>NZ_CP107917.1 GCF_036014175.1 Streptomyces sp. NBC_00443 | reverse complement strand
TGGAGTCGGTGGCCCTCGCAGATCATGCCCGTCGGTGCGCCCGCACTATCACCACGGTGACCGGTGAAGCCGTGGAGGCGCTGCAACTCGACGGCTTGGAACCGGTCTTGGAGGTTGCCGGACGCGCGGACACCTGGTGGCGAGGAGCTGACTCTCTTGTGGCTGTCTACCGCGGGGAAGCTGAGTGCATGTTGGCACCGCAATGCCGGACGGCAACGGTCTACTCCGGGCTCGATGAATGGGGCCTCAAAGGGCTCGGCGTTTAAGAGCTCACCTGCCATCGATTAGACATCGGGCTGCAACGCTGCTTTCGGCAAGAGGAACTGATGACAGGACAGTTTGGAATGCAGAGAATCGTGCTCAGAGAGCACCAGGTGGATGCGACTGCGCGTATCCGTCGGTGGGTCAGATTCCCTGCAAGGTCCTCTGTGCCTGCGGAAGGGACGCGCGCCACGGTGGTGTCCGCCACGGGGTCTGGCAAGACGATCACGGCCGCGTGGGCTGCGCTGGAGTGCTTCCGTGGCGGACGGATCCTCGTCATGGTCCCTACCCTCGATCTGCTCGTGCAGACCGTTCAGGCGTGGCGGAGGGTCGGTCACAGCGGGCCGATGGTCGGGGTGTGCTCGCTGGAGAAGGACGACATCCTGGAGCAGCTGGGCGTACGGACCACTACGAACGCGATCCAGTTGGCGCTGTGGGCGGGGCATGGGCCGGTGGTCGTGTTCGCCACGTACGCCTCCCTCGTGGACCGCGACGATCCGGAGGACCCGCTGGGTCAGGGACGCGTTCGCGGGCCGCTGGAGGCTGCTCTGGCGGGCGGAGAGCGGTTGTACGGACAGACGATGGCCCTGTTCGACCTCGCCGTCGTCGACGAAGCCCACTCAACGACCGGTGATCTCGGGCGGCCGTGGGCGGCGATCCACGACAACACCCGCATCCCGGCGGACTTCCGGCTCTACCTCACCGCCACCCCACGCATCCTCGCTTCCCCCCGGCCGCAGAAGGGCAGGGACGGGCAGGAGCTGGAGATCGCGACTATGGCGTCCGATCCGGACGGCCCGTACGGCGAGTGGATCTACGAGCTCGAACTGTCCGAGGCGATCGAGCGCGGCATCCTCGCCGGGTTCGAGATCGACGTGCTGGAGATCCACGACCCCTCCCCCGTCCAGGCACTATCGGAGGAGGCGCAGCGGGGCCGGCGGCTGGCGCTGCTGCAGACTGCGCTCCTGGAGCACGCCGCCGCGCGGAACCTGCGCACGGTTATGACCTTCCACCAACGGGTGGAGGAGGCGATGGCGTTCGCGGAGAAGATGCCGCAGACGGCCGCCGAGCTGCACGCGGCCGAGGTCTCCGACGAGGCCCTGGCCGACGCGGACTTGCTGCCGAAGTCGTCGATCGATGCGGAGTTCTACCAGCTGGAGGCCGGCCGCCACGTGCCGCCGGAGAGGGTGTGGTCGGCGTGGCTGTGCGGCGATCACCTCGTAGCCGAACGACGCGAAGCCCTACGGCAGTTCGCAGGCGGTATCGACGCCGCGGGTCGCCGCGTACACCGCGCGTTCCTGGCCAGCGTGCGGGTCCTGGGCGAGGGCGTCGACATCGTCGGCGAGCGGGGTGTTGAGGCGGTGTGTTTCGCCGACACCCGCGGTTCCCGGGTGGAGATTGTGCAGAACATCGGCCGGGCGCTGCGCCCGAACCCCGACGGCACGGTCAAGGTGGCCAGGATCATCGTGCCCGTCTTCCTGCAGTCTGGTGAGAACCCGACCGACATGGTCGTCTCCGCCTCGTTCGCACCCCTCGTAGCCGTCCTCCAAGGTCTGCGCTCGCACTCGGAACGCCTCGTCGAACAGCTCGCCAGCCGGGCGCTGACCAGCGGGCAGCGGCACGTGCACGTGAAGCGGGACGAGGACGGGCGGATCGTCGGCACCACGGCCGAAGGCGAGGGCGGGCAGCACGAGACCGAGGGCGCGGTGGAGTCAGCGCTGCTGCACTTCTCCACCCCGAGGGACGCGGCGACGATCGCGGCGTTCCTGCGCACCCGGGTGTACCGGCCGGAGTCCCTGGTATGGCTGGAGGGCTACCAGGCCCTGCTGCGCTGGCGGAAAAGAACCACATCACCGGCCTGTACGCCGTCCCGTACGACACCGAGACCGAGGCCGGCGTCACCAAGGCGTTCCCGCTGGGGCGGTGGGTCCACCAGCAGCGGCGCACCTACCGTGCGGGCGAACTCGATCCCCACCGCAAGACACTGCTCGACGAGGCCGGGATGGTGTGGGAGCCCGGCGACGAAGCGTGGGAGAACAAACTCGCCGTACTGCGCTCCTACCACCGCGCACACGGCCACCTCGCCCCCAGACGCGACGCCCTCTGGGGCGACGCCGACAGCCAACTGGTCCCCGTCGGGGAACACATGGCCAACCTCCGCCGCAAGAACGGCCTCGGCAAGAACCCCGAACGCGCCGCAACGCGGGCCGCCCAGCTGGCCGCGATCGACCCCGACTGGAACTGCCCCTGGCCACTCGACTGGCAACGCCACCACCGCATCCTCACCGAACTCGCCGCCGACGAACCCGACAGCCGCCTCCCCCACATCGCCCCCGGCGTCCTCTACGAAGGCGACGACCTCGGCAAATGGCTCCAGCGGCAACGCCGCAACTGGACGGAGCTCTCCGAAGAACAGCAGCAGCGGCTGACAGCGCTGGGCGTGGAACCCGCCGAACCGCCCGCACCGGCCCCGGCGGCCAAGGACGGCGGGAAGACGTCAGCCTTCCAGCGCGGTCTGGCGGCCCTCGCCCAGTACATCCAGCGGGAAGGCAGAACCGTCGTAGGAAGGGCGCACATTGAGGAGTTGCCGGACGGTTCGGCGATCAGGCTGGGTGTGTTTCTGAGTAACCAGAGGGCCAGACGTGACCGTCTGGATGCGGAGCAGCGAGCAGCGTTCGCTGAGCTGGGTTACGCCTGGGCCGTAGAGCAGCCCGAGCGCGGCTGACAGCACATCTGCGAGGTCAGGGGCGCCCGGCAGGACCGGCGGACCTGGGTCTCTGGCACGCGTTTCCCTTTGGCTTGTTTTGCCCATTACCGGATGAGCCGACAAGACGTTTGGCTCTGTGTGCGGAGCACGAAATGGGATATGGGATGCGGAAACGGCCGGGCCGGCCGATGTCAGAGCTGTGGACGTACGGTTCTTGGCTGCGAGCGGGACGACGGAGTGTTCGCCGTGGCAGGCGGCGGCCGCCGAAGTGGCCTTCGAGCAGTGTCCGCCTCTGAGGCCGTTTTCAGCCCGCAAGGGCAAGCGGACGGCGCCGGGATGGTGGTGGTCGGCGACCACCGGACGGCTCGTGCACTACGGCTCTGGGGCGATGCGGCTGCATCTGATGCTGCTCGACCGCGATCCACGCGTCAGTGGCCTGGCCAGTCGGCCGCTGGAACTGCGGTGGCGTGCGCCGGGCGGAGTGTGTACGCATGTCCCGCAGGTGATGCTCCGGCTCACCGACGGCCAGGGAGTCTTGGCTGACTGCACCGCCAGAGGGGGGCTTTCTCGGCGGCAGCGGTCCCTCGCGGCGGTGGTCGGTGAGGTGTGTGCGGCGGTGGGCTGGCGGTACTGGGTGCTGGGTCCGGTCGATCCGGTGTACCGGCGCAACGTGACCTGGCTGTCCGGGTACCGGCATCCGCGGTACCACGGAGGACAGCAGCTGGCGGCGGCGTTGCGGGAGTCGTTCGCCGACCGTACGCCGCTGTGGGAGGGCGTGCGCCGGACCGGGGATCCGATGGTGGTTCTTCCCGCGCTGTTCCATGCCCTGTGGGCGGGGCGGCTGTCCGCGGATCTGGGCGCTCCCATGCATGAGCGGATGCCGGTGTGGGCGCAGACGGCGTGACGGGGGCACGGGGCCGGGGTCCGGCGGGCCGGTGGTCGAGGTGGGGTCCCGGGTGCGGTTCGAGGGGCGGGCCTGGACGGTGGCGGCCCTCGCTGGCGGGCAGGTGCGGCTGATCGCCGGGAACGGCGAGATGGCGGCGCTGCTGCTGTCGCTGTTGTTCGCCGACGAGGGGTTCGAGGTTGTGGCTGCGCCCTCCGTCTGCCGGGTGCCGCCGCTGGGCTTGCTGGAGTCGTTGCCCGTACCGGTGCGGGAGCGGGCGTTGGCATGGGAGCGGCATGTGCGGGAGGTGGAGACGGGGCACCCGGGCGGATCCGGTGCTGTTGGTCCTCTACGGGCTGAGTACGACCCGCAGGTGCGGACGTTGGCGCAGCGGGAGGAAGCAAAGGCGGCAGAGCTGTCGGCGGCGGGTATGCCGACCAGCGCGGTGACGGTGCGGCGCATGCGGGCCCGCTACCGCGACGGCGGGCTGTGGGGACTGGTGGATCAGCGGGCCGCCCGGCCCCGGTCGGCACTGGGGCGTGCGGATGAGCGGGTGGTGGCCGCCCTGCGGGAGGTGCTGGAGGCCGGGCAGGAACGCTCCAGCGGGACGCTGGGGCGGCTTCGGGTGTACACCGAGCGGCTGCTGGCCGAGCGGCACGGCCACGAGGCGGTGCCGCTGCCGTCGACCGCGACGTTCAACCGGCTCGTGCACGCCCTGGCCGACGGGCGCGGGCTGCTGGGCAGTGCGCGGCAACGGCGCTGGCGCTCGGCGCGACCGGCTCCCCCGTTCGTCCCGACGACGGTGATGGCGCCGGGTGAGCTGGTGATGATGGACAGCACCGTGCTGGATGCCTTCGTGGTGCTCGACGACGGAGTGGTGGAGCGGCCCGAGCTGACCATCGCGCTGGATGTGGCGACCCGCAGTATCTGCGCGGCCGTGCTGCGCCCGAAGGGAACCCGCAGTATGGACGCGGCGCACCTGCTGGCGCAGATGATGGTCCCAGCGCCGATGCGGCCTGCCTGGCCCGAGGCACTGGCGATGGAACGCTCAGTGATTCCCTATGAGCGGCTGCTGAGCGTGGATGACCGCCTGGAAGGGGCCGCAGCGCGCCCGGTCATCACCCCGCGGACCGTCGTGGTCGATCAGGGCAAGGTGTTCGTCTCGTCCTCGTTCGTCGCCGCATGCGGGTCGCTGGGCATTTCCCTGCAGCCGGCGCCGCCGGGCAACGGGCCGGCCAAAGGGCATGTGGAGCGCACGTTCTCCTCGATCAACACGCTGTTCGCCCAGCACGTGGCCGGCTACACGGGCTCCCACACCGGCGAACGCGGCCGG
Source organism: Streptomyces sp. NBC_00443 (assembly GCF_036014175.1). Taxonomy (GTDB): domain Bacteria; phylum Actinomycetota; class Actinomycetes; order Streptomycetales; family Streptomycetaceae; genus Streptomyces. The sequence goes on along the minus strand of NZ_CP107917.1, from coordinate 9,444,770 downwards.
AAAGCGGAAAGCGAGGCGGTATGGACGCTCGCCCAGCTGGACGACCTGCTGCAGGAGTGGATCATCTGCGGGTGGCAGGTCCGCCCGCACGACGGGCTGCGGCACCCGATGATGCCCCGCCGCGCTCTGTCGCCGAACGAGATGTGGGCGGCGCTGGTCGCCGTGTGCGGATACGTCCCGGCGCCGCTGGGGCGCGAGGACTACATCGAGCTGATGCCCGTCAAACGGCAGAAGATCAACGACTACGGCATCCGCATCGACTACCGCACCTACGACCACCAGGTCCTCAACCCCTACCGCGGCGAAGCCTCGCCGACGGCGGACGGCCTGTGGGAGATCCACTACAACCCGCACCCTCCCGGCCAGGTCTGGGTGCGCCTGCCGAAACCCGGCCAGCCGCGAGGGCACGGGTGGGAGGTGGTGCCCTGGATCCACCACACCCTGGTCAGCGCCCCGTTCACCGACTTCACCTGGCAGCACATCCGGCGCACCGTCGCCCAGCGCGGCAGCCGCGTCCAGCACGAACACGACCTGGCCCTCGCCCTGCGCGAGCTGCTGGAACGCGCCGCCGCCGGACACGGCAGCCGCCGGGACAAGACCGTCGCCGCCCGGGCCCTCGCCCACGGCGCCGCGAACGCAGACAGTGCGGTGTGGGGGCTCCTGTACGGCCAGCCGCCGCAGACGGAAGCCGACAGGCCCAGCGAGGACGACGCCTTCGACCACGGTGAGGAGCTCTTCGCCGAAGACGAAGGGGAGGAGGCAGCCGACGCAGCGGGTGAGCACCAGCACCCTGGGCCCGCCGTCACCCGGGGCCTTGCAGCAGCCGGTGCAGAGGGCGGACAAGCACGGCCGGCGCGAGATTCCTCCGTCACGGTCTACGACCCCTTTGAGGAATCCCTGCGATGGTGAGTCCGCTCTCGAACGACGCCGCCGGGTTCGCTCCACTGGCTCCTCCGACCCTGTGGCAGGGCTGGGACGCCTTCGTCCACCGGGCGCCGGCCCCCGCCCTGGACGCCAACGACGGCGCCTGGTCCCAGACGGAGCGCGAGGACTACCACCCGAACTCGCCGTCATGCGCACCCCGGCCATGGACAGTGTCTTCACCACCGTGCGACGGCTGCTGCTGGTCAACCGCCGCCAGCAGGCGGGCGCCCGGCGCGGTCTGATCATCTCCGGTCCGGCCACGACCGGGAAGACCACCACGATGATGGCGCTCGGGCGTTCCTTCCATCTGGCCGACGCCCGCCAGCACCCCGGCAACGGCGACAGAAGACCGGTGCTGTTCATCAGCGTGCCGCCGGCCGCCACCCCGAAGATGCTCGTCAGCGAATTCGCCCGGTTCCTCGGCATGCCCATCACCGACCGCCTCAACCAGACCCAGATCACCGGCGCCGTCTGCGACCTGCTGTGCGAACTGGGCACCCAGCTGGTCCTCATCGACGACGTCCACCTCCTGGACACCCAGCGGCGCGCCGGTGCGGAAACCTCCGACCAGCTCAAGTACCTCGGCGAACGCATCCCGGCCACCTTCGTCTACTCCGCCATCGACATCGAGACCTCCTCACTGCTCAGCGGAGTACGCGGCGCGCAGATCGCCGGCCGCTTCAAAATCTTCCGCCACCGCCCACCGGCCTACGCGACGGAGCAAGACCGGGCTGTCTGGAACGACCTCGTGCGGGCCATGGAGAATCTGCTGCGGCTGCGCGCACACCGGCCCGGAACCCTGGTCAAGCACGCCGCCTACCTCCACGCCCGCACCGGCGGGCGGATCGGCAGCCTCTCCCACCTCATCCGCGAAGCCGCCCTGATCGCCATCACCGAAGGCACCGAGCGGATCACCAAGCAGTTGCTGAGCGAGGTGGAGCTCGACGCGGCCGCCGAAACCCGGGCCCGGCCGGTCCGGCCCGCACGACGGAAGTAGGAGACATCCGGCGTGGCGCACCGGTCCAGCACGACGGCACACAGCCGCAAGCCCGGGAACGAGCGTGCGGGAGACAAACCGGCGGCGTCCGGCGTCCTCGTCACGGACCTGGCCGGCGGGGCGGCCGGACGGGTGTCTCCGCTGCGCGGGGAGCTGACGCTGTCGTTCCTGAACCGGCTCGCCGCCCGCTACCACCTCGGCCTGCGCGACCTGCTCGCCGCCATCACCGAGACCGACGGCCGGCAAAACGTCGCCGGGATGCTCCACCCGGACAGCGAGATCCACCTCAACGCCCAGGTACGCGAACGAGTATGCGCCCTGAGCCATGCACAGGCAGCGGTGCTGGAGAATGCTCTGCCGGCGTGGACACGCGCAGAACCACACGCGCACTACCCAGGCGGCCCGGCCGGCCGCCTGACCCGCGGCGAGGAAGCCGTCGCCCCGTGGGGGCCCGCCTGCCCCGCCTGCACCGCCGCCCGCACCGGACGCCGCGTGCCTGCCCGGCGCTACCTGGCCCCCGAGCAGCGGGTCTGCGCCCGCCACCAGTACTGGCTCCTGTACCTGCCCGGCACCAGCGGCCTGCCCGTCCCCCTTGGCCGGTGCCCGGAGGTAATCGACGCCCAGCGACGGCATGTCCGGCTGCTACGCCGCTCTCCCACCGGAGCGCGGGCCTTCCAGGTCGCCCGCGCCATCACCAGCTTCTGGTGGGAACAGCCCTGCCCCAGCGAGGAACAGCACTGGCTGGCACGCCTTGCAGTGACGCGTCCCGCCGAGGCCGATCCCGGCTGGTGGAAGGTAGCGGCACGCGACCTGATCACCTATCCCGAAACCGTCGCCGTCGCTCGGGTCTTGGCCAACTCTCTCCGGCAGCAGCACTCCGTCGCCCAAGCCTGCGGCCATCTCCCCTACCGCCTCGGCGAGATGCCCGCGCTGCTGGCCGAACTCGCCGACCACCTCCAGCGGCCCTGGCTCGCCCGCCACCTCGCCAACGTCACCCACGGGCCACTGTTCACCTGGGCCCACTCCTTGGTACGCACCCGCGCCAACCAGGCACCCGCGGCGCAGCACACGCTGTGGAAGGTGCACTCATCGCACCGGCCCCGCCCTCTGAGCGACCTCCTCCCCCAGGGATCGGCCGCCGACCGCGAGCAGCCGGCGCCACAGGCGGCCAAGCGGCTGCGCGGCCACAGTCTCCAAGCGGAGCAAGCCTTCCAAACAGGCCTGGCACAGGCTCACGCCTACCACCAGCGGCACGGCCACCTGGCCGTGCCGAAGGAAGACGTCCCCGACGGCTACCCACTGGGCCAGTGGATCGCCAACCTGCGTACCAGCCACACCAGAATGTCGGCCCACCAAGCCGCCGCCCTGAACGACATCTACCCTTGGTGGAACGTGCCATGGAGCACCCTGTGGCAGCGCACCTGGCACCAAGCCCGCACCCACACCGACACCCACGGCCCGCTCCAGTCGGCCCGCGGCTTCCCACCACCAGCTACAGCCTCGGCGAATGGCTCCACCTGCAGTGCACCCGCTACCCCACCCTCCACCCCGAACAACAACGCCTCCTCACCCAAATCGGCATCCACGCCGCGGCGGCAGCCACCGCCCGCCCCAGACGACGCAGCTACGCAGAACGCTTCCAGACAGGGCTCGCCCACGCCCGCGCATTCGCCAGCGTCCACGGCAACCTCGCCACCGTCGCCCAGACGACCCTCCACGACGGCTACCCGCTCGGGCAGTGGCTGTCCAACCAGCGCAACCACCGGCGCTCTGACCGCCAGCCCCTACCCGCCGCCCGGGCACAGGCCCTCGCGGTCATCGATCCCTGGTGGAACCCGCCCTGGCACCTGACATGGCAGCGCCGCTACTACCGCGCCCGCGACCACGTCCAAGCCGGCCATCCCCTGCACCCGGAGAACGGCTTCAATGACCTCGACGATGGCACCGCTGACTGGCTGTGGCGCCAGTGCGCCACGCACGACGAGCTCCACCCCGAGCAGCGGCAACTCCTCACCGACATCGGCATCACCACCGAGGTAGCACGCACGGCCCAAGACCATGCACATACGGCCCCCAAAACATCCGCTGTGCCCCGGGTCCCGAACATGGACGACACGGCAAGCCGCGCCAGAAGGACTGCAGACCCTGCGGCTCCCACCGGTCGACGTCACGATCGGCGTGCCGCCGAGCCGAAGCGTCCCCGCAGCCCTCACAGCCGCCTCGGGCACCGCCCCGATCTGAGGCCTGGCTTCGAGACGGCCCTGGCACACGCCCGGGCCTGGCACGCCGAACACGGCCACCTCGCAGCCCCCCGTGACACCCGGCACGACGGCCACCCCCTGGGCATGTGGCTGTTCAGCCAGCGCAACCGCGCCAAACAACGCGCCCGAGCCGGTATGCCGCCCTCACCCCACCTGACCGAACGGGACTGCTGCAGGGTTGGGTGACACCTGACCTGGCTTGCTGAGAAGCGGCCTGGAAGGATGTTGCAGTGCCCAAGCCGTATCCGAAGGAGTTCCGCGAGGACGTCGTGCGGGTCGCGCGCAACCGCGAGCCCGGCGTCACACTGGAACAGATCGCCGCCGACTTCGGGGCCCACCCGATCACGCTGTCGAAGTGGCTGCGCCGCGCCGACACCGACGAAGGGGCCAGGCCCGCAACGGCGTCGGGTGAGTCGGCCGAGCTGCGCGAGGCCCGCAAACGGATCCGGCTGCTGGAGCAGGAGAACGACGTGCTCAGGAGGGCTGCGGCGTATCTGTCGCAGGCGAACCTGCCGGCAAAATGATGTACCCGCTCGTCCGCGAGCTGGCCGCCGCCGCTGCCCCTTGCCGGGTGCCGGTGGCGGTGACGTGCCGGGTGCTCGGGCTGGCCCGTCAGCCCTACTACCGGTGGCTGACCAGGCCGGTCACTGATGCTGAGATGGCCGGGGCGTACCGGGCCAATGCACTGTTCGACGCGCACCGCGACGATCCCGAGTTCGGGCACCGCTTCCTTGTCGACGAGGCCCACGCGGCCGGTGAGGTGATGGCCGAGCGGACCGCCTGGCGGATCTGCCGGGACAACAGCTGGTGGAGTGCCTTCGGCAAGCGAAGCGGCCGCGGGAAGCACGCCAAGGCCGGGCCACCGGTCCACGACGACCTGGTGCGGCGGGACTTCACCGCCGACGCCCCGAACCGGCTGTGGCTCACGGACATCACCGAGCACCCAACCGGCGAGGGCAAGCTGTGTATGTGCGCCGTCAAGGAGGTGTTCTCGGGCCGCATCGTGGGCTATTCCATCGACGCCCGGATGAAGTCCCACCTCGCGGTCACCGCTCTGCAATCCGCCGTCGCCCGCCGCGGCCAGGTGGCCGGGTGCATTGTGCATTCGAATCGCGGCTCTCAGTTCCGGTCACGGAAGTTCGTGTCCGCTCTCGTCCGGCACGACCTCGTCGGCTCGATGGGCAGGGTCGGGGCGGCCGGCGACAACGCGGCCATGGAGAGCTTCTTGCACTGCTGCAGAAGAACGTCCTGGACCGTCAAGTCTGGGCTACCCGGCAGGACTTGCGGATCGCGATCGTGACCTGGATTGAACGCACCTACCACCGACGCCGACGCCAGAGACGCCTATCCCGATTGACCCCCGTCGAGTACGAGACCATCATGACCCCACCCGCAGCCCTGGCTGCATAACCCCGCTGTCACCCGATCACGCAGCAGCCCCGTCCTGTCTTGAAGCAGCCGATTCGCCTCTGCGGCGCCCAAGCAGCTCTCCAGAACCGCCATCAAGGCGTAGTGCCACCCCAATGAAGAACACATCCACGGCGAGAAGCAGGGCCCCACTGGCTAATGAAGGCCAAGAGCCAGTGGGGCCCTGCTTACTCAATGAGCAGATGTCACGGTTTCCCTCCGCCGTCCCGGACTACGGTCCCACCTCGTGGCGAAAGACCGAATGGAATCGGCGGTGAAGACGGGACCAGCACCAATGCGGCCAATGGGGCGTGGGAAGTCCGGATGGCTGCCGTCCAGTTGAGCCACCCTCTGGCGGGTAACGCCCAACTCCGCAGCAGCTTCCCGGTACCCCATGAGGTCCTGTTCCTTCGGATGATCTCGCTCAGCGTTTGCCTGCTCAGCAGTGACCACTCGCAGGTCCGTCAGCCGAGGCCTTTGGCCTAGCGCAGCACTGAGGCCTTCAGTTGCGGCCTCGAGAGCCTCTTGCGTGGCTTCCGACAAGCTGGGTGCTACCAGACGCCATACCAGGTAGAGGAGCTCAGTATCAGCCTCGTGCCTGACGACGCCAGCGCAGTACCGGCGTAGCTCTTCGAACTGCTCATCCCTGAAGGTGCCCACAGCGCCCACAGTTACGGATGCCCGCCACTCTTGTCCCATTTCCTTCTCCTCTCCTCCTCTATCCGGTTCATCTGGCAGTGCTCGGATGGACGGGGCGGGGGCCCGGCCTTCTGGCCCCCGCCTGCACCTGGGCCTAGTCCTCATCCGGGAAGACCAAGCCCGCCCTGCGCAGCTGCACGATCAGGTCGATCCACTGCCCCGGCGTCTCCGGCTCGGGACCGGCCAGAACTGCAGTGCCGTTCCGGGAGAACCGCCATGAGCCCTGAGCACTCTGGTGACTCTTAAATCCCTGACGGTCCAGCGCTGCGAGGAGCACGTCCATCCGATCAGTCATATCCCACCCTCCCCTCAAACCTTGCATGTGTCAAGCTTTAAAGTGGCGGCAACCTATCCTGAAAACCTTGCTTCTGGCAAATCGGCTGGTACGGAACGGTCGGCGGAGCACATCCGCACGAGCTTCCAGGACAACCTTTCCGCTGATTGCCACCCACAGTCGACCGCATGCAGTCATGCGGCCGGGGCCGTGAGTCCAGATACGACGCCACCAGGCGCACCGCACGACGGTTCCTGTCGAACAGCAACAGCAGGCGCGCTAGGCTCACCGCCGCCTACTCACCGCTCTAGCCGAGTTGGGCGCGCAGTAGACGTAGGCGTGTTGGCCTTCCGTGCTATCGGCCGCGCGGCCTGCTGCCGGCGCTCTCGGGACCGGTTCCAGCGCGGGCAGTACCCAGGGTTGTTCGGCACTGACGAGACGACTGGCAAGGGGTAAGACAGGCTTGGCACCCGCCTCCGGCGAGAGCGCCTGTGACCGCTTGGGAAAGTCGGCGCACGCCGCGGTTCAGAGGGGGCGGCTCCACGAGCGGAGCCACGCACGCGCCGGCTGCCCCTCTTTCTGAACAGTGAATCGAGCGCAGCGAGCTCCGGCCACGCTGAACCGTCGGGCCGCGCAGTCCGTCGCAGATCCCGTGCAGGAATGACTGTGCGCAAATCCCGCAACGCGCGCATCCTGCCGTTGCCGTCCACCACCCAAAAGCCGATCCTCTCCATGCCCTCGGCAGCCTTGGCACCGACCCCCTGCGTCCCCAGGCCCTCCGGCCGACCCTGCGAAGGCATCCACTCGGACAGCTTCCATCGGAAGTACTCGCTGTCCTCGCTGCTTTCCGGCATGGCCCGCTTGACGTCCTGGATGTCAGGGAACGCCGCCTCAGTGTCTGTGTAGTCGAGGAAGCGGTAGGGCATGCGCCGCCCTTTCCGTGGGCGCGCCACCCTGAACCATGGGTTGGACAGCGCTGCGGGAGCTACTGCGCGCTTGGCGGGCTGCTCAGCCCGCGCACTGCGGTAGGCAGCCTGCTTGCACGCGTCGCTGCAGTACTTGCGCGTACGCCCGCGGGCCTTTTGCACGAAGGGCGGCGTGGTACAGCCGACACGCTGGCACCGATGGACAGGTACCTCTTTGACACCCTCCCAGACCAGGGCCGAGTGCTGCGGACCCGTCCGGCTCAACAGCTCCTCACGCAGCTGGGGCCCGAACTCCGAGTCCCGCAGCCTGATCAGCAGGCTCCTGATGAGCTCCTGCAAGCCCTCTACCGTCCACCCGAACTGTCGGGCCATCTGCACGAGTGGAGCCCCGTGCAGATAGTCGAGCAGGAGTCGCCGTTCGGAGTCCCGCAACACCTTGCGCAGGGCACGCCCGAGGACGTCATCGCCGATCCGGCGGCTGACGGGATCCTTGTCCGGCCAGTACTGTTCTCGCCTCACTGCGCTCCTCCCCCGCCCGGCTCCGCAACTGCCGTACTGTCCGGCGACGTCGCACCGCCGGAGAGTGCGGGATCGGCCACCGGCCCCTGCGGGCCTGCCCCCGGTCCCGCACTGAGGCCAGCCTGCCCGACTCCCACCCGCAGCGACTTGAAGAGCCCCAGAAGCGTCCGCCCGCTGCTGTCCAGCATGACCGGCAGATCTTCCAGCCGCGCACGGCGGATAGCCAACGCAGCCAGAACGGCGTGGGCGACAAGCGCGGCCAGACAGACCAGGGCGAGCAACCCCACCACCGCCACAACTGCCCACGGGACGTCAGACATCAGCTTCGCTCCTTCGAGACCGAAAACGCCGATGGCCCCGACGCGTCTTCGCGTCGGGGCCATCGGCGTGAGGCATGAAAAACCCCGCCGGAGAAGGCGGGGTCGTCTGGTGCAGGCACATGTGTGCCACCACCAAGGCGAGCATAGCCAGGTACAGCCCAAGCAAGACCGGTTCCCGGTATCGAAGCCGCGTTCCCGCAGCTCAGAGGCGCGATAAGCAGGAGGGCTCTCCAGCAGGGCAAGAGAGTATTTTCGTAACAACGCCTACCGGCGCCGGCTGCGGAACCCTCGCTCCGTCCTGCCAGGCATCTCGACGACACCCGACGATGCGGCCCGGCGCATACCCGCGATCAGAGAAAGTGACCAACTCTCAGAAGAAGACGGCTACAACTGATCAACGACCCTGATACCTGACAAACCCACAGCTCAGACTGCCACCACAACCAACACCTTCAGCCACCCAGCGATCACCTCCCGCCGCCCGCCCCCCCCCGAACACAGCCAGACACACGAACTGATCAGCCCAGCTCAGCCATCCGTGAACCGATCACAAAAACCGATCCTGGACACGTACGCTCGGCCTGTCGGAGGCCCCCGTCTTCTCGCACGCCGGTGTCCGGCCGCGCCAGGAAGGAACTGGCCGGCTTGGCTGAGAGGGGTGGCTGGCCCGTTCTGCCCGCGGACACGCACCCTTCTCGGATGGACGCCCCGGAGTGCACCGGCGATACCAGCGGCTTAGCTTCTCAGTGCTATGCCGCGGGCGTTCCGGCCGCGGCGTGTCCAGGCGGTCGAAAGGAAACTCCATGGCAGTCGTGATGACCTTTTCCTGGCCCGAGATCACGCCCGACGTGTACGACGCGGTGCGCCAGAGGGTGCGCTGGGAAGAAGACGCACCGGACGGGTGCGTGCTGCACGCCGCCTGGTTCGTCCACGGCGGCCTCAACGTGATGGACATCTGGGAGTCGGAGGACCACTTCAACCGGTTCATCGAGGCCAGGATCGCCCCCGTACTCACGGGCGAACTGGGTGTACAAAGCGACCCCGAGCCGAAGTTCTACCCCCTGCACCGGCGCTTCGTCGCCCCCGGGGTCAGCGGCGCCAGCTCCTGAGGTACACCTTCCGCGCTAGGGGCCTCGTCAGCGCTGGCTCCTCGGCCTTCGCCCCGCAGAACCGCACCAACGCCACCGCCACGGTCTTCGCAGACTCCGACTGCGACGACGTCAAGGAGCGCTCGGTGATCTTCTTCTCATGACGCACGCCAGCCGCCCCGGTGCGAGCCTTGCGGTCCTGCGCCCGGGCTTGGACCGACTCGTGGTCAGCGCAGCCAGAGCTGGATCGCGGCGAGGGGAGCGGCGGGAGGCGGGCCGGCAGCCCGTGGGCCCGCCTGGCGAGCCCCGACCGCCGCGGCCAGCCTGGAAGCGAGACACACTGCCGCACCACGAACGAAGCGAGGCAGCAATGACAGGGACAACCCGGCAGGACACACCAGTCGCAATCGAGGGCGGAGGCGTCGAACTCCGTACGCGGGCGGTCGGCGGAGACCTGTCCGTGGCCTTCGTACAACTGCCTCAGGGGACAGACCTGCGGCCGGCCCTGAAGGGACTGACCGATGACCTCTGTCAGTGCCCTCACTGGGGGTACATGATCAAAGGCCGGCTGAAGATGGTGACGAAGGACGGTGAGGAGGTCTACGAGGCGGGACAGGCGTTCTACTGGCCGCCCGGACACGCCCCCGTGGCCCTCGAGGACTGCGAGTACGTGGACTTCTCCCCGACAGATGAGTTCACCGCGGTCATCGACCACCTCACGTCGCAGGGCTGAGTCAAGCCTTCGGCAAAAGCGCTGCCGTGGGCCGGTCGACGGCTGTGGACGCCCGCCCGACGCGCGCAAGCCTCAATCAACTCATTCGATGCCTCCCATCACCGTACGATCCCGGCATGTCGAATATCCAGCTCGTCAGCAGGCGTCGCGGCAGCGGCCCGGCCCTGGTCGTGATCCGCCAGCTGGACCGGGAGGGCTGGGCACCCGTCATCGACCTGCTTGCTCGTGAACGCGAGGTCGTGGCCGTCGACCTGCCGGGATTCGGCGACAGCCCACCGCTGCCGGACAGCACCACCCCCACCGTCCACGCACTGGCTGCCGAGGTCGCCAAGTGGTTCTCCACAGTCGGCCTCACGCGCCCGCCCATCGTCGGCAACTCGCTCGGCGGGGCCGTCGCACTCGAACTCGCCCGGACAGGCGCCGTCAGCAACGCTGTCGCACTGTCCCCCATCGGCCTGTGGACCGGCCCCGAAGCGGCCTATGCCCTCGGCTCGCTTCGGGTCGCGCGCATGATGGCGGAGAGCCTCGGCGGGCATAGGGCACGAGTGACCGGCAATCCGCTGGGCCGCACACTCGCATTCTGGCAACTCGTCGCGCGGCCCTGGCAGATGACAGCAGAGGCAGCCGACGGCGCCCTTCGCAACCTGGTCCGCTCACCCGGCTTCGAAGCCACACGCCGGGCAGCCCACAACTACCGGCTCCGTGGCTTCGCCCCCGATGTCCCCGTCACCGTCGCATGGGGCACCCGCGATCTCCTGACACCGCTGCACCAAGCACGCCGCGCGACTCGGCTCCTGCCCGGGGCCCGTCATCTCCGACTGCACGGCTGCGGGCACTCACCCATGTCCGACGACCCCAGCCGCGTCGCCCACCTCCTGCTGTCCGCGAGCAGCAGCTGAGGTGGACCGCGATGGCCTGGGCTCGCGCGCAGGGCCGCCTGGGCACGCTGTGCGGAGCCGCCCAGGAGCTGACGCCTTGACTGCGGGGGCTTCGACCACATCACCGAATCCGCCCCCGACAACTCCTGACCCCCGGCCGCCGCACCCGTGCGCGCCCCGAGCCCCGGCAGCGGCCGCGGCGCCCATCCCGCCCTTCCTCTCCTCAACTCAAGCCAGGGCATGGGCAAAGCGGCCGACGGGGATGTCAAAGGCTCGACCACGCCGGACCCATGTGGTGACCTGCACAGGCACGGCGGCGGACCGCCGGGGCGCGCAACAGTAGGCGCAACCCCTAGCGCAACCAGATGCGCAACCCTTGTCGCAGTGATGAAGGAACCTGTGTCTCCCGCACAGACCATTCGTGTGTTACATGGCACCCCATGCACTCACTCGTTCACGACGCAGCGCGGGCGGCACCGACGTGCGCGGTAAGCCATTCGGCCCCATCCTGGAATCCGGTCACCTGCTTAGCCCAAGGCTCACCGGCCAAGGGAGGTCCCGTGATCGTGCTCGCGCTCGTACTTCCCCTCCTGATGATGGCCGCCCTCTTCGCCCTGGACGCGTTCGAGAACTGGCTCTTCCCACCCCTCGAACCCGCCCAGAACGCAATCCCTGCCAACAGCGACCACGCGCCCTGACGACGCCTCCCCGGCACGCCAGCGCACTTGGGGGCACGCGTAGGGGCCGGCCATTCACGAACGCACTCCAGGTGTGGGCCGGGCTGCTGCCCGCCATGCCGCCCTGTCGACCTTCTGCGCTGGGTCCGTACGCGCGCAGACGCTCAGACCCCACTCCACTCATGTGGGCCGCCTCCGCGCCATTCCACCCACCGCGGATCGTCCAGCAGCCCCTCGGGATCCTCCATGCCCGCGGCTTCGAGGAACACCACCAGGTCGTGGTCGCTGTAGGCGGTGCCGAGGATCTCGACACGGTCGTGCGCGTGCAAAGTGACACTCCGGCCACCGGTGCGGGAGGGCTGGTGTACGACGATCGGCGCGCTGGTCACGCCCCCAGCCTGCTCCGGGCAGGGCCGTTCAGCGAGTCGGCTGCCCTGCCGGTAGGTGTCGCCGGCCCCGTCGCAGCGGGCGTGGAATCCCTGAGTCTGAGCTTGTCCGACCTTCCAAGCGTGGGTCTGAGGCGGTCATTTCGTAAGATCGTCGGCCCGGGGGTTCTGGGTATGGCTGTGAGCTTGTCGCCGTTGGATGACTCAAATGGCTTGGCCGCTCGGGGCCCCGCGACGACTCGACCGCTAACTGTGATACGCGACTTGATCGCTGTGTAGGACAACGTCGGCGAGGTCGTCTGTGGGACTGTTGCGACGACGAGTTGGCGGAGGTGGCCGTGCCCGAGATCTGGGCCGGCGTGGACATCGGCAAGGAACATCACCATTGCGTGGTGATCGACGCGCAAGGTGAGCGCCTGCTCTCGCGACGGGTGCTGAACGACGAGTCTGCGCTCCTGGAGCTGATCGGCGACGTCCTCGCGCTTTCCGAGGACGCGGTGTGGGCGGTGGACATTAACCACGGCGGTGCAGCGCTGCTCATCGGCCTGCTGCTGGGTCACGGCCAGCCGATGGTCTATCTCACCGGCCTCGCTGTTCACCAGGCATCAACTGCTTGCCGCGGCCAGGGCAAGACGGACGCCAAAGACGCCTTTGTCATCGCCGACCAGGCCTGCATGCGCAAGGACCTCGGCGTGCTCCGGCCAGGCGATGAGATAGCCCTCGACCTCACGATTTTGGTCCGACACCGCACCGACCTCGTCAACGATCGCACCCGCCAGATCAACCGGCTCCGGGAGCAACTCCTGGAGATCTGCCCGGGTTTGGAACGGGCCCTCAGCCTGACGAACACGGGGCCCGTCCTGCTGTTGACTGGCTACCAGACGCCGGCGGCCATTCGGCGTAGCGGCGTCAAGCGCATCGAGACCTGGCTGAAGAACCGCAAGGTCAAAGGTGCCACCACGCTCGCCCAGGTCGCCGTTGAAGCGGCCAGGCCCAGCACACTTTCGCTGCCTGGCGAGCTCGCCGCGTCAATGGTGGCCCGCCTGGCGAAAGGGGTGATGACCCTCGAAGAGGAGATCGCCGAGCTGGACGCACTCATCGAGGCCCGGTTTCACGAGCACCCGCACGCCGAGGTGATCCGTAGATTGCCCGGCTTGGGCGCCATGCTCGGAGCCACCTTCATCGCCGCAACCGGCGGCGATATGGAAGCATTCGGCACTGCCGACCGTCTGGCGGCGTTCGCCGGCCTGTCACCGGTGCCTCGCGACTCCGGCCGCGTCAGCGACAACGTGCGCCGACCACGCCGCTGCCACCGCGGACTCCTGCGGGCCTTCTACCTGTCCTCCATGGCCAGCCTGCGATCGTGCCCCGCGTCACGGGCGTACTACGAACGCAAGCGCGCTGAGGGAAGGGGCACAAGCAAGCCGTCCTGTCACTCGCCCGGCGCAGAGCCAACGTCCTCTGGGCCATGATCCGCGACGGAGCGTGCTATCGAGTTGCACCACCAGTCACGATGGCCGCTTGACTTCCTGATTGGGAAGTCCTAGGCAGATGCCGCCCGCGCCGACAGCCAGGCCAGCTACCTGGTCCCTCGACGCAGGCGGCAAGCCTGGCGCAACCCGTACCGGGGTCGGCTACAGGCCGCTGGTGATGTTGTCGACGGTCACCTCGACACCGGTGACCGCATTGCGGGCCACGTCGACGACGTTGGCGGCGGCAGTTTCGACGGTGCCTACCGCGGGTGCGGCAGTGGCGGGTACGGCAAGTGCACCGAGGATCGCGGCGGTTCCCAGGATGACGGCAGCGGTACGACGACGCATGGCGATGTGCCTTTCCACGAAGAAAGAGAGGTCACCCGACTCCGCAAAGGGAGCGAGCAATTCCTCCAACCACACAGACCGATGATCAGACATGCCGCTCACCTGGACGAGCGGTCAACCGAAGGTGAAGAGACGAGGCTCCACAACCCAGCGTTGGGCAGGGCGTCCTACGCGTAGACCGGATCTACGACGAAGCGCGCCGTAGCGCCGACACGTTGGCTGATGGGAATGACGCTTCCTTGATCCATCGGATCGGCCACGGCTGGACTGCGCTGTCCGCCAGCTGGTGGACCTGACTCCCAGGCATGGCGGGCCCCCGACCGCGTCGTCTGCGGCCGGAGGGCCGTTGTGGGTTTTCAGATCGACAGGGGGACCGGATGGACCTCGTCGGCCTTGTGGCCGGCGCGCTCGTGGATGCGCTGGACCGCTTCCGCCGAGGGTGCCTCGGAGAGGCAGTAGACGAGGCCCGACTCGGGGTCGGCCCACGCCCGTTCGAAGTGCACGCGCTCGTCCTCCTCTATGGCGAGGTCCGCGTTGTGGGCCTCCCTGAGCTGGTCGGCGGTGACGCCCTTCATGTTGTGGTGCACGTCCATGAACTGAGGCATGCCTCGCACCTCCTTCCGCTGGCCGGGGTGCGTTCACCTGTTCTCCCTCTATGCTGCGCCCGTCGGGGACGAACGGCACAGTGAGGGGGGCAGAGCCAGGTACAGAAGGCCAGGCACGGCAAAGGCCCCGGCGCACACACCGCCCTGCTCGCGCCAGGCAAGGTTCTGGTCAATCCCGAGTACGCCTGCCCGACGTCCTGAAGTCGTGGGACGTCCTGGTGCCCCCTCCCGAGCGGCGATCCGATCGACGACCGTCTACTCAGGGTCACCTCGATGTGCGGAAAGTGGCTCAGCATGAACGTGCTCATGATCGATGAGGAGCGGCTGATCCCTGAGTGTCACCCGTTCGGTGGCTCGTTCCACTGCGCGACGCTCGACGTCCGGCGCCGCGGCACCCTCGAGGCATACTTCGACTGACCGGCGTCCCAGGGAACGCGGGACCGTCAGTCCGGTCTGGGGAAGCGGCCCAAAAGCTCAGCCCGTGACGCCTAAGGCCGGTGGCGCCACCCCGCAGGCCTGCACCGTGCCCGCCCCGACCTCTCCCCCACCGACGTTCCCCCCTGACGTCGCCGCCACGCTGACGGGCCGGACGACCATCCCGGCGGGACGTGATGGCGCGCGGATGGATCCGCGGGCCTGGCCCGTTGTCCGTGACCCGAGCTCCATGGAGATTCGGGACGCGTTCGGACGGCGCTGCTGGATCCATTACCTGCCGCACGCCGGTGCGATCGAGGTCCGTGACATCGGCTGCGGGCTGATTCGTCAGCGACGGCGGAGCTCCTCGGACCAGTCCGGAGCTGGTCTTCGAGTGTGACCTGCCGCGCTTCCGTGATGGGTACGACCGATGCAACGTCAGCCTGTACCGTGTCGAGCCGGAGTCTGTCGGAGACGCGGTCGGGAAACCGATAGAGGGCATGCCGAGTCCGTGCTTGGCCGCTGGGGCTACGGAGTGTCCGGTGCGGATCAAGCCCGTAGCCCGGTCGGCTCCTGCTGCCGTGCGAAGGGGTGTGCGGACTGCTCGACTGGAGGAGTTCCCCCATCCTCCGACGTCATGGGAGCAGCGCCGTGGCCATCATCGCCATCATCGAATTGCCGGGCGTCACCCAGGAGCAGTACCAGGTCAACCACGCGAGCATCCACGCGGCGCCGTGGTGGCCGGCGGAGGGCTTCATCTCCCACGCGGGTGCCCCGGCCGACGGCGGCTGGCTCGTGGTCGACCTCTGGGAGTCGAACGAGGCTCTCGCGGCGTTCATGGAGAAGGCGGCGACGATCTTCGAGGCAAACGGTATGCCGAGGGTCGAGCCGAAGATCTACGACGCGGTGAACGTGGACATCGGCTAAGAACCTACGTCTGGATCTCGGCGGCTACGGCCCTGTGCGGTTCGGAACAATTGCCGACGTCAATGTGCCACTGCGCGTGTCGCGGTGCGTACGTTGCTAGAGAGAGCTGGGGGCGCTGATGACCGAGCACCCACACATCACCGTGTTTCACCGTGTCATGGCTGCCTTCTCGGCCGGCGATATGGATGCGCTGGCAGAGCTCTTCCACCCCGATGTGGTCTGGCACATCGGTGGCAGGAACCCGCTGGCGGGAGAGTACCGGGGACGCGAGGAAACATTCGCGGTGTTCGGGCGGGAGTTCCAGCTGACGGGCGGCACGTACCGGCCGCAGCTCCACGATGTGCTCGCCAACGATGACCACACAGTCGCGCTGCTGCACGTAACAGCGTCACGTGAAGGCAAGCAGCTTGATATGGACTACACCATCGTCTTCCACATCAGGGACGACAAGATCACCGAGGGCTGGGTCCTGACGGCCGACCCGCAGGCGTACGACGAGTTCTGGTCGTAGGCGACCGGGAACGGCAGACCGCAACGCGGTCTCAGGGTCAGTCGTCGATCACGCAGGCATCTGGGTGGCTGTAGCCGCGTCCATTGGGCCTGTGCATGGTCAAGCCTTGCCGCGCGCCTCTGGCCTCCAACATTGAGCTGAGGCTTCGCGGAATCCGGGTCAGAACCCGCTAGTGCGTTGACCGCGAACGTCGGCCGGGTGGAGGTGTGGTGATCTCGGTTTCCGGTGATGCGCAGGTCTCTGCCGTCTGCTTCTGGGAGGAACCTGTGATGGGCCGAGCCGGTACGCGCCCGTCGGGTGACGGACGAGGAGGGACGCACTCTGCTGCGCATCGTGCGGCGGGGGCGGAACAGCACGATCAAGGTCCGCCGCGCGGTGATCATCATGGCGCCGGCCCCGGGGAACCAACGAGGCGATCGCCGCGCTGGTCGCGGCCGATCCCGACACCGTCCGCGACGTGATCCACGCGTTCAACGACCGCGGCCTGGAGTGCCTGGACCCGAAGTGGGCCGGCGGTCGTCCACGCCGGATCACCACGGACGACGAGATGTACATCGTCGACGTCGCTCAGAAGCGGCCCAGGAGGTTAGGCATGCCGTTCACCCACTGGAGCCGACGCAGGCTCGCCGACTACCTCAGCCATCCACCGGTCGGGGTACGCCAGGTGATCATCGGCCGCGAGCGGCTGCAGGTGCTGCTGCACTGCCACCACATCTCCTTCCAGCGCACCCGCACATGGAAAGAGACCCACGACCCGGACGCCGACGCGAAGCTGGACCGCATCGAGGAGGTGACCCTCCTCTTCCCCGACCGGTGCTTTCGCCTTCGACCAGTTCGGGCCGCTGTCGATTGGGCCCTGCCACGGCACCTGCTGGGCCAGGCGCAAGCACCCCCGACCGGCTGCCCGCCACCTACCACCGAACCCACGGCATCCGCTACTTCCACGGCTGCTACAGCCTCGGTGACGATCGCTTGTGGGGTGTGGTCCGCACCCGCAAGGGCGCCGACCACACTCTGGCCGCGCTGAAGAGTATCCGCGCCGCCCGGCCCGATGGCGCCCCCATCTACGTCATCCTCGACAACTGGTCCGGCAACGAAAACGCGACGATCCGCACCTGGGCCGCCCGGCACAAGACCGAGCTGTGCTTCACCCCGACCCACGCGTCCTGGGCCACCCCCATCGAGCCGCTACGCGGCTTTGACCTGGGCACAGCGACCCTCCTAACCACGCCGCCCTCGCCCGTGACCTGCACGCCTACTTACGCTGGCGCAACCGCCATCGCCGCCACCCCAGCGTGCTGGAAGCCGTACGCCCCGAACGCTCCCGCGTCCGATCCGAACGCCAACACCGCTGGGGCCGCCCCCACCGCGCGGCAGCATGATCAACCCACTCGTCGAACGATCGCGGCCAACGCACGAGGCACGTCGCCGATGTCCGGCCCGAGATGGACATCAGGGTGTCCGCGCGTGCTGGTGTCAACTGCTGGGAGCTGCGCCTACTTTCGCACGCGGAAGCGGAGCATCGTGACGGTGCCCGACCGGGTGTTGCTGAAAGGTTCCAGGTCGATCCTGTCGAGGCTTGGGGGCGAGAAGCGGACACCGTCGCCGAGTAGCACCGGTAGGACATACACCAGGATCTCGTCGACGAGCCCGCGCTGCAGGCACTGGGCGGCCACGTCAGCACCGAGGATCTCCAGGTTCTTGCCGCCCGCGGCGCTGCATGCCGTGGCAACGGCTTCCTCAATGTCACAGGTGAGGAACGTGACGGTAGGGTCCGGCTCGTCGGGAGGCTCGTGGGTGAGGACGAACTGTGCTCCCCCGTCGTAGGCGGTGTCCTGGTCGGCCATACGCTTGGCGACCTCGTACGTGCCCCGGCCGACGAGCATGGCGCCCGTGGCCGCCATAACCTCCGGGAACGTGTCCGCAGTCAGGTACTCGGCGATCCAGTCCATCGCGTGGCCAGGACCGGCGATGAACCCGTCCAGCGACATCGCCCTGTTCACGAACGCACCTACCTGTTCGACCTGGCCCAGGCCGCACAGCCGCCCAGCCGCACGCCGCGCCGCCGCAAGGCCGTCGACATCCCGCCCCGCGTCCAGTGGCTGCTCGACTCCATGACCCTGTCCGCGGTGTTCGTCACCAACGGCCGCTTGGACATCGTCGGCACCAACGCACTCGCCCGCGCCCTTTTCGCGCCGCTGTTCGAAAGCGAGAGCACGGACAACCGCGGTCGGCCGAACTTCGCCCGGTACTGGTTCCTCAACCGCGGCGCACCCGACTTCGTCGCCGACTGGGACGGCGCCCTCGGCGCCACCGTCGCTCTGCTGCGCGCCGAGGCGGGGAGCTACCCGCACGACAAGGCGCTGCGTGAACTGATCGGTGAGCTGTCCACGACGAGCCCCGAGTTCCGCACCCGTTGGGCAGCCCAGGACGTACGCATCCACCACGGTGGGGTCAAACAGTTCCAGCACCCTGACGCCGGGCCTCTCGAACTCGTCTACCAGCCGTTGGACCTGCCCATCTCGCTTCGTGAGGTGCATTCCCTGACCATCTACACGGCCGAGCCGGACACCCCCGACGAAGAACGACTCAAACTCCTCGCCAGCTGGGCAGCGACCCGACTCGAGGACGCAGAACCTGTCGGCGACAGGGACTTGCCCTGGTGGCCCAGGCCCGTCGGCGCGAGTTCCGTCAGGCGGGCCGGCGGATGGCCTGCACCGCCGTGTCGTGGAGGTCGAACAAGTCGGCCCGCCCGCCGAGGCGAGCCCATTCCTGGTTCGCTGCCTGCAGGCAGGTGACCGCCGCTGCCGCGATCGCGCGCGCCTGGAGCGCGCGGTAGTCGGAGTCGGGCAAGCGCGGCTCGATCAGTGGTGCGAGCAGGTCTTGCCAACGAGCCGGCTTCTCGGCATGGCCGACGCGCAGCGACTGGTTGCCGAACAGCAGGGTGACCAGCTCGAGCCGGTGCTCCGCGGTGGTCTCGATCTCCTCGATCGCTTGGAACGCCGCGCGCAGCGAGGCCCAGCAGTCTCGAGCTTCCCGCCGCCGGGGCTGAGGGATCGGAGGACGTCCAATCTCCCCCCATTGGCCGTTCCCGGCCGCTCGGACGAGCGGTTACGGTCCGGCCATGGATGAGCTGACCAAGATCCTGAAACATGCCGCCGAGCTCGCCGCCGCCTACCGCCGCTCGCTGCCCGAGCGGCCGGTAGCGCGGCCCGTCGACTACGAAGCCCTGCGCGCGGCGTTCTCCCGCCCGCTGGACCGCTCGCCCGCCGATCCGCTCACCGTGGTCGACGAGCTGGTGGCCGTCGCCGAGACCGGACTCGTCGCCACCGTGGGGCCGCGGTTCTTCGGGTTCGTCGTCGGCGGGGCGCTGCCCGCGGCCACCGCCGCGGAGATTCTCGCCGCCGGGTGGGACCAGAACGCCTTCAACGCCGCGCTCTCGCCCGCCGCGCTCGCCGCGGAGGAGGCGGCGGGCGGCTGGCTGAAGGACCTGCTCGGCATCCCCGCCACGGCGTCCACCGGTTTCGTCACCGGCGGCCAAGCGGCCAACACTGCAGGGCTCGCGGCAGCCCGGCAGCATCTGCTCACCGAAGCCGGCTGGGACGTTGGGCGTAAGGGTCTGGGCGGCGCCCCGCGCCTGCGGGTGGTCGCGGGCGAGGAGCGCCACGCCACCATCGACCGCTCGCTGCGGCTGCTCGGCCTGGGTACCGACTGCCTGGAGACGGTACTCAGCGATGGACGCGGCGCCCTCGACACCGACGACCTGCGCCGCGTGCTGGCGTCCGACCCGGCCACGCCGGCGATCGTCTGTACCCAGGCGGGCAACGTGAACACCGGCGCCTGCGACGACCTCCGTACCGCCTGCGATCTCACCCACGCCCACGGCGGCTGGGTGCACGTCGACGGCGCATTCGGCCTGTGGGCGGCCGCAAGCCCAGCGACCCGCCACCTCGTCGACGGCGTCGAGCTGGCCGACTCCTGGGCCTGCGACGGCCACAAGTGGCTGAATGTGCCCTACGACTGCGGCTACGCCTTCTGTTCCCGCCCCGCCGTCCACGCCGACGCCCTGTCGTACACCGCCTCCTACCTCACCCGCGCTGACGGCACTCCGGCCGGTGGCGCCGACTACACCACCGAGTCCTCCCGCCACGCACGAGGCTTCGCCACCTGGTCGGCGCTGCGCGAACTCGGCCGTGACGGCGTCGCCGAACTGGTGGACCGCTGCTGCTCCCTCGCCCGCCGCTTCGCCGAAGGCCTGTCCGCGGCGGGCTTCGAGGTGGCCAACGACGTGACGCTCAACCAAGTCCTCGTCAGCTTCGGCGACGACGCCCGCACCGACCACGTCGTGCAGGCAGCGCAGAAGGACGGCACCTGCTGGGTGGGCGCCACCACCTGGCGCGGCCGGCGGCTGATGCGCATCTCGGTCTCCGGCCACGCCACGACAGAGGCCGACGTCGACCAGTCGATTGCGGCGATCGTGCGGCTGGCACGGGCGTCGTAATCTCGGCGGCACTCATTAGGCCCAGGCACGCACCACGCCGGACACACGGAGACGACCCGGACGAACGCCTGTGGCTGAACCACCACGAGCAATCCGTCAACACTGGCGCCGGAGGACGGCTCAGCGCATCTGACGTTGTCAGTTCTCGTCGCGGCAATGCTGGATGCGGGCCGTCTCGATCGGGCCGGCTGTCGTCGGCGCCAGCATCCACGCCATGTACTGACCGGGCACGCGTTCTGGCTGCACAAGAGCGACCAGGCCGCCACGTCCAGCGAAGCAGCATCCGGTTACCAGGACGACGTTCGCCGACAGCGCCTTCGACGTGGGGCGCATCAGCGCCGTCGCCGTCGCCTTCATCAGCTTGGTGACCCAGTAGTGGAGGATCTGCTTCGGCACGGGCACCGAAGCCATCGAGGCCGCCACCGATGCGAGGAAAGCGGCAGGTTCGGCGCGCAGTCCACCTACACCCACGGCTTCGGCCGCGCCCTCGCGCAGGGTCCCGTCGAAGTCCCTCCCGGGGCCGCATCGGTTGCGCAGGGCCTGGTCGGGGGACGCCGGGCGTCAAGCCGCCTGTCGCGCTCGACCGCCACGTAGGGGGGCGTTACAACGGGACCTCGGGCGAAAAGCTGTCGCGCCTGCCCACCCCCGACCGGATTGAGACCGTGACAGATTTCCTGCCTGCCGCTGCGGCGCACGCGGTGCGGATCGTGCTGGTCGCCGACCCCGGAGTGGCGGCGGAGATTGCCCAGGAACTGGCCGACAAGCTGGCGCGGCTGCTGAGGCGGCGGGTCCGCGCGGACGTCGACTGGCGAGTGACGGCGCGCACGGCACCCCTGGTCGCGGACGAGCAACTGGACGTCTCCTCCGCGGTCGACGTCGTACGCCCCTCCCTCCCCGAGGGAGACTGGGAGGCCGCAGTCTTCCTCACCGATCTGCCTCGACGAGCCGGCCTGCGCCCGGTCAGCATTGAGTTGAGCTCGGCGGACCGCATCGCGCTGGTGTCCCTGCCCGCGCTCGGCTCCTGGCGGATGCGACAGCGCGCTAGGCACGTCGTCGCGGATGTCGTCGGCATGCTCACCCGGGAACGTGCCGATCTCGCTCCGTCCCCGGAGAAAGCCGGCCGGCTCGAAGCTTCGGGGGCCGGCGAGGATGGCCGTGAACGCTTCATCGTGCCCGGCCTGCGCGGCCATCTGAGTCTGGTCACCGGCATGGTGCGGGCCAACCGGCCCTGGCGGCTCTTCGCCACCCTCTCCCGGGCACTGGCAGGTGTCTTCGCCACCGCCGCCTTCGGCCTGGTCAATACCTCGGCCTGGATCATCTCCTCGGGCATGGACGCGGGACGCCTGATCGGGGCCTTTGTTGCGTCCTTCCTCGCCCTCACGGCATGGATCATCATCGATCACGAGCTCTGGGAACGCCCTCACGATTCACTCTCCCGCTCCTTCTCCCGTCTCTACAACACAGTCACCTGCGTGACGATCACCTTCGGTGTGCTCTCCCTGTAACTGGTCCTGTTCCTCGTCCTCTTCGGCGTCACCATGCTCATCCTGAACCCGTCGGTGTTGGGCACGGTTGTCGGGCAGGACGCAACGGTCCACGACTACGCCGTGCTCGCCTGGTTCGTCAGCTCCATGGGCATGGTCGGGGGTGCGTTCGGATCCGGACTCGAAGACGACGGCACCGTCCGCAACGCGGCATACGGCGAGCGTCAGCGCCAGCGGTGGCAGAAGCTGCAAGAGGAGAAGGAAGTGTGGGAAGAGCCGGAGGGCGAGACGTAGAGCGCCCCTGAGTGAATTACCCGACCACGCCACTGAGTCTCGCCCCCGCCGCATCACGGTGCAGGCCAGGCAGGCCAGAGGGCGGGGCGTAGGTGAGGGCCGCGTGGGCCAACCGCACCTGATTCGGCAGTGGGAGCCCCGTGTTCTATTACGCGCTCAAGCACGTCCTTCTGGGCCGCTGCTGCGGCTGCCTGTTCCGGCCGCGGGTCGAGGGGCTCGACCATTTTCCGGCAGAGGGCGCGGCGATCGTCGCCGGGAATCACCTGTCGTTCGCGGGGCCCCTCCTCATGCCCGCGGTAAACGGCGCATCGCGTTCCTGGCTAAGGCGGATTACTTCACGGCGCCGGGATGAACCTCCACTACCCCTGTTGGCCGCAACAGGGGTGGGGGCCACGCAGATGAGCCCGCCAGCCGATCACAGCCATTCGGCGCGAGGCTGCAGGCGGTTCGCCCCCGGGGCGCCATACGGTAGCGCCATGAGCGACATGGTCGTGGTCTACGAGCTCGACAAGCCGGTGACCGCACGGTCCTCCCCGGTTGCACCAGGTGATGAACCACGGCCCGTCCGCAGGGTGCACCCCGCGCCCACCGCCCCGGGAGAGCCGGCCGCCACGGGACCGCGAACCCTGTGCGGCAAGGACACCTTCGCCATGGAAACGGCCCGTGGGAAGCCCGCCGAGCACCCCGGGGCGCCCTGGTACCCCGCGAAGTACGCGTCCGTGGTCTGCCCCGACTGCGATGCCGTGATCGAGACCTGACCCGCCTACCGTGGGGCCCTTCGTGGCCTCCTTGTGACACGAAGAAGGTAACGGGCGTTTCTGCCTGCGTCCGACGCGGATGCGGGCAGGGGAAACCCTGCGCATCCACGGGGCCGAGACGATCCGGTCCGCATCGTACTGCGCGCCCAGTCTGCGGGTGTTACAACGAACGGTCCGGCCCTGCCGTACGGTCCATGCGGCCTGGCCGCGGCGTGAGGGAAGCGGGAGGTACGGGCAGAAACGACCACAGCGCGGGATATCCAGCCGGGCGCAGGTGCCGCAGCGCCGCCTGGACCACGCGACCGAGGAAGAGGGATCTATGGCGTATGGACGCCCGAGGGACGGCCGACCATGGCTACCAGATCAGCCCGGCACCCTATACCTGACGCGACAGCGGCACAGGCCGCATACGAAGAGGGTCGCCCCCGAACAGCCCGTCGCCGAAAACGCACGCCGAGTCGTTCCTGGCGGACAGCGAGCGGGTGCTCGACGACTGTCTACACGGTGACATCGACCCTTCTGCCCGAGCAGAACGGTGAGAAGGGGGTGTGTTGCCTGGGGGTCCGGGGGGACCATAGAAACTGAAGCGCCTGCAGACCCGGACAGGCCCCGCTCCAGTCAGGCCGACGCTGCGCCCACGTAGCGCCGGCCGACGGAAGGAATGCCTGCGATGAGCGAAGCCGACCGGCCTCCCGCCGACCCCGGCTGGGCGGACATCGGCCGGCCAGACAGCGGGCCGTCGCAGCCAAGCGGCCTGATGGACCTCCTTGGTGTCGCGGCCGTGCTGATTGACGCCGACGGACGGGTCGTCCTGTGGAGTCCGCAGGCCGAGGAGCTGTACGGCTACAGCGCCCAGGAGGCGCTCGGGCAGTACGCAGCGCGGCTGCTGGTGCACGAAGAGCACTGGGACTGGGTGATCAAGAAGTTCGCCGAAGTCATGGAGACCGGCCAGAGCTGGGGCGGCACGTTCCCCATCCGATGCAAGGACGGCAGCACCCGGCTGGTGGAGCTGCGCAACACGCGGCTGCTGGACGACCGCGGCGACTTCTACGCCCTCGGACTCGGCGCCGACTCGCCCATGCTGCGCGAGGTGGAGCGGGACGTCGCCCTGTCCACCCGGCTGATCTTCCAGTCCCCCATCGGGATCGCGATCCTCGACACCGACCTCCGGTACGTGGCCGTCAACCCCGCCTTGGAGCGCATGCACGGCATACCTGCGGCACAGCACCTCGGCCACCAGTACCGCGAGATCATGAAGGCCACGAAGTTCGAGGTGCCCGAGGCCGCGATGCGGCAGGTCCTCACGACCGGGATACCCCTGGTCGACCAGTCCACCATCGTCGGCCGCACCCCGGCGGACCCGGGACACCAGCACGCCTGGTCGATCTCGTTGTACCGGCTGGATGACCCCCAAGGACGCGTTCTCGGGGTGGCCGACATCGTGGTGGAGGTCACCGAGCGGTACCGGGCGGCCATGGAAGCCACCGAGACGCGGCGCCGCCTGGCCCTGATCGCCGACGGCTCCGCCCGCATCGGCACCACGTTGGAGATCGACCAGACCGCCCGGGAATTGGCCGAGGTCACCGTTCCCGACTTCGCCGACCTGGTTGCCGTCGACGTGCTCGACTCCGTGGTCGACCAGCACCGCCCCGCCACCAAAGACGGCCCGGCGCTCTTCCGTGCTCTCGCGTTGAAGGCCGCCTACCCCACCGACGCCCTCCACGCCACCGATCCGCCCGGCCACATCACCGCCTACGACGCCGACCGCTTCGCCACCCGGTGTGTGCGCACCGGGCGGCCCGTCCTGATCCGCCACGCCGACGGAAACGACCTGACGCGCATCGCCCGCGACGAGTACGCCGCCACGCTGCTGGCCCGCGCCGGAGTGCACTCCTACATGGCGGTTCCGCTCATCGCACGCGGCGCCGTCCTCGGTTTCCTGGGGCTGAGCCGCGCCCGCGATCCGCGGCCTTTCGACGAGGACGACCTCGCCATCGCGACCGAACTGGCCTTCCGCGCCGCGGTGTGCATCGACAACGCCCGCACGCATCAGAGCGTGCGCAACGCCGCCGAGACCCTGCAGCGCAGCCTGCTCCCCGAGCACCCGCCCCACCTGCCCGGCCTGCAGGTCGCCTCCCGCTACCTGCCCGCACAGGCCGCCTATGAGATCGGCGGCGACTGGTACGACGTCCTCCCGCTCGGCAGGGACAAGACCGCCCTCGTCGTGGGCGACGTCATGGGCAGCGGCATCGATGCCGCTGCCACCATGGGCCGCCTGCGCACCGCCACCACCGCCTTCGCCCGCCTGGACCTCGACCCCGCCCAGGTCCTTGAGCACCTCGACGCGATCACCTCCGAGCTGGAGCATTACATCGCCACCTGCATCTACGCCGCCTACGACCCTCACCGCGGCGAGTGCCGCATCGCCAACGCCGGCCACCTGCCCCCTGTCCTCATCCGCCACGGCAGGCACCCCCAATTGCTTGAGCTGCCCACCGGCACTCCTCGGCGTCGGCGGTATCCCCTTCGAAACCACCACCGTGCGCTTCGCCGCCGACGACCGGCTGGTCCTGTACACCGACGGACTCGTCGAGACCCGCCACCAGCCCATCGACGAACGCCTCGATGTCCTCCTGCGCCTCCTCGACGCGCCCGACTCCCTGTTGGAAGAGACCTGCGACCGGCTCCTTCATGACCTCCGGCACCCCGACAACCACGACGACGTGGCCCTGCTGATCGCCCGCGCAGGGCGCAGCACGCCAGATCAAGCACACCGCCACCGCTAGCCACCCGGGTGGGGGCACCGTCTCCGGCAGTGCCCCGTTCTCGTGGTCCCGCGCCGTTTGAGTGGCAAAGCGGACGCTCGCCTGGCTGGGACGGTGCTTGTTTGCAGCAGGGGCGGCAAGACCAACGAAATCACCGTCATCCGGCCGATGCTGCCCCTACTCGACCTGACCGACGTTGCGGTCACCTTCGACGCCCTGCACTCGCAAGCCGCCTCACGCCCGCTTCCTGGTGGAGATCGCCGTTGCCACCTCACTGCTCCTGCCGGTCATCCCTGCCGCTGTCGCCGGGGTTACGTTGACCCCGCATCCGCCGTTGGCACCCTCGGGCTCTACCTGCGGACGCCGGGGATGCGGCGGGAAGGCAGCCTGCGCCTGACCGAGCAGGGAACCGTGCTGGCCAGGACGTTTGGATGCCGGGGCTCGGCGTCTCACTCATCGCCGTGGGCGTGAACGAACACCGGTGACGCATCACGAGCACCTCGGCCCCACTAGTGCCGTACGCGCTCCGTGACCCGCCATCGGACCTACCCTGGTTGAAGGGGTAATTCCGTCAGGGGCGCACATGGCTAAGACCACATGGTTTTTCGAGCCCGGTCATACCGCGGCGGAGTTCCGCGCCAGGCACATGATGGTCACCTACGTGCGCGGGCACCTCAAGAACGTGCACGGCTTCCTGGAGGTCGATCCGGACGAGCCGGAGAAGGCCCACGTGGAGGCGGCAGTCGACGCGACCCAGGTGTACACCGGTCAGCCCCAGCGCGACGCCCACCTCCGCAGTGCCGACTTCTTCGACGTCGAGCACCACCCGTCGTGGACGTTCGTCGGTTCGCGCATTCATCAGGTGAGCGGAACCGAGTTCGAGGTCACCGGAGATCTCACGGTACGTGGCGTGACACGCCCCGTAACCTTCGACGTCACCTACTTGGGGCAGTGGGATACCCCTTGGTGGGAGGAGGGGCGGGACCTCGGGCCCAGGCGACGCGCCGGTTTCGCCGCCACGACGCGGATCAATCGACATGACTTCGGGGTGAGTTGGAACGACGCGGTCGACCGCCGCGGAGTGGTCGTCAGCCCCATGGTAGAAGTCGTGGTCGACGTAGAGGCCGTCCTCGAGGCCGGTGAAACGGCCGCCTGAGCTCGACCAGCCACCCATTGGAGGGATCCGCTTCCACCCGTTCGGCAGCACGCCGCGCCTGCGGGCCGGCGCGCCCCTAGCATGCACACTGTGCGACCCACTCTCCCGAAGATCGAGGGCGGCCGGGTACAGGGCCTCCTGCAGCTCATCGAGGACGGCATCCACCTCGTCGTCGCGGCGCTCCTCGTACTGCTCGCGGGGCTCCTGACCGTCGAGGTCGTCCACGACGTCATCCGGTCGATCCAGGGGCCGTACCGCGAGGAGACGGTCGTTCTCTCCGCCCTGGACAACGGCCTTGTGCTGTTCATCGTGGCCGAGCTGCTCCACACCGTCCGCCTCACCATCAGGAACCAGACCCTCGACGCGGAGCCGTTCCTCGTCGTCGGCCTAATTGCCGGCATCCGCAAGGTGCTCATCGTGACGGCCGAGGCGGAGAAGTCCTTCCGGTGGAACGTCGAGGGGATCGAACTGCTCATCCTGGCGGGGCTGATCCTTGTGATGGCGGCAGCGGTGTACGTGTGGCGGCGCTCGACGCGGCCGGGAGACTACTTCCCGCTTCCGGAGGCACGGCGCTCCCCCTCGCCGCAGCCGTCACCCACCCCGGTGCGCGGGTCCTGATCCGTCACCTTCCACAGCCACGGCCGCCCTCACCCCATTGCTCCTCGCAAGCGGAGCCGCCGTCCCGTTCCAGGGGCGTGCGGCTTACTGCTGCCGCGAGGTCCTGCAGGGCCCGCTTCTGCAGTTCCGTCCCGCGCCAAAGCACCGGGCTCCGGTCCCGGACGGCGGCGCCCTCCCACGCGCGGAGCCCCTCCTCCACGCGCCCCCAGTCCGTATTCCTGTGCTCGCGCACGTCGACTGCGCCTGCGCGGTGTCCGCCTCCAGGGCCTGGGCGAACCGCCCGGCCTCGGGGCCAAACGGCTGTCGGCCCGCAGGACGTGGCTCTCCATGAGCATCGCCGCCCGGCCGAACCCGTTGAGCGCCTCCTCCGCCTCGCGCGCGACGTCAGAACCCTGGGGCGGACCGGTTCCTGCCTTGCCTGGTCGTAGCTCCTGCCAGGCTGCACGTGCCTCCCTGCTCGCCAGCAGGGCCCTGCGCAGGTCCGGCGATGCTCCCCGGCTGGGGTGGGCGTAAGTGCGGAGCACTGCGGCCGCGTGGGCCGTGCGCAGCGCGAGCAGTGGCTCCAGCCGCGTCTCCTCGACGTGAGTGCCCAGGTCGCCCGACCTCCCCGAAGGTCCGCAGCCACCTGACGGGTGTGGGCCTAGCCGGAACGCCCTGCCGGGGCGCCTCCTGACGGCGCCGCGCTTGGCGGACGCGCGCCCCCGGGCCGCGACCGTCCACTCACAAACCGGCACCCTCGCGTGCAGGGCAATCGATGACCACACCCCCAGCGCCGCCTGGTCGGCCAGCGGCAACGGCTCGACGTCGTCCTGATCCAGGATTGCCGAAGGAGGTCGCCTAGCGATTGCAGAAGGGTGACGGACCTATCCACCGCGATAACACCCGTCCCGTCATCGCCATGATCAATTCGTCGGAGCCAATCGCGCGGCTGTCGCTGCCCATGCTGAGCCTGGTGCGCGTCGCCTGCGCGCTGAGGGAGCGGCCCTGGTTCAGCGGGCGTGGTCTAGTCCGAAGGGCCGCCGTGTGCAGCCGAAACTTCCGGTACGCCTGCTAATCGTTGAGCGGGATGCCGCACATGCGTCCGGGAGCCGTGTGTGCCGGTAAAGGTTCACCTAAGCGTTGTCCCGTAAATGATCTTTGATGTGCTGGGTGACCTGCCGTTTCTCCGTCACCCGGCGAGGGTGATGTTGTGCAGGCGGGCGATGCCGAGCATGGCGTGGTGGACGCCGTCGCCCTTGAGGCGGCAGTCACGGAGGATCTTCCAGGTCTTCATGCGGGCGAAGGCGTGCTCGACGCGGGCGCGGACTTTGCGGTGGGAGGTGTTGTGTTCCTCTTTCCAGTCAGGGAGTTCGGCCTGGCCGGGTTCGCGGCGGTGCGGGATGACAAGGCCGGTGCCGCGGTAGCCGCCGTCCGCGATGACCATTGTCTTGCCGACAGCGTCCTTCGCGCCGGACAGTTCCCACGCCTTGCAGTCGTTGCGGTTGCCGGGCAACGGGCGGCCGACGGCGACGACGAGCCTGGTGTCGGCGTCGCTGACGACCTGGTGGTTGGTCGAGTAGCGGTAGTTCTTCGACTGCTCGGCGACCTGGTGATCGCGGGTGGGGACCAGGGTGCCGTCCACGATCAGCACGGCGTCCTTGCGGAACCGCTTGCGTTGCTGGAGGGCGAGCGCGGGTCCGAGGTGGTCGATGATGCGGTCGGCGGCCGACTTCGACACCCCGAACAGCGGCGCCAGTTGGCGCAGCGTGAGGTTGGTCCGCCAGTAGGCGGCGACCAGCAGCACACGGTCCTCCAGTTGCAGGCTCCACGGCCGGCCCTTGCGCACCGGGTCGGCGCCCTCGCGCCGCAACGCGGTGATCAGCTTCCCGAACTGACGCGGGCTCAGCCCGGTGAACGGGGCTATCCAGGACGGCTCCGACGCCGTGATCACACCAGACACGACAAGATCATCTCACCCGTGACCAGCAGTTACGGGACAGGTCTTAGCCAGTGCCGTGACCGAAAGCTTTCACCGAGGTGGGTTTAGACCGCCGTGCGCAGTCGTACGACACGGTCGCCGCCGATTACGTC
Organism: Streptomyces sp. NBC_00443; assembly: GCF_036014175.1. Taxonomy (GTDB): domain Bacteria; phylum Actinomycetota; class Actinomycetes; order Streptomycetales; family Streptomycetaceae; genus Streptomyces. Next base: position 9,414,758 of record NZ_CP107917.1, on the reverse strand, counting down.
GAACGCGTCCCGCCTCCAGCCGCGATGGACCCGCTGTCACGCGCGATGCTGGCGGGGTTCACCGTACCTGCTCGCCCGGCACGGATTTTGCGCTCGTCCTGTCGGGTGGAGACATTCCGCTCACGTTTCCGGACGAAGCAGTTTCGGAGCACATGCATTTCTGGAGGTTGATAACCATGGCGCCCTTGCTGCTCGTTCTTCTGCTTGCTCTGGTGCTTTTCGGTGCGGGCTTTTCACTTGAGGCCCAGTGGTGGATCGCGGTCGTCGTTCTCCTCCTGAGGGTGCTGGGTTTTATGGTCCGTACTGCGACCGGCAGCGGGTCACGCGCCCGCTGGTAGCACTGGTAGAGGTCGTCTGAGTGTCAGAGGTGGGACCGGACAGCTCCGAGCCCTCCCCATTTCTATGCGCCGAAGCGCTCTTGGAACGTGAGCGCGCCCTTCTCTGCGTAGGGGGATTGGCGGCCAGCGTGTCTTCGCGATGTACGCGCCGGGTGATGAGTACGGTCGGCAGGGGTGGGCACCCGACGCATGAGCAATTCAAGGAATCCGGGCCGCGATGATCTATTTCGGCCGTGAACTCGTTGAAGATGGAGATAAATTCGTGAGTGCGGAAATGTGGGGCTACCAGCCGACGGCTGGGTACACGGCGGGCAGCAGCCTGATCGGCTACAAGGTCGAAGCGACTGACGGGAGCATCGGCAAGGTCGACAAGCACTCCGACGACGTCGGCTCCTCCCACCTCGTGGTCGACACGGGGGTCTGGATCTTCGGCAAGCACGTCCTCATCCCGGCCGGCCTCGTCAGCGGCATCGACACGGCCGCCGAGACGATCTACGTCGACCGGACCAAGGAGCAGATCAAGAACGCTCCCGAGTTCGACAAGGACAAGCACGCCGAGGATGTGGGCTATCACGAGCAGCTCGGGGGTTACTACGGCAGCCACCGGGCCTGAGACCTGAGTGGGTGCGGGCGTGAGGACGGCGCCCGCACCCTGGCCGGCCGACAACCAGGGGGTCGCCCAGCGTCTGCAGCTTGCCGAGCCAGAGCCTCGGCGGCGTCGTGGCCCCCGGCCTGCTCGCGCATCCGTGCCAGTTCGACCGACGCGCTGGTGTCGCCGACGTCTGCGGCGGCGTGCTGAAAGAAGGCCTCGGCACGCTGCAGATCCCCTGCGTTTGCCTGCATTCGTGCCAGGACGATCAGCAGGCGCGTATTCCCAGCATCGGCCGCCCTCCTGGCCTGGGCATCGGAGTGACTGTGCTGGCCAGCCCTCTCCTAAAAGCGGCGGTTGTGCCAGGGCTGGCGGCCGCACGGGACGGCACGGGCGAGGTGGCGTGCCTGGAGTGCGGGGCTCGGCCTCGGGACTGGTGGGCTCGCATGTTGTGGTGTCGCGTATCCGCGGGCCGCTCCACACGCCGGACACGGTGAGTGTTTTGCCTCGGGCATCGTGGCGGCTGTGAACGACTACCAGAGCCAGCGGTCGAGGAACTCGGCCCAGATGAACCCGTCGCAGCCGTCGAAGGCAGGGGCATCGATCTTCTTGAGTTCGTCAGCGAGCAGGCTCAGTTCGGCCAGGGCTTCGTCCTCGCGGTCATCCGGATCGCTGAGGATTTCGGACTCGTCGACGTGCAGGCCGTAGTGGTGCAGGGTTCGCAGCCACAGGTCGATGGAGGAGTTGGCGAACCATGCCTCGCCCTGAGGAAGGACGTAGTAGACCGTCCCTGTGCCGGGTTCGACGTTGAACGACCATTGCAGGCCGGGCACGGAGTTGCCATGGTGATTCCGGGTGAGGCGGTAGAGCGACCCGCCGACTGACGTCTGGAGTGCTGGGTCCGCCTCCACCTGGAATGATGCATATTAGGCTCCCTCCGGGACTGGCTGCGGATGCGGACCCTATCCGCTGACCGGCGAGTGGCGCGACCGTGGAAGGCATGCCCCCTCAGTGATCGCCCGGGGCGTATCGGCTCCAGGGCCCGTCAGCCTCGGTGACCAGCGGGGTGCGGTCTTGTCGTCGTAACCGAGTGCCTTCGCGATGACGGGGGCTGGGACTTGAAGGACGAGCTGGCGGATGGCCGAAGCCCTGCCGCACTGCGGAGGCAAAGCCCGACCAGGACCCTGCCGAATGACTGTCACCTGCTACCGGCGCCGACGCGCGCTGCCGGTACCTCGCTGAGTGGGTCGGCACCAAGCTCCGCTGGAGTCGGCCATGGATGACGGCGAGTTACCCGCCCTGGAGGGCGTGGCCGCGGCCTGCCCGGAGCAGACGGTGACGCAGGAACACGCCTCCTGAGTCGAACGTCCGTCTCCGCCGTGGTTCCCCGCGAGAGCGAGCCGGACATGACGGCGACGCATGGGCGGCCACAGCCGCGAAGGCCTCAATGAGCCGCTCGCCTGCCGCCGTGTTGATGCCCAGGCCCGCAAGTTCTCGTGGCGGCGAGCCTGCCGCCTTGACATCTGGTCCACCAGCGGAAGCAGGATCCGGCCCAGGTGCGGGCCGTGGCAGGTGTGCCCGGCTCCCTCCCACCCATTAGTTGTCCTGTACATTTTCAGGTGAGCCGTCGTCGTGCTCCACGGGGAAAGCGCCTGCGGACGGCCGGGGAGGAACCATGAGCGAGCCGGTCGATCCGAGGTTGGCGTACGCGGTGGCAGCGGAGCCCTCTCCGGGTCCCTCACCCGGGCCCACCCAGACTCCGTCGCCCTCCGACCCGGGGTCGGACGGCGGGGGTCCGAGTCCGGAACCGTCGCCCTCGCCGAACCCCAGCCCCACGCCGCCGGCGCCGTGGGGTACCGATCCGGACCTCGGCGTCACCTCCTCGTTCCTGCGTAAACGGGCCGACGACTGCGAGACGGCCTCGGAGATCATCCGCAAGACACGGGGCGTGGCCGAGGACGCGAACAGCGACCTTGCCCGCGCGGCTGGCGGGTGGCAATTCACCAGCAGTCTCGACGAGCTCCAGAGCCGTTGGGAGGCGCTGAACAATGTCGTCGTGCAGAGGCTCGACCAGGCAGCGGCCAACTTCCGCCTCAGTGCGGACGCCTACGACACCAACGAGACGCTCACCGCCTCGCAGTTCTCCTGAGGACCACCGACCGCACCGCAACACGGGGACAGGACATGCCCGGCTTCTTCGCACTGCTGCAACTTGACGTCGCTGGACTGGAGACGTTCGCCGACGAGTGGGTGACGGTTCACCGGAAACTGAAGGAGGCGCGGACGGGGTTCCACGACGACGTGGTGAAACCGCTTCACGAGGACCACTGGCGAGGCAAGGGCGGCCGTGCCGCGCAGGAGTACTGCGACCGCGTCCAGATGGACATCGACGCGCTGGACAAAGAGGTCAGGGCGCTGCGGAACTTCCTGGACACGGAAGCCGACGGCGCCACCGGCCGCGGCGGTGTGAAGGGCCTCGCGGGCCTGAAGCTGCGTGCCGAGAACCTCCAGCGGGAGGCGCTGACCGAAGGGATGGACATCACGGACTCCGGCACGGTCGAGTGGGAGGTCATGTACGACCCGAACGACCCGGAGGCTCCGAAGATGCTCGACGAGCGCAGGAAGACCGCAGACTCGCTGGAGACGCGAGTGCGCAGGTTGCTCGATGACGCCGCCGAGGACGACGAGTGGCTGGCGAAGAGCCTCAAGGTGATCTTCGGTACGGTCGGCAACTTCGAGTCCGAGAACCGCAAATTCGGCATCGCGGAGCCCACCGCCAAGGACCGGCAGGTCTACAACCAGCTGAACAACGTCGCTGCCTACTTCGCCGTCATGAAGGGCTGGCCGACGGCCGCCGGCCTGGTCCAGCACTACCTCGACGGCAGCGGAAAGCCCGTCGAAGTCGAGCCGCAGCAGATGATGAACGACATTCCCGCCTTCCGGAAGGACGTCGACGGAACGCTCGAGGAAGACGTCCGCAAACGCGGGGACGGGCCGTTCACCACCGAGTGGTCCTCCACCGCCCCCAATCCATCAGATGGCGACCGCAGCATGGAGTGGTACTACGCGCTCAACCACTTCCAGTACCGCCTCGTCGGGGAGAAGGAGGGCGACGAGGTCAAGTACCACGTCGAGGTCCAGAAGCGGTACGACTGGGGCACCCCCAGCGAGCACCGCGCCACAGTGTCCGGCGGCGGGCCGGGGCCGATGGGCATGGATCTGGAGCAGGCCGACATCGCCCATCTCCACACCTCCGGCATGGCCCAGGACTTCGACGTGTCCGGCTCGTCCGACGAGATGACGGCCCGCTCGTGAGGGGCCGGCACACGCCCGGCGGGCAGCCCCGGCCGAAGCCGGACAGCACTTCCCGTCCGGCGCACTTGGACGAGATCCGGAACGGGAACGACGCAAACGGGCGTGGCACCCACAAGGACGGCGCGGGTCGCGGAGCCCTTCTGAAGAAGCTGGCCCTATGGATCGGCCTCGCCGTCTGCATCGCCTTCATCGCCTGGGTGGCCTGGGGATTCCTCCAGTTCGACCACGACATCGAAAACCCCCGCGAAGGCGGCTTCTCCGGCTGGCAATGCGACGCCGACCACGACTGCGGCTCCTGAGGAAAGGCCTCCCTCGGCCCGGCCTGCTGCGCGCTTCATCAGGGCCGGCCGAAGGCCTGCGACACCTTCGTGCCTACAGGCCGGAGCCCCGCCAGGTTTTCGCGTCCGCGGCCATGCCGTGCACGGGGCGAGCCGCGGCCACCACCGGCCGCCTCAAGAGCACGGTCGCGCACCACGTGAGCGCCCTGGTGGATGCCCAACTGCTGAACGTCGTCCGGACCCGCCGGGTGCGGGTCATCGACGAGCGGTACTACGGCCGCACGGCGCGCATCTTCCGCGCCGGCACGATATCGCCACCGGGCAGTCCGCGTGATGCAGCAGGGTGCGGCCCACCAGGCCGAGTTGCAGGCAGAGGTGGCCTTGCCTGCGACGCGCCCCGATGATGATGAGCTCGGCCGCCCCCGAGCCAGGCCGCGCGTACGGCGGCGTGGGCCAGCGCGCGTGCCGCCGAGTGTGGTTTCGCGAACCGGGGTCCTTCCGCCGTCGGCGGCTGGCAGCAGCTCGACCGGCAGAAACTGTTCCCAGGCGTACGACGGCGACGGGCCGGGCCCGGGCGTCCGGGGGACTCGTCCACGCTCTTGCCGGGTGCCGGACAGCGGCACCGTGTGGGGCCGGCCTTCAGGTGCCGGGTGACGAAGGCCTCGGTCGCGGAAGCGGCCGGTGGACTCGACGACGATGTCGGCGCCGTAGTCGGACCAGTGGAGTTCCCCCGGGTCGCGTTCGGCGCCGACGGCGATGCTGCGCCCGTCGACGGTGATCGAGCTGTCGTCGTCGATGAGCTCTCTTCGGATGCGCCCGAACGTCGAGTCGTACTCCAGCAGATGGGCCGACGTGGCAGGGTGAGGTGATGTCGTTGAATGCGACCACCTCGACGTCCTGGGTGCCGGCCTCCGCGCGGTGCAGTGCCGCGCGGAGGTAGGTGCGGGCCGATGCGGCCGAAGCCGTTGATGACCGACCCGTACGGTCCTGGTGGGCGAACTCCGCCCGAGAGCGGGCAAATTCAGGCGTTCCAGGTCCACTCGGCGACTTCGGGCAGGTCGGTGCCGTGTTCGCGGATCCAGGCGTGGTGGCGGGTGCGGGCGTCGGCCATCGACTGGCGTACGGCGGCGGCACGGACGGCGAGGCCGGGGACGCGGTCGATGACGTCCATGACCAGGCGGTAGCGGTCCAGGTCATTGCGGACGACCATGTCGAACGGCGTGGTCGTGGTACCGGACTCCTTGTAGCCACGTACGTGCAGGTTCGGGTGGCCGGAGCGGCGGTAGGCGAGGCGGTGGATCAGCCACGGGTAGCCGTGGTAGGCGAAGATCACCGGCTTGTCGGTGGTGAACAAGCCATCGTACTCGAACTCGGTCATGCCGTGCGGGTGCTCCTCGCGCGGCAGCAGCCGGGTCATGTCGACGACATTGACCACGCGCACGGCGAGTTGGGGCAGGTGACGCCGGAGCAGTTGGGTGGCGGCCAGGACCTCCTGGGTGGGCACGTCGCCGGCGCAGGCGAGGACGACGTCCGGTTCGGCGCCGTGCTCCGTGCCGGCCCAGTCCCAGATGCCGGCGCCGCGGGCGCAGTGTGCGCGGGCGGCGTCCATGGACAGCCAGTCGAAGCAGGGCTGCTTGCCGGCCACGATCACGTTGACATAGTCACGGCTGCGCAGGGCGTGGTCGGCCACGGACAGGAGGGTGTTGGCGTCCGGCGGCAGATAGACCCGTACGACCTCGGGGCTCTTGTTGAGGACGTGGTCGACGAACCCGGGATCCTGGTGGGAGAAGCCGTTGTGGTCCTGGCGCCAGACATGCGAGGTCAGCAGGTAGTTGAGAGAGGCGATGGGGGCGCGCCACGGCAGCTCCCTCGAGGTCTTCAGCCACTTGATGTGCTGGTTGACCATCGAGTCGACGATGTGCACGAAGGCCTCGTAGCAGGAGAACAGTCCGTGCCGGCCGGTGAGGAGGTAGCCCTCCAGCCAGCCCTGGCAGACGTGTTCGGAGAGGATCTCCATCACCCGGCCGTGCCGGTCCAGGTGCTCGTCGACCGGAAGGGTCTGCGCCTGCCAGGCCTTGCCGCTGGCGTCGAAGACGGCCTGGAGCCGGTTGGAGGCGGTCTCGTCCGGGCCGACTACGCGGAAGTCGCGTCGGCGCGCGGTGTCCTTCATCACCTGCTCGAGGAGGTCGCCGAGGACCCGGGTCGGTTCGTGGAGGGTCGTTCCGGGCTTGTCGACGGGCACGGCGAAGGAGTCCAGCGGCCGGATGGGCAGGTCTCCTAGGAGGAGCCCACCGTTGGCATACGCGGTGGCGCCCAGGCGCCTGGAACCGTCGGGAACGCAGGCGAGGACGTCGGCGACGGGTCGGCCGTCCGGGTGGAACAGTTCCTCGGGCCGGTACGAGCGCAGCCATGCCTCCAGCTGCCGTAGATGCTCCGGGTTTTCCCGTACGCCGGCGAGCGGGACCTGGTGGGCACGCCAGGTTCCCTCCACCGGCAGGCCGTCGACCTCGGCAGGGCCGGTCCAGCCCTTCGGCGTGCGCAGCACGATCATCGGCCAGTGCACGCGCTCGGCGACGCCGTCCTCGCGGGCCGAACGTTGCATCAGGGTGATGCAGTTCAGCGCTTCGTCGAAGGCTTGAGCCATCGCCTGGTGGACGGCGGCGGGGTCGCCGCCTGTGACGTGGAGCGGCTCGTGGCCGTATCCCCGAAGCAGCTGGTCGAGTTCGGCGTCGGGGAGGCGGGACAGCACGGTCGGGTTGGCGATCTTGTAGCCGTTGAGGTGCAGGATGGGCAGGACCGCGCCGTCGTGGACCGGGTCGAGGAACTTGTTCGAGTGCCAGGAAGCGGCCAGTGGTCCGGTTTCCGCCTCACCGTCGCCGATGACGCAGGCGACGAGCAGGTTCGGGTTGTCGAAGGCGGCGCCGTAGGCGTGGGCGAGCGAGTAGCCGAGCTCGCCGCCCTCGTGGATGGACCCTGGCACCTCCGGCGCCACATGGCTCGGCACACCCCCCGGGAAGGAGAACTGCCGGAACAGCAGCTCCATCCCCTGCCCGTCGCGCGACACGTCCGGGTAGGTCTCGCTGTAGCTGCCGTCCAGCCAGGAGCCGGCGAGGACGGACGGACCGCCGTGCCCGGGGCCCCACACGCACAGCGCGTCGAGCCCGCGCGCCTTGATGACCCGGTTGAGGTGGGTGTACACGAGGTTGAGCCCGGGCGAGGTGCCCCAGTGGCCCAGCAGCCGGGGCTTGATGTGCTCCGGCTTCAGGGGCTCGGTCAGCAGCGGGTTCGACATCAGGTAGATCTGTCCCGCGGCAAGGTAGTTGGCGGCGCGCCAGTGGGCTTCGAGCGTACGCAGTTCGTCGTCGGGCAGTGCGTTGGTGTTCTGGTGTTCCACCTTCGACATTGGGAAGCTCCGGAAGTCGTCGATTCAGGTCGCAGGGCCGTGCAACTGGAAGGGTCGGCCGCAGGACGGCGACCCTGTCGAGCAGGGCGTCTTGCCCGCATGCTCACCCCGGCTCGGGCACGATGGCGACCGGGCATGCCGAGTGGTACAGCACTCCGTACGCCACCCGGCCCAACTGAAGCCCGAAGTGCCGGTGGCGCCGCTCGGCGCCCACCACCAAGAGGCCGCCACCGCGCGAGGCGTCCGCGACGTTCCAGGTGGTGCCCTCGACCGCAGGGCCGGTGAGTTCAACATCGGCGGGGACACGGCACGGCGCCCTTTCCAGTACCTCCACCGCTTCCAGTACCTCCACCGCCTGCTGCTCATGCATGCGGGCAGCCTCTCCGGCGAGCACAGGGTGGTCGGTGGTTCCGTGCGAGGGGCACCACCAGGCCCGTACCGCGTCCAGGAACGCGCCCCGCCGCCGCGCCTCGGCCGCGGCGAAACGCACCGCCGGCGTCGCCGGCCCCTCGCCGACGCCGACCACGATGCGGCTGAGCGTTCCTGGCCGGACCTGGTTGTCGTCGCTGCCGCGTACGACGACCGTCGGGCCATGCGCGTGCGCGGCGGCGGTCAGGCTCACCGATCCAGCAGCGCCTCGGTGATGCCGCTACGACCGCAGGTGCCCGTCGCCAGAAGGAAGCGGCGGCTCTCCCGCACAAGGGCGCATTCGACCTCCTCGGGCAGCGTGAGGGGGGAGACCAATCGGTTCAGCCTCCGAGGCGGTGTGCGAGGTGGAGCAGATCTGCCAGGCGCAGCACGCGTCCGTCGAATCCTGGGAGGGGGACATGAAGCGGCTGGGTCCAGTGGGCGGGGATTGCATTCAGCCCGTAGTGCGCCCCCGCGAGGCCTCCGGTCACCGCGGCGACGGTGTCTGTGTCACCGCCGAGGTCGATGGCCGCGCGTATCGCTTCTTCGAAGCTGGTGGTGGTGCGCAGGGCCCACACGGCGGAGCCCAGGCAGGGCCAGACGGCGCCGTTGAACTCGGTCGCCTGATCGGGGTGCCAGTCGGGCGCGAGGACGGTGGCGTAGCGGCCGCGGTGGTCGGGATGGACAAGAGCCAGGATGTCCGGGAGCGCCGTGAGAGGGTCGGTGTCCTCGAACGTGACGCGGATGAGTTCGTGGAAGATCGCGGTGCCCTCCCATGCCGCGCGGTCGCCGTGGGTGAGGGCAGCGATGCGGCGGGCCGCGTCCATGGTGGCTTCCGGGCCGGCGGACGCGAAGTGGACCGCGGAGGTCGATGCCCGCATCAAGGAGCCGTTTCCCGCTGCTCGTTGGTTGACCTGGAAGTGGATCGCGGCGGCGAGGTCCCAGGGCATGCCGTTGGTCAGGACGTCTTCGGTCTGCAGGCCGATGTCCTTCGGCTCTGATGCTGCCCACCGCTGGAAGCGGGCGAAGATGTCCGGCAGATCCAGTCCGCCCCGCTCCAGCAGCGACTCCGCGACCAGGACGGCCATCTGCGTGTCGTCAGTGGCCTCGCCGGGGTCCCAGCCACCGCCTCCGCACGTCTCGCCACCGGCACCAGGCGCGGGAAACCGCGCGGAGAACGCCCCCCGGGGAGCGAACTCGAAGGGGTCGCCCAGGGCGTCACCCACCGCTGAGCCGACGACCGCACCGGCGGCCCGCTGAATCCGCTTCATTCGCGCACGCTATCCGCGCCGCGCCGACGGCCGAGCGGCGCTATTCCTTCTCGGCTTCCCGAACCATCGGCGGCGAACGCGCCTCGTCCTGTGGAGGTGCCTGCGGGGGCGCAAGCAGGGGGCTCACGGATCCGAGCGGCTCAGCCCCGACTGCTCGACGGCCGCAGCGGTACGAGGGAGGCGAACCGTCGAGCCCGCAGTGAGGTTCAGGCGGGTGTCCACGTCGAGGTTAGCGTCCCCGTACGGACGATCCGCCTGGTGCGCCTTGGTCGACGAGGCACAGGAGCAGGGGGCATACCTGCCGCCCTGTCAGGTTCATGTGCGAGGGGCGTGAAGAGGCGGAACGCGCGGTGCTGGTGCCCGCGGCCACGCCGGCGCTCTGGGAACACCGGGCCCCCAACGTGTACCCGAAGGGTGACGCTGGGGACGAGAAGCAGGCTGCGACGCAGGAGCCGGAACTGGCCCACCCAACGGAGTTCGGCGCGTTCACACTCTTTCGTCGTCGCGTAGGAGGGCGCACGGCAGTTGCTCGCACAGGCGTGGTGGTCGCCGAGCTCCTGGGCCCCGACGAGGCGGGTACTGGCTCCAGGAGCAGGCCCGCAATATCCGCCAAGGGGTCATGGATCCGAGGCAGAAGGCGGTATTCGAGGAGTTCCTTGCCCGGCAGGCATCACTGGATGAGCAGTGACGCGCCGACTCATGCCTCGTGGCTTCGTAATTGATGTTCGGACTCTGGTCCACTTTGGCAGCCCATAGGGTGCGCGAGACGTCTCGAGGCCACATGCGGCGGCGTGCCACAGCCCGGGGAGGTCGTGGCACGCCGTTCGTACCGCCGAATCGCGGATCAGGGTCGCTGCCGGGAGGCATCATGGCGGGATGCCTGCTGCGACGGGATACCGTCCAGCTTCACCGTCGCCTCAGCGGCGGCAGCAGCGGCCGCCCGCTGAGCCGGACCCCATGTCTCACGCGTGGCGAACACACCCATGAGCCCGATGAGGGCAACGGACACATAGAAGCCAGCCGGGCCCCACCAGTCGAAGGAATCGGCCAGCAGCACGGCGACGAAAGGGGCGAACCCGGCCACGGACGCGGCCGTCTGATAGCCGAGCGAGGCACCCGAGGTGCGAGTTCCGGTGCGGAACAGCTCGGCGAACCACGCCGCCTGAGTACCCGTCAACGCCGCGTGGATGACACCGATGGCGATGAGGAACACCAGAACGATCAACACCGGCGCGCCGGTGTTGGCCATCACGTACATCGGAATGCCGAAGGCCGCGGCCAGCAAGCAGCCCACCAGGTAGACGGGCCGGCGTCCCACGCGGTCGGTCAGGGCGCCGGACAGGACCGTGGTGCCCACGGCCACGAGACTCGCGACGACCACGCCGGCCAGCGCGACGCTGCGGTCGTCCGCGTCGCGGTCCGTGATGTACGACAGCAGATACGTGGCCGTCAGGTAGTAGGCACACGACTCGACGACGCGCAGAGCGATGATGCGCAGGATGTTGCGCCAGTCGTCGCGCAGGACGGACACGAGCGGATTGCGCACGGTGCCGCCCTCGGCCTTGGCCGCCTCGAACTCCGGCGATTCGCTCAGCTTCATCCGTACGACGAGACCGACGATGATCAGCAGGGAGCTGGCGAGGAACGGCAGCCGCCAGGCCCAGTCGCCGTCGAGTGACGCGGAGAGCAGGAACGCGATGTTGGCAAACGCGATACCGAGCGGGTTGCCGGCCTGCGGTATCGCCGCGTAGAGACCGCGGCGCCTGCGGGGAGCGTGCTCGTACGTCATCATCACCGCGCCACCCCACTCGGCGCCGAACGCCAGGCCCTGGACGCACCGGATGGCGACCAGCAGAACGGGGGCGATGACACCCACCTGCTGATACGTGGGCAGCAGGCCGATCAGGACCGTGGCGAAGCCCATGACCAGCAGCGCACCGACGAGTACAGGCTTGCGGCCGTGCCGGTCGCCGAGGTACCCGCCGAGCGCGCCGCCGACGGGGCGCATCAGGAAACCCACGCCGAGGGTCACGAAGGCGAGCAGGGTGCCGACGACGGGATCGGACTCGGGGAAGAAGGCATCGCCGAAGTAGAGGGCGGAGGCGGTGCCGTAGGCGACGAAGTCGTAGTTCTCCACACAGGTGCCTGCCGCGGAGGCGAGTGCGGTCTTGATACGTCCTGGTCGGGCGCTGTCGGTGGGGGTGTTGGGCGCGCTCATGCCGGGTCTCCTTCGATCGCGGTATGCGCGGGGGACGGTTGGCCATCGGCCTGTGGGGGGTGGGGAGTTGTGGGGACTGGGGTGGGGGGGCGGACACCCCCTAGAGACGGTCGGCGAGCTCTCGTGCCGACCTGAGTTCCAGTTCGTGGAGCTTGGCGACACGGCGCACGGTGTCGTCGTCGTTGTCGAATGTCGCGGCGAGGAACGCCTCCAGGACCTCGGTCGCCGTCGCCGGGCCGACAAGCCAGGCGCCCATGGCGATGGCGTTGGCGTCGTCGTGCTCGACGGCCTGGTGGGCCGAGTACACGTCGTGGCCCAGTCCGCACCGGATCCCGGCGATCTTGTTGGCGGCCATCAGGGCGCCCGCGCCGGTGCCGCACACCAGAACGGCCCGGTCGGCCTCGCCTTGGCGTACCGCGTCGCAGGTGGCGAAGGTGATATCCGGGAAGTCGACGGGTGTCTCGCTGTCGCTTCCCCGGTCGAGCACTTCGTGGCCGAGGCCGAGCAGCACCTGGCGCACGTGTTCCTTGAGCGCCAGGCCCGCATGGTCGTTCCCGAGTGCGATGCGCATGGTCGGTCCTTTCCGGTGAGGGGTGCGCGGGCCGTTCAGGACCTCGCGCGGTTCTTGATCGGTGTCGTCGTGCGGGCAGGGGACACCGTCGGCATGCCGGTCTCCCCGTCCAGCCCCCGGGTCGGGGCGTCGGGGTGTTGCCGGGGTGAACGGCGGTCGGTGGTGAGGGGAATGACGCCCGGTCGGGTCAGTCGGCGCGCCGTCCGGTGGAGGACTCGCGTACGACGAGCCGCATGGGCTGGACGACGGACTCGGCGGGCCGGCCCTCGATGACGTCCAGCAGCAGCCTCATCGCGCTCTCCCCGAGCGCGCGTGCGTCGTGGGCCACCACGGTCAGCGGCGGGTCGAGTTCCTTGAACCATTCGATGTCGTCGAACGAGACCAGTGCCAGATCGGTTCCGATGCGCAGCCCCCGGCGCCGTACCTCTCCCAGTGCCCCGACAGCCATGAGGCTGTCCGCGGCGAGCAGTGCGGTCGGTGGACGTCTGCCGGCGAGCAGCGTGGCGGCCGCGGTGCTGCCGCTCGCGCTGCGGAAGTCACCCACGGCGATGAGTGCCGGATCCTCGTCCAGGGCGTGGCGGGCGGCGGCGGCCAGGAACGCGTCGTGCCGGGCGCGCCCGGTGGACACGGACGGCGGTCCCCCGATGTAGCCGATCCGGGTGTGGCCGCGGGAGGCGAGATGGGCGACGGCGAGATCGACGCCTTGTGCGTTGTCGGCGGTCACACTGGGGACGTCGAAGTCCTCAACCGTCCGGTCGACGAACACCAGAGGAGTGCGGGCCTGTTCGAGCGCGCGCAGGTTGCCGCTGCCCTCGCCCTGCGGGGCGACGATGATCCCGTCGACCCGCTGGGTGAGGAACGCCTCCAGGTAGGTGTCCTGTTGCGTGGTGTCCTCGTTCGCGTTGGCGAGCAGGGTCACGTAGGACGAAGCGAGCGCCGCCTGTTCGGCACCGTGCGCGACTTCGGCGAAGAACGGGTTGCGTACGTCGGACAGGAGCAGGCCCACCGCATTGCTGCGGGCCGAGCGCAGAGCGCGCGCACGCGCGTCGGGCCGGTAGCCGAGCTCCGTGACGGCGCTCCTCACGCGCTCCCGCGCAGCGGCCGAGGTCGCGGGGCTACCGGACAGCACACGCGAGACGGTGCCCACGGAGACGCCCGCACGGGCAGCGACATCCTTGATGGTCACGGTGTTGTCCATGGTCGCCTCTCGGGTGCGAACGCTGTGCGTCCCCGGGTGAACAGGCCCGAGGAATGGCGGAATCGTTTCCATGGAAACGTTTCCGCCGGGATCATGGAGGACACCGTTCCGGCGCGTCAAGGGTTCTGACACCACACCGTTCGCCGCACCCGCGGCGGCCTTCGCCGCCTCGCGCATCTCCGCCGAACCCGCTGTACCGCACCACCCAGGACCCAACTGCCGCGGTGCGGAAATGTCCGGCAGCCAGTGTCAGCGCCTCGCCCGAGGCACGTCGGCAGGCCTCCGGGACGACCCTGACCGCCACCCCGCATTCATGTGACCGGCATCACAGTAGGCAGGGAGTCCATCCTCAGGTCATCATATGACCCGATCGCCGCACGACCGGGGCGATCGAGCAAGGCGCGCTCGGTACGAGACCGGCCGCGCCCGGTGAGAGAGCCGCACAGCAGGACGAGGATGGGCATGAACGACCAGCAGACGCCAGACAGGTCGGCACGGCCGCGCGTGGGCGTGGTGGGGCTCGGGGCCATGGGTCTCGGCATGGCACGCAGCCTGCGCGGCGCGGGCCACGAGGTGGGGGTCCACGACCTCCGTCCGCAGGTGGCGGAGGACTTCGCCCGGGACGGCGGCACCGCGTACGCCTCCCCCGCCGCCCTCGCCGCCGAGACGGACGTCGTCGTCGGCGTCGTGGTCAATGCCGCGCAGGTCGAGGCCGTGCTGTTCGGCCCCGAAGGCGCCGCCCACCGGCTCCGCCCGGGTGCCGTCTACGTGATGTGCTCAACGGTCGACCCGGGCTGGTCCGCCGAGCTGGAGGGGCGGCTGGCCGAGAAGGGCGTGCTGTACCTGGACGCCCCCATCTCCGGCGGCGCCGTCCGCGCGGCCGCCGGTGAGCTCACGATGATGACCTCCGGCTCCCCCGCCGCGTACGCGCTCGCCGACCCGGTCCTGGAGGCCATGAGCAGCACGGTCTACCGGCTGGGCGAGCGGGCCGGGCTCGGCTCCAAGGTCAAGATCGTGAACCAGCTGCTCGCAGGCGTGCACATCGCGGCGGCGGCCGAGGCGATGGCCCTCGGCATCAAGGCCGGGGTCCCGGCCGAAGCCCTGTACGAGGTCATCACACACAGCGCGGGCAACTCCTGGATGTTCGAGAACCGCATGGCGCATGTGCTCGCCGGGGACTACACGCCGCTGTCCGCAGTCGACATCTTCGTCAAGGACCTCGGGCTGGTGCTCGACGCCGCGCGACCCGACAGGTTCCCGCTCCCCCTGGCCTCCACCGCGCACCAGATGTTCCTGCACGCCTCGGCTTCCGGGCTCGGCGGCGAGGACGACAGCGCGGTGATCAAGATCTTCCCGGGCGTGGACCTGCCGAAGCCGGCCGGCCTCGCGGATCCGACGGACCTGCCCAAGGCGGAGGGCTGACATGGGAATCCGGCTCGGCTGCCTCGCCGACGACTTCACCGGCGCCACCGACCTCGCGAACAACCTCGTGCGGGCAGGCATGCGCGTCGTCCAGCTGATCGACGTACCGGAGGACCGGACCGACGCGCAGGCCATCGACGCCGACGCCGTCGTCATCGCCCTCAAGTCGCGGACGACCCCCGCATCCGACGCCGTCGACGCCTCCCTCCGGGCCCTCGCCTGGCTGCGGTCCGCCGGTGCCGAGCAGATCTACTTCAAGTACTGCTCCACCTTCGACTCCACCCCCGCGGGCAACATCGGCCCGGTCACCGAGGCGCTGATGGACGCCCTGGGCGCGGACTTCACGGTCGCCACCCCGGCATTCCCCGACAACGGCCGCACTGTCTTCAAGGGCCACCTCTTCGTCGGTGACGTCCTGCTCAGCGACAGCGGGATGCGGCACCATCCGCTCACGCCGATGACCGACCCGAACCTCGTCTCCGTACTGCAGGCGCAGACCGGGCGGCCCGTCGGTCTCGTCGACCACACCGTCGTCGCGGGCGGCGCCGACGCCGTCCGGACCCGGTTCGACGAGCTGCGCAAGGAGGGTGTCGGGGTCGCGATCGTCGACGCCGTGTCCAACGACGACCTCGTGCGGCTCGGCGAGGCGGTACGGGACCTGCCGTTGGTGACCGCCGGTTCCGGACTCGCGATCGGGCTGCCCGCGAACTGGGACTTCGAGCCGTCCGCCGCGGCCGCGCAGCTGCCGCCGGTCGGCGGGCATGCCGCCGTCGTCTCCGGTTCGGTGTCCGTCGCCACAAACGGGCAGGTGCTGGAGTTCCTGCGCACCGGACAACCCGCGTTCAGCGTGGACCCGCTGCGGATCGCGGCCGGTGAGGACGTGGCCGGGCAGGCGCTCACCTTCGCCGACGCGCACCTCGCCGACGGGCCGGTCCTCGTCCACTCCACCGAGGCACCCGATACGGTACGGGCCGTCCAGGGCCGGCTCGGTGCCGCCGAGGCCGGTGAGCTGGTGGAGCGGACACTGGCCCGCGTGGCGCGGGGACTCGTGGAGCGCGGGGTCCGCCGGCTCGTCGTCGCGGGCGGCGAGACCTCGGGCGCCGTCGTCCAGGCGCTCGGCATCACCCGGCTCCGTATCGGACCGCAGATCGCCCCAGGCGTGCCGTGGTGCGCGGCGACACTGCCCGGCGGCGACACCCTCCACATCACCCTCAAGTCCGGCAACTTCGGCGGCCCCGGCTTCTTCACAGACTCGCTGGCCCTCCTGGACGGGGAGGCGTCGTGACCATCGACGGGACCACGGACACCACACCGGACACCACCGTGGACGCCGCGCGCCGCGAGATCGTCCGGGTCGGGACCAGCCTGTTCGCCCGGGGATACGTGCACGCCAGCGCCGGAAACATCAGCGCGCGGGTCGGCGACAGCCACCTGATCACGCCCACCGACGCCGCCCTCGGCTTCCTCGACCCCGACCGGCTCGCTCTGGTCGACGCCTCCGGTGCGCAGGTGGCGGGCGACCGCGCCAGCAAGACGCTCGCGCTGCACCGGCGCATCTACGAGGCCGACCCCACGGCCCGGTTCGTCGTCCACACCCACTCCACGCACCTGGTCGGGCTCACCCTGGCCGGTGTGTGGCACCAGGACGACGTGCTCCCGCCCATCACCCCGTACTACGTGATGAAGGTGGGGCACGTTCCGCTCGTCCCTTACCACCGGCCCGGCGATCCGCGCGTGGCCGACCTGGTGACCGCCCGGATCGCCGACCGGGCGGCGGGCGGCACCCCGATCAGGGCCGTGCTGCTGGAACGTCTCGGCCCCGTCGTCTGGGGTCCCGACCCGGCCACCGCCCTCGCCGTCCTCGAGGAACTCGAGGAGACGGCACGCCTCTGGCTCCTGACCGATCGTCGCCCTGAGCCACTCCCCCGTCACGCGATCGACGAACTGAGGTCCACGTTCCGAGCAGCGTGGTGACCAGCCCCCCACCCCGTCAGAGAATCCCCTGAGCCGCTTACGAAGGATTGCTGCATGTCCCTGTCTGCGACGACGGACGAGGCCTCCCCCGACCTCGCCCGTGAGAACGCCGTCTTCCGCAAGGTCGTACGACGCATCGTCCCCTTCCTGATCCTCTGCTACGTCTTCTCGTACCTGGACCGCGTCAACGTCGGCTTCGCCAAGCTGCAGATGTCGGACGACCTCGGTTTCAGCGAGGCCGCGTACGGCCTGGGCGCCGGTCTGTTCTTCATCGGCTACTTCCTCTTCGAGGTGCCGTCGAACCTGATGCTGCAGCGCATCGGCGCCCGTACCTGGATCGCCCGGATCATGATCACCTGGGGCCTGGTCTCGGCGTCGTTCATGTTCGTCAACAGCGAGACGACCTTCTACGTGCTCCGGTTCCTGCTCGGTGCAGCGGAGGCCGGCTTCTACCCGGGCGTGATCCTCTACTGCACCTACTGGTTCCCCTCGCACCGGCGGGCCCGCGTGATCGCGCTGTTCATGTCCGCCATCCCGGTCGCCGGCATCTTCGGCAACCCGCTCTCCGGCTGGATCATGGACCGTTTCCAGGGCGTGAACGGCTGGCAGGGCTGGCAGTGGATGTTCCTGCTGGAGGCCATCCCGGCGCTGATCATCGGTGTGGCGACCCTGTTCTACCTCGACAACGGAGTGCGCGACGCGAAGTGGCTCAGCGACGAGGAGAAAGGCATCGTCGAGCGGGCGATCGCCGAGGACACCGCGCACCAGACCGTGCACGGCAAGGTGTGGGACGCCTTCCGTGAGCCCAAGGTGTGGCTGATGTGCCTCATCTACTTCTGCTTCGTGATGGGCCAGTACGCCCTGACCTTCTGGATGCCCACCTTCGTCCAGTCCACCGGCATCGAGGGCAGCCTCGCGATCGGTGTGCTGAGCGCCGTGCCGTTCCTTGCCGCGCTCGTCGCGATGAACGTGTTCGGGCGGTCCGCGGACAGGCACCGTGAGCGCCGCTGGCACCTGGTGATCCCGTCGCTGATGGGCGCCGTCGGCTTCTCGCTCGCGGCGAGCTGGTCCGGGTCGACCGCACTGTCCCTGGCCGCGCTGTCCTTCGCCGCGGCCGGTGTGCTGACCTGTGCCCCGCTGTTCTGGTCGCTGCCGACCGCGTTCCTGGGCGGCGCAGCCGCGGCGGCCGGTCTCGCCGTCATCAACTCGGTGGGCAACCTGGCCGGCTTCGTCAGCCCGTACATGATCGGCGCGCTCAAGGACGCGACCGGTTCGACCGAGCTCCCGATGTACGTGCTGGCGCTCAGCCTCGTCGTCGGCGCGGGCGCGGTGCTCACCACGAAGAAGCAGATCGTCAACCGCTAGCCGGTCCGGATCGTCAACCGCCGGCCCGACCGAGGAGACACACCATGCCGAGGTTCGCCGCGAACCTGTCGATGATGTACACCGAGCACGATTTCCCCGACCGTTTCGCCGCGGCCTCGGCGGACGGCTTCGAGGCCGTCGAGTACCTCTTCCCGTACGCCTACGAGGCCGCCGAACTGCGCCGCCTGCTCGACGAGAACGGCCTGCGCCAGGTCCTCTTCAACGCACCGCCCGGCGCCTGGGACTCCGGCGAGCGCGGTACCGCGGCGCTACCCGGGCGCGAGGCCGAGACCCGCTCCGGGATCGAACGGGCCCTGGAGTACGCGGCGGCCCTCGGCAGCCCCCGGGTGCACGTGATGGCCGGACTGGTCGGGCCCGACGCCATGCCCGCGACCCGGGACACGTACCTGGCCAATCTCGCCTGGGCCGCCGAGAAGGCCGCAGCGGTCGGCGTCGACATCCTGATCGAGCCGATCAACGGCCGTGACATGCCCGGCTACTTCCTGAGCCGGCAGGCCGAGGCGCACGCCGTGGCCCAGTCGGTGGGCGCGCCGAATCTCAAGGTGCAGCTCGACCTCTACCACTGCCAGATCGTCGAGGGTGACCTCACCACGACCCTGCGCCGGGACCTGCCGACCGGCCGGGTCGGCCACCTGCAGATCGCGGGCGTGCCCGACCGCCATGAGCCCGACCAGGGCGAACTCGCCATCGACCATCTGTTCACCGTCATCGACGAGCTGGGCTTCGACGGCTGGATCGGCTGCGAGTACCGCCCCCGCGCCGGTACGAGCGAGGGGCTCGGCTGGCTGAAGAACCACCTCCACGTCCGAGGATTCCGAGGAGAAGAAACCGCATGAGGATCGTCATCACAGGTGGCTTCGGCTTCCTGGGCCGCCGGGTCGCCGCGGCACTGCTGGAGCGCCGGACGTTCCGCGGCGAGCCCGTCGACCGGCTCGTCCTCGCCGACCGGTTCGTACCGCCGGAGGCATCCGAAGGAGCCGATTCGCTGGTCGACATCGTGCAGGGCGATCTGACCGACCGGATCGGCGAGGTGTTCGCGGAGCCGGTGGACGTGGTGATCCATCTCGCCTCCGCTGTCTCGGCCGAGTGCGAGGCCGACTTCGATCTTGGGATGAGCGCCAACCTGGACACGACCAGGGCGCTGCTCGACGCCGCGCGGGCACAGTCGGCCGCCGGTGGGCCGACGGTACGCGTCGTGTTCTCCAGCAGCGTCGCGGTGTACGGCTCCGACCCGGCGCTGCCGCTGCCGCCGGTGGTCAGCGAGGCGACGCTGCCTACCCCACGGTCGAGCTACGGGACGCAGAAGCTGGTCTGCGAGCAGCTCGTCGCCGAGTACACGCGGCGCGGATTCCTCGACGGGCGGGTGGCCCGGCTGATGACCGTGTCGGTGCGGCCGGGCAAGCCGAACGCGGCCGCCTCCGGCTTCCTGTCCGGGATCGTCCGCGAACCGCTCGCGGGCCTGCCGGCGACCTGCCCGGTCGACCCCGCCCTGCGGGTGGCCCTGGCCTCACCGCAGCGCACCGTCGAGGGCATCCTGCGCATCGCCGAGGCCGAGCGTGGCTGCGGTCCGGGCCGGATCGACGGCGGGGTGCCGGTCAACCTGCCGGCGCTCACGGTGTCCGTCGCCGACATACTCGCCACACTGCGGCGGGTCGCCGGGGACTCCGTCGCCGACCTGGTGACGATCGCACCCGATCCGGCGGTCGAGGCCATCGTGGGCTCATGGCCCGCCCAGTTCGACAACACCCGCGCCGCCGCCCTCGGCCTGGAGCCCGACCCGAGCTTCGAGTCGGTGGTACGCGACTACGTCGAGGCGCACCCGGAGGCGGTCGTCGAGCCTCTCTCGGCGAGTTCGACGGGGTCCGCGCCGATAGACTGAACACCATGTTTTCCAAGGTGAGCGGTCCCGTCCGGCTCGCGGATCAGGTCGCCGCGATCCTCGCGGAGGAAATCGAGTCCGGACGGCTGGCCGAGGGCGACAAGCTGCCGACGGAAGTCGAGCTGGTCAAGCAGCTCGGCGTCAGCCGTACGGTGGTGCGCGAGGCCGTGTCCCGGCTCCGCAACGCCGGCCTGGTCGAGCCGCGCCAGGGCCGCGGCGTGTTCATCCTGCCGCGCCGCACCCGGCCGCTCGACCTGGAGGCCGAGGCCGCCGACACCAGGTCCAAGGTCCTGCAGATCGTGGAAGTGCGGCGCGCGATGGAGGGCGAGGCCGCGTCCCTCGCGGCCACCCGCGCCCCGGCCGCCGACCTCTCCCGTAGGCGGGAGGCCCTGGACGCGATCGACGCGGCGGTCGCGGCCGGCGGTGACGGTGTGGAGGAGGACCTGGCCTTCCACCGGTCCATCGCCGAGTCGACCGGCAACGCGGTCATGGTCTCGACCGTGCGTTATCTGGGCGAGATCATGCGCAGCGGCATCCGCGTCACCCGCGCCAACGAGGCCCGCCGCGGGGACTTCATCGAAGAGGTCCGCAACGAACACCACGCCATCTTTGCCGCGATCGGCACCGGCGATGCGGACGCGGCCCGCGCCGCCGCGCTGACCCACATGAAGCACGCGGCCTCCAGGCTCCAGGACGCGGACGAACGGTTCTGGACGGAGACAGAGGACCTGGCCGTGGACCTGGACGCCGCTCGCTGATCGGGTCAATGGCCGCTGGCCATCCTTCACGCGGCTCCATGATCCTCGGCGGGGGTTCGCGCTCATGGCCGGGCGGCTCACGCTGCGCGCGCACTTCACATCCGGCGATGTGCGCATGTACGTCTCGCGGCCGCACCGGACGTCCTGTGGGAGATCGCCAACGGCTTTCAGAGGCCGGGCAGCTCGGACGTCTCCTGCCGTTCGGCACCGGGCGGCACCGGACGCGAGCGAGGCTGTCGCCGACGAGTCGCGTGCTCGCCCTGGTCCTGCTCCTCCGGGGCTACTCGCCCGACTTCCTCGCGCCGGAAGCCCCGCGGGCGGCGAGGGTCAGACCCCGCCGCGGGACAGCACCCGCCAATTCTCCCCACAGTCTGCACCGCCACCCGGATCAGCCGCATCATCGAGTGCGAACATCCGGCCACTCTGCACCGGCCCGCCGCCGGCCTTTGCCTGGACCCGGGCCCGGCCACTGAGCACCGCCCACGCTGCCTCCTGCGCATCGGCCGGGTCCGACTTGCCATTCCTGCGGCGAGCCGCCCGGGCGGGCCGGTTCATGTCGATCACCTCGATGTGCCGGGCGGGACAGCCCCGCGGGCACATGCAGCCGGTCGCCTCCACTCCGGCCCGCGACACCGGCAGCCGGGTGCGGACCCGAACCCGCACGCCCGCTCAAGAAGCCGACGGTAGCCGGACGCGGTAGCAGGAAAGGACGCCAAGCACCGCACCGGTCCAGGAGAGCACCGCGGCGACGTGTACATCCCGATGAGTGTCCACTCCGAGGACAACCTCCCCGGCGTTCCACCACTGCGGGCGCTTGGCCCCCACCGTTCGCTGGAGCATCCGGACACGTGCTCTACGGGCGCCGTCTGCGCAGAACCGCCCGGGGGCACACGACCAACCATCCTCTCTTGCCGCTGCCCATCGCGTCATCCTTTGATGAGACAGCGATCCGATGCGCCGCCGGTTCACCCACGGAAGGTGGTACCGCCTTTGCCACTCCCTTGACCGGCCGCCGGAGTAATGCGACATCTCGGGGCAGCCGCTGCGGGTGCCCCGGTCCGTCGGAAGGAGAGATCACACAGGCAGTGGATCATCCCCTCCCTCAGTACGGGTAACGTCAAGGTATGAGTCATCCGCACCCCGAACTTAAAGCCGCCCCGCCCCTTCCCGAAGGAGGGCTGCGGGTCGTCGCCCTGGGCGGCCTGGGTGAGATCGGCCGCAATATGACCGTCTTCGAGCATGCGGGCAAGCTGCTCATCGTCGACTGCGGCGTGCTGTTCCCCGAGGAGACCCAGCCCGGCGTGGACGTCATCCTGCCGGACTTCACCTCGATCCGGGACCGGCTGGACGACATCGTGGCCGTGGTGCTCACCCACGGCCACGAGGACCACATCGGCGCCGTGCCGTACCTGCTGCGCGAGCGGTCCGACATTCCCGTCGTCGGCTCCAAGCTGACTCTGGCGTTCCTGGAGGCCAAGCTCAAGGAGCACGGCATCCGGCCGCGCACGGTGCGGGTACGGGAGGGCGACAGGCGCGGCTTCGGGCCCTTCGACTGTGAGTTCGTGGCGGTCAACCACTCGATCCCGGACAGTCTCGCGGTCGCGATCCGCACCCGGGCCGGGATGGTGCTGCATACCGGCGACTTCAAGATGGACCAGTTCCCTCTCGACGATCGCATCACCGATCTGCGCGCCTTCGCCCGCCTCGGTGAGGAGGGCGTGGACCTGTTCCTCACCGACTCCACCAACGCCGAGGTCCCCGGCTTCACCACTTCCGAGCGTGAGCTGAACCCAGCGATCGAGCAGGTGATGCGCACCGCGCCGCGCCGGGTCATCGTCTCCAGCTTCGCCAGCCATGTGCACCGCATCCAGCAGGTCCTGGACGCCGCCCACCAGCACAGCCGCAAGGTCGCCTTCGTCGGCAGGTCGATGGTCCGCAACATGGGCATCGCCCGCGACCTGGGCTACCTGAAGGTCCCCTCCGGCCTGGTCGTGAGCACGAAGGAGCTGGAGAAGCTCCCGGACCACAAGATCACTCTGGTGTGCACCGGCTCCCAGGGCGAACCGATGGCTGCGCTGTCAAGGATGGCCAACCGCGACCACATGATCCGTATCGGCAAGGGCGACACCGTCCTGCTCGCCAGCTCCCTCATCCCCGGCAACGAGAACGCCATCTACCGGGTGATCAACGGACTTACCCGGTGGGGCGCCCACGTGGTCCACAAGGGCAACGCCAAGGTGCACGTCTCCGGGCACGCCAGCGCCGGCGAACTCGTCTACTGCTACAACATCGTCAAACCCCGCAACGTCATGCCCGTGCACGGCGAATGGCGCCATCTGCGGGCCAACGGCGACCTCGCCATCCGTACCGGCGTCGACCCCGACCGGGTCGTCATCGCCGAGGACGGCGTCGTCGTCGACCTCGTCGACGGGCGCGCGTCCATCACCGGCAAGGTTCCCGCCGGCAACGTCTACGTGGACGGCATGGAAGTCGGCGGCGCCACCGAGGCGTCCCTCAAGGACCGCCTCACCCTCGCAGAGGAAGGCGTCGTCACGGTGGTGGCGATCGTCGACGCGGACACCGGCGCCCTCGCGGAGGCCCCCGACTTCCTGGCCCGTGGCTTCGTCCACGACGACACCACCTTCGAGCCGGTCATCCCCGTCATCGAGAAGACCCTGGCCACCGCGGCCGAGGAAGGTGTCGGGGACGCGCGCCAACTCGAACAGCTTCTCGCCCGCGCCGTGGCGAACTGGGCGTTCCGCACGCACCGCCGCAAGCCCCTCATCATCCCCGTCATCATCGACGCCTGAGCCGCAGCCCGGCAGCACGCCCGTGGTTCCGGTCGGGGTTTTGCCGGGATCGGTGGCGGGCTCCCGGCCGCCGTGGCGGCCCTCGCGCCGTCGTTCCTGCTGGTGATCCTCGGCGGGTCCCGGTTCGATCGGCTGCGCAGCACGTCGGTGCAGGGTTTCGTCGGCGTGCCGGGCCTGCTGTGATCGGTGCGACCGCCTGATCTGCGATCCCTCTCCCCTCGTGCTGCAGGACAGCCGGCAGTTTCGCTGTGCTGGCCGCAGCGGCGGTCTGGCTGCTGGGGCTGCAGCGGGGGTGGTGAGCGCCCTGCTGGGAGCAGGTGTGCTCGGGATCGTAGCCGCGCTGGTCGGCCGGCCGGTCACGTGCCTCCTCCCAGCACAACAGCTGCCAACAGCTGCCCGGCTGTCAGCGGTTGCGCGGAGCGACTAGACCGGATTCGTATGCGGGGACCACGAGTTGGGCCCGGTCGCGGGTGTGGAGTTTGGTCATGGCCCGGTTGAGGTGGATTCTCGCGGTCATCGGGCTGATCACCATGTGGTCGGCGATCTGGTCGTTGGACAGGCCCTATGCCGCCAGGGCGACCGCTTCGCGTTGCGGCTGGCTAGCTGCTCCAGCGCGGCAACTCCCGGGTCGTCTCCCGCCCGGCCGCCTGGATCGCCAGCAGCGTCTCAGGCACCTGCTCGCCGTGCCTGCGGGCCACGTGGACGGCGAGCGATGTTTGCATCACGCACCGGATGGGCTCTCCAGGAGCCAGCAAGCGTGTTGATGGTGCTCGTCATTTCCTGGAGGTGAGCGCCCTTGGTAGCCGAGGCAGGGGCAACCCAACCGTGCCGCTGTGACTGCGACGAGCTGGCGAGTTCTCTCAACGATCGCCCGTCGTGCACTCGTTGGTGGGCGAGGTCGGGGAGATCGACAAAAGCCGGCCTGAAGGTTCCCGGACCGCTGCAACTCATGACATTTGGGACTTTCGTGCCTGGCACTAAGAACGGCCAGGGAGATCGAGCAGCAGATGACCAGGACCACGTCAAGGCGAAGGCAGCCGCAGACGGGGCCGAGGACGAACAACCCTGACGTGGCCGGGGTTCGGCCCAGCATCACCGGCATCGGAGGATGAAGCCGCCTCAGGAGGTCCGCCGGCCCAACCTCGCCGACTGCCTGTTGCGGCCCTTGGTGTCCCACCACTCTTCCAGCAAGGCGTGGACTACGTGAACCAGCTGCTGCAACCGGTCTGGGTGTGGGGTGGGCGAGCCTGTCCGAGTGCGCAGGCTGACCGACCAGGAATACAAGGCTGCACGGTTCCCCCGGGTGTTGCAGCCGTTGGCGTACCGACTTCTCGATGGGGGCGTAGGCGCGACGGAAGCGTCCGATCTGCTCCGCAAGCGGCTGAGCGAAGAACTGCGTGACATCGGGGTGCACACCATCGGACGCATTCGGCGGGCGCGATCGCGGACGGTGCGGCTGGACGCGCACCGAAGGTTGGGGCCGATGCGATCTCCGGGCCAGAGGATCAGTCGAGGACCGACCCCGGCTGACGGTGGTCTCACACCCCGACAGCAGGGCACGGCGTGCCTGCGAGAGCGCATGGGGTCCGACGCACACAATGCCCGTGAATACCTGATTCATGAGAGAAATCCATGCCGAGTTCATGACCAGGAGTGCGTGCCGATGGATCTGGAGCTCACCGACAAAGTCGCCGTCGTCACCGGCGCCGGCAAGGGCATCGGCCTGGCCATCACCGAGGCGTTCCTGCGTGAGGGCGTGCGTGTGGTCGCCGGCAGCCGTTCCGAGTCCCTTGAGCTGGCCGCGTTGCGCGAGACATATGACGTGGCCTTCGTCGCCGGCGATCTGGCTACCAGCGAAGGCGTGGATGCACTGATCCAGGCGGCGATGGAACGCCACAGCAGGATCGACGTCCTGGTCAACAACGTCGGAGCCACCGAGCCCCGCACCGATTTCCTCGCCATCGACGACGCACAGTGGAAGCGGGGCTTCGACCTGAACTTCTTCAGCGCCGTCCGCGCCAGCCGCGCCGCGCTGCCGCACCTGCTCGCGGACGGCGGAGGCGCGGTCGTCAACATCAGTTCCCTCAACGCCCGGCTGCCCTTCCCCACCGTGGTGGACTACTCGGCGGCCAAGGCAGCGCTGACCAGCCTCACCAAGGCGCTGTCGGAGGAGTTTGCGCCGCGCGGTGTCCGGGTGAACGCCACCGCTCCGGGACCGGTCCGCACCCCGTTCTGGACCGCCCCCGGCGGCTTCGCCGAGGCCGTGGCGGCCGACGCAGGGACCAGTGCCCAGGAGGCCATGGACGTGGTGGTGCCACAGCAGATGGGCATCACCACGGGACGCTTCACCGAACCTCAGGAGGTCGCCAACCTCGCGCTCTTCCTGGCCTCGTCCCGCGCCGCGAACATCACAGGCGCCGAATTCCTCATCGACGGCGGCCAGACCAAGACGACCTGAGCCCTGGCGCGACGCTGCCACGGGGAATCCTGGTCGGGGCCCGGTGGCCGGGGTTGTTGACCAAGACGTCGATCCGCCCGCACCCCTCGCTCACCTCCTGGACCACTCCGGCGACCGTGGCGTCGACGGCCACATCGAGGCCGAGAACCGTCACACCGGCGAGCGGGTGACGCATGAGGTGTCTCGGCTTGTGCCGACCACGTCGAACCCCGCTGCACCCCATCCAGGGCTGGTTGCGCGGCACTTGGGACGTCCAGGACCGTCCAGCCGGCCACCGCGCAGGCCCTGGTGTGCTTCTGCCGGGGCATCTGACGGCAACCCCTCAGCAGCCCTCCGCTCCCCGACGCCCGACCGCGGTGCCGGAGCCGGTCACGCAACACGATGGACATCGTGCGCCTCCCCTCGGCCGGACCCAAGCCGAAATCGCCGCCGCGCTGTACGCCTCCGGCTCAGGGTGTGACGGCCCAGTCAGGTGAGTGCCTGTTCCGCCCAGATCGTCTTGCCGGTCGCCGTGTGCCGAGTGCCCCAGCTGCTGGTGAGCTGGGCGACCAGCAGCAGCGCTCGGCCGCCCTCGTCGAAGATGCGGGCCCGACGCAGGTGGGGAGAGGTGGAGTTGCCGTCGGAGACCTCGCAGATGAGGGTGCGGTCGTGGATGAGCCGCAGCTGGATCGGGGCGGCGCCGTAGCGGATCGCGTTGGTGACCAGTTCGCTCACCACGAGTTCGGTGACGAAGGCAGCCTCGTCCAGCCCCACTCCTCCAGCTGGGCCATGGCGAGCCGACGTGCCTCGGCGACCACCTCGACCTCGGCTGGCAGGTCCCACGCCCCGACCTGCCCGGCGTGCAGCGCCCTGGTGCGCGCGAGGACAAGGGCCACGTCGTCGCGCGGGTCCTCGGGCAGCAGCGCGGTGAGGACGGCGTCGCAGCGGCTTTCCAGCGACGCGCCCGAGCGCGCCAGCACTTCGCACAGCCGGGAAGTACCGGCGTCCGGTCGTGATCGGCGGCTTCCACCAGGCCGTCCGTGAACAGCGCGACGAGGCTGCCCTCCGGCAGTTCGACCTCCGTGGCCTCGAACGGCAGACCGCCCACCCCGAGCACCGGGCCGGCGCTGACATCGAGGACACGGGTGGCGCCACCGGGTTCCAGGATCACGGGCGGTGGGTGCCCGGCGCCGGCGGCGATGAGCCTGCGGGACACCGGGTCGTAGACGGCGTACAGGCAGGTGGCACCGGGCGCGCCGGTCTCGTCGGCTCCGGTGGGAGCGCCGGTCTCGTCGTCGGCGGTGAGCCGGAGCACCAGGTCGTCCAGGTGCGCGAGCAGTTCGTCGGGCGGGAGGTCGACGTCGGCGAGGGTCTGGACGGCCGTACGGAGCCGGCCCATGGTCGCCGACGCCTGGATGACGTGCCCGACCACGTCACCGACCACGAGACCGACCCGCGCGCCGGAGAGCGAGATGATGTCGAACCAGTCACCGCCGACGCCGGCTCGTGCGTCGATGGGCAGATAGCGGCAGGCGACATCCGCGGCTGACTGCCGCACGGAGCCGCGCGGCAGCAGGCTGCGCTGCAACGTGAGGGCGGCGGTGCGCTCGCGGGTGTAGCGGCGGGCGTTGTCCACACTCAGGGCCGCCCGGCCGGCCAGCTCCCTGGCCAGCGTGGAGTCGTCCTCGTTGAACGGGTCCGGCCGGGTGCGTACGAGCATCGCTACGCCGAGGGTGGTGCCGCGCGCGATGAGCGGGACCGCGAGGACTGACGTGACGGTCAGGCCGCGTGCCCTTCCCTCGCGCAGCTTCGCGGCCCTTGCGGGCATCCCCTGCAGCCAGCGTTCGAGGCCCGGGTCGCCGCTGGTGCTGAGCACCGCCTGCCCGGTGCGCAGAGCCCGCATGGGCGGCGAGTGCGGCGGGTAGACGTCGGTGCCTCCCAGTGCGATCGCTGCTTCCGGGGTGCCGGGGTCGAGGGACACATGGGCGACGCGGCGCAGGGCGACGAGGTCGGCCCAGCCCTCCGACGTGGGTTCGTCGCCTTCCATCACCGACTGGAACAGGTCCACGCTGGCGAAGTCCGCGAACCGGGGCACCACGAGGTCGACGAGTTCCTCTGCGGTGCGGGTGAGGTCGAGGATTCTGCCGATGCGGACCGACGCGTCATCCAGCACCGCGAGGCGTTGCCGGTGCCGGCGGCAGTCGAGCCGACCGGCCGCCCGGTCCGGGCGACGCTGATCCTCTCGATCATCTGCATCAGCTACTTCATGGTCATCCTCGACAACGCCATCGTGTTCACCGGCCTGCCGCAGATCCGGTCCGACATGGGGCTCTCCGAGACCGGCCTGTCCTGGATCACCAACTCCTACGTCCTGGTCTTCGGCGGGCTGCTGCTCCCGGGGCCCGGGCCGGGGACCTGTTCGGAAACCGCAGGGTGTTCCTGTTCTCCCTGATCGTCTTCTCGCTGACGTCGCTCCTGGTGGGCGCCGCACAGACCCAGTGGGGGCTGATCTGCGCCCGCGCGCTCCAGGGCATCGGCGCCGCGGTACTGGCCCCCTCCGCCCTGTCCCTGCTCACGCGCACCTTCGCCGAAGGCCGGGCCCGCAATCGGGCGATGGCCGCGTACAGCGCGGTGGCCGGTCTCGGGGCGGCCCTCGGCCTGGTCGTCGGCGGGCTGGTCGCCGACCTGATCTCATGGCGGGCCGGATTCTTCCTCAACGTCCCGGCCGGCATCGTCATGATGGTCCTGGCGGCGCGGTTCCTTCCCGAGACCGAGCGCCGCCGAGGCCGCTTCGACATCGCCGGGGCGCTGTCGGCGACACTGGGCTCAACGGCCCTGGTCCTCGGCATCATCAACGCGGCCGACTTCGGCTGGACCACCCCCGTCACCCTGATAGCGCTGTCGGCCGGTGTGGTGATGCCGGCGCTGTTCGTCCGGGTGGAGGGGCGAGCCGCGCAGCCGATCGTGCCGCTGCGGCTGTTCGCCAGCCGGGAGCGCAGCGGAGCGTATGTCGCGCGGATGCTCTACATGGGCGCGATGATGGGGTTCTTCTTTTTCACCGCGCAGTTCGTACAAAGCGTCTACCACTGGACGCCGCTGCAGGCCGGGCTCGCCTTTCTTCCGATGACGCTGGTCAACTTCGTCTTCGCTGTCCAGGTGCCGCGGTTGCTGGAGAAGGCCGGCAGGCCGCTGGTGCTCCTCACCGGCATCGTCCTGACCACAGCGGGGATGGTGTGGCTCAGCCGCCTCGACCTGCACACCCCCTACCTGACGGGAGTGGCGTTGCCGATGGTGCTGATCGGTGCCGGCCAGGGTCTGGCGCTGGCCCCGCTGACCTCCAGCGGTGTCGACGGCGTCGCTCCCGCGGACTTGGGGGCAGGCGCGGGCCTGGTCAACACCGTGCACCAGATCGGCAGCGCGCTGAGCCTGAGCATCCTGACCGCCGTGGCCGCCGCCGTCTCCACAGGCCACGCGGCCGCCGACATCGCGGCCCGCTCGGGTGCGGCCCTGACCGGCTCCGCCATCCTGCTCGCGCTCGCGGTCGTGACCGTCCTCACCCTCCTCATGCCCCACCGCAAGGAAAGGTCCCTGTGATGCAGACCCTCACCCTCAACAACGGCGTCGAGATGCCCGCCCTCGGACTCGGTGTCTTCCAGACCCCGCCCCAGGAGACCCAGGCCGCCGTCAGGTCCGCGCTCGACCTCGGCTACCGGCACATCGACACCGCCGCCGCGTACGGCAACGAACGCGAGGTCGGCCAGGCGATCCGCGACTCCGCGGTACCCCGCGACGACCTCTTCATCGAGACCAAGATCTGGATCAGCGACTACGGCTACGACGAGACCCTGCACGGCTTCGACAAGAGCGCCGCCAAGCTCGGGGTGGACCGGATCGACCTGCTGATCCTGCACCAGGCCCTGCCCTCGGACTTCGACCGGACCCTCGCTGCCTACCGCGCCCTGGAGAAGCTGCTGGCCGACGGCAAGGTCCGCGCCATCGGCGTCAGCAACTTCATGGTCGACCACCTGACCACACTGCTCGACGCCACCTCCGTCGTCCCGGCGGTCAACCAGTTGGAGATCCACCCCTACTTCCAGCAGCGCGCCGTCCTCGACTTCGACGACCAGCACCACATCCTCAACCAGGCCTGGTCCCCCATCGGAGGAATCACCTTCTATCCGGGTTACGGCGAGCACCGCAAGAGCGTCCTTGAGGACCCGGCCGTCACCCGCATCGCCGAAGCCCACGGCAAGAGCCCCGCCCAGGTGCTGCTGCGCTGGGGCCTCCAGCAGGGCCGCTCGGTCATCCCCAAGTCCACCAAGCGCGAGCGGATCGCCGAGAACATCGACGTCTTCGACTTCGCACTCACCCCCGACGAGCTCGCCTCCCTCGACACGCTGGAGACCGGCCGGCGCGGCGGCCCCGAACCCGAGACGGTGACGCTCGCGGACTACGGCCGTGCCATTCCCGAGGCATGAGACCGGGCGCGACGCCAGTCCGCCTACCGCCCGCACAACCTCGTGAACCGGTTTGGAGCAAGGAGCATGACGGACCGGGACGACGCAGATCCGGTCGGTTCGGCGGCGGAGGAACTGACGCATGGGTCAGAACGCGCTGACGCACCCTGCGCGGCCCTGTGACCATGCGGCGATGGTGCGCGTCGGCGCCCACGACTGCGTTCGCACGGCCAAGGGCGCCGGCGACGTCCCGCCGAGTACACAGCCGTGGACGCCGCCTATCGGGACAAGAACGGGCGCTGCACCGCCATCGTCAAGCACATCCTGACCGACCGGGCCCGCGACTCCACCCTCCGGCTCTGGCGCCGCGAACTCCCACCAGCGCAGGGCTCGGCGGCGCCGATTCACGCGGTAGGCCCTCCACGTCGAGCGCCCGGCCGCCGATGTGGGGGCAGAGGTGGGCAGAGGCGTGGGCGCGCTGGAAGTCGTGCTGCGCGCGCAGCCGGGCCGGCTGGTGAAACCTGACAGTCGATTTGACCCCGCTCCTCATCGGCGTCCCCGCCCCCAAGACCTGATGCGCCTGCTCGGAATGGGCAGGCGACCGCGATGAAGTTCATCCCGCTCCGCCGTCGAGCAGCCAGCTGTAGCGCAGGCGCAACGCCCGCTCGGTGCTGGCTGCCACAGTGGCGAAGCCGAGCGCGATGTTCCCCCACTTCGGTAGATCGATGGGCGAGGTAAAAGTCCCGGTGTGCTGCGCGATGTCCTCGGACTTGGTGAGCTGTTCGGCGATTTGTGGGACGAGGATGCCCAGGGCGGTGACGAGCACGCACAGCGAGAGGAGGCCGACCGCGTGGCTCAGTGCGGGGTGCTCGCGTTCGAGGCGTGCGCGGCGCCCCTCGGCGGAGTGGGGGGCCGGGACGAGCTGGTACTCAGGACCGTTGTCGGTGACGTAGTGGCAGCGCTTGACCCCGAAGGCGCTCATCCGCACCTCCACGGTGCCGCCCGGGACGGGGAAGGCGGCGGGGAGTCTGGACATGGCGTGCTGCCTGCCGTCGCGGTACAAGTGGGCCTTGAGGTTGTCGGACCCATGGTTCTGCCAGTGCCTGACGTCGACGGCGTAGACCGTATGCCTGCCGTCGTCGCTCGTCAGCCGGAGATGGAACAGCGCACGGAAAGGCAACTGCCACCAGCGGAAGTGCTTCAACGGTCGCCCGTCCCCGGGCTTGACCCGCTGCACCGCCCGACGCCGCCGCCACTCCTTGATCATGCTTTCACTCCTGTGACTTGCTCGGCTCGACCGCGCAGGTGAGATCCTGTGGCGGCGCTGTTCGATGGTGAAGAACGCCGCCGTGGTGTCGTTAGCACGCGCGTTGACCGGTTTGTTCGGTCCGGACACGCACAGTCCGATGCTCGCCAAGGACCCGCCCAGCATTGGGTGGCGCTGCCCGTCGACCGCAGCCAGGCGGACCTTCCGCTCCGTTGACTGGTCCGGGGATCAGCCTGCGCGGCAGAGCATGTCCTTTCCGGGCATCTTGCCCTCGACGAGGTAGCGCGTGGTGGTGTTCAACGCGCAGGCGTTGTCGCCGAGGACGTAGGCGCCGTGCCCGGTGTCGTCGACGCTGAGCAGCCGGGATCGGTCCGCGAACTTCTGGCGCAGCATCTTCCCGCCGTCGTGCGGTGTCGGCGCGTCGCGGAGGTTCTGGACGAGCAGCACGTTCCGCGGTCCGTCGTCGTTGACCGCGACCGGCGGCTCGGCCGGGGCGTACGGCCAGAAGGCGCAGGGCGTGATGTTGGCGGCGGCGGCGCCGAACAGTGGATAGCGCTCGCGGTCGTTGGCGACGCCGTGCCGGTAGGTGTCCACGTTCTTGGGCCACTCGACGTCGTTGCAGGTCACGGCGGCAAATACCGCCAAAGGGTTGTCGATTGAGGACGGCGCCTTGCCTGCCGTGCCGTTCTGCGTCGGCAGGCGGCGGGCCGCCGTGTCGTCGCCGCCTGCCAGCGTCTGCCACTGCTGAGCGAGCTTGGGGTACTGCATCTTCTTGAACAGTTGGCTGAAGGTGTACTGCCGCAACAGACTGCCGTCGAAGCCTGCGACCGGAGCCTTGTCGAGTCGCTCGGCGAGGGTGAAGTAGGTCTTGCGGACCTGCTCGGGAGTGCGGCCCAGGCCGTAGCTGTCGTGCCGGGCGGCTGCCCACTTCGCGAAGTCGGGGAGCGACTGTTCCATCCCGAGGGCGTAGCGGCGCAAGCCGTCGCGGTCGAGGTGGGTGTCACCGATGTTGCTGTCGAGCACGATCCGGTCGGAGCGCTCGGGGAACATCGACGCATAGGCGGCGCCCAAGGCCGTGCCGTAGGAGTAGCCCAGGTAGCTGGTCTTCTCCTCGCCGAGCGCGGCCCGGATGCGGTCCAGGTCGCGGGCGGTGTTCGCCGTGGTCAGCTGGCGCAACAGTCCGTTGCGGTCATTGCGCTCGCACTGCTCGGCCACCTGCTTGGCGACCTTCGCCCGTGCGGTGACCGCCGCATCATCGACCGCGTAGGGAGGAATGTTGGCGGTGTAGGGGCCGTCGGGCGTGAACCCGCACGTGACCGGCGCCGAGTGCCCGATGCCGCGGGTGTCCATGCCGATCAGGTCGTAGCTGTCCAGGACGTCGGCGGGAAGACCCCGGGCCACCAGCAGCGCGGGCAGCGCCAGTCCTGAGCCTCCGGGGCCACCTGGGTTGAGCATGAGTGATCCGCGCCGCTTGTCAGGGTTCGTGCTGGCCAGCCGGGAGAGCATGAGGTCGATCGCAGTGCCCTCGGGGTCGGTGTAGTCCACCGGCACGGGCACGGTGGCGCATTGCAGCTCGGTCGGAGCCGCTGCGGCCACTACGTCCTCGGGACACGTGCCCCACCGCACCTTCGACGCCTGTGGATCGTCCGCGACGGCGGGCGGCGCGGCCAGCGAGGCGCTGATGCCGAGGACGAACGCCAGAGCCGAGCTCTGGCCAATAATGCGTTGTCGTTTCATGTCGAGTCTCCGAATGCCCGTCTCGCGGCTGTGGTCGCCACCCATCGCACTCCGTGCCCTTGGGGCATGGTCAACACCGTCTCGCTGGTGTCCGGGGCCGGCGCGGCCGAGGGTTGACCATGCCCCAAGGGCATGGTCTTGAATGGACCGTCTCCCGGAGACAATCTCGCCGAGCGGGGCAGGACACCGACGGCGACGAGGGACGGAGAACCCCCAGGAAAGGGCCTCCCGGTGGCGTGGAGCACAAGTCAGCTGGCCGAACTCGCCGGCACGACACTCAAAACCGTCCGGCACTATCACGAGATCGGGTTGCTGGACGAGCCGGAGCGAGCGTCCAACGGCTACAAGCGGTACGGCGTCGAGCACCTGGTCCGCCTGCTGCGCATCCGCAGGCTGGTCGACCTCGGCCTGCCGCTGTCGGACATCCCCTCGGCCGAGGCCGGCGACGAGAGGGCAGAGCAGATCCTGCTCGCCCTGGACGCAGAACTCGCGGCGAGCATCGAACGCCAGCAGCGGATGCGACGGGAACTGGCGGCGATTCTGGAGAACCGGGCCTCGATCGATCTGCCGGCGGGCTTCAAGACACTCGTCGACGACCTGCCGGAGGCGCAGCGGTCCCTCCTGCTCGCGTACTCCAGCGTTCTCACCCCCTCGGCGATGTCCGCGATCCAGGAGCAGCTCTCAGCGCCTCGCAGCGACGTCGCCGCACAGTTCGAGGCCCTCCCCGCGGACGCGCCCGAAGGCGTGCGGAGGCAACTCGCGCAACGCCTTGCGCCCGAAGCCCGCAAACAGCAGAACGACCACCCGTTCCTGCGTGACCTGGAGGCCTCCTCCCGCCGGGGAGGGGCGATCACCCAGTCGGTTGTCGTGCAGGCATTGGTCGAGTTCTACAACGAGGCCCAACTCGACGTCCTGCAACGCGTGCACGCATTGCTTTCGGAGGAGGACGCTGCCGGGCCGTGACGACGCTACGCGGCCCGGGGCCGAACCCATCCGGCCCATCTCAGGCTCCCGCCTATGCCCCATGGGGACCGGCGGTTCCCGCTCAATCACCGATGCCGCCGGGCGGCTGATCTACGGCTCGCGCCCCCGGCTTCGGCCTGACACCGACGGGTTCCCGGATTCCGGGCCGAGTCCACCGTCAACCCCAGCACATTGCGGAACCCAGAACCTTTCCCGGGGCGCTGACAGCGCGCCCTGGAGCGGAGCACTCTGCCAACTGATGAACAGCACTGCGTTGCGAGGCGACGTCTACGCTGCAGGACGGCCTGCGACGCTTGTTGATCAGCGATCGATCCGGATCCCGCTGGGGTCGAGCGCGCCACTTGAGGAGGATGAATGGGCGGCAACGAACGCACGTCCGCGTCCGCGGCTACGCGGAAGAGCGCAGCCGCACTCCTGACACGGCGCAGCCCACGCTCGGTTCGCGCAGCCGTGTTGTTCCTCCACGGCGGCAAGGCGCACAGTCGGTCCACGTCGCGCGGGTGGTACCCCTCACCGGTCCGGATGAGACCCTTCGTACGGGCAGTCGCCGCGGCTGTGCCGGATGACGATGTCCTGCTGGCGGAGGTGCGCTACAGGGTGTGCGGCTGGAACGGTCACGACGCTGATCCTGTCCGCGATACCCGGCAGGCGCTCAGGGAACTGGCCGCACTGGCCGAAGACGTACCGGTCGTCCTGGTCGGCCACTCCATGGGAGGCCGGGCGGCGTTGCGCGCGGCCGTCGCCCCGCGGGTACGGGCGGTCCTCGCGCTTGCGCCCTGGTGTCCGGAAGGGGAGCCGGTGGCCCACCTGCGAGGCAAGGACGTGATCGTGCTCCACGGTGACCGCGACCGAGTCACCGATGCGCACGCGTCGGCGTCGTTCGTGAGCCGCGCGCGTGCGGCCGGCGCACGGGCCGAGCTGAAGATCATGGCCGGTGGGGGCCACGCCATGCTCCGTCGGAGCGGACACTGGCACCGCACCGCCGCGTCGGCCGTGGTCGGCCTGCTGGCCGACGCGAACGCGATCCGATGAGCCGTTAGCCGCAGCCCCGCGTGCGCGCCGGACAGACCGGATGGCACGGATGTACCGCGGTGGCTGCGGCAGGGGAGACTCCCACCCGCCTGCAGACGGCCCGTTCGTCTCCCCGGTTGGTGCACTGTCAGTCGATGTAGTCCTCGGCCCGGTCCACGCTCACGAACGCTGCCACGGAGGAGGAATTACGTTCCCCAGTGACGCGGACCTGCAATGTGTGCGCGCCGTGCGGCAGGCGTGGACTGAGGTACTGAAGTGTCTCACCGGTGCGGATCGCTCCGTAGAAGTCGACGCGTTGTTCGGCACCCCCGTCGATGCGGATCGCCGCGATTCCGTTGCCCGTGTCCTTCACGGACAGCAGCGCGATCCTGGTGCCGGTGAAACTGAACGTCGCGGTGCTGCCGGCCCGATCACTCCAGTGATCGTCGCTCCAGAAGCACTGCGCCGCGCAGCCCGTGCCCGAATTCCAGGCACCTTGGTACGTCACCGTGCCGCTGCCACTGGAACGGCCGTCATCGTTGATCCAGTAGTTGCCCGACCCGGGGTCGCCGGCGGGCAGGTCCTGTGTGGCGCCCAGGGCGAGCGGGGTGCCGAGGTCCGGGCTGCCGTCGGCACGCCAACCGATCTTCTGGGCACGGGTCGTGCGGTTCGTGTAGGTGAAGTCGGACGTGGTCTTGGCGTGATAGATGATCCAGTCCTCCGTTCCGTCGGGAGAACGGAAGAAGGCGTGGTGGCCAGGACCGAACACGCCCCTGGCGTCATTGCGCGAGAAGACGGGCCCGCTGTGCTGGGTCCAGTTGCCGGGAACCAGAGGGTCGGCGTTGTCGGGCAGGGACATCATCCACACCTGATAGTCGGGCTTGCCGGTGTCGCACGCCGAGTACGTCATCCAGGTGCGGCCGTTGCGGTACAGGAACTCGGGGCCCTCACGGACCTCGGGGCATCCTCCGGCCCCGTCAAGGGCAATGGCGTTGCCGGAGACGGTGTAGGGGTTCGACAGGGGCGCGATGTTCAGGCCGTTGTGCTGGTAGGCGTTGATGCCGCTGTAGGCGAGGTACAGCTTGCCGTTGTGCTGGAGGATCCCGGGGTCGATGGCGAAGTCGTCGGTGTGGTTGGGCGGGGTGAGCTTCGCCTTGAAGCGGTACGGCCCCGCCGGGTCGTCAGCCTGCGATTCGAGGACGTACAGCCGGTGATGGTCGTCCACCCCGTCATTCGCCGTGTAGTACATGTACCAGCGGTCGTTGAAGCGGTAGAACTCGGCTGCCCAGATGTGCTGGTTGCGTGAGGCGTCGGTGTCCTTCCACACGGTGATCGGGTCGGTCGCGAGCAGGGTGCTCAGCGAGGCGGAGCGCCACATCTTGATGCTGTCACCCTGAGTGGTGGTGAGGTGGTAGGCCCCGTTCGCGTACGTCACGAACGGGTCCGGTCCTGTGTTGAGGGGATTGCGGAAGGTTCCCGCCGCTGCGGCCACCGGTGCCGCGTCCGCCGTGCGGTCCGTGGCCGTGGCCTGCGGAACCCAGATCAGGCTGACGAGCAGGGCGAACAGGGCGGTCACCAAAGTGGTGACGGAGCGAACGCGCATCGGCGACTCCCCAACATCTCTCGAAGTGCCTTGGCTTACCGACCTTGCGGACAGCGCAACAGGAGCTGGCGGTTGTCTATGGCACCACAGTCATTACATCGATGTAAAGAGCGGCCACTGCGCCGCGCGATAATGGGTGACGGCTCGTCACCCGATCTGGCGCACCGACGACTTGCGAGGGAACGGGCAGAGCCGGACGGCGGCAGCCCTGGCCCCAGGCGCGGGGCGTTCGGCCAGACCTACCGAGCAGGGGAACTGCCAGCCGGAGCACTGGACTGCACCCACCGGGAGCCGACTTCACCGACAGGCATCATCAAGGGGCGAAGACATAACGGACTTCGTTCGTCGCCAACTCCCGGGCTCGTTCAATGGATTGACACGTGCATTACATAGGCTTTACGTTCCGGCCATCTGAGAGCGCTCTCAGACTCCTCTTCTGTGAAGACTTGAGGTGCCGCATGCCATCCCCACGCACCAGACCGGCCGTCATACTGCTGCTGGCCTCAGCGCTC
The DNA here is from genome assembly GCF_036014175.1 of Streptomyces sp. NBC_00443. GTDB lineage: Bacteria > Actinomycetota > Actinomycetes > Streptomycetales > Streptomycetaceae > Streptomyces. The sequence continues at coordinate 9,376,932 of NZ_CP107917.1, read as the reverse complement.
GCCGTCGTCGGCCTGGTCCCGGCCGCCGTACCGGCGGCCGCGGCTACCGTTCCCGTAGGCTCCGGCAGCTACTCCGACACCCGGCCCCCCGGCACATCGGGCCCCACCACCAACACAGGAACCCCCGTCACTCCCAAGCTGACCACAGCCGCCCGGAACCGGCCCGTGCCCACCAACGACTGGTGGTCCTCCCTCGCCTTCCAGCGCTACGGCGACAACCCGTGGTCGACTCCCATGTACGGGCACCCCCTCACCTACCAGGCCACGGCCGGCGGGCTCGACGTCGGCTACCCGACGTCGCCCGCGATCGTCGGTGACGGCCGACAGTACGAGTACGCCCACAAGCGCGACCTCACGATCGGACTGACCGGCCTCAACTCCCCTGACACCAAGGCCGACGACTGGTCCGACTGGACGGTCACTCCCCTGTGGTCCGACGGTGCCCGAACCCTGCGCACCACCATCGGCCACGGCTCCCCGTTCGTATACGCCAAGGGTTCCGGCGGCAACGCCCAGATCACCACCGCCGGTGCGCCCACCGTCTTCGCCGACCAATCCAACGTCCTCGGCATCACCGTCGGCGGGCACCACTACGCCCTCTTCGCGCCGACCGGCAGCGACTGGAACGTCGCGGGCTCCACCATCACCGCCGGTCTCGGCTCCAAGGACTACTTCTCCGTCGCCGTACTGCCGAACACCGACGCACTGGCGACCTTCAAGAAGTACGCCTACACCTTCGTCACCGGCTCCAAGGTGACCTGGAGCTACACCGGTGGCACCGTGAACGCCACCTACACCCTCACCACGGAGGCGAAGGAAGGCACCGAACGCGGCGCACTCCAGGCGCTCTACCGCCACCAGTGGCTGAACACCACGGACGCCCTCACCTCCTACACCTATGTCTCGCCGCGCGGCACCATGAAGGTCCGCGAGTCGGCCGCGTTCACCACGAGCCAGAAGGCGGCGGCGGTACTGCCCGCCCTGCCGAAATCGAACGGTGTGGACGCAGCTCGGCTACGCGGATACCTGAACGAGGTCGTGAATGCTGCCGACCCCTTCTCCGGGGCTACTGACACGTACTGGACCGGCAAAGCCCTGGGCCGCCTCGCCCAACTCGTGCCGGTGGCCGAGCAGATCGGTGAGACCGGCATCCGCGACCGGCTTCTCGGCCTGATCAAGGGCAAGCTCCAGGAATGGTTCACGGCCGGCGGCGCGAACGAGTTCAGCTACGACAAGGACTGGAAGACCCTCACCGGCTATCCCGCGTCCTACGGCAGCGACACCGAGCTCAACGACCACCACTTCCACTACAGCTACTACGTCTACGCGGCGGCGATCGTCGCCCAGTACGACCAGGGATGGGTCGCCGAGTCCGCATGGGGCGGCATGGTCAAGACCCTCGTACGGGACACCGCCAACCCCAGCCGCACCGACAGTTCCTTCCCCTTCCTGCGCGGCTTCGACGTCTACGCGGGCCACAGCTGGGCATCCGGCCATCAGGGCTTCGCCGCCGGCAACAACCAGGAGTCCTCCTCCGAGTCCACCAACCTCAGCGCAGCCCTCGTCCTGTGGGGCTCCGCCACCGGCGACACCTCGCTGCGTGACCTCGGCACCTACTTGCTGACCACCGAGTCGGAATCCATAGCCCAGTACTGGTTCGACGCCGACGAGCAGGTCTTCCCCTCCTCGTTCGGGCACGACACGGCGGGCATGGTCTGGGGCAGCGGCGCAGCCTACGCCACCTGGTGGACCGCCAACCCCGAGGAGATCCACGGCATCAATGTCCTGCCCGTCACCGGCGGATCACTCCATCTCGGCGGTGAGAAGGCCGCCATACGGCGCAACATCGCGGAGATGGAGCGGGAGAACGGAGGCCCGGCCGTCGAATGGCGCGACATCCTCTGGGAGTTCCAGTCCATGGCCGACCCGGCGACGGCCAAGGCGAAGTGGGACGCGGGCAACGCCGGATACACCCCGGAACAGGGAGAATCGAAGGCCCACACCTACCACTGGATCAACACCCTCGACGCGCTCGGCGCCCCGGACGCGACGGTGACCGGTGACATCCCCACCTCCGCCGTCCTCACCAAGGGGACGGCGCGCACGTACGTCGCCCACAACCACGGATCGTCGGCCCGTACCGTCACCTTCTCGGACGGCAAGACCCTTTCCGTGCCGGCTCGTTCCACCGCGACCGGTACCGGGTCTGGGTCGCAGGATCCCGACCCCGACCCCGACCCGCCGACCGGGAACAGCTTCCAGCTGCGCAGCGGTGGCGTCCTGACCACGGCGACCGATGGCACTTTGGGCAGCGACACGATCGCATCCGCGGGAGGCGCCAACCACGACGGCAGCCCGCACCAGCCCCTCGTCTACGAGGTCCGCGGAGTCAACGGCACACTCACCCAAGGCGTCGGAACCACTTTCCGGCTCCAGGTGGACGCCGACACCACGGTCGGGCTCGGTCAACAGGCGCGCGTCAGCTACGACCTCACCGGTGACGGCACCTTCGACCGGGCCGAGACGTACAACTACTTCGCCACCGACCCGGTCGCCGGGTGGGAGGAGTACACGCAGACGCGCGGTCTCAAGGCCTCCACGGGCACTCTGGGCAACCTCAAGGGCGGCACCGTACGTCTCGAAGTCTGGAGCGCCATCGGCAACGGCGCCGCAAAACTGCAGACAGGCACGGACAAGTCCGTGTTGGTGATCCCCTTCAGCTGATCCGCGAGAGCCATGCGGCGGCGGGCAACGGAGCTAGTCCGTTGCCCGCCGCACCGACTTGCCCGGACAGTGATCACTCGTCCTGCTCCGGGATCCACGCGCCTCATCCGCCTCAAGCCACCGTGGAGCTGGTGAGGGCTACTCACGCGGGGCTACGTGAACGCCCTGTGGACGCCAGCCGGAATGATCGCGGAGTGCTCTCCCTGCCCCACACCGAGCCCGTAGCCGCCTGGGCCGGGGTGGGACGGCGGAGCCGAGTCCATTGCCACGAGGCCAGATCGTGGGTATCCCGACCGCCCGGCCGTTGGACTCCTTGCAGCGCCTTTACCCAATAGTCAACTTTGACTAGTGTGCAGGTATGAGTGAGAAGACCATCCCGATCCTTCCGTGCCGGACCATCCAGCCCGTTCTCGACTTCTACACCGCCCTCGGGTTCGAGGTGACCTTCCAGCAGAAGAGCCCCAACCCGCACGCCGTCGTGCAGCGCGGTGGCATCGAGCTTCAGTTCTTCGGGATGAAGCAGTACGAGCCTGCCCAGTCATTCAGCACGTGCTACATCCTGATCGACGACGTAGCCGGGCTGCACGCCGCCTTCCGGGCCGGACTCAAGGCGGCCTACGGGAGGGTTCCGACCCGCGGGCTACCGCGCATCGGGCCACTCAGGGACATGTCCTACGGCGTGCGCCAGTTCCTCATGACCGACCCCGGCGGCAACTGCATCCGCATCGGGCAGCAGACGAGCGAGGAACCGCACCACCGGCCCGCCCCCAAGGAGACCTTCGCCCGTGCCCTGCACCACGCGCTCCTCCTGGCGGACTCGAAAGAGGACCCGGCAGCCGCCGCGAAGATCATCGACCGGGTGCTGCACCTTGAGGACGAGCAGCCCACACCCGTGCAGTTGCTTCGCCTCCTCGTCCTCCGCGCGGACGTCGCCCAGCGTCTCGGCGACAACGGGACCGCGACGACGGCCCTCACCGAGGCCGTCGCGGTCAACCTCACCGCCGAGGAGCGGGAGACGGTCCATGAAGACCTCGAGCGCCTCCAGGAGCTGCGGGCCTAGCCGACAGCGTGCGTGGCGGCCGCGTCTGCCTCGGCACCAAACACACGGCCGCACCGCGTAGGGCATACAAGCAGAAGGCGCGGCCGCCTCGCCGTACAGCTGGGTGCCAATGGAACCTGCCGCACCGGCACCAGCGGCACGCAGGCCCCGGTCGGCACAACGAAGTCTCTCCACCAAGGCGGAGGGACTTCGTTGCTGTCTTGAGTCGGGAGCGGTCAGCGTGACAGACGCCCTCGCCGTCGACCGGGCGTTGACACTGGCGGACGATCTCGACGCGTCCGATCGCGTGCACGAGTGGACTTCGACCAGGGATGAGATCGCGGCCGCGATCGAGGAGAACGGGTGGGACGGAGAGGCCGGAGCGTACACCCAGGCATACGGGTCGGGCGTTGTCGATGCCTCCGCGTTGATGATGCCCGTCCTCGGCTTCATCCCCGCCGATGCCCCGGATGCGGGCCACCATAGACGCCGTAAGTGCGCAACTCACTGGCGGGAACGGTCTGGTCTACCGGTCCGTGGGGGCCGACGATGGGCAGGTCGACTCCGTCAGCGGCCACCTTCTGGGCAACTTCCCACAGCGTTCAGCCACATCGGGCTGATCAACGCCGCTTGGGCCATCCACCAGGCCACCTGAGGAAGGCAGACGCTCGGCAGGTGGTTCCGGCCATGAGCCATACGCCGGAGTGACGTGACGGTGTTGCACGCCCGCGAAGGCGGTGCAGGAGGCCGGAGGCCAGACGGGGTGCTCCTGAGTGGGCAGCGCCCCGCTCCGGCCAGAAGCCCGCGCAGGCGTCGCAGCCGGCGACCTATCGCGCCCGCGGGTCACCGTTCGCCCTTCTGCAGTTTGACAAGCTCGGCGTTGAACTGGGCGCCGGTCAGCAGGGCGAGGTTGGACACCCACAGCCACACGAAGAAGACGATCACCCCGGTCAACGAACCGTAGAGGCGGCTGTAGGTGCCGACGAGGGAGGCGTAGAGGGCGAAGCCGACGGACGCGATCAGCCACAGGACCACGGCGAGGGCACCGCCGAGCGCCCTCTGAACCAGACCGCGCGCCTGGGCCGGTCCCGTATGGAACAGCACCCAGACCAGAACGGCGGTCAAGAGCAGGAGCAGTGGCCATTTCGCGATGGCCCAAGTGGTGTCGGCGGCCTCGCCCATACCCAGGACTCGGCCGACGGTACGCGCCACCTCTCCAGTAAGCATGAGCGCCCCGGCGCTGGAGACGAACAGCACCAGGAGCACAAGAGCCGTGATCACGTTGCGGGGAGCGGTCCGCCACACCGGTCGACGGTCCTCGACACCATGCATGGCGTGCAAAGCCCGACGGAACACTGCCAGGTAGCTCGACGCTGACCACAGTGCACCTGCGGTCCCGAAACCGACCACAAGCCATGTAGCCGTATGCCGGTCGGCCATGTCATTGAGGGCGTTCTCGATCACGGCACGCGACTCCGCCGGTACGACAGCGTTGACGTTGCTGATGAGGTCCCGGACGGTCGCGGCGCCGGTGAGGCCGACCAGCGAGACTGTGACGAGCAGCACCGGAAAGATCGAAAGCACCGAGTAGTAGGTGAGCGAGGCGGCCCAGTCGGTCACGTCGTCGTTCCAGATGGAGACCGGGGTCCGCCGCAGGGCCGTCAGGTTTCGCCGGTGTCCGTCGCCACGCTCCCGGAATCCCGGTCCCTCGGCTGCACGGGTCGGGGCTGTCCAGGGGTGGGCGACCTCGGCGTCGTGTTCGTGGCGCGGCTCGTCCGCCTCGGCGTGAGGCAGTTTGGGCGCCACCGGCCTGGCGCGGTGCGCCGCCGAAACGGGGAGCCGTTCCCAGAGCCTTGCGCTGAGAATGACCGATCCCAGCTGTCGCACCGTACGCACCATGCAGGTTCGGATACCCGCCGCCGCTGCTCTCACCCGGACCTGGCCGTGGTGATGACGACGGTGGCGTTCATGCAGCTCCGACCGGGGCATTTCGTCAGGGCCTCCACGACGCCCGCCTGTGCCGGGCGCGCCGACAGGGACCCTCGGCGCCCGGACCAGGAGTCACCCACGCGCTGTTCGAGCTGGGCTTCCGAGCGCCCCCGAACCGGCCCGGGGGCAGCCCTTCGCGCCGGGCGGCACGGACCCTGCGGACTCAGGCCGAGAGGGACCGGGGACGCAGGTCGGTCCAGTGGGACTCGATGTACTCCAGGCACGCCTCTCGGGTGTTCTCGTGAAAGACGACCGTCCATCCCCCCGGCACGTCGGCGAAGGACGGCCAAAGCGAGTGCTGGCCCTCGTCGTTCACAAGGACCAGGAAACGGCCTTCGTTGTCGTCGAAGGGGTTGGTGCTCATGGTGAGTGCCTCCTCAGAACGTCAACATTAGGTTAGCCTGGCCTAATTGACAGGATCTTAGCCGTCGCCGCTTCCCCCTCACAAGGAGACGTTGATGCCTCTGGTCACGGCCGACATGGAGAACGCCTTCGCCGAGTTCGGACTGCCCGGCAAACCGGGCACCGACGCGTTCTGGGCAGCGGCGGGGGCACCCCCGTCGGTGCCTGCCGACAACGGCGGTTGGGTGACCCTGTTCCTGTGGCGCGGGTCTGAAGCGAGCATCGACTTCGAGAGCTGGTCGGAGCCGGTCCCCCTGCGCCGATGGGGCGAAACGGACTGCTGGTACGCCGAGGTGAGCATGCCCGCGCGGCTGCGGGTGACCTACCAGTTGCGCGCGGGCGACTCCGCGTACGCCGACCCGTTCAACCCGGTGGGTGCGGGCGGTGACCGGTCCATCGCTGCGACCCCGGACGCCGCCGACCAGCCGCACTGGCCCGTCGTAGGCGCCGATGACGTCCTGCCCCTCCCACGCACGCGGATCCGCTGGACCAGCGAACGGCTCGGCGGGCGGCGTGCGGTACGAGTCCATCCGGCGGGAGGTGGTGGACCGGTCGTCTTGCTGCTCGACGGGGACGACTGGCTGTATCTGCATCCGGCCATGACCGCGTTCGACTCGGCCGTCGCCAGTGGCGAGATGCCCCCGGTCACCCTGGTGTTCCTGCCGGCCAAGGCCAGGGCGGCCGAGTTCGCGTGCAGGCCCGAGCTCTGGGAGGCGGTCCGGGACGAACTGCTGCCGCTGGTGACGGAGTCCGGCGTACCCGCCGACCCGGACCGGCTGGTGGTCGCCGGGCAGAGCCTCGGCGGACTGAGCGCGATGTACGCGGCGCTGGAGTTCCCGGACCTGGTGTCCCGCGTCGCCTGCCAGTCGGGGTCGTTCTGGTGGACTCCCGGCGCCATGGACCTGCCGGACCCGATGGGCGGCCCGGTCGGCGGCTCCATAGCCACGCGTCTGCGGGAGCGCCCCGACCTGTCCGGTCTACGGGTTGCGTTCGACGTCGGGGAACACGAGACACGGATGCTGCCCCACTGCGCACTGACCGAGTCCCTGACCGAACAGGCTCGTGCGACCGTACGGGTCTCGCGATCGGCCTCCGGCCACGACCGGGCGGGCTGGCGACATGCCCTGCTCAGGGATGTCGCCTGGGCCCTTGACTAGCCGGTCAGGTCACCGAGCCACAGCCAGGCAGTAGTCCGCGTCGGTGGCCAGCAGGTTCCGATGCGTGTCCTCGGCCGTGATGACCCCGTCATCGAGCACGAGGACTCGGTCGGCGGCGTCCAGGAGTGCCGGGCTGCTGGTGATCACGACGGTGGTGCGCCCCCGGCGCAGCTTCGCGACGTTGCGCGCGATGAGCTGTTCGGTGACCGCGTCGACGGCGGTCGTCGGGTCGTGCAGGACCAGCACGTCGGTGTCGGCGGCCAACGCCCGGGCCAGGGACAGCCGTTGGCGCTGACCACCGGAGAGGTTGGCGCCGCGGTCGCGGACGCCGTAGTCGAGGCCGTCGCGGTGGAGTGCGACGACGTCCGTCAGCATGGATGCCTCGACGGCTTCGGGCACCGACCGGCTGGTGCCGCACGGGTCGATGTTCGTGCGGAGCGTGCCCGCGAAGATCTCGCCGTCGTACGGGTTCACCAGCATGTGCGCGCGGACCGCCTCGATCGACAGGTCCGCGAACTCCTGTCCGCTGACCCGCACCGCTCCCTCGTAGGCGTCCGGCGGGACGTTGACGGCCAGGATCGAAGCGAGGTCGGCCGCCGCACGCGGCTGGTAGGCGGCGATCGCGACGAACTCCCCGGCGGGCACCTGGAACTTCAGGTCGCGCAATGTCCCGTATCGGACACAGTCGAGCTCCAGGTCCCCGCCGGCGGCCGGCCGTTCTGGCCCCGGCGTCGTGACCGGCGGCGCGGTCAGGACCAGCGCCATCCGCTCGGCCGAGGCACGCGCGATCATCACGTACTTCGGCATCTCCGAGAAGAGCCTGAGCGGCTCCATGATGAACTGTGCCAGCCCCACCGCCATGACGAGTTCCCCGATGCTGATCTGCCCGTCGAAGGTCAGCCAACCCGCCGTCAGGGTCACGGCGGCGGCGAGGACCGCGTTGAGGGCCAGCGCGGTGCCCGCGTACGCGCCGTTCACCTTGGCGACGGTGATCGCCTGGAGCTTCGCCTCGGTGCTGACCTTCCGGTACGACCGGAACGCCGCGTGGTTGCCGCCGAAACCGTGCAGCGGACGCAGGCCGGTGATCAGGTCGGCGACCTTGGCACCCGCACGCGCCACCCGAGCCTGCTGTTCCTGAGTGCTGGAACCGATCCGCCTGGACAGCACGCTCAGGATCGACATGATCGCGACGGTGCCCACGATCACCAGCAGACCGAGCCGGAGGTCGGCCAGGCCGAGCGCGACCGCCGAGACGACCACCGCGACCAGCGAACTGATCAGCAGCGGCACCACCTCGATGATGTCGGCGGTCTGGTCGGCGTCCTCGGTGGCGATGGTCAGTACCTCGCCCGACTTGAGGTCGACGTCCCTGGCCACCGGCTGGAGCCCGCAGGCCGCGACCCTCACCCGCCAGCGGTGTGCCTCGGTCGTGTTGGCCTTCTGCAGGACGCGCATCCCGAACCGCCACGACAGCGAGACGGTCGTGATGATCACGGCCAGCGCGGCGATCGACAGGCCCAGTGAGCCGAGGCTCCGGTCCTGCATCGTGTGCTCGACGATCAGGCCGAGCGCGATCGGGAAAGCCGTCTCGCCCGCCTGGTACAGGCCCATGAGGACAGTGCCCCAGACCATGGCGCCGAGGTTGCGGCGCAGAGCGGTCCGGAGGATGTCGGACCCCGCGCGGGGTCGCTGTGTGTCAGGAGTTGTCATCGAGGTGGCGGGCAATCGCTTCCGGGGTTCGCAGGGTGAACAGGTCTCGGATCGTGATCACCGGACCGTACTCGCGGCGGAGCAGTCCGTTGAGCCGTACCGCCAGCATGGAGTGTCCTCCCAGGGACACGAAGTCACTCACCGCGCTCACCTCGTCATCGTCCAGGTCCAGTGCCTCGGCGAAGAACTCGCACACCACGGTCTCGGTCTCGGTCTCGGGACCGCGCTCCCCCGCCGTGGTCAGCGCGCCGAGCGGCTTGGCCTCCGGCAACGCCTTCGTGTCAGCCTTCCCGTTCACCGTGAGCGGGATGCCGGCGACCTGGGCGTAGTGCGTCGGGCGCAGGAAGTCCGGTAGCCCCGCGCCCACCTCGGCGGCCACCGCCGCCAGGTCCGCGCCGTCCAGCACGAGGTAGGCGGCCAGCCGGTACGCGCCGTCGACCTGAGGGTCGGGCTGGGCGACCGCGGCAACGAAGCGTACAGCCGGGTGCGCGGCGAACACGGCCTCGACCTCGCCGAGTTCGACCCGGTGTCCCCGGATCTTGACCTGCTGGTCGGTGCGACCCAGGTACGTCAGGTTTCCGTCGGGCCGCCTTAGCACGAGGTCGCCGGTGCGGTACATGCGCTCGCCGGGTACGCCGAAGGGGCAGGCAACAAAACGGTGCGCGGTCTGGGCGGGCTTCCCGAGATAGCCCCGCGCGATGCCGATGCCCGAGACGTACAGCTCCCCGGGGACGCCGTCCGGCAGCGGCCGCAGCCAGGGATCCAGTACATACACGTCGGTGTTGTCGATGGCCACGCCGACCACCGGATCCTCGCACTCGAAGGTGCCGACGCCCAGGGTGTTGATGGTGTACTCGGTGGGTCCGTACAGGTTGTAGCCGACCGTCCCCTCGGTCTCGGCGAGCTGCTGCCACAACCTCGGGGTGACGGCCTCGCCGCCGAGGAGAACCAGCGGCGGACGCCGGTCCGCGTTGTCCAACAGGCCCTCGGCGACCAGTTGCTGGGCGTAGGTCGGCGTCACGTTGATGACGTCGATGCCGTGCTCCAGGCAGTACTCGACCAGTCGGGGCGCGTCGCGGCGCAACTCCTCGTCGCAGATGTGCACTTCATGCCCGTCGGCGAGCCACAGCAGTTCCTCCCACGACATGTCGAACGCGAACGACACGGTGTGCGCTATCCGGAAGATCCGGTGTCCGTGCTCGGCCAGCACCGGTTCGAAGATCCTGCGCTGATGGTTGATCAGCATGTTGGTGAGCCCGGCGTACTCGGTCACCACTCCTTTGGGCCTACCTGTCGATCCCGAGGTGTAGATCGTGTACGCGGGATGCCGCAGCCGGTCGGGGTCGCCCGGCGCGAACGTCACGAACGGCTCGGCAGCCGGCAGGGGACGGTCCAGCTCGAGCAGTTCGCCCGTCAGACGGGGAGACACGGTGCTCACGGTGAGGATCACGTCCGGGCGGGCGTCCTCGACGATCGCGGCGATCCGCTCGTCCGGATGGTCCAGCTCCAGCGGCACGTACGCGGCGCCGACGCGCAGCACGGCGAACAGCGCCACGATCCAGTCGAGGGAGCGCGGGATCGCGAGCCCCACGGTCGTCTCGGGGCCGATGCCACGCGCGGCGAGCACACCGGCCACCGCGCGGCTGCGGTCCCGCAGTTCGGCGAAGGTCATGGTCGAGCCGTGGGCGACCAGTGCCACCCGCTGCGGGTCACGGTCCGCCGCCTGGTCGAACCGGTCGACCACGGTGTCGGTGCCGACGTCCGTGCGCTCGCCCGGCGTGGGCTGCGGCCCCAGCCCGCGCAACGCCCCGACCGGCCCGGTCGCCCGGGCCAGGTCTGCGAGTACGCGCAGGTAGTCGTCGAGGAGACGCCGGGCACCGCCGTCGTCCTCGTCGCGGTACTCCAGCTTGACCGTGAGCCGGTCGCCAGGCGTCACGACCCATGTGAACGGATAGTGGGTGGAGTCGTCCGCCTTCACCGAGGTGATGCCGTGCCGGGCATTCATCTCCGCGAACGCGTCCATGTCGAGGAAGTTCTGGAGCACGAACAGGCTGTCGAACAACGTGTCGTGCCCGCTGGCCCGCTGGATCTCGCCGAGCCCCATGTGCTCGTGCTCCATCGCCTCGACCCTGGCAGCCTGCACGGCGGACAGGTACTCCCGGACCGTGTCGTCGGGCCTTGCTCGCGTCCACATGGGCACGGTGTTGAGCAGCACGCCGACGATGTCGGCCAGCCCCTCGCCCTCCCGGCCGGATACGGTCACGCCGAACACGGCGTCGGTGCGGCCCGTGCGGGCACCCAGCAGCAGGCCGAAGGCCCCGGTCAGCACCGAGTTCAGCGTGACACCGTGTACCTTGGCCGCTTCCCGCAGCAGGTCCGACTGCTCGGCCGTCAGTGTCTGCACGAGGGCGCGTGGCAGGTCGTCCGAGAGAAGCGGCGTCGGTCCGGCGAGCAGTGTCGGGCCCGGGAGACCGGCCAGCTGATCCGACCAGAAGCGTTCCGATACGGCGGCGTCCTTGGCGTCGAGCGCCCGGGCGTGATCCTCGAAACTCGGCGTGGCCGGGGTCGGCACCGGCAACTCGCCTACGAGAACGGCCTGATAGGCGTCGAACAGGTCCCTGAGGACGATCTCGCGGGACCAGCCGTCCCACAGCAGCAGGTGGTAGCTCAGCAGCAGGCCGTCGCGGTCGTCGGGGAGCCGCACCACGGTCATCCGGATCAGCGGCGGCTCGCCGGGATCGAATCCCGTGTCACGGTCACGGACGCGCAGGGCGTCGACCTCGGCCTCGGTGGCCAGCGCGATGGTACGGACCTCGACGCTGCGGCCCGCGGCGAGCGTCTGGACCGGGTTGCCGTCGTCGTCGGTGGTGAAGCCGGCGCCCACGACCGGGTGCCGGGCGATCACGTACGCCATCGCCTCGGCCAGCGCGTCGGTGTCCAGACGTCGGTCGAAAGTGAACCAGCTCTGCGCGACGTAGTGTCCGGCCGAGCCCGCCATCTGGGCCTGGAAGAACAGGCCGCGCTGAAGCGGGGTGACGGGCGCGGTGCGCTCGGCCGTCGCGGAGGCGAGCGCGATGCGTTCCAGTGCGCTGTACCAGTGCTCGGTGATCTCATCGGGGATGCCCTCGGCGAGAGCGAAGGCCGCGTGCAGGCTTCCGGTGGCGTCGTCGAACCACGCGTTGACCTCGACGGCGTACGGGCTGCCGTGGTCACCACCGGTGATCTGCAGCGCTTGGGACTCGCTGCCCCGGCCGAGATAGTTGAACAGCACCTGCGGGCGGGCGGTGAGCAGCGGGGTCGTCTGCGGGTTGAGGTACCTCAGCTGCCCGTAGGCGACGTGTGCGCCCTCGTCCGGCTGGCGGTCGGCGAGCTCGCGGGCCGCCGCGACGGGGTCGGTGTGCGTGGTGAGTCGTACGGGCGCTATGGACGTGAACCAGCCGACCGTCCGGGTGTAGTCGTGGTGCTCCAGGGCCGGGACACGGCCGTGCCGCTCCAGTTCGATCGCGAGGTCGGTGGGCGTTGGCTGGATGCGGGTCAGTGCGGTGCGCAGTGCGCCGCACAGCAACTCGGTGAGGCCGACGCCGAATGCGGCGGGTGCCGTACGGGTCACGCGGTCACTCACTTCGGGCGGGAGGACGACCACGGTCTCGCGCAGCCCGTCGACGGCCGGCAGCAGCGTCGGCGCTTGGAGCGTGGTGATCCAGTGCCCGAGGTCGTCGGTCGCGTGGGCCGAGTGAAGCGTCAGGGCTTCGGCGTACTCGGCGTAGGACGTGGTCGGCGGCGCCAGGGGCTCCCCGCGCAGGGCGGTGGCCAGGTCGTCCAGGAGGACCAGCCAGGACACCGAGTCGACGGCGAGGTGGTGCACGGTGACCACCAGGGTCCGGGTCGACTCCAGCCAGGCGAACGCGATGACGTCCCCGGACTCGGGGTCGAGGCGATCGACGGCCTCGTTTGCCGCCGTCGTGGCGTCGGGCGTGTCCGGCAGCACGACTGTGACGTCGCGGTGTGGTTCGGTGCGCAGGGCCCAGACCCCGTGCTCGACGCGCAGGCGGAACCGGAGGGCCGGGTGCGCGTCGACGACGGCTCTCGCGGCGCGCTCGGCGTCGGCGAAGCCGGTGCCCTCCGGGGCCACGAGTGTCCTGGCCTGGGCGAACCGGGTGAGAGATCCGCCCAGTTCGCGCTGGCGCAGGATGATCGGCGTCGGTATGAGGGGACCGTCCTCGCGGCGGCCCGCGGTGGGCTCGGTGGCCTGCGGTGCGCTCGTGGCGAGGTGCTCGGCGAGCGCGCGGGGGGTCCTGAGCAGGAAGACGTCGCGGGGCGCGATCGTCAGACCGACCGCCCTGGCCCGGTTGATGACGGTGATGGCGACGATGCTGTCGCCGCCGGCGCGGAAGAAGTCGGTGTCGGGGTCCACGGCGGTGCCGGGCAGCGTCTCGGTGAAGATGTCGACGAGTGCGGCAAGCACGGAGTCGGTCGCTGCCGCCGGAGCGTCGTCCTGTTCCCGTGCGGCCAGTGCCGTCAGGGCCTTGCGGTCCAGCTTTCCGTTGACCGTCAGCGGCAGGGCGTCGACCGGCATCACCCGGTCCGGCACCATGTGCGCGGGCAGTTTCCCGGACAGCAGCTCGGTGAAGTCGCCGGGAACCCGGCCCACGATGTGCGCCACCAGGTGGTCACCGCCGGACGCCACGGTGACGGCCACGTCGACCACCCCGTCGAGTTCCCTGATCGCCGACTCCACCTCGCCCAACTCGACGCGGAATCCCTTGAGTTGGACTTGGTCGTCAGCACGCCCGGTGAACTCCAGCTCGCCATCCAGCGTCCGGCGGGCGAGGTCACCCGTGTGGTACATGCGGGAGCCGTCCCCCGTGAACGGGTTCGCCACGAACCGGACCGCGGTGAGCCCCGGCCTGCCCAGGTAGCCGAGCGACACCTGGTCGCCGGCGACGTAGATGGCACCCACCCGCCCCGGCGGCACCGGCCGGAGCCGGTCATCGAGCAGGTAGGTGACCAGGCCGGGAATCGGGCCACCGATCGGGCTCACGTCGTCACCGAGCTCGAAGTCCTCGTCCGTCAGCACTCGGTGGGTCACATGGACGGTGGTCTCGGTGATCCCGTACATGTTGACCAGCTCGGGCGAGCTTGTGCCGTGCCGCTCGATCCAGCCGCGCAGGCGCCCGAGCTCCAGCGCCTCGCCGCCGAAGATGATCCGACGCAGGGCGGGCAGCGGCTCGTCGGCATGCCGGTCGGCCTCGATGAACTGATAGAACGCCGACGGGGTCTGGTTGAGCACGGTCACCCCGCGCTCGCGGACCAGCCGGTGGAAGTCGACCGGAGAGCGGGTCAGCCCGTACTCCGGCACCAGCAGTTCACCGCCGTACGCGAGCGCGCCCCACAGCTCCCAGACCGCGAAGTCGAAGGAGAAGGAGTGGAACTGGACCCATACGTCGTGCGGGCCGAAGTCCATGTCGGGCTGGGTGTTGGCGAGCAGCGTCACCACGCTGGAGTGCGGGACGACGACGCCCTTGGGCCGGCCGGTCGATCCGGAGGTGTAGATCACGTAGGCGGCGTCGTGCCAGCTCACCTCGGGCTCGGCGGCGCGCCCCGCCGGCAGCTCGTCCCCCAGCACGAGCACGCGGGCCTGCACACCTGCCCTGGCCGCCAGCTTCGTGAAGCGGTCCCGCTGGGCGCGGTCCACGAGGACGACCTGCGGGGAGGCGTCGGCCAGGATGTACTCCAGCCGTTCGTCCGGATACGCCAGGTCCAGCGGCACATACGCGCCGCCCGCGCTGACGATGGCGACCAGGGCGACGACCTGGTCGACGGAGCGTGGGACGGCGACGGCGACCCGCTTGCCCGGACCGACACCGGCCGCGCACAGAGCCGAGGCCAACTGGTCTTTCACCGTGGCCAGTTCGCCGTATGTCAAGGACCGGGTGCCGCCGTCGAGACCGCACTGCGTGACCGCGACGGCCGCCGGGGCACGGTGCGCGGCGGCGTCGAACAGTTCGCCCAGGGTTGTCGGAGTGATCCCCGCGGGAAGCCGGTCGCTCCCGGGCGCGAGGTCGTCGACAAGGGCCTCCGGGCGGGTGAGCAGGCCGGTGAGCGTCGCGGAGAACGTGCGCAGGATCGCCCGGGCGCTCGCCTCCCGCAGCAGCTCACCGTCGTAGATCAGGTTGAAGCGCGGACGGCCGTCAAGTGCGCGCTCCACCACCAGCGTCAACGGGTAGTGCGGGGCACCCTCATTCACGATGCGGGTGATGACCAGTGTGTCGTCCCGCCGCCGGAGCCCGTCGACATCGGTCGCGACATCGAACACCACGAGCGTGTCGAAGAGCGAGCCGGAGCCGGCCTGGCGGCCGATCCGCGCCAGTGAGACGTGCTGGTGCGGCAGCACCGCGCTCTGGTGTTCCCGCACCGAGGCGAGCAGGTCGCCCACCGTGGTCGTACCGGTCCAACCGGCGCGCACGGGGATCGTGTTGATGAACAGACCCACCATGTCCCCGATGCCGGTCACGTCGGCGTCGCGCCCGGACACCGTCGAACCGAACACCACGTCCGTGCTGTGCAGGATCCCGCCCAAAGTCACCGCCCAGGCGCTGTGCACGGCGACGCTCAGCGGCACGCCGGCCGAGCGGGCGACGGCGTCGATGTCGTCCTCCGGCTCCACGGCGATGTCGGTGAACCGGTCGGACGGTGTGTGCCCCTCGGCGACCAGCGAGGGGCCGGGCAGCTCGGCGAGTTGCCCGCCCCAGACGCGGTCGCTCTCGTCGGCGTCCCGTCCGGCGAGCCAGGCAACGTAGTCGGGGAAGCCGCCGACCGGGTACACGGTGCCGGGCGCGTGGTACTCGGCCAGCAGCGCGCGGAGCATCGGAGGCACCGACCAGCCGTCGGCGATGATGTGGTGCACCGTCTGCACCAGGACGTCACGGCCGGAGCCGGCGCGGATGAGTGTGTACCGCATGAGCGGGCCGGTCGCCAGGTCGAAGCCGGCACGACGGTCGTCCTCGGCGTACTCGCGTATCTCGGCGTCGGTGATGCCGGGGCGGTCCAGCGTGGTGAAGGGCGCCTCCACACCGCTCTCCAGCACGGACACCACACGGCCGTCGGCCAGGGCCACGAACCGCGCGGCCAGGTTCGGGTACAGCGTGAGCAGGCGAGTGGCCGCCGCCGCGAGCCGGTCGGCGTCCACGTCGCCGCCCAGCGTCAGGAGCTGCTGCTCGACGTAGGCACCCGCCGAGTCCTCATCGAAGACGGAGTGGAAGTAAAGGCCCTCCTGCAGCGGAGTCAACGGCAGGATGTCCCGCAGTGCCGGGCCGTCCAGGTCGTCGACATCGGCCTGAGTGAGCGGCACCAGGGCGAAGTCGCTGGGCGAATGGCCGCCCTGTTCGAGCGCGGCCAGTCCCGTCAGGGCGACCCGGAAGTACTCGCCCAGGGTCGCGATGTCCTCGTCGGTGAACATGCCGTCGGGCCAGGAGATGTTGGTGACCAGCTCGTACTCGCCGGTGGAAGCGGGTGCGGGTTCGGCGATGGCGTTGAACTCCAGGGGACGCGGCAGACCCATCCGCGGGTCACGCTTCTCACCCAACTGCCCTGTGGTGCCCGCGAGTTGCCAATCTCCCGAGGCGCCCGCGTCGAAGCGGCCCAGGTAGTTGAAGAGCACCTGCGGTGCGGGGGCGTCGAACTCGGAATGGGTCAGGTAGCGCAGCGCGCCGTACGAGACCCCGCTGTCCGGCACCTCGGCGAGGTCCTCCTTGACCGCCTTGAGCGCAGCGGCCAGGTACGCGGGCGCCGTGAAGTCGGCCGCCGCACCGGGGTCCACGATCACCGGGAACAGCGTGGTGAACCAGCCCACGGTCCGCGACAGTTCCGGCTCGAATCCGGCGGAGCCCGCCACGAACTGTCCTTCGCGGCCATGGCCTTCGAGTTCGATGTGCGCGAAAGTCTGCGACTGCCCGAGGACGCGGCGCCATCGGGCGAGGGCGACGGCGAGCGCGGTCAGCAGGACGTCGTTGACGCCCGCGTGGAACCTCGCGGGGATCTCGCCCAGCAGCCGCGCCGTGACGTCGGGGCCGACCGAGACGGTGCGTGTCCGCTCGCGTGCGACGGTATCGGCGGCGGACAGCGCACGCCTGCCCACCGGCCCGTCCTCTCCCGGCAGGGGACGCCGGTAGTAGGAGCTGTCCGCGTCGAACGCGGCGCGTTCCAGCATCTGCGTCCAGCGCCGGAACGATGTGCCCACCGGGGGCAGCTCGATCGGTGTACCCGGGGCGAACTGCCGCCAGGCGGTGGCCAGGTCCTCCATCAGGACCCGCCAGGACACGCCGTCGATCACCACGTGGTGGGCGACCAGGACCAGTTCTCGTGCTGCGCGGCGCCAGACGGCCCGCAGCATCACTCCGCCCACCGGGTCCAGCCCGGCGGTGGCGAGCGCGACGCACTCGTCGAGCGGCCGGTCGCTCTGCTGCCACCCGGCGACGGCCACGTCGGCCTCGTCGGCCTCCGGAATGTCGAAGCTCCAGCGCTCACCGCGCACCAGCTTGGCGCGCAGCATGTCGTGGCGCCGGACCAGGGCGGTGAGAATCCGGTCGAGGGCGTCGGCGGTCAGGTCCGCCGGGGTGTTGAGCACCACTGACTGCACGAAGCCGTCGATCGCGTCCGTGGCCTGGCCGAGCCACTGCACGATGGGCGAGCCCACGACGGAACCGGTCGCGACGTCACGGCGGTCCACCGTGGAGGTGTCCTCACGGCTCGCCACTGCCGCCAGCGCCCCTACGGTGCTGTTGGTGAAGATCTGCCGTGCCGTGACGTAGAGCCCGACATCGCGCAGCGCACTCAGCAGCGAGATCGCCAGGATGCTGTCCCCGCCGAGCTGGAAGAAATCCTGGTCGACGCCCACCTCTTCGAGCCGCAGTACTGCCGCAACGGCAGCGCACACCGCCTGCTCGTTCTCGGTCGTGGGCTGCATCAGCGAGCCCGTCGCCACCACCGGCTCCGGCAGTGCGGTCCGGTCGAGCTTGCCGTTCGCGGTGAGCGGGAACTCCGTCATGACGACGATGTGGGCGGGCACCATGTACTCGACCATCTGCTCAGTGGCCCATGCCCTGACCTCGTCGGCGCGCAGGTCCTCGCTCCCGGCGGCCGGGATGACGTACCCCACGAGGTAGGTGCCGCCCGCCGCGTTCTTCTTCGCGACGACACAGGTGTGCCGTACACCGGGGTGCTCCGCGAGACCGACCTCGACGTCCTCGATCTCCAGCCGCATACCGCGGATCTTGATCTGGTTGTCGGCCCGGCCGAGGAAGTCCAACGACCCGTCCGGGGCGAACCGCGCCAGGTCGCCGGTGCGGTACAGCCGGGAGCCGTCGTCGGCGAACGGGTTGGCGACGAAACGGGACGCCGTGAGGCCCGGGGCGCCCACGTACCCACGCCCCAGGAGGAATCCGCCCACGTAGAGTTCACCGCCGACGCCGACGGGGACCGGGCGCAACTCGTCGTCCAGTACGTACAGCTGGGTGTTCGGGTTGGCCTTGCCGATCGACGTCGACAGGCGTTCCGCCGCGCCCCGGTAGATGCCGTGAGAGACGCCGATCGTCGTCTCGGCCGGGCCGTAGCCGTGGTACATGGGGATGTCGAGCTTGGTGCGGAACCGCTCGTACAGCTCCGGGGTCAGCACCTCGCCGCCGCACCATACGTGCCGCAGGCTGTCCAGGCGGTCGGAGTCGCCCGCGATCTCCAGCAGCACGTCCAGCATGGACGACACCAGGTAGGTGAAGGTGACGCGCTGCTCGGCGATCACGCTCAGCAGATGGTGCGGGTCGCGTTCGCCGCCGGGCCGCAGAACCACCAGCCGGGCGCCGCTCACCAGTGGCAGGAAGATCTCGTTGATGGAGATGTCGAAGGACAACGGCGCCTTGAACAGCGACGCGTCGTCGTGGCCGAAGCCCAGGATCTCGTTGACCTGCCACAGCAGACGCTCACTGATCGCCTCATGCCGGATCATCGCGCCCTTGGGCCGCCCGGTCGATCCGGAGGTGAAGATCACGTATGCCAGGGCGTCTCCGGGGACGGTGACCACGGGTCCCTCGACGGGGTGGGAGCCGAACCTCCAGTCGCCCAAGTCCACGGCCACGGCTTCCGGTTCATTCCCGTCGTGCTCCCCCGAGTCGTTGAACTGCACCGCGACTCCGGCGTCCTCGATGACGACGGCTCGGCGCGCGGCGGGCCACTGCGGGTCGAGCGGCACGAACGCGCAGCCCGCCTGGAGTACGCCGAGCAGACCGATGACCATCTCGGCGGAGCGGCCCAGGGAGATGCCGACGACCTGCTCGGCGGTGAGCCCGCGTTCGATCAGATGGTGGGCCAGCTGGGCGGAGAGCTCAGCTGCCTGCCGGTAGGTCAGTGACCGGTGTTCGTCGACGACGGCTACCGCATCCGGCCGGGTCCGCGCCTGCTCGCGGAACATCTCCACGATGGTCGGGCGGACCCGCTCGGCCCGGGTGTCGTTCCACTCGGCCAGGGCTGCGAGTCTCGCCGCCGCACTGGACGGGCCGATGGTGCCGAGGGGCCGGTCCGGGAAGTCGGCCAGGTCGTCCAGCGTGAGCTGTGCCTCGGCGAGCGCGACTCCGTCCGGGACGGCGATGCTCCGGCCGTCCGCGCCGACCTCCCAGCCTCCGGGCCCGTCCCCTGCGTTGTCGACCCATCCGAGGACTTCGGTGAAGAGCGTGCCGGGGGTGAGGTCGATGCCGTCGGGGCTGCGACCCGTCGCCCAGTACGACAGCCCGATGGCGCACGCTTCGGCAATGGTCCGGTCGGAGTGGTCGCCGATTCGCCGGCATACGGCGGCCAGTTGCTCCGGGGACAGCAGTACGTGACGAGCGCTCGGTTCCATCATCGAAGACTCCGCGTTCCTTTCACCGTACGAATGTCGGCCCAAACACATCAGGGGTTGCTCAACTGCCTTCTCGCCAGGCCCGCCACAGTCGTGCGTACCGGCCGCCCAGAGCCACCAGTTCCTCGTGTGTGCCCTGCTCCACCACGCGTCCCGCGTCCAGCACCGCGATACGGTCCGCCGCCATCGCCTGGGTCAGCCGGTGTGCCACGAACAGCGTGGTCCGGCCCGAGCAGGCGGCCAGCACGGCCCGCTCCAGCTCCGCGGCGCCTTCGCTGCCCGCCTCCGCCGTCGACTCGTCGAGCACCACGACGGGCGAGCGGCCCAGCACAAGTCGGACCAGGGCGATCTGGGCTTCCTTGGTGACGTCCAGGCGCTCGCCACCCTCCCCGACCCGGGTGTTCAGCCCGTCGGGCAGCGCATCGACCCACCCGTCGGCGCCGACCGTGCGCAAGGCGTCCGTCAGCTCGGTGTCGGTCGCCTCCGGTGCGGCCAGCCTCAGGTCGTCGGCGAGCGGGCCGGAGAATACGTGTGTCTCCTGCGTCAGGATGCTCACCAAGGCGCGCGCCCCTGCCTCGTCCAGGCCGGCCAGGTCGGTCGACCCGACGCGCACCAGCCCGGACTGCGGGGTGCCGATGCCCGCGATCAGCGCGGCCAGCGTCGTCTTGCCCGCGCCCGTCGCCCCCACCAGCGCGAGCGAACCGCCGGCCGGGATCGTCAGGCTGACATCCCGCAGAACCGGCTCCTCGGCGTCGGGGTAGCGGAATGTCAGCCCCTCCACCGTCACGGGGTACGATCCGGCCCCGGCCGCCTCAACAGCGGTGTCACCCACCAGCCGGTGCTCCGTCGGCTCCCCCAGCACCCCGACCAGGCGAGTGAGGCTCGCGCCCGACTTCTGTGCCTCGTCGAAGGTGAACATGATGGCGCCGAGCGGGACGAACAGCCGGTGGAACAGCAGGGGAGCCGCCGACACCTCGCCCAGGCTGGCGGCGTCGGCTTCCAGCAGGGCGTAACCCACCACGAGGATGAGGACCAGCCCGATGAATTCGGCGCGGTTCTCCCGGCCGACGAACCGGCCGAAGAACCGGAACACCTCGATGCCGAGATTGCGCACCCGCCACGACTCGCTGGTGACCTTCTCGCGGAAGGCCTCCTCCAAGCGGTACGCCCGGACCGTGTCGATCCCGTTCAGCCCGCTGATCAACGCCTGCGCGCGGTCGGCCTGGGCAATCCGCTGCTGCTGGTAGAGCGGGGCGGACCGGGGAGGTACCAGCGCAGGGCCAGCACGTACGCCGGCAGCGCGCCGGCGCCGGCCAGGCCGAGCCGCCAGTCCAGTCCGAACATACCCACCGTGGCGATGACGACGAGCACACCCGCCGAGAACACCGTGGGGACGGCCGTACGGATGCCCTTGGAGATGACTGCCACGTCGTCACCGACCCGGGACAGCACGTCTCCCCGGCCGACCTGCTCGATCCGTGCGCTCGGCATCCCGAGGACGGCCCGGACGGCACCCTCGCGCAACCGCGCGAGCAGATCCGCCCCCAGCCGCCCGATCAAGTAGGTCGACACCGCGGTGGCCGCCGCGCCGAGAAGCGCGGCGGCCACCATCAACGCCCCGATCGTGACCAGGATCGAACGGTCCTCGCCCTCGACCACCCCGTCGACCACGCGGCCGAGCAGGAGCAGAGGGAGCACCTGGAGCCCCGCCCCGGCCACCGTGGTGAGCACGGTGGCGGCAGAGAGCCAAGGCACTTCGCGGCAGTGCGCCGCTACCCATCGGGTGGCCTCGCGACCGGTTGCCGTGCGCAGTGTTGCCGGGGCGAGGCGCGTGTCCGTGGTGCTCACACCTAGCCGGCCGACTTGACGAGTTCGTCGATCGCGTACGGCATGGAGAGCAGGGTGCCCTGGGAGATGGCCGCGCCGACTGCCGGGCCCTCACTGTCCAGCAGGTACGACACCTTGCCGTTCTTGACCGCGTCCAGGTTGGTGAACAGCTTGAACTTCTTCAGTGCGTCCGTGTCCGCCTTGTCGTTGATCACGAAGATGCGGTCGACGTCGACCAGGTCGATGCGCTCGGGCGAGAGCTTGGTGTAGAAGCTGCCCTCCGCGACCTTGTCGATCTCGGTCTGGTATGTGAAGCCGATCCCCGACACCAGTCGTCCGCGTACGTCGGTGGAGGTGAACGGCGCCACCGAGTTCTCGTACCAGGACAGTGCGACGGCGGTCTCCTTCCCGAACTCGGGGTGCGCCTTCTTGGCCGCGTCGAGCTGGTCCTGCACGTCCGCGATCATCTTCTCGCCCTCGTCTGCCTTGCCGAGGGCCTTGGAGATCTGCAGCGCGTTGTCCTGCCAGGGCGCGCTGAACGGCTCCTTCTCGGTCTTGGTACGACCGACGGTGGGAGCAATCTTGGAGAGCTTGTCGTAGGCGGCCTGGTCGACCTCGGAGTAGACCGCGATGATCAGGTCGGGGCGCAGGGCGGCGATCTTCTCGTAGTTGGGGCCGGAGTCACCGTTCTTCATGATGACCTCGGGCTTGGTGTCGCCCCACTTGTCCTTCACCCAGGGCCACTGGGTGTTGATGTCGGGGCTCTGGCCCGCGGGGTTCGGGTACTGGTCGGTCATGCCGACCGGCTTGATGCCGAATGCCAGGACGGTCTGGTCGTCCGTGTAGCCGACGGTGACGACCCGCTCGGGAGCCTTGGTGATCTTCGTGGATCCGAATGCGTGCTCCACGCTGACCGGGAATACGCCGGCGGCTGCGGTCGAGTTGTTGTCGCTCGCGTTGTCCGCCGAGTCGGACGAGTCGGAACCGCATCCCGCGAGGAGGCCGACGCCGAGGGTCGCCGCGGACAGTGCGGCTGCCAGCCGCCGCCGGGGCTTCACACGCGTCGTTCTTGTGAGGAGCATCCGCATTCCCCTTGCTTTCGTGCCTTCCACTGCACCCCCGTCTAAGGGCAGGCAAACCTTAGCGTGGGCGGATGAGGTAAGCCTAGCCTAACTTCTCCAACTTTATTGGGATCTAGGGGAGTTGGACGTGCGTGCGACCGATCGGCACGATGAGCGGCCTGTCGCCCATCGGGTCCTCGATCACCATGGCGCGCAGACCGAACGCCTCGTGCAGCAACTCGGCGGTGATCACATCACGCGGATGCCCCTGCGCCAGGATCGAACCCTGCCTCATCACGATGAGGTTGTCGCTGTAGCGCGTGGCCAGGTTGAGGTCGTGCAGCACCATGACCACGGTGCACCCCGACTCGTGCAGGTCGTCCACCAGGTCGAGTACGTCGATCGCGTGCGCCAGGTCGAGGTAGGTGGTCGGCTCGTCGAGCAGCAGCAGGTCGGTGCCCTGGGCCAACGTCATGGAGATCCAGACACGTTGACGCTGGCCGCCGGACAGGGAGTCGACGGGGCGGTCGCCCAGGTCGGACACCCCGGTCATCGCCAGCGCGCGCTCCACGACGGCGGCGTCGTCCGACGACCACTGCCGCAGCCAGCTCTGGTGCGGATGGCGACCCCGGGCGACCAGGTCGGCCACCGTCAGCCCCTCCGGCGCGACTGGTGCCTGCGGCAGCAGACCGAGCTTCTTGGCCACGTCCCTGGTCCTGAGCCGGACGATGTCGTCGCCGTCCAGCACGACCGTCCCCTTGGTCGGCTTCAGCAGCCGCGACAGCGTCCGCAACAGGGTCGACTTGCCACAGCCGTTGGGCCCGATGATCGTGGTGACGACCCCGGACGGGATCGCCACGTCGAGATCCTCGATGACCGCCCGGGCGCCGTACCCGACCGTGATTCCTCTGGCTGCCAGCCGTGCGGCGTCGACGACTCCGGCCTCGATCTCGGTTGTTGTGTGCTCAGCGCCCACCAGGCCCCCTCCGTTCACGCTTCCTGACCTTTGCACCGGCTATCTGAGGTTGGCCCGTACCAGCAGATAGACAAGGAAGGGGCCGCCGATCGCGGCGGTGACCACGCCGACCGGGAGACTGATCGGCAGCGCCGTCCGCGCGACCAGGTCCGCGCCGATCAGCAGCAGGGCGCCCGTCACGCCGGACGCCACCATCGGCGGCGTCGGGCACCTCGCCAGTCGCATGGCCACTTGCGGCGCCACCAGCGCGACGAACGGAACCGGACCCGCCGCGCTCACCGCCACGCCGGCCAGCAGGACCGCGCACAGCAGAAGGACGGCCCGCACCCTGGTGTACCGGACCCCCAGGCCGGCGGCGACGTCGTCCCCGAGATGCAGCGGCTTGAACTGGAAGGACACCCCGGCCACGACAACCATGAGCACGAGTGTGCCCCAGATCGCCACCCGCACCTCGTCCCACGACCGGTCGTCCAGCGAGCCGACCAGCCACGCCTGGGCCCGGGCCACGTCTCTGATGTCGGCCGAGACCAGCAGCCAGGTCGTGATCGCCTCCATCACGGCGCTTACCGAGATGCCGATGAGGATCAGCCGGAAGCCGTCGATCCCGCGCCGCCACGCCAGGAAGTACACCAGGAGACCCGTACCGAGTCCGCCCGCGAGCGCCGCCGCGGACAGGCCCACGGAGTTGACGATCGCCGCGGCGGTCCCGCCCGACACCGTCACCAGGAAGACGGCGACCGCGCTGGCGCCCCCGGTGATCCCCAGAATGTCCGGGCTGGCCAGCGGATTGCGGGCGATGGACTGCGTGATCGCCCCGGACACCCCCAGCCCGATCCCGACGACGAGCCCGGCCAGGGCACGCGGCATCCGCAGATCCATGATGACGAACTCGTCGACCTGCTCACCCCGGCCGAGAAGCGTGGCGATCACCTGGTCGAGCCCGATGGGGAAGTCCCCGACACCGATGGACAGGCAGAACACCAGGAAGGTCGCCGCGGCGAGCAGCAGCGTGACGAGGACGATCCAGGGGCGCCAGACGAACGACACGCTGCCGAGACGCATGCCAGGAGTCACCGCCGGCTTCATGGCTGCCCGGTTCGACTGCACGTCTGCCCCGTTCGCCTTCACGTCCGGCCCGATCGCCCTCAAGTCCTTCCCGTTCATGCGTTCTTGAACTTTCCGCGCCACACCAGAACCGCGAAGAACGGGGCGCCGAGCAGAGCGACGAGGACACCCGCGTCCAGCTCGCTCGGCCGCACCACCAAGCGGCCCACGATGTCACAGACGAGGAGGATCACGGCTCCGAGCAGACCGGCGTACGGC
Organism: Streptomyces sp. NBC_00443; assembly: GCF_036014175.1. Classification (GTDB taxonomy): domain Bacteria; phylum Actinomycetota; class Actinomycetes; order Streptomycetales; family Streptomycetaceae; genus Streptomyces. The sequence continues at coordinate 9,351,836 of NZ_CP107917.1, read as the reverse complement.
ACCAGCCAGCGGTAGTCCGGCCCGGTCAGATAGCGGGCCACATGAGCCACCATGAGCCCCAGGAACGCGATGGGGCCGCACGCGGCCGTCGCCGCGCCGGCCAGCAGGGTGATGGCGGTGATGCCGATGGTCCGACTCAGCGCGATGTTCACGCCCAGCCCTCGCGCCACGTCGTCCCCCAGGTTGAGCAGGTTGATGGCAGGCAACGTGGTCAGCGCCAACACCAGCCCGACCACGATGAACCCGCTGACCGGCCAGATGACGTCGAAGCCGACACCGGCCACGGAGCCCGCGTTCCAGAATCGCAGCGCGTTCAGCGACTCCTTGTCCGCCAGCGCGACCGCGGTGGTCATCGCCATGAGGAACACCGCGACACCTTGCCCGGCCAGCGCGAGCGTCAACGGGTTGCCCGCTCCCCTGCCGATGCTCGCCAGCCCGAACACGACGACACCGGCGGCCGCGGCCCCCAGGAAGGCGAACCAGACGTACTGGAAGGGATCGTTGAATCCGAACAGGGCGATCACCGACACCACGGCGAACGAGGCGCCGGTGTTCACTCCGAGCAGGCCCGTGTCGGCGATCGGGTTCCGTGTGTATCCCTGGATCAACGCCCCGCCGATGCCCAGGGCGATGCCCGCGACGATCGCGAGCACCGTCCGGGGCACCCGCACGGTCTGCACGATGAGCCTGATCTCAGTGAGCCGTTGGTCCGAGTCCGGCGCCGCGAACAGCCCGTGCCACACCTCGGCAGGACTCAGCGCGCGCGCACCGACGGCCAGCGACGCCAACCCAGCAATCACGAGGATCAGCACCAGCATGCCCAAGCCCACAACCCGTCGCCGACGGGCCGGTGCTGTGCCCCCGAGCGCGGGGCGCTCGACTGCAGTCGCGCCCATGTCAGTCGTGCCCATGTCGACGTACGTTATCCCTTTGGTTCAGGAAGGATCACACCCACAACATGCCCTAGATTCGGGCCTGTTGGGGGCCTGCGGCAAGTGGGGCGGACTAACGAGCGGCGCTGCCGGTCCCGTCGGCGACCGTCCGGGCCTCGTCAGCAGCCGACTTGAGGCCCCGGTCGAGGAGGGACTCCAGAATCTCGCCGACCCTGATGGAGGTGTTCGACAGCAGCGACGACGTGATGCCGTGGGTGTGCTCCGTGCCGCCCTGCAGGTAGATACCGCAGCGCAGGTCGAGGTCGGTGGCGAGGCGGTAGTCACGCTCGACGCGGACGCGGCCCTCGTCGTCACGAAGGCAGTGATCTGCGACCTCCCCGAGGAGGCCGACGGGGTCGGCGGGGCTGTAGCCGGTGGCGAAGACCACGACGTCCGCGTCGATGGGCGTCTCGTCGCCGGTGACAAGGGACGTCACCGTGGCACGGACCTTGGCCGGCGTCTCCTTGACATCGGTGAGCCTGGAGACGTTGAGGAAGCGGAGCCGCTCGGTGCCGAGGACTTTCTCCTGGTACATCTGCCGGTACAGGTCGTCGATCAGGTCGATGTCCACCACGGAGTAGTTGGTGTTGCCGTGGTAGTCCATCAGTCGGCGCTTGACGTTCTCGGGCGCGGCGAAGTACTCGTCGACCGCCGCGGGGTCGAAGATCCGGTTGGCGAAACTGCTGTCGTCGGCGGGGCTGTAGCCGTAGCGGGAGAAGACCGCGCAGATCTCGGCCTCGGGGAAGCGGCGGTGCAGGTAGGCGACGTTCTCGGCGGCGCTCTGCCCGGCCCCCACGACGACGAACCGAGAAGGCGAGGTGCCCTCCAACTCATCGACTTTCGCCAGTAACTCGGAGTTGTGCCAGACGCGTTCGCCCCGCTCCATACCCTCCGGCATGAGGGGACGCAGGCCGGTACCGATGACGAGGTTGCGGGCCCGATGAACCAGGAGCCCCTCCCCCGAACGGACCGTCACTTCCAGGTACTCCACGGTTCCGTCACGGACGACTGGCGCGACGCCGACGACCTCATGACCGTAGGAGACCATGTCCTCGACCTTGGCCGCCGCCCACTCGAAGTAGTCGTGGAACTCCACCCTCAGCGGGAACAGGTTCTTGTGGTTGATGAAGTCGATCAGCCGCCCCTTGCTCTTCAGGTAGCAGAGGAAGCTGTACTCGCTGGCCGGGTTCCGGAGCGTCACCAGGTCCTTGAGGAAGGACACTTGCATGGTCGCATCGTCGATGAGCATGCCACGGTGCCAGCCGAAGGAAGGCTGCTGTTCGAAGAAGTGAGCGGCGATCACCTCTTGCCCTGCGGCTCGTGCGTTGTATTCGCTGAGGGCGATCGCCATGGCGACATTGGACGGTCCGAAGCCGATGCCAATGAGGTCGTGAACGGGTGTTGAGTCACCAGGAAGAACCTGTGACATGTCTCTCCCATCGTGCGGGGCAGTCGCCTGTCAGGCGTGGGGAAAGTACGAGGAGCGGGCACGCTGACGGAGCGGCAAACCGAAACTTAGGTGAGCCTAAGCTAATCCTGTGAAGCTGTCGATAGGGACGAATCGAGTATCGAAGCATCGGCGTCGACTCAAGTGGCCACCCCCATAGGCCCGTTGTGCGCTAAGGCAAGCCTTGCTTTACTTGACCTCGGTAATCCCTGCCTTGAGGAGGAACCCCATGCGGGTCGTCATGTTCGGCTACCAGACCTGGGGGCATCGCACCCTTCAAGCCCTCCTGGACTCCGAACACGACGTGGTCCTGGTCGTGACGCACCCCAAGAGCGAGCACGCGTACGAGAAGATCTGGAGCGACTCGGTCGCCGACCTCGCAGAGGAGCACGGCGTCCAGGTGGTCATCCGCAACCGCCCGGACGACGACGAGCTCTTCGAGCGCCTCAAGGAGGCCGACGCGGACATCATCGTGGCCAACAACTGGCGGACGTGGATCCCGCCGCGCATCTTCGACCTGCCACGCAACGGGACCCTCAACGTGCACGACTCGCTGCTGCCGAAGTACGCCGGCTTCTCCCCGCTGATCTGGGCCCTGATCAACGGCGAGCCCGAAGTGGGCGTCACCGCGCACATGATGAACGACGAACTCGACGCCGGCGACATCGTCCGGCAGGAGGCGGTTCCGGTCGGACCTACGGACACCGCCACCGACCTCTTCCACAAGACCGTGAACCTCATCGCACCGGTCACGATCGGCGCGCTCGACCTCATCGCCGCCGGGCATACGGAGTTCACCAAGCAGGACCGGTCCCAGGCCAGCTTCTTCCACAAGAGGTCCATCGAGGACAGCCGAATCGACTGGACCTGGCCGGCGGAGGACCTCCAGCGCCTGATCCGCGCCCAGTCCGAGCCGTACCCCAGCACCTTCACCTTCCACAAGGGCAAGCGACTTGCGATCCTCGCCGCCGTAGTCTCCGAGGGCAGGTACGGAGGCACCCCGGGCCGCATCTTCTACCGAGAGGGCGACGGCGTGGTGGTCGTCGCCGGAGCCGACGCCCGCACCGGCCGCAACCACGGTCTGGCGATCACGCGCGTACGAACGGAAGACGGCCAGGAGTTGGGCGCGACCGAGTACTTCACTTCCATGGGCGGGTACCTCACCAGTCACCCCTGAGCAACCGGACCCCTTACCCCCTTCTCCCACTTCTGCTTGTGTGAACGCCTTCACTCGGCGGGGTGCTCGCTGAACGAGCGCCGCCGCGAGGACTGGATCCGCGCGGCGGTGTTTTCAGGGCACGGGGGTACCCCGTGCACAACGCTGGGGTAGCCAGTGTTTCTGAAAGTGTTCGGCTGATCGTTCGCGGTCGCCGCGCTCGGCCTGGTCGCGGCCGCTTTCTACCGGGGAGTGGACCGGCTTCTCTATCGTGGCGATCCTGTCCATCCTCGAGATCTCGGTGTCTTTCGACAACGCCGTGGTCAGCGCCGGGGTCCTGAAGAAGATGAATGCCTTCTGGCAGAAGACCTTCCTCATCCTCGGCATCCTGATCGCCGTCCTCGGCATGCGCCTGGTCTTCCCCGTCGTCATCGTCGCCGTCAGCGCCAAGATCGGCCCTATCGAAGCGGTGCGGCTCGCGCTCGACGAGAAGGACAAGTACCAGCAGCTGGTGACCGACGCCCACCCGGCGATCGCCGCCTTCGGCGGCATGTTCCTGCTGATGATCTTCCTCGACTTCGTCTTCGAGGACCGGGAGATCAAGTGACCCGGCCGGCTGGAGCGCCCGCTCGCCAGCACGGCGGCATCCATTCGGACGAGGCGGAGACCGTCCTGATCGCCGGCGTCGCGGGCTTGATCACCTACCTGATCGTCGGCGGCCTCTCCGGCTACATCGGCGCGATGTACGTCCGCTCGCTGACGGTCTACTTGGTCCGCCAGGGCACCCTCGACGACTACGTCTACCTGGAGCACGGCGCGCACTACGCCATCGGCGCCCTTGCCGTGATCCTGCTCGTCACCATCCGGTACGAGATCCACGAGGTCATCACGGGCTCGTCGGCGTCATCCTGATCGCCTGGTCCTTCTTCTCCTCGGTCCAGCGCAACCGCCGGCCGGCTGAATGAGTCGAAGTGGGACCGGGTCCTGCTCAATGCCCATCACGAGGTTCTGGCGCGGTCGGACATGCACACCTGGGGAGTGGACGGTGTCTGGATCGGCACCCGTGATCGCACTGAGGTCTGGAGCCACTCATTCGATCCAGACACCGCTCGTCAGGCCACGGCCCAACTCGACAACGGTAGCGACAACTTGAGCGCGGGAAGATGGTCGCTTCTCCGTCCCGCTTCCGGACGTGGGCGAAGTCCCGCGCGTGCAGATCCGCCACGACGACTCCGGAAACAAGGCGGGCTGGTGTTCCTCGACAAGATCGTCGTCCGCCGGGACGACACCATCGACCGTGAGTTGACCAGCACTTGATGTGAAGGGGCCGGGAACGGTCCGGGCGGATTCGCCCGTCGCCACCTGCGGCGTTCCTCGTGTTGCAGGCGCTCTGCCTCCGCGGCGATCTCTGTGGGCTGCGCTGCTGAAAACGCGGGCGAAGCACCACTCTTCAGGTGGACCAGCTCGAAGCCTGTGTTCGATCCAGTGACCGGGAAGAGTCACGCGCCATCGCCGGCGTCGACACCGTCATGACGAACTACCGCTAGCGGCCAGCACTGCCGCGAGGCCCTCCTGCAAATCCTTGACGAAATACTCGGGAACCTCCAGCGACGGGAAATGACCCCCGGCTTCAGGCGCCGTCCAGCGGACGATCTGCCGGTACCGCTCCTGTGCCCAGCCGCGCGGACACTTCTCGACGTCGCGGGGATACACACTGATTGCTGACGGGACGTCGACCCGCAGCTCGGGGTCAAGCGAGAGGTGGCTTTCGTAGTAGATGCGGGCTGCCGATGCGCCGGTCCTGGTCAGCCAGTACAGGGTGACGTTGTCAAGGACGCTGTCTCTGGAAATCGTCTCGAACGGGCTGTCTTCGGTATCCGTCCACTCGGCGAACTTGTCGAGGATCCAGGCGAGAAGGCCGACCGGTGAGTCGACGAGCGAGTAGCCGATGGTCTGCGGTCGGGTCGCCTGCTGCTTCGCGTACGCCGCGCGGTAGAGCCAGAAATCGCGGGTTTCCTCGGTCCATTTACGTTCCGCCGCTGTCAGCCCGTCCGTTGTCAGCTCGGGCGGAGCCTGCGCGGTCATGGTGTGGATGCCGAGAACGTGCGCCGGGAACCTGCCGCCGAGGACCGTGGTGATCACACCTCCCCAGTCGCCGCCTGCGGCCACGAACTTGCTGTAGCCGAGCCTTGCCATCAGTTCCACCCACGCGGCCGCGATCTTTTCGAGTCCCCACCCTGTGGTGACCGGCTTGTCGCTGTAACCAAAACCTGGCAGCGACGGGACCACGACGTGGAACGCCGGCGCGTCTGCGTTCTTCGGATCTGCTAGTTCGTCTATTACACGGGTGAACTCAGCAATGCTGCCTGGCCAGCCGTGCGTCAAGATCAGCGGCATGGCGTCTGCGCGGGTGGATCGGCGATGCAGGAAGTGGATTCCCAGATCGTCAATGGTCGTGCGGAACTGGCCGATCTGGTTGCGGCGCGTTTCCAACGACCGCCAGTTGTACCCGGTGCGCCAGTAGTTCACGACGTCCACGAGGTCGGCAAGAGGAACGCCCTGTTCCCATCGGCGAGGGTCAGGCGCGGCGCGGTAGACCGTCTCAGCTTCCGGCAGCCGTGCCGCGGCCAGTCGCGCGCGCAGGTCGTCGAGGTCGCTGTCGGTTGCGTGGGCCTCGAATGCTTGCACGTCGCTGGTTTGACGGTTCATGAGATACCACCCCCGCCGAGGCGAGCCGGCGTGGTGACAAAGCCACGATCAATGGCGGCCGCAGCGTCGGTGACGCACCAGCACGTGGACACGAGACCTCCTGGCCATCGGCTGAGCCGGCTTGGTACCTGTTGGAACCGGCTAAGACGGTTCTAGCAGAGCTGGACGTCAGCGGGCAACCGGCTAAGGTGGTTCCATGCGTGCTCAGTTCCCTGACTTCCGTCTCGGCAAGGTGCTGGCGACCAGCTTCACGGCAACCCTGACGGAGCGTCGCGGCGACGCCGTGGAACGTATTCCCACGCCGAACCGACTGGTCGACTGGCTGGCGGTGAGTGGCCTCGCCGTGGAGTCCTGCACCACCGCCCAGCTCGAGCGCGCTTGGGAGCTGAGGGAATCAATTCACGCCGCCGCGACAGCGGCCGCACGCCGAGACCCTCTCCCCGAGTCTGCTGTCCAGGTCGTCAATGACTCCAGCACGCAGGGTCGGGCCGCGGCTGTCTTGACGCCCGAGGGAAATCGGCAATGGCGACTCAGTTCGGCTTCTTCCGTGGAGGATGCCCTAGGCGTTATCGCCGCCGAGGCGATCAGCATCCTCGCAGGCGAACGAGACGGAAAACTGGCCTTGTGCGCATCGCCGACCTGCCAAGCAGCCTTCTTCGACACCAGCCAAAGCCGCACCCGCAAATGGTGCGAGATGAACACGTGTGGGAATCGTCAGAAGAAGGCGCGTTTCAATGCACACAAGCTCGACAACCCTGGATCAGCAACGTAGTCGTTGCTCTCTCGTGCTCTGAGCCGGGTCGTGTTCGTCGCGTCCTGGTGCGCACGCGCGGTCGATCGGCTCCCACTGCGAAGCCGTCAACAAATAAGAGACACTCCCTAACTGCTGTGTGAGCGCCTGTTGGGTCGCTGTCAGGCGGGAGTCGGCATGCATGGCGCAACGCGAACGACGCGTCCGCGCACGGAAGGGATGGCTTTCCGGGCCGGCTTGGGTTGGAACCGCACATTCGAGCCGAGCATCTCGGCAGGAGATCTGTGGAGACGCCGATTCGGGGGAGCACCCATGTCCAGGCCCGGCCTGTCCGACGCAGAGCAAGCGGTGTGGGATGCGTTCCCAGCCGGACGACAGGTCGATCTGCGTCGTCACGTCACCAGTCCCCCGCCTGCCTCAGGCGCAGTCGTCCGAGCGGAGGTCCTTGCCCGTCTGTTGCTGGGGGACTGTGAGTCACGGCCCGGGTTCGTGCCTGCGCTACGGCTGCGAGGCGCGACCGTCACGGGAGTCCTCGACTTGTCGGGCTGCGAGCTCCGGCATGCCCTGATCGCTCAGGCCTGCACCTTCGACTAGGGCGAACTCCGGCTGCAGGACGCGAAGATATCCCGATGCTGCACGCTGACGGGCGCCCGGCTTCGCAACCCAGGGGCGATGCGTTCTCAGGCTGTGAGTCGGAGCATGGCGGTCGCGTGCTGGGGGCGTGACCGGTAGTGATCGGCTGCGGCGGCGATGTTGGTCCAGCCTGCTTGGCGCATGAGTCCGATGGCGAGGTTGCGCAGGGTGGCCATGGCGCGGGGTGCCGTGCCGGTTCGTACTCGCGAGGCGTCCTCGCCGTAGGTGACGTCTCTGATGTGGTGCAGGGCCTCAACTGACCAGTGGTCCTGTACGAGTTCGGCGAGTTGTGCCGGGCTGGCCTGTTGGGGCGGGAGGCTGGTGACCGCGTAGACGGTCTTCGTCTCGACTTTGCCGGTCCTGCGGTTGGTGCGGCGGCGTTTGACTTCCATGGCCTGGACGGCGTGCGGGAAGAGCAGTCCGGGCTGGACGGTGCAGACCTTCAGGCGGCGGACCTCGCGGCGGCCGTGTCCGGCCCTGGTGGTGCGGGCCTGCAGCGGGATGTCCCGCCAGGGCAGGCGCCGCAGTTGCTTGCGCAGTTTCTTCTGGTTGCCCTTGACCACCAGGAGGTAGTGGCCGCCGGCGGTGATGACGTGTTCGGCGTGGGCGCGCTGGGTGTGCATCGCGTCGGCGGTGACGACGACGCCGCGCAGGTCGATCCGGTCCAGCAGTGGGGCGAAGGCGGGTATTTCGTTGCTCTTCGCGGCGACCTGGCGTTGGGCGATCACGGTCTGGCAGGCGTGGAGGGCAGCGGCGAGCAGGTGGACGGCTGTGCCGTCGGTGCGGGATCCGCGCACGGTCTTGCCGTCGACTGCCAGGCCGACCAGTGTGTCGCCGGGTTCGCCGACCGGGTCGGCGGCGTACCGGGCGAGCCAGGCACCCACGGCGTCGTCCAGGGCGTCGCCGTCCAGGCGGGCGAGGAGTCGTCCCAGCGTGGAGGCGTTCGGTGTGTAGGCAGTCAACCCGAGCCGTTCACGCAGGCCGGCATCGCTATCGGCGGCGAAGCGTGCGATGGCGGCCAGCGACCTGGCTCCGCCGAGGACGGCGACCAGGCACAGCGCGAGCAGGGAGCCCAGGCGATAGCGGCGGCCCCGGACCCGGCGAGGATCGGGTAACCGGCCCAGTACCTCGGCCAGGGAGGTGAGTTGCGACGGTGCCGGATCCAGGCAGGTGGAGTCGATGTCCTCGCAGTGGCGCTGCAGGGCACCGATCCGGGAGGACGGCACGCGAACGCGACCCCTGTTCGTGATCAAAGGCTTCGGCAACTGACAGCGGTCAGCGAGATTTCCCAGGTACGGCCAGTTACGGTGTGACTGTCTGTAGTTGGATCGATATCGCCACAGGGTGGCCGCGGACCTGTCAGGTCGCGTCGGAGTCTGCGGATGGCTGCCTGCTTCGGTGCTGCCAGGCCAGGGTGAGGACGACGGCCAGGGCGCCGACGCCGACGGTGGCCGCGACCGTGGTGTAGCCGTAGGCGTCGGCGAGGGGCCCGCCCATGACAGGGGCGAGGAGGTAGCCCAGGATGCCGATCTGGGACCAGAGGACCATGGCGGTGACGATGCGCTGTGCGGGTACGGCGTCGAGCAGGACTCCGATGGCGCCGGTGTTGGCCATCCCGATGCCGCATACCGCCACTGCCAGGGCGCCGATCCACACCGGCACCGCGGTACTGGCCCCGGCGGCAGCGAGTCCGGTGATGACCAGCAAGGTGGAGGCCAGAAGCGCCCGGCGGGGGCGGAGCCGGGCGGCCAGCGCGGCGGTGACGGCCACCAGCACCGAAGTTGCCGCGTACAGCACACCGATCTGAGACTGTGCGAGCTTGGCGCCGAAGTGTAGCGGCAGCACGCCTTCCAAGGTGCCCAGGGCCATCACCGCGAAGGCGATGCCGGCGCTGGCCGCCCAGAACCCGCGTGAGCGCAGTGCCCGGCGGTCGGCGGTGAACGTCGCGGCATGCGCGGGCAGCCGCAGCGCCAGCACGGGTGCTGCCATCAGCAGGGTGAGCACCAGGTAGGCGGTGAACGGACCGCGCACACCCTGGATGGAGCCGAGCAGGGGGCCCAGCAGGCCGCCCGCGGAGTAGGCGGCGAAGATGCGGCTCATGCATAGATACTCCTGGCCGGGCCAGCCGGCCAGCGTGGTGAAGGTGATGCCCAGCCACAGACAGCCCGAGCCCAGCCCCATCAGCAGGCGGGCCGGTGCGAGGACGCCCAGGTCCGTGCCGAGGACGAACCCCAGGCACCCCGCGGCGATCAGCCCCAGGCCGGCCAGGACCACCGCCGCCGGTGCCCGGCGCTGCACGGCGGCGCCACCCAGCGCGAAACCGGCGACCATACCCAGTGGGAACGTGGCCACCAGCATCCCCATCACCGTGGCACTGGCCCCGGTGCGCTGCGCGAGCTCCGGCAGCACCGGCGCGATCAGGCTGTACCCGGCCGCATCCAGCGCCCCCAGCCCCAGCAGCACCACATAGACCGCTGCCGAACGCCGCCCCGCCAGCGGTGCGGTCGCCGACCCTTCGGCCATGTCAGTGGCGCTCATCGGACCCTGCCCCGCCGGCCTCGGCCATCGCCTGACCCGGCCGGTGCGGGCGCGGGCCGCCCCATCACCACATCGGCGGCCGAAGGAAACGCCTGCACGCACTCCTCGTTGAGCCGATAGCGGCTGAAGGAGCCCTCCCGCTCCACCAGTACGAACCCCACCTCGGCCAGCCCCTTCAAATGGTGCGACACCGTCGACTGGCCCACCTCCACCGCGGACACGATCTGCCCGACCGTCAACGGCGAAGCACTGCGCGCCAGCAGCGTCACGATCTGAATCCGCGTGGCATCAGCCAGCGCCTTGAACCAGCCGGCGTACTCCTCGGCCTCGGAACGTTCCAGGAAGTCACTCATCGGTAATCGACGATAATCGATGAGCGAAGGAACGGCAACCGCCCGTGGCACCACCACCGCTCCCGCAGCCCGCGTCACGCAGTGCAAGCGCGGACGGCCAGACAGCCCCCGCCAACTGGCCGCTGACGGTGAGATCCAAACTGGCCACCAGTAGACAACCTTGATCATCAGAGGTCGCGTCTCTCGTTGGCGAACCGTGCCGCACGGCGGCGCTGACGCAGGTGATCGGCTCATCTCACCGACTGAGAACGCATCAGCCCCGCTTCGCAACCCGAGCGGGCGCGCGTTCAACGCCGAACGACTGCACGTGGATGGCCCTCTCGCACTGGACACGGGATTCACGGCTGATGGCCCGGTTGTCCTGGCGGGGGCCACTCTGCAGGGCCCGCTCCTGTTGCAGGGAGCAACTCTCAACAGTGTCGGCGAGCCCGCCCTCGATGCCTCTCTCGCCCGCATCAACGGCGACCTTGCCGCAGGATCCGGTTTCACTGCGACCGGGAAGCTGATGCTGGAGGAGACGCACGTGGACGGATCCGTCGTTCTCACCGGAGCACGGCTGCACCACCCACAGGACGAGACCCTGTCGGCGCGACGCCTGCACGTGCTCGGACGCATCGGCGGGGAGGGGCTGGCATCCACCGGGCAGATCGTGCTCACCGATGCACACGTGGGCGCCAGCATCGAGCTCCCGAACGCTCGCCTGACGAACCCGTCGGGCCATACCCTCACAGCCTGGGGGCTCTCCGTCGGCGGCACCCTCGACTGCTGTGACGGGTTCCTCTCCGACGGCCAGATATCCCTGACCAACAGTCACATCCACAGCGACCTGTGCCTCGAAGGAACGACCGTCGACGGACCGCTCACGCTGAACAGGATCACCGCCGGCTCACTCAGAACCGACCACAGCACGCAACTCCGCAGCCTGGTCGACCTCCGGCACGCTCGCATCGGCGTCCTCGCAGACCTCCCGGACCGTTGGCCGGACGTCCTTCTCCTGGACGGCCTCACCTACGACCATCTCAAGATCACGGACCCGGTGGGTGAGCGGCTGGCGTGGCTGGCCAGGGAACAGGTCGGCTAGTTGCCCCAGCCCTACGAGCAACTGGCTGCCGCCTACACCCGGCAGGGACTCGATGAAGCAGCGCGTGAGGTACTCGTGGCCAAATGCCGCAGGCGGCAGGCGATGCAGCCGAGGATGCAGCGCTGGTGGGGCCTACTGCAGGACTGGACAGTCGGCTACGGGTACCGACCATTGCGGGCCGCACTGTGGCTGTTGCTCTTGCTGATCCCTGGGACGTGCGCGTTTGCCTTCGACCATCCATCCGCCGTGAAGCAGGCCAAAGCACCGCCGTTCAACCCCTTCCTGTACACGCTTGACCTGCTGTTGCCCGTCGTAGGCTTCGGCCAGCAGCAGGCCTTCAACCCGCAGGGCTGGCAGCAGTGGCTGGCCGCAGGGCTCATTGCCGCCGGCTGGATCCTCGCCACGACCGTCGCTGCCGGCCTCACTCGCACGCTGGCCCGGAGGTGATCCGGCAGGACGTACCGTGCGAACTCCATCGCAAGGCCCGCGCCAGGGGTGGGTACGCATCATCGGCCGGATGAAGCCGGGCCTTCCGCCGTGCCGCCGCAGCCCGTACCTACGCAATCGGAGCCATTGTCATGCGCTGCAAGTATCTTGCGACGCATGACAATGGCTGGCTATCTTGTACCGCATGACAAAGGGGCGTCCTGCCAGCGGTGACCAGCGTCGCAGTCAGATGCTGCGCGGAGTGCTCGATCTGTGCCTCCTGTCGCTGATCGCCGAACGGCCGCGCTACGGCTTCGAGTTCGTGACGGCACTCGCCGACAGCGGGCTCGATCTCGTGAGCGAAGGCAGTATCTATCCGTTGCTCGCGCGGATGGAGCGCGAGGGGCTCATCTCCTCGTACAGCGCCGCGTCGGCCAGTGGTGGCGCCCCACGCAAGTACTACCGCCTGACCGAAGCGGGACGTACCGAACTGACCAGCGGCCGGGCCGTGTGGCACGCCTTCAGCGGGCGTGTGGGGCGGATCCTGACCGAGAACGAACCCACGGGGGGAAGCACACCATGACGGATCAGCGAACCATGACGAACCAGCAGGTACTCGCGGTCTGCCGCAGCAACTGGGAGTACCGGGGCATCGACGACGGATCCGTCCGGGAGATGCTCGACGAGCTCTCCGCCCATCTGGAGGACGCGGTGGCCGCAGGCCGTACGCCTCAGGACGTCGTGGGCGCCGACGTCAAGGAGTTCGCCGCGTCCTGGGCGCGGGCCCGCGCTCCGTTCCCCCGCCGGCTGCTGCGCACGGCGGCGATGGTCTGCTTCGCGATCGGTTGGCTGATACTCGCCACGTGTCTGGTCCGGTGGACCACCGAACGGGTCGTGACCGCTGACGACGTCGCCTTCTGGGTCGTCGTCGCAGCGGTCACGGTCGCCTGGGAGCTGCGGCGCGGCAGCCTGGTCTTCCGTAAGAATCTGGTGGTCGCTCTTGTCCCCGGCTTGGCCGCAGTACTGCTGTCCCAGTGGCTGGTCGGAGACGCGGCGCTGTTCACACTGCCACTGTGGGCGGCCCCGGTGCTGCTCCTTCCCGGACTGCCGTACGCCATCGCCGATGCGCGGGACAAGAAGAGCGCGGGCCAGGTGACTTGACAGACACAACGGTGCCATTGAACCGCGTCAGGGACTCCTCCTGCAGTTCCAGAAACTGACGGAGCCGTGCTGGACCCCGTCGAAGTCGCCCCGGCCGCTCGCTACGGTGGACGATGTCGGCCCGAAGCTGACGACGAGGACGAGGGCCCGGACAACGGGAGGGGCACACCATGCAGTTCGCCGCCGACAAGGGCGACATCAATACGATCATCGGGGGCATCGCCCCCGACTGGGGGCCCTTCGGGGCTCTCGGTACCGAGGCCAAGACGATGATCCAGGTCGTCATGGCACTCGCCATCCTGATCTGTCTCGGAATCGCCATTTGGGGCGCGGCGAAGCAGCGGATCGGCGCCACCGCCCTGCGCGACACATTCAGCGCCGAGCAAGGCAAGGGCCTGATCGTCGCCGGACTGACCGGCGTCTTCATCATCGGCTCACTCGGCACTGTGTTCACCATCGTCTACGGCATGGCCGTCTAGCCGGTGAGGGAAGACAGGCCACACCGCTCGCATCGCTGTACGCGAGGAGGCCCCTCCTCGCCCTCGTCCACGGTGGAGCCCGTCCCGAACGCGCTCAGCTCGTCGAGCGGCCCGAGTTCACGGCCGCTTTCGGCTCCCCCCTGGCTGTCCGCGAACTCGAGGCGGTGCCGCCCGGGGTCGGCGGTGTCAGCCACTGCATGAGGCGGGGCCGAAGGGTCCGTCCAGGGCAGCCCATTGCAGGAGCAAGATCGTTTTGCCGTCGGTGATGCGCCCGTCACGGATCATGGCGAGAGCTTCCGTGAAGGGCAGTTCGAGCACTTCGATGTCCTCGCCGTCCTTCTCGAGACCGCCGCCAGTTCCGGTGCGGTCGGCCGGCGTGTAGGGGGCGGCGTAGAAGTACAGGCGCTCGGTGACAGAGCCGGGGCTCATATAGGCGTCGAGGACGTGGGCGATCGGGCCGAGCGTGACGCCAAGCTCCTCGGCGGCCTCGCGCCGGATGGCGGCGAGCGGGTCGTCGCCGTCGAGCAGTCCGGCGGCGGCCTCGATGAGCATGCCGTCCGGATGGTCGTTGACGTAGGCCGGGTAGCGGAACTGACGGGTGAGCAGCACGCAGCCGCGCTCGGCGTCGTATGGCAGGACGACCGCGCCGTTGCCGCGGTCGTACGTCTCGCGCTGCTGGGTTTCCCAGCGTCCGTCGCGGCGGCGGTAGTCGAAGGTGGTGCGGCGCAGGACGTGCCAGCCCTGGGAGGTGAGGTCCACGTCTCGGACCACGACGTCCGGGTTGCGTTCCAGGTTGCGTCCGGCCCGGTCGAGGCCGGTGCGGCCGCGGTGGTCGGGGACATCGACACCGGGGCGGCCCATCACGCGACCCTTCCTACCTGTCCTGCCTGTCCTGCCTGCCCTGCCTGTCCTTCTTGCGGAGTGCCGCGCGGGATCTCGGCCACGTCGTGATAGACGGGCAGGCCGCGGCGGCGGGCCGTGGCGACGTCATGGTCGGCTCCGGTGGAGTCACCGGGGAGCCGGAGCACGGCGTCGCAGTGGGCAAGCAGACGCTCGGCGGTCGGGTAGAGCACCTGATCGGCGAGGGGGTCTGCAGGGCCCGCGCCGGCCGAGCGGAGGACGGGCAGCGCCACCCACTCCCCGATCACGGGCACGTGGCCGGCGGCGAAGACCGGCCAGGATGCCGCTTCGAGGCGGGCGAGGTTGGCCGCCATGGCCCGCGGGTCGCCGTCGGTGCCGGAGCGGTAGGGCCCGGCGATGAGGATGAGCATCGGCTTGTCGGTCATGGCGCGCTACGATACACGCAGAAACGTGCAAGAACATGAAGGAGTGTGGATGCTAGCCGCTCAACGGCGTGCTCACCTGTTGGATCTGCTCGCCCGACAGGGCAAGATCGTCGCCAAGGACGTCGCCGCAGACCTTGGCATCTCCGAGGACAGCGTGCGCCGAGACCTGCGCGACCTCGCCGCCGAGGGACTGTGCCAGCGTGTCTACGGCGGGGCGCTGCCCGTCTCCCCCGCCGTGGCGGACTACGCCGCCCGGAAGACGGTCACCCCCGACGGCAAGCAGAAAGTCGCCGCGGCGGCCACCGCACTGGTGCGGCCGGGAAGCGCCCTGATTCTGGACGGCGGCACCACCGCCCTCGCCGTGGCCCATGCGCTTCCGCCGGACCTGGACTGCACCGTGATCACCCACAGCCCGACCGTCGCGGCCGCGCTGCTGGAGCATCCGCAGGCCGAGGTCTTCCTGCTCGGCGGCCGCATCTTCAAGCACTCCGCGGTTACCTGCGGCGCGGCCGCGGTCGAGGCTGCCCAGAACGTCTCCGCCGACCTCTGCCTGCTGGGCGTCACCGGCGTTCATCCGGACGCGGGGCTTACCACCGGCGACGCTGAAGAGGCCGCGATGAAGCGCACCTTGGCCGCACGAGCCGCGGACACCTACATCCTCGCCTCGTCCGAGAAGATCGGCACAGCATCACGGTTCCGCGTCCTGCCCTGGGCAGACATCAGCGGACTGATCACCGACGCCGACCCCCACCACGCAGTCATCGAGCAGCTCACGGCGCACGGCGTGGAAGTCCTTTCAGCCAGCTGAGGACTACGGGGTGTGGTTGATCCGCGGGTGTGGGCATCGGCGGTTCATGTAGCGGTCGTTCGGGCCGAGCGGAGTTGAGTGCGCAGGGCAGGCAGACGAGCACATTCTTCTGATTCGGCCAGGCCCTCCCCCAGGGCCGGCAGCGACAGCAGCTGTACGGGACAGCCAGCCATAGCCGCAGCCTCCAGTCTGTGATGGCCATCGAGGAGGGCCGGGCCGGAGGAAGGTTCGCACACGTCCAGCGTTGAAACCGCTACAGCTGTCGGGACAGTTCCTCGGCCCATGAGTTCGACGTACTCCTCGACGCGCTTCCTCCTGTTCCACGTCGGGGGGACCATGGGCACGCCGAACTCGAAGAGGTGAGCGGACGCGCCTACTCGGTCTCAAAGGTCCGGTGGTACGGCGTGTGGGGTACTTCGGCAGGCCCCAGAACTGGGCGAGCCACCACGTGGCCACCTGCTCGCCGCTGAAGTAGTCGCCTTCCCGGCCAGGAATGACCAGACGGGGCTCCACGCGGAGCAACAGCGGAAGGTACTCGCCCTCCGGCATCAACAAACCGAACGCGTCGATCACACCGCCGGCATTGGCCAGTGCGCCGGAGAGCCGCTCGCGCATGCTCTCCGAAACCTCCACCACGACTCGAGTGATCCACCAGACTTGCTCTTGTTTCCCAACGGAGAACGGAGAAGGGGCGGCAGGCATGACAAACACCGCACTTCTGGTGATGGACGTCCAACGGGACGTCGTGGCCATCGCCGACGACGGTTCCGGATATCTGCCGCGCTTGCGCAGGGCAATCGAAGGTGCCCGAGCTGCCGACATCCCCGTGATCTACGTGGTGATGGGGTTACGCCCGGGCGATCCGGAAGTCAGCCCTCGCAACAGGGGAATGACGAACGTTGTGCGGGCCGGCCTGTTCACCGAGGGAGCCCCGGGCACCGAGATTCATCCCGATGTTGCTCCCCAGCGGGGCGACGTGGTGGTGACCAAGAGGCGGGGAAGCGCCTTCTCGGGCAGTGACCTCGACTTGGTACTCAGGGCCCGCAATATCGACAGCCTTGTTCTCACTGGCATCGCCACCAGCGCTGTCGTGCTGTCAACCCTGTGGCACGCCATCGACCTGGACTTCGGCCTCACAGTCCTGGCGGATGCCTGCCTGGACACCGACCCCGAGGTGCACACCATGCTCACCGAAAAGCTGTTCCCGCAGTGGGCGGATGTCGTCGCTGTCGAAGACTGGCTCAAAGCCATCGCACCACACTAGCGCGAGGCCGTTCGAACCTCTGGTACAGGGCAAGGGGCCATCGTGGCGGCGGACCACGTACGGTTGGCCGAGACGGCTACAACCCGACGAAAATTGTCCTGGAGTACACAGTGGCTGACGCCAACGGAACTCGGCTGGAGTGCGGTCACCTGAGGCCACCGAAGCCGGCCGGATCTGACGTGGCTGAAACTGGATTGACTCCCTCAGTCACTGGGTCAGAGCAACATTGTGGAGCCGGGCGACGCCCAGCACGGCGTGGTGGACGCCGTCGCCTTTGAGTCGGCTGTCGCGGAGAATCTTCCAAGTCGTCATACGAGCGAAGACGTGCTCGACGCGGGCTCGGAACTGTTTGTGGGACTTGTTGTGCTCCTCTCTCCAGGGCGTGAGTTCGACCTGCCCGCTCTCACGGTGATGGGGGGGCGGCCACGAGGCCGGCCGGTCCCGGGATAGCCGCCATCGGCAATCGTGACTGTTCCACCGATGGCGGCCTTGGCGCCGGACTCCTCCCAGGCCTTGCAGTCGTTCCGGTTGCCTCCACCCGGTGCAGCCGACGCCACAGGCCGGCCTCGGTCCATACCGTGAAGCGGCGGTGAGCGGTGGCGGGCGACGTGCCGAACGTCGGCGGCAGATGCCGCCAGGCACAGCCGCTGGTCAGCCGTACACCGCTGCCGTGAACACGGCCCACCCGTCACACGGAGCGGTCCCACCACCTCGCGGACGAGCCGCGAACGACGGCAGCAACGGGGCGGCCAGCTCCCAGAGTTCATCAAAAACCAGACGCTTCGATGGATCAGCACCCACGACCGGCATCATGCCGCGCGAACATCAAGTCACGTGAGACGACCTCTAAGCCTTGATTGGTGCGGCCGACCTGGCGGCCTGCTCGATCTTCGCGCAGTAGGCTGCACGGGCTTCCTCGTCGATCTGCTGCTCGTTCTCGGCGCGCACCCCGGTCCGGCCGTCGAGGCCCTCGCGCAGGATATCGGCGTGCCCGGCATGCCGGATGGACTCGCCGAGGACATGGACCATGATGGCGAACAGGTTCGTGTTGGGATAAGGCTCCGGCCACCACGGCACGTGGCCGGGGGCGTCGAGGGAAGCTCGTTGATCGTCGCGTCCGAGTGCTCCCACGTGCGCCGGTAGAACCCGATGATCTGATCGCGGGTCTCGTCCTCGGTCGCCCACTGATCACTGCCGTTGTAGTCCTGCCACCGGGGCAGCGGTTCCGGGGAAGGGCGGTCGAAGACCTCGCCGAAGTACCTGGCCTCGACAGTGGCCACGTGTTTGACCAGGCCGAGGAGGTTGGTCCCGGTCGCTGTCAAAGGTCGGCGGGCGTCGTATTCGGACAAGCCGTCGAGTTTCCAGAGCAGCGCCTTGCGATCCCGCCGCAGTCTCCCGTGCAGGTTGTCCTTCGCGAATTCATCGATCATGCGGCATGAGCCTGCCATGGGCTGCTCGTGCTCTCAAGATCCCGTACGTGGTCCGCAACGACTGGCAGAGCCGAGGCCTGGCCATGGCCGCCGCCCTGACCTGCTACAAGAAGCTCGCGAAACCTGCCACATGAGACACCCGCTTAGGCGACGCCAAGAGCAGAGCGACGATCGCACGCCGCAAGTCGCAACCCGAGGCCAGCCCTCGCCGTCGAGCGTGCGACGGTCCCCTCGCAGCCTCCATGCGCGGGTCAAGTTGGTTAGCGGGACAACCCTGCACAGATCACACGGAAGCGATCAGCTCAAGCCTCGAAGGCACGACTTCCCCCGCAGAGGGACGACCGGTCCACTCGGCCCTCACCCTGCCCGAGTTCACGCCCGTGTCGTGAGCCCCGGGGGCGCCGCCGGGACCGCATGCGCGCTGATGGCGGCGTCACAGGCAGTCGAGGCGGCGGTCCGGACCGGCGCTGGGGACGGTGGGAGCACTGATCGCGCGCAGGAACTCCGGCGAGGGCGTGGGGCCGGGGTTAGGAAGCCAGGTCTGCAACCCCGGTGGGCATTTCCCGCCCGCGGGGTGAGCGGTGGGAGAGAGTCGGAACCGTTGCCGTGTGGTGGATCGGGGTCCCCGAATTGGTCAGCGGGAGGCCCGTTCCGCCTCTGCGGGCCGTGACGATCTCCGCAGCGATCGACAAGGCGGTCTCCTCCGGCGTACGGCCTCCGAGGTCGAGCCCGATGGGTGACCTTAGCCGCGCCAACTCCTCCTCGCTCAGGCCCACTTCGCGCAACCTGCGGTCCCGATCGGTGTGGGTACGGCGCGAGCCCATCGCGCCCACGAACGCGACCGGCAGCCGTAGCGCGACCTCCAGGAGGGGGACGTCGAACTTGGCGTCGTGCGTGAGGACGCACAGCACGGTCCGGCCGTCGGTCCGAGTGCCCCGCAGATAGCGGTGCGGCCAGTCCACGACGACCTCGTCCGCCTCGGGGAAGCGCGCCGGCGTGGTGAACACCGGCCGGGCGTCGCACACGGTGACGTGATAGCCCAGGAACTTACCGACCCGCACCAGCGCAGCGGCGAAGTCGACCGCACCGAAGACGATCATCCGGGGCGGAGGCGTGCTCGACTCCACGAGCAGGGTGAGGCCGTCGGGGCAGTGCGAGCCGTCCGGCGACAGCTCCACCGTGCCCGTGCGCCCGGCGTCGAGGGCGGCCAGGGCCTGTGCCGCGGCCGTGCGGTCGAGCTCCTCGTGGATCCCGAGGCCGCCTTCCGTGGAGCCGTCGCCGTGGACGAGCAGGGTGGCACCGAGGTGCGCGGCCGGGCCCTCGACGACTCGGGCCATGGCCAGCGGCTCGCCCTGGGCCACCACGTCCAGGGCGGAGCACAGCAGCGCCCTGACGGGCGTGTCCACGAGCACGGGCGTGACCATCACGTCGAGGACACCGCCGCAGGTCAGACCTACGGCAAAGGCGTCCTCGTCGCTGTAGCCGAAGCGCTCCAGCACGCTCTGCCCGGTCTCCAGCGCCTGCGCACACAGGTCGTAGACGGCGCCCTCGACGCATCCGCCCGACACCGAGCCGATGACCGTGCCGGCCTTGTCGACGGCGAGGGTGGCGCCTGGGCCCCGTGGGGCGCTGCCGCCGACGGACACGACGGTGGCGACGGCGACATCACGCCCCTCGGCCAGCCAGTTCTTCAGCTCCGGCAGGAGGTCAAGCATCGCGGCCCGCCGTCAGGACGCGGTCCGGGCGGATGGGCAGGCTCCGGTGCCGTACGCCGGTGGCGTGCCAGACCGCGTTGGCGATGGCGGCCGCGGCGCCGACGATGCCCACCTCGCCGATGCCCTTGATGTCGACCGGGTCGTCGGGGTCGGTGTCGTCCACCCAGTCCGCCTCGATGCGCGGGACGTCGGCGTGGGTGGCCACGTGATAACCGGCCAGGTCGGCGCCGACGGGTCCGCCGAAAGCCGGGTCGCGCACGGCTTCCTCGTGCAGGGCCATGGAGATGCCCCAGATCATGCCGCCGGTGAACTGGCCGCGTGCGGTCAGCGGGTTCACGATGCGGCCGGCGGCGAAGATGCCGAGCATGCGTCGTACGCGCACCTCACCCGTGGCCGGGTCCACGGCTACCTCGGCGAACTGGGCGCCGTAGGAGTGCCGTTCCATGTTGGCGAGCGCGGCGATCTGCGCTGTGGTGTCCGAGCGCGCGGTGATCCCTTCGGCGGGGATCGCCATGCCGGGGACGAGTCGCTCCCGCAGGTCGCGGGCGGCCGCGATGACGGCCATGGACCAGGAGCGGGTGCCCATCGAACCGCCCGCGATCATCGCGAAGCCGAACTCGCTGTCCCCGATCCGCACGGTCACCCGCTCGGGTACGACGTCGAGGGCGTCGGCCGCGACGAGAGTGAGCGCGGTCCGCGCGCCGGTGCCGATGTCGGCCGCCGATATCCGCACGGTGAAGCGGCCGTCGGCCTCGGCGGTGATGGCGGCGGTGGAAGGGGCGGCGCCCGCGGGGAAGGACGCGGCGGCGGTGCCGGTGCCCAGGAGCCATCGGCCCTCGCGCCGCACACCCGGCCGGGGATCGCGCTCGGCCCAGCCGAAACGGTGAGCGCCCTCCTCGAAGCAGGCGCGCAGGCTGCGTTTGGCGAAGGGCAGGCCGGAGACGGGGCCCTTGTCCGGTTCGTTGCGCAGTCGCAGTTCGATCGGGTCGATCCCGCACTTCTCGGCGAGTTCGTCGAGCGCGGACTCCAGGGCGAAGGCTCCCGGAGCCTCACCGGGCGCGCGCATGAAGGTGGGGCTGGGAACGTCGAGGCGTACGACGCGGTTCTCGGTGTGGTGGGCGTCGGCGTCGTACATCACCCGCGCCACGCCGGCGCTCGGCTCGACGAACTCGTACACGGTGGCGGTGCGGCTCACCGAGCGGTGGTCCAGGGCACGCAGCCGCCCGTCGGCGTCGGCGCCGAGCCTGACCCGCTGGACCGTGGGGCTGCGGTGCCCGGCCAGCGCGAACATCTGGGGCCGGGTCAGAGCGACGCGCACCGGACGCTGGAGAATCGTCGCGGCCATCACGGCCGCCACCTGGTGGGCACGTACACCCTTGCTGCCGAAGCCTCCGCCGACGTGCTCCGAACGCACCCGCACCGACGCGGGATCCAGCGAGAACAGGTTCGCCAGCTCGCCGACGACCCAGGTGGCGCCCTGGTTGGAGTCGACCACCTCCAGCCGGCCGTCGTCCCAGCGGGCGGTCGCCGCGTGGGGCTCCATGGGGTGGTGGTGTTCCTCCGGGGTGGTGTACTCCTCGTCCACGACGGCGGCCGACGCGGCCAGTTCGGCTTCCAGGTCGCCCTTGTCGGTCACCCCGGGCATGTGACCGTCCACGGGATAGGAGTCCGGGTGCTCCCCGGTGAACTCGATGTCGTGCGGCAGCGGTTCGTACTCGACGACCAGGGCCTCGGCAGCCTCGCGCGCCTGCTCGGGCGTCTCCGCGACGACAAGGGCCACCGGCCAGCCCAGGTGGGGCACGGTGTCGTTCTGGAAGACGGCGCAGGTGGGGTCGGGCCTGGTACCCATCAGGCCGACGTAGTCGGTCTCCAGGCGCGGCGCGCTGCGGTGGTCCAGGACGGCGACGACGCCGGGCATCTCAAGGACGGGAGCGCCGGCGATGTCGCGGATGCGGCCTCGCGCCACGGTGGACAACACCAGCCATCCGTAAGCGAGTTCAGCGAACGGTATGTCGCCCGCGTAGCGTGCCGCGCCGGTGACCTTGTCCCGGCCCTCCACCCGGACGTGACCGGTGCCGACCGCGCGTACGGCGGCTGATTGCGCGGTGGTGGTCATCGCGCGGCCTCCTCGGCGAGCTCGCTCAGCACGGCCACGGTCAGGTTGCGCATCAGGGTCACCTTGTATCCGTTGTGCGGCAGCGGCCGGGCCGAGGCGAGTTCGGCTTCGGCGGCGGCCGCGTACGTCTCTGCCGTGGCGGGCGCCCCTATGAGGGCCCGCTCCGCGGTGCGTGCGCGCCATGGCCGGGAGGCGACCGCGCCGAACGCCAGGCGTGCGTCGTGCACGACTCCGTCGCGGATGTCGAGCGCGGCAGCGACGGAGCCGATGGCGAAGGCGTAGGAAGCGCGCTCGCGCACCTTCCGGTACCGGGAGCGGGCCGCGACGGGCACCCGGGGCAGAGTGACGCCGGTGATCAGCGCGCCCGACGGCAGGGCCGTCTCGCGGTGCGGGGAGTCGGCCACGGGAAGGTACAGCTGATCGATCGGCAACTCGCCCTGCCCGTCCGCGGTTTCGTAGTGCAGGACGGCGTCGAGGGCGGTGAGGGCAACGGCCATGTCCGAGGGGTGTACGGCCACACACGTCTCGGACGCGCCGAGGATGGCGTGGTTGTGGTGCTCGCCGCTGATGGCCGGGCAGCCGCTGCCGGGGTCGCGCTTGTTGCACGGCTTGGTCGTGTCGGTGAAGTAGGCGCAGCGGGTGCGCTGGAGGAGATTGCCGCCGACCGTGGCCATGTTGCGCAGCTGGCCGGAGGCACCGGCGAGCACCGCCTGGGCCAGCATCGGGTAGCGGCTGCGGACTTCGGGGTGGGCGGCGAGGGCGCTGTTGGTGGCCGTCGCGCCGACGCGCAGTCCGCCGTCCGGGGCCGGCTCGATGCGGTCCAGGGGCAGTTCCCGTACGTCGACCAGGCGGGCGGGGCGTTCCACGCCGCTCTTCATCAGGTCGACCAGGTTGGTGCCGCCGGCGAGGTAGCGCGCGTCCGGATCGGCGTCGAGGAGGGCGACGGCACCCGAGACGTCGGGGGCCCTTCGGTAGTCGAACTCCCTCATGCGGCGGCCTCCCTGGACTGTGCCGGCACGTCCGCAGCTGACGAGACGTCGGCCTCGGCGGCTCGTGCGACGGCCTCGACGATCGACGTGTAGGCGCTGCAACGACACAGGTTGCCGCTCATCCGCTCACGTATCTCGTCCGGGGTCAGCGGCGGCGGCCCGGCCGCCGGACGTACGTCGTCGGAGGCGGCGCTCGGCCAACCGGCCGCGTGCTCCGCGAGCATGCCGATCGCCGAACAGATCTGTCCGGGGGTGCAGTAACCGCACTGGTATCCGTCGAGTTCGAGGAACGCGTGCTGTACCGGATGCAGGTGGTCGCCGTCCGCGACGCCTTCGATGGTGGTGATCTCACGTCCTTCGGCCGCGACCGCGAGTTGCAGACAGGCGACCGTCCTGCGGCCGTCGACCAGAACGGTGCAGGCACCGCACTGCCCCTGGTCGCAGCCCTTCTTGGTACCGGTCAGATCGAGTCGCTCGCGCAGGGCGTCGAGCAGGGTGGTGCGGTGGTCGACGGGCAGCGTGTGCTTCTCGCCGTTGATGTGCAGGGTGATGACGCTGGACGTCGATAAGGCCATGAGTAACTTCCTTCAGACATTCGGCCCTTGAGGCGACCGAGTCCCCGGGCGTGCGTGGACCCGGAAGGCACCGTCTCGGCTGCCTGGGGTGCGCGTCACCGTGAGGGTGTGCCGGTGGTGGGCGACATCGCTGGCGATCGGGGGCGGCGCCTGTCACGAGTTGGGGGTAATGGTGAGTGCTTGTGACAGTGGAAGCGTGACGTGGTGCGCCTGTGCTTGTGGGGGCGCACGGAGTGCATGAGGTACACGGCGGAAGCTGAACAGCGCTGAACGGCGGCAGAGGACTGACGTGCCTGTCGTGTCCGGAGCTAGAGTGGACCCCAACCGGACACCTGTCCGCTACTCAGGAAACGTAACGGACAGTTGTCCGCTTGGCAAGGGTGCGCTCCTGCCACATGCCTCTAGGAGTGACGGTGCAGCACAAAAGAGACACCCCTCTGCGCTCGGACGCGCAACGCAACCGTGAACGCATCCTGGGCGTCGCCCTGACCGAACTGACGCGGTGTCCGGACGCACCCCTCAGCGCCATCGCCAAGAAGGCGGGGGTCGGCCAGGGCACGTTCTACCGCAACTTCCCCAACCGCGAGACCCTCGTCCTGGAGATCTACCGCCACGAGATGCAGCAGGTCGCCGACAGCGCGACGCAGCTGCTCCAGGAGCTGCCGCCGCTGCAGGCCCTGCGCACCTGGATGGACCGACTGGCCGAGTTCGCCATGACCAAGGCGGGCCTGGCCGACGCGATCCGCCTCGCGACCGGTGCGCCGGGAAGCCCGGCGAAGCCCTCCCCCACACCCGTCGCCGAGGCAGCCGAGCTCCTGCTTCGCACAGCCGAGGAGGCGGGCACCATCCGCCCCGGGGTCACGGCCGACGACTTCATCCTCGCCATCGCCGGCCTGTGGCAGATGACCCCGACCGAGGACTGGCGACCGCGCGCGGCACGGCTTCTCGACCTGGTCATGGACGGGTTGCGGGCGGGCGCGGCGCGGCCGTGACGGTCAGCGTCGTGTGACCGTGATCGGTCGGGTCATCGGCCTCGGGGCTGCAGGCCGAGTGTGGCCTGGATACTCCGAAGTGAGACGCCGCCCGGGGTGCGACACACAGACCCCCTTGGCGCGGTGCGCCGCCGGTTCGGCAGCCGGCACACTCCGATCCCCGTCCTGCTGGACGCGACCCACCCCGACACCTTCCTGCACCACGACGTCCACGAACTGGCCACGCCCCCGCCCGCGTTCACCCCGGGCCGGGTCGTCCTGCTCGGTGATGCGGCGCACGCCATGACCCCGAACCTCGGCCAGGGCGCTCGCCAGGCCCTTGAGGACGCGGCCACAGCTCAGTCACCCTTTGGCCGTCACCGTAAGCAACACTGCTCTGCGGCCTGCCCCTCCCACGCGGCCGTCCACGCCATTCTGCGGCACGCTGACTGGACACCACCGAGCCTGGGCTGACGGCACCGGGCCCACTCGACGGAACGGATGCTGCGTCCCCGATTCACCCGCCCGGAACGTCATCGCAGGCCTGCGCATCATGGTCGGCATCCGGCCCGGCCGGGCGTTGCGCGCAGGACAGCGCCGAGCGGTCGCACACCGGATCGGTGGCGGGCGGGGCAGCCGGGGATCGCAGCGGGACCCCGTTGGAGCGCAGCACTTCGCGAACGTCCAGGATCAAAGGGAAGACTTCGTGGTTGCGGTCCTCGCCCTGCTCGTCCCACGCTCGCTGCTCCGCTTCGACGGCCATGCGGTCCTCGGCGAAGACGCGTTCGGTGAAGCGCCTGATGAATGGCCAGGCCAAGTGAAGAGCGCCACGCGTCCTGGGCTTTTCGATCATGAGCAGGCCGTAGGTGTGACAGGTGCGTTGCTCGGCATCTTCAGGCACATACGCGGCCCAGAGGGAGAAGGCCGGGCGTTCTGCGCCCTCAGGCACGAGGTCGAGGGTCTGGTACGGGTAACGGGTGCGGATGGTCATGACGTCGCGGGAAGTGCTGCCACGGATGCCCTCGGCAGCAAGCAGGCCGGCACCGCGGTTCCTCTTCCCCCCGGTATGGGTAAACAGATACCGGGCCTCCACCGACTGCGCCCCGGTGTCAAATCCGAGCAGCTCGGGGTGGAGCCTGCCGACGACGCCCCGGTGCAGGAACTGGTGGTTCATGTCGAGCAGGTTCTCGTGCATGAACGAGTAGTGGCAGCGCACCGTCCTCGAGAAGGTCATGGTCTTGTAATGCGGTGAGCCGAACATCGGCAGCTCTGGCAGTGCCGTGTCATCCGCCTTCTGCGGTGCGCCCGGATAGACGAACACCAGCCCGTACGCCTCGCGGGCGGGGTAGCCGCGCACACCCCGAGGCGGGCGGCCATCGCCTTTGGACAGGTACGGGATCTGCGAGATACGTCCGTCACCGCGATAGGCCCACGCGTGGTAGCAGCAGCGCAGCAGCTCGCCCTCCACGACACCCATGCTCAGCGGGACCTGCCGGTGAGCACACCGGTCCTCCAGCGCGTGGATGGCTCCGCTCTGCCCGCGATAGAGCGCGATGCGCTCACCGGCGAACGCCGTCGCAACCACCCGCCCGCGGCGCACGCTCCTGGACAGTGCCACCGGGTACCAGAAATCGGGATGCGCCCCGACGCGCCTCAGGTCGACCGTGCCGAAACGCGGATGGCGATTCGCCGAAGGGCCACCGGTCCCCGCCGCTGAAGCCGGCGCCCCGGCCCCCTCGGAGTCGGTCTCCGTCATGCCTCTCCTCTCCTCGCACACACTGAGAACCGGCACAAGCAATCACGTGCTCTGCCAGGCATTTCTCACCCGTCGTCGCATGCGGTAGCTGCGTCCCGGCCCAGAACCGTCCATCCTGGGGGCCGCCGGTTGCACTACCTCGGCGATGTGAACGGTGAGGGCGCCCGTGCCGCAGTGGCACTGTCCGGAAGCGGACAGCTTTCCGACGCGTCAGCTGCTTTTTTTGGGGGGACCTTGGCCCCCATCGTCGGTCTCAAGGCGCAGCTGCCCCATCTGCACGTCAATCCGGCACGGGTCCGTGCCAGCGGCGTGCCCGCCAGTGCGTTCCTGGGACGAACGCTGGGGGAAGCGCTGCCGAACCTCCAGCGTCCGGACGACGCCCTTTACGAGGTGCTCGCGGACGGGCAGCCCCAGCCCCGGAGGGGACCATCGGCGGAACGAAGGAAGGATCAGCGCTCCCGGAGATGGGCTGCTGCACCAGATGGGCGGACCAGGTCCGTATGTCGACGTTCCCCGTGGCGTCGCCAAACACGGCAGCGTCACGCCGCCCGGAACGGGCGTTCCGGCAGAACACGCCCCGTTCGCCCTTCCCCTTCACGTTTCCGCCGCCGGCGCGTACGCCTCCTCCGCGAGCCCGAAGGTCCACGCAACGCCCGCTCGCGCTGTCCGCGTCGAGGGCGGTACCCGTAGCCAGTAGGTGCGCCGTGTCCCGTCCGGCTCAGGGGTGGAGTTGAGGACCTCCACCATGACCACCGGTTCGTCGTCCACCAGGTCGATGCGCCACAGGGTGCCTGTCTCGTCCTGGTGGAGGGGGCGGGCGCCCGAGTCGGTCAGGTAGCGGTCGTAGCCGTAGTACTCCAGCATCACGCGCCGGAGTTCGGCGTTCTCCTCGGCGCGGATGCGCTCCGGTGTGAGGGTGGGCAGTTCGGCGAGGAAGGCGGCGGGGACGGGCATGCCGCGCCAGGCGTGCAGGGCGAAGCCGTCCGGGTAGGCGAGGGCCGGGCCGTCGCCGTGGTCGAGTCGGCCGGCCTCGTCGCGGTGCAGGGCCACGGGCCGCTCGGCGAGGACCACCACTCGTGCGTAGGGCCACCACCAGCCGGCGTTGCGGCAGACGGCCGTCAGTGCGTCGAGCGGGCCGTTGTCGGCGGGGAACGCGGCGAGCCACGGCGCGTCGTGCTGTCCGAGGACGGCGTCCAGGAGGAGCAGCCGGATCTCGGCGGCTTCCTTGCCGGTGTCCCGGCCGGCGAGTTCCTCGATGACGCCGGTGCGGATCCGGTCCACGAGGGCCTGGGTCGAGTCCCACAGCCGTCCGCCCGTCGCCGCCCAGTGCGCGGACCAGCCCTCGGCACCCAACTCAACGTGCAGGGACCGCCTTTGCTGTGCCCAGGGGCACTGCGCACCGCGTCCCGTACGCTCGGGCCGCGATCCGAGAGATCGTCCCGGATCAGGGTGACCGCAGCTCGCGGCGAACCCACCCACACCACACGCTCCGGTTCGGCGAGTCCCGCCAGCCGGTAGGCCCGGCGGACCCCGTCCTCGGCGGCCCCGCGATCGGCTGGGCCGGTCGCCGAGGCCCACGCACGCCATGGCCCCAGCTCGCCGGAGGCGAGGTTCTCCACCCCCTGAGTCCCCTCGATGCCGGTCTCGGACTCGAAGTTCGTCGTGGTCATTTGCTGCCCCTCCACCCTGGTTCTCTCCACCCTTTTGCCCCTCCGCCTTTGTCGCTTGTCCCTCCCGGCCTTCGCCGTTCAGTCCGCCACGATCCGCACGGATCCGGGCACGTACTCCCGTTGCCGGATCACCCGGTACCAGCCCTTGGGCAGCGCGATCGCCGCGTGCTCCTCGTGGACGACTCGGCCGCCCTGGGGCAGACGCAGCAGCAGAGGGCCGAACGGCCCGGGCTCACGTATCAGTTCGCCCGGACCGACGATCGCGTGAGCGTGGCCGGTGACCTCGCCCAGCGCCAGCACGAGCCGGCCCCGCCCGTCGCGCTGCTCCCTGGGCGCGTGTGCCACATGCGCCGGTACCGCCTCCTCCGTCACCGGCACGATCAGCACGTCTCCCTGTCGGTACATGGCTGTCCCCTCACCGCCGGGTGCCCGCGCACCGGCCTCATGACCACGACCGTAGGCGCCACCACTGACAACGCCCCGAACCCCGCCCCGCCGCACGCTGTTGTCAGTGGCTGTTGGTAGAACTGCCGACATCACAGACCGCACACTCTTCCTCCTCGGGAGCGGCCGCATGACCATCGGTGATCACCTCGACCTGTTCCACGGGCTGCCCGCGCACAACTTTCCTGGCCCGGACGCGACGACGGACGACCTGCCCGAGCCGGACTCCGTCGCCTGGCGGATCACCAGCGACGTGTACGACGCCGACGAGGAGTGGCAGAAGGCGTTCTCCCGGTTCTGCGCCGCCGTCGACACCACTCGGGTGCGGGCGCTGATAGTGGGGGCCTGGCAGGAGGCGTACGACTCCGACCCCTCCCCCGTCATCGAGGCGCTGTTGGCCGCCCGGGACCGCTTCCCCGCGTTGCGTGCGCTGTTCCTGGGGGACATGGTGATGGAGGAGGCTGAGATCTCCTGGATCAACCAGACCGACGTGTCCCCGCTTCTCGCCGGGTTCGAGGCGTTGGAGGAGTTCGGTGTGCGCGGCGGGTCGGGGCTGGAGTTCACGGCACTGAGCCACAGCGCGCTGCGCACGCTCGTCGTGGAGACCGGCGGCCTGCCCGCCGAGGTGGTGCGCGGCATCGGCGCGAGTGACCTGCCCGCCCTGGAGTTCCTCGACCTGTGGCTCGGCACGCCCGACTACGGCGGCGACAGTGAGGCTGCCGACCTGGAGCCGATCCTGTCGGGCGTGCGGCTGCCGCGCCTGCGTCATCTTGCGCTGCGTAACAGCGAGATGCAGGACGCAGTGGCCGCGGCTGTCGCTTCTGCTCCCGTGGTGGAGCGCCTGGAAGTGCTTGATCTGTCCATGGGGGTGCTCACTGACGAGGGCGCCGGTGCGCTGCTGAGCGGTCAGCCTCTGACTCACTTGAGGAAGCTCGACCTGCACCACCACTACCTCAGCCAGGCCGTCGAGGATCGGGTGCGCGAGACGTTCGAGACCGCGGGCGTTCAGGTCGACCTCGACCGCGACGACGCGGAGGAGGACACGGAGGACGACGGCACGGTCTGGCGTTACGTCGCGGTGGGCGAGTGAGCGCACCCTCCCTGGCCCCACCGGTTTCCCGTCCCGCCGGGTCGCGGTTCGCCGTGGTCGGCAATCCCGAGAACCGGCGGGTGTCCCTCTTCGCCGACGCGGTGCGCGCGGCCGGTCTGCCCGGCCCGCGGGTCGTCGCCTGGAGGGACGTCCTGCGTGACGGCGGAGCCGACTTCGCCTCGGACGAGTTCGTGCGGGTCGACTCCCCGGCGAGAATCTCGAGGTCGACCGACTGCTGCGGGGCACCACGGATCCCACCCGGGTCGAGGGATCGGCCCGCTGGTACGCCCGATTCACCGCCGCGCTGGGCACCCTGCGCGGCGGCATCCGCCTCGACGACCCCGACGATCTCGCCTTGCTGTTCGACAAGCGCGCCTGCCACGGCGTGCTCGACGCGGCAGGTGTGCCCGTACCCGCCTCGCCCACCTCAGGTCCGGGCGGGGCGCCGGTACGTGGCTGGGACGACGTACGGGCGCTGATGCGCGAGCACCGGATGCCCCGGCTGTTCGTCAAGCCGGCGCACGGGTCGTCGGCGTCAGGAGTCCTCGCCGTCGAGGCGGGTCGTGGCCGGATCAGGGCCACCACATCCGTCGAACTCGCCCCGGACGGGGCACTGCACAACTCCCTCCGGGTGCGTCGGTACGACAGCGAGCGGGACATCGCCACCATTGTCGACGCGCTCGCGCCCGACGGGCTGCACCTGGAGCGCTGGGTGCCCAAGGCTTCCCAGCAGGGCCGTGCCGCCGACCTGCGCGTGGTCGTGGTGGCCGGCCGGGCGACCCACGCCGTGGTGCGCACCAGCCGTACGCCCCTGACCAATCTGCATCTCGGCGGCAGCCGCGGCGACCTGGCCACCGCCCGGCATTCCGTCGGCGCGGCAGGCGGCCGCTGGACCGACGTACTGGAGGTGTGCGAGCGGGCCGCGGCCTGCTTCCCGCGCACCTTGTGCGTCGGCGTGGACCTGCTGCCGGCCATCGGCTGGCGCAGGGCCTTCGTCGGCGAGGTCAACGCCTTCGGGGACCTGCTGCCCAGGCTGACCGGCCTGCCCGGCAGCGGCGCGGAGGGCGTGGACACGTATGCCGCGCAGGTGACGGCCGCTCTGCGCGAACCGGCCCCGCCCGGCCCGATCCACCAGTACAGAACAGGAACATCCCATGCCTGAGCCTGACGTGCAGGAACTTCCCACGCCTGTGCCCTACTTGCGGGAAGGCGCCATGCCCGAGCCCGACATGAACGAGGTCGTCGGCCACCACGACATCCTGCTGGTCACCCTCGACACGCTCCGCCACGACGTGGCCGTCGAACTGGCGGCCGAGGGTCGTATCCCGAACCTCGCCAGGCACCTGCCCGGCGGCCGCTGGGAGAAGCGTCACGCGCCGGGCAGTTTCACCTACGCCTCGCACCAGGCGATCTTCGCGGGTTTCCTGCCCACACCGGCCGAACCGGGGCCGCACCCGCGGCTGTTCGCGGCGAGCTTCGCGGGCAGCGAGACCACTGCGGACGGCACCTTCGTCTACGACACCCCGGAGTTCGTCTCCGGGCTCGCCCAGCAGGGCTACCGGACCGTCTGCATCGGAGGCGTCGGCTTCTTCAACAAGCAGGGCCCGCTCGGCACCGTACTGCCCGGGCTCTTCCAGGAGGCGCACTGGGAGAGGGAGTTCGGCGTGACGTCGCCGCACTCCTTCGAGAACCAGGTCGCCCGCGCCGAGCAGATCGTTGCCGAACTCCCCGCAGAGCAGCGGCTGTTCCTCTTCGTCAACGTCTCCGCCCTGCACCAGCCCAACTGGTTCCACCTGCCCGGCGCGACCCGAGAGGCCGGCGACACCCGCGAGACGCACGCCGCCGCGCTGGAGTACGTCGACAGGCACATCGGAGGGCTCTTCGCCGCCGCGAGTTCCCGGCGCCGCTGCTTCGCGATCGTCTGCTCCGACCACGGCACCGCCTACGGCGACGACGGCTACACCGGCCACCGCCTCGGTCACGAGTCCGTGTGGACGGTGCCGTACTCCCACTTCTTCCTCGACCCCGCCAAGGCCCCGCGATGACCACCGCCCAGCTCACCAGCCCGTACCAGCACTACGTCTACGCCTACCCGCACAAGACGGCCTACCGACGGCTCCCCGACCGGCCCACGCTGCGGTCCCTGTGGGCTGCGCAGGACAAGAGCGCCCTGGCCCTCTACCTGCACATACCCTTCTGCGAGGTCCGCTGCGGCTTCTGCAACCTCTTCACCCGGATCGGCGCCCCCGACGGCCTGACCGGCGCCTACCTCGACGCCCTTCAGCAGCAGGCGGACGCGGTACGCGAGGCACTCTGCGACAGCGAGCCGGTGCGGTTCGCCACCGCCGCCTTCGGCGGAGGCACCCCCACCTTCCTCACCGCGGCCGAGCTGGAACGCCTTTGCGACATCGCCGAACAGGGCATGGGCGCCGACCTTCGTGCGATCCCGCTGTCCGTCGAGGCCTCCCCCGCCACGGCCACCGCGGACCGTCTCTCGGTCCTGGCCGAGCGCGGCACCACCCGGCTCAGTCTCGGCATCCAGAGCTTCATCGACTCCGAGGCCAGGGCCGCCGTACGGCCGCAGCACCGCGCCGATGTCGAGGCGGCGCTCGCCCGGATCCGCGACACGGCCATCCCGGTCCTGAACATCGACCTCATCTACGGCATCGACGGCCAGACCGAGCAGACCTGGCTGCGCTCCCTGGACGCCGCCCTGGCCTGGCAGCCGGAGGAGCTGTACCTCTACCCGCTCTACGTCAGGCCCCTGACCGGACTCGACCGCCACCGCGCCGCCGCCCAGGGCCCCGATCCGGACTGGGACGCCCAGCGCCTGCGCCTGTACCGCGCGGGCCGCGACCACCTCCTCGCCCGCGGCTACACCCAGCAGTCGATGCGGATGTTCCGCCGGACCGACGCTCCGCAGCAGGGCGCCGACGACTACGCCTGTCAGAGCGACGGCATGATCGGCCTGGGCTGCGGCGCCCGCTCGTACACGGCCGACCTGCACTATTCCTTCGACTACGCGGTCGGCATGCACGAGATCCGTGGGATCATCGACGACTACGTCACCACCACCGACTTCGCCCGCGCCGAGGTCGGCTACCGCATGGACCCGCACGAGGCACGCCGCCGCCACCTTTTGCAGTCCCTCCTCCAGGCCGAGGGCCTGCCCGTCGCCGACTACCAGGCCCGCTTCGCTGCCACACCCCTCGACGACTTCGGCACCGAACTCCATCGCCTGGCCGACCGGGGCTGGCTTGCCGAGGCGGCCTCCGCGCACCTGCGGCTCACCCCGGAAGGACTCGCCCACTCCGACGCCATCGGACCCGAGCTGTTCTCCCCCGCCGTCCTGGCCGCCATGGCCGCGTACGAAAGGAAGTGACCGGCCCGCCATGGATCTGACCGTCCTCTACCGCGGCCCGCTCGCCTCCTGCGACTACGACTGCCCTTACTGCCCGTTCGCCAAGCGGCGGGACTCCACCGCTCAACTGCGCGCCGACCGGGCCTCCCTGGAACGCTTCGCCGCCTGGGCAGCCGACAGCGACGACCGGTTGTCCCTGCTGTTCACGCCCTGGGGAGAGGGCCTCGTCCGCTCCTGGTACCGGCGCACCCTCGCCGAGTTGTCGCACCTGCCGCACATCCGCCGCGTCGCCATCCAGACCAACCTCAGCTGCCGCACCGACTGGCTCGCTGACGCCGCCCCGGAAACCCTCGCCCTGTGGTGCACCTATCACCCGGGCCAGACGCCCTACGACCGTTTCCTGACCAAGTGCCACGACCTCGCCGACCGCGGGATCCGCTTCAGCGTCGGCGTCGTCGGGCTCCCCGAGCACCTGGAGGCGGCCCGCCGCCTGCGCGCCGAGCTACCGGGACACGTCTACCTCTGGATCAACGCAGCCGACGGCCGCACATACGGCGACACCGAGGCCGACGACTGGACCGCGCTCGATCCCCTCTTCCCCTACAGCCGCCACCCGCACGCCAGCGCCGGCCTGCCCTGCCGCACCGGGGAGTCCGTGATCTCGGTCGACGGTGACGGCACCGTCCGCCGCTGCCACTTCGTCCGAGCCGAACTGGGCAACCTCTACGACGGCTCCTACCGCGCCGCCCTGCGCCCCCGTCCCTGCCCACTGACGGTCTGCGACTGCCACATCGGTTACGTCCATCTCGAAACGCTGCCGCTCTACGACGTCTTCGCCGGCGGAGTCCTCGAACGCATCCCGGCCGCCCAACCACCCGCGCCACAGCCCGCGCACGCCGTGACCATCACGCCTCGGACCAGCTGCCTCCCCGACTGACGGCCAAACCAAATCCCTGGCCGGGTTCCTGCGGGCGTGCTGTCATGCCAACGGTCAGAATTTCTCTGATCCCGTGTGGGCGGACCGCTGCGAGGACCTGGCATTCAACATGCTCCCCCGCGTCCCTGGACCCCGCACGGCACGTCCATCCACTACGTCACCAGCGCCAACAGCATCGACCTCGACAACCGGGCCAAGACGCAGGGCCAGTTCCAGAACGGCTTCGCCATGCAGGCCTTCCAGGCCGGCGTCGACCAGTACCGCTGCTGCCCCCACAACTACGGCATGGGCTGGCCGTACTTCACCGAGGAACTCTGGCTCGCCCCCCGGTACCCCGCCAGTTGTGGCCGACTGACACCAGCCGTCCCAGGCGGGACGGTGGGATCACCTACACGCCGGCGCGGGCCACCAGCAGCGGCTGGAAGAAGCCAGTCACCTGCGGCATCCGCCACCCGACGCCGACAAAGCCGGCCTCGGCTGCGAGGCCCGCCAACTGGTCCCGGCCGAGTGCCCAGTAGGTGGTCCGGCGAACCCGGACGCACCAAGGTCCGCCTGCCGAGCGGAGTTGGAAGTGTTCCAAGTCGTAGTGCTCGCCGTCGTCGTGCCAGTGCCAGAGCTGGAAGGTGACGGTCCGTTCTTCACCGTCGGTGTCGGCGATCTGGTGGACTTGTGGACGCGTCGAAGCCGGGCGGTCGCGCACCAGATCGTCATAGGGGCGTGTGCTGACCAGCAGCAGGCCGGCGGGGCGCAGCACGCGGCGCATCTCGGCCAGGGCTCCGTACACATGCTGCTCCGTCAGCAGGTGAGGCAGCGAATTGTCGGCGCAGACGACTGTGTCGAACTGGCCATCTGAAAACGGGAGGCGTCGCATGTCGGCGACGGCCGTGCGTAAGCGCAGGCCCCGGCGGGCGGCCTCACGTGCAGCGCGGGCGGCGGCGCGGGGGCTGAGGTCGCTCCCGGTGACGCGGTGCCCGCGCATCGCCAGACCGATCGCCTGCGTGCCGATGCCGCAGGAACAGTCGAGCACCGCCGCCCGATTCTGGCCGATCAGAGCATCCAGGGCGTCCCCCTGCCGACGGATGCTCGCGTCCCAATCTGCGTAGACCAGGTGGTAGTCGTCGGCCAGCTCGTCGTAGAAGTGCGCCACCGATGTCTCGGGCATGACCCCAAATCACCGTCCTTATTGCCCCGAGGCCCTGGTCGTCCGATGATCGGCGCGGACCCCCTCTCACCGACGACAGTGCAGTAGTGTCTGCCCGGCCACAAGGGGTCACCGCCGGACACTCGCATGAACGATTGTTGCCCCTTCTCGCGCAGCCAGAGGCGGAACCGCGGCCCCAGTCGTTGGGCTGCCGTTGCGCCGTGGAAGGGACCGCTCACCGCGTCTGCGGGTCAGTTCCTGAGGAACGCGTAGAGGACGCCCAGGAGTTGCAGACGAGCACCGGGAGTGTGAGGTGTGCTCCTGTCGTTGAGGGCCTGGCCACCGTACGGGTGCCGGTGCCTACCCGGTCGTCTCTGGGAATGATGAGGGCACCGCCGCATCACGCGGGTCCTCGGCCCAGCCCCAGCCGGTACCGCGGCAAGAGCAGGTGGTGGTGCCGGCCGCGGGTGCCAGACAGGGGTATTGCGGGGCGGGTGTCCATCGCAGGCCGGTTCCGGCAGACAGGGCGCCGTTCCGGATTGAGTCCTGTGCGCCCGGCCGCATCAGGGTGATGCAGGAGGGTAGTGGCTTCCACCCGTCGGGACGCAGTCACGCGAGATCTCGTGCCACTACGGTCACCATCGAGATGATCTCGGTGGCCGCTGCGGCAGCGACTATGGCCGCCCGTCCCTTCCACGACGCCAGCCAGTGTGTCCAACGTCCCCGCCTGACGACGCCGCTCCGATCACCGGGGCTCAGGCCCGAGCCATGAACAGCTTTTCGATCCCGTACAGCTGGCCGTCAGCCGGATGCCGCCTGAGAACAGTTCACGACCGCCAGCACTGGGCCTGCCCGAGCAGCCAGAATCGATGGGGGCCTCATGCAAAAGACGACAGCGGAGGCACGGAATTTGGCGATACCGACGACGTGTCACGAACGATAGGCGACCACCGGCAGCGCCTGGGACACGACAGACGCATCGATTACTGAAGCCCGAGCGGCTGTACGCCGGCTGCCGGCCCAGAGCCGCCATCACCACGGCCGCCGGTCGAACCCGGACGCCCACCCGCCGCCAACCTGCTGCGCATCGCCGTGAGAGACAGCTCTCCCCGCCGCCCGGACTGCGAACACACGAGGCCCGCCATGCCGGCGCAGTCCCGCCGACTGGCCAGCGTCGACAGCAGCGCAGACCCGAAGACTCAGGAAGTCGCCGGTCACCGGCGAGCAGCTCAATTCCGGCCAGGCTCGGGTTCGTGCAGCTCAGTGATTCGTGAGCATGCCTTCACGCAGACGGCCGAGGGTACGGGACAGCAGACGGGAGACGTGCATCTGCGAGACGCCCAGAACCTCGCCAATATTGGCCTGGGTGAGTTCCTCCACGAACCGCATGTGGATGATCTGCCGGTCCCGCTCATCGAGTTCGGCAATCAGCGGGGCCAGAGCGTGGAAGTCCTCCACCAGTTCCAGAGCGGTGTCCTCGGCGCCGAGGAAGTCCTGCAGCGACGATTCGCCGTCCTCGCTGCCGCTGATGGTGGCGTCCAGAGAGGAGGAGTTGTAGCCGTTCGCGGCGAGGCGGGCCTCGCGCACCTCTTCCTCGGACAGGCTCATCAACTCCGCCAGCTCTTTCACTGTCGGGGTGCGCCCGAGACGACTGCTCAACTCCTCCATGGCGCGCGCGAGCTGGACGCGGGCTTCCTGCAACCGACGCGGAACATGGACGGCCCAGGTTGTGTCGCGGAAGAACCGCTTGATCTCACCCACAATGTAGGGGATGGCGAACGAGGTGAACTCCGTCTCCCGGGACAGGTCGAACCGGTCTATCGCCTTGATCAGACCGATCATGCCAACCTGGACGATGTCCTCCATCTCCTCCGGCCCGCGACTGCGGAACCGGCCGGCCGCGAAGCGGACCAGGGACAGGTTCATCTCGATCAGTGTGTTCCGCGCGTAGCTGTACTCCGGCGTGCCCTCCTCCAGCAGCGCAAGCTGACTGAAGAACACCTTGGACAGCTCGCGGGCATCCTTCGGTGCCACCTGAGAGGGATCGGCGATCTCCGGCAGCTCGCTGGTCTGCGTATGCGCTGCAGGCATGCTCGTGATCGCCATGATGTTCCTCTCCCAGAACCGCGGCAGCCGCTGCCGCTTGAAACGGCTGACGACCAGCGCGTACCCCTTCGTTTCGCCCTCACACCCGCCATCATGCGAAGCGCGGGACCACCGCCGAACCCAGCGCGGCGTGGAGCAGTATGCAGCCGCGTCGCCTCAAGCTGCGGCTCACACGGCACGAACCCACGCACGGATTTCGGCGTCATGAGGGTGAGGAGCTCCACTTTTCGGGCACACGGACCACGCACTTAGTTGGCCCGGAGGAGAAAAAGTGGCGCAGGACCTGAGAGCTGTGGGATGGGCGCGTTCGCTCCCGATCAGCAGTGGCGTGAAGACGGCCAGGGACTGGACGCGTGGTCATCTGGCGGCCCTCGGGTGGGAACGGACAGCACCCGATCTGGTGGATTCGGTCGTACTGACCGCGTCCGAGCTGGTCACCAACGCGCACGTCCACGCCCACAGCACGGCACAACTCATCCTCACACGGGACGAGGAATGCTTGCACGTGACCGTGCATGACGCCTCGGCTCAGCTACCCGAACAGCGCCACGCCGGCAACGAAGCCCCCGGTGGACGTGGGCTGTTCCTGGTCGACGCCCTCGCCCATGACGTGGCGGCACGCCGTTGCCCTCGCGGCAAGGACGTCACAGCCTGCTTTGAACCACCGCCGGCACCCGCCCAGCCAGACGGCAGCAGCAAGGGGTGAGGGCCGGGCGTGGCGGGAGGTCGCGCTGGTTCTCCATGCGTGTGCGCCAGTCCCAGCCCGACTGCCATGCACCTGGCCCACGTTCCTTTTGATGCCTTCCTTCGAGTAGTGCTGCGGTTCGCGCTGTGCGAGATCCGAGCGACGGACCCCAGGTCGCAGCAACCCAGCCCAGACGCCCCGGACCAGAGCGGCGCTTGAGTGCTTTGGCGGTGGAGTACGGCGAACTCCATGGGTTCGATATGTGCACGGGCCGGTCGCCAGCCATGCCGCGGTCGGGTGACGCCACTGACGACGCACATCAGGCGGACGTCGGGCGCGGACCTCGGGAGGAGACGTCGGGAGGAGACGGGAGGATCAAGCCTTCATGGATCCTGGGAGAGCACCGGCAAGTTGTGGTGAACGGTTCGTGCCCTGGCGTTGCGCGCGAGAGACTGGTCTCAGACCGGCATATGACTGGAGGTGACAGGATTGGGTGGTTCACCGGAGGCTGATGGAAAGACATCTCGGCCCGCCCCGCTGGACGGTGAGCTGACCGTGTCACCTCTGGCCGGTGATATCGGGTGGCGGGTGGCCGGCGAGATCACCCTGGCGACGCGCCGAGATTGGGAGCAGATGCTGGACGGACTCGTTCGGAGCGGTGCGCCGGTGTGTCATCTGGAACTGTCCGCAGTGACCTTCGCCGACGTCGCGGGGGTCTCTGCCTTGGCGGTGACCGCCCATAACCTTCCGACAGAGCGACGTATCGTCGCTGAGCAGCCACCTGCCAGCATGCGGCGGCTGCTGGAGATGTTCTGGCCGAAGCTGCACGCGATCGAGGTGGTGTCATGATGACCAGGTCGGCTGCCACCGAACCGTTCGTGCACCCAGCGCTGTTCTACCGGGGTGAGCAGGAGTACCTCGAAGGAACCGTCCCCTTCATCCGCAGTGGGCTCAAAGACGGGGAGCCGGTGGCGGTCGCCGTGCCCGGCCCGAACCTGGCCATACTCAAGGAGACTCTGGGCGCGGACGCAGGATCCGTGCGCTTCATCGATATGACCGAGGCCGGCCGCAACCCGGGCCGGATCATCCCGAACGTGCTCCGGGCCTTCGCCGACGCACACCCTGCCACGCGGGTCCGGATCATCGGGGAGCCGATCTGGCCCGGCCGCAGCAGCCTGGAGTACCCGGCCTGCGCCCAACACGAGGCGCTGATCAACCCCGCCTTCCAAGGCCGGGAAGCGACCATCCTGTGCCCCTACGACGCTGACCGGCTCGAGGAACGCGTCCTCACCGACGCGTATGCCACCCACCCGCTGATCGTCTCCGGCCCATCCCAGCATCCGAGCCCGTCCTTTGCCCCCGGGCACATCGTGGAGCTGTACAACCAGCCGCTGGGGCCGGTGCCCACGTCAGCCCGGTCGCGTGAGTTCGGTGTACAGGAGCTGTCGGCCACGCGACACTTCGCCGTCGAGCGTGCAGCACAACTCGGCCTGCACGGGGTGCGTCTGGAAGATCTGGCGCTGGCGGTCGCCGAGCTCACCACCAACAGCGTCGTACACGGAGGTGGTTCCG
This sequence comes from Streptomyces sp. NBC_00443, assembly GCF_036014175.1. GTDB lineage: Bacteria > Actinomycetota > Actinomycetes > Streptomycetales > Streptomycetaceae > Streptomyces. The sequence goes on along the minus strand of NZ_CP107917.1, from coordinate 9,312,254 downwards.
GCAGCGTGCGAGTGTGGGCGCAAGACGCTCAGGTGGTGTGCGAGGTCAGCGACCGCGGGTATCTGAGCGATCCGCTGGTCGGGCGCCGTCCGCCCACCCGTGACCAGCGGGGTGGCAGGGGCCTACTGCTGGTGCATTGCGTCGCAGACCTCGTGCGTGTTCACACCGACGCTGACGGCACGGTCATCCGGTTCTACATCGGCTGCTAGAGGACGGGTCCGCGATCGGCCGATCGGCCCACAGCGAGACGCGGCGGCAAGAACTGCGGCCCCTCGGTGGCTGGACGGACCAGGCCACCCCGACCGGAGCCTGCACGGAGGCCAGACGACCACGGCCGAAGGCATACTCGTCAGCTTTCATGGCCGCGTAGCCCATACCGTGCCGGCAATAATCCGCCGCGTGAATGCGGTGCGATCCCCGCCGTCGCCGCCACGTTGCGCGAAGCCTCTCGGCACGTCAGTCCTTGCCGCGATCCTCGATGACCACGAGGAACGCGTCCGACTGCAGGTCCATCACGACGGTCGCGCCGGGCTCGCCCTCGTCACGTAGCCGGGCCGCATGCTCCTCCGCGGGCCACGATCCGCGCGGAGATCCCGCTGGAAACCGCTCCAACACCTTCTCGTCCATGGCGAAACCGCCTCCGTCGCCGCCGTAGGAATCGCGTGCTGTTCACTCGTTCCTTGATGTCCGCATGCCCTCGATTTACTGGTATAAGCCGTGGGGTAGCGGCCTTGGAGCTCCCGGCCAAGGCGTGCCTCGCGAAGAGCAAGTCGGGCCGCCGTCATGGCCGGCCGACGACACCCGCGACGGCTGGGGTCCTTGTCGAGCTGAGGCAGAGGTTGGGTGACACTCCCCGGTGCCGCCGGTCAGCGATACCGCGAGCGGTATGCCCTGTCCGTCCGTGAGGATGTGCAGCAGCCAGCGCCGCACCGTCTTCTGACTGCACCTCAGCTGGTCGGCGGTCGGCGAGCCTGGCCACCCCGCCCAGCTCGGTTCCGACCTCCGGCATCGCTGCACCAGGACCTTCGGCGCCCTGCTGGCCGACGCCAGGCGGTGGACCACCCCTTGCTCGCCTCGTCACGGCCCAGACGGGTCCGCAGCACCATGACCCAGTACCCGCCCGAGTACCCGCACCCACCCCGCTACCAGGGCGGTCATACACACCGCAAGCAAAACTCAGCAGGGTTCCGTGCCTGCCGGTCGACGGGCGACGCATCCACAAGGCGACGCCACAGTGGTGCCGAGAGATCTGGACGGCCAAGCCCGGCGCACCCGGACGGTCAGGAGGAATTCAGGCGTCCTTATTCAATCCGTTCACTTCACATGACAGCCGGCGCCCGCATTCAGTTCCGCGAAAAGTTCTCCGTTACCTCAGGTAACGCGAGAAATTGGATTGAACCAATGACGGAACAAGCGATTCCGCGCGCAAGAAGAAGCATATTCACCTTCCGATCACAACCGGGTCCCAGCCTTCCGAAGAGGTACGAAGGGGGCCTGCCACCGCCGCCTCACCAACGCTGAGCTGCGAGTTCATGATGCGACCCGACCTGATCATCGAGACAGGGCCGACAAAGGGCCCATGTGAGACCTTCATGGAATACAGCCGAAATTCCGACACCTGGGCAATATTCTTAAACCAGGGGATCGACTTGCCGCGACCTCACGCTTAAAGTATCGGCTGGCACGCACAAGGAAGCCAACGCAATAGACTTCCGGACTTACTGCCGCAGAAAACCCTTTCTTTCCGGTCGTCGAGCGTCCTTAATCCGTCAACGCCGCCGACGTTTGCACCCGTATTCTTGCCGGGCCCAGGAGCGAGCTCGATCAGCTGCGCGCCGGGACCGCCAGAGGACACAACGGAGCGATAAGTAGGATGCGGTTCCAGCTGTTAGGGCTCCTGAGCATCACCGACGGTGAGCACGCCGCCGTCCTGCAGCCGTCCAAGCCCACGAATCTCCTGGCCGCCCTGCTCATCCACTCCGGCGCGGTGGTCTCGACCGACTATCTGTTGCGCGCCGTCTGGGACACCGAGCCCCCAGCCACGGCCAGGGCAGCCCTGCAGAGCTGCGTCCTGCGGTTGCGCAGGATCTTCACGAAGTACGGGATAGCCAACGACACCATCGAGGCCGTACCGGGCGGTTACCGGATGCGGATGGACCGCGAGACCCTCGACCTCGTCCGCTTCCGCAGCCTGGTCCAGTCGGCCGACTCCGCCCGCGACGCCGAGACGGAGTCGTACGTACTGCGCGAGGCCCTCGCCCTGTGGCAGGGCCCCGTACTCGCCAACGTCTCCTCACACATGCTGCACCGCGACGAGGCGCCGCGGCTGTCGGAGGAACGGCTCAGGGCACTGGAGCGGCTGTGCGACATCGAACTGGCGCGCGGGCGATGTCGCGAGGTCCTGACCGATGTGTGGGACGCGGCCCGACGCCACCCGGAGCGGGAACGGTTCGCTGAGCAGTTGATCGAGGCGCTGTACAGAACCGGCCGCCAGACAGAAGCCCTTGTGGAGATCCGGGCCGTCAAGGAGCGGCTGAAGGAGGAGTTCGGCATCGATCCGGGCGGTCCTCTCCAGCGGCTGGAGATGGCCATCCTCCGTGGCGAGGAGCTGGATACCGCCCCGGGCCCCAAAGTCCTCCCCGCGATCGGGGCACGGGCATCCTCGCGACCGGCCGCACTGCCGGCCGGGGTCGCCATGGCCGATCTGCCGAGTCCGGCGCCGGACCAGATTCCGGCACAGGAACAGGCACCGGCTGTCGCGGCCCTTCCGCCTGCCTCCCCCACGGCTCACGACCAGGCACAAGACGCGGCGCACGACCCGACGTACGCCCGAGCCACAGACACCACTCTCAGCCTCGCCGTCACCACCCCCGCCCCCACCGTCCCCTCCCTCGCCCCCGTCCCTTGCTTCACCGGACGCGCCACCCAACTTGCCGCGATTCAACGCGCGTTGACCGCCGATCATCCGCAGACCGGCCTGGTGGTGATCTCCGGAGCCCCCGGCATCGGCAAGACCGCTCTCGCGCTGCAGGCGGCCCACCTGGTGCAGGACGCCTTTCCCGGCGGCTGCTTCACCCTGGCCATGTCCGACCCTGACGGCAGCGCGCTCAGTACGGCGGAGGCCCTGGGGCGGCTTCCCTCCCCGAGCCGACCGGGGCGTCGGCTGCTCATCCTCGACGACGTGTCGAGCGCCGGGCGGATACGGCCCCTGCTCCCCTCCCCCGCCGAAGGTGCCGCCGTCGTGACCAGCAGACGCGGGCTCGCGGGCTTGGTCGCCACGCACGGCGGCGTCGTGCATCGCCTCGATACGCTCGGCGAGCAGGAGTCCTACGACCTCCTGGTCGCCACCCTGGGTGCCGAGCGGGTCGGTCAGGAACCGGACGCCGCGCACGAACTCGCTCGTATCTGCGGGCACTTCCCCCTCAGCCTGCGGATCGCCGCCGCCCGTCTGCTGACCCGGCCCGGTCTCGGCATCGCCGACTGCGTGAGCTGGCTGGCCAAGGACCTGCCCGCACGGCTCTCCCTCGCCGACGAGCCGCTGATGTCCGTACCCCAAGTCTTCGAAGCCTCTCTGCGGCGGCTCGATCCGGATCTGCGTGAGGCCTTCCTGCTGCTCGCCGCGCAGTTCGAGGGCGCCGGGAACCCGGATGCGCCGCCGCCCGACGAGGTGCTCGAACAGCTCGCGGACGCCGGGTTCGTCGAGGAGGGCCCGCCCAAGCCGTACCGCATCCACGAACTGCTCAGGATCTACGCGCGTCAGCTTGCCGCGCCCGCCCGAACTCCCGGCTGACCGCTTCCCGTTACCCCGCACCACCCGGTCCCCCGCCCCCACCGCCCCTCCGACCCGAGGTGACATCCGCATGCTTTCCGCACGGTACGACGCCGTAGCCGCGACCCGCCCCCGGATCCGCCGTGACGTCCTGTTCACCGAGACCCCCGACGGTGTCCTCTTCCACAACGCCGACGGCGGCTTCCGGCTGACGGCCAAGTCGGCGTACCGGTTCGCCACGCTTCTCGTGCCCCACTTCAACGGCGAGCACACGGTCGCCGAGATCTGCGAGGGGTTCGGCGACCGGCAGCGCGCCATGGTCGGCGAGCTTGTCGGCACGCTGTACGAGCGAGGCTTCGCGCGTGACGTCCCGTCCAGACCCGCGGCGGGCGTGTCCGCCGAGCCGGAGCCGTCCGCCGACGTGGCCCGCCGATTCGAGGCGCAGATCGCCTATGTCGACCACTACACCGACGACGCGGCCCGGCGCTTCCAGCGGTTCCGTGACACGCGCGTGGCCGTCGTGGGCACCGACCTGGTGGCCCGCTGGTGTGCGCTGAGCCTGATCCGCAACGGCGGAGCGGCCGTCGGCGTCTTGCCCGCCCTCGACCGGGAGGTGATCGCGCAGGAGGCCGCGACCGCCGCTGCCGACGGCTGCCCGGTCGAGGTCCGCGACCTCGCGGACGGGCCGGTGACCTGGGACAGCCTCGACGGGTACGACGTCGTCGTCGTGACCGGCGCACCGGACGCGCCGGGGTGATTCTTGCACTGCTGCGGACCGGTGTGCCCGCGGGCCGCACGCTCCTGCCGGTCTGGTCCTTCGGGCGGCAATCGGTCGCCGGACCGGCCATGTCAGCTCAGACAACAGGGTGTTGGGCGTGTGCGGTGCTGCGTCTCGGCACCAACGGGGCCTCCGCTCCAGCCGCCGACGTGTGGAGTGCGCTCGCGCTGGGCCTGCCGGCCACCACACCGCTTCCAGGCGGTCCGCTGTCCGCGATGCTCGGCAACCTGCTCGGGTTCGAGGTCTTCAAGTCGGCGACCGGTGCCCTGCCGGCCGAGACGGCCGGGCAGCTGATCGTGCAGGACACGGAGTCGCTCGATGTCGCCTCGGAGCCCCTGCTCCCGCACCCGCGCTGCCCGTTCTGCGCCGACGACACGCTCGCCGAGGTGCCCGAGGTGGATCTGGCGACCGGGGACACCGACGACGCTCTCGCGCTGCCCACCGTCGACACCGCCCGCGAGGCGGACGAGCTGGTGGCGGAGCTGAACCGCCGCTCGGTGCTGCTGCGGCCGCACGCCGGTGTCTTCCGCCGCTACGACGACGAGGACATCACCCAGACCCCGCTGAAGCTGAGCGTGGTCGAACTCGGCGTGGGGCACGGCCGCCCCCGGCGGATCGCCGCCGCCGACGTCCACCACGTGGCCGGCGCCCGCCTGCGCGCCCTGCACCGCGCCGCCGAGACGTACGCCGAGCACGTCGTCCCGCACGCCCGCACCACCGCCCCGGCACCCGCGGTGCGCCTCGCCCCGGCCGAGCTGGCCACCGCCACCGGCCTCGTGGGCACGGAGGCGGACGTACGGGAGTGGGACGCGGCGGCCTCGCTGCTCACGAAGGAGCGGTTCCTGGTGCCGGGCGAGGCCGTGCGCCCGTTCGGTGCCGGCAAACCGGAGCGGCTCTTCGAGGCGACGAGCGCCGGGATGTGGGCCGGTGCGAGCGTGGCCGACGCCGCCGCGCAGGGCATGCTGTCGGCGCTCGCGTACGACGCGCTCCGGCGGACCGTCCGAGGTGCCGCCGTGCCCGGCGTGGCCGTGCCCGCCGACGCCGGTCCCGAACTCACCTTCCTGATGCGCTCCGCCGTCAACCTCGGTGTCGAGGCCGAGCTGCTCGACCTCGGTGAACGGGAGCGGTCCGGCGTGTCGGTCGTCCTCGCCCGGACCGGCGCCCTCTGGTCGGTCGGGGCCGAGCTGTCGTACCGGGCCGCGGCCGTGGCGGCGCTACGTGACCTGCTGGGTCAGGTTCAGCTCGAGCAGCAGGGGCCGGCCGACGACACGTCGTTCGGGGATCCGGTGCTCAGCGATCTCGACCCGCGTGCCCTGACGGTGATCGGCACGGTGAGCGCCAACCCGGACGCCGGCACATCCTGGGCTGACGTACTGCGCCGGCTCGGCGAACAGGCCCGTGACGCACTCGTCGTACCGACCGGCTCCGCGGACCTCGAACGCGCCGGCATCCACGTCGTGCGCGTACTACTTACGTCGGAGGCCCGGCGTGTCGGTTGAGACGACGGCTCCGGTCCGCGTGCCGAGTGCCGTCCGTCTCATGACCGGCTTGCTGCGGGCGGCCCTCGACCGACAGGGGCAGGGCCACATCGATGTGTCGGTGCGCGCGTTGGGGTTCGACGACGCTTTCGCCGAGGAGTACGGCGCGCACGAGCCGGGACCGGTGCCGGTGCACCTCTACGCGCGGCACGCGATCGTCGGCCCCATGGGCGACTCGCCCTGTCCGCGGTGTCTGGGCCGGCGCTGGCAGGCGGTGCGTTCCGTGCCGCTGCGTGACGCACTGGAACTCGGCGGTCCCACCCACGAGTCGGGGTGTGGCCCTACGCCGTCCCGTTCGCGGCCGACGCGCTCGCCGTGATCGTGGCACAGGCGTATGCGGCCCCGGCGCACGAGCCGTTCCCGGACGTACGGGTGCTGGATCTGGAGTCGTTGTCGGTGCGTGGCTATCCGCGTGTGCCGGACCCGCAGTGCCCGACGGGTTCCCGGCCGGTCGCCGACACGCCCGAGGGTGCCGTCCTCTGCCTCGGCTCCGCGCCCAAGCACGCGCCCGGGTCCTTCCGGCTGCGCCCGGTCGAGGCCTACGGCATCGACATCGCGGCCTTCGCCAACCCGGTGTGCGGAGCGCTCGGCCCGTCCCTCGTACAGGACGTGTCGTCCACGTCGACGTCGGCGACCATCGGGTGCTTCTCGATGCGCTCCGGGGAGTACCTGCGGGAGACGTTCTGGGGCGGGCACGCGGCGTCCTACGGGGCCAGCGCGCGGATCGGCGTTCTTGAAGGGCTGGAGCGGTACGCCGGCATGCGGGCGCGCGGCAAGCGGACCCGGGTGACGGGGACGCCGGCAGAGTTCGGTGCCGACGCCGTGGATCCGCGCGAAGTGGGCCTGTACTCCGAGGCCTTCCACCGCGACAACCCACACGTCGTGCCCTTCTCTCCCGATCGGGAGATCCCCTGGGTATGGGGCTGGTCGCTGCGGGACCGCGTGCCCCGGCTGGTGCCGGAGATCCTGACGTACTATCACGCGCCGGGGCTGGAGAACCGGTTCGTGCAGGAGAGCTCCAACGGCTGTGCCTCGGGCGGCTGTGCCGAAGAGGCCGTCTACTTCGGGCTGATGGAGGTCGTCGAGCGGGACGCCTTCCTGCTCACCTGGTACGGGCGCCAGCCCCTGCCCGAGATCGACCCGGCGACCAGCACCCGCCCCGCCACCCGGAACATGGTCGACCGGCTCGCCATGTACGGCTACCGGGCCCGCTTCTTCGACACCCGCGTCACGTTCCCGATCCCCGTCGTCACTGCCGTCGCCGAACGCGTCGACGGCGGTCCGGGCCGGATGTGCTTCGGAGCGGGTGCCGGTCTGGACCCGGAGTCCGCACTGGACGCGGCACTGTGCGAGATCGCCACCGACGCGGTGAACCTCCAAGGACGGACCGAGCGCGACGAGGCCCGACTGCGCGCCATGGCCGGAGACTTTGCACAGGTGACCGATCTGCACGACCATCCGCTCGTCTACGGCATCCCCGAGATGGGCGTGCACGCCGACTTCCTGCTGCGCGGCCCGGCGGCCACGAAACAGCTCGCGGTCTCCGATCTGGCCTGGCCGGACGCGACCGGAGCACCCGTCTCGCCTGATCTGCGGGACGACCTGGAACGGTGTGTGTCCGCCGTGACCGGCGCCGGGTTCGACGTCGTGGTCGTGGACCAGACGCTGCCCGAACAACGACGGCTGGGACTGCACACGTTCAGCGTCCTCGTACCCGGCCTGCTCCCGATCGACTTCGGCTGGTCGCGCCAGCGGGCTCTCGGTATGCCGCGGCTGCGTACGGCTCTGCGTGAGGCGCGCCTGCGCGACCGGGACCTGGAGGCCGCCGACCTCAATCCGGCTCCGCATCCCTTCCCCTGACGACCCGCGATCCCTTCATTCAGAGGAGAGTCCCATGGACTACGCCCATGAATACGCGACGGCCATCATGCACCGGGGCCGGATCCCGATGGAGCCGGCCGACTTCGTGCCCGACTGGGCGGACCGTCCGCGCAAGGAGAAGTACTACCCGGGAGCCGAGTCGTTCCCGCTGCACGACGCGCCCTACCCCGCCGACGCCACGGTCACGGCCGGCCTCCTGGCCGACGACATGCCGGACGCGGGGCGTTTCTCGCTGCCCCTGCTCTCCGGCATGCTGCTGGACTCCTACGGCCTGACCGGTCGCCGTCTCGGCGTCCAGGCCAACACCGACCTCGGTGCCCTCCCGCACTACACGCAGGCCAACTGGTCCCGGGGCACCGCCTCGGGCGGCGGTCTCTACCCGGTGAGCATCTACTGGATCTCCGGCCCGTCGGGGCCGCTCACGCCCGGCGTGCACTACTACTCACCGCCGCGCCACGCCATGCAGCGGCTGCTTGCCGGGGACGTGAGCGGGGAGGTGGCCGCGGCGCTCGGGGCGTACGGGGCCGCGACGGACCAGTTCCTGGTGCTCGGCGTCAAGTACTGGCAGAACGCGTTCAAATACAACAGCTTCTCCTTCCACGCCGTGAGCATGGACGTGGGCGCGCTGCTCCAGACCTGGCGCGTCTGGGCGCGGGCCCGCGGGCTGAGGGTGGCCCCCGCGCTGTGGTTCGACGAAGCGGGACTGGCCCGGCTGCTGGGGCTGGGCGAGGAGGAGGAAGGGCTGTTCGCAGTCGTTCCGCTGCTGTGGGACGGTACCGAGGCGGAGGGCACGTCGGCGGGGGCGCCGGGCGCGGCCGTCCGTCGGCGTGACCAGGAGCGGTCCCGGACCGTCCTCGACTTCGAGACCCTGCGCCGGATCCACCGCGCCACCGCCGAGCACGCCACCGTCCGGCCCGGGCCGGAGGCGCTCCGCTCCAGCGCGCCGGCCCCGCCGGTCACGACCGCCGACCCGATCGCCCTTCCGCCCGCCGAGTTCCCGGACGTCAGCGTCCGTACGGCCCTGCGCTCCCGGCGCAGCAGCTTCGGCCGCTTCGACGCAACGGTCCCGGTGACGGCCACTCAGTTGGCCGCCACACTCGCGGCCTGCGCGGGGACGCGGCTCGACAGCGACGCGGAACCGGCCGGCACCCCGCGTCTGGCCCGGCTGTACGCGTTCGTCAACCATGTCGACGACGTCGCGCCGGGCGCCTACGCCTACGAGCCCGACACGCACACCCTGCACCTGATGGCGCCCGGCGCGCCGGGCTCGTTCCTGCAGCGCAACTACTTCCTGTCCAACTACAACCTCGAACAGTCCGGCGCCGTCATCGTGCCGACCGTGCGTACGACGGCGGTGCTGGACGCGGTCGGCGACCGGGGCTACCGGCTGGTCAACGCCACCGTCGGGGCGATCGCGCAGAGCTTCTACACCGCCTCGGCGGCGCTCGGGCTGGGCGCCGGTGTGGCGCTCGGTTTCGACACCATCTCGTACATCGAAGAGCTGGGGCTGACGGACTCCGGCGAGGCGCCGCTGCTGATCATGCTGCTCGGCAACGAGCGTCCGTGTCCTGCCGACTTCCGCTCCGAGATCGTCTGACAGGGGGCCGCCGTGACACCGAGAACCAGCTGGCAGCCCGGACACCGCTTCCTTCTGCGGGTCGCCGGACTGCCCGTCGAGTCCGTCCGTGCCCTGCGCTGCCCCGACACCGTCCGCTGGGCCGACGAGGTGCTGGCCGCCGAGGAGGAGCTGCTGGAGCGGGGCCGGGAGCTGAGCGACGTACTGCACGCGCTCGTCCCGGCCGCCGACCGGTTCTTCCCCGAGGATGGCCGCCGCCGGCATCTGCTGGCGCTGCGTCGGGACATCTTCAACAACCGTCTACCGAAGGGCGACTTGCCCGCACTCGACTTCATCGAGGCGCTGGACCCGGCCGTGGCCGAGCGGACCGGGCAGTGGCTGGAGGGGAGGCGGGCGCTCGACGTGCTGCACCGCCGGGGGGCCACACTGCTGGGCGACGAACTCGCCGGGACACGGGGCGTGTTGCGGGCGCTGCTCGACGAGGGCCGGCTGCGGCACGGGCTGTTGCTCGCGTCCCCGACGCTCGAAGGCCGGCTGGAGTCGTATGTGCGGCTCGGCGTGGGTGAACGGCCGGACAAGCGGCTGCGGAAGATCGAGCGTTCGGTGCTGTCCTACCTGTACCGGACGGCCTGCAAAACCAGCCCGTTCAGCACGTTCACGGGTATCGCCCTAGGCACGTTCGGCGACGGCGACGACCCGTCGATTGCGCTGCGCGCCGAGTGGCGGGGGCGGGTGCGGCTGAACGTCGTGGTCCTTGCGCGGTGCGCGGAGCAGATCCTCGCCTCTCCCGCGCTGCGCGCCGACCTGCCGGTGCGGCTCGCGTCCGGGTGGGGCAGCGACGATCAGCGGGTGCGGTACGTGCGGCGCTGGGTCACGACCGGCGACGACGACGCGGCGGTCACCTTCGACGCGGTCAAGGACCGGCTGTTCTTCCTGCGCCGCAGCGGTACGCTCGACCGGCTCATCGCCCTGCTGAGCGAACGGGACCTGCGCTACGGCGAGGTGGTCGAGTGGCTGTGCGCCGAGTACGACGCCGACGCCTCGCTGAGCGAGACGTACGTGTCGGCGCTGCTCCAGCTCGGCATGATCCGTGTCCCGTGCCTGGACACCGACGTGCACACCGCCGACCCGCTGCGCTCCTTCCAGGACGCGCTGCGGGCACTGGACCGGCCGTGGGCTCATGACCTTGCCGGAGAGCTGGATCCCGCGGCCGAACTGATCGACGCCTACCCGCACGGGGACACGGCCGGACGGGCGCGGCTGCTGCGCGGGCTGCGCGCCGCTCTGGGCGGGGCCCAGAAGCTGCTGGGCGTCGAGGAGCCGTCCCTGCCGCAGACCCTGCTCTACGAGGACGCCGACGCCGGCGATGACGTGTCCTGCGGGCTGGGCGCCTGGACCGGCACGGACGGCGGCGCGCTGCGCTCGGTGGAGCGGATCCTGCCGGCCTTCGACCTGACGCTCCCTCAGCGGGTGACGTTCAAGGGGTTCTTCCTGGCCCGCTACGGCAAGGGCGGCCGCTGCGACGACCTGCTCGGTCTCGTGCACGACTTCCACGAGGACTTCTTCGACCAGTACCTCTCCTTCACCGCCAAGCGGTCCCCGTTCGACGCGCGGGGCGAGTACGTGCCTGAGGAGAACTGGCTCGGGCTGGCGGAGATCAAGTCCCTGGACCGGGCCCGCCGGACGTTCATCGACCGGATGCGCGCACTGTGGGCCGGGCACACCGGGGAGACGGACGTCGTGCTGGACGACGCGCACCTCGACGAGGTGGCGGCCGAACTGGACGGCCTGCGGGCCCCGTTCACCCCCCAGAGCCACCACCTCCAGCTCACCACGGAGGGCGGTGAGCCGCTGATGGTGCTCAATCGCTCCTACGGCGGACTGTCGTTCCCGTTCAGCCGGTTCACGCACGTCTGGGACGAGCCGGCCGGCCCCGGCCTCTCCGAACCGCTCCGGGAGCAGGCCACCCGGCTGACACCGCCCGGAGCCGTGCTCGCCGAGCTGACCGGCGGGCCGGTGACGACCAACCTCAACCTGCACGGACGCCTGACCGAGTACCAGATCGTCTGCCCCGGCGAGTCGAGCAGCGTCCCCGAGGACCGCCGTATCCACCTGGAGGACCTCCGCCTCGAACACGACGAGGACGAGGACCGGCTGCTGCTGCGCTCCGAGCGGCTCGGCCGTGAGGTGATCCCGGTGTACCTCGGCTATCTGGTGCCGCTCGCCCTCCCCGAGACCCCGCGCACACTGCTTCTTCTGTCGCCCACCTCGATGGCCCCGCTCGACGTCTGGGCCGGTGTCCCGCACGGCCCGGCGCACGAGGGCGTCACCCGCCGGCCCCGTGTGCGGCACGGCAACCTCGTGCTCGCCCGGCGCGGCTGGTCCACGACCGCCGCGGCGCTGCCCGGCCGGCCGGCCGGCACGCCGGACGACGAGGCGTTCCTGGCCTGGCGTCGCTGGCGCCGCGTTCACGGTCTGCCCGCCCGCGTCTTCGCCACCGTCTCCAGCGGCCCCCGGGGCGGGGCGGGCGCCAAGCCGCAGTACCTCGACTTCGACAGCCCGCTCTCGCTCACCGCCTTCGAGGCGCTGGTCAAGTCGCCGGACGACCGGATCGAGCTGCGCGAGATGCTCCCGGCGGAGAGCGGCCTGCACGTCGTCTCCGAACGTGGCAGCCACGTGGCCGAGCTGTCGGTCGAGACCTTCACCTCACACAGCCGTTTCGAGGAGAGCCCCTCATGACCGATCTGCCCCCCACCCCCGGCGCGTGGCAGGCCATGCACATCTTCTACGCCGCCAACCCGCAGCCCCTGCTGGTGAAGTGCGTGGGCCCGCTGGTCCGGGACCTGACCGGCGACGGGCTGCTCGCCGGGCACTTCTTCATCAACTACTGGCTGGAAGGCCCGCATGTGCGGCTCCGGCTGCGGCCGGCGAGCGAGGACACGACGGCCGAGGTACGCCGCCGGGCCGAGGAAGCCGTAGACACGTTCCTGCGCAGCCGTCCGGCGCTGTACGAGGTCGACTCGGGGTTCCTCAACGAGTTCTACAACGCCCTCTTCGAGATCGAGTTCCCGGAGGGCGACCGCGGGGAGTTCATGGGCGAGGACGGCCGGATGCGGCTGCGCCCGAACAACTCACGTTCCTACGAGCCGTACGAGCCGGAGTACGGCAAGTACGGCGGGCCGGCCGGAGTCGCGCTGGCGGAGTGGCACTTCGCGCACTCCAGCGATCTGGTCATCGAGGCGCTGGGCTCGATGAACCTGCACCTGAGGACCGTACTGCTCGGCACGTCGGCCCAGTTGATGATGGTGATGGCGGGCTGCTTCCTGCCCGACGAGGACGACCTCGCCGACTATCTGGAGCGGTACTACGAGTTCTGGCACCGAGCTTTCCCGGGCACGGGCTTCATCGGTTCCTCGGAGTACGACCGCAGCTACGCCGAGATGGCACCCCGGCTGGGCCGCCGCTTCGACGAGATACGCCGGGCCGTCGCCGCGAGGCGGCTCGACCGGCTGCCCGCGTTTCTGCGCGGCTGGGCGGCGCACTGCCTGGAGCTGCGGCAGAAGGCGGTCGCACTGGCCGAGGCGGGCGAACTGGTCTTCCGGTCCTGGGACGGCACCCGCGACGAGCAGGTCACCGACCCGGCGCTCGCCCTGCCGCTGCTCCTCTCGCCGTACATGCACATGACGAACAACCGGCTGCATGTGACGATCCGCGACGAGGCGTATCTCTCCCACATCCTCGGGCGGGTACTGCGCTCCGGCACGGGAGCCGCGTCGGAGGCCCTCTCATGAGACCCGACGTCTTCACGCACCGGCCCCGGCTGCGGCCGGACATCCTGCTCAGCGCGCCCCTGCTGCGCGGTCCGGCCACCGTGCACCTGATCAAGGATCCGGCGGACGGCTCGTCGTTCGAGGTGGGGCCGAAGGAGTACTTCCTGATCTCCCGGCTGGACGGGGACCGGAGCCTTGAGGAGATCGGCGCCGAGTACGCCTCCGCCTTCGGGCGACGTCTCGGCGAAGCCAACTGGCAGCAGCTTCTGGGCCTGTTGGGCACCAAGAGGCTCCTCGAAGGAGCGCCCGCTCGCGACGCCCCCGCGGCCCCGCCTGCCTCGCCCTTCACCGGCAACCTCTACAAGGGCAGCCTGCGACTGGTCGCCGACGCCGGGACGACGACCGAGCGACTGCACCGGGCCCTGCGCCCGCTGCTGCGCCCGCCGGTCCTGATCGCCCTGCTGGCGCTCTGCCTGGCCATGGAGGTCGTCCTGGCCGCGGGCGCCGGCCCGCTCGTACGGGACACGTGGTGGCTGTTGCGGCAACCTGTGGCCCTGGTCGGCGTATTCACCCTGCTGTGGCTGAGCACCGCCTGTCACGAGCTGGGGCACGGCGTGGCCGCCCGGCACCACGGCGGCACGGTGAGCGAGATCGGCCTGCGCTGGCGGCTGCCAGTGGCGATCATGTACTGCCGGGTCGACAACTACCGCTTCCTCGCGCGCCGTCGGCACCAGCTGGTGGTAGGCGTGGCCGGGGCCTTCGCGAACCTGCTGTTCCTGCTGCCCTTCGCCGTCTGGTGGGCAGCGCTCGATCCTGGCGACCCGACGCGCCGGGTGCTTTCGGGCCTGCTTCTGCTGGGCAGCGTTCAGGCACTGGTCAACCTGGTGCCACTCCCGCCCCTCGACGGATACACCATGCTCGGTCATGCACTGGGTGTGTCCAACCTCGCCCCGGAGAGTGGGCGTTACCTGAGACTGCGCCTGCGCGACCGGCAGGCCGCAGCCGCCTACCCGCGCCGGGCGCGGGCCCTGTACACGGCATACGGGATCGGCTCGTCCGTTCTGGTCTGTCTGATCGCGGCCGGCCTGGCTACGGCCGCGTTTGTCCTGCTCACCCCCTGACGGACCTGTTCCGAGGAGCTGTTCATGACGGAGACCGAAACCGTGCCGGCGGACCCCGGCAACCGCGCGGCGGACACCGCGATCCACGTCGAGGGGGTGAGCAAGCGCTACGGCAGCCGCCAAGCGCTGGACGCGGTGTCGCTGCGCATCGACCGCGGAGAGTTCTTCGGCCTGCTCGGGCCCAACGGTGCCGGCAAGACCACACTGGTGGAGATCATGGAGGGCCTGCGCCAGGCCGACGCCGGCACAGTCGACGTGCTGGGTGGCGCACCCTGGCCCCGCAATGTCGCGCTGCTGCCCCGGATCGGTGTGCAGACGCAGTCGTCGGCCTTCTTCGTACGGCAGACGGCGTACGAGCACCTGGCAACCGTGGCCGCGCTGTACCGCGCGGACGCGGCGGCCGTCGAGCGCACGCTGGCCGCCGTCGGCCTGGTGGACCAGCGGGCCACTCGCGTGGAGAACCTCTCCGGCGGCCAGCGTCAGCGGCTCGCCATCGCCTCCGCGCTCGTCCACGAACCGGAGCTGATCTTCCTCGACGAGCCCACCGCCGCCCTCGATCCGCAGGCCCGACGCGATCTGTGGGAGGTGCTGCGCGGCCTGAAGGAAGCCGGCCGGACCATCGTGTACACGACGCACCACCTGGACGAGGCCGAGGCACTCTGCGACCGGGTGGCGATCCTCGTCGAGGGCCGGATCGCCGCACTGGACTCCCCGCGCGGACTCGTCGGCGCGGCGGGCGCACCGACCTCAGTGCTGCTGCCGCCCGAGCGGATGACGGTGGCGGCGGCCGAGGCGGTCCCCGGCGTCGACCGCGCGGAAGTTCGCGGTGGCAGCCTCGTCCTGGAGACGAAGGTGTCCGGGAAGGTCATGTCGGCGCTGGACGTCCTGGGCGGCCTCGACGGCGTACAGACCCGGACCGCCACCCTGGAGGACGTCTACCTCCAGCTCACGTCGGACGCGACCACCGGCGACATCCCGCACGCGCAGAACACGGAGCACCAGGCATGAGCGCATACGGCGCACTTACGGCGTCCGGCTACCGGGCCCAGGTCCGCGACACGGCCACACTCTTCTTCACCTTCGCCTTCCCGCTGGTGTTTCTGCTGGTGTTCGGGCTGATCTTCAGCGGCCAGGAGGTGGAGGAGACCGGCCGGCCGTACATCTCCTACATCGCGCCCGGCGTGATGTCGTGGGGCGTGGCCAACGCGGCGGTGTTCGGTATCGCGTTCACGCTGATGCAGTGGCGGCGCGACGATCTGCTGCGGCTGATCCGGATGACGCCGACGAGCCTGCCGACGGTCCTGGCGTCGCGGTACGTGCTGGCGCTGGCCGTGGGAGCGGTCCAGGCGGTGCTGTTCATCGCGGTGGCGATGCTGCCGGGCTTCGGCCTGGAGCTCGACGCCCGCTGGCCGCTGGCCCTGCCCGTGCTGGTGCTCGGCATCACGGCGTTCCTGTCGATCGGCGTGATCATCGGCTCGTACGCCGACACTCCGGAGGCGGTGGCCGCGATCGCCAACTTCATGATGGTGCCGATGGCGTTCCTGTCCGGCTCGTTCTTCCCCCTTGACCTGATGCCGTCGTGGCTGCAGACGATCTCCCGGGCGCTGCCGCTGCGCTACTTCAACGACGCCGTCTCCGCCTCGCTCACCGGCAACGGCAGCCTCGGCGACATCGGGATCGGGTGCGCGTCGCTCGTGGGCTTCACCGTGGTCTTCGCGGCGATCGGGCTGAAGACCTTCCGCTGGAGCAACCGCGCATGACACCCGTGCTGGAGGGCCTGCCGCTGGAGCAGGCACGGCTGCGGCTGCGGTCGGCGCTGGAGGGGCGGTCCGGCTCACCGTCCGCCTCGACCCGTCGAACGCGGACGTCGCGGCCGCACGGGCCCGGGCCCGAGGTGGTGCCGCTCGGAACACGTGCCGTACGGGACGACCCATATGCCGACGTGCGGCCCGGCGCACTGGTGCATCTGACGTCCCGGCAGGTGCTGGTGGGCCCCTGGGGCGGCGACGCGGACGCGCGGGCGTGTGGCACCTGCCTCGCGATGCGCTGGCAGCGACTGCGCTCACGCACCGAGCGGGACGCGCTGGAGACGGGCTCTCCGTGGAGCTTCGCCCCGGCCTGGCCGGAGCTGCCGGACTTCGTCACCACCGCCGTGCGCGCGCTGTACGAGGCGGTCATCCTCGCAAGGACGGATCCGCCCGGCGAGACGGCATCCGACCGGGCGCTGCCGCAGGTGTCCTGCCTCGACCTCGCGACGCTGAGCGTACGGACCTTCCCGCTGTACGCCGACCCGCTGTGCCCGCACTGCGGCACCGGCGGCTCGGACAACCGGGATCCGGCCGAACTCGCCCTGGTCAGCAGGCCGAAGCCGGCCGAGGACAGCTACCGGCTGCGTCCGGCGTCCTCGTACCGGCTCGCGCCGGCGGCGCTCGCCAACCCGGTCACCGGCCTGCTCGGCGCGGGCACCTGGCTCAACATCACCTCGCCCACCACGGCGCCCGTCGCCGGCAGTGTGTTCATGCGCGGGTACGCCGGTCTGACCGACGTGACCTGGAGCGGGCAGGCCAACGGCTTCTCCGCGAGCCGGAACCTGGCCTTCCTGGAGGGCCTGGAGCGGTACGCGGGGACACACCGGCGGCGCGGCACACGACTGCTGACGGCGTCGTACCACAGCCTCGGTGAGGACGCGCTCGACCCGGCCGACTGCGGCCTCTACGCGCCCGAGACCTACCGCGACGATCCGCTCCTGGACCCCTTCGACCCGGACCGGCCGATCCCGTGGGTCTGGGGGTACTCCCTGCGCGACGAGCGTCCGCTCCTGGTGCCGGCCCGGCTCGTCCACTACAGCGCGGGGCTCGCGGCGGACAACTTCGTCTTCGAGTGCTCCAACGGCTGTGCGATCGGCAGCTGTCTGGAGGAGGCGGTGCTGGGCGGGCTGCTCGAACTGATCGAGCGGGACGCCTTCCTCCTCGCCTGGTACGGCGGCATCCGGCTCACGGAGATCGACCTGGCCACGGTCACCGACCCCATCGTCCGCGCGATGATCGACCGCGCCGCTCTGCAGGGCTACGACGTGCACGCCTTCGACAACCGGATCGACCTCGCCGTACCGGTGGTGACGGGCCTGGCGGTCCGCCGGGACGGCGGCCCCGGCATCCACTCCTTCGGCGCGGGCGCCTCCCTCGACCCGGCGGCGGCCTTGGAGGGCGCCCTCTCGGAGGTACTGACATACATTCCGCACCTGCCGGGCCAGGTGCGCGAGCGGCGCACCGAACTGGAGGCCATGGCGGCCGACTTCACGAAGGTGCTGCACCTCAAGGACCACGCCCAGCTGTACGGGCTGCCCGACACGGCGACGTACGTGACGCCGTACCACGAGCCCACGACGGTCCGTCCGATG
This sequence comes from Streptomyces sp. NBC_00443, assembly GCF_036014175.1. Classification (GTDB taxonomy): domain Bacteria; phylum Actinomycetota; class Actinomycetes; order Streptomycetales; family Streptomycetaceae; genus Streptomyces. The sequence continues at coordinate 9,294,421 of NZ_CP107917.1, read as the reverse complement.
GCGGAGGTGTACGCGTCCTGGGAGTCGGGCGCACGGCCTCGCACCGGCGATCTGCTGGACGATGTGGCGTTGTGCCGCGACGAGTTGGTGCGGGCCGGCCTCGATGTCGTCGTGGTCGACCAGACCACTCCGGAGCAGGAACGCATCGGCCTGCGCACGGTCTGCGTCCTGGCGCCCGGTCTGCTGCCCATCGACTTCGGCTGGTCGCGCCAGCGGGCCCTGCGCATGCCCCGCCTGCGGACTGCCGCGCGACGGGCCGGACTGCGGGAGGCCGATCTGGCGGAGGGGGAGATCAGGCGGGTGCCGCATCCGTTTCCGTAGGGGCGGCACCGGATGTCCTCACGGGCTCCACGGCCGACGGCCGGACTGCCGCTCGCCGCTCCTGACGGAGTGACGCGCGGCGCCCGGCCGTCGTCCGCTGCGTGCCGATCCGTGGGATCAGGCGCTGCAGGAGGTGGTGCTGGTGGTGGAGGAGCAGGTCGAGGTGGAGGAGCAGCTGGTGGAACCGGCGAGCACGACCTCGCTGGCGTCCGAGTAGTCCGAGATCTCGAAAGTCTCCGACTCGAGCTCCAGGATCTCGTCGGCGAGGGCGGCGAGGGTCGACTTGTCAGCCATGTTGACTCCTGACGTGGTCACACCACCGGGCTCCTCCCGGGGTGTTGGGCCTCCTCATTGGACCGGGCACCACTGACGCAACCAGCTGTGAAGCACTGTCAGAACGCTGACGGCCCGCGCCAGTAGCGCGCCCGCGGTTCGGTCAGCGAAGTGACAGCGATCTGTCAGTGATCTGCCACTGTTCTGCCAGCGATCTGACGGCAGTTGGCTGCAGGTCCGCCGGACCATGCCCGGATGAGCCCCGCCGAGACCGCCCCCACCGGCCGACACAAGCCCGTCCTGCGGCAGTTGGACGCCGTGCTGCGCCCACTCGTCGCCTTCGCGATGGACCTGCACCAGCACCCGGAGCTGTCCGGCGCGGAAACCCGGACAGCGGCCTGCCTCGCGGACGCGCTGGAGGCGGAGGGGTGCACCGTGACGCGCGGCATCGGCGGACACGGCGTGGTCGGCGTCCTCACGAACGGCGAGGGCCCGCGCGTGTACCTGCGCGCCGAACTCGACGCACTGCCGGTCAGGGAACACACCGGACTGCCGTACGCCGCCGACGGCCCCCACATGCACGCCTGCGGGCATGACCTGCACATAGCCGCGGTGCTCGGCGCGGCGACGCTGCTGGCGCGTGCGCGTCCGCACTGGCGGGGCTCGGTGGTGGTCGTGGGCCAGCCGGCGGAGGAGACCCTGACGGGCGCGCGGGCGATGCTGGCGGACGGTCTCTACGACCGCTTCGGCCGCCCCGACGCCGTGCTCGCGCAGCACACGGCGCCGCTGCTGGGCGGAATGGTGGCCCATGGGCACGGGCAGCCGGTGCTGGCGGGCAGCGTCGGCCTCGACGTCACGCTGCACGGGCGTGGCGGCCACGCGGGGCGCCGCAGCTGACGGTGGACCCGATCCTCGCAGCCGCGGCGGTCGTGATGCGCTTGCAGGGCATCGTCGCCCGGGAGAGCGCGCCGGCCGAGCAGACGACCCTCACGGTCGGTTCGCTCCACGCCGGCACTCACAGCAACGTCGTACCGGAGAGCGCGGCGCTCGGCATCACCGTGCGCGCTCTCACCCCGGCGGCGCTGGACCGCGCCGTGGCGGCGGTCGAGCGGATCGTGCGGGCCGAGGCGACCGCGTCCGGCTGTCCGCGCGAACCGGAGATCACCATGGTGTCCCGCTCGCCGGTGACCCTGCCGGACGAGAAGCTCACTGTGGCGATCCGTGACGCCCACCGAGAGGCGCTGGGCGCCGAGCGGGTGGCCGCGTGGCCCGCGTCGATGGCGACGGAGGACTTCGGCCTGTACGGCGATGCCGGGCGGGAGATCCACGGGTACCCGGGGTGCCGCTCGGCTACTGGATGGTCGGCGTGGTGGGCCCGCGGCAGTGGGCCGCGACGGCGAGCGCGGGCAACACGGCGGAGCGCTTCGCGGCACTCCCGGCCAACCACTCCCCCGAGTTCGCCCCGCACCTGCCCCTCGCCCTGCCGTCGGCGACCACGGCAATGGCTGTGGCGGCGCTGACGGCACTGGGTGCTCGACACGGAACGACGTCCAAAGCGTGTTGAAGCTTGATCCGTTGTGGGTGGAGACCTTCACGGGGCTGCGGATGCGGCAGTTCGAGGGCTTGTTACGGGTGGTGCGGGAGCGTCGTGGCAAGGGTCCTGGCGATGGGCGGCCCTGGTGCTGCCGCTGGCGGATCGGGTGCTGCTGGTCCGTCGATGATGAAGCGGTGTCTCTTGTCCGTTGAGGCGGTCACCGGGCACTCGGTTCACCCGTGCGTTGCCAAGGGACGCGGGAGACGGGGACGGCACGGTGGCAGTGAAGGCGATGGGGTGGACGCACTCGTTCCCCATGTCCAAGGAAGTGCGCGCCGGGCGAGAGTGGACACGCAGGCGTCTCGAGTCTCTGCCCTGGGCCGCTGCCGAGCCGGACATGGTGGACGCCAATGACGAAGCTGATGCCGGCATCGACCGCTCTCGAGGCCGGAGCAGTTGAGCTGCCCAACGGTGGAACCGCCTCTGGAGGAGAAGAGCGTGCCCGGCGCGGTTCCCCTCATCCTGGTCGCGACGCGCGGCACGATCTATAGGCGCGGGAGGATCCCCAGCCGCCCGAGTACCGCTTTTTCAGCCGCGTGCTGATGCTGTGTGCAGCAGGGCTCACCGGTCTGGCCGCGTCTTCGGGCCATCAGACGTCCCGCTCGGCCCGCACAGTCGGTCAGAAGGGCATGCGGCCGCGGGAGCGGCGACCTGCCGAACCGCTCCGGCTCACCGCGCGCGAACTGGTGTGGAAGGGCTTGCTGAAGAGCCGCCCCAGTACGCCGGGCGCCTTACCGCCGGCCCGCGCCCCGACCCCGAGCGTACGTTGTGTGCCGCGTTCGGGACGGCGGGAAAGACGTGGGACGAGGAAGGCCAGAACGGCCAGGACCACGCAAACGGCAACTACGGCGACGACTACCATGATCGGCTCCCTTCACTGACGGACGGACACACGGGTGCCCCGTCTTGTCCCGCCCATGTGAGGAACAAACACACCAATCGAGGGCTCTGCGACGCAGTTTCCGTCAGGCGGGTCTGTTGGCGTGCGGGTGCGCGCCGACCTGAGGCAGGTGGTCTTGGTCGAACATGTTTGCTGTCGGGCGGAGCGGCAACGCGATGTCCATGAACCCATCGAACAACGACACCACTCAAGATTCCGTCTCTGCGAAGGTGGCTGAGTCCAAGGCCCGTCGCACCGCGTCGCGGGCGACCGCTCCGGCGTCCAAGGCGGCGGGCAAGGCTGCTGACAAGGCCGGTGAGGCGGCGTCAGCTGCCGCTGACGTGACAGAGCAGACGGCCAAGGCGACCAACGCGGTCGCCCACACGACGGCCGAGCGCGTCGAGGCCGGTCGTCAGGCCCTCGTCTCCGCCTCGGGGCGGGCTGCCGCCTTCGCCAAGTCGACCTGGACGCTCATCGCGAACCGCAGGATTTTCGTCGCGGGCGTGGGCGCGGGGCTGACCGTGCTTGGTGCGACGTCGTACGCGGCGGGTCGACGTGCGGGCCGGCGCACGCTGGGCCCGATCACCCGTATGACCGGTGGCCGGTTCTGACACGCGCGGCGCGCCCATCTGCATAACGGGCAGGCCCGCCAGCGCAGTAGGGGCGGCGACACCGCACACTGCCTGTGAGGCCGCGTGCGGTGTCGCCGCCCCACCACACTTGTGGCCGATCCCCTCCGGCCATGAGCAAGCACACTCGGCACCTACAAGCAGGCGATCGCGGCAGCGCATGCCGCACGGGGACGCAACCCTGCTGTGGCGGGTGATTGGCCAGGCAGCCCCCGAATCGAATCAGGGGTCCAGAGATCTGGGGGCGCCCCGTGGGAGGCCTGGACGCAGCGTGCAGGGAGCGGATGCGGCAGCACCTCGGCGTACGTCACGAACGTCGTCGGCCGTGGGCGGTTCGTCGCCGCGCAGTCCCGGGACATCGACCAGATGGTTGCCGTCCTCCAGCGGCAGCGCACCGCCGAGGCGTGGACTCGGTCGGGGCACGGGCACACGTAGTAGCCGGCGGTGTCACCGTCGAGTACGTCGCTCCGGCCGCGTCAGACCCGCGAGGGGTACGCAAGCTCTGTGTCGATGGCCTCCCGGCGCGGGGCGTCGGCTCCGATCGCCGTGAGCCACTGTGATCCCTTCGTGCCGCTACCGGAGGCGTCGACGACCACATCGGCCTCGACGGTCGCTGTTCTGCTCGGGCGTCAGCGCGGAGCGGTCCCGCAGCAGCACCCGCCCCGCACGCACGAGGTGTCACCGAGGAGCCCGACGACATCAGTCCCCTCCACCGTGCTGACCACCGGGTTGGCAAGTACCCGCTGCCGCATCAGCTCCCCGAGCCGGCCGCGAGAACCGGAGTAGTGTGCGTCGTCGCCGGCACCCGGCGGAACCCGCGGTCATCCTGCCAAAGCACCAAATCCCACGGAGGCCCACCCGCGGTGCCTCCGCCGCCCGCAGCTCCGCCAGAACACCCGGCAGCAGCGATTCCGGGGCCGGCTGTCCGCCCTCCAGCAGCACATACGGATGCCAGCCCTGCGGTACGCCGGCCACGGCCCCGGCCCGTCTTGTCCGTCCCGTGCCGTCCCGTCCGGGAACCCGTCGCGCTCCACGACAGTCACCCGGTCGACGTGCCCAGCGAGAACGTGTGCCGTGAGCATCCCCGCGAGGCTTCTGGCCATGACGACCACGTGCGGCCTGTCCCAACGACCCGTTTCCCCGGCGGAGTTCACCGATGCCTCCCTGACCCGCCGTCAGCACTCGTCACCCCGTCCGATTGAGGTCCGTCCGTGCCCAGTGGGCTCTCGGAGATGCCGGGAGCGCCGCGCACGCCTCGATGAGCACGGCGCAGTCGTTGTACTCGTCGTCGCCCTGTCCCATCGGGTCGGGGGCATCGCGGCCTGGGAGGTAGAGGCCGAGTCTGTGCGCGTCGTCCTCGCAGCAGACGGCGCGGAGCGTGTCGAGAAGGGCGGCGTCACCATCGCGAGCAGCTCGTCTGCACGGTCCAGCATTCCAGAGTGATCTGCTGCGCCCGGTGGGTTGAGGTCGAGCCCCTGCCGACCGGGCGGCATAGCCCCTGGACGGGTTGGCAGGCCGGCGCTGCCATGTGCCGATCAGTCCAGCGTGCGAAGTCCCGCTGCCGCACCGAGGTTGGGGTCGACCGAGGCGCCGTACAGCTGCCCGCCCGTGTACTACAGCCGCTTCGTCACCATCGCCTGGGTGCGGGTGGGGACTCCGAGCGCACCCCGGAGTCGCATCGGCCACCGACACCTGAGCGTCGGCCAGTGCCGGCACAGGACGACGCGAGATCACCGGCTCCTACATCGCGTCGGCAGGCGACGCGATCAATAGAGATCAGTTCCGTTGGGCCTGATTCGCGGGTTTGAATCGATGCCAAAGAGGCGGGACCAAAGAGACAGGTGCGTTATCCGTTAATTCCTGATGCGGGAAAACCGAGAACAGCAGTCAAGTTACCCGTAGGTTTCTCGTGACTTGTTTCACATTTCTTAGTAGAACCCGTTTCTATTATGCGAGAGAAAGGGGATCTACATGGACCCCAGATCGCACGGCACACTGGAAGGCAGAGGCCTTTCCCGCCGTCGGTTCATTGGTAGAACTGGTTCTATTTTAGGCGCCGCCGCTCTGGGCGCATTCGACCTGCCGACCGCTGCGCCGCTCCCCCAGGAGGCCGCCCTGATCGAACCCGGCGCACAGGTCAGCGCACTCGTCATAGGCACCGGGTACGGAGGGTCCGTCACCGCACTCCGTCTCGCCCAGGCCGGCGTGGACGTCCACATGGTGGAAATGGGCATGGCCTGGGACACCCCCGGTACGGACGGCAAGATCTTCGCCAACACCACCACGCCCGACTACCGTTCCTTCTGGCTGCGCACACGGACCAAGCAGCCCCTGAGCAACTTCCTCGGCTTCCCGCTCGACCGGGACGTGCCGCGGTACACGGGAATCCTGGACGCCGAGGAAATGGGCGGCATCGTGGTGTACCAGGGGCGAGGAGTCGGGGGCGGCTCCCTCGTCAACGGCGGTATGGCGGTGACCCCCGAGAGGAGCCGCTTCCCCGGAGTGCTTCCGTCGGTGGACGCCGACGAAATGTACGACGTGTATTACCCGCGGGCGAACAGCACACTCGGGGTCAGCACGATCGACCCGGCCTGGTTCGACACGACGGAGTGCTACCAGTACGCGCGTGTAGGCCGCAAACACGCCGGGCGGTCCGGTTTCCGCTTCATGTTCGTCCCCAACGTCTACGACTGGAACTACATGAAGCAGGAGGCCACAGGCGCGGCCACCAAGTCGGCCCTGGCCGGCGAGATCCTGTACGGCAACAACCACGGCAAGAAGTCCCTGCCGAAGACCTATCTCGCACAGGCCCGCGCGACCGGCCGGGTCAGCATCTCACCGCTGCACAGGGTCACCGCGGTAACGCCCGCCACAGGCGGCTACTCCGTGACCATGGAGCAGCTCGACACGAACGGAGCTGTCACCGCCACCAAGACGGTGCGTGCGCAATGGGTGTTCTTCGCCGCCGGAAGTGTCGGCACCAGCAAGCTGCTGGTCCGTCTGAAGGCTACGGGCGCGCTCCCCGGCCTCAACAACGAGATCGGCAACGGATGGGGCGAGAACGGCAACGTCATGTGCGGCCGGGCCAACCACCTGTGGGACCCGACCGGAGCGCTGCAGTCGTCGATCCCGACAGCGGGTATCGACAACTGGGCAGCGGGGGTGCGTTCGCCGAGGTGGCGCCGCTGCCGACCGGCATCGAGACCTGGGCGTCGTTCTACCTGTCGATCACCAACAACCCGCACCGCGGCCGGTTCACGTGGAACGCCTCGGCGGGGAAGGTGGAACTGGACTGGCAGACCGCATGGAAGCAGCCGTCGATCACCATGGCAAAAACGATCTTTGACAAGATCAACGCCAAGGAAGGGACCATCTACCGCTCAGATCTCTTCGGCGCCTACAAGATCTGGGGCGACCACCTGACGTATCACCCCTTGGGTGGGGCAGTCCTCGACAAGGCCACCGACAACTACGGCCGCCTGCACGGCCATCCGGGGCTGTACGTGATGGATGGTGCGCTGATTCCCGGCAACGTCAGCGTCAACCCCTTCGTCACCATCACCGCGCTCGCCGAGCGCAACATCGAGAAGATCATCGCCGAGGACCTCTGACCGTTCCCACGTCCCGTCAGGGCGTCGCGCGGACAACTGTGGGCCGTGGCCGATGCGGCCCCGGCCCGCAGCTCGTAGTGCCTCGTCGGCGCCAGTGTGCTGAGGGGTGCCTCAAGAACCCTGTGCCGACGGCAGTACACAGACGCTGTCGAGCCCCAGCACATGATTCAGACGGCCGAACGCCAGCCATGAACCGATGCTCATGCTCAGCTCCACGATCTCGGCCTGGCTGTAGTGCGCCTTCATCCGCTTCCAGAACTCGTCGTCGAGGTTGTGGTGGTCGAGTGCGTAGCGCTCCGCGTACTCGGCGGCGAGCCGTGTACGTTCGTCGAAGGTGTCCGTAGTCCGCCACTGGGTGACCGCGTCGAGGAACCCGTCCTCGACCTTCTCTCCATCTCGTTCGGTGCGCCAGTCCAGGCAGAACAGGCATCCGTTGATCTGCGCGATGCGCAGGCGGGCGGCCTCGAACTCGCGCAGCCTGAGGGTCGTGTATTCATAGACGGCCAGGGAGAAGGTGCTGGCTGCCCGGCCGATCTCAGGCACAAGGTCGCCCCAGACGTACGGGATGGGCTCGGCGCCCTCGGGGATGTCGATCTGCATGATCACTTCTTTCCCAGTTTGCCCACCGCGGGGCGCAGCGGGATGTCGAGTGCGTCGTAGATACCGGGTTCGTTCTCGGCGAGCCAGTCGATGGCGTTCACCAGACGGCCGGCTGCCGTCGCGTTGCCGCCGGCAGCTCTGTTCTCTGCCTCGTCCGTGGCCTCGACCGTGACCTCTATGCGGGGGCGTCCTTCGATGATGACGCGGTGTGCGCCGGCTCCGCCGTCCGACGGTGCGGGCCAGTCCGGGGCGCAGGTGGCGTGAATGCGGGTGACGTGCTCGACGATGATGCGGGGCTCGCCCTCCACCACGCCCTGCACCTCAAAGCGCACCGCTCCCTGAGTGCCGGCGGAGAACTCCCCCATCGTGTCGGTGACGACGGACCTTTCGAGCGGACGGCGGTCCAGTGTCTCCTCGATGCCGTCCAGTTCGACGCCCAGGGCCCGTGCCATCATCCGCAGCTGTCCGCCCCAGATCATCGTCGGAATGCCGTCGGCGAGCATCAGCGGCTGGTAGTCCAGGGGGTGTCCCATGCCGATCAGGTGGCGGACTGCTTCTTCTTGGTCGTACGTCGAGTAGTCGAAGATCTCCTGGCAGCGGATGGTGTCGATGTCGGATGCCAGTCCGCTGATCAGGAGCGGGAGTATGTCGTTGGCCCAGCCGGGGTCCACACCTGACACGAACAGCGAGCCGCCGCCGGCCTCGACGGCCTCGAGCAGCACGTCGCGGATCTCGTCCGGGGCGTTGGCGCAGTCGTACATGCCGTACACGGACGGTGTGACGACGACCGCGCCGGCGCGGAGCGCGCGAGTGATGTCCTCGATCGCGCCGTCCAGACGGACGTCACCGGAGGCCGCGTACACGACCGCGCGAGGGCCATCGGAGAGAACCCGGTCCACATCATCCGTCGCCGCCACCCCGAGGTGCCGGTCGAGTCCGCTGAGTTCGCCCGCGTCCTTGCCGACCTTGGCGGGAGTCGACACCAGCACGGCCACCAGGCTGAGCATCGGGTGTGCCGCGACAGCTCGAATGGCTGCGCGGCCGACGTTGCCTGTGCCCCAAACCACCGTGGGAATCATGGGCGGAGGGTAGCGATGCACCCCAAAACTTCCCATAGCCGTGCAAGGGGAAGGGAATCGGGCGCAGAGCCGGAGGGACCCGGCGCGGATAGGACGGTCCCCGACCAGCAGCTGGGTACGGGGCCTGGGCCCGGGCGAGCGGTGGGACTGGGCGGCCTGTGCCGGCGGGTTGCCTCCAGGCCATCGACGACCCCTTCACCGTCGGCATCGGCGAGGCCCTGCCATGGGCCAGTTCCCGGAGACCTGACCTCCGGACAGGGCCGGGAGGCAACCGTTGCGCGCGGAGCAGGAACGCGTGAAAGCCCACCGCGTGCCAGAGACCGTGTCCGCAGGTACTGACACCCCTGGGCAAGCCGAACAAGGGTCGGAAGCCCCAGGTATGCCGACGATCTCACCAGGTGCCGCTGCGTGCCCACGGCGGCGGCGACCTCGTTGACATGCACGGCCCTGACGAAGCGGTGTCGGGCCGACCGCCCAGTCCCTGCCCACCGTTGATCCCGCAGGGCTGATCTGGTCCGCTCCTCCTCAACGGCCGTCTACGGATGACGTCCAGGTAGCCCGACCTCACGTCGGTCCGGATCACGGATCGCTGCGGTCATCCGCCCTGGCCCGACGACGGTCGCGGTCGCGGGGAGCTGGGCGAGGGGGCCACAGAGGTTCCCGGTGCCGCCCGGCCGTGGCGGACCAGCACCGTGACGGTGGCTGCCAGGAAGACGGCCTGCATGGCGGTGCGGGGGCCGAGCTCGTCATACCAGGGCACGTCGCCGCCGGCGGCGTAGACGTTGGCGGGGTACATCGCGACCAGCATCGCGCTGAGCATGGCGGCCGAGACCCGGGCCGAGCGTGACCACAACAACCCGAGTGCACAGGCGAGTTCGGCGATGCCGGTCAGTGTGACGAGCAGGCCGGGGGCCGGCAGGGCGGGCGGCACCATGGCGACCAGCTCCTCGCGCATGCCGACGAAGTGCGCGCTCGCGGTGAGGGTGAACATGGCCGCAAGGCCGCCCCGCAGGGCAGCGATCGGGCGACGGAGCCGTACGGCCCCGAGCGTCCCCGCGAGCAGGAGCAGGCCGGTGACGGCGACGAGTGTGACGAGCGGTTCCATGCCGGATCTTCCTGCCGTGACGGTCTGTCTTGCGAGTGCCGGGGGTGGGGCCGGCCGAGTGCTTCCCGCGTCTGCTGGTCAGGCGGAGTCGTTGGCCACGGCCGCGGCGGACCTGCGGACGGTGTCCGGGTCGATGTGCTGGATCTGCACGACGACTCCGTCCGGGTCGGTGACGCGGATGCTGCTGCCGAAGTTCTCCTCGACCAGCTCGTAGGGGTAGCCGTTGCGTTCGAGGCGCTGCGCGACCTGCGCCAGCGGCTCCTCCGTGGCGAAGCCCAGTTCGGTGACGCCGGGTGGCCGGCCCTGTGAGACGGCGGCGGCATGGACGCCGACGGCGCCCGCGGCGGCGGTCAGCCGGACCCAGACGGCCGCGCCGGGCTCCTGCCGGACGACGAGCCCCAGCCCGGCGTAGAAGTCCCGGGACGCCTCGACATCGGCCACGTATCTGATGGGAAGGACGGTCAGCATGGTCTGCCTCTCTTCGGTGGTCGCCACCAGCGTCCTGCCGGGTGCTCCTCTGCACGCTGTAAAGTCGGCGGGATGGACGTGATCGGACACTGGGAGGGGATCGCGTGGCGCAATCCGTCACGCTCGACGCGCTGGACCGTCGTCTGATCCATGCCCTCCAGATCGACGGGCGCGCCTCGTTCAGCAGGATCGCCACCGTGCTCGCAGTCCCGGAGCGCACCGTCGCGCGCCGCTACCACCGGCTGCGGTCGGCCATGGTGGTCCGGGTGGTCGGGCTCGTGGACAGCCGGCGGATCGGCATGCTCGACTGGTTCGTCCGTATCGACTGCACGCCGGACGCCGCCGACACGCTGACGGCCGCCCTCGCACAGCGCGACGACACCTCGTGGATCGCCCCGCTGGCCGGCGGGACGCGGCTGACCTGCATGGTCCGCACTCCGGGCCCGGGGTCGGACGACGGACGGCTGCTCTTCGACCACCTGCTGCGGGCACCGGGGATACGAGACATCGAGGCGGGCTGCGTGCTGCGCCCGGTGGCCGGGGTCGGCGGCTGGACAGGCCGCACGAGCGCGCTGGACGCGTCCGAGCAGGCGGCCCTCCTCAGCCCCGCACCCGAGTCGCCTGACGGCCCGGAAGCCCACGCCGAGCTATCCGGCTGGGGCGAGGCTGAGGCGCGGCTGGCGGGCGAACTGGCCCTGGACGGCCGGGCGGACATCGCGCAGTTGGCCGCCGTCACCGGGTGGTCGGCCTCGACCGTGCGCCGCCGCGTCGCCGGGCTGCGGGACGCCGGGGTGCTGCACTTCGAGGTGGACGTGAACCCGGCGCACTTCGGCTTCCCGGTGGAGGCGCTGCTGTGGCTGGAGGTGGTGCCGGCCGCGCTGGGCGAGGTGGCGCAGGCACTGTCACAGCACTCCGCAGTCGCCTTCGCCGCCGTCACGACGGGCCGGGCATCGGTCTTCGCCATGGTCCAGTGCCGTGACACCGGCGCCCTGTACGACTACCTGGCCGACGAGTTGGCCGCGCTGCCGGGCATCGGCCGGGTGGAGAGCGCCCTTGTGCAGCGCCGCGCCAAGCGGGCGGGGCCGCTCCTGCTGCCGACGATGGGGGAACGCGCTCCACGATTCCCGCCGCGGCCAGCAGCCTACCGAACCGGCCATATGAGATGACGTCCACGGCAGACCGCCGCGAGCCCGCGGACGGGCGAAGGCTGTCGCCTGCAGGGCAGTTCAGGGAGTTCAGGCAGTTCAGGATCGCGGGTTCGGGTTTTGGACACACGGTGCGCCCTTGAAGCGGGAGTTGGATGCGGCCGGGTGTGCCGCCCGCTTGGCGCAGCGGCCGGATCTTCGGACTGCGGGTAGGTGTACTTGCCGTAGCTGCTCAGGGTGTGACCGCCGTGTGCGGCACACCAGCCAGCGGAGGAGTTGCGGGCCCGAGGACGTGGCAGTGGTCCTCGCCGCAGCGTTCGCTGGGCGCCACGGCCGGGACGTCACCGCCCTCGCCCCCGGCCTTGGGCGACTTGTCACTGCGGGCGGCGACTGCGAACGCATCCGAATCCGGCAGGCACCTGCGCCGTCACCCGCCAGCGCTCCACGCTACGCAACGTCCCGCAGCCGCAGGACTCGCACGGGACGCGGCCGCGACGGGGTATCCCAGGCGATTACGTATCTGCAGGCCAGCCGGGGAGGGACGGTTCCAGGGCAGGGCAACGGGTGTGGGAGGTTGCGGCGGTGGCTGTGACCGGTGATGCTCTCGGTGTCGTGCCGACCGGGGCCGGACTGACCATCCGTCGCCGGGAGTTGCGATGTGGGCGTACATGTATCGCGCCGGGCCGGCGGTAACCGGTACCGCCTGTGCAGTCCTGGCGATCATTTCGGGGGGAGAGTCGGCGTGGAAACGATCATTGTCCAGCCGTCCGGTCCGATGCGGCCGGGTGCTGCTGGGGCGGGCGGGCCAGGGCTGCTGTACATGGGGCCGGGTGATGTTGCCGACTTCGGCCGGGGGTGCCCGGTGGGCGCGAGGTCTCGATCGTCTTGCCCGATCCCGGGATCTCCCGGCGGGCGGGGCGGCTGGAGGCGGCCGAGGACTACTGGCGGTTGTCGAACTTCAGCTGTGACTGCGCCTATGTGGTGGAGAACCTGGAGGGTGCCGGTGAGTACATCACCGTTGCGCCGAGAAGGCTCGGGGCGCCGGTGCCTTTCGAGTTTTCCCGGGTTGTGCTGCCGGCGCTGAGCGGGACGGCGGAGTTCAAGGTGTTCGCCCCGCAGCACGCCTTCTTGGACGAGCGGTCCGTGCCGGGCGCGGGTGAGCAGACCGTGCTTCCCTACGCGCTCGATGTGACGGCCAAGTATTTCCTGGTGCTGGTGGCGTTGTGCGAGCCGCGCCTGCGGGAGGGGTCGGACGGTGCGCTGCCGGGGGCCGGGGACATCGCGGAGCGGCTGCGTCCGCTGGAGAGCTGCCGTGGCCTGACTCGCTCGGCTGTGAACTACCACATCGACTATCTGGCTTTTGCGAAACTGCGCCTGGACCTTGGCGAGGAGCCCGGGGCGGCGGACGGCAACGGCCGTACCGGTGCCAAACGTGCCCGGCTGGCCTCCCTCGCCCTGCGTTTCGGTCTGGTACGCGAAGAGCACCTCGCTCTGCTGCCGTCCCGCAGGCGGCCTCTGGTGCAGGAGGCTGGGGCGTGACCTCAGCAGACGCCAGTGACGGCGCACGGGAGACGTCAGGCGCCGGGGACAGCACGCTGGGGGCACCTGCGCCGCGTCTGCCGGCGGGATTCCGTATCGAGGGCTGGGAGCTGGGTGCGGTCATCGGCTCCGGTGGCTGGGGCACCGTGTACGAGGCCCGCTCCGTCGCGGACGGTACGACAGCGGCGGTGAAGGTGCTGCCGACCGGCGGTCTGGCGCCTGGCCAGCGTGCCGCGCTCAGTGAACTGGTGGCGCGTGAGGTGCGGTTCAGCGCGGAGGCGGACCATCCGCATCTCGTGCGGACCCGCGCCGTGTGCACCGTCGACGCGCCGGAGCTGCCCGCGCTCAACGGGGCGATCGCGCTGGTGATGGACCGTGCCGAGGCCAGCCTGCGCCAGGTCCTGGACGCCGCCGGGACCGGCCGCCCCATCCTCGATGCGGTAGGCCTGCTGCGGGGCGTTGCTGCCGGGCTTGCCCATATGCACGACGCCGGGTGGGTGCACGGCGACCTCAAACCCGCCAACGTGCTGCTCGGCGGGGACGGCGAGGTCTGGCTCGCCGACTTCGGCCTCGCCACCGAACTCGAGGGCACCCACGCCCATATGCCGCCGCTCGGCACACTCGACCACCTGCCGCCCGAGTGGTGGTCCCAGCGCACCGGCGCCGACGGATCGGTGGTCCGCCCGACCGCCGACATCTGGGCCTTCGGCGTGCTCGCCCATCAGGTGCTCACCGGGGGCCTTCACCCGTTCTCCGGCGCCACCGCCCGCGCCCGCTCGCTCGCCGCGCAGGCCTACGCCCGCGGCAGCGCGCCACTGCGTCTGGATGCCGGGCTCGAACAGGACTGGCGCCGGCTCATCGCGGACTGTCTGGCGCCGGACCACGCGGCCCGCCTCCCGCACACCGCCGCGGGCCTCGCCGCCCGCATCGACGCCCTCTCCGGGGGCGTGGCCGCAGGCTCCGGCTGCTGCCGACCGGCGGTGTGGCGCTCGCCGGTGCCGCAGCCGCCACCGCCGCCGTCACCGTTGCCGTCGCCGTCGCCGGGTTCGCACTGTTCGGCAGCGACGATGACGAGGACGGCGCCCGTGGCGGCGGGCGCGGCACGCCGGCCGCCGTCACCGGTACGCCCGTCGCGGCCACCGGGGAAATCCCGGAAGACTCCGACGTACCCGAAGCGCTGCGGCCGGTCATCATCAGTGCCGCCCGGCGCTGCACCGACGCCGAGGTCACACCCGCGCTGCTCGCCGCGCTGCTCAAGGCGGAAAGCGGCTTCGACGCCAACGCGGCCCGCCCGGCCACCGACGAGCACGGCATCGCCATGTGGACACCATCGGTGTTCAGGGCCTGGGCCGTGGACGGGGACGGAGACGGCGACAAGGACCACCTTTCACCGCCGGACGCCATCCACACCATGAGCCTGTACGTGTGCTGGCTCGACCAGCGTTTCAAGCAGGCCCGGCTGCCCACCGAGGACCTCCCCGCGCTGATCGCAGCCGGCTACCGCACGAGCGACCGCACCGTCATCGAGGAGCGCGGCGTCCCCGAACGCGTGCGGCCGCACGTGGAGACAGTGCTCCGCTTCCTCGCCGAGTACGAGCGGTGAGGGCGCGGCCGCCTTCGTGCCACCCCAGGCATCGAGCGGCCGCGCCCAGCAGCCCCTTGAAGTCCGCCGAGGACAGCAACCCCTGACGTCCGCCGAACACAGCAACCACTGACATCCGCCGTGGTCAGCAGTCCTTGACGTCCGGCAGCCGGTTGTCGGGCGAGCTGATGTAGATGTTGGAGATCCAGCCGCCGTACTGAGGCAGATAGGCCCACCAGTCATTGGTGTACGGCGGCACCTCTACCTCCTCGCCCCGCCCCTGGCAGCCCACCAACGCCTCGGCCCCGGCGGGCAGTTGCGTGATCGGCGCTTCACGTGTGGACGGGTCACGGCGGACGTTCACATGACTGCTCCACGTGCCGTACCACCACCCCGCAGGCCGCGCCGCACCCGGAACATCCAGCGAGCGGGTCAGCCGGCCGATGTCCGTGAACGCCTTCCCGTAGGACGTGCCGACCGGATGCAGCGTGAACACCGCCACGACGAACCGGTCGCCGGCGCCGACCGTCCCCGTATTGTGGAGCGCGGGCCGGGTCAGGTCCACACTCGCGGCAAGCGGAGTTAGAGCCTGGTCCTGGTCCTGGGCCGGTGCCGGTGCCGGTGCCGGTGCCGGTGCCGGTGCCGGTGCCGGTGCCGGTGCCTGGGCAGTTGACGCGGCTGCCGTATCCGCCGTACGCGGCGCGGCCACCGTGCCCGGCGGGCCGCACGTGCCTTCCTCGTACGACGACCCCGCCCAGCCCTGCTTGATGGCCCACGGCTTCTCGAACGCTCCGGCAATGCCGAAGTGCTGGTCGAAATCGTCCGAGGCGCAGCGGGTGGACTGGCGCAGGTTGCCCATGACGAAGTCGCGTACCGGGGCCGGTGCCGAATCCAGGAGGTAGCGGTAGATGGCCACGGTGTCACGGGCCGAGAGCGAGGCATAGCCCCAGTAGCCCTCGTGCCCGGTGGGGGGCGGAACCGTGTCTTTCAGGCCGAGACGGCCGGCCATACGGGTGATGATCGCCGGGCCGCCGTTCTGTGACCAGTAGTGATTGGCCGCGTCGTCCCAGCTGCTGCGCAGCATCGGCTCCAGCCGGGCCCGGTCGGCGGCGGGCACCGTGTAGTCGGGGCCCCGGTTCCACAGGAAGTCCAGTGCCAGCAGCAGTTTGACGACGGAAGCGGACCGAAAGCGCAGGCTCGTGTTGAGCTGCTCGGTGAAAGTACCGGTCTGCCGGTCGAACACGGCAGCCCCGGCGGTCACACCGTCGGGTACCTGGACGGACGCGGGAACGACCTGCGCGGGCCGCCCGGCAGCAACAACGGCGGCCCCGGCCGAGGCAACGCCGGAGGCATGGGCCGCGGCAGCAGCATCGGCAGGGGCGGGGGCATCGGCGGTGGCGGGCCCCGCGGCTGCGCCGATCAGCAGGGCAGCGGCGGCGGTGAGGGCGAGCGCGGCAGCGCCATCTAGAAGTCTGCGCAAGAGTCACGCCTTTCGCGGTGAACGGTCAGTGGCGAACGGTGAGCGGCAGGGACAGGGCAGGGCAGCGGGATCTACCACCAGTTGGAGCAGCGGATCCGACCGCCCAAGACCAGCCAGCCGCACACCCGGAACTGGTACTGCGGGTAGGGACCGGTGCGCTTGAAGGGCGTGGTCAGACTCTGACCGGCGGAGCGGACAGGGGCGGGCCCGCACTGCAGCAA
This sequence comes from Streptomyces sp. NBC_00443, assembly GCF_036014175.1. Lineage (GTDB taxonomy): Bacteria > Actinomycetota > Actinomycetes > Streptomycetales > Streptomycetaceae > Streptomyces. The sequence goes on along the minus strand of NZ_CP107917.1, from coordinate 9,277,894 downwards.
GGGAGACCCCCTCCTGCCTGCGGAGCGCGCCCCCGCGATGCAGCCAGAGGTGGTCGGGAAGACAACTCGAACCCTAGAAAACAGAGCGGCCCCAGGGGCCCTGACAAATGACAGGGTGACAACCAGCACCACACCGGGCGGGGCCACTTCGCGACCTATGTGCGTGCGGCCTGTTGGCCACTCAGCAGACGCGCACGGAACACCACATCAGACTCTCCCGGCCGGCCCAGCCGCCGGGACGGGCCCACGCAGAACACTCCAACGCCACGCCCCCGCCCCCTGCCTCGGCCAACACCCGCCTCACCACGCAGGACACGGTCCTGGGCATTCAGCGGTACGTCCACCACCGGCACTGCCGTGTCCTGCGGCAACCCACGTCGACGGGCACTGGCCAGCGGAGGTCCCGCGACCGGCACGGATGCCCTCCTCTCGGCCGTGTTCATCCGTACCCACGGACACTTATCCACCACTATGGATGAAATGTTCGATCAATCTGGAGGTCTTGCATGCACCGTGATGGCTTTCCCGCCCCGGATTCCGGGCTCCTCCTCACCCACTTCCTGACGGTCGCCGACGTAGCCCGATCCCGCGCCTTCTACACCGACGTCCTCGGCGGCGAGGTCGTACTCGAGGAAAACCCCTGCACCATCAAGCTCGCCAACGGATGGATCATCATGAACCCGGGCGGCGGCCCCACCCCGGACAAGCCTGACGTCACCCTCCACCCGCCCACCGACCCGACCACGGTCAGTTGCTTCCTCAACCTCCGCGTCGCCGACATCGAGGCATGCCACCGCCAATGGAGCGCGAAGGGCGCCGAATTCCTCACACCACCCATCGACCGCAAAGCCGAAGTGCGCTGCTACCTGCGCGACCCGGACGGCTACCTCATCGAAGTCGGACAAGCCACCGGCATGCTCCACGGCACATACGCCGACCCGCCGGCCCGCACCAACTGAACCCCCGCCCGAGCAATCAACCGAACCAACACGGCCCACGTGCCGGTGGGTTGAGGCTTCGAACACTTCCCCCAACGGCACGGAAGTTTCGTGCGTTGCGCAGCCCGTCGGCCAAACCCGATCAGTGGCCGCACTGAAAAGACTCAGCGAGCGCGGACCGAGCCCTCACGGTGCGACTGCGGCAGGAGCACCTGGCCGGGGCCTTCCCGGCTGGGTGGCGCGGTGTCGAGTCGGCCTGCATCGACCGTGTGCTGCTTGACGCGACCGGGGCCCGTCGGGCGAGTTGGCGGCGGACGCCGCCACCAAGCCCCCTGAGCGGCACCAGTGCCTACCGCTTGCCCTCCGCCCCTTCATGGCGGTCGAGTTCAGTCAGCAGACGGCGCAGGGACGCCCTGGTGGCACGGATCTCCTCGGCGGGTACGGCCGCGAACAGCGTCCGGTTCAGGTCCGTCGCCCTGGCGGTGACGCGAGCCAGCGCCTTGCTGCCGCTCGGCGTCGGCGCCAGCAGGGGCGAGCCGCGGTGGTCCGGGTTGGCCTCATACGTCGCCAGCCTGAGGGACACGAGGTCGTTGGCGACCCGCTGGACGTTCTGGCGGCTGACGCCGAGGCGGCGCGCGGCCTGAGGGGCAGTGAGCGGGTCCTCGGAAACCGCGCTCAGCAGTTGCCACCGGGCCTGGGTGAACCCTTCCGCCGCCGCGGTCTGCTCGCCCAGGCGGCGCAGCGCCCCGGCAGCCTCCAGCACGTCGGCGATCAGCAGGGCCGTCTCGTCCGACATCGCGCCCCTCCTCCTCTACCGCAACGTACACATGGGGCAGCGCGCACGACTGTTCACGCTCGCCGTGGAACTCGGAGCAGCGGACATCGCCCAGACCGGCGCCGCCGCCGAGCAGGCCCATCGCTGCCTTGCCATGACGCAGGAGCTGCGCGAGCACGCCGACCACGAGGACACCTACATCCACCAACTCCTGCGGGAGCGGGCGCCGGAAGCAGCCGACGCGCTGGAAGCCGAGCACATTCGTCTCGACTCGGCCTTCGCCGCGCTGGACGACCGGGCGCGGGCCCTGCCCGGCATCTCTGCCGACGCGCTGCCCGAGGCCCAGCACGCCCTGTATCTGGCGCTGGGCGAGGTGATCAGCGCCTACCTCGCCCACCTGCACCTGGAAGAGACAGTCGCGATGCCCGCGCTGTGGCAGTTCGCCGGCGAGAAGGAGCTCGCCGCCGTCATGACTGCCTTCCATGCCTCCCGCCCTCCCGAGGAGGCTCTCACCGACCTGCACAGAATGCTGCCCGCCCTGCCGCCCGCACCTCGTGAGGCGATCGTGCGCGAGGTCGTCGAGAACGCGCCATGGCCGGCGGACCAGACGCTCGCCACCGTCTCCGCCAACCTCAGCCCCGAACAGCGCAACCGCCTGCGCCACGACCTCGGCATGACGCCCGCGTGAGAGCTCCCGAACACGAAGAACGCCGCGTCCGCACGACGGCCCCCCGTTATGCGACATGTGCGGAACAGAGGGCCGTCGCCGTAGCCGCTGCCCGGCCCAAGCCCACCGAACCGACGGCAAAGCCGGATGAAGGAGCTTGACGGGCACATCGTCAGCTCCAACAGGTGACCCCGGGTCAGCCCTGCACGGATTCGAGGAAGAACTCCGATGATGCCCGCAGGTCATGGACCCCGAACAGGACGGCGTGCTCGACGCCCATGGCCTTGCCACTCATCGCGGTGAACTTCGGGATGAAGTCCTCGGGGGCGGAATGGTCCGGGAGCGCGGCCAGGTACACAGCGTGCGCCTCGTGCGAGGCGACGCCCCGGGGCACCGGCTCACCGGCTCACCGGTGACCTCGACGCCATGGGTCGCGCCGGAGCCGGCGAGTCCGGGAACAATGAGCCGGCGCACGGCGTGCGGTTCGAGCTCCTCGTCATCCACCTGCTCCGCGAAGACCCACCGGTTGGCGCGTCGCCCGCATCGAGTGTTGCGAACCCGGCCGCACGGTGGTCGGCCTGGTCGAAGCCGTAGGGCATCTCGACCTCATATCCGGTGCCGAGTACGACGTCGGGCTTGAACCGGCGGATCTCCCGGCAGATGTCCCGTCGAAGGTCGAGACCGTAGACAAGCACGCCAGCCGAACCAGACCGCCCTGACGGGATATCCGACCCACCAGCCGGCCGAATGTCAGCGCCCTGCCTCATGATCCTGCGCTGTACGCCAGCGCATTGCGGCAACCAAGGCACGCTCACAACATTCAGGCCATTTCACACCCCGGGCCCCTCAGCCACACCCGCAACCGACGGATAACGCGAAAGCCCCCTCACCTCCCCAGCCATAAAGACCGCTCAGCCAATCAAGCCACTGATTCAATGGGCAATTTGGTCCGAATCGAAGCGTTCGCAGCGGTTCATTCTTGTCCTCCCTGAAACGGAGGCAATAGGACGGGTACTTCGAAGCCCTTCAGCACCGCAAGGAGAAGGAGACACACCATGCGACCAATGACACGCTGGGCAATGTCAGGAGCTTTGCTCACCGCAGCCGTAACGGGACCGTTGAGCACGCCCGCTCACAGCGCCCCCGCTTCGCTGTACGCCCCCTCGGCTCTGGTCTTCACCACAGGCCACGGAGAGAAGGCCGTCACCACGACGCCGGAGCGCGCTGTGACGCTGAACTGTGCGTACACCACCTCGGGGACGCACCCCGACCCGCGCCAAGCCTGTGCGGAACTGGATCGCGTGAACGGGGACCTCGGACGCCTGGCCACCCTCCGCGGAAATGAGGCGGGGCGACCCTGCACGAAGGAGTACCGGCCCGTGGTCGTCACCATCCAAGGTTTATGGCGAGGGACGCGCGTGAACTACGAGCACACGTTCGCCAATTCATGCATCAAGGAAACCCAAGGCGCATCGGCATTCGCCTTCTGAGCCGTCACGGCTCAGCAGGCGACAGCTTGGCCCACGCGTGGTAGCGGATTCGTTCCGGGGTGGTGCTGGCTGGAGCAGCTCCTGGACGAAAATAGAGGCGCCGGATCCCCCGGCCGGCGGATGAGTCCTGCGCCTGCGGGCGACATCCCCTGGCCGGACCGGGTCGCCTCCGTGAGCGTACTCGCGCTCAGCGACGCGACGAGACATCCCCACGGCGTTGCATTGCATTGCATTGCATTGCCTCGCAAGGGTGATCTCATACGACGCAAAGGCACCCAGGAACTACTGACCTTCAAAGCGTGGTGTCGTAGGGGATGACGTCTCGTGATCCCTGCGGCATGCCGACCGCATGAGGTATGGGCAAGGGGGCGGGCTGACCGACGAACGGCGCGCCTTCCGCGAGAAGTTGCGGTTGCAGGCGGCCGAGCGGTTCAGGCAGGGGGAGAAGAACACGGTCATCGCTCACGACCTGCGGGTCAGCGTCCGGTCGGTACAGCGTTGGCGCAAGGCTTGGTCGCAGGACGGGCCGAGAGCCCTGGGCTCGAAGGGCCCGGCGTCGCTGCCGCTGCTCAGTGACGCACTATTTGCCGTGCTGGAGCGTGAGCTGGCCAAGGGGCCGGTGGCACGTGGGTGGCCGGACCAGACGTGGACTCTGTCGCGGATCAAGACGCTGATCGGGCGCCGCTTCCACAAGTGCTACACCGTGCAAGGGGTGGCCGCCCTGCTCAAGCGGCACGGCTGGAGCTGCCAGGTCCCCGCCCGGCGGGCGATCGAGCGGGACGAGAACGTGGTGGCCGGCTGGATGAAAGAGACCTGGCCCCAGATGGAAGGACCGTGGCGGCGCTCGACGCCTGGCTCGTCTTCGAGGACGAAGCCGGATTCTCGATGACGCCGCCTACCACCCGCACGTGGTCCCGCCGCGGCCATACGCCCGTGGTCCGCGTGCGGGGCCGCTCCCGCCGCCGCTTATCGGTGGCCGCTCTGGCCTGCTACAAGACCGGCGAATCCTCACGGCTGATCTACCGGCCCTGCCCGGATGCCCGGCCCGACGGGCGCAAAAGCTTCTCCTGGAAGGACTACCGCGACCTGATCCAGACCGCCCACCAACAGCTTGGCGGCCCAGTTGTACTGGTCTGGGACAACCTCAACACCCACCTCACCGCCGGCATGCGCCGCTACATCGCCGACCGCGACTGGCTCACGGTCTTCCAACTGCCGCCCTACGCACCCGACCTCAACCCAGTCGAGGGCATCTGGTCCGTCCTACGACGCACCACCGTGGCCAATCGCGCCTTCGCCGACCCCGATGACTTGATCACTGCCGTCCGACGCGGCCTACGCCAGCTCCAGTACCGCCACGATGTCCTCGACGGCTGCCTCACCGGCACCGGACTCCGATGCCAGCCACCATGACGACATCACGCACTCAACGCGGTAGTCGGAGAGCCCTTTCGGTACTCAGATGTGCTGCATCCAGATATTGGGCTCTACGTAGGTGCCCTGATCAGCGGAGTGGTCGAGCCGTAGCAAGCTCAGCCCTTCAGGGATGACGTAGTCACCCGTTTCGGGGAACACCATGCCGGTCCACCCCGCCCATTCGGCGACCGTGCCAGTCATGGTTTGCGACTCGGGAGCCGCTGCGAGAATGCGGGCGCCCAGACGCTGATGCGTCCGGATCCATGGATCCAGGGCCATACCGTCCTCACGGGTCCACCCCATGAAGGCCTCGATGGACGTCAGTGGGTAGCGGGCTTTCAAGGTCGGGCGGACCGGTGCAATGACGCGCGGCCATCCTGCATCCTGGGCGAGCTGGCGCAGTGCTTTGAGTGTCTCCCCGGCCAGGCCGTGTCCTTTGAGTGACGGGGTGACGATTGCTCCGCAGATCACCAGGGTGTCGGGTTCGACGCCTTGTTCTCGGCCCTCCACGGCGCGGATCGTGGCCTGGGTGTAGCCAGTGGGGAGTGTCTCCGTTCGACCATCCCACCGGATCGGTATACCCCAGCCGGCCGCGACAGGCATGCCGTGGTCGTCCACCAGCGTGAGATGAAGGTCGGCGAACCACTCCCTGATCCTGCCGATGTACTGCTTGGCCAGCCGATCGGCTGTGATGAACTCCGGGAAGCCCTCGCTGAAGAGCTCCTGCATCTGCTCGTCAGGCCATGTGCGTGCGTCTGTTCGCTCAACAGTCAAGGTCACCGGCCTGTTTATAGCGCACCGACCACAGGCGGAGCGACGGAGTTCTTATGGCTTGGGCTGGAGCAGACCGCCGGGATCAAGCCCCGTCGGCCCTCAGGACACCACGCTTTGAAGGTCAGTAACCGGGGCTGGACGCCGTCCAAGAGGACCAGCCCATCTCCTCCGCCGGTACGTCCGCTGAGGTGAGCTGCGGGGTCATCGTCTCCGCCGAGCGAGCTGCCACCACTCCGGTGACCGAGAAGTCACGCGGCACTTGGCGGCCCGCTTGGGCCAGCCCTCGGCAAAGGCCTCCCAGGGCGGCCTCGTTGAGCGTGATGAGCGCCGTGATCGTCGGGTCGTCGTGCAGGATCCGTTCCAGGCAGGCCTGGCCCGAAGCGACATCGTCCCCGCAGCAGCACGTCCGCACCGTCGGCCCACGCTCGGCCGCGGCGTTGGTGAAGTCGTCCAGTCCGCGGTGGACGGACTCGCACCCGGCCCGAAACAACTGCTCGGGACGGTTGAAGAAGGCGACCCTACGGTGGCCCAAGTCCGCGAGAAAGTGGACGCACGCGGCGGCGAGTTCGGTGTGGTCCAGGCCGACCCACCAGCCGTCCTCGGGGTGTGCGGTGCGGCCGATGGCGACGAAGGGAAGTCGAGCGCGGTCAGGTGATCGGCCCGGTCGTCCTCCAGCCGGATCACCATCAGGATCGCACCGTCGACCCGCCGCTCCCCCAGCAGCCGCTGGAACGAGCGGTCTCGGTCCACAGCGCTCGGAGACGGCAGCACGTCGTAGTCATGCGCCGCGGCAGCCTCCACGACACTGCCGATGAAGTCGAGCTGCATCCCGGTGTAGTGGTTGCCTACGGGCGGGAGGACCAGGCCGATCGTGCTGGTTCGGCCGTTGGCCAGGGCACGAGCACTCGCGTCGGTCCGGTGGCCCAGCTCGTCGATGACCTCCTGGATCCTCCGGCGTGTCCCGTCCGACACGGGCCGCTTGCCGCTCAGCGCGTAGGACACGGTGCTCCGCGACACACCGGCCCGCCGGGCGATCTCACCGTGCTACCCGGACCCGCTGTTCAAGGGCGCGATAGACGCCTTCACCGTGTGGCACGCGACGCTCAGGCCCGGGCAGGTGGCCGGTACGGTCGATGCCGTGCCGACCATCCAGGAGCTCCCACAAATGTCCTTCGATGTCTGTACCACCACCGGAACCGCCCCGTCCCTGCCCGTCGCCGTCCGCTCCTCCTTCTCCGACGGCTACGACCGCGACACGCCCGTCACCTGGGACGCCGTACCGCCCGAGAAGTACGCGAAGCCGGGGACGTTCACGGTTGCCGGTGCCGCGGCCGGACTCGCGGTCAAGGCCACCGTCACCGTGGTCCGGGAGGGGCAGCTCACCGTCGACCTGGGCTCGGACACCGGCGCGTTCCACGGCGGCGCCTCCGGCACGCTCTACGGCGTGTACGGGCCGGACGTCCCCACGAACAACCTCATCGAGGGCATGGGGCTGCGCACGGTCTCCACCAAGGCGCAGGACGGTCCGCAGCACCCCGGTGCGGACGCGCTGGAGGTGGTGAAGCCGCTGGCCGACTCCACCGACGGCGACGTGTACATCTACATGCCCGACATCCACCGCGGCTTCCCCTACCAGTGGCCGGGCGACACCCCCGAGGAAAAGGTCAAGCTCTACAAGGAGAAGATCGCAACGCAGGTCGACCAGGTCCTGAGGCTGCCGAAGCAGTACCAGGACAACATCGTCCTCGTGCCGTTCAACGAGCCCGAAGGCAACATGTTCGGCACCGGCGAGTGGAGCCACAACAAGACCAGCTGGCTCGACGACCCCGCTGACTTCTTCACCGCCTGGGACGACGCCTGCAAGCTCATCAAGAGCAAGATGCCCGACGCTCGCATCGCCGGCCCCAACACCAGCGTCCTCTATGACCAGGTGCAGGGCTTCCTCACGCACGCCTTGGCCGCCGGCACCCTCCCGGAGGTCATCACCTGGCACGAGCTGAGCCATCCGGAGGCGGTGCGGCAGAGCGTCGCCAAGTACCGGGCGTGGGAGTGGGACCTGTTCAAGGGCACCGACCGCGAGGGAACCCAACTCCCCGTCAACATCAACGAGTACGCCTTCAACTACCACACGTCCGTCCCCGGCCAGATGATCCAGTGGGTGTCCGCGATCGAGGAGTCCAAGGTCGACGCCGACATCGCGTACTGGAACATCGACGGCAACCTCTCCGACTCGGCGGTGCAGTCCAACCGAGGCAACGGCCAGTGGTGGCTGCTGAACTCGTACGCCTCGATGAGCGGCCACACGGTGAGGGTGAATCCGCCGTTCCCCGGTGCGAACTACACCATGCAAGGCGTCGCCACGCTCGACGAGAAGAAGAAGCAGGCGCGGCTGATCTTCGGCGGTTCCGCCGGCAAGGGGCACATCACCTTCGCCGAGGTCCCCAGGAAAGTCTTCGGGGAGCGGGTGCATGCGTGGGTGAAGGAGATCGAGTGGAGCGGGCAAGTCGGTGACAGCTCCGGCCCGAAGCTGCTCGCCGAGCAGAACCTGAAGGTCGGTGGCGACGGCACGGTGGTCGTCGACTTCGGCGAGGGCGCGCTGCCCGAACTGAACGAGTCCTCGGCCTACGAGATCGTCCTCAGCCCGGCAGGCAAGGCGAAGGGCACGCAGTCCCCGCCCGTGCGCTGGCAGAGTTCGTACGAGGCGGAGGACGCCGCCCACAGTGGGTCCGGGTATTCGAAGAACGGCCCGGAGGGTTCGCCGAGCGACGTATCGAAGTTCTACACCTCCGGCGGTTACAACGTGGGGGCCTGCGCGCCGGCTCGGACGTCGCGCTCGACTTCACCGTGGACGTACCGCAGGACGGCACCTACGACCTGAGCGTCTTCGCCAACTCCCTCAACACCTTCGACCAGGTGAAGGAGCAGGGACCCACCAACGTCTTCCTGCGCGTGGACGGCAAGGCGGACAGCGAGCAGGAACTGCACCTGCCGCTCGGCTACAAGTGGGTGGTGTGGGACCACACCGACACCCAGGTGAAGCTCACCAGGGGCAAGCACACCCTCACGCTCGCCGCGAAGAGCCTCGACGGCAAGCGCGCCACCCAGGGCGACGCCATCGTCGACCGCCTCACCTTGTCTTTGCCGGCGGCTTCAGCCGGCACGCAGGTGTACGAGGGCGAACTGGCCTGGCTAGCCGGAGGGGCAAAGCCCGTGTACGACCTGCCGAAGCGTACGGCCACGGGGTCGGGAGCCGCCCAGCTCAAGAAGGGACAGACCGCGACGTTCTGGGTCTACTCCCCCACCGACCGCGAGGCCACCCTCAGCGTCCACACCCTCGGCGGCACGAGCGCCCGGCTCTCCGTCAACGGGTATGACGTCCTGCGTCTGGCCAAGGGCCGGAGCAGCGCGGTGGTCTCCCTGTCCGGCGGCGTCAACAAGGTGACCGTGACCGGCGGATCGTCCCCCACCCTCCTGGACCGCATGACGGTCACACCCGGCGAGGGCACGCTCCCGGCTCGCACCTACGAGGCCGGTGCCGCCGAGCTCGCCGGCTCGGCCACCCTGACGCCGCTCTCCCTGGCCACCGACGGCACGGCGATCACCGGCATCGGCGGCGCCCCCGGCAACGGCAACACCGCGACGTTCACCGTCGCCGCCGACCGGGCCGGCCTCCACGCGCTACGCATCCGCTACTCCAACCCCGAGCAGTCCGAAGCCACCCACTACAACCCGGACCCGCTCGCCCGCCACGCCGACCTCACCATCAACGGCGGCGAGACACGACGCGTCGGCTTCCCGCACAGCTTCCACCAGAACAACTTCTGGGAGCTGACCGTCCACGTCAACCTCAAGAAGGGACAGAACACGATCGCCTTCCGCTCCGAGGAACTGCCCAACTTCGACGGCACCACCTACGCCTCGGACACCTTCCCCGGCGTGCTGCTCCGCTCCCGCTACGCGCCGCTGATCGACAGGATCACCGTGGCACCGTATGACCAGGAGATGCGGTGAGACAGCCCGCATCCGCAGCAATGTGCACGAACTCGCGGAACGGACCGACACCGAAGCCGCCCTGATCGGCCGTCACCATCCTGGTTCGCTCGCGAAGCGCCGGCCGCAGCTTCTCGACGCCGGTCAGAGCTCCGAGAGCGGAGCCCCGGGCTCGATGTCTCCCTCGATGATCCGCCGGCGCATTTCGGCGATCACCCTGGCCTGCATCCGGCCGGGGCTCCCATTTCGGTTCGCTCTGTGCGCGATTTTCACCGAACCCTCCTCCGGCTCCCGAGCCGCCCGCCCGCCATCCCAGAGGCGCGAGCGCGCCGCCGTCGCCGTTGATCAGCCCAGCTTGCTGTTCGACAGCTACGGCAACCCGCACATCGCTGAGGTCGGCCGCGAACTCGACACCCTGGCCCAGCTGATCAAGCTCCTCGGCGGCGAGGCACCTGTTCATCTGTGAGCCTTCGTGATCTTGACGCGTGCTGATCAGGCGCCCCTGGTCCTCAGCGGCCTCTGCCACGCGCACCGGACTCCCGGCAGCACATGTTGCCGAGCCCACCGGGCGGTGGTGGGATGGAACTGCTCTCGCGTCCGACAGCGGGAGGAGGTAACCGCCGGGCGACGCCTGCCTACCCGAACCCTCACCGCCCGACCGGACGGCCGTAGCCGTGTGGTCCGGCGCAGTCGGCTCCTCAAGCCCTCGTAGCGTGCGGTTGACCCGCAGTCGTCCACGGGCTCCAGGGCCGCCGCTCCTGGTCCCGGAGATACGTATGAACACCTATCGAGCCGCGCAGGTCGACACCGCGAACGGGTCCTTCCGGATCGTCGAGCGTGAGGTGCCGCGTCCGGGCCCCCGTCACGTACGGATTGCCGTCGAGGCCTGCGGAATCTGCCACAGCGACGACGTCTTCGTGAGCGCCGGTATGCCCGGCGTCCGATTCCCGCTGGTTCCGGGCCACGAGGTCGCCGGGCGCATCGAGGAACTCGGTGAAGGAGCCGAGGCCGACGACTGGAACGTGGGGGACCGGGTCACAGTGGGTTGGTTCGGAGGGAGCTGCGGTCACTGCACTCCCTGCCGCCAGGGCGACTTCATCGTCTGCGACAACCTCAAGATTCCCGGCTACGCCTATGACGGAGGCTTCGCCGAAGCCATGATCGCGCCGATCGACGCCCTGGCCCGGATCCCCGAAGCCCTGAGGGCGACCGACGCGGGACCCATGGCCTGCGCGGGCGTCACGACGTACAACGGTCTGCGGCGCAGCTCCGCCCGGCCTGGTGATCTCGTGGCCGTGCTGGGCATCGGTGGTCTCGGCCACCTGGGGGTGCAGTACGCGGTGGCCATGGGATTCGAGACGGTGGCCATCGCCCGAGGCGCGGAGAAGGCCGAGTTCGCCAAGCAATTGGGAGCGCACCACTACATCGACAGCACGGGGGCGACACCGGTCGCGGAATCTCTCCTGTCTCTGGGCGGCGCCAAGGCCGTACTGGCCACGGCTGGAAGCTCCGACGCCATCGCGGCGACGGTCGACGGCCTGACGCACCGCGGCGAACTCGTCGTCATCGGCGTGAGCCCCGACCCGCTGGGAATCAGCCCACTCCAGCTGATTCTGCGCGGCAGAACCGTACGTGGCCACCCGTCGGGCACCGCGCAGGACGTACAGGACACCATGGCGTTCAGTGCCCTCCACGGAATTCGCCCGACGGTGGAGCCCCTGCCGCTGACAGAGGCTGAGGCGGCGTATCAAAAGATGCTGTCGGGCGCCGCGCGATTCCGGATGGTGCTCACTACCGGCTGACCGGCGCGACCGATGGGCCGTTTCCCGGCAAGCCGGACGTCTCCCGGCGTCGCCACGGCCCATGGTCGTGTGGAAGGAATCAGGTCACCTGCCGGTGCGATCCCGGTAGGTCTCGAGGATGCGCAGCCAGACCTCACTGATCGTCGGGAAGGCGGGGACGGCATGCCACAGCCGTTCCATCGGCGTCTCACTGGTGATCACAACGGTCGCCGAGTACAGGAGTTCCTGGGTCCCGGGACCGACGAAGGTTGCACCGGCGACCGTGCCGCGATCGACGTCGATCAGCACACGTGCCCTGCCTCGGTAGCCGTCGGCGTACTGGGCCGCGCCCGCGACCCGGCCGATGTCGTAGTCCACGACGTCGACCCGGCGCCCGGTACGCTCCGCTTCCATCGTTGTCAGCCCCACACTGGTGACCTCGGGTTCGGAGAAGACCACTTGCGGCACAGCGGCGCTGTCGGCCGTGGAAGCGTGTCTGCCCCACCTGCTGTCGTCGAGCAGCTCACCGTTGGCGCGCGCTCCGATGACGCCGCCCGCGATCCGCGCCTGGTACTTGCCCTGATGCGTCATCAGGGCACGGTGATTGACGTCACCGACGGCGTAGAGCCACCCGTCGGCGATGTCCGTCACCCGGTACGAGTCGTCCACGGTCAACCACTCGCCGGAGGTCAGGCCGACGGTCTCCAGGCCGATGTCCGCGGTGTGCGGCGCGCGACCGGTTGCGATCAGGATCTCGTCGGCGACCAGCGTGTCCTCGTCATTCAGGGTGATACGCACGGGACTTCCTGCACCGTCCTCCCGTGAGACCCCGGTCACCGTCGTGCCGAAGCGCAGGTCGGCTCCGGCAGTGCGTAGGGCGTCGGCCACCAGCTCGCCGGCGAACGGCTCCATCCGGTTGAGCAGTCCCTGGTCCCCGCGGACCAGCATGGTCACTTGGGAGCCGAGTGCCTGCCACACCGTGGCCATCTCGACGGCCACCACTCCCCCTCCCACCACGGCCAGCCGGTCCGGTACGTGCCGGGCGGCAGTCGCGTCACGGTTCGTCCAGGGTCGAACCTGCTCCAGCCCCGGCAGAGGGGGGAAAGCGGTGACCGTCCCGGTGCACACGCCGACGGCATGCCGGGCGGTCAGACGTACGGTCTCGCCGTCCGCGGTGTCCACGACGACCTGCCGCGGGCCGTTGAGTCGGCCGTGGCCGCGCACCAGGTCCACTGACACCGCGTTGAGCCAGTCGACCTGGTCGTCGTCCTGCCAGTGGGCGGCCATCTTGTCGCGGTGGGCGAAGACCGCGGGCACGTCCAGCGGGCCCTCGACCGCTCGCCTGAGCCCCGGGACCCGGCGGGCGTCGGCGCGCGCAACCACGGGGCGCAGCAGGGCCTTGCTCGGTTCACATGCCCAGAACGAGCATTCTCCACCGAGCAACTCGTTCTCCACGATCACCGTGGTGAGCCCGGCGGCACGGGTGCGGTCGGCGAGGTTCTCTCCCGTGGGACCTGCACCGAGAACCACCATGTCGTAGACGCGGGAAGTGCTGTCCATGCCTGTTCCCTCCATGGTTGGGGCCTGCTCGCGAATCCGGGAGAGCGAGGTGCCGCAGCATGCCGATGGGGACACATCCCTTCGCCTGCGGCCCTCCCTGCAAGGCCGACCGTCTTGGCGTCGCCGTCGTCTTTGACGAGTCGGCCTCAGCGGCCCGGAAGCCGTTCGGTGATCTCTTGCACGGTCCAGCCGTTGCCGTCCGGGTCGCTGAACGAGACGAGGGAGGCGTAACTGCGTCGCTCGGGATCCGGGCCGGAAACACGGCCCTTCGTCCCCGCGTGATGGAACACTCCACCGGAGTCGTGGAAGACCTCACTGACGTCCGCCCCGCTGCGGGCCAACTCCGCGCGCGCCGCCTCGATGTCCGAGACGACGAGGTGGAGGCCCTCGGCGGATCCCGGGGCGGCCGCGCCGACTCCATCACCGAAGATCACCGAGCATGCGGAACCGGGTGGCGTCAGCTGCACGACGCGAAGGCCGTCATCGGCGGTGAAGTCGGCGTCCAGCCGCCACCCCAGTCCTTCGTAGAAGCCCTTCGACCGGTCTGTGTCGGCCACCGGTATCACTAGGACTTCGAGTTTCATATCCATGGTGGAGCCTCTCTCGGAGGGTCTGCTTACGGCTGCGTCTCGGGAGGCCGCCGTGGCATCAGGGGACGGCAACTGCTGACCGCCGCCACCTACGTCGTACGTGGCTGCCGTCGGCAGCGCCTCATGGCACATGTGGGTACGGCCAGAGCGGCGGCGTCGTCGTCCGGACCGACCCGATGACGGTTCTGTCGACGCCAGGGCGGCGACCGCCGGTGCCGCCCGCTGCGCAACAGCGTTGCCGCGTCCCGGACTCGGGAGGCGGGCGGTGTCAGCGGCATCGACGGTCACGGTCCTCGCAGTCCGGACTTCGGACGCCGCCCGCTCCAGCCGCTCCAAGTTGCGCCCGGCCATGCCGGCTCGGCGGCCTGCACGGACCCGCAGTGGACGCGCCGTTGCGAGTCCGATCCTCTGCTCATCGCCGGCATTCGGACCACAGGGGTCTCGAGGTCTGGCCGGAATGCGTCCAGAGCGCCCGTGAGAACGCGGGCGCGGGTGGTGGATCCGGCGGCCCGGACAGCTCCCGGTACCGCGACCGTCGCAGTGTCGCGGGCTCCGGCGTGGACCTTGACCGCTCCGGCTTCCGAGAGGGCCCTCGCGAACCGCTCTCCGAGTCCTCGGTGGGCGCCCGCGACGAACACGGCGGAGCGTTTCATGGAGACCTCCCCGGCACGGGGGCAGAGCGGCCACAGACCCCGCGGGTCGAGGAGCTGTGCGACAGCGGGCAGAGCCTTCTTGAAGCTACCGCGCTCGGCTGCCCGTCACCACTCGAGTGGCCTACGCACCGGAGCCCGCCCGCTTGCGGCCGAGCGCGGGTTGTTTCAACGCGGTTGAGCGTCACGTGTGACGGACGGCGACTCGGGTCGGCTGCCCAAGCCGCATCCATGATCCGCCGGTCTGCCTTGGTGGATGGGCCTGGCTCGCCCGGCGGTTCGTCCGCGATTCCCGTTTGAAAGACAAAGATGGGGAAATTCGGCATAAAAAGGGTTGCAAAGGCTGCATGTGAGGGGGCCTGCCCCATGTCAACAGGAACACTTCTGGCGATCATCATTCCCATCGCGGTGGTCATCGTTGTGGTGGCCGCGGCAGCAACGCTGATCATGCGCCGCCGCAAGCTGCGCGAGCGCTTCGGCCCGGAGTACGAGCGCACGGTGGAGGGTGCCGACAGCCGCGTGGCCGGTGAGCGTGAGCTCAGGGCCCGTGAAAAGCGCCATGACTCGCTTGACATCAAGCCACTGGACAGCACCACCAGGGATCGATACACCCGGGACTGGACCAGCGTGCAGGACGAGTTCGTGGACCGACCGGAGGACGCCGTACACGACGCCGACCGCCTGGTGACCTCCTTGATGCATGAGCGCGGCTACCCGACCCAGGACTTCGAGCAACAGCTCAGGGATCTCTCGGTCCAGCACAGCCGCACACTCGAGCACTACCGGGCCGCCCACGATGTCGACGCGCTCAGCACCCGGCACGAGGCGACCACCGAACAATTGCGGGGTGCCATGGTGCACTACCGGGCCCTGTTCGACGAGCTGCTCGCCGACGGCGGCGAACCCCGCCGCACTGCGCCGGCCTGAACGGCACAGCGACCAGCCCGCCGCCCGACCCGGGGAAGCCAGGCCTTCCGGGAGCGGAGGAGAAATGCAACGCAAGGACGTACCGGACACCGCCGCGGCGAGCGGTCTGTCCACCGACGATCTGGCCCGCCCTCGCGACGGGTCCCGGCAGCAGGACGAGGCGACCGCGCCGACCGCCGTGCCGACCTTCCCTGGCGAAAGCACGGCCAGGCCGAGCAAGCCGCCCCGAGACGAGGTCGCGGCAGCCGACGAACGCACTCAGGACGAGGCAGTGGGTGTGGGAGCCGAACGCGGGGCTGAGCGTCAGGCCGGTGACCAGGGCTCCCGCTCCGAGGACGA
Organism: Streptomyces sp. NBC_00443; assembly: GCF_036014175.1. Classification (GTDB taxonomy): domain Bacteria; phylum Actinomycetota; class Actinomycetes; order Streptomycetales; family Streptomycetaceae; genus Streptomyces. The sequence goes on along the minus strand of NZ_CP107917.1, from coordinate 9,261,997 downwards.
GGCTCCCCAGATCCTCACCCCTGAGGACGAGGAAGCCTTCCGGACACGCTGGCAGGACGTGCAGAGCAAGTTCGTGGACGACCCCCGAGACGCCGTACACACGGCCGACGCACTCGTCGCTGACGTGATGCAGCAGCTGGCCACCACGTTCGCCGACCACAAACAAGAGCTGGAAGGACAGTGGAACCGCGGCGAACAAGCGAACACGGAGGACCTGCGCCAGGCCCTGCGCCATTACCGTTCCTTCTTCAACCGCCTGCTGGTCACCTGACCGGTTCAGCGGCAGAAGCAGGCCCGGGGGTGCCCCCGGGTACCCCCGGACGGAAGCCGGGACGGGATGCGATGCGTCCCTCCTGTCCGAGCCGCACCCGGGGTTCCGGTGCCGCCTTCACGGCCGCTGCGCACTCGACCTGCCATGAGTTCCTCGGACGGTCTGGCGCGCCGTGCGCAGAGCGAGTGGTGTCGCCGCCGCCCAGGCCTGGGGTGAGCACGAGTGGGGGTACGGGACCGGCTGGAGCGTGGCCGAGCGGTCGTAGCCTGCAAGAACCTCGGGCAGGCGGTGGCCATGGTGGGCGGCCGCCGCCACCAAGCCTTCCGTGAGGGTCGCGAGTTCGTCGGCGAGGCCATAGCGTGCCAGGCCCAGGGCGATGACCGTGTTGTCATGCGGCCAGGCGCTGCCGCGGTGGTAGGACAGGGGATGGTAGGGCTTCTGTCCTGCGGCCAGGGTGCGGATTGCCCAGCCGGAGAAGAATTCCGGTGCCACCAGGCGCCGCCCCACGCGCCGGGCCTGTTCCTCGTCGAGGATCCCGGACCACAGCAGATGGCCCGCGTCCGAGGCCAGGGCGTCCACCTGACGGCCGGTGCCGTCGAGGGCGTCGGCCTGCGGCAGCCTGCGGCATCCAGAAGTCCGTGAGGAAGCGGCGGCGCAACTGGTGTGCCGTTTCCTCGAGGTGCTGTGCGTAGGACTCGTCGTTCCAGATGTGCCGCGCCAGCTGGGCGGTGCGCACCAGACGTCGTAGGCGTAGCCCTGGGCTTCACACACGGCGATCGGGCCTGCGGCCTGGGTACCGTCAGCGAAGCAGATCGCGCCCCTCGGAGTCCTTCCAGTTCTGGTTGAGCAGACCATTGGGGTCGGGCGTGTAGACGAGGTAGCCGTGGTCGTTCAGCCCGCCGTCGGTGAACATCCAGTCGACGGCCTTGCGGGCGTGCTGCTCCAGCCGTGCGGCCGGCGTGCGGTCACCGGTGGTCTCGTGGTGGGCGTGGAGCAGGGTCAGGAACAACGGGGTGGCATCGACGGTGCCGTAGTAGCGGCCGTAGGGGACCTGGCGGAAGTGGGCGAGTTCGCCGTACCGGGTTTCGTGGACTATGCGTCCGGGCTGTTCACCGCTGGTGGGGTCGTGGCGCGTGCCCTGGGTGGCGGCGAGTGCGCTCAGGGTGGCGGCCGCGGTGCCGGGGCGGTACGGCAGCAGGAAGTACGACGTCAGCAGGGAATCCCGGCCGAAGAGGGTCAGAAACCACGGGATCCCGGCAGCGGGCACGTACACGTCCTCGCCGTCCACGCCGGTGGCCGGAATCGTCAGCAGGTCGAGGTCGTCGAGGCGACCGCTGCGAGGCCGTCGCCTTCGCCGTCCCGCCCGCCGTCCAGGCCGACCTCGCACCCTCGCCGCCAAACGCGGCAAGGCGCTGCTGCTGGAAAAGCCACTCGGCCCCGGTCTGCCGGCAGCCCGCCGTCTCGCCGACACCATCGCCGAGACGGGCGTGATCACCCAGCTGGTCCTCACCAAGCGCTACCACCCCACCACCCGCGCCTTCCTGGCGACAGCCCGCACCCACAACGTGACCGGCGCCCGCTCCTGCTACCTCCATGGCGCCTTCCTCAGCGGCGACTTCGCAACGGGCTGGCGCCTCGAACACGGCGCACTGCTCGACCTGGGACCGCATCTGCTCGACCTGCTGGACGCCGCCATCGGCCCGATCACCCACATCCGCAGCACCGGCGACCCCCGCCACAGGATCGAACTCACCTGCCAACACGAAAACGGTGCCGTCAGCCAGGCATCCCTGTCGGGCACCGTCGCCGTGCCGCGCGTCCTGACCCGCGTCGAACTCTTCGGAGCCACCGAGCCGTTGATCTACGACACCGCCGACATCAACCATGAGGAGTGCTGGCCCAACCTGCGCCGCGACTTCGCCACCGCCGTCCGCACAAACACGCCGGCCGAACTCGACGCCCAACGCGGGCTTTATCTGCAGACGCTGATCGATCGCATCATCCCGGACTGACCGCTTGTCAACCTGAGGATGGTCAGGCCCCGTTCCCGTTCGGCCGACAAGCACATGGCTGACTCGAAAGAACGGGCACTAGGGTGAGCTGTTCTCAAGGCTCGTACTGATCGGTACGCGGTCCCACCGCGCCCGGAACCGGCCTTGCCCCGGGCCCCTACACACGAGGATCCCGCAGTGGCGTCGACGAAGCGGACCTGCGAGGCGTGCGGTGGCCCGGTGGCCGCCCCGCGCCGGGACGGGGAACGGGGCACCGGGAAGGGCGGCCGGCCCGCCAAGTACTGCTCCAACGCCTGCCGCCAACGCGCCTTCCGCAACCGTGCCGCTGCAACCTTGGAGGCACGGCAGCCGCCGGTCGTGCACGCCACCGTCCCCGGCGGGACCCGCGCGGCGACGGACGAACGCCTCGGCCCGCCGCCCGGGGGCGCGTTGCCCCTGCCGCTCGACCGGTTCATAGGCCGAGCGGCCGAGTTGACGCGGCTGCGCGGGCTGCTGCGCTCAACACGGCTGCTGACCCTGGTCGGGCCAGGCGGTGTGGGCAAATCCCGGCTCGCGCTGCATCTGGCCGGTGGGCAGTCAACCGGGCGGCAGGAGCTCACCCGGCTCGTCGCGCTCGACCCGCTGCGCCGCCCCGCGCTGCTGCAGCAGTTCGTCGCGACCGCACTCGGCTTCGGTGACCAGCACGGTCCCGTCGAGGAGGAGGCGCTGGTACGGGCGCTGAGCGTGCCGGGGCTGCTGCTCGTGCTCGACAACTGCGAGCACCTGGCTGAGCCCTGCGCCGAGTTGGTGGCGCTGCTGCTGACCCGTTGTCCGCGGCTGCGCATCCTCGCCACGAGCCGTGAGGCCCTGCGGGTGCCCGGCGAGGTCGTCTTCCGGGTGGGCGAGCTGTCGCTGCCGCCTGCGCCCGCCAAGAACAGTGCGCAGGACCGCTCGCACATCTGCGTGGACGACGTGATCGGCTCCGACGCCGTGCGGCTGTTCGTGGAGCGGGCCAGGGCGGCCGCGCCCGGTTTCGACCTCACCGCGTGCACGGTGGACGAGGTCACGCGGATCTGCCGTCGGTTGGACGGGCTGCCGCTCGCCATCGAGCTGGCGGCGCGCCGGGTCGCGGGCCTGCCTCTCGGGCAGATCCTCGACGGGCTGGACAACCAGCTCGCGCTGCTGACCGACGGCAGCCGGATCGGACCGGCGCACCACCGGGAGCTGCGCGCGGCGATCGCGTGGAGTCACCGGCTGCTGGATCCGGCCGAACAGGCTGTCCTTCGGCGGGTGTCGATCCTCGCGGGCGGCTTCGGCCTGGACGGGGCGCTGGCGGTGTGCGCGGGCGACGGTGTCCCGGCCAGGGACGTGCTGCGACTGCTGTGTTCCCTGGAGGAGAAGTCACTGCTGGTACGGGTGCCGGGTGAGGAACGAAGCGCGCGTTTCCGGCAGTTGAGGGCAATCCGCATGTACGGGCTCGGCCGGCTCGCCTCGTCCGGGGAGCTGGCACTCGTGCGCGAGCGCGCGCTGTGCTGGCTGGCGGGGCTGACGGACGACACCGTGGACAGCCCACCCGTCGGCCTCGTGACCCGGGAGCTGGTGGCCGAGCGGGAGAATCTCGCGGCCGCGGTGGCGTGCACCGAGGACGAGGGCGGGGACCGGCACATGCGACTGGCGGTGGCACTGGCCCGGGTGCACCGGGAACTGGACGAGCTCACGGCCGCGCGCAGAATGCTGGACGCCGCGCTGCGCAGGGTGCCGTCGGCGCCGTACCGGAGCGACGCGCTCGCGCTGGCCGCCCGTATCGCGTACAAACAGGGGGACCAGGTGGACACGCTGCGGCTGGCCGAGGAGGCCGTCGCCGCAGCGCACGGGCAAGACCGGCCGGCGGCGCTGGCGGACGCCTTCGACGCCTTGTGCGTGGCCTTGCTGGCCCGCCGGGGCTTCGCGGCCGCGGTCGTCGCGCAGCGGGCTTGCCTCGACATCACGCGGCGTCTCGGCAACGACCTCGCCACGGCGGTGTCCCGGCACCGGCTCGCATGGGCGCTGCAGCACGTGGGGGCCGTGACCGAGGCGCGGGCGCTGCTGGCACAGTGCCTGCCGGTGCTCCGTACCGAGGCCGCGTCGCACCACCACAGCGCGGCCGTGCACACCGCCGGGGTGCTGGCACTCACGGCCGGGGACGACGAGGCCGCCGAGGAGGCCTTCGTCGAGGGGCTGCGGATTGTTCCACCGGATACGTTTCACGCCATGTACCCCGTCGAGGGCCTGGCCATCGTGGCTGCCGAGCGCGGTGAGCCGCGTAGGGCGCTGCGGCTCGCGGCCGCCGCCGCAGAGGTGCGCGGACGGATCGGCGTACGGCCCGACCCGGAGTGGCAGCGGCGGGTCGACGCCGCGGTCGCCCGGGCCCGCAGCGGACTCGACGCCGAGGCCGCGCAGTCGGCTCAGGCCGCAGGGCAGGGCCTGTCCGGGGACCGGCTGGTCGCCTATGCGCTGCGCTCGGCCCGGGCACTGAGCGGGCGGCCGGGACGCGGCGCGGAAACCGGCCCGCTGACCGAGCGGGAGATCCAGGTCGCCACGCTCGTCGCGGAGGGCCTGACGAATGCTCAGGTCGCTGTCCGGCTGGGGCTGTCCCCTCGCACCGTCGAGGCCCATCTCGACCACATCCGCGACAAGCTCGGGGTGCGGTCGCGCACCCGGATCGCCGTGTGGCTGGCAGACCAGGCGGCAGCCGGGACACTGCAGGAGCGGAGCGAACGCCGGGAACGGGGCCGCGGCCAGGGATGATCCCGGCCAGGACGACGTAGCGAGCAAGCGTGCTCGGTTTCGTAACACTTATCGCGTCGTCCGTCATCCGCCGGATGTGCCACGTTCGCACCTGCAGCAGGGTCAGTGCTCGGGCAGGGGCCTCCCCTTGTCTCACCTCTTTCGCCCTCGCACCCGGTGCCGTTCGCTCCCCCAAGAACGCGCCGGGGCCTCCCCCACAAGGAGCGCCATGCGCCAACACGGTCACGACCGGCGAGCCGGCAGCGTGCCCGGCCAACGGCCCGACGCGTCACCCGCACCCAAGGCGGCGGACTCGTCCCACTTCGTCACCGCAGCGGCCGCCGACCCCGTAGAGGACACCCCCGAGCCCCGGTCCCGCCGCACTTTCATCCGCAACACCTCGATAGGCGTCGGCTCGGCAGCCATCGCGGCCGCCGGGATCTCGGCCTCGACCGCCGCTACGGCGTCGGCGGACGTCCGACCCGCCGACGCGAAAGCCGCAGGTGTCCCGCTCGCCCTGACGCCCTCCTGCAACGGCAGTGAGACTCCCGCGCAGATGGAGGGCCCGCTGTTCAAACCGGAGTCCCCTCAGCGCACCAAGGTGGTCACGCCCGGCATCACGGGCCTGCTGCTGACCCTGCGCGGTGTCGTGTACGACCCCGAGTGCAACCCGCTCGCCGACACGCTGCTGGAGTTCTGGCAGACCGACCACAACGGCGACTACGACACCTCCGGATTCTCGCTGCGCGGCCACCAGTACACCAACGCCCGGGGCGAGTACCGGCTGGACACCATCATCCCGCGTGACTACTGGGGCCGTTGGGGCCGGCGCACGCCGCACATCCACGTCCAGGCGCAGGCCCCGGGCGGTCCCCTGTTCATCACGCAGCTGTACTTCCCGGACGACACACAGGCGTACGGCCGTGACTTCGCGCTGCTGAACGCCCGGGACCAGCTCCTCAACCGCGCCTGCGTGGTCGCCCTGGAGGCGCGCGACGACGGCAGCTACAACGGCACCTTCGACTTCGTCATCAAGACCACCGTCTGATGCCGCCGACCGCCTAAGACACAGTGGACGCAAGGGACTTCTTCATGGACGAGAACACCACTCCCGGCGCCGCGCGGACGCGGCGCCTGCGGCGGACGGTGCTGCCGACGGCCGTCGCCGCCCTGGCGCTCGCCGCCGGTCTCGCCGGGGTACAGCTGTACAACGGCTCCGAGGGCTCGGGGCCGGGTACGGCGCCCGTCGCCAGCGGCGAGCGCACACCCGGTGGCTGGCAGCAGACCTCCGTGCCGTTCGAGAAGGGCGACATCACAGCCGTCGCCGCGCTCGACGACGCGCAGGCATGGGCGGTCGGCTACAACCTCAAGTCCTACGACGAGGTGGAGCATGTCGCGCTGCGCTGGGACGGCACCGCATGGAAGCAGGAATCCACCATGCCGGACGGCGTCTTCCCGACGGCCCTCACCGTGACGGCGGCGGATGACATCTGGGCCGCCGGCTCCACGCTCGTGCACTGGGACGGCAAGGCCTGGACCGAGGTCCGGGCCGCACAGGACCCGGCGGGACGGGTCATGCCCGAGGCCCTCGCCTCGGCCCCGGACGGCAGCGTCTGGTCCGCGGGCCGCGCCATGGGCATGGGCGTGAAGACCGGTGTGCCGTCCATCCAGTCCTGGGACGGCACGCGGTGGGTGCGCCATGGGCTGCCGGCCACTGGCAAGGGCGAGGTGAACGGCATCGTCGCCCTGTCGAAGGACGACGTGTGGGCGGTCGGCACGAGCTACGCCGCCGACGCCGAGTCCGATCAGGAGCCGCTGGCACTGCACTTCGACGGCACGACGTGGACCGAGGCGGAGCTGCCCGGAACGTCGAGCCACGCGACCTGGCTCAGCGGGCTCGTCGCACCGTCCGCGAAGGACCTCTGGGCGGTCGGCGGCAGCTTCACCAACACGGGCGACCAGCCGTACGCCCTGCACTACGACGGCAAAGCCTGGAAGAAGACGGCGACTCCCGACGTCCCCGACGGCCGGTTGCGCGCGGTCGGCCAGGCGGCGAACGGTTCCGTGTGGGCCGTCGGTGGCAAGGGCTCCGCCTCGGTCGGCCTGCGCTGGGACGAGGCCGAGCACCGCTGGCAGAAGCTCGCCGCGCCCGGCATCAGCGCCCGCGGGCTCGGCGCCGTGCCCGGCAGTTCCGCGCTGTGGGCCGTCGGCATCGCCACCAAGGGCGACCTGGTGCCGCGGATCTTCCGCTTCGGCGGCTGACCTCGCACTCGTACGCGGCCGACCCCGCACACGTACGCGCTCGACCCCGGGCGCGAATGCCGGGGCTCCCCGAATCCGGTCTCGGGAAGCCCCGGCTCCCGGCCTTCCCGCAGGTCGTCCAGCGTCACCACGTCGATGCCGGCGGTCGCCCAGACCGCGCTGCCCCTGTCAAAGGACCTTCGGTGACGGGCAAGTCGAGGCGGTGGTGGGCGCATTTTCGTGGACCGATCCGCCGGAGTCCGCAACAGCACTCGGCGCGGCAGGGCGGGAGGCAAGATCGATCACGCCGGAAATCGGGCAGCGCTTCAGCCGAAGTCAGTCGAGGTGCAGGCTCGTTGACACCGGGTTGACATCAGGCCCCGGCCATCCGGGCGGGTCAAGCAGCACGGGTGTCCCCTCTGCGGTGCCGGTGCCGGTGCCGGGGTCGGGTCGGGTCACGAGGCGCGGCGGAAGACGGCGGCGGGGCCGATGCCGCGGGGGCCGAACTTGTCGTGGCCGCGGTCGACTGCGGCTTCGGCCACGAGGCCGTCTTCGCGGGTGTCGTCGAGGCTGATCTGCTGGGCGATCTGGCCGGCATCGATGAGGTCCTCGCCCTTCAGGGTCAGGCCGGCCACGCGGCCGCGCTGCAGGCGGCGGCATCCATCACCTGGTAGGCGAGCGTGCGCAGGTCGTCGTCGTGAGCGGACGGCGCGGCAAGGTGGCGGGTCCTCTCCCAGCTGCTGTTGCCGGCGAACGTCAGCCTCGCGGTCAGCGCGCGGGCCGCCTGGCCGCCTCGGCGCAGCAGCCCGAGCCGGACGACCCCAGATAGAGCAGGGCAGCGCGGGCGCCGGCGCCGTCCAGGGTGTGGCGGGCGAAGCGGTACGTGACGGCGGCGGGCAGGTTGCGGGGGACGACGGGGCGCGGGTCGATGCCGCGGGCCCGGTCCGCGGCCGTACGCCTCGCTCGGCCGCCCAGGAACCGCTGCACCGTTGCGGGCGGGACGGCAGCGAGCAGGCCGACACAGTGGAGTCCGTAGTCACGCAGCACGTCGGCCTGGCTCGGTCCGATGCCGTGCAAGGCGTCAACCTGCAGCGGCTCCAACCACGCCGCGGCATCGCCGGGCTCGATGGCCAGGACTCCCCCGGGTCTGGGGACTTGGGCGGAGGCGGTGGCCGCGACCGTGATGGACGCCCCGACCCCGACGCGTACGTCGATGCCGATGCCGATGCCGATGCGGGAGATCGTGCGCACCCGCAGCATCTCCCCGAGCCTCGGCGTAGCTGGACGCCGGCTCCAGGAACGCGCGCAGGTTTGCGGCCCGTGATCAATCCGGCGATCGGCTCAGTCACTTCTCTCCCGGCCTTGCGCGGTGGCCGGCATGGCAGAGGCGCCGCGGTTATCCGACGACGGCACCGGTGCCTTCCGGGACGGCGGGCCGCCAGAGGGGACGGCCCGCCGCGCTTACGGGGTCAGCCGATTCATCACACCGCGTCGATCACCCATCGGGACGCCGTCCCGATGGTGGGCTGGAAGACGACCTGGGCCCCAACCGTTCCGTTTGCGTCCAAGTACTTGCCGCTCTGGGTGTGCCTGATGGACTTCGGACTGCCGGACGTGGTCGTCCACTTCTGGAACGCACCACCGTTGCACGGGAATGTGTAGACATCCGCGCCGTTTCCGTCGAGGCAGTGGCCTGATGCCGGGTTCCTGAAGATGCCGCCGCTGATCTGCCACACCTGCTTCGCGCTGCGGTCACAGTTGCCGAGGACGAGGTTTCCCTTGCCTCCCGAGATGTTCACCTGGAGGCAGGAGTTGCTGCTGTTGCCGTTGATCACCTGGTAGTTCACCGGCGCCGCCTGCGCCGAGGTTGCGCCGCCCACCAGCAGCGTCGAGCCGAATGCGATCGCCGCGCCCGCACCGGCGAGTCGTATGAGGTTTCCCTTCAATTGCATGATTGATCCCCTCGAGTTGAAATTATTGGCGCGCCGCCTGTGGTGCCACCCGGTAATTCCGGTTCCCTGACGGGTGATGAGGAGGGTGTTGCGCGGAACTGGCAGCCGAAGTCGACGAACCACAGACTGATGATGTCGTTGGCCGGCCCAAGAAAGTGGTTCCAGGGCTTAGGCACCGGATTTCGTCGCTGCACGGCTTTCTCCGGCGACCGGCTTGCTGGGATTGGTCAGGACGACGCTCGCGTTTCGCCACTGCTTGGAACGGCGACCGAGACGCGTGGGAAGACTTGCAGCATTCTTGTTCGCCGTTGCCCCGTTGGTGTCGTTGGCCGAGATTGGGCGACAAGACGTGAGCAGTACTCCTTCGATAGTCGGGAGGTGTTGCGGCACCTGTGCCGCCGTCTACGTTGAGGGGCGGCGCCGCTCGGGTGCGGCGATCCCGGAGGAGCCCGGATCCACTGGGCTCCCCCGCTGGATGAGCTACATTTTTGGACTCCGAAGTCCGGACGATTCCGGAGAGCGAGACGGGGGAAGCGGCGTATATGAGGGGACCGAGCTCACCACAAAGCTGGTTTGTCCACCGGTTGCAGCGGTTGCGCACGTCCTCGGGGTCACCCACCCAGGCGCAGCTGCTGTCCTACGACGAGAACAAGGTCCTCACTCGGTCGTCGTTGTCGGACCTGCTGGCAGGCAAGTTCACAAAGCCGCCCCCGTGGGAGCGGGTCGCGGCCTACGTGACCGCGTGCGTCCGCGCCGCGCACGCCGGTCAGATCGACCTCTCCCCCGAGGAAGAACTCGCGCGTGTTCGGGGTGACCATGCCACGCTCACTGACCTGTTCGAGACCGCTGTCACGGAGGTCCTCGCACCGACGGCGCGCGCTTCGGGCTCGCGGGCCCGTCCGGCGACCTATCGGCTGCCGCCGCGCAACACCAACTTCACGGGCCGCGACGCCACATTGCGGGAGTTACGGCAGCACCTCACCTCGGGTCACGATGGCGCGATGCAGGTCGTGCACGGGCTGGGTGGTGTCGGCAAAACGCAGCTTGCAGTTGAGTACGCCTACCTCTACCGGTCGAAATACCGGTTCGTGGCATTCGTGGACGCCGAGGATCCCGATCTGGTGGCGTCGCAGTTCGCGTCGCTGGCCAGGGAGCTGGGAGTGGCGGAGGTGAGCTCCGAGCAGGTCATCCCACGGGTGTACGGCAAACTACTGGACCACGGGCCCTGGCTGATCATCTTCGACAACGGGGAGAGACCTGGCCCGCTTGTGGACGCGCTGCCGTCGGGTGACCTGGGGAGCAACGGTCACGTCATCGTCACGACCAGGTTGCGCGGCTGGTCGAGCAGAGCCGGCGTCATCGACCTGGACGTGTTCACCAGGCAGGAGGCGGTGGAACTGCTGGCCCGGCGGGTGTGCGGCATGACCACAGTGGTGGCCGACCGGATCGCTGAGCACCTGGGAGACCTGCCGCTGGCGCTGGAGCAGGCGGCCGGGTACATGGACTACAACCAAACTCCGCCTACGGAGTACCTGGCTCTGCTGACGTCGCGGCTGGAGGACATGATCGCGCTGGGCGAGCTGGCGGACCGGCCGACGGTAGTGGTCGCGACCCTGTGGCAGCTCAGCGTGCAAAAGCTGGAGACCGGGCAGCCGCAAGCGAAGCGGCTGCTGGAACTGTGTGCCCTGCTGGCGCCGGAGCCGATCCCGCTGGACCTGTTCAGCGGGAGCACCCAAACACTGATTACAGCCGCGGCCGACCCGGTGGCGTGGGACACGACGGTCGGTGCTCTGGCCGGCCTGGGGCTCGCGAGGCGCGGAGCCTCCTCCCTGGTGCTGCACCGGCTGATGCAGGCCGCCATCCGCGCCGCGATGCCGGACGACGTGCGCACCGACGCTCGGGTGCGACTGTGCCGGGCGCTGCTCGCGGCCGTGCCACACGACATCCACGGTGACCCGGATGCGCGATCGCGATGGCAAGAACTGCTCCCGCACGCGCTCGTGGTGACCAAGGACGAGCCGCCGACCGAGGGCGCTGCGGAGACGGCGACGCTGCTGAGGCTGGCGTCGGCGTTCCTCCTTTCGATCGGGGACCACTCGATGGCACTGCCCCTGTGTGAACGTGCCTTCGTGATCGACGAATCGCTCGAACAGAGGGATGCGGAAATCGGCTTCGACCTGATTACCCTGGCGCAGATCCACCGGGACCGCGGCTCGCTGGAGCAAGCGCGTCCTATGGCGGAACGTGCCTTGAGCCTGCACGAGTCCTGTCTGTCGGCGGATAGTCCCGCTGTCGCGACGGACTTGGCCACCCTGGCGCGAATCCGACACCTTCTCGGTGATCATGAGGCGGCGGTGCCATTGGCCGAGCGGGCGCTGCGGATCGACGAGACGGCGTACGGGCCGGACGACCCGTACGTGAGCTTCGACTTGATAGCACTAGCGAGTGTCCACCTCGACCTGGACGACCACGCCGTGGCCGTGCCGCTGATCTCTCGGGCGCTACGGATCCGGGAGGCCAATTACGCGCCGGACCACCTGTACATCGGGTATGCCCTGCTACTCAAGGCCCGAGCCGTGCACGCGTTGAACGACCCAACCGCAGCGAACCTCGCGCGCAGGGGCGCGCTGATCCTGAACACCCGGCTAGGCAAGACCCACCCCAAGACCGAGGATGCCTTCGCTCTAGCCAACTGTTTACTCAAACGCGACAGCTGCCCCGGGCACGGCGAGGTCATTGCAGTCGGCGAGGCTGTGACACAAGGGCCGCACCGATCAGGGGCACGCATCCCTCGCGGACGCCGAGGGCAATGATTTGAGCCGTCACAGGCTGCGGAATCTATTGACCAGCAGACTAACCGCACGCCCAGCGGCAGTCTGACCCAGACGTCGAAGGCAAGCCACACCCGCCGGCCTCGCGAGCTTGATCCGCGACCACTGGAAAGTCGAGGCCCTCCACCATGTCCACCTGGCCGGCGATACGCACCACGCCTCCGCCATGTGTTCCGGCGAACCTCTGTCAGGCAGCACCGAAAGTCAACGGATTCGGCCTGACCGGGGACTGCGATCAATCGTCGGAGAAGGACAGGCAAACCGCAGCCGGCTCGAAGGTCACCTGGTTTTGGGTATAACAATCCGCTTGCCGGGTGGCGACTTCGGCTCCGCAGCCCCTGCAGACCAGGTTCAGGCCATCGCCGCCAGCAGGGCCTTGGCAGCAGCCGATTGAGCGCATGAGGTCGGGATGCTGTTCAGTGCCGATCACGTCGGTGGGGTGCACGATGAAGCCTGGGATGTCGTCGCTGAACTCGCTCAGCCGAAAGTCCGGGGCATAGGTGCCGCGGGGCACGCGGGCCTGACGTGTCCGGACACCCGGGATCTCCGACATCGGGACCGGTGGCGGCACTTTCACCTTGGTGACCGGTCCGGTGAGGGGTGTCTGCAGTGGTCACACAAGAAGCGCGGCATTCGGCTGATTCTGCAGCCGGAACACTGCAGTGACCAGCGAATTTATCGCGTCGATCCGGCATCAGGCGGGCGGCCTGGGTCGACGTGGTCGGCGAGACAGATCGCGGTGGCACTGCCGTCCGACGCGGCCTCCGCCAGCTCCAGTACCGTCACGACGTCCTCGACGGCTGCCTCACCGGCACCGGCCTCCTACGCCAGCCACCATGACGACATCACCGCATTCAAGGTCAAGTAGCCATGGCGGGCTCCAATAGTTCGCTGGGCGAACTTGTCGAGGGCGGTGATAACCATGGCGGGGCGAGGCGGTAGAGCAGGCACAGTCGTCGCTCCTCCGGCTCCTCGGAGGCCCCGGCGGGCCGGGGCCCAGCGGGTCGTCGATCGGCAGGAAAACGGCCGCCCGGTCGTAGGGGAACGCGGCCGCTCGATCCTTGAGGTACCGCCGGGACCTGTCGCTTCGCCTGCGGCGCACGTCCGTGGTGCGATGGAACCGGGGGCGGAAAGGAGAGCGATCATGCCCGCAGCGAAGCGAACGAGTGTCGCCGCCTCGGTGTCGGTCCGCCCGCTGGTTGAGCCGGACCTGGATCGGGCCGACGAGATATTCAGGGTCGCCTTCGGGACCTTCCTCGGGGCGCCTGAGCCAGAGACGTTCTTCGGGACCGCCGACTATGTCCGCACCCGCTGGGCGGCAGATCCACACGCGGCATTCGCAGCAACCGTCGAGGGCGAGGTCGTCGGATCGAACTTCGCCGCCAACTGGGGCAGCGTCGGGTACTTCGGCCCGCTGACCGTACGTCCGGACCTGTGGGACCAGGGCATCGGCAGGCGCCTCATGGAACCGGTCATGGCCTGCTTCGACACCTGGGAGAACCGCCACCTCGGCCTGTTCACCTTCTCGCACAGCCCCAAGCACCTCGAGCTCTACCGCCGGTACGGTTTCTGGCCCCGATTCCTTACAGCCATCATGAAGAAACAGGTCGCCGTCAGTGCCGCAGTCCCCGGCCGAGTGCTGTACGGCGAGCTGACCGCCGCTGAGCGGCCCGACGCACTGAGCCTCAGTCGCGCACTGACGGGGGCCGTGTACGAGGGCCTGAGTTTGGAGCGCGAGATCATGGCCACGCAGGCACAGGGGCTCGGTGACACCATCCTCCTCGAGGGCGCCGACTCCGGCCTCGACGGTCTGGCTGTCTGCCACTGCGGAGCGGGGTCGGAGGCCGGTGAGGACGTGTGCTTCGTCAAATTCGGCGCCGTGCGCCCTGGCCCGGACGCCGCGGACCGCTTCGAACGGCTGCTGAATGCGTGCGAGCAGCTGGCCACCGAGAAGGGCCTGGGGCAACTGGACGCCGGAATGAACCTGGCCCGCCAGGATGCCTACCTGCGCATGGTCGACCGCGGTTTCCGTACCTGGCTGCAAGGCGTGACCATGCACAAGCCCAACGAACCTGGCTACAGCCACCCAGACGCCTACGTGATCGACGACTGGCGCTGAGTCCACCGCAATACTCGGCTTCGGGGAACACCCGATGCCGTCAAGAGACGACTGACACCGGACTCCTCGCTGAACGACCTGTCGCTGACCGCCCGTCACCCTTCCTACTGACCACGTCGGCCTACCGCATGGATCACGAGACGTCACCCCCTACGACACCACGCTTTGAAGGTCAGTAGAAGCCGTGACGTCGCGGCAAGGTCAAAGGGGCCAAGGAACCCACCGGGGCTCCCTCCGACCTTCCACGAGCTTGGGGAAGCGGAGGTCTGATCAGGCCTGGTAAGGGTTGTGGCGGCGCGATTGGCACCGATGAGGGGGCGGTTGACGGGTGTCTGCCAGGATGTGCCGCATAGATGTGCGCAGCAGGAACCGCGTTCGGGTGACTGGACGGGCTGGTGGGCCGGTGGTGATGCTGGCGCACGGCTTCGGGTGCGACCAGAACCTGTGGCGCCTGATTGTGCCGACGCTGGAGCGTGACTTCACAGTGGTCGTCTTCGATCACGTGGGATAGGGGCGTTCGGATCTGTCGGCGTGGAGCCGGGAGCGGCATTCGACTCTGGACGGGTACACCGACGATGTCCTGGAGCTGTGCCGGGAGCTGGCTCTTGGGCCCGTGCTCTTTGTGGGGCATTCGGTGAGCGCGATGATGGGGGTGCTGGCCGCCGCGCGGGAGCCGGAGGCGTTCGCCGGTCTGGTCCTGCTCGCGCCCTCGCCGTGTTTCATCGACGACCCGGATACCGGGTACCGGGGCGGTTTCAGCGCCGCGGACATCGAGGAGCTTCTGGAGTCGCTGGACGCGAACTACCTGGGCTGGTCGGGAGCGATGGCGCCGGTCATCATGGGCAATCCCGACCGGCCGGAGCTGGGCGAGGAGCTGACCAACAGCTTCTGCCGCACGGACCCGGACATCGCCCGGGTCTTCGCCCGGGTGACCTTCCTGTCCGACAACCGCGCCGACCTCGCCAAGGTGAACATCCCGACGCTGGTGGCCCAGTGCTCCAGCGATGCCATCGCCCCACCGGATGTGGGCGAGTTCGTCCGCGCACAGATCCCGGGGAGCAGCCTGGTCCCGCTGGACGCGACGGGCCACTGCCCTCAGCTGGCCGCTCCGGAGGAGACCGCCGAGGAGATCACCGCCTTCGCCAGGGCTCTCGGCTGATGTGCACGACCGGCAGCGAGGAAGAAGACGCAGATCCGCAGGAGGACCAGGACCCGGTCGATGAACAGGCGCAGTTCTCCGCCTTGTTGGAAGACAGCGCCGAGGACCTGTACGAGAACGCACCCTGCGGCTACCTGTCCACCCTGCTCGACGGCCGGATAGCAAAGATCAACACGACCCTGCTGGACTGGCTCGGCTACGAGCGCGGTGAACCGTCATCATCGCCGCCCGCAATCACGCCCTGACCGCCGACGCGGGAATCGTCCTGGCCGCCGTCCCCGACCGTGTCAATCGCATCTTCCGCCTCGTCGGCCTGGACCAGGTATTTCCCACCCATCCCACCACCCCAGCGGCGGAAGCCGCTTGGAAGCCCTCCGCCAACCCCAGTGCCCGAGACATGGAATGAGTGGCTACTCGTGTGGTGGGGTGCGGGTTCGGGACGTAGCCCCCGTGGCTGAAGTCGTGGCTGAGCTCGTGGCTGCCTCCGAACGCGCTGATCCGGCGCCCCGCACCACAGGCAGCGGCCTGCGGGCCGAGGCGGAGCGGCTGCGCGCCAAGCACCAGCAGCTGCACCACCGCACGGTCATCTGCGCCGTGAACCACGTCGAGGGCCCAAGGCCCGCCTATTGGACCCGGCATCCCGTGACGTCGGCATCATCGCGCAGGGTGATGCGGACCGTGATGCGTTTGCCGACCGGCTCTCGCTGCGCCTCGAAGCCCTCGGCCACGGCCATGACGATCTCCAGGCCGTGCTGGCCGACACGGCCGGCATCGGCGGCCCGGGCCACCGGAAGGACCGGGTCGGAGTCCCACACCACGACCTCCACCGCCTCGCCCGCCACACCCAGGTGCATCAGCACCGGCCCAGGAGCGTACTTGCGGGCGTTGGTGACCAGCTCGCTGACAACCAGCTGTGTCAGCTCCACGGCACGCTGCGACACAGGCATCCCATGCCGGTCCTGTACCCGGGAGAGGAAGTCCACGGCCAGATGACGGGCCTGAGCGATCGTCGCTCCGCCGCCCTCCAGGGCCACCGTGGTCTGCAAGGACGAAGAGCCGCCCCGCGCCCTGCCGTCCTCGTCCAACGGCCCCACTTCACTCATCAATGCCGTCGCTCCCGGTCCACACGCCCCCGCCTACCCACGGGCAGCCGGTTGACTCCCCCGCGTACGGTGACGCCGAGCACGCCTTGCCGGCTCCACCATCCAGAGAGTTCACTCATACGAAGCGGGTAGCACTTGGGTCGTAGAACCCGACGTGCCAGGATCACCTATATGGCTGAGCAAGAGATGACGGCGACCGAACGGGCCGGGCAACGGGGCCGGCTGTCGGTGACCACCACCATCGACGACGGTGTCCGCGTGGTGACCGCCACAGGCGAGATCGATCAGCAGACCTGCGAACCCTTGCGGCAAGCCCTGACCCTCACCACCCCTGGCGGGCCGCGCGTCGTGGTCGACATGAGCACCGTCAGCTTCATGGACTCCACCGGCATCAACATCTTCATCTCCGCCCACCGCAGCCTGGCCGAGGCCGGCGGCTGGCTCCGCCTCGCCGCCCTCGCCGAACCCGTGGAGCGCACCATCCGGCTCGTCGGCGTCGACACCTTCATCGACTGCCGCGAAACCCTCCCCCAGGCCCTCCACAACTGACAGACGCGCCAAGTCACCGGCACGTTTCAGCTATTGCTCCTGGCGGCGCCTCCTGGTCGTTGAAGGCTCGCTGAAGGCGAAGGTCACGACGGAGCCGATTGCGGGGTACGCGGGCCGGTCCGACCGGCGTGCGGCTGAGTACAGTCGAACCTCGCCCCGGCGGTGGCCGGCGTACGGGGTAGCCCTCTCGGGCCGGCCAAGGGGAGTCATGACCATCACGAACAGCGGGTCCGAGTCGCCCCAGCAGTCGCCCGTCGCGCCAAACGGCTCCATGGCCGAGCGCAAGCAGCGAATGCGGCGTCGGCTGGAGCGGCTGATCGGGATCGCCGCGACCGAAGGCAATGCGCTGGTGGCGCTGCGCAACGGGGACGAGATCTTCACAGCGATGCTGGACGCCATCCGTGCCGCCGAGCACTCCGTGGACATGATGACGTTCGTGTACTGGAGGGGCGAGATAGCTCGCCACTTCGCCGAAGCCCTGGCGGACCGAGCCCGCGACGGCGTACGGGTGCGGCTTCTGCTGGACGGGTTCGGCAGCCGGCTCATCGAGCAGGACCTGCTGGACCTGATGGAGCGGGCCGGCGCCGAAGTGACGTGGTTCCGCAAGCCCTTGTACCTCTCCCCGCTCAAGCAGAACCACCGCTGCCACCGCAAGGTGCTCGTGGTCGACGAGCAGACGGCCTTCACGGGCGGCGTGGGCATCGCAGAGGAGTGGTGCGGCAACGCCCGCAATCCGGATGAGTGGCGCGACACGCACGTCCAGGTGCGCGGCCCCGCTGTCGACGGGATCGCCGCCGCCTTCGCGCAGAACTGGGCCGAGTGCCACGACACCCTGTTCGACGACCGCGACCGTTTCGCCGAGCACACCCCCGAAGGCGCTGCCGTGGTGCAGGTGGTGCGCGGTTCGGCCAGTTTCGGCTGGCAGGACATGCAGACGCTGCTGCGGGTCGCCGTGGAGTCGGCGCAGGAGCGCTTCCGGCTGGCGACCGCCTACTTCGCCCCGGACGCCTACTTCGTCGAGCTGCTGTGCACGACCGCGCGGCGCGGGGTGGAAGTGGAGATCCTGCTGCCCGGCCCGTACACCGACAAGCGCGTCTGCCAGCTGGCCGGCCAGAACTTCTACGAGGACCTCCTGGCCTGCGGCGTACGGATCTATCAGTACCAGCCGACGATGATGCACGCGAAGGTGATCACCGTCGATCACGTCGCCGCGCTGATCGGCTCCACCAACTTCAACCGCCGCTCCCTCGACCACGACGAGGAGGTGATGCTCACGGTCCTGGACGAGGACTTCACCGCCACCCTGGACCGGCACTTCGACGAGGATCTGCGTGCGAGTGAACTGATGGAGCGGGGTCGTTGGCGGAGCCGCTCCATCACGCAGCGGTTGCAGGAGACCGCAGTCGCGCCGATCCGCCGGTTCCTCTGACACGTGGCCTGGGGTCGGCAGGCAATCGTTCCTTACCCAGCTGCACCCATCTGCGGAGGATCCTGCCGTGGCCATTCTCGTGTCGCCGTGTGCGTGGTTCCGGCCGTCCCGGCGCTTCTCAGCCTGGGGTCGGCAGGACGCGGGGTAGGGAGCGGGCCCGGTGCCCGCCTCGGTGCCGTGGCCGGCGAAGAGTTCGGGAAGGCGGGCGTCGAATGCCGCCGACGCCGCGAGCAGACCGTCCGCCAGGGACGCGGCGGCTCCCGGGAAACCGGCCCTGACCAGGCCGTGGACCGCGATCGCGGTGTCGTGCGGCCAGATCGCACCGACGTGGTAGCCAAAGGGGTTGTAGCCACCGCGTCGCTGCTCAGGGTGCGCAGGCCGTGTCCCGCGTCGAGGTCCGGGCCGGCGAGGCGGGCGGCCAGCAGCGCGCTCTCCTCCGCGTTGAGCAGGCCCGTGCCGAGGAGATGACCGAAGCCGGAAGTGACGGAGTCGACCGGCTTGCCGTCGCCGTCCAGGGCGACCGCGGGGAACGGGCCGTTCTCGTCCTCACCCAGAAGCGTTCGCGGAAGCGGGTCGCCAGCTGGTCCGCCCAGTCCTCCCAGGCGTCCGCGCCCGGCCGCCCGAACGCGCGCGGCAGTGCGGCCCCGGCGCGGGCGGCCTCGTAGGCGTACGCCCGGACTTCGCACAGGGCGATCGGTGCGTGGGCGCGGCGGCCGCCGCGGTAGCGGATGGAGTCGTCCGAGTCCTTCCAACCCTGGTTGGACAGGCCGTGGCCGGTCTGGTCGACGTACTTGAGGAACCCGTCGCCGCTCGCGTCCGCCGCCTCGCGCATCCAGGCGAGTGCCGCCTCTGCGTGCGGCAGCAGCTCCTCGACCTCTGCCGGGGCCGTGCCCCAGCGCCAGGCGTCGTGGAGCAGGGTGATCCACAGTGGGGTGGCGTCCACGGTGCCGTAGTACACAGGCGGAAGGGAGAGACGGTCCGCGATCCGGAGGGCGGCGCGGCGTACCTCGTGGACGATCTTGCCCGGCTGTTCCTCCGTGGCCGGGTCGGTGACGGCGTCCTGGCGGCGGGCCAGCGTGCGCAGGGTGCCGGCGGCGAGATCGGTGCCGAGCAGGAGGAGCATGCGGGCGGCCCAGAGCGCGTCGCGGCCGAAGAGGGTGAGGAACCAGGGGGCGCCGCCGGCCAGGAACTGGCCCGGCCGGTCCGGGTGCGACGAGCGCGGGTCGGTCAGGCATAGGCGGTGCAGGGCGACGGCCGGGTCCTTCCCGCCGTCGCTGCCCACATCGTCGGCGCTGACGGTGTCAGCAGCCCGCAGGGACTGCGAGTCAATGATCGCCGCCGTCGGTGTGCGGCTGAATACGTACACTTCTGAGCAAATCGCAGTTTAGAATATTTTAACCTTGCAGTTCTGGCAGGAGTACAGCCGGAACCGTCGGATCCGGCGTCCGATCTGCTCGGAAGATCCGCTGTGAGCGTTTGGCAGCGCTGGGAGGGCGCGGGCGAATCACGTAGGCGCCAGGAGGAAGATCTCTCGATGACCCGGCCCGAAGACCCGCGCACCGCGGCGGCCCGGATGTTCGCCGAGGCCGGCGCGTTCGGCGAGCTTCTGGCCGGGATCGAGTGGGCGACGACGCCGCTCGGGCCCCCTGAGTCCTGGCCGGGGCCCCTGGTGGACACCCTGCGCCTCATGCTCACCTCTGAGCACGGGATGGCTCTGTACTGGGGTACCGAATTCGCCACGCTGTACAACCTGGGCTCCTCACCCATAGTCGGCGCCAAACACCCCTGGGCGCTCGGCAAGCCCTACAAGGATGTGTTCCCCGAAGTCTGGGCCCACCCCGTGAGCTCCCACTTCCACTATGTGATCGACACCCGCAAGTCCCTGCTGATCCCCGATGAGCCGCTCGTCATGGAGCGCCACGGCTTTCCGGAACAGTGCTACTTCGACTCCTCCTTTCAGCCCGTGCTACTGGACGACGGCACCGCCGGCGGCGTGCTGCAGATCATCACCGAAACCACCGGCCGGGTACTGGGCGAGCGCCGACTGCGCCTGCTGAGCGAGACCGGCGCCCGCACCGCCGGTCTGGTCACCCCGGGCGAGGTCGCCCGCGTCGTATCAGAGGTGCTGGGCTCCTATCCCGAGGAGATCCCGTTTCTGGGCCTCTACCTTGCCTCCGAGCCGGGGATGCTGGGGCCGGCCGCCTCCGCCGGGCTGCAGCCGGCGCCCGAATCCGCCTCGCTGAGTGCGGCCGACGGGTCGGAGGTCGCGGCCCGGCTGGCTCAGGTGGTTGCCGACGGTGCCCCCGCCACGCTGCCGGCTGCGGCGTTCACCCGAGGCAACACGGCCGGGCGGCACGCCGCGGCCTCGCGGCTCCCGGTCGAGCAGGCGCTGGCTCTGCCGCTGGACTGTGCGGGCCAGGTGGAGGGCGTCCTGGTGGTGGGCGTCAACCCCTGCTTCCCGCCGGCAGGGGCATACCGGGACTTCTTGGAGGTGCTCGCCTCCGCCGTGGCCGGGGCGCTGACGGCCGCGCTCGCTCACGACGAGCAGCGCCGGCGGGCGGAGGCGCTGGCCGAGCTGGACCGGGCCAAGACCACCTTCTTCGCCAACGTCAGCCATGAGTTGCGCACCCCGCTCACCCTGCTCCTGGGCCCTCTCCAGCAGGCCCTGGCCGACGAGGAGCGGCCACAGCGGCGCGAGCAGCTGGAGCTGGCCGAGCGTGGCGCCCTGCGCCTGCTGAAGCAGGTCAACACCCTCCTGGAGGTCGCCAGGGCCGAGGCCGGACAGATACGCCCGGCCCTGGAGCCGGTCGACCTTGCCGGTGCCACGGCCGAGCTGGCCGGGGTGTTCCGTTCCGCCTTCGAGGCGGCCGGGCTGACGTTGGAGGTGGACTGCCCGCCGCTGTCCAGGCCGGTGTCCCTGGACCGGGAGATGTGGGAGAAGATCATCCTCAACCTGCTCAGCAACGCCCTGAAGTTCACCTTCACCGGCGGCGCCCGGGTGCAGGTGGCCGCGGCCGGCGACCGAGCCCGGCTGACCGTGACCGACACCGGAACCGGTATCCCCGCGGACGAGCTTCCGCGCCTGTTCGAGCGCTTCCACCGGGTCCGCGGCGCCCGCTCCCGCTCCCATGAGGGCAGCGGCCTCGGCTTGGTGCTGGTGAAGGACCTCGTGGAAGCGCACGGCGGCACCGTCGGTGTGGAAAGCCGGCTCGGCCAGGGCACTCACGTCACCGTGGACCTGCCCTTCGCCGCCGCCCACCGGCCACGCCCGGACCCGCCCGCCGCCGGCGCTGGATCACCCGGGAAACCCCCGGGGAAGGCGGAGGCGGCCGGTCCGGCCGCGCCGCGGCCTATGTGGACGAGGCGCTGGGCTGGCTGGCGGCTGACCCCGTCCCCGCCCCGGCCGCCCCCGCGGCACCCACCCCGCACGCCCCCGCGACGCACGACGCCCCCCACAGCCCCCAGCCGCACGAAGCCGATCGTCCCCACCGGGCCCGCCTGCTGGTCGTCGACGACAACGCCGACATGCGCGCCTACCTCGCCCAGCTCCTGGAGCCCGACTACGACGTGCTGCTTGCCGCCGACGGCCGGGCCGCCCTGGAAATGGCCCTGGCGCAGCCGGTGCAGCTGGTGCTCAGCGACGTGATGATGCCCCGCATGGACGGCTTCGAGCTGGTCCGGGCACTGCGCGCCGACCCGCGCACCGCCCGCCTGCCCATCGTCTTGCTCACCGCCCGCGCCGGCGAGGAGGAATCCATGCAGGGCCGGCAGGCCGGAGCCGACGACTACCTGGCCAAACCCTTCTCCGCACGCCAGTTGCTGGCGCGCGTCCGCACCGGGTTGGAGCTGTCCCGGCTGCGCGAACAGGTCCTGACCGAGACCCGCAGCCAACTGGCCGTGCTGGCCTCCCTGGCCGACGCGGGCCTGCGGCTGTCCGCGACCCTCGACCCGGAACAGATACTCCAGACCGTCGGCCAGATCCTGCTGCCCGACTTCGCCGACCAGATCAGCATCCACCTCACCGCCGCGACACCCGCCCCGGCACAGTCGCCCCCGGCCTACATCGCCGGCGCCCCCCTTCTTTCCCCCGAAGCCCTGGCCACCGCCGCCACCCACGCGATCAACGGCACCGCCCCGGCCCCAGCCGGCCCGCACCCACCGCCCGCCGCCAACCTCGCCCTGCCGCTGCATGCCCACGACCGGACACTGGGGGCCCTGGTACTGGTCCGGCAGACCGGCTATTCCGCGGTCGAACACAAGTATCTGGAGAACCTCACCCACCGCCTGGCCCTGGCCTACGACAACGCCACCCGGTACCACAACGAACGCCACCTCGCCCTGACCCTGCAGCGCGCCCTGCTGCCCCACCACCTGCCCCAGGTGCCCGGGGTGCGCCTGGCCACCCACTACCGGGCCAGCAACCGCGGCGCCGAGGTCGGCGGCGACTGGTACGACGTGCTCGCACTGCCCGACGGCGCCGTGGGGCTGGCCATCGGCGACGTCATGGGCCACGACGTGGAAGCCGCCATCGTGATGGGCCAACTCCGCTCCGCCCTGCACAGCCTCGCGATGGAAGGCGCCAGCCCGGCCCAGGTGCTGGCCAGGCTGGACGCCTACCTGCAGTCGCTCGCCACCGAACGATTTGCCACCTGCCTGTACGCGGTCTACGACCCACACCGCCACCGCCTGCGCTACGCCGCCAGCGGGCACCTGCCGCCCTTGCTGATAGCCACCGACACCGCCTATCTGGAGCTGCCCCCGGCGCTGCCGCTGGGGCTGGGCAGCACCCCGGTCGACCGCGAGGTGGCGTTCCCGCCCGGCTCCAGTCTGCTGCTGTACACCGACGGCCTGGTGGAAAACCGGGCACTGTCCTTGGACTGCTGCCTGGAGGCCCTACGCCAGACCTGCGGCGCGCTGCCCGCCGCCACCCGCACCGACCCCCAGCAGATCACCGAACGAGCCCTGGAGCTGCTGAACACCCCCGACCGCGTCGACGACGACACCGCTCTGCTCGCCGCCACCGCCGAACCATCGTGTCGAACCGGCGACCCCCAGGCTGACTGAGGTGCCATACGGCCGACCGCGGCCGTCACCGGTCCTGAGCCAGGGCAACGAGCTCCGCGAAGAGGCCCCCACCGCCGGCCAGGTCGTCGTACGTGCCCTGTTCGATGACACGGCCTTTGTCCATGACGAGGATGCGGTCGGCGAGCTTGGTGTTTTCGAGCTGGTGGGTGACGACGATCGTCATGCGCTCGGCGGCGATCCGTTTGATCTCAAGGAAGATGGCGTGCTCACCGCGGGCGTCCATCTGTGAGGTCGGCTCGTCCAGAATCAGCAGCGGGGTCTGCCTGTAGAGCGCCCGGCCGCACACCAGACGCTGCCACTGCCCGCCGGACAACTCGGCTCCGCCCCACAGTTCCTTGGCGAGGAGGGTGTCGAGTTGCTGGGGCAGCTCCTCGATCGCCTCGCGCATACCGATGGCGTCGACGACGTCCCACACCGGTGCGTCGTCGTGTGACTTCGGCTGGCCGAGGGTGATGTTCTCGCGGGCGCGCAGGGGCCAACAGGCGAAGTTCTGCGGGACCAGTGCGGTGCGTTTCCACACCGCGTCGGGATCTGCGTGGGCGAGGTCGGCGTTGTCCCACAGGACGCGGCCCTTGTCGGCGAGCAGGATGCCGGTGATGAGTTTGGCCAGGGTCGACTTGCCGGAGCCGTTCTCCCCGACGATGGCGAGGATCTCTCCGCGGCGCAGGGTGAGTGACACGCCTGCGACGGCGGGTTCCTCCTTGCCGGGGTACTGGTACGCGACCTCGTCGAGTCGGATTTCATCCACGCGTTCCGGGATGGTCGATTGGCCGCGCTGGGGGCGCGTTCGTCGGCCATGTCGAGGAAGGAACGCATGTCGGCGAGGTAGAGGGAGGTGTGGAACATGGCTGCGCCGTGGATGACGAACTGGGAGAGCGCGGCCAGTGTGGTCTGGACGGCGACGACGGCGGTGGCCGCGACGGGCAGGGCGACCCGGCCGGTGGTGGCCAGCCAGGCGAGGGTGGCCCAGGTGCCCAGCAGGAAGATACCGCCCAGAGCGCTGCTGGTCAGCGTGATGCGGAGCATGCGCGGGGCGGCGGTCAGGGTGCGTCGGTCGATCCGGTCGGACAGGGCCCGGTACCAGTAGGTGAGGTAGTCCGTCATGCCGTTGGCGCGGACTTCGTCGCCGAAGCGGGAGTAGGTGGCCCACCAGCGCATCATCGACCTGACGTTGCGGTCGCCGACGTTGAGGTAGTGGGTCTCGTAGTCGACGCGTGCCGACAGCACGGCGCCGGCGCCGGCCGGGAGGACGGCCAGCAGGAGCAGGGGCAGCATCAGCGGGTGCAGCGTGGAGATGACGCCGCTCGCGGCGATCATGCGGATCAGGGCGGACATGTACCGCTGGGCGTCCTGCACCATCAACCGGGTCCGGGTGACGCCGATCTCGGCGGCTTCCTGTCGATCGGCGAACCCGTCCTCGCCGTACGCGCTCGACTCGACGCGGCAGACGGCGGTCACGAGCGCGATGTCCGCCTCGGTCGTCAGGAGGGGTGTGATGCGTCCGTCGGCGTAGGAAGACAGCGCGCTGCTGATGCGGCCGACGCCTGCGGCTGCCGTCACGATGGCCAGAGCGGGAAGCGCGACGTGCAGACGTTCGGACACGGCACCGCTGCCGAGGATGTGAGTCATCGCCTGTGCGGTGAAGACGAGGACGGCAGCGGCCGCGATGCCGGTCAGCGCCTGGCAGATGAGGAGCAGCACGACACCGGTTCTGTCGACGGCCCACGCCATCCGTGCGGTATGCCCGAGCACGGCGGGAAGCCGCCGGCACATGGCCGCGAAACTGGCGTCTGCCAGCGGGTTCTTGCCGAACTTGCCCTCGAAGTTGATGGTGGCCGGCGGCGGAGGGGGCGGCGTCTCGGCGCTGTCGGTCGAGGCGTCAGTCAATGTCACCCAGATCCCTCCTCGGGAGTCGTGCCGCACCTGGATGGCTCGGCGGTGCACGGCATAACGACGCGGCGAGGGAATCGAACGCACTCGATTCCGGACGTAATGGGGACCTTGAAGCGCAAGGGGCCGAACGCGTGGACGCGGTACTGGGGCCGTCGGCGGACGCCACGGGTTGGCCGAATCGCCGATGCCCTGACGGAGGCCCGATGCCAAGCAGGTCAGGTGTGTGTGGTGGCCTGCGGCGCGGCCGACGCGATGCCGAGCGCCTGCGGGTGGGCGACTCACTGGACTTCTGGCGGGTCGAGGAGATCGAGCCGGGCCGGATGCTGCGGCTGCGGGCGGAGATGCGGCTGCCGGGCCTGGCGTGGCTGGAGATGTACGCAGCGACGGACGAGGACGGCCGCACCCGCTACCGGCAGCGCGCCCTGTTCCACCCCCGTGGGCTGCTCGGCCACGCCTACTGGTGGTCCGTGTCTCCGTTCCACGCGGTCGTCTTCGGGGGTATGGCCCGCAACATCACCCAAGCGGCAGCCAAGGGCATGAGCGCACGGCGGGCAACCTCTCACCCGGACCGCATCCGTACTGCGCGGCGTGAGGGAAGAAGCGGGCAGTGACACTCAACACCGGATCGCATTCTCAGGAGCATCGCCATGACCGTCGCGGTCGTCTTGTTCACCTCGGACCTGCGTCTGCATGATCATCCACCGCTGCGCGCAGCCCTCGCGTCGGCCGATGAGGTGGTACCGCTGTTCGTCCGCGATCCTGGGGTCCACGCGGCCGGCTTCGACGTGCCCAACCGCAGCGCCTTCCTCGCCGACTGCCTGACCGACCTCGACGCCTCCCTGCGCGGTCGTGGAGGCAGGCTCGTCGTACGCAAGGGGCCAGTGCTTCAGGAGGTCTGCACGGTGGCCACGGAGTGCGAAGCGACCGAGGTGCACATGGCTGCAGGCGTCACCGACTACGCCCACCGGCGGGAGGAGCAGCTTCGGGACGGTCTGCGCGCACAGGGCGTGGCGCTGCGTGTGCACGACACGGTGGTCACGGCCGTCGCCCCGGGCGCTGTGACGCCGGCCGGCTCCGATCACTTCGCCGTGTTCACCCCGTACTTCCGCAAATGGTCCCAGGAGCGGCTCAGGGAGGTCTGCGCGGCGCCGCGCGCCGTGCACGTCCCTGACGCAGTGCAGGGCGAGCCGTTGCCCTCCCGCGACGAGCTGTCCGACATCTCGCCGGGTCTGCCCGACGGTGGGGAGGCGGCGGGGCGCGACCGGTTCAGCCGGTGGGCGCGCAGCGACCTGTCCGAGTACGCGGATCGGCACGACGATCTGGCGGGCGACGCCACGTCCAGGCTGTCGCCCTACCTGCACTTCGGTGCTCTCTCCCCTGCGGAACTCGTCCAGCGGGCCCGCGAACGCGGTGGGGCGGGGGCGGATGCGTTCGTACGGCAGCTGTGCTGGCGCGATTTCCACCACCAGGTTCTGGCCGCGCGCCCGGACGCCTCCCGTCGGGACTACCGCACCCGCAACGACAAGTGGCGGACCGAGAAGGAGGCGGCTAAGGACATCGCCGCGTGGCGGGACGGCCGTACCGGCTACCCGGTCGTCGACGCGGCCATGCGCCAGCTGCGCCACGAGGGCTGGATGCACAACCGGGCGCGTCTGCTGGTGGCGAGTTTCCTGGCCAAGACTCTGTACGTGGACTGGCGGATCGGCGCCCGCCACTTCCTGGACCTGCTGGTGGACGGCGACGTCGTCAACAACCAGCTCAACTGGCAATGGGTCGCCGGAACCGGCACCGACACCCGTCCCCACCGCGTCCTCAACCCGGTGGTCCAGGGCAAACGCTTCGATGCGCAGGGAGAATACGTCCGTCGTTGGGTGCCAGAACTGCGGGATGTGGCGGTCGCCCACGTCCACGAGCCCTGGCGGATGCCCGAACACGAACGATCGCAGGTGGACTATCCGCAACCGCTGATCGATCTCGGTGACGGCCTGGCACGGTTCAAACGCGCGCGCGGCCGGGACTGACGGCGGGAGTGCCTGATGCACTGGCTCTTCGGCGATCAGCTCGGTCCGCACTTCCTGCGCCCGTCCGAGGACAGCGGCCTCGGCCATGACTCGCCGCTGGTGATGATCGAGGCCGGTCGGTGTTCCGGCGTCGGCGCTTTCACCGGGCCAAGGCGCACCTGGTCCTGTCCGCGATGCGCCACCGGGCGGCCGAACTCGGCGACCGGGTCACGTACGTTCGCTCCGACACCTACCGGGAAGGACTGGCCCGAGCAGCGGGCCACGGCCCGGTGACCGTGCCCCACCCGACCTCGCACGCCGCCGTACGGCTGGTGCGCTCGCTGTCGCACATCGCGATGGGACCGGCCCGCGGATTCCTGGTGCCGATGCCCGCCTTCGCCGGATGGGCGGACGCCCAGGGCGGCGAGCGTCTGCGTCAGGAGAGCTTCTACCACTGGGTCCGGCGTGAACACGACCTGCTGATGGACGGCGACCAGCCGGCCGGGGGCCGGTGGAACCTCGATCATGACAACCGGCAGCCTCCGCCCCGCGACGCCACCGCCCTGCCCGTCGACCGTCCCTACCGCCCACGCGAGGACGACATCGACGACGAGGTCCGCCACGATCTCGACCGCTGGGAAAGGGACGGCGACGTGTCCTTCGTCGGCCGGGACGGGCCACGCCAGTTCCCCGCGACCCGCACCGAGGCCCGGGCAGCCCTGTGCCGGTTCCTGGAACACCGGCTCGGCACGTTCGGGCCGTACGAGGACGCCATGCTCGCCGCCGACCCCGTCATGAGCCACAGCCTGCTGTCGTCCTCGCTCAACCTGGGCCTGCTCGATCCCGCCGAATGCGTGGAGCAGGCGGAGTCGGCGTGGCGCGAGGGGCG
Organism: Streptomyces sp. NBC_00443; assembly: GCF_036014175.1. GTDB lineage: Bacteria > Actinomycetota > Actinomycetes > Streptomycetales > Streptomycetaceae > Streptomyces. The sequence continues at coordinate 9,233,719 of NZ_CP107917.1, read as the reverse complement.
GGCCCCGCTGAACAGCGTGGAGGGTTTCGTCCGGCAGATCGCCGGCTGGCGGGAGTACGTGTGGCAGTTGTACTGGTACTTCGGCGAGGACTACCGGCACTCCAACGCGCTGCACCACACCGCCCCGTTGCCAGGCTGGTGGAACGACCTGGACGCGGACGACGTACGCGCGCACTGCCTGCGCACGGTCCTGGCCCAGGTACACGACACGGGCTGACCCATGCGGCGACACCCCGCCTTAGGGGCGCACGTCCGTGGGCGGTGGCCCTCGGCAGATCGTCCGCCGGGCGGAGAACGGCGCATCCACATCAGCCGCGGCGGCAGAAGTACTGGTGTGCAGGTGACGGAGAGTGAAAAGGGGCCGTGCATGCTTGGACTGAGGCCGACGGTGGCCGAACCGGCCGGACTTGTCGACTCCCCCGCGACGGCCCTCGACTCGGTCACAAGCGTCGAAGCTCTTCTGGAGCAGGTCCTCGACACGCGGCTGCGCCAGGCCCGCGAGGTGGACCCGGTGTTCGCCGGGCATGTGGCCGACCGTGTCGCCGGGCTGATCCGGCGGGGCGGGAAGCGGCTGCGTACCGCGTTCGTGTGGTGCGGATGGCGGGCCGCCGGCGGCTCGGGCGACGCCACCGCCCTTCTGCGCACCGGGGCTGCCCTTGAGCTTCTCCAGGCGTGCGCCCTCATACACGACGACGTGATGGACGGATCGCCGCTGCGCCGGGGCGGCCCGGCGGTACACGTCGACCTGGCACGCCTGCACCGGGCCGCACCGACGACCGGCTCCTCCGAGTCGTTCGGGGCCAATGCCGCCGTACTCGTCGGCGATCTCGCGCTGACCTGGGCAGACGATCTGATGGCGGAAACGGCCCTGCGCTCACCGCACGGTGCGCGCTTCTACGACGAGTGGCGGGCCCTGCGCGGTGAAATGGTCGCCGGGCAGTACCGCGACCTGTACGCCCAGGCGACCGGCTCGTCCGATGTGGACGAGGCGCTGACCATCGCCACGCTCAAGAGCGCCCTGTACACGGTGGAGCGGCCCCTGACGCTGGGCGCGTCACTGACCGGGGCCGACCCCCGCGTCGTCGGCGGGCTGCGAGCCGCGGGACGGTGTGCGGGCCTGGCCTTCCAGCTCCGCGACGACCTGCTGGGCGCCTTCGGCGACCCGTCGCTGACCGGCAAACCGGCCGACGACGACCTGCGGTCGCGCAAGCTCACCTACCTGCTCGCCGTCGCGGTCGGACTCGCGGATACGTCCGGGGACGAAGCAGCCGCCGAGGCACTCGCCCCTGGCACGGCCCACCGGTCGCAGGTGACCGTCGAGCGGATGCGTACGGCCCTGGAGTGGACCGGGGCCCGGGCCGTCACTGAGTCGAAGATCGCCGAGTTGGCGGCCATGAGTCTGCGGCACTTCGAGCAGACGGGCGCGGAGGCCTCCGTACGGCGGGAGTTCGCGTCGCTGCTCGAACGGGCGGCGGGCGTCGCCCTGAGCCGCGCCAAGGAGCAGGCGTGAGGACGGTAGCGGGTCCGACCGACCATGTCGTGGTGGTGGGCGCCGGTCTGTCCGGGCTCTCCTGCGCCCTCCATCTGCTGGGCGCCGGCCGCCGGGTCACGCTCGTCGAGCGGGAGGCCGACGCGGGCGGCCGGGCCGGCCGGATGCGACTCGGCGGGTACGAACTGGACACCGGGCCCACGGTGTTGACCATGCCGCACCTGGCCGACGAGGCCTTCGCGGCGGTCGGCGACAGCCTCACCCGCCGGGTCGAGCTGGTGGCGCTGCATCCGGCCTATCGGGCGTGCTTCGCGGACGGCACGTCGCTGGACGTCCACACCGACGGCGAGGCGATGGAGGCGGAGGTGCGCCGCTTCGCCGGACCTGCCGACGCTGCGGGCTACCGCGACCTGCGGAACTGGCTGGAGCGGCTCTACCGGGCCCAGATGCGACGCTTCATCGACACCAACTTCGACTCACCGCTCCAGCTCCTCAACGCCGACCTGGCACGGCTGGCGGCCCTCGGCGGCTTCGGCCGGCTCGACCGGCGCATCGGCCGCTTCCTCTCCGACGCCCGTCTGCGCCGGGTCTTCTCCTTCCAGTCCCTGTACGCCGGCGTCGCCCCCGCCCGAGCTCTCGCGGCCTACGCCGTGATCGCCTACATGGACACCGTGGCCGGCGTCTGGTTCCCCAAGGGCGGCATGCACGCGCTGCCCCACGCGATGGCCGACGCGATCGCCGGAGCCGGAGGCGACCTGCGGTGGTCGGCCGAGGTCAGGACACTGGAACGGTCGGCCGGCAGGGTGCGTGCCGTGCGCCTCACCTCGGGCGAGCGGATTGCCTGCGACGCGGTGGTACTGACCTGTGAACTGTCCACCGCCCACCAGCTGCTGGGGCGTTCTCCTCGGCGTCCCGTTCCGCTGCGTCACTCACCGTCCGCGGTGGTCCTGCACGTCGGGACCGACCGCACCTGGCCCGGCCTGGCCCATCACACGCTCTCCTTCGGCACGGCCTGGGAGAGCACGTTCAGTGAACTGACCCGCTCGGGAACGCTGATGAGCGACCCTTCCCTGCTCATCACCCGCCCGACGACCCACGACCCCGCTCTGGCACCGGCCGGCCGGCATCTGCACTACGTGCTGGCGCCGTGCCCGAACACTTCCGTCGGGCCGTCCGCCGCCGACTGGCGGGAGCTCGGCCCGCGCTACCGGGACAGCCTGGTCACCGAGCTGGAGCGGCGCGGCATGGGCGGGTTCGGGGACAGCATCCAGGAGGAGCTGTTGGTGACTCCGCTGGACTGGACGGCTCGGGGCCACGCGGCGGGCAGTCCCTTCTCGGTCTCCCACACTTTCGCCCAGACGGGCCCCTTCCGGCCGCGCAACCTGGTGCGCGGCCTGGACAACGCCGTACTGGCCGGCTGCGGCACCACTCCCGGGGTCGGCGTGCCGACGGTCCTCATCAGCGGCAGGCTCGCCGCCGCCCGCATCACCGGCGTCACCGCCGGCCGCGCCACCCACGCCAGCCGCGCTGCCCGGCCGACCCCGTCGGCCGTCGGCGTTCCGTCCGCCCTCACCGCGGAAGGTTCCTGATGACCCGTCGTGAACTGGATGCCGCCGGGATCACCGATCCCGCGCTGCGTGCCGCCTACACCCGGTGCCGGCAGCTCAACGCCCGCCACGGCCGCACCTACTTCCTGGCCACGCGCCTGCTGCCGGTGGAACGACGCTCCGCGGTGCACGCCTTGTACGGGTTCGCCCGCTGGGCGGACGACATCGTGGACGACTTCGACCGGAGCCGGACCCACTACGAGCGCGACCGGCAGCTTCGACGCCTGGAGAGGGACCTCGCGCACCCACTGCACTCCGGCGGAGCGGGCGAGCCCGTGGTCCGAGCCGTGGCCGACACCGCCGCACGCTACGACATCGCTCACAGCCTGTTCTCGCAGTTCCTGGCCTCGATGCGGGCCGACCTCACCGTCACGGACTATCCGACCTACGCCGCCCTGCGCACCTACATGCACGGATCAGCGGCAGTGATCGGACTGCAGATGCTGCCGGTGCTCGGCCCAGTCGTATCCCGCGAGGAGGCCGCACCTCACGCGGCGGCTCTGGGCGTGGCCTTCCAGCTCACCAACTTCCTGCGCGACGTCGGCGAGGACCTGGACCGGGGCCGTGTCTATCTGCCGGCCGACCTGCTCGCCGCCCACGGCGTCGACCGGTCGCTGCTGGAGTGGAGCCGCCGCACCGGCCGTCAGGACCGGCGGATCCGGGCGGCGCTCGTCGACGTCGAGGTCATGACCCGCGGCGTGTACCGGGCGGCCGAACCCGGCATCGCCATGCTCGACCCGCGGGTGCGTCCATGCATCCGCACCGCGTTCACCCTGTACGGCGGCATCCTCGACGCGATCGCGGAACAGGACTACGCCGTCCTGCACACTCGCGCGGTGGTGCCTCGCCGGCGCCGTGCGGCCACAGCCGCGGCCGGAGCTGCGCACGTCATCGAGGCCCGATGGCGTGCCCGCGGCACGGGCCCGGTCCTCACGGCGGGTGAGCCCGCACTTCAGCGGAAGGGGCAGGCAACGTGACCGACCGATCCCACGAACCTCGCTGGACGCCACCGTTGCGGCGTCGCCGCGCACCGCAGTGGGCGACGCAGAAACCCACCTGGCAGGACGCGCGGCCGGGCCTGATCGCCGACGCGCTCAAGACCGCCTCGGCGCGTCCCTCGGGCAACTGGTTCGTCGTGGGTGCCTCCCGTGACGTCCGGGCCGGCGAGCGCCCGCACGGCGCAACTGTCGGCGGTGTCGAGATCGTGCTGTGGCGCTCGGACACGGGCCTGGTGCATGCCGGTCCCGGCGCCTGCCCGCACCTCGGCGCACCCCTGCGCGACAGCCGCGTGGTGTGCGGCAGGCTCGTGTGCCACTGGCATGGACTGGCCCTGGACGGCGCTCCGTTCGCCGGCTGGGAGCCGTACCCCGTCCACGACGACGGAGTACTCCTCTGGGTACGGCTGGACGAGGTCGGTGGCGAGGAGCCGCTCCGGATGCCGGTGGTGCCGGTGCGTCCCTCGACGGGCAGCGTGCTGGAGGCGGTATTCACGGCGGTGGGGCGGTGCGAGCCGCAGGACGTGGTCGCCAACCGGCTCGACCCCTGGCACGGCTCGTGGTTCCACCCGTACTCCTTCGTCGACCTGGCCGTGGCCCGCACACCACGGGAAAGCGGTGACGACGCGTTCGTCGTCGACGTCTCCTTCCGGGTGGCGGGTTCGTTGGTGGTCCCGGTCCGCGCCGAGTTCACGGCACCCGAACCGCGTACGGTCGTCATGCGTATCACCGAGGGCGAGGGAGCCACCTCCGTCGTGGAGAGCCATGCCACGCCGCTGACCGGTGAGGGACACAGGCAGCCGCGGACCGCCGTGACCGAGGCGATCGTCGCCGCCTCGGACCGCAAAGGGTTCGCGCTCGCACGGGCCGCCGCCCCGGCTCTCCGCCCGCTCATGCGCCGCGCCGCCGGTCGGCTGTGGCGCGACGACCTGGCCTACGCCGAGCGACGCTGGGCGCTGCGCAGCACGGGCCGGTTCCCAGGCTGAGGCTCCCAGGCTGAGGCGGAGTCCCCGCACCAGGCGGCGCGGGGTTCAACGTGCGACCAGGCCACCGAGTGCGCGCAGCACCCAGGAGCGGCCCGCCCGGGGCACCGTCCACAACACCTGGCCCCGTACGCCCCAGGGAGCGAGCAGCGCGTTGGCCGCCAGGAAGCCCGTGGTGGCCGCTCGTTCCATCAGCGCCACGGGCAGCTCGCAGCGGATCGCGTCACCGGCAAGCGTCAGCCAGGGATGCGGCGTACGCACCACGGGACGCTGCTGATGGGAGGCGACGGGAAAGAACGGGCAGTCAGAACGCCATTCGTGCCGGGAGTCGACGATGTGCGCCTCACGGGTCTCCGGATACACCGAGTGGAGTTGGTCCACGAGCTGGTCCTGTACCCGGCCCCGTTGCGCATCGGCGACGGCGTAGGCGTGCAACTCCACCACCGCTCCCCCGTTCTGGGCGGCCCAGCGGGCGGCCTCGCCCTCGTAGCGGTTCAGGACGCTGACGTTGTCCAGACCGCCGTAGCCGCTGGTGCCGAGGAATCCCGGGCGGTCGTCGCGGACGGGACTGTCCAGCCAGAGCCGGGAGACGAGGAACGGCGGGGCGCTGCGCAGGGCGGCGATATCGTCGCGCCACGGGCCAGTGCCCAGGCCTGGGGATGCGGCCACGACCTGCCGCAGCCCTGCGGTGTCGAGGGCGAGCACCACCGCGTCGTGAGCGGTGGCACCGGTGTCGGTCAGCACCGTGGCTCCCCCTCCCCCGCGCGGGTGGACGGCGTCGACGGGGCTGCCGGCGCGGACTGTGACGCCAAGGCTCAGGAGGTAGTCGGCCAAGGGCTCCCAGAGTGCTTGTGGGAAGGGCTCGTTCGGCACGTCGAAGAGCAGCCCCTCGGCCGAGCCGAGGAAGTAGATGTGGAACATCAGCAGCAGTTCGGCGGCGGACAGCTCGCGCGGGTCGGCGAAGAAGCTGCGCGAGAACACCTCGAACGCCAGGTGATGCGCGGCCTGCGGGAAGCGGACCCGTTCCAGGAACTCCGTCGCGCCGACGTGGTCGAAGCGGTCGTACACCTCGGGCACGCGCACGTCGAGCAGCGGCAGCGCCGCCCGGGCGTCCATGGCCGCGAGGTCACGCCAGCCGAAAGTGGGGCTGAGCGCCACGAAACCGAGGGCGCTGAAGGGAGGTGTCCGCGGGACACGGGCGAAACTGTCGGTCAGGCCGCCGCTGTGCCGCAGGGGGTAGTCGGGCAGGGGGGTGAGCCGCGCAAGGGCGGGATCGGTGCGCCGCAGCAGACCACGCAGGTTGTAGTACTGACGGAAGAACGCGTGGAAGCCGCGGCCCATGGTCACGACGGAGCCGTCCGCCAGGCGGGTTCGGTGACCGGCGAGACGGCCACCGAGGGTCTCCTCCCGCTCGTAGAGGATGACGCGGGCGCCCCGTTCGGCCAGCAGGGTGGCCGCGGCGAGACCCGCGATGCCGCCGCCGATCACGGCGACGGACGGCTCGTCCCCGCCCTCGAACCGGCTCCTGCCGGGTACGGGCATCAGCCGTTCGGCTTTGCGGTCGCGGCCCCTGCGGGCGCCGACGGGCGCCACACCGGTCATCAGGCTGGCTCCGCGTGCGCGGCATGCCCGCAACGGCCGTTCGCGGCAGGGCCGTTGCGGGCGAGGAAGGTGTGCACGATGCCGGTCTGCCACCCGCCGACTCGGACGGCGCGCCCGTCCGTGAACCCGTTGCGCGTCAGCCGGTCGCTGAAGGCGGCTGCGGTGTCGAAGGTGAGGACGCTGCGCCACAGGTGGCGGTACAGGGCGCCGTCCCCGGTGAGTGTGCCCACCGGGAGAATCACCCCTTGGCACACGGCACGCCACAGGGCGCGGTCAACGCGCGAGCCGCTGAGGCTGTACTCGTGGACGGCCAGGCGGCCGCCCGGTCGCAACAACGTCCTGAGGATCTGCAGGACCTTGTCGGGGTCGGTGACGTTGCGGAACAGGTAGGCCGCGAAGACCGCGTCGAAGGGCCCTTCGCCGGCCGTCGCCAGGTCCTCGGCCCTCAGGTGACGGAAACGCACTTGTGCGGGCCACGGCTTGGCCAGCGCGCGTTGCAGCATCCCGGACGAGGCGTCTACGGCGGTGACGCGGGCTCGGGGCGCGGCTCGCAGCAGGGCCCGGGTGGAGGTTCCGGTGCCGCAGCCGAGATCGAGTACGTGCAGACCCTCACCGTCGTCGGGCAGCCGGAGCCGGCGCGCCGAGCGCAGGAGTTCGGTGCGGTATCCGGGGTTGAGCGCCGTGAGGCGGTCGTAGGTACGGGACGCGTGGTCGAAGGCGCGTTCCTGGTCGTCATCGCGCAGCAGTGTCATGAGGAGCTCTCCGCGGATCGTAATGCGGATTGGGGTGCGGATCGTGATGCGGGACGTGGTGCGGGACGGAAGTGGCAGGGCAGAAGGGGAAGTTCGACGGCGGTGCGCAGCATCGGGCCGATGGGGGTGCGCAGTCCGATGGCCCACTCCTCCCGGAGCGTGGTCGCACCGTCCAGGAAGCGCAGCAGCCGTTCCGTGGGGATCCGGCTGAACAGGTCGGTGAAGAGGTCAGGGCCATCGATCCGCCCGGTGTCCAGCGCCCGCAGGAGTACCGCGTCCATGGCCAGCGCCCGTCGCCCGTGCGGCGGGGGCACCAGGGGGCGCCCGGCCTCCAGGGCGTCGGCGATGGCCCGGCTCTGGCGCTGCGCGGCGGCGAAGGTGTAGCCGGTTGCGGGTCGGGTCGCGCCGCCGGCCGTGCCGATACGGAAGACAGCGGGCCCGATCCGACGCGGGAAGCGGGCGTCGGTCATAGGGATGGCACCTTGCTCCGCCGCTTCCACCGTGAACGCGCCCAGGCGCAGGATCTCTCGGCAGTAGTGGCCGAGCGACGCCTCGTACGCCGCGGTGGTCAACGGGGCACGGGAGAACTCGGTGTACTCGATGAGGGCGCGGTCGGACGCGAGGGGCAGCACATAGCCGAAGGCGAGGCCGTGACGTGGCTGCGGCACCCGGAAGTCCATCAGGTCGGCGACCGTGGGGTCGAACCGCTCCGCGGCCGTGCGCACGAACCAGCCGCGGAAATGCTGCAACAAGCACGTGCGAGCCGGAGGCAGAGCCTGTAGGGGACGAGAGTCGAAGAGATGGCGGGCGCGCAGCGTCAGCGGCCGGCCGTCGGATGCCACGCAGCTGACGGCCGCCCCGTCGGCGGTGTCCCGTACGGCACCGGCTGTGGCACGCAGGACACGCGCGCGGGGGTGCGCCGCCAGCCGGGCGTGCACGAACTGCTCGAACTGCGTCGATCGCAGCATGCGGTAGCGCAGCGGAACCGGATCGACCGTGATCTCTCTGCCGTCGGTTCCGTGGACCCGTAGGCGGGACCAGGAGGCGCTGATCGCTTCCTCGAAGTCGCATGAGCCTTCGTCCCAGAAGCACCAGGTGCGTTCACGAGGCCGTGACGGCCCCTCCGGCGGCTCCACCACGACGACGGAACGGGTGGTCGTCGCGGTCGCGGTCAGTTGAAGGGCGAGGCAGAGGCCGGCCGCCCCGCCGCCCACGATGACCACGTCGGACCACTGATCGGGAAGGGTTGCGGGCCGGCTCACCTGGCTCGCCGCTCGACGACGGGCGCTCCGTCGGGAGCCGTGCGCACGAGTTCGGCGTCAGACTCCATCGCGTCGACGACCGCCTTGACGACCGGACCGGGGTCGCCACCCGGGGGCATCGGCGGGGCCGTTCCCGCGACGGACCGGTCGGCCAAACCGGTGTCAAGGTGGCCCGGCGGCACATCCAGCACCTGCACGCCAGTGCCCCGCGCCTCGCGGCGGGCAGCAGCGAGCCATGCGCTCAGTGCCGCCTTCGAAGCGCTGTAGTCGGCCATCCGTGGCTGCGGACCCTCGGCCACCACTCCGCTGAAGGCCGCGATCACCGAGTGAGGTGGCAGGACTTGGAGCGCGGCGCGGAAGAATGCGGCGGGGGCGAGGAAGTTGACCGCCATCAGATACTCGGCGACCGTGTCGCCCACCTCGCGGGAGGTACCGAAGCCCACGGCGCCGAAGGCCGTCACACATGCGTCGAGGCCCCCGAGCTCGGCGGCGACAGCGTGCACCGCACGCGCGCAGGACGACGGGTCGTACGCGTCGAACTCCGCCGTCGGAGACCCTGGGTGGGCGCGAGCGGCCTGAGCCAGCCGGATCGCGTCGCGTCCGGCGAGAGCCGGGCGGGCTCCCCGCGCGGCCAGCTCGGCCGTGAGAGCGCTGCCGAGAACGCCGGTGGCGCCGGCCACCAGCACACGAGCGCCGTTGATGTTCACGCCTCGCTCCGGACCTTGAGTGTCGTCGCGGCAGTCAGGTCCCGGACAGGGGCCCTGGCTTCTTCCGTGCCGTGTCTTCCGGCCGCCGGCCGCTCCTGGATGCACTCGGACCGACCTGGTTGCACTCGGACCGCACCTGGATGCACTCGGACCGCACCTGGATGCACTCGGACCGCACCTGCTGGCCGCGGCCTCAGCCGCGCTGTTCATCCATCGCCGCCGACCCGGCCGTCGAGTGCCTCGCGCGCGGCGCGGGTGCCTGACGCCGGCGCCCCTGGACCGATCCGGACGCGGGATGTTCCCGCACACCTGTGCCTGCCTGGGCCGAAGCAGGGCGTGCGGCTCAGCGGCCGGGGCCGTCGCGACCACGACGCTCGCGGCCGGCAGCTCGCCACCCTCCGCCAGGAGCACCCCCGAGCCGGTCACCCCGGCATCAGCGACTCCACCGCCGCCACGGCCTCCGCCAACCCGGTCGGGCGCGGCAACGCACCGGGCACCTTATGGCCGGCCCAGCCGGGCCCGAGAGTCAGAACCGCCGGCCTCCTGCGAGCACCGCGCATCCCCCACTCCATGGCGGACACGTGTTGGGCCAAGGGCCGGCTGGCGGTCGTACGCGACTGCGCCCATAGGCACACCGCAGTCGGTCCGGTCCTGCGCACCGCCGCCACCAGCGACTCGGCGGGCACGGCTCCGCCGAACATGCGCACCGGAACGCCGCGCTCGGCCAGTGCGGCGGCGAGCACCTCCAGCGGCAGCGTGTGATTCTCCCCCGGCACACAGGCCAGCAGCGTGACGGCGCCCGGCCGGTCAGCCACGTCGTGCGGTGCGCTGCGCCTCAGGGCGCCGGAGACATGCCACGACAGGAAGTGTTCAACCTCGACGTATCGCTCGCCCGAACTCTCCCACTTGCGGCCGACCGCCTGCAGCGTCGGCATGATCACCTCTGTCCAGGCGTCGACGAGGCCGTGCTCCTCGATCGTGCCCGCCAGCAGCTGCTGCAGAGCGGCGGCGTCGAGGCGCAGTGCCGCACGGGCGACGCCCCTGCACTCCTGGCGCACGCTGCCCAGCTGAAGGCCACTGCCGGCCTGGCGGTGCCCGCGGGCCGACGGTCGTGGCGGCGGGGCGGCACGCCGCCGGACCTGGTCGGTGTTCAGCGGCTCTTCGTCGCGCAGCGGCTTTTCATCACGCGCCAGGCGCGCGGCTTCGGCGGGGGAAGCCCCGTCGCCGTCAAGGCGCACATGCGCTCCAGCCGAGCCACGTCCGCGGGTCTCCAGCGGCGATGCCTGCCGCCTGTGTGGGCGTCGGGACCGAGGCCATAGCGGCGGTCCCACGAGCGGACCGTGGTGGGCGCCACCCCGAGCCGCCTGGCCACCTCGCCGGTCGGCAGTCCGGCCGCGCGCCCCGGGTCCGAGTCGTCGCTACTGCTCACACCCCCAGCGTACGACGCACAAACGATGCGTGTTGATTGCGTCGTTTCTGCCTCCAAGACTGGAAAACGCGCACCGGTCACCACGGCACGCACGGCGACCCGTACGGCTCGCCGGACTGTCTGCCCCACCACCTGGCACCTGACGAACGGCAGGAGGAACCGGGTCATGAGCACCAAGACGCGATCAGCCACCTCCCTCGCGTCACCCGGCGGCGCCGCGCCGCCGGAAGAGACCCTCTACGAGGACGAGCTCGCCCGCGGCCTGCAAGCCGCCGACGAGGACGCGTTCGCGGCGATCTACCGACGCTGGGGCTCTCTCGTCCACACCATGGCCACCCGATCGCTGGGCGACTCCTATGAGGCCGAGGACATCACCCAGCAGGTGTTCATCGGCGCGTGGCGCGGGCGCGCCGGATTCCATCCTGAGCGCGGCCCCCTGGGCGCCTGGCTCGTCGGCATCACCCGCCGCAAGATCGTCGACGCACTGGCGGCCAGGACGAGGCGCCTGGCCCTGATCGACGCTGAAGCCCGCAAAGCCGGAGCGCCGCTGCCCGACGGCCGGTCACCGCACGACGTCGTGGACCGTGTCCTGCTGGTGGACGAGCTGTCGCGGCTGCCCCGGCCTCAGCGAGAGGTGTTGTGTCTGGCCTTCTACGACGACCTGACCCACGCCCAGATCGCCGAGCGGACCGGCATGCCCCTGGGCACCGTGAAAAGCCACGCCCGCCGCGGCCTGCACCGTCTGCACCGGGTGCTGGAACAAGGCCACGCCGAAGGACCGCACGCATAGGACAGGCCGACGCAACGGCCCCGCCCGCATCCGTCTTGGCGCCGGCGCAGGAAACACGGACAAGTCCTCACCCTCAGTGGACCCACTGACCGAAGGGATGTTCCCCATGACCTCCCGGCTCCCCCTCGCCATCGCCGCCACGGCCGGTACCTGCGCCCTGGCGCTCGGCCTCACCGCGCCCGCCCTGGCAGCGGACTCCGCCAACAGCGACGACAAGGCCATGGTGTCGGTCTTCCATGGCGTTCCCGGGCTGACGGTCGACGTCTACGCCAACGGCAACGAACTCCTCAGCGACTTCAAACCCGGCACCGTCACCGCCCCCCAGCCCCTCGACGCGGGCACCTACAACATCCAGGTCTTCGAGGCCGGCAAGGGCCCCGACGGCACACCAGCCATCGAAAAGAAGGTCGAGGTACCCGCAGAAGCGAACGCCACCGTCGCCGCCCACCTCTCCGCCGACGGCAAGCCCCAGCTGACGGCCTTCGTCAACGACGTGTCGAACGTCCCCGCAGGCGAAGCACGGCTGACCGTACGTCACGTCGCCGCCGCACCCGCCGTGGACGTCCGGGCCAACGGGCAACCGGTCTTCAAGAACCTCGACAATCCCAAGGAGGCCACCGCCGACGTCGACGCCGGCACAATCTCCGCCGATGTCGTGCTCACCGGCACGGACACCGTTGCCATCGGCCCGGCCGACCTGAACCACAAGGAGGGCACCAGCAACGTCGTTTACGCCTGGGGCAGCGCCGACGACAAGAACCTGGCGCTGAAGACCCAGTCGTTCACCCGCATGGAATCGGCCCCCAAGTCAGTCCACGCGGGCGGCAACGGCGCCGCCCTCGCCTCGAACTCCCCCAGCCGGTGGCTGGCCTGGGCTGCCGTCGGCGCAGTGTCCGTGACACCGACGGGCGTCCTGGTGGCCCGCCGAGTCGCCGACCGGCGCGACTGACGCCGCTCGACGGCTGACCGGCCTTACGGTGACAGCTACCGCGCTGACAGCAGCACTCGCCCTGCAGCCGTCACCGTCGGGCCCGGCCTCGCGTCCTGCCGACTTCGGACTCGCCCCGCCTGTCAATGCAGCCCCATCAACGCGGCCGGTAGACGCCCCAGAGCGCCGCCAAGAACGCTCGCGTCACGAGGCACGTGGACAGCGACACCGGCGCCGTCGGCGAGTCCGCAGCCCCTCTACGAGGTACGGCCCGGCGACCGGTTCGAAGTGCAGCGCGGCGGCGCTGCGACCTTGATCACCTGCGCACCTCCGTCAAGGCCCAGGCTGGGCGGCTACCAGTCCAATCTCATCGTCACGGCCAAGCCCCCGCAGCCCTGAGACGGCACCGCGCACCCTGTCGCCGCGTGCAGAGCCGGAATCGGCGACAAGCCAGAAAGCAAAGGGGAACCGGAGGGTACGGTGGCACACCTCGAGCCCGCGCGCCTGGTGGAGCTGGCCCTGGGCACCTCGACGCTCAGCGAGGACACCAATGCCCTGCGGCACATCTCCACCTGTCGCTCCTGCCGGGAACAACTACAGCGGATGACACGGGTGGTGGTCCTGGCACGCAGCGTCGACGCAGCCGACCTCCCCTTCGCGCCTTTGGGCCGAGTGTGGCAACGGATCACGCAAGAGCTGTCGCAGTCCACCGAGTCGACGCAACAGCCGCCCGGCGAGTGAGACGTGGCCTGTCGTCTCGTCCCTGCAAAAGCCGTCTGCTGATTCTGGTCCGCCTCCAAGGCGATCGCGGTCACTGCGCGGGACCTCGAAATGACTACCGAACTTGTCGACAAACGACTCCCTCTTCGCACGGGCATGGCAACCCGCGGCAGGCCCTTCGTCGAACTCACCCCTGACACCACCGGCGGGCACCCCAATCTCATCGACGACTGAGGTCACACTCGGGGGATGAGAGAACTCAAGGCTGTTGATGCCGGGACGCCGCATGCGCAGTTCCTGGCAACCGAGCACTGGAGTCTGCTGGCGACACGGAGCATGACGTGGCAGGAGATCTTCAGCCGGACCGGCACGTATCTGACGGTGCTGTCGGCCGCGGTGGTGGCGCTCTCGCTGGTGGCCAACGCGACCGGGTTCGGGTCGGGGTTCACGACGTTCGCGCTGCTGGTGCTGCCGGTCGTCCTGCTCGTCGGGTTCGGGACGTACTTCCGGCTGATCGAGGCGGACATCGAGGACGCCTGGCTGATCATCGGCATGAACCGGCTGCGGCACGCGTACGTCGAGCTCGCACCGGAGCTGGAGCCTTACCTCATCGCGAGCCACCACGACGACCCTCCAGGGATCTGGACGACCTACAGCTTCCGCCGCCGGATCGGGGTGACACACTGGCTGTCCGGCTCTCCTGTTGTCGTCGGCATCATCAACTCCTTCGTCACCGCCGTTCTGGCCGCGGTGATCTGCGAAGCCGCCGGCGCCGGAGACACCCTGCGGGCTCTGGTCGCCTCCGCCACGGCCATCGTGACCGCGGTCGTCCTGGGGTTCCTCGGCCTCCGCAAGGTGCACGAGGTATCCCGCAGCTACAAGCCGCGCTTCCCCAGTGACGAAGCACGACCGTCGGCGGATTGAGGCGGCTGGAGCCCTGGTCGTCGGCCGCACAGTGGATGTCCTGCAGATCGCAGCGCCGACCGTAGCGGGCGGTCAGGGACTCGACCAGCGGCTCGAGGTGCTGGCCGGCCGCCCAGGCATTCGCGCCGGGGCTGAAGACCATGCTGCCCGATCACGGTCCAGGAACGGGCCCCGGCCATCAGCTCACGCATCGACCGACCGGATCGCCACGAACAGGTGACGCACGCCCCGCCGCCGTCGGCCCAGTCGTCCTGGTCGGCCACTCCTACGGCGGCGCCGTCATCACGCCGCGGCGCGGCGCACCACCGCCTCCTGGGGCATGGCCGCCACATAATCGCGCAGCTGGCGGACGGCACCGAGCACGGTCACCGCCCGCCAGCCAATAGTCTCGGTCTCACCTGGATGCAGACGCATCGACAACCTGTCCTCCGCGGGAGAACCCGCCTCCGCCCTGCGCGGACGGGTCCGCCGATCGACCGACCTTTCGACACCATGGTCGACAGACCACGACGGTGCCGAGCGGCGAACTCGCTTCGCCGCACCCCTGCACCCGACGCCTCGTCGACCGGTACCGCCCCGCTCCGAGACCAACCACCGCCGGTACGGCAGCCGCGGTAGCGGGCGCCCTGCCTGCAACCGCCCTGAGCACCCCGGCCATCGCCGCAATCGCTGACAGCTGTCGCACCTTGCGGAAGGCGGCCGGTCAGTCCCGCCGGCGGCTGGAACCCGCTGGTGTCGGCGGGGGCCTCCTCCGCACCAGCATTTTGACAGGGCCTTGACATATTCACCGGCACTCAGCAGCATGCAAATCGCAAGCAGAGTGCCGCAATTCCCTCCACCTGCAGCGCAATTCACGTACAGCACACAGCACAGCACACCGCACACAGCGCCCACACGCGGCGGTACGGCACGTCCGCAGCCGAACCCCGCACCAGCACCCGGCAAGCGCGGCCGGCGCGCGCCTTGCCTGACATTACTCACCGTCAGGAAGGACAACCCCCCATGTCTTGGCGCCCTCGCGCGGGACTGAGAACACTCACCGCACTCGCGCTCATCCTGGCCGGTGCCGCCTCGACGGCACCCACGGCCACCCTCGCCTCCGCCGCCCAGGCGGACCTTCCGCCCGGCGACTACCAGCAGGTCCAACTCGCCACCGGCGCTGCCGAGATGGGCGAGCCGATGTCGCTGGCCGTGCTGCCCGACCGGTCGGTCCTGCACACCGCCCGCGATGGCACGATCCGCCTCACGGACGCAGCAGGCAACACGAAGCAGGCCGGCAAACTGGACGTCTACACGCACGACGAGGAGGGCCTGCAAGGAATCGCCGCCGACCCCGCCTTCGCCACCAACCGGTACGTGTACGTCTACTACTCGCCCAAGCTGAACACACCGGCGGGCGACGCCCCGACGACGGGTACGGCCGCCGACTTCGAGCCGTGGAAGGGCCACCTCAATCTGTCGCGGTTCACGCTGCGCACCGACGGCACCTTGGACATGGCCGGCGAGAAGGTCGTCCTGGAAGTGCCCAACGACCGCGGCCAGTGCTGCCACGTCGGCGGCGACATCGACTTCGACGCCGCCGGGAACCTCTACCTGACGACCGGCGACGACACCAACCCGTTCGACTCGTCCGGGTACGCGCCGATCGACGAACGCACCAACCGCAACCCGCAGTTCGACGCCCAGCGCAGTTCCGGCAACACCAACGACCTGCGGGGCAAGGTACTGAGGATCAAGCCGACCGCCACGGGCGGCTACACCATCCCCTCGGGCAACCTCTTCGCGCCCGGCACGGCCGGCACCCGGCCCGAGATCTACGCGATGGGCTTCCGCAACCCCTTCCGGATGTCCGTCGACCGGCCCACCGGCACGGTCTACCTGGGCGACTACGGCCCCGACGCGGGCGGCACCGACCCCAACCGAGGGCCGGGTGGCCAGGTCGAGTTCAACCGCATCACCTCGCCCGGCAACTACGGCTGGCCGTACTGCACCGGCACCAACACCACCGGGGAGACGTACAACGAGTACACCTTCCCGAGCGGCCCCTCGGCCGCCAAGTACAACTGCGCGGGCGGCCCCGCGAATAACTCCTTCCGCAACACCGGCCAGGCCCAGCTGCCCCCGGCCAAGCCCAGCTGGATCAAGTACGGACTGGACGGCTCACCGCCCGAGTTCGGCGGTGGTTCGGAGTCCCCGATGGGCGGCGAGGTCTACCGCTACGACCCCGACTCGACCTCCACGGTGAAGTTCCCGCAGTCCCTGAACGGCCGCTACTTCGCCGCCGAGTACGGGCGCCAGTGGATCAAGGCCATCGAGGTCAAGACCGACGGGTCCTACGGGACGATCGACGACGTCCCCTGGAACGGCACCCAGGTGATGGACACCGACTTCGGCCCCGACGGCGCGCTGTACGTCCTGGACTACGGCACCGGCAGCAACAACTCGGGCCTTTACCGCATCGAGTACATCGCGGGCAGCAACCGCAACCCCGTCGCCCGGGCCTCCGCCGACCGCACCTCCGGCGGCCTGCCGCTCACCGTGCGGTTCTCCTCGCAGGCCAGCTCCGATCCCGAGGGCGGGGCGCTGACCTACTCCTGGAACTTCGGCGACGGCACCACGTCCACGCAGGCCGACCCCAGCCACACGTACACCGCAGCGGGCACGTATCGACCCACTCTCACCGTCCGCGATCCGGAGGGGCTGACCGGTACCGCCAGCCTGGTGGTCACCGCGGGCAACACCGCGCCGACGGTGACCCTTCAACAACCCCTCGACGGACAGCCGTTCGCCTTCGGTGACACTGTGCCGTTCAAGGTGCAGGTCGGCGACCCCGAGGACGGCACCGTCGACTGCTCCAGGGTGAAGGTCACCTACCTCCTCGGCCATGACAGCCACACCCACGCCATCACCTCCACGAACGGCTGCGAAGGCACCCTCACCGTGCCAGCCGACGGCGAACACGACAGCGCCGCCAACCTCTACGGAGTCTTCGACGCCGAGTACACCGACGCCGGCGGCCTGACCACGCACTCCGTGCGCACCCTGCAACCGCGCCACCGGCAGGGCGAGCACTTCGGCGCCCAGTCCGGGATCCAGATCGCCGACCACGCCACCGCCGAGGGCGGCAGGACGGTCGGCTTCACCGATGACGGCGACTGGATCTCGTTCAAGCCGTATGTCCTCGCCGGCGCCACGAAGTTCACCGCCCGGGTGGCATCCGGCGGGGCGGGCGGCACCCTGCAGGTGCGTGCCGGTTCCGCCACCGGCACGCTGCTCGGCACCGCGACCGTACCGGTAACGGGCGGCTGGGAGACCTTCACCGACGTCACCGCCAACCTCTCCGGCGCACCCGCCGGAACCACGGAACTGTTCCTGGTGTTCCGCGGCCCGACCGGGCAGGGAAGCCTGTTCGACGTCGACGCCTTCACACTCGGCTCCGGCTCGACCACGACCACGCCCTGGGAGGCGGAGTCGTACAGCTCCGCCTCGGGTGTGCAGTCGGCGGCCCATGGCGCAGCCAGCGGTGGTCTGACGCTGGGCTACATCGACAACGGCGACTGGGCCGGGTACGCCTCCCTCTCCACCGCGGGCGCGGCTTCCCTCTCCGCCCGGGTCTCCTCGGCCGGGGCCGGCGGCACCCTCCAGTTCCGCTCCGGCTCGCAGACCGGGCCGCTGCTGGGCTCTGTGACGGTTCCGGTGACCGGCAGCTGGGACACCTTCACCACCGTCAGCACCGCACTCAACGGCGCGGGATCGGGGCCGCTGTACCTCACCTTCACCGGAGGCTCCGGCTCCCTGTTCGACGTCGACACCTTCACGCTCACCCGGTCCGCCTCCGCGGCACGAAAGGGGCGATGACCATGATCCTCCTGATACGGCGACTGCGCCGCGGCACCGCGGCCCTGGTCCTGGGCCTGCTCGGCGCTCTTCTGGCCCCGGTCGGCCCGGCACACGCGGCTTCCTTCGAGGTCATGGTGTTCTCGAAGACGGCCGGCTTCCGGCACGACGCGATCCCGGCCGGCATCGACGCCCTGCGCACACTCGGCGGGCAGCACGACTTCACCGTCACGGCCACCGAGGACGCCGGGGCCTTCACCGCCTCGAACCTCGCGAGCTACGAGGCCGTGGTGTTCCTCAACACCACCGGCGACGTCCTCAACTCCGCTCAGCAGACCGCGTTCCAGTCCTACGTCGACTCCGGCGGGGGCTATGCAGGCGTGCACGCGGCGGCGGACACCGAGTACGACTGGCCCTACTACGGACAGCTCGTCGGGGCCTGGTTCCAGAGCCACCCCGCGATCCAGCAGGCCACGATCCGCACCGAGGACGGGACCCACCCAGCCACCGCTCACCTGGGCGCCACCTGGACCCGCAGCGACGAGTGGTACAACTACCGCGCCAATCCGCGCCCTACCGTCCATGTCCTGCAGACGCTGGACGAAGGCACCTACAGCGGCGGCTCGATGGGCGCCGACCACCCCATCACCTGGTGCCACAGCCAGGGCGCGGGCCGATCCTTCTACACCGGACTCGGCCACACCATCGAGTCCTACGCCGACCCGGCCTTCCGTTCCCTGCTGCTGGGCGGGGTCCGGTACGCCGCCGGGCAGGCGCCGGCCGACTGCTCGGCTCCCGCCGGTAACGCACAGATCGAGGCGGAGTCGTACAGCTCCGGCTCTGGCGTGCAGGTCGCCGCGCACGCCCCGGCCAGCGGCGGACAGACGCTGGGCTACATCGAAAACGGGGACTGGGCGGGCTACTCCCACGTCTCCACCGCGGGGGCGAAGACGTTCACCGCGAAGGTGTCCTCCGCGGGCGCGGGCGGCACCATCGAGATCCGGTCCGGCTCGGCGGGCGGCACCCTGCTCGGTTCGGTGGCGGTACCGGTCACCGGGGGCTGGGAGACGTTCACGACTGTCACGACGACTCTGTCCGCCTCCGCCTCAGGGCCGCTCTTCCTGCGCTTCACCGGAGGAGGCGGAGCCCTGTTCGACATCGACACCTTCAGCATCGGCGCCGAACTCGCTGCGGGACCCCTGTCCGACGACGTACACCTCTTCTACTACCCCTGGTACGGGAGCCCGGCGGTGAACGGCGGCTGGCGGCACTGGCAGCAGGGCGGGCACGCCCCTCCCGACAGCATCGGCGCCGATCTCTACCCGGCGCTCGGCCCGTACGACTCCGGTGACTTCGACGGCGCCGTTGCCCAGCACATGAAGTGGATCGCCCGGTCGGGAGTCGGCGTGCTCGTCTACAGCTGGTGGGGCCGGGGCAGCTACGAGGACCGGCTCGCGCGCGGTGTCCTCGACGCGGCGCAGGAGCAGGGCATCCAGGTGGCCTGGCATCTGGAGCCGTACTCGGGCCGCACGGGGGCATCGACGGCCGCCGACATCGAATACATCAACAGCACCTACGGCAGCCACCCCGCCTTCCACCGCTCGGCGGACCACGGAAACAAGGGCGCGTTCTACGTGTTCCAGAGCCTGGACATCACCGACTGGACGGCACTCGACCAAGTCACCGACACGAGCATCGTCCTCGCCCAGACCACGGACACCACGAAGATCGCGCACTTCTCGGGCATGTACACCTACGACGGCATCGCGGGTGCCACGGCGCCCGGCTGGAAGCAGGCCGGCGACCACGCCCGTGCCAACGGCCTGATCTGGGCTCCGTCCGTCGCGCCCGGCTACATCGACGACCGGGCGGTGCCGGGCAACACCACGCCCACCGTGGAGCGTGCCAATGGCGCGGCGTACGACCGGCAATGGTCCAACGCCCTGAACCCGGCCGTCGGAGGGTCCCCGACCTGGGTGTCGGTGACCTCCTTCAACGAGTGGCACGAAGGGAGTTCCATCGAGCCGGCCGACTCCACCCCGCCCGCCGGCCGCGGATACCAGACGTTCAGCGGCGCATACGGCCAGACCGGAGAGGCGGCACAGACGGCGTACCTGGATCGCACCGCGTACTGGGTGAGCCGCTTCCACGAGGCGACCACCGGCTGAACCCGACTGCCCCTGTGGTCCACACCGGCACGGTGCCCGTCCGCGGCCCTCGGCTCGGCGGGCACCACGTCCTCGGTGTCGCGCGCCCCGTACAGATCAGCAGTCGATGACATCCGGAGCGAGACCGTGCCGGACGTAGGCACGAGGCAGACCGGTGCGGGCGGAGCACCTCCGGTTCTGTGCCGACGGCGGCCAGTGCCGGCGCGGCGCAGCAGCTCGGCGCCCGCCGCTGCCGCGGTCGGCGTGCAGAGTTCGATCAGCGGGTCGTGCTCGAACGCGACGGGTTCGGCCCTTTTCGGCGCCATGCGCGCCCATCCTCCAGCGCGCCAAGCCCGGAGCAGGAGGTGCGTCACACGCCGCATCGAGCCGCTGAAGGTCGTTGACGGACGGGATGGTGTCGTGCGGCAGGTGCTGGTCGATTTCTTCGCGGACGCGACTGTGCGCCTCGGGGTTGCGCGCGAGTTCGCGGAAGAACCAGGGGGCCGCCCCGTGGAAGAACCAGTGGGCCGCCTTCCCCTCCCGGCTGCGCAGCCCCCTGGGCTTCCTGGGAAGAGACATCGCCCTCGGCGAAACCGGCCATTCTCCGCTCTGAGCAACACGTGGTGTCAGCGTCCGCGTACAAAACCACACGGCGACACGCCAGGGCGTGAGCGCTGTGCATGGAGCGCGAGGCGTACCAAGCCGCCGACGTGAACATGAGCCCGGATTCACCACCTATGCGTTGGCGTGGCGACGCCACGCCAAGCTCCGCGGAGCAGCATGGTGCAGCGGCTCCCCCGAACACGCAGCCTGGTGACGCCACAGCCACAGGGACGTCATGGTCGACAGAGCTGCAAAGATCACCAGTAGCACCAGCGATACCCACATCTGTCGGCTTCCAGGGTCATCCCACCCCGCCAACACGGCCGAAGCCGTCCACAGGGCGGCACCTCCGCCGTAGAAGGTGCGGATCCGGCGCAGCTGCCTCAGGGCTCGTACGGATTCAGCGTGATCAGTTTCCGGTGCCATGTCGACGTGGGTACCCGAAAATCCGCCTGCAATCATCCTCGACAAGGCGCCCTGGAGGCGGGGTTGAAGCGTGTCTGCACGGGCGGGTGCTCCCCGTGCCCACAGGTGCCCGGGCGTGGTCGTACCCTCGGGCGGCACGAGCCCAATCAGAGGGCCGAGTTGGGCTGAATCCAAGCTTGGTTCGCGGAGCCTGACTTGGGCATCGAGACTGTCGTCGACGTAAGGATCAATCCTTCTCGCCAGAGGCACTTCGTGGGTCCCCTTCACAGGGGATGGTGTCTTCCCACTCCCCCGGCTTGTCGCGCGTCGCGCGGTCGGCCCGTACCGAGCCGGGCGGGACACTACGCGTAGTGAGAGCCTCGTCGACGGCCCTCACGTAGCGCCGGCTTCTTGGTGAGGTTGTCCCGTCCCAACGCGTCAGCGCCGACGTGGTGCCTCGGCGGTACCGGTCCGGCCATTCGGCCGCGCGTCAGCTTGAGATGCGGGCTTCGATGCCGTCAAGCAGGAAGCCGAGGCCGATCCGGAAGGTGTGGTCGGCGTCCAGGTGGGCGGCATCACGCACCACGGTGGCCAGCGCGGGGAATCGGCCGGTGGCGAAGGTCCGCTCCAGGTAGGGCCCGAGTGAGGCCTGCCAACGCTTCTCGTCCATCCCGGTGGCCCGCTCGGCACGCCGCTCGGCGATCTCCCGACGCACCGCGCCGATCACGTACGCGTCGACCGCGGTGACCACCGGCATGATGTCGTCCACGTCAATGCCGTCCAGCGCGGCCACGACGGCCTCCCCCCTGGCCAGCGCGTGCGGCCCGAGCTGCGGTCGTCCACCGAGCAGATCGGCGAGCCATTCGTGCTCGTGAGCGGCATGCCGGGTGGTTTCGGCAAGAGACCGCAGCACCTCCCGCCAGTCGTCTCCGGCCGGCCGGATCTCGGCATAGGCCGCGTCGACCATGAGGTCGAGCAACTCGTCCTTCCCGGCGATGTAGGTGTAGAGCCGCATCGGCCCGACGCCCAGCGCGGTGGCGACCTTGCGTAGCGACACCGCCTCCAGGCCGTCCGCGTCCGCCAGTTGGATCGCCGCTCGCACGATCCGCTCCCGGCTCAGCGGGGCCGGTACCGGTCGATCCGGTGGCTCCGGCCTCTCCCACACCAACATGCCGCTGACGATACACGGCACTGGTCGATACAGTGTATCGACCAGTACGGCGTATCGAAGAGAGGCAACCATGACCATCGCCATCGTCGGAGCCGGCCTCGGCGGCCTGGCTCTCGCCCGTGTGCTGCACGTGAACGGCATCGACGCCGTCGTGTATGAACGTGAATCGTCACGCGGCGCGCGCGGCCAGGGCGGCATGCTCGACATCCACTCCGGCCAGCGGGCGCTGCGCGAGGCCGGTCTGATCGACCAGTTCTTTGCGATTGCCCGCGGTGAGGGCCAGGACATGCGTCTTCTCCAGCCGGATGGCACCCTGCTGCTCCAGGAGGACACTCCCGACGACGCCCCGCTCGATCGCCCCGAGGTAGACCGCGCCGACCTGCGCAACCTGCTTCTGAGCTCCGTCCCCGAAGACGTGGTGCGCTGGGGGCACGGGTTCAAATCCGCCGCCAACGGCCTGATGCACTTCGCCGACGGCAGCAGTGCGACGTATGACCTGCTGGTCGGCGCGGACGGCGCGCAGTCCCGGGTCCGCGCGCTGCTCACCGACGCCCGTCCGGCACATATCGGCCAGAACGTCGTCGAGGTCGGCATTCCCGAGATCGACCGCACGCACCCCGACCTCGCGGCGATGGTCGGGCGTGGCAACTACTGGGTGCTCGGCAACGGCATATCCCTGGCGGCACAGCGCAACGGGGACGGGCGTGTTCGCATCGGCATCAGCTTCTACAACACCGCCGAGGACTGGATCGCCACCAGCGGGATCCCGTTCGACGACCCGGCCGCCGCCCGGGCGCGGCTGATCGACCTGCTCCCCGGCTGGGACTCACGCTTCACCGCACTGGTCGCGGCCTGCGACGACACGGTCGTGCCGCGGTCGATCACCACTCTCCCGGTCGGCCTGACCTGGCCGTCGACGCCGGACGTCACGCTGCTCGGCGATGCCGCGCACCTGATGCCGCCGGTGGGAGAGGGTGCCAACATGGCGCTGCTCGACGGCGCACTGCTAGGTCTCGCGCTGGCGGCGCACCCGGACGACTTTCCCGCCGCCGTCAAAGAATACGAACGCGAGATGTTCGAACGCACCAGCGCTGCCGCCCGGATGTCCGCGGACATACAGGAGTTGCTGATGTCGCCGGACGCCGCCCAGAAAATGCTCGCATTCTTCCAACCCGGCTGAAGCTAGCCAGCCTCACCGGCCTGGATGCTCCAACTTGCCTGGCGGGCCGCCTTCCACCGGCATCTCGGCACCTCCCCCAGGAATACTTTGACCGGGCCGCCGCCTGACTGTCCGTCAACGTCCTCCCCGAGCGGGATCCGCCCACGTACCGTCGCTGGTTGATGGCCCGCCGCAGCCTGGCCCGCCCCGAAGGACTCGCCTACGTCGTGCAGCGCCTGTCTGCTTGTCGACGTGGAGGGGGTGAGAGCGGCACATACTTCTCCAATGCGTCGCGCGAGAGCGGGGGCGTGGCGCAAGGGCATGGCGGGGAGCAGGACTTCGGGGGGCGGGCTATGAGCAGACAGGACCAGGCGGATGCGGTGGACCGGGAGATGGCCGCGCGTCTGCTGCCAGATACGGTCCTTCGGGCGCTGGGCCGGTGGTGGGGCGAGAGCGCAGCGAGGTTGGCGGACGGGACCCCGGGCGGGCACACGGTCCGCTACTCCCCCAGCCGGTGGGCGCAGATCACCCCTTGGCCCTCAGCCCTGGCTTCGACATCTCAAGTCGGTGATGCCGGAATCAGCCGGGCAGGCGTGGTGTCGATCGTCTCGGACGCGCTACGGCGAGAGGCGTACCGGGAGGCGCTGGTCGCCACCTATGTGTGGGGGAAGGGGAAGAGTGGCTCGCCCGGCGGCAGCGGACCCGCCACCCTGCACAAGATCCTGGCCGCCGAGGGCCTGGACGCGGCGCTGGCCCGTGCGGTCACCGAGTTGAGCGTGTACGGCGCCGAAGCGGCCTACGCTGAGCTCCGGGGCCGCATTCCCTGGCTCGGTCCGTCGTTCTACACCAAGTTCCTGTACTTCGTCGGCAAGACGCTTCCTCCGGCAACCGGCCCTGCGCCGCTCGTCCTCGATGCCGTTCTGGCCCGGCGCCTGCGGTCGCTGGCCCGGGCGGTCGGCCGAGAGACGGGCTACGATCCCGACGGCTCGGTCGCCTGCTGGGTCTGGAGGGACTGGCACTGGTCATCCCACCGCTACGCGGTCTACCTCGCCTTCATGCACGCAGTCGCACACCAACTAGCGGCAACTGACACCTGGCCGTCCGACGCCTCGCCCGACCTGCTCGAATACGCCCTGTTCAGCGCTTGTGGACGTGAGGGCTCGGCGGGCTGTCAGCCTTACTCCTCAACTTCGCACGGCTACCCGGCACATCCAGCAATAGGGCGGAGCCAGGGCAGGATCCCCATCGTACGGCCGGCATCCCCTGTGCCAAGGCGCCGGTTTGACGGCTGGGCCACACACCCGATCTGCGCTCTTGCTCCCCACGCGATTGCGTGCTTGGACCAGCGAGCGGTCCGTCACACGAGATCGGAATCGCTGTGACACGCAGCGCGCCGACGGGGGTTCAGGATCCGAGGTGCTGATCGGGATCATTCTCGCGACCCGCAGGGTGAGCATGGGGGTGGCAGCGATCCTGTCCGGTGGACTACGTTGTGCGGCGATGACTACCGGGACGGCCTTGCGCCACACACGGATTGGTGACCCGGCGCTCCCCTGAGCGCCGTACGGGCCGGTGCCGGCCCGCTGTTGGATCGGGGATCCGGCGCTGCTGCGCGGGCTCCGCCTCCTGTCGTGTTGATCACAGCTCGACGCGTCAACCACGACAGGAGAACTCATGCTCACCAAGATGTTGCACATTCCGACCGCGGACGGCCAGGCCGACGCTTTCGCCGCCTGCCCCGACCGTGGCGATCGGCACCCAGGGGTGCTGATGTACGCGGACGGATTCGGCATCCGGCCCGTGCTGCGGGAGATGGCCTGCGAACTGGCGGGGCACGGGTACTACGTGCTCGTCCCCAACTTCTTCTACCGGCACGGGCCGGCACCGGTGATCGAGCTGCCCGAGTACATCGGAGAAGCGGCCCGGCCCGCGGTCTTCGCTCAGCTGATGCCCTTGATCGAGGAGCACACAGCCGAACGTGCCCTGCGCGACGCGGATGCCTATCTCAGGTTCCTCACCGCCCAGCCCGAGGTGGCCGCCGGACCGGTCGCGGTGACCGGCTACTGCATTGGCGGCCTCCTGGCGATGCGCACCGCCGCGGCCCACCCCGGCCAGGTAGCTGCCGTCGCCGGATTCCACGGCCCTGTGGGCGCCGACGGGCCTGACAGCCTCGCCAAGGTGACCGCCCGGGTTCACCTCGGCCACGCCGAGACCGACATGACGCCCGAGGCCCTCAGGGAGCTCAATCAGGCATTGGACGCCGCGGGCGTCGGCTACACCTCCGAGATCTACCCCGGCACCGACCACGGCTTCACCATGTCCGACACCGACGCCTTCAACCCCGGTGCCCTGCAGCACCATTGGGACCGCCTGCTGCCCCTCCTCGACCTCACCCTGTCCAAGAGCTGAGGCCCGGGGACACCGTCCCCCTCACCACCACGCCTCCATCATCCAGCAGTTCGCGGCACAGGTTCCCACCCCTCGGACCTGCCTTGTGGGGCAACCGTGCTGCGGGCTGTCCGGCTGCGGTGGTTGGGGCGCCAGGTCGCAACCAGGGCGGCGGCCAGGAGCAGTTCGGCGATGTCGCCGCCGTAGTACATGATCTCCGCGCCTCCCTGGACCTGCTTGACGGGTGCGTGGATGTCCACCCAGAAGCCGCCGTACATCAGCTGGGAGATCATCGCGTGTGCCGCGATGGCGACACCGAGGTAGACCAGCCGTGCGCGTACTCCGGGGCGGGAGGGGCGGGGTCGGCGCCGGCGATGACGTAGGCGAACAGGCATCCGGACAGCAGGAAGTGCGTGTGCAGCAGCCAGTGTGCGGCCGGGTTGCTCGCGGTCGTGTTGTAGAGGGGGGTGAAATAGACGACGGCGAGGCTGCCCGTGGACAGTGCCAGCGCCACCACAGGGTGAGCGATCACCCGGGCGGGCGGGCTGTGCAGCACGGCGGTCAGCTGCCGCCCCCGGGCTGCGGGCAGTGTGCGCAGCAGGAGGGTGACCGGAGCGGCCAGGACGAGCGCGAGCGGCGCGTACATGCCGATGAGCATGTGCTGGGCCATGTGGCCGCGGAAATCCTCATGGGCGAACGGGGCCACGGGCGGCAGCAGCGCCACGCCGAGCAGGAAGATCCCTGTCACGAACCATGCTGTCCGCCAGCGGCTCCAGCCCAGGGCCGGATTGCCACGGCGTGCCCGGCGGGCCAGCAGCAGGTACGCGCCGACGCAGACCAGCAGGGCGAGCGCCGGCAGCAGCGTGTCCTGGACGTTGCTCCCCGCCGTGTGCCCGTGTGTGGGCATGTCATGGCCCATCAGGCTCGCCGTCCCTCACGCTGCCCGACGGGAGCCTGGGGGGCGAAGGGCCGGCCACTGCGCTGGAGCAGGTAGCCGCCGACAACGAGCAGCGCGCCCAGGCCGAGGAAGCCGATGTCCCACCACACCTGGCCGTCCCCTGCGTAGACGTGGTGAATGCCGAGGACGTGGTGGTCCAGGACTCCCTCGACGAGGTTGAACAGACCCCAGCCGACGAACATCCAGCCCCACAGCACCCGGGAGGTCCACACGCGCATCCGGTGATGGGTGACCCTCGAGTAGAGGATGGCGAGTCCGAGCAGAACCGAGAGCCAGCACACGGTATGGAAGATGCCGTCCCACACGGTGTTCATCTCCAGGCCGGAGACCGTATCGGGGTTGTAGTACTTGACGCCGACGCGGTCATGGTTGGTGCTGCTGAGCATGTGGTGCCACTGCAGCAGCTGGTGCAGCAGGATGCCGTCGAGGAACCCGCCCATCCCTACACCGAGCACGATGCCCGGCAGCTTGATACTCGCCGGCTGTGCCGTGCCTGCCGGGGCCTCGCCCAACCTGGTGGCCATCCCTCGTCTCCGCTCCTGCACCTGAGTGCGCTGGGAACAACGTCAAGAGCAGGTTCCCCTTCCGGCGGCAGCTCTCCTCGTTACATTGAGCCATTCAGCAAGGCCACTGAAATGCAGACGGTGCGGGTGTCCGAAACGCACGAGGCCCGCGGGGCGTTGAGGGAGATGACAGGCGTCGCTGGATTCCTGATCTCCGGGCAAGGAAGACCCGGCCGACCGCGAACCCGGGCCGATCGTTCTAGAGCGCCGGGCTGTCACATCTGGCTCCATCCGGGCCGGTGGAGCCGGCGGGCCTTACCGTGGATCGGTGGGCGGCCTTGGCGCGGTGGCGGCTTGGGGCAGGTGTCGAGCCGACGCCATTTACAGACCGGGCAGAAGCGCTTCGCGCGAGGTCGGGCGCGTCTCAGAAGGGATGGACCCGGTATCGGTGGGTTGCCGGCGGCGCTGGCCGGGTGGGGAGGTCCGGGCTGTGAAGCTCGGGCGCGGCCCGTCGTTCCGGCGGCTGAAACCCGGGTGGTCTTGGACGAGAGGCCCAAGGGAGACGAGAGGCCCAAGGGAGGAGACGGCTCCCCACCTCGCCGGCTCGGAGAATCCTCGGTCGAGACAGAAGTCGTTGCCCTCGATGTCTCGCATCACGATGCACGGATCCGTTCCGTCACAACAGGAGTCGCACACGTACCGCGCCGAGCGGGACCAGTGGTGCGCACTCGGCTTCGAGCGCGGCGAGGCGCCCTTCACCCACGAGCCCGGTGCCGACCCGCACGTCAAGATGAACCCGATCCTGACGACCTTGCCTACGACGAGACCTACGGCACCATGGCGGGCTTGATCATCTTCCACCATGACGGCGAACCGCCGGGACACCACGGTCCGGGCAGGCCACATGGTGCAGGACAGGACGCCCTAGCCGAGACGGGCGCGGACCGACAGCGGCGTGCCGCGGAAGCAGCCGATGGCGTGGTCGTCAGGTTCGCGGGCCGGGGCCCCGAGGTGAGCCTCGCGCTGCCTCCGTAGGCGGCGCGTGAGAGGCAGCCGGCGCCCGGCGGAAGATGCACACCCTGCGCGCTGATGGCGATCACGGCGACATTTCCCCTGCTCAACGCCCGAACCGGTCCCAGCCCCCGCAGTTGCCTTGATCGGTAACCAGCGCCGCCGTGATCATGCGTGGCGGCATGTCACCTGCAGCCCGCTGATCAGGTACGGGCGGTTCGGTCTCCAAAGACGGCGAACCGCCCGTACCCTTCGTGGTGTCTACGGCGTCACATAGCGGGCGCAGAACACTGGAGGCAATACCTCGTGCTGATCGCTCAGCGTCCATCACTGACCGAAGAGGTCGTCGACGAGTTCCGTTCCCGGTTCGTAATCGAGCCGCTGGAGCCGGGCTTCGGTTACACCCTCGGCAACTCCCTGCGTCGGACCCTCCTGTCCTCGATCCCGGGCTCGGCGGTCACGTCCATCCGCGTCGACGGCGTGCTGCACGAGTTCACCACCGTGCCGGGCGTCAAGGAGGACGTCACCGACCTGATCCTCAACATCAAGCAGCTGGTCGTCTCCTCGGAGCACGACGAGCCGGTCGTGATGTACCTGCGCAAGCAGGGCCCGGGTCTGGTCACCGCCGCCGACATCGCGCCCCCGGCCGGTGTCGAGGTGCACAACCCCGACCTGGTCCTTGCCACGCTCAACGGCAAGGGCAAGCTGGAGATGGAACTCACGGTCGAGCGTGGCCGTGGTTACGTCTCCGCCGTGCAGAACAAGCAGGTCGGCCAGGAGATCGGCCGTATCCCGGTCGACTCGATCTACTCGCCGGTTCTGAAGGTCACGTACAAGGTCGAGGCCACGCGTGTCGAGCAGCGCACCGACTTCGACAAGCTGATCGTCGACGTCGAGACCAAGCAGGCGATGCGTCCGCGTGACGCCATGGCCTCCGCCGGTAAGACGCTGGTCGAGCTGTTCGGTCTCGCCCGCGAGCTGAACATCGACGCCGAGGGCATCGACATGGGTCCGTCCCCGACGGACGCCGCGCTCGCCGCTGATCTGGCGCTGCCGATCGAGGAGCTGGAGCTCACCGTTCGGTCGTACAACTGCCTCAAGCGCGAGGGCGTCCACTCGGTGGGTGAGCTCCTGGCGCGTTCCGAGGCCGATCTGATGGACATCCGTAACTTCGGTGCGAAGTCGATCGACGAGGTCAAGGCGAAGCTGGCCGGCATGGGCCTGGGCCTCAAGGACAGCCCGCCCGGATTCGACCCGACCGTCGCTGCCGACGCCTTCGGCAACGACGACGCGGACGCGGGCTTCGTGGAGACCGAGCAGTACTGATTCGGCTGCCGGATCGCGGGGGACAGGAAGGCACAGGAGCCAGCGATGGGCACGGGCCGACAGCACCCGATCTCCCAAGGGTCCACCAGCGGAGATGCGGACGCCCAAGCCGTGCAAGCCTGACCCAAGTCGGCGAAGGCGGTCGCCACCGCTGCCAGCTCGTCCTGCCTCCTGTCCCCCTGGGTGCGCCGGAGAACACGGCCTGACGCGCCGTCCCACCGCAGGGTTGGGGCGGCGTGCGGGGCGCCTTCACCTGCGCCAATGCCGGTCTCGTGCGCGCTCCCCGACCATGGGTCAGTCCCAGAGTGAGACCGCCTGGGCCAGGGGGCGACCGCGATCAACAGCCATGGCTCGGCCAGGACCATGAGCCTCGTGAAGATCAAGGCGAAGTACGCCAGCTCTTGGCGGCACGCCGCTGGGCCCTGCATTTCCTGCCCTTGCTCTTCTCCGAGCCCTTGTGCTGAGGCGCCTCTGCGACAGGCATCACCTTCAAGGGCATCAAACCTACCTGCGCGACGAGACGTATCGTCTTGCCAAATCCCCCACCATCTCGTACCGTCCTCCACATGGGTTCCCTGTGAGAAAGCCGGCGCCGACCGCGTAGAGCACCGCTCCGCCGTCGCGGCGCCCCGCCGTGCCCTCTCATCCACCCGATCCGGCCCGGGCCGAAGCCCGCGGCCAGGAGGGACCCGCGCGTGCACTGCTCACAACTCACCCTTCACCACGTCACCAAGCGCTATCCCGGCCGCACCGTCCTCGACCAAGTCTCGTTCGCCCTGAAGCCGGGCGAGAAGGCCGGGCTCATCGGTGACAACGGCTCCGGCAAGTCCACCCTTCTGCGGCTCATCGCGGGCCAGGAACGCCCGGACAGCGGCGAGTTGACCGTGACCGCCGCCGACGGCATCGGCTACCTGCCGCAGACCATCCCCCTGCCCCCGACCGCCACCGTCCAGGAGGCCGTCGACCTGGCCCTCGCGGATCTGCGCGCACTGGAGGCGGAGCTGCGCCGGGCCGAACAGGCGCTCGGCGACGGCGCGGACGCGACGGGACTCGCCGCGTACGCCGCCCTCCTGGAACGCTACGAGGCGCGGGAGGGCTACGACGCCGACCATCGCGTCGACCTCGCCCTGCACCACCTCGGCCTGCCCGCGCTCCCCCGTGACCGACGACTCGGCACCCTTTCCGGCGGCGAACGCTCCCGGCTGGCCCTGGCCGCCGTCCTCGCCGGCCGCCCTGAGCTGCTGCTCCTGGACGAGCCGACGAACGACCTGGACGACCAGGCCGTTCAGTGGCTGGAGGCGCAGCTGCGGGCACACCGCGGCACGGTGCTCGCGGTCACCCACGACCGCGTCTTCCTGGAGCGCCTGACCTCCACGGTCCTGGAGGCCGAGGCGGGAAGGGTCACGCGGTACGGAGACGGCTACGCCGGCTACCGCACCGCCAAGGCCGCTGAACGCCGCAACCGGCTCCAGGAGTACCAGGAGTGGCGGGCCGAACTGGCCCGTAACGAGCGGCTGGCGGCCGGCCACGCGGTCCGCCTCGACGGCATCCCGCGCAAGGCGCCGCTGGCCAACTTCGGCCACGGCGGCTTCCGGGCCCGCGGCCGGGCGCACGGCGCGATGGCCCGTATCCGCAACGCTCGCGAGCGGGTCGGCCGGCTGACGGCGAACCCGGTGGCTCCGCCCCCGGAGCCACTGACCTTCACCGCGCGCGTCGGGACGGCGGCGGACGGCGCAGAGGGGTCAGCGGCGGGGCTCCCCTCGGTCCAGCTGTCGGACGTACGGGTAGGGCACCGCCTTCACCTGGACTCCTCACCCTCGCAACGTCCGGCCGGCTGCTGGTCACCGGCCCCAACGGTGCGGGCAAGACCACGCTGCTGAAGCTGCTCGCGGGTGAGTTGCGGCCCGACGAGGGCTCGGTGCAGGTGCCGGGCCGGGTGGGCCATCTGCGCCAGGACGAGACGCCGTGGCCGCCGGGCCTGACGGTGGCGGAGGCGTTCGCGTTGGGCCGCGTGGGCTCCGCCGACGAGCACGCCGACGCCCTGCTGGCCCTCGGCCTCTTCCGCCCGGCGGAACTCCGGCTCCGCATCGGCGAGCTGTCGTACGGCCAGCGCCGCCGCGTGGAGCTGGCGCGGCTGGTCTCCGAGCCCGCCGACCTCCTGCTGCTCGACGAGCCGACGAACCACCTCTCCCCCGCGCTGGTCGAGGAACTGCAGGCCGCGCTGGCCCATTACCCGGGCGCAATCGTCCTGGTCACGCATGATCGGGCACTGCGGGCCCAGTTCAGGGGCGAGCACCTGCACTTGCCGGACACCGCCCGTATCCGCCAGGCATGACGGCCGGGAAGCAGGCGGCCTGGCCTCGGATCGCGACGCGGCACCATCGCCGGCGCACCAGGCCGCCACCGCAAGCAGCGCGAAGCGCGGACGCGCGGCTGAAGGCACCGTTGATCCGCGGTCCGTACTGTCGATCGATGTGATCACCCGATCGTGAGTTCCTCTGCTCTCGCGCCCGGTCTGCCCGATGCTCGGAAGCACGGCGCGTGACCGGCGCCGCTGGGACGTTCTGTGGGGTGGGGAAGACCATGACGCGAGAAGCGGGACGGCGTGCCGGCCTGGACGAGCAGGCGGTGCTGCTCGTGGCCGGGCTGGCCGATGTGGCGGTGAGCACGCTGGGCTCGGCCGTGGGGACGCTGCGAGGGCTGCTGCGCCGCTCGGATTCAGCGGAGCTGGCAGCGCAGGCCGAGAACGAGCTGATGGCGCGTGGGCGCCTGGCGCTGGATCGGTACGCTGCCGTACCCCCGGCCCACCTGGAGATCCTCGCCCGGCACGCCCAGGCCCGGAAGGCCGCCGATGATGTCTGACCGGTGGGAGCCGGCCGCGTTCAAGACCCGCATCGACGAGGTACTGCACCGGTTCGTCGCCCAGGAGGCCGACCGGTTCGCCGAGATCGACCCGCTCCTGACCCCGGTGGCCGAGCAGTTGGAGGCGGCGGTCGCGGACGGCAAGCGGCTACGGGCGGCCTTCTGCTACTGGGGCTGGCGTGCGGTGGGACAGCCGGACAGCGACGCCTTGGTGCGGGCGGCGGCCTCCATGGAACTGGTGCACGCCGCCGCAGTCGTACACGACGATCTCATCGACGACAGCCCGCTGCGGCACGGGCGCCCCACAGCACACATCGCGCTGCGTGGTGCCGTGCGGCGCCGCCCACGCGCCGACGCCACCGCGAGGTCGCTGGCGATGCTAGTCGGGGACCTGCTCATGGCAATGGCCGGGGAGTTGTTCGCCACCAGCGGTCTCCCCGCCGCATACCTCGCCCGGGCTCGCCCCCTGTGGTCGGTGATGGCCCGCGAGCTGATCGCGGGCGAGTGCCTGGAGCTCCTGCGCACCGGAGCCGGTCCGGACACCACCGCGTCGCTGAAGGTGATCCGCTACAAGACCGCCAAGTACACCGTCGAGCAACCCCTGCTGATCGGCGGCGCCCTGGCCGGGGCAGGGGCGCGGCTGCGCGAGGGCTACTGTGCATACGGGCTGCCGCTGGGCGAGGCTTTCCAGCTGCGGGACGACCTGCTCGGCCTGTTCGGAGACCCGGAACGCACGGGTAAGGCCAACGCCGACGACGTGCGGGGCCACCGGCCCACGGCCCTGCTGGCGGAGACCTGGCGCCTCGCCGGCGACGGAGACCGCGAACGGCTGCGCGCCCTGCTGGGCCGGCGCCGCCCGGACGCGGATGCGCTGGAAGCGGTACGGGAGGTGATGTGCCGGCTGAAGGCACCCGACCGCATCGAGGACATGATCAGCGCACGCGTCCATGAGGCACTCGGCGCACTCCACGAGCTGGCCGTACCGGCGCATGCCGCGAGCGCTCTGACCGCGCTGGCACAGTCCGCGGCGGACCGCCGGTCCTGAACTGCGGCACCCCGGCCGGCACAACCACGCCATGCCCGGCCGTCGGCCCTCGCACCGGTCGTCGACGGTCCCGAAGAAGCAAGGAGCCCCGCCATGCCCTACACCGAGGCATCCATGGACGCCCTACGGCACGTCGGCGACGAACTCGCCGACGCCACCGTCGCCGCACTTTTCGAAAGCGGCCAGGTAGGCACGTTCAACACCCTGATGCGCTACGTCTCCACCGCCGGGGCTCCCCTGCCGGACGGGCTGCCCGATGTCGCCCGGGAGTACCTTGAAGCCACCCGCGTCCCGCCGTCCTGGGTGGACTGGGCGGAGATGGAGAAGGCCCGGCTGTTCTTCATCGACAACAACGTGCACATCTCCACCGCGCTCTCGTTCGCCTCCATGCCCGCCTGCTATCTCGTCCCACACGTGGCAAAGCTGCTGTCGGCCACGCACGGACTGAAGTACCCCTCCAAACGCATGGCGGAGACGGGTCAGTTCACCGTCTACCTGATGCAGCCGGACGCCTTCGAGAGCGGCAGCCGCTTCATCCCCGCCGCCCAGAAGGTGCGCCTCCTGCACGCCTCCATCCGCCACCACCTCAAGCGCGAGAACCGGTGGGACACCACCGCGCTGGGAACGCCGATCTGTCAGGAGGACATGATCGGCGGGCAGATGTTCTTCTCCATGCTCGTCCTGGACAGCCTGCACCGTCTCGGCATCCACATGTCGCAGGAAGGCGCCGAAGCCTACTACTACGCGTGGCGGGTCGTCGGCGCCATGCTCGGCGTCGACGAGGACGCCGTACCCGAAACCCTGGAGGAGGCGCGCGCCTTTCTCGATCTGTACATGATCCGGCACATGGGGCCCTCCAAGGAGGGCGCGCACCTTACCCGGCAACTCATCGACCTCTACGAGGAGGTCGTGCCCGGCACCTTCTTCGATCCGATCGTCTCCGCCCTCATCCGCCACCTCATCGGCGACACCTGCGCCGACTGGCTCCACGTGCCGCAGACCCCATGGGACACCGTCGTCAAGACTCTCCCCCACCTTCTCGGCATCCTCGAAACCATCGAAGACCGCTCCCCGCTCGGCGCCTGGGCCCTGGACCGTCTCGGCCACCTGACCACCGTCCTCGAGCTGTCCTCCCTCACCCGCGGACGCGTCATGCACTACGCCATCCCCGAACAGCTCAAGCAGGACTACGGCATCTCCCACCACGTGCCCCGCACCCACCGATGGAACCCACCAGCCGCCACAGTCTCCTGACCCACACGCTCAATTTCCGCGAGAACCGCCCAACTTTCGCACCTCGGCGCGGGGTTCTCCGCCCTGTCCCCGGCGCGCTCCAGGTCGAACAGCAGCGCGCCCTGCGACGATCTGACAGATGACGTTCTCGGATGCCGTGTATGCCGCCGTGGGAGCGGGTGCTCTGGCCGCGGCCGTGCTGCCACGGCTGGTGTTCCGCCGGCCGTTGTCGATGCCGATGGTGTTTCTGGCCGCGGGTGCGGTCGTGTCGCTGCTACCGCTCCCCATGCCCGTCGTGGACCCGGTCCGGGACCGGCTGTGGGTGGAGCACGCGGCGGAGGTCTGCGTGATCGTCTCGCTCATGGGTGCGGGCCTGGCCCTCAACCGTCCGCTCGGCTTCGGCCGGTGGGCGGGGCCATGGCGGTTGTTGGGCCTGGCGATGCCGCTCACGATCGCGGTGACCACCCTGCTCGCCGTCGTACTGCTGGACTGGCCACCGGCCACGGCACTGCTGGCTGCGGCCGTGCTGGCGCCGACCGATCCGGTCCTCGCTGCGGAGGTACGGGTCGGAGAACCCGCTGATTCCGAGCAGGACGACGACGAAGTGCGCTTCACCCTGACCGCAGAGGCGGGACTCAACGACGGCCTGGCGTTTCCCTTCGTCCTGGCCGCAGTCGCCCTGGCCGCTGCAGCCGGTGGAGGCTGGTCCGCGGACTGGATCGGATCATGGGTGCTGGGAGACCTGCTGGCCAAGACCGCGATCGGAATCTGCGCCGGTCTGGTGACCGGCCGACTGCTGGGATGGATGTTCTTCCGGGCCAGGCCTTCCGCCGTCCGGCTCTCTGAACATCTGGAAGGTTTCGTGGCCCTGGGTGCCACGTTCATCACCTACGGCATCGCCGAACTTCTGCACGGTTACGGCTTCCTGGCCGTGTCCGTCACGTCGTGCGCCATCCGGGCCGCCGAACGCAGCCACGGCTACCACAAGGTCCTCCACGAGTTCACCGAGCAGATCGAGCGGCTGCTGACCGCATTCCTCCTCTTCCTGGTCGGCGGCTACGTCGCCGGCGGCGGCCTGACCGCCCTCAGCTGGCCCGCAGCCCTACTCGGGCTGCTGCTGATCCTGGCCGTCCGACCGATCATCGCTTGGGTGTCACAGGTCGGTCTGTCGACCGGACCCCGAGAGAAAATCGTCATCTCCGCGTTCGGGATCCGCGGCATCGGGTCGCTCTACTATCTCGCCTACGCACTGGGACACAACGACTTCACGGGCCTCGCCGACCAACTGTGGTCGCTGACCGCTTTCACGATCCTCGTGTCGGTCGTCCTCCACGGCGCCACAGCGACCCACGTCATCGCCCGCCTGGACCGGCTGCGCAGCAACTCCGAGCGGCCGCCTTGAGTCGATCGAGCACCATGGAGGCCCGGCAGCCGTCGGTGTGGGCCTGGACAGACGTACGGCCGTCGCCGCCGCCTCGGGCGGCGGCCCCTGGGCGGGCAACTTCGGCACCGCGGCCGGAAACCGAGTGCGGGCTGCCGGCGCGGCGGTGTGTGATCGGGGGTATGGCGATTGTGTTGAGCAAGCCGGGAGTTGACGGGTTGCGCGAGGCTGTGGGCGTGCTGCGGGAGTGGCAGTACGACGGGGCGCCGATGCAACTGCATCCGGGGGACCTGGGCTGGTTCTGGCGGTTCGGTGCACAGGCGACGGCCACGGCGGTCCGGACATGGAGCCGGGACGGACAGATTCTCGCCGTCGGCCTGCTGGACGGTCGCGACCTGTTGCGGCTGACGATCGCGCCGGACGCCCAGCGGGACGAGGAGTTGGCGCTGCAGCTGGTCGAGGACGTGACCGAGCCGGAGCGCGGCGTCCTGATGAAGGGGAAGGCGTACGTCGAGGCGCCGGTGGGCGCACTGGTCCAGGATCTGCTGTTCGAGGACGGCTGGAACACCGACGAGCCTTGGACACCGCTGCGCCGCGACCTCAGGGAGCCGGTGAAGGACCCAGGCGTGCGGATCAAGGTGATCGGCCCGGAGCAGGCGCACGTGCGGACCGCCGTACAGCGGGCATCGTTCGACAGGTCGACGTTCGCGGACGAGCACTGGCATGCGATGGCGGCCGGATTGCCGTATGCAGACGCCCGGTGTCTGGTTGCTTACGACGACGAGGGCAACGCGGTCGCGGCGGTGACGGTGTGGTCGGCCGGTCCGGGGAAGCCCGGGCTGCTCGAGCCGATGGGCGTGCACCGGGAACATCGCGGTCGCGGCTACGGCAGGGCGATCAGCGTCGCCGCGGCAGCCGCACTCCAGGAGCTGGGCTCGTCGAGCGCGCTCGTCTGCACCCCGAGCTCCAATGCCGGCGCCGTGGCCACGTACAAGGCAGCCGGCTTCCGGCCGCTCCCTGAGGTGCGGGATCGACGCCGGGACGTGTAGGCCGTCCGAGATCAGGGACTGACCACTTCGGTAGTGGCAACGGCGAGCGGTGGAACGGTCCTTGCGGGCCGCCATATGCGGATCTCTGCCGCGTGAACCGGTATCAGCACCGCACAGATCTGCAATGCGTACGGGTACGCGGAGCGGCTTACACCGGAAATCGCGACGCGAACAGAGAGGCCCGCCCCGAAGTCCGCCACTTATCGCGCGTTTGTTATGCGGGGGGTCCCCTGCGTGTTTCGTAGCGATGCGGTCTGCGGTGCGCGACCATACGGACGCCGACGGAGCACAATTCCAGCCGGTCGGCGCCATGTCCAGGCGGCATAAGGAATCACGGAGACAGGAAGAAGGTCGGGCATGTCCGGCAGCGAAAGCGAGAACCCAGTAATCCCCTCCCCGACTCCCACGGCAACTCGGCCCAGGACGAACCGGGACTGGTGGCCGAATCAGCTGGACCTTCAGGTTCTCCACCAGCACTCGTCCCGCTCCAATCCGATGGACGAGGACTTCGACTATGCGGAGGAGTTCGCAACCCTCGACGTCGACGCGCTGAAGCGGGACGTCTTCGAGGTCATGACGACCTCCCAGGACTGGTGGCCTGCCGACTACGGCCACTACGGGCCGCTCTTCATCCGGATGAGCTGGCATGCCGCGGGAACGTACCGCATCGCGGACGGCCGCGGCGGGGGCGGCAGCGGAGCGCAGCGCTTCGCCCCCCTCAACAGCTGGCCGGACAACGCGAGCCTCGACAAGGCGCGCCGTCTGCTCTGGCCGGTAAAGCTGAAGTACGGCCAGAAAATCTCCTGGGCCGATCTTCTGGTCTTCGCCGGAAACTGTGCCATGGAATCGATGGGGTTCAAGACATTCGGGTTCGGCTTCGGACGCGAGGACATCTGGGAGCCCGAGGAGATCTTCTGGGGTCCCGAGGACACATGGCTCGGAGATGAGCGCTACATCGGCGACAGGGAACTCACTGGCCCTTTCGGTGCCGTGCAGATGGGACTGATCTACGTCAATCCCGAGGGTCCCAACGGCACCCCGGATCCGATCGCTGCCGCCAGGGATGTTCGCGAGACTTTCGGGCGCATGGCGATGAATGACGAGGAGACGGTTGCGCTCATCGTCGGCGGCCACACCTTCGGCAAGTGTCATGGTGCGGTCGACGCCGGGTACATCGGCCCGGAACCCGAGGCGGCCCCCATCGAGCAGCAAGGTCTCGGTTGGAGGAACACGTACGGCAGCGGTGCTGGGGGCGACGCGCTCACCAGTGGGCTCGAGGGCGCATGGACGTCCGAGCCGATCCAGTGGGACAACGGCTACCTGGACAACCTGTTCAGGTACGACTGGGAGCTGACGACGAGCCCCGCTGGTGCGAAGCAGTGGACTCCCACGGATTCCTCGGCCAAGGGCACTGTGCCCGATGCTCATGATCCGTCGAAGAGGCACGCTCCCATGATGCTGACGACGGACCTCGCGCTGAAGTTGGATCCGGTGTACGGGCCGATCGCGAAGAGGTTCCACGAGAACCCGGACCAGCTCGCGGAAGCGTTCGCCAAGGCGTGGTACAAGCTGTTGCACCGTGACATGGGACCCCTCTCGCGTTACCTCGGGCCGTGGATTGCGGAGCCGCAGCTGTGGCAGGACCCGGTGCCCGGGGTCGATCACGAACTGGTCGGGGACGAGGACATCGCTGCCCTGAAGGCCAGGATCCTCGGCTCGGGACTGTCCGTCTCCCAGCTGGTCACGACCGCTTGGGCGGCCGCGGCAAGCTTCCGCGGTACCGACAAGCGCGGCGGCGCCAACGGGGCAAGGATCCGGCTCGCGCCGCAGCGGGACTGGGAGGTCAATGCCGTCCCCGAAGTGACCGAGGTGCTGCGGACGCTGGAGCAGATCCACCGGGACTTCAACGCCTCACAGACCGGCGGCACGAAAGTTTCGCTGGCTGACCTGATCGTCCTGGGCGGGTGTGCAGCCGTCGAGCAGGCCGCGAAGAACGCCGGGCACGACATCACGGTCCCGTTCGCACCGGGACGCACGGATGCCTCGCAGGAGCAGACCGACGTGCAGTCGTTCGCCGTACTCGAGCCCCGGGCAGATGGGTTCCGCAACTACCTCCGGGCGGGAGAGAAGCTGTCGCCGGAGACTCTCCTGCTGGACCGTGCCAACCTGCTGACACTGACTGCTCCCGAGATGACGGTTCTGCTCGGCGGCATGCGCTCCCTCAATGCCGGCTTCAAGCGATCCCCGCACGGCGTCTTCACGAACCGGCCGGAGACGCTGACCAGCGATTTCTTCGTCAACCTGCTCGACTCGGGCACGCAGTGGAAGGCTTCGGCGTCGGACGAGAACGTATTCGAAGGCCGCGATCGCGCCACGGGAGAGGTCAAGTGGACCGCCACCGCCGTCGACCTCATCTTCGGTTCGCACTCCCAACTCCGGGCTGTCTCGGAGGTCTACGCGTCCAGGGACGCGGGAGAGAAACTCGTGCGTGACTTCGTGGCCGCGTGGGACAAGGTGATGAACCTCGATCGGTTCGACATCTCCTGAGCCTGAAAGACGGTCTGCGCCGCGGTCGGTCTCGTGGTCCGTGGCGGGAGCGAGCGGCGGCGGGACTCCGTACGGGAGCACGTGGTGTGACGTCAGACTTCGTGCGGGGCGAAGAGTTCGAGGTGGCCGCACGAGGAACACCGGTAAGCATCTATCTGGTACCGGGGACGCCCCCCAGCGCTTCGCTCCACCGAAAATGCCCCGCTCCAGTGGCCCGGGTATCCAACGGGAATACCCACTCGCATGGTCACCGTCGTCTTCAATGAATCCGGGCTGCAGCTCGGCATTCTGGCACTGGGTGCACTTGATTTCCACGGACACACTGTAGGGGCAGCCGGGAAGGAGACGCCTCTCAGGTGTCCCGGGACAGCCCGACCGATGGCGCGTCCTCGCGCGTTGTGGGTGTCTGGTGCGCCGCAGGTTGTTCAGCGCGAGGGAGCGGGTTACTGAACAATCGGCCGGGCGCTGGAATCGGTGCAGCGGGGCACCAGCCGGCCGCCTCGGAGTCCGAGCCCGCCAGGGCGTCTGGGCTTCGGTGGCGGCAGGAACTCCCGCCGTACCGTTTCCAACGCATCGAAGGGCGAGGACGTGAACCGTATCCACCGACTGACAGCCGCCACCCTGCTGACCACCGACGGTGGGCGCAGGCGGGCCGCGACGACGGCCGTGACGATGACCATTGCGGGCACACTCGGGTTCGGCCTGATGACGCCGGCGGCGTCTGCCGCCAACGGGCCCTGCTACGACGGGCGGTGCAAGACCACCGTGTCGGCGCCCAAGACCATCAAGGTCGACAGCCGCAAGTTCGGGTTCGGGAGTTTGAAGATCACGAGTGTCAGCTCCCGGTCCGTGAAGATGTCGGCCGCCGGAGGGAGTCTCAGCGGCAGCACCAGCCCGGGCGGCACCGTCAAGTTCAACAACCTCAAGATCTGGGTGAAGTCGGTCTCCGGAAACAAGGCCAACCTCCAGTTGTTCCCCACGCGGTACTGAGCCTGTCCTCGAACCCCGGCGCGTTCGTCTCGCGCCGGGGTTCGCCAATTTTACGGACGGTAGGCGTGACCGTCCCTCGCGCTTCGAAAGGTCGAGTAACGGATTCGACGGTCTCGATTCTCGTCAGGCTTCGATTCCCGTCACTGTTCCCCGGATGCAGCGAGGTTGTCCACCAGCATCGTGAGGGCCGACTTCGGAACGGTTTCATCCGACCCGCCATTTGACTGGGTCCAGGTCGGGCTCGAGTCTGTGAAACTTGATCCTTTGGTGTCGTTGACGCCCTGGAAGATGCCAAAGTCAATGGGTCCGTCGTCTGCCGCGGCGGGAATGGCGGCCATGAGGAGAACCGCACCGGTGAACGCGGCGGAAGCGATGATCTTCATGCTCGGCTCAACGATGCCACTGGCATAAGGATGTTCTGTTCCGTGAGCCACCACTCGGCCGGCCTGGCAGCTACGACGTCAGCGCGGGACCGTCATGGGGTGGCCAAAGTCAGCGGTGCGAACGTGTGGTGTTCCCAGAGGCGGCGGGAGGTCTCCTCGGGGTAGGTGGCCACCGTGGGGGTGGGGTCGAGGAGTTGGGCCAGGCGTTGTTCGGTGTCGTAGGCGGGCCAGCCCGGATCACCGGTGCGGGCGAAGGCGGTCCAGGCGGAGCGGAAGCGGTCGGAGAGCGCCTCCGTCCCGGGCGAGGGTACGGGGCCGATCAGCATGGCGCCGAGGCCACCGTAATTGCCGAAGGTCAGGGGCACGTCCAGGCCGTGGCAGGCGCCCAGGGCGCCCCCGTTCGCCGGGGCGGACCAGGTGAGTTCGTACAGGTGCGCCCGGCCGCCGCCCGCCGCGTGTGCCTGTGCGAGGTGCAGCGAGGGCATGCGGAACAGCCAGTCGGACTGGACGAGTTCGAACAGGTGCTCCGCTGACGCCTCCGGGAACGCGGACCGGTAGGCATGCTCGGCGTCAGGCGTCGGACCGAACACACCCAGCGCCATGGACGCGAGGCTGTCGTCCACCCGGCCGAGCAGCCCGCCGAGCGCGAGGAAGAGCCGGTACTCGTCCCGGTTGTGCCCGACGATCAGCTCGATCTCCCGGGCCGCGCCGCTCGCCAACGCGTCCCACGGCGTGGTGGGCAGGACCTCGCGGTCGACGACCGGCGAGAACGGCGTCGGGGTGAGGGCAACCGCGCCCCACCGGTGCACGTACTCGCGCATCCGGGCGCTCACCGCGGCCCCCGCCGCCGGCAACTTGCGCGGGTCGACCCCGGACAGGTCGGCCACCGTCGGGCGCAGCCCCAGCTCACCCGCGATGGCCTGGGCGATGTCCTCGGCCAGCGCGTCCGAGAAGAACGTACCCGGCACACTCTGGGCGATGGCCCGCCGGAACAGTCCCCGGGCCAGCGGCATGACCATCAACGCGGCGATGGACCCGGCGCCTGCCGACTCGCCGAAAACGGTGACCCGGTCGGGGTCACCGCCGAACGCGGTGATGTTCTCCCGCACCCACTCCAGGGCCGCGACCTGGTCGAGGAGACCACGGTTGGCGGGGGCGCCCTCGATCCGGGCGAACCCCTCGATGCCGACCCGGTAGTTGAGGGTGACGACGACCAGGTCGCCGTCGCGGGCGAGGCGGCTGCCGTCGTAGGCGGGGTCGTCGGCAGAGCCGAACTTGTAGGCGCCGCCGTAGATCCACACCATCACCGGCCGGCGGGCCGCCGAGTCCGTGTCCGGCGTCCAGACGTTGACCGTCAGCCAGTCATCGCCACCGGCCGGGACGCGGTCGGCAGGCGCGGTGTCGGGCCCGAGCGGCTCCTGCGGGGGCGGCGGGCCGAAGGCGAGCGCGTCCCGCAC
Source organism: Streptomyces sp. NBC_00443 (assembly GCF_036014175.1). Lineage (GTDB taxonomy): Bacteria > Actinomycetota > Actinomycetes > Streptomycetales > Streptomycetaceae > Streptomyces. The sequence goes on along the minus strand of NZ_CP107917.1, from coordinate 9,191,076 downwards.
GCCGTCCCAGCGCCGCAGCGGGAGCGGCGCCGCGAAGCGTGCCTCACCCACCGGCGGCTGCGCGTACGGGATACCGCGGAAGACCGCCAGTCCCTCCTCGCGGCGGCCGCGCAGCGCACCCGCCGTCGTCATGGCCTCTGGAAACTCGGCACCGCTCATATCGACTCCTCGTGCAGCGGCCAGGGCGGCCCTTGGACGGCTCAAGATCGAGAACCCGGGGATTGCCCAGCTCCGCGCCATTGACACCCGCCGGGCACAGTCCGAGACTCGTGGCCAGCTCCCAGTGAAGCACATTTCACCAAGCGAACACACTGCCTCCTGTTCAGAGCTTCCCCCATCTCCAAGGACGAAGATGCACCCCTCCCCCGTAGTTGTCGGAACCCTCCCCCCGCGCACATTCCGCACGGTCTTCCCAGTCCTCGCCCTGTGCTGGCTGGCCGTGTTCTTCGACGGCATGGACGTGAACATCTACGGCGCCGTGATGCCGCACATGCTCGACGACACCGGGCTCGGACTGACCCCGGCCACCGCCGGCACCATCGGCAGCTGGACCACGTTCGGCATGCTCATCGGCGCGCTCACCGCCGGAAACCTCACCGACTGGCTCGGCCGCCGACTGATGCTCGTCGCCAGCGTGACGCTGTTCTCCGTCGGCTCGGCGATCTGCGCCGTCGCCGCGGGCGTTGGCCTCTTCGGCGCCGGACGCTTCTTCTCCGGACTCGGCCTCGGCGGTCTCATGCCGCTGTGCCTGGCCATGGTCATGGAGTTCGCGCCGCCGCGCCGGGCCGCCCTGACCACCGGCCTGCTGATGACCTCGTACCACTTCGGAGGCATGGCAGCGACCGGCCTCGGCCTCACCCTCGCCCCGGCCGCCGGCTGGCGCTGGGTGTTCTGGGCGGGTGTGCTCCCGGCCGTGATCGCCGTACCGCTGCTGCTGAAGCTGCTGCCCGAGTCGCCCGGCGTGCTGCTGGCACGCGGTGACCGCGACAAGGCCGACGCCGTCGCCGACCGCTATGGACTGCCCCGGCCCACACCCGTGGCCGCCCCAGCCGCCGGCGCGGCGGGCCGACTGGCCGCCGTACGAGCCCTGTTCCATCCGGACTCCCGCTGGGCGACGCCGCTGCTGTGGCTGGCCTCCTTCAGCGGTCTGCTCCTCGTCTACGGCGTGAGCACCTGGCTGCCGCAGATGATGCGCGCCGAAGGCTACGGCCTGAACTCCTCCGTCAGCTTCCTCATGGTCATCAACGCGGGCGGCATCATCGGCCTGCTCATCGCCGGCCGCACCGCCGACAAGTTCGGCGCGGTACGCGTGTCAGCCATCTGGTTCGTCCTGACCGCCGCCGGCGCCCTGCTGCTCAAGTCCCACCTGCCGCTGGGCATGACATACGTCGTGGTCGCCGTCACCGGTGTGTTCCTGTTCAGCGCACAGGTCATGGTCTACGCCGCCACCAACTCCGTCTACCGCGACAGCGAGCGCGCCGCCGGCCTCGGCTGGGTCACCGGAGTCGGCCGCACCGGCGCCGTCATCGGTCCCTGGCTCATCGGAGCGCTCGCCAACAGCGGCAACCAGAGCTGGGGCTTCACCACGTTCGCCCTGGCGGGGCTGCTGGGCGCGCTCGCCATCGCCCTCGTACCGCTCGCCCGGCGGCTCGGCCGGAGCGGATCACCAGCTCCCACACCCGTCACCGCGCAGGCGGCCGACACGGGGGCCTCCGGCCACTGACGCCCGGTCACACGTCCACATCGAACGCCTGTGGCGGACCCTGACGCCGGCCGTCGCGGCCGTGGCAGTCATCGCGACGGCCGCGGCGGTCCACCACGCCCGTCCTCGGGCATCCGACGTACTACCCCCGTTTCGGCTCCACGGCTGCGACTGCGACTGCGCTGCCCGCGCAGTTCATCCTGCCCACGCTCCGGACAATGTCAGCACCACGCTCACCCCTGCGACGAGCATCATGCACAGGCGCAGCCACCTCGCGAAGTTGTCGCCGCCCGCCCCCTGCTCCGCTTCAGGCGAGGCACCGTCAGCCGGGTGGGCGGCCAGGAGACAGGCGCAATAGGGGCAGCCCGCGGGGTCGGGTGAGGTCTGGTGCGCGTCGTCCAGCGCTGCGAACCAATCGTCCATGCGCGGTTCAACCCGCATTCGGCCGGGCGGGCAACGTCCTCAGCAGCGTTCGAGGCCGGACCGCAACCTCGTATAGCCGTACGGCACATACCGCCGACCACTGCCGACGAGCGGACTCCGTCGGCATGGTCGCCGGAGCGTCAAGCGCATGAACACGGAACCCGCAGCCGGAAGAGCGCCCCGCCCCCGGGCGCGTGCTCGGCCGTCAGCTCGGCGTCGTGTGCGTGGGCGATCTGGCGGGCCATGGCCAGACCAAGGCCGGAGCCGGGCAGGGCACGGGCGGTGCGGGCCCGGTAGAAGCGGTCGAACACGTAGGGGAGGTCTACGTCGGAGATGCCGGGGCCGTGATCGCGGATGGTCAGTTCCAGTGCGCTCGGGGCGGTGGTGAGGGTGACCTCGACGGGCCGGCCCGGCGGGCTGAACTTGGCGGCGTTGTCCAGCAGGCTCGACAGCAGCCGGGACAGCCGGGCCGGCACACCGGCGACCGTGGCGGTACGCACGTCGGGGTCGGCCGAGAGCCCGAAGGGCACGGCCGGCCAGTGGTCGCGGGCTGCATCGACGGCATGCACTACGACGTCAGCCAGACGTACGTCCTCGATCAGCGGGTCCGGTTCCTCGTCCCGGGCCAGTTCGATCAAGTCGTTGACCAGGAGGGTCACCTCGCGCAGTTGGCGGGCGAGCGCGGCCGCCGCGCGGTCGCGTTGGGCGTCGTTGAGGCGGGAGGCCCTGGTGAGCAGTTCGGCGTTGGTGCGCAGAGCGGTCAGCGGGGTGCGCAGTTCATGGGAGGCGTCGGCGACCAGGCGGCGTTGAGCGGTGACGGACTTCTCCAACTCGTCGAGCATCGTGTTGAAGGAGGCCGCCAGGCGGGTGACCTCGTCGTCCCGGCCAGGGCGTTCCGGCGGCAGCTCGATGCGGTGCCGGGCGTCGCGCGTGGAGGCGATGCGCTCGGCAGTGGCCGTGAGCCGGCTGACCGGTGCCAGACCCGTGCGGGAAACCCAGGATCCGAGCACCCCGGCCAGAACCACGCCGGCCCCGCCCATGACTGTGAGCAGTACCGCGGCCTGCCGGACCCCTCGGTCGACGGTGTCGGCACGTACGGCGACCTGGATGGCGCGGCCTTCGTCCAGTGGCGTGGTGAGCATCCTGGCGCTGTGGCCCGCCAGTCGCACCTCGCTGTAGTAAGGCCCGTGGGCGCCGGAGGCGACTTCGCGGGTGGTGTCGGTGACGGGCAGCAGGTACGGCTGCGTAGGGTCGTCAGCGGGCTGCGCGGGCACCAGCTGGGCGCAGGCCGGGGCGGCGAGGAAGCGGCACTGGCCCTGCACGACGCCGGGCGGCTCGTGACGGTACTGCTGGGCGCCGAGTCGCGCCGACTGGGTCAGGTGCAGGTCGAGCTGGTGGAGCAGTTGGTGACGGATGACCAGGAAGGCCGCGGCGCACAGTCCCAGGGCGACGGCCGCGACCGCCAGGGAAGCGGTCAGGGTCAGACGGGTGCGCAGGGGGCGGCGGCGCAGCCAACGGGCGTGCCGGCGTCGACCGTTTCGTTGCGGCTCGGACTGCGAGCGGTGTTGTCGTGGTGCGGTCATGGCAGGTCCAGCCGGTAGCCGACGCCGTGCACCGTGTGGACGAGCCGGGGCTCGCCGCCCGCCTCCAGCTTGCGGCGCAGATAGCCGACGTAGACGGCGAGGGAGTTGGACTCGGGGCCGAAGTCGCGGCCCCAGACCCGTTCCAGGATCGTCTCCCGGGGCAGCACCTGTCCGGGGTGCCGCAGGAGCAGCTCCAGCAGGGAGAACTCGGTGCGGCTGAACTCGATCGCGCGCCCTGCCCGGCGTCCGGTCCGGGTTGCCGGGTCGACCACGAGGTCGGCGAAGCCCCGCTCGGTGCCCGCGTCCGGCTCGGCCACGGCGGTACGGCGCAGCAGTGCCCTGATCCGTGCCACCAGTTCGTCCAGCGCGAACGGCTTGACCAGGTAGTCGTCGGCACCTGCCTCCAGACCGTCCACCCGCTCGCTGACCGAGCCGAGCGCCGTGAGGACCAGCACCGGCGTTCGGTCGCCGAGGGAACGCAGGCAACGGCAGACCGCCAGGCCGTCGAGGCCGGGGAGCATGACGTCGAGCACCACGGCGTCGGGCTCCCAGTCGGCGATGGCGGACAGCGCCGCCATGCCGTCCTCCGCCCCGCGCACCTGGTAGCCCTCGACGGCGAGCCCGTCCTCCACGGCGTACCGCACCTCCGGCTCGTCGTCGACCACCAGGACCTTCGGTGCGCTCAGGCACCCACCAGCACCACTCATGGCAGACAGCCTGCCAAAACGTGCTCTTAGGAACTTCTTAGAGGCGGTCAGCAGCGTGATCGCCATGAGGACACCGCACATATCCCAGGCCCGGCTGTCGGTGGTGATCGGCGCGGGCGGCACGGGTGGGCACATCTATCCCGGTCTGGCCCTGGCGGACGCGCTGCGGCGCGCCGCGCCCGACGCCGTGATCTCCTTCGTGGGCACCGAGCGCGGGCTGGAGACCCGGCTCATCCCCGAGGCCGGTTACCGCCTCCACACCGTCGACATGATCCCGTTCGATCCGTCGCTCGGCGCCAGACGCTTCCTGCTGCCGGCGGCGCTGATCAAGTCCGGCACCCAGGCCAAGGCGGTGCTGCGCGCGCAGGGCGCGCAGGGCGCCGTCGGCATGGGCGGCTACCCGAGCGCGCCGGTGATCGTCGGGGCACGGATGGCCGGGCTGCCCAGCGTCATCCACGAATCGAACGCGGTCCCCGGACGCGCCAACCGGTTCGCCGCACTGCTCACCGACCAGATCACCCTGGCCTTCGAGGAGAGCCGGGGGCACCTGACCGGCAGTCGGCACGCCGACATCGTGGGCATGCCCATCGCAGCGGACCTGGCGGCGCTGGACCGGACCGGTCGGCGCGCCGAGGCCCGGCGGGCGCTCGGGGTTCCGGTCGAGGGCCGGCTGCTGGTGGTCAACGGCGGCAGCCTGGGAGCAGCCCGGCTCACCGCAGCGGCCACCGGCCTCGCCCAGCGCTGGCGGCACCGGACCGACGTGCACCTTCTGATCAAGACCGGGCCGGCCGCCCTCGACGAGACCCGTCGGCAGCTGGTCGTGACCGGCGGCGACCGTGTCGCGACCGCCGTGCCCTATCTCGACCGCATGGACCTGGCGTACGCGGCCGCCGACCTGGCCGTCTGCCGCGCGGGGTCCGCGACCGTCGCCGAGCTCGCGACGACCCGTACGCCGGCCGTCCTGGTGCCCTACCCGTACGCGCCGGGCGACCACCAGACCCACAACGCCAGGGTTCTGACCGACGCGGGCGCCGGACTGCTGCTGCCCGACGCCGAAACGGACGCCGACCGCCTGGCCGCCGTCACCGAGCCACTGCTGGCCGAGCCCACCCGCCTGGCCGCCATGTCCGCCGCCGCGCACCCCGGCCGGCACGCACAGGCTGCCGACCTGCTGGCCGCCCATGTGCTTCGGCTGGCCGGCCGCCCCTCCCGCCACCCCATCCTTCCCACGACGACCGAGACGGAGATCGCCCGATGACCACCCCCGCTCCCCAGACCACGCCCGCCGACTTCGACTGGAGCGGACGCACCGTGCTGGTGACCGGCGCCGAGGGTTTCATCGGCTCCACTCTCGTCGATCTCCTCGTCTCCCGCGGTGCCCGCGTCCGCGCCTTCGTCCACTACAAGCCCTACGCCGACAAGGGCCACCTCGCCTCCTACCTCGCCGACCCGCACAGCCCCGTGGAGATGCTCGCCGGCGACGTCCGGGACGCAGGGCGGGTCATGGACGCGGTCGAGGGCTGCGACACCGTCTTCCATCTCGCCGCGCTGATCGGCATCCCCTACAGCTACGACTCCCCCGGTGCCTACGTCCAGACCAACATGGTCGGCACCGAGAACGTCGCCGAGGCCTGCCGCCGGTACCAGGTGCGGCGCCTGGTGCACACCTCCACCAGCGAGGTCTACGGCACCGCACGCACCGTGCCGATCAGCGAGGACCATCCGCTGCAGCCTCAGTCCCCCTACTCCGCCTCCAAGATCGGCGCGGACATGATGGCGCTGTCCCACTGGCACGCCTTCGAGATGCCGGTGACGGTCGTGCGCCCGTTCAACACCTACGGCCCCAGGCAGTCCGCCCGGGCGGTGATCCCCACCATTCTGTCCCAACTCCACGCCGGAGCAGAGCAGATCAGGCTCGGCTCGCTCACCCCCACCCGGGACTTCACCTACGTCACCGACACCGCCCACGGCTTCCTGGCCCTGGCCGCCTGCGACCGCGCCCTCGGCCACAGCGTCAACCTCGGCACCGGGCAGGAGATCTCCGTCGGCGACCTCGCCAAGGCGCTCATCAACGCCTCCGGCCGCGACGCCGAGATCGTCGTCGACCCGGGCCGGCTGCGGCCGACGGGCAGTGAGGTCCACCGGCTGCTCTCCGACAACTCCCGCGCCCGGGAGTGGGCCGGCTGGGAGCCGCAGGTCCCGCTCGAGGAAGGGCTGCGGCGCACCTCCGACTGGGTCGCCGACAACCTCCACCTGTTTGCCGCCGACCGCTACCAGGTCTGATCAAGCCGGGGTCAGGCCGTCGCCCACCCCGTACGGATGGGTGACGGCCGCATGGCGCGGCTGCGGAACTCGATCGCTGCCGGGCGTTGACCTGGCCTCACTGATCACCGCCTGCGCCCAGGGCGGACCCAGCATGACAAGCTGTGCTCACACTGTCCGAACCCAGGAAGGTCACCATGACTACAGAGTCTCCACGCCAAGAAGGTTCGGAGCCGGATGAGTCCGAGAGCCCTGCCCTGGCGCCCGACGAGGACGGCCAGTACGACCTGAAGGGCAAGTTCCGGGAGGCCCTGGCCCGCAAGCGCGCCAGGCAGGAGGAGGACGCGGCGACCCTGTCTGCGAACACCGACGCGTCGAAGATTCGAGGCGCGCACGGCCCGGCCGCCAGTCAGCGGTCGTTCCGGCGAAAGAGCGGCGGCTGAGTCAGCCCCTCCGGTTCCTCCCGCTCCGGCGGGAGGAACACCTTCTGCCCGGTGCAAGGAGGTGAACGGGGAGTTTGTCGAAAATGATTGCAGTCCTTTGAAAAGTCCCGCATCTGCGTGGACACCTCAAGGGCCGACTCCTACCGTCGGCGGCGGCGCGGCATCGTCGTACGCATTCGAGGAGTCGTATGTCCATACCTGCAGTCAGCCGTGCCTCGGCTGTCGCCCTGACCATGGCGGTCACGCTGCTGGCCACCCCGGGGTCCGCGCACGCGGACCCGATCCCGAAAGCGCCCGGCCACCGTCTCGTCGCCTCCTACTCGGGCGAGCCCGCGGAGCCCGAACCGCTGCCCGGGGAGCAGCCACCCCGGCATCCCTACATGGCGCCGAACGGCCGCAGCGGCATGCACGCCGACGCCTGGGGCAGCGCGACGTACCCGTGGAGCGGTCCCCTGGGTAATGCGCCTGAGGCCAGCAGCGAGAAGATGGCGGCGCTCGGCGGCGAGTGTGCGAACGTGACCTTCGACAGGGCGGGACGGATCGTCACGGTGTGCGGGACGTTCACCGGGTTCCTGGTCAAGCTGCTCGACCCTCGTACGCTCGCGACCTTGGCGCAGTACAAGCTGCCGCAGCGCCCGTCCACCGTGGAAGCGATCACCCGGCTGGACTTCTCCCGGATCTTCAAGGACACGTCCGGCGGCGCGTACTCGTACCTGGACGATCAAGACCGCTTGGTGCTCGCGGACTCTCGGCAGCACATCATCCGTCTCGCCCACCGGCAACAGCCCGACGGCAGCTGGGAGTTCACCGTCGCCGACGACTGGGACCTGACCGGCCACATCCCGCACGACTGCGTGACCTGGACCAACCTGTACCCCAGTGGCGCGTGCGACCCGGTCACATCGGTGATGCCTGACTGGCAGGGCCGTATCTGGTGGGTCACCCGGCAAGGCCGCGTCGGTACCGTCGACCCGGGAACCGGCGCTGTCCGTGCGATTCGTCTGGCCGGTGAGGAGATCCAGAACTCCTTCTCGGTTGCTGCCGACGGTGTGTCGATCGCCTCCGACCATGCCCTGTACGAGTTCACCGCAGCGGCGGACGGAACGCCATCCGTGGTGTGGCGGCAGGGCTACGACAGGGGCACCGGCAGCAAGCCGGGTTCCGTCAACCAGGGCTCGGGCACCACCCCGGACATCTTCGGCCCCGACGGGAAGTACGTCGCGATCACCGACAACGCCGACGACCGCATGAACGTACTGGTCTACCGGCGCGGCACCGGCGTGCCGGCCGGCGGGCGGCTCCTGTGCAAGGTTCCGGTCTTCGGCTCCGGCGCGTCCACGACCGACAACTCCCTGATCAGCTGGGGGAGCAGCCTCGTGGTCGAGAACAACTACGGCTACGAGAACGTCGGATCGCTCACCCTCGGGCGGAGCGTCGTCGGGGGCGTCACCCGCCTCGACGTCCGCCCCGACGGCAGCGGATGCGACACCGTATGGGAGAGCAGCGAGCGAGCCCCGTCCGTCGTGCCGAAGCTCTCCACCGCCAACGGCCTGATCTACCTGTACACCAAGGACCCGAACTCCATCGGCGTCGCCGCCTGGTATCTGACGGCCATCGATTTCCGCACGGGCGCGACACGGTGGAAGCAACTCGTCGGGACCGGCCTTCTCTACGACAACAACTGGGCACCGGTCACCATCGGCCCTGACGGCACCGCGTACGTGGGCGTCTTCAACGGGCTCACCTCCGTACACGACGGGGAGCAGGGCCGGCCATGAACGTGCTGGTCGCAGCCCGTTGTTGGTGGTAGCCCCTGACTCACGCATGTGAACCAAGTCTCTGTGAATGTCGAAGCAACTGTGGATGACGACAGGGCTCTTGTAGGCCCATGAAGGCTCTGCTTTCCTCATTAGGAAAGTTTCCTGTCAATCATCCACGTGAACGAGGTCCATATGAGGGCATCGCCTGTGTCGCTACGGCAGGGTGTGGTAGCCGCCGCGCTCGGCAGCATCCTCCTGCTTCTGCTCAGCGTCATCCCGACCGGCTCCGCTCGAGCGGCGGGCACCGATGAGCGTGCCGCCGCCACGCCCGTCTCCGTCAACGGCCAGCTCAGAGTCTGTGGCACCAAGCTGTGCAACAGCCGCGGGAACCCAGTCCAGTTGCGAGGCATGAGCACCCACGGCACCCAGTGGTACCCGCACTGCCTGACCAGCGGTTCACTCGACGCCCTGTCCGGCGACTGGAAGGCCGACGCCCTGCGCGTCTCGACCTACGTACAGGAGGGCGGTTACGAGACGAACCCCCAGCACTTCACCAACCTCGCGAACTCCCTCATCCAGCAGGCGACCGACCGCGGCATGTACGTGATCGTCGACTGGCACATGCTCACCCCGGGCGACCCCAACACGAACCTGAGCAAGGCCCGGCAGTTCTTCACCGACATCGCCAACCGCAACAAGGACAAGAACAACGTCCTCTACGAGATCGCGAACGAGCCCAGCGGCGTGAGCTGGTCAAGGATCAAGAGCTACGCGGAGCAGATCATCCCGACCATTCGCGCCATCGACTCCGACGCTCCCGTGCTGGTCGGAACACGCGCGTGGTCCTCGTTCGGTGTCTCCGAGGGCGCCAACGAGTCGGAGGTGGTGAACAACCCGGTCAGGGCGTCCAACATCATGTACACCTTCCACTTCTACGCGTACTCGCACCGCGACGATTACCTGGCGACCCTCTCCCGCGCTGCCGACAAGCTCCCGGTGTTCGTCACCGAGTTCGGCACCCAGAACTACGCCGGCGAGGGCAGCAACGACTTCGCCATGTCGCAGCGCTACCTCGACCTCATGGCCGGCAAGAAGATCAGCTGGACGAACTGGAACTTCTCCGACGACAACCGCTCCGGAGCCGTCTTCAAGACCGGGACGTGCGACAGGTCCGGCCCCTGGACCGGCACCTCGCCGCTGAAGCCCGCCGGAGTCTGGATTCGCGAGCGCATCATGTCGCCGGACAACTGGTGACGGGCGATCGCCAATGAGCGTGATCGAACCGGTGGCCTGTGTGTCTCACACAGGCCACCTCACCTCGCGAAGTGACGTGGCCGCCCGGGTCATCCCTTGGCCGGTGTGGTGGGTGCCGACCCCGTCGGGGTTTCCGCGGCGGATGACGTGATCACTTCGGAGGTCGCGGAGCGTCGGCCGCCCCGGTCCATGAGGCCGCCCATGAAGGCCAGGCCGAGGCCTGCCACGGCCAGGGCGGCGCCGACGAGGTTCGGTGAGGCCCATCCCCAGCCCGCGGAGATGGCAAGTCCGCCGAGCCAGGCGCCGCCCGCGTTGGCCAGGTTGAAGGCGGAGTGGTTGGAGGCCGCGGCCATCGTCGGAGCGTTCTTGGCCTTCGCCATCAGCAGCATCTGCACGGGGGTGGTGATGAGGGCACCCATCGCGCCGATGAAGGCGATCGTGACCAGGGCGGGAACGGTGCTGTGGACCGTGAAGTAGAACGTCACCAGGCCGGCCGCGAGCAGGGCGAGCCCCGCGTAGAGAGTCGGGCGCAGGGCGCGGTCGGTGAGGGGGCCGGCCAGAAGCGTGCCGACCGTCATGCCTACGCCGTACAGCGCGAGGACCAGGGTGGTGGACGTGTCGGAGATGCCCGTCAGGTGCGTCAGCATCGGCACGAGGTAGCTGTAGACGGCGAAGAAGCCCCCGAAACCGACCACCGCCGTGGCCAGGCCGATCGCGACCTGCCGGTTGCGCATGGCCCGCACCTCGTGCCGGATGCCGGCCTGCCGGCCCCGGGGCTGGTGCGGGACGAACGCGGCCAGTGCGGCGAGCGCGAGGAGCCCGATGACGGCGACGCCGACGTAGGCGGACCGCCAGCCCAGCTGCTGGCCGAGCGCGGTGCCGGCCGGGACGCCGATGATGTTCGCGACCGTAAGGCCGAGGAACATCATCGACACGGCGCGTGCGGCCCGTTCGGGCGCGACCAGCCGTGAGGCGACGACGGCGCCGACTCCGAACAGCGCGCCGTGCGGCAGCCCCGCCAGGAAACGCGCGGCGAACAGCAGGCCGAAGTTCGGGGCGAACGCGGAGGCGATGTTGCCGACCACGAACAGTCCCGACAAGAGCAGCAGCAGCTTCTTGTGCGGTATGCGTGCACCGATGCCGGTCAGGACGGGGGCACCGACGACGACGCCGAGCGCGTACGCCGACACGAGGTTGCCGGCGTGGGGCACCGACACCCCGATCCCGTCGGCGATCTGGGGCAGCAGGCCCATCGTGGCGAACTCGGTCGTGCCGATGCCGAAGGCGACAACGGCAAGGGCCAGCAGAGCCAGAGGCATGGTGCGGGAGAACCTTTCGAAGACAGCGGTCCGAGGACGAGGGAGACGAGGGAGCAGAGAAGGCCGAGGTCGGGGGGCACCCACCTCGGCCGGCCGCGTCGAGCACCGTTGCCCAGCGCGCCCCCACACAGGGCGAGCCCATGAACAGTGCAGCAGTGCCAGGAGACCGCGCATTCCAAGATCGGGCCCCATCTTGACGTGACCTATGTCATGCCGCCTCGGTAACGCCCACCGTCGGCGGAGGTCAACCGGTCCGGGCTTGTCGGCCTGGCCTGGGCGTAGGCTTCCGTCGGCACGGGCACAACGGGGGCGGAGCGTATGGAGTCTGGGGAAGCGCAGCGATGGGCGTCGTCGCTCGACGCGGTCGTGGTGTACGCGCAGGGTGCGCTCTGTACCCGGGTGGCGCGGGGCACCATGCCGGCGGACGGCAGGGTGCGGGTGACGGGACTGCCCCGGTCCATGGACCCGGGCTCGCTGCGCGCAAGAGTCGTCGGTGACCATGGCGTACGTGTCACCGAGGTGCGTGTGGAGGTGGATGCCGAACTCTCCGGCACCGACGCGGCCGACAGCCTGAGGCACGACATGGAGAGGCTGCGCGACGCCTGTGGCGCGGCACAGGGCCGCCGTGACCGGCAGCTGGGCCTGATCTCCGAAGTGACGGCGCTGCGTCCGGTTCCGCCGACCCGTGAGCGCGAGGACCCGCCCCGCCGTACGCCCGCCGACGCGTGGCTGCGACTCGCCGAGTTCGTCGACGAGCGGCTGCGGGGCCTGCACCACCGGCTCGTCGAACTGGAGGAGGAACTGCGCCGCGTCGAGCACGAACTCTCCGTGGCCACGGACCGCTGGGTCCGCGCCTCCACCGACGTGCAGTCCGAGCACATCACGACCACGGTCGTCGCCGCCCTGACGCTCGTCGGAACCGGAACCGGAACCGGAGCGGGAAGCCGAACCGGAACCGGAACTGTGGAACTGGAGCTTGAGTACGGTGTGCCGGGGGCCGTCTGGGTCCCTGCCTACCGCCTTACGCACCGTCAGGGCGACGACAGCGGCACCCTGGTGCTGCGTGCCTCGATCGCCCAGCGCACCGGAGAGGACTGGACCGGGGTCCGCGTCGGCCTGGCCACGGCGGATCTGCGGCGCCGCACCGACCTGCCCTCTCTGCGTTCGATCCGGGTCGGACGGCGGCAGGCCGCCCCCGCGCCCTCCGGCTGGCGGGAGCCTCCCGTGGGGCTCGCCGATCTCTTCTCCGGCTACGACGCGGCAGGTCCCCGTCCTGTTTCGGCCGCAGGGCCAGTGCCCGTGGCCGCGGCGGGTCCCGTCCCCACGCCGCCGGTACCGCAGGGGTACGGCACGCCCGCCGCACCCGCACCCGTCCCTCCGCCGTCGGCATCGCCGGGGTACACCATGCCCGGTCCCGTCCCCCCGCCGTCGCCGGCACCACAGGGATACGGCCTGCCGCCCGCCGCACCCGCTGAGCCCGCAGGCTTCGCCGGTGCTCCGCCGACCGCGTTCGACACCGCCGGAGCGGCCTCGTCGGCGCCGAGGAGGCCGTCGGGACGACCGAGCGATGGGTCCGGACCCGCCGCCGGTCGGGGCACTGCTCCCGCCGGCATGGCCACGGAGGCATCGGTCGCGGCAGGCCCGCCACCTCCACCGCCGTCATCGCCGGTGGCGGCCGGTCCGCCGGAGCCCAGCGGCGCGGAGCTCGACTACGCCGCGCTCGTGCTGTCGGGCGCCGAGGAGAACGACGGGCGCCGGGGCAGGCTCTTCCCCCACACGCCCTACGACGCGGTGGCGGACGACTGCCGCCGCCGGGCCGACGCGGTGTCCGCGCTGCCGTTGCCCGGACACGCGGTGCGGCCCCGCGAGTCGGCGGGCTCCTTCGACCACCGCTACGACGCCGTCGCCCGCGCCGACATCCCCTCCGACGGCACCTGGCACACCGTCACCGTCACCGACATCCCGGTCGGCCTGCGCACCGAGTACCTGTGCGTGCCGTCCGCGGAGCAGACGGTGTACGCCACGCTCGTGCTCTCCAACGCCACCGACCAGGCCCTGCTCGCGGGCCCGGTGGAAGTCACCAGCGACCACGACTTCCTGACGACCGCCGCTCTGCCCACGCTCGCCCCCGGCGGCGTCCGCCGGATGGGGCTGGGACCGGCCGAGGGGGTCCGGGCCACCCGCCGCACGAACCTGCGCGAGTCGACGTCGGGTCTGCGCAGCAACACGACCGTGCTCGCCCACCAGGTCCATGTGGAACTCGCCAACCGGCTGGCCCATGCCGTCACCGTCGAGGTCCACGAACAGGTTCCGGTCACGACCGAACCGGACGTCCGGATCGAGGAACGGGCCGACTGGACGGCGCCCGAGCAGGACAGCGGGCCCGACCGGCATGCCCCGGGGACCCGCGTCTGGCGAGTGGACCTGCCCGCCGGCGGCAGCGCCACCCTCGACGGCGGCTACGACATCCGCATCCCGGCCGCCAAGGCCCTGGTCGGCGGCAACCGCAGGAGCTGACAGCATGCCCACGGACACCCGGCCGATCCCCCTGCCCGTCACAGCGGTCACCTGCCTGGAGGACCGCGCCCATATCGAGCGGACCGCCGAACTCGACCTGCACGCAGGCCTCCAGCGACTGCGCCTCGGGCCGATCAGCGCACTCGCGGTCGACCGCACTCTCCACGCGGAACTGACGGGCGACCACCGGGCGACCGTCCTCGACGTGCGGATCGTCCGCACCTGGACACCGCGGGCGCCGCTGCCCGCCGCCGACGACTCCGCCCTGCGCATGCGGATGCGCGCCCTCGAAGAGGAACAGCTCACCCTCGGCCACGCGCGCGACCGGCTGCGCGCCCGCCTCGACCTCCTCGGCCGGCTCGCCGCCGACCTGCTGCGGGACATCGCCGAAGGAACCGGCTACGGGGAGGCGGACGAATCCCGCTGGACCCGCGAGCTGGATCGGGTCGACGCCGAGCGCGACTCGTACGCCGAGCAACTCCGCACCGCCGAGGGGCGGTTGACGGCCCTCTCCCGAGAATTGACGGAGGCCCAGCAGGCCATCGGCCTCTCCGAGGAACAGCCCGCCGAACTGGTCGGCCATGTCGAGCTGACCGTACAGGCCGCGGTCGCCGAACCGGTCCGGTTGCGTCTGACCCACCTCAGCTCGTGCGCTCTGTGGCGCCCCGCCTACCGGGCCGTACTCCACGGGGACTCGCTGACACTGGAGACCGACGCGATGGTCTGGCAGCGCACCGGCGAGGACTGGTCGGACGTACGCCTCACCTTGTCGACGGCCCGCTCGGCGCTGACCACCGACCCGCCGCAGCTGACCGAGGACCGTCTCACCCTCAGGGATCGCTCCGCCGCTGAGCGCCGCACCGTCGACGTTGAACTGCGTGAGGAGGAGACCGCGGACCTCGGGCCGGCCCCGGTGCTCGGCCTTCCTGGAGTGGACGACGGCGGCCGGACGCGTGTGCTGCACTCCCCCGCGGCCGTCTCCGTTCCCGCTGACGGCCGCGCCCACCGGGTGTCGCTCACCGCCGTCACCGCCAGCGCGAGCAGCGAGTACGCCTCGTCGCCCGAACTGTCGCCGCTGGTCACCCAAGTCGTGCGGTTCGACAACACCTCCGGCCACGCACTGCTGGCCGGGCCCGTGGACCTCGTCCGCGGCAGCGGATTCACCGGCCGCGGCACACTGAGCTTCACCGCACCGGGTGCCCCTGTCGAGCTCGCCTTCGGCAGCCACGACGACTACCGGGTGGTCCGGCAAGCCGAAGAGTCCCGCGACACTGCGACGTTGACCCAGCGAACCGTGATCACCCGTACGGTCCGGCTGCATGTGTCCCGCTTCTCGGCGCCCGGCGACCGGACCGAGCAGGTCGTCACGCTGCGGGAGCGGATCCCCGTCTCCGAGGTCTCGGCGGTGGAGGTACGCCTGCGCAAGGAAGCCTGCGCGCCGGAGCCCGATGCGGTCGACGCCGACGGCATCGCACGCTGGGACCTGCGGCTGACGCCCGGCGGGCACCGCACGATCACCCTGGTCTACGAGATCTCCGCGAGCGGCAAGGTCGCGGGGCTGTGAGCGAAGGTGACCAGCTCCCTGGCTGACGGCAGGTCAGGGGAAAGGTCCACGAAACCGTTCTGAGGGCGTCCGCGATTCAGCGGTGTGTGGCGTGTCACGCATTCCAGTCCGCGCCTAAGTTGTCTGCATCACAGCGCAAATGTCCATTTAGCGCCAGGCTCGGAACGCAAACGCACTCCCGAAGTGGAGCCCATCTGCATCCTCTTGGGCGCGAAGTTCCCGCGTGGCCCAGGACACAGCACTTGTGGCCTCCCCCGTTCTCCCTCCTCACGCGTTTCCCCTCCCCCTGTTCCCCCGTTCCCTCTCGGAAGGTGCCCCATCATGGCCGCTTACCTCTCGCCTCCTGCCGTGATACACGGCGAGCACGCCGTGAAGACCAGCCAGATCGTGGCGGAGGTGAGCGACCGGCACCCGGACGCGGCGTGGGCTCCGCGGGTCGACGCCATCGCGGCCAGTACGGGCATCGAGACTCGCGGGTGGATGCTGCCGTTGGAGGCTGCCGTCGCGCCCGGCAGCGGCAGCGGTCTGCAGGCTGTGGGTGTCGAGCCGGCCCAAGAGGCGCTCGTGCGCGACGGGTTCACGCAGCAGGACGTGGACCGCGTGATCTCCGCCCTCGAGTCCATACCCGCGCCGCAGACCGTCCAGGAGCGCACGGAGCCGGCCTGGGAAGCCGTGCAGTCCTACGGGGAGCGTGCGGCGCGCGGGGCGCTTCAGGCGGCCGGGCTGGACGCCGCGGACGTCGACTGCCTGATCACCAGTCACTCCACCACCCCCGCGCTGCCCGGACTGGACATGGCCCTGGCCAACAGGCTTCCGCTCCGCAACGACGTGATGTTGCTGCCGGCCACGCAGTGGGCCTGTATCGCGGGGACCCGCTCCCTGGCGCTCGCGGCGGATCTCGTGGCCGCAGACCCCGACCGGGTGGTCCTGATCGTCATCGCGGAGGCGCTGAGCACGACCTACCAGCCCGCGGACGACACCCTTGAGTCTCTGATCGTCCGGCTGCTGTTCGCGGACACGGCGGTCGCCGCGGTGGTCACGGGCCGCCCGAGGTCCGAGTCGGTGCTGCGGCTGGACGCCGCCTGGCATCACACCCTGCCCGGCACCCAGGACCTGCACCGCCTGGAGACACGGGCGGACGGCACCCACTTCGTGATGGACCGGCGCGGACCGCGCGCCGTGCAGGAGACGGTCACGGGCATGTGGGACTGGCTGGGCTCGCGCTACCAGGACGACCCCGACTCCTGGCATCCTGACGTGCTCCTCGCCCACCCCGGCGGGACCCGGGTGCTGGAGTACATGGAGCAGACGATGCCCGACGCGTGGCCGTCGGGGCTGCTGGACTACAGCCGGGACAGCTACACCAGTGGCAACCGCGGAGGCGCCGCCGTGTTCGACATCCTGCGGCGGGCGCATGACGCGGGGCGGCAGAAGCCCGGCCATCGCGCCGTTCTGTACGCGGCGGCACCCGGTCTCACCGCCACCGCCTTGGAAGGGCAGTGGCTGTAGTACGAGGCCGCGCTACCCGGACGAGGTGAACCCCCGCCCCGGAGGAACCCTCACCGGGCTCCCGCACGCCTGCCGCGTCCCGGAAGCGGAGCCGCGTCACCTCGCGACTTCCGCCCAGACAACCTTGCCGGTGTCCGTCCACCGCACCCCCAGCGTGTGGTGAGCCGGTGCACGATGCTCATGCCACGACCGCCGTCGTCGAGCAGGTCGCCCCGCCGCAGGCGTGGCCTGCCGTTGCCGGTGTCGCCCACCTCGCACAGCAGGTGATTGCCGGCCCTGATCAGCCGTACCGTGATGGGACCGGCAGCGAAGCGGACCGCGTTCGTGACCAGCTCGCTGACCAGCAGCACCACCTTGTCCCGGGTCTCGTCCCTGGTGCGCCACTGCGTCAGCAGCGCGAAGACCTGCGCTCGGGCGCGCGCGGGAGCGTCGTAGCGGGCGGCCAGCCGCAAGGTCGCCGTGTCCCCCTTGCGGTAGCCGATCATCCGCGCGAGCAGCAGGGTCACATCGTCGCGCTGGCGCACGGGAGCCAGCTCGGAGACGACGTGCCGTGCGGCCTGCTGCAGGGCGTCCCAGGGGTGCACCAGGGACACGGCGGCCGCCAGCCTGTCGATGCCCTCGTCGATCGACAGGGCGGGATCCTCGACCAGGCCGTCGGTGTAGAGAGCGAGCAGGGAGCCCGGGGCGGCGACGAAGGTGTGGACGTCGAACGGCTCCCGCAGCGCGAACTCGGCGCCCAGGCCGGGGTGAGGACGACGCGACAGCGGGCCGGCGTGCCCGTCCGGGGTGACCAGGACCGGGGGGAGGTGGCCGGCACTGGACAGCGCCACCTGGTGGCTGACCGGGTCGTAGAGGGCGATGCAGCAGGTCGACCCGAGGGCGCTGTAGCCGGCCGCCAGCCCCGACTCCGCGTCGTCCAGCAGCGTCACGGTCTCGTCCAGGTGCTCCAGTACCTCGTCGGGCGCGAGCCCCGCGGACAGCAGCGCGCGGGCTTCCATGCTCAGCTGGCCCATGGTTGCGGCAGCTCCCAGGCCATGGCCGACGACATCACCTACCACCAGCGCGGTACGGCCGTCCGGCAGCGGAAAGCTGTTCACCCAGTCGCCGCCGACGCCCGCGCTGTCGGGGGTGGCGGGCTGGTAGACGCTGGCGATCTCGATGGTGTCGCCGCCGGTCCGTGGCAGGAGTCGGCGCTGCAGTGCCAGCACCTGCCTGTGCTCTCGCTGGTGCTGGCGGGCCAGGTCGACGTGATGGGCGGTCCTGGCCACGAGTTCCTGCAAGTCGAACAGCTCGCTGTCGCGGAAGGGGCGGTCCGCCCGCCGCCAGACCTCCGCCACACCCAGCACGAGGGGCGGCACGCCATCCAGAACCAGGGGTATGCACGCCACACCCGCCGACCGGTCGACGGGCACCAGGGCACGCACCACTCGTGGGCTGTCGAGTACCCGCTCGACCGCCTCCCGGTCGGGTATGACGATGGCCTGGGGAGGGTCGTTGCGCAGCACCGCCTGCGCCAGCAGGCGACTCGCGTCGCTGGGGAGGTCGTCGCCCGGGGTCACGTAGCCCTCGGGCCATGCCCGGTCCGGCACCAGGGCTGCCCGTCGCAGTCGGATGCGCCTCTGCACCTGCCCGGTGACTCCCTCACCCGTCCACACGGCGAAGTCGAGGTCGACGGCCGCCACGTCTCCCCAGGCCAGGAGAGACTCCGCCAGCGACTGCGCGGTCTCGCCGATGTCCAGCGAGGTGCCGATCGCGGTCTCGGCGGCGTACAGGTGCAGCCTGCGGGCCATGGCGATCATGGAGACGGTGAGGCCCTCCTCAGGCGCCGCGGCGGGCAGGATGCTCAGTGAGACCACCAGCTCGGACCCGTCGCTGCGGCGCAGGCGCTGGATGCGGGCGACGTGCGCCTCACCGCTCTCCACGACCTGCCGCAACCGCCGTGTGACCGTCGGTACGTCCCAAGGGGGCAGAAGATCGACAAACGGTTTCCCGGGCACGGCGTCCAGACCCGCGAACACGGGGGCGTCCAGGTTGCAGCGGGTGATGATCAGATCCCGGTCCAGGTTGACCGCGCCGAGGATCTGCTCCTGGTGGCCGGCTGCCGAGTCCTCGGGTGCAGCGTGGCTGGTGCTGCGGTCGCCCTGCGCGCCGGCGGGGCCGGCGGCCGCTCCACCGCGCGGGATGTAGCGCCCCAGGGCCCGGCTGACCAGGTGGAACGCCGACGAGGATGAGCGGGAGGGTGTGGAGTCCATACGACTCTCTCAGCAATCCCCGGCGCAGCACCGGGGCCGTACTCGGACTGCGCGACGGGGCCCCGAGCTCCCTGACCGCACACCTCATTGAATAACACCGGGGGCGGCTTCGCCCACACCGGCGAATTGCGCGGCGGACCCTCCTCATCTTCTTCAGTGGGCGGGAGACCGCCGGTACCCGCCGCGGCAAGGGCTACGGCGGGTACGTGGCGACGTCGGCAGTACGGGCGTCACTGCTCCTGGGGACCGGGCCGGTTACAGGTCGGCAAGCCCCCCGCACACGTTGTTACAGCGCCATCTCGTACGCCCCGGCCAGCGCCTCGACACGCTCCCAGATACGGGACGAACGCGCTTCGTCGATGACAGGACGCCGGACGGCACCGAGCGCCCAACGCTGCTGATCCGCAGTGGCGGAGTCCTTGCCGTGCAGTTCGACGGCGAACGCGGAGAAGTCGCGGACGAGGACGGAGAACAGCTCGTCGAGCACATCCTCGTCAAGGTCCGTCAGGCGGGCCTGCTCCAGGATCAGCTGGCCGTGCACCACGAGCGCGAACAGCTGGCCGACGGAGAGCAGAAGATCGAGGTCGCGGCTCTGCTCCTCGTCGGGGGCTGCGGTGGTGACGAACTCGCACAGGGCGTCGGCCTGCTCCCGGAAGCGAGCGACGTTCGGCACGCCGGCGTAGGCGTCGTAGGCGGGGCGCCAGTCGTGGAAGCGGACGGAGCCAAGGCCGCGGGCCGGTCCCTGCTCGAAGAGGAAGGTGTCGTCGGCCGCGTCGAGGCGAGTCGGCACGGGCGCGAACTCGGCCGGGTTCAGGAGGTGGTTGCGCATGAACTTGAGGATCAGCGCGAGGTTGACGTGGACCGTGCCTTCGAGCTTGGGCAGCCCCCGGATCTCGACGGCGGCCTGGGCGAAGTAGGTGTCCTTCTCGAAGCCCTTGGCGGCGATCACGTCCCACATCAGGTCGATCACCTTCTCGCCCTCCGTGGTCACCTTCATCTTCGTCATCGGGTTGAAGAGCAGATAACGGCGGTCGTCCGGAGAGGCAGAGCGGAAGTAGTCGACGGCGCGGTCGCTGAACGCCTTCATGCCGACGAGGCGCACGTACGCGTCGGCCAGCTCGCGGCGCACATGCGGGAAGGCGGTGACGGGGCGGCCATACAGGATGCGCGTGTGCGCGTGGGTGACCGCCTCGTACATCGCGTGCTCGCAGATGCCGATCGAGGCGGTGCAGAGGTTGAACTTGCCGACGTTGACGGTGTTGAGGGCGGCGTCGAACGCGGCGCGGCCCGTGTGCAGGACGTCGTCCGGGCCCACGGGGTAGCTCGCGAGGCGGAACTCGCTGACGTACTTCGAGGAGTCGACGACGTTCTTCACGAGCTGATAGGCCGGGTGGCGGCTGTCGGCGGCGAAGAAGACGTAGCCGTCCGGGCCCTCGATGTCGGTGCGTCGGCCGAAGACCGAGACGAGACCGGCGGCGTTGCCGTTGCCGATGTAGTACTTGGAACCCTCCGCCGTGAAGCCGCCGTTGCCGTCCGGTGTCAGCAGCATGTCGGTGGAGTAGATGTCGGCACCATGGGTCTTCTCGGAAAGGCCGAAGGCGAACACCTCGCCCTGGGTGAGGAGTTCTGCGGCACGGGCGCGAGCCGCCGCGTTGTCGCTCTGCCAGACCGGCCCGAGGCCGAGGATGGTCACCTGCCAGGCGTACCAGTAGTCGAGACCGTAGAACCCGAAGATCTCGTTGAGGGCGGCGATCCGGGCCGTGTCCCAGCGCTGGTCCTTGTGCCCTGCGGCGGATGCCGGGGTGAGGAAGGTGGCGAACAGCCCTTCCTTGCCGGCGAACGCGAGGAAGTCGGCCAGCCAGGCGCGGGAACGGTAGTCCTCGATGAGCCTGCGCTTGCCCCGGTCCTCGAACCAGTCGACGGTCGCGCGCAGCAACCTGCGGGTCTCGGGGTCGAACTGTGCCGGGTCGTACGTGCGTGGGTTGAAGAGGAGGGGGTCGGCCATGGAGGTCCGCCTTCCGAGGGTTGAGAGTTGAGGGTTGAGGGTGCAGAACTGAAGGTCGCGGAGCGCGAGCGGTCCTGGCGGGCCGTTCAGGGATGCGGGTCTGACGTGCCGAGCCGATGGAGGGTGGCGAGTACGTCGTCGAGCCAGGCGACGGTCATTCGCTCGTACGCGATGCCGCCGCGCAGCACGACATGCTGCAGCTCCTGACCGGCGTCGAGCGCAGCGGGGGCCGCCGGGCCGGTGAAGTCGCGCAGTTCCCCGGCGAGATAGTGCGCCAGCCGGTCGCTGTGCACCTGCCGGTGCCGTTCGACTTCCCGGATCAGCACGGTCGGGTCGTCGAAGGCCGCACCGCGGATCTTCACGGCCAGCTCGTGCCGGATGCTCTCGGGTTCGATCGATTCGTGCAGCCACCGCGAGAGGGCGGCACGGCCGGGCCCTACGACGGAGTACTCCTTCTTGTCCGGCCGGCTCTGCTGCGGCAACCCGCGGACGGCGAGCAGGCCATCGCTCTCCATGCGCTTGAGGACGCGGTAGATCTGCTGGTGCGTGGCGGTCCAGAAGTATCCGATGGACCGGTCGAAGCGCCGGGCCAGCTCATAGCCGGTGCCCGGCTTCTCCAGCAGGGAGACGAGGATCGCGTGCTCGAGCGCCATACCTCGATCTTTATATGCAACTCGTTGCATAGCCAAGTGGTGCCGCCCAGGTGAGACAGGGCTCACGCGAGGCAGATGCTCAGGTTCAGTGGGCGCCGGGTGACTGCTTCGTTTGTGGCTACTCGCCGGGGATGGCGAAGCTCATGAAACCGGGACGTCCGGGTCTGGGCGTGGAACGCGAGGAAGAAGGAGTGACGAGCGGATGAGCACGCTCACCGGATGGGAACGGACTCTCGAGCGCGCCGGAGAGGCGCTTTGGGCACAGGTCTTCCGCAGGGAACCGGTCGAGTTGGTGGATGCGTTGCGGCGTGAATGTGACAGCAACGCCGTGGTGTGCAGTCGGAGCCGGGTCGTGGTCCCGAACGCGTACGACGTGGAACTGGCCGAACACGTCCACGACGAACTCGCCCGCAACGCAGGCCAGGTGGGGCAGGTCCTCACCGACAGGCTGGCACAGCACGGCGAGCACCACGGGTATGAATGGGCCGGGCCGCTGGCTGTGCACGTCACCAAGTCCTGCGGCGTCCCCAACGGGCGTTACCGCGTGACGAGCACGGTGATGCCCAATGTCCGCGCCGAGGGTTTCCAGGCACCGAGCCACTGAAGGCGCGCGAGTTCATCAGGCTGCCGTCGGCACCGACATCGGCAAATCGTGCGACGCGCGAGAGCCTCCCACCTCTGACGGGAGGGTTCGGGCTCCGGATCCCAACCGTCCCGATGCACCACGACCGAGACGTCACCACCGGCATCGGGGCACTGGCGTCGGAGCCCCCGAGCATCCGACGATCGAGGTCACCACCATCCCGCCCCCCCCGGCCGCCCGGAGACCCGCCACAGGCAGTGACTACTCCCGTTTGACATGGTTCGGGCCGGTGGCATGGTGGAAGACGGGGGTGATGGTCAGGAGGCTCGGCATGGCATCCGGTTCGGCTTGGCGTTCCGCGGCGCGGCAACTGCCGCTCCGGCTCACCGTCGGTGCGTTCTTCCTCAACTCCGGACTGTCGAAACGCCACGCGGACCAGGCCACCGCCGAGCGACTCCAGCAGTTCGCCATCACGACCTACCCTTTCCTGGGCAAGGTCGACGCCCAGAAGTTCACTCGGCGGCTCTCGAACCAGGAGATCGCCATTGCCGCCGCGCTACTCCTACCGGTCGTCCCTGCCGCTGTCGCCGGGACTGCGCTCACCGCATTCTCTTGCGGCACGCTCGGGCTGTACCTGTGTACGCCAGGCATGCGTCGGGAAGGCAGTCTGCGCCCCACTGAGCCGGGCACGGTGCTGGCCAAGGACGTCTGGTTGCTGGGCGTCGGCATCTCCCTCATCGCCGAGGGCGTGACCGGGCACCGCGGCCTCGCGGCTGCTGTCCTCGGTCCTTGGCGCGGCATACTGCGACGCCGATGAGGCTCAGCATTCGCCGACAGGGACACTGCACTCCCCCTAGAGGGGCTGGGTGCAAAGGGTGACCACTCCACCGTTGGGATCAAGGCCACGATTCCGGTCCGGACGGACCGGGTCCCCTACCCCAGCGCCAGACGCACGGCGAAACCGTACTCGAGGCCCGGTCAGTCAGCCGGTCAGGCACAGCAGCGCAACATCTCCAGCGGCGGGTGGGCGAGGAGGTCAGCCCAGAAGTCCTCGCCGAACTCACGGATGCCGGCTTCGGCCACCTGCAGTGGAACCCACTCCACCTCACTGAATCCGGCCGCCTGCAGACACTGCTCGTAGACCTCGCGGCGCGGTGCATTGGCGACGATGCTGACGGGCTGCGGTTCGAGGAGAGCCGTGACCCTCACCCGCGGGCCCGTCTCCCCTTCCTCGCCGGTCGGCTCGCAGCGGAACCCGTACTTGTCCAGGGACGGACAGTCGAACCGGTAGTCGGGCTTCTGTGCGAACACGAAGAACTCGCCACCCGGTACGAGACTTCGGTGGATGTTGCGGCACATCTGCTCCATCGCCGCGATGTCCTCGGCGTAGTTGAGGCACTGCACTCCCACCGCGATGTCGAAGCGCCCGTCGAGAGGCCGCAGTTCGGCCACGTCTCCGACCTCGTAGCGCACACCCAGCGAGTCCCGCTGCTCGAACTCCTCGCGGCGGCGATCATCTCGACGGAGATGTCGACACCGAGCACCTCCGTGGCTCCGCGCCGCTTGAACTCCCTGCTGTAGAAACCCGTGCCGCACGCCAGGTCAAGAACCGACCTGCCACTCACGTCCCCGACCAAGCCCAGGAAGCTCGGCACCTCCCCATAGCGGGTCAGCGGCAGGGACTTGAACCCCTCGAATACCTCGCCGATCTCGTCGTACTGCTGCACACTCACGGCTGCGCTCCCCTGTTCGTCGTCGTGTACACGCCCACGCCAGTCCCGCCTCATCCACGAGGGTCGCCGGGTCGCGGTCGTGACAGACAGTCTCCTGCGCAGCTGCTCTGCCGCCGTACCGACCGATGACACAAAGAAATCAGCCCGCGACCGGGCAAACCCCGGATACTCCTCCAGCAGACATGCCCCTGTTCGGCGATGAGGTCGGCGCCCTGATCCCGGCTCAAACTCCCGAACCCGAACTTGCGGCGGTCGACCTTGATGGTCTTGGGCGCCGACACGGTGGTCTTGCACCGCCCGCCGTAGCGGGGCCCGTTGGCGGCAGACGACGCCGGCGTCGTCAGGCCAACTGCTCGCCGTCGCGTCGGCCATACTGTCGGTCTACCTGCGGGAACGCGGCTCCCCCGAGTCGAAGCCGGCGGGAGCGGCCCACGGCGTCACCGGCGTGGAGGGCTGAGCAGACCACGCAAGTCTCCAGCCCCAGGTCTCAGCGTCGCCGCTCCTCAGGCCACGGTCGGGACCTCCGTCGTCCCCACTCCTGCGCCAGTTCCGTCATACGACGACGCAACCAGATCATCCACAGACCGAGCGGCGTCGCCACAAGCGCACCCAGCAAGGCATGGCCCCAGCCGACTCCCCCGCTCCCGAACCTGATCACCACGGCCAGCAGCGCAAAGAACGCCAGAGCAAATCCTGCATACTTCACCCTCTTCGGCATGCGGTCCGGGTACCCCGAAGCCGGTGCACACGACACCGCGCGGAGACCATTTCGCCGCACCCGAAGTCCGAGCGAACTCGTTCCAGTACCTCGTATCCCGCCGGTTACGCCTCCCGGAAGGGAGGGTTTCCATCCAGCCGGAATCTCCGCATCAGGCTTTTGTTGTCGCCTTGCAACTGAGTTAATCTTCACGGGATTTTCTCATCCGGTCGAGCCTTGTGAACAGCGGAAACCGGACAGTGAGGGGCCTTCACAGGCCCGACTCGGTTCCGAGTCCTCGGGGTGAGGGCTCTTGGGGAGCGGAACGAGGGTGCGCATGACCAGCAAGATGATCGAGGCAGTCGACGGACCCCCGGGCGAGCAGGAGCTACGGCAACTGCTGGCCGGACTGACCGCCGTACGGGACGGCGACTTCGGCACCCGGCTGCCGGACGGCGAGGGTCTCCTCGGCGACATCGCCACGGTCTTCAACGGCATGGTGGACCAGCTGTCCGTCTTCACCTCGGAAGTCACGCGAGTGGCCCGGGAGGTGGGTACCGAAGGCACGCTGGGCGGCCAGGCCGAGGTGCCGGGCGTCTCGGGGACCTGGGCCGATCTGACCGACTCGGTCAATGCCATGGCGGGGAACCTGACCACGCAGGTGCGTGACATCGCGCAGGTGGCGACAGCGGTGGCCAAGGGCGACCTGTCGCAGAAGGTCGACGTGCCCGCACGCGGCGAGATCCTGGAGCTGAAGGAGACCGTCAACACTATGGTCGACCAGCTCTCCGCCTTCGCCGACGAAGTCACCCGTGTCGCCCGCGAGGTGGGCAGCGAGGGGCGCCTCGGCGGACAGGCCCGGGTGCCGGGTGTCGGTGGTGTGTGGCGCGACCTGACCGATTCGGTCAACTTCATGGCGGGAAACCTCACTTCCCAGGTCCGCAACATCGCCCAGGTGACGACCGCGGTCGCGCAGGGCGACCTGTCGCAGAAGATCACCGTGGACGCCCGCGGCGAGATCCTCCAGCTGAAGAACACCATCAACACGATGGTCGACCAGCTCTCCGCCTTCGGCGACGAAGTCACCCGCGTCGCCCGTGAAGTCGGCACCGAGGGACGCCTCGGCGGACAGGCGGACGTCAAGGGCGTGAAGGGCACCTGGCGCGATCTCACGGACTCCGTGAACTTCATGGCGGGCAACCTCACCGCGCAGGTCCGCAACGTCGCCCAGGTGGCCACCGCCGTCGCACAGGGCGATCTCTCCCAGAAGATCACCGTGGACGCCCGCGGCGAGATCCTGGAACTCAAGACCACCATCAACACGATGGTCGACCAGCTGTCCGCCTTCGCCGACGAAGTCACCCGCGTCGCCCGCGAAGTCGGCACCGAGGGCAATCTGGGCGGCCAGGCGACCGTCCGAGGCGTGTCGGGGACGTGGAAGGACCTCACCGACAACGTCAACGTGATGGCGTCCAACCTGACCGGCCAGGTCCGCTCGATCGCCAAGGTCGCCACGGCCGTCGCGCGCGGCGACCTCTCGCAGAAGATCACGGTCGAGGCCAAGGGCGAGGTCGCTGCCCTGGCGGATGTCATCAACACGATGGTCGACACGCTCTCCGCGTTCGCCGACGAAGTCACACGTGTCGCCCGTGAAGTCGGCACCGAGGGACGCCTCGGGGGGCAGGCGCACGTGCCCAACGTGGCAGGCACGTGGAAGGACCTCACCGACAACGTCAACTCCATGGCCAACAACCTGACCGGGCAGGTCCGCAACATCGCCCTGGTCACGACCGCGGTGGCCAACGGTGACCTGTCGAAGAAGATCGACGTGGACGCCCGCGGCGAGATCCTGGAACTCAAGACCACCATCAACACGATGGTCGACCAGCTGTCGTCGTTCGCCGCCGAGGTCACCCGCGTCGCCCGCGAGGTCGGCAGCGAGGGACGGCTCGGCGGGCAGGCCGAGGTGGAGGGAGTCGAGGGGACCTGGAAGCGGCTGACGGAGAACGTCAACGAACTGGCCGGGAACCTCACCCGCCAGGTCCGTGCGATCGCCGAGGTCGCGAGCGCCGTCGCCGAGGGGGACCTGACCCGCTCCATCACCGTGGAGGCATCCGGCGAGGTCGCCGAGCTCAAGGACAACATCAACTCCATGGTGGGGTCCCTGCGTGAGACCACGCGGGCCAACCAGGAGCAGGACTGGCTGAAGACCAACCTCGCGCGGATCTCCGCACTGATGCAGGGCCACCGCGACCTGCCCGTCGTCGCCGAGCTCGTCATGGACGAACTCGCGCCACTGGTCTCGGCGCAGTACGGCGCCTTCTACCTCGCCGAGGACACCGAGCGTGGCTCCGGCCTGCGGCTCGTGGGCTCGTACGGCTATCCCGACGAGACCGGCCGGCCCGAGCGCATCCGCGTCGGGCGCTCCCTGGTCGGGCAGGCGGCACGGAACCACCGTCCGATCAGCGTGGAGGAACTTCCGCCGGGCTATGTGACGGTCTCCTCCAGCCTCGGGCAGGCCGTGCCCAGCGCCCTGGTGGTCCTGCCCATCGTCGTCGACGAGCAGGTCCTCGGTGTCATCGAGCTGGCGTCCATCGCTCGCTTCACCCAGATCCACCAGGACTTCCTCGCCCAGCTGATGCCGACCGTCGGCGTCAGCCTCAACACCATCGTGGCCAACGCCCGCACGGACGAGCTGCTGGACGAGTCCCAGCGACTGACTGCCGAACTCCAGGCGCGCTCCGAAGAGTTGCAGGTCCAGCAGGACGAACTCCAGCGCTCCAACGAGGAACTCGAGGAGAAGGCCTCCCTGCTGGCCTCGCAGAACCGCGACATCGAGGCGAAGAACCTGCAGATCGAACAGGCACGGCAGGAACTGGAGACCCGTGCGCAGGAGCTGGCGCTGGCGTCGAAGTACAAGTCGGAGTTCCTGGCGAACATGAGCCACGAGCTTCGTACGCCGCTCAACAGCCTGCTGATCCTGGCTCAGTTGCTCGCACAGAACCCCTCGCGCAACCTCACCCCGAAGCAGGTCGAGTACGCGGGGATCATCCACTCGGCGGGCTCGGACCTGCTGCAGCTGATCAACGACATCCTCGACCTGTCGAAGGTCGAGGCCGGCAAGATGGACGTCGCCCCCGAGCGCATTCCGCTGCGCCAGCTCCTGGAGTACGTCGAGGCGACGTTCCGGCCGATGACGACGCAGAAGAGCCTGGCCTTCACGGTGGCCACCGCACCGGGCACCCCTGCCGATCTGCTCACCGACGGCTCCCGGTTGCGTCAGATCCTGCGCAACCTGCTGTCGAACGCGGTGAAGTTCACCGAACAGGGCGGCGTCGAGCTGCGCATCGAACCCCCCGCGGACCGGGAGGTGCCCGTGGGCGTGCTGCGCGGTGCCCCCGTGGTGGCCTTCCGCGTGAAGGACACCGGCATCGGCATCCCTCAGCAGCAGCTGGAGACGATCTTCGGGGCGTTCCAGCAGGCGGACGGCACGACCAGCCGCAAGTACGGCGGCACCGGCCTCGGCCTGTCCATCACCCGGGAGATCGCCTACATGCTCGGCGGCGCCGTCACGGTGGACAGCACGCCCGGCCAGGGCAGCACCTTCACGCTCTACCTTCCGGTGACCCGCGCCGACTTCGAGGATCTGCTCGACAGCGGCAACCTCGGGGCGGACCAGCCGCATGCCACCGCCGCCGAGCCGTTGCCGGCCTCCCCGTCGGAGGCCACTGCCGTCAAGGCTCCCGAGCAGCGCAGGCGCCGCCTGCTCGTCGTCGAGGGTCGTCCACGCGGCTTGCTCACCCTGGTCGCCGAGCGTGCGGTGGCGGACATCGCCACCGACCCCCACAGCCCGCTCGGGGCGATCGACGTGATCACGGCCGTCGGGGCGCAGGAGGCGGCGAGCACCCTGGCCGCCGAACCCTGCCACTGCGTCGTGCTGGAGCTCGACATGCCGGACGACGAGGGCGCGCGTCTGCTGCAGGCCATGGAGGGCGACTCGGCGCTGGCCAGCGTGCCGGTGCTCGTGCACACCGGTCATCACGTGGACCTGGCGCAGGAGCAGATGCTGCGCTCCCGCGCGGACGGCCGCCCGCTGGACTTCCTCTCCAGTCTGGACGATCTGCGCGAACGCATCACCCTGCACCTGTCCGCGGAGGAGCCGGGAGACGTGCTGTCGCTGGTACGCGTCGAGGAACCCCAGCGGCCGATCGCGCATGTCGTCGACCAGGCCTTCGTCGGCAGTACGGTGCTGGTGGTCGACGACGACGCGCGCAACCTCTTCGCGCTCAGCGGGGCGCTGGAGCTCCACGGCTTCCGTGTCCTGCACGCCGACAACGGCCGCAGGGGCATCGAGACGCTGCTGGCTCATACGGACGTCTCGCTGGTCCTGATGGACGTGATGATGCCGGAGATGGACGGTTACGCCGCCACCGCGGAGATCCGCGCGATGCCCCAGTACGCGAACCTGCCCATCATCACGGTCACCGCGAAAGCCATGCCCGGGGACCAGGAGAAGAGTCTCGCGTCCGGCGCGAACGACTACGTCACCAAGCCTGTCGACACCAACGAGCTCATCGGCCGCGTCCAGCACTGGCTGTCCGTCTGACGGGCCGCCGTACAGCCGTCCGCGCCAGCCGACCATCCGGCGTCCCTGGACGTCCGAGCCGAGGAACAGGTCAACCGTGACCCATCCCCATCAGCCGACCGGGCCGGAAGCCGCCGGTGTTCCGGCGGAAGACAGCGAACGCCTTCCCATCGGCCGGCCCGTGCCCGTACCCGTCGCCGGCCGCGGCGACCTCACTGCTGAGGCCGACGTGGAAGAGAGGTCGGAGACGATCACCCCTCCCCCGTCGGCAGGCTCGCCGCGACCGTGGAACGGTTGCGCCGGGAGGTGCGGGCGGCTCAGGCGGCCGCGGACGGGCGTGCCCTGCTCGAGCTGGCCAAGGGCATCCTCGTCGAGCGGCTCAGGTGCGGGCCGACGCAGGCTGCGCGACAGCTCGCCGAGCTGGCCGAGCAGGCAGGCGTGACACCGCTCGAGTTCGCCGTCGAGGTCATCAACCAGGCCTCGCGTGACCGGCTCACCGAAGTGACCTCCGCCTTCCTCGCCGCCACCGCGGGCACCGAAGCCGCCGCCCCGCCGAGGAGCGACTCCTCCGCCGTACGGCTCCGGGCCGCCGAGAGCGCAGCGCTGGCCGCCCGCGACGCCCAAGCCGTGGCCGACTCCCTGATGGAGCACGCGCTGAAACCCCTCGGCGCGGAAGCAGTGGCCATCTGGGCGCTGGGCGGCGACGGGTCGCTCACTCTGGCGGGCAGCGCGGGATTCTCGGTCGCCGAGGCGGGGCGCTGGCGATATGTGCCGCCCGGCGTGGCAACCGTGGCGCGTCGTGGGCTCGGTGAGCGAACGGGCCAGTGGATCGGTTGCCTGTCGGAGACCGGGCTGCCCTCCATCGGCCGGCGCCACCACCCCGACGGCGGCCGGGTCGCCGTGCCTGCGTTCGCGGGCGGCAGGATCCACGGCGTACTGGAGATCGTCTGGCCCACACCGCTCGAACCTCAGCCGCCGCAGATCGTCCGTCAGGTCGAGGCCCTGGCCGAGCTGTGTGCGCACACCCTGGAGACGTCCGCCCCGCACCATCCCGACGGCGCTGCACGGCCCGCCGTTCTGCCGGACGTCGCCGAGTTGATGGACCTGGCCGACGGCCTCCACGACCCGGCGCTGGTGCTCGTCCCCCGGCTGGATGCCGCCGGGGAACTCGTCGACTTCCACATCCACCACGTCAACAGCCGCTTCCTGGACCCGACCGGCCGGCCGCGAAGTGTCGTGCACGGCTCCATGCTGCTGGAGGCCTACCCGATGGTCGCCGGCGAGAGTGCACTGTTCGAGCAGATCGAACGTGTCTACGCCACGGGCGAGCCTTTCCGTGCCCGCCGTATGCGCCTCACGGCACTGGTCGGCGAGGTCCCGCTGTCAGCGGTCGCCGACATCAACATCAGTCGGCATGGCGGCAGCGTCCTGCTCCTGTGGCGCATAGAGGACGAAACGGCGCGGCTGGCGAGCCTGCTGCAGCACGCCCAGCGCCTCGGCCGCATCGGCGGCTTCGAGGAGAACCTCCTCACCGGCGAGATCACCTGGAACGTCCAGCTCTACAGTCTCTACGGCAAGCCCTCCGCGAGCGGTCCGATCCCGTTGGAGGACCTGCCCGCCCATGCCCACCCCGACGACGCGGTCGCCATCGGCAGATTTCTGCGCACTCTGCTCCACCACCGCCGTCCCGCGTCCACGGCCTTCCGGCTGCAACGGCCGGACGGGGTGACTCGGCACATCCGCGTGGTCGCCGAGCCGGAACTCGACTCCGACGGCCGGCTGTTCGTCGTACGGGGCGCCTACCAGGACATCTCCGCCCACCACTGGACGGAGGTCGCGCTCGCCGCCACGCGTGACCAGCTCGCCCACACCGAGCAGCAGGCCATCGAACGCGCTCGGCTCACCCTCCAGTTGCAGCACGCGATCATGCCGCCGGAGCAGGCCCCGCTGGAGGCCCCCGGCCTGCGCGTGGCCGTGCGCTACCGGCCCGCGGAGACCCAGCAGCTCGTCGGCGGCGACTGGTACGACGCGGTCGTGCTGCCGTCCCGGCTGGTGCTGCTGTGCGTGGGCGATGTCGCCGGGCACGGGATCGAGGCGGCCACCAGCATGGTCGTCCTGCGCAACGCGCTGCGTGGACTCGCCGTGACAGGCGCCGGCCCGGCCCAGTTGCTGGCCTGGCTCAACATGGTGGCCCACCATCTGACGGGCGCGGTCACCGCCACGGCGGTCTGCGGCCTGTACGACCCCGAGCGCCGTACCCTGCGCTGGGCCAGGGCCGGCCATCTGCCGCCGGTCCTGGTGCGCGACAGCGAGGCGACGGCGCTGCCCCTGGTCAAGGGCATGCTGCTCGGTGCCGTGCCCGAGGCGACGTACGAGGAACACGAGGTCCAACTCGCCGTCGACGACACACTGCTGATGTACACGGACGGTCTGATCGAGCGCCGTGACCGGACCGTGCAGGAGTCCCTGACCCAGCTGCTGGCGGCTGCCCGCACCGTCCCGCCCACGCTCGAACAGCAGCTGGACCGTCTGCTCACCTACAGCAAGTCCGACACCGACGACGACACCTGCATCGTGGGCGTCCGAGTGGCCTGAGCCGCGCCGACCGCCTCACCCGACCGGGCTCGGTCCAATGGTCCGTTCAGTGAGTGAAAGCCAGATCACAGGTCTGTGATCGCGAAAGCAGGGCACCTGAACTCCGACTTCACGCTATGGAGAAGGAGTTGCGGACATGGCAAGGGATCTCACGCCCAAGTACACGGTGCCGGGCATCGAGCGCGCGGCGGCCGGTCGGATCATCGACGTCCTCCGACTGCGGTTGCACGCCCTCAACGACCTCCACCTGACGCTGAAGCACGTCCACTGGAACGTGGTGGGCCCGCACTTCATCGCCGTGCACCAGATGGTCGACCCTCAGGTCGACCGGGTGCGCGACATGGCCGACGACGTGGCCGAGCGCATCGCCGCGCTCGGCGGAGTCGCGCAGGGCACGCCGGGCTCTCTGGTCAGTGAGCGGACGTGGGACGACTACTCGATCGGCCGTGAGGACGCCATCGCGCACCTCGGGGCTCTGGACGTCGTCTACACGGGCGTGATCGAGGACGTGCGCGCCGCGATCAAGGTCGTCGGGGAGATCGACCCGGCGACGGAGGACCTGCTCATCGAACAGTTGCGGGATCTCGAGCAGTTCCAGTGGTTCGTCCGGGCCCACCTCGAGAGTTCCGGTGGCACGCTGTCGACGGCTCGTGCCGACAACGAGCAGGACGGCGCCAAGGCCGCCAAGGGCTGACCGGCCGGGGGGTCTGAGGCAGCGGAGCGAGCACTGAGAGTGCCTGGTCAGGCCGTCATTCGCACAAACCTCCTGAACGCCGGATAGGCGGTGTGAGAGTGGAAACCCGGGGCGAAGACCCTTGGAGACCTGCGGAGGGAGTTCGAGATGAGCCAGGTCAGTACGAGTCCGTCGGTTCTGACGTTTCCGTTGCGGGTCGTCGGCTCCGGGCTCCGGCGTCTGCCCGGGGCTGAGCAGGTGAGCAAGGTCGCCGGCAGTGCCCTGGACCGGATCGGAGCGGTGTCTCCTCGTGGCCGCCGGATCGCGGTCTACACCGGAGCGGGAGTGCTCGGCGTGGCCGGGGTGGTGGAGTGGCCCCTCGCCGTCACCGGCGCGGCCGTCGCCTGGCTGACCCAGCCGCGTCCGCGACAGGGCGGGCAGGAGGAGACGGCCCCGACCGCCGGGGCCGGTGCAACGCAGGACGGCGGGCAGCGCTCTGCGGCCGGGGCCGGCCCTGCGCCGACGGAAGCCTCGGGCGCCCATCCGGAGCCCCACGGCCCCGGCAACAAGCTGGCTTCCTCCCACTTCCATCACGACCGTACTGCGGGCCCCGTGCACGACGAACCCGCAAAGGTCGGGGACCCGGCCACGTCATCGGGGCTCAAGCGGGTCGCGGAGGCCTCCGCACACCACGACGAACCTGGCCTCTCCGACGAGCGTCCCTGAGGAGGTCGGCCGGGGCGGTCGGCATGCGCTGTCGCCCCTGGTCGTCAGTGGTGCGCCTCGTGCTGCAGGACAAGCAGTGCGATGTCGTCGGTGCGCTGCGCGCTGGTGGCGGCCTCCCTCAGCAACGTGTCGATGAGCCTGTCCAGGTCTCGGTCGTCGGCGGCGGCGAGATGGTGCGCGAGCTGGGCGATGGAGTCGTCCAGGTCGGTTCCCGGTGTTTCGACGAGGCCGTCGGTGTAGAAGGCGAGCAGCGTCCCGGCGGTGAGCGGGATCCCCGTCACGGGGAAGACGGCGTCGGGGTCGATGCCGAGCAGCGGCCCAGGCGGGACGGCGACGGGTCGCGTGTCCCCGTCGGGGCGGCGCAGAAGGGGTGGCGGGTGCCCGGCACTGGCGAGGGTCACGCGGGCGCGGGCGAAGTCGAGGTGGGCGTAGAGGCAGCTGGTGAACAGGTCGGGGGCGAGGTCGGTGAGGACCCGGTTGATCCGGTCCAGGACCTGGTCGGGGGGCGTGCCGAGGGTCGCGTGGGCGTGGACACCGGTGCGTACCTGACCCATCAGG
This sequence comes from Streptomyces sp. NBC_00443, assembly GCF_036014175.1. Taxonomy (GTDB): domain Bacteria; phylum Actinomycetota; class Actinomycetes; order Streptomycetales; family Streptomycetaceae; genus Streptomyces. The sequence continues at coordinate 9,156,973 of NZ_CP107917.1, read as the reverse complement.
GCCGCGGCTGCGACATTGTGGCCCTGGACGTCGCCGATGACGGCTGCGGCCGCGGTGTCGCCGAGCCGGATCAGATCGTAGAAGTCCCCGCCGATCTCCATGCCGCGGGTGGCGGGCAGATAGCGGGCGGCGACACGCAGGCCGGCGATGGCGGGCAGGCTGCGCGGGAGCAGCGCCTGCTGGAGGCCGTGGGCGAGCTCGTGCTTGATGTCGTAGAGACGGGCGCGGTCGAAGGCCTGGGCGATGAGCCCGGCGAGGGAGGTCATGACGGCGCGTTCCTCGGCGGGGAAATCGTGAGGGCTGTCGTAGGACAGGATGCACACACCGACGGGCCTACCGGAGATGATCAGTGGCAGGAACGCCCAGGCCTGCTTGCCGCTGATCAGCGGTGCCTCCGGGTAGTCCCGCCGCATCTCCTCCACGCTGGCGAAGAACGCGGGGATGCCGCTGCTCAGGGCCTTGCCGGCCGGGGTGAAGTCGGTGTCGAGGGGGAGGCCGTCGAGGCGCCTGATGGTGTCGGCGGCGTAACCGCGGTGACCGGTGATCCGCAGTCGGCCGGCCTCGGCCGTGGACATGACCAGCCCCTGGGCACCGTAGGCGGGCATGATCTGGTCGGCGACGAGGTCGACGACGTCCTGGACGCCGACGACTTCGGTCAGCGCGGCGGCGAGGTGGGTGAGTTGGTACAGCTGACCGCCGCGGGCCGGCGTGGCGGTGCGCGTGGACCGGCGCGGCGCCGGTGAGGGCGGCTCGGGCCCACCGGCGGGCACGATGCGGACGCTGATGCCGCTCGCGTCCGGGTACAGGTGGATGTCCAGCCATTGGTCCGGCGGACGGCACGCGGTGAACGAAACGGGTTCCCGGCTGATCAGCGCGGCGCGGTAGGCGTCCTCGTAGGTGGGGTCGTCGAGCCAGCGCAGGGACTGCCAGGGCCGTGTGCCCAGCAGCCGGCCGGCCTCGCAGCCCAGCAGCTCGCAGGCACCGGAGCTGACATAGGTGAAGCGTCCCTCCAGGTCCAGGGCGCAGCTTCCGCCGGGCAGACGCTCGACGAAGTCGGCCACGGCCGGATCGGTGCTCGCGGATCGGCGACCGGTTCCGGCGGGGACGACCCGTGGCTGTTCGCGGCGGGCGGGGGAACCGGCCTTCTCGGCGGCCTCTTCCAGCAGCCGGGCCAGCCGTCGACAACTGGACGTGATGTTGCCCCGCTCCCGTCGGGTCATGTACGGCGGGCGTGTGGCGGGCCACATCAGCAGCAGGGATCCCCTGGGCCGCACGCCGGTGACCGGTGCGGCGACCAGCGCCAACGGGTACGGAAGCACCAGCGCGGTGCGCGGGTAGCGGCGAACCATCTCGTCCTGGCTGCCGACCCACACCAGGCGGTCCTCACGGACGGCGTCGGCCACGGGCGCCGGGGAGCCGAGCGGAACCCTGGCCCACGGTGCCGCGAACTCGACCGGCACGCCGCACAGCACATCCAGACACAGCAGCCGCCGGTCCGGTGCGAGCAGGTACAGCGCGCCGATGGACGCACCGGTTCGGCGCACCGTTTCCGCGAACGCGGCATCCAGTGCACCGTCGTCCCGCGACGGATCACCCGGACCGGTCATCCCGACTGCTCCCCTCGGGGGCGGCATTCGGACGCCGCACTCACCCGCGCTCGCCTTATAAGGACGCTACGCCCATGCGGAGCTGTCGGCACACGGTCCGGCGGGGGCACCTGCAGGGCCGCCCGTGGCCGTCTGTGCCGTCCGTTTCCGGTGGCCCTGTGCGGGGACTCGCAGGCTGTGGTGGCGTACGGAATGCGGGCGCCGGTGACCAGCCGATGAGCCGGATCCTCGGCGGAGCCCGGAGGTCGCGGCTGCGCTTCGACGGCTGGATCGCCGGTCTGGGCACGTCCTCCGGAACGCGGATCGTGCTCGGGCACTGGCAGGGGTCACCGTTCGGACGGTTCAGCGACGTGATGCTGGAGCGGGCCGACGGGGAACGGCTCCTGTGCGCGCCCACGCCGGAGACGGCCGGCTTCATCAGCGGCACCTACACCTTCGACACCGTCCGCATCGCCCCAGTCGATGTACGCGTGGCCGACGGCATCTGGACCGTCACGGCGGGGCCTGTCGACCTGTGCTTCACCACGGGTCGACGAGGGGCGCTGGGGCTCTTGTTGTGCGCCGTCCCCGGTCTTCTCGCCCGCAGTCCGGCATGGAGCGCGCTGACGGATCGGCCTGCCGGTGTGCTCCTGCCCGGCGTGCGGACACGGGGCAGCGCCGGTGCGGGCCGCCGCGAGTGGTACGGCGCACGGGATCTGCGTCCGGTCTCCGCACTGTCGGCCGCTGTGGAGGGCCACGACCTCGGTGAGCTGGCGCCCGTCGAACCGCCGGTGCGCTTCGGGTTCGGTTCTGTGCCGGCCAAGCCCGCGGTCACGCGGGTCACGACCACGGTGGAGCTGGGTCCCGAATGAGGCCGGTTCACACGTGGAGGTGGCCTTCCAGCCAGTCCGCCGCGACCCGGCGGAACAGTCGCCGGTTGTCCGCGCGCAGGAAGTCGTGGCCCTCGTCGCGCAGCGTCAGCAGCTCGGCTTCGATGCCGTGTTCCTGCGCGGCGCGCACGAACTGCTGGGACTCCCCCAGCGGCACATTGGTGTCGTGTTCGCCATGGACCGCGAGCAGCGGGACCCGCAGTGCGTCGATACGGCTCATCGGCGACAGGCTGCGCAGGAGCTCGCGGTCGCGGTCCGGGTGGCCGTACTTGTGAGCGGCCGATTCCGCGATCCAGGGCTCCGTCCCGGCGAAGAAGGTGAGGAAGTCCGACATGCCGCAGACGGCGACCGCGGTGCGGAACAGATCCGGGTGCCATACGACGGAGGCGAACGTCAGATAGCCGCCGTACGAGCGGCCCATGACCGCCAGCCGCGTCGGATCGGCGGGGCCTGCCATGACCGCGTGGGCCGCGCAGTCGGCGACATCGTCGAACGCGGCGAAGCGCCCGGCGCCCAGGTCGGCGTCGACGAACGACCGGCCGTGCCCCAGGGAGCCTCGGACGTCCGGGGCGAAGACGTCCAGGCCACGGCCGACCAGCTCGTGGTAGAGCGGGTTGAACACCGGCCGCTCCTGTTCTTCGGGACCGCCGTGCAGGTGGATCACACAGGGAGCCGGTTCGTCCCGTGCACGGCCCGGCGCCCTGTAGTACCAACCGCTCAGGGGCAGCCCGTCCCTGGCCGTGAGGCGCAAGGGGACGGGGCGTACCGGTGGGCGGCCCGGCGGGACGGCGTCCTCGTCCTGGGAGGACCACGCGGTGCGCAGCATGGACACGCCCTCGTGGGCCCGCCAGAGGCCCGGTCGGCGTTGCGACCCGGACAGCGCGAGCAGCAGGCCCCCGGCGCCGGCGGCCGTCACGCGTGTGGCGACCTCGTGGGGCAGGGGTACGGGCCGTGCCGGGCCCGTCTCGTCCGGGGGCTTTCGGGTCGGGTGGGTCTCGACGAGTTCCAGCGCGCTCGCGCCCTGGACGTTCCACGACAGCGCGGCGGTGCGGCCGTCGTGCGCGAAGGTCAGGAGTTCGAGGTCGACGCCCTCGCGTTCGGCCACGAGGGACACACCGCGCGGGCCGCCGTCGGCATCCAGAGCGACCGCGAGGAGCCCCGCGTACTCCCGGTCGGCGTTGCTGCGCAGCCACAGTGTCCGGCCGTCGGGAGAGAACCGGCCGATCCAGGGGTCGCCGTCGGCGACCGGCATCGCGAAGGTGCTCTCCGAGTCGGCGGTGCGTCGGACGACCGCCTCCCTGCGTCCGCGCGGCCCGCGGCGCAGCAGCGCGAGGCTGCCGTCGCGGCTGAGATCGCACACGCGGAGGGACGCGGCGTGGGTCTCCGTGGTCAGCAGGGCGGGGGAAACCAGACCGTCGGGGTCGATCAGGTAGACGGACAGGCCGCCGTCGGCACGTACCGTCGGCGCCGCCGGAGCCCGGGCATCGGTCGGCGTTCCGTTCCGCTCCTCTCCTCGAGCCCCGTCGTACGCGGCTGGACCCAGGAGTGTCGCGCGACCGCCGCGGTCCGCCCAGTCGGTAAGGCGGCCATCAGCAAGGTCCGGGGCGGTCACGACGTTCGCTGTGGTGATCCCGTACTGCGGGGCGGCCGGGGCCGCGAACGTGACGGCGACGGACGAGCCGTCGTGGGACCAGCAGCCCAGATAGGCGGAACTGGCGGGGTCGGCCCCTGCCAGGAGACGTCGGCCGGTGCCGTCGGGGCGTACGCACAGGACCCGGGTGTGCTCACCGCCGCCCGGCGCGGTGGTGTACGCGATCCACTGTCCGTTCGGCGACCACAACACCTCTTTCACGGGATCCGGTGAGGAGTCGAGCAGCCGCACCTCGTCGCTGTCGACGGAGCCGGACCACAGCTGGGGGACGCCGCCCCGGTCGCAGATGAAGGCCACCTCGGTGCCGTCGGCGTTGGCCGAGGGATACCAGCAGCCGTGGGCGCGCAGCCGGGTCACGGCGTCTCGGGGGCCGCCCGCCTCGGGCAACGGCACCGGTGCCGGAGCAGCGGCGCGGGCGGTACCGCGCACGTCCCCCGTCCGGGTGTCCGGGGGCTGCACGGTGGCCGAAGGGAGTGACCCGTGACGCGCGAACACGGGCGCCGGGCCGTGCGCCACCCGCATGCCCCCGTCGTCGGTCACTTGATTCCGTGGGTCTGCAGCCATATCTCCAGCAAAGCTATCTGCCACAGGGCGTTCGCACCCCGGTTGGTCCGGTGCTCGTCGGGCGCCGCGAGGAGCTCGGTCACGTACGACTCCTGGAACAGGCCGCGTTGCTTCGCCTCCGGTGCCTCGAGCGCTTCACGTACGCGTTCCAGGACCGGGCCCGCCATGTGCCGGATGGCCGGCACGGGGAAGTAGCCCTTGGGCCGGTCGACGACCTCGTGAGGCAGGAGCTTGCGGCCCGCCTCCTTCAGCACGCCCTTGCCGCCGTCGGCCAGTTTCAGCTCCGGTGGACAGGCCGCCGCCAACTCGACCAGCTCGTGGTCGAGGAACGGAACCCGTGCCTCCAGGCCCCAGGCCATGGTCATGTTGTCGACCCGCTTGACGGGGTCGTCGACGAGCATGACGTGCGTGTCCAGCCGGAGAGCCGCGTCGAGCGCGGTCTCGGCCCCCGGTACGGCCATGTGACTGCGGACGAAGCTGCCCGATACGTCGTCGGACGGCAGCATGTCCGGCCGCAGGACCCTGGCGAGGTCGGTATGCGGCCGATCGAAGTACGTCGCAACGTACCGCTCCGGTTCGTCCTCGCGGGAGACCTCCGCCAGCTTCGGGTACCAGTGGTAGCCGGCGAAGACCTCGTCGGCGCCCTGGCCGCTCTGCACGACCTTGACTTCCTTGGACACCTGCTCGGACAGCAGGTAGAAGGCGACCACGTCGTGGCTGATCATCGGCTCGCTCATCGCCGCGACCGCCCCGTCCAGAGCCATGGAGACCCGGTCGGAGGGCACCATCAGCTGCCGGTGGTCGGTGTCGAACTCGCGGGCGACCAAGTCCGAGTAGCGGAACTCGTCGCCCTTCTCGCCGCCCTCCGTCTCGAACCCGACGCTGAAGGTCATCAGGTCGTGCAGGCCCTCGTCGGCCAGCAACGCGACGATCAGACTGGAGTCGAGGCCGCCGGAGAGCAGGACACCGACCTCCACGTCGGACACCATCCTGCGGCGCACGGCCGTACGGAGCGCGTCCAGCACCGCGTCGCGCCATTCGTCCGCGCCCATGCCGGCGTACTCGGCCCGGCGTGTGTACGACGGCTGCCAGTAGCGGTGATCCCGATGTGTGCCGTCCGGTTCGACGACCCGCACGGTGGCGGGCGGGAGCTTGTGCACCCCGTTGAGGACGGTGCGCGGCGCCGCGACGGTGGCGTGCCAGCTCAGGTACTGGTGGACGGCGACCGGATCGAGCGAGGTGTCCACGTCACCGGCGGCGAGGAGGGCGGGCAGCGTCGAGGCGAACCTCAGCCGGCCCGGTGTCCGCGCCAGGTACAGGGGCTTGATTCCGAGCCGGTCCCTGGCGAGGACGACACGGCCGGTCCGGTGCTCGACGAGCGCGAAGGCGAACATGCCGAGGAAGTGCTCGACGCAGGCGGTGCCCCACTGCTGGTAGGCCTTGAGCACGACCTCCGTGTCCGATGTCGACTCGAATCGGTGCCCGAGGCGGCGCAGCTCTTCGCGCAGCTCCGGATGGTTGTACACGCAGCCGTTGAAGACGCCGGTGACCTCCTCCCCACGGGCGTCGGTCATCGGCTGGGCTCCGCGGTCCGAGAGGTCGATGATCTTCAGTCGCCGGTGTCCCAGCGCGACCGGGCCCCGCGCCCAGGTGCCCTGCCCGTCGGGTCCACGGGCGGCGCGCCGGTCTGCCATGCGTTCGACGGCTGCCAGGTCGGCTCGCCGGCCGTCGAAGCGGACCTCGCCGGTCAGACCGCACATGGCGTCCCGCCTCCCTTCCTCGCGTCGGCATGGGCGCGCCTGCAGCGTGGTGCCGGTTCGCGGGCGCCGGTCAGGAGGGCCTGAGCGGTGGAGCGAGACATCACGAGACCTTTCTGAGCGGGGGAGGAGAACTTCGCCGTACGCCGCTGGGGCGGACCGGCACGTCAGCTGCCCGTGGGCGGGCCGCCCAGGACGACGGCACGGGCGGGGCTGCGGCCGAGCGGTAGGGACCTGCGGCGCCGGTGTCCGCCGCGGGTCTCGGCGATCAGCATGTCGACACAGCCCAGCAGGTCCTCGTCCTGTGCCGCACGGCGCATACGCCGGGCAGCGCTTCCGCTTGCGAGGGCCGCCTCCGTGAGCTCCCGGACGGTATGCCAGTCCCCGTGGGCCTCCAGCGCGGGCCGCAGCCGGACGAGCAGCTTCCGCACCACCGCGTGAGCGGGTGCCTCCTCATGGGTCTCGGGGTCCACCAGCGTCCCTTCGAGCCCCGACCGGGCGGCACGCCAAGACGCACCCCGCAACCACTCGTGCCGCCCCGCGCACCCGGGGGCATCGCGTCGACTGAGTCGTTCGCAGGCCTCGGTCACCAGGGCACGGAACAGTCCGGCGATCAGTACGACGGTCTCCGGGCGCGGACAGGCGTCACATGTGCGCAGTTCCAGCGTGGGCAGATGGGCCGAGGGGCGGACGTCGTAGTAGATCATCCCCGCGTCGCTGATGACCCCGGCCCGCACGAAGTCCTCCACGGCAGCGTCGTACTCGGCCGCGTTCCGGAAGCAGCCGACGGGCCCCGCGGTGGGCCAGCGCTGCCACAGCAGGGTGCGCCAGCTCGCGTACCCCGTGTCGGACGCCTGCCAGAACGGCGAACTTGCGGAGAGGGCCAGCAGTACCGGCAGCCAGGGCGAGACCTCGCACATGGCCCGTACGGCGGTGTCGCGGTCGGGTATGTCCACATGGACCTGGGCGCCGCAGATGAGCTGCTCGTCGGCGACCTTGCGGTACTCCTCGGTCATGTGGCGGTAGCGCGCCTCCGCTGTGGGGCGCACGGAGGCCGCTGGCGCCAGCGGGGCCGTTCCGGCGGCCACCACGGCCAGCCCCAGTGAGGAGGCTGTCGCGTCGAGGCGCCGTCTCATGCCGGTGAGGTCGGCGTGGAGGTCGTGCAGGGACGTGTGTACTGAGCTGTTGGACTCCACAGTGCATGGATGCAGTTCGGTCGTGTAGGTCCTTCCGGGAAGCCGTCGCAGGATCGCGTCGGCTTGCGGTACGAGCAGTCCGCTCTCCACCTCCAGGACGTGGAACTCTTCCTCCACTCCGATGGGCATGCTCACGTTCACTCCTACGGATCCCGTCGCCTGCCGCGGTGGGGCGGCTTGTGGTGTGCTCTGAGTTCCCAGTCCCCGGAAACGTAAGCTTGCCGCCTGCGCGTATGAGATGCATGTCGCGCAAACGAGCGAGTGTGCGGAATCCGTGGGCTCAAGAAGACGCGGTCGCCGCCTCAGGGCAGTGGACCGACGGACAGTGGGCCGACGAGGAGGACGGTCGGCGTCGGCTGCCCGTCGGCGCCGCGCGATCAGAGAGCCACCGCCATCGCGATCAGCCCGATGGCCACCAGCACCACGACCAGCATGATCAGGGCGATCGGCATGGGACCCCAGCCCCTGCGCAGCTCGGCCTGGGGATAGGAGATGGCGGACGTGGTGTCCGCCTCGGCGGGCGGGGTCTCACCGGGTGGTACGCCGCGGCCCGGTGCGTGTCCTTGATTTCGTGTCGGCTCGGGTTCAGGGTTCGTCATGGCGCGCCTCCTCTCGGTCACAGGCAGGCCATGGGACGTTGCAGGTTCACTGATTGGGGCGCGCAGCGCTGATGTCGCCGAGAGCCGAGCCGGGATCACGCTCGATGGCCAGGTCGGCGATGGCGACGATGCCCACGGGGTGACTTTCCGGGTCGACGACAGGTACCCGCCGGACGGAATGCTCGCGCATCACCTGCACCGCGAGAATCAGGTCGTCGTCGGGGCCGACCGTGACGAGGTCCTCGCTGCACGCCTGGGCCACGGTCGTGCGGCCGGGGTCGCCGCCCTCGGCCACCGCGCGTACCACCAGGTCACGGTCGCTGACCAGCCCGCGCAGCCGCTCGCCCTCGGTGACCAGTACGGCGCCGATGTTCTCGTCGCGCATCAACTGGGCCACGGCCTGCACCGAGGCCTGCGGTTCAACGGTCAGCAGGTCGGTCGTCATGACGTCGCGGACATGCTGAGTCATGGGGACGTCCCTCCGCGAAGTCGGGGCGGTGCCGTTCACCGCCGTGCAGCGACCGAGTACCCGTGAACGGCCCGGCTCGCACGTTCGCGCCGGCCCTCATCAGCGACCGCGGACGCACCGGGCTCCCGGCCTGTCAGGCCGCGTACGGGCCGGTGCCGACGAAGAGGCAGAACGGGTGCCCCGCCGGGTCGCGCAGGACGCGGACGTCAGCCTGGGGCTGGACGTCCGCCACGGTCGCCCCCAGCGCCACAGCGTGATCGACGGCGGACCGCAGGTCGGTCACCTCAAGGTCGAGATGCATCATCATCTGCTGGTCGGACCGGGTGGAGGGCCACTGCGGTGCGGCGAAGTGCGGCTCTGTCTGAAACGACAGCCCGGCACCGCCGTCGGGGGTGCGATCTCGACCCAGCCCGGTTCTTCCTTACGCACCGGCCACCCGAGGAGGTCCTGATAGAACTGTGCGAGTTCATGAGCGTCCGGGGCGTCAAGGGTGGTCGCGGCCAGCGTGAAACGCGGTTGAGGCTTCATGCAGTGCTGCTACCCCCGATGCAAGCGGCCATCAGCGGTTCATGGCCCAGCGGATGGTCCGGGTCAGGGCCTGGCCGGTGGGGCGTACGGCGAGGTCCTCCACCACCGGGACTCGGGGCAGCCACAGCATGCCGCGGGCCCAGGGCGGGAGCAGGGCGACGGCGTTCGCGGCCAGCCCGCCGTAGAAGGGACGCACCGGGAGGGGCAGCGGCGGCTGGAAGAGCAGGAAGCGGGCGGCGGCGCGGGCCTCGGGACCGGCCCGCAGTTCGGGCCGGTAGACGGACAGCCGCTCGGCCAGTTCGCGGCGGTCGCGTGGGGGCTCGATGACCCCCAGTGCCTCGGCTATGCGGGCGGTGTCGGCCACGTAGGCGTCGTAGGCGGCGGCGTCCAAGGGGCGGGCTCCGTAGCGTTCGTGGGAGCGCAGGAAGCTGTCCGTCTCGGCGGCATGCACCCAGCCGAGCAGGTGCGGATCAGCCGCGTGGTAGGGCACGCCCTCGGCGGTCGTCCCGCGGATCCGTTCGTGGATGCCGCGGACGTGGTCGACGGCCCGCTGGGCGTCCGTAGCTGTGCCGTAGGTCGTCACCGCCAGGAAGGCGCTGGTGCGCTGCAGTCGGCCCCACGGGTCGCCACGGTATCCGGAGTGCCCCGCCACTGCCGCCATGGCGAGCGGATGCAGGGACTGCAGCAGCAGTGCGCTCAGTCCGCCGATGAACATCGAGGCGTCACCGTGGACGGTGCGGATCGGGCGGTCGGGTCCGAACCAGCGCGGGCCGGGAGTGTCATGGATACGGGCACGCGTCGCCGGACCGTCGGGGCCGGCGACGCGGCGGAACAGGGCCTGGCCCAGTTGCTCACGGACTGAGGTCAGCACGGTCGGCCTCCCTCTCCTGCTGCCCAGTGTCCGCGATTGCGACCCGAACCGGTCATGGCCGTGGCCTCACCTGCCGGTGGGCACGTACCGGGGTTCACGGTCCGAGGCCGGCCACACATAGGGCAGGTCGTCGGCGACGCCGGGAAACGGAACGGCGTACACGTCGCGATCCTTGCGGACCAGTGCCGAACGGTGACTTTCGTGGAACGCCTTGTCTCCGAGCCAGGGCGGCAGCTCACCGGCAGCGGCCAGTTCCGCCTGGTCGCGCACTGCAGCGCCCGGCCGGTGCGCGGCCAGTCCGGCGACGAGGGAGGCTGCGCAGCTGTCCTGGTGTCCCTGCTCCCGCCAGACCCGGCAGATCTCCAAGCCGTACCGGACGAGGGCCTCCTCGTACCCGGTCCACATCCGTACGGCCGGGTGCCGGCGCCACCCGTAGCCGGGGACGGTCAGACCACGCAGGACCTGGAGTGCCTCGACCCGCTGCTTGCCCAGCCGGCGCCGGTCCAGGAGCAGCGCGGTCTGCCGGAAGTCGGGGTGGGGCAGGAACGTCTGCATCAGTCACCAGCGTGGGGTCAGCGTGCGGTTCCGGTGCGGTCGCGTCGGCTCAGGAGGCGTTGGGCGCGGGCGAGGCCGGGTGGCCGGTGGCGGTGCAGGGCGGCGCGGGCGGCGTTGGCTCCTGGTGCGCCGTGCACGCCGCCGCCCGGGTGGGCTCCGGCGGAGGCCAGGAAGAGGCCTGGGACAGGGGTCTCGGGACGTCCGGTGCCGGGCACGGGGCGGAAGACGAACTGCTGGTGGATCGCGGTCGTGCCGCCGTTGATGGCTCCGCCGCACAGATTGGCGTCGAGGGCTTCGAGGGTGGGGGGTGCCAGGATGCGGCGGGCGCGGATCAGTGAGCGGAAGCCGGGCGCGAAGCGTTCCACCTGGCGTTCGACCCGATCGGCCATGAGTTCCTGGTCCTTGGTGTCCCAGCGGCCTGTGATGCCCTCGTCGGCGGCGTCGGCGGCGATCTCGCGGGACACGTGGGTGTAGGCCCAGGCGGATTCGGTGCCCAGCGGGGAGCGCGAGGCGTCGGCGGTGGTCATCTGGCCGAACAGCAGGAAGGGACGGTCCGGGACCTGCCTCATCGCGATCTGCGCGGTGAAGCGGGTGAGTTCGTCCATGCCGTCGGCGAGATGGACGGTGCCGGCCCGGGAAGCCTGCTCCGCCTGCCAGGGCACCGGGCCGTCGAGCGCCCAGTCCACCTTGAACGTGGCGAAGTCCCACTGGAAGCGTCGCAGGTCGTCCAGGAGCTGTGCGGGCACGTGCTCGGGTTCGAGGAGTTCGCTGTACAGGGCGGGCACCGTCACGTCGGCCAGTACCGCCCGTCGTGCCTGTACCGCGTCGCCGGCCGCTGTGCGCACCCCGACGGCCCGCCCGTCGCGCACGACGATCCGCTCGACCCGCCGGCCGCAGCGCACCCGCCCGCCGCGGGCCTTCAGGCGCAGGGTCAGGGCCTGGGTCAGGGCGCCCGAGCCGCCGACGGGCACGGGAAAGCCGTACGTCTGTCCCAGCATGGCCATCAGCCAGCCGAAGCCGCCGCTGCCGGCCGACTCCGGGGCGAGGTCGGCGTGCAGGGCGTTGCCCGCCAGCAGCAGTCGACCGCCGTGGCCGCGGAACTCCTCCTCCCCCAGCCGGCGCACCGGCAGGACCAGGGAGCGTGCCATGCGCAGACCGCCCGCGGCCCGCAGCCGCAGCGCCAGCCGCGCAGCCGAGCGCACGGGCGGGAACGGGGTGAACAGAGAGTTCAGCAGGTCGGGGTGAAGGCGCTGCCACACGTCGTGCAGCCGCTCCCACGCGGCTCCGTCGCCCGGGGCGAAGGCCTCCAGGGACGCGGCGGTGGTGCCGACGTCCCGGTCCAGCACGGCGCAGCTGCCGTCGGTGAGGGGATGCGCCAGCACACTGGGCGCGTGGCTCCACCGCAGCCCGTAGTCCTGCAGACGCAGGGCGGTCAGGACCGGCGAGGCGGCTGCCAGCGGGTAGAAGGAGCTGAAGAGGTCGTTGACGAAGTCCGGGTCGACGCCGCGGTCGTGGCGCACCGCGCCACCCGGCTCCGGCTGCTCCTCCAGCACCTCGACGCTCCATCCGGCGTCCGCCAGCACGTTGGCGGCCACCAGACCGTTGGGGCCGGCACCGATCACCACGGCATCAGGCACGGCCAGCTCCGTCCGCGCCCGGCACCGGCGACGCTGCCGGTGCCCTCCGTGGGGCGCGGCGGGCGTCTTGCGCCTCGCTCTCGCAGAGCCGGGCGAGGCGGGCGAGCATCGCCCGGTGGCGCAGTTGGATCAGCGCCTCGAAGCCGACGTTGTGCAGCCGGCCGCCCGCTCCCTGAAGGGGATGCTCGTCCACGAGCACCAGGCACTTCCTGCCCCACGGCCGCAGCTCGATCGCGATCCTTGCCGTGCCCAGCGCGCCGGCGTGAGCCTCCAGCTCCATGGACACTCCTGGCTCGTAGCGGCGGACAACCGTCTCGTTGTACAGCCGGACGGGGCCGATCCGGACCTCGTAGCGGATCGCCGCGTCGGTTTCCGGCCACCGTCCGCGGAGCGGATCGGACCTCGAGGTCCCCACCACCCACTCCGCGTATCGGTTGCCGTCGGCGAGGACGGCCCACACAGCACTCGGGCTGGCTTGGATCAGACGGTGGCGAACGGCCACGGAGACCTCCAGGGAGCCTCGACCGGATTGCCCGTCGGCCACGCCCGAGTGCCCGCGCATCACGGGTCAAACCGGTTCCATCGACCTCAATCAGGTCCTGCGGGGGGATCAGGAGGACGGTGCACACCACGTCATCAGGGAGATGTAGGCGATGGGGCGCTGCTCTGCGTCGGTGTCACCGAGCATGGCGTTTGCTCTCCCCGGGGCCCACTGCCACCCCGGACAGGCCGCGCATCTGTTCACTCCCTCGTACCAGCCTCCAATCACCCTCTGCTCGCGGCCGGCACGGTCAGGCGGCTCAGGGACTGCATGGCCTCGCGCTCGATGCGCGACAGATCGTGCAGGACGGCCCCTGCCCGGGCGAGGCACTGTTCGTCGCCTGATTCACCGGCCTTCTTGATCAGCACCGCGGCCTCCGTCCACAGCGTGGCTGCCTCGCTGTACAGCCGGTGTCCGGTGCGCAGGTGGCCGTTGTCGAGCAGGCCGGCGCATTCGGCGAGGAAGTCGCGGTAGAGGTTGCGGAACAGGGCGCCGCCGGTGCCGGCCTGCTCCATCAAGAGGGCGGCTTGGGGCAGGTCCCTTTGTGGGGCGTCGGTGCGCTGGAGCCATGTGCGCACCAGCTTGCCGGCCTTCTCGATGCCACGGTGGCCCAGGTTGGCGATGGGCGGGTCGAGGAAGGCGTCGGCGCAGGCGGTGACGGCGGCTGTGATCCGGACCTGCGGGGAGGGCAGGTTGCTCGGGGCGGTGAGGGTGAAGGACCGGTGCCTGGCGGTCATCGGGCCGCGCGCGGCTCTTGCCTGCGCGAGGCTGGTCAGGCTCGTGGTCACCGCTCCGCCCTGCTGGTCGGTGTCCACCAGGTAGGCGTCGTGGTCGTCGTAGCCGTACATGGCGACGACATGCCCGCCGAAGTGCACCTTCGACCCGAAGTAGTCCAGATGGAAGCTGTCGAGCTGCAGTCCGACGGGGTGACCGGCGTCGATGGGGGCTGCCACGTTCTCCCATGCCCTGCGGGGCGAGGTGGTCTCCCGCACCACGAGTTCCAGCCCGAGTCTCGCGGCCAGGTTCCTGGTGAGGTCGAAGGGCTTCACCCGTCCTCCCAGGAAAGGGAAGGTCATCTTCTTGCTGTCCCAGTAGACGAAGGACAGACCCGAGCCGAGGCCGAAGAGCATGGGCTCGGACAGATCGTGCCCTTGGTCGCGCAGCAGCACTCCCAGAGCTGTCGTCTCGCAGTGCCGCATCCCGCGGGCATCGATGTCCAGCATTGTCATGCCGCGTTCTCCTGGATCGGGATGACCAGCCGGGTCAGCAGCTCTTCCGGCGGCGCCTCGGCCGGGCCGACGAGGTAGGCCTCGCGTACGGGTGCTCTCGGGCGCAGCCCGCGCTCATGGATGGCGGCGAAGAGCGCGTTGTAGGCCAAGGGCAGCTGCGCGTACGGCCCGACGTGCACGGTCTCGGCCACGGGTCCGCCGGACAGCACCTCGAAGTCCGCAACGACTGCCGTCACTTCCCCCGGCGGCGTCTGCACTGGCGTCTGCACTCCTACGGCGATCTCCATGGGCTCTTGCAGATCCAGCGGGTACAGGGCCCACAGCGGCGGCTCCCAGGCGATCCCGGCCCGGCCGAGCCCGGGCAGCAGCCGAGCCACACACCCCGCGACCTTGTCCCCGATCTCCGCTGGGGTGCAGACCGCCCGTACGACTGCCAGACGCCGCTCCGGTTCCTGACTCATCGTCACCTCGTAGCCGGGCAGGCCGCGTTCCGCCAGCCGCTCCAGCATCGCCAGCCGTGCCTGGTCCCTGCTGATCCGTTCGGCCAGCCGGTCCCGTTCGCCGCGCAGGATCCGTGCCCTGGACTCGGGTTCGGCGGCGAGGGTCCGGGCGATCACGGCCAGCGGGAGGTCCATGTCGCGGAGCAGGGCGACGGTCAGGGCGTCGCGTGCCTGTTCGGGCGCGTAGTAGCGATAGCCGGTGCCGGCGTCCACGTGGACCGGGACCAACAGCCCCGTCTCGTCGTAGTGCCGCAGCTGCTTGACGCTGAGCCGGCACAGGCGGGCGAAGCGCCCGATGGTGAGAAATTCGTCCTGCACGCCATCATGGTGGACCCTCCCACCGTGGGAGAGTCCACCCCTTGGGGCTACGGCCGGGCCGCCGCCGCCCTTCTCTGCGCGCGGGTTGTCAGCTGGAGGCCTGGTCGCTGTCCTTCATCGCGCCCCAGCCGTGCCAGCGGTCGATCTCGATCCAGGCGCTCACACGGGCCCGGACGCGGTCGGGGTAGGGCTTGCCGATGTAGTGCGTGGCGAGACGGTCGATGTCCTCCAGACCCTCGTCGTCATGCGTCTCGACGACGCGGCCGATCAGCGTGACGTGCGTGTACCAGTCGTCGCCGTCGAGAACGGTGAGGGTCACGCGGGGGTCGCGGCGCAGGTGCTTCAGACGGACGCGGCCCTCGTCGAGGCTGATCAGGACGCGGCCGTCGTCCCACACGTACCAAGTGGGAGTGGACACCGGTGTGCCGTCCGAACGCAGGGTCGCCATCACGCACGGGTTGGCTCGGCGCAGCAACTCCACGGCCTCTGCGGGAAGCGGCGGCTTGGACATCTGGTGCTCCTTGGATCGTTCGGCGGGACCGTCTCTTTGATCACGGGACCATCTCTTTGATCAATCGGGTGCCCTTTCCCGGCAATGCTCACGCCGGACCGGTCCGATCGGCAGCAACGGCGCTGTGTCACGGCCTTCGGTGCGCATCAGTGTCTGTCGGTGCGTGGCAGCGGGCCGGATCGCTGCTGAGTTCGCCCGCCCCGTGCCGACGGTGGACGATGGAGGCACGGCAGAAGGGGGCGCTTCTAGCGGGGCTCATCGACAGGCTTCCGGGCCGGCCTGCCGTACGCCAAAGCGGTGGGCCTACAGCCGCGGACACAGGAGATCTGGGACCGGATGGGCATGGTGCGCGCCGCCCTGGAGGTCGCCGTGCCGCTGCGCGGACAGCTGATGTACGCCGACGGGGTCGAGCAGGCCCGCATCGAGCTGCGGTTGCCGCCCGAGGTCCCGTATGTCCTCGCGGCCCTGCCCCAGTACGAGACGGAGCGGATCCTCGAGGAGGATCTCGCCCGCTTCGGTACCGGGATCGAGCGGGGCACCGAACGGTGGGGTTCACGCAGCACGAGGACGGGGTCGTCAGCCGTACCGTCACGGCCTCCGGTGCCCAGCAGGAGCTGCGGTCACGCTTTCTGATCGGCTGCGACGGCGCGCACAGCACCGTCCGCAAGCAACTCGGGCTCGCCTTCGAGGGGGGCGCTTTTGCGGAGGAGTACATGCTCGCCGACGTCGAGGTGGACTGGGGGCTGCCCCAGGGCTACGGGGTGCGGGCCATGCACCACGACGCCGAGGGCCGCATCGACGATGCCCTGGTCTGCATCCCGCTGCCCGGCGATCGCCGCTACCGCATGTCGATGCTGGTTCCTGACGAGCTGTCGGCGCGTGGCGAGGGCACCGGTGGAGCTGCCCTCGCGGGAGACGGTGGCCCACGGACTGCGGGGTGGACGCGCGCCCCGCATCGAGCACGTCCAGGCGGTCCTCGACCGGTTGGCCCCGCAGCCCACCACCGCCTCCGCCCTGCGCTGGTCGTCGGACTTCCGCATCAGTCACCGCCTCGTCGACCGGTACGGCGTCGGCCGGGTCTTCGTCGCCGGGGACGCCGCGCATATCCACCTGTGGGGCGGACCCCGCGCACGGCATCACCAGCGTGTACGAGTGGACCTTCGCCGAGGACGGCGACCGCGTCGTGGTCCGCACCCCCGAGTCCTGGGCCGGCGCTCCGGTCGACGCCGATCGGGACAACCTCGCCGCGGCGCTGGACGACTCGCCCAGCACCTGGCTCGACGCCCTGAAGAAGGCGGCGGAGGCGGCGACGCCGTAGGTCCTGCCAGACGTCGGTTCCTGGGCCCTACGCCGAGTGCTGGTACGCCGAGTACGTGAGATAGCCGTTGTCGCCGCCCTGGAAGTACGTGGCGTCGTCGGCGGGAGCGATCGGGAGACCGGTGCGCAGACGCTCCACCAGGTCGGGGTTGGCGATGAAGGCGCGGCCGAAGCTGATGAGGTCTGCCCCGAGGCCCAGCCAGTGGTCGGCGTCGGCATGGCCGGTCTGCTTCGGGCCCATCGGTAGCACCGGGTTCATGACGAGTGGGCCGGACCAGCTCCGGCGCAGACCGAGAAGCGTCTCCTCGTCGGTGGTGGCCTCGAGGTGGACGTAGGCCAGGCCGAGCCGGGACAGCTCGGTCAGGAGCGCGGTGTAGAGCTCGGCTACGTCGCTCTCCTCGATGCCCCAGAAGGCGCCCTCGGGGGAGAGTCGGATCCCGGTGCGGTCCGCGCCGATGGCCTCGGCGGTCGCGGCGGCCGTCTCGACGGCGAACCGGATCCGGTTGCTCACCGAGCCGCCGTAACGGTCCGTGCGCAGGTTGGCGTTGGAGGAGAGGAACTGCGAGATCAGATAGCCGTTGGCGCCGTGGAGTTCCACACCGTCGAAACCGGCGTCGACCGCACGGCGTGCGGCGTCCGCGTACGACTGGACATGCTCGGGCACCTCGGCCGTGTCCAGGGCGCGCGGAACCGGCGCGGGCAGCGGTCCGTTGGGCGTGAACACCTCGCCGACAGCCGCGACGGCGGACGGGCCGACGGGCTGCATACCGTTGGTGTCAGGGTGCGAGACACGTCCGCCGTGCATGATCTGGGCGAAGATCCGGCCGCCGTTGGTGTGCACCGCGTCGGTCACCGGGCGCCATGCGGCCACCTGCTGGTCGGTGTGCAGCCCCGGAGTGCCGGGGTTGGACTGCCCGATCAGGCTCGGCTGCACCCCCTCGGTGACGATCAGGCCGGCCGTGGCCCGCTGGGCGTAGTAGCGCGCCATCGACGGCGTCGCCAGACCGCCCTCAGCAGCCCGGACACGTGTCATCGGAGCCATCACCACGCGATTGGGCAGCGCCAGGGTGCCGAGCCGGTAGCCGGAGAAGAGGGTCGTCACGTCATGTCTCCTTCGTGATCCGTCGCGCCCGGATCCGGGCACGTCGGTTACGCTAAAACCTGACATTGACGTCAGAGGCAAGGGTTGTGCTCCGGATCACAACGGAGAGGGGCGGCATGCGTATCGGTGAGCTCGCGGCGCGGGCCGGAGTCAGCGTCAGATCCCTGCGCTACTACGAGGAACAGGGCCTGCTCACGAGCGCCCGCAGCGCCAGCGGGCAGCGGCACTACACGGAGGGCCACGTCGAGCGGGTCACGTTCCTCCAGCGGATGTACGCCGCGGGCCTGTCCAGCCGGACCATCTCCGAACTGCTCCCCTGCGTCGACTCGCCCAGCGAGGAGACGTCCGACGCTGCGCTGGAACGGATGGCCGAGGAGCGCGACCGGCTCTCGGAGCACATCGAGGACCTCATCCGCACCCGGGAGGCACTGGACACGTTGATGGCCACGAACCGGGCCCACCGAAGGCGCCTGAAGTCGGCCGCGACGGGCTGAGCCCCGAAGGGGAGGCCGCGATGAGTATCGCGATCGAGCGGTGCAGACGGCCCCTACGCGTCCAGGTCGGCGTACTGCAGGTGGTGGTCCGAGTTCGGGCCGGGATGCACACGGTGCTCGAGCGGGTCGATGCCGCGCAGGAAGATGTAGTCGAACTTGCTGTGCCAGTCCGTGGTCGTCTGGCAGGTACCGACGGGCGAGGGGTGACACTGGGGGTCTGCATCCGCGGCCAGGGCCCACATCCGGGTGAGTTCGGGAGCGTCGGGCACAGCGTTGAAGTCGCCGACCACGATGGCGCGGTCGTGCCGATCGACTTCTGCGGCCAGCACACCGACCTGGGCCGCCCGGACCCCTTCCTGACGTCGGTGGGCGAGGTGGGTGTTGAAGACCCGGGTAGGTTGGCCGCCCACCATGGTGGTGACCGCCATGTAGCCCCGGTCCTCGGATCCTCCGTCGGGGTACTCCACGTTGACGCGGTCCGTCATCGGCGCCGCTGAGAGGACCGCCTGGCCGTAGGCCCCCGGACTCCACGGCACTCCCCCACAGCGGCCCCAACTCCGGAGAACGGTCCCGTACTCCACGTGGTAGACCAGTCCGTGAAGGCTCTCCAGATACTCCCGGATCCTCTCGACGTCCCGCACGCACGCTTCTTGCAGGCCGATGACCTGGGGCGCGTACGCGGCGATCTCCGCAGCCCGGTCAACGTTGCTCACCTCGCAGGGGTTGCAGATGTTCCACGTCATGACCCGGTTCGGTGCGACGTCCTTGACGGCTTCGACGGGCAGCGACCTGGCGAAGAGGCCGCCGCTCGGTGCACTGGGGCCGACGAGCACCATGCAGGCGACGATCACGGCTCCCGCGAACAACCGCGTGCCCCTTGCGAACACCATCGCCTCCCCGATCCGGATGCCCACGGCATCTGACGTCTCCATAGACGAGGTTATGGGACCGAGTTGTCAGCAGCACCTGCTTCCGCCTCTTCACCAGGCCCTTGCCCCCGCGCCGGCGCCGGGCACGAATCCGCCTTCACCAAGCCGACGTTGAGCGTACGTCGACCACCCGCTAATGCTTGATCCTGCTCGGAACTGCTCTCTATCGAGCACGTATTGACATGAACCGTCGAAGCCCGCAGAGTCATGCCCCGACAGTCCCCACAGTCGCCACAGTGCCCCGGCAGTGATGCAAGCCACCCCAGCGAGGAGTGTTGCCGTCATGTCCGAAACACCCGCTGTCTCCCGCCGACTGCTCCTGGGCGGAGCCGTCGCCACCGGCGCGGCCGCGGTCGGGATGACCGCCGCGGCTCCGGCCGCGGCCGCCGCGACCGAGCAGGCGCCCCGCCGCCGTCCCGGACAGAAGTCGATGATCGGCGTGCCGTTCGAGGCCCACAGAACCGTCCGCGTCGGTGTCATCGGACTCGGCAACCGCGGCAGTGGCATGGTCGAGGGATGGGCGGCCGTGCCCGGCTGCACCGTGACCGCCGTCTGCGACATCCGGGCCGACCGCGCGCGCCGCGCCGCCGACCGGCTGGTGAGCAAGGGCGAGCCCCGCCCCGCCGAGTACGGCGGATCAGCCGACTCCTACGCCCGGATGCTCCGGCGCGACGACATCGACCTGGTGTACGTCGCCACGCCCTGGGAGTTCCACTACGAGCACGGCAGAGCCGCCCTGCTGAGCGGCAGGCACGCGGTGGTGGAACTCCCCGTCGCGACCGAACTGCGCCAGCTGTGGGACCTGGTCGACACCTCCGAGCGGACCCGCAGGCACCTGCTCCTCGCCGAGAACTGCAGCTACGGCCGCAACGAACTGGCCATGCTGAGCATGGCGCACGCCGGCCTGTTCGGCGACATCACCAACGGCCACGGCGGCTACCTCCACGACCTGCGCGAACTGCTCTTCTCCGACACCTACTACACCGACTCCTGGCGGCGCCTGTGGCACACCCGCAGCACCGCGTCCCTCTACCCGATGCACGGGCTGGCCCCGATCGCGGCCGCCATGGACATCAACCGCGGCGACCGGATGACCACCCTCGCCGCCACCGCGACCGCCCCGAAGGGACTGGCCGACTACCGCGAACGCTTCGTCCCCCGCGACCACCCGTCCTGGAAGGAGACCTACATCAACGGTGACCTGGTCACCTGCCTCATCGAGACCGACAAGGGCAGGATCATCCGGGCCGAGCACGAGGTGAGTTCACCCCGGCCGTACAGCAGGATCAACAGCCTCGCCGGCAGCCGGGGGATCGTCGAGGACTACACCGGGCCCGCGCCGACCGGCGCGCGCGTCTATCTCGAACCGGATCACGGCGGCCACACCTGGCGCGACTTCGCCGACTACCGCAAGGAGTACGACCACTGGCTGTGGCGGAAGGTCGGTGACGACGCCGCGAACAACGGCGGCCACGGCGGCATGGACTACGTCCTGCAGTGGCGCACCGTCCAGTTGATGCGCGCAGGGCTGGTGCCCGACATCGACGTGTACGACTCGGCTGCCTGGTGCTCGGCGGTCCCGCTGAGCGCGGCGTCCCTGGCGAGGAACGGCCGCCCGGTCGAGATCCCGGACTTCACCCGCGGCGCCTGGGCCGGCAAACGCCCCGGACTCGACTCCAGCCCCACGGACATGCCACCCGTCGGCTGACCCCACGCCGCGCCACGCCGGACCCCTTCGGCCGGCGCGGCTTGAGAGCCCTGAATCAGCCCGAGCCGTCGGACCCGGTGTCGCCGGACAGCGCCTGCTCGGCCCAGATCGTCTTCCCCCGCGTGCTGAAGCGGGTCCCCCATGCCTGGGCCAACTGCGCGATGATGAACAGGCCTCGCCCGCCCTCGTCGACCGTGCCGGCGTGGCGCAGGTGTGGGGCGGCCGAGCCGGCGTCACGCATCTCGCAGGTCAGGGTGCGGTCATGGATGAGTCGCAGTTCGATCGGTGGTCTGCCGTACCGGATGGCGTTGGTCACGAGTTCGCTGACGATGAGCTGGACGTTGTATGCGGTCTCGTCATCGACGTGCCACGCGGCGAGTTGTCGGCGTGTACGGCGCCGGGCGTCGGCCACGGCCGCCGGCTCGGGGTCGAGCGCCCATGCGGCGCAGCGGTCGGCGGGGAACGCCCGGGTGCGCGCGACGATCACCGCGGCGTCGTAGACGCCCAGATCGGCCGGGAGAGCGTAGACGAGGGCATCGCCGAGTTCCTGGAGCGGACGATCGGCGTACTGGGACACCGCGGCCAACGGGCCCGGGAATTCGGCGAGATACGAAGTGAGGAGCGGGTCGCTGGCGAATACCAGCACGCTGCCGGCCGGTACGTCGGTCTCGACGGCCGCGAAGGGCGCGCCCTCCTTACTCCCCAGCCTGGGCCCGGCCGGTGTGCCGGAGAGGGACACCGTCCCGTCCGGACGTACGACCAAGGGGGCCAGCCGGCCGGCCGCCGCCATCGTGCATGTGCCGGTCAACGGGTCGTGGACCGCGTACACACAGTCGGCGGTGAGCGCTTCCTGGCGCAGCGGATCACCGAGCGGGAGGTGGGCCTGTTCAGCGGCAAGGCGCCCCGCCGTGTCGTGCAGACGGGCGAGCAGTTCGTCGGGGGTGAGGTCGAACACCGACAGGGAGCGTACGGCTGTACGGACCTGTCCCATGATCGCCGCTGCGTGGACGCCGCGTCCCGACACCTCGCCGACAGCGATCGCCGTGCGGGCACTGGACAGGGTGGTCGTGTCGTACCAGGCGCCGGGATCGGCACCCGTGACGGAGAGGTAGGCGGTCTCCAGCCATGCGTGGGCTTCGGGCCGGCGGGGCAGTAGTTGGCGCTGAACCGTGGCGGCGATGGTGTGTTCACGTGTGTAGCGCCGGGCGTTGTCGAGGCACAGTGCGGTGTGGGTGCCCAACTCGACCGCGAACGCGCGGTCGTCCTCGTCGAATGCCGGCGAGTCCTCCGTTCGGTACAGGCTCACGATCCCGAGGGCGGCGTCGCGCAGCGTCAGGGGAACCACGAGGAGGGAACGGGCTCCGGATGACCGGATCGCCTCCGCGAGTGCGGGATCGGCGTCCAGCCACGAGGTGTCCTGTTTCAGCTGGACCACCCTCGCGCTCAGGTCGGTCAGGGCCTGTGTGAAGGGTGTCGGACCGGCGAGGCGGCGGACGTCGCCCACCGAACGGGCAGACTGCGGCGGTGTACCTGTGCTGCGGAACGCAGTGCGTATGACGTGCGTGCCGGTGGGCGGCGGGGCGAGTGGGGGATCATCGCCGCGGAGCACGGCGTCCACCACGTCCACGACGGCGACGTCGGCGAACGCGGGGACCACGGCAGCGGCGAGTTCCTCACCGATCAGGGCCGGCTCCATCGTGCGTCCCACCCGCTCCCGCACCACGTCGAGCAGCCTGGTGCGGGCCAGGCCTCTCTCCCGTTCGGTGACGTCGACGGCGGTGACCGCCACCCCGAGCACCGACCGCTCCGAGCCTTCCAGACGCAACGCGCTGACCTCGAAGTTCCGCTCGTGCGCAGCCCCCTCGGCATGCGCCCGGACGATGCGTTGGCGCACGGGGACCCCGGTGTCGAGTACTCCTCTCAGCAGCGCCTCCACGTCGTCGTCCACGAAGCTGTAGACCTCACTGACCGGGCGCCCCCTGGGGTCGCCCATGTGCAGGTTCCGCAAGAAAGGAGTGGCGGTGTTGACGCGCAGCACCCGCAGGTCCGTGTCAATGAGGTGGAGCCCAATCGGGGACTGTGTGAACAGCGCCTCCAGCATCGAGGCGGGTGCCTCGTCCACGCGCCCGCCGGGATCCCTGTGCGCCACGGGACCCACCTCCGAGGTACGGCGATCGCCCGGGGGTACGGCTGCCCCATGTCCCAGCGTGCTCCACGGGCGGCGTGACCGCACCCGCAGACGGCTCACTGGCCGTCGTCCGGGAGAGCGAAGCGGTGCGTCCCTGAGGCTCTCCTGCCTCGGGCTTGCGTCCCCACGCGGTAAGCATGCCGGCCGACAGCGCGGCGCACTCCTGCGAGCCCAGGTACCTGATCGCCGTATCGACGTCCGCATCGTCGACCAGGCCGGTGGCGAGCATCGCCGCCCTGCTCCGCTCCCAGGTGTCCGCCCAGAAACGGCTGATGGGACTGCCGGGCACCAGCGGCGGCACATGGATCTCGGCGGCGACAGGCACGAGGCCGGCCCCGCGCAACAGCTGTGGATACGACGGCACCCAGGAGACATCGGTCCCGATGGTGGCCCGCAGCCCCTGCCACATCGCACGCATCACCGCGGTGTACGGCGTGCTGGGCGTCCGGTCACTCGTCAGGTCGACCGCGTCGCTGAGCACCAGCACACCGCCGGGCGCGACCAGTTCGGCGAGCGTGGTGATCAGCCGGTCGTGCTCGGCCAGGTGCATCAGCACGAACCGTGCGTGGACGAGCCGGAACGTGCCGCGGACGAAAGCCGGGGACGTGAGGTCGGCTTCCAGCACATCCAGCCCGGGCGTGGGCCGTTCGGTGAGGAACCGTACGTCACGGTCCACGGCCAGCACGCTGTCCACCCCGGCCTGGCCCAACAACCGACGGGAGACCGTGCCCGTTCCGGCACCGACGTCCAGGCAGCGCCAGCCGGGGCCGACCCCCAGCGCGCGCAGCCGTCCGATGGTGATGTCGTCGTAGGCGAGCGCACCGAAGTCGATCCGCTCGCCCTCCCCCGCCTGCTCGGGAGGGAAGACGTCCTCGCCGTAGCGGCCACCGCCCGAGGCGGACCCTCCCGGAGCGGCAGTCACGCTGCCGCCCGCGAGTCACCGGGCGCTCCACCGGGCTCGCAGGGCTCCGTGCCCCGCGCCCGAGCGGCGGGAATGGCGTCGTCCAACGGCTTCATGACCGACCTCTTCGCGCAGTCGAGCGATACCGGGGCGACCCCGTCCCCTGGCCGCCGTCCCTCCGATCCTCCACCTCGGGCCGCCTGCGCAGCCGAGGCGCGCCGGGCCCCGAGCCGAACAGCCCAGGAAGGCCGCTGCTCGAACACGGCCTCCGCGCCGCTCGGCGTGGCCCCGGCGCCCGGACGCGCGAGCAGCACATCAGCGCATAACTGGGGGCTCACAAGCCCGCGAGTCAAGGCAGCTGGCGCCCGGACCGGGTCGTCCGCGCGAGCAGCAGAGCCGCTCCCGCCGCCGCGCCCGCGACCCCCACCACCCCAGCGACCCGCCTGCCCTCGGAGGACAGGAAACTGCGTGAGGAGCGCCAGGACAGCGCGGACCAGGTCGACTGGGCCGACAGCACCGACCCGGTGCTCAGCCATGACCCGAAGGACAGCAGCGACAGGCTTGAACCGATCGAGCCGACCGACAGTGCGCTGCCGATCGAGCCGATGGACAGAGCCGACCCGACGGAGCCGATGGACAGCACCGAGCCGACCGAACCGATCGACAGCACGGAGTCCTGCGACCACAGGGACAGAACCGCATGGGTGGCGCCGGCGGAGGCGCCCGGACGGGCCGGGTCCTGGGCCTGGTACGGCTTGCGCATGGACAGCATCCTGCCCGCGGACCCCGGCGCATGCCAACCGGACCGAACCAGCCTCACCCTCGCGTCTTCCGGTACGGCCGACGGTACGGAGAGGGCGGCGCCCAGAGCAGACGTGCCCCCGTCATCCTCGCGATGGCCCGCAGGTGCGGTCCCGTGTTTCCGGTGAACCAGACCGAACGATCGGCGTGCGGCCACACATAGGCCGGCACGCCATCATCGAGGAGGGAGGTCAGCCGCGGCTCCTCAAGTGCCTCGGCTGCGAACTCGTAGAGCGCGGGGAGACGCGGGGCGATCAGGCCGTAGTCGAGCATGCGGGCGAGGGCGTGCTCGGCGAGGACGACTTCGTCGAGGGAGCCGGCACCTAAGCCTCGTTCACCGCGTCCGTCCCGTCCGGGACGCCGGTCTCCTCGATCGGTGGCATGAAGGCGCGTAGCCACCGTTCCGTCTGGGCGACGTGTGCCTGCGCGGCTCCTGCCGCGGCGACGGGGTCGCGGTCGGCGATGGCGGTGGCCAGGACGCGGTGGTCGTCGTCGCTCTTTCTGCGCATTTCAGGGCCTTCGGGCAGGGTGAAGACCTGGTACTTGCGGGAGCGGGCGCGGAAGACCGCCAGGAGGGTGGCCAGGGTGGGGTTGCCGCCGACCCGGGCGATCTCCGCGTGGAAGCGGTGGTCGAGTTCGGAGGCCTTGGTCGGGTCGCTCGTGGCCTCCATGTCCTCGATGAGCGAGAAGAGCGTGCGCACCGCCTCCGGTGTGCACCGGGCCGCCGCCTGGGCGGCGACGTGGGCCTCGAGGACGCGCCGGATCTCGTAGACCTCCAACAGGCCCGACAGCGGGAGGAGTTCAAGGGTCAGGGAGAGGCTGCCGATCACGTCCTCGGGACGCAGCTGTGAGACGTACGTGCCCGAGCCGTGCCGCGGCTCGATGACGCCCAGGGCGGCGAGCATCCGTACGGCCTCACGCAGCGATCCCCGTGAGACGCCCAACTCCTCGCAGAGGTCGCCCTCGGGCGGAATGCGCTCGCCCGGACCCAGACGCCCCGACGCGATCATGTGCCGTAGCCCGTGGAACGCCTTCTCGACTGCGGACATTTGTCCCCTCTTCCTCCCCTGACGGGCCCGCGATCATGCCGCGGCCCCCTCGGAGCACTGTAGCGAGGTGTGGCGAGTCATCAGATGTGTCGGATGTATGCCGCCCGAAAGTCATCTGATGACTTTCACTGTACGACCCTTGTTTCCGCCGCAGAAGGTGTGCAGGATGCCGAGTCATCAGATGTGTCCGGCGGAGTCCGACCTTCCGTCGGCCCGCCCCTGCCCAGATCTGGAGTCCTGTGAGCGAGACCGAGGTGACCACCGCCCCGCGCCCTGTGCTGCTGGCGGACGGCCGGCCCGCCGCCCGGGCGTGGTCGCTGGATCCTGCCCTCAAGCACCTGAACCACGGCTCCTTCGGGGCGGTTCCCCTCGTCGCGCAGGAGCGGCAGGAACTGCTGCGTGTGGAGATGGAACGCTCACCCGTGGTGTGGTTCCCGGCACTGCCCCAGCGGCTCGCCGCCACGCGTGTCGAGCTCGCCGACTTCCTGCGTGTCAGCCCGGGGGACCTCGCCCTGGTGCCCAACGCCAGCGCCGGCGCGAGCGTCGTCTACGCTGCTCGCACCCTCCGCCCGGGTGCGGAGATCGTCGTCACCGACCATGGCTACGGGGCTGTGACAATGGGTGCCGAGCGGCTTGCACGCAGGTGGGGCGGCCGGGTCCGTACGGCCCGGGTGCCGCTGGACGCGGACGCGGACCAGGCGTACGAGGCCGTGATCGACGAACTCGGCGAAGCCACCGAGCTCGTCGTCGTCGACCAGATCACCTCGGCGACCGCGCGGCGGCTGCCCGTGGAACGCATCGGAGCGGAGGCCCGGCGGCGCGGCATCCCTGTCCTCGTCGACGGCGCGCACGCGCCCGGGCTGCTCGCCGCCCCGCTCGCCGACGCGACCTACGACTTCTGGACCGGCAACCTGCACAAGTGGGGCTGCGCTCCGCGCGGCACCGCGGCGCTGGTCGCCCGCGGCCCGCTGCGCGAGCGGCTCCACCCCCTCATCGACTCGTGGGCCGTGGCCGATCCCTACCCCGGCCGGTTCGACCAGCAGGGCACCATCGACGCCACCGCCTACCTGGCCGCGCCGACGTCCCTCGCCTTCATCGAGCGCACCTGGGGCTGGACCGCCGCCCGCCGCTACATGGACGACCTGGCCGACTACGGCGCCCGTGTCATCGGCGCCTCGTTTGCCGAACTGACCGGCGCGGACACCGCCGTCGACGTCGGCATGCCCGTGCCCGGGATGCGCCTGGTGCGTCTGCCGGACGGGCTCGCCGCCGACCGGATCGAGGCCGACGCACTGCGCGACCGGGTGGCCCTCGAACTGGGCGTGGAGGCGGCGTTCACCAGCTTCGACGGCGTCGGCTACATGCGCCTGTCCGCCCACGTCTACAACACCGCCGCCGACTACGAGTACTTCGCCGAGGAATGCGTCCCCGTCCTCGGCAGGTGGGCACGAGAGAACTGAAGGAAGAGGTCAGCACAATGAGAAGAAGGACGGCAGCTCTCGCGCTCGGCACCGCCGCCGCGATGGTCCTGACCGGCTGTTCCACCATGAGCCCCGAGGCGAGCGGAACAGTCACCCTGAACATGGTCGAGAGCCTGACCAACCCGACCCGCACCGACCTGCTCAAGAACCTCATAGCCGACTTCGAGCAGCAGAATCCCAAGATCAAGGTCAACCTGGTCTCCCCGCCCACCGAGCAGGCCGACCAGAAGCTCCAGCAGATGCTCCAGTCCGGCAGCGGGGTGGACGTCCTGGAGGTCCGCGACATCACCGTCGGGCCCTGGTCGAACAACGGCTGGCTCTACGACATGAAGAAGGACCTCGACGGCTGGAAGGGCTGGCAGGCGATGACGGAGAACGCCGTCAACGCCTCGCAGGACGCCAAGGGCAGGACGTACTTCGTCCCGTACGGCTTCTACGGCCTGAGCCTCTTCTACCGCACGGACCTGATCAAGGAGGCGGGCTTCAGCAAGCCGCCGGGCACCTGGGCGGAACTGGTGGAGCAGGCCTCCGCCATCCACGACCCGGCCAAGCGCCGATACGGCTACGCCTTCCGTGGCGGCGCCAACTCCAACAGCAACGCCACCGC
Source organism: Streptomyces sp. NBC_00443 (assembly GCF_036014175.1). Classification (GTDB taxonomy): domain Bacteria; phylum Actinomycetota; class Actinomycetes; order Streptomycetales; family Streptomycetaceae; genus Streptomyces. The sequence continues at coordinate 9,128,994 of NZ_CP107917.1, read as the reverse complement.
CGCCATCGAGGCCTACCTCGCCGACCAGGTCGACCCGGCCAACGGCTTCAAGCTCAAGAGCGGCCGTACGATCTTCTCCGCCCCCGAGGCGGAGGACGCCATGGAGAACTACCTCAAGCTCTTCAAGCAGGCGTCCCCCAAGTCGTCCGTCTCCTGGGGCTACCCGGAGATGGTCGAGGCCTTCTCGAACGGTTCGACGGCATTCCTGCTCCAGGACCCCGAGGTGATCGCCACCGTCTCGGAGTCCAAGTCGATCTCGAAGGGGCAGTGGGGCACCGCGCCGCTGGTGGCCGGGCCTGGCGGCAAGACCGTGCAGCCGCTGGCCACCGCCGGATGGGGTGTCGCCAAGGGCAGCGGGCACAAGGCCGAGGCCGTCAAGCTGGTGGAGTTCCTCTCACAGGGCGAGGCGTCGACGACGTTCACCAAGAAGAACAGCCTGGTGCCCATCCTCAAGTCCGCGACCAGCGACCCCTTCTACAAGACCGGCCCCTGGTCGAGCTACGTCACCATGACCGAGCAGCCGGACAAGTACCTCGTCGTCACCCAGCCGCGCGGCGTCACCTGGTGGGCCGAATGGCAGCAGAAGGCGGACGCCGACGTGCAGAAGCTGATCCTGGGCAAGACGACGCCCAAGAAGCTGCTCGCGGGCTGGGACGCGTACTGGACCGAGAAGTGGCAGCAGGAGCAGTAGGCATGTCCGTCACATCCACAAGTACGGCGAAGACGACGGGGTCGGGCAAGGGGGAGGCCTCCCGCAAGCGAGGTCTCCCCCAACGGGGCGGCCGGAAGCGGGAGTTCACCACCCGGCGTGGCCTGCAGATCGCCGCCTTCATGGCACCGGCCGCGGTCTTCGTTGCTGTCTTCACCTACTACCCCATGATCGCGGGCGGTCAGATGGCCTTCCGCAACTGGAAGTTGACCGACCTCACGGACACCTCGTGGGTCGGACTGAAGAACTTCAGCGACGTATTCGCCGACCCCGCCTGGGGCACCGTACTGGGCAACACCGGGGTCTGGGTGGTCGGCTCGATCGTCCCCCAGCTGGTGATCGGCTTCGCCCTCGCCCTGTGGCTGCGCCGCCGCTTCCGCTTCCGGGGCCTCTACCAGGCGCTGATCTTCTTCCCCTGGGCGATCTCCGGGTTCCTCATCGGCATCCTCTTCCGCTGGCTGTTCAACAGCGAGTTCGGCGTCGTCAACGACCTGCTGCAGAAGGCCGGTCTGATCGACGAGCCGATCGCCTGGCTGGCGGACCCTAAGACGGCGATGGTGGCCGTGCTCATCGCCAACATCTGGTACGGCGTCACCTTCTTCGCGATCATGATCCTGGCCGCGCTCCAGTCGATCCCCGACGAGCTCTACGAGGCGGCGGCGCTGGACGGCGCGAGCAAGTCACGCACGCTCTTCCAGATCACCATCCCGTACATCCGCACCACACTGGCCCTGACCGTGCTTCTGCGGGTGATCTGGATCTTCAACTTCCCCGACCTGATCTTCGGCATGACCGGCGGCGGGCCGAACAACGAGACGCACATCGTGACCACCTGGATGATCAAGATCACTCAGCAGGGCGACTACGGCAGGGCCTCCGCGCTCGGCCTCCTCGTGGTGGCCGCGCTGCTGGTGTTCGCGGTGTTCTTCCTCATGGCCACGCGCGAGAAGAAAGGTGTGAGGCCGTGATCGGCAAGGAGTCCGCGGCCGGCCGGGCCGTCAAGTTCACGTTCCTCGGCGTGTGGCTGCTCTTCACCGTCTTCCCGCTCTACTGGATCACCGTCACCTCGCTCAAGGCACCCGGTGACATCTTCCACTTCCCGCTCGCCTACTGGCCCGAGCGTTTCTCCCTGGAGAACTACAGCGGCCTGTTCGGCACGGCCGACTTCGGGACGTACCTCACCAACAGCCTCGTGGTCTCCACCGTGGCGGGCGCGACGGCCACAGTGATCTCGATGCTCTCTGCGTATGTGCTGGCCCGCTTCGAGTTCCGCACCAAGTCCGCGCTGCTGATGGCCGCGCTGGTGACCCAGATGATCCCGTCGTTCATCGCACTGGGTCCGCTCTACCTGCTCATGACCGACCTGAAGCTGGTCGACAACCGCTTCGGCCTGACCCTCGTCTACATCGCGGTGTGCATCCCCTTCTGCACGGTGATGCTCCGCGGCTTCTTCGAGAACATCCCGGACGCGCTGGAGGAGGCCGCCATGATCGACGGCCTGTCCCGGTTCTCGGCGCTGTTCCGCGTCCTGCTGCCGGTGATGCGCCCGGGCATCGTCGCCGCCTTCATCTTCAACTTCGTCAACTGCTGGAACGAGCTGTTCCTGTCCGTGACGCTCATGAACAGCGACAGCAACAAGACCGTGCCCACGGCCCTGAACGGCTTCATCTCCAGCTTCAACATCGACTGGGGCTCGATGTCCGCGGCGGCCGTGCTCACGATCCTGCCCACCATGCTCCTCTTCGCCTTCGCCAGCCGGCACATCGTCCAAGGCCTCACGTCGGGGGCGGTGAAGGGCTGAGCGGGAGGCGGGCCGGCGGCGGGAATGGCTGCGGCCTCGCTCCGGTTGCCACGAGCATGACGACGAACGCGCCGCAGCAGCCCGAGGTGCTGCGCTACACAGCCTTCTCGAGCACCGCCGACGGTGGAAACCCCGCCGGCGTCGTTCTGGACGCCAGTGGCCTGGACGACAACGACATGCTGGCCATCGCCGCCGACCTCGGATACTCGGAGTCCGCGTTCCTGACCGCGCCCCCGGAGGGCCTGTCCGGCCAGGCGGGACGGGCGTACACCATCCGCTACTTCAGCCCCAAGGCCGAGGTGCCGTTCTGCGGGCACGCCACCGTCGCGACAGCCGTGGCGCTCGCCGAACGGATCGGCTCCGGGGAGTTGGTCTTCGCGACGCGCGCGGGCACCGTACCGGTGGAGGTCACCGAGGAAGGCGGCACGATCAGGGCCACGCTCACCAGCGTCGAACCGCACATCGAGGAGATCGGGGACGCCGACCTCGCGGAGGCACTCGCCGCACTCGACTGGCCGGCCGCCGATCTCGACCCGGCGTTCCCGCCCCGTGTCGCCTTCGCCGGTGCCCGCCATCTCGTTCTCGCGGCGGCGACTCGCGCCCGCCTCGCGGTTCTCAGGTACGACTTCACTCGCCTCGAAGCCCTGATGCACCGCCTGGATCTGACCACGGTTCAACTGGTGTGGCGGGAGTCCCCCACCGTGTTCCACGTCCGTGACCCCTTCCCCGTCGGCGGCGTCGTCGAGGACCCGGCGACCGGCGCCGCGGCCGCCGCATTCGGTGCGTACGCCCGCGAACTGGGCCTCGTGGAGGAGGACGTCGTCCTCACCCTGCACCAGGGCGCGGACTTGGGCCGCCCCGGCGAACTCACCGTGACGCTACGAGCCGGTGACCCGCGGGTCCGAGTCGGTGGCGCGGGGACGCGCATCGTCTGAAGCGCCAGTCGCATGCCCTCCCTCGCCGGGTTCATCTCCGGCGCGGGAGGGCCTATTTGTGTTGGGGCAACCTATTTGTTTCGGGGCAAACTGACCCCACGGACGGACGATTGGGTTAATTCCGGAGCAGTACAAGCATTTCAGTACCTGCGAATCTTCACCATTCGTGCACAATTTGCGCGTTGCGGCGAGTTTGAAGGTGCGGCGTCACGTTCGCACCGGCCGCGACCCTGCCGTCCGAGAGAAAGACAACAAGAGTGCGACAGATCCTCAGCAGGGCATTGGCCGTGGCCGCCACCACAAGCGCCCTGTCCCTGTGCGGCACATGGGCGTTCGCGGCCCACGATCCACATGGCACGGAGGCGGATGCGCCCGCCGCGCCGTCGAGCCGTGCGTTCCAGTGGGACTTCCCGGACGAGCCGTTCGACGTCAAGCAATTTGACGCCATGCACTCCAAGGTCGAAGACACCATGTCCCGGTTCGACAAGATGTGGGGCCAGGACGCGCAGGGCACGTCCGAGCACCACACGGGAGAACCGTCCAAGAACGACCGTGGGGCGCCGCACGGCCCACGGGAGACATCCGGCTACGGACCCGAGGAACCGTCCGGGTACGGGCCGTCAGAACCGTCGGGGTATGGCCCTGATGAACCGACCGGGTACGGCTCGGAGGAACCAGCGGGGTACGGCCCGGACGAACCGACCGGGTACGGTCCGGACGGACCGTCTGGGTACGGCCCTGATGAACCGTCCGGCTACGGCCCGGACGAACCAGCCGGGTACGGCCCCGAGGAGCCGCCCCAGCCGACGCCCACGTCTCCGCCGCCGCACACCACCCCACCGGCCTCACCTGCGCCGACGCCGGCCATGCAGGCACCCGAGAAGCCGACCCCTCCGGGGGAGTTGCCCGACACCGGTATCGATGAGGGCGTCCTGGCCGCCATGGCCGGCGGCGGAGTGCTGCTGGCCGCCGGAACCTTCCTGTACCGGCGAGGCAGGGCCGCGTCCCGCCGCTAGCGCATCACAGCCGGACGCCACTGCGGCGGCGCGGAGCGATGTCTGCTCCGCGCCGCCGCGGGTGTGTTCACCGGCAGCCGCCCTGCTCCGACGCATGGAACCACGCACCGAATCCACCGACCCACTCCCCCTCGGCCGACCTGGAACTCATCGCCCCCGCAGGGAGCTCGCTGTCGCTCCGGTGCGTTCGCGGAGCAGGATGCGCAGGGTGTTGGCGTGTTCATAACCGACTTTGCGGGCGATCGCTTCCAGGGGCAGGTCCGTGGTCCGCAGCAGGTGTGAGGCGTGCTCGACGCGTAGGTCCTGGACGAAGCGGACGGGGGAGGTACCGAGTGTGCGCCGCATGATGCGCTGGAGCGTGCGTTCGCTGACGCCGAGGGTGCGCGCCGCGTCGGCGATCGAGATCGGCTGGTCCAGGTGCGCCCGGGCCCAGCGCTCGAAGGCCGCCAGCGTGGGGTCGCTCTGCGCGAGGGCCGAGGTGATCGTGTACGCCGCCTGCGACGGGCGCTCGTCGATGACGAGGTAGCGCGCGACCAGATCCGCGAGGGCCGGGCTGCTCATCCGTACGATCGCGAGCGCGAGGTCGACGTGCCCGAACGCCGCACCGGCCGTGGTCACCCCGTCGGACGTGGTGACCATGCGGGTCTCGTCGACGGTCACCGCCGGGTAGCGCTTACGGAAGTACGGAGCGAGCCACCAACTCGTCGTGGCCCGGCGCCCGTCCAGCACCCCCGACTCGGCCAGTAGGAACGTGCCGGTGCAGGCGGACGCGATGGGGATGCGACGTTCGCGTGTCGCGGCCACCAGGTGTCGCACCGGCTCGGTGGCCGAACCCGACACATGGGCGATCAGGGCGTCGGGCCGTCGTTCGGCCAGCGCGGGCACCAGCAGCAGGTCGGTCTCCTTCGCCGTGTCCATGGGGAGGGTCTCGACCACATGCCCCGCTCCGGTGCGGACCCGGCGGCGAAAGCCGATCGTGGAGACCTTCCAGGCGGGCGGTGGTTTGGGGAGTTCCCCACGCATGGCGTTCGCCCCGTCGATCACGTCGAGCAGGGCGGAGAGCCCGGAGTCGAACACGCCGTCGTATGCCAGTACAGCCACATCCATGACGGAAACGGTATCGGATGCGTCGTTTCCGACGCTGGGAGAGGTGGCTGCGACGGCCTAGTTTTGTGGTGTCCGGACGACATCCGGTGCCCGGTACCAGCACCGCACGTGCGCCGATGACCAGAGACACCCGCACGTTCACCCATGACGACAGACAGGAATGCAGCATGACGAAGCTGGGGCTGCTGGCCCGGATCGAGGCCAAGCCGGAGTACGCCGAGAAGGTGGAGGCTCTGCTGCGGGACGCCGTCCAACTGGCGGAGCAGGAGGAGCACACCGTCACCTGGTACGCGTTCCGGCAGGGCGCGACCACCTTCGGGGTCTTCGACACCTTCGCCGACGAGCAGGGGCGTCAAGGGCACCTTCAGGGAAAGATCGCCGCCGCGCTGATGGGAGCCGCCGACACCATGCTCAGTGAGGCACCGGACATCCGGCCGGTCGACCTCCTGGCGGTCAAGCTTCCCTGATCCCACCGCCGGCCGGCTGCTCCCTGACCTGCGCTGCCGGCCGGCGCCCTCCCCACAAACCGAGGAAGAGAGAGACCATGGCCCAGCCCGCTACCAAGGGCGGCAGCGCACTCGGCGACGGGGTGCCGTCCGCCCGACCCCGCTCGCGTACGCACACCTGGCAACCCCCGACAAGCTACGCGGCCGTCGGCGCCCATACAGGCATCGAGCTGGTCCGTATGAGCCTGGACGGCCGTCTGCCCGAGGCTCCGATCTGCGCCACCCTCGGATTTCGCCTGGTGGCCGTCGAGGAGGGGCAGGCCGTTTTCGAAGGCGAGCCGGGAGAACACCTCTTCAACCCGATGGGCACGGTCCACGGAGGCTACATGGCCACCCTCCTCGACTCCGCGCTCGGCACCGCCGTACTGAGCGCCCTGCCGGCCGGCCGTGCCTACACCACGGTCCAGCTCAGCGTGAACCTGATCAGGCCGGTGCTCGACACCACTCCCACGCTGCGCTGCGAGGGCACCGCCGTCCACGTCGGCCGCACGACCGCGACCGCGCAGGCGCGGCTCGTCGGAGCGGCCGACGGCAAGCTGTACGCGCACGGGACCGCCACCTGCGCCGTCTTCCCGCTGCACGGCGCGGACTGAGGGAGCGTATGAACGACGTGAACCGCACGACGGTCGTCAACATGAAAGGGCATCGCGACGACCCGGACTACGCGGACGTCGTCTACGTCGGCCGCGCGATGCGCCGTGGCGGATGGGACCTCGATGCCTCACCCCTCGCAAGTCCCTTCCGGCCCGGCCGGGACGGCACCCGGGCGGCGGTGATCGACAAGTACCGGGCCCATCTGCTGAGCCGTCCGGACCTGCTCAAACTGCTGCCCGCCCTCCGTGGCCGCAGGCTCGGCTGCTGGTGTGTCCCACAGCCGTGCCACGCGCAGGTCATCGCCGAACTGGCCGACTCGCTCGCGCCGTAGTGCACAGTCCCGGACGCGGACCCGTCCCGGGTGCGGCCAGACCCGGGTTCACGCATCGGCCACGAAGCGCTCAGCAACGCCCAGGGCGGCAGCCATGATGCTGAGCTGCGGATTCACCTCCGGGCAGCTGGGCAGCACGGACCCGTCGGCGATGAGCACACCGTGCACGCCACGCAGGCGCCCCACGGCGTCGGCCGGCGACCGCTCCGGGTCCGTCCCGGCGGCGGCCGTACCGGTGGGGTGGAACGCGGACATGTGCAGGTGCCGCGCGGTCACCGTGTCGAGCAGCGGCTCCAGTTGCTCGGGGGTACGAGCGCGTGGGGCGTGCGGCACGCCGGTGAGTACCTCCTCGGCACCGGCGGCGAACAGCAGGCGGCCCATGGCCCGTTGGGCTCGGAGCAGGCGGCGGGCGTCGCGTGGCGCCAGGTCGTAGCGCAGCAGGGTGTGGTCCCGGCCGAGGACCCGGCCCGAGGGGCGGTCGGCGACCATGGCGCCGAGTGTCGCCAGTTGTTCGGTCTCCTCCACTTCGCGGCGCAGTTCGCGTCCGACGCCCGGCAGCACGAACGAACTCATCCCGGGGGGCGCCGCGGTGGCTTCGATCAGGATGCCGTCGGCGTGCAGTTCCTCCACTCCGACGCTCTGCAGGACCCCTTTCCAGCCGGTGACCGGGCTGCTGAAGCGGCCCGCGACGCTGATGGCCGGGTGCACGCTGAGGTTCCGGCCGATCCGGGGGTGACCGCCGAGGCCTGAGCGACGGAGGAGTTGCGGGGTCTGCAGGGCGCCGGCGGCGACCACGACCAGGGAGCTCAGGATCTCCAGTTGACTGCCGTCGGGGCGGATGACCATTACTCCGGCGGCCCTTGGACCGCCGGGCCGGTCGCGGTCGGTGAGGATCCGCAGGACACGGGCGCCCGTCATGATCGCGGCGCCGGCCGCGCAGGCTTCGGGAAGCACGGACAGCTGGACGCTCTGCTTCGCGCCGGTGGGGCAGCCGACGACGCACTGGCACGAGCCGCGGCAGCCGGGGGCGTTGCGGCGCAGGGGCGCCGCGGCCCAGCCGAGCTCCTTCGCCCCGGCCAGGGCGAGCAGTCCGTTGTTGCCCAGGACGTCCAGCGGCTGCCGTGCCACTCGGAGGGTGCGTTCCACCTCGTCGAGGCGTGCGTCGAAGCCCTCGGCGACGTCGAATCCGTGGTGGCTCAGCCAGCGGGTGACGACGTGGTCCGGTGTGCGGTAGCAGGTTCCCGAGTTGACGACGGTGGTGCCGCCGACCGCCCGGCCGACGGGCAGGACCAGCGGCGGGTTCCCGACGGCGATCGTGGCGCCGCCGTCCCGGTAGAGGTCGGTGAAGCGGTCGAGCGGAGCCCTGCGCCCGAACGACGCGGTGGTGTGGTGCTCGCCCTCCTCGACCACGACGACTCGCAGCCCGGCGCGGGCCAGTGTCCGGGCGGCCGTCGCGCCACCCGCTCCCGATCCGACGACGACGGCATCGACGGTGGAACGTGTCGGCCACTCGCGCGAAGGAGTGCAGTCGAGCGGCGGATCGTCGACGGCGGTCACTGGGGTCGCGGGGCCTTGGTGCGCCGTCCGTTCGGTACCGGCAGCCAGCAGGAGCGGTACCTTGACCGCGTCCAGGAGGGGCAGCAGGGCCCGGTGGGAGGCGAGCGACGCCATGACGTGCTCGCGTTCCGCGGGTCCGAGTGCCGGCAGGCGCCGGCCGGTGCGGGCGACGGCATAGGCATTGATGGCCTTGGTCGCGCCGTGTATCGCGGTGCGGGCGGGGGCGGGCATGGCTGCCAGGAGCGTTTCGAGGCGCCTCGGCACGGCCCGGGTCCATGCGGCAGTGCCGTCGTCCGCGAGCAGCGCCTCTGCAAGCGCCGTAAGCCCAGGGGACGTTGAGGAAGTCATCGGTCGCCGACCTCCGCGTGGGCGGTGCCGGAAAGCCGCCAGGTGGCCTCCTGTCGCCATGTGCCCCACCAGCGTTCCACGCTGACCACGGCGTCTGCGGTCTCGGTGTTGCGGCAGACCGCGGGAGATCCGTCGGGGTCGGTGTAGTCGAGGGCCAGCGTCCGCTGCGGCGGCTGGGTCACCGTCACCCGGATGCGGCGTCGGCCCGCGCGGCCGGCCACATGCCACTCGGGCAGGCCGATGTCCGCCCGGAACCGGCCGAGCCCGGCCCAGCCCACGGCGGCGCGCTCCGCACGACGGGGCCAGGTACGCCCGTTCTGCAGCAGCCGCAGGAACACCAGGGGCGGCAGTCGGTCGAGCCCGCGGCGCATGGACACCGCGGCAACTATCTCCAGGACGTCACCGCCGCCCAGGTCCGCGTGCAGCCACGCCCAGCGTCGCGCGTTGCCGTGGCCGTAGATGCGGGCGCTCGCGCCGACCGCCCGGTCCAGCCGCAGCTCGTCGGCTCCGTACCGGACGGTTCCGCTGTAGTGACAACGGGCGGCCGGCAGCATGTGGCTGGCCGGCAGCCAGGGGCGCCGCCAGGACCAGCGGGGAAAGGTGTGGACCGGACCGCTCAGGGGCGTCTCCGTGAGCGACCAGGTGAAGGGGCCCGCGGAGCCGGTGAGACGGCCGGGCCGGGCGCTGATCTCCTCGGTGGCGAAGCCCTGTTGGTCCTGCGTCCACGGCACGGGGCCGAAGCGTGCGTGCTCGGCGGGGCCGTCCTTGGGGAACACGGCGACCCAGCCGTGCGCGTAGGCGCCGGAGCCATCGGCGGGCGCCACCACCTCGTGGTGCAGCCATACTCCGTTGCCGGTCGCCGGGTCGGTCAGGGTCGTGTACCAGACCTCCGTGCGCCCGGGGTTACCGTCCCAGCGCGAGGCCAGATCCTGCCCGTCGGGTGCGGGTGCGGGTGCGGACTGCGCGGCGCGCGGGAAGCGGAAGCTCGCCAGGAAGGGCAACAGTCCGGTGGCGAGGGGAAGCGGAGTGTGCCCTCGCCCACCCGTTCGCCGTCCTCATAGAGGGTGTACGGCAGCAAGGTCATCGAAGAGAGGGGGCGCGCCGGCGAGATGGACTTCCAGCCGTCCAGCACCAGTCGCCGGCCCTCCATGGCAAACGCGATCCGGTAGCGGATCCTGCGGCGGGCCAGGGGCGAGATCTCCAACTCACCGGTGGCTTCGGCGTCGTCCGCCCGCCCGGCTATGCGCACCCTTCCCGTCAGGCGCGCCTGAGTCGTGCGGTGCGGCAGCATCAGGTCGTCGGAGCGGACCACGAGGTCCAGGCGCACAGGGCGCTCACGGTCCTCGTCGCTCAGGTGCACGCGACCCGACATCGCCTCCTGGAACACCGTTCCGCGTGAGGTCACAGCGCACCGTCCCGGCGTTCGCGGGAGCGCGCCAGCCCCTCGAGCATGATGCGTTCCGTCGCCGACAGATAGGCGCCCGCCGCGACGCGTGCCGCCTCGGAGTCGCGGGCGGCCACGGCCTCGACGACCGGTGCCAGACGGTCGTGGGCCGCCCGGGCCTCCGTGAAGGGCTCGACCAGCGCTGCGCGCACCGGCAGATACGCGTTGAACAGGGTGTTGGTCAGCAGGACATACACGCGGTTGCCCGTGGCACGAGCGAGCGCCCGGTGCACCTCGGCGTCCGCCAACTGCACGTCGTCACCGCCGTCCGCGTCCCCGACCGCTGCCAGCAGCGCCCGCAGATCGGCGACCTGGGCCTCGGTGGCCCGGTCAGCGGCACGCTCCGCGATCAACGCCCCGATGCTGCACCGCACTTCGAAGATCTCACCGATCCAGTCCGGACTGTGCCGCACGAGCATCGGCAGAAGATCCGCTCCGCCGAGACGCAGGAAATCCCGGACGCGTGTCCCCACTCCGTGCCGCGTCTCCAGCAGCCCCGACTGCGCCAGCCGGCCGAACGCATGCTTGAGCGTGGTGCGGTTGACGCCGAACTCGTCGGCGAGTTCACGCTCGGGAGGCAGATAGCTCCCCGCCGGATGCCGCCCGGCGAGAATGTCCTCGCGCAGCCGTTTCTCAAGGACGTCGACGACCGTCTCGCGTGGCAGTGCTGTCATCCCGGCACCTCCAGCCGTGTTGTGGATCAGTGACTCATCCACTCAACCATTAAGGTTGACTCCGGGTCAACGAATGTGCCGTGGAACGCAGTTCGACGTGCTGCTCGTGCCGGTTGAACCGGCCCGAGCAGCGGAGGCGGCGATCACGCGACGGCGGTGCCCTCGAGCTCGATCATCAGGGTGGGGATCGCCAGCCGTGTCACCCCGAGCAGCGTGGTGGTCGGCGCCACCCCGGCCGCTCCCAACCGGGACGCCAGCACGCCGTAGTGCTGGAAGAGCAGATCGACGTCGGTGGTGTGGACGTTGAGCCGGACGAGGTTCCCGAGGGACATGCCGGCCTCCCCGAGCACGGCCTCCAGGTTGTCGAGGCTCAGCGCCAACTGCGCCGCCATGTCACCGTCATGTCGGGGCTTGCCGTCTCCGCTCATCGCGGCCTGTCCGGAGCAGTACAAGGTCCGGGTGTGCCCAGAGACAATCTCACCCTGGTTGTAACCCATGTCCACCGACCACGTCCAAGGGTTGACCGTCGTGCGCTCCACAGCCACATCAGCTCCACTCGATTCATCGACAAGGTGTACGTCCAACGGCTGTGCAGCCGCCCGTCCTTGACGTCGTATGCAAAGCCTCCCAACCAAGCACGACACCCTGTGTCACGTATTTCGGTAGGTTTCTCGTATGCGCGCCGACCGGTTGGTATCGCTGGTGTTGCTGCTGCGCCAACGCGGTCGGATGTCAGCGGCCGCGCTGGCCCGCGAGCTGGAGGTGTCCACGCGCACCGTGCTGCGCGACGTGGAGGCGCTGTCCGCTGCCGGGGTCCCGGTCTACGCCGAACGCGGCCGGCACGGCGGTTTCGCGTTGTTGCCCGGGTTCCAGACAGAGCTCACCGGACTGAACCACGACGAGGCGCTCGCCCTGCTGGTGGCCGGATCGCGGCGTGGCGCGCAGGTGTTCGGCCTCGGCTCCGCGCTCGCTTCGGCCATGCTCAAGGTGGTTGACGCGTTGCCCGAAAGCTATCGGGACACCGCGGCCGGAGCGGCGCAGCGACTGCTCATCGACCCGGAGACGGACCTTCTCGCACGCCGCTCGGTCGCTGAGGAGGTGCCCGACAGCGTTGTGGCCGAGGTCCGGCGCGCAGTGTTCGCCGGACACAAACTGCGCATCCACTACGCGGCTGTGGACCAGACCCCGAAGTGGCGCACGGTGGACCCGATCGGCCTGGTCACCGTACGCGGGCAGGGCTACTTGCTGGCCACGAGATCTGGCGCGGACCGCACCTACCGGCTGTCCAGGGTGTTGGCCGCGGAGGAACTCGACGAACCCGCGCAGCGACCGGACCGAGTCGATCTGGACCGGGCCTGGCAGGAACGCAGCACGCAGTTCCGGACCGGCGGCGACCAAGTCACCGTGTCGGTACGGGTGGACCCGGAGCGGCGGGAGGACCTGGCGGGCACCGCGCTGGCCGTCCACGCCGAAGAAGCCGACGCAGACGGCTGGCTGCGGCTGGAGGTTACGTTCCAGGATTCACGACACGCCGAATGGGCGCTGTGGCAGCTCACCACGCACGCGGAAGCCCTGGCCCCGCAGTGGTTGCGCAACTCCCTGCGCGACCGCGCCTCCGCGATCGCAGGCCGCTATGGAGAGTCAGCCTGAGAGTTGTCGCTTCTGCGGGCGGCCACGGACACGGATGTTGTTGCGAGGCGGGCGCATAGGATCGCCCGCATGGCACTGCGACCTGTCATGGTGAACATAAAGGCTCTTGTTCCGTCGGCGGTCGGCCGGTTCTGGGCGGACGCGCTCGGCTGGAGTGCCTACAGTCCCGGCTCCACCACCTACGTCGGGCCAGCCGGCGGCCTCGTTTGGCCGGACCCGGTCGCCCTCGGCATCGACTTCGTTCCCGTCCCGGAACCCAAGACACCGACGAAGAACCGTGTGCACCTCGATCTCGCCACCACCTCTGCGGCCCATCAGGCGGAGCTGGTCGCGCGCCTCCGGTCTCTCGGTGCGACGCCCGCCCACGTGGGCCAGGGCGAAGTGCCGTGGACGGTCCTGGCCGACCCCGAGGGCAATGAGTTCTGCGTGCTGGAGCCTCGGGAGGTCTACCGGGACACCGGGCCGATCGCTGCGGTGGTGGTCGACTGCGCGGATCCGCGGGCCATGGCCCGGTTCTGGGACGAGTCGATGGACTGGACCCTGCACGAGGTGACCGACGATCATGCGGTGTTCCGCTCCGCAAAGGGTGGCGGCCCGTATCTCGAGTTCCTCCGCACGCCCGGGGTGAGGACCGTGCCGGAGCGCGTCCATCTCGACCTGCTGCCGTACCCCGGTGACGACAAAGCAGCGGAGGTGGCCCGGCTGCGTGCCCTCGGCGCCACCCACCTCGACGTCGGCCAGGGCGGCGTCCCGTGGACATGCCTGGCCGACGCGGAAGGCCACGAGTTCTGCGTCCTCGCCCTGCCCTGACGCGGAGCCTTGGCGACACCCCGGCACGTGACCTTGTGGGCTCGGAACACGTCTCCGGCATCACTGCTCCGGAGTCCGGCCGGCGCAGCCACCTATGCCAATTGCCTGGCGACGGCAAGCTGCGCTGCCGGCGACAGCAAGGGGCCAGTCCGTGTGAGGAGGCCGTAGAGCCCGGGTCCGTGCTGCTTGGCCAGTTCCGCGTTGTGCGCCAGTACATCGAGTTCATTGGCCGCCGTGATCTCCAGGAAGGCCCGCAGGTCGTCGGGGGTCGGAGTGTGCTCACGGCCGGTGAAGCGGTCCCGGAAGGCGACTGGGGCGGTGCCGTCGAGACGGGGATAGACGGTGGCGCGGTCGCAGCCGGCGTACAGGTACACCAACGCCTCCGCCTGCTCGCCGATCAGCGCGACGAGCGTCGCCCGGTCGGTGAGGGGAAGCAGTGTCGGTGCGAAACCGTCGGTTCCGTACGTCGCATGGCACAGACCCGCTGTCTGGACGGCGGGGCCGGCTCCCCATGCGGCCAACAGCCACCGAACGCGCTGCAGATGTTCCAACAGGGTGCCGCCGGGATGAGGCATCCGGCCGGCCCCCCGCTCCAGCAGAAACGCCTCGATGGCTGCCTGACCCTCACCGGTCAGCGGTCGTTGCCTGGCTGGTGCCATGGTTCGGATGTCCTCTCACCGGTGTGGCGGTCTCGGGCCCGTCGGTGCGGGCTTCTGGGCGCGCCGCTATCGGTGGTTCACCGCCGCGCGCCGCTCATCGATGGTTCACCGCCGGCTCCCGGCCTGCGGCGATCGACGAGGGTCGGTGCGTACGTGCGCGCGTACCCCTTGCAGGCCGAACAGGATGAGAAGCTCGACCACGCCGCCGTCGGCGCTGCCCAGCCAGTGGGGCAAGGACGTGTCGAACTCGGCTGCCTCACCGGGCGGCAGCGTCAGATCGCGCTCGCCGGTCACGAGCCGCAGGCGTCCGTTGAGCACATGGAGCCATTCGAAGCCTTCGTGGGTCTGCGGGGTCGGTTCAAGTGGTTCCGGCGAGGCGGGAATGATCATCTTGAACGCGTGCACCCCGCCCGGTCGCCGCGACAGGGGCACGAACGTCATCCCGAACCGCCTGATCGGCTTGAGGTGGATTCGGGGGTCACCGGTGCGCGGGGCGCCGACGAGCTCGTCCAACGGAACGTCATAGGTACGGGCCAGCGGCAGCAGAAGTTCCAGGCTCGGCCGACGCTGCCCGCTCTCCAGCCGGGACACAGTGCTCTCCGACACGCCGGTCGTCGCCGCAAGGTCGGCGAGGGTGATGCCGCAGGCACGACGCAGCGCACGAAGGCGCGGCCCCACACCGTCGAGCACGTCATCGTCCGTCTTGCGATCCATCAGGCCATCTTGCCGTAACCGCAAGATTCCGTGCCAGGTCCCGGAGTGCCTGGCAAGACTGGGCGCATTCCGACACAAGGAGCCGTGATGGCCTTGACGAACACCACCGGTGCGGTCGCGTCCGAGACGAGGTCCACGCGCCGCAACCGCCGACGCGACACCCCGCCGCCCCGCACCGGAAGCAACGAGAGCGAGGTCCTGCGCGGATTCCTCGACTATCTCCGGACCTCGATCGCCGCGAAGGTCGACGGCGCCCGCGAACCGCAGGTGCGAACAGCCGCGGTGCCGTCAGGAACGAACCTGCTCGGACTGCTCAACCATCTGACGTTCGTCGAGCGCTCGATGTTCCTCGGGGAGGACGTCACCGACTGGCAGGCGACGTTCCGAGCCGCACCGGCGGACAGCGTGGCCGATGTCGTCGCCCGCTACCGAGACGCCGTCACGCGCGCGAACGACGTTCTCGACGGGTGCACCGACCTCGACGCACCGGTCCCCCGACCGCAGCCGGACCTTCCCGCTCCCAGCCTCCGCTGGGCACTCACCCACATGATCGAGGAGACCGGCCGGCACGCGGGCCAGGCGGACGTCCTCCGTGAACTCATCGACGGCACGACGGGCCGCTGACCACCTTCTCCAGGACGGGAAGACATGATCACAGCACCACGGCCGTTACCGCGCCGCTTCCTCCGGTCCGCGCGCACGGTGGCAACCGCCATGCTCACCCTCCTACTTACGATCGCTGCCGCAGCCTGTTCCGCGCCGACAGCGGACGACGACGTTCCCGCCCACACCGCCGCCACCCAGGACGACCCCCGGTTCGAGAAGACCTTCCGCCACAAGTTCGCCGACGTCGACGGCGTCCGTATGCATTACGTGACCGGCGGCAGCGGCTCGCCGGTCGTGCTGATACACGGTTGGCCACAGACCTGGTACGGCTGGTGGCCGATCATGCCGGAACTCGCCGAGCACCACACCGTCTACGCTGTCGACCTTCCAGGACTGGGTGACAGCACCGGCTCACCGACCGCTTACGACAAGGCCACACCGGCGCGCTATGTGCGCACGCTGATCGCCGACCGGCTCGGCGTGACTGACGCCCGTGTCATCGGGCACGATTTCGGCGCCGCGGTTGCATTCCAGTACGCCGGCCATTTCCCCGACGACACCGCACGCCTCGGCTATCTCGACCTGCCGCTGCCCGGTCCTGCGATCGACGCACCCACCTACCGCTCACTGAGCTGGCACATCGCCTTTCACTCCCAACGCCGGGTCCCCGAGGCGGTCGTGGGCGACGATGTCCGCGCGTACCTGGGACTGTTCTATCCCCAGGTCTCGTTCGGTGGCACGGCGTTCGGTGGCACCTCCGACCGGTCCCCGTTCACCGACGCCGAGATCAACGAGTACGCACGAACCTACAGCCGGCCCCAGGTCCTGTCGGGCGGCTTCGAGCTCTACCGCGCCCTCGACAAGGACGTCCGCGACACCGTGGCAGCAGCACCGACACGGGTCCCGACGCTGCTCATGACCGCCCAAGGGCAGCTCAATTCGATACGGGGCACGGTGGCCGCGCGCATGACCAACATCGTCCGGGCGGTGGACGTGCCGAACGCCGGGCACTGGCTCGTCGAGGAGAACCCTCGGTTCGTCACCGCCGAGCTCTTGCGCTTCCTCGACGGACGACGACGCCAGCAAGGTGTCGCGGGAACGCCGTCCGCATCCACTCACAGGAGCCCATCACCATGCACCACGGCACGGTCGGTCGACCTCGACCCTGGGGGCGACGACGGCGTCGGTGCCGTCCGCGCCTTCCGGACGGGACGCACCGTGACCGGGGAGCGGCTGACCGAGTAGGTCGAGCGACGCCTCTTGGCCTACGAAGACGCGTTCAACTCGTCGATGCACAACTATCACGCGGGCATCGAACTCAAGCCGACAGCGAGCTCAGGCACGGTCATCCACTGGTACGGCACGTACGAGACGAGTTGGCTGTTGGGCTGGGTCATGCCGCGCTACCTCCAGAAGTTCATGCAGGCCATGGCAGAAGGGCTGGCCCGCCACGCCGAGGAGTCCGAGCCGGCTCGGTTGTTGCGGGAAAAACCCTCAGAGGAAAATGAAGGCCGCACAGGCCATTAACAAAATATGCCGACTCAGTGACGACTGCTGGAAGTTGCCATGGCGGGAAACCATCCGCGCCAATGGAGGCTTGCCATCGCCGGGGTAACCTGACGGCGACTTGCGCCTAAGGGAGATTCGCTGTGTCCACGTTCGTTGTGTTCGATCTTGAATTCACGTCATGGCCGGGGGCACTTGAGCAGGACTGGGGGGCTCCGGGTCAGCTGCGCGAGATCGTGCAGATCGGGGCACTGCGCCTGCGCGAGGACTGTTCCGTCGTCGAGGAGTTCGAGGTGCTGGTGCAGCCCATGGCCAATCCCCGGATTTCCGCTTACTTCACTGATCTCACCGGCATCGACCAGGAGACGCTGGATCGAGAGGCGATTTCCCCGGCAGAGGCACTTGGCGAGTTCCTGGGGTTCTGCCGGGGAGAGTCGGTGCTCTCCTACGGCAATGACATGGTGGTCCTCGGGGAGAACGTGGGCTGGGCACGAGCGCGCGGCGAAGAGGTCAAGAACGGTTACCTCGCTGCTCATTTCCTGAATATCCGACCTTGGTTGAATACTCTCGCGCCGGAGACGGCGACAGCCAACGTGGGTCGCCTGTGGCAGGTGCTCGGTCTCCCCAAGCCCGCAGCCGGTGAAGAGCACTCCGCGCTTTTCGACTGCTTTTCCTTCGCTGCCGCCATTGAATACCTGTGCAGCACCGGCGCCGCCCTGCCCGCCGGGTGTCTGCGGCGTCCTTACGGCGGCTAGCCTCGATCGCCGCAGCCGGGGCCGGAGCGTCGGCTCCCCTGGACCGCCCAACGGAAAAGGCAAGGAGAGTTCTCTCCTTGCCACTCTCAACTTATAGCGCGCCGTGGGGCTTGCCGCAAGACCCGGGTCACGGCGCAGAATCGTCGGCCGATGCCACCACCTGCGGAAACGGGGGCACGACGTGCACGTGTTGTTGTCGACGACAAAGTTGGTGGCGAAGTGACCGAGCAGTACGTGTTGGATCTTCCGGACGTTGACGAGACGCAGGTCGCGGTCGTTGGCGGCAAGGCAGCCCACCTGGGCGGGCTGTCGCGGATCGAAGGCATCCGCGTGCCGGGTGGGTTTTGCGTGACGACGTACGCCTTCCGGCGGATCATGGCGGAAGCGCCGTCGATCGACGAGCGGCTCGATCAGCTGTCGCGCCTGAACCCGGACGACCGGGAGGCGATCCGCACGCTCAGCGGGCAGGTTCGTCGGACCATCGAAGAGATTGCCGTCCCGGGTGATCTCGCGGCGGCGATCACCCGCGCGCTCGGCCGGCTCGGCGAGCAGGAGGCCTACGCCGTCCGGTCCAGTGCGACGGCGGAGGACCTGCCGACGGCCTCCTTTGCCGGACAGCAGGACACGTATCTGAACGTCGTGGGGCCGACGGCGATCCTCCAGCATGTCAGCCGGTGCTGGGCGTCGCTGTTCACCGAGCGGGCCGTGACCTACCGTCAGCGCAACAGCATCGACCACCGTACGGTGCACATGGCCGTGGTCGTGCAGCGGATGGTCTTCCCGCATGCCGCCGGCATCCTGTTCACGGCCGACCCCGTCACGGGCAACCGGACGGTCGCCACCGTGGACGCCGGCTTCGGCCTCGGCGAGGCCCTGGTCGCCGGGCTGGTGAACCCGGACGTCTTCAAGGTGCGGGGCGGCGAGGTCGTCGCCAAGGCGATCGCCGCCAAGCAGCGTGCCGTTCAGGCCCGGCCGGCCGGCGGCACGCAGGAAGTGGCCATCGACCCGCAGCGGCAGGAGCAGCCGGCGCTGACGGATGCGCAGGTCGTGCGGCTGGTGCGGCTCGGGCGGCGGATCGAAGCGCACTTCGGCCGCCCGCAGGACATCGAATGGTGCCTGGGCGACGATGACTTCCAGGATGACTTCCAGATCGTTCAGAGTCGGCCGATCACGACGCTGTTCCCCATCCCCGAGACCGGCGACCAGGAGAATCACGTCTACGTCTCCGTCGGCCATGGGCAGATGATGACCGACCCGATGAAGCCCCTGGGGCTCTCCATGTGGCAGCTGACGGCCATGGTGCCGATGCACGAGGCCGGCGGGAGGCTTTTCGTCGACGTCACCCGGCGCCTCGCCTCGCCCGCGAGCCGCGCCGGCCTCCTGGACGTGCTGGGGAAGGGCGATCCGCTGGTCAGGGATGCTCTGGAGACCGTCCTCGACCGCGACGACTTCGTCCCGTCGGTCCCGGACGCGGATCCCGGCAGGCCGCCGGCCGGTGGTGCGCCCTCCCCGGTCGAGACCGACCGGGACCCGGCCATCGTCACCGAGCTGATCGAGCGCAGCCAGGAGTCCATCGCCGCCCTGGAGCGCGACATCCGGACGAAGAGCGGACCGGAGCTGTTCGACTTCCTGCTGGAGGCGTTCGAGGAGCACAAGCGAGTCCTCGGTGATCCGCTGAACCTTCAGGCGATCATGGCGGGGATGGAGGCCACGTGGTGGCTCAACGACAGGCTGCAGGAGTGGCTGGGCGAGAAGAACGTCGCTGACACCCTGACGCTGTCCGCCCCCGGCAACATCACCTCGGAGATGGGACTGGCGCTGCTCGACGTCGCCGATGTGATCCGCCCGTACTCGGAGGTGGTGGCGTTCCTGGAGGGCGTCGAGGACTACGGCTTCCTGGACGAGCTGGCGAAGCTCGCGGGCGGGACCGAGGCGCGCGACGCCATCGAGGCCTACCTCGGCCGATACGGCATGCGCTGCGTCGGCGAGATCGACATCACGAGGCCGCGGTGGCGTGAGCGCCCCACCACGCTGGTGCCCGTGATCCTCGACCACGTCAGGAACTTCGAGCCGGGCGCCGCCGGGCGGCGCTTCGAGCAGGGGCGGCAGAAGGCGCGGAAGAAGGAACAGGACGTGCTGTCACGCTTGCGGGCCCTCCCGGACGGAGACCGGAAGGCCGACGAGGCAAAGCGGATGATCGACCGGGTCCGAGCCTTCATCGGGTACCGGGAGTACCCGAAGTACGGCATCATCAGCCGCTACTTCGTCTACAAGCAGGCCCTGTCGGAAGAGGCTGAGCGCCTCGTGGAGGCAGGTGTGCTGCCTGAGAAAGAGGACATCTTCTACCTCACGTTCCAGGAACTCCACGACGTCGTGCGCTCGAACCGGGCGGATGGCCGGCTCATCCAGCGGCGCAAGGACGCCTTCCGGTCGTTTCACGCGCTCACACCGCCGCGGGTGCTCACCTCGGATGGCGAGGCCGTCACCGGGGCGTACCGGCGCGACGACGTGCCGGGCGGCGCCCTGGTCGGCCTGCCGGTTTCCGCCGGGACCGTCGAGGGACGGGCCCGCGTCGTCCTGGACATGGCCAACGCCGATCTCGAAGCGGGCGACATCCTGGTCACGCCCTTCACGGACCCCAGCTGGTCACCGCTGTTCGTCGGTATCGCGGGCCTGGTGACGGAGGTGGGCGGCCTGATGACCCATGGCGCGGTGATCGCCCGGGAGTACGGCTTGCCGGCCGTCGTGGGCGTGGAGCGGGCCACCCGGCTGATCCGGAACGGGCAGCGGATCCGCGTGCACGGCACCGACGGGTACGTCGAGATCCTTTCCCCGCCACCTGCCGGACCGCGCCCTTCGTGAACGCCCGAGGCTAGAGCACCGCTTCGAGGATCCCCACGATCTCCCCCTCCGTCGGCTGCCGCGGTGCGTTGCGGGTCACCGCGTCCGTGAGGGCGCCGGAGGCAATCGGGAGCAGCATGTCCGGGCGGACGCCGAGGTCGCGCAGGGGCTGCTTGATGTCGAGGGCGCCGGAGATCTCGCGTACGGCGTCGATCGCGGCGCGGGCCCAGTCGCCGTCGGCGGGCGGGGCGAGGCGGAGTGCGCGGGCGGTCTGCTCGTAGGCGTCCTGGGCGGCCGGGGCGCTGAACTCCAGGACCTCCTCCAGGACGGCGGCGAGGGCGATGCCGTGCGGGGTGCCGGTGTGGGCGGTGAGGGCGTGGCCGATGCCGTGGACCAGGCCCAGGCCGGAGATGGTCAGGGCCTGGCCCGCCAGGTGGGCGCCGAGCATCAACTGGGCGCGGGCTTCCAGGTCCGAGCCGTCACGGTGGGCGGCAGGCAGCCAGCGCCCGACCATGGCCACCGCCTGGGTCGCGTACGCCGCCGAGACCGGGTTGGCGCCGCGTGAGGCCAGGGACTCGATGCCGTGGACGAGGGCGTCGATGCCGGTCGCGGCCGTGATCCGGGCCGGCAGGCCGAGCGTCAGTTCCGGGTCGAGGAGGGCGATCCGGGGCTTGACCGAGGCGTGGCCGATGTACACCTTGCGGCAGGCGGCGGCGTCCTCGATGACGCCGAAGCCGTTGGTCTCCGCGCCCGTGCCCGAGGTGGTGGGGATGGCGATCAGCGGCAGACCGTCGAGCGCATCCCACAACGCGTCCGCGTCGGCCGCCGCCGCGTCGGTGTTGCCGACGAGCAGCGCGATGCCCTTGGCCGCGTCGAGGACCGAGCCCCCGCCGAGGGCGACGACGACTGCCGGGCCGAAGGCACGCGCCCGGGCGGCCCCCTCATCGACGTTGCCGGTGGACGGATTGGCGCCGACGCCGTCGTACACGCCGTGCTCCAGGCCCGCCGTGTCCAGGACCTTGAGCACCTGGTCGACGATACCGGCGGCCCGCAGACCCCGGTCGGTGACGACGAACGCACGGTTCATGCCGAGGGAGGAGACCAGGTCCGGCAGGTGTGCGATGCGGCCGGGGCCGAACTCGATGCGGCAGGTCGGGTCGATGGTCAGCTGGTCGGTGCGGGACTCGCCCATGGCGTTCGGCTCCTGAATACGCGGCGGGACGTGCGGTGCTCGGAAGGGAGAGGGAGTGGGGACTGTGTCCCGCCGGGCCGGCCTGACCGGCCCGGCGGGACACACACGGATCCGGCGGATCACACAGAGCTCAGCGCCGCGTCGTCATGGGCGGCGGTCGGGTTCGGGAGGCGGAACTCCGCTCCGGCCAGGGCTTCGTAGAGACGGACCGGGCTCATCTCGCCGGCCAGGTCTCCGTGGTGCGCCTTGGAGCGGCGGAAGATCTGCTCCACGAGCGCGGACAGTTCCGTGGAGACGCCGACGTCGCGGCCGAGGTCGATGGCGAGTCCGAGGTCCTTGCAGGCGAGGGCCATGGCGAAGGAGTCGTCGTAGTCGCCGTCGGCCAGGACGCACAGGATGTCGTTCTCCAGGAAGTTCGAGGCGGCCGGGCTGGCGAGCAGCGAGCTGCGCAGCACGCCGAGGTCCACGCCCGCCTTCACGCCCATGGCCAGCACCTCGGAGGTGGCGACGAGGTGGCTGAACCACAGCAGGTTGATCATCAGCTTGACCGTGTAGCCGGCGCCGAGCGGGCCCACGTGCAGCACCTTGTCGGGGTCGCCCATCGCTTCGAGCACCGGCAGGCACATGCGGAAGTCGTCCGCCGTCCCGCCGACGAATATCTGCAGCCGCCCGGCCTCGGCGCCGCGCGCCATACCGCTGACGGGGGCGTCCAGGCGGCGTACGCCGCGACGGTCGAGCACCTCGGCGGCGATCCGTTCCGCGGCGGCCGGCGTGGAGGTCGACATGTCGATCCACAGGGCGCCCTCGGGCAGCGCCTCCGCGGCCCCGCCGCGCAGCAGCACGTCCTCGACGATGCGCGGATTCGGCAGCATCGTGACGAGCAGTTCGGCATCGGTGGCGCACGCCGCCGGGGTGTCGGCCCAGCGTGCGCCGAGCGCCAGGTGCTCGGCGGCGGCCTCGGGCCGGGTGTCGTGCACGGTGACCAGGTGTCCCGCGTGGATCAGGTGGCGGGCCATGTGGGTTCCCATGTTGCCCAGTCCGATGAAACCGATCCTCATCGTTGTCCTCGCTACGGCTCTGTAGGGGTGTGCAGGTGAAAGGTGTTCAGGTGAGGGGGTGCAGTGAGGTGGTGGGCCGTTCAGGCCAGGTTGATCCAGGTCGTCTTGAGCGCCGTGTACGCGTCGAGCGCGTGCAGGGACTTGTCGCGTCCGGCGCCGGTGGCCTTGAAGCCGCCGAAGGGGGTGATGACGTCACTGGCGTCGAAGGTGTTGATCCAGACCGTGCCGGCCCGCAGCCGCTTGGCCGTGCGGTGGGCGATGGTGATGTCCCGGGTCCAGACGGAGGCGACGAGCCCGAAGTCGCTCTGGTTCGCCAGCCGTACGCCTTCGTCGACGTCGCCGTCGTACGACACGACGGCCAGGACCGGGCCGAAGATCTCCTCCTGGCCGACGGTGGACGTGTTCGCCACGCCGTCGAGCACCGTCGGCTCGACGAAGGTGCCGCCGGTCTCGGTGAGGATGCGTCCGCCGCCCAGGAGCACCTGCGCCCCGTCCGTCCTGCCGCGCTCGATGTAGCCGAGGATCTTGGCCAGTTGGGCCTCGTCGACGATGGGGCCCATGACGGTGGCAGGGTCGAGCGGGTCGCCGACGCGGAAGGTGTCGGCGGTGATCCGCTGTACGGCGTCGAGGAGTTGGTCCTTCACCGAGGCGTGGACCACGACACGGGAACCCGCGTTGCAGGTCTGTCCCGCGTTGTAGAAGATCCCCCACGCCACGGCGGACGCGGCGGCCTCGATGTCGGCGTCGGCCAGCACGAGCTGCGGCGACTTGCCGCCGGCTTCCACGGCGACCTGCTTGCCGTTGGACTCGCCCGCGTACACCTGGAAGAGCCGGGCGACCTCCGCCGAGCCGGTGAAGGCGATCTTGTCGACCTCGGGGTGGCGGCCGAGGGCCTGCCCCGCGACCTCGCCCCGCCCGGGGATGACGTTGAACACGCCGTGGGGCAGCCCTGCCTCGGTGGCCAGTGCCGCCAGCCGGAGGGCGGCGAGGGAGGTCTGCTCGGCGGGCTTGAGGACGACGCTGTTGCCGGTGGCGAGCGCCGGGGCCAGCTTCCAGCTGGCGATCAGCAGAGCGTAGTTCCACGGCACGACCGCGCCGACGACTCCCAGCGGCTCCCGGGTGATCAACGCCAGCGCGTCACCCGGGGTCGGGGCCACCTCGTCGTACGTCTTGTCGATGGCCTCGGCGTACCAGGCGATGGTCTCGGCGGCCTTGTCCACGTCGATGCGCACCGACTCGGTGATGGGCTTGCCCATCTCCAGGGTGTCCAGCAGCGCCAGTTTTTCGGCGTCAGCCCGGATCAGGTCGGCCCAGCGCAACAGGACGCTCTTGCGTTCCCTCGGCGCCAGGTCACGCCAGCGGCCGTCCTCGAAGGCGGCGCGTGCGGACCGTACCGCCCGGTCGACGTCGTCGGCGCCCGCGGCCTGTACCTCCGCGAGCACCGAACCGTCGCGCGGTGAGACGCTGGTGAAGCTGTCGCCGGAAGTCGCGTCGGTGAAGGTACCGTCGATGAACGGGCGCGCCTCAAAGGTGAGCTTGCTCGCGGCGGCCAGCCACTCGCCGTGGCTGCGCATCAGCAACTCGTCGATCGTGTACGTCACTTGATCCTCCAGCGGTCGATCGCGTCCTCGTCAAGCTCGATGCCGAGACCGGGCTTGTCCGGGATCTCGAGGTCGCCCTCGGCGTTCACGCGGACGGGCTCGGCGAGCATGAAGTCGCGGCGCTCGGGCGTCCAGCCGGGCGGGTCGTAGGGGAACTCGAAGAAGGGGCCGCCGCCGACGCCCGCCGCGACGTGCAGGTTGGCGAGCACGCCGATGCCGTTGGTCCAGCTGTGCGGCGTGAACTGACGGTGCTTCAGCTGTGCCAGCTCGGCAAGGGTGCGGGCGCGGTGCATGCCGATCGCGAGCACCACGTCCATCTGGTAGACGTCCAGGGCGTCCTCTTCGAGGTAGCGCAGCAGCTCAGTGGGCGAGTGGTGCATCTCGCCGGCGGCGATGCGGACGCCGGGGTTCTCGGCGCGCAGCCGCTTGAAGCCGTTCAGGTCGGCGTACGGCAGCGGCTCCTCCACCCAGAACACGTCGAGCTCGGCGAGGCGGGCGATGGTCTTGCGGGTCTTCGCGAGGTCGGAGGCGTTCGCCGTGTCGCCGGCCATCCGCCAGGACTGGTTGAGGTCGACCATGATCTCGAAGCCGGACCCGAGTTCCTCGCGCACGGCACGTACGGCCGCGACGCCCTCGTCGATCCGGTTGCGGTCGATACGGATCTTCAGGGCGCGGAAGCCGGCCTCGCGCACCTTCAGGGCCGTGGCGACACGCTCCTCGGGTGACTTGAGCTCGCCGGAGGAGGCGTATGCCGGCAGTCGCTTCGCCGCGTTGCCGAAGAGTTCCGACACGGGGCGGCCGTGCACCTTGCCGATGATGTCCCACAGTGCCGCTTCCAGGGGCCAGTAGTGGGCTCCGTGGAAGTTGGCGGTCTCGATCGCCTTGACGTGCCGGGTGATGTCGAGCGGGTCCTCGCCGACGAACAGGTGCTTGTACGTGTCGAAGCCGTCCATGAGGTCACCGGAGCCGATGCCGGTGATGCCCTCGTCGGTGTGGACGCGGACGATCGTGGCGTCGAAGTGCCGGCGGGGCTCGGGGTCCCAGGCGGCGCGGAACGGCGGGTCCAGTTCGAGGCGCAGCCGGTCCAGGGTGATGTCTGTGATCTTCATCGGGCGAGCACCTCGGCGGTCGGCGTGTAGAACGGGTTCGTCGGTCCCTGCTTGGCGGCAGCCTGTACGTCGGAGACGGTGGGGGTGCCGGTCACGGCGGCCTGTATCGCGTCGTGGGCGGCGGCACGCTGGTTGCGGAAGGATTCGTCCAGGTCGTCGACCGCGGGGTTGATCCACATCGCGGCGATGATCAGCAGGTCGTCGGCGTCCTCGGCGGGGATCAGCCCTGCGTCGACCGCGTCCGAGACCCCCTGCGCCAGCCCGGCCTGGGCGGAACCCCAGGTGGCACGCTGGTGCAGCTCGCCCTCCGCGGCGGCCTTGGCCACGAACAGGGTCAGCGGCTTCACGGGGACGGACGGCCGTACGACCGTCATGAACGGGACGTGCCCGGCGCTCGGTGTGGCCAGCGCCGTCGCCCAGGCGGTCTCGACGGGGCCGCCCTTGCGTCCGATCACGACGTTCGTGTGGGCGGCGTTGGCGCCCTCACCGACGAAGGACTCGCCGATGAGCGCGGTCGGGGCAAAGGGCGAAGGCATGGGATCTCCTGGATCTCCGGGAGCGGGGAGCTGTGACGGGCCGGTGGACCCGGCGAGTGAGCGCAAAGCTCGCATACCTCGCAGTTCATCCGGCTCGATGCGGCGAATCTAGGTCGGCCGCCACCTCGTCGCAAGGCGGTCACGGGAATCGAAATGCCGGTTGCTCTCCTGACAACTTCGTGCCTGACCTGGGGGTTCCTCAGCCGGTGTGCCCGCATACGATGACCCACGTGACCGACTCTTCCTCGGCCTCCCGCGGACATGGCCTGCGCCGCGACATCGACCTGCTGGAGGCGCTCGCGTCCGACGAGGCGCAGAACGCCGGCGGCC
Source organism: Streptomyces sp. NBC_00443 (assembly GCF_036014175.1). Lineage (GTDB taxonomy): Bacteria > Actinomycetota > Actinomycetes > Streptomycetales > Streptomycetaceae > Streptomyces. The sequence goes on along the minus strand of NZ_CP107917.1, from coordinate 9,102,605 downwards.
TCGGCGTCGTACGCCTCGCGCAGCTGGTGGGCCGCGAGAAGACCCAGGTCTCCCGGGCCCTGAAGGCCCTCGCCGCCGAGGGCATCGTCGAGCGTGACCCCGACACCCTGGAGTACCGGCTGGGCTGGCGGCTGTTCTCGCTGGTGGCCCGCACCTCCGAGAGCCGCCTCGTGCGGGTGGCCGAGCCGGTCATGCACACCCTGTCGGCGGATCTGGAGGAGACCAGCCACCTGTGTGTGCTCAGCGACCGCGAAGTACTCACCCTGCTGTCGGTCTCCGGGCACTCCTTCCGTGTCCACGGCTGGGAGGGACGCGGGGTGCCCGCCTGGCGGCTGTCCGCGGGTCGTGTCCTGCTCGCCGACGCGACGCCCGACGAGCTGTACGTCCGCTTCGGCACGACCGGTGAGATGCCGGTGCAGGAGCTGTGGGCCCTCATCCAGGACGCCAAGCGGCTGGGCTACGCGCGGGTGAGCGAGGAGTTCGAGGAGGACCTGGTCGGGGTGTCGGCGCCGGTGCGTGACTTCCGGGGCCGGGTGGTGGCGGCCATCAACATCTCCGCCCCCATGTCCCGGCTCGGCGACCGTCTCGACGTGGCGGGGCGTACGACGGCTCGGGCGGCGGGACGGGTGTCGTCGCTGCTGGGCTGGGAACCGCGGCGCACTCCGCAGTTGCGGGCCCGGCTCACCTGACGACTCCACCGCTCTCCGTGCTCCCGCGCAGGGTCGGCGAGCGAGTTGCCCTCACAGCAACCACGGTTGCGATCCGCCGAGGTTGTCTTGTCGGCCCCATGACGCCCTCGTAAATTCACCGCGCATCGGACGAGCCCCCGTCCGGAACGGAGAAAAGAGCAGCTCATGAACCTCGCCGGCATCGACCTCCTGGCCAAGGCCCCGCTCGCCGAAGGCGATGTGTTCCTCGGCGGCCGCTGGCTCCCGGCCGCCGACGGACGGACGTACCCCGTCCACGACCCGGCCACCGGCGACCTGGTCCGCGAGGTCTCCTCGGCGGGACCGGAGGACGCCCGCGCGGCGATCGAGGCGGCTCGGTCGGCCGCCGCCGGCTGGCGTACGACACCACCCCGGCGCCGTTCGGAGATCCTGCACACCGCCTTCGAGCTGATGCGCGAGCACGCGGACACCCTCGCCCGGCTGATCGTGCTGGAGAACGGCAAGGCCTACCGCGACGCGGCGGGCGAAGTCGCCTACGCCGCCGAGTTCTTCCGCTGGTTCGCCGAGGAAGCGGTCCGGATCGGCTCCTCCTTCGCGGACGCACCGGCCGGCGGCTTCCGGCACGTCGTACGCAAGCACCCCGTCGGCGTCACCGCCTTCGTGACGCCCTGGAACTTCCCCGCAGCCATGGCCACCCGGAAGATCGCCCCGGCGCTCGCGGCGGGCTGCCCCGTCCTGCTCAAGCCCGCGCCGGAGACCCCGCTCACCGCACTCGCCATCGCCGCTCTCCTCGCCGAAGCCGGCCTGCCCGAAGGGCTGTTGAACGTCCTGCCGACCGACCGCGCCCCCGAGGTGGTCTCCGCCTGGCTCGGTGACGAACGGGTCCGCAAGTTCTCGTTCACGGGCTCCACCGCAACCGGCAGGCTGCTCCTGGAGCAGGCCGCGGAGAACGTCGTCAACGTGACCATGGAACTGGGTGGCAACGCCCCCTTCGTCGTCTGCGAGGACGCCGACATCGAGGCGGCGGTGAGCGGCGCGATGGACGCCAAGATGCGCGGCGGCGGCGAAGTCTGCATCGCCGCCAACCGGTTCTACGTCCACGAGTCGGTCGCCGCCGAGTTCACCGAGAAGTTCGGCGCCGCCATGGCCGCCGTACGCACGGGCCCCGGCCTGGAGGAGGGCGTCACGCTCGGTCCCATGGTCAACCGGGCGGCCGTCGACAAGATCCGCTCGCTCGTCGACGACGCCGTCGGGCGCGGCGCGAAGATCGCCGCGCAGGGCACCACGCCCGACGGGCCCGGCCACTTCCACCCGGCGACCGTCCTCGTCGACGTGCCCGACGACGCCCGCATCCTGCACGAGGAGGTCTTCGGACCGGTGGCGCCCCTCACCACGTTCACCGACGAGGACGAGATGCTGGCGCGCGCCAACGCGACGGTGCACGGTCTCGCCTCGTACGTCTACTCCCGCGACGTCGGCCGCGCCCTGCGGATCGCCGAACGCCTGGAGGCGGGCATGGTCGGCGTCAACCGCGGTCTGCTGTCCGACCCCGCGGCCCCGTTCGGCGGCGTCAAGCAGTCCGGTCTCGGCCGGGAAGGCGGCCGCGAAGGCATCGAGGCCTTCCTGGAGACGCAGTACATCGCCCTCGACTGGCCGCTCTGATCACGGCACTCCCCCGCTCTGCCTCCTGCCCTCCCCCTCGGCTCACGCCGCTCAGGACAAGGACCGCCCATGGCAATGACGCCTGCGACCCAGAATCAGCCCAGCACCCCGGAAGTCCCCGACTTCACGCGTGAACGCCGCCGTCTGCACACCAAGTTGAAGCTCGCCACCCAGATCGGGCAGGGCATCGACGGCTACATCATCGGCGGCATCGGCATGGCGATGACCGCGCTGACCGCCGACCTCCACCTCTCGCCCCTCATGCAGGGGCTGGTCGGCGCCTCCCCACTGATCGGCATCTTCGTCGGCGGGCCTCTCTTCGGGCGGCTCGCGGACCGGTTCGGCCGCCGCCCCGTGTTCCTCGTCGACATGCTGATCTTCCTGATCGGCTCGGTCCTGCAGTTCTTCGTCGCCGACGGACTCCAACTGTTCCTGATCCGCCTGCTGATGGGCGTGGCGATCGGCGGCGAGTACGCGATCGGCGCGCCGCTGCTGTCCGAGTACGCGCCTCGACAGGGCCGCGGCCGGCTGCTGGCAAGCCTGGAGATCAGCTGGTACGTCGGCTACGCGCTGGCGACCGTCGTCGGCGCCCTCTTCGCCGAGGTCGACGGCGGCTGGCGCTGGTCGCTGGCCAGCAGCGCGGTCATCGCCGTGGTGTGCGTGGCGCTGCGCGGTGGCATCCCGGAGTCGGCGCGCTGGCTGCTGAGCAAGGGGCGCCGCGAGGAAGCGGAGGCGTTGATCGAGAAGTACGGCATCGAGGTCGACGTCGAAGCGGAACTCGAGGAGCGTGATGCCCCCGCGAAGGAGGGGTTCGGTGCGCTGTTCCATCGACGGCACCTGCGCAGCACCGTGTTCGCGAGCGTCTTCTGGGCGGCTCTGGTGCTGCCGTACTTCGCCATCGGCACGTTCTGGACCCAGGTCTTCGAGGCCCTCAACATGGGTGACAACGCGGTCGCGGCACTGCTCGTCTACTCCTTCACCGCTGTGGCCGGCGTGACGGCGGGCTGCCTCGTCGTCGACCGGATCGGCCGCCGCAGGCTGCTCATCCCGCCGTTCTGGATCACCGCCGGCTGTCTGGCCCTGGTCGCGTTGTGGCCGACGTCGACGCCGGTCATCGTCGGCGGATTCCTGTTCTTCATCTTTCTCAACGCCGCTTCGAGCGCACTGACCGCGGTCTATCCGCTGGAGGTCTTCCCGACCGCCCTGCGCACCACGGGCGTCGGCTTCGCCACCGCGATGAGCCGGGTCGGAGCGGCCATCGGCACCTTCCTGCTCCCGATGGGACTGGAGCGGTTCGGGGCGGAGTTCGTGCTCCTCATCGGTGCGGGTGTCCTCGCCGTCGGTGGTCTGGTCTCGCAGTTCCTCGCCCCCGAGACCACGGACATGGACCTCGCCAGGGCGGCGCGCAAGGCACGCGGGCCCGTGAGCGGCGCAGACCAGAAGTAGAGCGAAGGCTGAGATGGATGGTCCCTCGCGGGCATGAGCCTGCGAGGGACTTCCCCGTCCGGTGGACCCTGTGTCAGGCGTACGGGTCGAAGGGGATGGCGGACGGCTTGGAGTGGGCGAGGGCGTACGCGAAGTCGCCGTCGTCGATCTTGATGCTGGCCGAACCGAAGTCGGCGCTCATGAGCTTGTCCCGGTATCCGGCCGGGTAGCCGTTCCAGCCGACGAGGCGGGGGAAGAACCAGCCGCCCGTGGCGTTCTCCGGCGGTTCGTCGGCGCTGTTGGCGAAGCGGAAGCAGTGGGTCGAGACGCCGTCCTTGTGGTAGACGATCTTCGGGTGGGTGCCGTCGAAGCGGACCGACGAGCGGGCGGCCACCTGGTAGCCGGAGTGCTGGGACACCGACACGTACTGGGCCTCGTCGTTGTTGACCCACACCACGACGTGCTCCCAGTCGTGGGTGTGCCCGATGGCCGCCGGGCCCAGGGTCGCCTGGTCCTTCTCGAAGTAGCTGGCGTACATCACGGCGCACCAGCCGTTGTTGCACTTCGCGCGGGAGTAGGTGTTGGCGTTGGCCAGCTGGGCGTAGTCGTGGCATTTGCCGTTGACGTCACCGCCTAGTTTGAGGCCGGGGTTGATGGTGCCGTCGGCGCCTATGGCCGCGGTGGCGTAGCAGCCGTCGCCGTCGTAGTCGTAGGCGGGTGAGAAGGTCTGTTCCATGCCGTCGGCGTTCTGGGGCAGCAGGGTCAGAACGCCGGCCTGGGCACTGGCCGGGACCGCCACGACGAGCGTTGCCGCGCCGACCGTGCCGAGGAGGACCCGGGCGAGGGATCTCAACGTACGCATTACAGCTCCTGGGTTGAGGGACGGCGTCAGCAGTAGAGGTTGCCGCCCGGGGTGACGCCGAGGATCTGCGTGAAGCGCTGGTAGGCGTCGACGCGGCTCTGGACCTGCGCCGGGTTCTTGCCGTCGCACTCCAGGGAGCCGTTGATGCTGCGGATGGTCTGACCGAAGCCGGCCTGGTTCACCATGGCGTTGTGGGGGGTCATGGTGCCGGGGCCGGACTGGGTGTTCCAGTACCACAGACCGGTCTTCCAGGCGACGGCCGACTCGTTCTGCACCCGCCAGGGATTGTTGAGCAGGTCGATGCCGAGCGCGTCGCCCGCGGCCTTGTAGTTGAAGTTCCACGACAGCTGGATCGGACCGCGCCCGTAGTACGCCGCTTGACCCGCGGGGCAGCCGTAGGGACGGCTCCAGTCGCAGTAGTGGGGATAGTTGGATGTGTTCTGCTCGACGATGTGCACGAGCCCGCCGGTCTCGTGGTTGGCGTTGGCGAGGAAGGCCGCCGCCTCCTGCTTCTTCACCGTGTCACTGCCGGTGTTGGCGAAGCCGGGGTAGGCACTGAGGGCGGCGGTCAGACCGCCGTACGAGTAGAACGAATTCCGGTTCGGGAACATCTGGTTGAACTGCGACTCGCTCACGACGAACCCGGACGGGTTGCCGCCGCCTCCACTCGCCGGAGCGCTCCACTTCTGGTTGGCGGCGCCGGTGCAGCTCCAGATCTGCAGCCGGGTGCCGTTGGCGCTGCTGTTCTCCCGCACGTCGAGGCACTTGTTCGCGGCCGGGTTCACGATGTCGCGGGCCGCGGTGACCACCCACTGCTGGTTGGCGCCGCCCGAGCAGTCCCACAGCTGGACCACCGCGCCGTCGGCGGTGCTGCGGTCGACGACGTCCAGGCACTTGCCGAGCGCACGCAGGGTTCCGTCACCCTGGTTGGACCAGATCTGGGCGCCCGAGCCGTTGCAGTCGTAGAGCTGTACGGCGGTGCCGTTGGCGTTGCTTGCGCCTGCCACGTCGACGCACTTGCCGGCCAGTCCGGTGATCGTGCCGTCGGCCGCCTGGGCGGGCGTCACGGTGAACAGCGTGGTGAGAACCGCGGAGAGAACGGCGAAGACCGTGAACCGGCCGACGGGACCGCGTCTGGTACCGGACCGTCTGTGGTGGGAGAGAGGCATGGTCGAGGACGCTCCTTTGGTGCGCTGAGGGGCCGAGGGCCGGCGGGGGTTGGCTGGATCAGCCGGTGTAGCCGGCGAACACGCGGGTGAAGTCCCAGTCGGACTGGTTCACGCCGGAGCAGCTGTCGGCGGGGCCGCCGGTGCACGGGCGGTCGCGGTTGGCCGACCAGAAGGTCAGCCGTGCCAGGTGGTGTTGCTGGGCGTAGGCGAGCATGGTGCGGAAGTCGTTGACCGTGACGGTCTCGTTCTGGTCGGTGATGCCGTTCATGGACGAGATGCCCATGGACCGGTAGGCCTGGTCGTCGGTGTAGCCGTAGGCGCTCTTCAGCGAGTTCTTCAGGCCCTCGGCCGCCTGCACGGAGAGGTTGCCCATGTTCTGACCGGCGCCGTCGAAATTGAACGGCATGATGGTCCAGCCGTCCACGCTCAGCCCCGAGTTCGCCGCCCGGTTGATCAGGCTGGTGTCGGGACCGTTCTGGCCCGTGCCGATGGTGACGTAGACCTTGAGGCCGGAATTGTTCGCCTTGACGGTCTTCAGGGCGTCGACGGTGCGCTGTTGCACGGTCGGGTTGCTGTAGGCCTCGGCTTCGATGTCGATGTCGATGGCCTTCAGGCCGTAGGCGCTGATGACCTTCTGGTAGGCGGCGGCCAGTTCGCTCGCGGTGGAACAGGAGCTCTCCAGCTTGTTGCCGCTCCAGCCGCCGAAGGACGGGATGACGTCACCGCCGTTCGCCCGCACGGTGTTGACCGTCTGCTGGTCGACTCCGCCGGTCAGCGCGCGGCTGCCGTCCCATTGAGGGTTGCAGTAGCCGTTGCTGAGGACGAAGGCGAGGGTGAAGTACTTCACGCCGGTGGCGTTGGTGACCGTGGTGGGGTTCGGCGGGCTCCCCCAGCCGTTGTAGAGGTACGGCGCCACGGCCATCGGCGCGGAGGGTGTGTTGCCGTCGCCGGGCGCGGGTGCGGTCCACTTCTGGTTGGCGCCGCCGCAGCAGCTCCAGATCTGGATGCGGGTGCCGTTCGCGGGGTTGTTGTCGGTCACGTCCAGGCACTTGTCCGCCTGCGGGTTGACGATGTCGCCCCCTGAGGAGACGGACCACTTCTGGTTGGCACCGCCGGTACAGCTCCACAGCTGCACCTTGGCCCCGTTCGCGGTCGAACTGCCGCTGACGTCAAGGCACTTGCCGAGCGCCCTGATGGTGCCGTCGCTGCCGACCGTCCACTGCTGGGCGGCGGTGCCGTTGCAGTCGTAGAGCTGTACGGCTGTGCCGTTGGCGGAGTTGGCTCCGGCGACGTCGAGGCACTTCCCGGCGAGGCCGGTGACGGTGCCGGTGGCGGCCTGCGCGGGCGACGCGGTGAGCAGGCCGGTGGCGAGACAGAGCACGGTGAGAGAGCAGGCTGCGGGGAGAGGTCTGGGCATGCGCGCGGAGAGCCCTTCGTGGGGGGTGAACGACCGATGCGCCTTCACCTCGTGAACGGTGAGTGCGTCGCACGGTGCCTGGCTGACCCGTGAACCTAAAGGTATGGACCATTTTCGTCAAGACATGAAGTAAGCCGTGAGGAAAGTGACTTGGAGCCTCCGGTCAGCCGCCTCCGCGCCTCCCGCAGGCGGCTGACAGGATGCATCGCATGGCGAACACCCAGTCGATCACCTATGCGCGGATTGCCGAAGTCCTCACCGATCTCGGCATGATCACCAAAGAGCAGGCCCGGAGGGTCCTGGACCAGGCCGCCGCCTACGCGACCGAGCCGATGGAGCGACGCCATGAAATCGCCGACGCCCTCGAATCCTTCGGCGTGGCCGTGTCCATCCACTCCGACGACGTCGACTTCGCCGACGAGCACTACGAATGGCTGCTCAGCGAGGCCGCAGCCCTCACGGGCGGCAGCGTCACTGTCTCCGACTACCGCTTCGACAAGGCGAACCCGGACGACGAGGACTGCGGCCTGGGAACGATGCACTTCGCATGCAACGGCCGGCCCCTCTCCTTCGGCATCGAGCAGGAGTCGAACGACTACCTCGACATGGGAGCGGCGCAGCAGGCCATCGAATCGCTCACCGCCCCTGACGACCCTCGGGAGTTCCGCTGCGTCGAGCAGGAAGGCTCGGACCTCGGCGACGACTTCATGGTCCTGGCAACGGCCGAGCAGCGGGACGGCCTCCTACGACACCTGGGCATCGTGTTCGAAGCCCCCTTGCGCTGAAGCCGCCGTCCGCGACCTCGAAGGATCACCGCATGGCACCTGGACCTGGCCACCCTGCCGATTCCGCCGAGCCCGGCCCCACCCATCGCCCCGCCGGTGAGGAGGCCGGTGCAGTCCGCCGCTTCTGGAGCCGGCTCGGCCTTCCCGGGCTGGTCGACGTCCACACGCACTTCATGCCCGACCGCGTTCTGCGCAAGGTGTGGGACTACTTCGACGCCCTGGGGCCGCTGACCGGTGGAGTCGAATGGCCGATCACATACCGGAAGGAGGAGGCCGAGCGGACTGCCCTGCTCCGCGAGTTCGGCGTACGGTCCTTCACCGCGATGCTCTACCCGCACAAGCCCGGCATGGCCCAGTGGCTGAACGGCTGGGCGGCCGACTTCGCCCGCCGCACCCCCGACTGTCTGCACACCGCGACTCTCCACCCCGAACCGGGCGTCGCAGGTTATGTCCACGATGCCGTCGAGGCGGGTGCGCGCGTCTTCAAGGCGCACGTGCAGGTGGGTGCGTACGACCCGGCCGACGAACTGCTCGATCCGGCATGGGGGTTGCTCGCCGAAGCCAAGATTCCCATCGTGATCCACTGCGGCTCCGGGCCGGCGCCCGGGACACACACCGGCCCCGACCCGATCGCACGGGTACTGGCACGGCACCCCCGGCTGCGGCTGATCATCGCGCACCTCGGGATGCCCGAGTACGAGGAGTTCCTCGGCCTCGCCGAGCAGTACGAGGAGGTGCGGCTGGACACGACGATGGCCTTCACCGACTTCGCCGAACAGCTCACGCCGTTCCCCCGCCGGGCCCTGCCCCGCCTGGCCGGCCTCGGCGACCGCATCCTGCTCGGCTCCGACTTCCCGAACATCCCCTACCCGTACATCCACCAGCTCCATGCCCTGGAGCGACTGGGGCTCGGAGACGCGTGGCTGCGAGCCGTGTGCCACGACAACGCGGCCCAGGTCTTCGGCCTGGAACTGCAGGCGGGGCTGTGGCGTCCGAACCTGACATGAAGGAAGAGATCAAGGGCCTCGCGGGTTTCCTCGTGGCCGGTCTGGGTGCCGTGGCGGCGCTGCTGGCCTGGGCACCACTGGCACGGGTCAATGTGGAGGGCGGCTTCGAGGGGCTCCACCGGGACCTCAGTGTCCTCTACATCGACCTGCCGCTGGTCGCCGCGGGCGGCGCCCTGGTGCCACTGACCTTCTGGCTGCTCACCTTGCGCCGGTTCCACCGCCCGTGGCTCGCCGCCTTGGCGGCCGTCGCCGCGGCCGCCCTGGGGATCTGGGGCCTTACGAGTTGGTGGGCCCCGTATCAGGCGCCTGAGTTCGCCCACTGACGGTCGTGAGTGTCAGGGCGCCCCGCCCTCGGGGGTCCACTGCGAGCTACGACCTCACCCGGTTCACAGCGAGGCGGTCTCCGATGCGGTCGTCCACGCGAAGCCGTCCGGGTCGGTGAAGGACCCGGCATCGCTGCCGATCGCGAGCCGGTGCGATCCGGTGCCGTCCGGCGTGACGCCTGCGACCTTGGCCAGGCCACGGCGCTTGTACAGCGCCAGCTTGACCGGACCCGATCCGGTGGCGAACTCGACGTACTTGCCGCCGAAGCTCTTCGCCACGGCGAGGCCGTGATCGACGTAGAACTGCTTGCTGGCCTTCACGTCCTCGACGCCGAGCAGGAGCACGATCTCGTCGATCTCCCGCGCGGCCGGGCCGGTGTCCTTCTTGGACGACGACGCGATCTGCCAGATCGTCCCGTCGGGAGCCTGTACGACGCCCCCGTAGCCCCAGAGCGACTTGACGGCCGGCTTCAGCGTCGTGGCACCGGCTTCCACGGCCGCGTCGACGAGGGCGTTGACGTTGCCCGGCTGGGACACCACGAGCGACAGCGTGAAGCCGCGGAAGCCGGTCGTCGGTGCCTCGGATGCCCCCAGGCGTACCTGGTTGCCGAGCCCGAAGGCGGTGGAGTAGAAGCTGCCGGCGGCGGTGGGGTCGGCCACCTCGAGAGTGACGAATTCGATGGAAGTCATGGGAATGACGCTAGTCACGGCTGGGAAGCGGCGCTTCTCGATTCCTGACCAGAACGAAACCTGTGTACCGGTCCATCAGTACTCGTTGCGGCGCCGCAGCCCGAAGGGCCGGCCGTCCGGGTCGACGAAACGGCGATGCAGAGGCGTGTACAGCGTCCTGGCCGTACTGGAGAGGCTCGGCCGGCGATAGGCACGCAAACGCCCCGGAGGCCTGGGGCCATGCCGGCCGTTGTCGTGCCAGGCATCCAGTGCGGCGGCGCTCGCGGTGAAGGCGTCGAAGGCCTTCAGGGGATCGCAGAGCGCGTCGGGCGCGTGCGGCACCCCCAGTGCGTCCAGATCCAGGTGCTCGCGCATGAGCTCCAGTCGCAGATCCCTGGCGAAGCTGCGCGCACCGTCCCCGAGACCGCCCGGGTCACATGGCTCGCGCGGGTCCGGGCTCTCGTCCAGGACGGCACAGGTGAGCTCCGAGTCGTGGGTCCAGGAGCGGAGGTTGATGTTGTCGGAGCCCACCGAGGCCCACACGTCGTCGATCACACACACCTTGGCGTGCACGTACACCGGCGTCCCGACGTGGTTCTCCAGCCCGTACACCGCGACCCGCCCGCCGGCGGCCCGGCGCAGCCTGTCCAGGGCGGTGATCCGGCCGATCAGGTTCATCGGCAGGGTGAACCGGCCGTCCTGTTCGGGGACGCTGGGGATGACCGCGATCAGGCGCAGGCCGGGGTGGGCGGTGAGTGCCTCGGCGAAGCATTCCACGACGTGCGGAGACCACAGGTACTGGTCCTCCAGGTAGATCAGGGCCCGAGCCCTGCGCAGCGCCTTGCGGTAGCCCCGCGCGATACTGCGCTCACCGTCCGGGGCGAAGTCGTAGCCGCGCAGCAGCCGGTTGGGGTAGGTACGCAGGGCCTGGACGATGTGCGTGCCGCACGGCGGGGGTCGGCTGCCTGGGACGGCAGCGGGTCGGCACGGGTGTCCTCGTCGTGAGCGAGCTCGCGCAGGCGTACGAGCGGGCTGCGGGTGAGGGGCGCGGGGTCTTCCCAGCGTTCGCGGAAGCCGGCCTCGATGTCGCCGACGGCCGGTCCGCGTATCGCGAGCTGGATGTCGTGCCACGGTGGGTGCGGTCCGTATGCGGCGGCGATGCGCAGCGACTGGGAGTCACCGCGGTGAGCGGCGTCGTCGTTGCGGTTGTGGCACAGGTCGATACCGCCGACGTACGCGACGTCGCGCTCCGGCCGGTCGGGATGCCGGAGCACGACGAGCTTTTGGTGGTGCGAGCCGCCGGGGCGTACCCGCATGTCGAGCAGGCACTCGCCGCCCCCGGCTTCGATCGCGTCGCCGAGGTGCCGGTTCTCGGCCTCGCTGAACTGGAAACGGTCCAGGTGGGAGCGCCAGAGCAGCCCCTTGACGATCACTCCTCGGTGGGCCGCCTCTCCCAGGACGGTGCCGATTTCGCTGCCGGGTCCATCGAGACGCTCGTCGGGGTCGCCCCGCCAGTCGGTGAAGAGGAGCAGGTCTCCTGCGCGCTGCGCACGGATCGTGCTGAGGAGTGCCGGGAAGTACGTCGCACCGTGGATGAGCGGACGCACCAGGTTGCCGTACGACCACGCCTGTCGATCCGACCGGCGGCTGTCCAGACGTGTGGCACTGTTGCCGCGCTCGGCCGAGGTCAGCAACCAGTCGCTCAGTTCCACAGCACAAGCCTCCCGATGACACACACGGGTACCCCGTTCTCGCCCCCTCAGCCTGGGCTCCGAGGGCCGTCACTTGTTCGCGACGGGGTGGTACCGCAGGTTCACCTCCGCGGTTCGGTCGCCGCCGTTGAGCAGTTCGAGCCGCATGGGCACGCCCCCGGGGTTGTCGAACAGTCGGACCCCGTCGCCGAGCAGCACCGGCGCTACGTGCAGGTCGATCTCGTCGACCAGGCCCCGCTCCAGGAGTTGCCTCCCGATCGTGGGCGAGAACACCTCTAGGTTCTTGCCGCCGGCGGTCTCCAGCCCGATCCGGACCGCCTCGGCCACATCGCAGTTCAGGAACGTCACGCCCTCGGCCTGCTGGGCGTCCTCAGGATGGTGCGTCAGGATGAAGAGCGGCCCCTGCCATGCGCCGCCGTAGATGGCGCCGGGCTCGGGGTAGGCGTCCCAGCCCTTCCGACCGCCCAGCACGGCGCCGGTCGTCTCGACGTACTCCTCGATGATGCCGGGCCGGGACGAGATGCCCGTCAGCCAGTCCATCGAATCCTGCGGCCCTGCCACGAACCCGTCCAGCGACATGCTGAAGTGCAACAACACCTTCCCCGCGGCCGTCTGTGGCTTGGTGTCCGGCAGCGCGGTGAGGAACATGCCGTCGGGGCTCTGGGGGGTCTCTGCGGTGGCCATGGCCGGTTCCTCTCGTCGGGGGCCCTCGTACGTGTGACCGGTCCCGCCGCCGAAACTCATCACCGTCGTGCCGGCGTCAGGGCAGAGCGGCCGAAGGCACGTCCGGAAGGCTTTGGCGCAGCCGTTGGGCGTCCCGGAAGAGGCGGTTCGTGTGGCCGGCGAGCACGCCGCCCAGCAACAGCTCGGGCCTGTAGAAGGACCGCGCCGAGGCGGCCACCTCCCGGGCTGACAGGTCGATCTGGATGATCTCAGTCCGGCGGATCTCGTCGATGGCGCTTCCCCATACGACGCGCCGCAGATTCGCCCATGCCATCGCGCTCATGCACATCGAGCAGGGCTCGCCCGTTGTGTAGAGGGTGGTCTCGGACCAGTCCTGGTTGCCGTGGCGATCCACGTAGTCGTTCATGGCGACCACCTCGCCGTGCAGCAGCGGGTTGTCCGCCCCGGTGTTGACCCCCCTCCCCCGGACCTCGCCGGTGCGGCTGTCCACGATCACCGCGCCGAACGGCCACTCGGGATTCCTCCGAGCCTCCTCGATGGCCCGCCACATGAGCCGCTCGTGACGGGTGCCGGTTCGCAGGTCCGTCGCCGCGTGGCTCTCTCGCATCGCATGCCGAGGGAGTGCGACCGGCGCCGCAACTCCCGTCACCACGGCTCCGAACCTGCCGAGGAACTGACGCCTGCCCGAGTCCATACCCTGCTCCTTGCGCCGCCACCGACAACTCCACGGAGTGATCAACCCATCACAGATGGTTTCCGATCCGGGTCTGCGTCACGCATCGCGCAGGCCCGAAGCGGCCGAGCCTGAACAGAACCTGGTGCGTCATGAGTCAGACCAGTTCGGGTTGCGGTTCCAGTTGCCGCCCCGGTGCGACCTTCGGTTCCCAGAGCCTGGTGGTCCGCATGTAGCCGAGGATCACTGAGACCATCGCCAGAATGAGAAGTGGCCCGAACACCAGCGGATATCTGGCCATCTCCATCGGGAGATAGCGATAGGACGCCAACAGGGCCGCGAAGACCGCCGTGCCGTAGGCGACCAGCTGGATTCCCGACCGGTCCCAGCCACGAGCGAGCGAACGCATCGCCGCCTCGATCGTGAGCGCGAACACCACACCGGCGACGAGGTCCACGCCGTAGTGGTAGCCGAATCCCAGAGTTGCGCCGAGCGTGGCAATCAGCCAGAAGGAGCCTGCGAATCGCAGAATCCGCGGCCCGTTCCGGGAATGAACGAAGATCACGGTGGCCCAGGCCGTGTGCAGGCTGGGCATGCAGTTGCGTGGGGTGATCTCGTCGAACGGCATCGGGTGCGGCACGCCCATCGGCGGTGCCGTCTCCGGCCACAGGTTGGCGACCGCCCACTGCCCGCCGTCGACGCCGTAGGCGAAGACCGGCCCGACGACCGGGTAGATCATGTAGATGCCCGGCCCGAGGAGGCCGATGGCAAGAAACGTGCGCACCAGATGATGGCTCGGGAAGCGGCGCTCGACGGCCACGTGGCGCAGTTGGTACAACGCGACGACCACTGAGGCCACCGCGAGCTGGACGTAGACGTAGTCGAGAACGTGGGCGCCGACCGGGCCGGTGGCCCGAACCATCCGGCCCACCAGCCACGACGGGTTGCCCAGCGCCTGATCGGCGGTTGCCACGTACTGGTCCAGCACCACCGGGCGGGTCTGCGAGGTGATGTGCAGCCACGCGTCGCCGGTCTTACGGCCGGCCACCAGCAGCAGCCCCAGCCCGACGCCCTTCAGGAGCAGGGCCCGTTCCCGGCCGGTGCGCCGCGTGACAGCGATGACCGTGCAGCCCAGCATCACCCACAACGCGCCGTTGCCGAAGGGGTGGCCTTCGGTCACCTTTACGTCGGCAGCCCACCGCACCACGACGAATATGAGGTCGATGCCGATCGCGGTACCAACCGCGATGAACCGTTGCCGCCGGGTCAGCACCACCATCATCAACGCCATACCGGCGTACAGCAGGAATCCCGACTTGGGCGGGAATATCACCTCTCGCACCTGCGTGGTGATCGGCCCCGGTATGCCGTAGTGGCGCGCCGCGATCTCCAGCGCGACGAGGAACCCGACGGCCACCACACCGGCAGCGGTCCACAGCATCACCCGTGGGCGACGCGACGCGGCGACGGCGAACTTGATTGAGTTTTTTATTCGCGAGAACACCCGCGACGACATGGGTATCAATTTGTTTGGCCGGTTTTCAGATGTTAGGTAAACAGGTCACTTTGCTGTGATTGGTCCGGGTTTCGGGCAACAGTTGGCGATGAGGGCGATCATCGCGAGTTCGAACATGTTAGCGGAGAAGGCCAGTAGGTTTCGGCTCGGTTAACTGACGCCCGCTCAGCGCGGTGACAGCACGCCCGACAGCCCACCTTGGCGCTGCCGGTACCGGCCTTCGGGGGAATTACGCCTCGGCAGCGCGGTCCTGGGACCGTCGGGTGGTACGGGCATGAGATGGCCACGCCCCCCGATCCGCCTGCCTCGCCGCTCGAGCACCCGGGCGGCGTGGAGTCGCGCGTGCCGGGGCTGCTGCGGACCGCCGCCGCGTACGCATGGCGGATCATCGCCATCGGCATCGTCGTCCGCGTCGCCTTCTCCGTGCTCGGGCAGTTCCACCGGATCGCCGTCGCCGTCTTCCTCGGTCTTGTGATCGCTGCCGTGCTCCGCCCCGTGGCCGGCCTCCTCGCCCGCTACATGCCCCGCCCGCTCGCGGTCGCCGTCGCGCTCATCGGCGGCATCGTCCTCATCCTCGGGGCGCTGGCCCTGGTGGGTGAGACGGTGGCGGACCAGCGAAGCGGGCTGGAGCGGGAGTTCGTGACGGGAATCGACCGGATCGAACGCCAGCTGGAGGAGCCTCCGTTCCGGCTCCCCCCGGACATCTTCAATGATCTCCAGTCCCGGATCGGCAAACTCCTGTCGAGTCACCGCTCGACCCTCATCAGCACGGCACTCAGCGGCGCGAGCCGGCTGCTCGAGGTGTTGACCGTGCTCGCTCTGGCCCTGTTCTGCGCGGTCTTCTTCACGCACTCCGGCGAGAAGCAGTGGCAATGGCTGTGCGACCAGCTCCCCGTGGCGGCCCGTCAGCGTTTCGCCGTGGCGGGCGGGGCGGCCTGGCGGACGTTCACCGGTTACACGCACGGCATCCTGCTGGTCGCGGCAACCAACGCGGTCCTCGTGGGCGTCGCACTGCTCGCACTCGGTGTGCCCCTCGCCGTGCCGTTGGCGCTGCTTGAGTTCGCGGCCGCGTTCATCCCGCTGATCGGCTCGCCGATCGCTCTCGCGGTCGCGGCCGTCGTCGCGCTGGCGTCCAAGGGAGTACTGATCGCCCTGCTCGTCGTGGCCCTGATCGTGGTCATCGGACAGATCGAGGGCCACCTCCTGCACCCCATCGTGATGAGCTGGGCCGTCCGCCTGCACCCGGTGGTGGTCGCGCTGGCGGTCGTCGGCGGAGCGGTGGCGGCGGGGGTGATCGGCGCCGTGGTGGCCGTACCGGTGGTGGCCGTGGTCTGGTCCGTGTGCCAGGCCCTGCGGGGCCGCACCGACGAACCGGAAGGGGTCGGGGCGAGGTCCGGCGACGACATCGCCTGAGCCGTGTCTGGTGACCGATCTCGGGTGGGCCGGGGTGCGTTGACGGATTTGGCGTGGAAGTGGACGCCGCCGCGCGGTGCCAGGCGCCGGGAGCCGACCCCGGTTCGGCCGGTACAGCGCCGGTACGGCCGGTCAGTGGCCGGCAACGGCCTTGACCAGGGCGACGGCCAGCCCGATCACCGCGTCGAGCACGCCGGCCAGGACGCCGGCCGCGGTGCTGTTGCCCATCCGGACACCGCCGTACCAGCCCCATCCGAACAGGCCGGCCACGTTCACCCCGGCCGCGGCGAACAGGGCGGTGTCCAGGTCCATCACGTCCAGGGCCGCGGAGCCGATCAGGATGAGCGGGCCGACCGCGGACAGCAGCAGCGGGCTGCTGACCCACAGCATCCGGCGCAGCTCCGCGCCGGTGGCCACCCTGCCGTGCACCGTGCGGTGGGCCTGCTCGTCGGCGACGAGCGTCGCGAGCCAGAGGCCGACCGCGGCGGCCGCCACACTGGCCGCGGCCCCGGCGGCGGAGGGGTGCTCGGACACGGTCAGGCCGATCACCACGGAGATCATGGTGATGGTCGCGTACAGCCGCTCCTTGAGCCAGTTGAGCCAATCGGCCGTGGTCCGCGGGTCATTGCCCGCCCCGGCCGCCGGGCCGCCGGCCGGAAAGGGTCGGCCCCCGGCGCCCTCCATGTCGTCGTGGCCCATGCGGTCAGCGTAGGTGTTCGGCCGGGCCTGTCTGACGCTACGTCAGGGTGTGTCGCCGGGGAGAGAGACGGCGGCGGTCGTACGCCGGGTGCCTGCCTGCGGTGCTCTCGTACGGGTCAGTGGGCGGCGCGGAGTTCGGTGAGCAGGGCACCGGCGACGATGTTGGCGACGCTGCCGGCGGCGCACCTGCACCCGTCCAGTAGCCGTCCGCGAGCAGGCGGGCGCCAGTCAGCGAGCCTGCCCCGGTCGGCTTCCGGCAGGTTCGTCGCAAAAGGCTGCTCCCAGCGGGCGCCGATGTGTCGACGACGCCGCGCCTCAGGGCCCTTCGGCCCGGAGCAGATCCACGGCACCCTCCCCGCTGTACCCGCTCAGCGACGCAGGACCCGGCGCTGTACGCCTTCCAGCGGGCCGTGGGAGAACCGGCGCAGCCACAGGGTCGAGGCGGCTACGAGGAGAACGCAGACCGTCGCCCACAGGCCCATGACCCACCAGGGACCGCTATCGGCGAAGTGTCCGGCCAGGCCGAGACCGATGCCGTAGCAGGCCAGCATGCACAGCACGTTCTGCAGGACGTAGCAGGACAGTGCCGTACGGCCGACCGCGGACAGACCGTGGGTCAGGAAGGCCGGGAACCACCCGCGGTCCAGGGCGACGCCGACCAGACCCATGTAGCCGACGGCGACCACCGGGGCCGCGACATAGCGGCCGAGGAAGAAGAACTCCTCACCGCCCAGCCACAGGGCCGCGTTGAACGGAATGCCCAGCCCCAGGCCCCAGACCGCCATCCGCGAGCGCAGCCGCCGCCCCCGGTCGGTGGGCGTGAAGGCTCCGGAGCGGTGGAGGCGGACGCCGAGCAGGAAGAGGAAGACCAGCAGGCCGAAGGAGATGACCGGTTCCATCCGCAGGGCGATCGCGTTCTCCAGCCGGAAGGCGATCTGGTCGAACCAACTGCCGTGGGCGTACACGTCCACCGCCGCGTCGGACACCTCATTCCCGGAGTCGTCGGAGGGAGCGGCCAGCAGGGCGAGCGTGATGAGTGACATCAGGACCACGTGCACACTCACCGACGTCCACATCACCGCGCGCCGTATGCGCTCGGTACGCGCCAGCAGCCTGGCGATCAGCAGGGCCGTCAGGGCGTACCCCATCAGCACGTCGAACCCGAAGACCAGGACGAAGTGCACCGTGCCCTCGGCGAACAGGAACAGCGCACGGGGCCGGTAGCCGCGCGGCCACGGGGTGCCGCGGCGGGCGGCGGAGTCGTACTGAATGGCCAGACCGACACCGAACAGGATCGTCAGCAGCGACAGGAACTTCCCGTCCGCGAGGAACCGGAACAACGCCTCGGCCGGCTCTCCGAGCGGGTCGGGCATGGGCGTCCCCTGCAGGAACGCCCACTCCGAGCCGGGCGCGGCGAAGATCCACACGTTCGTCATCAGGGTGCCGAGAATCGCCGCTCCACGCAGCACATCGAGCAACGGCAGCCGGGCCGGGGCGGCGGGCCGCGTGGAGGACGAGTCGTCAAGGGACGCGCGAAGGCTGTAGGGCATACCTTCAGGTTCTCGGCGCTGTTCGGCTCGATCGTCGTGCGGCCGGACGAAAACGCCGTACATCCTTCGATGCAGTCCAGGCGCCGGCCCCGGCCCGGTCCCAGGCCGTCCAATGCCCAGCGTGGCGTTCGGAACATTCGTCCAAGACAAGCCCCGAGAAGTCGGCCACGGTAGAGGCATGCGCAGTTACGACGCGAGCCCCGCCCCCACGGACCGCGACGCCGTAAACGGCTGGGAAGTCGCCCGTCTGCACGGCGGCACGTCTGTGAACGGCGTGTGGATGGCAGGGTTCCGCGACCGTGTCGACGGTGGCCTGGATCTGCAGGTCCTCCCCCAGCCCGCAGTGATCGTCGTCATCGGGCTCGGAGACGCCCCGCTCACGGTCGAGGGTCCAGCGGGGCACCTGCCTCTGAACAGCCTCGTCGCCGCGCTGTCGCCCGGTTCGGCCCGGATCCGCGGCGAGCGGGTCGAGTGCATCGAGATGCGGTTGTCTCCCCGGGCGGCTTACGAACTGCTGGGTGTGTCCCCGTACGAATGGACCGCTCCATCACTCCTCTCAAGGACCTGTGGGGGCGTCACGAGGAGCGCCTGCGAGAGCAGTTGGCCGAGTCCTCGACCTGGCAGGAACGCCTCGTGCTGATGGACGAGTTCCTCACCGAACGTGCTGCAGACGCACCGGAGATGGCGCCTGAGGTCGCCGCCGCCTGGGATCTGATCGTGGGCCGGCGGGGGCGAGTACGGGTCGACGACCTCGCCGCATCCTGCGGCTGGAGCCGCAAGCGGCTGTGGTCCAGGTTCACCGCGCAGGTCGGCCTCACGCCCAAACGCGCCGCCATGCTGGTCCGCTTCGACCACGCCGCCCGAGCGCTGACCGTCGGCCACAATGCCGCCGACGTCGCCCTGGCCTGCGGATACACCGACCAGTCCCATCTCCACCGCGACGTACTCGCCCACGCCGGATGCACACCACGCGCCCTCGCCGACAGGAACACGACCGCCGGCTAAGCCGTGTCCGCAAAAGTCCCTTCGGCGCACACCGAACGCACCGAAGACCAGAAAGGACCGCATCTGTGACGAACCCCGGTACCCAGGCAGCACACTCAGCCGACCGCGACCTGATCGGCCGGCTCACCTTCGGAACCATGGCCGCACAAACCCTGCGCGCAGGGGTCCAGTTGAAGGTTGCGGAGCTGATCGGCGACACCCCACGCCAGGCCACCGAGGTGGCCGCCGACGCCGGAGCCCACCCCCAGCACATGACGCGGCTGCTGCGTGCCCTGGCCGCCCTCGGCCTGCTGCGGGAGCTCGCTCCCGGCAGCTTCTCGCTGACCGGCGCGGGCGCACTGCTCGACGCAGAGCACCCCGACTCGCTCGCATCGTTCGTGCGCGCGTTCACCGATCCGACCGTGGTCCGTGCCTGGGAACACCTGGATGGCAGCGTCCGCACGGGCGAGGTCGCCTTCGACACCGTCTTCGGCACCGACTTCTTCACTCACCTCGCCCAACACCCGGAACTGTCCGCGCAGTTCAACGCCGCGATGAGCCAAGCCGTCTCCGAGACCACCGCCGCGCTGCCGCACGCCTACGACTTCGGCCGGTTCACCACCGTCACGGACATCGGCGGCGGGGACGGAACCCTCCTGGCCGGCGTGCTCGGTGCGCATCCGCACCTCACCGGCGTCGTCTTCGACACGACGCACGGCCTGGACGAAGCACCCGACACGCTGGAGCGCCACGGGCTCAACGACCGCTGCTCGCTGATCGCCGGAGACTTCTTCAGTTCCGTCCCCGCAGGCTCGGACCTCTACCTGCTGAAGAGCATCCTGCACGACTGGACGGACGATCAGGCAGTCACCATCCTCAGCCACTGCCGCGAGGTACTGCCACCCGGCGGTGCCGTCCTGATCGTGGAGCCCGTGCTCCCCGAAGCCGTCGCCGCCCACGCCGAAGAAGCAGACAGCCTCGACAGCTCGATCACCTACCTGAGCGACCTCAACATGCTCGTCAACCTCGGCGGCAAGGAACGCACCCGCGACACCTTCCAGGACCTGTGCCATCGCGCGGGCCTGACCCTCACCAGGGTCAGCCCGCTCACCGACGCCGAGCCCTTCTTCATCCTCGAAGCCACAGCCCGCTGACCTCCCCGCGCCCCGGCCCGGGTCCGATGGCCCGGGCCGGGGCGCAGGTCACCTAGCGGTCAGTTCGACAGGGCGGCGAACATGCCGGGCTCGTACGTCCCTCCCTGCATGCGGGTGATCACGCCGAGCCGGTTGGCCGCGTTGATCATGGCGACCAGGGAGACCAGCGCGGCGATCTGGTCGTCGTCGTAGTGCTTGCGCACCTGTGCCCAGGTCTCGTCGGACACGCCGTGGTTGGCGTCGGCGAGCCGGGTGCCCTCCTCGGTCAGCGCCAGCGCGGCCCGCTCGGCCTCGGTGAAGACGGCCGACTCGCGCCAGGCGGCGACCAGGTGGATCCGCACCGCCGTCTCACCGGCCGCTGCGGCTTCCTTGGTGTGCACATCGACGCACCAACCGCAGCCGTTGATCTGGCTGGCGCGCAGTTCCACCAACTGCTGCAGATCCTTGGGCAGCGAAGACTCCATGATCGCCAGGCTGACGTTGTACATCCGCTTGCCGACCTTGGCGCCGACCTCGTTGGTCATCAGGTTGAAACGGGATTCCATGGGCTTCGTCCTCACTTGTGCGACAGCGGTACCGCGCGGTCGTTCGCGCGGCGTCCGGACGACCACCAGATGCCGACGCTCCGCTCCTTGTGACAGCGACGACGGTGTGATGTGCGCCACCGGGATCGGATGTCACAAAGCAGCGGGGACCGGCGTCTTGTGCGTGAGGAACGCCGGACAGCGAACAGGTGGGGAGTCAGCCGTGACCGAGCGCACCGTGCGACCGAGGGACACCGCTGGATCTCCCGCTCCCGGCGACGGGATGAACTCCGCCACCGAGGCGTTCGTCGCACACCGGAATCTGCTGTTCACCGTCGCCTACGAGATGCTCGGCTCGGCCACCGACGCGGAGGACGTCCTGCAGGAGACCTGGCTGCGATGGGTCGGCGTCGATCTCGGCGCCGTGCGCGATCAGCGGGCGTTCCTCGTCCGGATCACCACACGCCAGGCACTGATCCGGCTCCGTACGCTCCGCCGGCGCAAGGAGTCCTACGTCGGCCCCTGGCTGCCCGAACCGCTGCTGACGGCGCCCGACGTGGCCGAGGACGTCGAGCTGGCGGACAGCGTGTCCATGGCGATGCTGCTGGTCCTGGAGACACTCGGCCCCACCGAGCGGGCTGTGTTCGTGCTGCGCGAGGTCTTCGACCTGGCATACGGCGAGATCGCGCAAGCCGTCGGCAAGAGCCCGGCCGCCGTCCGTCAGATCGCCCACCGCGCGCGGGCACACGTCGCAGCGCGCCGCCCGCGCGGGGCCGTCTCTCGGGCCGAGGCGCAGAACGCGCTCGATGCCTTCCGCCGGGCCGTCGACTCCGGCGATCTGCAACGGCTGCTCGACGTCCTCGCGCCGGATGTCGTCCTGCTGGGCGACGGCGGCGGAGTCGTGCAGGCCGTGCCCGCGCCCGTCGTGGGCGCTGCCGAGGTGGCACCCCTGGTCGCCGGGCTGACCCGCTTCGGCGCCGCGGCGTCGCTGCAGTCGACGACCATCAACGGCCATCCGGCCCTGGTTCTCCGGCTGCACGGTCAGATCGACACGGTGCTGGCCGTCCGCATCGACGACGGTCTCATCACGGGACTCTACGCCGTACGCAACCCCGAGAAGCTGTCGCGCGTGGAGCAGGAGACCGCGATGAGCCGCTGACCGCGCCTTGAACCAGCCGTCCTGGAACGGTTGTTGGAACAGAGTGGTCAGGACCATGCCGCAGACGGCGCCGACCATCCCATTGACCTGCCGTCAGGGTGATCGAAAAGGGTTTGCGGACTCGGGCCGCCCTTCGATAGACGTTACGGCTGGACCCCCGCCACGAGGGCCGAGGGGGGACGACAGCGAGAGGAGAGACAAGCCCATGATCGCCATGATCAGCGCGCTTTTGTCCTCCCGGGGCGCAGACCGCGTCTGAACCCCCGGAGCGGACGGGCGCCTTCAACGGAGCGTGCCTTGACCGAGCAACTGAACGACCTGACCATGCGTCCGATCAACGGACGCGACGAACTCGACCTCTTCTCTCAACTGCCCTACGTCCTCAACGCGGAACTGGCCGACGACCTTGCCTCCGGCCGTCGGCGTCCCGAATGGATGTGGGTCGCCCAGCGCGGTGACCGCCTGCTGGCCAGGGTTGCCTGGTGGAGTCGGCCCGGCAGGGACACACCGCTGATCCTGGATGTCCTCGACATCGACGACAGCGCCCCGGATCCCGATCGCCTGGACATCGGGGTGCGGCTTCTGCGGACGGCGATGGCCGCTGTCCTCCCGGACAGTTCGCGTCCCCCTGAGTACAGCCGTTTCATCCCGCCGGACTGGCGTGACAACGCGGCGACCAGACAGGTCGTCGAAGACCGCATGACGGTACTGGAACGGACCGGCGCCCGGCTCTTCGTCGAGCGACTTCGCCTGGAATGGAATCCGACGTCACCGGTCCCCCGGCCCAGCAAGCGTCTGCTCTTCCGGCCGGTCCAGGATGACGGGGAACTCGTGGCCCTGATGGCCCTGGTCCTCGACGGCACGCTGGACGCACACAGCCGTGACGACCTGACGCGGATGTCTGTCCAGGAGGCGGCCACCCGGCACTACGAGGACGAACTCGCCCGCTACACGAGCCCGCGGGACTGGTGGCGGATCGCCACGCTGCCCGATGGAGAACCGGTGGGGTTCGTGATCCCGGCCCACAACAGCTACAACCCGATCCTCGCCTACGTCGCCGTCCTGCCCGCACATCGCGGCATCGGCTACATCGACGACGTCCTCGCCGAAGGCACCCGCATCCTCGCCGAGCAGGGCGTCCCCCGCATCCGGGCCTCCACGGACCTCGGCAACGTCCCCATGGCGAACGCCTTCCGGCGGGCCCAGTACGTCAACTTCGAGCGGGAGATCAACATGACCTGGAACTGATCACGCGTGCCCACCCACCCGGCCAGGCCAGACCAACCAGCAAGGAGTACGGGACCGTTGAACGTCGAGCTCCCCCCGTTCGTGCGCGACACCGCCGCCCGGTTCGGGGCCGGCGTCCCCTACGCCCTGAAGGTCCTGGCCGGCCGGCTGGCCGACGACCCGGACATGGGCCGGCCGTCCAGTCTGCCCGGCATCCTCACCGTGATGGTCGAGGGCGACCTGTACGAGGACTGCCCCGACCTGGCCGTCGGCTACATCCGCGAGCCCGACCGGATCCAGATCCGGTACGTGAGCCTCGCCCCCTCCGCCGAGCCCGTGGCTCCCGACCAGCACGAGGGCCCAGGTCGGGAGCAGGTCCAGCCAGTCGACCCGCTGACCGAGGCCGTCACCGTACGGCAGATCGCCGACGCCTGGCTGCGCATCATCCGCCGCCTCCAGAACCACGCCCCCGACTCCTGTGCCGCCCTCCGCCCCGGTGCCGAACTCACCGCGATCGCCGCCTTGGAGAAGGATCTCGGCGTCCGCATACCCACCGAGCTGCGCACCCTGTGGCTGCTGTGCGGAGGCGACGACGGGGCCGACGGCTGGGGCTCGGGATGCCTGCCGGGCAACGAGGCCCTGATGGCCCTGGACGCCGTGGCCGACGTCTACCGGTGGAAGTTGGACGCCCAGGCCGACCACGACGCTCACAACGCCGGCCGGTCCGAGGAGGAGCGGATCACGGTGTGGAAGGCGACCTGGATTCCGGTTGTCGCGCACGGTCCGTCCGACAGCACCTCCGGCCTGTACCTGGACGCCGCGACCGGCTACCTGGGCCGTTGGTCCCGCTACAACGACGCTTGGGACGAAGAACTCGACACCCTGGTCACCTACTTGGAAGAGGCCGCCGACATGCTCGAAGCCCCGGCCCTGGCCACGCGGGACAAGCCCGGCCTGGTCGGCGGGGCGCTGGTGTGGCGCGGGGGGTTCGGCCACGCGATGGTGGACCGGTGGCGGCCCCTGACCGGCTGACCGTGCAAGAGGCCTCCGCCCACGAAGCGTTCGGCCATACTGATCACATGATGGGTGTGCCGCTCTCCGTACTCGAAGTCGCGATGGTCCAGAGCGGGACGGACCCCGCCGACACCTTGCGGGACACGCCCGAGTTCGCCCGTCGCGTCGAAGGGCTCGGCTACCGACGGCTCTGGTACGCCGAGCATCACCACTCCCCCGCCATCGGTGCCTTCCCGCCGGTGGTGCTGGTCGCTCACGCCGCCGCGACGACGTCCTCGATCCGGCTTGGATCCGGGGGCGTCCTCGCCCCCAACCATGCTCCGATCATGCTGGCCGAACAGTTCGGCACGCTCGCCGCGCTGCACCCTGATCGCATCGATCTCGGGATCGGCCGTGGCCCGGGTACCGTGCACGAGGCGACAGCCCTGGCCCTGCGGCGCGGGGCGGGTCCGGCTACGGACGAGGAGTACCGCGACGACGTGGTGGCGACACTGCGCTTCCTGCTCGACGAGGTCGCGCTCGGCTCACTGCCCGAGCCCTGGCTGCTGGCCTCCAGCGTGTCAGGGGCCGCTCTCGCCGCGCAGCTCGGTCTGCCGATGGCCTTCGCCCATCACTTCCGACCCGAGAACACCGCTGCTGCGATCGGGCACTACCGCGCGCACTTCGTGCCGTCCCGCTGGTGCCCGAGCCCGCGTGTGCTGCTGTGCGTGGAGGCGGTGTGCGCCCCGACGCGCGAAGAGGCCGAACGGCTCGTCGGGCCGATGAACGTCGTCAAGGTCGGCCTTCTCCAAGCGCGAAGCGACATCGCCTTTCCCACCCCCGCCGAAGCGGCCGCACATCCCTTCTCCGACCAGGAGCGGCAGGCCCTCGCGGCGTTCCACGCGCACCAGGCGTACGGCGACCCCGAGACCGTCGTACGCCGTCTCACGGAGCTGACCGAAGCGACCGGTGCGCAGGAGTTGATGCTCGTGTCACCGGTGTACGCCCTGAAGGACCGCCTCCGGTCCTTCGAGCTCATCGCCGCGTCGTCACCTGCACAGGGCGACGAGCCAGTCGCCACCGCGTAGGGCAGGCCTGCCTGCCCTGGCTCAGGGCCTCGCGTCACCGCGTCGGCGGCCACCACTCGAACAGCAGCAGCGTCGCGTCGTCCCGGAGGCTCCGGGGCTGTGCGTCCAGGATCGAGTGGATCAGTCGCCGCAGGGTTTCCGGCGCCAGTTCGCCCGCGGCGGTGGCGCGGATGATGTAGTCGGTGAAGTGCTCCAGGCCGAACATGCCGCCGTCGCGAGTACGGGACTCGGTGACGCCGTCGGTGTAGAGAAGCACCCGGTCGCCGGGCTGGAGTGCGATCTCATGGGTCTGCCGGGTGCTCTGGGCGAGCAGCGACGGCAACCCCATCGGTGGTTCGGGTTCCCGCTCCATGGCGTCGACGAGCAGCCGCTGGTCCCGGATGAGCAGCGGCGCGGGGTGTCCGCAGTTGGTCCAGCGCAGCACGCCGCCCGCCAGGTCGAGCTGGGCGAGGACGCCGGTGCAGAACTGGTCGGGCAGCCATCGGGCCAAGGCGTCGTCCACGCTCTGCACCAGTTCTGGCAGGTCGGCCCCGGTGCGCCGGGCGTTGCGGCAGGCGGCGAGCGACACCGCGGTGGTCAGGCCCGAGGCCAGGTTGTGGCCCATGGCATCGAGGACGGAGGCGTGCAGGGTGGTCTCGGTGAGGGAGTGGTCGAAGGCGTCGCCGCCGAGTTCGTAGGCGGGCTCCAGTACGGCCGTGGACACGACGTGCGCCGTGCCGATCGTGCGGGGCGGCAGGAAGGCGCGCAGCATCTCGGCCGGCAGCTGCATCGGTTCGGTGCGGGTCCGTCGTACGAAGGAGTCCTTGTACGCCCGCTTGGACGTGATCATCATGGCCAGGAGAGCGGCGAGCGTCCGGCTGCGGCGCAGCGAGGCCGGTGTCAGGGCCGGGGAGTGCACGGCGAGTACGCCGAGCCGCTCCGCGCCGTCCACCAGGGGGAGCCAGGCCGTCATGCCGCCGGCCTCGGACTCCTCCACGCGCAGGGACTGGGTGCGGTACGCCCAGCCGGCGAGCGAGTCGTCGACCGGCAGCGGAGAGCCCGCGTCGGTCAGCGGGAGCAGCCGGCGCTGCTGGAGGTCGGCGAGGTAGATCACCGCGTGCTGCAGTCCCAGCGCCTTGGAGCAGCGGGCCACCGCGGTGGACAGGTCCAGCGCCGCGCTCTCCGGGTCGGCGAGGAACTCCTCCAGCGGACCGCCGCCGGGCTCGGCCGTCTCCACCTCGTCTCCTCCCGTCGGGACCGTCGGACGCGGTTCGGGCGCGTCGTTCAGCAGTCTCACACCGCGGCCCGTGGCGTGCCCGGCGACGGGGGGCCAGTCGGACTGGAGCGGCGGCAGGCGCCCCGGCGACACCGCCGTACGGATGAGGGTCCCTTCACGATGCCGAGGTCGGCCGGTCAGTCCTCCTGGACCACGGAGAGCACGTTCCCGGCGGGGTCGGTGAACCACGCGATCGCCATGGGGCCGCCCTGGCCGACGCGAACGATGCCCTTCTCGTCGTGGTCGAACCCGGAGTAGCGCTCCAGGCTCACGCCGCGCCGCTCCAGTTCGGCGACGGCGGCCTCGATGTCGTCCACGGGGAAGTTGAGGATCGTGAACGTCGCGGGAGTGTGCGTGTCCTTTGGATAGACGAAGACGTGCCCGCCACCGCCGAACCTCACGATCAGCATGCGCATCTCGCCCTGTCCCATCTCCTCCACCTGGAGGCCGAGGGTCTCCCCGTAGAACCGGCGGGCCGCGTCGAGATCGTCGACCGAGAAGCCGCTGTACGCCTGCGATTGTCCGAGCATGCCGTGTGTCTCCTTCGTGGGTGAGCCGTTCTGGCATCTCAGGGCACATCAAGGGCACCGC
This sequence comes from Streptomyces sp. NBC_00443, assembly GCF_036014175.1. GTDB lineage: Bacteria > Actinomycetota > Actinomycetes > Streptomycetales > Streptomycetaceae > Streptomyces. The sequence goes on along the minus strand of NZ_CP107917.1, from coordinate 9,075,396 downwards.
GGCCGACGGCACGCCGCGCTGGCAGCCGTCCGGATGGTCGTGCGCCCTTCAGCCGTCAGAGTTGGCCTATACCAAAGCCTTGACAGTGGTTTCCGTCACTCCTTAAATCATGCAATGAAATAAGCGTTCACCGCCTTCACCCCCCACTCACGCCGCATCGTCGGCGCAGGAGATGACATGCCCCCTACATCGCGACCAACCGTCAGAGGCCGCGGTCCGTTGACCGCGGCCTTTGTCGCCGCCGCCACGGCCGCCTCGCTCCTCAGCGCCGTCCAGCCCACCCAGGCCGTCCCGGAACGCGCCGCCGATGCAGCCCCTTCCGCCGCTGCCCTCCCCACCAGCTGGTCCACGGTGGTGAACAGCGGCAGCGGCAAGTGCCTGGACGCACGAGCGGCCGGCACCGTCAACGGCACCGCGGTGCAGCAGTACGCCTGCAACAACAGCACGGCGCAGCAGTGGAGCTTCACACCGACCAGCGACGGCTACGTGCGGATCAACAGCCGCAACGACGCCCAGCAGGTGGTGGATGTCAGCGATGTGTCCACGGCCGACAACGCGGCCGTGCATCTGTGGACGTACGGCGGCGGCAACAACCAGCAGTGGCAGGCCGTCGACGAGGGCGGCGGCGCCTACCACTTCGTCAACCGGCACAGCGGCAAGTGTCTTGACGTACCGTCCGCCTCGACGGCCGACGGCGTCCAGCTGGTGCAGTACACGTGCAACGGCTCGGCCGCCCAGCGCTTCCAGGTCGCGCCCGTGAGCACCGCCCCGGGGGATGTCGACCTCGGCCCGAACGTGGCCGTCTTCGATCCGTCGATGCCGTCGTCCACGATCCAGAGCCGACTGGACTCGATATTCCGGCAGCAGGAGACGAACCAGTTCGGCTCCGAGCGCTATGCGGTGATGTTCAAGCCGGGCACGTACAGCAATGACGTCAACGTCGGCTTCTACACCCAGGTCCTGGGCCTGGGCCAGTCCCCCGACTCGGTCACCATCAACGGCGCCGTGCACGTGGAGGCGGACTGGTTCCCGCCGCAGAACGCGACCCAGAACTTCTGGCGGGGCGCGGAGAACCTCTCGGTGAACCCCACGGGCGGCACGGACCGCTGGTCCGTCTCCCAGGCGTCCGGGTACCGGCGCATGCACGTCCGCGGCAACCTCGAACTCAGCGACGGCGGCTGGTCCAGCGGCGGCTTCATGGCCGACACGAAGATCGACGGGCAGGTCCGCTCCGGCACGCAGCAGCAGTGGCTGACCCGCAACTCCCAGCTCGGCAGCTGGACCGGCTCCAACTGGAACATGGTCTTCGTCGGCAGCCAGGGCGTCCCGGGCAACACGTTCCCCAACCCGCCCTACACCACGGTCAACCAGACCCCGACCGTACGGGAGAAGCCCTTCCTGTACGTCGACAACGCGGGCGCCTACCGGGTGTTCGTGCCCTCCCTGCGGACCAACTCCTCGGGCACGAGCTGGGCGAACGGGGCCGCGGCGGGCAGCTCGCTCGGCATCGACCAGTTCTTCGTCGTCAAGCCGGGCGCGACGGCCGCGCAGATCAACGCCGCTCTCGCAGAGGGCAAGAACCTGCTGGTCACCCCCGGTGTCTACCACCTCAACCAGACCCTGCGGGTCACCCGCCCCGACACCGTGGTCCTCGGGCTCGGTCTGGCCACGTTCATCCCGGACAACGGCATCACGGCCATGACGGTCGCCGACGTCGACGGCGTGAAGATCGCGGGTGTTCTCTTCGACGCGGGTACGACCAACTCCCAGACCCTGGTGGAGATCGGCCCGTCCGGCGCCGCCGCCAACCACGCCGCGAACCCCACCTCCCTGCATGACGTGTACTTCCGCGTCGGCGGTGCCGCCGTGGGCAAGGCGACCACCAGTCTCGTCGTCAACAGCGACAACGTCATCGGCGACCACATGTGGATCTGGCGCGGCGACCACGGCAGCGGCATCGGCTGGAACAGCAACACCGGCGACACCGGCCTCATCGTCAACGGCGACAATGTCACCATGTACGGCCTGTTCGTCGAGCACTACCAGAAGCACCAGACCATCTGGAACGGCAACGGCGGGCGGACGTACTTCTACCAGAACGAAATGCCCTACGACCCGCCCAACCAGGCCGCCTGGATGAACGGCTCCACGCAGGGCTACGCCGCCTACAAGGTCGCCAACTCCGTGACCAGCCACCAGGCGTACGGGCTGGGCAGTTACTGCTTCTTCAACGCCAACCCGTCCGTCACCGCCGAGCGCGCCTTCGAAGTCCCCAACACCCCGGGCGTCCGCTTCCAGAACAGGGTGACCGTCTCGCTCGGCGGTACCGGAACCATCCGGCACGTCATCAACGACCGGGGCGGCCCGTCCAACTCGTCCACCAACGTGGCCAACCTGGTGAGCCACCCGTGAGGCGGCTGGCAGCACGACTGCTGTTCGGGCTGGCGTTGGTGCTGGGGCTGACGGCGGGCCCGGCGCCCGCCGGACTCCACGCCACCGCCGCGCACCGGGCACCCGCCTTCAAGGTCATCGCCTTCTACAACGGCACCTGGGACGCCGCGCACATCGACTTCGTCAAGGAAGCCAACGAGTGGTTCCCGCGCACCGCCGCCCAGAACAACTTCACGTACCGGGCGACGACCGACTGGAACCTGCTCGCCAACGGCGGCGTGAACGACTACCAGGTCGTCCTCTTCCTCGACGACGCGCCGGACACCGCGGCCCAGCGAGCCGGCTTCGAGCGGTACATGCGGGCGGGCGGCGGCTGGATGGGCTTCCACGTCTCGGCGTTCACCACCGACGCCGGTTCGTGGCCCTGGTACTACAACACCTTCCTCGGCAGCGGGAACTTCAGGTCGAACACGTGGGGCCCCACGACGGCGAACCTGCGCACCGAGGACCGTACGCACCCCTCGACCACCGCACTGCCGGCGACGTTCACCTCGGCCGTGAGCGAGTGGTACAGCTGGTCCAACGACCTGCGCACCAAGCCGAACATCAAGATCCTGGCATCGGTCGACCCGTCGAGCTTCCCCCTGGGCACCGACCCCAACCAGTCCTGGTACAGCGGCTATTACCCGATCCTGTGGACCAACACCCAGTACCGGATGCTGTACGCGAACTTCGGCCACAACGCCATGGACTACGCCACCAACACCCGCCTGTCGTCCACGTTCGCAAGCCCCACCCAGAACCGCTTCCTCATCGACGGCCTGAAATGGCTCGGCCGTGCGGCCGAATAGCCGTCACCTTCCAGGCCATGCCGTGCCCGAGAGCTCCGCGATGCCTGCCTCGAAGGTGATCGGGGGTTAGAACTGCAGGTCGCGACGGGCGGCTTCGATGCTGAACCAGTGAGGGTGGACCAGCTCGGCGACGAGGAAACGGCTGAGCGCGTGCGTGCGGGCGAGTCCCGTCAGCCGCAGCACGCGCTCGCTGGTGGCCGCGGCGGCCCGGGCGAGCGGTGCCGGCACGGTGCACCAGGTGGCCCGTAGTCCGGCCGCGCGCAGGAAGTGGGAGGTGATGTCGCGAAGGGGCCGGGGGTCGTCCTGGGTGATGAAGTAGGCGCGGCCCCCGATGGGCCGGCCCTGCTGGAGTGCGTCCAGGGCGAGCAGATGAGCGTGGGCGGCGGTGCGCAGGTGCGTGGTGTCGACGAGGTTGGTGCCGTCGCCGGGTATCACCAGTCTGCCCCCGCGTACGGAGCGTGCCAGAGCCGGAGCGAAGTGCGGGTCGCCGGGGCCCCAGATGATGTGGGGGCGCAGGGCGACGGTGGCCAGGTCGGGGCCGTCGCCGGCGAGGACGAGGGCTTCGGCCCGGGCCTTGCTGTGCGGGTAGGCAGCCAGGTGCCGACAGGGGTAGGGATGGCGTTCGTCGGCGTTCTCCAGGCCGCCGGGCCGGAAGACGACGCTGGCGGTCGAAGTGTGGACGAGCATGCCCACACCGTGGGCACGGCACTGGTCGATGACGTTGCGGCTGCCCAGCACGTTGGTTCCAGTACAGCGTGAGGGGGCCGCTGACGCCGGCGAGGGCGGCGTTGTGGATGACGGCGTCGCAGCCGGCGAGCGCGCGGGAAACGGCGGCCGCATCGGCCAGATCTCCTCGCGACGCATGGACACCGCTGATTCACCAGTGCGGCTTCACCAGCCCCTGGCAGACGGGCCCCACAGACCACTCGGTTCTGCTGGCCGCCACGCCCGGCGCCACGGCGGATGCGCCCGCCTGTCCCGAACCCCTGACGGACGCGGCCTGGCTGGTCGCCACGGAGAGCGACGCCGAGACCCCGACCGCTCGGGAACTGGCCGCATTGCTGGGCCCGGGCACGGGCCTGACCGCCCCCACCGACTCCGATGCGTGGAAGGCAGCCCTGCCCACCGAGACCTCGCCGCGTATCGTCCTGCTCCTGGCCGAGCCCGACGCGCAGCGACTCGTCGCACAGACCAGCCGGCGTGCTGCCGTCCTGCGTACCCTGGCCGCCGCCTGCGGGGGCCTTCCGGAAGGCCGGGCCCCACAGGTGTGGCTGGTCGCCCGCCCCACCGGCCTGTTCCCCGCCCCCGAACACCCCGCGCACCCAGAGGACGCAGCCATCTGGGGCGCCACACGCACGCTGGCCAACGAACAGCCCGGCCTCGGGCTGCGGCGCATCTCCCTCGACCGCACAGGGGATCCGGCCGCCGATGCCCGACGGCTGGCCGCAGAGCTGCTCACCACGTGCCGCACCCCGGACGGGGTGAGGACGCGGTCGAGGACGAGGTCGTCCTCACGCCGGCCGGCCGCTTCACTCCCCTTCACCTCGAACATCCGGCCGACGAGTCTCCTGCCGTCCCCACCGGTGTGCCGTGCCTTCTGGAGGCACGCGATCCCAGCCCCGCCGTCTGATCTGGCGGGAGACGCCCGCCCTTGAACCCGGCCCCGGTGAAGTCGCCGTCGAGATGCGCGCGGTGGCGCTGAACTACCGCGACCCGATGCGCGCCAACGGGCTGCTGCCGCCCGAGGCCGTGGAGGACAGCCCGCTCAGCCGTGGACTGGGCACCGACGGTGCCGGCATCGTGTGCGGCGTCGGCCCCGGAGTGCGTGGCTTCGCGGTCGGCGACCGGGTCTGCGGCGCCTTCCCCGCCGCCCTCGCCTCGCACGGCGTCACCCGCGACTACGGCCTGATCAAGATCCCCGACTCCATGACCTATGCCGAAGCGGCGACGTTCCCCGTCGCCTTCCTGACGATCCACCACGCTCTGGTCGACCAGGCGCGCGTGGCTGCCGGGGAAACGGTGCTCGTGCACGGGGGCGCCGGCGCGGTGGGGCTGGCGGCGCTGCAGTCCGCCCACGCCCGGGGCGCCCGCGTGATCGCCACGGCCGGAACGCGGAACAAACGTGACCTGCTGCGCAGCCTCGGGGCCTGGCAGGTGCTCGACTCCCGCACCCTGGACTTCGTGCCCCGGGTCCGCGAACTCACCGAAGGCCGCGGCGTCGACGTCGTCGTCAACTCCCTCAGCGGTGAGGCCATCGCCCACGGACTGGACCTCCTGCGCCCCAACGGCCGTTTCATCGAACTCGGCAAGCGCGACATCTTCCTCAACAACACGCTGCCGATGCGCCCCTTCGACCGCAGCCTGAGCTTCATCGGCTTCAATCCCGACCACGCGCTCCTGGATCCGGAGCGCGGTTCCCGCCTGGTCGCCGACGTCCTGGACCTCATCGACCGCGGCGCGTACCGGCCGTTGCCACATACGGTCTATCCGGCCGCCCGGGTGGAGGAAGCGTTCCAGGTCCTCCAGCACTCGCGGCACATCGGCAAGGTCGTCGTCTCCTTCGACCCCATGGACGACCCGCTGGACGAACCGGTCCCCATCCGGCCCGCACCGCACGTGCCCGCCCTGGACGCCGACGGCACCTACCTGGTGACCGGCGGGTTGAGCGGTTTCGGCGCGGCGACCGCACGGTGGCTCGCCGGCCACGGCGCCCGCCGCCTGGCGCTGGTCTCCCGCCGCGGCGAGACCGCCCCCGAGGCGCCGGCCCTCCTGGAGGACCTGGCCCGGAGCGGTGTACGCGCCACCGCCCATGCCGCCGACGTCACTGACGAGGCGGCTCTGCGCCGGGTCATCGACACGGTCGACACCACCGGGCACCGGCTGCGCGGAGTCGTACACGCCGCGATGCACCTCGACGAGGCGCCCCTGTCCGAACTCACCGACGAACGGTTCACCGCTGTCCTGGCCCCCAAGGCGCAGGGCGCGGCCGTACTGCACCGCCTCACCGCGCGGCACGACCTGGACCTGTTCCTCACGTACTCGTCCGTCGCCGCCGCCGTCGGCAACATCGGCCAGGCCCCCTACGCCGCCGGCAACGCCTACCTGGAGGCCCAGGCCCGTGCCCGGCACGCCCAGGGGTACCCGGCCACGGCCCTCGCCTGGGGCCCCATCGGTGAGACGGGGTACGTCGCCCGTCACGCCATCGGCGATGCCATGGCCGAACGGGGCTTCCAGCCCCTCACGGTCGCCGAAGCCCTCGCCACCGCCGACGGACTGCTCCGGTCGGGCACCGGCGTCGCCGGTGTCGGCCGCTACCGCTGGGCCCGTGCCCGTCGCCTTCTGCCCGCCCTGGGCACCGCCCGCTTCACCGGCCTCGTGCCGACCGACGCCGCCCCCGGCCCGGAAGGCCGCGCGGACCTGCTGCGGGACCTGGCCGCCATGACACCCGACGACGCCCGGACAGCGGTCACCCAGACCCTGACCCGGCTACTCGCCGCCGTTCTGCGCAGTGCCCCTGAGGAGTTGGACCCCGCGCGGCCGGTGACCGACTTCGGACTCGACTCGCTGCTCAGCACCGAGTTCCTGGTGCGCGCCGGCGAACACTTCGACGTCCGCCTGGCCGCTACCGAACTCATGGGCAGCGACCGCACCTTGACCCATTTCGCGCAGCTGGTCCACGGCAAGCTGGGCCTCCCCCAGGCGCCGGGCAGGTGAGCCTCTCGCGAGCCGAGCGCACGGGTGCCGTCAGCGGCGGACGGAGGAGGCCGGCGGGCGCTGCCGCCGGAGCCTGCCGGTTTCGCCACCGCGCCTGCCCTCACCCCCTGGCGGTGCCAGACGGACGAGGAAGGGCTGTGCCCCGGACAGACGCAGACGTTGCATGTGCAGGGGCGTGAAGTGGTGCCGGATGGCGGTGGCCAGGTCGTCGCGGTCGGGCAGGAGTAGTACGGCTGTGCCGTCGGGGGCAAGGACGCGGCGCAGTTCTGTCCACCAGCGGGAAGGGGCGGTCGCGAGCAGACCGCTGGCGTGTACCTGGGTGCCCCAGGGCGGGTTGCACAGCACGCGGTCGACCGAATGGTCGGCAAGGGGGAGCCGACCGGCGTCACCGCGACGGATGGCGACGGGCAGCTCACCGGCGTTGCTGCGGGCCGCGGCGACCGCGTCCGGGGAGAGGTCGAATCCGTGGAAGCGGGCGTCGGACTGGGCGAGTGCAGCCTCGATGAGCAGGGTGCCGGCGCCGCAGCAAGGGTCGAGGACGACGTGGCCGGGGCGGATGTCGGCCAGCCGGGCCATGCCTGCGGCAAGCGGCGGGTGCACGGTGCCCGGGACGGTGCGCTGCTTGTAGGCGCGGCGGTGCAGCGGGCGGTCGTCGAGGCGCAGCATGAGCGTGGCCCGCGTGCCGTCCAAGGTCAGCCGCCAGCCCCAGGAGCCGGGCGGGGGCGGCGTTCCTGACCTCCGCGAGTGGTACGGGACGCGGAGGCGCCGCGCCAGGGCCTGTCCCACCACGTCCTCGGCGTCGTACCGGGTGAAGGTCCGCCGGCCGAGGAAGGAGGCCGAGACGTCGATGCCGGTGATGTCCGGGGCAGGCGTCGTCGCGCTGTGGCGGCGGGACAGGAGGTGGTCGACATCGGTCGGAGCGGCGAGCTCGGCGAGATCGTGCAGGGCCTGTCGCGTCGGTCCGATGTCGGGGCGCCGGGCGGCGAGCAGGAACAGGTCGTCCGCGGTGCGCAACACCGGCACGGGAGCGGACCGATGCGTACGGAAATGGACTTCGCGGTGGCGCAGTTCGGTGACGGCGCCGAGCCCGGAACCAAGAACCTCGGCGGCGACCACGGCCTCCAGGCCGCGGAGGCAGCGCGCCACGAGGGGCGTGTGCATGGTGTGTCTACTTCTTCCACGTCAGCACTCGGGACAGCGCTCCGCTGCCCCGCGTCGTCGGCGACGGGGAATCCTCGCTTCGCCGACGGTGCCTAGCGGAGGTGGAAGAAGTACGTCATGCGCGGCAGTCTAGCCGCCCTGCGATCGCGGCGGCTTCACGTCTGGAATTGACGCCCGTGAGCTGCTCCTTCGATATGCGGCATACGTCCCTTACTGTGGCTCGTGATCCAGAGCCTCCGCGGACGGGATGGAGTTGGGGCCGTGGCGTTCGCGGAGTCGGCCGGTGGTGGTGAGTCCTCGCCCCCGCAGGAGTCGGGCGCGGAGCCCGGGCGACGGCCCTGGGTACCGTTGTTGGCGGTGTGCGCCGGGTACTTCATGGTGATCCTGGATGTGACGGTGCTCAATGTCGCCGTGCCGGTGATCGGCCGGGAGCTGTCGGCCTCGCTGACCGGTATCCAGTGGATCACCGACGGGTACACCCTGGTCTTCGCCGGCTTCCTGCTGACCGGTGGCGCGTTGGGCGACCGGCTGGGCAATCGCCGGGTCTTCTGCTCGGGCGTGGCGGTGTTCACGGTGTCGTCGGCCGCGTGTGCACTCGCGCCGAGCACCGACTTCCTCGTGGTGGCCCGGCTGGTGGAGGGGTTGGGCGCGGCGCTGATCGTGCCCGGATCCCTGGCGTTGCTCCAGCAGGCCTACCCTGAGCCGGCCGCACGCTCACGGGCCTTTGGGCTGTGGGGTTCGATGGCGGGCATCGCGGCTTCCGCCGGGCCGGTGCTGGGCGGGTTGCTCGTCTCCACGGCGGGCTGGCGCTGGGTGTTCCTCATCAACCTGCCCGTCGGCGTGGCCTGTCTGATGCTGACGCTGCGTCATGTCACCCGCTCGCCCTGGCGTGCCGACCGGGCCCTGGACTGGCCGGCGCAGGTCGCGGTCGTGGCCGCGGTGGCGCTGCTGACCGCGTCGCTCAACGAGGCCGGCCGGCGCGGCTGGTCCGACCCGGCGGTGCTCGCCGGGGTGGGTCTGGCCGTGCTGGCCGCCGCGGCTTTCGTGATGCGCGAGCGGCTGGCCCGCGCTCCCGCCCTGCCGCTGAACCTGCTGCGCTCCCGCACCATGAGCGGCGGGGCCGCCATCGGCCTGCTGTTCAACTTCGGCTTCTACGGCATGGTGTTCACCGCCAGCCTGTACTTCCAGCACCAGCGCGGCTTCAGCGCCCTCGGTACGGGACTGGCACTGTTCCCTGCCGTGGCGATGACCATGTTCGCGTCCGTCCTGTCCGGGCGGCTGGCCCGCCGGACGGGCGATCGTCCACTTGTGATCTCCGGCATGCTGCTGGCCGCCGCGGGACTGGCCGGGTGGGCCGCGGCGGGAGCCGATCCCGCCTACGCGCTGCTGGTGGCACCGATGATGGCCGTCGGGTTCGGTACCTCCTTCGCCCTCACCGGCTCGACCGCCACCGTGATGGGCGCGGCACCCCCGGCGTACTCGGGGGCCGCCTCCGCCCTGTTCAACACCACCCGCCAGATCGGCAGCGCCACCGGAGTGGCCCTCGGCGGCAGCCTGCTCGCGACAGCCACCGACTACAACACCGGGCTGCGCACGAGCATGACCATCGGCGCACTCGCCTACCTCACGGCCGCAGGCGTCGCTTGGCTGTGCGTGCCGGGGAAGTCCGAGAGGACGTAGGGGGCTTGGGGCTGCCGGGCAGGCCGGGCAGGCCGCGCAGGCCGGGGGGCGGATCGCCGTATTCGCGCGCAGCTTCGGCTGCCGCGACTGCGCCGCGCGGCTCGCCGTCGACCCCGGCGGGGAATCGGGCTACGTGTGGACGATCGGACTCCTGATGATGGCCGGCCGAACCAGGCGCCATGATGAGCACACCCGGAGGACGCGCCCCCTGCATCACTCTCAGCGACGACCCCGTGCACGGTGTGACGGCTCTCGGATGTGTGGTGCTGGGCGAAACCCGCTCCTGCACGGCCGACCTCCGTCCCAGGTGAACCTCCGTCCCAGGTGAACCTCCGCCCCAGGTGACCGGCCCCGGAGGCCCCGTCCCGACACTCCGCGGCCCACACGTGGAATGCTGGGGGCACAGCCTCACCGAGGTGAACCGAGAGGCGGAGGGCGCGATGGACTGGGCTCGGTTCGCGCAGGACCTGGCGTCGATGGCGCGGGATCTCCTCTCGCAGGAGTCGGTCGGTGCCACCCTGGAACGGATCACCGGCTCGGCGACCCAGCTGGTGGAGGGTTGTGATGCGGCCGGGATCCTTGTGCTGCACGGCAAGGCGGTCCAGACGCTGGCGCCCACAGATGACCTGGTCGTAAAGAGTGATCAGCTGCAGGAGCGGCTGCGCGAGGGCCCCTGCTTCGACATCGCTCGCACCAAGGACGGAGAGCGGGTGTTCCGGATCCCGGACTTCACCCGGGACCAGCCGCAGTGGCCCGACTTCGCCCCCCAGGCCCACCAGCTCGGAGTGGGCAGCATGATGGGCTTCCTGCTGTACACCGAGGACGAGGATCTCGGCGCGCTGAACGTCTACTCCCATGAGCCGGGCGCGTTCACCGAGGCCAGCGAGCTGGCCGGCTGGCTGCTGGCCTCCCACGCCGCGGTCGCCTTCTCCAGTGCCCGCGCGCACGCCCAGATGGAGAACGCCGTCGCCACCCGCCACATGATCGGCGAGGCCATGGGCATCCTCATGGGCAGCCACAACCTCACAGAGGAACGAGCGTTCGACGTACTGCGCCGGTACTCGCAGAAGAACAACATCAAACTCCGCGAGGTGGCGCGAATGATCTGCGAGCGTGGCGGTCTGTCGTGAAGCGGCACAGTCGGCTCCCCCGGCTCGTGGTCTGAACCAGAGGAGCCTGACCGGGCCAGCCCCCAAGGGGATCGCCACTGAGCCCGGTCTTACCGCCAAGTCCCCATCTCCCCGCTTTTCACGCACACGCCGGACGCCAGGTTTGCCAGGATTGTCACTCCTCGTGTTCAGCACGGCGTGACGGCCCCCTCCTCAGGTCGCGCCCGCCTCGCATGCTCCGCCGCGGCAACGAAGCGGAGCCGCACGAATGAAAGCCGCCACTCCAACGGGGGGCTTCGGTGCGAAACGGCCGTGACCTCGGCGGCCGCTCCTTGAGGATCTTGCTCGTCAGCTGCTGTGACTGACCCTGACGAGGAGCGGAACAAATGTCCCATCGCCGTGTCCGGCCTGCGCAACGATCCCGCCTGATCACTTGGTGGGCAACCGCCGGCGCGGTCACAGCCCTGGCACTCGGACTGCCCGGCACATCGGTCGCGGCCGACCGCCCGGCCCCGCCCGAGGGAGGGATCACCTCGGCCCCCGCCGCCTTCGTCCGAGGGACCCTCCAGCCGGATGCCGCACCGCCCGGGGCGAACAACTGGAAGTGCCGGCCGACCGCCGCCCACCCCCGCCCCGTCGTCCTGCTGCACGCGACCCTCACGAACGCCCACACGAACTGGAGCATGCTGTCGCCCCAGCTGAAGAGGGCCGGATACTGCGTCTTCGCGCCCAACTTCGGCGGGGCACCGGGAGTTCCCTTCAAGGGCACCCGGCACATCCCCGACTCCGCCCGCCAGGTCGCTCGTTACGTCGACCGAGTACTCAAGGCCACCGGCTCCCGCCAGGTCGACCTGGTGGGGCATTCCCAAGGGGGAGGCCTGCTGCCCCGCTGGTACCTGCGGTTCGACGGCGGAACGAACCCCGCGCGTCCGTCGCACAACAAGGTGCGTCGGCTCATCGGGCTGGCCCCGTCCAACCACGGCACGACCCTGTCCGGTCTGGGCACCCTCACCACCGCACTCGGCCTCAACCCGACGGTGTCCGCCGTGGCAGGGCAGGCGTACGCGGACCAGATGGTGGGGTCCCGGGTGAACACCACGCTCGACCGGGACGGCGACACACAACGAGGCGTCGCCTACACCGTCATCGCCACCCGGTACGACGAGGCCGTCACGCCGTACCACAACCAGTTCCTCACCGCGGGGCCGGGCGCGACCGTACGCAACATCACGCTCCAGGACGTCTGTCCCCAGGACCGCTCCGAGCACCTGTCGATCGCCTACGACTCCAACGCCGCCCAGCTCGTCCTCGACGCCCTCGACCCCGCACACGCCGAACGCGTGCACTGCCGCTTCTCGGCACCCCTCCTCGGCGGGTGACCCCGCAGATCAGGGTCTGCACGGGGCCGTCCGAGACGCGTTCTGAGGCCGTCCGGCCCGGTCAGTTCGACCTGGCCGCGCCGATTGTGCAGAATCAGGGCCATGAGCGAGAACGTGTTCTTCAGTATTTCTGCTAATGGCGAGAACCTCGGCCGCATCGTCTTCCGGCTGTTCGACGATGTCGTGCCCAAGACCGCACGCAACTTCCGTGAGCTGGCGACCGGCCAGCACGGTTACGGCTACAAGGGTTCGCCCTTCCACCGGGTCATCCCGGAGTTCATGCTGCAGGGCGGTGACTTCACCGAGGGCAACGGCACCGGCGGCAAGAGCATCTACGGTGAGAAGTTCGCCGACGAGAACTTCCAGCTGAAGCACAACAAGCCGTTCCTGCTCAGCATGGCCAACGCGGGCCCGGGCACCAACGGCTCGCAGTTCTTCGTCACCACCGTGGTGACGCCGTGGCTGGACGGCAAGCATGTCGTCTTCGGCGAGGTCATCGAGGGCGAGGACGTCGTCAAGGCGGTCGAGGCCCTGGGCAGCCGCTCGGGCGCGACGGCCAAGAAGATCGTCGTCGAGGACTGCGGCATCGTCGCCTGACGCAGCCTCAGCCCCACATCACGCCTGTCAGGTCCATCAGGTCCGCATCATGCGGGCCCGGTGGACCTGATCTCTTTTCCGCGGTCAGTGCGATTCGCGGCTGACGTCCGAACCGCTGGAGCCCACGAGGAAGTCGAGGTCGGCGCCCGTGTCGGCCTGGAGGACGTGGTCGACGTAGAGGCGTTCCCAGCCGCGCCGGGGGTTGGCGTACGCCTTCGCGGATGCCCCGCTCGGGCTTCTGCGGGCCAACTCGTCGGCGAGTACGTCCACGTCGATACGGCGGGCTTCGACGTCCAGGGTGACGAAGTCCCCGGTGCGCACGAGGGCGAGAGGGCCGCCGGCCGCGGCCTCGGGGGCCACGTGCAGGACGACCGTGCCGTATGCCGTGCCGCTCATCCGGCCGTCGCAGACGCGGACCATGTCACGGACGCCCTGTGCGAGAAGCTTCTGCGGCAGGGGCATGTTCGAGACTTCGGGCATGCCCGGGTAGCCCTTGGGTCCGCAGCCGCGCAGGACGAGGACGGAGTCGGCGTCCACGTCGAGTCCGGGGTCGTCGATGCGGGCGTGGAAGTCCTCGATGGAGTCGAAGACGACGGCCCGGCCGCGGTGGCGCAGCAGGTGCGGGGAGGCGGCGGCCGGCTTGATGAGCGCGCCGTCGGGTGCGAGGTTGCCGCGCAGGACGGCGATGCCGCCCTCGGCCACCAGTGGCTCGGCGCGGGTGCGGATGACCTCGCTGTCCCAGATCGGGGCGCCGTCGAGCGCGGCGGCCAGCGGCTCGCCGGTGACGGTCAGCGCGTCGGGGTCGAGCAGGTCGCGGACCTCGCGCAGGACGGCGAGCAGCCCTCCGGCGCGGTGGAAGTCCTCCATGAGGAAACGGCCGGCCGGCTGGAGGTCCACCAGGACCGGTACACGGGAGCCGATGCGGTCGAAGTCGTCGAGCGACAGGCCGATGCCCAGGCGGCCGGCGATGGCCAGGAGGTGGACGACGGCGTTGGTCGAGCCGCCGATGGCGGCCAGCGCGACGATCGCGTTGCGGAAGGACGCCTTGGTGAGGAAGGTGCCCGGCCGGCGGTCGGCGCCCACCATGTCGACCGCGAGTCGGCCGGTGTGGTGCGCGGCCTCCAGCAGACGGCTGTCGGGGGCCGGTGTCCCGGCCACGCCGGGGATGACCGTGCCGAGGGCCTCGGCCACGAGGGCCATGGTGGAGGCGGTGCCCATGGTGTTGCAGTGGCCACGGCTGCGGATCATCGCCGACTCGGAGCGGGCGAACTGCTCCTGCGACAGCGTGCCCGCGCGGACCTCCTCCGACAGCCGCCACACATCGGTGCCGCAGCCCAGCGGCGTACCGCGGAACGTCCCGGTCAGCATCGGACCGCCGGGCACGACGACGGCGGGCAGGTCCACCGACGCCGCCGCCATGAGCAGCGACGGGATCGTCTTGTCGCAGCCGCCCAGCAGGACGACCCCGTCGATGGGGTTGGCCCGCAGCATCTCCTCCGTGGCCATGGCGGCCATGTTGCGCCAGAGCATGGCGGTCGGCCGCACGTTCGTCTCGCCCAGGGACACCACGGGCAGGTCCAGCGGGATGCCGCCCGCCTCGTACACGCCGTCGCGCACGGACGACGCGACCTCGTCGAGATGGGCGTTGCAAGGGGCCAGGTCCGATGCCGAGTTGGCGATGGCGATCTGCGGCCGACCGGTGAACGCGTCGCCGGGCACGCCTCTGCGCATCCACGCGCGGTGGATGTAGGCGTTGCGGTCCTGTCCCGCGTACCACTGTGCGCTGCGCAGCCTCACATGGGACCTCTTCCGGCAGTCGGTACGGAGGTCTACAGTCTGGAACGCCATGGAGCATACGCAGAGGTACGACGGCTTGACAGCCCCCGGTGAGGACGGCGCGACTGCCGTCGGCTCATGCGCGCGTTCGTCCTGACGGCGCCGGGCGCGTACGAGGTCCAGGACCTCCCGGCGCCGGTGGCCGCGCCCGGTGAAGTCGTCGTCGATGTCGAGCGGGTCGGCGTGTGCGGCACCGACATGGAGTTCTTCACCGGCGCCATGGCGTACCTCCACCAAGGGCACTCCTCCTACCCCCTGCAGCCGGGCCACGAGTGGGCCGGGCGGGTCGCGACGGTCGGCGAGGGCGTCGACCGGGCGTGGATCGGCCGGCGTGTCATGGGCGACACGATGCTGGGCTGCGGCAGTTGCCGCCGCTGTCTTCGGGGGCTTCAGCACGTGTGCGAGAAGCGCCAGGAGGTCGGCATCCGGGGCGCGCGGGCCGGGGCGCTGGCCGAGCAACTCGCCGTACCGGCGTCCTCGTTGCACGCCCTGCCCGACTCGGTCGACGCGGTACTCGGCGCGCTCGTCGAGCCGGGCGGCAATGCCCTGCGCGCGGCACAGGGCGCAGCGCCCCGCGCCGGCGACCGTGCTCTCGTCCTGGGGCCCGGGACCATCGGCCTCCTGGTCGCGTGGTTCCTTCGGGCGGCTGGCGCGGAGGTCCACCTCCTGGACCGCCCCGGCCACTCCCCCGCGTTCGCGCATGCCTTGGGCTTCGAGCACGTATGGGACGAGCGGTCCCTGCCGGACCTTCCCTTCGACGCGGTCGTCGACGCCACGAACGCGGCCCATCTGCCGCAGAGAGCACTGGAGTTGGTCGAACCGGGCGGCCGGGTCGTGTACATCGGGCTGGCCGGTGAGCCGAGCAGGATCGACACTCGCGCGCTCGTGCTGAAGGACGTGACGGCGGTGGGCATCCTGTCGGCCTCGCCCGGCCTGGACGCCACCATCCGTGCCTACGCGTCCGGAGCGGTCGACCCCAGGCCCCTCGTCGCCGCGACCGTGGGTCTCGACGAGGTCGGCCCGGTTCTCGCGGGTGGGCGGCCGGACGGTGCCGGGCCCGGCCCCAAGATCCATGTGGATCCGGGCCTGAACGGTGTCACCGCGATCGCGTCAGGCAGCGCGGACCGGCCGTAGCCGATAGGCGTCCCCCTGTGTGATCACGTGGCCGACGGTGGGCGGCGGGAAGTGCGTGCCCAGCACGAGGGTGTCCGTGTCGGCGAGGGAGGCGAGCAGCTTGCGGCGTGATTCCTCGGACCGCCGAGGGTCGATGTCGACGCAGGAACCGATGGCGGGATGGGCGAACTGGACGGGGTGATGAACGGCATCTCCCGTGATCAGGGCCGATTTCCCGCCGTCGGTCAACTGCACGGCGATATGGCCGGGGGTATGTCCCGGGGTGGGGAGCAAGCGTAGGCCCGGAGCGATGTCGGTGCCCTCGGGCTGGACGTCGACGAGGTCGAGCAGCCCTGCCTCCTCGACCGGGATCACGGAGTCGTCGAACATGAGCCGGCGCGGCTCGTCCATGTCGTACCCGGCCCAGAACTCCCGCTCGGTACGGGAGGTGACATAGCGGGCGTTGGGGAAGGTGGGCGCCCACTCGCCGTTGACCTCGTGGGTGTTCCAGCCGACGTGGTCGGTGTGCAGGTGGGTGAGGAGGACCAGGTCGACGGAGTCCGGGGGGAATCCGGCGGCCGTGAGGTGCTCGAGGTAGCCGGTCCGCAGGTCGTGCCAGGCCGGGTTCGCTCGCGTCTTGCCGTTGCCGATGCCGGTGTCGACGAGCACGCGCAGACCGCCCGCTTCGAAGGCGAAGCTGTGGCTGTCGAGGTGCAGGGTGCCTTGCTGGTCGGCGAAGTCCGGGCGCAGCCAGTCGTGCCGTGAGACCACGTCAGCGGTCGCGTCGGGGAGCAGCCAGGGCCCGGTCGCCGGTGGCAGGGGAACCTCGTCGATGCGGTGGACGGTGAGGTCGCCCACGGCCCAGGAAGGGATGGAGCCCGGGGCGGCGGATTCGTCTGCCGAGGGGGTGTGGGTGGGCCCGCGCATCAGGTCCCTCCTTCTAAACGCAACAGGTTTGCTTTAAGCAACGCTAGGCCCTACGGTCGCTTAAAGCAAACTGTTAGCTTTTACGGGGAGCAGCTTCATGTCCGCCGATGAACTCACGCCGCCGGAGGCAGCCCGCTGGGCCGCACGTGCCGGCCTGTCCCTGGACGAGGCCCGCCACGCCGGAGTGGCCGCCACCGCCCAGCACATCCACTCCGTCGTCTCGGTCCTGCGGGAACTGGACTTCGGTGACACCCCGCCCGCGTCCGCCTTCGATGCGGGCCACCGAGCCGGAGAGGAGGGGCACGATGCAGCCGTCTGAGCTGTCTCTCACCGCCGCGTCCGACGCGATACGGCAGCGGCGGCTGTCGCCCGTCGAGCTGGTCGACTCCGTCCTCGATCGCGTCGAGCAGGTCGAACCGCGACTGGGCGCCTACGTCACGGTGGCGGCCGAACAGGCTCGCCGGTCGGCGCTCGCGGCCGAGCGTGACGCGGCGGCCGGCCGTTTCCGGGGCGCGCTGCACGGGATCCCCATGGGCCTGAAGGACCTGATCGATGTCGCGGGCCTGCCGACGACGGCCAGCTCCCGGGTCCGGGACGGCCACCGCGCCGACTCCGACAGCACGGTGGCCGCCCGCCTGGCAGCGGCGGGCGCGGTCCTGGTCGGCAAGACCCATACGCACGAGTTCGCCTACGGACTGACCACGCCGCAGACACGCAACGCCCGGGACGGGGGCCGGGTCGCCGGCGGCTCCAGCGGCGGGTCGGCCGTCGCCGTGTCGGCCGGGACCGCGACCTTCGCCCTGGGCACCGACACCGGCGGGTCGATCCGGGTGCCCGCCGCACTGAACGGGGTCGTCGGCCTGAAGCCGACGTACGGCCTGGTCCCCCGGCACGGGGTGACGTCGCTGTCCTGGTCGCTGGACCACGTCGGCCCTCTCACACGCACAGTGGCGGACGCGGCCGTGGTCCTGTCCGTTCTGGCCGGACAGGACCCCCGCGACCCGGCCTCACTGCCCATCCCGGCCCGGGACCACGGGACGGGGGCCGAGCAACCGGGATCGACGAGCGCGGACCTGACCGGGGTGCGCGTCGGAGTACCCCGCAACTACTACTTCGACCGTGTCGACCCACAGGTCGAGACCGCGGTCCGGCGGGCCATCGACCGGCTGAAGGAGCTCGGCGCACGGCTCGTCGAGGTCGAGATCCCGATGACGCGCTACATCCAGGCGACGCAGTGGGGCCTGATGGTTCCCGAGGCCACCGCCTACCACGAGCGGACGCTGCGGGCGATGCCCGACCTGTACGGGGCCGACGTACGCATCCTCCTCGAAGCCGGCGAGCTGATGCCCGCCGGGGACTATCTGCGCGCCCAGCGGGCCCGGACCCTGATGCGGCAGGAGTGGGCACGGCTGCTGGAGGAGGTCGACGTGGTCGCCGCCCCGACGGTCCCTACGACCGCGGTACCGGCCGACCAGGAAACGGTCACCTGGTCCGACGGCACGGTCGAAAGCGTCTCGGACGCATATGTACGCCTCTCAGCACCCGCCAACATCACCGGCGTACCCTCACTCTCCGTGCCCGTCGGCCACGACGGCGCCGGGATGCCGATCGGCATGCAGCTCCTCGGCCGCGCTCTCGGGGAAGCCATGCTCCTGCGGGTCGGTCACGCGTACGAGCTGAGCCTGCCCGCCCGCGAGCTCCAGGCCACCGGGGGGACACTAAAGCCAAGGATTCGCTTTAGCGGATACAATCCCCGCATGGCTCGCAGACAGATGGTGCGCCCGGGCGGGCGCAGCGCCCGGGTTCAGGCGTCGGTCCACACCGCGGTACGCGAACTCGCCTCGGAGATGGGGCGGGACGCCCTGACCGTGCCGCTCGTCGCCCAGCGCGCGGGCGTGACGCCGTCGACGATCTACCGCCGCTGGGGCGACCTGCAGGAACTCCTGTCGGACGTCGCCGTCGAGCGTCTGCGCCCGGAGACGGCGCCGGAGGAACACGGTGACCTGCTCTCCGACCTGACCGCCTGGGCCGAGCAGTTCCTGGACGAGATGGCCTCCCCGCGGGCCGCGCCTACATCCGCGACGCCCTGCTCGGCGACCCGGACGGCAGCAACGCAGGTCAGTGCTCGGACTACGCGGCCGAGCAGATCTCCGTCATCCTCGGCCGCGCGGTCGAGCGCGGGGAAGCTGCTCCCGAC
Organism: Streptomyces sp. NBC_00443; assembly: GCF_036014175.1. Lineage (GTDB taxonomy): Bacteria > Actinomycetota > Actinomycetes > Streptomycetales > Streptomycetaceae > Streptomyces. The sequence continues at coordinate 9,056,441 of NZ_CP107917.1, read as the reverse complement.
GTCGAGACGGTCATCGACCGCGTCGTCGCGCCCCTGATGTACCGCATCCTCTTCCGCCCGGACGGACTGGACGCCGCTTACGCCCGTCACCTGGTGACAGGTTCCGACGGTGCGGGGGCGTGAAGTCCGGCTGCCAACGAGTGAATCCACCCGTGCGGTGAGCGGCAGCCGCCCTGCCGGCGGGAAGGCCGTCCTTGTAACCGACAAGCGATGGTCAGGGAGCGTCCCGATGCCGAAGTACCTCATCCAGGCGACCTACACGCCCGAGGGCACCAGGGGGCTGCTCAAGGAGGGCGCGAGCGGCCGACGCGCCGCTGTCGAACAGGTGGTCACCGGACTCGGCGGCACGGTTGAAGCCATGTACTTCGCCTTCGGTGAGCACGACTTCGTGTGCATCATCGACTTCCCCGATCCCGTCTCCATGGCCGCTGTCAGCCTCGCCGTCAAGGCCAGTGGCGCCCTCCGGACCCAGGCCACCCCCCTGCTGACCCTCGACGAGATCGACGAGGCGGCGCGGCGGGAGGTCACCTTCCGGGCCCCCGGCAAGTAGGCCGCGGAGCGGGTGAAAGCTCGCCTGTGTACTCTCCCGCGCTTCGGGTAGGCCCCAACACTGATGGAGTCCAGGCCTGAGTCGACCGAGAGAGAAGTCTTCGTGGGCCGCGAACCGGATCCCGAGAGCGCCCCCGACCTCGTCGGACGGCAGCTCGTCGACGCCGTGGAGAACCTGGTGTCGCTCTGGTTCTCGGCCGTTGAGGAGGTCAGTCCGCGGCTGCCGCCGCGCCACATACGCGCCTTGAGGGCCGTACGCCGTCGGCCGGCGCTCAATGTCACCGGCCTGGCCGAGCATCTGCGGGTCGGGCTTCCCACCGCCAGCCGGCTCTGCGACCGGCTCGAGAAGGCCGGGCTGCTCCGACGATGTGTGGAGCCCGGCGACCGGCGTGAGGTGCACCTGGAGGTGACGGCTCAGGGGCGGACGTTCCTGGGGGACGTCACGGAGCGGCTTTCGCTGCGGCTGGCCACCGCCTTCGACGGCGTTCCCGGCGCGCAGCGCGCGCGGCTCGAACAGGCCCTGCGCGCCTTCCACGAGGGCGGTCTCCCCGGCGACCCGGAACCGGGACACGGTGCGGAGGCGGAGCCCGAACGCTGAGCGCGCCGCTCAGGATTCCGCCGCCCGCTGCCGCCGGGCGTCACCGTGCACGTGGCACAGCAACAGGCATACGTCGTCGTCGTGTTCGGAGTCGTGCAGCAGCGGGTGCAGGAGCCGGTCGGCCGATGCATCCAGATCGTCTTCGAGTTCGGCCGGGCGGAAGTCGCCCAGTACCTCGGTGAGTCGCTGGATGCCGGGGTCGATCCCCTGAGCTCGGCGTTCCACGAGACCGTCGGTGTAGAGCGCCAGAGTCGATCCGGGCGGGAGTGGCACGGTGTGGTCGCGGATCTTCTGCTTCAGCGGGATGCCGAGCATCGCGCCGGGCTTGGCGTCGAGCGTGTGCACCTGACCGTCGGGGGTGCGCAGCACGGGTGGCGGATGGCCGGCGGCGGCCCAGGTGAGTGTGGGGTCGTCCGGGTGGAAGCGTGCGATGACCGCGGTGGCGTAGAGGTCGAGGCGCAGGCGGTGCAGGAACAGGTGCAGTCGCGTGAGGAGTTCGCCGGGGCTGCTGCCGTCGACGGCGTAGGCGCGCAGGGCGGTGCGCAGCTGGCTCATCATCACCGCGGCGTGCAGCCCGTGGCCGGTGACGTCGCCGATGACGGTGATGAGGCTGCCGTCGGGCTGACGGAAGGCGTCGTACCAGTCACCGCCGATGTTGAGGCCCCGGGTGGCCGGGAGGTAGCGCGCGGCCAGGGTCAGGCCCTGCGTGGTGGGCAGGTCGGTGAGCAGGGCGCGTTGCAGGGTCTCGGCGATGTCGCGGTTGTGCTCGAAGCGTCTGGCGTTCTCCAGGGCGATGCTGGCCCGGCGGGTCAGCTCGATGAGCATGACGGCGTCGTCGGCGTCCCAGCGTTCGTCGGGCGCCGACAGGGTGAGGACGCCCTGCGAGGTCCGGCGGGAGAGCAGAGGGATGCACAGGAGGGGCCGGCCGGGGTCGAGGGCCGAGGGCGGCTGGTCGTCGACGCCGGGCAGGCCGCCGGGGTGGTCGGCGGCGTACTGCGGGCGCCCACGGCGGGCGGCGAGGACGGCGGCGGCCGGATGGGGCCGCTGCGCTGCGCCTCGTCCACTCCGTCGAACAGCCAGACGTCGACGGTGCGCGCGTATCTCGGCACCAGCAGGGCGGGCAGCAGCCGCACGATGGCCTCGGGGTTGAGGGAGGCCGTCAGGGCGGCGCTGGCATCCGCCAGGAAGGTCAGCCGGCCGCGGGCGTTCTCCGCCTCCTTGCGGGCCTTCTGTTCGGCGTCGAACAGCTCGCGCTGGGCCCGGCCGGCGGCGTCCAGGTCGGCGTGCAGGGCCAGCACGCCCTGGTTGGTCTGGTGGAGTTCCTCGCGGTGGACGGCGACCAGCGCCTCCTGCTCGTCGAGCCGCTCCAGCAGCAGGGCCGCGTCCTCGTCGGCGCCGAACAGGGCCTCGGCCAGCAGTGCCGGATCGTCGGCCGCGTGCTCGCCACCGGAGACGTCCGCGTCCTCGGCGCAGGGGACGGAAGCGCGCCACGGGAGTTGCCGGTCCTCGGGGCGTCGCTTCGCCGGGGCCACCTCGACGCTGAACTCGCCCCCGCCGGGTGCCAGGGTCGCTGCCACGCCGACCCGCCAGTCGCCGCCCTTGGTGAGGCACTGCTTCAGCTGTGCGGTGAGCGCGGTGATCAGGCGGGTGCGCTCGACGGGAGGCACTGCGCACGCGGCGGCCAGCCGCGCAGTGCCGATACGGGCCTGCGCGGCGTCGGTGATGCTGTGGACGTACCAGGTGCGGGTCATGACGAGCGGTCCGGAGGGCAGGGGCTCAGCACGACGACGGCGGTGTCGTCGCGTACCGGCCGGGCGGCGCTGCTGGCGTCCCGCACGATCGACGCGGAGATCACGGCGGGGTCGAGGGACATCCGGGCGTGGACGGCCGGACCGGGGCTCCAGCGGCTCGGCAGGCCGTCACTGTGCAGGACCAGGAGGCAGTCGTCCGTCCAGGTCTCGTGGTGCGCGGGGACGTGTACGGGGAAGTGGGCACCGACGATGCCGGGGCGCGAGACCAGCCCGCGCCAGCTGTCGCCACGGCGCAGCCGGGCTCCACGTTGCCCACCCCGGCGAAGTACAGCCGTCCGGCGGTGACGTCGAGCTGGGCGACGGCCGCGGCCGCGCCCCTGGTGTCGCGCAGGGCGCCGTGCAGCCGCCGCAGCAGGTCGGCCGGCGGCAGGTGGGGCGCGCTTCGCACCGCGTCCACCGCGGCGGAGGAGGCGCGCGCCGCCAGGGGGCCGTGGCCGAGGCCGTCGGCCAGCATCAGCGTCACGTGGTCCGACGTCCGGACGCATGTCCAGGCGTCGCCGGAGAACTCCGCGGCGGCAAGGGGGATGTTGACTCCCCCGGCCCGCACCGGGAGCATGCCGGTGTGCGGGCCGACGGGGTCCCGGTTCGGGCGCGGACCGATCCTGGCCATGACGATCGTTCCCCGGCCGGGTGTGCTGTGCAGGCCGAAGTCGTCGGCCGTGCGCCGGCAGGTGCCGAGACCGGCACCGAGGGAGGCGGCGGTCGAGTAGCCGTCGCGCAACGCCGCGTCGCTGTCGCGCATGCCCGGCCCGTGGTCGACGGCCATGATCTGCACCATGGAGATCCTCTCGTCGCCGTAGGCCGGAACGGACGGACCCACGAGATCGAGCAGTATCTGCCCGCCATCGGCGTGCTTCAGCAGGTTGGTGGCGAGTTCGGTGGCCACGAGTTCCGCGGCGGCGACCCGGTCCTCGGCGAGCCCGGCACGGCGGGCCGCGGCCCCGGCAGCCGTCCGGGCACCGCGTACGCGGGTCGAGTCGTGCACCGGCACCTCCCAGACGCGCGGCATCAGGGCGCCTCGCGCGGACGGGGCGGCCCGGAGATCCAGGACGTCACCGTCACGGTGGTGCCGCTGCCACGGCTGCTGTCGATGGAGAACTCGTGGACCAGGCGCCGGGATCCGCCCAGCCCCATCCCGAGCCCCTGACCGGATGTGTAGCCGTCGCTGAGGGCCTGGTCCAGGTCGGGGATGCCAGGGCCCTCGTCGCTGAAGACGAGGCGTAGCCCCTGTATCGCGCCGTTGGTCACCTCCACGCACTCCATCTGTCCCCCGCCGCCGTGCACGAGGGCGTTGCGCGCCAGCTCACTGGCCGCCGTGACGAGTTTGGTCTGCTCGACCAGGCCGAACCCGAGTTGGGCGGTCATCTGCCGCACATGCTGCCGCACCCGCACCAGATCGAGGTCCGAGTGGATCGGCAGGCAGGCGGAGACACTGCCGGTGCTGTGGGTCACGGGCGCTCCCGGCGTGCGCGCCCGCCGCGGGGCACGACCGTCACCTCGGCCCCGAGCAGGCGCATGGCCTCCTCGGTGTTGAGGGCTGTGCGCAGCCCCGGCAGGGTCAGGCCGAGTTCCACCAGGGTGATGGCCACCGCCGGGCGCATCCCCGCGACCACGGTCTGAGCCGCCAGCAACCTGGTCATGGCCGCGACGTCACTGAGCACGCGGCCCATGAAGGAGTCGACGATCTCGACACCGGACAGGTCGATGACCACACCGCTGACCGCGCTGTCGGAGACCGTCTCGCCGATGTCCTGCCGGAGCTGCTCCGCCGTGCTGTCGTACAGGTCCCCCTGGAGGGTGACCAGGAGGACTCCGCCGAGCCTCAGTACGGGCACATGGCCTTCGTACGGGAAGGTGGACACGCCCGTCACCGGGGCTCCACCGCCGATGTGGGGTTCGGCACGATGTGGGCGCCCTGCTGCTGAAGGGCGTAGGCCAGGGCGTCGGCGAGACTGGCGCGGGTGAGCACGTCGCTCAGGTCGATGCCGAGGTGGACGATGGTCTGCGCGATGGCCGGCCGGATACCGGAGACTATGCACTCCGCTCCCATGAGTCGCGCCGCCGCCACGGTCTTCATCAGGTGCTGGGCCACCAGGGAGTCGACGGTGGGCACCCCGGTGATGTCCAGGATGGCGATGCGGGCGTGCTGCTCGACGACTGCGTCCAGGAGCGTCTCCATCACCACCTGGCTGCGGGCGCTGTCGAGCGTGCCGATCAGCGGTACGGCGACGATACCTTCCCACAACTGGATCACAGGGGTGGCGATCTCGAGCATTTCGAGCCGCTGGCGGTTGATGAGTTCCTCGCCGGCGATCGTCGTCGCCTCCTGCATCACCAGGCGCAGGGTGCCCATCAGCACGGTCAGGGCCGTCGTGCACTCCCGCACATGCTCGGCGGGCGCCTCCGAGAGCTCGTCGAGCAGGAGGTCGGCGACGGGCGGCCGCAACGCGTCCATCTCGGCCGAGATCTGCCCGAGGGTGGCACCGGCCCGCGCGCGCGAGTGCGCCGTACGCGCCAACTGCTCGCGGACGACCGCGAACCCGTCCGCCTCCGAGTCCTCGACACGGCCCGAGGCGGCCACCGCGGCGATCGCCTCCACCACGGCCCGGCCGGCTTCCACCGCCTCGTCCCGGGACACGGTGAACACGGTGCGGAACAGCGCCGCGTCGGCCCAGCGCTGTGCGATCTGCTCCCGGCGCCGTCGCAGGAAGTCCCCGACCTCCTCAGCCGGATCGATCCGATCTTTTGCCGCTTGCTGCTCCGGCACGTACTTCCCTCCTCATACGGTGTGCGCCGCCCCGATCTCACAGGGAGCGCCGGACTGTACGGTCACGATGCCTGCCGAGGCCCGAACCAGTCCAGGCAGACCACCAGCGCATCGTCGTCGGGCACGGGTGTGCCGCGGTGGCCTGCCAGTTCCCTCAGGACGGCGCGGGGGACCTCGGCCGCGGGCAGCAGGCTGGTGGACACGATGGCCCGGGCGAGCGCGCGCTCCCCGTACTGCTCACCACCGGGCGCCGCGACGGCGTACACCCCGTCGCTGGCGAGGACGAGCCGGTCCCCGGGCTCCATCTCGACATCGAGCTGCTGGGCGACGTAGTCCGTCTCCTCGAACATGCCGAGGGGCAGCTGCGCGTCGAACTCGACGGCGGTGACGGTACGGCCGCGCAGTCGCAGCATCTGCGGGGAGCCGGCGTCGACGACCTGCAGCCGGCCCGTGCGCAGGTCGAGGTCGAGCAGGAGCACGGACAGGTGGGCGTCTCCGCGGTACTGGGCGTAGACGGCCTGGTCGGCGAGTGCGGCCTGGTCCGCGATGGACAGGCCCGCACGCCGTGCGTTGCGCAGCGCGTTGATGCCGAGGTTGGTCAGGAGGGAGGCCTCGATACCCTCGCCCATGCCGTTGGTGATGTAGATCATCAGGCGGTCGGCGTCCGCGGACCAGTCGAAGCTGTCGCCGAAGATCGCGTAGGCGGGCTCCAGTTGAGCGCCGACCGCGTACTCGGGGCGGGTGCAGGAGCGGCCCGGCAGGAGTTGCCACTGCATCTCCGCCGCCAGGGTGAGCCGGTCGGTGCGGCGCGCCCGGACGTACAGATCGGTGTCCCGGTCGGCAACGATCACTTCGTGCCCCAGCACCTTCGCCACCTCGGCCAGTTCGTCCAGGCACTCTTCGGCCTGGTCCGCCGAGGGCATCGTAACGGCCAGGACGCCGAGCCGGTCGCCCCGCACGGTCACCGGCAGGTGCAGGCGCACCTCGCCGTCGCCCAGCTTCTCGACGAAGGGTTCCTGGGACCCGAAGGCCCGTCCGGCGGGCGTGCCGTACGCGGGCACGGACTCGGGCGGGCTCGAAGCCGTGTGGACGGTCTGGAGCGTGGCGAGGCTGTAGTCGGCCAGGTAGAGCTGGACGGTCTTCGCCGCGTAGTCGTTGCACAGTACTTCGCGGACCGCGTCCACCAGTTGGTGCGGGGCCGCGAAGCGAAGTGCCCGCTCGGCTGCCACGAATCTGTTCACGATGTTGGATACGCCATTCTTGTCACAGTGACGGCGCTGGAACCGCGCTGCCGCGGACGCCGCCCGTCGGTCCTTCTTGTCCGTATCTAGTGTTCTGCACGTATTGTCCGAACCGGCGGGCTGACAGTGCCCGTGAAGCCTGAAAGAGTGGCAGCGTGACTTCCTCCTACTCGGGACCGCGGCCGGACGAGGTGGCGCGTGTGACCTCCGAGGCCGCCGAGTTGCTGGAGGTCCTGTGGGGCCGGGCCTCGACCGCGCCGGTGTCCGCCTCCCAGATTCGCGTGCTGTTCATCCTGGAGCACAGCGACGGCATCAACCTGCGCATGCTCGCCGAGGCCCTCGGCTCCACACCGCCGTCGACCAGCCGGCTGTGCGACCGCCTGCAGGCGGTCGGCTTCGTCGAGCGGGCGCCCAGCGCCTCCAGCCGCCGCGAGCTGCGACTGCACCTGAGCCGTCGCGGACGGACCTTTCTGACCGAGCTGCGCGCGCGACGCGAGGCCGCGCTGCAGTCCGTGCTGGAGCAGATGCCCGCCACCAAGCGGACCGCCCTGCTGGAGGGCCTGGAGGCGTTCTGCGCCGCGGCGTCCGCGGAGATCCACGAAGGCGACGAAGCCTCCGACGCCAGGAGCGCCTGAATCCCGCCGACGCCCCGGTGCGACGCCGGGACGGGACCGGGTACGCGCCGCCGCTCGGCGACGCGGGCGGTCGTCGTTACTGACCGGCACGTTCCGCACCCCTCCCACGCTTGACTCGCCCACTCTGTTGCCTCATGACCATAGTTGTCAAACGGCAACTGTTGGGCATGCGGGTGCGGCTCGCGATCGATGAACTGCCTCTTCCGGCAGCGGCCTTCAGGCCAAAGCGGTCATCACTCCATCGTTGCGGCCGGAGGCTCGGGCTCCGGCCCCGAGTCCGCGGTGGCGAGCGCCTCCTCCACGCTCCCCACGATCGGGACGGTGATGCTGACACCGGTGAGATCCATGATCCGCCGGACGGCGGGCGTTGGGGAGATCACATACACACCCCCGGGATCTCCCGTACCTCCTGATACGCCCTCAGGACGATGTTCATGCCGGACGAGTCCATGAAGGGGACGCCGGCGATGTCCAGGATGAAATTCCGTCGGCCATGGTGCAGCTGATTCGCGAGATGGTGCTGCAACTCGGTCGCTGTATCCATGTCCAGGTCGCCCTCGACCGTGAGCAGCACGGCATCCTCCCGGGGCACTTCCACCTTGATCGACAAGGGATTCTGGGCAACGGACACAAGTACCTCCACAGGCGTTGGCGATCGTGACGGGTGCCCCGAAGGACGGATTCGATGCATCGTGGAGCGAAGAATTCCCCGCAACCGGCCTCTCGCGCCTCTCGCGGGCCCGTCGCAGGCGGTTTCGGGCATGACGCTCCTGTGCTGCACGCGTGCTGACCGTCCCGTCGATGCGTTCGGCCGCCTACCCCCGAATCTCCCCATCACACAGGGCACGTGCGAACGAGCCGTACGCCGTCACGCTTCCGGTGCCACTTCTGACTGCACTTGCGTGCAAGGGCTGGGCGGGCGGTTTGGCGGGCGGTCGACGGGTCACGCGATTGGAGAGACATCACACGATGTGGAGGAGGGAAGGGATCTCGGGCCTCCTCGCCTCTGTCAGGGAGCGTAAGGATGAGTGAGCAGTACCGGACCGATGTGACCAAGAGCTCAGCGGGCGCGGGCCGTGTGCGCCGGGGGCCGCGGAGTCCGGCGGAGGCGCGCGGCGCCGTGCGGCAGGTCCTGTCCGAACAGTCGCACGCTCGCCGCGCCGCCTGCGAGCCGGACACCCTCTCGGACGCGCTGCTGGTGGCGTCGGAGCTGACGACCAACGCGATGCTGCATGGCGGCGGCGTCACCGGCTTCGACGTCGAGGTCGTCGGCGAAGACCTGTATCTGTCCGTCAGCGACCGCGAGCGCCGCCGGCCGGTCGCCCTCGAACCGGTCGACCACCAGGGCCGCCACCGTTGCGGCGGCCGCGGCTGGCCGATCGTCTGCAGGCTGTCCCGCACGGTGCTGGTCTCCGACCTCCCGACGGGCGGCAAGCGCGTCACCGCGGTGCTGCCGCTACCGACGGAGTGCCGGGAGCGGGTCACCGGGGGCTGACGTGGCTGGTCGGCTTGCCGACCTGATCGGACGCGGCGCGGGCCCGCTCGGGGGCCGACACGACGAGGCTGCCGCTGCCGACGGGGTCGGCCGGGGGACGCGGCGGACTGGCCCGTGTGGGGACGGAGGGGAACGGTGGGTCGGTGCGATGAGGCCGGTGGCCCGACGGGACTGACCGGTGGGCCGGTGGGCCGGTGCGGCGAGGCCGGTGGGCCGAGCGGACAGAACTGTAGGTCAGTGCGATGAGGCCGGTCGGCCGACGGGACTGACCGGTGGGCCGGGTGCGGAGAGGCCGACGGGCCGACGGGACGTATTAGTGGCCAGCGTCAAGCAGCCCGGTGGGCCGGCGAGAGAGGCCGGTGGCCGGCGCGGAGGGGCCGGTCGGCCGACGGGACTGACCGTTGGCCCGGCGCGAAGAGGCCGACGGGTCAACAGGACTAGCCACAGGCTGGCTTCACGAGCCCGGTGGGTCGGCGAGAGAGACCAGTGGTCAGCGCGGAGGGCGGCGGGTCAGCGCGGTCGGGATCGGGCGACAGGGCCCGACACGGGCGGGTCGGCTTGCCGATCTGATCACACGGGCCGCGGGTGTTGGGCCGGCGCAGGAGTGGATGCCGCTGCCGACGGGGACTGGCCGGGCGCCGACGCGGACAGGTCGGTGGGCCGACGGAACAGACCAGTGGTCAGCGCGATGAGGCCGTGGGCCAACGGGACAGACCGACCGGGTGGGCCGGCGTGAAAAGAGACCGGGGCACCAGGCCGAGGGCCGACAAGCCCGCGCGGGCTGTCGGCCCCCGTTTACTGAGGTCACTCAGGCGAATCGGCCGCCGCCCAGGCTGGGCGGCGGCCGGCAGCCTCAATTCAGGAAGCCTCAGGTCAGGCGACCCCGGGCTCCAACAGCCCCACGCGCAGTTGCTTGATGATGCGGCTGATGAGGCGTGAGACGTGCATCTGGGAGACGCCGATCTGATCGGCGATCTGCGCCTGGGTGAGCTCCTCGACGAAGCGCAGATGGATGATCCGGCGCTCCCGCTCGTCCAGCCCGGCGATCAGGGGTGCCAACGAGTGGAAGTCCTCGACGAGTTCCAGCGAGGGGTCCTCCTCGCCCAGCAGGTCGGCGAGAACGGACTCGCCGTTCTCGCCGTCGGAGGTGACGGCCGCGTCGAGGGAGGCGGACTGGTAGCAGTTGGAGGCCTTGCGGGCCTCGATCACCTCTTCCTCGGAGAGGGACATCAGCTCCGAGAGTTCGCGGGTGGTCGGCACGCGGCCCAGCCGGGAACTGAGTTCCTCGGTCGCCTTCGCCAGCTCCGCACGCGCCTCCTGCAACCGGCGCGGCACATGAACCGCCCAGCTCGTGTCACGGAAGAACCGCTTGATCTCGCCGACGATGTACGGGACCGCGAACGTCGTGAACTCGACCTCCCGAGCGATCTCGAACCGGTCGATGGCCTTGATCAGCCCAATGGTCCCGACCTGGACCACGTCCTCCAAGGAGTCCCCACGCGTGCGGAACCGCGAAGCCGCGTACCGCACGAGCGAAAGGTTCATCTCAATAAGCGTGTTACGTACGTACTGGTATTCGTGCGTGCCTTCTTCCAGCATGACCAGTCGGTCGAAGAACTGACGCGACAACTGACGTGCGTCCCGAGGGCTCACCCTCGTCGGATCCTCGACCAGCGGCAGCGCCGCCCCCTGCGTCGTGACCGTCTCCTGTGCCGTGGCCGTTGCCTGCGCCACCGTCACGGCTGCCATGCTGCCCTCCCGATCGCCGGAACTGTTGTCGTCTCGTCGCGTGCCCGAGTTCGCGCGTCTCACTCCTCCTCTGTCGTGCGGATCGCCGCACGAAGGCGGGTTCTGGCGTGAAGTCGCCCTTGAGAAGGGACGTTCCGGCCAGCGCGTCCGGGGATGTACCGGATCGCCACCGTCGCTCCGCCTCCGACGTCGGTATCGCACAGCTCTTCCATGTCCGCTCGTTTGCGTGGGGAGTTGCGGGGCATGCGGATTTTCGTGCTTCGGAACAGAGGCGCCACGGTGCGACAGATGTGACCGCTCCAGGGCCTTCGTGCCCCCTGCACCGTTTCCCACAGAGATTCCCTGAGAACGTCCGTTCAGGAGCTGTTCCTCATGCTGGTTGAAACGTCCGCACATGGTTCCGACATCCCTGCCCGTCCCCGCGTGTCCGGCGGACGCGTCCACGACGACGCTCCCGACACCGCGGCCGATTTCACCCGTCTTGCCGCTCTGCCCGAAGGGCCCGAGCGCGACGCCGTACGCGACGAACTGGCCCGGGCATGGCTGCCCATGGCCCACCGCATCGCCGGCCGCTTCCGCAACCGCGGTGAGTCGCTGGAGGATCTGCGCCAGGTCGCGGCGCTCGGGCTGGTGAAGGCGATAGACCGGTTCGAGCCGGGACGAGGGGCCTTCGAGAGCTACGCGGTGCCCACCATCACGGGTGAGATCAAGCGGCACTTCCGCGACCGGATGTGGGCCCTCAGGGTCCCCCGTCGCGTCCAGGAGCTGCGCAACAAGGTACGGATCGCGCGCCGCGACCTCATCACGACCTCGGGCGGCTCCACGCCCTCGGTCGCCGAGATCGCCACCCAGGCGGGGCTGACCGAAGAAGAGGTCAAGGCAGGGCTGGAGGCGTTGGACAGCTTCAGCACCCTGTCCCTCGACGCCGAGATGTCCTCGAGCGACGACGGTTTCAGCCTCGCCGACACGATCGGCAGCAACGAGGAGGCGTACGACGTCGTCATCGACCGGGAGGCGGTGAAGGAGGGGCTGCGGCGGCTTCCCGAGCGCGAGCGCGCCATCCTGTACATGCGGTTCTTCGAGGACATGACGCAGAGCCGTATCGCCGATCAGCTGGGGATCTCCCAGATGCATGTCTCCCGTCTCATCAGCCGGTGCTGCGCGCAGGTGCGGGAAGAGGCCCTCGACCGAGGGAACCGGTCCTGACGCCACGGCCGCGACGACCGGAGCGCGCCCGTGCGTGCGTGCGACGCAGAGTCGGCCCCTGCTCCCGAGGCATTCCATTGCCCGTTGCTTTCCATGCAGGCCCGACCGCCCCGCTCGGCGGCGGGCACCACGATCACTTCATCGATCACTTCATCCAGGAGCGGATACCCATGCTGATGCCCCATCCGGCGATGCTGCGCAGGCTCGTCGAGGAGTACGAGGCGCTCGGGGCCCACGACAGCGACCTCGAGGCCGGCGCCGGTCGGCGTGACCTGCGCGCACAGGACCTGGCCTACACGCTGTGCGTGTCGACCGGCACCCGCGAGGTGGGACAGGCCCTGGAGGTGGCCCGCCGCATGCTCGCCGCCGCGCACGACCCCGTCACGGCACACGTGAAGCGACGCGTGATCACGGCGGGCCTGGACGAGCCTTCGGCGGCTCCGGGGCCGGCGGTGGTCGGCTGAGATGCACCAGTGGGACACGGCCCGGAGCGGCAAAGGAGAGGGAAGCGATGTGAGCACCGACAGAATCTGGTCGTACCGTCCCGGGAGGGGTCACCAGGAGGGACGGACTCTCACGGGGTTCAAGGTCGAGGCGGCCGACGGTGTCGTCGGCCACGTGGACCGCCAGGCCGACGACACTCCCCTGCGCCACCTGATCGTCGACACGGGCGTATGGGTTTTCGGCAGGAGCCTGCTGATCCCCGCGGGGATGATCACCGGCATCGACATGGCGGCCCGGCTGGTCACCGTGGAGTGCACCCGTGAGGAGGCCAAGGCGGCTCCCCGTTTCAGCACGGACCGCGAGACGCTCGATCCCGAGTACCTGTCCGCCGTCGGTGCGTACTACGCCACTTTGCGCCATGATTCGGGCGAGTCCGGGTAGCAGACCGGCAGGAAACAGGGTGGCAAGAACACGGTCGGACGACGAGGAGCGGAGACAACGACGTGCGAGGAATGGTGAAGTGACGGGAGCCGCAGTCTTCTTGGTGCGCGCCTGTGATGCTCAGGGAGTGACGAGCATTCCGCAGGCCACGTACGAGCAGCCGTGAAGCCGATGGAGCGCCGTCCGGCCGGGGACGTCGGGACCGCGCCCGCCAGGCCGGTCCCGATCACCAGCGCGGCGGCGGCGCGGAGCTATGTGCGGTCGATCGTGGCGGACGGATGGCGCGCGCCGTCCGGCCCTGCCGGTGAGCGGACCGTCACGGATCTTCTTCTGGTGGTGTCGGAACTGGTCACCAACGCGATCCGGCACGGCGGCGGCCTCGCCGGGTTCGAGGTGGCCCTGCTGCCCGATGCCGTGAGCCTGAGCGTGCACGACTACAGCGACGCCGTGCCCTCCGCGGCCTACGGGCCCGGCACGCTGCCGCTCGTGCACGAGGGCAGCGGATACGGGTGGCCGCTGATCATCCGCCTGACCCGCGAGATCCGCATCGCGCGCCGCCGGGAGGGCGGCAAGACGGTCAGCGTGCTGGTGCCCCTGACGTGAGGGGCCGAGGTGAGAGACCGCCCGCCGAGGCGGGCCCCTCACCAGGGCAGGAACGCGTGCACGTCCTTGCCGTCGTCCCGCACCACCACGCTCACCTGATCGCACAGCGTGTGGATCAGGTACCAGCCGATGCCGCCGCCCGTGCCGTTGCCCGGGTGGAACGGACGCGGCTCCGGTGGCGTGGTGCTCGTGTCACTGAACGTCACATGCACACCGTCGAAGGTCTTACGCATCACCAGCCGCAGCGGTCCCGGTGCGTACTGGATCGCATTGGCCGCCAGCTCGCTGACGACCAGCAGGATGTCGTCCCGGTACTCGGGCGTCGTCGGCGAGACCGACCGCGCGAGCGTGGTCAGGAACTCCTCCGCGCTGAGGCGGGCTCTCGTCACATCACCAAATCCCCCGTCAAACGTTGCCTCCCAGTCCTCGATCTCTTCGGACGACGGTTTCTTCCCGCCCCCGCGCGATTCGGTCGCCATCACACCTTCTTCGGCCCGCTGTGGTCGGCCGCGTGACTTTGTCGTGCAGCTTTCTCACCGCTGCTGGTTCCCAGGCTGAGCACGGATACGCGTACGGAACGGTAGGAGCCGACGGGACATCGCGGAAGAGGGAGGCCACAGGGCCTCCTGCGCCGGCTCTGAATGCGGCCTGCCTCGACTTGATAGGCAAGTGGCGACTTGCCTATGCTGGGGGTGTGGCCGACGACCTTTTCAAAGCCTTGGCCGACCCCACCCGCCGCACGATTCTCGACGAGCTCACGGAGAAATCCGGGCAGACACTGTTCGAGATCTGCGCGCGGCTGAGCATGAAGCATCAGCTCGGCATCTCGCGTCAGGGGGTCTCCCAGCACCTGGCCGTGCTGGAGGCCGCCGGACTCGTCGAGACCAGGCGGGAGGGCCGCTACAAGTTCCACGACCTGAACACGGCCCCGCTGCGGCAGATCACCGAGCGATGGTTCGTGCCCGACACATCCGGACCCGAGGAGAGCACCCCATGAAGATCCACCTGACCAGCGTCTTCGTCGACGACCAGGCCAAGGCCGAGCACTTCTACACCGAGATCCTCGGCTTCGTGAAGAAGCACGACGTCCCGGTGGGCGAGAAGGACCGCTGGCTGACCGTCGTCTCACCCGACGAGCCGGGCGGCACCGAACTCCTCCTGGAGCCCGCCGGCCACCCGGCCGTGAAGGCCTACCGCGACGCCCTCGTCCAGGACGGCATCCCTCTCGCCCAGTTCGCCGTCGACGACGTCCAGGCGGAGTACGACCGCCTACGCAACCTCGGCGTCCGCTTCACCCAGGAACCCCTGGACATGGGCCCCGTCACCACCGCAGTCCTGGACGACACCTGCGGCAACCTGATCCAGATCGCCACGGAGCCACAGTAGGGATGCGGCACAACTGCCCATGCTGCCGTCGGCTGTTAGCTTCTGACTGACGTGGCGTCGCAGCTGGGGGGCGGACGGGCATGCAGGAGCGGAGTCCGGCGGAGCGCATCGCCCGGTTGCGGCGGCGGATCGACGCCTACGAGAGCGGCGCGGGGGCAGCCGTCGTGCTCGAGCCCCAGGCCCTCGACGACGCCTACGCGGTGCTCGGCCTCCTCGACGGGCCCGAGGTGGACCTGGCGACAGCGGAGGTGCCGGCCTGGTTCTTCTGGTACCGGCAGCGGGAGAGCTCCGACCCGGAAGACGCCCAGCAGGCTGCCTGGGCCGCCGTACGGCTCTTCGTGCTCATCCATGAGGGCGTACCGGACGCGGCGACCCCACCGGAGCTCGACCGGATGCTCGCCGTTCACGACGCCGCTCTGGCCCTGGATCCCGTCGAGGCCCGTGAGCTGGTCGACTGGGCCGTCGCGGCGCCCCAGCCCGAACCGCTGTACGGGGCGTTGGAGGTACTCGAAGCGGCACAGGACATCGCCGGGCGGACTCCGGGGGCGCCCGACGAGCCCGACTTCCAGTTCCTGTACGGGCATCTGCTGCGTACCAAGTTCGAGCGTGAAGGCGTACGGGAGGATCTCCTTGACGCGCTCACGGCGTTGCGGGCGGCGACCTCGCGCCCGCCGCTGGACGCCGAAAGGCGCGGCGTGTGGTTCGCGAACCTGGGGCACGCCCTGATGCTCGCCTACCAGTACGCCTACGAGGACTCCCTGGCGGCGGCGTTGTCGGCTCTGCGTACGGCACTGACCGGTCTGCCACCGGATTCCCGGGAGCGGCTCATCTGTCTGCAGAACCTCGGCTCGGCGCTGCTGCTCGGCAACGAGTGGGGCGAGGCAGCGGCCGTTCTCAGGGAAGCCGAGTCCGCCGCGCCGGACGGGAGCGTCACCCAGGCGGAGATCCGCAGCAACCTCGGGCAGGCGCTCTTCGCGCGCTACGAGGCGCACGGCAGAAAAGACGATCTGATGGCGGCCCTTCAGGCGCTGCAGGCAGCGCACGGCGCCGAGTTACCCGAGCCGTACGGCGTCAGGGTGCGGGCCGCGAGTGCGCCGATGGTCGGTTTCGCTCTGCTCGCCCGGGCGTGCGGTCTCGGAGCAGCCACCGAGGCGGCTGCTGAGCTGGACGCCGCGGAGGAGGTGGTGGGGGGCGCCCTGCGGGAGGCCGCTGCTGATGGCGACCGCTCGGCGGGAGCGAGCGACCTGGGCAGCGGCCGGGCCGACACCGGTGACCTGAGCGGTAGCCCTGCGCAGCCGACCGGCCCTGACATGCGGGGACGCGCTCTCACGCCGAACCGGCAGATCGCCCAGCTTCTCCACGTGCGCGCCCGGATCCGCTACGAGCGTCACAGGCTCACAGGGGACGGAGCCGATCTCGACGGAGCGGTGCAGGACTCCGAGCACGCACTCGGCTCGGCCGCGCTCTCCCCTTCGCACCGGGCGGTGGCGCAGCATGTGCTGGGCAGCGCCCTGCGGGACCGGTTCGTGCTGGGCGGCGTCCTCGCGGACATCGACCGGGCCGTCGCACTGGCCCGTGAGTGCCTCACGATCGACGGGGGCAACGAGCCGTCCCCGACCGCACGGCTGCACCTGCTCGCCGACGCCCTTGTCCGCCGCGGCCAGAGCACAGGCGCCCGGACCGATCTGGACGAAGCCGTCGCCCTGTGCACCGAGGGCACGGCCGCCGCGCCGGGCACAGGGCTGCCCGAACTGCTGGCCGTCCAGGGCAGCGCCCTGCACAGCCGTGCCCTGGTGGCCGGAGACAACGTCGATTTGGACGCCGCGATTGCCGTGTACCGCAGGGCGATCGACTCGGCGTACGGCCTTGACGCGGGCCCGCCCGACACGGACCGCACACGGCCGGGCCCCGACCTGAACCCCGCGCGGTCGGGTCTGTGCCTCGCCCTGGAGCACCGGTTCGAGCGCTTCGGCGCACGCTCCGACATCGACGAGGCGGTCGCTCTTGCCGAGGCCACCGTGCGGGACATCCGGACGCGCGACCGATGCGTCGCCCTGAACCTGCACACCATCGCCCTGCGCAACCGATACGTCCGCTACCGCGACCCCGCCGACCTGGACGCCGCAGTCGAGGCCGGGGTCGCCGCCGTCGAGGTGACCCCACCGGGGCACTACCAGCGCGCGGCCCATCTCTCCAACCTGGGCCTGACGCTCTTCGAACGGTTCGAGGCGACCCAGGACATGGCCGACATCGACGCGGCTGTCGACACGTTGCACGCGGCCGTGGACGCCCTGCCGCACGGCCACGCGCACCGCCCCGGCCTGCTGACGAACTGGGCGCTCGCCCTGGCGCAGCGCCATGAGCGCACCGCCCGGTGGCAGGACGCGGAGCAGGCGATCGAAGCGGTCGGGAACGCACTCGACTCGGTTGCCGAAGACCATCCCGACCGCGCCGCCCAGCAGTACCTCCTGGCCGGACTGTTGCGCGCGCGGGCAGCCTCCCGCTGGTCGGCCGAGCGCGCCGCCGAGGACCTGGCCGCCGCTGACGAAGCCCTGCGAGCGGCGGCGGCCACACCGGGGGCGGCGCCGAGCGTGCGCATGGCGGCCCTGCGCCTGAGCGCCGAGGCCCAGTCGGACCCGGCAGCGGCGCTCGAACGCTACGAACAGGCAGTGAACTGCGTGCAGTTGCTCGCCTGGCACGGGCTGAGCAGACGCGACCGCCAGGACCATCTGAGCGCCGTCGACTCGCTCACCCAGGACGCCGCGGCGGCCGCGCTCGACGCCGGCCGCCCGGAGCGCGCGGTCGAACTCCTCGAACACGGCCGCTCCGTACTGTGGAACCACGCCCTGGACACCGGCGCCGACCTGTGGGAACTGCACACCACGGCACCTCGACTCGCGGAGAGGGTGGAGGCGTTGCGCACCCAGCTGCGGCTGCTCGATGTGCCGGACGCGGTGGTACAGCGACCCGGCGACGCCTTCACCTCCCGGACAACGGGCCCACAGGCGGACCGGGGTATCGCCCTGGGGCACGAGTGGGACGCGCTGATCGCCACGATCCGCAGGGATCTGCCGGGCTTCGCGGACTTCATGCGGCCACCCGGGTTCGAGGGCCTGCGCGCGGCGGCAGCCGAAGGCGCCGTGGTCCTGCTCAATGTCTCCAAACGCCGCAGCGACGCCCTCCTGCTGACCTCCGACGACCTGAGGATCGTCCCGCTCCCGCAGCTCTCCCCCGGCCTCGCGGAGCAGCAGATGGCCTGGTACCTGTCGGCCCTGCTGTACTACGACGAGCCCGAGATGACCCTCGAGAAGCACACCATGCTCGAGGAGTCCATCGCGCTCACACTGAGCTGGCTGTGGCAGTCGGTCGCCGAACCCGTCCTGGCAGCGCTGGGTCACGCCGACTCCCCGTCCCGCGAGGGCCGTTGGCCTCGGATCTGGTGGTGCCCCACGGGCTCGCTCGCCTTCCTGCCCCTGCATGCGGCGGGCCTGCACCTGCCCGCTCCCGTGGCGGATGCGTGTGTGCACGACCGTGTCGTCTCCTCGTACACCCCGACCCTCCGGGCGCTGATCCGCAGCCGCGCCCAGGCTCCCGCGCGGGGCGAGCGCAGGCGCATGCTGATGGTGACGATGCCCGAGACCCCGGGCCGCAGGTCCCTCCCCAACGCGGCATACGACACGGAGCAGATCAGCGAGTCCTTCGCCGGCAGGTGCACGGTGCGCTCCGGCGCTGCGGCCACCCGGGAGACGGTGCTCGCCGACCTCGCCACGCACGCGTGGGCACACTTCTCGTGCCACGGCGATCAGGAGCGCGGCGACCCGTCGCGCAGCGGCCTGCATCTGCACGACGGCTGTCTGACGGTCGCCGACCTCGCACAACTGAGACTGGAGCAGGCCGAGTTCGCCATGCTGTCGAGTTGCAAGACCGCGGTGAGCGGCTTCATGCTGCCCGACGAGGCGATCCATCCCGCCGCGGCGCTGCAGGTCGCCGGCTACCGGCACGTCCTGGCCACGATGTGGAGCGTCAACGACCGCATCGCGGGGGAGATTGTCGACGGCGTGTACGAAACTCTCGTGCGCGAGGGCGAGTTGGCGGCCGAGGACTGTGCGACGGCCCTGCACCACGCGGTGCGGGAGTTGCGGGCAAAGCCCCGGATGCCGCTGGTGGGCTGGACACCCTTCATCCACCACGGACCGTAGGAGGCACCATGGCAGACGACGAAACCGGGCCGCGGCCGAAACGCAGACGCCCGCCGCTGGACGACGGCGAAACAGTGATCGTGTACGGCGACAACAGGGGCGGACAGGCCGTCGCGCCGGGCAGCACGGTCCCGACCCCGGTCTCCCAGCGCCCCGCGGCCCCGCCGAGCGCGCTGCCGCAGCAGCCGGACGCCGCGGCCGCCGAACCGGACGGGCAGGAGGACTAGCGCCCCCATGCCCAGCACCTTCCTCGGTCTGGTCCTGCTCGTGGTGTGTCTCGTGCCGGGTTTCGTGTACGCCGCGGCCCGCGACACCGTGCTGCCCGAGCGGACCTCGTCGGCGTTTCGCGAGACCACCCGGGTGGTCCTGGCGAGCCTGGCCCTCGACGCCCTCGCCCTCGCGGTCTTCGGCGCGCTGCGTGCGACGGCGCCCGGCATCACTCCGGACGTGGGGCGTCTGGTCCGCGAGGGCTGGGGCTACGCACGGGACCACTATCTGGCGCTGGCCTGGTGGTCGCTGGCAGTCCTGGCGATCGCGGCCGCGTTGGGGGCGGGCGCGGCCCGGCTGCTGCCACGCGGCGCCGGGCCCGTCACCGTGGAGTCGTCATGGTGGCTTCTGCTCGGGCGCTACCCCGCCGAGGCCGGTGCCAAGTCCGTGTACGTCGGTTGCGAACTGCAGGACGGCTCGTATCTCGGCGGCACGCTGAAGCACTTCGCTCACCAGGCGGAGGAGACCGGGGACCGCGAACTGGCCCTGGTCGCCCCGCTCGAACACCGCCCACAGCCCGGACAGCCCGTACGGCCTCTCACCGGGCATCAGTTGGTGTCGGTGAGCGCCCGGCAGATCAAGTTCCTGACCGTCACGTATCTCGACCACGTTCCGACCGACGCACCGCGGCCCGAGCCGCGAGGGGAGAGCACAGCATGAGCGAGTTTCCCTACGCCTTCCACGTCGAGCTCCACCGCACCTTCGGACTGCGCCTGGAACCGGGGCCGGTCGTGGGTCCCGACCCCGTCGAAGCCGCTCTGTCCGGCCACCGCCTGGGCATACGGCTGCGCCCCACGGGACCTGATCAGGCCTCGATCGTGGGACTTGCCGCGGAGATCACCGACCGGTTGCCGCCGACCACGCGCAGCGTGATGACCGACGACGTCCTGGAGCCCTGGGAGCCGGACCTCGCCCTGCTTCTCGACGCCGACCCGCCCGAACTACGGATGCTGCCGAGCGCGCCGCCCCTGTCCAGCACCGAGCCCATCCACTCCCTCGACCTGGCACCCGTCACCGCCGACCTCCGCGTCACCCGCTGGCTGCTGCGCGTCCAGATCAACTGCGCGGGAGAGCTCTACGAGCATGTGCATCCGCTGTACGCGACGGCCACCACGAACATGCTGGAGATCGTCGGCGGCCGAAGGAGTCCGATGCCGCCCGACCAGGTCGCGCCGACCCACTGGCACGGGCCGGACCATCGTTCTGCCCGGTGAGGGGATCAGCCTTAGTCAGCCGACCCGTGCGACGATGGTCCGCGCGCACACCAGGGCCTCGGTGTGCGTGGTGTCGACCTCCAGGTCATAGCTGACCCCTTCGTGCACCACGTCCGCCTGTAGTACGGCCATCCCCTGGACCCGGTCTCCGCGTGCGACCTCACGCCCGCGGCGACCGCGCTGTCACTCCTGACGCCGACCCACAGCACGGCGAGGCCGCTCAGCGCCTTCTGCCACCGCTGCTGGGACGCCGCCCCGCCGAGGAAGACGTCGTCGACGATGACCCCGGCGCCCGCACGGGCCATCGCGGCGACCCCCTCGGTCCAGGCCGCGTCCAGCGCCCGGAAGTCGGCCCCGACGCTGACCCCGCCATCCGGCGCGAACATGATCCCCTCGTCCGCCCCCTGCATCCTCGCGGGCAGGGCGGCAACGAACGAGTCGACCCCGAACGCCAGCCACGGATCCGGCAGTACGGCCTGGAGACACCGTACGATCCCGGACTTCCCCGAGCTGGAACCGCCGTTCAGCACGATCACCTGTGTAGTCACCGCGCCACACTAGGGCGCTTCCCACCCTGCCTCGATGGATTTTCCCGCTGCCCGCCCCCGGCGAAGAACGCGGCGAGCGGCAGAATCGCCGCGCCGACCGTGACCGCGTCCGGGCCGAGGCCCCCCAGGTCGATGGAGACGCGTTCGGCCGGATGGCGCAGGGCGTAGGCGGATGCGTGGCGGCGTATGGCGGGCAGGATGCGGGGGCCCAGCTGGAGTGCCGCCCAGCCGCCGATGAGGATGCGTTCGGGCTGGAAGAGGTTGATCAGGTCGGACAGGCCGGCGCCCAGGTACTCGGCGGCCTCCTCGAGGACGGCGAGGGCCGCCGGGTCGGCGTCGGCGCCATCGGCGGGGTGGGCCGCGGCGAGCATCGCCGTCAGTGCGGTCTCCTCGTCGGTGCCCTCCGGTGGGTGGCCGCCCTCCTCGCGCCAGCGGTCGAGGAGCGCCTCCGCGCCCGCGTAGGCGTCCAGGCAGCCAAGGGCCCCGCAACGGCAGCGGCGCCCCCTGACCCGCACGGTCAGATGCCCCCACTCGACGGACCGGCCCTGCTCCACCTCCTGCGTGACGAGGCAGGCGCCGACGCCGGAGCCGAACAGGACGACCACCGCGCTGCGGGCGCCGCGGCCGGCACCGAACCACATCTCGGCGTGGCCGAGGGCCCGGGCACCGTTGTCGGTGAAGTACGGCACGGAGTCGGGGAGTTCACATGTCGAGCGGAGCAGGGATTCGAGCGGTACGGCGTCCCAGCCGATCGTCTGTCCGTGGACCACGGCGCCCAGCTCAGGGGTGCGGGCGACGATGCCGGGGACGCCGATGCCCACGCCCAGGAGCTGATCGGCGGCGATGTCCGTCACGGCGAGGACCTCGGTGATGCCGTCGCGGATGTGGCCGACGACGACCTCGACGTCGTAGCCCTGGCGCTCCAGCGGGCGTTCGGTGCGGGCGAGTTCGGTGAGGGTGAGGTCGAAGAGCTCGACGCGTACGCGGGTCTCGCCGACGTCGACGCCGATCATGTGCCCGCCGGCGGGGGCAACGCGCAGCAGG
The DNA here is from genome assembly GCF_036014175.1 of Streptomyces sp. NBC_00443. Lineage (GTDB taxonomy): Bacteria > Actinomycetota > Actinomycetes > Streptomycetales > Streptomycetaceae > Streptomyces. The sequence goes on along the minus strand of NZ_CP107917.1, from coordinate 9,034,244 downwards.
GTACGGGGGCGGCCGCCGTCGGACTCGACGGTTCCGGCCTCCTCGACGAGGCCGTCGGCGACGAGTTCCGCGACCACGTTGCTGATGGAACCGCCACTCAGGCCGGTGGCCGGGGCCAGTTCGAAGCGGCTCAACGGGCCGTCGAAATACAACCGTTGCAGTACGACGGTGCGATTGCCCCGTCGCAGGTCACGCACTGTCCGCCCGTTCCGCCCTGCCATGTGGGTCCCTTCCGACGCGCCCGAACAGCAACATACCGCCGCGCGATCTCTTGACGCGCCCTTCCTTCGGGTCTTAAATCACGCTCTAAATTAACCCATGAGCGGCGTTCGGGAAGTGAACGCTCGCGTTGGGTATCCCTCCGGAAAGGGACGCCTGAGCCATGCGCAGAATCCGAGCCGCGGCCGTCGGTGCCGTCACCGTTTCCCTGCTGACCGCCGTGACCGCCTGCGGTGGCGGCTCGTCGACGGGCGGCGGGTCCAACGACTCACCGAAAACGCTCACCTACTGGGCCTCCAACCAGGGCGCCAGCATCGAGGTCGACAAGAAGGTCCTCCAGCCCGAACTCGACAAGTTCGAGAAGCAGACCGGGATCGAGGTGAAGCTGGAGGTCATCCCCTGGTCGGACCTGCTGAACCGGATCCTCACCGCCACCACCTCGGGCCAGGGCCCCGACGTCCTCAACATCGGCAACACCTGGAGTGCCTCCCTCCAGGCGACCGGCGCACTTCTGCCGTGGGACGAGAAGAACTTCACCGCGATCGGCGGCAAGGACCGCTTCGTCGACTCCGCGCTCGGCTCGACCGGCGCGCAGGGCCAGGACCCGGCGGCCGTACCGCTGTACTCGATGGCGTACGCGCTCTACTACAACAAGAAGCTGTTCGCCGACGCGGGCATAGCCAAGCCCCCGGCCACCTGGGACGACCTCGTCGCCGCGGGCAAGAAGCTGTCGGGGGACGGCAAGTGGGGCCTGGGCGCCGAGGGTTCGAACCCGTCGGAGAACATCCACCACGTCTTCGTCTTCGCCAAGCAGCACGGTGCCGACTTCTTCACCGCCGACGGCAAGCCCGACTTCGCCAATGACGGCGCGGTCGATGCGATCAAGCAGTACGTCGACCTGATGGCCAAGGACAAGGTCATCGCGCCGGGCAACGCCGAGTACGCCCAGAACCAGTCGGTCAGCGACTTCGCCAAGGGCAAGTCCGCGATGCTGCTGTGGCAGAGCGCGTCCGCCAACCTCGAGTCCCAGGGCATGAGCGCGGACGCCTACGGTGTCGCCCCCGTTCCGGTGCAGTCCGGGGCTCCCGGGACCGACAAGCAGATCAACTCCATCGTGGCCGGCATCAACCTCGCCGTGTTCAAGAACACCGACAACGTCGACGGCGCCAAGAAGTTCGTGAAGTTCATGACCAGCGACGAGGAACAGAAGGTCCTGAACACCGCGTTCAGCTCCATCCCGCCGGTGAAGGGCGCCCAGTCGGACGCCACCTTCAACGCCGGGGCCAACGCCGTCCTGAAGGACACCCTCGCCCAGAGCGCCGCCGCGATGCCGCAGGTCGCCGACGAGTCCCAGTTCGAGACGGCTGTCGGAACGGCCGTGAAGGACCTGTTCGCCGACGCGGCCGCCGGGCGTCCGGTCACCACCGACTCGGTGAAGGCGGCGCTCGAGAAGGCCCAGCAGCAGATGCCGACGAAGTGAGCACGATGACGACCGCTGCTCCCGCAGAGGCGGCCCCGCACAAGAGTTCGTCCGGGTCGGCGGAGCAAAAGCCCCGCTTCCGCCGCCCCGGGCGGATCCGCCGTGTCGCACTGCCGTATCTGCTGCTCCTGCCGGCCCTGATCCTCGAACTCCTGGTCCATCTGGTGCCGATGGTGATGGGCATCGTGATGAGCTTCAAGGAGCTCACGCAGTTCTACATCCGCGACTGGGGCACCGCGCCCTGGACGGGCCTGTCCAACTACGAGGTGTCGGTGGACTTCGACGCCCCCGTGGGCGAGGCGCTGCTGCACTCCTTCTTCGTGACCGTCGCCTTCACCCTGCTGTCGGTGGGCCTGTGCTGGCTGATCGGTACGGCGGCGGCGATCTACATGCAGGACACCTTCCGCGGCCGGGGCCTGCTGCGCGCCCTGTTCCTGGTGCCGTACGCGCTGCCCGTGTACGCGGCGGTCATCACCTGGGTGTTCATGTTCCAGCACGACAACGGGCTGGTGAACCACGTCCTGCACGACCAGCTGGGCCTGACCGACAAGCCGTCCTTCTGGCTCATCGGCGACAACAGCTTCGTCGCGCTGCTGGTCGTGTCGGTGTGGAAGGGCTGGCCGTTCGCCTTCCTCATCGTCATGGCCGGTCTGCAGAACATCCCGAAGGAGCAGTACGAGGCCGCGTCCCTCGACGGGGCCGGCATGTGGCAGCAGATCCGCCGGATCACCCTGCCCTCGTTGCGCCCGGTCAACCAGGTCCTGGTGCTCGTGCTGTTCCTGTGGACGTTCAACGACTTCAACACGCCGTTCGTCCTGTTCGGCAGGACCGCTCCGCAGGCCGCGGACCTCATCTCGGTCCACATCTACCAGGCGTCGTTCGTCACCTGGAACTTCGGCACCGGTTCCGCCATGTCCGTCCTGCTGCTGCTCTTCCTGCTCGTGGTGACGGGCGTCTACCTCCTGCTGACCTCCCGAGGAAGGAAGACGGCCGATGTCTAGCACCTCCCGGGCGCTCCGCTCGCCGATGGCTCCGCCACGGTCCTACTACTGGTCCCGGCGGATCTTCCTCACCCTGCTCACCGGGTTCGTCCTGGTGCCGGTCTACGTCATGGTGTCCAGCTCGCTGAAGCCGCTCGCCGATGTCTCCGGGGAGTTCCGCTGGCTGCCGAGCGAGCTGACGATCCGGCCGTACATCGACATCTGGTCGACCATCCCGCTGGCCCGGTACTTCGTGAACTCGCTGATCGTGGCGGGCGCGGCGACCGTCTGCTCGGTGGTGATCGCGGTGTTCGCGGCCTACGCGGTCAGCCGCCACAACTTCCGGGGCAAGCGCGTCTTCACGGTCACCGTGCTGTCCACGCAGATGTTCCCCGGCATCCTCTTCCTGCTGCCCCTGTTCCTGATCTACGTCAACATCGGCAACGCCACCGGCATCGCGCTGTTCGGCTCGCGCGGCGGTCTGATCCTGACGTATCTGACCTTCTCGCTGCCGTTCTCGATCTGGATGCTGATCGGGTATCTCGACTCGGTGCCGCGTGACTTGGACGAGGCCGCGATGGTGGACGGCTGCGGGCCGCTCGGGGCGCTGTTCCGGGTCGTCGTGCCGGCGGCGATCCCGGGCATCGTCGCGGTCGCCGTGTACGCCTTCATGACCGCCTGGGGCGAGGTGCTGTTCGCCTCGGTGATGACCAACGACACCACCCGCACCCTGGCCGTCGGCCTCCAGGGCTACTCCACGCTCAACAACGTCTACTGGAACCAGATCATGGCCGCCTCGCTGGTCGTCAGCGTGCCCGTGGTCGTCGGGTTCCTGCTGCTGCAGCGCTATCTCGTGGCCGGACTGACGGCGGGAGCCGTCAAGTGACCGGCGCAGCCGTCTCCGACTCCCCTGCCTCCGACTCCCCTGCCTCCGACTTCGCTGTCTCCGACTTCGCTGTCTCCGAAAGGAATTCCGTGACCATCGACCTTGCCGCACTCCCCGAGGACTTCCTGTGGGGCACGGCCACGTCGGCCTACCAGATCGAGGGAGCCGTCGCCGAGGACGGCCGCTCACCCTCGATCTGGGACACGTTCTCGCACACTCCCGGCAAGATCGACAACGACGACCACGGCGACGTCGCCTGCGACCACTACCACCGCTGGCCCGAGGACATCGCGCTGATGCGCCGACTGGGCACCAACGCCTACCGGTTGTCGATCGCCTGGCCGCGCGTGGTGCCGGGCGGCGACGGCCCGGTCAACGCGAAGGGCCTCGACTTCTACGACGCGTTGATCGACGGCCTGCTGGACGCGGGCATCACTCCGTCCGTCACCCTCTACCACTGGGATCTGCCGCAGGCGCTCCAGGACCGGGGCGGCTGGCCGGCCCGCGACACCGCCCAGCACTTCGGCTCGTACGCGGCGGTCGTCGCCGAGCGTCTCGGCGACCGCGTCCAGCACTGGACCACGCTCAACGAGCCGCTGTGCTCCGCCTGGATCGGCCACCTGGAAGGCAAGATGGCGCCCGGCCTGACCGACCTCTCGACAGCCGTCCACGCCTCCTACCATCTCCTCCTCGGCCACGGCCTGGCAGCGCAGGCGATCCGGGCGGCGGCACCGGGCGCGCAGGTCGGCATCGTCAACAACCTGTCCGCCGTCGAGGCCGCCACCGAGCGCCCCGAGGACCTCACGGCGGCCCGGCGCCAGGACGGTCACACCAACCGCTGGTGGCTGGACCCGGTCCACGGCCGCGGCTTCCCCAAGGACATGCGCGAGGTCTACGCCGCCGCGGCCGGCGTCGAACTCCCGGAACAGCCGGGGGACCTGGAGACCATCGCGCAGCCCCTGGACTGGCTGGGCCTCAACTACTACTTCTCCTCCACCGTCACCGACGACCCCACCGGACCGGCCCCGCACGTCCGCACGATCCGCCGTCCCGGCGTACCCCGCACGGGCATGGACTGGGAGATCGACGCGTCCGGCATCGAGCGCCTTCTGCTCCGGCTGACGCAGGACTACGGCGCCCGCAAGCTGTACGTCACGGAGAACGGCTCGGCCTACCCCGATGTCGTACGCCCCGACGGGACGGTGCACGACCCTGAGCGCCAGGAGTACCTGACCGGCCACCTCGCGGCGTGCGCGTCCGCCGCCCGCAAGGGCGCCCCGCTGGCCGGCTACTTCGCGTGGTCGCTGCTGGACAACTTCGAGTGGGCGTACGGCTACGACAAGCGCTTCGGTCTGGTCCATGTCGACTACCCCACCCAGGCCCGCACCATCAAGGGCAGCGGCCACCGGTACGCGGACATCATCCGGGCGCATGCGGAAAGGGCACGCAACGCCGCCTAGCAGGCCGGGCGGCCCCTCGGTCGTACGGGGAGGTCGAGGGGTGGTCACCCAAAGGGATTGCAGTTGGGCGAACGTCGCCGGTCTGCTGCTGTGGCTCGGGGGCCTCGCCGTCGTGTACGTCGGGCTGTCCTTCCGCTTCGGTGCGCGGGCCGGTGAGCGGGCCTCCGTGACGGTCTCGCACCGTCTCAGGACCGAGCTGATCGGCCGCGTCCTCGCTCCCGAAGGAGGCGCGGACGACGGCCGGTTGCCGGGCGAGCTGGCGAACACCGCCACGGAGGACGCCCGCCGGGTCGGTGCCGTCACGATGGCCCTCGTCGTCGGCGTGGCCGCCGCGACCGGCCTGACGGTCGGTGCCGTCGTGCTGCTGCGCGTGTCGCCGGCTCTCGGCCTTCTCGTCCTGCTGGGCACTCCCCTGCTGTGGCTGGTGCACCTGCTGAGCAAGCACCGCTGGAGCGGCGCAGCGAGACGCAGCAGGAGCGTGCGGCGTGGGCATCGGGCGTCGCGGCGGACCTGGTGGCCGGACTGCGCGTCCTCAAGGGCATCGGCGCCGAGCAGGCGGCCGTCGCCCGCTACCGGCGCGTCAGCCGCAACTCGCTCACCGCCACCTTGCGCGCGGCACGCGCCGAGGCGTGGCAGAGCGGGGTCGTCACCATGCTCACCGGCGCACTTCCCCCACGAAGCCCGCCCAGGATCTGCGGCACCTCGCGCCGCCGTCATGACCTCCGCCACGAGCTGCGCTTTCAGATCCGAGTACGCCAGCAGAGTCGACGCCCTCCGAGCGGCCTCCCGTTTCGCGGCTGCATATCGGGCCATGACGTCCGGATGAGCGATCAGATAGTCCCGGAAGAGCAGGTTGTCGACCCACAATCGCCCCTGCCGCTCGACCACATGGACATTGGCCGACAGTCCGGAACGCCGGCGCAGATACTGGCGCCCGGGGACACCGGCCTCCCCCAGACACTCAAAGCCCAGCCGCTCGATGCGGGCGACCGCAACCTCGATTCCGCCGGCCGGGCAGCCGACCTGAACGTCGATGACCGGCTTGGCCTCAAGTCCTGGAACGGCAGTGGATCCGATGTGCGCCACATCCACGGGCAGTCCCCGCAGAGCTGCCGAGACGTCCCGGACCAGCGCCCGCCCCTGACCTTCCCAGGCCGGATCAGGAGCGACGACGTGGATCGGTTCGTCGAGGTCAGCCACACCACCACGCTATCGGCGCCGGTGTCGCCACTGCCCGACCACCACCGCACGAGTTGAGACGATACGCATCGTCTTGCTATAGTGGCCCCATGCGCTTCTTCTTCTTTCTCTGAGTCCGGGCACGGCCGATGCCGCCGTTTCTGCTGCCCGTAGACACTTCGCATACCCAGGGAAAGTCACATGCGCGAACGCGCCCACACCGTTGCCCCCACTGCCGTGGCACAGCTGTCCGTCAACGGCGTCACCAAGTCCTACGGCACCCGCACCGTCCTCGACCAGGTCACCTTCACCGTCCGCCCCGGCGAGAAAGCCGCCGTCGTCGGCGAGAACGGCTCCGGCAAGTCCACCCTCCTGCGACTGCTGGCCGGATCCGAGGGGCCGGACGCCGGGGAGGTCACCGTCAGCTTCCCCGGTGGCGTCGGCCACCTCACCCAGACCCTCGACCTCGATGCCGACTGCACCGTGCAGGACGCGGTCGACCTCGCCCTTGCCGAACTGCGTGACATGGAGCGCCGCCTGCGCGAGGCGGAGGGGAGCCTCGGCGAGGCATCGCCCGACGAACTCGCCACGTACGGCGAACTGCTGACGGCTTACCAGGAACGCGGCGGATACGAGGCGGACGCCCGCGTCGACGCCGCCATGCACGGGGTCGGGGTCGCCGGGATCACCCGTGACCGCGTGCTCGGCTCACTCTCCGGCGGCGAACAGTCACGGCTCGCGCTCGCCTGCGTACTGGCCGCCGCGCCCGAGCTGCTGCTCCTGGACGAGCCGACGAACCACCTCGACGCGACGGGCGTCCACTGGCTCGAGGAACACCTGCGCGCACACCGCGGCACCGTCGTCGCGGTCACCCACGACCGTGGCTTCCTCGAACGCATCGCCACCACGATCCTCGAAGTCGACCGGGATGCGCACACCGTGCACCGGTACGGCGACGGCTGGACCGGCTACCGCACCGCGAAGGCCGCCGCCCGTCGCCGCGCGGAGCAGGAGTACGCGGACTGGGTCGAGGAAGTGGCCCGTACCGAGGAGCTCGTCGACGCCGCCGGCAAGCGGCTCGCCGGCACCGGCAAGGACCCCCGCCAGGGTTTCGGCAAGCACCGCCGCTCGCACGAGGCCAAGCTCGGCGGGCAGGTCCGTGCGGCCCGGGAACGGCTGGCCCACCTACGGCGCAACCCGGTCGCGGCGCCCCCGGAACCGCTGCGGTTCAGGGCGGCCCTGTCGGCGGCGGGCGGCGGGTATTGCGTCGAGCACCCACTCGCCGCACTCGACGACGTGGTGGTCGGCGAGCGGCTGAGCCTGGACGGGACGCTGACGATCGCGCCGGGGCAGCGACTGCTCGTCACCGGCGAGAACGGGGCGGGCAAGACGACACTGCTGCGCGTCCTGGCCGGCGACCTGGAGCCGGATGCGGGCGCGGCACTCCGCCCCGCGCGGATCGGGTACCTCGCGCAGGAACTGCCCGCGCGCTCCACACGGCTCCCGCTGCTCGCCGCCTTCGCGGCCGGACGGCCCGGCCTGCCCGACGAGTACGCCGAACCGCTCCTGGCCCTCGGCCTGTTCCGTGAGGATGACCTGCACACCCCGGTGGCCGCGCTGTCGGCGGGCCAGCAACGGCGACTGCAGATCGCGATCCTGGTGACCCGGCCCGCGGACCTGCTCGTACTCGACGAACCGACGAACCACATCGCGCTCGACCTGATCGAGGACCTGGAGGCGGCGCTGGCGGCGTACCCGGGAGCGGTGGTCGCCGTCTCGCACGACCGCGGCTTCCGCGAGCGGTTCGCCGGGGAACGGTTGGCGCTGCGGGGCGGCCGCAGATACTGAGCGCGCCCTCCCCTCCCCGCCCCCGCGAGCTTTGTCATGTGTGTATCTAGACCTCTGGGGTTCGCTGGTTCACGGTGGTGCCTCCTGTGCGCCCTACGGCCTGGAGGTACACCGCGGTGAGACGAAGGCGATTTGTGGCAGGGGCGATCGGCGCATTGTCGGGAGTCGCGCTTGGCCCGGGTCAGGCCCTGGCCGACTTACCTACGCCCCGTACACAGGGCTGGCAGGCCGTGCCGGCGCCTGGCAGCACTCCGGCCGCGCAGCTGCGGCGTATCGCCGCTGTCGGACCTCAACTGGCCTGGGCCGTGGGCGAGGAGGGCCGCGGCGGGCCGTCGCAGGGGCGAGCCCTGGCCATGCTGTGGAACGGCAGCGCGTGGACGAAGACCGACCTGGCGCATCTGAACCACACGCGGTTGAGCGATGTCGCCGGTGTCTGCGCCACCGCGGCGTGGAGTGTGGGCCAGCCCGTCGGCACCGGCAGCAGCCCTCTGCTGCGCTGGGACGGAACAACCTGGCGCGAGGCCACGTTCCCGGGCCAAGGCGAGGCGGACGTTCGGCTGAACGCCGTCGCGGTCGGCCCGGACCGGCAGGTGTGGATCTGCGGCAGCCGAGGCGGCGCCGCCCGTCTGCTGCACGGGGACGGGCAACGCTGGCAATGGCTGGACCCGCTGCCCGTGGCGAGCGTCAATCTGTACCGGGTGGCCCTGCACTCGTCCGGCGAGGTCTGGGTGAGCGGCGACCAGTCGAACGGCGGCGGATGGTCCGGGCTCGTGGCCCGCTGGGACGGAGCGTGGACCGTACTGCCCCCGGTGGCGGGCCTGCGCCTGAGCATCGCCGACCTCCACTCGGCCGGTCCGGACGATGTATGGGCGGTGGGCACCGAGATGGGCGTCGGCGGGCCGCCCGGCCGTCCGGGCAACCCCTCCCTGAGCCACTGGGACGGCACGGCCTGGACGCGGGTGGAAGCGGGGTTCGTCGCGGGCTCGTTGACCGGAATCGCGGGCGATACGCAAGGTCGGGCCGCGTGGATCTCGGGCTGGAACTTCCAGGACCAGAGTCGCAGTACGTACCTACGCCGGGACGGAAGCGCCTGGACCCTCGATCGGGGCCGGGCCGGCGCGGCGCCGGCGCCGTATCTCAATGCCGTGACGCCCATCCCCGGCACCAGTGGATTCTGGTCGGCGGGCATGACGAGCCCGACCCCGTTTCCGCCGACCGAGGCGCACACGGAACGCCTCGAAGTCTGAGGCGGATCCGGGGCATTGGGTGAGGGCCACCTGATGCCCTGCGAGCTGCCGAACAGCACGCAGGGCCGGAGCGCGGACAGGGCCTCGACATCGTCGGCGTCGTCCGGGCCCGTCCGCTGCTCGACTCCCGCTGTGATGACGTCCGCCGCCGCGTCCTCCCCCCGAAGGGCCTCCTCCTCGTCCAGACCGGGCTCCTCGACCGCAGCGGCGGCCAGCTTGGTCCGCGCGCTCTCAAGGAAGTACGCGTACTTCTCCCGCACTCCCCGCCCGGGTCCCGTCCGGACTCCCACCCCCGACCACTTTTCGCGCAGAACGCGCGTTCCTCCGGGGGCGGCAGCGGGACCTCTTTCTTGCCGACGCAATCGGCACTCGCACCGTCAGGGCATCGATCGCAACCGATCCAATTCGCTGCTGATCGCATCCCTCACCACGTCATGCTGCGGAGCGAGTCTGAATCGCTCGTCACTCCATCGATCAGCCGGATACAGCCACACCGGCTTGCCCACCAATTCGGTCGGCTCCCACTCGTACCGTGGCCACACATGGGCATGCAGGAACGGGTCCGTATTGCCGAGGATCTCCAGATTGATCCGGCGGAAATCGGGGTCCAGACGCCGACAAGCCAGTTCAACCGCTTCGCCGAGCCGATCCATATCGGAGAGAAACGCCAGCCGCTCGGCCTTCGGCAAGTCGGATAGCCGTTGGACACCGGGTTCATCCATGAGGAGAACGGAGTAGCCCGGTAGGAACTGGACGTCGCCGATCACCGCGAACCCTGACCCGAGTCGCCGCAGCACTGTCGGATTCTCGCCGCGGAGAGCAGCCCCGATCCGATCCATCCGCCAATCGCCTGTCACCGCGAACCCCGATTCAAGCCGTCCCGACACCGTGGGGTCTCCCCTATCCCCCCACCGACTTCAGCCACTTCTCGCCGCCAAGTGGGAACTCGTAGGCCGGTCGACCGTTATTGCCGCTCGTCCGGAACGGCTTGCCGTTGTCGTCGACGACCAGCGTGCCCTTTCGGCCCCCGCTGGACCAGGTCAGCTCCAGATACCAGGTCACGTCGTATGCGGAGGCGTCGGCGGTGATTTCGAAGACCTCCGGGTCCGACTCGCTCACCTTGAAGGAGAAGTCGCGCTGCCCGGCCCCGGCCACGACGTCCGGACGTGCGGCGTCGAGGGCGATGGTGAAGGGACGTGTCGGCACGTTGCCGCCGCACCCGACGCCCATCACATAGTCGTTCCAGGCCGGCGGCGTGTCCTTGCTGACCACGCGGACCTCAAGGCTCTCGATCACCACCGTCTCCTCGCCGGTGCCCTGGACGGTCAGCGTCACCAGTTGCTCCCCGGCCGTCACCGCCTTGTACGAGCCGACCCAGGCCGGCGCGTCCTGTTCGACCGGGGGCGGGCCGACATCCGTCGCGGGCCGGTCGATCAAGTAGTGCTGGTAGCAGGGGTGTTCCCAGCTGTAGGGGCGGACGTTCACGGTCAGCGGTGGCGTGGCGTCGGTCTTGTCACCGGTGTCCGCACCGCCGTTGGGCCCGTTCTTCGTCGGGTTCGCGGAGGGCGAGGGGGAGTTCGTCCCGCCCGGCTCGGCGCTCCGCGAGCCAGACGGCGACGACTGCGGCGAGGCCTTGGCCGGTGGAGCGGTGACGTCCTTCGAGGCGGCGGCTCCGACGCTGCCTTCCCTGTCGTCGTTGCCCTGGCTCCCGTCCGTCGGCAGGTTCATGGCGAGCGCGGCGGCCCCGAGAACGGCGGCCACCGCGACACCGGCGAGGAGTGCGGTACGGCGGCGAGGGCGGGCCGGGTGGGTGCGCTGGAGGGGACCGGTGACGTCGGCGAGGGCGGGACCCGGGGTGGGCGTGGCCTCGGAGCCGGTCCGGCCGGGGTCGGGCACGCCGGCCGCCCCTTCAGCGGAGGCGGTCGGCACATCCGGCGTATCCGGCGTATCCGGCGCAGGAGGACGCCCGTCTGTCTCGACGAGGCCCTCACTGGCCCCCGCAGGGCCGGCCCCGGCCTCCCCAGGGCCCGGAGTCACCGCCGCCACCCCTTCCTTCCCCGCAACGCATCCGCCAGCACCCAGCGCCGATGCAGTTCCACCAGTTCCTCCGGCGAGGCCTTGCACAGCCGGGCCAGCCGCTCCACGGGCGCATAGTCGGTGGGGACGGCATCCCCGTTGCAGTACCGGTGCAGCGTCGAGGTGCTCATGTGCAGCCGTTTGCCGAGGACCCCGTAGCTGAGTCCCGAGCGGTCCTTCAACTGCCTCAGAAACGCCGCGAAATCGGTCGCAGCAGTGCCTTCCGACACCGTTCCTCCATCCCCCGCGTCCCGTTCCCCCGTTCCAGGGAATGGACGTTTCTCCAGGTCAGATCCTTTGCAGCCGTTCCAGTGTCCCTGATCGCCAACCGGAGGTGGCGGCCGGGACGGATCACCGGACAAGCTCAGGTCATCCAAGCACGCCGCTCCCGGCAACCGGTCGAGCGGATGCCTTCAAGTCCTTTGCACCGACAAGGAATCAGCCATGCGCGCCTTCCGCCACGCCCGCCTTCTCGCCGCCACCGGCGCCGCCGTCGCCGCCCTCGCCCTCACCGCATGCGAGAACGGCTCCGGCACCCGCGACGAGGGCGCCTCGCAGACGACGTCACCGTCCGCGATGGCGGACACGTCAAAGCCTGCGGACGACCAGCCGTCCGATCAGCCGGGGCAGAGCGCGGGCTCCGGGCAGCAGTCGGACCAGTCCTCGCAGACGGGCCAGCCCGCGCAGAACGGCAGCGGCAGCGGCAGCGGCAGCGGCAGCGGCAGCGGCACTACCGACGACTCGAACGCCCCGCAGGACCTGGCCACCTGCAACGGATCCAACACCAGGACCACGGCACGGCCCGTCCCCCGCCCGCTGAACCACATGCTGCTCACCGTCACCAACACCGGCTCGAAGCCGTGCGCCCTGATGTACTACCCGGTGCTCCGCTTCGACGAGATGCAGTGGGTGCCGCAGGCGTTCGACGACACCAAGCCGCAAGCCGTGCCGACGCTGGAGCCGGGCGCCTCGGGCTACGCGGGCGTCCGGCTCAGCGCGGCCGACGGCAGCGGCACGGGCGGCGACACCGGCCGCGCGCTCACGGTCGCCTTCCAGGGCAGGACGCCGAACAGCTCCGGCGGCCCGTCGGCCACCCCGCCCCTGCCGGCTAAGGGCGTCCACTACGACAGCGCCCTGAGCGTCACGTACTGGCAGGCGGACATGGAGACGGCCCTCAACTGACACTCGTCAACAAGCCGGCCTCACTGCCTGGTCATCCGCGCGGCCTGCCTGCCGCCGCGAACGCGTCCGCGCCGGCGAGGTCGAAGTCCCCGTGGTCGCTGCCGAGCCCCTGGGCCACCAAGGCCGCCGTGGCGCTGCCGAGGACGGCGGAGTCGTAGGGCGTGCGACCCAGGCCCATGCCGCGGACGAAGCCGGCCGAGAAGGCGTCGCCGCAGCCGGTGGTGTCCACGACGTCGATCGCGAAGGCGGGCACCTTCTCAGTGCCCTCGGGAGTCACCAGCAGGGCTCCGTCGCCGCCGCGGGTGACCGCGACCAGGCCTGCTCCGGCCGCGAGGAGCTTCTTCGCCCCCGTCACCAGGTCCGCCTCACCGGTGAAGCCCAGGACCTGGTCCTCGTTGGGCAGCAGGTGGTCGACGTACGGCAGCGCTGACTGGATCTGCTCGAAGCTCCCGAGCGCGCCGGGTGCGAGGAGGTCCACCGAGGTGACCACACCGTGCTCCTTGGCGTACGACAGGACGCGCGTGGCGGTGTCGACGCCCATCAGCTCGGGGCCGCCGAGATGAAGGTGGCTCGCCTCGGCGATCGCGTCCCAGGGCACGTCGTCGGGGCCGTACGTGATGTTGGCGCCCAGCAGATGCAGCGAGGGCCGGTCGCCGTTGGGGCGGATGGGCAGGACGCTCGCGGAGGTGGGGGTGTCCGTGCGGCGGACGAGGAAGCGCGTGTCGATGCCCGCCGTGCCGAGGAGTTGGACGAGCATGTCCCCGGCGGGGTCCGAGCCGATCGCCCCGGCACTGCTCACGGACGCGCCGAGTTTGGCGAGGGTGAGCGCGGTGCCGCCGGCTGTTCCGGCGGCGGTCATCCTGATGTCCTCCACCAGGGTCGCACCCTGGCCCTCGGGGATCGCCCCCACCGGCCGCACCAGCACGTCCAGCACATGCACGCCCATCGTGACGACGTTCATCGGTGTCCCTCCTGCGCGGGCGGTACGGGGTGGGTGGTGCCGTAGTTCCGGGCGAGCGCGGCCTCGATCACCGCGAGTTGCTGGTGTTCGTCGAGGACGCGGGGCTTTCCGAGGGCGGCCGCGTGCTGGTAGACGCCGCACGCCCACTCCAGCAGCAGGGCGTGCTCGACCGCCTTGGCCAGCGTGGGAGCGTGGGTGACCGAGCCATGACTGGCCATCAGCGCGGCGCTACGGCCTTCCAGGGCCGTCAGGACGGACTCGGCGAGCTCCGGTGTGCCGAACGTCGCGTACGGCGCCACGCGCACCGAGCCGCCCAGGCTCAGCAACTGGTAGTGGATGCAAGGCAGTTCGTCGAGTACGCAGGACAGCGCGGTCGCCATCGGGGCGTGGGTGTGGACGACCGCGCCGGTGCCGTAGCGGTGGTAGACACCGAGGTGCAGGTCCAGTTCGGAGGTGGGTTGCAGGGTCCCGGCGACGATGTTTCCTTCGAGATCGACCACGGTCACCTGGTCGACCGTCAGTTCCGCGAGCACCGTGCCCGTGGCCGTGATCGCGACACGGTCCTCGATCCGCATACTGACGTTGCCGGCCGTGCCGATGAGCAGCCCCTCCGCCCCCAGGCGCCGGCACGCCTCGGCCACGGCGGCGCGCTCCTGACCCAGCGCTGAGCTTGAGTCGGTCATGTACGCGACGCTAACGTAAACCTGAAACAATGTCACGTTCAGTTTCGAGGCCGCACATGGGCGATCCCGCCCCGCAACTCGGCGGCGGCGCCTGGCATGTCCCGCTGCGCCGCACTCCTCAGCAGGCGCGCAGCAAGGCCCGGCTGGCCCGCGTGCTCCAGGCGGCGGAGCGCGTTCTGGTCGAGGAGGGCGTCCAGGCGCTGACCACGACCCGCGTCGCCGCCGAGGCGCAGGTCTCGGTCGGTTCGCTGTACCAGTACCTGCCCGACCGCGACGCGATCATCGATGCCCTGGCGGCCGGGTACTTCGCCCGGCTCGAGAGCGCCATGGACGACCTCGTGGGCGCCGCCGGGGCCGAGCAGTGGGACGATCCCGTCGGCGTGCTCATCGACGCGTACGCCGCGATCTATCGCACCGAGCACGGCTTCCGGGCCCTGTGGTTCGGCAGCATCCTCACCGAGCGGACCCGGGCAGCGGACCGTGAGCACAAGCGCCGTATGGCGGACGGGATCCGGCGCATCCTGCTGGCCCTCGGCGTCGCCCAGGACGACGAGGCGCTCGCCCTGGCCTGCCATGCGGCGGTTCTCGCCGCCGACGCCCTCGCGCAGGAGGCCTTCCGTCGTGACCCCGAGGGCGATGCGGGGTTTCTCGACGAAGCCGGGCTCATGCTGCGGGGGTACCTCACCGGTGTCGCCGCGCGCTACGAGGGACCGTCGGGCAGGTGACGGACGGCGTCCGGCGCGCTGGATCCGGCAGTGCCTGCGGCGTCGGAGTGCGACTCTGACATCCTGGCTGTGTGCCGAAACCGTCTCCTGTCACCCCTGATGCCCCCGCCCACATACACACCCCGCTGCTGACCCAGCAGTGGCTCGACCTCGCCTTCATCCACTGGGCCGTGGAGCCGGATGTCGTGGCGGGCCTGCTGCCGAGGGGTACCGTCGCGGACACGCATGACGGGGTCACGTACGTCGGGCTCGTCGCCTTCCGGATGCATCGGGTCGGCTGGCTGCGGCTGCCCGGGGTGCCGTATCTCGGGACGTTTCCCGAGACCAACGTGCGCCTGTACTCGGTGGACGCACACGGGCGCCGCGGCGTCGTGTTCCGGTCGATGGACGCCTCCCGGCTGATTCCGGTGGTGATGGGGCGGGTCGGGTTCCGGTTGCCGTATCTGTGGTCCCGGATGGCCGTGCGTTCGGTCGGCGACACGGTCACGTACACCAGCTCCCGTCGCTGGCCAGGGCCGCGCGGCGCGTCCAGCCGGATCACCGTACGCACCGGTGAGCGCATCGAGGAGCCCACCGAGCTGGAGCACTTCCTCACCGCGCGCTGGGGTATGCACAACGCCTTCTTCGGCGGTCCCGAGCCGGTGGCGTATCTGCCCAACCACCACCCTCGGTGGCCGCTGTACCGTGCCGAGCTGGTCACCTGCGAGGAGAACCTGATCACCGCGGCAGGGCTGTCCGCGCCGAGCACCGCCCCGGTCAGCGTCCTGTACTCCCCCGGCGTACCGGTCCGTCTGGGCCGCCCGGCGCGGCCGGCGGGCATCCCCACGCCATGATCGGCGGATGACGGCAGCGGCACTCCCTGGACGGAGCTGCGAGCCGCAAAGCCCAGAGGGCCCGGACCGGGATGACCGGTCCGGGCCCCTGGAACGTATCGGCGTCGGACGCCGTTACGGGGTGTCTGTCCGCACCTTCACTCGGCGCGGCGCCTCGTGCGCATGAGCAGCAGGAAGCCGCCCATCAGGAGCACGGCGCCGGCCGCGGCGGGCCACAGCGACGTGCCCGTCTCCGCCAGGTCACCATTCCCGACCGCTTGCGGCTCCGTCCCGGAACCACCGCCGGAGTCGTCGCCGACCGCGGCGGGCTGGGTCTGCGCGGGTGTGCTTCCCGAGCCGCCCTGTGACTGGCCGCCCTCGGCCTCGTTCGCCGTGGGAGTGCCGTCGGCCTTGGGCGCCACCGTGCTCGACAGCGTGGGCTTGCCGTCTTCCTCCGCCGGTTCGGTCGCGGGCTCCTGCGTCGCAGGCTCGTCCGTCGCAGGCTTCTCCGTCGCGGGCTCCTGCGTGGCGGGCTCGTCGGTCGCGGGGTCCTCGGTCGCCGGCGCGTCGGTCGGCTTGTCCCCGTCGTCGCCGGGCTCCGGCTTGTCGTTGCCGGGGTCGTCGTTCCCGCCCGCCGGCGGGGTGCTGGGAGCCTGCGTCGGTTCCTCGGTCGGCTCCTCGCCGCCCGGTTCACCGCCGTCGCCCGCTCCGGCGCCGCACTCGCGGCCCTCGTTGATGCAGTCGACCATCTCGCCCATCAGGTCCTCGCTGAAGACGTTGATGAAGTCGCCGTGGTCGGTGACCGGCTTGTGCAGCTGCTCGGGGAAGGAGTCCACCGCGAACAGCGGGGTTGTCTTCCCGCCGTCCTGGAGGCTGGGCGCGTCGACGTCGTACACGATCCGCTGCACCAGCTGCGGGATGGCCTTGAACCCGTTCGCGCAGCTGCCGTCGGCCGCCGCGAACGCCACGTGGGTGCGGTGGTTGGCGCTGTCGATGTTCTGTCCGTCCCAGCAGCTCTGGAACTTGAACGTGCGCACCACGTCACTGCCCTGCGGGCACAGCGGGTACTTGTCCTTCAGCTGACGGTCCTCGAACCCGGTGCAGCTCCAGGAGGCGTTGGCGTTGGCGGTGCCGTTGACGAAGGCCTTGGCATCACCGGTGATGATGCGCAGCAGGCGCGGCATCTCGGCGACCTTGCTGCGGGGGTTGCCCACGAAGTCCAGCGTCACTGCCTTGGGAGTGACGATCTCGCCGGCGTTGCCCTCGATGCCACCGCCGGGCGAGTTGGCGTCCTGTTCCTGGCTGCCGTTCTGGAGCCGGATCACGGGCCAGTAGTACGTGGACTTGTCGCCCTGGTCGACACAGCTCGTCTCGGCGTTCGCCAGGTCCTCGTCGCTCGCGAAGGCGTCGTTGGACTGGTTGCCGATGTAGTCGTGGAAGTGGTGGGCGCCGTTGGAGACGCCGGGGGCCACGATGACGTTGTCGGAGTTGAACAGGCCATTCTCGTTGACGCCGCAGCTGGTGGCGAAGGTGCCCCGGGAGGCTCCCTTCTGCTGGGCCGGGCCGGACACGTTGGGCTGAACGGACTTGATGTCCACGTAGTCCGCGGCGACCGGGCCGTTGCCCGCCTGGCCACCGTTGCCCGCCTGGTCGCCGTTCCCGGGCTGCTCGTTGCCCTGGTCCGCGCCGTCCTGGTTGTCGCCGCCCTGCTCCTGGTCGCCGCCGTTGCCGTCCTCACCGGTGCCGTTGTCGGCGGCGCGCAGGGTGCAGGCGGCGAGGGAGTCCAGGCCTTCGGGCCGGTCTCCCACGCGGTCGACGGCGACGGCGATCCGCTCGATCGTCGCGGCCCGCTTGTCCTTGAGCGGATTCATGATCGCGCTGTCGGCGAAGCCCGCGTCCTGCTGGATGGCCTGAGCCGACTCCTGCAGCCGCTGGTAGGCCTCGGCTATCTGCTGGTCGAGGAGCGCGAGTTCCTTCGCGACGTCCTCCCGCGCTCCGTCCGGCACGTCCGTCAGTTCGCTGCCGACATCCGGGCAGTCGATCGTGCCGGCCGGGGTGGAGAGCGTCCGGGCGGGATCCGCTCCGCCGTCCTCGGTGGCCGAGGCATAGACGTTGGCCGCGACCAGGCCGCCGCCGCCCAACATCAGCGCGACCGCTGCAAAGTCGCGCGCCGTGCGCCCGTGGGGCGTCTTCGCGTGCTGCGTCCCAAGGAAGTACTCCTACGCCTCGTGATCGGTCAGGGCATGAAAATCCCCCGGTCCAATACGGAGACGGGCCGCGTTGTGTTCAAACGACTCACGGATTCACAGAAGTTTCTCACAACGCAGGTAAACACCCTGGTCAGTGTGGGGTGTTGGGAGACACTGCCGTCCAGGTCAGCCCATCAGTCCGGCGGCGAGCGTGGCCCCGAGCTCCCAGCAGGCCTCGGTGTCCGCCTTGGTGGGCTCGCCCGTGACGGTCACCGGATTCGCCGCCCGGCGCCAGCCCAGGCCCGTCGTGATCGAGTCGATCGCCCGTACCGCCCCGGTGACGTCGCTGCCGCCGTGCACGTAGTAGCCGAAGGGCCGCCCCTGGGTCGCGTCCAGGCAGGGGTAGTAGACCTGGTCGAAGAAATGCTTGAGGGCTCCGGAGATGTAGCCGAGGTTCGCGGGGGTGGCGAGGAGGTAGCCGTCGGCGGCCAGCACGTCGGAGGCCGTGGCCGACAGTGCCGGCCGGCGCACGACCTCGACGTTCTCGATCTCCGGCGCCGTGGCACCGGAGATGAGGGCTTCGAGCATGGCCTGGCAGTTGGGCGAGGGTGTGTGATGCACGATCAGCAAGGTGGGCACATCCGAACCCTGCCGGGGTGCCCGTTCGCGGCGCAACCCCGACGTGCGGAGTGTTGCCCTCAGCGCTCGGGGATGACGGCGTTGACCCTGGCGACCGCGGCCGACAGATGTTCCTGCACCTCTTCGGACAGCGCATCGCCCTTGACCGCGGTGACGAGGTCACCGGCCAAGGAATGCAGTTTGGTGTTGGTGTTCTGGGAAGCCGTGACCAGTACCGTCCAGGCCTCCTCGGAACTCAGGCTGAACGAGGCCATCAGGATTCCGCGGGCCAGGTCGATGGTGGGCCGGGTCTGCATCGCCCGGCGCAGTTGGGCGACCTCTATCCGCAGATCGTGATGGGCACCCTCGGGCGCCTCCGGGTCCTGGGCGTGCCCATCGACCGCGGCATGCCCGACCGGGTGCCCGTCCGCGTACCCATCCGCGTCGAGCCGGCCGAACAGCGAGTGCGTGCCGGTCAGGGAGAGCAGGCGGTCGACTGTCCTACTGGTTGTGTGGATCGCGACCGTCTTGCCCTGCTCCAGGGCTAGGCGGCGCATGTTGAGCAGCGTGTTGAGGATGGAGCAGTCGCAGAAGGTGACGCCCTCCAGATGCAGGTCGATGCCGCGGACCGAGCGGTTCAGGGCTTCGCGCAGGACGCTCTGGAGTCGCTCGCTGCTGTCGAGGTCGAGCTCTCCGGAGACCTTCACCATGGCCCTGTCACCGTCCGCGCGGACGGTGGTGACCAGCGGCCACGACGAAGTCGCCGCCGGTTCGCCGTCGTACTTCGCAAAGTCGGCAGCGCCCCAGTCAGAGGGCTGCGCAGAGGACGCGAGCTCGGGCATGACCGCCTCTCTCTCAGGTACTCCCCCGTCTCGCTACAAGAGTGAACCCGAACCATGGAACACGTCAACAGATACATGAAATTGAGTGCGTGTATTTGTATTCGTGAACAACCAGCCCTACTCTTGGGGCATGGATGGAGTCCCTGAGCCGCACACCGGATGGACGTTTCTGACGAACCATGCCCGCGTCCTCGCGGCCATCGCCGACAACCCGAACGTGCGGATCCGGAACATTGCCGCGCACTGCCGACTCACCGAGCGCGCTGTGCAGAAGATCATTGCCGACCTGGAGCAGGACGGCTATCTGTCCCACACCCGCGAGGGGCGCTCCAACACCTACCGGGTC
The DNA here is from genome assembly GCF_036014175.1 of Streptomyces sp. NBC_00443. Taxonomy (GTDB): domain Bacteria; phylum Actinomycetota; class Actinomycetes; order Streptomycetales; family Streptomycetaceae; genus Streptomyces. Next base: position 9,014,511 of record NZ_CP107917.1, on the reverse strand, counting down.
GAGGCTGACAAGGTGCTGCGGCACCCCGCCGAGGCCGGACTGCCGGTGGCCGAACTGCTCTCGCTGCTCATCCAGGCCGAGGCCGGCCACACCCCCGCCCCGGAGCAGCTCACGGCGCGCCCGCGGATGCCCGTGGACGGCGGATGACCTGTGGTGCGTGGGGCAATTGCCTTACGGGCGGTGCCCGCCCCGCGGAGGGCTGGGCAGCGGATGACGGCGCGTGCTCCGCGGAAAGCACATTTTGTCTGCTGACGGCGCGTGTCCCGCGGAAAGCGCATTGTCTGCCAGCGGCGCGTGCCCCGCGAGGGGCGTATGACCTGCGGGTAGCGCATGCCACGCACGGACGACATGACTCGGTCACGGCGGGCGGCCGGTCGTCCGACTCGGCCGCCCGGGAAACACCCGGGGCCCGGCCTCAGCACAGGACGCGCAGTGCTCCCGGCAGAACCCTGACCGTGACCGGCAGGGTGGCCTCCACCTCGCCGTCCGCGCCGTAGGGCACCTCGCGGTCGGCCGCGATACGGATCTCCCTGCCCCGCAGGATCTGCACCTGGGGGCGATGAACGTGGGCGCCGGTCTTGAGCTCGTTCATCAGGGCGAAGAACAGCCGGCGCGGCGCCTCGCGGATCATCACGACGTCCAGCAGACCGTCGTCCACGCGGGCGTCGGGGGCGATCAGGCGGCCGGATCCGTAGTAGCCGGAATTGGCGGCCACGACCGTGTAGCCGGTGTGCAGATGTTCCTGGCCGTCGACGGTGACGCGGTAGCGCGCGGGGCGCCAGGTGGTGACGGCGCGCAGGCCGCCCGCGTAGTAGGAGGCCGAGCCGCGCAGCAGTGTGGCCTCGTTGGCGTGGCGGTTGGCCAGGGCGTCGACGCCGGCGTACACGCTGCCGAGCACCACCGTACGGTCGTGTACGGCCGACTCAACCTCGATGGTGTCGACCTGCCGGGGTTCGTGGTGGAGCAGTACCTCGGCGAGGGCGGCGGGCTCGGTGGGCAGGTTCAGCGCCCGGGCGAAGTCGTTGCCGCGGCCGGCGGGGACCAGGCCGAGCAGGGCGTCGGTGCCGCTGAGGGCCCCGCCGACACCGCCGGCGATACCGTCGCCGCCGACGGCGAGCACGACCCGGCCCCGCTCCCCGGCGTCACGGGCCAGTTCCTGCGCGTGGGCCAGGCTGCGGCTGTACTCGGTTTCCAGGTCGGCCCCGGCCTCCCGCAGCGGCCTGGCCACGCTCAGCAGTGCGGCAGCTGAGGCGGATCCGCCCGCCGTGGGGTTGACGATGGCGGTGAACTGTCGCATCGGGGGTGCCTTTCGGGCCGACGGGAGGGTGCTGCCGGAGGCGGGCGGAGGAGGTGGTGGATGAGCGGGGGACCCGGGACCCGCGGGGGCCCGGGGGCCCGGGGGCCCGGGGGCCCGGGGGCCCGGGGCCCGGGGGCCCGGGGGATGACGTGGTGCGGACGGGGTCAGTCGAGGGGGAGGAGGACCCCGGGGTTGAGCAGGCCCTGCGGGTCCAGTCGGCGCTTCACCGCCTGGAGCGCCTCGATACCGAGGGGCCCCGCCTCGCGGACGTACCAGTCGCGGTGGTCGATGCCCACGCCGTGGTGGTGGCTGATGGTGCCGCCCGCGGCGAGGATCGCTTCGTTGGCGGCGTGCTTGGCCTTCTCCCAGTGCACCACCGGCTCGTCGCCCTGCGCCGAGACGACGGTGAAGTACAGCGAGGCGCCGTTCTCGTAGACGTGGGAGATGTGGCACATGACCAGGGGTGGAGTGCCGGCCTCGGTGAGCGTGGTGGACAGGGCGTCGCGGACGGAGGCGTACAGCTCGGGCACGCGGGACCAGAAGGTCGCCGTCTCCAGTGTCTCGACGAACGCGCCGGCGTCCAGCAGGGAGTCCCGCAGATACGGCGCCGAGTAACGGCCGTGCATCCAGCGCTGTCCGGGTTCCTCACCCAGCGGGGTTCCGCCGCAGTCCCGGAGGACGGCCGACGCACGCTCCCTGCAGTACGTCGTGTCCTCGCCGGTGCCTTCGTAGCCGGCGATCGCCGTGCATCCCTGGGACTGCTGCCCGTCGACGGCGGCACCTATGGCGTCGGGCTGGGCGAGGCCGATCAGCGTCTCGGTCTCGTCGGACAGCCGCAGGACCGTCGGGCGCGGGCCGTCCTGGGCGAGGCGGCGCAGCGCGGCGGCGCCCGCCTCGAAGGAGTCGAAGCGCCAGCCCTCGTACACGCGGGTGGCGGGTACGGGACGGATCCGCAGGGTGACGGACGTGATGACGCCGAACGCGCCCTCCGAGCCGAGCACGAGCTGCCGCAGGTCGGGGCCGGCCGCCGAGCGGGGCGCGCGGCCCGTGTCGAGGGTGCCCTCGGGGGTGGCGACGGTCAGGCCCAGGACCATCTCGTCGAAGCGGCCGTAGCCGGCGGACGCCTGGCCGCTGGAGCGGGCGGCTGCGAAGCCGCCGATGGTGGCCCACTCGAAGGACTGGGGGAAGTGGCCGAGCGTGAAGCCGTGTTCGGCCAGCAGCGCCTCGGCGTGCGGCGCGCGCAGTCCGGGCTGCAGGGTGGCGGTGCGGGAGACCGGGTCGAGGGCGAGCAACTGGTCCATGCGGCGCAGGTCCAGGGCGACGAAGGGGCCGCGGCGGGCGGGGGCCAGGCCGCCGACGACGGACGTACCACCGCCGAACGGGACGACGGCCAGGCCGTGTTCGGCGCAGGCGCGCAAGGCCGCGAGCACGTCGTCGTGGCCGGCGGGGAGTACGACGGCCGCGGGGATGTCGTCGACCTCGCCCTCACGCATCCGGATCAGATCGGGGGTGGACTTGCCGCGCGTGTGCCGGATGCGGCTCTCCGCGTCGGTGCGGACGTGCTCTTCGCCGCCGACCGCGGCGGACAGGGCCTGGAGTGCGACGGGTTCGAGTCCCGGCTCGGGTACGGCGATGTCCGCCAGGGCGACCGGCTCGGCGGTGCGCGGCTTGACGCCGAGCCAGTCGCGCAGCAGCCCGGTCACGGTCTCGGGCAGCGGCGCCGCCTTGGCCGGGTCGCCCCAGCCACTCCACAGCATGTCCATTGGCTGTTGTCCTCACCGGTCGATTCGAGCGATGCCGTGTCCCGGACGGCCCCGCAGGCGTTACACTGTGACACATGACGCCTATTCGTCACAACCACTCGGACAGCGACGCGGTGCTCGACGCGGTACGCGACTGCGTCCTGGCCGTCGGAGTCCGCCGTACGACGCTGACCGACGTGGCCCGCCGCGCGGGTGTCTCCCGGATGACGCTGTACAGACGGTGGCCCGATGTGCGCTCCCTGGTGGGCGACCTCATGACCCGGGAGTGGGTCGCGGTGGCCACGGCAGCCATGCCCGAACGGCAGCCCGGTGGTACGAGCGCGCGCGGTCTGATCGTCGACGGGCTGGTGACCGGAGTGGGGGCCTTCCGCGCCCATCCGCTCTTCCGGAAGATCGTCGACGTCGATCCGGAACTGCTGCTCCCCTACGTCCTCGACCGCCGCGGCGCGAGCCAGCAGGCCCTTCTCGCCCTGCTGGCCGACGGCCTGCGCGAAGGCCACGCCGACGGGTCGGTACGCGCCGGCCATGTCGAACGGCAGGCACGGGCCCTGCTGCTGATCGTCCAGTCCTTCACCCTGTCCTTGCGGACCATGACCGACGAGGACGACGCCGACCTGAGCAGTGAGGCCTTCCTGGCGGAGCTGCGCAGCATCCTGGAAAGGACCCTCACGCCATGAGCCCCGCCACTCCCCGGTTCCCGGATCGTCCCTGTCCGCCGCCCGGCGCTCGCACGAACTGGCCGAGGCCGTCGGCGGTCCGGCCGTGGACGTCCTGGTCGTCGGGCTGGGCGCGACGGGTGCCGGGGTCGCCCTGGACGCCGCGGCCCGCGGTCTGTCGGTGGTCGCCGTCGACGCGCACGACCTGGCCTTCGGCACCTCGCGCTTCAGCAGCAAGCTCATCCACGGCGGGCTGCGCTATCTCGCCTCGGCCCAGCTCGACGTGGCCCACGAAAGCGCCGTCGAGCGCGGCGTGTTGATGGAGCGCACGGCACCGCATCTGGTGCGGGCCCAGCCCTTCGTGCTTCCCCTGACACCCCTGGTCTCCCGGGGCCAGTCCGCCCTGGCCTGGGCCGGATTCCGCGCCGGTGACACTCTTCGCCTGGCGGCACGCACGGCTCGCGCCACCCTGCCCGCCCCACGGCGGCTCTCCGTGGTGGAGACCCGGCACCTCGCCCCCGCCCTGCGCACCCAGGGCCTGCGCGGCGGCTTGCTGTCCTGGGACGGCCGGCTCACCGACGACGCCCGCCTGGTGACCGCGATCGCCCGCACCGCCGCCGCACGCGAAGCACGCATCCTGACCCGGGTCAGGGCTCTGGAACTCACCGCGTCCGGCGCCCGCATACGTGACGAACTCACGGGCGAGGAAGGCGAGATCAGGGCCCGGGCCGTGATCAACGCGTCCGGCGTCTGGGCGGGCGACCTGGTCGAGGGCATCCGGATCCGCCCCTCACGCGGCACCCACCTCGTCCTGCGCTCCGACCGCCTCGGTGCCCTGCCCGCAGGGCTGCACGTCCCGGTCCCCGGCGAGACCAACCGTTTCGTCCTCGTCCTGCCCCAGGGCGACGGCCGCGTCTATGTCGGGCTCACCGACGAGCCCGTCGAGGGCGACATCCCCGACGTTCCCGAAGTGCCCGAGACGGACATCGGCTTCCTCCTCGACGTCCTCGGCTCCGTCCTGGACCTCCCCGTCCAACGCGACGACGTCGTGGGCGCGTTCGCGGGTCTTCGCCCTCTGCTCGACACCACCCCGACGACACGCTCCGGCTCGGCTCCGCGGACCGCCGACATCTCCCGTCGGCACGCAGTGGTCACCTCGCCGGACGGCGTGATCACCGTGGTCGGCGGCAAGCTCACCACCTACCGGCGCATGGCCCAGGACGCCGTCGACGCGGCCGTCACCGCGCGCCGGCTCACCGCCGGCCCCTCCCCCACGGCCACCCTGCCCCTCGTCGGCGCCGCATCTCCCGCCACCCTCGGCTCCCTCCAGGCGCCACACCGCCTCATCCAGCGCTACGGCACCGAGGCACCCGCCATCCACGCACTCGCCGCCCAGGATCCCCGCCTGGCCGAACCCGTGCTGCCGGGGCATCCCGTCACCAACGCCGAACTGCTGTGGGCCGTACGCCACGAAGGCGCCCTGGACGAGGCCGACCTGCTCGACCGGCGCACCCGAATCGGCCTGGTGCCGGCCGATCGCGCGGCGGCGCTGGAGGCCGTACGCCAGGTCTGGTCCGACGTGTCAGTCTGACTCCGGCCGATGAACCGCACCGGCCCCGTGCCGTCCTCGGCACCGGCGACTCGGTCACCACGGCCGACGGCTGGGTGTTCGGCGAGCCGGTGCTGGATCGGGCGCGGCAGAGCCTGGCACAGGGCCCGGAGTACGGTGCCTGAGGGCGCCGTACGTCAGGCGGTGCGCCGAAGCCGCCACACGTGGTCGTCCCGGTAGCCTTCCAGCCCCTCGGGTGACTCGCTCGGCTTGCGTACCGTGTCCAGCGTCTCCACGCTCCAGTCGGCCTCCGGCAGGGCGAGTTCGTCGAGGACGCCCCGCAGGGTGGGGAACTCCGCATCGAAGGGTGGCTCGGTCTGCCAGGACGGCCAGCCGGCGTGCATGACGATCAGCAAGGTGCCGCCCGCCGCGACCGCCGCTGCGGCCTGGCGCAGAACCCGCTGCTGGTCCAGGGCGACCGGTGACTGCAGGAACTGCGCGTTCACCAGGTCGAAGGAACCTTCGGGGAACGTCTCTCCGAGTACGTGCCGTTCCCAGGTCGTAAGGTCGCTCACGCCTGCCTCGGCTGCGTGCAGGGCGGCACGTTCCAGAGCCGTGTGCGCGATGTCGACGCCGGTGACCCGCCAGCCGCGCGAGGCGAGCCACACCGCGTCGCCCCCTTCGCCGCAACCGAGGTCGAGCGCGCTTCCCGGCGCGAGGCCGGCGGCTTCACGCACGAGCAGGGCGTTGGGGCGGCCGCTCCACAGACGCCCGTCGCGGTCGCGATAGCGGGCCTCCCAGAACTCGGCTGCCTTCATTGCGGATGTCTCGGTCATGACGCCTCCCGTTTGCACAGATGTCGTGGCGGGACACGGGCAGCGCGAGGGCTTCCGCGTCCACGCTGATGAAGCCTGCGGGAGGCCTTGACGGGAGACAAACGGTGTTGCCGGTTCAGCAAAGCGGCACATGACCGACCACGGAACTACGACCTTGGTCCCGGTCGGCCTGAGCCCGCGGCCCGATCTGCCGAGCCCGCGCCCCGCCTAGCCTCACACCATGCGTATCGGACTGCTTGGCACCGGCAACGTCGCACGAGCACTGGCCCATGGATGGCGTGCCGCGGGGCACGACGTGTTACTGGGTTCACGAAACCCGAAGGAACGTACGGGCCTCGGCCTCCCCGTGGCAGGCCTGAGCGAGACGGCGGCCCACGCGGAGGTTCTGGTCAACGCCACCCCCGGGACCGTCTCCGTGGAACTGCTGCACTCCATCGGGGCACCGGCGCTGGCCGGCACGTTGCTGATCGATGTCGGGGTCGGCCTCAGTGACGACTACACCGAACTCTCCCACCCCAACAGCAGCCTGGGTGAACAGATCCAGGAGGCCTTCCCCTGACCTCCGTCGTCAAGACGCTGTGCACCATGGACGCGACCGTGATGATCGCCCCGAACGATCTCGACGGCCCCAGCACCGTCTTCCTCTCCGGCGACGACGCCGAAGCCAAACGGACCACCGGCCGACTGCTCACCGACCTCGGCTGGGCCCCGTCATCCCAACTCGACATCGGCGGCATCCGCACCGCGCGCGGACAGGAGCACTTCGCGTTGCTCTTCATGGGGATCGCGGGCGGCGTGGGTGCCCATGCGTTCAACATCAAGGTGGTCACCCGCCCCGCAGTCGGGTAGGTCACTCCCCCGGCGCCTCCAGCCAGAAGCCCGCGCGCGTGCGCCAGAGGTCGAGGAGTGCGGTGTCGCCCTGCGTTCCGACGGCGGCTGTCGGCCGACGGTAGAAGTACAGGAGAAGGTCGGTCACCGGGCCGCGCGCGGTCGCGGTGGCGTCGCCGGGTCCGGGGCGCCAGACGGGCTGCTTGCCCGTGAGGTCGACGAGCCATTCTCCGGCGTCGGTCGCGTCGAAGTGGAGCCTGCGGTCCGCGCCTAGCAGTTCGGGCAGGTCCGGACCCGGCTCGAACGCCTCGGGGAACGTCGAGAACTCCAGCCATTCCTGCACCGCGTCGACGGCGAGGTCGCCGTCGAGCGCGAAGTCAGCCCCCGTCGCCAGGGCGGCGTCGGCCCGGTGCAGGGCGGTCTCGTAGGTCATGCGCCGGGCCCAGAACGCCACCGGCGCCGACCGCTCGTCGGACGGGTTCCACGCCTGTGCGTCGGGGCCGGCGGCGCGGAGGGTGGCGCTGAGCCGTGACGCGCCCTCGACGAGCCATGGGACCAGGAACGCCTCGGCCTCATGGGTGTACGCGGTCACGTCGTTCACGCCGTCACCGGGGACCGGACCGGTGGCACGGGTCCGTACGATCTCCTCGGCCCAGCGGTGGTCGCCGCCCACGTGCCGCAACAGCCGGCCGAGGTTCCAGCCGGGGCAGGAGGGCACCGGGGAGGTCATGTCCGTGCCGCGCACATGGGCGTTGAGCCGCTCCGTTTCGGAGACGATCGCGTCGCAGTAGCGGTCGAAGGGCAGCGAGGTCATCGCCTCATGATGCCGCAGGGCCAGAATCCGCCTTGTCAGTGGTCTCGGATACTGTGTGCCGCTGAGCAAGATCAGAAAGAGCGGGATCGGGTGGGGAGATCACCATGTTGGTGGGGGCGGGACACGTACGGCGCCGGCTGGCGCAGGTGGCATTGCTGGCAGGGGTGCTGACGGGCTGTTCGGGGGCGGCCGAGGACGACACGAAGGCGTCGGCGAGCGCATCGACTTCGGCGTCCGCGTCGGCCGAGGCGGCGAGTGACGGTGATACGGCGGTGAAGCGCGGGGGCACCATCGGCGCCGCCGGATCGGACTGCGAGCTCCCTGTCACCTTCGACATCGCCCAGTACTGGGAGGCGGAGGCCGTCGACGCCGGGACGGGGAAGGACAAGGCGGGTGGCAGCGGTGAGGGGTCCGGCGACTCCGAGGACAGCGAGCTGGCCCAGGAGATCGCCGACGCGCTGCTGCACCAGGGCCCTGTCACGGCCGCCTGCGAGGTGGACGCGAAGCCTGCGGGGAACATCGGCTTCCTGCGTATCTGGACGGGCGAACCGGGCGACGACGACGCACGCACCGTGCTGGAGGCCTTCCTGGCCGACGAGAACAGCGTGAGCAAGGCCAAGTACAGCGCCTTCAAGGCGGGTGATCTCTCCGGTGCCGAGGTGAAGTACCTCGTCACGAGCAAGCTCCTGGAGGAGACGAAGGAGGAGACCGCCCTGGCCGTCACCACCGAGAAGGGGCCGGTCGTCATCCACCTCGGCGGGATGGACACCGAGGAACACCGGGCGATGCTGCCGGCATACGAACTGGCCAAGAAGACGCTGCGGGTCGGCTGAGCGAGGGTGTGTCCGGCGCGAGGGGAAGCCGCCGCGCCGGACACCGGTCCTGAGCCCGTCCGGTGCCGGTCCGAAACCGGTTCCGGGTCGGTCAGGAAGCCGTGCAGGAGCCGATCACCGGGGCCGCGTCGGTGCCGTTCTTCATGACCGTGAAGCCGAAGCTCGTCGAGGCTCCGGCGGCCAGGGTGCCGTTGCCGTTCGGCCTCATCGTCATGACGTTGCCGCCGGCGTCCCAGCTGGGCGTGCCGTTCCAGGTCGCGGAGACCTTCTGCGGGGGTGTCACGGTGACGGTCGCGGTCCAGTTGCCGATCCCTGAACTCCCCGCGGTGATGGTGACCTTGCCGTTGAAGCGGTCACTCCATTCTTCGGCCTTGCTGTAGGTGGCCGTGCAGGCGGCGCCGGGGGTGCCGCCACCGGAGGAGGAGCCGCCCAGCGCGGTCAGGACCGCGTTGTACGCCGGCTTCTTGTTGTAGTTGCCGTCGAACAGCAGGGGCGTTCCACTGGCGCGCCAGGAGTACTTGTCGGTGACGCCCCAGACGGTGATGCCGGTGCAGCGCGAGACGGCGAGGCAGGCGCGTGTGACGTTGGTGTAGCTGTTGGCCTGTGCCGTGCCCGAGCCCTCGATGTCCAGCTCGGTGATCTGCACGTCGACGCCGAGGTCGGCGAAGCGCTGGAGGTTGGCCTGGTAGTCGGACGGGACCGGGGAGGCGCTGTTGAAGTGGGACTGGAAGCCGACGCAGTCGATCGGTACGCCGCGGGACTTGAAGTCCCTGACCAGGTTGTAGACGGCATTGCTCTTCGCGTTGACGCCGTCGGTGTTGTAGTCGTTGTAGCAGAGCTTGGCGGCGGGGTCCGCGGCGCGGGCGGTGCGGAACGCCTCCTCGATGAAGCCGTTGCCCAGCTTGTCCTGGAAGGGCGAGCTGCGCCGCGCGCCGCTACTGCCGTCCTGGAAGGCCTCGTTGACGACGTCCCAGGAGTGGATCTTGCCCTTGTAGTGCTGCATGACCTGCGTGATGTGGTTGTTCATCGCCGATCTGAGGTCTGCGGTGCCGAGGCCGGCGACCCAGCCCGGCAGCTGGGAGTGCCAGACCAGCGTGTGGCCGCGGACCTTCATGCCCCTGCTCTGGGCGTGGTTCACGACCTGGTCGGCGGAGCCGAAGGTGAACGTGCCGCGGGTGCGCTCGGTGGCGTCCCACTTCATCTCGTTCTCCGGCGTGACCGAGTTGAACTCGGTGTTGAGCGTCGAGGCGTACGGGGCTTCGCCCAGGTGGTTCGCGGCGACGGCGGCGCCGAAGTAGCGGCCCTTCTCGGCTGCCGCGGTGCCGAGCGTGCCGGCGGCCTCGGCGGTGCCCGCGAGGGCGGTGACGCCGCCGGCGGCGAGCAGGCCCGCCATGCCGAGGGCCAGTGCGGTGCGGGTGCGCGAGCGGCGAGGGCGACGCTCGGGAGGCGGGTCGATGGATGTGCGGGTCACCATCTCGTCCCCTTCCTGGGGCTTCGAAAGTTTCGGACGGATTTCCGAATTTCGCGGCAGACCCTAGGAGCGACACCCAGTGCCGTCAACAGACTGCACACCCACCGACCTCAGTTGGCTCAAGAAAGCCCCTCCACGACACCCATCAACGGTTCGAAAGTTTCGAGCCGCTCTACGACCCCGCTCCGGTGTAGAACGCGATCGTCGCCGTCGTCGTGGCCGCCACGACCTGTCCATCGGCGCCCGAGGCGGTGTAGGCCTCGCCCCACAGCTCGCCGGACCGGGTCGCGTACGCCTTGCCCTCGTCCGAGAGCTGCCAGGCCTCGGACTCCTCCTTGCTCATCCCGCCGCCGGCGAGGTGCATGGCGAGGCCCATCAGCCCGAGGTCCCAGCCGACGCCCACGGCCCCCGGTCCGAACTGGTCCCAGAACTCGTCCGGCACGACGGCCACGTGCTCCAGCTCCAGCACCGTGCCCTCCTCGCCCTCCGGCGTGATCCGCACCTCGACCTCGCTGAACCCCGGGTCGGGCCCGTACAGCCAGCTCACGCGCAGCCGCGTGGGCTCCTCGCATTCGAGGATCTCGCCACCGGCGTTGCCCTCCAGCTGGTAGCGCCCGCCGACCTTGAACTCCCCGCTGACGGGCAGGAACCAGCGGCTGATCCGCTCAGGCGACGTCACCGCGTCCCACACGTCGGCCAACTCGGCGTCGTACGTGCGCCGCAGCAGCACCGTACGGGCCTCGCCCGCCTCGACCTGCCGTGCACCGACCTGCCGGTGCAGGCGGTTCAACTCGTCGACGATCTCACTCATCCCCGCTCGCTCCCTTTCTCAGCCTGCGCTCGCGCTTGCCTCGTGCGAGTTCCGTTCCGAGGGCGTCGAGCCGCTGTTCCCAGAAGCCGCGGAACCTCTCCAGCCATGCGTCCACCTCGCGCAGCGGCGCGGCGTCGACGGCGTACAGCCGGCGCGTGCCCTCCGCCCGCACGGACGCGAAGCCGCTCTCGCGCAGCACCCGCAGGTGCTGCGACACGGCCGGCTGGGAGATTCCGAACTCGTCCTGGATCACGGCGCTGATGTCGCCCGATGCCTGCTCGCCGGTCGCGAGCAGCTCCAATATCCGGCGCCTGACCGGATCACCCAGCACATCGAATGCGTGCACGGCTTCACTATGCCAGCGACTGCTTATATAAGGCAAGGCTTAAATAGTGCGCCTGGCCGGGCCGCGGCCCGAGCGGGATGTCCGTGCTGCCGCGTGCGCTCCGCCGCCTATCCCCGGCCGGTGAGGAACCCGTCGAGTGCGGCGGTCAGTTCGGCCGGCTTCTCCACCGGCAGTTCGTGGCCGGCATCCAGGACACGGATCACCGCGTCGGGGTAGGCCTTGGCCATCCGCAGCATCTGGGCGAGGGGCAGCTGTATGTCGTGGTAGCCGTGCACCATCAGGGTGGGCGTGCCTATCTCGCCGACCCGGTCCAGCACATCGAAGGCACGCATGGCGCCGTAGAGCGTCATGACGACTTCGCGGGGGGTGTCGGCGGAGGCGCGGACGTACTCGCGGATCTCCTCGCGCGGGTAGCCGGGGGCGAAGGCGCGCTGGATGTTGGTGGCGACGAACAGCTTGAAGGGGGCGAGCGTCGAGGCGGCCATCAGCAGGGCGCGGCCCCGGCTGTAGGCCATCCTGCCGATGGAGTTCACCAGCACCATGCGCTCGACCCGTTCCGGGTGGGTGAGGGCGATGGTCTGGGCGATCATCCCGCCCATGGAGTGGCCGATGATCGCGAACCGCTCGACGTCGAGGTGACCGAGAAGGGCAAGCACGTCCTCGGCCAGGTCGTCGATCGTGCGCGCTCCCGCCCCGCTGCTCTCGCCGTGCCCCCGCAGGTCGAGCCGGACGACGCGCCGCTTCTCGGCGAAGTGGGCCACCTGGTGGTCCCAGCGATGCCGGTTCGCCGTCCAGCCGTGGACGAACACCAGGGGCACACCCGAGCCCTCGCGGGGCCCTCGTCGTCGTACGTCAGCGTCGCGCCGTCGACTTCGAGCTGCGGCATGGGTGGCCTCCTGGGATACGGCGGGAACGGTCTGGTTACTGATAAAGGGTCTGGTTACTGATCGGTACGGTAACCGGCGTCGTTGCCTGCCGTCACCGCCGTTCGTCCAGGAAATCGAGGATGTGCCCGAACACGTCGAGGGCCGCTCCCCTGCCGAGGAACGTGTCCAGGTGGCCGTAGCCGGGGATCTCGGTGTACGTCACGTCCAGTTGCGGCTGACGGTGGGCTAGGACGTCGCGGCACAGCTCCTGGGAGTCGAGCCACAGGCCGTTCTCGCTGCCCGCCAGGAGCAGGACAGGGGTGTCGATGCGGGCCGCCGCGTCCAGGGCGTTCTGCGGGAGGGTCCGGTAGCGCTGGTCGGTGTCGTGCCAGCGCACGACGGTGCGGGCCAGTTCGATGCGGCGCAGGTGCGGCAGGATCCAGAGCGGGGCGGGGCCGAGGAGGTCGGCGAGGCGGTTGTGGGTCGTGTCGGTCAGGTGCTCGTGGACGAAAAGGGACGCCCCGGTTCCCCACGCCGAGTTGTGCAGGATCTGGCAGGTGGGGTCCGGGCAGGTCGCCTTGCGCGAGGCGAGGGCGAACAGCGGGGTGTACTTCGACCGCAGGCCGACCTTGCGGAAGTCGACCGGGATGTGGTCGATACGGGACTTCAGCAGCTCCCCGGCCAGCGTCATGCGCAGGGAGGTGCGACCCGCGAGCTTCGGCGTGAGGAACACGCCCTGGGACACCACCCCGGCAAGTCCGGGGACCAGGCCCGCCGTCATGCTCAGGGAGAGGGTGAGGGAGCCGATGCAGTGGGCGACGGCGAACAGGGGGCGGTCGCCGATGCGGGTGCGGATGTGGCGGACGGCCTCGGGGATGTCGTACAGGGCGACGTCGTCGTAGGTGTAGCGGCGGCCCGTCTCGTTGTACGGGAGGCGGCAGCTGCCTCGCCAGTCGAGCAGCCAGGGCTCGTAGCCCGCGTCCAGCAGGACGTCGACCAGGTTGCGGGTCTCGGGCAGCAGGAACATGTCGGCCGAGGCGGTGTGTCCATGCAGGAGCAGGACAGCGGGACGGCCCCGGTCGCCGGTGTCGATGCGGGTCAGGCCGAGGCGTACGCCGTCGCTGGTGTGGAACGGGATCTCCTCGACCCTGGCCGGGTCGAGGCGGTGCTGGAGGGGGCGCAGGGCCGTGGTGGTCCTGACCTTGCGCAGGGCCGGCCTGGTGGTCCTGGGGTTCGTCGTCCGGAAGATCATCGGTGGTGCTCCGTGGGGGTCTGGGTACGGCGCAGGTCGAGCAGGTCCGCGGCGGCGCGGGCGAAGGGGCCGAGCAGGCCGCGGCCCATCTCCAGGCCGAACCAGGCGAGCCAGGTCAGCTTGGCGGCGCGTTTCTCCTGGCTGGTGAGGCGCGGGTCGACCTTGATGCCGTCGATCTGGTCGCGCACGTAGGAGTCCGCGGGGACGACGACCTCGCCGGCCAGGCTCGCCGGTTCGCCCTCGCGGCCGAGCTCCACGGTGAGGGCCCGGGTCTGGCGCCAGACGTCGCGGCGGGCGCGGGCGTACTTGTGGCCCTCCAGCCACCAGCGGCCACCGTCGGCGTCCGTCAACTCCATGCGGTAGCGCAGGAGCTGGTGGCGCAGGCCGTGGTGGTGCGGGATGCCTTCCTCGGGGCGGATCCAGATGTCGCCGCGTTCCACGGTCAGCGGCTCGGGGTGCACGGCCGGGCAGGTGACCTGGCCGCCTACGTCGACTCGGCGGTCCGTCACCAGCTGGTGCATGCTCGCGATGGAGAGGGTCAGAGACATCGAGCAAGGCATGTCGGCCGCGGCGCCGACGGGGCCGACGCTGCCCTCGGTGGTCTCGTCGAACCAGAGGTAGGGCTGGTCGTCCTTGTGCGGGAGGCGGGCCAGACCGTCGCCGGCGAGGCGTTCGAACGTCTTCAGCTGGGCGCGGGCGTCGTAGCGGGCGGCCGGCTGGAGGCCGAGTGCCTCCACCAGTGCCGTGGTGCGGTCGGCGACGGCGGCCGGACCCTTCAGGGTCGCCTCGCACAGCTTCAGGGCGGTGGGGCTCTGCAACACGCGGGTGAGGAAGCCCAGTTCGGGGACCGGGTCGGCCTGTAGACGGGCCAGGGCGTCGGTGCGCCACTCGTCCCAGTCCTGTACGCGGACGTGCATGCCGCCTAGCGCCATGTCCTGGACGACGTCGTCGAGGGTGTTGGGCACGCCGGTGAGGTTGTAGTCGAAGCCCCAGGCGTCGGGTTCGCAGATGGCGGCGACCGCGACGCGGCTGACCCAGTCGACCGGGGCGGCGTTGAGGTAGCGGAACGCGGGGACAGTGCGGAACCGGCCGAAGGCCGAGATGAGGCCGCTGCTGAGGTCCTGGGGGTTGTAGGCGCCGGTCTTGCTGTGGCCGCCGATTCCGCCGGGGCGCAGGGCGGTGACGACCAGGCCGTGGTCTCGGGCCCTGCGCAGGGCGACCTCCGCGGCCCACTTGGTCTGGTCGTAGCCGGCGATCAGGCGGTCGATGTGCGCGAACGGGTCGTCCTCGCCCATGGACGGGATGCCGACCTCGTTGAAGACGGCGATCGAGGAGATGTGGTGCAGGGGCTTGGGGCGTCCGGTCGCGGCGAGTTCGGCCAGGGTGAGGGCGCCGAGGACGTTGCTGCTGCGCAGGGACTGGTACCCGCGCAGGAAGTCCACCGCGGCCGCGACGCCGACGACGCTGTCCAGCTCCTGGGCGAGGCTGTTCCAGAGGTCGTCGGACAGGCCCAGGTGGGGGTCGCGCATGTCGCCGGGGAGCACGGTGACGCGGCGGCGGACCTCTGACGACCAGGGCAGCGCGTAGCTCTTGAGCGCGTCGCCGAGCCGGGAGGCGGCCGCCTCCTCGTCGGCGGCACGGACCAGGCAGTAGACGTGGGCGTCGCTGTGGCGCAGCAGGTCCAGGAGCATATGGCTGCCGAGGAAGCCGGTGGCGCCGGTCAGCAGGATGCGGCGGGGCGGGAGGGGGTCGGGCGAGGCGGTGAAGGGGAGCCGGTCGGCGAGGGCCAGGTCGGCGAGGATCTGGGTGAGGTCCTCGGGGCGGGCCGCGGCGTCCGAGGGGTGGCGCGGGCGAGGGTCGGGGGTGGAGGCGGGGCGGTGATGGCCGGGGTGGGGCCGCGGCTGCCGGGGGCTGAACCGTCCGGACCGCCACAGGTACGGGCGCTTGCGGTACGGCGACTTGCGCCACGGCCGTTTCCGGTACGGGCATTTCCGGTACGGCCGTTTCCGGTCCGTCGGCCCGGGCCCCGGTGCCGCTCCCGAACCCCCGCCTGGCCAGGTTGATCGGCCGGGCGTCGGCGAACACCTCGTCCAGGTCGATCTCCATGCCCAGCTCGTCCTCCAGCGCGGCGACGAGCTCCACGGCATTGACGGAGGTGCCCCCGGCGTCGAAGAAGTCGACGTCGGGCGAGAGCTGCCCTGCAGGGACGTAACGGCCGGCCACGGCTGCGACGGCGGCCGCAAGGGTCTCCACGTCACGCGGCGTGACGCTGCCGGTGTCGGAGTCGGAGTCGGTCTCGGTGTCGGTCGGCGCACCCGCGCTGCTCGGGACCGTCTGCTGCGGGGTTGATGGTCCCGCGGTCTGCGGCTGCGTGGGCGGCGCAGCCGATCCCGCGACCCTGGCGAGCAGGTCGGTCACGGACAGACCGAGACCACCCCGCTCTATCTCCTCCGCGGTCGCCCGCTGTTCGGCGGCTGCCGACACGTTCTCGTTCACCTCACGCATGAGAGCCCTTCACGGTGTTGCCCTGCCCCTTGATCGGTACTGGCCGGTCCGATGCCGGCCGTCACTGCCGCCGCCACGAGCGGAACGCCCGCAGTTGCTCCGGCGTGACCACGGTCTCCAGTCGGTCGTCGTCCTGGTCGCCGCCGCCCAGCGCCGACAGCAGACGGCGGGCCGGGGTGTTGCGCGGCGTGCGCTCCGCTGTGAGGCGAACCTTCGCGCAGTCCAGTTGCTCGGCGCGGTCGGCCAGCCATTGCAGCAGCCGCTCCTCGACGCCCCGGCCGAGTGCACGGCAGCTCATCAGCCAGGCCGGCACATCGAGTTGGTCACCCTGGCGGTGCAGGGCGAGCAGGCCGATCTGGCCGTAGTCGCCGAACCTGTCACGGGCCGATGCGGTCCAGACCTCACCGTGTTCGCGCCACCGAGCGACGTCGCCGCCGTCGGTGGAGCGGGCACGGAGGGTGAACTGGTTGGTGCGGGCGACGAGTTGCTCCGTCCGCTGGACGTCGGCGTCGGCCAGGGCCCTGATGTCGACCTCCAGTTCCAGCTGGTCCAGGAACTCCTCGAAGCTCGCCTGTTCGCGTACGGCGTCCCGCTCCCGCTCCTGCTCGTAGAACCGCGCCCGCAGCGCGTCCTCGGCCGTTGCGGCGGCGGGTACCAGCGGCCACAACCGACGCAGGAACTCCGGGAGTTCGGCGACCGAGGGGCTGGTCACCGACAGCACCTGCGGCAGCGCCGAGCGCATCTTGGCGATCTCGGCCGGGTTGTCGTCGAGGAACAGGAAGCTGTCCAGGCCCAGGTTGAGCGTCTGCGCCACGTCCGCCAGGCGAGTCGGCTTCGGCCCCCAGGCCGCGGAGAGCACGCTGAAGTGCTCGGCCTTCAACGGGCTGTCCGGGCGGTCCAGTACGGCGCGGACCGTGTCCTCGTCGTTGTTGCTGATCAGGACGAGCAGGGCGCCCGCCGCGCGCCACTGCAGCAACCGGCGGGCCAGCAGGTCTCGCGGCCCGGTCAGGTCCACGGCCTCGGGGCCGATCTCCCCGGCCACGCCGCCCCACAGGGTCTCGTCGCCGTCGACTGCGATCACCTTCGGCACCGGGCGCCGGACCGCCCGTACGACCTCGGCGAGGCGGAGGGCCACGGCTGCCTGGAAGTGCGGGGTGAACGGGAGGTGGGCCAGGCGTTCGGTGCGCGCGTCGAAGCGTTCCTCGACGGGATGGTGGCGGGTCCACTCGTCGGGACCGAGCACCGCGATGCCCGGCACCTCCGCCACCTCGGCGGCGATCCCCTCTTCCCACCGCCGCAAACGGTCCTCACCCGGCGCGGCGGGCAGGAAGCCGACGATCAGCGGCTTGCGGGTGCGCTCGGCCACCGCACGCAGGGCGGCCGGGTAGGCGGTGCGCAGTTCGGCCAGCAGGGCGTCGTCGACGGGGCCGAAGCGTTGCAGGTCCGTCGCCCGCAGGAGTACGACGCCCGCCGTCGTGCCGGGGTCGGCGAACACGCCGGACGGGTCGCGCAGGCCGGCCAGCACGTGGTGGTACGGGGCCTCGGCGACGGTCGTCATGCTGCCGTCCCGTACCGACTCGTTGACCGCCGTCTCGCACAACAGCGGCAGGTTGCCGAGGGCGAAGGTGGCGGCGACGGCGAGGGTGCGGGCCGGTGTCGGTGTCGTCGTCGATGTCGGTGTCGGTGTCGTACGAACCGGCCCCGTCGCGTCCTGCGCCGTCTCCGCGAGCAGACGCACCAGCGCCTCCCCAGCTCGGCGACCGTCGCCGCGTCCAGGATGTCGAGGTTGTGGTCGAGGCGGATCCGGCCCGCGTCCGGCGTCATGGTGACCATGAGGTCGAGGTCGGAGTAGCCCGTGCCCGCCGGCAGCACCTCCAAGCCGGTCAACCCTCCGGCGGCGCGTACGTAGTTGAAGTACACCTCCACCAGCGGCGCGTTCGCCCGGTACAGGCCCTGCTGGGCGAGCACCGGCAGTACGTCGGAGAACATCGCGCCCTTGGTCAGGACCCTCTGCAGCCGCCCGTCGGTGCGGCGCAGCACCTCCTCGACGGGCTCGCCCGCGCTCGCCTCGGCCGGGAAGGGCACCGGAACGCCGAAGAAGCCCAAGGCGTCGTACGCGTCGGCGTGGATGCGGGTGTCGACGGGCACGGCGAGGACGAAGCGTTCGAGCTCGCGCTTCCTGGCCAGCAGGACCGTCAGGGTGCCGAGGCAGAAGGCGGCCGGGGTCACGGCCAGACGGCTCGCGGCGGCCGAGATGCGGTCCGTGAGCCCGTCGGGAATGGGCACGGTGACGCTGCCGGCGCGGTACGAGCGGGTGTCGGGCCGCGACCGGCTGAGGGTGAGGTCGAGGCGCGCGCTGCCGTGGAAGGCCTCGCGCCACTCGTCGGATTCGGCCCGGCCGTCGGCTCGGCTCCCGGCCTCCCCCTCGCCGCGCGCGGCAGCCTGCTCGCCGGTCTGCTGGGCCTCGATCAGCAGCGCGATGTCTCGGTTGGTGACCGAGTCGCCGAGCACGTTGCCGGCCAGCTCGGCGTCGATCTCGCTCGCCACCAGCAGCAGCGACTGCAGATCACTGACCGCGTGGTGAGCGCCGTACACCAGCGTCTGGCCGCGCTCGCCGCCGTCCAGCAGCTCGAAGCGCCACAGCGGCGCGACAGCCAGGTCGAACGGCGGTTCAAGGAGCTCGCGCAGCCGGTCGGCGGCGTCGCAGGAGACCTCGTCCGGTACGGCCGTCCAGCGCAGCAGCGGTTCCGGCAGTTCGCGGTGCACCCGCAGCTCGCGCCCGCCCTCGGCCGCGGGGACGATGGCGGTGCGCAGGGCCGCGTGCCGTGCCGTGAGGCCGCCGAGGATGCCGGTGAGCGCCTCGGGGGTGGTCGGCGTGGTGAGGCGTACGGCGAGGCCGACGGCGTGGGCCGCGTCCGGCATGCCGGGCTGGGCGCTGCGCAGCAGCCGTACGACGTCGCGGGTCGCGGGATGCACTTCGGTCGCCGGTACCTCGGCGGTGTGCTGCGGCTTCTCGTCCTGTGCCGTGGTCCGCCGTTCGGGCAGCGCCGTGCTCAGGGCCTGGGCGAGGCCGCGCATGTCGGCGGCCGAGAAGACGGTGGCCGCGGGGAGTTCGACGCCGAGTTCACGGGCGAAGGCGTTGCGCAGCCGCACGAGCATGAGGGAGTCGAGGCCGAGTTCCTTCAGGGCCGTGGTGGCGGAGACCTGGACCGCGCCGCCGGCTACCTCGCCGACCCTGGCGCGTACGTATGCCTCCAGGCGTGCGGTCCGCTCGGTGTCGGTCGTCGCCGCGAACACCTTCTTGACCAGGTCGTCCGCGCCGGGCGTACCGGTGGGGACGGTGACCAGGTCGGCCAGGATGGGGCGGGTGCGGGCCGTATCCGGGTCGAGGGACAGCATCTCCCAGTCCAGGGCCATGGGGGCGAGCTGGCGGCGGCCGGTGCTCAGCACGCGTTCGAACAGCTCGCCGCCGTCCTGTGCCGAGAAGGCGACCAGGCCCGAGCGGCCGGTCTCCGCCTCGCGGACGCCGGACTCGGACACCATGCCCACTCCGGACCAGGCGCCCCAGTCCAGGCTCAGTGCACGGCGGTCCGTGCGGGAGAGGTGGTGCGCCCAGGCGTCGAGGAAGGCGTTCGCCGCCGAGTACGGGCTCTGTCCGGCCGAGCCGAGCAGACCGGCTGCCGACGCGAACAGCACGAAGTCCGCCGCTTCCGGGGTCAGTTCGGTGAGCAGGGCGGTGCCCAGGACCTTGGGACCGAGGACGCGCAGGACGCGCTCGTCGGTCAGGTTGGCGATGGTGGCGTCGTCCAGGACCCCGGCCGCGTGAACGACCCCGGTGATCGGGCCGAGTGCGTGTCGTACGGCGTCCAGGGCGGCGGCCAGTCCGTCGCGGTCGGCGACGTCAGCGCGGGCCAAGTGCACCGTCACGCCCCGCTCTTCGAGTCCCTGGATCCAGCCCATGGCCTCCGCGGCAGGCGCGCTCCGGCTCATCAGGGCCAGCCGGCGGGCGCCGCGACGGACCAGACGCTCGGCGACGACCCGCCCGAGACCGCCCAGGCCACCGGTGATCAGATACACGCCGTCCGGGGTGGTGGCGCCGTGCCCGGCGTCGTCCGGGCGGGTGCGGGTCAGGCGAGGCACCAGCCGTCCGGTCTCGCGCAGGGCGACGAGCCGTTCGTCGTCGGCGTGCCTCAGCTGGGTCCACAGGGCGTCGACGCCGTCCGTCGCCGGGAGGTCGATGAGGGTGGTCCTCAGTTCCGGGTGCTCCTGGGCCGCGGCGAGGCCGAAGCCCCAGGCGAGCGCCTGCTGAGGGTGCGTCACCTGCGTGCTGTCGCCCGCGGCTTGGCTGCCTCGCGCTACGAGGAAGAGCCGGGGCGCCGGTCCCTGCGCCCGCTCGGCGAACGTGCGCACCAGATGGAGGGTGCTCAGGCAGCACAGCCGCGCCGCCAGCTCGGCTGTGTCGGCGTCCTCGATCGCGGGAGCGTCGAGTGCGGTCAACTGGACGACACGCTCGGGCGGTTCGCTTGCGAAGGCCTCGTCGAGGAGGCGGCGCAGATGCTGCGGGTCGGCCGGGTCGAGGACGTAGCGGCCGGGGCCCTCGGCGGAGAACTCCTGGCCTCTGCGGGCGATCACATACGACACCGACGTGCCCAGTCGCTCGACAAGCTGGGCCGCCACGCCCGACTCGTCGGACAGGATCAGCCAACTGTCGTGCGAAGGGGGCTCGTTGGCGATCGGGCGGGGCTGCCAGCGAGTCTCGAACAGGGCGCCGTCCAGGGGTGAGAGCGCGGCCAGCTCGAACTCCTCGGCTTCCAGGAGGAGCTGGTCCTTCTCGTCGTACAGCCGCAGGTCGAGCGTCGCGGTGTCGCCGGATACGGATCGCAGCTCGCAGGTCACCCAGGCGGGCGTTGAGCGGAGACCGGTGTGGCGGAGTCGGGCGACCCCGGCAGGGATGAACGCCCGCCCCTCGGGGGCCTCACCAGGCAGGGCGGCCGTGTGGAAGGCGGCGTCGAGGACGGCCGGGTGGAGCAGATGACCGGCGGCGGGCTTGTCGGCCAGTCGGGCGAGGGCGGTGGATGGGGCTCGGTAGCCCGACTCCAGGCCTCGGAAGGCGGGGCCGTAGTCGATGCCGAGGGCGGCGAGGGCGCCGTAGACGGCGGGCAGATCGACCTGCTCGGTGCATTGCTCGCGCAGCGCGGCGAGTGACGCGCCGGCCTCGGCACCGGGCTCGGCGGGCTCTGCCTCAGCGACGGCGGTGACTGCGATACGTCCGGCGACGTGGCGTTCCCAGGGAGCACGCTGTTCGCCGCCGGTGGGCGCCGAGGCGATGGTGAAGTCCCGGAAGCCGTCTTTCGCGGGCCGCAGGACCAGTTGCAGCCGGGTCGGCCGGGACTCGTCGAGGCGCAGCGCCTGGAGGAACCTGACGTCGGCGAGCCGTACGTCGCCGCCGTCCTGCACGGTGGACGCGGCTTCCAGTGCCATGCCGAGGAAGGCGGCGCCGGGCAGCCAGACCTCGCCGGTGACCCGGTGGTCGGTCAGATAGGCGAAGCGGCTGTCGCGGAGGTCCACCTCGCTCTGGAAGAGGTGCCGGTCGGCTTCGTCGCTGGCCTCGACGTGCGTGCCGAGGAGCGGCGAGGCGCCGGTCGCGGTGGCCGGGGCCGGCGCGAGCCAGTGTCGTTCGCGGGCGAAGGCGTAGGTGGGCAGGTCGACGCGCCGGCCCTCGCGGAACAGCGCCCGCCGGTCGGGTGTGTGGCCGCCCGTGTACAACTCCCCGAGCCTGCGCAGCAGTACGTCCCGTCCGCCGAGCTGGCGGCGCAGCGAGCCGACGCTCACCGCGTCGATTCCGGCGTCCGCGGCCACCGCTTCGATGGACGAGCCGAGCGAGGGGTGCGGGCTCAGCTCGACGAAGTAGCGGTAGCCGTCGTCCAGCATGCGGCGGATCGTGTCGGCGAAGCGGACGGGCTCGCTGAGGTTGGCGTACCAGTAGGCGGGGTCCAGACGGTCTCCTGGCACGGGTTCGGCCAGCACCGTCGAGTACAGCGGGATGGTGGTTCCGCTGCCCCGGATGCCGGACCAGCGGTCGAGCAACTCCTCGCGAAGCGGGGCCATCAGCGGGGTGTGCGAGGCGAACGGGGTGGACAGCGACCGCGCCTCGATGCCCTGCTCGTCGAGGCTCCGGCGCAGCTCGGCCAGCGCTTCGCCGTCACCGGACACGGCCGTGGAGTGCGGGCTGTTGACGGCGGCCACGAACAGCCGTCCGGCGTACGGCGCGAGGAGTTCCTCGACGCGCGGGCGCGGCAGGTCCAGGGACAGCATGCCGCCCTTGCCCGCGACCGGTGCGACCGCCTGGGCGCGCCCGGTCACGACGGCCACGGCGTCGTCCAGGGTGAGGGCGCCCGCGCCGTAAGCGGCGGCCACCTCGCCCAGGCTGTGCCCGATCACGGCGTCCGCGGTGACGCCGAGCGAGCGCCAGGCGGCCGTCAGGGCCGCGTTCACCGCGAAAAGCGTCGGCTGCAGATACTCGGTCCGCTCCAGAGGGGTGAACTCCTCGGGAGCACGCAGCGCGTTGAGCACCGACCAGCCGACGTGCCGCTGGACGGCCTCGTCGATCCGGGTGAGCTCCTCGCGGAACGCCTCCGACTGGGTCATCAGGTCCAGGCCCATGCCGGGCCATTGGCCGCCGTGTCCGGCATAGACGAAAGCGACCTTGCCCGTCTGCTCCTCCCGGAACGGCGGCAGGGTGACCTGCCCGGCAGCCAACTCGCGCAGGACGGAGCGCAGTTCGTCCGGGCTCTCCGCCAGGATCGCGGCGCGCCGCTCGAAGTGGGTGCGGTGGCGGGCCAGGGTGTGGGCCAGGTCCGGCAGCGCGGCGGGGCCGGTGTCCTCGGCGAGGTGACGGGCCAGGGCGGCTGCCTGTCCGCGCAGGCCGTCCTCACTGCGGCCGGACAGGACGAACAGCCGCTGTCCGGCGGGTAGTTCGGCGGCAGTCTCTGTCACCGGCGACTGGGTGGCCTCCTCCACGATCACGTGGGCGTTGGTGCCGCTGATCCCGAAGGCGCTCACACCGGCACGCCGTACCCGCCCTGCCGACGCGGGCCAGGCCGTCTCCTCCCGCAGTAGGCGCAAGCCGCTGTCGGTCCAGTCGACGTGGCGGCTGGGCGTGTCCGCGTGCAGGGTGCGCGGGAGGGTTTCGTGGTGCAGGGACTGCACCACCTTGATCAGGCCGATCACGCCCGAAGCCGCCTGCGCGTGCCCGATGTTGGACTTCAGCGAGCCCAGGTACAGCGGGCGCTCGTCGGTGCGAGTGGCGCCGAAGACCTCCGCGAGGGCGTTCGCCTCGATCGGGTCGCCGAGGGTCGTGCCCGTGCCGTGCGCCTCGACGTAGTCGATGTCGGCGGGCCCGAGGCCGGACTGCTCCAGGGCCCGCCGGATCACCTGCTCCTGCGCGGGTCCGTTCGGCGCGGACATGCCCTGGCTGCGGCCGTCCTGGTTGACGGCGGTGCCGCGCAGCACGGCCAGGATCCGGTCGCCGTCCCGCCGGGCGTCGCTCAGTCGTTTCAGTACGACCATGCCGGCGCCCTCGGCCCAGATGGCGCCGTCGGCGGCATCGGAGAAGGAGCGGCAGCGGCCCGTCGGGGACAGGCCGCGCAGCCGGCTGAACTCGACGAAGGTCTGCGGCGTGACCATCAGCGTGACGCCGCCGGCGAGCGCCAGATCGCACTCCCCCGCCCGCAGCGCCTGGGCTGCCAGATGCACGGCCACCAGAGACGACGAGCACGCGGTGTCCACCGTCAGGGCCGGGCCGTTCAGCCCGAGCGTGTACGCCAGCCGGCCGGAGGCCACGCTCAGCGCGGAGCCCGTACCGACGTAGCCGTCCAGTTGGTCCAGCCGGGTGCCGGACAGGTAGTCGCTGCCGAACATGCCGACGTACACACCCGTCGTGCTGCCCGCGAGGTCGGCGGGCACGATTCCGGCGCGTTCCAGCGACTCCCAGGCGGCCTCCAGCAGCAGCCGCTGCTGCGGGTCCATGGCCGCAGCCTCCTTCGGGGTGATGCCGAAGAAGGCGGCGTCGAAGGCGTCGATGTCGTCGAGGAACCCGCCCTCGCGGGCGTACGACTTGCCCAGCGCGTCCGGGTCGGGGTCGTACAGCGACTCGACGTCCCACCGCCTTGCCGGGAACGGTCCGACCGCGTCCCGGCCCTCGGCGACGAGGCGCCACAGGCCCTCCGGGTCGCTCACCCCGCCGGGCACCCGGCAGGCCATGGCGACGAGGGCCACGGGCTCGTCCGGGGACGGCCCCCGCGAGGCCGTGGTCCCGGGTCCGGGCTTCTGACTCGTACGGCCCGCGGTCGCGAGGGCGCCCGCCAGCAGGTACTCGGCGAGGCGGGTGGGCGTGGGGTGGTCGAAGAGGAGGGTGGCGGGGAGCTTGCTGCCGATACGGGTGCTGATGCGGTTGCGCAGGTCGACCGCCGTCACCGAGTCCATGCCGAGGTCGCGGAGCGGCTGGTCGGGACGGACGGACTCCGCAGAGCGCAGGCCGAGCGCGTGGGCGGCCTCCTCACGGACCAGGGCGAGGACACGTGCGGCGCGTTCGGGCTCCGGGAGCCGGGCCAGACGGTCGGCCAGGCTGTGCCTGCCGGTCCGGGCGGAGGGGGGTGCGGGGAGCAGGGAGCGCCACAGTGCTCCCGTCGGGGCAGCGGCCCTGAGGCGGGGCAGATCCAGAGCCCAGGCCACCAGGTGCGCGCCGCCGCGCCGCAGGGACAGCTCGGTCAGCTCGCGGCCCTGGTCGGGGGTGATGGCGCGGTGGCCGAGCCGGGCCATCCGCTCCAGGTCGGCGTGCTCGGCGGCGAGCCCCTCCCCCGCCCAGGCGCCGAAGGAGACCGAGGTGCCGGGCAAGCCCAGGGCGCGCCGGTGGTGGGCGAGTTGGTCGAGGAAGACGTTGGCGGCGGCGTAATTGGCCTGGCCCACGTTGCCGACGACGCCCGCGGCCGAGGAGACCAGGAGGAAGAGGCCGAGCGGGTGGGCGGCGGTGAGCCGGTGCAGGTGAGCGGCGCCGTCGACCTTGGGGCGCAGCACGTGGGCGAGCCGCTCGGGGGTCAGTTCGGCCGTCACGCCGTCGGCGAGGACTCCGGCGCAGTGGACGACGCCGCGCAGCGGAGACTCGTCGCCGAAGCGTGCCAGTACGCCCGCCACAGCCGTCTCGTCCGCGACATCGCACGCGGCGATCTCCACCTCGGCGCCGAACGCGGCCAACTCGGCGGTCACTTCGGTCGCGCGGGGATCGGCAGCGCCTCGCCGGGACGTCAGCAGCAGGCGTGGGACGCCGTTCTCCGCCAGAACGCGGGCCATGTTGCGGCCCACCGCGCCGAGGCCTCCGGTGACCAGCACCGTGCCGTCGGTGGGGATCGGAGCCGCGGGCCGGCCGGAAGGTGCGGGACGGGCACGCACCAGGCGTGGCACGAGCAACTCGCCTCCGCGCAGCGCGAGTTCCGGCTCGTCGGCGTGAGCCACAGTGGTGAGCAGAGGCGGCTCGTCGCTGCCGTCCACGTCGAGCAGGGTCAGCCCGAGGTCGGGGTGCTCGGTGCGGGCGCTGCGGGCCAGGCCCCACAGCACCGACTGGGCGGGGTCGGGGACGGTGTCCCCGTCGGTGGCTGCGATCGCCCCTCGGGTCACCCAGATGATGCGTGCGGGCGCCTCGCCGGGCGGCAGTGCGATCAGCGTCCGGAGTTCGGTGAGGGCCGTGGCTGCCAACTCATGTGCAGTGACGGCCGGTTCGCTGCCGACCGCCGGTCGGGGCCAGAACCGTACGACGGTGTCGGTGCCCTCGTCGGAGACCTGGATGCCGGCCGCGCGCAGGTCGTGCAGGGCAGCCGCGACGGCCGGGTCCGACTCGTCGCCCTGGACGGCCCATGCGGTGCCGGGCGCCTCGGCCGGCCGCTCCGGTACGGCCGCCGTCTGCTCCGGTACGGCCGTCCACGTCACCTCGTACAGGTGCCGGGCGTTCTCCGAGGCGCCGGCCAGGTCGGCCGGGTCCACGGCCCGGAGGCGTACGCCCTCCAGTCGGCCTGCCGGGAAGCCGTCGGCGTCCCACAGGGTGACGTCCAGCGTGAGGTCCGTGCCGGACCCGCCTGTGCGGCGGACGGTCGCGGTCAGGTCCGTCGCGCCGACGGGAGGCAGCACGCAGCGGGCCATCGCGACCGGCAGCAGGACCCGCCGGTCGGAGCTGTCGAGGGCTGCGGCGACGTGGAGAGCGGCGTCCAGGAGCGCCGGGTGCACCGGGTAGGGGTCGGCCGTGTCACGGGCCGCGGGCGGCAGCGAGAGGTGGGCGATCAGGGTCCCGTCGCCGGTCACGGCGGCCCGTCGTACGCCCTGGAAGGCCGGACCGTAGCCGAGGCCGAGCTCGGTCAGCCGTTCGTAGGTGTCCTCGCTCCAGGCCGGTTCGACGGTCTCGGGCCAGGTCGGAGGCTGGTCGGTCGCGGCAGCCGACTCGGCGGCGGACGCGGTGGCGTGCAGGATCCAGTCCGTGGCTTCCTGGCCGCGTGGCCGGCTGTGGACCGTGATCTCCGGCACCGTCCCGGCGGTGACCACCTCGACGGACACCTCTGCCGTGCCGGTGCCGGGCAGGGCGAGCGGTGCGAGGAGGAGCAGGTCGGTCACGTCGGCAGGGGTGTCGGGGCGGGCCACGGCGAGGGCAGCGCGGCAGAGCTCCATCAGGGTGGTGCCCGAGACGACGGTCCGGCCGAAGACCTTGTGGTCGGCGAGCCAGTCCGCGGTGGCCGGGGACCACTCGTTGCGGAAGGTCCAGCGGGTCTCGTCCGCCGACTGGAGCTGGATGCCGAGCAACGGGTGCGCGGCACGGTCGAAGAGGCCGGGGGCGGTCGCGGAGGCGGCGGCTTCGATCCAGTGGCGCTGCGCGTCCCAGGCATACGTCGGCAGATCCGCCGGGGTGGTGTGCGGGACCAGGCGACGCCAGTCGAGTCGCCGTCCGTGGACATGGAGCTCGGCGGCGGCGCGGTCCAGGCAGGCGGGGCCGTCCTCGTCGCGGCGCAGCGATCCGACCGCGACCAGGTCCTCGTCGATCGTGCTCAGTGCGGTGAGCAGTGCGGGGTGCGGGCTCAGTTCGACGAAGTAGCGGTAGCCGTCGGCGGCCATCCGCTCGACGGTGGGCGCGAAGCGGACGGGTTCGCGCAGGTTGGTGTACCAGTAGTCGGCTTCGAGTTCCTCGGTGACCGGTTCGGCCGTGACCGTGGAGTACCAGGCGACGGACGTCGGGTAGGTGACGACGCCGTCGAGTTCGTCGAGGATCGTCGCGCGGACCGGCTCGACCTGGGTGCTGTGGGAGGCGTAGTCGACGTCGAGGCGACGGACGAACACCTGCTGCCGGTCGAGGTCGGCGAGGAGGGCTTCCACGGCGTCGACGGCACCGGCGATGACGGTCGAGCGGCCGCTGTTGACGGCGGCGACACCGATCTCGCCGCCGTGGTCGGCGAGTCGGGCCTCGACTTCGGTGTGCGGCAGCGCGACGACGGCCATCGTGCCGGTCCCGGACAGTTCGGTCAGGGCCTGGCTGCGCAGGGCGACCACGGCCGCGGCGTCGTTGAGGCTGAGCGCTCCGGCGACGCAGGCCGCGGCGACCTCGCCCTGGCTGTGCCCGACGACCGCGTCCGGCCGTATGCCACGGGCGCGCCACACGGCAGCGAGGGACACCATCACGGCGAACAGGACCGGTTGGACGACGTCCACGCGGTCCAGGGCCGGGGAGCCCGCGTCGCCGCGCAGGACGGACGTCACCGACCAGTCGGTGAACGGGCGCAGGGCGGCGTCGCAGCGGTCCAGTTCGTCCGCGAACACGGGGTCCCGGTCGAGGAGATCGCGTGCCATGCCCGCCCACTGGGATCCCTGCCCGGGGAACACGAACGCCAACTTGCCCGCGGAGGCGACTTGTTGTGGGGCAATCACGGGCTCGGTGCCGGGCCCGTCGTCGGCGAGGGCTCGTAGCGCGGTGAGCAGTTCGTCGCGGTCGCTCGCCTGGAGGACGGCTCGGTGCTCGAAGTGGGTGCGGTGGTGGGCCAGGGTCGCGGCGACGGCGGGGAACGGCAACTCGGGCTGCTGGGCGAGCGTTTCGAGAAGGCGTCCGGCCTGTCCCCGGAGTGCGGGGAGGGTGCGGGCGGAGAGCGGGAAGAGAGTCGAACCGGGAAGGTCGCCAGAGGGCTGCGGCTGCTCCTCGGGCGCCTCCTCCAGCACCACATGGGCGTTCGTGCCGCTGATGCCGAAGGCGCTCACGCCGGCGCGTCGCACCCGCTCGGGGTCCCGTGGCCAGGCCTGGGCCTCGCCGAGGACACGCAGACCGCCGTGCGCCCAGTCGATGTGCTCGGTTGGGGTCTCGGCGTGCAGGGACGCCGGTATCCGCTGGTGGTGGAGGGCCAGCACGGTCTTGATGACGCCGGCGATGCCCGCGGCGGCCTGGGTGTGGCCGATGTTGGACTTCAGGGAGCCGACGCCGAGAGGGCGGTCGGCGGGGCGGTCGGGGCCGAAGACGGCGGCCAGGGCGCGGCCCTCGATGGGGTCGCCCAACGGGGTTCCGGTGCCGTGCGCCTCGATGTGGTCCAGGTCGTGCGGCTGGAGCCCGGCCGTGTCGAGCGCGGCCCTCACCACCCGTTCCTGGGCTGGGCCGTTGGGGGCGCTGAGGCCCTGGCTGCGGCCGTCCTGGTTGATCGCCGAGCCCTTGACGACGGCGAGGATCCGGTCGCCGTCGCGGCGCGCGTCCGCCAGCCGCTTGAGCAGCACGACGCCACAGCCCTCGGCCCACACCACGCCGTCCGCGCCGGCCGAGAACGGGCTGCACCGCCCGGACGGCGACAGTCCGCGCAGCCTGCTGAACTCGACGTGCCCCCGCGGCGTCACCAGCAGCGTCGCCCCGCCTGCCAGCGCGAGGTCACACTCGCCGCCGGCCAGGGCCCGAGCCGCCAGATGCAGGGCCACCAGGGAGGACGAGCAGGCGGTGTCGACGGTGACCGCCGGCCCCTGGAGGCCGAGGGTGTAGGCGATACGGCCGGACGCCACGCTGGACGCCGAGCCGGTGCCGACGTGCCCGTCGAGCTGGTCCAGGGCGGCCGAGGCGAGGTAGCCGCTGTCGTACAGGCCGATGTAGACACCCGTGGAGCTGCCGTTCAGCGTGTCCGGGACGATCCCGGCGCGCTCGAGCGCCTCCCAGCTGGTCTGCAGGAGCAGCCTCTGCTGGGGGTCCATGGCCGCGGCCTCACGGGGCGAGATCCCGAAGAAGGGCGCGTCGAAGCGGTCGATGCCGGCGAGGTAGCCGCCGCGCAGGGAGTACGCCTTGCCGGTGGCCTCCGGGTCGGGGTCGTGCAGCCCCTGGGTGTCCCAACGGCCCGCCGGTACCTCGGTGATGGCGTCCTCGCCCGTGCCCAGCAGCCGCCAGAGGGCCTCGGGGTCGTCGGCGCCGCCGGGGAAGCGGCAGGCCATGGAGATGATGGCGATGTCGTCGTCCTGCCGCCCGGCCGCTCCGGCCCGGGCGGGTGCCGCGGTCACCGCCTGCGTGGGCCCGTCGTCGAACACCGCCCCGGCGAGGGCCGTGATGGTCGGATGGTTGAAGACCAGCGAGGGGTCCAGGGTCCGGCCCGTCAGCGCGGACAGCTCGGCGGCCAGGGTCACCAACTGCCTTGATCCCAGCCCGAATTCGGCGATCGGTCGGTCCGGGTCGACGGCCGGCGGGGTGAGCCCGGCCGCCTCGGCGACGGCCGACTCCAGCCAGGCCCGCACTTGCTCCGGTGTGGTCAGGGACGGCTCGAAGGACTGCTTCGGGGACTCGTGCGCAGGCATGTAGACAGGTGTCCTCGTGGATTCGGGCAAGTGCTGTGGCCGTACGACGGTGGACCGGGCGGAGGTCAGCTCAGGACGGGCGCGTCGAGCACGGCGAGGGTGCCGCCCAGGTAGGCCGCGCGGGAGGCACGGCGCTGGATCTTGCCGCTGGACGTCTTGGGGATGGTGCCCGGCTCGACGAGGACGACGTCACGCACCGACAGGCCGTGGGCCTCGCCGATCCCGCTGCGGATGACGTCGATGATCTTCTCCGCCTCGGCCGCCGCGTCCGGGGCGATCTCGGCGACGATGACGGGCTGCTCGCCGCCCGCTCCCCCGTCGCCCCCTGCCACGGACTCCGCGGCTTCCGCGACTTCCACGGAGAACGCGGCGGTGCAGCCGGGGCGCAGTGCCGGGTGGGACATCTCGGCGGTCAGTTCCAGGTCCTGCGGGTAGTGGTTGCGTCCGTCGATGACGATGAGGTCCTTCAGACGCCCGGTGACGAAGAGTTCGCCGTCGCGGAGGAATCCGAGGTCGCCGGTGCGCAGGAAGCGGCCCTCGTGCCCGGCCAGCGTCGCGCGGAAGGTCTCGCGGGTGGCGAGGGCGTTGCGCCAGTAGCCCTTGGCGACGCTCGCGCCGCGCACCCAGATCTCGCCGACCTCGCCCTCGGGCAGTTCCTCGTGCCGTTCGGGGTCGGCGATGGCGACGGTGAGGTCGGGGCCGGGGCGGCCCGAGCTGACGGCCGCGGCGTCGGTCCGGCCGGCGTGCGGGCCGGTCTCGGGGGCCTGGAGCAGGGTGGGCGGGGTCTGGACCGTGCCGCCGGTGACCATGAGGGTGGCCTCGGCCAGGCCGTAGCAGGGGTAGAGGGCCTCGCGGCGGAAACCGGCCGGGGAGAAGGTCTCGGTGAAGCGGCGCAGGGTGGCGGCGCGTACGGGTTCGGCGCCGTTGAACGCGACGCGCCAGCTGCTGAGGTCGAGGCCGTCGAGGAGTCCGGGGCCGGCGTGCTTGAGGGAGAGTTCGTAGGCGAAGTTGGGGCCGCCGCTCGTGTGCGGGCGGTAGCGGCTGATCGCGGTCAGCCAGCGCTGGGGCTGCTGCAGGAAGTGCAGCGGCGAGAAGAGCGTGGCGGTCGCGCCGAGGTAGACCGTGTTGAGGACGGGGCCTATGAGGCCCATGTCGTGGTACACGGGCAGCCAGCTGACGAACATCTCGTGGTCGTGCTCGGCGACGGCGTCCGGCGTGTGGCCCATGCGCTCGGTGATGACCCGCTCGTTGTCCAGCAGGTTTCCGTGGGTGACCATGACGCCGCGCGGGGCGGAGGTGGAGCCGGAGGTGTACTGGAGGAAGGCGACCGAGTCGGCGGTGAGGTCGGGCTCGCGCCAGGCGGCGGCCGCCTCGTCGGGGATGTCCTCGGTGGCGACGCAGGTGATGTCGGCGAGCTCGGGCAGGTGTTCCACCATGCCGGACAGGGCCGTGATCACCTCGCGGCCGCCCAGGATCACCTTGGCGTCGGCGTCGGCGATGAGCCGCTTCATCCGGGTGAGGGCACGGTGGTTCTGCGAACGGCCCTGCGGCGGGACGCCCGGGACGGCCACGACACCGGCCGCGAGGCAGCCGAGGTAGCCGCAGATGAACTCCGGGCCGGGCGGGTACAGCAGCATGGCGCGGGAGCCGGCCAGGCCGCGCTCCTGGAGCCAGGCGGCGACGGCGTGGGACCGGTCGGCGAGACGGCGGTACGAGATCTCCTGGATCTCACCGTCGCAGTCGCCGGTGGCGAGGTAGCGGTAGGCGGTTCGGTCGGGGTGGTGGGCGGCGTGCTTGGTCAGCAGATCGACCAGAGATCGAACCATGTTGCGAGTCTCACCTGTCTGGATCGGTGGGCGAGGAACTGGAGTTCGAGGCTCAGGTGCTGGATGGACGCAGCTGCCTGATCGGCCCGGGCCCCCTTGCCCGACCGTTCGTCCCGACGACCCGCCGAGGAGTGACGACGCTGATCCGCCGACTCCTCACATCCCCCGTGTGGCTTGCTACCGGCGAGTTGAACGATAGCAACTCCGTTCGGTCCGACGGGCCGAACAGGCGTTAACCCTATGTGTCCGACCACAGCTCGCGCAGTGAGGTATGTCCCACACCCGTCGGCCCCATTCGGAGGGAACCGCTCCCGGACAGACGAAAGCCCGGACACCGCGGCTACCCGGTGTCCGGGCCCGCAGTTGTCCGGGCCGTTGCGGCGGCCCCTCGGTCAGCCGCCGTTCAGTCGCCTGCGCAGGAGATCCTTGCCGAGTTCGGCCCCCTTGCGGCTGTCCGCCTGGGCCTTGCGGAACAGGTCGGCCACCTCGGTGTCCTTGCCGCGTTCCGCGTCCTCGATGTAGGTCTCCAGCCGCAGCGCGTTGCTCAGGCACGCTTCGACGTACCAGATCAGGTTGTAGTCCTTGTCCTGCGTACCGGTCACGCCACCGGCCTCGGTGCCACTGGTCATGCTGGCCTCCTCCGGCGTTCTCGTTCCTGGGCTCGCCGAGTACCCGCCGTCCGACCAGGCACACACGGCACCCTCCCGGGGGCAGACAAACGCGCCAACTCCCGTACGCCGTAGGCATTACAGACAGTCTCAGGCAGAAGTGAGCAGAGCCCCGGCAGTTTCGAAATCAAGTATCGATCGACCGTGCGAGATCGGTCGATGACGGTGTGTACTGTGCTGCGAACGCCTCGTCCCACGGCCGCGGACCGAGCCCTGCCCGACTGCCCCGAACCGACCCCCTGGGAAACCGACTCGATGATCGAACTACCGGACCTGGCGACCGGCGGTCTCGCCGTCGGCATGCTGTCCGCGCTCGCCCTGGGCGGCGGGCTGCTGAAGGCGCAGCGCCAACAGGCCAGGCAGCGCGCCGAGATCACCGCCCTGCGCCGCCAACTCGAGGGCGTACTGGAGGCGTTCACCGCCGAGGTGGAGCATCTGGCGACGCAGCGCGTCCCGGCCGCCGCCCGCCGGCTGGCTCACCCCCATGTCGCCGTACCCGGTCCGCTGCATCCGCAGACCGCGGCATCGCCGCTGGGCCCCGCGCTGGAGAACGTGCTGAACGGACTGCGCACCGAGCTGTCCACCCAGCGCACGCGCATCGACGCGGCGGCACAGGCTGGCATGCGCGGAGCCACACGCGAGATCCAGGCGGGCCTGTACCGGTTGCAGGACGCCCTGCGGCAGCTCCAACAGAAGTACGACGACCCGGAGTTGGCGCAGACCCTGTACCAACTGGACCACGAGAACGAGCAGTCGCTGCGGCGGGCGCAGGTCGCGGCCGTGGTGTGCGGCGCCTGGGTCGGGCTCGCCCGGGAGGAGTCCCATCTGGTGGAGGCGGTCACCGGCGGCCAGGCCCGGCTCGCGGGCTACCACCGGGTCCGGGTCCACCATCACCTGACCGCCGGCACCGCGCTCGTG
Source organism: Streptomyces sp. NBC_00443 (assembly GCF_036014175.1). GTDB lineage: Bacteria > Actinomycetota > Actinomycetes > Streptomycetales > Streptomycetaceae > Streptomyces. The sequence continues at coordinate 8,981,433 of NZ_CP107917.1, read as the reverse complement.
TCCCACGCCGTGGAGCCCGTCGCGATCATCGTCGCCGAACTCCTCGACAACGCCCTGCGGCACTCCGCACCGGACACGGACGTCGTGGTCAACCTGGAGCACGTCCATCACGGCGTCTGCGTCACGGTCGACGACGCGGGCCTGGGCATGACCCAGGATGAACGCGCCCGCGCGCAGCGGTTGGTGGCGGGTTCGGAGCCGATTCTCCTGACCGACCTCGGCGATCCGCCACGCATGGGGCTCGCCGCGATCGGGCAGCTGATCAGGCAGTTCGATCTGAGCGTGGACGTGTCATCGCCGTCGCCCTACGGCGGGGTCCGGGCGGTGCTGCGCGTCGACAGCCACCTGCTCAGCCATGTCGACCCCGCCGAGCGACCGCCCGCGGCAAGTGCGCCGCGCTCCACGCGCACGGCCTCCCGGGACGAAGTAACCGTCGACACCGGAACCCGGGCATCCGCCGGCGAAGACCCCGGCACCGAAGCATCCGCCGACGTCGCCCCGGCGACCGAGGCGTCCGGCAGCTCGCACGGATACGGCGCCGACCGTGACGTCGACGCCTCCGGCCCCGTGTCCGGGCATCACGGCCCGAGCGACACGGGTGGTCTGCCCCGGCGCCGGCGCCGCGCACAGGTCGCCGCGGCGGCGCGTGACATGCCCGCCTCGCGACCCGCGGTGCGCCGACCGGAGCGGGCCGCCGCCGCACTGGGCGCGCTGCAGGCCGGTACCGCAGCCGCTCGGTCCGCGGCCGACGAGGAAGCCGACGACGCCTCGACCGCCGTACCGAAGACCGAGCCGGAGAGCGAGGGTGCGGCGCAGCGGCCGACCGAGGCCGCGGCGAACGCGAACGACACCGAACAGACCGACCATGAAGGGGGAACGGCTCGATGACCAGCCGCGACACGGGAGACACGGCGTGGGTGCTCGAACCGATCCTGCAGGTGCCGCACGTGGTCGCCGCCGTGCTGCTCACGCGGGACGGACTGGTGACCGGATACACCGACGCGCTCACCCGGCCCTCGGCCGAGCGGGTGGCCGCGATCACCAGCACCGTGCAGGCGGCGTGCCGGACGGCGGCAGCCGCGTTCGCCGACCGGGAGGGCGCCGAGGTACGGCAGGTGGTGATCGAGTCGGACCACGGGTACGTGCTCATCGTGCCGACGGACCACGGCACCTGCGTGGCCGCCTACGGGGACGAGGAGGTGCGCCTGGACCTGCTCGCACACCGGGTGCACTCGCAGGTGGCGCGGCTGGGCGAGAAGGCGATGGCCGCCGCGCCCCGAGGCGGCGACGGCGACGCACGGGCATGACGGGCCGCCCTGGCGGCCGTCCCCTCGTTCCCGCGTATCTGTCCACCGGCGGTGTGGCCCGGCCGAGCCGGCCCCAGCTGGAGCGGCTGTCGGTGCTCACGGGCACCGGCACCCCCGCGCCGACCGGTCTGCCGGCCGCCCAACTCGCCCTGCTGGAAGCCCTGGACGCCGGTTCGCTGACGGTCGTGGAGGCCGCGGCGCTGCTGCGGCTGCCGGTGTCCGCGGTGCGTGTGCTGGCGGCCGAACTCGTCGACCGCGACCTGGCGCTGGCCCGTGCGCCGATCCCGCCCGCCGGACGCTTCGACCCCGACTTGCTGAAGAGAGTGGCCGATGGCCTTCGCGCCCTCAAGCACAACCCGTGACACCGGCGTCCCCGGCACCGCAGACCCGGCCGCGGACATCCACCTGCCCGACACCGCCCGCGACCTGGTCAAGATCCTGGTCGCCGGTCCCTTCGGCGTGGGCAAGACGACCCTGATCGACTCCGTCTCCGAGATCCGGCCCCTGCACACCGAGGAGCCGCTCAGCGAGGCGTCCGCGCAGGTGGACGATCTCGCCGGGGTGCGGGACAAGACAACGACCACCGTCGCCGTCGACTTCGGCCGGATCAGCCTGCCCGGCGGGGTGGTGCTGTACCTGTTCGGCACGCCCGGGCAGGAACGGTTCCGGGCGCTGTGGGACGACATCGCGTACGGCGCGCTGGGCGCCCTGATCCTGGTCGACAGCCGGCGGATCGACGCGTCGTTCGACGTGCTGGGGCTGGTGGAGGAGACGGGACTGCCGTACGCGATCGCCTTCAACGCCTTTCCGGACGCGCCCCGGCACCACACCGAGGAACAGCTGCGCGCCGCCCTGGACCTGGAGGCCGGCACACCCATGGTGACCTGTGACGCGCGGGACGCCGACTCGTCCGTCGACGCGCTGCTCGCGCTGGTCCAGCACCTGATCGACCGTCACGTTCCGGAGGACCGGTGACCACCCACTCCCCGACCGGCAGACCTTCTCGCGCTCCGCCCCCGTGCGGCTGTGGGAGGACGGCTTCGCGCTGGATCCGTACCGCTACTACGAGTCCCTTCGTGCCCAGGGCCCGGTCGGCTGGGCGGAGTTGGCGCCGGGTGTGCCAGCGTACGTCGTCACCGACCGGCGGGCGGCGCTGGATCTGCTGCACGACACGGACACGTTCTCGCACGACCCGCGGCCCTGGGAGGCCACGGTCGCCGACGACTCGCCGATCCTCGGCATGATGCGCTGGCGGCCCAACACGCTGTTCGCCGACGGCGAGGCCCATGTCCGCTACCGCACCTCGCTGATCGACACCTTCGACCTGATCGAGCCGCACGACCTGCGGGCGCGCGTGCACCGGGCCGTACGGGTGCTGGTGGGCCGGTTCGGGCCGAAGGGCGAGGCCGATCTGGTGGCCGAGTTCACCCGGCCGCTGATGGCGCTGGTGTTCAACAGTCTCTTCGGACTGCCCGACAGCCAGAGCGACCGGCTCAACGCCGCGCTGGGCAAGCTGATGGAGGGCGGCGCGGAAGCGGCCGAGGGTGAGGCGGAGTTCGGCGGTTACGTACTGGAGCTGATCGCCGCCAAGGCCGAGCGGCGGGGCGACGACCTGCCGAGCCGGCTCCTGGACCACCCCGCCGGGCTCACCCCCGAGGAGGTCACCTGGCAGGTGTTCCTCACCCTCGGCGCCGGGCACGAGCCGACGGCCAACCTGGTGTCGAACGCGCTCTCCCGCATCCTCGGCAACCCGCTCTACTACTCCACCCTCACCAGCGGCGCCCGCCCCGTGATGGACGCGGTCGTGGAGGTCCTCCATCACGAGACGCCGCTCGCCAACTACGGCATCCACTACGCCCGCAACCCCGTGTCGTTCCACGGCACATGGATCAGGTCCGCGGTGCCGGTCGTCGTCTCCTACGGGGCGCTCGCGCACTTCGCCGAGGAGGAGGTCACCGGCGGACGCCACCCCAAGGACGCCTCACACCTGTCGTGGTCGGCGGGCCCGCACTCCTGCCCGGTCCGGCAGCACACGCTGCTGATCGCCACCGAGGCGATCGAACGGCTCACCCAGTGGCTGCCCGACCTGGAGCCGGTCCTGCCCCGGGCTCGCCTGACCTGGCGGCCCGGCCCCTTCCACCGCTCGCTGACCTCGCTGCCCGTCCGGTTCAGCCCTCGCTCCCCCGACCACCCAGGAGTTCCGTCGTGACCGTGACCGACCGCACCGACCGTGTCGCCATCGACCCGTTCGGCGCCGACATCGCCACCGAGAGCACCCGGCTGCGCGCCCTCGGCCCGATCGTGCCCGTGGAGCTGCCGGGCGGCATCCCCGCGTGGGCGCCCACGGGCTACGACACCCTCAAGGGACTCATCCTCGACCCGCGGGTCAGCAAGGATCCCCGACAGCACTGGCGGCTGTGGCCCGAGATCGGCGAACACCCCTCCTGGGGCTGGATCCTGGGCTGGGTCGGCGTGATCAACATGCTGTCGACGTACGGCGCCGACCACACGCGGCTGCGCAGGCTGGTCGCGCCGAGCTTCACCCAGCGGCGCACGGAGAAGATGCGACCGCGGGTGGAGGCGATCACCGCGGAACTGCTCGACGCGCTCGACAAGGCGGGCGCGGACGACGCGAGCGGCGCGGTCGTCGACCTGAAGGCCGCGTTCGCCCACCCGCTGCCGATGCGGATGATCTGCGAACTGTTCGGTGTGCCCGAGGAGCTGCGGGAGGACACCGCCCAGCTCATCGCGGCCATCATGGACACCTCCGACCCGAGCCCGGAGCACGCCGCGTTCGTGCAGCAGCAGATCGGCACGGTGCTGGGGGCGTTGATCGCCCATCGCAGCGAGCATCCCGGGGACGATCTGACGACCGAGCTGATCCGGGTGCGCGACGAGGACGGTGACCGCCTCAGCGACGAGGAGCTTCTGTACACGCTGCTGCTGGTGATCGGTGCCGGGTTCGAGACGACCGTCAATCTCATCGGCAACGCGGTCGTCGCCCTTCTGACCCACCCCGAGCAGCTGGCCGCCGTACGCGCCGGGGAGATCGGCTGGGACGCGGTGATCGACGAGACGCTTCGGGTGCATCCGTCGATCGCGTCCCTCCCGCTGCGGTTCGCCGTGACAGACATCGAGGTGGGCGACGTGACCATTGCCGCCGGGGACGCCATCATCACCACGTACGCCGCCGCCGGGCTGGACCCCGTGCACTACGGGCCGGACGCGGACAGCTTCGACGCGTCGCGCGGGGCCGAGGACCATCTGGCGTTCGGGATCGGGGTGCATCGGTGCATCGGGGCGCCGCTGGCCCGCGTCGAAGCGCTGACGGCGTTGCCCGCCCTCTTCGACCGCTTCCCCGGCCTGCAGCCGGCCGTCGGCGCGGACGAGCTGCGTCAGGTGCCGTCGTTCATCGCGTTCGGATGGCAGGAGATCCCGGTGCGGCTGCGGGCCTGAACCGGCCTCGCGCGCGGGGACGCGACCGGTCCCCCGTTCCGGTCGTGCCCCCGCGGGAAGTCGAACCTACGTCGACGGCGGAGGCCTTGGGTATCGCATCCGTGCCCGATGTGCCGCCCTGCGGACTCACCTGTGCACAAGTGAGTCCGGAAGGCCCGGTTTCGGCGCGGGCAGGGCGGGCTGATCCAGATCACCCACCGCAAGATGGGCCAGGACGACCTCGTACAGGTCGCTGCCGCCGGCGAGGAGCTGGCGTTCCAGCACGGGTTCCGCGCTGCGGACGTGCTCGCGGACGGTCTGGGCGTGCACGCCGAGGGTCTGCGCGGCACGTTCGGCGTTGCCGCCCTCGGCGATCCAGGTGCGCAGGGTCCGGCGCAGGTCACGTGTGTCGTCCTCCAGGCGCGCGAGCACGTCCTGCGCCCAGGTGCGCAGGGCGGGCCCGGACAGCAGGTCGCACAGCGAGGCCTGAGCCGCTGCCGCGGAACCGTCGGCGTCGGGTGCGTCCGCAAGGCTCACCTGGGTGTTGAGCGCCAGGTGGACCACGGCACGGGCGGTCACGTCGGAGAAGTCCGTACGCAGCAGGGCTTCCACGCGTTCCATACGGGCGCGGACGGTGTTGCGGCTGACGCCGAGGACCTTGGCGGCGCTCACGGCCGTGAACTCCAGGCCCAGCCGGGTGGTGGCGAGCAGTTCCGCGCGGGTGTGGTGCGCCAGGGTGTCGAGCGGGTGCAGGACACTGGCCGCCCAGCCGCGCAGGGGCGCCGGGTCGATCAGGCGCTCGGGGTGGGTGCGTTCGGCGTAGACCGCGGCCTTCCCGGGCCGGAAGTGCGCCACGGCCAGCGCGCTCACCGCCTGCCCGTACGCGGTGGCCGTGCGGGCCAGACTCTGCCGGGCGCTGCCGCCGAGGAACGTACGCGGGCGGGGGCTGATCAGCGTCCGCAGTTCCCGGGCCTCGGCCTCGCCGGGCGTGACGACGATGACGTGCTCGTCCACCGCCGGGCAGAGCACGACCAGCGCCCGCTCGCCCGTCGCGTCGATGCACTCCCCGGCGAGCCGGTCGCGCTCCTCGACGGTGCACTCGACGACGTAGACACAGGCGGAGTCCGTGTCCAGCAGACCGGGCCACAGTCCCGCGGCGACGCGCCGCGCCGAGACGGTGTCCTCCACCATCAGCAACTGCAGGATCGCCAGCCGCAGATCGGACGTCGCCCGTTCGAGCCGCCGCCCGGCGGCGGTCGTCTCGCCCGCCTTCAGCAGCAGTTCGATGACCCGGACGGTGTGCGTGACGATGTCGGAGCTGCGCCGGTCGAAGGGGGTCTCGCGCGACACCGCGATCACGCCCGCCGACGTCGGGTTCGGGTACGACACCCGCACCATACGGAGGTGCCGGCCCTGGCCTTCCCAGGCGGCCGACGCGATCCGGCCGGCGGCGACGGCCGCCACGAGGTCGTCGTCCACGTCCACCGGCGTGCCCGCGAGCAGCGCGCCCGTGTCGTCCTGCAGCGAGGCGGTGCCCTGCACGGCGTCGGCGAGCCAGGCGACGACCCGGCCGACGTCCCGTCCGTTCGGCCGCAGGTGGTCCAGCAACTCCTCCGCCCACGCGGAGGCCTCTCCGCTCCTCGCCCCCGTCTGACGGACCCCGTCCTCTCTGCCAGCCATGTAGGCCTTCACCTCGCCCTGCACGTCACTCATGGCATACCGCCCGGGACGTTACCTCACATGCCCTCATCAACACGGTGCCGGACGGCCTGACGAGCCGAACCGATACATGGACGCAGCAGCGATTCGGGTGCCTGCGCAGCAGCATGGCCTCCAGGGCATAGGCTCGGTGAATGGCGAAGTATTTCGACGTGCACCCCGACAATCCTCAGCCGCGCACCATCTCCCAGGTCGCCGACAGCGTCCGTGCCGGTGCGCTCATCGCGTATCCGACGGACTCCTGCTATGCGCTGGGCTGCCGGCTGGGCAGCCGTGACGGCATCGACCGGATCCGGACCATTCGCCGCCTGGACGACCGGCACCACTTCACCCTGGTCTGCCAGGACTTCGCGCAGCTCGGCCAGTTCGTGCGGGTCGACAACGACGTGTTCCGCGCGATCAAGGCGTCCACGCCCGGCAGCTACACGTTCATCCTGCCCGCGACGAGGGAGGTGCCGCGCATGCTCCAGCACCCGAAGAAGAAGACGGTCGGCGTGCGCATCCCGGACCACGTCGTCACCCATGCGCTGCTCACCGAGCTCGGGGAGCCGCTGCTGTCCAGCACGCTGCTGCTGCCCGACGAGGACGAGCCGATGACTCAGGGCTGGGAGATCAAGGACCGGCTCGACCACGTGCTGGACGCGGTCGTCGACTCCGGGGACTGCGGCACCGAGCCGACGACGGTGATCGACTTCTCGGGCGGCGAGGCCGAGATCGTGCGGAAGGGAGCGGGGGACACGTCCCGGTTCGAGTAAAGCCGTACCCAAGTGGGCGGGGGTGCCGCAGCCCGTTTGTGTGGTGCCTGAAACCATGTGCGCGACCCGGTTCCGACGGGTCGGCGACCCGTTCGCCGTGGACCGCGCAGAGAGGCAACCCGCATGACCTCCGTACAGGGAACAGACGTGGACGTCCCCACCGAGGACGGTGCAGCCGACGCCTACCTGGCCCACCCGGGCGACGGACTTCCCCGGCCGGGCGTCCTCCTCTACCAGGACGCCTTCGGGCTGCGTCCGCAGCTGCGGTCGATGGCCGACCGGCTCGCCGGCGCCGGGTACGCGGTCCTCGTGCCGAACGTCTTCTACCGGCACGGGCGCAGCCCGGTGTTCGATCTGCCCGAGTTCATCGACCCCGCCACGCGGCCCGGGCTGTTCGACAGCATCGGCCCGGTCATGCAGTCCCTGACGCCCGAGCTCGCCGTGCGCGACGCCGGCGCCTATCTGCGCTGGATGGCCGAACGGCCCGAGTTCGCCGACGGTCCCGTCGCCCTCACCGGCTACTGCATGGGCGCGCGGCTCGCCCTGCGCACCGCCGGTGCCTACCCGGAGCGGGTGGCCGCGGCGGCCGGTTTCCACGGCGGGCAGCTGGCGACCGACGCGCCGGACAGCCCGCATCTGGCCGCCGAACACGTCACCGCGGAGCTGTACTTCGGCCACGCCGACGCGGACCACTCGATGCCTCGGGAGCAGATGGAGCGCCTCGCCGCCGCGCTCACCGAGGCCGGCGTCCGCCACCGCTACGAGGTCTACGAAGGCGCCCACCACGGATACACGCAGGCCGACACCGCCGCGTACGACAAGGCCGCGGACGAGCGGCACTGGGCGGCGTTGCTCGATCTGCTGAAGCGGACGTTCTGAGTAACGGTCCGCCGGGGTTGAAGAACAGGCGCCGATGCGCCGCTGGAGTCCTGTGCAGCGAGTGAGTCACGAGGAGCTGAGACATGGTCGGTCTTCCCGGCGCGCGTTGACGTTGTAGGCCGTTTCCGGCCTGTCATCGCGTGCTGCCCTTGATGTTGCGGCACAGCGAGCCTTCCCCTGCCTGAACCCTCGACGCACGTGTGGTGCGCCGGGTGACGGCCTCGTTGTCGGCAACCCAAGGGATCTCCGTGCCGTCCGCTTCCTCTCCCGCATCCGATTCCGGCGTATCCGATTCCGGTCGCCCTGCTCCGTCGAGCCTGTGGCGGAATCCCGACTTCCGCAGACTTTGGCTGGGTCAGACAGCCTCCCAACTCGGTGAACACGCAAGTCTGGTGGTTCTGCCGCTCTTCGCCGTCCTGACGCTCCATGCCAGTGCAGGCCAGCTGGGCGCCCTGCGTGCGGTGGGACAGGCGCCGATCCTGTTGCTCTCGCTCTTCGTCGGCGCGTGGGTGGACAGGTGGCGGACCCGCACGACCATGGTGCTCACGGACATCGGCCGGGCTCTGGCACTGGCCGCCGCGGCCCTGGCCGGCTTCGGCGGCTGGTTGGGCCTGCCCCTCCTCCTTGCGCTCGCCTTCGCCGTCGGGGCCCTGTCCGTGTTCTTCGACGTGGCCTACCAGGCGTCTCTCGTACGGCTGGTGGAACGCGACCAACTGGTGCGGGGCAACAGCGCGCTCGAGGGCAGCCGTTCCGCGGCGCAGATCGGCGGTCCCGCGCTCGGCGGCACGTTGGTGTCGCTGCTGTCGGCGCCGCTTGCCGCCGCCTCCAGCGCGATGTTCTTCGCGCTGTCGTTCCTGTCGATCCGGCGAATCCGCCGATCCGAGTCGCTCCCGGACCGCCCGGGGCACCCGCACCCCCCTCGGGTCTGGCGGCAAATCCATGAGGGCCTGCGTTTCGTCGCCGGCAGTACAGCGCTGCGGACCGTGTGCCTGGCCTCAGCCGCCTTCCAGTTCTCGTTCGCGGCCATGATGACCGTCTATCTGCTCTTCCTTCCGCGGGAACTGCATCTGTCGGGCACCGTCGTAGGGCTGGCGCTTGCGGCGGCAGGACCGGGTGCGCTGCTGGGCTCACTGCTGGCCGCGCGCCTGCCGAGCCGCTTCGGTCATGGCGCGGTGCTCGTGGGTGCGGCGGCACTCGGCGACGGCGCGTTTCTGTGGGTGCCGGCGCTGCACGGCTCCTCCGCCGCAACGGTCGCCGCACTCCTTGCGATCGGCTTCGTGTTCGGGTTCGGCGGCCAGCTGGTGAATGTCACGGTCATGGCCGTCCGGCAGGCCGTCACTCCGGACGGGATGCAGGGCCGCGCGGCCGCGACGATCACGTTCGTCGGCGGGGGACTGACCCCGCTCGGTTCCCTGCTCGGCGGGTTCCTCGCGGAGGAGTGGGGGCTGCGCACAAGTCTCCTGGTGACGGCGGCAGGCATGATGCTGTCCCCGGTGATCATGGCGCTGTCCCCGCTCGCCCTCCTGGGGCGGGAGCTTCCCGTCGCGCACGGCGCACCGGCCTTCAACTCGAAGGGCGACTCGCGCCGGTGCGGGGCTTGGTGGCGTGGACGATCGCGGAGTGCATCCCGTCGGCGACCGGGTGGGTCGGGGTGATCTCGACGTCCGTGAACCCCGCGGCCTCCAGACCCTGCCGGTATTCGGCGAAGGACAGCGCGCCGGCGATGCAGCCGACGTAGTCGCCGCGCTCGGCCCGCTGCTCCGGGGTGAGCGTGTCGTCGGCGACCACGTCGGAGACGCCGATACGGCCGCCGGGCCTGAGGACGCGGAACGTCTCGGCGAAGACGGCGGGCTTGTCGACGGACAGGTTGATCACGCAGTTGGAGATCACCACGTCGAGGGTGTCCGCGGGCAGGGGGATCGATTCGATGCTGCCCTTGAGGAACTCGACGTTGGTCGCGCCCGCCTTCGCGGCGTTGGCGAGCGCGAGTTGGAGCATCTCGTCGGTCATGTCCAGCCCGTACGCCTTGCCGGTGGGGCCGACGCGGCGGGCGGAGAGCAGGACGTCGATGCCGCCGCCCGAGCCGAGGTCGAGGACGCGGTCGCCCTCACGGAGTTCGGCGACGGCCGTGGGGTTGCCGCAGCCGAGGGAGGCGGCCACCGCTTCGGCGGGCAGGGCGTCGCGTTCGTCGGCGGCGTAGAGGGTGGAGCCGAAGTTCTCGTCGACCTCGACGGGCTGCGGCCCGCAACAGGCGGTGCCGCCCTCGGTGACCTGTACGGCGGCTGCGGCGTATCGGATGCGGACGGTTTCACGCAGGTCAGTGGACTGCTCGGGCATGTCTGACTCCTGGGTGACGGGGCGCGGGCACGCCCCGGAACGGCTTGTATTGATGTTCTTTGATGCAAGCTTGCGCCCTGGATCGAAAAACGTCAACATAGAAGCATGTCGAAACAAGAGCTCGCGGTGATCGGCCAGGACACGGACGGCAACTGCTGCGGCCCACTCGCGTCCGCGCCCCTGGCCGACGAGCGGGCTGCGGAGCTGGCCAAGGTATTCAAGGCGCTCGGGGACCCGGTCCGACTGCGTCTGCTGTCAATGATCGCGTCCCGGGAGGGCGGCGAGGTCTGCGTCTGTGAGATGACACCCGCGTTCGACCTGTCCCAGCCGACGATCTCCCACCACCTCAAGCTGCTCCGCCAGGCCGGCCTGATCGACTGCGAACGCCGTGGCACGTGGGTCTACTACTGGGTGCTGCCGGGCGCCCTGGACAACCTCGCCGGATTCCTCACCACGCCGCGGACCGCACAGGCGCCCGCCTGACTGCTCGTCGGCCGCGGGCTTGGGTCAGCGGCCCTGCCTGCCCGACTCAGGTTCGACGGGGCCGTCACGACTCGGTGGGCGCCGTCTGCGACTGCCGCTGTACGGTCCTTGCTCGGCCCGACGGCCTCCGCGGCGGCGCCCCGCACAGCGGCAACCGGATCCCACAGCAACGTGACGAGGGCGTCCGTCACCGCCCGGCTGCCGTCATGGGCCGCAGCGAGCGCCCGACCACGTCTCCTTGCTGCGGCGTTCGCTGAGGACCACCGTACGGACGCCCAGGCGACGTGGTCCGGATCGCGCGGTGCCACCGCCCTGGCCACCAGCTCGGCCACGGGCGTCAGGATGCGGAAGGCCCACTCCATATCCGTGAGGATCGCGCTGTGCCCGGCGCGGACCGTGCGGCCGCCGAGGGTCAGCTGCTCCACGTGGTCGTACTCGTCGTCGAGCACCCGGACCCGGTGGGCGGGGCCGGACGCGCCCGTACTGCGCCGGAGTTCGTCCTCGGCGCCCGACTCGTGCAAGCGCCGGGCCAGGGCCAGCAGTCGCTCCCGTCCGCCTCGGGCAGGCGGAGCCGCGGCTCCCGGCCCAGGACGGCTTCCACCATCGCCGGTGAGCCGCCCTCGACCGCCCGGACCAGCGGAGTCGTGCCGTCCGGCAGCAGCCTGTCCGGATCCGCGCCGCCCTCGACGAGTGCTTGTGCGACGCCGGCGTCAAAGGCGGTGAGCGCGAGACACAGCACCGGCAGCCCGTCGTCGGTGACCGTGTCCGGGGCGGCTCCCGACTCCAACCGGGCCCTCACGGCCTCCGCGTCCCCGCGTCGCACCGCCGCGACGAGCTCCGTACCGTCCAAGTCCCGCTGTCCCCCCGCCTCGTACCGACCGCCCGTCCGTCCTGCTCTCCGGCGGGCAGGCAAGACCGGCCCAGGTGAGGGTAGTTCCGCCGTTCAGGGGCCGCGACCGGATTTGCTCCGCGCCCCGCCCCCGCCCCGCACTCGGCTACTTCAGGGACTCGAAGTACGCCTTCTGCGACGGGTAGTACTGATCGAACTCCGGCTGGGGCCCGCCCGTGCGGGCGGCGGTGAGCATGTCCAGGTAGTACTCCCAGCCCGGGCCGGTCTCGCCGAGCTGTTCGGTGGAGGTGAGGTGGTGGACCAGCCGGAGCTCGGTCGTGCCGTCGGCCTCGGCCAGGAGCAGCTCCAGGGACCAGGAGCCGACGGCGTCATCCGTCACGACGGCGAGCCGGTACGGCGGTTCGCAGGCTTCGATCCGCATCGGGTACCAGGGGGCCGACTCCTCGAACACCAGCTGCACCTCGACGGTCCGGCCGGGTCCTGCCTCGCCGCGCCAGGGGCCGAACCAGCGGGCGGTGCGTTCCGGTTCGGTGACACTCGCCCAGACGTCGTCGACCGGGGCGCGGTAGGTGCGGGTGATGATCAGGTCGTACCCCGTCGGGGTGGGTACGAGCTGCCCGGTGGGTTCAGGGTTCATGCCGTGTCCTCCTGGTGCTCTGTTCGCGGGGCGTCGGCGGGGGTCGAACGGGTGCGGTCCCTGCGGGTCCGGTGGACCTCGGTCTCCAGCGCCGCGAGACGCTGCGACCAGCCGGACCGCTGGGTGTCGAACTGGGCGAGCCAGGCGGTGAGAGGCCCCAGCCGGGAGCGGTTGAGCGAGTAGCGCCGATGGCGTCCGGCCTGCTCGTCCCGGACGAGGCCGCTCTCGCGCAGCACCCGCAGATGGCGGCTCACCGCCGGCCGGCTGATGGAGAACCCGGCGGCGATGTCGCCCGCCGTCAGCGGAGCGTGTCGCAACATGACCAGGATCTCCCGGCGCACGGGATCGGCGATCGCGTCGGCCAGGTCCGTCAGTTCGTCCACGGAGAAAGCGTAACCCATCGGTTACGCATTGAGCGGTCCAGGCACGGATATGCGTCCCCGGTGGGGCAGGCGCAAGCTGGACGTGTGCCCGCTTCGGCCCCTCGGCACCAGACGTGTGGGGAGAACCCGGATGACTTCGATGGCGAACCTGCCGGAGGTGGTGTCGCGCGAGGAGTGGGTCGCCGCCCGTAGGGAGTTGTTGGCCGAGGAGAAGGAACTGACGCGGGCCCGTGACCGGGTCAACGCCGAGCGGCGGCGGCTGCCCATGGTGCGCGTCGACAAGCCGTACACCTTCGAGGGGCCGGACGGGCAGGTCGCTCTGCTCGATCTGTTCGAGGGGCGGCCCCAGCTCGTCATGCACCACTTCATGTGGACCTACGACATCGACGCGGACGGCACCGAACACCCCCGCGACACGGGCTGCTCGAGCTGTTCCTCCGCGGCCGACCAGATCCCCGCCGGGCTGCGGCAGCTGCACGTCCGTAACACGACGCTCGCCGCGGTGAGCCGGGCGCCGTACGCGAAGCTCGCCGCGTACCGGGCGCGCATGGGGTGGACGTTCCCCTGGTATTCCTCGGCCGGCAGCGACTTCAACTACGACTTCCACTCCACCGTCGACGACCGGGTCGCACCGGTCGAGGTCGACCAGCGCACCGAGGCCGAGCTGGCCGAGGCCGGAACGCCGTGGTCGGAGGCCATGCGCGGCGACTATCCGGGCATCAGCGCGTTTCTGCGCGTCGGGGACGACGTCTTCCACACCTACTCCACGTTCGGCCGCGGTATCGAGGAGTTCCACAACGGCTACCCGCACCTCGACCTCACCGCGCTCGGCCGCCAGGAGGTGTGGGAGGAGCCGAAGGGCCGCGCGGAACCGCTCGGCATGCAGGTCGGCGGACCCGGTCTGCGACTGCCCGACGAGTACGACGCCTGACGACGACGCCTGACTGCGACGCGACATGCCGACCGCCACCCGACGGTCCTGCCGTCAGCTGTGCGGGGTTAACGTCGGCGGCATGGACGGTGATCGCCGAGGGTGGCTCGCGTGTGTGCTCAGCGGGGCGGTGTTCGCCGTGTGCATGGCGGGCACCACGCTGCCGACTCCGCTGTACGGCCACTACCAGGACAAGTTCGGGTTCTCCGAGCTGACGGTCACCGTCGTCTACGCCGTGTACGCCTTCGCCGTCATCGGCGTGCTGCTGCTGGCGGGCAATGCCTCGGACGCCGTGGGCAGGCGTCCGGTCATTCTGACGGGACTGGGATTCGCGGCCGCGAGTGCCGTCTGCTTCCTGTGCGCCACGGAGCTGGGCTGGCTGTACGCGGGACGGCTGCTGTCGGGGCTGTCCGCCGGTCTGCTCACCGGGGCCGCGACGGCGTACGTGATGGAGCTGGCCCCGCAAGGCGGCGCCTCCCGGGCCACCTTCATCGCGACCGCCGCCAACATGGGCGGGCTGGGCTGCGGTCCGCTGCTCGCAGGAGTGCTGGCGCAGTACGCTCCGTGGCCGCTGTACCTGCCGTTCGTCGTGCACCTCGCGCTCGTGGCGTGCGCGGTCGCCGTGCTGGTGCGGCTTCCGGAGACCGTACGGGAGCGGCGGTCACTGCGTACGGTGCGGCCGCAACGGCCCAGCCTGCCCGCGCAGGTGCGGGCGGTGTTCGGGCCGGCGGCGATCGCCTCGTTCGTGGGTTTCGCGCTGTTCGGGGTATTCACTGCGGTCAGCCCGGCGTTCCTGGCCGAGTCCCTCCACGAACGGAATCACGCCGTCAGCGGGCTGGTCGTGGCGCTGGCCTTCTTCGCCTCGACCGCCGGGCAACTGGCCGTCGGCCCGGTCGGAGTGGGGCGATCGCTGCCGCTGGGCTGCGCCGTCCTCCTCGGTGGGCTGGCGCTGCTCGCGGGCGCACTGTGGTGGGACCTGCTGTGGCTGGTCGTGCTGAGCGCGATCGTCGGCGGGGTCGGACAGGGGCTGTCGTTCCGCGGGGCACTGTCCGCGATCGCCGCGGCGTCTCCGGCGGAGCGGCGCGCCGCGGTGATCTCGACGTTGTTCGTGGTGGCCTACGCGGGCATCTCGGTTCCGGTGATCGGTGTGGGCGTCCTGACCGAACCGATGGGGTTGGAGGGCGCGGGCCTGGTGTTCATCGCCTGCATGACCGTCCTGGTTGCGAGCGCGGCCGCCTATCTGCTGCGACGGCCGGTAGCGGTGGGGGCCTGAGCCTGTGCGGGCACGGTGCGCCGCACAGGTCCGAGCCGGTCCGCGGCAGCTACGCGCTTTCGGGGGACGGCAGGGAAGCGAGCCAGTCGGTCAGCAGTGCGTTGGTCTCCTTGGGGCGTTCCTGCTGGATCCAGTGGCCGCAACCGTCGAGGACGTGTGAGGAGCGCAGGCCGGGCAGGGTCGCGGGATAGGCCTTGATCGCGTCGGCCAGCCAGGTGGTCGAAGCGTCCAGTGCGCCGCCGAGGAACAGCGAGGGCTGGGTGACGGGGGCGCCGGTGTGGCCGGCCAGATCGGTCCAGTCGCGGTCCATGTTCCGGTAGCGGTTCAGGGCGCCGGTCATGCCGGTGCGTTCGAACTCTCCCGCGTAGACGTCCAGGTCCGACTCGTCGAGCCAGGCGGGCAGCCGGCCGGCGGGGAACCTGTCCCGCAGCGTGCCGCCGGGCCCGACGAAGTGCGGGTCCGGGGCGTCTGCGGCCGGCTGGGTGTCGGCGGACAGGGCGGCGTAGAAGCCCGCGAGCCAGCCTCGGACGTCCGGCTCGATCTCGGCCTCGGCCCGACCGGGCTGCTGGAAGTAGGAGACGTAGAACTCGTCCGGGCCGCCCATGTGCGCGAAGACCTCGCTCGGCTTCGGGCCGCCGGGCGGGGTGTAGGGCACGCTCAGCAGCCCGACCGCGCGGAACACGTCGGGTCGCAGCAGCGCGGAGGTCGCGGCGATGGTCGCGCCCCAGTCGTGCCCGACGATCACTGCGGACCGCTCACCGAGGGCTTCCACCACGGCGACGTTGTCCTTCACCAGCTCCAGCATCCGGTACGAGTCCACCGCCTCCGGCCTGGAGGAGCGACCGTAGCCGCGCACGTCGATGGCGACCGCGCGGTATCCGGCCGCGGCCAGTGCCGGCAGCTGGTGGCGCCACGAGTACCAGGACTCCGGGAAGCCGTGCACGAGGAGGACGAGCGGTCCCGTCCCCGCTTCCGCGAGATGGAGCCTTCCGGCGGGGGCGGGTACCAGGCGGTGTGTGACGTCCGTCGTCTGGGCGGGGTGCGACATGAGTCCTCCGGAACTCCGATCGGTGGGCGCGCCGGGCCTCGCGGTCTCGGGGGCAGGGGCGAGGCTCCGCGCGTCGTCCCGCCATCGTGGGGTCGGGTGCCGCGGCGTCGCGAACCTCGTTGCCGGTTCGGCAACATCGGCGCTCGGGCGGCCGGTACAGCGGTGCGGCGTTGCCGGCGGCCCGCTCAGTCGCGTACCCGATCCGTCCGTGCCGACAGCCCCCGGCGCAGACACTCGGCCAGCCGGGTGGCGATGGTGCCGTCGGGGTCCAGACGAGGGTCGAAGATCGTGACGTCGAGTCCTACGGCTCGCGGGTCGGCCAGGGCCGTCCGCAGCACACTCTCCAGCTCTTCCCAGGTCAGCCCGCCGGGCAGGCGGTAGTCCACGGCCGGCATGATCGCGTCGTCCAGGACGTCGACGTCGAGGTGGACCCAGAACCCGGTACTCGCGCCGGCAGTGAGCCGTTCGACCGCGCCGCGCGCTGCCGTGGCGGCGCCGGCCGCGCGCACGCCGTCGAGGTCGATCGCCTCCAGCTCGGGGGGAAGGGGCTGCATGCCGGCCTGGGCCGACTCGTCCGCGTCGCGGAAGCCGAGGGCCACGACGTCCTCGTCGCGCAGCAGAGGGCCGCGGCCCTCCAGGTCGGTGAGCAGCCGGGGGCCGCGGCCGGTGGCCAGGGCGAGGTCCATCGAGGCCGCTTCACCGTACGGCTCGGCCGAGGGCTGGTAGAAGTCGGTGTGGCCGTCGAGGAACAGCAGGCCGTGGCGTCCGCGGCGGCGCAGGGCGAGGAGGTTGCCGAGCAGGATGCTGCAGTCTCCGCCGAGGACTACGGGGAAACGACCGCTGTCGAGGACGTCGCCGACGGCGTCGGCGAGGCGGACGGAGTACTCCGCGATGGCCTGGGGGTTGAGGACTCCGGTGCCGGGGTCCCGCGTCGGGTCGTAGGCCGGCGGTTCGACGCGGCCGGCCCGCACCGCGTCGAGACCGTCCGGCAGGCCGGCGTCGAGCAGGGCCCTCGGCAGGTCCTGGACCCCGGACGGCCGCAGACCGAGGACGGACGGTGCCTCGATGATCACGAGCTCCTGCATGTCCGGCCCTTCCCGTCACTGCCTGGCAGCGCTCTCCCCCACTCCATCTGTGCCACATCCGCGGGACGGCCACCACTTGTGGCACGCAGGTGCGGGGAAGGCCGGAGCCCGTGCGCACCACCGCCCCTTTAGCAGTCATTCCGCAGTGTCGCCCCCGTATGACTGAAACTCGCCGCAGCCTGACCTGAGTTGCCCCACAGTGATACACATTTCAACGGCTACCGCCGGTAAAGGCTTGCTTTACACATCCTTCACACGTACACCTTGCTCCACAACTGGTCATGACTCTGGGGGGAGTTGGCTTATGGAAGGCACGGTTGACGGGTTCCGCTATGGTGCGGTGACCCCGGTGGCGGCCTATTTGATGGCCTGCTTGGGAGGGGCGTTAGGACTGCGGTGCATCGTCCGGTCCTTGCTCGACGAACAGTCGTGGAAACCCGGTTGGCTGGCGCTCGGCGCCGCGTCGATCGGCTGCGGCATCTGGACGATGCACTTCATCGCCATGATCGGCTTCGAGGTCGAGGAGACCCGGATCCGCTACGACGCCGGTCTCACCGTCCTCAGCCTCGCCGTGGCGATCGTGGTGGTCGGCATCGGCGTGTTCATCGTGGGCTACCTGGGCGCGAGCAGAGGCACGCTGGCCGGCGCGGGCGTCGTCACCGGACTCGGTGTGGCGGCCATGCACTATCTGGGCATGGCCGCGCTGCGCCTCGGCGGCAGCATCCGGTACGACACGTTCACGGTGGGACTCTCCGTCCTGATCGCGATCCTCGCCGCGACCGCCGCTCTGTGGGCGGCCGTCACCATCCGCGGCTTCCTGACCAGTCTCGGCGCCAGCCTGGTCATGGGCGTGGCCGTGTCCGGGATGCACTACACCGGCATGTCCGCCGTCAGCGTCCATCTGCACGGCACGACCGGCGCGTCCTGGGCGGGCGACTCGCCCTCCTCGCTGCTGCTCCCCATGCTCCTGGGACCGATCGTCTTCCTCGTCCTGGCCGGCGTGGTGGTGATGTTCGACCCGCTGCTGGTCCTCGGCGAGGGCGAGCGCAGCCGGCCCGGCACAGCACGCCAGCCCGGCACGGCCCGGCGGCCCGGCACCCGGCAACAGCCCGACCGCGACCCCGGGTTCAGGGCCCCTGCCCGCACCCCGCAGCCCAACCGGGAGCCGTACGCCCGCAAGTGGTGACCCGGGAGGGTGAGCGCGGCGACGCGCCGGGCCCGCGCTCCCCCCTCTCTAGATCATTGTTACGGTGCACCGGTGTCTGACTCCTCACGCGATACCGCCGAAGGCGCCGGCTGGGGCGCCCCCGAACTCGGCACGTACAAGCGGCTGATGCCGCACACGGTCGAGAAGATCTCCTGGCTCAGCCCCAAGATGCTGTGGGCCGCCCGCAACGGCGTGCTGGCGTCCTGGTTCGGGGACCCCACGGGCCGAACCCGCAGCCGCTGGGTTGCGCAGCGGACGGCCGCGGGCGCGCCCGCCGACAAGGTGATCCGGCGCGACGACCCGGACCGCTTCTCGTTCCTCGTCATCGGCGACACCGGCGAGGGCGACGATCCCCAGTACGCCGTCGTACCCGGCTTCCTGAAGACGGGTCAAGACACCAGGTTCGCGGTCCTCGCCAGTGACGTGATCTATCCGGTCGGCAGCGCCGACGACTACGGCACCAAGTTCTTCCGGCCGTACCAGGACTACCGGGCACCCATCTACGCGATACCGGGCAACCACGACTGGTACGAGGACCTCGGCGCGTTCATGCGCGTCTTCTGCGACGACGCCCCGCCCCTCGCACCGGAGCCCGCACCGCGTCCGCTCAGCCGGGCCCGGCTGCGGTCGCTGCTGTGGCACCGCCCGCGCAAGGACGACGGCCAACGCCTCGCCGAGGTACGGAAGTTGAGGTCGGCGGAGGTCCAACAGGCCGCCCAGCCTGGGCCGTACTGGGCGATCGACACCGGGCCGGTGCGGATCATCGGCATCGACACCGGACTCCTCGGGACCATCGACGCCGAACAGGGCGCGTGGCTGCGCGAGGTGTCGAAGGATCCCCGCCCGAAGATCCTCATCACCGGGTCGCCGCTGTACGTGGACGGCGAACACCACCCCTGCACGATCGAGGGCGGCGGGACCGTCGACGAGATCGTCCGTGACCCGGCCCACCGCTATGTCGCGGCGATCGGCGGTGACATCCACAACTACCAGCGCTACCCGGTCCAGGTGGACGGCCGCACGATCCAGTACGTGGTCGCGGGCGGCGGCGGTGCGTTCATGCACGCCACCCACACCATCCCGCGGGTCGACATCGCGAACGTCACCGAGAAGGAGTTCCGCTGCTACCCGTTGCGCGGCGACTCCTGGCCTTCTACAGCAAGCTCTACGGCCGCAGGCTGCACCTGCGTCGCTTCTTCACCCTCACCGAGGCGGAGGCGGCGGCCGTCGTCGCCGAACGTCTGGGCATCCCGCTGACCCGAGCCCAGCAGACCACGACCCGCATCACCTGGCGCACCCGGCTGGTCGCCAGTCTGCTCGGCGCCGGGCGCCGTCCGGACCGCACCGCCCGGTTCCGCCTCCCCGTGCGCAAGGTCTACACGCAGCTGTTCTCACCGAGCTCGGCGACCTACAGCCCGCCCTTCTTCAAGTGCTTCCTGCGCCTCGACGTCACGCCGGAGACGGTCCGCCTGCGCTGCCACGCCGCGACGGGCAACCTCGCACAGGAGGTCGACCCGCCGGTCGAGGACGAGGTGACGATCCCCTTGCGCTGATCGCGGGCTTGCACTGACGACGGGCGGCGGGAACACCGCGGGTGTTGATCGAGTTGGCAGTGCCATACGCCATTGAAGGTTCAATGATGGAGGGGCTCATGCCGTCGACCTCACGCCCGCTGCGCAAGCTGGGCTTCCTCACCATCGGGCTCTTCGACGAGGCGGATCCACGCCGGGGCCACGAGTCCACGCTGGAGATCATCGAGCTGGGCGAACGGCTCGGCTTCGACAGCGCGTGGCTCCGCAACCGTCATCTCCAGTACGGCATCTCCTCCCCCGTCGCCGTCCTGGCGGCGGCCTCCCAGCGCACCAGCCGGATCGAACTGGGCACCGCGGTCATCCCGCTCGGCTGGGAGAACCCGCTGCGGCTGGCGGAGGACCTGGCGACGGTCGACCTCCTGTCCGGCGGCCGCCTCAACCCGGGCGTGAGCGTGGGCCCGCCGATGCACTACGACCGGGTCAAGGAGGCCCTCTACCCGGACACGGCCGACGCCGAGGACTTCGGGTACGAGCGGGTGCGAAGGCTGCTGGACTTCGTGCGGGGCAGGCCGGCCACGGACTTCAGCGGGGCCGAGGGCTTTGAAATGTTCTCGGCCCGGGTGCAGCCCCAGTCCCCCGGCCTCGGCAGCCGTATGTGGTACGGCGGCGGCAGCCCGAGTTCCGCCCAGTGGGCCGGCGAGCACGGGATGAACTTCCTGACCAGCAGCGTCGTCAAGGCGGAGGGACCCGAGGACACGGCGGCGGCACCGGACTTCGCGCAGATCCAGCTCTCCCACATCCGCGCCTTCCGCTCCCGCCATCCCGACGGCGAGAACGCCCGCGTCTCCCAGGGGCTCGTCGTCATCCCCACCGACTCCGCCACGCCGAAGCAGCGTGCGAAGTACGAGGAGTACGTCGCCGAGCGCACCCCGCGGACCACGTCACCGCAAGGTCCGGCCCGACTGTTGTTCGCGCCGGACCTGGTCGGCAGTTCGCAGGAGATCGCCGAACGCCTCCACGCCCACGCCGCGTTCCGCGAGGTGGACGAGGTGGCGTTCGCGCTGCCCTTCACCTTCGAGCACGAGGACTATGTGCAGATCCTCACCGACCTCGCTGACCGGCTCGGGCCGGCGCTGGGGTGGCGCCCGGGACGATGACCCGGTCGAGCAGGTGCAGCGGGGCGGGCCGGATGCCGGCGGCCTCGGCCGCGTCCCAGTGGGCCAGTGCGCGGGGCAGGTCGACGAGACCGTGGGTCAGTGGCAGGTCGTTCTGCGGCTGGCCGGAAGCCCTGAGGTGGGAGTGGAGCAGCGACTCCAGCCGGCATGAGGCCATGGTTGCCGGAATCCCGGGCCGCAGCGCGAAGCCCGCGCCGGCCACGGCCGGCAGGTCCTGGCTGAGCCGGATCGCAATCGAGTCGAGGGCCAGCAGGCCGCCGCCGATGACCAGCACGTCCTGGTCACTGCTCATCCGTTCCAGTGCCCTCCCGGTGTCGAAGCAGTGCGGGAAGGAGTCGTCGACCACGATCGTGCCGGGGCGGAGCCGGTCGACGTCCAGCAGGGTGGACGCCCCGCTGACGGCGGTGACGATCACGTCGGCCTCGTAGACCTCCGCGGGCAGCGTCAGCCCCGATTCCACGACCTGGACCGGCATCGCCGGAGGCGGATACTCGGACGCCAGGTCCGCTGCCAGCCGTTCGAGTCGCGGGGTGCTGCCGGGCAGGTCGCACAGCAGCAGCCGGGCCGGTGGCCGGGGCGCCGTCGCGAGCAGCAGTCGTAGGGACGAGGTCCCGATCGAGCCGCATCCGACGACGGCGAGGGAGAGATCGTCGAGGCAACGGCCGGTCGCCTCGAGAGCGGAGTGGACGGTCTTGACCACGGCGACGGTCGTCGACGCGTGTCCGGTGGTGATCTCCGCGCTGGTCGTGGACTCCCGCAGGACGTCGTAGCCGTAGCCGGTGAGCGACGGGATCATGCCCGCGAGGGAGACGCAGCGGGCGCCGAGTGAGGCGGCGTGCTCGACGGCGCGGGCGGCGCGGGCCGCCAGGTCGGCGGTCGGGGCCAGTTCGTCGGCGAAGAGCGGGAGGGCGACGAAGCCGGAGTTCCCCAGCGGGGTGCCGGTCTCCTCCAGCAGGCGGGCCCGGCCGTCCGGGAACAGAAGCGCCCTGATCTCCTCGCGCCCGAGGCCGGGGCTGTCGTACGGCAGTCCGGCGAGGGCGGCGAGGTGGTGGGGCGCGGGCAGGTAACCGACGAGCGCGGCGTCGAGGTGGGGGCGCCGACGGCGGCCCTCGCGGGCGGGGGCGGGGTCGCTCAGCGCCTCCCGCATCTGCTTCCGCATCTCCTCCGCGAACCCGGTGACTTCGCCCGGCGTGAGGGCCGCCGCGGAGGCCCGCACGGTGATGCGCAGTCCTTCACCGTCCGCCAACGGCCGCACGGCGAGGAACACATCGGTGCCCACCGGCGGCGGGGCGAGGGAGGTGTCGGACTCGTCGGCGTGCAGGGTCAGGCCGGCGCGAGTTTCCTCGGAGCCGAGAGACGTGAAGTCGAGGAAGGTGAAGAAGAACTGGGCGTGGCACGGCAGTCCGGTCGCCGTGCGCACGTCGCTGGGTCCTTCGGACCTGGCCAGGTCCGTCTCCGCGGCGAGTCGCCGCAAGTCGTCGGCGAAGGCCGGTTGGTCGACTCGGGTGCCTTTGGCGAGGGCCGGGCGCAGCGCCACCGCTTCCGCGAACGGGCCGAACAGCCGATGTGCGTCCGGCGTGGACTCCTCGCGTCCGGTGACGGCGAGGCCGAGCATCAGGTCGCGCTGTCCGGTGAGTTCGGCGAGGGCGCGGTAGTACGCAGCGAGCAGCGGTGCGTACAGGGTGCGGTGTGCTGTGCGGGCGAGTCGGCGCAGCTCCCCGGTCGTGGCGGCGTCCAGGGTGAAACCCGTGGTGTGGAACGCCGGGTGGGTGCCGGGGGCCTCCTGGGTGGCCGGTCGGCGCAGCGCGGGCGGTGTGTAGGGCGCGCGCAGGCGGGTGCGGTACTCCTCGGCCCCGGGTCCGTCCGGTCGCCGACGGGCGGCGGACAGGGCCACGTGGTCGCGGAAGGTGCTGTCGAGCGGTGGCAGGCCGTGCGGCAGGCCACGGTCTAGGCGGTCGTAGACGGTGCGCAGTTCGCCGGCGAGGAGTGCGGCGCTGAAGCCGTCGCCGATGAGGTGATGTGCGTGGACGACGAGCACGTGCTCACCGGTTGCCACGGTGAACAGGCGCAGCCGCAGCAACGGCCAGGCCCAGGCCTCCAGTCGGCGCCCGGCCTCCTCGTCGATCCGCTGCTCCAGCAGGTCGGGGTGTGCGAGGGTCTCCGTCTCCACGGGCAGCCGCAACGAGTCCGGCAGCTCCTGCTGGACCGGCGGACGGGCACCCGCGGGGAAGACGGTGCGCAGCATCGGATGCCGGGCGACCAGCACGTCGACGGCACGCTGGAAGACGTCATGGCGCAGCGGCCCGCGCACCCGGAACCGGGCGAGCCAGCCGGAGCCCGCCCCCGGGTCGATGGTCTCGGCCAGCAGGAATCCGCGCTGGGAGGGCGTGAGGGGATAGCGGCCGGCGAGCTGCGGGGGCGCGGAGTGCGGCGTCGCATCGGAGGAGGGATCGGAGGTGTTGGCTGCGGTATCGAGGGCCGCCGCGAGTGCGCTCAGCGTGCGGTGGGTGTAGACCGTGGTCGGCCGCGGCACCGCGGGGAGTTGCTCGCGCAGGCGGGCGAAGAGCTCCAGCACCATGATGGAGTCTCCGCCGAGTTCGAAGAAGTCGTCCTCGCGGGTCACATAAGGTACGTCCAGCAGGGCCGACCAGATGCGCGCAACGGTGTGCTCGGTCGGGGTGAGAGGTCGGGTCCCGGGCTCCACACCGTGATCGTCGACCACGACGGAGGCAGCCGGGCTCGTCGTTCCCTCGCTCTCGCGTACCAGCCGGTTGCGGTCGACCTTGCCGGTGCCGGTCAGGGGCATCACGGGGAGCGCGCGGATGCGCCCGGGCAGCATGTACGGCGGCAGGGCACGGGACAGGAAGGCGCGCACCTCGCGCGCGTCCGGCTCGGCCGTGGCGGACCGGGGTTCGAGGTACGCCACCAGGCGCCCGTCGAGCAGCAGCACGGCCGCGCGGGCGATGTCCGGGTGGGCGAGCAGCGCGGCCTCGACCTCGCCGAGTTCCACGCGGTGGCCGCGGACCTTGACCTGGTCGTCGAGGCGGCCGAGGAACTCCAGCAACCCGTCCGCGGTCCGGCGGACCCGGTCCCCGCTGCGGTACCAGCGGCGCCCCTCGCGCTCGACGAAGGCCCGCGCGGTGAGCTGCGGCTCGCCGAGGTATCCGGCCGTCAGACCTGTTCCGGCGATGAGCAGTTCACCGGCCTCGCCGGGGGCGCAGGTCCGGCCGTCCTCGGTGACGACGGCCAGATCAGTCCCTGCGACCGGCCGGCCGATGGGCAACTGCCGTACGTCGTCGGCCGGCCGGGCGTCGATGACGTGGCAGGTGGCGTTGATGGTGGACTCGGTGGGCCCGTACAGGTTGGAGATCCTGTGCTCCGGGCCCGCGCAGCCGTCGAGCAGGTCGAACCAGCGGCGTACGTGTGCCGGGGGCAGCGCCTCGCCGCCGACGTGGACCCAGCGCAGTGCCGACAGGTCAGGGGGCGTCCCGTCCTGCCTCGCGCGGGTCTCGGCGGCGGTCAGCAGCCGCTCCCACAGCGTCGGCACCGAACTCCACACCGTGATCCGGTCGTTGACGATCCGGTCCAGCAGTGCTTCGGGGTCGCGGAGGAGGTCACGGGTCAGGGTGTGGACGGTGGCGCCGACGAGCAGCGGTGCCAGCAACTGGCGTACGGAGGCGTCGAAGCAGACGGACGCCGTCTGCACGAGGCGGTCTCCGGGTCGGTATCCGAAGGTGGCCAGTGACCAGTCCAGGTAGTTGAGCATGGACCGGTGGGTGATCGGGACGGCCTTGGGGCGGCCGGTGGAACCCGACGTGAAGATGACGTAGGCGATGGCATCCGGGTCGGCGGACGGCGGCGCGTCCGGAGTCGGCGCGGCCGGGGGTCGTACGTCGGCGGCCACGGGTGTGATGCCGTCCAGCGCGGCGACGGCTTCCCGCGTCGCACCGTGGCAGACCACTGCGCCGACCCCGGTGCGCTTCACCTGGTCCCGCAGCCGGGCCACCGGGTGGGTCGCGTCCATGGGCACCCAGCCTGCGCCCGCCCGCAGGATGCCCACGACGCCGACGACCGTGTGCGGGCCCGGCTCGGTGAGCAGGCCGACCAGGTCACCGGGGCGCACTCCGCTCGCTCGCAGACGGTCGGCGAGGGCGACGGTGGCGGCGTCGAGTTCGGCGTACGTGAGCGTGGTACGGCCGGTGTCCACCGCGATGGCTCGCGGTGTCGCCCGGAACTGTGCGCACAGTCGGGCGACGATCCCGGCATCGCTGTCGTGCCGTTGCGCCGGGATCAACTGACCGGCCGCGGCCCGCAGTTCCTCCTGATACTCCCCCGCGAGGCGTTCGACGGTCTCGCGTCGGAAGAGCTGCGCGGGGTGATTCCAGGAGAGGCGCAGGGTCGCGTCCGATTCCCAGCACAGCAGGCCGAGCCTGGTCGCGGCGGAGGCGGTGGCCGCCGCGGTCGGGGTCACGGTGACCGGCCAGTCCTGACCGTGGCTCACCGGGAAGCGGGCGAAGCTGAACCCGGCTGGGGCGACCGTGCGCGGGGCGGGGCCTGTGGTGGGCAGCAGCGCGGCGATGTCAAGGCTGGCGAGCGTCGCGTGGGACTCCGCCTCGCGCCAGATCCGCTGCAACCGCCGGGCCAGTACGGTCACGGGTTCGGCGGGGTCGACTGCCGCGAACACCGGCAGGGTGTCGGCGAGCGGGCCCACGAGACGGTCGATCCCGGGCAGGGCTGCCTCGCGGCGGGCGCGCGCCACGTTCACGGCGACGGCCCTCTGTCCGCTCCAGCGGGCGAGGCAGCGGCCGTACACCGCGAGGAGCAGATGGAAGAGGGACACTTCGTGCCGGGCGGCCACCTCCCGCAGCGCTGCCGTGAGCGAGGCGCCGACGGTCGTCTGGTGATGGGTGAGCGGCGGCGCCGGGAGTGCTTCGGGGGCGCCGTCGTAGGGCAGCGTCATCGGCGCGCCCGCTGCTGTGTGGTCGGCGATGCGGTCACGCCAGTACTGCTGGTCCCGGGTGAAGGCCGGGGACCGGCGTTCGGCGGTGACCAGGGCGGCGTAGTCCGCAAACTCGGCGCGTGGGGCGGGTAGTTCGAGAGGGCTGCCGTGCGCGAGGGCGGTGTAGAGCGACCACAGCTCCTCGCACAGGACCTTGAGGCTGAAGCCGTCGGCGGCGCTGTGGTGCACGACCAGCAGAAGGTGGGCGAGATGCTCGTCCCCGCGGTCGCGGACCAGGACGGCACGCACCGGATCCTCGGCGGTCAGGTCGAACGGGCGGTTGTAGAGCCGCTGTTCGAGGCCGGGCAGCGACTGCGCGGTGTCGTCCGGCTCGTGCACCTCGTACCAGCGGGGTGCACGGTCGGTGGGCTCGACGGGAGCGGTGTACTGGCGGGGCCGTGATCCGTCCCCCTTGATCCGCAGACGCAGCATGGGCTGGTGGGCGGCGAGTTGGGCGAGGGCTCGGCCGAGGAGGGCGGGGTCGAGAGGGCCGCGGATGGTCTGGCGTATGTAGCCGTAGGAGGTGATGCCTTCGTACAACTCCTCGGTGGTGAGGAAGGCCCGCTGAAGGGGCGTAAGGGGGTGCGGGGTGTCGTCGTGGCCGCGGTTCACGGTGGCGGTCGCCCGGGGGGCTTGCGGGCTCTGTGCGCCGAGGTGGGCGGTCAGTTCGCCGACCGTGCGGTACTCGAAGAGCAGGGTCGCGGGCAGGGGGAGCCCGAGTTCCCTCTCCAGGCGGCGGGCGAGGTCGACAGCGGTGAGCGAGTCCAGTCCGAGGCTGAGGAACTGTTCGTCGTCGCCGATGTCCTCCGGGGCGCGGTGCAATGCCTCGGCCAGCAGGCTGCGTATCAGGTCCGTGGTGCGGGCCGGGTCGGTCACCGCGGGGGCGTTGGCCGACGACGGAGGGGCGGCGGCAGGCGAGCTGTCGGCCCGGGACGGACGGGGCGCGGCCGGCGGGCGGCCGGGAGCGGCGACCTCTAGGGGCTGCGCGGGGCTCACCAGCAAGTGCGCGGCACCGGTCGCGACGGCCGTCCGCAGTCCCGCGATCGCGGCCCGCGTGGTCAAGGGACTCAGTCCGCGGGCACGCAGCCGCGCCTCGGCCGGTGACCCGGCGGCCAGTCCCGCGTCCGCAACCGGCCCGAACCCGACTGCCAGCCAGGGCCGGCCCGCCGCGCGCTCGGCGGCGGCGAAGGCATCGAGGAAGGCGTTGGCGGCAGCGTAGTCGCCGAGCGCGCCCGCCAGGCCGGGCAGTACCGAGGAGACGGAGGAGAAGGCGACGCATACGGCCGGTTCCTGACCGTGCCGGCGCAGCGCCTCGGCGAGCAGCAACGTGCCGGTCACCTTCGCGGCGAGCATCTGCTCGATCTCCGCGTCGGTCTTTGAGCGGAGGGAGCCGGGCCGGACCGTACCGGCGGCGTGGAACACCCCGTCCACCGGGGGCAGCGTGGCGAACAGCGCGTCGACGTCGGTCACGTGGGAGACATCCGCCGCGTGGTACCGGGCTCGGGCTCCCTGGGCACGGAGATCGGCGAGCAGTTCGTCGGGGACGGTCCGGGAGCGTCCGGTCAGGATCAGTTCGCATGCGCCGCGGCCCGCGAGGTCGCGTGCCAGGGCGGAACCGAGCCCTCCGGCTCCCCCGGTGATCAGGTACGTACCGTCCGGTGGCAGGTCCTCGCGCGCCGTGGATACGTCCGTCACGTGGGCCGGTGTGCGGCTGACCCTGCGCCCGGAGCGCCAGGCGACCGCGCCCTCGGCGCCGGGCTCGTGGGCGGAGTACAGCTCGCGTTCCAGGGCGTCGACCCGGGCGTCGAGCGGGTCGCGGGAGGACAGGTCGACGCTGCGGGCGGCGAGCCCCGGCTGTTCCTCCGGGAGTGCGAGGGCGAAACCGTGCAGGAGTGACTGCGTCGGGCGCGCCGACTCCTGCGACATGCCGGTGACGTACGCGTCCTCGGTGGCGATCAGGAGGCGGGTGCAGTCGGTGGAGAGCAGGTCGAGTGCGTGGCGCAATGAGGAAATGGCCGCGCCCGGGGTCTGCGGGCCTCCGTCGCGGGCGTCCGCTTCTTCTCCCAGCAACACCAGCGTGTCCGCCGTCGCCTCGGTCGGCCCGTGAGCTCCCAGCACCGTCACTCCACGGTCGATGAGCCTCTCGGCGAGGGCCCGGCCGAGCGCCTGTTCGCCGCCGATCAGCCGCACGGCACGGGGGCCGGCCGCCGGCGTGAGCGAGGCGTCCCTCCAGTCGAGGCGCTGCAGCACGGGCGCCGCGTCGGGCCTGCGGGGCCAGTGGCGGGTGCGCTGGAAGGGATACGTCGGCACGGGCACCTGCGCCGCAGGACGGTTGCCGGCCCGGGTCGTCCGGTCCGGAGCCGCGCGGTTCAGAGCAGCACCGCGCGACCACAGTCGGCCCGCCGTCTCCAGCAGCGCCCGCGCGCCCGAGGGGTCCACATCTCGGTCCGGGGCTGAGGGAAGTGACATCGTCGACACCGAGACGTCCGCGGCATCCTGCGCCCTCGAGACGGCACGGACGGCCCCGGCCAGGGTGTTCCCTGGGCCGAGCTCCACGAAGGTGTCGTACCCCTCCTCCACAAGCCTCGCCACCGCCGCACCGAACCGCACCGGCTGGACGGCATGCGCCTGCCAGTAGGCGGGCGTGAGGTCGGGTCGCCAGTCGCCGGTGACCGTGCTCAGCATCGGTACGGTCGCCGACTTGACCGTCAGTGCCTTCGCGGCGTCCCCCAGTGGATCGAGGACAGGCTCCAGCAGCGGTGAGTGGAAGGCGTGGGAGACAGGGAGCCGGCGTGCGGCCACGCCCCGGCTCCTGAGTTCCGCGAGGGCCCGGTCGACGGCGCCCCCGGCACCCGAAATCACCACCTGATCGGGCCCGTTGACGGCGGCGACGCTCAGCGAGCCGCCGGATGCGGCGACGAGCTCGGCGACGGTGTCCTCGTCGCCCCTGACCGCGGCCATGGTTCCGGGGAGGGCCAGTTCACCCACCAGCCGCCCGCGCTCCGCGGCGAACCCCACCGCCTCGTCCAGAGTCAGCGAACCGGCGACACAGGCCGCCGCGATCTCACCCACGCTGTGCCCGGCCACCGCGTCGGCCGACAGGCCCCATTCCGCCAACTGCCGGGCCAGGCCGACCCCGAACGCGACGAGCAGCGGCTGGGCCACCTCCGTCCTGGCCAACTCCTCGGGATCCATGCGGGGATCGAGGCACCACTCGGCGAGCGAGCGCCCGTGTAGGGGGCCCGTCAGCGAGGAGGCCTCGTCCAGGACGTCCCGGAACACCGGAGACGATCGGTACAGGGCACGTCCCTGGCCGGGCCGCTGTGCGCCCTGGCCCGGTAGGAGGAACACCGTCCGGGGGCGGGACCGGGCGACCGCGAAGTCCGCTGTGCGTGCGGTGTCGAGGCGTTCCGCGAGGTCGCCGTCCGCGACGACGGCGAGACGGTGGGGACCGTCGTCGCGTGCGGTGTTCACGGCGGCGCAGATGTCCGCCTCGTGCCGATCCGGATTCGCGCGCACGTAGGCGACCAGATCGGTGGCGGCGGCGCGCAGGGCGTCGGCGCTGCGGGCCGACAGCGTGAGCAGGTTGGGGCCGTCGGCGGCGGGACTCGCGCAAGTGGTCCGCCCGGGCGCCTCCTCCAGGACGGCGTGCGCGTTGGTGCCGCCGAAGCCGAAGGCGTTGACGCCCGCGATCAGGGGCCCTGGGGCGCGCAATTCCCGCTGCTCGGTGACGAGTTCAAAGCCGGGTGCGACGCGTTGCAGGTACGGCGCGGGCGGTGTGGTGTTGGGCGAGGGCGGGACCTGGCGGTGCTGGAGCGCCAGGACTGTCTTGACGAGGCCCGGCATGCCGGCGGCGTTCAGCAGGTGACCGATGTTCGCCTTGACCGAGCCGAGCAGGCGGGGCAGCCCGTCCGCGCGGGGCGGAAACGCGTGCCCGAGCGACTGAGCCTCGACGGGATCGCCGACCGGAGTGCCGGTTCCGTGCGCCTCGACGTACGACACCGATTCGGGGTCGATGCCGCACTCGCCGTACGCCTGAGTGATGACCTCGCGCTGGGTGCGCGGGTTCGGAGCGAGCAGGCTCAGCGACCGGCCGTCGTTGTTGACCGCCGTGCCACGCACCAGGGCGAGGACCGGATCTCCCGCCCGCTGCGCGTCCTCCAGGCGGGCGAGGACGAGGGCCGCTCCGCCTTCTCCGGGCACGATTCCGTCCGCGGTGGCGCCGAAGGGGCGGCTCCCGCCCGTCGGGGAGAGCGCACCGGCGCGTTCGAGCAGTCGGTGGCCGGTTGAGGTGAGGGCCAGTTGGACGCCCCCGACGACGGCGATGTCGCACTCGCCGCTCTGGAGGCTGCGCCGGGCCAGGTGGAGGGCCACGAGCGCCGAGGAGCAGGCGGTGTCCACCGCCAGGGCGGGGCCGTCGAGGTCGAGTGCCTGAGAGAGGCGGGCAGCGATCAGGTTGGGCAGGTTGCCGGTGAGCGCGCCGGCATGGGCTGCCAGGTCGCCGTGCGTGGTGGCGGCCAGGATCTCGCGGTAGCCGCTGTCGCCGACCGCGGCGAACACGCCCACCTTGCGGCCGGTCCGCCGCGGCCCCGCGTAGCCCGCGCGCTCCAGGGCCTCGTGGGCCAGTTCCAGGAAGACCCGGGCCTGTGGGTCGGTGGCACGGGCCTCCTCGTCGTCCATGCCGAAGTAGCCGGCGTCGAAGGCGGCGGGGTCGGGGAGGAAGGAGCCGGAGAGGCGGGGAGCGCCGGGGGCCTTCTCGGTCCCCTCGCCGTTCCCTCCACGCCGGCGGTCCTCGTCCAGCCCTCGGCCGTCGGTCTCCCAGCGACCCTCGGGCACGGCTGTGATCGTGTCCCGCCCGGAAGCGAGCAGTTCCCAGAAGGCCTCCGGCGTCTCCGCACCGGGGAACCGGCAGGCCATGCCGAGCACCGCCACCGGGCGGTTTCGCGCACGGTCCCCGTCCGGCTGATGCCCCGCGCCCTCGGCAGCCTGCTCCAACGCCCGCCTGTCCCCCGCGACCACCCCGGCTCCGGCACCCGACGCTCCGTCACCATCCGACAGCAGGGCCAGCACCTGCCCGGCCAGTGCGGCCACGGTGTCGTGGTCGCGCAGCACGCGAGGCTCCACCGTGACGGAGAACGTGTCCTCGATCCCGGCGAGCACGGCCATCGCCTTGAGGGAAGAGCCTCCGAGGGCGAAGAAGCGGTCGTCACGGTCGATCGCCGCCGGCGAGAGGTCCAGCGTCCGTGCCCAGATCCCCCGGATCGCTTCCTCGACGTCGCGCCACGAGCGCGGCACAGCACCACCCTGCGGACCGCGCTCCTGGTCCTGAGCCTCGTCCTGCGCCTCGTCCTGCGCCTCGTCCATCGGGGCCTGCCCGGCGTCGCCCACCAAGGCCTGACCGGCCTGACCGGCGACGCCGCGCGCAGCCGACAACCGCCCCTCGACCTCCGCATAGGCACCCGCCTCGAACCGCTCGCGCATCACGGCGCGCCGCAGCTTGCCGCTCGTCGTGCGGGCAAACGCCCCCGGCGGCAGCGGCAACACCCGTACGTCATCGTGGCCCAGCGCCTCCCGGACCCGGGCCGCCGCAGCGTCGAGCACCGGAAGCGCCGTGGCCGAGGCGGGCCGTGCCCACTGCACGAACACCACGACCCGATCGGCTCCGGTGTCCGGATCGGTGGACCCGATCGCCGCCGCCGTCCCTCCGGGCAGTCCCGGGGTGCCGGCGGCGGTCTCCTCCAGGTCTGGGGCGTGGAAAGTTCGGCCGCCGACGAAGACGACGTCCTTGTGCCGGCCGGTGACACACAGCCGGCCCTCGTGCAGGAAACCGAGGTCGCCCGTCCGCAGCCGGCCGCCGGCGAACGCGGCGGCGCTCGCCTCGGGCGCCCGGTGATAACCGCCAGCCAGCTGAGGCCCGCGTACCTCGATGTGACCGACCCGCCCCTCGCCGAGCGGCTCGCCGGAATCGTCGGTGACACGGACCTCGCAGTCCGGGACGGGACGGCCCACGTCCATCAGTTCGACGGC
Source organism: Streptomyces sp. NBC_00443 (assembly GCF_036014175.1). Taxonomy (GTDB): domain Bacteria; phylum Actinomycetota; class Actinomycetes; order Streptomycetales; family Streptomycetaceae; genus Streptomyces. The sequence continues at coordinate 8,949,371 of NZ_CP107917.1, read as the reverse complement.
GTCCGCGCCGGGTTCCGCGGGTACGGCCCTGCCACGGCTGAGCGCCGCCCGGTCCAGTCGCAGGGGCACGGCGGTCTCGCCGAGCGGGGGCACGGTCACCGCGAGCGTGGCCGCGGCCCGCCCGTACACCGGGAGCATGGCCTCGGCGTCCAGTCCTGCCGTCCCGGCCTTCGCGGTGAACTCCCGCCACACGCGCGGCGCGATCGGCTCCGCGCCCACGAGCATCAGGCGTACGGAGCTCAGGTCCAGTCCGGCCCAGGTGCTGTCCGGTACCCGCCGTGCCGCCAGCGCCAGCGCGAAGTTCGCCGCCGACAGCAGGGTCGCCCGGTGCCTGACCGCCGCCTCCAGCCAGAGGGCCGGGCGCTTGGCGAAAGTCAGCGGTTCCAGTCGTACCTGCTTCAGGCGCGCCGCCATGGGGACCAGGTGCGTGCCGATCAGGCCCATGTCATGGAAGTAAGGCATCCAGCTCGCCACCACGTCGTCAGGCGTGATCGCCATGGCGGTACGGATCTGCCGGAGGTTCGCGAGAACGGCCTCGTGGGTGAGTTCCACGCCCTTCGGGGCGCCGGTGCTGCCGGAGGAGAACTGGAGGAACGCGAGGTCCTGTGGGCCGCGCCGGGGCAGTGAGCGCAGCGGGCCGGCCTCGCGCAGCTCCCCCAGTCGCAGCGCGTGCACCGGTCCCGGGATCTCGTCGAGCAGCGCTTCCGTGGTTTCGTCCACGACGACGGCGGGCCTGCCGAGGAACTCCCACACCGGCCCCGCCCGACGCGCCTCCGGAGCGAGCGGCACCGGCACGAGTCCCGCCGCCAACGTTCCCCAGAACATCGGCTGGAAGTCCTCGCCGAGACCCGCGAGGAGGGGCACGGGAGTGCCGGTCTCCAGTCCCGCCGCGCGCAGACCACCTGCGACGCGCAGGGCGTCGTCGCGGAGCTCGGCGAAGGAGACGGTGCGTTCGCCGCCGTCTCCGCGGACGTGGACGACGACCTGCCCGGGGGCCTCCTCGGCGGCGTTCAGCAAGACGTCGAGGAGCGTGGCGGCGGTACGGCACCCGGGAGTCGGCATGCGGTTCCTTCCTCATCGCACGGGGCAGGCCCGCGGACGTGCCCGCCGGGGTTCGGTACCCGTGCCGAGCGTTGTCGATCATTCACCTGTACGACGACGAGTCTCGCCGAGCGGTTCACCGGAAAAATGATCAATTGGTGACGCCTGTTCTGCCGAGGGCAGTGGCGATGTCCTGCAGGAACGCCGAGACCGGGCCCAGGGTGAGCAACCCGCTGCCGGCTCCGGCCAGTTCGTTCGCCGCCGGGGTGAGCGCGGTGTGGGCGCGTGCCAGGGCCGGCCGGTCGCCGAGGGTCAGGGCCGCTCGGGCGGTGAGGCACCACAGGGCCTCCTGGAGGAGGTCGTGGGGTGGTTCGGGTGTGGCGTGGAGGGCCTCGGCGGCCTCGGGGCGGTGGCCCCGGTCGATGAGGAGCAGGGGGCGCGCCCACGGGGCGTAGGGGCCCCAGTCCGTGTGCTCGTCGAAGCGCAGGGGCAGGTCGCGTCGCACGCGCAGGCACAGCAGCGCGAGCGGCAGCAGGCCTTGGGCGAGGCCCGGCATGCCCGCGCCGTGCAGCAGGGTGGCCGCCTCCTGGTAGGCGACCTCCACCTCCGTCGCCGGTGCCCGGCCGGTGGCATCCAGCCGCAGTGCGGCGTACCAGCCGGTGAACACACCCACCAGCGGTGCCTCGTGGCGTACGGCCAGGGCGTCGGCGGCGGCCGCGTGGCGGTCGGCCGTGGTGAAGTCGCCGACGGCGCTGCGGGCCTGGAGCCGGATCAGGTGGCCGAGGATCTCGAAGGTGGACAGGCCGTGGCGGGTGGCGAGCGCGACCAGCTCGGCACCGACCTCGTCCCTGCGGGGCGCCAACCCCCCGCTGCCGAAGGACTGCATGAAGACCGCGTTGAGTGAGAACGCCAGCAGCGCCGGATCGTCCAGCCGGCGGGCCGTCTCCTCGGCCTGGCGGGCGGCCTGCGGGCCACGGGCATGCGGGGTGCCGCGCGACTCCAGGGCGATCGTGGCCAGCAACCGGGCCTTGGCCGCCTCGTGGCCTTCGGCGGGCAGGGCGACAAGGGTGCGTTCGGCGGCGGCGACCACATGTGCCGCCTGGTCCGGGTCGTCCAGGCGGGTCCAGATCGCCGGGACGTCGTAGGCACCGATGACCCGGGCGGTCAGCTCGGCGTCGCCCAGTTCCTCGGCCGCCGCGATGGCCGCGACCCGATGCTCCCGGGCAGCCGGCAGCCCACCGCCTCCGGTCACAGCGAGGTTGCGCAGCAGACCGGCCGTGGACTCCAGGCGGGCCCTGGCACCGGGAGCGACGGCACGGTCGTAGGCGGCGGTCGCCTGCTCCCAGACCCGGCCGGCGGGGTTGTCACGCGCCTCGCCGAGGTGGTCGGCCTGGTGGAGGATGTCCGCCTCCAGGGAACGCAGACCGGGCCCCGGGTCGATGCCGAGTTCCTCGGCCAACAGGGCACGCGCCCGACGCAGCACGTCCAGCGCGTCGGCCTGCCGGCCCGTGCGGTACAGCGCCAGGGCCAGCAGGCGCCAGGCGTTCTCCCGCCAGGGGTGCTCGGCCGCGTGCGCCCGAAGGTCCGCGGCGGCCCGGTCGGCCAGGCCGAGGGCCAGCAGCGCCTCGGCACGCAGCTCCACGGCGTGCAGGCGCAGCTCGGTCAGGCGACGGCTCTCGGTCCGGGCCCACTCCTGCTCCGCGAACTCCGTGTAGGCGGGACCGCGCCAACAGCCGAGCGCTTCGTCCAGCCGTACGGCCGCCTCCTTGGCCGGCAGCGCACCAGCAGCGGTGACCGATGCCTCGAACCGCCAGGCGTCCACCGCGTCCTTCACGGCGCGCAGGGCGTAGCCCGGGCCGTCGGTGACCAGCAGCCGAGCCGGGGTGCGGGGCGGTCGGTCGGGTTCAAGGGCGCGGCGCAGTGCCGCGACGAAGGTACGTACGGCGCCCACGGCCTGGGCAGGCGGGTCGTCCCTCCAGAGATCGTCGACGAGGCGGGAGACAGGCACGACATGGCCCTTGGCGACGAGCAGCCGGGCGAGGACCGAGCGGTGTCTCGGGCCCTTCAGGTCGATCGCGTTCCCGTCCGCGTCCCAGGCCGTCACCGGTCCGAGCACACCGAAGGAAGTCCCTGTGTCTTCCACCGCCGTCCTCCTCCCCGGGCGCCGCCGCCACGCCGCTGCTCTGCTCATCACTCACTCATCGGCCGCCGCGAGGATCGAGGAACCCGATCTTCCCGAAGGGAATCCTCCCCATCGCATCGAAAGGAGTGGCGTCATGCCACCCGTCATCGCCGGCTTCGATCACCACCGCGTCCCCGTGGCCGACAGCGTGTCCCTGCACACGGCCGTCGGCGGCTCCGGCCCGCCCGTCGTCCTGCTGCACGGCTTCCCGCAGACGCACCTGATGTGGCGCCACGTGGCCGCCGACCTCGCCGCCGACCACACCGTGATCTGCCCGGACCTGCGCGGCTACGGTGCCAGTGACAAGCCGGCCGAGACCGACGGCACCGTGTACGCCAAGCGGACCATGGCCGCGGACATCGTGGCCCTGGCCCGTGAACTCGGGCACGAGCGCTTCGCGTTGGCCGGGCACGACCGCGGCGCCCTGGTGGCCTTCCGTGCCGCGCTCGACCACCCCGCCACGGTCACCCACCTGGCCTGCCTCGATGTGCTGCCGACGCTCGACATGTGGGAGGTGATGCACGGCGTCACCGCCGCCGTCGGCTTTCACCTCTATCTGATGGCCCAGCCGCCCGGCCTGCCCGAGCGCATGATCGGCGCGGCGCCGGACGATTTCTTCGGCCACTTCCTCGACGTCTGGACGTCCGACCGGCGGGCGGTGCCGGACGAGGTCCGCGCCGCCTATCTGGCGGCCTGCCGCGAGGCCGTGCCCTCGATCGTCGCCGACTTCCGGGCCTCGGCCGGCGTCGACATCGAGCACGACCGGGCCGACCGGGCGGCCGGGACCACGCTCCGGATGCCGGTCGGCGTGCTCCAGCAGGACTGGGGCGCCGCCCTGGGCTTCGACGCCGCCGCGCTGTGGCGTGCCTGGGCGCCCGATCTGCGGCACACCACGGTCACGTGCGGTCACTTCATGGCCGAGGAGGCACCGGACGAGATCGTGAAGGCGCTGCGCGACCTGGTCGCCCGCTGAACGCTGTGAGCGCGGTGAGCGCACCGGGGGCGTTGGCTACCAGCGCCCCCGCTCGGTCCCGGTGATCGGCTCCGACGTTTTGCCGTCCACCCCCACCGGCACCTCACCGGCGAGCATCACCCGGTGCATGGTCCGGGGGAAGTCGAGGTGGGCGTTGTCGCTGGGGGCGAGGTGGATGGTGGCCCGGTTGTCCCAGAAGGCCACGCTGCCGGGCTCCCAGCGGAAGCGGACCGTGTACTCGGGGCGGGTCGCCTGGTCCAGCAGCATCTCCAGGACGGCGGCGCTCTCCGCCCGGGAGAGGTCGGCGATCTGCTCGACGTAGTAGCCGTTGACGTACAGGATCCGCTCCCCCGTCTCGGGGTGGACCCTGACCAGCGGATGCAGGGTGGCGACCTGATGGTCCAGGAGATGACGGACGTACGCGTCGTCGCCGGGCCTGGGCTGGTAGCCGACGCCGAGGCGGTGCTCGGCGCGCAGCCCGTCCACGAACTCCCGCACCGGGCCGGACAGGCCGGCGTACGCGGCGGCGAGGTTCGACCAGGTGGTGTCGCCGCCGTACGGGGGGACGGTCTCGGCGCGCAGAATCGTGGCGGCGGGCGGGTCGACGCGGGCGCCGTGGTCGCAGTGCCAGCCCCGCAGCAGGGTGTGGCGGCGGCGCCGCAGCCACTCGTCGTGCTCCATGCCGAACTTCCCGCCCAGCTCCAGCCGGTCGGCGGTCGTCTCGATCTCGGGGAAGTCCGCCGGGGAGGCACTCCCCCGCCTGTGCAGGGCGACGGGTTCACCGAACCGGCGCGCGAACGCCACATGTCCGGTGTGGTCCAGCCGCTGCCCGCGGAAGAACACCACCTTCCAGCGCAGTACGGCCGCCCGGATCGCGGCGACCACGGCGTCGGCCGGCTCTACGGCCAGGTCGACGCCCGTGATCTCCGCCCCGATGTGCCCGGCGACCGGGTGCACCTCGATCCCCGCGACCTGCTCCGTCCCGTCCGCCGTGGCCCTGTCCGTCGTCATGCCCGCTCCGTCGGTCGTCCGTCCGCGCCGGCTCCGGTCCGAGCCGGCTCCAGGAAGATCGTGACAGTGTTGGGCGGGCATGGCGACAGGGCCTCGGCAACGCATCAGCGCTCACCCCGGCCTCGCCGGACCTCAGACCGCGAACTCCCGTATCACCGTGTTCCGGAACACCGCGGTACCGTCGACGGTGAAGAGCGCGAGCTCGGTGTCGATCGCATATGGGAAGACCTCCGACGAGTGCACATACCGGCCGTCGTCGACAAACATCTCGACGGACGTACGGTCGACCAGGATGCGCAGTTTCACGATCCGGGCGGACGGGTCGAAGGGACTGTGGCTCTCCTGCCATCTGCCGGAGCCGTCGGGGTTCACGGTGGGACGGCGGTTGAGGAAGGCGTAGTCGCCGTAGATCCCGGCGTCGATATGGCGGGCGCCACCGGGAGAACGGCGCAACTGGAGTCCGGCGCCCGCGAGTTGGTCCCAGGTGATCTCGCAGGTCACTTCGTAGGCCGTTCCCCGGTAGTCGAGGACGCGGGTGCCGGTGACCTCCAGGTCGCCCAGGTCGACTGTGCGGGAGATGTGGTCGTGCAGGGCGGCGACCGGTTGTGAGGCGAGGAAGAACGTCCCCCCCGACCCCCGCTTCAGGGTGATCTCGCGGACGATCGAGTCCGTGCCGTTGAAGCCGTCGCAGTCGATGGTGGGTGTGGTGTTGGCGTAGTCCCAGTTGTTGAGCCAGCCGATCGCGTAGCGGACGGACGGGTCGACCGAGCCGTCGCCGCGGTGCTTCTCGAAGGTGACAGCGGCGTACCAGTCCCAGCCGTGGTCGAGCCACTGTGGGTCGGCTGCGTCGGCGGTGAAGGCGGTGCCGTCGAAGGAGCCGGTCCAGTAGGCGTACGTGTTGGGCAGCCCCGAGCCTTTGCCGTTCGCGCTCACGCCGAGCACCCACTTCGCGGTGCCGTCGCCGGCGGTGATGCGGAACAGGTCCGGGCACTCCAGGACGCCGATGCCGCCCTTGACGAAGCCGCTGACGTACGTCCAGGACTTCAGGTCGGTGGAGAGGTAGAAGCCCACCTTGTCGTTCTCGGCGAGCGTCATCACCCAGCGCCCGCGCTCCTCGTCGCGGATCACCTTGGGGTCACGGAAGTCCCGGACGCCGGGGTTGGGCAGGACCGGGGCGGTGCCGTGGGGCGTGAACGTGCGGCCGCCGTCGGTCGAGTAGTACAGGTACTGCGCCTGCGTGACCTCGTCCGGCGCCATCGTGGCGAGGACGATCACCGCGCCCGCGCCGAAGCCCGCGGTGTTGTCGGTGTCGATCACCACCGAGCCGGACCAGACGTCGCCGTTGGGGGTGGTGTCCTTCGGCACGGCGATCCCGCGGTCGGTGAAGGAGACCAGGTCGGTGCTGGTGGCCAGGCGCCAGGCGGTGCCGGTGGTGGTTCCCCCGGCGAGATAGTCCGGGTTGTACAGGTAGTAGTAGTGATACTCGCCGTCGATCCAGATCGGGCGCTGGGGGTCGTTCTTCCACTGGTCGGGGACCGTGAAGTGGTACTGGGCGCGGTAACTGGCGCAGGCGGCTGCTGCCTTCTTGGGCTTCGCGGCGGCCGTCGGTGCGGTCGCCAGCAGTGCGGCCGAGGCTCCCGCCGCCGAACCGGCGAGCAGCGCTCTCCTGGACATCCCTCGCATCACGCATCGTTCCTCTCGTCAGAGGTGTCAGAACGGGACTCGTGGGATCAGGACTGTGGGACCTAACTCGTTAAAGGTCAAGTGGTTCGCACCTATTGACAGGGCCGTGGCCCGCTTCCCATCATCTGGGGCATCACTACTCGACTAACACGAGTTAGGCCCGTTAGATGACCGACTCGCACCTCACCCGCCGCACCCTGCTGCGGTACGGCGCCTACGGCGCGGGAGCCGCCACGCTGGCCGGCACAGCCGCGAACTGGGACCGGCTCAGCGGAGCCGACATCCCCGGCCGCGACGACGGCTCCCTCGTCGTCGCCACGCTCGGCCCCGCCTACGGACCGGAGGCAGTCCGCACGCTCACCGAGGGCTTCAGCAAGGTCCACCCCGACATCAAGCTGCGGATCAACGCCGTACAGGCCGTCGACTGGTCGGACTTCTTCGCGAAGATCCTCACCCAGATCGCGGCGGGCACCGCGCCCGATCTCGTCTACGTCGCCACCGAGGGCGTCCAGCTGTTCGCGCAGCGTCTCGGGGTCCCGCTCGACGACTGGGTACGGCGGGACGCCGAGGAGCTGCGCGAGTACTTCGCCGACGTCCATCCCTCGCTGGTGGAGTCGATGATGTACGAGGGCAGCCTCTACCAGCTGCCCGTCGAGTTCAACGCCGCCGACATCTACCTCAACAACCAGGTACTGAAGCGGGCGGGAGCGGGCTTCCCGGCGGCCGACTGGACGCGCGACGACTTCACCGCGCTGCTGCGGGACATGAAGCGCTCCAGCGGCTCCCAGTTCACGCCGTACTTCTGGACCAACCGCCTGTGGGGCGGCGTGGTGCCCTGGCTGTTCGCGAACGACACCAACCTGCTCGCCGAGTCCAAGGCGCCCGGCGGCGCCTGGCTCTGGGACTCCTTCTACCCGGCCGCCCAGCGGCAGGGACGCGGGGGCGGCTTCCGGTGGACGACGCCGCAGGCCACCGACGCGCGCGTGGAGGAGGCGTACGACTATCTCGCCTCCCTCATCCAGGAGGGGCTGTGCACCCGCCCCGAGGGCGGCAACGGCCAGAACCTGATCGGTGTGTTCTCCACCGGCCGGGTCGGGGTCACGCCCGCGGGCGGCTTCTGGGCGGGCGGCCTGCATCTGGCGGGAATGCCGGCCGACGGCTTCGACGTGCAGTACTTCCCTCGCTGGCGCACTCAGCGCATGCAGTACGGCGCCGCGGGCTACGCGCTGCTGCGCACGTCGAAGCGGCAGGAGGAGGCCTGGGAGTTCATCAAGTACGCCGCCCGCCACGACACCCTGACGCGGCTGTTCACGACCAACCAGACGACTCCGGCACGCCGCTCGATGCTGACCGCCGACCGCTATCGCGAGACCGGCCCGAACCGCTGGCAGGTCTTCTACGACACCCTCGACAAGTTCCCGGACACCGGGCCGATCCCGGCGCCGCCGCAGGTCGCCGAGGTCGAGCAGGTGCTGCTCAAGCACACCGGGACCGCGCTTTCCTCCCGGCGTGCGGTGGCCCCCGCGCTGCGCCGGATGCAGGGCGATCTGGAGAAGGCCATGGAGCGTGACGCATGACGAACACCCGGATACCGGACGCCGTACGGCCGAAGCAGCCGGCCGCGCCACCGGCCGCCGCGGCCCGGCCCTCGGCCCGTGACCGTGGCGCGCGGCTGCTGGCCACGCTGTTCCTGGCGCCCACGATCGTCGGCATCGTCGTGTTCACGGTCGTGCCGATCGTCGGATCGGTGGTGCTGAGCCTCTTCCACTGGAACGTCATCGACTCCCCGAGCTTCGCCGGGGCCGCCAACTACCGTGAGGTCTTCACCGACTCGACCGTCCTGGTCTCCTTCCGCAACACGCTCGTCTTCATGGTGTTCGCGGTCGCGCTGCAACTGCTGATCGCGCTGGTGCTGGCCCTGGCGGTGAACGGGCGGATGCCAGTGTGGCTGCGCTCGGTGTTCCGGTCGGCGTTCTTCTTCCCGCTGGTGCTGTCCGCCGCGTCGATCTCGGTGGTGATGAAGTACCTGTTCAACCAGGACTTCGGGGTCGTGAACTGGCTGCTCGGGCTCGTCGGAGTGGCTCCGGTGCCCTGGCTGACGTCCGAGAACGCGGCCATGGCCACGGTGATCCTGGTCTACGTCTGGCAGCAGTTCGGCTTCTCGTTCCTGCTGTTCGTCGGAGGCCTGAACAACATCCCCAAGGAGATCCACGAGGCCGCCTCCCTCGACGGTGCGACCGGTCTGCGCAAGCACCTCGGCGTCACGCTCCCCTTGCTCTCGCCCACGCTGCTGGTCGCGTCGGTGGTCGGCATCATCAACGCGCTCCAGGTCTTCGAGCAGCCGTACGTCCTCACGAACGGCGGTCCCGGTGACGCCACCCGCACCGCGGTGATGGTGATCTACGAGAGCGCCTTCGAGCAGCTGCGGTTCGGCGAGGCCTCGGCGGTGGGTGTGCTGCTGTTCGTGCTGATCATGGCCGTAACCGCCCTCCAGTTCCGGCTCAGCCGGCGTTTCGTCCACTACCAGTGAGCCGGTGAGTTCCATGAGCCAAGCAACCCCGTCCCTGAGCCGGACCCGGCACTCGCTCGCGCCGTGGGCCCGGATCGTCGCGCTGGCGGTGTGCGCGCTGCTGACCCTGGGCCCGGTCCTGTGGACCGTCTCCACCTCGTTGCGTACTCCGGCCGAGGCCTTCGACCTGCCACCGAGGATCATCCCGACGGACCCGTCCGTCGAGGCGTACCGCGGGGTGTTCGACCAGATCGACGTATGGCTGCTCGCCCTGAACTCGACACTGGTGACCGCGCTGATCGCGGTGGGCCAGATGATCACGGCGGGACTGGCCGGATACGCCTTCGCGCGCCTCGAATTCCGGTTCAAGAAGCCGCTGTTCGGGCTGGTCCTCGCGACCATGATGGTGCCGTTGCAGGTCACGATCGTGCCGGTGTTCCTGGTGCTGAAGTCGATGGGGCTGACCGACACCCTGCTCGCTCTGATCATCCCGGCCTTCCCGACCGCGTTCGGCACCTTCCTGATGCGCCAGTACTTCCTGGGCATGCCCAAGGACCTGGGCGAGGCGGCGATGCTGGACGGCTGCGGGCCGTGGCGGATCTTCCGGTCCGTGTACGCCCCGCTGGCCGCGCCCGGACTCGCGATCGTCGGAGTGCTGGCCTTCAACTACCACTGGAACGAGTTCTTCCGCCCGCTGATCCTGGAGACCTCCGGCCAGAACTACACGCTGCCGCTGGGCCTCGTCTCCCTCCAGGGCAACCTCGGCACCGGCTCGATCTCCGTGGTGCTCGCCGGTGTCGTCCTCTCCATGATCCCCGCCGTCGCCGTGTTCGTCGTCGGTCAGCGCCCTCTGCGTGAGGGCATCACGTCCGCAGGAGTCAACCGTTGAGCCTCACCGCTCAGTCCCCGGATCCCAGCGCCCCGCGCTTCCGGGTGCGTCCCCCCGCCAACTGGATCAACGACCCCAACGGGCCCTTCCGTTGGCGGGGCCGCCACCACCTCTTCTACCAGCACAATCCCGCCGCTCCCGTGCACACGAACGTCCACTGGGGGCATGTCTCCAGCGCCGACCTCCTCCGGTGGGAGCACCATCCGATCGCGCTCGCCCCGACGCCCGGCGGCCCGGACGAGGCGGGCTGCTGGTCCGGGTGCGTGGTCGACGACGACGGCACACCGACCGCGGTGTACACGGGCGTCGACCGCCACCACACCGGCCTCGGCACGATATGCCTGGCGCGCGCGGTGGTCCCGGAGGACGAGACGCTCACCGACTGGAAGCCGCTGCCGACACCGGTCGTGACCGGCCCGCCGGCCGACCTGGACGTGGTGATGTTCCGCGACCCGTTCGTGTTCAGGAGCGGTGGACGCCGCTGGGCACTGGTCGGCGCCGGGCACGCCGACGGGACACCCTCGGTGCTGCTGTACGACTGTGACGACCTGGCCGACTGGCGGTTCGCGGGGGTGTTCCTGAACGGCGACGACCCGGTCGCGGCGGCTGCCTTCGGGGACGGGGCGACGGGCTGGGAATGCCCCCAGCTGTGCTCGACGGCGGGCGGCGACTGGGTGCTGGTGCTGTCGCTGTGGGACGGAAACCCCTGCACCACCGGTTATCTGACGGGCCGTCTGCGGCCGTACGGCAAGGGCGAGTTGCGCTTCGCGGCGCGCACTGGCGGACGGCTCGATCACGGGCGGGACTTCTACGCCCCTGCCGTGCTCCAGGAGCCGGACCGGGCGCTGATGTGGGGCTGGTCGTGGGAGGCCCGTGAGCAGGCGGCGGTCGATCGCGTGGGCTGGGCCGGGGTCCTGACCGCGCCGAGGGTCGTGGACGTGCATCCGGACGGGACCCTGCGGGCCGTACCGGCGCCGGAGCTCGAACTGCTGCGTGCGGCCGAGCCGTTCGTCACGTCGACGGGCGGCCCTGCCGCGCTTCCGGGGGCGTACGACCTGGCCGTCACCGCGTCCGCCCGCACCACAGTCAGTCTGCTCCGGTCCGCCTCGGACGCCCAGCTGACGGTGGTTCTGGACCCGGACGCCGGCACCGTGACGCTCGACCGCGGCGACTGGCCGCGGACAGGACGTGAGGGATCGGAACCGATCGTGGTGCGGGCCCCGGCCGGTGAGGTGCGGGTTCTCGTCGACGGCTCGCTGTTCGAGCTGTTCGTCGGCGATCGGGCGATGGTCACCGAACGGGTCTACCGGCGACCGGACGACATCCCCGAGCTCCTCGTCACGGGATCGGGGGCCACGGTCACCGGCTGGGAGCTGGTCCCACCGACGCGCGGCTGATCACCGGGCAGGCCAGGCGCCGCACCGTCGCGGGCGGTGTCCGGCCGGTGTCGATGGCGTCGAGAACCAGCCGTGCGGCCGCATCGCCCATCGCCCGGTGGGGCAGCGCGACCGTGGTGAGGGGCGGGGTGAGGAACTCGGCCATGTGTTCCTGGTCGTCGTAGCCGACCACCGACAACTCGCCGGGGACGGCGATGCCGAGCCGGGTCGCGGCGTGCAGGGCGCCCGCCGCGACCCGGTCGTTGTAGCAGAAGATCCCGGTGGGACGCAGGTCGGCGGGGACGCCGTCGAAGACGCGCAGCGCGCCCTCGAACCCGCCGGTGATCTCACCGCCGGTGCGGACGACCCACTCCTTGGGGACCGTGATGCCCTCGGCGCGCAGTGCGTCCCGGAAGCCGCGCAGCCGGTCGACGGAGGCGAGGTCGTCCTGGCCGCCCACCATGGCGACCCTGCGGTGCCCCTCCTCCAGCAGCAGCCGCGCCGCCGTACGGCCGCCCGCACGCTCGGCGGGGATGACGGCGGGCAGGGAGTCGTCCTCGGGCAGGCAGTTGGCGAGGACGGAGTGCGTGCGGTGCAGGCCCTCGGGGACGCGGACACGGCGCAGTGACATGGCCGCGTAGATGATGCCGTCCACGCGTCGGTCGAGGAGTTCGGCGACGGCGGCGTCCTCCTTGGCGGGGTCGCCGCCGGAGTCGATGGTCAGCACGAGGTGCTCGCTGTCCCAGGCGGTCTCCATGGCGCCGCGCAGCAGCCGGCCGGCGAAGGGCGAGGTGGCGATCTCGTCGGTGACCAGGCCGATCACGGCCGTACGGCGGCGGCGCAGGCCACGGGCGACGGGGTCGGGGCGGTAGCCGAGCTCGGTCGCGGCGCGGCGGATGCGTTCCTGCGTGGCGGGCGAGAGGTTGCCCTCGGCGCGGCCGTTGAAGACGAAGGAGACCGCCGTGTGCGACACCCCGGCCAGCCGGGCCACGTCCCGTGACGTCGGGCGCGCCGATCCCGTCGGCTGCTTCTCCTCGGTGCCGCCCATGCCGTCCGCTGCCCTCGTCCCCCGCCGTTCCGGTTGATCACCGCTCACCCTATCCGTGACGCTGGATGCACGACACAGTCAAGGGAAGGTCCGGCAGTGATCAGTATCCCGACCCACACGCTCAATGACGGTACGGCTCTGCCCGCCCTCGGCCTCGGCACCTGGCCGATGGACGACGCGCAGGCCGAGGAAGCGGTTCGCGGCGCCCTCGAAGCGGGGTACCGCCTGGTGGACACGGCGACGAACTACCGCAACGAGACCGGCGTCGGCCGTGGCGTCGCGGGCAGCGACGTACCCCGCGAGGAGATCGTCGTCACGACCAAGCTCCCCGGCCGGCACCACGGCTACGAGGAGACCCTCGCCTCCTTCGAGGAGTCCCGCGCCCGCCTCGGCCTCGACTACGTGGACCTCTACCTCATCCACTGGCCGCTCCCCCGCGTCGGCAAGTACGTCGACTCCTGGAAGGCCATGATCAAGTTGCGCGAGGACGGCCTCGTCCGGTCGATCGGGGTCTCCAACTTCACTCCCGCGCACGTCGACCGGCTGGAGAAGGAGACCGGGGTCCTGCCCTCCGTCAACCAGATCGAGCTGCACCCGATGTTCCCGCAGGACGAGCTGCGTGCCTTCCACTCCGGCAAGGGCATCGTCACCGAGAGCTGGAGCCCTCTTGGCCGCGGCTCCAGCCTTCTGGAGGACCCGGTCGTGAAGGGCATCGCCGACGGCCTCGGGGTGACTCCCGGCCAGGTCGTGCTGCGCTGGCACACCCAGCTCGGGGCCCTGCCCATCCCGAAGTCGGCGAGCCCGGAGCGGCAGCGCGAGAACCTCGACGTCTTCGGCTTCACCCTGGACGACACCCGGATGGCCGCCGTCACCGACCGCGCCCAGCGGCGCCTCGGCGGCGACCCCGAGGTGCACGAGGAGTTCTGAGCGGACGTTGCCGACCGAGTGCCCGGCGGGCGTCGCAGAGACGGCGCGGGGTACTCGGGGCGCCCGGGAAGGAGGCGGCCGTGGGAGAGAAGGAACGGCTGCGGGACTACCGCGGCAAGCGTGACTTCGGGCGGACCCGTGAACCGGAGGGCCGCTCGACGGCCTCCGGTGCTCAGCCGCGATTCGTGGTGCAGATCCATGACGCCCGCACCCTGCACTTCGACTTCCGGCTGCAGGTGGACGACGTGCTGAAGTCCTGGTCGGTGCCCAAGGGGCCCTCCGACGACCCCCACGACAAGCGGCTCGCCATGCCCACCGAGGATCATCCGCTGGAGTACGAGGACTTCGAGGGCGTGATCGCGAAGGGCGAGTACGGCGGCGGCACGGTGATCGTCTGGGACAACGGGACGTACGAGCCCCTCAGCCACGACCGCAAGGGGCAGCCGGTCGACTTCGGCGAGTCGATCGAGCGCGGCCACGCCACCTTCCGGCTGAGCGGCTCGAAGCTGCACGGCGAATACGCCCTCACCCGGTTCCGCAGCGGGGAGGACGGTGACCGGGAGGCGTGGCTGCTGGTGAAGGCCGGCAAGGGACGGACGCGCGGGCACGGCACGCCCGACCCGTACCGGGCCCGTTCGATACGCACCGGCCGCACGCTCGGCCAGGTCGCCGCTGCGGGTGACGAGGGGTGAACCCTGGCTGCCCTCCGAGTGATCACACCGGCGGCAGTGGCTGTTCCGCCCAGATCGTCTTGCCGCTGCCGGTCTGCCGGCTGCCCCAGCGCTGGGTGAGCTGGGCGACGAGCAGCAGTCCACGGCCGCCCTCGTCGTAGGCGTGGGCCCGGCGCAGGTGCGGGGACGTGGAACTGCCGTCGGAGACCTCGCAGATGAGGGTGCGGTCGCGGATCAGGCGCAGCTGGATGGGCGGTGCGCCGTACCGGATGGCGTTGGTGACCAGCTCGCTGACGACGAGCTCGGTCACGAAGGCCGCCTCGTCGAGGCCCCATGCGCTCAGCTGGTCGGTGGCGGCCTGCCGGGTTCTCGCCACGTGCTCGGGGTCCGGGAGTACGTCCCAGGTGGCGATGCGGTCCGCGCCCAGGACCCGGGTGCGTGCCAGGAGCAGGGCCACGTCGTCGCTGGGATCCTCCGGGAGGACGGCCTTGAGGACCGTGTCGCACAGGGCGTCCAGGGTTTCGGCGGGCGCGGTCAGCGCGCGGCACAGCTCGGCGGTGGCGTGGTCGATGTCGCGGTCGCGGTCCTCGATGAGACCGTCCGTGTACAGGGCGACCAGGCACCCCTCGGGCAGTTCCACCTCCGCGGCCTCGAAGGGCAGCCCGCCGACCCCGAGCGGCGGCCCCGCGCTCATCTCGACGATCTGCGTGGTGCCGTCGGGCAGCACGAGGGCCGGTGGCGGATGGCCCGCGGCGGCGAGGCTGAGGCAGCGGGTCACGGGGTCGTAGACGGAGTAGAGGCAGGTGGCGCCCAGTTCGGCGACCTCGTCGGTGTCGTCGCCCGCGAGGTGGGTGACCAGGTCGTCGAGGTGGGTGAGGAGTTCGTCGGGCGGCAGGTCCACGTCGGCGAGGGTGCGTACGGCCGTGCACAGGCGGCCCATGGTGGCCGACGAGGGAATGCCGTGTCCGACGACGTCACCGACGACGAGGGCGACCCGGCCGCCGGAGAGCGGGATCACGTCGAACCAGTCGCCGCCGATGCCGGCCTGCGATCCGGACGGCCGATAGCGGTGCGCCACCTCGACGGCGGCCTGTCCGGGCAGTCCCCGGGGCAGCAGGTTGTGCTGCAGGGCGAGTGCCGTGGTGCGCTCGCGGGCGAAGCGGCGGGCGTTGTCGATGCAGACGGCGGCGCGGCTGGCGAGTTCCTCGGCGAACACGGCGTCGTCCGCTCCGTAGTCGTCCGACTGCCGGATGCGCACGGCGACCGCGACGCCGAGTGTGATGCCGCGGGCCCGCAGCGGCACGGCCATCATCGAGTGGGCGCCCACGCGGTGGCGCCGGCCGGACGGAGCGCGGGCGTTGCGTTCCGCGATCCACCGCATGAACGCCGGCTCGCCCGCCTGACTCTGGATCACGTTGCCCGCGAGGATGGCTCGCCCCGGTGGCGAGAAGGGCGGGTAGTGGTCCACCTCGCCCAGGTGCACGGCCGCTTCCGGGGTGCCCTCGGTGCCGGAGCCGTGGGCGACGCGGCGCAGGGCGATGTCGGTGCCGGCCAGGGCCGGGGGCTCCTCCGATCCCAGGACCCAGTCGAACAGGTCGACGCTGGCGAAGTCGGCGAACCGGGGCACCATGATCCCGATCAGTTCCTCGGCGGTGCGCACCACGTCCAGGGTCGTGCCGATGGCGGCCGCCGCCTCGTTGAGCAGGGCCAGCCGCTCCCGCGCCCAGTACTGGTCGGAGCTGTCGAACGCCGCGAGGGCCGTGCCCACGACGTCGCCGGAGGTGTCCCGTACGGGCCACATCTGGATGCTCCAGGCGTGCTCCCGGTTCAGGGCCGGGGCTCCCGTGAAGCTCTCGTAGCGGACGGGTCTGCCCGTCTCGGCGACCTGCCGCAGATGCCAGTGGAAGCCGCGGCTGTGCTCCGCGTCCTCCACGGTCTCCGGGAAGGGCCGGCCGATCAGGACCTCTTCGGGCACGCCCATCACCTGGCAGGCGACTTCGTTGAGCCGCAGGTAGCGCTGCCGGGTGTCGAAGACCGACATCGACATCGAGGCCTGCTGGAAGGCCCGCTCGGCGAGGGTCGGCGCGGGCGTTTCGGCGGGTTCACCGACGACCATGTAGCCGTCGGGTGCGCCGTCCTCGCCCAGCACGCTGTGCGCCCGCAGCGCCAGAAGTACGTGCGAGCCGTCCCGGTGGCGCAGTACGACGGTGCCGGCCAGCGCTGCCACGGCCGCGGGCGAGGGTTCCTCGGCGAGCAGTTCCCGGGCGGGCCGTCCGACGGCCTCCTCGGCCGTGCGACCGGTCAGCCGCAGGGCACCTTCGCTCCACCCCTTGACCACACCCTGGGCATCGAGGATCACCGCAGCGGAGACGCGCTCCATGTCGTCAAGCATGAGTCCTCGGCGGCACCGCATCAACCGCGACGCCCAGCCGTTACCGCCCGTCACGCCGTGGCGCCCGCTGCCGCCGCGACCCGGGCGGCCGTCCGGTCACTTGCGCAGCGCGGCGAGGGCCCGGTCGGCGTGGGTGTTCATCCGCAGTTCGCTGCGAACGACCTCGAGGACGGTGCGGTCCTGGGCGATGACGAACGTGACCCGTTTGGTGGGGGCCAGCGAGAAGCCGCGGGTCACGCCGAACCGGTCCCGGACCTTTCCGTCGGCGTCGGACAGCAGGGTCATGCCGAGCGTGTGCCGGTCGGCGAACTCCTGCTGCCGTTCGACCGCGTCGCCGCTGATGCCGACCGGACGTGCCCCGGCGGCGGTGAACTCGGCGGCGAGATCACGGAAGTGGCAGGCCTCAGCGGTGCAGCCGGGAGTGAGGGCCGCGGGGTAGAAGAAGAGCACCACCGGTCCCTCGGCCAGCAACTCGGTGAGGCTGCGGGAGGTGCCGGTCTCGTCCGGCAGCGTGAAGTCCTCGACCTTGTCGCCGACCTTCAGCTGGGCGCTCATGCCCGTCCCTCCGTGTTCTTCGCGACGCCTCGGGCCCACAGCACGAGGGGGATCTGCAGCGGCAGCCGGCCGATGGCCACGGCCTTCTGCGGGGTGGGGCGGTGCCGCCAGTCGACGGCCATCTTCACGTTCGCGGGGAACACGCCGACGAAGAAGCCGGCGGCTGCCAGCGCGGCGGCCTTGCGGGTGCGCGGCAGCGCCACCCCGGCGGCGAGCGCGAGCTCGGCGACGCCACTGGCGTACGTCCAGGTCCGGGGCTTTCCCGGCAGGGCGCGCGGTACGACCGCGTCGAACTGGCGTGGGACGGCGAAGTGGGCGACCCCCGCGGTGGCCAGCAGGCCGGCGAGCAGCAGGGGTGAGCGTTCGGACCGGGGCACGGATCCTCCTTGGATGGCCTGCCGCCGGATGCTACCGGAGGGTAGGTCACGGCCCGCCACCCGCCCCTGGCCGGGCATCAGCCCTGTTCCGTGCGGCGGTTGTGCGTTCCCGGTGTGTGTCCGAAGGAGCGTCGGAAGACGTCGATGAAGGCGCTGGCGGAGGACCAGCCGCAGCGGTGGGCGACGGCGGTGACGGGGGTGTCCTCGGCGAGCAGCCGCAGCGCGTGGTAGAGGCGCGACTGGGTGCGCCACTGCGGGAAGGTCATGCCGAACTCGGCCCTGAAGAGCCTGCTGAGGGTGCGTTCGCCGGCCCCGGTCGCGGCGCCGAGCGCGGCGAGGGTGCGCGCGTCGGCCGGGTCGGCGTGGACGAGGGCGCAGACCGCGGCCAGGCGTGGATCCGTGGGTGTGGGCAGGCGCAGGGGCTGCTGGGGCGAGGCGCGCAGCTGGTCGCGCAGGACGGCGAGCAGGCGGTGGCGCTCGGGACTGTCGTCGGCGGGGTCGCGGGTGTAGGCGAGGATCAGCTCGCGCAGGAGCGGGCCGACGGCGAGCACGGTGGGGGCGTCCAGGCCGAGCGGGTTGTCGTGGGCGGGCAGGCCGACCAGGTACAGGTCGAGGTGACCGTGGGCGCGATGCGCGTGCACGGTGCCGGCGGGGACCCAGATGGCGCGGTTGCCGGGTGCGAACCAGGTGCCGGCGTCGGTGGTGACGGCGAGGACGCCGGAGCCCGCGTAGACGATCTGGTGGTCGTCGTGCCGGTGTGCGTCGATGCGCTCCCCGGTGGCCAGCACCTTGGCTCGGGTCGGCGCGGTCGGCGTGTGGCGGATGTCCGGCATACTTCGGCAGATTATCGGAAGCGGGCCACGTCCGGGCGCGGCGACGATCGCGGGGTGACCGAGAAACGCAACCGAGCGATCACCCTGATGTCCCTGGGCCATGCCTGTGTCGACGTGTATCAGGGTGCCGTCGCGGCCCTCGTCCCCTTCTTCGTCGCCGAGCGCGCCTACAGCTACGCCGCCGCCTCGGGTGTCGTGCTCGCCGCGTCCCTGTTGTCGTCGGTGGTGCAGCCGCTGTTCGGGGTGCTCACCGACCGGTGGGCGATGCCCTGGCTGCTGCCGCTGAGCGCGCTGCTGGGCGGCGCGGGGGTCGCGCTGAGCGGCGTCATGGGTTCCTACCCGCTCACGTTGGCGGTGGTGGCCGTGTCGGGGATCGGGGTCGCCGCGTACCACCCGGAGGCGGCACGCGCGGCCCGCGCCGCTTCGCGAGGCAGTCATACGGCGATGGGCTGGTTCTCCCTCGGCGGCAACGTCGGCTTCGCCCTCGCACCGCTGCTGGTGGCGGCGGTGATCGCCACCGGCGGACTGCGCGCTTCTCCCCTCCTGGTCGTACCGGCCGTCGCGGGGGCGGCCCTGTGCGCCGCGGCGGTGCGTACGGCAGCGGACCGCAGCACGACCGGACCCAGGGCCGAAGGGGCCGGCACCGACGACTGGACGTCGTTCCTGCGGCTGTCCGGCGCCATCGCGTGCCGGTCGATCGTGTTCGTCGGCCTGAGCGCGTTCGTCTCGCTGTACGTCCGTCAGCGCACCGGCGGCGGCGACGTGGCCGGTACGGCCGCACTGTGCGTGCTCTACGCGGGCGGAGCGGTGGGCACCGTGGCCGGGGGCCGGCTGGCCGAGCGGTACGGGCGGCTCACGGTCGTACGGCACGCGTATGCGCTGTCCGCGCTCGCGGTGGCCGGGGTGGTACTCGTTCCAGGACCGGCGGTGTATCTGTTCGTGGCCCTGACGTCGGCCGGCCTGTATGTCCCGTTCTCGCTGCACGTCACGCTCGGCCAGGACTACCTGCCTCGCCGGGTGGGCACCGCGAGCGGTGTCACGCTGGGGCTGGCCGTGAGCGTGGGCGGTCTCGCCGCCCCGGTGATCGGCGCGCTGGCCGATGCCACCTCGCTGCGGACGGCGCTCGTCCCGCTGATCGCCCTGCCCGTGCTGGGACGGCTGCTGCTGCGCGGGCTGCGGGAGCCTGCCTCGCCCGGACAGGCACAGACCGACGCCACCCCGGCATCCGATGCCCCCGGCGACGCCCACGGCCACCGCCCTCGCACCGCGTCGGCGTGAGAGGGCAGTGGCACGGGCAGGTCAGACGGTCCCGGCCGGCTGCTGTTCGGTGTCCTCGTCGACGGCGTGGGCGAGGAAGTCGTCGACCATGCGGTGGAAGAGGGCGGCCAGCTGCCGCAGCTCCTCGGGGGTCCAGTCGGACAGGGCGAGCTGCATACCGCGGGCGCCGGCCTCACGGACCCGGGCGATGGCCTGCCGGCCGGGCTCGGTGAGCTCGATGCGCTGGGCGCGACGGTCCCGCGGATCCGGCACCCGGGTGACATAGCCGCTCTTCTGCAGTTGCTGCACCGTGCGCGTCACGTGCGAGGCCTCCACACCGAGCCGGTTGGCCAGCTCCCCGGGACGCAGCGACTCCGAGTCGGCGACCTGACGCAGAAGCGCCACGGCGGCCCGGTCCAACGGCACGTCGGCCAGGGCCATGA
Organism: Streptomyces sp. NBC_00443; assembly: GCF_036014175.1. Classification (GTDB taxonomy): domain Bacteria; phylum Actinomycetota; class Actinomycetes; order Streptomycetales; family Streptomycetaceae; genus Streptomyces. The sequence goes on along the minus strand of NZ_CP107917.1, from coordinate 8,929,204 downwards.
GCCGGTCGTGCTGCCGGGCCCGCGTACTCAGATAGGTGATGCGGGTGAGCGCCCGCTCGATCTCGATCACTTCCGGGGACGCGGGCGTGTCGGGGAGTTCGGGGAGCGGTGGTGTGGACATGGGGCCACTTTACCATCTCATTGCGTAACTCAATTAATTTACGGCTTCCCTGGCACCCACCGCCTCCAGCCAGTTCGTGCCGGCAGCGATCGCCTGTCGCCACTGCCTGATCACACGGGGCGGCATGCCCACCGCAAGCGCGCCGGTGACGCGGTCGCCGGTGCGATAGGCGGCGACGAACCGGCGTTCCGTCAGGTCGCCGTGGACGATCGCGACTTCGTCGTGGCCGCGCAGACAGCCGAACGCCTGGATCTTCATGTCGTACTGGTCGGACCAGAAGTACGGCACCGGCGCGAACGGCTTGCGCCCGTCAGGGTCGAGCAGATTGCGGGCGGCCGCCATGCCCTGTTCGGCGGCGTTGGTGCGGTGCTCGATCCGCGTCGACTGCCCGAACAGCGGGTTGTGCCAGCGGGCGACGTCGCCGGCGGCGTACACGTTGGGTGCGGCCTCGCAGTACTCGTCGCACACCACGCCGTCGGCGACGGTGAGCCCGCTGCCGTCCAGCCAGTCGGTGTTGGGCAGCGAGCCGACCGCGATCAACACCTCGTCGGCGTCGACCGGTTCACCGTCGGCGAGCCGTACGCCGCTCTCGGTGACCTCGGTGACGGTGACACCGCAGCGAAGGTCCACGCCCCGTTCCAGATGGGCCCGCGTCAGCATCTCGCCGACCTCCGTGCCGACGGCGTGCGCCAGCGGCACCGGGGCGGGTTCGAGGAGCGTGACGTCGCAGCCCAGCCGCCGGGCGACCGCGGCGGCCTCGGCCCCGAGGAACCCGGCACCGACCACGACCAGTCGCCTGCCCGGGGCCAGCCGGTCCCGCAGCCGCAGGGCGTCGTCCAGGGTGCGCAGCACATGCCCGCCCTGCCCCGGCAGCCGACGCGGCCGTACTCCGGTGGCCAGGATCAGCCCGTCGTACGGCACCAGCGATCCGTCGGCCAACTCCACTGTGCCGTCGGCGAGTCGGAGGCCCGTGGCGGCCACGCCGAGGCGCAGGACGAGGCCGAGGCCGGCCAGGTCGTCAGGAGTGCGCAGCGCCGGCCGCTCGGGATCCCACTCGCCGGCCAGCACCTGCTTGGACAGCGGGGGGCGGTCGTACGGGGCGTGCGGTTCGTCACCCACAAGGATGAGCGTGCCGTCGTAGCCCTCGCGGCGGAGCGTCTCGGCCGCCGCGAGTCCGGCGGCCGAGGCGCCCACGACGACGATGCGCCTCACTGGTCCACCAGCCGGATCGCGGCGGCCGGGCAGATCGCGACGGCCTCACGAACGCCGTCGAGATGCTCGGCGGCGGGCTGCTCGTCGAGCAGGATCGCGATGCCGTCGTCGTCCTGGTCGAACACGTCCATCGCGGCGAGCACGCACTGTCCGGACGCGACGCACTTGTCTGCTTCCAGCTCCACCTTCATGACCGGATTCCCTTCTTCGTACGGGGTGTTGTTCGTGTGCGGGTGAGGAGGAGCCGTCACCAGGAAACGGGCAGTGCGTGGACGCCGTAGATGAACGCGTCGCTCTTGAAGCGGACATCCTGCAGCGGGGCGGCCGGCTTCAGGGTCGGGATGCGCTTGTAGAGGGTGCCGTAGACGACCTGGAGTTCCATCCGGGCCAGCGGCTGGCCCAGGCACTGGTGGACGCCGAAACCGAAGGCGACGTGGCGGCGGGCGTCGCGGGTGAGGTCCAGGCGGTCGGGGTCGGCGAAGACCTCGGGGTCGCGGTTGCCGATCTCGTTGACCATGATGACGCCCTCGCCGGCCTTGATCACCTGGCCGCCGATCTCGATGTCCTCGGTCACCGCACGGCGCCTGCCCAGGTGGGTGATGTGCAGGTAGCGCAGGAGTTCCTCGACGGCCCCGGCGACGAACTCGGGGTCGTCGGTCTCGCGCAGCAGTGCCAGTTGGCCGGGGTTCTGGAGCAGTGCCAGGGTGCCGAGCGCGATCATGTTCGCGGTGGTCTCGTGGCCCGCGATCAGCAGGAGCAGGCCCATCTCGGTCGCCTGCTGGTGGGTGAGTTCACCGGCGGCGATGCGTCCGGCGATGCTCGACAGCAGGTCGTCCTTCGGCTCGGCGAGCCGCTTGCCCAGGAGTCCGGCGAGGTAGCCCGCGACATCCCGGCTCGCCTTGCCCCGTTCCTCGGGCGTGGCGGTCGTACGGACCATGGTCTTGGTGTGCTCCTGGAAGAAGTCGTGCTCCTCGTAGGGCACGCCCAGCAGCTCGCAGATCACCAGCGACGGGATCGGCAGCGCGAACACGTCCACCAGGTCCACCGGGGACGGGCCGGCCAGCATGTCGTCGATCAGGCCGTCCACGATGCGCTGTACGGCGGGCCGCAGTGCCTCGACCTTCTTGACCGCGAACGGCGCGGTCACCATCCGGCGCAGCCGGGCGTGTTCGGGGTCGTCCATCATGATGAAGCTGAGCTTGCCCTCGCCGGCGTCGGGGCTGGCCTTGGTGGGATAGCCGGGGCTGTCGGTGTCGGCGCTGACGCGCGCGTCGCCCAGCAGGGCCCGCTGCTCGGCGTACCGGGTCACGAGCCAGGGCTCACTGCCGTCCCACAGCCGCACCTTGGTCAGCGGGGCCTGCGCCTGCAGGTCCTTGAGCGCGGGCGGCGGGTCGAAGGGGCAGCGGGACTCCCTGGGCATCGGGAACTCGGGGACGGCGTCGGGTGCTTCGGGCGCGGGGTCGGTCAGGATGTCGGCCATGGTTCTCCTCGGATGTGGGGGCTCCGGGTGGGGTGGAGCGCCGGGCGAAGGGGGCGAGGCCTCGATGAGCACATGCAAACAGAGCGGGCTGACGCGACCCGGTCAGTTTCCTGACAGGAGGCTGACGTGGCCCAGATCACAGGAATGCCGGGCTCAGGGACGGTTCTCGGCCCGGCCCAGCCAGTAGCCGAAGCCCCGGCGCGTATGGATCAGCACGGAGGCGTCCCGGTCCACCTTGCGGCGCAGCCGGGAGACGAGTTGCTCGATCGCGTTGTCGCCGCGGTGGTCGCCCCAGACGTAGCGGCCGATCTGCTCCTTGGACAGCACCCGGTGCGCGTTGACCAGGAGGTGGCGCAGCAACCGGTACTCCGCGGGCGTGAGTTCGAGCACCCGCGTCCCGCGCCGTGCCCTGCACACCGAGTCGTCCAGCACGAGGTCCCCGTACTGCAGCGGATGTCCCCTTGACGGGCCGGGCCGGGCGCCCCGCAACAACACCTGGATCCTGGCGAGGACTTCGGCCACCCGGAAGGGCTTGGTGACGTAGTCCCGCTCTCCCGGCCCGAGTTCGGGTACGAGCCGGTGCAGGGAGTCGGTCCCGCTGAGCAGCAGGACGGGCGGGCGATACGGAAGCCGGGGCCGGTGCTCCCGGCTGAATCGCGCCATGTCCGGCACGTCGGTGTCGAACACGACCAGCTCGAACCGCCGCTCCGCAATCCACGCCAGCGCGTCGACGCCGGTGCCGGTGAGGCTGATCCGGTAACCGGCCAACTCCAGGGTGGTCGAGAGCAGTTCGGCGAGGTCGGCTTCGCCGGCCACGACCAGAATGCGCTGACCGGCACCCCGCGCAAGGACCGGCGGTTCCTGAGAGTGGCCGGCCTCGGGCGGGGTCGTCTGCCTCGGGTTCATAACCCGCCTCGTCCGCCGTCGCGAGGGCGGCCTTGGCTGTGAGTCGGTTTCACCGTCGGCTCCTTGTCGTGCTCCGTGCGGGGTGTCAGCGGACCGGTGTGGCGGGCGCCAGCCACATGCCGATGACTGCGTCGGCGAGGCCCGTGGCGGCGTCGTTCCAGCTGGAGCGCGGGGTGGGCGTGTGCTCGGCGAGGGCGCGTTCGCGGTCGGCGGCCACATGGACGATCAGGTGGCGGACCATCTCCCCGCGTTCGGCGCTCACCTCGGCCGGGAGGTCGGGCAGGCACCGCTTGAGGCCTTCGATGATCGTCTGCAGGGACGGGGAGGTGAGGGCCTCCTCGACCATGATCTGGTGCAGCGCCGGATCGGAGACGACCTGGGCGCAGAACCGCGCGTACCACGTGGGGCTGCCCAGGGCCGCGAGGTGTTCGAGCACCGGGCGGACCAGGCAGTCCACCCAGCCGCGCACGTCGTCGGGGTCCGCGTCCGTCAGGTCGGCGAGCAGCCGGGCGCGGATCTCCTCGATGCGCGTGGCGTGCTTGCGGACGATGGCGCGGACCAGGTCGGCCTTGGTCCCGAAGTGGTAGCCGACCGCGGTGTTGTTGCCCTGCCCCGCGGCCTCGCTGACCTGACGGTTGGACACCGCGTACACCCCGTGTTCGGCGAAGAGCCGCTCGGCCGCGGTCAGCAGCAGCTCCCGGGTCGCGTTGACCTGTTCCTCCCGCAGCGTCCTGCCTGCCATGTTCACCACCGCAACGGGACTTCGCAGAGCACCGCGACGGCCAGTCCCTCGAGCCGCTCGCGGTTTCACCGACCTACAATCTAAGTCACTTGATTTAAGGGAGACGGGTGGGCATGGGCGGTGGACATGGTGAAGCGGGCTGCACCCGCACCTCGGCAGCCCGCACCCCGGCGCGCAGGGAGGGTGTCACCTAGCGTCAGAGGCATGCGGGCGACACTTCGCCAGGCCTGGCGCGCGACGGTCCATCTGACGGTGGCCGCAGCGATGGCGTTCGGGATGTACCTCTTCATCACCGTGCTGCTGATCACCGCCATCGGGACGGTCGCGCTGATCGGTGTCTGGCTGCTGCCCGAGACGGTGCTGCTGGTACGGCGGATCGCCGGGGCGAAGCGGCGCCTGACGACTGCCTGGACGGGGCGGGAGATCCCCGAGGCGTACCAGGTCATCGACGGCCCGCTGACCGAACGGCTGCGGACGGCCGTACGCGATCCCGGCACGCTCACCGACCTGCGCTGGATGGCCGCCTACTACGTCTACGGCGCTCTGCTCCTCCTCGCCCTGCCGCTGTGGCCGATCGGGCTGGTCGTGGACGGCGTGGGCTGCGGACTGCTGCGCCGGCGGGCCGTCGTCCTGCCGTGGATCACGCGTCTGGCGGACCGGGAGGCCGGCTGGTCCACGTCGCTGCTCCGGCCGTCGCCCAAGGCGCTGCTGGCCGCCCGGGTCGAGCAGCTGACCGCGACCCGCGCCGACGCGATCACCGCGCACGGCGCCGAGCTGCGCCGCATCGAGCGGGACCTGCACGACGGTACGCAGGCCCGGCTGGTGGCCCTGTCCATGCGGATCGGCCTCGCCAAGCGTGCCTATGACCATGATCCGGACGCCGCGCGCAAGCTGCTGGACGACGCCCAGGAGCAGGCCGAGCAGGCGCTGACCGAGCTCCGGCACGTGGTCCGCGGCATCCATCCGCCGATCCTGACCGACCGTGGCCTCGTAGGTGCGGTGCGGGCACTGGCCGCCGGCGCCGGGCTGCGGGTGACCGTGGACGTGACGGGGCTGGAGGACGACGGCCCGAGGGCCCCGGCGGCGGTGGAGGCGGCCGCCTACTTCGTGGTGGCCGAGGCCCTCACGAACGCCGCCAAACACAGCGGCTCGCCCACGGCGTCGGTGCGGATCGCCCGCATCCGGCGAGGCCTCCGGGTGGAGGTCGCCGACCAGGGTCACGGCGGGGCCTCCGAGTCGAGCGGTTCGGGACTGCTCGGGATGCGGCGCCGGGTGGCCGCGCTCGACGGGACGGTGCGGATGTCGAGCCCCGCCGGTGGGCCGACGGTGATCGAGGTGGAGCTGCCATGCGTGTGGTGAGCCCGCGACAGGGTGAGCGCAGGGCCCGGGCCGTCCTGCTCGGGGATGACCTGACCCACGGCACGTACTGCGTTGCGAGTAGGCGCGAATGTCGGCAGCGGCACGACGACAGGGCGGGCCGATCCGGGAAGGCTGAGCCCTGTCCAACGTTCCGGAACCGGAAGACTCCCCGCCCATGACCATCCGCGTCCTGCTCGCCGACGACCAGGCCCTGCTGCGGGCCACGTTCCGGATCCTGATCGACTCCTGCGCGGACATGGAGGTGGTCGGGGAGGCCGCCGACGGCGCCGAGGCCGTCGACCTCGCCCGCACGCACCGGCCCGACCTGGTCGTGATGGACATCCGCATGCCCGGCACGGACGGCCTGGCCGCCACGTCCGCGATCTGCGCCGACCCGGACCTGACGGCGGTGCGGGTGCTGATCCTCACGACGTTCGAGATCGACGAGTACGTCGCGCAGGCGCTGCGCGCCGGGGCGAGCGGCTTCCTCGGCAAGGACGTCACCGCGGACGTGCTGCTCGACGGCATCCGGACGGTGGCTGCCGGCGAGTCCCTGCTCTCCCCCACCGCGACCCGCACGCTGATCACGCGGTTCCTGGCCTCCCCCGCCGAGAGCTCGCAGTCGGCCGCGCCCGAGCACCTCGCCGCTCTCACCGCCCGCGAGCGGGAGGTCATGGCGTGGGCGGCCGAGGGCCACTCGAACGAGGAGATCGCCGAGAAGCTCTTCGTCAGCCCCCTGACCGTGCGCACCCACGTCCACCGCGCCATGACGAAGCTGGGCGCCCGCGACCGGGCCCAACTCGTCGTGATGGCCTATCAGTCGGGCCTGGTACGGGCCGTACCGCCGGGCGGCGACCACTGAGGTCCCGGCCGCCGTTCAGGTGAAGCCGCCGTTCAGGCGAAAACGGCCGCCAGGTGCGTGGCGGCGGTCCGGGCCGTCGACAACTGACCCGTGAGCCTGCCGCTGATCCCTCCGATGCTCGCCACGCCCGGCACCCTGCCGCCCACGGCGCAGGACGCGCGCTGGGCGTACGAGACCAAGCAGGACGGCCAGCGGGCGGTGATCTATCTGGAAGGGGACGGCAGCCTGCTGCTGCGCGCCCGTTCCGGCGAGGACATCACGGCCGCCTATCCCGAACTGCGGCCGCTGGGCGACGCGCTCGGCACCACACCCGCCGTACTCGACGGAGAGATCCTGGCGCTGGACGAAGAGGGCCGCGCCGACTTCCAGTTGCTGCAGTCCCGCATGGGCCTCGCGCACGCCCCCGCGCGGGCCGCCCGCATGGCCGCGCAGACCCCGGCCCACCTGGTGCTCTTCGACGTACTGCACCTGGCGGGCAGCTCCCTGCTCAAGGTCCCCTACTCCCGGCGGCGCGGGCGGCTGGAGGGGCTCGGCCTGGGCGGGCCGTTCTGGTCGACGCCGAGCGCGCTGGTGGGACACGGCGCGGAGGCGCTGGCGGCCACCCGTGAGCACGGGCTGGAGGGGCTGGTGTGCAAGCGCCTGGACTCGGTGTACGAGCCCGGGGTGCGCTCCCGCGCCTGGATCAAGATCCGCAACATGCGCAGCGAGGACGTGATCGTCGGCGGTTGGCTGCCCGGCAAGGGACGGCTCACCGGTCTGCCGGGCGCCTTGCTGGTCGGCCAGTACGCGGCCCGGCGGCTGCGCTACGTGGGCGGGGTGGGCACCGGCTGGAGCGAGGCCGAACGGGCGCACCTGGCCGAACTGTTGCAGGCGTCCGAGACGGACACCTGCCCCTTCGACCCCGCCCCGCGCGTGCCGGGCGCGCACTGGGTGCTCCCCCGGCTGGTCGGCGAGGTCCGCTACAGCGTCCGCACCCGGTCCGGGATGTTGCGCCAGCCGTCCTGGCTGCGGCTGCGGCCGGACCTCACACCGCAGGACGCGTCGGCCGACCTCCCCGAGGACATCTGACACGCAGGCCTGACACGGACGGCCGGCACGGACGCCTGACACGGACAGCCGACACGCACATCCGGCGCACAGGACGGGCGGCAACTATTGCGCTGCCCTTCACCCGCCGGTACGCCCGTGGCTCTTGGCGCGTAAGTGAAAACCCGGGATCCTGAACTGCCTTTCCCCCCACAGCCGTTGGGCTGCGCCCGGACCCCGAGGAGACGCAGTGTCGTCACAGACGTTCCGCACGCATGGCAAGAGATGGCTCACCGGTCTGGCCGGTGCCGCCGCGCTGGTCGTCGCCTTCCCCAGCGTCGCCTTCGCCGCCCCGCCGGGGGCACTGCCCGCCAACGCCGAATCGGCCGAGAAGACGTACCAGCCGGCGTTCGACTACGACACCGACGGCTGCTACTCCACCCCGGCCATCGGCCCCGACGGAACCGTCAACGGCGGCCTCAACCCCACCGGAGCGCTCAACGGCAACTGCCGGGACGCCTCGGACCTCGACAACACCAACGGCTACTCCCGCTACAAGTGCAACAACGGCTGGTGTGCCTACATGTACGGCCTGTACTTCGAGAAGGACCAGGCGGTGGCGGGCAGCAGCATCGGCGGGCACCGGCACGACTGGGAGCACGTCGTGGTGTGGGTGCAGAACAACGCGGTGCAGTACGTCTCGACGTCCAACCACGGGTCGTTCACGATCAGCCCCGCGTCGTCGGTGCGCTTCGACGGCACGCACGCGAAGATCGTGTACCACAAGGACGGCATCAGCACGCACTGCTTCAGGCTCGCGAACTCGGGCGACGAGCCGCCGGAGAACCACAAGGGCACCTGGCAGTACCCGCCGCTGGTCGGCTGGAACGGCTACCCGGCGGGCGTGCGCGACAAGCTGGTCGCGTACAACTTCGGCAGCGCCAACTTCGGCCTGAAGGACGGCAGCTTCGCCAGTCACCTGGCCTCGGCGAAGCCGTCCGGGATCGCGTTCGACCCCAACGCCTGATCGTTGCGACCGAACACCTGAGCCCGAGTCACATCGGGCGCGGGACCTAGGCCGCCGGCCCGCCCGGCTTCCGTCCCGCGCCCGATCCCTGCGCACCCGTGTGCGCCATAGCGTCCGGTTCATGGACACGATCGCCACGAGCGGACACTTCGAAGAAGCCCTAGAACGCCTCCACGCATCCGGTCCGGAACGAGAGGGCTGGCTGTCCAACCACGCCCCCATGGTCGTCGAGGCGCTTGCCGCCCACGGACACGCGGGCGCCGTCCACCGCTGGGTGGACCTCTACCGGGAGAAGCTGGCGGACTTCCCGGACCGCGTCGCCCCCGTCACGGACGACAACTGGCGTGCGGCGCTGGGGGATCCACGGCGGATCACCGACTGGACCGACCACTACTCCCGTGTGCTCGCCGAGCGTCCCTGGCGGAGCGTCCTCGCCGAGTGGTGGCCGCGCCTGCTGCCCGGCCTGTACGGCGGCGCCACCCACACGGTCATCCGGGTCGGCCATGCCGTGCGCGCTCTCGAAGCGGACGAGAACGCACCCCGGATCACCGAACTCGCGCACGCGCTGGGCTACTGGGCGGCACGGCATGAGCCCGTGACCGGTGTCGTCCCGCTGCCCGGCGCACCGACGGCCACGGCCGCCCTGGACGCCGTACCCGCGATCGAGGCGGGGCACCTGGGATTCCGGAACCGGCTGTCCGCCGTACGCCGACTGCCCGCCTGGGCGGACGACGTGACCGACGCGGAGGCGGCCCGCGAGCGGCTCACCGAGCTCGTGCGCGCCGCGACCCACCGCTACGCCACCCACGGCCACGGCGAGCCGACCATGCTCGTGCACGCGGCCACGGCGCCCAACGCCGTGCTGCGCACCTTGGGTTCGCTGCCCCGCGACCAGTGGGTGCCGAGCCTGCGGGCGGCCTGGACGGCGTCCGCGGCGGTCACCGCGATGTACGCCCCCGTCGAGCCGGTCGCCTACGCCCCGTCTGACCGGCTGACGCGCGAGGAGGTCATGGAGCGGGCTCTCGCCCACGGCGACGAGCACGTCATCAAGCTCACCGACACCGCGCTGGACGTCGGCGACGAAGTGTCTCTCGCGGCGGCCCGGCGCGCCGTGGAGATCAGCCCGCCCCTGGTGTGAGCCGTCCGTCGGCCAGGGCGTCCCCCAAGGCCGTTCTCCCGTACAGCACGTAGTAGCCCTGCCGCCGCGACTCCAGCAGGCCCGCCTCCCGCAGGACGGACAGATGGGCCGACACGGTCGACGGCGCGAGCCCGTGGCGGCGCGCGAGGTCCGTCGTCGAGGCGGGCGCCGTGAGGCCGGTGAGGACGGTCGCGCGCTGATGGCCGAAGAGGCGGGCGAGTGCCTCCGGCGGGCGGGCTGCCGGGGTGGTGTGCAGCCGGCCCATGCCTCGGGCGGGGTAGATGACCGTCGGCTGCCAGGGCCGGGCGAAGCCGCTCACCACGTCCGGCCACACGAACACGCTCGGCATGAGCAACACGCCCCTGCCGTCGGGCCGTTGGGCGTCCGCCACGTCGGCGTACTTGCGCAGGGTGAGCGTCTGGCCGGCCCAGTCCACGGCCGGGTGCAGGCCGGTGAGCAGCGCGTCGAGACCGCCGTCCGCGGCCCGGCGCGAGCGGTGCGCGATGTCCGCCTCCAGAACGGCACGGTGGCGCGGCCAGTCCGGGGCGAGCAGGGCGTGCCAGGCCTGCTCGGTGAGGTCGGCCAGGCGCCGGACGGTGGCGGCGGGGTCGTCGAGCGCGGCGCGCCCTCTGGGTGACTCGGCTAGTCCGGGAGTGCAGGCCAGCGAGCGGGTCATCTCCGCGTGGGCCAGGACGGGCTCGGTGGCGCGCATTCTCGCCAGCTCGTCCTCGATGGTGGGGTACGGCTCCTGCGGCGGCGGGCCGAGGAAGTCCGGGGTGTAGCCGCCGACGGGCGGGATGAACAGCCACAGATCCGCCAGGTCGAGGCCGGCGACCGAACGGCTCATACGGCGCAGCCAGCCGCGGTGGTAGCCGTGCCGGGCGGGCCTGCGGAGCATGCGCAGCGCCTCGTGGGTCTGGCACAGCGGCGAGATCGCGAACCGGCAGCGGGTGAGGTCGGCGGTGCCGAGGTGCAGGGCGAGCGGCATGGCGACCCCCCGTCGTGAGCAGCGATTCGTCCTGGACCGAAAGAGTAGAGGCGCCCGCCGCGGCCCCGCACGCTTGCCCCGACTCCCCCTGTCGGAAAGGCGGATGGATGGGCAACGTACGTCCGGCACCCTGGCGGCGTGCCGCCGTCGTCGCGGCGCTGATGCTGGCGGCGTTCACCTTCAACACCACCGAGAACCTGCCGGTCGGCCTGCTCACGCTCATGGCGGACGACCTGCGGGTGTCGCTCACGGCCGTGGGCGCCCTGGTCACCGGGTACGGGCTGACCGTGGCCGTCGTGTCCCTGCCCCTCGCCCATGGCACCCGGTCGGTGCCGCGCCGGTATCTGCTCGCCGGGCTGCTCGGGCTGCTCGCCGTGGGCAGTTGGGTGTCGGCGCTGGGAGGGGTGTCGTACGGGGTGCTGCTCGCGGCGCGGGTGGCGACGGCGCTGGCGCAGGCGGTGTTCTGGTCGGTCATGGGGCCGGTCGCGATCGGTCTCTTCCCGCCCGAGCGCCGGGGGCGCATCATCGGGCTGCTGTCCGTCGGTGGTTCCCTCGCCACGGTGGCCGGGGTGCCGGCCGGAACCTGGCTCGGTGGGCACACCGGCTGGCGGACGCCCTTCGCGCTGCTCGGCGTGCTCGCGCTCGTCTCGCTCGTGGCCATCGGCGCCCTGCTGCCGTCGTCCCGACCGCAGGACGGCCACTCCGCGTACGGCGCCGCCCCCGACCGGCGCAGGTTCCTCGTGGTGCTGACCGTCACCGTCCTGTCGGTGACCGGTGCCTTCGCCGGGTTCACGTACATCGTCGCCTTCCTCGACGAGGTCAGCGGGTTCCGCGAAGACGCGGTGAGTGCCGTGCTGCTGGCGTTCGGCGGGGCGGCACTGGCCGGGGTCACGATCGCCGGACCGCTCCTCGACCGCTTTCCGCGTGCCACGCTGACCGTGCCGGTGGCGGCCCAGGCGGTGGCGCTGCTCGGCCTCCACGTGACCGGCCATGTCCGGGCGGCGGCTGTCGTACTGGTCATGCTGCTGGGTGCCTCGGTCGCGACCGCCTTCATGGCGACGCAGAGCCAGGTGCTCCAGGTGGCACCGGGCCGCACCGAAACCGCCCTCGCGGCCAACTCGGCCGCCTACAACGCGGGTATCGCAGCCGGTGCGCTGCTCGGTGGCGTGCTGCTGCCCGCGGTCGGGGTGCGCGGGACGTTCCTGGTCGGCGGGCTGCTCACGGTGGGGGCGCTGGCGGTGCTGACGTGGCCGGCGCGCGGGGACGTTCAGGACCGGGCAGACGACGCGGGCCGGGTGAGCGGCACGGACCGGGCGGGAGAGGGCAAGGGCCGGGCGGGAATGGGGCCGTACGGTGCGGACGCGGGGTCGTGACGGTCTATCGTGTCCGCATGTCCGTGCCTGAACTGATCCGTATCGTCTCCCGCGACTCGCCGATGGCCCTGGCTCAAGTGGAGCGTGTCCGCGCCGAGTTGGCGGACCTGCATCCCGGTGTGCGCACCGAGGTCGTGCCGGTGAAGACGACCGGTGACAAGTGGATGGGGGATCTGTCCCTGGTCGAGGGCAAGGGGGCGTTCACCAAGGAGGTGGACGCGGCTCTGCTGGCGGGCGAGGCCGATCTCGCCGTGCACTGCGTCAAGGACATCCCCGCCGACCGGCCGCTGCCCGCGGGGACGACCTTCGCGGCGTTCCTCAAGCGGGACGACATCCGGGACGCCCTCATCCACCCCGGCGGCCTCACCCTGGACGAGCTCCCGCCCGGAACCCGGATGGGCACCTCGTCGGTGCGCCGGGTCGCCCAGCTGGCCGCCACTCACCAGCACCTCGAGTGCGTGCCGTTCCGCGGCAACGCGAACCGGCGGCTGGAGAAGCTGGCGGCCGGCGAGGCGGACGCGCTGCTCCTCGCGGTGGCCGGCCTGGAGCGCATCGGCCGCACCGATGTGATCAGCGAGGCCCTCTCCCCCGAGGTGATGATGCCGCCGATCGGCGCGGGCATCCTCGCGCTGCAGTGCCGGGAGGGCGACAGCGAGCTCATCGACGCGGTCAGCGGCCTCGGCGACCCGGACACGTACCGGGAGGCCACCGCCGAGCGGATGTTCCTGCATGTGCTGCAGGGGCACTGCAACAGCCCGATCGCCGGGTACGCGCGTGTGGACCGGGGCGGCGAACTGTCCCTGCGGGCCTGTGTGTTCACCCCGGACGGCAAGACGCGGCTGAACGCCCACGAATGGGCCGGCCGACTGGACCCGGCCACCCTCGGCACGTCGGTCGCGGTCGCGCTGCTGCGTCAGGGTGCCCGCGAGATCATCGACGGCATCCCGCACTAGAGCCTGCCGTCAGGGCGCGAGCCCCCACCAGGCGGCGCCCCTCGCCGGGGCGCCCGGTCAGGCGGTGCCCTCTTCGGCCTGCTCCCGCAGGAAGTTGCTCACCTGGAGCGCGAGGCCGTCCCGCAACGTGGCGGCGTGGGCCCCGACGGAATCCTCCTGGAGGCCGAGGCCGCCGCTCCACAGCCGGCGGTCGGCCCACTCCTCCTCGACGCGCAACTGGATCTGGACGTCGACCTGGCTCAGGCTCGCCTCCGGGCCGGCGGCGAACAGCACGGCGGTGGCGCGGCGCAGCGGGTAGACATCGAAGCCCTCGATGAACTGCGAGTTGCGCCAGTCGATGAACGCCGCCTCACCGTCGCGGCCGATCCGCACATCGATCTGGCCGTCCTCGAGGTGGATGCCGAGGTGCCGCTCGCCGCGGTTCTCGATGGTGACGCGGACCCTGAAGTACGCCAGCCCCTCCGCGGCCTCGTCGCGTCCGCGCGGCGGCTCGGCGGCTTCCAGTTGGTGGACGCGGACACGCAGACCGGCATGCTCGTCGTACTCGTGCCAGTCCCCGACCACGTTCGGCTCGTACACAATCCACCTCTCGACCCAGAGAGCTGCTTCCTATCTTTGCGCTCAGTGCACTGTCAAATGAGCGGAATGCGCTGTGGCCAGCCCATTCGCCCCCTTGATCACCGATCAAGCCGTGGGCAGGAAGAATCCGCTTACCGGCCCAGCGGGCCTGTTCACCCACGTGCCGCACATCACGTTCCGCACCAAGATCAGCGGGCCGGGCCGACCCAGTCACAAGCACACAAGACGGCAGTCGCATTCATGAATTTTGTTTCGGATGCCCTATCATAGGGAAAAGTGACATATGTGCTTCGGACAGGAGGCACGTCCGTGGGAGCTGGTTCGCCGGGGCCCTGGGTGACCTCCTGGGGTCCGAGTGCGTGCCCTCTCCTACGGTGTCTTGTCCAGTCAGCACCGCCGAGGGAGGTGCGCACCCGATGAGTGCCACCACCAGAACGAAGCAGCACCCCCACGACGACGCCCCCGATACGGCGGCGGCCTTCGACCACCTTCTCGGACTGCCCGAAGGGCCCGAGCGCAAGGTACTCAGGGACGAACTGGTCCAGGCCTGGCTGCCCATGGCCGAGCGGATCGCCGTCCGCTTCAAGGGCCGCGGCGAGTCCCTGGAAGACCTGTACCAGGTGGCGGCCCTGGGGTTGGTGAAGGCCGTCGAGCACTACGACCCGGCACGCGGCCACGCCTTCGAGGCGTACGCCGTTCCCACCATCACCGGCGAGATCAAGCGGCACTTCCGCGACCACATGTGGACGCTGCACGTGCCGCGCCGGGTGCAGGACCTGCGCAACCGGGTGCGGACTTCGATGAAGGAGCTGTCACAGAGCACCTCGGGGCGCGCGCCCACCGTCGCCGAGGTCGCCGAGCACGCGCAGCTGAGCGAGAGCGAGGTGCGCGCCGGGATGGAAGCCCTGGAGTGCTTCTCCGCGCTGTCGCTGGAGGCGGAGATGCCCGGCACGGACGGCTACGCGCTGGGGGACGCCATCGGCGGCCCCGATCCGGCGTACGAAGTGGTCATCGACCGCGTGACCGTCACGCCGTGCCTGCAGCGGTTGCCGGAACGTGAGCGGACCATCCTCTACCTCCGCTTCTTCGGCGGGATGACCCAGAGCCGCATCGCGCAGCAACTCGGCATCTCGCAGATGCACGTCTCCCGGCTGCTGAGCGGCTGCTTCGCCCAGCTGCGCGAGGAAATCCTCGCCGAAGCCCACTGACGCCGGAAGCGTGCGTCAGTCCTGGGCCGATCCCGGAATCTGCGTCGGGCCGTAGCGCTCGAGGGCCTCTTCGAGTTCGACGCGGATCTCCGGCGGCATCTCCCCGTCCCGGCCCCAGCTGAGAATCAGCTCCGCGACATGGCGGAGCTTGATGTTCGTGTGCTGGGAGACGTCCTTCAGTACCGCCCACCCCTCGTCCGGCGCCACGCGGCCGAGGGCGACGATCATCCCGATCGCCTGGTCCACGACGGCGTGCGAGACCATCGCCTCCTTGAGCTGTTCGACTTCCTCTTCCAGCTCGATGATCCTGTCGGTCCCGTCGGCGGGCTCGTGCGGTGTCGCTGCCACGCCACTATGGTCGCCGCTTTGGCTGCCTCGTGCCAGCGAAGCGGAGGGTCGCTCTCCCGGGCTGTTTCGGCGCCACGCCGGGGGTACTCGGCAGGCCCCGGAGCGGATCCGGCTGGACACTGAGGAAAGACCGGTGGCCGCCGGTTCGGGCGAGAACCAGGACGCGACTGCCATGAACCACGATGCGACAAGCTCCAACAGCACGGCCGAGGTCGTGTCCACACACTCCGTGTTCGGCGCACCCTGCTGGGTGAGTCTGACCAGCCGTGACCTCGAAGTCACCCACGGGTTCTACAGCGCCGTGCTGGGGTGGCGCTGGCGGCCCGCCAAACTGGGCGACCGCTTCTGGGTCGCACTGGCGGACAGCGTGCCGGTGGCAGGGGTCGCCGCGGTCGCCACGATGTGGCAGATGGCCGTGGCCTGGACCCCCTACTTCGCCGTGCCCAGCGCCGACGAGGCCGTGGCGCGGGTGCAGGAGCGCGGCGGCACTTCTGCCGTCGGTCCGCTCTCCCTGCCACCGGGGCGAGCGGCGCTGCTGGCCGACCGGGACGGTGCGACCTTCGGGGTCTGGGAGGGGGAGCTGCCCTCCAACTGGGAGAACTGGCGGCGCGCGGCGCCCACCTTCATCCGGCTCCACACCCGTGACGCGTTCGACGCCGCCATGTTCTATGGCGAGGTCCTCGACTGGGCGTCGGAGCGGGCCGGCTGCTGCGAGGTCCGTTACGAGGGCGGCGAGGTCGTGCTGCGCAGCCGGGGCGACGTCGTGGCGCGGATCGAGTCGGGGGCGTTGGAGGCTGCGCCCGATCCGACGATCCGGCCGCACTGGCAGGTGCACTTCGCTGTCGCGGACGTCGGGGCGTGTGCGCGGGCTGCTGAGCAGCACGGGGGGAGTGTCCTGTCCAAGGGGGTGACGAGGCCGTGCTGCGGGATCCGGACGGGGCGCAGTTCACGGTGACGTCGCGGCGTGCGCGGTAGGTCGCACAGTTCGCAACGCCCCTCAGGGGCGTTGCCGTGATGGTGTCGACAGGAGCAGCAGGCTGCGGCGCTCCACCAGGACTGCCGTGCCGGCCTTGTACTCCGACTCGTCCGGAGGGCCCTGCGGTTCGGCGGTGTCGATCAGTGGGGTCCAGCGGTCGCCGAACGTCGTGTCCGGCAGCTGGAACTCCACCGGCTCCCAGTAGCTGTTGAGCAGGAGCAGGAAGGAGTCGTCCACCACCGGACGGCCGCACCAGTCGGGTTCGGCGATGGCGTCGCCGTTGAGGAAGACGGCGACCGAGTGGGCGTCGGGGTCCTGCCAGTCCTCGTCCGTCATCTCGCGGCCGTCCGGGAGCAGCCACACCAGGTCGGGCAGCGGCTGGTCCGGGTGGGTGGCCGTCTCACCCTTGAAGAAACGGCGGCGGCGCAGGACGGGGTGAGCAGCGCGCAACCCGATGACGTAACGGGTGAAGTCGGCGAGTGCGCGCTGCTCGTCGGTGAGTCCCCAGTCGATCCAGGAGACGTCGTTGTCCTGGCAGTAGGCGTTGTTGTTGCCGCGCTGGGTGCGGCCGAGTTCGTCGCCGTGGCCGAGCATGGGGATGCCCTGCGAGAGCATCAGCGTGGCGATGAAGTTGCGCTGCTGGCGGGCGCGCAGCCGGCGCACGGCCGGGTCGTCGGTGTCGCCTTCCGCTCCGCAGTTCCAGGACCGGTTGTGGCTCTCGCCGTCCCGGTTGCCCTCGCCGTTGGCCTCGTTGTCCTTGTCGTTGTACGAGACGAGGTCGCGCAGGGTGAACCCGTCGTGCGCGGTGACGAAGTTGACGCTGGCGCGCGGGCGGCGCCTGCTGTGTGCGTACAGGTCGGAGGAGCCGGTCAGACGGGAGGCGAACTCGCCGAGCGAGTCGGGCTCGCCGCGCCAGAAGTCCCGTACGGCGTCCCGGTACCTGCCGTTCCACTCCGACCACAGCGGCGGGAAGTTGCCCACCTGGTAGCCGCCCTCGCCGACGTCCCACGGCTCGGCGATCAGCTTGACCCTGCTGATCACCGGGTCCTGCTGGATCAGGTCGAAGAACGCCGAGAGCCGGTCCACCTCGTGGAACTGCCGGGCCAGCGTGGCCGCGAGGTCGAAGCGGAAGCCGTCGACGTGCATCTCGGTGACCCAGTAGCGCAGCGAGTCCATGATCAGCTGGAGCACGTACGGGTGGCGCATCAGCAGGCTGTTGCCGGTGCCGGTGGTGTCGTAGTAGTGCGCCCAGTCGCCGTCCACGAGGCGGTAGTAGGAGGCGTTGTCGATGCCCCGGAAGGAGAGGGTGGGGCCCCGCTCGTTGCCCTCGGCGGTGTGGTTGTAGACGACGTCGAGGATCACTTCGAGGCCGGCCTCGTGCAGGGCCTTCACCATCGACTTGAACTCGTCGACCTGCTCACCGCGGGTGCCGTGGGCGGCGTAGGCGTTGTGCGGCGCGAAGAAGCCGATCGTGTTGTAGCCCCAGTAGTTGGACAGCCCCCGGTCGAGCAGCACGCCGTCCTGGACGAACTGGTGCACCGGCATCAGCTCGACGGCGGTCACCCCGAGGGACGTCAGATGCTCGACGGCCGCGGGGTGCGCGAGCCCGGCATAGGTGCCGCGCAGTTCCGGCGGGACGTCGGGGTGGGTGGCGGTCAGGCCCCGTACGTGTGTCTCGTAGATGACGGTGTCGGCGTACGGCCGTCTGGGCGGGCGGTCGTCGCCCCAGTCGAAGTACGGCTCGGTCACCACGCCGAGCATGGTGTGCCCGGCGCTGTCGCCCGGGGACGGGGCGCCGGGGGTGCGCTCGAACAGCGAGGCGTGGTTGTCCACCTGGCCGTCGACGGCCCGGCTGTACGGGTCGAGCAGCAGCTTCGCCGGATTGCACCGGTGGCCGAGGCCCGGGTCCCAGGGGCCGTGCACCCGGTAGCCGTAGCGCTGTCCCGGGCCGACGCCGGGCAGATAGCCGTGCCAGACGAAGCCGTCGACCTCGGTGAGCGGAATCGCGGTGTGCCGGTCCTTGTCGTCGACGAGGACGAGCTCGACGCGGTCGGCGACCTCGCTGAACAGGGCGAAGTTGGTGCCCTGTCCGTCGAAGGCGGCTCCCAGCGGGTAGGGTGCCCGCTCCAGGCGGGCACCCCTTGCTGCGCTTTCGCGCGGTCACCGGGCCTCCTCCAGGATGCCGTCCCGGATGCCCGCCGCGTCGGCGATGGCCGTGACGGGCACCTCGCGGGGCACCTCAAGCGCCTCGAGCAGGTTGGGCGTCGGCGCGGCCGGCACGAGCGGGGCACGTTCGCCGGCGCGGGCGCGCTGCGAGAACCAGATGACCTTGGCTCCGGTCTCGGTGGCGCAGCACCCCCAGCCGTCGCTCATCGCGGCGAGGTGCTGCAGGCAGGCGCGCAGCTCGTGGTCCGGGCGCAGGGCACGGTTGTTGTCGCCGATGGCGGTGATGAGGTGCTGGCCGTTCCACCACATCTCGACCGAGGTGTTCTTGTCCCTCGCGTGTTCGTCGATGGCCCGCAGCAGCATCTCGGTGCTGTGGCGGACGGGCTCGACAAGCGTCTCCAGGTCCCAGTACCTGAGGTGAGCGGCCAGAATTCGGCTGACCTGACCCACCCGTTCGGGGCTGACTTCCACGTCGAGGTGGTAGTAGCAGGGCACTGCGGTCTTCACCGTCGTTACCTCCTCACCGCGAAAGCTCCCGCTCTCCTCGCCCCTGCGGGACGGGCCCCGAGTACGGAGCGTGAGCGCTGATCGCTTCTGAGTGACTCCAGGGTGGGGGCGGTAGGCCATTCGTGCAACAGGAGCAGACTCCTGAGGTAGTTGAAGATCCAACAGGACGCTGCGTCGCCGACCGTGCACCATGTGTGAAGACCTCGATACCCGTAACGGAACCCGTGCGTGCGCGCACGGGTTTCCGCCCGACGGTCGGGAAACGCGTCATCGAGTCCGGAAGGTGAACGGCGCCATGCTGCTACCGGCCAAAGCCGAAGTCGCCCGGCAACTTCGGCGATATCGGGCCTGGGAACGCGCCATGCTCGCGGCCCCGGCCGACCTCACGGTCCGTGCCACCTTCGAGGACACCGGCTACACCCTCTGCGTGCTGATGGGAAAGCGCTGCGCGCGCGAGGCCGCCGACGCGGCCGAACGCTATCTGCGCAGCACTCCGGCCGCCTATCTCAGCGAGCTGGACGAACGGCCGCGCACGGCGAGCGTCTCGGCACGGCGGGGCCCGCCGGGAAAACGGCGGCGGACTTTCCACGCGGGGAGGCAGACCCCTTCCGGCACAGCTTGAATCCCCCGGCCGGGCCTGGTGCCCGGCCTCGAGCACGGTGGAGGTGAACCATGGGCAGGACCAAGAGCAGGACCGGTGCAGGTACCGGGACCATCGGCCGCATCCCGGTACGGGACGTGCAGCCGGCCGTGGAGTGCGGCAGGCACCCGGCCAAGGCCGTCGTGGGAGAGACCTTCGAGGTCACCGCCACCGTGTTCCGCGAGGGCCATGACGCCGTCGCGGCCAATGTCGTACTGACCGACCTGGACGGCCGGCCCGGCCCCTGGACACCCATGCACGAACTGGCCCCGGGCAGCGACCGATGGGGCGCCAAGGTGACCCCGTCGGCCATGGGCCGCTGGACGTTCCACGTGGAGGCGTGGAGCGATCCGGTGGCCACCTGGCGCCACCACGCACAGATCAAGATCCCCGCCGGGATCGATGTCGGACTGGTGCTGGAGACGGGCGGCGAGCTGTACGAACGAGCGGCGGCCGGGGTGCCCGACAAGACGGAGCAGGCGACGGTCCAGGCCGCCGCGGACGCGCTGCGGGACGACTCGCTGCCGCCCGAGTCAAGGCTGGCGGCGGCGTTCGCGGCGAACGTCGACGCGGTGTTGGGGCGGTATCCGCTGCGGGACCTGGTCACCGCCTCGGACCCGCTGCCCCTGCTGGTGGAGCGGGAACGGGCCCTGTTCGGCTCCTGGTACGAGTTCTTCCCCCGCTCCGAGGGCACCCCGAGCAGCCCCACGGCACCTTCCGCACCGCCGCCCGCCGGCTGCCCGCGATCGCCGCCATGGGCTTCGACGTGGTCTACCTCCCGCCCGTCCACCCGATCGGCACCACCTTCCGCAAAGGCCCCAACAACACCCTGTCCGCCGGCACCGACGACGTCGGCGTGCCCTGGGCCATCGGCTCCCCGAGGGCGGCCACGACGCCGTCCACCCCGGCCTCGGCACCCTCGACGACTTCGACTGGTTCGTCGCCCGGGCCGGCGAACTCGGCCTGGAAGTCGCCCTCGACTTCGCCCTGCAGTGCTCCCCCGACCACCCCTGGGTCGACAAACACCCCGAGTGGTTCCACCACCGCCCCGACGGCACCATCGCCCACGCCGAGAACCCGCCGAAGAAGTACCAGGACATCTACCCCATCGCCTTCGACGCCGACATGGACGGCCTGGTCGAGGAGACCCTGCGCATCCTGCGCCACTGGATGGCCCACGGCGTGCGCATCTTCCGCGTCGACAACCCGCACACCAAACCCGTCGTGTTCTGGCAGCAGGTCATCACCGACATCGGCCGCACCGACCCCGACGTCATCTTCCTCGCCGAGGCCTTCACCCGCCCCGCGATGATGCACACCCTCGCCCAGATCGGCTTCCAGCAGTCCTACACCTACTTCACCTGGCGCAACGGCAAACAGGAACTCACCGACTACCTCACCGAACTGTCCGGCGAAGCAGCCGCCTACATGCGGCCCAACTTCTTCGCCAACACCCCCGACATCCTGCACGCCTTCCTCCAGAACGGCGGCCGCCCCGCCTTCGAACTCCGCGCCGTCCTCGCCGCCACCCTCTCCCCCACCTGGGGCATCTACAGCGGCTACGAACTCTGCGAGAACACCCACCTGCGCGAAGGCAGCGAGGAATACCTCGACTCGGAGAAGTACCAGCTACGCCCCCGCGACTGGGAAGCGGCCGAACACGAAGGCCGCACCATCACCCCCCTGATCACCAGGATCAACACCATCCGGAGGGGCCACCCCGCCCTCCACCGGCTCAGGAACCTCCGCTTCCACCGGACCGACAACGACGCGGTCATCGCCTACAGCAAACGCACAGGCCCGGACACGGTTCTGGTGGTCGCCAACCTTGATCCTCACCACACCCAGGAGGCCACGGTCTCGTTGGACATGCCGCACCTCGGCCTGGACTGGGATGCCTCCCTGTCCGTGCACGACGAACTGACGGGTGAGACCTTCCGCTGGGGCAGGACCAACTACGTACGTCTGGAGCCCGGCAGGGCCCCCGCGCACGTGCTCCACGTCCAGGCTTCGCCACCGCAGATCGGAGGGTCCTGAGCGTCATGACCGTCAACGAGCCCGTGCTGGACACCTTCGAGGACACTCCTGCCAAGGATCGTGACCCGGACTGGTTCAAGCGCGCCGTCTTCTACGAGGTCCTGGTCCGCTCCTTCCAGGACAGCAACGGCGACGGCGTCGGCGACCTCAAAGGCCTCACCGCCAAACTCGACTACCTGCAATGGCTCGGCGTCGACTGCCTGTGGCTGCCGCCCTTCTTCAAATCACCCCTGCGCGACGGCGGATACGACGTCTCCGACTACACCTCCGTCCTGCCCGAATTCGGAGACCTCGCCGACTTCGTCGAATTCGTCGACTCCGCCCACCAGCGCGGCATGCGGGTCATCATCGACTTCGTCATGAACCACACCAGCGACCAGCACCCGTGGTTCCAGGAATCGAGAAAAGACCCCGACGGCCCCTACGGCGACTACTACATGTGGGCCGACGACGACAAGCAGTACGCCGACGCCCGCATCATCTT
The DNA here is from genome assembly GCF_036014175.1 of Streptomyces sp. NBC_00443. Taxonomy (GTDB): domain Bacteria; phylum Actinomycetota; class Actinomycetes; order Streptomycetales; family Streptomycetaceae; genus Streptomyces. The sequence continues at coordinate 8,907,072 of NZ_CP107917.1, read as the reverse complement.
CGTCGACACCGAGGCCTCCAACTGGACCTTCGACCCGGTCCGCCAGCAGTACTTCTTCCACCGCTTCTTCTCCCACCAGCCCGACCTGAACTACGAGAACCCGGCCGTCCAGGAGGAGATCCTGGCCGCCCTCCGCTTCTGGCTGGACCTGGGGATCGACGGCTTCCGGCTGGACGCGGTGCCCTATCTGTACGCGGAGGAGGACACGAACTGCGAGAACCTCCCCGCCACTCATGAATTCCTGAGGCGCGTCCGCCGCGACATCGACGCGATGTATCCGGACACGGTCCTGCTGGCCGAAGCGAACCAGTGGCCCGAAGACGTGGTCGACTACTTCGGCGACTATCAAAACGGTGGCGACGAGTGCCACATGGCCTTCCACTTCCCCGTCATGCCGCGCATTTTCATGGCCGTGCGAAGGGAGTCGAGGTACCCGGTCTCGGAAATCCTCGCCAAGACCCCGGCCATCCCCTCCGGCTGCCAGTGGGGCATCTTCCTGCGCAACCACGACGAGCTGACCCTGGAAATGGTCACCGACGAGGAACGCGACTACATGTGGGCGGAATACGCCAAGGACCCCCGCATGCGCGCCAACATCGGAATCCGCAGGCGTCTCGCCCCGCTCCTCGACAACGACCGGCACTCGATCGAGCTGTTCACGGCCCTGCTGCTCGCCCTGCCGGGCAGCCCGATCCTCTACTACGGCGACGAGATCGGCATGGGCGACAACATCTGGCTCGGCGACCGCGACGCCGTACGAACTCCCATGCAGTGGACGCCGGACCGCAACGCCGGCTTCTCCACCTGCGACCCGGGGCAGCTCTGTCTGCCGACCATCATGGACCCGGTCTACGGCTACCAGGTGACGAACGTCGAGGCGTCGATGGCCTCGCCGTCGTCGCTGCTGCACTGGACCCGCCGCATGATCGAGATCCGCAAGCAGAACCCGGCCTTCGGACTCGGCTCCTACACGGAACTCCAGTCCTCGAATCCGGCGGTGCTCGCCTTCCTGCGCGAATACGAGGACGACCTGGTGCTGTGCGTGAACAACTTCGCACGCTTCGCGCAGCCCACCGAACTCGACCTGCGCGAATTCGCCGGTCGGCATCCGGTCGAGCTGTTCGGCGGGGTCCGTTTCCCGGCCATCGGCGAACTGCCGTATCTGCTGACCCTCGGGGGCCACGGCTTCTACTGGTTCCGGCTCTCCCGAGTCGCATCCCGCATCGGCCGACGACTTTGAGCGTGGGCTTCGAGCGTGTGCCGAGGAAAGGAACGGGTCACCATGCAGAAGACCGCAACTCCCCGATCGAGCCGTACGGTCGACGCGAGCCCCATGGCCTCGCTCGCCGGACTGCTGCGCGAGTGGCTGCCACGGCAGCGCTGGTTCGCGGGCAAGGACCGGCCCGTCACGGACCTCGCGCTGCTCTCGATGACGGAGCTGTTCCCGGGCTGTCTGCATCTGCTGGTGCACGCCGGTCACTCCGCGGTGCCCGCGCCCGGCGGCGCTCCCCCGGCCGGCGACTGCTACCAGCTGCTGCTCGGCGTACGCCAGCATCTGTCGCCGCGGCTCGGCCGCGCGCTGATCGGCCGTGCGGAGGAGGGGCCGCTGGCCGGTCTGACGGTCTTCGACGCGTTGCAGGACCCCCGTTCGGCCCAGCTGCTCCTGGAGCGGCTGCGGCATCCCGGCACGGCGGGGCCGCTGTGCTTCGAGGCGGACCCGTCCGTGTCGGTGCCGGCTGGGCTCGTGCCCCGGGTGCTGGACGCCGAGCAGTCCAACTCCTCGCTGGTGTACGGCGATACGTTCATCCTCAAGCTGTTCCGGCGCATCCAGCCCGGCGTCAATCCCGACCTGGAGCTGTCCGGCGCGCTGGCCGAACAGGGCTGCGAGCGGGTCCCGGCCCCCGTGGCCTGGTTCCGCACGACGCACCCCTGGGAGGCCACGCTCGGCGTGCTGCAGCCGTTCCTGCGTGACGCCTCCGACGGCTGGACGCTGGCGCTGGACGCGCTGGCCTCCGGCGGCGACTTCACGGCGGAGGCCCGGCAGCTGGGGCGGGCGACGGCGGAGGTGCATCTGGCGCTGGCGTCGGCCTTCCCGTCCCGGGCACACGGCGAGAACGCCCGGATGGCGGCGGCGATGACCGAGCGTCTGGAGATCGCCGCGCACTTCGTCCCCGCCCTGCAGCCCTACGTGCCCGGCCTGCGCACCGCCTTCGGCGCCGTCGCCAGTTGCGACCCCGGGCCGCCGGACCAGCGCATCCACGGCGACCTGCACCTGGGGCAGGTGCTGCGGGCGGGCCGTGAGTGGTTCGTCATCGACTTCGAGGGCGAGCCGTCCCGCCCGCTGGCCGAGCGGCGCGGTGTCCACTCGCCGGTGCGGGACATCGCGGGCATGCTGCGCTCCTTCGACTACGCCGCGCGGCAGCGCCGTCCGTGGCGTCCGGAGTGGGCGCGCCGCTGCCGGGAGGCCTACTGCGCGGGCTATGCCGCCCTCGCCGGCTGGGACCCGCGCAAGAAGCACGGCTTGCTGCGTGCGTATGAGACCGACCGCGCCGTGTACGAGGTCCTGTACGAGGCCCGGCACCGACCCGACTGGTTGCCCGTACCGATGGCGGCGATCGAACGCCTCGCCGTGAGAGGAGCCTGACCCATGGCCCTGCACGAGACCTCGCGCCCCGAATCGGCCGGACCGGGCCGGCGCGCCGGCGCGCCCGCACTCGATCCGGCCGACCGTGAGCGCCTGCTGTCGGGCGCCCACCACGATCCGCACGCGCTGCTCGGGGCTCATCCGGTCCCGGGCGGGATCGCCTTCCGGGCGCTGCGCCCGTTCGCGCGTGCCGTGAGCGTCGTGGCCGACGGCGAGCGCACCGCGCTGGTCTCGGAGGGCGGCGGTCTCTTCACCGGCGTACTGCCGCTGAAGAAGATCCCCGCGTACACGCTGCTGGTGTCGTACGCCGAGGACGGGTCCGACGAGTACGAGGTCCACGACCCGTACCGCTTCCTGCCCGCCCTCGGCGAGCTGGACCTCCACCTCATCCGGGAGGGACGGCACGAGGAACTGTGGAAGGCGCTCGGCGCCGAGCCGATGACACACGAGGGCGTGGCGGGCACCCGCTTCACCGTGTGGGCGCCGAATGCTCAGGGCGTGCGGGTCGCCGGGGACTTCACCTGCTGGGACGGGACGGCGTTCCCGATGCGGTCCCTCGGGGCGTCCGGGGTGTGGGAGCTGTTCCTGCCGGGCATCGGCGAGGGCACCCGGTACAAGTTCGAGATCACCTCCCGGTACGGCGGCCGGTTCCTCAAGGCCGACCCGATGGCGCGCCGCGCGGAGGTCCCGCCGGACACGGCGTCGATCGTGCACGCCTCGCACCACGAGTGGGGCGACGCGCAGTGGATGGCGCACCGGGGCGACGTCCCGGTGCATCAAGCACCCTTCTCGGTCTACGAGATGCACCTTCCGTCCTGGCGCCCGGGGCTGACGTACCGCCAACTCGCCGAGGAGCTGCCCGCGTACGTCAACGACCTCGGCTTCACCCACGTCGAGCTCATGCCGGTCGCACAGCACCCCTTCGCCGGGTCCTGGGGCTATCAGGTCACCGGCTTCTACGCGCCGGCCTCACGGCTCGGTACGCCCGACGACTTCAAGCACCTCGTGGACGCCCTGCACCAGGCCGGCATCGGGGTGATCGTGGACTGGGTGCCGGCCCACTTCCCGAAGGACGACTGGGCGCTGAGCCGGTTCGACGGGGAGCCGCTGTACGAACCCGGGGACGAGCGGCGCGCCGAGCACCCGGACTGGGGGACGTACGAGTTCGACTACGGACGCACCGAGGTGCGCAACTTCCTGGTCGCCAACGCCACGTACTGGTGCGAGGAGTTCCACATCGACGGGCTCCGGGTGGACGCCGTCGCCTCGATGCTCTACCTCGACTACTCGCGCGAGTCCGGGCAGTGGGCGCCGAACGCCTTCGGCGGGCGGGAGGACCTGGCCGCGATGGCGTTCCTCCAGGAGATGAACGCGACCGTGTACCGGCGCAACCCGGGAGTGATCACCATCGCGGAGGAGTCGACCGCCTGGGACGGGGTGACCCGGCCGACCGACAGCGGCGGGCTGGGGTTCGGGCTGAAGTGGAACATGGGCTGGATGCACGACTCCCTGGAGTACATCGCCAAGGAGCCGGTGCACCGCAAGTACCACCACAACGAGATGACGTTCTCGATGGTGTACGCCTACAGCGAGAACTACGTCCTGCCGATCTCCCACGACGAGGTCGTGCACGGCAAGCAGGCGCTGGTCTCCAAGATGCCCGGCGACTGGTGGCAGCGACGCGCCAACCACCGGGCCTACCTGGGCTTCATGTGGGCCCACCCCGGCAAGCAGCTCCTCTTCATGGGCCAGGAGTTCGCGCAGGGCGCCGAGTGGTCGCAGGAGCACGGTCCCGAGTGGTGGCTGCTGGATCCCGGGTACGCGTCCGCGGGTGACCACCGCGGCGTCCAGGATCTGGTGCGTGACCTCAACGCGCTGTACCGGACGACGCCGGCTCTCTGGGAGCGGGACACCGACCCCGGCGGCTTCCAGTGGGTGCTGGGGGACGCGGCGGAGGACAACGTCTTCGCCTTCCTTCGGTTCGGTGCCGACGGCAGTCCTCTGCTCGCCGTCTCCAACTTCTCTCCTGTTGTGCGTCATGACTACGCCCTGTGGGTGCCGGACGACGTCGTCGCCTGGCAGGAGACCCTCAACACGGACGCCGGCCAGTACGGCGGCGGCGACGTCGTCAACCCCGGCCCGGTGAAGCCGGAGGACAGCCGTATTCGGCTGACGTTGCCGCCTCTTGCCACGGTGTGGCTGTCGCCCTGCCCCCGCGGCTGAGATCACCGAACGGGGTCAATTGTCAGTTCTCGACACCACGCGCTCTCAGCTGGGCTAGATTCGGGCACCGCCGATAACGGAACTCATCGGTGATGTCACACCCGGTACACATCAGGAGCAGCGCATGCGCGATCTCGGCCTCGCTCCCCCGACCGTCACGCCCCTGACCGGCGGGCTCGCCGACAGCGTCTTCGAGATGGCGGCCTTCAATCCGACATTGCCGATGCTCGCGCGCCACCCCGACTCCTCCTCCACCACGTGGGAGGAGGTGACCGCCGTGGAACTGCGCGACGAAGTGAGCGATCTGGCCAAGGGACTGATCGCGTCCGGGATCTCCCCGGGCCACCGCGTGGCCGTCATGGCCCGCACCCGGTACGAGTGGACGGTGTTCTGCTACGCCCTGTGGGCGGTGGGCGCCGAGGTCGTGCCGATCTATCCGACGTCGTCGCGCGACCAGGTCGAGTGGATCCTGCGGGACGCCGAATGCGTGGCCGTGGTGGTCGAGGACGAGCAGGCCATCATGACGGTGGGTTCCGTGTGCGGATCGCTGCCGATGCTGCGCCATGTATGGCAGTTGGACGCCGGGGGGCTTCAACAGCTCGTGGAGCGCGGCGAGTTCATCCCGTTCACCACCGTCGAGTCGCTGCGCCGCATCGTGCTGCCGGACTCCACCGCGGCCGTCGTCTACACCTCCGGCACCACGGGTCACCCGCTGGGCTGCGCGCTGAGCCACCGCGGTCTGGCGAGCACCTGCGACACCCTCCTGGCGGGGTGGGGCCACACCGTGATCCCGCCGGGCGAGCAGCAGGCGTCGGTCCTCGCCTTCCTGCCCTTCTCCCATGTGTACGGCCTGGTGGTGCAGGGGCTGGCCATCCGCGGCGGCATGCTGATGGGCCACGAACCCGAGCTGAACGGGGAGGCGTTGTCGGCGGCCCTGCGCACCTTCCGGCCGACCTATCTGTGCGCCGTACCGTCGATCTTCGAGAAGATCTACAAGAACTTCCTGCGCACGGCCCAGCAGGCCGGCCGTGGCGCGCTGTTCGAGCGGGCCGCCGACACCGCGCGGGACTTCGCTGCGGCGCTGGAACGGCAGCGGCTGGGCGGCGGGCCCGGGCCCCGTTACGATCTGCGGCTGCAACACGCCCTGTACGAACGCACGGTGTACCGCAAACTGCGGGCCGCGCTGGGCGGCAGGGTATGCCGGGCGACGTCCGCCGGCTCGTCCCTGAACCGTGAACTGTCCCTGTTCTACGAGGGCATCGGCATCTATGTGAACGACGCCTACGGTCTCACCGAGACCTGCGGCGGGGTCACGGCGCCACCGCTGGGCCGGGAGCTGTCGGGAACGGTCGGGAAGGCACTGCCGGGGATGGACATCCGGGTGGCCGACGACGGGGAGATCCTCGTGCGCGGGCCGTCGGTGTTCCAGGGCTATGTGAACGACGAGGCCGCGACCCGGGCGGCGCTGCGCGGCGGCTGGCTGGCCACCGGGGATCTCGGGCGGCTGGACTCCGACGGCTATCTGACGATCACCGGGCGCAAGAAGGACGTCATCATCACGAGCGGCGGCAAGAGCGTCTCCCCGGCGCTCCTGGAGCAGCGCCTGAGGATGCATCCGATGATCCATCAGGCGGTGATCGTGGGCGACAACCGGCCCTGTGTCGGGGCCCTGATCACCCTGGACCCGGACTTCCTGGCCTACTGGCGGGAATCACTCACGCTGCGCAGTGACGCACGGATCCGGGAGGCGCGCGAGGAGAACGCGCTGCGCGAGGAGATCGGCCGGGCCGTGGCCGCCGCGAACAGCGCGGTGTCGCGCGCGGAGTCCATCCGTGTGTTCCGGGTGCTGCCGGCCCCGTTCGACGTGGCCAGCGGGCTGCTGACGCCGTCGATGAAGCTGCGCCGGGACGCCATCGTGCGGCACTACGCCCTCCAGATCGACGCGATGTACCAGGCCCGTTCACATGCGCCGCGGGACCACATGGTGGACGAGCCGCCGCACTGGGACGACGCGGACAACGTCTTCCGCTGAGCGCGTCTACTCGCCCGTGGTGAGCCGTACCGCATTCGACTGCTCGCCCAGGACGAAGGCGCGGATCCGGAAGGTGGCGTTCTTCTCGCCGGGCAGGGTGACCAGGGTCGTGGCGGTGACGTCCGGATCGACGACGGCGACGGGCTCGTAGCCGGTGCTGTTCTTCTTCCGCATCTCCAGGAGGAATCCGTCCTCGTCCGCGGAGGAGTCGGTCCAGGTGAAGCGGATGCCGTCCGGCAGTTCGGCGCGGGCCGGACGGGAGACGGGGCCCCGGTAGGTCCGCAGGCGGTAGTGGAACGTGGTGTGCGGCATGAGGTCGGGATGGCGGTAGTCGGACACCTGCCGGGGCAGGTAGTCCAGGACGGTGTAGGGGCCCGCCTTCTCGGTCGCGAACTCCAGCAGGTGGCCCGCGACTCCCGGCCGGTCGTCCGTCCAGTCGAGGTCGATGTCCGTGGGTGTCGTGAGGACACCTCGTAGTGACTCGTCGGTGTCCGCGGTGTCGGCCGAGCAGGCCGGCAGCGCCAGGATCAGCGCTGCCGACGCCGCGATGCGCGCCTTTCCTCGCATACGGCAGCCGCTACTTGCGCCAGAAGCGGACGTTGCTCCACTCGACCGTGGCCTGCCCGCTGCCGCTGTTGGTGCGGTAGGCACCGAACTTGTCGTAGAAGCTGCCGCCGGGGCTGTCGTAGGTGTGCTTGAGCGAGCCGTTGATGTAGGTGCGGTGCTCGACGCCGACCTGGTGGACCGTGTTGACGCGGACCGTGGCGCCGACGGTCCCGGCGTTGGACAGCGTGGCACCGCCGTGCACCGCGTAGAGCCGGCCGCCGCGCTCGACGGCGAGCATGAAGTACGGGCCGGAGCCGGACTCGTTGAAGGTCTGCTTGAGGCTGATCCGGGTGCCGCTGAGGCTGGTGATGCGGAAGTAGCCCTCGAACTGGCGGGTGCCGCCGGTGTAGGTGGCGTAGCGCCGTTCAGCCCGCTGGTCGCCGCTCGCGGTGGAGCAGGTGAGCCGGAACGTGAGGCCGTCGACCTGGCCGCAGCCCCGTTCCTGGACGGTGTAGCTCGGTGACACGGACTGCCAGCCGCCGGGCTCGACTTCGGCGAAGGCATGCGGGGCGGCGAGCAATGATGTGGCGCACAGCGCCGTGGTGACGGTGAGGGTGCGCAGGGGTACGAGCATCCTGCCTCCTGTCGGATGGGGGTGGCCGCACGTCACGCGTCCGACCACGCACACGATGACGCACATGGTCACGTACATGAACGACGGTCTCTGACATGGACGAGCGACACGGACGTTAGGTTCAGACCAATCAGTCGTCAAGAGATCGAGCGGACACGTCTTTCACACCCGAACCGGTGTGCCCCCGCGCCGGTTGGGGCAAGGTGGCTGACGACGGGTTCATCTGCCTGCCGCACCCGGCTGGCGGAACGGCCGGTGGCGCGGTGGGATCGAGGCGTGCGAAGCCGCGATCCAGGGGCAGGCGAACGACGTCGAGGCAGACCGCCTGGAGCCGCAGAAGGGAAGATCACCGTGACACGACCCAGGATCCTGGTGGTTGGCGCAGGCTTCGCCGGAGTCGGCTGTGTTCGCCGACTCGAACGCAAACTCTCCGCCGACGAGGCCGAGATCACCTTGGCGACGCCGTCCTCCTACCAGCTCTACCTGCCACTCCTGCCCCAGGTCGCCTCCGGCGTCCTGACACCCCAGTCGATCGCCGTGTCCCTGCGCCGCAGCCGCAGGTACCGCACCCGGATCATCCCGGGCGGCGCCATCGGCGTGGATCTCGCGGCCAAGGTCTGCGTCATCCGCACCATCACCGACCGGATCGTCAACGAGCCGTACGACTACATCGTGCTGGCCCCCGGAAGCGTCACCCGCACCTTCGACATCCCCGGGCTCACCGACCACGCGTACGGCATGAAGACGCTGGCGGAGGCCGCCTACCTGCGCGACCACGTCATCTCCCAGCTGGACCTCGCCGACGCCAGCCAGGACCCCGCCGAGCGCGCCGCCCGGCTGCAGTTCGTGGTGGTCGGCGGCGGATACGCCGGCACCGAGACCGCCGCATGTCTGCAGATGCTGACGCACAACGCGGTCAAGCGCTATCCGCGGCTCGACCCGCACCTGATCAAGTGGCATCTGATCGACATCGCGCCGAGGCTGATGCCCGAACTCGGCGAGAAGCTGGGCACCGCCGCCCAGAAGATCCTGCGCAGGCGCGGTGTCGACATCTCGCTGGGCGTGTCCATCGCCAAGGCGGGCCCCGAGGAGGTCACCTTCACCGACGGCCGGGTGGTGCCCACCCGGACCTTGATCTGGACCGCCGGAGTGGTCGCCAGCCCGCTGATCGGCACGCTGGGCGCGGACACGGTCCGGGGCCGGCTCGCGGTCACCGCGGAGATGAAACTGCCCGGCGACGACGGTGTGTTCGCGCTCGGCGACGCTGCCGCCGTACCCGATATCGCCAAGGGCGAGAAGGGCGCCGTCTGCCCGCCCACCGCCCAGCACGCCATGCGCCAGGGCAAGGTCGTGGCCGACAACGTCATCGCGTCCCTGCGCAACCAGCCGCTGCGGCCGTACGAGCACAAGGACCTCGGCCTGGTGGTCGACCTCGGCGGCCGCGATGCCGTCTCCAAGCCCCTCGGCGTCGATCTGAAGGGCCTGCCGGCGATGGTCGTCGCCCGCGGCTACCACTGGTCGGCGCTGCGCACCAATGTCGCCAAGACACGCGTCATGACGAACTGGCTGCTCAACGCCGTGGCCGGGGACGATTTCGTGCGTACCGGGTTCCAGGCCCGCAGGCCGGCCAAGCTGAAGGACTTCGAGTTCGTCCACGCGTACCTGACGCCGGACCAACTGCGGGAGCGCGTGTCCGCAGAGGGCGGATCCGAGGCGCCCGATGGGACGGTTGAGTGAGGTGACGGCCTCGGCTGAGAGCCTTCGGTTCGCGGTGTGACCAGTAAGAGAGCGGGAGAGAGTACGTCGGCGTGAGGTCAGCGGGAGGGCCGGTCCGGGCGCGCGTGCGGGACCGTGTCGCGGCGTCGGACCCCGGGCTGCTGCGGCTGGCCGCGGGGCTGCGCACGGCGGGTGCGATCGCCCTCGCGGTCGCCGTGCTCGCCCTGCTGGGCGCCGATGTGACGCACCTGGTGACGGGAGCGCTGGCGGCGATGGTCGCCACCTTCGCCATCCGGGAGAAGCAGCGCGGGCCGCAGGCCGTCACACTCGCCCTGGGCCTTCCGGTGGCGCTGGCCTCGATGTCCCTGGCGGCAGTGCTGCACAGCCATGTCGTGGCCGGTGACCTGGCCTTCGTGGCGCTCATCTTCTGTGCCGTGTACGGGCGCAGGTTCGGCGACCGTGGCACCGCGCTCGGCCTGATCGGCTTCCAGACCTACTTCATGTCCCTCTTCGTCGGCGCCACCGTCTCCGGCCTGCCCGCGCTGTGCGGCGCGGTCGCCATGGCCTTCGCGTGCAGCGCGCTGGTGCGGTTCGTGCTCGTCCCCGAGACACCGACGGGGGTGCTCGAACGGCTGCGCAGCGCCTTCCGTGCCCGACTGGCCCAGTTGCTGTCGGCGCAACTCGAACTGCTCGGCGCCGGCCCGGAGGAAGCGGACCGGGCCCTGGAGCACGTACGCGAGGGCACCGCGCGCCTGCACGAGACGGCGCTGCTGATCCAGGGCCGGCTGGAGGAGGGAACCGCCGACGAGGCGATGGCCCGGCTCGTCCAACGGCGCGTCGCGGACGCCGAGATCGCGGCCGAGCGACTGGGGCTGTCGCTGCTCGCCGCACGCGGCGCCGAGCGCGCCGACACCCTGGCCATGCATCTGCCGGGCGCCCCCGTCCCCTCGGGCGGGCGGCATCCCGTCCGGGAGGAGGCGACCGTCACGCTGCGCCGTGACCTGGAGGCCCTGCGCCTGATCGTCCTGCACCCCGTGGGCCAGGCCTCCGGCACCGCGCTCTCCCAGGTCCGCAACCGGCTCCTCGGCTACCGCGACGAGGAGAACCTGCCCGACGCCTCCCCCGCCGTGCAGGATGCCTTCCGGGCCATCGGCGAGACCACCCGCGCCGTCCTCGGGCTGCGGATCGCCCTGGGCGGGGCGCCGGACGAGGCGGACGACAGCCCGGCCACGGCGCGCTCACGCGAGGAGCTGGACGCGGAGGACGCCGTGCTCGACGCCGAGGAGGAGGCCCCGGCGGAGGAGCCCACCGGGCTGCGGCGCCCCACGACGCGCGCCGCCGTGCAGGTGGCCGTGGGGTCGACGCTGGCCATCGTCGGCGGCGAGCTGCTCTCCCGCGACCGCTGGTACTGGGCGGTGCTGACCTGCTGGATCGTGTTCCTCAACACCGCCTCCACGGGCGAGATCCTGGTCAAGGGCTACCGTCGGCTGCTGGGCACCGTGCTCGGGGTCCTGGCCGGCATCGTGCTGGCGGGTGCCGTCGGCCGTCACACCTGGACGGCGTTCGCGCTGGTGCTGGTGTTCGTCTTCGCGATGTTCTACTCGGCACCGCTGTCGTACACGCTGTCGTCCTTCTTCGTCACCGCGGCACTCGGGCTGCTGTACACCCTGCTGCAGACGTACAGCCTCTCGGTGCTCGTGCTGCGCATCGAGGAGACCGCGCTCGGCGCGGCCTGCGGGGTGATCGCGGCCGCGCTGGTCCTGCCGGTGCAGACGGACCGCCGTACGAACGAACTGCTCGCCACCGTGCTGGAACGGCTCGGCGAGGTCACCCGCAGTTCCGTCGACCAGCTCAGTGGCGGACCGCCCGTCGAGCTGCTCGACCAGGCGCGCGACCTGGACCAGGCGCTCGCCGACCTGCGGGCCGCCGTGCAGCCGCTCACGCATCCGGTGACGCCGCTGCGGGCCCGCAAAGAGACCGCCCGCTACGTCGTCGCGCTGCTGGAGACCTGCGCCTATCACGCGCGTTCGCTGGCGGCCACCGCCGAGCTGTTGCCCACCCATCCCTCGATCGCGGCGGATCCCCGGCTGCGGCGAGCTGCGGGGCGCATCGCGCACAACATCGAGGCGATCGCCGCGCACGTCACCGACGAGCTCTCCACGGCCGGCATCGAGACCGGCCCGAGCATCGCCTCGCTCCTGGGCCGGACCGTCCCCGGCGCACCGCGCTACGGCCGCGTCACCGACCGTGTCCTGCGGCATCTGCAACGCCTCGACGAGGCCGTGTCCGGTCTGGCCCGTCCGCTGGGCGTGCCCGTGAAGGCATCGGACGGGTGACTGCTCGGCCCTGCGACACCGCGGATGACGGCTCATCCGGCCGATACCGGGGTACGCGGAAGTCATGACCGATGTCGTGGACTCAGACGAACTGCTCAGGCGCATGCAGCGTGCCAGGGCCTACGCCCGACGCGAGGAGCGGGTGTGGCAGGCCCGCAGCGTCGAGCTGGAGCCTGCCGACCCGGCGGCAGCCCGGGACGCCGCCGTGCGGGTGATCGCCTACGAGACCGTGATCAACGTGCTGGACGAGTTCCTCTCCCCCGGCTCGCACACCGGGGACGGCTGACCCGCACCGCCGAATGGCATCGCCCCCGTTGGGCACCCGAGGGCGCATGACAGCCGATCACACCCGGGCCCCGGTCCTGGAAGCGCTGGCCGACTACCACCGCAAGGGGCGGACGTCGTTCTCGCCGCCCGGTCACAAGCAGGCCCGCGGAGCCGACCCCGTGGTACGGGAGGTGCTGGGCGACGCGGTGTTCCTCGGTGACGTACTGGCGTCGGGCGGTCTGGACGACCGGCTGCACCACAGCGGCGTCCTGGAGCACGCCGAGGATCTGATGGCCGACGCCGTGCACGCGGAGCACACGTACTTCACCACGTGCGGCAGTTCCCTCTCCGTCAAGGCGGCGATGCTGGCCGTCGCGGGCCCGCACGAGAAGCTGCTGGTCGGACGGGACGCCCACAAGTCGGTCGTGTCGGGTCTCGTCCTGTCCGGCATCGAGCCCGTCTGGGTCGAGCCGCAGTGGGACGCCGAACGGCATCTGGCCCACCCGCCGTCCGCGGCGGAGTTCGACAGGGCCTTCGATCGCCATCCCGACGCGAAGGGTGCGCTGGTCACCAGTCCGACGCCGTACGGCAGTTGCGCGGACCTGCGGGCGATCGCCGACGTCTGCCACCGCCGCTCGCGTCCGCTGGTCGTCGACGAGGCCTGGGGTGCGCATCTGCCGTTCCATCCCGGACTGCCGTCGTGGGCGATGGACGCGGGCGCCGACATCTGCGTGACCAGCATCCACAAGATGGGCAGCGGCCTGGAGCAGGGTTCGGTCTTCCATCTGCAGGGCGATCTCGTCCCGGCGACGGTGCTGCGCATGCGGGCGGACCTGCTGGGCACCACCAGTCCGTCGGTGCTGATCTTCGCAGGCATGGACGGCTGGCGGCGGCAGATGGCCCTGCGGGGCGAGGAGATCATGGGCTCCGCGCTCGATCTCGCGGCCGAGGTGCGGGCCGCCGTCGAGGAGATCGACGGGATGCACGTCAACGACCGGGACGACTTCTGCGGTGCGGGACTCGCCGCGGACTTCGACCCGCTGCCGGTCGTCATCGACCTCGACGGTCTCGGCATCTCCGGATATCAGGCCGCGGACTGGCTGCGGGAGCACCGGAATGTGGACGCCCATCTCAACGACCACCGCCGCATCGCCACCCAGCTCACCCACGGCGACGACCACGGGACGGCCGGCGAGCTGCTCGCCGCGCTCAAGTCCCTCGCCGAGGCGGCACCCGAACTCCGCCCCGCGCCCCGGATCGACGTGCCGCCGCCGTCGCAGCTGCGCATGGAGCAGGCCGTCCCGCCGCGGGACGCGTTCTTCGCCGCCACCGAGGACGTCCCGGTGGACAGGGCCGCCGGACGCGTCGCCGCCGAGATGATCACGCCGTATCCGCCCGGGATCCCGGTCGTGCTGCCGGGTGAGCGGCTGACCGGGCCGGTCCTGCGCTATCTCGTCACCGGTCTCGCCGCGGGCATGAACCTTCCCGATCCCAGCGATCCTCGACTGGAGACGATCAGGGTGGTGGCGGAGGGCGAGTGAAACCGGTCACTTACCCCGGTCTCGGTGACGCGGAATCCGCCGAGATGGTTTACGGTTCATTCATAAGTGGTCTCGGGGTAGACCGCGGGAAGACCGCAATCGTCCCCCCTGCACCACCAAATACGGCCCTGGCTGGTCTCCCCCGTCCAGCCAGGGCTTTTTAATGCCGCGGGCGCCCCGTCCCGCGAAGATTCCCGGCCAAAAGCGAAACCACGCTCCGCCGAGGTGCTCACGGCCGCCGTAGCGGCTGAAATGGACGCAGGGAAGCACCGGAACCTCAGTCGTTGGTGAGGAGCCCCGTGTCATGACCAAAGCGATCAAACTGCTGACGGCCCTTCCGCCGCCTCAGCGCCAGCACCTGATGGCGCTCGCCCGGGAGGTCTCCTTCCCGGAGGACACCCGGATCTTCGAGGCGGGCGGCGCGGCCGACCGCTTCTGGGTCATCCGCTCGGGCGCCGTCTCCCTCGACCAGCGCGTGACATCCGTGCAGCGGGTCACCGTGGCCAGCCTCGGCGCGGGCGATCTGCTCGGCTGGTCGTGGCTGTTCCCGCCGTACCAGTGGGACTTCGGCGCGGAGGCCTTCAGTCCCGTGCGCGCCTACGAGTTCGAGGCCGAGGCGGTGCTGCGGCTGTGCCAGGACGAACCTGCGCTCGGCATGTCCCTGATCCGGCACGTCGCCGAAATCCTCGCGCACCGGCTGGAGATGACCCGGGGCAAGCTCATGGAACAGTACGGGCAGCATCGGCGCAGCGCGCTCTGACCCTCAGACCCGGTAGCGGCGCAGGGCGGGCACCGCCGCGGCCAGGCCCAGCATCGCGGCGACGCCGAGCAGTCCGCCGCCCACGGTCGCGGTGCGCGCACCGAAGACCGACCCCGCCGTGCCGTGCAGCACGTCGGCCAGGCGCGGGCCGCCCGCCACGACCACCGTGAAGACGCCCTGCATCCGGCCGCGCATCTCATCGCTGGCGGCGGACAGCAGGATCGACCCGCGAAAGACCATTGAGACCATGTCGGCGACCCCGGCCAGGGCCAGGAACACCACCGCGAGCCACAGGCTGCCGCTCAGCCCGAATCCGGTGATGGCGGCGCCCCAGGCGACGACCGCGCCGATCACCATCCAGCCGTGCCGGCGGGCCCGGGAGAACGTGCCGGAGAACAGTCCGCCGAGCACGGCGCCGATGGGGATCGCCGCGAACAGCAGGCCGAGGGCGAGTCCTTCGCCGTACGGCGCGTAGGTCTGGCTCGCGAGTTGCGGGAACAGGGCGCGTGGCATGCCGAAGACCATGGCGATGATGTCGGCCAGGAAGGACAGCAACAGCACCTTGTGCAGGGCCATGTACCGGAAGCCGGCCACGATCTCCCGTAGGCCCGCGCGGCGTTGGGCGGTGGCGGCCAAGGGCGGCAGTGCGGGCAGCCGTACGACGGCCCAGACGGTGACGCACAGGGCCAGCGCGTCGATGAGGTACAGCTCGGCCAGGCCGATCACGGGTATGAGCACGCCTGCCAGCAGCGGTCCGACCACCTGGCCCGTCTGCATGACCGTCGAGCCGAGGGCGTTCGCCGCGGGCAGTTCACCGGCGGGCACAAGACGGGCGATGGAGGCGCTGCGGGCCGGGGCGTTGAGCCCCCAGAACGCCTGCTGCACGGCGAGCAGCACCATCAGTACGGCCACCGACGCGAGGCCGGTGACGGCCTGGAGCCAGAACAGCACCGAGGTGACGGCGATGCCGCTGTTGGTGATCAGCAACAGCTTGCGCCGGTCCATGCTGTCGGCGACGGCCCCGCCCCACAGCGCGAACACCACCAGCGGCAGCAGCCCGGCGAGGCTCGCGGCGCCCACCCAGGCCGAGGAGCCGGTGATGTCGTAGATCTGCTTGGGCACGGCGACCGCGGTGAGCTGGCTGCCGACTGCCGTGACGATGGTCGAGGACCACAGGCGGCGGTAGGCCGGGCGGCGCAGGGGCCGGGTGTCCATGGCCCAGCGCCGCCAGCCGCGCCGCGCGGGTATCACCCCGGGCGGGTCCTTCTCCTGTGGTTCGGTGCTGCTCTCGCTGGTGTCCACGCGATTCCTGGATGCTCGTTACATCTTTCTCGTCGGGGATCACTATCGCAGCAAGGGCCAGGGGTTCGGATCCCCGTCGGGGAACAGGAGCGGACCGAGGACGGATCAGGCACCGCCACCCCCGGAGATCAGGGTGACCCCCAGGACGATCATCGTCGCGGCGACCAGTCCGTCCAGGACGCGCCACGCGACGGGCTTCGCAAGGTGGCGGCTCAGCAGGCGCGCCCCGAAACCCAGCGCCGCGAACCAGCACAGGCTGGCGAGTACGGCGCCGAGGCCGAACGTCCAGCGCATCGGGCCGCGGTCGGCGGCGACCGTGCCGAGCAGGAAGACGGTGTCGAGGTAGACGTGCGGGTTCAGCCACGTCATCGCGAGGCAGGTCAGCACCGCCCGCCGCCGTGACCCCGCCGCCTCGCCGTCGGTCAGCAGGGCGCCGCCCGGCTTGAAGGCCCGGCGGGCGGCGAGGGCGCCGTAGCAGAGCAGGAACGCCCCGCCGACCCAGGCGACCGCCGTGAGCACCCCGGGCCACGCCACGACCACCGCGCCGACGCCGGCCACGCCCAGAGTGATCAGGAGCGCGTCGGACAGTGCGCAGATGCCGACGACGGCGAGGACCGCGTCGCGGCGGATTCCCTGGCGCAGTACGAAGGCGTTCTGGGCGCCGATGGCGACGATCAGTGAGAGGCCGGTGCCGAATCCGGCGGCCGCGGTGGTCAAGGCGTTTGTCATGCCATTGACGCTAGGGAAGCGATCTCCTGACGTACAGCTAAAGATTCTTACGTATCATTAGCGCTCGTGAAGACCGAGCTGACCGAGCTTCCCCTCGACCAGGTGCGGACCCTGCTCGCCGTGGTCGATGAGGGCACCTTCGACGCGGCCGCTGCGGCGCTGCATGTGACGCCGTCCGCGGTGAGTCAGCGGGTGAAGGCGCTGGAGCAGCGCACGGGGCGGGTGCTGCTAGTGCGCACGAAACCGGTGCGGCCGACGGAGTCGGGCGCGGTCGTCGTCCGGTTCGCCCGTCAGCTGGCCCGGCTGGAGCGGGACGCGCGGGCCGAGCTCGGCATGAGTGGCGCCGGGGATGCGACCCAGGTGTCGATCGCGGTCAACGCCGACTCGCTGGCGACGTGGTTCCTGGCGGCGCTCACCCGGGTGCCGGAGGAGCCACAGCTCTGCTTCGAGCTGCGGCGCGAGGACGAGAGCCGTACCGCGACGCTGCTGCGGGAGGGCCTGGTGATGGCCGCGGTGACCTCCTCGCCGGATCCCGTGGCCGGGTGTTCCGTACGGCCGCTGGGCCGGATGCGCTATCTGGCGGCGGCGAGCCCGGAGTTCACCGAACGGCATCTCGGCGGCTCGCTCGGGGACGCGCTCATGCGGGCGCCGGTGATGTCCTTCGACCGCAGCGACGACCTCCAGGACGCGTTCGTCCGCAGGCTGCGGCACACCCGCACGGGCGCCAGTGCGCTACGGCACCACGTGCCCACCTCGGAGGGCTTCCTGTCGGCTGTGGTCGCCGGACTTGGCTGGGGCCTGATCCCCGAGGTCCAGGCGGAACCCCTCCTCAAGGCCGGCCGACTCGTGCACCTGGCCGAGGACCGGCCTCTCGACGTCCCGCTGTACTGGCAGCAGTGGAAGCTGGACTCACCGGCGCTGGCGGCGGTCACGGAGGCGGTGACGGAGGCGGCGACCGAGGCACTTCGCGGCTGAACATCACGGGCGACTTACTGCCGACGGTTCCGCAACGCCCTCAAGGGGCGCGGGGAACTGCGCGGCCAGCCACGACAGTGCCGCATCCACACGACGGCGTATCGCGGCACAACCGGCGGGTCACTACAGCGCCTCCAACTCCGCTGCCGCGCTGGCCAAAAGCATCTCCAGCGCCGTCGGATACGCACTCGTCACCATCCGGTTCGCCAGCAATGGCGCCGCCTCGGCGATCCGGGGATGTGTGGCCCGGGGCAACCGCGCATACGTCGACCGCCACATGCCCTCATCCGCACGCAGCGAGTCACTCGGCAGCGCCAACGATGCGGCGTCGAGCGCCGCGAACGCCAGCGTCTGGTCGATGAAGGCGTGGTAGATGCGCACGGTGTCCGGCAGTGCGAACCCGGCGGTCCGCAGGACGTCCAGCACGGCCTCGTCTGCGGCGAGTTCGTTGGCCCGGCCGGTGACCCGGCTGGCCGTCAGCGCGGCGGCCTGCGGATGAGCCACGTACGCGGCGTGGATGCGCAGCCCGACGGCGCGCAGGTCCTCCTGCCACTCCCCCGTACGCTCCCAGCGTTCCAGCGCCTGGCCGATGACGGCGTCGCCGATGGCGAGAGTCAGGTCGTCCATGCCGCGGAAGTAGCGGTACAGCGTGCTCGGGTCGGCGTCGAGGGCCAGGCCCAGGCGGCGGGCGGTCAGGCCTGCGCTGCCGTGTTCGCGCAGCATGCGCAGGGCCGTCTCGACGATGAGCTGCTCGGAGAGCACGGTGCCGCTTTTCGTGGGACGCCGTCGGCGCCGCTTCTCCTCCGGAACGACCGGTTTCGGCACCATGCTCTCCGTCTCTGTGTCGCGGTCCGTGCCGCGCGCTCCGCCTTATGCCAACGCCATTGACCTTACGTGAAGGGACCGCGTTGTATCTCTCGCGGGGCCCCACCACGTCGTAGACCTTCAAGCCGAGGGAGTCTTGTCATGCGTGTACTGCTCGTGGGTGCCGGCGGGGTGGGTACCGCCATCACCCGGATCGCCGCCCGGCGGCCGTTCTTCGAGGCGATGGTGGTCGCCGACTACGACCTCGCGCGCGCCGAGGCGGCCGTCGCGGCCCTCGGCGGCGACGCCCGGTTCCGGCCGGAGCGCGTCGACGCGAACGACGAGGCGGCGGTGGCCGCACTGCTGGAGCGGCACGCGTGCGACGTGCTGCTCAACGCCACCGACCCGCGGTTCGTGATGCCGCTGTTCGGCGCCGCCCGCACGGCCGGGGCCACCTATGTCGACATGGCGATGTCCTTGTCACGGCCGCACCCGGAGCGGCCGTACGAGGAGTGCGGGGTGAAGCTGGGCGACGCCCAGTTCGAAGCGGCGGCCGACTGGGAGAAGGCGGGTGCGCTGGCCCTCGTCGGCATGGGCGTGGAGCCGGGCCTGTCGGATGTGTTCGCCCGGCACGCGGCCGACGAACTGTTCGACGAGATCGAGGAGATCGGCGTCCGCGACGGTGCGAACCTCACCGTCGACGGCTATGACTTCGCGCCGTCCTTCAGCATCTGGACGACGATCGAGGAGTGCCTCAACCCGCCGGTCGTCTACGAGGCCGGCCGCGGCTGGTTCACCACCGAACCGTTCAGTGAGCCCGAGGTGTTCGACTTCCCCGAGGGCATCGGCCGGGTCGAGTGCGTGAACGTGGAGCACGAGGAGGTGCTCCTGGTCCCGCGCTGGGTCGACGCACGCCGGGTGACCTTCAAGTACGGCCTGGGCGAGGAGTTCATCGGCACGCTGAAGACGCTGCACCTGCTGGGCCTGGACAGCACTGAGCCGGTGACCGTGCCGAGCGCCGCCGGGCCGGTGGCCGTCTCGCCCCGGGACGTGGTCGCGGCATGTCTGCCGGACCCGGCGACGCTGGGCGACCGGATGCACGGCAAGACCTGCGCGGGCACCTGGGTGCGGGGCGTCAAGGACGGCAAGCCGCGCGAGGTGTACCTCTACCACGTGGTCGACAACCAGTGGTCCATGGCGGAGTACGGCAGCCAGGCCGTGGTGTGGCAGACGGCCATCAACCCGGTCGTCGCCCTCGAACTCCTCGCCACCGGCGCCTGGTCGGGCGCGGGCGTGCTGGGCCCGGAGGCCTTCCCGGCCCGTCCCTTCCTGGACCTGCTGACCGCGTACGGCTCCCCGTGGGGCATGCGCGAACAGTGACTGGAATCGCCGGGGTCCCACAGGGTTTCACTCACGCATCGACAGGCGACTCGAAAACGAGTAATGCTCCACCGAGGGCACGTCGACGATCGCAGGTGACACTGATGGACGACTGGCGAGGCCACGGCGCGTGCCGCCATGAGGACCCGGACCTCTTCTTTCCGATCGGCACGTCCGGACCGACCTTGCTCCAGACGGAGCAGGCGAAGGCCGTCTGCCGGCGCTGCTCCGTCCGGGAGGAGTGTCTGCGCTGGGCGCTCGACACGGAGCAGTACATCGGGATCTGGGGCGGCACGAGCGAGGACGAGCGAAGGGCGTTGCGGCAGCGGGCGGGATGACCCATGGATGTGCGGACACGCGGGGAACCGACCCTGAGCCGTTCGGGGGACGTCAGCGGGCCAACGACGCGGCGTCGCCCATCACGATCACGGGATGCCGTTCGGGATCCAGCGCCAGCAGCAGCAGCCGCATGTGCTCCCGCGCGAGACTGACGCAGGCCTGGGTGGGCGCTCCGTGGTCCACGTGGAGCCAGATGCCGCCGCCGAGTCCCGTGCCGAGCGGGCGGGTCCGGTCGAGGGGCGAGACGCCGTTCCTGCGGTTGT
Organism: Streptomyces sp. NBC_00443; assembly: GCF_036014175.1. Taxonomy (GTDB): domain Bacteria; phylum Actinomycetota; class Actinomycetes; order Streptomycetales; family Streptomycetaceae; genus Streptomyces. Next base: position 8,886,581 of record NZ_CP107917.1, on the reverse strand, counting down.
AGTCGATGGCGATCACATAGTCGAAGGAACCGGCGAGGGGTTCGCCCTCGAAGCCGGTACCGCTGGCGGTGAATCCGTCACCGTAGTCGTACGGCAGCCTGGTCCCAGGATCATCGAGCAGCCCCCCGGCGTCCGTCAGGGTGAAGACCCCGATGGGTGAGCGCAGGTCGCCGGCAAGGTGGTGGTCGGTCCAGCCGCGCAACGCGTTGCGGGCGGGCCAGCTGCTGCCCGCCTTCCAGCCGGTGTCGGTGCGCTCGTACAGGACGACGGTGGAGTGTGAGGAGTCCCTGCCGCGTCCGGTCACGACGACGGCCTGCCGGGTCTCGGACGGCACCCTGGCCCACGTCACCGGGCCCAGTCCGGGCAGCTTCCGGGCGGCTGCCTCGGCGGCCGCTTGGGCGGCGGCTTCGGCGGCGTGGGCGGGCCTGGGGGTGCGGGTGACAGCGGGCTCCTCATCCGGCGTCGCATTTACACCGACGCCGCAGCCGGTCAGCAGCAGGGAGGCGACCAGCAAGGCGACACGGGACTTGAGCGTGATCATGCATCGAACTTGACCGACACTTGTAAGGAACTTGTAAGGATCCGCCGGATTCGGCAGGTCGCCACGCGCATCCGAGTGCGGGCATCCGAGAAAGGCCCGGTCATGAGCGTTCGCATCCGTCGCGTCTACGAAGCACCAGAACCCGAGGACGGCGTGCGCGTCCTGGTCGACCGGCTGTGGCCGCGCGGTCTGTCGAAGGACGCGGCCCACGTCGACGAGTGGCCCAAGGGACTCACCCCGTCGACCGAGCTGCGCCGCTGGTACCACTCGGGTGAGGGGTCGTACGAGGAGTTCGCCGACCGTTACGAGGCCGAGCTGGCCGCTCCAGAGGCGGCCGAACGCCTCGACCGGGTAAGGGAGTTGGCGAGCAACGGCGCGGTGACCCTGTTGACCTCATCGAAGACTCCCGAGCAGAGCCACGCCGCCGTGCTGGCCCGTCTCCTCCAGGCGTGAGGAGACGGGCCGTACGCCGCCGTCAGGCCGTCTGCCGCGCCGCGGCCCGTCCCGCCGTGCGGCCCGAGAAGAGGCAGCCGCCGAGGAAGGTGCCCTCCAGGGCGTTGTAGCCGTGGACGCCGCCACCGCCGAAGCCGGCGACCTCACCGGCCGCGTACAGGCCGTCGATGGGCGTCCCGTCGGCTCCGAGCGCGCGGGAGTCGAGGTCGGTCTGGATGCCGCCGAGGGTCTTGCGGGTCAGGATGTGCAGCTTGACGCCGATCAGTGGGCCGGCCGCGGGGTCGAGGATGCGGTGCGGGGTGGCGACGCGGCCGAGGCGGTCGCCGACGTAGCGGCGGGCGTTGCGGATGCCCTGCACCTGGGCGTCCTTGCTGTAGGGGTTCGCGATCTGCAGGTCACGGGACTCGATCTGGCGCCGGATGCCCTCCGCGTCGAGCAGCGGCTTCTCCGTCAACTGGTTCATCCTCTCGACCAGTTGCTCCAGGTTCGGCGCGGTCACGAAGTCCGCGCCGTTGCGCACGAACGCCGCCACCGGCCCCGGGGCGCCCTTGCCGAGCACCCGCTCCTTCAGGAACCCCGCGCGGTCCTTGGCGGTGATGTCGGGGTTCTGCTCGGAGCCCGACAGCGCGAACTCCTTCTCGATGATCTTCTGGCTGAGGATGAACCAGGAGTGGTCGTGGCCGGCGATGTCCGCGTCGGTGCGCAGGTGCTTGAGGGTGCCCAGGGTGTCGTAGCCCGGCAGGCACGGGTCGGGCAGCCGGCGGCCGAGGGCGTCGAACCACATGGAGGACGGTCCGGGCAGGATGCGGATGCCGTGGCCGGGCCAGATCGGGTCCCAGTTCTGCAGGCCCTCGGTGTAGTGCCACATCCGGTCGCGGTTGACCAGCCGTACGCCCGCCTCCGCGCTGATGTCGAGCATCCGGCCGTCGACGTACGCGGGGACACCGGTGACCATCTCGGCGGGCGGGGTGCCGAGGCGTTCGGGCCAGTGGCGGCGGACGATGTCGTGGTTGGCGCCGATGCCGCCGCTGGTGACGACGACGGCCTGGGCGGTCAGCTCGAACTCGCCGATCCGGTCGCGGTTGGAGGCGACGCCCCGCGGAGAGTGGTCATCGGCCAGGACGGTGCCGCGCACGCCGCTCACCGCGCCGTCTTCTATGACCAGTGCGTCGACCTGATGCCGGTGGTAGAAGGTGAGCAGCCCGTCGCGGGCGGCCTGCTTGGCGTACCGGACGAAGGGCTCCACGACCCCCGTGCCGGTGCCCCAGGCGATGTGGAACCGGGGCACGGAGTTGCCGTGGCCGTCGGCGCGCAGGTCGCCGCGCTCGGCCCAGCCGACCGTGGGCAGGAACTTGATGCCGTGCGTGTCCAGCCAGGTCCGCTTCTCGCCGGCGGCGAACTCCACGTACGCGCGCGCCCAGCGCACCGCCCACGAGTCCTCGTCGTCCACGCGGTCGAACTGGGCGCTGCCCTGCCAGTCGTTCCAGGCCAGGTCGAGGGAGTCCTTGATGCCCAGGCGCCGCTGCTCCGGGGAGTCGACGAGGAAGAGCCCGCCGAAGGACCAGAAGGCCTGCCCGCCTAGGTTGGCGGCGTTCTCCTGGTCCACCAGCGCGACCCTGCGGCCCCGGCTGGTCAGTTCGCTCGCGGCGACCAGGCCCGCGAGTCCTGCTCCGACGACGATGACGTCGGCATCCATGGCGACCGTCCCTTCCTCATGTCCTCATGCGGTGGTGTCGCTGCCGTCGGTGAGCAGCGCGGTGAGCAGTTGCCCCAGCCAGGCGCGAGCGTGCTCGACGTCCTTGTCCAGCAGCAGTTGGGTGGTGACTCCGTCGTAGGCGGCGACCACGGCGTGCGCGGCGCCGTCGATGTCGCCGAGCACGGCGGGCAGTGCGCTGTGCACCTGCGCGCGGGAGAGCCGGTCCGCGATCGCCCCGCGCAGCCGTGCGCGGTGTTCCAGCAGGGTCCGGGCGACGGCCGGGTCGCGGGCGGCGTGCACCAGGAAGTCCGTCTTCACCAGCAGCCAGTCGCGGTCCAGCAGCAGCACGCCCGTCACCCGGTCCACGGCGGCCGGCACGTCCAGGTCGGGCCCGTCGAGGGCGAGCGCCCCGGACACCTGCTCCGCGATCACGTCCGCGCGCTGCTGGTAGAGGGCGAAGAACAGCTCGTCCAGGCTGTCGAAGTTGGAGTAGAAGGCGCCCCTGCTGTAACCGGCGGCCTCGCAGACCTCCTCGATGGAGACGCGGCCGAACCCCTTGGCGGCGAACACCGCGAACGCGGCGTCGAGAAGATTGGCGCGCGTTCGGACGCGGCGCCTGGTGACGCGCTTGGTCGTGCCCTCCACCGCCATGCCCGGACCTCCGTTCGATACGGGAATGTATCCGATACATCAATGTATCCAAAGGGGTGCGAGCAAGAACGAGGAAGTGCGAGGAAGAACGAGAAAACCGATGGGAACAGATTTTCGATTCAGGGGTACGCTGGAACCATGGCCACGCACCTCCAGGGCTCCCTCTTCGACCAGACCGACGAGCTGCGGCTCGGATCCCTCCCCGGGATCCGCCGTACCCGGCTCGGCCACGGTGCCTGGATCGACGTGCTGCCCGGCTGGCTCAGCGGGGCCGACGCCCTGTTCGAACAGCTGGCAGCCGAAGTGCCCTGGCGTGCGGAGCGGCGCACGATGTACGACAACGTCGTCGACGTGCCTCGCCTGCTCGCCTTCTACGGCGCCGACGACGCCCTCCCGCACCCCGTCCTGGTGGAGGCGCGCGACTCTCTGTCCGCGCACTACGCCGAGGAACTGGGCGAAGCGTTCACTACGGCGGGGCTCTGCTACTACCGCGACGGGCGGGACAGCGTCGCCTGGCACGGGGACCGGATCGGGCGGGGCGCGCGCGAGGACACGATGGTCGCGATCCTCTCGGTGGGAGCGCCCCGGGATCTGCTGCTGCGCCCTGCGCGGGGCGGCGGCGAGACGGTGCGCAGGCCGCTGGGTCACGGGGACCTCATCGTGATGGGCGGTTCCTGCCAGCGGACCTGGGAACACTCCATTCCGAAGACCACGCGCGCCGCGGGACCGCGCATCAGCATCCAGTTCCGCCCGCACGGCGTGCACTGAGGCGGAGAGGCGGCCGCTTCGGGTGCGCGTGGGGGCTGCCTCCGGTGGACGGTGCCGGAGGCAGCCCTTCCGCCGTTCATCGACCGACGGACGCGGCTGACGCGGTTCCGGTTCGGGATGCGCCCGGACCCGCCGAACGCGCTTACCCCCTGATCTGCTTTGCTGTGTCCGTCGAGCACGGACCTCACACGCGGGACGATCATGCGCGCAGATGTGCAGCAAGTCGCGGACGGCACCTACCTGGTGCACGGCAGCAACACGAACTGGGTGATCCTGACCGAGGGAGACGCCGTCACGCTGATCGACACGGGCTACCCCGGGGACCGGCCGAAGCTCCTCGCCTCCCTTGCCGAGGTGGGCAGTTCACCGGAGGCCGTCAGCGCCGTACTGATCACCCACGCGCACACCGACCACCTGGGCAACGCCGAGTACCTGCGCGCCACGTACGGCACGCCCGTGTACCTCAACGAGGCCGAAGTACCGCACGCGCGCCGGGAGTTCCTGCATCAGGTCGGCGTCGGGACGGTCCTGAAGAACGGCTGGCGCCCCGGTGTCCTGCCCTGGGCGGTCCACGCGATCCGCTCCGGCGGCACCGCGCACGTGCCGGTCACCTCCCCCGAGCCGTTCCCGTCCGCCGGCCCGCTGGACCTGCCCGGCCGGCCGGTCCCGGTGCACACGCCCGGCCACACCGACGGTCACTGCGCCTACCACCTGCCCGAAGCCGGTGTGGTGGTCTCGGGCGACGCCCTGGTCAGCGGGCACCCCACCTCCCGGATCAAGGGACCGCAACTGCTGCCCGACATGTTCCACCGCGAGCGGGCCCGCGCCGTGGCCTCGCTGGACGTCCTCGAAGGGCTCAAGGGAGATGTGCTGCTGCCCGGGCACGGTCCCGTACACCGTGGAGCGGTGCAGGAAGCTGCTCTTCAGGCCCGGGAGCGCGCGCTCTAAGGTGAGCTGACGATCACGGCTAGGCGAGGACGAACGCCCCATGGCACTGCAGATCAGCGCGACGAACCCGGAGCACCCCGCGCTCCTGCTGGAACTGCCCTGGCAGCTGCCGCTGGAGGAGTGGCCGGAGGACATCCTGGTCCCGCTGCCGCGCGGTATATCCCGGCACGTCGTGCGCTACGCCCGCGCCGGCAGCGAGGTGATCGCCGTCAAGGAGCTCGCCGAGCGCCCGGCGCTGCGCGAGTACGAGCTGCTGCGCGACCTGGACCGCATCGGCATCCCGGCCGTCGACCCGCTCGCGGTGGTGACCGGCCGCGCCGGCGCCGACGGCGGCTCCCTGGAGTCGGTGCTGATCACCCGGCACCTGGGCGGCTCGATGCCGTACCGCTCGATGTTCGAGACGACGATGCGCCCGGCGACCATGCACCGCCTCATGGACGCGCTGGCCGTGCTGCTGGTCCGCCTCCACCTCGCCGGGTTCGCCTGGGGCGACTGCTCGCTGTCCAACACGCTGTTCCGGCGCGACGCCGGCGCCTACGCCGCGTATCTGGTGGACGCGGAGACGGGCGATCTGCACCCGCAGCTCAGCAACGGCCAGCGCGACTACGACCTGGATCTCGCCCGGGTCAACATCAGCGGTGAACTGCTGGACCTGGAGGCGTCCGGGGCGCTGCACCCCTCGGTGGACCCGATCGAGTTCGGCACCGAGATCTGCGCCCGCTACCACAGCCTGTGGGGGGAACTGACCCGCACGTCGGTGTACCCGGCGGGCAAGTACCACTACATAGAGCGCCGGATACGGCGACTGAACGACCTCGGTTTCGACGTGGCCGAGATGCAGATCGAGCATGCCGCCAACGGCGACACGGTCACCTTCGTGCCCAAGGTCGTCGACGCCGGCCACCACCAACGGCAACTGCTGCGTCTGACGGGCCTGGACACCGAGGAGAACCAGGCCCGACGCCTACTGAACGACCTGGAGAGCTGGATGGCCACCCAGGACGACTACGCCCCGGGCGACCCTCTCGGCGCCCGCCCCGAGGTGCTCGCGCACCGCTGGGTGCGGGACGTCTTCCGGCCCACCGTGCGGGCCGTGCCGCTGGAGCTGCGCGGCTCCATGGACCCGGCCGAGATCTACCACGAGCTGCTCGAACACCGCTGGTACCTGTCCGAGCGGGCACAGCACGACATCGCCCTGGACGTGGTGGTCGAGGACTACATCACGAACATCCTGCCCAGGGCCCGGGAGACGCTGCAGCCGACGACGTCCGACTGATGTCCGGCTGACGTCCGGCTGACTCAGTCGTGCGGCACCACGGCCACCGGGCAGTCCGCGAGGTGCAGCATGCCGTGCGCCACCGAGCCGATCCGGGCGCCCATGGCCGTGCGGTGGACACGGCGCCCCACGACCATCAGCTGGGCCCGTCCGGCGACCGACAGCAGCACCTGCCCGCCGCTGCCCATCTCCACGTGCTCGACAACAGGGACGTCGGGGAAGCGCTCCCGCCACGGGCGCAGTGCCTCGCCCAGGGCCTTCTTCTCGTACGGCTCCAGGCCCCCGGCCTCGTCGAGGAGCTTCAGGGAGCCCGGGCTGTAGGCGAACAGCGGCGGCAGGGTCCAGGCCCGCACGGCGCGCACGGTCGCGCCACGCGCCGCGGCCGTCTCGAAAGCGAACCGGAGCGCGGCGGCGCTGTCCTCGGGGTCGCCCTGCTGCCCCACGACGATCTCGCGCCCGGCGGCCTCGGCGGACGGCTCGTCCCCGGCCCGTACCCGCACGACGGGCCGCGTGGCCCCGGCGATCGCCTGCTGCCCGACGGAGCCCAGCAGGAACCCGACGACCCGGCCGTGGCCGCGCGAGCCCAGCACCAGTATCTCGGCCTCGCCCGCGGCGGCGATGAGCGTCTCGGCGGGCGGGCCTTCGACGATGTCGGTGGTCACGTCCAGGCCCGGGTGCCGCTCGGTGACGGTGCGGGCCGCCTCGGCCAGTCCGTCGCGCACCCACTGTGCCTGGGTGTCCTCGTCCCCCGCGTCGATCGCGTCGTGCGGCTGGAACCGCCAGGCGTGCAGCACCCGCAGGGGGAGCCCCCGGCGGACGGCTTCGCGGGCGGCCCAGGCCAGCCCGGCGAGGCTCTCTTCCGATCCGTCCACCCCTGCCGTGATCGGGCGCGTCATTCCGGCTGCCTCCTCGTGTCGCGGTCACGTTCGTGGAACCCAGTCTTCACTACCCTGCCCCCATGGCTTTGGAGTGGGAGCAGGTGAACGTCGACGCGGCCGACGCCGTGGCCCTCGGCCGCTGGTGGGCCGAGGCACTCGGCTGGGTCGTGCTCAACGACTCGGCCGACGAATTCGAGATCCGGCCCGAGCCGGACCGGCTGCCCGGCCTGATCTTCGGGCCGGTCCCGGAGGGCAAGACGGTCAAGAACCGCCTTCACCTCGACTTCCGCCCCGACGACCAGGACGCGGAGGTCGCCCGCCTCCTCGCCCTCGGCGCGCGCCACGCGGACGTCGGGCAGAGCGGCGAGGAGCCGTGGGTCACGCTGGCGGATCCCGAGGGCAACGAGTTCTGCGTTCTCGGCCCACGGCACACCTGAGCGCGGCCGGCGCCCGCATACCTGAGCGAAGCGGGCGGATCGAACATACGATGGCCGAAAGTCGGCTCGGCGACCGCGCCTCCTGACGCTCGCCGCCGCGCCGTGAGCGCGAAGCCCGGGGTGGGAGACGTATGGCACAGGCGTCCGACGCAGCGCGGACCGTCATCCTGACCGTGGACGACGACCCGGGAGTGTCCCGGGCGGTCGCCCGCGATCTGCGGCGGCGCTACGGCGAGGCGCACCGGATCGTGCGCGCGGAGTCCGGCGAGTCCGCACTGCAGGCGCTGCGCGAGCTGAAGCTGCGGGGAGATCTCGTGGCCGTGATCCTGGCCGACTACCGCATGCCCCAGATGAACGGCATCGAGTTCCTCGAACAGGCCCTGGACGTCTATCCCGGTGCGCGTCGCGTGCTGCTGACCGCGTACGCGGACACGAGCGCTGCGATCGACGCGATCAACGTCGTCGACCTCGACCACTACCTGCTCAAGCCGTGGGATCCGCCGGAGGAGAAGCTCTACCCGGTCCTGGACGACCTGCTGGAGGCGTGGCGGCGCAGCGACTACCGGCCGGTGCCCAGCACCAAGGTCGTCGGCCACCGCTGGTCGGCGCGCTCCTCGGAGGTGCGGGAGTTCCTGGCCCGCAACCAGGTGCCGTACCGCTGGTACTCCGCCGACGAGCCCGAGGGCCGGCGGCTGCTGGCCGCCGCCGAGCAGGACGGGCAGCGGCTGCCGCTGGTGATCACGCCGGACGGGACGCCCCTGGTGGCGCCCGAGGCACCCGAGCTGGCCTCGAAGGTGGGGCTGGCCACGATGCCGACGGCCGATTTCTACGACCTCGTCGTCATCGGCGGCGGCCCGGCCGGGCTCGGCGCGGCCGTGTACGGGGCGTCGGAGGGACTGCGGACCGTGCTGGTGGAGCGGTCGGCGACGGGTGGACAGGCCGGGCAGAGCTCCCGGATCGAGAACTACCTCGGCTTCCCGGACGGCGTGTCGGGGGCACAGCTCACCGACCGGGCCCGGCGGCAGGCAGCGAGGTTCGGCGCCGAGATCCTCACCGCGCGCGAGGTGACGGGGCTGGAGATCAGCGGGGCCGCCCGGATCGTACGGTTCTCGGACGGCTCGGCGGTCGCCGCGCACAGCGTGATCCTGGCGACCGGCGTGTCGTACCGGCAGCTGGCGGCGCCCGGCTGCGACGACCTGACCGGCCGCGGGCTGTACTACGGCTCGGCGCTCACGGAGGCGCCCGCCTGCCAGGGCCAGGACGTGTACATCGTCGGCGGCGCCAACTCCGCCGGGCAGGCGGCGATGTACCTGGCGCGGGGCGCCAAGTCGGTGACGCTGCTGGTCCGCGGCAAGTCCCTGTCGGCGTCCATGTCGTACTACCTGGTCCAGCAGATCGAAGAGGCGCCGAACGTCTCGGTGCGGGCCCGGACGGTCGTGGAGTCCGCGCACGGCTCCGACCACCTGGAGCAGCTGACGCTGCGCGACGTGGACGGCGGGGGGACCGAACTCGTCGACGCCCAGTGGATGTTCGTGTTCATCGGCGCTGCTCCGCTGACCGACTGGCTGGACGAGACGGTGCTGCGGGACGAGCGCGGTTTCATCCTCGCCGGGCCCGACCTGTCGTCCGACGGGCGGCCGCCGGCCGGCTGGGAGCTGGACCGGCCGCCGTACCACCTGGAGACCAACGTCCCCGGCGTGTTCGTGGCGGGCGACGCGCGCTCCGAGTCCGCCAAGCGTGTCGCGTCCGCCGTCGGAGAGGGAGCCATGGCCGTCATGCTCGTCCACCGCTATCTGGAGCAGTCATGAGCGGGCAGTCGATGCCGTGCAACGCCCAGGAGATCGGGTCCCTGTTTCTGTTCGAGAAGCTCACCCCCGAGCAGCTCGCCAGGCTGTGCGACGAGGGGCGGGTGGAGCACTTCGAGCCCGGACCCGTGTACACCGAGGGTGACCCCTCGACCTGCTTCTACGTGATGATCGAGGGCACGGTCGTGCTGTCCCGCCGGGTCGCCGGGGACGACGTGGAGGTGACGCGGACCTCGCAGCGCGGGGTGTACGCGGGGTCCATGCAGGCGTATCTGGGTGACCGGGTGCGGCAGGTCTACAACAACTCCATGCGCGTCACGGAGCCGACGCGGTTCTTCGTGCTGCCCGCGGACACCTTCGCGCAGATCATGCAGGAGTGGTTCCCGATGGCGGTGCATCTGCTGGAGGGGCTCTTCTTCGGTTCGAAGAGCACCCAGCAGGCCATCGGTCAGCGCGAACGGCTGCTGGCGCTCGGCTCGTTGTCCGCCGGGCTCACGCACGAGCTCAACAACCCCGCCGCCGCGGCGGTACGGGCGACCGCCACATTGCGCGAGCGTGTGGGCAAGATGCGGCACAAGCTCGCCGTCATCACGCAGGGTTCGTACTCCCCGAGGTCATCGCCAACCTCGTCGATATCCAGGAACGCACCGCCGAGCGGGTCGCCAAGGCCCCGACGCTGAGTCCGCTGGAGGCCGCCGACCGGGAGGACGCGCTCACCGACTGGCTCGACGACCAGGGCATCCAGGAGGGCTGGCGGATCGCGCCCACCTTCGTCCAGGCCGGTCTCGACGTGGACTGGCTCGACCAGGTCGCCGCGGCCGTGGACGAGGAGATCCTGCCGAGCGCGATCGGATGGCTCAACTACACCGTCGAGACCGAGCTGCTGATGGACGAGATCAACGACTCGACCACCCGCATCTCGCACCTCGTGGACGCCGCCAAGCAGTACTCGCAGCTCGACCGCGCGCCCTTCCAGAACGCCGACGTGCACGAACTCCTCGACAGCACCCTGCTGATGCTGTCGGGCAAGATCGGCCCGCAGATCAAGGTCATCAAGGAGTACGACCGTACGCTCCCGAGGGTGCCGGCGTACCCGGCGGAGCTCAACCAGGTGTGGACGAACCTGATCGACAACGCCGTCTCGGCCATCAACAGCGCGGGCGGTGAAGGGACGTTGACCGTGCGGACGGCTCCGGATCACGACCGGCTGCTGGTGGAGTTCCGTGACACGGGCGTCGGCATCCCGGCGGAGAACCGGGGGCGGATCTTCGATCCGTTCTTCACGACGAAGCCCGTGGGTGAGGGCACCGGGCTCGGGCTCGACATCTCCTGGCGGATCGTGACCAACAAGCACCACGGCACGATCCAGGTGCAGTCCGAACCGGGCGACACGCGCTTCCAGGTCCTGCTTCCACTCACGTCCGAGGAGGCTTCATGAACGACGTCAACGGCATCGATCCGAACGTGCCGCCGAGCGGCAGTGGGTGCCCGGAGTGCGACGCGGCCGGCGGGTGGTGGTTCCATCTGCGGCGGTGTGCGCAGTGCGGGCACGTGGGGTGCTGTGACAGTTCGCCCGCGCAGCATGCGACGGCGCATTTCCGGGAGACCGGGCATCCCTTCGTGCAGAGCTTCGAGCCGGGTGAGAGCTGGTACTGGAACTACGACACGAACGAGATGTACGAGTCGGGGCCCGAGCTTGCGGCGCCCGGGAGCCATCCGGCCGAGCAGCCGACGCCGGGGCCCGCGGGGCGGGTGCCGGACGACTGGGCGAAGACGTTGCGCGCCTGAGGGGCAGAAGCCCTGTCGGTGGTGAGTGACAGGATGTATGCGTGTCGCAGACCTCTTTCACCACGCCGTTCATCGGGCGGGACGGCGAACTCGCTCGCCTCTTCACGGCGCTGGAGCGTGCCCGGGACGGTGAGGCCCGCGCCGTCCTGATCGCCGGGGACGCCGGGGTGGGCAAGACCCGGGTGCTGGACGAGGTCGCGGGGCGGGCGGCTCGGGACGGGATGGTCGTCCTCACCGGGCACTGTGTCGATCTCGGTGATGTCGGGCTGCCGTACCTGCCGTTCACCGAGGTGCTGGGGGCGCTCGCCGGTGACGAGCGGTTCGCCGACGTCCTCGCCGCACATCCGTTGGTGGGACGGCTCTCGGGGGGCGGCACGGACGCCGTGAGTGACCGGCTGCGGCTGTTCGAGGGCGTCGCCGGGCTGCTGGCCGATCTGGCGGACGTCGCGCCGGTGCTGCTGGTGCTGGAGGATCTGCACTGGGCCGACCAGTCGTCGAGGGATCTGCTGCGGTTCCTGCTGAGTCGTGGTCTCCTGCAGCGGCCGGCGGGTGGGGCGCCCGCGCATCGGTTGGCCGTGTTCGCGTCGTACCGCGCGGATGACCTTCATCGACGGCATCCCCTGCGGCCGCTGCTGGCCGAACTGGTGCGCCTGCCCGTCGTGGAGCGGCTGGAGCTGCGCCCGATGGCCGACACCGACGTGGCCCGGCTGGTGCGCGCCGTCCAGGAGCGGCCGCTGCCGGACAGCACGGTCCGGCGGATCGTCGAGCGGGCCGAGGGGAACGCCTTCTACGCCGAGGAACTGGTCGCGGCGACAGACACCGAGGCCGGTGGGGTGCCCAGCGGGCTGGCCGATGTCCTCCTCATTCGGTTCGAGCAGCTGTCCGACACCACCCAGCAGGTGCTGCGTACGGCCGCCGTGGCGGGGCGTCGCGTCGAGCACGACCTGCTGCGGGGCGCCGTGGGGATTCCGGAGGAGGAACTGGAGTCGGCACTGCGTGAGGCCGTGGGGCGGCAGTTGCTCGTGTCGGGCGACGGCGGCACGTACGCGTTCCGGCACGCGCTCGCGCGTGAGGCGGTGTACGCGGATCTGCTGCCCGGTGAACGGGCCCGGCTGCACGGTGCGTTCGCCCGGCTGCTCGCCGGACGCGGCCGGCCGGACGAGACGGCGGCGGAGCGCGCCCACCACTACCGCGAGAGCCACGATCTGGCCGAGGCCCTGGCCGCCTCGCTGGAGGCCGCCGACCAGGCGCACCGGGTCGGCGCGCCCGCCGAGGAGCTACGGCACCTGGAGAGCGCCCTGGACCTGTGGTCGTCGGTGGAGCCGTCCGCGCGGCCGGCGGGCGAGGGCACCGACCGGGTGACGCTCACGCTGCGCGCGTCGGCCGCCGCCGCGCACGCCGGGGAGTCGCACCGCGCGGTCTCCCTGACCCGCTCCGCACTCGCGGGCGTCGGCCAGGACACCGACACCGAGCTCGCCGCCCGGGTGCGCTACACGCTCGCCGGGAACCTGCTCGGCGTCGACAGTCTGACGGCGGCCTTCGCCTACAGCAGCGAGGCGCTCGCCCTGATCCCGGCGGAGCCCCCGTCGCGGACGTGGGTGTGGGCGGCGGCCACGCATGTCCTGGCGGCCCGCCACGTCGGGGAGATGGAGATCGCCCTGCGGGTCGCCCGCGAAGCCCTGCGCACCGCCGAGAAACTCCAGGTGACGGACGCCCGGGCGGACCTGCTCATCTCGCTGGCCGTTCTAGAGGCCGGCGGCCGGCGAACCCCTCAGGGGCGTGAACGGCTGCGCGAGGCCCGGGACCTGGCGCGGCGTTCGGGCAACGCCCCGGTGGAAATGCGCGCCCTGTTCAGCCTCGCCGTCGGCTGCTACGAGTCCGGGGACCTCTAGGAATCGCTGCCCTGGCTGACGGAAGGGCTGGACCGGGCCCGGCGTGCCGGGTTGCTGTCCTCGGTGTATCCGCTGGAGATGCGGTACCTGCGGTTGCTCGTGCTGTACACGCTGGGCCGTTGGGACGAGTGCATGGGCGTGGCGGCGGCCGACGCCGACGTGCTGCCCGCGGCGGGCGGATACACGGCCGGTCCCGCGCTGTACGTCGCTCTCGCGCGCGGTGACTTCGCGGCCGTCGAGCAGGCCCGCGCCCTGCTGGCGGGTCCCTTCGACTGGATGGGCACGCTCATCGCAGGTATCGCGCTCACCGACGCCGCCGCGTGGCGCGGTGACGTGGAGGCTGCGGTGGAGCGGATGCGGTCCTCGGTCGCGGCGCTCACCGACGCCGCGGGGACGCCTCCCGACGCCACGGTCCGGCTCGCCGCCCTCGCCCTGTCCGCGGTCGGCGACCGGGCCGCCGAGCTGCGCCTGGCCGGCGACGAGGCAGGGCTGCACCGCTGGGCGGACACGGCGACCGAACTGGTCGAGCTGGCGCGGGCGACGGCCGCACGCGGCGGGGACGGCAGGCCTCAGGGCCCGGAAGGCATGGCGTGGCTGGCCCGCGCGGAGGCGGAGTGGGCGCGGACGGTGTCCGGGCCGGACGTGCGGGCGTGGGCGAAGGCGGTGGCGGCGTTCGACTACGGCGACGAGTACGAGCGGGCGCGCTGCCGGTTGCGGCACGCCGAGGCCCTGCTGGCGGCGGACGAGCGCGAGGCGGCGGCCACCGAGGCCCGGGCGGCGCGGGAGACGGCGGCCCGGCTCGGTGCGACGCTGCTGCTGGAGCGTTTGGACGCCCTGATCCGCCGGGGCCGCCTGGCGGACACCCCTGCCGACCGCTCTTCCCCCTCACGGCCCGCGAGCAGGACGTGCTGCAGCTCCTCGCCCTCGGCCGCAGCAACCGGCAGATAGGCGAGGAGCTGTACATCACCGGCAAGACGGCGAGCGTCCACGTCTCCAACATCCTCGCCAAGCTGGGCGCCGCGAGCCGTACGGAGGCGGTGGCGATCGCCTATCGGGAGGGTCTGATCACCCGCGAGGAGACGGTTGGCTGACGCCCCTCGTGCACGTCAGCCGGTGGTGTCGCAGTCCAGGGCGGTCAGGTCGACGGCGTCGGCCATCGCCTGCATGCCCTTGTCGTTGGGGTGGATGTGGTCGCCGCCGTCGAGGGCGGGCAGCATCCGCGCGGGGTCGTAGGGGCTGTGCAGGATGCGGTCGAAGTCGGTGACGGCGTCGAACTCGCCGCTGGTGCGGATGAACTCGTTGACCTCCTGGCGCACGGCCTCACCGGCCGGGTCCCATTCGAGCCAGCCCTTGTACGGGCCGACGGTCGCGCCGACGACGCACTTGCCGGCCGCGTGCGCCCGGTCGACGATCTCGCGGTAGCCCTCGATCAGGTCGTCGGCCGTGACGCCCGTATGGGCCTTGATGTCGTTCACGCCCTGGAAGAGGAACACGGTCCGCACACCGGGCTGGGACAGGACGTCCCGCTCCAGCCGGTTCAGCGCGCTTTCTCCGGGGCCGTCCTCAAGGAGCTTGTTTCCGGAGATTCCCTCGTTGGCCACGCCCTTCACCGCCGTGTCCGAGCGTTGCAGTCGGCGGGCGAGGTAGTCGGGCCAGCGGCGGTTCAGGTCGGTGGTGGACTGCCAGCCGTCGGTGATGGAGTCCCCGAGGGCGGCCACCGCTCCGGTGCCCGCGCGGGCGCGCACGGAGACGGCGTCGAGATAGAACCAGGAGCCGGTCGGGATGGTCCAGGCGGCGCCGCCCTCCTCGGCGGTGTGGTCGCCCTGGGTGGCGTACGACGACTGCATGGCCATCCAGTGGCCGGTCGCCGGGCCGCCCGCGTCCGGGCTGTGCAGGCTGACGACGAGGTTGGTCGCGGCGGGCAGCCTCCCGGGCAGCGGGTCGCTCCACACGGTCGCGCCGGCCGGCACGGTGACCGAGCGCTCACCGCCGAAGCTCAGCCTCCGGTTGCTGCCGCGCCGCAGCTCGGCGCCCTGCTTCTGGATGCCCGCGTAGACGTTGTCGAAGGTCATCGGCCGGTCCCCGAAGGCGTTGGAGAGCCGGATCCGGGTGTCCGTTCCGCCCACGCTGGTGTGCACGACGAGCCGGTAGCTGCGGCCGGCGACGCCGTCTGCCATGCGGTCGGCGCCGGCCGCCCAGGTGACGACGCCGCTCGCGTCGGCGGTCGCCTCGGCGGGCGGCGACTGACAGGCGACGACCGTCAGCAGAACGGCGGCCAGCGGGAGCCCGGCCCTCACTTGGCGAAGTCCTTCAGCGTGACCGACGCGCCGGGCCGCAGGGTGACCGTGCGGGACACATCACCGTACGCGACCGTCGTGGTGCGGCCGCCGACGCTGTGGATGCGGGCCTCGGTGGGGCGTCCGTCGCGCCAGCGCAGGTCGACCTCGAAGCCGCCCCGCACGGGGACGCCTCGCACATGTCCCGAGTCGGCCCAGGCGCCGGGGAGCGCCGGGAGGAGTTCGACGTGGCCCGGCCGGGAGTACAGCAACATCTCCACCATCGCGGCCGGGGTGCCGAAGTTGGCGTCGATCTGGAAGATGCCCCGGCCGCGCTCGACCTCGTAGATGTCGAAGAGGTTGAACGCGGTGCCGTTGCTGCCGTCGGTCGACGGGCGGAGGTTGTTGACGACCAGCTGGTAGGCGTTGTCCGCGTTCTTCAGGCGGGCCCAGCACAGGCTGCGCCAGGCGTTGGCCCAGCCGAAGCTCTCCATGCCGCGCGCGGTGAGCAGGGCGGTGGCGCCGGCGACGATCTCGGCCGGGGTGGAGCCGTCGGGGCGGATGCGGTCGCCGGGGAACAGGTTGATCAGCGGGGACAGGTGGCGGTGCGTGGTCTCACCTAGATTGTCGGGCGACATCCACTCCTCCAGCCAGCCGGTGGTCGGGCTGACCTGCGGCAGGTACAGCTTTCTGCGCAGTGAGGCGATCGTATCCGCGTAGTCGGTGTCCCGCCGGAGGTCGGCGGCCGCGGTGCAGTAGTTCCCGAACAGTGTCCACACGACTTCCTGAGCATAGGTGATGCCCTTGGCGTCCTGCGGACCGTGCTCGGGAGACCAGTCGCGGTCGTCCACGAGCACCTCCTTCGAGGTGCCGGGGAGGGTGACGGTGAGCAGCCGCGCCTCCCAGAACTCGCACGCACCCTTGAGGAGCGGGTAGATCTTCTTCAGGTACTCGCGTGACCCGGTGTACTCGTAGTGCTCCCACAGGGTGGTGCACAGCCAGGCGTTGCCCGCCGGATGCCACCACCAGCCGCTGCCGCCGTAGGGGTTGGTGGAGAAGGCGACCGCCCAGCCGGCGTTCTTGCCGCTGGAGTTGCGGTAGCGGTTGCGCGGGTCGTTGAAGAGGCGACGGGTGGTGTCGGTCCAGGAGGAGAGCTGGGCGAGGCAGTAGTCCGTGAAGGCGTCGAAGCAGGGCGACAGGCCGGTGCGGTCGGCCATCCAGTAGTTCATCTGGATGTTGATGTCGGTGTGGTAGTCGCCCATCCAGTCCGGGTCGTTGCCGTCCAGCCACAGGCCCTGGAGGCCCATCGGCAGGCTGTCGCGTGAGCTGGTGATCATGAGATAGCGGCCGTACTGGAGGTAGGCCGCTTCCAGTTCCGGGTCGGGTTCGGGATCGCGGGTGCGGGCGTGCAGGCGCTCCCAGGTGTCGAGGGCGCGCTGCGCGTCCGTGGACGTGCCGAGGGAGAGGCCGAGCCGTCCGTACAGGGCGCGGTAGTCGGCGACGTGGGTGCGCCGCAGGGCGTCGGCGGATTCCGCGGCGGCGGTGCGGGCCTTCGTACGGGCGAGGCGCTCCGGGTCGAGGGAGGGGTTGCGGAAGCCGGCCGCGGCGTCGGGGGCGTAGTTGGTGCCGGCGCTGACGACCACGGTGAGGTCCTTGCAGCCGGAGAAGTCGATGCGGGTGCCGTTGACGGTGACCTTGCCGCCGCTGCCGCGGGCCTTGACGGCGGCGCCGTAGCGCAGGCCGTTGGGGAGGGTCGCGCCGAACGACTCGGCGGCGGTCGGCTTCTCGCCGTGGGTGCCGGTCAGGGTGATGGTGCCGGTGTAGCGGCCGCTGCCGCTCTGCGTGAAGCGCAGGACGATGACGTCGTCGGGGTGGCTGGCGTACATCTCACGCCGGTAGGTGACGCCGGAGCGGACGTAGGAGCTGGTGACCAGGCCCTGGGCGAGATCCAGGGTGCGGCGGTAGCCGGAGACGGCGCCGAGGTCGTGGTCGGGGATGTCGACGGTGAGCCTGGCGAGCAGCGTGAAGGAGCCGAAGTCGGAGCGGCCGTAGGGGAACTGGCCGTCCTGGTCCAGGGTGTCGTTGAGGCCGCCGGTCCACATGGTGGCGTCGGTGATCAGGAGGAGCTCGCGGCCGGGGTCGTTGCTCGCGAGGGCTCCGATGCGGCCGTTGCCTATGGGCAGGCCCTGTTCGATGAGTGAGCCCTCGTCGCCCGGGGCCTGCCACCACAGCCGCTCGCCGGAGGCGTCGGCGGGGAGCGGGACTTCGGCGGGGCGGACGGGCGCGGCGGAGGCGGTGAACGTGGGCAGCGTGCCGAGGGCGGCGGTGAGGCCCGCGGTGGTGGCGAGGGAGAGGAGGGTTCTTCGGCTCGGCTCGTTCGGGCTGGTGTTCATGCGGGGCTCCGGATGCGTCTGGGCCGGGGCCCGGCGCGCGGCCGGGCCCCGATGGAGGGAGGTCAGAGAGACTTCTGCACGTCGATCCGGTCGATGTCCGGCGCGTAACCGGTCCCGCTGTCGAACGTGACCGTGTTCGCCCCGGCCTTCAGCTTCACCGGCACGTACACGCTGTTCACCGTGGACCAGTCGCCCGTGGACGCGAACTTGTGCGACGTGCCGCCGCCTCCGTTGGCCGAGACGGAGATCGAACGGGCGTCACCGCTGACGTAGGCGACCTTGATCTGGTAAGTGCCGGCCTTCGGGACCACGACGTCGTCGAGGGTCAGCTTGCCTCCGGTGTAGAGGTTGCCGACCTTGCGGCCGTCGGAGCAGGCGGAGCAGTTCGCGACGGAGGCGTTGCCGCTCAGGTTGCCCGCCTCGGCCTCGTAGGCGGTCCAGGCGAGGTCGGTGCCGCGCGGGGTGACGGTGAACAGGCGGGAGCCGTGCGCGGGGAGGGCCTGTGTGATCTTGTCGGTGTGGGAGCCGAGGTTCTCCTTGTTCCACACGTCGCGCACCGAGGCCTTGCCCTTGAAGCCGAGGGTCGACCAGCTGGCGGTGACCGAGGCGGGGGCGTCGGACAGGTTGAACAGGGCGACGGTGTAGGTGCCGTTCGGGTTCTTCGCGGCCCACACCTGCTGCGGGTCGGAGGCGGTGACGGGCTCGGCGGGCGGGGCGCTGCTCTGGTTGAGCGCGATGACCTCGCGGTTGGTCAGCAGCGACAGGCCGTAGGAGTCGAGCCTGGTGAGGTCGTCGCCGGTGAAGAGCGGGGACTTGGCTATCGCCCACAGGGTGGCGTAGCTCTGCCGCTCGGCCTTGGTGAGGCCGTCCATCTCGCCGTTGCCGACGTTCACGGAGTCGAGGTCGTTCCAGCCGCCGGGGCCGGCGTGGGCGGTCCAGGCCGGGGCGTCGTCCCAGCGGTCGTCGACCGAGTTCTCCCAGGTGACCAGGGTGTTGCAGTAGCACTCGACGTCGGTGTCGATGCGCCAGCCGTTGGAGTACTTCTTCCAGTCCTCGACATGTCCGTAGTCGAGGGACCAGGACAGCTCCAGGTGGATCGGGCGGCCGGCGGTCTTGATGGCCTTCTGCCACGCGGCGACGTCGGCGACGTTGTTGTAGTTGTCGCCGCTCTTGAAGGAGCCGGGGCCCACGCCGTCGAGCTTCAGGAAGTCGTAGCCCCAGTCGGCGAACATCTGGGCCTGGGAGTCGATGTACTTCTGCGCGCAGGGGTTCGAGAAGTCGATCTTGTAGGCGCTGTCCCAGCCGTTGGTGGTGCGCAGGTCGTCGTGGACGATGTCGCCGGTGGTGCAGCCGTCGGCGTTCCAGATCGGGTTCTTGCCGTCGTTGTACGCCCCCTTCTCCAGGCCGACCGGGAGGTAGATGCCGGCCTTGAGGCCCTTGGAGTGGATGCGGTCGGCGACGGCCTTCATGCCGCTGGGGAAGCGCACCGGATCGGCCTTCTGCCGGCCGAACTCGTCGAACTGCGACTTCCAGGACCAGTCCATCCACCAGCCGGCGTCGATGTTGACGTACTCGTAGCCGTACTTCTTCAGCTTGGCCGCCATGGCGTCGGTCTGCTTGGTGACGTTGGCCTCGGACAGGTAGCTGTAGTCGCCCTTCGGGTTGAGGCCCGGGTACTTGGACGACTGCATGGTCCAGCTCGTCCAGCCCATGTAGGGCTTGGCGGCCACGGTGGTGGTCGCCGGGGCGGCCGGGGGCGTGGGGGTCTCGGCCTGTGCGGCGGGGACGGCGGCCGTGACACCGGCGGTGAGGGCCAGGACCACCACGGCTCTCAGGGCGCGTGCGGGCATGACGGAGTACGAGGATGACCTCATGGGTCGTACCTCCCTGGGTTGGTTCAGCGGTTCTGGCGCTGGTCGTCGGCTCTGATGAAGGACTGGATCGCGGTGGCCGCGGCCCGCGCGCCCACTCCTCGAAGGGCAGCGGGCGGGTCTGTACGTCGCACCGGTCGGCGGAGCCGAACGCGGCCGCGGCGAAGGCGTCGCGGATCTGTTCCGCGAACAGGTCGTAGGCGGCGAGTCCCTCGCCGGAGATGATCACCCGCTCGGGGCCGAGCAGGTTGGCCACGGTGGCGATGCCGCGGCCGATCGCCTCACCGGCGCGCGCGTAAGCCTCGCGCGCCCCGGCGACACCACGGTGGGCGAGGGCCACGGCCTCTGCGGTGTCGGTGACCTCGACGCCGGTGGTCTCGCGGATCCGCCGGACGATCGCGGCGTCCCCCGCGATGGCCTCCACACAGCCGTGGTTGCCGCAGTGGCAGGGCGGGCCGGCCGGGTCGACGGTCACGTGCCCGATCTCCCCGGCCACGCCGTGCGCCCCGGCGACAACCCTGCCGTGCACCACGAGGCCGCAGCCGATGCCGGCGCCGACAGTCACCACAGCGAAGTCGGAGAGCCCCACACCTGCGCCGAACCACTGCTCGGCGACGGTCAGGGCCCGTACGTCGTTGTCGACGGTGACCGGCAGTCCGGTGGTCGCGGCGGCGAGTTCGGAGAGGGGAACGTCCCGCCACTCCAGGAACGGGGAGTAGCGGACGACTCCGGCGCCGCGATCCACGTCACCGGAGACGGCGATTCCGAGGCCGAGGACCGGCACGCCCGAGTCACCGGCCTCGGCAAGCAGTTCGCCCGCCAGCTCGGCGACCGAGGCGAGCACCCGCTTGGGCTCGCGGTCCGGGAGCGGGGCGTGACGGGCGGCGCGGATGCGGCAGCACAGGTCGGTCAGGACGGCGATGACCTCGTCGCCGGTCACCTTGATGCCGATGAACAGTGCCCGTCCCCCGTCGACCCGCACCGGGTTGGCGGGGCGGCCGAGCGCGGGCCGGGCCGGCTCGTCCGCGTCCTCCACGAGGTAGCCGGCCTCGATGAGGGGCCGGACCGCCTTGGTGACGGCGGCCGGGGACAGTCCCGCGCGCCGGGCCACCTCCAGGCGGGTGAGCGGCCCATGGCTCAGGACCGTGGTGAAGATCTGCGAGGCGGCTGGCGTGTTCGCCGGGAACGTCTCGGCACGGCGGATCGAGGACATGTCCGGAACCTAGAGGGGTTATTTTCCGCCGTCAATAAAAGAAGCAGGATTCCTCGGCGAACCTCTGGAGGACTCCCACCCGGTGATCCCCGCCTGTCCAACTGTGCGTCGTCTGTGGCGATCTGACGCGATGCGAGAGGGTTGCCCCGCGCGAAGCTGATCGTTCTCGTATGAGCAGCACATCGACTGAGCAGCACATCGACAGAAACGTGAGGAATCCGGATGGTCTCAGCAACGGTGGTCAGAGGTACGGCGGTGGCGGCCCTGATGTCGCTCCTGGCGGTCCCCGCACACGCCGCACCCGGGCAGCCCAGCGCCGCCGTGGTCGACGCCAAGGCGGCGGCCCTGCCCGCCCCGGACGTCACCGGCATCTGGAACGTCCTGCGCACGGCGCGGCAGCAGGGAGCGCCCGGTGCGATCGCGCGCCTCGACGACGGCGGTACGGCCCACTGGGCGGCCGTGGGCGTCGCCGACCGCAAGTCGGGGCGGGCCATCAACAACGCCGACCGGTTCCGCATCGGCAGCGTCACCAAGACCTTCTCCGCCGTCGTCCTGCTGCAACTGGCCCAGGAGAAGAGGCTGCAGCTGGACGCCCCGGTCAACCGCTATCTGCCGGGGCTGCTGCCCGACGGCGCCATCACGGTGCGGCATGTGCTCAGCCACCGCAGCGGCCTGTACGACTACACCAACGAGATGTTCGCTCGGACGGTTCCCGGCTTCGAGGCGGTCCGCACCAAGGTGTTCACGTACCGGCAGCTGGTGAACCGGTCCCTGCGCAAGCCGCGGACCACGAAGCCGGGCGGCGCCTACTCCTACTCCAACACCAACTTCGTCGTCGCCGGGATGCTCATCGAGAAGCTGACCGGGCATTCCGTGGGCACCGAGTACCGGAACCGGATCATCGAACCGCTGAAGCTGCGCGACACGTTCTACGTGCACCCAGGCACGAAGATCCCCGGGCGTCACGCCCGCGGCTATCTCACGCCGGACACGGCCGGCGCGGTGCTCGTCGACGCCACCGAGCAGACGGCGTCCTGGGCGCAGAGCGCGGGCGCGGTCATCTCCAGCACGCGGGATCTCAACACGTTCCTCTCGGCGCTGCTCGGCGGCCGGCTCACCTCCCGGGCTCAGCTGGCCCAGATGCAGCGCTGGGTGCCGGCGGGCGGCGTGCAGTCGTACGGGCTGGGGCTGCGGCGCCGCGATCTGTCGTGCGGCGTCTCGGTGTACGGCCACACGGGCGCCGTGCAGGGCTACTACACGTACGCGTTCGCGTCCAAGGACGGCAGGCGCAGCCTTGCCGCGCTCGCCAACACCTCCAACAACGGCACGGTCCTCAACTCCATGATGGGCACGCTGGAGTCCGCGTTCTGTGGCAAGCGGACGAAGCCGCAAAAGCGTGCCGCCGTGGTCGAACGGCACGAGGACATCGAACCCGGGATCCGGCTCCCCTGGGCCCGAACGGGAGCTGAGGACGCGGGCAGGGCGGGAACCCGCGAGATCCGGTGGACGTTTCCAGGACAACCCCACCGGCATCCCACCGGATCTCGTACGACCCACCAGGACGGCCCGATGAGCGAGTTGGTTCCCGGGGGCAATCTGCCCCTCCCGGGCGGCAGCGTCACCGTCCGGGTGCCCGGCCCCTTCGACGTGTCCGCGCTCGTCACCGACGACAGCGGCAAGGTCCGCGGCGATGCCGACTTCGTGTTCTACAACCAGCCGTCCGCGCCGGGCGCCCGGCTCCAGGGCGACACCCTGACCGTCGACCCGCAGCGTCTGCGCCCCGGGGCCACGCGGGTCACCGTGGTCGTCAGCCCCGCCGACCCGGGTACTCCCCTGGGCCGCCTGCCGGCCCCCGTGCTCCACGTCAGCGGCCCGGGCGGCCGCGCGATAGCCCGGTTCGCCCCGCCGCGCCCACGGCAGGAGACCTTGCTGCTGCTCGCGGAGATCTACCGGCGTGGCGACGGCTGGAAGCTGCGGGCCCTTGGGCAGGGGTACGCGGACGGGCTGGCGGGGCTGGCGCGCGACTTCGGGGTGGACGTCATCGAGGACGCGACGCCGAGCCCGGTCGCCACGGCACCCGCACCGATCACTCCAGCCGGGCCGACGGCTCGGTCCGCGATGCACACCCTGTCCGCCGTCACCGTCCCGCACATCCCTTCCCCCGATCGCGACGGCTTCCTGGACCTGGTCAACTCCGCGCGTGCCAGTGCCGGTTCACCGCCCGTCACCCTCGACGCCCGCCTTGCCTCCGCCGCGCAGGCCCACGCCTCCGCCATGGCAGCGGCGGGACAGCTCGGCGCCGAGGGCCGCGACGGCGTCTCCGTGTACCAGCGCATCACCGGGACCGGGTACACGTATGTCACCGTCGGCGAGCACCTGGTATCCGGCCCCCGCACCCCTGCCGAGTTCGTCGCGTACTGCCTGCGCACCGAACAGCCCCGCCGCACCCTGCACGACCCGGCCTTCCTCCACGCCGCGCTGGCGCACGTCACGGGCGGCCGCTCGGGCGACACGTACTGGACGGCGCTGTGGGCCAGGCCGTTGGCCCTCGGCGACCTGTCCCGCACGGCGGCCGAGGTCGTCGACCTCACCAACCGGGAGCGGGCCCGGGCCGGGCTGCGTCCCCTCGCCGCCGATCCCGCGCTCAGCACCGCGGCGCAGGCCTACAGCGCCGACATGGCGGCCCGGGCCTTCTACTCCCACACCTCGCCCGAGGGGACCCAGCCCTGGGACCGGGCCGCCGCCGCGGGTTCCCGCATGCGCTCGATCGGCGAGAACATCGCATGCGGTCAGCGCTCCCCCGCCGAGGTCGTGCAGGGCTGGATGAACAGCCCGGGCCATCGCGCCAACATCCTCAAGCCCGATTTCAGCCACATAGGGATCGGCTTCGCGGGCGGCGGGCCCGCCGGCACGTACTGGACCCAGCTCTTCGGCGCCTGAGGATCCGGGGAATCCGACACGCCGCGATCTAGGCAGAACGGGAGCGTCCGGGACAGGATGCCCGCATGAAGGGTGACCTCTTTTCCAACGAGCACATGGTCCAGCCCGCCACTGCGCCGGGCATGACGATCGAGAACGCCAAATGCATCAAGTACGCGGTGAACGGCGAGATGCACGCCCGTCAGGGCGCGATGGTCGCCTACCGCGGCAACCTCCAGTTCGAGCGCAAGGGCCAGGGCGTGGGCGGCATGCTCAAGCGGGCGGTGACCGGTGAGGGGCTGCCGCTGATGGCGGTGCGCGGGCAGGGCGAGGCCTGGTTCGCGCACGAGGCGCAGAACTGCTTCGTCGTCGATGTCGACCCCGGCGACGAATTCACGGTCAACGGCCGCAACGTCCTGTGTTTCGACGCCTCGTTGTCGTACCGGATAGCGACGGTGAAGGGTGCCGGCATCACCGGCGGCGGCCTGTTCAACAGCGTCTTCACGGGGCAGGGCAGGCTGGGCCTGGTGTGTGAGGGCAATCCGCTGGTCATCCCGGTCTCGCCGCAGTACCCGGTGTACGTCGACACGGACGCCGTCGTCGGCTGGACCGCGGGCCTGGACACCTCGCTGCACCGCTCGCAGTCCCTCGGCTCGATGCTGCGCGGCGGTTCCGGGGAGGCCGTGCAACTGATGCTGCAGGGCCAGGGCTATGTCGTCGTACGGCCGAGCGAGGCGACACCGCAGAAGTCCCAGCAGCACTGACACCTCCGCCGTGAGGTGATCTGCGCCTCACGAGCAACCCCGTCCGCCTTGCCGACGTCTTGATCGACAACAAGTGAAGCCCTGGCCGCCCTTTCCGGCCAGGGCAGGTTTTCAACGCTCTATACACGCCATGTATACCCATCACGTATACGCACTGCGTATACACAGAGAGTAGAGATGGCGTGTATATCGATCGAGAGGCATCGATGTACGGCAAGGCATTCGCCCCGGAGTACCAGGGAGCCCTGACCAAGCTGTCCGTGAACTCCTCGCTGACGGACGTACTGGCCGCCGGCACCGAGCAGTTGAGAGCGGCCGAGCGGGCCGGGCAGCACGGCGAGGCGGCACGCTCAGGGCTCGCGGTCGCCGAGGCGCACCGCCGGCTGGGGCAGATCGGGGACGCGGACCGGGCATGGAAGGCGAGCTACCGCGCCGCCCGGGAGGCCGACGACACCGCGGCGATGGCCTGGGCGCTGTGGAGCGGCGGCACGCTGGCCCGGCAGCGGGGGTCGTTCGCCCTGGCTCGGCGGCTGCTCCAGCTCGCGGCGGACTTCGGCGAGCGCGGCGGCGACATCGTCGTACGCGGCTACTCCCTGGCCGGCCTCGCCGAGACCGGCCGCATCCAGGGCGACTACGACGCCGTCCACCGGCTGCACGAGCAGCTACTGGCCGAGGCCCGGCGGCGCGGCGAGGCGCGGCACACCGTGTGGGCACTGGAGGGCATCGCCCAGATCCACCGCAACACCGGCTCGTACGACACCGCGTACGACCTGTTCGAGGAGGCGGCCGAGATCGCCGCGGGCGCCGAGGACCGGCGTGGCCACGCCTGGGCGCTGCGAGGGCTCGCCGACGTCGTCTCCGTGCGCGACGGCGACACGGAACGGGCCCTGGCCCTGCTGTCCGAGGCGGAGACCACGTGCCGGGCGATGAAGCTGTCCAGCGCCCTGGCCTACAACCACAAGATGCGGGGCAACGTCCTCTACCGCGCCGGACGTTACACCGAGGCCCGCGCCCTGTACGAGCAGGCGCTCGCCGAGTTCCGCGCCATGAGGGAGCCACGCGGGGAGGCACTGTCCCGGCTGGGGCTGGCCAAGTCGCGTGCGCAACTGGGGCGCGACCGGGCCGAGACGGCCACCGAACTGGCCGAGCTGGCCGGAGTGCTGGAGCGGATCGGGCTGCGGCACGCCAGGGAGATGGTGGCGCGGGCGCAGGAGGAGTTCGGCGTGGGCGAGGATGCCATGGCGGGCGCCGGGGCGGGGGTCCTGCGGTGACGGCCTCCCCTTCCGCTCTCCGGGCTCCGTCCGGCATCCAGGAGCACACCTCGCCGGTTCAGGCTCCGCCCGACGCCCGCCAGGTCCTCGACCGCTGCCGCGCATTGGTGCGGCCCGCGCTGCGGGAGGCCGTGGGGCGGACCCATCCGTGGGTCGGTGAGATGGCCGCGTACTCCTTCGGCTGGTGCGAGATGGGTGGCGCGCCGGCCGCCGCCTCCGGCGGGAAGGGCGTGCGGCAGGCGCTGGCCGTGCTCGGGGCCGAGGCGGCCGGCGCGCCCGGGCGGCTCGCGGTGCCCGGTGCGGTCGCGGTGGAGCTGGTGCACGCCTTCTCCCTGCTGCACGACGACATCATGGACGGCGACACGTCCCGGCGCCGCCGCCCCACCGTGTGGAAGGCGTACGGCACGGGACCCGCCGTCCTCGCGGGTGACGCGCTGTTCGCGCTGGCCGTCGAGACGCTGGCCGCCGCACCTGCGGGGCCGCGGGCCGTACGGCTGCTGTCCGTGGCGTTGCAGGACCTGGTGCGCGGGCAGGCGGACGACCTGCTGTTCGCCACGCGTCCGTGGACGGGGCCTGAGCGCGTGCGGACGGACGAGTACCGGACGATGGCCGAGCACAAGACGGGCGCCCTGCTGGGCTGCGCCGCCGCGCTGGGCGCCCTGCTCGGCGGTGCGCCGCCTGCGACGGTCACCGCCCTTGACCTGGCGGGCCGGCATCTGGGCATCGCCTTCCAGGTAGTTGACGATCTGCTGGGCATCTGGGGCGACCCGGCCGTCACCGGCAAGCCGGTGTACGGCGATCTGCGGGAGCGCAAGAAGACGTTCCCCGTGCTGGCCGCGCTCGACTCACCCGCCGGCGGCCGTCTGGCCGCGCTCCTGGAATCGGCCGCCGACCCCGCCGAGGTCGCCTCACTGATCGAGGAGGCAGGCGGCCGCTCGGCCGCGCTCACGGAGGCCCGGCGCCACGTGACCGCCGTGGAGACCGCTCTGGCCGACGTGCCACTGGAGGCCGGCCCCGCCGGGGAACTGCGGTCGCTGCTCGACTTCCTGGTGCGGCGCGACCTGTGAAGGCCAGGCTCGAAGCGGGGCGGTGATCGCCGGATCGTCATGACGGCCGCGGCAAGCCCGGACTGACCGGCGCCAACATGACCGCCACAGAGGCCCCGCTGACCGGCCATCCCTGCAGGATGGCCCCGCCGGACAACTGCGGTCGCTGCTCGACCTCCTGGTGCGGCGCGACCTGTGAAGGCCCGGCTCGCGGCGGGGCGCTGATCGCGGGATCATCGTGCCGCCCGCGGCAAGCCCGGGTTGACCGGCGTCGCCTCCCGCGTCAGGGTGCCAACGGCGTGGACCCCGCCCCACGCCGGAAGGGTGACTGCCTTGATAGGGATCTCCGACGTCGAAGCCGCGGCCGACCTCATCGCCGGCCACGTCGTCCGCACACCGACCGTGCCCAGCCCCGGACTGTCGGCCCTGCTCGGCGTCCCGGTGACGGCCAAGCTCGAACTGCTGCAGCGCACCGGGTCGTTCAAGGCCCGCGGGGCGACGGCGAAGCTGCTGTCGCTGACCGAGGCCCAGCGCGCGGCCGGGGTGGTGGCGGTGAGCGGTGGCAACCACGGGATCGCCCTCGCGATGACGGCCGCCGTCCTCGATGTGAAGGCCACCGTGGTGATGCCGCGTTCGGCGCCGGCCCGCGCCGTGGAGATCGCCCGAGGCGCCGGGGCGTCGGTGCGGTTGACGGACGACATGGACGGAGCGTTCTCTCTCGTCACGCGGCTGCGGGACGAGGGGCTGACGCTCGTCCATCCGTTCGACGACCCGCTGGTGATCGCCGGCCAGGGCACCGTCGGACTGGAGCTCGACGGCGACGCAGGCGAGCTCACGGACGTGATCGTGAGCGTCGGGGGCGGCGGGCTCATCTCCGGCGTCGCGGTCGCGCTGCGGGCGCGCCGTCCGGACGTACGGATCTGGGGCGTGGAGACCCAGGGCGCCGAGGCGATGTCCGAGGCGCTGACGGCGGGCGGGCCCGTGCCGGTGGCGCTGTCGTCGATCGTGTCCACGCTGTGCGCGCCGACCGCGTCCCGGCTGACGTACGACCATGTGTCCGCCCTGGTCGACGAGGTGCTCGTGGTGCCGGACCGGGAGGCGGTGCGGGGTGTGCTCGATCTCGCCGAGCACGCCAAGCTGTGGACCGAGCCGGCCGCCGGCTGTCTGCTGCCCGCGGCCCGGCGCGTCCTGGAGCAGGTGGGGGACGGCGCGAGGCTCGGGCTGGTGGTGTGCGGGGGCAACGCGACGACCGGGGACGTGCTGCGCTGGGCGGCGGATTTCGGGGTTCACTGAAACGCAGGCTCGAATTCCTTACTTATTCGTCAGGTTACTCACGCGTAAGAAGCAATGGAAAGGAACGGCCCTTTAGTTGGGGTTTTCGTTGAACGCTGCCTGTCCCGTCTCTCGTACTTCCTGTGAGAAATGAGAATCAGGGGTTCAGCGAGGGATGGCCATGGTCAAGGCGCGCGTCTCCACATCCGAGTTGGTCGCCGGAAGGTACCGGCTCGTCGATGTCGTGCACAGCGAGACGAACCGCGTCAGTTACTACGGCGAGGACATCGGGAGCGAACACCCGTTCCTCCTCACGCAGATCGGGCTCCCCGACGATCCGAGCCCGGACGACAGGCGCCGGGCCACCTCGCGCATCCTGCGCGCCTCCGAGCGGATGGGGCTGCTGCGCCCGGGCGCGGTCGCCACCGTCGTGGACGCCATCGAGGACGGCGGGAACCTGTGGATCGTCACCGAGTGGATCGACGGCACGCCCCTCGGTGAACTCCTCACCCAGCAGGGCACGTTCAACTACGTGCGGGCCGCGCGCATCGGCCTCGAACTGCTCGACGTACTGGAGGCGGCGCACGTCGCCGGCATCACACACGGCGAACTGAGCCCCGGCCAGGTGTTCGTGCGCGGCGACGGCACCGTGGTGGTCACCGGCTTCGGGCTGGCCGGCGCGACCCTTGCGCCCCGGGTCGCCGCACCGTCGTACGCCTCACCGGAGCAGGCCCGCGACGAGCGCATCGGCCCTGCGTCCGACCTGTGGGCGCTCGGCTCGATCCTGTACGCCATGGTCGAGGGGCGTCCGCCCTATCGCGAACGGGACCGCCCCGAGGCCACGTTGAAGGGTGTGGACCGGCTTCCGCTGCGCGCCCCGGTGCGTGCCGGGCCGCTCACCCAGGCCGTACAGGGACTGCTGCGCAAGGACTCCCGGGAGCGGCTGAGCAGACCCGTGGTCCGCGAGGCGTTCGTGCGCGTCCTCAATGAGGATCCCGAGACGCCCCTGCCGTCCGAGCCGCGCCCCCGGCTGCGCGGTCTCTACGCCGTCGGGCCGGGCTGGGGCAGGCGCGCCATGATCGCCGGCACCGCGCTCGCCGTCGTCACGGTCGCCGCGGCCGTCCTGGTGGTGACCAGCGACCGGTCGGACGACTCGGACCCCTCGGCGGCCGGTACGGCACCCAGCCCGTCGGCCCCTGCCACGGAGCCCGCCACTCCGGCTCCGACCGTGTCCCCCACGCAGGAACCCACGGCCTCCCCCACGAAGAGCGCGCCCGGGACCGCTTCCCCCACGGCGTCCCCCTCGGGCACGGGGCTGCCCTCCGGCTTCCGGACATACACCTCACCGGAGGGCTTCTCCCTCGCCCTGCCCGAGGACTGGAAACCCCTCAACACCACGCGCGCCTCCGACCTGGCGTACCGGGTCGTGTTCGGGGCGGAAAGCGATCCGCGCACGCTCGCGGTCACCTACAGCGAACGCGTCGGCCCGGACCCCGTCGCCGTGTGGCGCGACGACGTCGAGCCAGGACTGAAGCGGTCCGCCGCCGACTACGAACGCATCGGCGACATCGAGGCCACCACGTACCAGGGGTACAAGGCCGCCGACATCCAGTGGCTCGCCGACGTGGACGACACCCGGGTGCGCACCTTCGGCCGCGGCTTCCTCATCGGCGACCACCTCGGCTATTCGCTGCGCTGGACGACCCCGGCGGACGACTGGAACGACGCCGGCAACCAGGGGGCCCTGGACACCGTCCTGCGCACCTTCCGCGTGCCCGAAGCCTGATCAGGCCGGCACTCGGGGTGCGCACATCGCCCGCAGCGGCAGGGGGTGCAGCGGCTCCGTCCGCCACCGCGCCGTGAACGTCCGCTCCTTGAGGGAACACGTCACCTCCAGGTGGTGCGGGGTCTCCAGAAAGGCGATGTCCACGGCGAGGGTGTCCGCGTCGGTCCAGCCGCCGCTGACCGCAGTGGGCACCGGCCCCTCAGTGACGGTCCAGCCGGCGTCCCCGAGCCGCAGCCGGAGCGGGTGGCCGTCCTCGGTGAGCGTCAGGGCCCAGCCGTCTCCGTCCGGCGCGAGGTCGATCGCGGTCAGCCTGGACAGCCTCCCGCCGCCATCGCCGTACGGGGTGAACGCGGCGGCGGACCAGGCCTCGCTCTGCTGGGGTGGCGCGGGCTCACCGGCGGCGGGCGGCAGCGCCAGGCCCGCCAGCCGCGCGGCCAGGGCCACGTCCGCTGCCTCGCCGCCCGTCAGTGGCGCGGGGCGGAACGCGGGCAGCAGATGCTTCCAGACCAGGTCAAGGAGAGCCTGCATGTTCCAGGTGTCCGCGGTCGTCGCGATCACGGCGTCCTGCTCGGGCAGCACCAGGCAGAACTGACCGAACGCGCCGTCGCCGCGATAGCCGTGCCGGGACATCCAGAACTTGAAGCCGTAGCCCTGCTGCCAGTCGCCCCCGGGCATGACACCGGAGTTCGAAATCTGCGGGCGCGTCGCCTCGGCCACCCACCACTCGGGCAGCAGCCGCTCGCCGTCCCACACCCCGCCCCGCAGATACAACTGGCCCAGCCTGGCCATCGCGTCAGTCGTGGCGTGCAGTCCACTGAACCCGAGCTCCTGGCCGCCGCGGTAGCGCAACCACGCGACCTCGCCGATGCCGAGCGGGTCCAGCAGGCGCGGCCGGAGATAGTCGGTCAGCGACTGACCGCTCGCCCGCTGGACGATGGCGGCGAGCGTGAAGGTGGCGGGCTGGTTGTAGGCGAAGACCGTGCCCGGGTCGCGGGGCGGTGGCGCCAGCAGGAACCCGCGGACGAGGTCCTCACGGTCCCGTGCGCGCGCCTCGTCGAATGCGTCGGTCTCGTGCCCACTGGCCATGGACGCCACATGCCGCACGAGCATCGCGCGGCTGCGCGGATCGGTGATGTCGGCGTCGAGCTCCGGGAAGTAGGAGATCACCGGGTCGTCGAGGCGGATGAGCCCCTCGCCGGCGGCGATCCCGGCTGCGGTCGCGGTGAAGCTCTTGCTGATCGAGTAGAGCAGGTGCGGGCGTTCGGGGGTGTACGGCGCCCACCAGCCGGAGGCGACGAGCCGGTCGTGGCGCAGGATCATCAGGCTGTGCGGCTCGATGTCGGGGGCGGTGTCGAGGGCGTCGAGAAAGGCGAGGACACCTGAGGCGTCGACGCCCTGGGCGGCGGGCGTGCTCGAAGGCAGCGGGCGAACACTCATGCGAGCATCCTCTCCGATACCGGGGCGGTGACAGAGGCTTTCGCGCCCGACCCCGCGTCCCGTTCCGTCCGTCCCGTCGATCCCGTTTTCACCACCCGTGTCCGGGGACTCGGGCCGCATGGTGCAGATCGGATACACGATGATGACCGAGCAGGCCGCCCCTCGTGACCTGGTGGACCATCTGGTCCGCGCCGAGGAAGCCGGCTTCGACTTCTCTGTGACCTCGGACCACTACTTTCCGTGGCTGCGCTCGCAGGGTCACTCTCCGTACGCGTGGAGCCTACTGGGCGCTGCCGCCCAGGCCACGTCACGGATTCCCCTGATGACCTACGTGACGTGTCCGACGTTCCGCTACCACCCGGCTGTGGTCGCGCAGAAGGCGGCCACGATGCAACTGCTCTCCGAGGGCCGGTTCCGGCTGGGGCTCGGCTCCGGGGAAAACCTCAACGAACATGTCGTGGGCGGTGGTTGGCCGTCCGTGGACGTACGGCACGAGATGTTCGAGGAGGCCGTGGAGATCATCCGCGCGCTCTTCGCGGGCGGCCATGTGAACCGTCGCGGCACGCACTTCGACGTGGAGTCGGCCCGTCTGTGGGACCTGCCGGACCAGCCGCCGCCGATCGGCATCGCCGTCTCCGGTGAGCAGTCCTGCGAGCTCGCGGGCCGGCTCGGCGACCTGGTGATCGCCACGGAACCCAAGGCGGACCTCCTGGCGGCGTTCGACCGGCACGGCGGTGCGGGCAAGCCGCGCGTGGGGCAGCTGCCCGTGTGTTACGACCCCGACCGGGACACCGCGATCAAGCGCGCCCACTCCCAGTTCCGCTGGTTCGGCGGCGGCTGGAAGGTCAACGCGGAGCTGCCGCACCCGGACTCCTTCGAGGCGGCGACCCAGTTCGTCACCCCGGACGACGTCGCCGACGCGATCCCGTGCGGCGACGACGTGGACGCCTTCGTCGAGGCCGTCCGCCCGTTCGCCGCGGCCGGCTTCACCGAGGTCGCCCTCGTCCAGATCGGCGGCGAGGAGCAACGGCCCTACATCGACTGGGCAAAGACAACGCTGCTGCCGGCGCTGCGGGACGCGCTCGGCTGACGCACGCGAGCGCACGCGCACCGGTCCCGGCGGCACCGGGGACCGCGAGAGCATGGTCCCCGGGTGCCATAGGCTGCCGGTCGGCACCCGAGCCTTCCCGGCGGTGCCTTCCGAGCAGCCCCAACAGGAGAGTCATCCGTGACACTGGCGTTCGTCCCGCCCGAGACGTCCCCCGCGTCCCAGCCCCCGTTGTCCGATCTCGTCGCGCGGGACGCCCGTGAGTTCGGCGTCTACGCGCGGACCGGAGGGTGGGCCTTCGGCCTGATGGTGGCGCGCAGCGTACGGCCTGGCGGGCAGAGCGCGGGCGAGACGCCGAAGGTGTCAGCGAAGGAGTTCGCCGAACTCGCCGGGTGCTCCCCCGACCGCGTCATGCGCTACTACAAGGCCTGGGACCGCGCCGCCGACGACGGTCTCGTCCCCCACTTCGAGACGCTCACGCCCGGCCAAGAAGTGGATCTGCCCGACGCCGACGTGTGGCTCGGCTACTACGTCTCCCGCAACAGCGCCACCTCGGAGCGGGGCACCGCCATCACCGAGGCCGCCGAGGCCGAGGGCATCCGCCCGACGAAGGCGCTGGAGGTCGCCGAGAACCCCACCGCGCTGCGTGCCGCGATCCTCGCCGACTCCTCGACCGCCCGCGCGGCCCGCCAGGCGCTCCTCGACCGGGTCCGCGAGGACCCCGATCTGCAGGCCGAGTTGGCGCGGGACGTCGTCCGCACCGACGACCTCAAGAAGGCCGTCGCCACCGAGAGCAGGTCGGCCGACCGAATCGGGTACGTCCGCCAGATCGCCGAGTCCGGCCAGATCAAGACCCCGGCCGGGCAGACCGTCGACGCGCCCGTCGACGTGCGCCAGGAGGCCGAGCGGCACCTGTCGCTTCTCGACGAGCTGGAGGACGAGCAGGACACCGGCGAGTGGGCCACCGAGGCCTACGACACCATGAAGTCCCTCGTCGCCGAGACCGTGGAAGCCGATCCCGAGCTGTGGGTGCAGGAGCGGCGGACGAAGTTCTACAGCAGCCTGCAGCGGGCGACGAAGGTCTTCGAGGAGCTGACCTTCGACGATGTGCAGGAGTTCGTCGAGGACGACATGGTCCAGCAGTTGGAGGAGCTCCAGCAGGCCATCTCCACGTGCATCGCTACGCTGCGCGGGACTCAGCCGAACTCGGCGCGAGCCGAGTAGCCGCCCTCATACCGCATACCGTCGAGGCGCCGCCGCTCACTCTGTGTGGCGGCGGCGGGTCCACAACGGCAGCCCGAACCAGCACACCACGTACCAGATGACCACGCCCGTCACCAGCCAGGGCACCCAGTCGTCGTGCGTGGCGACCCTCAGGATCAGCAGGAGCGCGGCCGCCATGGTGGCCAGCAGCAGGATCAGGCCGAGGAGCGTCAGCCGGGAGGCCCACTCCACCGCCTGCGGCTTGATGCGGCGCCCCGACACCAGACGGTGCAGGGACACGGGACCGATCAGGGCACCCGTCGCGGTGGCGCCCAGGACGACCGTCACGATGTAGATGGTCTGGTCCGTGTCGCTGAGGGTGTCGTACTTCGGTGTGAACACGACGGTGAGCAGAAAGGCGAACAGGATCTGGACGCCCATCTGGGCCACCCTGACCTCCTGGATGAGCTCGCCCCACATGCGGTCGGCACGCTCTTCCTGGGTCTCGTCGCGTCCTGTCCGGTTTTCCTTCGTGGTCATGCACTGCGGGTAACCCCGGCGGTGAACATTCAAACAGCGGGGCTCCGGGTGCAGCCGGGCGGCCGTCCCGGAGCCGTACGCGTCTACCAGCGGTTTGCCACCTGGTCCTGGATCCTCCGGTCGTAGAGGTCCCGGATCGCGTCGAGCGTGTCCCCGGACAGCTCCGGCAGCGCGGCGGCGGCCGCGTTGGCACGGGCCTGCTCGGGGGTACGGGCGCCCGGGATCACGGTCGTCACACCCGGCTGCTGGATGATCCAGCGCAGCGCCAGCTGGGCCGGCGTGTAGCCCTGCGGGGCGAGCTCGGCGAACTCGGCCGCGGCCTCGACGCCGGTGGCGTAGTCGACGCCCGAGAAGGTCTCGCCCTGGTCAAAGGACTCGCCGTGCCGGTTGTAGGTGCGGTGGTCGTTCGCGGCGAAGACGGTGTCCTTGGTGTACTTGCCCGACAGCAGACCGGAGGCCAGCGGCACCCGGGCGATGATGCCGACGCCGGCCTCGTGCGCGGCGGGCAGCACCGCGCGCAGGGGCTTCATGCGGAACGGGTTGAGGATGATCTGCACGCTCGTGACACCCGGTCGGGCGATCGCGGTCAGCGCCTCCTCACAGGTCTCCACGCTGACGCCGTACCCGGCGATGCGCTCCTCCGCGACAAGGGTGTCGAGGGCGTCGAACACCTCGTCCGTCGAGTAGACGGGCGTCGGCGGGCAGTGCAGCTGGACCAGGTCGAGGCGGTCGACGCCGAGGTTGCGCCGCGAACGGTCGTTCCAGGCGCGGAAGTTGTCGAGGACGTAGTTCTCGGGGATCTGGTCGACGCGGCGGCCCATCTTGGTCGCCACGAAGATGTCCAGCTCGGGCCTGGCGCGCAGGAACGTGGCGATGGTCTGCTCGCTGCGGCCGTCGCCGTACACGTCGGCGGTGTCGAAGAAGGTCACTCCCGACTCGACCGCCGCCTCCAGCACCGCCAGGGCTTCCTGGTCGTCGACGTCTCCCCAGTCGGCGCCCAGCTGCCACGTACCGAGACCGACGACGGATGCCCGCTGACCCGACCTACCGATTACACGCTCGTCCATGGCGTCAGTGTGTCATTCGTCATCCATGTGCGCGGAACAGGCCCCTCCGCCTCGTTACCTGTGAATCCATCACTCACATGGGTGAATCAAATCGACAGGCGAGCGGTGCCTGTCAAGGCGGTCCCTAGCGTGAGCCCGTGACCGACGACTTCAGCCGCAGGGGCTTCCTGCGCAGGGCAGCCGCCCTGACCGCCGTACCGACTCTGCTGCCGGCGGATCCGGCCGCCGCGGCACAGGAGTTGCCCGGCTTCCCGGCCGATGTGGCGCTCTACCGCTCGGCGTACCGCAACTGGGTCGGCGAGATCACTGCCGACGGCCTGTGGGCCTGCGCACCGGCCCGCCCCGAGCGGGTGGTCGCCGTCGTCAACTGGGCCTGGCGGCACGGTTGGAGAGTCCGTGCCCGGGGTGCCTCGCACGGCTGGTCGCCGCTGACCATCACGCAGGGCACCCCGCCGGACGCGCCGGTCCTCCTCGTGGACACCGCCTCCCATCTCACCGGCTTGTCCCTTGAGTCGCCGACGGCCGTGCGCGCCGGCACCGGCGTCACCCTGGAGGCCCTGCTCACCTACTTGGAGGAACACGGCCTCGGCGTCACCGCCGTACCGGCGCCCGGCAACCTCACCCTGGGCGGCGCCCTGGCCGTCGACGCGCACGGCACCGCCGTACCGGCGCGCGGCGAACAGCGGCTGCCCGGGCACACATACGGTTCGCTGAGCAATCTCGTGCTGTCACTGACGGCCGTCGTCTGGGACGAGGCCAGTAGCGCGTACGTGCTGCGCACCTACGGCCGTGACGAAGCGGACTGCGCCGCCCTGCTCGCCCACCTCGGCCGCTCCCTGGTCACCGAGGTCGTGCTGCGCGTCGGCGCGAACACCAGCCTTCGGTGCGTCAGCCGTACGGACATCCCGGCGGGCGAGCTGTTCGCCGCACCCGGCACCGACGGTCGTACCTT
The DNA here is from genome assembly GCF_036014175.1 of Streptomyces sp. NBC_00443. Classification (GTDB taxonomy): domain Bacteria; phylum Actinomycetota; class Actinomycetes; order Streptomycetales; family Streptomycetaceae; genus Streptomyces. Next base: position 8,850,390 of record NZ_CP107917.1, on the reverse strand, counting down.
CGCGAGCTTCCTGGACCGGGCCGGGCGGGTCGAAGCCATCTGGTTCGCCTTCACCGAGTTCCCGTGGCTGAAGGCGTGGAGTGTCTCCCCCACCCGGCCGCCGGCCTCGCGGCGCGTGACAGGGCCGTACAACTACCCGTTCTCCGACAGCGTCCCGACCCCGGTCGCGGACCTGGTGGGGCACATCGTGTCGGACGGGGCCTGGTATCTGGCACCGGTGCTCGGCAACGCACAGTACGACGTGGCCGCACTCGGACTGGTGGCGACGCTGTCGCGGGACATCTGGGGTCCGTCGAAGAACACGCTGCTCTATCTGCGGCCGACGACGTTGAGGATCGCCACGGACGGCTACGCGGTGCTCACCAGCAGGGCGCAAGTACAGCGCGTCGTCGCCGAGTTCACGGCCTTCTACCGGGAGCGTCTCGCGGCGTACGCCGACCGGGGGCAGTTCCCCGTCAACGGGTCGGTGGAGATCCGGGTGACCGGCCTCGACGATCCGGCGGACGTCGGCCTGGACGGGGCACGGACCCCGCTGCTGTCGGCGCTCCGTCCACGCGAGGACCGTCCCGAGTGGGACACGGCCGTCTGGCTGAACATCCTGACGCTGCCCACAACGCCGTACGCGGAGGCTTTCCTGAGCCAGATCGAGCGGTTTCTGCTGCGCACCTTCGACGGCGGGTACGCCATGACCCGCGTCGAGTGGTCGAAGGGCTGGGCCTACACGAAGGAGGCCGCCTGGAGCGACGGGGAGGTGCTGGGCACGGTCGTGCCCGGCACGTTCGGGGAGGGCGTGTGGGGCGAGGCTTCCGGCGTCCTGGACCGCCTCGACCCGCACGGCGTGTTCGGCAACGCCTTCCTCGACCGGCTGTTCCGGTGAGGCTCTAGGTGCGGGATGCCAGGGCCCGGGCGTGCACGGTGCGCGCGACCTTCGGTCCGAGCCAGCGCTTGAGACGGCGCATCGCCTCCAGTTGCCCGGCCGCCCTGTCGATCTTGTAGTACAGCTGCGGCGGCAGGTGCGGCAGCAGGGGTGAGTGGCGCTGGCCGAGCAGGGCGAACATCTGGTCCGGGGGCAACTGGAGATAGCGGGGCAGGTTCTCGTACCACTGGGCGCTGTAGCGGGCCGCGCTCTGGATGGACAACAGCGCCTGCTTGCGCTCCCGTTCGTAGTGGGCGAGCGCCTGCGGGAGGACCGGGTGCTCGTGCAGCGCGTCGGCGAGGGCGATGGCGTCCTCCAGCGCGAGGGTGGTGCCGGCCCCGATGGAGTAGTGCGTGGTGTGGGCGGCGTCGCCGAGCAGGACGAGGTTGTCGTGGTGCCAGGTGTCGTTGGAGAAGGTGCGGAAGGGCCGCCACTGGTCGCTGCCGTCGGCGCCGGAGCGGCCGATGAGGGGTGGCCGTCGAGGACGTCGGCGAAGAGTCGCTCCAGCAGGGCCAGTCCGTCGGTCTCGCTCGCGGTGTCGAAGCCCAGCCCGGTCCAGGTCTCGGGGGCGCATTCGACGACGCAGGTGCTGGCGTCGGGGCCGAAGCCCTGGCCGTAGCCGTACCCGTAGCACCAGATCCAGCCATGGGCGGTCTCGACGAAGGCGAAGGTGAACGCGTCGAAGACCTTGCTGGTGCCGAGCCAGAGGTAACGATTGCGGCCGGCTCTGGCCTGGGTACCGAAGTGGTCGGCGTACTGGTTGCGCAGGGAGCTGTGCACGCCGTCGCCCGCCACGACCAGATCGGCGGCGGGAAGGTTCTCCGGCATGATCTCGTGCTCGTAGTCCAGCCGTACACCCAGTGCGCGGGCGCGTTCGGCGAGGATCTCCAGCAGCCGGTGGCGGCCGATGCCGTGCCCCGAGTCGCTGGGCCGACGGGTCGTCACGCCCCGGACGTGGGCGACGCCTTCGTCCCAGCGGACCGAGCTCTCCTCGATGGCGCGAGCGGACACGGGGTCGTGCTCGTACAGCTTGACGAGCAGTCCGCGCCAGTACGTGACACCCCAGCCGTAGGTGGAGCCCTCCGGATTGCGCTCGTGGACGGTGATGTCGTGCGACGGGTCCCGCAGCTTCAGCAGGATCGAGAGGTAGAGGCCCGCGGGCCCGCCACCGACACAGGCGATCTTCACACATACCCCTTGAAAATACTCAAATCGGCCATATCTGCTCGGCAGAGTAGCAGGACGGACACCCCATCCCGCGGCATTGCGGATCGCGCCACTTTCCGCGCGTGAGGTGGACCACGCGCACCGGCTCCGCCGGCGAAGGACCATCCGGAACGCGATCTCCCGGGGGAGGAATTTCCCGTTCCGGGTCTTCACAGCCGCTATTGCGGCAAGATCATCTTCATTCAACCTTGCACGACATGTAGTCACTTGTCCGGATCGGGGCCAACCACTGCCGAGCGATTTCTTCCGCTCTCGTCCGGCCCGATAGGCATGCGGAGTCGTCAACCGAACCAACCCAGGAGGTCCGCATGCCGGAACTCAGCCGTCGCCGTGCGCTCACCGCAGCGGCCGCCCTCGCCACCGTCGCCGGTGTCCAGACGGTCACCGCCCCCACCGCCAACACCGCGTCCGCCATCCCCGCCGCGTCCACCGCGTCCACCGCCGCGCACGACCACCACGCCCCGGCCCCGTCGCCCTTCGACGAGGTCTACAAGGGCCGCCGGATACAGGGCAGGCCGGCTTCGGGCGGCGGTCACGAGCACCACGGCGCCGGATACGCCGTGCTCGTCGACGGGGTCGAACTGCATGTGATGCGCAACGCCGACGGCAGCTGGATCAGCATCGTCAGCCACTACGACCCGGTGTCCACGCCGCGCGCCGCGGCCCGTGCCGCCGTGGACGAACTGCAGGGCGCCGCACTCCTCCCCTTCCCCACCGGCTGATCCACCGGCCGCCCCGCCGCCCGACACACCGGGCAACCGCCGACCGCCCGCCGTCCGTCCGTCCGTCAACTGACCCGACCCACCCGCACTTTGGAGCACCAGCGACCATGACCGTCCGCAAGAACCAGGCCCTGCTCACCGCCGACGAGAAGCGGCGATTCGTCTCCGCGCTCCTGGAGCTGAAGCGCAGCGGCCGCTACGACGAGTTCGTCACGACCCACAACGCCTTCATCGTCGGCGACACCGACAACGGCGAGCGCACCGGCCACCGTTCACCGTCCTTCCTGCCCTGGCACCGCAGATTCCTGCTCGAGTTCGAGCGCGCGCTGCAGGAGGTGGACGCCTCGGTCGCGCTGCCGTACTGGGACTGGAGCACCGACCGCTCGATACGGTCCTCGCTGTGGGCGCCCGACTTCCTCGGCGGCACGGGGCGCAGCCGCGACGGACAGGTGATGGACGGCCCGTTCGCGGCGTCGGCCGGCAACTGGCAGATCAACGTACGCGTCGACGGGCGTACGTTTCTGCGCCGGGCGCTCGGCGCCGGCGTCCGGGAGCTGCCGACCCGGGCCGAGGTGGAGTCGGTGCTCGCCATGGCGACGTACGACATGGCGCCCTGGAACAGCGCGTCGGACGGCTTCCGCAACCATCTGGAGGGCTGGCGCGGCGTCAATCTGCACAACCGGGTGCATGTGTGGGTCGGCGGGCAGATGGCCACCGGCGCGTCGCCCAACGACCCGGTCTTCTGGCTGCACCACGCCTACATCGACAAGCTGTGGGCGGACTGGCAGCGCCGGCACCCCGGCTCCGGCTATCTGCCGGCGACCGGTACGCCCAATGTGATCGACCTCAACGACACGATGAAGCCGTGGAACGACGTGCGCCCCACGGACCTGCTGGACCACACGTCGCACTACACCTTCGACGCGGCCTGAGCCCCGTAGGGCTCATCGTCACGCCTCGGCGGTCCGGCATTCCGGGTGGCCCCAGCCCTGCGTGTTCTTGGCGATGGACTCGCCCGCCGCATAGCCGCGGCCGCAGAGGCAGCGGCCGGGGAACTTGGCCTTGATGGTGCGCGAGGAGCTGCCGTTCTTCCGCGGCGCCGCAGCCTTGCGGCGCGGGGCCGACTTGGCCTTCGGGGTGTCCGGGGAGGGCGGCGGCTCCGGTGAGCCGAGCCCGCTGCCCGCGGCCTCCTGCACGGTCGCGGCCTGGCTGGCGGCGCGGTCGGCGAAGTCGTTCAGCGGGTCGCCGTCCACCTGGTGGGCGGGGACGTAGCGGAACTCGACCGTGCGGCCGTCAAGCAGTTCGTCGATGCGTACGACCAGATCCTGGTTGGCGACCGGCTTGCCGGCGGCCGTCTTCCAGCCGTTGCGCTTCCAGCCCGGCAGCCAGGTGGTGACGGCCTTCATCGCGTACTGCGAGTCCATGCGGATCTCCAGCGGTACGCCGGGGTCGGTCGCGGCGAGCAGCTGTTCCAGAGCGGTGAGTTCCGCGACGTTGTTGGTGGCCCTGCCGAGCGGTCCCGCCTCCCAGCGGGCCGGGGCCTCGGTCTCGTCGGCAACGACCCAGCCCCAGCCTGCCGGTCCGGGGTTTCCCTTCGAAGCCCCGTCGCACGCGGCCACTACACGTTCACGCATGTGTCCGATCATGCCATGGGCGGGCCGGGTGCCCGGCCGCGGAGTCGGTCAGGAGACGTCGCTGAGCTTGGGCATGTCACCCTCGGTCGTGCCGGTGTCGATCACCGAGAAGTTCGCGCCCTGCGGGTCGCTCAGCGCCGCGAACCGGCCGAACGGGCTGGTCATCGGGCCGAAGCGCAGCACACCGCCGAGCTTGGTGGCCTTGGCGACGGCGGCGTCGCAGTCGGGGACGTTGAAGTAGACGTTGATCCACGGCGGGATGTCGGGCGGGAAGTCGTCCGTCATCTTCATCCGTCCCAGGGCCATGTTCTCCTTGCTGCCGAGGGTGTAGAGCCGGAAGTCCATCTCCCCGTCTTCCATCTGCTGCTGCCCGTAGCCGAAGACGGCGGGGAAGAAGGCGTCGGACTTCTCCGGCTCGCGGGTGAAGATCTCCGACCAGCACAAGGCGCCGTGCTGGTCCATCTCCGTCTCGAAGCCCTTGTGGGTTCCGGGCTGCCAGACCCCGAAGACGACACCGCCGGGGTCCCGGGCCAGGCACATGCTGCCGAACTCGCCGACCGCCATCGGCTCCATCAGGATCTCTCCGCCGTTCTCACGGATCTTGGCGGCGCTCGCGCCTGCGTCGGAGGAGGCGAAGTAGAGGCACCACTGCGACTGGCCCTCCTGGCCGGGCATCGGCGGTACCACCGCGGCGGCCGCCTTGCCGTTGGCGTAGGCCTGGGTGTAGTTGCCGAACTCCGTCGACTCCTCGCCGAACGTCCAGCCCAGGATGTCGCCGTAGAAGCTCTTCGCTCCCTCGACGTCACTGAACATCGCGTCGGCCCAGATCGGGGTTCCTTCAGGTTTCACGGCCATGGTTTGCGGCCCTCTCCCGGATCGGTGAGTTGTCCGGATTCTTACGCTAGCCACCCGCTCCTCCGGCCGCGCGCCGAATGGCCGCTTCCGCTCCAGACTGGGGTGGACGGCAGCCGGTCGGCGAACGGGACACGGTATGGCGGACGGGACGATGCGCGCGTGGTCGGTGGCCGAGCCGGGGCCGGTCGAGTCGGGATCCCTGAGGCCGGTCGAGAAGCCGGTGCCGGTACCGGGGGACGACGAGCTGCTCGTGCGCGTGCGGGCGTGCGGGGTGTGCCGTACGGATCTGCATGTCGCCGAGGGTGATCTGGAGGTGCACCGGCCGGGTGTGACACCGGGGCACGAGGTCGTCGGTGTGGTCACGGGATCCGGGGCGGCCGTGAGCGGCTTCGGCGTCGGCGAGCGGGTGGGGGTGGCCTGGCTGCGGCGGACCGACGGTTCGTGCGGCTACTGCACGCGGGGCGCCGAGAACCTGTGCCCGGCCTCGGTGTACACCGGCTGGGACGCCGACGGCGGGTACGCCGAGTACACGACCGTGCCGGCCGCGTTCGCGTACCGGCTGCCCGCCGGCCTGGACGACGTGTCGTGCGCACCGCTGCTGTGCGCCGGGATCATCGGGTATCGCGCCCTGCGACGCGCCGCGCTGCCCCCGGGCGGGCGGCTCGGACTGTACGGCTTCGGGGGCAGCGCCCATCTGTGCGCGCAGGTGGCGATGGCCGAGGGAGCCACTGTGCACGTCCTCACGCGCGGGGCGGCCGCGCGGCGGCTGGCGCTCGATCTGGGCGCCGCATCGGCACGCGACGTGCAGGAGACGCCGCCGGAGCCGCTGGACAGCGCGATCCTGTTCGCGCCGGTCGGCGAGCTGGTCCCGGTCGCACTGCGCGCCCTCGACCGGGGCGGCACGCTCGCCGTCGCGGGCATCCACCTCTCCGACGTCCCGGCACTGCACTACGAGACCGAGCTGTTCTACGAGAAGCAGCTGCGCAGCGTCACCTCCAACACGCGCGTGGACGGCCGCGAGTTCCTGGCGCTCGCCGCCGAGCACTCCGTGCGCGCCACGACGCACGCATATCCGCTCTCCCGTGCGGACGAGGCGCTGCGCGATCTCAAGGCCGGGCGCTTCGACGGGGCGGCGGTGCTCGTGAACGACCTCTCCTGAGCCTCGTGCGGCCCGCGCGCCGGACGGGACACGAAGCGCGAGAGCGCGCAGGTCGCGCGCCCCTCACGCCCGCACGTCGGGGCGAACGCGACCGGCGTGCAGGCACATGCGCGTGTGCCCTCTGCTTCCAGTGAGAGTTTGCACCACCCAGGTGATCAAACCGCCCCCTTCACGCCGTACCGACCCCACCACCTGCGCTGTTTGGCTTGTCCCTGCGGCGCGTGCGGCTCACCAGTGCCACTGGGCAGCCCTCATCACGCGCCCGCGGTTGCCGTCGTCACCGACCACTTCGCTCACGCCCGATCACCCTCTAGGGAGATACGTGTCCGTACCCGACAGCGCCACCGGACCTGCCACCGACGACTCCGCCTCCTCCGCCGACGGACAACTCACCAGTCTCAGCACGCATGCGGCACGCCAGCTCACCACGACCACCAAGTCCGAACCGCAGATGCAGGCCATCTCCTCACGATGGCTGCTGAAGATGCTGCCGTGGGTGGACGTCAAGGGCGGAACCTACCGGGTCAACCGGCGCCTCCAGCTGCGCGTGGGCCGCGGCCGGGTGCAGTTCGAGCAGAACGGTGCCGACGACATCAAGGTCATCCCGCAGACGCTCACCGAACTGCCGGTGCTGCGCGGATACTCCGACATCGATGTCCTGAAGGAGATCGCGGGCCGTTTCCGGGTGCGCGACGTCCGGGCCGGCCAGATCCTCGTCCAGGCCGGGCAGCCGGTCAGGGAGGCCTACCTCGTCGTGCACGGCCGGTTCACCCGGTTCACCGAGGGCAAGTACGGCGAGGAGGAGATCCTCGGGGTCGTCACCGACGGCGACCAGATCGGCGACGAGGCGATCGGCCGGCCCGACCCGCTGTGGCTGAGTTCGGTACGGGCCGAGACCGCGGCCGTCGTGATGGTGCTCCCTTGGACCGTGGTCACGGAGCTCACCGACCGGGCGCCCTCCCTCGCGGCGCACCTGGAGGCGTACGGCGAACGCCAGCGGCTGCCCATGAACCGCAAGGGCGAGGCCGACGTACCGGTGCAGGCGGGCCATGTCGGCGAGCCGACGATCGACGGCGGGTTCGTCGACTACGACCTCGCGCCGCGCGAGTACGAGTTGTCGCTCACCCAGACCGTGCTGCGCGTCCACACCCGGGTGGCCGACCTCTTCAACGACCCGATGAACCAGACCGAGCAGCAACTCCGCCTCACCGTCGAGGAGATCCGCGAACGGCAGGAGTGTGAGCTGGTCAACAACCGGGAGTTCGGGCTGCTGGCCAATGCCGACTACGGGCAGCGCGTCAGCACGTTCACGGGGCCGCCGACCCCCGACGACATGGACGAACTGCTGTCGATGCGCCGCAAGACCAAGCTGTTCATCGCCCACCCGAAGGCGATCGCGGCCTTCTTCCGGCAGTGCAACCGGCGTGGCCTGGTGCCCGGCACGGCGAACGTCGACGGGCACGAGATCCCCGCCTGGCGCGGTGTGCCGATCTTCCCGTGCAACAAGATCCCGATCACCCCGCAGCACACCAGCAGCATCATCGCGCTGCGCACCGGGGAGGGCGACCAGGGCGCCATCGGGCTGTATCAGACGGGCATCCCGGAGGAGTACCAGCCGGGCCTGAACGTGCGGTTCATGGGCATCGACGCCAACTCGATCATGCGTTACCTCGTCACCGCCTACTACTCGATGGCGATCCTCGTCCCCGACGCGGTCGGGATCCTGGAGAACGCCCAGATCGGCCGGACGGCCGAGTGACCGCGTGGAGCACCCGATGAGCACCCCCGCCTCCGCCTTCGCACTGCCGGGACCGCCGAACATCGCACGCTCGTTCCGCACCCAGCGGCGCACCGGGGCGATCCCCGGGCTCCGGTACCGGCAGGTGGCCCCCGCCGACCCGGTGAAGGCCGCGGAGGTCGACCGCAGGCTGGAGGAGTGGGCCCGGGATCTCGATCTGTTCCCCGAGGCGTGGAAGGGCGACTTCTCGGGGTTCCAGTTCGGGCGGGCCGTGGTGCTCCAGCATCCGCAGGCGCTCGATCTGGAACGTCTGACGGCCGCGGGCGAGTTGTTGCTCGCCGAGAACGTCGTCGACTCCTGCTACTGCGAGGAGGACGAGGGCCGGGGCGGCGCGCGCCGGGGCCTCGGGGGCCGGCTGATCATGGCCCAGTCGGCGCTCGACCCGTACCACGGCATTCCCGAGCTGGAGGAGGAGTGGCGGCACGGTGTGCGGGCCGACGGTCCGCTGCGCTCGTACCACTTCGCCCTCCAGGACTACGCCGCCTTCGCCACCCCGAGCCAGACCGACCGCTTCGTCCACGACATCGCCCGGCTTCACCTGGGCTATCTCGCCGAGGCGGCCTGGGCGGAGACCCGGTACGTCCCGCAGGTCTGGGAGTACCTGGTGATGCGGCAGTTCAACAACTTCCGCCCCTGTCTGTCGATCGTGGACGCCGTGGACGGCTACGAACTGCCCGAGGTGGTCTACGCCCGCCCCGAAGTCCAGCGGATCACGGCGCTCGCCTGCAACGCCACCACGATCGTCAACGACCTGTACTCCTTCACCAAGGAGCTGGCGAGCGACCCCACCCATCTGAATCTGCCGCAGGTCATCGCCGCGAACGAGAACTGCGGTCTGAAGGCCGCCTACCTCAAGGCCGTCGAGATCCACAACCGGATCATGGAGGCCTTCGAGGAGGAGTCGGCCCTGCTGTCCGCCACTTCACCGCTGGTCGAGCGGTACACCCAGGGCCTGTCCGACTGGGTGGCCGGCAACCACGAGTGGCACTCCACCAACACCCACCGCTACCACCTGCCCAACTACTGGTAAAGCGCGATCGAATGACAGAGCGTCCTACGCACCAGCACGAGGAGTCACCGTTGACCATCGCCCCCGACGCCGGCACCAAGGCCGTATCGGTGCCGACCCAGTCCACGTACCAGACCCGCGTCGCGGACTACTGGAACGCCGAGGAGAACCCGGTCAACCTCGAACTCGGAAAGCTCGACGACCTCTACCACCATCACTACGGCATCGGAGCCGCCGACCGCTCCGTGCTCGACGAACCCGACCCGGACCTGCGGCGGGAGCGCATCACCACCGAACTGCACCGGCTGGAGCACGCCCAGGCCGAATTCCTCGCCGAGCGGCTCGGCCCCCTCTCCCCCGCCGACCGCGTCTTCGACGCCGGTTGCGGCCGCGGCGGCGGCAGCGTCACGGCGCATCTGCGGTACGGCTGCCACGCCGACGGCGTCACCATCTCGCAGAAGCAGGCGGAGTTCGCGAACGCCCAGGCCCGCAAGCGGGGCATCGACGGCCGGGTGCGCTACCACCACCGCAACATGCTGGACACCGGGCTGCAGACCGGGGCGTACACGGCCTCCTGGAACAACGAGTCGACCATGTACGTGGAGCTCGACCTGCTGTTCGCCGAGCACGCCCGGCTGCTGCGCCGCGGTGGCCGCTACGTGACCATCACCGGCTGCTACAACGACACCTACGGGCGCGCCTCGCGCGAGGTGTCCCTGATCAACGCCCACTACATCTGCGACATCCATCCACGCTCGGAGTACTTCCGCGCCATGGCCCGCAACCGGCTCGTCCCGGTCCATGTGGAGGACCTCACCGAGGCGACCATCCCCTACTGGGAGCTGCGCGCTGAGGCCGAGCACCTGGTGACGGGCATCGAGGAGACGTTCCTGACGGCGTACCGCAACGGCAGTTTCCAGTACCTGCTGATCGCGGCGGACCGCGTCTGACCGACCGTCGGGCGCGCGTCGGCCATGGGTTGCCGTGGCCGACGCGCGTCTTCCGCCTTGGGCCGGGCTGTGCTTGCCTGGGGAACCGTTTTCGGTGCCCGGGGCGGGAGTTGCCGTATGCGCAGGCCGTGGATCGTGGGGCTACTGCTGGCCGTCGTGCTGCTCGGCGCGTGCGGCGATCCGGCGTCCGAGCCGGAGGCGGCGCCGCCTCCGGAGGCACCGCAGGCATCGGTGACCACGCAGCAGCGGGCGCCGGCCTCCCCGAGCGCGAGCACCGGCACTGCCACGGACAAGAGCGCCCCTGCGAAGGCACCCACCGTGCTGTACCTGGGCGACTCGCTCGCCATGGAGGCGCAGGACGTGATCGGGCAGGAGCTGCGCCGCGAGCTGGGGGCGACGTACACGAGCGCCCCGTATTCGGGAACGACCCTGTGCGACTACCTGGAGGGCACCGGCGAGCGGTCCCTGGTGCCGGTCGCGGACAAGGCGGCCGCCCTGGTGCGCAGGTTGCGGCCGGACTTCGTGGTGCTGCAGTTCTGGGGGAACGCGTGGGGCTATACACCGTGCATGGACGGGATCACCCATGACGCCTCGCCCGAGAAGTACGTCAAGCGGTACGAGGCCGACCTGAAGCGTCTCACCGACCAGGTCGCCGCGGCCGGTGAGACGCGGATCGTCCTTGTGCTGCAGGGCCCGGACCCGATCACGCCCGACCGGGTCCGGCGCGTCAACGCCCTGTACGAGTCGCGGGCCGGCGCCTCGGACGGCCTGCTCGCCGACGCGGGCAAGGCGCTCAGCGCGGCCGGGGCCCGGTACTCCTGGGTCCAGTACCTGCCGTGCACGGCGTACGAGCGCGAGCACGCCGAGTACTGCACCCAGCCGGACCGCGACCGGACCGCGCTGCACCGCGACGACGACTACCTGCACTTCTGTCTGGCGCCCACGACCTCGAAGCCGAAACCGTGCCCGGTCCGCTCGCCCGGGATCCTGCGGATCGCCCGGGAGATCACCCGGGTGATCGGCACGCACCCCGTCGGTTGATTGCGGGGCGGTTCCTACCCGACGTAGGCCTTTTCCAGGGCGGCGATGTCGAACTTGCCCATCTCCATGAAGGCCTTGGTCACGCGGGCCGCCTTCGCCGGGTCCGGGTCGGTGACCATGGCGTCGAGGCTGTCCGGGACGACCTGCCAGGACAGCCCGAACCTGTCCTTGAGCCACCCGCAGGGGCCGGGCTCGCCGCCGCCCTCGGTGAGCTTCTCCCAGTAGTAGTCGATCTCCTCCTGGTTCTCGCAGAAGATCATGAAGGAGGTCGCCTCGGTGAACTTGAACTGGGGGCCGCCGTTGAGCGCGAGGAACTTGTGGCCGTTGGCCGTGAACTCGACGGTCATGACGGAGCCGGCCGGCTGCATCGCGCCCTCGGGGTAGTGCGCGACCTTGCCGATGCCGGAGTTCTTGAACACGGAGACGTAGAAGTTGGCGGCCTCCTCGGCCTGGCCGTCGTACCAGAGACACGTCGTGAATCCGTCGGTTGCCATGGGTACCTCCTGGGCGTGCGGAACGCTGTCATCTGTACCGACCGATCCTCGCCCCGGAACTCATCGGTCGCACGGCCGACTAATCCACGTGGCCGTTACACCATTCGGAACTAGCATCGCCGGCATGGCCCCTTCGCCCGCCGACTCCGGCATCCACCCGTTCCGCATCGACATTCCGCAGAGTGACCTGGACGACCTGCACGACCGCCTGGACCGCATCCGGTGGCCCGACGAGCTGCCCCGGGTCGGATGGACGTACGGCGTGCCTTCGGAGTACCTGCGCGAGCTGGTGCGCCACTGGCGGCATGACTACGACTGGCGGGCGGCGGAGGTGCGGCTGAACGAGTGGCCGCAGTTCACGACCGAGATCGACGGCGCGCACGTGCACTTCGCGCACATCCGCTCGCCCGAGCCGGACGCCACGCCGCTGATCGTCACGCACGGCTGGCCGGGTTCGATCGTGGAATTCATGGACATCGTCGGTCCGTTGACGGACCCGGCCGCGCACGGCGGCGATCCCGCCGACGCCTTCCACGTGGTCCTGCCGAGCATTCCCGGGTTCGGGTTCTCCGGACCCACCCGGGAGACCGGCTGGGAGGCCCGCCGGATCGCCGACGCGTGGGTCGAGCTGATGACACGCCTCGGCTATGAGCGGTTCGGTGCCCAGGGCGGCGACTGGGGCGCGGGAATCTCCCGCGAGCTGGGCCGCGTCCACCCCGACCGGGTCATCGGCATCCACCTCAATCTCCTGCCCGGCGCGCAGGCGTCCACCGAGCCGACTGCGGAGGAGCTGGCGCCGCTGAGCCCCGGGGAGCGGGAGCGGGCGCTCACGTCCTGGCGGCGGTGGGCCCAGTGGCTCCGCGGATCGACGGGCTACTTCCACGTGCAGTCCACCCGGCCGCAGACCCTGTCGTACGCGCTCACGGACTCGCCGGTCGGCCAACTCGCCTGGATCGTCGAGAAGTTCCAGGAGTGGACCGACTCCGAGCAGCTGCCCGAAGAGGCCGTCGACCGGGACCTGATGCTCACCAACGTGATGCTGTACTGGCTGACGGGCACAGCGGGATCGTCCGCACGGGTGTACTACGAGCGCGCTCATGCCCAGGGTGACCGGGTGGCCGCACAGCACGAGCCCTCGACCGCCCCGACCGCGGTGGCGTCCTTCTTCGGCGATCCGCAGATCCCGCTGCGGCACAAGGCGGAGCGCACGGAGAACATCGTGCGCTGGACGGAGTTCGACCGGGGCGGGCACTTCGCGGCGATGGAGGAGCCGGACCTGCTCGTCGGGGACGTACGGGCGTTCTTCCGGCAGGTGCGCGAGAAGGGCGACGGCTGACGCGGCAGGGGCCTGGGACGCCGCTCTGCCGGTAGCGAATCTGCCGCGGGCAGAGAATCCGCATTCCGGCGTCGTCCGAGGTCAAGAGTGGAGTCGAAGGCATCCCCGCCACCACGAGGAGAACCGATGACTCCACTCACCACGCTCGCGCCGCGGGCCGAGGAGGGCGACACCGCGCCCACCCGCTTCGACGACCAGCTGGCCGCCCAGCTCCTCGGCCAGCGGATCGTCCTGCTGGGCACCCAGGTCGACGAGGTCTCCGCGAACCGGGTCTGCGCGCAACTGCTGATCCTGTCCGCGGAGGACCCGCGCACCGACATCAGCCTGTACATCAACAGCCCGGGCGGCTCGGTGCACGCGGGCCTGGCCATCTACGACACGATGCGGCTGATCCCGAACGACGTCGCTACGCTCGCGATGGGCTTCGCGGCCAGCATGGGCCAGTTCCTGCTGAGCGTGGGCAGCGCGGGCAAGCGGTACGCGCTGCCGAACGCACGGATCATGATGCATCAGCCGTCGGCGGGCATCGGCGGCACCACCGCGGACATCGAGATCCAGGCGGAGAACCTGGAGTTCACGAAGAGGACCATCGAGCGGATCACTGCCGAGCACACCGGCCAGACCCCGGAGATCATCTCCCGGGACGGTGACCGCGACCGCTGGTTCACGGCCGAGGAGGCCAGGGAGTACGGCATGGTGGACCAGGTCGTGGAGTCCCTCGCGGACGTCCGCCCGGCCGCCTCCAAGCGACGGATGGGGCTGTGACATGGGGAACTACACGATTCCGTACGTCGTCGAGCGGACCGCGCACGGCGAGCGGTCCTCCGACGTGTTCAGCCGGCTGCTGTCGGAGCGGATCATCTTCCTGGGCACGGAGATCGACGACGGCGTCGCCAACGTCGTCATCGCGCAACTCCTGCATCTGGAGTCTTCGGCTCCGGAGAACGAGATCGCGATCTACCTCAACTCCCCCGGCGGCTCGTTCACTTCGCTCATGGCGATCTACGACACGATGACGTACGTGCAGGCGCCGATCTCGACGTTCTGCGTGGGACAGGCGGCGTCAACGGCGGCCGTGCTGCTGGCCGGTGGGGATCCGGGTCGGCGGTTCGTGCTGGAGCACGCACGGGTGCTGCTCGGTCAGCCCGCCACCGGGGGCAGCCGGGGCATGGTGTCCGATCTCGCCCTCCAGGCCAAGGAGATGGTCCGGATCCGCTCGCAGGTCGAGGAGGTGCTGGCCCGGCACACGCACCACGACATCACGACGCTGCGCGCGGACATGGACCGCGACAAGGTGTTCACCGCGGAGGAGGCCGTGGCGTACGGCCTGGCCGACGAGGTGGTGAGCCGGCGCCTGGTGGGGGTCTGAGGCGCCGGCGCGACCTCACGCCGCGAGGCACATCCCGTCGTAGCGTGAACCGGCCCCGGCGCGGCTGCCGGTGGGCGCACGGCGGCTGGTGAGCCGGACGAGCTCGCCCTGCGCCTGCGACAGCAGGTCGGCGAGGCCGAGGCCCAGGGCGTGGGCGGCGGCCGCGAGGACCTCCGAGGAGGCCTCCTTGCGGCCGCGCTCCACCTCCGAGAGATACGGCATGGAGATCCGGGCCGCGTCGGCCACGTCCTTCAAGGTGCGCTCCTGGGCGAGGCGCTCGCGGCGCAGGACGTCGCCGACGAGGTCGCGCCACAGGGGTTCCCTGGGTGCCGGGGCGGGCGGTGCGACGGCGGGCGCGGGTGCCGGGGTGGCAGGGCGTTCGGACGCGGGGCGGGTCGTTCCGGGGCGGGCGGCGGGCGGGCGCAGGGGAATGACGCGGGCTTCGTTCGGCGCTTGTTTGCTCACTTTCCCAGCCTATGAGCGTGGCGCGGCGGGGGAAGGGGCCGACGTTCTGCCCTGGGGGAAATCGCGGCTACGAGCCGGCACGGAGTTCCCGGCCGGCCGTCACTCGTCGGCCAGCCGCAGCACCGCCCGCACCCGCTTGCCGACCGGCACCCGTTCCACGGCGACCTCAGCGGCCAGCGCGTGGACGATCTCCAGTCCGTGCCGGCCGACCCGCTGCGGATCCCTGGGGTAGCGGCGGGGCAGCGCGGCACTGCTGTCGTACACGCAGACCGTCACCGCGTCGTCGGTGCCCTCCAGATCCAGGATGTACGGGCCGTTGCTGTGCCGGTCGGCGTTGGTGACCAGCTCGCTGACCACCAACAGCACCTTGTCCTCAGCCGGCTGCCCGATCGTGGCGCACCACTCGGTCCTGAGCCGCCCGAGGAACAGTGCCGCGAAGGACCGCGCCTCGGCGATGCATCCCTGTTCACCGCTGTAGTGCGCCGCCCGCCGAAGCGGTTCCACGGGCACGTCGAAACCAGTAGGAATCACTGCCCCGTCCACGTGCTCGATCATGCGTTTCTCTCTCGGAAGCCGGCCCCGGCCGGACGCTGCTGCACCAGTCCTGTTACCCAGAGCGGGGCCGCGCAGTCCCCGTGCAGGCCGCGCCGTACGTCACAGCTGCGGCGACTGCGGTGTGTCCTCCGTGGGCGCCGACCGGGACGTCGTGGCCGTGTCCTCGTCCGGCGGCGGGGCGGGGCTCTCGGGCGACTCGGGCTCGGTGGTCGGGGGTTCGGAGGTCGAGGTTTCCGGAGTGGACGATTCCGGCGTTGATGCCGGCGGGCTGGACGGGGAACTCGGGGACTCCGGTGTCGACACGCTCACCGACGGGGAGGGCTTCACCGGCCGGTCGGTCTTCTTGTCCTTGTCGCCGTCGTCGCCGCGCTCGCGGGCGACCCACTCGTCGCGCTCGTCGTCGAAGATGACGAGCGCGTTGACGATCGTCGTCGAGGGTACGACCACGACGACGTTCGAGGAGCGGTAAGACGGCCAGGAGTCTCCGGTCCGTTCGAGTGTGCCCTGCTGGGCGACCGGCGGGGTCAGCGGGTTGCCGCAGGCGCAGCGCACCCGGGGCACCCCGCGATCGTCGACCATGACCGCCGTGCCGCTCTGCAGGACGGCCTGATAGGAGTGGGCGGCTCCGTCGCGATAGCCGTGGTTGGTGACACGTGTGTCCATGCGCAGCTGGACGGGGGTGAGCGAGCGCAGGTAGGCGGGCACGTCGGAGGCGTTGACTCGGGCGACCGACGCGAACGCCCTGTTCTTCTCCGGGGCCGCCCGCAGGTACGCGATCTGCTTCTCGACGTCGCATGCGGCGGCCTTGCGGGTGCCGCCGTACAGGCCGGGCGCGCCGCCGTCGACCCCGCGTACCGCGTTCGACGGTTCCGACTCGGTGGCCTGGGTGGGGGCGGCGGGCGGGGCGGAGCTGTCCGTGGCCGTGGACTCGGTGAACGGGTCGGGTCCCGTCTTGCCGGCGGCCTGGAGGAAGACCTCCCCGTCGGCGCTGGTACCGGTGCCGCCGCCGTCACCGCGGGAGAGGACGACGGCGAGAATCACGGCGGCCACGACCACGACGGCGATCGCGGCGATGCGGGGCGCGGAACGCCACCAGGGGCGGCGCGGTTCGGGGCCGGGTGCTCCGGAGCCGCCGGTCGGCGGGGGTTGCGAGGGCGGGCCGGAGGGTGGCTGGGAGGGGCCCGACAGGGGGCCCGAGGGCGGTCCTGTGGGGCGGCCGGACGACGGAGGTTCGACGCTCACGAAGCCTTCTTCCCAGCGTGGCGGATGGCGCTTTCGCCGCTCACCTTTGTCCCTTATGTCGCTTCCCTGCGTTGCACCCATTCTGTGCTCCGGTGCCGCGCCGCCCGCAAGCCGACGCGGACGGACCTCCCGGCGGGCGGGGCGGTGAGGCGCTGCTTAGCGTGGACAGGGTGAGCGCGCTGACCCCCTCCCGTCCGGCCGTGGCCGCCCATGGCTGGGTGCAGGCCCTCCTCGTGGTGCCGGCCGGGCTGGTGGCGATGGGGGTGGTCGCCACGCTCGGGTTGTGGGCGGCCGGGGCGGCGGACCTCCCGGACAACGCCTTCCCCCGTGTCGTCGCGGCGACCGTCGTCACGGCGGTCGGCGGCACGATCGAGCTCTCGGGGAACGCCGGAGGGCTGGCCGAGTCCGACGCCGGCCTGACCGTGATCCCGCTGTCCGTCACGCTCACCGGTGCACTCGTCCTGGCCGTCGGTTTCCTGCGTCCGCTGCGGCACCGGGCGGTCGCCGGCGCCGGGGAGCTGGCCGGCTGGGCCGCCAGGATCGCCGTACTGTGGCTGATCGCGCTCCTGGCGCTGTCCCTCGCCGCCAGCCAGACGTTCACCCTCTCCCTGCGTGACCTCGGGGAGGACGCGCTAGGCGACCTCGGAGACCTGTTCGGCATCTCTCCCGAGGTCGGCTTCACCACCCACATCCCGGCGACCCTGCTCGTCGGCCTGCTGTGGCTGGCGGGCGTGCTGGTGCTGGCGCTGCTGGTCTCGCGCGGGGCTCCGCTGCCGGGCCGGCTGCTGCGCTTCCAGGAGTCGGTGCGGCCGGCCGCGTACGCCATGGTGGCGCTGCTGCTCACCTATGTCGTGCTGGGTGTCGTCATCGGCCTGGTCGTGGCGGCGACGCGCGGGCACGCGACCGAGACGCTCGCGGTGATCCTGCTCGGTCTGCCGAACCTGGTGTGGCTCGCCCTGACGATCGGGCTCGGCGCCACCTGGAACGGGCGGGTGGACGGGCCGTTCGGGCTGCCCATGCCGCATGTGCTCGACGAGGTGCTGCGCGGCCGGGAGACGGCCGAGCTGAATCTGGGCACGCTCGCCGAGCACGACGGCCGGGTGTGGTGGCTGGTCGTCGTCGACGCGGTCCTGCTGCTGGCTGCCGCGTTCGTGATGGCGAGGCGTTCACCGGACCGGATGCGCGCCTGGCAGCACGCCGTGCACATGGCGGTCGCGCTGGCGCTGACGGTGCTGATGATCTGCCTCGTCGGCCGGACGTCCGCCCATTACGGCCTGTCGGTGCTGGGCATCGGTGACCTCGGCGGGGATCTGGGCGGCGAGCTGTTCCTGCGGCCCGAGGTGTGGGGCGCCATCGGCCTGGCACTGCTGTGGGGGCTGGTCACCGGGTTCCTCGGCGGGCTGACGGCGAAGCGGGTGCGGCACAGGGGCGAGGTACCGCCACGCGCGGCAGGGTGAGCCGCCGCACCGGCCCCCTCACCGCCGGAAGACCGGCTCGGCCCAGCGGGGCGGCGGTTTCGGCTCGCTCTTCGCAGGCTCCTTCGGACGCTCTACGACCCTGAGGTCCACCTGCGTCGGCGCGTGCCCCTCCGCACCGCCCGCGACCGCGGCGCGCAGGTCGGCGACGAAGGCGAGGCAGGAGTCCTGCCGGTCGTCGGGGCTCTTGGCCAGTGCCTTGGCGAACACGGCGTCGACGGCCGGAGCGAGGTCCGGGCGTGACTCGGTCAGGGGCGGTGGCTCGTCGTACTGGTGGGCCCACAGCAGGGCCATGTCGCTGTCGCGGCGCAGCGGCGGGTGCCCCGCCAGGCACTCGTAGACCACGCAGGCGAAGCCGTAGACGTCGCAGCGCGCGTCGACCGGCTTGCCCGAGATCTGCTCGGGGGCCACGTAGTCGAGGGTGCCGACGAACTGACCGACGGTCGTGAAGCCGGTCAGGGACAGTGACTTCTTCGTCAGGCCGAAGTCGGTGAGGTACACGTGCTCGGGGTGATCGCTGTCGGTGCCGCGCGCGACGAGGATGTTGCCGGGCTTCACGTCCCGGTGGACCAGGCCGTGATCGTGCGCCGCATCGAGGGCGGAGGCGACCTGGGCGGCGATGCGCAGGGCCGTCGGGGGCGGCAACGGGCCCTGGCGGTCGAGGAGATGGCGCAGGTCGCTGCCGGAGACGTAGCGCATGGCGATGTACAGCACGCCGTCCGTCTCGCCCGCCTCGAAGACCGGCACGATGTGCGGATGGTCGATCGCGGCGGCGGCCCGGGACTCGTGGGTGAAGCGGCTCCGGAAGGTGTCGTTGCGGGAGAGTTCGGGGGCGAGGAGCTTCAGCGCGACGGTGCGGTCGAGGCGGAGGTCACGGGCACGGTAGACGACCGCCATGCCGCCGCGGCCGATCTCGCGTTCGATGCGGTAGCCCGCGATCTCCCGGCCGATCAGCTCCGAGGGACGGCCGGAGAAGAGGCTTGTGTCACGGCCCATCGGGTGTCACGACCTGGGTCGGAGCGTGGCCGGGGTCCGTGGCGGCGCCGGGGCCGTCGTCCGTGGCGTACGTGCTCAGCCGGGTTCCGTCCGCGTACGCCCACCGGCCGTGCTCGGCGTCGTAGAGCCACATCGACTCCCCGTCGACGACGACCCCGATGCGCAGCCCCGACGTGCGGACGCGGAAGGACTCGCCGTCCAGGCCGCCGGCCGCGAGGTCCTCGACCGCGGACCGGTAGCCGGCCAGCACCCGCTCGACGCGGGTGAGCAGCGGGCGCGGGTCGGCGGACCCGGTGAGCGGGCCGCCGTCGGCGGTGGGCGGGTCCTGCGGTACGGCGACCAGGTGGCGGCCGTCGACCCAGGCCGACCAGCCGTTGGCGCACAGGATGTGCCCCCAGTCGCCCTGCCGCTCGACGAGCTGGACCGGCAGGAACGCGTCGAGGGGCACGGTGGGCCGGGCGGGGTCGGGTGTCTCCCAGGCGGGCATGCCGCGCTGGGGGACGACGTGGGTGGGCCGGAAGCCGGGGGACGCCATGGGCTCTCGCCTACTTCCGCATGACGACTGGTTCGCGGCGGCGCAGCAGCCGGGAGACGACGTAGCCGAAGACCGCGGAGAGCGCGACGAGCATGGCCACGTTGAGCAGCCACACTCCGGCCGAGTGCTCGAACAGCGGGTCGCCGGTCAGATCGCCGGGGACGAGCTGGGACAGCTCCAGGGTGCCGGCCATCGCACCGAGCGCCCATCGGGAGGGCACGACCCAGGACAGCTGCTCCAGGCCGGGTACGCCGTTGAGTTTGAGCAGCGCTCCGCAGAACACGACCTGGACGATGGCGAGCAGCACCAGCAGCGGCATCGTCACCTCCTCCTTGCGCACCAGCGCGGAGACGACCAGGCCGAGCATCATCGCGGTGAAGGCCAGCAGGGCGACGGCAATGGTGATCTCGACGAGCGGCGGCATCAGCACACCCTCGCCGCCGGGGGCGTTGAGGTCGACGCCGAGCAGGGCCACCAGGGTCAGTACGACCGCCTGGAGCACGGTGATCGTCCCCAGGA
This sequence comes from Streptomyces sp. NBC_00443, assembly GCF_036014175.1. Classification (GTDB taxonomy): domain Bacteria; phylum Actinomycetota; class Actinomycetes; order Streptomycetales; family Streptomycetaceae; genus Streptomyces. The sequence continues at coordinate 8,830,093 of NZ_CP107917.1, read as the reverse complement.
CCACCACCTTGGACATCAGGTACGCCGATCTGGACAGGCCGACCGCCCGCTCCCGCCGGTAGATGACACGTTCCTTGACCAGCTCGCGCACGGCGTTCGCCGCGCCCGTCAGGACGCCGCCGACGCACAGGATGAGCAGCGCGTTCATCGCCGTCTCCTGCGTCAGCCTGCTGCCGGCCAGGGCGCGGGCCATCGCGCCCATCACGAACGGCAGAGCGATCATGATCGCGAGGAAGGTGCGGTCGGCGGCGAGCGCGGTGGCGTAGCGGCGGATCAGCGTGCCGAGCTGGGCGCCACGGCTGCGCGGCCGGGGCGGCCGGGCGATCACGACCGGGCCGGTGCGGGGCCGGCTGGGCTGTCCGGTCGCGTCGGAGATGTACTGCCGGTGGTAGAGCGAGCTGCGGTAGTCGCCCGCCCAGTCCCGCTCCTGGTCGCGTTCGAACGCCTCGAAGGCCTCCGGCCAGTGCTCGAACCCGAAGAAGCTCAGCGCCTCCTCGGGCGGGCCGTAGTAGGCGATGCGTCCGCCGGGGGCGAGAACGAGGAGCCGGTCGCAGATGTCGAGGCTGAGCACGCTGTGGGTGACGACGATGACGGTGCGGCCGTCGTCGGCCAGGCCGCGCAGCATGTTCATCACCGAGCGGTCCATGCCGGGGTCGAGCCCGGAGGTCGGCTCGTCGAGGAACAGCAGCGAAGGCTTGGTCAGCAGTTCCAGGGCGACGCTCACGCGCTTGCGCTGCCCGCCGGAGAGGCTGTGCACGTGCTGCCCGGCGCGCTGCTCCAGGCCCAGCTCGTGGATGACCTCGTCGACCCGGGCCCGGCGCTCGGCCTTGGCGGTGTCCTGCGGAAAGCGCAGCTCGGCGGCGTAGGACAGGGCGCTGCGGACGGTGAGTTGTGCGTGCAGGATGTCGTCCTGCGGGACCAGGCCGATGCGCTGGCGCAGCTCGGCGTAGTCACGGTAGAGGTCGCGGCCGTCGTAGAGAACGGTGCCGTGGTCGGCGGGGCGCTGGCCGGTGAGGGCGTTGAGCAGCGTGGACTTCCCGGCGCCGCTCGGGCCGACGACGGCGAGCAGGCACTTCTCCCCCACCGGGAAGGAGACATGGTCGAGGAGGGTCTTGCGGCCGTGGTCGACGGCGACCGCGAGGTCCTGCACCTCCAGCGAGACCTCGCCGGTGTCGACGTACTCCTGCAGCTGGTCCCCGACCAGGCAGAACGCGGAGTGGCCGATGCCGACGATGTCGCCGGGGCCGATCGGGGCGGTGGTGACCGGAGCGCCGTTGAGGTAGGTGCGGTTGTGGCTGCCCAGGTCGGCGATCTCGTACGTCCCGTCGGGCAGGGCGTGCAGCTCGGCGTGGTGACGGGAGACGACGAGGTCGTCGATGACCAGGTCGTTGTCGGCGGCGCGGCCGATGCGGACGGCGCGGGTGGGCAGGGGCCGGACGGAGGTGGGCCTGCGGAAGGTGCCGGTGAGGCCGGGCATGGAGATCGCCGAGGGGCGTTCCGGCGCGGCGGCCGGGGCGGGGCGGTCCTGCAGCACCGCGCGCGGGCCGTCGGACGGGTTGCCGAAGCGGATGACGGTGCCGGGTCCCACGTCCCACTCGCGGATGCGGTGGCCTTCGGTGTAGGTGCCGTTCGTGCTGTTCTCGTCCGCGAGGGTCCAGTGGTCGGCGCCGGGCCGCAGTACCGCGTGGTGCCAGGAGACACGGGCGTCGTCGATGACGATGTCGCAGAGCGGGTCGCGTCCGACGCGGTAGTCACGGCCGGGGGTCATCACGGTGGAGCCCGACTCGGTCTCCAGGACCAGTACGGGCGCAGTCGGTGCGAGCGGCCGCTCCGCCATGCCAGGATTCTATCGATCTGTCCATGTATGCGCCGCCTGCGTTCACGGCGTCCGCCTGCGCTCGGGGCGGCTGGTCATTCAGCAGCAGGGGTTCAGGCGACGGGGACGACCAGCGCCGGGCTGGTCCGCTGCATCCGCAGGGCATCGATCGACTCGGCGAGCAGTTCGTACTCGGTGGTCTCGTCGCTCACGGCGATCCGCACCAGCCGCCCGGCCGCCAACTCGTCGGCCATCAGCTCCTGTTGATCGTCGTCGCCGCACCATGCGCGCAGCACGGCCGGCACGTCGGGCAGATTGTCCGCGACCGGGACGAGCGCACTCGCGGGGATGTGCGCGGCGTCCGGTCGCGGGTCTAATCGCTCGGCGATCCAGGAGGCCCGGTCACGTAACCACCACAGCGCGAGGGCCAGGGTGGGTGCCCGGTAGGTTCCCAGGGGTACACCGATGCGCCGGCCGCCGCAGACGCCGTATGCGGTGACATGGCAAAGGAACTCGTCGTGCACGTGACCTCCCCCGTGTTGCCGTGTTCGCCTGTCGGCGGACCTCGCTTTCCATACGGCTCATGAGCGGTGCGTAAGGGCGCCGTCGCCCCATGTGAGGCGCCCTCGTAGTTGAGTATGTTCACTACTGAAACACTGTCACCATGACTTTCCGGCCAGTCTCCTGGCATATTCACAGCCGGTGTTGGCCGAAACACGGCGGGTGCACGTCAAACCCGTGCGTGACCGGGCATTACCTCGGGAGTAATCGAGCTTTCCGGTGCACGCGGGCATCGTTGCGGTACCGGGTCACCGCGAACGGGATCCGGGTTCCCACCAGTGACGACCTCGTTGGAGGCTGATCGCCCATGTCCGCGTCCGTGCCCGTGACCACCGACCGCTACGAGATCGCCGTCGCCCGCTACTTCGACGCCTGGAACACCCGCGAGCCCGATGCGCTGGCCCGGGCGGTCGCCATCGCGTGGTCCCCGCAGGGCGGCTACACCGACCCGCTCGCGGACGTGCGGGGCTACGAGGGGATCGTGGCCGTCGTCGCGGCGGCGCAGGCGCAGTTCCCCGGCTTCGTCTTCCGGCGGACCGGCTCCGTCGACGGCCACCACGACACGGCGCGCTTCTCCTGGGAGCTGGTGAGCGAGGCCGACGAGGCGGCGCCGGTCGCCGGGTCCGACGTGATCACGCTGGACACCGAGGGACAGATCCTGTCCGTCCTCGGATTTCTGGACCGGGTGCCGGCCGGGGCGTGAGGTCCGCGATGAGTTTGCGCGCTCGCGGTGGTCTCTTCAGTACATGACCACCGTGAGCGGAGGAAACACCATGACCACCACCGCCAGGCTGGACGAGGAGTTCACGGCCGTCCTGCGCAAGAGTCCGAGCGAGGGCGGCTGGACCTATCTCGTCTGGCCGAGGAGCGTCGAGTTCTTCGGCACCCGCGGGCTCGTCAAGGTCCGCGGCACGATCGACGGGCAGCCCTTCCGCAGTTCGTTCATGGCCATGGGCGACGGCACGCACAAGCTGCCCGTGAAGGCCGACATCCGCAAGGCCATCGGCAAGGCGGAGGGCGACACCGTGACCGTGCGACTGGAGGAACGGATCAGCTCCTGACCGCCTCCCGACAGCGCCGGGGCGCGACGCCCACCACCCGCTTGAAGGCGTTGTACGGGACCCGTCGTGCCAGCTCAAGACGGTGCCGCCACCAGCGTCCGGTGCGCCACCAGCCCGCAGCCGACCGGAGTGGGCGGGGGGCTACTGCGAGAACTGCGACGTCAGCCCCTGGTGGCCGGGGCCGACGAGGCCGAGTGGCGCACCGGAGCGCAGACGCCGGGCGTGCTGTCGTACGCCGTGGACCCAGAGGCGACGGCCCGCCTCTGGGAGGTCGGCGAACGCCTCTGGGAGGTCGGCGAACGCCTCTGGGAGGTCGGCGAACGCCTTACGGCTTGAGGATCGCCTCGATGCGGGCCAGCTCGTCCGCGTCGAAGTCCAGGTTGCGGGTGGCCGCGACGCTGTCCTCGATCTGCTGCGCGCTGCTCGCACCGACCAGCGCCGAGGTCACCCGGCCGCCGCGCAGCACCCAGGCAAGGGCCAGCTGGGCCAGGGTCTGGCTGCGGGACTTGGCGATCTCGTCGAGCGCCCGGAGCTTGCCCAGCAGCTCGTCGGTGATCGCGTCGGCGTTCAGGAACGGGCTGCCGCTCGCGGCCCGCGAGTCCTTCGGGATGCCGTCGAGGTAGCGGGAGGTCAGCTGGCCCTGCGCCAGCGGGGAGAAGACGATCGAGCCGACCTGGAGCTCGTCGAGGGCGTCGAGGAGTCCCTCGTCCTCGGGGCGGCGGTTCAGCATCGAGTAGGCCGGCTGGTGGATGAGCAGCGGCGTGCCCAGCTCGCCCAGGATGCGGGCGGCCTTGCGGGTCTGCTCGGCCGAGTAGTTGGAGACGCCGACGTAGAGCGCCTTGCCCTGCTGCACCGCCGAGTGCAGGGCGCCCATCGTCTCCTCCAGCGGAGTCTCCGGGTCGGGGCGGTGCGAGTAGAAGATGTCGACGTAGTCCAGGCCCATCCGCTTCAGGCTCTGGTCGAGCGAGGACAGCATGTACTTGCGCGAGCCCCACTCGCCGTACGGGCCGGGCCACATCAGATAGCCGGCCTTGGTGGAGATGATCAGCTCGTCCCGGTACGGCGCGAGGTCCGCCTTCAGCGCCTCGCCGAACGCCGACTCGGCGGCTCCGGGCGGCGGGCCGTAGTTGTTGGCCAGGTCGAAGTGGGTGACGCCGAGGTCGAAGGCGCGGCGCAGGATCGCCCGCTGGTGCTCGACCGAGCGGTCCGCCGGGCCGAAGTTGTGCCACAGGCCGAGGGACAGCGCGGGGAGCTTGAGTCCGCTGCGGCCGGTGCGCCGGTAGGGCATGTCCGCGTAGCGGTCGGTGTGTGCGGTGTACAACGCGACTCCAGAGGGGTTGGCACAGGGAGGACGGCTCCGAGGAACCGGTGTTCCAGTCGCCGTCCACTCTGTCGTGACCTGCTGGCAGTGGTCCAACAGGTAAATCAGATGGGATTCAGCGGCTACGCTGCTCAATCATGGAACTGCGCCATCTCCAGCACTTCGTGGCGGTCGCCGAGGACCAGCACTTCACCCGGGCGGCCGAGCGCCTCCTGGTGTCCCAGTCCGGCCTGTCGGCCTCGATCCGGGCCCTGGAGCGGGAGTTGCAGACCCCGCTGTTCGTGCGGACGACCCGCCGGGTGACGCTCACCCCGGCCGGCCGGGCGCTGCTGTGCGAGGCGGAACGGATCCTGGCGCAGGTGCGGGCCGCCCATGAGGCGGTGGCGGCTGTGCAGGGCGTGCTGCGCGGGATGCTGGCGCTCGGCTCCGAGCAGTGCATCGCCGGGGTGCATGTGGCGGGGCTGCTGGCGGCCTTCCGGCGGGCACATCCGGACGTGGAGATCTGTCTGCGTCAGGCAGGCTCGGGCGCCCTCGCGGAGGAGGTCGCGGCCGGACGCCTCGATCTGGCCTTCGCCGTACGGACCGCGCAGGAGGACACCGACCAGCTGCGCGTCGTACCGCTGACCGGCGAGCCGATGACCGTCCTGTGCCATCCGAGCCACCGCCTCGCCACCGCCGGCGCCGCCGTCACTCCGGAGGAGCTGGGCGGCGAGGTCTTCGTCGACTTCCACCCGGACTGGGGGCCGCGCCGCACCACCGACGCCGTCTTCGCCGCCGCGGGCGTACGGCGGACCGTCGCCCTGGAGGTCAACGACGTGCACAGCCTCCTGGACCTGGTGGACGAGGACCTCGGCATCGCCGTCGTGCCCCGCCACTTCCGGGACAAGCGGCGCTCACTGACGGCACTGCCGGTCAAGGGCACCGGCGATACCGTCTACGAGACGGTCGCCCTGCTGCCGCCCGCGCAGGCCACCAGCCCCGCGGCCCGGGCACTCATGGCCCTGCTGGAAACAGAGAGCGCATGACGGACGGGTGCGCGATGGTGGAGCCATGCATGCGAAGGACATCCTCATCGACGGGTACAACCGCATCCAGGAAGAAGTCCACTCCACCGTCGAGGGCCTCGACCCCGACGACCTGCACGCCCGCCCCTCCCCCGACGCCAACTCCGTCGCCTGGCTGATCTGGCATCTGACCCGGGTCCAGGACGACCACATCGCCGACGCCTTCGACCTCGACCAGGTGTGGCTGACGCAGGACTTCCAGAAGACCTTCGGGCTCGACCTTCCGCGCCACGACACCGGCTACGGCCACACCGCGGCGAAGGTCGCCAAGGTACGGGTCGACTCGGGCGACCTGCTGACCGGCTACTACGACGCCGTGCACGCCCAGAGTCTGGGGGCGCTGCGCGAGGTGGCCGCCAAGGATCTGGAGCGCATCGTGGACGAGCGCTGGGATCCACCGGTCAGCCTGGGCGCGCGGCTGGTCAGCGTCCTGTCCGACGATCTCCAGCACGTCGGACAGGCCGCCTACGTACGCGGGCTGGTCGTGGGCTCCTGAAGCCGGTTCGGAACGCTGCTCAGAGCGCCGACGCGAAACCGGGCAGGACGACGTCCTCGATGAGGGCCTTGCGCTCGTCGAACGGGACGAACGCGCTCTTCAGCGCGTTCACCGTGACCGTGCGCAGGTCCTCGACCGTCCACCCGGCCTGCTCGACCAACAGGGACATCTCGCGCGTCATCGTCGTGCCGGACACCAGACGGTTGTCGGTGTTGAGGGTGACGCGGAAGCCGAGGTCCTTCAGCGCGGTGATCGGGTGCTCGGCTATGGAGGTGGCGGCGCCGGTCTGGAGGTTGGAGGTCGGGCACATCTCCAGCGCGACACGGCGGTCGCGCACCCAGCCGGCGAGGCGGCCGAGCTTGCCGTCCACGATGTCGTCGGTGATGCGCACGCCGTGCCCGATGCGCTGGGCGCCGCACACCTGGAGGGCCTGGTGGATGCTGGACAGGCCGTCGGCCTCACCGGCGTGGATGGTGAAGGGAACGTTCTCGCGGCGCAGGTGCTCGAAGGCGTCGACGTGGTCGGCGGCGGGGAAGCCCGCCTCGGCACCGGCGATGTCGAAGCCGACGACACCGGCGTCCCGGAAGGCGACAGCCAGATCGGCCGCCTCGCGCACCCGGTCGAACATCCGCATCCCGCACAGCAGGGTGCCGACGCGGACCGGAGTACCGGCGGCCGCGGCCTTGGCCATGCCCGCCGCAAGGCCTTCCTGCACGGTCTCGACGACCTCGGCGAGGGTCAGCCCGCCGTTGGTGTTCAGCTCGGGGGCGTAGCGCACCTCGCCGTAGACGACGCCGTCCGCGGCCAGGTCGAGGACGTACTCCTCGGCGGTGCGCAGCAGCCCCTCGCGGCTCTGCATCACGGCGAGGGTGTGCTCGAAGGTGGCGATGTAGCGGACCAGGTCGCCGGAGTTCGCGGCCTCGAAGTACCAGGCGGCGAGCTCGTCCGGGTCGGTGGTGGGCAGGGTGTGGCCGACCGCCTCCGCGAGCTCCACCACGGTGGCGGGGCGCAGGCCGCCGTCGAGGTGGTCGTGCAGTACGGCCTTGGGGAGGCGACGGATGACGTCGGCGTCTACGCGCGTAGCAGTCATGGCGGAGTCTTTCCTTGAGCGGGGCGGTACGAAGCGGCGGGCGGCGGGGCGGCCCGGGAGGTGGATCAGCCGGCGGGCTGGAGCAGGTCCCAGCGGTTGCCGTACAGGTCCTGGAAGACGGCGACCGAGCCGTAGGGCTCGTGCCGGGGCTCCTCCAGGAAGGTCACGCCCGCGGCGAGCATGCGGGCGTGGTCGCGGGCGAAGTCGTCGGTGTGCAGGAAGAACCCGACGCGCCCGCCGGTCTGGTCGCCGACCCGGGCCTGCTGCTCGTCACCCTTGGCGCGGGCCAGCAGCAGCGCGGTGCCCCGGTCGCCCGCCGCCACGACGACCCAGCGGGAGCCGTCCGGCCGCGGGGTGTCCTCGGCCAGCCGGAAGCCGAGGGCTTCCGTGTAGAAGCGGATCGCCTCGTCGTAGTCGTCGACGACGAGGGTGACCAGGGCGATGTGTCTCATCGGGACCTTCCTGGAGGTGCGATTGACGGGAGAGGTTATACGTAAAACGTCCAGGGCGCCAGTCCCGACCGGGACCGCGGGCCTAGGTCGTGTCCGCACGCCCTTGAGGCAGTGGGGGAGCGTGCCAGGCGTCGCGGGGCAGGCGGGACTTTGCGGACACGGCCTAGGCCCGGCCTAGGCCCGCCGCCCGAGGTGCGACAGGCGGTCGGCGACTAGCGTTCCGGGAATGACGATCATGGACGGGGCGCGCAGCCCCGAGCGCCGCAAGCAGGACGTTCTGGACCGGCTGGAACGGGAGACGGACATCTGGGTGGCCTCCGCGGACAGTGACGCGGTGCCGTGTCTGGTCGCGCTGTGGTTCGTCTGGGACGGCGAGTCGCTCTGGATGGCCACCCGCCCCGGCAACCCCACAGGGCGCAACCTCCGCATCGGCGGTCGGACCCGGCTGGCCTTCGGGGACACCCGGGACGTCGTCCTCATCGACGGCGATGTGGAGGTCCACGGCGCCGACGAGGTACCGGCCGCGGCTGCCGAGGCGTTTCACGCGAAGACGGGCTGGGATCCGCGGAACGACTCCGCGACGTACGCCTACTACCGGGTGCTGCCGCGCTCGGTGCAGGCATGGCACGAGCAGCATGAACTGCCGCAGCGGCACCTCATGCGAAACGGAATGTGGCTTGTCTGAACAAGTTTCGCGCGTACGTCCCCACGCCATCCATTTCCCGCACAAGTGTTACCTGGGAGTAATCCCTGATGGTTTGATGTGCGGCGCCACGCAACCCCCTTCAACCACAGGGAGATCCAGTGACGCTCTCCGCACACCGCCGCGCACAGGGCTCGATCGTGCTCGCGCTCTCGCTCGCCGGTGCCGGTCTTGCCTGCTCGGCGCCCGCCGCGTCGGCCGCCGAGCAGGCGCCGCCGCTGAAGGTGCTGTCGTACAACGTCTTCCTCTTCAGCAAGACCCTGTACCCGAACTGGGGCCAGGACCACCGGGCCGCCGAGATCGCCAAGGCGCCGTTCGTGCAGGGCAACGACGTGGCCGTGTTCCAGGAGATGTTCGACAACTCCTCCTCGGACGCGCTGAAGAGCTCCCTCACCGACCGCTACCCGTATCAGACGCCGGTGGTCGGGCGCAGCAAGAGCGGCTGGGACGCGACCGGTGGCGCGTACTCGGCGACCACGCCCGAGGACGGCGGGGTCACGATCCTCAGCAAGTGGCCGGTGCTGCGCAAGGAGCAGTACGTGTACAAGGACGCGTGCGGGGCGGACTGGTGGTCCAACAAGGGCTTCGCGTACGTGGTGCTGAACGTGAACGGCACCAAGGTGCACGTCGTGGGCACGCACGCGCAGTCGACCGACCCGGGCTGCGACGCCGGTGAGGCCGCCGCGATGCGGAGCCGGCAGTTCAAGACGATCGACGCGTTCCTGGACGCGAAGAACATCCCCGCGAGCGAGCAGGTTCTGGTCGTCGGTGACATGAACGTCGACTCGCACACGTCCGAGTACGGCTCGATGCTCGCCGACGGCGGGCTGGTCGGGGCCGACGCGCGGACCGGGCACCCGTACTCCTTCGACACGGCGGACAACTCCATAGCCCGCGACCGCTACCCCGACGACCCGCGCGAGGACCTGGACTACGTCCTGCACCGCGCGGGTCACGCCCGTCCCACCGTCTGGAAGAACGACGTCGTCAAGGAGCAGAGCGCGCCCTGGACGGTGTCCAGCTGGGGCACCGACTACACGTACACGAACCTCTCCGACCACTATCCGGTGACCGGGCTCGCCGGCTGAGCAATGCCGTGCCGGCTCCGGCTCAACCGGTCTGCTGTCGCGCCGTGTTGAGCCGGGCCAGTTCGTCGCCGGTGAGGCGGAGAGCTCCCGCGGCCACGTTCTCGCAGAGGTGGTCGGGGTTGCCGGTGCCGGGGATGGCGAGGACGTGCGGGCCCTGGTGCAGGGTCCAGGCGATGCGCACCTGGGCGGGGCTCACGCCGTGCGCCTGGGCCACGGCGAGCACCTCGTCGTCGTGGGCACCGGTCGCGCCCCGCTCCCCGGTGTCGCCCGCGACGGCGTAGAACGGCACGAAGGCGATGCCCTGCTCGCCGCACAGGCGCAGGAGTTCGTCGGCCTCGGGGTCGGGCCGGTCGAGCGCGTACCGGTTCTGCACGCTCACCACGGGCGCGATGGCCTGCGCCTCGGCGAGGTGCCGTGGCTCGACGGCGGAGATGCCGAGGTGCCTGATCAGGCCCGCCTCGCGCAGTTCGGCCAGGGCGCCGAAGTGCTCGGCGACGGAGTCCTGCCGCATGCGGCGCAGGTACACGACGTCCAGGTGGTCGCGGCCGAGCTGGCGCAGGTTCTCCTCGACGTGGCCGCGCAGCTGGTCCGGGCGGGCCGAGGTGCCCCATTCCCCGGTGCAGTCGCGGAACGGGCCGACCTTCGTCGCGATGACCAGGTCGTCGGCGTACGGCGCCAGTGCGCTGTTGATGAGTTCGTTCGCCGCGCGCAGGGCGGAGAAGTAGAAGGCGGCCGTGTCGATGTGGTCGACGCCCAGGTCGACCGCCTTGCGCAGGACGGCGATCGAGCGCCCCCGGTCGCTGGGCGTCCCATGGTGGAAGGCGGCGCTGCCCGTCAGTCGCATCGCGCCGAAGCCGACGCGGCTCACGGACAGGTCGCCGAGTTTCCAGGTGCCCGCGGCGTGCGCGGTGATCTTCTCCGAGGTCATCGGCGGAGTCTCGCACGCCTCGGGCACCGGCGGCGTCAGCAGTAGAGGTTGCCGCCCGGGGTGACGCCGAGGATCTGCGTGAAGCGCTGGTAGGCGTCGACGCGGCTCTGGACCTGCGCCGGGTTCTTGCCGTCGCACTCCAGGGAGCCGTTGATGCTGCGGATGGTCTGGCCGAAGCCGGCCTGGTTCACCATGGCGTTGTGGGGGTCATGGTGCCGGGGCCGGACTGGGTGTTCCAGTACCACAGACCGGTCTTCCAGGCGACGGCCGACTCGTTCTGCACCCGCCAGGGATTGTTGAGCAGGTCGATGCCGAGCGCGTCGCCCGCGGCCTTGTAGTTGAAGTTCCAGCTGAGCTGGATGGGACCGCGCCCGTAGTAGGCATCCTGGCCCGCGGGACAGCCGTACGGCTGGCTCCGGTCGCAGTAGTGGGGGTAGTTGGCGGTGTTCTGCTCGACTATGTGGACCAGCCCGCCGGTCTCGTGGTTGGCGTTGGCGAGGAAGGCCGCCGCCTCCTGCTTCTTCACCGTGTCGCTGCCGGTGTTGGCGAAGCCGGGGTAGGCACTGAGGGCGGCGGTCAGACCGCTGTACGTGTAGAACGAATTCCGGTTCGGGAACATCTGGTTGAACTGCGACTCGCTCACGACGAACCCGGCGGCGGACGCGCTCGGGGCCGGCTGAAGCAGCAGAGCGGCGCTGCCCAGGGCGAGGGAGGACAGCAGTGCGGCTATGCGGCGCCTCGACACAGGATCAACTCCTTTGCGGAGCACGGCCGCACCCGGACAAGGGCAGGGCGAAGCAGAGCCTTGAGCGCACGCGCCGACGGGGTCGGCCACGGCGTGGGGGCGGCCGTGGTGGGGGGTGTGGAGACACACTCAACCGCGTTGGTATGTACCAGTCAAGGGTGTAGACCAAATAAGGTGTAGACCAATCAACCGGCCCGGGGACCATGGGAGTCGAGACGGCCGAGAGCTCCGCGTGGTGCAGGACACGCGGTCCGGGTGATTGCCGGAGGGAACGCCCGGCCGTGTGACGCAGGTCGGCTCGGCGCAGTAGCAGCGGCGCCGGGTCACCGCACCGCTCGGCCCGCGTACGCACGGACGTCGGCGTCGGGGTCGTTCACCGCGGTGGCCAGCGCCGTACGGGCGTCGTCGTGTGCGGCATGCCGCAGCAGGCTGAGGACCGCGGCCTTGCGTACGTCGGCGTCGGTGTCACGCAGCAGTTCGGCGAGGGCGGGCACACCGTCCTGCGGTGCCGTCCCGCCGAGGGCTTTCGCCGCGCCCGCGCGGACCTGCCACGCCGGGTCGGTGAGCGCCGCCGTCACGGGGGCGAGGAGTCCCTCCGAGACGCCGAGGACGCCCAGCGCTTCCAGGGCCGCGGCACGGACCAGGACGTCGGGGTCGCGGATCAGGGCGGGCAGGGCGGACGGCGTATTCTCCTGCGTCCGCGCGAGGTGCGTGGCCAGGGCGGCGAACCCGCGCGCCACGGCGACCCGTACCTCACGCGCGGCGTCGCCCGCTGCCTCCGAGAGGGCATCGACCGCGTCCACCGAGACCAGGGCGCGTACGGCGGCCAGGCGTACCTCGGTGTCCGGATCGGCCAGGTGCACGGCGAACAGGGCCGCGTCGCCGAGCCGCAGGGCGCGCAGCACGTCCAGGGCGGCGGCGCGGGCCGTCGGATCGGCTGACGTCAGCGCGGAGACCAACGGGGCCCGCAACTCCGGCTCGGCCGTGAGGACTTCGGCCAGCTCGCGCAGCGACGACGCGGCCTCGGCGCGCACCTGTCCGTCGCTGTCGGTCAGGGCCGATCCCAGCGCGGGGCCCGTTCCGGGTGGGGCCGTCTCGGTCAGCGCCTTCACGGCCGCGAGGCGTACGGCGGCGTCCGGGTCCTTCAGGTAGGGCTCCAGCGCCGGGAGATCAGGTTCCTCCTCCGAGAGCGCGACCAGTTCGAGGATCCGTTCCCGGTGGGACTCCGAGGCTCCGTGCGTCTCGCCCTCGGACTCGGACGGTGCGACACCGCCAGCTTCCGCAGTGCCCACTGCCGGCGGTACCTCCCGGCGTCCCGCCGTGGCCGTCGGGAGCGCGTCCACCTCGCCCAGGTGGCGGGAAGGGCCGCCGGTGGGGGTGAACTCGTCGACGGGCACTAGGTAGGGGGCGACGGGACGCGCCGTGAACTCCATGGCTCCCGAAGGACCCTTGCGCAGGTCGAGATGGTGCAGCCACTGCGTGTCGTCCCGCCGAGGGTGGTCGAGGCGCTCGTGGTAGAGGCCCCAGCGGGACTCCGTGCGGGCGAGGGACGACCGGGCCGCCATCTCCGCGCAGTCGCGGATGAACGAGACCTCCGCGCAGCGCATCAGCTCGTGCGGGGTCCGGGCCCCCATCCCTGCGATCTCGTCCCGCATCCGCTCGAAGTGCTCCAGCGCCAGGGAGAGCCGGGCACCGCTCTTGGGCGGAGCCACGTAGTCGTTGACGAAGCGACGCAGCTTGTACTCGACCTGGGGCTGGGCCGGGCCGTCGGGGTTGCGCAGCGGACGGTAGATCAACTCGTGGGCCTCGGCGAGCTGTTCCCGCGGCAGCTCGCCCTGGTACGCCTTGTACCGGGCCGCGTCCTCGCCCGCGAGGTCGCCGAAGACGAACGCCCCGATCATGTAGTTGTGGGGGACGCAGGCCAGGTCGCCCGCCGCATACAGACCGGGGACGGTGGTACGGGCATGGTCGTCCACCCGTACGCCCGAGGCGGAGTGTCCGCCGCACAGGCCGATCTCGGAGATGTGCATCTCCACGTCGTGGGTACGGTAGTCGTGGCCGCGCCCCGAGTGGAAGGTGCCGCGGGTGGGACGCTCGGTGGAGTGCAGGATGGACTCCAGGGCCGTGATCGACTCCTCGGGCAGATGGCTGAGCTTCAGGTAGACCGGTCCGCGGTCGGAGGCGACCTCGGCGGCGAACTCGGCCATCATCTGCCCGGACCAGTAGTCGGAGTCGACGAACCGCTGCCCGTGCCGGTTGACCTGGTAGCCGCCGAACGGGTTGGCGACGTAGGCGCACGCCGGGCCGTTGTAGTCCTTGATGAGCGGGTTGATCTGGAAGCACTCGATACCCGTGAGCTCCGCGCCCGCGTGGTACGCCATCGCGTAGCCGTCCCCCGCGTTCGTGGGGTTCTCGTACGTGCCGTACAGATAGCCGCTCGCGGGCAGCCCCAGGCGCCCGCAGGCCCCGGTCGCGAGGATCACGGCACCCGCCCGCACGACCACGAAGGCCCCGGTGCGGGTGTTGAAGGCGGCGGCGCCGACCGCCCTGCCGTCTGCGGTCAGGACCCGCACCGGCATCAGCCGGTTCTCGATCCGGACCTTCTCGCGCACCTCACGCCTGCGCAGCTGCCGGTACAGCACCTTCTTGACGTCCTTGCCCTCGGGCATGGGCAGCACGTACGAGCCCGAGCGGTGCACCTGGCGGACCGCGTACTCGCCGTGCTCGTCCTTCTCGAACTTCACCCCGTACGACTCCAGACGCTGCACCATCTCGAAGCCCCGGGCGGCTGTCTGACGGACCGTCGACTGGTCGACGATGCCGTCGTTGGCGCGGGTGATCTCGGCGACGTAGTCGTCCGGTTCGGCACGGCCGGGGATGACGGCGTTGTTGACGCCGTCCATGCCCATGGCCAGCGCTCCGGAATGCCGGACATGGGCCTTCTCCAGCAGCAGCACGGACGCACCGCGCCCGGCGGCGGTGAGCGCGGCCATGGTGCCGGCGGTGCCGCCGCCGATCACCAGGACGTCGCAGGTCAGCTCCTCGGCAGAGTCGAGGGCGGGGATCTCCGTCAAGGTCGCGGTCGCGGGGGTCATGGCAGGGGTGCCTTTCAGGACGTACGGGGGGCAGCCGAGGGTCGCGCGGAGGGCGGGACGGGTGCTCGGGACGGGGGGCTTGTCTGCTCGAACGCGGGGGGGGCGAGGTCGTTTCGGACGTGCCGGGGTCGATGGTCGCTCGGGAGGTGCGAGGGTGTGGGTCGCTCGGGACGCGTGGGGGCGAGGCCTGCCCAGCAGGTTCGGGGCCGCGGGTCGTCAGGCGGGTGCGGGGCCCGAGGTTCGCTCGGGCGGTGCGGGGGCCGAGGGGTGTTGGGAACACGGCGGAGCCGAAAGGCTCGGGACCTGCGGGAGCCGAGGAAGCTCGGAATGTGGCTCAGGACGAGCGCGGGCCGAGGGACTCGAGGATGTCGTGGCGCAGTGCCACCGTCGTGGGGTCGTCGCGGGCGCCGCGGTCGCGGGGCCGCGGCACCCTCCGCAAACCGGAGAGGCCGCCCGCACCGAGCAGGGCGACACGGTCCCCGAGGAACAGTGCCTCGTCCACGTCGTGGGTGACGAAGACGACGGTGGCTCCGGTCCCCCGCAGCACCTCCACCAGCAACTGCTGCATGCCCGCCCGGGTCTGGGCGTCCAGGGCACCGAAGGGCTCGTCCATGAGCACGGCCCGCGGCTGCCCGGCCAGCGCGCGGGCGAGCTGCACCCGCTGGCGCTGCCCTCCGGATAGCCGGTGCGGCAACTGCCGCTTCAGGTCGGGCAGACCGACCCGGTCCAGCCACTCCTCCGCCCTGGTCCCGCGCTCGACGCGGCCCAGCCCTCTGATGGCCAGCGGCAGTTCGACGTTGGCGCGGGCCGTGCGCCACGGCAGCAGTGCGTCCTCCTGGAAGACGAGCGCCCGGTCCGCGCCGGGGCCCGTGACGGCCCGCCCGTCCTGGGCAACCTGTCCCGCGAGCGCGGGCAGCAGCCCGGCCAGCGTCCGCAGCAGGGTCGACTTCCCGCACCCGGACGGGCCGACCACCGTCAGGATCTCGCCGGGGGCGGCTTCGAGATCGACCCCGTGCAGGACGACCGCACCGGGTCGTCCCAGGTCCGCCCCGGTGAGGCTGAGACGTGCCCCGGAGGCGGGAAGTCCGGCCCCCGAGGCAGTGGAGGACGTATGGATGGCGGAGGCGGTGCTGGTAGCGGTGGTGTCCGATTGCGTGCTCATGACGTGGCACTCCCTTCGCGTCGCGGCAGCCAGTGCGTCAGGCGGCGTCCCAGGAGCTCCACCACGGTGGAGGTCAGCCAGCCGAGCATGCCGATGCTGACGATGCCCGTGAACACGCCCGGGTAGTCAAGGACGGTGTAGTCCTGCCAGGTGTGGTAGCCGATCCCGTACTCGCCGGAGATCATCTCCGCGGAGATCACGCAGATCCACGAGACGCCGATCCCGACCGACAGCCCTCCGAAGATCCCCGGCAGCGCGCCGGGCAGCACCACGGAGGCGAGCACCCGCCACCGTCCGCCGCCCATGGTGAGCACCGCTTCCTCCCACACCGGGGCCAGTGCCCGCACCGCGTGCCGGGTGGCGACCAGGACCGGGAAGAAGGCGGCGGTGAAGGTGATGAAGACGATGCCCTGCTCGTTGCTGGGAAAGAGCAGGATCGCCACGGGTACCAGCGCGATCGCCGGGACGGGCCGCAGCACCTCCAGGACCGGTCCGATCAGGTCCGCGGCCCAGCGGGAGCGGCCGACCGCCACGCCCGCGGCGACGCCGAGCACCGCCGCGAGCAGGAACCCGGTGACGATCCTGCGCAGGCTGTCGCTCACGTCCTGCCAGTACGCGCCGTCGGCGAGCCGCTGCCCGAACTCCCGGGCCACGTCGGTGACCGACGGGAACTGGTCGAAACGCAGCCACAGTTGGACGTCCAGCGTGGTGAGTAGCTGCCACACCGCGAGCGCCGCAAGCAGTGACAGCACGCGTACGACCGGTCGGAGCCGGGCCGTGCGCCGTGCGGGGGCCGGCCGCCTGGACGACCTGCCCGCTTTCCTCGGCTTCCTCGGCGGGGCGGTCACCGCGGTCATGACGCCTGCTCCAGTGCGGTGGCGTAGGAGACGGTACGGGCGCCGGGGTGGGCCTGGGTGTACGCGCGGGCGGCGGGGGCGGTGACGAACGGCCGCAGCTCCTTGCCGTCCTGGACCCAGACCGCCTTGTCGGCGTACCAGCGGGTGCCGGTGGCGGCGTCCGGTACGTACGCGGCGCGTACATCGCCCTCGTGCCCGGCGACGAACTTCAGCAGTGCGGCGGGCGAGTCGAAGGGGCGGGTGCTCTCCTCGCCCTTGAGCCACACCTCGCTGCCGGAGGGCTCGGGGGTGACAGCGAGCCGCTGGGCGTACTCCTTGCCGTACACGCGCTTGATCGGGCCGTCGTCGACGAAGGCGTCCACGTCCACGTCGCCCACGAGTTTCGCCGAGCGGAGCACCGACACGTCCTTCTTCAGCGCGGAGACGAGCTGCTGCTTGACGGTCGGGTCGAAGGCGGCGATGCCGCCGCTGCCGTTGTAGAGGTAGACGACCTCGGGGGGCAGGTCGGTGGCCTCGGCGACCTTCTCGGCGGCCTGGACGGGGTGTTCGTTCAGATAGCGGGTCGCCTCGATCTGCGCGGCGAGGAAGGCGTCGAGCACCTTCGGCCGCTGCTCGGCGAAGTCCTCACGGACCGTCACTCCATGGAAGGTCGGCAGATTGAGTTCCGCAGCGTCGTACAGTGCCTTCGCCTTGCCCTGGAAGGCGAGCAGCCCTGGCCACGCCACGAACTGCGACAGGGCGTCGGCGCTGCCCGCCTGCAGTGCCGAAGCGCCCACCGACGGCTGCTGGTTGAGCTTGCGGATGTCCTTCTCCGGGTCGAGCCCGGCGCGCTGCAGCGCTCGGACGAGGGTCCCGTCGGCCGCCGAACCGATGCTGGTGGACACGCTCTTGCCCCGCAGGTCCTTGAGCGAGGCGAGCTTCGAGTCGGGCGCCGTGACCACGGTGTTGAGGGCGCCGCGCAGGTTGTAGCCGGTGACCGAGACGAGCCGGGTGGGGCGGTTGAGCTGTTTGCCGCGGGCGGCGTTGATCAGCAGCGGGAAGTCGCCCATGGACCCGATGTCGATCTTCCCCGCGGTCATCTGCGCGGTGATGGGTGCGCCGGTGGCGTAGTCCTGCCACTGGACCTTGTAGGAGACGCCGTCCCGTTTTCCCTGGGCGGCGAGTTCGCGTTCGAAGTAGCCGAGGGAGCGCAGCAAGGTGCCGGCGGTGACGGTGTTGATGGTCTTGGACTGGTAGCCGACGGTGACGGTGACGTGCTTGTCGTCGCCGGCCGCCGCATTGCCGCCGCAGCCCGTGACGAGCGTGCTGACGAGGGCTGCCGCGAGCAGGGCTGCGGGAGTCGTGCGTTTCATGGGGTGAGGGCCTTTCACCGCAGCAGGTAGGGCATGTTGACCGTGACGGCCCCGGTGGGGCAGCGGGCGGCGCAAGGGCCGCAGTACCAGCATTCGTCGACGTGCATGTACGCCTTGCCGCTGTCGGGGTTGATCGCCAGGGAGTCCAGCGGACACATGTCGACACAGAGCGTGCAGCCGTCGATGCACTTCGACTCGTCGACGGTCACGGGCACGTCGGCCCGCTGGGGCACCAAGGGCATGGCTGTCTCCAGTGAGGTACTGCGAAGGGTGAGTTACGCCTGACGTCCGGCTTCTGGCATCAGGCTCCGCGTGGATCGCGGGCGTTCAGAGAGAGCGGCGCAGCAGCCCGCTCATCGCGATCCGGTCCCCGCGGAACCGGATGAACTCCAGGTCCACGGGCCTGCCGTCGCACAGGTGGGTGAGGCGCTCCAGCATCAGCACGGCACTACCGCGCGGTGCCTGGAGCACGGTGGCGGAGTGCGCGTCGGCGTTGACGGCCTCCAGGGTGATCTCCGCGTGTCCGAGCGGTTGCCCGGTGATCTGCTCCAGCAGCCGGAAGACGTCGGTGTTCTCCAGGTCGGCGCCGATCAGTTCACTGCCGATGTCGAGCGGCAGATAGGTGAGGTCGAGGGAGAGCGGCAGCCCGTTCAGCCTGCGGAGCCGCTCGATGTAGAGGACGTCGGTGCCGGTGGGCAGCCGCAGTCGCTCGGCCACGGGTGCGGGCGCGGCGACCGGGCCCATGGTGCGTACCTCGTTGCTGACCTGGCCGTGTTCTCGCAGGGTCTCCGCGAGTCCCATCAGCCGGTCGAGGCCGTGCGAGTACTTCTCGCCGACGACGACGGTGCCGACGCCGGGCAGCCGCTCGACGAGCTGCTCGGCGCGCAGCAGGTCCAGTGCGTGCCGGACGGTGTTCCGGGACACCTGGTAGTCGGCGGCGAGCACGTCCTCGTGCGGCAGTACGCCCCTGGGGAATCCCCGGTCAGCACCAGGTGCCGCAGCAGGTCCGCGAGCTGGCGCGCCCGGTCGGCACGCAGCCGCCGGCGGCGGGCTGCGGCGAGCGGCGCGGTGTGCTCGCGGGTTCGTTCTGCTGGCATGCGGTGACCATACCGACGGTCGTCGCTCAGTGGTGTTACCGAATCATTGCGCCACCTGAGTACCTCTCACCAGGGCGCTGACCTGCAACTCTGCGGGGCTGCGGGCCGGTTTCGCCACTACGCGCCCTGCTCGGACGTCAGCTGCGGACGAGTTCACGGCGGCGGCGTTCGAGGTACGCCCGCTCCGCCTGGTTCTCCGCCAGCGCGAGAGCGGACTCGTACTCTCGCACGGCCTCCGTGGCGCGGCCCAGACGGCGCAGGAGGTCCGCGCGGACGGCATGGAAGACGTGGTAGCCGTCGAGATCCAGCGCGTCCACGAGGTGGAGGGCCGGAGCCGGGCCGTCGACCTCGGCCACGGCGACGGCCCGGTTGAGCGCCACGACGGGGCTGGGAGCGATGGCCAGGAGGTGGTCGTAGAGCTGCCGGATCTGGTACCAGTCCGTGGCCTGCGAGGTCGGCGCGTCGCTGTGCACCGCCTGGATCGCGGCCTGGATCTGGTACGGCCCCGGCCGGCCCAGGCGCAGGCACCGGCGGACGAGCGACTGTCCCTCGGCGATCAGTT
This sequence comes from Streptomyces sp. NBC_00443, assembly GCF_036014175.1. Taxonomy (GTDB): domain Bacteria; phylum Actinomycetota; class Actinomycetes; order Streptomycetales; family Streptomycetaceae; genus Streptomyces. Next base: position 8,810,643 of record NZ_CP107917.1, on the reverse strand, counting down.
CAGGGTCCCAGCGGCCACGGTCCTGTTCCGGCAGCGGTACGAGCTCCCCGCGGTCGTCCTGTCGGGCGGGCCGGCGGGACTCGACGAGGAGCATCAGCGCGAGCAGCCCGGTCACCTCGGGCTCGTCCGGCATGAGTTCGGCCAGCTGACGACCGAGGCGTACGGCTTCCGCGCACAGGCCCGCCTCACCCTCGTACCCCTGGTTGAAGATCAGGTAGACGACGGTCAGGACCCCCGCGAGCCGGTCCGGCAGGTCGGCGTCGCGGGGCACGCGGTACGGGATGCCGGCGTTGCGGATCTTCGCCTTGGCCCGCACCAGCCGCTGGGCCATCGTCGGCTCCGGCACCAGGAAGGCGCGCGCGATCTGGGCTGTGGTGAGCCCGCCCAGCAGGCGCAGGGTCAGGGCGACCCGCGCCTGCACGGCGAGGGCGGGGTGGCAGCAGGTGAAGACGAGCCGGAGCCGGTCGTCGCGCACGGGGCCCTCCTGGGGAGGTACGTCGGCGGTGTGCAACAGGGCAGCCTGGGCGTGGCGTTCGGTCCTGGTGGCCTCGCGGCGCAGCCGGTCGACGGCGCGGTTGCGGGCGGTGGTGACGATCCAGCCGGCGGGGCTCGGCGGCACGCCGGTCTCCGGCCAGCGCCGCAGGGCCGTGGCGAAGGCGTCCTGGACCGCTTCCTCGGCGAGGTCGATGTCGCCGAGGAAGCGGACGAGTACGGCGACCGCGCGGCCGTACTCCGCACGGAAGACGCCTTCGACGTCCGGGGCCGTCATCAGCCCTCGGCCTCACCCATGAACGGCCGCACCTCGATCGGCAGTGTGGTCGCCAGTGCCAGCCTGCGGCCCCATTCCAGCGCCGCGTCCAGATCGGGCGCCTTGATGAGGCTGATGCCGCCGAGCATCTCCTTGCCCTCGGCGTACGGGCCGTCGGTGACCAGGACGTCGCCGTCGCGGGGCCGCAGCACGGTGGAGGATTCCGGGCCGTGCAGTCCCCCGGCGAACACCCAGGCGCCGGCCTCGCGCAGCTCCCGGTTGAGGGTGTCGAGGTTCGTCTCGATCTCGCCGAGGACGTCCGGAGCGGGCGGTTCTCCGACGGGCTGCATCACATTGAGCAGGTAGTACTTCATGACTGTCTCCTCGCCACGACGTGGTGGTGTGCCGGTCTCCCGGTCTCTCACCTCCTACACGAACGGCACCCGCCCGGATCGACACCCCGCACACCGACGCCGGCGAGAGGTTTCCGGAGAGCTACTCCGCTTACATCGCCATGAACCCGTCGAGCTCTACACATAAAGAAGAAATAAGCGCAGAATGGCAGGAGGCGGCTCTTACCGCACACCGCACCAGACGCGGTCAGGCCTGCGAGTCAAAGGAGACGAGTCATGGCCAACGTCTCGCCCACCAGAGGTGACATCACAGCTCACCCTGATGTATCCGAAATGCGGGACCGCTACGCCCGCATGCTCGGCGGTCGCGATGTGGCGCTCGTGGACGGACCGGTGTTCCTGCTCGGTCTGTACTGCGCGGCATCCCCCTGGATACTGCACTACACGACGAGCCAGCCGGCGCTCGTGACCCACAACCTGATCATGGGTATCGCGATCGGCCTGCTGGCCCTCGGATTCACCCGGGCACCGGAACGCATGTACGGCCTCAGCTGGGCCTTCTGTGCGATGGGGGTCTGGATGATCATCGCGCCGTGGGTCGTCGGGGAGAGCCCGGACGCGGGCGTCATCGTGAACAACATCATCATCGGCGCGCTGGCCGTGATCCTGGGGCTGGTGTGCGCCGGTACGGCGGCGAAGAGCACTCCCAGGCCGTAGCGGCAGACCAAGGACAGGACACGCAGGCCGGTCCGCACCCGCGGGCCGGCCTGCGCACGTCCGCCTCCGACCCGGCTCAGCGGGTCGGCATCAACCACGGTTCCTGAGGCAGGACATGGCCGGTCTCCAGGAGCGACTTGAGGTTGGACAGCACCGCCGGCCAGCCGGACGACACGTCGGCACGCGCACTCTCGTCCGGCAGGTCCTCGTGGGTCACGGTGAGGCGGACGATCTCGGCGTGCTGCTGGATGTCGAAGGTGACCCGGGAGTACTTGTCGTCCTGCCCCTCCTCGTCGGGCGCCGCCCAGGTGGTGACAAGGCGGCTGGGACGCTCGCTCTCCACGACGGTGCCCACCACGTCGGCGATGCCCGAACCGTCCGTACGGACGTGTTCCCAGCGGGAACCGGCCCGCCAGTCCGAGACGTTGCTGTGGCCCCAGTAGGCGGCGGTCAGGTCGGCGTCGGTGAGGGCGTCCCAGACCTTCTCGGCGGTGCTCTCGATGTAGGTGACGTACACGTAGGCGGGCTTGTCGGTCATGGCTTCCTCGGCTCGTCGTTTCACGGCCCCGAGCACGCGCAGGCGCGGGCTCTCGAACTTGTCGATCCACCGCTCCTGGATCTCGTGGAGCGGGACCGGATTGAGGTAGTGCAGCTTTTCCCGCCCCCGGCGCACCGTGCTGACCAGATTGGCGGCCTCCAGGACGGCCAGATGCTGGGTCACGGACTGACGCGCCATGTCGATACGCGCGCACAGCTCCCCCAGCGTCTGCCCGTTGTCCTCGTGCAGCCGGTCCAGGAGCCGCCGGCGGGTTCCGTCGCTCAGCGCCTTGAAGACCTGGTCCATCTCGGGGTCGTCGTCTGATCGCACACTCAACGTTATGCAGGTAATTACCTGCATGTCAATGGAGGCAAGGTGAACCATGAGCCCTATTGACCGTTTCTACCCATAGGCGCCGAATGCCTGTTACAAGACCTATGGGAGCCCTTGACGAAGGATCCGTAGCTTCGAACGCATCGGTACGAACGAACCCCACCGAAGGACGATTCACTGATGCCTGCTCCCCGCACCCTGCGCACCGCCCTCATCGCCACCGGCGTCACCGCCGCGCTGGGCGTCTCGGCCGCCGGTGCCTTCGCCGTCGACGCGCCCTCCACCCCGACCGCCAGGTCCGTGGCACACCAGTCCAAGACCAAGCGCGTCCACGTGAAGACAGTGAAGCTCGCGGACAAGGTCAGCCGGGCCAAGGTCTACAAGACCGGCAAGACCCGCTACGAGGCGGAGCTCTGGGCCGAGGGCCTCCAGTACGGCGCCCTCTACACGCAGGGCAGGGCCGCCTACGCCCAGAACAACGGGCTGCACGTCACCCTCCACCCGAACGGCAAGGTCACATCCTGGGTCCAGCAGGCCAAGCCGAAGCCCAAGCCGGTGGCCAAGCGCGTCCTGGTCGCGACGCCGACACTGGCGGACGGGAAGACCGAAGCGAAGCTCTACAGGCTGACCGACTACCACTACGAGGCCGACCTCTACGCAGGCACCGCCCGCCTCGACACCCTCGTCGCGAACGGCCATGCCGCGCACGGCGAGAACAACGGCCTGCACGTGTCCCTGCAGCCGGACGGCGAGTTGAGGTCCTGGCCGGACGGGCACTGACCTGGACGAGCAAGAACGCCTCGCCAAGCATCCCCGTACCCAGGCACCCTGCCCGCATGGACCATGCGGAAGTACTGCTCATCGGGGGAAGGGCCGGGGTCGGCAAGACGACTGTCGGCTGGGAGGTGTCGGCTCGGCTGCGGGACGCGCAGGTCGCACATGCGGTGATCGACGGCGACTTCATGGGGGCCGTCCATCCGGCGCCGGCGGGCGACGCGCATCGGGCCGGCATCACGGAGCGGAACCTTGCTGCCGTGTGGGGGAACTACGCCTCCCTCGGATACCGGCGCCTCGTCTACACGAACACGGTGAGCGTGCTCGACGAGGCCGCGCCCATGTTCCGGCGGGCCATGGGTGACGGCGTTCGGCTCGTACGGCTACTTGAGGAGCGGGCGCCTGTGGGTGTGGTGCGCGTGGTGACGGACGGCCGCTCGGTGATCGACATCGCCTCGGAAGTGGTGGCCGTCACCGGCTGGGCCGACATGGGAGTTGGCGGGGCGTCGGCCGCTCATTGAACCGGAACGGACTGTCCCTGCCTGGAGGGGGAACTCAACCTTTGCGGGGACAGGAGGAAGAGGGGCGAAATGGAGATCTCGGGCATCATCAGTGCCATCGTGATCGGCATCATCATCGGCGTGCTCGGACGGCTCGTGATTCCGGGCCGTCAGCGCATCGGAGTCCTGTGGACGATCCTCGTCGGCATCGTGGCCGCACTGCTCGGTTCGGCCATCGCGGCCGGCCTCGACGTGGGCGACACCGACGGCGTCGACTGGGTCGAGTGGCTCATCCAGATCGGCCTCGCCGCGCTCGGCGTCGCCGCACTGGACCGGACGAAGGCGCGCCGCTGACGCCGTAACCCGAAGACACGAGGGACGGCGTGACGTCCAGGCGATTCCCGCGACGGCCCGCACGGGCGGCGAGGCCGTCGCGGCTAGCCACGCCGCTACGGCGTGTACACGTAGGGCGTCGTGGTGGTCAGCGGCTCGAACCCGAGCCGTTCCAGAATGGGACGGCTCGTACTCATGGCGTCGACCTGGAGGTACCGATAGCCGCGGTCCGCGGCGGCGCGGGCGCGGTGGGCGACGAGTGCGCGGTAGAGGCCGCGGCCCCGCCAGCCCTCGAGGGTCCCGCCTCCCCACAGCCCGGCGAACCGCGTGCCCGGCACGAGCTCCATCCGCGCGGCGCTCACCGGGGTGTCACCGGCCAGCGCGACGACGGCGACCACCGTGTCCGGGGCGGCCGTCAGCCGGCCGAGCAATTGGTGCCGGAGCGCAGAGCCGTCGACGCCGAAGGCCTTCTCGTGCACCTCGGTCACCAGGTCGACGCCCGCCCGGTCGGTCACGGGCAGGACCCGGATGCCTTCCGGTGGCTCGGTGTCCAGGGTCAGGTCGGCGACCTCGCCGATCATCAGGGTCTCTTCGGGCTGGGGCGCGAAGCCGGCGTCCCTGAGCCTTTGTCCGAGATCCGCCGGGAGATCATGGCCGTAGAGCTTCCACTCGAACTCGAGCCCGAGCCCGGAGAAGTGGGCGATCTGTCCGGCGATCGCCGCGTCGGCGCTCGCCACGTCCAGGTCGGACCACACGATGCCGTTCCAGCCGTGCGCGGACGACACCTGGCGCACGACCCCGTCCACCCGCTCGACCAGGGCGTCGGGGCCGTCCGGCAGCGCGCCCTCGCGCAGGTCCCGGTCGAAGAGGGCGAGAACCGCGTCATGATCCATGGGGCGACCTCATCACTGGACCACTGCCCGGGCAACAACTTCATGACGAGCCCGTACCTCCTCGCCGTCCGGCCGTAGGTCGGCGAAGCTGGGGTGCGCAGGGAAAGCCGCACCGCTGGGAGGGCCCGTCCACCATGGCCGCGAAGGACACCGAACTGCCGTATCTGCGCCGCTGCGTCGCGCTCGCGACCGAGGCTCTCCACGCCGGGGACGAGCCGTTCGGCTCGGTGCTGGTGGGGGCGGACGGCACAGTGCTCGCCGAGGACCACAACCGAGTGGCCTCGGGCGATCGCACCCGGCACCCCGAGTTCGAGCTGGCACGCTGGTCCGCGGCCCATTTGACGCCCGAGCAACGGGCGGCCGCGACGGTGTACACCTCGGGCGAGCACTGCCCGATGTGCGCGGCCGCGCACGCCTGGGTCGGCCTGGGACGCATCGTGTACGTCGCCTCGTCGGAGCAACTGACCGGATGGCTGGCCGAGTTGCGCGTACCCGCCGCACCCGTACGGCCACTGCCGATCCAGGAGGTCGCGCCGGGCGTGACCGTCGAGGGCCCGGTGCCCGAGCTGACGGAGGACATCCGCGCACTGCACGTCCGGTTCCACCGGCCCCAGGGCTGAGCCGTAGCGCTAGCCGAGCTCCAGCGTGGTGACGCCGAATACGTGCTCCTGGGCGTACGGCCGCACCGGCCCGGTGTACATACGTGCGGTTTCGAAGGAGGGCGTGAAACCTGCCTCCTCGGCGAGGGCGACGCCCGCCGGATTGGTCTCGGGCACGTCGACGGCGACCTCACGGCCGGCCGTCTCGGCGGTGAGGGCGGCGAACAGGGCCCGCGCGTCCTCGGGGGTGTCGGCGAAGAGCGGGCCGATGCGCGGGCAGTCGTGGCCGGGGCGGATCACGCCGTAGCCGGTCACGCGGCCGCCGGTGCGGCGGACGACGGCGTGGTGTCCGGGGCCGGTGAGCCAGTGCGCGAGGAAGCGGGGGCGGTCGGCGGGGGTGCAGGCGCTGTCGTATGCAGTGATCTCCGTCAGGTCCTCCGGCCGTACGGCACGGACGTCCGCCGGGGCCTGGGCGGCGGGCGCGGTTCCGCTGAAGCGGAAGGTGCGGTGGGCGAGCTCGAAGCCGGAGCGACGGTAGTTGTCCTGCTGGTCGACGACGCCGTCGAGGCCCACCGTGCGGTTCTCCGCATGCGCCAGGGCGGTCTTCCAGGTGGTGAGGCCAAAGCCCTGGCCGCGGACGTCGGGGCGGACCAGGTACCAGCCCAGGAAGCTGTAGTCGGCTCCGTAATTGACGACGGAGATCGCCGAGACGGGTTCGCCGTCGACTCGGCCGATGAAGAAGCCCCCGGAGTCCTGCACGAAGAATGCCTCGCTGTCCGCGAGCCCCGGGTTCCAGCCCTCGTCGACGGCCCATCCGCGGACGACCGGCCAGTCGTCGAGGCCGGCCTGCGTGATCACGAGGTCCTGGGGGGCCGGGGACGTCATGGGTGAGCTCCGTTCCGTGCGGGTTCGCGGGATGGGGGCGTGGTGATCGACCGCGCCCACAGCATCCTCGCGGATCTTCGGGGAGCACGTCACGGCATGATCAAGCCGTTGCGCCGCACAGGTAGCTGTCCGGACGGATGTGCGCATGACGAAGGCCCCACCGCCCGCCGGGTGGGGCCTTCCCTGCCGCGCGTGAGGCGCGGGTCAGCTCACCGCCTGCGGGCGGAAGCGCCGGTACAGGACGGCTCCGCCCACGAGGAGGAGCGTGCCGCCCGCCGCTGCCGCGGCGAGGGCCTGGTCCGCGCCCGTGTGGGCGAGGGTGCCCTCGGGCTCCCCCTGCGGGAGGGGCGCGGGCGGCACCGGCCGGGGCTGGTGCCGGGGCGGCGCCGGCTTCGGTGCCGGCTTCGTGGTGTCGGAAGGGCGGTCGCCGGGACCGTTCACCGACTCGTTGTCGATCGCCGCGTTCCCGACGCCGACCACGTTCACGCTGTTGCCGCTGACGTTCACCGGGAGGTGAACCGGGAGCTCCACGACGTTGCCGGACGCGATGCCCGGCGAATCCTTTCCGCGGCCTTGGGCCGAAGCTCCGCTGTGCGACGCCGCGCCCTTCTTGCCGCCACCGTCCTCGTTGGCGCAGGTGTTGCCGACGGCCGGATTGAGCAGCCCCACCACGTTCACGGTGTTACCGCACACGTTCACCGGCACATGGACCGGCAGCTGAACGGTGTTGCCGGAGAGGAGCCCCGGCGATTCGGCCGCGGCACCATCCGCCGCGGAGTCGGCATACGCCGGGAACGTCACAGCCATCGCGCCCGAGGCGGCGACGGCGATCACACCGTATCGGGTAACCCGTCTCATAGGTTCCCTGCCTTCCAGACATGGTCGCGGGCACTCGCCCGCACCGGATAAAACGCAGGCGAACCATCCGAGTTATGGCTAATCGGCCATTCACCCCATCGAGCGTCAGGGTTGTCGAACTAGCGGTAAAAACTTCCACCGGCAACGAAAGGGGCACAGGGTACGCCCGCACGGGCGGTCCCGCACGTCCGGAGGCGTGCATTCCGGGGCCCGCCTATCGTGAGCCAGGACGCCGTTTACCGGTCCGCGACGGGCGTCCCTGGAGGCATCGATGCTTGCCCACCTGTCAACGCGGCCCATGCTGCGCCGCTGCGCGGTGACCGGCGCGGTCGGGCTGGCCCTGCTCGGCACGGGGCTGCCCGCGGCCACGGACAGCTCCGAGCCCGACCTCACGCGGTTCTACCGGCAGAAGATCACCTGGGCGAAGTGTCCCGGCGAGGGGCTGCCGAAGGACATGCAGTGCGGCAAGGTCACCGTCCCTCTCGACTATGCCCGCCCCAAGGAGGGGACGCTCGACCTGGCGCTCGCCCGCTACCGGGCGACGGGCGACAAGCAGGGCTCGGTGCTGGTGAACTTCGGCGGACCGGGCGGCGCCGGCATCCCCCAGTTCGCCACCGGTGGCAAGGAGTTCATGGAGCTGACGGACGGCTACGACATCGTGACGTTCGATCCGCGCGGCGTCGGCAGGTCCTCGCCGGTCAGCTGCGGGGACGGCGAGGAGAACATCGACATGGCCGAGGACGGCACGGAGCTCGGCCGTGATCCGCAGTCCGTCCTCAGCGACTTGAAGAAGGCGGCCGACGCGTGCGCCCGGCACTCCGGCCCCGTCCTCCCCTACATAGGCACGATCAACGCCTCGCGCGACATGGACGTGATGCGCGCGGCCCTCGGCGACAAGAAGCTCAACTATCTGGGCTTCTCCTACGGCACACGGCTCGGCTCGGTGTACGCCGCCCAGTTCCCCGACAAGGTCGGCCGGTTCGTGCTCGACGGAGTGGACACGCTGACCGAGCCGCTGACGGAGCAGGGCGTCGCGAGCGCCAAGGGACAGCAGCAGGCGCTGGACGAGTTCATCAACTGGTGCGTGCAGGACATCGCCTGTCCGTTCGGGCAGGACGCACGCGAGGCCCGCAAGCAGGTCGTACGGCTCGTCGACTCGCTGGACGAGAATCCGGTGCCGTCGGCGTTCGGCGAGCCGTTCACCGGCCAGGACCTGGTCGGCGCCATCGGGCAGGGGCTCTACAGCGAGGAGATGTGGCCCTCCCTGGAGCGGGCTCTGGCCTCGCTGGTCGAGGACGGCGACACGCACGCCATCGAGGCCTTCGCGGCCGGCGGTGCCGCGCCCTGGCGGCGCGCGCAGACCGACGACCCCGAGGAGTCCGATGGTCCCGAGGAGTCCGATGGTCCCGAGGAGTCCGATGGCCCGGAGGAGTCCGACGAGCCCGACGGCGGCCTGGTCGACGAGGAGGACGTCCCCCTCGACAACCTCCCCGCGGCCCTGATGGCGGTCAACTGCGCGGACGACCCCGACCGCCCCACCGGCCGGCAGATCGTCGACGGCCTCGACGGCCTGCGCGCCGAGTACGAGCAGGCGTCGCCGGTCTTCGGCCCCTACCGGCTCACCGGGGTGCTGATGTGCTACGGCCGCCCCAAGGGCACGGACTTCATACGCGACGACGTGAAGGACGTGCACACGCCGAAGATGCTCCTCGTGGGCACCCGCGGCGACCCGGCCACGCCTTACCGCTGGACCGAGGAGACGGCGAAGCGGCTCGGCTCGTCGGCCGTGGTCCTCGACAACAAGGGCAGCGGGCACACCGGATACGCCTCATCCAAGTGTGTGCACAGGAAGGTCGACACCTTCCTCCTGTACGGCACGCTGCCGGCCGACGGCAGCTCCTGCGGGCCCGAGGAGCGCCGGGAGTAGATCCGGGGCAGGGGTGATGGATTGCCCCAAATGCCCGATGGGCGAATCGGCCCTATCGTGCTGTTATGGAGCACGCACTCAGTCCAACGACCCTCTCCGAGCTGCGGCGCCCGCGCCCCTATCCGGCCGTGTCCGTGCTGACGCCCACACACCCCCGCGAGCCCTATCGGGCCCAGGACCAGGTCCGGCTGCGCAATGTCGTCGCCACGGCCAAGAAACAGCTGGAGGCCGACCCTTCGGTCACCCGCGAACGCCGGGTCGATGTCGAACGGCAGCTCGACCAGGCCCTCGCCGAGATCGATCTGACGCACGCCGAGGACGGTCTGGTGATCTTCGCCGCTCCGGGCGAGCACCAGGTGTGGTCGGTCGCCCGCACCGTGCCCGAGCGCGTGGTGCTCTCGGACACCTTCCTGACCCGCAACCTCGTCTCCGCGCAGGCCGCCGAGCGGCCGTTCTGGGTGCTCTCGGTCTCCACGGACCGTGTCACCCTGTGGCACGGCGCCCTGGACCGCGTCACCGAGGCCCGGAGCGGTGGCTTCCCGCTGACCCGGGACATCCAGAACTTCGACGCGGAGCGCCAGGAACAGATCGGCGACGTGCCGAGCAAGTTCCGCGACGAGGACACGCGCCACTTCCTGAAGGAGGCCGACTCCGCGCTGGGCGCGGTCCTGCAACACAACCCGGGGCAGCTCTACGTCACCGGCGAGCCGGCCGCGCTGTCCCTGCTGGACGAGATCGGCGGCATCACCAAGTCCGCCGTGCACGTCCCCCACGGCGGGCTCGCGCACGGCACCCGCGAGGCGGTGTGGCAGGCGGTCCGGCCGGTCATCGCCGCCGAGAACCGCAGGGGGACCGACGCCGTGGCCCGGGAACTCGAAACCGCCCTCGGCCGCAAGGCGTTCGCCGCCGGCGTCGACGAGGTGTGGCGCAGCGCGCGCGAGGGCCGGGTGCGGCTGCTGGCCGTCGAGGAGAACTACCGCGTCACGGTGCGCGGCGAGGACGGCGGCCATCTGATCCCGGCGGAGAGCGGCGATCTCGACGCCCGCGAGGACATCGTGGACGAGATCGTCGAGCAGTGCCTGGAGACCGGCGCCGAGGTCCGCTTCGTGCCGGACGGCACGCTGAGCGACGCCCAGGGCATCGCGGGCGTGCTGCGCTACTGACGCCGGAGCGTCGAGGAGGCACAGCGGCGGCCCGTTCGCCTCCTCGCACGCTTCCGCGGTGCGCTCACGTCACACGCCGCCGAAGAGCGCGCTCAGGCCGCGCTCCACGACCGCCCCGAGGTCCTCGTCGCCGGACGCGACCACCGCGTACGTCCGCAGCAGGAAGCGGTTTAGGGCGGCGGTGTCGAACTGGAGCAGGGCCATGCCGTAGGGCGAGTGCAGCTCCACGACCGTACGCTCCTCGCCGCACGGCCAGATGTGCACGTCCCCGTCCCCGGCCGGCCCGCGCAGCCCCGCCTCCAGCAGACTGCGCGCAAAGGTCCAGGTGGCACCGTGACCGTCGAGGGAGACATCGCCCGGGAAGTCGATGTACACCGCCAGCGGATCCGTGGAGGCGTACCGCAGCTTGGCGGGCACGGACAGTTCGCGCTCGTCGCCGGTGATGAGTCGGGCGTGCGCGGGCTGCTCGAGGGCGATGTCCATGGGCGGTCTCCCCTGCGGATCGGCGGTCGGGCTCGGTTTTTGCCGCTGTCCTCTTACGACCCCGCAAGTGCCCTTCGCATTACGTCCAAGTGGACATCATTTTTGTGACCTGCATCACTCACGATGCGTGCAACCCCGCGAGGGGTACTCGTGACCGCTCCACCCCTAGAACATGCGACCGTCGAACATCCGCATGAACGCCGTGCAATCGCCTGTGCGGACCGCCAAGTGGCGTACGCCGCCTACGACTTGACCCAGCCGGTGACGTACACCATCCGTATCGGACGAGCCCTCCGTGAAGACTCTGGCATATGCCGGACGCACCACCGAATCGGGTGTTGCCAAATCCCTTACGGGGCGTCGCGGGCTGTGCGACAGTCGTAACGGTCCTTCCGTCAGCCTTGGTCGTACCGTCCCCGCATCGGAGTGCGTCATGCCGCCCCATCTCTCTGCGGACCGCCCCGCCGCTCAGCCGCCCGGACGCGGCTCGGTCGACGCGCTGATAACGCAGACGCGACGGCTCAAGGGCGACGTCGACGCCGTGCGGCGGGACACTCAGAGCGACGGTTCGGACCCGCAGGAGCGGTGGCAGCGGGCACTGTGCGATCTCGCGCTGCATCACCTCAACGACCTCGACGACCACCTGGCCCAGTTGCGGGACGGCCCGGCCCCCACCTCTCCGGCCTCCGAGGCCGCGCCCACCGGCCTGGCCGTGCCGCCGGCTCCCCGGCGCGGCTCACTGCTCAGCCGGGTCGGCAGCGCGGAGTGGAACCTGCTGACGGACGAGGCCAGTTGGTCCGGCGAGCTCTACGAGATCCTGGGGCGCGACCCCGCCGCTCCGCCCCTCACCCTTGACGAGCTGCCGTCCCTGGTGCTCGACGAGGACCGGTCGAAGCTGACGGCGATGGTCACCGACTGCCTCATCGACGCCAAGCCCATCGACGGGGAGTTCCGGATCGTACGGCCGGACGGCGAGGCCCGGACCGTGCACATGATGGGCGAGCCCGTGCTCGACACTGACGGCAGCACCGCCTCGATGTGGGCCGTGCTGCGGGACGTCAGCGAACTGCGCCGCTGCAGGCGTGCGGTGAGTGAGACCCGTGACTCGCTCCAGCGCGACCGGCACCACGCACAGACCGAGCACCGGCTCGCGGTCGAGCTGCAGGAGGCCGTGCTACCGCCGTGGCGTGGCTCCCTGCGGCTCCCGCACCAGGGCCCTCGGACACTGGACCTCGCAGCCCGGCAGCTGCCGTCGTCGACGAGCACACTGATCGGCGGCGACTGGTACGACGCCCTCGAACTGGCCGACGGCGACTCGCTGTTGAGCGTCGGCGACCTCACCGGACACGGCGTCGCCGCGGCCTCCGGCATGGCGACCCTGCTGGGAGCCGTACGCGGCATGGCGATGGCCGGCACCCAGCCGGGCCAACTGATGTCCTGGCTGAACCAATTACTCGACGCCACCGTCCAGCCGGCTCTCGGCAGCGCCGTCTGCTGCCGCTACCGGCCCGAGACCCGCACCCTGGTCTGGGCGCAGGCCGGACACCCCGCCCCGCTGCTGTTCCGCGACGGGACGGGGCGCATGCTGAACGCGCCGGACGGCGTCCTGCTGGGCGCCACCTCGGGTGCCGTCTACGCGCAGGCCGAACAGACCCTCGAGGTGGGCGACGTGCTCCTGCTGCACACCGACGGACTGGTGCCGGGGCACAGCGCAGCGGACTCCGTGAACAGCCTCCTCGGCCTCGGCCCCCGCATCGGCGAGGCAGGCACCGCACAGGACTGCGTACAGCTGGTCGTCGAGGAGTTCGGTGAGAGTGAGCGCGAGGACAATGCCTGTGTGCTCGTGGCCAGGGTGACGTCCTAGAACTTCAGCGGCCCAGGACGTTCCGGAACTTCCGGGAAGGGATCAGCGCACAGTCCCCTTACGCCCGCGCGCTGTTGCCGCCGCCGGACTTCTTCATCTTGGGGAGCGCCAACTGGATCTCCTCCCGCAGTTCGTGGATCTTCGGGTAGCTGGAGTACTCGGCGGTGAGTCGGTACATCTGGCGCAGCCGGTCCCAGGTGCGGCCGGACGAGTTGGAGCCCATCGACATCAGGGCCAGTCGTGCGTAGCGGTCGGCCTGTTCGGGGTCGTCCGCGATGAAGCAGGCGGACGCCATGGACAGATGGTCGAAGATCTTCGACCGCTCGCGCCCGTCCACGCGCAGGGCCAGGGCCTTCTCAGCGAAGTGCTGGGCGTGCGCGGCCGCGCCCGGCTCGAACTCGGCCAGCGTGCGGTAGGCCAGGGCCTGCATGCCGTACAGATCCTCGTCCTTGAAGGTCTGCATCCAGCTCGGTGACGGCACGTCGCTCTTGTCGGAGACGAAGAGGTCCTCCGCCTGTCCCAGGGTGCGGCGCATGGCCTGGCCCCGGCCCATCGACGCCTGTGCCCAGGCCTCGATGGTGTGGAACATGGCCCGGGTGCGCGGCAGTACCTCGCCACCGGAGCCGGACTGGGCGAGTTTCATGAGGTCGAGTGCGTCGTCGGGCCGGCCGAGGTGCACCATCTGGCGAGCCGCTCGGGAGAGCGCCTCTCCGGCGCGGGGCCGGTCGCCGCCCTCCCGGGCCGCGTGGGCGGCGATGACGAAGTACTTCTGGGCCGTGGGCTCCAGGCCGACGTCGTGCGACATCCAGCCCGCGAGGACGGCGAGGTTGGCGGCGACGCCCCACAGGCGCCGCTGCAGATGTTCGGGGTGGTGGTAGGCGAGCATGCCGCCCACCTCGTTGAGTTGTCCTACGACTGCCTTGCGCTGCAGCCCGCCGCCGCGGGCCGCGTCCCAGGCCCTGAACACCTCGACCGAGCGCTCCAGTTCCTCGATCTCCTGCGACCCGATGGGGGCGGCCTCGTAGCGGTCGAACCCGGCGGGGTCGGCGTGCAGGGGGTCGTCGAACTGGGGAGCGTCGGCCTTGAGGGCCGGGTCGGTGTGCAGCCAGTCGTGCATGGCGCTGCTGAGTGCGGATCCCGCGGCGAGCGCGGCACCCGCGCCCACCAAGCCGCGTCGGTTGAGCATGAGGTCCATTCCCGTGAATTCGGTGAGGACCGCGGCGGTCCGTTCGGGCGCCCACGGCACACCGTCGGGATGCTCGACGCTCCCGCCGTCCTGCCGTTTCCCCGCACGCCCGTGCCGGACCAGACCGAGGTCCTCGATGGTCACGACACGGCCGAGACGCTCGGTGAACAGGGCTGCCAGCACCCGCGGCACCGGATCGCGCGGGATCTCTCCCATGTCGATCCACCGCCGCACCCGCGAGGTGTCGGTCGACAGCTGGGGGTGGCCCATGGCCGCCGCCTGCCGGTTGACCAGCCTTGCGAGTTCGCCCTTGGACCAGCCGGCCAGGCCGAACAGGTCCGATAGGCGGGTGTTGGGTTCTCCGCTCACGTCAAGCCCCCAGGTTCTCGGCTGAGTTGACAGTAGCCCGGTGAAAGATGCCGGGCGACTATTCGCCAGGGTTCGCCAGGGTGCGCCAGATGGTGTGCCACTGCGCATCGGGTGTCAGGTAGGAACGCGCCACCCCGACCCGGTCGCCCTTTGGAATATGGCTGGTGCATTCCCCAGGGTGCACCCGGGCGGCCGGATCGGGCAGCGCATTGTCGTCGCAGGCACACGAAGGGATCTGTTCTCCCATGTACGCAGCATCATCCTCCGTGTCCGCCCCGCCCCGGTCGCTACGTTCCCGCCCGGCGGGCAGCGGCCCCTACCTCGCCCCCGCACGGCCGGCGCCCGCCCCCGTGCTCGGCGCGGGCCGGCCGCCGCGTGCCGCGGGGCTCGGCACCCAACCGCTCAGCGGGAGACTCGACTTGTCCGGCCCTCAGGGCGCCCAGCTGCGCACCGCGATCGCGTCGGTGCACCGGATCTGCCCGGAGTTCGCTCCGGTGCAGGTGCTGCGCCGCAGCGGGCGGTCTGTCCTCCTGGTCGGCACGACCGGGCGCAGCACGGCCGTCGCCAAGTGTTTACTCGACCACTCCCCGGAGTGGTCGGAGCAGATCCGCCACGAAATAGCGGCATACCGCTCGTTCGTCCGGCACCGCCCTCCGGTGCGTGTGCCGAGACTGATCGCAGCGGATCCGGACAACTGCACCCTCGTCATCGAGCGGATGCCGGGCCGGGTGGCGGCACTGCAGCGGCACCCGTTGGAGACGCCGCCGCGTGCGGACATCCGGGCGGCACTCGGCGCGATCTGCCGGCTCAACGCGTGGCGGCCGCCGGCGGGCACGTTCGACGCGCCGCTGGACTACGCGGCCAAGATCTCCCGGTTCCACGGGCTGGGCCTGCTCACCGACCGGGACCTGGGGGATCTGCAGAAACTGCTGCACGGCATCGCGGCGAGCGCGGGCCGGCAGGGCATGGGCCAGTTCTGCCACGGCGACGCACTGCTCTCGAACATCCTGCTCTCACCGGCCGGTCCAGTGCTGGTGGACTGGGAGCACGCGGGCTGGTACCTGCCGGGCTACGACCTGGCGGTGCTGTGGTCGGTGCTCGGGGACGCGCCGGTGGCCCGGCGGCAGATCAGCCAGATCGCCCAGTCGGCTGGCCCGGCGTCACGGGACGCGTTCCTGGTGAACCTGATGCTGGTGCTGACCCGTGAGATCCGTAGCTATGAGACGGCCGTGCAGCGTTCGATGCACGACGCACCGACCCCGGCGGCACCGGGAGTGGCCCACCCGGGTGCTGCGCCGTCCGGCGAGGAACAGCGGTTGCTGCTGAGGCGGCTGCACGACGACTGCCAACTGGCCCGACGGGCCGTGCGCGCGGCGGTCGGCACTCGCTGACGGGGACGGTGGTCCGCGGTGCGCCCTGGAGACAGCGGCGTACCGCGGGCTTTCGTGTGAGCGGCCCCATTGGGATACGCCACTGACGCCCCGCAGGCCAGAAGACCGCCATCACGAAACTCCCGGGAATCCCGGTTGACAAGGGAATTCGCCTGGCCATTGGCATGATTGACGGATCGTCGGACAGCCGGTACCACAGACGCACGCCCGGCCCCCGCACGGCTCATCGCGCCCGACCGTCCCTGGAGGCTCCCTTGCGAGGATCCGTCACCGCCTTGGCAGCTGCGACACTGTTGTTCCCGTTGCTCGGCGCGGCGCCGCCCGACGCCGGGAGCTCGGAGAACGGTCTGCAGTCGGCCTTCGCGTCCGCCGCCGCCAAGTACCACGTGCCGCAGAGCGTCCTGCTGGGCGTCTCCTACCTGCAGTCCCGCTGGGACGCGCACGCGGGCGCGCCGAGTGTGACCGGCGGCTACGGCCCGATGCACCTCACCGACGTCCGCACCGCCCTCGCCGGGGCGCCGCCGCACCACAGTGAGGGCTCGGAGGACGCGCGCGGCGACAGCGCCCGCGCTCCCCTGCTCCCCAAGGCGAAGCTGCCGGAACCCGCCACGATCCCGGCCCGCCTACGGACGCTGCCGAAGGCTGCCGAACTGACCGGACTGAGCGCGGAGCAGCTGCGTACGGACCCGGCGGCGAACGTGGCCGGCGGCGCCGCCCTGCTCGCCGCCGCGCAGAAGGAGCTGGGCGAACAGCTGAGCTCCGACCCGGCCGACTGGTACGGCGCGGTGGCCCGCTTCCCCGGCGCCGACGACACGGCGGCTGCGGCGGCGTACGCGAACGACGTCTACGACGTGCTGCGCACCGGACAGGAGCGCCACACGGACGCGGGACAACTGGTCGCCCTGGCCGCACTTCCGGGCCTCTCCCCCGACCCCGGGCAGGTGCGGCGGGCGGGGCTGCACAAGCCCGACGCCGAGACGGAGTGCCCGCCCACGGTGTCCTGCGAGTGGATCCCGGCGCCGTACGAGGAGTTCGGGGACAGCGACTACGGCAACCACGATCTGGGAGACCGGCCGGCGTCCCAGAAGATCGAGAACATCGTCATCCATGACACGGAGGGGGCCTGGGAGGGCGTCCTCAAGATGGTGCAGGACCCGACCTATGTGTCGTGGCAGTACTCACTGCGCTCCACCGACGGCCACATCGCCCAGCATGTGAAGGCCAAGGACGTCGCCTGGCATGCGGGCAATTGGTACATCAACTCCAAGTCGATCGGCCTGGAGCACGAGGGCTTCCTGGCGAAGCCGGACGCCTGGTACACGGAGGCGATGTACCGGTCCTCCGCACGCCTGGTGACGTACCTCGCCAAGAAGTACGGCATCCCGCTGGACCGGCAGCACATCCTCGGCCACGACACCGTGCCGGGTCCGACCTCGTCGACGATCAGTGGCATGCACACCGACCCGGGCCCGTACTGGGACTGGCGGCACTACTTCGAGCTGCTGGGCCGCCCCTTGGTGCCCACCGCGGGCCCGGACGGCGGCCTGGTGACGATCCGCCCCGACTACGCGACCAACCGGCCCCGGTTCACGGGCTGTGTCTCCGCGGGCCAGCCGTGCGCGGACCACGGTTCGAGCGCGGTGCGGCTGTATTCCGGGCCCGGCGACTCGTATCCCCTGATCAAGGACGTCGGCTTGGGTTCGACCCCGACGACCGGCGTCAACGACCTGTCGTCACGGGTCTCGACCGGCCAGCAGTACGCGGTCGCCGGACGGGACGGCGACTGGACGGCGATCTGGTACCTGGGCCAGAAGGCGTGGTTCAAGAACCCGGCCACGAACCCGACCGCGGTGCACGCGGCCGGCCGCGTGGTGACGCCGAAGGACGGCGTGCAGAGTGTCCCGGTGTACGGACGCGCCTACCCCGAGGCCTCCGCCTATCCGTCGGACGTGCCGGCCCAGGCGGTGTCACCGCTGCCGTACACCCTGCCCGCGGGCCAGAGGTACGTGGTCGGTGCCAAGGTGCCGGGTGAGTACTACTACGCGGTGACCTTCGACTCGGCCTCGCACCGGGTCGTGACCGGCAAGGACGTGTACTACGAGATCCAGTTCGGGCACCGCGTGGCGTACGTGCGGGCGGCTGACGTGCGGGAGCTGCCCTCGGGGTCATAGCCGGGACGATTCAGCCCTGCTGGAAGAGCTCCGCGGGCAGCGGCTTCAGGAGCGCGTACAGGTCGTCCGTGATGGGGCGGTCCCACGCGGCGATGGTGACCAGGACATTGTCGCTGCGGTCGAACTGCACGCAGGAGATCCGGCTCTCGGAGAGCTTCAGGCGGCGCACGATCAGGAGGTTGTCGCCCTGCATCACCGGCACGTCCTCGCTGCCGACGACGGTGATCTCCTCGTCGTTCTCCAGGGCCAGCAGCAGCTGCGCGACCTCGAACGGGACCTCGTCCTCGTCGACGTCGCGGGCCGGGGAGCCCTCCGGCAGATTGCCGATGATCATCGCGGGGCCGCGGCCGCCGAAGAGGTCGTAGCGCAGGAAGACGCCCTGGCAGCTGCCGTCGGGGGCGGGCAGCAGCCCGGCGCCCAGATTGCCGGGCCAGTCGCCCGGGTCCATGGCCAGAACGTCGAAGTCGGGCCCGGCGGGCGTGGCGCTGCGGCGGCGGAGGAACGACATGTCGCCATGGTACGTGGCCGGGCCTGTTGCGTGACGTGCGGGCATGGGTTCGAGGCGTGCTTCGTGGCCCGTGGGCGCGCGTTCCCGAGTTGTCTCGCGACGAGGGCGTGACGCGGCCCGGAGCGCAGGACATGACGGGCCTCGGGCCCCTCACTCCTCCAGCGGCGCCGGCGGTACGACCGCGACCGGGCCGGCGGTGTGCAGGAGGACCGCGTGGGTCACCGAGCCGATCATGCGGGCGGGGGCCAGGAGACGGCGTCGATGGCGGCCCACGACGACCAGGTGCGCGTCCCTGGACGCCGAGACGAGGTGCCCGGCCGCGTCGCCCGGGGCGATGTGGAGCTGGGCGTGGACCTCGGGGTGGCGCTCGCGGTGCTGGGCGAGGAAGCCCTCGGCGAGGGTCCGGGTCTCGGCCTCGACGGCGTCCTGGTCCTCGGACGGGGGCACGATCTGGGCGGTGGCTGCCGTCCAGACGTGCAGCGGCCAGTTGTAGGCGGCGATCACCTGGAGCCGGGCGCCGCGCAGGGCGGCCTCGGCGAAGGCGAAGGCGAGGGTGGTCTCGTCGGGGCTGTCGACCTGAAGGCCGACCACGACCCGCGGGCCCGGCTCGATCGGCGTGTCGTCGTGGACCTCGCGTCCCGGCTTGGGCACCACGACGACCGGACATCCGGCATCACGTGCGGCGGCCATGCCGTTGGAGCCGAGCAGCAGGCTGGCGAAGCCGCCGCGCCCCCGGCTGCCGAGCACCAACAGCTGGGCGCTGGAGCCCAGTTCGGAAAGCATCGCGGCGGGAGCGCCCCCTAGGGCGAGGTATTCCGTCGCCGGCCGCTCGGCTCTCCCCTCCAGATACCGGCGTACCCGCTCGAGAACCGGATCATCCTCCGGATCCGGCCGCCCGGTGGGCAGCGCGACGGGCTGGGCCCACGCGGCGTACTGCTGCACGTGGACCACCCGCAGCGGCGCCTCGCGCACCATGGCGGCCTCGAAGGCCCAGTCCAGTGCGACCAGGCTGTCGTCCGAGCCGTCGACCGCCGCGATGACCGGCAGGGTGCTCATGGGTTCCTCACCTCCGGAAGTACGACCCTTCCCCCCTCCCGGGGCCAGCCTGGCTCAGGCGTCGGCCCGAGGGGCGTTCTCAAGGTCGCGTGTCCGGAAAAACGGGCGGAACACCCCCGGATCGGCCTGAAGGCGGCCGACGCGCGGGGCGACCGCCCGTCGGCTCGCCTGCGCCCCGGTGTCAGGTCAGATCGAACTCGCCTTCCCTCGCGCCCGACACGAAGGCACCCCACTCGGCGGGTGTGAAGATCAGGGAAGGGCTCTCCGGGCGGCCGCTGTTGCGCATCGCGATGAACCCCTCGACAAAGGCGATCTGGACATCCCCCCGGCCACGGCTGCTCGAGTGCCAATCGGCGTCTGCGAGGTCCAGCTCCGGCTTGTCCCAGCCCGTGATCGGCTGCTGCTGGATGGTGCTCTCGGCCACGTCCGTGCTCCTCCCGATTCGTCGTCCGCGGGCCAGCCTAGCGATCGGTTCCGGGTGCCGACAGGCCACGTGAGGGGGACCTTTCAGGAGGTCGGGGGTTCCGCTCCCACGAGCCACATCGAGAAGAACTGGGACCCGCCGCCGTAGGCGTGCCCGAGGACCCTCCGGGCCCGCTCCACCTGGTGTTCTCCGGCCTGCCCGCGCACCTGGAGGGCCGCCTCCGCGAACCGGATCATGCCGGACGCCCCGATGGGGTTGGTGGACAGGACGCCGCCCGACATGTTGACGGGCAGGTCGCCGTCGAGCTCGGTCACACCGGCCTCGGTGAGCTTCCAGCCCTCGCCCTCGGCGGCGAAGCCGAGGTTCTCCAGCCACATGGGCTCGTACCAGGAGAACGGGACGTAGATCTCGGCGGCGTCGATGTCCCGGCGCGGGTCGGCGATCCCCGCCTGCCGGTAGACGTCGGCCGCGCAGTCCTTGCCGGCCTGCGGCGACACGGCGTCCTTGCCGGCGAAGAGGGTGGGCTCGCTGCGCATCGCGCCGCCGAGCATCCAGGCGGGCGGGCGGGGGGCACGTGCGGCTCCGGCGCGGTCGGTGAGGATCATCGCGCAGGCTCCGTCGGAGGAGGGACAGGTCTCCGAGTAGCGGATGGGGTCCCACAGCATGGGCGAGGCCTGGACCTTCTCCAGGGTGATGTCGTGCTCGTGCAGGTGGGCGTAGGGGTTCTTCAGCGCGTTGCGCCGGTCCTTGTACGCCACCAGCGAGCCGACCGTGTCGGGCGCGCCGCTGCGCCGCATGTACGCGCGCACGTGCGGCGCGAAGAAGCCGCCCGCCCCGGCGAGCAGGGGCTGCTGGAAGGGGATCGGCAGGGACAGTCCCCACATGGCGTTGGACTCGGACTGCTTCTCGAAGGCCAGCGTCAGCACGGTGCCGTGCACGCGGGCCGCGACCAGGTTGGCGGCGACCAGGGCGGTGGATCCGCCGACCGATCCGGCCGTGTGCACCCGCAGCATGGGCTTGCCCACCGCGCCGAGCGCGTCGGCGAGATACAGCTCCGGCATCATGACGCCCTCGAAGAAGTCGGGCGCCTTGCCGATGACGACGGCGTCGATGTCGGCCCAGGTCAACTCGGCGTCGTCGAGGGCGCTCCGGGCTGCTTCCCGGACGAGTCCGGCGATCGACACGTCCCGGCGCGCCGCGACGTGCTTGGTCTGGCCGATGCCTACGACGGCCACGGGCTCCTTGCTCATCGCGGATCCCCTTCGAGTACGGCGACCAGGTTCTGTTGCAGACAGGGTCCGGACGTGGCGTGCGCGAGAGCCCGGTCGGACTCGCCCCGGTGGACCCGGGCGGCGGCCTCTCCGATGCGGATGAGTCCGGCGGCCATCACGGGGTTGGCGCCGAGCGCCCCGCCGGACGGGTTGACGCGCACGCCGTCGTCGAGCTTCAGCGCCTTGCGCAGGACGATCTCCTGGGAGGTGAAGGGTGCGTGCAACTCGGCGGTATCGACGGGCCGTTCGAACGCGCCGGCCCGCTCGGCGGCGAGCCGGGTCGAGGGCGAGTCGGTCAGGTCACGGACGCCCAGGCTGTGTGCCTCGATGCGGTGGTCGATGCCGCGGATCCAGGCGGGCCGGTCGCACAGTCCGCGGGCCCGCTCCCCCGCCGCGAGGATCACTGCGGCGGCACCGTCACCGATGGGCGGGCAGTCGCCGGTACGGAGCGGTCGTACGACGTACTCCCCCTGTGGCACCGAACCTGCCAGTTGGGCATGGGAGTTGGCGGTCGCGTCGGTGCGGCTGCGGGCGGCGACGGCGGCGAGCGCGGGTTCGTCCGTGTCGCCGGCGTCGATGAGGGCCTGGGCCTGGAGGGCGGCGAGGGCGACGGAGTCGGGCCAGAGAGGGGCGACGTAGTAGGGGTCGAGCTGGCGGGTGAGGACGTCGCGGAGCGGACCCGGTGAGGACTTGCCGTAGGAGTAGACGAGCGCGGTGTCGGCGTCCCCGGTCAGCAGCTTGGTCCACGCCTCGTACAGCGCCCAGGCGCCGTCCATCTCGACGTGCGACTCGGAGATCGGCGGCCAGGCCCCGACGCCGTCGAGGGCGAGGGTGAAGGAGAAGGCACGACCGGCGAGGTAGTCGCTGGAGCCGGAGCAGGTGAAGTCGATGTCGGCGGTCTTCAGGCCGGTCTGTGCGAGCACCTCGTGCAGGACGGGCATGAGCATCTCCACCTCGGAGAGCTCCTCGCTGGTGCGCCGGTGGTCGGTCTGTGCGAAGGCGACGACGGCGATCTCGCGGTTCACAGCAGCTCCCTGTAGGTGTCGTAGTCCGCGTCGGGCTCGCCCGTGGGCCGGTAGTGGTCGGGGAAGCGGGAGGCCTGTGTCCACACCGGTTCGACCCGCAGGCCCATGCGCACCTGGTCGTACGGAATGCCGCCGATACGGGCGTGCAGGGCGAGGTCGGCGCCGTCGAGGGCGATGTGGGCGTAGACGTACGGCACTTCGATGTCGAGGTTCTTCGCCTTGATGTTGACGATGCAGAACGTGGTGACTGTGCCGCTGGGGCCGACTTCGACCTGTTCCAATGTGGCCACGCCACATGTGGGGCACGCACCCCTCGGCGGGACGTACACCTTGCGGCAGGACGGGCAGCGTTCGCCGACGTTCCGTCGTTCGGCGAGGGCGTTGATGTAGGCGGTCTGGGCGCGGCCCGGTGAGTACGTGTAGTCGAGCCGGGCGGCGGCGACGATGCCGGTGATCGGGTCCTCGAACTGGCCGGTGTGATGCGCCGGTTCGGCCGAGATGCCGTCGTCCGGGCCGCTGTCCTTCGGGGCGTCGTCGTACGGTTCGAAGCAGGCGATGTCCGTGATGGCGCCGGTGCGTTCCCCGGCCCAGCGGACGCGGACACGCATGCCGGTGTGCACGGCGTCGGGGCCGGGGGCGTCGAGGGCGTGCAGGAGGGCGGTGTCGGCGCCGTCGAGGCGGATCAGTGCCCAGGCGAAGGGCGAGTCGAGGGGCTGGTCCCGGCGGGGGGCGTGGTTCCAGGCCCAGGTGGTGACCGTGCCGGTGGGGGCGACTTCGACCAGGTCGCGGATCTCCTCGGCAGTGACGGGGTCGTACTCGACCGGTGGGACGAGCGTGCGGCCGTCGCTGGTCCGCACCCCCAGCACGACGCGTTCGCGCAGGCCGGTGAGGAAGGCACTCTGGACGGGGCCGACGGAGCGGGTGAATGGAAACTCCACGACGAGGGGAGCTTTGAGGATTTCGGGCATCGAGGGCTTGCCTCCTTCGGGACCGGGGCTTGTGTGGCGGCCGGGCCGTACATGAGCGACGTTGGCGAGTCGCGCCCCAAAGGGGCGCGGGGCTGTGACATGTGCGGCTCCGCCGCGTGGGCGCGACCAGCCACAGACGGCCCGCAGGTTGTGAACCGGCCCTGGCCGGCGCGGCGCTACTCGCGCTTGTAGACGGGTGGCCGCTTCTCCGCGAAGGCCCGGGCGCCTTCCTTGGCGTCCGCCGTGTCGAAGACCGGCCAGCCGCGCTTGAGTTCGGCGGCGAGACCGTCGGCCTCGGTCATCTCGGCCGTCTCGTAGACCGACGCCTTGACGGCCTCGACGGCCAGCGGGCCGCAGGCGTTGATCTGTTCGGCGATCTCCATGGCCTTGGCAAGCGCCGTGCCGTCGGGGACGACGTGCCCGATCAGGCCGATGCCGGCGGCTTCGCGGGCGGTGTACGGGCGGCCGGTGAGCAGCATCTCCAGGGCGTGGGTGCGCGGGATCTGGCGCTGCAGACGGACCGTGGAGCCGCCGATCGGGAACAGGCCGCGCTTCACCTCGAACAGCCCGAACGTGGCCGACTCGCCCGCGACCCTGATGTCCGTGCCCTGCAGCATCTCCGTGCCACCGGCGACGCAGTAGCCCTCGACCGCCGCGATCACCGGCTTGCGCGGCCGGTGGTGGCGGAGCATCGCCTTCCAGTGCAGGTCGGGATCGGCCTTGAGCCGGTCGCGGTACTGCTCGCCCGCCATGCCGTTCCCGGCCAGGGCCTTGAGATCCATGCCCGCGCAGAAGGTGCCGCCGGCTCCCGTGAACACGATCGAGCGGATCGAGTCGTCCGCGTCGGCTTCGGCCCAGCCGTCGTGGAGGCCGACCAGCATCGGCAACGAGAGCGCGTTCTTCGCCTCGGGCCTGTTGAGCGTGAGCACCAGTGTGGCGCCCTCGCGCCGCACGGCGAGGTGTTCCGTCCCAGCCATGACCAGTCTCCCCTCTTACAGAACGAGAACAGGTTGCAGTAGGCGCGGAGGCACTTCAAGGGTTTTCTGACAGTCAGTCAGATTCTTTTGCGCGGAGGCTTCACAGTTGTGCCGCCCTTTGCTCTGATGACCGGCGAACCGTTGGAGAGCCAGGCCGTGGCCGAGGTCAGGAGGAGCAGTGGAGTACAACATTGCCGACCTGTTCGAGTCGGTCGTCGACGCGGTTCCCGACCGCGAGGCGCTCGTGTACATCGACCACCCGGGCACGGGCGTGGAACGCCGTCTGACGTACGCGCAGCTGGACGCGGCCGCCAACCGGATCGCGCATCATCTGATCGACAGCGGGATCCGCCCCGGCGAACACCTCGGGCTCCACCTCTACAACGGCATCGAGTACCTGCAGACGGTGCTGGGCTGCCTGAAGGCGCGGATCGTTCCCGTCAACGTCAACTACCGCTATGTGGAAGAGGAGTTGGTGTACCTCTACCGGGACGCCGATCTGGTGGCCCTGGTCTTCGAGGCGGAGTTCACGGACCGGGTGGCGGCGGCACTGCCGCGCGTGGAAGGGCTACGGCATCTGGTGCGGGTGGGCAGCGTGACCCCGGGCGCCGCCAAGGCGCCGGTCGTCCCCGCCGTGGCCTTCGCGGATGCCGAGACCGCCGGGGCGCCCGAGCGCGGATTCCCGGCGCGGTCGGGCGACGACCAGTTCATCATCTACACCGGCGGCACCACCGGGATGCCCAAGGGCGTGATGTGGCGCCAGGAGGATCTGTTCTTCTCGGGACTGGGCGGGGGTGCGCCGACCGGTGAGCCGGTGAAGAAGCCGGAGGAACTCGCAGAGCGGGTGGCGACGGGCGGCGACGGGATCACCTTCTTCCCGACCGCCCCGTTGATGCACGGGACGTCCACGCTGACCGCTTTCATCGGCTTCAACTTCGGCCAACGCATCGTGATCCACCGCAAGTTCGCCCCGGAGCAGGTCCTGCGGACGATCGAGAAGGAGAAGGTCACGAGCGTGTCACTGGTCGGCGACGCGATGCTGCGGCCACTGGTCGACGCGCTGAACGGGCCGATGAAGGGCACGGACTGCTCGTCGATGTTCAGCGTGTCGTCGTCCGGGGCGATCATGTCGGACACGGTGCGCCGGCAGTTCCAGGAACTGGTCCCGAACGTGATGCTGCTGAACAACTTCGGCTCCTCGGAGTCCGGCTTCAACGGTACGGCGACCGAGGACTCCGGCCCTGAGCGTGGCTTCCGCATCCGCGTCAACTCCCGCACGCAGGTGGTCGATCCGGCCACCCGTGAGCCGGTCGCTGTCGGTGAGGTGGGCCGGGTGGCGCAGTGCGGTCACGTACCGCTCGGCTACTACAACGACCCGGGGAAGACCGCCGAGACCTTCTTCGAGAAGGACGGCCGGCGGTGGGTGCTGCTCGGCGACATGGCCACCGTCGACGCGGAGGGCGTCGTCACGGTGCTCGGCCGGGGCTCGCAGTGCATCAACACCGGGGGCGAGAAGGTGTACCCGGAGGAGGTCGAGCAGGCGCTCAAGTCCCACCCCGACGTGTACGACGCCCTGGTGGCCGGGGTGGCGGACCCGAAGTGGGGGCATCACGTGGCGGCCGTGGTGCAGTTGCGGGCGGGGTCGGTACGGCCGTCGCTGGCGGACATCCAGACGCACTGCCGCTCCCATCTCGCGGGTTACAAGATCCCCCGACAGCTGGTGATCACGGACTCGATCCGGCGCTCGCCCAGTGGCAAGGCGGACTACCGGTGGGCGCGCGAGGTGGCGGCGGCAGCGGACGGATGAATTCCGGGCAGGTCTGATTGAACCTAAGGTGACGTGCGGACGTACTCGTGGTGGCAGGCTCGGTCATCGGGCGCTGTTTGCCATGCCATCGCAAGACCGCACGGGAGGACCTCCGGGTGTCGCAGGAGGCAACAGAGCAGGTAACACGGGAGTCGGAGGACTCGGCTACGGCTGAAGCGGGCGAGGCCGCCGAGGCGGTCGACGCAGCCGAGGGGAAAACGGCGGTCGAGGAGGCCGACCCGGCTGAGGCGAAAGAGTCGGCCGAGCCGGATGAGTCGGTCGAGGAAGCCCACCCGGCTGAGGCGAAAGAGGCGGTCGAGGAGGCCGACCCGGCCAAGGCGAGCAGCCCTGCGGAGCCGACCGGCTCCCCGTCCCCCGGCTGGTTCGGCTGGCGCCGCCGCTACCCCCGTACCGCACGTGGCGGCACCGTGGGGACGACCGTGCTGGCCGGGGCGCTCCTGCTGTTCGCGCTGCTGGTGCCGAACCGCCTCGAACGGCTCGGCCCCGAGGCGTTCTTCCGGCTCCCGGCCGAGGGGATCCTGCTCGCGGGTCTGCTGCTGGCGCTGCCGCCGCGGTCACGGCGGCTGATGGCGGTGGTCTCCGGTGCGCTGCTCGGGCTGCTCACCGTCCTGAAGTTCGTCGACATGGGCTTCTACCAGGTGCTGGCCCGCCCCTTCGATCTGGTCCTGGACTGGATCCTGCTCGACGACGCGGCGGAGTTCGTCCGGGAGTCCTTCGGCCGGACCGGGCAGGTGCTGGCGGTCGTCGGGGTGATCGTGCTGTTCGCCGCTGTGCTGGTCCTCATGACGCTCGCCATGGTGCGGGTGACGAACCTCATGGTCGGCCACCGTGCCGTTGCCGCCCGCACGACGCTCATCCTCGGTACCGCGTGGATCACCTGCATGACGCTGGGCATCCAGGTCACCGGCGTGCCACTCGCCACCAAGGGCAACGCCGAGTTCCTCAACAACCGTGTCGATCAGGTGCGGGCCGGCCTCAGGGACGGACGGGTCTTCCAGAAGCAGGCGTCCGTCGACGCCTTCGCGAAGACCCCGCCGGACCAGTTGCTGACCGGGCTGCGCGGCAAGGACGTCCTGTTCACGTTCATCGAGAGCTACGGCCGTGTGGCCATCGACGACCCTGCGATGGCACCGCAGCTCGACGCGACGCTCACGGCGGGGACGAACAGACTCAAGGCGGCCGGGTTCCAGTCGCGCAGTGCCTGGCTGAAGTCCCCGGTGACGGGGGCCGGCAGCTGGCTCGCCCACTCCACCTTCCTCTCCGGCCTGTGGATCAAGAACCAGCAGCGGTACCGGAGTCTGACGACCAGCGACCGCGCGACGCTGAACAGCTACTTCCGCAAGACCGGCGCGTGGCGCACGGTCGGCGTCGTGCCCGGCGTGCGACGGGCCTGGCCGGAGGGCAAGTACTTCGCCCTCGACCACATCTACGACTCCGAGCACCTGGGCTACCAGGGCCCGTACTTCAGCTGGACTCCCGTGCCCGACCAGTTCAGCCTGGAGGCCTTCCAGCGTCTGGAGCACGGCAAGAGGGACCGGAAGCCGATCATGGCGGAGATCATCCTGGCCTCCAGTCACAACCCCTGGTCCCCCAACGCCCGCATGGTCGACTGGGACGAGCTCGGCGACGGCTCGGTCTTCCACCGGATCAAGAAGGAGGGCACGGACCCCAAGGAGGTCTGGAAGGACCCCGAGCGCGTCCGCACCGAGTACCGCCGCGCCATCGAGTACTCGATCCACAGCCTCACCGAGTGGGTCGAGCGCTACGGCACCGACGACACGGTCCTCGTCTTCCTCGGCGATCACCAGCCCGTGCCTACCGTCACCGCCGGCAGCAGCAGCAAGGACGTCCCCGTCACGGTCGTCGCCCGCGACCCGAAGGTCCTCGACAAGATCGCCGACTGGCACTGGACGGACGGCCTCAAGCCCGCGCAGAACGCTCCGACCTGGGGCATGGACAAGTTCCGTGATCGCTTCATGACGGCGTACGGACCGCAGCCCAAGTGAGGACGACCCGGGTCGAGTCGAGTCATGCCGAGCGTCGGGGCGCGCTGCCCTCCGTCCCTCGGGGAAGGCGCCCGGGGTGGCCGCGAAGGCTCGCTTCGATGTCGTCGAGGGCGCGGCGGGCGACGGCGATGCGGGCCCGGAGTTCCTGGTCGCGTCCGCCGGGCCCCGCCTGATCGGTCTCGGGCCGGCCGGCCTCGTGCGTGGCGGGCCGCCTGTGGCGTTGTTCCCGTTCCGCCTCCAGCTCCCGGGCCTCCTCCAGGGAGCTGATGACGACGCCGATGAGGACGTTGACCAGCACGAAGGAGGCGATCAGGACGTAGGAGGCGTAGTAGAGGACGCTCCAGGGCGATATCTCCAGGCCGGCGTGGACCGCTTCACCGAGGCCGTCCAGCGTCATCAGCAGGAAGAGGGTGAGGACGGCGCGGCCGATCGAGCCGTACTGCTCGGGGTCCTGGAGGCCGAAGAACACCCAGCCCACCATGGCGTAGACGTACAGCAACAGGGCGCCCACCAGCAGGAAGCTGACCGTACCGGGCAGGCTGCGGGCGACCGCGACCATGACGATGCGCAGCTGGGACAGAAAGCGGGCGGTGCGCAGGACGCGGGCGAGGCGCAGCAGTCGTAGGACGGTGGCGTTCTCGCGGACGAGCGGCAGGAACGCGCAGACGACGACGGCCAGGTCGAAGAGGTTCCACGGGTCGCGCAGGAAGTCCCGGGGCCGGTCGGCGTGTGCGCAGGCGCGCAGCGCGATCTCGGCGGTGAAGGCGGCGAGGCAGGCGTGTTCGGCGTAGCTCAGCCAGTGGTGCCAGTCGCCGACCAGGCCGCGATACGTCTCCGCGCCCAGCAGTGCCGCGTTGGCCAGGATCACGCCGAGCACAGTGACAGCGAACCAGCGGGCCTCCGTGACGGCGCGGGCCCATTCCGCCAGGACCAGGCGGGCGGGGCGGGGAGCATCGGGTGTGCGGTTGTGAAGGTGGTCGGTCATCGTGCTGAATCTGCTCCGGTGAGCAGCCCGGTATGCCCGCCCGTGCCTCCGGGCCGGCCGAGGAACGCGACGACACACCGTACGAACCACTGCGCGTCGTCCAGCCACGGATAGTGCCCGGCGCCGGGTTGCACGCCGCACTCGGCGTTCGGGAAGGCGTCGGCGGTGCGGCGGGCGAGATCCGGAGTCGGGCCTCCGTCCAGCCCGCCGGCGAGGACGAGGACCGGGGCGGTGAGTCGGGCGAGCCGGGAGATGGTCGCGGGCGGGTCGTAGGCTCCGTCGGCGCCGTAGGCATCGGCGGCCGCGTCGTTGAACTCGTGGTTGCCGCGCATCCATGTGGTCCAGCCCCACGTGGGCGCGCAATATCTCGACGTCGTCGACCAGGTGATCACAGCGGTAGGTGCCCGGATCCACCGGCACCGCGGAGTCCCCTGTGCCACGCAGGTCGAGGAGCACGAGCTGCCGGTGCGCGGCCAGTCCACCCAGGTCCCCCGGACAGGCGGAGGCCCGCATCGGCCCACCGGGCAGAACGACGAGCGGTTCGCCTTCTCCTCGCAGGCGCGGTGACAGCAGCGGAACGCCATTCCGGTGCCCTGCCTCGCAGAAAGTGCGGCCCGCCCCCTTGCCTGATCAATCCGTGCCTGGATTACTGATCTCGAACACCCAGACCGAATGATCGGTCGTCCGGATTGGCGCGGTTGGCGAGGGAGAAGTCCCCATGGCGGATGCGACGGAGCTGCTTGACCCGGGGGAACGGCTCGCGCCGGAAGCGTTGCGGGCGTTGCAGCTGGAGCGGTTGCGGACGTCGCTGCGGCACGCGTACGACAGCGTGCCCTTCTACCGGGACTCCTTCGACAAGGCGGGCGTACGGCCCGACGATTGCCGTTCGCTCGCCGATCTGGCGCACTTCCCGTTCACGACCAAGGCCGACCTGCGCGAGAACTACCCGTACGGGATGTTCGCCGTGTCCCAGGACCGTATCCGCCGCATCCACGCGTCCAGCGGCACGACCGGCCGGCCCACGGTTGTCGGCTACACGGACGGCGACCTGTCCCTGTGGGCCGACATGGTGGCCCGGTCCATCCGGGCGGCGGGCGGCCGGCCCGGGGACAAGGTGCATGTGGCGTACGGCTATGGGCTGTTCACCGGCGGGCTCGGCGCACACTATGGGGCCGAACGGCTCGGCTGTACGGTCATCCCCGCGTCCGGCGGCATGACGGCCCGCCAGGTCCAGCTGATCCAGGATCTCAAGCCCGACATCATCATGGTGACGCCGTCGTACATGCTCACCCTCCTCGACGAGTTCGAACGGCAGGGCGTCGATCCGCGCGGGACGTCCCTGCGGGTGGGCGTCTTCGGGGCCGAACCCTGGACGGAGCAGATGCGGCGCGAGATCGAGGAGCGGTTCGCGATCGACGCCGTCGACATATACGGGCTGTCGGAGGTCATCGGGCCCGGGGTCGCGCAGGAATGCGTAGAGACCAAGGACGGGCTGCATGTGTGGGAGGACCACTTCTTCCCCGAGATCGTCGACCCAGTCACGGGTGAGGTGCTGCCCGACGGCGAGGAGGGCGAGCTGGTGTTCACCTCCCTCACCAAGGAGGCTATGCCCGTCATCCGGTACCGCACCCGGGATCTGACGCGGCTGCTGCCGGGGACCGCCCGGGTGTTCCGGCGGATGGAGAAGATCACCGGGCGCAGCGACGACATGGTCATCCTGCGCGGGGTCAATCTCTTCCCCACCCAGATCGAGGAGATCGTGCTCCGGACCCCGGGGTGGCACCCCACTTCCAGCTGCGTCTCACCCGTGAAGGCCGGCTCGACGCCCTGACCGTCCGGGCGGAGGCCCGCCCCGACGCGTCCCCCGAGACCCGGGACGCTGCGGCGCAGGCCATCGCGGCGGCCGTGAAGGACGGTATCGGCGTCTCGGTCGCCGTGGAGATCGTCGAACCGGAGTCGCTGGAACGCTCCGTGGGCAAGATCCGGCGCATCCAGGACCTTCGTCCCCGCTAGGCCGGGTATCAATCCCGGGCGAACCTGTCCCGCAGCTCCCGCTTGAGGATCTTCCCGCTCGCGTTGCGCGGCAGACCGTCCACGAACACCACCCGCTTCGGCGCCTTGAAGTGGGCGAGCTTCTCGCGCGCGTGGTCGATCAGTTCGGTGTCGCTCACCTCGCCGCGCCGGACGACGACTGCCGTGACGGCCTCGATCCAGCGCTCGTCGGGCAGGCCGATCACGGCGACCTCGGCGACGCCCTCGTGGGTGTACAGGGCGTCCTCGACCTCCCGTGAAGCGACCAGTACGCCACCGGAGTTGATGACGTCCTTCACCCGGTCGACGATCGTGAAGTAGCCGTGCGCGTCGCGCACCGCGAGGTCCCCGGAGCGGAACCAGCCGTCCCGGAAGGCCTCCGCGGTCTCCTCGGGCTTGTCCCAGTAGCCCTCGCACAGCTGCGGGGAGCGGTAGACGATCTCGCCGGCCGTGCCGTCGGGCACGTCCTCGCCGTCCTCGTCGACTACCCGGGCGTCGACGAAGAGGACGGTCCGGCCGCAGGAGTCCATCCGGCCCTTGTGCTCGTCGGGGGCCAGCACCGTGGCCAGCGGGCCGATCTCGCTCTGGCCGAAGCAGTTGTAGAAGGCCAGCTTCGGCCACCGCTCACGCAGCCGCTCCAGGATCGGCACCGGCATGATCGAGGCGCCGTAGTACGCCTTGCGCAGTCCGTCGAGGTCGCGGGTCGCGAAGTCGGGGCGCCCGGCGAGGCCGATCCAGACCGTGGGCGGGGCGAACAGGCTGTCCGCGCGGCCCGCCTCGATGAGGTCGAAGAGCTGGTCGCCGTCGGGCGACTCCAGAATGATGTTGGTGGCACCGACCGCCAGGTACGGCATGAGGAACACGTGCATCTGCGCCGAGTGGTACAGCGGCAGCGAGTGGACGGGACGGTCGCCGGGGCTCAGGTCGAGGGCGGTGATCGCGCTGAGGTACTCGTGGACCAGGGCGCGGTGGGTCATCATCGCGCCCTTCGGGAGGGCCGTCGTACCGGAGGTGTAGAGCAGCTGGACCAGGTCCTCGCTGCGCGGCTCCGGGCCGTCGTGGGCGGCTGCCGTGGCCTGCCGTGCCAGCAGTGAGTCGTCGGTGTCGCGCAGCGGCATCGTACGGACGCCGTCGGGCAGCCGGCCTGCCAGGCCGGGGTCGGCGAGGATCAGGGAGCTGCCGGACTGGCGGACGATGTAGGCGAGGTCGTCGCCGGTGAGGTTCTGGTTGACGGGGACGTGCACGAGGCCCGCGCGGGCGCACGCCAGGAAGGCGATCAGATACGCGCTCGAGTTGTGGCCGTAGGCGGCCACCCGGTCGCCGGGGGTGAGGCCCGTCGCGAGCAGGACGCTCGCCGCGCGGGAGACGGCCTCGTCGAGTTCCTCGTACGTCCATGCACGCTCGCGGTCCTCGACCGCGACGCGTGCCGGGGTGCGTCGGCTGCTGCGGCGCAGCACTCCGTCAACCGTGCTGCCGTGTCCTGGCGTCATGACACATGATCCTCGGTGCGTCGCAGGGTCGGGTCAAGAAGCAGGCCCGACACTGACCGGGGACACATACCCGTTGGTACGCTCAACGGCTCCTTCCCTCAATGACGTTGGGAGGCACCATGCGCACCCGCCCCAGACGGCTCGTCGTCGCGGCCGTGGCCCTGCTCGCCACCGTGGCCGGGCTGCCCGCGGCCTCGGCCGACCGGCAGGACCCGCAGGATCGGCACGACCGGCACGACCGGCACGACCGGCACGAACAGCTCTCGCACGGCGGTCTGTCCGCCGTGGTCCGCTACACCGAGTACGGCATTGCGCACATTGTCGCCAAGGACTACAGGTCCATGGGCTTCGGCACCGGTTGGGCACAGGCCGCCGACCAGGTGTGCACGCTCGCCGACGGGTTCGTGACCGTGCGCGGCGAGCGTTCGCGCTTCTTCGGCCCGGACGCGGCGACCGACCTGTCTCTGTCCTCGGCCACCAAGAACCTCTCCAGCGACCTGTACTTCCGTGGCGTACGTCAGGCCCGCACCGTGGAGAAGCTGCTCGCCGACCCCGCACCGCGCGGTCCGAGCCGGCAGGTCAAGGACCTCATGCGTGGCTTCGCCGCCGGGTACAACACCTGGCTGAAGCAGAACCGGATCACCGACCCCGCGTGCAAGGGCGCCGCCTGGGTGCGGCCGATCACCCCGCTGGACGTGGCCGCCCGCTCCTACGCCTTCGCGGTGCTCGGCGGTCAGGGCGGTGCCGTGGACGACATCACCTCCGCCCGGCCGCCCACCGGTTCGGCCGCCCGCGGCAAGGGCATCGGAACGAGCCCGGATGCCGCGGCCCTGATCCGGGCCGTGCGCGAGCGGACCGCCGACGCGGACATGGGGTCGAACGCGGTCGCCTTCCGCGGTGACACCACGGCCGACAATCGCGGTCTGCTGCTGGGCAACCCGCACTATCCGTGGCACGGCGGGCGCCGCTTCTGGCAGGCGCAGCAGACGATTCCCGGCGAGCTCGACGTCGCCGGTGGGTCACTGCTCGGGTCACCGACGATCTCCATCGGCTACAACTCCCATGTGGCGTGGAGCCACACCGTCGCGACGGGTGTCCCGTTCAATCTGCACAGGCTGACGCTGGATCCGGCCGACCCGACGGTCTACCTCGTGGACGGCAGACCCGAGCGGATGAAGAAGCGGACCGTGACGGTCGCGGTCAAGGGCGGTGCCCCGGTCAGCCGCACCCAGTGGTGGACACGGTACGGCCCGGTCGTCGCGTCCACCGACGGTGACCTCCCGCTGCCATGGACGGCGACGACGGCGTACGCGCTCAACGACCCGAACGCGGCCAACATGCGGTTCGCCGACACCTCGCTCGGATTCAGCAAGGCGCGCGGCACGGCCGACGTTCTCGCGACCCTCGCCCGGCACCAGGGGCTCCCGTGGGTGAACACCATCGCCGCGGACCGCTCGGGGCACTCCCTGTACACCCAGTCGCAGGTGCTGCCCCGCATCACCGACGACCTGGCGGCGCGCTGCTCCACGGACGTCGGCAAGGCCACCTACCCGGCCGCGGGACTCGCGGTCCTCGACGGCTCCCGCGGGGACTGCGCGCTCGGCAGCGACGCCGACGCCGTTCAGCCCGGGATCTTCGGGCCCGCGCGCATGCCGACCCTGAAGGACGCGCCGTACGCGGAGAACTCCAACGACAGCGCCTGGCTGGCCAACGCCGACCGGCCGCTCACCGGCTACGAGCGGGTCTTCGGCAACATCGGCAGCCAGCGCTCCCTGCGCACCCGCGGCGCGATCGAGGACGTGGCGGCGATGGCGGAGCGGGGCGGTCTGACCGTCCGCGATCTGGAGCGCCAGCAGTTCAGGAACCGGGTGCCCGCGGCCGCCCTGGCCGCGACCGACACGGCGAAGGCGTGCGCCGCGCTGCCCGGCGGCACGGCAACGGGCAGCGTCGGCAAGGCGGTTGACGTCACGGAAGCGTGCCCGGTGCTCGCGGCGTGGGACCGCACCATGGACACCGGGAGCCGGGGTGCGCTGCTCTTCGACCGGTTCTGGCGCAAGCTGACGGCGAAGGTGCCGACCGCCCAGCGGTGGAAGGTGCCGTTCTCGGCGGCGGATCCGGTGCGCACTCCGAACACGCTCAACACCGGGGCTCCCGGTTTCGCCACGGCCCTCGCGGACACGGTCGCCGAACTGCGGGCGGCGGGCATCTCCCTCGACTCGCGCCTCGGGGAGCACCAGTTCGTCGTGCGCAACGGTCAGCGCGTTCCCGTTCCGGGCGGCACCGAGGGACTCGGTGTGTGGAACAAGATCGAGCCGGTGTGGAACCCGGCGCAGGGCGGCTACACGGAGGTGACGACGGGCTCCAGCCACATCCAGGCGGTGGGCTGGGACGGCAGCCGGTGTCCGGTGGCCCGTACTCTGCTGACGTACTCGCAGTCGTCGAACCCCAACTCGGCCCACTTCCGGGACCAGACACGGTTGTTCTCGGGTGAGAAGTGGGTGACGGCGCGGTTCTGTGAGAAGGACATCCTGTCGTCGCCCGTCCTGAAGGTTGTCCGCGTGCGCGAACGCTGAGCGACTGTGGCCCCGTCCCCCAGGGGGGGGGACCACACCTGAGTGACGGATGAACACGGCCGTCGATGCGCGATACACAAACGACTGTTTCGCCGAATGCTTCTTTTACTCCTGTGTGCTCCTGTGCGCCCCTTTGAAGAAAGGTTTCGGGAAACCGAACACCGCTCGGACTGGGCAGGACTTGTCTCAAGTATCAAGTCCGTGGCACGTTCAGCGATTTCGCGTGCCGCGTCAGACAGGAGATATTCATGAGCAGTGTTGTTCCTGCACAGGAGCGAGTATGGCGGACAGGTACTGCACCAGGCATATTCCCCATCCTCGGTCACGGTATCGCGTTGTTCCGCCGACCGCTGGCGTTTCTGAATTCTTTGCCCTCGTACGGGGATCTGGTCGAGATACGGCTGGGCCCTCAGCGTGCCTGGATGGTGTGCCACCCGGAGCTGGTCCACGAGATGCTCAAGGACCCGCACACCTTCGACAAGGGGGGACCTCTCTACGACAAGCTCGGGAGGCTGATGGGCGACGGTCTCGTCACCTGTCGGCAACCGACGCATCGGGATAAGCGCAGGCTGCTACAGCCCGCCTTCCGCCCGTCCCACGTCGCCGAGTACACGGACCTGGTGACCGAGGAGGCCGAGGCGGTGTGCCGCGCATGGCCGGTCGGTCAGGACATTCCTGTCACCGAGGCGATGATGGCGCTCACGACCCGGGTGACCAGCCGTGTCCTCCTCTCCGATTCCCTGGACGACCCGACGACTGCCGAGGTACGGGACTGTCTCAGCGCGGTCGTCCGCGGCCTCTTCGTCCGCACCGTCGTACCGATCGACGCCCTGTTCCGCCTCCCCACCCCCGCCAACCGCCGCTATCGGCGCGCGCTCTCGCGCCTGCACGAGATCATCGACGCGGCGATCGCGGAACGTCGCCGGGGCGACGACCGCGACGACGTGCTGGGCACGCTGCTGAGGGCCGCGAACGGCGACGGACCGACGGCGGCGATCACCGATCAGGAGGTCCACGACCACCTGATCACGCTGCTGCTGACGGGCGTCGAGACCCAGGCGCTCGCCCTGGCCGCCGCCTTCAGCCTGCTGGCCCGCAATCCGGAGGCGGAGCGACGTCTGCACGCCGAGCTCGACTCCCTCCTCGCCGAAGGCCGGCGGCCCGGTCCCGAGGATCTGCCGCATCTCGTCTACACCCGGTGCGTCGTCTCCGAAACGCTGCGCCACTCGGCGCCCGGTTGGCTGTTCACGCGCGTCGCCACCAAGGAGACCGAACTCGCCGGATGCCGCCTGCCCAAGGGCGCCACCGTCCTGTACAGCCCCCACCTCCTGCACCACGACCCCTCGTCGTTCCCGGAACCCGAGCGTTTCGATCCCGACCGCTGGTTGCCGGGGCAGCCGACCGCCGGACAACGTCGCGCGATGATGCCGTTCTCCGCGGGCAACCGCAAATGCCTCGGTGACGAGTTCGCGATGGTGGAGGCCACCCTCGCGCTCGCGACCATCGCCGGCCGCCGGCGCCTGCGTCATCTGCCGGATCATGCCGACCGGAAAGCGCGCCCCGGGATCACGATGGGACCGCGTTCACTGGTCATGGTCTGCGAACACCGTTCACGTATGCCCTCCCCCGACTCGCGCACGCCCCGAGCGACAGCCGCCCAGCGCACGCCGGACACCGGAACGGCAGGTGAGCACGTTGTCGACAACGCATGAGGAAATCACCCTGGACGTACCGGACGGAATGCCGGACTCCAATCTCCGGGACCTGATCGACACCAACCTCCACATGCCTTTTCCGTTCCGGCGGAATCCTCGTGAAACCGAGGCCGCGGCCGGCGTCGACGCATGGCTGAGGGTATGGGGACTGACGGACGAACCGGATGTGGCGGCGATGATCGCCCGCACTCGTCCCGCCGAACTCGCGAGCTACACCAGCCCCACCGTGGATTTCGGCGTCCTGCAGGTTGTGGCCCACCAGATCGCCTATCAGTTCGTCTTCGACGACCTTGCCGAGGACCTCGGCCGAAGCTCTCCGGGCCGGCTGCTGCCCATGCTGTGCGAGAGCGTCGCGATTCTGCGGGACGGGCGACCGCCCAGCACTCGCCTCGGAGCTGCCCTGGCCGATCTCCACCGCCAGGTCCGGGAGCAGTGCACGCCCGCGCAGGCCGCGCGATGGGCCTGGCAGAGCTGTGAATACGTGCACGGCCTGTTGTACGAGGCCGTGGCTCAGGCCCATCCCCTGGTGCTGCGCACCGGCGACTGCACCTCCATACGGTCGCTGACCGCGGGCGTCGAGCCGTTCTATCCCCTGTACGAGGGCGCCAGGGCGAGCGAGCTGACCGACGCCGAGGTGCATCATCCCGTCGTGCGGCAGCTGAGCCGGCTGTCGGCCGACGCGGCGGTGTGGACGGCCGACCTGTTCTCCGCGGTGAAAGAGCAGCACGCGGGCGAAATGATCAACCTTGCCCTGGCCCACCAGCGCGAGCGACGGTGCTCCCTGCAGGCCGCCGTGCTCCTGGCCATCGAGGAGATCAACAGCACGATCGCGCAGTTCCAAAGGCTTTATGCCGGGATCGAACCGGCGTTGAGCACCACGGGCATCGGCTACGTGGAGGGCATGACCGGATGGATCCGCGGGTGCTACGACTGGGCCCGCACCGTGCCGCGCTACGCGGATGTGACGTCGGTGCCCGCCGTGCCGTAGACCCTCCGACACGCTCCCGCTTCCACTCACCCGGGAGACGTCCATCCGTGCCCCCTACCCAGCGGGCGGGCGTTCTCCCACCCATCGTTCACGATTCACCCTATGGTGCCCAATTCGGCCTGCCCCACCTCGACGAGGCGTACGCTCGGCTCCTCCGAGCCGAACGACAGAAGGCGGTACGGCACATGGCGATGGAGCCTCGGCACCCGATCACGGAACAAAGGACGTTGATCGAGCGCCGACGGGAACTTCAGGCCCTCGACGCCGCGTTCAAGGAACTGCGACGCGCCACGGACGGTGTGCCGCAGGGCAGGCGCAGGGGGCTGCTCGCCTTCAGCGGACCGGCCGGGCTGGGCAAGACAGCCCTCATCACGCAAGCACGTGAGCGTGCCATGGCATCGGGATTCACCGTGCTGTCGGGCAGAGGCGGGGAGAAGGAACAGGGATCGGCGTTCCGCGTCGTGCGCCAGCTCGTGCAGCCCTGGCTGGCGAGGATGGACGGAGCGGAACTCCGCGCCTTTCTGGGAAGCTGGTACGACGTCATGGCCGCCGTGCTCGGCCTCGAAGCGAGGGGCTGCGCCCCGCACCGGACCCGACCGGGGTCCGCGAAGGCCTCGACTGGGTCATGACGTGCCTCACCATCAGGAAGGCACCCGTTGTCCTGCTCCTGGACGACCTTCACTGGGCGGACGCCGAGTCCCTGAACTGGCTCGATTCCTTCGCGTCACGGGTCGATGACCTCCCCCTGCTGATCGTGGTCGCCTACCGGCCCGACGAACTGCCGTCCGAAGCGGGCGGACTCCGTACGCTCGTCGGACATCACGGAGACCGCCCTCACGACCTCGCATGCCTCACCGCCGACGGCGTGGCACAGATCATCAGGAGCCATGTCGGTGACGGAGCCGAAGACGTGTTCTGTAAGGAATGCTGGTCCGCCACCGGAGGGAGCCCCTTCGAGACGGTGGAGCTCGCCATCGGCCTCGCCGAGCGGAAACTGAGCGGCAGCGAGGGCGACCTGCCCGCGATGCGTGAACTTGCCGCCGCGATCAAGGGACCGGGGCTGATCGAGCGGCTGGAAGACCTCGACACCGCGACCGTCCGCTTCGCGCACTCCGCTGCCGTGCTGGGGTCGCCCTTCTCACCACAACTCGCCGCGACCATCGCGGTACTCGGCGACGAGACCGCCGCCGAGGCGACCCAGAAGCTCCGCGCGGCCCGGATCATCACCGACGGCCACGGACCCGAGGGTGAGCTCGAGTTCGTCCACCCGCTGATCACCACGACGATCTACCGGTCCATCCGCTCCGGCTTCCGGGCCGGTCTGCACAACGCGGCCGCGGACGCCGTCCTGAACGCGGGATACGGCCCCACCGCCGCCGCCCGGCACCTGCTGGAGGTGCCCTGCGAGGGCAGCCCCGAGACGGTGGAATGTTTGCGCGCGGCCGCTCGCGAGTATCTCGGCGCCGGGGCGACGGAGGCCGCCCGGCGCATGCTTACCCGCGCGCTGAAGGAGCCACCGAGCCCCGAGGACCGCGCCGCGGTCCTGCACGAACTCGCGTGCGCCACGTTCCTGATCGAGCCCACGGCCACGGTGCGGCATCTCCGACAGGCCCTGGCGGAGCCGGACGTCGACCCCGACCTGCGCGCCTCCATCGTCTATCGGCTGACGACGGCGCTCGCCCACACCGATCGGATGGACGAGGCCGCGACCGTGGCCGCCGAGGAGGCCCGGCAGGCCACGAACCCGCGCGTCAAACTGCGTATGCAGGCCGATCAGTTCGTCTGGAGCACGATGCGCGCCGACGATCCCGACTCACCCGCCCGCTCCCGGACACTGGCGCGGCTGGCCGAGCAACTGCCCGGCCGCAGCCTGGAGGAGCGCTACATCCTGGGACTGCGGGCCTGGGATGCCGTCCTGCGCGGCGAACCGCGCCAGACCGCTCTCACCTATGCGGAGAAGTCCCTGCGCGGCGGCATGAGCTGGACGGATGAGAACCGGGGCTTCGAGGTACCCCTTTCGGTCGCCCTGGTGTTCATGTACGGCGACCAACCGCGACGGGCCGAGGAACTGTTCGAGCAGGGCATCGCGGAGTGCGTGGGCAAGGGCTGGCACGGCTCCCACCTGGCCTTCGGCCAGTCCATCGCCGGCTATGTCCGCTACCACCGCGGTTGTCTGGCCGAAGCCGAGGAGCTGGTCCGGGAAGGCCTGCGCATCGCCGACAAGGTGGACGGCGTCGTGGCCGCCCAGTGGTACGGCGTCAGCGTCCTGATCCAGACGTTGCTGGCCCGTGGACGGATCACCGAGGCTCGCGCGCTCGCCGACGACCACCACTTCGGTGACATGGCTCCGAACGCCGTCATCTATCCCGACCCGCGCACCGTGTACGCGGAACTGCTCCTGGCGGAGGGACGGCACGCGGAAGCGGCGGCGCTGTTGTCCGCGGTGGGGGACTGGCTGGACGGGCGGGCCTGGCGCAACCCGGCCTGGTGCCCGTGGCAGCTGCGGCTCGCGACCGCGCTCGCCCCCACCGCCCCGGACGAGGCGATCCATCACGCCCAGGACGCCGTCAAGCGTGCCCGGGACTTCGGCGCCGCCTCCACCATCGGGCAGGCCCTCCACACCCTCGCCGAGGTGACCGGCGGGCCGGGCGCACTCGACCTGTACGCGGAGGCGATCGACTGCCTGGAGCAGTCCCCCGCCTCGTACGAACTCGCTCGCGCCCAAGTCGGCCACGGCGCCGCGCTGGCCCGCAGCGGCCGGCTCCAGGAGGCCGCCGACCGGCTCTACCAGGGCCTGGAAGGTGCCGTCCACTGCGGGGCCGAGGCGCTCGCCGCCCGCGCCCGGGAGGAACTCTCGACGGCCGGTCTGCGCCCGCTGCCCCTGCGCTACGTGCAGGCGGACACACTGACCGTGCAGGAGCACCGTACGGCCGAACTGGCCGTCGAGGGACGCCCGGTGGCTGTGATCGCCAAGGAACTGCACCTGACGGAGCAAGGCGTGCGGCAGTTGCTGTCCAGCGTCTACCGCAAGATCGGCACCGACGCGGCAGGCCTCGCCAGGGCCTTGGAGGCACCGCCTCGTATGCGTCCCTGACGTCACACGGGGCGCGTGCGCCCCTCCCAGTACGGTTCCCGCAACCGCCGCTTGTACAGCTTGCCGTTGGGATCCCGCGGCATCTCGGCGATGAAGTCCACGCTCTTGGGCCGCTTGTACCCGGCGAGTTGCCCGGCGCAGTGGTCGAGGATCGCGGCGGCGAGGGCGGGGCCGGGCTCGTGGCCAGGGGCGGCTTCGACGACGGCCTTGACCTCCTCGCCCCAGTCGTCGTGCGGGATGCCGAAGGCGGCGGCGTCGGCGACGGCCGGGTGGGCGAGCAGGGCGGACTCGATCTCGGCCGGGTAGATGTTGACCCCGCCGGAGATGATCATGTCGATCTTGCGGTCGCGGAGGAAGAGATAGCCCTCCTCGTCGAGACAGCCGAGGTCGCCCACGGTGAAGAAGTCGCCGATGCGGTTCTTCTTCGTCTTGGCCTCGTCCTTGTGATAGCTGAAGCCGCCGGTGTTCATCTTCAGGTAGACGGTGCCGAGTTCTCCGGGCGCGAGCGGGTTGCCGTCGTCGTCGAAGATCGCGAGCTCGCTGATCGGCCAGGCCTTGCCGACCGTGCCGGGCTTCTTCAGCCAGTCCTCGGCGGTCGCGAAGGCCCCACCGCCCTCACTGGCGGCGTAGTACTCCTCCACACAGGTGCCCCACCACTCGATCATGGCCCGTTTCACATGGTCGGGGCACGGGGCGGCGCCGTGGATGGCGTGCCGCATGGAGGAGACGTCGTAGCGGCCCCGTACGTCCTCCGGAAGCGCGAGGAGACGGTGGAACTGGGTCGGGACCATATGGGTGTGCGTGCACGTGTGGTTGTCGATCAGGCGAAGCATCTCCTCGGGTGTCCACTTGTCCATCAGCACCAGCCCGTGGCCGATGTGCAGGGACGCCCCCGCGAACTGGAGGACCGCGGTGTGGTAGAGCGGCGAGCAGACGAGGTGCACGTTGGCGTCGAACGGCTTGATGCCGAAGATGCCCAGGAAGCCGCCCAGGTAGGACTCCTCGGGCGGTTTGCCGGGCAGGGGGCGGCGGATGCCGCGGGGGCGGCCCGTCGTGCCCGAGGTGTAGTTCATGACCCAGCCGAGTTCGCGCCTTGCGGGTGCCGACTCCGGTTGTCCGTCGACGAGTTCGGCGTACGGCCGAAAGCCCTCGACCTCGCCGACGGCGTACCGGTGGGTGGCCGGGAGGCCGGCCTCGTCGGCGGCCTGACGGGCGGGATCGGCGTAGCGCTCGTGGGCGATGAGCACCTTTGCGCCGGAGTCGGCGACGATCCAGGCGATCTCGGGGCCGACGAGGTGGTGGTTGACGGGGACCAGGTAGAGGCCGGCCTGGGTGGCGGCCAGGTATGCCGTGAAGAACTCGACGCTGTTGGGGAGGACGACCGCGAAGGCGTCGCCGCGTCCGAGGCCGGCCGCGCGCAGGCCGTGGACGAGACGGTTGGCGGCGGCGTGCAGACGCCCGGCGGTCCACTGCTCGCCGTCGGGGGCGACGAGGACCGGGCGGTCGGGATCGGCGGCGGCCTGGGCCCAGAAGCCGACCGGCGGAGTGCTCACGGTGGGGGTGGCGGGGGTGCTCGTCACTGGCCGCTCCTTCCGGCGATGCGGTTGATGCGGTGCACGGCCTTCTCGAAGCCGCGGGTGAGGTCGTCGACGACGGCCTGGACACTGCGTTCGCTGTTCATCCGGCCCACGATCTGGCCGACGGGCGTGCCGAGCAGCGGCTCGACCTCGTACTTCTGGATCCGGGAGACGGCCTCGGCCACGAGGAGCCCCTGCAGGGGCATGGGGAGGGTGCCGGGCCCGTCCGGGTCGTCCCAGGCGTCGGTCCACTCGGTGCGCAGCTGTCGTGCGGGCTTGCCCGTCAGGGCTCGGGAGCGGACGGTGTCGCCCGATCCGGCGGCGAGCAGTTTGCGGGTCAGGCCGGGGGAATGCATGTCGGCCTCTGTGGTGGTCAGCCACATGGAGCCCAGCCACACACCCTGGGCGCCGAGAGCGAGTGCTGCCGCCACCTGTTGGCCGCTCCCGATGCCTCCGGCCGCCAGTACCGGCAGAGGGTCGACCGCCTCCACCACCTCCGGGGTGAGCACCATGGAGGCGATCTCTCCGGTGTGGCCGCCCGCCTCATAGCCCTGGGCGACGACGATGTCGATCCCCGCCTCAGCGTGTTTGCGGGCGTGCCGGGCGCTGCCCGCGAGCGCGGCGACGAGCACGCCCCGGTCATGGGCGCGTGCCACGACATCGGTGGGCGGTGAACCGAGGGCGTTGGCGAGCAGCTTGATCGGATAGTCGAAGGCGACGTCGAGCTGCGTGCGGGCGACCTGCTCCATCCACCCGGTGATCCGCCAGCCGGATACCTCACCCTCGGCCAGTTCGGGCACTCCGTACTTGGCGAGGGTGTCCTGGACGAACTGCCGGTGCCCTTCCGGGATCATCGCCTCGACGTCGGCTTCCGTGACGCCCTCGACCTTCTTCGCGGGCATGACGACGTCCAGCCCGTAGGGCCTGCCGTCGACGTGTGCCTCGACCCAGTCGAGGTCGCGTTTGAGGTCGTCGGGGGCGGTGTAGCGGACCGCGCCGAGCACTCCGAAGCCGCCGGCCCGGCTGATGGCCGCGGCGACGGCGGGGAACGGCGTGA
Source organism: Streptomyces sp. NBC_00443 (assembly GCF_036014175.1). Lineage (GTDB taxonomy): Bacteria > Actinomycetota > Actinomycetes > Streptomycetales > Streptomycetaceae > Streptomyces. The sequence goes on along the minus strand of NZ_CP107917.1, from coordinate 8,766,985 downwards.
AGCCGAAAAGGGCGTGCTCGACTCCCAGTTTCTTGCTCAGCTCCGTCTGCATGGGCGCAGGATGCCGCAGTCCTCCGGACGACGGAAGGCCTTTTCTGATGTACCGTCAGATCTATTGAGCGGCCTTCCCGTTGACACGAGTCCCACCTGACACGAAAGTTTCACCACGCAAGGTGATCCCGGAAAGATACTTTCAGCCGGAGTGGCGGGAGGAACCTCGATGACCGACGGCAGAACCGGACTGACCAGGCGTCAACTGGGCAGGACCGCAGTGGCCTTGGGCGGCGCCCTGACCATCGCCCCCTTGCCCGCTGGACCCGCGGCGGCAGCCGCAGCGGCGCCCACCGCAAGCCCCACCCTGCGCCACGGCTCCCCCGAGCGCGCCGGCCTCCTCCCCACCCACCTCCGCCGACTCGTGACCGATGCAGAGAGGTTCTTGGCCCCCTCCCCCAAGCACCCCTGGTACGCCGGCGCCGTCCTCCTCGCCGGCCGCGGCGGCACCGTGGCGCTGCACCAGCCCATCGGGATGGCCGTGCGCTATGAGGCGTACGACGAAACGAGCGACACCGGCGTGGAGTTTCCGTCGGACCAGCAGATCCCGATGGCCGAGGGCACCGTCTTCGACCTGGCCTCGGTGTCCAAGCTGTTCACATCGATCCTCGCGGTGCAGCAGATCGAACGGGGCGAGCTGGGGCTGGAGGCCACGGTCGCCTCCTACCTCCCGGACTTCGGCCGCGCGGGCAAACAGGACATCACGATCCGTCAGCTCCTCACCCACACCTCGGGGTTCCGTGCCTGGATCCCGCTGTACAACGCGCCGACGTACGAGGAGAAGCTCCAGCTCATCTGGAGCGAGGCGCCGCTGAATGCTCCAGGCACCAAGTACCTCTACTCGGATCTGAATCTGATCTCCCTCCAGCTCGTCCTGGAGAAGATCACCGGCCGCAGCCTCGACGTCCTCCTCCACGACGAGATCACCGGCCCGCTCGGGATGCGCCGCACCCGCTACAACCCGCCCGCCGCCTGGAAGCCGGGGATCGCGGCCACCGAGGACGCGCGGCTGCCGTGGTCCGGCCTGGACCGTGGGCTCGTCTGGGGTGAAGTGCACGACGAGAACGCCTTCAGCCTGGGTGGGGTCGCGGGCCACGCGGGCGTCTTCTCGAACGCGTGGGACCTGGCGGTCCTCGGCCGGACGCTGCTCAACGGCGGCGCCTACGGCAGCTGCCGCATCCTGGAGCCGGAGTCCGTGGAGCTGATGTTCACCGACTTCAACACCGCCTTCCCCGGCGACGAGCACGGCCTCGGTTTCGAGCTCTACCAGCACTGGTACATGGGCGCCATGGCCACCCCGCGCACAGCGGGACACACCGGTTTCACCGGCACCTCCCTCGTCCTCGACCCGACCACCGACTCATTCCTCGTCGTCCTCGGCAACTCGGTCCATCCGGTGCGCAGTTGGCGCTCCGGTTCCGCGCCCCGGGTCGCCGCGGCCGACAGCATGGCCCGTGCTGCAGCGGTCCGCCCGCGCCACGGCCGTACGGCATGGTTCTCCGGAATGGCGACCGCCACCAGCGCGACGCTCGTGCTCCCCGCCCTCGACACGTCCTCCGGCGAGGCAGAGCTGCACTGCGCCCTGTGGTGGGACACCGAGCCGCAGGCGGACGTCCTCGTCCTGGAGTCCACGACGGACGGCGGCACGACCTGGGCTGCGCTCCCCTTCGCGACGAAACGCCAGGGCGAACGACCGCAGGCCCATCCGACCGGCGCCGTCACCGGCTGGTCGGGCCGCGTCTGGCACCGCCTCACGGCGCAACTCCCCGCGCACCGGCAGCTGGTACTCCGCTGGCGATACACCACCGACAAGCTGTACGTGGGCCGCGGCGCGTACGTCGACGGGCTGCACGTCGAGACGGCGCACAGCGTCCTCTTCGACGAGGCCCGGCCGGCGGATGCGGCGCGGATCACGGCGAGCGGGTGGACCGCTGCCGCGAACTGACCGGTGAGCCGGCGCCGACGGCTCCGCCGGGCACGTCCAGGCGTTGCGTGCCGATGACCGACAGCAGTCGTAGCGCCTCCTCGGACGGCGTGCCCGGGGTGGCGGTGTAGATCACGACCCGTTGGTCACGGTCGGCGATGTCCAGGACGTCGCAGTTGACGGTGACGGGGCCGACGACGGGGTGGTCGAAGGTCTTGCGCAGCGTGGGTGCGGCGGTCACGTCGTGGGCCGCCCACAGCCGGGCGAACTCCTCGCTGCCGTCCAGGAGTTCGCCGATCAGCGCGGTGAGTTCCGGGCGAACTCGGCGACGTCCGAGACGCCGTAGAGCATCCAGCCGCCCGGCCCGCTGGACCAGCTGTCGGATGCCGAGTTGGACCGGATCGGCGCCGTCCCCCTTAGGGGGCGATCGTCAACAACTCCACCGTGGGCAGCCCGGCGGCCAACCCCGAGCTGCCGTGTACGGCGCCATGAAGCGGGCGGTCAACAGCCTCACCGCGTCGGCCGCCGTCACGTGCGGCCGTGGCTGCCGCATGGCTGCTGAGCGACCGCGCGTCCTACGTCACCGGCGTGATCCTGCGGATGGACGGCGGCGTCCGGGCCTGAACAGGGCCGGGGTCAGTCGCCGACCGCCTCCAGCACCGCCATCGCCGCGTTGTGCCCCGGCACTCCGCTCACCCCTCCCCCACGCACCGCGCCCGCCCCGCAGAGCAGCACGTTCGGGTGGCGGGTCTCCACGCCCCAGCGGCCGGTGTCCTCCTGGGCGTACGGCCAGGCCAGGTCGCGGTGGAAGATGTTGCCGCCGGGAAGGCGCAGATCGCGCTCCAGGTCCAGCGGGGTCTTCGCCTCGATGCAGGGCCGTCCGTCGGCGTCCGTCGCCAGACAGTCGGCCAGCGGCTCGGCGAGGTGGGCGTCCAGCTGGGCGAGCGTCGACTTCAGCAGTTCGTCGCGTACGGCGTCGTTGTCGCGCTCGAACAGCCGGGCCGGGGTGTGCAGGCCGAACAGGGTGAGGGTCTGGTAGCCCCGCTCGACGAGGGCGGGGCCGAGGATCGTCGGGTCGGTCAGCGAGTGGCAGTAGATCTCGGACGGCGGGGCGGCGGGGAGTTCCCCGGCGGCGGCCTGGGCGTGGGCGGTGGCCAGCTGGTCGTAGCCCTCGGCGATGTGGAAGGTGCCGGCGAACGCCTCGCGCGGGTCGACGGAGCTGTCGCGCAGCCGCGGCAGGCGCTTGAGCAGCATGTTCACCTTGAGCTGGGCGCCCTCGACGGGGTCCGCGGTGGTGTCGCCGGTCAGGGCGGCCAGCTCCTGCGGGGAGGCGTTCACCAGGACGTGCCGGGCGGTGACGACGCCCTCACCGTCGGCCGTGCGATAGCTGATCTCCGCCGTACGGCCGTCCGTGTCGATCCGTACCGCCTCGTGCCCGGTGACGACGACCGCGCCCGCGTCGCGCGCGGCCGTGGCCAGGGCGTCGGTGAGGGCACCCATGCCGCCGACGGGGACGTCCCAGTCGCCGGTGCCGCCGCCGATCACGTGGTAGAGGAGGCAACGGTTCTGCTTGAGGGACATGTCATGGGCGTCGGCGAAGGTGCCGATCAGGGCGTCCGTCAGGACCACACCCCGGATCAGGTCGTCCGCGAAACGGTCCTCGATCGCGACGCCGATCGGCTCCTCGAAGAGGGTCCGCCAGGCCTCCTCGTCGTCCACCCGGCGGCGCAGTTCCCCGCGGCTCGGCAGGGGCTCGGTGAGCGTCGGGAAGACCCGCTGGGCGACCTCGCCGGTCATGGCGTAGAAGCGCTGCCAGGCCGCGTACTCGCGCTCGCCGCCGGTCAGCCGGGCGAACGCCTCCCGGGTGCGCCGCTCGCCGCCGCCCACGAGCAGTCCGGTCGGCCGGCCGTCCCGGTCCACGGGCGTGTACGAGGAGACGTTGCGGGTACGGACACGGAAGTCCAGGCCGAGGTCCCGGACGATCTTCTTGGGCAGCAGGCTGACCAGGTACGAGTAGCGGGAGAGCCGTGCGTCGACGCCGGCGAACGGCCGTGTGGAGACCGCGGCGCCCCCGGTGCGGTCCAGTCGCTCCAGCACCAGCACGGACCGTCCGGCCCGGGCCAGGTAGGCGGCGGCGACGAGGCCGTTGTGGCCTCCGCCGACGATGACGGCGTCGTACGTGCGGTGTCCCGGGTGTCCCTCGTCTGCTGGCATGGTTCTTCGTAACACGTGATGATCTAGGTCGGCCATAGGTGGGACAGGCCGGAGTCACGGCTCGGCCACTGGGCTTCACCCGCCTCCGGACGCCCGCTGCTGCCGCAGCACCGCCACCCTCCGGTACAGCTCGACCGCCTCCGCGCTCCGCCCGAGCTGCTCCAGGCAGTGGGCCTCGTCGTTCCGGCTGGCGAGGGTGTCGGGGTGGTCGGCGCCGAGGACGTGTTCGCGGGCGGTGGCCACCCCGCGGTACTCGGTGAGCGCGTCCGGCCAGCGGCCCAGCCAGCCGAGGCTCACCGCGACCTCGCGCCGGCTGACCAGGGTGTCGGTGTGGTCGGGTCCCAGCACGCGCTCACGGATCGCGCACACGTCCCGGGACTCGGCGAGGGCCTCCTCCCAGCGTCCGAGGCGGCCGAGGTTCACGCCGAGGCCGTGTCGGGCACGCAGGGTCTCGGGGTGGGCGGGGCCGTGGACACGGGTGCGGTCGTCGATCAGGTCGAGGTAGAGCTGGAGGGCCTCCGCGCTGCGGCCGAGGCGGCCGAGGCTGATGCCGACCTCGTAACGGGCGGCGAGCGTGTCGGCGTGATCCGGGCCGAGGGCCTGGGCGCGGGCGTCGGCGACCTCGCGGTAGGTCTGCAGGGCCTCGGCCCAGCGGCCCAACTGACCGAGGGCGTAAGCGACTTCGTAGCGCGTGACCAGGGTTTCGGGGTGGTGCGGGCCGAGGACGCGGGCGCGTGCGACGGCGACCTCGCCGGCCATGCGGTACGAGTCCTCCAGGCGGCCGAGTCTACTCAGGTTGAAGGCGAGGTTGTGGCGGCAGCGCAGTGTGTCGGGGTGGTCGGCGCCCATCGCGCGTTCCCGTGCCGTCAGCACGGACGTGTAGACCTGGTGCGCGTCGAAATGGCGGCCCAACTGCCCGAGCACGTACGCCATTTCCTGCCGGGCGGCGAGCGTCTCGGGGTGGTCGGGGCCGAGCGAGAGACTGCGGGCGCGGGCGACGTGCTTGTACTCACGCAGGGCGTCCGCGGCGCGGCCGGTGCGGCTGAGGGTGAAGGCGACCTCGTAGCGGCTGGCGAGGGTGTCTGGGTGGTCGGGGCCGAGGAGGTGCTCACGTTCGGCGGCGACGGCCCGGTGCACCTCGCCCGCCTCGGTCCAGCGGCCCAGTCGGCCCAGGCTGAGACCGGCGTTGTGGCGTCCGGCCAGCGCCGCGAGCGCCGCCGCGGAGGGGGTGGGCGTTTCGTCGGGTACGGCGGCCTCGTCGGGCCGCCGGCCGGTCGTGGGCCGGGGGATCCACTCGCCGGTGAGACCGGCCCCCGCGTCCGGAGGTGTGGTGCGCAGTCCCGCGCCGGTGGCCTTGTGGCCGGTGGTCATGCCGCGGGTCCAGGACGGCAGGCGGGGCTCGCGGGTGACGGGCGCCGGGGGCCCGAGGTCCGGCTGTGGGGTCACCACGGTCGGCACGTACGTCGGTGTCGTACGGCCCAGACCGATCCGGCGGCCCAACTCGCCTCCGTCGTGCGGTCGTTCCTCGGGCCGCTTCGCCAGCAGGTCGAGGATGACCTGCTCGAAGTACTCGGGCAGCTCGGCGCGGTGGCTGCGCGGCGGCCTGGGCGCGGTGTCGCGGTGTCCGACGAGGATCGCCCAGGGGTCGTCCAGGTCGAACGGCGGTACCCCGGTGGCGATCTCGTACAGCACGCACCCCAGCGAGTACAGGTCGCTGCGCTGGTCCACCTCCTCCCCGCCGATCTGCTCCGGCGACATGTAGTGCGGGGTGCCCATCGCGATGCCGGTGCCGGTCAGCCGGGAGGTGAAGCCGATGTCATGGGCGAGGCGCGCTATGCCGAAGTCGCAGATCTTCACCGTGCCGTCGGCGAGCCGCATGATGTTCGCGGGCTTCAGGTCGCGGTGCACGATGCCCTGCTGGTGGGTGTAGGCGAGGGCGGCGGCGACCTGGTCGGCGATCTCGACGACGTCCGGGACAGGCAGCGGATGATGCTTGTTGTCCTCCAGGAGCTGGCTGAGGTTGCGGCCCTGGAGCAACTCCATGACCAGGAACAGAACCCCGTCGGACTCGCCGAAGTCGTGGACCACGGTCACCCCGCGGTGCTGGAGCGCCGCGGCCACCCGGGCCTCTCGGCGAAACCGCTCCCGCAGGACACGCGTGAACGAGTGGTCGTGGTGCGGCCCCAGCGGCTTGAGGCACTTCACGGCGACCTGCCGGCCCAGCGACTCGTCGCGCGCACGCCACACCTCGCCCATACCGCCGCGCCCGATCGGATCGAGCAGCCGGTACCGGCCCTGGATCAGCCTGCTGTCCCCCATCGCCCGCGATCGCCCCCCGTCACGGTCAGCCTTGCCCTCCCCCGGCTCGTCCAGTATGGCGAGCTATCGTCCGAGTTTGTACGGTGCCGGGACGCGAGCCGGGGCCGAGTCGTGCCATGGCGCGCAGGATGTGTTTGGGCGGGAGTTGCCAGCGCAGACGTGCGGGAACAGCGCGCAGCAGGGTGCCCGTGGCACGCAACTGACGGGTGACGGTGGCGGGTTCCGGTGCCGGTCTGCCGTACAGCTCGTGGGCGTACGGCGGCAGAGCGGCGTACGCCAGCTGCGCCACGCGCCGCCACAGCACCTCGCGCGCCGGGACGAGAAGGGGATGCGTCGGCGGGCGGAGCAGGAAGTCGTCCACCGCGCGTGCCTCGGATCCGCACGCGAGCTCGGGCCGCACCTTCTCGAAGTACGCCGCCATCTCGGCCCGGTTCGCCGGGACGGCGTTGGGGTCCAGCCCCACCAGGCGGGCGCTGACGCGGTGTTCGTCGATGTAGCGGTCGGCCTGCGCGTCGGTGAGGCGGAAGCCGGAGCGCCGCGCGACCTGCAGATACGAGTCGATCTCGGCGCAGTGCACCCACAGCAGCAGCTCGGGTTCGTCGACGCCGTACCGCTCCCCCGTGTCCGGGTCGGTCGCGCTCAGCATGCTGTGGATCTTCCGCACCCGGGCGCCGGCCTTCTCGGCGGCCTCGGTGGTGCCGTAGGTGATGGTGCCGACGAAATTCGCGGTGCGCAGCAGACGACCCCAGGCGTCGCGCCGGAAGTCGGAGTTCTGCATGACGCCGCGTACGGCTCGGGGGTGCAGGGCCTGGAGGTAGAGCGCGCGGATTCCGGCGACCCACATCATGGGGTCGGCGTGCAACTGCCAGGTAACGGACCGCACTGCGGCCCGATCGTCCCCCAGGAAGGCCACCGTCGCCCCTCTCCGCGTCGTATGGAGTACCTCGAACACGGTACGCATCGCGAGCCACTTGGGAAGACCCCGTTCTCCTGCACCAGATGGACTTTGCACTCACGAAGGGCTCGCCGTGACGAATGTCTGACGGTTGACGCATAAATAGCTGAAGCCGCAATTGAGTCCTGTTTGCGGTATGCCAATACCCGACTAGAGTAGGCCATATGGGTGAGACAAAATTCTACGTAGCGAAGAAGGGTGACAATCTGAACAAGATTGCCACCATGCACGGCCTGACACTGGCCCAGGTTCTGGAGTGGAACCCCGAAATCACCAGTCCGAACGTGATTCAGATCGGACAGCGCATCCGCGTTTCCGCCCCGGAATCAGTCGTCGGTTACGAGCCGTTCCCTGGTCCCGGCTTCTTCCAGCCGACCAGGACCAGCCCGATCGTCGAGGCCATGGGCTACCGCCTCATCGAGGAAGGCTGCTCGTCATATCCTGACGGGCCGGACCTCAAGTGGAGCGACGCGGACAAGGCGTCCTACTCCAAGTGGCAGCGCAAGCTGGGTTTCTCCGGTAAGGACGCGGACGGCATGCCCGGGAAGAAGTCCTGGGACAAGCTGCATGTGCCCCACGTCGTGGCCGGGGGCTAGCCCTCGACTGATCAGCGCTCGAAATCCTCATCAGCTGAATGGGTCCTTGCCGTTCCTGCCTCGGGCGGAGATTCCGTGGCAGGAACGGCGGTGCGACCGGAGGAAGCCGGGGGATCCAGGGGGCCATGTACCGAATTCAGGACCTTCTGCCCCTGAAGGTCGACCCATTTGGTGAAGAGTTGCTGGGAGTATCCGAAGATGACAGCCCACGCGATGATCTGCGCCGACGAGTCCAGCGAGGTGAGACCGGGTACGAAGCCACCCCGCATGAGCAGGAGGCCCAATACGGCCGTAAGGGCACCTGCGGGGATCTTCAGAGCCGCCAGGGCGATCGGCGCGGAATAGGGCGTCGACGTACCCCTGATTCTCCGCAGAGTGGACGCCGCCGCCACTCCGGCGGCGACGAGGCCGATGAATTCGACGACGAGATAGTCGCCCCATGCCGAAACGGCGGCGAAGTTCTGGTCGAGTTCGGTGGATTCGAAAAAGTCCTGGCTTCCCGTGGGACAGACGACCACGTAGTCGACCGTCGAATCCGGGGCGGGCGCGTCGTTCGGCCGTGGGGGGTTGAAGCACAGTGGAACGGATTCCGGGAAAAGGGAGGTGAGTACGCCCACCGCTCCCGCCAGAAGGAACAGGAAGAGGGCCACCCTCCAGACGATGCGCACGAAGCTGCCCGCGCGGAGCTTCTCACGCAGCGCGACTCCGTGCGCCACATCCACGGCCTCGAGGACGATGAGCAGTTCCGTCTCGTCAATGACTCGGCGCCGAGCGGACTTCGCCATCACGATTTCTGTGGCGACCCTGCGCGGGTCGTCGCGGGTCAGGTGTTCTCTGACCACGGCGAGCATTCCGGGAAGATAGGGAGCCACCTCGGCGGGGGCCGAGAGAAACGACTTCAGCCAGAGCAGGCGTGCCATGTTCAGGTGGACCTGTGCCGCCGTCACATGAGAGCCCAGGGGCGCCCGATGATGGTGGTCGAAGGTCAGGATGCGCTCCGCGCACTGCAGTTCTTCCTCCGCCGCCGCCAGCAACGCCAGGCCGTCCGCACCGCCGGAACTCTCCACGGCCCGTTTGCGTTCGTTGACAAGCGCCCGGAGTTTTCGGACCGTGGTGCGGGCGTCCTCGCCTTGTTCCCAGGACCGCCGCTCGCGGTACCACTCGGGGTAGCGCCCCGGAATCAAGCCTCGCATCCACTGGCCAAGTCCCATGGGTCCATGGTCCGTACCCGGGCGTGTGCCGAGGGTGATTGCCCCGAACGAGGGTGCGCCGCCGGGCCTCAGCCGTCCGTGACCTCGGGAGCATTGAGCGCGAGCGCCAGCAACGCGGCCGAGACCTCCCCGATGACCTCTTCGGCTTCGCTGAACACGGGCTGGAAGGTGTCGCCACATTCGATCGTGTAGCCGAACACCTTGGCGTGAGCCGGGTCGGTGAGGTGCCGGCTGTAGGCGTAGTCGTCACTCGTGCCTGAGGTGGGATACAGCCCGAACGCCGGCTCGACCCCGTAGTCGACCCCGCGCACCGCACGAGCCGCGTCGTTCATCCGTTCCGCGAGTTCGACCGCGATGTTCAGGTCCGGTTCGGTCATGAACTCACCGATGCCGTCGTCGGGTCGCCCGCGTACGGCGTCGAGGTCGGGGTTACGGAAGTTGTCGGTGGGGGTGCTGGACTGGTTCTGGTCGGAGCCCCAGTTGTGAAGGATCACCGGAACCGCGCTGTGGACGTCTACCATCCACCGGATCCGCGGGTGGCTGTCGAGCGCCCAGACCACGTTTCGGGTCTCGGGCTCCGAGGCGGCGGCCGGTCCACGGTAGACCTGCGGATCGCACGGCTTGTCCGAGGTGTGAACATCTGCGTCCGGGGCGAACTTTGCCTTGTGGTCCCAGACGAAGTCGAAGTTCCGGTTCAGATCGACTCCCACGCACGAGGGGCCCGTGGACCCGGCAGGTGCCGACCGGCGGTTCTTCCGCCACATCGCGGACGTGGTCTGGCTGAAGGCCCGGCCATCAGGGTTGACACAGGGGAAGAAGAACAGACTGACCTCCTCCAGCACCTGCGCGACCTGTGCCGCGGTGAACGTCGACGACCCATAGCCGAGCCCGGTGCCGGCGTCGTGGGCCTCCAGCAGGTCCGCCGCCAGCGAGATCAACGCGTCGGGCGGCACCCACTCGCGCGCGTGCATCCCACCCAACAGCAGGATTGCCGGTACTTCGTCGGACTGCCGCGTCCCGACCCGCAGCAACCTCGTCGTGCGCCCTTCGTGGGTGGCGTGTGGCAGGTCGATGACCTCGGTCCCCCCGGGGTAGGCGCCGTCCAGACTGGTGATCGCCGATTCGATCTCGGCCACGTTGAGATACACGGTCACTCCTTACGGCCGAGCCCGTGCGGAACGGCGTCCCGGTCGGCGAAGCGGTCTCCCTCGCCGACCTCTTCCTTGCGGGCGAGCCAGTTGTCCGTGACGTTCTCTACCGTGGTGATGTCCACCTTCGGTGCCGATCTGGCCGACCTTGCTCGGTCGAGCTGATCCTGGCGGAAGTAGAGGTCGAGTCCGACACCCGCCCCACTGCCGCGCGCGACGGCGCGGCAGCCGACGTCGGGATGTGTCTCATGGACGAACTCCCTGAGCGCCTCGGCATTCTCGGCGACGACATGGCAGCGGACGACCGCGGGTTCCCCGCTCATGGCCTAGTTCCCGGTGGCCAGCGCGACGGCCTGAGCGGCGTTCACCCGGCCGAAGCCGTAGTCGTCGTTGTGACCGGCCTCGTCGTACTCGACCTGCGGGCCGCCGATCGGGTCGGCCGACCGGTGCATCACCTCACGTAGTTGATCCCGCGTGAGTCGTGGGTTCACCGACAGTGCGAGTGCCGCGCACCCGGCCGCGCAGGGAGCGGCGAAGCTGGTGCCGGTGTTGACTCCGTAGCCACCGCCGGACGTGGTGCTGAGGACGTCGACGCCGGGGGCGATCAGTTCCACCTCCGGGCCGCGTGCCGCGTTGTCCTCCCGGTCCGTGTTGGTCGAGCGCACCACGGCGATCACATCCGCGTGGGAGACCACTTCGTCCTTGGTGATGTCGACGTTCCTGCCGTTGCTCGCCGCCCAGAAGATCGGCAGCCCCTTGCCCTGCCGTCCGTCCGAGGCGGCGAACTCGAGGGCGAGTTCCAGAGTGCTGGACAGATCCCAGACCGCGCCGTTCGGGCCCAGGCTGCTGACGAGGATGTCCGCCCCGGCCCCGGGATCGATACCGGGGACCTCCGTCGAGGGGTCGGCCGCGAACGCCACGGCACGGGCGAGGGTGGTCTGCGTACCGATCTGGTCCTGCAGGCAGGCCAGCAGCATCAGGCTGCACTCGGGGGCCGCACCCGTACCGCCCGCCCCGTTGTCGTGCCGGGCGCCGACCATGCCGGCACAGAACGTGCCATGATCGCTGTCGGGCATCGTCGAGGTGCCCTGGACGAAGACCGGGCGCTGCACGCCGTCGGCGAAGAAGCCCGACAGCGGATCCAGCCCGTTGGCGAGATCCGGGTGCCCCGCGTCGAAGCCGGTGTCGATGACTGCGACCCGGATCCCCGCTCCGAAAGTGCTGTCCCAGGCCGACTCGATGTGCACATCGGCGTCGGGAGTACCGCCGTTGGTACCGGGATTCCTCCACTGCCACTGCTCGCTGTAGCGGGCCCCGGTGGGCCTGAATCGAGCGGGGACGTGCTCGATGAACGCCGGTTCGGCGAAGACGAAGCGGTCGTTGTCGTGCAGTTCGACGGAGGCCGCGAGCGCGTCCTGCGACGCCGCGGCGCGCACCTCGTACAGGTTCTTCGCGAAGCCGAGCTTGCCGACCACCGTCAGACCCGCCGCCTCGAGCTCGCGTTCGGCCTCCTCCTCGGAGAGTTCCGGAGCCAGTCGTACGGTCAATGCGTCAGTCGCGATACCGATCCTGCCGTTGGGCCGGCGGATGACCTTGCCGGTGGTCTGCGCGCCGGGAATCACCCCGCTCGCGGTGAACACTTCGCGCGTCCGCTGGTTCGGCCTGACGAACACCCAGCTCGCGCGCGCGAAAGCAACGGTGGTCTCGTCGTCGACCCCGGCCTCGCGTATCTCCCCGAGGGCGCTGCTGCCCAGTTCCGCCGTTCTCTCGGCGGCGGCGCTCGCGCGGATTTCCGTGCCCATCTTGACCGCGACGACGTCGTCGAGTTCTTCAGCCTCGACGAGATGACCACGCTGATAGTACTGACGTGACATTGCACTCGCCTCTTCAGGTCGGCGCGGGAGCAGTCGCCGGTGACGTCACGGCGCCGAACTCGCGGCCTTGTAAAACCCCTCTCTGCCAGTCTCCTCGCCCCTTCAACGCTCGGCAAACGGGGCCGCCATGGCTCGAATCACGGTGATGCGCGCTACCTCCGCACCCTCGGCATCCCCAGCCCGATCCACGAGATGATCTCCCGCTGGATCTCGTTGTTGCCGCCGCCGAAGGTGAAGATGACGGCCGAGCGGTAGCCGCGCTCCAGCTCGCCGTGCAGGACGGCCCCCGCCGAACCCTCCTTCAGCGCGCCGGGTGCGGCGACGATCTCCATCAGCCAGGCGTACGCGTCCCGGCGCGCCTCGGAGCCGTAGACCTTCACCGCGGAGGCGTCCTGGGGTGTGAGCGTGCCGTCCTGCACGGCGCTCACCATCTTCCAGTTCAGGAGCTTGAGGGCGTCGAGCCTGGCGTGGGTCTGGGCGAGCCGGCGGCGCACCCAGGGGAGGTCGATCACCCGGCGGCCGTCGGCGAGCTTGGTCTCCATGGCCCAGCGCTGGACGTCGTGCAGGGCGCGGATGGCCATGGTGCCGTGGGCGGCGAGGGTGACGCGCTCGTGGTTGAGCTGGTTGGTGATCAGGCGCCAGCCCTGGTTCTCGGCGCCGACCCGGCGGGAGACCGGGACGCGGATGTTCTCGTAGTAGCTGACGGTGGTGTCGTGCGAGGCGAGGGTGTTGATGAGGGTGCAGGAGTAGCCGGGGTCGGTGGTCGGGACGAGGAGCATGGTGATGCCCTTGTGGGGCGGCGCGTCCGGGTCGGTGCGGACGGCCAGCCAGACCCAGTCGGCGGTGTCGCCGTTGGTCGTCCAGATCTTCTGACCGGTGACGACGTACTCGTCGCCGTCGCGCACGGCGCGTGTCCGCAGGGCCGCCAGGTCCGTGCCCGCGTCGGGCTCGCTGTAGCCGATCGCGAAGTCGATCTCGCCGGAGAGGATCTTCGGCAGGAAGTACGCCTTCTGCTCGTCCGTGCCGTACTGCATGATCGTCGGGCCGACGGTGTTGAGCGCCATCAGCGGCAGCGGTACGCCCGCCTGGGCCGCCTCGTCGAAGAAGATGAACTGCTCCATCGCGGTCAGGCCGCGGCCGCCGTATTCCTTGGGCCAGCCCATGCCGAGCCGACCGTCCGTGCCGAGCCGCCGGATCGTCTTGCGGTAGTAGCGCTTCTGGGCGGCCGGATCGGTGATGGGGGCACCTCCCGCGCCTTTCGGGCTGTGCGGGAGGGTCTGCGCGCGGTCGGGCACCAACTCGGCGAAGTAGTCGCGCAGTTCGGTGCGCAGCCGCTGCTGCTCGGGCGTGTATTCGAGATGCACGGCGCCTCCAGGCTCCCCAAGGCCGGTCCTGACGGCGCACACCGTAGAACGTGTTCCAGAAATTGGGAATGGCGAGGAGCGGCGGAATGCGGTGCGAGCCGCTGAGGCGAGGCGGCTCAGCCCGTCAGTTGAGCGTGCTCATGAAGTCCGTGCAGGCCCGCGCGCAGGCACGGCATGCCTTCGCCGCGTCCTCGGCGCCCGGGTGCCGGTCGAAGACATGCGCACACTCCAGGCACACGGACCGGGTCCACTCCAGCTGGACCCGGAGCGCGGTCTCGGCGCCCTCGTCCATGCCGCCCTGCTCGGACAGCACACGGCAGGTCGTGTCGCACACCTCGGCGCACAGGATGCCCTTGCGTCGCACAAGTTCCTGGTCCTCGGCCGCGTCCGGATCGACGAGGCTCGCACGCAGGGCGCAGGTCCGAGCGCACTCGGTGCAGGCCTGGGCGCACGCGAAGCGGTCCTCGAGGAACTGGACGAGTTCTTGCTGGGATGCTGTCGATGTCACAAGGGGCGGGTAGCCGCCGCCGGGGGCACCAAACCCCTGCTCTCCCGCCCCGCGGCCGGGCGTTCCAGCTGGTCGTGGCGAACGGGTTCTTCAGGGACGCCGCACGTGTCCATCGAGGAGCCAGGGGTACCCGCGAGCCCATGGACACGACTTGGATGGATATCGCCGCAGGTCGGGGCGCGCTCGCCGTCGGGTTGCTCGTCGCCGGTGTGGTCGTCGTGGCGCTGCTCATCGGCGCCTTCGTCGTGGGCGCCCGGATCAGGCGCCGGGAACCGCGTCCGCCACGTCCCGAGGAACAGCCCAGGCTGCCCGCCGAGGGCCCGGTCCACGAGGTCCGGGAGCACCGGGAGCCCGCCGAGGTGCCGAAGAGCGACCAGCGGGTCACCCCCCACGACCTTCCCGCCCACGGCAACATCCCCTCCCGGACCAGCCCGTCGCAGGAACGCACGCGCTGGAGCGAGGGCGGCAGCGGGTCGTTCGGCAGCGGCGGCACGTGACGCCTCCGGCGAGCGCGGAACCTGCGCCTCACCCGGTGTCCCCGGTCCCGTCCGCGAACCCGCGTGCCAGGTCGCGATGATGCTCCACCGTCACCGCCGCGACCTGGGCGCCGGTGACGGTGGATCCCGGCATGCCGCCCAGGCGTGCCATCTGCTCCGCAAGGCGCAGGTGCTCCGCGCGGGCATGCCGGCGGCAGGCCAGGCAGGTGACGCTCTCGGGGCGCGGTGTCGTCATCGCGTACGGCACCCGCAGCCCGCAGCCGGCGCCGACCGTCTCCGGCAGATCGCCGACCAGGCCGAACGTGCCCGCCAGAAGACTGCGCGCGCGGGCGTCGTAGCGGGTCACGCTCTGCTCGACGTGGATGTGCGGGTCGACACCGTCCATACGCCCATCCTGCCCGTCGGCATGCGACCCCCGTCACCGGTCAGTACGGTGCTGTTCTGGCGTTCGAAGCTGGGAGGCGGCATGGCCGGCAACAAGGCGGAGAAGCTGCCGCGCAAGGCGTACGAGAAGGAACTGATGCGCCTGCAGTCGGAGTTGGCGAAACTGCAGGAGTGGGTGCGGGCCGAGGGTGCGCGGCTCGTCGTGATCTTCGAGGGGCGGGACGCGGCGGGCAAGGGCGGCACGATCAAGCGGGTCACGGAGCACCTCAATCCCCGGGTCGCGCGGATCACGGCGCTGCCCAAGCCGACCGAGCGCGAGCGGACCCAGTGGTACTTCCAGCGGTACATCGGGCATCTGCCCGCCGCCGGGGAGATCGTGCTGTTCGACCGCAGCTGGTACAACCGCGCCGGTGTCGAGCGCGTCATGGGCTTCTGCAGCAAGCAGGAGTACCAGCGCTTCCTGCGCCAGTGCCCCCTCTTCGAGCGGATGCTGGTGGAGGACGGGATCCAGCTGCGCAAGTACTGGTTCTCGGTGAGCGACGAGGAGCAGCAGGAACGCTTCCGGCGTCGGCTGGAGGATCCGCTACGGCGCTGGAAGCTGTCCCCGATGGACCTGGAGTCGGTCACCCGCTGGGAGGCGTACTCCCGGGCCAAGGACGAGATGATGGTGCACACCGACATCGCCGAGGCCCCCTGGTACGTCGTCGAGAGCGACGACAAGCGCCGGGCCCGGCTGAACATGATCGCCCACCTGCTGAGCTCCGTGCCGTACCAGGACGTCCTTCCGCCCGTCCTGGACCTGCCCGAACGCCCGGCCTCGACCGGCTACCAGCGACCGCCACGCGATCTGCAGAACCACGTCCCCGACCACGCGGCGAGCCTGTGAGACTCACTCCGCACCGGAACGGACGACGGCGACCGGGCACTGCGCGTGGTGGAGCAGTGCCTGACTGACCGAGCCGAGCAGCAGCCCGGCGAACCCGCCCCGGCCGCGCGCCCCCGCCACCACGAGACCGGCTTCGGCGCTGGCCTCGACGAGGGTGTGCCGGATCCGGCCGCGCACCAGCCTGCGGCGCACGACGACGTCGGGATACAGCTCGCGCAGCCCGCCGAGGGCCTCGGCGAGCACACGCTCCTCCTCGTCGCGCAGCCGCCCCTCGTCGTACGTCACGAAGGGCGGGTCGGCGGGGCTTTCGTAGGCGCGCTCGGAGCGGGTGCTCCAGGCGTGCAGCGCCACCAGGTCCGTGCCGCGCGCGGCCGCCACCTCAAAGGCGAACTCGACAGCCCCCGGGCCGCGGGCGAGCCGTCGACGGCGAGGAGCACGGGCCCGTCCGGGTCCGGCCTGCCGCGCACCACCAGCACGGGGCAGGCGGCGTGGGCGGCCATATGACCGGCGGTGGAGCCGAGCAGCAGGGCGCCGAACCGGCTGTGGCCCCGGCTTCCGACCACCGCGAGGGACGCGGTGCGCGACTCGATCTCCAGCACCGTCACCGGTTCCCCGACGGCGATGTCACGCGTGATCTCGAGGCCCGGCGCAAGCTCGTGAGCGCGCTGCTCGGCCTTGGCGAGCGTGCCGTCGATCAGCTCGCGCATCCCGGCGCCGCTCGGCTCCCAGAGCCGCCCGCCGTGCGGGATGTGTGCGGCCGGCCGGCCGAAGGCGTGCACCAGCCGCAGCCCCACGCCGTGCAGCCCCGCCTCGCGCGCCGCGATCTCCACGGCCTTCATGCTCGACGGCGAGCCGTCCACCCCTACGACAACCGGGCCGTGCATCGCGCTCCCCTTTCCGCGCGGGATCCGCCTTCCTCGCAGGATCCGCGAGGTTGTCCTCCCACTCCTCCCACTCCTCTCCTCCCACTCCTCCCAGCCTCTCCCCGTCGGCCGCATCGCGCACCGGGCGGTGCCTCGCGCGGGGCGAAGCCGACGATGAGCCGCGTCAGTCGTGCACCACCAGTCGCCCCGTTCCGCCCGGCGGCAGCGACACACCGCGACCGGGCAGCCGTACGTCGATCGGTGAGGCGTCGGAGGACGGGACCTGGATCTCCAGCAGCCCTCTTTCCAGGCGCAGCCGTACGCCCCAGTGGCCCTGGTAGCGCAGGGGGAACCCGTAGGAGGACAGCTCGGGCAGCGGCACGGGGTCCAGCCACAGGGCGCCGCCACGGGTCTCCAGGCCGGTCAGGCCGCGCTGAACGAGGTCGAGGGTGCCGGCCATGGCGCCGAGGTGGATGCCCTCGCCGGTGGTGCCGCCCTGCACGTCGGCGATGTCGCCCTGGAGGGCCTCCTGGACGAACGTCCACGCCTCCGTGCGCCGGCACCGGGCCAGGACCCAGCCGTGGACCAGACCGCTGAGGGTGGAGCCGTGGCTGGTGCGGTGCATGTAGTAGTCGACGGTGCGCTGCCACATGTGCTCGTCGAGCCGGACTCCCAACCGGTGGAACATGCTGCCCAGTTCGGACGGGGCGAAGAGGTAGCCGAGCATCAGGACGTCGGCCTGCTTGGAGGCCTTGTAGCGGTTGACCGTGTCGCCCTCCGCCTCCAGGATCCGGTCCAGTCGCCGGATGTCGCCGTACTGGCCGCGGTAGCCGTTCCAGTCGAGCTCGGCGAGGTCGCCGTAACCCGCGAACTGGCTGATGACGTCGTCGTGGAAGGGGACATGGAGCGTGTGCGAGACGTCGTCCCACCGTTCGAGCTCGCCCCCGTCCAGGCCGGTGCGTTCGGCGAGTTCGCGCCGGCGGGGCTCGGGCAGGTTCTCCAGCAGTTCGAGGGTGCGGGTGAGCACCCAGGCCGCTGTGACGTTCGTGTACGCGTTGTCGTCCAGGCCGGGTGCATCGGCGTCCGGGTAGGCCTCGTGGTACTCGTCGGGGCCGACGACACCCTTGATGCGATGGCGGCCCAGACTGTCGTCGTAGACGGCCTTGTCCGCCCAGAAACGGGCGATCTGCAGCAGCATCTCGGCGCCCTTGGTGTGCAGGAACTCCATGTCGCCGCTCGCCTCGCAGTACTGCCACACGTTGTACGCGATCGCCGAGCCGACGTGATGCTGGAGCCGGGAGTGGTCCGCCAGCCAGCGTCCCGAGCGCGGGTTGAGATGGAGCTGCTGGGTCTCCTCACGGCCGTCGCTGCCGCTCTGCCAGGGGTACATCGCGCCCTTGTGGCCCGCCGCCCCGGCGCTGGTGCAGGCCTGTTCGAGGCGCCTGTGGCGGTGGCGGAGCAGGGCGCGGGATACCTCCGGGAAGTGCATGTTGAGGTAGGGCAGCACGAACAGCTCGTCCCAGAAGACATGGCCGCGGTAGGCCTCGCCGTGCAGTCCGCGGGCGGGGACTCCCACGTCGAGGTCGGCGGTGTGCGGGGAGAGCGTCTGCAGGACATGGAAGAGGTGCAGGCGCAGGATGCGGCCCGACTCGCCGGGGACGTCGAGGGCGGCGCGGCGCCAGAGCTGGGCCCAGGCCGTGAGGTGCGACCCGACCAGCGTGTCGAAGCCGGGGGCGCGGCCCACCCGGTCGACGGCGGCGTGGAGCGGGTCGCTGATCGCCGGGTCGCGGGAGGTGTGCAGGGCGACGGTCTTGTCGACGGTGACGGTGCGGCCGGGGGCCAGGTCGATGGTCAGCCGCTGGATGGCGTACGGCCGTTCGTGGCTGATCGTGACCGGAGCATCGGCGTCGGTGGTCAGCCGGGAGGCGATGCCGATCCGGATGTCGGAGGTGCGGGTGCGGCAGCGCAGCCAGACCGTGTCCGGGGCGGCGGTGCCGGTGTGGACGTGGGTCAGATGGCGGCCGTCCAGGTCCCGGTAGCGGGCCACGCCGGCGTTGGTGACGCCCCCGTCCAGGGACGCCTCCACTTCGAGCGGGCCGGCGAATCCCTCGGCCGTGAACTCGGTGCGCAGCGCCGCCAGATGAGGGTCGGCCATGTGCACCATCCGCTGCTGGCGCACCGTCAGCACTCCGTCGCCGCCGAGGCCGTACCGCGTCCGGCGCTCCAGCAGCCCCACGGACAGGTGCAGCATCAGCCGGTGGTCGAGCACGTCCGCGGTGTCGGGGACGATCCAGTCTCCGTCGGGCAGGCGGAAGCGCAGGGGCAGCCAGTTCGGGACGTTGACCATGTCCTCGTTCTCGACCCGGCGGCCCGCGACCTTGGAGGTGAGCCGGTTGTAGATGCCGGCGACATACGTCCCCGGATAGTGGACGTCGTCGGCGGCGCACTCGGGCAGCGCACCCCTGCTTGCGAAGTAGCCGTTGCCCAGCGTGCACAGCGACTCCCGGAGTCGTTCGTCGCCGGGCTTGTAGCCCTCGTACTCCCAGCTCCAGCCCGTTCCGTCGACCTCCGAGCCCAGATCCGTTCCGTCGGCCTTCGAGATCAGCTCTGCTGCTTCGGCCACCGAGCTCAGGTCAGCTCCCTCGGCCTCCAGGCTCCGGTCCATCACGTCGGCGCTCCTCCCGCGCAGAGTTCTCCGAGGTCCCGTACCACGATGTCGGCGCCGTGCCGCAGCAGCCGCGCCCCGGTGCCGGCACCCGCGGCCCGGTCCACGCCGACCACCAGGGCGAATCCGCCGCGCCGGCCCGCCTCCACGCCTGCCAGGGCGTCCTCGACGACGGCGGCCTGACCGGCGGGGGCGCCGAGTCTGCGGACCGCCTCCAGGAACAGGTCGGGCTCCGGCTTGCCCGCGAGGCCCAGGCGGGCCGCCTCACCGCCGTCCACCAGGGCGTCGAACAGGTCGAGGACCCCTGCCCGCTCCAGCAGTTCCCCGGCATGCCGGGACGCGGAGGCGGCCGCCCGGGGCACGCCCGCCGCGCGCAGCGCCTGCACCAGCCGTACGGTCCCCGGGTAGGCGTCGACGCCGTGCTCGCGCAGCCTCTCGGTGAAGAGGCGCTCCTTGTCCTCGGCGACGGCCCGAACCGTCTCGTCCGAGGCGTCGATGCCGCGTGCGGCGAGGAAGGCCGCGGCGCCGTCGAGGCGGGACTTGCCGTCCACGTGGCGCAGATAGTCGTCCCCCGCGTCGAAGGGCCGGCGCTGATCGGGGTCCGCGGGCGGGTGGGCGTGCAGGTAGCCGTCGAAGGCCACTTTCCACGCGGCGGCGTGCACCCGGGCCGAGTCGGTGATCACTCCGTCGGTGTCGAAGACGACGGCGCGCACGTCGCGCAGGGCGGGGGCCAGCGCCTCGCGCGCCCTGTCGGGGGTGAGGGGCCCGTGCATCGGTCACCCCCGCCGCGGCAGGTCGTCATCCGGGCCGTGTGCGGGCCGGCGCCGTGTGCATACGGCATCCGGGGGATGTCCGCGCACACCGGCGTCACAGAACGCGAACCGCACGGCGCCCTCACCTCCGTTCGACGGCGCTCCCGCACCCGGCGGGATTCGCTCATGGGTACCCGCCGGGACCGCTTTGTCACCTCCCGGCACCGCTACCGCCGCGCCCGCCGCCCAGGTGCGCCCACCGGCCCTGGCGCATCGGCCGCGCGCATGGTGTGCTGGAGGTGACGGGAAGGACCCAGACCGGCGCGGGGAAGCGGATGACGGCCGCGCACCGCGCAATCAGGATCCGCGAGAAGTGGATAGGGCCCTTCCCGCCCCAGTGTCCTGCTCCGTCCCCGTGCTGTCGCCCCGGGCGCTCCTGTGCGTGCTTCAGTCGCCCCGGTAGAGCGCCGTGAGCAGTTCGATCGCCGCCTGAGCTGCGGGCGGCGGGTCGTCGCGCCACCAGGCCAGCCGTACGGCGATGGGTTCGGCGTCCCTCAGCGGCCGGTAGACGACGCCGGGGCGCGGGTACTGGTGGGCGGTGGCCTCGGCGGTCATGCCGACGCAGCGGCCGGTGGAGATCACCGTGAGCCAGTCGTCGACGTCGTGCGTCTCCTCGGTCGCCGGTTGCGAGTCGGGCGGCCACAGGTCGGTCGTCGTGGTACCGGTGCGGCGGTCGACGAGGAGGGTGCGGCCGCTGAGGTCGGCCAGCCGGACCGAGCGGCGCCGGGCCAGCGGATCGTCGGCGGCCACGGCGCACAGCCGCCGCTCCAGTCCGACGATGACGGTCTCGAACCGCCGGTCGTCCACCTGCCTGCGCACGACGGACAGATCGCAGGCGCCCTCCACCAGGCCCGCGGTGGGCGAGTTGACGCGGACGAGCTGCAAGTCGGTACCGGGGTGGGCGGCGGCCCAGCGGCGCTGGAACGCCGGGGTGTGCCGGCCGAGCGCCGCCCAGGCGTAGCCCATCCGCAGCCGGGCGTGCCCGGAGGCGGCCTCCCGGACCAGGTCGCCCACCTCGCCGAGCACCCGCCGCGCGTGCGCCAGGACCCGCAACCCGGTCCCCGTCGGGGTCACCTCGCGGGAGGTCCGCCGCAACAGCCGTACGCCCAGGGCGCGTTCTAGCGAGGCCAGCGAGCGGGACACGGCCGCCTGGGAGACACCGAGGGCGATCGCGGCGTCGGTGAACGTGCCCTCGTCGACGATCGCGACGAGACAGCGCAGCTGCCGCAGCTCCAGATCCGTCACTCGATCCATGACTCAAGCGTATAGATGGCTCCGCTGACGCATTTTGCGCAAAGATCGAGCGGTCGCACGATCGGCGTATGCGCACCCGCCTCGCACCCGCGCCCGCCACCGCGGCCACGCTCGTTCCCTCGCCCTCGCCCTCGCCCTCGTCAACGAGGCCGCTCGATGACCGCAAGCAGGCCGGCGGACGTCTCGCCGGTGTGGCCACGATGATCGGCAGCGGACTGTCCACCCAGACCGGCGCCGCGATCGGCTCCCTCGCGTTCCCCGTCCTCGGACCGGTCGGTGTCGTCGCCGTGCGGCAGTACGTCGCCGCAGTAGCCCTGCTGGCCGTGAGCAGGCCGAGGCTGCGTTCGTTCACCTGGAGTCAGTGGTGGCCGGTCGCCGCGCTGGCCCTGGTGTTCGGCACCATGAACCTCTCGCTGTACTCGTCGATCGAGCGCGTCGGCCTGGGACTGGCGGTGACGCTGGAGTTCCTCGGCCCGCTCACCATCGCTCTGGCCACGTCGCGCCGCCGCGTGGACGTGTGCTGCGCGGTGATCGCCGCGGCCGGTGTCATCACCCTCATGCGTCCGCAGCCCTCGACCGACTACGCCGGGCTGGCGCTGGGCCTGCTGGCCGCCGTCTGCTGGGCGTCGTACATCCTGCTCAACCGGACCGTCGGCCGGCGCATCCCCGGAGCCCAGGGGGCGGCGGCCGCGTCCGGCATCTCCGCCCTGATGTTCCTGCCGGTCGGCGTCGTCATCGCCGTCCGGCACCCGCCCACGGCCGACGCCCTGGCCTGCGCCATCGCCGCCGGGCTCCTCTCCTCGGCCGTGCCGTACCTCGCGGACCTGTTCACCCTCCGCCATGTCCCGGCCCGTGCCTTCGGCCTGTTCATGAGCGTCAACCCGGTCCTCGCGGCCGTCGTCGGCCTGGTCGGGCTGGGTCAGGACCTGGGCGGGCTCGAGTGGGCGAGCATCGGAGCCATCGTCGCCGCCAATGCGTTGAGCATCGTCACGTCACGGGACTGAGGCGGGACGGCCTTGAGGTGATCGGCGGCCGCGCAGCCAGGGACGCGCGAGTGGCTGTGTATCACTCGTCGTTCACCCACCGCATGAGCCGTTGAAGCGGATAGAAGCCGTCGTGGGAGAGGCCCGGAGGCATGCCGCCCGCCTTGCCGAGCGAGACCACGCGCTGGACTCCGGCGCAGGCGAGGGCGTCCCGCAGTTCGGGCTTGCGCGTGTCGGGACAGACGCCGACGGTCTGGGTGGCGACTCCCGCATGACCGACGGCCTCCGACAGCTCGCTGACCGGGACGACGTTGACGATCTTGCCGTCGGGATGGAAGTCCACCGGTTCCGGGGAGCGGATGACCAGGCCCCGACCGTCGTAACCGCCCCACACCCGGTACTCGGGCGCCAGGGAGCGCAGTACGTCGATCTCCTCACGCAGCTCCGAGGCGACCCGCGGCCCGTCGGCGGAGCTGAACTCCCGGGCGACGCCGAGGCGTTCGCACAGCAGCGCGGCATAGCGGTCGGCGTCGTCCTCGGAACCCTCGACGAACTGGAAGCGGCTGGCCACGCACGCCTGCTGGTTGAAGAACGTGGCGTCGGCGGCGCCCGCGTCGGCCGCCCGGGCCAGCGACTCGGGCGACTCGAACGCTTCGCGGCCGATCAGCGAGATGGAGGTCTTGGGGTCGAACGACACGAGCTCGAACCCCGGACCCACGTACCGCAGCGCCCCGCGGATCGTGGACTCGCCGCCCCAGGCGACCAGTTTGTCGAAGAACTGGGGGCGGAACAGCACGCTCTCCACCGTCTCGTCGCCGCCGCGCCAGTACACCGCGGAGAACGAGCACACCACGGGGTGCCCCGGGGCCACCGCGGCCATCGTGCGCAGGATGGCGGTCGCCGTGAACAGGTCGTTCGAGGGCAGCTTCAGGAGGTTGACGCCCTTGGTGAGGGCTCCGCGTACGACGGACATCGCGGCGACGCCGGGCGCGTTGCCAGCGATGATGTGCACCAGGCGCGGCGGGAAGGCTCGGGTGGCCGCGGTCCGCCCCTCGGGCAGACGCACCTCGCGCCAGCCGTCGAGGACGTCGGCGCCGCCGAGTTCGTGGTCGATCTGGGCGTACAGGTTGGGGCGCTGGAAGCTGCGCCACAGGACGGCGTAGGCGCGTTCGAGGACCTCGGCGGGCAGGGGACTGACCCGGACCATGCGGTCGAGCGCCTCGGCGAGGAGGCCGTTGCGGTCCGCCTTGAGGGCATCGCCGGTCTCCACCAGCAGGTCGACGATCTCGGCGACGGGCACGTGGAAGGCGGGGCCGGGCGCGGTGCGCGGCCATACGAGGCGGTCCAGGTCGAGCGCCGGTGCGGTGAAGGCGGCATCGGCACGGCCGTGGGCGATGTGCGGGCCCGCGTCGATCTCGCCGCGGATCACATGGACTACGGCCACCGGGCCGGCCGCCGTGCCGTCGAGTGTCGTGGACGTCATCCGTGGATCATCCCCCGCACATAGGAGTCGAGTGTCGCGGCGCAGGTGATCTTGTCGTCGCCGCCGAGATCGCCGTAGCGCCGGATGTCCGGCAGGACCGCCGGCCCGGCTCGGCCGCAGTCACACGGCGAGAAGTCGACGAAGACCCGGTCGCCGCTGATCAGTCCGCCCCAGCGGCCCGAGAGGGAGACGTCCAGGAAGGCGAACCGGCCCTCCACGACGCCGTGTTCGGTGTTGAGGAGCGTCTCGCCCGGCTCGTCGAGGACGAGGGGGATCACCCACGGCGGCACGTGGTAGTTGCCCTTCTCGCAGGCGAGGCAGGAGCCCTGCAGCTCCGTCATGCCGTAGCTGCGGACGCGGCGTACACCCTCGTAGAAGGCGGCGAACTGCGCCTGGTAGTCGTCGGGCAGCGCCCGGCCCTTGTTGCCGCCGCCGCTGAGTACCAGAGTGTCGGGGTGCAGGCTGCCGTCGGGCAGGCCTCGTGCCCGCAGGGCCTGGATCAGCGTGAACTGCTGGTTGTTCATTCCGGCGATCAGCAGCGGCTCGTCGCGGTGGGCGGCGATGTCGTCCACGATCCGGGCGAAGGCCGCGCCCAGTTCCTCCTCGCGGGCCTCGGACGCGGTCTCGAAGGAGCTGATCTCCTGCGGGGTCGCGGTGCCCTCCGCCATCCGGCGGCGGAGCAGCGCGCTGCTCATCAGGTCGGAGACGCGCATCGGGTCCTCGGTGAGCAGCTGTGTCTCGCCGGACCGGGCGAAGACGTCCGCGTGCCACCGGAAGCCGTCGATGGAGCGCATCGGACCGTTCGCGGGCGCCAGCAGGTACCCGCGGCGGGTGGGCTTCGGCGGCAGCGGATCGGGCCAGCAGGTGAGGTGTTCCAGGATGTCGTGGAGGAAACTCAGGTCGCTCGTACCGCAGTTGAGAAAGGACACCTTTCCGGAGGTGCCGCTGGTGATGTACGGGCGGTGGCCGGCGGCCGTGATGCGTGCCGTCCATGCGTCGATGTCGCGTACGCCGTCCATGTCGACGTCGCCCGGTTCGACCACGGACACGGTCGTGTACCAGCGCAGGAGCCGGTCCCAGCGGCCGGCCGTGATGAGGGAGACGGGGTACGACTTGTAGCTGGTGTGGGAGAACAGCAGCGGCACGAGGTCATCGGGACCGGTGATCTCGTGCACGCCGGTCTCCTCGGCCCGGGTGCGCAGCAGCGGAATGCGCTCGCGGTGTGCGGTGAAGGCCTCCCGGGCGGCTTCGAGCTGCAACTCCCTCAGTTCATTCGCAGGTTGCTCGAAGGTGTCGCCGGACAGGACCAGGGATCGGATCTCTTCGCGTGCGCTGGGCACAGCATCCACCTCAATCGGTCACGTATGTCTTGGTTTCCTCAGTCGTCGTTTCTGTCGTCCCGGCAGGTCCCTTGTCCGCGAGGTACGACGACTCGATCGCGTCGAGGTTGCCGCGCAGTTCCTTCGGGGTGCCGGTCATCGTGATGCGGCCGCGGTGCAGGACGTACACGCGGTCGGCGATGTCCAGCACCTTGCGCACGTGCTGTTCGACCAGCAGGGCCCCCAGGCCGCGGTCGGCCGCTTCGCGTACGGCGTGCAGGAGACGGTCGACCACCAGCGGGGCGAGACCGAGGGACAGTTCGTCCGCGAGGAGCAGTTTGGGGGCGCGGCCCAGCGCGCGGGCCAGCGACAGCATCTGCTGCTCGCCGCCGGAGAGCATGCCTGCGCCGGTGTTCAGCCGCTTCTCCAGTTCGGGGAAGAGCTTCAGGGCCCGCTCCGTCGGAACCCGGCCGACCCGCAGGTTGTCCGCGGTGTCGAGCCGGGTGAAGACCGCCCGCTCACCGACGTAGGCGAGGCCCTGGCGGGCGCGGCGGTGCAGCGGGGCACGGTTGCTGTCACCCAGCCAGCGCACCTCCCCGCCCATCGGGGGGAGGTCGCCCGACAGGCCGCGCAGGGTCGTGGTCTTGCCCGCGCCGTTGGGTCCGAGGAGGGCGACGACCTCGCCGGGGCGGACCTGGAGGTCGAGGTCGCGGACGACGGGTCGGGTGCCGTATCCGGCAGACAGGGCGCGGGCCTCGATCAGGGGTGGTCCGGTGTCGTGCACGGACGTTCTCCTTCGGTCAGCCGGCCGGCGTCGCGGTGAGCACCTTGCGGACGTCGACGAAGGTCGAGCCCTCCTTGGCCCACTCGATCTTCCCGTCACGGATGGTGAGTTCGGTGGCGGTGGTGTTGTGGATGCGGTTCAGGCCCTCGATCGGCAGGGCGGCCGAGCCCTTCCAGGTCAGGGGCGGGGTCAGGCCGCCGGTGTCGATGCCCGAGGTGGTGTTCAGTTCCTCCACCAGGGCCTTGGACGAGATCGTCGGCAGCTTCTTGGCGGCCTCGGTGAAGACCGAGAAGGCCACCCACGTCGTCTCGTTCGCACCGTTGCTGGTGTCGATGCCCGTGCCGTCGGCCGCCTCGACGAAGTCCTTCCAGACAGAGTCGGAGGTCGGCGGGTAGTAGCCGGTGATGGTGGCGCCCTCCAGCGGGCTGCCGCTGCCACCGGTGGTCTCGGCCAGTTCCGGGGTGAGGTTGCCGACGACGCTGCCGACCTTCGTCCTGGCGCCGGACTGCACGTACGCCTTGACGAACAGGTCGGAGTGCGTGCCCAGGATGACGCTGACGCAGTCGCTGCCCTTGGTCGCGGTGGCGACCTGCGGGGCGAGGTCGGTGGCGGTGACCGGGACCTTGAGGTCCTTGGGTGCGGCGCCGCCGGCGGCGGTCACGCCGAGGGCGAGGAACCGCGCGACGGTCTCGGCCGCGGCGACGTCGTACCGTACGCCGGAGATCTTCTTGCAGCCCTCCTCCACGAGCTGCTGCCCGTGTGCCGCGAACACCGCGGGGGTGCCGCCGTTGACCGGGAACGACAGCGGGTTGGAGAACTCCGCCGCCGAGACGCCGGTCCCGCCGATGTAGGGGATGCCGGCCTTCTGCAGGATGGGCATGTAGCGGTCACCCGCGAGGCTGTACGACCCCACCACCGCGACGACCTTTTCGGCGACCGCCTGCTGGGCGCACTTCTCGGCCTCGTCGGGGTCGTTCTTCTCGTTGCAGGTGAGGACCTTCAGCGGGCCGCCCTTGATGCCGCCGTTGGCGTTGATCCACTTTTCGTAGACCTGGGCGCTCTCCCGTACTCCGGGCTGGGCGCTGCCCTGGGTGTCCTCTGGGTTCCAGACCATCACCTTGACCGGTGCGCCCTTGAGCGAGGTGCTCTCGGCCGAGCTTCCGGACGCCTCTCCCCCGCAACCGGCGGCAAGCAGGACTCCGGTCACCGCGAGGCAGCTCGCTGCGGCACTTCTGCGGCGGCGTGGGTCGTACATGGTTCCTCCGGGAGCTCGACGTCGAGATGGCGAACAGCATGGGGTGCGTTTTGGGGTTAGTGAAGTACTCTCGGCATAATTATTTAAATGAATGTGCTGTCTCGCACGCTCTCGCACCCCCTCCGTCCTCGCCTCCGGGAGGTCCCCCGATGGACGACGTCCTGCGTTTCGCACTGCTCGGTCTGGGGCTCGGTGCGCTCTACGCGCTCACCGCGCACGGCATCGTGCTGGTCTATCGCGGCTCCGGTGTCCTCAACCTCGCGCACGGCGCGATCGGGATGGCGGGGGCGTACGTGCAGTGGGAGCTCTCCGCCCGGCACGGCGTGCCGTACTGGCCCGCCGCCGCGTGCGGGGTCCTCGCCTCAGCGTTGTTGGGCGTGCTGACCCATCTGCTGGTGCTGCGGCCGCTGCGCCGGGCGTCCACACTGGCCAGGCTGGTCGGCACACTGGCGGTGTTCATCGTGCTCACCGCGGTCGCCGTCAAGCGCTATGGCGACAGCCTGCAGCTGGTGCCGAGCAAGCTGCCCACCCGGCTGCTGTCGATCGCCGGGGCGACGGTCTCCGAGGACCGTGTCTTGCTGCTCGGCATCGCGGTCGCCGTGACCGTGGTCCTGCACCTCCTCTACAAGCGCACCCTGTTCGGCCTGGGCACGACCGCGGTCGCCGAGAACGAGGGCGCCGCCGCCTCGCTGGGCTGGTCCCCGGACGTCATCGCCACCGGCAACTGGGCGCTGGGCTCGGCCCTCGCGGGGCTCACCGGCATCCTGATCGTGCCGGTCATCGGCCTGTCGGTGACCGGCTTGACCACGCTTTTGCTGAGCGCGCTGGCCGCCGCCCTGGTCGGCAGGTTCTCATCGTTCCCCGTCACCCTCGCGGGCGGTCTGGCCATCGGGATCGTGCAGTCGGAGCTGACCCGCTTCGGCTCCGACGTCACCGGCCTCGCCTCGTCGGTGCCCTTCCTCTTCATCGCCCTGGTGCTGGTCGCACGCGGCCGGGCGCTGCCGTTGCGCGGGACGTTCCTCGACCGGCTGCCCGCCCTCGGCACCGGTAAGGTGCGCCCCGTACCGCTGGCCGTGGCCGTCGTGGTCGGGCTGGGGCTGGTGAGCGTATCGACACCCCTGTGGGCCGACGCGATCACCAACACCCTGGTGCTGTCGCTGATCATCCTGTCCATCGTCGTCGTCACCGGTTACGCGGGACAGGTCTCCCTCGCGGCCTACGCCCTCGCCGGGACGGGCGCCTTCATCGCCGGGCACGCTGCGGCGGACTGGGGATGGCCCTTCGAACTCGCCCTGCTGGCGGGCGTGTTGGGCACAGTGCCGATCGGCCTGCTCTTCGCCCTCCCGGCGGTCCGCACCCGTGGCGTCAACCTCGCGATCATCACGCTAGGACTCGGCACCACCCTGGAGGCGATGGTCTTCCAGAACACCGCTCTGTCGACGACCCCGGGCAGCGACGGCATCGCCGTGGGGCATCGGACACTCTTCGGGATCAGCATCTCGGGGGTCGACCACCCGCAGCGGTACGCCGCCTTGGTGCTCGTGCTGTTCGTCGCCGCCGCTCTCGTGGTCGCCAACGTACGGCGCAGCCGGACCGGCCGCCGGCTCATCGCCGTACGCGCGAACGAGCGGGCCGCCGCCGCCCTCGGCATCGACGTCCGAGCGGCCAAGCTCTACGCCTTCGGCCTGTCCGCGGCCATCGCCGCGCTCGCCGGCGTGCTCACCGGGTTCCGCTCGACCTCGGTGGTCTTCACCGACTTCGCCTCCTTCGACTCCATCACCGCACTTGGGCTGGCGGTCATCGGCGGGGCCGGCTTCCTCGTCGGCCCCCTGTTCGGCGCGACGTTCGCCGCGGGCACGGTGGGGGCGCGGTTCGGGGACCTGGTGCTGCCCGGGCTGAGCGAGTGGATGCCGCTGATCGGCGGGGTCATCCTGGTGCTGACGCTGGTGGGGAACCAGGACGGGATCGGGAAGGAGGTCGGGAGGCAGGCGGCGGGGGTCCGGCGCAGGCTGTCGTCGAAGCGCGATCACCTGGCGGTCGTACGTACGGCGGAAGCCGCCACGCCGGACGTGCCCCGCGCCTCACCACTCCCCTGCACGTGCGGGACCTGACCGTCCGCTACGGCGGTGTCGTCGCCGTCGACGGGCTCTCGCTGGACGTCGAGCCGGGCCGGGTCGTGGGGCTCATCGGTCCCAACGGTGCCGGCAAGACCTCCGCCATCGACGCCGTCACCGGCTTCACCCGGGCCGCGTCGGGCGCTGTGCGGCTCGGCGACCGGGAGGTGACGCGCCTGTCGGTGCACCAGCGGGCCGCGGCCGGGCTGAGCCGCTCCTTCCAGTCGCTGGAGCTGTTCGAGGACATGACGGTCCTGGACAACCTGTACGCGGCCTGCGACCGGCCGGGACGGTGGGCCTGGCTCACGGATCTCGTCCGTCCCGGCAGTCGTCCGCTGCCGCCCCATGTGCTCGTCGCCGTACGGGAGTTCGGACTCCAGGACAGTCTGGACCGGCCGGTGGGCGACCTGTCGTACGGAGAGCGGCGGCTGCTGGCCATCGCCCGTGCGGTGACGGCCTCGCCGTCCGTGCTGCTCCTCGACGAACCGGCGGCGGGCCTGTCGGACGACGAGACACGGGAGTTGGCCCAGCTGGTGCGACGGCTCGCCGAGGACTGGGGCATGGGGGTGCTGCTGGTCGAGCATGACGTCGACATGGTCATGAGCGTCTGCGACCAGGTCGTCGTGCTGGACTTCGGGCACCGGATCTGCGCCGGCACACCGCAGGAGGTGCGCCGCGATCCGGCGGTGCGGGCGGCCTATCTGGGCGACCTGGAGCCCGAGGCACTGGCCTGAACGGGCTCGGAGGTCTCGGAAACGGCCGGGAGGCGCTTCCCGTTGAGGAAGCGCCTCCCGGCCGTCCTTGTCTCAGGCGTCCCGCAGATCCGCGACGTAGGGCTGATGGGACAGCAACCCGCCGTCCACGCGCAGGGTGTGTCCGGTGATGAAGGCGGACTCCTCGGAGGCGAGGAAGACCACCGCCGAGGCGACGTCCTCCGGCCGGCCCAGACGCGGGGTGAGGTGGTGACGCAGCATCGCCTCGCGGATCGCTCCGTGGGCGGAGCCGGAGCTGGCCGGCGTGACGATGAAGCCCGGGGCGATGGCGTTGCAGCGGATGCCCTGTTTGCCGTACTGGGTGGCGACGTACTGGGTGAGGTTGATCAGGGCGGCCTTGGAGGCGCCGTACGCCGGGTTGCGCAGGTCGCCCGCGAGGCCGGAGCCGGACGAGGTGTTGATGACCGAGCCGCCGCCACGGGCGATCATGTGCGGGACGGCGGCCTGGATGGCGACCATCGTCCCGCGCAGGTTGATCCGCATCGTGTCGTCCCAGACCGCCGGGTCGGCGTCCAAGACGGCGAGGTCCTGACGGGCGGCCAGATGGGTGGCCGCCGCGTTGTTGTGCAGGACGTCGAGTCCGCCGTACGTCTCGACGGCCGCGGCCACCATGGCCCGCACGCTGTCGATGTCGCCCAGGTCGACGGTGACGGCCGTGGCGGAGCCGTGGGCGGCGCGGATCTCCTCCGTCACCGCTCTGGCGCCGTCCGCGTTCAGGTCGGCGACGACCGTGTGCGCTCCCTCCGCGGCCAAGCGGCGGGCCGTGGCAGCGCCGATGCCGGAGGCGGCTCCGGTGACGACGGCGATCTTGTCGTCGAGTCGTCCCATGGCTGAACCCCCTCTCCTAGTGGGCGAGTTCACTGCCGACGACGGACACGAAGGAGACGCACTCGCCCGGCCCGCCGCCGAGGTTGTGGGTGAGGGCGAGGGAGCGCCCTTCGGCCAGTGTGGACACCGTCCGCTCGGGCGGTGCCTCACCCCTCAGCTGCAGCCAGGCCTCGAACATCATGCGAAGGCCCGAGGCCCCGATGGGGTGGCCGAAGGCCTTCAGTCCGCCGTCCGGATTGACCGGCAGCGAGCCGTCCAGATCGAACGATCCGCCGGCGACGTCCTTCCAGGCCTGCCCGCGTCCGGAGAAGCCGAGGTCCTCCATCAGCACCAGCTCCGTGGGCGTGAAGCAGTCGTGGACCTCGGCCAGCGCGAGTTCGGCACGTGGGTCGGTGATGCCCGCCTGGCGGTAGGCCTCCTCGGCGGAGGCGACGACCTCGGGGAAGGTGGTGAAGTCGTACTCCGGGTCGAGGAGCCCGTCCGCCGGGCCGGCGACGAACGACAGCGCCTTCACGAAGATCGGCCTGTCGGTGTACTGGTAGGCGTCCTCGGCGCGTACGACGATCGCGGCGGCCGAGCCGTCGGAGACTCCGGAGCAGTCGAACACGCCGAGCATGCCCGCGATGACCGGCGCCGACCGGATGCGCTCCAGCGGCACCTCCTTGCGGAACTGGGCGCGGGGGTTGCGGGCTCCGTTGACGTGGTTCTTCCAGGCGATGCGGGTGATGACGTCCTTCATCTCCTCGTCGGAGAGCCCGTACTTGGCGGCGTAGGCGGGGGCGAGGAGGGAGAAGTTGGCCGGTGCGGTGATCTCGCCGCGGCTGTCGTCGCCGGCGCCCGGAATGGCGGTGCCGGACAGCCCGGACATGCCGGAGTCCTTGAGCTTCTCCACGCCGACCGCCATGGCCACGTCGTATGCCCCGGACGCGACGGCGTAGCAGGCGTTGCGCAGGGCCTCGGAGCCGGTCGCGCACATGTTCTCGACGCGGGTGACCGGCTTGTTGGGGAGGTGGAGCGTCCGGCTCAGGGCCAGTCCGGACACGCCGGAGGCCTGGGTGCCGAACCAGAACGCGTCGATGTCGTCGATCGTGATGCCGGCCGAGGTGACCGCGTCGCCCACGGCGTCCACGAGCAGATCGTCGGCCGAGCGGGTCCAGTGTTCGCCGAAGGGCGTGCAGCCCATGCCGACGATCGCCACCCGGTCCCGGATTCCGTGCGAGCTCATCCGTGTGTCTCCTCGGTCTCGCCGCCCGCGCGCACGGGCCGGGCCTTCCAGAAGTAGTTGTGGACGCCGGCGGCCGTGACGGTCCGCCGGAACGTCATCTCGATCCGGGCCCCGATGGCGGCGTCGGCCTCGGTCGCGTCGGTCAGCTGGCAGCGGAACCGGCCGCCGCCGTCGTAGTCGACGACCACGACGAGCATCGGCGGGCTCGGCGTGAGGGCCAGCCGGTCGACGGTGAACGTGGCGACCGTACCGAGTACGTGCTCCATCGGTTCGTCAGCCATGGCGTCCACGCTCCGGCAGGACGTGCACACCCGGTCCGGCGGCAGATGCCGGGTGCCGCACTTCTCGCAGCGGGAGGCGACGAAGCCGTACTTCCAGGCGGTGCGGCGATGGGCGGGCGGCGCGTAGGGCGGCTCGGGGTCCGGTCGCCGGGGTGGTTCGCGGTCGAGCATGCCGCGCCAGGAGAGGTACGTGGCGTACGGCATCGGTGCACTGCCCGCGGCGATCTGCGCGGCGACCGGGCGGGCGCTGCGGTGGGCGGGGAGCGCGTCGGTGGTGCGCAGCAGGAGGGCTCCGGCGCCGTCGCCGAGTACGACGAGCGCGATGGTCTCGCCGGGTGCGGCGCGGTCGAGGACGTCGGCGAGCAGCAGGCCCGGCTGTGCGGTGCCGGCGTTTCCGATGGCCGCGGTGAGGTCGGGGGTGACCGCCTCCGGTCGGGTGCCCGCCGCCCTACGTACCGCCGCGCATGCGCGCGTGTGCAGGCCGGAGACGACGAGGTGGTCGATGGCCTCGCGCTTGAGCCCCGCCTGGTCGAGGGCGGCGCTGAGCGCCTTGTCCGCGAGGGATACGTAGATCTCCTCGGCGAAACGCTCCTCCCAGACGCGGGAGGCGGAGGCGCCGGGCAGGCGCCAGCGTTCGAGGATCTCGTCGCTGACGGTGTCGTGGGCGAGCAGTTCCGCGAGGACGGGGGCTCCGTTGCGGTGGCCGCCGAAGACGAACGCCGCCGCGCCGTCGCCGCCCGCGATCTCGTCGGTGCCGCCGGGCAGCCCGGTGCGCAGGTCCGACAGGACGGCCAGGGTCGGCACCGCGGAGCGGGCGGCTGTGACCAGAGCGCCGAGTCCGGAGCGTACGGAGCCGGCCATGTCGAGGGCGAGTACGTGCTCGTCGAGGCGGAGCGCGGCGTGGACGGCGGTCGCGTTGGTCTTGTCGAGGTAGGCGGGTGCGGCGGTGGCGAGGAAGAGCTGTCCGACGCGGGGGCGCAGGCAGTCGCGGGCCAGGGCCGTCCGGGCCGCCTCGACGGCCATGGACGTGGTGTCCTCGTCGTATCCCGCGACCGCCCTCGTCCCCTTGCCCGCCGGAGTTCCGAGCGTCGCGGCGACATCGGCCCGCGCGAGGCGGTGATACGGCACGTGGGCGCCGTACGCGATCAGTCCTGGCATCAGCGGCCTCCAAGAGCGTCGTTGCCGGTTCGTTCGAAGATGGCTGCCAGGCCCTGGCCGCCGCCGAGGCACATGGTCTCCAGGCCGTAGCGGGCCTGGCGGCGATCCAGTTCGCGCAGCAGGGTGGCGAGGATGCGGCCGCCGGTCGCGCCGACGGGGTGGCCGAGCGAGATGCCGGAACCGTTGACGTTGAACCGCTCGAAGTCGGCCTCCGTCAGGGCCCATTCGCGGGTGCAGGCCAGCACCTGGGCGGCGAAGGCCTCGTTCAGCTCGATCAGGTCCATGTCGGCGAGCTTCAGCCCGGCCCTCTCCAGGGCCCTGGCCGTGGCGGGTACGGGCCCGATGCCCATCGTCTCGGGCGGTACCCCGACCACGGCCCAGGAGACCAGGCGGCCCAGGGGCGCAGTCCGAGTTCGGCGGCGCGTTCGGGGTGGGTGACGATGCACAGGGCGGCGCCGTCGTTCTGGCCGCTGGCGTTCCCGGCGGTGACGGTGGCCTGAGGGTCCTGGCGGCCCAGCACCGGGCGCAGCTGGGCGAGTTTCTCCGACGAGGAGTCGGGGCGCGGGTGTTCGTCCGTGCCGACGACCGTCTCGCCCTTCCGCGTCCGTACGGTGACGGGAACGATCTCGTCGGCGAACCGGCCTTCCCGCTGTGCGGCCACGGCCCTCTCGTGGGAGCGCAGGGCGAGTCGGTCCTGCTCCTCGCGTGGGATGCCGTACGTGCGTCGCAGGTTCTCGGCGGTCTCCAGCATGCCCCCGGTGACCGGGTGGTTGACGCCGCCGGAGGTGACCCGGCCGCGTGCCAGCCGGTCGTGCAGCGTGGTGCCCGCGCCGCGCACGCCCCAGCGGACGTCGGTGGTGTAGAACTCGGCCTGGCTCATCGACTCGACGCCACCGGCGAGGACAAGGTCGCTCGCGCCGGTCTGCACCTGCATCGCCGCGGTGATGATCGCCTGGAGCCCGGAGCCGCAGCGGCGGTCGATCTGGAGTCCGGGCACCTCGACGGGCAGTCTGGCATCCAGGGCGGCGACGCGGCCGATGGCCGGGGCCTCGCCGTTGGGGTAGCACTGGCCGAGGAGCACGTCGTCGACGGCGGTCGGCGGGACGCCGGTGCGGTCCAGGACGGCTCGTACGACGGTCGCCGCGAGCTGAGCCGCGGTGACGTCACGGAAGACTCCGCCGTAGCCGCCGACCGGGGTCCGTATCGGTTCGCAGATCACCGCGTCGCGCATCCGTCGTGCCTTTCGTCAGCGGGTGCAGGGTGTGCAGGGAGCTCACATGTACCGGCCACCGGTCACCTCGACCACGGCTCCGGTGATGTAGCTCGCCATGTCGCAGGCCAGGAAGAGCACGACCTGGGCGACCTCGGCGGGTTCGCCCGCGCGGCCCAGCGGGATCTCGGCGAGCTTCGCGTCCCAGGCGGCCGGGGGCATGGCCTCGGTCATGGTGGTGCGGATCAGGCCGGGCTGTACGGCGTTGACGCGGATGCCCGCCTTGGCGAGCTCTTTGGCGGAGGCCTTGGTGAGGCCGACGAGGCCGGCCTTGGCTGCGCTGTAGTTCGTCTGGCCGAAGTTGCCGACCTTGCCGGCGATGGAGGAGATGTTGACGATGCTGCCGCCCTGGCCGTGCGCCCGCATCGACTCGGCGGCGTACCGCGTTCCGTTCCAGGCGCCGGTGAGGTGGACGTCGACGACGGCACGGAAGTCGGCGGCGGGCATCTTGCGCAGGGTCGCGTCCCGGGTGATACCGGCGTTGTTGACCATGACGCCGACCGGGCCGAACGTCTCGGAGCAGTGGGCGACGAGGGCGGCGACCTCGTGCTCGTCGGTGACGTCGCAGCGCAGCGCGGTGGCGGCGACGCCGTTCTCGGCGAGGCGTGCGGCGGCCTCTGCCGCGGCCTCCTCGTTGATGTCGCCGAGGACGATCCGTGCGCCCGCGTCGCCGAGGACGCCGGCGATCTCGTAGCCGATGCCCTGTGCGCCGCCGGTGATCACCGCGTTCCGGCCGTCCAGCAGTCCCATGTCAGCCCGTCCCGACTCGACGCTATTCCAGTTAAATAGATAACCTATTATGCTGAAACAATCAATACAGCGATCGGTCGCGAGACGTGCG
Organism: Streptomyces sp. NBC_00443; assembly: GCF_036014175.1. Lineage (GTDB taxonomy): Bacteria > Actinomycetota > Actinomycetes > Streptomycetales > Streptomycetaceae > Streptomyces. Next base: position 8,731,146 of record NZ_CP107917.1, on the reverse strand, counting down.
GCCGGACGAGCGGTGCGGGCGGTCCGGACACCTCGGGTGCCTGGCCGGAGGAGGAGCGAGCACAGGTGGATATCAGCTATCCCCCGGAGACCGAGACGTTCCGCGCCGAGGTCGGGGCCTTCCTCGCCGAGAGCCTGCCGCCGGACTGGAAGGGCATCGGCGCCCTGGACGAGGACGCGGCATGGGCCTTCGCCCGGGACTGGCGCCGACGACTCGTCGAGCGCGGTTATCTGTCCCTCACCTGGCCCGAGCCGTACGGCGGCCGCGGTCTGTCCAAGCTGCACCAGGTCGTCCTCATGGAGGAACTCGCCCTGGCCGGCGTGCCGTTCGGGCTGCCGCAGGACACCTTCGGCGTGAAGATGCTGGCGCACACGCTGCTGCGGTGGGGCACGCAGGAGCAGAAGAGCCGCTTCCTCCCCCGCATCCTCAGCGGCGAGGACACCTGGTGCCAGGGGTACTCGGAGCCGGATGCGGGTTCGGACCTCGCCTCACTGACCACACGAGCCGTACTGGACGGTGACGAGTGGGTGCTCGACGGCCAGAAGGTGTGGACGTCCGGAGCCCATCACAGCGACTGGATCTTCGTCCTGGCCCGCACGAACCGGGACGCGTCGAAGCACCGCGGCATCTCCTTCCTCCTGGTCCCGCTCGACCAGCCCGGCGTCGAGGTAAGGCCGTTCCGCATGATGAGCGGGCAACTGCACTTCAACGAGGTCTTCTTCGACGGCGCCCGCACCCGCGCCGACCTCGTCGTCGGCGGCGTCGACAACGGCTGGACCGTCGCCCAGAGCCTGCTGGGCGTCGAACGCGGGGAGGAGGCGGCGACCAACCCGATCCTGTTCCGGGCGGAGGTGGAGCGGCTGGTGGAGCTGGCGCGCCAGTACGGCAAGGACCAGGACCCGGTCATCCGGCAGCGGATCGCCTGGTGCTGGTCCAAGGTCGAGATCATGCGCTGCCTCGGCTACCGGATTCTCACCGGCTGGCTGAAAGGCGCCCAGCCGGGCCCCGAGTCCTCGATCGCCAAGCTGTACTGGAGCGAGTACCACACCGAGGTCACCGATCTGGCGATGGACATCATGGGCATGCACGCCCAGGTACCGGCCGGCCGGCCACCGCTGCGCACCTACCGGACGGACGATCCCGGCGCCGCGAACTCCTCGGCGTCCTGGTCGACGACGTATCTGATCGCCCGCTCGGGCACGATCTACGCGGGCACCTCACAGGTGCAGCGGAACATCCTCGCGGAGAAGGTGCTGGGGCTGCCGCGAGAGCCGCGCCTCACGACCCCGTAGGCCGCTCGAAGGTCCTCAGCTCCGGGACCGGGCGCGGTCCGGTCCCGGGGCGCCAGCCCAGGTCGAGTTTGCGCAGGCCCACGCCGTCCGGCGCCCAGATGTGGCAGCTGTTCAGCACTCCGGCCGTGGCGCGCGGGCCGTTGGAGGGCTCGCCCGCGGCACGGCGCCGCGCGTTGGCCGACATGGCCGCCTGCACCACCGCCGGGCCGAGTACCCGGGTCAGCTCGTGGAGGTGGGAGCAGCCCGCAACGCCCCGGAAGCGCTCCTGGATCGCCCGGTTGTACCCGGCGGCCACGCCGAGCCCGACGAGCCCGTCGAAGACCGGGTTGATCAGAGGGCACTCGGCGTGCGGAAAGGTCCGCATCTCGGCGTCGGCGGCCGTGATCACCATGTCGGCGAGGCGGATCCGCACCGTCAGCACCATCCGGTGCACAGCCCCGCCCGGCGGCTCCTCCCAGGGGCGCTCGTCGCACAAGTCCGCCTCGACGGAGATCTCACCGGCCGCCGCCTCATACGCGGTGACGGTGATCGTGCGGCGGTGCAACGGGACTTCGGAAGGCGTCATGACGCCGGCCCCGGCACCGTGCCCGCGGCCGTTTCCGGTGCCCTCTCCCCCAGGCCGTCGAACTCCGGCTGCCGGCGCTCGAGGAAACTCAGAACGCCCTCCCGGTAGTCCGGGGCCTGCTTGGCCACGGCCAGGAGCGCGGCCGCGCCGGCGCTGCTCTCGGTGAAGGTCCTCGCTTGGTCGTCGGCCAACTGGTGCTTGATGAGTGACATGGCGTACGGGCTGGCCGAGCGGGCCAGCTCGGTGGCGTAGGCGAGGGCCGCCGGGAGGAGTTCGTCGGGCTCGGCGAGGCGGTTGACCAGGCCCATCGCCAAGGCCTCCGCCCCGGTGACACGGCGCGAGGACAGCAGCAGATCGGTGGCGTTGCCGTAGCCGACCAGCCGGGGCAGGATCCAGGACACTCCGTCCTCGGCCACCAGCCCGCGCGCGCTGAACGCGGCGGCGAACTTGGCGTGCGGCACGGCGAAGCGGACGTCGCACATCAGGGCCTGGTTGAAGCCGATGCCCGCGCAGGCGCCGTTGACGGCCGCCACGACCGGCTTCGGGAAGGTCATGGGGCGGGTGCGCGGGGGCAGCTGACCGGTGGGCCACGGACGGGCGCCGGACGACGCCCCGTCCAGCACGCTCATGTCCATCCCCGGGCAGAAGCTGCGCCCGGCGCCGGTGAGAACCACCGTCCGGACCCGTGGATCCGCCTCCGCCCGGTCGAACAGCTCGTTGTAGAGCAGCTCCATCTCCAGCGTCCAGGCGTTGTGCCGCTCGGGCCGGTTGAGGGTGAGGAGCATGACCCCGTCGTCGGTGAGTTCGGTGAGGATCACCGGGGCCGGATTCTCGGTCATCGAGGTCACTCCCACGGGCGCCAGGGGCCGGACACTGGATTGCCTTATAGCTAGATGAATCATCTATATACCCAAGGGCGACCAGGACGCCAGACCGGATCGCGAAACGGAAGATCACGGATCCCTTGACCTGGTATCCTCGATGCACTAAGACGATTCATTTTGCTATATGAGGAGCCCACCGTGGCCGAGGCAGCCCGCACAAGCGAAACGGCGACCGTGCCCGCCCCCTCCCGGAACCGCGTCGGACGCCAGGTGCGGGTGCCGAAGACCGCCGAACTGGTCGCCGCGCACCTGCGCCGCCAGGTCGTGCGGGGCGAGCTGAAGCCGGGTGACGCGCTGCCGCCGGAGTCGGGGCTGATGGAGCAGTTCGGCATCTCGCGGCCGACCCTGCGCGAGGCGTTCCGCGTCCTGGAGTCGGAGTCCCTGATCACGGTGCGCCGCGGTGCCCACGGCGGCGCCCGGGTGAGCGCACCCGACGCGGATGTCGCCGCCCGCTTCGCCGGCCTGATCCTGGAGTACCGCGGCGCCACCCTGGGCGACATCTACCGCGCGGCGGCGGTCATCGAGCCGCCCTGCGCCCGCCAGCTCGCCACCAAGCACACCGCGGCCGACATCAAGCGGCTGCGCGACGCGGTGGCGGCCGAGAAGTCCGTCCTGGACGACCCGCTCGCCCTGGTCGACGCGCAGGACGCCTTCCACGCCCTCCTGGTCGAGCTCACCGGCAACCAGACCCTGATCCTGCTGTGCGGGATGCTGCGCAACATCATCGACCGCGCCAACGCCTCGTACACCGCGGCCGCCACCGATGCCGAGGCCCAGAAGACCCAGGCCCTCAAGGGACACCGCGCACACGTCCGGCTGGTCGGACTGATCGAGTCCGGCAAGGCGGACGAGGCCGAGAAGCTGTGGCAGCGGCACATCTCCAGCGCCGACGACGTCGTGAACGCCGCTGGACCCAAGACGGTGCTGGAGCTCCTCGACTGACCCCGGGGACCTCATCGACCAGCCCCCGGGGCACCATCGGCCGACCCCGGGAGGACCCACCGCGAAGCCTGTCGCCACGAACCCCTTGCCTCAGAGAAATGGTTAGATAATTATAGAAGGCGTACTGAATAGCTCCTGGGGTCCGGAGGCGACGGCCATGGCCGAACAGCGCAAGCGCATCTTCGACTGCGACCAGCACATGTACGAGGAGCGGGACTCCTTCACCCGCTACCTCCCGAAGGAATTCCTCGGTGCGGCGGTCGCACCGGTGACGCTGCCGGACGGGCGCGAGGTGATCCTCGCCGGGGACCGGATCGTCGTATGCCTGGAGCCGGAGTTCGGGCAGGTGTACCGCCCCGGCTCGCTGAAGGAGATGCTCAAGGCGATGGCCTCGGGCAATCCCGAGGAGACGTACCAGTTCGAGCCGATGCACGAGTCGTACCAGAACCGCGAGTCCCGGCTGCGGGTCATGGACGAGCAGGGCCTCGACCAGTCGATCATGTACCCGGGTGGCTGGGCGCTGGTCGCCGAGGAGTACGTGAAGGGCGTCGAGCCGCTCTACGCCAACTACCACTCGTTCAACCGGTACATGAACGAGGTGTGGGGCTTCAACCACCAGGGACGCATCTACGCCCCGGCCCTGTTGTCCCTGCGCGACCTGGACCACGCGGTCAAGGAGCTGGAGCACGTCCTGGAGCAGGGCGCCCGCTTCATCCTGCTGCCCACCGGGCCGGTGTACGGCCGCTCGCCGGGCGACCCGTACTTCGACCCGTTCTGGAAGCTGGTCAACGAGGCCAAGGCCAGCGTCTGCTACCACATCAGCGAGTTCTACTACAACTCGCAGGTGGCGCCCGCCTGGGGCTTCGACCCCCACCCCATCCACTTCCGGATGTCGGCGTGGCAGTGGCAGAACACCTACGGCCAGCGCCCCGTCGAGGAGACCCTGTCCGCGCTGATCTTCGACAACCTCTTCGGACGCTTCCCCGACATCAACGTCCTGGTGTCCGAGTTCGGCTCCGAGTGGGTACCGCACTTCGTGCGGCACATGGACAAGAGCCGGGGCATGGGCCGCAACGGCCCCTGGGTGGGCGGGCAGTTGGACGAGCGGCCCAGCCAGATCTTCCGCAAGCACGTGCGGGTGGTGCCCTACCCCGAGGACGACATCGTGGGCGTGGTCAAGCGCCTCGGCTACCACGAGTCCATCGTCATGGGCTCCGACTTCCCCCACGCGGAGGGCCTTGCCGAGCCTGCCGACTTCCGCAAGCTCATCGCGGAGCTGGACGAGTCCGCGCAGGACGACATCATGTACAACAACGCCCAGCAGCTGATCAGCCGCTGAGCGCACGATGAGCCCCGCCTGGCGGCGGGCCTGGTCTAACCGGCCAGGCCCGCCGCCAGGTTCGCCATGTCGGTGAGGAACGCGGTGCCCCGCGGGGAGTGGTCGTATCCGGCGAGCGGGTACCCGTTGCTCAGACAGGCGAAGGAAAGGCCGGACTCCGGGTCCATGAAGCCCAGTTGGTAGGCCGCCCCGGCACTGCCGAACAGCGCGGGCGAGCCCGTCGACGGCAGGTTGCTCCCGGCGTCGGGGCCGGCCACGGTCACGAACAGGCCCATGCTCGTACGCCGGTTGCCTCCGCCCCCGTAGATCCGCTCGCCGTAGGGCTGCTCGGTCAGGCGGATCCTGGTGCCCTCCTCGACCGCTTCCGGCTTCCACAGGCCGGAGTGCTCCAGCGCCTGGAAATAGAGGGCGACATCGGCGGCGGTGGCGACCAGGGCGTGGCTGGGCTCGCCGGCCGCCAGGACCTTCGGGTCGGACAGGTACCACGGTCCCCAGGGGTCGGGTTCCTGTTCGTCGCTGGTGCGGTCGGTGGCGAGCATCGGCGCGACGGAGCCGGGTTGTTCGTCCACCGGCACGCCGAGCTCGATCGAAGTGAGGCCCAGCGGCCGTACGATCTGCTCGCGCACGTAGTCGGCGAAGGCCAGGCCCGTACGCCGTTCGACGATCTCGGCGATCAGCCAGGCCGCCGAAGTGAGATGGAACTGGAAGCGGCTGCCCGGCGGGTAGTCGAGGCGCCAGCGCCCGAAGGCGGCCAGCCGCTGCTCGCGGTGCAGCATCTTCGGGTGGCCGAGCGGCGCGAAGGGGAAACCGGCAGTGTGCGTGAGCACCTGCTCGACCGTGACCGTCTCCTTCCCGTTCGGCGCGAACTCCGGGATGATCGCGGCGACTTGCTCGTCCACGTCCAGGAGCCCGTCGCCGATCAGCTTCCACACCACGCCCGCGACGACCGACCGTCCGACGGACTGCAGGACGTACCGGGTGCCGGGGTGGGCGTCGCCGTAGGTCTCGAAGGCCACCAGCCGGCCGTTGCGCGCCACGGCGACCTGCGCGGACGGCAAGGGGCCCTGCTCGACCTCCCGGCGGATCCGGCTCAGGAGGGTGTCGAGTCGGCGGGGGTCGAGCGGGTGCGAGTCGACGTGGTCAGGCACTTGTTCCTCCTGGGGACGGCTCCCTCAGGTGACGGCGTACGACCTTGCCGTTCGCGTTGCGCGGCAGGGCGTCCACGAACCACCAGCGGACGGGGACCTTGAACCCGGACAGCCGGGCGCGGAGATGGCTTCTGAGGACCGCCGGTTCCGGCGGGGAGTCCGGGTCGGCCGGCACGACGAAGGCGACGACGGTCTGGCCCAGCCGCTCGTCGGGTACGCCCGTCACCGCCACGTCCGCCACGCCTGGATGCGTGGTCAGGACCGTCTCGACCTCCAGCGGATGGACGTTCTCACCACCCCGGATGATCATGTCGGTCCGACGGCCGAGGAGATAGAGATAGCCGTCCTCCGCCACTCGGCCCAGGTCGCCGCTGTGCAGCCAGCCGTCGGCGTCGACGCGGAAGAGATGGTCGGCACGGGCGTTGATCTCGCCGATGCCGTCCGGCCCGGCGCCGACGACACGGAGCTCGACTCCGGGGGCGGGGCGCCCGACGGAGCGCAGCAGTTCGGTGCGTCCGGCGACCGCCTCCCGGTGGTCCTCGGGGGTGAGCACGCTGATCGGCGAGCCCTCCGTCTGCCCGAACATGTTGAGCATGCGAACGCCGGGCATGGCCTCGTAGGTCCGTCGCAGTGTGCCGGGGCGGATGGGCGCGCCACCGTACTGGAGGGTCCGCAAAGTCGCGTGCCGCGCCTCGTCGGCCGCCAGCAGGGTTTCCAGCATCGCCGGGACCATGCTGGTGTGGGTGGTGCCGAGGTGCCGCAGCAGCGTCCAGCCCTCGACGGTGAAGCGGGGCAGTCCGGTGATCAGGGCACCCGCGGCGAGGGCGACGGCGATGTTGCCGAGGCCGGCGATGTGGTGGAAGGGGGCGCTGCCGCCGTAGAAGCTGTCGGGGGCGAGCGCGCACAACCGTCCGTTGACGCGGGCGCGGGCGGCCAGGCGTCGCTGGGTCATGGGGACGGGTTTGGGCAGGCCGGTCGTGCCGGATGTGTGGAGGACGGCGGCGAGGTCGTCGGAGCGGGCAGTCAACTCCCGTGGAATGTCAGGCAGTTCCGGCACGATCGCGACCCGTCGACCCGTGAGTTCGGCGATCTGCGTGCCGAGTTCGACGAACTCCGGTTGGACCAGCAGGACTTGGGAGCGCGTCGCCTTGACCACCGTGGCGATCTCGTGCGCGGTCATGCGGACGCCGAGGGGTGCGAGTGGGTGACCGGAGCCCGCGCCGCCGATCACCAGGGCGAGGGCGTCGGCGGAGGTGGCGACCAGGGCCGGCACCGGTCGGCCCGGTTCCAGGCCGAGGGTGTCCAGCCAGTCGGCCGCGCCGCCGGCCCGGTCGAGGAGTTCGTGCCCGGTCCAGGTCAGGTCGCCGAAGCGAGCGGCGGGGCGGGCGTGGTCGTAGGCGCGGCTCACCATGGCGGTCCAGGTGGCCGCCGGTCGGGGCTCCCGCCTTGTGTCCACCGCCGTCACGGCTCCAGACGGGCCGTCGCGGTGCCGCTGACCACCTCGACGCCGTTCTGGTTGACGGTGGCGAGGGTGAAGTGGGCGACCGGGCCGGACGGCGTCTTCTCGATCGAGTCGACCGTGGCCGTGGCGGTAAGGGTGTCGCCGGGCCAGACCTGCGCCTTGAAGCGGACGCCGTAGCGCAGGAGCGCCTCGGGGCCGACCCAGTCGGTGAGGACCCGGCCGGTCATGCCCATCGTCAGCATGCCGTGGGCGAACACGCCGGGGTATCCGGCCGCCTCGACGGCGAACTTCTCGTCGGTGTGCAGTGGGTTGAAGTCGCCGCAGGCTCCGGCGTACTGCACGATCCGGGTGCGCTTCAGGTCGCCTACGAGGACGCTCTCGCGGCTCTCGCCGGCCTTGAGGTCGGCCGTGCTCACGGTCATCGGGCGTCCTTCGGGGTCGCGGGGCCCTCGGGGACGACGGCCACGGTCACTGCGCTGACGACCGGTTCGCCTGCGGCGTCCCGGTACTCGGTGATGCGCTCGCTGAAGAGCAGACGGCCGCTGCGGCCCTGCTTCTCCCAGCTGCGTCCGGGGACGGTGTGCGCGTAGAGGGTCTCGCCGGCGCGCACCGGGCGGTGGTACTCGAAGTGCTGCTCGGCATGCAGCCCGCCGCCGCCCTCGGCCATCTCCCCGGGGCCGCCACCCGACCCGAACCACTCCTCGTCCGGCTTGGGACGCAGGTGGTAGTCGGGGTCGTAGTGGGCGCTCGCCATGGTGAAGGTGGGCGGGGCGAGGGGGCTCTCTCCCAGGTACGCCGGGTTCTCGTCGCCGATGGCGCGGGCGAACATCATGATGTGCCCGGCCTCGACGGGGAACGGCAACCCTGTCATCCTCGTCAGCTCCCTCGGTCGAAACGGCAGGTCAGTACGGCAGGTCAGTGCGGCAGGTCAGTACGGCAGGGTCAGTACGGCAGGAAGGCGTCGCGGGTGGCCTCGTCCGGATCGAAGTCCGGCGGCAGGCCCTCGAACTTGGGATCCCGCTTCTCGGTGAAGCTCGCCACGCCCTCGCGGAAGTCGGGTGAGCCCGCGAAGAACTCCATGGCGGAGTAGGAGCGGGCGAGGGCGTCGGTGAAGGTGCGGTCCAGGTCGCCGTAGACCTGGTGCCGTACGACGGCCATGGCGCGCGGGGAGCAGTTGCGGGCGATGTCCCGGGCGTAGGCCCGGGCGGCGTCGAGCAGGTCTTCGGGTTCGACGACGCGGCTGACGAGGCCGAGAGCCTTCGCCTCGTCGGCGTCGAAGACGCGGCCGGACAGCAGCAGGTCGAGGGCGTTCTCCAGGCCGACGACACGGGGCAGGACGTACGGAAGGTTGTACTCGCCGGCCAGGCCGCGCCGGGTGAAGGCGGTGGTGAAGCGGGCGCCGCGGGCGGCGAAGCGGATGTCGCAGATGAGCGCCTGGATCAGGCCGATGCCGGCGCAGGCGCCGTTGATCGCGGCGATGAGCGGTTTCGGCAGGTTTCGCCTGCTGTACATGGGCACGCGCGCGTGCAGCCCCAGGGACTGGCCCGGCTGGGAGTTCTGCTCCAGGCGCTGCATGTCCATCCCGGGGCAGAAGGCCCGGCCGGCGCCGGTGACGATCACGACGCGGACGGCGGGGTCCTGCGCCGCCTCGTCCAGGAGCGCGAAGAAGCGGTTCTCCATGGGGATGCTCCAGGCGTTCTTGCGCTCGGGGCGGTTGAGGGTGAGCGTTGCCACGCCGTCCTCGTCGACCTCGTACAGGACAAGATCATCAGCGTCTGCGGACATCGGGTCACTCCTCGGTCAGCTCGGTCAGCGGTCGGATGGGAGCCGCCGGTTCCATGGGAGCCGTCGGTTCGACAGGAGTGGCGAGTTCCATCGGAGCGGCGGCTTCGATGGGGTCGCCGACGCCCGGCCGTTCCCCCGAGATGGACACCACGACCTGCCCCCTCGCACAGATGCGTCCGTCGGCCATCACGTCGACGTCGGCGAAGTGCAGCCTGCGGCCACGCCGCACACAGCGCGCGTACGCCACGGCCTCCCGGCCGCGGGCGGGCGCGAGGTACTGCACGGACATCGACACGGTGCTGAGCCGGCTCCCTTTGGTGAAGTCGTGCCCGGCGATCACGGCTCCGGCGCCGGCGGTGTCGATGAGGGCCGAGATCACACCGCCGTGGAACACGTCCTCGTGGGCGGAGAGGGACTCGGCGTAGGGGAGCACGATCTCGACCGCCTCCGGGTCCCAGCGCCTCACGCGGATGCGGCAGCGGCGGTTGAAGGCGACCCCGCGCTCCCAGCGGGCCCGGAACCACGACCGGCGTTCGCGCTGCTCCTGGTCGGTGAGGGTCCTCGCCGCGACGGTCATCAGCACGCCCTCCGGTCTCGGCCCGGCTGTGTCCCTGCCGGGGCAATATAGTTACATGATTTGAATAGTTGAGGCAATCAGAAGGGCCGCATCGACACCACCGTATGTATTATTTATCTAACTCATTCTGCTCGCAAGGGAGGCCCCCGCGATGCCGTCCACGGCCTTGTCCGGAATCCGCGTCCTCGACCTCTCCCGCATCCTCGCGGCACCCCTCGCCACCCAACTGCTGGCCGACCTGGGCGCGGACGTCATCAAGGTGGAGCGGCCCGGAACGGGCGACGACTCACGGACGTACGGCCCGCCGTTCGCCCCCGGGACGGACACTGCCGCCTTCTACCTCTCCTGCAACCGCAACAAGCGGTCGGTCACCGTCAACCACGCCACCGCCGAGGGGCAGGAGCTGATCCGCGCCCTCGCCGCCCGGTCGGACGTGCTGGTGGAGAACTTCCGGACGGGGACGCTGGCGAAGTACGGGCTCGACCACGTGAGCCTGCGGGCCCTCAACCCGAGGCTCGTCTATCTCTCCGTGACGGGCTTCGGCCAGACCGGGCCGTACGCCGAACGCCCCGGCTACGACGGCATCTTCCAGGCCATGTCCGGGATGATGAGCGCCTCCGGGCACCCCGAGGAGCCGATGAAGGTCGGCGTCAGCATGGTCGACATCCTCACCGGCCTGTACGCCGCGACGGCCGTGCTGGCCGCCCTGCGGCACCGGGACGCCACCGGCGAGGGCCAGTTCATCGACCTGTCCCTGCTGGACTGCGGGCTGGCCTCGCTGTCGCACTTCGCGATGAACTACCTGATCTCGGGTGAGGTGCCGAGACGGCGAGGCAACGGCGGCTACGGCGGGATCCCTTCGCAGGCCTTCATGTGTGCGGACAAGCCGCTGTTCCTCGTCGCCGGTAACGACAAGCAGTTCGCCGCGTTCTGTGCGGCCGCCGACCGTACGGATCTCCTCCAGGATCCACGCTTCACCACGACCTCCGCGCGGATCGCCCACCGTGAGGAGATCCTTCCCGTCCTGGACGCGATCCTGCGGACCCGAACCCGGGACGCGTGGCTGGCGGTGCTCGACGAACGCGACGTCCCTGCGGGGCCGTTCAACGAGATGCGCGAGGTCTTCGCCGACCCGCAGGTACAGCATCGGGGCATGCTGGTCGAGGTCGAGGATGCGGTGTCCGGGCGGCTGCCGTTGCTCGCCAATCCGATCCGGCTCACGGGAACGCCGGTCGGGGGTACGGTGCGCCGCCCGCCTTGGGCGAGCACACGGCCGAAGTGCTGACCGGGCTGGTGGGGGTGACGGAGGATCGGCTCTCGGAGCTGCGGGCTCGGGGAGTTGTGTGAGGCCGTAGTGGGTGACGAATGGAGCGCTCCTCGACCCCGCCCCCCATCACCCGATCAACGTCCGACCCCCTCCAGCATCAACGTCGCCCCCGTCAGATAAGCCATGTCGTCACTCACCAGCGCGGCCACCGCCCGCCCGATGTCCCCCTCGGGGTCACCCATCCTCCCCAGCGGAATACCGGCGAGCACCCGCTCGGCCTTTTCCGGATGGGCGGTGAAGTACGCCTCCGCGGCGGGGCTCAGGGCGGCCGGGCAGATGACGTTCACGCGGATCCCGTATACGCCCCACTCCCGCGCGGCGACCCGGGAGAGGCCTCGGACGGCCTCCTTGGCCATGGCGTAGGCCGCGAAGTTCGCCTCTCCCTGTACGGCTGCCGAGGAACCGAGGTTGACGATGCTGCCGCGGCTGGACTTCAGGTGAGGCAGGGCCGACTGCATGGCGTGGAGGGTCGCCAACGGGCCGCTGCGGTAGCTGAGTTCGACATCGTCGTACGACGTCTGCTCCAACGGCCGCTGCACCGAGCTCTGCGCGTTGTTGACCAGCACGTCCAGCCGGCCGAACTCGCGTACGGTCTCGGCCACCATGTGGTCCACGTCGACCCGTTCGCCGACGTCCCCGACCACGGTGTGGGCTTTTCCCCCGCGTTCGGTGATCTCGCCGGCGGTGTCCTTGAGCCTGCTCTCGGTGCGGCCGCTGATCACCACCGCCGAGCCCTGCGCCGCGAGTGCGAGGGCGATGCCCCGGCCCACGCCCTGTCCACCGCCGGTGACCAGCGCCACCTTCCCCGACAACCGTGCCATCACGTTTCCTTCCCGTCGTTCCAGAAGGCCGACCAGGAGGGAAAGGCCGCGGGCAGCGCCGGTTCTCCGGCTCCCTCCCAGCCCTGGAATCCCACCTGCTGGGGGCGCTCGGTCACATCCGCTGCGTACCAGTGCTGCTCACGGCGCCGGGAGAAGTACCACTCCCCGTCCACGCGCGCGTAGTCGTCGAGGTACCGGATCGCCATGACGATCCACCGCTCCCCCACCTCGTGCTCGGCACGGCAGTAGACGGCACCGGTCGCGGTGTCCCGGCCGGTGAACTCGACCCGGTGGCCGCAGATCTGGTGGACCGAGCGGCAAAAGCCCCGGACTAGGGGCTCGATGTAGGCCCGCAGCGCCTCCCGGCCGTTGCCGTGGCGCCCCATGTCCACCTCCGGGGTGAAGCAGCCGACCCAGGCGTCGAGATCGCGTGCGTCCACGGCGAGCGCGTAGCGGATGGGCAGCTGCTGGACGGCCAGCTGTGACTCGATGCGGTCGAGGCGCTCCTCCGGCGACTTCACGGCCGGGGCTCCTTCGGAAGACCGAGCACCTGCTCACCGATGATGTTGCGCTGGATCTCGCTCGATCCGCCGTAGATCGTCTCCGCGAGGGCGAGCAGGAAGGAGCGCTGCCGCATGTCCAGGCCGTAGTCCTCGCCGACGATCTGCCCGGCGGGGCCCGCCAACTCCATGGCCAGATGGCCGAGTTGCTGGTGCCGCGTCGAGGCGTACAGCTTGGCCGTGGTGGCCTGGGCTCCCGGGGCGCGGCCCGCGGTCAGTTCGGCGATGGTGCGGAGGTTGGTGGTGCGCATGATGCGTACGGAGATCCAGGCATCGACGATCCGGCGGCGCAGCATCGGGTCGTCGAGGGCGCCCCGGTCCCGGGCGAGGTCGATCAGCGCCTCGGCCTCCCGCTCGAAGGTCAGCTGCTGGGGCAGGAGCGTGGTGCCGCGTTCGATGCCGAGCGTGGCCATCGCGGTACGCCAGCCCTGGCCGGCCTCGCCGACGACCATGTCCGCGCCGGTCCGGGCGTCGGAGAGGAACACCTCGGCGAACTCGTCCTGGCCGGCGAGGTTGCGGATGGGGCGGATCTCCACGCCCGGCTGGTCGGTGGGCAGGAGCAGCAGGGTCAGGCCCTGGTGCCGGACCGAGTCCGGGTCGGTGCGGGTGAGGACGTAGAGCCAGTCGGCGTGGATACCGAAGGACGTCCACACCTTCTGCCCGTTGACCACCCACTCGTCGCCCTCGCGTTCGGCCCTGGTGCGGACCGACGCCAGGTCGGAGCCGGCGCCCGGTTCGCTGAAACCCTGACCCCACAGTTCCTCGATGGCGAGGATCGGCGGCAGGAAGCGCTTCTTCTGCTCCTCGCTGCCCATCTTGAGCAGCATCGGACCGAGCAGGTCCAGGGCGTTGACGGTGGCCCGGTAGGGCGCGTTCGCGCGGGCGTACTCGTACTCGAAGGCGATCTCCTCCACCAGCCCCAGCCCGCGTCCGCCGAACTCGCGCGGCCAGCCCACACCCAGCCAGTTCCCGGCGGACAACTCGCGGTCCCAGGCCAGGCGGACCTCCCAGGCCGCGCCGTCGGTGGGACCGCCCACGCCTCTGTGCTCGGCGAACTCCCCCACCAGGTGAGCCGCCAGCCAGTCCCGCACCTCGTCGCGGAAGTCACGTACGGCGGGCCCGAAGTCCAGCTCCATGTCTGCTGCCTCCCTGTGATGTCAGACCCTGCTGTCAGATGCCGAGCCTGGCGGCCAGCAGTTCCCGGTGGTACGACGGGCTGCCGAGCAGCGCCTCTGAGCTCTTGGCCCGCTTGAAGTACAGGTGCGCGGGGTGCTCCCAGGTGAAGCCGATCCCGCCGTGGACCTGGATGTTGTCGCCGGCGACCCTGGTGAACGCCTCCGAGCAGAAGGCCTGCGCCAGGGGCGCCGCGGCGGCGATCTCCATGTCGTCCCCGGCATCCAGCGCCCACAGTCCGCCGTACGCGGCCGAGCGGGCCGACTCGATCTCCGTCAGCATGTCGGCGCACTTGTGCTTGATCCCCTGGAACGAGCCGATGGGCCGCCCGTACTGCACCCGGATCCTGGCGTAGTCCACGGCGGCGTCCAGGGCCGCGGCCGCTCCCCCGACCTGTTCGGCGGCGAGCAGGACGGAGGCGGTGGCGAGGGTGCGTTCCAGGGCGGGCCACGCCGTGCCCTCCGTGCCGAGCAGACGGGCAGGGGTGTCCGTGAACTCCAGCCGGGCCTGTTTGCGGGTCTGGTCGAGAGTGGGGAGTGGGATGCGGGTGAGGCCCCGCGCGTCGGCGGCGTCGACCGCGAAGAGGCTGATGCCGACAGGGGTGCGGGCTGCGACCAGGAGCAGGTCGGCGAGGTGGCCGTCGGGGACGTAGGTCTTCGTGCCGGTCAAACGCCATCCGGTGGTCGTGTCGCCGCTTGCGGTGAGCCGGATGCCGGGCTCGTCCCAGCGGCCGCCGTCCTCGGTGAGCGCCAGCGTGGCCACGGTCTCCCCGGACGCGATGCCGGGCAGGAGGTCGTGCCGGGCCGACTCGTCGTCGCAGCGCAGAAGGGCTTCGGCGGCCAGGGCGACGGTGGCGAAGTACGGCCCGCACAGCAGCGCGCGGCCCGCCTCCTCGAAGACGATGCCGAGCTCGACGTAGCCGAAGCCGGAGCCTCCGTACTCCTCCGGTACGGCGAGCCCCTGCAGGCCGAGTTCGCCGGACATCCGCCGCCATATGAAGACGTCGTGGCCCTCCGGGTCGGCGGCCAGGCGGCGTACGGCCTGCTCGTCGGAGTACTTGGCCAGGAACGACCGTACGACCTTGCGCAGTTCGTCCTGTTCCTGGCTGAAGGTGAGATCCATGCCGAGCTTCCCGTCCTCGGTGCGACGCGTCTGCCGATCGCTTGCCGCGCTCACGCTCGATACAGTTAGATAATTATAGTATCCACACCGATTACACTAGGAGCGCGACGTGACCGATCTCTACGCCCCGTTCACGAGCCTGACCTTCGAGCGGCCCGCGCCCGGCGTGCTCCGCGTCGTGCTGGACGCCCCGAACCTCACCGCCGTGGATCCACGGATGCACGGGGAACTGGCCGAGATCTGGCCGGTGATCGACCGGGACGAGCAGACCCGGGTGGTGCTGGTCCAGGGGGCCGGCAGGGCGTTCTCGGCGGGCGGGACCTTCGACTCCATCGAGGCCATGACCGGAGACTACGCGGTGCGTGCCCGGGTGATGCGCGAGGCGCGGGACATGGTCTACGGGGTAATCAACTGCTCCAAGCCGGTGGTCTCCGCGATCCACGGGCCGGCGGTCGGTGCGGGGCTGGTCATCGGCATGCTGGCGGACATCTCCGTCGCCGCCCGCACGGCGAAGATCGTCGACGGACACACGCGGCTCGGTGTCGCGGCGGGGGATCACGCGGCCATCTGCTGGCCGCTGCTGTGCGGCATGGCCAAGGCCAAGTACTACCTCCTGACCTGCGAGGCGCTCACCGGCGAGGAGGCCGAGCGGATCGGCCTGGTGTCGAAGTGCGTGGCCGACGAGGACGTGCACGCGGAGGCCCTGCGCGTTGCGACCGTCCTGGCCACCGGGCCGGCCAGCGCCCTCAGCTGGACCAAGCGGTCCCTCAACCACTGGTACCGCACCGCGCAGCCGATCTTCGAGGCCTCGCTCGGGCTGGAGTTCTTCGGGTTCGGCGGACACGAGGTCGTCGAGGGGCTGGCCGCCCACCGGGACAAGCGTGCCCCGGACTTCGAGGGCGTGGGCAGCAAGCACCCGCTCGATCTCTGACCACCGTACGAGAGGAACGATCATGACGCCGGAGCAGATCACCACCGAAGTCCCGCCGCTGGTCCAGGGATTGACGTACGAGGAGATGCCGGTCGGGCAGGTCTTCATGACCGCCCGCCGGACCGTCACCGAGACCGACCTGGTCAACTTCGTCACCTGGGGCGGCTTCACCGAACCGCTCTTCTGGGACGCCACGCACGCGGCGGAGGGCGGTTACACGGGCCGGCTGGTCCCGGGCGGCCTGACGTACTGCCTCGCAGAGGGGCTCGTCCTCCAGACGAACGTGCTGCACGGCACGGGTCTCGCCTTCCTGCACATGGAGCTGACCGTGCGGGGGCCGGTGTATGTCGGGGACACGCTGCACGCGGTCGTGGAGACGACGGGCTGCCGCCCCGCCAGCAAGCCCGGCCGGGGCGTGGTGACCAGCCGGATCACCGTACGCAATCAGCGGGACGAGGAGGTCCTGGTCTACTGCCCGGTACGGCTGATCCGTGGCCGGGACTACGAGGCGCCGGCGCCCTGAGTCTCACTCCGGGGTACGAGGGTCAGTCCGGTCGCCGGACCGGCGGCGGGTGCGGCGGCGAACGCTCCCCCGTGCACCCAGTCGGACGGCATCGGGGGCCGCGGCGCGGGCTCGTGGTCCGGGACGGCCATCGCGTACAGGCGGGTGTAGCGGAACTTTGCCTCCAGGTTGTCGAGCACCGACCAGTACTCGTAGCCGCACACGTCGACGCCGGCGGTGATGAGCCGCGCCAGCCAGGAGAGCCGGGCCCGAAGCAGGGCACGGCGCCGGGCGTCGTCCCGGTGCCCCGTTTCGTCGACCAGGTCCAGGTCGCCCATGCCGTTGTCGACGACGGACAGTGAAGGCAGCCGGTCGCCGTACAGCTCGTACAGGCCGGCGACGGCGTCGGCGAGCCCCTCGGGGATGATGGGCCAGCCGTAGGCGGTCGTCTCCACGTCGTCGAAGGGGACGATCGCGAAGCCGAGGCCCATGAGCAGGCGGTTGACCTCGTTGAGGGCGCTCCGGCACTTCCTGGTCGGCAGTACGCGGGGCAGGTTCTCCGGTGCGGTGACCCGGAACGGGGTGTGCCAGGACAGGCCCAGCAGGTCCTGGGCGGTGGCGATGACCTCCTGGTCGCCGGGGCGTACGCAGCCGGTGGCCGCCACGGGGGCGACGTCCTCCTCGGTCACCATGTGCTCGCCGAGCAGCAGGGGGTCGAGGAAGATGCGGTTGGTCCAGCTCTCCAGGCGCTCCAGGGCGAGCCGGTCGTAGGGGTCGTCGGTGGCCGCGTAGCCGCCGACGAGGGTGACCGTCGTGCCGATCCGGCCGGTGACGCCGGCGGCTCCGAGAGACTGGGTGGCGAGCCCGTTGGCGAGCAGGATGTGGTGCACGGCGGGCAGCCCGGCGCGGCCCGCGCCCCGGCCCGGTGAGTACATTCCGGCCACGTGGTCCGCGAGCGTGGGGCCGGCCAGGTCGGTGGAGGTGATCCAGCGTTCCACCCGGTCGCCGAACCGGCGGCCCAGATCCGCGGCGAACGCGGCGAAGTGCTCGGCGGTGTCGCGGGCCAGCCAGCCGCCTGCGTCGTCCAGCCACGGCGGCAGCGTGCGGTCGAACAGGGTGAGGGCGGGCCGCCTCCCGTCCGCGAGCAGGGCGTCGAGGGCGCGCTCGCAGCGGTCCAGCGCCTCCCGGTCCCAGCTGCCGGGGCCGTCGGGCTGGAGCTGCGGCCATCCGGCGACCATGCGATGCGTGTCCGCGGTGACGCCGAGCAGCTGCCGGATGTCGTCGGTCCACTGCCGGAAGTGTCCGCCGCGCTCCGGCGAGGGCGGCGGTGCGGCCGCGATGGTGTCCGCGGTGGCGACCCCCCAGTCGGCGCCGCGAAGGGATTCGTGCAGGAAACCATCGCTCATGGTTACCGTCCAGGCGGTGAATGGTTAAGCGCATTCAACTGAATGCCCGCCGACCGGACGCTAACACTTCGAGCAAACTACGACAATGTTTCAGCCAGATCTCCCGCCCCCGCGATCTCCTGGCCCCTGATCTCCTGGCCCGTGATCTCCTGGCCACGACCTCCTCGCACCGGATCAGTCCGACCCGAGGACGAGGTCGGCCGCCCGCCAGGCCATGGCCATGATCGGTCCGTTGAGGTTGCCTGACAGCATGGTCGGCAGGACCGAGCAGTCGACGACCCGCAGACCGTCGACTCCGCGCACGCGGAGGTGGGCGTCGACCACGTCGTCCTCGGCCGGGCCCATCGCGCAGGTGCCGACCGCGTGGTAGCCGCAGCGCCCGTGCTCCAGGCCGGCGTCGATGATCTCCTGGTCCTCCCGCACGGCAAGGCCCGGCAGGGTCTCGGCCGTGATACGGCCGGCGATCGGCTCGGTCCCGAAGAGTTCTCGCATCCGCCGGAAGAGAGCGGCCCCGACCGCGCGGTCGTGGACGGAACCGTAGTAGTTCGGCGCGATGGTGAGGGGGGCTTCGGGGTCGGCGGACGTGATGTGCAGCCTCCCCTCGGCGGTGGGGCGCAGGATGTAGCCGAGGCCCATCACGCCGGGCTCGCGCTCCACGCCGGTCTCCTTCCCGGGGACCTCCGGCAGCAGGGACACCGGCGCGATGAGCAACTGCGCGTCGGGGCGGGCGAGTTCGGGGCGGGTCTTGAAGAAGGCGATGACGTCGAAGGCGGGCGCGGCCAGCGGTCCCCGGCGGGTCGCCAGGTATGTGGCTCCCGACAGGGCCTGTCGCAGCGGGGTGCTCAGTGCCTTGTTGTAGCCGAGGTCGTCCTTCAGCCGGTACTGGACGACGAAACAGCGGTGCTCGCGCATCCGGCCACCGACATGGGGGCTGTCGACCAGCACATCGACGCCCGCCGCCTTCAACGTCTCGGCGGGGCCGACGCCCGAGAGCTGGAGGATCTTGGGTGTGGCGATGCTGCCGGCGGAGAGGATCACCTCGCGCCGGGCCCGGAAGTCCGCCTCGCGGCCCGCACTGCGGGTGTGCACGCCCACGGCCCGGCCCTTTTGCGTCAGGACCCTCGTCACGAGGGTGTTCACCGACACGGTGAGGTTGGGCCGGTGGGCGACGGGGTGCAGGAAGGCACGGGCGGCGCTGAACCGCTGTCCGTTCTTGATGGTGGCCATGGCATAGCCGATGCGTTCGGCATCGCTCGCGTTGAGGTCGTCGGTGCGGCGCCAGCCGAGTCCGGTTCCGGCGGCGATGGCTTCTTCGCACAGTGGCTCCGGCCGGGGTGCGGTCGAGATGTGCAACGGCCCGCCCGCTCCCCGGACTTCGCCGGCGCCGAGCGCGTTGTCCTCGATCCGCCGGAAGACGCGGAGCATCGTGTCCCAGCCCCAGCCGGGATTGCCGAGCCGCTCCAGTTCGTCGTAGTCGGCCCGGTCGCCGCGGTTGTAGACCATGCCGTTGACCGAGCTCGACCCGCCCAGTGTGCGGCCCCGGACCCAGTGCTCGACCCGTCCGGTCGGGCCGACCGGTTCGACCGGGTAGTGCCAGGCGAACCGCGGATCGCCCAGCAGTTTGCCGAACCCCTTGGGCATCCTGACCAGCGGAGTGGCGTCCCGGCCGCCCGCCTCGATCAAGAGCACGGACGTCCCGGGGTCCTCGGAGAGCCGGTTGGCCAGCACGCATCCGGCCGAACCGGCGCCCACCACGATGTAGTCGAACGTCGACATCACGACTCCCGGCTATCGGATGCCTGCTCCCCGAACGGGCGGAATTCCTCCTCCTGCCACCAAGGGTAGACGGGTGGCATGTCCTTGCTCACCCCGCCGGGAAACTCGGGTGGCCGCTTGGCGAGGAAGGACTCGACGCCCTCGACGGGGTCCGGGCCGCCGCCGATCTGGCTCATGATCCGCGAGTCGAGCCGGTGCGCCGCCATGGGGTGGGGCTCGCCGAGCATCCGCCACATCATCTGGCGGGCCAGGGCCACCGAGATCGCCGAGGTGTTCTCGGCGATCTCCCGGGCGAGTCCGTACGCCGCCGGCAGCAGTTCCTCCGGTGGGTGGACAGAGCGGACCAGCCCGGCGGCCAGGGCCTCGTCCGGACCGAAGACACGGCCCGTCGCCACCCATTCCATCGCCTGCTGCATGCCGACCGCCCGCGGCAGGAACCAGCTCGCCGCCGACTCCGGCACGATGCCGCGGCGCGCGAAGACGAAGCCGAACTTGGCCGAGGTCGACGCCAGCCGGATGTCCATGGGCAGGGTCATGCTGGCCCCGACGCCCGCCGCCGGGCCGTTGATCGCCGCGATGACCGGCTTGGTGCTGGAGAAGACCCGCAGCGCGACCCTGCCGCCGGTGTCCCGGTGCCGGGCACCCGCCTTGCGATGGTCGAAGGACGAGCCGCCTGAGCTGACGTCGGCGCCCGCGCAGAAACCGCGGCCGGCTCCGGTCACCACGATCACGCGTATCTCGTCGTCCTCGTCGGCCACGTCCAGGACGTCCAGCAGGTCCTGCATCATCCGCGGGTTGAAGGCGTTGAGCTTCTCGGGCCGGTTGAGGGTGACGGTGAGGATCCGGTCCGCCACCTCGGCCCGCACGGTCTCGTACTCCTGCTCCGCCATGCGCGTCCTCCGTCACTCCACGGACCGGTTTCCAGAAAGCTTAATTAGTTATAGCATTCAACTCTACTGACCTATTCGTGAACGATGGCCATCACGACAACGATGGCGGTATTGACGGCGGTGGAGATGACGGATCTGGAGACGACGGATCTGGTGGTGACGGCCCTCGGACCGGTCCGGCTGGTCGAGTTGAACCGGCCGGAGCAGCTGAACGCGATGAGCGAGGAGCTGCACACCGGTCTCACGTCGGTGTGGGACGAGATCGCCGCCGACCCGGACGCACGGGTGATCGTGCTCACCGGGCGAGGGCGGGCGTTCAGCGCCGGCGGCAACTTCGACATCATGACCCGCGTCCAGCGCGACGCTGCCTTCCGGGACCAGAACGTCGACGAGGCCCGGCGAATCATCACCGGCCTGGTCCGCTGCCCGCTCCCTGTGATCGCGGCGGTCAACGGCCCCGCCGTCGGACTCGGTTGCAGCCTGGCCCTGCTGAGCGATCTCGTACTGATCGCCGACGACACCTACGTCGCCGACCCGCACGTCCAGGTCGGACTCGTCGCGGGCGACGGCGGCGCGTACGTCCTGCCGCTGCTGGTGGGTCCGACCCGGGCGAAGGAGCTGCTGTTCCTGGGCGACCGGGTGCGCGCCGAGGACGCGGTCCGGCTGGGCATCGCCAATCGCGCCGTCCCCAGGGACAAACTCATGGACGAGGCCATGGACCTGGCCGGGCGGCTGGCCGCGCTGCCCGTGCAGGCGCTGCGCGAGACCAAGCGCGCGGTCAACCGGCACCTGGAGCAGGCCCTCGACACCGTGATGGAACCGGCCCTGCTCGCCGAGCGGGACACCATGCACTCACCGGATCACATCGCCGCGGTCGAGCGGATCATCGCGTCGCGCGGCCGGCGCTGAACCGAAGCGCTGAGCAAGAGAACTGAGCCGGCGAGCTGAGCCGGAGAGGAGTACTCGGATGGACTTCGCGTTCAGCGAGGAGCAGGAGGAACTCGGGCGCACGGTGCGGGCGTTCCTCGCCGACACCTCGCCCGAGTCCGAGGTGCGGCGCCTGATGGTGACACCGCATGGCTTCGACCGGGCGCTGTGGCGCCGGATGGGTTCGGAGCTGGGGCTTCAGGGGCTGGCCGTACCCGAGGAGTACGGCGGAGCCGGGTGCGGGCCGGTCGAAGTGGGCGTCGTCATGGAGGAGATGGGCCGCGCACTGCTGTGCGCCCCGTTCCTGTCCTCGGCCGTACTCGCGACGACCACGCTGTTGCGGTGCGGCGACGAAGACGCCCGCAAACGCCTGTTGCCGGGGCTGGCCTCGGGTGAACTCGTCGCGACGCTGGCCCTGACCGAGGACTCCGCCCGTTGGGACGCGGCGGGCGTGGGGCTCACCGCCCGCGAATCCGACGGAAGTTGGGTGCTCACCGGGCACAAGATGTTCGTCCTCGACGGCGCCACCGCCGATGTCGTCCTCACCATCGCCCGAACCGACGACGGCATCGGCGTCTTCTGCGTGGACGGCGAAGCGCCCGGACTGACCCGCACCCCCCTCCCCACCATGGACCCGACCCGCCGACAGGCGCGCCTCGACTATGCCGACGTACCGGCGACCCGCCTGCGCACGCACGGCGACGGCTGGGATCTGGTCGCGGAGGTCCTGGACCGGGCCGCGGTGGCACTGGCCGCCGAGCAGGTCGGAGTGGCCTCCCGTGCGCTCGACATGGCGGTGGAGTACGCCAAGGTGCGGCAGCAGTTCGGGCGGCCGATCGGCTCCTTCCAGGCCGTCAAGCACCTGCTGGCCGACGTGCTGCTGGAGGTGGAGTCGGCGCGAGCCGCCGCGCATTACGCCCTGCTCGCCGCCGAGAGCGAGGCCCCGGATCTGCCCGCCGTGGCGAGCCTGGCCAAGGCCTTCTGCTCCGACGCCTGTCTGCAGGCGACGGCGGAGAACATCCAGGTCCACGGTGGCATCGGCTTCACCTGGGAGCACCCGGCCCATCTCTTTCTCAAGCGGGCCAAGACGTCACAACTGCTGTTCGGCGACCCGGCGTACCACCGGGAACTGCTCGCACAGCGCATCGGACTGGAAGCGGTCGGAGGAGCGGCATGAAGGTCGACGGCAAGCTCAACGTGTGGAGCACCGCGGAGGTCGTGGAGGAGGCCCGCCACCACGAGAAGACCGGCTACGACGGCCTGTGGGCGTCCGAGTCCAAGCACGACCCGTTCCTGCCGCTCCTGCTCGCGGCCGAACACACCGACCGGCTGGAGGTCGGTACGGCCATCGCCGTCGCCTTCGCCCGCTCCCCCATGCAACTCGCTTACACCGCACACGACTTGCAGACCTATTCGGGCGGACGGTTCTCCCTCGGCCTCGGCAGCCAGATCAAACCGCACATCGAGCGACGGTTCTCGATGCCGTGGAGCCGGCCCGCGGCGCGCATGCGGGAGTACGTGAGCGCGCTGCGCGCCATCTGGGCCGCCTGGAACGAGGGCGAGAAGCTCGACTTCCGCGGAGACTTCTACACGCACACACTCATGGCTCCCTTCTTCTCTCCCCCGCCCGCTCCCGGCGGCGCGCCCAAGGTCTTCGTGGCCGCCGTCGGGCAGGCGATGACCCGGGTTGCGGGCGAGGTCGCGGACGGACTCCTCGCGCACGGCTTCACCACCGAGCGCTATCTGCGGGAGGTCACGCTGCCGACCGTGGAGGCCGGCCTCGCGGCCACCGGCCGTACCCGCGGCGACTTCTCGGTCTCCCATCTGCTGCTGACCGCGACCGGCCGCACCGATGAGGAGATGGCCCGCGCGGTGGACGGCACCCGCCGGCAGATCGCCTTCTACGGCAGCACGCCCGCCTATCGCGGGGTCCTCGAACTGCACGGCTGGGGCGAACTCGGCGACGAACTCAACGCGCTCTCGAAGTCGGCCCGCGAGGACAAGTGGGAGGCGATGGGCCGGCTCGTCGACGACGACGTGCTGCACACGTTCGCGGTGGTGGCGGAGCCGGAGCGGGTGGCGGGCGAGATCCGGCGCCGGTACGGAGCGCTCGTCGACCGGATCTCCTTCTACACCGCCTACGAGATCGACGCCGAGGTGTGGGAACCGATCGTGCGGGAGCTGCGCGACAGCTGACACACCCACCTCGCGACATGTCAGCCGAGCAGGTCCAGGACCGTCGTCATGGACCTGTTCTGCAGCAGATAGTCCTCCGCCTCCTGGAGATGGACGCGCCACAGTTCCTCGGCCTGCTCGGCGCGGCGAGCTGCGACCAGGTCGACGAGTGCGCCGTGGGCGCGGAAGCCCCGGCGGTTGGCCCGGATGTTCTCGGGGCTGCCGGCGTCGAGGTCGACGTGGGACCAGTTCGCCTGGTCGATGATGTGACGGACCATGCCGTTGAGGACGCCGAGCGTCTCATTGCCCGCCAGTTCGACGACCAGGGCATGGAACTCCATGTGGGCGCGGATGAACGCCGACGGGTCGTCCATGAGCCGCTCGGCCTCGGCGACGGCTGCCCGCAACCGCTCCAGGTCCTCGTCCGTGCGCCGCTCGGCCAGCAGTCCGGCGCACGGTGCCTCGATCACCGTGCGGGCGTCGTACACGTCCTTGAGGGTCGTCGCCCGGTACTCCAGCACCAGGCCCGCGTACCGGGCCGCCACCGTGCCCTCGGGGGTCTGCACCCGCGCCCCACCCCGGGCACCCCGGCGCACGTTGATCAGCGACTCCGACTCCAGCACCCGGAACGCCTCGCGCAGCGTCGGCCGGGAGACGGCGAACTCCTCCATGAGCGCCGTCTCGGACGGGAGCGCGTCACCCTCGGCCAGCTCGCCGCGCACGATCATCCGGCGCAGCCGTGCCGCCACCAGCTCGGCCATCTTGGGGACCCGTACCGGCGTGTTCGCCACCGCGCCCACCTCCGCCCTCAGTGAGTGTTCTCCGGTACGAAGTACGGCAGCGCGATCTCGTCGGTGAGGGCGCGGAAGTCCACGCGTACGCGCAGGCCGATGACCACGTCGTCGGTGTCGCCCGCGTCCACGTGCGACAGCAGGGTGCCTCCGTCGTCGAGGTCGATCACGGCCAGTGCGAAGGGGGTGTCGAAGCCGGGTCCGGGTGCGCGGTGCACGACGGTCACCGAGTAGACGCTCCCCCGGCCCGCGCTGGGCGCGTAACGCCAGTCCCGCGACATACAGCCGGGGCAGGCGGGCTCGGGGACGAAGAAGCGCAGACCGCAGGTCGGGCACTGCGGAACGACCAGCTCACCGCGGCGGGCCGCGTCCCAGAACGGCCGGGACAGCTCGGTGGGGACGGGTACGGGCCGGCTCATCGCATCCTCCCCAGCACGCTCATCTCGTAGTGCTGCGCTCCCGAGCCGGCGTTGCCGACGACCGCCAGCTCCGCGCCCTCGACCTGGTGCACCGCCGTGCCGCGCAACTGCCGTACGGCTTCGACGACTTTCAATGTCATCTGCTGGGTGCCGTTCCAGGCGTACGCCAGACAGCCGCCGTCCGGGTTGACGGGATGCTTGCCCCCGACGGCGAGGGCACCGCTCGCCGCCAGCGGGCCGCCCTCTCCCTCACCGCACAGACCGAGGATCTCCAACTGCCGGATGATCTCGAAGGAGTTGGGGTCGTAGAGGGAGAAGACGTCCACGTCGTGCGGGTTCACTCCGGCCATCGCATAGGCGCGGGTGGCGGCGTCCCGGCCGAGCCCGCCGACCTCCCGGTACAGCGCCGGGTTGGCGTACGCGGCCTGGTGGTACTCCATGCCGCCGCCGAGTACGGCGACGGGTGGGCGCGGGAGATCCCGGGCCCGCTCGGCGGTGGTCACCACGAGCGCGGCGCCGCCCTCGCCGACGATGCAGCAGTCCAGCAGGTGGAAGGGGGTGGCCACCATGCGGGAGTTGAGCACGTCCTCGGCGGTGTAGGGCCCACGCCCGTACATCATCGCCTCCGGGTTGGTGGTGCCGTTGTTGCGGATGGTGGCGGCGACCTCCGCGAGCTGGCGGGAGGTCGTTCCGTACTCGTGCATGTGCCGTGCGGCCACCAGCGCGAACTGGGCGACGACATAGCTCCCCACACATCGGCGAACTCCAGCGGCACCCCGGCCCCGACCGGTCCCGCCCCGCGCGCGACCAGCTTGCAGCCGCCGACCACCACGGTGTCCGCGAACCCGGCCCGGACGGCTGCCGCCGCCTTCAGCAGGCCCCGCGAGCCCGCGTTGTCGAGCATCGAGTCGCTGGACCAGCGCAGGTCCCGGCCGAGCATCCGGGCCCAGGAGCTGCCCTCGCCGGGCACGCCGCCCGGGCCGGGCCAGTCGACCTGGGCACCGTCGATGTCCGCCGGGGTCAGCCCGGCGTCCTCGATGGCGCCGCACACGGCTTCGAGGGCGAGGTCCATGGCGTCGCGGTGCGGGAGGGACAGCGCCTGTTCGGTGGCGTACACACCCGCGACGACGGGATGTCGAGCGTCCATCAGGGCCTCACCGGCCCGCGCCGAGCGTGTCGCCGCCGGGATAGCCGCCCCCGCCGAAGCGCTCGTCGAGCGCCTCGTAGTCCTTCGCGAAGTCCTTGGTGCGCGGCAGCGCCTCGATGAACTCCACCGTCTTCGGCTTCTTGTACGAGGCGATCCGCGCCCGGCAGTGCTCGATCACGTCCGCCGCCGGGACCGGTCCGGCGTCGGGACGCAGTACGACGACCGCCTTGACGTCCTGCGCCCAGCGTTCGTTGGGCACGCCGATCACGGCGGCCTCCTTGACCGCGGGATGCGATTCGATGCAGTTCTCGACCTCGGCGGGGAAGATGTTCTCGGCTGCCGACTTGAGCATGCGGGTCGTGGTCCCGAGGAAGCTGATCGTGCCGTCGCTCTCGCGCCGACCGAGGTCGGTGGTGTGCCACCAGCCGAAGCGGAAGCGTTCCTCGTTGATCTCCGGCCGGTTCCAGTAGCCGAGGTGCACGAGGTCGCCGCGGACGCAGATCTCGCCGGCCACCCCGACCTCGCACTCCTTGCCGCCGCTGTCGAGGATGCGTACGGCGGTGAAGGGACCCGGGCGTCCCGCGTTGCCGGTGCCCGTCCCGCCGTAGGCGCCGGTCACGGCGAAGCCGGTCACCTCGGTCTGCCCGTAGCCGCGGCCCTCGCCGCCGCCGTTGCGGGTGAAGCGGCTGGTGTCGGTGGGCACGGTGCCCTGCCACAGGGGTGCGGCGACGCTCGCCCGCAGGTGGGAGAGGTCGTGTCCGGCCTCCCGGTTCAGCGCGACGAGTTGCGCGATGGTCGGCGGCATCAGATAGGCGTGGGTGCAGCGCTCGGCCTCCAGGAGCGGGAGCAGTTCCTCGGCGACCACGCGGCGCACGATCACGTTCTTGCCGCCGTGGACGAAGGCCGGGACGCCCCAGAACTGGTAGTTGCCGATATGGAACATCGGTCCGGCGCCGAGGAAGGCGGTCTCCGTGCCGATGTCCCCCATCCAGGCGGCGCTCGCGCCCATGGCGAGGAGGTTGCGGTGCGAGAGCATCGAGCCGGACTGCCGTCCGGAGATCGCCGCGGTGTAGATGACCAGCAGCGCGGAGTCGGGATCCACCTCGACGTCCACGTCGGCGACCGGGTCCTCGGGTGAGCCGGAGGCCAGGAAGGACTCGTACGAGTCGGGTTCCTCGGTGCCCTCCGCGTCATGTCGCAGCCACAACGCCCGGTGGTCGGTGCCCAGTTCGGCCCGCGCCTTGCGTACGGTGTCGCCGATCTCCTCGTCCTGCCAGATCACGACCCGGGGGTCGAAGTCCTCGACCGCGAACGCCATTTCGGGGGCGGCCCAGCGCCAGTAGCCGGGGCAGACCATCGCACCGATCTTCGCGGCGGCGCCGAGCAGTTCCCAGATGCGGAAGGAGTTCTGGCCCAGCCACAGGATGCGGTCGCCGGAGCCGACGCCCGCGTCGGTGAGGGCGTGGGCGAGTCGGTTGGTGCGCTCGTCGAGCTGCGGCCAGGTCAGCCGGACCTCGCCGTCGACGAGGGCGACGCCTGCGGGGAAGGAGCGTCGGTGCTCGCGGATGATGTCGCCGAACGTCAGGCGGCGTGCGGGATGCATGATGGTGGCTCCAGAGGCTTCGTTCAGAAGGTGAGGCGCCGTCAGACGCGGCCGACGCCGACGCCCTTGACGTGGATGAACTCCTCCAGTCCGGCCCTGCCGCCTTCCCGTCCGAACCCGCTGATGCCGACGCCTCCGAAGGGCGTGGAGGGCGAAGTGATCGGGTTGGGGCCGGGGTTGACGTAGACCGTCCCGGCCTTCAGACGCGGCACCAGACGGTTGACGCGGGCGATGTCGCGGGACTGGATGTAGGCGGAAAGTCCGTACTCGGTGTCGTTGGCGAGGGCGACGGCCTCGTCCTCCGTGTCGAACGGGGTGAGGGCGAGGACCGGGCCGAAGATCTCCTGCTGGGCGAGGTCGCTGCGGTTGTCGACGTCGGCGAAGACGGCCGGGGAGACGAAGCAGCCGTCGGATTCGATGCGTTCGCCTCCGTACACGAGCCGGCCCGCTCGTTCCTCGACCGCTTTGTCGATCACGCCCTGGACGCGCTCGCGGGCGGCCTCGTTGATCAGGGGCCCGATGTACGTCGTCGGGTCGAGCGGGTCGCCCACGGGCAGGTGGGCGACGACCCCGGTGACGCGGGCGACGACCTCGTCGTAGATCGGGCGCTCGACCAGCAGACGGGTGGGCAACGCGCAGCCCTGGCCCGTGTTGCTCATGGCGAAGGCCGCGCAGTACGGCACCATGGTGTCCAGGTCGGTGTCGGCGAAGAGCAGGTTGGCGGACTTGCCGCCCAGCTCGAACAGGACGGGCTTGAGGCTCAGCGCCGCGTCGGACATGATGCGGCGCGCGGTGGCGGGCCCGCCGGTGAAGGAGATCTTGTCCACGCCGGGGTGTCTCACCAGGGCCGATCCGGCCTCGCCGAGTCCGGTGACGACATTGATCACGCCGTCGGGGATGCCCGCCTCGCGGGCCAGGTCGGCGAAGAGCAGGGCGGAGAACGGCGTGGACTCGGCCGGTTTGATGACCACCGTGTTGCCGGCGGCGAGCGAGGGCGGGACCTTCATCGCCAGGGACAGGGCGGGCGAGTTCCAGGTGATGATGTGGCCGATGACGCCGTACGGCTCGGCGAGGGTGTACTCGACGTTCTCGTGCGGGCTGTAGGCCGCGGCGACCATGCCCTCGATCTTGTCCGCCCAGCCGGCGTAGTACTCGGTCCACTCGGCGACATGCGGTCCGACGTTCTCCGCCCAGCCGCCGATGCAGACACCGTTCTCCAGGGGGCAGATCGCCGCGAAGTCGGGGATGTGGTCGCGCAGCAGTCCGGCGAAGCGGGTGAGCAGGCGGCGGCGTTCGGCGGGCCGCATGGTGCCCCACACCTCGAAGGCCTGACGGGCGGCGGCCACAGCCCGGTCCACCTCGACGGGCCCCGCGAGGGGGATGTCGGCCTGGACGAGACCGGTCGCGGGGTTGATGTGCTCGTACATACCGCCGCTCGTCTCGTGCAGATCCTTGCCACCGATGACGAGCCGGGGGCGCGGCAGGTCCCGCTCGGCCCGTTCCTGGTGCAGCTTCACGTCGACCGTGACCACGGTGCCTCCTGGAGCCCGCTACCACCACATCCGTACAGCTTAAATAGATAACCTATTTAGCCGAACCAATCAATGCTGAACGCTCACTGTCCTTCAGAACCCAAGCGACCGTCCGACGATCTCCTGCATGATCTCCGAGGTGCCGCCGAACACCCGCTGCACCCGGCTGTCCCGCCAGATGCGGGCGATCTCGTACTCGTTGACGTAGCCGTAGCCGCCGAAGAGCTGCATGCAGCGGTCGATGACCTCCCAGCCCGTCTCCGTGGTCCAGTACTTGGCCGCGGCGGCCTCCTCGGCCGTCAGCTCGCCCTCGACCAGGGCCATGATGCAGCCGTCCAGATAGACCCGGGCGACCCCCAGCTTGGCCTTGATGTCGGCGAGGGCGAACCGGTTGGCCTGGAACCCGCCGATGGGCCGGCCGAAGGCGGTGCGGTCCTTGGCGTACTGGAGCGCGAAGCCGAAGGCCCGCTCGGCGGAGGCGAGCGCGGCGACGGCGATGGCGAGCCGCTCGGTCGGGAGGTTGCCCATCATGTGGTAGAAACCGCGCCCCTCCTGCCCGATGAGGTTGCCGGCGGGAACTCGGACCTCGTGGAAGAAGAGTTCGGCGGTGTCCTGGGCCTTCATCCCGACCTTGTCGAGCTTGCGCCCGCGCTCGAAGCCCTCGGTGCCGCGCTCGACGACGATCAGGCTGATGCCCTTGTGCCCGGCGTCAGGATCGGTTTTGCAGGCGACGATCACCAGCTCGGCGAGGATGCCGTTGGTGATGAAGGTCTTCGAGCCGTCGATCACCCACTCGTCGCCCTCCCTGCGGGCGGTGGTGCGGATGCCCTTGAGGTCGGATCCGGCGGCAGGCTCCGAGAGGGCGAGCGCGCAGATCGTCTCGCCGCTGATCACACCGGGCAGCCAACGAGCCTTCTGCTCGGGGGTGGTGAGGTTCATCAGATAGGGCGGGATGACGTCGTTCTGCAGGCCGAGGCCTATGCCGACCGCGCCCGTGGCCGCCATCTCCTCCGCCATGATCGCGTTGTAGCGGAAGTCCCGGATCCCCTGGCCGCCGTACTCTTCCGGGAACTGCCAGCCGATCAGTCCGGCCTTGCCCGCAGCCGCCCACGCGGCGCGGCTGACCTGCCCGTCACGCTCCCACTCCTCGGTGTGCGGGACGCATTCCCGCAGGTAGTAGGAGCGGGCGGTCTCCCTGAACAGGTCGTGCTCCTCGGTGAAGATCGTACGGCGCATGCTCGACTCCACTCCTGCATCTCGCTTATTTAGCTGAAGTAGTTATACGATAGCGCTGTTTTTGGAGCCGGGCGAGGGAGGGCGCGTAAGCATGCGGGACAAGGTGGCGCTGGTCACCGGTGCCGGACGGGGCATCGGCGAGGCGATCGCAGACGCGCTGGCCGCCGCCGGGGCCTCGGTCGCCGTCTGTGACGTGGACGCGGAGGCCGCCGGGAAGGTCGCGGCCGGACTTGCCGAGCG
The DNA here is from genome assembly GCF_036014175.1 of Streptomyces sp. NBC_00443. GTDB lineage: Bacteria > Actinomycetota > Actinomycetes > Streptomycetales > Streptomycetaceae > Streptomyces. Next base: position 8,700,574 of record NZ_CP107917.1, on the reverse strand, counting down.
GTACGGGGTGCGCGCGACCGGAGTCGGCGCGGACATCTCCGACGGCGCGGCCGTACGCACGGCCGTGAAGCGGGTGAGCGTCGAACTCGGCCCGGTGGACGTGCTGGTCAACAACGCGGCCGTCGATGTCATCGGCCGCTTCGTCGACAGCGACGAGGAGACCTGGGACCGGATCATCGCCGTGAACCTGCGCGGGACGATCACGATGACGCGGGCCGTGCTCGACCCGATGATCGAGCGCGGCGGCGGCCGGATCGTCCACATCGCCTCCGACGCCGGGCGGGTCGGCTCGTCCGGCGAGGTCGTGTACTCCGCGACCAAGGGCGGCGTCATCGCCTTCGGCAAGGCCCTGGCCAGGGAGGTCGCCCGGCACGGCATCACCGTGAACTGCGTCTGCCCGGGGCCGACCGAGACCGCGCTGCTCGGGCAGGTCGCCGAGTACAGCCAGAGGATGTACGACGCGACCGTGCGGGCCATCCCACTGCGCCGCGTCGCCCAGCCCGCCGAGATCGCCGGCGTGGTGGCCTTCCTCGCGTCCGACGACGCCGCCTACATGACCGGGCAGACGCTCTCGGTCAGCGGCGGCCTGACGATGGTCTGAGGTGAGGACCGTGTTGCGTGTCGAACTCCGCGACAGAATGGCCGTGTTGACGCTCGACCGGCCGGAACGGCTCAATGCCGTGGGTTCCGAGACCGTGGATCAGCTCACGCGGGCGCTGAACGAGGTCCGCGACAACGACGACGTACGCGCCGTGGTGGTGGCCGGCGCGGGCCGGGCCTTCTGCGCCGGCGCCGACATCGCGGAGATCGAGGCGTGCACGGCACCCGGGCAGTTCCGGGCGTTCGTGGGCCGCCTGACGGACGCGTACGCGCTCCTGGAGGACTTCACGAAGCCCTCGGTCGCGGCCGTCCACGGGTTCGCCTTCGGCGGTGGCCTGGAGCTGGCGCTCGCCTGCGACCTGCGGGTGGCGGAGCGCGGTACGCGGCTCGGTCTGCCCGAGATGAAGCTGGGCGTCCTGCCGGGCGCGGGCGGTACCCAGCGGCTCCCGCGCCTGCTGCCACCGGCGATCGCCAAGCAGATGATCCTCACCGGCGAACCGATCGACGCGGAGCGCGCCTGGCAACTCGGACTGGTCAACGAACTGGCCGAACCCGGCGGCGCACTTGCCGCCGCCGAGAAGCTGGCCGCCGGCCTGACCGCGGGGGCACCGCTCGCGCTCGCGGCGGGCAAGCGGCTGGTCGACTTCGGGCTCGGCATGGACCTGGAGACGGCCATCGCCTACGAGCGGGAGAGCGTGACGGTGCTGTTCTCCACCGAGGACCGGGCCGAGGGGCTCAAGGCCTTCCGGGAGCGCCGCCCGGGCGAGTTCCGCGGCGTGTAGCAGGCATACCGACAGATGTGGAGGTGGGCCGTGCGGCCACTGGAAGACGTTTCCGTCGTCGAGCTGGGCATGTGGGTGGCGGCTCCGGCCGCGGCCACCATGCTGGCCGACTGGGGCGCGGACGTGATCAAGGTGGAGGCGCCGACCGGTGACCCCAACCGGTACACGCTCAAGCACGTCGGGCAGGACATCGACAGCGCGCCTCCGTTCGAGACGGACAACCGCGGCAAGCGCGGGATCGTCCTCGACCTGCGCTCGGCTGACGGCAAGGGCGTACTGGAGCGGCTGCTGGCAGGCGCCGACGTCTTCGTCACCAACCTCCGCCCGGGCGCGCTGGAGCGGCTCGGGCTGGCCCCGGACGAACTGCGAGCGCGCCATCCCCGCCTGATCGTCGGCACGTTGACCGGCTACGGCTGGACGGGAGAGGAGCGGGACCGGGCAGGGTACGACGTCTCCGCCTTCTGGGCCCGGCCCGGCATCGCCGGCATGCTGAACCCGGCCGGTGAGTCACCGCCCGGTATCCGCCCCGGACTTGGCGACCGCACCGCCGCCGCCAACCTGGTCGCGGGCGTGCTGGCCGCCCTGCTGCGCCGCGAACGCACCGGCGAGGGCGGCGTGGTGGACGTGTCGCTGCTCCGGTCCGGGACGTACGCCAACGGCAACGACCTCGCCCTGCAGAACTTCTTCGGCAAGCGCGGCCGAACCCGCCACCGCAGCGAGCACGAGTCACCGCTCTACAACTGCTACCGAGCCGCCGACGACCGCTGGTTCTGGCTCGTCGGCCTGGAGGGCAACCGGCACTGGCCCGGCGTCGTCAAGGCGCTCGGCCGTCCGGACCTGGAGACGGACGAGCGGTTCGCGAGCGGCAAGGCCCGGCGTGGCCACGTACGCGAGTTGATCGCCTTGTTCGACGAGGAGTTCGCACGGCGGCCGCTGGCGGACTGGGCGGCGCGGTTCGACGCCGAGGGCGTGTGGTGGGCGCCCGTTCAGACGCTGGCGGAGGTGTCCGCCGATCCGCAGGCGGAGGCCGTGGGGGCGTTCGTCGAGCAGCCGGGTATGGGCGACGCGCCGCCGCTGCGGACGGTGGCCACGCCGGTGAGCTTCTGGGGCGTGGACCACAAGCCGCGCACCGGCGCGCCGACCCTCGGCGAGCACACCGACGAAGTACTTGACGAGCTGGGCCGAACTGGGAGGTAGGGCGTGGGCATCCTCGACGACAAGGTCGCCATCGTGACAGGCGGCGGCAGGGGGCTCGGCCGGGCGCACTGTCTGGCCCTGGCCGAAGCCGGCGCGACCGTGGTCGTGAACGATCTCGGCGCGGGCGTGCATGGTGAGCGGACCGGGGACTCCCCCGCCGACGACGTGGTCGCGGAGATCACCAAGCTCGGCGGGCGGGCGGTCGCCAACCATGCGTCGGTCAGCGACTGGGCGGCCACGGAGGCGATGGTGGCGGACACCGTCGCGGAGTTCGGCCGACTGGACGTCATCGTCAACAACGCGGGCATCGTGCGCGACCGCATGCTGTTCTCGATGACCGAGGCCGAGTTCGACGCCGTGATCTCGGTGCATCTGAAGGGCACCTTCGCCCTGACCCGGCACGCGTGCGCGTACTGGCGCGAGGCGTCGAAACGGGGCGAGCGCGTGGCCGGCCGTGTCATCAACACGACGTCCGGGACGGGCCTGTTCGGCAACCAGGGCCAGTCCAACTACGGCGCCGCGAAGGCGGGAATCGCCGGGCTCACCGTCCTCACCGCCCTGGAGATGCGCAAGTACGGCGTCACCGCGAACGCCATCTCGCCGATCGCGGCCACGCGGATGACGGACGGGCTGTCCGTCGGCGGATCCCTCCAGGCCGTCGGCGACTTCGACCCGCGCGATCCCGCCAACGCCTCCGGCGTCGTCGTCTACCTGGCCTCCGACAGCGCAGCCTGGCTCACCGGCCAGGTGCTGCGCATCGAGGGCAACCGGTTGAACCGGCTGGAGGGCTGGACGGTCAGCGGGGTCTACCCCAGCCGGTCCGGCGAGGCGCTCACACCGGGCGAACTCATCGAGGCCGTACCGCAGTTGTACGGCGTCGCACCCGCGGGCCGCGCCACCGGGGCGGGCCAGTGAGGGGCCAGGACGCGGCCGCCCTGGCGCTGCGCGCGACGCTCGGCCCGATGCTCTTCGCCCACGGCTGGAACAAGGTCGCGGGGCCGGGCGGCCTGAAGGGAACGACTGGCTGGTTCGAGGCACTCGGTCTGCGACCCGCCGCGGTGCACGCCCGGATGGCCGCCGGGACCGAGATGGCGGCCGGGGTGGGCGTGGCCCTGGGCCTGGCGAATCCGCTTCCCGCTGCGGCCACCGTCGGTCTGATGGCCGTCGCGGCCCGCACGGACCACCGCGGGAAGGGCTTCTTCGTGTTCAAGGGCGGCTGGGAGTACGTCGGTGTGGTGGGCGGTGCGGCCGTGGCCCTGGCCGCGCTGGGCAACGGCCGGTACTCGGTGGACGGGCTGCTCGGCCGCGCGCGCTCCGGTCCGGGGCCCGCGCTGCTGGCCGCCGGGCTGGGCGTGGTGAGCGCGGCGGGCCTGCTCGCGGTCTGCTGCCGGCCCGCCGGGACAGACGATCAGCACAAGGACTCGGACTAGGAGGCGTCATGGACGCGGAGGACTTCAGCGCGGTGCTGTCGGAGGTCCGGCGCTTCGTCCGGGAACGCGTCGTGCCGCTGGAGGCGGAGATCGACGAGAAGGACGAGATGCCCGCGGACATCCGCGAGGCGGCCAAGAAGATGGGACTGTTCGGCTTCGCGCTGCCCGAGGAGTACGGCGGACTGGGTCTGTCGATGTACGAAGAAGCCCAGCTGATGTTCGAGCTCGGGTACACGACCCCGTCACTGCGTTCCATGTTCGGGACGAACAACGGCATCGCCGGGCATGTCCTGATGGTCGGCGGCACCGAGGAACAGAAGGCGCAGTGGCTGCCGAGGATCGCCTCCGGTGAGGTCCTCGCGTCGTTCGCGCTCACCGAGCCGGACGCCGGGTCCGACCCGTCGACGCTCACGACACGCGCCCACCTGGACGGCGACACGTGGGTGATCAACGGCGCCAAGCGGTACATCACCAACGCCCCCCTCGCCGACGTGTTCATGGTCTTCGCCCGCACCGACCCGGACGCCCCGCGCACCCGGGGCATCTCGACCTTCCTGGTCCCGGCCGGTACCCCGGGTCTGACAGTGGCTCCCCGGGACCACAAAATGGGCCAGTTCGGCGCCTGGACGGCGGACGTGTACTTCGACGACGTACGCGTCCCGGCCGCCGCCCTGGTCGGCGGCGAGGAAGGACTCGACCGCGGCTTCGCCACGGCGATGGGCTGCATCGCGCACGGCCGGGTCCATATCTCCGCGCTGATGGTCGGCATGGCCGAGCGCCTGGTCGACGAGTCGGTCGGGTACGCCGGCACCCGCAGGCAGTCCGGGAAGCTCATCGGCTCCTTCCAGCTCGTCCAGGGCCTGATCGCCGACGCCCAGACCGACTACTACGCCGGCCGCGCCACGGTCCTGGAGGCCGCGCGCAATTTCGACGCCGGCACGGACACCAAGATCGGCCCGTCCTGTACGAAGTACTTCGCCAGTGAGATGGTCTGGCGGGTCGCGGACCGCGCGGTGCAGATCCACGGCGGCGCGGGCTATATGCGCGGGGTGGCCGTCGAACGCTTCTACCGGGACGCCCGGCTGTTCCGCATCTACGAGGGCACCAGCCAGATCCAGCAGGTCATCATCGCCAAGGCGCTCCTGGGCGAGGCCGCACGCGGCTGAACCGGTCCCTCCGGTGGACAAGGGTCCGCCCCTCCCTCACATTTCCTTCATGGGTTACCCCAGTCGAGAGGAGGGCCCCGTGAAGGCCATCGTCCAGGACGCGTACGGCACCGTCGAGGCCCTGGAGCTGCGGGACATCGGACGCCCCGAACCACGCGACGACGAGGTCCTGCTGCGGGTGCACGCGGCAGGCGTCGACCCGAGTGTCTGGCATCTGATGACCGGCCTGCCCTACCTCGCCCGGCTCGGCTTCGGCCTCCGCAGGCCGAAGAGCTCCGTGCGGGGCTGGGACGGTGCCGGGCGTGTCGAGGCGGTCGGCGCGAAGGTGGCCGAATTCAAGCCCGGCGACGAGGTCTTCGGCACCTGTGACGGGTCGTTCGCCGAGTACGCCTGCCCCAAGGCGGACAAGCTCGCGCTCAAGCCCACCGGTCTCTCCTTCGAAGAGGCCGCCGTGCTCCCCTCCTCCGGCATGACCGCCCTGCAGGCCCTGCGCGGCACGGCACGCCCGCAGGCCGGCCGGAAGGTCCTCGTCATCGGAGCGTCGGGGGGTGTGGGGACGTACACCGTGCAACTCGCCGTCTCGCACGGAGCCGATGTCACCGGTGTCTGCGGGCCCAGGAGTGCGGACCATGTCCGTTCCCTGGGCGTGACCGACGTCGTCGACTACACCCGCGAGGAGATCACCGACCGTCCTCACCGCTACGACGTCATCGTGGACACGGCGGGCAACCGCCCCCTGTCCCTGCTGCGCCGTGCACTCGCCCCTCGGGGCACGCTCGTCATCGTCGGCGGCGAGGGCGGGGGACGGGTGCTCGGCGGCATGGGCCGCAATCTCAGGGCCGTCGCCCTCTCCCCGTTCCTCCGCCAGAACCTTCGTTTCATCCTCGCGTTCCCCCGGCGTGAGGACCTGCTGACCCTCAAGGAACTCGCCGAGAACGGCACCCTCGTCCCCGTCATCGACCACGCCTACCCGCTCGAAGAGGCCCCCGAGGCCATACGCCACCTGGAGAAGGGCCACCCGCGCGGCAAGCTGGTCATCACCGTCTGAGCAGCTCGGAGCGGGCCGCCGGCTTCCGTGCGGGCTTGTGCTCCCGCGCCCGCGCTCAGATCCCCAGCCGGTCCAGCAGCCGCTCGTGGTAGATCGCGGGTCCGCCGAACAGCAGCTGCGAGGACTTGGCACGCCGGAAGTACAGATGGGCGGGGTGCTCCCAGGTGAAGCCGATGCCGCCGTGGACCTGGATGTTCTCCATCGTCGCGAACATGTACGCCCGTGAGCAGCACGCGTGGGCCACGGCGGCGGCGACGGGAAAGTCCGGCGCGTCCGCTGCGGCCAGCCGGGCAGCCTCGCGGGCGGAAGCCTCGGCCAGTTCCACCTGGACGAGCATGTCGGCGCACTTGTGCTTGACCGCCTGGAAGGAGCCGATCGGCCGGCCGAACTGCTGCCGGGTGCGGGCGTGGTCGGCGCTCATCTCCAGGCACGTGCGCGCGCCGCCTGCCTGCTCCGCCGCCAGCCCCACGGAGGCGATGTCCAGGACCCTGGCCATGATGCGCCCGCCCAGCCCGTCGGGGCCGACAGGGGTCGCGGGCACGCTGTCGAACGTCAGCCTCGCCATCGCCCGGGTCGCGTCGAGGGTCTCCAGCGCCTCGGCGGCCACGCCCCCGGCCGTCCGGTCCACGGCGAACAGCGACGGGCCGGCGACGGTGCGGGCGATGACGAGGATCAGATCGGCCGTCGTACCGTCGATGACGAAGCTCTTGCGGCCGCTCAGCCTCCAGCCTCCGTTCCCGTCCGGCACGGCACGGGCGGAGATCAGGGCGGGGTCCCAGGAACCGCCCTCCTCGGCGACGGCGAGGGTGGCGGTGGTCCGCCCGGCCGCGATGCCCGGGAGGTGGCGGGCACAGGCCTCACTGTCCCCCGAGGCCAGCAGGGCCTGTGCGGCGAGGACGACGGTCGCGAAGAAGGGCGCGCACAGCAGGGCGCGCCCCATCTCCTCCATGACGACGCCGAGTTCCACGAGCCCGAAGCCGTCGCCGCCGTACTCCTCCGGGATCACAAGGCCGGGCAGGCGCAGCTGGTCGGCGGCCTGGGCCCACACCGCGGGGTCGAAGCGCGGCTCGCTCTCCATGAGCTTGCGGACGGCTTCCTCCGGCGATTTGGCTGCCATGAACTCCCTTACGGACAGCCGCAGTTCCCTCAGTTCGCTCTCGTCGGCGCTCATGCGCGTGCCTCCTTCGGCAGACCGAGGACCCGTTCCGCGAGGATGTTCTTCATGATCTCCTCGGTGCCACCGAGGATGCGCAGGGCCGGGGTGGCCAACAGGAGTTCGGACCAGGCGTACGTGCCCCACTGTCCGGTGTCGGCGATGATCCGGGGGCCGAGGCACTCGGAGACGAAGTGGGCGGCGCAGGTGAGGTTCTGCCCGTACATCAGCTTGGCGACCGACCTCTCCGGGCCGGGGGCGGCACCCGCCCGCAGGGTGCGCTGCGCGCGGGCGTTGAGGTAGCCGGTGGCCATGGCGTCCACGAGGAGTTCGGCCAGGCGACCGCGCAGGGCCCGGTCGTCCCAGGTCCACGTGGCACGCATGAGCGCCGAGAGGTGGTCCGGGGACAGGGCGGCGGCCACCGGGCCAGCGCCCTCGCTGCCGACCGTGTTGCGCTCGTTCATCAGGGTGGTCAGGGCGACCGTCCAGCCGCCGTCGACCTCGCCGAGGCGGTGGTCGTCGGGGACGCGGACGTCGGTGAGGAAGACCTCGTTGAAGTCCGCGCCGCCGGTCATCTGCCGCAGCGGCCGGACCTCGACGCCGGGGGCGTCCATGGGGACCAGGAAGGCCGTGATGCCCTTGTGCTTCGGCGCGTTCGGGTTCGTGCGGGTCAACGCCAGGCCGATCTGGCTGTGCTGGGCGACCGACGTCCACACCTTCTGCCCGTTCAGCACCCAGTCGTCGCCCGCACGCACGGCCCTGGTGGCCACGCTCGCCAGGTCGGATCCGGCCCCGGGCTCGCTGAACAGCTGGCAGGCGACGGCGTCCCCGCGGTACATCGCGGGCAGCCAGCGTTCCTTGATGTGGGGCTGTGCGTGGGCGAGGATCGTCGGCCCGATCATGCCGAGGCCGACGACGCTGAGGACGCCGGTGTCGGGGACCTCGTACTCGGACTCGACGGCGTCGTAGAGCAGATCGTGGACGGGGGTCAGGCCCCGGCCGCCGTACTCGTGCGGGCCGGTGATCCAGCCGAAGCCGTTCTCGTGGCGGACGCGTTGCCACTCGCGGGCCCGCCGCACCTGTTCCGTCTCCTGCTCGGGCGGGAGGCTGCTGAAGTACGCCATCGAATCGTCGCCCTCGCCCCAGGTGACGGCGGTACGGTCGGGGGCCCTCTCGGCGTGCGCGTCGAGGAAGCGGCGCGCCTCGGCGGCGAAGTCCTGGGTGTCGTAATCCATTTCGGGCTCCGCGGTCAGGTGGACAGGATGGTCACCGCCGACACGCCCGGCGCGCCGTACAGGTGGGTGTAGCCGACGCGGGGCGTGCCGGGGATCTGGCGGGTGCCGGCCGTGCCGCGCAGCTGGAGTACGATCTCGTGGATCTGGCGCAGGCCGGACGCGCCGATGGGCTCGCCGTTGCCGAGCAGTCCGCCGTCGGTGTTGACCGGGAGCCGGCCGCCGATCCCGGTGGCGCCCTCGGCGATGAGGCGTTCCTGTTCGCCGTCCTTGCACAGGCCGTTCTCCGCCATGTGGATGATCTCCGACCCGGCGTCGGTGTCCTGGAGTTGGGCGACGTCCACGTCCTGCGGGCCGATGCCTGCCCGTTCGTACGCGGCCCGGGAGGCGTCCACGGTCGGGCTCTCGACGATCTCACCGACGGGGAAGGACGGGCTCTGCACCTCGAAGGCGCCGAGGCGGCGGCTGCGCAGGGCGGTGGAGCGGACCCGCACGGGCTTCTGGGTGTACTTGTGGGCCTGGTCGGCCCGGCACAGCACGATCGCCGCAGCGCCCTCGTCGGGGCCGCAGTACATGTACTGCCGGAGCGGGTAGTTGAGGACCGGCGAGGCGAGAATCTCCTCCGGTGTGAGGGGAGTTCGGCGCCAGGCCTTCTCGTTCGCGGCCGCGTTGCCGAAGTTCTTCGCGGCCACGCGGGCCAGCGTCTCGTGTGAGATGCCGTGGTCGTGCATATAGCGGTTGATCTTCATGCCGAAGAAGTGGGTGGTGAGGAACAGCCCTGTCTGCCCGTACCAGGAGGGGATGCCGGCCACGGACGGGTCGGCGGCGAACGCACCGCGCGGGTGTTTGTCCAGGCCGATCGCGATGGTCAGGTCGTGCTCACCGGTCTCGATGGCGCGGGCGGCCAGCGCGATCGCCGTACCGGCGGTGGCGCAACCGTTGAACACCCCGCGCAACGGCACTCCGGTCAGGCCGAGCCGCCCCACGATGGCGTCCGGGTTGGCGACCTCGTAGCTGCCGATGTAACCGCCCTGGATCTGCGGCCAGTTCACGCCCGCGTCGGCCAGTGCCAGCCGCACCGCGTCCGCGCCCATGTCCAGTGCGGGCTTTCCGGGGAACCGGCCGAAGGGGTGGAGTCCCACGCCGATGATCACGGCCTCGGTCATGACGCCCTCTCCTCGGCCGGGGTGAACGCGAACGTGACGGCCTCGGTGCCGTCGTCCCGCACGGTGTAGGGCACCAGGGTCAGCCGCATGGGCTGCCCGATCCTCAGCCGGTGCGGGTCGGCCTCCGTCAGACGGGCCTCGACCAGCAGCTCGCCGGGGAGTTCGATGTAGCCGACCGCGTACGGTTCGAAGGCCTCGGGGCCGTCGTACGGCGGGGACGGCGGGCGGAAGTTCTGGGTGGTGTACGTCCACAGCGTCCCGCGGTCCGCGAGCAGCCGTTCCTTCGGGTCCTGGCCGCCGCACCGTACGCAGTCCGCGGCGGCCGGGAAGCTCACCAGGCCGCAGGCCGTGCACTCGGAGCCGATGAGCCGGGGCGGTTCCGAGGGGGTGGGAGGCCAGGTGAACAGGCCCTCGGCGACCGGTTGTCGAGTCGATGTCATGATTCACGCCCCGTTCCGGTTGCCGAGCGCGTCGGCGTTCGGAGCGGCCTTGGCCACCAGGTTCGGGACCACGGAGGTCAGCTCCTGAGGGGTCCACCGGGTCTCGGCGCTCGCGGCGGGGCCGTTGACCCAGCCCTCCAGGACGGTGATGCGGTTGCCCATGACGCCGAACACACGGCCGGTGACCTCGCGCGAGGCCGCCGAGCCCAGCCACACCACGAGGGGTGAGATGGCCTCCGGGGTCAGGTCCTCGCTCTCCGCGGCCCGTCGCATCATCTCGATGTCCTCGGTCAGCCGGGTGAGCGCGGTGGGCGCGATCGCGTTCACCGTCACGCCGTAGCGGGCGAGCTCGGCGGCGGCGATGAGGGTGAGGCTGGCGATGCCGGCCTTGGCGGAGCCGTAGTTGGACTGGCCCGGGTTGCCGAAAATACCGGACGGGGAGGTCGTGTTGATGACCCTCGCGTCGTTGGCGTGCCCGGCCTTGGCGCGCTCCCGCCAGTGCGCGGCCGCGTGGTGCAGGGTGGCGATGCTGCCCTTGAGGTGGACGGCGAGCACGCCGTCCCAGTCCTGCTCGGTCATCGACACGATCGTCCGGTCGCGCAGGATGCCGGCGTTGTTGACGAGCACGTCCAGTCCGCCGTAGGTGTCCACGGCCTGCCGGACGAGGCGGCCGGCGCCGTCCCAGGTGGCGATGTCGTCCGTGTTGGCGACCGCCTCGCCGCCCGCCTCGGCTATCTCGTCGACCACGGCCTGGGCGGGTCCGGCCGACGCGCCCCCACCGTCACGCGTGCTGCCCAGGTCGTTGACCACGACCTTCGCACCGTGCGCGGCGAGCGCCAGGGCGTGCGCCCGGCCGATGCCGTTGCCGGCTCCGGTGACGACCACCACGCGGCCGTCGACCACTCCTTCGGACATCTTCAACTCCTCGATGACAGTGACTGGTCGGCCTCGGTGAACAGCACGCGCGGGTCCTCGCTGCCGCAGATGCACCGGCCGACGATCACTCGGCCCGGGATGCCGAGCGGTGTCCGGGGCAGAGGTGACGTGCGCTGTTCCCCCGCCGCCACGAACAACTCGCCGTCCTGGTCGCCGACCCGCCATTCGGCGGCGTTGACGTGCGCGCCGCTCCGCGCGGGACACTCCATGGCGAGAGCCGGCCCCAGGGGCGAGAGCACGCAGGCGGGCACGCCCACCGCATGCAGCACCGACACGGCGGCGGGGCGGGCCAGGACGACGGGCATCGGCCGGAACATCTCGCCGATGTCGGTGGCCCCGGAGAGCCCCTCCAGGGTCTCGGCGGACAGGCCGATCACGGCGTGCGGGCGCAGTTCACGGTGGAAGACCGAGGTGCGGCGGTGATCCCAGCCCATCGCCTCGGCGATGCCGTACGTCACCCGCAGGCCACGCAGTGCCCCGATCATCGCGTGGCACCAGAAGCCCTCGAATCCGGACGCGGTCAGAACGGCCCGCTGCCCGGCGGCCAGTCCGTGCCCGCGCAGTCGCTCGGTGATCCAGGCCGTGTCCCGGGCGATCTCCGCCCAGGTGAGGTCGGTCTCCCGTATCCCGTCTGCGGCCGGGAAGCGTACGAGGTAGGCGAGGTCGGGCCGGTCGAGTTCGCGGGCCCGGGCGAGGGTGTCGGCGCGTGCCATCAGCTCTTCACCACCCGGGGGAACTTGGCGACGCTGGTCATGGTCTGCAACAGCTCCTCCTCGGTCCGCAGATCGAGCACGGGCTCCACGCCGGTCCGCTCGTGCACGGCCTTGCCCAGTCGTCCGGCCAGGGCATCCACATCGCCGGTGATGTCGGGGTCGTAGCCGACCCGCAGCCGCAGTGCGTCGACCTCGCGCCGCTCCCGGACGATCTGGAACACGCCCGCGACCGTCTCGGGCTGGTCCTCCACCGCCTGCCAGATGTCCGCGAGGACCACGGAGCGGCCCTGGACGAGGGTCTCGTCGCCCCGTCGGCCGCCCACCCACATCCGGGCGTGGGTGCGTCCGCAGCCGCAGCGGTCCCGTGACATCCGTACGAGGTCCTCGCTGCGGTAGCGGATGAGCGGGGCGGCCCGGTTGTCGAGGTCGGTGGCGACCAGTTCGCCCAGGTCGCCGTCCGGGACGTCACGCCAACCGCCCTGCTCGTCGGCCTCGACGCACTCGGCGAAGACGGTGTCCTCCCAGAGGTGGAAGCCGTCGTGCTCACGGCACTCCCAGGCGGTGCCGGTGTCGGCCGCGCTGGTGTACTCGTAGACGTCGATGCCCCAGTCGTCACGGATCCGGTCGCGCATCTTCCGGCTGAGCGGCTGGCCGGCGCACGAGGCGCCCTTGAGCGAGGAGAAGGCCTCCTTGAGGTCCACCTTGTCGGCCAGGTGCTCCAGCTCCACCATGTGCGGATACATCATCTGCAGATAGACCGGCCGGTATGCGCGGATGGCCTCCACGATTTCGTGCATCCTGCCGAGCCAGATGTCCACCTCGATCACCACGGCGCCGAGGGCCTGGTATCCGGGGTCCATGAGGTTGCGGAAGTTGCCGGCGGCGCTCAGCACCCGGTCCCCCGGCCGAAGGCCCAGCTCCCACAGGTCCCGCACCTGCGCGGTCACCAGCGGCGGCGCGTCCTGCCAGATCTCGGCGAAGAACTCCGGGTCGCCGGTGGTGCCCGAGCTGGAGGAGACCGAGGTCAGCTCCTCGATGGGCACGCAGAGCAGGCCACCGAAGGGGTCGCCCGTGCGGGCCCTGTGTGCGCGCACCATGTCCTTGGTGATGAAGGGCACGCGCTCCCGGAAGTCCTCGAGGGACCGGATGTCGCGCGGGTGTACCCCGTGTCCGTCCCAGAGCTCGCGGTAGAGGACGGAGTTGGCGTAGGCGTACTCGACGAGCTCCAGGACGCGTTCCTCCTGCCGTGCCCGCAGCTGCTCGCGGGGCATGGTCTCCACCTGGGGCTCGAAGTACCTGTCAGCGGTGTCCCTGTCACCGGCCATGGCGCCTCCTCGCGGCTCAGTGCCCAGATCTTCCAGCTATCAGCGCAATCAGTCAACCAATTCGACTGATTCAAGTGAAGACCTCGCGCGCCGCGGGCCAGATATAGTTAACTATTAGCACTCATTCAACCTGAAGGAACCTACAGGAGGGGTGCCGTGAAGATCGTTGTCTGTGTGAAGCACGTGCCCGACGCCGCGGCCGACCGCGCCTTCACCGAGGACTGCACCACCGACCGCGCCTCGGTCGACTCGCTGCTGTCCGAGCTCGACGAGTACGCGGTGGAGCAGGCCCTGAGGATCGCCGAATCGGGCGATGCCGACGCCGAGATCTGCTATCTCACCGTCGGTCCCGACGACGCCAGGGACGCGCTGCGCAAGGCGCTCGCCATGGGCGGCGACTCGGCAATCCATGTGAGCGACGACGACATCGAGGGCAGCGATGCCTTCGGCACGTCCCTCGTGCTGGCCCGGGCCATCGAGCGGCACGGGTTCGATCTCGTGCTGTGCGGGATGGCCTCGACGGACGGCACCATGGGCGTCGTACCGGCGATGCTGGCAGAGCGGCTCCGCGTGCCGGCGGTCACCCATCTCGAGGAGCTGACGGTCGAGGACGGCGCGGTGAGCGGGCGCCGGGAGGGCGACGGGGCGAGCGTGCGCGTCCAGGGCGCGCTGCCGGCCGTGGTGTCGGTGACCGACCGCTCGGGCGATGCCCGCTACCCCTCCTTCAAGGGGATCATGGCCGCGAAGAAGAAGCCGGTCGAGACCCTGGACCTCGCGGACCTCGGCATCGACCCCGCGCAGGTCGGGTTCAGCGGCGCCCGGTCGGCCGTCGGCGCCACAGCCAGGCGTCCGCCCCGCACCCAGGGCGAGATCGTCGTCGACGACGGCGCGGGCGGCGCCGCACTGGCCGCATTCCTCACCGCCAAGAAGTTCATCTGACCTCGCCGAGCCATACAGCCGAGCCATACAGGAGCACAGCACCATGCCCGAGATCCTCGTCCTCGTCGAACACACCGGCGGTGCCGTACGCAAGCCGACCCTCGAACTGCTCACCCTGGCCCGCCGGCTGGGCGAGCCCTCGGCGGTCCTCCTCGGCCCGGGCGCGGACAGCGCGTCCGAGACGCTCGGCCGGTACGGCGCGCACAAGGTCTACGTCGTCGACGCCCCGGAGGTCGGCGAGTTCCTCGTCACCCCGGCCGTCGACGCCCTCACGCAGATCGCCGAGCGCACCGGCCCGGCAGCGATCCTGCTGCCGTCCGGGCCGGACGGCAAGGAGACCGCGGCGCGGGTCGCGCTCCGGCTCGACGCCGGGCTCATCACCGACGCCGTCGACGTCACCGCCGGGCCCGACGGCCCGGTCACCGAGCAGTCGGCGTTCGCGGCGACCTACCAGGTGACGGCCCACGTCACCCGGGGCGTGCCGGTCATCACGGTCAAGCCGAACGCCGCCGCACCCGAACCCGCCCCCGTCACGCCGGTCGTGGAGAAGCAGGACGTCACCTTCGGCCCGGACTCCACCGCCGTCCGAGTCCTCTCCCGCACGCGACGGGAGCGTGGCGACCGGCCGGAGCTGACCGAGGCCGACATCGTGGTCTCCGGCGGCCGGGGCGTGAACGGCGACTTCGCGGTGATCGAGCACGTCGCCGACGCGCTCGGCGCCGCCGTCGGGGCGTCCCGGGCCGCCGTGGACGCGGGCTGGTACCCGCACAGCCATCAGGTCGGCCAGACCGGCACCCAGGTCTCCCCCCAGCTCTACGTCGCGGCCGGTATCTCCGGCGCGATCCAGCACCGCGCGGGCATGCAGACGTCGAAGACCATCGTCGCCGTCAACAAGGACGCCGACGCCCCCATCTTCGAGCTCGCCGATCACGGCGTCGTCGGGGACCTCTTCGAGGTGCTGCCGCAGCTGGTGGCGGAGATCGAGCACCGCCGAAGCTGATCTCCGACCGCTGCGGCCTTCCCTTCGACCATCTATACAACTAAAATCGCTAACTAATTACATCCATTGACCCGAAGGAGCGTCATGTCGAAGATCTGGGTCAACTCGGGCGACTCGCACGTGATGGAACCGGCGGACGTGTGGACCGAGCGGCTGCCGGCCCGGCTCGGCGCCCGCGCCCCGCGCAGTGAGCGCGGCGAGAAGTACGAGATGCTCTACATCGACGGCGAGCGCATCGACCGCCAGCTCGGCGACTTCATGGACGCCATGCGCCCGCCGGGGGCCTGGGACCTGAACGTCCGCCTCATGGACCTCGACCAGGAGGGCGTGTGGTCCCAACTGGCCTTCCCCTCCATGGGGTTCTGGCTCGTCTCGATCACCGACCGGGAACTCGCCCGGGAGACCGTACGGGCCTGGAACGACTGGGCGTACGACGAGATCCTGCAGAAGAACAAGCGGGTCATCACCACGGCCTGCGTCTCGACGGCCGACATCGGTGACGCGGTCGCCGAGCTGGAACGGGCGGCCGAGATGGGCTTCCAGTCGGTCTTCCTGCCGTGCTCGACCCGGGCGGGCGAGGAGTACGCCCTGGACCGCTGGGAGCCACTGTGGACGGCAGCAGAACGGGCCGGCATGGTGCTCGGATTCCATATCGGCACGGGCGGCCAGAACGTCGTCTTCCGCGGCCCCGGCGGCGCGGTCGTCAACTACATGGAGACGACCTACCCGGGCATGCGCGTCGTCTCCCACATGGTCGCGGGCGGCGCCCTCGACCGGCACCCGGACCTGAAAATCCTGATCGCGGAGGGCGGCGCGGGCTGGGTGCCGGCCATCGGCGACCGGATGGACGAGGCGTACCGCCAGCACGGCATGTTCGTCCGGCCGAAGCTGAGCCGACTGCCCAGCGAGATCATCCGGCAGCAGGTGTATGCGTCCTTCCAGCACGACAAGAGCTCGGTGGAGATCGTCGAATCGACGGGCTACCGCAATGTCATGTGGGGCGACGACTACCCCCACCTGGAAGGCACCTACGGTCACACCCAGGCCACGCTCCACGACCTGTTCGACGGCGTGCCGGAAGACGTCCGCGAGCGTGTCACCCGCGGCACGTTCAACGAGCTGTTCAAGCTGCCCGAGCAGACTCCCCAGGAGACGGCGTTCTGAGCGGCGGCAGGGCGAACCAGCGGTGACCACTCCCCCGTATCCCGAAGACCTGGAGCGGCCCGGCCTCGTCCGGACCGGGCGGTCGACGTTCGTCAGGCCGATCCGGCCCGAGGACGCCGACCGCCTGGTCGCGTTCGTCGGCGGCCTGTCCCGGGCCACCCTCGCCTACCGCTCCCTCGGCCCGGTCGTCCGCGCCCGCGACGACGTCATCCGGCGCGGCGCCCACGTCGACTACCTCAACGAGCTGGCTCTCGTCGCCCTCGCCGGGGACGAGATCGCCGGCCTCGTACGCTACGTCCGCGACCCGGAGGATCCGGAGCACGCGGAGGTCACGTTCACGATCCGGGACGACCACCAGAGCGAGGGGTTCGGCCGACTGCTCCTGGAGCACATCGCCGCCGCCGCGCGCGCACGCGGCATCCGGGTGCTGGAGGCCGACGTCCTCGCCGACAACACCCGGATGATCAACGTCCTCCTCGGCTCCGGATACCGGATCGAGACCGGTCCGCCGGGCCAGATCATCCACTTCGAGATCGCCGTCGACCCCCAGGCCCTGGCGGTCGCTCGGGCCGAGCGCCGCGAGCACACAGCCGTACGGCGCTCCCTGCGGCCCCTGCTCGAACCCCGGTCGGTGGCCGTGATCGGGGCCAACCGCAGCCACCTGACGATCGGCCACGAGATCGTGGCCAACCTGCTGCGCGGCGGCTTCGGCGGCAGCGTGTACCCGGTCAACCCGCAGGCCGAACGGATCGCCGGAACACGGGCGTACGCGAGCCTGCGCGACCTTCCCGAACCGCCGGACCTGGCGCTGGTCGCCGTACGGGCCGAGGCGGTTCCCGATGTCATACGGGAGTGCGCGGAGGTCGGCGTCAAGGCGGTGGTCGTCGTCTCAACGGGCTTCGGGGAGACGGGAGTCGAGGGCCGGAGAACCGAGCTGGAGCTGGCACGCTTCGCCCGGGCGTCCGGCATGCGGATGGTGGGCCCGAACTGCATGGGCGTGGTCAACACGACGCCCGCGGCGCGGCTGGCCGCGACCTTCTCGCCCGCCCTGCCGGCGCCCGGCCGCGTCGCCATGTCCAGCCAGTCCGGGCCGCTGGGGCTCGCGGTGCTCGACTACGCCCGGCGGCTCGGGCTCGGCTTCTCCGGCTTCGTGTCGGTGGGTCACGCCGTGGACGTGTCCACCAACGACCTGCTCCAGTGGTGGGAGGAGGATCCGGGGACCTCGGTGATCCTGCTGCACGTCGAGACCTTCGGCAATCCGCGCAGGTTCGCCCGCGTCGCCCGCCGGATCGCGCCGCGCAAACCGATCGTCGCGGTCCACCCGGGAACGGCGGATTCGGCGGTGAGTTCGCTGTTCGCCCAGTCCGGCGTGATCCGCACGCGCAGTCTCCAGGAGCTGTTCGACGTAGCCCTGCTGCTCGCCCACCAGCCTCCGCCGCCGGGCAACCGGGTCGCCGTGATCACCAACGCGGGCGGACCCGCGGCACTGACGGTCGGGGCGTGCGCGGCGAGCGGCCTGTGCGTACCCGCGCTCGGTGAGTCCACCCGGCGGCGGCTCCGCTCGGCGCTCGCGCCCCGCGTGGACGTCTCCAACCCGGTCGACCTGACCCCTACGGCCACCGCCGCGGACTACCGGCAGGCATTGGACGCCGTACTGGCCGACGACGACATCGACGCGGCCGTCGTCCTGTTCATGCCGCCGCTCGCGGACAAACCCGACGAGGTCGCGTCGGCGATCCTCGACGCGGCCGCGGCCCGGCCCGACAAGCCGGTGGTGGCCAGCTTCCTGGGCGGCGCGGGCGTCGCCGACCTCCTGCACCGGGGCGACCTGGTGGTGCCCACGTACACGTTCCCGGAGGCGGTGGCCGGCTCGCTCGGACACGCGGCGGCCTACCAGGCCTGGCGCAGCACGCCCGCGGGTGTCGTGCCCGATCTCCCGGAAGTCGACGTCGAGCGTGCCCGTTCGCTGCTGGCCGGCTGTACACCCGGACCGCTTCCCGTGGGAATCGCCGTCGCGTTGCTCGCCGCGTACGGAATCGCCGTACGGGACGAGGAGCCCGGCCCCGGTCCGGACGCGTTCGTGTCCGTCAGCGCCGACCCGGTCTTCGGGCCGGTGCTCGCCTTCGGCCTGACCGGGGACTACGCCGATCTCATGGCGGACGTGGCCCACCGGGTCACTCCGCTCACCGACCGTGACGCCCGCGAGATGGTCCGCTCGCTGCGGGCGGCTCCCCTGCTGGAGGCCCGGGGTGTGGAGTTCGCGGCCCTGGCGGAGACCGTCCTGCGGATCTCGGCGATGGTCGAGGACCTCCCCGAGATCGACGCACTGGAACTACGGCCGATCCGGCTGCTGCCGCCCGGGGACGGGGTGGCTGTCGCGCACGCGACGATCCGACTGACGGCCGAGGAAACAGGAGGAGGCCCCGCATGAAGGTGGGCATCTACTTCGACATGCGCAACCCGCCGCCGTGGCGGCAGAGTTGGTCGCGGCTGTACGGCTTCGCCCTGGAGATGTGTGAGGAGGCGGACCGGCTCGGCCTCGACTCGGTCTGGTTCTCTGAGCACCATGGCTTCGAGGACGGCTACCTCCCCCAGCCGCTCACCATGGCGGCCGCGGCGGCGGCCCGTACCCGCCGGGTACGCCTGGGCACGGCGGTCATCCCGGCCCCGCTGCACGCGGCCCCCGAGATGGCCGAACAGGCCGCGCTCGTGGACATCATCAGCGGCGGCCGCCTGGACCTCGGTCTCGGCACCGGCTACCGGGTCCCCGAGTACCGGCTGTACGGAGCCGATCTCACCAAGCGCTACACCACGACCGATCAGCGGGTACGCGAGATCCGTGGCCTGTGGGCCGAGTCCCTGGTCACCCCCGGCCCGGTCCAGGACCCGCTGCCGATCTGGCTCGGCTACCAGGGCCCGCAGGGCGCCCGGCGGGCCGGCCGGCTGGGCACAGGGCTGCTGTCGCTCAACCCGGCGCTGCTGACGCCGTACCGGGACGGGCTCATCGAGAGCGGGTACGACCCGTCCACGGCCCGGATGCAGGGCTCGTTCACGACGTTCGTCACCGAGGACCCCGAGGGCGACTGGCCGGTGGTGCGCACACATCTGCAGTACCAGTGGGACAGCTACCGCCGCTACATGGTCGAGGGCACGGACCAGCCGGCCCCTCGCCCCATCAACCCCGAGAAGTGGCGGGAGACCGGGCTGAGCGCGAGCGGCTTCGGTCAGTTCCTGTACGGCACACCGCAGGAGACCGCCGACGCCATCAAGGCGTACGTGGCGGACTTGCCGGTGGAAGGGGTGTTCCTTTGGGCCTCGCTGGCGGGGATGCCCGAGGACATGGTGGCCCGCCAGGTCCAGCTCATCGCCGGGAAGCTGCGCCCGCTGCTCGCCGATCTCTGAAGCCTGATGCCTGATGCCTGATGCCTGATGCCTGATGCCTGATGCCTGATGCCTGAAGTCTGATGTCCGACAAGAGGAGTCACACCATGTCCACGCCGACGCCGACGGGGCCCTGGGCGGGCGCCGACTTCCAGGAGCCGCCCCGGACCCCGGGCGGCGTCGCCCTGTGCGGGGCGTGCCGCGCTGCCGGGTCCTGTCGCCTGGGCGTGGAGCGCGAGCGGCTCGACGAGGACGGGGTGGCGCGGTTCGAGCTGTCCTGCCCTCGTGACCAGGAGGGCGGGCCGGATGTCGCGCACGGCGGCTGGACTGCGGCCGTGCTGGACGACTGTCTCGGCCATCTACCGTTGCTGCACCGGGTGTTGAGCGTGACGGCGGAGCTGAGCGTGAGCTTCGTGAAGCCGGTTCCCGTGGAACGGCCGCTGGAGGTCCGGGCCCGGGTGGAGAAGCGGGAGGGCCGACGCTGGTACATCGCGGGCGAGATGGTGCTCCTGCCGACGCGCGCTGTGCTCGCCCGGGCCTCCGGGATCTGGGTGACCCGGGACCGGAGCCACTTCGCACGGCACGAGGAGTGGCTGGCCGAACAGGACGACCGGGCTCAGTAGGAACGCAGTCCCATGCTGCGCGCGATGCCGTTGCGCTGGATCTGGCTCGTTCCCCCTGAGATGGTGGCCACGATCGACTCCCGGTAGCGGAAGCTCATCACGCTCTCCGTCGAGAACCCGTGGCCCGCGAGGATCTGCATCCCGAGGCGGGCGGCGGCCACATAGGTCTCCGACCCCTTCAGCTTCGCCATCGAACCTTCCCGTGTGCATGGCTTGCCCTGCGCGAGCAGCCATGCGGCACGGTGGGCGAGCAGCCGGGCGGAGTCGATCTCGGTCTGCAGGTCGGCCATGGCGTGGGCGAGCGCCTGGAAGTTGCCGACCGGCCGGCCGAAGGCGTGCCGGGTGCGGGCGTATTCGAGCATCTCGTCGAGCGTGGCCTGAGCGGCCCCCAGATACCCGCCGCTGATGATCACCTTCTCCAGCTCGATGTTGGAGAGCATGACCTTCCAGCCCTCGTCGCGCGGTCCGACGAGGTTCTCCTTCGGGACCAGGGCGTCGTTGAAGAAGACCTCGTTGGTGCCCAGGATGTGCCGGGCCAGCGTCGGCGTCCGGCGCACCTCGACACCCTCCGTCGACGGGTCGACGAGCAGCAGACTGATGCCTGCGTGCTTCGGCTCGCGGGGCCCGGTGCGCACGTACGTGGCGATGGTCGTGTCGGGCAGGCCCCCGCCCGTGCACCACGCCTTCTGCCCCCGCACGAGGAAGTGGTCCCCGTGGTCCTCGGCGGTGGTGCGCAGCGCCGCGGCGTCGGACCCGCTGTCGGGCTCGCTAAGGCCTACGGCCAGACGGTGGCGGCCCGTCATCACCTGCTCGCGTATGAAGGCGCGCTGTGCCTCGTTGCCCCAGCGGAACACCGTGATCCCGGGGATGAGCACACCGATGTAGCACATGGCGACGTCGAAGCTGGCCCGTCCCAGCTCCTCCGCGATCAGGATCAGTTCCAGCGGCCCGCCACCGTCACCGCCCTCGTCCTCACCGAACGGCAGCGAGAACCAGCCCAGCTCGGCCATGCCCCGGAAGAGTTCGGGCGGTACGACGCCGTCCTCGTCCCACTGCTTGGCCTTCTCGGCCGGGCACACATCGGCGACGAACTGCCGTGCCGTCGCGCGCAACAGGTCCTGCTCGTCGGTCAGCCCGAAATCCACGACCACTCCTCGCCGCCCACTCGGCTATTCATCTATCTAATTATTCTATGTTAACTGATCCTGACGGATCTGTGCCTGTGGGTGTCGGCCCCTGCGTTGTCAGATGGCCTCGCGGATGGCCCGTTCGAAGCCCTCGACATGGCTGCGGGCGAGCTGCGCCGCCTTGTCGGGGTCCCCGGCGACGATCGCCTCGACCAGCGGTCCGTGCTCCTCGACATGGCCGGCCATGTCGGCCAGCCGGTCGACGAACAGACACCAGATGCGGGTCGCCAGGTTGTCGTGGCGGACGAGGGTGTCCTCCAGGTACGGATTGTGCGTGGCGGCGTAGATGGCGCGGTGGACCTGGAGGTCCAGGTGCATGAGCTCGGCGGCGTCGCGCTGCCGGGGCCCCTCACTCTCCAGCTCCACCCGCAGGGCCGTCAGGACGGCCCGGTCCGCGGCCGTCGCACGGCGTGCGGCCTGGGCGGCGGCCAGGGGCTCCAGCTCCAGGCGCACCTCGGAGATGTGAGCCAGGTCGGTGATGTTGACCTCGGTGGCGAAGGTGCCGCGTCGCGGGTAGGTCGTGATGAGCCGCTCGTACTGGAGCCGCTTGAGGGCCTCGCGCACCGGCGTCCGTCCGACGCTGAGGGACTGCGCAAGCTGGTCCTCGTTGATCGGCGCGCCCGGGCGGATCTCGAGCATGACGAGCCGGTCGCGGATGGCGCGGTAGGCCCGCTCGGCGAGGGACACTTCCTCACCTCTGGGCGCTGTCACCACGTTCTGCATGAGGCCCCCTTGACCTGGTCGGCGAGCTCTCATACCGTACCGCAGAGGTTGATATATCAGTTGCTCATTAGTTGGCTCCCAGGATGGTGCACAGATGGCAGCGAACCCGTCGATCACCACGTCCGCCTCTCCCCTCTCCCTCCCGCTGGGCGAGCTCGACCCGGAGGTCGCAGCCGCCGTCGGCGCGGAGCTCCACCGGCAGCAGTCCACCCTGGAGATGATCGCCTCGGAGAACTTCGCCCCGGCCGCCGTCATGGAGGCCCAGGGCTCGGTGCTGACCAACAAGTACGCCGAGGGCTACCCAGGCCGTCGCTACTACGGCGGCTGCGAACACGTCGATGTCGTCGAGCAGTTGGCCATCGCCCGGGTGAAGGACCTGTTCGGCGCCGAGGCCGCGAACGTGCAGCCGCACTCGGGCGCCCAGGCCAACGCGGCCGCGATGTTCGCGCTGCTCGACCCCGGCGACACGATCCTCGGCCTCGACCTGGCGCACGGCGGTCATCTGACGCACGGCATGCGCATCAACTACTCCGGCAAGCTGTACAACGTGGTGCCGTACCACGTGCGCGAGTCCGACCTGCGCGTCGACATGGACGAGGTCGAGCAGCTCGCTCTCGCGCACCGGCCGAAGATGATCGTCGCCGGCTGGTCGGCCTACCCCCGGCGGCTGGACTTCGCCGCGTTCCGGCGGATCGCCGACGCGGTGGGCGCGTACCTGATGGTGGACATGGCGCACTTCGCGGGCCTGGTGGCCGCGGGCCTGCACCCGAACCCGGTGCCGTACGCCGATGTCGTCACGACCACCACGCACAAGACCCTCGGCGGTCCGCGCGGCGGGGTGATCCTCAGCCGTGCAGACCTGGCGAAGAAGATCAACTCGGCGGTCTTCCCGGGCCAGCAGGGCGGCCCGCTGGAGCATGTCGTCGCGGCGAAGGCGGTGGCCTTCAAGGTGGCGGCGGGCGAGGAGTTCAAGGAGCGCCAGCGGCGCACCCTGGACGGCGCCCGCATCCTCGCCGGACGGCTGCTGGCCGATGACGTGGCCGAGGCCGGGATCACCGTGCTGACCGGCGGCACCGAGGTCCATCTGGTCCTCGTCGACCTGCGCAACTCCGCGCTCGACGGGAAGCAGGCCGAGGACCGGCTGCACCGCATCGGCATCACCGTCAACCGCAACGCGGTGCCGTTCGACCCGCGCCCGCCGATGGTCTCGTCGGGGCTGCGGATCGGGACCCCGGCCCTGGCCACCCGCGGCTTCGGCGAGACGGAGTTCCGCGAGGTCGCCGACATCATCGCGCAGGCCCTGATGGCGGAGCCGCTCGGCGACGAGCGCGCCGGCCTGCTGCGGGACCGGGCCGCGAAGCTCGCGGGCGCGTTTCCCCTCTATCCCCACCTGACCGGGAACCCCCACCTGATCGGAGACGCGGCATGACCGCCGAGCCGCTGCCGGAGCACCCGGACTTCCTGTGGCGCAACCCCGAGCCGCGTTCCTCGTACGACGTCGTCATCGTCGGCGCCGGAGGGCACGGCCTGGCGACCGCGTACTACCTCGCCAAGAACCACGGCATCACCAACGTCGCCGTCCTGGAGAAGGGCTGGCTGGCCGGCGGCAACATGGCGCGCAACACCACGATCATCCGCTCGAACTACCTGTGGGACGAGAGCGCGGCGATCTACGAGTACGCGCTCAAGCTGTGGGAGGGACTCCCGGAGGAGCTGGACTACGATTTTCTGTTCAGCCAGCGCGGCGTCCTCAACCTCGCGCACTCCCTCCAGGACGTCCGCGAGGGCGTGCGGCGCGTCAACGCCAACCGCCTCAACGGAGTCGACGCCCAGTGGCTCGAACCGGACGAGGTCGCCAAGGTCTGCCCGATCCTCAACCTCTCGTCCCGCACCCGCTATCCGGTCCTCGGCGGCACTTTCCAACCCCGGGCCGGTATCGCCAAGCACGATCACGTCGCCTGGGCGTTGGCCCGCCGGGCCGACGAGATAGGCGTGGACCTGATCCAGGGCTGCGAGGTCACCGGTTTCCTCAAGGACGGTGACCGGGTCGTGGGCGTCGAGACCAACCGGGGCCGCATCCTCGCCGGCCGGGTCGGTCTCGCGTCCGCCGGGCACAGCAGTGTGCTGGCCGAGCGGGCGGGCGTGCGGCTGCCGGTGCAGTCCCACCCGCTGCAGGCGCTGGTCTCCGAGCTGCACGAGCCGGTGCACCCCACGGTCGTCATGTCGAACCACGTGCACGTCTACGTCTCCCAGGCACACAAGGGCGAGCTGGTGATGGGCGCGGGCGTCGACTCGTACAACGGCTACGGCCAGCGCGGCTCCTTCCACGTCATCGAGCAGCAGATGGCCGCCGCCGTCGAGCTGTTCCCCGTCTTCGCCCGGGCGCACGTGCTGCGGACCTGGGGCGGCATCGTGGACGTCACCCCGGACGCCTCCCCGATCATCGGGACCACGCCCGTCGAGAACCTCTACGTCAACTGCGGCTGGGGCACCGGCGGTTTCAAGGCCACCCCGGCCGCCGGCTGGACCTTCGCGCACACCATCGCCACGGGCGAACCGCATCCGCTGAACGCCCCCTTCGCCCTCGAACGTTTCGCGACGGGCGCGTTGATCGACGAGCACGGCGCGGCAGCCGTGGCCCACTGAAAGCCTGTTGAGAGAAGGTCACCGTGCTGCTGATCAGCTGCCCATGGTGCGGCCCCCGCGACGAGACCGAGTACCACTACGGCGGACAGGCCCACGTCCCCTACCCCGAGACCACCGCCGACCTCACCGACGAACAGTGGGCCGAGTACGTCTTCTACCGCGACAACCCCAAGGGCCCCTTCGCCGAGCGGTGGATGCACAGCACCGGCTGCCGGCGCTGGTTCAACGTCCTGCGCGACACCGTCACTTACGAGGTGCTGAGCTCCTACCGGCTCGACGAGCCCCGCCCCGAACTGCCCCAGGCCGGAGGGAACAACCGATGACCGACCAGCGATTCCGGCGGCGGCAGGGCGGCCGTATCGACCGTGCCCGCGTGCTGCGGTTCACCGTCGACGGGCGGGAGCTGACCGGTCACCCCGGAGACACCGTCGCCTCAGCGATGCTGGCGAACGGTGTTGTCGAGGTCGCCCCGTCGCTCTACCGCGGCCGCCCGCGCGGCATCGTCTCCGCGGGCGTGGAGGAGCCCAACGCCCTGGTGCAGATCGACGGTTCGTGCTCGGAGGGCATGCTCCCGGCCACGACCGTGGAGCTGTACGACGGGCTCTCCGCCACCACCCTCTCCGGGATGGGCCGGCTCGACCCGAGCCCCGACCCCGCCGTGTACGACAAGAAGTACGTCCACACCGACGTCCTGGTGGTCGGCGCCGGACCGGCCGGACTCGCGGCCGCCGCCGCTGCCGCCGGCTCCGGCGCCCGCGTGATCCTCGTCGACGACCAGCCCGAGAGCGGCGGTTCGCTGCTCTCCGGCACCGGGACCGGCCTCGGGTGGGTCGCCGAGGTACGCGCGGCACTCGACGCCGCCCCCGGCGTCGTGGTCCTGCAACGCACCACGGCCTTCGGGTCGTACGACGACAACTACGTACTGGCCCTCCAGCGGCGCACCGACCATCTCGGAGCCGACGCCCCCGACCCGTCGGACGGCGTCTCACGTCAGCGGCTGTGGCACATCCGGGCCCGCCAGGTCGTCCTGGCGACCGGGGCCCACGAGCGTCCGCTGGTGTTCGCCGGCAACGACCTGCCCGGGGTGATGCTCGCCGGCGCCGTGCGTTCCTACCTCAACCGGTATGCGGTGGTGCCTGGTTCGAGGGCTGTCGTCAGCACGACCAACGACAGCGCGTACGACACCGTCGCCGACCTCCACGCCGCCGGGGTGGACATCGCCACCGTCGTGGACGCGCGCCCCGAACTGTCCCACCGGGCCGCCGAGGTCGCCGGGGCGACCGGAGTGCGGGTGCTCGCGGGCAGTGCGGTGGTCTCCGCTGCGGGCGACGGACGGCTCACCGGCGTCACCGTGCAGGCCCTCGACGAGGACGGCGAACTCACCGGTGCGGCAGAGTCGTTCGACTGCGACCTGCTCGCCGTATCGGGCGGGTGGAGTCCGGTGGTGCACCTGCACAGCCAGCGTCAGGGGCTGCTGCGCTGGGACGAGGAGCTGGTCGCGTTCGTCCCCGACGCAGCCGTGCGGGACCAGCGGGTCGTGGGTGCGGCGCGTGGGACGTACGACCTGGACGGCTGTCTGGCCGAAGGGGCACGGGCCGGTGCACGGGCCGCGACGGACGCCGGGTTCCCGGTCCCCGTGCCGTCGCCCGGCGCTGCGCGATCCGCGCCCGGTCCGGTGCGCGCACTGTGGCTGGTCCCCGCCCCCGACGGCGAACCCGCCACCTGGGACACCCACTTCGTCGACCTCCAGCGCGACGTCACCGTCGCAGACGTCTGGCGGTCCACCGGCGCCGGCATGCGCGGCGTGGAGCACGTCAAGCGCTACACCTCGCTCGGCACGGCGAACGACCAGGGCAAGACCTCCGGCGTCAACGCCATCGGCGTGATCGCCGAGGCCCTCGGCGGTTCACTGGGCGAGATCGGCACCACGGCCTACCGCGCGCCGTACACGCCGATCGCATTCGCCGCCCTGGCCGGGCGTGAGCGTGGCGAGTTGTTCGACCCGGAGCGCACGACGTCCATCCACACCTGGCACGTCGCCCAAGGGGCGGTGTTCGAGGACGTCGGACAGTGGAAACGACCCCGGTACTACCCCGGCACCGGCGAGGACATGGACACGGCCGTGGCCCGGGAGTGCCGGGCGGCCCGTGAGGGGGTGGCGTTCATGGATGCCTCCACCCTCGGCAAGATCGAGATCCGGGGCGCGGACGCGGGCGAGTTCCTCAACCGCATGTACACGAACGCCTTCAAGAAGCTGAAGCCCGGCACGGCCCGCTACGGGGTCATGTGCAAGCCCGACGGCATGATCTTCGACGACGGCGTGACCCTGCGCCTCGACGACAGCCGCTACTTCATGACCACCACGACCGGCGGTGCCGCCGGGGTCCTGGACTGGCTGGAGGAGTGGCTGCAGACGGAGTGGCCCGAACTCGACGTCCACTGCACCTCGGTGACCGAGCAGTGGGCGACGATCGCCGTCGTGGGGCCGCAGTCACGCCAGGTCGTCGGTCATCTCGCCCCCGACGTCGACCTGTCGAACGAAGCGTTCCCCTTCATGGCCTTCCGCGAGACCACCCTGGCCTCCGGCATCCCGGCCCGCATCTGCCGGATCTCCTTCTCCGGTGAACTCGCCTACGAGATCAACGTCTCCGCGTGGTACGGCCAGGCGGTCTGGGAGGAGGTGTACGCGATCGGCCGGCCGTACGACATCACCCCGTACGGCACCGAGACCATGCACGTCCTGCGCGCCGAGAAGGGCTACATCATCGTCGGCCAGGACACCGACGGCACGGTCACCCCGCAGGACGCGGGCATGTCCTGGGTGGTCTCGAAGCAGAAGGACTTCATCGGAAAGCGGTCCTACTCCCGCGCCGACACCTCCCGCACCGACCGCAAGCAACTGGTCGGCCTGCTGCCGACCGACCGTACGACGCGCCTGCCCGAGGGCGCCCAACTCGTCGCGCCGGACGTCTCCTTGGAGAGGGTGCCCGTGCCGATGCTCGGCCACGTCACCTCCAGTTACCACAGCCCGGCCCTCGGCCGCCCGTTCGCCCTGGCCCTCGTCGCCGACGGGCGGGCGAGGATCGGCGAGACCCTGCTCGCCCCCGTGGGTGAGGGCCTGGTGCCCGTCGAGGTGACCGACTTCGTCCTCTACGACCCAGAAGGGACCAAGCGAGATGGCTGAGCCCACGACCGACACGGGCTGCGGCCCGGTGGCACCGCGCACCAGCCCCCTGGCGCATCTGGAGGAACGTATGCGCACCGCGACCGTCACCGGCGCCCGGGGCGTCGCGCTGGCCGAGCGGCCGTTCCTCACCATGGTGAACCTGCGCGTCGATCCCGCCTCCGAGGCGGCCGAGCGCATGGCCAAGACCCTGGGGACCCCGCTCCCCCGACAATGCGGCCACACCACCGCGTCCGATGCCCACACGATCGTCTGGCTCGGCCCCGACGAGTGGCTCGTAGTGTCCGAAGGCACCTCCGTGGCCGCCGAGTTGAAGGAGGCACTCGGAGTGGACCCCGGATCGGTCGTGGACGTCTCGGCGAACCGCACCACCCTGGTGCTGAGCGGCCCGTCCGCCCGGGATGTGCTGGAGAAGGGCTGCGCGCTGGACCTGCACCCTCGGGCCTTCGGCCCCGGCCGCGCGGTGTCGACCACGGTGGGGCCCGTGGCGGTACTGCTGTGGCAGGTCGACGACGAGCCGACGTACCGGCTCTTCCCACGGTCCTCCTTCGCCGACTACCTGGCCCGCTGGCTCATCGACGCGATGAGCGAGTACCGGGGGCCGGCGATCCCCTGACAGGCCGGGGTTCTGTCTCCGGCTACGGTCCGGGCCTCGCGCTCGCGGCGGCCTCCGGCTGATCCGCAGACGCCGCCCGGCTCGGGCAGCCTCAGGCGCCGGTTTCCGGCAACAGGCCGAAAGCTGCCACCTTTCCCGCGATGAGGCGAACCATTCGAACCCGCTTCCGCGTGTAGCACAACGCGGCTCCTGGAAGGTCCGGGAAGAGGCGGGGGTCATGACGGCCGGTCGGGCGCGTGCGACATCATGTGTCCGCACCGGTCGGTGATCGCCGGGCCGCGGCGCCGGACGCCGCCCGCGGGGTGGCGGGCTCGCTGTTGAGCGCTGTATACGGGGATGCGGAGCTGCTGCGCGAGGGCGACATCCGCGATCGCCCCGGCTGCCGCACGAGGAGAGGGAGAGCCGTCCGGATGCACGACAAGGAGGCCGTACAGGTGCCACCGGACCAGGAGCGGAGGGTCGCGGGCCGCTACCTGCTGCTGTCGCGCCTCGGCGAGGGCGGCATGGGAACGGTGTGGCGTGCGCGCGACGAGGCGCTGCACCGCGACGTCGCCGTCAAGGAGGTGCGTGCCCCCGCCGGGCTGTCCGCCGCGCACATCGAGAGGATGTACACCCGGCTGGAGCGCGAGGCCTGGGCCGCCGCCCGCATCCCCAACCGCAACGTGGTGACCGTCTACGACGTGGCCACCGACGACGGCCGCCCCTGGATCGTCATGGAACTCGTGCGGGGACGCTCACTCGGAGACCTGCTGCGCGCCGAGGGACCGCTGACCCCCGAGCGGGCGGCGCAGATCGGCGCCGAGGTCCTGTCGGCTCTGCGCGCCGCACACCGCGAGGGTGTACTGCACCGCGATGTGAAGCCCGCGAACGTGCTGCTCGGCGATGACGGCAGCGTCGTACTCACCGACTTCGGCATCGCGATGGTCGAGGGTGATTCCTCGCTGACCATGACCGGCGAGGTCGTGGGCTCCCCCGAGTACCTTCCGCCCGAGCGGGCCCTCGGCCGCACGCCCGGTCCCGAGTCCGACCTGTGGTCGCTCGGCGTTCTGCTCTACGCGGCCGTGGAGGGCCTCTCCCCGTTCCGCCAGGACACCCCGCTCAGCACCCTGCGCGCGATCGTCGACGAGGAACCCCGGACACCGCGCCGGTGCGGCCCGCTCACCCCGGTCATCGAGGGGCTGCTGCGCAAGGAGCCCACCGAGCGGATGACCGCCGAACAGGCCGAGCGGGAGCTGCGGAAGACAGCGGCGGGCGGCGGTACGGCCGCGACGGCCCCGGCGGCCGACGGAACTCTCACCGTCGGTGACGCTCCCACGGCCGGTGACACCCCAACGATCGGTGACGCACCCACGGTTGGTGACGCAACGACCGCCGGTGACGGTACGTCGGCGTCGGCGCACGCCGTGATCGGGACATCGCTTGCCGAGCCCGTTCAGTCCCCTCAGCCCGCCCAACCTGCGGCCACCGCACCCGCGGGCGTCTTCGGCCCTCCCATCCCCTTCGAGCCGCAGCCCGCCGGCGTCCCGCGCCGCCGCCGACGCACCGCGGCCCTGATCGGCGGCGCGGTGGCGTGCGCCCTCCTCATCGCCGGGCTGAGCTACGTGCTGGTCAATCGGGGCGAGGACGAGGGAGGGAACGACAAGGACACCGCCACCTCGCAGCAGGTCCGTGCGACGGTGACCGGCGTGAACACGACCTACGTCGGGGAGTGTTCGCCGCCGGCCGACCAGGCCCCCACCTTCACGGCGACGTTCGCCGTGGACGAGGTGCCGGCCAGGATCACCTACCGGTGGGTGTCCAAGGACGGTTCGGTGGTCGACCGCGAGTGGCGCTCCCTCAATTTCGCGAGCGACGGGGACCGTACGGGCCAGGACGTCGTGCGCCTGACGGCGTACTCCAGGGCGGGAACCTTCACCAGCGAGGTCGGCGTGGAGGTCAAGGGCCCCCTGGGGACGACTTCGAACACGGTGCCCTTCTCGGTGACGTGCGAGCAGGCCCAGTGATCCAAGATCGGTTGAACCGCGGCGGGGCATACTTACGTGTATGTCCCGGGGGAGTTCACCCTCACACGGAGTGCGAGGAGTACGCAGGTGCCGTCGATCATCGTGGGACAGACCGGTCCCTTCACCGGTCAGAGTGTGGTTCTGGACGGTGCACCGCTGACCCTCGGCCGTAAGGGCGACAACGGCATCGTGCTTGTGAGCGCCAATGCCTCGCGCCTGCACGCCGAGATCGTCCCGGAGGACGCCGGGTTCGTCCTGTACGACCGTGACAGCCGCAACGGCACGTACGTCAACGACGAACGCGTCACGCGACACGTGCTGCGTCCCAACGACTGCATACGAATAGGCGACGAGACCTTCCTCTACGAGGCGCAGGAAGCGATGGAGACGGTCATGGACCTCTCCCTCCTCAACTCCCCGCGCATCGACCCGAACGCCGACTCCGGAACCCTGCGCGTCACGGTCACCGGCGGTGGCCCGGTCGGCCTCGCCTTCGCCCTGGCGCTGGAGGAGCAACTCCGGGGACGTGCCCGGATCACCGTGTACGACGCCCGTTGGCGCAAGGAAGGCTCCACCGTCGTCTGGAAGGACGAGCAGCACGGCAACGTACGGCGCCAGCAGGTCGTGACCGTACAGAGCCGCCAGTATCTGGCGCTGTCCGAGGAGGTCCGCTCGGCACTGTTCGACAACACGGCCGGCTACTCGGAGATGTGGCCCGTCGGACCGGACTCGGTGGACGGCCGTCCGCCGCGCAACATCCGTATCTCCTACGTCGAGGACCAGTTGCTGGAGCTGGCCAACAGGCGCGAGGCCATCAGGCTGGTCCCCAAGCGCTTCGATGTGGAGGAGCAGCAGAGCCGGCTCGCCCAGGACCACGTGCTCGTCATCGCCGAGGGCGGGCGTTCCCGTACCCGCGAACACTATGCCGACCGCTTCGGAACGGCCGACGCCTCGATCTACTCCCTCGACGGTGAGCACCTGCGGGACATCGTGCTGGGGCTGCGGGTGAAGTCGACGCTGCCGGACCCGATGAGCGTCCTGCTCACCGTGTCCCAGAACCGCTTTCTGCTCAACTCGCTGCGCGGCGAGGGCTTCCTGAACATGCGGCTCACCCGCGAGGAGGCCGAGGACGTGATCGGCATCGATCCGGTCCGCAAGGTCTTCGAAGAGTGCATCGCCGCCCGTCCCTGCGTCATGACCCGCGGCGAGCACAACGAGTTCACCTGCCCCACGCACGGAACCCTGTTCCTGCCGGCGCTGCTGCAGGGTTCGCCGCTGTGGAAGCGGATCCTGGAGGGCCTGAAGATGTTCGGGGTGCCCGAGGAGGACCTGTCCGCGGTCACCTCTTTCCGTCTGGACATGGTGCAGCGCCCGCGTTTCACGGCCCAGCTCAGCCGGCCCACCGCGAAGACCCCGGGAACCTTCGGCTTCCTGCTGGGTGATGCGGCGAACGCCATCCACTTCTGGCCCGGCCGCGGCCTCAACAGCGGCCTGGCGTCGGCCACTTCGCTCGCCCGCTCCCTCAGCCGGGTCTGGCAGGGCCGACCGCTGCGCGACGCCGACTTCATCCGGCACGAGGCGGCGATGTCGATGCTTCAGTACCGGCACAAGTCCCGGGCCTGGAACGCGATGGTGGCCACCGACGACGAGGGCATCACCCGCGCCATCAAGGACATCGTCGCCCGCAGCATGCAGCCGGGCGAGGGCTCCGCGGCGCGCCGCTCCGACCTGGACCTCCTGCTCGACCGCATGGTCGCCATCCGTGAGCGGCTGTCGTCCCGCCTGCCGGGCATGCCGACCGACGAGGTGCTGCGCGCCCACCTCGCCGAGCTCACCCCGGAGACCCTGCGCACGCTTCAGGAGAGCGGGGCCTGGGACACCCTGATCGTCAGCGGTGAGGAGGCCGACATCGACATCTTCTACCAGTCGGAAGTCCCCGTCTTCGTTCCCCGCCCTCCCCGACCCGCGCACCGACCTCGCGCCGCAGGTGCCGCAAGAGGCCAATTTCCTCAACCCGCACAACGCGGGCCCGGCCGTCGCATCGTCGTGAGCCGGCGCCCGTGACGGGTGCCGCCCCGTGGTCCGGCGGCCGGTGAGCGGCCGCCGTTCCCCTATTTCGGCTGGTCAGCGCCCTCGAGCACCCGCGCACGTGACCTTCGCTGCCGCAAGGGCGATACTGCCGACATCAGGGCTTCGGCGACGACACGCCCTGTCGCCGGAACCTCCCGTACCCACCCACGACCGCCACGGACCGCCAAGATCGAAGCCTTGCCCCACCTGTCCTGACCTGGACAAGCACAGGTCAGGAGGCCGGCGCCAGTCTCACCAGGAGGTACCCATGAAGATGCTGATCAACGTCGCGGAGACCGTGGTCGCGGACGCACTGCGCGGAATGGCTGCCGCTCATCCCGAGCTGGTCGTCGATGTGGACAACCGGGTGATCGTTCGGCGAGACGCGCCCGTGGAGGGGAAGGTCGCCCTCATTTCCGGCGGCGGGTCGGGGCACGAGCCGCTGCACGGTGGATTCGTCGGTCCGGGGATGCTGTCCGCGGCCTGTCCCGGTGAGGTGTTCACGTCGCCGGTGCCCGACCAGATGGCGCGGGCCGCGGCCGCCGTGGACAGCGGGGCGGGTGTGCTGTTCATCGTGAAGAACTACACGGGCGACGTCCTCAACTTCGACATGGCCGCCGAGCTGGCCGAGGACGAGGGCATCCAGGTCGCGAAGGTGCTCGTCAACGACGACGTGGCGGTCACCGACAGCCTCTACACGGCCGGGCGGCGCGGCACGGGCGCGACCCTGTTCGTGGAGAAGATCGCCGGTGCCGCCGCCGACGAGGGGCAGCCGCTGGAGCGGGTCGAGGCGGTCGGGCGGCAGGTCAACGAGAACTCCCGCAGCTTCGGCGTCGCCCTCAGCGCCTGCACCACCCCCGCCAAGGGCAGCCCCACCTTCGATCTGCCGCCCGGCGAGCTGGAGTTGGGCATCGGCATCCACGGCGAGCCCGGCCGGGAACGGCGCGCGATGATGACCTCGGGCGAGATCGCCGAATTCTCGGTGGGCGCGATCCTGGACGACATGACCCCGCGCAACCCCGTGCTCGTCCTGGTCAACGGCATGGGCGCGACACCGCTGTTGGAGCTGTACGGCTTCAACGCCGAGGTCCAGCGGGTACTCGCCCAGCGCGGAGTGACCGTCGCCCACACGCTCGTCGGCAACTACGTCACCTCCCTCGACATGGCCGGCGCCTCGGTCACCCTGTGCCAGGTCGACGAGGAGCTGCTGCGGCTGTGGAACGCGCCGGTGAAGACGCCGGGGCTGCGGTGGGGTATGTGATCCGGAGCCGGACGACCGCAACGCACCTGCCATGCAAGGAGATCCAGTGCTCGACGCCGATTTCTTCCGCCGTTGGATGACGGCGACCGCCGCCTCCGTCGACCGTGAGGCGGAACGGCTCACCTCCCTCGACTCACCCATCGGGGACGCCGACCACGGCAGCAACCTGCACCGCGGGTTCACCGCCGTCGCGGCGGCGCTGGAGAAGGAGGCCCCGCAGACGCCCGGTGCGATCCTGATGCTCGCCGGGCGCCAGCTGATCTCGACGGTCGGCGGGGCGTCCGGTCCGCTGTACGGGACCCTGCTGCGCCGGACCGGCAAGGCCCTCGGCGACGCCGGCGAGGTGAGCGAGGACCAGTTCGGCCAGGCGCTGCGGGCCGGGGTGGACGCGGTCATGACGCTCGGGGGTGCTGCGCCGGGCGACAAGACCATGATCGACGCGTTGGTGCCGGCCGTGGACGCGCTCGGTGACGGTTTCGCCGCAGCGCGGGCCGCCGCCGAGGAGGGTGCCCTGGCGACGACGCCGTTGCAGGCCCGCAAGGGGCGGGCGAGCTATCTCGGCGAGCGCAGCATCGGCCACCAGGATCCCGGCGCCACGTCATCGGCGCTGCTGATCGCGGCACTGGCGGAGGCGAACGGTGAGTGAGGCGATGAAGGACCAGGGACTCGTAGGCGTCGTGCTGGTCTCGCACAGCGCGCAGGTGGCCGCGTCGGTCGCCGAGCTGGCCCAGGGGCTCGCGGGCGGCTCGACGACCGTGCCGGTGGCCCCGGCGGGCGGCACCGAGGGTGGCGAGCTCGGCACCAGCTCCGAACTGATCGCCGCAGCTGCCGCCTCCGTCGACCGCGGCGCCGGGGTGGCGGTCCTCACCGACCTGGGCAGCGCGGTCCTCACCGTCAAGGCCCTCCTCGCGGAGGGCGACGAACTCCCCGACAACACACGCCTGGTGGACGCCCCGTTCGTCGAGGGCGCGGTGGCCGCGGTCGTCACGGCAGCGACGGGCGCCGACCTGGCGGCGGTGGAGGCGGCGGCTGCGGAGGCGTACACGTACCGGAAGGTGTGAGTCGGCATACTGCAGCCGGGGCCTTGACGGCCAATGCACGGGGCCTCGGCACCCTGCCGCCCGCCTCCCCTACCTGACCCCCTCCTACCTGACCCCCTCCGCCGCAACCCCCAACGCCGAACGCAACGTCGCCGCCAGTTCGGTCTGGGCCGTCGTGCGGTCGGGGTGGGTGTCGGCCGTGTGCCAGGCGTAGTGCTCGACCGCGGCGCGCAGGGCCGCGTTGAAGATCGCTGCCTGGATCGTGGGGCGGAGGTCGTCGGCTGGTAGGCCGGCCCGTTCGGCGAGGGCGCGGGCGAACGCCGGTTCGGCCTCGTCGTAGGTCTGGAGCCAGATCGCGCGCAGGCCGGGCTCGGTACGGGTCAGCCGTACCAGCGCGCCGACGGTCGCGCGGTCGGGGCCGGCGAGTTCGTGCTGCTCGTCCGCGAGTTCCTGGTCGAGGAGTTCCTCCAGGGGCTGCCCGGGTCGCCAGCGCCGCAGGCAGTCGGCGAGCAGGTCGATCCCGGCCGAGAAGAGCGGCCGTACGCAGTTCTCCTTGCTCGGGAAGTAGCGCCACACGGTCCGCGAGGAGACTCCGACCGCCGCTCCGATCTGCTCGCCCGTGGTCGCCGCCACGCCCTGGGTGACGAACAGGTCCACGGCCGCCCGCGCGATCTCCAGCCGGATCTCGGCCTTGCGCTCAGCGGTCAGGGGCGGTCGCCCCGTGGGTCGGCTCGCGACTTGGCTCGTACGTCCACGGGCTGCGGTCATGGTGTCCTCCGGCCGATGCTGATCGCTCTCCCGCGAATCCTCCCCGACGACTTTATGTCACGCAGAGACATTAAGTCGTATGGTGAGGCACCGGTCGCGGTCGACACGCCGCCCGGCGGACGGGACACCCCCTCAACACACGCATGGGAGCACTTCATGAGCGGCGGACTGGACGGACGCAGCGTCATCGTCACCGGAGCAGGCTCGGGCATCGGGCGCGCGGCCGCCCTGGCATTCGCGAGGGTGGGCGCCCGGGTCGTGGTGGCGGACCTCGACGCCGAGGGCGCGGATGCGGTCGTCAAGGAGATCGGGCAGGCGGGCGGCGGCGCGGTCGCGGTGCCGGGCGACCTGAGCGAACAGGCCGTCGTGGACCGGGTCGTCGAGACCGCCGTCGAACGCTTCGGCGGCGTCGACGTCCTGGTCAACAACGCCGGGATCATGGATCGCATGTCGGCCGTGGCGGACGTCACCGACGCCGAGTGGGAGCGGGTCATACGGGTCAACCTCTCCGCCCCGTTCCTGCTCACCCGGGCCGCGCTGCCGCACATGCTGGCGGCGGGCCGGGGCGCCATCGTGAACACGGCGTCGGAGGCCGGCCTGCGGGGCAGTGCGGCCGGTGCCGCGTACACGGCGTCGAAGCACGGCGTGGTGGGGCTGACGAAGTCCCTCGCGGTGATGTACCGCAAGCAGGGAATCCGGGCGAACGCCATCGCCCCGGGCGGCACTCGGACGGGCATAGCCGTGGACGCGGCACAGGACGCGCACGGGCCGGCCGCCCTCGGCCCCCACTTCGTCAACCTCGGCAGGCTGGCCGAGCCCGAGGAGCAGGCCGCCGCCATCGTGTTCCTCGCCTCGGACGCGGCGAGCAACATCAACGGCGTGATCCTGCCGGTCGACGACGGCTGGTCGGCTGTCTGACGGCTGCCTGACGACTGTCCGACGGCCCCTCACTCACCGACGACGACACGACGGCCCGGCGACACGACGACCGCCCCGAACTACCGCCAGGGGCCGGGGGCCTGAGTCCGCGACAGGACCCGGCCGCCCGGCCACCCACGTCCGGCGCGGGGTCAGCGACGACAGCGGGCCCGCGCAGGCGGCATGAACTCCCCAGCGCTCAGGGTGAGTTCAGCCGTGAGGGGCTTCAGCATACGTAATCCCCCGGAGGGGCCACCAACGACCACCACCTGCCGCCCTCTTGATGTGATCGTGTCAGCCGCGTCATATTGGTCCGGACCATTGCCGCGAGGCCGCCCCCGGGAGGCAGAGTCGTGCGACGCGTTCTGGCACTCTTTTCCGCCCTCTGCGCGGCGCTCGCGCTGCTCTCGTCCTGTACGTGGGGCGGAGCGGACGGGGACGGAGCCCGGCCGCCCGGGGCGCCCACGGGTGTCACGGCCGCGGCGGGCAGCGCGACCAGCGTGCATGTCATGTGGACCGCGGTCTCCACGGAAGGCGGCGTCCGCGTCTACGAGGTGTATCGGGGCCCTACGAAGGTCAAGGAAGTGCCGGGCTCCGCACACATGGTGGATGTCACCATGCTCAAGCCCGCCACCACATATGCGTTCACCGTCCGGGCCCGTGACACGGACGGGCGTCTCGGGCCGCCGAGCAAGGAGGTCCGGGCGACGACTCCCAGGGCCGTGGCCGCCGACCGTGCGGCCCCGACGCGGCCGGGGAAGCTCACCGGCCGGGCGGTCGGCAGCCGAGCGGTTCAGCTGTCGTGGTCGGCGGCCACGGACGACCGGGACGTGGTGTCGTACGACATCCATCAGGGCGGCACGAAGATCCACAGTGTGGGCGGCAACCAGACGGCGACCGTGGTCACCGGGCTCAGGCCGGGCACCCGCTACTCCTTCACCGTCCGGGCCCGCGACGCGGCCGACAACCTGTCACCGGCCACGGCGCCCGTGCGGATCACCACGCCCGGCACCGACGACGGGCGCGGCACCGCGCCGACCGCCTTCCGGGCGACGACCCATCGCGCGGACGGGGCGTACCACCTCGACCTGAGCTGGGTGCCGCCGCGCACGGACGGCGTCGTGGCGGAGTACCAGATCCAGCTCGACGGGACGGCGGCCACCTCGCTGGTGTACGGCGGAAACCCGCCGCGCGACAAGGCCACGTACAGCTTCTACCTGGGTCCCGACGCCGGGGTCAGCCACCGGGTGCGGATCCGGGGCAGGCTGCCGGACGGCACCTGGGGCGGCTTCTCGGCCCAGCGGACGGTGACGACCGGCGCGCAGGGCTGACATCCGGTCCGGTCCCCCGGATGCAGCAAGGAGTCACCTGACCGGGGGCGGTCCGCATGCGGGGCGGACCCGGGGCGCGTTGGCTGCCCCTGAGGCAGCACGGGCGTTCCCGACCCCAGGCGGCGCAAGGGATGTACCGCCAACCGTGCCGCCGGAGGGCATTCCATGCGCAATTCATCGCTCTTCCTCCGCTCGGGCCTGACCGTGGCAGCCGCCTCACTCCCCTTCGTCGTGGCCGCCGGTCCGGCCGCCGCGCAATCGGGGATCTCCGTGAGCACCACCGGGTCAACGGTCTCCGTCACGACCAGTGCGTGCACCAATGTCAACGGCAGCTGGGGCACCGCCTCGCTGCTCACCAGCAGCCAGGCGAACTTCTCGCAGGGGCGTCAGGTCTCCCTGTCCGGCACGGACCGGCTCCAGTCGGCGGCGTGGTCGAGCGTGAACCCGGGCACCTACACCGTCATCGTCGTGTGCTCCAATGGCTCGACGGCGGGCACCCAGTCGGTCATCGTCTCGACCAGTCCGACCCGCAGACCCACCCCCAGCACCTCACCCTCGCGCGGCGTGATGGGCGGTGTGGGCGGTTCCTCGACGGACTTCGGCACCCTCACGCTGGTGGGCGGCGGCGTCCTGGTGGGCGCGGGTGGCCTGGCCGCGGCCTGGTATCTGCGCCGCAAGGCCAAGCCGTACCGGCTCTGAGGGCCGGGCCCCAGGCACAGCTGCCGGGCCGGCTCACGCAGGCTCCCGCCCCGGCAGCTCGGCGAACTCCTCCAGCGCGTGCGTGAGCCACCGCGTCCAGAAGGTCTCCAGATCGATGCCGGCGCGCAGCACCAGGTGCCGCAACCGGTCCTGGGAGCTGTCCTTGCCGGGCGGGAAGTCGCGCTGCTCGATCTGCTCGTACTCGTCCAACTGCCGCTGATGCAGATCGAGATGGCGCCGCAGATCGGCTTTGATGCCCTCGATGCCCTCGGTCCCCACCACCGCCGCGGCACGCATCCGCAGCAGCAGGGTGTCGCGGTGGGGCCTCGGGTCCTGGGACGCGGCCGTCCAGCGGGCCAGTTCGGCGCGGCCCGCGGGCAGGACGTCGTAGGACTTCTTCTGCCCGCGGGCCGGCTGCTCGCTCGGCAGGGTGCGGATGAACCCCTCGCCCTCCAGTTTTCCCAGCTCGCGATAGATCTGCTGATGCGTCGCCGACCAGAAGTACCCGATCGACTTGTCGAAGCGGCGGGTCAGCTCCAGCCCCGAGGACGGCTTTTCGAGCAGGGCGGTGAGGATCGCGTGCGGGAGTGACATGGGGCTCATCCTAGGGACGCGAGGAGGTCGTCCTACGGACACGACCACTCACCGCTACAGGCTCGCCGCCAGCTCCGTGCCCTGCTTGATGGCCCGCTTGGCGTCCAGTTCGGCGGCCACGTCGGCGCCGCCGATGAGGTGCGCGCTGCGGCCCGCGGCGATGAGCGCCTCGTACAGGTCGCGACGCGGCTCCTGCCCGGTGCACAGCACGATCGTGTCGACCTCGAGGACCGTGCTCTCCTCGCCGACGGTGACATGCAGTCCGGCGTCGTCGATACGGTCGTAGCGCACGCCCGGGACCATGGTGACGCCACGGTGCTTGAGCTCGGCGCGGTGGATCCAGCCGGTGGTCTTGCCGAGGCCCGCGCCGACCTTGCTGGTCTTGCGCTGGAGCAGGTGGACGGTGCGCGGCGGGGCGGGCCGCTCGGGCGCGGCGAGGCCGCCGGGGCCCGTGTAGTCCATGTCGACGCCCCAGAGGCGGAAGTACGTCTCGGGGTCCTCGCTCGCCTTGTCGCCGCCGTCGGTGAGGAACTCGGCGACGTCGAAGCCGATGCCGCCCGCGCCGAGGACGGCGACGCGTTCGCCGACGTGGGCCTGGTCGCGCAGGACGTCGAGGTAGCCCACGACGCTCGGGTGGTCGACGCCGGGGATGTCCGGGGTGCGCGGGCTGACGCCGGTGGCGACCACGACCTCGTCGTAGCCGGCGAGGTCGTCGGCCGCCACCCGGCTGTTCAGCCGTACGTCCACGCCCTGCCAGTCGAGCTGGTGGCGGAAGTAGCGCAGGGTCTCGTCGAACTCCTGCTTGCCGGGGACCTTGCGGGCGACGTTCAGCTGCCCGCCGATCTCGCTCGCGGCGTCGAACAGCGTGACCTCGTGGCCGCGTTCGGCCGCGCTCACGGCACAGGCGAGGCCGGCGGGTCCGGCGCCCACGACGGCGACCCGCAAGCGCCGCCGGGTCGGGGACAGCGTCAGCTCGGTCTCGTGGCAGGCGCGCGGGTTGACCAGGCAGGACGTGATCTTGCCGCTGAAGGTGTGGTCGAGGCAGGCCTGATTGCAGCCGATGCAGGTGTTGATGGCCTCGGGTTTCCCGGCGGCGGCCTTGGCGACGAAGTCCGGGTCGGCGAGCATCGGGCGGGCCATGGACACCATGTCCGCGCAGCCGTCGGCCAGCAACTCCTCGGCCAGTTCGGGGGTGTTGATGCGGTTGGTGGTGACGAGCGGGACCGACACCTCGCCCATCAGCCGCTTCGTCACCCAGGTGTACGCGCCGCGGGGCACCGAGGTGGCGATGGTCGGGATGCGCGCCTCGTGCCAGCCGATGCCGGTGTTGATGATCGTCGCCCCGGCGGCCTCGACGGCCTTCGCGAGCGTGATCACCTCGTCGAGGGTCGAACCGCCGGGCACGAGGTCCAGCATGGACAGCCGGTAGACGATGATGAAGTCCTCGCCGACGGCCTCGCGCACCCGCCGCACGATCTCGACCGGAAAGCGCATCCGGTTCGCGTACGCGCCGCCCCAGCGGTCGGTACGGCGGTTGGTCTGCCTGGCGATGAACTCGTTGATGAGGTAGCCCTCGGAGCCCATGATCTCCACCCCGTCGTACCCGGCGTGCCGGGCGAGGCGAGCGGCGCGGGCGTAGTCGTCGATGGTCCGCTCGACCTCGGCGTCGACGAGCTCGCGGGGCTGGAAGGGGCTGATCGGCGCCTGGATCGGGCTCGGCGCGACGAGGTCCTGGTGGTAGGCGTACCGGCCGAAGTGCAGGATCTGCATCGCGATCCGGCCGCCCGCGCTGTGCACGGCGTCGGTGATGACCCGGTGCTGCTCGGCCTCGGCCTCCGTGGTGAGCTTGGCGCCGCCCTCGTAGGGCCGCCCCTCGTCGTTGGGCGCGATGCCACCGGTGACGATGAGCCCCACTCCCCGCGCGCCCGCTCGGCGTAGAACGCGGCCATGCGCTCGAAGCCTCGCTCGGCCTCCTCCAGGCCCACGTGCATGGAGCCCATGAGGACGCGGTTGGGCAGCGTGGTGAAGCCCAGGTCGAGCGGGCTCAGCAGGTGCGGGTAACGGCTCATGGGGACCCTCCGTGGGCGGTGTCGTGCCTGACGTAGTTGTAGAGGACCGCACCGGGTTTATGCAACTAGTTGCACAACCGGGGAGGGGTGACACCGACCACTGCCGCCGCCCCCACCCCCGACACCGGCACCGGCCTCGCTCGGGCACAGTGGCGCCATGACCGCACACGGAGGCCCCATGACGGCACACGCCGACGTGATCGATCTCGCCCAGCGCCTGATCCGCCGCCCCAGCCGCGCCGGCATCGACGACTACGGGCCCGTCCTCGGCGTCCTGGAGGACTGGCTCGCCGGGCGGGAGCTGCCGTATCGCCGCCTCTACGGCGACACGGGCAGCGCCGTCGGCCTGCTGATCGAGGTCGCGGGGGCCGGCCCGGCCCTGGTGGGCACTGGACGCCTGCGTCGACACCGCCCCCTACGGCGACGAGACCGCCTGGTCGTTCGCGCCCGACTCCGGCGAGGTCGTCGACGGCTGGCTGCGCGGCAGGGGCGCCGCGGACTCCAAGCACGCCGCGGCGACGTTCTGCGGCATCGCGGCCGACCTGCACGGGCGGGCCGACGCCCTGCACGGCGGGCTCGCGGTGCTCCTCGACGTCGACGAGCACACGGGCGGCTTCGGCGGAGCCCGCGCCTACCTGGCCGATCCGGCTGCGGCGCGCCCGGCCGGGGTGATGATCGGCTACCCGGGGCTCGACGAGGTCGTGGTCGGCGGGCGGGGCCTGTGGCGGGCCACGATCGCGGTGCACGCGGCCTCGGGCCACTCGGGGTCACGCCGCTCCGCACCCGGTGCCATCTCCCGGGCGGCGCATCTCGTACGGCTTCTGGAGGAAGCCGAACTCCCGGGCGCCGACGGCGAGTTCCCCCTGCCGCCGAAGCTGACCGTGACCTCCTGCCACGGCGGCCAGGGCTTCTCGGTGGTGCCCGGCCTGTGCGAGCTGGGCGTCGACATCCGCATCACGCCGGCCTTCGACGCCCGCGCCGCGGAGGAACTGGTCCGCGAGGCGGTGGCCGAGCTGGACGCGAAGGTTCCCGCACCGCGGCCGACCACGATCACGCCGCTGGCGTCCTGGCCGCCGTATCGACTGGGCTCGGGCCGGCAGCCCGCGGCGGCACTGCTGGATGCCGCCGCCGGGGAGGGCGTCGTCGTACGGCCGAAGACCGCCGGCCCGTCGAACATCGGCAACCTGCTCGCGGGCGAGGGCATCCCGGCCACGGGGGGCTTCGGCGTCCGCTACGTGGGGCTGCACGGCGTGGACGAGCGGGCCTGCCTGGCAGACCTGCCCGCCGTCCACGCCGTATACCGGCGTGCCGTGCTCGCCCTGCTGGGCCCGTCATGAGGAGCCCGGGGCGGGCGCGTCACGACCCGCCGGACCGGCTCTCCAGCACCACGTGCAGCTCCCGCTCCTGGTCGCCCGAGGCGGAGGTCAGGTCGTGCACCGTGAACAGGGAGTCCAGCGTCGTACGGAGCCGTTCGATGGCCCAGTAGCCGCCCTGCGCATCGGCCTCGACGGACGCCGAGAGCCGGGCGGGCGCCGGGCACTCCTGGGCGTCCGTCACCTCGAACGTGCCGAGCCACACCATGGGGCGCGTCTCATGGAGCTGCTGCGGCACGTCCTCGGGTCCCCGGTCGGACTCGAAGCACGCATTCAGTGTGTCGAACACGATCCGGGCGTCTTCCTTGCTGCATCCGCTGATCTCGACGGAGACGGGTTCCTCGTGCAGTCGTTCACGGTCCATCGTGATCGCTCCTCTCGTGGCCGCACCGCGGTGTCACGGGTTGCCCGCGGAACCGGACCCCAATCCCAAGAAAAGCACCACGTGCGGCCCGGCACTAGCGGCGGAACCACACCGTCCGCACCCAGGGCAGGCCCTGGCCGCGCGTGAAGCGGCAGCTCATCGCGTGAACCGGTACGTCTTGCTGTCCGTCAGCACGCAGAATCCCGGCGAGATGACGATCACGCGCAGGGTGCCGGTACGCCGGTCGTAGTCGATGCCCTCCGTCTCGAACTCGCCCGAGCAGGAGCTGCGCAGTGGGAGCTGACGCAGGGCCGTGA
Source organism: Streptomyces sp. NBC_00443 (assembly GCF_036014175.1). Taxonomy (GTDB): domain Bacteria; phylum Actinomycetota; class Actinomycetes; order Streptomycetales; family Streptomycetaceae; genus Streptomyces. Next base: position 8,657,116 of record NZ_CP107917.1, on the reverse strand, counting down.
CGTGTCCGGTCACGTCGGACGAGCCGGGCTCGGCGGAGAGGTCGATCTGGAGCAGCGGCTTGGTCATGCCGAAGAGGGTGCCCGCGGGGTCGTCGGAGGCGCACAGCAGCGTCGTGGCGCCGAGGAAGTCGCAGCCCTGGATGTCGCGTACGGCGTGGTCCAGCCGGATGCTGGACGTCCAGGGGAGGTTCGCCGACGGCGACGTGGCGGGGTTGACGCCAGGGGTCGGGTGGACCAGCAGGCGGGTCATGGTGCCCCACTCGCCCGAGACCATCCACTGGCCGCCGGGCGTGACGGCGACGAAGGAGTTGTTCAGCGCCTCCCCGGAGCCCAGCGCGTGGACGTACTCGGACCAGGTCCCGTTCGGCGCCTGCACCCGGAACATCTTGGCGCTGCCGGAGTCCGCCTGGTACGGCTCGATGTAGTAGCCGTTGTAGGAGGCGTCGGGGTCGCCCACGTGGTTCCAGCCGCGGCTGGAGACCGAGGCGGGGATGGTGCCGATGCCCGTGTAACGGTTCGGGCTGTTCGCCGGGACCTCTACGGAGGTCAGCCCCTGGCTCTCGGTCAGCGGGTCGGCGCGGTCGGATCCCACCTCCGTCCAGGTGTCGGCGGCCTGTGCGGGTGTCGCGGTGGACAGCACGGCGGCGGAGGCGAGGGCGACGAGGCAGGTCAGAGCGGTTTGACAACGTTGTCTGGCGCGCAGGGCCATGGGACCGACTCCTTGGGGGGTGGGTGCGGGTCGGCGGACAGTCTGGCGGGCCCGTATGGTCATGTACAGACCAACCGAGCGAACAGGCGCTGTCTGATCGGCCACAGTCACGTGCCCCGGTGATGACTTCGGCGGACGCCCGCCGCCGTGTTGAGGGATGGTGGAGGAGAACGACCAAGGGGGGCCCGAAGACGGTTGAACGCGGTAGAACAAGGGGAGTCGGCACGGGGGAGTGGCGTGCCGCGAGGAGGATGGGCGAAGGCGGTGCGGATGTCAGCAGCCGAACGTCCCGTGGCCGGGGGCGACGAGCCGGTGCGCGGGCCGGTAGGGCCGAGCGGGTTGCTCGATGTGCTCGGCGTGGCTTCGGTCGTGCTGGATATCGAGGGCCGCATCGTGCTGTGGAGCCCCCAGGCCGAGGAACTGTTCGGCTATCCGGCACAGGAGGCGCTGGGCGAGTACGCCGCCCGGATCATGGTCCACGAGCAGTACGTGGATCTGGTCGTCAAGTTGTTCGCCGACGTCATGGAGACCGGTGAGGGCTGGGCCGGGGCGTTCCCGATCCGGCACAAGGACGGCGGCACGCGGCTGGTGGAGTTCCGCAACATGCGGCTCTTGGACGACCAGGGGGACGTCTACGCACTGGGCCTGTGCGCCGACCAGGCGACGGTCCGCCAGGTGGAGCGGGACGTCGCGCTGTCGACCCGGACGATCGCCCAGGCCCCGATCGGGCTGGCCGTCATGGACACCGAGCTGCGCTACGTCTCGGTCAACCCGGCGCTGGCGCAGCTCAACGGCATCCCGGCCGAAGAGCACCTCGGCCGCACACCACGTGAGCTGCTGCCCGATCCCGACGCCGCCGAGGCGATCGAAACAGCCCTGCGCGAGGTGCTGCGGACCGGAGACGCGCTCATCAACCAGCGCATCATGGGCCGGACCCTGGCCGACCCGGACGTAATGCATTTCTGGTCCATCTCGCTGTACCGGCTGGAGGACTCCGCCGGGACAGTGCTCGGTGTGGCCGGCATGGCAGTGGACATCACCGAGCAGCACCAGGCCGCCGTCGAGACCGAGACGGCACGGCGGCGTCTGGCCCTGATCGCCGACGCCTCCGCGCGCATCGGCACCACACTGGAGCTGGACCGCACGGCACACGAGCTGGCCGAGGTCGCCGTGCCGGAACTCGCCGACGTGGCGGCCGTGGATCTGCTGGAAGCCGTGGTGGAGGGCAGACGCAGCGTCCTCGGGCCCGCGGAATCGGCCGTGATCCGCGCCCTGGCCGTCAAGGCGGAGCACGACACGGTGGCCCTCGACGCCGCCGACCAGCCCGGCCAGGTGGCCCGCTACGGCCCCGACCGCCTGGTCACGGAGTGTGTGCGCACGGCCGGCCCGGTCATGGTGGCGCATGTCGAGGAGAAGGACCTGACGCGCATCGCCCGCTCCCCCGAGGCCGCCGTCCAGCTGGGCCGCGCGGGCGTGCACTCCTATCTGGCGGTGCCGCTGATCGCGCGCGGCGAAGTCCTCGGCGCCCTCGATCTCAAGCGCACCCGCAATCCGCTGCCGTTCAGCGAGGACGACCTGCTGCTCGCCCGTGAGTTGGCGTCCCGCGCGGCCGTGCAGATCGACAACGCCCGCTGGTACCAGAACGCCCGCGACATCGCCCTCACCCTGCAGCGCAGCCTGCTGCCCAGCCATCCTCCGGTGACCGGCGGCCTGGAGGTCGCCTCCCGCTACCAGCCCGCGGGCGCCAGCGCCGAGGTCGGCGGCGACTGGTTCGACGTGATTCCGCTGGAGGGCGGCAAGACCGCGCTCGTCGTCGGCGACGTGATGGGCAGCGGCATCGACGCCGCGACCACCATGGGCCGGCTGCGCACCGCGACGCACACGCTGGCCTCCCTCGACCTCGAACCTGCCCGGCTCCTGGAGCACCTCGACAAGATCACCGAGGGCCTCGACCACTCCATCGCCACCTGCGTCTACGTCGTCCACGACCCGCAGCAGCGCCAGTGCCGGATCGCCAACGCGGGACACCTGCCGCCGGCCCGCCTCCGCCCCGGCCGGAACCCGCAGTTCCTCGAACTGCCCACCGGGGTACCGCTGGGCGTCGGCGGAGTCGCGTTCTCCACGACGACGGTCGACCTCGAACCCGGTGACCGCCTGGTCCTCTACACCGACGGCCTCGTCGAGACCCGCCAGCACCCGCTCGACGAACGCCTGGCCGCCCTCCTGGAACTCCTCGACGGCCCCGACCGTCCGCTGGAGGAGGTCTGCGACCTCCTGCTGCGCACCCTCCACCAGCCCGAGAACTCCGACGACGTGGCGCTGCTCATCGCCCGTGTTCTGCCGCCTGGTTGACCGCCGGGGCGGGTGGTCCGCCAGGGCCTGTCGTTTGGATCATGCGGGCGTCGCGGGGTCTGGCACGCACATCTGCCGCGTTGTCGTCGGTTGCCGACTCCCCCACTCTCGACTTCGCTCGAGCGGGGGGACCCCCATCGCGTCGCCGCCCTCCTCCGCCTTGCAGCTGCACGCACCAGACCCCGCTCGGGTCGGCCGAAAGGCGCAGCACCTCCCAGCCGACCTGACCCAAACGACAGGCCCTAATGGCCGGCCCGGTTGAGGCCGACCACGACATTCGCGTACAGCTCCTCCGAGACGATCAGACGCGACGCCAGTCCACTGCGGGTGAAGGCGTCCAGGGCCGCCGGCGCCTGGCGTTCGCTCGTCTCGATCAGCAGGCAGCCGCCCGGGGCCAGCCAGCGGGGCGCCTCGGCTGCGACCCTGCGCAGGACGTCGAGTCCGTCCGGACCGCCGTCGAGGGCGACGTGCGGCTCGTGGTCGCGGGCCTCCGCGGGCAGGAGCCCGACTTCGTCGGTGGGTACGTACGGCACGTTCGCCGCGAGTATCCCGACCCGGCCGCGCAGGGTACCGGGCAGCGCCTCGAACAGGTCGCCGGTGTGCACCCGACCGCCGAACGGGCCCACGTTGCGGCGGGCGCAGCGCACCGCCGCCGGGTCGATGTCGGAGGCGTGCAGCTCGACCGGGCCGAGTGCCGCGGCCAGCGCCGCGCCGACCGCTCCCGAGCCGCAGCACAGGTCCACGACGACGGACGCGTCCCGGGCATGGGCGAGGGCCTGCTCGACCAGGAACTCGGTACGGCGACGGGGCACGAAGACGCCGGGTTCCACGGCGATGCGCAGCCCGCGAAACTCGGCCCAGCCCAGGACGAGTTCGAGGGGCAGGCCGGTGACACGCCGGTCCACCATGGCGGCCAGCTCGTCCGGGGTGCCGACGGCTGTCAGGATCAGCCGGGCCTCGTCCTCGGCGAAGACACAGCCGGCTGCGCGGAGTGCGGTCACGACGGCGTCACGCGAGAGCGGCGAGGCAGCAGAAGGCAAGGCAGCCGTGGGCGACGGGGAAGGCGAGGGTGACGGGGAGAAGAGAGAAGGCATGGGAGCCGAGAGCCTTTCGGAAGCCGAAGGATGCTCTCGCGGTCGCCTACCGGCGGTGATCCGCGCCGATTCGAGGTGGGAGCACCCGACCTGACACAGCGGTAATGGGTCTCACCTCCTGGACTCCGTGCGGCGGGGACTGTCCCGGCCGGAGGGAAACCCTACCCCAACGATCACGAACGCTCCCGTGCATCGGCGAAAGCGGGCCACCGGAGCGCGTACGGTTGAATGAGCAAGAATGAGCACGCACTGATCACGCTCGACCCGCGGGCCACCGCCGACGGCGGCCTGGAGGCACCACCCGTATGAACGTCACCCGAGGCTTCACCGGACGCCCCCGCGTCCGGAACGCCGCACTGCCGCCCGGCCAGTACGACGCGGGCGACGACTGGCCCGTCCTGTCCGCCGAGGTCACCCCCGAGCTGACGCCCGCCGAGTGGACCTTCCGCATCGACGGTCTGGTCGAGGAGCCACGGAGCTGGAGCTGGGATCAGGCACACGAGCTGCCGGCGTCCTGGTACGAGGGCGACATCCACTGCGTGACCAGCTGGTCGAAGTTCGGCGTGCGGTTCGGGGGCGTCTCGCTGGACGCCTTCCTTGCCGTGGTCCGGCCCCATGTGTCCGCCACCCATGCCGTCGCCTATTCACACACCGGGTACTCCACCAACCTTCCGCTCGCCGACCTGACCGGCGGACGGGCCTGGATCGCCTGGGAGTACGACGGGAAGCCGCTCGCCCCGGAGCACGGTGGACCGGCACGGCTGCTGGTGCCGCACCTGTACTTCTGGAAGAGCGCCAAGTGGATCGCGGGCCTGCGGATCCTCGACCACGACGAGCCTGGCTTCTGGGAGCAGAACGGCTACCACGCCCGCGGCAACCCGTGGGAAGAGCAGCGGTACTCGGGTGACTGAGGCGATGGACGTGACTGAGGCAACCGAGGCAGCCGAGGCAGCCCTGGCGTTCGCTCCCCCGACCCGTTTCGCGGTGCCCGGGCGGATCGCCGTCGGCGACGAGGCCGCCGCGATGTGGCAGACCGCCACGATCACCGAGGTCCGCCGCGAGACCCCGCTCGCCGCCACGTTCCGACTCGCTGTGCCTGCCTGGGTGGGCCATCTGCCCGGCCAGCACCTGTTGCTGCGCCTAACGGCACAGGACGGCTATGTGGCCCAGCGCCACTACTCGATCGCGTCCGCGCCGGACGACTCGGGGCACATCGAGCTCACCGTGGACCATGTCGAGGACGGTGAGGTCTCCAGCTGGTTCCACACGGTGGCCGAGCCCGGCGACACGGTCGAGGTCCGCGGCCCGGTCAGCGGCTTCTTCGCCTGGCCCGGCGACCGGCCCGCGCTGCTGGTCGGCGCCGGCTCCGGCGTCGTACCGCTGATGTCGATGGTGCGGCACCACCGGGCGCGGGGGCTGGACGTGCCGCTGCGACTGCTGGTGTCGGCGCGCAGTCCCGAGGAGCTGATCTACGCGCAGGAGTACGGCGCGGAGACGACGCCCGTGTTCACGCGCAGTGCGCCGGAGGGTGTGCCCGTAGGACGTATGGCCGCCGCACATGTGGCGCCACTCCTGGCCGCGCAGCCACCCGGTGGGTGGGAGGCCTATGTGTGCGGCTCCAACGGATTCGCCGAGCACGCCTCACGCCTGCTCGTGGCGGCAGGTCAGCCCGTGGACCGCATCCGGATCGAACGCTTCGGCTGAACGACGGCCGGTACGGAGCGCATTTCGTCCGGGATCGTCAGGAACCATGTCCGGCGTTCGGGGTACCTGGACGCCATGCGATATCGGGTGCGTGGCTGGCGCTGGCGGCGCAGTCCACTGCGGCGCCGGTCGGATGTCGTCGAGGCGTGGACGGTACTCACCGTGGCCCTTTTGCTGCTCGTGGTCGCGCCCCTGGCCGGGGCGGTCGCGGCATGGTGGGCCCATGACGGCGCCCGGACGGTGGCCCGGGAGCAGCGGGACGATCGCCGGCACGTCAGGGCCGAGGTCCTCGGCAAGTCCGTCGACGCGGTTCCCTTGGCGCAGGGCGGACGGCAGCCGTCAGCCAGAGCGACGGTGCGCTGGACCGAGCCGGGAGGCGGCCCTCGTACGGCCACGGCACGCGTCCCGGCGGGCACACGGGCCGGCGACACGGTCGACGTGTGGCTGGACTCCCGGGGCCGGAGCACGGCCCCGCCTGCGAGCGGTATGGCCGTCTGGCAGCACACCGTCACGATCGGCGTGTGTGCCGCGGGCGGCGCGGTCGCGGTGATTCTGCTCGGCCATGCCGTCGTACGCCACGGCGCGATGCGGCGGCGGCTGGCCGAGTGGGAGCAGGAGTGGGCCGAGACAGAGCCGGACTGGTCGGACCGGCGGGCGTGACCGAGGCGCCTGCCCGGCGGGGCCGCCTACAGCGGGCCACCCGCGGTCTGCCATCCGCAGTCCGCCGTCTGCAGTCCGCCGTCCGTCGCCAGCCGCCTAGGCACGCTGCTGCATCCGCCGCGCGATCCGCTCGTGCCCGCGCAACGCGTCCGCCAGCCCGGCCAACCGGGGCTCGCCCCGGTCCACCAGGATCCGGCCGCCGACCACAGTGGTCCAGGCCCGGGCCGGCCCGCAGCGCAGCCAGGCCTCCACAGGGTCGCTCAGTGCGCCGGCGAGGGCGACCTCGTGCAGGTCCCACACGACGAGGTCGGCGCAGGCCCCGGGCCGCAGGTGGCCCAGCTCGTCGTCCCGGCCCAGGCAGCGCGCCGAGCCACGGGTCGCGATGTCGAGGGCGTCGCGTGCGGTCATCGCGCCGGGTCCGCCTCGGTAGCGGCCCAGCAGCAGTGCCGCCCGGGTCTCCATCCAGAGCGAGGCATGGTCCGTGGAGGCGGAGCCGTCGCAGCCGATGCCGACGGGCAGGCCCAGCTCGCGCATCTCCTTCACGGGCGCGGTGCCGCCGCCGATGAGCATGTTGGAGCTGGGGCAGTGCGCCACGCCGACGCCCGCGGCGGCGAGTCGGCGCAGTTCGTCGCCGGTCGGGTAGATGCAGTGCGCGACCCAGCTGCGGTCGCTCATCCACCCCGTCTGCTCAAAGTACTCGACGGGGCGGCAGCCGTAGGTCTCGAGGCAGTACGTGTCCTCGTCGTGGTCCTCGGCGAGGTGCGTGTGCAGCCGTACGTCGTGGCGCTCGGCGAGTTCCGCGGTCGCCGTCATCAGCGACTTGGTCACCGAGAACGGTGAGCAGGGCGCGAGCGCGACCCGCACCAGCGCGCCCTGTTCGGGGTCGTGGTACGTCGTGATCAGGCGCTCGCTGTCGGCCAGCACCTCGTCGTCGGTCTGGGTGACGCTCCGCGGCGGCAGGCCTCCGTCGTCGACGGAGCGGGTCATCGAGCCACGGGTGGCGTGGAAGCGGAAGCCGATGTCGCGGGCGGCGCGGATCTCGGCGTCGACCAGGCGCGGGCGGGGATGGACGTAGAGGTGGTCGGCGGACGTGGTGCAGCCGCCCATCAGCAGTTCGGCCATGCCGACGTACGCCGACACGTACGCGGCCTCCTCGTCGAGGTCCGCCCAGAGGGGATAGAGGGTGGTCAGCCAGTCGAACAGGGAGCCGTTCACGGCGGGCGCGTAGGAACGGGTGAGGTTCTGGTAGATGTGATGGTGGGTGTTGACCAGGCCCGGGGTGACCAGGCGTCCGGCCGCCGAGACGGTTGTCCGGGCCTCGGGCTCGCTCCCGGCGGCACCGACGCCGGTGACCCGACCACCGGTGACGGCCAGCCAGCCGCCCGGGATCTCCCGGTCCCCGTCCACGATGAGCAGTTCTGCGTCCTTGACCAGCAGTTCCGCGGCCTTGACCGGGGGTTCGACGGCAGACGTCATGGCGCCATCGTAGGCACATGGCCCGGCAAAGTTCTGGCGAGTCGTCCGATCATCCACGTACGGTGTGATCATCCGCAGTCACTCTTGGCAAAGGCGGTCCTTCATGGCCCTGTTCGACCTTCCGCTCGACGAACTGCGCGAGTACCGCAGCAAGTCCGTCGAACCCGAGGACTTCGACTCGTTCTGGTCCAAGACCCTCGGGGAAGCGCGCGAACACGATCTGGACGCCCGCTTCGAGCCGGTCGACACGGGGCTGGCCACGGTGCAGGTGTACGACGTGACGTTCGCCGGGTTCGGCGGTCACCCGGTGAAGGGCTGGCTGCGGCTGCCCGCCGGGGCCACCGAGCCGGTGCCGCTGGTGGTGGAGTTCCTCGGGTACGGCGGCGGGCGCGGCCTGCCGCACGAGAACCTGCTGTGGGCCTCCTCGGGCCGGGCGCACTTCATGATGGACACGCGGGGCCAGGGCAGCGCGTGGGGCGCCGGTGGTGGCACGGCGGATCCGGTGGGTGCGGCGCCCGCGTACCCCGGGTTCATGACGCGAGGCGTCGACGCGCCCGAGAACTACTACTACCGCCGGGTGTTCACGGACGCGGTCCGTGCCGTCGAGGCGGCCCGCTCCCACCCGCTGACGGACGCCTCGCGCACGGTCGCGCTGGGTGCGAGCCAGGGCGGCGGCATCACGATCGCGGTCGGCGGCCTGATCCCGGACCTGACGGCGATCGCGCCCGACGTGCCGTTCCTGTGCGACTACCCGCGCGCGGCGACCCTGACGGACCGCCACCCGTACCGCGAGATCGCCCTCTACCTCAAGACGCACCGGGGCCGCACCGAGGACGTCCTGCGCACCCTGTCGTACTTCGACGGCGTGCACTTCGCGGCCCGCGGCCGGGCCCCCGCCCTGTTCTCGGCGGCCCTGGAGGACCAGACCTGCCCGCCGTCCACCGTCTTCGCGGCCTTCAACGCCTGGGCCCACGACGGGAAGGCCATCGAGGTGTACGACTTCAACGACCACGAGGGCGGCGGCCCGTTCCACGAGGCGGCCAAGCTGGACTGGCTGCGCACGCACGCCTGAGAGGTCCGGCATGGAGACGCGTGAGGCCGCGGAGCGGTTCGTCCGGGTCTGGCAGCGGGCTTGGCCGGAGCACGACGTGGACGCCCTGCTGGAGCTGTATGCCGAGGGCTGTGTCCACCGCTCGATGCCGTTCCGCGAGCCGCACCGCGGGCGCGCGGAGCTGGCCGAGTATCTGCGCTGGTCGTTCGCCGGTGAGCGGGTGACCGACGTGCGCTTCTCCGCGCCGGTGGTCGGCGAGGACGGGGTGGCCGTGGCCGAGTTCCGGGTCCTGGCCGAGGAGGACGGCGCGCCGGCCACGCTGGCCGGCTGTGTCTTCGTGCGGTTCGACGCCGCCGGGCTCGCCGTCGAGACCCGCGACTACTGGCACACCGTCGAGGGGCACCGGGAGCCGGAAGGTGCGCTGTTCTTCGGGTGAACTCGATGCGATCGCCGTGTTCGGCGTGTTCGACGCCTTCCCTCCAGTCCGACCAGTCGGTACGTTCAGGAGCCCGGTCGCGCCGGTCGCGGCCCGGGTTTCCGGCGAACGTCAGCGGACGTCTGCCGACGACTAGGGGTGGGCCATGGCGGAGCACGAGGCACAGGTGCACGGGCACTGCGATCCGCGGTTCGCGGCGGTGCGGGCGGCGTTCGAGGCGAACTTCCGCGAGCGCGGGGAGCTGGGCGCCGCGGTCGCGGTCAGGGCCGGCGGCGAGACCGTCGTGGACCTGTGGGGCGGGTGGGCCGACGCGGCTCACAGTCGCCCCTGGGAGCGCGAGACTCTGGTCAACGTGTGGTCGACGACCAAGGGGCCGACGGCGCTGTGCGCGCACATCCTCGTCGACCGGGGGCTGCTCGACCTGGACGCGCCGGTGGCCACGTACTGGCCGGAGTTCGCCGCCGCGGGCAAGGAACAGATCCTCGTACGGCATCTGCTGTCGCACCGCGCCGGACTGTCCGGACTGCGGGAGCCGCATTCGCTTCAGCAGCTCTGCGACTGGGAGTTGACGACCCAGCGGCTCGCCGCGATGGAGCCGTGGTGGGCGCCGGGGACACAGTCCGGATATCACGCGCTCACCTACGGGTTCCTGGTCGGGGAGGTCGTGCGGCGGGTTTCGGGACTGCTGCCCGGAGCCTTCCTGGAGCGGGAGGTGACCGGGCCGCTCGGCATCGACTTCGTGATCGGGCTGCCGGAGAAGGAGTACGGACGGGCGGCCGAGCTGGTGCATGCCCCGGTCGCGTCGAACAGTGAACAGGCGGCGATCTTCAGCCAGTTGGCGCCCGCCGCCATCGCCGCTCTGGCCAACCCCGTCGTGGGGGCGGCTCAGGCCAACACGACCGAGTGGCGGGCTGCCGAGGTGCCCGCCGCGAACGGGCACGGCACGGCTCGGGCGGTCGCCGCGCTGTACGGCATCTTCGCGGCACGCGGGTCGTACGACGGCCATCGCATCCTCTCCGCCGAGGCGGCCGAGCGGGTACGCGAGGGGCAGGGCGCCTGCCGCGATCTGGTGCTCGGCGCCGGGTTCGAGAGCGAGACGGAGGTCGCGCTCGGCCTGTGGCTGAGCGGGGCCAACGGGTCGTACGGGCCCAACCCACGGGCTTTCGGACACGACGGCTTCGGCGGCTCCTGCGGTCTGGCCGACCCTGAGGCAGGGGTGTCGCTGGGCTATGTGATGAACCGGATGGGGCCTCATATCGCCGACGACCCGCGGAAGATGGCACTGATAGACGCCCTGTACGGCGCTCTGTGACGGCCTGTCGGCGCGGACCGTTTCGGCCGAAGTGAGAGACCGCCCTTCCGTCGTGGTTTAGACCAATGCTTAGATCTGGTGGCGCAACGAACCCGCACGGCTACAACACGTCACCAACAGGAGGCGCGGCATGGCCCGCACCACCCCGCACGACCATCCCCTCACCGAAGCGCAGCCCCTCTATTGGAGAATCGCCACCCAGTTGCTCGACGAGCTGCGGGCCGGGACCATCCCGCCCGGTGAACGGCTGCCGGCGGAACGGCAGTTGGCGCTGCACTACGGGGTCAGCCGGGAGACCGTACGGCAGGCGCTGGAGGTGCTGCGCCACCGCGGACTGGTCGCCACCGACCGGCGGGGCAGCCATGCCACCCTGTCCGGTCCGCCGGTCGAGACCCCGTCGACCCTCACCTTCCCGGTCGGCGCCCGGACGGCCGGCCCGGGCGCCGTGGACCGGGCGACGGTCGCCTGGGAGACTCCCCCGCCGGAGCACGCCGCGGCCCTGGGGCTGGCCACGCACCGGCCGACCCTGGTGCACCGGTACGAGTCCGCGGGCGCCGACGGTGGTGGCCGGCGTACGGCGGTGACGTCGTTCTCGGCTGTGGCCCTGGCCGAGGTGGCGGAGCTCGCCCGTTGCCGCGACCGGGCCGACGGCGACCGCGCCGACAGCACCGAATCCACCCAACTGCGCCGCACCTACGACTGGATGCGCAAGGCGGGCCTCACCCTCCACCACCGGGACACCATCACCCGGCTCCCGGGCGCACCCTCGGTGCGGGTCACCCGGCGCGTGCACGACCAGTACGCCCGCCCCCTGGAGATCACGGACCTCGTGATGGACGCCCGACAGGACGCTCTGGTCTACGAGTTCACCCTGCCCGCGGCGGTCTGACCAGTCCGATCCGGGCGCCGCGCCACCACCATCCGCACCCGGGGGCTCCCGTCCCGCCGCCGTCCGAACTCGGGCAGCACCTGCGACTCCACCTCGAAGCCGGCGCGGGCCAGTTCGTCGCGTACCTCCGCGAGCCGGAAGGCCCGGTAGTACATGACGAACTGCGGCCGCCACACAGCGTTACGCACCCACATCACGGTGTCGAAGCCCAGCAGCATCCAGTAGCCGACGGACGCGGGGCGGGGCGGGGCCACGACGGGGAAGGCGAAGCACCCGCCGGGCCGCAGGACGGAGTGGACCTGGGCGAACAGGCCCGGCAGCTCACGGGGAAGGAAGTGCCCGAACGCCCCGAAGCTCACCACGAGGTCGAAGGCCGGTGCGAACGGCAGGGCGCGGGCGTCGGCACGCACCCAGCCGACGCGCTGCTCCCCGACCCGTACCCGCCGCCGGGCGACGTCGAGCATGCCAGCGCTGAAGTCGACGCCGGTGACGCTGCGCCGGCACACCTCGGCCAGCACCTCGACCCCCGCGCCCGTGCCGCAGCACAGGTCGAGGCCGTCGTCGTACGAGCCCGTTCGGCCGAGCGCCGAGGCGACCGCGCGGAGCACGGAATCCGGGGTGCGGAACGGCGTGTGGTCGAACTTCGGGGCGAGCAGGTCGTATCCGCGCTCGACGGACGACAGGGCCTGGACGGCGAGTTCGCGCAGGGAGGGGCCTTCGGGGCTGAACATCCGCGTCACCCCGTGGGCACTCGGTGCCGCAGGACGGTGAGAACGCGCTCGCACCAGCGCAGGATCTCCTGCTCGAAGGAGATTCCGGCCAGCAGCGTCAGATACGGCCCGATGCGGTCGGACTCGCTCAGGTACTCGTCCTCGGTGCGCCCGTCGAGGAGGCGGTCGCGGACGCGTTCGTAGCGGTCGAGCTTGCCGCGCGACCACGTCATGCGCTCCTCGATCAGGGCGCGGGTGGCCTCGGGGTCCTCCATGGCCTGGAGTTTGATCAGGAGTTCGTCGCGGATGGCGGTGGGCCTGCGGGGCGGCTCCGCGGCGAAGGTCCGCAGGTCCTCGCGTCCGGCGTCGGTGAGCGTGAACATCCGCTTGTTCGGGCGTCGTTCCTGCTGCACGAACCGGGCCTCGACGAGGCCGTCCTGCGCGAGCCGTTCGAGCTCACGGTAGAGCTGCTGCGGCGTCGCCGGCCAGAAGTTGGCGAACGAGACGTCGAAGACCTTCGACAGCTCGTAACCCGAGGCCTCGCCCTCCAGGAGGGCGGCGAGGACGGCGTACTTGAGGGACATGTGGACACGTTAACAGCAGGTGATTATTCTCATCGGCACCTACTCAACTATTTGACTATGAGGTGACCCGATGCGCGCGTTCCGCGAGGCGGTGCAAGCAGGCGACAGCGATGCCGTCGAGGCTCTGTTGGCCGACGACGTCGTCTTCACCAGCCCGGCCGTGTTCAAGCCGTACGCCGGCAAGGCCATCACGGCGGCGATCCTGCGCGCTGTGGTGCGGGTCTTCGAGGACTTCCGCTATGTGCGCGAGATCAACGACCCGGGCGGCCGGGATCATGCGCTGGTCTTCACCGCGCGCGTGGGCGACCGGGAGATCACCGGGTGCGACTTCCTGCACGTCAACGAGGACGGGCTGATCGACGACTTCATGGTCATGGTCCGTCCGCTGTCGGGCTTGCAGGCGCTGGCCGAGGCGATGGGCGCGCAGTTCGACCGGATCGCGAAGGAGGCGGCGGCGCAGTCGGCGTGACAGCCGTCTCCGGCCGCTCGGGACGTCGGCGCCGGGGCGCGCGCAGGACCACCAGTGCGCAGGCCGGCACGGCGCAGGCCGTGAACGCGGCCCGGTGGCCGGCCGTCAGCGCCGCGAGGGCAACAGGTCCCGTACGAAGCGGCCGTCCACCGGCACCCCGGCCGGCAGCAGACTGCCCGCGCCGACCAGCGCCGGCCCGCCCGTCGCGACCGGACGGGAGTGTCGTCAGGGTGTGGTCGGCGCCACCGAAGGGCGCTCTCACCCCACCGACGAACGGCCCTCACCCGGATCGACACTCCGCGAGCCGCCTTTCGAGGAACCTCCGCTCCGCGTCGTTCTCCACCAGCTCCAGCGCCCTGAGGTACGCCTGCGCCGCCTCGTCCGTACGGCCGCTGCGGCGCAGCAGATCGGCGCGGGTGGCCGGCAGCAGGTGGTACCCGGCCAGATCGCCCTGCTCCTCCAGCTCCGCGACCAGGGCGAGGCCCGCGTCCGTGCCCTCGGCCATGCCGACGGCCACCGCACGGTTCAGACGGACCACGGCGGAGGGCACCAGACGCGCCAACTCGCCGTACAGGGCGGCGATGTCGGCCCAGTCGGTGTCCTCGGCGGTGGGCACGGTGGTGTGGCAGGCGGCGATGGCGGCCTGGATCTGGTACGGCCCGGGGCGTCCGCGCCGCAGCGCGGTCTCCAGCAGGGCGGCGCCCTCGTCGGCCTCGGCACGGTCCCAGGCCGTACGGTCCTGGTCCTCCAGGGTCACCAGGTCGCCGGCGGCGTCCACGCGGGTGTGCCGGCGGGCGTCGTGCAGCAGCAGGAGCGCGAGCAGGCCGAGCACCTCGGGCTCGTCGGGCATGAGCCGGGCCAGGACGCGGGCCAGGCGGATCGCCTCGGCGCAGAGGTTCGTACGGACGAGATCGGCACCGGCGGTCGCCGCGTAGCCCTCGTTGAACAGCAGGTAGATCACACCGAGCACGCCCGTCGTGCGCTCGGGCAGGAGGTGCGCGGGCGGGATCCGGTACGGGATTCCGGCGTTGCGGATCTTCCGCTTGGCGCGCACCAGACGCTGCGCCATGGTCGCCTCGGGGACGAGGAAGGCGCGCGCGATCTCCGGTGTGGTCAGCCCCGCGAGCGTGCGCAGCGTCAGTGCGACCCTGGCCTCGATGGGCAGCGCGGGATGACAGCAGGTGAAGATCAGCCGCAGCCGGTCGTCCTGCACGCCGCTGCCGTCACCGCTGTCGTTCTCGGGTCCGTACGGCGGTTCGTCGCGGGCCAGCACCGCCACCTCCCGGAGTTTCGCCGCTCCCACCGCCTCCCGGCGCAGTACGTCCAGGGCTCGGTTGCGGGCGGTCGTGGTCAGCCAGGCGCCGGGGCGGCGCGGCACTCCGTCGCGCCGCCACCGGTCGAGGGCCTGCGCGAAGGCGTCCTGGGCGCACTCCTCGGCGAGGTCCCAGTCGCCGGTCACCCGGATCAGGGTGGCGACGACCTGGCCCCATTCCTCGCGGAAGGCGGCGGCGACGGCTTCCTCGACGGCGTTCGTGGCGCTCACTCCCAGACCGGCCGCACTTCGACCGAGCCGCCGCCGAGGGCAGCGGGATGCCGGGACGCCAGCGAGATGGCCTCGTCCAGGTCGGCGACCTCGATGATGTCGATGCCGGCGACGTACTCCTTGGACTCCACGAAGGGTCCGTCGCTGAGCAGCACTTCGTCGCCTTGGACGCGGACGGTCGTGGCGTCGGTGTGCGGGCGCAGGCGGGCTCCGCCCTTGACTACGTCACGGCTGCGGACCTCGTCGATGTACGAGGTGAAGCGGGGGTCCTCGGCGATCTCCTCGGGGCTGAGTTCCTCGCCGCCGGCAGGGGTGCAGATGAACAGGACGTACTTCATGACCGCTCCTCGGTGGTGGGAGAGACGTGCTCGTGCGCGATCAGCCAGCGCAGACCGGCGTCGCGGTAGCCGGTGGTGACGCGCATCAGGTCGTCGATAGGCGCACCGTCCGTACGGGTGGCGCGCAGGCGGACGAGGGCGTGGCCGAAGGCGATGCTCTCGTCGACGTGGACGCGGAAGTCCAGTACCTCACGGGTGACAGGGCCGGTGACGTGCCCGAGCCCTTCCTCCATCGACTTGCGCAGGGACCCGATCCCCCGCAGTTCCCGACCGTCGCGGAACTCCGCCACATCCGGCGCGTAGCAGGCAGCCATGCGGTCGACGTCACGCTCCCGCAGCGCCGAGGTCAGCTCGGCGTCCAGCGCGCGGATCCGCGTCTCGGCGTCCTCCTCCTCCCAGAAGGGCCGCACCTCCATGGCCCCGACGGCGGCCACGGGATGCCGCGCGGCCGCCTCGATCGCCTCCTCCAGGCTGTCGCACTCCAGGATGTCGAACCCGGCGACGTACTCCTTCGTCTCCGCGAACGGGCCGTCGCTGCGCAGCACCTCGCCGCCGCGCACCCGCACGGTGACCGCCCGGCCGGGGAGCGCGAGCCGGTGGCCGTGCAGGCGTACCCGGCGGTCGCCGAGGTCTTCGACCCAGGGCTCTACGGGGGTCATGCCCGAGGCGTCGGCGGTGTCGTCACCGCAGACGAGCAGCATGTACTTCACAGTTCCTCCCGGTCCTCATGAGCTTCCTACACCCCACCGACGAACGGGACCGGAGCGAATCGACACCCGGGCGGCCCGCGCCCGGAATTTCTGCCCGCGCGCACGGTCCGTTCGCGATTGGATGTCCTCATGACCACCGACGAGCACGCGCGGATGATGTCGGCCAACCAGGCGAACTGGGACGCCCGCACCCCCGTCCACCTCGCCAGCCGGTTCTACGGCCTCGACCGGGATCTCGATCCCGCGCGCTGGTTCGCCTCCTTCGAATGGGACGACCTCGGTGAGCTGGCCGGCCGCGATGTGCTCCATCTGCAGTGCCATCTCGGCACCGAGACGATCGCCTTCGCGCAGCGCGGCGCGCGGGCCGTCGGCCTGGACTTCTCCGCGGCGTCCGTGGCTGCCGCGGGCGGCATCGCACAGCGGGCCGGGCTCGACGTCACGTACGTACAGGCCAATGTGTACGACGCCGTGGAGGCCCTGGGGCGGCGTCAGTTCGACGTGGTGTACACCGGCAAGGGCGCGCTGTGCTACCTGCCCGACCTCGACCGCTGGGCCGGTGTCGTGGCCCGACTCCTGCGTCCGGGCGGGCGGTTGTACATCGTGGAGTTCCACCCGCTGCTCAATTCCCTCGGTCCCAAGCCCGGTCCGGGCGAGGGGCCCGAGCTGCTCCTGCGCCATGACTACCTGGGCGGCGACGGTGCCGTGCACCGGGACGCGACACGCAGCTACACCGACGGCCCTGCCGTCGAAGGCGCCACGGACAGTTATGAGTGGATGCACGGAATAGGAGAGGTCGTAGAAGCGTTGAGCGGAGCAGGACTGAACATCCGGCGGCTGCGTGAGAGCGACGAGCTGCCCTGGCAGCGCTGGCCGCATATGGAGCGCACCCCCTCCGGCTGGTGGCGTCTCCCCGAGCCGCGCATCCCACTGCTTTACGGATTGCTCGCCACGCGCTGAACGTTCGTGCTACCGTCGCGTCAGCACCTGTGTACGCCCGGTTGTGGCGCCGGTGCCAGTTCTCTCTCAGTTCGCCGGTAGGCGTACCGGCTTCTCATCACCATCTCGTGACCAGCGGATCTGCCGTGTCCGAGGTGTTGTTTCCCGCCGCCCGAAGGCGCTCTGTCCGCCTTCCCGGTTTCCGCGGCACACCCCTTCCCTCCGCATGTCCCATGCCTTCCGTCCGTGAAAGGACCGACCACCATGATCACCACACTCGAACACCCCCCAGTCCAGCAGCAGACCCCGGCCGTCACCGGTGTCCTCGACATCGACGCGAGCGGCAAGGGGCACCTGCGCGCCGACAACCTGTGGCCCACGCCCTCCGACCTTCAGGTCTCCCCCGCGCTCATCCGCCGCTACGGCCTGCGCAAGGGCGACCTCGTCGACGGTGTACGCGGCGACCGGCGCACCCTCACCGAAGTCGCCCACGTCAACGGCCGCGCCCCGGCCAGGAACCGCCCCAGCTTCGGCGATCTGACGCCACTGCACCCGCGTGAGCGGATCCGCCTCGAACACCGGGCGTCCGGCCTGGCCGGGCGTGTCCACGACCTGATCGCCCCTGTCGGCAAGGGTCAGCGGGGCCTGATCGTCGCCCCGCCCAAGACCGGCAAGACCGTGCTGCTCCAGCAGATCGCGGCCGCCGTCGCGGGTAACCACCCGGAGTGCCGGCTGATGGTGGTGCTCCTCGACGAACGCCCCGAGGAGGTCACCGACATGCGGCGCTCGGTGCGGGGCGAGGTGTATGCCTCGACCTTCGACCGGGCACCCAAGCAGCACATCGCGCTGGCCGAGCTCGTCATCGAACGCGCCAAGCGGCTCGTCGAGGCGGGCGAGGACGTCGTCATCCTGCTCGACTCCCTGACCCGGCTGTGCCGGGCGCACAACAACGCGGCCGGGTCCGGTGGCCGCACCCTGAGCGGCGGCGTCGACGCGGCCGCGCTGCAGGGGCCGAAGCGGTTCTTCGGTGCCGCGCGCCTCGCCGAGGAGGGCGGTTCGCTCACCATCCTCGCCACGGCCCTCGTGGAGACCGGCTCCCGGGCCGACGACTTCTATTTCGAGGAGCTCAAGAGCACCGGCAACATGGAGCTGCGTCTGAGCCGGGACCTCGCCTCCCGCCGCGTCTTCCCCGCCGTCGACATCACCCCCTCCGGTACCCGCCGCGAGGAACTGCTCCTGCCCCCGGCCGAGTTGACCGCCGTGCGCGGACTGCGCCGGGCCCTGCAGACCCGGGACGGCCAGTCCACCCTGGAGACGCTGCTGGAGCGCATGCGCGAGACGCCCGACAACGCCACGTTCCTTCGGCGGATCCAGCCGACACTTCCCGGCGAATGACAGATCCGCTCCGGCATCGCCCGTCCGGGTGCCGCCGCGCCCCGACCGGCCCGGGCAGCGCGGTGTAGGGCGCGTCCGTTCCTACGTTGGCGGTATGAAGATCGGATTTACTTTCCGGGCCCGGGTGTCCACCTGCGCGCTGTGCGCGACCGGCCTGCTGGCGCTCGCACCCGCCACCGCCGTCGCCCGCCCCGGGCGCGACCCCGACACCCCTGGCAGGCACCAGGCGGCAACGCCACCTCCCACCCAGCTGTACGGGTCCGGCACTCAGGTGCGGCCGTACGCCGGGGCGCCCCGTGTTCCGCATGTCTCCGCGCTGTCGTGGCTGGTGGCCGACGCCGGCACCGGCGAGGTGCTCGCCGCGTACGACGCACATCGGAAGCTGCCGCCCGCCAGCACACTCAAGTCGCTGTTCGCCCTCACCGTGCTGCCGACCCTGCCCGGCATCATCCGGCACACGGTGCGCGAGGAGGAGCTCGCCGGGATCGGGGTCGGCAGCAGTCTGGTCGGGGTCGCCGAGGGACGTACGTACCAGGTCGCCGATCTGTGGCGCGGGGTGTTCCTCAGCTCGGGCAACGACGCCGTGCGGGTGCTGGCCTCGCTCAACGGCGGCTGGCGCTTCACGGCCGAGCGCATGCAGGCCAAGGCGCGCTCCCTGGGCGCCCTCGACACGCACGTGGTGTCGCCGGACGGCTACGACGCGCCCGGCCAGGTGTCGTCGGCGTACGACTTGGCGGTGTTCGGCCGGGCGGGGCTGCGCAACGCCGAGTTCGCGCGGTACTGCGGCACCACCCAGGCGCGGTTCCCCGGCCGGGGCGGCTGGTCGTACGGGATCCAGAACACCAACCGCCTGCTGACCGGCGCGGACGGCGTGGACCGCTACCCCGGCTTGATCGGCATCAAGAACGGCTACACCAGCCATGCGGGCAACACGCTCATCGCCGCCGCCCGCCGGGGCGAGCGCACCCTCGTCGTCACCGTGATGAACCCCCGGGCGGGCGGGTTCGCCGTCTACGAGGAGGCCGGCGAACTGCTCGACTGGGGGTTCGGGGCGGCCGGGCGGGTCGAACCGGTGGGCTCGCTGGACGCGTTGCGGGTCAGGCCGAGGCCGGGGCCGGGGCCCGCGACCGTGCCCGTGGTCGCGGCGGTGGAACCGGAGGCCGAGCCCGGCTGGGCCGAGGCCTTCGCGATCGCGGGCGCCGCCGGGATGGGCGCCGGTGCCGTGTCGCTGGTGACCCGGGGCAGGGTCGAGCGGTCGACGCCGAGTTGACCGACGGGCAGCCACAGCAGCAGGCCGAGCGTGATCCAGGCGTAGGCGTTGCTGCCGAGGAAGCCGTCGACACCGGACGCGTCGTCGAACCACAGCCACACCACGCTGGTGCACAACACGGCGTGCAGGGCGCCCGCGATCCGCAGGTGCCCGGCGCGGACGAGGACGGCGAACGACGGCAGCAGCCACACCAGGTGGTGGACCCAGGTGATCGGGCTGACCAGACAGGCGGTCAGCCCGGTCAGGGCGAACGCCGCCGTCCAGTCCCCCGCCACGACCGCGCGGCGGGTGCGCGCCACCCAGACGCCCAGGACCACCAGCACCACGACCGCCCAGGCCTCGCGGCTCGACACGTCCAGCCGGGCCAGGATGCCCTGCAGCGACTGGTTGGAGACGTAGTCGAGGCGGCCCACGCGGGTGGTGTCCCACATCGCGTGCGTCCAGTAGAAGCGGGAGGCGTCGGGGGCCACCCAGGCCGCCAGCGCCGTGGCCGCGGCGGCGACGGCCGTGGCCACTGCGGCGGCTCGCCAGCGCCGGGCCACCAGGAGCAGGCCAATGAACGCGGCCGGCGTCAGCTTGATCGCGGCCGCGAGCCCGATGCCCACGCCCGCCCAGCGCTCCCGGCCCGTCGCGAGCAACCAGCAGTCGAGGAGCACCAGGGCGAGCAGCAGGATGTTCACCTGGCCGAAGCTGAAGGTGTCCCGCAGCGGTTCGAACAGGGCCAGCCCGCACGCGACGAGGGCACAGCCGTACCAGCCGTAGCGCCGCCAGGACCGTCCCGCCAGCACCCGCAGCGAGAAGGCCAGTGCCGCCAGGTTGAGCAGCAGCGCCATCGCGATCGCGACGTGCAGACCGACCAGCGCCATGGGCAGCATGACGACGGCGGCGAACGGCGGGTAGGTGAAGCCGTACGTCGTGCCGGGCACCCGGTAGTCGTAGAGACGGCCGCCGTGGTGGATCCAGCTGTCCACGGTGCCGTAGTAGACGCGCAGGTCGAACCAGTCGCGCAGCAGCGGCACGGTGGCGGTGAAGACGGTCACGGCGGCGGCGAGCACGAGGACCAGCACGAGCCGGCCGCGGTCGGTACGCGGAAGTCTCATGCGGTGCGCTCCAGAGCCGGGGCCTGCGCAGCGAGATGCGCCTGCCACAGAACGACCACGGCGAGCGCGCCCCCGGAGACCGCCAGCACCAGCTGGCCGACGTCCGCGGCGCCGCCGCTGGGCAGGACGGCGAGCGCGAGCACTCCCGTCAGGGCCGCCACCCGGTGCCGTACCGAGGTGCTGGGCGCGGCGGCGGCGATGAGGAACAGGCCCCACAGGGCGTACCAGGGGCGGATCGCCGGTCCGAAGGCGGCCACGGCCGCCAGGCTCAGACCGAGCGCGTACACGGGGCGTGGTCGCCAGCGCCACCATATGAGCAGCACCAGGACCGCCGTGAGCACGATGCCGAAGGTGTGCCAGACGGGGACGGCCAGCGGCGCCAGGTCACTGCCGGCCTGCTCCAGCAGCGAGGCGGTGGCACGGCCGAGCAGGCTGGTGAGCGCCCAGTTCTGCGAGGAGACCGGGGTGTCCAGGGCGCCTATCCAGCCGTATCCCGTGCCTGCCACGGCCGTCGCGGCGACCGTGGTGGCGGCGGACGCGGCCGCCGTGGTGACCACGGCCTTCACCGGGTGGTGCCCGGCCCGCATCTGGAGCAGTACGACCGCGGCGAGGCCCAGCGCCGCGGGCGCCTTGACGAGAGCGGCGAGCGTGACGAGTACGGCGCCCAGGACCGGCCACCGGCCGAGCGCGGCGACCAGGCCGGCACCGAGCAGGCCGAGCATGATGGCGTCGTTGTGGGCGCCCGCCACCAGGTGCAGCAGCACGAGCGGGTTCAGGGCCCCCAGCCACAGCGCCGCGGACGGGTCGGCTCCGCTGTGCCGGGCCAGGCGCGGCAGCGCGGCCGCCATCAGCGCCACCCCGAGGAGGGCTATCAGGCGCATGCCGAGCAGCCCGGCGGGGAGTTCACCGCGGGTCACGGCGGACAGGGCGGAGGCGACGCCGAGGAACACCGGGCCGTACGGGGCCCCGGTGTGCCGCCACAGCGGGGCGACCTCGTCCGCGAGCGGGCCACCGAGGTGGGAGGGGCCGTACGAGTACACGTCGATGTGCGCGTCGACCATGGCACCTTGGGCCAGGTAGCTGTACACGTCCCGGCTGAACAGCGGCGGCGCGATCAGCAGCGGGGTGGCCCACACCGCCAGCACCAGCAGCAGGGCCCGTGGCGTCGGCGGATCGGCGCTGCGCACGAGGCGCCCGAGCATCAGCCACGCCGCTATCAGCAGGACGACGCCGAAGTAGACGCCGACCAGGCCCAGCGCCGCGTGCGCCGAGCTCGGGGCCAGGATTTCCCGGACCGGCAGCGCACCTGCCGACTCACCGCCCAGGGCGAGGAAGGCGGTGCCTGCCAGACCGAGGATCTGGCAGCGGCGGAGATCGATGGGGAAAGCCATGGCCAACACTCGGTCAGGGTGTCAACGCGGGGTGGCCGGAAGTTGACGCGGTGCCCTCCGGGGGGAAGCCGGGGTATGACCGGCCGGTGATCGATTGTGGCCGTGTGTTGAAGACTGCGACGCGTCTGCCTGGTGAGGTGGATTGCAGACAGCGGGAGCGTTGTGGCTGGTCGCGCAGTTCCCCGCGCCCCTTGCAGGGGCGTCACAACGGCCCCTTCTAGAACACCGACAGGCCCGTCAAGGTGGTGAATCTGTCCAGAGCCGCCACCCCTGCCACCGAATTGCCCCGTTCATCCAGGCCCGGGCTCCACACGCACAACGTGCACCGCCCCGGCACCACCGCGATGATGCCGCCGCCCACTCCGCTCTTGCCGGGCAGGCCCACCCGGTACGCGAATTCGCCCGCCGCGTCGTACGTCCCGCAGGTCAGCATGACCGCGTTGACCTGTTTGGCCTGGCTGCGGGTGAGCAGTCGGGTGCCGTCGGCGCGGACGCCATGGCGGGCCAGGAAGGTGGTGGCCAGGGCGAGGTCGGCGCAGGACGCCGTGACGGAGCACTGGCGGAAGTACTGGTCGAGCAGGACCGGCACGGGGTTGTCGATGTTGCCGTACGACGCCATGAAGTGGCCGAGGGCGGCGTTGCGGTCGCCGTGCGTGGACTCGGAGGCGGCGATGTCCCTGTCGAAGTCCAGGGTGGGGTTGCCGCTCTCGGCGCGCAGGAAGGCCAGGAGTTCGCCCGCCGCGTCTCCGGTACGGGTCTGGAGTCGGTCGGTGACGACGAGGGCGCCGGCGTTGATGAACGGGTTGCGGGGGATGCCGTTCTCGTACTCCAGCTGGATCAGGGAGTTGAAGGGGTTGCCGGAGGGCTCGCGACCCACGTGCTCCCAGAGTTCGTCGCCCTCCCGTGCCAGGTCGAGGGCGAGGGTGAAGACCTTGGTGATGGACTGCGTGGAGAACGGCTCGCGCCAGTCCCCCACGCCGTACACCGTGCCGTCGCGTTCCGCGACGGCCATGCCGAAGCTGCGCGGGTCGCAGGCCGCGAGCGCCGGGATGTAGTCGGCGGGCCGGCCGCGGCCGGGGGTCCGCCCGATCTCCTCCGCGATGCGCTCCAGGATCGGCTGGAAGGTCAGTGACGACGTCGACGCTGCCATGATCACCATTGTGCCTCCCTGCCGGTCCGGCTGCGCTTCAGCGGTCTGCGGCCGGTTCAGGCCAGGGCCTGGCCGCTGCCCGCGACGATCTCCGGGCGGAGCAGGTCGGCGAGGGTCTCGGCGGGCAACAGGCCCTTCTCCAGGACGAGTTCGGCGACGCCGCGGCCGCTGACGAGGGCCTCCTTGGCGATGTCGGTGGCGGCCGTGTAGCCGATGTGCGGGTTCAGGGCGGTGACCAGGCCGATGGAGTTCTCCACGGTCCGGCGCAGGGCCTCGGTGTTGGCGGTGATGCCGTCCACGCAGCGCTCGGCGAGGGTCAGACAGGCGGCCCGCAGATGGGTGATGGACTCCGACAGGGAGTGCAGGATGATCGGCTCGAAGGCGTTGAGCTGGAGCTGTCCGGCCTCGGCGGCCATGGTGATGGCGACGTCGTTGCCGATCACCTCGAAGGCGACCTGGTTGACGACCTCGGGGATCACCGGGTTGACCTTGCCGGGCATGATCGACGAACCGGCCTGCACCGGAGGCAGGTTGATCTCGCCCAGACCCGCACGCGGACCGGACGACAGCAGCCGCAGATCGTTGCAGCTCTTGCTGAGCTTGACGGCGATGCGCTTGAGGACGCCGGACATCTGGACGAACGCGCCGCAGTCCTGGGTCGCCTCGACCAGGTTGGCCGCGGTGACCAGTTGGAGCCCGGTGATCCCGGCGAGGTGGCGGCGGGCCGACTCGGCGTACCCGGCGTGGGCGTTCAGCCCGGTACCGATGGCCGTCGCACCCAGGTTGATCTCATGGATCAGCTCGACCGCCTCGGCAAGACGGGACCGGTCCTCGTCGATCATGACGGCATACGCGGAGAACTCCTGACCGAGCGTCATGGGCACCGCGTCCTGCAACTGCGTACGGCCCATCTTGAGCACGTCGCGGAATTCGACGGCCTTTCGGGCGAAAGCGTCCTGGAGTACAGCCATCGCCTTGAGCAGCCCGCGCACCGCGAACACCGTCGCGATCTTGACGGCGGTCGGGTAGACGTCGTTGGTCGACTGGCCGAGGTTGACGTCCTCGTTGGGGTGCAGGTGCTGGTACTGCCCCTTCTCGAACCCCAGCAGCTCCAACGCCCGGTTGGCGACGACCTCGTTGGCGTTCATGTTGGTCGACGTGCCGGCGCCGCCCTGGATGACGTCGACGACGAACTGGTCGTGCAGTTTGCCGGACCGGATCTCCCGACAGGCGGCGACGATGGCAGCGGCCTTCTTGCCCTCCAGCAGCCCGAGCTCCTCGTTGGCGAGGGCGGCGGCCTCCTTGACGGCGGCGAGGGCGTCGATGAGGTGGGGGTAGGCGGAGATCGGCGTCCCGGTGATGGGGAAGTTCTCGGTGGCGCGCAGGGTGTGCACGCCCCAGTAGGCATCGGCGGGGATGTCACGGTCGCCGAGCAGGTCGTGCTCACTGCGGACGGTGGCGGTCATGAGAGTGAGGGTCTCTTTCTTAGGTACGTAGGTGATGCGCCCCTGCAAGGGGCGCGGGGCGTTTTCGATTTGCGGCTACCGCCGCGTGGGCGCGACCAGCCGCAAACGGCCCGCAGTCACGGAACGACATGTCCGCTGGGATCACTAGGCGCAAGCCGAAACAACAACCGGCTCCAGCGAACGAACGGGCCGCACACACCCGACCTCCCGGCCACCGCCCAAGAGGGCCTCGCCCCGGAATTCGGTGAGCAGGTCGGGGTCCACCCCGGCCCACTCAAGCGCCGCCGCGGCAACCGGCACCCGCGCCCGGTTCGCCCCGTCGGCGATCTTCACCGCGACGGCCCGCCCGTCCGCCAGCGCAGCGACCTGAACGCCCTCGAACCCGTCCTTGGCCAGCAGCCCCGGCACGGCCCGCATCAACGAGGCCACGTCCCGCCCGGTGCCGGAGGCCATCTCCGCATGCTCACGCATCGCGTCGGCGACCCGCGCCTCCGGCGTGCCCGGCACCGCGGTGGTGATACGAGCGGCCGCGCGGGCGAGCCCATGGAGCGACACGGAGAACAGCGGCGCCCCGCACCCGTCGACGGTCACCCGTGCGATCCGCTGCCCGGTGAGGTCCTCGACGATCTCCGCGATGGCCTGCTGAAGGGGGTGACCGGGGTCGAGGTAGTCGTCCAGGGACCAGCCGTTGAGCGCGCAGGTGTACAGCATCGCCGCGTGCTTGCCGGAGCAGTTCTGGGCGAGCCGGGAGGGCAGGCGGCCCTCCCGCACCCAGGCGTCCCGGACGACCGGGTCGAACGGCATGTCAGGGACGTTGCGCAGGTGGTCCTCGGTGAGCCCGGCGAGTTCGAGGATGCGCCGGGTTCCGGCGAGGTGGCGTTCCTCGCCGGAGTGGCTCGCCGCGGTGAGCGAGAGGAGCTCGCCGTCGAGCGGGAGCCCGGCCCGGACCATGGCGACGGCCTGGACGGGCTTGAGCGCGGAGCGTGGGTAGAAGGCGGCCTCGATGTCACCGAGCTGGAAATCCACCTTGCCGTCGGCGCCGAGGACGACGACGGAGCCGTAGTGGGTGCCTTCGATCATTCCGCCGCGTATGAGGTGGGCGACGGGGGCGTGGAGGGGTTCGCGGACAAGGGGTGCGTCCGCCATGGAGCTGCTGTACATCACTGCCTGGTTTCGTGGGTCGATGAGGGTTTGTCGACCGACACGGGTCTCACGCGTCGGTCTTGGTGGCGGTGCGGGCGACACGGCCGCGGATGGCGTACCAGCCGGCGACCAGCGCTGCGACGATCAACGGCAGGCACAGCACGGTGGTGCGGCCGGCGCCTCCGTCGGCGTACATGAGGACCAGGACGCAGGCGAGGAACGCCAGCGTCACGAGTTCGGTCCAGGGGGAGCCCGGCAGTCGGTAGCCAGGCCGGTCGAGTTCGCCCTTCTGGGTCTTCTGCCAGAAGAGCAGGTGACAGATCATGATCATGCCCCAGGTGGCGAGGATGCCGATCGCGGCGAAGTTCAGCACGATCTCGAACGCATCGGCCGGGACGACGAAGTTGAGTCCGACGCCCAGGACACAGATACCGCTGGTCAGCAGGATGCCGCCGTACGGCACCTGGCTGCGGCTCATCACCGAGGTGAACTTCGGGGCGGAGCCGGACATGGCCATGGAGCGCAGGATGCGGCCGGTGGAGTACAGGCCGGAGTTGAGCGAGGACATGGCCGCGGTCATCACGACCAGGTTCATGACGCCGCCGGCCGCCGGGATGCCGATGTTGGACAGCACGGTGACGAAGGGGCTCTCGCCCGCCTTGTACGACGACCAGGGCAGCAGCATCGAGAGCAGGAGGACGGAGCCGACGTAGAAGAGGCCCACGCGCCACATGATCGAGTTGATCGCCTTCGGCATGATCTTCTCGGGGTTCTCGGTCTCACCGGCGGCGACGCCGACCAGCTCGACGGAGGCGTAGGCGAAGACGACGCCCTGGACGATCAGCAGCATCGGCAGCAGGCCGCTGGGGAAGAGGCCGCCATGGTCGGTGATCAGGGACGGGCCGGGGGTGTGGCCGTCCACCGGCTGCTGGGTCACCAGCAGGAAGATGCCGATGCACATGAAGACGACGAGCGCGCCGACCTTGATGATCGCGAACCAGAACTCCAGCTCGCCGAAGATCTTCACCGAGATCAGGTTCACGGTGAGGACGACCGCGAGGGCGATCAGTGCGATCACCCACTGCGGGATGTCGGAGAACATGCCCCAGTAGTGCGTGTACGTCGCCACCGCGGTGATGTCGGCGATGCCGGTGGTCGCCCAGTTCAGGAAGTACATCCAGCCCGCGGTGTACGCGCCCTTCTCGCCCATGAACTCCCGGGCGTACGACACGAAGGCGCCGGAGGACGGCCGGTACAGAACGAGTTCGCCGAGGGCGCGCACGACGAGGAAGGCGAAGACGCCGCAGACCGCGTAGGCGATGAACAGAGACGGCCCGGCGTCGGCGAGACGGCCGCCGGCGCCGAGGAACAGGCCGGTGCCGATGGCTCCGCCGATGGCGATCATGTTGACGTGCCGCGACTTCAGGGACTTGCTGTAGCCGGCGTCTCCGGCGTCGACATGGACGGAACGTTTCTGCACGCCCTCGTGCAGGGACTGCTCACTCACGCCTCGGGTCCGCCTTCCGTGGTGCTGTCCGTGCGCGCGGGGCGCACGATGTCGGTGAGGGTCGTCTCGACGCGGTCCAGGTGGTGGGCCATGGCATCGGTGGCGTCGAGTTCGGAACCGTCGATCAGCGCCTCGACGATGGCCCGGTGCTCGCGGTTGGACTGCTCGCGCCGGCCGCCCAGCTCGTTGAGGAAGGCCGACTGACGCGCCAGTGCGTCGCGGATCTCCTCGATGACCCGGCGGAAGACCGGGTTCTGGGCGGCCTCGGCCACGGCCAGGTGGAAGAGGGTGTCCATCGCGACCCACGCGGTGGTGTCCGTCTCCCGCTCCATACGGTCGAGCAGGTGAGCCAGGTGGTCGAGGTTCTCCGGGGTGCGGCGCACTGCCGCGTATCCGGCGACCGGGATCTCGACGTGCCGGCGCACCTCCAGCAGGTCGCTGGCCGCGTAGTCGCCGAAGGTCGGGTCCTCGACCGCGCTGGCGACGACGAAGGTGCCCTTGCCGGTCTTGGAGACGGTCAGGCCCATGGTCTGCAGGGCCCTGAGGGCCTCGCGCAGCACGGGCCGGCTGATCTCCAGGCTGCGGCAGAGCTCCGCCTCGGAGGGGAGTTTGTCCCCGATGGCGTACTCGCCGCGCTCGATGGCACTGCGAAGGTGCGCAAGGACCGCTTCCATGGCGCTGACCCGCCTCGGCGGCTGTCCGGCTGTCCGGCTGTCTGACAGGTTCACGGGAGTGATACTCCGGGTGAGGTGTGGGTGGTGTCAAGGGGAGCAGGTGGGTGAGGTTCACCGGGTGTGAACACGCGACGCCGACCGGGAACCGCCCGGCCGGCCGACTGGCGGGCGCCCGTGTCAGCTGTTGATCACACCCGCACCCAAGAGCCCGAAGAGCAGCAGCCCGACCACGATCCGGTAGATCACGAAGGCGTTGAAGGAGTGCTTGGCGACGAACCTCAGCAGCCAGGCGATGGAGGCGTAGGCGACGACGAAGGAGACGGCGGTGCCGACGGCCAGGGGCAGCGCGCTCGTGCCCGTCGCGCCGAGGGCGTCCTTCAGCTCGTAGATTCCGGCGCCGGTGAGGGCCGGGATGCCGAGGAAGAAGGACAGCCTGGTGGCGGCGACCCGGTCCAGGTCGAGCATGAGCGCGGTGGACATCGTGGCGCCGGAACGCGAGAAGCCCGGGAAGAGCAGGGCCAGGATCTGGGAGCTGCCGACGAGCATCGCGTCCTTGAACGAGGTGTCGTCCTCCCCTCGCTTGTGCCGGCCCGTCCGGTCCGCGGCCCACATCACGCCACTGCCGACGATCAGGGAGCCGGCGACCACCCACAGGGAGGCGAGCGGTCCTTTGATGAGCGGCTTGGCGGCCAGGCCCACGACGATGATCGGGATCGTCGCGCAGATCACCCACCAGGCGAACTGGTAGTCGTGGTGGTACCGCTCCTCCTTGTCCCGCAGCCCGCGCAGCCATGCGGAGACGATCCGCACGATGTCCTTGTAGAAGTACACGAGCACGGCGGCGATCGCGCCGACCTGGATGACGGCCGAGAACCCGATGACCGCGTCGTCGTCGACGGGGATGCCCATGAGCCCCTCGGCGATCTTCAGATGCCCGGTCGAGGACACGGGCAGGAACTCGGTCACCCCCTCGATGGCTCCGAGGAGAACGGCCTGACCGACGCTGATGGCGCTCATGGGATCCAGTCCGGGGTCGGTGGGACAGCAGTGGCGCGCACTGTCCTACCAGGTGCGGGTGTGGTTCCTGCGCTTACAGCGGCGGTGTCGTCGCCTAGCCCCACATCGCCTGGGCGATCGCCACGCCCGCGAACGCCGCTCCGAGGCCCGCGATCACACTCCCCACGACGTTGACGGCGGCGTAGAGCCCGGCCCCCGTCTCCGTCAGCCGCAGGGTCTCGTACGAGAAGGTCGAGTACGTGGTCAGGGCCCCGCAGAGCCCGGTACCGAGCAGCAGCTGGAGGTGGGAACTCGCGGCGCCCTCGGCCGCGGCGCCGGCGAGCAGGCCGAGGACCAGGCAGCCGCTGACGTTGACGACGAAGGTGCCCCAGGGGAACACCGAGTCGTGCCGGGACTGCACCGCCCGGTCGGTGAGATAGCGCAGCGGCGCGCCTACGACGGCGCCCGCGATCACCAGGAGCCAGTTCACGGCGACTTCTTACCTTCCGTGTACCGGATGACCTCGCAGGCGTCGAGGGTGACGAGCCCTTCGGTGACGAGTTCGTCGAGCTGCGGCAGGAAGGCCCGCACGCGCTCCTCGGTGTCGACGATCACGATCGCGACCGGCAGGTCCTCGCTCAGGGACAGCAGCCGTGAGGTGTGGATCAGTGAGGAGGCGCCGAAGCCCTCGATGCCGCGGAAGACGCTGGCGCCCGCGAGACCGGCCGCGTGGGCGCGGTGCACGATCTCCGAGTAGAGGGGCTTGTGGTGCCAGTTGTCGTGCTCGCCGACGAAGACTGTCAGGCGCAGGGCGCCGCCGGTCGGTCCGGTCATGGCTGCCTCCGTTTCAGGACGCGGCGAGTCGCCGCCGTCGCCAGCCAGACTGCCGTGAGTGCCGCGATCAGGGTGGCGGCGAGGTAGGCCAGTCCGGTGCGGGGGTGGCCGCTGTCGACGAGCTGCCGGATGTCGACGGCGTAGGTGGAGAAGGTGGTGAAGCCGCCGAGCACTCCGGTGCCGACGAAGGGGCGGACGAGGCGGTGGACGGGCCGGACCTCGGTGATGATCACCATGAGCACGCCGATCACGGCACAGCCGACGACGTTGATCCAGAAGGTCGCCCAGGGGAAGCCCCCGGGCTGGGCAGGCCACCACAGGGAGACCGCGTACCGGGCCGTGGCGCCGATGGCCCCGCCGAGGGCCACCACCGCGACGATCGGCGCCTGCGTCCGCCATGCGGGCTGCCGCGGGGCGCGGAGGCTCTCGGTGTCCGGGGCTGTCATGGTCGTACGTCTCCTACTCGCCGGGGCCCGGGCAGCCGGGCGCGATCGCAAGTAGGGACCGTTGGCGGCAGATGCGCCGCGGTTCGGGTACGGCGGGCCCCACCGCCGCGCCGCGACGATGATCGCGGCCGCTGAACAGCCTAACCCCGGACGCGCCGGCGGGTCACTTCGGCTCGGGCGGCTCGCAGAGCGCCACGCCCCGCTCCCACAGGCTCCCGAGGACCAGGTGGCCCCCGGTCTCGCAGACGCTGGTGACCATGCGGAAGCCGGAGTGGCGGCGGGCCAGGTGGTGGACGACCCGACCGGTGTCGTCGACGGCGAGCACGCCGACCGTGCCCGTGGGACGGAAGGGGGCGCGCACGGCGACGCGGGCGGCGGCGCGGCGTACGGCGGGGGCGGCGCGGTGCAGGAGGTCCAGCGGAGGCACGCGCGGACCGGCCAGCGCCACCCAGATCGGGCCGTCGGGCGTGCCGCGCCAGAGGTTGTCCGGCATGCCCGGCAGGTTCTCGGCGAAGGGCTCGCTTTGCGCGGCCCGGGGCCCGGAGAGCCAGTAGCGGGTGAGGCGGCACTCGCTGGTCTCGGCGACGACCAGGAAGGACCCGTCGGCGCTCACGGCGAGGCCGTTGGCGAACTGGAGCCCGTCCAGGAGGACTTCGGGGGTGTCGCTGCCCGGGGCGAGGCGCAGCAGGCGGCCCGTGGCGGTGTGTTCGACGAGGTCGCCGATCCAGTGCTCCAGGGGGTGGCGGCGGCTGCTGACGGTGAAACAGACGCTGCCGTCGGGCAGGGCGACGACATTGCTGCAGAACCGCAGCCGCTCCCCCGCCGCCGAGTCGGCGAGGACGCGTACGGTGCCGTCGCCGAGGTCGACGCGGAGCAGTCCGCGTTCCGCGTCGCACACCAACAGGGCGTCGTCCGGGAGGAGTTCGAGGCCCAGTGGCCGCCCGCCGGTCTCGGCGAGCACCTCGACGCGGACCTCGGCACCGGACTCGGCGTCGGCCGCCAAGCCGTCGAGGCGCAGGATACGGCCGTCCTCGACACCGGTCAGGACACGGCCGCGGGCGTCGGCGACGACGTCCTCCGGGCCTCGGCCGCCGATCGCGACGTAACGGTGCGGGACGAGCGCCCCTGGACGTTGCATGTACGTCTTCCCTTCGCCGCCCTGGTGTGGCAGGGCCCCTCGAATCCCTGCTCGGCGTTCCCGGTTCGCCGCCTACCAGCCCTTCTCGAACATGCGCGCCACCTCGGCGATCCGCATGTCGTCGCGACGGTAGTACACGCGCCGCCGGATCCGCTTGGTGCGCAGCATGCCGAGGCCCGCGAGCAGGCCGAGGTGGACCTCGGCGGCCTTGCGCGGCACGCCGAGCCTCGCGGCCACCGCGTCCGCGGTGACGCCGTCCTCGACGGGATCGCCATGTCGCCGCTTCGGGAAGTGCGCGACCGGATCCTTCAGCCATTCCAGGATGTCCAGGCGCGTTGCGCTGACGGGAGTCCTCAGCATCTCGTCGTCCCCCCTCCGTCGGGCCGTGTCGTAACGCGTATTCCCACTGTCCCGCAGTCGAAGCCGACCTGTCCGTGACTCTCGGACCCTTGTCCGGTACCGAACGGCCGTACTACATAGGGATGTTCGGCGGAGGGCCGACCTTCTGCGTCCTGGACGCGGTGGGGCCCGGCCGCAGGGGCGCGGCCGGGCCATTTGGTCACGAAATCAACGGACTCGGCGAACTCACCGGTGGCTGAACCACGCCATCGAGGAGAGGGCCGCGTCGTCGTAGCCGAACAGGGCCTGGTTCTCCCAGCCGTTGCCGGAGGAGGCGTCGGTCGGGTCCCAGCCGTTGCCGGTGACGGCGGTCCAGGTCGCCTCCCAGTAGAAGACTCCGAGGCCGCGGCCGTTCGGGACGGCCTCCACGATGCTCGTCACGTCGTTCATCCAGCGGCGCTGTCCGGCCGTGTTCGCCGGGTAGCCGGAGACCAGTTCGCCGGTGGTGTTGATGATCTCCTCGTGCGCGTCCTTGCTGTCCAGCCGGAACGGGTAGGCCGTCTCGGCGACGAAGACCGGCTTGCCGTAGCGGGCGGCCGCGTCGTCCAGGGTCGTCTGGAAGTCGTGGAGCGAGCCGTGCCAGTAGCCGTAGAAGGACAGGCCGATCGCGTCGAACTTCACGCCGTTCGCGACCGCGCTGTCGAACCACCAGCGGGTGCCGGACAGGTCGCCGCCCTTGGCGAGGTGCAGCGCGACGGTGGTGGCCGAGTTGACCGCCTTGACCGCGTCATAGCCGGAGTTGAGCAGACCGGCGAGCTGCGACCAGTTGTCCGTGGAACCCTCTGACCACAGCATGCCGCCGTTGATCTCGTTGCCCACCTGGACCATGTCGGCGATGGTGCCCTGGGCCTTCAGCGCGTTCAGCACGTCGTACGTGTGGTTGTACACGTCGGTCCTGAGCTGACTGTACGAGTGACCGGCCCAGGCGGCCGGCTTGCTCTGGGCGCCCGGGTCGGCCCAGGTGTCGGAGTAGTGGAAGTCGACCAGCAGCTTCATGCCGGCCGCCTTGATGCGCTTGGCCATGGCCAGCATGCGCGTCTTGTTGTTGTAGCCGTCGGCCGGGTTGACCCAGACCTTCAGACGCGCGTAGTTCATGCCGGCGTTCTTCAGGATGGTGATCGCGTCGCCGGTCGTGCCGGAGCCGGTCCTGTAGACGCCGCCCTTGGCCTCGCTCTTGGCCAGGGAGGAGATGTCGGCGCCGTGGACCGACGTGCCGCCCGTGCCGGACGCGAAGGTCAGGTCGTCGACATTGATCCAGTTGCCCGCGTTCGC
The DNA here is from genome assembly GCF_036014175.1 of Streptomyces sp. NBC_00443. Taxonomy (GTDB): domain Bacteria; phylum Actinomycetota; class Actinomycetes; order Streptomycetales; family Streptomycetaceae; genus Streptomyces. The sequence continues at coordinate 8,623,962 of NZ_CP107917.1, read as the reverse complement.
GTCGCTGTTGATGCTGACGGTGCACTGGTTGCCGGTCACAGTGACCGGCACGACGATACGGATCCAGCCGCTCGCCGAGACCGGAAGGTCGGTGCGCTGCTCGGCGCCGCCGCAGTTCTTCAGCGCTATGTACGCCGAGTTCTGGCCACCGCCGGAGCGGACCCAGGCGGTGAGCCGGTAGTTCCCGTTGGTCAGCCCGGACAGGTACTGGTACGTCTCCACCTTGTAGGCGGCGGACGCCCAGTGGGTCAGTCGGTGACTCCCGCCGTGGCCACCGGCCTCGGTGAAGGAGGCCGCGCCCTGGCCGGACGCCGAGTACGTGGACCAGCCGGCCGGAGTGGCGGTGCCGGTGCCGTCGGACTCGAAGCCCGCGTTGGTGAGCGTGCTCGCCGCCGAGGCGGTCTGCGCGGGCAGGGCGGTGAGGGCGAGTCCGGCGGCGAGCGGCAGCAGCAGGGCTCGGAGGGTGCGTCTGGGATGGAACATCGTCGTCCGTCGTCCCTTCGACGTATGGGGATGGGGATCCCTCACCGCCGCGATGGGGAACCGCGGTGAGGAGCCCCTCCGCCCGCGGCTCGTGGCACGCGCGGGCGGAGGGGAGTCGGCTCAGCCGTCGAGTCGTACGACCCGTACGGCTCCCGCGGGGACCTCGAGGCGGCCCGCGGCGCGTTCGCCGGTCAGCAGCTCGATGCCGGGCGCCTCCAGCGGCACCTTGGCGTCCGACGCGGTGTGGTTGATCGCGAACAGGTAGCTGCCTGACTCGCCGGTACGGCGCACGACCTCGACATCACGGGGCAGGTCGGCACGCGGGGCGACCTGCGCGTCCTCGATCGCCCAGCCGAGCAGCGCGTCGAGGCCCTCGGCGCCCAGGCGCGTGGAGACGTACCAGGCGGTGCCCTCGCCGAGGCGGTGCCGCGTGACGGCGGGGTGTCCCGCGGTCAGGCCGTCGGCGTACGTCCAGACGGTCTCGGCGCCGCGCGGGACGACGAACTCGCTCCACACGTCGCCGCTGAGCTCGGAACCGTCCGGGCCGGTGATGCGTACCAGCTGGTCCTGGAGCAGCGGCGAGAACTCCTCGACGGTCAGCCCGAGGACGTCACGCAGGGGCCCGGGGTAGGCGCCCTCGTGCACGGCGTCGTGCTCGTCGACGATGCCGGAGAAGTACGACACGACGAGGGTGCCACCGTTCTCGACGTACTCCGTGAGGTTGCTCCCGGCCGCCTCGGTCATCAGGTACGAGGCCGGTACGACGACAAGGGGATACCTCGACAAGTCGGCTTCGGGGTGGGCGAAGTCGACCGTGAGGTGGCGGTCGTAGAGCGCCTCGTAGAAGGCGTCGGCGCGTTCGCGCGGGTCATGCTCCTCGCTGGGGCGCCAGTCGAGGTTCTGCGCCCACCAGGAGTGCCAGTCCCACAGCATCGCCACGTCGGCCTGCGTGCGGGTGCCGCGCACGGCGGCCAACGAGTCGAGAGCGGCGCCGAGTTCGACGACCTCACGCCATACGCGTGTGCCGGTGCCGCCGTGCGGGACCATCGCCGAGTGGAACTTCTCGGCGCCGCGCCGGGACTGCCGCCACTGGAAGAACATGGCGCCCTCGGAGCCGCGCGCCACGTGGGCGAGGGAGTTGCGGGCCATCTGGCCAGGGGCCTTGGCGGGGTTGCGGGGCTGCCAGTTGACGCCCGACGTGGAGTGCTCCAGCAGGATCCAGGGGGCTCCCCCGGCGACCGAGCGGGTCAGGTCGGCGGCCATGGCGAGATTGACGTGGGTGCGGCGGCCGTCGGTGATCAGGTAGTGGTCGTTGGTGACGATGTCGACTTCGCGGCCCCAGGCCCAGTAGTCGACGGAGTCGCACTGGCTGAGGGCCGTCATGAAGTTGGTCGTCACCGGGACGCCCGGGGCGAGGCGGTGCAGGATGTCCCGTTCCATACGGAAGTTCTCGCGCATGGTGGTGTCGGCGAAGCGCTTGTAGTCCAGCGCCTGGGCCGGGTTGACGGTCGTCGGCGTCAGGCGCGGCGGGTTGATCTCCTCCAGGTCCGCGTACCGCTGCCCCCAGAAGGCCGTGCCCCAGGCCTCGTTGACGGACTCGACCGTGCCGTACGTCGACTCCAGCCAGCGCCGGAAGTGTGCCGCGCAGGAGTCGCAGTAACAGGCCGAGACGGGGACGCCGTACTCGTTGTGCACGTGCCACATCGCCAGCGCCGGGTGGTCGCCGTAGCGTTCGGCGAGCCGGGTGGTGATGCTCGCGGCGGCCGCCCGGTAGTCGGCGTTGCTGTGGCAGATGGCCCCACGCGAGCCGAACTCGTGGCGCACGCCCTCCGCCGTCACGGGCAGGGCCTCGGGGTGGGCGCGGGAGAACCACACCGGCGGGCAGACGGTGGGGGTGCCCAGGTCGACACGGATGCCGTTCTCGTGCAGCAGGTCGAACAGGCGGTCCAGCCAGCCGAAGTCGTACGCCCCCGGTGACGGCTCCAGCAGGGCCCAGGAGAAGATCCCGACGCTCACCATCGTGACGCCGGCCTCCCGCATCAGCCGGACGTCCTCCTGCCAGACGCTCTGCGGCCACTGCTCGGGGTTGTAGTCCCCACCGAAGGCGAGCCTCGTGAGGCCCCTGGGGGTGGTCTCCGGCATGGAATGTCTCCCGATTTATCGATCAGTTGGGAACGTGCACACACATCCTCGGTGATGCGAGCCCAACATAACCGCACAGCAACAACCATTGACAAGTGTCCGGGATGTTTCTCTACTGTGAACGCTCACAGAAGCATGGCAGGTCTTCGCAGCAGGCGGAGACCCCAGGTCAGGGGAGAGATCCATGCCCATCACGAAGCGCCGGCGGCTCTTCGTCAGAAGCGCAGCCACGTCCGTCGCCGTCGCCCTCGGCGCCACGACCCTCGCCGCGTGCGGCTCGTCCGGGAGCGACAGCGAGGCCGAGTCCGGTCCCGTCTCGCTGACGTACTGGACCTGGACGCCCGGCATGGACAAGGTCGTCGACCTGTGGAACAAGGGCCAGGGCAAGAAGGACCAGATCACGGTCACCGTGAAGAAGCAGGCGTCCGGCGACACGCTCGTCACCAAGATCCTCACCGCTCACAAGGCGGGCAAGGCGCCCGACCTGGTCCAGGCCGAGTACCAGGCGTTGCCGACGCTCGTCAGCAATGACGCGGTCGCCGACATAGCGAGCGAGGTCGGCGACGCGAAGGGCAAGTTCGCCGAGGGGTCTGGCAGCAGACGACGCTGGGCACGGACGCGGTCTACGCGGTCCCGCAGGACATCGGGCCGATGATGTTCTACTACCGCGAGGATCTCTTCAAGCAGTACGACCTGAAGGTCCCGGCCACCTGGGACGAGTTCGCCGAGACCGCACGCGCGCTGAAGAAGAAGGCCCCGGACAAGGACCTGACCACCTTCTCGGCCAGTGACTCCGGCCTCTTCGCCGGGCTGGCCCAGCAGGCCGGCGCCAAGTGGTGGACGACCTCCGGCGACAAGTGGAAGGTCGGCATCGACGACGCGGCCTCCCAGAAGGTCGCCGAGTTCTGGGGCGACCTCGTCAAGGAGGGCGCCGTCGACAACCAGCCGATGTACACCCCGGCCTGGAACAAGACGCTGAACACGGGCAAGCAGATCGCCTGGGTCAGCGCCGTGTGGGCCCCGGGCACCCTGACCACGGCCGCGCCCGACACCAAGGGCAAGTGGGCCATGGCCCCGCTCCCCCAGTGGTCCGACTCTGACAACGTCACCGGCAGCTGGGGCGGTTCCTCCACCGCCGTCACCACCGACTCCGGGCACAAGGCGGCCGCCGCGAAGTTCGCCGCCTGGCTGAACACCGACGGCGACGCGCTCAACGCGCTCGCCAAGGAGAGCGGCATCTACCCGGCCTCCACCTCGGCCCAGCTCAGCGGCGCGTTCACCACGCCGCCGGACTACTTCTCCAACCAGCCCGACTTCTACACGAAGGCCGCCGAGATCGCCGAGAGCACGGCGCCGTCCGCGTGGGGCCCGAACGTGAACGTCGCGTACACGACCTTCAAGGACGCCTTCGGCTCCGCCGCCAAGAACAAGTCGGACTTCGCCGCCGCCCTGAAGACCATGCAGGACGACACGATCGCCGACCTCGAGAAGCAGGGCTTCGAGGTCTCCGAGTGACCAGCACAAACCGGAGGGCATACGGGGTGAAGGGGGCCCCGTATGCCTTCCTCCTCCCCGCAAGCGCCCTCTTCCTGCTCTTCTTCGCCCTGCCCATCGGCTACGCGATCTGGCTCAGCTTCCGAAAGGTGCAGGTCTCCGGACTCGGGCTCGGCTCCGGCGCCCGCAAGGATGTCTGGGCCGGACTGGAGAACTACACCGACGCGCTCACCGACAGCGAGTTGCTGGACGGCGCCCTGCGCGTGCTCGGCTACGGCTGCATCGTGGTGCCGGTGATGCTGGGCCTCGCCCTGCTGTTCGCGCTGATGCTGGACTCCGAGAAGGTGCGGCTCGCGCCCTTCACCCGGCTCGCGATCTTCCTGCCGTACGCCATCCCGGGCGTGGTGGCCGCGCTGCTGTGGGGCTTTCTGTACCTGCCGGACGTCAGCCCGTTCTACTTCGTGCTCGACAGGCTTGGCATGCCGCAGCCGGACCTGCTGGACGGCGGTCCGCTGTACCTCGCCCTGTCGAACATCGCGGTCTGGGGCGGCACCGGCTTCAACATGATCGTCATCTACACCTCGCTGCAGGCCATCCCGGCAGAGGTGTACGAGGCGGCCAAGCTGGACGGTGCCACGCCGCTGCAGATCGCGCTGCGGATCAAGATCCCGATGGTGGCGCCCTCGCTGGTGCTGACCTTCTTCTTCTCGATCATCGCCACACTCCAGGTGTTCAACGAGCCGACCACCCTCAAGCCGCTCACCAACTCCGTGTCCACGACGTGGAGTCCGCTGATGAAGGTGTACCAGGACGCCTTCGGCAAGGGCGACATCCATGCGGCGGCCGCCCAGGCCACGATCATCGCCCTGGCCACGCTGCTGCTGTCCTTCGGCTTCCTGCGGGCCGCGAACCGTCGTAACAAGCAGGAGGCAGCGCGATGAGTTCTCTTGCTGTGAGCAAGACCGGCCCGGCCGCCGGCACCGCCCCCGGCACCGTCCGGAATCGCCCGCCGCTGCGCCGCCGGATCGCACTGATCCCGACGGTCACGCTGCTGCTCGGCGCGGTGTACTGCCTGCTGCCGGTCGCCTGGGTGGTGATCGCGGCGACGAAGTCCGGCAGCGAGCTGTTCTCCACGTTCACGTTCCTGCCGGGCACGGGCTTCGCCGACAACTTCGCGGAACTGAGCGCCTACCGCGACGGCGTCTACTGGCAGTGGATGGGCAACTCCGCCCTGTACGCCGGTCTCGGCGCCCTGCTGTCGACGGTCGTCTCGGCGTTCAGTGGCTACGCGCTGGCCATCTACCGCTTCCCGGGCCGCGAGACGATCTTCAACGTGCTGCTGGCGGGCGTACTGATGCCGCCGGTCATCCTCGCCATCCCGCAGTACCTGCTGCTGGCGAAGGCCGACCTCACGGACTCGTACCTGTCCGTGCTGCTTCCGCAGATCCTCTCGCCGTACGGCGTCTACCTCTCGCGGATCTACGCGGCCGCCGCCGTCCCCGCGGACGTCGTCGAGGCCGGGCGGATGGACGGGGCGAGCGAGTGGCGGATCTTCACGCGGGTCGCGCTGCCGATGATGGTGCCGGGCATGGTGACGGTGTTCCTCTTCCAGTTCGTGGCGATCTGGAACAACTTCCTGCTCCCGTACATCATGCTCAGCGACGACGAGAAGTTCCCGATCACTCTCGGTCTCTACACGCTCCTCGAACAGGGCGCCAACACCCCGGCGCTGTACACGTTGGTGATCACCGGCGCATTCCTGGCGGTGTTCCCGCTGGTCGCGCTCTTCCTGGTCATCCAGCGGTTCTGGAGCCTGGATCTGCTCTCAGGAGCCGTAAAGTCATGACCATGAGCAACACGGGGGGCCGACGCAGGCCGCCGACGATCCACGACGTGGCGCGCGAGGCCGGAGTCTCACGGGGCACGGTCTCGCGCGTGCTCAACGGCGGGCACTACGTCAGCCCGACCGCGCAGGAGGCGGTCAACGCGGCGATCCGCAGGACGGGTTACGTCGTCAACCGGCATGCCCGCTCACTGATCACGGGGCGTTCGGACTCGATCGGCTTCCTGCTGACCGAGCCGCAGGAGAGGTTCTTCGAGGACCCCAACTTCAACGTCCTGCTGAGCGGTTGCACGCAGGCGCTGGCCGCGCACGACATCCCGTTGCTGCTGATGCTGGCCGGCACGAAGGACGAACGGCGGCGCATCACGCGGTACATCACAGCGGGGCACGTGGACGGGGTGCTGCTGGTGTCCAGCCACTCCGGTGACCGGGTCGCCGACGAACTGCGCGAGGCGGGTGTGCCGCTCGTCCAGTGCGGCAAGCCCATGGGGCCCGGCTCCAAGGTGAGTTACGTGGCGGCGGACGACCGGGACGGCGCCCGTGACATGGTGCGCCACCTGCTGTCCGTGGGCCGTCGCCGGATCGGGGTGGTGAGCGGTCCGCTGGACACGCCGGGCGGTGTCGACCGGCTCGCCGGCTACAAGGAGGTGCTCACTGAGGCGGGCATCGAGATCGACGAGCGGCTCGTCGTCTCCGGCGACTACAGCCGCGCCAGCGGCGAGGCGGGCACCGAGCGGCTGCTGGCGCAGGCCCTCGACATGGACGCCTTGTTCGTGGCGTCCGACCTGATGGCACAGGGCGCCCTGGCCGCGCTGCACCGGGCCGGCCGCCGGGTGCCGGAGGACGTGGCCGTGGGCGGCTTCGACGACTCCGCCGCGGCGACGGAGGCCACCCCCGCCCTCACGACGATCCGCCAGCCCTACGACCGTGTCAGCGCCGAGATGGTACGGCTGCTGCTCGCGCAGATCGGCGGCGAGGACCCGGCGGCGGTGATCCTGCCTACGGAGCTGGTGAAGCGGGAGTCGACGTAGTCGCGAGCGGCCCGCGTGGGCGCGCTGCACGGCGACACGGCCGTCGGCGCGCCCTCCGTCTGCGAACGGACAGTGAGGTCGGTGACCGGTCAGGAATGAAGAAGCGTTCCCGGACTGCCCCGCCCTAGCGTGAAACCACCGACGAACACCGTCGAGCACACTTCACGTCAGGAGGACGTCATGACCGCCGGAGTCAACACGATCATCTACCCCGTCAAGGACCTGGACCAGGCGAAGAGCCTGTTCAGGGCCCTGCTGGGCACGGAACCGTATGCGGACGAGCCGTACTACGTCGGCTTCAAGGACGCCGGACAGGACGTCGGTCTCGACCCCAACGGACACGCGAAGGGCATGACCGGTCCGGTCCCCTACTGGCACGTCGACGACATCAGGACGAGCATCGCCGCCCTGCGGGAGGCGGGTGCCGAGATGCTGCAGGACGTCCACGACGTCGGTGGCGGCAGGCTGATCGCCTCCGTGAAGGACGCGGACGGCAATCTCGTCGGGCTGCTTCAGGACGCGCCCGGCTGAGACCTGCCCGGGGACCTGCCCCGGAGCTCGCCCACGATTCCGTGCGCGCGCACTAGTTGCACAGGCAACAAATGGCCGGATCGGTGCTACCGTGCCAGGTATGGCAGTGAAGACGGCCGACGCCGGGCTCGAGGAACGGTGGCGGGACATCCTCTCGGTGCACGCGCGCACGATGTGCGAGATCGACCGCGTGCTGCACCCGCACGGCCTGGGCGCGAGCGACTTCGAGGTGCTCGACATCCTCGCGGCGGCGGCCCCCAAGGAGGGCGAGCAGTGCCGGGTGCAGAACCTGGTCGGCCGGGTTCACCTCAGCCAGAGCGCACTGTCCCGGCTCATAGGGCGGCTGGAGAAGGACGGCCTCGTGGAGCGATCCGTCTGCGCGGAGGACCGGCGCGGCGTGTACGTCACCCTCACCCGCAAAGGGCGTGACCTGCACGCCGAGGTACTGCCGCTGCAGCGGGACGTGCTGGCGCGGATGCTGAGCGGCTGAGGCCGGAGTCGGACGACGGACTGCCGGCCCAGGACCTCGGCGCCGGGCGTCAGATCACGAACTCGGTGCCGTCCGGAAGCACTTCCACGCCCGCCTCGGACACCTGTGCACGAGCCGCCGAGGCGGGGTCGAGCAGGGGATTCGTGTCGGTCAGGTGGGTGTAGATCCGACGGGCGTGCGGGTGCCGGGTCAGGGCGGCGAGGCTGCCGGCCGGCCCCGAGACGGACAGTCGGCGCCCGGCCCGCGGTGTCTCGTCCGGCGCGAAGTGCGTGCCGTCCATGACGACGCAGTCCGCCGTCTCGATCAGGTCGTCCAGCAGCACGCTCCAGGTGCGCAGGCGGGGCGCGTACACGAGGACGCCGCCGGTCGCCAGGTCCTCGATGCGGTACGCCGTCACCCAGCGGACGTCGGACGACCGGGCGGCCGGTACGTAGGCCGGCGGTTCATCCACGACGGGGTGGGCCGTGACGACCAGACCGCCGGCCAGCACGAACCCGCCCTCCGTCAGGCTGTCCGCCCACTCCCACGGGTCGTGACGGTCGAGGGCCGTCCGCGCCGGGGCCAGGGCGGTGAGGACGGGCGGGGCGGCGTATGTCTTCAGCCCGGGCACGTCACGCAGCACGGCCAGGCCCGCCACGTGATTCGCCTCGGCGTCGGTCAGCAGCACTCCCCGTACGGGAGTGTGCCGCGGGCTGGGCCACAGGGCGGAGGCCGCGGTGAGCTGGGCGCGGATGTCGGGCGAGGTGTTCAGCAGCCACCAGTCGCGGGAGTTTCCGGTGACGGCCGCGCATTCCGGGCCGCGCGCGGGCAGCTTGCCGTCGCGGGCGGCGGCGCATCGCGCGCAGGCGCAGTTCCAGCGTGGAAACCCGCCTCCGGCGGCGGTACCGAGCAGGACGAACCTCAAGACGACCCCCCACCCTTTTCACGTCGGCCCTCCCGGTGGGATCTTCCCTCTCCGCAGGGCTGAGGCACCCCGTGGCGGGGAGCAGTTCCGGCCGACCTTCACCCGCCGTCCGGGGCCGTTTCGGGTGCCGCCGGTGGCGGCTGGGATGCCACAGCGTGAAGGGGACGAGCGGCTGGGGTGCCACTCGTCCCCTTCACGTTCATGTCTTCATTTCTCCGTCGGAGCCCTGTGACCGCTCGTCGTCGGTGCTAGGGCCGCGCCAGCAGGGTCCGCACGCCCTCCGACGTCAGGGTCAGCGGGTGTGAGGAGCCGGCGTCTATGGTCAGGGCCAGGTCCTCGGACGGCCATTGCGAGGCGAGTGCGCCCAGCGGTACCACGCGGTAACGGGAGACGAAGGGCAGCAGCTCGGCCATCGCCGGCTCGGAGGTGAAGACGGGGACGACCGGCTCGCCGTCCGACCGCTCGATGACCGGCAGCGCCACTGCGCCGGGGTCGATGGCGTCCTGCTCATTGGCGTCGTCGGGGACGGGGACGAGGACGTCGCTGCTCGCGAGCGTGTCCATCGCCGTCCTGTCCTCGCTGTTCCCGGCCAGCGCGTCCAGCGCACGCCGGGCCGGTGTGGCGGTGTTGTCGTTCGCTGGTGTCTCCATGACAAATCCCCTGGTAGCGGCGGTAGTGCGGGCCGCCCGGGACGTGATCGACCTGGTGCGGCCCTGCTCGCGTACCCGATCCGGACCGGAGCATTCCTATCGCCGTCCAGGGGATGGCAATGCTGGTCAGAGGGTCCTCCTCAGGGGAACACCGGGCGGCGGACTCAGGGGATCAACGGAATGTGGTCGGACGGCTGTCCCAGGCGGTCGCAGCCGACGCGGCGGGCGAGGGGCTCGGCCATGCCGGCGCCCACGTGGGTCCAGTACGTGGCCGCGTCCCGGAAGTAGCGCTGCATCCGCTCGCCGTCGCGCGCGTGCCGGGAACCTGCGGTGCGGAAGAGGCTGCCCTGGAGGACGTCCCAGGTCATGCGGCCCGCGTTCAGGAACATGAGCGCGAGGCGGTTGTCCTCGGCGGTGGTGAAGGGCGGGCCGCCGGTGGCGTTGCGGTGACAGGTCTCCATCCATTCCTCGGCGGTGCGTTGCAGCGCCGCCTCGGCCGTGTGGATGACTCCGAGGGCTTCGCCGAGGTGCCGCTGGTAGTCGTGGAGTTCGGCCCGGGTGCGGCCGGGTTCGAGAATGAGGGGGCGGTCGGTGACGACCCGGGCGTACTCGTCTGCGGCGGCGTACGCGGTGCCGATCATGATGGCGGCCAGTTCGCCATGGAAGAAGCTCGGCGCCCGCCCGGCGTACATGGGGTTGCCGTGCAGGACGGACCCGGCGCTGCCGCCCTCGACGGGCAGGTCGAGCAGGCTCGCCTCGCGGGTGAGATACGCGGGGATGCGGGCCTGTTCCATGTGGATGCTGTTGGAGCCGCTGCCGCGCAGCCCCAGGACGCCGTGCCAGTCGTCGAGCACCGTCCACACCGAGCGCGGTGCGACGAACAGCACCGGAGGTCCGGGCGGGGCGCCGTCGCGGTCGGGGGCGCGCAGGCTCTGGCCGACGTAGTGGGTGGAGTAGGGGGCGCCCGAGGAGTACGGCCAGGTGCCGTCCAGGACGACATGGCCGTCGCCGTCGGGCCGGGCGACGCCGATGGGCGCGACGGTGGAGGCGGCACGGAAGTCGCCGTCCGCGCCGAAGATCTCGTCCTGCGCCCTCTCCTCGAAGACCGAGGCGGCCTGGAGGACGTGGGCGGCCGTGAGCGACAGGGCCCAGCCGGTGGAGGGACAGCCGCGAGCGATCTCGGTGACCACGCGGTAGAAGGTGGGCAGACCGAACTCGTAGCCGCCGTAGCGGCGCGGCTGAAGCATCCGGTAGAAACCGGCCCGCAGAAAGTCGTCGTGGGTGTCCTTGGGGTAGTGCGTCAGCCGTTCGGTCTCCGGCTGACGCTCCAGCAGCACGGGCCGCAGGTTCACGGCCCGTTCGACGATGTCACGTTCGGTCAGTCCGGGCTCGGGAGCGGCGATCACGATGCCTCCTGACGTGTGGGGCCGTCCGTTCGTGCCGTGATGCGTGACGCGCTACCAAGTGATTGAACACGGCAACTGTCCACGGGTACCGACCGGAAATCGCCAAGCTGCCGAGCCCCCGGGGGAACCGGCTCAGCACTGCCCTTCCGCGGCCGGCCGCAGCCGGCGTCCTTCCGGGGTGAACGTGAAGGTCTCGCGGAACGGACCGTCCCCGAAGCGGACGGCGAACAGGAGCGGTTCCTCGTGCGCGGGCGGCCACGACGGTTCGTCTGCGTTCCGGCTGCCGTTCCAGAGGTGGAAATGGACGATCGGCCGGCCGGTGTCCCCAGTGACGTAGCCGAGTGTCTTGCCGTACAGCGGGTTGTTTCCACCGAACAGCACCGAGGGTTCCCCGAACTCGGAGACCACGTCCGACCACACCCGGTCCTGCCCGGCCCACTGGCGAACTCGGCCGACAAGGGCCTCGTACTCCTGACCGTCGAGGACCCGGTCAGGCTTCAGCCAGCCGCGTCGATGCGCGAACTCGGCGAGGACCGAGGCTGTTCCGCTGTCGTAGTCGCGACCGGGGATCAGCTGGCGAAACACCCCTCGAACTCCGAGCGCGTCCCAGCACCCACGCTCGGCGAGACGCTCCCTCTCCTCGTACCACGCCTTGGGCTGCCCCTCCACGAACAGCAGATGGTCCACCACCATCCACAGCGCCGTCTCGCCCCCGAACATCCCGGGCCGCCGAAGCACGCGGTTCAGCTGCTCGACGAGGTAGGCGTGGATCTCCACGGGGGACGCCGAGGCTCTGGATTCGGTCATGGCAGCAAGCCTCCCGCATCCGGCGTACGGGACAGACGACGACAGGGCAGAGCCCGCTCCTGGACGACACCCCCACCTCCGTCGTCCGCCTCCACCCGGTACACGAGTGCACCCGACGCACGCGTGACCGCCTCCGTGAGGCGGCCGTCCGTGAAGAGGGCCCCGGTTCCGTCGTCCAGCGCCCACCCGGCGGGTAGCGCTCCGCTCCCCACCACCGCTCCGTACGAGGACCGGCGTCCCGGTTCGCTGTCGTAGTGCGGGCAGACCGAGCCCGGCAGCAGCCCCAAGCCGTCCGGCAGGGAGGTCAGCGGGCCGAAGGAGTCGGTGTGGGAGGCCTCGGCCCAGCAGTTGGCGCCCGCGCTGATGCCGCACAGCAGGGTGCCGCGGTCGTAGGCCTCGCGCAGAAGCCGGTCCACTCCGTGCACGCGCCATACGGCGAGCAGGTTCGCGGTGTTTCCGCCGCCGACGTAGACGACGTCCTGGGCAAGCAGGTGGGCGCGCAGGTCCTCGTCGTCGAGTGTCCGTCGGAAGAGTGGCAGGACGGAGGGAGCGCAGGAGGGGCGCGTGCGGAACGCGGTCAGGAACCTCTCCGCGTACGCCGGGGCATCACCGCTCGCGGTGGGCAGAAAACAGACCTTCGGCCGGGGCGTGCGCGCGTGTCCGAGGACCCAGTCGTCGAGCAGGCCGTCGTCCTCGGTGGAGAAGCCGCCTCCGAGGAGGGCCAGGCGGTGGGGCGGAACGTCGGGCACCGGTGGACCTCCTCGGGGTCGGGAAGTGTTCGGGAACGATGCCGCGGTCCGGGCGGCGAGCGCAATCGAAAATTGGCCCTGCCAGCGCAGGGGGCGACTGCGGGTGAGGCCTCGTGCGTGGGCCGTCCGCACACCGTCGGCAGCCCGGCATCCACGGCGGGCGAACAGTCGTAGCCTGAAGAGGTAAGGACAGGCTCCCGCCCTCGTGGGCGCGGGAGGCGGCGTATGCGGTACGACGATCGCAGGGCGGCCGGGCGGCTGCTGGCCGAGACGCTGGAGGAGTGGCGCGGTCAGGACGTGGTGGTGCTGGGGCTGCCGCGAGGCGGGATGCCCGTGGCGGCCGAAGTGGCCCGGCATCTCGGCGCCCCGCTGGATGTGCTGGTGGTGCGCAAGCTGGGCGTGCCCCGGCAGCCGGAGTGGGGGTTCGGCGCGATCGGCGAGCACGGTGTCCGCGTCCTCAACCAGGACGTGATCAGCGAGGCCGGGCTGGACGTCGCCGAGCAGAACGCCGTGGAGCGAGCGGAGCGGGCCGAGCTGGAGCGGCGTGTGCGCGAGTACCGGCAGGGCCGGGCCGCGCTGCCGGTCGCGGGGCGTGTCGCGGTCGTGGTGGACGACGGGCTCGCCACCGGCGCTACGGCGGAGGCGGCCTGCCGGGTCGTACGAGGCCAGGGCGCGGCCCGGGTCGTCCTCGCCGTGCCCGTCGGTCCCACTCACAGCGTCGCCCGACTGCGGCGGGCCGCCGACGAGGTGGTGTGTCCGCAGCCGCTGCGGGCCCTCGGCTCGGTCGGCGCCTGGTACCGGAACTTCGCGCAGACCTCGGACGCCGAGGTCACGTACCTGCTCGCCGAGGCCGCCCGCTCCACACCCCGCTCCCCGCCGGGCAGTCCCCCGAGGGGGCACCGTCGTCACGGCCGGACCGGGACGTGCTGATCCCCGCCGCGGGGGCCCGGCTGGGCGCCCACCTGGTCGTGCCGGACGAGGCCCCCGCGGCCGTGGCGTTCGCGCACGGCAGCGGCAGCGGCCGGCACAGCCCGCGCAACCGCTACGTCGCCTCCGCCCTCAACCGCGCCGGTCTGGCCACGCTGCTGCTCGACCTGCTCAGCGACGACGAGGCCCACGACCGGCACAACGTCTTCGACATCTTCCTGCTCGCCCGCCGCCTGCACGCGGCGTCCCTGTGGCTGCGCGCTGAAACCGGCCTGCCCGTCGCCTACTTCGGGGCCAGTACCGGGGCCGCCGCGGCACTGGAGGCCGCCGCACTGTCCGGCTCCGGCATCCGCTCCGTCGTCTCCCGCGGCGGCCGCCCCGACCTGGCCACGCCGGCGGCGCTGACCCGCCTGCGGGCGCCGACCCTGCTCATCGTCGGCAGCCGCGACACCCAGGTGCTCAGCCTCAACCGCCTGGCCGCCGACCGGATGCACTGCGAACACCGGATCGCCGTCGTACCGGGCGCCACCCACCTCTTCGAGGAACACGGCACCCTCACCACCGTCGCCGAACTGGCCCGCGACTGGTTCACCGCCCACCTCGACCGGCCCACCGCCGGGACGTCGCCGCGCCGGTCGCGGTAGCGGCAACCATCCGCACGCAGCGTCCTCGCCCGGCTTGATCCGGTCGGTCCGGAGGCCCCGGTTCCACCCACACCCGGGGTGATGGAGATTATGTGCAGGACATATGCCTGGACTCAGGATCCTGCACGGAGAGAGACCCCACATGAGCGAACCGAACAGCCTCCTCTGCCCGGAGTGCGACACACCCCGGGCATCGGACGGAACTCCGGCCTGCTCCTGCGCCCGCCTCGCCTCCGACGCCCGCCGGGACGCGCGCACAGCGGAGGCGGCGGCAGCAGAGGACTTCGCTCCGCTGCGGATTCGACGGTTCGTGGAGCTCGGCGACGATGCCGGGGCGAGCCGGGCGACCGAGGACGAAGTACCTCCAGATTCAGGGGACGACGACGAAGTACCGCCAGGTTCAGGCGACTTGGAGATATCAAGGGACTCGGCATCACAAGGGGACACCGGGAACACCCTGGACGCCGGGGACACGGACGACAGCCCCACGTCCCCTGTCCCCGCCCCCGGCGTGGAAACCCTGCAAGGCCCCTCACGCAACCGCCGCCCCCTTCTGATCGCCGTAGCAGGCGTCGCCCTGGTCGTCCTGCTGACCGGTGCCGCCCTGGGCGGGCTCCGCCTCTACGACAGCCCCTCCCGGGCCCGGGCCACGTCCGACGACGTTCGGGCGCCCGTTCCGGACAGCTCCACCGAGGACGGCACATCCCCCGAGGGCCAGTCCGCCGCCACGGCCACCGCATCGCCGGCTCCGAGCCCGACGTCCTCGCCCAGTACGCCCCCGACCGACAGCCCGGCAACCAGGGCCAACTCCGCCGCCACCTCCACCGCGGCCCCCTCCAGCGCCGGCGCCGGCTCAGCCGCCCCCGAACCCACCGCCCCGGAAGGTCAGTCCCCGGTCCTCCGCCTCGGGGATCAAGGGCCCGAGGTCACCGAACTCCAGCTGCGCCTGCGCCAGATGGGCCTCTACGCCGGGGACATCGACGGCGACTACGACCGCGGGGTGGAAGGCTCGGTCCGCACCTACCAACTCACGCGCGTCATCCTCAGCGACGAGTCCGGCGTCTACGGCAAGGCGACCCGTGCCTCCCTGGAATCCGAGACCTCGGAGCCGTGACCACCCGAGGCGGCCGAACTGCTGCGGGTGACTCAGGTCGTCTCCCGCAGCAGTTCGGCGACCGACGTCACCCGGATCAACGGCCGGTACAGGTCCAGCACGTGCAATGCCTTGGCGTGCGACTCGTCATCCACGCCCGCGCAGGCGTCGGCGACGACAAGCACCTCGACGCCCGCGTCGGCGGCGGCCAGGGCGGTCGACAGGACGCAGCAGTCGGTGCTCACGCCGGCCAGGACGAGGCGGCCCGCCGAGGTGGCGCGTCGGGCGAGTTCAGGGGTCCATTTTCCGAAGGTGGCGGCGTCGAGCACGTGCCGTGCGCGGGGCGCGAACTCGTCCGTGAGCTGCCAGAGTTGAGCGTCGGGCGGTTGCAGGGCGAAGGGCCACTGCTCGTAGTACGCCCGCCAGGCGCCCTTCGGGCTCTCGGGTGCCACAAATCGGGTGAACGTGACCCGGTCCCCGAAGGCCGGCAGAAGCCGCCGTACGCCCTCCGCCGCTTCGGCGAATCGCGGGGTGGCCCAGGGGCTGTCGGGATCGGCGAAGACGCGCTGCATGTCGATGACGGTGAGCAGCCCCGTGGTCATGCGGTCGTCGCCCCCTTGTCCGCCGTGGGGCTCGGTGCCTGCGCCTCCTGCGCACGGACGCGTCCGCGACGCAGCACCAGGGTGCCGAGGAAGCCGAGCGCGAGGGCCACGAGGACGCCGAGGTTGGCGTAGGCCCAGGAGCCGGATCGGCCGCCGAGGCCCAGTGGGGTCAGGAGGTAGCCCTGCCAGTCCAGCCAGTTCGCCGTCGAGTTGGTGACCAGGCCCCATCCGAGGGCGGTGGCGGTGAGGGTCAGGAGGAGCGGGGTGAGCGGTACGTCGCCGTAGCGGCCGCTCGGGCGGTAGAGGTCGGGTTCGTCGTAGTCGCGGCGGCGCAGGGTCAGGTCGGCGAGCATGATGCCGCACCAGGCGGCGATGGGGACGCCGAGCGTGGTGAGGAAGCCCATGAACGGGCCGAGGAAGTCGTCGGCGAAGAACACGATGTAGACCGAGCCCACGATCATCAGGACGCCGTCGACGAGCGCGGCCACGTAGCGCGGCACGCGCAGGCCCGCCGACAGCAGGGCCAGGCCGGACGAGTAGATGTCGAGGACCGCGCCGCCGACCAGGCCGAGGACCGCGACGACCGCGAACGGGACGAGGAACCAGGTCGGCAGGATCGTCGTCAGCGCGCCGATCGGGTCCGCGGCGACGGCAGCGCCGAGCTTGGTGGACGAGCCGGCCAGGAGGAGACCGAAGACCAGCAGGAGCAGCGGCGCCAGCGAGCCGCCGAAGGCGGTCCAGCCGATCACACCCCTGCCCGACGCGCTGCGTGGCAGATAGCGGGAGTAGTCGGCGGCCGCGTTGACCCAGCCGAGGCCGAAGCCGGTCATCATGAAGACGAGTGCGCCGATGAACTCCTGAGCGGAGCCCGTGGGTACGGCGCTGACGACGGACCAGTGGATCTCGTCGGCGACGAGGACGACGTACACGACGGTGAGCACGCCGGTGACCGCGGTGATCACGGTCTGCAGCCGCATGATCAGGTCGAAGCCCATGACCCCCACGACCACGGTCAACGCGGCGACCAGGATGAGTGCGACCACCTTGGTCTCGGTGCCGCCGCCCCAGCCGAGCCGTCCGAAGACGGTGGCGGTGGCCATGGTGGCGAGGGCGCAGAGCACGGTCTCCCAGCCGACGGTGAGGACCCACGAGATCACCGACGGCAGGCGGTTGCCGCGCACCCCGTACGCGGCGCGACCGAGGACCATCGTCGGCGCGGATCCGCGTTTCCCGGCCACCGCGACGAACCCGCACAGCAGGAACGAGAAGACGATGCCGACGACCCCGGCGACCAGGGCCTGCCAGAAGGAGATGCCGAAGCCGAGCGCGAAGGCGCCGTAACTCAGGCCCAGGATGGACACGTTGGCCCCGAACCAGGGCCAGAACAGGGTGCGTGGCGTGCCTTTGCGCTCGGCGTCGGCGATCACGTCGAGGCCGTGGGTCTCCAGTTGGAGCCTTCGGCTCGTGGGTGGCCCGTCGAGCGGGTCCGGGGATGTGATCATTCCGGCATCGTCGCACCGCTCTTCCTGCCGCGGAACACCATCTGCCGGAGTCCGTCGCGCTGGTTGCCATGCGACAGTCACTCATCCGAGTGGCTCTTGGTGTACCTCATGCGCTCCGAGGGTGATGTTCATGTGACAACAGCACCCACTGCACAGGAGTACGAATGCGTATTCGCACCGCACTTGCTGCCACCGCCCTCGGCACTCTGGTCGTCTTCGGCGGCGCTGCCGCTGCCCACGCCGATGTCGACGACCAGAGCAGCTTCGGCGCCGGAAGCCAGGAGAACCAGGGCTGGCAGGAGCCCACGTTCAACGACCAGAGCGGCGCCGCCTTCGGCACTGAAGGCAGCCCGGCCATGGAACAGGGGGCGGGCTTCGGTGACGCCGAGGGCGCCGAGGACTCGTTCCTGCAGTAGACAGGCGTAGCCGACGAGGACGTCTCGATGCGTGTCGCGCACGAGGCGTCCTCGGCCGTTGCAGCCACTCGGGCCCGCCACAGCGCCTGGGGGCGCGAGCGGGGCGGCGAGCTGATTCAGCCCAGCTTCTTGAGCAGTTCGACGGCGAGCGGGGCGGCGGAAGCCGGGTTCTGGCCGGTGACCAGGTTGCGGTCGACGACCACGTGCGGGGCCCACGGCTCGCCCACCTGGACCTGGACGCCGGCCTCGGTGAGCCGGTCCTGCAGCAGCCACTTGGCCTTGTCGGCGAAGCCGGACTGGGTCTCCTCGGCATTGGTGAACGCGGCCACCCGGTAACCGGCGAAGGCGTTGGTGCCGTCGGCCTTGGTGGCGGCGAGCAGTGCGGCCGGGGCGTGGCAGACGACACCCAGCGGCTTGCCGCTCTCCAGCGCGAGGGTCAGCAGCCTGCCGGACTCGGCGTTGACGGACAGGTCCTCCATCGGGCCGTGGCCGCCCGGGTAGAACACGGCGGCGTAGTCGCCGAGGTTCACGTCCTCCAGCCGGACCGGCTGCCGCAGCTCCGCCATCGCGGCGAGTACGGCGGCGACCCGGTCGGCGTTCTCCTGACCGTCGTTGAACTCGGGCGCGAGGCTGCCCTTGTCGACGGGCGGCACGACTCCGCCCGGCGTGGCCACGACGACCTCGTGCCCGGCGGCCGTGAACGCCTCGTACGGGGCGACGGCCTCCTCGGCCCAGAAGCCGGTGGGGTGCTTGGTGCCATCGGCCAGCGTCCAGTGGTCGGCGCCGGTCAGCACGAAAAGGATCTTCGACATGGGGGCTCTTTCGAGAGACAGTGAGTCGATGTCCCGACGGTACGCACCTCATGCCATTGGAATCCAATAGGCTCACACATATGAGACATAGGGATTCCGATGAGATGGAGGAGAGCGCCCAGCTCAGCGGTGCGGCGCCGGTGGACCTCAACCTGCTGCGTACGTTCCTGGCCGTGTACCGCACCGGCTCCTTCACCGCCGCCGCCCGGGTGCTGGGTCTGTCGCAGCCGACGGTCACCACACAGATCCGCACGCTGGAACGGCAGCTGGACAGGGAGCTGTTCCAGCGTCTCGCGCGTGGCGTCGCCCCCGCTCCGCACGCGGACGAGCTCGCCTCCCGGATCGTCGAGCCGCTGGACGCCCTGGCCACGGTCACCGGGCCGGGCGGCTCGGCCGACGTCCAGCCCGCGGAGCCGGTCCATCTCGCCGGTCCGGCCGAGCTGCTGACCCACCGCGTCATGCCGGCCCTCGCGCCGCTGGTCGACAAGGGCGTACGGCTGCGCGTCACCCCCGGCCTGACCGAGCCGCTCCTGGAGGAGCTGCGGGCCGGCCGCCACGACCTGGTCCTGTCGACGTACCGGCCGCGTGGTCGCGCCCTGGCCTCGGTGCCGCTGATGGACGAGGAGTTCGTGCTGGTCACGGCTCCCTCCTGGGCGCAGCGCATCGGCGGACCGACGCGGATCGCCGCAGCGGGGCCCGCCGCGCTGCACGGCGTGCCACTCGTCGCCTACGCCGAGGACGTGCCGATCGTGCGGCGCTACTGGCGTCATGTGTTCGGCAAGCGTCTGGTGCGCCACCCGGCGGTCACGATGCCCGACCTGAACGGGGTCAAGGCGGCGGTGACGAGCGGGGCCGGGTTCAGTGTGCTCCCCCGTTACCTGTGCGCCGCCGAGCTGGCGTCGGGCGCGCTGGTCATCCTGCACGACCCGGACGATCCGCCGATCAACACCGGCTTCCTCGTCCAGCGCCCGGGCTCGTCCGGCAGCCCCCATGTCGCGCTGGTCCGCGACCACCTGCTGGGAAGCGCGCGCGACTGGTGACTGAACCTGCTGACGCCGGCGATCCCGTGGCCCGCGCGGATCACCCTGTGCAGGCCACGGGCCGGGTCTCAGATGCCGCGTGCGGAGACCGCGGACCGACCTCGGCCGACGGCCGTGCCGACCGCACAGGCCCCGGCCGCGCACTCCGTCAGCCACTGGTCGAAGTCGGCGTCGTAGCGGGTGCCGATGTCGGAGGCGTAGACGGCGTATCCGCCCGCGTAGTCGCCGACGCGGAAGCGGGCGAGCATGCGGTGGACGTCGGCCGGGTGGCGCTCGAACATGTAGCGGACGGCGAGGTAGCCCCACGGGTAGGTGCGGGTGACGTCGCTGTTGGTGTACGTGTTCTGGAACAGCGTGCTGAGCCGGTACGTGTGCTTGCCCGCCTCGGCGATCGCCCGGTCGTAGGTGATGCCGCGGTAGCCGTAGGAGACGTACTCGGCCACTCCCTCGATCCACCAGACGTCCGGCACCGAGATCTGCTGGGCGAAGTCGCCCTTCATGTTGTGGCGGGCGTCGAGGTAGTGCGTGTACTCGTGGTTGAGGTTCCAGATGCGGGCGGCGTGACCGTCGTCCTGCTCCTTCTGGTACATGACCGCGAACGGCCGGTTGGCGGGGTCCTCAGGGTCTCCGATCAGGGTCATGCCGCCGTTGTCGGTGCTGATCCCGAAGATCGCTCCGGCGTAGGTGCGGTAGTCGGCGGGGGCTGCGAAGACGACGAGGTCGATGGTCGACAGGTACTGGCCGGGTATGGGGCCGTCGTCCTTGACGAGGTCGTGCACGTACGCGTCCTGGCCGAGCACGCTCTTGCACGCCGCGTCGAGGTCGGCCGGGGTGAGCGCCTGGGCCCGGATCATGTGGGTCGCGTCGCAGGGGTGGGTGATCGGCAGGGCGGCCCTGGTGAGTTGGCCGGTCAGGTCGCAGACCGCGTAGTAGGAGCAGTTGGCTCCGTCGTAGTACTCGGCCTGCGTCGCCACCGCGACCCACAGCCCCGCCGTCGGGCCGGTGATCCGTGACGCGCTCAGCAGCTGCCTGGCCAGCGGCCGCACCATGCTTCGCAGCGACGGGTGTTCGACGTAACGGGCCAGGTTCATCCCGGCGTTGGACGCCAGGTACGCCCGGTCGGTGGGCAGCAGGTCGAGGTGGTCGAGCGCGAACCTGTGGAGGGTCCGGGCGAGGTACGGGTCGGCGGCTACGGCGCCCACGTAGTCCGCGTTCCAATTGCCGCGCCACAGCGGGGTGTAGACCGCGTTGACAGCCGCGAGCATGCTGGGGATGGCGTCATAGGAGCTGTCGTAGCCGTTCAGCACCCTCCGGTAGACCTTCAGATAGCGGGCCTGCTGGTCGGCGCTGTCGGTGAGGACGAGGACCTCGCTCAGCACGTCGCCGTTCGCCGCCGTGACGTCCCTCGACGGTGTGCGGGCGAAGAAGGTGTCCAGGCCGCGGACGGTGGTGCGGGCCAGGCGTGTGCCGTAGGGACCGACGTCGGTGGGGTTGTTGAACTGCACGTAGTAGCCGGCGCGCAGGAAGAGCACGAGCTGCCAGATGCGGGTCGAGTTGTCACCGCGATAGCTCTGCGCCGTGCGCGTGAACGCCTCGGCGACGGTGACCATTTGAGACTCACGGAAGACGGCGCGGGCGTTCGTGCCGGTGACCGCGAAGAGGCTGTTGACGCAGTCCGTGGTCGAGGCCTTGACGAAGGCCACGAGCGCGGGTCCCGTTCGGCTCCCGAAGTCGGCGGGACTGCACGGGGCCGCCTTCGGAGCGGCCTGCGCACCGGGGCGTTCGGGCTGGGGCGTCGGCGTCAGCGGCGGCAGATGGGCGGGGGTGCGCTGCCGGTCGCGTACGACAGGGTGGGTGGTGGCGTCGGCGGTCGATCCGGTCGGGGGCGGGGGTGGCGCCGGCTTCCCCGACCGGGTGGGGAGCGGGGCGGTCTCGGCCGCGGGTGCCGCGAGCGCGGGCGTCGACAGCAGGCCGGCCCGAGTGACGCATGCGACGAGCGCGGCGGCCATGTGTCTGGGCAGCACGAAGCGGTAGCGCATCTGGATTCCTCCATGGATGGATGCGCCTCGATACGGGTGCTGAGGCGTGTGTGGCACTGTCTCAACGCCCGCCCGGCCCAACAATGGCGTGTGACATAGCACATTGCACTGACCGGCCATAACGCCCGATGCCGTGGGCGTGACCGAAGTGGAGCCGGGAGCTACGCCTCGCTCACGTTCCACGTGCGGGCCGCCCACGTCCTCAAGTGCGGGGAGTGGGCGACGAGTTCGCGGTAGGCGGCGGTGGCGGACTGCAGCAGCGCGTCGGCCGTAGCCTCGGCGACCACGTCACGCCGCCACGCCAGCACGTAACGGCACCACAGCGGCGTGCCGATCAGCGGCTTGACGACGACCTGCGGGATGGGGCGCGTCGTGGCCTGGACGACGGCGACGCCGTGCCCGTCGGCGATCATTCCCTGCAACTCCAGCCGGTCGCCCAGGAATTCGTGCACCGCCGATGGACTGAAGCCGGCCGACGCGCAGGCCGCGTGGAAGACGCCGGGCCATCCGGCCCCGTCGTCCGGCGTCAGGAACCAGGCCTCCTCGGCCAGATCCGCGAGGGCGACGTGAGCGCGGTGTGCGAGCGGGTGGCGGGACGGCAGGGCGACGAAGTTCGGCTCGGTGACGATCCCGCGATGGGCCACGGTGTCGGAGTGCTCCAGCTCCCGGCCGGGGTAGTCCGCGGCGATGGCCACGTCCACCCCGCCCTCCTCCAGCAGTTCGACGATCCGGGAGGAGGCGTACACGCTGCTCACGGCGAGCGAGACGTCCGGCAGCCGGGCACGGACACCCGACAGCATGCCCGCGAGCATCGGAGAGTTCGTCGCCGCCACACGCAGCGTCCGCCGTGCGGGCGCGGCGCCGGAGGCCGGCCGGCGTCCGATGGCGTCGGCGCGGGCGAGGACGTCGCGGGCCTGGGCGACCACCTCGAAGCCGTACGCGGTCAACCGCACTCCGGTCGGCCCGCGCTCGAACACCGACTCGCCGAAGTACCGCTCGATCCGGCGGAGTTGGGTGCTCATCGCGGGCTGCGAGTAGCCCAGCTCGGCCGCCGCCCGGCCCACGCTCCCCGCGTCCGCGATGGCGCACAGCACGCGCAGATGCCGTAGCTCCAGCTCCACCCTTCACTCCTCCTCCGCATACAGGGAAAAAGCCTGTAAACCGGGGCACTCTCCCACCTCACCGACCCCCCTTGGAATGATCGTCGCACCCTGCGGTTAGCATATGAGCGCCACCTAGCTCGAAAGATAGGCCCGTGACTGTCAACGACGACTCGTTCACCAACTGGAAGACCCGCGAGGAGATCGCGGAGTCGATGATCCCGCTCATCGGGAAGCTGCACCGGGAGCGGGACGTCACCGTCCTCCTCCACAGCCGCTCCCTGGTGAACAAGTCGGTGGTCAGCATCCTGAAGACCCACCGGTTCGCCCGGCAGATCGCCGGTGAGGAGCTCTCGGTCACCGAGACCCTGCCCTTCGTGCAGGCCCTCACCGCGCTGGACCTCGGCCCGTCGCAGATCGACATCGGCATGCTCGCCGCGACGTACAAGGCCGACGACCGCGGTCTGACCGTCGAGGCGTTCACCGCCGAGGCCGTCGCCGGCGCCACCGGAGCCAACAAGATCGAGCGCGGCGAGGGCCGCGACGTCGTCCTGTACGGCTTCGGCCGCATCGGCCGTCTCGTCGCCCGCCTGCTGATCGAGAAGTCCGGCTCGGGCAACGGGCTGCGGCTGCGTGCCATCGTCGTGCGCGGCGGCGGCGAGCAGGACATCGTCAAGCGTGCCTCCCTGCTGCGCCGCGACTCCATCCACGGCCAGTTCCAGGGCACGATCACCGTCGACGAGGCGAGCAGCACGATCTTCGCCAACGGCAACGCGATCAAGGTGATCTACGCGAACGACCCGTCCGAGGTCGACTACACGGCGTACGGCATCAAGAACGCCATCCTCATCGACAACACCGGCAAGTGGCGCGACCGCGAGGGCCTGTCCGAGCACCTGCGCCCCGGCATCGACAAGGTCGTCCTGACCGCGCCGGGCAAGGGCGATGTCCCCAACATCGTGCACGGCGTCAACCACGACACCCTGAAGCCGGACGAGCAGATCCTGTCCTGCGCCTCCTGCACCACCAACGCCATAGTCCCGCCGCTGAAGGCGATGGAGGACGAGTACGGCGTGCTGCGCGGTCATGTGGAGACCGTCCACTCGTTCACCAACGACCAGAACCTGCTGGACAACTACCACAAGTCCGAGCGCCGTGGCCGCTCCGCGCCGCTGAACATGGTCATCACCGAGACCGGCGCCGCCTCCGCCGTGGCCAAGGCGCTGCCCGACCTCAAGGCGCGGATCACGGGCAGCTCGATCCGTGTCCCGGTGCCGGACGTGTCGATCGCGATCCTGAACCTCCAGCTCAAGCGGGAGACGACGCGCGAGGAGGTCCTGGACTACCTGCGCGACGTGTCGCTGACCTCGCCGCTGCGCCGCCAGATCGACTTCACCTCGGCCCCCGACGCGGTCTCCAGCGACTTCATCGGCTCGCGCCACGCGTCGATCATCGACGCCGGAGCGCTGAAGGTGGAGGGTGACAACGCGATCCTCTACCTCTGGTACGACAACGAGTTCGGCTACTCCTGCCAGGTCATCCGCGTCGTCCAGCACGTCTCCGGGGTGGAGTACCCGACCTACCCGGCCCCGGCGGTCTGATCCCGCCCACGTCGACCCGCCTGTCGCCCTGCGCTGAGCTGCGGCGGGCGGGTCGACGTTCGCGGAGCCCTCAGTGGCCGCGGAACGCCTCCTCCAGCCACCACGACCCTCGGTCGGCGACGACCTTGGCGTCGACCAGCAACGGCGCGGTCCGCGGCCCGGCGACCCAGTCCACCACGGCCTTCAGGTCGGCCCGGGTCCGAACGGTCACCGCCTCGAAGCCGTAGCCCCGCCCCACGGCGGCGATGTCCGTCGGCGGGAAGCGCACCGTGTCCAGCGGGTGCCCGTGCGGACCGAAGTGGTGCACCTCGGCACCGTAGGCCTCGTCGTCGTACACGACGACCACCATCGGCAGCCCGAGCCGGCGCACGGTGTCCAGTTCCACGGCACTCATCAGCGCGCCCCCGTCCCCGAGCGCCGCCACGGGCAGCCTGTCCGGCTGTGCCAGGGCCGCCCCGATCGTGGTCGCCAGCCCCAGCCCGATCGACTGGAAGGCCTGCGTGAAGCAGAAGCCCTTCTCGTCCGGCACCGACCAGTACGCGCTCGGGTAGCCCATGAAGTTGCCGGAGTCCACGCCGACCACGCGCTCCGCGGGCAGGATGTCGTCGAGCGCGATGCTCAACGTCCTCGGATCGATCCGCTCCCGCGTGCTCCTGTCCTCGTACGGCACGTCACGCAGCCGCGCGCGGGCGGCGATGGCCGCGCGGACTTCTGTGGTCCGATACCCCTGCCGCTGCCCGTCACCCGCCTCGAACACCTGGCACGCGGTGAGCCCGACGTCTCCGGTGACTCCGAGATGCACCGGCCGGTGCGCGCCGAGCGCCGACGGCTCGTCGTCGACCTGTACGAGGGTGGCGTCGGCGCCGATGAGGTTGCCGTGCCGCATCGTCCACATGTTGAGGGCGCAGCCCCAGCCGACGATCAGGTCCGCGCCCTGGAGCAGTTCGGCAACCAGGGGCGAGGCGAAGCCGCCGGAGATGCCCAGGGACCAGAGGTTTCCGTGAAAGAGCCCGTGGGTGACGGCCGAGGTCGCCAGCAGCGCGCCGTGCCGTTCGGCGAGCGCCTCCAGGGCCTCGCGACAGCCCGGCCCGCGTGCTCCCCGGCCGGCCACGAAGACGGGCCGTCGGGCCTGCCCGAGCAACCGGGACAAGGCAGCCACCTCGTCGGCGTCCGGTTCGACCGCGGCCCGCCGCGGCGGGGGCGCCGCCTGCGCAAGGGCACCGTCGGGCACCTCCAGCGCCTGCACCGGCAGCGGAAGGTTGAGCAGGACGGTACGCCGCTCTGCCACCGCCAGCCGTACCGCCGCGCACGCCTGCTCGACGGCTTCCTCCGCGGACGTGACCCGAACCGTGACCGCGCCCACCGCGCGGGCCAACGCCTCTTGGTCGACATAGAAGTTGGACCGTGGCTCGGTCACCTCGGCGGCCAGGACGACGAGCAGCGTACGGCTCTTCGCCGCCTCCGCGATTCCCGTCATCGCGTTGGTCAGGCCGGGCCCCTGATGCACGCTCACGACGGCGACCGTGCCGCTGGTCCGGGCGTACGCGTCGGCCATCGTCGCCGCGCCGCCCTCATGGCGTGCGGCGACGAAGCGCGCCCCCGCCGCGACCATCGCGTTCGTCACATGGAAGTTGCCCGATCCGACCACCCCGAAGACCTGGCCCACCCCAGCCGCGCACAGTGCCCGGCCGACCGCTTCCGCGACGTTCATGAGCGCTCCACCAGCGCCAGCACCCGTGCCGGAGCCCCGGAGCCGGTGACGATGGGTAGCGGTCCGGCGATGACGACGGCGCCGGTAGGCGGCAGCGCGGCGAGGTTCTGCAACTGCGTCAGCCCGTACTTGCCGCTGCCCATGAGGTAGGAGTGGCACGGAAAGGCGGGCTCGAACGAGTGCGCGCCCCCGGCGTCCGTGCCCACCGTCTCGACGCCGAGCCCGGTCACCGGCGACTCCTCGGCCACCCAACGGGCGCACTCCACCGACAGTCCCGGGGTGTGCGGGCCGTTCTCGTCGGCGTTGAGGAACGTCTCCTGGGAGTGCGAGCGGGCATCCCAGCCGGTGCGCAGCAGCAGCCAACCCCCTTCGGGCAACGGGCCGTTCTCGGCTTCCCAGGCCTTCACGTGGTCGACCTCGACAAGGAAGTCGGGGTTCTTGGCCACCTCGGCGGTGAAGTCCAGGACGACCGCCGGGGCGACCAGCCTGCCGACCGGCACCGAGGCCACGTCGGTGAGGTCCTTGCCGGTGACCCAGTGGTTGGGGGCGTCGAAGTGGGTGCCGGTGTGCTCGCCGCTGCGGAAGTTGTTCCAGTACCAGGCGGGGCCCCGGTCGTCGTACCGGCTGATCTCCTCCAGTTCGAAGACGGCGGTCTGACCGAACTGGTGCGGCAGTTGGATCACCGGTGTCGACGACGACAGGGGCGAGGTGAGGTCGACGACTTCGATCGATCCACCCCGCAACCCGGACACCAGCGCGGCAAGGACGGACGGCTCGGGCATGGGCGTCTCCTCGGTCGGTGCTCTCCATGACAGCATCGCAGCCGTACTTCCCGCCCCTTGACGCGTCAATGACAACAGTGGCTTGATGGAAGATGGGAGCGCTCCCACTCATACGGCACCCTCAGAACGGCACCCCCTCAGAACGGCACCCGCGGCACAGCCGCCGACGGCACGGCGGCGAGAACCATCTGACACTCCCCCGACCCCAACTCGCTTCTCCTGGAGCCGCCATGAGATCCCGCATCGCCGCCGCCCCGCGGCCGATCACCGCAGCCGCTGCCCTCCTGGGCCTTCTCCTGCCGCTGATTGCCTTCGTCACACCGGCACATGCAGCGCCGCCCGGCTTCCGCATCGCGAACGGCCGACTGCTGGAGGCGAACGGGAACGACTTCGTCATGCGGGGCGTCAACCATGCCCACACCTGGTATCCGGACCGCGTCAGCTCCCTCGCCCACATCAAGGCCAAGGGCGCGAACACGGTGCGGGTGGTCCTCTCCAGCGGTGACCGCTGGACCCGCAACGACACCGCCGACGTGGCGAACGTCGTCGCCCAGTGCAAGCAGAACCGCCTCATCTGTGTCCTGGAGGTCCATGACACCACGGGCTACGGCGAGCAGAGCGGCGCCGTCACGCTCTCCCGGGCCGCGGACTACTGGGTCGGCGTGCAGAGCGCGCTGCTCGGCCAGGAGGACTACGTCATCGTCAACATCGGCAACGAGCCGTACGGCAACACGAATTACGCGGCGTGGACGGCCGACACCAAGGCGGCCATCCAGAAGCTGCGCGCCGCCGGTTTCCAGCACACCATCATGGTCGACGCACCCAACTGGGGTCAGGACTGGGCGTTCACGATGCGCGACAACGCCGCCTCGGTCTTCGCCGCCGACCCGGACGCCAACACGATCTTCTCCATCCACATGTACGGCGTGTTCGACACGGCCGCCGAGATCAGCGACTATCTGAACCGCTTCGTGTCGGCCCAACTCCCCATCATGATCGGCGAGTTCGGTCACAACCACTCGGACGGCGACCCCGACGAGGACACCATCCTCGCGCTCACCCGGCAGCTCGGCCTCGGCTATCTCGGCTGGTCCTGGAGCGGCAACGGTGGCGGGGTCGAGTACCTGGACATGGTCACGAACTTCGACCCGAACCAGCTGACTTCATGGGGGCAGCGGATCTTCAACGGTGCGGACGGCATCGCCGCCACGTCCGAGGAAGCCACCGTCTACTCCTCTTCCGGGGGCGACGCCACTCCCCCGACCGCCCCGGGG
Organism: Streptomyces sp. NBC_00443; assembly: GCF_036014175.1. Lineage (GTDB taxonomy): Bacteria > Actinomycetota > Actinomycetes > Streptomycetales > Streptomycetaceae > Streptomyces. The sequence continues at coordinate 8,595,889 of NZ_CP107917.1, read as the reverse complement.
ACACCGTCCGCCTCCGCCGTGACGTCCTCGTCCGTCACCCTGAACTGGACCGCCTCCACCGACGCGAACGGTGTGACGGGTTACGACGTCGTCCGCATCGACGGCGGGACCGAGACCGCCGCCACCACGACGACCGGCACCTCCGCAACGGTCACCGGCCTCGCCCCGGCGACCGCCTACACCCTCGCCGTCTACGCGCGCGACGCGATGGGTAACCGCTCGCAGCGTTCGGGCACAGTGGCGGTCACGACGTCGTCCGCAGGCTCGTCGGCGTCATGCGGTGTCGCCTACCGGGTGGCGAACGAGTGGCCCGGCGGCTTCCAGGGCGAGATCGTCATCCGCAACACCGGCAGCTCGGCCATCAACGGCTGGACGCTGCGCTGGACCTTTCCGGACGGTCAGCGCGTCAGCAATCTGTGGGGCGGCACCGCGACCCAGAGCCGCACCGACGTGAGCGTCGCCTCCGCGTCGTACACGGCGTCGATCACCCCGGCCGGTTCGGTCACCCTGGGCTTCACGGCCACGAAGGGCAGCGCGAACCCGAGCCCGGCCGCCTTCACGCTGAACGACTCCGCCTGCTCGCTGCCCTGACCCGCACACGCTCGCAGTCCTTGGCGTCCTGGCAGGTCAGGGCGCCAAGGAAGTCCCACGTCCACGGCACAGGACCGTGACAGGAACCACACAACCCTCGTGTGCGGCGCACGAAGACCGTGCGGATAAGGTGAGCCTGGCCTAATTGACGGCCACATGTGCACCATGAGGGAGCCCTGTCATGCTTCACCGGCGCCGCGGCACAGCCGCCGTCGCTCTTGCCGTCGCCGCCGCACTGTCCCTCGCGGCCTGTGGCAGCTCCAACGACGGCTCGGACAACGCGGGTTCCGCGGCCGGGTCCGGCAACAAGAAGGACGTGGCCAAGGGCGGCAAGGACTTCGCGTCCGCCGCCGAGAAGACCGCCGCGATGGGCACCGACGCCAAGCCGGGCCAGTGGCCGCGCACCATCGAGCACGCCATGGGCGAGACGGTCATCGACTCCCAGCCCAAGCGTGTGGTGGTCCTCGACGTCGGCGAGCTCGACAACGTCGTCTCGCTCGGCATCAAGCCGGTCGGCCTCGCCCCCACCGAGGGCTCCCCCGAACTGCCTTCCTACCTGAAGAAGGACGCCGGCAGCCCCAAGAACGTCGGCACGATCAACAACCTCAACCTGGAGGCCATCGCCGGCCTCAAGCCGGACTTGATCCTCGGCAGCCAGCTGCGCGCCGCGGACAAGTACGACGAGCTGTCGAAGATCGCGCCCACCGTCTTCTCCATCCGGCCCGGCTTCACGTGGAAGGAGAACTACCTCCTCAACGCCGCGGCCCTGGACAAGACCGCCGACGCCAAGGCGAAGCTCGCCGCCTACGACAAGAAGGTCGACGCGCTCGACGCCGAGCTGGGCGCCGAGAGGCCGACCGTGTCGATGGTGCGTTACCTGCCCGACGGTGTGATCCGGCTGTACGCCAACGCCTCGTTCATCGGCACCATCCTCAAGGACGCCGGCATCCCGCGCCCGAAGAACCAGGACATCGAGGACCTGGCCGCCGAGGTCAGCGCCGAGAACATCGACCAGGCCGACGCGGACTACATCTTCACCGGCGTGTACGGCGACGCGAAGGCCACCGACAAGTCCCGCGCGCAGGGCAACCCGCTGTGGAAGAACCTGAAGGCGGTCAAGGCCGGGCACGCGTACGACGTCCCGGACGAGACCTGGTACCTGGGTCTGGGCGTGACCGCGGCCGACGAGGTCCTCGCGGACCTGGAGAAGTACCTCACCAAGTAAGGCCCTTGTACAGAACCAAGTAAGGCCCTTGTACGGACAGGGGAATTCGGCTGCCACACGGCATGAGCACCAGCAAGAGGAACCGCATGTCCCGTGCCACCCGGCGTCGTGTCGCCTGGACGGTCGCGGGCATGCTCCTGCTGCTGGTCGCCGTCCTGCTGAGCCTCGCGCTCGGCAGCCGGCAGATCCCGCCGGGCCAGGTGTTCGACGCCCTGCTGCACGGCGGGGCCGGCGACAACGCGCAGGTCGTGCGGGCGCTGCGGGTTCCCCGCACGGTCATCGGCGTCATGGTCGGGCTCGCCCTCGCGGTCGCCGGGGTCGTCATGCAGGGCATCACCCGCAACCCGATCGCCGAGCCCGGCGTCCTCGGGGTCAGCCAGGGCGCCTCGCTGGGTGTCGTCTGCGCGATCGCGTTCCTCGGGGTGCACTCGCCGGCCGGCTATGTGTGGTTCGCGTTCGCCGGTGCGGGGCTGGCCGCGGTGGCCGCCTACGCGGTGGCGGGCAGCGGACGCGGCGGCGCGTCGCCGGTCAAACTGGCGCTGGCCGGGGCCGCGATGAACGCGTTCATCGCCTCCATCGTCTCCGCGATCGTCACGACCGACGCCCGCGCCCTGGACGAGTTCCGCTTCTGGGACGTCGGCTCGATCGGCGGCCGGGACGGTGACGTCGTCGCGCAGACCTGGCCGTTCGTCCTCGTCGGGCTGCTGCTGGTCGCCGTCGTGGCGCGAGGGCTGGACGCTCTGGCGCTCGGGGACGACGTGGCCAGGGGGCTCGGTCACCGGGTGGCGCTCCTGCGGGCCGTCGGCGCGCTCGCCGCGACCGTGCTGACCGGGGTCGCCGTCGCGGTCGCCGGTCCGATCGCGTTCGTCGGGCTCGCCGTGCCGCACATCGCACGGGCGTTGGTGGGCGCCGACCACCGGTGGGTGCTGGCGTTGTCCGCGCTGCTGGGTCCCACGGTGATCCTCGTGTCGGACGTGCTCGGCCGTGTCCTCTTCGCACCCTCGGAGGTGCCGGTGGCCGTGATGACCGCGTTGCTCGGCGTGCCGTTCCTGGTCGCGCTCGTACGCAGGAAGGCGACGGTGCCGGCGTGACCCAGCCCCTCGATCGAACCGCCCCCGCGCCTCGTCGCCTCCGCCCCTCCGGCTACACCGCCGTCCGCGTGCGGGACGGCAGCTTCCTGCTGCACCGCCGGGCGTGCGCCGTCGCGGTGCTGCTGGCCGCCCTGCTCGTGGTGACGGTTGTCGTGTCCCTGTGCGTGGGCGAGTCGTACGTCTCGCCCACGGAGGTCGTGCGGGTGCTGGTCGGGCAGCCGAGCCCCGACGAACTCGTCGTCGGCACGCTGCGCCTGCCCCGCCTGGTGACGGGTCTGCTGGTCGGCGCGGCGTTCGGCGTCTCCGGCGCACTGGTCCAGACCGTCGCCCGCAACTCGCTCGCCAGTCCGGACGTCATCGGCGTCACGCACGGCGCGGGCGCGGCGACGGTGACCGCGATGACCTTCGGGCTCACGTCGTACACCGTCCTGCCGTACGTCTCGGTCCTGGGCGGGCTCTCTGCCGCCGCGCTCGTGTATGCCTTCGCCTGGCGGGGTGGTCTGCACGCGACGCGCTTCGTGCTCGTCGGAATCGGCGTGTCCATCGCGCTCGGCTCGCTGACCCGGCTGTTCCTCACCAAGGGCGACTATCTGGTCGCCCAGCAGGCCAAGGTGTGGCTGACCGGCTCGCTCAACGGCCGGGGCTACGACCAGGCCGCGCCGCTCGCCTGGATCCTCCTGGCCCTGGTCCCGGCGCTGCTGTGGGCGGCGCACGCGCAGCGCATGGTGTCCCTGGACGACAGCACGGCGACCGCGCTGGGTGTACGGCTCGGTCCGGTCCGGCTGGGTCTGACCGCGCTCGGCGTCGTGCTGGCCTCCGTGGCGACCGGCGCCGCCGGCCCGGTCGACTTCGTGGCGCTGCTCGCCCCGCAGATCGCCCACCGGCTGACCCGCACCGCCCAGATCCCGCTGCTCTCCTCCGCCCTGACCGGCGCCACGATCGTGCTCGTCGCGGACGTACTGGCCCGCCGGATGTTCTCCCCCGTCGAACTGCCGGTGGGCGTCCTCACGGCGGCCGTCGGAGCGCCGTATCTGATGTGGCTGATCGCCCGCACTCGCATTCGTCGCTGAAAAGGGAACCCAGGCGGGGAAAAAGGCGTTCTCATCTGGTAACGGGGTGGGTCGGCTCGATGGCCGACGACAGGAACGAGGGTGACACGATGAGCGAAAAGGCCCGGAAGCTGTTCGAGGCACTCGACCTCGACGAGAACGGGACCCTGACCCGCGAAGAGGTGATCATCGCTCTGCGCAGCAAGGGCCCGTCCCTGGCCGCTTCTGGAGATCTGCCGATCTGGGCCGTCGGAGACGAGTACGCCTCGTCGGCGCTGTTCGACGCAGCCGACCAGAACGGGGACGAGGTGCTGACCCTGGAGGAGTTCGCAGCGGTGGTGGACCGCCGCTTCGGCTGGAGATGAGACCTGATGCCCGCCGCCGCGCCGGCCGCCTCCCCTACGGGCCAGGCTGGACCGTCTTCGTCGTGACGACATAGTCGGGGCGGCCCGGTGGTGAGTCCGACCCACTGGGCCGGCTCCCCGTTGGTCAGGCGCCCCCCTGCTCAACACCTGCGCCTGACGCGCGCCGCCCGTCAGCGCCTGGGCCCCGCCCGATCCAATGTTGTGCACTTTATTGACGGCAGTAATCAGAGAGCCTACCTTCGCGGTGTCCTTCCCCCCGTCAAGGGAGACCGCGATGCCCCCGTCCCCCGCCGCATCACCGCCCCCGTCCCCGTCACCGCCCCCGAACCCCGAACACGCCCGGCAGCTGCGCCGGGTCGCCCTCTCCGGGCTGCTCGGTACCGCCGTGGAGTTCTACGACTTCCTCGTCTACGGCACGGTCGCCGCCCTGGTCTTCGGCGAGCTGTTCTTCCCGGGCGCCGACCCGGCCGTCGGCACCATCGCCGCGTTCGGCACGTTCGCCGCCGGCTATGTCGCCCGCCCGCTCGGCGGCATCGTCTTCGGGCACTTCGGTGACCGGCTCGGCCGCAAGTCCATGCTGCTGCTCACGATGGGCCTGATGGGCGGCGCCAGCTTCCTCATCGGCCTGCTGCCCACGTACGGCACGATCGGCGTCTGGGCGCCGGTCCTGCTGATCACCCTGCGTGTCGTCCAGGGCATAGCCATCGGCGGTGAGTGGGGCGGCGCCACGCTCATGGTCGTCGAGCACGCCGGGGAGCGGCGCCGCGGACTGTGGTCGAGCTTCACGCAGATGGGAGCCCCGCTCGGCTCCCTGCTCTCCTCGCTCGTCGTCACCTTCGTGGTGGCCATGCCCAGGGACCAGTTCACGGCCTGGGGCTGGCGCGTGCCGTTCCTGCTCAGCGTCGTGCTGCTCGGCGTCGGCCTCTTCGTCCGGCTGAAGGTGGTCGAGAGTCCGCTCTTCGCCGAGGTGAAGAAGGAGCGGGCCGAGGCGCGGCTGCCGATCGTCGACGTACTGCGGCGTCCCCGACCGCTGCTGCTGGCCTGCTGTGTCGGCATCGGCGCCTTCACCGCCCAGTCCCTGCTGACCAGTTACCTGATCGCGTACGCCACCGGCATCGGATACGCCCGCCCGCAGGTGCTCACCGCGCTCACGGTCTCCGCCTGCGTCGCCCTGGTCGTCCTGCCGTGCGCCTCCGCGCTGTCCGACCGCGTCGGCCGCCGCCCGGTCGTCCTCGCCGGAGCCCTCACCTCGGCCGCGCTCGCCTTCCCCGTCCTCGCCCTGATCGATTCGAAGTCGCCCGGGCTGCTGATCCTCGCCGTCGTCCTCGGCCACGGCATCGCCCAGTCCGTGATGTACGGCCCGCTGGGCGCCCTGCTCACCGAGATGTTCGGCACCCGGGTCCGCTACACCGGCGCCTCCCTCGGCTACCAGGGCGCGACCCTGATCGGCGCAGGCTTCTCCCCGATGCTCGCCGGAAGCCTGGTGGCCGGCAGCGGCAACGGCACCCCCGTCGCCCTGCTGATCTGCGGCGGCTCGCTCATCACCGCGCTGACCGTCTGGTTCGTGCGCGAGACCAACCGTACGTCCCTGTCCGGCTCAACGCCCGAACGCACCGACTCCCGCCGGACGGAGGGGATATCCGCGTGACTCCCACCACCGCGACCCCGGCACCGCACGTACGCCGGACCCGCCGCCGCTCCCGCATCGCCGGTGCCGCCGCCCTCCTGCTCGCCGTCGGCGCACTGCCCGCCACGACCGCTGCCGCCGCCTCCGACACCACCCACGTCGACGGCCGACTCCCCTCGGGCGCCACGTACATGATGGACGTGCCCGCCCAATGGAACGGCACCGTCCTGCTGTTCAGCCACGGCTATGCGACCGGCCCGGCCAACCCCGCCCAGGACGCCCCGGACGACGCCACGAAGGCTCTGCTCCTCAGGAACGGATACGCCCTCGCCGGCTCCTCCTACGCCACCACCGGCTGGGCTGTGACGGACGCGGTTCCCGATCAGCTCGCCACCCTCACCGCCTTCACCGAACGCTTCGGGACGGCCTCCCGCACCATCGCCTGGGGGCGGTCGTACGGCGGACTCGTCACCACCGCCATCGCCGAGCGGCATCCGCAGCGGATCGACGGTTCGATCTCGCTGTGCGGCCTGGTCCACGGCGGGGTGGCCAACTGGAACAACACCCTCGATCCCGTCTTCGCGATCAAGACGCTCCTCGCGCCCGGCAGCGACGTCCCGCTGGTGAACATCGCCGATCAGGCAGCCGCCGACGACGCGGCCGACGCCCTGACCTCCGTGGTCGACTCCGCGCAGACGACGGCCGAGGGGCGGGCCAGGATCGCGCTCGCCGCCGCCCTGCACAACATCCCCGTCTGGAACCAGCCCACGCAGCCCCGGCCGGCGGCGACCGACTGGAACGCCCAGCAGGCCAACCAGTACGAGGCGGTCAAGGGCCTGCTGCAGATCGCCGCCTTCAACCGGCGGCAGGAGGCGGAGGCGCGGGCGGGCGGCAACATGTCGTGGAACACCGGCGTCGACTACGCGAAGCTGCTCGGCCGGTCCTCCGTCCGCAAGGAGGTCACCGAGCTGTACCGGAAGGCCGGCCTGTCCCTGCGCGCCGACCTCGCCACCCTCAACCGCGCCCCACGCATCGGCGCCGACCGGAACGCCCTGGCGTGGATGAGCGGGACCAGCTCCTTCACCGGCGAGCTGGCCAAGCCGCAGCTGTCGGTCCACACCATCGGCGACGCCCTCGTCCCCGTCCAGACGGAGAGCGCCCTGAAGCTGGCCGTCACCGCTGCCGGGTCGGCGTCCGAGCTGCGGCAGGCGTACACGGACAACGCCGGCCACTGCACCTTCAGCCCCGCCGAGCAGCTCGCCGCGCTGCACACCCTGGAGGACCGTCTCAGGGCCGGCCGGTGGGTCGGCACCGACCCGAAGTCCCTCAACTCCCGTGCCACGGCGGCCGATCCGACCACTCCCACCCGCTATGTGCCGTACCGCCCGGCCCCGTACCCGCGCCCCTACGACCTTGCCCACCCCGCCGGCGGCCGGTGATGCCGTACGGCCGCCCGCCGCGCCGGCGGTGGGCGGTCGTACGCTGTGCACCGTGGAGGACGACGACATCCTGGACACCCCGGTCACCTCGGAGGGCCCGCAGCCGCGCCCGCAGTCGCTCATGCTCGCCTTCTTCGGCAACCACGTGCTGGAGGAAGGCGACCTGTGCGTCTACTCGGGCAGCATCATCGAGGTGCTCGGCCGCGTCGGGGTCGGTGAACAGGCCGTCCGCTCCACGCTCACCCGCATGGTCAACCGCGGTCTGCTGCAGCGCCGGCGCGACGGCCGCAAGATGTTCTTCGGCCTGACCCCGCAGGCGACGCGCGTCCTGGAGGACGGCCGTACCCGCATCTGGAAGCAGGGCGCGGTCAACGACGACTGGGACGGCTCCTGGACCCTGCTCGGCTTCTCCCTCCCCGACTCCTGGAAACGCCGGCGCCACGACCTGCGCTCCCGGCTGGCCTGGTCCGGATTCGGTGCGCTGTACAGCGGGCTGTGGATCGCCCCCGGGAAGGTCGACGTCGCCGCCGTGGTCGTTGAGCTCGAACTTGCCGACCACGTCAAGATCTTCCACGCCCTGGCGGACGACAGCACCGACATCGCGCAGATGATCCACGGCACCTGGGACCTGGAGAGCATCGCCGCTCGTTACGTCACCTTCGACAAGCGGTGGACGGCCCACCTCGACGCCGGACCCGGGGACGACCCGATCGGAACCCGGCTGCGGCTGGTCAGCGAATGGCTGTGGACCATCCGCACGGACCCGAGGCTGCCCGCCCGGCACCTTCCCTCCGAGTGGCCGGCCCGCGCCGCCCAGGAGACCTTCCGGCGCGTCGCCGAGCACACCGAGCTGCCCGCGCGGCGGATGGCCGGCGTACTGCTGGAGACCACCCCGTCCGGGTAGGCGGGCACCGCCGGGCAGCCCCACGAACCGGCCGGGAATGCGATCCGGATGGCGGACGGGAACCGGCGGCGACTCGCGAAACGCCGCCGTGGTCCTTCGCGGCCCTCCCTCGACCGGCGAACATGCCATGTCATGGACATCTTGCTCGTCGCCAGCGCGTTCAACAGCCTGTCCCAGCGTGTGTACGCCGAACTGTCCGACCAGGGCCACCGGGTTGAGGTAGTACTCGCTTCGCACGGACCCGAAGCGGTCCGGGCCGCCGTACGCGAATCGCGTCCGGAGCTGGTCATCGCTCCGATGCTGAAGACGGCGCTGCCGGAGGACGTGTGGCAGGAGCACACCTGTCTGATCGTGCATCCGGGCCCGCCCGGCGACCGCGGCCCGTCCTCCCTCGACTGGGCGATCGCCGAGGAGGCGTCGCGCTGGGGCGTGACGGTGCTGCAGGCCGAGGCGGCGATGGACGCGGGCGACATCTGGGCGGACGGGTCCTGCCCGGTGCCGCCGGTCGGCAAGAGCGACCTGTACCGCAACGAGGTCTCCGACGCGGCCTCGGCCGCCGTCCTGCTGGCGGTGGAACGGTTCGCCGACGGATCGTTCAAGCCGAAGGCACAGAGCGATCCCGCGATTGCCGTGGTGTGGCGCGACTTCCTCCGCCAGGAGCAGCGACGGATCGACTGGGACAACGACAGCACCGCGACGGTGCTGCGCAAGCTCCGTGGGGCCGACTCGCAGCCGGGTGTCCTGGACGAGCTGTGCGGCATGGAGGTGTTCCTGCACGGCGGGCACGGCGAGGACCTGCTGCGCGGGCGCCCCGGCGCGTTGCTCGCGACGCGGTCCGGCGCGGTCTGCCGGGCCACCCGGGACGGCGCGGTGTGGATCCCGGACCTGCGCCCCGCAAGAACTCCGGCGACCCGGCCCCGTTCCGCCGCCCCGCGGCCTCGGTGCTCGCCGGATTCCCGGCTCCGCCCGGCACCGGTCAGGCGACACCACGCCATGACGGCGGCCCGCACTGGCTGCCGGAGGACGCCGCCCCGCTCGAACTGCCCCCGGAGCGCACCACCTGGACCGACATCCGCTACCGGCAGCTCGGCGACGTCGGCTTCCTGTCCTTCTCCTTCCCGGGCGGCGCGATGAGCACCGACCAGTGCCGCAGGCTGCTCGCCGCGTACCGGCGCGCGCTCACCCGCTCCACTTCGGTGCTGGTGCTGGGCGGAGCCCGCGACTTCTTCTCCAACGGCATCCATCTGAACGTCATCGAGGCGTCGGCCGACCCGGCGGGCGAGTCGTGGGCCAACCTCAACGCCATGAACGACCTGGTCGAGGCGGTGCTGCGGACGACCGACCGCCTGGTGGTCGCCGCCCTCGGCGGCAACGCGGCGGCCGGCGGAGTGATGCTCGCCCTGGCCGCCGACCAGGTCTGGTGCCGCACGGGCAGCGTCCTCAACCCGCACTACCGGCGCATGGGCCTGTACGGGTCGGAGTACTGGACGTACACGCTGCCGCGCCGCACCGGAGCCGAGACGGCCGCGCGGCTCACGACCGAGGCACTGCCGGTGCGCGCGGCGACGGCCGCACGGATCGGGCTGGTGGACCGTCTGGTGCCGGTCCCGGCGCGGGACTTCACCAGGGAGGTCGAGCAATGGGCTGCCTCCCTCGCCGAGGCCCCGGATCTCACGCAACGGATCGCCGCGAAGGCCGCGGCACGGCGGGCGGACGAGGAGCGGCGACCGCTCGGCGAGTACCGGCGGGACGAACTCGCCCGCATGCGCGCCATCTTCTTCGACCCGCGTGCCCCGTACCACGCCCTGCGCTCGGCCTTCGTCCGCAAGCAGCCGAGCGGCCCCGCCAACCCCTGGCCACCGGGGGCGCGCGATGAGCACCCGCCTGCTGGTGGCCGGCGTCGGCAACATCTTCCTCGCGGACGACGCCTTCGGCCCCGAGGTGATCCGCGCCCTGGACCGCCGCCCGCTGCCGCCCGAGGTGCGGGTGCGGGACTTCGGCATCCGCGGCATGGACCTGGCGTACGAGCTGCTCGACGGCTACGACACGGCCGTACTGGTCGACGCGTCCGTACGGGGACACGAGCCGGGCACCCTGTCGCTGATCGAGCCGGAGCTTCCCGACGGCAGCGCGGGCGGGCCCGTTCCCGAGGCGCACGGCATGGACCCGGCGAAGGTCCTGGCGCTGGCCACCCACCTGGGCGACGAGCCGCTCCCACGTGTCCTCGTCCTCGCCTGCGAGCCCGAGCTGCGGCTGCGCGGCGACGAGGACATCGCGCCGGGCATCAGCGCGACCGTGCGCGACGCCATCGAGCGGGCCGTCGCCGCTCTGCACGTAGTGGTGCCGGTGCTGCTCGCCGACCCGGCGGCCACGCCTCCGTTGAGCCGCCCGGAGGAATCCACGGGCCCGTGCGCGGCCGGTCTCCCGCGCTTGGTGGCCGAGGGCGCGGAGGATCGATAGCGGTCCGAACCCCCGATCCCCCGCTGGGAGCAGCGCTCATGTGCGATTCCTTGGACGAGGTCACTCAGGCCGTCCTGGCGAAGAACGACGATCTGGCCGCGCGCCTGCGCGAGGAACTGGCCCGGCGTGGCGTGAGCGTGGTCAACCTGCTGTCCAGCCCGGGCAGCGGCAAGACCGAACTGCTCGGGCGCGTGCTGGCCAGGGCGGTGGAGCGGGGCATCCCCGTGGCCGCGCTCACCGCCGACCTGGCGACCGACAACGACGCCCACCGGCTCGCCCGCTCGGGAGCGCCGGTGAAACAGCTGCTGACCGACGGGCTGTGCCATCTGGAGGCCCGGCAGCTGCGCGGGCATGTGGAGAGCTGGCTGCCGGAGGGCACCTCGCTGCTGTTCGTGGAGAACGTCGGCAACCTCGTCTGCCCGGCCTCCTACGACCTCGGCGAGAGCCTGCGGATCGCGCTCATGGCGGTGACGGAGGGCGAGGACAAGCCGCTGAAGTACCCCACGGCCTTCGGCTCCGCCCATCTGGTGGTGCTCACCAAGACCGACCTGGCCGGGCCCGCCGGTTTCGACCAGGCCGCCTTCGCCGCCAACATCCAGCGGGTCAACCCCGGGGTGGAGCTCATGTTCTCCTGTGCCCGGACCGGGGACGGGGTCGACACCCTGCTGGACCGGGTGCTCGCGGTGCGGGACGGGGCCGCGGTCCACCGGCCTCCGCTGGCGCCCCGTCCCCACACTCACAGCCACGGTCACACGCACAGCCACGGCCACGGCCACACGCATGAGGACGCCGCTTCCGGCCTCGCGGCCGGCCGCGTCTCGTGACGGCGCCCACCACACAGGCGGTACGCCGCCGCGTCACCGTGCGCGGCACGGTGCAGGGCGTGGGTTTCCGTCCGTACGTGCACCGCCTGGCCTCCGATCTCGCCCTGGCGGGGTTCGTGAGCAACACGGCGAGCGGTGTCCTCATCGAGGTGGAGGGTCCGCCGGACGGTGTCGTCGACTTCTGCGAAAGGCTGGCCGCCCAGCCCCCGCCGCTGGCCTCCGTCACCGCCGTCGGATTCGAGGACCTGCCCGTCACGGGTGCCGACGACGCTTTCACCATCCGCTCCACGGACCGCTCCCCCGGCCGCACGCTCCTGCCGCCCGACACGGCGACCTGCGCCGACTGCCTGCGGGAGCTGGCCGATCCGGCCGACCGCCGCCACCGGCACCCGTTCGTCACCTGCACGCACTGCGGGCCGCGCTTCACCATCGCCACGGGCATGCCGTACGACCGTGCGGCCACGACCATGGCCGCCTTCCCGATGTGTCCCGACTGCGCCCGGGAGTACGGCGATCCCGGCGACCGCCGCTTCCACGCCCAGCCCGTGGCCTGCCCCGACTGCGGCCCTCGGCTGCGTCTGGTGCCCGCCGCCGGGAGCGGTGTCCGGCCCGCGCGGGACGCCGATGCCCTGGCAGCGGCACGGGCACTGCTCGCCGCCGGGGGATCGTCGCCGTGAAGGGCCTCGGCGGCTATCACCTGGCGTGCGACGCCACCGACGCACGGGCCGTGGACACGCTGCGCACCCGCAAGGCACGCGGCGGCAAACCGTTCGCGGTGATGTGCGCGGACCTCGATGTCGTGCGGCGGATCGCCGTGCCGTCCGCGTCCGAGACGGCCGCCCTCACCAGCCCGCGGCGCCCCATCGTCCTGCTGCGCCGGCGCACGGCGCACGGCATCCTCGCGCCCGGCGTCTGCCCCGGCAGCCCGCACGTCGGCGTGATGTTGCCCTACACCCCCGTACACGCCCTGCTGTTCGGCCTGCCCGGCGATCCGACGGGTCCGCGGGTGCTGGTCATGACGAGCGGCAACCGCTCGGGGGAGCCGATCGTCACGGACGACGACGAGGCCCTGGCGCGGCTGGCCGGTCTCGCCGACGCCTGGCTGGCCCACGACCGGCCCATCACGTCGCCGTGCGACGACTCCCTGCTGCGGGTACGTCCCGACGGGGCGGTGCAAATGCTGCGCCGGTCCCGGGGTTACGTACCCCGCCCGCTGCGTCTGCCGGTCGTGGTGCGGCCCGCGCTCGCTGTCGGCGGCGACCTGAAGAACGCGCTGTGCCTCGGTGAGGGCGACCATGCCTGGTTCGGCCCGCACATCGGCGACATGGGTGAACTGGCCACTCTGGAGGCGGCCCGGCGGGCGGAGTCGCACATGCGGTCCCTGACCGGTGTCAGCCCGGAGCTCGTCGCCGCCGACCGGCACCCGGGATACCACTCGTCGCGCTGGGCCCGGCAGAGGGCGTCCCAACTGCCCGCGCACTCCCCGGTGTTCGTCCAGCACCACCACGCCCACATCGCCTCGGCGATGGCCGAGCACGGCCTCGACGGCAGCACCCCCGTGATCGGCGTCGCCTTCGACGGCACGGGCTACGGCGACGACGGCACCGTCTGGGGCGGCGAGATCCTGCTCGCCGACTACAACGGCTTCCGGCGGTTCGGGTACCTCACCCCAGCCCCGCTCCCCGGGGGCGACGCGGGCGTGGCCAACCCGTGCCGCCTCGCGCTGGCGCGGCTGTGGACGGCAGGCCTGCGGTGGGACCCGGACCTGCCCAGTGTGGCCGCCTGCGATCCCGATGAACTTGCCTTGCTGGAGCGTCAGTTGACGCGCGGTCTGGCCTGTACGGCTACCTCCAGCATGGGCCGGCTCTTCGACGCGGTGTCGTCGCTCGTCGGCGTGTGTCATCGCGCGCAGTACGAGGCGCAGGCCGCCATGGAGCTGGAGTCCGCCGCCGCGGCGGCCTGGGACGCCGACACCTCGGCGTACGCCTTCGGAGTCGCCGGTGGCGCCTACGACCCGGCGCCCGTGCTCGGCGCGCTGGTGGCCGACCTACGCCGCGCTACCCCGGCTCCCGTACTCGCCGCGCGCTTCCATCGCGGCGTGGCGCGGGCCGTCGTGACGGTCTGCCGGCGGGCACGCCAGGACACCGGACTGACCACCGTCGCCCTCAGCGGCGGGGTGTTCGCCAACGCGCTGCTGGAGGAGGAGTGCACGCGGCTGCTGACCGGGGACGGCCTCACGGTGCTCCGGCACGGCGAAGTCCCGCCGAACGACGGCGGGTTGGCCCTCGGCCAGCTGGTGGTCGCGGCGCACGAACGACAGAAGGAGTGACCCATGTGCTTGGCAGTGCCCGGCAAGGTCGTGTCCATCGACGACACCGCGGATCCGCTCACCGGGCTGATCGACTTCGGTGGGGTCCAGAAACAGGCGTGTCTGGAGTACGTGAGCGACGTGCAGGTGGGTGAGTACGTCATCGTGCACGTCGGCTTCGCGCTCCAGCGCCTGGACGAGGAGTCGGCGCTGGCCTCGCTGAAGCTCTTCGAGGAACTGGGGCTGCTGGAGGAGGAGTTCGGGAACGCCTGGGAGCAGGCGGCCAAGGAGGCGGGCGGCGCCGCGGTGACGGAGCGCCAGGACAGCGGGAGTGAGGCCCGGTGAAGTACATCGACGAGTTCAACGACCCCGATCTCGCCCGGCGGCTGCTGGACGAGATCCGCGCCACCGCCACCCGGCCCTGGGCCCTGATGGAGGTGTGCGGCGGGCAGACCCACTCGATCATCCGGCACGGCATCGACCAACTGCTGCCCGAGAACGTGGAGTTGATCCACGGTCCCGGCTGCCCCGTCTGTGTGACACCGCTGGACGTCATCGACAAGGCGCTGGAGATCGCCTCGCGGCCCGAGGTGATCTTCTGCTCCTTCGGCGACATGCTCCGGGTGCCGGGTACCGACCGCGACCTGTTCCGGGTCAAGGGCGAGGGCGGCGACGTACGCGTGGTCTACTCACCGCTCGACGCCCTGGAGCTGGCCCGCCGCCACCCGGACCGGGAGGTGGTGTTCTTCGCCATCGGCTTCGAGACCACGGCACCGGCCAACGCGATGGCCGCGCACCAGGCGCGCCGTCTGGGCCTGACCAACTTCAGCCTGCTGGTGTCCCATGTGCGGGTGCCCCCGGCGATCGAGGCGATCATGACGGCGCCCGAGTGCCGGGTGCAGGGGTTCCTGGCCGCCGGGCACGTCTGCAGCGTGATGGGGACGGGCGAGTACCCGGGGCTCGCCGAGCGGTTCGGCGTTCCGATGGTGGTGACCGGCTTCGAGCCGCTGGACATCCTGGAGGGCATCCGCCTGGCGGTGCGCCAGCTGGAGCGCGGTGAGCACCGGGTGGAGAACGCGTACCCGCGGGCCGTGCGCGAGGAGGGCAATCCGGCCGCCGTGCGCATGATCGAGGAGGTGTTCGAGGTCACCGACCGCAACTGGCGTGGCATCGGGCGCATCCCGCTGAGCGGCTGGCGGCTGACCGACGCCTTCCGTGCCTACGACGCGGAGCACCGCTTCGACGTCAGCGGCATCCGTACCGAGGAGCCCGCCGAGTGTCGCAGCGGCGAGGTGCTCCAGGGTCTGATCAAGCCGACCGAGTGTGCCGCGTTCGGCACCACCTGCACTCCGCGCACACCGCTCGGCGCCACCATGGTCTCCAGCGAGGGTGCCTGCGCGGCCTACTACCTGTACCGCCGCATGAACGCCCCGACTCCGCAGGCCGACCGGGCCGCGCGGGAGGAGATGAACCCCGTTGCCTGAACAACTCGTCGAGACGGTCGACCCGGCCAACTGGTCCTGCCCCACCCCGCTGCGCGAGCAGGGGGTCGTGGTGATGGGGCACGGCGGTGGCGGTGCGCTGTCGGCGGAGCTGATGGAGCAGGTCTTCATCCCCGCCTACGGCAACGCCACCCTGGCCGGGCTCGCGGACTCCGCCGTCCTCGAACTGGGCGGCGCCCGGCTGGCGTTCTCCACCGACTCCTACGTGGTCAGGCCGCTGTTCTTCCCCGGCGGCAGCCTCGGCGACCTCGCGGTCAACGGCACCGTCAACGACCTGGCGATGAGCGGTGCCAGGCCCGCGTATCTCTCCGCCGCCTTCGTGCTGGAGGAGGGCGTGGAGCTGACCGTGGTCGAGCGGATCGCGCGGGCCATGGGCGCGGCGGCCGAGGCCGCCGGGGTCACCATCGCCACGGGTGACACCAAGGTGGTGGAGTCCGGGCACGGCGACGGCGTGTACGTCACCACCGCCGGCGTGGGACTCGTGCCCGACGGGGTGGACATCCGGCCCCAGCGTGCCCGGCCCGGTGACGTCGTCATCGTCAGCGGGCCGATCGGCCTGCACGGGGTGGCGATCATGAGCGTGCGGGAGGGACTGGAGTTCGGGGTGGAGGTGGCCAGCGACACCGCGCCGCTCGCCGGTCTGGTCGCCGCCATGCTCGCGGTCACCCCGGACATCCATGTACTGCGCGACCCCACCAGGGGCGGCCTCGCCGCGTCCCTCAACGAGATCGCCAGAGCCTCCGGAACCGGTGTCCGGCTGCGGGAACGGGACATTCCGGTGCCGGACGCGGTGGCGAACGCCTGCGGTTTCCTGGGGCTCGACCCGCTCTACGTCGCCAACGAGGGCCGACTGGTCGCCTTCGTGCCCCCGTCGCAGGCGGAGGGCGTCCTCGCGGCGATGCGCGCCCATCCGCAGGGCGCCGGGGCCACTGTGATCGGCGAGTGCGTCGCCGACCATCCGGGGATGGTGGTGGTGGCCACCGGGCTCGGCGGGACCCGGGTGGTGGATCTGCCGCTGGGTGAGCAGTTGCCGCGCATCTGCTGATCAGGTCCGGACGTGCGTGGGCCCCGCCGAGGGTGTTCGGCGGGGCCCACGCACGCTATGCCGAGGCCGCTAACGGCTCGATCCCGGCGATCTCCAGTTCCCGGCCACTGCGCAGGTCCGTGGAGGGCTCGTCGCAGCGCGGGCACCAGAAGAACGGGGGCATGCCCACCGGGAACTCCTCGGCGCACGGGCTGCACCAGGCCTGCGCGGGGATCTGCTCGACCACGAGCCGCGCCTCGGCCAGGGGCGTGCCGTCCCGGGCCACCTCGAAGGCGAAGTCCAGGGCGTCGGGGACGACACCCGCCAGTTCGCCGACCCGGACGGTCACCGCCGAGACGGACTCGGTTCCGTCCGCCCGGGCCAGCTCACCGGCCCGCTCGATGATCGCGGTCGCGATCGACAGCTCGTGCACGACCGGCTCACGGGTACCGGCGACCGGCGCGGAACCCGCCGGACATCCGCCAGATCCGCGCCTCGCGCCTGAGGCTGGGCAACTCCCAGAGCAGCGCGGCGAGGACCAGGCCGCCCACCAGGGCCGCCTCGGCCATCAGCACCCGCTGTCCGCTGAATCCGGCTCGTCTGCCCGTGACAGCCGACCACTGTGCTCGTTCGACCTTCATTGCGGCGACTCCCTGCTGTCTCTCATCCCGGTGAGATGTTCGGCATGGTCTCCACGAGCGCGTCATGCCGTTTCCAATGGATCCCGGTGGAACGGCGCGCGTCGGCGGTGCCGTCCTCGTGGTGGCCCTTCTGGTCCTTGTACCGCCCCCGGTTGCCCTGGTGCATGCCGGCCACGTGCCCGGGGGTGTCGGGCTTCGCCTGGGCCCGGCCCACTCTGATGCTGCCCATGGGGTGATCTCCTTCCTCGCCTCCGACCTGCGGAGTACGTGCTCAGGACCGCTCGGTGAGGTCCTCGAAGAACCGCTCGACGGTCGGCCAGACCTGGCCGCCGCCGGACAGGCCGCGCCATTCCCGGCGTACGACGGCGACCATGCGGTAGCAGTCGTCGATCGGCACGATCCAGTGGTGGTCGAGGCCGTGGACGGTGTTCACCAGCAGTGCCTCCACCTCGGGTTCCACGGAGGCGAGCTGCGGACACGTCTCGGCGAGCCCGATCCAGGCCGCCGCGTCCACCTCCCAGCGCATGGCACCCGCCGGGCTCGGGCCCTGCGCGGTGACGGTGCCGTCCGCGCGGGGCACGAAGAAGACCAGGCCGACGGGTACGCCCAGCGCCGCCGTGTCGACCTTGGGCAGCCGGATCCGGCGCCGGGGCACCAACCGGTAGTGCCCGTCGCCCGCCCCGGCACCGGCGAACAGCACCGAGCAGGGGCCGCAGACGCACCGCACCTCGTCCTGCCCGGTGTCGTACAGGTGCGCGTGCTCGTCCGGCACCGGCGCGGCACACAGGTCGCACGCCTCCGCCACGGCCGCCGCGGTGCGGTCGGCCGAGGAGCGGATGAGGCGGGCCAGGGCTCCGTCGGTGGTCACCGTGCGCCCCGGTGCGTCAGCGTGGCGAGCGGTACGAACGCGGGCGGGGGTGCGGGAGCAGGCGCGGTGAGCGGCTCCACGGCCGTCAGCTCGGGTGCCACGGCGAGCACCGCCTCGCGGACCGCGTCGGTGACGTCCATGGCACCGGCACCGGCACCGGCTCCGGCACCGCAGCCCGAGCCGCATCCGCCGCCCGACGTCATGCGCACCCGGGCCACCTGTCCCTCCACACCGGCCCACTCCACGTCACCGCCGCGTTCCTGTACGGCGGGACGCAGCCGTTCGACCGCGCGGGCCGCCCGGCGCTCGGCGGGCTCGGGGTGGACGTCGTGCAGGACCAGCAGGTGGCCCAGCAGCTCGTCGTCGGCCAGGCTCTCGGCCAGCTGACCGTCCGCGTGGTCCATGACGCGGGCCAGCGCCTCGCCGTAGACCTCGGTCAGCAGTCCCACCGCCTCGGTCGCGGAGCGCGTGGTGGGGCCGGGTGCGGACTCCAGGCCCGCCAGCAGCTCGTCGAGCCGGGCGAGCCGGGCCTCCACGTCCGGGTCCGCCAGCCGGTCGGCAATGGCCTCAGCCATGGTTCGCCCCGTACGTCGGCGAGTGCAGGGTGGTGAGCGTCTTGCCCTTGCCGACGTACATGTGGACGCCGCACGGCAGACAGGGGTCGAAGCTGCGGACCGTGCGCATGATGTCGACGCCCTTGAAGTCGTCCGGCCCGTTCTCCTCGAAGATGGGCTGGCCCTGGACGGCGTCCTCGTACGGCCCGGGGGTGCCGTAGATGTCGCGGGGGCTGGCGTTCCACGGGGTCGGCGGGTACGGGTGGTAGTTGGCGATCTTCTTGTCCTTGATCACCAGGTGGTGGGAGAGGACACCGCGGACCGCCTCGTGGAATCCGCA
The DNA here is from genome assembly GCF_036014175.1 of Streptomyces sp. NBC_00443. Taxonomy (GTDB): domain Bacteria; phylum Actinomycetota; class Actinomycetes; order Streptomycetales; family Streptomycetaceae; genus Streptomyces. The sequence continues at coordinate 8,577,077 of NZ_CP107917.1, read as the reverse complement.
GCCGATGGCCTCGTCGGGCACCTCGTAGTTCTCGAAGACCTTGGTCTCGCCCGCGCGGACCAGCCCCATGGCCTCTTCCAAGAACTGCAGGGCCATGGCGGCCGCGTAGGCGACGAAGTAGGGCCGGGCGCGGTCGCGTTCGATGGTGTTGCTCCACTGCGGGATGCGCCACTCCAGGGTGGTCTCCGGCAGGCTCTCGCCCTTGGGCAGCGAGATGCGCACGCTGTGCCCGGTGGCCTTGATGTACGGGGTGTCGACCAGGCCGCTCAGCGCGGTCGACCACAGCCGGGCCAGCGGGCCGCCGCCGGTGTCGAGGGCGAGGTGCTGGTCGGTGCGCTTGTCGTACCAGCGCGGGCTCATCACCCAGCTGTACTTGTCGTCGAAGTTGCGCTTCTGCGGCACCGGGACGGTGGTCTGGTTCCACGGGTGGCGCATGTCTACGGGGTTGCCCAGCGGGTCGTGGGTGACGAAGGGCGATTCGTTCACCCAGTCCTCGTAGTAAGAACTGCCGAGCATGATGCGCAGGCCGAGGTTGATGTCGACGAGGTTGTTGGTGACGAGTTCGCCGTCGACGATGATGCCGGGCGTGACGTACATCGCCTTGCCCCAGGTGTTCATCGTCTCGTAGCGGTAGTCGACGACCTTGGGGTCCTGGAAGGCGCCCCAGCAGCCCAGCAGGACGCGGCGGCGGCCGACCTCCTCGTAGCCGGGCAGTGCCTCGTAGAAGAAGTCGAAGACGTCGTCGTTCATGGCGACGGCCTTCTTCACGAAGTCGATGACCCGCATGAGCCGGCTGAGGTAGTCGGTGAAGGCGGTCGGCTGCGGCATCGTGCCGACGCCGCCCGGGTACAGCGTGGACGGGTGGACGTGCCGCCCCTCCATCAGGCAGAACATCTCACGGGTGACCCGGCTGACCTTCAGGGCCTCCTTGTAGACCTCGCCCTCGAAGGGGTTGAAGGCCTTCATGATGTCGGCGATCGTCCGGTAGCCGTGGATCTCCCCACGGGGCGCGTCGGTGCGTTCGGCGCGGGCCAGCAGGCCGGGGTTGGTGGCCTTGACCATCGCCTCGCAGAAGTCCACGAAGACCAGGTTGTCCTGGAAGATCGTGTGGTCGAACATGTACTCGGCCGCTTCACCGAGGTTGACGATGTGCTCGGCCAGCGGAGGCGGCTTGACGCCGTAGGCCATCTGCTGGGCGTAGTCGGAGCAGGTGGTGTGGTTGTCGCCGCAGATGCCGCAGATCCGGGACGTGATGAAGCCCGCGTCGCGCGGGTCCTTGCCCTTCATGAACACGGAGTAGCCGCGGAAGAGCGACGAGGTGCTGTGGCATTCCACGACTTCCCGGTTGGCGAAGTCGATCTTCGTGTAGATGCCCAGGTTCCCGATGATCCGAGTGATCGGATCCCAGGACATGTCCACGAGCTGTGGCGGCTTGCGCTCCGTGGGCCGGGCCTCGGTGGTGGTCATCTGCGGTGCTGCCCCTCGCTGTCGGTGATGTGCGGGTGGGTCGTGAGGTGGGGGTCGTGCGGCTGGCGGACCTGCGCGCAGGGCGCCATCAGGGGCGCCAGTGCGGGTCGTAGCCGCTGGTCAGCTTGCGTTTGTTGTGGCGCCACCTGGGCTCGTGGTTGACCAGTTCGTTCGTCATGCCGCGCAGTCGGCGGATGACGGCCCCGTACGGCTTGATGGCCAGGGACGACAGCGTGCCGCCCGGGGGCTCGTCCATGAACGGCATGAACGCGTCGGGGAAGCCGGGCATCGTGCAGCCGATGCAGATACCGCCGACGTTCGGGCAGCCGCCGATGCCGGCCATCCAGCCGCGCTTGGGCACGTTGCAGTTGACGACCGGACCCCAACAGCCCGTCTTGACCAGGCACTTGGGCGAGTTGTAGTCCTTGGCGAAACTGGCCTGCTCGTAGTACGAGCCGCGGTCGCAGCCCTCGTGGACCGTCCTGCCGAACAGCCACTGCGGGCGCAGCATGTGGTCCAGCGGGGGCGGCGGCGCGGATCCGGCCGCGTGGTAGAGGACCCAGACCAGGGTCTCCATGAAGTTCTCGGGCTGGATCGGGCAGCCGGGCACGTTCACAATCGGCAGGCCGCCCTGGGAGGTGTAGTCCCAGCCGAGGTAGTCGGCGAGGCCCATGCAGCCGGTCGGGTTGCCGGACATGGCGTGGATGCCGCCGAAGGTGGCGCAGGTGCCGGCGGCCACCACCGCCCAGGCCCTGGGGGCCAGTTGGTCGATCCACCAGTTCAGGGTCTGCGGCTCTCCGGTCTCCGGGTCGTTGCCGAAGGACGTCCAGTAGCCGTCGCCCTCGATGATGTTCTGGTTGGGGATCGAGCCCTCGATAACGAGGATGAACGGTGACAAATCGCCCCGCGCGGCGGCCCGGTAGGGGACGAGGAAGTCCTCGCCGCCCAGGCTGGGCGAGAGCACCTTGTTGACCAGGTTCACCTTCGGCAGGCCCGGGATCAGACCCAGGACCAGGTCCTCGATGGAGGGCTGGTCGGCGGCGGTGAGGGAGACGGTGTCGCCGTCGCAGCTCATGCCCTCGGAGATCCAGAGGATGGTGATCTCGTCGAAGCCCTCGCGGTCCTCGCCTCGACTGGGTTCTTTGCTGACCTCGGCGGTACTGCTGTGGGTTGCCATGTCATCGGCCTCCGCTGCGGGGGGTTTCGGATGGAGCGGGCTCCAGTGGCTCGAGTTCGTCCGGCCGGAAGTAGAGGAAGCGGCCGTACCAGGTGTGCAGTTCGGCCGCGGGATCGTCGTCGACGGTGACGGCGAGGTGCACGCTGCCGTCGACGTCGTGGAAGACGGCCGCGACCTCGGCGGTCCGCCCGGCCAGGAACATGTCCTGGGCATCGGCGCCGCGACCCCGCGGGCGCAGCCTTACGCGGCTGCCTGCTCCGAGGGGCACGCCGGCCACGAGCACGGTGTCCGTGGACGGGGAGAGACCTTCGTCGGCGCCTTCCTGCCACCAGGCCGGGCGTTCGGCGGGCGGGGTCGCCAGGGGTTCCGGAGTGGCCTGGGTGGCCCGGGTGGTCGTCGGGACTGACGGAGTCAGGGAACGAACGGCGCCGTGCAGCCGCTCGAAGACCTCCTGGGGCATGGTGTCGACCCGGTCGAGGATCGCGGCGGCCCGCGGGTCGGTGGCGCGCGCCTCCTGCTTCTCCTCGTCGGTCAGCAGCATCGTGCGCAGCGTGAGGATCTCGTCGATCTCCGCCGCGTCGTGCAGGTCGCCGGGGCTCTCCGGGGCGACCTGGGGGTGGTCGGGCAGGATGATCGGGGCGGACAGCAGGACGCGTCCGACCGCGTCGGGCTCACCGCCGAGCACGGGGAACGTGAACTCGTTGCGGCATGCGCTCGCATGGGCCCGCAGGTCCGCGGGCGGATCGGTCGGCGAGACGAACTCGACGCCGTCACCGCCGATGAGGGTGTGCGTGGCGATGAGTGCTCGGCGCAGCGCCTCGTCGCGCGGGGTTCGCGGATCCGGCGCGGGTCCCGTGTTCGTGGTGCGCACCCGGAGCAGGCAGAGATACGGCGCGAGCCGCTCGGCGACGACGGTGAGGCTCGCCCGCACCTCTTCGCGACGCCGCACCACCCGGCCGGCGTGTCCCGGCAGGGGCTCGTCGTCCGCACCGGCCGGCGCTGCCACCGCAACGGTGTGTTCGCCCTTGAGGAGCTCGTCCAGCGGGATCACTGCATCGAACTCGCGCGGTACGGCCTCGTCGAAGGTCAGATGCGTCGTGCCGTCGTCGGTGCGCAGCGACTCGACGGGGCGGTGTCCGCCGTCCCGGTCCGCTTCCTCGACCTGCTTGCGCTGCATCTGCAGACAGCGAAGTCGCACCCGTACGGCCGCGCCGGGCTGCCGGAGCCTCAGCAGGCACTCGGTCTGCTGGTACCAGGAGTCCGCGGAGCCGGAGATGCCGGGGACGACGGGACCGTCCGACTCCACCCAGTCCCGGGGGAAGAGCACCCCGAACTGCCATCGGACGCGGTTCTTGGCCGAGGATCGCCGGTAGGGATAGAGGAGGTAGCCCTCGTAGAGGACGGCGTCTGCGACCGCGCTCACCTGCTCGAAGACGCCCCCGGACCGGCCCGGCGGCACGTCCGCGTCCTCCCCGGGGTCAGCGCACGCAGTGCCGCCCTCGGTCCGTCCCACCGCCGCCATCGCGCCTCCTCGTCGCAGTGTGCACGCGCATCCCTTCCACCACGCTCACACCACTCACGCACCCTCGCCTCCTCCGGCGCAGTGGCGCTGAGCCATTCGGGTTGGGGGCGTCAGTCCGTCGGCACGGTCGCGGGCAGGCCCAGCGCGGTCGAGACATGGCGCCAGATGGAGGTGAGCGCCGTGTCGAGGGTGACCGTGGGGTCGCGCAGCATGAGGCGGATGCCGTAGCCGTCGCTGAGGGACAGGACGAGGGTGCTGAGGTCGTCCACGTCGGTCGGCGTGAACTCGCCGGAGGCGATGCCGCGTCGTACCGCGTCCCCCACCCAGGCGTGCAGCTGGGCGTACAGGTCGACGGCGAAGACCCGCGTGGTCTCGTCGCGCAGCGCCCGGACCCACAGTTCCTGCCAGAGCCGCCAGTCCTGGTGGAGCTGGGGGTCGGTGGGCAGCAGGTTGCGCAGGATGCGGGCCAGGATGACCGCCGCCGGGGCCGTCTCCGCGTCACGTTCGACGTCGACGGCCGTGTTGGCGAAGGAGTGTGTCATCGCCTCGGTGAACAGCTTCTCGCGCGTGTCGAAGTGGTAGTGCAGCAGCGCCGTCGACACACCGGCCCGCTCGGCGACCATGCGCATCCGGATCTTCTCGAACCCGATGTCGGCGATGACCTCGCACGCCGCGGTCAGGATGCGCTCGCGGGTGTCTGCCGTGCGCACCTTCGTGGACACCCTCGGGCTCCCCTCGTTCCGTGGACGTAGGCCATGACCATCTTCCCTCACGGCCGCTCCGCCGGTGCCGCGGCCTCGGGACGGCCCTGTGCGTCGTACGCGTGGAAGCCGCGGCCGGACTTCCGCCCCAGCAAGCCGGCCTCCACCATCCGGGACAGCAGTGGGGGTGGAGAGTACTGGGGCTCACGGAACTCGGCGTACAGCGACTCCGCGATGGCGCGTGTGGTGTCCAGGCCGATCAGGTCGGTCAGGGCGAGCGGGCCGAGGGGGTGCGCGCAGCCGAGGACCATGCCGCGGTCGACGTCCTCGACGCTCGCGCTGCCCGACTCCACCATGCGGACGGCGGCCAGGAGATAGGGCACGAGCAGGGCGTTGACGACGAACCCGGCCTTGTCCCGGGTGCGGACCACCTCCTTGTCGAGGGTGCCGGTCACGAAGTCCTCGGCCCGTGCCGCCGTACTGGGCGAGGTGAGCAGCGACGGCACGAGTTCGACGAGCCGCAGGACCGGTACGGGGTTGAAGAAGTGCACGCCGACGACCCGGTCGGGGCGGGTCGTCGCGGCGGCGAGCCGGATGACCGGGATGGAGGAGGTGTTGGTCGCCAGGATCGTGTCGTCGCCGGTGATCACGGAGTCGAGGCGGGTGAAGACGTCGATCTTGAGGGCCTCGTCCTCGGCGACCGCTTCGATGACCAGGTCGTGGTCGTGCAGTGCCTCGATCTCATGGACGACGGTGACCAGGGACTCGGCGGCCACCCGTCGTTCGTCGCTCAGCCTGCCGTGTGCGGTGGCCCGGTCGAGCGAGCGGGCGATGCGGAGGCGGCCGGCCCGGGCCGCCTCCGCGTCGCGCTCGACGACCGTGACCGGTACGTCGGCCCGTGCGCAGACCTCGGCGATGCCGGCGCCCATCAGCCCGCAGCCGACGACTCCCACGCGCTTGATGTCGGTCATCCGTCTCCCTCTCTCTGGTCTGCGGCGGTGCGGGTCAGGCGCTGGGCAGGTCCAGAACCCCCGAGCCGCGCTTGATGAGTTCGTTGGCGATGATCAGCCGCTGGATCTCGGAGGTGCCCTCCCAGATGCGGTCCACGCGCAGCTCGCGGTAGAGCCGTTCGACGGCGTACGAGCGGTCGTAGCCGCGCCCGCCGTGGATCTGGAGGCACCGGTCGATCACCCGGCCCGAGGCCTCGCTCGCCGAGAGCTTGGCGATGGCCGCCTTGGCGTGCAGTGTCTTGCGGTCCTCGGCCGAGGCCTGGTCGATCTCCCAGGCGACCTGATGGGTGTAGGCCCGGTTGACGGCGATGTCCACGGCGCAGTCGGCGAGCATGCCCTGGATCAGCTGGTACGAGGAGATCGGCGCCCCGAACTGCTCGCGCTCCACGGCCCAGTCCCGGGACAGCTCCAGGGCCCGCTCAGCCGCGCCGATGGTGCGGGCGGCGATCATCAGGCGCTCCTCGGTGAACCACGAGCGCGTGATGTCGTACCCCTCGCCGATGCCGCCGAGCACGGCGTCCTCGCCGACCTGGACGTCGGTGAAGGTGAACTCGGGGTGCTCGTACACGAAGGTGTGCATCCAGCGCGGGACCCGGGTCATCTCGATGCCGGGGGTGTCCTTGTCGACCAGGAAGAGGGTGGGTGCGCGCTCCGGTCCGGCCGCGGCGAGCACGATCATGAAGTCGGCGTGGTCGCCGACGGTCACGAACCACTTCTCGCCGTTGAGCACCCAGCCCTGGTCGTTCTTCGTCGCCGTGGTGGCCAGGTTCTGCGGGTCGGAGCCGGCGCCGGGCTCGGTGACGGCGTAGCAGTCACGCCGCTCGCCGTTGATCACCGGGACGAGGAAGCGCTCGCGCTGCTCGGGGGTGCAGAACCGCAGCGCGTTCGCGGGCCGCCACACCATGTCCCACAGGGCGCCGGTGAGCCGCCCCAACTCCTCCTGCACGGTGACCTGTTCGGCGATGGTGAGGCCGGCGCCGCCCCACTCGGCCGGCATGTTGACGGCCTGGAGTCCGGCGTCCAGCACTGCGTCACGGACCTTGGTGTGGGCGTCGGCGGGCAGGCCGTTGTCCTCCTCGCACTGGATCTCGTAGCCGGCGATGAAGTCGGTGAGGGCGCGTGCGTCGGCCTTGAGCTGAACCTGGCGCGGGGTGAGACGGAAGTCCATGGAAGTCCTCGCTGTGCGGTGATGTGACGGGTGGGCGGTGTCAGGGCGTGGGCAGGGCAAGGGCGCGCGTGCCGCGCTTGATCAGCTCGTTGGCGATGATCAGCCGCTGGATCTCGGAGGTGCCCTCCCAGATCCGGTCGACGCGCAGCTCGCGGTACATGCGCTCGACGGGGTAGGTGCGGTCGTAGCCCCGGCCGCCGAAGATCTGCAGACAGCGGTCGGCGACCCGGCCGGCGGCCTCGCTGGCGGCGAGCTTGGCGGTGGAGGCCTTGGCGTGCAGCGTCTTGCGGTCGGTGCCCGGCTGGTCCGCCTCCCAGGCCACTTGGTGGGTGTAGGCACGGTTCACGGCGATGTCCACGGCGCAGTCGGCGAGCATGCCCTGGATCAGCTGGTACGAGGAGATCGGCGCTCCGAACTGCTCGCGCTGCACGGCCCAGTCCCGGGCGAGTTGCAGGGCACGCTCGGCCGCGCCGACGGTGCGGGCCGCGATCATCAGGCGTTCGTCGGTGAACCATTCCTTGGTGAGCTCGTAGCCGTTGCCGACGCCGCCGAGCACGTCCTCGTCGGCCACGAAGACGTCGGTGAAGGTGAATTCGGGGTGCCCGTTGACGGCGGAGTGCATGAAGTGCGGGACCCGGGTCATCTCGACGCCGGGCGCGGCCCGGTCCACGAAGAACAGCGTCGGCTGCCGCTCGGGTCCGGCGTCCGCCTGCACCAGCAGGAAGTCGGCGATGTCGCCGCAGGTGACGAACCACTTCTCGCCGTTGAGCACCCAGCCGCCGTCGGTGCGGTCGGCCGTGGAGGTGCCGGAGGACGGGTCGGATCCCGCTCCCGGCTCGGTCACCGCGAACGCGTCGAACTTCTCCGCGCGGATCACGGGCAGCAGGTACTTCTCGCGCTGCCTCTCGTCGCCGTAGGCCAGCACGTTGGCGGGCCGCCAGGGAATGTCCCAGAGGCAGTTGGTGACCTTGCCGAACTCCTCCTCGACGATGACCTGGTCGAGCAGGCTGAGTCCGGCGCCGCCCCATTCGGCGGGCATGTTGATGGCGTAGACACCGGCGTCCATGGCGGCCCGGGTCAGTTCGGTCACGAGCTGCTGCGGCAGGGGCCCGCCGGCCTGCTCGGACTGGTCCTCGTACCGCATCAGCAGGCGGGCGTACTCGGCGGCGCGGCGCTTGAGGTCGGCCTGCTCGGGGGTGTAGCGCATGTCCATGGGGGCCTCTTCGGTCAGGTCGGGGGACGGCGTGCGGGGTGGGGCGGGTCAGGCGAGTACGGCGCGGGAGTCGAGGGCGAGTGCACCGTCGGGGCGCACGAGAAGGGGGTTGACCTCGATCTCGGCGATCTCCGGGTGGGCGGCGGCGAACGCGGTGATCGCTTCGACGGCCTTCGCGGCCGCTTCGACGTCGACGGGCGGTTTGCCCCGCACCCCGTCGAGCAGGGCAGCGGTGCGCAGGCCGCGCAGCAGACTCACGGCCCGTTCGGCGGGCACGGGGGCGAGGGTGAAGGCGACGTCGTGCAACGCCTCCGCCAGCACTCCGCCGAGGCCGACCATGGCGACCGGGCCGAAGCGCGGGTCGCGGTTGACGCCGACGATCAGCTCGATGCCGTCGGTCAGGTCGGCCATGGCCTCCACGGAGTAGGAGGAGGCGCCGAGCCGGGCGTGCATCTCGCGGAAGGCGGCGAGCAGTTCGCCGGGTCCGGCCAGACCGAGTACCACTCCGCCCGCATCCGACTTGTGGAGCAGATGGAGGGCCTTGAGGACGTACGGGCCGCTGAACTCCTCGGCTGCGGCGAGCAGTTCGGCCTCGTCGTGGATCTCGCGGGCTGCGGGGAAGGCGAGTCCGGCCTCTTCGAGGGCTCGGCGCGTCTCCATGTAGCCGCTCTCGCGCAGCGGGGGCGCCGGCCGGGGAAGGGGCGTGACCCCGGTGCACTCTTCCACGGGTGCCGTCGCGGCGAGGGCGCGGGCGGAGTCCTCGGTGGCGGCGAAGACGGGGATGCCGGCCGCGGCGAGGGTACGGCAGCTCGGGGACTCGGGGTACATGGACTGGACGACGAGCGGCTTGGCGGTGGCGCGGTGCCGGGCGGCGATGAGGCGGGCGGCCTCCTTCTCCCCGTCCGCAAGTGCCTTGCCGCCTCCTCCGAGGCCGCCTTCGGCCGCCGCGTAGCCGCCGAAGTAGCCGGTCATCAGCACGGCGTCGACCTCCTCGGCCGCCAGCAGCGCGGCGACCGTCTCCGCGTAGGAGCCGGGGTCCTGCTCACCCATCCCGGCGAGGTCCACGGGGTTGGCGACGGCCGACTGCTCCCAGAGGGCCTCCCTCAGCTCCTGCCTTGTCGGCTCGTGGAGTTCGGGCACCGTCAGGCCGGCCGCCTCGACGGCGTCGGCGGCGACGACGCCGTGTCCGCCGCCGTCGGTGAGCACGGCGACCCTGCGTCCCGATGCCCGTCGCGCGCCGCTCAACGCGGCCACGGCCACCGTGAGTTCGCGGGGCGTGGCGACGAGTTCCACACCGGCGTCCCGGCAGGCGGCCGTCACGACGTCGGCCGACGTGGTCAGCGCGCCGGTGTGGGACTGCGCGCTGCGCGCGGAGGCGTCGCCGCGTCCGGCGGTGAGCAGCACCACGGGCTTGCCCGCGTCGGCGGCAGCCTCGGCGAAGGCGCGTCCGTCGCCGAAGTCCTCCGCGTAGACCGCGATGGCCCGGGTGCCCTCGTGCCGGGCGCAGTCGGCGAGGAGGTCGACGAGGGTGACGTCGGCCTGGTTGCCGAGCGAGACGAACCGCGAGAAGCCGAGGCCGTGCGGGCGGAAGCGGAGCTGGAGTTCGAGGGCGAGGTTGCCGCTCTGGCTCAGGAGTGCGACGCCGCCGGGAGTGAAGGTGTCGGAAGCCAGGAAGAGGTCGGTGGTGTTGTCCGCGATCCCCAGGCAGTTGGGCCCGACCATCACGGCACCGGCGGCGCGTACGCGTTCGGCGACGGCCTGCTGCCGTATCCGCCCCGCGTCGCCGGTCTCGGCGAAACCGGCGGTGATCGCGACGATCGCCCGGGCCCCGCACCGCAGGGCCTCGTCGACGGCGTCCTCGAAACCGGCGGCGGGCACGGAGACCACCGCCAGGTCTACGGGCTCGCCGATCGCGCTCAGGCTGGGCGCGACGGTCCGCCCGAGCACCGTGCCGCCGCGGCGGTTGACCATGTGCACGGGGCGACGGCCGCCCGCGCGAACCGCCTGGGCGGCTATGGCGTGGCCGTACTTGGCCGGGTCGTCGCTGGCCCCCACGACGGCGACGGATACGGGGTCGAAGAGGGCCGACAGGTCACGTCCCATGTCACTTCACCAGCCGCAGCGCAGCGTTGGGGCAGGCGGCGACAGCGGTCTCGGCGGCTTCCTCGTCGCCCTGCGGCACTTCGGTCGCGCGCATCTGCGCGTAGCCCCACTCGTCGAGGTCGATCAGCTCGGGTGCGGGTTCCTGGCAGAGGCCGTAGCCCTGGCAGCGGGTGGAGTCCAGCAGGAGTTTCATGGAGCGGTCCTTTCGGTGCGGCGGGTCGGAGGCGTACGGGGCCTGGATGCGGCTCAGGGCACCGGCACCGTGAACCGGCGCCCGTCCTCGGCTGCCGCGCCCTCGCAGGCGGAGCAGCCGGAGCGGCGGTGGGCGTCGATCAGGTCGGGAAAGTGGGCGAGGAGGCTGCCGGCGATCCGGGCGGCGGCGTCCAGCAGCCCGCAGGCCCCTCGGCCGGGCAGCTGCTGCGACCAGCGGCGCAGCTTGTCGACGGAGTCGTAGCCCGCCTCGCCGCGGGCCGCAGCCGTGAGGGCTCCGGCCAGCGCCCCGGTGCCGGACACGCACACCCCGCACTGCCGGGCGCTCTGCGCGGCCAGATAGGCGGCCGCCTCGGCGGCCACGCCGACCGGGCAGTCCTCGGGGCGCAGGAAGTGCAGCGCGCCGCAGCCGAGGGCTCCGCCGGCCTCCTTCAGGCGTTCGTGGTCGAGGACCAGGTCCGTCCAGCCCTCGCCGTACAGCCCGCCGAACATGCCGCCCAGCAGGACCGCGGTGGCCGTGCCATATCCGCACAGGTCGGCGAGGACCTTCAGATGCGTGCCCACGGGGACCTCGGCAAGCGCGGCACCGGCAGCCCCGGCGCCCGAGAGGGTCACCAGGTGGGTCCCGGCGACCGAGTCCGCGTCGTCCGGGCGCGAGTACATCGCCGCGACGCGGGCCAGGGTCTCCACGTTGGCGACCAGCGTGGGCGCGCCGCCGACTCCGCTCTCGAACGGGCGCGGCGGTTTGGCCGTGGGCAGCGCCGGGCCGCCGTTGACAGCTCGTACGACCGCGGTCTCCTCCCCCGCGACGTAGGTGTGCCGTGTCCGTACGACGTCGATGCGCACCTCGGGCGCGGACTCGGCGAGCGCCCGTCGCACCGCCTGCTCGGCGAGGTCGTCGGAGAGATACACGAAGCCGTGCTCGGCACCGGTCATGGCCGCGGCCAGCCGCAGACCGTCGAGGACCGCATGCGGGCGGTGCCGGAGCAGCCAGCGGTCCTTGACGGAGCCGGGCTCGCCCTCCTCCCCGTTGGCCACGACCACGCGCGGGCCGAGTGGTGCGTCGCGGACGGATCGGAGCTTGACGGCGGCGGGGAACCCGGCTCCGCCGCGGCCCCGCAGCCCCGTCGCGGCGATGCGGTCGAGCAGCCGGTCGGGGGCGACGAGCGGCGCGTAACCGCCCGCGGCAAGGTAGCCGTCGATGCCCTCGCTGTCCCCGAGCGGAGCGAGCAGGCCGTGGCGTCCTTCGGGAAGGAGGGAGTACACGCCGGTCATACGGTGCTCCTGGGCTGGTGGTGTCCGGTGCGGGCAGGGGCACGGCGGGCTCGCAGGAGTCCCAGCGCCCGTTCCAGTTCCCGCCGCTGCGTCGCGGTGCGGGCGTAACCGGTGCCGGGCAGGCCGATCAGCATGCGGTGGTGATCGAGGACGACCTCGCCCGCCACCAGCGCCGCCCGCGGATCGGCGGTGCCGGAGCCGGTGGCGGCCTCGACGACCAGGTCGGTGACTTCGCCGAGGTAGCGCAGCCAGCCGCGTTGTGTGCCGCGCAGGACCAGTCGCTCGACGCGGTGCCGTTCGGCGGTGACCAGGGCCGGCGGCGGGCTGCCGTCCGCGGGGGCGCGCAGGGCGGCCACGGCGGTGGGCAGTTCCTGTTCGGGTTCCGGCGTGAGGCCGAGCCAGACGAGACTGCGGCGAGCGCTCATGCGTGCCTCCGGGTTCGCACCGTGGCCGGGTGGTCCGGAGACGGTGGTTGCGCGGCGATGACGTGCGTGGGGATGACGTGAGTGCGGATGCTCCGGTGCCGTGACGCGAAGGGGCGGGAGCTGTGCGGGGTGTCCGGATCCGGACGCCCGCTGTGGCGCGGACGGTGGTCCGCGGGCTTGCGGACTGCGCCTGGGCATCGGTCTGCGGGGCCCGGGTCATCCGCCTGCCACGACACTAACTAACTAATCAGTCAGCCCACAAGTCTTGACTTGCTCCCGCGATGGTCCCACTCTGACTAACCAATCAGTCAGCCGGATCGCGGCCGGTCCGGCGCCCTGCTTCGAGCAGACCTGGCGCCCCACCGGCCGTCCATGCCGGCCCTCGCCCTCACCGCCCATCGCCGCCGCAGCGGCGCGGAGGAGGACCCCCAATGCATCCCTCGACCACACGGGCAGACAGCGTCTCCGCTCCCCCGCCGGAGTCGCCCCAACCGGCCCAACAGTCGCCCCTCGATCCCCCCGGAGAGGCGCTGCCCGCCCGCTACTACACGGATCCGGCCGTCGCCGAGGCCGAGACCGACCGTATCTTCGCCAAGTCATGGCAGCTCGTCTGTCACGAGTCCGACCTCCCCGGCGCCGGCGCCCGGCTGACCGCCACCGCCGCCGGCCGTGAGGTGCTGGTCGTGCGCACCGAGGACGGCGGCCTCGCCGCCCACCTCAACGTCTGCCGGCACCGCGGCACCCGCCTGGTCACGGACCCGGAGCCGTCGGGCAAGGCGATCCGCTGCCCGTACCACGGCTGGACCTACAAGCTGGACGGACGGCTGGTCGGGGCCCCCGAGGCCCGCCGGATCCCCTGCCTGGACAAGCCCCGGCTCGGACTGCACCCGGTCAACGTCGAGTCCTTCCTCGGCTTCGTCTTCGTCAACCTGGACATGGAGGCGACCCCGCTCGCCGAGAGCTGCGCCGGGCTGGCCGAGGCCGTCGGCCACTACGCCGGACCCGGCCTGGTCCCGGTCGGCAAGCACCGTATCCATGACGTGGCGGACGGCGAGGAGCAGAACGCCAACTGGAAGGTGATCGTCGACAACTATCTGGAGGGCTACCACGTCCCCGTGGCGCACCCCTCCCTCATGCGACTGCTCGACTACCAGGCGTACACGGTGGACGTGCAGGAGAACTACGTACTCTTCGAGTCCCCGCTGCGCGACAAGCCGTCCTCGAACTGGACCGAGCGGCTCTACCAGCGGCTGGCGACCCCGATGCCGGGGCTGACCGAGGCCGACCGGCGGGTGTGGCGGTACGCCGTGATCTATCCCAACACGCTCATCGACTTCTACCCTGACCACGTGCTCGCATGGACCGCCCTGCCCACCGCCCAGGACCGGGCGGCGATTCCCGGCGGCTTCTACACCCGGCACGGGGAGAGCGTCCGCACCCGGCTGGCCCGGAGGATCAACATCCACATCGGCTGGGTCACCAACGACGAGGACGCCGAGCTGGTGGAGCGCGTGCAGGCAGGGATGCGCACCCCCGGCTTCGAGCCGGGGCCGCTGTCACAGCGCGAGGCCGCTGTCGGCTGGTTCGCCGGCCGGGTCCGGGAGGACCTGGAGGGGGACGCCGGGTGACGCCCTTCGGCGCGGCGCGTCCGCCGCATCCGCACGATGCCGCCGTGGGCCTCCGCGCCGCCTTACCGCGCGCAGTCTGACGCGCGCACGCACCCTCCCCAGACCGGTCTTCACTGCGGAATCAGGGCCCCAAGTGAGCCGACCAGCCGGTCCTGCCCTGGAGTTGTGCCGTTCCTCGACGGAGAGGACGTTCATGTCCCCCGAGGCAATACCGCCGTCCCGACGCGCCGTGCTGCGGGCAGGCGCCTTCGGCCTGCTGGGCGCCGCGGCCGGCGGCTGCGGGTTCATGCCCGCGAAAACGCCCGACGCCCGACAGCTGGCGCCTGTGAAGGCGCGCGTCGACGGCGATCTCGTCTACTTCAACTGGGCCGACTTCGTCGACCCGTCCGTGTTCAAGGGCTTTGAGAAGGAGTACGGCGTCAGGGTCATCCAGTCGAACTTCGACTCGATGGAAGGCATGGTCGCCAAGCTCAACGCCGGCAACCGCTACGACATCATCTTCCCCACGGCCAAATGGACCCAGCGGCTGGTCCGCGGAGGCCGGCTGCGCCGTATCGACCACTCCCAGCTCGCCCACGCGCGGGACATCTTCGGCACCTACGCGTACTTCGCCGACCCCTGGTACGACCCCGGCTCCGCACACACCATCCCGTTCACCGCGTACAAGACCGGCATCGGCTGGCGGCGCGACAAGATCGGTGAGCTCACCGATTCCTGGCGGGACCTGTGGAGCGACCGGGCCAACGGCAAGGTCTTCCTGCTGGACGACCGCGACGAGGTCCTCGGCATGGGCGCCCTCGCCCTCGGTCTCGACGTCAGCACCGGCGACACCGGCGACCTCGACCGCATCACCTCTCTCCTGGGCACCCTGCGGCCACGGCTGCGCGGCTTCTCCAGCGACAGCTACAACAACCTCCTCAACGGCAACGCGCTGATCCAGCAGGCGTGGAGCGGTGACATGGCCGCCATGCTCAACCAGGCCGACGACCCCTCCGTGTTCGGGTTCCAGGCCCCCAAGGAGGGCACGCCGATCAACTCCGACTGCTACGCCATCCCCTGGAACGCCCCGCACCCCGGCACGGCGATGCTGTTCATCGACTACATGCTGCGGCCGGCGAACGTGAAGAAGAACATCGAGTACATCGGCTACCCGATGCCGGTCGCGGGCACCGAGAAGACCTACGCCGACCTGGTCGAGCCCTTCCCCGAGTGCCTGGTCACCCAGGACGACCTGAAGGCCGACGTCTTCTTCCGCAACGTCGGCAGCGCGGCGGAGGACGCCCGCGACGCCGCCTGGACCCATGTGAAGGCGGGCTGATCCATGGCACTGCCCCGCCCCTCCTCACGCACCCGCCGTCGCGGCCCGGACGCGAACGGCACCCGCATCTGGACCTGGCTCATGCTGCCCGGCACCCTGTGGATGACCGGTTTCCTCATCGCCTCGCTGGTCCTCGTCGGCGTCCTCGCGGTCGGCACCACCGACGAACTGGGCAACCCGCGCTTCGGCTTCAGCCTCGCCGGTGTACGCGCGCTCGCGGACCCCGCCTACACCGAGGTCCTGGCCCGCTCCCTCGGCTACGCCCTGCTGACCTGCCTGATCTCTCTGCTGATCGCCTATCCGGTGGCGTACACGATCGCCCTGTACGGCGGGCGGTACAAGCACGCGCTGATCGCCGCGATCGTGGTGCCGTTCTTCGCCAACTACCTGGTTCGGATGTACGGGTGGTCGGTGGTCCTCTCCGACGACGGGCCCGTGCTGCGCACGCTGCGCGCCGTCGGGATCGCGGACGGCGGAACGAAGATCCTCAACAGCGGCCTCGGCGTGGTCGCGGGACTCGTCTACGGCTTCGTCGTCTTCATGATCATCCCGCTGTACGCCGCCTTGGAACGGCTGGACGTCTCCCTCATCGAGGCCGGCCGCGATCTGTACGGCGGCCCGGTACGCACCTTCTTCTTCGTCACCCTGCCCGCCACCCGGCAGGGCGCGGCGGCCGGGATCGTCCTGGTCTTCCTGCCCGCCATGGGCGACTTCGTCAGCGCACAGTTCATGGGAGGCCCGGACCAGATCATGATCGGCAACCTGATCCAGGACAAGTTCTTCCAGGGCCAGAACTGGCCGCTGGGTTCCGCGCTCACCATGCTGCTGATGCTCGTCCTGCTGATCGGGATGCTCGGCTATCTGCGGCGTACCCGCAAGGACGAGGCGGAGGCCCGAGGATGACCCTGCTCAAGCTGCCGACCGCCACCGCTCCCTCGGCCCGTCCGAACGCCCGGACCCGCACCCGGCGCAGCCGCGCCAACCGCAGGCCCCGCGGTCTCATCGCCCTCACCGGGCTGTTCTTCGCACTGCTGTACCTGCCCATCGCCGTGGTGGCGCTGTTCTCCTTCAACTCCCAGAAGTCGCTGACCGTGTTCGACGGGTTCAGCCTGCGCTGGTACCGCGCCTTCGTCCACGACGACGTCCTCATCGCGTCCCTGGGCACCAGTCTGCGTATCTCCCTGGTGGCGATGGCGGGTTCGGTGCTGCTCGGGGTGGCGCTGGCCCTCGGTCTGGTCAGGTCTCGCACCCGGCTCGGCTCGCTGGCCGGCCTGATCATGCTGGTGCCGCTGATCACGCCGGAGATCGTCACGGGCGTGGCGTCGATGCTGCTGTTCAAGGGCCTCGGCGTACCGCTGTCCACCGGCACCGTGATGCTGGCCGAGATCACCTTCTCCATCTCCTACGTCACGGTCATCCTCCGTTCCCGGGTCGCCGCACTCAACCCGGAGGTGGAGGAGGCAGCGATGGACCTCGGCGCCACGCGCTGGCAGGCGGTCCGGCTGGTGACGCTGCCGGCCCTGCTGCCCGCCGTGCTCGCCGCGGCCGTACTGATCTTCGCGCTGGTCTTCGACGACTTCGTGCTCGCCTACTTCACCACCGGCGTCGACCCGCAGCCGCTGTCGGTGCGGATCTACTCGGCGATCCGCTTCGGGGTGCAGCCCACCATCAACGCGGTCGGCACGCTGATGCTCGCGGGATCCATCACCCTGATCGCCCTGGCCCTGTTCATCCCGCGCCTCTTCGGCCGCCGCGGCGGCCTCGACATCCTCTCCGGAGAGTGACCCCATGGACGCGACCCCCGCCGTCCGGCTCGAAGGCGTCTCCAAGCAGTTCGCCGACTCCTACGCCGTGCACCACCTGGACCTCGACATCGAGGCCGGCCACTTCTTCTCCCTGCTGGGCCCGTCCGGTTGCGGCAAGACCACCTCGCTGCGCATGATCGGCGGGTTCAGCGACCCCACCGAGGGTTCGGTGCTGCTCGCGGGTGAGGACGTGACAGCGCTGCCGCCCAACAAGCGCAACGTCAACACGGTCTTCCAGAGCTATGCCCTGTTCGATCACCTGAGCATCGCCGACAACGTCGCCTTCGGCCTCAAGCGCAGAGGCGTCGCCAAGACCGAGATCCGGCAGCGCGTCGGCGAGATGCTGGAGCTGGTCCAGCTCGCCGGGTTCGCGGACCGGAGGCCCCGTACGCTCTCCGGAGGGCAGCGGCAGCGCGTCGCCCTGGCCCGTGCGCTGGTCAACCGTCCGGCCGTACTCCTCCTCGACGAGCCGCTGGCCGCGCTCGACCTGAAGCTGCGCAGGCAGATGCAGGTGGAACTTAAGCAGATCCAGCGCGAGGTCGGCATCACCTTCGTCTTCGTCACCCACGACCAGGACGAGGCGCTGACCATGTCCGACCGGATCGCCGTGATGAACGCGGGCCGTATCGAGCAGTGCGGCACCCCCGAGGACATCTACGAGCACCCCGCCACCGGCTTCGTCGCCTCCTTCATGGGCACCTCCAACCTGATGACCGGCACCTACCGGGGCGGTGAGGTGACGCTGGAGAAGGGTCCGGCCCTGCCCGTCGGCCCCCGTTCCGACATCGCGGACGGCTCTGCCGTGAGCGTGTCCGTGCGCCCCGAGAAGATCTGGCTGTCGGACTTCGAACCGGGCATGTCGATGCTGAGCGGCGTGATCCGCGAGACGGTCTACAGCGGCCCGACCACCACGTATCTGATCGAACTCGCCCCGGGCGTCACGCTGTCGGTGCTGGAGCAGAACACAGCCCGTGCCCGCATGGAGGACCGCTGGAGCGGTGGCGAGACGGTGGAGTTCGGCTGGCGGCCCGAGCACTGTCTGGTCCTCGCCTGACTTCCTGTCTCTTCACGAGCTCTGCCGTAGGAGCTGTCTCTTCACGAGCTCTGCCGAGGAGCTGACTCTTCACGAGCTCTGTCGTACGAGCTCTTGTCACGAAAGCGAAGCTGATGCATCACGACGTGATCGTGCTCGGCGCCGGTCTGGCGGGCCTGAGTGCCGCCCGGGACCTGGCCGCCGCCGGCACCGACGTGCTGGTCCTGGAGGCTCGGGACCGCGTCGGCGGCCGGGTCGAGCAGACCCGCACACCCGACGGCCGTTTCGTCCAGCTGGGCGGCGAAGTGGTCGGCCATGCCCACACCGCGTACCTGCAACTGGCCAAGGAACTCGGCCTGGAGCTGGTTCCCAGCTATGTGGCCGAGCCCGGCCGCATGACCCGTGCCACGCCGGAGGGCATCTCGGCCGGCGATCCGCCGCACTGGTTCGGCCCGGGCGACGCGGCCCTGCACGAGCGGCTCGGCGCGGAGTTCGCCGCGCTCGCCGCCACGGTCGACCCGGACGACCCGTGGTCGCATCCCGACGCGAGCGATCTGGACCGGCTGTCCGTGGCCGGCTGGCTGCGCTCCCGGCACGCCACGCCCGCGGTGGTACGCCTGTGGGAGATCGGCCAACTCGCCCTGGCCGGCGGCTCGTACGAGCGGATCTCCCTGCTGGCCGCGCTGCGCAAGAGCGCGGCGGTGCCCGGTTCCGGCAAGGGCGACTACGACTACGAGGACTGGGAGGGATTGCGGCTCGCGGACGGCTCGGCGACGCTCGCCGAGGTGATGGGCCGCGAACTGGGCCCGCGCATCCGGCTGGGCGCCCCCGTCGCCGCCCTGGACATCCGCCCTGAGGGTTGCTCCGTGCGCCTGGTCACCGGTGAGGTCCTCACCGCGACGGCTGTGGTGAGCGCCCTCCCGGTCGGACCGCTGCGGGATGTCTCCATCAGCGGCGTCAGCGAGGCCCGGCTCGCCTCGCTGCACCGGCAACGCCACGCGACGGCCGCGAAGTTCGCCGCCGTCTACGACCGCCCCTTCTGGCGGGAGGCCGGCCTGAACGGTCTGTCCGAGGCCGAGGGGGTCCTGGGCAGCACCTGGCCGCAGAACGAGGGCGTCCTGTCGGCCCTGATCCCGCCCGAGCGCTACGGCGTCCTGCTCGGGACGCCCCCGCATCTGCGCACGCCCGAACTGCTCGCCGAGATGGCCGGCATGTTCGGCGACGAGGCGCTGCGGCCGACCGACTGCCATCTGCGGCTGTGGGGCACCGACCCGTGGACCCAGGGATACGTCACCCAGTGGCCGCCCGGCGAGGTCATGGCCGTCGGCCCCCTGCACGGCACCCATGAGCCACCGTTCTACGTCTGCGGCTCCGACCAGTGGGTCGCCGGATACATGGAGGGCGCCGTCCGCACCGGCCGGACCGCCGCCGAGGAGGTACTGCGCCGTGGCTGACACCGACGACCTCGCAACCGTCCTCAACCACATCGGCGGGAAGGAGGTGCCGGCCGCCTCCGGCGCCACCCTCCGGCTGATCGACCCGGCCACCGGACTCCTGCACGGCACGGCGCCGCTCTCCGGTGCCGAGG
The DNA here is from genome assembly GCF_036014175.1 of Streptomyces sp. NBC_00443. Lineage (GTDB taxonomy): Bacteria > Actinomycetota > Actinomycetes > Streptomycetales > Streptomycetaceae > Streptomyces. The sequence goes on along the minus strand of NZ_CP107917.1, from coordinate 8,557,434 downwards.
ACGTGGACGCGGCCTGCCGAGCGGCCGAGGAGGCCTTTGCCGGCTGGTCGCTGACGACTCCGGCCGAGCGGCAGACCGCACTGCTGCGCATCGCCGACGCCCTGGAGAGGGATGCCGGTGCGGTGGCGGGCGCCGAGGTGGCCGACACCGGCAAGCCGCGCGCTCTGTTCCTGGGCGACGAACTGCCCGCGATCGTGGACGTGTTGCGGTACTTCGCCGGAGCCGCCCGCAACCTGCCCGGCGCTGCCGCCACGGAGTACACGCCGGGCCGTACCTCCGTGCTGCGGCGCGAGCCGGTCGGCGTCTGCGCCCAGATCACCCCGTGGAACTACCCGCTGATGATGGCCGTGTGGAAGATCGCCCCCGCGCTGGCCGCGGGCAACACGGTCGTCCTGAAACCGTCCGACACCACGCCGTCGTCGGCCGCGCTCCTCGCCCGGCTGGCCACCGAGCACCTGCCGCCCGGCGTGCTCAACGTCGTGTGCGGCGACCGCGACACCGGACGCTCCCTCGTCGCCCACCCCCACGTCCGGCTGGTCGCCGTCACCGGAAGCGTCCGCGCGGGGCAGCAGATCGCCGCCGCGGCTGCTGCCGACCTCAAGCGACTGCACCTGGAACTCGGCGGCAACGCACCGGTGTTGATCCACGCGGACGCCGATCTCGACGACGCGGTCGAGCAGTTGTCGTCGCTGGCCTACTACAACGCGGGCCAGGACTGCACGGCCGCGACCAGGATCCTGGTCGACCGGCGGATCCACGACACCTTCCTGGACCGCTTCGCCGACCGCGCCGCCCGACTGCTGCCCGGCGCCCCGGACGACGAGAGCGCCGACTTCGGGCCGCTCGCGAACGCCGCTCAACTTGCGGGCGTCAGTGGCCTGTTGGACAGGCTGCCCGACCACGCCGAGGTGGTCACGGGCGGCACCGCGCTGCCCCGCCCCGGCTACTTCCACCGGGCCACGGTGGTCGCCGGGGTGCGGCAGGAGGACGAGATCGTACGCAGCGAGGTGTTCGGTCCGGTCGTCACCGTCCAGCCCTTCACCGACGAGTCCGAGGCCTTCCGCCTGGCCAACGGGGTCACCCAGGGACTCGCCGCGAGCGTCTGGACCCGCGACCACGACCGGGCGATGCGTGCGAGCCGTGCGCTGCGGACCGGCATCGTCTGGGTCAACACCCACGGCACCACGGTGTCGGAGATGCCGCACGGCGGGGTGGGCCACTCCGGGTACGGCAGCGACCTCTCCATGACCGGCCTGCTCGACTACACGCAGGTCAAGCACGTCATGCTGTGACCGCGGGCTCCGGCCTCACTGCTTGGCGCCGAAGACCTGGGTCCACCACGGGCCGCCGGATGCCTTGTGGATGCCCACGCCGATGTCCTTGAACGAGCAGTTGAGGATGTTGGCACGGTGGCCCGGGCTGTTCATCCAGGACTCCATCACCGCCTCGGGCGTCTGCTGGCCCTGGGCGATGTTCTCCCCGTACGTGGACCAGGTGTAGCCCGCGGCGGTGACGCGCTGCCCGGGGTCGGCACCGTCCGGGTTGGTGTGGTCGAAGAAGTCGCGGGCGTCCATGTCCTCGGAGTGGCGCAGCGCGGCCTGGTTCAGCTGGGAGTCCTCCGACAGCGGACCGCAGCCGGCGGCCGACCGCTCCTTGTTGACCAGCGCGACCACCTGCGCGACGGCACCCGACGGGGCCGCCTGTGTCTGCGGGGTGCTGGTCGCGGTCCGGGTCGGCCGGCTGGAGGGCCGGGGGTTCGGCACGCTCTTCTTCGTCGGGCTGGGCGACTTGGAGGGGCTCGCCTTCTTCGAGGGCGACGCGGACGGGGACGGCGACTTCGACGCCGACGGGGAGGTCTCGATGGGGCTCGGTTCCGAGAGCTCAGCGGCGGGAGCGCCGGGGGTGCCCGCGGCCGACGCCTCCTCCTTCCCGGTCCCGGGGTCCGTGTCGAAGTACCACAGGGCGCCGCCCGCGACGCAGGCCGCCACGACGGCGCCGCCGACGGCCCGGCGGCGGATGCGGCGGCGTCGACGCGCCTCGGTGCGGGAGGCAGACCGGGCACCGGATCCCGGGCCCGACCTGCCGTGGCCGCCCGAGGCGCTCAGCTGGTACGCCGAGCCGGCCAGGGCCATACCGCCGGCGGCGGAGAGCACGCTCTCCAGCAGCGCGGGCGCCGCTGCGACCAGCGCCAGACCGGCCAACAGCCCCTCGGCGGGCAGCAACCCGCTCCACAAACCGGAGCAATGCGAACAACCACGGGCATGCCGGGCTATTCGCTTGCGCCACAGCGCCGAGGGGCGGCCGTCCCAGGAGACCAGCAGGCCCTGCAGTTCCTCGCAGCGTGGCCGCGCGTCGAGGGCCCGCACCACCACGCGGGCCGCCTCCAGCTGGGCCTTCATCCGTTGCACCCGGACCGCCGTGTGCTGTGGCGACAGCTCCAGGGCCTCGGCGACCTCGACCCTCGTCAGCTCGCCGGCGCACTCCAGCCACCAGAGCGACAGCAGCCCCCGGTCGTCCGGCTCCAGCCAGCGGGTCGCCCGTGCGGTCTCCATGCGCTGACCGGACAGCTGGAGCTGCATCAAGGTCAGGTCCACGAAGTCGGCGCCCGGGTCCGCGAGATCCTCGGCCTCCTCGACTCCGTTCGGCGCCGACTGCCGGTCATGCCAGTGCGCCCGCACCTGGTTCATCGCGATGGCGACGAGCCAGGAACGGAAGTTCTCGGGAGCACGCAGCCCGCCCAGCGCGTCGAGGGCACGCAGCATCGTGTCCTGCACTACGTCGTCGACGTCGACCGAGCCGTTCAGAGCCCGTCCCACGACGTTGTAGACCAACGGGAGGTAGGCGCTGACCAGGGCGTCCTGTGCCGCCGGCTCGCCGCTTCGGGCAGCGACCACCAGTGCCACCGACTCCGAGTTGCGCTCTGTACTCATCAAAACTTCCCTGTCCTCGACGCCGAACGATGCTGTCCGATATTTGGGAGATCGATCGGTGAGCCCGGGATAACAGTTCTTCGGACGCATGTTCCACGAGAGACTCACGGGACCGTTCGGGCGGCGCAATGGGGAAAGTCACATCGACCCGAAAACCTTCACGACTCCCAGCGGATAGCGACCTGTTTGGGTGCGTTTTGACAGTTGAGTACGGCCGTGTACCGGTGAGGTACCAAATACCGTGACCTGTCCCGCCGATTCGGCGCCGCAACTCGCTGCGGCGCCGAATCGGGCGCCCGCCTCAGGCCACGGCCAGCACCGGACCCTGCGCGCCCAACAGAGCGCGCAGGGACGGGATTTGATGCCATGTCAAGCCGAGAGCGAGGGCGGCGAATCGGAGAGTGACATGCGGGGCGTCCTGTGCCGCGTCCCGGATCGCCTCCCACGCGGCCTGTTCCGTCCAGGGGAGCGCGGCTCGGGCGGGCGCCGGCGGCTCCGCTGCCGCGACGCGCTCTCGGTCGAGCTCATGGATCTGCGTGAGCTTGGCCGAGAGGTCGGCGGCGGCCTCCAGGGTCGGCGGCAGTACGCCGAGCAGGTGGGCGGCGACCGTGTTGTGGGCGAGGGCATCGTCCAGGGTGGTGGAGTGGATGCGGGCGGAGGCGTCCGTGAGCGGGATGAGGTGGTTCACCGTACGGACCGGTCCGCGTACGCCGTCGACGGCCGCCGCGAACAGGGCGGAGGCTTCCGAGGGGTGCCAGGACAGGGCGGTTCGGACCGCGGCCACGTCCTGCGCGAGCGGGGTGAGAGCGTCGCCGTCCAAGCGGTCCAGTACGTCGGCCTGGGGGATCTCCCCGTCGGCTCCCGGCCCGGCGACGTACACGGCCGCGGGCACCCCGGCGAGCCGGCAGGCGGCCAGGACCAGGGCGTCCACCAGAGGGCTGCACAGGGTGTCCTCGTCGCCGTGCGCGAGGATGTCGCCGCCGACGTCGACGATGCGGACGTGGCTGTGTCCGGTGTCCGCGAGGCGTCGGATCTGCTCGGCCAGTGCCGACAGCCCCTGCCATGGGTCGAGCAGGGCCAGGCGGGCCGGCAGGTCCGCCGCCAGGGCGGGCAGCGTGGAGCCGGCTGGCGGGATCGGCCGCGTGGTGGGGGCGATCACCGGCATGCCCGCATGGTGTGCGAGTTCGGCGAAGTGCACGACCCCGAGCGGGCCCGGGGTGGGGTCGACTTCGAGGCGTTCCCAGGCGTACGTGGCGATCATGGTCTCGCCGAGGGGTGCGCCGGTGAGGACGCGGCCGACGGTCGCCGCGGTGATCGCGGTGCCCACGGGGTCCCCGCCGCCGCCCGCGGCGATGAACAGGTCGCTCACACCGTCTCCCGTGCGGTGCCGATACCGGTGATGCGCACCGGCGTGCCCATGTTCTTGCGCGCCCGCGTGTTGGCCTCGTGGAGGCCCTCGTAGTACTCGCGGTCGAGCTTCTTGACGTGGTCGGAGTAGAACATCCAGGACAGGATGTCGCGGTACTTGAAGCCCTTGGGTGTGAGCTGGACGCGGCGCGGGCCGACGCGGTGGATCAGCCCGTTGGCCTGGGCCGCGTCGAGGATCCGGTCCACCTCGGGGGCGATCGCGTCCAGGCCGAAACGGTCGAGTTCGGACAGGTCGAGGTCGAAGGTGTCGAGCACGAGCCGTTTGCGGACGATCTCCTCCGGGGTGAGGGCGAACCCCGTTGTGGGCTGCAGGCGGTGGGCCCTGGCGCTCTCGATGTAGTCGGCGACCTCGCTCAGGGACGGCTTGACGCTGCCGGTCATGTAGTCGAGGACGGAGCTGTAGGAGCGGGCGCCGACACCGAGGCCGAGCAGGGGCACGCCGTGGAAGGTGAGGACCTTCTGCACATAGCCGCCGCGGCCGGGCTTCTTGTAGCGGACGGAGCCCTCCTGGACGTAGCCGTGGGAGGTGAACACCTCGCGGGCGTAGTCGTAACGCTCGTACAGCTCCGGCTTCCACATGTACTGGTACGCGCCGGTCCGGGAGAACCACGCGTCCGGTCGCACCGTGAGGAAGTAGGTGGAGATCGTCGTCGGCGCGAGCTTCGCCAGCTCGTCCACCGAGTGGCGCCAGGTCTCGGGGGTCTGCCCGGCGAACCCCATGATCAGGTCCGTCGACAGGTCCGGCAGTCCGCGTTCGTGCACGATCTCGACGGCCCGGCGGATGACGTCCTCGCCCGCCTGGCCGCGCCCCGCCTCGCGGATCTCCTGCGGGACCAGCGACTGGATGCCGATGTTGGCGCGCGTCAGGCCCAGGTCGAGCAGCCGCCCGAAGCCGTCGGGGTCGGCGACGATGGAGTCCGGCGTGGCCTCCAGGGCGACTTCCTCGACGGTGGAACGCCAGTTGGGGTAGATCTCGCCGAGGGTGGTGAAGATCTGCTCGAAGTGCCGCGTCGACAGCAGCGCGGGCGTGCCGCCGCCGATGTAGACCGTCCGCAGCCGGCGCGCCCGGATGACCTCCGCGTGGTCGCGGAGCTGCGTACAGAGCGCGTCGGTGTAGGCGTCGTACAGGTCCTCGTCGGTGGAGATGACGGTGTAGAGGTTGCAGAACCCGCATTTGTAGCGGCAGAACGGGACGTGCAGATACAGGTTGAGTTCGGGGACCGGGTGGTTGGCCAGGTCCCTCGCCCACACGTCGTGGATGTCCCAGGCGCCCTCGTCGAGCGGCCGGTAGGTGGAGCGGGGCGGATACGAGTACTGGTAGGGGGGTATGACGCCCTGCTGGATGTACTCGGCGAGCTGGTCGTGCGGGCTGTTCACGATGGATGACTCCTTCGCACCATGCCGTCGGTTGACCTTGCACCCCGATCCGAACACGCAACATTTTGTTGAAGCTATCGGTGTTGTGCACCAACTCCCGCATGCCGACGGGGCGTCATCGTTGTGGCTTCGCCCAACTCGGTCCTGTCATCAGCAAGTTGTTTTCAGAGAACAGCCCGATGGACGGTGCGCCGCCGTGACCGATCCACTGGTTTCGTGGACAGCAGCGAAGAGCCGGGCGTGACCGGCGTGATGGTGATCGAGCCGATGGGCAACGCGGGACGCTTCCTCGCGGAGGCCGCCGCCCGCTCGGGCATACGGCTTTACGCGGCCACCGACGAGCGGGTGCACGCCGGCTACGAACCGTGGCTGACTCGCGGCCTCGCCGGGGTGTGCCTGACCGAACTGGCCGACACCAAACGCGCGTTGGACGACATGGAGGTGTTCTGCCGGGAACAGCGCATCGCAGGAGTCGCGGTCTGCTGGGAGTTGCTGACCCCGCTGGCCGCCCTGCTCGCCGCGCGCCTCGGGCTGCCGGGCAACGATCCGCTGCGCGCCAAGGCCGCCCGCAACAAGATCGTCATGGCTGAGGCGTTCCGCGCGGCGGGCGTGGCAGCCCCCGCGGAGGCGGTGGTCGCCGGCGCCGAGCAGGCCCACGCTGTCGCCGCCTCCGGCAGGCTGGGGTGGCCGCTGGTCGTCAAGCCGGCCGAGCAGGGCGGCTCCTGGGGCGTGAGCGTGGTGGCGGGCCCGGACGGACTCGATGCCGCCGTGGCCGCCGCCGGACGGTTCACCCGCGCCGAGCCGCACGGTCTGCCGCTGGACTCACGCGTGTTGCTGCAGAGCTATGTGCCCGGCGAGGAGTTCTCCGCCGACACGGTCGTGCACGAGGGAGTGCCCTTTCCGCTGCCCGTGGTCCGCAAGGACACCACGGCGGGCACCTACCGCGTGGAGACCGGGCACTCCTGCCCGGCCGGGCTCGACGCGCGCACGGTGCGGGCGATCCAGGACACCGCCGCGCGTGCCGCGCTCGCCGTCGGGGTGCGCAACGGCATCGCCCACACCGAGGTGAAGATCCCTCCCGGCGGCGGGCCGGTCGTCATCGAGACCGGCGCCCGGCTGCCCGGCGACAACATCTGCGAGATCGTCGAGGCCGCCACCGGCGTCAGTGAAGCGACCGCCTATCTGCAGGCCGTCACCGGGCGGCTGCCGCACATCGCGCCGACCCGCGACGAGGCGGCCGCGCTGCGTTTCCTGCTGCCCGACCGGGCGGGGGTGCTGGAGGACGTCCTCATCCCCGACGTGCCCGGCACCCACAGCCACATCGACATTCGTCCCGGACAACGGGTGCCCGAACCGGCCGACAGTTCCGGCCGGGTCGGGCACGTCGTGGCGCGCGCCGCGTCCGTCGACGAGGCCCGCCGCCTGGCCGGCCAAGTGATCGCCGACTCCCTGGTGAAAGTGAGCTGATCCGTGCGCAATCCCGTCCGGAAGATCGCGTTTCTGCGATCCGTGGAGATCCGCCGCGCCGACCCGTACATCCAGCGAACCGTCCGCGACCTGGCCCGACAGGGCATCGAGAGCTGCCTGTTCCACACGCACGGCACGGCGGACGAAGGGGACTTCCCCGGCCTGCGCCGCCGCCTCGATCCCGCCGTCACACCCGCCGAACTCGCCCGCGAGGTCGCCGAGTGGGGCGCGGACGCCGCCGTATCCGTCTCCCTGCCGTGCGAGAACGCGCTGCGGGACGCCACCGTCAAGGAACTCCTGGACGTCCGGGGCATCCCCACGGTCATGACCCCGCTTCCGTCGACCCTGGCCCTGTGCGACAAGTGGGAGACCAAGCAACTCCTCGCCCGGGCGGGCCTGGACACCCCGCGCGGCGTCAAGGTCGACTCCGACCTGCTCGCCGGGCGCGGCGTCGCGTTCCCCGCCTACACGGAAGCCCTGCGCGCATCGGCCGCCGGTATCGGCTATCCCCTCCTGTCCAAGCCGTTGTGGGACTCCACCAGCATGGGCATCAGGGCCCTGCCCGACGCCGCCGCTCTGGATGCGTACCTCGCCGATCCGCCCGAGGTGTCCGCGGTGATCGAGGAGTGCGTGGCGGGAGCGCTGTGCTCGGTGGATGTGGTGGGCGAGCCCGGCAAGTACCGTGTGCTGCCCGTGTGCTGGACCGGCACGGCGGGCACCGAGCCCGTGTTCACCTTCGCCGACCTGCGCTGGTGCGGCCCCAGACCGCAGGCCGACGCCGATTTCGAACCCGTCGCGGCCAAGCTGGTCGCCCTGTGCGAGGACCTCGGCGTCCACGGCTCCGTCAACGTCGACATGATCTACACCGGTTCGCGGTACGTGGTCCTGGAGATCAACCCCCGTATCGGCGGTGCCACCACGCTGTCCTGCGCGGCCTCCGCGACGAACACGTTCGACGCCCTGGCGGCCATGGCCCGCGGCGACTACAGCCCGGCTCCTGTGCGACGTACGGGATGGGCCATCGAGTTCCTCTCCCCCGAGCGCCTGCCGGAGTCGGCGCGGTCCGAGCTGACCGCCCGTCTGAATCTGGTGACGGCACACGAGTTGGTGATCGACGACACCAGTCACGGCGACATCGTCGTCTTCACTCTCGCCGAAGGCGACGAGGAACAGACCGTCAAGCAACTGGAGGAGTTGCACCGGACAGTGGGCTGGCCCCGGCCGGAGATCCTGGGCAAGGTCCGAGCCCTGCTCACCCCATGACCGGCACCACCACGCCCCGAGCGCCCCGGGTGTCCCGGCTGCGTCGCGTGCTCGGCATCCCCGCCACACGCGGACACGGCCGGTTCATCACCGGCAACCTCATCGACTCCCTCGGCAACGGCATGCTCCTGCCGCTGGGCCTGCTGTACTTCACGACCGTGCGCGATCTGCCCCTCGCCGCGGTCGGGGCCGCGGTCACCGTGGGCCAGTTGGCTGCCCTGCCCGTGGTCTTCGCCGCCGGCCGGTTCATGGACCGGAGCGGGCCCAGACGGCTCACCGTCATCGCCAATGCCGTCAGCGCGGCCGGTTTCCTCTGCTTCCTCCTCGCCGAGCGGCCCTGGCAGGTCGCCGGCGCCTACCTCCTGGTGCAATCCGGCATCAACTCCTACTACACGGCGCAGCGCACGCTGATCCTGCACGCCGCACCGGCCGCGGAGACGCGCGGCTGGTTCGCCTTCACCGGCAGCCTGCGCAACATCGGCATCGGTGCCGGGGCGCTGCTGGCGGCGGGCACGCTCGCCCTGTTCGGCACGAACGCCCTTACGTGGCTCGTCGTCACGGCCGCGCCGCTGTATCTGCTGGCGGCGTTCTGCTTCGCCCGTGTTCCGACGAGTCCGCCGCCGCAGAGCGCCCCGAAGAGCCGCCGAGCGAGGACCGGTCGGCACGCGCCAGGTCCGACACCGGCGACATGCGCCGCTACCTGCTCCTGGTGGCCTGCAACATCCCCTTCGTCCTGTCCCAGGCCATGCTGTCGGTGCTCATCGCGGTGTACGCCACCGAGACGCTCGGCCTGCCCGCCTGGTCCGCGAGCATCCTGCTCGTGGTGAACACCGCGATGGTGTCCACCCTCACCAGCCCGCTGACGGCACACGTCGCTCCCGGGCAGCCCCGGCACACCATGGCCCTGGGCCACGTCCTGCTGGTGTGCGCCATGCCGGCGTTCGCCGCGCCCGCGCTGCCCGACGCCGGTCTGCCCGCGTGGCCGGCCCTGGTCACGGCGATCGTGCTGTTCAGCCTCGCCGAGATCTTCTACTCGCCGGCCGTCAGCGAACTGTCCGTCACGCTCACCCCAGGTGCCGCCCGGGGCAGCAGGCAGAGCTTGTACCAACTCTCCTGGTCCGCGGGCAGCATCGCCGCCCCCGCCCTGTTCACCGGCCTTCTCGACGCCCATGCCCTGCTGCCCTGGACCGTGCAGGGCGTGGCGTGTCTCGTAGCCCTTGCCGTGGTCCCGGCCCTCAAGTCCCCTGCCGCGCAGGGCGGAAGGAAACGGACATGAAGACCGAGATCGTCAGCAGCGTCCGGGACGTGCCGGAGGCGGACTGGGACCGGCTCGCAGAGCATGCAGGTGTGTACCTGTCACACCGCTGGCTGGCCGGCGAGGAGACCGACCCCACGGCGACCGCCTCGTACGCGCTGATCCGCGACGACGACGGCACCCTCGTCGCGGCCGCGCCCCTCTACCTCGTGCACAGCGAGCCCAACACCTACTACGAGCCCACGCATCTGCCACCCGGCGCGGAGAGGCCTCGCGTGATCGCGGGCGCCCGACGCGGCTACCACAACACGCCGTTGACCGACCCGGGCCTTCCCGACGACGTCGAGGTCCGGTGCCTGTCCCTGCTCCGCGACGCGGCACGCGACCAGGCCGGTCGGCACGGGACCTCGCACTGGTGGCCCTATCTGACCGAGTCCGCCACGCGAGGGCTCGCGGCGCTGTACGGCATGCCCCCGCACCGCATGGAGGACGATGCGACGATTCCGCTGCCCGGTGCCGGGTTCGACGACTATCTTGCGGCCCTGCCGTCCAAGCGCCGCGTGGCGATACGTCACGAACGCGCCGCGTTCAATGCGGCGGGGCTCGACGTACGTCGCCTGTCCCTGATGGACTGTTACGAGGACGCCGGGCGTCTCCTGGCGGCGCTGCAGCGATCCCACGGCCACGGCGACGACACCGACGCGATGACGGGCCTGCTGAAACGGCAGGCCGATGCCATGGGCCAAAGCGCCCGAGTCGTGGCCGCCTACGACGGTGCCCGCATGACCGGTTTCTGCCTCTACTACCACCAGGGCAGCACCACTTGGCTGCGCGCCGTCGGCATCGACCACGAACGCCCGGCTCCGTTCGCGTACTTCGCCCTCACGTACTACGAGCCGATCGAGGACGCGTACCGCCGTGGTACGACCGCCTTGCACGCGGGGATGAAGGCGATCGAGGCGAAGCGGCTGCGTGGTGCGCGGGTCAGTGGGTTGTACGCGCTCGATGACACGCGTGGGGAGGGGTGTGCGTGAGGGTTGGGCCCCTGGGAGCTAGAAGCTGATGGCGTCGAGGACCTCCGACCGCGAGGGGCCCGGCGGCATACGCTGCTCGGCCTCCGCCATGGTCCGCGTCACCGCCTCCACCAGGGCCGGAGCGCTCATCTCCGCCCCCGCACCGGGCAGGAGATGGGCGCAGGCCCGCTCCGCCCGCAGCGCCTCGGGGTCGTGGCCGGCGAGCAGTGTCAGTGCCCTCGCCCGGTCCCAGTCGGGGTGCCGGTAGCGGTGGCCGGCCGCGTGTGCGTCCATCTCGGCCAGGCGGTGACGGGTGTAGGAGGTGCTCTGCCGGTACACCGGTTCCAGACCCTCGCGCGTCGCTCGGCCGAAGGCGGTGACGAGGCCGACCGGGTCACCGGTGCCGTTCTGCCGGAGGACGTCACGCAGCATCAGACTGTGCTGCAGACTCATCGTCAGTCCTCGGCCGATGCTCGGCACGGTGACCGCCCACGCGTCGCCGACGGCCACCAGCCCGGTGACCAGGGGGACTTCGGCGTCGTACAGGGTCCGCTTGCGGTCCGTGAGTCCGGCCATGATCCGGACCCCGTCGGTGAGGGACCCGCCCGCCAGCCAGGCGTCCGCGCCGGGGAACAGCCGGACGGCGGCCGGCCAGGCACCTTCGTGGCGCAGCAGCCGACGCAGTTCGTGGTCGTCGCTGCGGCTGATGAGGCCGAGCGAATAGGTGCCGTGGTCGGCCGGGATGCGGAGCAGGCCGAGGGAACCGTGCTCCGCGATCAGGGGGAACGTACTCGCGGGCAGGGCGCCGTCGGCCGACCGGAAGTAGCGGCAGTAATACGTGAATCCGCGCCGCCCCACTTTCTCGACCGGACCCGGTACGCCGACGTCGCGCAGCCAGGAGGGCAGCGGCGAACGGCGCCCCGTGCAGTCCACGACGAGATCGGCGGCCCGTGGCCCCGTGCTGGTCTCCACCCCGGTGACATGCGGTACGCGGGGGTGGGACGCGGAACGGCCGACGCCGTGTCCGCCACCCGGCCCGCTCCGCAGGCCCCGGCACGCGACGCCCCGCTCGATGCGGACACCGGCGGCCTCGGCCGCGCGCGTGGCGACGTACTTGAGCAGACACCGCCGGGCGGCCAGCGTGTCGAAGCGCGCGTCGGCGGCCAACAGGCCACCGCCCAGGCCCGGTTCGGGTGCCAGCGCGTTCATGCGGACGGCCCCGGCCGCCGTCATCTGCCGGACCAGGTCCGGCAGGTGCGCCTCGGCCAGTTGGAGCCAACGGGCGAGCGGGAGGTGGGTGAGGCGCAACTGCGGGACACCGGGGCGATCCCACTGCGCCCAGGCCACGTCCGGATCCGGCGGCGGGGGATGCGGGTCGCGTTCCAGCACGGTCACCTAATGGCCGTCCGCGGCCAACAGCAGAGCGGTCTGCAGGCCGCCGAGCGCGGCCCCCAGTACGACGATGCTCGCCATGAGGGTCATCCTTACCCGCGGGGCCGGTGGTCGTACCGGCGTGACGGGCGGTTCGGGGGCCTGACCCTCCCGCCCTCCGCGTCGGCAGCATCAGCGGCGCCCAACGTCGAGACCGACAGGCAGGTCATCGGCTTCGTCCCCGCGGCTGAAGCGACGCTCCCTACCGGGCCGGCCCTGCCACCGGCACCGTCCGAGGTGGCGTCGGTACCGGCTCCCGTTCCGCAACCGCCCGGAAGCCGTTCGGCAGGCGGCCGGTCAGGCACAGGACGGTGTCGGTGGTCCGGTCCTCCGCTCCCCCGGCGATGGCGCGGTCCATCTCGGCCAGCATCGTGGCGAACTCCAGCGGGATCACCGCGGCAAGGCGGTCACGCATGTCGTCGTAGGTCAGGCGGTCGTGGGTGACGGGGCGGCCGGTTACCTGGGTGACGATCGCGGCGATGTCGTCGTGGCTGAGTGCCTCCGGCCCGGTCAGGATCAGGTCCGTGTCGGGGGCGCGGTCGTCGGTCAGGGCACGTACGGCGACGGCGGCGATGTCGTCGGCGTCGACGAAGCCGACCCGGCCGCTCCCGGCGGCGGTGCGGATGACGCCGTGCTCGCGGATGCTGTCGGCGTGGGCGTGCGTGCCGGTGAAGTTCTGCATGAACCACGAGGGCCGCAGCACTGCCCACTCGTCGAACAGGCCGGGCAGGGCCTGGTGCACCTCGCCCACCGCCGGGCCGCCTTCGGGGATGGCCGAGGAGCTCAGCAGTACGGCACGCCCCACACCGGAGGCGCGGGCCTGAAGGAGGAAGGGCAGCATGACCGCGGCCGGGTCCGGATCGCCGACCGGCGGCACGAGGTAGACGCTGTCGGCCCCCGTGAGGGCGTCGCCGAAGGTGGCGGGGTCGTACCAGTCGAAGCGGACCGCTTCCGTGCCCGGCAGCGAGGTGGCTCGACGGCTCGCGGCCTTGACGCGGTGGCCGGCGGCGATCAGCTGTGCGGCGGTACGGCTGCCCGTGGTGCCGGTGGCGCCGATGAGCAGGGTGGTGCGGGTGGCGGTCATCGGGCGCTGCTCCCGGTGAAGTCGACGCCGGGTGCCTGGACCGAGAGGGGGTTCCAGTAGTCGCGGTAGGAGGTGAAGTGCCCGTCCTGGACGGTCACGACGGCGATGTAGGTCATGTCGAAGGGACTTCCGGTCTCGACCAAACGGCCCACCCCGCGCATCTCGACCACGATGGTCCCGGCGTCGGTCGTCTCGTGAATTCGCAGGTCAGGTATGTCGTGCAGGTCGATGTGGTCCGGGTAGTCGCGCATGTAGGCGGCGATGGCCTCCCGGCCCTCCAGCCGCTCGGGCCAGCCCTGGGGCGCGAAGGGGAACTCCATGAAGCCGTCGTCGGCCCACAGGCCGACCCAGGCGGGGATGTCCTTGTCCAGCAGCAGCCGCAGGCTGTGGCGGTACAGATCTGCCGGTGAGGGGGTTGCGGGCATGGGCGTGTCCTCCCGTACGATACGGACCAGCGGTCCGCTTCTTCCGGGAACGATACGGACCGCCGGTCCGCTTTGCAAGCGGAGGAGCAACGGAGGAGCCCCATGCCGACCCCCATGGCCGAACGCAAGCCCCGCAAGGACGCGGCCCGCAACCGGGCAGCCGCCTTCGCGGCCGCCGACACCCTGTTCGCCGAATGCCGGAGCCCCGACGAGGTCACCATGGCCGACATCGCGGCAGCGGCCGGCGTCGGCAAGGGGACCCTCTTCCGCGCCTTCGGCGACCGCACAGGCCTGATCCACGCGCTGGTGACCGCGCGGCTCGAACCCCTGAGGGTCGCCGTGGAAGAGGGTCCTCCGCCGCTGGGCCCGTCCACACCGCCGCTCCAGCGCGTACCGGCCCTGCTCGACGCCGTCCTGTGCTTCAAGCTCGACAACCGGCATCTCGCACTGGCCTTGGAGACATCCGGCTCGGACAGCCCCTACGGCACGGACCACTACGAGCGCTGGCATGCTCTGCTCCGCGACCTCCTGGACCGCGTCCCGGGCCTGTCCGGCAGCGACTTCACCGCCCACGCGCTGCTCGCCGCCACCCGGGCCGACCTCGTCGAATACCTGGCCGGGAGCAAGGCGGTGCCAAGCGAGGAACTGCGCGAACAGCTGGCGAAGTTCACTGCCGGAGTGCTCGACAGCGGCACGTGAACGTGAAGCGGTCCGGATGTCAGCGGCCCACCGAGTTGGCCCCCGCCTGCGCGAACTTCTCGTCCAGCGCGCCGGACGGAGCGCCCGCGACGCCGATACCGGCGATCGGCGCGTTGCCCGCGGTGACGGGGACGCCGCCCGCGAGGAACAGGGTGCCGGGGATGTCCTTCAGGTTCGGGGCCTGCTCCAGGCGCTCGGCGAGGTGGGAGGTGGGGGCGTTCCAGGAGACCGCGGTGTACGCCTTGCGCTCGGCGGACTCGTAGGACTGCGGGCCGGCCCCGTCGCCGCGCAGGGTGAGATGGTGTTGCCGTTGCGGTCGACGACGGCGACCGTGACGCGCTGGTTCTCCTTCTCGGCGGCGTCGAGCGCGGCCTGCGCCGCCTTGGTGGCGGCGTCGATCGTCAGGTGGGTGGAGGTGGTGGTGGCCCTGGCAGGCGCGTTGGCCGAGGTGGCCGTCGCGGGGGTCGCGGCAGGCGCCGAGGCGTTGGCGGACACGGCACCGAAGCCCGCCAGGGCGACGACGGCGAGGACGGCACCGCCGGTGGCGACGCGAGCGCGGCGGGAGAACTTCTTGTGCACGGGGTTCATGGGTCGGTCCACTCCTTCGGTGGGCGGGCGGCCCGGTTGCCGCCCCGCTTCGTCCGCTCTCCACCCTCGGCCCGAAACAGGGCCCGGACCGTCGACGTTCCAGCTCCCCCGGGGCAGCGCGACGGGCGACACCGGGGTCATCCGATCGGTTGACCTGCCGGGCCCCGGCACCGGGTCACAATGGAGGTGTTTGCCCAGTTCAGCGGGCGCGAGCAGGAAAGGAGGCGGCCCCCGGATGCCGAACCGGTCGTACGAACCGAGCACCGTGGACACCCGGTGGCTCGGCGTCGTGATGCACGCGGCGTTCTTCCTGCTGCTCGGCGGAGCGCTGGCCCGGTTCGTGCTGCGTCATCCCGGCGAACCGCGTACGCCCTGGATCATCGCGCTGTGCGTCGTGCTCGCCTTCCTGCATCTGCTGGGGCCGAGGACCGGCGACACGCGCCCCAGGCCCACGCGGCGGCACTCGGCGTGGCTGGCGCTGGTCGTCGTGGTGTGGATGGTCCTGGTCGTGCTGGCGCCCAGCTTCGCCTGGTGTGCGGTGCCGCTCTTCTACACCGGTCTGCGCACGCTTCCGGCTCGCGCGGCGCTGGTTCTCGTCGCGGTCCTGACGGTGTTCGTCGTCGCCGCGCAGGTGCAGCTGTCGGGCCGCTTCGACCCGAACCTGGTCCTCGCGCCGCCCGCCGTCGCAGCCCTCGCGACCGCAGTCTTCCTCCAGATGGAACGGCACACCGCACGCCAGCGCGTCCTCATCGACGACCTGATCCGCACCCGCCACGAACTCGCCGCCTCCGAACGCCGCGAGGGCACTCTCGCCGAGCGCCAGCGGCTCTCCATGGAGATCCACGACACGCTCGCCCAGGGTCTGTCCAGCCAGCAGATGCTGTTGCAGGCGGCGGACCGGGTGTGGGACACCGAGCCGGACAAGGCCCGCGCCCATGTGCGCACCGCCGCGTCCGTCGCCGCGCACAACCTCGCCGAGGCCCGGCGCTTCGTGCACGACCTGGCGCCCGCCGACCTCGCCGGAGGCGGCCTCGATCAGGCCCTGCGCACCCTGGCCGGGCGGGAATCCGGGGCCGGCCTCACCGTACGCGTGCACATCGACGGTGCCGAGCGCCTCCTTCAGCTGCCCGACCGGGTCCAGTCCGCCCTGCTGCGCATCGCCCAGGGCGCCCTGGCCAACGTCCGCGAGCACGCCTCGGCCGGCAGCGCCGACCTCACCCTGACCCTCCTCGACGACGAGGTGGTCCTGGACGTCTCCGACGACGGCCACGGCTTCGACCCGGCCGCCCAGTCCGACTCCCCGCCGACGGACGCGGCCACGGCCTGCCCGCCATGCGGGCCCGGCTGCGCGCGCTCGGCGGGACCCTGACCGTCGACTCCGCGCCCGGCGAGGGCACCGTCCTGTCCGCGGCCGTTCCCCTGGAGGCGCCCCGATGACCCCCGACCGGGCTGCCGTACGCATCCTGGTCTGCGACGACCACGCCCTCGTACGGGCCGGACTGCTCGCGCTCCTCGACAGCGCCCCGGACATCGAGGTCGCCGGGGAGGCCGGAACCGGCGAGGAGGCGCTCGCACTGGCCGCGAAACTCGTGCCGGACGTGGTGCTGATGGATCTGCAACTGGGCGAGGGGATCGACGGCGTGGAGACCACCCGCCGCCTGACCTCGACGCCCGGCGCCTCCCTCCACGTCCTGGTCCTGACCACTTACGACACCGACGCCGACATCACCCGCGCCATCGAGGCGGGCGCCACCGGCTATCTGCTCAAGGCCGAGCGTCCCGACGAACTCTTCGCCGCGATCCACGCCGCCGCCCAGGGCCGCCCCGCCCTGTCCGCACCGGTCGCGGGCCGCGTCATGGCCAACCTCCGCCGGCCCCGCCCCACCCTCACCGACCGCGAACGTGACATCCTCACCCAGCTCGCCCGCGGCAGCGGCAACCGCGACATCGCCCGCGCCCTGTTCATCAGCGAGGCCACCGTCAAGACCCACCTGCGCCGCATCTACGACAAGCTCGGCGTCGACACCCGGGCAGGCGCGGTGGCGGTCGCGAAGGAACAGCGTTTGCTGCCGTGAGGCCGGCCCGCCGGGCCGGCGCCGGGTCCGCCCTCGGCACTACCCCCTCCGGTCCGCATCGGCCGACTCCTCGACGCGTTCGCCCACCCAGGCCAAGAAGGCCTGTACCTCGGTGGTGGGCAGTGCGGTCGCTGCAGTGCGGGAGGGGCGTTCGTAGCTGTGCAGTGCGGCCTGCAACAGCGGCCGGAAACGTTCCTCGGCTGCCGCGACCGCCTCCGCCGCCCGGCGCTTCGCCTGCCAGCGGCCCGAACGGCAGAACTGCACGGAGCGGCAGCCGTTGAGGACCCGGTTGTCCGTGAGATGCCCTTCGCCGGTGCTGTGCTCACGGACCGAGGCACGGAGCGCGGTGAGCACGTCGGCGCGTGCGGGCTCGGCGATCACCTCCCGCGCCGGCCTGCCGTACAGCACGCGCCCGGCCTGGTGGGCGACGGAACGGTCGATGACGTACCAGAACGCCGGCGCCTGCGACGGGTCGAAGTCGGCCCGTTCGGGCAGGAGGGGTCCGGTGTTGATGTCCAGCAGGTAGCCCGCCTCGCGGGAAGGCCGGGCCGCGAAGTCCCGCTCGTAGACCACGAGCTCCAGCCCAGCCGCGGGGCAGGGCAGGGCCGGGTGGGCGAGTGCGGCGGCAAGTTCGGGGACGGCCGGACCGGGGACGGCCTTGTCCACGACCACCGTCACGTCGACGTCGCTGCGTCCGTGCCGGTAGTCGCCGAGCGCGACGGATCCGACGGCGATGACGCTCACCAGGTGAGATCCGCACAAGGCGTGCGTGTGGTGGACGACCTCCTGGAGGTAGGGACGCAGTTCGTCCGGGACGGAGTACGGGTCCACGAGAGTCCGGGTCATACCGTCAGTGTCCGCCGAGGCCGGAAATCGACGAATGCCCGAGAACCTCCACACCGGGCGACACGTCACGACACACCGCACATCCGGAATCACGCCAATATCGGCATCACGCACCTCGGGGGCGACAGGCACTTCGCCGCACCCCGCAGGCGACCCGTCCCGCCTCTTGCCGTGCACATATCCACCCCCAGCAGGGGCTTCACGCAGCCGCCGCATGCCCATTACACAAGGCACACATTCGGCCTGTCGATGACCGGAGCGCCCTTCGAGGGGCAGACGACCTGTGGGCCGGATGCCTAGCCTCCCGGGCCATGCGATCACCACGTATGAGACGCCTGGGTCTCTCCGCCGTCCTCGGTCTCCTGCTCGCCGTGTTCGGTCTGGCCCCCAGCGCGAGCGCCGACCCGGCCCCGGCCGCCCTGACGTTCACTGCCGACTCCGCCACCACGACACCGGGCGGCACGGTGCAACTCTCGATGACGCTGACCAACAACAAGACGTACGACGTCCTGTTCGTCTACCAGACGATCGAGCCGACGTGGCTCACCACGCAGCGCCCCGACCTGAAGTACAGCTTCACGGGCTGCACCCTCGCCACCGCCGCCGGCAGCGCGCCCTGCGCCGGCACCGGGCCCAGCAACCTGGGCCAGAACTACGGCGCCACCATTCCGCCCGGACAGAGCCGCACTGTCACGCTGACCCTCCAGGTCGCCGCCGACTCGGGCTGCAACGGCAACATCGGCTTCTACTCGTACTACTACGCCGAGTTCAGCGACGCGACGAACGCCAGCGGCGGCCCGGTCTTCACGCCGGAGACGCGCGTGCTCTGCGCCTGACGCCCGCACCAACCCGCCGACGCCCCGTGCAGGTGCCTTCCTGCGCGGGGCCAGTCAGTATTTCGGCGGGCCAAGGGGACGACTCAGGCGCGGATGACGGGGCGGGCCGGTGACGAGGACGGCCCGGTCGACGCGGCTGTCACAGAATGGGTGCCGGACCGTCCGGAACCCCCAGCAGCGCCAGATGGGCGAGGTCGCCCGGCGGGGGCGTGCTCACTGACCAGAGAGGGGCCGGACTCCCGTCGGCGACGGCGGCCGGTGCGTCGGTCAGGTTCATCCGCTCGCGCAGTCGGCCGTAGAAGTCCATCGGACCGAGCCGGACGGCGCGCAGCCGACGCGGCGCCGCGTACACGCCGATCCAGTCCCCCGGGTCAAGGACGCCCCGCACCTGCCCGTCGATGCTGACGGCGGCCGGGCCCGACCGCTCGAGGACGCGCAGTCCGACCGGCTCGTCGGGGGCCGTGACGATCGACCGGTCGAACGCCATGTGCGGGGCGACCGGTGTGAAGACGAGGGCCTCCGCCCGCGGTGAGACGACGGGTCCGCCGGCGGCGAAGCTGTAGGCGGTCGAACCGGTCGGGGTGGCCACCAGCAGCGCGTCGGCGGAGTAGGCGGCCAGGAGCCGGCCGGAGACGTACACACCGACCGACACCTGGCGGTCCCTGGCCAGCTTCTCCAGCACGACGTCGTTGAGGGCGGTCACGTCGAGGGGGATGCCCCACTCGTCGTTGACCTCGCAGTCCGGGCGCACCGGGGGCGGGGGCAGGAGCGGACCGCGGCCGTACCGCACCCAGTCCTCCAAACCCGCCGGTACCTTGAGGCGGCAGGAGGCGCGCAGGGCAAGCAGCATCCGCGTGTCCGTCCTGAGCCGGTCCTCGCGCACCGCGTCCAGCGCAGAACGCACCCCGGAGGCCGGCACCTCCGTCAGAAAGCCGACCCGACCGAGATCGACGCCCAGGACCAGGGCGTCGTTCTGCGCGGCGAGCCGGGCGCCGCGCAGGAAGGTGCCGTCTCCGCCCAGGGTGACGACGAGGTCGGGATTGCCCGCGGCCTCGACCTCCGCACGGGCACCGCGGCGCCCGCCTTCACCCCACACATCGATGTCCGTGCACCGCACGGCGTGCTCCTCACACCACGCACGAACCACCCGAGCCGCCTCGACGGCCTCCGGACGTCCGCCGTGCACGACCAGGCCGAGCCGGTTCAACGTCATCTCCGCCTCCAGGGCATCTCGGTCACCGGGTCGTGGCGACGCTCCGGAGCGTGGCCCACAGCCGGGGCCGACGCGGCCGGCAGGCCGCCCCATTCGTAGGATCCCTTCATCGCCCCGGCCCCGCACGCGCGGTCAGCCCGCCCGGTGCGAGCGGGGCACCAGGCGGGCCGTCTTCCTCATGCGTGGTGCGGCGCGCGTCAGTCCACGATCAGCTCAGCATCCGCCGCCGGGGCCCGCCCGACGAGTACGCCGCCGAAGTTCCCCTCGACCTCCGCCTTCTCCGCCGCGTCCGGGTACGGGTTCGTGCATGCGGTGCCGGCGCTGGACCCGGACATCAGGCTCGAGCACGGTCCGGGCTTGCGGTCGGGCAGGCCCAGGATGTGCCCGAGTTCGTGGGCGGAGATGCGGATCGTGTCGTAGCCCTGGTCGACGGCCTGGCGCCCGATGTAGACGGTTCCGTTGCCCAGGGTGGTGGGCAGGGCGCGCGGCCAGCCGTTGTCCGCGAGGACCCGTATGTTCGCGCGCTGCCCGGCGGTGGCCGGCCGCAGCTCGACGGCGTCGACACTCTCGTTCCAGATCGCCGCGCCCCGGTCGACGGCGCTCCTGAACTCCGCGGAGCCGCCGGCGTCGTAGGTGAGGACACGGGCGGCCAGGGGTGTGTCCGCCGCGTCGAGCGGACCGGCCACCGCCTTGCCGCCCATCAGCGACAGGGACACCGCACAGGCAGCGGCCAGACCGCCGGTCAGCCTACGTACGTGCATGATCGACCTCCTTGCGGGGGAAGGGTAGTCGTGCTCATGACATCCACTCCCTCACTGCCCGGCGGGAGTGAACGTGAATCGCTCGTGCTGCCGACAAGTCAGGGAACTCGGCCGCGAGCAGCCGTACGACAGTCACCGCCGTGTCGTGTCGCCGGTCACGCGATGAGTCTCGTCGTGGTTGTCAGTCTGTATCTCCAGCAGGCGTCTGGGTTTCCAGCAGGCGCCCGTATTCCCAGCAGGCGAGCAACCGCACTCGAGGAGAGCACCATGACCGCTACCTACACCTTCGACGTCTTTTCCAGCCTCGACGGCTACGGCGCCGCCGGCGGCGACTGGACCGGCTACTGGGGCAAACAAGGCCCCGAGCTCCTCGACCACCGCCTCGGCCTGTACGGCGAGGAGCAGCGGATGATCTTCGGGGCCCACACATATCGGTTGTTCGCGCAGATGCTGGCGTCGAGCACCGAGGAGTCCGGGGTGCGTGACCCATGGGTCACACGGATGAGGAACATGCCGGCAACGGTCGTGTCGACCACCCTGGAAGGGCCCCTCGACTGGCCGGATGCGACCGTCGCGAGCGGCGACGCCGTCGACATCGTCGCCCGGCTCAAGGAGGAGTCGGACGTACCGTTGCGCTCGCACGGGAGCCTGTCGATGAACCGGGCGCTGATGGCCGCCGGTCTGGTCGACCGCGTCCAGGTGACGCTCTTCCCCGTGATCACCGGCCGGACCGGGCTGGACCCGATCTTCCACGGTGCGGCCGACTTCGACCTCGAGTTGATCGAGAACCGGACGCTCGACGGCAACATCCAGGAGCTCATCTATCGGCCCACCCTGCATGTCTGAGTCCTTCGACCTAGAGTGAGCAGTTCTTCGCCGAAACCGCCGAACTCCCGCTCCCGGTCCACGAGATGGATCTCCAGGATGCAATGGCAACTGCGGCCGGCGGTTGTGGGACCGGGACGGCCACCCGCAGGTCACGGCACGTACGCTCGTGCACATGGTTGCGCATCGCATGATCGACGTGAACGGGATCCAGCTCCACATCGCCGAGGAGGGCGAAGGCCCCTTGGTCGTGCTCCTGCACGGCTTCCCGAGTCGTGGCACTCCTGGCGCCACCAGTTCGGCCCGCTGGCCGAAGCGGGCTTCCGCGTGGTCGCCCCCGACCAGCGCGGCTACGGCCGCAGCGACCACCCCGACGCCGTCGACGCGTACACCATCCTCCACTTGGTCGGCGACGTCGTCGGCCTCATTCAGACCCTCGGCGAGGAGCAGGCGTTCGTCGTCGGGCACGACTGGGGCGCGCCGGTCGCCTGGCACACCGCCCTCCTTCGGCCCGACCTGGTCCGCGGAGTGGCCGGCCTCAGCGTGCCGCCCCCTTCCCGGGGGGTCGAGCCTCCGCTGGCCGCCATGGACAAGAGGTTCGGCGGACGCTTCTACTGGAACTACTTCAACCGTCCCGGTGCAGCGGATGCCGAGTTCGCCAAGGACACGCGCACCGCGTTGCGGAAGTTCTTCTACTCGGCTTCCGGCGACGCTCCCGGCGAGATGAAGCAGCCGCTGGTCGACCCCGACCGGGGCTGGCTCGCAGCCATGCCGGACCCGGAGGTCATGCCGGACTGGTTCACCGAGGACGACCTCGACGCGCTGACCGACAGCTTCTCCAAGGGCTTCACCGGCGCCCTCAACTGGTACCGCAACCTCGACCGCAACTGGGAACTGACCGCGCCGTGGCACGGCGCCGTCGTCACCCCGCCCGCTCTGTACATCTACGGCGACCGCGACATCGTCCCCGCATTCCCAGGCACCCCCGAATTCATCGCAAGCCTCCCCGACCGGATGCCCAACCTGCGACGCGAACCCCTCAAGCTGGCGGGCTGCGGACACTGGACCCAGCAGGAGCGCCCGGCCGAGGTGAACGCGGCGCTCATCGAGTTCCTCAAGGGCTGTTCCTGAGCCCTGCCGAGCCGCCACGGGCTTCGGCCAGGCGCCTCTCCCCGCGTCGCGTCGATCACCGTGTGGTGAGCGCAGTCACGGCGTCCTGCCGCCGCCCTCCAGCATTCGCTCGAGGCGGTCGAAACGCTCGTGCACCGCGTGGGTCACCTCCGCGTACGTCTGCTCCACCGCTTGCTCGGCCTCGTGCAAGCGGCGGTGCCGACGTTCCTCGTCCCGCCCCACGAACCAGGTGGCCAGGGCCGCGGTGACCATCCCGTAAGCCGTGATCCCGACGACCATCACCACCACCGCGATCAGCCGCCCCCACAACGTCACCGGATAGAAGTCGCCGTACCCGACCGTCGTCGCTGTCTCCACCGACCACCACAACGCCCGCGGATACGTGGTCAGTCGCGCCCCGGGCGCACCCCGCTCGGCGGACACGACCAGGCTCGAACCCACCAGGATCACAACCCCGAGGACCATGGTCGCGGCTCCGGCGGCCTTCACATGCAGCGAACGCCCCTGACGGCCCGACAGCAGCTCGACCACCCGAGCCAGGAAACCGGGAAACATACCCGGCATCCTGCGCCACCCGCCAACGTGGTCCCGCGAGAACGCGCCGCGCGGGCGGGAACCCCGACCCGAACAGCGGCCCCGGTCGGTGGGCAGGCAAACGCAGCCGGACTTTCGGCGGGGTTCAACGCCCTCGTCCGGCCATGGCGGCAGGAGGTGCGCGGCAACGCCTCGAACCGTGCGGGAGCGACGCGATGAACCTGTTGCCTGTTGCCGGTCGAGATCAAATCCCGAGAACAAGACCCGACGCGTCCTCACGGCCTTGGCGGAGGCCAACGCACCTGGCGCTCCGCGGTCTGGGCGATGAGGTCGTACGCCCCGGCTCCAGCAACCACAGCCTGCCCGGAGCCACAGCCCTGACACCGGCGTCGCACTCTTGGTGATCAGCAAGCCTGACACCCACCCTCCCCCGCCAGGCTGACCGTCGGCCCTCGGCTTCCCTGCGGCGTGTGTCACACCGTGAGGAGGTCCCCGGTCATATGGGTGAAAGCAGGCAAAACGCCTGCCGACCACCCAAGGAGTGCAGCGATGACTGAGCCCATTCTCGAGCCCGCAGCGCAGGAGCTGGCGGATGCGACGGCCAACCCGCCGTACCTGTACGAACTCGGCCCGGAGGGCGCCCGGAAGGTCCTGGACGATCTCCAGGCGGCGCCCGTCGAGAAGCCGGACGTGGAGGAGAAGTGGATCACGGTGCAGGCCGAGGTCGGCGATGTGCGGGTACGTATCGTCAAGCCCGTCGGCAGCCAGGGCGCACTGCCGGTCGTTCTCTACGTGCACGGCGGCGGCTGGGTCCTCGGCAATGCCGGCACCCACGACCGTCTGGTGCGCGAGCTGGCCGTCGGTGCGGACGCCGCCGTCGCTTTCGTCGAGTACGACCGTTCGCCGGAGGCGACCTACCCGACCGCCATCGAGCAGGCGTACGCGACCGCTCAGTGGATCACCGCGAAGGGCGCCGGGGCGGGCTTGGACGGCTCGCGGCTGGTCGTGGCCGGTGACTCCGTCGGCGGCAACATGACGGCCGCGCTGACCCTCATGGCCAAGCGTCGCGGCGACGTGAACTTCCTGCACCAGTCGCTGTACTACCCCGTCACGGACGCGGCCCAGGACACCGACAGCTACCGGGAGTTCGCCGACGGGCCCTTCCTCACGGCGAAGGGCATGGCCTGGTTCTGGGACTGCTACGCCCCCGATCCCGCCCAGCGGGCGGAGATCACCGCCTCGCCGCTGCGGGCGAGCCAGGAGGAGTTGCGCGGGCTGCCGCCGGCGCTCGTCATGGTCGACGAGAACGACGTGCTACGGGACGAGGGCGAGGCGTACGCCCGCAAGCTCACCCAGGCCGGCGTTCCCACCACGAGCATCCGCTACAACGGCGCCCTGCACGACTTCATGATGCTCAACCCCCTCCGGCCCACGCAGGCCACAACTGCTGCGGTGGAGCAGGCCATTCGCACCCTGCGCACCGCCCTCGGCACCAACTGATCGTCGAGCTCCCTGTTCGCGCCTGTCCAGACACAGCTGAAACCTCTGCCTCGAAAGGGCTCCTCATGTACCGTCATTCGCCTCTTCGGCGTGCCCGTATGCCTCTCACGCTGATGGCCACCGCAACGGTCGCCACCGCCCTCTTTGCCACGTCGGTCGGTCCGGCGAGCGCTGCCAAGGACACCCATGCAAAGAGCGCCAAGCCGACCGTCGTGCTGGTGCACGGCGCCTTCGCCGACTCCTCCAGCTGGAGCGGCGTCATCAAACAGCTGAAGGAGGACGGCTACCCGGTGATCGCCGCGGCCAACCCGTTGCGCAGTCTCAGCAGCGACGCCGCCTCCGTCAAGAGCCTGCTGGCCGGCATCGACGGTCCGGTGGTTCTTGTCGGGCACTCCTACGGCGGAGCGGTGATCAGCAACGCTGCCTACGGCTCCGACAACGTCAAGGCTCTGGTGTACGCCGACGCCTTCCTCCCCGAGAAGGGCGAAAGCGCCAATGAGCTGGTGAGCAAGTTCGAGGGCAGCATCATCGGCGACGTGCTGCGTCCGGTTCCGATCACCAACGCCGACGGCTCCAAGGACTTGGACTTCTCCATCGACCAGTCCAGGTTCCGCCAGGCGTTCGGTGCCGATGTCCCCGCGGACACCGCTGCGGTCATGGCGGTCACCCAGCGTCCCGGGACCGGCACTGCCCTCAACGAACCGTCCGGTGAGCCCGCCTGGAAGACCATCCCTTCCTGGGCTCTGGTGGGCTCGAACGACCGGATCATCCCCCGGGATGCCCAGGTCTACATGGCCGAGCGCGCCAATGCTCACATCAGGGAGATCGAGTCCTCCCACGCCGTGAGCGTGTCCCATCCGGACGCCGTCACCCACATCATCGAGAACGCGGCGCGGACGGTCCGCTGACCAGCACACTCAGCAAGGCGGGGCGGCGAGGACGCCGCCCCGCCCGTTCGTTGTCAGCCGCGCCCCGGCGACCGGCCCCGACGCGATCGGCCGGCCCTTCGACACCTGCCCCGACCACGACACCGTGCTCCATCCAGCGTTAGAGTGCCGTGGCGCCACGCCCAGTTGAAGGCCAAAGGAAGGCAGCGCGTTCCGTGAACCACACCCACGAGACCACCGGCTCCGTCGGCGAGCGCCGCCTGCAGCACCTTCTCGGCACGGCCGACCAGGCCGCCACCTTCTACGATCGCCAGGTGCAGGCCCGTCTGACACCACAGATGGCGGACTTCATAGGGCGCCAGACCATGGCGTTCCTGTCCACGTCGGACGCCGGCGGGGCCTGCGACGTCACCTTCCGTGCCGGTCCTCCGGGTTTCGTCACCGTGCTTGACGACGGCACTCTCACCTACCCCGAGTACCGTGGGAACGGGGTCCTCGCCAGTGCGGGAAACATCACCGAGAACCCGCATATCGGCCTGCTCTTCGTCGACTTCGCCCATGACCACATCGGCCTGCACGTCAATGGTGCAGCCCGGCTCCACCGGGACGAGGAGCAGCGGCGGGCCTATCCCCGCCTTCCGGTGGACACCGCTCCTGGACGCAGGCCCGAGTTCTGGGTGCACATCACGGTGGAGGAGGCGTATGTGCACTGCTCCAAGCACATCCCCCATCTCGTGCCGGCGCCGCGTCCACGCCCTGGGGCCCAGCGGCCGAAGGACGCCGACTACTTCGCCCCCGCGCCGAGCACCAGGCCCCGTCACATGAGGGCGAGCAGGCTGCGGGAACACGCACCGGGTCGCTGCCCGGCAGGGGTTGACCGGTGACGGAGCCTGGGACGGGTGTCACATCTCCGGGACAGCGACGCCGGCCTGCGGCTTGTCGGACTCCGGCTCCTGCGGCGGTTCGGTGAGCTGCTCCCGGAGGTAGTTCCAGATCACCGCGATCAGCGCGGTGACCGGCACGGCAAGAAGACTGCCCACGATGCCGGCCAGGCTGCCGCCCAACGTCACCGCCAGCAGGATCACGGCCCCGTGCAGGCCGAGCCCACGGCTCTGGATCATGGGCTGGAAGACGTTGCCCTCAAGTTGCTGCACCACGAGGATGATCGCCAGCACGATCAGGGCGTCCGTCGGACCGTTCGACACCAACGCGATGAGACACGCGACGAAGCCGGCGAACACCGCACCTACGATCGGCACGAACGCAGAGACGAACGTCAGCACCGTCAGCGGGAGCACCAGCGGTACGTCCAGGATCCACAGGCCGAGGCCGATGAAGACAGCGTCGAGCATGCCGACGAGCGCCTGAGACCGCATGAACGCGCCCAAGGTGTCCCAGGCGCGCTCGGCCAGGACCGGAACGTCGTTGGCGAGTCGTCCGGGCAACTGGCGGGCGAGCCACGGCAGGAATCGCGGGCCGTCCTTGAGGAAGAAGAACATCAGGAAGAGCGCCAGGATGGCCGTGACCAAGCCGCTGAGCGTGGTCGCCACTCCCGTTGCGACGGTGTTGACCAGGCTGCCGACGCTGCCTTGGGCGCGGGCGGCCGCGGTGTCCAGGGCAGTCGCGATCTGGTCGTCGCCGATGTTCAGCGGTGGCCCCGAGGCCCACTCGCGCATCTTCTTGATGCCCTCGACCACACCGTCGCTCAACTCGCCGGACTGGGACGCCACCGGAACCGCGATCAGCGCCACGATGCCGATGACGGCCAGGAGGAACAGCAGGGTCACCAGCAACGCGGCCAGCGCCGAAGGCCACCCACGCCGCCGCAGCGCACGGGTCATCGGCCAGGTCAGTGTCGTGAGGAACAGGGCAATGATCACCGGCCACACGACCGACCACATCCGGGCCAGACCCCACAGAGCCACTGAAAACATCACAACGACCAGCAGCAACTCGACCGATACGCGCGCGGACGTGGCAAGCGCGGCGCGGGTTCTCCCGGAACTCAACTTGTCAGGCATGCGGTCACACTATTGGCACACCAGTCACGCTTCGCGATGGGCACCGGTCAGCGACGACTTGGCGGTCCTCGTCGCCAGAACGCTCAGGGCGTGAGATACGCCTGCACCGCCGGCGCGTACCGGTCGACCAAGGCGTCGACCGTGCTCGCACGCACCTCGGTGCCGCGGGCGATGCCGTACATCACGCCCAGTCCCAGCAGGGTGGCAACGGCCAGTTCGGCGCGCAGGCCCGCGTCGGGGCCGGTGAGGCGGGCGGCGATGCGGTCGGTGACCTGGGTGCGGAAGTTGGCGCGCAGGATGTCACCCTGCTCACCGTGCAGGGGCGCGAACACGATCCGCAGCAGCGGGTCGGCGCCGTGCTCGGACTGGCTGACCAGCACGTGCCGGACCATGTGCGGGCCCAGTTCCGGTAGTGGAGCGGCCAGCAGAGCGTCGGCGTCGGCCTCGAAGGACATGACTTGGGCGAACAGCGTGTCCTTGTTGCCGAAGTACTTCAGGATCAGCGGCGGGCTCACCCCTGCGCGGTCGGCGACGGCCTTGAGTGTGATGTCGGCGTGTGCGTGCCGGGCCAGCAGATAGCGGGCCGCCCGGAGGATGGCCGCCCTGGTCGACTCGGCGTCTCTGCGGGCCGGTGCGGGCGTGACGGGTGGAGTGCTCACGGCACTCATGCTCCCTCCATCGCCTCGTCGCGCGCGCCCCGGGGGTTGTCGCCGGTTCGCTCCGGCCCTTGCGTGACCGCTCGTGCGGGATCGCCGGGGATGCAGAGCGCTGCGGCCGCGGCTCCGAGGGCGACCACGCCCGCTGTCGCGAAGGCCAGCTGGTAGCCGTGGAGGGTGGGCACGGGTGCTCCACCGACCACGCCGGTGTGGTGTACGAGGACGGCGGCCACGGCCGCGCTGGAGCCGGCCTGGCCGATCGTCCGCATCAGCACGTTGACGCCGTTGGCGGAGGCGGTCTGCTCGGCAGGCACGGCTCGCAGGATGAGCGTGGGCAGCGCCGAGTAGGCGAGGGTGGTCCCGGTGGCGACGATCGTGGCGCCCGTGATGATCATCCACAGGTCGCGACTGTCGGCGATACGGACCGCGTATCCGGCGGCGATCACCGCGGCCCCGAGCGCGAGCGTGACACGCGGCCCGCGCGCGGCGGAGATCCGGGCGGAGACGGGCGACAGCAGGAGCATGACGACACCACTGGGCAGCAGACACAGGCCGGTGGCGACGATCGACAGCCCCAGTCCGTACCCGGTGGTCTTGGGTGCCTGCACCAGCTGGGCGGTGACCAGGGTGTTGGCGTAGAACGCGAAACCGGCAAGCAGGGCAGCCACATGGGACAGGCCGACCCTGGGCTCCGCCACCAGCCGCAGGTCCACCAACGGCTCCTTGGTCCGCAGCTGCTGCCCGCACCACAGGGCGAGCACGACGACGGCCCCGGCGAACAGGCCCACGACCCGCGCGCTGCCCCAGCCCCACTGCCCGCCCTGAGACACCCCCAGCAGCAGGCACACCAGCCCGACGGCCAGGCCCAGCGCACCGGAAACGTCGAACCGGCCCGGCTGTCGCACCGGCGATTCCCGCACCGCCCACCAGACCAGCGTCACGCCCGCCACGCCGAGGGCGCTGGTCACCCAGAACATGGTGTGCCAGTTCGCGTACTGCACGATCACGGCTGCCAGCGGCAGGCCCAGTGCGGCGCCGATGCCGACGGTGGCACTCATCAGCGCCACGGCCGATCCCCGGCGCTCCGGCGGCAGCTCGTCGCGCAGAATGCTGATGGACAGCGGGACGACCGCGGCGGCCGCTCCGGACAGCGTCCGGGCGGCGATCAGCACGCCGATGTCGGAGGTCAGAGCACACACGACCGAGCCCAGGGTCATCAGCCCCAGAGCCGCCATCAGGACCCGCCGCTTGCCGTACATGTCGCCGGCCCGACCCAGCACCGGGGTGAGGACGGCGCCGGACAGCAGGGTGGCCGTGACCATCCACGAGACCGTGCCCGCCGAGGCGCCGGTCAGCCGGGGCAGGTCGGGCAGCAGGGGAACGACCACGGTCTGCATGACGGCCATGAGGATGCCGCCGAACGCGAGCACCGGCACGGTCAGCCGGTCTCGGAGGGTGCTCACGCAGGGCGGCTTGCGTATCGCGGCGGTCTGATCCATCGGCACTCCAGCGGGCAGCGACTGGCGAGGCAGCAGGTGAATGGCTATTCACCATAGCTGGTGAATAGCCATTCACCCAAGCGGCAATTTCTGGCCGCCTCCCCACCTCGCCGTCTCGGAGGGTGCTCAGTCGAGACAGAACTCGTTGCCCTCGACATCCTGCATCGCGATGCACGACTCGTTCTCGTCATCGGCAGGCAGTAGCTGCACGCGTACTGCGCCGAGCGGGATCAGTCGTGCGCACTCGGCCTCAAGCGCGGCGAGGCGCTCTTCGCCTACGAGTCCGGTGCCGACCCGCACGTCAAGATGCACCCGGTTCTTGACGGCCTTCCCTTCCGGGACGCGCTGAAAGAACAGTCGCGGGCCGACACCTGTGGGGTCACTGCAGGCGGCCCATGCACCCTGATCCTCAGGAGGCAGCGAGCGGTTGAAATCGTCCCAATTGGCGAAGCCCTCCGGCGGCTTCGGGAGGACGTACCCCAGCACCTCGCACCAAAAGCGAGCGACACGCTCAGGTTCCGCGCAGTCGAAGGTCACTTGGAACTGCTTGATCGATGACATCGGCGCACCATAGCAAGGGGGCTCTGTTGCTCATCTCCCGTTGTGGATCGGCATGTTGTCGAGAGGACGGCCCCGACTGGGACCGCTCAGATCGAGAACCGCTCCTTGCGCAACAAGGGCGTACCGGGCCGGTGAAGCCGCCTGTGCGGAAGGGGGCTTGGAGCAGGCCGGCCCGCAGGTGCTGGGCCGCGGAAGACCGCCGCCTGCGGGAATCCGCGGAGCTCCGACGACGCTTAGCAGCGGACCGGTCGTTTCAGGACGGGTCAGCTCCCGGATCCGACCGCCGTACCGCTCACCGAGCAGCGGCTGTCGGGCGTGGTGGACGCCGGCGGAACGCTGATCGGCGTGGGCGCGGCGAACCTCCCGGACGGGAAGCGGACCGTCGGGGCCATCCGGACCTCACGGGACGGACGGACCTGGTCCGAACTGGCTGCCGTCGACAATGACTTGGCCTCTTCCACCGCGACGATCGAACTGCGTCATGTCGGGTGGCGCGCCGGCCCCCGGGTCGATGCAGTCTCGGGGTGCGGCGACGGACCGTGCGAGCCCTTCAGCCACTCAGGCTGCACTGCCTTCTTGGCGTCCCGTCTTCGTCCGAGTACGGGCAGGCCGGATCCGGTAGGTGGTCTTGGACGGATCGTTGATGGGCTCGCCCATTTCGATGCGTCCGCCGGAGCGCAGCCTTTCGCACACGTCGGTGGGCAGAGCGACGTAGCAGCCGCCTCGGCCTGTGGCGGAGTCGACCGGGCGCCAGTAGCCGTAGCGGATTCGTCCACCCTCGTGGACGGTCACGAAGACGGGCGTGCGGGAGTCGGACACGATGCGCAGCACCTCGGACGCGAGGGCGTCGAGCGCCACCGTGGGTCTGGGTGGGGGCAGTTGGAATGGTGCGCTCAAGTCGGCGAGGTCCGTACGTGCCGCCCGCCCGGCACGGTCGCGCTCGCCGCGGCGCGCAGGGTGAACTGTGATGGCCGCGGGGTCGGCGTCCGCGACGGAAATCGAGGCGCGGGAGGTCGCGAGGGGCATCTGTACGGCCTTTCCAGGGTGGAGGACGGACAGCGCACGCCTCGTTCCGGACCCAATGTCGATCTTGCTGGACCGCATTGTTGCGCCTGCCACTGACAGTGCACCCCAATGGCTCACGCGGCCCTCGTGCGGACGGCTCGACGCACCGAACAGGCGCCGACACGATGCGCTCTCCCGCTTCGCCCGGCGCCCTTCAGCGGACAGCCGGGCCGGCCATCGGCGCGGCGCCCGGAGAAGCACACCAGGCGCTTCAGCGGCGCCGCCCCCGCAGCTTGCCGAGCAACCGCTGGGCCTGGGCCCGGCGGCGCGGGTCGGCAGAGGCGCGGCGTACCTCCTCCACGGCACGTCGCCCCTGCGGGCTCCTGCTGAACTGCTTGATCTTGTCCAACATGCCTGGCACGGCTGTCCTCCTGAGACGCTCGACGACAACACCCTTGCAATAGGGCCTTCGTACAAACGCGGTTACCCCGGCCTCGTGGTCTCACCCCTCCTGCCGGACGTCGGGGTGGGGCAGGAACGTCTGCATCAGTCACCGGTTCGCTTCCTGCGCAGTGCGGACGGCTTGTGTACGGCCGACCTGCCGGACCGGGCGCTGCGTACCTCGTACTGCGGATCCTCGGGCGAGGCGTGCACGGTGCGGCCGGCGGCCTCGGTGCGTCGGGTGATCCTCCGCTCGACCGTGCCTTCCGTGGTGCTGCCGTGGCTGTTCCAGGTGACCTCGTCGCCCTGGGTGAGTTGCTTGCCCTTGTCTCCGCCGCTCGTCCCCTTTGCGCTCTTCGCCTTCTTCGCCATGGTGATCTCTCGCTTCCCCGTGCCGGTCGTGGCGTCATGGATTGCGCCCGGACGCCGCTTGGTCGGCGAGGCCGCCCGCGCCGAGTGGCCCGGTGTACTCGAAGGGGTGCGCCGCCTCCATGCGGGGCAGTTCGCGGCGCGACACGCGCAGCACGATGGGTGGCAGCGCCGCGCGCACCGGCTGGGTCAGACGCAGCCACTTGGGGGCGTACACGGCTGTACGGCGGCGTTCCAGGCCCCTCACCAGGCGGGCGGCGACCGCTTCCACGTGGTGCACCCGGCGAACCGGCGGGGGCATGTGGGCGCGCAGGTCGCGCAGGGCCGCGTACTGGTCGGCGTCGCGGATCATGTCGGTGTCCGTCCAGTTGATATAGGCGATGCCCACGGCGACCCCCGGTGCGCCACCTCCGCCCGCAGAGCGTGCGCAAAGGCCTCGGCCCCCGCCTTGGAGGCGCAGTAGGAACTCATCAGGGGGACGGCGCCGATCGATGCCAGCGAGGCGATCTGGAGGAAGTACCCCGCTGTGTCGAAGAGATCCGGCAGGAACGCGCGGGCCGTGTGGGCGCTGCCGGTGAGGTTGACGTCGATGACGCGGCGCCAGGCCGCCGGGTCCGAGGCGAGGAACGGGCCGCCCTCGGCGATGCCCGCGTTCGCCACCACGGCGGAGGGGCGTCCGAGTCCGGCCCGCACCGTGCGGGCCGCGGCGACCAGGGCGACGGGGTCGGTGACGTCGACCTCGACGGCCAGCGCCGGGCCCGGCAGGGACTCCGCCATCGCCTCCAGGGCTGCCTTCTCGTGGCCGAGCAGCGCCACCCGGGCGCCGCGCCGGGCGATCTCGCGGGACAGCGCCGCGCCCAGACCGCGGGCAGCGCCGGTGACGGCGACCGTACGGCCGGCGAGCGGGCTGCTGCGCATGGCTGCCCCCGTTCTTCCGTGGTCAGCGCTTGGCCTCGTGTGGTCGCGGTGGGTCACCGGCATGGGCCTCCAGCTCCAGGCAGACGCCTGCCTCGCAGCGGCGGACGACCGTCTCGCGGACCAGCCGGACCGGGCCGAGCCGGACCTCGTAGCGGATCGCCGCATCCAGGTGCGGCCACTGCCCGCGAACCGGGCCGTGCCGCGAGGTTCCCACCACGCACTCGGCATACCGGCTGCCGTCGGCGAGTACGAAGGGCCACGGAGGCCTCCAGGGGTTTCTCGACCGGTTTGTCCGGCGGCCATGGCCCGAGTGCCCGCGCACCAGAGGTCCAACCAGCACCACCGGTCCCGATCGGGTCCGCGTGGGCCGTACGAGCGGGCGGGCTGCCTCGTGGGGTTCGCCCTGCAGTGCTCCATCCAGCCGGTGCGGTTCGTGGTGCAGCAGATCGACGCAGGCGACCATGTCGGCTCCGTCCTGGACCCCGTCCTGGACGGCGAGCGCGAGAGGAACGAGCCGTACGGGGATGTCGAGCACGGGCGGCCCCGACGTCGGCCCCATTTCCCGGTCAGGCCAGACCGAACCTCTCGGCGTGCACCTGTCGCGCAGGGACCCTCAGCTCTCGCAGGCCGCCGAGCACGGCCCTGGTCATCGCGGGCGGGCCGCAGACGTACACGTCGCGTTCGGTGATGTCGGGGACCAGCTGATGCAGGCTGCTCGCGCCGAACGGCGGGACGCCGCCCTCGCCGGTCCTGCCGGTGAGCAAGGTCAACCGTCCGCCGCGCAGGGCCACCAAGTGCCGCACCTCGTTCAGCAGCACCGCATCGGCCTCGCTCCGCGCCCGGTACAGCACGACGACGTCGCCGGTCGTCTGCTCCTCCAGCATGGCCCGCACAGGCGTGATCCCCACGCCCCCGGCGATCAGCAGGACGCCGGGCCGGGTCCGGTGCAACGAGGTGAACGCACCGTACGGACCCTCGACGAAAGCACGGCTGCCGACCGGGACATCCCGCAGACCGGCGCTTGCGCTGCCCACCGCCTTCGCCGTGAGACGCAGCCCCTGTCCGCCGGGCGCCGCCGACAGGGAGAAGGGGTTGGCCAGCCACCAATGGTTGTGCCCGGGAAACCGCCAGATGCAGAACTGACCGGCGCGGGCGGGGAGTTTGTCGAGGTGTCGGCCGGTGACGTACACCGAGACCGCATTGTGGGACTCGGGCACGACGGCCGCGACGCGGAACCCGTGGTAGGCGTTGCGCCACAGCGGCACGGCGAGCCGCCCGGTCAGCAGCGCGCCGAAGGCGAACAGCCACAGGATCCACCAGTACGCCGTGGCGAACCCGGAGGACGTGAACGTCGTCGTCTCCTGCAACTGGTGGACGAACGCCAGGCCCAGGGCCACGTAGAGCAGCAGGTGCAGGCCGTGCCAGACCTCGTACCGCAGTCGGCGCCGCAGGCCCCGGGTGGAGATCACGGCGATCACGACGATGATGGTCGCGGCGAGCATGCCCAGCAGGGAGGCCGGCACCCCGCTGAGTGCGACGAACGTCTTCCCCATGGACGTGTCGTCGAGAGTCGCGTAGCCGAGCACCACCAAAGTGGCGTGGGTGAGGACGGTCCACAGCAAGGTGAAGCCGACCCAGCGATGCCACACCGTGAGCCGGTCCATCCCGATACGGCGATCCAGCCACGGCAGCCGGGCCACCAGCAGCAGTTGGAACAACAGCAGCAAGGCTGCGTGCAGGCCGAAGAACTTGGCGACCGTGAGCACCCCGTTCTTGCCCGACCCGGCGCTGAGGAACAGCACCTCGACGATCACCACATTGACAACGACGAACGTCCACATCGCCCAGCGCGCCGCGTCCACCGGAAGCATGGTGCCTGTACGCACCGTGTTACTCGCAGCCGTCATGGTTGCCTCTCATCCCCCCATGGCCGCAGTACCTACGACCCGTGTGCACAAACCCCATGAAGGCCGAGGAATTCGACCGAATGCGCACCTCGATCGGGTAAGGATACGGCTGGTGGACCCGATCCGTTCATGCCGGAACCTTCCGATCTGACCGCCATTTGGGCATTCGGCGCCCCGGTCGTGTCTGCGCGTTCAAGGTCGACGCGGACGGTCCGGCTGTCCAACAGTTGCTCCTCCGCTTACGCAACCCGCTTCGATGTCTCACCGTCCAACTCCACAACAGACGGCTGCAGATCACCCGGGAGAGCACATGGCGAAGAAGGACCGGACGACGGACGAGGCGAAGGAGAAGGAGAAGGAGAAGGACCGCGAGAAGTGGATGGCGCGTTTCCAGGTACGGCTGGCCATGCAGCCGGGCGTGGACCGGCCAGTCGTGCTCCAGGCGGTCGAGGAGGTCACGGCGCACTGCGCGGAGACGGGAGAGCACCCCCGAACCGCCTTCGGCAACCCGGACGCCTACGCCGTGCAGGCCGCCGCGCGGCTGGTGCCGGCGGACCGAGCGGCGGGTGCGAGGCGGCGCAATGCCCTGGTGGACGCGCTCGACTCCGTACGTGACGCGGCTGGCAAGATCGGCGGTCTGTGACCAGCTGAGGCGCCCGCCTCGGCCGCGATGAAGCACTCCAGTTGACGTCGCTCCATCGGATCTCCGTCGGTCTACGCCGACCCTCCGGGTGCAGTGCCCCTGTTCACCGATCGGGCTTTGAACCGGCTGATGACAAAGTATGGACGCGCCCGGCAAAAGTCCCCTACGGTATCGGCGCAACCGCACGAGTACCGCCTCTGCGTTCCCCGCGCAGTGGGTATCTCGACCGGAGTGCGATCCGGCGGCCTCCGGTCCGTTCTGGAGGACCGATGCATCCACGGTTGTTCCGCCGCGCCCGAAGACGGCTCACCCCCCTGCTTCTCGGAGCCTTCCTCGTCGGGGGCGTGTGGACAGCGCCCCCGTCCGCCGCCGCCCCCGATGACATCCCGCCCCAGGAACCGGGAGTGACCCTGCGGGTGTTCGACACCCAGGTTCCGCTCAGCAAGCTGTGCACGCTCAAGCCGGGGCAGACCCCCAACCACGACAAGCTGATGCCGACCGTGGAC
This sequence comes from Streptomyces sp. NBC_00443, assembly GCF_036014175.1. Taxonomy (GTDB): domain Bacteria; phylum Actinomycetota; class Actinomycetes; order Streptomycetales; family Streptomycetaceae; genus Streptomyces. The sequence continues at coordinate 8,521,340 of NZ_CP107917.1, read as the reverse complement.
TGGTCCACGACCGGCGACTTCGGCGGCTTCGCCGACAACTTCTCGGCCGAGGTGTCCGGTTACCTCGTCATTCCCGACGACGGGTCCTACACGTTCCGCCTGACCAGCGACGACGGCTCCCGGCTGACCATCGACGACCGGACGGTCATCGACCACGACGGCCTGCACGGGGCCGAGCCGAAAGACGGATCCGTCCAACTCACGGCCGGGTCCCACCCGTTCCGCATCGACTACTTCGAACGGGGCGGCGACCAGCGTCTCGCGCTGGCATGGAAGCCACCGTCCGCGAACGACTTCACCACCGTGCCGAGCGAGGCGCTGAGCACTGACGCCGGAGTGGTGCGGGTCACCGCCCCGGGACGCAAGGAGTGCGAGTCGGGAGCGGACAGCCCGGGCGACGGTCTGCCGCTGACCGACGTACGCCCCGACCTCACCCTCACCGACCTGCGCCCGGACGGCTTCGAGCCCCAGGTCACCGGCATGGACTGGCTGCCCGACGGACGTCTGGCCATCACCACCTGGGGCGGCTCACAGACCACGACGGGTGAGGCGTACCTCCTCGACAACGTCACCGGCGACACGAGTCGCGACAAGGTGACCGTGAAGAAGGTGGCGAGCGGGCTGCGCGAGCCGATGGGCATCAAGTACGTCGACGGCTCGCTGTATGTGTCGCAGAAGCACGAGCTGACCCAACTGGTCGCCACCGACCGGGACTTGGTCGCCGACGAGTACCGCACGGTCGCCACCTGGCCTTACGGCGGCAACTTCCACGAGTTCGCCTTCGGGCTGCTCTATCGCGACGGCTACTTCTACGTGAACCTGTCCGTCGCCATCAACTACGGCGGCGCGACCACGACTCCCCAGCCGGCACCCGGCCGTGGGACCACGTACAAGATCAGCAAGAAGACAGGGAAGATCCAGCCGATCGCAGGCGGCCTGCGCACCCCCAACGGCATCGGCTGGGGCCCTGGCGGCGACATCTTCACCACCGACAACCAAGGCGGCTGGCTGCCCGCGTCCAAGCTCGTCCAGATCAAGCAGGACCGCTTCTTCAACCACTACACCGAGCCCTCGGGCCCCTTCGACGACCGGTCGGTGACCGAACCGGTGCTGTGGCTGCCGCAGAACGAGATCGCCAACTCCCCCAGCACACCGCTGTACTTGACCAAGGGCCGGTTCGCCGGTCAGATGCTCCTCGGTGACGTCACCTACGGCGGGCTCCAGCGTGCCTTTCTGGAGAAGGTGAAGGGCCAGTACCAGGGCGCTGTGTTCCGCTATACGCAAGGACTCGAAGCCGGCGTCAACCGCATCACCATGGGCCCCGACGGCGCGGTCTACGCGGGCGGGCTCGGCGCCGACGGCAACTGGGGCCAGGAGGGCAAACTGAAGTTCGGCCTCCAGAAGCTGACGCCCAACGGCGGCAACACCTTCGACATCAAGGAGATGCGCGCCGTCCCCGGTGGTTTCGACCTGGAGTACACGCAGCCGCTGTCCGAGGCCACCGCAGAAAAGCTGGCCGCCCACTACCAGGCCGAACAGTGGCGCTACACCCCCACATCGGACTATGGAGGTCCGAAGATCGCCGAGGAGCGGCTGAACGTCCGCTCGGCGACCCTCGCCGACGACGCGCGCACGGTCTCGCTACGCCTTGACGGGCTCAAGCCGGGCCGCGTCGTACACGTCCGTTCACCACGTCCCTTCGCGTCCACGTCCGGTGAGACGCTGTGGAGCACGGAGGCCTGGTACACGCTCAACGCCCTGCCGGGCAAGCAGCCGCCGCCCGCGACGCTGCACGAGGCCGAGGAGGCGCGGCTGACCGGGACGGCCGGAATCAACACCGACCACACCGGCTACTCGGGCAGCGGCTTCGTCGACGGCTACGGCACCGAGGGCAAGGCCGCCGCCACGTTCGACGTCACCGTCCCGAAGGCGGGTGACTACGACGTGAACCTGCGCTACTCCAACGGGCCCAACCCCTTCCAGGGCACCAAGTCCCTCTCCTTGTACGCCAACGGGCAGAAGCTGAGACAGACCAAGCTCGCCTCGACGGGCAACTGGGACACCTGGTCGGCCCAGCCCGAGCGGGTCACGCTGCGCGCGGGGAAGAACACCATCGCGTACCGCTTCGACTCGGGCGACTCCGGCCACGTCAATCTGGACCTGATCACCGTCCGCCCGCACGGCGCCCGGGTCACCCTCTTCGACGGCACCGCGACATCCCTCAGCCAGTGGCAGCACACGGACGGACGATCCGTGGAATGGCCGCTGACCGACGAGAAGTCGATGGAGGTGTGCTGCGGCGACATCCGCACCAAGGACGCCTACCAGGACTTCAAGCTGCATGCGGAGTTCCGCGTCCCGCTCCTGCCGGACGACGTGACCGGTCAGGACCGCGGCAACAGCGGCATCTATTTCCAGGACCGATACGAGCTTCAGATCCTCGACTCCTTCGGTGACACGACGCTCGACACGAACGAAGCCGGAGCGATCTATCTGAAGAAGGCTCCGGACGTCAACGCGGCCACAGCACCGGAGACCTGGCAGACGTACGACATCACCTTCCGCGCGGCCCGCTTCGACGCCGACGGCACCAAGACGGCCGACGCGCGGGTCACCGTCGTCTGGAACGGCAAGAAGGTCCACGACGACATCGCGATCGACGGCCCGACCGGCGGCGGCCACCCGGAGGGACCATCAGCCGGCTCCATCCGCCTCCAGGACCACGGCAACAAGGTGCGCTACCGCAACATCTGGGTGGAACCGCTGAACTGAACTCCCCAGAACAGCGAAGAAGGGGGCGCGCCTACGGGGCTTGTAGGCGCGCCTTCACCCCGTGCCGATTCTCGACTTGCGGCACAGGTGGTCTATACCAAGCGACGCGGTCCCAGTATCCTCAGCCGTAGCCGGCCAATAGCACACGGTTCTCTCTCCCCACACCCCCCAACCAGGTTGCGTGCTGGCGCGAGCGGCACCCCACGATGAGCCCCAGTGGCCGCGACCTGCCGATTCACCGCCTCTAGGAGGATCTCGGTGAGAGTTCGCACCCGAAGCACGGCGATCATCGGCACCGTCTGTCTCGTCGCTTCCCTCGCCCTGACCGCGGCGTCGGCCGACGAGTCCGCCGCCCCACGGCAGGTGCCGAAGGTGACCCTCAAGAACGTGGGCACGGCCCAGAATCCGACGGCGGGCGCCGCCGGCCCCGGCGGGAAGCTCTGGATCGCCGAACGCCCGGGCACCGTAAGGGTCCTGGACAGCAAGGGACTCAGTCAGCCCGTCCTCGACATATCCGCCGAGACCACCACCGACGGCGAACGCGGGCTGCTGGGCATCGCGTTCGACAAGAGGTTCGCGCACTTCTACATCTCGTTCACGAACCTCGAAGGCACCAGCACCGTGGACGAGTTCGCCGTACGGAACGGCAAGATCCAGCCGCAGACCCGCCGTACGGTCATCACCCAGACCCAGCCCTACGCGAACCACAACGGTGGCGACATCAAGATCGGCCCCGACGGCTACCTCTACATCGCACTCGGCGACGGCGGCTCGGGCGGCGACCCGCACGGCAACGGGCAGAACCTCGACACGCTGCTCGGCAAGCTCCTGCGGATCGACCCGAGGGGCGCCAAGCCGTACGCGATCCCGCCGGACAACCCGTTCGTGAACGACCCGATCGCGAAGGACGAGATCTGGGCGTACGGCCTGCGCAACCCGTGGCGGTTCTCCTTCGACTCGGGCACGGGCGATCTGTTCATCGGCGACGTCGGCCAGAACGACTGGGAGGAGATCGACTGGGCCCCGGCGAGCAGCAAGGGCGGAGAGAACTACGGCTGGTCCCAGATGGAGGGCACCCATCCCTTCCGTGGCGGCACGGAGCCCGCGAACCACGTGCCGCCGGTCCATGAGTACGACCGCGCCAACTTCGGCTGCTCGGTGACCGGCGGCTTCGTCTACCGGGGCAAGGCGATCCCGGGCCTCAAGGGTCAGTATGTGTACAGCGACTACTGCGACGGCACCGTCCGCTCCCTGCAGTTGAAGAACGGCAAGGTGACAGCCGTGAACGACCTCGGCGTCAACGGCGGCGAGGTCATCTCCTTCGCGCAGGGCGGCAATGGCGACCTGTACGTGCTCGCCATCGGCGGCAGCGTCTTCCGTATCGACCCGGCGTAACGAATACCAGCAGGAGCCGCCAGGCAGCGAGTGCCGCCCAGGGCAGGCCGGATCACCTCCCGGTTCTCCGGCCCGCCCCCGGCGTTGCCGCTCAAGCCTGTGCCTCACGCCTGTGCCGCACGCCAGCGACCCTCACCGGCGCCTCCGTCGACTTGGGGCCGCCCGCTCCGCTGTCGGCGGTGGCAGAAGCGGGGGCGGGTCCCGAGTTCAGGGCGTTGCGGACGGCGGTCAGGATGTCCTCGGTGTCGGCTCCGAGGGCTCGGGCGGCGGAGGTGAAGTCCCGCGCCAGAGTGCCGAGCTGGGGGCCGTCGTGGGCGTGCGGTCCGGACGGGAGCGCCGCCACCCGGGTGCCCGCGCCACGGCGGGTGCGGATCAGCTCCGCGGCCTCCAGCTCGCGGTAGGCGCGGGCCACGGTGCCCGGCGCCAGACCGAGGTCGGCGGCGAGCTGGCGCACGGTCGGCAGGCGCTCGCCCTCGGTCAGCCGGCCGGTGCGAATGAGCGCGGCCAACTGGGCACGGATCTGCTCGTACGGCGGTACCTGGCTGGTGGTGTCGACACGGACGGTGCGGTCACTCATCGTGGAAGATCCCATCGTCTGCTACCTCGTCGTCAACCGCCCGCGGTGCCACCACGGTTACCAGGGACCACCCGAACGTGAACAGGCTCAGCAGCCCCAGGGGACAGATCACCACGATGGTGGCGGCACCGAGCGGGCCTGCGCAGGCCGTTTCCGTGAGCGCGATGAGCAGCATGAGTACGACGAGCAGGACCTGGCTCGACACCAACAGCCCCCACGCTCCTGTGATCGCCCAGGCGCGGTCGCGGCGCTGCTGGAAGTCGCCCGGCCCGTAGGCAATACGGCGCAGGGCCCAGACGCAGGCGGGGGTGCCGACCGCGAGGGCGGCGAACATCGGGCCGCTGTAGTAGAGGCCGGGCCAGGGACCGAGGGATGCGGTCAGCCCTTCACAGGCGACGGTGATGACACGCCCCGCTCCGCCTGTCCGGCCGGGGCCGGAGGAAGCCGTGACGGCGCCCATGACCAGCAGACCGACGAGCGAGGCTGCCTGCAGAAGGAGCAGCGGCCCCATACGGGGCGGCACATGGTGTCCGACCAGACGCGGGGCGAGACTCGCGGTGCGCACCGCTTCCTGAGGACCGAGCGTCAGGGCGTCGCCGAGCAGGACGCCGCCCACCGCGCACAAGCCGAACGCCGTGATGGCGAACACGAGGGGGATCGTGATGTCGCCGCTCTCCATCGCAACCAGCTGCTGTGCGGCCACGATACCGATGGCCAGACCGGACCAACGGGCGTAGTGGTCGGCATGGTCGAGGAGCCGGGACTGGAGCGGGACGGTGTCGAGCACGTGGAGATCCCCCAGGGCATCTTGTACCAAACGGTAGGTACAAGATGCCCTGGTCGGAATCTTGTGTCAAACGCTCGATACAAGTAGACCCCGACGGACGGCACGGTGTCAGTCGGCTGACCTCTCGTTGATCAGGGAGCCCTGTCTCAGCCATCGCACGAATGCGAAGACCCAGGTCGCGGAGAGGAGGAGCAACAGGATGAGGGCCAGGAGCCAGGGGGCGGGGCGGGACCAGCCGGCGAGGAGGGCGACGACGGCTGCCGTGACGAGCACGGCTTGGACCGACTTGTAGACGGCGGGGTAGCGGTCGTAGTCCGCCAGGGTGGGCACAAGCACCACGGTGGTGAGCAGCATTACGGCCACGGACCCGCCCATCAGCCGACTCAGGGCGGCTGGTGTCCGGTGATCGGTGGCGTGCTCCACGAGTCCGACCATGCCCGCACCGGCCGCCGCCACGGCCATGGCCATCGGCAGGTGAGTGAAGATCCACGTCGCCAGGGAGTGACCGGACTCGCGAGGCAGCCGTCTGGACACCAAGTCGGCGTAGTTCCACCAGAAGCCGAAGCCGATGGCGAGCCCGAGCAGGCCCGTCGTCGTGACGAGTGTGCTGCGTTCGGTGTCCGTCAGGCCGTTCACGACACCGATGACGACTTCGCCGAGCACGATGATGATGAACAGCCCGAAGCGTTCGACCATGGGCTCGGTCACGACGCCGTAACTCGGCGCTCTGCGCCAGAAGATGAGGATGACGCACTCCACGCCGCACCACGCGACGACGAACACCGCCCAGACTACGAGACGGCCGTCGGCCGACAGCGGTACCGAAGCCGCGATCGCGATGATGCCCGCGACCATGACGATCAGATAGCGGCGGGGCGTCCTGCGCAGCTCCGGTTCGTCCTGTCGGTACACGGAGTACCACTGGTACGTCAGCAGAGCCAGCAGCAGCGCGTACAGGGCCGCCAGGGTGCGGCCGTCGTCGCCGTCGGCGTGGCCGACGTAGACCGCCATGAGGGACAGCAGCAGCATCTGCACGAAGATCAGCGAGCGGGTGTGACCGTCTTCGCGGCCGTGCAGCTCGTAGAAGAGTGTGCCGTTCAGCCAGGCGATCCAGATCAGCCCGAAGACCACTGCGAACGTTGCCGTGCCTCGCCAGGAGAAGTCCTCGGCCAGGGTGTGGGCCGCCTGCCCGACCAGGACGACGTAGACGAGGTCGTAGAAGAGCTCCAGGAAGCTGACGCTGCGACTGGTGTCGACCTCGCCGTGGCGCCGCGGCGGGCGGAAGAGCCATCGGCGGGTACCGGTGCCCAGGGGGACTGCCTCTGCTTTGACAGGACGGGGCTCGGGGGCGCTGTCGGACATGTGCGGCTCCTGTGTGGCGCGGCCGAACGTGGGGCGCAGTGATGGTGACGGCTGCACTCGGGGACATTCATGCCGCGGGCGGCAGAGCCGCCGAGCCGGGCTCCGCTGCCGCTGCTGCGGTCCCGTCCCGCCATGCACTCAGCATATGAACTGATATGAATGCATCGCGTGCAGGACAGGCCCGCGTGTCACACGGGCGAGGTCCGTCCCCCACAGCCACGGTGCACCGTCCACACCTTCCCTGCGGCCCCAGCAGTGCCCGGAGAGGTTCATGAGACGCCTGGATCCCACCGATCCGCCGGCCATCGGCGGCTACCCGCTGCTGGCGAGACTCGGCGCCGGCGGAATGGGGCAGGTGTTTCTCTCCCGCACCGCGTCGGGTCGTCCGCTGGCGCTCAAGACCGTACGCACCGAGTTCGGCCTTGACCCCGGGTTCGAGCAGCGCTTCGCCCGCGAGATCGCCAGCAGCGACCAGGTGCGCTCCCCGTGGACCGTGTCGGTCGTCGACTACAGCCCCGCGGGGCACCGGCCGCAATGGCTGGCCACGGAGTACGTGGCCGCGCCTTCCCTCGCGGACTGGGTGGCCTGCGACGGGCCGCTGCCCGAGTCCGCCGTGAGGGCTCTGGCGGCGGAACTCGCCGAGGGGCTGCGGGCCGTGCACCGGTCGGCAGACAGATCAGTCACGTGACCGAGGACGGCACAGGCCGGGACCTCGGGTGCACCGAGACGCTGCGTCTGCGGGAGACGCACGGAACGTCCATGGTCTTCGAGGCGGTCACCAGCGCCCCCACGGACCGGTCGGCGGGCGTGCTGTGCGCGCGGGGCAACGTCTACACCCTGGCGAAGACCGGCGCCGACACCTTGACCCTGGGGAACGAGGGCAGTCAGACGACAGGGTCACCCTCCCGACTGACCCGCTCCTCCTGACTCCTGACCGGCCGCACACCCCGTCGGCCGCAGGTGAGGGCTGAGGGCCAAAAGGCCCCTCTCCGGTTGCCGGTCAGCGTGGACGTCCCCCTGCGCCGTGAGAACGACGGCTTCTTGCTGGGGGAAGACACCGGGCGGGATGCCCGGGATGGCTTCCGTCCGGGTCGCTTGATAGTCACCGGACGCAGCCCTGCCGCAGTCGCGTGCTACAGCTGCGGAAGCACCTCGCCGGCGATGAGTTCCAGGTGGTCTAGGTCGGTGAAGTCGATCAGTCGGAGGTGGAAGCGGTCGGTGCCGATTGCGGAGAACTCGCCGATCCGGTCGACGAGTTGGGCCGGGGATCCGATGACCGGGTCCTCCGGTGGCAGCGCGCTCTTGACGTGCAGGGGCGCGGCACGCCGTTGCGCTTCTGCGTCGGTGTGGCCGATCGCGACCACGACGCCGGTCGAGAGCACCAGCGGCGGCCGACCGGCGTCTGCCCGGCCGGTCCGTTCGCACGCCTCGGCAACGCGTCGGTACGCCCGGGCAGTCTCTGCCACCGACTTGAAGGGCATGTTGAACTCGTCGGCATACCGAGCGGCCAGCTGCGGGGTGCGCTTGGTCCCGCGGCCCCCGACGATGATCGGCGGCCCCGGCACCTGCACGGGCTTCGGCAGAGCGGGCGCGTCGCGCAGTTGGTAATGGTCACCGTGGTAGCTGAAGTGCTCGCCGGCCGGTGTTCGCCACAGGCCGCTGATCACGGCCAGTTGCTCCTCCAGCCGGTCGAAGCGCTCCGGGGCGGGCGGGAACGGGATGCCGTACGAGGTGTGCTCCCGTTCGTACCAACCGGCGCCGAGGCCCAGCTCGACCCGTCCCCCGCTCATCCGGTCCACCTGCGCCACCGTCACGGCCAGCGGGCCCGGTAGCCGGAAGGTGGCAGAGGTGACCAGGGTGCCCAGCCGGATCCGGGAGGTCTCCCGGGCGAGCGCGCCCAGCGTGAGCCAGGCGTCGGTGGGGCCGGGCAGCCCGGGATCGGCACCCATCGCCTGGTAGTGATCGGCCCGGAAGAACCCCTCGAACCCGCAGGCTTCGACGAGTTGCGCGAAGCGCAGCTGATCCTCGTAGTCGGCGCCGCGGTGCGGCTCGGTGAAGACGCAGATCCGCGCGGTCATCACCCCTCCGTTTCGACCGGCGTGGATATGTCCCGCTCCATCAGCAGCTCGTGCAGATCGGCGGTGCACCGGGCCACTTCGTCCAGGTGCGCGGTTCGGCCCAGCGTCCTCGGCCGGGGAATGGCGATGTCGACGATCTTGCGGATCCGGCCCGGGCGCGGGCTGAGCACGACCACCCGGTCGGCGAGCAGCACGGCCTCGTCTATCGAGTGGGTGACGAAGACGACTGTGGACGCGTTCTCGATGTGGATGCGTTGCAGCTCCACCGCGAGGTCCGCGCGGGTCAGCGCGTCGAGTGCGGAGAACGGCTCGTCCATGAGCAGCACCCGGGGCTCGCCCATCAGCGACCGGCACAGTGCGACGCGCTGCTGCATACCGCCGGAGAGTTCGTGCGGCCGGTACGTCTCGAAGCCGCTCAGTCCGGCCGTCTCCAGCAGCCGGTACGCCCGGTCGCGGTGCTCGGACCTGCGCCAGCCGAAGATCTCCACGGGCAGCAGGACGTTGTCGAGGACGGACCGCCAGGGCAGCAGGGCCGGCCGCTGGAACAGCATGGCGACATCCCGCCTGGCTCCGTCGACCTGTTCGCCGCCGATGGTGATCTCGCCCGCGGTGACCGGCAGCAGCCCGGCGATCAGCCGGAGCAGTGTGGACTTGCCGCACCCGGACCGGCCCACCACCGCCACGAACTCGCCCTCGGCGATGTGAAGTCCGATGTCCTGGAGCGCCGCTGTCGAACCGGACCGGCCGGTGAAGCTCCGGGACACACCGGTGAGTCTGATCATCCGGCGGTCTCCCCATCCACTGGCGATCGCCATGCCGGCCGGTTCGTGACGCCCGGTCAGGCTACCCGGAGCAGGCCGCTCAGCGGTACCTGTCGTCCCGTCTCTGTATCCCCACTGCCGCACATCTGGCCCACAACTGCCGGGCCCTCGTAGGCTGTTGCCCGCACCGAGTGTCATGTCCTCGGCACAGTCGGCGGTCGGAAAGGACAACACTGTGCGCATGAACAGGTTCGCCCGTACGGTCGCCGCGGTGGCCCTGGCCACGGCGCTGGCACTGGTCTCGGGATGTGGCGGCTCGGACTCCGACGCAGGTGCCGGTGACGACGACAAGGCGCTGAAGAAGGTCACCTATCTGACGTCGTTCGGCAACTTCGGCCGGGACTCGTACGCCTGGGTCGCAAAGGACAAGGGGTACTTCGAAGAGGCCGGCTTCGATGTGGAGATCAAGCCGGGACAGGGCACCGGGGGCATCATTCCGGCGGTGGTGAGTGGCCAGGCGCAGTTCGGGCCCATCGACCTGACGGGCGGTCTGCTGCACATGGGCCGTGGCCAGGCGAAGGACTTCGTCGCGGTGGCCGCCATCCAGCAGCACACCATGGCCGCGATCGCCACGACCGAGGGCAACGGCATCGCCGCGCCGAAGGACCTCGAGGGCAAACGGCTCGCCGACACGCCGGGCTCCGTCGTGCGCAACCTCTTCCCGACGTATGCCCGCCTGGCCGGAGTGGACGCCGCCAAGGTGACCTGGGTCAATGGTGAGGCACAAACGCTGATGGGCACGCTCGCCAGCGGTTCGGTGGACGGCATCGGCCAGTTCGTGGTGGGTAAGCCGACCGTCGAGGCGGTGACCAAGAAGAAGGCCGTCCTGCTGCCGTACAGCGACGTGATGCCCGATCTCTACGGGAACGTACTGGTCACGTCCACGAAGATCGCCGAGCGGGATCCGGAGATGGTGAAGCGGTTCACCGGTGCGCTGCTCAAGGGTTTGGAGTACAGCCTCGCCCACACGAAGGAGGCCTCCGAGATCCTGAAGCGGAACGTGGACGCCACGAACCCGGCTGCCGCGGCTGCCGAGTTGGAGTTGATGGCCGAGTACGTGAAGCCGGACGGTTCGGGTACGGCAATCGGGACGGTGGACTCCGCGCGGGTCGCGAGGAGCATCGCGATCCTGGAGGACGCGGGCACACTGCCGAAGGGAATGACCGCTGACCGGATCATCGACTTCGACCTCGTGCCGAAGGGCTGATCGGGCCGCGGGAGGATGGACGGGGAGAAGGATGGGGTGAGCGACCTCTCGAAGCCGCCGCCCGCCCCGGCAGCGGGCCCTGATCCAGTCCCGCGAGCCGGACCGGGACGGCAGCGCAGATCCGGCATCGGCGTCGGCGTCGTGCTGCTGCCGTCGGCCGGGCTGCTGGTCGCGCTCGGTGTGTGGTGGCTGCTCACATCGGCGCTGGAGGTGATCCACCCGGCAGTGCTTCCTCCGCCCGGTGCCGTGCTCTCGGCGTTCACCGCAGCGCCGGGCCGGTTCCTGGAGCACACCGGCGACACCACGGTGGAGACCGTCGTCGGGTTCGTTCTCTCCAGCGCCTGCGGAGTTCTGATCGGGCTGTCGCTGGCGGGCTCGCGGGTCCTGGAGCGAATGTTCACGCCGCTACTGGTCGCCGTGAACGCGGTTCCGAAGATCGCGCTCGGGCCGCTGCTGGTGGGGGCGCTCGGCTGGGGGCAGAAGCCGGTGCTGACCATGGTCTTCCTGCTCTGCTTCTTCCCGATCGTGCTGTCCACCGCGACCGGCCTCACGTCGACCCCGGCGGACCTGGCCGAGTTGGCGCGCTCGCTGGACGCCTCCCGCTGGCAGGCGTTCCGGAAGGTACGGTTGCCCGCCGCGCTGCCGCAGATCTTCGTCGGGCTGAAGGTGGCCATGCCGCTCGCCGCGATCGGCGCGGTCATCGGCGAGTTCCAGGCCGGTGAGAGCGGGCTGGGCTTTCTGATCGTGCAGGCGGGCGGGGTCGGCGACACCGCCACCGCCTGGGCCGCGATCATCCTGATCGGGCTGATGAGCATCCTGCTCTACTTCGCTCTGGTGTTGTTGGAGAGGATCGCGCTGCCCTGGGTGAGGGAAACCACCTCGCGCGGCTGACGGTCCGGCGACGGGTCCTGCGGGACGTTGGGCGTGAGCAGCGTCAATCCCGATCTCGGGCCCAGAGGCGATCAGGGGTGCGGGCTCCGGTGTGGGCGTCGGTGCGGGCGCCGGGGCTCGGCGGGGTGTATCCAGAATGTATGGTTCCGAGACGCCTCAAGGATGATCGTTGGTTCCAGGAGCCACGTCATGTGCTGCTGGCGGTGCCGATCATGATGATCGTGATCGTCACGGTGGTCGACATCCTGGCTCCACCCAGCGTCCACCTCGGGCCGTTCCTGGTGGCCGCGCCCGCCGTCACGGCGTCGTTCGCCGGTCCCCGGACAACCGCGTGCGTCGGCGCTGTCGCCGTAGCGGCCCAGGCCGTGGTCGCTGTCGTGCGTACCAGCATCACCGACCTGAACCACTCCTCTCAGCTGATCATTCTGATCCTGATGTCAGCGTTCGCGACCTCTTTCGCCGCCCGGCGTGAGCGTCATGAAAGGGAACTGAGTCAGCTGCGGTCGGTTGCGACGGCCGCGCAAGAGGTGGTGCTCAAGCCGCTTCCCCAGCGTGTCGGCTCGTTGCGCATCGCGTCGGTCTACCTGGCCGCCGAATCCGAGGCGCAGCTGGGCGGCGATCTGTACGCCGCCGCTCGTACGGCACACGGAACCCGGATCGTCATCGGCGACGTCAGAGGCAAGGGCATGGAAGCCGTCGGAGATGCCGCCCTCCTGCTCGGCGCTTTCCGGGGCGCGGCCCACAGGCAGGCCGATCTTCCGGCGCTCATGACCTTTCTCGAGGGAACCGTCTCATCGGACCTGGACGACCCTGCGGCGCTCGACATCGCGACCGAGGATCGCGGCGAGGCGTTCATCACTGCCGCCGCGCTGGACATCCCGGACGACGAGCCGGTCCTTCACCTGATCAACTGCGGACACCCCTCGCCTCTGCTGCTGCGTCGCGGCCACGTCAGTCCCCTCGAAGTACGCGACCCTGCACCACCCCTCGGCCTCACCGAGTTCGTGGACACCGAGCTGTCCGAAGAAGAGTTCGCCTTCGAGTACGGCGACATCGTCCTTCTCTACACGGACGGTGTCATCGAGGCCCGCGACGGCGCAGGCGCCTTCTACCCGCTCGCGGAACGGCTGGCCGGCAAGGCGGACAAAAATCCCCACGCCCTCCTGGCCCACCTGCGCAAGGACCTGATGCGGCACGTCGGCGGACACCTGGGCGACGATGCCGCCATGGTGGCGATCGAGCGCATGCCGCGGCGCTCCTGAGGACGCGGGTCCGCCGGCGGGCCGGTGCGACTCGAGGGGAACCGCCACTGCTGGACCGGGAACGAGGCCCGCGCGGCACAAGCCACAACCCTGGCTGCCGGCGGTGCGGCGCGAACCGGCACGTACTCCGCCGGCTAGCTCCAGTCGATGTCGGACTGACGCTCCAGCGGCGTCCGATCCTCCAGGGCCTCCGGGGCCACCAGTGTGTCCGCCGCGGTCATCTCGGTGGGGAAGCGCAGGTGGGTCCGCGTACGGATCTCGGACAGCTTGACCTGGAACACCCGGAACTCGTCCAGTTCGAGGGCTTCGGGCACATCCAGGTTCTGCGTCAGCAGGAACGCCTTGCACTTGAGCTTGCCGTCCTCGGAGAAGACGAGCACCTTCCAGAACTCCCGCGGGAGCCTGACGCCACGGAAGACACGGTCGTCCTCGTGGAAGACCGGACCGCCGAACACGCTGACCTTGAGCTCGTCGACACGGACGTCTTCGAAAACCGCGTCCTCGAGGTGGCCCCAGATGCCGTTCCGCCCGCTCTGGTTGAAATCGTCCATCTGCGGAGTGATGTTGGTGTAGAAGAACGAGTCCCTGTTGGCCTTCTTCGCCTCGGGCAGCGAGCCCCACACCACGTCGGCGCGGCGCGCGATGTGGCCGCGGTCGAGTCGGTTGTTGCGGCCCTTGTACAACTCGTTACTGACCTGTGCGGCGGCCGGAAGTCTTGGATCCTTGACGAAGTCGATGCCCGTACGGTCGAGCTTCTTGAGGGTGCCACCGTCGATGTTCCAGGCCACCCAGATGGCGAAGCGTCGCGCCGAGCTGAGGGCCAGCGAGAAGTGCGTGTAGGGGACCACCTCCGACCCGTTGAGCCGGACGGCGTCCTCCTTGATCGACGGGTTGAGCCGCGGGATGCCGATCTGTACCGCGAGGAAGCCCGGGTCGTACCCGGTCATGGTCTCCAGCGATTCGGGGTCCGGCTGTGCGAGGGTGATCTTAAGTTCGTCGAAGACCGCCTGGGGGAAGCAGGCGAGCGCGCGCTCCTCGGGGTCCTCGTCCGACTCACCACCGAAGTGCAGACCGGCCATGACGTCCGTGGACTTGCCGGTGCGGGACGTGAACATCCAGACCGATCCGGAGTCGCCGGGCAGGCTGATCTCGCCGCCGTCCGCCCGACGCCTGGGGTCTGGGCCTATCTCGAAGCATTCGATCTCGCGCACTCCGACCGGCGCGCCGTAGTTGATACTGACGATGGCGAACGGCCTCCTCACCACGCCGTGCGTGACCCCGGTGGTACGGCCGCTCTTGACGACCTTGTCACCGATCTGCGGTTCGCCCAGCTTCGTCGGCGTGACATCGAGATCGAGGATGTCCATGTCGAAATCACGGTCCGTAACCGTCGACACGGCGCAGTCGCCGCCCCGCCCCAGGTGGGCGCGTTGGAGCGTGCCGAGACGATTCAGCGCGATGCGGCTGTCGTCGCCCTTGCCGGGCTGCACGACCACGTCGCCGAGCTCGCCCTTCCGACCGTTCAACACGTGCCAGTTGCTCAGCAGGCAGGGCGAGCCGTCGTTCCTGTCGAAGGCGATGCACCCGAAGGTGCCGGCGCTCACCTTGACGTTGCCGACGCTCACACCGGGACGAATCGGGTTGACGCGCTTCTGCCGCTCGGGCGTCTCACCCTCGGCCACCACGAGGAAGTGCGGCTTGTAGGAGCGCTGGACGACATCCGTCGGCACCTTGACGCCGCCACCGATGTCGATGACCTCGGGGATCTCGGCAGTGCTCAGCTCTTCCAGTCCCTCCGGCCGGACCTTCTTGTCGACCGTGAACTGAAGGGCCAGTTCCTTGCCCTGTTTCCCGCTCTGCTCCTTGTACCCGATACCGATCGAGGACACGTTCGGGTCACTGAGGTAGCCCGGCCCCCGGGTACGGATGAACTGCTTGAGGTCGCCGATCAGCTTGTCCTGGCCTCTTGCGGAGGGCCTGGGATTGGCGGAGGCACGCTTCTTGGCAGCCATGGGAGGCTCCCTTCACGCATGGAGTTCAGGCGTGAGAAGCCGTACCGAAGTCATGGGGATTCAGCGGTGGTTGAACCCGAAGCACACGGCCTGGGCTTCCCGCTCCTCGTGCACTTCCAGAATACGACCGGGGTAACGCACCAGCGCGCCGGGAAACAGGCGAACATTCAACGAAAATGGTTGCATCGCCTACAACTATGAATAAGTTTAACCTGGTTCAGGGGGAATAGGCCGACTACATGAGGCGGGAGTAGTTGCCATGGGCAGGCAGATCAATTACGCCTTTGAAACGTACAGGGCGGTCGCTGACAGCGACCGCGCCGCGGAACTCGCCGCGACCACGTCTCCCTTCCAGATCGAGGTGCGGTTCCTCGGAGGGCTGACAAACAGCCAGAAGAGCGTCTTCGCCGAAGCCGCGGACCGTTGGGCGCGCGTCATAGTGGGAGATCTGGAGACCGCGATCATCAACGACCTCACCGGCAGGGTCGTGATCGACGATCTCCTGATCGACGCCGAGGGGGTGCCGATCGACGGCGTGAACAACGTCCCCAATATCCTCGGGCAGGCCGGCCCGACGCGATTCCGGAGCGACAGCGCGGCCAGCGGGGCGGGACTTCCCGTGAAGGGGCGCATGAGGTTCGACAGCGCCGACCTTGCCCAGATGGAAGAGGAGGGCTCACTCCTCGACGTCATCACGCACGAGATGGGGCACGTACTGGGAATCGGAACCGTCTGGAAGGACTTCGGATTCCTCAAGAACTTCCCCGGCCTCGACCCGACCTTTGTCGGACCCGAAGCCATGAAGGAGTTCGGCAGGCTCACCGGAGAAGGGCCCGAACCGGTGCCGGTCGCCAATGTCGGCGGCCCCGGAAGCGCCGGCGGGCACTGGCGTGAGAGCGTCTTCGACAACGAGCTGATGTCGCCGAACATCGACGGCAGCAACAACCCCCTGAGCCGGCTGACGGTCGCGAGCCTGGGGGACCTCGGATACACGGTCGATCTCGACGCCGCACAGGACTACGAGCTCCCGAATCTTCTCGAGATCGCACGCTCCGGCCGCGTCCCGACCTCGGCGCCGGAGCATGTGGTGCTCCCGACCATCCCGACCCGCGTACCGGCCGAAAGGCCCTGACGGACCTGGTGCTGTGGCGGGGAACGTTCACCGCGCCGCTGTCTTGTGATCGAGGAAGCGGATGCTGTCGGCGGATCAGGAGGATGGAACCGGTGCTGCGGGAGTCGGCATTGCCCAGCGTCACCATACGAGGACTACGAAAACTACGAGGACTACGAGGACATCGGGGGCAGCGCAGCCCGTTCGGATTCGGCCAGGAGGATGCAGAACTCGTTGCCCTCCGGGCCGGCGAGCACGACCCACCCCCAGCCGGTGGGCTTGCGGTGGTCGGCGACAAGGGCGGCGCCCAGGGCCAGCAGCCGCTCCGCGTCCGCGTCCGCGAGGTCTCGGGACGCAGGCACAGATGGAGCCGGTTCTTGCCCTTCTTCGGCTCCGGTATCTCGTTGAAGTGCAGGGCCGGACCGCCCGGGAGCATGATCTCCGTCTCGTCGTCGCCCGGTTCGTCCTCAAGGTCGAGTGGCTGCCCGGTCACCTCGCTCGAGAACCGGGCGAGTTGGTACGCGTCGCCACAGTGACTCTCTCCTAGTGAAGGGACGTGCCGAATCGGCGCGATGTCGCAGGCCGGTTGGCGGACTTCGTGGTCCTCGCGCCGGAGTGATCTCGGCACCAGCACCGTGTCCGCATGGCAGGTGTAGGCCACGAAGACCGGTACGGCCTCACCGGCGAGGGGACTCACCGCGGCCAGGAGCCCCGGGTCGCCCAGGCCGTGACCGGCACCGGCCCCTTACGGGCCGGCGTTCGCCCTGCGGTGCTGCGGGCGCGCGGCGAGGTCTCGTTCAACGGCTGCCATCGCCGGTGACGGCACGGATCCGGGCGCCCATGGAGCATCCCGCTCGGGAGTGGAAGGGGCCACTCCAGGAACCGGCCGGACCGACCGTCATCGGGTCAGAACCAGCCGGTGCATGCGATGGCGCCGCCCGGGCCGTTGGTGCCGCAGGCCCGCATGACGAGGCCGGCGTCGTTCCACTGGGTGGTGTACGCGTCGTTGCCCGAGGTGATGGTGGTGAAGCCGAGCATCGAGTCCCAGGTCTCGCCCCCGTCGGCGCTGCGGTCGACCCAGATCTCGTCGCCGACCGTGCCGCCGATGATGCGGCCCCAGGCGCACTGGGTGGTGCTGCTGTAGCGCAGCTCCACGGTGCGGCCGAAGACGGTGGTCGACTTGGCCGTCCAGGCGCCCGCGGAGTTGGGCTCCGTACCGTCCCCGCAGGACGTGTTGTTCTCCGCGCCGGCCAGTGTGCCGCCGATTTCCGGGTAGTCACCGCAGGACGGCACATCCTTGAGCACGGCCGGACCCTGTACGAAGAGGTTGCTGATCCAGCTGTGGTAATCCGGCAGGAACGACCAGACGTTGTTCACCATGCCGTCGACCGTGGACCGCTCGCCCACCCGCTGGCACAGCACCCGCACCTTCACGGAGATGCCGTTGCCGTTGGTGAAGTTGATGCCGCTGCTCGTGTTCGAGTTCTGCCGCAGGTTGGGCTGGCCCCAAGTCTTGTGGAAGCCGCCGCGGCCGTCCCAGGACCAGACCATCGGCGTGACGCCGGCGTGCGGGCGGAAAGCGCCCTGGAAGCGATCCCAGCGGGCACTGATGTCGTTGACCTGGATGTTCGAGCCCGACTGAGGCGCCTCGACCATCTTGCCGTTGCCGAGATAGAGCGCGACGTGCGTCGGGCCGAAGCCACGGCCGAAGTACATGATGTCGCCGGGCAGCAGAACGCCCGACCCCTGCGACTTCAGGAACTTCGTGTGCGCGTATCCCGGCGCCGCGAAGGTGGCCTGCGTCGTGCGCTCGGTGATGAGGTCCCGGCCGGTCGCCTTGTACCAGGCCCAGCGCACCAGGCCGATGCAGTCGAAGCTCCACAGCTCCGGGTCCGCGTACGAGGCGGGGTCCGTGCGGTCGACCTGGCCCTGACTCGGACCGGGCACTCCCTGTGCGTGACCGCCACCCCAGGCGTACTGCTGACCGACGTACCGGCACGCCACCTCGACGGCCGCTTGCGCCGCCGCGCTCGCACCGGACTGGAGCGGCGCGCACCCCGGGGCGGCGGCCGCCGGAGTGGCCGACACGGCCGGCAGGCCGAGACTCATCACCGTCACGAGCGCGGCCACGAGGAGCCGCACCCGGCGACCCCATGACCGTTCTCCCCACCCCGTTCTTCCAGACCCTGTTCTTCCGGTTTCTCGGACTCTGCGAACTCTGTTGATCACAGGACTCCCCCTGGGCTCGGCGGTCTCCCGCGAACGTACGGACTGCGCCGACCCGCCGGTCCCTGTCATCTGTCAGGATGCGACCCGCCTGCCCGCTCCCTACGGTTTCCAGCGCTTGGACATACGCCCAACAGAGAGGCAGAAACCCATATGCGCAGCATGCTGAAGCGCGCCGCCGCACTGGCCTTCGCGACCGCCACCACGGCCCTGATCGCAACGGGTACCGCGCAGGCCCAGCCGGCCGCCGACTGGGCCGGTTGCCCGTACGGCGCGGTCTGTGTCTACCCGCAGAACCAGAACCCGGCCGTGTCGCCGAGCCACATCTACTGGACCTATGGCGCACACAACCTGAGCAACCAGTACGGCAACCACTGGGTGTTGAACAACCAGTACGACGGCGCGGTTGTCGAGCTGTGCCTGAGCTACAACGCGAACGACTGCACGTCCTCGATCGCGGCGGGCCACGGCGAGTACCGGGACCTGTCGCCCATCAACTCGCTCCACCTGAGGCCGCATTACAACTGACCTGACAGCGGCTGCCCATGTGAATGCAGCCAGTTGGTCACGTTTGCCGATTCCGTCACTCTCGTCGCCCTGTGTCCGTAAGCTCTGCGTCCTACGCCCAGGCAGACCATGGACGGGGCCGTTGGGGCGGGGCGGGGGGCGTCGTGACGCAAGTGGGCAGCGGGCAGGGGCCATCCACCGAGAAGGAGCCGACTCGCTTCTCGTGGAAGGGATTTGTCGGGGCGTCGGTGTTCTCGTACCTCGTCTCCCGCGCAGTCATGGGCGGTTCGTGGTACCCGCCGGTCGTGTTCCTGGTCGTGTTCGTCGTCGTGGTCGCGGTGAGGCACGGCCGACAGGGGCCGATGGTCGGCGTCAGAGAGGTCCGCCGCGAGGCCGTGCACCTGAAGCCGTTGACCGATCGGCTGAAGCGGGCGATGGAACTGGGCGAGGCAGGAGATCTCGCCGCCGCCGTCGAACTGATCGACTCCGTCGCCGCCCATCCGGCCACGGAGCGGCTGCCGCTGGTGGCCGCGAACGTGGCGATGCTGCGCAGCGACATCGCGGTGGCGCAGGGCGACCTGCCCACCGCCGAACGGGAGGCCGTCGCCGCGGTCCGCCACCACGAGCAGGGTACGAACCGCTCCACCTGGTCCGAGGCGCTGGAGAAACTCGGCAAAATCCAGCTCACGATGGGCAGGAACGAGGACGCCCACCGCACCCTGACACAGGCTCTGGAGGTCGGTGGGGGCTTCATGTTCCGGCTCAGCCGGGTCCGCGTGGAGCTCTACCTCACCAACCTCGCCTTCGACGCCGACGACATCCCGCGCGCCACCGAGCACGCCACGGCCGCACGGAAATTGGCCGCCAAGTGGCGCTGCGGACCGCAGCAGGCCAGCGCGTGCGACATGCTCGCCATCCTGGCCCTCAGGGAGAACCGAACCGAGGACGCCGCTCGGTTGACGGCCGAGGCCGCACGGGTCCTGGGGCACGGCGACAGCGCCCTGCCGCATCGCGTCCGCCACCTGATCGCCACCGCGCTGGTCGCGCACGCACAAGGCAACGAACAGGAGGCCCTCGCGGCTTACCTGGCAATGATGCGCGGCGTCGCCGAGCTACGCGCCGGCTGGGGCTGGCGCGACGCGCAGACGTTCTACGTCGACCTCTACAGCGAGCACGAGTTCGCCGCGTACGCCACCGCCCACACCCTGCACCGGAGCGGCGACCAACGGGCCGTGGAGGCCTTCGCGTTGCTCCTGGAACTCGGCAACCGGACCGCGCTGCGCCGCATGCTCCGCGGCGAGCTGGTCCTGCGGACACCCGACGACATCGAGCAGGAAGGCATGGCCGAGATCGTCGGGCTGCTGACCACGCTGGCCGGCGCCGAGGGCACGACCCCACCGGAGGCAGCGCGGGCCGCCGAGGTTCATACGCCGACCTCGCCTCCGGGCGCCGGGCGGCAGCAGGTGGCGCAGGCGTACGAACGCCTGGAGACGCTCGTTTCCCTGCGGTTCCGGTGGGCGCTGAGCGCGAGCGACGAGGGACGGACCGAAGACCCGCGCGCATACGCGAAGCGCTGGAACAGCCATGTGCTGCAGGTTCGGCTCGTCGGCGACGGCCGGACGAACTGCGTCGCCGGGCTGTGGACGGACCCGGACGGCATACAGCATCCGTTCCTCCACCCGGTCGAGGGCGCCGCAGGGGTACTGCTCGGCGAGGTCACCGGTGTCGAAGACCTGCGCCCGGGCCCGACGCCTCCGACGAAGGCCCAGATCATGCCGGACAGCGCGGACGGCGAAACGGAGGGTGTCCGCGCGGAAGCTCCCGATTGGCGGACGACACCACGCTGCCGCCATCTGACCGTCCGCGACACCACACCCTGGGCGACCCTCGCCCGGCTCCTGCTGCCACCCGGCCTGGTGGGCCTGTTGCTGAACACCTCCCCAGCGGGCGCGGTGCCGAAGTTGCTGGTCGTACCCGACTCACGCCTGTGGCGGGTGCCGTGGACCGCGCTCAGCGTCGAACCGGACGATCCCGAGGGCTACGTACTCGACCGTGCGGTCCTCGCCATGCTGCCCAGCCTGTCACTCGCGGACAGCGCCGCCCCGGGCGGCGACGAGCGCGCAACCGGGGTCGTCGGGAACCGTGCATTCGCCTATCTCGCCGGCGTGAACGCCGAGGGGCTGGACCTCGAACGGAACGCTCTCGACGCCGCGTACGGCACCGAGGTCGTCCATGCCCGCACCGCCGCGGAGCTGCTGACGGTGCTCGGCCCGGACAGCCCCGGTTTCTCGGTCGGCGCCGCCTCCGTACACGGCAACGACAGCCCCGGACTGGCCCATGCGCTTCGCCTGGACCGGCGGACCCAGCTGTCGGCGGCCCGCATGCTCACACTGCGTTTCCCGCGGACTCTGCTCATCAACGCCTGCCTGTCCGCCGAACTCGACGAGCGCCGCGGCACCGACCCGCTCGGCATTCCCACGGTCGCCCTGTGCCGCGGCGCCGAAACGGTCATCGGTGGGATCTTTCCGCTGCCGGACGGGAGGGCGAAGAACCCCCGGGACAGCCACCCCACCGCCCGCATCCTGGCCATCCTGTACCGGCTCCTCGCGGAGGGCGTCCCGCCCTCGACGGCCCTGCGCACCGCCCAGCGGCAGTACCGCGCGGAAGTCGGCCCGGTGCCCCCGCGACTGTGGGCGGGGCTCGTCAGCATCACCACGACATTCGAAGACCCTCACCGGACCTGAACTTGCAGACGACCGACACCGCATGTGAACAGCACACCTGCACAGGAAGGACGCACGCCCCATGGCGACCGAGCACCACGAATCCGCGCACGGAACCGGGCCTGACGGGACCGGTGGGTCCGCCAGCGAGGACTGGGAGGACGAGTTCGGCTTTGACGACAGGCATTTCGTCGTGGAGGACCTGATCGACGAACCCGACCGCGAACTACCGCCCGCCGTGACCAGCGCGCCGCCCGCCCAGCCTCCGGACGCCGACGCGCAGGGGCAGCCTCGTGCCCAGTAGCGTCGTCGCCGCGGTGATCCTCCTCGCCGCGATGACGCCGGGCTTCGCGTTCCACCAGGCACTGCGCCGCTACCGTCCGCAGGACACGCGGTCGCCGACCATCGAGGTCGTCCAGCTGTTCAGCGTCGGCGCGCTGGCGACATCCGCCGGACTGCTGCTGACGCTGCTGGCCGGGGAACTCGTCACCTTCCTCGTACCGGTCGACGCCCTGCAGCGGGCGCCGGCCGACTTCCGGGACCGCCCCTGGTCGTGGATCGGTGCCGCACTGGTGACCATGACGCTGAGCATGGTGCTCAGTACCGTGGCCGGGGTCTACGCGGGACGGACGTCGTCCAGGCGCACGGGCGCGGGGACGCGGGACGGCACGGTGGCCGTGTACGCCCTCACCGACCGGGCCGGCCCGGACCGGACGCGGAAGCCCTTTGTGGCCGTCGAACTGTCCGACGGGCGCCTGGTGGAAGGCTACGTGCGCTACGTGTCGACCGACCCCGACCCGGCCAGGCGCGATCTCGTGCTCCAGCAGCCGATCGCCTGGACCGGACCGGATGACGTGCCCCGCACCCGCTCGAAGGCGGTGTGCGTCTTCGTCCCGGGCGCGCTCGTGCGTGTGGTGCACATCAGCTACCCACCGCAGCCGGCGGCTCAGCCGACTCCCGGCGCCACGACCGTGCCCTCACCGGCCGGAGGGGCGGCGTCCCCGCCGGGAAGCAGCGCGGCGCACGCCGCGGGAGGCACGTCGCAGTGACGGGGAGGGCGGAAGCAAGAGGCGGACCTCCACTTCACTGACCTTCACCTCACTGCTCATCCGCCTTCTATGCCGACGACTCCCCGATCCTGCGCGTCGGAGCGCCTCAGCGCGAGGGCCGCGATGTCGTCGTCGAGCCTTCCGCCGCTGTGCCGGAGCAGATCCCGGTGCAGCGCACCGAGCAGCTCGCGGGGCTGCTCCAGGTCCTGCAGTTGCATCCAGGCCGGCAGCGGAAAGAACTGGCCGGTGTGGTCCCGGGTCTCCGATACGCCGTCCGTGTAGAACAGCAACTGGTCACCCGGGGTGAAGGCGACGCTGTCGACCCAGTAGCGGTCACCGATGAGCGACGCGAGGTTGAGGGGCGGGGAGGGGAGGGTGGGCTCCAGGACCTGGACCTTCCCACAGTGCGCGATCAGCGGCGGGGGATGTCCGCAGTTGAGAAGCCGTATCCGGCCGCCGTCGCGCGGGATCTCGGCGAGGAGAGCGGTGGCAAAGTGCTCGGGCTGGTCCTGGGCGGGAAACACGGCGCTGTGGCGCGTGACGGTGGTCTCCAGGCGATGGATGATGCCCTGCAGGTCGGGCTCGTCGTACGCGGCCTCCCTGAAGCAGCTGATCACCGCCGAGGCCACCCCCACGGCGGACAGGCCCTTGCCCCGTACGTCGCCTATGAGCAGCCGGACCCCGTGCGGTGTACCGATTGCTTCATAGAAGTCACCCCCGATCCGGGCCTGTTCCTGGGCCGCCAGATACAGCGACTCGATCTCGACATCCTCGATGCGGCGCGGCAGCGGGCGCAGCAGCACCTTCTGGGCCGCGTCGGCGACGAGCCGGACTTGGAAGAGTATTTCCTCTCGCTGAAGCCGGACATGACTCCCGTATGCGGCCGCCAAGGTGACCGCGATGATCGCGGCCGACGTGTACTGCGTCCCCAGGTCGGTGTAGAAGAGGCTGAGGACGGTCATGAGCAGCAGGCAGAACGTCCCCAACAGGACCGTGGGGAGCACGGGCCACATCGCGGCGGCAAGAGCGGGTGCGGCGGGCAGGAGGCGGCTGATGGCGATCTCCCTGGGAGTGGAGAACGCCAGGCCGGCGATGAGGACGGTCAGGACCACGGGTGACAGCCGGGCAGCTTCCCATCGGCCGCTGTAGGCGGGGCGACGGCGCCTCAGCCGTGCAGACATGATCACAAAATGCATCATATCGGCCTAAACGGGCATCTGGCGCGGAGGAAATCATGCGCCGTACGCCGGCCTCGGCGGCGGATGACGCTGTCCGGAGAAGCCGAGGCCGTGCGCCGCATGACCGCACACACCCCCGAAGCCGGCCAGGCAACGATCGGACGGGCCCTGGCCGCTCGGGATCACCAGTGTTAGAAAGGTCGCATGGCGAATCGTTTCGCCCGTTTTCAACACCTGTCCGTCAAGCGCGTGATCAGCAAGAGCACGCGGAGCGTGGCCGGGCAGGTGTTGATCTTCCAGGTGGCTCTCGTGGTGCTGCTCGTGGCCTGCGGCGTCTTCGCCCTCATCCTGCAGTCGGAGCGGGACACCAACGCCGAGGCCAGGCGCCGCTCCACGGCCGTGGCACAGACCTTCGCGCACGCTCCGGGTGTCCTGGCGGCGTTGCAGAGCCCGGATCCGAGCAAGATTCTCCAGCCGCTCACCGAGGCGGCACGCCGGGCCGCCGGTGTCGACTTCATCGTGGTCATGGACACCGAGGGCATCCGGTACACGCACCCCTTGCCGGACCGAATCGGAAAGCGGTTCGTCGGCGAGATCGGGCCGTCGCTGGCGGGGAAGGTCTACGTGGAGAGCGTCGACGGCCCGCTCGGTCGCGAGGTGCAGGCCACGGTCCCGGTCGAGAACGCCGACAACAAGGTGGTGGCCCTCGTCTCGTCAGGGATGAAGGTCAAGAACGTCGAAAGTCAGTTGACCCGGCAACTACCGATCATCCTGGGCGCCGGGGCCGGAGCGCTCGTACTGTCCACCGGTGTGACGGCACTGGGGGGCAGGCGCCTGCGACGGCAGACACACAGCCTGGCCCCGGACGAGATGACCCTGATGTACGAGCACCACGACACGGTGCTGCACTCCGTCCGGGAAGGGGTCCTGATCGTGGCCGCCGACGGGCGGCTGATGCTGGCGAACGACGAGGCCAGGCGACTGCTGGAACTGCCCCCGGACGTGGAGGGACGGCTCGTCTCGGTACTGCCGGGCCTCGATCCCGAGACAAAGGCGCTGCTCACCTCCGGACGCGAGGCCACCGACGAGGTGCATCTCGCGGGAGAGCGGCTGCTCGCGGTCAACCAGCGTCCCACGGATCGCAAGGGAGGCCCCAGGGGAACAGTGGTGACGCTGCGCGACTCCACCGAACTGCAGGCAGTGACCGGCAGGGCGGAGGTGGCTCGGGAGCGGCTCAGGCTGCTGTACGACGCCGGACTCCACATCGGCACCACCCTGGACGTGCTGCGCACTGCCGACGAACTGGCGCGGGTCCCCATTCCTCGCTTCGCCGACTTCGTCACCGTGGACCTCGCCGACACCGTCCTGCGCGGCGATGAGCCCGCCCCCACGGGGACGGACATGCGACGCGCGGCCGTGTGCGGCATCCGGGACGACCACCCGCTCTCCGAACGCGGCCGGCTCTTCGACTACCTTCCCTCCACTCCCCAGGCACGCGGCTACGGCAGCGGCCACTCCCAGTTGGTGACCGATCTGCCGACCGCCACGGGCTGGCGCCTGCAGGACCCGGAGCGCGCCCAGGCGATCATTGACTACGGCATCCATTCCCTCATCACCGCCCCCATCCAGGCCCGCGGCGTCGTGCTGGGCATGGCCAGCTTCTGGCGCGGGCAGCAGCACGAGCCGTTCAACGACGAGGACCTGTCGCTGGCGGAGGAGCTGGTGGCCCGTGCCGCGATAAGCATCGACAACGCCCGCCGGTACACCCGCGAGCACGCCCTGGCCGTCACCCTTCAGCGCAGCCTGCTGCCGCAGGCGATGCCCGAGCAGAACGCGCTCGACATCGCCTACCGCTACCTCCCCGCCCAGTCTGGCGTGGGCGGCGACTGGTTCGACGTGATTCCCATGCCGGGGAGCCGGGTGGCACTGGCCGTCGGCGACGTGGTCGGCCACGGCCTGCACGCCGCCGCCACGATGGGACGGCTGCGTACCGCGGTCCATAACTTCTCCGCGCTCGATCTGCCACCCGACGAGCTCCTGAGCCATCTGGACGACCTGGTCGGGAGCATCGACCAGAACGAGACGGCAGAGAGCGCAGCGGGCGTCGTGGGCGCCACCTGCCTGTACGGGATCTACGACCCCGTGACGCGCCGCTACGTCATGGCGCGTGCAGGGCATCTGGTGCCCGCACTGGTCCACCCTGACGGAACCGCCACCTTCCCGGACGTGCCGGCCGGTCCGCCCCTGGGCCTCGGCGGCATGCCGTTCCAGACCGCGGAGCTGTGCCTGGCGGAGGGAACCCAGCTCGTCCTGTACACCGACGGCCTCATCGAGGACCGTAGGCGCGACCTGGACGTGGGAATGGAACTACTGCGCGACGCGCTGACGGGCCACCCCGGCAGGCCACCCGAGGAGACCTGCCAGGACGTGCTGGACAGCCTGCTCCCCGGACGCCCCAAGGACGATGTCGCCCTGCTCGTCGCCCGCACGCGGGAACTGCCGCGCGATCGCATCGCCGACTGGGACGTACCAGCGGACCCGGCCGCTGTCGCGGGTATGCGCGACGCTGTTTCCCAGAGGCTCGAGGCGTGGGGCCTGTCGGAGTTCGGGTTCACCATGGAGCTCATCTTGAGCGAGCTGGTCACCAACGCCATCCGGTACGGCGCCGGACCGATCCACGTCCGGCTGATCCGCGACCGCACGCTGATCTGTGAGGTGGCCGACGGCAGCAGCACCTCCCCGCATCTGCGCTACGCCGCGACGACGGACGAGGGAGGCCGGGGCCTGTTCCTGGTGTCGCAGATGGCTGAGCGCTGGGGGACCCGGTACACCCCGCAGGGCAAGGTGATCTGGGCCGAACAGTCCCTGCCCGAGGTCGTACAGCAGCCCGCCCCGAGTCGGGCCGACGCCGACACGCCCCTGGACGACGAGGCAGCCGCCCCGTGAAGCCCGGCGTGAAGGCAGCGGCGATCAGCCGGCGGTCCCAGCCCCATGGATTCGCACCGGGCCGTGGCGCCCGAAGCGTTCAGCGCCACGCTCCCGACAGGCGCCGGGTGACGACGGCACTGAGCGTGCGTACGCCCCGTGTCGATCCAGGGTCGATGCCTGTGAGCTCACGGACCCGGCGCAGGCGGTAGTCCAGGGTGCGGGTGTGGACGTTGAGCGCGGTCGCCGCGGCACCGCGGTGCATGTCGTGGCGGTAGTACGCGTCGAGGGTGGCGAGGAGGTCGGGGCCGGTCTCCAGGCGACGGGCCAGGGTGCGGAGCCAGTCGTCGACGAAGGGCACGTCCGCGACGGCGAGTTCGACGAAGACGTCCGCCAGGGTGTGCGGCCGCAGCCGGGCGGACGCCGGGCGCAGCGGGGCTGCCTGGCTGACCCGCCGGGCACGGTTCAGCGCATCGGCCAGTTCCGGCAGCGGTGCGGTGGCCGTGCCGACGGCGCAGGGACGGCCGAGGGCGCGGGCGAAGTCCCGTACGAGATCCGGCAGGTGGTCGGGAGTGAGGTCGGGTAAGAGGTCGGGAACAACCTGCGGCGGTGCGTTTTCCGCGGCCGCGGCGCCGGAGGTCGGGGGAAGCAGGGCGATCAGCTCACCGCTCCCGTCGCCGCCCTCCGGTCCCCACATGACCGGCGCCCGGTGGCTCTTCACCAGCGCACCGATCTCGTTTTCCAGGAAACGATCGACGGTGGGCCGGTCCGGAAGCCGGAAGACCGTCACCGCGTAGCGATCCGGGAGTTCCATGTCGACGGCCGCGGCGAGTTCCGTCGAAATCGGATCTCCGTTCAGCAATGATCGGGCCAGCAGGGCGACCTGCTCGGTATACGGAATTCGGCGGCGCAGTACGCGCACGAATCCTTGGCGGTAGGCAGCGATGCCGCGTTCGCCCTGCGGGGCGAACCAGCTCATCATGCGCATGAGTTCGTCGACACCGCCGCCGCGCTGGGCCTCGGTCGCCTCGTTGATCTCGCGCAGCATGAGGGCGGTGTGCACGCGCAGCACCCGCTGCCGCGCACCGAGCGACATCCCGGCACCGGCCCGCAGCTCCCCCATCGACGCGATGTAGCCGAGATCGTCTCCGCTCAACTCGCTGTTGTCCGGCGACAGTTCGACGGTGCGACGCCGGAACCACATCGAGTGTTCGAGCGTCTCGGCTCGCGCCCGGCGGTCCTTGTCCAGGAACCCGAACTCCGGGATCTCACGTGTGTATGTCTCGACCTCACGGCGGGCGTTGGTCGACGCCTGCCGGGCCAACTCGGCGAAGAGGCTCCCCATGAACGCGAGCATGCCATTCAGGACAAGCGGGCCGACAGAGGAGATCCGGACGGCGTTCATCACTGCGCACAAAACGGCGGCAAGTGGGTCGACAAGGCTTTTGTCACAGTGCGCAAAATTCCCGGATCGGGGCTTTTTCATCAACCCTTCTGCTTGTGGAGGAACTGTGAAACGGCCTTAATGAGAACCACCCGCACGTCCGTCGGAAGAACACCGCCGGAATCACTCCGGCGCGACTCCGGCTTGACTGCGGTATTCAGTGCGGGCAGGAGTAGGGGAATTCGCAGCTCGGCGCCTTGAATGGCGCCCACCCAAACGGGAGGGAAACTCCGATGAAGGCAGGCACGAGAAAGAGAATCATGGCGGCGGTCGCGGTCATGGTCACGTCGACGGCACTCATGCTCGGCACACCCGGCACCGGCTCGGCCGCCCCCGCCGCCGCACCCAGCCTGCGCGCCTTCGGGATCAGCGGCGACGGCACCCTGATGGCCACGTTCACGACCGACCGGCCGCAGGTCCTCGACTGGGTCAGGGTCGTCACCGGCCTCAGCGGCGACACAGGCCTGATCGGGATCGACTTCCGGGTGCAGGACGGCCTGATGTACGGCGTCGGCAACAAGGGTGGCATCTACACGATCAAGACCCCGCCGACGACCACGGACGTCGTGGTCACCAAGGTGTCCCAGCTCCAGTACGCGCTGCACGGCGCGAACTTCGGCGTCGACTTCAATCCGGCGGCCGACCGCCTGCGCGTGATCAGTGACAACGGCCAGAACCTGCGGCACAACCTCAACGACCACAGCACCATCCAGGACCTGAACCTCACCACCCCGCCGATCGAGGGCACGACCAAGGGCGTCTCGGCCGCCGCGTACACGAACAACGACCTCAACGCGGCCACCGCGACCACGCTCGTCGACATCAACACGACCACCGACCAGGTCGTCCTGCAGTCCCCGGCGAACAACGGCACGCTCGCCCCGACCGGCAGCCTCGGCATCGACGCCGGGATCAACGCCGGCATGGACATCTACAGCACCCTGTCCGGCGGAAAGACGGTCGACAACGCCGCCTTCGCCTCCCTCACCCCGTACGGCGCCGGCACCCCCTCGCTGTACAGCATCAACATCTTCACCGGCCAGGCCACCTCCATCGGCCAGTTCCCGCTGAACATCACGGACCTGGCCATCTCCCTCACCGGATCCTGATCCCGGCCGGTTGTTCGTGGGGCGCGGCGGCGGCGAACCGCGCCGAGGACGGGGCCCCCGCGGGGCCCCGTCCTGGCTGTTCTGTCCAGGCCGGGTACGGCAGGTCGGCCTCCGCCGTGCCGGCGGGCCGGGTGTGCACCGTTCCGTCCGGGCCGCCGACCCGCAGCTGCCACGGGTACGGGCTGCCGGTTGCCATGTGCAGTCGGCCGTCCCGGCGGCGGCAACCGGGCCCACGCCGTCAACGCGACCCTCCAGGCCACCTTCTCCTCGAGTACGCCGACAGCGGCAACGCCGGCCCGACCAACTGGCCACGTGACCAAGTCCGGAAGCACGATGACCGGCACGACATCCTGATCTGAGGCCGGTGCCCGTCCGGGGACGCTCCCGGGCGGGCACCTCGCTCAGCTGCGGGTGCTCCGTCTCACCGGACGTGGCGCGCGACACCGGTCGCCTTCGCCATCAGCCACTCCAGTGGGCCACGCGAGAAGAACCGGGACCAGAGCACCGCGCACACCGTGACAGCCACGACGAAGCCGACCAGCACGTGCAACGGCGACCCGGGCAGCGACTCGATACCGAGAAGCTGGATGCCGACGATGTGAAACACGTAGGCGGTCAGCGACATGGAGCCGACGGCGACGACCGGACCCGCCAGGCGGCGCAGACGGGGGAAGGGGCTCGTTGCCGCGACGCAGGCCGTCACGACGACGATCGCCACGCCGGTGCTGCCGAGGATCGACAGCGTCGTCTCGCTGTGCGGGGAGGCCACCAGCAGCGAGTAGGGGGTGTCCGACGGGCCACCGGCCGTGTCGGACCACCACGCGCTCGCCGGGTTCCCGCCCCACCCGGATGCACCGATGGCGGGGAGCGCGCCGGGCACGAGGTGGAGCGCCAGCCAGGAGCCGCCGTATCCGATGACCGCGAGCGCGACACCGGCCCACGCCAGGCGTGCGGGCACGGCGGTGGCGGCCAGGTCGAGGCGGGCCACGGCCATGCCGGCGATGACGAACGGGATCCACGTCAGGGCCGGGTAGCTTCCGGTGAAGAGCAGGGAGACGAGGTCGTCGGGCCGGCCGGGCGAGGGGAATTCCCGGTCGGGAAACATCGGCTGCACCACGTACAGCACCTGGGGCAGGACGAGGGCCGTGCCCGCGGCTATGGCTGCCAAGGGACCGGTACCGAGCCGGTACAGCGGCAGGACCAGCAGGAAGTACACGCCGTAGAAGGCGAGGATCACCTCGACCGGGGTGCCGGACATGGTCAGCGCTGTCCCCAGGGCCAGCAGGATCATGGCCCGGATGAGCACCTTGGCGACGGCCTGGCGTCCGGCCCGGCCCGTCTTCGGGCTGCTGCGCCCGGTGATGAGCACGACGGCGAAACCCGCCAGGAACGCGAAGAGGGCGGAGGAGCGACCGTGGGCCAGCTCCATCAGGAACCCGATCACTCCGCCCTCGCTGGGGTCGGGGCCGACATGGGCCGCGTACATGCCGAAGACGGCGAGGCCGCGGGCCAGGTCCAGGCCGACCAGCCGGCCCACGCCGGGTGTGCCCGTCGGGGACTTACTGCTCTCGCGTGTCCGATCCTTGACGTCGGCCGGGAGCATGGCGGTGTTCGAGGGCTGTGTCATGGCTGTCAGCCTGAAGATCGTGCGGGCCGGGGAGTACCCGGCACAGGTCTGCTGTGTCCCTGCCGACCGGAGGGTGATACCCCCGCCGTGTGGCTGGAGCTGCGGCTCGCCGGGCCGCCGGCCCTCACCAGGGGTCTAGGGTCAAGGCGGCAAGGCGCCGGACGACATGGACGAAGGTGGGGCGGAGCGCGTGAACCCGGTGGTGCGGGTAGTGGTGGTGGACGACGAGGCACTGGTCCGGTCCGGGTTCGGGCTCATTCTGGGCGCGTCCGACGACATCGAGGTCGTCGCGACCGCGAGCGGCGGCGAGGCCGTGGAGACCGTCCGCCGGGAGCGGCCCGACGTGGTTCTGCTGGACATCCGGATGCCGGACGTCGACGGACTCACCGTCCTGCGGGAGTTGCGGACGAGGGCCGACGCTCCGGTGGTGGCGATGCTGACGACGTTGGACGCCGACGAGTACATCCTGACCGCGCTGAACTCCGGCGCGGCCGGATTCCTCCTCAAGGACACCGAGCCGGAGCAGTTGGCCCACCTGGTGCGCACCCTGGCCGCGGGCGGCGTCGTGCTGTCCCCCAAGGCGTCCCGGACGCTGCTGCACAGCCATCCCGGCACCGAGGCGCCCGTCGACGAGGCGGCGGCCCGCGTCCGGCTGCTCACCGCCCGCGAGCGCGATGTCCTCGTCCTGGTGGCGGAGGGGCTGTCGAACGCGGACATCGGGGCGCGCATCCACCTGGGCGCCGGCACGGTCAAGGACCACGTCAGCGCGATCCTCACGAAGCTGCGGGTGACGAGCCGGGTGCAGGCCGCGCTGCTGGCGCAGCGGGCCGGACTGCTGGATGAGCCCCCGCAGCCGAAAGCCGGACGATGAGCCGCGCACGCGCGCTGTGGACGCGTGTGCCCGCGCCGGTCGTCGACCTCTTCCTGGTGGCTGCGGCAGCCGTGGACATTTGGCTCAACCTCTGGGACGACACGCGACTTGGCGTCGCGCTGGCCGCGCTCGGCTGCGCCGCGCTGGCTTTCCGACGCAGGTTCCCGCTCGCCGTGTTCCTGCTGACCCTGCCGATCGCGCTCATGCAGGATGTCGCCCTCGCTCCGCTCGTCGCGCTGTTCACCCTGGCCGAACGCTCCCGCAACCGCCCTCTCCTCGCGGTCTGCGTCGCACTGAGCGCTCTGGCAAGCAGCACCCCCTGGCCGCTCGCCGGCGTCGCCGAGGTCGACCGGACCATGACGCTGATCGCCTTCGTGTACAGCCTGGCAATCGCTGCCGCCCCGGTCCTCTTCGGTCAACTCATCCAGGCACAAAGGGACTTGGCACGGCGGCTGGTCGAGATCGAGGAGGCCAGGGAGCACGAGCGGGCACTGCACGCCCAAGCCGTGATCGCCCGCGAACGTACGCTGCTGGCCCGGGAGATGCACGACGTGGTCTCCCACCAGGTCAGCCTGATCGCCGTACGGGCAGGAGCCCTGCAGGTCGCCGCCAGGGACGCGGACGCCAAAGAGGCCGCCCGCACGATCCGTTCGCTGAGCGTCGACACCCTCGACGAACTGCGCACCATGGTCACGCTGCTGCGCGCCTCCGGCGGCCATGCCACCGAGCTGACTCCTCAGCCCACCCTCGCCGAGCTGCACAAGCTGGTGGAATCAAGCGGCGCTGAGACGCAGTTGGCGGGTGAACTTCCGCCGACCGTCGGCACACCCGCCCAACGGGCCATCTACCGCACGGTCCAAGAGGCATTGACCAACGTCCGCAAGCACGCCCCCGGCGCCACGGCCTCCGTCGAGCTGTGGCAGGCCGGCGACGACGTCGGAGTGACCGTCATTAACACCCGGCCCACGCGTCTCTCCCTGTCTCTGCCCGGTTCCCAGCACGGCTTGATCGGCCTGCGGGAACGGGCCGAGATCCTGCGCGGCACCCTGGAGTCGGGCCCCACCGCGGAGGGTGGCTACCGGGTGCGCCTACGGATTCCCCTCGGCTCGGACTGAGACCGATCGGACTCAGGTGCGGGCGTCTCGTGCCCGGAGGGCGCCGAGGATGGCGTCGTGTCTACCGTGTGTGCAGCGAGCATGCGACGCATCCCGCCAGCACTGAGTCCTCGGTAGGACGTGGCCACCGGATACTCGTCTCAGCTCTTGCCGGTAGCGCTGGGTGCGTCACCACATGCCTTCATCCGGTTGGGCGGATCTACTGCCGATCAAGACCTCGGTACGGCTATCGAAGCCCCGACATAGGGGCAACACGCACACCCCGCCCCCGAACTTTGTAGTCCCACCACATGTGCCCCTGACCTGCCGGATTCCTACCGTGTGCGAACACATACCCGTCCCCACCGCACACGAGGAAGTGGCGAACATGGCCTCCGCAACCACCGCTCCCCCACCCCCGAGCAACCTCAAACGCATCGTCGCCGCCAGCCTCATCGGCACCACCATCGAGTGGTACGACACGGAGATGATGGCGAAGGGTTAGCGCGAACGCCTGGACGCGTCTGCGGGGAGCGCCCAAGCGATGGCAGCTGGAGGGGACGCTCAGTTGCTCCACTTCACCTTGAAGACCCACACGTGCTCCCCCGCCGCCCGAGCGGCCCCCGGCACGTCGATGACCAGTGCTCCACCTCCCACGGCCCAGGTCAGCGGCCGGTCGTGGCCGAGCAGCGTCACCTTGTCACCGCTGCGGATGGGCACCGGCGCCTCGACGGTCAGGCGGCTTCCCGGCTCGGCCAGGGAGTGGATGTAGAACGCCTTGCCCTGCCGCACCGTGAAACGAAGGTCCTCGCCGAGCTGCGCCATGCGGGACCAGTAGGTGGTGTCGTAGATCGCCTCGCCGTTGACCTTGAGCCAGCGGCCGGTCTCACGCAGCCGCGTCTGCATGATCTCGGGGATGGTGCCGTCGGCACGCGGGCCGATGTCGAGGAGCAGGTTGCCGTTCTTGGAGACGATGTCGACGAGGTTGTGCACGACCTCCTTCGTCGTCATATACGCGTCATCGGGAGTGGCCCGGTTGTAGCCGTAGCTGAACGGGTCGAGGCCTCGGCTGGACTCCCACTTCGCCACGACGGTGTTCGCGTAGGTCGTGTACTCGGGCGTGGTGAAGTCGTGGAAGGGGATTCCGGCTCGGTCGTTGACCGCCACGTCGACCGGCTTGCGGCTGTTCTTCGCAAGGTTGAAGTACTCGGCCAGGACGTTGCGGCTGTCGTTGACCCCTCCGATGTCGCACCACAACAGCTCCGGGGCATAGTCGTGGATCAGCTCCAGCATCTGCGGGGCCTGATAGTCCTTCACGTAGTCCTTGCCGGAGACGTATCCGGTGTACGGCAGCGGTTCGAGGGTGTAGGGATTGCGCGGAGCGTGCCCCATCCACGGGTTGTCGGGGTTGAACCACTCCGGCATCGAGAAGTACAGACCGCGGTGCAGCTCGGGTGTGTACTTCGCCGACGCGTCGAAGAGTTCGCGCACCAGGTCCCGCCCGGGCCCCATCTTCACCGAGTTCCGTTCGGAGAGCTTGGTGTCCCACAGCGCGAAGCCCTCGTGGTGTTTCGAGGTCAGGACGTGGTACTGCGCGCCCGCGTCCCGGAACAGCTCCACCCACGCCCGCGGATCGAACCGTTCGGCCCGGAACATGGGGATGAAGTCGTCGTAGGCGAAGTCCTCGCCGTACGTCTGTGCGTGATGGGCGTACACGGCGTTGTTCCGGTCCTGCATGTGGTTCCAGTACCACTCGGCATACTGCTTGCCGACCGGCGACCAGGCCGGGACGGAGTAGACGCCCCAGTGGATGAAGATGCCGAACTTGGCGTCTCTGAACCAGTACGGCGCCTGGTGCCCGGCCAGTGAGGTGTCCGTCGCTTCGTAGTCGGCCACACCGAGGGTGAGCCGACTGCCCGCGACGGCGGCCCGCCCGCCGCGACCGTGGGCGATGACACTGCCGTCCTGTTGGGTTCCGGGTGGCGTCTGTCCCCTGCTGCGTATCCCGATGCGGAGGCGGCTCTGTTCGCCCGGGTCGAGACGCGGCACCGACACGGGTCGCACCGTGCGGGCGCCGGGCACGTCCACGCGCACGGTCACGCCGTCTGCCGCAAGGACGGGCTCCGTCCCCGCGTTGACGAGCGTCGCCTCCACGCTCTGGGCGCCGCCGGGATCCAGCAGCGAGGCCGTGGAGTGGGCATGACGCAGCGTCAGGGCCTTGCCCTGGGCGGCCGGTTGGACCGTGAGCGCGAACACGTGGAGAGAGGCCTTGTTCGGCTCGGGACGGTGCGTGATGGGCAGCGTGACCGCGACGGCCTCGCGCCTGGCATCGCACCACACCTCCGCCGACCCGATGCCGACGCGGTGCTCGTCCTTCGTGCCGTCCGGACGGTACCGGTACGGGGCGGAGAGGGCGCCGCCCGCCTGATACCAGTCGCCTCCGCCGAGTTGGGCCGTGGTCGTCGATCCGTCCGCGTAGTGCACGGTCGCGGTACCGGCCGCGTCGCCGTAGCTGCCGGCCGTCAGGAACAGCAGCGACAGATGATGGCCCTTGGGGAGCTCGATGCGCTGCCCCATCGCGACCACGTTGTTCGGGCCGGAACCGGATGAGGGGAAGAGGTAGGACACCCCGTCCACTTCGACGCGACCGGCAGTCAGTTCCTCACCAGGGAAGGTGTAGCCGGACCCGTCGAAGTCCCCGCCGCGCGCCGAGGCGGTGTCGATGCCGTCGTTGTCGGCATAGGCCTCGAGCGGCACGGGCACGGGGTCCGGAACGGCGCCCCAGACGCCGTCCTTGCCAACCCACTCAGCCTCCTTTTCCGAGCTGCCCGTCTGCGCGGACGCGGCCAGGGACGGGGCCGCCGCGGGGATCACGCCAGCTGCGGCTGCACCCGCTGCGGCTCCGAGTACTTGGCGTCTCACGAATGAACTGGATTCCTGCACCACGGCTCTCCATTCATCGGATGTTCAGAGCATGGAATCGCAGCGCTGGCTTGTCAATGACACGGCTGTGGCTCGGAGTTGAAGAAATAGTCGGATGTATCGAGCCGTCGCGCCGGATCGCTCCCTTGATCACGAACACGTCCTGTCCTGATCCGACCCGGCCCGGCCCGGCCCGATCGGCCTGATCGACGCCGGGCAGCCCGAGCCCGGCCAGACCGTCGTCGTTTCCGGTGGCGGCGGGGGTGTGCCGCGGTGTCCGCATGCACCCCGGTGAGACCGTCCTGGTCACCGGTCCCGGCCCGGCCGACCTCATGGCCGCCCAGTCCGCCTTCGCCATGGCCGCCTCGCGGGTGCTGGGCGCGGACCTGGTCGCGGAGCGCCGCGCCTTCGCCGGCACCCTGGAGGTCGAGCCGGTCGAGGGCGACGATGCGCGGACGGTCGTACGGGAAAATGACCGGCGGACGCGGGCAGGACGCCCTGCCCATGCGCGGCTTACGTCGTACGATCTTGTCGCCACGTATCACTGGTCGCAGGGTACGAGCCGGCGACAGCGCGTTCGGCGGACCGGCATGGCCGGCACTCCAATGCCGGCCCTTTCGAACCGCACCACCCGGCATACCGGACGGGCCGCACATGCCGGCCTCCGTCATCTGCTGCCGGACCGCAACCGAGACGACCCACGTCCAAGGAGACACGAAGGCTGATGATCTTCATCACCGCCAAGTTCCGAGTCCGTCCCGAGCATGCCGACCGGTGGCCGGACATCGCCGCCGACTTCACCGAAGCCACGCGCCGGGAGCCCGGCTGCCTCTGGTTCGACTGGTCGCGAAGCGTGGCCGACCCCACGGAGTACGTCCTGGTCGAGGCCTTCCGCGATGACGAAGCAGGCGCTGCTCACGTGCAGTCGGCGCACTTCAGGGCCGCGCAGCAGACGTTGCCGCCCCATTTGATCGAGACACCCCGCATCGTGAACGCGAACATTCCGCAGGAGGACTGGTCGCTGCTGGGCGAGATGGCCGTCCCCGAGCAGGGGTAGGTCGGTTCAGCCACATTGAGCTGACGGAGGAGTTCGCCCCCAGGCCCGCAGCACCGACGAGGGCGGCGGTGCCGGCTCAACCGAGCAGTTGCGCGCTACTGACCGGTTCGCGCCGCTGTTGTCCATTGATGCGGTGCCGCTCGATGGACGAGCGCCGGTACACCTCCTGCCGCACCCGCTGGATCTCGCCGATGGGCCGGTGCTCCTCCCGGGAGCGCCACGGTGTGATCGACGTGGCGTCGGCGGCCGCCACGTTGTCCTCCCCGCCGATGTCCTGACGCGGGAGGTCCACACGGGCGACGGTCACCCAGGGGGACGACTCCTCGGGCCACTTCACGGAGGTGTTGTCCACCGGCATACGAGCCAGATCGGTGTTGAGCTGCACCTGGAGCTCGAAGGAATGGTCGCGCTCCGTGGCCTCGGCAACCAGCGTGCGGCGGAACGCCTCGTTGTCCGCGCGCACGTCCACGATCTGGTGTGTGAGGGCGGCCAGGGACTCGGCCGTCGGCACGGTACGGATCTTGGCGATGTGGTCGCCGTATCGGAAGGCACCCATGCTGTTGTAGGTGTACGAAAGCAGGTTCCTGCGCGGGACGGTGGTGAACGAGAGCATGGCGAACAGTTCGTCCCACAGCCAGCCGGCGGGATCGGTGAGCGTGCCCCGGCGGGTCAGGAACTCCGCCATCCAGGTCTTGCGGCGGGCGGGGTTCGCCAGGCCTTCGGGCAGCTCCGCGAACAGCTCCTCGATGACCATGTAGTCATACGCGGTGTTCGCGAAGAAGACGTCATTGTTGATCAGGTTCAGGTCGAAGGTACCGGTGTCCGGTTCATCGGCCAGCAGTGACCGGCCGGGGACGCCGAACAGCTTGATGCCCATCCCGCACGCCGCGCCCAGCTGGTGGTCGGGACGCTGGTGGCCCAGGCCGTTGGAGTAGCGGACGACGGCGTCGTACACGGTGGGCCGGGCGAAGATGCCCTGGGCGTGGGAGCCGCGGTTGTCACCAACCGTGACGGTGGCCTTGAGAAGGCCGTACGTCTTTCCGTGGGCAGTACGGACGGCGCGGCCGACGGCCTCGCGCTCGACGGAGGCGCCGGTCCGCTGCGCCACCTGTGCGACCACTGCGTCCAACTCGGCTTGATAGCCCGGACGTTCGGCGGGGCGGTAGTCCTCATAGCTGACGGGATCCATGGTGCTGCCTCTCTCTGACAGTGCCGTTGATTCCCAAAATCTAGCCAGCAATTAAATTGTGCACAATATAACTTGCTGTGATGAATCACACGCCGATGAGGGGCGGTCCCCAGGGACAGGGCATCGACCGGGGCCGCCCCCGCCCGGCTCACTTCGCCAGCGGGCCGAACTCCTTGCGGGTGTCCACCGGCTCACCGAACAGCTGCCAGCGCTCGCCCTCGAACCGCATCAGCTGCATCGTCTCGATCGGGAAGGCGTCATCGGGCCCGGTGGAGAGGGTGACACCGGGCAGCAGCATGTCCACCTTGACGTCCTTGAGGTTGCGCACGGCGTCCCGCATCCCCTCCTGGTCGGGCACGTCATCGCGTCCAGGGCCTTGTGCAGGCTGGAGGCTGCGGCCCAGCCGTAAGCGTTGAACTGGTTGGCCGGGTCGGAGCCGGGCGCGTACGTGCGCAGCGCGTCCTGGTACGTCTTCATTTCCGCGTCGTCGGCCCACTGCGGGTCGGCGGGGTCCTTGAAGTAGGTCGCGGAGACCACGCCCTGGACGTTCTTGAACCCGACAGGCTTGAGCACGGTGGCTGACGAGGACACGTTGTTCACGATGTGCAGCGGGTTCAGAATTGGTCGACCTCGCCGTGGCTGAGCCCGTTGACGGGTTCGTCGAGCAACAGCAGCCGGGGCCGTACCGCGAGCGCCCGGGCGAGTTCGACGCGTTTGAGCGTGCCGAACGGCAGCCCGGAGGCGGGGTGGTCGGCGACATCCGCCAGACCGAGACGCCGTAGCAAGTCGTCCGCCTGGTCACGTAGTTCCCTCTCCTCCCGCCGGACGCGGGGCAGCCGGAGCGCCGCGGCGAGGTGTCCCGTATGCCCCCGGCTGTGGGAGCCGACCATGACGTTCTCCCGGACCGCTGAGCCGTGGGAACAGACCCAGATTCTGGAAGGTGCGGGCAATTCCGCGCCCGGCCACGGAGTGCGGTGGGAGGGCGAGCAGGTCCTCGTCCTCGAACCGGACCGTCCCCGCATCAGGGGTGCAGCGCCTGGTGAGGCAGTTGAACAAGGTGGTCTTGCCGGCTCCGTTCGGTCCGATGAGCCCCACGGCGGTGCCCGGCTCGACGGTGAACGCGACACCGTCCAGTGCCGTGGTCTTCAGCCGCGCGGCAGCCATGCGCAGGGCACGCGCGGGGTTCGCCCTCGAGGACTGGATCAGTGCCTTCCGGGTGGGCCGGCAGGTGCTGTGGGACGAGCTGTTGGACTGCCGCGGCTGTCCCCGTTCGACTATCTGGCGCTGCGTGCGACGACCTCGCCCGGCAGCTGGTCGATCCCCGCGTGCGTGCGCTGCTGGAGGAGGACCGCGGACGTGGCGACACGCTGGCGACCACCATACGGGCCTTCGCGGAGGCCGACCTCAACCTGCGGCTGGCCGCCGACCGGCTGCGGGTGCACCACAACACGGCGCACTACCGATTGCGCCGGATCGAGGAACGCACCGGGCGCAATCCGCGCCGGATCGCCGACCTCCTGGAACTGCTGGTCGCCCTCGCCATCCGCGACGGGGCCGGGGAAGGTGGGGATTGCCGGTGAGCGGCATCGTGGAGTCTGCCGGGACCGAGGCGCTGCGTCAGCCGGCGGACGGGCATGAGGGAATGGACCGGCCGGAGGCAGCCACCGGGGAGCACCGTACGGTCCGCAGTGCGCTTCTTGACGCAGCGCTGGAGGCGTTCACCGAGCGCGGTTACGCCGACGCCGGTCTCGCCGAGATCGCGGCGCGCGCCGGCATCCCGGTGGGCAGCCTCTTCCAGCACTACGGCGGGAAGCGAGGGCTTTACCTCGCCCTTTGGGAGGAGTTCCGGGAGGAACAGGAGCGCCGGACCGCAGCCACGCTGACCGCCGAGCGAGGCCGTGGCGTGGACGACCCCATCGCCCTCTTCGTGGCGGGAGCCAGGGCGTACCTGGAGGGTGCCTGGAACAACCGGCGGCTCGGCAGACTCATCGCGGAGGACGACGGTCCCGCGGGCTTCGACGCCCTGCGCCGCCAGTGGGACCGCGCGTGGGTACGGCGCAACGCCCGGCTCCTGGAGGTGGACGAGAAGCGACGTGCCGGCCGGGTTCGGGTGAGAGTGCTCACCACCGTGATCGGCGGTGCGGCACGCGAGCTGGGCGACTGCGGGGACGAGACGGAGGCCCTGGAGATCGTGGACGAGGTATGCGGCATCCTGATCCATCTGACGGCACCGACCGGCTGAAACGCCCTGCGCGGGGCGGGCGACAGGACGAGGCCACAGCCCGACGACACCCGAATCCCGGACACCCGGCACCGGAAGCCGGGCCAGGGCCGGCGCTCCTGGCACCGCGCCCACGCCGGGTCTGACGTACCGGTGGTCAGATGCCTGCCATGTCCGCGACTTCGTGGGCCTTCGCCACCAGTGCGTCGATGCGCGCAGCGGTCGGGGTCCCCGACGCGGCCTTGTTCCGCGGTTCGTCCATCGCGCGGCGCATGACGCCCTCCCCGATGATCGCCACCTTCCACAGTCCCATCGCGTGCCAGTAGCCCAACGCCTTCAAGTCGCGTCCCGACGCCGCCGAGTAGGCCGCCACGAGTTCCTCGCGGGGCGGGAAACCGTCGAGAGCCGTCGCGACGAAGTCGCTCAAGGTGTTCTCACTCTTGGCCGGCCAGTAGGCCAGCAGGCTGCCCAAGTCCGCCAACGGGTCTCCCAGTGTCGACAGCTCCCAGTCGAGCACCGCGCTCACCTCCCCGCTGTCGTAGGAGGTGATGACGTTGCGCAGATGGAAGTCCCCGTGCACGAGCGTCAGTTCACACTGCTCCGGCACGGCCGCGACGAGTCGCCGGGTGAGGTCCTCCAGGACGGGCAGCTCGCGGGTCCTGGACCTCTCCCACTGGGCCGACCACCGCTTGAGCTGACGCTGCGCATACGGCTTGTGGCCGGCCAGACCGGTCAGCCCGGCCGCCTCGAGATCGACCGCGTGGATCTTCGCCAGCGTCCGTGGCAACGACATCCCGATCGCCCGGCGGCGCTCGGGCGTCAACGACCGCGCGATCGACATCCTGTCGACGACCTCGCCGTCCACGAACTCCATGAGCAGCAGCGGGACTTCGGTCACGGCGGGATCATCGGTCAGCCCGAGCACCCGCGGGGTCGGGACGGCGGTGCCTTCCAGGGCCCGCAGAATCCGCGCCTCGCGGGCCACGTCGTGCGCCGACGCCAGCAGACGACCCAGTGGCGGGCGCCGCAGCACCCATCTGCGGCCGTCCTGGTCCTGTACGAGATACGTCAGATTCGACTGGCCCAGCCCGATCCGTTCGAAGGCCAAGGGCCCGGCGAAGTCGACGCCGAGGGTTGCGAACCAGCGGCCCACCGCCCCGGCGTCGATGCCGAGAATGTCCGCGTCAGACACCGATGCCGGCCCCTTGCCTGAACGGGAGCGCGTCACCGAGCAGTTGCCCCCCGTCGATCACCATGGTCTCGCCGGTGATCCAACTCGCGGCGTCCGAGACGAGGAAGGCGACCGCGGAGGCGATGTCGGCAGGCTCCCCTATGCGGCCCAGCGCCACCGAGGCGGACACCGCCTGCTCGTGCTCCTTCCACAGAGCCTCGGCCAGCTTCGTGCGCACCACACCCGGTGCCACCGCGTTGACGCGGACCTTCGGCGAGAGTTCCATGGCCAGTTGCCTGGTGAGATGGATCAGTGCGGCCTTCGAGGCGTTGTACAACCCGATGTTCGCCTCGGAGGCCATGCCGCCCACCGACGCGGTGTTGACGACCGCACCGCCGTGCTCCCCCATCCAGGCCCGCGTGGCCAGACCCGTCCACAGGACGGGCGCCCACAGGTTCACGTCGAAGGTCTTCGCGAACCGACCGTGGTCCTGGTCGATGACCGGCCCGAACGCCGGGTTGGTCCCCGCGTTGTTGACGAGGATGTCCAGGCTGCCGAAGCGCTCGAGCGTCAGGTCCACACAGCGCTGGGCCGCCTCTTCGTCGACGGCATGCGCACCGATGCCGACCGCCGTGCCCTTGACCTGGGCCGCGGCGGCGTCCGCCGCTTCCTGGGACCGGGAGGTGAGGACGACGTTTCCGCCGGCCGCGGCGATGGCCTGGGCGACCGCCAGCCCGATACCGCGTGAGGCCCCGGTGACGACGGCGGTGCGACCGGTGAGATCGAGTCCTGTCACCTCAGCTCACCGCCGCCGTGGTGTCGCGGTACTGCCGCAGTTCCTGCTTGGCGATGGCCCGCTTGTGAACCTCGTCGGGACCGTCCGCCAGCCGCAACGTCCGCAGATGCGCGTACATCATCGCCAAGGGGAAGTCGTCGGTCACTCCGGCTCCCCCGTGCACCTGAATCGCGCGGTCGACGATCTTCAACGCGATGTCGGGGGCGGCCACCTTGATGGCCGCGATCTCGGTGCGCGCTTCCTTGTTCCCGACCGTGTCCATGAGATAGGCGGCCTTGAGCGTGAGCAGGCGGATCATCTCGATGTCGATACGCGCTTCCGCGATCCAGTCCTGGATGTTGGACCGTTCGGCGACCGGACTGCCGAAGGTCACCCGTGACTGTGCACGCCGGCACATCAGTTCCAGCGCCCTCTCGGCCGCGCCGATGGCCCGCATGCAGTGGTGTATGCGACCGGGCCCGAGCCGGGCCTGGCTGATCGCGAAACCCTCGCCCTCGCCCTTGAGTACGTCCTTGGCCGGCACCCGGACATCCTCGAAGATGATCTCCGCATGGCCCTCGCGATCCGCGTACCCGAACACCGGGAGGTTCCGGACCACAGTGACCCCGGGGGCGTCGATCGGGACGACCATCATCGACTGCTGGCGATGTGGGGCCGCCGTGGGGTCGGTCTTGCCCATCACGATGAGCACCTTGCAGTTCTTGTGCATCGCGTTCGAGGCGAACCACTTGCGGCCGTTGAGCACGTACTCGTCGCGGTCGCGCTCCATCCGCAGCTCGATGTTGGTGGCGTCGGAGCTGGCGACACGCGGCTCGGTCATCGCGAAGGCCGAAGCCATCGTTCCGTCGAGCAGGGGCCCCAGGTACTTCTCCTTGTGCTCGTCGCTGCCGAACAGCGTGAGCACCTCCATGTTGCCGGTGTCGGGCGCGTTGCAGTTGCAGGCCTCGGAGGCGATGTGGCTGCGGCCCATGATCTCCGCCAACGGCGCGTACTCGAGGTTGGTCAGACCGGGGCCCCAGTCCGGGTGCGGGTGGAACAGATTCCACAGTCCACGCCTGCGCGCCTCGGCCTTGAGCTCCTCGATGACCGGCGGGTGGAAGTGCGGGTCGCCCGACGCGCGCATCTGCTCGTCGTACACCGCCTCGGCGGGGTAGACGCGTGAATCCATGAACTCGAGCAGATCCGCCTGGTACTTCTTGGCGCGGTCCGACATCTCAAACAGGGACATCCGAACTCCTGACGGGTAGGGAGGGAAAGTTGGGCGGGCGCTTGTCCAGGTGACTGGCCACGCCTTCGACGACGTCGGACCCGCGGAAGGCCTGGAGCATGAGGCCTTCCGCCCGGCTCACGGAATCGGCGTAGGTGCCGTCCGCGTCGTTGCTCAGCTGGCTCTTGATGGCGGCCATGGATGCCGGGGAGCAGCACCTCGCCAGATCGGCGGCGTACGCGACAG
The DNA here is from genome assembly GCF_036014175.1 of Streptomyces sp. NBC_00443. Classification (GTDB taxonomy): domain Bacteria; phylum Actinomycetota; class Actinomycetes; order Streptomycetales; family Streptomycetaceae; genus Streptomyces. The sequence continues at coordinate 8,477,503 of NZ_CP107917.1, read as the reverse complement.
CGGCATCCACCACGTCGGCGGTGGGGACCAGGTGGTCGAGGAGTCCGACACGGAAAGCCTCCTCGGCATCCACCATGCGGCTCGACAGCAACAGGTCCGCTGCCCGGCTGTGCCCCACCAGCCGGGGCAACAGCCAGGAGATCCCGTACTCGGCGATCAGCCCGCGCTGCGCGAATGCCGTGATGAACCGGGCCGAGGGCGAGCCGAAGCGGATGTCGCAGTAGAGCGCCTCCACCATGCCCAGGCCGGCGGCCACCCCGTTGATCGCGCCGATCAGCGGCTTGCGCAGGGTCCGCGGAACGTTCCGCGGACGGCGCCGTGCCCTGTCCGCCTCGGAGACCTCGCCGACCGCCCGCAGCAGTTGCAGGTCGGCTCCGGCGCAGAATCCGCGTCCCGCGCCGGTGATCACGACGGCACGTACGTCCGGGTCGTCCTCGGCGGCGTCGAGCAGCGCGAAATAGCGGTCCTCGAGTTCTTCGGTCCAGGCGTTCAGCTTGGCGGGCCGGTTGAACGTGAGCAGCAGCACCGGCCCTCGGTGTTCGGCGAGGACGAGCTCGCCCGGCGCGCCGGTCATCCCTGCGCCAGCAGGGAGCTCTGGTACCGACGCATTCCGCGCAGCCACCGGTCGTAGTCCGAGCCCTTGTGCCGGTACATCTCAAGAACGTCTTCGTGCGGCAGGACGAGGAAGTGCTCGTCGCCAATTGCGGCCAGGACGGCGTCGGCGACTTCGGCCGGCTCGAGGACGTCACCGGCGGAGGTGACGGCTCGCGTCGCGGCTCTTCCCAGGGCGTCCCCCGAGTCCTCCCCGGAGTACAGCAGCTTGGTGTTCACCCCCATCGGGCACAGACAGCTGACCCGGACCCCGCGATCGCCGTAGGTGACGCTCAGCCATTCGGCGAAGGCGACGGCCGCGTGCTTGGTGACGGCGTACGTGGCGGAGCCGATCTGGGTGAGCAGTCCCGCCGCCGAGGCCGTGCTCACGAAGTAGCCCTCACCGCGCTCGAGCCACCCCGGTACCAGCAGCCTTGCCGCACGGATGTGGGCGCGCAGATTCACGTCGATCGAGTGGTCCCAGTCCTGCTCGCTCGCGTCGAGGCCGGGCGCCCCGGCGATGCCCGCGTTCGCGAAGTAGAGGTCGACTGGGCCGAAGGTGCTCTCCGCCAGGTCGACCAACTGCTGGATCTGCTCGGTGTCCGACGCGTCCGCGCCGGCGCTGACGGTGCTTCCCGGATGGTCGGCGTTGACGCTCTGCGACACCGCCCGCGCGCTGTCCGCGTCGAGGTCCGCGACGACGACCCGGGCGCCTGCGCGAGCGAGCCGTGCGACCAGCGCACTGCCGATGCCTGCGCCACCACCGGTGACGACAGCGACTCTTTGTGCAACGTTCACAGCGAACCCTCTCGGTGGCGGGGCGTGCGAGGCCGGGACCGGCCCGGAGATCGTGAGGCCGTGCTCTGCTGAACTGTATAGTTGAATCCGACGTCAAGTTCAATAGCGGGATGCAGGACACCGCACGAAGAAGAACGAACTGACCGCCCCTGCGGAGGAGGCAAAAAAGGAGAAGCACCCGGCGGTGCCGGGTGCTGTGAGGCAGGTGGTGTGGTGCAGCCGCCGGATCAGCGGTGGTCGGGGAAACGAAGGGCGTTCGCCCAGAGCCGGGTGACCGTGGACACGAGCTCCTCGAAGTCCGCCGAAGCACCTTCTTCTTGCCGTTCGGCGAGCACGAAGGCGTTGTAGGCCATGACGCTGACCATGCCCGACAGCGCACGGGAGGCCATCATCGGATCGACCTCACGGTCTGCGACACCCCGCGCCTGCAGGTCGGCGATGCCGCGGGCATTGCGGCGGATGAACGCGTCGGCGCGCCGGCTTCGGAAGTCGCGGAACTCCGGCTCCACTTGGGCGACCTGCTCGAGCAGGCCCATCAGCTTCGCGTTCCGTTTGTACGCCTCGAGGTACGCGCGATTGCTCGCCTCGAGTACCGCATAGGGGTCGTCGGTGCCCTGCACCCGGCGCATGCCGGGGTGCATCATGTCCTCCTGCGCCTCCAGGAGGACGGCCGCGAGCACCTCCTCCTTGTTGGCGAAGTAGGTGTAGAAGGATCCCGCCGCGCACTGAGCTTCTTTGGTGATGTCGGTCAGGCGGGTGTCGAGGTAACCGTCCCGCTCGAACACCTTCCGTGCGGCTTTCACCAATGCGGCCCGTGTCCGAGCTCCGCGCTTCGTCGTAGGCGGCTCGCGAAGGTGCGAGAGGGGCGCCATGGGTGGCGCTTCGTCGCCGTCGATCTCCTCGGGAGCAGTGGTGTCCATCCCGGAAACTGTACTTGAATCCGACACCATGCTCACCATCCGTAAGGTGGGGACGCCGGGACGCTCAGTGGCGGTCGGCGGCAACGTCGGCGGTCGGCGTGTCACGGGTCAGAGCGGCACGGTCGATGGACCGCTTGAGAATCTTCCCGCTCGGGCCCTTGGGCAGCGCGTCGACGAACCGGACGATGCGCGGGATCTTGTAGGCGGACAGCCGCTCTCGTGCCCAGGTCGTCACCTCGGCAGCACCGAGCCCGGAACCGGGCCGGGCCGCGATGAGCGCGGCGACCTCCTCGCCGTAGTGCTCGTCCAGAACGCCGATCACGGCTGCCTCGACGATGTCCGGATGCTCGTAGAGAACTTCCTCGACCTCGCCGGGGTAGACGTTGTAACCGCCGCGGATGATCAGGTCCTTGATGCGGTCGACGATGCGCAGGTCCCCGTCCGTGTCGGTTTCACCGAGGTCGCCGGTTCGGAACCAGCCGTCGGACGAGATGGCCGCGGCGGTGTCCGCAGGGCGGTTCCAGTAGCCGCGCATCACTGTGGGTCCCTTGATGTGGACCTCTCCGACGGTGCCCGGCGGACACTCCTGGCCGTCGTCGTCACGCACCTGAACCTGCGTCCGCGGCACTGCCCTGCCCGTGTACCCCGTCTTGCCGCCGCGGTCGAGGTCGTTGAAGGTGCCGAACGCAGTGGTCTCGGTGAGCCCATACCCTTCGAGGATCGTGCAGCCGAAGCGCGCCTCGAAGGCCCGGGCGATCTCCCTGGGAGCGACGCGCCGCCGGAGACGGCGACACGGAGCCCGGCGAAGTCCGCCGGGCTCGCATCACCCGCCGCGTGCAGCAGCGCGTTCCACATGGTCGGCACACCGGCCATGATGGTGAGCCGGTCGCGGCGGAGCATGTCCAGCATCGACGCCGGGTCGAACCGGGCCAGCAACGACATCGAGCCGCCCACCGTCAAGGTCGCCATCATGACCGATGCCTGGCCGAACACATGGAACAGCGGGAGTCCGGTGCCGGTACGGTCGGCGCTCGAGGCACGGCTGCACTCGGCGCCGATCTCCCCGGCGGACAGCAGGTTCCCGACAGTGAGTTGGGCCCCCTTCGGCCGCCCCGTGGTTCCCGAGGTGTACAGGATGGCCGCGGTCTCGTCGCGGTGCCGGTCGGCGACGCCGACAGGAGCAGCGGCGGCCGACGCGCCCGGGGACAGCGTCCAAGAGGGCATCGAGAGCGTCGCGGCCGCCTCCGCGACAGCGGGGCCGAGGGCGTGCCATGCGATCGCCAATGAGCATCCGGCATCGCCGAGAACGTACTCGACCTCGGCCCGGGTGGACATCGTGTTGACCGGCACCACGACACAACCCGCGGCCTGAATCCCGAGGTAGGCCACCACGAACTCGGGCACCGACGGCGCCGCGAGCAGCACCCGGTCCCCCGGGGACAGGCCCGCGGCGACCAGGGCTCCCGCGTACCGCATACTCGCGTCACGCAGCCGAAGGTAGGTCCACTGATCCGTGGCGCCGCGCAGTGCGATGCTGTCGGGAGTGGCGGCCGCGTGGCGGCACACAGGATCGAAGACGCTGGTCATGGGCGTGCCTTCCGGGACGAGAGCAGGTGATGGTGCGGGCGCACCCTCTCCGATGGGTTGACTTGGCCCGGCTTCGGCATCAAGTCCTCGGGCGGTGCGGCCGGATGACCGACCTCGGCCGCTCGGTGGATTCGTCAGGTAGTGATCCCGAAGCGTTCGGCGAGTTGGCGGCGGGTATCGGGGGCGCTGGTGTGCAGTACGCCCTCGATTCCGATCCGCGCCGCTCCGTCGAGGTTCTGCTGCAGATCGTCGATCATGACCGCCTCCTCGGGGTCGACGCCGAGGCGTTCACATGCGATCGCGTAGATCCGCCGGGAGGGCTTGCGGATCCCGACCTCGGCGGAGATGACGATCACGTCGGCGACAGCGGCGAGTTCGACCCCGTCGTAGGTTCCGGTGCCGAAGGAATTGGAGACGAGCGCGACGGGACGGCCGGCGGCTCGGAGATCACCGAGCAGCGCGAGCATGTCCTGGTCGATCGACATCGCCGCCTGCATGCGGGCCGTGAGCCCCTCGGCCACCACGTCGGCTCCGTGTGCACGGAGCCGTGCGGCGAATCCTCGCTCGAAGGCTTCGGCGTCGATACGGCCGCACTCGTGGTCGACCAGCAGGGTGCGTGATGCCTCGTCCTTGCCGAGGAGGTCGAGCGGCAGGCGCGGGTCGCCGCCGAGCGAGGCGCCGAAGTCGGTGAAAGCCCGCAGCACACTGGAGGTGATGACCCCGCCGAAGTCCACGAGGACCGCGGTTCGCGCCTTGTCCGTCACGGTCGACACCTCAGGCAACCTCGAACAGTCCGGCTGCGCCCATTCCGCCGCCGACGCACATCGAGATCACCACGTACCGGACGCCCCGGCGCTTGCCCTCGATGAGGGCATGCCCCACCAGTCGGGCACCGGTCATTCCGTACGGATGACCGACCGAGATGGCGCCGCCATTGACGTTGAACCGCTCCGGGTCGATGTGCAGTTCGTCCCGGCAGTACAACGCCTGTGAAGCGAACGCCTCATTGAGTTCCCACAGGCCGATGTCGTCAATGGTGAGGTCGTGCTGCTTCAGGAGCTTCGGAATGGCGAACACCGGCCCGATGCCCATCTCGTCCGGCCCGCAACCGGCAACGGTCATACCCCGGTAGACGCCCAGCGGTTCCAGTCCGCGGCGCTCGGCCTCCTTCGACTCCATCAGCACCGACGCCGACGCCCCGTCCGACAACTGCGAGGAGTTGCCCGCCGTGACGCCGGAATGCTCGCTCACCTGACCGTCCGGCAGCACCGGCGCCAACCCGGCCAAGCCCTCGAGCGTCGTCGACGCGCGGTTGCCCTCGTCCCGGGTCAGGGTCACAGCCTCGTCCCGCACCTCCCCGGACTGCTTGTCCAGGACCTTCTTGACGCTGTCGAGCGTGACGATCTCCTGGTCGAATCGGCCGGCGTCCTGCGCCGCAGCGGTGCGCTGCTGTGACACCAGCGCGAACTCGTCCTGGCGTTCCCGGCTCACGCCGTAGCGCTCGGCGACGATCTCCGCCGTGTGCAGCATCGGCAGGTAGATGTCCGGCGTGTGCTCAACCAGCCAGGGGTCCGTCATGCGGTGGGTGTTCATGTGGTCGTTCTGCACCAAGGAGATCGACTCGACACCGCCGCCGACAGCGACCTGCATTCCGTCCGCGACTATCTGCTTGGCGGCCGTCGCAATGGCCATCAGACCCGACGAGCACTGCCGGTCGATCGTCATCCCCGACACGATGTCCGGAAGTCCGGCACGCAGAGCGGCCTGCCGCGCGACGTTGAAACCCGAGGACCCCTGCTGCACGGCACAGCCGAAGACCACATCCTCGACCTCACCTCCCTCGAGCCCGGCGCGCTGCACCGCGTGCGAAAGGGCATGGGCGGCAAGTTCCTGCGCCTGGGTGTCGTTGAACGCGCCGCGGTACGCCTTGCCGATCGGCGTCCGTGCCGTCGAAACGATGACTGCTTCCCTCATGTCGCCTCACTGTTTCCTGTTGGTCCGGTTCGTCCGGACCCTCGGGCCGGAACTTCGAACGCCGCGAGCCGGGCTCGATCGCCGGTAGGGGGTGCCGAACGCCAACTGCGGCGGGGAGAGGGCTCATTGACCGACTCCTCGGCTGACCGATGACATGCCATGGCTGCGGGGGCCAGGGGTCGGCCTTCCGACTGGTTATAGTTGAATTCGGCGTCAAGTTCAATCACGCCTCGGTCTTGACAGTTCACTCCCGCACCTGGAAGGTACCGACCAGTCGGTACAAAGAGGTGGGCCGTGACTCAGCTGAGCATCTCCACGGGTGCGGGTTTGTTCGACGCGATCGCGGCGGGACCGCCCGAGGGCCGCCCGGTGCTGCTGCTGCACGGCTTTCCGCAGACGGGGCTGGTGTGGCGACGGCAGATCGAGGCTTTGGCCGCGCACGGCTACCGGGTGGTGGCACCGGACCAGCGTGGGTACTCCCCCGGCGCCCGCCCCGCGCGGCCCGAGGACTATCGCATCGGCCTTCTCGTAGACGACGTGGTCGCGATCAGTGAGGAACTGGGCTGGGCGGCGTTCGACCTGGTCGGCCATGACTGGGGAGGCGCGGTGGCCTGGTGGACCGCGCACGCCCATCCCGACCGCGTACGCACCCTGACGGTTGTCTCGACCCCGCACCCCGGCGCTCTGGCCACCGCCCTGCGCACCGACCAGGATCAGCGCAAACGCTCCCGCTACATGATCGACTGGCGCGAAACACCCGCGACCGAGGAGCGCATGCTCGCCCACGATGCCCAAGAGCTTCGGGATGTCTACGCCGGAAAGGTCCCGCAAGACAGTGCGGACGCCTACGTGCGCCACCTGTCCCAGCCCGGCGCTCTCACCGCGGCGCTGAACTGGTACCGGTCCGGCCGCCCCGACAGCGCGATCGACGTTGTCGACCTGCCCACGCTGTACGTCTGGAGCACGGAGGACAGCGCGTTCGGCCCGGCAGCCGCGCAGGAAACCGAGCGATGGGTCAACGGGCCGTACCGGTTCGAGCCCCTGCAGGGCGTCAGCCACTGGATCCCCGAGGAGGCGCCCGAAGCGCTGAGCCGCCTCATGCTCGAACACCTGCGAGCGCACGGCGAGTACTGAATCAGCAGCGAATTTCTTGTTCGTCGACTCTCCGGAGAGGTGACCCATGGAGACTGCGCGCGCGGCCTGGCGCCGCCTCGAGCCCGTCCACGCAATGATCTACTTCGTCCCCGAGGGGAGGCGACGGTACGCGGACCTCGGCCTGAGCGGTCGCGCCGGGTACTTCACCTCCAGGAGCGCCGCGTTCGGCCGCGCATCCGCCGAGCTGGTCACATCGACCTTCTACAACTTCAACCCCGATGTCGTACGGCAGGCGGTCGATGGGGCCTGGGACGCAACCACTCCGCAGCAGGTGCTGGAAGCGCGGTATGCCGCGGCGGGCGAAGCCCTGCGACGGGCGGGAATCCACGGGTTGCCCAACTTCGACGAGGTGCTGGCGCTGACCCGCCGGGCTGCTGAGGCGGCCTGCGAGCACGCGCAGGGCCGCCCGCTGTTCGCCGCGCATGCCGCACTGCCCTGGCCGCAGGAGCCGGTACTGCAGCTGTGGCATGCTCAGACACTGCTCCGGGAGTTCCGTGGAGACGGCCATGTCGCGTGCCTGCTGAGCGAGGGCGTCTCAGGCTTGGAGGCCCTGATTCTGCACGCCGCGACCGGTGAGGTTCCGGTCGACTTCCTCAAGGCGAGCCGTGCATGGCCCGAGGAGAAGTGGGCCGACACCCAGGAGCGCCTACGCACGCGAGGTCTCCTCGACGGCGACTCCCTCAGCCCGGAAGGCGCACGCCTGCGCCGGCACATCGAGGACCGCACCGACCGCCTGGCCCTCCCCGCCTACGCCGTCCTGGGTGACGCGGACTGTGAGCGTCTCGCCGAACTCGCCAGTCCCTTCGGCCGCGCCGTTGTCAAAGCCGGCCTTCTCGATCTCGGCTGACCGGGCCCTCATCCCTCCGCCTCCTGCTTCATCTGCTGGAATCAGCGGTCAAACCCTGGGAGAAGGCCGTGTCCGCGACAGCGGACGGACCATGACGCGGGCCGGACGGGCCGCCAGGACGGACGCGCATCGCTGGGTGGGCTACACAGCGCCGATCCCGCACGCGCAGACGCTGAGCAGGTCCGCCGGGCGCTGAGCCATCGCTCCGCGAGCGGAGCATGGTGGTCCGACGCATAGCCACGACCCGCGCCAGCCGACCACACCAACAGCCGGGCGGACACGGGCGGCCTCCCTTCGCGCCAGGCCCCGGGCATCTCTCCTCCCCCGGGGCCCATGGCATGTGGACTCCGACTTTCCACGCCCGGGATCTAATGCTTCGCCTTCGATCCGTCGGCTTCGTCAGGGCCGTTCGCCTTCGAGAGCAGTTGCGGGGAGAGGGTTTTGATCATGGTGTTCGTCCAGCGCATCTGCCGCAGGGTCTGCGGGTGGCAGGCGGTGCTGAGTTCGAGCAGGCGGCTGTCGCCGGTGGCTTGTGCGGCCTGGGCGAGCATCTCCCAGTAGAGGGAGTTCTCGGCGGCGGCGAGGTGGAGGGCACGCAGATCGCTCAGCAAGCGCAGGTCGGGTTCAGAGGGCTCCTCGAGGGCGTGGGCGGGTCGCTCCGTTCGCTGCCACGCAGTCGGCGGCACGGCGGGGTTGGGCAGGTGGAGTCCGTGGGGTTCGACGGTGCGGGCGATGCGTTCGGCGTGCTCGTGTGACCAGCGGGCGAGGTCGATGGCGACGTGATGCACCTCGTGCTCGGCGGGGTGGCGTTCGGCGGTGGCGAGCAGATCTTGTTCCAGGGCGCGTTCGCCGTAGTACAGGGCGCGCAGGACGGTGGGGATGCCGTTCATCGCCGGTCGCATTCCGTGGATGCGACGGTCTGGTGGGCGATGGCGGGCGGACCGCCCGTGGTGGGCGGAACGGATCGTGGGTCGACCGGGGCGGAGGCCGTGGTGGTCGGTGCCGGGCAGAGGGTGCCCTCGGCGCGCTCGACGAGTGTCAGACGCGCGGCGGCGGTCTTGAACAGCGGCTGTTTGGAGACCGGGTCCCAATCGGTGACGGTGGTCTCGTTCGCCGCCCGGCCACCGTCCTTTCCGGGGTGGTCGCCTTCCGGTGTGTCCCAGTAGCCGTAGTGGAAGGGCAGGAACAGCATGCCGTCGCGGATGCCCGTGATCCGCAGGCGCCCGCGCACCGATCCGCGCGGGTTGGTGACCTCGACCAGATCGCCCTCCTCCACGCCGTGCCGCAGCGCCTCTCCGGCCGAGAGTTCCACCCACACTTCGGGGGCGGCGGCGTTCAGTTGTGGGGTGCGGCCGGTCTTGGTGCGGGTGTGGAAGTGGTACAGGGTACGGCCCGTGTTCAGCTGCAAGGGGTAAGCGTCGTCCGTCGTCTCGTGCGGCGGCAGGTACTCCGCGGCTTTGAGGACTGCCCTGCCGTTCGGGTTGAGCGCCCGGTACTCGGTCTCGGACACGGAAGCGCCGGTGATCAGGTCCCTGCCGTACGTCTCGCAGGTGCCGGGGGCGGCCCAGGTGATCCCGTCGGTGTAGAGCCGCTCCGTGCCCTCGGGTGCTTCGCGCGTGCAGGGCCACTGGATGCCGCTGGCCCCCCGAAGCCGTTCGTAGGTCAGGCCGGTGTAGTCGCACGGCCGGCCGCGGCTGCACTCCTTCCATGCCTCGAACGCCGACTCGGCGTCGTGCCAGGGGACGAGCGGGCGGTCGTCCTTGTCGCGGAAGTCCATCCGGCCGGCGTAGTCGAGCAGGATGTCCAGGTCCGGGCGAGCGTCGCCGGGCGGGTCGACCGCTTTGTCGGAGAGGTGGACGGTGCGGTCGGCGTTGGTGAACGTCCCGGTCTTCTCTCCCCAGGTCGCGGCGGGCAGAACGACGTCCGCGAGCTGGGCGGTCTCGGTGAGGTACAGGTCCTGGACGACGGTGAACAGCCGTTCCTGGCCGAGGATGGAGCGGATGCGATCGAGTTCGGGCAGGGAGACCGCCGGGTTGGTGCCGGAGATCCACAGCATCCGGATCGAGCCTTGCTCGGCGTAGCGGAAGATCTGCATCGCGGGGGTGGGCGGTGCGTAGTGGGGGATGCGAGACGGCTCGACGTTCCACACGCGCGCGAGGTCGGCGACGTGCGTGTCATTCTCCCAGTTGCGGAAGCCCGGCAGGTCGCCGTTCGCGCCGCATTCGCGGGTGTTCTGGGCGGTGGGCTGGCCGTTCATCTGCAGTACGCCGCAGCCGGGGCGGCCGAGCATGCCGCGGATCAGCTGGAGATTGTTGACCTGGCAGGCGGCCGCGGTGGCCTGGTGGGACTGGTAGACGCCCTGGAGCACAGTGGACAGCAGCCGTTCGGCGCCGCCGAGGATCTCGGCTGCCTCGCTGATCCTGCGGGCCGGTACGTCGCAGATCCGGGAGGCCCAGTCCGGTGTGCAGTCGGCGACGCCCGCGGCGAGTTCGTGGAAACCCACCGTATGCGCATCGATGAAGCCGTGATCGATCCGGCCGGTACGGATGATCTCGTGCTGCAGGGCGTTCAGCAGGGCCAGGTTCGTGCCGGCGCGAGGGGCGAGGTGGACGCTCGCGTGCCGGGCGGCCGGCGTCGGGCGCGGGTCCACGCACACCAGCCGGGGCGCCTCGCCACCCGCCAGTCGATCCAGGACGCGCATCCACAGCACCGGCTGGGTCTCGGCCATGTTGTGCCCGAACAGGGCGATGACGTCGGCGTGGTCAACGTCCGTGTAGGAGGCGGGCTGCCCGTCGCAGCCGAAGGTCTCCTTCAACGCCTCGGCCGCGGTCGCCGTGCACAGGCGGGTGTTTCCGTCCAGATGGTTGGTGCCGATCCCGGCCCGGGCGATCACGGCGAGGGTGTAGTACTCCTCCAGGAACAGCTGGCCGCTGGTGTAGAAGCCGACAGAGCCCGGTCCGCGCTCGCGCAGCAGTTGCTGGGACCGGTCGACGATCCGGTCCATGGCGGTGTCCCAGTCGCAGGCCACCAGCCGCCCGCCCTCGCGGATCAGCGGAGTGGTCAGCCGGTCCCGGGAGTGGTTCGCCTGCCAGGCGAACAGGTCCTTCGGCCCGAGCCGACCGCGGTTCACCCGGTCCTGCGGACGGCCGCGCACCCCGACGATCCGGCCGTCTGCGACAGCGAGATCCATGGCGTCCCCGTTGGAGTGCAGAAGCGACGCCGTCTGCACCCACCGCTCCACGCCGTCGGCCGTCACTCCGGGCTCCAGGAACGAGTCGACCCGTGCAGGCCACTGCGTGTCAGGACCGTACGGGGTGCGCCCGCCCCAGGGCTCCGCGATCCGGTCCACCTCGGCTCGCATCCCCAACCTCCCTGTCTTTCGCACCGGTTCAGGCTGTGTAACCCAGCCCCGGGGCGGCCTTCCCGGCCGGGGTCGCTCTGTCTGCGCCCGGCATGTACAGCTGTCAGAGGCTGGTGCCGGGGTCTTCCGGGCGGATGCGTCCGCGCCAGCCACGGCTCTGGCCGCCGCCGCCCTCCACGTACTCCTTGAACCGGTGCAGGTCTCCCTTGACCCGTCGGTCGATCATGCCCAGCGCGTCCGCGCCCTTTTCGGCGACACCGGTCGGCTCCACGTCCATCGTGAGCTCCACCCGCGTGTGCGTGTCGTCCAGCCGCTCGAACCGGACCGAGCCGCGCTGCTGAGTGTCCCCGCCGATGGACCGCCAGGTGATCCGGTCGTCCGCCAGCTGGTCGACGATCTCCGTGTCGAACTCGCGCCGCACACCACCGATGCTGGTGGTCCAGTGGTTGTGCCGGTCGTCGAGCTGCCTGACCTCGTCGACGCCCTCCATAAAGGACGGGAAGTCCTCGAACTGGGTCCACCGGTCGTACGCCATGTGGAGCGGGACCTCCACGTCGACCGTTCCCTTGACTGTGCTCATCGATCCCTCCTGGTCCGCTCTTCGCGGGGGCTGGCCGCATGGAGCGAGCCGGCCTCCTGTGTGTGCGATGCGCCGGGTAGCCGGGTAATCCGACGTATGCGCGTGGACTACAATCCTGCGAAAACGGGCGGTGGAGTGCCCCATGCCGGATCCCGGCTTTGCCCCGGACGGGCCGGACGGGCGTCGGCCTCCGCGCCGCGGCAACTGGCAGCGGGCGCTGACCCATCGCAGGCTCCGCCCGCCACACCCCGGCCGCCCGGTGGCAAGGCGTCCTCTGGTCAGCCGCCCAGCGCGTTCCTCAGCTGCTTCTTGGTCATCGAGGAACGGCCCTGGATGTTGCGCTTCTTGGCCTCGTTGTACAGCTGGTCCTTGGTCGGGCCCTCCGCGCCGCTGTGCGAGCGCTGCCCACCCCGCTGGGACGCCGACTTCGGGTCACGGGTCGAGGTTTTGCTGGCGGTCTTCGACTCGCCGGACCTGGCCCGCTCCTTGTTAACGGTCCGCGAGGCGATCTCCTTGGCCCGCTTCGACGACTCGCCACGGTCCTCGGCACTCTTCTTTACATGTTCGTACTGGCGCTCGCGCTTTGAGCTGGATCCGGCCGGCATGGTGGCTCTCCTTTCTCATAGGGACGGTGGCGAGGTAGCCGCGTCGACCTCATCAGGCAGCGACGGGCCGTCAGGCCAGATCACGGGTGCTCGGCCTGCTGTTCCGGCGGCACCCCTCCGCCTTCGCCACCACCCTTGTCTCCCTTGTCCGTGCCGTGGGCGCGGTCCGGGAAGCGTGATCCCAGGTGGAGTGGAGCGGGTCACCGTCCGTGAAGTCCGGCGGATAGAGCGAGATGACACGGATACCCTCGGGTCGGAGCCGGTGGGAGAGGATGTCGGCGAAGCCGACCTGGGCGGTCTTGGCCGCGTAGAACGCGGGGTGTGCCTGGGAGCGGTGGTTTCGGGCTTCCGCGGCGGAGGAGACCACGTTGACCACGTCCGCACCAACAGAGGCGCGCAGCAGCGGCAGGAAGTGTTTGACCGTCAGCAGTGTGCCGGTGGCTCCGGAGGCGATGGTGTTGGTGATCGCGTCGTCGTCGGCGTCCCACAGATCGGTGCCTTCCAGGTAGCGGGCACCATTGTTGATCAGCACATCCACGCGGTCGGCGTGGGCAGCGATCCCCTCCGTGAAGGCCCGGATGGAGGCTGGGTTGGCCAGATCGCAGGCGAACGCGTCGACTCTCGCGCCGCTGTCGGTCGCCACCTCATCGGCCACCCTCTGTGCCGCAGCCAGAGCACGTGCGGACACGAAAGCTCGCGCACCCAGCCGGCCTGCCAGCAGGGCCAACGCTCGCCCGAACCCACGCCCGGCCCCGGTAATTACCACTGTGCGCCCAGTCAGATCCACAAGCGCATACCTCCTTCTACATCGGGTCTGTCTCTTCGAGCACGATCGGAGCCAGACGAGGAGTGCGTTGGCGGTCACGGTGCAGGCTCCTACTCAAGTCCACCGAGGTGGAGGAGTTCCTGAAGATCACCAAGCTTCGCGGACGACAGGACTCCCGCCTGCTCGACCAGGTCCTTCCGGGTCAAGGTGACCAGCCACGTGCAGGGGATGAGGCCGGGGCGGGGGAATGCGACTCGCAGCACGCCTTCAACAGGTAGTCCTTCGGAGGCACCTACTGCCAGCTCAGCAGCCACCCCGCCGAGCTCGGTGCCAGCGGGAGCGACGACCTGCATCGCCCGGAACTCGGACGCTTCCCCCGACAGCAGTACGACCGGCCGCCGCTCGTCGATATCCGCCCACCAGACTTCGCCACGTTGCACAGGCCCTCCTTGCATAGAGCGGCGGGCGAACTCTGCGGTGCGCCCCGGTTCGAACACCTCATCGTCGGCCCCATCCGTGTGGTCCGGCCGATCATGAGCAGAGCCAGATAACGCCAGCGGTGGCGGTGACAGTGCCGAGGTAGACGTATCCGCGCTTGTCACAGCGGGTGGCCACGGCTCTGAACTGCTTCAGTTTTCCGATGGCCCGCTCCACTGAGCCCGTCTGGGCAGGATGCGAGCATCACCCTGCCGTTTCAGAGGGGCGCCATCACGGTCACCGGGCTGGCGCCGGCGTCGCTCGGGTCAGGGGGTCAGGACGGTCTTGCCGACCAGCTCTCCGGCGGCAGCCGGGGCGCGGACCGCGGCCGGGTCGGCACGCAGCCGCTCGGCCAGGACTCCGCCCTCGGCCCGGGCGGCCAACTCGGCGATCCGGGCGAACCGGCCGGCGGCACGGGCGTGGACCGTGGCCAGGTCGGCCAGTGGCAGCCGCTCGGCCACCTCGATCACCAGCTCTCCGGCGTCGACGCGGGCGACCAGTTCGGTGAGCTGGGCGGCGTCGCTGCGCCCGAACACGTGCACCGCGCGCACCCCGCGCCCGGCATCCTGCGGGCCTGGAGTGGTGACACTGACGAAGGCTCCGCCGTCGGCGACCAGGTCCACCAGGTGCGCGTTCTCCTCGGGACCGGCGGGAGCCAGCTGCAGCACCACGTCGAAGTGCTGCCCGGCCAGCGCCTGCACAACGGGGGTCACGGCATAGTCGACGATCCGGTCAGCGCCATAGGAGCGGACACGGTCGCGGCTGCGCGCACCGGCGGTCGCGGTCACGATGGCACCAGCCTGCGCGGCAAGCTGGACGGCGTACCCGCCCACTGCGCTGCCCGCACCGTTGATCAGGATGCTCTGCCCAGGCTTGAGGTCGGCGTGTTCGAACAGGGCCTGCCATGCAGTCAGCCCGACGAGAGGCAGGGCCGCGGCGTCGGCCAGCCCGACGGTGTGGGGGGCGGTGGCCAGCGCCTCGGCGGATACGGCGACGTATTCGGCGGCCGCGCCGGGGGCGTCCGCCGGCAGCAGCGCGACCACCGCGTCCCCCACCCTCCACTCGGACACCCCCTCGCCGAGCGCGGTAATGACTCCGGCCAGGTCGAGGCCGGGAATGTGCGGCAAGGCCAGGGGGAGCATGTCCTGTCGCAATCCCGCGCGGAGGCCCGAGTCCGCGTCGTTGTACGAGGTGCCGGCCACCTGCACCACTACTTGGCCCACGCCTGGCACCGGTCGGCCTGCTTCCTCGTAGACGAGGACATCGCTGCCGCCGTAGGAGTGGTAACGCACTGCCTTCATGATTTCTCCTCTTCGCTCGCTTGAGTGGCTCATCGGTTGTCCCCCTGGCGGGTCAGCTGGTGAAGGACTCGCGGCTGAAGCGGCCCCACGCCATGCGGCCAGGGCGAGGTAGGCCAGGTCCGCTGCGTTGGAAGGATTGACTTCCGCGGTCGGGGACCGTCGGTGTTCAGCGCAGGGTGAGCGGGGTCGCGGATGTGAGGCGGGACAGTTTCTCGGGGTTGCGGACGTAGTAGAGGCCGGTGATGAGGGCGTCCTGGACACTGATCGCCATGACGCCGTCGATCTCTCCGTCCAGTCGGACGAGGAGCGCCGGGTTGCCGTTGATCACGGTCGGTTCGGTGGTGATCGCGCCTTCGACCTTGCCGATGCCGCCGCCGAACATCCGGGCCACCCGATCGGCGCCGGCCACCGGCCGCAGCGCGGCGTGTTTGATGCCGCCGCCGTCGCTCATCAGGACGACCTCAGGTGCGAGGACCTCAAGGAGGGCGTGCGAGTCCCCGGTTTCGACCGCGTGGTGGAACGATTCCAGGACCGCCTGGCCCTCGTTCGAGGAGACCACCCGGCGGGGGCGGCGGGCGTCGACGTGCCGGCGGGCGCGGTGGGCGATCTGGCGGACGGCCGCGGGGCTCTTGTCGACGGCCTCGGCGATCTCGTCGTAGCCGATGTCGAAGGCTTCACGCAGCACGAAGACGGCACGCTCGGTCGGTGACAGCGTCTCGAGGACGAGCATGAGCGCCATCGAAACGCTCTCGGCGAGCTCGATGTCCTGGGCCACGTCCGGCGCGGTGAGCAGCGGCTCGGGCAGCCAGGAGCCGACGTACGCCTCCCGCTGGCGCTTGATGGTACGCAGCCGGTTGAGCGCCTGGCGGGTAGTGATCCGGACGAGGAAGGCGCGCTGGTCGCGCACCTGGCCCGGGTCGGCCTTAACCCATTGCAGCCAGGTCTCCTGGAGGACGTCCTCGGCGTCGGCCGCCGATCCGAGTACCTCGTAGGCGACGGTGAACAGCAGGTTGCGGTGGGCGAGGAATGCCTCGGTCGCCGGGTCGGTGGCGTCGTCGCTCATCTCTCGTCCCTTCTCCTCGTCCTTCGCAGTCGGGCGTGGCGGCCGATCGCGTTCGCGTGCGTCCACAGCAAGATCCTCCCCAGCACCCACCGGTCAGGCTGCCCGGTCGGCTGCGGCCGGTGTCCCGGCGCGGTGGGCGCGCAGCATCTGCTTGCGCTTGGCGACGCCTCCCGGCATGCGGTGCAGCCTGAACGAACCGGGCTTGTGCGCCTCCCCGGCCAGGTGCTTGGGGATGCCCTGGCAAACCATTTCCTTGATCCGGGCGCCCAAGCCATCGTCGATGTACAGCCGCACCGCGACGTCGGACCTGTTGGCGAACTGGTAGATGCCCGCGCTTCGCCCCAGGCTGATGCACTGGGCGTACATCGACTGGTGGAGGTTCTCCGGCTGCTCACCCGCGAGCTGGCTGAGCACCGTGTCGGCGGCCCGCGCGCCCAGCGGCGTCGCATTGAGGCAGCTCATCCGCAGCGGCAGGCCGGAGGGTGCCGCCGAGTCCCCGGCCGCGACGATGCGCGCGTCGTCCACACTCGTCAGCGTCTCGTCCGTGAGCAGGCGCCCCACCGCGTCGGTGCTCAGCCCGCTGCGCGCGGCCAGGTCGGGAACGCCGAAACCGACGGTCCAGACGGTGATCTCGCTCGGCAGCTCACGGCCCTCGGCGAGCCGTACGGCGTCGCCGGTCACCGCCGTCACCTTCGTGTCCGAGCCGTCGACGACCGTCACACCGAGCGCGGCCAGCCGCTTCGCCACCGAGTGCCGGCCCCGCGTGTGCAGGTACGGGCCGAGAGCTCCGCCGCAGACCAGGGTCACTTGGCGGCCCTGTTCCGCCAGTTCGGCGGCGGTCTCGATGCCGGTGGGACCGGCGCCGACCACCGTCACCGGGGCCGTCTCCGGCGTGGCTTCGAGGACGGCACGCAGCCGCTGCGCCGCCTCCAGGGTGGCGATCGGGTAAGCGAATTCAGCCGCCCCCGGCACGCTCGGTTCGGCGCTGCCACTGCCCACCGCGTAGATCAGGTAGTCGTAGCCGAGCGTGCCGCCAGCCGACAGCGTCACGCTGCGCTCGGCCGCGTTGATCCGGGTCACGGTGTCGACCACCAGCCGGACCCGCTCGGCCAGGACGTCCTCGTACGCGACGACCGCGTCGTCGGACCCGCCCACCAACTGGTGCAGGCGGACCCGGTGGACAAGATCCGGGCGCGGGTTGATCAGCGTCACCGTCACGTCGTCGCGCTGCGTCAGCCGGTTCGCGGCCATCACGCCGGCGTATCCGCCACCGATCACGAGCACATGCGTGTTCCCAGTCATGGCGCCTCCTTCGGTTCCAGGTGTTCGGCCTTAAGTCACCGCATAGCCGGTCGCTGTGACAGGTTGTGAATCAGATCACTTCACTGGGCTCCCCGGAGCTGTGATCGCAGTGGCTCAACAGGGTGGGTCAGGCACGGTTTTGAGAGCGGCACGGTGACTCGACTTGTCCTCTCACCCGACTCGCGACCGTCAACAACGCCACCAGCCGCGGACACCCTGGCCGCGATCGCCCTGGAGCAGTGCCCGGCCGAAGGCGGCCGTGACAGCGTCGACACCAGGAAGCTGGAAAGACTTGCCCTCGCCTGACCACGGGCGGCTGCGGTCAATCCGTCCGCTCCGGGCTCAGGTGGTCGCGGTGTAGCGGCCGGTGGCTCTGTCGGGGGTGCCAGTGGCGACGATGGTTCCGCCTGCGACGCCGCCGCCGCGTCCCCATGTCGATGACCTGGTCGGCGTTGGCGACTCTCCCACCCCAGCCAGCGACATCAGTCTCAGGACGGGACGACGGCATAACTGAGGTCCTGGACCCTGAGCGAGGCGGGCCTCAAACGCAGCCACATCGTGCCTCGTTCACCCGGATTGTCATACAGATAGCCCACGAACCGCGCATCCCAGAGAGCCTCATCCACCCCCAGATAGCGGACCAGCTTGCGTCGGCCTCTCGGCACGTCGAACGGCACGAGCTCAGCCCGCCCCCTCGCGATCACCTGCCGGACACATCCCGTCACGAGATCGCATTCATCCACCACGAGCGCGACGTCCGGATCGTTCTTCACCCGGTCGAACAACCGGGTCCACGGACCCGTCAGCACCCAGAATGCACCGTCCTCCCACAAGAACCAGACCGGGCGCACGGTGGGCCCATTGGTGGCTAGGCGAGCGGTGAGCGGCTGCTGCAGGAACGTGTCCACATCGAAGCTACGAGATGTCACATCGCCAATTTTGTGGTGCCATGCGTCTCTTGCCTACCGACCTCCGGCCTAGGACTACAGCAGCACGGCAGGGACGTGACACGGTCTGACGCCTCGGAGAGGTGGGGAATTACGTGAGGTTAGCCCTGGGGGGAATCGGGCTCATCGACACAAGGCAGCCCACGAGCGCGGTCTACTGCAACACGCCGAACTTGACAGGGAAAGGACCTGGTCAGACGCGACGACCCATGCCATCCACGAGTCCCAGGCCCTGCGCATCGAGCGCGTCCACGAAACACCCGCTCACGAAACAGCATGGACCGTGGCCGCCTACGAGACACCCGTCTCCGACCGCATGTGGCACCTCACCGCGACCGGCGCCACCCCTGCCCCGGTAATGGAGCAGCTTCTGAATCACCTCGCCGACGGCGACGGCTGGGACACCGCCATCGGCACCCCGGTGGACGAGAAGATGTTCACCGCGGCCACGCAGCCCCTCTCCGACGCCGGATGAAAGCACACCGTGGACGAGCGGTGGATCCGCTGGACGTCCCCCGGCGGAGACGCTGGCGTACAGTTCGATGCCTTCGCGGCCCAGCACCCGAGACAGAACCTGGGCACCTGGACCGTCTGGGCCGGTCCCGACCGTGACCGGCCCACCTGGGCTGTCACCGCGTCCCCGCACACCCCGAGTTCGCTGCTGGCCAACCTCTCCGAGACCCTCGCCCACGAAACCGGCCTTCGCCGCCCACAAACCGCCAGCCCCAAACGCAGAACGAGCCTCATCACGAGCCCGCCAGCCCCTCCCTCGGTCGCGGCCAACCGCGCTGCCAGCCGTTCACGCTGGTCATCGGCACAAAAGAGCGGGGCAACATAGCGCGGGATCGCCTGTTCGCCAAACCGGCGAACCCGCGCATCATCTGTAGTCCACCGCCACGCCCTACTCGCACGTCGAAAGGCATCACCCCACGACACATAGAAACCAGAGGCCGGCAGGCAATCACGCCGCCGCGTAGCTGGCCCGGAACAGATCCTTCGCCCGCTCCACGTCCTTCGGCGTACGCAGCTGCACCTCCAGATCACCCGTCCCGTGGTGACCGAGACCTGACACGTCACGGGTGAATCCCGGCACGAGGTCGACGTCCTGCGGGTCGACCTTCAGGTAGACCAGCAGCTTGCTGCGCTGCGGCGGGCAGAGGCAGGCGAAGTTCCGCAACCACTGATACGCCCGGTACTGCTTGCGCTCGACACGGTTCACACCGTCCCCGAGTCCGAACGGTGCCTCGTCGACCGCGCTCGCCAGCTCCACCACCGACGCACCCTGGACGTCGGCTGCCGCCTGGGCAACCGCCTGGCGGCGCGCCCGGCGTGCCACGCCGCTCGCGGACGCCACAGTCTCAAGCCCGAGCAAGTCGCTGCCGAAGAGTCGGTAGCGGACCAGGTCGATCGACCGCCGGTGCTCACGCACGGCATGCACGTCGTAGCGCGTGAAGTCGCCAGCGATACAGATCAGGCGCGGGCCGCTCCACAGGACCTGGGACGCGGCCGTCACCCCGAGCCGGTCGCGGACCAGGTGCTCGAACTCGGCGCGATGGTCCATCAGCCACGCCAGGTAGAACAGGCCCTGGTTGATGACGCCTTCTCTGAACTTGGTTCTTGTTGCCGACCATGCTGGGGGCCGGTGTTGGCCTCAGCTCCGAAGGCAGTTCATCTGCTGGCTCGAAGCGGAACCCGGCATCGGGGAGCAGTCATCTCTGCCGAGCCCCGGCAATGAGGTTGAGGCGGCGCGCGTGGCAGGCTCTGGGGTATGGAGTGGAGTTTCAAGTTGCACGGGGGGATCGCGGCCGGGTTGAGTACCGTGCTGCTGTTGCTCGCCGGGCTCACGTGGCTGCCGGGGACCTTGCCGCTGTCGGGCTCGAAGTGGCCGATGGTGGCGATCGTGGTGCTTCTCTTCCCAATGTTTATAGCTGCCTTGGTGCGCATGTTCCTGAGTGGGGCAGACCGGCACTCGATGTGGCTCGCCTTTCGATGTCTGCCTGGCAGGTTGCAGGCAGTTCTTGGAGCTCTGGCAATCTCGGGAGTCCTGCTGATGCTTTTCAGCACGGCTGACGCGGGGAACTTGCAGGCGCCAGAGGTCAAGGATGGCCGATACTTCGTTTTCGACACGACTCCCTACGCACGCGGCACGATTGAGGTTTCGCACAGCCAGTACGAGGCCGTCCTCGAGAGCGATCAGCGGTCCATGCTTGCGATCCCAGGCATGCTCTTTGCTGGAGCCGCATATGTCGCCTTTGCGGCAGGGGAGTTACGCCGGGCGGCGTCCTCATCCTGACCCTCGGCCGGGTAAGCGCCCTGCACGGACATGCTGGTCATGTCCCAGTGCAGGCGGGATACATCGATGCCGAACTCTCCGATCGCCCGCGCCCCGACGGTCCCGGTGATGTGCTCCAGATGTGGGGCGATCGCGTCCATGGCCCGGGCAAGCCGGTCGTCGTTGAGTAGGCCGGCGTCGATCCCGAAGGCCTCCTACACCGCCCAGGTGCGGGCCCAGTCTCCAACCCGCACCAACGGTGCGGGCGCGGTCAGCCGATTGGCCACCAGTGCCTCGATCACCTGCCTGTGCGTCACCAGCGCACTCGCACCGCCCGGACACACTCCATCGACGATACCGGACAGATCCAGCCGACGAGTGAACTCGGAAACGACAGGCAGAGCGCCCAGACGTTTCTCCACCACGGAGGTAACCGCTACTTCAAAGCGCTGACGCTGGGACCGTGTCCGCGGGGACCGGGAAGACTTCGACACACCCAACGCCACACCACCGGCCCGGGGACACCCCCGGACCGGTCACACCATACGAATCAACGACCCGCGAAGTACGGGTCTAGATGAGGGCAAATCGCCATACAGGTTGAAGGAGGACTGGATATCAGATCATCCTTGCCGCCATGAATCTCGTCTCCACCTCCTTCGATGTGCCCGCCATGGACGACTACGCCTACGACTGGGCCTTGGTTGATGTGGAAACGTCGGGCCTCATAGCCCGGCGAGACCGCGTGCTGTCCGTCGCGGTGATCACGATTGGTCCGGACGGCGAGCAGACCGGGGAGTTCTCGACGCTGCTCAATCCGGGCTGCGATCCGGGACCGGTTGAGGTGCACGGGCTGACCGTCGAGCGACTGCGCGGTGCGCCGACGTTCGACCAGGTCGCCGGGCGGATCGGAGCGATGCTTCAGGACCGGGTCCTGGTCGCCCACAACGCCCAGTTCGACTACGACTTCCTGGCCTACGAGTTCGCCCGGGCTCGCATGTGGCTGCCGGTGTCGCAGCGGCTTTGCACCCTTGCACTGAATCGCCAGGTGGATCCGCCGACAGACGACATGAAGCTCGGTACCCTCGCCGCCCATTACGGCGTCCCCCAGCAGCGTGCTCACGATGCGCTGGACGACACCCGTGTACTGGCCGGAATCCTGCGGGCGTCCCTGCGCGAGGCAGCACAGCTCGATCTGCCCTTGCCGCTCGTGACCTGCCCGCCCCGGGCGGAATCGCAGTTCACGCCGAAGCCGCCGAAGACCCCCTGCGCCTACCGCAATCCGGGACGGCTCATTCCCGCCGGACCTCTCCAGCAAGGGATGAAAGTTGCGATCACCGGCGAGACCGCCCATGCCCGGGCGGAGCTGGTCGGGCGGGCGGTTGCCGCCGGGCTGAACATGATGACCTCCGTAAGCCGACACACCAGCGTGCTGGTCACCAATGAACCAGCGTCCGATTCGGCAAAGGCCCGACGCGCACTCGCCGAAGGCGTGCCGGTCATCGACGAGCACACCTTCCTGCGACTGCTGGCCGACGTACGGCCGGGGACATTGCATGAGGCGACGGCCGTCGTTGCCGTCCCCGTGGCTGAGCCGGAAGCGGAACCAGTCGTAGTGCCCGCGGAGTTGGCTCCCGTCACAGCCCCTACCGCGCCCCTCTCGGAAGCAGCCACCCCCCACACGGCCGCTTCTGGTGTGTCAGTACCCGCTCCGCGCCAACCGGAGCCCTCCGTCGGCACCTTGGGCAAGCCCCTGGCCAGGCGTCGCGTGCTGGTGCTCGGTGGTGCCCATGCCGATGCCGCGGCGGCTCGTACCCGCGTCGTCGAGCTGGGCGGGTCCGCGGCGGTCAACCTGTCCGCCAGCGTCACCGATGTCGTACTGCTGCCGGGAGGGGAGGGTGACCGGCGCATGAGCCGCATCACTGCCCTTGGACTCCCCGTGCACGACCTCCATTGGCTCACCACTCCACCCGCCACCGCCCCGGTCGAAGAAGTTCTCCGGCCTCAGGAACCGCACGTGATGCCGAGAGGCGGCGTCATCGACCTGCCCATGCCGCACGGCAGACCCGCGCGGGAGTGGTATGTCACCGCCGGCTGGGCCCCGCACACCGACTACGAGATCGACGTCGTCGCCTTCCTCCTCGACGAGGACGAACAGGTCACCTTCGACGAGGACTTCATCTTCTACGGAGCTCCGGAGAGCCCCGCCGGAACTGTGCGACTGCTGACCGGCGGCCCGGCCGAACAGACCATCGCCCTCAACCTGGCATCCCTGCCACCCGCAACGCGCAAGGTCGTCGTCGCTGCGGCCATCGACGGCGCCGCCGCCTTCGGAACGGTCGGTGCGATCCAGATCGGTGCGGCCCCCGGCAGCAGCGGGGCACCTCTCGCCCGGGCCACCCTGGACGCCGCCACCACCGAACGCAGCATGCTGCTCGCGGAAATCTACCGCAGAGGTCCGGTCTGGCGCCTACGAGCCGTCGGCCAAGGCTACGACCACGGCTTGGACGCCCTCGCACGCGGATACGGGGTCGACATCGCCGACTGAACGACGGTCCCGGCGGGGGTGTGTGCGTGCCCTGGGTCAGGGGCAGGCCCGGCCACGCAGTGCGCGCGTGCACCAAAGTCTTGACCCCGCTCGGCGCGCTCCACGCGGATATCGCAAGCCTGGCGACCGACCTCGGTGTCCCCTCCCTCACAGACCCCATATCGGTCAAAGGCCTTCAGATCCCCGCCGACTCTCGTTTCGACGATCACAGCGCCACGTAGGGCGCACCGCGAGCAGACCAAGAATCTCCCGACATCAAGTGACACCGCTGCGCCCCAGGGCAGACCTCGCGAAGCCCGTTCAAGGTCCGCTGTCTGCGTCGAAGAGGCGCTCTGCAAACAGCGAGACGACCCTGGAGTTGCCCATCAGGATCGCTTGCCCGATCAACACCAAACGCCGGACTTCAACGCAGCGTAGTCAGCACCAAGTCAGCACGGGAACGGTGAAGACGGGTGATGACATGGGCTTTCAGTCAGCACCAAACCAGCACCGGAGTCAGCACGCCACCGTCAAATCACCAGTAATGACACATCACAGGCACTCGCCTTCTGGCCCCGTCGAGCCCTTCAATCACCCCCCGACGAGCGGGCATGGGGGCCAGACGCATAGCCCGGCACTGAACTATGTTGTCCCACCACATGTGCGCCTGACCTGCACGTTTCTACGGTGTGCGAAAACCTACCCGTCCCCACCGCACACGAGGAAGTGGCGCACATGGCCTCCGCAGCAACCGCTCCCCCACCATCCGGGAATCTCAAGCGCATAGTCGCCGCCAGCCTCATCGGCACCACGATCGAGTGGTACGACTTCTTCCTCTACGGTTCCGCCGCCGCCCTCGTCTTCAACAAGCTGTTCTTCCCGGACTCCGATCCGCTCGTCGGCACGCTGCTGTCCTTCCTGACGTACGCCGTCGGGTTCGCCGCCCGTCCGCTGGGTGCGCTTGTGTTCGGGCATTACGGCGACCGGCTCGGCCGCAAGAAGCTGCTGGTGTTGAGTCTGCTGCTGATGGGTGGGGCGACCTTCGCGATCGGGCTGCTGCCGACGCACGCGACCCTCGGCACCGCGGCGCCCGTGCTGCTGACCGTGCTGCGCCTGGTGCAGGGCTTCGCGCTCGGTGGTGAGTGGGGCGGGGCCGTGCTGCTGGTGTCCGAGCACGGGGACGCGCGGCGGCGTGGTTTCTGGGCCTCGTGGCCGCAGACCGGCGCGCCCGCGGGCCAGTTGCTGGCGACCGGCGTGCTGTCGCTGCTGACGGCCCTGCTGTCGGACAGCGCCTTCGTCAGCTGGGGCTGGCGGATCCCGTTCCTGCTCTCCGGTGTACTGGTGATCGTCGGTTTGTGGATTCGTCTGTCTGTCGATGAATCGCCTGTCTTCAAGCAGGCGTTGGCCCAGGCGGAAGCGCGCAAGGTCGCACATGCGGCCCCGGCCGAGAAGCTGCCGCTGGTATCCGTACTGCGGCACCACTGGCGTGATGTGCTGGTGGCGATGGGCGCGCGTATGGCGGAGAACATCAGCTACTACGTCATCACCGCCTTC
The DNA here is from genome assembly GCF_036014175.1 of Streptomyces sp. NBC_00443. Taxonomy (GTDB): domain Bacteria; phylum Actinomycetota; class Actinomycetes; order Streptomycetales; family Streptomycetaceae; genus Streptomyces. The sequence goes on along the minus strand of NZ_CP107917.1, from coordinate 8,452,876 downwards.
ATCCTCGTCTACGCCACCACCTCGGCCGGCATCTCCAAGCAGACCGCCCTCAATGCAGTACTCATCGCCTCCGCCGTGCACTTCGCCGTCATTCCGGCCTGGGGTGCGTTGTCGGACCGGATCGGCCGCCGGCCCGTCTATCTGCTGGGCGCGGTCGGCGTCGGGCTGTGGATGTTCCCGTTCTTCTCGCTCATCGACACCGGCGGCTTCGGCAACCTGATCCTCGCGGTGACCGTGGGACTGGTGCTGCACGGCGCCATGTACGCACCCCAGGCCGCCTTCTTCTCCGAGATGTTCGCGACCCGGATGCGCTACTCCGGTGCCTCGATCGGCGCGCAGTTCGCCTCGGTCGCGGCGGGCGCCCCCGCACCGCTGATCGCCACCGCCCTGCTGTCCGACTACGGCAACTCCACCCCGATCGCCCTGTACGTCATCGCCGCGGCCGTCCTCACGGTGATCGCGGTCGGCCTGGCCAAGGAGACCCGCCACCGCGACCTGGCCGACATCGAGCCCGTGGACGACGCGGAGCCCGTGACGGCCCGGTCGGCGAACGCGCACACCGTCTGAAGCACCACGGACCCTGATCCGAGAACCGGCCCCCGTACGCTCGCGCGTGCGGGGGTCAGCGCTGTGCCGGGGTGGACAACCGGTGCAGCCGCAGGGCCAGTTGTATTTCGAGGGCGCGGGCGGGGCTCTGCCAGTCGTCGCCGAGAAGGCGGCCGACGCGTTCCAGGCGCTGAGCGACCGTGTTCACGTGGACGTGCAGTTCGTCCTTGGTGCGGGCCGGGCTCATCCCGCAGGCGAAGTACGCGTCGAGGGTGCGCAACAGGTCGGTGCCGCGGCGGTCGTCGTAAGAGACGACCTTGCCGATCGTGCGGTCCACGAAGCCCGCGATGTCGCGGTCACCGGCCAGCAGCAGTCCCACGAACCCGAAGTCCTCCGCGGCGGCGCCGTCCCCGGAGCGGCCGAGCAGCCGCAGGGCGTCGAGACAGCGCCGGCCTTCCTCGTAGGCGGCGGCCACGGCCTCCGGGTGGGCGGCCAGGTTCTCGACCGGGGCGGAGGCTCCGACCGTGACCGCCTCGTGGACGGCCGTGCCGAGATGGCGGGCGGCGCGGCGGGCCAGGTCGGTCGCCGTGTCCGACGCTTCGAGGGGGAGCAGCAGGACCGTGCCGCCGTCGCGGGCGGCGGCCAGACCGTGCCGGGTGGCGGCGAGGTGGGACGCGGCGGACCACAGGCGTCTGCGGGCGGCTGCCTCCTGGTCGGCGTCGGCGGCGGTCGCTTCGAGACGGGCGGCGAGGACCACGTGGGTGGCATCGAGGTCGGCGGCCAGCCGCGCCGCGCGCTCGCGCAGCAGACGAGGGTCACGGTCGCGGGCGTCGAGCAGGTCGTCCAACAGCTCGCCCCGGACGCGCTGTTCGGCCTCGGCGGCGGAGCGGCGGGCGAGCAGCAGGAGCGAGGTGACCATCCCGGCCCGTTCCAGAGTGCGCTGGTCGACGGGATCGAGGCCCGGGTGGCCGCGCAGGACCAGCGCGCCGAGCAGTTCGCCGCCCGCGGCGACAGCTGCGATCCAGTCGTCTTCGTGCCGTTCCGCGTGGCCTTCTACGCGGGAGATCTCCAGGGCCCCGGCGGGGACGGCGGTGGCCTCCTCGAACTCGACCGTGCCGTCGAGGACTTCGGAGACGGCGGCGGCCACGTCGTGGACACCGCCGCCGCGCAGCACGAGCTCGGCGAGCCTGTCGTGCACCTCCGAGGCCCGTTCGATGACTCCGCTGCGGTCACGGATGATCTCGTTGGCCCGCTCCAGCTCCGCGAGGGCCGAGCGGGTCTCGGTGAGCAGGTTCGCGGTGTCGATGGCCGCCGCGGCGAGGGCGGCGAAGGAGCCGAGCAGCGCGATCTGCTCCCGCTCGAAGACCCGGGCGCGCCGGTCCGCCGCGAAGAGGACACCGATCACATGGTGTCCCAGCATGAGCGGCACCCCGAGAATGGCGACCAGCCCCTCGTCCCGCACGCCGGAGTCGATGGCGAGGGTGTGCTGGAAGCGCTCGTCCTTGAAGTAGTCGTCGGTGACATAGGGGCGGGCGGTCTGCGCGACCAGTCCGCCGAGGCCCTCCCCATGCCGAGCCGCAGTTGCTGGAAGCGGGCGGCGACCGAGCCCTCGGTCACCCTCATGTAGGTGTCGCCCCTGGCCGGGTCGTTCAGGCTGAGGTAGGCGACGTCCGTGCCGAGCAGCGACCGGGCACGCTGCACGATCGCCTGCAGTACGGCGTCCAGGTCCCGGAGCCCGGCCAGGTCATGGGCCGTCTCGAAGAGGGCCGACAGTTCGGCCTCGCGCCTGCGCCGCCCTTCCAGCTCGGAGCGCACCCGCAGCGCGAGCAGCTTGGCCTGCTCGAGCGCGGCGATCCGCTCGGTGGCTCTGCCCTCGGCGCGGGCGAGCAGCACCGGCTGCTCGTAGGCGTCGGCGGACGCGCCCCGGGCCAGCAGTTCGAGGAAAGGAGTCTCGGCGCTGCTCGGGGGCGCTCCGGCATCGGTGGCGGAACGCTGGTCGGGGTGCACGTGATCGCGGGACATGCCGACAGGATTGCTCATCGCATCGCCACCCCGTCAGCCCTGTGGATAACTCGGATTCCGCCGGCCCCGCCCGATCAGTGCGCCGTCCAGCCACCGTCGAGCACGAGTGAGGTACCGGTCACGAAGGACGCCGACGGGCTGCACAGATACGCCACGGCCTCGGCGACCTCCTCCGGTTCGATGAGCCGCTTGACCGCGCTGTCCTGCAGCAGCACCTCGGTCAGCACCCGCTCCTCGGGAATGCCGTGCGCCTGGGCCTGGTCGGCGAGTTGCTTCTCGACCAGTGGGGTGCGCACATAGGCGGGGTTCACACAGTTGGAGGTGACGCCGTGGGGTGCGCCTTCCAGGGCGGCGGTCTTGGAGAGCCCCTCCAGACCATGCTTGGCGGCCACATAGGCCGACTTGAAGGCCGAGGCGCGCAGCCCATGGACGGAGGACACATTGACGATGCGACCCCAGCCCTGCCCGTACATATGGGGCAGGGCGCCACGGATGAGCCGGAACGGTGCCTCCAGCATCACGGTGAGCACCGTGTGGAAGACCTCCGGCGGGAACTCCTCGATGGGGCGCACGAGTTGCAACCCTGCGTTGTTGACGAGGATGTCGGTGCCGGCGGCGGCGAGTTCGGCCGCGTCCAGGTCGGTCAGATCCAGGACATGCGGCTCGACGGCGCCCGCGAGCCCCCGGCTCATCTCCGCGAGCTCTTCCAGTCCCGCGGCGTCCCGGTCGACCGCTCTCACCTTGGCTCCCGCGCCCGCGAGCCGTAGCGCGCAGGAGCGGCCGATGCCGCCCGCGGCGCCGGTGACCAGGGCGGTGCGGCCGCCGAGGTCGAGCGGAGAAGGCGACGACGAGCCTTGCGCGGGAAGAATGCTGGGCGGGGTCATGGCTCGACCCTAGGCAGCGCCCTCGCCTGACCACATATGGCCACAACCCATACTTCAGTCCGAGGTCATAGGCTCGAACCACGTGGGTTCATCGCACTGCGACTGCTTGATCCGGAACAGCTGACGTTCGTCCATCGCGGGCAACGCGTCCACCTCGAACCATCCCACCTCCAGGGACTCGTCGTCGTTCACGCGCGCCTCGCCGCCGACGGCCCGGCAGCGGAAGGTGATGTCCATGAACTGGCAGGTGTCACCGTTGGGATAGGTGACCTCGCCCCCGGACCTGATGAGGACGACCCGCTCGGCGACGCATCGGACACCCGTCTCCTCGTACACCTCCCGCACGGCGGCAGCGGCGGGCTGCTCCCCCGGGTCCGGGATGCCGTTGATGACCGTCCACTTGCCGTTGTCGGCGCGCTGCCCCAGCAGGACCCGTCCCTGGTCGTCGAAGACGACGGCGCTGACGCCCGGCAGCCACAGCAGCTGGTGGCCGGCAGAGGCCCGGATCGTACGAATGAAGTCAGGAGTAGCCATGGACCCGACCCTAACGGGCCTATGGCGGCGCCCCCGGCGGGTTCCGAGGGCGTGCGATCGGCGTACCGCTAGGCGTCACCGGCGCGTCGTGCGCGCATCCTGGCGCCGATCGCCCAGCCGACACCGCCTGCGGCGACCAGCAGCAACGCGATCTCCGGGAGGATGCCGAGCCGCGTGGCGGGCGTCTCGGTGGAGCGCAGCGGCACCTTCTGGACCAGCGAGTCGGGCACGAACATGCCCGTCCGCTGTGTGATCGTCCCGTCCGGCATGATGATCGCGCTGACCCCACTGGTCACCGGCACGGTGACGGTCCGGCTGTGCTCGACCGCACGGACGCGGGACATGGCGAGCTGCTGGTAGGTCATCTCGCTGCGGTCGAAGGTCGCGTTGTTGCTCGGCACGGAGATCATCTGGGCGCCGTCGACGACCTCGGAGCGCACGGTCCAGTCGAAGGCGGCCTCGTAGCAGGTGACGAGGCCGACCTTGGCGCCGTCCATGGTGAACACGCCGGGCTCGCTGCCGCGGCTGAAGTCCTTGCGGACCATGGAGGTCCAGTTCTCGTTGATCGCCCCGACCAGCGAGCGCAGCGGCAGGTACTCGCCGAACGGCTGGATCTGCCGCTTGTCGTAGGTGTCGCCGGGTCCCTTGACCGGATCCCACAGGATCTGCTCGTTGAGCAGCTTGCCGTCCCGCTCCACCACACCGCCGACGGAGATGGGCGCGCCGATCGCCTTGGCGGCCGTGTCGATGACGGCGCGGGCGTCGGCGTTGGCGAACGGGTCGATGTCCGAGGAGTTCTCGGGCCAGAGCACGAAGTCGGGCCGGTCTGCCTTGCCCGCCTTGACCTCGGCGGCCAGGCGCTCGGTCTCACGCGCGTGGTAGTCCAGTACGGCCCGCCGCTGGGCGTTGAAGTCCAGGCCCGCGCGCGGCACATTGCCCTGGATGACCGCGACCGTCGCGGTGCCGTCCTCCGCCTTGTCGCTGACCAGGGGTCGGGCGGCCACCGCGCCCACCACCGGTACGGCCACGCTCAGCAGGGCGACCGCAGCGGCGGACCGCTGTACGGCCCGTGTGCGCTGCGCCTGGACAGCCAGGCGTACGACCTCGTACAGGCCGAACCCGCACAGGACGACCGCGAAGCCGAGCACGGGTGTGCCGCCCACCGCGGCGAGCGGCAGGAAGACGCCCTCGGCCTGGCCGAACGCGATCTTGCCCCAGGGGAAGCCGTTGAAGGGCGCACGCGCGCGTGCCGCTTCTCCGGCGATCCACAGCGCCGCCGCCCACACCGGCCAGCCAGGCAGCTTCGACACCGCGGCGACACCCACGCCCACCAGCGCGACGAAGATCGCCTCGATCACGACCAACGCGAGCCAGGGACCGGGTCCGACCTCCACGCCGGTCCACACCAGCAGGGGCAGCAGGAAGCCCAGGCCGAAGAGATAGCCGAGGCCGAAGGCCGCCTTCCAGCTGCGGCCGCGCAGCACCCAGCCGAAGACGGCGAAGGCCGGCAGGGCCAGCCACCACAGGGTGCGGGGCGGGAAACTGACGTAGAGCAGCACTCCGGAGAGCGCCGCGGCGAGGGCCGGAACCAGGCGGCGTGCCAGCCGTGCCGCGCGCGACGCGGTCGCGATCTGCGGCTCCAACTGGTCCGACTCGCCCACGGAAGTTGCGGTGACGGTCACTCCGGGAGTGTACGGCGGCCGACCTTGGGTCCGACAGCGCGGTCCGACAGCAGCCGGGGCTGTGCACGCGCGCCTGGGCACAGGGCCCCGGCCCGCACGCACGGTCCGGTCCGTCCGCCCCGGGCCGACTCGAACGGTGCGTCCCCCGATCCCCCGGTCTTTCCTGTGACGCATCGTTCCTGCACGACACGTCCACAAATCGCCCATCACCCGTTACGGTATGCCGGAGCCTCAGTCGTACCGGCCGGTCAGGTCCGGGCGGCCGAGGCCCGTCACAGGTCGGGGGACCGGGTTCGGGGGGCGGGGTGGATGTCACGGGGATGACGTCTGCGGCAGGTCCGGATGAGGACGACGACAGGCGAAACGTTTCTGACGCGACGGGCGTAGTGGTTCTGGGGGCCTGCGCCGCCTGGTCGCTCATCTCGGCTGCCGTGCACGACGGCCGCCCCGAGGGTGTCCTGCTCGCGATCCTCGCCGTGTCCGCCGGTTATGCCGCGGGCCGGATCAGCGGGGCGCTCCTGCCCGTCGCCGCGCCGTGCGCCGGAGCACTGGCCGGAGTGAGCCTGACCCTGGCCGTTCCGCACCTCTCCCCCGGGCCCCGGATCGACGTCCCACTGGGCCACGCCGGGGCCACCGCAGCCGTACTGACTCTCTCCGCCGGCGCCGCGTGCTGCGCCGCCTGGACGGCCTCGGCACCGGCCCTGCGACTCGGCCTACGCGCGCTGGCCGCCGGAATCGCGGTGACCGCGGCGGTGCTGGGCTCGACCAGCGGCTTCGTCGCCTGCTGCGCCGTAGTGCTGTGCTCGCTCGCCGCCGGCCACCTCCGCCATCGCGGCGTGGGCATCGCCGGGCTGGCCCTGGGCGCGACGGCGGTCACCGGCCTGACCTGGACGGTCGCGAGCAACGTGGCGCCCGACGGACTCGCCGCCTGGCTGGAGGGTCAGCTCACCCGGCACCGGATCGAGCTGTGGCACGACGCCGCGCACCTGGCGGGCCGGGACCCCGTCCTGGGCGCGGGCCCAGGGCGCTTCGGGGAGCTCAGTACGACGGCGGGCGAGACGCTGCCGTCCGACGGCAAGCCGCACTCGGCGCTGTTGCAGCAGGCGGCGGAGCAGGGAGTCATCGGTGTGCTGCTGCTGGCAGCGGCGTTCTGCTGGATGCTGTTCGCGCTGTGGCGGACCGCGCGCCCCACCCCGGTCGCGCTCACCGCGGGCGCGGCCCTGACGGCACTGGCGGCGATCGCGGCGGTCGGCAATGCGCTCAGCTTCACCACCGTGTCGGTGGGCGCCGGCCTGCTGGCCGGACTGGCCACGGCCCGTCCGATCGCCGGGGTGCCGTCGCCGCGTGAGCTCAACGCACCCGCGCGTGGCGAGCGGCCGATCTCATGACTCGGGGCGAGATAAAGGGGTCCGCAGACACACAGGGCCGTCGGGGGCCGCCTCGCGGGGACATTCTCAGAGCGCCGTGTCGGCCGTCCGGGTCGGCAGCCGGTCCCTGATGACGCGTACGGCTGCCTCCGCGTCGTCCACGGTGACCGTGAACGTGTGCCCGTCCCACAGTTGCAGCACCAGGCCCTCACCACGCCGTACGACGACCGCGGTGCCCTTCTCGGGCCGCCACCGGTAGCCCCAGCCGCCCCAGTGACGCGGCGTGACGAGCGGGACGAAGTCGGCGCCCACCACCTCGGACAGGGGGATTCGGCGGCGCGGCACACCGATGTGGCCGCAGCGCACCTCGAGGCACTCCTGGTCGACCCTCAGGGCGACGTGCACGAACGCCAGAGTGCCGAAGAGGACCAGCAGCCCGGCCGCGATGCAGCCGACGACGGCCATGACGAGCGGGAGGATGCCGTCCGTCCACGGCGAGTCGATGGCCAGCTCGATCCCGAGCGCCATGCAAGCGCCGCCGACGAGCGCCAGCAGCCATTGGACCCGGTTGGTCGCCCGCCCGGTCCAGACATCGGGGTGCGGTTTCCTGCCGTGGGGGTGGTCCCTCATGCCTATGAGGTTACTCAGGTTTCGCTCCGCTGGTACCGCGCTGCAGAGCGTGAATGCGCCGACCGGGCCACCACGGACCACGCGCGTCCGCTTGGTGACCGCCGGTTACCGGGCGGGGCTGATCGCCCGCAGGAGACGGCCTTCGTCGTAGGCGAGAGCGGGCTCGGGGAGCGTTCCCTCGCGGCCGCTCAGCAGCACCGTCAGGGTGCCGTTCGCTTCAGCCGTGGGGGCGGGCTGTTCGCCCAGTCGGCGCAGCGCCTGTGCGGCGACCGCTCCGGCGGAGCCGTGCAGGACGAGCGGCGGAAAGCCGGGGCGCTGGACGGCGGCGCGGATGCGGTCCGAGACGAGTTCGTAGTGCGTGCAGCCCAGGACGACGGTCGTCACGTCCTCGGGGGTCAGCGCGGCGGCCGCGGCGACGGCGGCCTCGATCGCCGTCTGGTCCGCGTGCTCGACCGCCTCGGCGAGCCCGAAGCACGGCACCTCGGTGACGGTGACGCCATCGGCGAAGTCCTTGATGAGCCCACGCTGGTAGGGGCTGCCGGTGGTGGCGGGCGTGGCCCAGATCGCGACGGGGCCGCCCCCGGCCGCGGCCGGTTTGATCGCCGGGACCGTGCCGATGACCGGAATGGCTGGTTCGAGGCGGGCGCGCACCGTGGGCAGCGCGTGCACGGATGCCGTGTTGCAGCCGATGATCAGCACATCGGGGCGGTGCGCGGCGGCGGCGTCGGCGACGGCCACGGCACGCTGAGTGAGATCTTCGGGAGTCCTGGGTCCCCAGGGCATGCCGTCCGGGTCGAGTGAGAGCACGAGATCTGCGTCGGGTCGCAGACGCCGTACTGCGGCGGTGGCCGCGAGCAAGCCGATTCCGGAGTCCATCAGCGCGATCTTCACCCGGCCACGATAGTCGATCCGCCCTTACGAGCCCCCGGGTGGGGCAGACTTCGCGCGTGAGCGCCATCGCGTGGACCGCCGCCGGATCACTCGCCGCCTGGCTGTGGCTGCTGCTCTGCCAGGGCTTCTTCTGGCGTACGGATGTCAGGCTTCCGAATCGGACGGAACCGGACCGGTGGCCGTCGGTCTGCGTCGTCGTCCCCGCGCGCGACGAGGCTGCGGTCCTTCCGTCCGCTCTGCCGTCGCTGCTCGCCCAGGACTATCCGGGGCGCGCGGAGATCTTCCTGATCGACGACGGCAGCGCGGACGGCACGGGGGAGCTGGCGCGCGAGCTCGCGCGGCGGCACGGCGGACTGCCGCTGACCGTGGACTCCCCGGCGAACCACCGGCCGGCTGGACCGGCAAGCTCTGGGCGGTGCGCCACGGCATCGGCCTGGCACGCGCGCGTGACCCCGAGTACCTGCTGCTGACGGACGCCGACATCGCGCATGCACCCGACAGCCTGCGTGAGCTGGTGGCGGCGGCGCGCACCGGCGGCTTCGACGCCGTGTCGCAGATGGCCCGGCTACGGGTGGAGAGTCTCTGGGAACGGCAGGTCGTGCCGGCCTTCGTCTACTTCTTCGCGCAGCTGTATCCGTTCCGCCGGATCGGCAAGAAGGGGACACGTACGGCGGCCGCGGCGGGCGGCTGCGTCCTGCTGCGTGCCGAGACAGCCGAGCGCGCGCGGATCCCGGACGCCATCCGGCACGCCGTCATCGACGACGTGGCGCTCGCGCGGGCCGTCAAGGGCGGCGGCGGTCACATCTGGCTGGGGCTGGCGGAGCGGGTGGACAGCGTGCGCCCGTATCCGCGACTGCGTGACCTGTGGCGCATGGTCTCGCGCAGTGCGTACGCGCAGTTGCGGCACAACCCGCTGCTGCTGGCCGGGACGGTCGCCGGGCTGGCGCTGGTCTATCTGGTGCCCCCCGTGGCCGTGATCGCGGGGCCGGCCGGCGGGGACACGGTGACGGCGGTCGTCGGTGGCCTTGCGTGGCTGGTGATGACGGGGACGTATGTGCCGATGCTCCGCTACTACCGCCAGCCGCTGTGGCTCGCTCCCCTGCTGCCGTTCACCGCGTTCCTCTATCTCCTCATGACGATCGATTCCGCGGTGCAGCACTACCGGGGGCGCGGCGCGGCCTGGAAGGGCCGCACCTACGCACGTCCGGAGGCGGTCCCCGACGAGGGCTGACTACTTGCGGCCGGGTGTCCAGTTCATGCCCCACGCGTACGCGTGGTCGACCGTGCGCTGCGGGCTCACCCCGCGCTCGGGCACCAGGTAGCGGGCCTCGCGCTGCACGACCAGGTCGCTGCCGGTGTTGGTGATCAGGGCGAGCGCGCACACCGTCGAGGGGACCGTGCACTCGTCGAGCGAGAAGTCGATCGGGGCGCCGTGCTGCGGTGTGAGGGTGACCGTGGCGTGCAGGTCGGCGAAGGAACGCGCACCTTGGTAGATGGTCACGAAGATCAGGATGCGCCGGAAGGCCCGCTGGTGGTCGAGGTTGACGGTGAGGTTCTCGCCGCTGGTCACGGCGCCGGTCCGGTCGTCGCCGTCGAGGTGGATGTACGGCGGCTGATGCAGGGCGCCGTAGGCGTTGCCGAGGGACTGGATGACTCCCTTGCTGCCGTCGGTCAGCTCGTACAGGGCGCACAGGTCGAGGTCGAGGTCGTTGTGCATGGCGACCGGGCGGCCCAGCTTGCTCGCCCAGCCCGAGAACTGCTTGCGCACCTCCCAGTTGAGGTTGACGCGCATGGCGCCCGAGGTCCCGCCCTGCTTGGTCAGGGACACCGAGGGCGCCGCCTTGGTGAGCGTCACCTTGCTCAGGCTGACCGGCGGCGCCTGGGGTGCGGGCGGGGGAACCGGCGGCATGGCGGGCGGCTGCATCGCCGGCGGCGGTGGTGCGGGCGTGGTCATCGGAGGCGCGACCGGAGGGGCTCCGGACGCGGAAGCGGATGCCGCGCTCTGGTCGACCGCAATGCCGTAGTCGGTGGCCAGGCCCTCCAGGCCGCTGCCATAGCCCTGGCCGACGGCGCGGAACTTCCAGGCGCCCTGACGGCGGTAGAACTCACCGAGGACGAAAGCGGTTTCGACGGTGGCGCCCGTGCTGTCGAAGCGGGCGACGGCGGTGCCCTGCGCGGCATCCTTGACCTCGATGTGGAGATCCGGGACCTGGCCGAACGCTCCGCCGTCCGCGGAGGCGGCGAGGATGACGGTCTCGATCGCGGGCTCCACGCGCGCCAGGTCGACGAGCACACTGTCGGTCACCCGGCCGCCGGCGTCCCGCTTGCCCTCGTGCCGGACGGCGCCGGAGGAGTGCTCGGGCTGGTTGTAGAAGACGAAGTCCGCGTCGGAGCGCACTTTTCCGCCGACCAGCAACAGCGCCGAGGCGTCCGCGTCGGGCACGCCCGGTCCGGAGCGCCAGCCCAATTCGACCCGCAGTGCCGTCGTCGGCACCGGAACATTCGACCCTTTCGGCATTGACATGTCCGCCCCCATCACGGGTCACCGTGCCAGGCACGTCCTGGCAGCTCATCGGCTTCTTACAGGGTCAACCTATTCCCCGCGACATCGAACTCCCATGAGGGGCGGATGAACACCGCCGGTCAACCGCCGGTAACCCGCCCGGAACTCGGCATTTACACGATCCGAACGCGGATTGGCGTCCCTTTTTGCCAAGTTCGCTCGCATTGGGGATCCAGCGTCACTGCGGACACATAAAACAACCCTCTTATCGGTCTCCCCAACCAGCACATCGTGGGCTTACCTTATGTGCCATGACCTCCCCCCGCTCCACCTATGGCGGCGGCTACTACTCCGCCTCCTTCCCGGACACTCCGATCTACGACTCGCTCGTGGCCGAGCGGGGCACCCCGCAGATCGCCCCGATCCGGGTCCCCGCCGCGTACGACGCCCCGGGCAGCCACCTGCCTGCGCTCCCGTCGGCACTGCCCGCCCTCCCGGCGGCCCCGTCCCAGCCCTCCTACGGCTATCCGCATGCGCAGCAGCCGGCTCCGCTGCAGCAGGCGCCTGCCGCCTACATCCCGCAGCAGGCCGCACCGCGAGGCTATCCGGGTCCGCAGGCGCAGCAGCATCGCCCGGTGGCGCCCGGCGGTATGGGCTACGAGGCGATGCGCCCCGCGGCTCCCCGGCCCGCCGCGGCTCCTTACCAGGACCCGTACAACAACCAGCAGTACCGCGGCTACTGACCCCTTCCCCTCCGGGTTGCCGTCGCCACCTGGCACGATGACCCCATGGGGCAAGCACAGCTGCAGTCGATCCACGTTCATCCGGTCAAGGCCTTCCGGGGCATCACGCCCCGGACAGCCGTCGTGGAGCCCTGGGGGCTGGCCGGAGATCGACGCTGGGCGCTGATCGACGCAGGGGGAAAGGTCGTGACGCAGCGCCAGCAAGCGCGCCTCGCCCTGGCCGCCGCCGAGCTGTTGCCCGGCGGCAGTGTTCGCTTGTCCGGGCCCGGCATGGCCCCGCTGACCGTGCCCGTGCCGCACGCGTCCGGCGCGGTGCCGATGGAGATCTTCCGCGACAAGGTCGAAGCGGCCCCAGCCGAGGACGAGGCCGCGCACGCCTGGTGCAGCGCGTATCTCGGCATCGAGACGCGCCTCGTGCACATGGCCGATCCAGGCACGTGCCGGCCCGTCGATCCGGAGTACGCCCTGCCGGGCGAGACGGTCAGCTTCGCCGACGGCTACCCGCTGCTGGTCACCACGACCGCCTCCCTCGACGCCCTCAACTCCCTCCTGGCCCGAGGTGATCACCCGGCAGAGGGCCCGCTGCCCATGAACCGCTTCCGGCCGAACGTCGTCGTGTCGGGCACCCCCGCCTGGGCCGAGGACGACTGGTCGCACATCGCCATCGGCGAGGTCGCCTTCCGTGTCGCCAAGAAGTGCGGGCGCTGCGTGGTGACCACGACCGACCAGGCCACCGCCGAGCGCGGCAGGGAGCCCCTGCACACCCTGGGCAGGCACCGCCGGCTGGACGGCAAGCTGGTGTTCGGCCAGAACCTGGTGCCCCTCTCCCGAGGCACGATCCGGGCCGGCGACCCGGTCACGGTCCTCGACTGAGAAGTCGACCGAGACTGAGGAAGTCGACCGAGAAAGATCTCCCGTGGGAGGCGACATGCGGGAACCGAGGCCGGGGGCCCGCGCGTTGGGCATTTCGTGAGAAGTTCATGAGAAGCCCTGGCGGCAGGTGATTTCGCTCTGCCTTCGCCGGGCTCGCGGGTGAGCGGCTCCGGCAGGGGCTCTCACGGAGCGGGAAGGGGGTGGCCGGACATGCGGGCGATCAGCGGACTCTGGCGCTGGCGGCACAATCCGCTGTGCCGTGCGACCGATCTGGCCGAAGCCTGGATCGCCCTCGCGGCCCTGCTGCTGATCCTGGTCGTCACCCCCGTGGTCGGCTCCCTGGCCGGCGGCCTCGCCCAGGACACCCTTCAGGAGTCCGTGCGTGCCCAGCGCGCGTCCCGGCACCTGGTGACGGCGACCGTTGTCCGCAAGCTGGACGGCACCCCGCTGGACGCCGACCCCGAGGCCACCACCGGACGGGACCGCCGCACCCGCGTCGTGGCCGACTGGACCGCGCCGGACGGCAGCGCGCACCAGGGGCAGGCCATGGCGAGCCTCGACACCCCACAGCCCGGTGACCAGTTCAAGATATGGACGGACCAACAGGGGCGCACAGTGGCCCGCCCCCTGGACTCCGCGACCGCGGCGACGCACGCCGTGCTCGCCGGGGTCGGTGCGGCCCTGCTGGCCATCGGCCTTGTCGAGGGCGGCAGACGGCTGGTCGTCTGGCGCATGATCCGTCGCCGGTACGCGCGTTGGGACCAGGCCTGGGACAAGGCGGGTCCGGACTGGGGCCGGACCGGCACCGGCAGCTGACGGCCTTACCGCTCTGGTCAACCCACCGCCCGCGCGCACGCTACGGTGGACCGGCCGAACTCTCCGGGAGCAGAACCCGCGTACTACGAGGTGGGGGCACATCAACGCCATGGCACAGGGCACGGTCCAGGTGACGCACACCGGCACATCGCGGTGGCGGCGCCGCACGGGTGAGTACGCATCGCTCGCCGCAGCCCTGGAGGCCGCGACCGACGGTGACGTCCTCACCGTCGCGCCGGGCACCTACCGGGAGAACCTCGTCGTCCAGCGGGCAGTGACCCTGCGTGGCCCGGAGGGCTCCCCGGGCTCGGTGCGCATCGCGCCCCTGGACGGTGTGCCGTTGACGGTGCGCGCCTCGGCGGTGGTTCAGGACCTGCATGTCGAGGGCCAGGACGCCGCGGCACCCGCGCTGCTCGTCGAGGAGGGCACCCCGGAGCTGTCGGACGTCCGCATCGTCACGCGGTCCGCGGCCGGTATCGAGGTGCGGGGCGGCGCGCGGCCGACCGTGCGCCGCTGCACCGTCGACAACCCCGCGGGCATCGGTATCGCCGTACTCGACGGCGGGGGCGGCGTGTTCGAGGAGTGCGAGGTCGTCGCGGCCGGCCAGGCCGGCATCGCCGTACGCGGTGGCGCGCACCCCCGCCTGGACCGCTGCCGGGTGCACCACGCCTCGGGCTCGGGGCTGACGGCGACCGGTGAGAACTCCGCTCTGGAAGCGGTGGGTTGCGAGATCTACGAGGTCCGGGGTTCCGGCGTCCAGATCACCGGACGGGCCACCGCCCACCTCACCGACTGCGATGTGCACCGCACCACCGCCGACGGCGTCACGCTCGACACGGACGCCGTGCTGACCCTGGCCGACTGCCGTATCCACGACATCCCGGAGAACGCGGTCGACCTGCGCTCCCGCTCCGTGCTCACCCTGACCCGCACGACAGTGCGTCAGTTCGGCCGCAACGGCCTGTCGGTGTGGGACCCGGGCACGCGCGTGGACGCCAACCAGTGCGAGATCTTCGACAGCACGGGCGACTACCCGGCGGTGTGGGTCAGTGACGGCGCAACCGCCGTGCTGGACTCCTGCCGGGTGCACGACGTGCCGGACGCGCTGTTCGTCCTCGACCGCGGCTCGCGCGCGGACGTCGTGGACAGCGACCTGTCGCAGGTGCGCAACACGGCCGTGTCGGTCAGCGACGGCGCCACCGCGCAGCTCGACGACTGCCGCATCCGGGACGCGGCGACGGGCGCCTGGTTCCGGGACCACGGCAGCGGCGGCACCCTCAACAACTGCACCCTGGACGGCACCCAGACCGGCGTGATCGTCACCAAAGGCGCCGACCCCACCATCGAGCGCTGCACGGTCGAGTCCCCGGCTGAGGCCGGGTTCTACGTGTCGGCGGGGGGCCGGGGCACCTTCCTGAACTGCCGGGTGAGGGGCAGTGCCGGCTATGGCTTCCATGTGATCGACGGCTCCCGTACGACGCTGCGAAAGTGCCGTACGGAGCGGTGCGCGCGGGGCGGGTACGAGTTCGCCGAGGGCGGCCCGGACATGGCCGGGGCCGGCCCCGACGTGGAGGACTGCACCAGCGACGAGAGCGCGGGCCTCAGGCAGCCGCCCTCGGCGCCGGAACCCGCCGTACAGACGGCGAATCAGTCCCCCGGACTGCTCGGCGCGATCCCCGGGCAGCGCAGCACCGAGCAGGAACCGCTCATCGCCGCCGCTGAGCCCGAGCAGCCGTCCCGGACGTCCAAGGCCGTCCTCGGTGAACTGGACGCGCTGGTGGGCCTGGAGAGCGTCAAGCGCGAGGTGCGCGCCCTCACCGACATGATCGAGGTGGGCCGGCGCCGTCAGGAGGCGGGCCTCAAGGCGGCGTCCGTCAAGCGCCACCTGGTCTTCACCGGCTCCCCGGGCACCGGCAAGACGACGGTCGCCCGCCTCTACGGCGAGATCCTCGCCTCCCTCGGTGTCCTGGAGAAGGGGCATCTGGTCGAGGTGTCCCGCGTCGACCTGGTCGGCGAGCACATCGGCTCCACCGCGATCCGCACGCAGGAGGCCTTCGACAAGGCGCGCGGCGGTGTGCTGTTCATCGACGAGGCGTACGCGCTGTCGCCGGAGGACTCGGGCCGGGACTTCGGCAAGGAGGCCATCGACACGCTGGTGAAGCTGATGGAGGACCACCGGGACGAGGTCGTCGTCATCGTCGCCGGCTACACGGCCGAGATGGAGCGCTTCCTGTCGGTCAACCCCGGGGTGGCGTCCCGCTTCTCACGGACCATCACCTTCAGCGACTACGGCCCCGAGGAACTGCTGCGGATCGTGGAGCAGCAGGCCGAGGAACACGAGTACCGGCTCGGCCCCGGCCTCGCCGAGGCCCTCCTGAAGTACTTCACGGCGATCCCCAAGGGCCCGGCCTTCGGCAACGGGCGTACGGCACGCCAGACCTTCGAGGCGATGGTGGAGCGGCACGCGAGCCGTGTCGCCCAGTTCGACGAGCCGAGCACGGACGACCTCACGCTGCTGTACGACGAGGACCTGCCCGAGCTGGGCTGACCTCGGGGCCCTCATCGGCCCGGTCGGATCAGCCCTCGGCGCCGACCTCCGGCCGCTGTGCGGGCACCTCCGGTTTCAAGCGGGCGAGCAGCCGCTCCCGCTCCTCGGCGAACGCCGGGTCCGCCTGGTAGTCGCCGTGGCCGAGGATGGGGGCGGGCAGGGGATGCTCGGGCGTACGGCCGTACGCCAAGGGGTCCTTGAGAGCCGCGCGGTCCACTTCGGGGGTGCAGCTGCCGGGCAGGCGGACCGGGCCGCCGATGGGGTCGGTGACGCGGTACAGGTTGCGCCAGCAGTCCAGCTCAGCATGCAGGGAGGCGAGGGCGGCCGGGCCGAAGTGGGCAGGGAACCAACGGCCGTAGAGGCGTTCCAGCGGGGAGCCGTAGGTCAGCAGCGCGACCCGTCTGCGGTCGGCCGGCGTCAGCTGCCAGACCGCCGCGGCCGCGAGCACACTGCCCTGGGAGTGCCCGCAGATGACGAGGCGGCGGCCCTCCTCGGCGCGGGTCCAGGTCGCCATCCGCCACGTCAGGTCGGGCACCGCGCGCTCGGCGTAGCAGGGCGGTGCGAAGGGGTGGGCGGCGCGGGGCCAGAAGGTGCCGACATCCCACAGGATGCCGATGGTGCGCCGTGCGGAGGCGTCCTTGTAGGCGCGCCGGCCCCAGGTGACGAAGAGTATGAAGCCGAGGCCGATCAGCCAGGAGCCCAGCGCCTGCGCGGTCTCGGCGGCGCCATGCACGAAGGCGTACGTCCCGTCGGCGGCCTCGCTGGGTGTCTCGTCGGTCGTCATCGCGCCGACCAGGGCTCCGGCGCCCAGGAGCAGGGTCGCGGTGGAGGCGACGGCGACGAGGAGAGGGGCACGGTCGGTGAGCGTGGCCATCGCGCGCGTGCTCGCGATACGGCGGGTGCGCGCGACGTCCCGGGGCTCCCCGGCGTAGTCGAGCTCCACCGTGCCCAGCTCGGTGCGGCGCAGCAGCCAGGCCCGCCAGGCCAGCCCGCCGCAGAGCAGCAGCAGGAGGACCAGCAGCGGCGGGATCACGGACGCCTGCCAGGTCAGCAGGACCGGCGGGCCTGCGATGGACGCGCGCGTGCCGTCCAGCCAGTCGGCGACCCGCTGGGCGACGCCGCCCGACATCACCCCGCCGAGGGCGCAGGCCAGCATGACCACGGCCGGCCCGCCGAGACCGCGCATCGCGGCGCGCGGGTCGGGCTGGGTGCGGTGCAGGACGGGGGCGACGACGGCGAGCACGATCACGAGCAGGCCCTGGAGGAATGCGATCGCGCCGAAGGTGGGGTCGCCGGGGAGGCGGCCCGTCGACTGCCAGCCCGGCCGTTCCCACCCGGCGTACACCAGGGCGAGCACCAGCAGGACGAGGGCGGCGAGCGGCAGGCGCCGTACGAGATGCTCGTCGAGTTCCCGGTCGAGACGGTTCTCGCTGCGGCCCCGGCGGCAGACCACCCACACCACGACGGCCGCGCCCGCCAGGATCGCCGCTTCCAGGAGCCATCCCAGGATGTCGAGGAGCGCGGGTCCGCCGGCCCCGCGGTCGAAGCGGGCAGTTGCCGCGCTGACCGCCGCGGCGACGGTCAGCAGGCCGGCGGCGGTGTGCGCGGCGCGCAGCCGGGCGACCAGGCGGCGGCCGTACCAGAAGCCGGGGCGGCCGAGGGAGGTGCCGCCGGACTCCTCGTCGGGCTCGGGCTCGCGGGACATCGGCTGCTGGGACTCGTACGCGCTCCAGGTGCGGCGGGAGAGGTACCACAGCAGGCCGGTCAGTGCGGCGGGCACCAGGGCCGCGAGGGCGAGCCTGCGGCCGGGCCGGCTCCACCAGCCGCCGTCCGAGGCGAGCGGCGACAGGAAGCCCAGCCAGCTGTGCCGGTCGGCGCACGCGCGTGTGCCCGCGCACTGCCAGGCCGTGAGGTCGAGGGCGACCTCGCACGCGGCCGCGACGAGCAGCACCGTCAGCGTCAGCCCGGCGAGCCGTACGAGCAGGCCGTACAGCCGCACCGTTCGCGTGCGGTCCTGTGTGGTGGGGCGCATCCAGTGGGCGAGGTTGACCACCATGAACGGCAGTAACAGCAGCCACAGGGCGCGTGCGCTGTTGCCCGAGGTGAGGTTGCACCAGACGTAGGCCTCGGGCACCGGGCCGTCCCGGTGGTCGTCCGGCCGGTCCTCGGCGTCGACGTCCTCGGCGCGGCGGAACACGGCGGCCGTGTCGTCGCCGGTGATCCGCACCGTGCGCGGATCGTCGAGCATCTCCTGCGGTGTGGTGCCGCCGACCCCGTGGACCAGGAGTTCCAGGGCTGCGGCGCGGTTCTGCGCACGTTTCACTTTTCGCACTTCCCCCGTGACGAGCCTTCGGCTTCTGTCCGTGCGGGCACAAGGATCTCCCCGTGGAAGGTCCCGTACACCTCTCGTCACGGAATCTCCCCGATCCGTGTGACGAACAGGGGAACGGCAGATGCGGAAGTGACATGCGCGCGTCGGTACGGCCAGTGGCGCGACCGGTACCGACCCGTGCGAGGATGAGACGTCCCGCACACCGGGAGGGGCGAGAATGTCCTTATCAGAGCAGGTGCGCAGGGCGTGTCGGACGGCTTGAGGCGAAAGGACCGGAGCGTACGTGAGTGAGAATCAGAACCTCCTCGCGGAGCAGCGGCGCGCCCTGATCCTGGACGAGGTACGGCGACGGGGCGGGGTGCGTGTCAACGAGCTGACCCGCAAGCTCGGCGTGTCGGACATGACGGTGCGCCGCGATCTCGACGCGCTCGCCCGGCAGGGCGTGCTGGAGAAGGTGCACGGCGGCGCGGTCCCGGTGGTCGAGGCCAGCACCCATGAGCCGGGCTTCGAGGCCAAGTCGGGTCTGGAGCTGACGGCCAAGGAGGACATCGCACGGTCGGCGGCCGAGCTGGTCGCGCCGGGCACCGCGATCGCGCTGTCGGGCGGTACGACCACGTACGCGCTGGCTCACCAGCTGGTGGACGTGCCCGACCTGACGGTGGTCACGAACTCGGTGCGGGTGGCCGACGTCTTCCACGCCGCGCAGCGTACGTCGGGCCCCCGGCAGGGCGCGGCCACTGTCGTGCTGACCGGCGGGGTGCGCACTCCCTCCGATTCACTGGTGGGCCCGGTGGCCGACCAGGCGATCGCGGCGCTCCACTTCGATGTGCTCTTCCTCGGTGTGCACGGCATATCGGTCGAGGCCGGTCTGTCCACGCCGAATCTCGCGGAGGCCGAGACCAACCGGCGTCTGGTGCAGTCGGCGCGCCGGGTCGTGGTGGTTGCCGACCACACCAAGTGGGGTGTGGTGGGGCTGAGTTCGTTCGCGGCGCTGGAGCAGATCGACACCCTGGTGACGGACTCCGGTCTCGAGAGCGAGGCACGCTCGGAGATCGCGGAGCATCTGCGGCTGGTGGTGGCGGGCGAGCCCGACGAGGATGCGGACCTCTGAGACCGGCGACGTCTCGCGGTGCAGACAGCTGACGGAGCGCCAGCTAGGGTGGCGTGCCCGGTCCGGCGTCGGCACAGGGGGTTTCGTCCATGGCTCATCTGCTGCATGAGGTGGGTCTCGACTTTGTCGGGACCGCGCCCGTACGGCACGTCTTCGCGCGGGAGATCACCGCTCCCCCGGAGACGGTCTACCGCGCGTTGGCCGAGGACGTGTCCGGCTGGACGGAGTGGTTCTCCGCGGTGACGCTGGCCCGCCCGCTCGACGACGGCGCCCGGCGCGAGATACGGCTCAAGGGCGGTACACGCTTCGAGGAGACGATCCTCGCGGCCAAGAGCCCCGAGTTGTACGCGTACCGCATCGATCTCACCAACGCGCCGGGGGCCCGGGCCATGGTCGAGGAGTGGCGGCTCGCCCCTGCGGGGACGGGCACGCGGGTGCAGTGGACGTTCGCGGTGGACGGCACGGCGCCGTTCCGCTTCACCTTCGGCCTCGCGCGGCCCGGCCTCGGCCGGGCGTTCCGGGACGCGGTGACAGCACTGGACCGACGGCTGGCGCCCTAGGCAGTTCTCAACGCCCCCGGGGATCGTGCGGCGCCCCGGGCTTCGCCCTTCACTCCGGCCAGACGCCCGTCTCCAGCAGTTGCCCGATGGCCGCGGAGTACGGCGCGATGTCCAGGCCCTGCTCGGCGAGCCAGGCGTCCGAGTAGTACTTGTCGAGGTACCGGTCCCCCGGGTCGCACAGCAGTGTCACCACGCTCCCCTGCCGGCCCTCGGCCACCATCTCGGCGACGATCTTCAGCGCGCTCCACAGCCCGGTGCCGGTGGAGCCGCCCGCCTTGCGGCCGATGCCCTGCTCCAGGGCGCGTACGGCGGCCACGCTCGCCGCGTCCGGCACCTTCATCATCCGGTCGATCGCGCCGGGCACGAAGCTCGGCTCCATGCGCGGCCGGCCGATGCCCTCGATGCGGGAGCCGCAGTCGCAGGTGACGTCCGGATCGCCGGTGGTCCAGCCCTCGAAGAAACACGAGTTCTCCGGGTCGGCCACACAGATGCGGGTGTCGTGCTGCATGTAGTGGACGTACCGGGCGATGGTCGCCGACGTGCCGCCGGTACCGGCCGTGGCGACGATCCAGGCGGGCTCGGGGAACCGCTCCAACTCCAGCTGGCGGAAGATGGATTCGGCGATGTTGTTGTTGCCGCGCCAGTCCGTGGCCCGTTCGGCGTAGGTGAACTGGTCCATGTAGTGGCCGCCGGTGTCCAACGCGAGGCGGGCGGACTCCTCGTACATCTTCCGCGAGTCGTCCACGAAGTGGCACTGCCCGCCGTGGAACTCGATCAGGCGGCACTTCTCGGCGCTCGTCGTGCGCGGCATGACCGCGATGAAGGGCACCCCGATCAGCTTCGCGAAGTACGCCTCGGAGACGGCCGTCGAGCCGCTCGAAGCCTCGATCACCGGGCGGCCCGGCCGGATCCAGCCATTGCACAGGCCGTACAGGAACAACGAGCGGGCGAGCCGGTGCTTGAGGCTTCCAGTGGGGTGGGTCGACTCGTCCTTGAGGTACAGGTCGATGCCCCAGTGCTCCGGCAGCGGGAAGCGCAGCAAATGGGTGTCGGCCGAACGGTTGGCGTCGGCCTGGACCTTGCGCACGGCTTCTTTCAGCCAGGCGCGATAGCCGGCGTCGCTCTGATCGACGTCGAGGGTCACGCCGGACGGGGTCTGCTGAACGGTGCTCACGGCGGTGCTCCTCATGCTCGGCCACAACGGCGACTCGCGCGGCCGTCACTTCGAGCATAGACACCTTCCGCACGCTTCTCACCTGCATAAACACGCCTTTGAGAGTCTCAAAGGCACCCCTGGGCCGTGCCCTCACCACGGCCACGGGGGCGCATTCGCGCGAGTGCTCCGAGCACTGCGAACAGGGGTGACATGCGTACTGGTGCTCGGCGCGGGACGCGGGCACACTGCTCCGGACGGGACGACGATCCCGAACGGGGTGCACACTGGATCAAGACCAGGGCCGGCACCCGCGCAGGACCAGCCGGCACACCGACGCGCAAGGGGGCGGGGCATGGCGGAGCCTGAGTTCAGGGCCACGGGCGTGCGGATCGGGAAGCGGCTGCGCTCCCTGACCCGGGCCGGGCAGGTGCGGATCAGCGACGGCAGGGTGCAGTTGCTCACCAGCTACGGCAGCGAGATCGACAGCGCGCCGGTGCAGGCCGTACGGGCGTCCAAGCCCTGGTTCTCGCCGGACGACAAGGCGCTGGCCGACATCAACGGCAAGCGCTACTCGCTGACCCTGGGCGATCACGACCCGGCTCCCGGGGAGGCGGGGCCTCCTGCGGCGCGCCGGTTCATAGAGGCCGTGCGGAAGGCTGCCGGACGTAAGGGCTGAGTCACTGCGAGTTGCGGTACCGCATCCCCTGCGTCACGCTAGTCTCACGTCACTCTGGGTTTACCGGCGATAACGCTGCGAACCAGCCCGCCGGCCACGACAGCAGGCGGCCGTTTCCTCAAGTCCCCTGCTGGATCCGTACTCCGTGTTCTTCCGGACCTCTTCAGTCGGGGAGTCGCAGCCGTGATCAGTTACCCAAGCAGGCACTGCACGGTGGAGCTCCAAGCCCTGCCGTCGCGGATCGGCCAGGTCCGCAGAATCGTATCGGCGCAGTTGCGCTACTGGCATCTGGACGCGTTGATCGACCGCGCCGCGCTCGGTGTGACCGAGCTGTTGACCAACGTCCACCAGCACGCCCGGCCGGACAAGATGTGCACCGTGGAGATCGAGGTGCTGCTCGACCGGCTCATGGTCTCGGTGCGCGACCACGACCCGCGGTTGCCGGTCGTGGCGGACGTCAGGGCCGCCGACACGCTCGCCACCTGCGGTCGCGGGCTCGCGATGGTGGCCGCCGTCAGCGAGAGCTGGGGTGTGCGGCCGGACGGCGAGTCCGGGAAGGTCGTCTGGTTCACGCTCCCGACGTCGGCGGCGCCGCGGACCATGGCCGCACGACCGCCGCAGCGCAGGACGGTGGACAAGCCTGTGCGCCGGTTCGCGGAGGTCGGGGCGCCCGTCGACCTGCGACGGCCCGAGCATGCTCCCGCCCGGTCGGCCGTTGTCGGCTGACCGGGCGGTGAGGGGACCTTTGACGGTGTGGTCACCGGTGTCATTCGGTGGCGATCGCCCGTAGGACGTCCAGGCGGGCCGCCCGTCGTGCCGGGCGCAGGCCTGCCAGGGCTCCGGCTGTGATGCCGACCAGGGCCACCAGGGCGAGTTGGAGTGGCGGCATCGCGAAGGCGAAGGCGCTGTCGCTCGCCCCGTCGGAGGCCTTGACCAGGACCCAGCCGAGGAAGGCGCCGAGGCCGAGGCCGCCGGCCGTGCCGAAGGCGGCCACCAGGACCGACTCCCAGCGGACCATGGCGCGCAGTTGGGAGCGGGTCTGGCCCACGGCCCGCAGCAGGCCCAGTTCACGGGTGCGCTCGTGGATCGCCAGGGTGAGGGTGTTGGCGATGCCGAGGAGTGCGATGAGCACGGCGAGGGCGAGCAGGGCGTAGACCAGAGTGAGCATCATGTCGATGCCTCCGGCCGAGGACTGCGCGTATTCGTCGCGGGTCTGCACGTCGGGGTTGCCGTACTGGTCTGCAACCCTCTCCACCGCCGCCTTGCCCTCGTTCGTGTTCACGCCGTCCTTGAAGGTGACGGCGAGCAGGGTGTCGGCGTCCTGGGTGCGGTGCGGGGCCCAGGCGTCGCGGGTGACGACGTAGTCGCCGGCGAGTTCGGACTGGCCGTAGACCGCTCGGACGGTGAAGGTCTCCTGGCGGCCGTCGGTGAAGGTGAGGCGGGTCCTGTCGCCCGTCGTCAGGCTCTGCTTGTCGGCCTCCTTCTCGGTGATGGCGATGCCGTCGGTGCCGAGGTCGCGCAGGGAGCCGTTGACGGTGCCCAGGTCGAAGGTGCGCTCCAGGGCGACGGGGTCCGTGACCGTCAATGCCCTTCCCTTGCCGTCGACTTCGGCGACCCCCCGGCCGAGTCCGACGGCCGTGTCCACCTCGGGGAGCCGCTGAACCGCGTCGGCGAGGCGGGGGCTCAGTCCGCTGCCGCCCGCGCCGAACGACGGGGTGCTGACGGCCACGTCGCCCGCGAATGACCGGGACACGGTCTGGTCCATGGTCGCCTTCAGCGAGGCGCCGAAGACGGTGAACAGCGACACGACGGCCACGCCGATCATCAGGGCGCTCGCGGTGGCGGCCGTACGCTTCGGGCTGCGCAGGGCGTTGCGCCGGGCGAGACCGCCGGTGACGCCGCGCAGTCGGCCGAGGGGACCGCCGAGGATCCGTACGGCCGTCGAGGAGGCGACCGGGCCGAGGACCACGAAGGCGGTCAGGGCGAGGACCGCGCCGGTGCCGGCCAGCCACATCGACGGGGACACCAGGATGCCGGTGAGCGTCACGCCGAGCGCGAGGGCGAGGAGGCCCAGGCCGGTGACGGCACGGGCGCGGGAGGCTCCGGAGGTGTCGACGGCCGTCTCGCGCAGGGCGGTCAGCGGTGCGGTGCGGCCGGCTCGTGCGGCGGGCAGCAGTGCGGAGCCGAGGCAGACCACGACGCCGACCGCCAGGGGCAGTGCCATGGAGATCGCGCTGATCACCAAGTCGCCCTCGGGGAAGGGGAATCCGATCGCCGGGAACAGCGCCTGGAGGCCGGCTGCGATGCCGATGCCGCCCGCCAGGCCGGCCACCGACGCGGTGACCGCCACGGCGGTCGCCTCGACGAGGGTCGACGCGGTGACCTGGCGGCGCGAGGCGCCGAGGGCGCGCAACAGGGCGTTCTCGCGGGTGCGTTGGGCGACGACGATGGCGAAGGTGTTGTGGATGGAGAAGGTCGCGACGAGAAGGGCCACGCCGGAGAAGACCAGCAGGAAGGTGGTGAAGACGGTCAGGAACTGGCTGGAGATCATCTCCGTGTTCTCCTCGGCCGACTCCTGACCGGTGATGGCCTCGACGCCGCTGGGCAGTACGGACGTCAGCTCGTCGACCAGCTGCTGCTGACTGACGTCCGGTCCGGCCCGGACCTGGATGGTCGCCGCCTCGCCGGGGCGGGCGGTGAGGTACTTCTCGGCGTCGGCCTGGGTCATGCCGGTGAAGGTCACCTGGGCCATGCCGTCCTCGCCGCCGAAGGTCGCGAGGCCGACGATGGTCACCTCGACCGGGTCGGGCGTGCGCAGGGTCGTGGTGTCGCCGATCCTCAGGTCGCCGCGGTCGGCGGTGCCCCGGTTGACGACGACCTCGCCGGACTTCTGCGGGGCACGGCCTTCGGCCAGGCGGTACGGGTTGAGCTCGGGGTCGTCGATCCAGTTGCCGGCGAGGGTGGGCGGGCCCTGGCCTCCGATGGGGTCGCCGTTCCTGCCGATGAGCTGGCCGGCGCCCTGGATGCTGGGAGCGGCGGCCGCGACGCCGGGAGCCTGCTCGATCGTACGCACCAGGTCCGTGTCGACCGGTTCGCGCACGCCTTCGCTCTCGCCGGGCGTGGTGATGGCGTCGGCGCTGCGGACGACGGCGTCCGTGCCGCTGGTCGCGTTGCCGAACATCGTGTCGAAGCCGGCCCGCAGGGTGTCGCCCATGACGAGGGTTCCGGCGAGGAACGCGACCCCGAGGAACACCGCGAGGAACGTGCCGGCGAAGCGGCGCTTGTGGGCGCGCAGGGAGGACACGCTGAGGCGGACGGAGGCGTTCATGACGGCACCTCGAAGGCTTTCATGCGGTCCAGGACCTTGTCGGCGGTCGGGGATTCCATACGGTCGACCAGGCGCCCGTCCGCGAGGAAGACGACCTCGTCGGCGTGTGCGGCGGCCACGGGGTCGTGGGTGACCATGACGACCGTGCGGGCCGTCTGGCGCGCCGCGCGGCCGAGCAGGCCGAGCACCTCCTCGCCGGAGCGGGAGTCGAGGTTGCCGGTCGGCTCGTCCGCGAAGACGACGTCGGGCCGGCCGGCGAACGCCCGGGCCACCGCGACGCGCTGCTGCTGGCCGCCGGAGAGCTCGGAGGGCCGGTGGTGGAGCCGGCCGCGCAGGCCGACGACGTCGATCAGCGCGTCGATCCACTCCGGGTCGCCCTTGCCGCCCGCGAGGTCCAGCGGCAGCGTGATGTTCTCCGCCACGGTCAGCGTCGGCACCAGGTTGTAGGCCTGGAAGACGAAGCCGACGCGGTCGCGGCGCAGCAGGGTGAGGCGACGGTCGTCGAGGCTGCTCAGCTCGGTGTCGCCGATGTGGGCGGTGCCCGAGGTGAGCGTGTCGAGGCCGGCCGCGCAGTGCATCAGGGTGGACTTGCCGGAGCCCGAGGGCCCCATGATCGCGGTGAAGCGGCCGACCGGGAAGTCGACACTCACCCCGTCCAGGGCCCTCACACTGGTGTCGCCGGTGCCGTACACCTTCACGGCGTCCACGACGCGGGCGGCCGTCGGCGTGCCTGTCGTGGTGGTCGTGACGGTCATGCCGCACCGCCCTTGCCCGTGCGGCCGAACTGCTCGTCCAGGACGGACAGCCGGCGCCAGTACTCGTCCTCGTCGATCTCGCCGGAGGCGAAGCGGTGGCCGAGCACGGTGATGGGCGAGTTGTCGTCGGGGGTGGACCGCCCGGGGCCGCGGCGTCCGCGCCACACCGTGCGGCGCAGCAGCGTGATGCCACCGATTACGACGGCCGCCCAGATCAGCGGGAAGAGGAGGATCCACGGGCCGGGGCCGCCGTCGGCGAAGTGTGCCAGGGTCTGCATCTCGAGTCATCTCCCGGGTCGGTTCGGTCGGTTTCGGTGATGTCTCGAGACTCGCGCCGCGAGGGGGTCCGGGTCGTCGTACGGCCAGCGGCAGTGTGTGTACCTCGCGGGGAGTAGGCGGGGCCGGCTCCGCTGCTCCGGAAGGGCTCGGCTCTGGGCCGGAAGGCCTCGACTTCTGTAACTACTAGTATGTACAGTGACGGCATGAGCACCTCGGACCGACTGATCGAGTCCACCCGCGAACTGCTGTGGGAGCGCGGCTATGTGGGCACAAGCCCCAAGGCGATCCTGGAGCGTGCGGGGGCCGGGCAGGGCAGCATGTACCACCACTTCAAGGGCAAGCCGGATCTCGCACTGGCCGCGATCCGGCGGACCGCCGAGGAGATGCGGGCTACCGCCGCGGGAGTACTCGACGGTCCGGGCACGCCGTACGAGCGCATCGAGACGTATCTGCGGCGCGAGCGCGAGGTGCTGCGCGGCTGTCCGATCGGGCGGCTCACGATGGACCCGGACGTGGTCGCCAGCGACGAACTGCGGGCGCCCGTCGACGAGACGCTCGACTGGCTGCGCGAACGGCTCGCCGGGATCGTCGAGGAGGGCAAGGAGCAGGGCCAGTTCGCGCCCGGGCTCGACGGCGAGTCGATCGCGGCGACGATCGTCGCGACCGTCCAGGGCGGCTATGTCCTCGCCCGCGCGTCCGGCTCACCCGCCACTTTCGACATGGGTGTCCGGGGGCTGCTGTCCCTTCTCGCATCGCACTAGAAACCGCACCGGACGCACCAGGAAAGCGGCACGATGCACGCGATGCAGTACCGGATCACCCTGCCCGCCGACTACGACATGGAGATCATCCGGCGTCGCGTGGCGAGCAGGGGGCACCTGCTCGACGACTGGCAAGGGCTCGGCCTCAAGGCGTACCTGATACGCGAGCGCGGCGTGCACGGATCAGCGGTCAACGAGTACGCGCCGTTCTATCTGTGGAACACCGTCGCGGGCATGAACGCCTTCCTCTGGGCCGGCCCGTTCCAGGGCATCGCCGATGACTTCGGACGGCCGTCGGTGAGGCAGTGGACCGTGCTGGCGCGCGAGGGCGCCGCTGATCCGCGTGTGCGGGTGGCGGTGCTGCTGCGTCAACAGGTCCCGGACGGCGTGCAGTTGACGGACCTGGCGGCGGACGCGACGCGGGAGACCGAGAGGTTGGCCGGTGAGGACGGTGCGGTGCTCGCGGCGGCAGCCGTGGACACGAGCCGCTGGGAGCTGATCCATTTCTCCCTCTGGGAGAACGAGCCGCCCAAGGCCGGCGGCGATGCGTACGAGGTGCTGCACATGTCCGTGCCGGGGCGGCTGCCTCTCGACGCACGTTCCTGAATCCGCCGACAAGGAGAACCGACCCATGCCCTTCGTCCGCATAGACGCCCTGGGAGCCGACCCCGAGCGGCTCGACGCTCTCGGTCGTGCCGTACACGACGCCCTGGTGGAGGCCATCGGGATTCCGCCCGACGACCGGTTCCAGGTGCTGGTCGGGCACGACGGCACCCGCAGCACCCTGCGCTACGACGCCGGCTATCTCGGCATCCACCGGGACGACGGCATCGTGTACGTGACGATCACCCTGCGCTCGGGTCGGACTCCCGCGCAGAAGCAGGCGCTGTACCGGCGGATCGCCGAACTCGCTCACGCCTACGCGGGGACCGAGCCGCGCAACGTGTTCGTCAACCTCATCGAGAACGAGCCCGTCAACTGGTCGTTCGGCGAGGGAGTCGCGCAGTACGCCGATGCCCCCGTCCCTGTCGACTCCCCCACCTCGAAGAGCCTCACGGCTCCCTGAGGTCCAGGCGCCCGATGCGGGCCACGTTCTCGCGGTCCTCGGCGTCGTCGCTCGCCTCGCCGGCGAACCAGGCGTCGAGGATCTCCTTGAGCAGCGGCTCGGACGTCAGTCGCAGGCTGAGGGCGAGGACGTTGGCGTCGTTCCAGCGGCGGGCGCCGTCCGCCGTGTAGCCGTCCGTGCACAGGGCGGCCCGTACGCCCGGCACCTTGTTCGCGGCGATCGACGCGCCCGTGCCGGTCCAGCAGCAGACGACCGCCTGGTCCGCCGTCCCGTCGGCGACCTCGCGGGCGGCCGCTGCCGAGCAGGCCGCCCACTGGGGGTCGGACTCGGGATTCAGGGCCCCGTGCGTGATCACGGCGTGGCCACGGGCGCGCAGCTCGGCAACGAGACTGCGGGCCACGGGTTCGTCCATGTCGGAGGAGACGGAGATCCGCATGTCACGAAGGGTACCCAGGTCCGCGGGCGGGTGTGCGGCCGTGGGCCGGGGGTGCGGTCGTCCCGGCTGCGGCCCAGCATGGAGGTGACCGCCAGGAGACCCGGGGCAAGGAGGTCGGGATGGACGCCGTGGATGTCGTCCAGCGCTTCAACGCCGCGATCAACGACCATGACCTCACCGAGCTGGCCTCGCTGATGTCCGACGACCACACACTCGTCGACACCGAGGGCGGCACCGTCACCGGAAAACAGGCCTGCATCGAGGCGTGGCGCGGGTTCTTCACGGCGTTCACGGACTACCGGAACGTGTTCACCGACCTGACCGTGGGGGACGAGGTCGTCTCGGTGTCCGGGTACTCCCTCAGCTCGCGGCCCGAGCTGGCCGGTCCGGCGCTGTGGAGCGCCCGCGTCACCGGTGAGCTGGTCGGCGAGTGGCGGGTGTACACGGACTCGCCGGAGGCACGCCGCGAGCTCGGGCTGCCGCCGGGCGGGCTCGTCTGAGACCTGTTGGGTAAGTGGCGTCGCGCGGCAGGCGCAACCCTCGCAACAGCCCCTAGGCCAGCGCCCCCAGTGGATCGTCCAGCACCGGCTGCCAGGCCAACTCGGCGGCGCCGACCAGGCTGTTGTGGTCGAGGGTGCACGCGAGGATCGGGACGCTGCCGCTCTGCCCCCAGAGGCTGCGGTCGGCGACGACGGCGCGCAGGCGGCCGGGGTCGGCGTCGAGGAGGGTGGCGTGGAGGCCGCCGAGGATGATGCGGTCCGGGTTGAGGATGTTGACCAGGCCGGCGAGGCCCAGGCCGAGGCGGTCGATGAGGGCCTCGGTGGCGATGCGGATCGTGGGGTCGCCGTAGTGGGTGCGGATCAGCTCCTTGGCCTGCTGGAGCAGGGAGACCTCGGGGCCGGGCTCGCGGCCGGCGGCCGTGAGGAACGCCAGCGGGTCGGCCTCGACGTCGAGACAGCCGCGGCTGCCGCAGTGGCAGGGCCTGCCCTCGGGGTTCACGGTGAGGTGACCGACCTCCAGGGCCAGGCCCGAACTGCCGGTGTGCAGACGGCCGTCCAGCACGAGCGCACCGCCGACGCCGCGGTGCCCGGTGGCCACGCACAGCAGGTCGCGGGCGCCGCGACCCGCCCCGTGCCGGTGCTCGGCGAGCGCGACGAGGTTGACGTCGTTGCCGGTGAACGCCGGTCCGGTGATCCCGGCGGCGCGCACGCACTCCGTGAAGATGCGGCGGACAGGGGCCCCCACGGGCCACGCCAGGTGCAGGGGGTTCAGGGCCAGACCGTCGGGTTCGGCGACGGCGGACGGTACGGCGAGCCCGGCGCCGACGCAGCGCCGTCCGGTCGTGCGCAGCAGGTCGGCGCCCGCCTCGACGACGGACCCGAGCACCTTCGCCGGGTCGGCGTCCACGGTCTCGCAGCCGGGCGCGGTGGCGACGATGCGGCCGCCCAGGCCGACCAGCGCCGCCCGGAATCCGTCGGCGTGCACCTGTGCGGCGAGGACGACCGGGCCGTCCTCGGCGACCGCCAGCCGGTGCGAGGGCCGCCCCTGCGACCCCGCCGCCGCGCCGGGCCGTGCGTCGACCCTGATCAGCCCGAGCGCCTCCAGCTCGGCGGCGACCGCACCCGCCGTCGCCCGGGTCACGCCGAGCTCGGCGGTGAGGACCGCGCGTGTGGGTGCGCGACCGGTGTGCACGAGCTCCAACGCGGGTCCGAGCGCGCCGCGCCCCCGGTCCAACCGCGCCCTCGAGGTGGTACCTTCCCCCGCCGTCCGGGGGTCCGCCTTGCCGCTCATGAGGGCGAGTCTCCCATGATCCGCAGGTCCGGCGGCCTACAGGCCGCTCACCCTGAGCGTGATGTTCAGCCGGCCGGTCAGCCCCAACTCCGGCGGTGCGGTGCCCGGCTGCACCTTCGGCACACCGTGGTGGGCGAGCCGCGCGGGGCCACCGAACACGAACAGGTCGCCGCTGCGCAGCTCGACGTCCGTGTACGGCCGGCTCCGGGTCTCGGTGTTGCCGAAGCGGAAGACGCAGGTGTCGCCGAGGCTCAGGGACACCACGGGGGCGTCCGACTTCTCGTCGCTGTCGCGGTGCATGCCCATGCGGGCGTCGGCTTCGTAAAAGTTGATCAGAGCGATGTCGTACGCGGTCTCAGGTCCGCGGAGCATGTCCGCACCCACGGTGTCCCGCACCGCGCGGCGGCCGAGGTCGCCCAGCCACTCGGGGAACGGCTTCACCGGGGTTCCGTCGCCGTCGACGACCGTGCGGGCGTAGGCGTACGGGTACCAGTGCCAGCCCAGGCAGACCTGGCGGGCGGTCATCGTGCCGCCGCCGGGGGTGCGCACCGTGCGCAGGCCGGCCGGTGGGCGCGCCCACGCGCGGCAGGCCTCCAGCAGCTCGCTCTGGGCCGGCGCGTCCAGCCAGCCGGGCAGGTGCACCGCGCCCGGCGCGACCTCCGTACGCTCGCGGGGGAACAGCTCGGCGTCCATGTCCTCCATCCTCCCCACCGGCCGTGACCTGCGGGGCGGCGAGCGGCGCCGCCGCGGTCGCTTAGCCTTGACGCACGATGAACGACCGTATGACGACGCCCTGGGGCGAGCTCGCGCTGTCCCGTTTCCCCGAGGACCCGCGTGACGGGCTGCGTGCCTGGGACGCCTCCGACGAGTACCTCCTCAGGCATCTGGCCGAGCAGAACATCCCGCTGTCCGGCACGGTCGTGGTCGTGGGTGACCGCTGGGGCGCCCTGGTCACGGCGCTCGCGGCGCACCGGCCGGTGCAGATCACGGACTCCTACCTGGCCCAGGAGGCGACCCGGGCCAACCTCGCCCGCCATGGCGCCGAGCCCGGCGACGTCCGGCTGCTCACGACGCAGGACCCGCCGCCGGACCGCGTCGACGTCCTCCTGGTCAGGGTGCCCAAGAGTCTCGCACTGCTGGAGGACCAGCTGCTGCGGCTCGCACCCGCGGTGCACGAGGGCACGGTGGTCGTCGGCACGGGCATGGTGAAGGAGATCCACACCTCGACGCTCCAGCTGTTCGAGCGGATCCTCGGTCCGACCCGCACCTCGCTCGCCGAGCGGAAGGCCCGGCTGATCTTCTGCACGCCTCGGTCGGCGGCAGAACGGCCCGCCAACCCGTGGCCGTACACGTACACGCTCCCGGACGGCATCGGCGCGGTCTCAGGACGCACGGTCGTCAATCACGCGGGCGTCTTCTGCGCCGACCGGCTCGACATCGGCACCCGCTTCTTCCTCGGCCACCTGCCCGACAGCAAGGGCGGCCGGCGGGTGGTCGACCTCGGGTGCGGCAACGGCGTCGTCGGTACGGCGATGGCGCTGGCGAACCCTGCGGCCGAGGTGCTGTTCGTGGACGAGTCCTTCCAGGCGGTGGCCTCGGCAGAGGCGACGTACAAGGCGAACGGGGTGCCGGGGCACGCCGAGTTCCGGGTCGGGGACGGGCTGGCGGGCGTGCCGGCCGGGAGCGTCGACCTGGTGCTCAACAATCCGCCGTTCCACTCCCACCAGGCTACGACCGACTCGACGGCCTGGCGCATGTTCACGGGGGCACGGCACGCGCTGCGGCCGGGCGGTGAGCTGTGGGTCATCGGCAACCGGCACCTCGGCTACCACGTGAAGCTGCGGCGGCTGTTGGGCAACAGTCAACTCGTCGCCAGTGACGCGAAGTTCGTGGTGCTGAGGGCCGTCAAGAAGTGACGGTGCGGTCGGCGTCCCCGACGCGGTAGCGGTTGAGTTTGCGTGTCTGCACGGCCCGCCCGTAGAGCGGGATGAGCAACGCCTCCTTGCAGGGAGTGGCTGGTCAGGGTGCCCTGAGTACCTCGATGATGTCCGCCACCGCCCGCACCATCGCCTCCCGTCCCACGCTCAGGTACTTGCGCGAGTCGACCGCTTCGGGATGGGCGGCGAGGAATTCGCGGATCGCTCCCGTCATGGCGATGTTGAGGGCAGTACCGACGTTGACCTTGGCGATGCCGCCCGCGACCGCCGCGGTCAGTTCGTCGTCGGGGACACCGGAGGAGCCGTGCAGGACGAGGGGGACGTCCAGGGTGGTGGCGAGGCTCTTGAGGAGGTCGTGGTCGAGGGTGGCGGTGCGGGTGGTCATGGCGTGGGAGCTGCCGACGGCGACCGCGAGGGCGTCGACGCCGGAGTCGGCGACGAAGGCGTGGGCCTCGGCGGGGTCGGTGCGGGCGCCGGGGGCGTGGGCGTCGAGGGGCGGCTCACCGTTCTTGCCGCCCAGCCGCCCCAACTCGGCCTCGATCCAGAGGCCTTGGGCGTGCGCCCAGTCGGCGGCGGCCTTCGTCGCGGCGAGGTTGTCGGCGTACGGCAGGCGCGCCGCGTCGTACATCACGGAGCTGAACCCGGCGCCCGGCGCCTGGCGCAGCAGGTCGTCGCTCTGGATGTGGTCGAGGTGCAACGCGACGGGGACGGCGGCGCGTTCGGCGGCGGCGACGGCAGCGCGGGCGAGCGGGAGGAGCCGTCCGTAGCGGAACTTGACGGCGTTCTCGCTGACTTGGAGCACGACGGGAGAACTCACCGACTCGGCGCCGGTGATGACCGCCTCGACGTGCTCCAGGGTGATGACGTTGAAGGCGGCGACGGCGGAGCGGGCGTCGGCGGCGCGGGTGACGAGCTCGCCGGTGGTCACGAGGGGCACGGCCTGTCCTTTCTCGGCGCGGGAGAGGGCGCGTCGGACACGTCAGGGGGCGTGTCGTGGTGTGCGTCAGGGGGCGAGGATCACCGAGCGGGTGAGGTGGCGGGGCCGGTCCGGGTCGAGGCCGCGTGCCGCTGCGACGGCGACGGCGAGTCGCTGGGCGCGGACCAGTTCGGCGAGGGGGTCCAGGCGGCCCTCGATCCACAGCCCGCCGGTGGAGCGCACCTGTTCGGCCAGCCCTTCGGGTGCCTCGCCGAACATCCAGGTCGCGGTGCCGCCGGTGGTGATGCTGATCGGGCCGTGCCGGTACTCCATGGCCGGGTAGGCCTCCGTCCAGGACAGCGACGCCTCGCGCATCTTCAGCCCGGCCTCGTTGGCCAGGCCCACGGTCCAGCCGCGGCCGAGGAAGGTGAACTGCTCGCACTCCACCAGCCCTTCGGGCAGTTCGCCGGCGAGCGCGGCACGGGCGTCGGCCACAGCCGCGTCGGTGTGCAGGCCGAGGTGGGCGCGCAGCAGCGTGAGGACGGTGGTCGCGAACCTGGTCTGCACGACGGACCGTTCGTCCGCGTAGTCCAGGACCACGACCTCGTCGGCGACCGCCATGACGGGCGTGTCCGGGTCGGCGGTGATCGCGACGGTCGGCGTGCGCCCCTTCAACCGCCCCAGCAGGTCGAGCACTTCGGTGGTCGTACCGGAGCGGGTGAGGGCGAGGACTCGGTCGTAGGAGCGCCCGTGCGGGTACTCCGACGCGGCGAAGGCGTCCGTCTCGCCGCGGCCGGACCCCTCGCGCAGTGCGGCGAACGCCTGCGCCATGAAGTACGACGTCCCGCAGCCGACGACCGCGACCCGCTCCCCCGGCGCCGGCAGCACCCCGCCGAGGCCGGCCGCTTCCGTCGCGGCGCGGGTCCAGCACTCGGGCTGGCTGTTGAGCTCGTCCTCGACATGCGTCATGCCGCCGTCCTCCGGGCCTCTGATGGAGCTTCGCGATGGTCATCTGATTGTTCTTGCAAGATAGCTCCGAGTTTCGAGCATAATCAAGCAAACAGGGAAAGAAGCGTGCGCTAAGGTCGCGGGAGATCGAGGAATGGAGGGTGGATGTCGCGCGACGCCCGCTGGAAGGCGCTGCTGGAGCTGCTCGTGGAGCGGGGCCGGCTGGACGTCGAGGAGGCGGCAGCCGAGCTGGAGGTCTCGGCCGCGACGATCCGCCGCGACTTCGACCAGCTGGCCGAGCAGCAGATGCTCGTCCGCACCCGGGGCGGCGCGGTCGTACACGGAGTGTCGTACGAGCTGCCGCTGCGCTACAAGACGGCCCGCCACGCCTCCGAGAAGCAGCGCATCGCCAAGGCCGTGGCCGACCTCATCGCCCCCGGCGAGGCTGTCGGGCTGACCGGCGGTACGACGACCACCGAGGTGGCGCGTGCCCTGGCCGTGCGCAGCGACCTCGCGTCCGGGTCGCCCGCGCTGACCGTCGTCACCAACGCGCTCAACATCGCCAATGAGCTGGCCGTGCGCCCCCAGTTCAAGATCGTGGTCACCGGCGGGGTGGCGCGCCCGCAGTCCTACGAGCTCATCGGGCCGCTCGCGGACGGGGTGCTGTCCCAGATCACGATCGACGTGGCGGTTCTCGGCGTCGTCGGCTTCGACGTCACGCACGGTGCCGCCGCCCACGACGAGGCGGAGGCGGCGATCAACCGGCTGCTGTGCGAGCGCGCCGAGCGCGTGGTCGTGGCCGCGGACTCCAGCAAGCTGGGCCATCGGGCGTTCGCCCGGATCTGCGCGGCCGACGCGGTGAACACACTGGTCACGGACACGGCGGCCGACCCGGAGATCCTGCACCGCTTCGAGGAGGCGGGCGTGCAGGTCGTCGCGGTCTGAGGCCCCGGGCCCCGGGATTTCGCCGCCCGACCCTTCCCCGGCCGACCTCACCTACGCTGGGAGCGAGGCGCATGCCGGGCCAGGGAGGCTGCGATGAGCACTACTCCGATCGAGACGGGCACACCGGGGGCGTCGCGGTACGTGCCGATCGCCGATCACGGCCTGATCGGCGATCTGCGCAGCGTGGCCCTCGTGGGCATGGACGGCACGATCGACTGGTACTGCTGCCCGGCCTTCGACGCGCCCAGCATCTTCGCGGCGATCCTGGACGCCGAGCGGGGCGGCTGCTTCGAGCTGGCGGCCTCCGTGCCGGCGCGGACCAAGCAGTTCTACTTCCCCGACACCAACGTCCTGATCACCAGGTTCTTCACCGAGGACGGCGTCGGCGAGGTGCAGGACTTCATGCCGGTCGACGGCGATACGGCCGAGGTCGAGCGACACCGGCTGATCCGGCGTGTGGTGTGCGTACGCGGCTCGATCCCGTTCCGTACGCGCGTCGCGCCCCGCTTCGACTACGGCACCCGCACGCACACCGTCCGTATGCAGGACGAGGTGGCGGTCTTCGAGTCGGAGGAGTTGTCGATCGGGCTGACCTCCACCGTGCCGCTGGAGATCGACGGGCCGGATGTGCACGCCGACTTCAAGCTCTCCCAGGGCGAGTCGGCGGTGCTGGCGCTGGACCAGATCAGCGGGGCGCTCGCACTGAAGCGGTGCGCGCGGTCCGAGGCCGAGAGGCAGTTCAACAGCACGGTGGCCTACTGGCGGGACTGGCTGTCCGCCTCCAAGTACCGGGGCCGCTGGCGGGAGATGGTGCACCGCTCCGCGCTGACCCTGAAGCTGCTCACCTACGCGCCCACCGGTGCCATCGTGGCCGCGCCGACGACGAGTCTGCCCGAGCAGCTCGGCGGCGAACGCAACTGGGACTACCGGTACATGTGGGTGCGCGACGCCGCCTTCTGCGTGTACGCCATGCTGCGGCTGGGCTTCACGACCGAGGCCGAGGCCTTCATGAAGTTCCTGACCGAGCACGTCAGCCAGGGCGACGGCTCGCCGACCGGTCCGTTGCAGATCATGTACGGCATCGACGGCCGCACCGATCTGCCCGAGCGTGTACTCGACCATCTGGAGGGCCATCTCGGCTCCGCTCCGGTGCGTGTCGGCAACGCCGCCTCCGACCAGCTCCAGCTCGACATCTACGGCGCGCTGGTCGACTCGATCTACCTGTACGACAAGTGGGCGCAGCCCATCTCCAGCGACCAGTGGGACGACGTGTGCGCGCTGGTGGAGTGGGTGTGCGAGAACTGGGACCAGCCCGACGAGGGCATCTGGGAGACCCGCGGCGGCCGCAAGAACTTCCTGTACTCGCGACTGATGTGCTGGGTGGCGATCGAGCGGGGCATCCGCATGGCCAACCGCCGCGGGCTGCCCGCCGATCTGCCGCGCTGGCAGGAAAGCAGGGACAGGATCTACCGGCGGATCATGAGCCGGGGCTGGTCCGAGACCCGCAAGGCGTTCGTCCAGTGCGAGGACAGTGACGTACTGGACGCGGCCGTGCTGATGATGCCCATGGCCAAGTTCATCGCGCCGACCGACCCGAAGTGGCTGTCCACTCTCGACGCGCTCACCGAGGAACTGGTGTCCGACTCGCTGGTCTACCGCTACGACCCGGAGGCGAGCCCCGACGGAGTGCGCGGCGACGAGGGCACCTTCTCCATCTGCTCGTTCTGGTACGTGGAGGCCATGGTCCGGGCCGGCCGGGTCGACGAGGCGCAGCTGGCCTTCGAGAAGATGCTGACGTACGCCAACCATCTGGGCCTGTACGCCGAGGAGATCAGCCACACGGGCGAGCAACAGGGCAATTTCCCGCAGGCGTTCACCCATCTCTCCCTGATAAGTGCGGCGTTCAACCTGGATCGCGCCCTGGGCTGAGGTCAGTTCACAGGCCCAACCGACAAGACATCGAACTCGCGAACACCGGCCGGTTGGTGCGAGCCGCACATGCCGCGGGCGTGCCCGTCATCCACTCGGTGCCCGCCGGGGAACGCGGACCCGCCCTGTACGTGCGGCGCCCCGCTGGTTCCGAAGGACAGGCCGACCGGGACGGCGAGGCGTTCGCCGAGCAGGTCGAGCCGCGCACCGGGGACGCCGTGCTCACGGCACGCAAGCACAGCGCGTTCGCCCGGACCCGGCTGGACAGCCGGTTGCGTGACCTCAAGCGGGACCAGGTCGTGATCACGGGGCTGTTCGCCCGGGTCGGCGTGCTGATGACCGCCGCCGACGCCTGGGTGCAGGACCTGGAGCCCTTCGTCGTCGCGGACGCCGTCGCCCACGCGTCGGCCGGCAGCCATGAGTTCGCGCTCGAGCCGGTGGCGGACACGTGCGGGGTGGTGACGTCCACGGATCGGGTGGTGGCCGCCCTCGACCCCGCCGTGCCCGCGGCGGAAGCGGTCTGAACCGCTCAGACGGACGCCGAGCGGCGGGCCGGCAGGGAGCGGTGGATCTCCCCCGCCCGGATAGCGGTGGTCGATCGACAGCAGGGTCGAGGTGAGTCCGTGAGTGTGCTCGGTGCCGCCCTGGAGGTAGATGCCCGCGGTGACATCGGGCGCGGTCTCCACACGGTGGTCGCGGGAGACCCGCAGCGCGTCCCCGTCGTCCCGCAGACAGACCTTCGCGGCCTCGCCGAGCAGCGCGGCGAGGTCGCGGGGCCGGTAGCCGGTGGCGTGCACGAGCACACCGGCCTCAAGGAGCTGCTGCTCCCCGGTCGGCAGGAGAGCGCCGCGCTCGAACTCGTCGAGCACGGCGAAGGTCATGATGATCACGAGGTGACCCAGGTGGACGAGATGGGCGGCGGCGCCGTTTATCCCAGCCGGCCCGCCGGCCCGCCGGCTCACCCGGGCCCCCGGCCCCGACCTCCTCGCGGCCACCTGCCCCGGCGCGCTGCTCGTGGTCGCCGCGGATTGCGCCTCCCAGCGCATCCATGAGCCGGCGCAACTGCCCGTCGGTGTGGTGACCGCGGTCGTCGGCGGGGTGTACCTGGGGTTGCTGCTGCGCAGGCAGCGGCGGGCCGGGCGGATCTGAGGCGCCGCTCAGTGCCCGTGCTCCGCGGTCCCTTCCTCGTGCCCGGGCGCCTCTGAGGCGATCGCCGTCGCACCTGCCCGCACGGTGAACTCCGCCGTGTGAACCTCCCCTTCGTGCTGGAAGTCGAGGAACAGTCGGTACGTACCGCTGCTGGGCGCCGTAGCCGTGAACGAGATCTCCGGGCCGGGCTTCGTCCTGCCGTCGCCGGGCTCCCCGTTGGGGTGGACGTGGAGGTACGCGAGGTCGCCGGAGCGCAGGGCCACCAGGTGGCCGTAGGCGCCGAGGTAGGGCTGGAGGTCGGTGACGGGGCGGCCGCCCCGCGAGACCCTCAGCTTCAGCTCGCGCTCCTTGCCCGGGCGCAGGACGCCGTCCAGGCGGACTTCGTAGCCGTGGACCTTGGCGGTCGTGTTCGGCGCCGGCATCCGCTGCGGCTCATAGGAGCCGGCGGCCGCCAGGTCCGCGCCGAGGGTGAGGTTCTCGGCGCCCTTCTTCGCCGGGGTGAAGTCGGCGAAGACGCGGTAGCCGCCCGCGCGGGGCAGCTCGACGGGGATGCTCCAAGTGCCGTCGGCGGCGCGGGTGGGGTGCAGATGACGGTAGGTGCCCAGGTCGCGTGAGGCCACGATGAGGTGGAGCTCCTTGTCGTGCTCGCGCCGGTAGGCGGTGACGGCACGTCCGTCGTCGTCGCGGATGACGAAGCTCAGGTCGGAGCGCTTCCCGGCCATGACGCCCGGGTTCCGCAGGTCGAGGGTGTAGCCGCCCTCGGAGATCTGCAGCCCGCCAGCCGGCTTCGTCTCGTGCCCGCCATGACCGGCGCCACCCTCCGACGCGGCCCTCGCCTCGCTGTGGCTCTCGTGGCGGGCGGGGGCCGGGTCCTCGACGACGGGGTCGACGCCCTTGCCCACGCCGTAAGCGGTGCCGAAGGTCGCGGCCAGTGCGGCGGCGAACGCGGTGATCCTCAGTCCGGCATGCATGGCGGTCTCCTGCGGGTCGGTCCTTCGATACGATCCTTCACTGCACTTCACGATACCCCTGGGGGGTATGAAGTCAACCTGCTCCCACACTTGCCTTGGCTACCCCCTAGGGGTATACATGGACTCGGCCAGGATACCCCTACCCCGTACCCCGGTCGACCGCGGCAGAGCCCTTCAGGAGGAACCCATGACCACCACCACGTACGCCGTGTCCGGGATGAGCTGCGCCCACTGCAGGGCCACACTCACCAAGGTCATCGGCGAGCTGGACGGCGTCACCGAGGTCGGTGTCGATCTCGCGACCGGCCAGGTCACCGTCACCAGCGCGGGCGAGCCCGACGACACCCTGATCACCGAGGTCGTCGACGAGGCCGGCTACGAGCTGACCGGCCGCGCCGCCTGACCCGCACCCCGAATCACCGGGGGCCCGACCGCACCGGGCTCCGTCCGCACCCCGCACGAGGAGCTGGGATGACCACCACCGCGTCCGACCCCACGACCGAGGTAGAGCTCGCCATCGGCGGCATGACCTGTGCCTCGTGCGCGGCGCGCATCGAGAAGAAGCTGAACCGCATGGACGGCGTGACCGCCACCGTCAACTACGCCACCGAGAAGGCGAAGGTCAGCTACGGCGATGACGTGACCGTCCGGGACCTGATCGCCACCGTGGAAAGGACCGGGTACACCGCGCAGGAGCCGGCGCCGCCCGTGCGGGACACCTCCGAGGGCACGGACGGGCCCGATGAACTGCGGCCGCTGCGGGAGCGGTTGATCACGGCCGTGACGCTCGCCGTGCCCATCGTGGCGATGGCCATGATTCCGGCCCTGCAGTTCGAGTACTGGCAGTGGCTGTCGCTCACGCTGGCGGCGCCCGTCGTGACGTATGCCGGGTGGCCCTTCCACAAGGCGGCGTTCACCAATCTGCGGCACGGCGCGGCCACCATGGACACGCTGATCTCGGTCGGTACGTCGGCCGCGTTCCTGTGGTCGTTGTGGGCGCTGTTCTTCGGCACGGCGGGCGAGCCGGGCATGACGCACCCCTTCGAGCTGACCATCGCCCGCAGCGACGGCTCCGGGAACATCTATCTGGAGGCGGCCGCCGGTGTCATCGCCTTCATCCTGGCCGGGCGCTACTTCGAGGCCCGTTCCAAGCGCAAGGCGGGCGCGGCGCTCAAGGCGCTGCTGGAGCTGGGCGCCAAGGACGTGACCGTCCTGGGCGGGGACGGCATCGAACGGACCATACCCGTCTCGGAGTTGAAGGCCGGCGACCGCTTCGCCGTACGGCCCGGCGAGAAGATCGCCACCGACGGGACCGTCGTCGAGGGCACGTCGGCGGTGGACGCCTCGATGCTCACCGGCGAGTCGGTGCCGGTCGAGGTGACCGTGGGCGACGCGGTCACCGGCGCCACGATCAACGCGGGCGGGCGGCTCGTCGTCGAGGCCACGCGCGTGGGCGCCGACACCCAACTCGCCCGGATGGCACGGCTGGTGGAGGACGCGCAGAACGGCAAGGCCGCGGCGCAGCGGCTCGCGGACCGGATCTCCGCCGTCTTCGTACCGATCGTGATCGCCCTCGCGCTGGCCACCCTCGGCTTCTGGGTGGGCAACGGCGCCGGGCCGGCCGCCGCCTTCACCGCCGCGGTCGCCGTACTGATCATCGCCTGCCCGTGCGCCCTGGGTCTGGCCACGCCGACCGCGCTGATGGTGGGCACCGGACGTGGCGCGCAGCTCGGGATCCTGATCAAGGGACCGGAGGTGCTGGAGTCCACGCGCAAGGTCGACACGATCGTCCTCGACAAGACGGGCACCGTGACCACCGGCCGGATGACGCTGCTGGCCGTGCACACCGCGGACAACACCGACGAGGCCGAAGTCCTGCGTCTCGCAGGCGCGTTGGAGCACTCCTCGGAGCACCCGATCGCCCGTGCGGTGGCCGACGGGGCGCTGCAGAAGCTGGGTTCGCTGCCCTCGCCGGAGGACTTCGGGAACGTACCCGGCCTCGGGGTGCAGGGCATCGTCGACGGGCATGCGGTCCTCGTGGGCCGGGAGCGCCTGCTGGCCGACTGGGCGATGGAACTGCCACAGGAACTGCGACGGGCCAAGTCCGAGGCCGAGGCGGGCGGCCGTACCGCCATCGCGGTCGCCTGGGACGGCGAGGCGCGGGCGGTGCTTGAGGTCGCCGACGCGGTGAAGGAGACCAGCGCGGAGGCGATCCGTCAACTGCGCGCCCTCGGGCTCACCCCGATCCTGCTGACCGGCGACAACAAGGCCGTCGCGCACACCGTCGCCCGCGAGGTCGGGATCGCTCCTGAGGACGTCATCGCAGAAGTCCTGCCGCAGGACAAGGCCGACGTCGTCAAGCGCCTTCAGGGCGAGGGCCGTTCGGTCGCGATGGTCGGCGACGGCGTCAATGACGCGGCCGCGCTCGCCCAGGCCGATCTGGGGCTGGCGATGGGCACCGGTACGGACGCCGCGATCGAGGCGGGCGACCTGACGCTGGTGCGGGGTGACCTGCGTGCCGCCGCCGACGCGATCCGGCTGTCGCGCCGGACGCTCGGCACCATCCGGTCGAACCTGTTCTGGGCCTTCGCCTACAACGTGGGGGCCCTGCCGCTTGCCGCGGCCGGTCTGCTCAACCCGATGATCGCCGGAGCGGCCATGGCCTTCTCGTCGGTCTTCGTGGTCGGCAACTCGCTGCGCCTGCGCTCGTTCCGGGCCGAGAGCTGAGCTGAATCGTCGCGCAAAGGGGGCGCCGCTTGAGCGGCGCCCCCTTTTCCGTGCGGCCGATCGGCGGTTTCTCAGCCGAAGGCCTTCACAGCCTGGTAGTAGGTCCAGGCCGTGCTGTTGCAGGCGGTCTTCGAAGCACCGCTGTAGCCGGCGCACACACGCTTGAGGTCCTCGTAGAAGGCGCTGTCGATGCGCGACTTGTTGGCACTGAACGTGCCCAGCGCCTTGTAGTTGCGGTAGCCGAAGTCGTGCCGGGCGCAGGACGTGGAGAAGGGGAAGCCGAACGGGTTGTCCGGCGAGGAGGAGCAGTAGTCCGTGGACCAGTCGAACCCGTACGCCGACCAGGCGGACTGGTTGGAGCGGGCGGCGACCCAGGAGTTGTAGCTCGACGCGCTGGTCTGGGTCCAGTTGGCGAGGACCTGGGGCTTGTCGGCGGGGGCGGCTTCTGCGTCCGCGGCGGTGGCGACGACGGCCATGAGGGAGAGGGCTGATGCGGCAAGACCGGTGGCGAGTGTGCGGTGCATTCCACACCTCCATGAGGCTGCGACCCGCCCATCGGGTCGCAGGTTCATGACAAGATGATTGACACCCCAACAGTCCTTTCACACCGCATGCGACCTAATGCGCCGTTAACTCTGGAACATACGAGGAGATCAGGGGATGAATTCGTGCTCCGCACGACGTGTCCCCGCCTGCCTGCGCCTACCCTCCCCCCGCACGTCCACGGCCGTCACCGCCAGGGCCAGCGGTCCCGGGGCGAGGAACGCGAGCGGCACCAGCATCCAGGCGCACAGGGCCGCGGTCGCCACCGCGAGCAGCACCAGGCCACTGCCGCCCAGGTCCTGGACGGAGTCCCGGGCAGCCCCGCGTACGGCCGCGCGCCAGTCGGTGAGCGACTCGCGGCGGGCGCAGGCCCTGAGGCCGACCACGACGGCGCAGGCACCGATCGCGCCGGCCAGCACGGCGAACAGCGGCGCACCCGGCAGCCCCGCCCCGGCCAGTGCCAGGTCGCCGGCGAGCAGCAGCACTCCCGCCAGCGCGAGGGCGCCCGCCGCCAGGTCGCCGGTCCGCAGCCGCCGCCGTAGCAGCCTGAAGTACCGTCCGGCGGTGGCGGGCCGCTCCTCCCGGGCGCCGCGCAGCACCGCGCACGCCGTCGACAGCGCCGCAGGTGCGGTCACCAGCGGCAGACTGGCCACGGCCGTGGCGAGGCCGATGCTCAGCACGTCGGCGAACAGGGTCATGCGCGGGCCGAACACCTCGCCCGCCTCACGCGACCGCGTCCCGCTCGGCCCACTCGGTCCACTCATGCCGCTCACCCCTTGAGTCCGGAGCTGGCCATGCCCTCCACCAGGAGTCGCTGGAAGGCGAGGAAGAACAGCACGATCGGCATCAGCGCGATCACGGACAGCGCGAACATCGGGCCGAACGCCGAGGTGCTGGAGGCGTCCACGAACGACCGCAGAGCGAGCGTGAGCGTGAACTTCTCCGGGTCGAAGAGATAGATCAGCTGGGTGAAGAAGTCGTTCCACGTCCAGATGAAGGTGAAGATCGCGGTGGTGATCAGCGCGGGACGGGTGAGCGGCAGCACGATCCTGAAGAAACTGCGGAACGGGCCGCAGCCGTCGATACGGGCCGCCTCCTCCAGCTCGCGCGGCAGTCCCCGCATGAACTGCACGATGAGGAAGACGAAGAACGCCTCGGTGGCGAGGAACTTCGGCAGGATCAGCGGCCAGTACGTGTTCACCAGGCCGAGTTGGTTGAAGATGATGTACTGCGGGATCAGCACCGCGTGGTGCGGCAGCATGATCGTCGCGATCATGAACGCGAACAGCGGCCCGCGGAAGCGGAAGCGCAGCCGCGCGAAGGCGTACGCGGCGAGCGAGCAGCTGATCACGTTGCCGAGGACCGCGCCGCCCGCGATCAGCAGCGAGTTGCTCAGCAGCCGCCAGATGGAGACGTCGTTCACGCCGTCCAGGGCGGTCTTGTAGTTGGACCACTCCAGGTGGCTGGGCAGCAGGTTGAGGCTGGCGATGACCTCGTCGGCGGGCTTGAGCGAGGTGGCCAGCAGCCACGCCAGCGGGTACAGCATGACCAGCAGCGCGGCCAGACAGCCGACGTGCAGGGCGATCCGCCCCCAGGCAACGGGCTTGCGGACGACCGGAGTCGTGGTGGTGGTCATCGGTCCCCCTCGGACGCGTAGAAGACCCAGGAGCGCGAGGTGCGGAACAGCACCGCGGTGACGGCGCCGATGACGATCAGCAGCACCCAGGCCATGGCGGAGGCGTAGCCCATGTGGGAGGCGACGAAGCCGCGGTCGTAGAGGTAGAGGGTGTAGACGAGGGTCGAGTCGGCGGGGCCGCCCTTGCCGGCGCCGATCGCGAAGGCGGGCGTGAAGACCTG
Source organism: Streptomyces sp. NBC_00443 (assembly GCF_036014175.1). GTDB lineage: Bacteria > Actinomycetota > Actinomycetes > Streptomycetales > Streptomycetaceae > Streptomyces. The sequence goes on along the minus strand of NZ_CP107917.1, from coordinate 8,408,664 downwards.
GAAGGCCTGGATGGTCTGCAGGACGAGGTTGAAGAACAGCACCGGGGACAGCATGGGCACCGTGACGGACAGGAACTGCCGCCACTTCCCGGCGCCGTCCACGGCCGCCGCCTCGTACAGCTCGCCCGGGATCTGCTGGAGTCCCGCGAGGAAGATGACCATGGGCGCTCCGAACTGCCACACCGTCAGCAGCGCCACGGCGAGCAGCGCCCAGCCCGGCTTGTTGACCCAGCCGCCGGTGCCGAGCAGGTTGTCCACCGTGCCGCCGTCGTTGAAGATCGCGCGCCAGACGAGGGCGATCGACATCGACGCGCCGAGCAGCGAGGGTGCGTAGAAGGCGGAACGGTAGAAGCCCTTGCCGCGTTTCATGGACTTCAGGGCGAGTGCCACGCCCAGCGCGAGGGCGAGTTGCAGGGGTACGGCGATGACGACGTACGTCAGCGTGGTCATCACCGAGCGCCAGTAGCGCGGGTCCTCGGTGAACATCTGGACGTAGTTGCGCAGGCCCACCCAGCGCGGCGGGTTGAACAGGTCGTAGTCGGTGAAGGACAGGTACAGCGACACGGCCATCGGCAGCAGGGTCAGGACGATCGCGCCGAGCACCCATGGGGAGAGGAACACCCAGGCGGGGCCCTGGCTTTCGCGCTTGGGCCGGCGCTTCGGGACCGGGGTGGTCCCGGCTTTCCCGGCGGCGGGCGCGGAGATGTCGGTGGTGGTCATGACCTCAGCTCCGCCTTCGCCTCGGTGACGTAGTTCTCGGCCGCCTCGCGCGGCGACATGCGCTCGTACGACACCTGGTCGTAGTCGCGCTGGAAGGTGGTCTGCAGAGCGTTGTCGCCCGAGGGCGGGGCCTGCGGCGGGTCCTTGAGAGAGCCCTCCAGGGACGCCTGGTAGTCGGCGATCGTCCGGTCGAAGTCCTTGAGCTGCGGCTCGATCGCCTCGCGGACGGACTCGTTGACGGGGATGCCACGGGTGGCGCCGAGGATATGCGCCGCCTCCTCGTCGTTGATGAGGAAGTCGACGAGCTGAGCGGCCTCCTTCGGGTGAGCCGTGCTGGCGCCCACTCCGAGGAACATCGACGGCTTGAAGTACTGGCCGGGGGTGCCGTCCTCACCCGACGGCATCGGCGCGAGCGCGACGCCGCTCGGTATGAGGGCGAGGTAACCGCTCGCCGGTGCGTCCCAGTTGGAGTCGGACATGGCCTCACCGCGCCCCAAAGGGGTGTTCTCCACTGAGCCGTCGAGCTGGGTGGTCTGCTCGGCGGGCGAGACGACGCCCTCGCGGCGGAGTTCGTCGGTGAAGGTCCACCAGCGGGTCAGGTCGCCGGCCGTGAAGCCGAGCCCGCCGTCCTTGGTGTAGAGGGACTTGCCCTGGCCGCGCAGCCAGACCTCGAAGCAGTCCTCGCTCTGCCCGGGGTCGGTGGCGCCGGGCCTGCCGGTCTTCTGTGCCAGGGCTCGCATCGCGTCGGCCCACTCGCTCCAGGTCCAGCTCCCGCCCGGGAGCGGAACGCCGGACTCCTTCCACGCCTTGACGTCATAGGCGACGGTCTCGGTGCCGCGGCCCTGCGGAATCGCGTACTGCGTGCCGTCCAGCCGCCCGGTCGCGAGCAGGCCCGGGTCGATCTCACCGGTGCGCAGTACGGCCTTCTGCTTCGCGAGGTCGAGCAGGACGTCACCGGAGGCGTACTGGTCGATCTGCCGGTAGTCGAGCTGCATCACATCGGGGGCGTCGCCGCCTGCCGCCTGGGTCGCGAGCTTCTGCTTGTAGGCGTCGTAGGCCGAGAACGACGTCTGCACCTGGACGTTCGGGTGCTGTTTCTCGAACCGGGCGACGGCCTGCTCGGTGCGCTCCGCGCGGTCGGGGTTGCCCCACCACGTGTAGCGCAGCACGACCTTGCCGCCGCCGACCGATTCTCCGGGTCCCCCGCAGCCGGCCAGCATCGCGCAGAGCACGAGTGCGGCGGCCGACGCGCAGAACCCCTTTGTCCTGTGTCCGGGCATGCCGAGGTCACCTCTCCTTTCCTCGGGCTGTCTGTTTGGCCCCCCTCGGCCCTCTCGCCCCCCCCTTGACCTGCTCCCCTCAGGGCTGTTACTCGCCGCCGTAAGGCAGCGTCGTCCCGGGCAGGTTGTACTCGTCGCGGCGCCCGCACATGCCGAATCCGCCGAGTCTGGTGGGCGCGGTCTCGTACGCGGTCGCGTCGCCGAGATACGCCGGCTCGCCCGCCTCCAGCGCTTCGAGCTGGGCGCCCGTGCGCTCGGCCGTGGCCAGCGCGCCGGCCCGCCACAGCTCCCGCCAGTTCGGCACCTTGGCGCGCACGAGCCGGGCGGCGGCACGCTGGAACTCGGCGTACGGGCCGTTGTCACCGGCGACGAGTGCCTCGCGCAGCACGAGGTACCCCTCGACGGCGAGGTCCCGGCGGCGGCGCGCGGCAGCCGCCGTCTCCGGTCCGGTACCGGGCGGAAGCGCCGCGACGGCTGCGTACTTCTCGGGGTCGGCGAGCACCTCGGGCGGGAAGGTGAACACCGCGTCCCCGGCCTCGGGCAGCCCGCTGTTCTGCATCAGCACCGTGATGCGCAGGTCACCGCCCTGGACCATACGGTGCACGGTCCCCGGTGTGAACCAGGCGACCGAGCCCGGCTCCAGGGGGATGTCCCGGTAGCCGTCGGGGCTCAGCGTCTGCACGGCACCTCGGCCGCCGGTGACGACGTACGCCTCCGTGCACACCAGGTGCAGATGCGGGCTGCCGCCGCACACCCCGTCGGCGGCCTCCCAGTCATAGGCGCTGAGGTGCGACAGGCCGACGGCGCCGGGCAGCGGATGCGGAAGGTTCGGCTTCACCACTGCAACCCCTCCAGGTGAGCGCCCACCTGCTCCCGGTCCCAGGCCCCGTCGGCGACGACCACCCGGTAGCGGTAGGCGAAGGACTCGCCCGGCGGCAGCTCGAACTCCTCGAAGAACGCCCAGGAGAACGCCACCGTCGGGATCGGCTCGGAGCGCACGAACCAGTGCGACTCGTGGATCGCGGCCCTCTCGTCGAGGTTCTCGGGCGCGTGCGCGAAGACGAGCGTGGAGTGCCCGTCGATGTCGTCGTGCTCGGCGGTGAAGGCGAGCCAGGGGCCCTGTGTGCCCATCAGCTTGCCCGCATCCGCGCCCGCTCCCCCGTCGAGATCGGGGCCGAAGGCGCTGCCCGAGGTGAAGTCCCGGGGGCCGCGCCACTGGAGTCCGGTGTAGCCGGCCAACTCGCGGCCGGCGGTGGTGGGCGAGCCGAAGGCCAGGGGCTCGTCACGGACGTTGGTGAGCCGGATCGACCAGTCCAGGGACCAGGCGCCGGACTCCTCGTCCACCGAGTGGACGGTCAGCCCGCGCACCTCGCGCGCCCACTCCTCGCCGCCGTTCTCGACCCAGGTGAGCTCCTCGCTGAAAGCGAGCCGGTCGTCCTCGACCGTGAACTCGGTGAAACCGTCGTGCCGCATGGAGCCGACCCGCTCGGGAAGCGGCAGGTAGCCCTCGCCGTGGACGTAGCAGTTGCCGCCCCAGAAGTTCTGCCCGGACAGATGGCTCGCCGTCATCTGCAAACCCTTGTGCCAGCGGTGGTCATGCGGCCGGTAGCCGGTCACGGTGTGCCCGGCGAGGGTGCGCACGGGGTGGGCGTAGGGCTTGCGGGACTCGAACGCCTCCGGGTCGGGGCGGTAGACATACCTCAGGATCTCGGTGCCGTTCGCGGCCGTGACGGCGATGTGGTCGCCGTGCGCGTGGGTGACGCGGATGCTCATGCGCGCTCCTTGGGGGCCCAGTGGGGGTGGTCGCCGTGCATGGCCGGGTAGAAGGGGTCGCCGGGCCGGATCCCGCCCGCGTGCACCGGGTTTCCCGTGAACGCGGCCTTGTAGAGGGCGGCGGCGAAGTCGAGGGTGGCCCGGGCGTCGGGGCCGCTGCCGGGCGGCCGTGCACCGTTGTCGTAGGCGTCGAGGAGGGCGCCGAGCTGTGCCGTGTGGGAGCTGGGCAGGTCCGCAGCGGGCGTGCGCCAGGCGGCGGCACGCTCGGAGGGGACGTGCGGGGCCGGGGTGTAGACCCAGTCCTCGTTGCGGTGGCCGTACAGGTGGGTGAGCTCGACCGTGCCGTCCGCGCAGTCGACGCGGATACGGCTCACCTCCTGCGGGGACAGCACGCTGTTGACGACGGTGGCCAGGGCGCCGTTCTCGAAGCGTACGAGGGCCGTCGAGACGTCCTCGCTCTCGGTGTCGTGCACCAGGCGCGCGGCCATGGCCCGTATCTCAGCCCACGGGCCGAGCAGGTGGAGCAGCAGGTCGAACTGGTGGATGCCGTGCCCCATCGTCGGTCCGCCGCCCTCGGTGGCCCAGCGCCCGCGCCACGGCACCGCGTAGTAGGCAGCGTCACGGTGCCACGTCGTCTGGCAGTGCGCGACCAGCGGGGTGCCCAGCTCACCGCTCGTGATCAGCTCACGGGCGTGCACGGCGCCGGAGCCGTAGCGATGCTGGAAGACCACGGACGCGTAGGCGCCCGACGCCTCCTCGGCCGCCGCGATGTCGTCGTACTCGGCGAGCGACAGACACAGCGGCTTCTCGCACAGCACCCAGGCGCCCGCCTTGAGCGCGGCGACCGTCTGCTCCCGGTGCAGGGACGGCGGCGTGCCGATCAGGACCAGGTCGGGGCGTACGGCGTCCAGCATCTCGCCGGTCGAGGTGTACCCGGCGACGTCCTCGCCCGCGAGCTCCCGGAAGGCGTTCAGCCGGGCCTGGTCCACGTCGACGGCGGCGACCAGCTCCACCCGGTCGGGGTGGGATCTCAGCGCGGGGAGATGACTGCCGCTGACGATGGCGCCGGTGCCGATCACCGCGACGCGGCGGCGGGCGGGGCTTGGGGACATGCAGTTCTCCTCGGACGGCGGACAGCCCGCTCAGAAAGCGCTTGCACTTCGAGGGCGACCCTAGGCAGGGACGGAATGTAAGGACAACCCCTCTGCGGCGAGATGAGCAAAGCCCGACCCGTCCGGCTCGGCCCACCTCCCGCACGCTCCCCTTTTCGACAGCCGCTCAAACGACCGAAGATCACCGCACCGCCCAGGGCTTTGGCGCACTTCAACTCCCTTTCACAGAGGGCCCGTTGACAGGTATCGGCATCCGCGTCACGGTGATGACCCGTCGTGCTCGGGAGGTCACCGATGACAGCAGCCGGCCCCGATACCGATTTGGTCAACCGCGTCCGGGCACTGCGCCCGCTGGTCCGCGAACACGCGCTGCGCGCCGAGCAGGAGCGGCGGGTCACCTCCGAGGTCGCGGCGGCGCTGACGGACGCCGGCATCCACCGGATGAACGTCCCCCGGCGGTACGGCGGCTACCAGAGCCGGCTGCGCACACAGGTCGACGCGGTGGCCGAGATCGCCTCGGTGTGCGGCTCGACGGCGTTCAAGACGGTGATCCAGGCCGGCTGCTCCTACATCGCGGCACTCTTCCCCGACGAGGCGCAGGACGAGATCTTCACCAACCCCGACGCGAAGGTCGGGGGCACCCTCGTGCCGGACGCGACGGCGGTCCGCTCGGACGGCGGCTACCTGGTCAACGGCACCTCGGGCTTCGCCACCGGCTGCCACGACGCCGACTGGCACCTGCTGACGGTCCGGGTCGGGTCCGAGTCGGGTGAGGGGCCGCCGGAGCTGCTGTGGACGGCCGTACCGATGGCCGAGCTGGAGATTCTGGACGACTGGTACGTGTCGGGGCTGGCCGGGACCGGCAGCGACAGCGTCGTGGCGCGGGACGTCTTCGTGCCGGCGCATCGGGTCCTGCCGGTCGGGCCGCTGCTGGCGGGCCAGGTCGGGTCGAAGTCCAGCGCCGACGACCCGTTCTACCGGATGCCCGTCCTGTTGCTGTTCTGCGTGTGGGCGGCGCCCAACGCGCTCGGCCTGGCCCGGTCCGCCCTGGCGGAGTTCACCGAGCGCAGCCGGCGGCGGGGCATCACGTACACCCCGCACCAGCGCCAGAACGAGGCCACGGTCACTCATCTCCAGGCGGCCGAGGCGGCCATGAAGATCTCCTGCGCCGAGCTGCTGACCGCAGAGTTCGTCGCCCTGATCGAGTCGCGTGCCGAGTCGGGCGAGCCGTACACGCCCGAGCAACGGGCCAGGATCCGGGCGCAGAGCGGCTATGTGGCGCGGCTGTGCAAGGAGGCCGTCGATCTGCTCGGCTCCGCGGCCGGGGCGTCGTCGCTGCACCGGGACGTGCCGATCCAGCGGGCGGTGCGCGACCTGCACGCACTGAGTCTTCACGCGTTCGTGAATCCCGCGACCAACCTGGAGATCTACGGCCGGGTGCTGTCCGGTGTCGAACCGGGCACGCCCTTTCTGTAAGCCCCCGGGGCGGGGGTCACCCCTTGTTCAGGAAGCGCCGCAGCCGGGTCAGCGGCCAGGTGTTGATCACGTCGTCCCCGGTGAGCCAGCCGCGCTGGGCCGTGCCCACGCCGTAGCGCAGGTTGGCCAGATGGGTGACGGCGTGGGCGTCGCTGTCGACGGCGAACTTCACACCGTGCCGCCTGGCCCGCAGGATGTCCTCGTCGCGCAGGTCCAGCCGGTCGGGATGGGAGTTGATCTCCAGGGCCGTTCCGGTGCGCGCGCACGCGGCGAACACGGCGTCGAGGTCCGCGTCGATGCCGGGGCGCTTGCCGATGAGACGGGTGGTGGGGTGGCCGATGATGTGGACGTGCGGGTTCTCGCAGGCCCGGACGATCCGCCGGGTCAGCGCCTCGCGCCCCTGATTGAAGTGCGAGTGCACCGAGGCCACGCACAGGTCGAAGCCGGCGAGGAATTCCGCGGGCCAGTCCACGTCGCCGTCGGGGCCGACGTTCAGCTCGGCACCGTGCAGCACCCGCATGCCGGCCCGTTTGCCGCGCTTGCCGTAGTCCCCGTCGAGCTCGCGGACGCGTTCGCGCTGGCCCAGGATCCGTTCGTCGGTCATCCGCTGCATGGCCATGTCCGGGCCGTGGTCGGTGACCGCGTAGTAGGCGTAGCCGCGCTCGGCGGCCGCGGCGACCATCTCCTCCAGCGGCGCGAGCCCGTCGGTGAGGTCGGTGTGGGTGTGCAGGTCGCCCCGGATGTCCTTCTCCTGGATCAGGTCGGGCAGCTCGCCGCGCAATCCGGCCTCGATCTCGCCCCGGTCCTCACGCAGGGTGGGCGGGATCCAGGGCAGGCCGAGCCGGGCGTAGACGTCCTCCTCGGTCTCGGAGACGATCTTCTTGCCGGACTCGGCGTCGAAGAGCCCGTACTCGGAGAGCTTGAGCTTCTGGCGGACGGCGATCTCCCGGGTGCGGATGTTGTGCGCCTTCGAGCCGGTGAAGTACTGCATCGCCGCGCCCCAGGAGTCCGGCGGTACGACGCGCAGGTCGACCTGGAGGCCCCTGTCCGTACGGACCGACGTCTTCTTCGCGCCGTGCGCGATGACCTCCGAGACATACGGCAGCTCGGTGAAGGCCCGCATGATCGGCTCCGCCTTGCTCGCCGCGACGAGGATGTCGATGTCGCCGATCGTCTCGCGGACGCGGCGGAGCGAACCGGCGTAGGAGCAGCGTTTGCAGCCGGTCACCTGGGACATCTCGGCGACGATGTCCTCGGCAAGGCTCATGGCGGCGTCGATCAGGACGCGGTCGCCGGCGGACTGGAGCAGGGCGATGCCGTGCAGGATGTTCTCCTCGGTCTTCGGCCCGAGGCCCTTCAGGTCGCGCAGCCGCTCCTCGTGGATGGCGTCGGCGAGCTCCTCAGTCGTGGAGATGCCCAGCTCCTGGTAGATGACCAGTGCCTTCTTCGGGCCGAGTGTGGGGATGGCGGTCAGCTGCCGGACTCCGGCCGGGATCTTCGCCCGTAGTTCCTCGACGGCGGACACGCTGCCGCTGGTGAAGTACTCGACGACCTTCTCGGCGATCGACTTGCCGACGTTCGGGATCTCCTTGAGGGCCTTGACGTCGAGCGTCGACACGTCGGCATGGTGGCCGCCGATCGCCCGGGCGGCCTTCTCGTAGACACGTGCCCTGAACGCGTCTCCTCCGGTGATGGAGATCAGATCCGCGTACTCCTGGAACAGTGCGGCGACCTCGTCGTTGGACCGAGCCACACCTCCAGGGTAGGCAAGGTGGGTCCGGGCGGCACGGTGCCGGTCGAGCCGCCCGTTTCCCGCCCGGCCCCGCCACCGGCTTCTCTACTGGCCCAGGGGTGTGGGGGGAGTCTTCGTCGTGGTGTCGGGTTCGGGTGTCCGGGCCGGGATCGGAGGGTGAGCCGGGGTCGCCAGTTCCCTGGTCAGGGCGTCGGTGATCCTGCGGGCCAGGAGCGGGTCGGCCGGCAGGGTGTGTGCGGCGAACCAGCGGGCCGCCGAGGGGTCGGGGGACGGTTCGACGAACTCGGCACCCGCATAGTCGTCGAGCGGCGGGTCGTAGACGTAGCCCGCGACCACGCCGTGATCGACGAGGCGTGCCACGAGGGCGTTGCGGTCGTGGACCAGAAGCGGCACCCGGAACAGTCCCGGAGGGCCGTCGTGTGCCGTCCTCTCGCGCAGGGCCGGGGTGGCCCAGGTGGTGCCCGCGAGCAGCGAGACACCGGCCCGGCGCCGGGCGAGGTCGCCGTCGAGCAGGGCCATCCGCAGCTCCAACTGCCCCCGGACCAGGGCCCCGTGGCGGGAGCGGAAGCCGTGCAGGTCGACCCTGACCCAGGGCTCGTAGGCGGCCAGGCTCGGCGCGTGGCGCGCGCTGCCGGCGAGGCGCGGCGCGTGCAGGGCCATGCGGAAGTCGTCACGTTCGAGCAGGCCCAGGCGCTGCATGGTGCGCCAGACCGGGCGCACCAGGTGCAGCGAGCGCACGGCGGACCGTGCCAGTGGGCGCAGGGTGGTGGTCAGGTCGTGGCGGAGGCGGCGCGGGGTCAGCAGGTCGTCGCGCAGCAGCTCCAGCTCCCGTCGGGTGCGTACGTCGTCGACGGCGAGGAAACCGCCCGCCATCCCCGCCACGTGCTTGGACAGGCTGAACGCCGCCGCCTGCCCGAAGGTGCCGATCGGCTGCCCGTCCACGTGCGTGCCGATGGCGTGCGCCGCGTCCTCGATCAGGGGGATCCCCAACTCGTCGCAGCGGCGGCGCAGTTCGACGACCCGGTCCGGCATGCCGTACAGGTTGGTGGTCAGGACGGCGTCCACGTTGCGCCATGTGGTCTTCGGTACGGCGGCCGGGTCGATGTTGCCGTCCCACTGGGACACGGGGGCTTGTACGGGGCGCAGTCCGGCGGCGAGGACGACGAAGAGGATCACGTCGTCGTTCACCGGCGACATCAGCACCCGCCCGCCCGGCCGGCACCAGCGTCGCAGCGCCAGGTACAGGGCCAGTCGGGCCGAGGGCGTGTAGACGCATTCGCGTCCGATGCGCCGTGTCATCATCGCGGCGAGCCGCGATCCGTACGGCATGGTCACCTCTTCCGTGGAAGGGTCCGACGAAGGGCCGCCCGAGGCGGGCGGTGTGCGCTCGCGGGCATCGTGAGGGGCCGCGTGCAGGGGTTCCGAGGCAGCGAGGGCCAGGGCTACGACGCCGAGGCGGCGAAGGACGAGGGTCGTGGCCCCGCTCAGCGGGCGCGGGCTCCCGCTCCCGGCGAGTGGGTCAGGACCGAGGTGCGCAGCGAGCCGACGGTCTTCAGCAGCCGGTCGGCGGGCTCGCGCAGCCCGGGGTGGGCCAGGACCGTGTTTCTGAGGCCACGCACCGGTCTGCGCCACATCCGGTGTGCCGTCGCCATCGGGTGCGGGCGCACCGCGAACCCTTCGGCCACCCGCAGCTCACGGGACTTCAGCCAGTCCTTGTACTCCTTCTCGCCGCGCCCCATGTCCATGACCGTCACACCGTCCCGGCCCGCGGCGTCGGCCATCCGCAGATGCATCATCAGTCCGGGCGAGTAGTAGCCGAACTCGGGGTCGTAGGCGGTGAACCACGCTGCGAACACCGTGCGCGACCTCGGCCCGAAGTGCGCGGCGACCGGCCGGTCCCCGGCGTACACCACGGACAGGATGCCGGTGAAGTGCTCCTCGCGGACCTGGAAGAGGTGGTCGACCAGGTCGACTATCCACGGCTTGGAGAAGCGGTCCATCCGCCCCGTTCTGCGGTACTGGGCGGACTTCCACCGCATGAGGGTGCGCAGCACGCGCGGGTCGCGCTCGTCGTACACGAAACGCACCTCGCCCACGTTCCGCCCGAGGCGCCGCTCCTTCTTCAGCGTCGTCTTGGCGAGCCCCGGGTACGCGCCGCGCAGCCAGTCGGCGTAACTGCCCTCGCCGGGCTTGAGATCGAGCACGGGTGAGGCGAACGTCCCCGTGACGTAGGGCGCGAAGGGTTTCTGCTCCTCGACGAGGTGGTCGAACTCGAAGACGGACAGATTGCAGGCCCGCAGCAGTTCCCGGGTGTCCCAGGTGACGCCCGGCCGGTGCACTAAAGCCTGGCAGTCGGACAGACCCAGGCCGATGGCCTTGCCGACGCCGTACGCGTTGCGCTCGTAGGGCAGGAAGCCGACGGCCTCCCCGTCCTCGTGCAGGACCGCCACCCGCGCTCCACCGCGGGACCTGCCGACCCCGGTCGCGAACTCCGGCGCCAGGAACGGGTTGGCGTAGTCGGGCGACTCGTCCATCGCCCGGTGCCACGCCCGGCGCAGCGATTCGTTCAGTTCCTCGGGTCTGTGCATCGTGATGGCGCTAGTGGACCGCATGGCGACCGCTCCCCCCAGAATCCCCCAAAGAAGCGCCTAATGGCGCCTCGCCGCATTTCCCCCAAGTCGAACCTTGCGGCGAGGCTCAAACGTCGCGAAACAGTACGCACGCTGTCAAGATGCCTGATGAATCCTTTAGCTGTGCTTGGTAACCATGGCGCGACGGCAGCTCGGGTCAGCGGACCGCGACGACGACGTGACTGTCGCCGTACTGCCAGACGGCACCGGCATGGCCGAACCCCGCCTGCCGCAGCAGCCGTTCGTGCGCGGCCACGGACAGGTGAGCCGCGCTGACGGTTCCGTCGCCCGGCTGCCGTCGGCATCGGCGTCGGCGTTCGGCGAGGAGGTCGGCCAGCTCGGGATCGGCCGCGACGGACGTCCACCAGGCGTCCCAGTCCTCGTGCGCCAGAGCGTGCCCCCGCTCGGCGTGGCGGCGTCCGACGCACCCCGCGAGTCCGGCGAGCGCGGTGTCGTCGTGCGGGAAGTGGTCGCCGTTGACGAGGACGCCGCCGGGCCGCAGCAGCGCGGCGAGTTGCCGGTAGGTGCGGTACAGGGCGTCCGGGCTGAGGTAGTGCAGTGCCGTCGTCGACACGGCCGCGTCGAGCGGGCGGTCGAGGTCCAGGGCATGGGTCCAGCCCTCCTCGCCGATCACCGCGTCGACGTAGCGGGCCGCATCCGCGTGATGCGTGCGGGCCAGCTCCAGCAGCAGCGGGTCCATGTCCACGCCCACGATGTCCGCGTGCGGCAGCCGCCGGGCCAGCCGTGCCGCCAAGGAGCCGGGACCGCAGCCGAGGTCGACGACCAGCGGCCGGTCCGAGTGGCCGGTCACGGCCTGCTCCACGACATCGGCGATCACCGTGAACCGCTCCTCGCGGTCGACGGCGTACCGCTGCTGCTGGCGCTCCCAGCGCTCCACCCACCGCTCCGCCGTCGCCAGGCTCAGCCCCATCCCGTCGTGCACCTCGCCGTTCCGCACCCGTCCGCACCGTCTGCGCAGACCCTACAGGTGGAAACGGTTCCCATTACCTCTGATGGCGGTACGTCACCCGAGCGTGGCAAGGACGGTCAACAAGCGGTCCACCTCCTCGACGGTGTTGTAGACGTGCAGACTCACCCGCACCGAGCCGGTCCGCTCCCCCGCGCTGCCCTGGCAGTGCTGGTCGGAGCGGATCATGAAGCCATGGCTGTAGAGGATGAAGCCGAGGTCCGCGGAGTCGATGGCGTGGTGGCGGAAGGTGACGATGCCCTGGCGCCGCTGCACGGACGAATCGGCGGCCATGCTGCTCTGGCAGCCGAGGATCTCGTAGGCGTCGAGGTGGCGCAGGCCGTCGGTGAGGCGGGCCGCCAGAGCGACCGTCCACTGCTCGATCCGTTCGGTGCCGGCCTCGTCCAGCCAGTCCAGGGCGCTGGTGAGGGACGCGATGCCGACGGTGTTGGGGGTGCCCGACCAGCCGCCCGGCGTGAACTGGGGCCCGCGTGTCCGGCGGGACCAGACGGCCCCCGTGCCCGGCAGGGCCAAGGCCTTGTGCCCGGAGAAGACGACGAAGTCGACGTCCAGCTCGGCCACGGACACCGGCAGATGACCGACGCTCTGGGCGGCGTCCAGGCAGATGACCGCGTCCGGGCCGACCGCTTGCCGGATGCGGTGGACGTTCATGTTGCCGCCGTACACGTGGTGGACGTGACTCGCGGCGACGAACCGGGTCCGTGGGCCGGCCAGTTGCGCGAGCGCGGTGTGCTCGTAGTCGCCGGACGCCCGCTGGTACGGCATCGGCCGCACGCTGATGTGGACGCCCTGCCGGGCCAGTTCCCGCTGAGCCTCAAGCCAGGGCGCGATGTTGGCCTCGTGGTCGGCCACAGGGACGACGATCTCGTCCCCGTCGGTCAGGAGCTGGGGCAGCCAGTCACGGGCGATGGTGCGCAGGCCCTCGGTGGTGCCGCTCGTGAAGTGCACGGCCGAGCGTTCCGGGGCGGGGTCGTCCAGGAACTGCTTCACCCGGTCGCGGGCCTGTTCGACCAGGGCCGTGGTCCTGTTGGCCCAGGGGTAGGTGCCACGTCCGGCGTTGGCGTTGGTCGTGGTGAGGTAGGTGTGGACGGTGTCGAGCACGTCCTGTGGTTTCTGGGCGGTGGCCGCGCTGTCGAGGTAGGCCAGTTCCGGATGCGCGGTGATGATCGGGAACCGGGCGCGCAGCGCACGCTGCCACACCCCCAACTCCTCGATGACGGCGCTCCCTTGGGTGTCGGTCCTGGGCAGGGTCATCGGCGTCAGTCCCGTACGAGGGGTGCGCCGGCGTCGCGCCAGGCGATGATGCCGCCGGTCAGGCTGCGGACGTCCGGGTGCCCCATCCGGGTCAGCAGGGCGGCGTGGCGGGCGGACTTCTCGCCGACCGGGCAGGCCAGCAGGACGGGGCGGCTGCGGCTGAAGGGCAGTCCGCCGTGGAGGAGTTCCTCGAAGAGCTCGTCGACGATGTTGACCGACCCGTCGATGTGCAGGGCGGCGTAGGCGTAGGGGCTGCGCAGGTCGACGACGAGAGGTTCGCCGGTGGCGATCCACTTCTGGGCGTCGGCGACGCCGATGGCCGGTGCCGTGCGCACCTCGGCGTCCGAGAGGTCGGCCGGGGAGTTCCTGCGGCGCGGGCGGCCGAAGAGGTCGGGGCGCCGCTGCCGGACGTAGCTCAGGTAGCTCTCGACTCGGTCGCAGACGATGAAGACCGCCGACTGCCGCTCCGTCGATACCCCGCCGTTCCGTCCTTCCAACGCCTCGTCGAGGGGCGCAGTTGGCGTACGGCCCCGAAGTAGGCGGCGCCTCCGGTGGGGCCGGCGAGGATGCCGCAGCGGCGGTTGAGGGTCAGCATGCCCTCGATCGCCTCGTCTGCGCCGACCGCCTCGATCGTGTCATAGGTGCCGGGGTCGAACAGGCCGACCTCGTGCGCCTCGTCGATGGTGCGGATGCCGGGGATGAAGTCGGACTTGGCCGCGACCAGGCCGGCGACCCGTACGGCGGGGTCGTGCTCGCGCAGGGCGCGGGCGACGCCCGTGGAGGAGCCGGCGGTGCCCACGCAGGCGATGAACCAGTCCGGGGCCCGGCCGTCCAGATCCTTGACGATCTCCGGGCCGGTGCCGGTGAAGTGGGCTTCGGTGTTGCGCGGGTTGAAGTACTGGTCGGTGTGCAGATACGTGCTGTCCGGCTCGGAGAGGGTGCGGTGGAACAGCGTGAGCGGGTCGTCGGTCGCGGTCGGGTCCAGGCACTCGCTCTGGCCTGGCAGTTCCTCGATCTCCGCGCCCAGCAGCAGGAGCAGGTCCTTGATCTCGGGGATGCGCATCCGGTTGGTGACGCTCTTGAAGGTCAGGCCGTGCATGCCCGCGAGGACGGCCAGGGCCTTGGCGGTGTTGCCGCTCGACAGCTCGACGACCTGGCCGCCTTCCCCTTCCCCTTCACCTGCCGCGGCGGCCAGGTGCGGACGCGCCATGTTCCAGGCGGCCCTGTCCTTCACCGATCCGAAGGGATTGAGCAACTCCAGCTTGGCGTACAGGTCGATGTGCCTCAGTCCGTGCACGGCCGGGTCGATGCGCACCAGCGGTGTGTTGCCGATGGCCTCGGTGATGCTGTCGTACCTCACTGCGCTCCCCCCACGGGTGTGGTCGGCCAGTACTGGTCGTCCAGGCACCAGTGCCACGCGTCGCCCTCCTGCCAGGCGGCGACCTTGCGCGCGACGGGCTGGTGCTGGGCACGGGTGGCGTGGAAGTCGATGCAGTAGCCGGCCGTGTTGGCGAAGGCCAGCAGGTCGCCCGGTTCGGGGCGGCGGGGCAGGAAGACCGTGCGGCGGGTGATCAGATCGGACTCCAGACACAGGCTGCCGAAGAGGTGCACGGCGACGGGTTCGGTACGGGTGTCGGTGCCGGCCCCGGCGGCGGTGTTCGTCGTGTCCCGGGGCAGGACGACGGGGTCCATGAGCACCCCGTGCTCCTCCAGGGCCACGTCGTCGGCCTTCGCGGCCAGCCGCACGGCCAGGGGGCCGCCCGTCTCGGGGTCGCGCACCTCCAGCACCTTGGTCAGGGTCAGTCCGCACTGGTCGAGCAGTGCTCGGCCGGGTTCGCTGTGCAGGTCGTACAGGTGCTCGAGGAGCTGCGCGGCCAGGGGGCGGCCGCCGAGGGACGCGGCCGGGTGCGCGAGCAGTTCGTCGAGGTAGCGGGCGCCGGCGACCTTTCGGTGAGCGGGGTACAGGCCGAGCGTGCCGCGCAGGGTGCCTGCTTCGTTGCGGAGGCCATAGCCGTGGCCGCCGTAGGTCAGCGGTGGGCGGGTGCCCAGGACGGCTTCGGTGAGTTCGGTGGTGTACCGGTCCCATTGGCCGCCGTCGGCAAGGTAGTTGATGCCGAAGCCGCCGCCGACGTCCACGGCACGGGGCCTGAGCCCGCGGCTCCGGCACTCCTCCAGCACGCGCAGACAGCCCTCCAGCGCCGTGGCCTTCTCGGTGAGGCTCGTCGTGTCCAGGTGGTACGCCACGCCGACGAGCTCGACGACGTCGCCGTGCCGCTCGACGGCCTCCAGCAGCGGCTCCAACTCGCGCACGTCGGTGCCGAATCGGCTGCGCCGGCTCAGCACCCGTACGCCGGAGGCCTCGAAGCCCGACAGCCGGAGCAGGATGCGGGTCCTGGGCAGCGCGTGTTTGCGTACCAGCGTGGCGAGTTGCTCCAGTTCGCCTCGGGTGTCGAGGCTGACGGTGACCGACGTACGGGCCGCCAGCCACAGGAATTCCGGGTTCTTCGGCCCCGTCGCCGTGATCCGGTCGGGAGTGAAGCCGGCGCCGAGGGCGTGCTGCAGCTCCCCGAGGGAAGCGACGTCCACGCCGGCGTCCGTGGCGGCGAGCCGACGCAGCAGGGCGCTGGACCGGTTGGCCTTGTGGGCGAAGTACACCTGGCCGGAGAGATGGTGGCTGCCGTACACCGAGCGGAACTGCTGCAGATTGTCGGTGAGTTGGTCGGGCACGACGACGTTCAACGGCGAGCCGAGGCCTTCCGTGAGCGTGTGCAACAGGCCCGGGACGTTCAACAACGAGCGCAGCCGCGATTCCAGCCGCGGTTCGAGAAACAAGGGCTGCCCGCCCATGCCTGGCCCCTCCTCAGCGCTGCGGGCCCGACACTCCGGGCGCTGACGGACACTCCCCGCGGTTTGCCGTATAGCTCCTTTCCCTGGCCGCGCGTGGTCTACGCCCCGTACCTGCCCTGCTGGGCGGTACGTCAACAGGTGGGCTGAAAATCACCGTGCCCCTGACTGACCACGGGCTGGTCCCGGAGCCGCCCATTCCGTGATAGGGACACTTCAGTTGACGCGACAGACGGGTGGGAGCGCTGTGTTCGGTGGACGTGCGGCGGTCGTCCTGGTCGTGGCGGGGGTACTGGGACTGGTCGGCTGCGCCGACTCGCCCGCACCGCCGCGCTCGGCATCACCCCCGGTGTCGCAGGCGCCGACCTCTCCCCCGGCCTCGCCTTCGACGTCCCGGAGTTCCTCGACGTCCCCGAGTCCCTCGACGTCCCGGAGTCCCTCTCCGGTCCCCGTCACCGGGCCGGATCAGGTGCTGGTGACCATGGTGGTCACCGGCGGCTACGCGGGCGTGCACAAGGAGGTGGCCCTGCGGGGCGACGGCACCGTGCACACCGACGACAAGGGGGAACGCGCCGTCCGTCGCACCGGCACCGCGGAGTTCACCGAGCTGCGGACGCTGCTCGGCGATCCGGCGCTGGACGAAGTGTCGGACTTCACGAGGGACATGGAGGGGGCGGACATGTTCCAGTACACGCTCCGCTTCGACGGCCGGACTGTCACGACGGACCGCTCCGTCGACGAACCGGCCCTCGACCGACTCGTCGACGCGCTGAGCGAGTGGCTGACGGAGCGGTGACACCGGCAGCCGCGCCGGAGCTGACCCGGCTCGCGCTCAGCCGGCCTGACCGGCGATGTTGACCATCCAGGTGATGCCGAAGCGGTCCGTACACATGCCGAAGACGTCGCCCCACATCTGCTTGTCCAGTGGCACGGTCACCGTGGCGCCGTCGGACAGCTTCTCCCAGTAGCCGCGCAGCTCCGCGTCGTCGTCGCCGCTGAGGCTGACGGAGATGTTGTTGCCGGGCCGGTGGTCGTCGGTCGGGGTGTCGGCGCCCATCAGGGTGAAGCCGTTGGGGGCCTCCAGCATGCCGTGCATGATCTTGTCGGCCATCGGGGTGTCCTTCTGACCGAACTCGCCGTAGCTGTTGAGCACCAGGGTGCCGCCGAAGACGTCCTTGTAGAACTCCATCGCCTGCCGGGCGTCGCCGGCGAAGGTGATGTAGGGATTGAGACGTGAGGCCATGGATCCTCCAGGAATGGGGCCGGAAGCCGACTGCAAGGAAGGTAGCGCGGGCCACTGACAACGGCCCGCGCACACGACCACATGGCCTACGGCGCACCGCCTACAGGGTGCGCTCCAGCCGGTCCGCCACCAGCTTCACGAACCGCGCGGGGTCCTTCGGCTGACCGCCCTCGGCGAGCACCGCCAGTGTGTGGAGCAGGTCGGCGGACTCGGCGAGCTCGGTGCGGTCCTCGCGCTCCTTGTACGCCTGGTTCAGGCCCTTCACCAGCGGGTGGCCGGGGTTGAGCTCCAGGATCCGCTTGGTGCGCGGCACCTCCTGGCCCATCGCCCGGTACATGTTCTCCAGGGCCGGCGTCAGGTCGTGCGCGTCCGAGACGACACAGGCCGCGGAGACGGTGAGCCGGGCCGACAGGCGCACCTCCTTGATGTCCTCGTCCAGTTGCTCCCGCATCCAGCCGAGCAGAGCGGCGTAGTCCTCGGCCTGCTTCTCGCGCTCCTCGCCGGCCTTCTCGTCGCCCTCGGCCGCCAGGTCGATCTCACCCTTGGTGACGGACCGCAGCCGCTTGCCCTCGTACTCGCCCACGGCGTCGACCCACACCTCGTCGACGGGGTCGGTGAGCAGCAGGACCTCGATGCCCTTGTCGCGGAACGCCTCCATGTGCGGGGAGTTCTCGATGCTCTGCCGGGACTCGCCGGTGATGTAGTAGATGTCGTCCTGGCCGTCCTTCATCCGCTCGGCGTACTGGGCCAGCGTGGTCGGCTCGTCGTCGGCGTGGGTGGTGGCGAAGGACGACACCGCGAGGATGGCGTCGCGGTTCTCGGTGTCGGTGAGCAGGCCCTCCTTCACGACGGTGCCGAACTCCCGCCAGAAGGTGGCGTAGCGTTCGGCGTCCTTGGTCATGAACTCCTTGACCGTGGACAGGACCTTCTTCGTCAGCCGGCGCTGCATCATCCGGATGTGCCGGTCCTGCTGGAGGATCTCGCGGGAGACGTTCAGCGAGAGGTCGGCCGCGTCGACCACGCCCTTGACGAAGCGGAGGTACGGCGGCAGCAGCGCCTCGCAGTCGTCCATGATGAAGACACGCTTCACATAGAGCTGCACGCCACGCTTGAAGTCGCGCGTGAACAGGTCGTGCGGGGCGTGGGAGGGGACGAACAGCAGGGCCTGGTACTCGAAGGTGCCCTCCGCCTGCAGCCGGATCGTCTCCAGCGGCTCGCGCCAGTCGTGGCTGATGTGCTTGTACAGCTCGTGGTACTCGTCGTCGGAGACCTCGCCGCGCGAACGCGCCCACAGGGCCTTCATGGAGTTCAGCGTCTCGGGCTCGGGCGCGGTGACCGCGTCACCTTCACCGTCGCCGTCGCCCGGGGAGGCAGCCTCCGGGACCATCCGGATCGGCCAGGTGATGAAGTCCGAGTACCGCTTGACGATCTCCCTGATCTTCCAGGGCGAGGTGTAGTCATGGAGCTGGTTCTCGGGGTCGGCGGCCTTGAGGTGGAGCGTGACCGACGTGCCCTGCGGCGCGTCGGCGGCCGTCTCCAGCGTGTACGTGGCCTCGCCGCGCGACGTCCAGCGGGTGCCCTGGCTCTCGCCGGCCCGCCGTGTCACCAGCGTCACCTCGTCCGCCGCCATGAAGCCGGAGTAGAAGCCGACGCCGAACTGGCCGATCAGCCCCTCGGCCCCGGCTGCGTCCTTGGCCTCCTTCAGTTCCTGGAGGAAGGTGGCCGTGCCCGAGTTGGCGATGGTGCCGATGAGCTTGCCCACCTCGTCGTACGACATCCCGATGCCGTTGTCCCGCACCGTGAGGGTGCGGGCCTCCTTGTCGACGTCGATCTCGATGTGCAGGTCTGACACGTCGGCGTCGAGGGCGTCGTCCCGCAGTTTCTCCAGGCGCAGCTTGTCGAGCGCGTCGGATGCGTTGGAGACGAGCTCCCGCAGGAAGACATCCTTGTTCGAGTAGACCGAGTGGATCATCAGCTGGAGCAGCTGACGGGCCTCTACCTGGAACTCAAACGTCTCGGTCGGCATGGTTTGCGATTACCTCACAGCTTCTGTCACCGGAACTGGTCGCAGTCACTGTAAGACACGAGGTCAGCGCGGAGTGCCGTGATACGGAACGTAGCGGCGGTTCAGACGAGGTGGGCGAAGACGACCAGATTCGCGGTGTAGTCCTTGACCTGGCGGTCGTAGTCCCCCGCACAGGTGATGAGCCGGACCTGAGCCCGCGCGGTGTCCCGGTACACGCGCTCGCTCGGGAAGGTGTCCTTGTCGAAGGTCTCCGCACTGTCGACCACGAAGGACGCCTTGCGCCCGTCGGCCCGCAGCACCTGGAAGCGGTCCCCCTTCTGCAGCTCGCTGAGGCTCGCGAAGACCGCGGCGGACGTGGCCGTGTCCACGTGGCCGGCGATGATCGACGTGCCCGTCTCACCGGGGGACGCCCCCTTGGCGTACCAGCCGACGAGGTTGGTGTTGTGGGCCGGCGGGGGGTTGAGCCGGCCGGCACTGCCGATGGCGAGGTCGGTGAAGGGCGCGTCGACCGAGATCTTGGGGATGAGCAGCCGCACCGGCCGGGACCGCGCCAGATGCTTGCCCACGGGGCGATGGGCCGGCGAGTCGGACCTGGCCCCGGGTGGGGCGTGGGACTCGGCCTCCCCCGGAGCGTGTGACCCGACCGCCGGCAAGGCCTGCTGCGCACCGCCGCCGTCGGATGCCCCGTCCTGAGCTCCGGGCAGGGTCACCACCAGAACCAGGGCGGCGACCACGCTCCAGAACGTCACCGCGGCCGCGCGCCTTATCCGCCGCGAGGTCGCGGATCCGGTGTCGGAAGGGGCCGGGTCGTTCTCGGGGGACGAGGGACAGCCGGCGGCCATGGGGCACCACCTCACTCGGGAACAGCAGCGGACACAGCAGGACGGAGGATTGCGAGGAGGACAGGGAGGACGACCCGCGGGACCGCCGCGACGCACGGCGCACGTGCGGCGGCCACAGCGGTTATGTCATCGGGCATCGGTCACGCCGCGGATCCGGCGGCCTTCCTGCGACGGATCACGTACATGCCGGCGCCGGCGGCACCGAGCACGGCCAGACCACCCGCGGTGACACCCGACGAGGCGAGCCCGCCACCGCCCGTGTGCATACCGCCGCGCGGCCCGTCGTGGTCGCCACCACCCCACGACTCCTTGTCGTGGTCGCCCCCGTACGAGTCGTTCTCGTGGTCGCCCTTCCTCGAGTCGTCGCCGTGGTCCTCTTCCTTCCACGAGCCCTTGTCGTGGTCGCCGTGTCCCTCGTCCTTGCTGCGGTAGCTGTCCGGGTCGTGCTTCGGGTCCTTGTCGCCGCCCCAGTCGTCACCGTTGGTCACGGCCGCAAGCGCTCCGCCACCGGTGTGCACACCACCGTGCGGCTTCTCGTGCTTGCTCTCCTCGTCGTGCTTGCTCTCCTCGTCGTGCTTGCTCTCCTCGTCGTGCTTGCTCTCCTCGTCGTGCTTGCTCTCCTCGTCGTGCTTGCTGCCCTCGTCGTGCTTGCCCTCCTCGTCCTTGCACTGGTAGCCGTCCGAGTCGCCCTTCTCCTTGTCCCCGTCCCAGTCGTCACCCTTGAACAGGGCCGCAAGCGCTCCGCCGCCCGTGTGGACCCCGCCACGCGGCTCGTCGTGCTTGCTCTCCTTGTCGTGCTCCTTGCTGTAGGAGTTGTCCTCGTGCTTCTTGCCGGAGGACTCCTCCTCGTGCTTCTTGCCGGAGGACTCCTCCTCGTGCTTCTTGCCGGAGGACTCCTCCTCGTGGTCCTTGCTGTGGGAGTCGCTGTCGTGATCCTTGCTGTGGGAGGTGTCTTCCTGGTCCCAGTCGCCCGTCGTGATGGCGTGGGCGGCGGGCGCGATCGCCAGAGCGGCCGTGGCCGTCGCGGTGGCGAGCAGCATGCGGACAGAGCGCATAGTGAGTCCTTCCGTCACGGCCTGGGCGGCTGACGCTTCATCACCACTGGAGCCAGGCCTGACGTGATCCACCGTCAGCCAATCC
This sequence comes from Streptomyces sp. NBC_00443, assembly GCF_036014175.1. Taxonomy (GTDB): domain Bacteria; phylum Actinomycetota; class Actinomycetes; order Streptomycetales; family Streptomycetaceae; genus Streptomyces. The sequence continues at coordinate 8,387,583 of NZ_CP107917.1, read as the reverse complement.
ATCGGGTCGCACCATTCGGAGCGATCACACGGGTTACGACCACACCCCTACGGCCCTATGACGCCGTCCCCCGGGCGCCCGGGGAGCCATGGCCGCCTGCGGAGGTTTGCCCGGGCCACAAGTGGTGAGACGCGTGGGATGCCGAATCACACCGTCACGGCTCCCGCGCCTGCCACGGCCCCGTCACCTGCGCCTTCGAAACAGCGGGACGCCTTCTTCGACAACGCCAAGTACGCGGCGATCGTCCTGGTGGCGGTCGGCCATGCGTGGGAACCGCTGCGGGACGGCAGCCGGACGGTCAGCGCGCTGTACATGCTGGTGTACGCCTTCCACATGCCGGCGTTCATCGTGATCTCCGGATACTTCTCCCGCAGCTTCGACGGCCGCCCGCACCAGCTCAGACGGCTGGTGACCGGTCTCGTCGTCCCGTACGTCGTCTTCGAGACGGCGTACACCCTGTTCACCAGGTGGACGGACCAGGAACCGGGCCGCGCGGTCAGCCTGCTGGACCCGCTGTATCTGACGTGGTTCCTCGCGTCCCTGTTCCTGTGGCGGCTGACCGCACCGCTGTGGCGGCGGGTGCGCATGCCGCTGCCGCTGGCGCTCGCCGTGGCGATGCTGGCCACCCTCTCGCCGTCCATCGGCAACGACCTGGATCTCCAGCGCACCCTGCAGTTCCTGCCGTACTTCGTGCTGGGTCTGCTCCTGCGCCCGGAGCACTTCCGCATGGTGCGCCGCCGCGCGGTGCGGATCGCGGCCGTGCCCGTGTTCGTGGCCGCGTTCGCGGTGGCGTACTGGGCAGTGCCGCGGATGGCCGGAGCCTGGTTCTACCACCGCGACAGCGCCGCGGAGCTGGGCGCGCCGCAGTGGTACGGGGCCGTGATGACGCCGGTGCTGTTCGCCTGCTCGCTGGTCCTGGTGGCCTGCTTCCTCGCCTGGGTGCCCGGTCGGCGGATGTGGTGCACGGTGCTGGGCGTGGGCACGCTGTACGGCTATCTGCTGCACGGGTTCGTAGCCCAGAGCGCCAAGTACTTCGGCTGGTACGACCCCGCCTGGATGCACCGGCCGCTCGGCCCGTTCGTAGTCGGCGTCGTCGCCGCGGTGGTCGTGACCGCGCTGTGCACACCCCCGGTGCGGCGGGCGCTGCGGTTCGTGGTGGAACCGGAGATGCGGTGGCTCTTCCGGCGGGACGCGACGCAGGAGGCCCGCGATCGGGCAGCCGTACCGGGGTGACCGCCCCGGTCAGGTCTCGCACACCAGCCCGGCGATGTGCGCGGTGACCGTGTCGAGGATGCCGGTCCAGGCCGCGTCGTCGCCGAGGACGAGGTAGTTGAGCGTGAGGCCGTCGGTCATGGCGGCCAGATATCGGGCCAGTACCGGGACGGGTACGCGGAGCCGGACGCCCATGGTCTGCCGCAACTGCTCGATGAGCTCGGCGTACGTCTCGGCGTACAGCTCGTACTGGCGGCGTGCCAGGTGCTCGAAGCCGGGCTGGCGCAGGGCGTACTGCGCCAGCTCGTAGGTGAGCATGTGCTCGTCCGGGTGGGCGCGGACGTGGTCCCAGTACGCCTCGAAGCCGGCCCGGACGGTCTCCTCGAGGGTGGCGCGGGGCCGCAGGGCCTGCTTCACCACCGTCACGTAGTGCCCGGTGATGGTGGTGATGACGGACTCGATCAGCTCCTGCTTGGAGTCGAAGCAGTAGTGGAAGACGCTCAGCGAGACGCCTGCCTCGGCGGCGATGGACCGGGTGGTCGTCCTGGGGACGCCGTCCCGGGCCATCGCCCTGATGGCCGCTTCGGTGAGCTGTCGCCGCCGCTCGGCGGACGGCAACCGTGCCATGGAGCCCCTCTCGTGGGTGTCAGCCGCTGTGGACGCCGACTTCGTAGAGGGAATAGCCCCAGTCGGTGCCCCGGTCCAGCCCCTGGACGCGTACGTACCTGGCCGGTGTGCCGCTGAACCGGGTCGTGTCCAGGCCGCCGTCACCGGCTGTCGTGGACCAGGCGGTCTGCCAGTTCACTCCGTCGGTGGACAGCTCGATGCGGTACGACTTCGCGTACGCGCGTTCCCAGTCGAGCGTGACCCGCTTGACGACGCGGGTGGCGCCGAGGTCGACCTTGTACCACTGGTCGTCGTTCCAGTCGCTCGCCCAGCGGGTGCCGCCTTCGCCGTCGACGGCCCGCCCCGGCTGGTAGCTCGTGAACAGGCTCCACTCCGAGGAGCTGGCCGACGTGCTCGCGCCGCGCGCGAGATTGACGCCGGCCTCGTGGTTCTCGGAGGCCGCCCAGGTGTCGAGGTAGGACTCGGCGCCCCGGAAGAGGTCGTCGACGACGTCCTGGCCGCCGACGCGGCGGATGTCCTCGATCCAGTCGGGGACGAGGCCGTAGTGGGCGGCGCCGTCGGTGTTCAGGTCCCAGGTGCGCTGGCCGGTGGTCTGCCGGTCGATGACGGAGCCCCCGTCGACGCTCTTGAACGGGTACGTCACCTTGTTCGGGGCGTCCGCTCCGCGCGGGCCCGGCCAGCCGCCGACGCCGTTCATGTCGGTGCCGTAGCCGTAGCCGACGCCGTACTTGTCGCGCAGGGCCTCCGTGCGCTTGGCCTCGGAGATGAAGCCGTCGGAGCCGTGCATGTACTGGGCGATGAAGCCGCCGAGGCCGTAGACCCGCTCGGTCCAGTCCATGTCCATCCAGCTGTGCGAGGAGAGCACGCCGGGATAGGACGCCGACTCGAAGATGTCGAGCACCCGGCCGGTGGCCTTGACGCTCATGTGGTCGATCTCCAGCATCATCCCGCGGTTCATCATGCCCCGTACGGCGTACTCGCCGAGATTTGTGAGCCCTCTGACGTTGCACTGTGCGTCGGCGCTGTACGAGGGGACCTCCTCGCCCGCCGGGAGCTTCGCCTCGGCTGCGGCTGCCGCCGCGTTGCCGATGGGGTTGTCGTGCTGCGGACCCTTGCAGGTCTCGGTCTTCCAGTAGGTGCCGGTCGACAGGAACTGGCCGACGTTGATGGCCGTTCCGAGCGAGCCGGAGTCGAAGCGGACCCCGCACAGGGCGTTGTCGAACTTGTGGCACAGGAACATGCTGCGCACGCCGAGCGAATGCAGCTCGTCCAGGCCCTTGTCGATGTCCTCCTTGCTGCACTGCGCGATGTCGAGGATCTGCTTGCAGCCGAAGGGCTCGGAGGTCTCCACGCCGAGGATGACCGCCAGCTTGCCCTGTTCGATGACTTCACGGGCCTGCGCGCTGTCGGTGACGACGCGGAACCAGCCCTTGCCGGTGCCGCCGTACATCTTGTCGACGAAGGCCTGCATGTCGTACGTCAGCTTGGCCTGCAGCCGGATGGACGTCATCTCGTCGCAGCTGCGGTCCTTGAAGAAGTACACCGAGCAGATCACGCCGTTGGTGACGAGGTCGTTGACGAGCACGCGCTGGCCGCCGCGCCAGGCCCGCTCGACCCAGGCGTAGTAGTTCTGCTGGTGGGTCAGCGAGTCGTGCGCGGGCCAGTCCTTGAAGGTGGGCCAGCCGTTCGGGTCGTGCTTGCCGTCACCGCCGTTGGTGATGAAGTCGAAGATCGCGAGCGAGCCGTCGGGGTAGTGCTCGGGGCAGTCCTTGAGGGCGTCGGCGACGCCGGCGTCGGAGAACGGCTTTCCGCAGATCAGGCGCCCGCCGAAGGCCTCGTTGGAGAAGATGTGGTCGTGCGCGTCCACGAAGCCGCGCACCTCGCCCTGGGCGTTGGTCCCCTTGAAGGGCTCCCCCGTGACGTTGACCTGGGAGTCCGGCGCCGGCCGTGCGGTCGGGTTCCACCAGTCGGTTCCGGCCGCCGAACTCGGCGCGGGGCCCAGCGCGATGGACAGCACGAGGAGGAGGAGCGACACCACGGTCACGTTCTTGCGTCTGCGGTACGGGCGTCCGGAACTGGTCACAGCCACGTCCCTCGGTCGGCGGGATCGCGCGGTCGACTGGTTGTCATGACCTCGCACAATGTGCGACGAGGATCGCCACTCCTGCTTTACGAGTCAAGAGTCCGGGACAGTTGACCTGATGACGGGCAGTCGGTTCACCCGGGATGTGTGACCCGGATCTTGGACTGGCCGTGCGGGAGTGCCTCCCAGTCCGCCATGAAGCGGGCTCGCAGGCCGTGTTTCCCGGCCAGCGCCAGGAGGGTCTCGGTGCGGTAGTAGAAGTCCTCCCGCAGGACGTGGTGCTCCTGTCCCTCGGTGCGGTCGAAGGTGAAGTCGAACCAGCCGCCTGGCGCGAGCACCCGGCCGACGTTGGCCAGGCACTCCTCGATGACCGGGAGCGGTGAGTGCGAGAAGACGCTGTGGGCGTGCACCACGTCGAAGTGGGCGTCGGGCAGGAAGCGCAGCGTCAGGTCGCGCACCGGGGTCAGTGTGGGCAGCCGCTGCTGCAGACCCATCTCCGCGACGGTGTCCTGGGCGGCGAAGAGGATGTCGGGCGAGATGTCGATGCCGTAGTAGTGGCCGGGCTCCAGATGGCGGATGAACCGCCAGCCTCCTCGCAGGTTGCCGCAGCCGATCTCCAGCATCCGGTGCTCGGGGCGCAGGCCGTGGCCGATGAGGTAGTCGAACTGCATCGCCCCGAGCGCCAGCCATCGCTCGCGGTTGTGGCTTCCGACGGCCGCGTCCGGGTCGGCCCGGGTGTCGGAGCGCATCACGGCCCGGTAGTAGGAGACGTGGTCCGGGTAGCGGCGGCGCAGCCACATGTCCCGGGCGGTGCGGACGAGATGGCGGGGCACGCGGTCCGGGTGGCGCAGGGCGTAGGCGAGACGGTGGCCGAGGGCGGAGCGATTGGCGGTGAGGTTCTTGGCCGGCATGGATGTGCCTCCCTGGGACGCGGTACCACCGAGGATGCGCAACGGGGCCTCACGGCGCCACAGGTGCGGGCAGTGGACGGAGGAGGGCCCCATCGGGTGACGGAGGCGCGGGAGACCGCGTTCGTCGACGAGGTGGCTGCGCACCAACCGCGGCGGGGCCGGAACTCAGCGACCTCTCGCGTGAGGCCGCCGCGAAAGACTGGACCCATGTCACCCCATCCACCATGATGACGCTGCCATGACAAAACAGCCCGGGATGGTGACCGTGCGCGGATCCTTGGTGAGGGCTACTCTCGCCGCCGTACTCCTCCTCGTCCCGCTGGCCTCCCTGCCCGAGGCCGCGGCCGAGCAGCGGCCGGCCGCCGCCGAGACCGTCGTCCCGCCCGCCGCCACGGCGAGCGCGCAGGACTGGACGCCGCCGCTGAGCACACGGGGCCGCTGGATCGTCGACGCGGACGGGGACCGCTTCAAGCTGCGCTCCGGCAACTGGCATGGCGCCAGCGGCACTTGGAACGGCTCGGGCGACCAGGCCGACGACGCGAGCCACCACGCCGGCGAGAACTCCGGCCGGATACCGCTCGGCCTGGACCGCGCCTCGGCGGCCGACATCATCGCCGGGTTCCGCGAGATCGGGATCAACAGCGTCCGGCTCCCCTTCTCCAACGAGATGGTCCACGACAGCCGTCCCGTCACGGACGACTCCGTCGCCGCCAATCCGTCGCTGCGCGGCAGGACTCCGCTGGAGGTGTACGACGCGGTCGTGCGCGACCTCACGGCGGCCGGCCTCGCGGTGATCCTCAACAACCACACCAACACCACGCGTTGGTGCTGCGGAGTCGACGGCAACGAACGCTGGAACGCGAGCCAGTCCACCGGGACCTGGGAGAGCGACTGGCTGTTCATGGCCCGTCGCTACCGGGACAACCCGCGCGTCGTCGGCGCCGACCTCTACAACGAGGTGCGCCGCAACGTGTGGGACGACCCCAACTGGGGCCTCGGCGACGACCACGACTGGTTCGCCGCCTCCCAGCGCGTGGGTGACCGCATTCTGGCGGAGGCCAACCCGAATCTGCTGATCGTCGTCGAGGGCATCAACTGGACCGGCATCCCCGTCGACGGCCTGCCGCACGAGCGCCCCACCCTGGAGCCCGCCCGCCGCCTGTCCCACACCCTCATCGACTCCGGCAAGCTGGTGTACTCCGCCCACTTCTACGACTACACCGGCCCGAACCACAGCGGCGCCACCGGAACGGGCGAGACCAGCGATCCGCGCTACCGCGACCTGAGCCCCAGCGAACTGATCGCGGTGCTCGACCGGCAGGCGTTCTTCGTTGCCGCCGAGCAGGACCAGCACTTCACCGCCCCCGTCTGGATCAGCGAGTTCGGCGTCGGGGGCCGCGACGAGACCGGCCAGAAACCCCGGGCCTGGTTCGAGAACTTCGTGGACCAACTGATCCGCACCGACGCCGACTTCGCGTACTGGCCACTCGTCGGCTGGCACCAGGACCGCAAGGGCAACGGCTGGGCGCTGCTGCACTGGGATGCCGAAGGCCGCCGTATGGGACTGTACGACGGCGACGACTGGCGGGCCGTCGCCTGGACGAGGCTCATCGAGGCCGACGGCCGCACCGGGCCGGTGGCACCGGTCGCCGACTGGTCCATGCTCAGCCCCGACCACGGCGACTTCGTCCAGTCCCGGCGGATGCGCGCCCTGCCCGACTGGGACTCCGGCGCCCGCAAGGCCGTCTGCCCCGACGGACAGCGCCTGCTCGGTCTCGGCCACACCGGCAACCGGGGGCTGTGCTCGGACGCGACGGCCGGCGCCCTGGGGGACCCGGCCGGCGGACACGAGGTGGTGGTGGACGAGCGGCACGTGGCCCCGGGACGGGACTGGGCGTCCGGATACACCAAACTCCAGTGCGCCGAGGGGCAGTTCCTGATCGGCTACAGCGTCCGCGGCTCGGCCGTCTCCGCCGCCCTGTGCGCCCCGGCCCCGGCCGGACGGCTCGGCGCGAGTGGCCGTACGGTCTGGTTCGACCGGGGCGACAACCGGGGGCCGGCCGCCAAGGGCGGCGACTTCGCGCAGGGCCACTACAAGGGCCAGTGCGCGGACGACGAGTACGCGGCCGGCATCGCCTACACCGGCCGGGTCGGGTCGGCCCGGACGCCCGACGCGCTGTACTGCCGCAAACTGGGCTGATCGCCGCAGCCGGGGGATGCTGGAACCCGGATGCGGATCACCTGTGCTCTTGCCGTGCTCGCCGCCGCGAACCTGCTGAACAACTGGCTCGCGCGGAGCCCAGCCATGTACGTGGTCATCTGCGTGGTCGCGACGGCCGTGCTGCTGATGATCGCCCGCTGGGACGGCCTCACCCCGGCCGACCTGGGGCTCGACGCGGCGGGGGTACGCCGGGGGCTGCGGTGGGCTCCCGTCCTGGTGGCGATCGTCGTGCTGGTCCTGCTGGTCCTCCTCGCCGTTCCGGCCGGGCGCGAGGCCTTCCGGGACGGCAGGGCGGCGGACCTGTCCCTCGGGCGGATGCTGTCGGGAGCGCTGGTGCGGGTGCCCTTCGGGACCGTACTGCTGGAGGAGACCGCCTTCCGGGGCGTGCTGTGGGCCATGATCCGGCGCCGGCACGGCACGGCATGGGCCACGAGCGTGTCGTCGCTGCTGTTCGGGGTGTGGCACCTGATGCCGTCCCGTGGCATCAACCGCTCCAACGCCGCCGTCGGGTCCGTCTTCGGGGAAGGTCAGGCCGGCGTGGCACCGACGGTGGCCGCGGCGATCGTCGCCACGGCCGTCGCCGGTGTCGTGCTGTGCGAGCTACGCCGCCGCTCCGGCAGTCTGCTGGCGCCGATGACCCTGCACTGGGCGGTCAACGGCTTCGGTTACGCGTTTGCCTGGGGGGCGGCCCGCTGGTGGCTCGACGGCTGAACGGTCAGAAGTTGATCATGTGTCCGGCGAGGCCGTGCACAGCCTCCTTGACCGCCTCGCCGAGGGTCGGGTGCGCGTGGACGTTACGGGCGACCTCGTGGACCGTGAGGTCCCACTGCTGGGCCAGGGTCAGTTCGGGCAGCAGTTCGGTGACGTCCGGGCCGATGAGGTGGCCGCCGAGCAGCTCGCCGTACTTGGCGTCGCTGATCAGCTTGACGAAGCCGGTCGCGTCGCCGAGGCCGTGCGACTTGCCGTTCGCGGTGAAGGGAACTTCGCCACCTTGACGTCGTGGCCGAGCTCGCGGGCCTGTGCCTCGGTGTAGCCGAAGCTGGCGACCTGCGGCTGGCAGTAGGTGGCCCGCGGGATCATCACATAGTCCAGCTCCATCGTCTCGGCGTCCGCGATGGTCTCGGCGGCGATGATGCCCATGGCCTCGGCGGCGTGCGCGAGCATCAGCTTCGCCGTCACGTCGCCGATGGCGAAGATGTGCGGGACGGACGTACGGCAGCGCCCGTCGACGTCGATCGCGCCGCGCTCGGTGACGGTCACGCCGGTCTTGTCCAGGCCGTAGCCCTCGACGTTCGGCTGGAAGCCGATCGCCTGCAGCACCTTGTCGGCCTCCAGCACCTGCTTGCTGCCGTCCTTGCCGGTGACTGTGACGCGCACCTGCTCGCCGGACTCGTCGACGGCGTCGACGCGGGTGGAGGTGAGTACGTCGATACCCAACTTGCGGTACTGCTTGGCGAGTTCGGCGGAGACCTCGGCGTCCTCCAGCGGGGCCATCCGGTCCAGGAACTCGACGATCGTGACCTTGACGCCGTAGTTGTGGAGCACGTAGGCGAACTCGACGCCGATCGCGCCGGCGCCCGCGATGACGATCGACTGCGGCAGTTCCTCGGCCAGGATCTGCTCCTCGAACGTCACCACCCGCGAACTGCGCCGGGTGCCGGGAAGCAACTTGGGCGTGGCGCCGGTGGCGATGATGCACTGGTCGAAGCCGATGGTGCGGGTCTCACCCTCGTAGCCGGCCACCTGGAGGGTGTGCGGGTCGAGGAAGGTACCGCGGCCGTCGATCTCGGTGATCTTGTTCTTCTTCATCAGGTAGTGGACGCCCTTGACCCGGCCGTCGGCGACCTTGCGGCTGCGGCGGAACGCCTCGCCGAAGTCGAAGCTGACCTGCCCGTCCACCTTGATGCCGAAGGTCTTCGCCTCGCGCGTGAAGATGTGCGCCAGTTCGGCGTTGCGCAGCAGGGCCTTGCTGGGGATACAGCCCACGTTCAGACAGACGCCGCCCCAGTACTTCTCCTCCACGACCGCCACCCGCTTGCCCAGCTGGGCGGCGCGGATCGCGGCGACGTAGCCGCCGGGGCCCGCTCCGAGGACCACGACATCGAAGCGCTCGTCCTGCTCGACCATGGAGAGTTCCTTCCTGAGTACGACGTCCTGCTCTGCTGGTGCCGGCCTCGCCGGGCGAGGGCGTACGGCTTCTTCCAGCATGACCGCATCCACGGGGTTGTGTGGTGATGCGGGAGGGTGACGACGATCTCAGGGGAGGCGCACTCGGGCGGTCAGGTCAGTTCCCCGTGCCGAGGCACAGGAGGTTGAGCACGCAGAGCTGCGCCGGCGAGGTCGCTTCCGGTGCGGGGCTCGTGGGCGACGTGGAGGTTCCGGAGTCGGAGCCCTCGGTCGGCGTCGGGGCCGGCGTCTGCTGCCCGGCCTCGGAGCCGCCATTGTCGCCGCTGCCGCCGGAGTTCCCTCGTCCGGGATTGTCGGAGGCGGTCTGCGACTGCGGGGCCGAGGTCGCCGTGGGACTTGGAGTGGTGGCCACGTCCGGTCGGGTGAAGTCCCGGGTGGTGCGCGGGGCCGTGACGGACTCGCGGGCGGCGTTGGTCGGGGACGGCTTCGACGTGGCCGTGTCGGTGCGCGGGGCGTCGGGGGTGTCCGGCGGAGTGGACGCCGGGCGGGTGAGCTCCGTGTGCTGCTGCTCCGGGAGGCCCACGTTCGGGCGTTCCGGCGCGGTGGCTGCCTGGGCCTTGTCGCCTGCTCCACGGTCCAGCGCCGAGACGGTCAGGCCGCCGCCGACCAGCGCGACGGCGGTCGCGACCACGGCCCGGCGCTGGTTCTTCTTCCAGCGGGCCCGCTGCCGGCGCCGCGCCGCCCGGCCCTCGGGGACGGCCGGTATGCCGTCCCCGTCACCGGGCGGGGCTGCGGGCGCCGTCTCGTGCGCGTCGGCCGACGGTGTCTCGTCACGGAAGTAGCCGTCGTACCAGGTGTCGACCGCAGGCCTCTCCCGCGTCACCGCGCCCGGCGCCGCCGACACGGTGCGCCCCCCTGCCGTGGCGGGAGCGATGTCCGGGGCGTAGGCGCCGCATCCGGGGCACACGAGGGCCCCGTTGAGATGCCGGCGGCACGAGGAGCAGTAGTCCATCTGCGGTCTTCCTGGGTTGACTGCGCCATCGGCTCTGCTCGGCCGCGGCCTGGTCACGTCTGCACGTGGGGTCGAACGGCCAGAACGCTAACGATCCTTTCAAAAGGCTGTGTGCATCCCGAGTGATACTCCTGCGCAGATCTTTCACGAAGTGTGTGTGTGCCGTGACCTCCTCAGAGGTCACAGCACCCCTCGCGACGCATGTGACGGCTCACCTCCAGCCAGTCGTCCGCCGCTTGGTGCTCAGTGGCGGTGCCGAAGGCGTCCACCAGGTCCGCCTGCTCGAACAGGACGCCGCCGCGCAGGGCCGCCACCGTGCGGATCAGCGTGGCGAAGTCGGTGAACGGGTCGCCGTCCACGACGGTCAGATCGGCGAGCTTGCCCTCCTCCACCGTGCCCAGGTCGGCGTCGGCGCCGAAGACCCGCGCGGGCAGCAGGGTCGCGGTGCGCAGCGCCTCGGCCGGTGACATGCCGGCGCGATGCAGGGCGCGCAGGGCCAGGTGCAGATGCAGGCCTACCGGGACGATGGGCTGGTCGGTGCCGAGCGCGATCAGGCCGCCGTGTGCGAGGACACGCCGGTAGATGTCCATCTCCCGCCCCAGCGTGGCCAGTTGGGCTTCGCTGGGCGGCTGCCCGGCCTGCTGCCGGACGAGCGCGCCGTCCCAGGGCGGCATGAGGGTGGTGACACGCGGGTCGTCCGCCAGCGCGGAGTCGGCACCCAGCAGGGCCAGTGCCGTGAACGGCGTGGCGACGAGGTGGAAGTCGGTCGCGGTGTAGATCTCCTCGACGTCCTGGTAGGCCTGGCCCGTCGCGGACGTAGCGTGGCCGAACTCCAGCCGTTGCGTCGCCTGCAAATGGGTCGTCAGGTCCTGGCCCAGCTGCACACCGGGGCTGCACAGGTGACTGCCGCTGCGCACCCCGAGTCGCTCGTGCCCGAAGTCCGCGGCTTCCCTCATCACCCACCCCGGAGCCCGGACGTACGTCTTCACGAAGTCCCAGTCCAGCGCGGCACCCCGCGCCAGCGACCGCTGCAGGCCCTCGCGGGTGCGGTGGGCTCGGCCCATGCTGTAGGCGACCCGCGCCCCGTCGAGCAGCTCACCGGTGGTCAGCAGCCGGGGCCCGGCGAGGACACCGGCGGCGACCGCCTCCCGGATGCGGGCCTGTTCGTAGGCGAAGCCGCCCAGCGAGACGGCCGTCGTGATGCCGTACGCGAGTTGCAGCGCGGTCTGCCGGCCGCCGTACGTGGTCTGCCAGGGGTGGGTGTGCGCGTCCCACAGGCCCGGGATCACGGTGCGGTCGCTCGCGTCGACGCGACGTTCGGCCGGGCGGCCGGCGCGGTGCGGGGACACGGCCGCGACACGGCCGTCACGGATCACGACGTCGACGTTCTCGCGGACGTCCGTTCCGGTTCCGTCCCAGAGGCGGCCCGCGTGCACCACCGTGTCCGCCGGGCGCGGCCTGCGGTAGTCGAGCGGGACGCGGACGGTACGGGTTCTGCCGCCGCGGATGTCGGTCAGGCGCAGGATGCCCGCGGAGAGGTAGAGCAGGGTGCGGGCGTCGGCGGACCAGGAGGGGTGGTCGGCCGGTTCGGTGGTGAGCCGGCGCGGCTCGCCGTCCGGGGTGCCGTCGGCGCGGACCGGCAGCAGCCACAGCGCCGACTCCGCCACCACGGCCATCCAGCGGCCGTCCGGCGACCAGACGGGCCCGGAGTCGTAGCGGTCGGAGAGCGAGGTGTGCGGGGCGAGGGCGTGCAGGGCTGCCGTTCCGGTGGCCGTGTCGACGACGCGGATCAGGTTGTAGCCCTCACGGAACCGCTGGTTGAGACGGTTCCGGTCGCACAGCGCCACATACCGTCCGTCGGGTGACCAACTGGGTCGGCCGGGCAGCCCGCCCGCTCCCAGCGGGGCGGCGAGGACGCGTTCGGCCCCTTCGGGCAGGTCGCGCACCACGAGGTTGCCGGACATGTCCAGACAGGCCAGCCGCGTCCCGTCGGGCGAGAGGGCGGGGAAGACGCGCCCACCCTCCGCGAGAACGGTCTCCGCACCGGAGCGGAGGTCCCGGCGCCGTACGGCGAACAGTCCGTCGCGGTCGTCGGCGTACACCAGCGCCGTGCCGTCGGGCGTCCAGGTCGGCGCCAGCACATAACGGGTGGCGGGGACTTGCAGGACCTTGCGGGGTGCTCGGCCGCCTGTCGTTCCGGCGGTCCACAGCGCGTTGAGCGCGGCGAACGCGACGCTACGGCCGTCCGGCGACAGGGCGGGCAGGTGCAGTGCGCGGACGGGACGGGCGCCGGCGCCCTCGAAGTCGTACGCCTTGCCCCGGTAGCGGGGCCGGTCCACGGGCCGCGGGGCGGTGAACGGGATCGCCTCGCCGTCGCCCGGCGCGTCCGGGTCGATCAGGCGGAAGTGTCCGTCGACGTTGAGGAGCAGTCGGTCGGCGTCCGTCCAGCGAGGCGGTGCGGGGAGGACGTCGCCCTGCACGGCGACCGGTGTGCCGTCCACGACGAGGGTGCACGACGCGGCAGGTGAGGCCGTGGTGCGCAGGTGGGCCAGGCGCCCGCTGGGCGACACGGCGGGCGTCATGACCTGGGCGCCGGAGTCATCGGTGTGCTCGGTGGCGACCGGGCCGGTGCCGTCGGCGGCCACCGACGCGATCATGGTCGCGCGGAGGGTGCCGGCCTCGGTGACGACGGCCCGCACGAACAGCACCCGCTGCCCGTCGGGCGACCACGTGGGGTCGAAGTCCTCCCAGCGGGCGTCCTGCCCGGGACCCGGCTGCTCGGGTCGCCCGGTGAGCCGGGTCAGCGTGCCCGTGCGCACGTCCACGGTCCAGATGCGGTACGGAGATCCGGTCACCGTGTCGCCGCCGCGCTCGGAAGCGAACGCGATCCGGGAGCCGTCCGGCGACCAGGCCGGGCCCCGGTCGTCCCAGTGCCCGTCGGTGAGTTGCCGCAGCCCTGTGCCGTCGGGCCGCAGCGTCCAGAGGTGGAAGCCGCCGCCGCGGTAGGCGCAGACGACGAGGCGGCTGCCGTCGGGCGAGAACTGCGGGCGCGTGGGTTCGAGGCCGGGCGGGGTGAGCGGGACGGCGGTGCCGCCCTTCCTCGGGATGGACCAGAGCACGTTCTGCACCTCGGCGACCAGCCGGTCCCCGGCCGGGGCGAGGGTCGCGGAACCGCCCGTGGCGGCGGTGAAGGAGAGCGTGGTCGCGGCGGAGGCGGCGGCCACGGCCGGCGTACTCGTGGCGGGGAGAGCAGAACCGGTGACGGCTGCCGTGGCGGTCGCGGTGGCCTGGAGGAATCTGCGGCGGGAGAGCGGGCCGAGGCGGCGGGCGGCTGCGGTGTCTTCGGGGTCCAAGAGAGCTCCCAGGGCGCGGAATTGGGGTACCGGACAGGAGAGACCACTGGTGGCAACGTACGGGGCGTGTCCCGGTTACGGACCCGCCCCGGCGTTTCTCGGCCGTTTTCGGCCACCCGAGCCGGGCGGCACCCACCCCGCCATGCGGCCGCGCACCGCGCCTGGGAACAGGGGTGGGTCTGATCCGTCGACTCCTGACGGGGCTTCACGGCGCTCCTGGCGCCCGCCTTCTCGGTACGGCGCCAGATCCGGATGCGGCGGCCGCGAGGAGGCGGCGGAAGGTGGGGCATTCCAGGTGGCTCGGCGCGGGGCAGGACGCCGCGTGCTGCAGGGAGTCCCGCAGGACGCCCAGTTCGCGGATCCTGGAGTCCAGCTCCTCCGCCTTCGCCGAGAGCATCTGCCGGTCGATGCTCGGCTGCCCATCCGGCGTGAACATGCGTGCGATCTCGTCGAGCGAGAACCCGGCGGTGCGCCCCAGCGCGATCAGCGCCAGGCGTTCCAGTACGCCAGAATCGTACTGTCGGCGCAGGCCCCGCCTGCCGGTCGGGGCGATCAGCCCCTTTTCCTCGTAGAACCGCAGCGTCGAGGCGGGAACCCCGGCGCGCTGCGCCACCTCGGCGATGTCCAGGTCCGTCATCCGCTTGACCTCAAGTCGACTTGAAGTAGCACGCTGTCACCCCGGCCCGACGAACGCAAGCACAGGAGGCGATATGGACGACAGGCGCAGGTCCGACGACGAACAGGCGGCCCGTTGGAGCGGGGCCAGTGGCAACGCCTGGGTCGACACGCAGGCGTTGTTGGACGACATGCTCCGGCCGTTCGAAGAGCTGCTCATCGAGGCGATGCCCGCCGGGCGGACGGGGCAGGTGCTCGACGTCGGCTGCGGTACGGGCGGCACGACGGTGGCCGTGGCGCGGCGGCTCGGTCCGGCGGGCCGGTGCGTCGGCCTCGACATTTCCGAACCGATGATCACCGCCGCCAGGGCGCGCGCCGAGCGGGAGGACACGCCCGTGTCCTTCATCCGGGCCGACGCGCAGGAGCACGCCTTCGAACCCGCCACGTTCGACACCGTCATCTCCCGCTTCGGCGTCATGTTCTTCAACGACCCCGTCCGGGCCTTCGCGAACCTGCGGGGCGCCGCCAGGGACGGAGCCGCGCTGCGGTTCATCGTCTGGCGCGGCCCCGCCGAGAATCCGTTCATGACGACGGCCGAGCGCGCCGCGGCGCCGCTCCTGCCGAACCTCCCCGTCCGCCGGCCGGACGAGCCGGGGCAGTTCGCCTTCGCCGACGCGGACAGGGTCCGTCGCATCCTGACGGAGAGCGGGTGGTCCGGCATCGACATCCGGCCGGTCGACGTGCCCTGCACGCTGCCCGAGCGGGAGCTGATCCGGTACTTCACCCGCCTCGGTCCGGTCGGGCGGGTGCTGCCCGAGGCGGACGAAGAGACCCGCGCACGGGTCGTCGAGACCGTTCGCGCCGCCTTCGACAGCTTTGTGCAGGGCACGGAGGTCCGTTTCACGTCGGCCTGTTGGCTGGTCGGCGCCCGAGCGACGTCCGCTTCCTCCCCGTCGGCCTCGCCCGCCTCGTCGTAGCGAAACTTTCGCAGAATCCGGCGACTCTTTCCGAGGAGCAGGAGCCCGGCGCATAGTGGTGACGCTGTTCTCCGGCCTCACGAAGGGACGAGATGACGCGGAAGAAGGCCCTGGTGGTCCGAGGCGGCTGGGAGGGGCACGACCCGGTCCGGGCCACGGAGTTGTTCCTGCCCTTCCTGCGGAGCAACGGCTACGTCGTCCGGATCGAGGAGTCGACCGACGTCTACGCCGACGCCGCCGAGATGGCCGGCACCGATCTCGTCGTGCAGTGCGTCACGATGTCGCAGATCGGTGCCGAGCAGCTGGCGGGACTGAGCGCGGCGGTAGTGGCCGGCACCGGCTTCACCGGCTGGCACGGCGGCATCGCCGACTCGTTTCGCGCCTCCTCCGACTATCTCCATCTGGTGGGCGGGCAGTTCGCGACCCATCCGGGCAAGGAGCCGTGTGAACGCCGGGGAGTCCAGGAGGACAACTACCTGCCGCACGTCGTCAACATCACGGAGCTGGGCCGCGAGCACCCCGTCACGGCCGGCATCGAGGACTTCGAACTGCACACCGAGCAGTACTGGGTGCTCCACGACGACCTGATCGACGTCCTGGCCACCACCACCCACCCCGTCCGGCCGTGGCAGCCGTGGCCCCGCCCCGTCACCTCGCCGGCGGTCTGGGCCCGGCAGTGGGGCGCCGGGCGCGTCCTGGTGACGACGCCGGGGCACAGCCTCGACGTGCTGGAGAACCCGAACGTCCGCACCGTCATCGAGAGGGGCATGCTGTGGGCGACGCGCACCGCGTCGGCGTCGTAGGTCTCGGCGTCATCTCCCGCGCCTACCTGGACACGCTCGTCGGCCATCCGGCCGTGCGCGTCACCGCGGTCGCCGACCTCGACGCCGCCCGGTCCACGGCGGTCGCCGCCGAGGTCCCCGGCGTCGAGGCGCTGACCGTCGAGGAGTTGCTGAGCAGCCCCGACGTGGACACCGTGCTGAACCTCACCGTTCCCGCGGCGCACGCCGAGATCGCCCTCGGCGCCATCGGCCACGGGAAGAACGTCTACGGGGAGAAGCCGCTGGCCGCCGGCCTCGCCGAGGCGCACACCGTGATGGCGGCCGCCGCGAAGGCGGGGTCGGTGTCGGGTGCGCGCCGGACACGGTCCTGGGCACCGGCATCCAGACGGCGCGCGTGGCCGTCGCGGCGGGCCGCATCGGACGCCCCCAGTTCGCCACCGCCGTCATGGTCACGCCGGGGCACGAACGCTGGCATCCTCACCCCGACTTCTACTACACGGCCGGGGTGGCCCCCTGCTGGACATGGGGCCGTACTACCTCTCGTCCCTGGTCCATCTGCTGGGCCCCGTCCGTGCCGTGATCGGGGCGGCCGGCCGGCTGCGTGCCGAGCGCGTCATCGGTTCGGGCCCGCGCGCGGGTGAGCGGATACCGGTGGAGGTGGACAGTCATGTCTCCGGTGTGCTGGAGCATGTCGGCGGCACCCTGACGACGATCACGACGAGCTTCGACGGCGTGGCCACGACCGCGGCTCCGATCGAGGTCCACGGCGAGACGGGGACCCTCGCGGTTCCGGACCCGAACCGCTTCGACGGTGAGGTGCGGCTCTTCGAACTCGGCGTCACACAGTGGCGCACCCTCCCGCCCTCGGCGGGCTACGTCGACGGCGCCCGGGGCGTCGGCCTGCTCGACTTCGTCGCCGGGGACGGGCGGCGGGCTCCCCGCGCGAACGGCGAACTCGCCCTGCACGTGCTGGAGACGATGAGCGCCCTGCTCCGTTCGTCGGCCGAGGGGCGCCGCATCGAGCTGGCGACCTCGGTGGAGCCCCCGGTTCCTGTTCCGCTGACGGCCGCGGAGGAGTGGAGAGGCGCAATGAGGGACGCCGGCTGACCCGAGTCGCGGTGCGCGGCAGGGGTCAGTCCACGGGCCACGTGTGCGCGGCGGCGTTGAGGTGCATGTAGTCCATGTACGCCGTGGTCATCTGCCGCAGGGCCTCCTTCCGGTCCGACACGCCCGCCTTCTCCAGCTGGTGGACCGTCTCCGCCTGCCACAGCGCGCCGTTGCGTGCCGTGATGCAGCGCTGCTCGATGATGCCCAGCAGGGGTTCGCGCCAGGCCGCGTCCAGCCCGGCCAGCTCCAGGCCACGATGGGCCAGAGGCAGCAAGCGCCGCAACACCAGTTCCGCGACCGGCACTTCGCCCATGCCGGGCCAGTACAGGCGGGCGTCGATGCCGTCGCGGGCCGCGGTGTGCAGGTTCTCCTCGGCGACCGAGAACGACATCCGCGTCCAGATCGGCCGGTCCTCGTCGACGAGGGCGCGGGTCAGGCCGTAGTAGAAGGCGCCGTTGGCGATGATGTCGGCCACCGTGGGCCCGGCCGGCAGGACCCGGTTCTCGATGCGCAGATGCGGACCGCTGTCGGTGACGGCGTAGATCGGACGGTTCCAGCGGTAGATCGTGCCGTTGTGCAGGGTGAGTTCGCCCAGTTCCGGAGCACCGCCGTCGTTGAGTGCGTCCTGCGGGTCCTCGTCGTCGCACAGCGGCAGGAGCGCCGGGAAGTAGCGCACGTTCTCCTCGAACAGGTCGAAGACGCTGGTGATCCAGCGCTCCCCGAACCACACCCGGGGTCGCACGCCCTGAGCCTTGATCTCCTGCGGGCGGGTGTCGGTGGCCTGTTCGAACAGGGGGATACGGGTCTCCCGCCACAGCTCCCGGCCGAAGAGGTAGGGGGAGTTCGCCGCCAGGGCGATCTGCACGCCGGCGACGGCCTGGGCCGCGTTCCAGTAGGCCGCGAACTCCTTGGGTGCGACCTGGAGGTGGAACTGGGTGCTGGTGCAGGCGGCTTCGGGGGTGATGGTGTCGGCATAGGTCGCCAGGCGCTCCACACCGTCCACCGTGATCCGCAGGTCCTCGCCGCGAGCCGCGAAGATCTGCTCGTTGAGCAGCTGGTACCGCGGGTCACCGGACAGCGCCCGCTCGCCGACGTCCGTCTCCCCCAGGGTCGGCAGAATGCCGACCATGATCAGGTGGGCACCCACGGCCGAGGCGCGGTCCTCGGCGTGGTTGAGCGCGTCACGGATCGCCTGCTCCCAGGCGCCGGGGCCACCGGTGGTCAGCTCCCTGGGCGGAATGTTGATCTCCAGATTGAAGCGGCCCAGCTCGCTCGACCAGGCGGGGTCGGCGATCGCCTGGAGCACATCGGTGTTACGCATCGCCGGCAGTCCGTCGTCGTCCACCAGGTTGAGCTCGATCTCCAGCCCGACCTGGGGCCGCTCGCTCTCGAAGGTCGACTCGCGCAGCATCTGCGCCAGCACATCGAGGCAGGTGTGCATCTTCTCCCGGTACCGACGGCGATCCTCCCGCGTGAACACCAGGGCCGGCACGTCACGTCCCATGCGCCCTCCCGAGTTCCCTCGGCGGATACCTCTGGTCATAGCGTCGCACTTCGGGCGGCAGCGGGACAGTCAGGGCACCGACCTGGTCCGGTCCCCTCTCCCGGTCCCCTCTTGTCGTCACCCCCGTCCCCGCTTAGCCTGAGTTTGTGCCGCAAATAAACAAAGCCCGATCGCACAACGCCGTGCCGGGCACCCCGAACGACCTCTCCCGCCTCCGTATCGCCCTGACCACCTTCTTCGCCCTGGACGGCTTCCTCTTCGCCGGCTGGGTCGTCCGCATTCCCGCCATCAAGGAGCAGACCGGCGCGTCGGCCGGCGATCTCGGCCTGGCCCTCCTCGGCGTCTCCGCCGGTGCCGTGCTCACCATGACGCTCACCGGCCGGCTCTGCCGCCGCTTCGGCACCCACGAGGTCACCGTGGTCTGCGCCGTCCTGCTCTCCCTCAGTGTGGCGCTGCCTCCGCTCACGCACTCGACGCTCGCGCTCGGTGCCGTCCTGTTGATCTTCGGGGCCGCCTACGGCGGCATCAACGTCGCCTTCAACAGCGCCGCCGTGGACCTCGTGACCGCCCTGCGCCGGCCCATCATGCCCAGCTTCCACGCGGCCTTCAGCCTGGGCGGCATGGTCGGCGCGGGCCTCGGCGGGCTGGTCGCGGGGGTCCTCTCCCCCACCCGGCATCTGCTGAGCCTCGCCGTCATCGGGCTGCTGGTGACGGCAGTGGCCGGCCGTACGCTGCTGCGCCACGAGCCGCCGACGCCCACGAGCCCCGGCCGCCCCGCGAACGACGCCCCGCGCCGTCTGGATCCCCGAACGCGCGGACTGGTGATCGTCTTCGGCCTGATCGCCCTGTGCACGGCCTACGGCGAGGGCGCCATGGCCGACTGGGGTGCCCTGCACCTCGCACAGGACCTGGCCGCCTCACCCGGTGTCGCAGCCATCGGCTACTCGTGCTTCGCCCTGGCCATGACCATCGGCCGGCTCTCCGGTACGGCCCTGCTCGAACGGCTCGGCCACGGCCGTACCGTCGTCGCGGGCGGCGCCACCGCGGCGGCCGGCATGGTCCTCGGCTCGCTCGCACCCTCCCTGTGGGCGGCGCTGCTCGGATTCGCGGTGACCGGACTCGGTCTCGCCAACCTCTTCCCCGTCGCCGTCGAACGCGCGGGCACCCTCGCAGGACCGAGCGGAGTCGCGATCGCCTCCACCCTCGGCTACGGCGGCATGCTCCTCGGACCACCCGCCATCGGCTTCATGGCGGACTGGTTCTCCCTGCCCGTCGCCCTCACCAGCGTGGCCGTACTGGCGGCGATCGCCACGCTCATCGGCGTCGCGACCCGGCACACCGCACCCAACTGACCGAGGCCGTACGCCCTCCCCCGGCCCAGGACGTTGTGCGGCCCACTCCCCGGCCCCATCATGACCGGATGGCACGCCTCCACGACCTCGTCATCGACTGTGCCCACCCGGCCGCCATGGCCCGCTTCTGGGCCGCCGCCCTCGATGACCACGCCATTGCCCCGTACGACGACGCCGAACTGGCGCGGCTGCGCGCGCAAGGCATCTCGGGCCCGGAGGACGACCCGACCGTGCTCGTCGAGCCGCGTGGCGGCGGCCCTCGGCTGTGGTGTCAGGTCGTGCCGGAGCCCAAGCGCGTGAAGAACCGCCTCCACCTGGACCTGGTCTCCACCGACCCGGAGGCCGAGCTCGGCCGGCTCACCGCCCTCGGCGCGACGGTCCAGGACCGCCAGGAGGACCACTGGGTCCTGGCCGACCCCGAGGGCAACGAGTTCTGCCTGTTTCCCAGCCCGTCCTGAACTCCCCGCACCACGCCATGGACGCCCATGGCAGCACCCGGCGCCCTGACACGGCTCAGACCCGCGCGAGCTCCGCCGCCCCGAACGACACGTCGAAACGGTCGCACCAGATGCTCACGCTGCTGTAGCGCGACAGGTCGACATCCTGCGGCACCGCGTAGTTCTGGCTGCCCTTGTTGCCCTTGAGCTTGCCGAGGCTGATGTGCGCGCCGTCGTCGAAGACGCGCCAGCCGGCCGTGCCCTCCTTCACGGGCGCGTCGGTCAGCAGCACGCGCAGGTCGGGTCCGTTGCTGGTCTCCAGCTTCTCCAGGCGTACGACATGGGAGCCGTCGGCCAGCCGCACCAGCTTCACCGTGCCCGACGTCGTGTGCTCGTGGCTGATCAGCTCACCGCCGGCCAGCGTCTTCGGGCCGGGCGCCGAGGAGGCCGGCCCCTCCGGTGAGGACGCGCCCGGTGAGGACGCACCCGGCGAGGAGGTCGCCCCTGCCGGGGTCTGCGCCGCCGCGGGCAGGGCCTCCTCCACGGTCCGGTCCTGCCACAGCTTCCACGGCTGGAACCAGTACAGCCCGAAGCCGCCCACGGCCACCGTCAGCACCAGGACCCCGATACCCCACGGCCCGAACAGCTTCCTGCGCACCCGCCCCATGACCGCCCCACTTCCTGAGAGTCGTCCGTCGACCGTCCGTCGACGTCCATTCAACGGAACTCAAGGCCCGCCGTGCACACCGGGGGTGATGACGAAACCCTTACGTCCCGACGCCCGGCCGCCAGGACTGCGGGTGTTCCGTCCGGCACACTCACCCCATGGACACCGCCGACTTCGTTCGAACCCTGGACCGCGAGGGGCAGCTGCTGGCAGCGGCAGCCGAGGCGGCCGGGTCCGAGGCCGAGGTGCCGACCTGTCCGGACTGGCAGGTGCGGGATCTGCTGCGGCACACGGGCATGGTGCACCGCTGGGCGGCGGAGTTCGTGGCCGAGGGTCACACCTCCGCGCACCCCGACGGCGGCCTGCCCCACCTCGACGGCGCCGAGCTGCTCGCCTGGTTCCGGGAGGGGCACCGTCACCTGGTCGACACGCTGGCCGGCGCTCCGGCCGACGTGCGCTGCTGGCAGTTCCTGCCCGCTCCCTCGCCGCTCGCGTTCTGGGCCCGCAGACAGGCGCACGAGACGACCGTGCACCGCTTCGACGCGGAGACGGCACGCGGCGATACCCCGAGCGGGATCGACTCCGACTTCGCGGCGGACGGCATCGACGAGTTGCTGCTGGCCTTCCACGCCCGGCGCAGGAGCCGGGTCCGCAGCGCCGAATCCCGGGTGCTGCGGGTGCGGGCGACGGACACGGACGACGCGGTGTGGACCGTACGGCTGTCGCAGGAACCGCCGGTGCCCCGGCGAGGCGATGCCGCTCAGGCCGACTGCGAGATCTCCGGGCCGGTCGCACGGCTGTATCTGGCGCTGTGGAACCGGCTGCCCTTCCCGCACGTGACCGGCGACGCCGCCGTCGCCACGCTGTGGCGGGAGAACTCCGCGGTCACCTGGAGCTGATGGCGCTGAGCGGAGCCAACGCGCGGCCCGACCCGGGCTTCACGCCCGTCAGTTCGCCAGCATCCTCGTCAGCACCGCGCGCTGCACCGGCAGCACTTCGCCGTGCAGCGTGCGCCCCTTCGCCGTGAGCGCCACCCGCACACCCCGCCGGTCCTCCGCGCACATACCGCGCTCGACGAGTCCGTCCTTCTCCAGCCGGGCGATCAGCCGCGAGAGGGCACTCTGGCTCAGATGGACGCGCTCGGAGATCTCCTGGACCCGGTACGAACAGGCACCGTCCGCCAGCACGTCCAGGACCTCGAAGTCGCTGGCGCACAGGCCGTGTTGGTGCAGCGCACGGTCGAGTTCGCACTGGGTACGCGCATGCAGCGCCAGGATGTCCCGCCACTGGTCCACGAGCGCCCGCTCGGCCTTCGTCGCCGCCATGGCCGCACCGTAGCAGAAACCGCGTTTTGTTGCACTGGAATTAAATGCATTTGCATTCGATGCATGCGCATGTAGTGTCTCGGCCATGACCTCTCCGCTCATCTCCCCCGCGTCCGACGGGCGTTGGACGCCCCGGCTGTGGGGCACCTTGCTGGTGCTGTGCGCCGCAATGTTCCTGGACGCACTCGACGTGTCGATGGTCGGCGTCGCCCTGCCGTCCATCGGCGCCGACCTGGGCCTGTCCACCTCGACCCTGCAGTGGATCGTCAGCGGCTACATCCTCGGCTACGGCGGACTGCTCCTCCTCGGCGGTCGGGCCGCCGACCTGCTGGGCCGACGCCAGGTCTTCCTGGTGGCCCTCGCCGTCTTCGCGCTCGCCTCGCTGCTCGGCGGGCTCGTCGACTCGGGCCCGCTGCTGATCGCAAGCCGCTTCATCAAGGGCCTGGCCGCCGCCTTCACCGCGCCCGCCGGTCTGTCCATCATCACCACGACGTTCGCCGAGGGCCCCGTACGCAACCGGGCACTGGCGATCTACACCACCTGCGGTGCCACCGGCTACTCGATGGGGCTGGTCTTCTCCGGCCTGCTCACCGAGGCCAGTTGGCGCCTGACCATGCTGCTCCCGGCGCCCGTCGCGCTGATCGCCCTGGCCGTCGGCCTGAAGCTGCTTCCGCGCACCGAGCGCGAGAAGAACACCGGCGGCTACGACATCCCGGGCGCCGTCCTCGGCACCGCCTCCATGCTGCTGCTCGTCTTCACCGTCGTCGAAGCGCCGCAAGCGGGCTGGGGCTCCGCGCGCACGGTCCTGTCCTTCGTCGCCGTCGTCGTGATGCTGACGGCCTTCGTCCGCGTCGAGCGGCGCAGCCCCAGCCCACTGATCCGGCTCGGTGTGCTGCGCTCCGGGGCTCAAGTGCGGGCGCAACTGGGCGCGTTGACGTTCGTCGGCAGCTACATCGGCTTCCAGTTCCTGGTCACGCTGTACATGCAGGAGCTGCTCGGCTGGTCGGCGCTGCACACGGCTCTGGCGTTCCTGCCTGCGGGCGCGCTCGTGGCACTGTCGGCGACGAAGGTCGGTGCGATCATCGACCGGTTCGGCACGGCACGGCTGATCGCGATCGGCTTCGCCCTGATGGTCGCGGGCTATGTCCTGTTCCTGCGCATCGACCTCGACCCGGTCTACGCGGCGGTGATCCTGCCCACCATGCTGCTGGTCGGCTCGGCCTTCGCGCTGACCTTCCCCTCGCTGAACGTCCAGGCCACGAACGGCGTCGACGAACACGAGCAGGGCATGGTCTCGGGTCTGCTCAACACCTCGGTCCAGGTGGGCGGCGCACTCTTCCTGGCGGTGGTGACAGCGGTGCTGACCGCGAACACGCCCGAGGAGTCCGCACCCCCGCAGGCTCACCTCGACAGCTACATGCCGGCTCTGGTCGTGATCACGGGCATCGCGGTCGCGGGTCTCCTCATCGCCCTCACCGGACTGCGCACGCGTAGCGAGCAGCAGACCGTCGTGGTCGCCAAGTCCGCACCGCTGGAGGCGGAACGCGTCACCGTAGGCGACTAGGGGCCGCGGCCGGTGCCGGAGGCCATCCGCCCACGCCTCCGGCAGGAACAGGTAGCCGATTTCGGTCTCTCCGGCATCGGGACGGACGTGACCCGGCCGCTCTGCGTCAAAGTGCGCCCGGCGGCGCCCCTTGCTCCGCCTGGCGCACGCCTGTGAAACTCCCTGTATGACCATGTATGGGGGACGGCGCAGTCAGGCCGAGCGGGACGCGATCACCGTCGAGATCGGATACGCCCTGTGCAGTGCGGCGTTCGCGGCGGCCGTGCTGTTCGGGGCCGTGGCCGGACCGGCGTTCGCCTTCGACGTGTCGGCCGGGACGCGCACCACGCTCGTCGCGGCGGGGACGACTGCGGCGGCCGTGCTGTTCGTCGCCCGCGTCGTCAGTGTGCTGGTCCGCTTCGGGCAGCGGAAGGCCGCGGCAGGCGAGGCCGGTCAGCCCAGCCAGCCCGGCCGTACCAACCCGGACTCGTAGGCCAGCACCACGAGTTGGGCCCGGTCCCGGGCGCCGAGCTTCACCATCGTGCGGCTGACGTGGGTCTTCGCGGTGAGCGGGCTGACCACCAGGCGCCGGGCGATCTCCTCGTTGGACAGTCCGATGCCGACCAGCGCCATCACCTCACGCTCGCGCTCGGTGAGTTCGGCGAGGGCGTCGGCGGCCGCGGGCTCCTTGGAGCGGGCGGCGAACTCGGCGATGAGACGGCGGGTCACACCCGGCGACAGCAGCGCGTCACCGTCGACCACCGCCCTTACCGCGCGCAGGAGTTCGTCGGGCTCGGTGTCCTTGACCAGGAAGCCGGAGGCGCCCGAGCGGATGGCCTCGAAGACGTACTCGTCGAGCTCGAAGGTGGTGAGCATGACCACCTTGACGCCCGTGAGGTCGCCGTCGCCGGTGACCCGGCGGGTCGCGGCGAGGCCGTCGAGGAGCGGCATGCGGATGTCCATCAGGACGACGTCGGGCCGCAGTTCGCGCACCTTGCGCACCGCCTCCTCGCCGTCGGATGCCTCCCCCGCCACCTCGATGTCGGGCTGTGCGTCGAGCAGCGCGCGGAAGCCGGCCCGCACCAGTGACTGGTCGTCGGCGAGCAGTACGCGGATCACCGGTCCTCCTTGACGTGGTTGCTCGGTTCGCCGGCGGGAGCCTTCAACGGCAGTACGGCTAGCACCCGGAACCCGCCGTCGGCACGCGGGCCCGCCTCGATCGTGCCACCGAGGGCGGCCGCCCGCTCCCGCATTCCGGCGAGTCCGTTGCCGCTGCCGCCCGCGTCGGTGCCGGTCGCGGGACCGTCGTCGTCGATGCGCAGCCGTAGCGTCGTCCCGTCGGAAGGGTCGAGATGCACGCGTGCGTGCCGTGACTCCGAGTGGCGCACGACGTTGGTGAGGGCTTCCTGGATGATCCGGAAGGCCGCGAGGTCCGTGCCGGGTGCCAGGCGGGGCGGCTCGCCCTCGACCTCGACGGTGAGGCCCGCGCTCGCCGCCTGCTCCACCAGTTCGGGCAGCCGGTCGAGGCCGGGGGCCGGGGCGCGGGGCGCGTCGCCGGGGGTGCGCAGGGTGTCGAGGACCTGGCGGACCTCGCCGAGCGCCTCCTTGCTCTTGGCCTTGATGGTGGTGAGGGCCGTGCGCGCCTGCTCTGGGTCGGTGTCAAGGAGGGCGAGTCCGACGCCCGCCTGCACATTGATCACGGAGATGCTGTGCGCGAGGACGTCGTGCAGTTCGCGGGCGATCCGCAGCCGCTCCTCGTCGGCGCGCCTCCGCGCTGCCTGCGCCCGCTCGGCCCGCTCCCGTACCCACTGCTCGCGCCGGGTCCTGGCCAGCTCCGAAACCGCCACGATCGCCGCCACCCAGGCGGCGATCACACCCTCCTGCCCCCAGGGGGCGGCCGAGTCGCCGGACGGCGGCAGCCACTGGTACAGCCAGTGGGCGACCAGGGCGTGTCCGATCCAGAACACCCCCACCGCAGCCCAGGTGGCCCTGCGATGTCCGGTGACGATGGCGTTGAAGCAGGCCACGGCGACGGCCAGGAACACCGGGCCGTACGGGTATCCGGCGCCGAGGTAGAGCGTCGCGGCGACCGCGGTCCCGAAGACGACGGCCACCGGGTACCGCTTGCGCCACAGCAGCAGGGCCGACGCCACGAACAGCAGGGCGCGTGCGAAGGGGTCGAGCGGGGCCCGGTAGTCCAGCTGCCCCTCGGCCGCGAAGTTCGAGCCGGCCATGACGAAGACCGTGATCAGCAGCGTGGAGCGCCAGGGCCAGCGAGAGGCGTGCTCCTCGTCCTCCCAGCGGTTCCACCACGGCGGCCCCTGCCGCCACCACATCGGCGGACCGCCGCCCCGGCGTACCTGCTGCTCATCCATGTCCGCCACGCTAGACGCGATGGCTGCCGGGCGGCGTCACCCGGGCGTGGTGATCACGGATACTCCCCGCGAAGTACGCCCTCCTCCCCCTCCTCGGCGGCTCACGCCAGTCCCACGTCCTGGGCGAGCCGGCCCACCGCATGCCGGAAGAAGGCCTCCCGGTCCTCCACGACCCGGTGGAACTGCCCGAACAACTCGAACCCGACGAGCCCGAAGAGCTGGGCCCAGGCGGCGATCAGGGCCGCGACAGCGGCCGGGGGGAGGTCTGGGGCCAGGTCGGCGGCCATGCGCTCGGCCTCGGGGCGCAGTTCGGGGGACAGGGGCGGTTCGGTGAGGCCGGAGTGCTGGTGGGCGTCGCGGAGGATGCCGATGAAGAGGAGGCCGACGCGGGAGGCGGGCGGGACCGTGGTGTCGGGCGCGGTGTAGCCGGGCACGGGCGAGCCGTAGATCAGCGCGTACTCGTGCGGATGCCGCAGCGCCCAGTCGCGTACGGCCTCCGCGACCGCCGTCCAGCGCCGCACGGGCCCGGCACCGGCGGCCTCGCCGTGTGCGGCCTCCGCGCACTCGCCGAGGGAGTCGTAGGCGTCGATGATGAGAGCGGTCAGCAGGTCGTCCCGGCTGGGGAAGTACCGGTAGAGCGCGGAGGAGACCATGCCGAGTTCGCGGGCCACGGCGCGCAGCGAGAGCTTCGCGGCGCCCTCGGCCGCGAGCTGTCTGCGCGCCTCGTCCTTGATGGCCGCCGTGACTTCCAGCCGGGCCCGGGCACGTGCGCCCTGTGTGGTGCTGCTCATGTGAGCCAGTCTTCCACGGATCACAGAGCAGTGCACATATTCGAGAGCACTGCTCTTGCCCTGGATCAGCAATCTCGTGCACACTGCTCTCAAGCGAGAGCACCGCTCTCTCAATCTCGAGATCGAACTCCGGGAGTCATCGATGTCGTCGCCGTACTACCTCAAGGGCAGCCCGCTGAACGTCCGATTCAACAGCGTCGTCGGCTGGCTGGCCCGGCACGGGTTCAGCATCGCGGGCACGGCGGAGATGTCCGTGCGCGGGCGCAAGAGCGGCTCCATGCAGCGCATCCCGGTCAACCCGCACACGTACGGGGGAACGCAGTACCTCGTCTCGGCCCGCGGCCACTCCCAGTGGGTGCGCAACATGCGTGCCGCCGGCGGCGGGGAACTGCGCGTCGGGCGCAAGGTACGCCAGTTCTCCGCGGTGGAGATTCCCGACGGGATGAAGCTCCCGATCCTGCGGACCTACCTGGAGAAGTGGGGCTGGGAGGTCAACCAGTACTTCGACGGGGTCACCGCGAAGTCCTCCGACGCGGAGATCGTCGCGGCCGCCCCGGACCACCCCGTCTTCCGGATCACCGTCGAGAAGTGACCCGGATCATCGTCAGGAAGTGGCCTCGTCGGGTGCCGGCGCCGGAGTCGGGTCCGGCAGCCGGCGGCGGTCCAGCGCGGTCAGGGCGCGCTGGGCCATGGGATGTGTACGGACCATCTCGCCCAGTGACGTGGCGCCGCGGGTGATGTCCATGAACGCCTTCCAGGCCGGCCGGACACCGGTCAGCGCCATGTGGAAGAGCCCGGGCCGGCGCTCGAACGCCGTCAGCAGCCGCTTGCCGACGCTCATCTCGACGCCGAGTCCCGCCTTGATCGCGAAGGCGTAGTTCAGCGCCTGGCGCCGGGTGTCCACGGCGTCGTGCGCCTCGGCGACCCGCACCGCCCACTCCCCCGCGAGCCGCCCCGACCGCAGCGCGAACGAGATTCCCTCGCGGGTCCACGGCTCCAGCAGGCCCGCCGCGTCACCGCACACCAGCACCCGCCCACGCGACAGCGGCGAGTCGTCGGCGCGGCAGCGCGTCAAGTGGCCGGAGGAGATGCTCGGTTCGAACCCGGCCAGCCCGAGCCGCCCGATGAACTCATCCAAGTACCGCTTGGTCGCGGCGCCTTCACCACGCGCCGAGATCACCCCGACCGTGAGCGTGTCGCCCTTGGGGAACACCCAGCCGTAACTGCCGGGAATCGGCCCCCAGTCGATGAGCACCCGCCCCTGCCAGTCCTCGGCGACCGTCTCCGGCACCGGGATCTCCGCCTCCAGGCCGAGGTCCACCTGGTCGAGCTTCACCCCGACATGGGCTCCTATCCGGCTGGCGCTGCCGTCCGCGCCGACGACGGCCCGCGCGAGCAGCGTCTCGCCGCCCTGCAGGACCACGGCGACGCTGCGCCGGTCCGGCACCGCCGAGCCGTGCTGCTCGACGCGCTGCACGGTCACGCCCGTGCGCAGTTCGGCGCCCGCCTTCTGGGCGTGCTCGACCAGTTGCTGGTCGAACTCGGGCCGGTTGATCAGCCCGAACAGCATGTGCTTGGAGCGGCGGGTGCGGGTGAAGCGGCCGTTGTTGGAGAACGTGACCGCGTGCACCCGGTCCCGGAAAGGCAGCTCGAAGCCGGGTGGGAGCGAGTCGCGCGAGGGTCCGATGATGCCGCCGCCGCATGTCTTGTAGCGCGGCAGTTCCGCTTTCTCCAGCACCAGCACGCTCCGCCCGGCGACGGCCGCCGCATACGCGGCCGAGGCCCCCGCGGGTCCCGCGCCCACCACGACGACGTCCCACACCTGCTGCACGTCGTCCGCCGAAGAGTTCTCGCTGCTCACGATGGTCTACTGCTCCCGATCAAGCCGCCTACGCCTGCTGTCCCCCGCATCCTACGGCGGGCATCGTCGCAGGCTGCTGTGGGAGGATCACAGCACTCACTGGTACAACGTCGCACCCACAAGGAGCGTGCCCATGTCGTCGAATCCGGTCGCCGAGACCGTCGCCTCGCTGATGCCAAGGGCGAAGGCGGAGCTCACCGAACTGGTGGCGTTCAAGTCGGTGGCGGACTTCGACCAGTTCCCGAGGAGCGAGAGCGAGGGCGCCGCCCGCTGGGTCGCCGACGCCCTGCGCGCGGAGGGCTTCGAGGACGTGGCGCTGCTGGACACCCCCGACGGCACGCAGTCGGTGTACGGCTACCTGCCCGGTCCCGCGGGTGCGAAGACGGTCCTGCTGTACGCCCACTACGACGTGCAGCCCCCGCTGGACGAGGCCGCCTGGCACACCCCGCCCTTCGAGCTGACCGAGCGCGACGGCCGCTGGTACGGGCGCGGCGCCGCCGACTGCAAGGGCGGCCTGATCATGCACCTGCTGGCGCTGCGCGCGCTCAAGGCCGACGGCGGCGTGCCGGTGCACGTGAAGGTGATCGCCGAGGGCTCGGAGGAGATGGGCACGGGCGGTCTGGAGCGGTACGCCGAGGCACACCCGGACCTGCTGGCGGCCGACACCATCGTGATCGGCGACGCGGGCAACTTCCGCGTCGGCCTGCCGACGGTGACCTCGACGCTGCGCGGCATGACCCTCATGCGCGTGCAGATCGACACACTCGAAGGCAACCTGCACTCCGGCCAGTTCGGCGGGGCCGCTCCGGACGCACTCGGCGCGCTGATCCGCGTCCTGGACTCGCTGCGCGCCGAGGACGGTTCGACGACGGTGGACGGGCTGACCGACGAGTCGGCGTGGCCGGGTCTGCAGTACGACGAGGCGCAGTTCCGCAAGGACGCCAAGGTCCTCGACGGCGTCGGACTGATCGGCTCCGGCACGGTCGCCGACCGTATCTGGTCACGCCCCGCCGTCACCGTCCTGGGCATCGACTGCCCGCCGGTCGTCGGCGCCACCCCGTCCGTGCAGGCGAGCGCCCGGGCGCTGATCAGCCTGCGGGTGCCGCCGGGCGTCGACGCCGCCGAGGCGACCAAGCTGCTCCAGGCCCACCTGGAGACGCACACGCCGTGGGGTGCCCGGGTGCGCACCGAGCAGATAGGCCAGGGCCAGGCGTTCCGCGCCGACACGAGCAGCCCGGCGTACCAGGCCATGGCGGACGCGATGGCGGTGGCGTACCCGGGCCAGGAGATGCAGTACGCCGGCCAGGGCGGCTCGATCCCGCTGTGCAACACCCTCGCCTCCCTCTACCCGCACGCGGAGATCCTCCTCATCGGCCTGAGCGAGCCGGAGGCCCAGATCCACGCCGTGAACGAGAGCGTGTCCCCGCAGGAGCTGGAGCGGCTGTCGGTCGCGGAGGCGCTGTTCCTCCGTAACTACGCGGCGAGTTGAGGGACCCACAGCTGATGATGGGGCGATGATCCGCACCGAACGCCTCGCCGCCCACACCGACATCGCCACGTCCCTGGCACTGCTCAGCGACCACGAACTCGCGGCCCTCGTGGAGTCGGGCGAACCGCTCGGCACCGGGATCGGGGGCCGTTCGACACTGATCGAGGTGGACGGCCGACGGGTCTTCGTGAAGCGGGTGCCGCTCACCGACGTCGAGTTGCGGCCGGATAACGTCCGCTCCCCGGCGAACCTCCTCGGACTGCCGGCGTTCTTCCACTACGGCATCGGCAGTCCGGGGTTCGGTGCCTGGCGGGAACTCGCCGTGCACACGATGACCACGAACTGGGTGCTGGCCGACCGGTTCGCGGGGTTCCCGCTGACCCACCACTGGCGGGTCCTGCCCGACGTACCGCAGCCGTTGCACGAGTTGCTGTCCGATGCGGAGCGGGCCGTCGACTACTGGGGCGGCGGCCCACGGGTGCGCGAGCGCATCGAGGGACTGCGGACGGCGTCCGCGAGCCTGACGCTGTTCCTGGAGTATGTGCCGTACACACTGAACGAATGGCTGGACGCCCGGCTGCGCACGGAGGAAGCCGACGCCGCGTGCGCTCTTGTGGAACGAGAGCTCGCGGCCACCATCGGCTTCCTCCGCGAGAGCGGGCTGGTGCACTTCGACGCCCACTTCCTGAACTTCCTCACGGACGGCCACCGGCTCTACCTCGCCGACTACGGCCTCGCTCTCTCCGCCCGCTTCCCCCTCTCCCCACAGGAGCGCGGCTTCTTCGAGCGGCACCGGCACTACGACCGCGACTACACCGCATTCCACTTCGTGAACTGGCTCGCGACCGCCCTGTACGGCTACGGCAAGGACGATCGCGAGGCCTTCGTGCGTGACTGCGCCGACGGGGCGAGGCCGCGGGACATCCCGGGCACCGCCGCCGACATCATCGAGCGCCATGCGCCGCTGGCCGTCGTGATGGGTGACTTCGCCAAGCGCCTGCAGCACGAGAGCAGGCTGACCCCGTACCCGTACGACGAGCTGCGACTCGCTCACGAAGGCGCCGGCACGCCCGCCTCCAGATAGAGCGCCGCCCCGCGTTCCCGCGCCCGCAGCGCCCAGCGCAGTCGCTCGTACCGCACCGGCGGCAGCAGATCGGCCGCCTCCGCCTCGGTGACGAAGCGCCAGTCGCGCAGTTCGGGCCCGGGCAGCAGGAGCTGTTCGGCCTCCGCAGAGTCGAGCCGCCCGCCGTCGAAGAGGAGGCGCAGACCTCCGTAGCCGGGTGGCGAGGGCCGCTCCCAGTCGACGACGAGGAGGCGCGGTACGTCGTCCAGCCGTATCCCCGTCTCCTCGGCGACCTCGCGGATGCCCGCGCGCGCGGGCGCCTCGCCGGGTTCCACGACGCCACCGGGGAACTCCCAGCCGGGCTTGTAGGTGGGGTCGACGAGCAGCACGCGGTCCTCCTCGTCGAAGAGCAGGACGCCCGAGGCGAGGGTCTCGGCGGTGGGCTCGGGCGTCTGCACGATGTCGCAGACGGGGACCGAACCGCTGCCGACGGCCTCGGCGATACGGACGGCGGTCTCGTACGGGGTCAGGCCACCGCTGTCGACGGGATAGGCGTCGGCGGTGAGCCAGGAAGCGAGCGCGGCGCGATAGGGCTCTATGCGGTCGTACGACCACTGCCGGACCCGTATCTCGCCGTCGGGCAGGTCGGACGGAACCTCCCGCCCGGCTATTCGCTCCCGCAGGATCGTTTCCGCCGGAGCGAGGAGCACATGCTGGACGGTGATGCGGCGGGCGGCGAGGCCACCGAAGATCTCGTCGCGGTACTCCTGGCGCAGCAGCGTCATCGGAACCACGAGGGTCCCGCCGAGCTCGGCGAGCAGCGCGGCCGCCGTATCGATCACGATTCGTCGCCAGATCGGCAGGTCCTGGAAGTCACCGACCTCGGTGAGGTGTTTGGGCGGAAGCAGGTGAGTGAGTGCTCCGCCGATGACCTCGGGGTCGAAGAGCGTGCTGTTCGGGATCAGCTCGATCAGTTCCCGTGCGGTGGTGGTCTTCCCGCACCGAACGCACCGTTGATCCAAACGATCACGTTTCCCCTCTTCTGTTGGCCCCCTGTGGCTTGCCCGCTCCACCCTGCCACGGAAACCAGCTCCCGTAGAGAGCGCATGACAACGGCGCCGGAGTCCCCTCGGATTCGGGGGCTCCGGCGCCGTCCGGTCGTGCCGGTGGGCTCGTCAGCCCTTCTTGCCGTTCTTGGTCTTCCCGTGCGGGGCGTCGTTCACGGCCCGGTCCGTCTCCCGGTTGATGGCCCGGCCGACGGTGTCCAGGGCGTCGTCCACGTTCACGCCGGCGACCTTCGTCTGAGCGCCGCTGACGGGGATCCCGGCGGCAGGCAGCCCCGAGGCGGGGGAACCACCGGTGGCGGGGGTTTCGGCGGCATGGGACGGAGTGACCGCCGCGACAACGAATCCGGTGGCCAGGGAGGCGATGGCGAGCATGCTGCGCTTCTTCATGGTGGGTTCAACTGTGGAACGGGCCGTGAGTCACGCTCGCCTTCGGGCAATCAGGTCGGCGACGGAACTCCGGCCCCGGTCCGGCCCCGGTTGAGTTTGCGGTGCCGTACGCGCCGTACGAGGTCGTCGGCCGCTTCCGGCCAGCGGGCGTACGCGAAGGCGAACCCCTCGTCGAGCAGCCGGCCAGGGACGACACGGCGGCTCTTGAGCAGCAGCTCGGTGTCCGAGCGCAGGGCGAACGCGCCGATCTCCGCCATCCACCTCGTCGCGGGCAGGCCCACCGGGACGCGCGACGCGGAGCGGAGGTCCCGCATGAACGCGCGCTGCGGGAGCGGTTCGGGGGCGGCGATGTTCACCGGCCCGACGAGGTCCTCCCGCTCGATCAGGAACTCGAGCGCGCGGACGAAGTCGCGGTCGTGGATCCAGGAGATGTACTGGCCGCCGCCCGCGACGGGGCCGCCGAGACCCAGCCGCGCGAGCCGCAGCAGCATGTCGAGGACGCCGCCGCGATCGGGGCTCATCACCATGGCGGAACGCAGGGCGACCTTCCGGGTGTGCGGCGTGTCAGCCTCTTCCTGCGCCCGCTCCCAGGACCTGGCGATGTCGATGCTGTAGGCCCAGTAGTCCGGCACGTCGGGCTCGCTGCCGCCGATGATGCCCGTCACCTCGTCGTTGGGCGCGTCGAAGCGGTGGGCGTAGATGGTGGCCGTGCTCATCTGCAGCCAGACGCGTGGCGGCCGGGCCGCGCTCGCGATGGCCTCGCCGACGACCTGGGTGGAGTGCACCCGCGAATCCATCATGGCCTGCAAATTGGGCGCGGTGTAGCGGCAGCTGACGCTGCGCCCCGCCAGGTTGATCACGACGTCGCTGCCGTCGATCGCCGTGGCCCACGGCCCCAGGGTCTCGCCGTCCCAGTGCACCTCGCCGTCGCGCGTGGGCCGCCTCGTCAGGACGACGACCTCGTGGCCCGCGCTGCTCAGCGCACGGTTCAGGACCGCGCCCACCTGCCCGGTTCCCCCGGGAATCACTATTTTCATGGCTCCCCCTCTCGTATGGGAACGACCTTACCCCAGAATGTTGAACACGTTCAAAAACTCCTCTCGCCCCACCATTCCCCTCCGGCGACTTCCAACACACTCCGACAGGTTCTACCGTGAACGCACCATGACGCGTACATGCCGTCACCCGTCTTCGCAGGTACGGAGGAACGTAACGGTGCGTAACCTTCACACCCGCACAACCCGCACAAGAGTGGTCGGAGCGCTCGCCGCAGGCCTGCTCTGCGCGGCAGGACTCGCCACCCCCGCCGCCGCGGCCCCCGCGGCTCCTGCGGCTGCCGCCCCGGCGGAGGCCCTCGCCCTCACCCCGCCCATGGGCTTCAACAACTGGAACTCCACGCACTGCCGCGCCGAGTTCAACGAGTCCATGGTCAAGGGGGTCGCGGACATCTTCGTCGAGAAGGGCCTCAAGGACGCCGGATACGAGTACGTCAACCTCGACGACTGCTGGGCCCTGCCGTCCAGGGACGCGAACGGAAAGCTCGTACCCGACCCCGTCCGGTTCCCGAACGGGATCAAGGCGGTCGCGGACTACGTCCACTCCAAGGGCCTGAAATTCGGCATCTACACCAGCGCGGGCACGAAGACCTGCAACACCGCCGGCTTCCCGGGCTCTCTCGGCCATGAGTACAGCGACGCCCAGCAGTTCGCGGACTGGGGCGTGGACTACCTCAAGTACGACAACTGCAACAACCAGGGTGTCGACGCCAAGCTGCGCTACACGACCATGCGCGACGCGCTCCGGGCCACGGGCCGTCCCATCGTCCACAGCATCTGCGAGTGGGGCGAGAACAAGCCCTGGGAGTGGGCGGCCGACGTCGGCCAGCTGTGGCGCACGACGGGCGACATCAGCGACAACTGGGGCTCGATGCTGTCGATCCTCAAGCAGAACCTGCCGCTCGCGCCGCACTCCGGGCCCGGTCGCTGGAACGACCCCGACATGCTGGAGGTCGGCAACGGCGGCATGACGGACACCGAGTACCGCTCGCACTTCTCGATGTGGGCGATCATGGCCGCTCCGCTCCTCATCGGCTCCGACCTGCGCTCGGCCACCGAGGAGACCTTCGAGATCCTCGGCAACCGCGAGGTCATCGCGGTCGACCAGGACCCGCTGGGCAAGCAGGGCACGGTGATCTCCTCGCAGGGCGGACGCTGGGTCGTCGCCAAGGAGATGCGGGACGGCAGCCGCGCGGTGGCCCTCTTCAACGAGTCCGGCACCGCCCAGCGCATCACCACGAGCGCAGACGCGGTCGGCCTGCCCGCCGCCGACGCCTACGCCCTGCGCGACCTGTGGCAGCACCGCAGCTACAACACCGCGGGCACGATCTCCGCGACCGTCCCCGCGCACGGCACCGTCCTGCTGCGCGTCGCCGCCGACCCCAGGTCGGTCCAGCACCCGCCCGCCGTCGAACTCGGCCTGGACGGCAGCCCGCTGGTCGAGGCGGGCAAGAAGGCAGGCCTCACGTCGACCGTCACCGACCTCGGGCGTACGACGGCCAAGCGCGTGTCCGTCGCGCTGACCGGCCCCGAGGGGTGGTCCGTCAAGGCGACGTCCCCCACCACCTCGCCCGCGCTCTCCACAGGCCGCTCCCTGCGCACCAAGTGGGCAGTCACCGCCCCGCAGGGGACACCGCCAGGGTCGTACGGCCTCACGCTCAGGGCGAGTTACCGCTCCCCCTCCGGTGTCCGCGTCGACAGCGCGCTGCCGCTGACGGCGACGGTGGTGGTGGCGCCGCCCCCGGGGACGTCCGGGCTCGGTGACCTCCAGTGGCTCTCGGCCACCAACGGGTGGGGCCCCGTCGAGCGCAACACAAGCAACGGCGAGAGCGACGCGGGCGACGGACACCCGATCACCATCGGCGGCGTGGCGTTCGGCAGCGGGCTCGGTGTCCACGCCGACAGCACCGTCGAGTTCTACGGCGGCGGCGCGTGCGAGTCGGTCACCGCGCAGGTCGGCGTCGACGACGAGGAGGGCGCCGACGGCACCGTCGCCTTCGAGATCTGGGAGGACGGCACCCGGGCCGCCTCGACCGGCGTCCTCACCAACGCGATGCCGGCCCAGGCACTCACGGCCGATGTGACCGGCGCCCAGGTGGTCCGGCTCGTCGTCACCGACGGCGGCGACGGCGTCACTTCGGACCACGGGGACTGGGCGGAGGCGCGACTGACCTGCTGAGCGGTCCGCCCGCCCCCACCCGGCGGCTGAACGTTCCTGCCCGCCGGAGTGCTCAGACCCCCGCCGCCGCGCCCGCCTTCCCGGCGAGCGCGGCCGCCGCGGCCCCCACAAGGCCGGCGTCCGTGCCCATCTGGGCCGGCGTGATCGTCAGGCGTTGGACGAAGGACAGGGTGGCGTAGTCGTGCAGGGCCTTGCGGAGCGGGGTGAAGAGGACGTCGCCCGCCTTGCCCACTCCGCCGCCGATCACCGCGATGTCGATCTCGACGAGGGTCGCGGTGGCCGCGATTCCGGCGGCGAGGGCCTGTGCGGCCCGTTCGAAGGAGGCCACGGCGACCGGGTCGCCGTCCCGCGCGGCGTCGGCCACCGCGGCGGCGGAGGTGTCACCGTCCGGGCCCGGCTGCCAGCCGTTCTCGAGCGCCCGCCGGGCGATGTTGGGGCCGCTCGCGATGCGCTCCACGCAACCCCGCGAACCGCACGGGCACAGATCGCCGTCCAGATCGACGCTGATGTGACCGATGTGGCCGGCGTTGCCGGTGGGGCCAGGGTGCAGTCGGCCGTTCAGGACCAGGCCGCCGCCGACGCCCGTCGAGACGACCATGCAGAGCGCGTTGTCGTGCCCCCGGGCCGCTCCCTGCCAGTGCTCGGCCGCCGTGATGGCCACGCCGTCGCCGATCAGCTCGACGGACAGG
Organism: Streptomyces sp. NBC_00443; assembly: GCF_036014175.1. Classification (GTDB taxonomy): domain Bacteria; phylum Actinomycetota; class Actinomycetes; order Streptomycetales; family Streptomycetaceae; genus Streptomyces. The sequence goes on along the minus strand of NZ_CP107917.1, from coordinate 8,350,772 downwards.
CCGCCGGCCGCCTCACGGACGCGCCGGACCAGCGGATAGTCGCGCCAGCCGGGCACGTTCACCGGACTCACGGTGCCCGCGGAGGCGTCCACCGGTCCCGCGCTGCCGATGCCGAGGGCCGTGGCGCGTCCCCACAGGGGCGACACGGCGAGTTCGCCGACGACCTCCTCGACGGCCCGCATCACGGTGTCGCCGTCCTCCCGGGCGGGCGTCGCGCGCTGAGCCCGGACCACGATCTTGCCGTGGCCGTCCACCAGCGCTCCGGCGATCTTGGTGCCGCCGATGTCGAGCGCAGCCACGAGGTCGGTGTGCATCAGTGTCAGTTCTCCCCGTCAACCATTCGGATCTCCCCGTCAACCACGGGAATTGGGCGAGCCGGTCTCGCGGTGGGGGCGCAGGCCGGAGATTGCGGTGGACAGTGTCCCCTGGATCTGACAACGTTGTCCAGGCTCTATGCTCGACGCCACATCCTCATACAAACCCATGGACCGACGCATCCCCATGGACAGACGCATCCGCGCGGACCGAGTGAGCCTCATGGATCGACTCGTCCCGTGGACGACAGGACAGGACACCGCATCGTGGCCGAGACCATCCGCCGCTCCGACCGCCTTCCGGAGAACCGCTACGGCAACCGTCCGACCATGAAGGACGTCGCGGCGCGTGCCGGAGTCGGCCTGAAGACCGTCTCGCGCGTGGTCAACGGAGAGCCCGGCGTCACCCCGGAGACGGAGCGTCGCGTCCAGGAGGCCATCGACGCCCTGGGATTCCGCCGCAACGACAGCGCGCGGGTGCTGCGCAAGGGCCGTACGGCGAGCATCGGCCTGGTCCTGGAGGATCTCGCGGACCCTTTCTACGGACCGCTCAGCCGGGCGGTCGAAGAGGTCGCCCGAGCGCACGGCGCCCTGCTCATCAACGGCTCCAGCGCCGAGGATCCGGACCGCGAGCAGGAGCTGGCGCTGGCGCTGTGCGCGCGGCGAGTGGACGGACTGGTGATCATTCCGGCCGGTGACGACCACCGGTACATGGAGCCCGAGCTCAAGGCGGGCGTCGCCACCGTGTTCGTCGACCGCCCGGCCGGGCAGATCGACGTCGACTGCGTCCTGTCCGACAACCACGGCGGTGCCCGCGACGGCGTCGCGCACCTCATCGCCCACGGCCACCGCAGGATCGGCTTCATCGGCGACATGCCCCGCATCCACACGGCCGCCGAGCGGCTGCGCGGCTACCGGGCAGCCATGGAGGACGCGGGCATACCGGTGGAGGACGCCTGGATGTCCCTGGGCGTCACCGACCCGGAGCGGGTGCGCAGGGCGGCCGAGGAAATGCTCTCCGGGCCTTCCCCCGTCACCGCGATCTTCGCGGGCAACAACCGCGTGACGGTCACCGTGATCCGCGTCCTCGCCGAGCAGTCCCGTCGTGTCGCCCTCGTCGGCTTCGACGACATCGAACTCGCCGACCTGCTGCAGCCCGGCGTCACCGTCGTCGCCCAGGACGCCGCGGCTCTCGGCCGTACCGCCGCCGAGCGGCTGTTCCGCCAGCTCGACGGCACCCTGGTCGCCCCGGAACGCATCGAGCTGCCGACGCGGCTGATCACCCGCGGCTCGGGCGAGCTGCCGCCGGCGGACTGAGCGGCCCATGGACCACCGCATGAGCAGCTCACGGCCGGTGCAGGACCGCACCCTTGAGGCGCTCGGCCTGGCGGAGGCGCCGCGCGACCATCCGTTGCTCTATCCGGGCGCCTGGCCGTCGGACTCCGGGCTCCTCGACGGGGACCGGCTGCTGCCCCTGGACCGCCTGGTGTACGACGACCGCGTGCCCGTCCTCGCGGTCGGCTCCAACGCCAGCCCCGGCCAACTGCGGCGCAAGATGGTGGCATTCGGAATCGTCACTCCCCTTCCGATGGTGAAGGTGCGGGTGACGGGCATCGAGGTCGGTGTCTCCGCGCACGTGAGCCGCATGGGGTACATGTCCGCGTCGCCCTTCGAAGCACCGGGCCACGTACGGGAGTTGTTCATCACCTGGCTCGACTCCGAGCAGCTCGCGGTGATCGACGCCAGCGAGGGCGTACCGGCGCCGGACGGCAACTTCGGCCGCGCCTGGCTGCCGGCACCCGACGTGCGGATCGAGACGGCGGACGGCAGCACGCTCCCGGGCACCTTCGTGTACGTCAACCGCCATGGCTCCCTGCACGACGGCTCCGGCGCACCGCGCACCCACCCCGGCCAGCGTGCGCTGATCTCGGAACTCCTGCTGGACTCGGCCCGGTTGCGGGAGCTGTTCGGGGTCACTCCCGAGGAGTTCAGCGACCGCGCGCGAGCCGACGCGGGGTTGTGCGAGCGGGGGACGCGGTTGCTCGCGGAGGAGCAGCGGGTGACGACCTCCGGGCTGGAGAAGTACCTCCGGGTCGACCGGAACCGAGGCCACCGGAACTGAGGTGCCCGGACCTGAGCTCAGCAGCCCCGGGTTCAGCAGACCGGGAGTCCCGGCACCGGCTCGTCGTTGTTGCCGCCCTCGAGGTAGACGTCGCTGACGAAGACGTTCGTGTTGCCGCTGTCGTCGTCCGTCTTGGCCCACCAGACGTTGGTCCACTGGCCGGACGTCTCACGGCGGCCCAGGTTCTGCTGGCAGTAGAAGTAGTTGGTGCCCGCGTTCAGGATGCCGACCTCGGCGCCGGAGGCGGTGTAGGACTTGGCGGTCTTCCAGACAGTGCAGTTGTACTTGCCGCCGCCGATGGCGAAGCAGGACGGGTCCGGCGTGGTCCCGCCACCGCCCGTGGTCCCGCCGCCTGTGGTTCCGCCACCGCCCGTGGTGCCGCCGTCACCGGAACCTCCGCCCGTGGTGCCGCCGTCGGTGCCGCCCGATCCCGAGGTCTTGGTCGGGGACGAGGTGGTGGGGCGATCGGTGGGGTCGCCCTCCGCCGTGCGGCTCGGGGACTTGCTCGTGTCGGGGGACTTCTTGTCGTCGTCCTTCTCGGTCAGGCCTCCGTCGCCCGAGCGGTCGGCGTCGGGACTGCCGCTCGCCTCGGCGGACTTGTCCGTGGCGGCGACCGCCGACGTGCCCGGCTCCTCGGCCTTGGCGTCGCCCGAGTTGTTCAGCAGGGCGACCGTGACCCCACTGGCCGCGAGGACCACGGTGACGGCCACGGCGGCGAGCAGGGCGCGGCTCTTGCGCCGGGGCGTGCTGCCGGAGGAGGTGACCATGGGGCCGGTGGCGGCGGAGTCGTGCGGCGAGGGGCTGGGGCTGCCGAAGCCGTGTGGGGGCCGGCCGGAGTGCCCTGGCACACTGCCGTGCGGCGAGGCGGCCGGCTGCCCCGTGGCGCCGGGTCCGGGCCCGGGTACGGGCGGGACGGGATGGCCGGCGGCGCCGAAGCCCTGTGCCGGCGGCGTGCCTTGGCCGGGAGTCGCGGGCCCGTTCGCGCCCTGCCCCGCAGTCCCGAAGCGTGGCGCCCCGGGCAGGCCCGAGGCGGGTACGCCCTGCTGTGGCGTGTCCGCGCTCTGGGGTCCTGGCGCACTCTGGCCCTGGCCGCCGTACGCCTGTTGGGCGGGCCCGGTCGGCGCGGGTCCCCCGAATCCTTGCCCGTCAGGCGCGACCGCGGCCGTGGGTCCGAATCCTGGCGGCACTGAGGGGACGTTGCGCTCCGTCTCGTTCCGCGCGGGCCCGGAGTCCGCCGTGCCTCGCAGGGCCGCTGTCGGCGAGTCCGTGCCGCCCGACCCGGCCACCGCCTGGAGGAGTTCGCGTGCCTCGTCGGCCTCCGGGCGGGACTCGGACCGCTTGTCCATCAGCCGCGCCAGGACGGGGCCGAGCGGCCCGGCGTTGACGGGCTCCGGCAGGGGCTCGGAGACGATCGCGGTGAGCGTGGAGAACGTCGACGTACGGCGGAAGGGGGCGGAGCCCTCCACCGCGGCGTACAGCGTGGCGCCCAGGGCCCAGACGTCCGAGGACGGGCCCGGATCGGCACCCTGGGCGCGCTCGGGGGCCAAGTAGTCGAGGGAGCCGACGAGATGACCGGTGCGGGTGAGCTGGGTGGCCGCGCCGTCGCCCGGGTCGTCCATGGCGGCGATGCCGAAGTCGGTCAGGACGACCCGGCCGGAGCGGTCGAGCAGGATGTTGCCGGGCTTGACGTCACGGTGCAGGACGCCGGCGCGGTGGGCGGCGGCCAGCGCGTCCATGACCTTGGCGCCGATCCCGGCCGCCTCACGAGGATCGAGGGTGCCGCGCTCCCGCAGCACCGTCTCCAGGGAGGGACCGTCGACCAGCTCCATGACGATCAGCGGGCGTCCGTCGACCTCGGCGACGTCGTGCACGGCCACGACGCCCGAGTGCTTGACCCGGGCCGCCGCGCGAGCCTCGCGCTGCATCCGCAGCCGCAAATCGGCCAGTTCGGGACCGTCGGCGTCAGAGTAGGTGCGCAGCTCCTTGACGGCGACCTCGCGGCCCAGCACCTCGTCGACGGCACGCCAGACCACGCCCATGCCGCCGCGCCCGAGTTGCGCCACCACGCGATAGCGCCCGGCCAGCAGCCGACCGGTCTCGTCCGCCTGTCCGTTCTCCCCCGATGACACCGCTGCCCCGTTCCTGTGACACCACTGACATGCCTTGCGTGGCGTACAGACTACGGGGCAGGAGTGACAACGCCAGCCGGTGGTTGCGAATGTGACAGGGCCGCTACTTCGCGGAAGCCGTCAAATCGCCCCTCCTGGGCACCGAGAAGCCCTCCAGGTCGGTGCGGGTCAGGCCGGTCAGCCGGGCGACCTCGCCGATGTCGAGGGCCCCGCAGTCCAGGCCGCGCAGCAGATAGCCGCTGAGCGCCTTGGCGGTGGCGGGCTCGTCCATCACGTCGCCGCCGGTCCGGTTGGCGTACCGGGCAAGGCGGGCCGCCGCCTGCTCGAAGCCCTCGCGGTAGAAGGCGAAGACGGCCGCGTAGCGGGTCGGGATGTGGCCGGGGTGCATGTCCCAGCCCTGGTAGTAGGCGCGGGCCAGGGCGCGGCGGGTGAGGCCGTAGTGCAGGCGCCAGGCGTCGTGGACCTTCGCGGTCGGGCCGACCGGCAGGACGTTCGTCGAGCCGTCGGAGACGCGTACGCCGGTGCCCGCCGCCGCGACCTGCATGATCGCCTTGGCATGGTCGGCGGCCGGGTGGTCGCTGGCCTGGTAGGCGGCGGAGACGCCGAGGCAGGCGCTGTAGTCGAAGGTGCCGTAGTGCAGGCCCGTGGCGCGGCCCTCGGCGGCCTGGATCATCCGGGCGACGGTGGCGGTGCCGTCGGTGGCGAGGATGGACTGGCTGGTCTCGATCTGGATCTCGAAGCCGATCCGGCCGGGCTCGAGCCCGCGCGCCTCTCGAACTCCTCCAGGAGCCGCACCATGGCGGTGACCTGCTCGGGATACGTGACCTTGGGCAGGGTGAGCACCAGCCCGTCGGGCAGGCCGCCGGCCTCCATCAGGCCGGTGAGGAAGATGTCGAGGGTGCGGATGCCCCGGTCGCGTACGGGCGCCTCCATGCACTTCATGCGGATGCCCATGTACGGGGCCGCCGTGCCGTTCTCGTACGCCTCGGCGATCAGCCGTGCCGCGCGGGCGGCGTCCTCGTCCTCGTCGCGGCCGTGGTAGCCGTCCTCGAAGTCGACGCGCAGGTCCTCGATGGGCTCGCGCTCCAGCTTGGCGCGCACACGCGCGTGGACGGGCTCGGCGAGCTCGTCGGACAGGCCGAGCACGGCGGCGAAGGACGCGGCGTCCGGGGCGTGTTCGTCGAGGAGCGCGAGGGCCTGGTCGCCCCAGGAGCGGACGGTGTCGGCGGCGAAGACGTCACCGGGGACGTAGACGGTGTGGACGGGCTGGCGGGTACCGGGGTCTCCGGGGTAGCGGCGCTCCAGCTCGGCGTCGACCGGCGCGAGGGAGGCGCTGATCTCCTCGCTGACGGCACCCGCGAGGCTGGTCGCCACCTTCTCCTGCTGGCCCTGACCCATCCCACATCCTCCTGACTTCCGCGATACGGAATCAACAATCCGTAGAATGAAGTTATCCGGCGACCTTCCGGCTGGTCAACACCATGTCCACGGGGAGTCACTCACCCAACCCGCCATGTTCACGCCCATCTCAGGGCGCGATATCACACTTCCATACGCACGCCCCGCACGACTCGTCCGGTAGTTCCCACCGAAGGAGCCCGCAGTGCCGAACCACAGCCGAGTCACGCGCCGTCTGGGTCTGAAGGCCGTGTTAGCAGCGGCGGTCACCGCTCCCCTGTCCAGTACAGCACTGCCCACGACGTCCGCCTCGGCGGGCGAGCGCCCGGCCGCCCGCCGGCACCTCCAGGTCATGTCCTTCAACCTGCGTTTCGCGAGCACCACCGAGCCCAACAGCTGGAGCGTGCGCAGACCGGTGATGCGCGAGCTGCTGCGCCGCGAGGCCCTGCACGTCCTCGGCACCCAGGAGGGCATCTTCTCCCAGCTGCTCGACATCGACTCCGACCTCGGCCCGCGATACGACTGGGTCGGCACCGGCCGGCTGCACGGCAGCCGCGACGAGTCCATGGCGATCTTCTACGACTCCCACCGGCTGCGCCCGACCGAGTACGACCACTTCTGGCTCTCCGACACCCCCGACGTGATCGGCTCCAACACCTGGGGTGCGGCCTTCGCCCGCATGGTCACCTGGGTCCGCTTCCGCGATCTGACCGACGGCGGACGGGAGTTCTACGTCCTCAACACCCACTTCGACCACGTGGGCCAATACGCGCGCGAGCGAAGCGCCGCACTCATCGCCGAGCGGATCGCGGGCTTCGACCGCACCCTGCCGGTCGTGGTGACCGGGGACTTCAACGTCGCCGCCCACAAGAACACGGTGTACGACACTCTGCTCGGCGCCGGCCTCGTCGACACCTGGGACACCGCGAGCGAACACAACGCGCTGTACGCGACCTTCCACGGCTACAAGCCGCTGACGCCGGACGGCGACCGCATCGACTGGGTCCTGACCACGCCCGCCGTCACCGCGCACCGGGCGACGATCAACACCTTCTCCGCCGGCGGCCAGTTCCCGAGCGACCATCTGCCCGTGCAGGCGTCCCTGACCCTGGGCTGAGACGCGGACCCTGGGTTGAAACGGGCCGAGGCCCCGTGACCGCCGGACGGTCACGGGGGCCTCAGTGTGCCCGTGCGGGATCAGCCCTTGCGGGTCTTGATCTCCTCGGTCAGGGTCGGGACGACGTCGAAGAGGTCGCCGACGACGCCGTAGTCGACCAGGTCGAAGATCGGGGCCTCGGCGTCCTTATTGATCGCCACGATCGTCTTCGAGGTCTGCATACCGGCGCGGTGCTGGATCGCACCGGAGATGCCGGAGGCGATGTACAGCTGCGGCGAGACCGACTTGCCGGTCTGGCCGACCTGGTTGGTGTGCGGGTACCACCCGGCGTCCACGGCGGCACGCGAGGCGCCGACGGCCGCGCCGAGCGAGTCGGCGAGGGCCTCGATGAGTCCGAAGTTCTCGGCGCCGTTGACGCCGCGGCCACCGGAGACCACGATCGCGGCCTCGGTCAGCTCCGGACGGCCGGTCGACTCGCGCGGCGTGCGGCCGGTGACCTTGGTGCCGGTCGCCTGGGCGGAGAAGGACACCGACAGCGCCTCGACGCTACCGGCGGCCGGAGCGGCCTCCACGGCGGCGCTGTTGGGCTTGACCGTGATGACCGGGGTGCCCTTGGAGACACGGGACTTGGTGGTGAAGGACGCGGCGAACACCGACTGGGTGGCCACCGGGCCCTCGTCGCCGGCCTCCAGGTCGATGGCGTCGGTGATGATGCCGGACCCGATGCGCAGCGCCAGACGGGCGGCGATCTCCTTGCCCTCCGCGGAGGACGGGACCAGGACGGCGGCCGGGGAGACGGCCTCGACGGCGGCCTGGAGGGCGTCGACCTTCGGGACGACCAGGTAGTCGGCGTACTCGGCGGCCTCGTGGGTGAGGACCTTGACCGCGCCGTGCTCGGCGAGCGTGGCGGCGGTGTCGGCGGCGCCGTTGCCCAGCGCGACGGCGACCGGCTCGCCGACGCGGCGGGCCAGGGTCAGCAGCTCCAGGGTGGGCTTGCGGACGGCACCGTCCACGTGGTCGACGTAGACGAGAACTTCAGCCATGGGATTGCTCTCCTGCGGATTGCGAAGGCTTAAGGGGCGGAAGGGGTGTTGAGCCTCAGCGGGCCGACAGGCCCTTAGATGAACTTCTGGCTCGCGAGGAACTCGGCGAGCTGCTTGCCGCCCTCGCCCTCGTCCTTGACGATCGTGCCGGCGGTGCGGGCCGGACGCTCGGCCGCGCCGTCCACGACGGTGTACGCACCCTCCAGGCCGACCTCCTCGGCCTCGATGTCGAGGTCGGACAGGTCCCAGGCCTGAACCGGCTTCTTCTTGGCCGCCATGATCCCCTTGAAGGAGGGGTAGCGGGCCTCGCCCGACTGGTCGGTGACCGACACGACGGCCGGCAGGGAGGCCTCGAGCTGCTCGGAGGCGGCGTCGCCGTCCCGGCGGCCCTTGACCGTGCCGTCCTCGACCGAGACCTCGGACAGCAGGGTGACCTGCGGGACGCCCAGGCGCTCGGCCAGCAGGGCCGGAACGACACCCATGGTGCCGTCGGTGGAGGCCATGCCGGAGATCACCAGGTCGTAGCCGGCCTTCTCGATCGCCTTGGCCAGCACCAGCGAGGTGCCCAGGGCGTCGGTGCCGTGCAGGTCGTCGTCCTCGACGTGGATCGCCTTGTCGGCTCCCATGGACAGCGCCTTGCGCAGCGCGTCCTTGGCGTCCTCCGGGCCCACCGTCAGAACGGTGATCTCCACGTCGTCGTCGGAGTTCTCGGAGATCTGCAGCGCCTGCTCGACCGCGTACTCGTCGAGCTCGGAGAGCAGACCGTCCACGTCGTCCCGGTCGACGGTCAGGTCATCGGCGAAGTGCCGGTCGCCAGTGGCGTCGGGCACGTACTTCACGGTGACAACGATCCTCAAGCTCACGCCGGCTCTCCTACTGCGTCGACATTTCTCTGCTGCCTACTTGCAGGCAGCATAGGCGCCCCAAGCGGCCGTTCCCGTTCGGGGCGACTCGCGCTCCGAGCGAAATATTACTCGTCAGTACACCCAGTTCATCCCCGCTAAGCAAGCGCTTTGAACTGTGACCTTTGCAACGCAGCGTAATCGGAAACCGACGGCTTCGCAGAACCGTGGGCAGCCGGTTCCGTCACATCGGTGCGGTGAGGTCAGTCACGCAGGCCGTTGAACCGGCCCTGGTGGTACAGCAGCGGACGCCCGGGACCCGTGGAGTCGCCCAGCACGACCTCGGCCAGCACGATGCGGTGATCGCCGGCCGGAACGCGTGCCACGACCCGGCACACCGTCCAGGCAAGGACGTCATCGAGGACGGGGACGCCTTCCGGGCCCTCACCCCAGGCCGTGGGCGGGCCGAAGCGGTCGGCGCCGCTACGGGCGAAGGTGGCGGCGAGCTCCTGTTGGTGCTCGCCGAGCACATGGACGCCGACGTACTCCGTCGCGGCTATCGCCGGCCAGCTGGACGCGCCGGTGCCGATGCCGAACGAGACCATCGGGGGATCCGCGGAGACGGACGTGACAGAGGTGGCGGTGAAGCCGACCGGGCCCGTCTCACCGCGGGCGGTGATCACTGCCACTCCGGCGGCATGCCGCCGGAAGACGGAGCGGAGCAGGTCGGGAGAGGCGAGCCGAGGGGTACCGAGGCCGGACGTGGCCGTCATGGAGTTGTCCTTCTGCAAGGGGATGCGTGGCGATCCGTGAGTGCTCAACAGCCCGGACAGCGCGCGCTCGCGGTGCGGGCCAGATCGACGTGAGCCCGTCCGAAGAGAAGGAGTTCCTCAGGCATAAGGTCAGGCTGACGATAGGTGGTACGCACAGTCAAGTGGGTTCCGGGATGTGGGAGATGACTCACCCTCGGCCTCACGCCCCCTCAGACCGCTTCGCCCAGTGCCGCGATCACATCCGCCTTGCGCGGCTGACCGGTGGCCCGGCGTACGACGTTTCCGGCAGCGTCGAGGACCAGCACGGTCGGCGTCTTGAGGATGTCGAGGCGGCGTACGAGGTCCAGGTGGTCCTCGGCGTCGATCTCGACGTGGGTCACGCCCGGGACCATGCCGGCGACCTCGCCGAGCACGCGCCGGGTGGCCCGGCAGGGGGCGCAGAAGGCGCTGGAGAACTGCACGAGGGTGGCGCGCTCGCCCAGCGCGGCGCCCAACTCGGCCGCTTCGAGCCGCTTTCCGTCATCGCGCCCGCGCACCCGTACTCTCCCGCTCCGCCGCAGCTGCAGCAATCCGTAGGCACTCGCCGCCGCGAGCACCGCCACGCACACCACCAGTCCGGTCATCACCCTCCTCAAGCGTTCACGAGACTGCAAAGATTCCCGACTCCCCGGAAGCCTTTCCCTTGCGGAATGCTTGATTCATGGACATTGACGTGAGGGGGCCGCGCTTCGGGGCGGCCGTGACGACCGTGGTGCTGGCGGCCGTCCTGGTCACCGGGAGCGCCTGGCTGCTGGCCTGGCAGACCCTGGCGTTCGCGCTGGGCGCGGCGGGCGGGGTGGGCCGTTCGCCTTACGGATGGCTGTTCCGCACAGCTGTACGGCCGCGGCTCGGACCGCCGACCGAGTTCGAGTCCCCGGAGCCGCCGCAGTTCGCCCAGGCGGTCGGGCTGCTCTTCGCGGGCCTCGGGCTGGTCGGGTACACGCTCGGGCCCGAATGGCTGGGGCTCGCCGCCACCGGAGCCGCGCTCGCGGCCGCTTTCCTCAACGCCGCCTTCGGCTACTGCCTGGGCTGCGAGGCGTATCTGTTGCTGCGGCGAGTGACGGTGCGCGCCGAGTAAAGACGGCACAAAAGCCCGAGGTGGATCACGGGTCGACGTGACGAGGATCTCGCCGTTCCCAGGCACTTGGGCTTGGCCCTCGGCCGTTCTTGGGGCACGATCTGCGACAAGCCGTAAACCTACGGCTGCGTAACTTTTCACTGGGAGCCTCCTTCCCAGGCAGAGAAGGAAGGGTCCACCCCGTCCATGGCAGAGCTTGTCTACCGTCCCGTCGTCGGTCTCGCCCAAGCGTTGTTCAAGGCGTGGGACCTCAAGATCGACTGCAAGGGATCGGAGAACATTCCCCGCTCGGGCGGCGCCGTGCTGGTGAGCAATCACATCAGCTACCTGGACTTCGTCTTCGACGGCCTGGCGGCACTCCCGCAGAAGCGCCTTGTGCGCTTCATGGCGAAGGAGTCGGTGTTCCGGCACAAGATCTCCGGTCCGCTGATGCGGGGGATGAAGCACATCCCGGTGGACCGCAAGCAGGGTGAGGCGGCGTACGCCCACGCACTGCAGTCACTGCGGTCCGGCGAGATCGTCGGGGTCTTCCCGGAGGCCACCATCTCGCAGTCGTTCACGCTCAAGAGCTTCAAGTCTGGTGCCGCGCGAATGGCCCAGGAGGCCGGCGTGCCGCTGATCCCGATGGCCGTGTGGGGCACCCAGCGCCTGTGGACCAAGGGCCACCCGCGCAACTTCAAGCGCAGCCACACCCCGATCACCATCCGGGTCGGCGAGGCGATCGAGGCCTCCAAGGACAAGTACGCGGGCGCGATCACCCGCCAGCTGCGCGAGCGCGTCCAGGAACTCCTTGAGGCAGCCCAGCGCGCCTACCCCGTACGCCCGAAGGACTCGGACGACACCTGGTGGATGCCGGCCCACCTCGGCGGCACGGCACCTACGCCGGAGCAGGTGCGCGAGACCGACGCCCGCTAGGCGCTCCGCTGTGGGTGCCGCGATGAACCGTCGGTCGTCTGCGGCACCGGTGTGACTGATCGCGCCCACGCGGCGTAGCCGCATGTCGGTACAGGCCCCCAGCCCCTTTCCAGGCGCCGCTGCACCGCCATTCAGCGATGGACGGAGATCTGCGCGCCCGGGCTGAACTTCCCCAGCAGCTCGGCGAGTTCGGCCGCTGCCTGCTCGACCTCGGCGACCGGCATCGGGGACAGGCTCTCCAGGAGGAAGATCCCGGAAACGGACTCCTCGGTGAGCCGGGTGCGGGGGCCCTGGCGCCAGTTCCAGCGGCGGCAGGTCACGCCCGCGTCGTCGCGCCACACGACCTCGCCCGCGTCCGGGTGTTCGACGGCCTCCTCGCCGCCGGCGACGGTCATGAAGTCCTCTTCGCCGGTGGCACGCTCCAGGCGCATGCCGCCCTCGACGTGGTCGATGTCCTCACCGCCGACGGGGATGAGGTGGGCGACACTGATGGCGTTGTAGACGTCCACCAACAGGTTGATCCGGGGCAGCCCCGCCTCCGACAGTGCCCTTTTGGCCAGCGCCTCCGCGGAGTTGCGGGTCCGGGACGGCTTCGACCCGAACGCCGTGTAGACCTCGCGCCAGGCCGCCATGTGCGGGTCCTCGTGCGGAGCACGCCCGTCCAGGCGTACGGCGAGCCGCCGGGCCGCGTCGTCGAGGAGCTCGGAACTCGCCTCGGTACTGGGTCCGTTGACCAGGCCGTGCGCCTCGACCGCCACGTGGGTGAAGCCGGGTGCCAGGGTGCGCACCTCGTCGGAGACGGTCAGGGTGAGAGTCATGGTCCGCCTTACCTCGGGGTTCACAGTGCGGTGGGCAGGTGCTGCCACGGATACGGCCGGTCAGGGGCGGCTTTGAGGGCATCGACTACGACCGAGTGCGGTGCAGCATACAGGACCGGGTAGTCCATCTCATTGGACGCCGGATCGGGCGTGAAGGCCAGCCGTTCGCCGTCGAGCGAGAACTGGGCGTCGACGCCAGGCTTGTTGCCCCGCGGATCCTGCCGATGCCAGGCACCGTTGAACCGCACGGCGACCAGGCCGTGCACGACCTCGAACTTCTGGTAGCACAGCGCCGTCGGGATGTCCTCGGCCCGCAACAAAGCGGCCAGCGCGTGGGCCTTGGCGTAGCAGATGCCGGTGCCCTGCGCCAGGACGTCGGAGGCGCGCCAGGTGACGCGGGGATCTCGGGAGTCCTGCGAGTGCGGGATGGCATCGCGCACGAACTCGAACGCCGCCCGTGCATATTCATACGAGTCCGCCGCACCGCAGGCAAGCTTCGCCGCCGTCTCACGAACGACTGGATGATGATGGTCAATCACCTCGTCAGCGACCAAATAGGCGGAGAGGTCGGCGGTTTGCTGGATCATCTGCATGAGAGCAGAGCGTAAGCGGGCGCCGCGATCATCGTCAATCAACTTTCCGCTCAACGCATAGCTATACATGAAGCTGGCAAGCCGCTTCCGTCTCCGTGAGAACGGCCGAGGAACGGCCGAACATCGCCGCAACCAGCCCGGCGGGTACAACCCCTCCCCCGTGCCGCCGGTCTCGTCACCGACCGGTCATCGACAAGGGGGAGTTCATGAAGCATCGCCTGCTCGGAGCCGCGCTCGCCGGCTGTGCCCTGGCCGCGGTCGGGGCCGGCCCCGTACACGCCGCGTCCGACCAGCTGTGGATCAGCGTGCCGTCCGAGACCGTGTTGCCGGGGCCCGGCTCGGACGGCACGGCGTCTGAGCGTGCCCTCGATGTCGGGGTCACCCACGACAACACCGAGAACGGGGTGCCGACCGGCCAACTGACCGTGGACGTCGGCGAGATCGCCTCGTTCGCGCGAGTGTCGTGGCCCGCGAACTGCGTGCCCGAGTCGGCCCTCAAGGCGGTCTGCGACTTCCCCGAGATGCCGGTGGGGACCGACGGCGTGGCGGCAGCCCGGCTCGGACTCCGCGCGCTGCCGGACGCCGACCTCAGCGCGTACGGAAACGTGCGCTACTCGGCCGCCGCCGGGGAGCTGACGGCAGTTCCGGCGGAGACCCGGATCACCCTGGGCGACGGCCCGGACCTCGGGCTCAGCCAGGCCGCGCACCAGCGGGACCTCACGCCAGGCACGAACACCCGGGTAGGGGCGACGGTCGCCAACAACGGCAACCGCACCGTGGACCGCACACTGCTGTCGATCTACTCGTCGTACGGCCTTCGGTTCAAGGAACGGCACTCCAACTGTGAGTACCGGGACCACGCCATCGGTACGTTCGCGCTGTGCGTGCTGGACGAGGCAGTGGCTCCGGGCGAGCGGTACGCCCTGACGACCGCCCTCCATGTCGGGCGGAACGCGCTGTACGAGCGGTTCGACCACTCCGTACTGCCGTATTCGGACGAGGCACTCGAAGAGGCCCGGGGCGGCGAGACGTGGACCCCGGGCACGGGCCACGAGCTGAACCTGCGCCCCGTGGCGGCGCAGCGGGCCGCCGTCGGTGAAGAGGACCTGGATCTGTCGGACAACTATCGGACCGTCATCCTCGACGCCAGGAACACCGCCGACCTGAAGCTCACCGGCAGCAGGGTGCGCGGGGCCGTCGGGGACACCGTGACCGCGCGTGTCACCGTTCACAACCGCGGCCCGGCCTGGGTGGCGTCGCTGGGCGTGGGCGCGGCCGTCGCCACCGTGCGGTTCCAGGCGCCGGAGGGGACGACGGTCGTAGGCCTGCCGGAGAACTGCTCGACCCCGGAGCCGCCAGAGGAGGGGTCTCCCGTGCCGGCCCACCTCTGCCGGACGCCGATCCACCTGCACGACAAGGCGTCCCACACCTTTGAGGTGCAGCTCCGGATCGACCAGGTGGTGCGCGGGGCACGCACCACCGTCGAAACCCTCAACGACGATCCGGAGCTGTCCATCAGGAAGTTCGACCCGGACCTGCGCAACAACAGTGCCGCGATCGTCGTCAACGGTTGATCGGTGCCGAGGGAGGAGAAGGCCTAGCGGGCCATCTCCTCCTTGAGCGCCGCCACGAACGCGTCCACGTCGTCCTCGGTCGTGTCGAACGCGCACATCCAGCGCACGACACCCGCCGCCTCGTCCCAGAAGTAGAAGCGGAACCTCTTCTGGAGGCGCTCGCTCACGTCGTGCGGGAGCTTGGCGAAGACGCCGTTGGCCTGCACGGGGTAGAGGATCTCGACGCCGTGCACGGCGCGGACGCCCTCGGCGAGGCGCTGGGCCATCTCGTTGGCGTGGCGGGCGTTGCGCAGCCAGAGGTCCTTGGCGAGCAGGGCCTCCAACTGCACCGACACGAAGCGCATCTTGGAGGCGAGCTGCATGGACAGCTTGCGCAGGTGCTTCATGTGGCTGACGGCGTCCTGGTTGAGGACGACGACCGCCTCGCCGAACAGGGCGCCGTTCTTGGTGCCGCCAAGGGAGAGGATGTCGACGCCGACGGCGTTGGTGAACGTCCGCATGGGCACGTTCAGTGAGGCGGCCGCGTTGGCTATCCGGGAGCCGTCCAGGTGCACTTTCATGCCGTGCGCGTGGGCGTGCTCGCAGATCGCGCGGATCTCGTCCGGCGTGTAGAGAGTGCCGAGTTCGGTGCTCTGGGTGATCGAGACGACCTGGGGCATCGCCCGGTGCTCGTCCTCCCAGCCGTACGCCTGCTGGTCGATCAGCTCGGGGGTGAGCTTGCCGTCGGGCGTGGGCACGGTGAGCAGCTTGAGGCCGCCCATCCGCTCCGGCGCCCCGCCCTCGTCGACGTGGATGTGCGCGCTCTCGGCGCAGATCACCGCACCCCAGCGGTCGGTGACCGCCTGGAGCGCAACGACGTTGGCGCCGGTGCCGTTGAACACCGGGAACGCCTCGGCGGTCGCGCCGAAGTGGCTGCGGACGATCCGCTGGAGGTTCTCGGTGTAGTCGTCCTCGCCGTACGCGACCTGGTGCCCGCCGTTGGCCAGGGCCAGGGCGGCGAGCACCTCGAGGTGGGCACCGGCGTAGTTGTCACTGGCGAAGCCGCGGACGTCCGGGTCGTGGTGGCGACGGGCGTCGGTCTTCGGAGGGTTCACGGCTTCTCGGTCAGCCACAGACGGTTTCCGTTCACTTCGGCGGCGGGCTTGTCCCAGACGCCGACGACGGCATCGGCCAGGTCCTTGACGTCCGTGAATCCCGCGAACTTCGCGTTGGGGCGGTCGGCGCGCATCGCGTCGTGCACCAGCGCCTTCACCACCAGGATGGCAGCCGCGGACGTCGGCCCCTCGGGGCCCCCGGCCTTGCGGAAGGCGTCGGCCAACGCGAGCGTCCAGGCCTCGGCGGCGGCCTTGGCGGCGGCGTACGAGGCGTTGCCCGCGCTCGGCTTCGACGCGCCGGCGGCACTGATCAGCACATACCGTCCCAGCTCGCTGCGCTGGAGGCCCTCGAAGAACGCCAGCGAGGTGTGCTGCACGGTGCGGATCAGCAGCAGTTCCAGGAAGTCCCAGTCGTCGAGACTCGTCTTGATGAAGGTCTCGCTGCCGCGCCAGCCGCCGACGAGATGGACCAGGCCGTCGACGCGGCCGAAGTCCTTCTCGATGCGGTCCGCCCAGTCGCGGGTGGCCTCACGGTCGAGCAGGTCGACCGTGTCCCCGACGACGGTGGCACCGCCGTGCGCGTAACTCGCCGCGTCCACGGCCTCGGCGAGCCGCTCCGGGTCGTTGTCCGAGCCGATGACGGTCGCGCCCGCCTCGGCCAGTCGAAGCAGCGCCGCCTGCCCGGCGGGTCCACCCGCGCCGGCCACCGCGATCACCGCACCGCTGAGAGCTCCGTTCCCCGCCATCTTCTTCGCCTCCTGCTGAGCTGTGTACTCGGTGCCGCGGTCGCTCACGCAGCGATCCGCTCGGCGCTGTCCGCCGTGATGCCCTTGGTGGAGGCGATCACGTTCTTGAGTTTCTTGGACAGGGCCTCATAGAACATGCTCAGCGGAAACTCGTCCGGAAGCACGTCATCGACGAGCTTGCGCGGCGGCAGGCTCAGGTCGAGGGCGTCGGGACCCTTGGCCCACTTGGATCCCGGGTGCGGGGAAAGGTAGGCGGAGACGAGCTCGTAGCCCGCGAACCAGTGGACGAGCTTGGGACGGTCGATGCCGTCGCGGTACAGCGTCTCGATCTCGGCGCACAGCTGGTTGGTGACCTGCGGGGCGCGCTGCCAGTCGATGAACAGCTTGTTGTCGGTCCAGCGGACGACGTCGTGCTTGTGCAGGTAGGCGAAGAGGAGCTGGCCGCCGAGGCCGTCGTAGTTGCGCACGCGCTCGCCGGTGACCGGGAAGCGGAACATGCGGTCGAACAGCACGGCGTACTGCACGTCACGGGCCTGCGGGACACCGTCGGCCTGCAGCTTCACGGCCTCCCTGAAGGCGGTGAGGTCGCAGCGCAGCTCTTCCAGACCGTACATCCAGAACGGCTGGCGCTGCTTGATCATGAACGGGTCGAACGGCAGGTCGCCGTGGCTGTGGGTGCGGTCGTGGACCATGTCCCACAGGACGAACGCCTCCTCGCAGCGCTTCTGGTCGTGGACCATCGCGGCGATGTCCTCGGGCAGCTCCAGGCCCAGGATGTCGACGGCTGCGTCGGTGACCCGGCGGAAGCGGGCGGCCTCGCGGTCGCAGAAGATGCCGCCCCACGTGAAGCGCTCCGGGGCCTCGCGCACGGCGATCGTCTCGGGGAAGAGCACGGCGGAGTTGGTGTCGTAGCCGGCCGTGAAGTCCTCGAACTTGATGCCGCAGAAGAGCGGGTTGTCGTAGCGGGTGCGCTCCAGCTCGGCCAGCCAGTCCGGCCAGACCATGCGCAGCACGACCGCTTCGAGGTTGCGGTCGGGGTTGCCGTTCTGCGTGTACATCGCGAAGACGACCAGGTGCTGGAGACCGTCAGCGCGGCTCGTGGCGGGCTGGAAGGCCAGCAGCGAGTCGAGGAAGTCGGGCACCTCGAAGCCGCCCTCGGACCAGCGGCGCAGGTCCTTCACCAGGGCCTCGTGGTAGGCGGCGTCATGCGGCAGCAGCGGGGAGAGCTCCACCACCGCGTCCACGACACGCCGTACGGCGGCCTCGGCGTCCGTGCGCTCGGGCGCGCCCTCGGCCTCGAAGTCGATCGACCCGTCCTTGGACTGCCATGGCCGGATCCGCTCCACGGCATCCTTGAGCACCGGCCACGCCGGGTGCTCCACCACCCTGGTCACAGGAGGAACCCGCTCCTCCGTAGCCGTCTGCACAAGAATTTCCGTCATGTCCCATCCTCCACGGGAGAACCTCGCGTATGGAGACCGTATACACACGAGGTTCCTCCCAGCAAGAGGAGAGCCGGGAAATTATCCTGTGCACCCCCATGGTCACCGCAACTTTTGCTGTTGGTCATCCTGATGGCGCATACCCCGTCCATGCGTGGGCATGCGCACGGATGAACAGGCGGGCCGCGGCGGCAGGTCAATCCCTGCGGGACTCGCCCACGGGCGGGTGACCATCGGGAGGGGTGCGATCCAGGCACGACATGTCCACTGCCGCAAACCCTGCGTACACGTGGGGTTCATCACGCGCCGGGGCCACTAGGCTGCGGATCTGCCGCGCGAACAGCCTCCTCCGGTTTGCGCGCACGCCGAGCCGCCGTCGACGGAAGCGAGTTGAACCTTGAACTTCCTTACCATCGGTCACCGCGGAGTCATGGGTGTCGAACCCGAGAACACCCTCCGTTCGTTCGTCGCCGCCCAGCAGGCCGGCCTCGACGTCATCGAACTCGACCTCCACCTGAGCAAGGACGGCGCCCTCGTCGTCATGCACGACACCGATGTGGACCGCACGACCGACGGCACCGGCGCGATCGCCGACAAGACCCTCGCCGAGCTGCGCGCCCTGGACGCGGGCCGCGGCGAGCGCGTCCCGGTCTTCGAGGAGGTCCTCGACGCCGTGAAGTCGCCCCTGCAGGCCGAGATCAAGGATGTCGCGGCGGCTCGGGCGCTCGCCGAGGTGATGACCAGGCGGGACCTGGTCTCCCGGGTAGAGGTGTCCTCGTTCCACGACGACGCCGTCGCCGAGATCGCCCGCCTCGTGCCCGGCGTGAGGACCGCGCTGATCGCCAGCCGCTTCGGCACCGACATCGTGGACCGTGCCGTCGAGGCCGGCGCGGCGACGGTCTGCCTCAACATCCGCCGACTGAACCTGGAGGTCGTGGAGCACGCCCGCAAGGCGGACCTCAGGATCATCGGCTGGGTGGTCAACACCCAGGACCACCTGCGGCTCGTACGGGCCCTGGAACTGGACGGCGCGACCACCGACTACCCGGAGATCAAGCGCACCGGCCGTTTCACGGCGTGAACGGCCACCGCATGAACGTCACGCCAGCTCCTTGACCAGCAGCTCGAACTGCAGGTCGGCGCGCTGTGGGATGCCGAAGCGGTCGTCGCCGTACGGGAACGGGGTCATCCGTCCCGTACGGCGGTAGCCGCGCCGCTCGTACCAGGCGATCAGGTCGTTGCGTACGGAGATCACGGTCATGTGCATCTCGGTGACGCCCCAGGTCGCGCGGGCCTGACGCTCCGCCTCCGTGATGATCACCTTGCCGAGGCCGGCGCCCTGGAGTGCGGGGCTCACCGCGAACATCCCGAAGTAGGCGTGGACGCCACGGTGTTCGAGCTGGCAGCAGGCCACGAGCTGCCCGTCCCGCTCGACGGTGAGCAGCCGGCTGTCCGACGACTTGATGACCGCAAGCACGCCCTCGGGGTCGGTCCGCTGGCCTTCCAGGATGTCCGCCTCGGTCGTCCACCCGGCCCGGCTGGAGTCTCCGCGGTAGGCGGACTCGATCAGCGCGACCAGCGTCTCCACGTCGGCGTCGGTGGCGTCACGGAACGTGAGTCCGTCGGCGGCGGCGGTCGCGGTGGTGTCCATGGGGGCTTCTCCACTTCTCGGGCACGACTCGGGCACCGCTGAGCGTAACGCGCCGCTAGGATCCCGCTGCATGGTGCACGTACTGAGCGGACGGACCCTGCTGCATCCCACCGACCCCGAGCGCTCCCGTGTCTTCTACGGCGAGCAACTGGGCCTGGCCGTCCACCGCGAGTTCGGAACGGGGCCGGAGCGCGGCACCGTGTACTTCCTCGGCGGTGGCTTCCTGGAGGTCTCCGGCCGTTCCGAGACCCCGCCGTCCCCGGCCGTCCGGCTGTGGCTGCAGGTCGAGGACCTGGCGGCGGCGCACGACGAACTGCGGGACAAGGGCGTCGAGATCGTCCGGCCGCCGGTGAAGGAGCCGTGGGGCCTCATCGAGATGTGGATCGCCGACCCGGACGGGACGCAGATCGTGCTGGTGGAGGTGCCGGCGGATCACCCGCTGCGGTACCGGCCCGGAATCTAGGACGGGTGCTCCCAGCCTCGGTCGGTGCGGGTCAGTTCCCGGAAGCCGGCCGAGGTCAGGCGGTCGGTCCTCGTGCCGTCGGCGGCCCGTTCACAGGCCAGGAGGCGGTCCACACCACACAGCCGCAGCCAGTCGGCCGCCCGACCGAGCAGTCGGTGCTCCAGGCCGCCCTCGCCGTACGTCGTCGGGTCGATGTGCAGGTTGCCCATGTCGGCGAGGCCCGTGCCGCGCGCGTGGCGTTCGGGGCGGGACAGGGACGTGTCGACCTCGATGAAGCCGAGGGCGCGCCCCTCGGCGTACGCCGTGAAGCACGTGCCGCACTCCCCCAGCGTGCGGTCGAAGGTCTCGCCGGGCCGCGGTTCGTGGGTCGGCAGGTCGGCCACGCGCGCGTTCAGGATCACCTCGGTGTCGCCGACGTGCCGGAAGCCCGCGCGCTCGTACAGGGCGCGGATGTGCGGCCAGGTGCGGGGAAGGCCGTAGACGGCCGGGCCGGGGAGCTCTCCGCTCGTGTGCCGGGCGCGTACGTTCCAGCGGGCCGGCTGGGCCAGGCAGGCGTTCATCAGCAGGTCGGCGGCCTCGTCGGAGTCCGGCAGGAAGGAGGCCGGCGGACGGCACACGAACCAGTCGGTCTCGCCGATGTCCCGGTAGGTCCCGCCCACCTCGTCGTCCGCCCGGTAGGGCAGCAGATGGGCGGCGACGAGGTGCTCGCGCTGCTCGGCGAACAGGGTCACGCGCTCAGCGACCCAGGGGTCGGTGATGAACTCGTCCGGCTGTCGCTCCAGAGCACTGACCACCGTGTTCACGGAGACGGAGATGCCGGGGACGACAGCGGCGACGTGCATGTTGATCAGTTCGGTGAGCTGGTCGCGGTCGGCACGGCGAAAGGGGCGCACCTGGAGCGCGGGCATGCGGGACCTCCGGTCGGAGAACGGTGCCGGGAGGCCGCCACGCGGTGCGGTACGGGGTCGAGGGTACGACGGCGACGGCGCCGGGCTCCCATGGATTCCGCCGGATGGCCGGGGCCCTGGGAGAGGATTAGCGTGCTGGAGGGGGTTTCCTGCGGGAGGAGCGCCATGAAGCTCGACAAGCCGGTGACCGGCGGGCCCTGCTGGACCGAGCTCGGGACCAGCGACGTGGCCGCGGCCCAGCGGTTCTACGAGGGGCTGTTCGGCTGGCGCGCCGAGACCGATCCGCGTCAGGAGGCGGGCGGCTACACGGTCGCGCACCTCGGTGAAGCGGCGGTGGCCGCGCTGACGCCGCTGTACCAGGAGGGGCAGCCGGTGGCGTGGAACGTGTCGTTCGCGGTGCGGGACGCGGACGCCGCCGCGGGGCAGGTGACGGAGGCCGGCGGCACTGTGCTGGTCGGCCCGATGGACGTGTTCGACGTGGGCCGCTTCGCGGTGGCCGTGGACCCGACGGGTGCGGTCTTCCAGCTCTGGCAGGCCCGGTCGTTCCCCGGCGCGGGGGTGCTCAGCGCACCCGGCGCACTGGGCTGGGTGGAACTGCTGACCCGGGCGCCCGAGCGGGCCGTGGAGTTCTACACGACGGTGTTCGGCTGGAGCGTCAACGCCTCGGAGCACTACACCCAGTGGGGCATCGACGGCGACGACTTCGGCGGCATGCTGACGATGGACGACAAGTTCCCGCACGAGGTGCCCGCGCACTGGCTGCCGTACTTCGCCGTGGTGGACGTGGACAGGATGGCGGCGGACGCGACCGAGGCGGGCGGCACCATTCTCATGGAGCCCACCTCCGTCCCCGACGGACCGCGGATCGCCGTACTGCGTGACCCGCAGGGAGCGGTGTTCGGCGTGTACCGAGCGGCCGACGAGAAGTGACACCGCCGACCGCACGCCCGGCGGACGTGGAGACCGCCCGCGGTCGGGTCAGCCGCGCAGCGCCCTCAGCTGGCCCTCCAGCCGGCCGAGCAACTCGCTGAGCAGAGAGGCCAGTTCGTCCTGCCCCTGTGGGTCGACGCCGGACAGTACGGCCGTCTCGTACGCGAGCTGTTCGGGCAGGATGCCGTCGACCAGGTCGCGGCCGGTGTCGGTGAGGCGGACATGGGCGACGCGACGGTCGCGGGTGTCGCCGCGGCGCTCCACCAGGCCGCGTTCGGTCAGCTGCTTGAGGCGTTTGGTGACGGCGGCGCCCGAGGAGAAGGTTTCCCGGGCGAGTTCGCTGGGGGTCAGTTCGTGGCCGGTGCGACGCAGCGCGCCGAGCAGGTCGAACTCGGGGCGGCTGAGGCCCGCCCGGCGCAGCGGGGCGTCCTCGGCCTGCTGGAGGAGGGCGGCACAGCGGTTGATGCGGCCGATGATCTCCATCGGGGCGGTGTCGAGGTCGGGGTGGACGGCCTGCCACTGCCGGACCACGGCGGCCACCGTGTCCCGTCTCGTCCCGGTCGGCCCGCCGTTCGTCGCCGTCATGGCCGTACGCCCTCCGTCGTGTCGCCTGTGCGCTGGTCCGGGCGCGGTCCCTGGCTACGCCCCGTGGCCGCGAGCGTACGGGGTCCTCTCCGCCCGGCGCGCACGACCCGCTGCCACCGCCGGTCCGGTACGGCCACCGCGGCGGCGAGGCCGAGCAGCGCGCCGACCAAGGTGTCCACGACCCGCTCGGTGATCAGCCGCCCGGGCTCCTGGAACCCGGCGAACTCGGTGATGAGCAGCGCCATCGGGGTCACGCAGACGCTGCCGAGCCAGTAGTTGCGGCTGATCAGCGCCTCGGCACCGAAGTTGAGGGCGAGGCAGCACAGGACGAGGGCGATCTCGCCGGTGTGGGCGAGTGGGACAAGTGCGGCGAAGAGGAGGACGCCCAGCAGGTTGCCGATGACGCGCTGGACGCCACGGCCCCAGGTGAGGGTGAGGTTCGCCTGGTACAGACACGCCGCGGTGACCAGGGCCCAGTAGGGGCGGCCGATCCCCAGGGCGAGCGAGGCGTATCCGGCGAGGGCGCAGCCGAGGGCGGTGCGTACGGCGAGCGGGGTCAGGGAGGCGAGGCGGTGCCACAACGGGACGGTGGGCGAGGTGAGTTCGGTTCCGATGTTCGTGAGGTCGTCCAGCTCCGGCACGGGCCGGGTGCCCCGCACCTGCCGGGCCCAGGTGCGCAGCAGCGCGGGGTCGGCGTCGGCGGGGGCGGCGAGGGCGACCTCGGCGCGCACTACGAGGCGTTCGAGCGCGCGGCGCGTCTCGGAGGCGCGGCCGGGGCGGCCGGGGCGGCCCGCGGAGAGCAGCGCCTGGCGCGCGGCGTGCACGGCGGCGGCAGCGGTGGCGTGGGCACGGGTTCGGTGGTCGCCCGGGCTACTCGGAGCGCCTGCACCGCCCGTCTCGGCATACGTGGCAGCCGCGCGCAGGGCACCCGCAGTGGCCCGCCGCTCCGGGCCGTGCGGTCGCAGCAGGCCCGGTGCCATGCCGACGAGCCAGGCCCAGGCGGCGGCCGTGGCGGCGAGACCGACGTGCCCGGGGATCTGGACGAAGGACTGCGGGGCGAACAGGGCGGCGGAGCTGATGAAGGTGAGCACCACGTTGCCCGGCGGACCGATACGGGTCGCGTCGCAGAGCACCTTCTGCACGGCGGCCAGTACCGCG
The DNA here is from genome assembly GCF_036014175.1 of Streptomyces sp. NBC_00443. GTDB lineage: Bacteria > Actinomycetota > Actinomycetes > Streptomycetales > Streptomycetaceae > Streptomyces. The sequence goes on along the minus strand of NZ_CP107917.1, from coordinate 8,327,040 downwards.
CCGACGGTGACCAGTACGACGGCACTGCTGGTGAGCGAGGCCGCGACCAGCGCCGTGGCAAGGCCGCCGAGCATGCCGAGCGCGACCCATGCCAGGGCGCGGGCCCGGGCGGCGTAGGGGCGGTTGTGGGCGTAGAGCGCGCACAGGGATCCGGCCATCGTGTACATCGCCAGGTCCAGCCGGCCGAGGAGCAGCAGGGCGAGGTTGGGCGGGGCGACGGCGCCGACCACGCTCAGGGCGGGCTTGAACCAGATGTCCGACGGCCGGCCGAGACGCAGCACGCCGACGAGCGGATGGCGGCTGCTCGTACTCCTCACCAGTTTCATGCCCATCACCTTAGCAAGTGTTTTACTCGTAAATGATAGAGGTGATGCGGGGCAAGTGATGCGGTACGACCTGCCGTGCTCCGCCGAATGCTCCCCGCGTACACCCTTGCGCTCGCATGCGCGCCGGACGACCGGGGCATCGACGGACTGTCCGACACCGTCGAGCGGGAGGTGCGCGTGCACGGACCGGCTTCGTACGGCTGGCTGCTGGTCGCGCTGTGTGCGGCGACCGGGGCCTACTGCCTGCTGCGGATGCGCAGCCATGTCGAGGAGCAGCGCCGGGCCGCGGGCGGCGAGGCGCTGATGGGCTTCGGGATGGCGGCGATGGCGGTGCCTGCCGCGGTGTTCACGCCGCCGACGTGGGCCTGGCCCCTCTACGCCGCCGTGTTCGGCGCTGCGGCGCTGCAGGCCCTGTGGTCGGCACGTGCGAGCGCCCACCATCTGCACCATCTGGTGGGAGCCTCGGCCATGGTCTACATGGCGGTCGCGATGGCGGCCTCACCCGGCCGTCACGGCGGGCACGGCGATTTCGGCATCCCGCTCCTGACTGGCGCTCTGCTCCTGTACTTCACGGGCTACGTACTGCTGTCCGGTTTCCGTTTGGTGCCCGTGACCGTCACCGCCAGTGGCGGGGGTGGAGGCGTCGGATGGGGCGACCGGCCTGAGCTCGCGCGGGCCTGTCGGCTGTCGATGGGGATCGCCATGGTGGCCATGCTGCTGGCTCTCTGAAGTGCCGCATGGGGGGAGCGTGGTAGCGGCCGTACTCCTGTGCTGTGCCGTGCCCTGTCGATGACGCTCAGTGCGGCGGCCGCGTGGCAGGCGGTGCGCGGCCATGTGTTCGCCCCGGCGCCGAGTGCCGTGGTGGAGGCGTACGCGCTCGGGGTGAGCGGTCCGTGGGCGGTGACCACCGCGGTGACGCTCGCGTGCGGTGGGCTGTGGACCGTGGCGATGCTGGTGCGCGAGGTCGCACGCGTGCGTGCCCGGCGTCGGCGGCGAAGGATCGAACTCCTCGTGCGCGCCCCGCTGTTGCCCGGCGACACGACCGGGAACGACGGGCTGACGATCCTGGAGGGCGAGCGTTCGGACGCCTGGTGGCTGCCCGGGGCGGCACCGCGGCTCGTCATCACTACCGCCGCACTGCGCCGCCTGAAGGGGCGCGGCAACTGGACGCCGTACTCGCCCACGAGCAGGGGCACGCACAGGCCCGACACGACTGGCTGCTGCACTGCTCGGGTGCACCGGCTGGTCGAACTCGCCGCCGACGACACGGCGTCCCGCCGCTTCGGCTGGCTGCCGACGGCCCTCGCGCTGGTCGAACTCAACGAGGACCGGGGCGTGTTCAGCCCCTCCCCGATCGATCGGGCGCAGGTGCCGCAGCGGGTGCACCGGCTGCCGGCACCCCCGGGTCGGCTCACGGCCGACCGACGCCTCCGGCTGACGGCAGCCTGCCACGCTGGTGCCGGTGGTACCGGTACTGGTGGCGTTCAGCCGCGGTTGCGGGCGCTGGGATAACCGGGCCGGTTGACGGGTACCCGGATCCGTCCGAGGGGTACGTCCCGGGGACCGCCCGGTATTTACGGGGACGGCCCGGTACTCCTGTGGCGGGCGTCGCAAATGCATCCCCTGCATTGGCCTCTAGCCCCATCCGTCGGCGAGGATCGCACTATGCACACCCAGTCCGTCGAATCCCCGCCCCGCCCGCCGGCCGAGCGCAGGACCGTAGGCTGGGCCGGCGCCCTGGCCGTGGGCTCCACGCTGCTGCTCGCCCTGGTCGCGCTGCGGTGGCACCCGCTGATGGCCCTCGACAGCGACGTCGCGCGGACCACGCACCGCTGGGCGGTCGACGAGAGCGGCCTCACGCAGGCGTTCCGCATCCTGACGGACTGGGTCTGGGATCCGTGGACGATGCGCCTGCTGACGTTCGCGGTCGCGATCTGGCTGGTGTGGCGCAGAGCCGCGCGCTGGACGGCTGTATGGCTGGTGGTCACATGTGCGCTCGCCACACTGGCCCAGCAGACCCTGAAGGCCCTGGTCGACCGCCCGCGCCCTGTATGGCCCGACCCCGTCGACTCCGCCCACTACGCCGCTTATCCCTCCGGCCACGCCATGACGGCCACGGTGGTCTGTGGCCTCCTGCTGTGGCTCCTGCACCGCTACGGCGCCGACCGCGCCCTGTGGCGTACGGCCGTCGCCGTGACCGCGATCTCCGTGGCCGGCGTCGGGCTGACCCGGGTGTGGCTCGGCGTCCACTGGGCCACGGACGTCGTCGGCGGCTGGCTGCTGGGCGCGCTGGTCGTGGTGCTGGCGGTGCGTGTGCACATGCGGTGGCAGATGTGAGGGCACCGCAGCCGGAACGCCCCTACGGCTATGTGGGGCCGGCCGAGTTGTACGCCACCGTCCGGCCGGATTCCGAGGGCCGGGTCATGCGGTCGGCCGCGCCGACCTGGGTGCCTGGCTGGCGGAGTGCTCACCGGCCGAGCGGGCCGAACCCTTCACGTACGTCGTCGGCACGGACGGATGGCTGCGGCTCGCCGCCCGCCGGAGCGAGCATGTGGCGTGCGCCGGCGGCCGGGACGTCCTGGCCGCCGGTGAGATGCTGTTCGAGGCCGGCGCGGGCTGCCGGACAGCCGTGGAGATCAGCAACCAGTCCACCGGCTACTGCCCTGACCTCGACTCCTGGACGGCGGTCGCCCGCGCCCTGGACCGGGCCGGCGTCGGGCATCCCGGCGGGTTCACGCACGCGGTGGTGTTCCGGCGCTGTGAGGAGTGCGGTGAACGCGCCATCGTGCGCGAGGACGACTTCGTCTGTGTGTTCTGTGGCGGCGATCTTCCCGAGCAGTGGAACCTGGCCCCGTAGGATCCGCTCCATGACCGCCGTTCTGTTCGATTTCTCCGGAACCCTCTTCCGTGTCGAGTCCACCGAGTCCTGGCTGCGCGGAGCGCTCGCCGAGGCCCAGATGGAGCTCGCCGAGGCCGAGTTGGCCGAGGCCGCGCAGGCGCTGGAGGCGATGGGCGCCCTCCCGGGCGGGATTGATCCGTCGTGGCTGCCCGAGGACGTCGCGAGCGTCTGGGGAGTGCGGGACAAGAGCTCCGAGCTGCACCGGGCGGCCTACACCGGACTCTCCCGGCATGTGCCGCTCCCCGACGACCGGTTGCACGACCTGCTCTACGACCGCCATATGGCACCGGCCGCGTGGGGCCCGTACCCGGATGCCGCCGATGTGCTGGGGGCGCTGCGTGAGCGCGGCATCGGCGTCGGGGTGGTGAGCAACATCGGCTGGGATCTGCGGCCGGTGTTCCGGGAGCACGGTCTCGATGCGTATGTCGACGCGTACGTGCTGTCGTACGAGCACGGCATCCAGAAGCCCGACCCCCGCCTGTTCGAAGTGGCCTGTGCGGCGCTGGACGCCGATCCGCGCGAGGTCGTCATGGTCGGCGACAACCGGCGGGCCGACGGCGGCGCGGCGGCGCTGGGCTGTGCGGTGCACTTCGTGGATCATCTGCCGGCCGATCAACGGCCGGACGCGCTGCGGCCGGTGCTGGATCTCGTGGGGGCCGTCCCGCGCGCGAACGCCGGCGGTCCGCAGCAGAACAAGTAGCCTCCGGCCACCATCCCGGGACGCACGCCTGCCTCGGACGATCCCCCGCGTCGCCCGAGGCAGGCCGCAACACCGACCAGGCCCACCACGGGCCTGACCGGACGCGTTGAGTATAGTTGGCTGGCAGCCAGTCAACGCAGGAGTCCAGCATGTCCCCGCGCAGCGCCTCGGTCAATGAAGAGTTGCGGCGGCGTTCCCGGGAGCGGCTTCTGCAGGCGGCGGTGGAGCTGGTCAGCGAGCGCGGTTACGACGCCACCACGCTGGGTGACATCGCGGACAGGGCGGGCTCGGCTCGGGGCCTGGTGTCGTACTACTTCCCCGGCAAACGCCAGCTCGTGCAGTCCGCCGTGCACCGGCTGATGCACCGCACGCTGGAGGAGGCGCTGGAGCGCGAGCCGCGCACCGAGGACGGGCGGGAGCGGATGGCCAGGGCCGTCGACGCGATCCTGGGCCTGGCCCGGGACCGGCCGGTGCTGATGCGCCAGCACATGGCGGGAATCCTGCAGGCCGAGGGCTTCGTGCAGTGCCCGGAGCAGCGGCGCCTGGCCGAACTGCTGCGGGACACCTGCGTACGGTACGGCTCACCGGACCCGGACGCCGACTACCCGATGCTCCGCGCGCTGCTCATGGGCGCGGTCTACGCGGCGCTGGTGCCCGGGGTGCCGATGCCCGTGCCGGTGCTGCGGGCCGAGTTGTTCAAGCGCTACGGGCTGGACCGGGGGCTTGGAGTCCCGCCGGACTCGGGGGCCGTGCCCGGCGGGACGTGCGACACGGATCTGTCGCGGTTCTTCGCGACCGGGTCGGCGCCCGGCTGCCCTGAGGGTCAGTCGAAGTAGTCCGGCTGTGTCTGGACGTTGAGTTCACGCATGTGGACCCAGCGGGCCGGGGCCGTGCGCCGGTCGTCGATCTTCAGGACGTCGAAGCCCCGGGCGTACTCGTTGGAGTAGATGTAGCCGTTGTAGTAGTACGCCGACCACGAGCCGCCCGACTTGATCGTGTCCGTGGTCAGCGGGCCGCGGTCGAAGTAGGCGATCTCCTTAGGGTTGTCCGAGTCGGTGAACTCCCAGACGGAGACGCCGCCCTGGTACCAGGCCTGGACCATGATGTCGCGCCCCTTGACCGGGATCAGCGAGCCGTTGTGGGCGACGCAGTTCTCGGTGTCCGCCTGATGCCGGGGGATCTTGAAGTAGCTGCGGAAGACGAGCTTGCGCTTGTCGCCCTTGCCTACGATGTCGTAGATGCCGTCGGCGCCGCGGTCCGGGCCGATCTGCGCGTTGCAGGTGGCCGCGCTGCCGCCGCCCAACTCGTCGGTGAAGACGACCTTGTCGGCCTTCTGGTTGAAGGTCGCCGAGTGCCAGAACGCGAAATTCACGTCATCCCTGACCTGGTCGATGACCTTCGGGCGCTCCGGGTCCTTGATGGACAGCAGGATGCCGTCGCCCATGCATGCGCCGGCGGCCAGGTCCTTCGAGGGCAGCACCGTGATGTCGTGGCAGCCGGTGGTCTTGCGGACGCCGCCGGGCGGACCCGGGTTGCCGCCACCGTCCGGACCCTCACCGGGGAAGAGCACCGGGAAGTCCACGACCGCCGCCTTCTCGGGCGCGTGGCGCGGCACCTTGATGATGGAGATGCCGTCGTGCGGCGGCCGGCAGTCGGGGTAGCCGGCGTCGGGCGAGTACGAGGAGACGTAGACGTAGACGTTCCTGCGCTCGGGCACCAGGGTGTGGGTGTGGGAGCCGCAGGCGGTCTCGACGGCGGCGACGTACCTGGGGTTCTTCTTGTCGCTGATATCGAAGACCTTCATGCCCTCCCACGAGGACTTCTCGGTCGCGGGCTGGGTGGTGCTGTTGCAACTGCTGTCGCTGCGCGAGGAGTCGGTGGACAGGAACAGCAGGTCACCGGAGACGGAGACGTCGTTCTGCGAGCCGGGGCACAGGACCTGGGCGATGGTCCTGGGCGCCCTCGGGTTGCTGATGTCGAACACGTTGAAGCCGTCGTAGTTGCCGGCGAAGGCGTACCTGCCCTGGAAGGCGATGTCCGAGTTGGTGCCCTGGAGCGCGTCCTTGGGGACGTGGGCCAGGTGCTGGATGTTGTCGGAGTGGACGATCTCGTTCTGGCCGGGTATCTCGCCGTCCGCGAGGGCCTCGCGCACCTCGGCCCGGGTGCTCTCGGAGACCTCCTTCTCCGCGACGGGGCCGTCCCCCGGGTCGGGGGTCGCGACAGCCGGCTGCGCGGTGAGCAGCGCGGCCAGGAGCCCGGCGGCGGCGGCAGCACCTGCCAGGCGTCTGCGTCGCGTTCTGGGATTACTGAACAGGATCACTGTTTTCCTCCCTTGTGCCGTTCGCACTGGAACGGTTCACGCACGCCCGAGTATCGTCTTCATCATGCACATTTCAAGAGCGGGCAATAGACATGTAACGAAAGCGCCTTGCCGCCGGGCACGCTTCGCTACGGCCTCCCTGGCCGCCCTGACCGTGCTCGTGCTCGGCGGCTGCGACTCCGGTTCCGACGCCAAGTCGTCCTCACAGAGCGGGCCTTCGGTGATCGTGCCGGGCAAGCCCGGAGAGTCGAACCGGGTGCTGTCCGCCGAGGATGCGGCACAGCAGCGCGCCGAGGACGACTCCCCCAACTCGGCGGACGTCTCCTATGCGCGGATGATGATCGAACACCACTCCCAGGCCCTGGAGATGACCGAACTCGCCCCGGACCGGGCCGAATCGGCGCAGGTCAGGAAGCTCGCCGAGCGCATCGGCGCCGCGCAGGGCCCGGAGATCAGCGCCATGAAGGGCTGGCTGAAGAGCCACGGCAAGACCGAGAAGAGCGACCGCCACGAGCACGGATCGATGCCCGGCATGGCGACCGAGGCACAGCTGGAGAAGCTGCGGGCCGCGCGGGGCAAGGCGTTCGACCAGCTGTTCCTCACTCTGATGATCACCCATCACGACGGGGCCGTCACCATGGCCACCGACGTGAAGGGGCAGGGCAACAACATCCAGATCGAGGAGATGGCCGACGAGGTGGTCGCTCAGCAGACGAGTGAGGTCACGCGGATGCGGGACATGCTCTGACGGCCCCGGCCCCGGCCGCGGCTGCGGCTCCGGCCGCCACGTCCGCCGGAACGGCTGCCGCCGGGGCCGCGCTCAGCGGCGGGCCCGGCGGCGGGTCAGGAAGCCCGCGTCGCGCGCCTGCCCGATCAGCCTGAGCGACTTCCGGCGGTCCTGCCCCGTCGCGCGCATCACCGCGAGGACGGGGTCGACGCCCTGCTCCTGGGCCGCACGGTACTTCTGTGCCACCAGCCACTGCCCCTCGACGCCCCGGGGCCAGGCCGGCACGACCAGACCGGACACGGCGTCCTCGCCGTCCTCACCGTCCGCCCCGGACCCGGCCCCGACCCCGCACGCCTCGGAGAGCGGAGCCTCGATCCAGTCGGCGAGCGCCGCGAGGTCGTCGAGGGACAGCGCCGGCTCGGCCCGTACGTCCTCGATGGAGACGCACCCCTCGGACGCCACGGCGAGCGCGTCGACCCGGGCACCGTCACCGAACTCGAGCCGGACCCCGAACCACACAGTGGCCCCGGCGTCGTCCCGCACTTCCCACGCGGGCCACACGGACACGGCACCGTCCGTCGCACGGCGATCGGAAAGATTAAGAAAGGATGCTTCCAGCACACACGCAACGTAACCGCATGATCACATTCCATACGAACGAACACGCATCCCGTACGGCGCACAGCACCCTGTCAGCGGAGCGGAAGCGGTGCGATGCTGGATTCGAGAGCGACTCCTGAAGACCTCGAAGGTACCTCGGACAAGGAGTTCCGCCGTGCTGCATGTCGCCGTGGTCGGCTCCGGGCCGAGCGGGTGCTACACCGCCCAGAGCCTCGTACAACAGGACCCCGACGTCGTCGTCGACGTCCTGGACCGGTTGCCGTGCCCGTACGGCCTGGTGCGCTACGGGGTGGCTCCGGACCACGAGAAGATCAAGTCCCTGCAGAACAATCTGCGGACCGTCCTGGAGCACGAGCGGGTGCGGTTCCTCGGCGGCGTGCAGATCGGCCCGGACGGGGTGCCCACGACCCGGTTGCGGGAGCTGTACCACGCCGTCGTCTACTGCGTGGGCGCGGCCACCGACCGGCACCTCGGGATTCCCGGCGAGGACCTGCCGGGCAGCTGGTCGGCGACCGAGTTCGTGTCCTGGTACAGCGCCCATCCGGACGCCATCGACGACGGCTTCGTCCTCGGCGCGCGCTCGGCGGTGGTCATCGGCCTCGGGAACGTCGCGGTCGACGTCACGCGGATGCTCGCGCGGGGCACGGCCGAGCTGAGCCCCACCGACATGCCGCAGGCGGCACTCACCGCCCTCGCCGCGAGCCGGGTGACCGACATCAGCATGGTGGGCCGACGCGGCCCCTCGCAGGCCCGCTTCACCACCAAGGAGCTCCGCGAGCTGGGCACCCTGCCGGACACCGAAGTGACCGTGGATCCGCAGGAGCTGGCGATCGATCCGGCCTACGCCGACCCCTCCGCACTGCCCGCCCCGCAGCGCCGCAACGTGGCGGCACTGCGCGGCTGGGCCGAGGCCCCGGCACAGGACGTCGGCCACCGGATCGCGCTGCGCTTCTTCCTGCGCCCCGTCGAGCTCCTCGCCGACGCCGGGCGCGTGGGCGCGGTCCGCTTCGAGCGGACGGCACCCGACGGGCAGGGCGGGGTGACGGGCACGGGCCGGTACGAGGACATCGAGGCCCAGTTGGTGCTGCGTTCCGTCGGCTATCGCGGAGTCCCCCTGGAGGGCCTGCCGTTCGACCCCGCGACCGGCACGGTCCCGCACCTAGCGGGCCGCGTCCTGCGCGAGGGCCTGGTCGCGCAGGGCGAGTACGTGGCCGGCTGGATCAAGCGCGGCCCGACGGGCGTCATCGGCACCAACCGTCCGTGCGCGAAGGAGACGGTGACGTCGCTGCTGGAGGACGCCTCCGCACTCGCGCAGAGGGAGTTGCCCGAGGATCCGCTCACGGCACTGCGCGCCGAGGGGATCGAACCGGTCGAGTGGCAGGGCTGGTGCGCGATCGAGCGGGCGGAGGTGGCGCTGGGTGCGTCGCTGGGCAGGGGTGTGGTGAAGCTCCCCGACTGGGAGTCGCTGATGAACGCCGCGCACAGCAACGAAGCAGCAACACCCCCGTAATCAACACTCTGTTCAAGGAGCCTACGGTCTCGCCCATGACCGCAACCGCACCCGTGCACCCCGTCGACGAGATCCCGCCCAAACGCCAGTTGGCCGCCTTCGGCCTGCAACACGTCCTCGCCATGTACGCCGGCGCCGTCGCCGTCCCCCTCATCGTCGGCGGCGCGATGAAGCTCCCGCCCGCGGACCTGGCGTATCTGATCACCGCCGACCTCCTGGTGTGCGGCATCGCCACGCTGATCCAGTGCATCGGCTTCTGGCGCTTCGGCGTACGGCTGCCGATCATGCAGGGCTGCACCTTCGCCGCCGTATCGCCGATGGTGCTCATCGGCACCACGGGCGGAGGACTCCCCGCGATCTACGGCTCGGTGATCGTCGCGGGCCTCGCGATCGTGCTGCTGGCGCCGGTCTTCGGGAGGCTGCTCCGGTACTTCCCTCCCCTCGTCACCGGCACCGTGATCCTGATCATCGGGCTGTCGCTACTGCCGGTCGCGGGCAACTGGGCCGCGGGCGGCGCCGGTTCGGCGGACTTCGGGGAGCCCGGGAACCTCGCACTCGCGGCGTTCGTCCTGGCGGTAGTGCTCGGGGTGCAGCGGTTCGCGCCGGCTTTCTTGAGCCGGATCGCGGTACTGATCGGCATCGTGGTCGGGCTCGCGGTGGCGGTGCCGTTCGGGTTCACGGACTTCGGCGGGGTCGGGGACGCCGACTGGGTCGGGATCAGCACGCCGTTCCACTTCGGGGCGCCCACCTTCGAGTTCTCGGCCATCGCGTCGATGCTGGTGGTGGCGCTGGTGACGATGACCGAGACGACCGGTGACCTGATCGCCGTCGGCGAGATGACGGACCGCAAGGTCGAGCCGCGCTCCCTTGCGGACGGCCTGCGCGCCGACGGCCTGTCGACCGTGCTGGGCGGCGTCTTCAACACCTTCCCGTACACGGCGTACGCACAGAACGTGGGCCTCGTCGGCATGACCCGCGTGCGCAGCCGCTGGGTGGTCGCGACCGCGGGCGGGATCCTCGTGCTGCTCGGCCTGCTGCCCAAGCTGGGCGCGGTGGTGGCGGCGATACCGGCTCCGGTGCTGGGCGGTGCGGGCCTCGTGATGTTCGGAACGGTGGCGGCCAGCGGCCTCAGGACTCTCACCCAGGTGGACTTCAGGGGCAACAACAACCTGACGGTGGTCGCCGTTTCCGTGGCCATGGGCATGCTGCCGGTCGGTGTGCCGATGGTCTACGAGAAGTTCCCGGACTGGTTCCAGACGGTGATGAACAGCGGGATCAGCGCGGGCTGTCTGACGGCGATCGTGCTGAACGTGCTCTTCAACCACCTGCCCGCGAAGGCCGCTTCGGACGGTTCGCGCGGTTCAGGCGGTTCAGCGGATTCAGGCGTTGAGCCGGACGGCCTGTCTGGCGGCGGCGTCGAGAAGGGCGTCGAGAAGTCCCGGGAAGAGACCGTCTAGGTCGTCCTTGCGCAGGCCGTTCATCTTGGCCGTGCCGCGGTAGACCTGCTGGATCACACCGCTCTCGCGCAGCACCCGGAAGTGATGCGTGGTGGTGGACTTGGTCACGGGCAGGTCGAACTGCGAACAGGAGAGCTCGTCGCCGACGGCGGCGAGCTCTCGCACGATCTGCAGCCGCATCGGGTCGGACAGCGCGTGCAGCACGCCTTCCAGACGGATCTCCTCGCGCGCCGGGTGCGGGAGGTCACGGCTGCTCACAGCGGGGCTGGTCACGGCGGCTCCACTTCGTCGGGTTCCCGCCCTCGGGATTCCCGGGCTCGGGTTTCCCATTGTACGAGACCCCTCGTAGTTTGACACCTGCCGTACTACGATGCTTATCGTACGAGTCGACCGCTGGTCCCCGTGACGAATGGAGTCCGCCGTGAGTGCGCTCTTCGAGACCTACACCCTGCGCGATGTGACGATCCCGAACCGGGTGTGGATGCCCCCGATGTGCCAGTACTCGGCCGCGCCGGAGGGCCCCGACGCGGGCGTCCCCAACGACTGGCACTTCGCGCACTACGCGGCCCGCGCGGCCGGCGGCACGGGGCTGATCATCGTCGAGGCCACGGGAATCAGCCCCGAGGGCCGGATCTCCCCCTACGACCTGGGGATCTGGAACGACACCCAGGTCGAGGCGTTCCGCCGGATCACGAGCTTCCTCGTGTCGCAGGGCACGGTTCCTGCGATCCAGCTGGCACACGCCGGCCGCAAGGCCTCGACCGACCAGCCCTGGAAGGGCGGTGCGCCGGTGGGGCCGGACGCCCACGGGTGGCAGCCGGTGGCGCCGAGTGAAGTCCCGTTCGCCGACGGGCACCCGGTGCCGACCGAGCTGACGGTCACCGAGATCCAGGAGATCGTGGGGCAGTTCGCGGACGCCGCGCGCCGCGCCCTCGCCGCGGGCTTCGAGATCGCCGAGGTCCACGGCGCCCACGGCTATCTGATCAACGAGTTCCTCTCCCCGTACTCCAACCACCGCACCGACGAGTACGGCGGCTCGTACGAGAACCGCACGCGTTTCGCGCTCCAGGTCGTGGACGCCGTGCGGGAGATGTGGCCGGACGACAAGCCGCTGTTCTTCCGCATCTCGGCGACCGACTGGCTGGAGGAGGACGGCTGGACCGCGGACGACACGGTCCGCTTCGCCGCCGACCTCAAGGCGCACGGCATCGACCTGCTGGACGTCTCGACCGGCGGCAACGCCTCCCGCGCCCGGATCCCCGTCGGCCCGGGCTACCAGGTGCCGTTCGCCGCGCGGGTGAAGGCGGAGACCACGCTGCCGGTCGCCGCGGTGGGGCTGATCACGGACGTCGAGCAGGCCGAGAAGATCATCGCGAACGGCGAGGCGGACGCCGTCCTGCTCGGCCGTGAGCTGCTGCGCAGCCCGTCGTGGGCGCGGCACGCGGCTCGGGAACTCGGCGGGGACGTGCATGTGCCCGACCAGTACCACCGGTCCGTCTGATCACGCCGCGGACGCTGCCGGTGCCGCATCGCCGGAGGTTGTCGGCAGGTAACGGGCCAGCATCCGCTCCAGGTGCGGCAGGGTGCGCTGGCCGAACAGCGCGAGCGCGATCGACGCGCCGACGCCCGCCCAGGCGACCGGGCCGAGCGGCGTGCAGCCGAAGAGCTGGCTGAGGCCGGGGATCTCGACCAGGACAACGAGGGCCGCCGCGGAGCCGAGGGCGGTGAAGCGGACCAGCGGGCTGCCCCGGCGGTCGGCCAACGTCTGGGCGAGCTGTGTGCCGACCACCGCGCACAGGGCCATCGTGGTGGAGCGGCGTGCGGTGCCCGGGGTGAAGCGGCCGATCAGCCAGGCGGACGTGGCGCCCAGGGTGGTGGTCAGGGCGCGGTGGCGGATCTTGCGGATCAGGGGTTCGCCGAGGAGTGAGGTGCCCAGGGGTTCGGTGCCTGCGGGTGCCGCTTCGGAACCCGCACCCTGCTTCCCCGCCTCGGAGCCCGCGTCCGCATCCTCCGTCGCGGATTCCGTGTCGGCTCCCTCCGCCTCCTTCGGCGTCACGGCGACCGCCATGGCCGGGAACAGGTCCGTGAACAGGTTCACCAGCAGCATCTGGCGGGTGGACAGGGGCGCGGCGCCCGAAAGCAGCGTGCCGAGGAGGCCGAAGCCCACCTCGCCCGCGTTGCCGCCGATCAGGATGGCGATGGCGTCGGCGACGCTGTGCCACAGGGCCCGGCCTTCTGCGACCGCCTGGATCAGGACCGTCAGGTCGCCGTTGGTGAGGACGAGGTCGGCGGCGTTGCGGGCGGCCGCCGAGCCGCGGGCGTCGATGCCGACGCCGATGTCGGCGGCGCGGATGGCCGCGGCGTCGTTGGCTCCGTCGCCGACCATGCCGACCACCCGCCCGGCGTCCCGCAGCGCCTCGACCACCTGGAGTTTCTGCTCGGGAGCGACACGGGCCACGACGCCCATGTCGCGCAGCATCCGGGCGCGTTCCTCCCGGTCCGCGGACGCCAGCTCGTCGCCCGTGACCACGCCGGTGTCCTCGGGCCAGCCCAGTTCGGCGGCGATGGCCCGCGCGGTCTGCGGATGGTCCCCGGTCAGCATGACGGGTCGTACGCCGGCCGCGCGCAGGCCCTCGACCAGCGCTGTGGAGGTGGCCCGCGGTACGTCGGCGAGCGCGAGCAGACCGGTGAACTCCAGCCCGTCCAGGGGCTGTTCCAGGACGTCGGCGGCCTTCTCCGCCGAGTCGAGCGGGCGCCGGGCCACCGCCAGGACCCGCAGTCCGTCGCCGGCCAGATCGTGCGCCGCGTCCGATGCCGAGGAGGGCAGGTCGGCGCAGGCGGGCAGCACCGTCTCGGGGGCGCCCTTGACGACGAGTACCGCGGTGCCGTCCTCGGTCCGGCCGACGGCGGCGGCGTAGCCACGGTCGGCCGCGAAGGGCAGTCCCTCGGTCTGGGACCAGTCAGGGTCGGGGCCGGCCGCGTCCAGGACGGCCTCGTCGGTGGCGTGCACCGGCCGGTCCGTGCCGCCGTTCAGCTGGGGGCAGGCGCGGGCCGCGGTCCGCAGCGTGGGGTCGTGCTCGTCCGGCGTGTGGACCTTGCCGTCGGCGTCCGTCACGCGGACCAGGCGGAGCTTGTTCTCGGTGAGTGTGCCGGTCTTGTCGAAGCAGATGGTGTCCATCCGGCCGAGCGCCTCAAGGGTGCGCGGGGCGCGGACGAGGACTCCGCGGTGGCTGAGCCGACGGGCGGCGGCCAGCTGGGCGACGGTCGCCACCAGCGGCAGCCCTTCGGGGACCGCGGCCACGGCCACCGCCACGCCGCCGCTGACGGCCCGGTGGATCGGCGTGCCGCGCAGCAGCGACAGCGCGGTCACCCCGGCACCGCCGGCGAGGGTCCACGGCAGGGCCTTGTCGGTGAGTTCCCGCAGCCTGGCCTGCACTCCGGCGGACGGTGGGGTGCGGGCGGCGAGGGCCACGGCCCGGGCGGCCTCCGTCCGGTCCCCGGTGTCCACCACGATGGCCCGGGCGTTTCCGGCCACCACGGTGGTGCCCTCGAACACCATGGAGCTGCGGTCCGGCACGGCGGCGTCCGGCGTCGGCTCGATCCCCTTGTCGGCCGCCAGGGACTCCCCTGTCAGCGCGGACTCGTCCACCTCCAGACCGTCCTCCCACACCAGCCGGGCATCGGCGGGCACCACGTCGTCCGCCCGGAGTTCGATCAGGTCGCCGGGGCTCAGCCTGGCGGCGTCCACGACGTGCGGCTGGGACTCCGGTTCCTCGGTGGTGACGCGCGCCTTCTGCTTCTGCTTCGCCAGCAGTCCGGACAAGGCCCGCTCGGCCCGCATCCGCTGGACGCCGCCGACCAGGGCGTTCAGGTCGAGCGCGCCGACGACCAGCAGGGCGTCCACCACGGAGCCGAGAATCGCCTCGGCGGCCGAGCCGACGGCCAGCACCGGGGTGAGGGGGTCGTCGAGCTCGCCGCGCACGGCCCGGGCGAGCTGGACCGGCCCGCTCAGCGGTGCGAACAGGGGATGCCGGCCCATCCTGCGGATCACCTTGCGCGCGCCGCCGGTGACCTGCTCGGGGCCGGTCGGCTCCGGGCCCTTCTCGTGCTCCAGCCGTTCGCGGACCTCGGTGTGCTCCAGCTCGTGCCAGGCCACGCGCGGCCGGGGATGCGGTGCGCGGGCCGCCGCCACTCCGAGGGCCGCACGGCCGCCGGTCAGCAGGGCCCATGCCGCGCTCAGGTCGACCGGCGTGTGCCGCAGCCCGGGCCACGGCGTCGGGCGCCCGCGCGAGGACTTGCCGATCGCCACCAGGAGCCCGGACAGGGCGGCACCGGACCGGGCCAGCACCTGCGACCTGCGACCGACGCCGCGCGCGGCCGGGACCGCCCGCAACAGCCGCCACACGTCGGCAAGACCGTGCAGGGCCAGCACGTCGGCGCCCCAGACGACGGCTCCGTCCTGGTCGGTGAGGGCGACGGCCACATCGCCGGCGAGCAGCCCGGCGAGGATGTCCTCGTCGTCCTGCGCCGGACGCGCGACCGTGACGACGACGCTGTCCTTGTCGGCGCGCAACGCGTTGACCACGTCGCTCAGCGACCGCTCGTCGCGCACCACCTGGTCGGCGAGGTTCGTGAAGTCGGCCAGGGCAGGGTCGTCCACCATCACGACCCGCAGGCCCGCGCGCCGTGCCGCGTCCAGCACGGTCTCCGCCCACGGGTCCGCGTCGGCGCCCGGAGTCCGCAGCGCGCTCGGATGCAGGACGACCGTGTCGGCCATCTCCAGCTGCCGCAGCCGCTCCGGGTCCCGCACCAGGACGCCGGCGCGGGACAGCGCGGAACTCAGTACGGCGTGGAAGGCGGCGGGCCCGTAGCGGGCGGCCTTGGGTGAGCCGGCGAGCACCGCCTCCGCCGCCTCGGTGCCGTCGTGTTTGACCAGCAGCATCGCCGCCGCACCCACCAGGCTGCCGGTCTCGGCGTGCGCGGCGTACTCCTGCGCCGGGGAGGTGCGCAGCGGCGGACGCGGGAAGGCTGCCCCGGCCACGCTGGACCGGTCCGGTGCGGATACCTCGTCGTGGACCTTGTCGAACGCCGCCACGCGAGCCACTGTCTCCGCCAACTGGAGCGAGCGCAGCGTGCCGTCGAGCACGAGAGCGGTCGGGGTCCGGCCGGCCCCGTGGACGGCGGCGTTAGCCATGGCCAGCACCATGTCCATGCGGGAGCGGCCGATCCTGGCCCGCAGCCAGCCCCGGAAGCGCGGGTTCTCCCGCAGCAGCGTCACCAGCGCGGTCACCGACCGGGGCGAGGCCGGCAGGCGCAGGGCGTGGCCGGCGAACGCCGCCGCGATGCCCACCCCGTCGGCGGCGAGCGTCGTGGCGGCGGCCCGTACCCCGGCGGGGTCGGCGGGGTGGGCGATCTCGTCCACCGAATTGTCGGTCCGGGCCAGCCCGTGCCGGGCCGCGATCTCGACCGCCTTGTCCACCACCTGGTCGCCGGCCGACTCCTCGACGGCCGTCACCACGAGCCGGCTCAGCCCGCCGTCCCAGTAGGCGAGCAACACGTCCGGCCGCTCCATCAGCGTCGCGGCGACGTTGCGGGCGGCGTGCTCCAGCCCGCCCTCCAGCCGTACCCGCTCCGACGACTCGGGCCGCAGGGCGAGATGAGTACGGGCGCCGGACCGCCAGGGCTGCGGGCGAAGGGGCAGCGAGTTGCGGGCGACGCGCACCACACGCACAGCGCTGTCGGCACCCCGCACACCGGCCCGGGCCGTTCCGGCGACCGCCCCCGCGGCGAGTCCCACCGCGGGGGCCGCTCCTCGGGCGAGCAGCCGGGGCCCGGCCGCGACCATCTCGGCCGCGGCGGCTGTCGGACGTGTGAGCAGTCCCAGAACCATCGCTCGCCCTCGCAGCTCGTTCGACGTCGGCTTGCGTGCGGCCGGGTTCCCGGAAAACGGCATGTCATCCGCGCCCGGGCGGCGCGAGGGATCTCGCGGGTCCTGCCTCCTCACCGAGGGCCATCACCCTGAGGTGCAGCCCGTCCCGTTGAGCGTGAAGGTGCCCGGCGCCGCGCTGTTCCCGGTGTGGTCCGCCTGGTAGCCGATGCTGACGCTCGCCCCGGGCGCGAGCGCCGCGTTGTACGAGGCGCTGCTCGCCGTCACCGCGCCGGAGGCCGGGGCGTAGGTGGCTCCCCAGCCGTTGGTGATCGACTGGCCGGCAGGCAGTGTGAAGCCGAGCCGCCAGCCGTTGACCGCCGTCGTGCTCGTGTTGGTGATCGTCACGGAGGCGGTCAGGCCCGTGTTCCAGGCGTTGGTGGTCGCGGTGACCTTGCAGGCGCCGGGCTGCGGCTGGGGCGCCGGGCCGCCGCTGTCGAGGCCGAAGAAGGTGAGCACCCGGGCCGCCATGCCGTAGCCGTACAGGTTGTGGCCGACGCCCTGGAGGCTGATCGCCTCGACGGGGGCCCGGTCACCGGTGCCGCCGTAGCGGGTGCGGGTCCAGCCGGACTGGGGTGTGCCCGTGGCGGCCGGGGTCTGGCCGGCGCCCTGGACGGTCGTCCACTGCTTGATCATCTCCCCGAGGTTGGGGTGGCGCAGGACGTCGTCCTCGGTGCCGTGCCACAGCTGCATGCGCGGGCGGGGTCCGGTGTAGCCGGGGTAGGCGCCGCGCACCAGGTCGCCCCAGTGCTGCGGGGTGTGCGTGACGGTGCCGTTCGCGCAGGCGCTGTTCCACTCGGAGCCGTCGGTGGTGGCGAAGCAGCCGAAGGGGACGCCCGAGAAGGCCGCGCCCGCGGCGAACACGTCGGGGTAGTCGCCGAGCAGGACGTTCGTCATCATCGCGCCGGAGGAGATGCCGGTGGCGAAGACGCGGTCGGTGTCGGCGTCGTAGGTGCGGGTCACCCAGTCGACCATGGACCTGATGCCGACCGGGTCGCTGCCGCCGTCGCGCCGCAGCGCCTGCGGCGAGGACACGTCGAAGCACTTGCTGCTGCGGGTGACGGACGGGTAGACCACGACGAAGCCGTACTGGTCGGCGAGCGTGTCGTACTCGGTGCCGTTGTACATGTCCGGCCCGGAGCCGGTGCACCAGTGCACGGCCACCAGGACCGCCGGATGGGCTGTGACGCCGTCCGGCACGTACACGTACATCCGCAGGTTGCTGGGGTTGGTGCCGAAGTCGGTGACCTCGGTCAGCGTCGCGCTCGGCACGGCGTCGGCGGCGTCGGGGCGGGCGGCGGCCGTGGGGGCGGCGAGCAGCAGGGCCGCCAACAGCGGCAGGAGGGCGGCTAGCAGCGTCCGGGGCCTTCTTGTCGCGGTCGTGCGGATGGGGGTGGGCACGTCCTTGTCCCTTCTGGTCGCGGGAGGGGCCTCACGGAGGGGCATCGTGGCATGGACACGTTCAGCATGGAAGCGCTCCCACACCGCGTCTCATGAGAGCCCTTACCCCCACCAGGTCAGACGAGTTCTTCCGCGCAAAGCGTTGACTAGAAAGCGCTTGCCCCCTACGTTCCGTTCAGCAGTGTGACCGACTCGCTGCACCACACCCCCACACGGCCACACCGCCCGCGCACCACGTTCTGCATGACGTTCACAGTTCACGTACATGATCGTGTCGCTCCTCCCGAAGGGACGCACCGCATGCGAACTCTCCCCCCACGTGCACGCCCGCAAAGAGCCGCACTGGCGACGGCCGCCGCAGCCGTCCTCGCCGCCGCGGCCGTCATCGTCCTGCCGCAGTCGGCCGGGGCGGGCGAGACCTCGCCGGTCGGGTTCGGCGCCGGGACGACCGGCGGCGGCAACGCCTCGGCCGTCACCGTCTCGACGCTGGACGCCTTCAAGGCGGCGGTCACCGGCAACTCGGCCAAGGTCGTCCGGGTCAACGGCCTCATCTCGCTGAGCGGCCAGGTGGACGTCGGCTCCAACACCACGGTGCTGGGCGTCGGTTCGTCGTCCGGATTCACGGGCGGCGGACTGCGCCTGAAGGAGGTCACCAACGTCGTCATCCGGAACCTGAACATCAGCAAGCCGGTGGCGCCGGCCGACGGTGTCACCGTCCAGGAGTCGACGAAGGTGTGGATCGACCACAACTCCTTCTCGGCCGACCGTGAGCACGACAAGGACCACTACGACGGCCTGCTGGACGTCAATCACGGCTCGGACAACGTCACGGTGTCCTGGAACACCTTCAAGGACCACTTCAAGGGCTCGCTCGTCGGTCACAGCGACAACAACGCGAGCGAGGACACCGGGCACCTGAAAGTGACGTACCACCACAACCAGTTCAGCAACGTCTACTCGCGCATCCCCAGCCTGCGCTTCGGCACCGGGCACTTCTACAACAACTACGTGACCGGCGCGGACACCGCCTGTCACTCGCGCATGGGCGCCCAACTGCTCGTGGAGAACAACGTCTTCCGCGACACCAAGATCGCCGTCACCACGAACCGCAGCAGCGACATCGACGGCTACGCCAATCTGCGCGGCAACGATCTCGGCGGGGCCGCGACCGAGATCTCCCGGGTCGGCACCTTCACCACGCCGCCCTACGGCTACACCGCGGAGTCCGCGTCCACCGTCGTCACCTCGGTGACGTCCGGCGCGGGCGCCGGGAAGCTCTGACCACCCCCACCAGGAAGAAGACCCGGCACCTCCCATCCGACACCCCCACAACTGGAAGAAGGCATACGGGACATGACTTCACCAGCAAAGCCCCGCACCCGTCGGCGCGCACTGACCGGCGGCCTGACCGCCCTCGGCCTCTCATCTGTCATGATCACAACAGTCGGTGCGCCACCGGCGAGCGCCGCCACCTGGCCGACGCCCAGCAGCAGCCAGCCGGTGAGCTCCACCATCTCCGTGTCCGGCGTCCGCGACGGCGGCATGGTCCGCTACTACGGCAGTGGCGACCTGGCCGGCGACGGTCAGGAGGAGGGCCAGGACCCGATCTTCAAGCTCGCGGCCGGCGCGACGCTGAAGAACGTCATCATCGGGGCGCCCGGCGCCGACGGCATCCACTGCGAGGGCAACTGCACCCTGCAGAACGTGTGGTGGGAGGACGTCGGCGAGGACGCGGCCACCTTCCGGGGCGGCTCCACCTACACGGTGACCGGCGGTGGCGCCAAGAAGGCCGCCGACAAGGTCTTCCAGCACAACGGACCCGGCACGCTGAACATCTCCAACTTCGCCGTCAGCGACTTCAAGACGCTGTACCGCTCGTGCGGCGACTGCTCCACGCAGCACACGCGCAAGGTCAACCTCAGCAACATCGAGGTGACCGGCACGGGGTCCACCGCGCGTCTGGTCGGCATCAACGTCAACCGGGGCGACGTGGCGACGCTGCGCGGCATCACGATCCTCAACGACGCCGGCCGCAAGGTCATCCCGTGCCAGAAGTACAACAACAACACGGCCGTGGGTACCGGGCCGGACAGCACGAACTGCCTGTACTCCAGCTCGGACATCACCTACCGGTAGCACCCGCCCGCAGGTAGTCCCCCCACGGTGAAAGCGGCCGTCCGAAGCGTCCCCGCACGGCGCTTCGGGCGGCCGCCGTGTCGTGCGCGGTCAGCTGCGGGCACGCGCGCGTGCGCTGTCGGAGGCGTCGTGCCCGTCACGCGCGCGTGCGCTGCTTGGAGCGGTCGTTCCCGTCACGCGCGCGTGCGTCCTCGGCGAGTTCCCGTCGGTAGTCCGCGTACGCGGCGCGCAGCCGGTCGCCCGGCCAGTCGGCGGGCAGGAGTTCATGGGGCAGTACCGGGTCGGCGAGCAGGTGCCGGACGACGGCCGCGAAGGCGGTGAAACGGTCGGACGGCCGTCGCGCGTGGGCGACCTCCGTGAGCAGGGCTCGTCCGGTGCCGGCCCAGGCACACAGCGGCCACAGGCTCGCGGCGAGCTCGGGTGCCGGGCCGTCGGGGCGGGACATGTAGCGCTGGGCCACCTGGGCGAGGTCGCCCGGCAGGGGCCGGAGCAGGTTGGCCGGGCGCAGCCAGACGCCCTCGCGGAGCTCGGCGAGCCGGAGCCGGGTCAGCTCGGTGCGCAGTTCCGCGCGTTCGGCGGGGCCACGGCCCGTGGCGGTGACGACGACCATCTCCCAGTCGCCGTCCCAGGGCAGGGTCTCGGGGTGGACGGCGTCGTCCTGCCGCCGCTGGCGGTCCAGCAGCCGGTCGCTGAGCCGGTAGACCGTGTCGGTGCGCCGCAGGTCGCCGGCCGCGACCATCCGGCTGAGCGCGGCCCGCAGGGTGGACCCCGCGATCCCGAACGGCTCCACGCTGCGCACCAGCTCCTTCACCGGCAGCTCGGGCGGATGCAGACCCAGCAGCAGGCTCAGGACGACCGACCGGGCGGACAGCGGGCGCAGGTCCACCTCGTCGGGCGGCGTTGACGGGTTGTTCGGCATGGCCAGGTACCTTACGTGCCGGCTCGGCGTATTACAGGATTGCTGCAACCGCAGCCATGGTGCAACACTGACGGCATGGTCTCGATACTCGCGCAGGAGCAGTCCGGAGTCGCGCCGGAGCAGTCCGGGCAGTACGGCACCCACGACGTCACCAACCAGCCCCCTCCCCTGGCGCCGTACGACGCCTCCGAGGACATGGCCCTGATCGAGGGGCTGCGCCGCGAGGGGGCCGCGTGGGCCGAGGCGGACATCCGGCGGCTGGGCCTGCGGGCCGGGAGCGCCGAGGCGCAGGAGTGGGGTGAGCAGGCCAACCGTCACGAGCCCGAGCTGCGTACGCACGACCGGTACGGGCATCGCGTCGACGAGGTCGAGTTCCATCCGAGCTGGCACCACCTGATGCGGGTCGCGGTCGGCGAGGGGCTGGCGGCGGCGCCCTGGGCGGACGAGCGGCCCGGAGCGCACGTCGCGCGGACCGCGGGCGGACTGGTGTGGGGGCACGCGGAGGCGGGACACGGCTGCCCGACGTCGATGACGTACGCCGCCGTCCCCGTGCTGCGCCGGCAGCCCGAGCTCGCGAAGGTCTACGAACCTCTGCTGACCAGCCGGGAGTACGACCCGGAGCTGCGCGTGCCCACCGAGAAGCCGGGGCTGCTCGCGGGCATGGGGATGACCGAGAAGCAGGGCGGCTCCGACGTCCGTACGAACACCACCACGGCGTCGCCGACGGCCGAGCCCGGGGTGTACACGCTGCGCGGGCACAAGTGGTTCACCTCGGCGCCCATGTGCGACGTCTTCCTGGTCCTGGCGCAAGCGCCCGGCGGGCTGTCCTGCTTCCTCGTGCCGCGTGTCCTGCCCGACGGCAGCCGCAACACGTTCCGCATCCAGCGTCTGAAGGACAAGCTGGGCAACCGTTCCAACGCCTCCTCCGAGCCCGAGTTCGACGGCACCGTCGCCTGGCTGGTGGGGCCCGAGGGACGGGGCGTCAAGACGATCATCGAGATGGTCAACTGCACCCGGCTGGACTGCGTGATGTCCTCGGCGGTGCTGATGCGCAAGACGCTCGTCGAGGCGGGGCACCATGTGCGCCACCGCAGCGCGTTCGGGGCGCGGCTGCTCGACCAGCCGCTGATGCGCAACGTCCTGGCCGACCTGGCGCTGGAGTCCGAGGCCGCCACGACGCTCACGCTACGGCTGGCCGGCGCGGCCGACCGGGTGGTGCGCGGGGATGACGCGGACGGGACCGAGGCGGCCTTCCGCCGGATCGCCACGGCCGTCGGCAAGTACTGGGTCACCAAGCGGGGTCCGGCCTTCACCGCGGAGGCCCTCGAGTGCCTCGGCGGCAACGGCTACGTCGAGGAGTCGGGCATGCCCCGCCACTACCGCGAGGCTCCGCTCCTGTCGATCTGGGAGGGCTCGGGGAACGTCAACGCCCTCGACGTCCTGCGGGCCTTGAGCCGGGAGCCGGGGACTGCCGAGGCGCTCTTCGCCGAACTTGCCCTGGCGCAGGGGGCGGACGCGCGTCTGGACGCGTCGGTGACCCGTCTGAAGTCCCTGCTCGCCACGGGCTCCGAGGCCTCGGCCCGCCGCCTGGTCGAGCTGATGGCCCTCACCCTCCAGGCCTCCCTCCTGATCCGCCACGCCCCCACACCCATCGCCGACGCCTTCTGCGCGACCCGACTGGGCGGCGACTGGGGCCACGCCTTCGGCACGCTGCCGGACGCGGCGGACGTGGACGGGATTCTGGGGCGGGCGTTGCCCTGTGCTGTGGGATGAGGGCCGAGGACTGAGCGCCGAGGTGCGGCCCGGGGCGGGCGCCGTAGTGGCTGAAGAAGCGCGAGACTGACTGCTTGACGGGCGCCCCAGGGGGGGGCGGGAAAAGGGGGGCCGGACCGGCCGGGGGCCGCCCTCGGGATATGGGCCAGGTCGCCGCGCCGTGCCGTCGGTCAGTGCCGTGCGGGGCACCGCCTCGAGCGCGGCTGGGACCGCGCTACTTCATGGACGCGGTGAGTGGGGTCGCTGCGGGGCCGCCTCCCGTGCCCGCCGAGGCAACCACGACCTGTCGTGAGGCAACCACGACCTGTCGTTGGGCTGAGCTCCCGTACGGCCGTCACCCCGTCGTCCGGCCGCCCCACAGCGGCCCGAAGCGTGCCCACTCGTAGCCCCAGTGGTCGATGCGCCGGCTCTCCAGGCGGCTGCGGAGGGCCCGGCCGGCGACGAAGGGGACGGACGCGGCGCAGAAGCCTGCGAGGCCGCCGACCAGGGTGGCTCGGGTGCGGGCCTCGGAGGGGGTGGCCGGACGGGTCACCAGGCGGCCCTGCGGGTCCGTCCAGACGGTGACCGGCGTGCCGACGCCGCTGCCGGGACGGACGCGGGCCTGGCCGGTGTGCGGGGAACCGTCCCGCACGCTCCAGCGGACCTCCGCCCACACGTACTCGCTGCTCGACGTGCCGGAGCGCGCGTCGAACGTGCCCGGTGCCCGCTCGGTGAGCAGGGCCACGGCGGGCCTCCACTCGACGCGCTCCCGGGTCATCCCCTGCTCCACCGTGCGGGCCGTCGCCAGGCCGGCGAGCACTCCGCACAGGACAGTCAGTACCCAGGCGGCGACGAGTACCCAGCCCTCCACCGCGTCGGCCCGGCGCTTGAGCGGATTGCGCCGCCAGCGCCACAGCCACACCTTCGGACCACGGAACGCCATCGAAGGCTTCCTCCTCATGAGCGCACGAACGTGCCTGCCGGACCGGCCGCCATCCCATACGGGAGACGGGAGGCGGATGCTCACTGCACGTACCGGGATCGACCGTGGCACGGGTCACGCGGCCCTCGCGGGCGTCTTCACGAAAGTGCCCGCAGCTCCTGGCGGAGGGCTATCATCGCCGCGCTGACCTGCGACGTAAGCGTTTCCAGAGGTGACTGTCAGTGCCGGGGTGCAGACTGGCCGGTACCTGAGACAAAGACGTCGCGGAGGTGGTCGGCATGACCGAGGTAATGCTCGCCGTGGGCACGCGCAAGGGCCTGTTCATCGGGCGGAGGCGAGGTGGCACCTGGGAGTTCGACGAGAGTCCGTACTTCAACGCCCAGGCCGTTTACTCGGTCGCCATCGACACCCGCGGCGAGCGTCCGCGACTTCTGGCGGGCGGCGACAGCGCCCACTGGGGCCCGTCGGTCTTCCACTCCGACGACCTGGGCCGCACCTGGACCGAACCGGCCCAGCCGGCCGTCAAGTTCCCCAAGGACACGGACGCTTCGCTGGAGCGCGTGTGGCAGTTGCACCCGGCGGCCGCGGAGCCCGACGTGGTGTACGCGGGCACGGAACCGGCGGCGCTGTACCGCTCGGAGGACCGCGGTGAGACCTTCGAACTGGTCCGCCCGCTGTGGGAGCACCCGACCCGGTCGAAGTGGGTCCCGGGCGGCGGCGGTGAGGGCCTGCACACGGTGCTCACCGACAAGCGCGACCCGCAGGCCGTGACGGTCGCCGTCTCGACGGCGGGGGTGTTCAGGACCGCCGACGGCGGTGCGAGCTGGTCGCCGTCCAACTCCGGTGTCTCCGCGGTGTTCCTGCCGGATCCGAACCCTGAGTTCGGCCAGTGCGTCCACAAGATCGCGCAGGACGCGGCGACGCCGGACCGGCTGTATCTGCAGAACCACTGGGGCGTGTACCGCAGCGACGACGCGGGCGCGAACTGGACGGACATCGGTGAGGGCCTGCCCTCCACGTTCGGCTTCGCCGTGGCCGCGCACCCCCACCGCGGCGAGACGGCGTTCGTGTTCCCGATCAACGCCGACTCGGACCGCGTCCCGGCCGACCACCGCTGTCGCGTCTTCCGTACGGCGGACGCGGGCAAGACCTGGGAGCCGCTGTCGGCGGGGCTGCCGCAGGACGACCACTACGGCACGGTGCTGCGTGACGCGATGTGCACGGACGACGCGGACCCGGCGGGCGTGTACTTCGGCAATCGCAACGGCGAGGTGTTCGCCTCGGCCGACGACGGCGACAGCTGGCAGCAGTTGGCGTCGCATCTGCCGGACGTGCTGTGCGTCAGGGCCGCGGTGGTCCGATGAGCCGTCGGGGCCGCCGTCGGGGCTTAGGGGCCGGCCTTGGCCACTGGTTGATCACCCCCGCCCGTGCGGCAGTAGGGTGACGCCCGTGGCACCACGACCCTTGCATGAAATCGTCGAGGCGGGCTGGGTGAAGGCCCTGGAACCCGTTGCCGAACGGATCGCCGGGATGGGCGACTTCCTGCGCGCGGAGATCGCCGCGGGACGCACCTATCTACCGGCCGGGCCGAACGTCCTGAGGGCCTTCCAGCAGCCCTTCGACGACGTTCGGGTCCTGATCGTCGGACAGGACCCGTATCCGACCCCAGGACATGCAGTGGGACATTCATTCTCGGTGGCGCCCGATGTACGTCCGCTGCCGGGCAGCCTCATCAACATATACCGGGAGCTCAACACCGACCTGGGGCTGCCGCAGCCGTCGAACGGCGATCTGACGCCGTGGACCGAGCAGGGCGTGCTGCTGCTCAACAGGGCGCTCACCACGGCCCCGCGCAAACCGGCTGCCCATCGCGGCAAGGGCTGGGAGGAGGTCACCGAGCAGGCCATCCGCGCGCTCGCCGAACGTGGCAAGCCGCTGGTCTCCATCCTCTGGGGCAGAGACGCCCGCAACCTCCGTCCCCTTCTCGGCAGACTCCCGTCGGTGGAGTCCGCTCACCCCTCCCCCATGTCCGCCGACCGCGGCTTCTTCGGCTCCCGCCCGTTCAGCCGGGCCAACGACCTGCTGATCGGACAGGGAGGACAGCCGGTGGACTGGCGCCTGCCGTGACCGCCCACTGCGGATTCCTCGCCGTCGACTCGGGAGGGTCCGGCCTGCGAGTCGTCGTCGGCACCGTCGGCCGTGCGGCGACGGCCCGCCGGGAGTCCCGCGAGCCGGTTCGTACCGGAGATCGGGGCATCGACCCCGGGCACTTCATGGAGCAACTCGTGCCCATGGTGCGGGCGCTGGTGGCCGAGGCAGGTGTGGACCGGCTGGACGCGGCCGCCGTTGGGGCTGCCGGGATGGCCAGCCTGGGTGATGGGCTGCGGGCCGAACTGCCGGGCGCGCTGGGGCGGGAGTTCGGCATCGGGCGGATCGCGCTCGCCGCGGATGCCGTCACCGCCTATGTCGGCGCCCTCGGGCCGAGGCCCGGTGCCGTGGTCGCCGCCGGTACGGGACTCATCACGATCGGCACCGACCTGACCGACTGGCGCCGCGCGGACGGCTGGGGGCATCTGCTCGGCGACTGCGGCAGCGGCGCCTGGATCGGACGGGCCGGGCTGGAGGCGGCGCTGCGCGCGCACGACGGGCGGCCCGGCGGGTCGGCCGGACTGCTGGCCCGCGCCGAGGAATTGTTCGGCCCGGTGCGAGGGCTGCCCGGGAAGCTGTATCCACGGCCCGACCGCCCTGCCGTCCTGGCCTCCTTCGCTCCCGATGTGGCCGCCTGCGCCGACGGCGATGCGGTGGCCGCCGACATCCTGCGGGCCGCCGCACGGCACATGGCCGACTCCGCGGCCGCCGTCTGCCCCACGGCCGGGGAGCCCCAAGTAGCGCTCACCGGCGGCCTGTTCAAGATGGGTGACCCTCTCGTCGTACCCCTGGTAGAGGAGTTGGGGAAGCGCCTGCCGCACGCACGGAGGGTGCCGGCCGCAGGGGATCCGCTCGACGGGTCGGTGCGCATCGCGACCGATCTCGCGACGGACGCGCTCACTCTGCCGAGTGACGAGGCGATGCTCTGCGTGGTGAACGACAAGGGGGACTGATCCACCTATGCCGTCCGGTTCCACTCTGCACGTAACTCAATCAGACAAAAGCGGACGGATACCGCTCACCTGCACCCTCCCCGAACAGGGGAGCCCAAGAAGCCAGTAACATGCGTCGCCATGAGCTCCCCCACTGGGCCCGCGTCCGGCCTGCCAGTACGAATGCCGCGACCTCGTCAGCCCGGGCGGCACCGCCGACCCGAGCCCGTGGCGGCTCCCGAGGGCGCACCCGCGCTCGTCCTCGCGGTGCCGGGCACGCCTAGCGCCGCGACCCGCGGTCTCGCCGATGAGGTCGTGAGCATCGCCCGCTCCGAGCTCCCCGGCCTCGACGCCCGGATCGGGTACGTCGACGGCGATGACGTGGAGTTCCCCACTGTCCAGTCGGTGCTCGTGCACGCCGCCGAGGAGCGCGCCGCCCGTTATGAGCAGGCGATCGCCGCAGGGGTGCAGGCCAAGGAGCCGGAGGGCCCCGTCGCCGTCGTCGTGCCGCTGCTCGCCGGCCCGGACAGCGCGCTGCTGCGCGTCATCCGTCAGGCCGTGATGGACAGCCGCGTCGCGGCCGACCTGACCGATGTGCTGGGCCCGCACCCGCTGCTCGCCGAGGCGCTGCACGTGCGCCTGTCCGAGGCCGGTCTGGCCCGCGCCGACCGTGCCCGCCTGTTCACCGTGGCCACGGCCGCGGACGGCATCGTCCTGGCCTCCGTCGGCGGCGAGGAGGCCGTGCAGGCGGCCGGGATCACCGGCATGCTGCTCGCCGCGCGCCTGGCCGTGCCGGTGATGGCGGCGGCCCTGGACCAGGACGGCTCGATCTCGGCGGTCGCCGAGCAGCTGCGCAACTCGGGCTCCCAGCAGCTGGCGCTGGCGCCGTACCTGATAGGGCCGGAGATCGACCCGAGCGTGGTCGCGGAGGCCGCTCATGAGGCGGGCTGCTCCGCCGCCGAGGCGCTCGGCCCGTACCCGGCGATCGGCAAGCTCGCCCTGTCGAAGTACACGACGGCGCTGGGCATCGCCCCGCAGCAGGCGCAGGGCACGCCGGCCCGCTGACGCACCGGATGTGCACGTGACCGCACGTCTGGCGTGCGCGTCGCGGTCGTAACGCCGAAGGGCCCGCTCCACATCCGGAGCGGGCCCTTCGGCGTGCGGTCACGCCCTGCTGACGTCCGGGCCGATGACCACGCAGGACGCCGCCGGCACCTCGATCGAGCCCTCGTAGCGCGGGAGCCCTCTGTCGGGGTCCAGGGCGAACCAGGTGACGTCACCGGAGCGCTCGTTCGCGACGTACAGGAACCCGTCCGCCTCGGTGAGCGCGCGAGGCCAGTGGCCGGCGCAGATCACCGTCCCGACGAGCCGCAGTTCCTCACCCTCGACGGCGAACGTCGACAGCACGTCCTCGCCGCGGGTCGCGGTCCATACGAAGCGGCCGTCGGGCGAGGCGACGATGCCGGACGGATAGGCGTCGCCGGCCGGGCCGCCCGGCAGGACCGGCGTCTCCGTCAGCGGCTTGAGCGTGCCGTCGTCGGCGTCCCAGTGGCAGACGGTGACGGTGGGGGTGAGTTCGTTGACGACGTACGCGTACGGGCCATGCGGGTGGAACGCCAGGTGGCGAGGGCCCGAGCCCGGCCGCAGGGCGATCTCCCGGTGCACGTCGAGTGCGCCGCCGGCCAGCGTGCACACCCGCACAGAGTCGGTGCCGAGGTCCACGCTGAGGGCCCAGCGGCCGCTCGGGTCGGGCTGCACATGATGGGCGTGCGGGCCCTGCTGGCGTGGCGTGTGCGGGCCCGAGCCGGTGTGCTGGAGGACGGCGGACGGGGCGCCCGCGAGGGTGCCGTCGACGCGGACGGGCACGGCGGTGACGCTGCCGGAGCCGTAGTTGGCGGTCAGGACGTGGCCGGCGAAGAGACTGAGGTGGGTGGGTCCGCCGGCGCCGACCGGGACCGGTGGTCCGATGAGTTCCGGCTTGTCCCCGGTCACGCGGTACGCGGCCACCGCGCCCTCCGCGGTCTCGCTGACCGCGTAGAGCGTGTCGCCGCCGGGCGACAGGGCCAGGTACGCGGGGTCGGGCACGTCGTCCGCGCCTCCCAGGACGGTCAACGCGCCGCTGCCCGCGGCCACGGACGCCGTCACGATCCCGGGGCCCCCGGCTGCCGTGAACGACCCGATGTAGGCTCGCCGTGCCCGCCTGTCACCATCTGCCACCGCTGTCCCCTTCCGGTCGGGTGCCGTCCGGGCTGACGGTAGCAGCGGATCATCATCGGTCTAGACCAAGAGCCGTTCAAAATGTCGGCGCGTACGGTCGTCGCCCACCCCTGACCCGGGGCTCTGGCCTTGGGGTGATGCAGGTAGCCGGGTTGCCGCTGCACCGACTCGTAGGTCTGGTGGCAGACGGGCGTGGCGCTGCTGGGGGCACACGCGTGGGCACACTCCGGGAAGCGCACCCGCGGGCCGCTCCCGCACGGCTCGCGGGTTCCCGGCGTTCTCACGCTCCGACGAGTCGCGACCCGGACGGCGTGCGCAGGGGCTGGGACAGTTCGGCCAGGGCCCGTTCCAGGCCGTGCAGATGAGTCAGTGCGGGATCCGGCCCCGTCGGGTGCGTGTGAGGAGCGTCGACATCCGCACCGCCGGTCAGCGCCTCGACCGCGGCCTCGACGCGCCAGCACGCCGCGGCCAAGCGGGCGTCGTGCGAGGCTTCGGGGTCGGCGGCGACGGCGGCCAGACCGCGGATCTCCCGGGCACAGTCGTCGAGCAGGGCCAGGACGTGGCGTGCACGCCGCTTGCGGGCCGACATCGGGTTCAGCGGATGCACCAGCGGGGCGAGTGCCAGACGTACCCGGCCGAGCAACTGCTCCAGCTCGGCGAGCCGCGAGGCCGGGTCGGCGGTCTCGTCCCCGGCCAGGCGCGCGGCGGCCTCGGCGGTGGCGGCGTGGACGCAGCGCAGGGCGCGCTGGATCCAGGCGTCGTTGACGGCATGCGTGGTCACGGGCAGCACGAACAGCACGGCCAGCACGGCGCCGAGCGCCCCGACGCCGGTCTCGGCGAGCCGCAGCGCCAGCAGGGCGGGATGGAGGACGCCCAGCAGGCCGTAGAGGAGCTCGGCCAGCACCGTGACGCAGAGCATCATCCAGGTGTAGGAGACAGCGGCCGTGTAGAAGATGCCGAAGACGCAGACGGCGAGCAGCGCGGCCGTCGGGATCGTCTCGCCGTGCAGCGGGACGGCGACGAGCAGGCCCAGGCCGATACCGATCACCGTGCCGAGGACCCGGCGGAAGCCGCGGACCAGGGTCTCGCCGCGCGAGGTGGTGTTGACGAAGATCCACCAGGTGGCGCCGACGGCCCAGTACCAACGGTGCCCGGACACCAGCTGGCCCACGACGAGCGCGAAGCCCGCGCCTGCGGTGGCCTGGATCGCCTGCCGTGTGGTCACGCGGGCCAGTCCGGTGCCGCCCGGCGGTGCCGGTACCGGCGCCGGGGGCAGACGGCGTTCGTAGCACCACAGCCCGAAGCGCACCGCGGACGCGGCGAGCAGGGACAGCAGTACGGCGGCGTAGAGCTCGGGCAGCCGGCCCGGGGTGGCCTGCAGGAACTGCGCCACGAAGAAGGTCATGAACGCGAACACACCGAGGCTGTGCCCGCGCGGCCCCCAGCGGCGCGCGTACACGCCCGCGCCGACGATGGCGAGGAAGGTGAAGTCGCGGGCGACCGGCTGGTCGTGCAGCTCGGCCGCCGCCGCGAGGACGGGCAGGCCGACGAGCGGCAGCAGAGCGGTGGTGACCGCCTGTCCGCGGACGGTGGCGTCGGTGACGGTGAACAGCGCGAGCAGCGCGGTGAGCCCGCCGGTGACGGCACCGACGAGGGAGTGTCCGGCCAGGCCGCAGACGACGACCGCGAGCCCGATGCCCAGCACGGCCCGCACGGCGAAGCGCAGCCGCGCCCGCCCCGGGTCCGGCGCCGCGAACACCCTCTTCAGCACTACGTCCCGCCCCTTTTCTCCGGTTTACTCCGGCATGAAAAAGGCGCCGCGGGATCCGCAGCGCCATCGACGGGTCCATTGCAGCATCCAGGAGCAGCCTGGCTCAAGCGGCGCCTGGAATACTGAGCCATTGGCACAGACATAACGATCCCCGTACGTCCATCGACGAGCCAACGGACCATGACGATCCACGGCGGTCCACGACAGTCCATGACAGTCCATGGCGGTCCGTGGCGGACGCGGACACGGGGCGAAGGAGGCCGGACGGCATGGCCGTGGACGAGCTCGACACCCGCATCCTGCGGCTGCTGCTGGAGCAGCCCCGCACCAGCGTGCGCGAGTACGCCCGCATTCTCGGTGTCGCGCGGGGCACGCTGCAGGCCCGCCTCGACCGGCTGGAGCGGGACGGAGTGATCACCGGCACGGGGCCGGCACTCTCGGCCGCCGCGCTCGGGCATCCCGTGCTGGCGTTCGTGCACATCGAGGTTACCCAGGGCCACCTCGACGACGTGGGCGACGAGCTCGCCGCCGTGCCGGAGATCGTCGAGGCGTTCTCGATCACGGGTGGGGGCGATCTGCTGACCCGGGTGGTGGCTCGCGACAACGCCCACCTGGAGGACGTGATCCAGAAGCTGATCAGCCTGCCCGGCGTGGTCCGCACCCGCAGCGAGGTCGCCCTGCGCGAGCGTGTCCCGCACCGGTTGCTGCCCCTGGTGGAGTCGATCGGGCGGGCGGCGGCCCGGAAATGACCTTTGACATCCTGGGGCCATGAGCGGTCTCGGCAGCACTTCGGTCATCTTCGATCTCGACGGAACACTCGTGGACAGCGAGCCCAACTACTACGAGGCGGGACGCCAGGTCCTCGCCGAGCACGGGGTTCCCGACTTCACCTGGTCGGATCACGAGCGGTACGTCGGCATCAGCACGCTGGAGACGGTGACGCTCTGGAAGCGGGAGTACGGCCTTCGGGCGTCCGTCGACGAACTGCTCGCCGCCAAGAACCGCCGCTACCTGGATCTCGCCCGCACATCCACGCGCGCCTACCCCGAGATGCGCAAGTTCGTGGAGCTCCTCGCGACCGAGGGCGTCCCCCTGGCCGTCGCCTCGGGTTCGTCCCTGAAGGCCATCACGGCGATCCTGTCCGGCACGGGCCTGGACGCCCATCTGCACACCGTCGTCTCCGCCGACGAGGTCGACCACGGCAAGCCCGCCCCCGACGTCTTCCTGGAGGCGGCCCGCCGGCTCGGCGCGGCACCGGCCGACTGCGTGGTCGTCGAGGACGCGGTCCCGGGCGCCGCAGCCGCACACGCGGCCGGCATGCGCTGCATCGCCGTCCCATACGTGGCCGGCCAGGCGGACGCCCCGGAGTTCGCGACGGCCGGTCTGCTGCTGCGGGGCGGGCAGGAGGAGTTCACGGCGCGGACCGCGTACGACTGGCTGCGCCGGACGAGGTAGGGCCCTGCCGGTCGACGAGCCGAACGGCCGGAACGGCGACCGGAATTAAGTCGCTCCAGACCCGTTGACCCTCGCCCGCCTCCTACCTATCGTCTGGTCGACTGTTCGTACGCTGTTCGCAGTACCGAACATGCCTGAACGCCCGTCGTCGCCACCCCCTCGTGGAGGAGCACACATGGCCCCGCCCCTCTCCAGACGATCCCTTCTCCAGGCCGCCGCCCTCGCCGCGGCGGTTCCCGCGATCAGCCACTCGGCAACCGGCCGGGCTTCGGCCGCTTCGGCCGCCTCGGCCGCAGTTCAGGAGGCGCAGTCCGTGGCCGTCACCCCTTCCGCCTGGACCGTCCAGCCCTTCGCCCTCGACGACGTGGCCCTCAGGCCCGGACTCTTCGCCGACAAGCGGCAGTTGATGCTGGACCACGCCCGCGGCTACGACGTGAACCGGCTGCTGCAGGTCTTCCGTGCCAACGCCGGCCTCTCCACCGGCGGTGCGGTGGCACCTGGGGGCTGGGAGGGGCTCGACGGCGAGGCGAACGGCAATCTGCGCGGGCACTACACCGGGCACTTCCTGACCATGCTGTCGCAGGCCTTTGCCAGCACCGGCGAGCAGGTGTTCGTCGAGAAGATCCGCACCATGGTCGGGGCACTGACCGAGGTGCGCGCGGCGTTGCGCAAGGATCCCGCAGTGCTGAGCGTGAGCGGGAGGTTCGGCACCGCCGCAGAGCACGTCCGCGGCTCCTCCCAGTACGTCGATCTGCCCGCCGCCGTCCTCGGCGGTGCCTCCGCGATCACCCTGTCCGCCTGGGTGAAGCCCACCCACGACGCAAACTGGACGCGGGTCTTCGACTTCGGGAACGACAACACCCGGTACCTGTACCTGGCCGCCCGCAATGCCGCAGGTGTGCCGAGGTTCGCCATCACGGCCAACGGACCTGGCGGCGAGCAGGGCCTCGACGGCACCGCCGCGCTGCCCCTCAACCAGTGGAACCACCTCGCGGTCTCGATCGCGGGCGGCACCGGGACGCTGTACGTGAACGGCACCGCCGTGGCCCGCAACACGGCGATGTCCCTCACCCCGGCCGCCCTCGGCTCCCTCAGCAACAACTGGCTGGGCCGCTCCAACTTCGCCGCCGACCCCGTCTTCGCGGGCGCCTACGACGAGTTCAACGTCTGGTCGCGCGCTCTCACCGCCGCCGAGATCACGCAGTTGCAGAGCAGCCGGGCCGCCGACGCCTCCGCCGGCCGCGGCAACCTGGCCTCGTACGCCTTCGACGAGACCGCCGGCGGGACGTTCGCCGATGCCTCCGGCCGCGGCCTCACCGCCACCCTGCGCCGCACCTGGGGCGGGCCCAGCCACCCCGGGTTCCTGGCGGCGTACCCGGAGACGCAGTTCATCGACCTGGAGTCGAGGACCAGCAGCGACTACACCAAGGTGTGGGCGCCGTACTACACCGCGCACAAGATCCTCAGGGGTGTGCTGGACGCCTACCTGACCACGGACGACGCGCGGGCCCTCGATCTCGCGTCCGGCATGTGCGACTGGATGTACTCCCGGCTGTCCAAGCTGCCCGAGGCCACGCTGCAGCGTATGTGGGGGCTGTTCTCCAGCGGCGAGTTCGGCGGCATCGTGGAGGTGATCTGCGACCTGCACGCGATCACCGGAAAGGCCGAACACCTGGCGCTGGCCCAGTTGTTCGACCTCGACCGGCTCATCGACAACTCCGCCGCGAACACCGACATCCTCGACGGGCTGCACGCCAACCAGCACATACCGATCTTCACCGGGTACCTGCGGCTGTACGACGCCACAAGCGAGGCGCGCTATCTCGACGCGGCCCGCAACTTCTGGGGCATGGTCGTGCCCCACCGCATGTACGGCATCGGCGGCACCAGCACCGCCGAGTTCTGGAAGGCCCGCGACGTGATCGCGGGCACGATCAGCGGCACGACCGCCGAGACATGCTGTGCGTACAACATGCTGAAGCTGAGCCGGACGCTGTTCTTCCACGAGCAGCAGCCGAAGTACATGGACTACTACGAGCGGGCGCTCTACAACCAGGTCCTCGGCTCCAAGCAGGACAAGGCGGACGCCGAGAAACCGCTGGTCACGTACTTCATCGGGCTGACGCCGGGTCATGTGCGGGACTACACGCCCAAGCAGGGCACGACCTGCTGCGAGGGCACCGGCATGGAGAGCGCCACCAGGTACCAGGACTCGGTGTACTTCAAGGCCGCCGACGGCAGCGCGCTGTACGTCAACCTCTACAGCCCGTCGCAACTGACATGGACCGAAAAGGGCGTGACGGTCACTCAGGCAACCACGTTCCCGCGGGAGCAGGGCACCACTCTCACCATCGGCGGCGGCAGAGCCGCCTTCGCGCTGCGGCTGAGGGTGCCGTCATGGGCCACCGCCGGCTTCCGGGTCACGGTCAACGGCACAGCGGTGAGCGGCACTCCGACGCCGGGGAGCTACTTCACCGTGTCGCGGACGTGGCGCGGCGGCGACACCGTGCGGATCTCGATGCCCTTCAGGCTGCGGGTGGAGAAGGCGATCGACGACCCTTCGCTCCAGACGCTGTTCTACGGCCCCGTCAATCTCGTCGGCCGCAACTCCTCCACGGTCCACCTGCAGTTGGGCCTGTACCGCAACGCCGGCCTGTCGGGCGACCTGCTGTCGTCGCTCACGCCCGTGTCCGGAAAGCCGCTCCACCACACCCTCGCCGGAACCGAGTTCGCCCCGTTCTTCGAGGGCACGGAGGACCCGACCCACGCCTACTTCCGGCGCTCGGAACTCCGGGTGATCTTCGGCAACTCCGACTCCGGCGTCGCCAACCCCGCGAAGCCCGACGGCACCACGCTGCTGGACGAGATCTGGGCCGGGGCTCCCTTCGGCAGCAAGGGTGCGCTGGTCGCGCGCGTGCGGTCCACCGTGAACGCCTGGGTCACCGCCGGTCTGCTGAGCCAGGCCGACGGGCAGACGGTCGTCCGTACGGCGGAGCAGGCCACCTACGCTCCCTGACCCGGCGACCTGATCCCCGCGCCGAGCGCTCGACTCGCGGCGCGGGGATGCTGGAATCATGACGATCGACGTGTCGGCGGAGCGGGTGATCCCCTTCCCTCCCGAGCAGGTTGCCGCGTATGCCATGGACTGGCGCCACGACACCGACTGGACCCAGGGCATCCGCCGGGCGGAGCTGACCCGCGAGGCCGACGAGGGCGGCTTCGGGGTCGGCGCCGAGGTCAAGCGGACAGCGCACTTCCTGGGTCGGCACATCGACTACGTGCTGCGCGTGGCGTCGTACGACTTCCCGCGACTGCTCGACATGGTGGCCGTGGCCGGCCCGGTGCCGATGAACGTCACCTATGCCTTCGATCGGCACGCGGACGGTACCCTCGCGTGCATCCGCGTCCGGGGTGGCCCTGGCGGCGTCTACCGGCCGGCGGCCCCGATCATGGCCCGCCATGTCCGCCACAACATCGGCAAGGACCTGCGCGACCTGGAACGCAGGCTCACGGAACGCACCGGGTAGCCGACAGCCGGACTCTTCGGCCGTCCGCTACGACCTGCGGCGAGGCTTGCCGCGTCGAGGGCTCTTGGCGCCCTTCGTGCCCTTGGCTCCGCCGGAGCCCGAGCCAGAACCGGAGCGGTTACTCCGGCCCCCGGCTCCGGACTGCCGCCGAGGGGCCCCGGCGGCTTCGGGGCGCTTGCGCTTCGGCTGTTCTGTCGCGGCCGGGGCCTGGGCCGTCGTGCGGCCCCGGGTGCTGTTGACCGTGCGGCCGCGGACGACGCCGATGAAGTCCTCGACCAGGTCGGTGGTCGCGTCCTCCGGCCAGGACAGCGCGACGCTCGACTGGGGGGCGTCGGCCAGCGGCCGGTAAGTGAGGTCCTTGCGGTGGTGGAGCCGGGCCAGCGACTGGGGCACGACGAGCAGGCCGACGCCCGCCGCGACCAGCTCGACGGCGTCCGCGGTGGTGGCGGGGCGCTCGACGGCGGGCTGACCCGGCGGCCGCTCCCAGTCGAGGACGTCGTCGAGTGGGTGGAAGACGACCTCGTCGGCCAGGTCCTCGGCCGTCACCTCGTCGACCGCCGAGACGACGTGGTCCTTGGGGACGACGACGACCGTGGTCTCGGTGTAGAGGGGGATCGCGCTGAGGACCGTACGGTCGACCGGAAGCCGGACGAAACCGGCGTCGGCGCCGCCGTCCCGGAGCACGTCGGCGGCCTCGGCGGCGGTCACCGAGTGGAGGGTGAGGGGTACGTCGGGGAAGCGCTCGTTCCAGGTCCGCACCCACTTGGCGGGGGTCACGCCCGGGACGTAGGCGAGCCGGAACGACGGGGTTACTTCCGAGCCTGTCACCAGGCCAGGCTACCGGCCGTGGTCAGCGGCGGTTCACCCAGTCGATACCCTTGGGACCATGACGTCGCACCAAAGCCCCCAGACCATGAAGCCCGCGACCGCGGCCAAGAAGCTGGGTGTGTACCTCGAAGCCACCCCCGCCGACTTCCGGGAGGGTGTGGTCACGCGCGCCGAGCTGAACCAGCTCCAGACGGACCCGCCCGCGTGGCTGCAGGAGCTGCGGGCGAACGGGCCGCACCCCCGTCCGGTCGTCGCGCAGAAGCTGGGCGTCTCCATCGCGGGGCTGGCCCGCGGCGGCGTCACGGAGGCCCTCACGACCGAGCAGATCGAGGCCCTGAAGCAGGAGCAGCCCGAGTGGCTGGTCAAGGAGCGCTCGACCCAGGCCGACGTCCGCAAGGAGGCGGCCCGCCTGAAGCAGCGGGACGCGGAGCGGGCGGCGGAGCAGTCCTGACCCCTCTGGTGCCGGTGCCTCCCAGTCGCTGCCGCCTCGCCATCGCCATCACCGCTGCTGTCGTCGCCGTCGCCGTCGCCGTCGCCGGGTGAGGCGAGCCGCCCCGCGCACGCGTGCAGCCCGCCTCAGGCCGGTCGGAATCAGTCCGCTGCCGGCCGTTCCGGCAGCGCCTCCAGGAACGTGGCCGATGGGACGAAGAAGAGGGTCCCGGTGACCGCCTCCGAGTAGTCGAGGATCGGGTCGGGGCCGGATTCCGGGCCGCCGAGGTACATCTTCCGCAGCATGGTCTCCGGTATCTCGGGGGTACGCGCGTAGGCGACGAAGTACGTGCCGAACTCTCCGTGCCCCGGCCTGCCGAACGGCATCGCGCCCCGCAGTATCTCCAGCTCCGCCCCGTCCGGGCCGGTGATCGTGTTCACGTCCTTGTGGGAGCCGGGCATGTCGAGTTCGATGTTGGTCAGCTTGGAGCGGCCTATCACCTTCTCCTGGGCCTCGACCGCGAGGGCCTCCCAGGCGTCGATGTCGTGCACGTACTTCTGGACCATCGCGTAGCTTCCGCCGTGGAACGCGGGGTCCTCGTCACCGACGACCGCCGCGTCGGCCGCCGCCTGGCCGACGGGGTTCTCCGTGCCGTCGACGAAGCCGAGCAGGTTGCGCGAGTCGAAGTAGGCGAAGGCCTGCACCTCGTCCTGGACGGTGACCGCGCCGCGCAGCCGCTTCATGATCTCGGCGGCCAGGGCGAAGCACACATCGGTGCGGGCGGCCCGGATGTGGAAGAGCAGGTCACCGGGGGTCGACACGGCGCGGTGCCGCGTCCCCTCCAACTCCCTGAAGGGATGCAGTTCCTGGGGACGCGGGTCCCCGAACAGCCGGTCCCACGCCGAGGATCCCACTCCGGTGGCGCAGCACAGGCCGCTGTCGGGACTCGGGAACCCGACGGCGCGTATGAGCCCCGCGAGACCGGCGAGCAGATCGTGCACGGCGGGTTCGCCGCCCGGCTCGATCGTCACCACCAGGAAGACGGCGACGGGCGCCGGCGGACTGAGTACCGGTTGTGGCTGTGCATCGACCGACCGCATCGGCGACGACGGCATGTTTCCCCTCTCTCACCCTCAAACCCCGCCAACTAACGATGCCCGGCCGAACCGGGAACGATACCCGCCAAATTTCCGCACTCCCGGCGCGTAGGAGGGGTGTGGATGCCCGTCTCGGAGCCGGAAACCCGAGTGCGCCCGCTCGCCCTGCTCTGGGACGATCCTGGGATGGTCCACCGTCTCGAACCCCTGGTCATCCGGCACGTCCACCGTCTCCCCTCCCCCGCGGGTCCCGCTGGCGAAGGCGCGGTCGCGGCACGGCAGTTCGACGCTGCGCTCATGTTGGTTGGCTTCAAGCTGTCGGCGGAGCTGCTGGCACGGCTGTCGGAGCTGTCCGAGGGCACGGTCGTCGACACGGCCGTGCGGACGCTGGGCACGGTCCGCGAGATGGTCGGCGACCATGTGCGGCACAACGTGTACTTCGTCGACTTCCCG
The DNA here is from genome assembly GCF_036014175.1 of Streptomyces sp. NBC_00443. Taxonomy (GTDB): domain Bacteria; phylum Actinomycetota; class Actinomycetes; order Streptomycetales; family Streptomycetaceae; genus Streptomyces. The sequence continues at coordinate 8,288,545 of NZ_CP107917.1, read as the reverse complement.
GCCAACGTGCCGGACACGTACGACTTCTGGATGCGCTGCGTCGCCGAAGCGCTGGCCGACGACGCCGCACGCCCGAGCGTTCTGGAGCAGCTGAGCGAGGGGCTCGTCAACCTCCTCACCCTGCCCTCGTACGGCCGCTACCCGCACACCTACGCGGAGATGCTCGGCCACCACGAGGAACTGATCGCCGCGGCGGGCGACCGTGTGACGGTGCTGCACCTCGGCGACGAGGCGGATGCCGAAGTCGCTGCCCTGTACCTGGCGTTGGCGGGCAGCAGCACTCCGCTGGGCGAGGAGGACCTGCGCGATCTGCGCGTTCTCGCCGGGCACTGCGTGGACGCGCCGCAGCCCGAGACGATCCCCGTGCGGGAGAACCGTGCCGTCGTGAACGAGGCCCGGTTGAAGGCCGGCGCGGAGCTGCTGCTGGACACGGTCACCGATGTGCTGCGGCTGGCCTGCGCCCTGTCGGGCGGAGACGTGACGCTGCAGGCGCCGACCCGGTTCCGGGCGCTGTCCCGCCCGGTGCGCCGCGCGCTGCTCGCGGGCCTGGACACGGTCGTCGCCGCGTCCCCCGCCAAGCTGGCCGACGTGCATGCCCACCGCGAGGCGTGGAAGCGGCTCGGCGAGCGGCTGCACCCGCACGAGTACCCGCGGTGGCCGCACGCCGCCGACGTGTTCGCGGTCGCCCGCCGCGAGAAGGAGGCTCGCTCCTTCGACAGCCGGGTCGAGGAGCTGCTCGGCATGAACGACATCACGGGCGCGGCGAAGCTGCTGAAGTCCGCGCCGGGCAAGCTGTTCCGTTCCCTGGACCGGCTGCTGCGGCTGGCCCTCGACCAGGACGAGCGCCTCGCGGTGGCGGCCGCGGCCGAGGAGGTCGTGGGCGAGGTGTCCGGCCGGGTGGTGCTGTCGGTGCGTGAGCACCTCGCCAACCGTGCGCAGGACACCGGTGAGCGCCGGGTGTTCGTGAACCGGCTGGGCCGCGCCTGGGTCGCCGAGGACGACCGTCCACCCGTGTTGCCGCCCGAGCGTGAGCGCCTGATCGCCGTACTGGACAGCGAGATACGGCGGCGGCTGCCGGCCCCGGGCCATCTGCTGATCGACCCCGACGTCCTGGATGTCGCGCTGCCGCTCAGCGGCCGGGCGTCCGCGGCCGGGCTCGGCGTGCTGCCGCGTGGCTCGCTGTCTTTGGTGGACGGCGAGCTGCTGCGGTTCTTCGTGCACTGGAAGGAGGCCGGCCGGCGCACCGACTACGACCTCTCGGCGTTGATGCTGGACGCCGAATTCGCGACGGTCTGCTGGCTGGCGTACACCAACCTCAAGGATCTGGAGGGCGAGCACTCCGGTGACATCACCGAAGCGCCCGACGGAGCCTCGGAGTTCATCAATCTGCGTCTGGGTGCCGTGCGCGGCGACTTCATCGTGCCGCAGGTGAACATCTTCGCCGGGGAGGGATTCGAGGAGGCCGAGGAGTCGTTCTTCGGGTTCATGCTGCGTGAGGCCGAGCAGCGGGGCCGCCCGTTCGAGCCGCGTACCGTGCGCATGAAGTCGGAGCTGCGCGGGCCGGGCCGGGTCGCGCTGCCGCTGGCGTTCCTACGGGGGCCGGACGGGCGGTGGCGTGCCAAGTGGCTGCACCTGTACCTGAAGGGGACGCCGGCCGCCAACCAGGTCGAGGAGAACCGCGTGTCGGTCGCGACGCTGCTGCGGGGCATCGTGGAGCGCGAGCAGCTTACGGTGCGCTATCTGACGGGTCTGATGGACGCCACGACCACGACCCTGTGGGACGGCGCGAAGGTCCCCGACGGTCCGGTCACCTACATCGGTCTCCAGCGCCCCGACGGGCTGCACCCGGACTCCCGGATCGTGACCCCCGAAAATCTGCGCGACCTGATCCCCGCGTGACTGTTAGAGTCGGCCGTGGCGAGGCCATGAAGGGACTTCCTTCTCAACTCCTTCTTGAACTAGTCCTCTCGCTTTCCTCGCCACTCAACTCTTCCAGCCGGCTCAGCCGTTCATACCCGCTCAGCTCTTCCAGCCGTCAGCTGTCGTAGTCCACGGTCAGTGTCTCGGAGACCGGGTACGACTGGCAGGTCAGGACGTAGCCGGCGTCCACCTCGGCCGTCTCCAGGGCGAAGTTGCGGCGCATGTCCGCCTTGCCGTCGGTGACCAGCGCACGGCAGGTGCCGCAGACGCCCCCCTTGCAGGCGAACGGCAGGTCGGGGCGGGTCCGTTGGGCGCCGTCGAGGATGGACCGCTCCCTCGGCAGGGAGGCGCTGGTCGACCGGCCGTCGAGGGTGATCGTGACCTGGCTGACGGGCCCCTGCGGGCCGCTCTCCTCGTGGACCGCCTCCCGTACGGGCTCGTCGTCGGCGTAGAACAGCTCCTGATGCACCCGCTCCGTCGGGACCCCGAGGCCGGCCAGCACTCCCTGCGCATCCCGGACCATGCCGTGCGGCCCGCACAGCCACCAGTGATCGGCGGTTTCCACGTCGACCAGCGCGTCGATGAGCGTCGAGAGCCGTTCGGCGTCGATACGTCCCGACAGCACCTCGGCCTCGCGCGGCTCCCGGGACAGCACGTGGGCCAGCTGGAACCGGGCCGGGTAGAGGTCCTTCAGGTCCGCGAGCTCGTCGGCGAACATCACCGTGCCGGTGCGGCGGTTGCCGTAGAGGAGGGTGACCGTCGAGCGGTCGTCGGCGGCCAGGACGGACTCCGCGATGGACATCATGGGCGTGATGCCGGAGCCCGCCGCGATCAGCACATGATGGCCGTGCTTGGTGAGGTCGGGGGTGAATGCGCCGGTGGGGGCCATCACCTCGACGGTGTCGCCGGGGCGTACGTCGTTGACGAGCCAGGACGAGAACAGGCCGCCGGGCACGACCCGGACGCCGATGCGCGGAATCGACCCGAGCGGCGAGCAGATCGAGTACGACCGCCGCTCGTCCCGCCCCTCGATCGCGCGCCGCAGCGTCAGTGACTGCCCGGGCGCGAACGCGAACTCCTCGGCGAGCTCCGCCGGGATGTCGAACCCGACGGCGACCGCGTCCGCGCACAGGGGCGTCACGGCGGCGACGCGCAGGGCGTGGAAGGCCGGACGGCGGCGGGTGCGCGGGCGCACCGACGCAGCCGTCGGTTCTTCCCTCAGGCCTTCCATTCAGATCTCCTTGACGTACTCGAACGGCTCGCGGCAGGCGCGGCAGCGCCACAGCGCCTTGCAGGACGTGGCGGCGAAGCGGGAGGTCTCCTCGGTGTCCGCCGAGCCGCAGCGCGGACAGGTCACCGCGTGCCGGGTGGGTGACAGCACGAGCGCGACCGGGCCTGCGCCGCGTGGGGCGGGGCCGGGCGGCGCGATGCCGTGTTCGGTGAGTTTGCGACGGCCGGACGGGGTGATCCAGTCGCTGGTCCAGGGCGGGTCGAGGACCGTGCGGATCTCCACGCGCTCGTACCCTGCCTCGCGCAGGCGGGCCGCCACGTCCGCCCGCATCTCGGCCATCGCCGGACACCCCGAGTACGTCGGGGTCAGGCTCGCGACCACCGTGCCGTCCTCGGCCAGCTCGACGTCCCGCAGGACGCCCAGGTCGGCCAGCGTGAGCATGGGCAGCTCGGGGTCGGGCACCTGGTCGGCGATGTGCCGGGCGCGCCGGGCGTCGAGCAGGGTTGTCACCATGTCGCCTCCGGGTGGGCACGGGCGACGCCCTGCAACTCGGCGAGCAGCGGGGCTAGATGCTCGGTGTGCTCGCCGTCGCGGCCGGATCCCGGCAGCGGCCGGTACACCGGCATGGGCAGCCCGGCGACCTGGGTGACCTGGCGCAGGACGGTCACGACCTCGTCGCGGACGTCGTACGCCGTGAACAACTCGCCCAGGTAGGGGGCCACTTGCTCCTGGGCGCGGCGCATCCGGCGGTGCGACTCCTGCGTACCGTCCCCCAAGCGCACCGCCCACTCCGCGGCGTACTGCCGGTGGTAGGCCAGCTCCTTGACGCCCTTCGTGGCGATCGCCGACAGCACGGGGTCCGGGTGCGACGCCAGCCGCTCGAAGTGAGCGAGGCGCCAGCTGGCGAACACCAGCAGCCGGACGATCGAGAACGCGAAGTCGCCGTTGGGCAGTTCGGCCAGGCGTACGTTGCAAAAGTCGCCGGCGTCGCGGAAGTAGGCGTAGGCGTCCTCGTCGCGGCCGGTGCCGTCGGCCTGGCCGGCGCGCGAGTAGAGCAGGCGGGCCTGGCCGAGGAGGTCGAGGCCGATGTTGGCCAGCGCCACCTCCTCCTCCAGCTCGGGGGCGCGGGTGACCCACTCGCCCAGGCGCTGGGCCGCGACCAGGGCGTCGTCGGCCAACGCGACGCAGACGGCGGCGAGTTCCCCGGCGTCGACGCCCTCGGGCACGGTGGTGTCCACGCCGTGCAGCGGGTCCTCGAAGCCGGTTCCGTAAGCCCAGCGGGTGTCGTCGTCGTGTCCCTCGGCGAGGGTCATGTAGACGTGGTCGTCACTCATGCCCTCTCCTTCAGATGTGCGGGACGTCGTCGGGGATGTCGTAGAACGTCGGGTGGCGGTAGACCTTGTCGGCGCTGGGCTCGAAGAACGGGTCCTTCTCGTCGCGGGTCGAGGCGGTGATGTGCTCGGACCGCACCACCCAGATGCTGACGCCCTCGTTGCGCCGGGTGTACAGGTCGCGGGCGTGGGTGAGCGCCATCCGGTCGTCGGCGGCGTGCAGCGAGCCCACGTGGACGTGGTTCAGTCCTCGCTTGCCCCGTACGAACACCTCGTACAGCGGCCAGCCCTGCTTGTCGGCGCTCATGCCACCGCTCCCTTCTCCGCGCGGGCCGCTTGCTTGGCCGCGTGGGCGGTGGCCGCCTCGCGGACCCAGCCGCCCTCGTCGTGGGCGCTTCTGCGCCGCTCCACCCGCTGGTCGTTGCACGGCCCGTCGCCCTTGATGACCCGCATCAGCTCGTCCCAGTCGGGAGTGCCGAAGTCGTGGTGGCCGCGCTCGGCGTTCCAGCGCAGCTCCGGGTCCGGCAGGGTCACGCCGAGCTTCTCGGCCTGCGGGACGGTCATGTCGACGAAGCGCCGGCGCAGCTCGTCGTTGCTGTGCCGCTTGATCTTCCAGGCCATCGACTGCGCGGAGTTGGGCGACGCGTCGTCGGGCGGTCCGAACATCATCAGCGACGGCCACCACCAGCGGTTCACGGCGTCCTGCACCATCTCGCGCTGGGCTTCGGTACCGCGCATCATCGTCATCAGCAGCTCGTAGCCCTGCCGCTGGTGGAAGGACTCCTCCTTGCAGATCCGCACCATCGCACGCGCGTACGGCCCGTACGAACTGCGACACAGCGGCACCTGGTTGCAGATCGCCGCGCCGTCCACGAACCAGCCGATCACGCCGATGTCGGCGAAGCTCATGGTCGGGTAGTTGAAGATCGACGAGTACTTCTGACGGCCCTCGATGAGCCGGTCGGTCAGGTCCGCGCGGTCGGCGCCCAGGGTCTCCGCCGCCGAGTACAGGTACAGCCCGTGCCCGGCCTCGTCCTGCACCTTGGCGAAGAGGATCGCCTTGCGGCGCAGCGACGGGGCGCGGGTGATCCACTCGCCCTCCGGCTGCATGCCGATGATCTCCGAGTGGGCGTGCTGCGCGATCTGCCGGATCAGCGTCTTCCGGTAGCCGTCCGGCATCCAGTCGCGCGGCTCGATCCGCTGGTCGCGCGAGATCGTCGCATCGAAGTGCTCCTGGAGCGGCTCTTCGGGGGGCGCCTCGGCGGAGTGTGCAGTCGTCATCGATTCCCGCTTCCCAACCGACCATTCGTTCGGTATCCAGTGTGACTGGTTTCCGCCAGGGGAGCAAGACCCTTCCGGCGCGTGAAAACGGCCCAGGACACCCCCGCGGGGTACCTGGGCCGTTTCAGTGCCGGTCGCAGACCGTCACACGTTGGGCACCTTCAGCTTGTCCCAGCTGACCTTGCCGGGGACGCCGTCCGCGTCCTTGCCCTTGAAGCCGAGCTTCTGCTGCCAGGCGGCGTAGGAGCGGCGGTCGGCCTCGGTCCACTCGGGGCTCGGGCCCTCCTCGTAGCGGCCGCATCCCTCGGCCACCAGGCGGCGGCCCATGGACGTGATGACCGCGGACTTCTGGCCGACGTGGAAAAAGCCGCTGCCCGGGAAGGGTTCGAGCTTGGGCTTGGGCGCCGGCTTCGGGTCCGGGTCGGGCTTTCCTCCGCCGCCCTTCAGCCGCTCCGCGATGCGCCCCCGCATGCCGTCCATCGTGAACCCGCGCGGGTCGGTCTTGCCGGGCTGCCACTCCTTGTGGCCGATGACCGAGCGCTCGCTCCAGCCGTGGTGACGGCAGATCGCGGCGGAGACCTTCTCGATGGCCTCCTTCTGCGCCTCGGGCCAGGGGTCCTTGCCGTCGCCGAGGTTGATGCACTCGAAGCCGTAGAAGTGCGCGTTGCCGTCGGTGTCGGCCTCGTTGTCGTGCGGCAGCTTCGACTCGTTGATCACGGCGCGCAGGACGTCGCTGTCGCCGAGGCCGGCGTGGTTGGCGCGGCCGTTGCCGACGAGGTGGATCTCGCCCTTCTTGTCGATGACGCCGTGGCAGAGCGGGCCGGGCAGGCCGGAGTAGCCGTTGTAGCAGATGTTGACCGAGGCCTCGGTGCCCTTGGTGACGGTGTGGTGGATCATCACGCCGTTCACCGGGCCCCAGGGTCCCTTGCTGTTGCGGTTGTGGGTGCGCCAGCTGCGGACCTCGTGGACCTTGAGGCCCTCCGCCCGCAGTATCTCCACCAGCTTGGACGCGCTCAGCGGCTTTGCCATTACTCGTCTCCTTCCGCCGCGGCCTCGGCTTCCGCCGTGGTCTGCGACCTCCCGCCCGAGGGGTCTTCCGCCCGCTGTTCCTCGCGGCGCGCCTGCTCCTCCGCCGCGAGCGTCGCCTCGTCGGCTGCCGGAATGCTGCTGGCCAGCGGGTTGAAGGCCAGGCGCAGGTCGACGGTGCCGCCCTCGCCCTTGACCAGGGCCAGCGGTGCGAAGCCACGGACGATGCCGGAGGGGGCCTGGAGCAGCGGGCGCCGGGCGGCGTCCGTGGGCCATTCCACGCCGCCGGTGGCGGTGCGGGCGGGGATGATCCAGTGGTCACCGGTGCGGTAGCCGCCGCCCTTGGCGAAGTACACCTCGACGCCGTCCTCCAGCGGCAGCCACTCCCCCTCCGACACGGGGACAGCACCGCCCTTCAGGGCAGTCGTACGGCCCTTGCGCTTCGGACCCCCGTGGTGGTCCCAGCGGCGCAGGAACGGGTTGAGGTGGGGCAGCCGTCCGACGACCGGATCGGGCTCGGCGGACAGGCGGACCCGGCGGCCCGGCAGGTCCAGCTCCTCGACCCGCAGCAGGGGCAGCGGTTCGAGGCGGGAGGCATACGCCGTGTCGGTGAGCTCCACGTGGTCGCCGACGTCCAGGTCCAGCTTGTCGTCGTGGCCGAGGGACGCCAACTGCACCCAGGTTCCGTCGAGTTCGTCGACGGGGAACACCACCGAGCCGTTCTCGCGCGACCACTTGAACGTGGCGTCCTTCGCCTCGCCGCCCGCGTGCACCTCGACGCGGTACAGCTGGTTCTCCTGGCCGCGGTACCGGGCGTCCGGCCTGACCAGGCAGGGGTCCTCGTCGGCGTGGTCGGGCCGCTCGCTGCGGGCGGCGAGGCGTGCGGTGGGCTTGGCCTGCTTCTGCGCCCACTTGTCGAAGGCGGCCCGCACGACCTCCTTGGACGGGTCGGTCTCCTCGATGTCCAGCGCGGCCAGCGACAGCGGCAGCACCTGCCAGACGACCTTCACGCGGGCCGCGGTGTCCGGCATCGCCGCGCCGAGCGCGACCTCACGCAGGGCGGGGTCCTCGGCGGCGGAGACGGCACGCTCCCAGACCTGCAGATGGACGACGAACGGCGTCTGGGCCGGCGAGGGCAGCCGGTCACCGGGCTTCTCCGGGTCGCGGAAGCCGTCGGGCTGGTCCCAGTAGGTCCAGTACCCGGGCGGGCCGGCGGCGTCCTGTTCCTCGGCGTCGTCGTCCGTCACCGGCACGCCGGGCGCCGGGCGGGTCGCGTCCAGCAGGATGCCGTCGACGTAGTAGCGGCCGCCGCGGATGAGGAGCGTGTCGATGTCGTGCTTGCCCCCCACGTAGTCGATCTTGAAGCCCGCGGCGTCACGCGGCCCGCCGTGCCGGCCGATCAGGTCGGCGGCGAGGGTGCGGGCCTGGTGCAGCTGGATCGCGGTCTGCTCGTTGATGTCGGCGTCGAGCTGGACACGGCCCTGCTGGGCGACGACCGCCGAGTACCGCCGCTCCGGGCGGAACGTGAGGCGGGAGAGGTCAGCGTGCATGAAGGGGGTCCCCCTGGTTCAGGAAAATGCGGGTAGGGCTTACGGCGGCGGCGCGCGCGTCGCCATTCATGTCCGGAGTCACGTCACGGGTCATGTCTCGCCTCACGTCACGAAGAAGATCCCGGCGTCCGTGCCCGCCGGGGTGTACTCCGCGAGCCGCGCCCTGAGGCCGTCCTCGCGCTGCGGCCGGTACAGATCGTGGAAGGCGCCCATCTCGGCGCCGTCGTCCGAGCCACGCCGGATCTCCTGCGCGCACCGGTCGGCGAGCAGCCCGTACCAGGGCGTCCCGTAGCGCTCCGAGGTGAACAACGGCCGTACCCGACCGGCTTGTTCGGGCCCGGCGAGGTCGGGCTGGCAGCGGTACCGGCGCGGGGTGCGCGATCCGGCCGGCACGGACGAGTACCGCAGGCATCCGATGCCGCGCCGGGCCACATGGAGCCGTCCTGTGAAGATCGAGTTCTCGGCGATCTGCACGGCGTGCGTGAAGATCTCGCCGATCACGGTGGAGCGGTGCACGTGCAGCACCGCGTGGGCGTGGCGGCAGTCCGGCGCGGAGAGGGCCTCGCGGCCGGGACCGGTGGCGTCGAGGATGCTGTCGCGCAGGTGGATGTCGAGGGGTTCCTCGCTCACCTCGTCGCCGATGACCTCGATGGTGCCGAGGATGCTGTGCTCGACCTGGAGGCACGCGGTGGTTCGCTCCAGGACGATGCTGGGCTCCTCCGGCGAGTGCGGATCGCACTCCGGCTCCAGCGACCAGCCCGGTACGAGCGTGGAGTGCCGTACGACGACCGCGCCCATGGGGCCGGTGACGTTGATGCCGCGTCCGGCGACCAGCAGGCCGTCCAGGACGATGCGCGGACGCTCGTGCGGGGCGCAGTCCTCCGACACCGCACGGATGTTGAGGGCGTCCGGGCGGTTGCTGTACCAGTCGAGTAGGCGTATCACCGGCCGGGTGCCCTCGGCCGCGCGGACCTCCAGGCGGTCGCCCGGGTCGAGGTCGAAGTCCAGCTGCTCCTGGTAGGCGCCGCTGTGCGTGATCTCGATGATTCCGGAGGGGCCGGTCCGGTCGGCGCGGCGGTCGTGCTGCCAGGCCCGGTAGGCGTCCATGATCTGGCGGTACGGCTGCCCGGGGCCGACCCGGTAGGCCTCGGCGTCGGGACGCGGCTCGCGGTCCAGGCGGTCGTACTCGCCGCCGCCCATGTCCGCGCCGAACGCGTGGTGGTAGTCCACCCAGACGCCCTGCCGGGGCGCCGACCGCGACCCGAAGGCGATCCGGCCGAGCTCCGGGTCGACGGCCACCTGCCCCCGCCGCGGCCGGTAGCGCCAGTCGGACAGGTCGGCGACCACGATGTCGGAGGGCGGTACCGGCTGGTCCTCGCCATCACGCCGGATGACGAGGCTCTTGCCGGGGCCGTAGTAGTCGGCGAGGCGGTCGTGGAACTGACGGCGGGTGATGAACGCCGGGACGTTGTCGACGGTCGCGATGTGCGTGGGCGACGGCTCCGGGAGGGGCTTGGTGACCAGCGGGGTGTCGTTGCCCAGGATCGAGAAGGTGTAGAGGTTGCGGGCGCGGTCGATGCAGTACGCCGGGGACTGCGTCAGCGAGTGTGCCTTCAGTCGCCAGACGAAGAGGGCGACCCCGGCCGGTGTCCAACCCCTTGCCGGTGCCGTGAGTCGGCGCGGCGGACGTCGACCGTGCGCGCCGTCGCGCCGAAGGGGCCACCCGCGAGGTCGAGGGCGGAGTTGTCGCGCAGGTCGACGAGACGCCCGCGCTCGCCGCTGGGGGTCCCCCCGCGCGAGCGCAGCCGAGCGTGGGGGAGGACGCCTGTGTCGCCGTGGAGCTTCACGGGCTGGGTGTGGGAGACCTGCCGGGACAGCTCGACGGCGCGGGCGGGCCAGCCGCTGACTCGCTCGGAGAGTTCCTCCAGGAGGTGGAGGGTGCCCTTGCGGCGGCGGTTGGCGACCGTCGCGGCCACGTCGGCGCGCGGGGCGACGGCCTCGGCGAGCGCGGCGCGGCCACCGTCGTGCAGGCCGGTCGTGAGGACCCGTTCGTAGCCGGGCAGGGTGCGATAGCCGACCAGGTCGCCGAGGTACGGCAGCACCCAGGGCGCCGCCGTCTCCACGAACAGGTCCTCGTAGCCCTGCTCGACGCCGTCGCGCACCCGGTCGATCTGCTCGGCGATCACCGCCAGCAGCGCGCGCAGCGGCTCGCCCTCCTCGGCGTCGCGCAGCAGGTGCCAGCGGGGCAGCAGGGCGGCGAGCCCGTCCGGCTCCCTGGACGTGGTCGCCGGGGCCGTCGTATCGAACTGGACGTCCGGGGACATCACTTGACCTCCGTCAGAATCAGGGTGTCCGCGGCCTTCGGCGACAGCAGCGCGAGCTGGGCCGGGCGGATACCACGGAAGACGAACACCGACCGGCCCTTCGCCAGGCGCCGGGTGTCGGTGATGTCAGGGTTGACACGCAGGAGTTCGGCGAGCGGGACGGCGTACTCGGCGCAGATCTCCGACAGCGTCTCGCCGTTCTCGGCGCGGACCGTGTGGACCCTCTCGTCGTACGTCGCCACGCGCGCCGGGACCGATGGCTTGGGCGGCCCTGGCTCGGTGAGGATCGCGGCGAGCTCCTCGGGGGTGGCGGACGCGGGGACGCCGGTGAAGACGTCCACGTCCACGTAGTCGACGCCGGGCACGGAGTGGGCCGCGGCCAGGACGTCCGAGAGGCGGGCGGGTCGGCCCAACTCCCGTCCCTCGTAGCCGAGTCGGCCGAGCAGCGCCTGACGCAGGCGAGGCTCGACGACCTCCCAGGCATGGTCCGGGGCCACCTTCACCTTGGCGGCGAGAAGCAGCAGGACCAGCTCGCGTGCGTCCACCCGGACCGGGAGGTTGCTGTCCCCGTACTCGGTCAGCGCGCCGCGCAGGGCCTTGAGTGTGTCCGAGTCGCCGTCGATCGGCACGTCGTCCGTGCCGGCGACCGTCACGTGCAGTACGCGCCGCCGCCCGTCGAAGAGTTCACGCGCCGATGCCCGGCCGATGCCGGCGCGGGAGCGGGCGAAGTCCTCGTAGTCGGACGCGGAGACCAGGCGGTCCAGCGCCGAGACGGCGAGCGGGACCGTACGGCGGGTCAGGCCTGGGCCGTCCGCGTCCGCGCCGCCCTTCGCCGGACGCGGGTTGGTCACCTGGGTGACGCCGAGCGGCCGGGTGAGGGGCTGGCTGATGCGGTCGGCTGCGACGTTGGCGGCCCTGCCGGTGCCGAAGCGGTAGCGGGCCCGGATGTTCTCGTGGCCGGACGGCAGTCGGGCGCCGTTGACCCCGTCACCGAAGGTCACCGTCGTACGGCCGTCGGCGGTGGAGCCGGTGATGAACACCCGCTCGCCCGGGCCGCGTCCGGCGAGGCTGTCGACCTCGTGCCACAGGACGCCGTCGACCCGGACCTCCAGCACCGGGGTGGCGCCGAGGGGGTTGTCGTCGGCGAGCCAGGTCAGCGGGGACTGCCAGAGCGCGAACGTCTGGTTCACGCGGTCGGAGTCACCGCTGCCGATGGCCTCCTCGCGGCTCTCGCCGTGGGTGGCCTCGACGACGTTGCCGAGGATCCTGACGGTCTCGCGGCGGTAGCGGTGCGCGAGGCCGGCGGTCAGGGTCAGCCGGGTGTGGACGTGGTCGCCGGGCAGTTGGGGATCGACGGCCGGGTCCGCGGCGGCGATGGTCACCACCTCGGTGGCCTGCACGCCCGCCGTGCCGGGGATGTCGCTGCGCTCGCCGCTCACCACGAGCGCACGTCCGGCCCGCAACCCGTCGTACAGCTGGGCGAGTTCGATCTCGTTGCCGTGGACGTCTTCGCCGAGCGGCTCGTCCGCGAGGCGGAGCGGCTCGCCGGCCGCGTGGACGGTGCTGTCGCGGATGTGTGAGAGCAGGACGTCGAACTCGTCCAACCACGGTTCGGCGAGGGTGAGTTCGGTGCCGCGGCCGGTGATGCCGTAGTTGGTGTATGCCGCCGTACGCGCCGCGACGACCTGGGTGGTGACGAACGCGAGCTCGGAGTCGCCGGGTACGCCGTCCTGGACGCCCTTGGCGGGGCGCTGGATCGCGACCCAGCTGCCTACCGTGATGCCGGTGTGGACCGTGTCCAGCTGGAGGACGCGGCGGTTGAGGGGCTCGGGCTTGCTGGCGATGACGACCTCGACGTTGGGCTCCGTGGTGCCCACCGTGTACTTCAGGCTGACCTCGTACTCGCCGTGGGTGAACTGCTCGTTCGTGTTCGGCCGCAGGGCGATCTGCTCCGACGTGCCGTTGTGGACGCCGACGTGGACCAGGCCTTCGTCGTCCGGGCGGGACACGAAGAGGGCCCGCTCGGGCAGGCCGGAGTAAAGACGGGCCGTGACGCCGGGCTCCTGGGAGTCGGCGGGCCGTCGGTTGAGCCAGTTGAGGTCGCGGTCCTGGCCGGAGCGCACGGACAGCTCGACCTGGCCCGTGCCGAGCGGGAACCTGACCGGCTGGACGACCGGCAGGTTCTCGGCGCGCTGGTCGGAGCTGCTGCCCTCGACGTACTGGAACTCCGCCCGGACCGGCGTCCGGCCCGCCGTGTCGTACACGACCCGCATGCTCGCCAGCACGGCGCCCGTGAGCGGCCAGTCGGCGGTGCGGATGACCCGGCCGCGGTCGTCCTGGACGGGCTTGAGCGGGGCCGTGGCGCCGAAGGGGGCGGCCGTGACGCGCATGGCGAGCAGTTCGCGCAGGAGCTGCGGGGTGCCGGGGGCGGCGGCGGTCCGCCAGGCCGGGTAGAGGGTGCCGAGTCCGGGGTTCAGGACGGAGAGGAGGCGCGCGGTGTCGGTGCCGGGGCGCTGGGTGCCGGTGCCGCCGCCCTGGGAGGCGGGGGTCGCTGCGCGCAGGGCGGGCAGGACGGCGCCCAGGGTACGCAGGGCGGCCGCGCGCGGATCAACCCCACTCCCCAGGGTCTGCGTCCGCTCACCCTCGGCGGGCTGGGCGGGCGCCAACTCCATGGCCCGTTCGGCCAGTTCCGCTAGCACCGCCTCCAGCTGCTCGAACCAGGCCGCGACGTCCTCGTAGGGCCCGGCCAGGACCTGTGCCTCGCCGAGCCGTGCGACGGGCTCGGCGAGGCGGGCCGCGAGCCGCTCGGGCGTCTTGATGCCGTCCAGGTCGTCCCGCAGCGGCGCGAGGACCTGGTCCTCGAAGTCCTCGATCAGCCGGCTGACCGGCCGCGGGTTGGGGACCTCGGGCGTCGGCGGCTCGTCGCCCGGCTCGCCCGGGGCCTGCGGGGCGGCGGTCCAGCGCCGTACCTCGTCGACGAGCTCCTTCAGGGTCGGCGGGGCCGACTTCGGCAGGGAGATCGCCGTGATCTCGTCCTCCCGGTCGACACGCGCCTTGGCGACCGGCAGCAACTTGCGCTCGCCGCCCGCCTGTTCGCCGAAGACGAAGAGCAACTGGTCACCGGTCTGGAGGGAGTTCGCCGTACCTTCCACGAACAGCTCCGAGCGGCGCTCCAGGTCCTCGGGCGTGACGAGCGAGGGGCGCCGGCGGCGGACCTTCAGCTCGTTCCAGTCCCAGCGGGCCGTCAGGTCCCGGCTCGTCTCGAAGGTGAGGGACTGCTCGTCGGCCGAGGCGGGCACGCTGTGGCTGCGGGCACCGCGCGGGATCAGCACGGGCAGGGCCTCGGCGCGCGGGTCGCGTTCCAGGGTGTACGCCAGGTGCGTGGCGGCTGCGACGCCGGGGCGCGGGCGGTGGCCGACGAGGCGGCCGAGCAGAACCAGGGAGCGGTGCTCGTTGGCCGTGCGGATGTAGGCCTCGTCCGCGATGCGCTCGGAGTGGAACGTGAGCAGATCGCCGAGTACGGCGGTGGCGTCCAGCAAGCCGATCGCCGGGTCGTCCGCAGTGCGCACGGTCAGGCCTCCCCCAGCCTCCGGCCGGGGGGACCCCCATTTCGCTTCGCTCAGCGCCGGGTACGCCGGTGAGGCGAGGCGGTCGAGCAGGGCGGCCAGGAAGGAGCCGTATTCGCCGACGCGGTAGTCGAGCGCGGTACGGCCGGGCGGGTTGTGCACGGGGGCCGGGGCGAGGCGCTCGTCGTGGCCGCCGCGGCAGGTGCCGCCGCAGGTGCACTCGTCGGTGATCGTGCCCTCGGTCATCATGTTCTCGCTCATCGGGCACCTCCCAGGGAAATCGCCAGCCGGCCGTTCTCCGGCCGGTCCGGGTCGTTGTCGCAGGTGGCGATCTCCAGCGGGCCGAGCCGCAGCACGCCGTCCTCCTTCTCTCCTCGGTCCGGCTCGAACAGCCGTTGCAGCCGGGTGACCTGGACGCTCTCCACGCCGGGCACGGCCGCCGCGACGGCGACCAGGCGGCTGAGCCGCACCGGTTCGCCGAAGGTCAGCGCGTCCGGGTGGAAGAAGCCCCGCACACCGCGGCCGAGCACGCGGTACAGCTCGGCCAGGATCTGCCCGTGCTGATGCCCCGGCTTCGCGCAGACGGTCAGCTCGATGTCCAGCGGGACCGGGCGCGCGGCGCCGACGACGACGTCGTGGCCGATGCGCCGGTACGGCTCCAGGGCCTGGGCGACCGAGGCGAGCAGCTCGGCCGACGGGGCGCCGGTGCCGTACGCGTCGACGGCGACATGCACCTCCTGGACGCTGCCGGTCCAGCGCAGCTCCGCCGCGGCGTGCTGTACGCCGGGCAGGGCGCTGGCGAGCGCCGCGTAGTCCTCGGCGGTGACCGCGCGCAGTCGGGTGCGGCGCAGGTCGAGAGGCGCCAACTGGCGTACCTGCTCGACGGGTTCGGGTTCCGTGCCGCCGACGGACGGCAGCGGGTTGCGCACCACGGCGGCGGGCGGCGGCTCGCAGTCGGTCTGGACGACCAGGTGGTTGATGGCCTCCGCACCGACGTTGCCGGCCTTGCCGCCCCCGAGACGGTAGTGCAGGGCGAGCCGGGACCCGGGCGTCGGCCTGGCGCCGTGCCGTCCGTCGCCGAAGCGCAGGCCGAGGCGGCCGTCGTCCTCCAGCTCGCCGACGAAGTGCCGGTCGCGGGGGCCGCCGGCCAGCAGGTCGCGGCGCGGCTGCCACACGGCACCCCCGCCATCGTGGCCGCCCTCGTGGACGCGTACGGCGGGCAGGGCGTGACGCGGATCCTGCGCGAGCGCGTCGGTCGCGGAGCCGCGCAGCACCGTCTCGTCGGGGTGCAGTCCGGTCGCGTAGGCGAGGCCCCAACTGTGTGCGATCTCCCAGGCGATGTGCTCGTCGAGCACGGTGCCGGCCCGGGCACGTGCCGTGAGGACCTCGACTCGGCGCACCTTGGTGTCGAGCAACTGGTCGCTGCGGTACAGCAGTTCACGCAGGGCACGGACGGGGTGGCGATGGAGTTCGATGTGCTCCAGGATCTTCAAGCCGAAGATCACCGTGAGTTCGTTGATCTCCTGCTCGGAGAGTCCGTCCCGGTCGCGGGCGCTGCGCCACAGCTCGACGAGGCGCTGCCGGACCCGCCCCGGGATCGCCGCGATCCGCTCGGCCTGCCCGGCCGCGACGGTGGCCGGCTCGGGGAACGGCACCGTCTGCGCGACGGGCGCGCGACCGAGGACGGGACGGAAGCGGGGCCGGATCCCCGGGTAGACGGACTGGGCGAGCAGGGTGCGCAGGGCGGCCGCCTGGGCGTACGCCGTGCCTGGCACGACGCGTTCGTGGCGCTGGCCGGCGCGTTCCAGGCCGAGTCCGGCGCGGTTGGTGGCCGGCTCGCCGACGACTTCGAAGAGCTCGCGGATGTCGTCGGCGGTCAGGGCGTCACCGGATTCCGCGCGGTCCGTGAGGGAGTTGATGAGCCGGGCGGGGGCGTTGCCCTCGTCGCGGTCGTGGCAGCCGAAGGCGGGAGGGTCGCAGGAGGCGACCTCGGCGGGAACCTGCGGGACGGTGAAAGTCTCGGGTAGCCCGTGCAGGGTGCGGCCGTGGTCGACCAGGACGACGTTGCCGCGCGCGAGGGTCACGTCGTCGACGGGCAGACAGTCGCGGCCACCGCGGGTGGTGAGGCACAGCGGGAAGCGCAGGGCGTCCGCGGCGGCCCAGCTCACCTCCAGCACCGGCTGGTCCTCGATGCGGTCCACCGCCGGGGTGACGGAGGTCAGCCGGACGGCCTGGCGATGGCTCGGGTCCGCGTCGCCGGGGGTGCCGGTGCGCGGGCCCTTGACCTCTTCCAGGACGAGTACGTCGCCGGGCCGCAGGTCGAGTCGCCGTTCCCGGCAGGTCTCCGGGTCCACCCAGTCGTCGCGCAGGGTCGCGGAGGTGGCGCCCTTGGACAGAGTGCACACCTCGCCGCCCCAGCTCCACAGGCGGATCGCGTTGTGGGCGACGCGCAGCTCCAGCGGGTCGGCGGTGACGACGGGTTCGAAGACCTCCACCGAGCCGCGCTCGTCGAGGTCGCCGAGGTCGGTCTCGTCGATGACCGTGCCCGGCTCGGGGCGGTCGTGCGGGTCGAGGGTGCGGACGTCGACGGAGGCGAAGCGGTAGGTGCCGGGCGCGAGGGTGTGGTCCCCGGCGGTCTCGACGGCCACGTACGCGCGCGCCGCACACCCGTCGTGCATCGCGTAGTCGATGAGCCGGACGTGCCGCCGCACGGAGACGCGGCGGCGCGCGGTGTCGAGGTAGGCCTCGGTGGCGACGGCGTCCTGCTGGTAGCTGATCTGGTCGCCGGTGTAGGCGAGCAGTTCGACGAGGGTCACGCCGAGGTCGGCGGGGTTGCGCTCGACCCAGTCGGGTGTGGTGAGCGCGAGCCGGTCCAGGAGCAGCTTGCGGATGGTGTCGTAGTCGCGGGCGGTGTAGTCGACGACGGGAGTGGACGGGAAGTCCGAGGCGGGCTGCTCCTCCTCCTTGCAGTCGAAGGGAGTCGGGCAGTCCGGCCGGAAGGCGAAGGCCGCGCTGTGGTAGCGCTGGTCGAAGCCGCGGTACGGCTCCGTGCCGGGCCGTCCGTACGGATCGGTCTCGACGAGGGAGAGCCGGTAGCGGGAGGTGTCGCCGGCCCGGTCGAGGGTGACGTAGAGGCGGTCGTCGAGCTCGGGGTCCTCCTCGCGCTCCACGCTGACGTCCACGGCGGTGATGCCGGTGATACGGCGGCCGCCGTCGACGCGGACGTTCTCGGGGCCGAGGCCGTGCGGGGCCTTGCCGAGGAAGGTGACGGTGAGCAGCAGGCCGTCGTCGCCGACCTCGACGGCGTCGATGCCGCCCAGCTGGGCGGCGCGGACCTTGGACCGGCGGGAGGTGGTCGCGGTCGTCCCGGTCATGCCGTGGCCCTCCCTTCGAAGACGTCGTCGCGTCGGGCGCCGTCGGCGCGTATCGCGTACGACAGGTACACGCGGACGACGTTGTCCTCGCTGACCACGTCGAGGGCCTCCACGTCGATGAGGTCGCCGAGCCAGCGCTGGAGCGAGGCCTGGACGGAGAGTTCGAGGGTGCTGATGAGTTCCGGGCTGGTCGGGGCGAAGACCAGGTCGAGGAGCCCGCAGCCGAAGTCGGGGCGCATGACGCGCTCGCCGGGGCTGGTGAACAGCAGTTGCTCGATGAGGTCGTGCACGTGCTCGCCGCGCGTGGCGTGCGCGGTACGGCCCCGGCGGTCGGCGTGGAAGGGGAAGGCGAGGTCGGAACGGGGCCTCGTTCCCCGGCTGGTGGGGCTCATCGGACGTTGGCCTTTCGCTGCGCGACCTGGACGACGGGCGGTCCCTGCGGCACGAAGGCCGCCGAGAAGCACTGGGCCGCGGAGGTGTCGAGCAGCACGGGCGCGCCGTCGACGGTGATCCCGGAGCCGTCGGCGGTCCAGCGGACCGTCACGCACGGCGAGGGCACGCGGTTCACGGTGTGCGGACAGCCGGTCACCACGTAGCTGTGCGCGGCGGTGGCAGCGGCGGCGCCCGCGAGGCGTACACCGCCGGAGGATGTGGTGGCGGGCGCGACGCGGCCGCCGTGCGGACAGCCGATCACGGCACCGGCGTCGAGCAGAGTCCCGGGCATGGTTCGTGGTCCCCCGTATTCCTTCGTCGCTTTCATCGTCTGTATCGCTCTCGTCGCGGGCATCACCGTGATCGCGGGGATCGCGGTCATCGCGGGGATCCCGGTCATCGCTTCGAGAGCACGGTCAACTGGCCTTCGTTGATGGTCACTTCATTGCCGCGCAGTAGGATCTCGGCGCCCGCGCCGGTCGAGATGACCACGGCCTCCTTGGTGATGCGGATGTAGGCGCCACCCTGGGCCTGGAGCAGAATCCCCTGCTCGGCGCCGGGTGTGTCATTCATGACGAGCTTGTGCGCCTGCGGCGTCTGCACGACGACGGGCTTGTTGGGCGAGCCGGCCTGGAGCTCGCGGCGCGCGTCGGGCGGGAGCTCGTCCGCGGCCCCGTACCAGCACCCGGTCCACACGGGGAAGCTGGGATCCCCCTGCTCGAACTCCACCCACACGCCCGCCCCCGGAGGCGGCACCACGAACTGCCCCGACTGGGGCCCGGTGAACGGCAGACAGGGCAGCGCCCACGTCGACGGCTCGTCGCCGAGGACGTCGGGGACCTCGACGGTGATACGGCCGATGCGCAGCGGGTCGTCGTTGCTGACGACCCGGCCGCGGAACTTGCCGAGGTAGCGATTGCTGGGTGCCGCCATGGTGGAGGTGCTCCTGGTCGATGGGACTGGGGTGTGGGGTGTGTGGGCGTGTGTGGGTGTGTGGGTGTGTGGGTGTCTGGGTGTCTGGGTGTCTGCGGCTTACGGCCGGACGTAGTCGCTGCGGGCCTCGAGTCCCTCTCTGGAGAGAGTGAAGTTCTGCTGGTACGAGCCCGGACGCAGGTTGTGGGTGACGGACTTGACGTAGTAGTCGCCGTCGTACGCCCGCCCGGCGCCGCGTACGCCGACGAGCTGGCGAGGCTGGAGGATGTAGCCGTGCCGGTTCACGTCGAGCGAGCCGGAGCCGGAGACGACGTCGGCGGACACGGCGGCGCGGGCGAGGAGTTCGGCCTCGGCCTGCTCGCGTTGCTGCTTGGCCGTGCCGGAGAGCGTCCTGCGCTTCAGGGCCGGGGTGGGCCGCTTGCCCAGGGGCGGGCGCAGCGGGCTGATCGACGGTTGCGGCAGCAGGGCGGACTGCCGGGTCTCGGGGTTCTGCCAGCGGGCCTGCGGCTCTTCCCGGGCCGTCCCGTCGTACGCGAACGTCATCTGGTCGACGGTCGAGTTGGCGTCCATGTTGACGTTGAGGGCGTGCTGCCGGATGCCGAGGCGGACCTCCGGCCCCCAACGGGCGGAGGACTGCCCGGGGTTGGGGCCCGGCTCCAGGTAGAAGGTGTACCCGTTCGCACGGGCGAGCTCGGTGACGTACTGGAGGTCGGTGCCGGTCTGGTAGTGCACGCGGAGGTCCTGGTGCGGGGGTTGGGCGACCTTCTCGGTGTAGACGTCGGGCCGGATGCCGTAGTCGGAGTAGCGGCGCAGGATGTTCAGCACGCGCTCGGACGGCGGGAGATTCGGATACCGGGCGGTGCGTTCCTCCAGATCCATGAGCAGCGTCAGGTCCTCCCCGGTGACGGTGAGGGTGGAGTGGCCGGGCTGGTTGCTGGCGCCGACCTCGTGGCGGACGACGAGCCCGTCGAAGAGGACGTCCGGCGTGCCCTTGACGCTGACGGTGACGATGATCCGGGTCTTGGGATCGAAGAACCCCTCGGGCAGCAGCCGTCGGCTGATGATCCCGTTCTTGGTGAGGTCGAAGGCGATCTGAAAACCGCTGCGCTCCCCCGCCGTGGCGGTGATCTGCGCGGACAGCAGGGCCTCGGTCACCTCGGCCGGGACGGGCCGGGCGAGCTTCGGCCCCATGAGGAGCGTGATGTGAACGGGGCCCTGCCCCACGGGCAGATCAAACACGCCGGTCTCCCCTGCCGCCGGGGAACCCGCCGGCCAGCGGGATGTCAATGACGCGCCCGGCCTCGTCGGTCAACTCGCGTGGATCCAGTACGGGATTGGCGTCGGCGATCTGCCACCACTGGCCGACGTCGCCGAAGTACCGCTGCGCGAGCAGGTCGGGACGCTCGCCGGCGCCGACGGTGTGGGGCTGGGTGAGGTCGCCGTCGGGGGTCGGGTCGAGCGGGGGCAGCAAGCGGCGCTTGGTGTACCGCACTTCGCTGCCGTCGGGACGGCGATGGATGCCGATCTCGGCGTCGTGGTAGCGGCTGGTACGTGGATAGGGTGTGCTCCCGGTATGGCGTCCAGGGCGTTCTCGTACGGCTCGATCTCAGCCATGGTTGTCCTCCTCAGCCCCTTCCGAACGCGACGTTGGTTCCGATGCCGGTGCCGAAGACGCCTCCGGCTCCCCCTCCGCCTCCGGCGAGCCCGAGCGAGCCGATGCTGCCGCCGCGCGCGGCCGCGGCGAGCCGCTCCTTCTGCGCGAGGTGGGCCATGTACAGGTCGGCGCCTCGGTGGCCGGCGGGCAGGTCGCTGACGGTGAGGATCTTCATGCCGATGCTGAGGGAGGCCCGGATCGGGTTGAGGTTCACGTCAAAGGCGGACTCGTTGACGGACAACTCGGTGAGCCGCACGGGCATCACCCGCTTGCTCCCCCAGGTGAACAGGGTGAGCGGCATCTCGATCGGGCTGATCTCGATGGCCCCCTTCTGGGACAGCTTCATCGCTGCACGGAGCTGGGCGGTGGTCGGTTGCACCAGCATCTCGAGCGTGGCGAGCTGCGGGTGGATGCCGTCGGGCGCCGCGATCTCGAACTGGTCGGTGGCGTCGATCTCCGCGGTGAACTTCCAGGTCTCCTGGGCGGGACCCTTGAGCCGGAGAGCCTCGTTGCGGTCACCGCTCCCGGTACCGCCGCTGCCACTGTCGCCGCTGTCTCCGGCGGACTGGGGGGAGACGCTGCGTTCCAGGGTGTCCGGGTTGAACTGGAGGACGATGATCCGCTGGGGGGTGCCGGTGTCGGGGTTGACCACGACGATGCCGGAGCGGATGGGTTTGGGGATGTCGGCGTAGCGGGTCACAGGCGTTCCTCGAGTCGGGCCCGCAGGTCCGTGTAGTCGTGGGCGGGGAAGAGGCGGGGGAAGGCTTCGAGCATCTCTTTCATGTCGTCCCCGACCTCGAGGAAGTCGTCATCCTCGAACGCGACATCACAGAACAGGTACTGCCAACCGATCGTCCCCTTGGTGACAGCAAGCACCTCGAGGTACTGGCAGTAGTCGATGTCCAGCCTGAATCCGCCCACGTGGAAGTCGTGGTACCAAATCTCCGGGTTGGGGGTGTCCGGACGCAGTCGCAGAGCTGCGAAAGCTCCGGTGCCGCTTTCCGGATGGTCGTCGATCACCCGGAACTCCTGGTACAGCTCCTGTTCGGCCGGGGTCAGACTGTCCAGGTCGGTAGGGGGAGCTTCGGTGGTCGAGACATCCGACAGATGCATCACATTGAACTCTCCGGAAAGTCCATTGGGTGACGTCTCCAGACGCCAGCGGGCCCCGATCCTTCCGAAGCGGAGAAAGCACGCTCTGAGCCGTGGATCCAGGACGACACCGGTGGATTCGGCGAATCCGGCGAATGCCGCGTCGGCGTCCGCGCGCGCCGGGTCGACTTCACCATGCTTCGCCGCGTGGAGGCGGATGTCAGGGGCATCCTGCAGTTCGCCCAGCATGCTCTGCAGACGCTGTTCGCCTGCCGTCAGATCATTCATGGGATGCTCCGTTCCATCGGAGGTTCGCCGGCGTGGCCGTCAATAGGAGATCAGTCCTTCGATGTGGCGCGCACGGATCTTGCTCTTGACGGCCTTGAATTCGCCCAGCAGCGGGCTGCTGGTGCTGATCAGGTGCTTCTCCAACCTGTCGGTCAGGTCCCTGACGTTGCGGAACCTCTTCCGAGCAGCGACCTTCCTGATCTGTTTGGCCATCGCGGTGGAAGCACCGAAGTATTTCTCGAACATCAGGTCCTGCTCGCTCTGGTTGTTCACCTGGATACGGCGCGGCAGAGGGACACCTTCGTTGTATCCGAAGGGGGGCGCACTGATCGGCGGCCGTTCCTTCCACTTGCCTCCCGACTTGTAGTGGTGGTTCCACCTCGTGGTGACGTGCTCCGGGAAGAACTCATGGGGATTGGCACGGAACTTGACTCGAACGGTGTACCAAATCGCCCTGCCGTCCTGCTTCCTCGCCGTATTCGCATGGTTCTCGACGCGATGGTGGAACCGACTGTTGACGCCAGTGTGAGCCGGCACCAGGTTGGACCCCGAAGCCAGACCGCCCAGCGGCCAGGGCAACAAGTGCATCTTCACGAAGTGGTTGGGCTCCCTGGAAAGGGCGCTGCTCCACCCGACCGGATTGGGCGGAACCTCCTTGGCTTTGCCTGCCGTCTCGCCCCGCGGCATCTGTTTCTGCAGGTAGTAGGCCTTGAAGCTCTTCCCCCGCACGTTGTCCACGAACGGAGGAAAGACCGGCGGCGGCAGCTCGCCGTCCTTGGCACCGCGCTCTTCGAGGAGTCTGGCCAACTTGACCATCAGGTCGCGGAGTCGTGTGTACTCCCTTGAGCGAATGTCCGTAGGGATAGTCCGTTTCCCGCTGCGTTCGGTCGAGAGCCGAGGCGACATCCTGTTCTGCATGGCATCGACCGTCTTGGCCAGGGTCTCGCCCTTTCCCAACGCCTCCTCTTGCGAGGTCTTCTCGGGCCCTTCGGCCATGGAGCGGAGTTCGGTGCGCCACGCGGCGAAGAAGGCGGCCATCGACTGCTGCACACTGCGCACGATGAGGTCGGAACTCTTGATACGCCCATCGAACAGCAGCGTGTGGACTTCGTCGTTCTGCATGCGGAACCGCACCTCAGGCAACGGAGGTGCCTGGTTCCGGCCATCGTCCTCGCGTCGCCTGCCGCTGCGGCGATCCCGCAATCGATCCCGGTCGTTGCGACGCCGCCACTGGTCCCGCAGTCTGCGCAGCCGGTCGTTCAGGCGGTTGCCGACCTTTCGACGCGCCTTGCCGAAGAGCTTGGCGGCGGCGCGGCGGGCCCTGTTGACGGCCGACTTGACGGTCTGGCGTGCACGTCGGACGCGGTTGCCGGGGCGGCGGTCCTTGTCACGGTCACGGTCGGTGTCCCGGCGGCGGTCGTCGGTGCGCTGGTCGTCGGGGCGGCGCTGGTCGTCCGTCCGCTTCTCGTGAGGACGGCGCTTTTCGTCAGGCCGGCGCTTCTCGTCAGGCCGGCGCTTCTCGTCAGGCCGGCGCTTCTCGTCCGGACGCCGCTTGTCGTCCTGGCGGCGGTCGTCCGTACGCCGGTCGCCGGGGCGGCGGCGCCGGCCGGGGCCGCTGCTGTCCGTACGGTCCGTGTCCGGCCGACGGCGCGACGTGGTGCCGGGGGTGTCGTCCTTGTCGTTGCGAGTGCGCTGCTCCGCATCGCGTACCCGC
Organism: Streptomyces sp. NBC_00443; assembly: GCF_036014175.1. Lineage (GTDB taxonomy): Bacteria > Actinomycetota > Actinomycetes > Streptomycetales > Streptomycetaceae > Streptomyces. The sequence continues at coordinate 8,264,829 of NZ_CP107917.1, read as the reverse complement.
TTCCGGGCGGCGTTGACGTCACGGCCTTCCTCGCGGCGCCGCTCGTCGTCACGGCGCTTCTTCGGGCGGGTGGTGTGTGAGGGGCGCTTCTTCTCCGGGGAGGAGCGCTTGCCGGGGCGCGGCCTCGTGGGTGGCCGGGACTTCTGGTTCGTGGTGGGCCGACGCGGCGCGGCGCGGTCGTCGTCACGGTCGGACCCGCGGTCGGTCGGGCGGTCCGGATTCGGTGAGCGGTCGTTGGTCGTGGGCGCCGGGTCCTGGTCCTGGTTCTGATCCTTGGGCTTGCCCGGAGTGTTCGGCTGTGCCGGCGGAGCATCGGAACCGTCCGGCTTGTCCTTCTTCTTGCGGAGGTTCTTCAGCATGTCGCCGAGCTTGTCGGCCACCTTGCCCATGAACCTTCCGACGCCCTCGATCAGGAACTCGTAGATCAGCTCGAGCAGGGCAACGACGCCGGCCGCCACCGCCTTCGCGAAGGGGAGCGCGCCATTGCCGCTCTTGACCGACTTGAGGAAGTCCATGAACAGGCCGAAGGCGGCGAGGATCTCGCTCAGCGCACCCCACGCCGTCTTCAAGGCGTCGATGACCGCCATGACCCAGCCGGCGCCGGGGATCAGCTTCGCGACGACCTTCTCCACGACCAGCACACCGATGATGACCGGGAGTTGGGGCAGCGCCTCGTCCCACGCCATCTGAGCCATCTGCTCGACCGTCACCCCGCCGGAGACCAGCTCCTGGAAGTCCTCGATCGGAATGCCGATGATCTCCTGGACCTTCTGGTTGAACCAGGCCTTCACCGCACTGGTGACCTCGTTGAAGAGGTGCTCCCTGGCACCGGTGTCCGCGGCGGCTCCCGCCTTGCTGATCCAGTCCCCGGGGTCGGAGACGATGTCATTGAAGATCGCGGCCCACTCACCGAGACCCTCCACGACGGCGGCACCGAATTCCAGTGCACCGACCGTGGCGGACTCGGCGACCTCGACGGCGGCCAGCATCCCGGTCTCCAGGACATCGAGCCCCGCCAGCAGCGCCCCGCACAGACCGTCCAGCAGCCTTCCCGCGATCTCCTTGAGCCCGTCGGCGAGCTGGTTGACCTTCTCCACGGCCCAGTCACGCGCACCGTCGATGGTGCGGCGCCACTTGTCGCGCATCGCCGGGTAGTCGGCAAGGAGTTCGTCACCGAGGGCGATCAGTACGTCCGCGAACTTGTTGATCTTGTCGATCACCCAGTTGCGGGCATCGTCGATGAGCTTGAAGACCTGCTGCTTGAACCTGTCGATGAGATCGGTGACGAGCTGCCGGGCCTTCTCGAAGATGCCCTTGATGGCCTTCTTGAGCCCCTCGAAGAACTCCTTCAGCTTCTCGATGGCCTCTTCGAGCCAGTTGTCGGCGTCGTCCTTGCCGTCCTCCTGCTTCTTCTCCGCCTCCTTCTCGGCGTTGGTCTGCTCGTCGGTGATCTTCTTGTTGTCGTCCTCGGTCCGCTTGTCGACGTCCTTGTCGGTCTGCTGTTGCTTGTCGTCGATGTCCTTGCGGACCTCGTCGTACTTCTTGCCCTTCTTGCCGTCGATGTCCGCGGTCTTGTCGTCCTGCTCCTTGCGCCACTTGTCGCGGGAGTCGGCGACGTCGGAGCGGCCCTTGTCCCGGGCATCGGACTGCTGCTTGCCGCTCTTGTCGACCTCACGTTTGAGGTCCTGATCGTGCTTCTGCCGGTCTTTGTGCGCCTTGTCGTCCTTGGCCTTGCGCTCCTGCCCCATCTTCTGCCGACCCTCGCTGAAGCCGGCCTGGATCTGCGGGCCGCGGTCGTGCTCGGCCACGGCGGACGCGGACTCGATCGGCACCCCGCCACCGGTCATCGTGCGCCCGGCACCCTTGCCGTTCTTGCCGTTGCCGCCAGGCACCTTGCCGGTCAGGGTCTCCTTGGGCACATCCGGGTAGATCTGGTCCTCGCCCATCGGGCGGGCCGCGTCCTCCCGGCCGGAGCGGTGCAACTCCGACTTCCGCTCGTCGAGCTTCTGGCCCTGCTCGTCGGTGCGCTGCGGGTCCGAGTCATTGTCCAGCGGCAGTCGCGGCGCGTCACCCACCTTGGCGTTCTGGAGGCCCTCGTCCTTCGTGGGGAGGCCGAGGATCGAGTCGATCAGATCGTCGAGCGGCAGGATCTCCTTCAGAAGCTTGCCGAAGAGCTGGGCGCCGATGGTGACGGCGATGTCCCACCAGCTGGGCTCGGGCACGTTCGCGCCCGGTACCTCGCCTTCCGGCTTCTGGTCACCGGCGATCTCGGGCGTCTTGCCCGGTGCGGCGTCGGTCCGGGCCACCTTGGCATTGGTGTACGTGCCCGGAGCCGCCGACGTCGGGCCGCCCGGCACCGTGCGCGGCGAGCCGGAAGGGCGCTGTTCCTTCGGCGGCGCCTTACGCAGTGCCGAACGCTCCTTGTCGACCGAGCGGCCGACAGATCCGTTCACGCCCTTGAGCGTGTCAAGCATCTGATGCGGCTTCAGGCCGGCGGCCGTGGCGAGTCCCGCCTCGGGCGTGGCGTTCGAGACATCCGGTGCGGCGGTTTCCTTCTTGGACTTCGCCGGGGCCGATGCACCCCCGCGTCCACGGCCGCCCCTTGCCGGGGCCGGAGCCGTGGACGAGCGGCCTCCGCCGCCCCCGCCGCCCGGGGTTCGGCGGGCGTTTCGCGCGACCTGCCGTGCGGCCTGGCGCTTGCTGCCGGATGACTTCGGCCGGGCGGCGGAAGCCCCTCCCCCGGAACCCGAAGATCCCCCAGCCTTGGGGGTGTTGGTCTTCGCCTCCGCAGCGGACATGGGTGAGGGGCCATTGCCCGGCGCAAGTCGCGGAGCGGATTCCGGTCCCGGTGTGGAGACCTTGTCCGGGCCGGTCTCCGGTCCGGGTGCGGTGGCATCCCCGTTGCCGTCGGTGACTTCCCGGTCGTCGGGAGTCGGGGTCGGCGTGGTGCCAGGAGTGTCCGGGCTGCCCGTTCCGCTATCTGCACCGGTGCCAGTGCCAGTGCCGGTGCCGGTGCCGCCCGCCTTGTCCTCGCCCTTGTCGGCCGGCTTCGCGGCCTCCTTGTCCGTTCCGGCACCCGGCTCCGTCGCGCTCTTCGCCGGGGCGCTCTCGCCCTTTGCCGGGGTACCCGCCGCCTGGGATCCCTGTTTCGAGGAGTCTTCGGACTTGCTGCCGCCCGCCACCGCCTTACCCGACGCCTGGGACGAACCCGCGTCCTGCGTGCGGGCGTCCTCGTCCGCCTTGGCCAGTCGCTCGGGTCCGGCCGGCTCACCTGTCGGCGGGGTCCCACCGGGGCCCGCGCCATCGGCGGTACGGGCCTCGTCGTCCCGCCGACGGGCCGCAGCGTCCTCCGTACGCTGTTCCGCCTGCAATGTGTCGCCGATGCCCCCTGCAGAGGACGCTGTGCTGAGCCCGGACCCGTCGGCGCCGATGCCGGAGGTCGACCCGCCGCCGTCCGGCCCGACGTCCTGCTCAGAGGACGCTCCGGCAAAGAGGTCCTGGTCGGCGAGCCCTTGGGACCCGTCGTCCGCCCCGGAACGTGCCGGTGTCTCCTCCGGGCCGACGGGTTCGGCCTCGTCAGGCACCGGTCCGGCGTCCGTGGACGGCAGGGACGGCCGGGGGGCGGTGCCCTTCCTCCGTTCCTCGACAAGGCCCGGGTTTCTGGCCGCATCCGTGTAGCCGACGAGGTCGACGTCGGGGACGGGTTCGTTGCCGCGGGCCGCCTCGGAGGTGTCCTCGTCGGCGGTCGGCTCCTGCTCGGTCTGCTCCGAGTCGAGCCCCAACGGCTCGTCGTCCGCGTCCTGTTCATTCTCCGGATCGCCCCCCGGGCGAAGCGGCCCGGCGTCGCCGCCGGTACGGGACCTCTCGCCGGGCTCGGCGCCACTCCTGTCGACCGGCATCGGGGCGGCCGCGGCGCTCGAGGCGACCGCCGGGCCCTCGTCCTGGTGTGCCTGCTGCTCGCCCGCTTGCTGTTCCGGCTCCGGCGGGGCTTCCTCCTGGCCTCCGGCCTCTTCGCGGTCCTCCTCGGCGGCGTCCTTCTTCGCCTCGTCCTCTTTCGTGCCGTCGTCCGCGGCCTTCTGCTGCTCGTCCTGCGCGGAGGCGTTCTTCTCCTCGCCGGCGGACGCGTCCTTGTCCGCCTGCTGGGACTGGGACCGATCCTGGTCCCGCGCCCCAGCCTCCTCCTTGTCCTGCACGGCGGCATCCTCGGGGGACGTGCTCCCCTTCCCGTCGCCGGCGCCTCCCGCACGGCCCTCGGTCCCGGGCTGGACACCGCCCTCGCCGGGCTCCTCCTGCTCGTCCTCCCCGCGCCTGCCCTCGGCGCCCTCCTGCTGCTCGCGCGCGTCCGGGCCTTCCTCGGCGGTCTCGTCGCGTCGGCGCTCCTGCGCGACCTCGTCCGCAGCGCCGGGCACGGCCAAGGGCGCCGCCGCGGCATCCAGCGGCAAGGGCCCCGCCTGCTCCAGCTCCTCGACATCCGCCAGCAGCCGGTCGAGCACCGGCGCGGGCACTCGGGTCTCCAGCCGGTCGAGGACGACGTCCTGTACCTGCGCAGACATCCGCGCCAAGTGCAGCCGTGCCCTGCCCGACCGGTCCTCCGGGTCACCGCGCAGCGACCGCAGGACGGTGTTGGCCAAGCGATCGACCACCGTCGCAGGGTCCAGCTCCTGCATCCGGCGCCGGTCCGCGTCCACGGTCGCGTAGCGCAGCCACCCCGGCGTCGCCTGGCCGACCTCCACCTCCGGAGTCTGCGGATCGTGGTCCTGCCCGGACACGAGCTGCTGCGCCGCCGCCTCCGCCTCCCGCTCGATCGCCTGCTGCGGCACGCTCACCGCCCCCAGCTCCCGCCCCGCACGCAGCGCCCCGAGACCGTGCGGGTTCTGCACGGTGTGCAGAAGCTCGTGGGCGAGAAGGCGGCGGCCCTCGTCCGTGCCCGGCTTGAAGGTGCCCTCGCGGAAGAAGACGTCCTGGCCCACGGCCACCGCGTCCGCGCCGAGCAACTCGGTCAGCTGCCCGGCGTCACGGCCGGTGTGCAGCCGCACGCGGCTCAGGTCGTGCCCGAGCCGTTCCTCCAACTCCCGCCGTACACCGGGGTCGAGAGGCTGCCCGGCGCCGCTGACGATGTCCTTCGGCTCGGGCGTACGGGACTTGGCGGCGCGCTCCTTGCGCTTGCGGCGGCGCTGTTCGGCGGCCTGCTCGGCATGGGCGTCCTGGGACGGGGAGGTCACCGGGTCACCTCCCCGTGGCCGCTGAGCCCTTCGTGCACCGCGCGGGCGAGTTGCTGGCCGAGGCGGCGGGCGGACAGGCCGGCGGGCAGGGGCGGCAGGCCGGACAGCGCTTCGAGGGTCAGGGCGCCGTCCGTGGCCAGCGGGACGCCGTGGGCGTGGACCAGGCGGGTCAGTTCGCGTTCGAAGGCGTCCGACACCCGCTCCGGGTCCACGCGGAAGCCGTGGAGGGCGAGTTCGCCGATCTCGACGCGGATCGCACGAGGTTCCTTGTCCGTGCGGGGCTCCCCGTTCACACCCATCCCCGCACCTCCCCCGGAGTCAGCGAGCGCTCCAGCTTCTGGTACTCCGTGCGGGCGGCCGCCAGCATGTGCCGCATCTGCAGGCGGTCGCCCTCCTCGGCCGCGAGGAAGGCCCCGGACAGCGCGATGTTGCGGATCGAGCCGCCCGCGACGGTGAGTTGGGCGAGGAGCCCCGGGTCGATGCCCTTGACCGGGGCCCGGGACGGGAGCACGCGGCGCCAGATCTCGGCGCGCTCGTGCTCGGCCGGGAAGGGGAAGTCGACGACGAAGCGGATGCGGCGCAGGAAGGCGGTGTCGAGGGCCTTCTTCATGTTGGTGGTGAGGATGGCGAGGCCGCGGTAGGCCTCCATCCGCATCAGCAGGTAGCTGACCTCCAGGTTGGCGTACCGGTCGTGGCTGTCCTTGACCTCGCTGCGCTTGCCGAACAGGGCGTCGGCCTCGTCGAACAGCAGCAGCGCGCCGCCGCGTTCGGCGGCGTCGAAGACCCGGCGGAGGTTCTTCTCGGTCTCGCCGATGTACTTGCTGACCACCTGGGAGAGGTCGACGATGAACAGGTCGAGGCCGAGTTCCTTCGCCATCACCTCGGCGGCCAGCGTCTTGCCCGTGCCGGAGCCGCCCGCGAACATCGCCGTGACGCCGAGGCCGCGGCGCAGGGTGCCCGCGAAGCCCCACTCCTGGTGGACGGTGGGCCGCTGCCGTACATGCGCGACGATCTCGCGCAGCACGTTGGTCTGCCGATCGTGCAGGACGAGGTCGCCCCAGCCGGCCCCCGGTTCGATCCGGCGGCCCAGCTCGTCCATGCCGATCCGGGCCTCCTCCATGCCGGCCCGCCAGGCGAGTTCGGCGGCGTCGAGGGAGTCCTCGTACGGCAGTCGGCGGCGTACGGTCGCGGCGGCGGACCGGATGACGTGCGGTGGCAGCTGGAACTGGGCGACCAGGGAGCGCAGTTCGCCGTCGTCGAGGTCGGCGACGGGGTGGAAGGCCTGGGCCCAGAGGTCGGTCTGCTCGTCGTCGTCGAGGCGGGGTACCGCCACCCGTGCGCCGTGCGGGCGGTCCGTGCGCAGGGGGTCCTCGCTGGAGACGACGACCGGTACGGCGGCTCCGGCCAGGAACGCCTCGGTCGCCGCCCGCTGGTCGCGGTCCAGCTCGCCGACCTCGACGAGCAGCGCGGAGGGCAGCAGGATCGCCTCGCGCTGCCAGAGCCGGGCAAGCCCGTCGCGTTCGGCGGGGTCGGCCGGGATGTCCTCGGCGCCCATCGCGTACAGCCCGAGCCCGGACCGGGCGGCCGCCGCGGCGGCGATGTCGGCACGGCTGCGCAGATCACCGCCGGTCACCTCGACGAGCAGCGGCGCGTCGGGGTTCGCCCCGGTCGTCCAGCCCTCGGCGACCCGGCTCGCGGCGACGTCGTACGACGGCGGCAGCTGTTCCGGCATCGGGGTGCGGCGCAGGCGGCCGTGCAGGCGGGCGTCGAGGTAGGGCGAGCCCAACAGGAAGTGCAGGATGCGCTCGTCGAGGCGTAGTCGGGAGGTCGTCAGCCGGGACTCGTCGTCGAGCTCGACGATCCGCCAGCGCCGCAGCGGCGCGACCGGCGTGAGTGCGCTCCAGTGCGGCTCGGCGAGCGCGGCCAGGGCGAGCGAGAAAGTCGGGTACGCCCGCTGCGGGTCGCCGCAGGCCGCGGCACAGCGGGCGGCCGTCGTGGGGTCCAGTTCGTCGGCGGCGGCGAGGAGGATCAGGTCGCGTTCGAAGGGGGTGAGGCCGAAGCAGGTGAGGAGGGCGTCGAGGGGGGCGGTGCCGGGGGCGGCCAGGGGGGCCGGGCTCGTCGAAGTGACGGCCTCCGCGTCCGTCGCCTCTGCGGCGCCGGCCGCATGGGCGTCGATCCGGGACAGAACACGCCTGATCTCCTCGATCAGCTTCGCGCCCACGTCGGGTCCGCCTTCCGTGCCAGTAGTACCCGTAGCACCAGAAGTTCCCGGAGCGCCGGAAGTTCCCGAAGCGCCAGAAGTTCCCGAAGAACCCGAAGCGGCCGAAGTGGTCGCCGTGCCCGCCTCGTTAGTCCCCATGCGCTCTCCTGCCCCCGTCGTCCCCATCTCTTCTCAGCCCTCCGTGTCCTTCCGTGGCTCCGGCTGCGGCGGCTTGCCCGCCCGGGTGGTCTTGCGGGCCCGTGCCGGAGCCTTGGCGACGGTCTTGGCCGGGGCCTTCGTGGTCTTCTTGGCAGCACCACTCACGGGCAGCCCGGGTTCTGCCGACACGGTCTTGTCAACAGCGGTTGGTGTCGCAGTAGTTGACGGAACCTCAACCACACTCGGCTCACCCCCCGGAGGGACCGGCGCCCCCGGCGCCCCGAACGGCAGCACCCGTACGTCCGTCCGCTCCACCGGCTTCGCCGGCACCGGCGTCCGACGCCCGTCGATGAGGACCAGGACCGCCTGGTAGACCACCGACAGCGAGTACGGCGTCTGGTGGAGCATCCCCCACAGCTTCGACGTCTCGTCCACGTCCATCACCGTGGGCGTGAACCGCACCCGCTGGGCCGCCTCGGCGAGGTCGCTGCCCACCAGGTGCGGGAGGTGACCGGTCTCCTCGATGACGTCCTTCGGCAGGATCGGTATCTCGTGCAGGGTCCGCACCACGGACCCGATCAGCCGCTGTCCGACCAGGGTCGTCTCGTCGCCGTACGCGCTGATCAGGTAGTGCAGGTCCAGGGCTGCGACGGGCCGCTTCACCAGCGTGCCGTCGGACGCCCGGGTCGGCAGGTCGTTGTTGCGCATCGACGTGTTGGGGGTGACCTGGTAGAGGAACACGTTGATGGTCGGGTGGTCCGGCGCCTCCGCCGGCGGCTTGCGCGGCTCCACCTTCACGGCCTCGTCGAACTCCGAGCCCACGTTGGACGCGAGCAGCAGGGACAGGGCCTGGGTGACATGGGCGATGGCGAGTGCGTTGCTCATGAAGTCGGTTCCTCGGTTTCTCGGTCCGTCATGTCACTCCCGCCCCCGCGCCAGGTAGTCGGCCAGGCTCAAGGTCGCCCCCGGCCGCTCCGCCGACGACGGCGTGCGCTGCCGTGTGCCCCCGGACACCGCGGGTCCGGCCGTCACTTCCAGCCGCCCGATCTGCACCTGCACCACCTGTTCGGGCGTCCGCGCGGGGCGCCGGGCCGCGGCCTGCCGTACGGCGTCCCGTGCTGCCGCCGTGTCCGCGGCGCTGGGCCGCAGGGCCGCGGAACCCGCGGTGGGGGATGCGGCGTCCGCGCCCGGGGGACGGGCGCGGACGCCGCGGTCCGGGATGCGCTCCGCTCCGGACGCCCACGGCCCGCCGCCCGCTGCACGGCGTCCGGCGCGGGCCGGGGACCGGGCGCGACCGGCGCTGCGGGACGCAGGAGCGGCGCATCGGGCAGGGCCCGGTGCGCGGGACGCGGTGCCGGCTCGGCCTGGGCGCGTTCGGTTCGTACGAACGTCCGCTCCCGTTCCGTGTGCAGCCGCGCGGCGGGCGTGGCCGTGGCCGGTGTCTCCCCCGGACGTACGGCGGTCGGCGTGGTCGCTGGCCACAGCAGGCCGGAGCCGTCGTCCGGTTCCGGTTCCGTGGCCCGTACCGCCTCGACCCGCTCGAACGGGCCGGGCAGCCGGGGACGTACCCGCACCACGTCCGGGCGCGGACCGACGGCTGCCGGGGCGTGCCGGGCGATCAGCCGGTCGAGGAAGTCGGGAGCCGGCGCCCCGTCCGCGTCAGACATCCGCACACAGCTCCAGGTAGTAGCGGCGCCGCAGCGGGCTGAGCGCCATGATCTCCGGCTCGCTCCAGCCGTACGACGTGGCGAGCAGATGGACGTCGAGCAGCAGGTCCCTTGCCCAGGCGTCCAGTTCGGTCCACAGGTAGGAGGCGATGTCCAGCTCGGCCCGGGTGGCCTCGTCGCACTCGGGGCAGGCGATGGTGAGCGTGACGTCGGCGCCGGGGTCGGCGGCCTCGACGGCCTCGGCGATCCGGCGCTGGACCGGGACGGGCAGGTTTTCGGCGGGTACGGCCGCCCCGGCGCGCTCCGCCGAGACGAGGCACCGCGCGAGGAGGGCGGCGCGCGGGTCCGCCGCCCGCGCTGCCGCCGTCAGGTCGGCGGCCGCGGGCAGCCGGAACTCCACGTCCCAGCCGTCCTGTTGGACACGCACCACGGAACCACGGGGCCGGGCCCGCTCGCCGAGCGAGCGCGCGAACTCCCCGGCGTCCAGGTCGAACTCCATGTCCTCCCCGCACGCCGCGCAGCCCAGCCGCACCTGCATCCGCTCCCCGAAAAGGGCGCGGCGCAGTGCGAACAGGTCGGCCTCGCGCTCCCCCACCGGCAGTACCGGCAGCGTCGCGGCGTCGACGTCCGGGCGCGCCGTGCGGTGCAGCAGCAGCGCGCGCCCCGTCGGTGCCTCGGCGAGGCCCGCCTCCCAGGTGGCCAGCAGTTCGGCCGCCCCCGTGATCACCATTCTTTGCCCCCTCAACTACCCGCTGGTCAAGCGGGGTTGAGGAACGAGGGCTCCTCCGGCTCGGGCACCTCGTAGTCCCGCTCCCAGCCCTCGCACTCGAGCTTCAGCGACTGGATGGCCACCGCGTTGGCGTTGGCGTCCAGCTCACCGAGGACCTGGTACTCGCTCGGCCAGGTCCGGTACAGCTTGTGCGAGACGGCGACCTGGCCGGCCTCGTTGAGGACCTGGATGACTATGTCCTTGCGGAAGTCGGCGAGCGAGACCTCGGAGCCGAGGCCCGCGCCGACCTGCCAGACCTTGTTGGCCCAGCGGTCGAACTCGGGGTCGTGGGTCACCCCGCGCTCCAGGGTGATGCCCTCGAACTCGGAGCGGCCCGGCGACTTGCGCGGGGAGGAGGGGTCGCCGCCGTGGCGGTGCTTGACGACCTCCGTCGTCCGCTTCAGCGGACTGATCTTGCTGATGCCGGCGACCGTCCGGCCGTCCCACAGGACGAGGAACTTGAAGTTCTTGTAGGGGTCGAAGCGATGCGCGTTGACCGTGAACTCAGCCATCGGATTCCTTCAGTTCTCCACGTTTCCCCGCGCCTAGAGCGCGAACTGCCCGGACGTCTGCTGGATTTTGACGATCACGAACTCCGCCGGCCGGACCGGTGCGATGCCGACGAGGACGTTCACGACGCCGTTCTCGATGTCCTCGGCGGTCGTCGTGTCGCTGTCGCACTTGACGAAGTAGGCCTCGCGCGGCGTGCCGCCCTTAAAGGCGCCCTGGCGGAAGAGGGTGTGCAGGTACGAGGAGGCGGCGAGCCGGATCTGCTGCCACAGGTTCTCGTCGTTGGGTTCGAACACCACCCACTGCAGGCCGCGCTGGAGGCTCTCCTCCACATGCAGCGCGAGGCGCCGCACCGGCACGTACTTCCACTCGCTGTCGAGCGCGTCGGAGCCCTCCAGCGTGCGCGCGCCCCAGACGACCGGGCCGGTCACCGGGAAGGTGCGCAGGCAGTTGACGCCGAGCGGGTTGAGCAGCCCGGTCTCGCGGTCGGTCAGGTTGACGGTGAGCGAGTGCACGCCCGCGAGCCGCGCCTCGGTGCCGGCCGGGGCCTTCCACACGCCGCGCTCGGAGTCGGTGCGGGCGATGACGCCGGCGACCACGCCGGAGGGCGGGAAGGAGCGCAGCCGGCCCGTGAGCGGGTCGGTGAGCTGCAGGTGCGGGAAGTACAGGCCCGCGTGGTTGCCGCGCACGGCGTCGAAGGCGGCCAATCCGGCGCGTGCGGTGTCGACGCTGACCCAGGTGCTCGGCGCGTCGACCAGCAGGAAGATCCGCCGCTCCGCGCACAGCCGCTGGGCGGCCGAGATGACCGTGAGGGCGTCCTCGGTCTTCTCGTACGCCGCGAGTTCCGGCAGCGCCAGCAGGTTGACGTCGGCGACGCCACGCAGTGCCTGGATGCCGCTCTTGTCGCCCTCGGAGCCGATGAGGTCGCGCGGGCCGGGTGCCTCGCCGTCCTCGCCGCCCTCCAGCGGGAAGACCGGCGGGTTGACGGAGGCCTCCAGGCCCAGGTCGTTGGCGCACTCGCCGAGGAAGCGGACGACGTCCTCGGGGTCGGTGGAGCCGGCGACGACCTGGATACGGCGGCCGAACGGGGTGACCTCGGCGCCCGCGAAGGCGTGCTTGCCGGGCGCGTCGGGCAGGGCGCGCAGCTTGCGCTCCAGCAGCAGCGCCAACTCGGCCACGCTGCACGGGGCTTCGCCGTCGCAGTCGGGGTCGTAGAGCGTGAACTCGCGCTCCACCTCGCCGATCTTGACCGTCAGGTCGACCGCGAGGTTCGGCAGCTCGTGGCCGAACGGCTTGGAGACGGTGCCGGACGGGTCGGGGCGGCCCTCGCCGACGGCCTCGACGCGGATCAGCTTGGAGCCCGCGTTGATCACGGTCGGTGCGTAGCGGCCGTGCGCGGCGTCCATGGACAGGCCGGTGAAGCTCTCACGGGCGTCGCCCTTGGCGTCGTAGACACGCAGGTTGAAGGTTTCGTCGGGGCACGGCGTGTCGTGGTCGACGGCGACCCGCAGGCCGTTGCCCCAGACGCCGGGCTCCTTGGCGTGCACCTCGAGGACCGGGCCCTCGCTGTGGCCCTCGGTGGACTTGAGGGTGACGCAGGCGGCCCTGCCGCTGCCGGCCTTGGCGACACGGACGATCACCGCGACGGTGCCGCCGTTGCCGAAGAACTGGTGGACCGCGTAGCCGACGGCGCTCTGGGCGCTCAGGCCGCCGAAGCGGCGCTCGAACTCCGTGAAGCTGGTGACGCGTACCGGCTCGTTGAGCGGACCGCGCCGGGTGTGGCCCACGAAGGCGGTCACGGACGTGGTCAGGGTCGAGATCGTGCGGGTGCTGCTGGGAAGTTCTTCGACGTAGACGCCGGGATACGTCGGCCTGGCGGCGCTCACCGCGCTCATCGGCATTCCCCTCCTACTCCCTGTCTTGGGCACCGGACAAATGCACCAAGAGGTGGCGGAGGGAGGCATTCCCTTTCCGGCGCGCGAAGACGCCCCCCACACGAGCGACGCTACGACGCACACCGCATTCAGTTCCCCCGTCTGCACCCCGGACTTGTCGGTCGCCGGGGCCAAGCAACGCGCTTGTGACTCCTGATGCTCAAGTGCTCAATCCACCTTGGGGCGTTGAGAGTTGACGGAGCAAGGTGCCTTCAGGCCAGCCCGGCAGAGGGTTTGGTGAAGGCCCCCTCCCGGCATCCGCACATCGCGCCTGCGCGCCCCGGCCAGGTGGTTCACGGAATCTGCACAGCGATGACGCCACGGAGCGCCCCGAGGGCCCCCGCCGGGACGAAATCCCTCCACTCACCTCGTTCGACTGGTCGCACGCACGTACGACCTCCCCGAGTCGCACACAACCCGCTGTGGCCGGTTTTCCGGGGGTGAATCCCCGAGCCATGTCTTGACATGGGACTGAAACGATTCTTAGCTTGACCGAGCATTTAGATGTGTGAAACCAGTTCATACATGCGAACTGAGGGAGACATGAAGTTCCAAGGAGTGCTGTTCTTTCCGGTCACGCCGTTCGGCGCGGACGGATCGCTGGACGAGGAACGGCTCGACCAGCACATCGAGTCCGGGGTCGCCGCCGGCGCGGGCGGTGTGTTCGTCGCCTGTGGCACCGGCGAGTTCCACGCGCTGACGCCGGACGAGATCGAACAGGCCACGCGGGTCGCCGTGCGGACGACCGCCGGACGTGTGCCCGTCCTGGCCGCGGCGGGCGGCCCGCCCCCGGTGGCGCGCGACCAGGCCGCCCGCGTCGAACGCGCCGGCGCCGACGGCATCCTGTTGCTGCCCCCGTACCTGGTGACGGCGCCGCAGGGAGGCCTGGTGCGCTACGTCGAGGAGGTCACCGCGGCGACCGGACTGCCGGTGATCTTCTACCAGCGCGGGGCCGCCCGCCTCACCGATGCCACGGCGGCCGAGATCGCCGCCCTACCGCAGGTCATCGGCCTCAAGGACGGCATCGGCGACATCGAGCGGATGCACCGCATCGTCCGGGCCGTACGCGCCCTGCCCGGCGGCGCGGACTTCCAGTTCTTCAACGGCCTGCCCACGGCGGAGATGACCGCGCCCGCCTATCGCGGCATCGGCGTCGACCTGTACTCCTCGGCCGTGTTCGCCTTCGCCCCGGAGATCGCGCTGGCCTTCCACCAGGCGCTGCAGCGCGACGACAGGGAGTTGGTCACGAGGCTCCTGGACGAGTTCTACGGCCCCCTCGTCGAACTCCGCGACGAGGTCCCGGGATACGCCGTGGCGCTCGTCAAGGCCGGGGTGACGCTCCGGGGCCTGGACGTGGGCGGCGTACGGGCGCCGCTGCTCGACCCGGCGCCGGAGCATGTCGCCCGGCTCGCGAAACTCATCGACCACGGCCTGGAGGCGGTCCGCGCATGAGCACCGGCGCCGGCACCCGGATCCGCGAGCTGATCGTCACCCCGATCGCCTTCCGCGACCCGCCCCTGCTCAACTCGAGCGGCGTCCATGAGCCGCTCGCCCTGCGGGTCATCCTCCAACTCGTCCTGGAGGATGGCACGGTGGGCCTCGGCGAGTCCCCGGGGGGCGTCGCCCGTCTGGAGCGGCTTCAGGCGGCGGCGAAGGTCGTCGTCGGCATGGACGTCTTCGACACGACGGCCGTCGCGGCCGCCATCGACGCCGCCCTGCTGCCGACCGTGCCCAGCTCCCACGAGCGCGGCTGGACCACCTCGGCGGTGGAGGTCGCCTGTCTCGACGCGCAGGGCAGGCTCCTCGGCCGCCCGGTCAGCGACCTGCTCGGCGGCAAGGTCCGCGACACGGTGCCGTTCGCGGCCTACCTCTTCTACAAGTGGGCCGAGCACCCGGCCCTCGACGGCCGCCCGGCGGTCGGCGACGACTGGGGCGAGGCGCTGGATCCCGCCGGCATCGTCGAGCAGGCCCGGCTGATGCAACAGCGGTACGGCTTCGGCTCGTTCAAGCTCAAGGGCGGCGTGTTCCCGCCCGACGAGGAGATCGCGGCGATGAAGGCGCTGGCGGAGGCCTTCCCCGGGCAGCCGCTCCGGCTGGACCCCAACACCGCCTGGACTGTAGAGACTTCACGTTACGTCGCCCGTGAACTGGACGGCATCCTGGAGTACCTGGAGGATCCCGCCGCGAGCATCGCCGGCATGGCGGAGGTGGCGAAGGACTCCCCGCTCCCCCTCGCCACCAACATGTGCGTGATCGCCTGGGACCATCTGCGGCCGGCGATCGAGCAGAACGCGATCCAGGTGCTCCTCACCGACCACCACTACTGGGGCGGACTGCGCCGCACCCGTGAACTGGCCGCGGTCTGCGAGGTGTTCGGCATCGCCCTGTCGATGCACTCCAACTCGCACCTGGGCATCAGCCTCGCCGCGATGACCCATGTGGCGGCGGCCATCCCCGACCTCGACCACTCCTGCGACACGCACTACCCGTGGAACTCGGCCGACGACGTGATCGTGCCCGGCGTCCTGGAACTGCGCGACGGCGCGGTCGCGGTCCCCACCGGTCCGGGGCTGGGCGTCGAACTCGACCACGACGCCCTGGACCGGCTGCACCGGCTGTACGTGGATTCCGGGATGCGCTCCCGCGACGACACCGGCTACATGCGGCGGATCCGGCCGGAGTACGAAAGCCGGCTGCCCCGTTGGTGAAGTGACTGCCCCGTTGGTGAAGTGGCTACCCCGTTGGTGAAGTACTGCTCACTCCCGGGCGAACGCCGCTACCGTGATCGACCGGCTTCCGCGCGGGAGAAGGAGTGACGGTGGGCGCAGACGGGTCGACGGCCGTGTTGGTCACCGGAGGCAGCGGGTTCGTCGGCAGTCATCTGGTCAAACGGCTGCTGGAGCGCGGGGATCGCGTGCACGCCACGGTACGCAGCACGGCCGCCACGGCGAAGGTGCGGCCCCTGCCGGAGATGCAGCAGGCGCATCCGGGCCGCCTCCACCTGTTCGAGGCGGACTTGTCGGCCGAGGGCTCCTTCGACGAGGCGATGACCGGATGCGGGGTGGTGTTCCATGTGGCGTCGCCGTTCCTCATGCCGGAGAAGATCAAGGACGGCCGCAGGGACGTAGTCGACCCGGCCCTGCTCGGCACCCGCAACGTACTGGCGGCCATCGAGCGGACACCCACAGTCGAAAGGCTCGTCCTCACCTCGACCGTGGGTGCGATCTTCGGCGACTACGCCGACGTACTGGCCATGGACGACGCGGTGCTGTCGGAGCGCTACTTCAACACCACCAGCACGGTGGAGAACAACCCGTACCACTACGCGAAGACGGTCGCGGAACGCGCGGCGTGGGACGCGGAGGCCGCCCAGGGCCGCTGGCGGATGGTGTCGGTCAACCCCGGCCTGATCCTGGGCCCCTCCCTCACCCCCACCTCCGAGTCCGGCAGCCTCTTCCTGCTGGAGGAACTGTTCAAGGGCTACTTCTTCTACGGCGCACCCGACTTCAGCTTCACCACGGTGGACGTGCGCGAGGTGGCCGACGCGCACATCGAGGCGGCCCGGAACCCGGAGGCGAAGGGCCGTTACATCCTCGCCGCCCGGACCATGACGTCCTTCCACGAGATGTCCCGCATCATCCGGGCCCGCCATCCCCGTGACCTGCGCCTCCCGCGCACCGCGCTGCCGCACTGGCCGGTTCGCGTCCTGGGTCCGGCGTTCGGGCTGAGCCAGGACTACATCCGCAAGCACCTCGGCATCCGGTTCCAGGTGGACAACAGCCGCAGCGTGAACGAACTGGGCATCACCTACCGCCCGGTCGAGCAGACGGTCCTCGAACACTACGAAGCGTGGCGAAGTCAACGCGCCGCGAAGTGAATCCGGTCCCCTTCTCACTCAGAGCGTCGAAGGTCACAAAAACGTATCGGACATTTCACATGTCAATCTTCACGCGGGGCTCACAAGTTCGTTAGGTTACGCATCGGACCGCACGACGACCTCCGGCGAACCCCGCCGGGACGCGCGGCCTCCGCCGAGTCCGGTGCGCGCCCGCAAGGGTCCACTGGAGCCGGGGACCCAACCGAACTTGGGGTGAATCGGCCCTACGGCCCTTCGGGGCAAGGGCCGTAGGGCACACCTTCCGGATGCGACCGCCCGAACCCGTCAGCTAACTCGGTAGGCGGAGTACGGAAGGAGTACGTCACCCATGGCGCCGGAACGCACCGCGCGTCCGGGGGCCCTGAGCCTCCCTGGCATGCGCAATTCCGCACTCGCGTCGGCAGCCCTCACCTCGGTGGCCCTGCTCGCCCAGACGGCCAACGCGGCCCCTTCGGCCGCGGACGAGGCACCGAGCCGCGAGGAGGTCAGCCGGCGGGTCAGCTCCCTCTACGACCAGGCCGAGTCCGACACGGGGACCTTCAACGCCACCCGCGCGGCGGGGCAGGGACCACGGGCGCGCACCGACCGGCCGACGGACACCCCACGCCGGCCCGCCGCCGCGCCCCGCGACAACGACAGCAGGCGCAGCGACCCCGCTCTCGACAGCGTCGCGCGGCAGTGGTTCGACGCGGCCCGCGCGAAGGTGGGTCCGATCGTTCCCGCAGTGCTGCCGACCGACCGGACGCCCGACCATCCCGCCGGCACGCGGTCCGCGCGCCCGGCGAACGGGCCCGATCAGGCGCGGGAGTCGGCGGGCCGTACCGCCCTGGAGCTGCCCGCCGCGCCGGTCGCCGAGCTGACGTCCGGTGGGGCCACCCGGACGGCTGCCGTGGCCGAGCTGACCGCCGGGCCCGTTGCCGCACTTCCGGCCGCTTCGGACGCGCCGCAGGGGACGACCACCTCAAGCGCTCTGGCCCTGCCCGCCCAGCCCACGGCCGAGCCGCGGGAGCGGTCCGCGCTGCGCACGACCAAGGAGCAGAACCAGCGCAAGCTCGACCGGGCACGCGCGCTGCTCTCCGAGTACAGCGCGCGGCAGAGCGCGCCGCTCGCGGCGATCGAGGCGGCGCCGGTCACCGACACCTGGGCTGCCACGCCGCCCCAGGTCCAGCCCTCGGCCGACGCACGATGGCAGGCACTGCAGGCACAGGGACCGGCCGACCTCACCACGGTCCCGGCCGGCACGACGGCCTGGGCCGCGCCGACGCCCTGGACCACCACGCCGGACCCGCTCACCGACCCACTCCCGGCAGTCACCGCGAGCCAGGCCGTCGCCACGGGCCAGACCGCAACCACAGGTCCGGCAACCACCACTGCCGCCCCGGCCCTCGACACGAACCCCTCCCTCGACCCGAGCGTCGCCCTCACGTCGACGGGCCCGCAGGACACCCGGGCCCTACGCGCCCTGGACTTCGCCCGCGCCCAGATCGGCAAGCCCTGCGTCTGGGGCACGACGGGCCCGGAGGCCTACGACGGAGCCGGCCTCACCCAGGCCGCCTGGAAGGCCGCGGGCATCGCCCTCCCCCGCACCGCACCGGAACAGGCGACCGCCGGCCGTGGCATCGCCGTCACCTACGCCGAGCCCGGTGACCTGGTCCTGTTCCACGTGGGCCACGTCGGCATCTGCTCCGGAAACGGCACGATGATCCACGCCCCCGGCCCGGGAGCCTCCATACGCGAGGAGTCGATCTACTACGCCGGGGAGTCGGCGATCCACAGCGTGATCCGGCCCGCCTGAGCCGCCGCTCGGCCGCTCGCCCCGGCCCCCGTTACGGGACCGTGGGGCCGGCCCGCTCGTGCCCCGCACCACGAGCTTGGGGCCAACACCGCCTCGCGCGGCTCCAGTTCCGGCTTCTCCAGCATCAGGTGGGAGAGGTGGCTGTCGTCGTAGCCGACGGCGGACATGACGCGGCACCAGCAGGGGCAGGCCCTGGTCACGCTCGGCCAGTAGCGTGCGGCCCGACTCGATAGGCACGCAGCTCGGCCGAGCCCGGGCCGCGCCGCCGTCGGTCGAGGCCGAGGACGTCGACGCCGTCCTCGTCACCTCCTGGGGACCCGCCCACGCCGAATACGTATGGGGCCCGCCTACGCCATGGCGCCGGCCGCCCCTCGACGGCCGGCGCCCGACTCACCCACGGCCCTCGGACGCCCGGCGGTCCGGCCTGCGCTGGGCCAGCCACAGGGCCACCTCCTCCGCGATCGGCTGCCCGGTCTCCAGCTCGACGAAGCCGAACTGGCCGCTCTGGTTGCACTCCAGGAACCACCAGATGCCGTCCTCGTCCTCGGCGAAGTCGAAGGCGGCGTACGCCAGTCCGGCGAGGGTGACGTACTCGTGCACCGCCTTGCCGATGCGGTCGGGGACCGGGACCGGCTCCCAGGCGTGCCCGGTCTCGCCGTAGCGTCCGTCGACCTGGCCGGGTTCGGCGATCTTCCGTGCGGCGAACACCCGGCTGCCGACGGCGGTCAGCCGTATGTCGGCCCGCTTGGCGACGTACCGCTGGAGCAGCGCGGGGCCGGCCGCGACGGCGGAGAAGTCCGCGTCGGGGCCGACGAGGGTGGTGGGCAGGGTCAGCGCGGGGTTACCGGGCGGTGGTCCGGAGGCGGACTTCACGACCACGTCCCGGTACTCCTCGGCGAACTCCCGTGCCAGCCGGGGGGAAGTGGTGAAGACCGTCGGCGGCACGGCGAAGCCGCTGAGGTGGGCGACCCTCAACTGCCAGGGTTTCAGGCGTGCCTGGTCGGCGTTGCGCGGATGGTTCATCCACCGTGCCGCGGCGGAGTGGAGCATCCCGTACAGCGCCTGCCGGGTCTCGGCGGTCAGCCACTCCGAGGGGTGGGCGGCGTGTGCGGCGGGTTCGCCGGGCCTGCGCACCCAAATGGAGCGCAGGCCCCCATGCTGAGCACGTGTCCGTTGACGGACAGATGGCCGTCGAAGTCGCCGTGTGCGTAGTCGGCGGACAGCACGGCCTTGCCCGGCAGGTCGGCGGGGTCCAGTCGCATCACGGGCGTCCCCGTCCCGTGCAGCCTGGCCACCACCATGTCGGCTGTCACGTCCTCCTCGGACGTCAGGATCAGTACGGTCATGCGCGCACGGTCGTCAGTCGTCGAAGTGGGTCGCGGAGCCCGCGGTCGACGTCGTCGTGCCGACCGCGAGCAGGAGGTCCGGGTCACTGACGGCCGGGCGCCCGTCGGGCAGCACGTTCAGCTGCCGGGCCGGGTCGAAGTGATACGGCGTCACCGCGAGGGAAATGCCTCTGGGAAACGCGTACTTGAGGGTGAACGGTTGCACTTTAAACCTCCGTGGCGTGTTGTTTGAATTACCGTCACTTACGCGCCGCTTGCGTAAGGAATTCATCACTTTCCGCCACATCGGCGTGAACGTAGTCACACCCTTCACAGGAAACCCAAATGCCTCTCGACCCGTCAGGCCTTCGACGCACCAGCTCGCAGTTCTCGCAGCAACCGGGGTGCCGCCTCGACGAGTTGATCCAGCTGGTGCTCGATCAGCGGGATGAACTCGTCGAGCGAGTCGGCGAGGGACTCCGGGATCTCCAGCAGGTAGCGGCAGCCATTCTCGGCGTCCGGATCGTCGACGCCGATGTCCAGGCCCTCCACTGGGCGATTGGCAAGCGCTGGGCGCCGCGATCGGCTGTGTCCACGGGCCGATCATAGGACCGGCAGGTCGGCACGCCCTGGTCGAGCGCGTGCCCGGACCACCCGCCCGACCGGCCGGCGGACTCACTGCCGTCAGCGCAGGGCGCGCCGGTCCGCGTGGAGCGGGGCCGAGAGGCGGATGGTGATGAACTCGTTGTCGTCCGCCTTGCCCGCCGTACGGCCGGACGAGAAGGGGAAGTTGTTGTCGTTGAGGACCGCCAGCGTGCGGTCGTCGACGAGGTTCACGTCCTCGATCGTCTGGAACGGGAAGCGGAAGGTCTTCCCGAAGCCGCCGAGCCCCTTGGGGTTGGCGATGTCCAGCAGATCGGCCACGAGGGTCTTGTCCATCAGGCCGTCGCCGTTGCGGTCACGGGTGTCGGCGAGGTAGATGCGCTTGAACCGGGCGGTGTCGCCCTGTCCCCCGTCGCGCTCGATGACCAGGAAGCGGTGCCGGTCGACGGCGATGGCGTCGCCGATGGCGTTCGCGGTCGACTCCAGGCGGTAGACGAAGCGCTTTCCGGTGTAGCCGCGCTTACGCAGGTCGAACTCGCTGAAGCGCAGGTCGCCGGGGGTGTCGCCGGTCACCGTGCCTTCGAGGAGCGGGTAGAGGCGACGGCCGTCCACGGAGCGGACCATGCCCTCGAAGCCCTTGCTGCTCGCTATGTTCGGCTCGGCGCCGTTCAGGTAGGGGTTCTCCGGCGCCTTCACCCCGTCGAGGGCGATGGGGGCCTCCAGGAGGCGGCCACGGGCGGAGAAGTGCAGCAGCCAGGGGCCGAACTCGTCGCCCGTCCAGTACGTCCCGTCCGGCATCCGCACGATCGACTCGACGTCGAAGTCGGCGCCGGTGAGCACCCGGTCGGCCCGCGTGAGCGCGAACGGCACGTGACGGTCGGGGTCGCTCAGGTTGAACCCGCCGAGCACCTTGACCTTGCCGGTCCGCGTGTCCGGCTTGATGCGGTGGACACGGAGCACGAAGTCGGCGCTGTTGGCCTTGTTGCCGTACCCGTTGTCCGAGAGCACGTCGAATGTGCCGTCACGCCGGTTCACGACACCGCTGAAGCCCTGCACCGGCTGGTGCGCGAACGGCGCCGCGATCCCGTTGAAGGGGCCGGTCCCGATCGCCGAGCCGGACGGCTCGCTGCCCGGCACGAACGTCTCGGCCGGCAGCGACGCGTAGCCGGTCAGCGTGGCCCGGCCGATTTCCTGTCCGTCCCGGTCGGCCACGGCGGGAGAGGCGAGGGAGACGGTCAGCACCGCGGCACTGACCATGATCGAAGTTCTTCTCATGGCGCGCACACTAAGAGAACCGGGTGACGGATGCGCCAACGACAGACGTCCTGCCGGTTCAGGGCGTCGGCGTCCCTCCGCCCTGGAGCCGCTCCAGGTCGGAGGGCCGGACCTGGATGACGAGCAGGGCGATCACCGCGGCGATGGCTGTGAAGATCGCGGCCACGATGAAGGCGGCCGAGACCCCCGAGGTGAGGATCTCGTCGGCATACTGCGACGGCAGCTGACCGGTGCGTTCGAAGCGCAGACGCTCCAACGGGGTCGCCTGGGACAGGAACGCGGGGATCTGCTTTTCGGCCTCGTTGTTGCTGGCCGTACCGAACGTCGTGACCAGGATGGACAGTCCCAGGGAGCCGCCGACCTGCTGGGTGGCGTTGAGAAGTCCGGAGGCTGCACCCGTCTCCTGGGTGGTCACGTTGGACAGCGCCATCAGCGTCAGGGACACGAACTCCATGCCCATGCCGAGGCTGAAGACGAGCATCGGGCCGAGAATGCTGCCCGCGTAGGTGGAGTGGACATCGGTCAGGGTCAGCCAGCCCAGGCCCGCGGCGGCCAGGATCGCGCCCGTCACCATGAACGGCTTGGGTCCGTACTTCGGCAGGAACTGCGAGGCGATCCCCGCCCCCACCGCGATGACCGCGCTCACCGGCAGGAAGGCCAGCCCGGCCTCGAGCGGGCTGAAGTTGAGCACGTCCTGCACGAAGAGCGTGAGGAAGAAGAACATGCCGAAGATCGCGGCGGCAAGGCTCAGCATCATGCCGTACGTGCCCGCCCGGTTGCGGTCGGCGAACATGTGCAGCGGCGTGATGGGCTGTCTGGAGCGCTGCTCGACCAGGACGAACAACAGCAGGAAGACGACGGCCGCCCCGAACGCGGCCAGGGTGAACGCGTCCCGCCAGCCGTCCTGCGCGGCCCGGATGAACCCATAGACCAGCAGCACCATGCCGATGGTGGAGGTCAGCGCCCCGGCGATGTCGAAGTGCCCGGGGTGACGTTCGGACTCCCGGATCCAGCGCGGGGTGGCGAGCACGATCAGCAGCCCGATGGGCACGTTGACGAACAGCACCCAGCGCCAGTTGAGCCACTCGACGAGCATGCCGCCCGCCAGCAGCCCGATCGCGCCGCCGCCCGCCGACACCGCGGCGAAGACACCGAACGCCCTGTTGCGTGCGGGCCCTTCACGGAAGGTGGTGCTGATCAGGGCGAGGGAGGTCGGGGACGCGATGGCGCCGCCGACGCCCTGCAGGGCGCGGGCGGCGAGGAGTTGCCAGGAGTTCTGGGACAGTCCGCCGAGCAGCGAGGCGAGGACGAAGAGCAGCACGCCGAAGACGAACACCCGTCGTCTGCCGAGGATGTCGCCCATCCTGCCGCCGAGCAGGAGCAGTCCGCCGAAGGTGAGCGTGTAGGCGTTGACCACCCAGGACAGGCTCGTCGTGGAGAAGTCGAGCGAGCGCTGGATCTGCGGCAGGGCGATGTTCACGATGGTGATGTCGAGCACCACCATCAGCTGGCACGAGGCGATGACCAGCAGCGCCATGCCGCTGCCACGGCCCTCGCTCCGCTCCGTCTCCTGCGGGGTGGTCCGTGCTTCGGGTGTCGGCTCGGGATTGCTCATGGCATCGCGCCGTGACGGGGGTTCGGTGGCTCGTTCCCGCCACCATTCGACCGTACGCCGCCGCCGGACGGGCCTCCAGTCGATCACGGGGCGGGGCCGGGCCACCGCGGCATGCGCAGGGTCAGCGCGCGCCGCGGATCAGGCCGGTCAGATAGCGCCACAGCGACGAGCGCTGCCGTGCCGACCGGTCCGGCAGCACCGCGTCGGCCGTTTCCGGTGCCCTGTCGAGTGCCATGTCCGGTCCCGTCCCCGATGCCGTCGGCTGTGCCGGCCCTCGCTCCGGCCCCGAGGGCCGTTCGGGCGGCGAAGCGAGTTCGTACCGTACGGGCAGCGAGCGCAGGCCGCGCATGAACGGTGAGGAGCGCCACGGGAGTTGGTCGGCCGGCAGGGCGAGGTCCAGATGGGAGAACCGCTCGAACAGCCGGCCGACGCCGACCGCCGCGACCGTCGACGCCAGCTCCCGGGCCGGGCACTGGCGGCGGCCCGCGCCCCAGGACAGGTGCGCCCGGGTGCTGATCGTGCTTCCCTGCGCCACATGGTCGGCGAAGAGCGGGTCGGCGTGTGCGGCGGCGGAGGAGACCCACACCGGGTCGCCCGCGCGGATCGTGTAATTGCCGAGCGCGGTGTCCTCGGCGGCGAAGCGCGGCACGAAGTTCACCAGCGGCGGCTTGCGCATGACCACCCGGTTCATGGTCTCCCTGATCATCCCGGCGGACAGGCTGGCGCGCACGCCGCCGTCGCGGTCGCCGTCCGAGGAGATGACCTCGACCACCGTGTTGGACATGAGGATGCCGACGTGGTCGGAGGTCATGCCGAGCAGCATGAACAGCTCACGGGCCAGCTCGTCGAGCGACAGTGCGGGATGCGCGGCCAGCAGATAGGAGGGGAAGTCGTCCCCCGGCTCCCTGAGTTTCGCGGCCCCCAGTTCGGCGAGCGTGGCGAGCAGCCGCTCCAGGGCGGGCTCCGCGTCCGGGCCCGCGTCGAGGACCCGCCACATGTCCATGAGGGCGTCGTCGCCCTGGGAACCGGGGAAGCCGAGCAGATGGCTGGCCACCATCAGCGGCAGCGGCCGGGAGAACTGCGCGGACAGGTCCGCCACGCCCGTGCCGCCGCCCTGCCCGACCAAGGTGATCAGGTCGTCGGCGTAGGCGGTGACGGCCGCCTTCAGGCGCTTGGCCTGCGGGTGGCCGGGGCCCTGGAACGGCTTGAGCGCCGCGTCCCACGCCGTGCGCAGCGGCGGATGCCCGGGGCCACCCTGGATCAGTACGTGGTTGACCTCCAGGGACGGTCCGAGCGGCCAGTCGGCGGGCACTTCGCCGTCGGTGCGGGCCCGCCATCGCTCCAGCCCCTTCGGCCAGCCGTCGTCGTCCTGGAGCACCTGGAGCGCCTCGCGGTAGCCGAGGACGAGCCATGCGGGCACACCCAGCAGGTCGACCGGGGCGACGGGCCCGTGCTGCTGCCTCAGGCGCTCGTACACGAGCGAGGGGCGTGTCTCGTAGTCGCGGGTCAGCAGCGGTTCGGGCGTCATCTCCTCCAGGCGAGTGCCGTCGACGTCCACGGATCCGCTCTCGCCCACCTGGGATTCCATTGTTCTGCCGCCCTCCGCCACTCCCCGCACCGGCGTACTACCAGCCAGTAGCCGACAACGCTCGGGACCCTACCGCAGCGGTCCCTCACAGGTGCACGACGGGGGCGGCGGACGTCAGCCGCTCGTCGGCGGGATGTTCTGGTTGGCGTGGAAGAAGTTGTCCGGATCGTAGGTGTGCTTGGTCGCGGCAAGGCGGTCGAAGTGGCCGCGGTAGGTGGCCCGGACGCGGTCCGTGCTCTCGGCCTCGCCGATGAAGTTGACGTAGGAGCCGCCCATGGAGTGCGGGTGCAGGTCGGTCCAGTAGTCGACGCTCCACTGCCGGATCAGGTCGGCGTTGGCGGGGTCCGGGTCGATGCCGGCGATCACTCCGGACCAGACGGCGTCCCGGTAGGCCCAGGCCGTGTCGTCGGGGCCGACCTCGTGGGCCGCCGCGTCCACGGGATACAGGTGCATCAGCGACAGCGCGGTCGGGATGTTCTCACCGTACTTGTGGTGCACCTCGATCGCTGCGTCGGAGATCGAGTCGAAGAAGTCGCCGCGCCAGTACCACTGGTACCCCTTGGGGATCAGCTCGTCGAACATGCCCTGCAGGGCGGGGTAGGGCATGGGCGTGGTGAAGTGGAAGGCGGGCGGCGCCGGCTCGTTCACCGCGGTCAGGGTCTGCTCCAGGCGGTCGCCCTGGAGGTCGCCGGTGTAGCACCAGACGACGCCGCACATCTTCTGCCCGTGGATCGGATCGGGGAACGGCGGTCCGGGCGGTATGACGAAGACGCTGAAGAAGCCGTACAGGTCCTGCGGCGCCGCGGGCAGGAACTCGCGGTACCAGCGCAGCACTTCCGGTGTGCGGTCGACCGGCCACACCGTCACCGCGACCCCGACCGTGTCCACCGGGTGCAGGCGGAAATTGAACGACGTGACGACGCCGAAGTTTCCTCCGCCGCCCCGCAGCGCCCAGAAGAGGTCCGGGTGCTCCTCCTCGGAGGCGGTGACGAACGTTCCGTCGGCGAGGACGACGTCGGCGGACTGGAGGCTGTCGATGGTCAGCCCGTACCTGCGGGTGAGGTAGCCGTGGCCGCCGCCGAGGGTGAGGCCGCCCACGCCCGTCATCGAGATGATGCCGGCGGGCACGCCCAGGCCGAAGGTGTGGGCGGCGTGGTCCAGGTCGCCCAGCTGCGCGCCGCCGGCGACCTGTGCGGTCCTCGCGGCGGGGTCGACGCGCACCCCGCGCATGGCCGACAGGTCGAGGACGAGCGCGTCGTCGACCAGGCACAGACCCGGTCCGCTGTGCCCGCCGCCCTTCACCGCGAGATCGACCCCGGTCTCCCTGGCGAAGGAGAGCACGGCCCGCACGTCCGCCACGTCCACGCACTGCGCGAACGCCGCGGGGCGCCGGTCGATCATGGCGTTGTAGATACTGCGGGCCGCGTCGTAGCCCGGGTCCTGCTCCGTGATGACGGGCCCCCGCACTGCCTCACGCAGACCTTCGAGTGCCGTTCCGTTGATGCCGCCCATGACCGGACCCCTCTGTGTGGCTACGGTGAGTCGCGGACGGATGACGGCGCCTGACGTCCGGGCGGGTAGCGGGGGCGTGGTGCGCGGGTCCGTTCGCACCTCGTGTCGATGTCGGCCGGGCACAGCGGCCCCGCCATATCCCAGTCTTCACCCAGCCCTGGACGGCCGCACGTCGGCGGCAGGCGTAGGTTTCCTCGTCCGCCCGGTGTCAGGCCAACTCCTCGGCGGACCTCGCCCCTTGATCGCGCAGCCACCCGGCCAGCGTGGGGTGGCGCGAGCGCTCGGCGGCGTCCAGCGCGGTCAGCCGGTCGTAGCCGATCCAGTTGACGTCACCGCCGCGTCGCAGCAGGTAGTCGGCCATCGGCTGCTGCCCGCCATGACAGGCGCACCACAAGGCGGCGGTGACGTCCTGCGCGGTCGGCGGCTCGGACGACTCGGATGTGAAGCACGCGGCTACAAGGTCGGCTTCGCCGAGGGCGGCGGCCTGCCACAGATTGGCGCGGGCGCCGCGTGCCACCAGCCGCCGTGCGCTCCGCCACTGCCCGAAGGCCACCGCGTCCGCCAGCGGCGTGCCGTCGCCGATGACCCCGCCGTCCGCCTCGATGTCCGCGCCCAGGTCGAGGAGGGCGTCCAGGACGGGCACGTCGTCGCTGCTGGCCGCCCAGTGCAGCGGGGTCTCGCGGTGTGCGCCGGTGAACCGGGCGTTGACGTCCGCGCCCGCGTGGACCAGTGCGGCCACCGTGCCGGGACCGCCCGGCACGTGGCCGGGCCAGTCGGTGGCGACGTGCAGCAGGGTCCGCGTGCTCTTCATGTTGCCCACCCGCGCGGTCGCCAGTCCCGGATGCGCGGTGAGCAGGTCCTGCAACGCCGCCACGTTTCCGGTCCGGATCGCTTCGACGCAGGCACGGGCCAGCGGAGCGGTCGTATCGATCAACATCGAGTCACCTCCCAGGTCCCCACCTGCATAACACGGCCCACTGACAGCACCTCCGGCGGCACCGCGCGGCGGCCCCTGCCCCGCAGCCCCCGAACATCCCTCTGTTACGCTCCCCGGGCCTCCCGCGGGGGAAGTCCGGTGAGAGTCCGGCGCTGACCCGCAACGGTGTGCGCGGGGACCTGTGCGGTCCTTCGCGCGAGCCCGATCGCCCGTGGTGGGTGCGACCCGTTTACTGCTCGCCGCGGACTGCGAGAGGGGACCGCGCGGCCGGCACGGTCGTACGGGCTGCCTCCCTGCTCGACGTTCACAGGCGGCCCCAGGCGAAGGACCGCCCGCGCGTGCACAGAAGTCTGCCCCGGACACCGATACCGAGATCCGGTCCGTCACGGCTGCCCGTGGTGTCCCTCGTCCCCGGTCTGGTCCTGCTCCTGCTCGTCTCGCTCCTGTGCGGTGTGGCACTCGGAGCCGCCGGGATCGGATGGGGCGACGTCCTGCGGCTGCTCGGGGCCGGGCTGACCGGCGGGACCATCGACAGCCAGGACGTCGCCGCGTACACGATCGTCTGGGAGATCCGGCTGCCGCGGGTCGTGCTCGGCGCGGTCGTCGGGGCCGGGCTCGCGGCCGTCGGCGTGGCCGTGCAGGCGATGGTGCGCAACGCGCTCGCCGACCCGTTCGTGCTGGGCATCTCCTCCGGCGCCGCGGTGGGCGCCAACGCCGTGATCCTGCTCGGCGCGTTCGCGGGGCTCGGGGTCTGGGCACTGTCCCTGTCCGCCTTCGCGTCGGCGCTCGCGGCGATGGCGCTGGTGTACGCCGTGGCCCGGTCGCCGCACGGGCTCACGCCGCTGCGGCTGATCCTGACCGGAACGGCCTTGGCGTACGGCTTCGAAGCCGTCACCACCGTCATGGTGTTCGGCGCGGCCCGGGGCGAGGCGGCCCGCTCGGCGATGATGTGGCTGCTGGGAAGCCTGGGCGGCGCGACCTGGGCCCAGGTGCCGCTGGCCGCGCTGACCGTGGCGGCCGGGTGGGCGTGGCTGCGCCTGCGGGCCGAGGCGCTCAACGCCCTGGCGATGGGGGACGAGACGTCCGCCGCCCTCGGCGTCCGACCGGCCCGGCTGCGCAGGGAGTTGTTCCTCGTCACCGCGGCCGTGACCGGCACGGTGGTCGCGGTCAGCGGCGCCATCGGGTTCGTCGGGCTGATGGTGCCGCATGTCGTACGGATGCTGGTCGGCGCCGATCACCGGCGGGTGCTGGCTGTGGCGCCGCTCGCCGGAGCCGTGCTGCTGGTGTGGGCGGACCTGCTGTCACGGCTGCTGCTCGCCCCCGCCGAACTGCCCGTCGGCGTGATCACCGCGGTGGTCGGGGTCCCCGCCTTCCTGCTGCTGATGCGGCGGGGCGGCTACGCGTTCGGAGGCCGGTGACGATGAGGCTCGACATCGAGGACGTGACAGTCGAGGCGGCCGGGATCAGGATCGTCGAGGAGGTCCGGCTCGCCGCGGACAGCGGTGCGTTCGTCGGGCTCGTCGGCCCCAACGGCAGCGGCAAGTCGTCGCTGCTGCGCTGCGTGTACCGGGCGTTGCGCCCGGCCCGGGGAGTCGTCCGCCTCGACGGGGCCGACCTGCACGCCATGGACCCGCGGGCCGCCGCCCGGGAACTGGCGGCGCTGCCGCAGGAGTCGTCCGCCGAGTTCGACTTCACCGTTGCCGAAGTCGTGGCGATGGGACGCCTGCCGCACCGGAACCGCACGGCCGCGCAGGACCACGCCCTGTGCGACGAGGCCATGACCCGCACGGGCGTGACGCATCTCGCCGACCGGGGGGTCCTCACCCTGTCCGGCGGCGAGAAGCAGCGCGTCCTGATCGCCCGCGCACTCGCCCAGCAGCCGCGGATCCTGGTCCTCGACGAACCCACCAACCACCTGGACATCGCCCACCAGTTGGACGTGCTCGCGCTGGTGCGCGGCAGCGGCCTCACCGTCCTCGCCGCGCTGCACGACCTCAACCTGGCCGCCGCGCACTGCGACGTGCTGTACGTCATCGACGGCGGCCGGATCGTGGCCTGCGGGCCTCCGCACGACGTGCTCCGGCCTGACCTGCTCGCCGACGTGTTCGGGGTGCGCGCCCATCAGGTGCGGCACCCGGAGACGGGCACGCTCCAGCTCCTCTTCGATCTCCTCCAGCCGTCAAGTGACCCTGTGAACCCCAGTTAGGACCCCATGCGCAAGTTGCTCGCCGCGGCCCTCTGCCTCGCGGCCGCCGCCACCGGTTGCGGTGCGAACGTCAAGTCGTCCACTGACGCGAAAACCACCGCCGTCACTCTCACCAACTGCGGCCGCAAGGTCACCTTCGACAAGGTCCCCGAGCGCGTCGTCACCAACGACGTCGGCATCACCGAGCTGATGTTCGCCCTCGGCCTGGAGGACCGCATGGCCGGGTTCGCCATGCCCGACGACAAGGGCGATCTGAGCTCCGTGCCGTGGAAGGACGGCTACGACAAGGTCACGTGGCTCTCCAAGGACCAGCTCACCAAGGAGAACGTCGTCGACGCGCGCGCCGACCTCGTCTTCGCCGGCTGGAACTACGGCTTCCGTGAGGACGGCGGCTTCACCCCCGACGCCCTGAAGAAGCTCGGCATTCCGTCGTACGTCCTCACGGAGTCCTGCCACAACGGCCGTTCGGAGACCGCGCGCGGCATCATGCCGCCCCTGGACGCCCTGTACGCCGACCTGGCCAACCTCGGGAAGCTGTTCGGCGTCGAGAAGCGGGCCGCCACGCTGATCGCCGACTTCAAGAAGCAGATCGCCGGCGTGCGGGCGAAGGCACCCGAGGCTGCCGACCGGCCGACGGTGTTCCTGTACGACAGCGGGCAGGACCAGCCGTTCACCTCCGGCCGCTACGCCGCCCCGGAGCAGATCATCAGCGAGGCCGGCGGCGTCAACGTCATGCACGACCTCCAGGACTCCTGGACCACCGTGGGCTGGGAGAGCGTCGTGGAGCGCAACCCGGACGTCATCGTGATCTGCGACTACGGAAACGTCAGTGCCGAGCAGAAGAAGGAGTTCCTGCTGTCCTACGCGCCTCTGCGCAACGTCTCCGCCGTCAGGCACAAGAGGATCTTCGTCCTCGACTACGTCGACCTGGTCGAGAGCCCCCGCAATCCGTCGGCCATCGACCGGCTCGGCACCTATCTGCGCAAGGTGGCCGAGGAGCGCTGACCGTCCTCCCGTGACCGTTCGAAGTGGCTCGGTCTGCCGTCGCGGTGGACCAGGCGGCCGAGCCGCTGGGCCCGGGCCCGCGGCATCAGGGTCCAGGTGCCGTCGTGCTCGCGCAGGGCGGCGGAGTGCCAGGGGGTGGTCCAGGCGTCGGGGGCGTCGAGGAGGCGGATGCCGAACTTGGGGGCGCCGGCCGGCTGGGGGTGGATCGACAGCCGCACGGCACGCGCGTGGTGCTCGGCGATCAGCTCGCCCCAGGCCCGGCTGCGCTGGATGACGCCGTACGCCCGCTTCCGGCACTCTCGCTGGAGGGCGGACCGGGTGCCGGTGAAGTCGGCGGTGTCGTCGACGAGGAAACGGGTGATGCCGCGGTAGAGCGCAAGGGCGGGGGCGTCGGTGCGGACCTCGGCGCGCAGGGCGTCCAGGGTGGGGGCGTAACGGTCGTCGACGTGGGCGCGTTTGGCGTCGTGGGGGAGGTCGCCGAGGACGTCGCGCAGGTCGAAGACGGAGAGGTGCGTCAGGTTCAACTGGCCGATGAGCGCGCTCAGTTCGTCGGAGTACGCGTCGATCCGGTCGTCGGGCACGCGGATCAGGTCGCCGAAGACGTGGCCGTCGGAGCAGATGACGACGCGGGCGCCGGGTGGGTGGATCCTCTCGATCTCGCTGCACAGTGAGTCGAGGAAGGTGAGGGACAGGCGTTCGCCCATGTCGGGGAGGTGGCCCAGGGTCTTGGCGGGGTTGGGCGACTTGCACGGGAAGCCGGGCAGGGTGAGGACGACGGGGGCGCCCTCCCGGACGAAGTCGGTGATCCGTTGCTGTTGATGCGGGAAGGCCTCGGCCGAGGCGCGGCTCGGGTCGGTCGTACGGTGGTGCGGCAGGAGCAGGTTCAGGATCTCGGCGCCGATGGTCGTGGGCGCTGTGTCCGGAGCGGTCATCAGCGGCATGTCGTTCCTCCGGGGACGTGCGGGCATGCGGGCATGGCGGCATTGCGCCTCGGCGGGTGAGGCGCTGTCGTTGGGTGGGCTCGGCTCAGCCGGAGACCGGCTTCACAGCCGTCGGTCGTAGCCGGCAGGCAGGCGGTTCGTGCCGCGGCCCAGGACGGCCGGGATCCACTCGATGTCGTCGTCGTCGATGGCGAGGTGCAGTCCGGGCAGGCGTCGCAGCAGGGTGCCCAGGGCGATCTGGAGTTCGGCGCGGGCGAGGGCGGCGCCGGGGCAGAAGTGGATGCCGTGGCCGAAGGCGAGGTGGGGGTTGGGTGAGCGGTCCAGGTCGAGTGCGTCGGGGTCGTCGAAGCGGCGCGGATCGCGGTTGGCCGCGCACAGGGAGACGATCACGGAGTCGCCGGCCGGGATCTCGGAGCCGTGCAGCTCGCTGTCCTGGTCGAAGAAGCGCCAGGTGGTCAGCTCGAAGGCGCTGTCGTGGCGCAGGAGTTCCTCGACCGCGCGAGGCATGAGGGCGGGGTCGTCGCGCAGCCGGGCGAGCTGGTCCGGGTGACGGAACAGGGCGATCAGGGCCGTCGTGATCTGGTTCGTGACCGGTTCCTGGCCGGCGACGAGCAGCTGGAAGATCATCGAGTCCAGCTCTTCCTGGGAGAGTTCTCCCTGGTCACGGGCCGCGACGAGGCGGCTGAGCAGGTCGTCGTCCGCGTGTTCCCGCTTGTGGGTGACGACCTCGGCGATGTAGCTCTGCAACCCCTGCAGCCGGGCTTCGTACAGCGGCCGCCCCGGGTCCGTCGGCCCCACCGGCTGGACGACCTTGCCCCAGTCGCGGTCGAATCGCGCGGCCGACTCCGCGGGCAGTCCGACGACTTCGGCGAGGACCCGGAAGGGGAAGTGAGCGGCGAAGCCGGCCACGAGGTCGGTGGGCCCGGCCGCCGGGAGCGCGTCGACGAGCGCGTCTGCCAACTCCTGGAGGCGGGGCCGGAGTTGCTCGACCCTGCGCGGTGTGAAGGCGTCCGTCACGAAGTGCCGCATGTGGGTGTGCTTGGGCGGGTCCTGGTGGAGCAGGTGGACCTGGAGCTGCGAGTGCTGCGGCTCGGGCATGATCGAGGCGCGGGCCCGCCAGCGGTCGTTGCCCCGGTCGTGGTTCTTGCCCAGCCGGTCGTCGTTCAGGGCGGCGTGCGCGGCGTCGTATCCGGTGACGAGCCAGGCCTGGACGCCGCTGGGGAAGAGGACCCGGTGGACCGGCCCGGCCTCGCGCATCCGCTCGTACAACGGATAGGGGTCGGCCTTGTACGGGCACCCCGTCAGCGGGACCGGGTCGGCGAGTGGCTGTGCGTCCACGGCCGGAAGGGGCTCCTGGATGGTCATGGATGTGGCTCCTCAGAGGGCGAGTTCGGGCTGGTGGTGGTCCAGCCAGAGGGCGAGGTCGACGACGCGTTCGAGGCGGAGGCGGTGGCCCCACTCCAGCTGCTCGGGCGGGGTGTCGAGACAGGGCTTGATGCGGGTCTCGTCGGCCAGCGCCCGGACCTGTTCCAGGGACAGGGCGTCGCGGGCCAGCTCCTGCAGTCCGCGGTTGTAGTCGGGGTGGTGCGTGGCCGGGTAGTGGTTCTTGGGACGCCGCAGCACCGAGTCGGGAGCCCGCCCCGCTCCGGCGGCGCGCAGCAGGCTCTTCTCCCGGCCGTCGAAGCTCTTCAGCGCCCAGGGCGCGTCGAAGGCGTACTGGACGAGCCGGTGGTCGCAGTAGGGGACGCGGACCTCCAGTCCCTGGGCCATGCTCAACCGGTCCTTGCGGTGCAGGAGCTGGCGCAGCCAGCGGGTCAGGGACAGGTGCTGCATCTCGCGTTGCCGGTGCTCGGTGGGGGTCTCACCGTCGAGGTGCGGGACGGCGGCCAGGGCGTCACGGTAGGTGTCGTCGCGGAACTCGCCGATGCGCAGGCCGAGTTCGGGGTTGAGCGGCATGGCGGCCTCGTCGCCGGTGACCAGCAGCCAGGGGAACGTGGCGGCGGCGAGTGCCTTGGGGTTGTGGAACCAGGGGTAGCCGCCGAAGACCTCGTCGGCGGCCTCGCCGGACAGGGCGACGGTGGAGTGCCGCCGGATCTCCCCGAACAGCAGGTACAGCGAGGTGTCCATGTCGCCGACGCCGATCGGCGAGTCACGGGCGACGACCACGGCCTTGCGGTGCTCGAGGTCGAGCAGCGCAAGCGGGTCGAGTACGACCGTGCTGTGGTCGGTACCGATGAACGCGCCGGCCTCGATGGCGTACGGGGTGTCGTGGCCGGTGCGCAGGACGTCGCCGGTGAACTGCTCGGCCTGGTCGCTGTAGTCGACGGCGTAGGAGCGGATGCGGGCGTCGGGCCCCTCACGCAGACGGAGTTCGTCGGCGAGCAGGGCGGTCAGCACGGTGGAGTCGATGCCGCCGGAGAGCAGGCTGCACAGGGGGACGTCGGCCTCCAACTGGCTGCGGGCGGCCGCTCCGACGAGGCTGCTGATCCGGTCCACGGTGACGTCCTGGTCGTCCTCGTGGGCACCGGCTTCCAACTGCCAGTAGCGGCGTTCGCGGATGCCGTCCCGGTCCAGGACGAGCAGCCCGCCCGGCTCGACCTCCCGTACGCCGGACCACACCGTCGGCCCGGTGTTGAACAGCAGGCTGTACGCCTCCCGCAGCCCGTCCGCGTCCACCCGGGGCCGTATCCCGGGGTGCCGGAAGAGCGCCTTGGGCTCGGAGGCGAAGGCCAGGCCTCCGTCGACGGCGGCCCAGTACAGCGGTTTCACGCCGAGCCGGTCGCGGACGAGGAGCAGCCGCTCGGCGTGCTCGTCCCAGACGGCGAACGCGAACATGCCGTCCAGGTGGTCGGCCACGGCCTCGCCCCACTCGGCGTAGGCGCGCAGCACGACCTCGGTGTCGCTGCGGGTGCG
Organism: Streptomyces sp. NBC_00443; assembly: GCF_036014175.1. Taxonomy (GTDB): domain Bacteria; phylum Actinomycetota; class Actinomycetes; order Streptomycetales; family Streptomycetaceae; genus Streptomyces. Next base: position 8,230,776 of record NZ_CP107917.1, on the reverse strand, counting down.
GAACACGTGCCCGCGGCCTCGGAGTTCGGCTCGCAAGGCGTGGTGGTTGTAGATCTCGCCGCTGTGACTCAGCACGGCCGTCGGCTCGTCCGGCCGGTCGGTCATCGGCTGCACACCGCCTTCGAGGTCGATGACCGCCAGGCGGCGGTGGCCGATCGCGGCACGCTCGCCCAGCCACGCGCCCCCGGCGTCGGGGCCGCGCCGGGTGAGCTCGGCGGTCATGGCCTCGATGACCGGGGCCTGGCTGCGGGCGTCCTGGTGAAAGGACACCCAGCCGGTGATTCCGCACATGGGGACTCCTGGATCAGGTCGAGACGGTGTCGGTGGTGCGCTCGGGCTCGGCGGCGCTCCGTCGGCCGGGGAGGGCGAGGAGGGGGACGGCGAGACAGGCGGCCACGGCGGCGAGGGCCAGCCCGGCCCTCGCCCCGTCGCCGGAGCCGGCGAGGGCCCAGGCGGCGGTGGCCAGGGCCGGGCCTAGGGTGAAGCCGAGGCTGCGGGCGACCTGCACCGTCGAGCCGACGGTCGCGGTGCGCTCCGCCGGGGCGGCGCCCATGACCAGGGCCTGGGTCGGGCCGCCGTTGAGGCCCATGCCTACGCCGGCCAGCGCCAGCCGCCACGCCACCTCGGGCGGGGACCAGCCGTCGCCGAGCGGGATCAGCAGCAGGAGCCCTGCCGCGGTGAGGGAAGCGCCGGTGACCGCGACCCGTCGCAGGCCGTACCGGTCGGCGAGCCGTCCGCCCAGGGGCCCGGCCAGTGCCATGCCGAGCGGGAAGGCGAGCACGGTCAGCCCGGTGGCGGTGGCGCTGACGCCGTCGTCCCGCTGGAGGTGCAGGGCGACGACGTAGTGCGTGGCGGCGAACCCGGCTGCCAGTGTCAGCACCGCGCCGTGCGCCCGGAACAGTCCCGCCGCCCGCAGGACGCCCGTCACCGGACGGCCGCCCGGTCCGCGCAGCCACCACCACAGCGGCGGTACGGCGGCAGCCGCGAGCAGGAACCACCGCGGCTGCGCGGACCCCGCTGTCAGGGTGAGCAGCAGGGCGGCCAGCCCACCGGCCACCGCGAGCGCGTCGGCCGGCGCCCGTCGATCGGGTACGCGCAATGCCCCGTCCTTGGGCATCGCCTTCCAGGCCACGATCAACGCCAGCAGACAGAACGGGATCTTCACCAGGAAGACCCAGCGCCAGCCCAGGTGGTCCAGCAGCAGCCCGCCCACCGCGGGGCCGGTCACGGCGCCGAGCGGGCCGAGGGTCGCGGGCACGCTCATGGCACGGGCGCGCGCTTCGGGCCGTACGGCACGGATCGCCAGTACCGGCATCAGCACGAACAGCACCGCCCCGCAGGCGCCCTGGCCGATCCGTGCCGCGATCAGCCAGGCCGCCCAGGGAGACAGCGCGGCCAGGGCGCTGCACAGCGCGAACCCGACGGTGGCCGCCAGCAGCGCGGGCCGCGTGCCCGCGCCGTCCAGCCACCGGCCGACCGGCAACAGCAGGGCGACGACCGGGAGTTGGTAGCCCAGCGCCGCCCACTGTGCCGTGGCGGCCGAGACGTGCAGGCCCTCGGCGATGTCGGCCAGCGCCACGTTGACGATGTTCATGTCGAGCATCGCCACGAACGCCAGCGCGCCCGCCACGGCCACGAGAACCCAGCGGTCCTTCACTCGCGCCCCTCCCCCTCACGATCGACTGCGGTCAGCAGCCTCGTTCCAGAGGTCGGGACGGCCCGGCACCGAGTTCCCGAGCATGGCCGGAAATATGATGAAATGCGGAATGAGATCTACGTGAGACCGTCCAGCTTGCCGGACTTGGCCTCCGCGACCAGCGACGAGAACTGGTCCGCGCTCATCTGCACCCGCTGCCCGAAGTCGTCCGTGAGGATCACCCGGCGCTCGGCCGGGGCGGCGGGGTCGACGAAGAGTTGCGGGCAGCCGCAGTCGCAGTCGCCGCAGAAGGTGGCCACCGGGTCCAGGCCGGCAATGCCCTCGATGTCGCTCATAGTTCGTGACCTTTCGCGATCGTGGGCGCTCACCGGTGTGACCGCCCGGGACCAGCCCCCGAGACGCCGCTCGGGGCCGACAAGGGGACTTCCCTGCTGTTGTGCCCGTCCGACGCGTCCGCGGGAGCCCGGTGATCGAAGGCGATCAGCGGATCGCCGGTCAGCGGGTGGTCCACGACGGTCGCCCGTACGCCGAACACCTCGGCCAGCAGGGCTGGTTGCAGCACCTCGCGGGGCGGGCCGGACGCGACGACCTGCCCGTCGTGCAGCACGTGCAGCCGGTGGCAGACGGAGGCGGCGGCGTTGAGGTCGTGCAGCGAGACCAGGGTCGTACGGCGCCCGGTCCGCAGCAGGGCGAGCAGTTCCACCTGGTGGCGGATGTCGAGGTGGTTGGTGGGCTCGTCCAGGACCAGGACGTCCGGCTGCTGGGCGAACGCCCGTGCCAGCAGGACGCGTTGGCGTTCCCCGCCGGACAGTTCGGTGAACCGGCGCCCGGTGTGGTGCTCCATGCCGACGTCGGCGAGTGCGCGGGCGACGACGTCCCGGTCGGTGGTGTCCTCCCCGGCGAAGGCCCGCTTGTAGGGCGTACGGCCCATGGCGACGACCTCGCGGACGGTCAGCTCGAAGTCGCCGCCCCGCTCCTGCGGGAGAGCCGCGACATGGCGGGCCGTCTCGGCGGGGGTCAGCCGGCGCAGGTCTGTGCCGGACAGCAGGACCCGTCCTGCGGCCGGCTTCAGATGCCGGTAGACGGTGCGCAGGAGCGTGGACTTGCCGCTGCCGTTCGGCCCGACGAGGCCGGTGATCTCGCCCTCCGCCGCGATGAGTCGGGCACCGGCGACGACCGTACGGCCGGCGTACGCGACCTGCAGGTTCTCGATGTCGATCCTCAACTGCCGCTCCCCAGGCGCCGGTCCAGCAGATACAGCAGTGCCGGAGCTCCGATCAGCGAGGTGACCACGCCGACCGGCAGCTCCTGGGTGTCCATGACCGTACGGCAGGCGATGTCGACCACGACCAGCAGCAGCGCCCCGAACAGTGCCGAGACGGGCAGCAGGCGGCGGTGGTCCCCGCCGATGACCAGGCGGCACACGTGCGGCACCATCAGCGCGACGAAGGCGATCGCGCCCGAGACGGCCACCAGGACACCGGTGAGCACGCTGGTCACCGTGAACAGCTCGCGCCGCAGCCGGGTGACGTCGATGCCGAGCCCGGCCGCGGTCTCGTCGCCCATCAGGAGGGCGTTCAGGCCCCGGGCGCGCGCCTGGAGGCACAGCCACCCGGCCGGTACCGCGACCGCCGGTACGGCCAGCAGATCCCAGTTCGCTCCGCTGAGGCTGCCCATGAGCCAGAACAGCACGCTGTGGGTCTGCTGCTCGTCGCCGGCCTGGAGCACGAGGTAACTGGTGAATCCCGACAGGAACTGCCCGATCGCCACCCCGGCCAGCACCAGCCGCAGCGGCGCGAACCCACCGCCCCTGCGGGCCACGGCCCACACGAGCGCGAAGGTGGCCAGGGCTCCCGCGAAGGCCGCCCCGGACAGCCCGAGTCCCAGCGCGCCGCCGGCCCCGAGACCGAGCACGATCGCGGCGACGGCACCGAGGGAGGCACCGTTGGAGATGCCCAGGAGGTACGGATCGGCCAGCGGGTTGCGTACCAGCGCCTGCACTGCCGTACCGACGAGACCGAGCCCGGCGCCGACGAGGGCCGCCAACAGGGCGCGCGGTACGCGGAGTTGCCAGACGATCAGGTCGTTCGTGCCGGGACGCGGCGCCTCGCCGGACAGCCGGTGCCACACCACACTCCACGCCTCTGCGGGCGGGACGGACGTCGAACCCCAGGCCACAGCGGCCGTCAGCGCGGCCAGGAGCACGACGCAGAGCACCGACGCCAGCGGCCCGACGGGCACCGTTCGGGTCTGCGGAGCCGTCTCGCGCCGCGACAGCAAGGACGTCACGGTCAGCCGACCTTGCCCGGGTACAGGGTCTTCGCGATCTCCTCGACGGTGTCGGCGTTCTCGACCCCGGCGATGGTGGTCTGCTCGGAGCCGATGCGCAGGAAGTGCCCCTCCTCGACGGCGTTCAGGCCCTTGGTGGCGGAGTTCGACTCCAGCCACTTGCGTGCCTCGTCGAAGGCCTTCCTGTTCGCGGCTTCGCTCCCCCGGTTGCGCACGCCGAGGTGGATCCAGTCCGGGTTCCTGGCGATCACGTCCTCCCAGCCGACCTGCTTGTAGTCGCCGTCGCAGTCGGCGAAGACGTTGCGGGCCCCGGCGAGGGTGATGACCGCGTTGGCGATCTGACGGTTGCAGACGGCCATGGGCTGCTTGGTGCCGGCGTCGTAGTCGAAGAAGAAATAGGTCGGCCGCTCGCCCTCGGGGGTGCCGCCCACCGCCTTGCGGACGGCGTTCACCTTCGTCTTCATCCCGTCGACGAGTTCCCTGGCCTTCGCGCGCGTCCCGGTGACGGCTCCGAGGGAGGTGATGTCGTCCTCGACGGCGGACAGGTCGGTGACCGGGCTCTTGCTCATGGCGGCGCACGCCGTGGACTTCAGGAAGGTGTGCTTGATGCCGGCAGCCCCGAACTCCTCCTCGGTCGGCGCGTCCCCCATGCCTGCGCCCATGTTCATCGAGGCGAAGGTGTCGATGTACAGGTCGGCGCCGGAGCCGAGGAGTTTCTCCTTGGGGATGACGGTGTCGCTCAGCACCTTCACCTGCTGCGCCCGCGCGTCCAGCTCACCGGGCAACGTGCCTTTGCCGGGCGGGAAGCCGGTGCCGATCACCTTGTCCCCGGCGCCCAGCCGCAGCAGCAGTTCCAGGCTGGAGGCGTTGCTGGTGACAATGTTCTTCGGGGCCGAACCGAAAGTGGTCTTGGCGCCCGTGCAGTCGGTGACGGTGACCGGGTAGCCCGCGGAGTCGTCCTTCCCGGCGGCAGAACTCGCCGTGTCGCCGCTCCCGCCGCCACAGCCCGCCGCCAGTAGGCCGCCGACCACCGCGGCCGTCGTAGCCCGCCCCACACGAGAACGCATCGAAACTCCCCAGATCCACTAGATGCACGGGCGGAACTCCGCCGCCCGATCCAGTAGTCGGGGCGAACCCGGTGTCAGTTCCCGGCAGGGGGAACCGACACCGGGCAGCCGGTCACGCGGCCACGACGGCCGGTTCGGCGACGACTACGGCGTCCTCGGCCTCGGCCTCGGCCTCGGTCAGTTGCTCGACGAGAGTCGCCCGGGCACGTGCCACGCGCGAGCGGACCGTCCCGACGGGGCAGTCGCTCATATCGGCCGCCTCCGCGTAGGGCAGGCCCACCATCTGGGTCAGGACGAACGCCTCGCGGCGCTCGTCGGGCAGCCCGTCCAGCAGGTCGAGCAGCGCGATGCCGTCGTCGAAGCCCGGCAGGCCGGTCGGCTGGGCGCGTTCCGCCACCAGCGTCCAGTCGTCGGTGTCGCACAGCCGCGGCCGGGCGGCGGCGTACCGGTGGCTGTCGATGACCGCGCGACGCGCGATGGACAGCAGCCATGCGCGCGCCGAGGAACGGCCCTCGAACCGGTGCAGACTGCCGAGCGCGCGCAGGAACGTGTCCTGGGCCAGGTCGTCGGCGGCCTGCGGATCGGCGGACAGATGCGCCACGTACCGCACGACGTCACGGTGCAGCGAGCGTACGAAACGGTCGGTGGCATCCGGGTCACCGCCGCGGGCGGCCAGCGCCCATGCGGTCGTCGACTCGTCGCAGGACGCCGTTCTGGAGCCTTTTGCTGCCGTCGTCTGGCTCACGCGGGTCGCGCGTGAGGAGGGCAGGGCAGGAGTGATCACCTGAGTCCTTCTCGTTGTTCCGGACTCCGGCACGGCGGCCGACACGATGACGGCGAGCGCTACGGCGTCGCCGCCCAAGGAGTCCGGGGATGCAGGGGACACGGCCGTACGGCAGGTACGGCCGAGGCCCGAGGCACGGTCGGCGTCGACGCGTCGACGTCCGTGTCCGTACGGCCTCGGGGAACCGGCTGTCTCAGACGACAGCGATCCCCGCCGGAGGCCCCCGAGAGGTGATCGTGTGGACGAGCGGAAGCAGCCGCGGCGCCCGCTCGGAACGGCCGCGCCGCGGACGCAGACGCGGGCGGTGCGGCGGCAGGGGCAGAGCGAACGACAGCCGCAGCGGGGCGGCCAGCCATCCGGCGACGGCCCGCAGGATGCGGAACGCGGCACGCTCACCGTGCCCCAGCCACAGGCCGCACAGCAGCGCGGCGAGGGTGTGGGCGGCGAACATGGCGAGCGAGGAGGTGCCGGCCATGTCGTGGCCCATCCCCATGTGGCCCGGGTCCATATGGCTCATGCCCGTGTGGCCAGCGCCCATATGGGCCGTGGCCATGTGGTCTGTGGACATGGAGCCCATGGAAGCCGTCGACGTGTGGTCCATGGAGCCGGTGTGCGCGGACATGGAGCCTGACATGGAGCCCATGGCACCCATGCCCGGCCCGACGCCGGCGGAGGACTGCGCGAACTCGAAGGCCGCGTGCAGCCCGCCCTGGGCGACGACCACGACGGACACGACCAGCGGGAGTCCCCGCTCCCGGCCCGCCAGGCCCCAGCCCGTGACGCCCGTGACGGCGGCACCGGCGGCCAGGGTCCACCACGGGACTGCGGCGCCCGACATGAGCACGTGGCCGAGGGCAGCGAGCAGCACGCAGACGGACGCGAACACCGCGGCCCGAATCGCGCGCACACACCACCCAGCAGTCATGACGGCCCTCATCCTCGCATCCGGGGCCCACTCGTCACGGGTGGGTACGCACAAGACCCCCATCCCGCACTCAAGCCCAGAAGAGTGATACAGGACACGTCACGAAGAGGGAACTGGGCGCGCGCTCAGACCGACAGGTGGAAGTGTGCCGGCTCCGGAGGCGTTGGGAGCCGTGGAGCTCTGTGCAGCTGCCCTCACCGCTGCTCGCCCGGGCGGATCACCACCGCCTGCACCTCGATCCGGCCGCCGTGCTCGAAGTGGAGCGTGAATGGTACGTAGGTGCCCGTCTGCCACCCCGAGTCGGATCGCAGCGTCACGTCCAGGCCGTACGGCGACATGGCGAGGCCGCCGCCGGCCGGCACCCGGGCCGAGTCGACCGTCTCCGCGTACGCCATCCGGCCGCCGGTCATGCGGTGCCGGCTGAGCGCCAGGTCACCGTCGACGGCGGACGACGTCACCTTCAGCAGCCGGTCGTCCGCGCCCCCGGAGTTGGTGATCCGGAAGAACGCGGCGGTGTCGCGGACGTCGCCGTACGGAAGGAAGACCCGCCCGTCGGTGACCGCGATCCGCGCAGGGCTGCCCGCGCTGCCGGAGCCCACCCAGGTGGTCAGGCCCGCCAGGGCGACACCGCACGCTGCGACGGGAGCGAGCGCGGCGAGCAGGCCCTCGGTGATCCGGCGACGGGTCGGCCGCCAGACTCGGGAGTCGGTCGTACGCCCGGTCGTCGGTTCGGTCGTCGACTCGGCCGTTCGTCGGGCCGTGGGCACGCTCATCGGGTACGACCTCCAGTGCTGACGGGCTTGCGGTCCCGGTCTCCGCCCTGCACGCCGGCCCGGGCCGGCGTCGGCTGCCAGGCCCGTAGCCGCAGGCTGTTGCCCACCACGAGCAGTGAGCTCACCGACATGGCCACCGCGGCGACCATCGGGTTGAGCAGGCCGACCATGGCGAGCGGCACGGTCGCCAGGTTGTAGCCGAAGGCCCACAGCAGGTTGGCGCGGATCGTGCCCAGGGTGCGCCGGGCGAGCCTGACCGCGTCCCCGAGGGCCTCGATGTCGCCGCGCACCAGGGTCACGTCGGCGGCCCCGATCGCCACGTCCGTGCCCGTGCCCATCGCGATGCCGAGGTCGGCACCGGCCAGCGCCGCCGCGTCGTTGACGCCGTCGCCGACGACCGCGACCCGGCGGCCTTGTGCCCTCAACTCCCGTACGAGGTCTGCCTTGTCCTCGGGTGTGCGGCGCGCGTGCACCTCCTCGATGCCGAGGGCGGACGCGACCGCCGTGGCCGGTGCCTCGCGGTCGCCGGTGGCGAGGACCGGGTGCACGCCGAGCCGCCGCAGCCGGTCCACCGCGCGGTAGCTGCCGGGTCGTACGACGTCCCCGATCTCGATCAGCGCCTCCGTCGCCCCGTCGACGCGGACGAGCACGGGCGTGTGCGCGGCGGCCTCCGCCGCCGGGAGCGCGTGAGCCAGTGCCGCGGGCATCTCGTCGTCCGGCGCGAGGACCTCGACCAGCCGGCCCTCGACCCGGCCGCGCACGCCCCGTCCCACCTCCGCACGGAAGTCGCGCACCTCGGGCAACGGCCCCTGCCCGGTCAGGGTCCTGCGCGCGTACGCGACGATCGCGCGGCCCAGCGGGTGTTCCGAGCCCTGCTCCACCGCACCGGCCAGCCGCAGCACGGCGTCCTTGCCGAGCCCGTCGGGCACGGTCGTGACACGGGTGACGCTCATGTGCCCCGAGGTCAGGGTGCCGGTCTTGTCGAGGACTACGGTGTCGATGTGCTGGAGCCCTTCCAGGGCCTGCGGGCCCCGGACCAGGACGCCGAGCTGCGCGCCGCGTCCGGTGGCGGCCATGAGCGCGGTCGGTGTCGCCAGGCCCAGCGCGCAGGGGCAGGCCACGACCAGGACGGCGACGCACGCGGTGATCGCCGCCTGCTCATCGGCCCCGGCGCCGAGCCAGAACCCGAGCACGGTGGCGGCCAGCGCGAGCACCATGGGCACGAACACCCCGGCTACGGCGTCGGCCAGTCGCTGCGCCCGTGCCTTGCCGGCCTGCGCCTCGGTCACCAGCCGTGTGATGCGGGCGAGTTGGGTGTCCGCGCCCACAGCCGTGGCCCGTACCAGCAGCAGACCGCCCGCGTTGACGGCGCCGCCCACCACCGTCGAGCCGGGCCCGACCTCGACGGGCTCGCTCTCCCCGGTGACGAGCGACAGGTCCACGGCGGAGTTGCCCTCCACCACGTCCCCGTCGGTGGCGACCCGCTCGCCGGGACGTACGACGAAGACCTGCCCGATCGCCAACTCCTCGATGGCGACGAGGCGTTCGGCGCCGTCGTCCTCGCGTACCGACACTTCCTTGGCGGCGAGCCGGGCGAGTGAGCGCAGTGCCGCGCCGGTGCCATGGCGCGCCCGCGCCTCCAGGAACCGGCCGGCCAGCACGAACAGGGGGACGCCGACGGCCGCTTCGAGGTAGACGTGCGCGATCCCGTCCGAGGCGGAGGGCAGCAGACTGAACGGCATCCGCATCCCCGGCGCGCCCGCGCCACCGAGGAACAGGGCGTACGCCGACCAGGAGAAGGACGCCACGACTCCCAGGGACACCAGCGTGTCCATGGTCGCGGTCGAGTGCCGCAGGCCGCGCAGTGCCCGCACATGGAACGGCCAGGCGCTCCACACGGCGACCGGCGCGGCCAGCACGAAGCACAGCCACTGCCAGTTGCGGAACTGCCAGACGGGCACCATGGACAGTACGAGCACCGGCACGGCAAGCAGCGCGGTGACCAGCAGCCGGTCACGCTCCGCCCTGAGGCCCTCGGATCCCCCGGGCTCCTGCTCGCCCCGCCGCCCCTTTTCGTCCAGACGCTCCCGGCTTCTCGGCTGCTCGGGCAACGCGGCCGTGTATCCGGCCTGTTCGACGGTCGCCACGAGTGCCTCGGGGCGGACGTCCGGCGGATGGCTCACGCGGGCGCGCCCGGTGGCCAGATTGACCGTGGCGGTCACGCCCTCCAGCTTGGCGAGTTTCTTCTCCACCCGTCGCACGCAGGCCGCGCAGGTCATCCCGCCGACGGTGAGGTCCGTGGTGGTCATCGGGGGTGCCGGTTCGGTGGCCATCAGCCGCCGCTCCCGTGCCGCATGTCCATGTCTCCCATGTCCATGTCCCCGGAGTCCGTGCCGCCGCCGTTGCCACTCGTCCCGGAGCGGTGCATGCCGGGTGCGACGGGGCCGCTGGCGGCTCCGACGGCGTACGACGCCGTGAAGATCAGGGCGAGCAGCAGCACAAACCCGCAGAGGGCGGGTGGTGGCACAAGCTTGCGTGGTTCTTTCATCACCGGCCTCCTGAGGTGCGTTCCGCTTCAGGAGTCGGGTTCGGAGGGCAGGGAGTTCCCGGCCCTCCGGTGGTTCACCTCATACGGGCGTCCCGGCAGCCGCCGTCTCAGGAAGCTCCGCCCCGACGGCTCCTCAACCACCACGCCCCGGCGCCGAGCACGACGACGGCCGCGCCGATGCCGATCGGCAGGGCCACCGGCATGCCGTCGTCGCCTTCCGTGTCGTCTGCCGCGGCCTGCGCCGACGGGGTCGAAGGTGCGGTGGAGGGCGTGGCCGGCTCCTCGGTCGTCGGCTCCTCACTGGGCGTGGGGCTGACGACCTTCGCGCCGGGTGCGGCGGCCTTCAGTTCCAGGCGGGGCGCGGGGTGGCCGTGCCCGTGGCCGTCACCGCCGCTCTCCTCCTCCAGCTCGATCCAGCGGTCCACCTGGCCGTCGCTGTAGCTCTGCAGGGTCTTGAAGACCAGCGACTCGGCGTCGGGCAACTGCCGTACGGAGACGACGTACTCGGCGTCCTCACCGACCGCGAGCTTGACCCCGGAGAGGGTGTAGCCCCGGCTGGTGGCGGCGAACTTCCAGCCCTTGGGGCCCTCCTTGAAGGTGATGTCGGCCGGGGCGATGCCCTCGGGAAGGATCACCTCGAGTTTGCTGATCCCCGCGGAGGCGGACTCCGACTCCGCGGTGAAGGTCAGGGCGACGTTCTGGTCGAGCGCCCGGGCGCCCTCCGCCTCCACCTCGGTGTGCGCCGCGGCCGGTCCCACGAAGGTTACGGCGACCGCGAACGCCACCGCGGTCAGGGCGCCGGTGCGGCGCAGGCGGCGGGTCAGCAGGGTGGGGCGGGGCACGTGCGACTCCCTCGTACCGGTGATGTGGTCGCTGCATTCAAGCGCAGGGGACGGCTCAGCGCGAGGGGCCCTCGTCGGCAGGGTGGCGGAGGCAGGAGGCGACGACCACGAAGGGCCACAGGGACTGAATGGCCGTCACAAGGCGCTCGGCGATGCCTGCGGGACCGTCCTGGTACATCTCGATCATGAACCAGGACGCGCTGACCAGCATCAGTGCGGTCGCTGTGAGAGCGGGCACCGGCCGCAGTGCCCACGGTGCGGTGAGGCGGTGATCGGCGGCCAGTACGGGCCACAGCGCAAGGAGGGCGAAGCCGACGCCGACGGCCGCACCGTGGCGCAGTGATCCCCCACTGCTCGGCGGCGGGATCAGCGCCACCACCACCGCCGCCACACCGCCCGCGCCCAGCGCCACCCGCCCGGGCAGCGCGGCCGGCCGCAGGCCCCAGGCGGTGACGAAATGGCACACGCCCAGGGCGGCCAGGGCTCCGGTCATCACCCAGAACCCCGCGGCGCCGTAGGCCGCCAGGACGCTGATGGTCTGGGTGGCCGGGTCGTAGCGGGGCCCTTCGAGCAGCGCCGCGGTCGTCCAGCCCGCGATCAGCACGACCGGCGCACACCCTGACGACAACAGAGCCCATCTCGGGATAAGCCGCATCAAAGCACGGTAGAACGTCCTCCCGGTTCGCTCACCGCGCACACGCACAAGACGGGCACCACGACATCCCCGGAAGCGAACGGACCTGCGACCTTCGAACGAAACGACCGCAAACGCCAGCCCGCGCCACCCCTTCCGGCGCATAGAAATATCCACCAGCATGAAGGGCCCTGCCCGGGCCGGCAGGGTCGGCGAGTGCAGGGGGTTGGACAGACATGCAGCGCACCATGGGGAAACAGGCCGTCGATTGGCTGGCCGCGGCCGCCGCGGATCCTCGGGCGTGCAAGCAGCAGTGGGACGACGGTGCGGATGCGGTGCTGGTGGAGGCCGGACGGCTCTGGGACGTGCTGAGCGTCCCCGAACACCTCGGTCTGAGCGCCCTGGATCTGCTCAGACGGGCGCAGCCCCGGGCGTCCGGCCCCGTCCTGGTGAACTGCGGGGCGCGCAGGGTCGGCTTCTTCCTCCCGCCCGATCCGGCAGCCGAGTGGGTCGGGGCGGGCGTGCGCCATGTCGGCAAGGGGTCATGGGTCGCCGTACCGCCGCCGTACCTGCGCGCCGGATGGCGCCTGGAGTGGCTGCTGCCACCCGATGGGACCGGCGCCCTCTACGACCCCGACATCGTGGCGTCGGCGCTACGCGAGGCCGGCCGGGCAGGCAGCGGCCCGGCGCGCGTCAGTCGTCCGTACGCGGGGCGGCCACGCTGACGCGTCCGTTGCTCCCGCTCCACTCCCACAGCCCCACCGGTCCGGGCAGGCCCCGGGGGACGACGACGGCCGGTACGCGGTCGGCCGCCTCGACGTCGACGTGCCGCTCACTCGCGGGTTCCGCGCCCATGGCCCGGGCCAGGCCGATGAACCGGCCGACCGTCCAGGAGGTGACGGCCTGCTCCTGGCCGTAGGCCGTGGCCAGGGTGTCCCACCGCGTGGCATGACGCCGGGGCACGGCTCGGCCGTTGGCCTGCCACTCCGCGACCAGCGCCGCGTAGATCGACGGCTGGCCCCGGACGCCGGTGACCGGTACGGCGTACGACACGGGTGCGGCGTCGCCTCCGAGGAAACGCCGCGCCGCCTCAGTGCTGTCCATGCCGGGACCAACGCCGAGGCGTGCGCCGGTGGTACGCCTGCCGCGCCCGCTGCCACCCAGTCGAGTGAGGGCCCATCCCCCGGATGGAGTCATGGCTTCGCGACAGGCACCGCCCTCCGCACCGTCCGGCGCCGCCCCCGACAGTCCGCCGACATCCCCTACCGTCCGCCGTCCCCTACCGTCCGCCATCCCCTACCGTCCGCCGCCGCAGAGCGTCCGGCAGCCCGGACGCCGTTCGCCTCGATCGAGACAGGAGCCGCTTCCATGGACCGGAACGACAGCGACGACACCTCCGACTGCCCGTGGTGCGCCGCACTGCACGAGGCGGGCCTGCCACCGACGGCACAGCCGTCCGGATCTGCGGGACGACGGCATGACCCGTACGTCTCGGGCGCACAGTACGACGGCGACGACTGGTGAGGGCGGGACGGCTCAGTCCTGCGCCTCTCCGCGGAGCGGGGAGCGCTCGTGCAGCTGGGCGGCGAGCACGGCGACGTCGTCCTCGGCATTCGCGGCGTCGAGGCGGGCGAGCACCGTGTCGAGGACGTCCTCGACACCGGCGGCGGACTCGAAGCCGACATCGGCCAGCCGGTCCAGGGAGTGGTCGATGTCCTCGCCGCGATGCTCGACGAGCCCGTCGGTGAACAGCAGCAGGGTCTGGGCCGGGGAGAGCTTGTAGGTGGCCGGCTCGTATCCGCCGAGGCCCGTGCCCAGGGGTGGGCCGACCGGCACCGGCAGCAGCGAGGTGCGCCCCTCCTCGTCGATCACGGCCGGGGGCAGGTGGCCGGCGCTGGCCAGGGTCACCTGGCCCCGGTTGGGGTCGAGGCGCGCGATCAGGCACGTGGCCGGACGGCGCTCCGGCTCCGCGGAGGCGATGTCGTCGAGCTGGCGCAGCACACGGTGCGGCGGCAGGTCGGCGGAGGCGATGTACCGCAGGGCGGAGCGGTAGGCGGTCATGTCCACGGCCGCCTCCAGGCCGTGTCCCATGACGTCGCCGACGACGAGCAGGGTGCGGCCGAAGTGCAGGCGGACGGTCTCGCACCAGTCCCCGCCGACCAGGGCGCTCTGCCCGACCGGCATGTACCGGATGGCGACGTCCAGGTTCGGGTGCGGTCGGCCGGGTTCGGCGAGCAGGGCCCGCTGGAGCTTGCCGACGATGCCCTTGACCCGCTCGTGCTCCCGGGCGTGCCGGATGTGGGAGGCGGCGCGTTCGGTGAGGAGGGCGAGGAACTCCGCCTCCGCCCGGATGAACGGTGTCCGGTCGCGGGCACAGACCAGCACGCCGTAACGGAACCCGTCGGTGACCAGGGGGACACCGAGCACGGGTCGGGGGCCGTCGGACGACAGGGATGCCGCCCTGCCGTCGCCCGGGCCGGTCGCGTCCCGTGCCGCCTCCCTGGCCGCGGCCATGGCCCACCGGATGTCGGGCAGCACCGTCGGGTCTCCATGGACGGCTGTGTATCCCGCCCCGGCCTCGCTCCCGCGCCGCAGGACCGCGGCCGTGCCGCCCGTCTGAGCGGCCACCTCCCGGGTCAGCTCGGCGTACGTGACGTCCTCTTCCAGCGTGGTGCCGATCCGCTCCACAGCCGTCCGCAGTTCCGTCAGCCGGGACGGTATGCCGAGGTCCTGCTCGGGTACGCCGGTGGACGCGACGGGCTCCGCCGTCGCCGGTCTGTGAAATGTCTGGAACCAGCGCACCACACCAAACACTCTAAAAGAGTGACAAACCTACACAGGTGACGCATCGGTTGCCGAGCGCTCACCACCCGACCGACAGGGGTTCGGCCTGCGTAACGGGGGCACGGACGGCGCACGGGTGGTGACCTGGCGGCGACTGGCGGCAACGTGCGGACGCGGGGGCGCACGCACCGCATATATCTGCCTGTTTGATGCGCGGGCGCTCGCCCCATACGGGGAATTGAGCCCCCGGCGTATGGCCGCGACCCCGGCCACCCGGTGCACTGAGGCCTCCACCTCTCGGTCGTCTGCGCACCTCAAGGAGGCTTTACATGGCACTCACGGAGTGGACGAGGTCAATGGAGTGGCTGGCTGCGGCATCGGAGGACCCCGGCGCCTGCAAGGAGGAGTGGCAGAACGGCAGCACCGGCGTCACGCTCCTGGCCGCCGGACGGTTCTGGGACGTGCTGATCGTGCCGGAGAACCTCGGGCTGCGCGTCGCCGACCTCCTGGACGAGCTGCCCCTGCTCGACCGCGGACCGTGCCTGCTGGACACCCGGCGCCGTCACGTGGGCTTCCTGCTGCCCCCGGAGCCGCAGACCGTGTGGATCGGCACCGGCGTGCGCCTCCTCGGCGCTGGCACCTGGATCACCGCACCCGCCCCGCACTGCCGCGGGGGCTCGCTGCGCGGGCGCGTCCCGCCGGACGGCACCGGCACCCTGAACATGCCGGAGATCCTGGAGGTGGCCCTCCAGCGCTGCGCGGCCGAGCTGTCCCGCCGGCAGGGGCTCTGCACGCCCGCCGCCGGACACGGTCAGAGCGCACCGGAGGCCGGGGAGGAGAACGGGCCGCAGCTGGTACGCCAGCGCGCGTCAGGGGCACGCCTACGAGCGTGAGCGGAGCCCTTGGGGGCAGTCCCGTACCCGCTGCGGGGGACGCATACTCTCTGCGTGGGCTCCGGGAAGACCGGAACTCCAGGAACGGACACAGAGGGCAGTTCCCATGGCGACAGCGCGCCGGTTTCCGCTCGGCTCCGCGACCACGCTCACGGAGCTGGAGGAGGACCCCCATCCCCGGCTGGCCCTGCTGCGCGCCTACGAGCCGGTCTCGTGGGTTCCCGTGCTGGGCGGCTGGCTGGTGACCCGGCGTGATCTCGCCCTGCGCGTGATGCGCGACGCAGCGACCTTCACGGTCGACGACCCCCGCTTCTCCACCGCCCAGGTGGTCGGTCCGAGCATGCTCTCCCTGGAGGGCACCGAGCACAAGCGGCACCGCGCCCCCTTCACCGACCCGTTCCGCACGCGGGATGTGCACGACCGGTTCACCGGGTTCGTGGAACAGGAAGCCGCCCGGCTCGTGGAGAGGATCAGGCCGCGTGGCAGCGCCGAACTGCGCCGGGAGGTGGCCGGGCCCTTGGCCGTCGCCGTCGTCGCCGAGTCGCTGGGCCTGGTCGACGCGGACGCCGAGGCGGTGCTGTCCTGGTACGACGCCATCGTGAGCGCGGTCTCCGACATCACCGCCGGGGTGTCGGCGGACCCTGCGGGGGCGGTGGCGTTCGACCAGCTACGGGGAAGCGTCGAGGCGACGGTCGTGGCAGGAAGGGGTGCCTCGCTGCTCGTCGCGGCGGCCGAGAGCAAGCGCCTGACGCTGCCCGAGGTGGTCGCCAACGCCGCGGTGCTGATGTTCGGCGGTATCGAGACGACCGAGGGCATGATCGCCAACGTCGTGCTGCACTTGTTGGCGCACCCGGATCAACTCACCCTGGTGCGTGCCGATCCGGGCCTAACCGACGCGGCGATCGAGGAATCGCTCCGCCTGGAACCCGCAGCTGCGGTCGTGGACCGCTACGCCACCACCGACGTGACGGTCGGCGGCGCCGACGTGCGGCGCGGTGATCTGGTGGTCGTCTCACTCGCCGCCGCGAACCGCGACCCCGAGGTCTTCCAGGACCCCGACCGTTTCGACCTGCGGCGGGACAACTCCCGCCTGCAGCTGGCCTTCGCGCACGGCCCGCACTTCTGCTTGGGCGCCCACCTCGCCCGCCTGGAGACCCGCACCTGTCTCCTCGCACTGCTCGACCGCCTGCCCGGCCTGCGGCTCGATCCTGCCTCGTCCACCGCACCCAAGGGCCTGGTCTTCCGGAAGCCCCCGGCGCTGCGCGTCCGCTGGGAGGTGCCCGCGCGCTGACTCGGCGCCGGGTCGCTCCCTTCCCTGCGTGGCGATCAGGGCTTGCGGTTGCACGAGGGGCCGTTGCTCACCTAGGCGCCGCGACGGACCCGGGCGGCCTTGCGGGCTTCGGCGGCCTTGCGGGCCTCGGCAGACCGGCGGGACTCGCCACCGCCGACCCGCCCCGGACGGGTTCCCATACCGCGGAAGGGGGCACCGCCGCGCTTCGGGCGCTCCGCGACCGGCCCGCTGCCGACGACAGGAATATCGGAGGGAGCCTGGGCACCGGTGATGCGACTCAGCTCGGCCTCGCCGGAGCGGACCTGCGTGATCTGCGGCCGGATGCCCGCGTCGGACATGAGACGGGCCATGTCACGGCGCTGGTTGGGCAGGACCAGCGTGACGACCCTGCCGGACTCGCCGGCGCGGGCGGTGCGGCCACCGCGGTGCAGGTAGTCCTTGTGGTCGCCGGGCGGATCGACGTTGACGACGAGATCGAGGTCGTCGACATGAATGCCCCGGGCCGCGACGTTGGTGGCCACCAGCGTCGTGACATCACCGGTCTTGAACTGGGCCAGGGTGCGGGTGCGCTGGGGCTGCGACTTGCCGCCGTGCAGGGCCCCGGCCTTCACGCCGCTGCTCAGCAGGTGCTTGGTGAACTGGTCGACGGCATGCTTGGTGTCCAGGAACATGATCACGCGCCCGTCGCGGGCAGCGATCTCGGTGGCGGTGGCGTACTTGTCGGCACCGTGCACCTGCAGCAAGTGGTGCTCCATCGTGGTGACCGCGCCGGCCGAGGGGTCGACCGAGTGGACCACCGGGTCGTGGAGGTAACGACGGACCAGGAGGTCGATGTTGCGGTCCAGCGTGGCCGAGAACAGCATGCGCTGGCCGTCGGGACGTACCTGGTCCAGCAGTGCGGTGACCTGCGGCATGAATCCCATGTCCGCCATCTGGTCGGCCTCGTCCAGGACGGTGATGTCCACTCGGTCCAGGCGGCAGTCCCTGCGCTCGATGAGATCCGCGAGGCGGCCGGGAGTCGCGACGACCACCTCGGCCCCGGCCCGCAGTGCGCCGGCCTGCCTGCCGATCGACATGCCGCCGACCACCGTGGCCACCCGCAGCTTCAGCAACCGGGCGTACGGGGCGAGCTCGTCGGTGACCTGCTGGGCCAGTTCGCGGGTGGGGGCGAGGATCAGGGCCAGCGGCTTCCGCGACTCGGCACGCCGGCCGGCCGTGCGCACGAGGAGCGCCAGGCCGAAGGCGAGCGTCTTGCCCGACCCGGTGCGTGCACGACCCAGCACATCGCGCCCTGCGAGGGAGTTCGGCAGCGTGGTGGCCTGGATCGGGAACGGCTCGTTCAGGCCGCGGCTGGTGAGCATCTCCAGCAACTCGACGGGCAGGTCCAGTTCGCCGAACGTCGCTGCGGCGGGGAGGGCCGGGGTGACGGTGACCGGCAGCGCGAACTCCCCCTGTGACGTGGAGAAACGGCGCCCGGCGCCGCCTGGACTGCCGCCGGGGCGGCGCTGGCCCCGGGTCCGGAAACGGTCGTTCGAGCTGGCTGAACGGCTCAAGGAGAACCTTTCTGAAAAGGGCACGCACCGAGAAATTCCCGACAGGAATGAGCCGGATAAATTGCAAGAACGAGCCGAATACACATCCAAAGAAAAAGAATTCCGACGGAAAGCCGGAAAAATTAAGCTGAGGCCGCACCGCAAGGCGTGGCCTCAGCCATCTCATACGTTTCGACGTCAGGCGGGAGTGATGTTCTCCGCCTGCGGGCCCTTCTGGCCCTGCGTGACGTCGAAGTTCACCTTCTGGCCCTCCTGGAGCTCACGGAAGCCCTGGGCGGCGATGTTCGAGTAGTGGGCGAAGACGTCCGGGCCGCCGCCGTCCTGCTCGATGAAACCGAAGCCCTTTTCCGCATTGAACCACTTGACGGTGCCGGTAGCCATGTCATTTCTCCTTTTGGGGCAGTACCCGGGGACTACGCCGTGCGAACCCCTGCGGTGCCGAATAAGCCCCGTCCGGATAAGCACCTGAAGTTTCGGGAACTACAACTGCAACTCTCCTCAAGTTTAGCACGGTACGCACATCCGGCATTACCCGGGAAAGCAAACCGCACCTCTTGAATCCGTCGATGCCCCGGCCGGGCAGCTGACCGAGGAAGCTCAGTCGTATCTGTCGGTCCGGGTTGTCCCGGTTTGTGTCCACGAAACTCCGTTAGGGCAACGCCGATCCTACCCAGGCTGCCAACGCCTGGGCCGGCAACAGGAACGGACTACGGCTCCAGCTGTGGACGTCGACGCCTCGAAGTGGTTCGTCGTGGCGCCGCGATTCGTCAGCCAAGGACATCGGCGTGGCCGGTGTGGTCCTCTTCCGGCGAGGTTCAGCTGGCTGACTTCCCTGACGGACGCGGCACGTCGGCACCGGCAGCGTGACCACGGCCCGGGTTTCTGGCTCCGCCACAACGCGCCCTGAGGGGACACGCCGTCTGGATCGCGTCGACGGCCCCAGCCGCGTCCGCCCCTACCCTCGGCGCTGTGATGCTGACAGACGGAACATACCGGCTCGGCCCGACGACCGGCCGCCTCCTGATCAGGACCGGCCGCGCCGGGCTGGGCCGCCGGGCGGGACACGACCTCACCATCGAGGCCACGCAATGGTCCGGGGAGGCGGTGGTAAACGTCGGTGACCCCGCCGGATCGTCGGTGAGTGTGACGGTCGAGACGGACTCGCTGGAGGTCCGGGAAGGATCCGGCGGTCTGAAGCCCCTCACCGACGCCGACCGGGCCGAGATCAAACGGACGCTGGCGGACAAGGCCCTGCTGCACACCGCAGTGCACCCCACGATCGCCTTCCGTTCCACCCGCATCACGGGAACCCCGCAGTCCTTCGAGATCACCGGGGAGCTCACCATCAAGGGCAGGACCCACCCAGTGACGGCGCACGGCAAGGGGAACGGCGACGGGCTGTTGCACGGCTGGGCAACCGTCACGCAGTCCGCCTGGGGAATCAAGCCCTACACCGCGTTCCTGGGCGCGCTGCGGCTGGCCGACGAAATCAAGGTGGAGTTCGAGGTGGCCACGCTCGACCCGGTGGACACGCCAGAGTAGCCGCTGCACACGGGCCAGGTGCGACAGCCGATCACAGCCACTCGGTTCGAGGTCGCGGGCGAATCGGCTCCGCGGCCTACGGTGGAGATATGAGCGACATCGTCGTCGTGTACGAGCTCGACAAGCCGGTGGCCACACACTCCTCCCCCGGTTCACCGGGGGACGAAGAACTGCCCGTCCGCAGGGTGCACGCGGCACCCACCGCTCCGGGAGCGCCCACCACGACCGGA
Organism: Streptomyces sp. NBC_00443; assembly: GCF_036014175.1. GTDB lineage: Bacteria > Actinomycetota > Actinomycetes > Streptomycetales > Streptomycetaceae > Streptomyces. The sequence goes on along the minus strand of NZ_CP107917.1, from coordinate 8,210,964 downwards.
CCACGGACCCTCTGCGGCAAGGACACGTTCGCCATGGAGACCGACCGCCGCAGGCCCTCCGAGCACCGTGGGGGGCCGTGGTACCCCACGGAGTACGCAAACGTGGTCTGCCCCGACTGCGATGCCGTGATGGCGATCTGACCGGCGCACGGACCAACAGCCCCGCCAACTCCTCCCCGGAACGCCTCATGGCCTCCTGAGCGACTTCGCGCACGTACCCGCGGTGTACGGCTGGGCCGGCGCAGCATGGTCAACGGCACTCTCCGGTGCACGACTCAATCCCCTGGGCGCTCCCAGTCCGGATCGAACCTTCATCGCCGTCACCGCCGACGAGACATGGGTGGAGCGGCCCCGACCGCTGTCCCGTCGACTTCAGCCGGGCGCCCTGGAGGAGTTCGAGAGGGCATGGCGCCCTGCTCCGTACCCGCAGGGCATGCTCCGCGCCTTTGCGTACTGGTCGGAGGACGGACAAGAGATCACCGGCGTGTCGGCGTCCGGCATTGGCGAATGGCTGGCCCGGTGTCGTAAGCGAAGCGAGTCGGCGGTATGCGCTCCAAGGCCTCCCGGGCCCTCGCGCCCGCGGCGGACCACGACGTGGCGGGGCTGGTACGGGCCCAGCGCTCGGTAGCTGTCCGTCAAACCGAAAGGTCAGCTGTCCCGTTGGAGGGTTCGATGCGGATCACGATGGATTTGGTCGTGGGAGTGTTGCTGGTCTCGGCCGTGGAGCCCAGTGCGACCAGCACGTTCGTCTCCGGGTAATAGGCGGCGGCGCAGCCGCGCGGCGTCGGATAGCGGACGGCGCGGAAGCCGGGGGCCCGGCGTTCACCGTCAGGGTAGACGCTGATTAGATCGACCAGGTCGCCGTCGTGCAGGTGGAGGTCGCGGAGGTCGTCCCGGTTGACGAAGACGACCCGCCGTCCGCCCTTGATGCCGCGGTAACGGTCGTCGAGGCCGTAGACGGTGGTATTGAACTGGTCGTGCGACCGTACCGTCGTCAGCAGCAAGTGCCCCGGCGGGACTTCGGGCGCGGTCGGTGGGTTGACGGTGAAGCGCGCCTTGCCGGTCGGCGTGGGGAAAGTGCGGGAGTCGCGCGGCGCCCGGGGGAGCATGAAGCCGCCGGGCTGCCGGACGCGTTGCTCGAAGGCATGGAATCCGGGGACCACATGCTCGATGTGGCGGCGGATCACGGCGTAGTCGTCGCGCATGATGCGCCAGCCGAGGTCGTCGCCGAAGAGCGTGTGCCCGAGGTCGGCAATGATCGCGACCTCGCTGCGCAGGTGCGGTGATCCGGGAAGGAGCCGTCCGCGCGATGCGTGCACCATGGCCATCGTGTCTTCGACCGTGACGAACTGCTCGCCGGAGGCCTGCTGGTCGCGCTCGGTTCGGCCGAGGCAGGGCAAGAGAAGTGCCTCGGTGCCGTGGCACAGATGGGAGCGGTTCAGTTTGGTCGCGACATGGACGGTGAGGTCGCAGTTGGCCAGTGCGGCCTCGGTGACCTCCGTGTCGGGCGTGGCCGAGGCGAAGTTGCCGCCAAGGCCGATGAACACGTCGACCTTGCCGTCGCGCATGGCCTTGATCGAGTCGACGGTGTCCAGGCCGTGGGCGCTGGGCGGCTCGAACCCGAACTCGTCGCGGAGCTTGTCCAGGAACGTGTCCGGCATCTTCTCCCAGATGCCCATGGTGCGGTCGCCCTGGACGTTGCTGTGTCCGCGGATCGGGGCGGGCCCGGAACCGGGGCGTCCGATGTTGCCGCGCAGCAGAAGGAAGTTGACGATCTCGCGGATGGTGGCCACCGCGTTGCGGTGCTGGGTCAGCCCCATCGCCCAGCAGACGATGACGTTGTCGGCGGCGAGCACGTCGGCCGCGCAGTCCTCGATTCTGCGACGGGACAGACCGGCCATCGTCTCGATCCGCGACCAGTCCAGGGCACGCCATGCCGCTGCCGCTGCCTCGTAGCCGTCGCAGTACCGGTCGATGAAGTCGTGGTCGAGGGCGAAGCCCGGCTGGGAGTCCTCCCGATCGATCAGGGCACGGTTCAGACCTGAGAACAGGGCCAGATCACCGTTGATACGCACCGGGAGGTAGCGGTCGGCCAGCTTCGTACCCGGGCCGACCAGGCCGCGCGCGGTCTGCGGGTTGTGGAAGCGGCCGAAACCGGCCTCGGGGAGCGGGTTGGCGGCGATGATGCGGGCGCCGCGCCGCTTGGCCTGTTCGAGCGCGGTCAGCATACGGGGGTGGCAGGTGCCGGGGTTCTGGCCCACGACGATGATCAAGTCTGCGTGATCGGTGATGTCGGAGAAGGTGATGAGGCCTTTTCCGACGCCGATGGTCTCGCTCAGGGCCGCGCCGCTCGACTCGTGGCACATGTTCGAGCAGTCCGGCAGATTGTTCGTGCCGAGCCTGCGCGCCAGCAACTGGTAGAGGAAGGCGGCCTCGTTGCTCGTCCGGCCGCTGGTGTAAAAGACGGCACGGCTCGGATCGGCGAGGCCGCGCAGGCGATCGGCGGTGAGCGCGAGCGCGCCCTCCCACGGGATGGGCGCATAGTGGGTCGCGCCGGGGGCGAGATGCATCGGCTGGGCCAGCCGACCCTGCGACTCCAGCCAGTGACCGTCCCGCTCCCGCAGGGCAGCGACGGAGTGCTCGGCGAAGAATGCCGCGTCGACGCGTTTGCGTGTGGCTTCCCAGGCGACGGCCTTCGCGCCGTTCTCGCAGAACTCCGCGATCTTCCGGTGGTCGGGATCGGGTTCGCCCCATGCGCAGCTCGGACAGTCGAAACCGCCGACTTGGTTCACGGTCAGCAGCGTCTGCAGACTCCGCTTCGGCCCCATCTCGCCCATGGAATACCGCGCTGATTCGGTGATGCCGTGAATTCCGACACTGGACTTCTTGGGGCCTGACGAGTTCGGATCCGATGCGGGCGGAGGGACGCCCGCCGACCCGTGTGCATCCGTCGGGTTGATCGGTTGCTCAGCCATGACTGCCTCTTTGCCCACACGGGCCAAGGGTCTGCGAGGGCGTAGTTGACCGCAGCCGCGTACGCGAGGTGCGTGAGGTGCGTGAGGTGCGTGAGCCGGGCACCTGTGCGCACCCACCGCAAGGCGGGTGCGCACTCGGTGTCCGGCCTGACGGCGGCCGACACCTGTGGCTTCCTTCCCGCTCTTACGCCGCGAGCGCGTGACCGGGATGCAGTACGACCTTGGTGTAGCCCTCGATCCGCTGGTCGAACTTCTCGTACGCGCTCGGCGCCTGGTCCAGCGGCAGTTCGTGGGAGACCACGAAGCTGGGCTTGGCGCGCCCCGCGATGATCAGGTCACGCAGCTGGCGGTTGTACTGCTTGACGTTGCACTGACCAGTGCCCATCCGCTGGCCCTTCTCGAACATCCTGCCGATGGAGACCAACAGCTGACCGTGCTTGGCGTTCTCGTCGGGTCCGCCCGGGTCGGACGGCACGTACAGGCCAGGTATGCCCAGCATGCCCGTCGGCCGCACCGTCTCGACGAGTGTGTTGAGGACGACGGCGGGTTCCTCATGGCTCGCGTCGTGCGCCTGGGCCTGGTAGCCGACAGCGTCGACGCCCTTGTCCGTTCCCTCGCCTCCGGTCTGTTCCTTGATCCGCTCGGCCGGGTCGCCCTTGGTGAAGTCGATCGGAATGGCTCCGATCTCCTCGGCCTTGGCGAGCCGCTCGGGGACCCGGTCAACGGAGAACACCTTCGACGCACCGCGCAGCAGCGCGGAATACGCGGCCATCAGCCCGACCGGGCCGGCACCGAAGACGGCCACGCTCTCTCCGGGAATCACCTGGGCGAGCTCGCATCCGTGGTAGCCGGTCGGGAAGATGTCGGCGAGCAGCACGAAATCGGTCTCGAACTCGTTGCCCGACGGCAGCTTCAGGCAGTTGAAATCGGCGAAGGGCACCCGCAGCAGCTCTGCCTGCCCGCCCTTGTACGGGCCCATGGCCACGTAGCCATAGGCTCCGCCGGCGAAGCCCGGATTGACCGTCAAGCAGAAGCCGGTCTTCCCGGCGAGGCAGTTCTTGCAGAATCCGCAGGCGACGTTGAACGGCATCACGACGCGGTCACCCTTGGACAGCGAAGTCACACCGGCGCCGGTTTCCTCGACGATGCCCATGTTCTCGTGTCCGAAGACGATGCCCGACTCGGCGGCCGTGCGGCCCTCGTACATGTGCAGGTCCGATCCGCAGATGGCGGTCGATGTGACGCGTACCAGCACGTCGTTCGGGTGCTGGATCTGCGGATCGTCGACGTCCCTGACGGTGACGCTGAAGGGCTTCTCATAGACGACGGCTTTCACCTGGATCACCTCCGCGGCGAACGCTGGGTGACGACGACCGCCCTACCGAGGCCCTTGTCGGGAGAACACGCAACTGGACGAAACCCCTCGGTCCGTGTCGTAGTCCCAGGCGCTCTTGCTTCACCACTCGACACTTCCAGGGAACGCCCGTACCGCATGCGGTGCAACCCCCATCGGCAGGAATCTCCCGGCGTAAGCAACGCACTGCACACGGAGGATCACCAAGAGAGACGAGGCAGGGCTCGTTCCTGGCGAGGGTTCCCGAACCGCGTGACCGCCGCCGAATGCGCTTCCCCACTCAACGCTGCCCGCAGCGGTTCCCTCCTTGCGTAGGCCGCCGGGTCGAATTTCCACCCTGTCGGCAGCTGTGCCATGGGCATCGGCTCCGACCCCGTGGTTGCCCCGGACGTGACCGTGGACGGCATCGAGGGCCTGCGGGTGTACGCGTCCGTCATATCCACGATCGTCTCTGACAACACGAACATCGCAGCGATCATGATCGCCGAGAAGGGGGCCGACCCCATCCGCGGGGCGAGACGGGCACAACGAACGCAGAAGCCGGGTCCTCCCCGCGGCACGGGGCTCATTGAGGTCACCCATGGACCAGGGGTCAGATCAGGAGCCGGCAAGAAAGGTGCCGCCAACCTCCGCTAGGACAAGCCCGACCCTACCGATACGCCTCCCGGGGCTGTCGACCGAGGTCCTGCAGGAGCCGACGGCTGCGGGATCACCCCACTGTGCTCTCGGTCCGGCGCGCGATGCCCTCGAAGGCGTCGAGTGTCTTCCGGTCATGTGGACCGAACCAAGTTCACGAATGCGCCGCTCGGTCTGTCGAAGCCGATGGGCCGGCTGCTGGCGGCCGGCGCCTGACCGCCCCGCGTTCCGCACCGCTTCGCGCTCGTCGATCTCCATCGCCCCCCGGGGCGCGCATCATCAAAGGAGGGGAGACCATCGACGAGGAGTTGCGATGAGGTTGTCGTTCCTTGACCCCCTCTACGCGGAGCCGGGCCCGTTCGCCTCCGTGTACCTGGACACCTCCCGAAACGTCGCGCATCCCGAGCGGGCGATCGCGCTGCGCTGGCGGCGACTGCGCGAGAGTCTGTCCCGTCAGGGCTCGGACCGGGCGCTGCTGAACGTACTGGAGGAGGTGGTCGGCGCCGACACAGAGGTGCCGGGGGCGCACGGTCAGGCCGTCTTCGCCACCCACGGCACGGTCGTCCTGGACTGGGAGCTGCCCAGGCCGCCCGAGCACCACTCCGCGCGCTACAGCACCCTGCCGCACGCGATACCCCTGGTCACCCAGCACATTCCGGAGATCCCCTACATGGCCGTAGTCGTCCACTACGGCGGCCTTCCGACCGCCGAGACCCACGGCTGGGTCACTCTGGAGGCGGAAACCGGCACCTGGCCCGCGTCCACCGTCACCCCGGGTGAGCGGCTGCACCGCAGGGTCGCGGTGGCGACCTGGCACCGCACCTCCCTCCGGCTCGGCCACCGGCTGGACGAACGGGCGCGGCGCGCCCATGCCGACGCCGTCGTCGTGGGCGGGGACGAGTGGGCATGCAACGTACTGATCCGCCGCCTGCCGCACCCCCTGCGGGACAAAGTCGTACGCGTGGGCGGCCGGACCCCCACCGACACCGGACGCGCCCTGTTGGAGCAGCAGCTCGACGGCGTCTTCCGCGGCCGCATGGCCGCGCACGACCGGGAACTCGTGGACATCTTCATCGGCCGGCGTGCCCTGGCCGGACCCATGACGGAGGGGCTGGCCGCCACCGTTGCCGCCCTCCAGCGTGGCCAGGTCGCGGCACTGCTGCTGAACCGGCCGCCAGGGTCTTCGCTGCAGCTCTGGGCGGGCTCCCAGCCCACTCAGCTCGCCCTGGCCGAGGCGGAGCTGGTGTCCTTCGGCGTGCGGGCCCCGCGCGAGGAACGCGCCGACGAGGCCCTCGTCCGGGCCCTCGTCGGCACCGGTGCCGAGCTGGTCGTCGTACCGGAGAGCGAGCTGAGGCTGTACGAGGGCGTGGGCGCCCTGCTGCGGTACACCGACCCGGGGACCCCGTCCTGACGCCGACGCTGCGCCACGACGAGCATCGGCACACGCTGGCCGAGTCCGTACGGTCCGGCCGTGCGGCTCGCGTCGCCCTGGTAGAGGTCCGGACCGACATCAACCGTGGACTTGCCCTGCACGGCGGACGGCGGCGGGAACGGCGGCACGAGGCGGTCGAAGAAGCCGCGTTCTCGTCGTACGTGATGAACAGGGCCGTCTGGGTCCACACCTCCGGGCCGGAGGTGAGCGCATCGAGGACCGGGGAGATCTACCAAGCAACGTAGTTGGCGGGCCAGCCGCATCCGAGGTGAAGAACTTCCGAAGGGCCACAGCATTGGATTCGACGGACTTCCGAGACCAGCACCAGGGCCACGGTCACGGCACCGTGGCCGGTGCCGGCTCGTACACGGCCGAGCACGGCATCCCAGCTCCCCCCGCTGGTGCGGGGGTCAACTGCACGCTATCCGTGGGCAGTTAAGCGACTGCAAATGACGTATAAAGCACGCACGGGTGCGCGGCCCCGCGTTTCAGCGGATGGCGGGGATGACGCCGGCGGCCTCCAAGCGTGCCGGATCCGCCCGGAGTATGGCCTCGTGGGCGAGGCGCAGGGTGGGCCCCGGCTCGACGCCGAGCTCCTCTCTGATCATCCGGCGGGCGCTGCGGTACGTCCCCAGCGCGTCCCCCTGACGGCCCGCCCGGTACAGGGCGACCATCAACTGGCGGTAGAAGGGCTCCCGCAGCGGATGCCTGACGAGGAGGCCCTTCAGGTCCTCGATCACCTCGTGATGGCAACCGAGTGCCAGCGTGGAGTCGATGCTCAGCTCGGTGCAATTCAGCCGCTTTTCCTCGTGCACGGCCGCGAACGATTCGATGTCCAACGACCCTTGAATTCCCTCCAGAATAGGCCCCCGCCACAGCGACGACGCCCTGCGGAGAAGTTCGGAGGCATGCAGAAAATCGGCCGCGCCGTATCGTTCTCGGCCACGAGTGTAGAGCACTTCGAATTCTTGGAAATCTGTTGTGGCGCCGCTCACATCAAGGATGTATCCCGGCGATGTCGTGGCGATCGGAGACGTTCCTCTGGGTCCGTTCAGGATTTTCCGCAACTGTGAGACGTACACGCGCAGACTCGCGAAGGCGCAGCGCGGCGGACCCTGCTCCCAGAGTTCCGCCACGAGCTTCTCCCCCGGTACGGTCTTGCCCGCCCTGATCAGCAGCAGGGCGAGCAGTTTGGTGAGCTTGGGCTGCTCGGGCGTCAGGTCGACTCCGCCACGGGTGACCCGCAGCCGCCCCAGCAGCTCGTAGCGGAGCGCAAGGTCGGCCTGTAAACAGGGCACGGACACGACAACCCCCCGAATGCGCGAAACGCATTCAATTAAGATTCCGGTTCCCCCGCTCGACCCCAGGCATGGGGCCCCACATGGACAGCAGTTTGCTGCTATGCCGTGCAGCATATGCGAGGTCGTTGCACGTTGCCAGTCCGTTCCGTTACACAGCCATTAAGGAGAATGAAAATCCGAAGGCCCGGATACGGGCGGCCGGAGAAATATCCACCGCCGCCTACCGGGTGGCCGAACGACATTCAGCCAAGAGCCCGGCCCGCCGGTGAGCGGGCCGGGCTGTCCGGGCCGAGAGCATGCTCGCGTCTGCGCCGCCGGTCGGGCGGCCGGTCGGGCGGCCGCCGGTCAGGCCGCCGCCGGCCGGTCCGCCCCGAGTGTTTCCAGCAGCCAGGAGAAGAGCCGCTCGTGGAACAGCCGCATCGCACCCGAGTGGCAGTGCGCCCCACCCCCCTCGTCGGCCGTGAACACATGCAACGTCTTCGGCGAGTTGAGCCCTGTGTACACCTTCTTCGCGTGCTCCAGACCGGCGAAGAACAAGTCCTCCTCCGCGTCGAGGACGAGCACGGGGCTGCGCACTTGGCCGATCACCTCCGAGAGACCGAACGCGGTCAGCCTGCGCAGCAGTTGGGACGGGGTGTCGGCGCCGAAGGTCCACAGCGTCTGCCGCAGCAGCCAGCGGGTGAAGGTCTGCCGGGCGGCGATCCCCCACATCACCGGGTCGGCGAAGTCGTCGCATCCCTGCTCGACCCACTCCAGGACGAACGGCGGCAGCCCCACGACGTCGCCCAGCTGCCAGACCGCGTCATGGGCGACGCAGCCGGCCAGCCGGTGCTCGAACGCCGCGGCCCGCACCGCGAGCAGGCCGCCGAGGCTGGTGCCCATCAGCGTCAGTCGGTCGGGGTCCACGCCGGGCAGGGACAGTGCGTGGTCCACGACCGGCGTGACCACCTTCTCCCAGTCGGGGCGGAAGACCAGCCCCTGCTCGCGCAGGACCGACCCCTGCCCGGGCCCCTCGAAGCACAGACAGTGGTACCCGCGGGCGAGGGCCGCCGCCGCCACGAAGAAGTAGCCCTCCTCGACGGTGGAGTCGAGGCCGCCGTGGTGGACGATGGTCGGCCTGGGCTCGCCCGAGTCGTCCGCCCGGTAGAAGTAGGCGGGCAGTGAGGTGTCCTCGTAGGGGATGCGGACGAACTCCGGCGGCCGGTCCATGAGTTCGGCCGCGTTGGCGAAGGTCTCCCGGGACAGCCGCATCAGTCGCAGGGCCTCCGGGTCCCGTGGCTGTTCGCGCTGGAAGAACTCGGCGGTCCGGTAGTAGTTGTGCGCCCGCAGCAGGGCGGAGCGGGCGTCGACGGTGCGGCCCTCGTCGCGGGCTGCGGTGCCCAGCCGGTGGACGCGTTCGGCGAGAGTGGCCCACGCGTGCCGCCAGGCTTCGGTGTCGCCGTCAGGGATGTGTGCGGCGACTGCGACGACCTCGCCGAGCTGCGCACCGCCGTAATCGGCGTAACCGGCGGTGCGCAGCGCCTGGTAGTCGAAGGCGGGGTCGTCGAAGAGGAACTTCATGACAGCGGCTCCTATGGTGGTGGGAGGTGATCCGGTGCCGTGCCGAGGCCTGTCCCAGCACGGGTCGTGCGGGTTCCGTTCAGAAACGTGTCGACGATCGACTCGGCGAACGCCACTGATTCCACGGGGCGTTGACGAAGGATCAGCCGAGCGGCCATCGGACCGGTGAGCAGTTCGACCGCGTCGTTCAGGTCGAGGTCGGCGCGCAGCTCACCGCTCGCGACGCCGTGCCGCAGCGCCCGCAGCATGGCTTCGCGTCGTGCGGCGACGACGGTGTCCTCGAACCTCTCGACCAGCTGCGGGCGGCGCACCGCCTCACCGAGCAGGCTGCCGATCAGGCGGTGCAGGTTGGTGTCCTGGCCGCGGTGGCGCAGCTGGTCCACGAGGGCCACCAGCTGGTCCCGCAGGCCGAGTCCTTCCAGCGGCGGCACGGGGAGATCGAGGGTGCTCAGCGCGGCCAGCACCAGCTCCTCCTTGTTGCGCCAGCGGCGGTAGATGGTGGCCCGGGCGACGCCGGCGCGTTGGGCGACCAGGTCCATGGACAGGTCGCCGAAGCTGCATCCCTCGCTGAGCAGGCCGAGCGTGCTGTCCAGGATCGCCCGGTCGGCGGCGGGGTCGCGCTGGCGGCCGCCCCGGGGGGTGTGTCCCGGGGCAGCCGCCGGACGTTCGACGTGTGGCGGCATGCGGTTCAGACCTCCGTGGTGTGGACCTCTTTGTTGGCGGTCGGCTCTTCGGCACCGGGCGTCCCGGCTGCCGTACGGGAAGGCAGGAGCAGCAGGCAGACGAGGGCGCCGAGGAAGGTGACGCCGGCGGCGACGAGGGCCGTGAGGTGCATCGCGGACACGAACGCGTCGACGGCGCGGGCCGCGAGCGCGGAGCCGGGCGCCCCCAGCTTCTCCGCGACGGTGAGGGTGGCCGCGACGGACTCCCGCGCCGTGTCACGGACCGGGGCGGGCAGCGGCGTCAGGTGGTCCTCGACCCGGGAGCGGTAGGCAACGGAGAGCACCGAGCCGAGGACCGCGACGCCGAGGGCGCCGCCCACTTGCCGGAAGGTGGTGCTGACCGCCGCTCCGGTGCCCGCGCGGTCCCGGGCTACGGCGGACATCGCGGCGGATGTCGCGGGGGGCATGACGCAGGCGATGCCGATGCCCATGACGAAGAGGACGGACTCGATGACCCAGACCTCGGTGTGTTCGTCAATGGTGGCCACGGCGAGGAAGGCGAGCGAGACGAGCAGCATGCCGCCGGCACACACCGGCCGGACCCCCACGCGCTTGGCGGCGAGCGTGGCCGGCGGCGAGAACGCCAACTGGGCCACGGCCAGGGGCAGCAGCAGGCAGCCGGCCTCCAGCGGGGTCCAACCACGGACGCTCTGCAGGTAGAAGACCAGGAAGAAGGTGGCGCCGAGCAGGGCGAAGAAGACCAGGCCGATCACGGTCACGGCGGCGGAGAAGCGGCGGTTCCGGAAGAGGGCGAGGTCCAGCGCGGGGCGCACGCTGCGGCGTTCCCAGAGAGTGAAGAGAGCCAGGACGGCGAGGCCGCCGAGCATCGACCCCCAGACCGTGGCGTCCGCCCAGTCGTCCGACTCGCCGCCCTTGATCACGCCGTACACCAGGACGGTCAGGCCGGCCACGGAGAGGACGACGCCGAGGGGGTCGAAGCCGGTGCGCTCGGGATCGCGGGACTCGGGTACGACGAACAGGGTGGCGACGGCGCCGATCACGACGATGGGCAGGTTGATCAGGAACACCGAGCCCCACCAGAACCGTTCGAGCAGGGCACCGCCGGTGATGGGCCCCAGCGCGACGGCGAGTCCGGCGGCGCCGGCCCAGACGCCGATGGCCTTGGCGCGTTCGGCGGGCGGGAAGACGGCCATGATGATCGCGAGGGTGGCGGGCAGTACGAGGGCGCCGCCGACGCCCAGCCCGGCCCGGGCGATGATCAGTTCGTCGGCGCTGTGGGCGTAGGCGGACCACAGGGAGCAGCCGCCGAAGACGACGAGTCCGGCGAGCAGTGTGCGTTTGCGGCCGCAGCGGTCGGCGAGGACGCCAGTGGTGAAGAGCAGGGCGGCGAAGACGAGGGTGTAGGAGTCGATCGACCACTGCAGCTCGCTCTGCCTGGCCCCGAGGCCGACGGGTGCCGGCTCGGCGAGTGTCTTCAGGGCCACGTTCAGGATCGACGTGTCCAGGACGACGAGGAGGAGGCTCACCAGCAGGACCGCGAGGACGCGCCACCGGTGCGGGTGCGCGGTCTGCGGGGTGTGCTCGGCGAGCTTGAGGCGGGGCTGAGATGTCACGGATTCCGCTCCTCGAAAGGAAGAGGGGTGCGTGAGCCGAGTGCCGTTCTACTGCCGTGTGTTGTCGACGCTAGACCTGGCGGGCAATCGAGTCAACGGTGTATCGAAACATCGTTGACTCGATTGCCGGCTCCCCGCTGGGGCGCACTTCCGCGAGCCGTCACGGGCCGTCCGGTCCCGGCGCACTGCCGAGCAACCAGCCGTTCATCCCGGCAATTGGCGAGCTACCGCCCATCCGGGGCCGGCGTGTGGCCGAACAACCGCCGTGCGGACCGGGCGCCCTGACAGTCGGCCACCGCCTTTCGATCCCGGAGCGTTGCCGAAAGACCGTCGTACGGTGAGGCGCGCAGTCGGGCTACCCGCCTTCCGGGCCCAGCGCGCTGGCGACCACAAAGCGGCCCGCGACTTGTTCGCAGCGCAGGTGCCAGCCTCCTGCCGTTCGGTCCAACCGCCAGCCGCCGTCCCGCGGTTCGGGCCGGGGGCGGAGACGGGAGAAGTCGTGCGCCAGGCCTACGCCGAGTGCCTTCGTGTAGGCCTCCTTCAACGTCCACAGGCGTACCAGCCTCAGGTTCCGCTCGGCCGGCGGCAGCCCGCACAGTTCGGCCAGTTCTTCCGGGTGGCAGAACTTCTCGGCGAGTCCGGGTGCCAGCAGGGAGCGGTCCGAGGCCTCGACGTCCACGCCGATCCGGCGGCCGCGGGCGACCCCGACCACCAGCATCCCGGCTGTGTGACTGATGCCCACATCCAGTCCGGCGGGTCGGTGCAGGACCGGGCGCCCGTGGCCGTCACGGCCCACGACCACCCGGTCCGGTGCGGTGCCCGCCACGACGGCCACCGCGTGGCGCAGCAGCAACCGCGAGCCCAAAAGCCTTGCCCGTACGAGGGGTTCGCGCGCCGCCCGGTAGCGCGGCCAGTCCGGGCCGAGCACCTCACGCACGGCCGACGCCATCCCCCCTCCGCTTCCCCAGTCGTCCAGCCGGCCGTGGCAGACCGCGTATCCGTGCCGCAGCACGGCCTCATGGACCGCGCGCCAGCCCACCGCGGCCAAAGGGCCAACAGGGAGCGCTCTCCCGTCAGTTGGGGAACCTCCGGGAAGCGGCCCCCCATCAGGTAACGAGCCCCCGGGGGCCGCCCCCTCGAATGCCGCGTCCGAATCCACCATCGCCGTCTCCTTGGTCGCCTCGGTAGGCACTGCGTGCCAGCACCGACTGTGCCAGTTCGCGCACCCACCGTTGTATCCGCTCGGACAACGACCGCCCGGAGGACCCCAAACCCGTGACGTGCGCACCAATTTTCGCTTTACGTCTCCTTTTCACGGCACCTCAAGGCTGATGTCACCGGGTGGCACGCGGTGCCTCCCCAAGGTTCCACACCGCACCAGTACCAACCGCGGAAAGGACAGCCCGTGCCTCACCAGCCTGACCCACGAACGTTGACGGACGCCGTACGAGCCGGCGTGGAACGCCATCCCGACCGTGCCGCCTTCGTGTACCTGCACGAGGACGGCCTGGGGATGAGGCCCGAGGAGCTCAGTTACGCCGAACTGGACCGGCGGGCCCGCGTCGTGGCCGCCCGGCTGCGCCAAGCGTCGAAGGGCGACCCTTCTCGCCCGGTCCTGCTGCTCTACCCGCCGACCCTGGACTTCGTCACAGCCTTCCTGGGCTGCTTCTACGCCGGCCGTACGGCCATTCCGGCCCCACTGCCCGACGAGCCCGGCGAACGGCTGGCCCGGGTCAGCGGCATCCTGCGGGACGCCAAGGTGGGAGCGGTCCTGACCCTCCCCCAGTACCGGCAGGCCATCAGCGCCTGGCTGGCCGCCTCGGGGGAGCAGGACGTGGTGTGCCTGTCAACCGGCGCCGACGAGGACGACGGCACCGACCCGGACCTGTGGACCCCGCCCCAGGTAGGCGGCACCGACGTGGCTTTCCTCCAGTACAGCTCCGGCTCCACCAGCGAGCCCAAGGGCGTGATGGTCACGCACACCAATCTCGCCGCCAACCAGGAGGCCATCCGTTCCGCCATGAAGACGCCGCAGGGTGTCGTGGCGGGCAGCTGGCTGCCGCTCTACCACGACATGGGGCTCATCGGCATGACGCTGCAGCCGCTGTGGGTGGGAGGCACCAGTGTGCAGATGTCACCGATCTCGTTCATCAAACAGCCGGGGCGCTGGCTACGCATGATCCACGACTACCGGGTGGAGGGCACCGCCTCGCCCAACTTCGGCTACGAGCTGTGCGTCCGGCGCGTCTCCGAGGAGCAGTCGGCGGGGCTGGACCTGTCCAGCCTGCGGGTGGCGCTCAACGGGGCCGAGCCCGTGCGCGCCGACACCCTGCGCGCCTTCGTCCGGCGGTTCGCCGGCAACGGACTGCGCGCCGAGGCCGTACTGCCCTGCTACGGCCTGGCCGAGAACACCCTGCTGGTCTCCGGCAACGACCCCGAGTCGCCGCACCTGGAACTCGCCGTCGACGCCCAGGCCCTGGAGCAGGACGAGCTGCGTCCCGCCCGCACCGACCGCCTGAGCCGCACCCTGGTCAGCTGCGGCCGCCCGAAGGACACCGAAGTGCTGATCGTGGACCCGATGACCCTGCGGGTGCTGCCCGGCGGGCAGGTCGGCGAAATCTGGCTGCGCGGACCGTCGGTGGCCGCCGGCTACTGGAACCGGAGCGAGCTCACCGCCGACACCTTCCGGGCGGTGACGGCGGACGGCCGGGCCGGCTACTTGCGCACCGGCGACCTCGGGGCGCTGCGCGACGAGGAGCTCTATGTCACCGGGCGGATCAAGGAGATGCTCATCCAGCACGGCCGCAACCTCTACCCGCAGGACATCGAGCAGGCCGTTCAGGAGTCCGGGGACGTGTTCCGGCGTGGCGGCGGCGCGGTGTTCAGCGTCACCGACGAGGCGTCCGAACGCGCCCACGTGGTCGTGGTGCAGGAGCTCAGGGCCTGGGCGACCAGCGACGAGGAGGCCCTGGCCCGCCTCGCCGCCTCCGTGCAGGCGCTGCTCAGCCGCCAGTTCCAGCTGCCCGCGGTGAGTGTGGTGCTCGTACGGCCCGGGGTGATCCGCAAGACCACCAGCGGCAAGACGCAGCGCACGCTCATGCGGCGGCTCTTCCTCGACGGCGGCCTGCCCGTGCTGCACCAGCGCCTGGCACCCGCGGTCGTCGCCCTGCTGCCCGCCACGGACGCGGCACCCGCGCCCACCGCTGCCGTGTCTCCCCGCCCCTGAGATCCGCGTCCGAGATCCCGAGAAAGAAGTACGCCATGAGCATCGCCCCCGACACGCGTACCGCCACCCCCAACCCCTGGACCGTCCCTTGCCGCATGGGAACGCCCCCGACCTCGAGCTGTGGCTGACCGAACGGGTGGCCTTCCACCTGCACCGGGCGTGCGACGAGATCGACCCCGACACCCCGCTCGCCGACTACGGCATCGACTCGGTCGCGGCCATCAGCATCTGCGGCGAGATCGAACAGCACTACCGGCTCGCGGTCGCCCCCACCATCGCGTACGACTTCCCGACCGTCCACGCGATCACCGGTCACCTCGCCGAGCGCCTGGCCGACAAGAAGAAGCACGACGAGGAGCCCTCATGACCGAACGCGAACCCATCGCGGTCGTCGGCCTCGACTGCCGCTTCCCCGGCGCCCGCAACGCCCAGGAGTACTGGTCGCTCCTCATGGACGGACGCGACGGCACGGACCGCGTGCCCGAACAGCGCTGGGACGCCGACCGCTACTACGCCACTCCGTCGGCCGCCCCGCAGAGCGCCCGCGAGGCCCGGCCGCGGGGCCGCAGCAACTCGGTGCGCGGCGGCTTCATCGCCGACCCCGATGCCTTCGACCCCGGCTTCTTCGGGATCGCCCCGCGCGAGGCCACCGCCATGGACCCGCAGCAACGGCTGCTACTGCAGTGCTCGTGGCGGGCCATCGAGGACGCCGCGCTCGCTCCACAGGACCTGGCCGGCACCGAGACCGGCGTGTTCGTCGGCGTGATGGCCAACGAGTGGGCGTTCCTGCAACTCGCCGATTACGACCGGATCACCGCTCGTCACGGCTCGGGCAACGGCTACTTCATGGGCGCGAACCGCGTCTCGTACCACCTCG
The DNA here is from genome assembly GCF_036014175.1 of Streptomyces sp. NBC_00443. GTDB lineage: Bacteria > Actinomycetota > Actinomycetes > Streptomycetales > Streptomycetaceae > Streptomyces. The sequence continues at coordinate 8,195,307 of NZ_CP107917.1, read as the reverse complement.
ACCTCAAGGGCCCCAGCCTGGCGGTGGACACGGCCTGCTCCTCCTCGCTCGTCGCCGTCCACCTCGCGGTGAACGCGCTGCGCGCCAAAGAGTGCGACCACGCCCTCGCGGCCGGCACCAACCTGATCATGACGCCGGTCATCAACATCTTCTACGCCCAGGCCGGCCTCTCGGCACCGGACGGCCGCTGCAAGCCGTTCAGCGCCTCCGCCGACGGGATCGGACGGGCCGAGGGCGTGGCGGTGCTGGTGCTGCGCAGACTGAGCGACGCCCTGGCGGACCGTCAGCCGGTGTACGCCGTGCTGAAGGAGACCGGGATCAACCAGGACGGGCGCAGCAACGGCATCACGGCGCCCAACCGCTGGGCGCAGCAGCAGCTGATCGAGTCCGTGTGGCGGCGGGCCGGCGTCACCGCCGATGACATCCGCTTCGTGGAGGCGCACGGCACCGGGACCCTGCTGGGCGACTTCATCGAGGCCCAGGCGCTCGGCGAGCTGACCAGTGGCCGCGGCGGCGGAAGCGTCGCGCTGGGCTCGGTCAAGAGCAATTTAGGGCACGCGGAGGGCGCGGCCGGGATCGCCGGGCTCATCAAGGCGGTCCTCGCACTGCACCACCGCACGGTGCCGCCGAGTCGGTTCGCCGACGACGAGAACCCGAAACTGGATCTGTCCGGGCGCCGGCTGTCCCTGCTGAGGTCGCCGCTCAGGCTGCCGTCCGGCACCGTGCACGCCGCGGTGAGCAGTTTCGGCATGGGCGGCAGCAACGCGCACGCGGTGCTGGCCTCCGCGCCCCGCGCGGTCCACCACAGCCAGCACGCGGCACCGGGCGTGTTCACCCTCTCCGCCCGCACCCCGGAGCGGCTGCGCGCGAATCTGCTGGCGCAGGCCGACGCCCTGTCCCGTCGTCCCGGGAGCCAGCTGGCGCAGCTGTGCTGGACCAGCAACCGCGTCAAGTCCCGGCTGCCGCACCGCGCGGCCGTGGCAGCGGGCGATCTGCCCACGCTGGTCGCCGGGTTGCGGAAGGCCGCGGAGCGCGCCGAGGGGACCGCGCGGGTGGACGGCGGGCGGCGCGGGGTGCCGTCGGTGGCGTTCGCCTTCACGGGGCAGGGCGCCCAGCACCCTCGTATGGCCGCGTCCTGGTACCGGTCGTGCCCCGCCTACGCGCGCCACCTCGAGGAGATCGACACGCTGCTCGCCCCGCACACCGGAGTGTCCGTGCGCGACCAGGTGCTCGACGGAGACGCGGAGGTCCAGCGCGCGCGGCTGGCCCAGCCCGCGCTGTTCGCCGTGGGGTACGCGATGGCCGCCACCCTGACCGAGGCCGGGATCAGGCCGTCGTACGTGATCGGGCACAGCATCGGCGAGTTCGCCGCCGCGTGCGCGGCCGGGGCGCTGGACGTGGCGGACGCGGCGCGGCTGGTCGCCCGGCGCGGGGCGCTGATGGAGAAGCTGCCCACGGACGGCGGGATGCTCTCGGTGAGCCTGGGCGCCACGGAGGTGGAACCGCTGCTGGTGGGATGGGCCCGGCTGGGCGTGGCCGCGGTCAACGGCCGGCGCAGCACCGTGATCGCCGGGGACCTCGACGAACTGACCGCGGTGGAGAAGGAGTTGGCCGAGCACAAGGTGTCCGTCCGGCGGCTCACCGTCTCGCATGCCTTCCACTCGCCGCTGATGCGGCCCGTGGTCGAGGAGTTCCGCCGGGAGTGCGCGGACGTGTCCGACCGGCGGCCGGCGCTCCCGGTGTTCTCGACGGTGTACGGCCGTGAGTTGAGCGGCGAGGAGACCATGGACGCCGCGTACTGGGCGCGGCAGATCACCGAGCCGGTCCGGTTCGCCGAAGCCGCGGGCGCGCTCCTCGCCACCGGCGTCACCCATGTGGTGGAGATCGGCCCGCGCGCGGTGCTCACCCCGCTGCTGTCGACGTTGCGGGCGGACGGGGACCATGCCGTGAGCCTGCACAGCGCGCACCCGGGAGAGCACGCTCCCGGACACCGCCCCCAGCAGCTGTTCGGGGAGCTGTGGTGCGCCGGTCTCACGCCGGACTGGGACCTGCTGTACGACGCGGCGGACCGGGTGCCGCGCCGACTGCCGCCGTACCTATTCGACGAGTCGTTCCGGTCCTGGCGCTCCGGTGCCGCCCCCGGACTTCCGGAACCGTCCACGCCATCCGTCCCCCCTGGCGCGGACACCGCCGCGGTACCGAGTGGCGCGGACCGCGGAGAATCGTGCCCGCCGGCCCCGGCGGGGGACCTGCCCGACTCCCTCGCCGTGGTGACACGCCGTCTGGTGTGCCGGGTCGGCGGGCACGACCCGCAGCACGTGCACGACCACGACCGGCTCCACGAGGACCTGGGCTTCGACTCGATCCGGGTCATGGAGCTGAAGACCCGAATCGAGGACGCACTGCCGCAGCTCGGGTCGCTCCCGATCGAGGACCTGCTCGCCAGCCTTCGCACGGTGGCCGACCTGGTCGCGTACCTGCGCAGCCAACTCCCCCACGGCTCCGCCACCCCCCTTCCCATGACTATGGAAGGAACACGTTGATGGCACCTCCCACCGCGTACCTGGCCTCGGTCGGCACCTGCCTGCCCGGGGACCCGGTGGACAACGCGACCCTGGCCAAACTCGTCGGCGTCGACGAGACATGGGCCGAGATGTTCACCGGCAACATCAGCCGGTACTTCGCCGTCGACCTGGCGACCGGCCAGATACGGCACAGCCTGGCCGACATCGCGACGACCGCGGCCGACCGGGCGCTGGCGGAGGCCGGCCTGGAGCCGGGTGACGTCGACTGCGTCGTACTGGGCACGGCCACCCCGGACCATCTGATGCCCGCCACGGTGAACCTGGTCGCGGACCGGCTCGGCGTCGACAACGTCCCCACGTACCAGCTCCAGTCCGGTTGCGCCGGTGCCGTACAGGCCCTGGACGTGGCCCGCACCCTGCTGCTGGCCGGACGCTGCACCACCGCGCTGGTGATCGGCGGTGACGTGTGTGCCAAGCATCTTCAGACGGACTTCGACCCTGGCAGCCGTACCTCCGCCGAACTCGTCAACTACGTGCTCTTCGGCGACGGGGCCGGCGCGGCCGTGCTCAGCACCGAGGCCAGGGGCCAGGGCATCGAGATCCGGCAGGTGCTCAACCGGCTGGTGGGCCTGGGCCGGGAGCCCGGCCAGGTCATCGACTGGTTCGGGCTCGGCGACCGGCACAGCGACCGCACGGCTGTCTTCGAGGACTACAAGGCGATCGAGGAGGCGGTGCCGGTCATGGCCGGGCAGATGTTCTGGGAGCTCCTGGAGGACCTCGGCTGGAGCGCCGACGCAGTGGACTTCCTGCTGCCCCCACAGCTCTCCGGCCGGATGAGCGACCGCATCTCCGCGGGCATGCCCGCCCCGGAAGCCCAGCGTATCAACGTGGTGCGCACCGTCGGGAACAACGGCAACGCCCTGCCGTTCCTCCAGCTCGCCGAGCTCCTGCGGCAGTGGGACGGCCCCGGGCGCGCGGTCGCGGTCGCCATCGAGTCCAGCAAGTGGATCAAGTCGGGTATCGCCCTGGAGCGTTCATGACCGAGACCGGGAACCGCACCTTCGGCGCCTCCGGCACCTGGCACGACCCCCAGGCTCTCGGCACCCTGCGCGCCCTGCATCGGGCGGGCACGCTCGCCACGGAGTACGGACGGGTACGGGCCCTGCTGGCACGCATGCCCGCGACCGACCTGCCGGCCGCGGGCCAGCTGCTGGCCCGGCTCGATGCGAAGGAGGTATGCCGCCACGCCGACGCGCCGGTGGTCACGGTCGCCGTCACGGGCCACTCCACCGTAGCCCCCCTTGTGGCCCCCCTCACCGCCGAACTGGCCCGGCACGGAATGCTGTTGGAGGCGAAAGTCGCACCGTACGGTTCCTATTTGCAGGACCTGATGCGGCCCGCGGCGGCCAGCGAGGAGCAGCCGCAACTCACGCTGTGTCTGCTCGACGCGCACACGGTCTTCGACGACGTCACCGTGCCCTGGCGGGTCGAAGACGTGGAGGCAGCGGCACGGGCCCGGCTCTCGCTCGTCGCCGGCGCCGTGCGCACCCACCAGAAGGCCGGGCGTGGCCTGCTCGTCCTCAACACCGTGCCACTGCACCGCCGTTACACCCACCAGCTGGTCGACCTGCGCTCCCGCGCCCGGCTCGGCGCGGTGTGGCGGGACTTCAACCGCGGTCTGCTGTCCCTCGCCGAACAGCACCCCGGGGTCGTCATCGTGGACCTCGATCCGCTGGTGGCCGAGGGCGTTCCCGCGTGCGATCCACGCACCGCGCAGTACGCCCGCGCCCGGCTGTCCGACGCGCTGCTCGCCGCCTACGCCCGGGAGGCCGCCCACGTCGTCCGCGCGCGCCTGGGCCGCACCCGCAAGTGTCTGGTGCTGGACCTGGACGGCACGCTGTGGGGAGGGGTGCTCGGCGAGGACGGGCCCGGCGGCGTCGACCTCGGCTCCGGCCTGCGGGGCGAGGCCTTCCAGGAGTTCCAGCGGGTGCTCGGGCAACTCGGCGCGCAGGGCGTGCTGCTGGCGGTCAGCAGCAAGAACGACACCGACGCGGTGCGCGAGACACTGCGCACCCATCCGGCCATGGTGCTGCGCGAGGACGACTTCGTCCGCGTCAACGCCAACTGGAAGGCGAAGCACGACAATCTCCGCGACATCGCCGACCGGCTCGGGCTCGGCCTGGACAGCTTCGTCTTCGTCGACGACAGCCTCTTCGAGTGCGGGCTGGTCGCCGAGCAGCTGCCCGAGGTCGCCGTGGTCCGGGTCGACGAGGAGCCCGCCCTGCACCCCTCGGCGCTGCTGGCCGACGGCTGGTTCGACCTGTTCGAGCTCACCGAGGCCGACCTGGAACGGGCCGGCCGCTACCGCACCGAGGCCCTGCGACAGGATTTCCGCGAGGACTTCGGTTCCTACCAGGACTATCTCGAAGGACTCGGGCTGGAGGTACTCCTGCGGCCGCCGGAGGAGTCAGAGATCGCCCGGGTCTCCCAGCTCACGCTGCGCACCAACCAGTTCCACCTGGCCACCGAACGCCTGCAGGTCCCGCAGGTGTCGGCGCGGATGGAGCGCCCGGGGCTGCACGTGATCGCGGTGCGGGCGCGCGATCGGTTCGGCGACCACGGCCTGGTCGGCGCCCTGTTCCTGCGGCACGACGCAGAGGTGCTGCGCATCGACAACTTCGTCCTCAGCTGCCGGGTGTTCTCCCGGGGCATCGAGAGCGCCTGCGTGACGGCGGTGCTGGAGTTCGCCCGTGACACCGGCGCGGGCGCCGTGACGGGCCGCTATCGGCCCACGCCCCGCAACTCCGCGTTCGCCTCCTTCTACGCCGAGCACGGCTTCGCCGTCACCGGCACCGATCCGGATCACCCCGACGCCGTCACCTTGCGGCACGACCTCGGCGACATCACCCCTGCCCCCACCCATCTGCGGCTGCAAGCCGCGTTCGGGCCGTTCGACGGAGACTCCGCATGACCACTGCCCTCGCCGACACCGAAGAGTTCCGCACTCTCCTGGAGGAGGAACTCGGCCTGCAGGTCCGGGCCGAGGACCTCGACCGCCCCCTGGACGACTTCCCCGACTGGGACTCGGTGCTGCTGCTGCGGCTGGTGACCGTCGTGGAGAACCTCGTCGGCCGACGCATCCCCGTGGTCGACATGCTGGAGACGAGGACCTTCCGGCAGATGTACGAAGTGGTGGCGGGCCGGTGATCACGCCCCAGGTCGATCCCGCAGTCGTATCCGCCGAACCCGAGGCCTGCCTGCACTTCCGCGCCCTGTTCCTCGACACCCAGCTGGACCTCGTCCTGTCCCCCGGCTTCGGCAGGCGGATGCGGGCCGGCCTCGCCCGCCTCGTCACCGGCGGTGGGAACGGGCCGGGGACCGGCGGCGCGTCCGAGGTCCCGGCGCGTGTCCCGGAAGAGGCACATGTCCCCGAAGAGAAAGGAACGGCCCGGTGATCCCCGTAGCCGAGTTGCGTAGGTTCGCCCTTCCCCACGCCTACGCCCAGGGCATCCCCGGAGATGTCGTCCACCGGGTGATGCGGAACTTCAATGAGGACGCCAAGGGCGAAGGCCCCGGCGTCTGGACCCACGAGTGGTCGTCGCTCGCGAAGGCGGCCGAGGCACGCGGCCGCGATCTGGACGCGGTTCGCTACTACACGATGGCCCGCTTCCCGTACGTCGATGGGCCGAGCCGGCAGGCGGCACAGAACGCCGGTGTGGAGGCCTTCGACCGCTGGCGCAAACGCGTCCGCGGCATCTCCCGGCTCGATCTGCCCTTCGACGGGGCGGGCTTCGCCTGCTGGGCCGCCGGGCTGTCCCAGCGCAGCAGTCTCCCGCTCATCCTCGTCCTGGGCGGCGTCACCAGTACGAAAGAGCAGTGGGCCCCGGTGCTGGCCGGAGCCGACCGGCTCGGCGCGGCCGTCGTGGTCACGGAACTGCCGGGTGTCGGCGAGAACACCCTCACCTACGGATCGGACAGCACGCGCATGCTCACGTATCTCCTCGACCTGCTCGGCCGTGCCGCCGACGCCTCCCGCACCTGTGTCGTGGGCCTGAGCTTCGGCGGGCATCTCGCCCTGCGACACGCGCTGGAGGACGATCGCATCCGGGGACTGGCGACCGCCGGGGCCCCGGTGTGCGACTTCTTCACCCGCGCCGCGCACCGCACGCCGCTGCCCCGCCTGATGACGCTGACCCTGTCCCATGTGATGCGGACGCCGGTGGACCGGCTCCCGGCCGCCCTCGCCGACTGGGGCGTCGACGAGGAGCGGCTGACCCGACTGCGCACCCCGGTCGCGTACGCGGCGAGCCGCGACGACGAGGTCGCGCCGCCGTCCGACGTCCGGTTGCTGGAGCAGACCGTGCCGCACCTGCGCCTGGTCGAGAACGACGCCCTCGGCGGCCGACCCGACCAGGCTGCCGAGATCCGGCTGTGGCTGCTGTCGCAGGCGCTGCGCATGGCCGGCACGGCGAGCGGCGTCCGCCGGGCCGCCTCGGCCCGGGCTCGGGTCCTGCGCGCACGCCGCCGCCTCGCCCGTACATTGCCCGGAGCCCCTGCATGACCACTACGGCTCCGGCGTCCTGCCTCGGCCGGGCGCCCCGCGAGGGCGCCCGGCTCAGGCTGTTCTGCTTCCACCACGCGGGCGGCGGCGCCTCGTTCTTCAGCTCGTGGCCCGGTCGCCTGCCGTTCGACGTCGACGTCCTGCCGGTGCAGTTGCCGGGCCGCGAGGCGCGCTACCGCGAGCCCCGCTTCCAGGACGCGGGCGAGGTCGTCGAGGCCCTCGGGCGCGATCTCGCGCCTCGGCTCGACGAGGGGCCCTGGGCCGCCTACGGCCACAGCATGGGCGCGATGGTGGCCTTCGCGCTGGCGGCGGCCCGGCTTCGCGAGGGCGGCCGCCCTCCCGAGGCCCTGTTCCTCGGGGCGTACGCGGCGCCGTATGTGTCGCCGTCGCTGCCGCCGCCCGACCGGTACGACGACCACGAACTGGCCCGTCTCCTGGTGGACTTCGGCGGGCTGAGTCCGCGGTTCCTCGGACGGGACGATTGGCTGCGGGTGCTGCTGCCCATCCTCCGCGACGACCTGCGGGTCTGCGCGACCCACCACCGGGCGGGACTGCCGGACCCGGACGACGAACGGGCCCGGCTGCCGCTCCACGTCGAGGCTTTCGCGGGCGTCGACGACCCGCTCGTCACCCCGGGCGCGGTGCGGGCCTGGGGGAGGTACGTGAACAGCTTCCGCATGACCACCGTCCCCGGCGGTCACTTCTTTCCGCGCCAGGCACCCGATCCGTTCTTCGACCGGCTCAGCCCTTCGCTGGCCCGGCTTCTCGCGGAACTGGGCGCACCACCTTCGGCACCCGGTTGATGCGTCGTTGGATCTCGTCGGCGTTCTTCTCGTACAGCTCGGGCTGCTCCTTGACGCCCGGCATGACCCACAGCGGGCGTGACGAGGCGTCGGCGAAGCGGAGTCCAAGGGTGTCGGGCCGCAGTCCGGTCAGGGTGAGCGCGAAGGGTTCCAGGTAGTCGATGCCGGCGTCCGACGTGAGCCGGAACGGGCGGTCGTGGCCCGGGTAGACCACGTCGGACACAGTAAGGACCCGTTCGATGCTGCGGGCGGCCTGGTCGGCGTCCCAGAAGACCAGGGGGTTGCGTTTGGTGAGGGCGACGTACGCGAAGTGCAGGGCGTCGCCGGTGATGGTGGCGCGCCCCCGCTCGGTCTGCACGACCACGCCGATGCTGCCGGGCGAGTGGCCGGGCAGGCCGATGACGTCCACGCCCGGGATGATCTCCTCCCCGTCCGTGACCTCGCGGACGGGGAGTTGTTCGAGGAGCAGCCCCGTCCAGGCGGGCGTGGCCCAGTCGTTGGCGTGCGGGGTGTGCGCGTACCGGCGCTCGTCGGGGTGGAGGACGAGGGTGGCCTGCGGGAACAGGTCGATGTTCTGGACGTGGTCCCAGTGGGCGTGGGTGAGGACGACGGTGTCGATGTCCTCGGCGTCGAGGCCGTGTGCGGCGAGCGCGTTCCACAGGAAGGGGCGGCGGCCGACGTGGGCGGCGTCGACGAGGATGTTCCGGTGCCGTCCGGCGGCGTCCGGGCCGCGTACCAGGAACACCCCGCAGAAGGCGGGAAAGCCCTGGTCGGTGTCGATGGCGAAGCCGGGCAGGAGGATGTCGATCGTCGGCATGGAACTCCCTTGGTCCGTGGGCGGGTTGCCCGCTTTCACTGTTCCTGCAGGGCGGTACGGATCGCGTCGAGGCCGGCCGGGTTGACGAGGGTGGACAGGTCACCGAGCGCCTCGCCGGTGACGAGGCTGCGGATGAGCCGCCGCATCACCTTGCCGTTGCGGGTCCTGGGCAGCTCCGGTACGGCGACCACCCGGCTGGGCCGGAACGCGGGGCCGAGCGCGTGGGCCACCCGTCCGCGGATCCGCTCGGCTTCCGGTGCGCCGAGGGGCTGCCCGGCCGCCGGGACCGCGAAGCACCACAGGGCCTCGCCCTTGACGGGGTGCGGTATCCCGACTGCGGCTGCCTCGGCGACGGCCGGGTCTCCGACGACGGCGTCCTCGACCTCGGCGGGCCCGAGGCGTTTGCCGGCGACCTTGATGATGTCGTCGAGGCGGCCGTGGACGAACCACTCGTCACCGGTCCGGGAGACGAGGTCGCCGTGGGACCAGCGGCCCGGCCTCCGGCCGAAGTAGGTGTCGGCGAAGCGTTCCCGCGCTCGCCACAGTCCCCGGGTCATGCCGGGCCAGGAGTGCCGCACGACCAGTTCACCGACGTGTCCTTCGGGCGGCTCTGTGTCCTGGTCGTCCTCGATCGCCGCGTCGATGCCCAGGCAGGGCCCCGAGAAACTGCACGGCGACTGGGGCAGGGTGGGCGCGGAGGCGAGCAGGGATCCGCCGACCTCGGTGCCGCCGCAGATGTTGATCACCGGGCAGCGTTTGCCGCCGAAGTCGGCGAAGTACCAGCGCCACGCCTCCTCGGTCCACGGCTCGCCGGTGGAGCCGAGGACGCGCAACCGGGACGGCGCCGGATGCTTCGGGTCGCGGCCCATCAGCATGCGGGCCAGGCTGGGCGAGCTGCCGAAGACGGTGACCCCGTGGTCGTCGAGCAGCCGCCACAGGCGGGTGACGTCCGGATGGTCGATCGTGCCCTGATACGCCAGGACGCAGGCGCCGGCGAGGGTGGCGCCCACGGCGACGAGCGGGAACATGATCCAGCCGGGGTCGGTGACCCAGAAGGCCACGTCGTCCGGCCGCAGGTCGAGGTTGTACCGGGTCTCGCTGCCGACCTGGACCGGGAAGCCGCCGTGGGTGTGGATCGTGCCCTTGGGGCGCCCGGTGGTGCCCGACGTGTGCAGCAGGAGGAAGGGGGTGCCGGTGGGGAGCGAGACGGTCTCGGCAGGCTCGGCGCCGGAGAGCCGGTGCCAGGTCGTCGTCGCGGGCCCCGGCGAGGCGGTCGGCTCGTCCTGCGACACGTCGCCTGCCCAGGAGGGCCTCGACGCACGGGGCGTTGCGCCCGCCCCTACGGGTGCGGATGGCATGTTCCGGCGGCTCTGCCCGGAGGGATCCGGCGGGGCGCCCGGCTCTTCGCGAACGACGACGAGATGACGTACGCACGTGGCCTTTGCCAGTGCTGTACGGGCCACCGTCTCCATGTCGTACCGGCGGCCGTGCCGGGTGGCGGCCGCCGCGGTGACCAGGACCCTCGCCCCGGCGTCGACAAGCCGTACGGCGATCGCCTCGGTGCCGAAGCCGGAGAACAGCGGCACCAGCACGGCGCCGATGCGCGCGCAGGCGAAGAGCAGGACGAAGGCCTCGGGACCGGCCGGCAGATACCCGGCCACCCGGTCGCCCTCCGCGACCCCGAGGGCGCGCAGTCCGCCTGCCACCCGGGCGCTGCGGGCAGCGACCTCGTCGTACGTGAGAACTCCCTTCGTGCCGTCCTCCCGCTCCCAGCGCAGTGCGGGAGCCCGCCCGCGCCCCTGCCGTAGGTGGCGGTGGAGACAGGAGTCCACGAGGTTGGTGCGTCCTCCCGGGAACCAGCGGGTGGAGGCGATGCCTCCGGTGTCGTCGCACACGCGCCTCGGCGGCGTGTGCCAGACGATGCCGATGTCCGCCGCGGCCCGTTCCCAGAACCACTGGGGGTGGGTGACGGACCTGTTCTGCAGTTCGCGGTAGCCGCCGTCGATGCCGTGCTTGCGGCAGAAGGCCGCGATGTTGCCGTGTTCGGTGAACTCCGGCGTGGGATGCCAGACGTACTCGCTCATCGGGTCCCGTCCGGGTTCTCGATCAGTGCGGCGATTCCCTGGCCGCCGCCGATGCATAGGGCGATCACGGCCAACCGGCCGCCCGTGCGGCGCAGTTCGTGAGCCGCCTTGAGCAACAGGACGGTTCCCGTGGCGCCGATGGGATGGCCGAGGGCGATCGCCCCGCCGTTCGGGTTGACGCGGTCCGGATCGAGCTTGAGTCCGTCCATGACGGCCAGGACCTGGGCGGCGAACGCCTCGTTGAGTTCGATCACGTCGATCGCGTCCAGGGTGAGGCCGTTGCGATGCAGCAGGCTGCGGATCGCCTCGGCCGGGGCGACGCCCATGATCTCCGGCTCCAGCGCGGTGACGACCGCGTCGCGCAGCCGGCACAGCGGTGCGGCGCCGGGGGTGAGATCGGCCGAGCGCATCAGCAGCACGGCGGCAGCGCCGTCGTTGATGCCGGCGGAGTTCCCGGCGGTGATCGTGCCGTTCTGCGAGAACACGGGAGCCAGGCCGGCGAGCTTGTCCACCGTCGTGCCGGGCCGGGGATGTTCGTCCCGCTCCACGACGCCGCCCGGGGTGGCCACGGGCACGATCTGCTCGTCGAAACGTCCCTCGCGGACGGCGACGGCGGCTCGGCGCTGACTCTCGGCGGCCCACTCGTCCTGGCGCTGCCGCGAGATGTCGTACCGGTCCGCCACCACCTCGCCCGTCATACCCATCGGGTAACACCCGAAGGGGTCGGTGACCAGGGAAACGGTGCCGTCCACGGTCGGCTCTCCCGGCACCTCGTCGGGGGCCCGTTCGCTGTAGTCGAGCAGCGGCTGACGGGTCATCGACTCGTTGCCGCCCGCCACGACGACGTCTGCCTCGCCGAGGGTGAGGCTCTGCGCGGCCGACCAGACGGCCTGCAGTCCGGACCCGCACAGCCTGTTGACGTTGTACGCGGGGGTCGTCACGGGTAGCCCGGCGGCCAGGGACGCACGCCGGGCGTTGAACGCGTCGGGGCCCACCTGGCCCACGCAGCCCAGGACGACCTCGCTCACTGCGCCGAGGTCCAGCCCACCGCCGACGACCGCCTCGCGGATCACGAGGGCGCCCAGCCGGTGCGCGGGAGTCGAGCTCAGTGCGCCCTTGTATCGGCCGATCGGGGTACGCGCCCCGTGGACGACGGCGATGTCTACGGGCATCGGGGGTCACTCCTTCGCTGTGGGCTCCGCGTCCGCACTGGACTCGGCGGACGCGCTGGAAGCGGCGGACGCGCTGGACGTCGCCGGGTGTGCGGCGAGCAAGGTGAGGGCGTCCCGGTCGGGTCGGATCAGGAGCGCCGAGACCACGGCACCGGCGATCAGCAGACAGGCGGCCAGGTCGAAGGCCTGACCGTAGCCGGCGGCCTCGGTGGGCGCCGCGTCGATGATCCGCCCGGTGACATAGGGGGCGAGCAGGCTCGAGAGGGCGGCGAGGGCGTACGAGAGGCCCAGGGCGGCGCTGCGCCGGCCGGCCGGGCAGATGTCCGCGATCGCCGCGTTGGTCAGGGGGGTCTGTCCGTTGCCCGCGGAGAACGCCAGGACCAGCAACGGCAGCAGGAGGGGGGCGGGACCGGCCCGGGTCGCGAGTAGCAGACACATGCCGGCGAGAAGCGGCAGCAGCGCGCCGATCAGTCCCTGCGCGACCCGGGCGGTCACCCCTCTCCGCAGCAGCCGGTGCGCGACGGCTCCCGCGGTGAGGACCAGGACGGCCATGGACAGGGCCGGCAGCCCGACGATCCCGCTGATCTCCGCGTCGCTGAAGCCCACCTGGTCCTCCAGGAAGAGCGGCAGCCAGGCGAAACCCAGGGAGAGCGTCCACATGACCGCGAAGGTGGAGAAAGTGGCCCCGAGCCAGGTGCCCGTTGTGACGATGCGCCGGAAGGGGACCGTGGGGCGCGCCCCGTCGGCGGAGACCGTCGGGACGCCCCCTGCCGACGGTTCGTCGTCTGCCGGTCCGGGGCCCAGGTGTGCGGCGTACGGCCCGCCGCCGCCGACCCGCAGCCAGACCAGGGTCCACACCACGCCGGCGGCCCCGAGCAGGCCGAACGCGGCCCGCCAGCCGAGGGTGTTGGTGACCAGGACGACCAGCGGGGCGGCCAGGACGGTGCCCCCCGCGCCGCCCGCGACCACGACGGCCGAGGGCAGCGCGCGCCGCTTCTCCGGAAACCAGGTGAACGCCGTGTAGTTGGCCAGCGGGAAGCCCGGCCCCTCACCCGCACCGAGCACGACCCGGGTGGCGACGAGGGCTCCGAATCCTGTGGCGGGGAGGAGGATCGGCAGTTGCGCCGCCGCCCAGACGAGGGCGAGCACGGCGAGCAGGGGCCGGGGGCGGATGCGGTCGCCCAGGAAGCCGACCGAGACGGCCGAGAGGCTGAACAGGAGGTAGAAGCTGCTGGCGATGACGCCGAACTCGGTGGCGGAGAGCCCGAGGTCGTCCTTGATGGGGCCCGCGGTCAGGCCGAGGACGGCCTTGTCAGCGGCGTTGACGACGATGAAGAGCGCCAGCAAGGCCAGGACGGTGCGGGCCCGGCGGCGGGTGCCGTCCGCCGTGGCCGACCGGGTGTCCGCCCCAACGGTCATGCGCGGGCCAGACGTTCGTCGAGCCAGTCGAAGACCCGCTGGTGAAAGCGGAGTGCCGCGCCCTCCTGACAGTGTTCGCCGGCCCCTTCGGCGACGGTGAACAGCATCAGCTCCTTCGCGCAGCGCAGCGCCTCGTGCACCCGCCGGGCCTCGCCGTGAAAGGCCAGGTCGTTCTCCGCGTCGAGGACGAGCGTGGGGCAGGTGATGTGCGCGGCCGCGGTGTCGAGGTTGTACGGCGCGCAGGCGCGCAGCGCCTCGGGGGGCGTCTTGGCCCCGAAGACCCACATGCCGTGCCGCAGGAACCAGCGCGCCTGGGTGCTCTGGGCCATGCTGACGGCCAGCGCGGGCCCGGCCACGTCGTCCCGGCCGTCCGTCACCCACTCGCCCAGGTAGGGCGGAATGCCGCGAAGGGGGACCTCGTAGAAGTCGTAGACCCCGTTGTGCAGGACGCACGCGGCGAAGCGGTCCTCGAAGGCCGTGGCGCGGGCGGCCAGCAGTCCGCCGAAGCTGGTGCCGAACAGCACAAGCCTCTCAGGGTCCACCTCCGGGCGGGTCAGGGCGTGGTCCACCACGGGCGTGACCACGTGTTCCCAGTCCGGCCGGAAGACCAGTCCCTGCTCCCGCCGGACGGACTGCTGGCCGGGGCCTTCGAAGGCGAGGACGTGGTAGCCGCGGCGCAGTGCCCCGCCGGCCGCCATGAAGTACAGCTCCTCCAGGGTGGAGTCGTATCCGCCGTGGTGGATGACGGTGGGCCGGCTGCGGCCCGTGCCGTCGACGAGGAACAGGTATCCCGGGAGGGTGGTGTCCTCGTAGGGGATCCGCAGGGGTACGACCGGAGTGTCGAACAGCTGTGCCGCCTGCGCGAAGGTCTGCCGCGAGCACCGGGCGAGGCGGGCCGACTCGAGGTCGGCGTCCCGGTCCTCGACGCGGAAGAAGTCGGCGGTGCGGTAGTAGTTCGAGGCCCGCAGGAGGGACTCGCGGGCGCTGACCCGGTGGCCGGCGGCGAGTGCCTCGGCACCGACACGGTGGAGGCGTTCGGCGACGGCGGTCCACCCCCGGCACCAGGCCTCCTCGTCGCCGTCGGGGATGTTGCGGCAGGCGGCCAGGACCTCGCCGAGATCGGCGCCCGCGTAAGCGGCGTGCCCGGCCGTGCGCAGCGCCTGGAAGGAGAACGCCGCGTCGTCGAAGAGGAACTTCATCGGGACCCCTTTCGAGATGGAACGGAACAGGGCCGTTCCGTCTCGCGCCGGAACGTACACCCGGCCCGGACGGAACGCAACCGTTCCGTTCGGTGTTAATCTCCCGCAGTGGAATCGACCAGCCGTGACGACGTCGACCGCAGGCCCACGGGCTCCGCGGTCCTGCGGGAGTCCGTGACCGAGACGATCAGGCGCGCGGTGTTCGAGGAGCTCGCCCAGACCGGGTTCGCCCGGATGTCGATGGAGGCCGTGACCCGCCGGGCCCGCGTCGGCAAGGCGGCCCTCTACCGCCGCTGGCCCTCCAAGGAGGCGATGGTCGTGGAGCTGGTCTCCGAGGCCGCCGCCGAACACCTCCCCGCGACGGCCGACTCCGGATCACTGCCCGACGACGTCGAACGGTTCGTCCGGGACACCATGGCCGACCTCCGCCATCCACTCGTCGGCCGGATCGTCCCCGACCTGGTTGCCGAGTCGGCCCGCAACCCCTCGCTGAGCGCCGCGCTCCACGAGGCGGTCCTCGCCCCCCGGCGCGCCGCGGTGGCGACGGTGCTGCACCAGGCGATCGACCGCGGAGAGCTGCCGGCCGACATCGACATGGGCTTGGCCGTCGACCTGTTCGGCGCCCCGTTGTACTTCAGGATGCTCGCGGTCGGCGGACCCACCGACGACGCCTACGTCGCCCGCCTCACCCGCGCCGTCCTCTCGGCACTCGCCGCCAGCCGCTGAGCGAGGCCCTAAGGCGCGACGCACTCGCGCGCGTCACCGGACGCGGGCATGAGTCAGGCGTGCAGCGCCGAGAGCTGTCGTGCCGGGACCATCTGCGTGAAGAGGTACCCCCTGGCGTCGAACTTGTCGGCGACGGCGGCCCGTTGGGGCGGGCTTCCGGGTGCGGTGATCTCGACGCGATCGCCGACCCGGGTCTGCCAGATCCGCGTCCAGGCCGCATCGCATCGCGCGCTGAACCTGATCTCGAGCCCGGCTCCCGCGCGGGTGCGCCAGCCGGCCAGCGTGCGCGCATCCCGCCCGCAGGCCATGCTCTGCGGATCTCCGCCCTCGCAGGCCTGTCCACGACAGCCCGGGGGCGGAACCGACACCGTCGTGGCCTCACCGGGTGACACCTCCCCTTCCTGCAGCCAGACCATCCCCACCGCAAGGGCGACGGCAGTCCCGACCACGAGGGCCGTCACACGCCGCGCCGTCCGGCCGACCTTGGGGGACTCCGCCGACGCCCCGCGCGACGCGCCGGAGTTCGTCACCGGCCGGTGGGTCACCGACCGCAGGACCAACAAGCCCGTGCACTGCTGCGAGGAGAAGCCGTACCACGAGGGCGAGGCCTACCTGAAGATCCCCTTCGACGTGCAGAAGCGTCCCTACCGCTGGTGGGACAACACCCTCTTGTGATTGGTCATCGAGAAGGTCTCGGCCGCGATCTGCCGCCACCACGGCTGGAGCGAACGTTCCGTCATCGGCCACGAGGAGTGGGAGCCGGGCAAGCAGGACCCGCGCGGCTCCCGATGGACGTCATGCGCTCCCGAATCGCGGACCGCCTGCGGGGCAAGCCGGGCGGCGGCGGAGGCTCCGACCCCCGGCCCCAGCCCCGGCCCGAGTACGAGGCGCTCCCGGGCGCCGGTTCCTTCCAGATCTGCCGCCGCGACCCGCTGATCACCGCCATGGGCAAGCGCCTGGTCGCGGAGGGCTGCGGCCGTTACGAGGAGGGCCCGAGCCCCGCCCGCCGACAAGCGGGCAGACGGTCGCCAGGACAGTCCCGTTCGGTTCACCCCATGAAGCTCAATCGCACCTGACGGCTCGGATTATCCCTATTCGTATCCACGAGACACACCGACTGCCACGTCCCGAGCTCCAGTTGCCCGTTCAGCACCGGCAGCGTCGCATGCGGCGGGACGATGGCCGGGAGGACGTGGTCGCGGCCGTGGCCGGGACTGCCGTGGCGGTGCTGCCAGCGGTCGTCGGCGGGGAGCAGGGTGTGCAGGGCGGCCAGGAGGTCGTCGTCGCTGCCGGCGCCCGTCTCGATGATCGCGATACCGGCTGTGGCGTGCGGCACGAAGATGTTCAGCAGGCCGTCGCGGCCCGGGGCCACGTCCCGCAGGAAGGCCTCGCATTCGCGGGTGACATCCACGACCCGCTCCGAGGAGCCGGAGGCGACGTTCAGAACTCGGGTGGTGAAGGCGTCTGACATGTTCTCCATCCTCGCCCATCCACCGGAGTTCACGCGCGAGGACACGTGCGGGGGCGGCTGAGTGACGGCCGGGCCGTGATACCCGAGGTCCACTTCGCGAGACACCGTTGACCGTCACGACGCCATCTGGCTACTTTCAGCGGCATGTTGCGTTCAGCCCTGCTCACCACGCGCGGTCACATCGACCTGCTGCGGGTGGCCTCCGCCGCGTGTCGCCGCGGCTGCTGACGCCCTTTCCTCACTTCCCTCCGCGTTCCTCGCGCCTGCACATCCCCCTGCCCGCACGCCAGATGTCCTGATCGGTTGATGCCCTGACCGGTTGATGCCCTGACCGGTTGATGGCCTGACCGGCATCCGGCGCGGCGGGACCGCGGCACGGCGCGTCTCCTCACCTGCCGTTCTCCTCCCCTGGAGCATCATGACCATCAGCCATGCCCCGCCCGGCCCGCTGAAATCCGATATTTCGGATACAGCCGACCTATCCAGCACCACCGAGGGCCCCTCGCCCGACCTCGTCCCCCTCGTCCCCACCTCCTCCCGCCGCACCCGTGTGCCTCGCTGGCTGCGTCGCACCACCGGACCGCTGCTGCTGCTCGCCCTCTGGCAACTCCTCAGCAGCACCGGTGTGTTGACCGCGGACGTGCTCGCCTCGCCCGGCCGTATCGCGCAGGTCGGGGGTGATCTGATCGCCGACGGATCGCTGCCGTCCGCCATGGGCACCTCGCTGCAGCGCGTCGCGCTCGGGCTGCTCCTCGGCACGGTCGTCGGTACCGGACTCGCCCTGCTGTCCGGGCTGTTCAGGGTCGGTGAGGACCTCGTCGACGCGCCCGTGCAGATGCTGCGGACCGTGCCCTTCGTCGGGCTCATCCCGCTGTTCATCATCTGGTTCGGCATCGGCGAGGCGCCGAAGGTCGCCATCATCACGCTCGGCGTGACGTTCCCGCTCTACCTCAATGTGTACGCCGGAATCCGTGGTGTGGACGCCCAGTTGATCGAGGCCGGGGAGTCCCTCGGGCTGTCCAGGTGGGGGCTCGTACGGCACGTCGTACTGCCCGGTGCGCTGCCGGGTGCCCTGACCGGCCTGCGCTACTCGCTCGGCATCGCCTGGCTCGCCCTCGTCTTCGCCGAGCAGGTCAACGCCGACTCCGGCATCGGGTTCCTCATGGTGCAGGCACGTGACTTCCTGCGGACCGACGTGATCGTGGTCTGCCTGGTCGTCTACGCCTTCCTCGGCCTGCTCGCCGACTTCATCGTCCGCTCCCTCGAAAGGCTGCTGCTGCAATGGCGACCGACGTTCACCGGCCGGTGAGCCCCACGGCCACCGGGGCCGCGCCGACCACCCAGGCCGTGCAGGCCACCGCGCAAGCCACCCCGGCCGTGCACGTCGAGGGGCTGACCCGCTCCTTCGACGGGCGCACCGTCATCGACGACCTCCAACTGGACGTCCTCTCCGGCGAGTTCGTCGCTCTCCTCGGCCGCAGCGGCTGCGGCAAGTCCACACTGCTGCGCATCCTCGCCGGCCTCGACCACGACATCGAGGGCACCGTCCTGGTCCCTCGCCGCAAGGCCGTCGCCTTCCAGGCGCCGCGACTGATGCCCTGGAAGAAAGTGTGGCGCAACGTGCTGCTCGGCCTGCCGGGCAAGCCCGGTCGTGCCGTCGCCGAGCAGGCGCTGAAGGAGGTCGGTCTGGACCACCGTACGGACGCCTGGCCCAAGACCCTCTCCGGGGGCGAGTCCCAACGGGCTTCCCTCGCACGGGCGTTGGTCCGCGAGCCGGATCTGTTGCTGCTCGACGAGCCGTTCGGTGCGCTCGACGCGCTCACCCGGATCAAGGCCCAGCGCCTGGTCGGTGAGTTGTGGCAGCGGCGCAGCTGCGCGGTGCTGCTCGTCACGCACGACGTGGAGGAGGCCGTGCTCCTCGCCGACCGCGTCCTCGTGATGGACGACGGGGTGATCGCGCACGAACAGCGCATCGACCTCGACCGGCCCCGCGGCATCACCGACCCCCGGTTCGCGGAACTGCGCGCCGGACTCCTGGAGCGACTCGGTGTCGACACCGCCGCCGAAGCCGCCTGAACCAACCACCCCGGAACGGAACCATCATGCGACGACGTCTCGTCCCCGCCGCGCTTCTCCTCCCCCTCGCGCTCCTGCTCACGGCCTGTGGCGGGAACTCGTCCGCCGGCGCGGGGTCCGACACCGACGGCCAGGGCTCGCTCACCCTCAACGTCGGTGACCAGAAGGGCGGCTCGGAGGCGATCCTGCGCGCCGCCGGAGAGCTGGAGAACCTCGACTACAAGATCAAGTGGTCCACCTTCAGCTCCGGTCCGCCGCTTCTGGAAGCCGTCAACGCAGGCGCCGTCGACATAGGCGGTGTCGGGAACACGCCGCCGGTCTTCGCGGCGGGTGCGGGCTCGAAGATCAAGGTGGTGGCGGCCTGGCACGGCACGTCCAAGGGCGACACCATCCTCGTCCCGAACGACTCGAAGCTGTCCGGCACGGCGCAGCTCAAGGGCAGGTCCGTCGCCGTGGCCCAGGGTTCCTCCGCCCACTACCAGCTGGTCGCCTCCCTCAAGAAGGCCGGGCTGAGCCTGAGCGACGTGAAGGTCAAGTACCTCCAGCCCGCCGACGCGCTGGCCGCGTTCACCTCCGGCAAGGTCGACGCGTGGGCGGTGTGGGACCCGTACACCTCGCAGGTGCTCAAGGCGAAGCAGGGCCGGGTCCTGACCACCGGCGACGGCATCACCAATGGGTTGACCTTCCAGGTGGCGGCGCCGAGCGCGCTGCAGGACAAGAAGAAGGCCGCCGCCGTCAAGGACTATCTGGAGCGGCTGCGGCGGGCCCAGCAGTGGGTGTACTCGCACGAGGACGACTGGGCGAAGGTCTGGGCGAAGGACACCGGGCTGCCCGAGGACGTGGCGCTGGCCGCGGTGAAGCGGACGTACACCACCCGGATCGCGGTGGCCGTCGACAAGCCGCTCATCACCTCCGAGCAGGAGATCGTCGACACCTTCGCCGACCTGAAGCTCATCCCGGACAAGGCCGACTTCGGCGGCTTCACCGACACCCGGTTCAACGGCGACCTCCCGCCGTCGACCGCCACGCCCCGTCCCTCGGAAGGCTCGTGACAGTGGCCGAATGTCTCCCCCACGGTAGCTCCCGGGTCGTGGGCGGGCGCTGATCTCTCGGGCTCCTCGGGCTCCTCGCGCTCCTCGCGCTCCTCGCGCTCCTCGGGCTCCTCGGGCTCCTCGGGCTCCTCGGGCTCCGAGTCTCCGGGACCTTCCGGGCCTTCCGGATCCTCGGGAAGATCCACGGCCTCGATGCGGTTAGTGGAAACGTGAATGATGCCGAGGCGGTCAACTTCGTCGACGTGGTCGTCATAGGCGCTGGTCAGGCCGGACTGTCCAGCGCCTATCACCTGCGGCGCACCGGCTTCGAGCCGGACAGCGACTTCGTCGTGCTCGACCACTCCCCCGGTCCGGGCGGTGCCTGGCAGTTCCGGTGGGCGTCGTTGACGTACGGCAAGGTCCACGGGATGCACGCGTTGCCCGGCATGGAACTGACCGACGCCGACCCCGAGCGGCCGTCGTCCGAGGTAATCGCCGAGTACTTCGACCGCTACGAGCAGACCTTCGACCTGCGCGTCCGGCGCCCCGTCGACGTGCGTGCCGTACGCGAGGGCCCGGATGGCCGGCTGCTCGTCGAGAGCTCGGCGGGACCCTGGTCGACGCGGGCGCTGATCAACGCGACCGGCACCTGGGACCGGCCGTTCTGGCCGCGCTATCCCGGCCAGGAGACGTTCCGGGGACGGCAGGTGCACACCGCCCACTACCCCGGGCCACAGGAGTTCGCCGGGAAACGGGTCGTCGTGGTGGGAGGCGGCGCCTCCGGAACCCAGCACCTGCTGGAGATCGCCCGGTACGCGGCCACCACGACGTGGGTCACGCGACGCCCGCCCGTGTTCCGCGAGGGTCCCTTCACCGAGGAGTTCGGCCGGGCGGCCGTCGCGCTCGTCGAGGAGCGGGTCCGGCAGGGGCTACCGCCGAAGAGCGTCGTCTCGGTCACGGGTCTACCTCTCAACGACGCCATCCGGCAGGGGCTCGCGGACGGAACCCTGGACCGGCAGCCCATGTTCGACCGGATCACGCCGGACGGCGTGGAGTGGAACGACGGGCGCCGCGTGGACGCCGACGTCATCCTGTGGGCCACCGGCTTCCGGGCCGCGATCGACCATCTCTCCCCCCTCCGCCTGCGCGAGCCGGGCGGAGGCATCCGCGTCGAGGACACACGCGCAGTCGCCGATCCCCGCATCCACCTGGTCGGCTACGGCCCCTCCGCCAGCACGATCGGCGCCAACCGAGCCGGTCGCGCGGCCGTACGGGACATCAGGCGGTTGCTGGCGGAGGAGCCTGTGGCGGCGTAGCGGGGTGGGGCGGGCGTATCGGGGTCCGCGGCGTGGCATCCCGCCGGGGAAGCCCTCCGACAGGCGTGTCGCGCGCCGGCCCGTGGCGCCGAACGGTGCAGGGTGGGCGAGCCAGCCGCCCCTGATGATGCGGCGGGCCGGTCCCCGCGTGACGCCCCGCCAGGGCAACCTTCCCGCCGGTGCACGTCCGACTGAGGCACCGGTCGGAGCCGGGCGGGCACGCCGTGGCACTGAGGTCGCGAATGGGCCAGGCCGCACTCACATGCCGCGCCGCGTCGCAGGGCCTGGAGCATCTCTTTCGGATCATTTTCGGATCATGCTTGGACGGCGTCGTCCTCTGCCCGCACCCAGTCCAGTTGCGCGTCGCTCAGGAGGGGATCGAACCCCTCGGGGAACATCAGCATGCGCGGCTGTGGCCACATGTTCTCGGACCCGTGCTCTTTGCAGTGCAAGACCACGAGATGGGGCCCTTCTCCGCAAGCCTCCTGCCAGTAGACGCGGTCATGGGACTGGCAGAAGTACCAGAACACCGTGCAGTCGTCCTCATCAGCGGGCTCGTAGAAGCCGGGGTCACGGACGATCTGCGTCACCGGCTCCTGCCGGTTGAACGGCGGGATGGGCCGAGGATCACACCACAGCAGTCGAGGAGGAAGCACGCGATCATTCTGTCCTCACGGCGACTTCGCGTCAGCGTGCGGACCAGATCAAGATGCCTGCGAGATGGAGCGCGGCCAGGTAGATGGTGGCGGTCTAACTGCCCGGATGCCGCGGCGCCGCAGGCTGGTGCGGATGGCGCGGGATGAGTAGGCCTTGTCCGCCAGGACCGCCTCTGGTGTCGTCCCTGGCCGTCCGGTCGGCCGAGGGTCCCGTAAGCGGGCCATGACCTGGGGGAACGCGGGTGCGTCACCCGCCTGGCCCGGCGTCATGCAGAAGGCCAGGGACCGGCAGCGGCTGTCGGCGCGTGCTGGTGAGCGCGGACGACAGCGGAGTCCACCGCGACGATCCAGTCGGGTAAGAGAAGTCCGGCTGCCGCCCGTGTACGCGCGCCGGCCGCACGCCCACGCCAGCCACGACACACCCCCGTCGACTCACTTCGTCGGCTCACTTCGTCGGCTCACTTCGTCGGGCTCACTTCGTCGGCTCACTTCGTCGGCTTCGGGCTCGCCTTCTCCTTCTGCTGGGCGTTGAACTCGGCCACGTTGCGCTGGTGTTCCGAGTAGTCGGCCGTGAAGCGGGTGTCGCCGGGCTTGACGGTGACGAAGTAGAGCCAGTCGCCCGCGGCCGGATTGATCGCGGCGCGCATCGCCTCCTCGCCCGGGTTGGCGATCGGCGTGGGCGGCAGGCCCATGCGCTGGTACGAGTTGTAAGGGCTCGCGATCCGCGTGTCGGCCTCGGTGGTCCTGAGCGTGGAGCGCTTCAGCGCGTAATTGATGGTGGAGTCCATCTGCAGCGGCATCCCGCGTTCGAGCCGGTTGTAGACGACCCGGGCCACCTTGCCCATGTCGGGCTTGGTGGCGGCCTCGGCCTGGATGATGCTCGCGATGGTGACCGTCTGATAGACGTTCATCGCGTGGCGCTGCGCGCCGGCGGCGATCGGGGCGCCGCCGAACTTCTTGGTGGCGGTGTCGACCATGGCCGACAGCAGAGAGTCCGGCGTGGCCTTCTTCCCGTCGCGCTCAAGTGGATACGTCGCAGGGAAGAGGTAGCCCTCGGGATTGCCGTCGGCGTCGTTCGGCAGTTTGAGGTCGAGCTTCGCGAGGGACTTCTTCGTGGTCCCGGCCGGCAGGGTGAGCGCCTTGTCGACGGCGGCATAGACCTGGCTCGCGCGCCATCCCTCCGGGATCACCAGCGTGGTGGGCTTCGCCTCCTCCTCGTCCACGCTCAGCAGCGGCACCGCCACGGCGGTGCCGGCCACGACGGCGCCGGCGGCGATGAGGGCGATACGACCCCGGCGCGTCAGTCGAATCGTGCTCCGTGACGGAGTGTTCAAGTGCATGCGGGCACGGTAACCCCCACATGCTTACAAACCCGGCATAACGTCACCCCGTCGGCTCCAGTTGGGCGTCTCGGCGGACCAGCCCCGCATACCGCCCGCCCTGCTCCAGCAGCTCCTCGTGGGTACCCCTTTCAGCCACCCGTCCCGCATCGAGCACCACGATCTGGTCGGCGCCCCGAACGGTGGACAGGCGATGCGCGATGGTCACCGTGGTGCGGTTGGCGGACAGGGCGTCGATGGCCTCCTGCACGGCATGTTCGGTGCGGGTGTCCAGGGCGCTGGTCGCCTCGTCGAGAATCAGGACCGGCGGGTCACGCAGGATGGTGCGGGCGATGGCCAGGCGCTGCTTCTCGCCGCCGGAGAAGCGGTGGCCGCGCTCACCGACGACCGTGTCGTAGCCGTCGGGCAGGCCCGCGATGTGGTCGTGGATCTGGGCCGCCTTCGCCGCCGCGTGCAGTTCCTCGTCGGTGGCGTCCGGCTTGGCGAAGCGAAGGTTGTCGGCGACCGAGGCATGGAAGAGGTACGTCTCCTGCGACACGACGCCCACCGCGCGGGCGAGGGTGTCGAAGTCAAGGTCGCGCACATCGACCCCGTCGAGGGTGACCCGGCCGCCCGTCACGTCGTAGAGCCGCGGCACGAGGTGGCCGAACGTCGACTTCCCGGCGCCGGTCGGGCCGACGACCGCGAGGCTGCCGCCCGCCGGGACGGTGAGGTCGATGCCGTCCAGGATCGGGCCGCTCTTGCCGTCGTACCGGAACTCGACGTTCTCGAAGCGGACCTCGCCCTTGACGCTGTCGAGGCGGGTCGGGTTCTCCCGCTCGGTGATGTCGATGGGCAGGTCGAGGTATTCGAAGATGCGCTGGAACAGCGCGAGCGAGGTCTGGATCTGGACGCCGGTGGACAGCAGGCTGACCGCCGGGCGGAAGAGGCCCTGCTGGAGCGAGACGAACGCGACGATCGTGCCGATCGAGACCTGCGGGCCGCCGAGCTGGAGGGCCATCCCCGCGGTCCAGTAGATGAAGGCGGGCATGGCGGCCATGACGATGGTGATGACGGCCATGCGCCACCGGCCGGCCATGTTCGACCGCACCTCGAGGTCGACCAGGCGCTCGGACTCGTCCGCGAAGGTGCCGGTCAGCGAGTCGGAGCGGCCCATCGTGCGGCCGAGCAGGATGCCGCTGACCGAGAGCGACTCGGTGACCGTGGCCGCCATCGCGGCCATCTGCTTCTGGCGCTGGGTTGTGATCTTCTTGCGTTCGTTGCCGACGCGGCGGCTGATCCAGACGAAGGCCGGCAGCAGGAGCAGCGAGACGACGGTGAGGCGCCAGTCGAGGGCGATCATCGCGATGATCGTGGCGACCACGCTGGTCAGGTTGGAGACCAGGGAGGTCGCGGTGGAGGTGACGGTGGCCTGCATGCCGCCGATGTCGTTGGCGATGCGGGACTGGACCTCGCCGGTGCGGGTGCGCGTGAAGAAGGCGAGGGACATGCGCTGGAGGCGGCCGTAGACCGCGGTGCGCAGGTCGTGCATGACGCGCTGGCCGACCGTCGTGGAGATCAGGGTCTGCAGCACACCGAAGACGCTGGTCAGGACCGCGCTGAGGATCATGCCGAGCGCGAGCAGGCTGAGCAGGCCGGTGCGGCCCTGGGGGATGGCGACGTCGAGGATCGCCTTGAGGAGGAACGGTGTGGCGACGCCGACCAGCGACGACGCGCCGACCAGGAGGCCTACGACGGCCAGGCGGCCGCGGTAGGGACGGAAGAGCTTCAGGATGCGGCGCACCTGCCGTGGCTGTTCCGGCTGCTCGGCGAGTGGCGTCCGGGTGGGTTCGTTCTCGGGATGCATGGGCTCCTACGGGAGGTGTGGCGATGCGGACTGACGGAGCTTAGCTCATTGTTACCTATGCTCACAATGAATGTAGTCCTGATATTGTTCCCGCATGACCACCCCCGATCCCGACGGCCCGCTCGCCGAGCAGCTGCTGCGCTTCACCCGCCGGGTGCACCGGATCCAGAAACGCCACCTGCACGAGTGCGGCCTGGGCGTCACCCCGGCCCAGTCCCGACTTCTGCGCACGCTCGCGCACTACGACTCGCCACCCCGGATGGCCGATCTCGCCGAGCGCCTGGAGGTGGTCCCGCGCGCGGTGACGACGCTGGTCGACGGGCTGGAGGCGAGCGGGAAGGTCCGGCGGGCGCCCGATCCGACCAACCGGCGGGTGATCCGGATCGAACTCACCGACGACGGGCGTAAGGCCCTGCGGGAACTGCACGGTGCGCGCCGGTCGGCCGCGCAGGAGATCCTGGCGCCGCTGACGGTCGAACAGCGAGAGGTGTTGGGCGAGTTGCTCGACACACTGATCGACGGGGCTGCCGACCGGCGGTGTTGAGCGGCCCTGCCGAGAGGGCACGTGAAATGGCCGCGGCCACCGCTCCAGCTGCTGGAGTGGTGGCCGCGGCCATGGCGATGGGTGGGCTCAGCCGGCCCCGGAAGCCGTCTCCTTTGCGCCCTGGGCCGGCACGGCAACAGGGGCTTCGGGCCCCGGAGCCTCAGCTCGGGAGGTCGCCGGCGTCTCTGGCGTCTGTGGCGTCCCTGACTTCCCTGGCGTCCCAGGCCGGGCCTTCTGCGGCTCCTCGTCGTCCAGCTCGACCACGATCTCGCCGTCCAGCACCTTCTTCGCCCGCTCCTTGTCGAGAGCCCCTTCCCAGCGGGAGACCGCGAAGACGGCGACGCAGTTGCCGAGCAGGTTGGTGACGACGCGCATCGAGTCCATGATGCGGTCCACGCCGAGGAGGAGAGCGACGGCTCCGGCCGGGATGGCGCCCAGCGAGGAGGCGGTCGCGGACAGGGCGAGGAAGGCCGAGCCGGGGATGCCCGCCATGCCCTTGCTGGTCAGCATCAGCACCAGAACCACGGTGATCTGCTGACTGAGGCTGAGGTCCACACCCACGGCCTGGGCGATGAACAGCGTGCCGATGGACAGGTAGAGCGAGGCACCGTCGAGGTTGAAGGAGTAGCCCGTCGGCAGCACCAGGCCCACGGCGTCGTCGCGGGCGCCCGCCTTGCGCAGCTTCTGCATCACCCGCGGCAGGACGGACTCGGTGGAGGCGGTGCCGAGCGCGAGCAGCATCTCCTCACGGATGTAGCGCAGGAACTTCCAGAGGCTGAGCCCGGTGACCACCTTCAGGGCGACGGCGAGCAGCGCGATGAAGAGCGCAGCGGCGGCGTAGCACAGGACGATCAGCTTGCCGTACGTCTCGATGACGCCGAGCCCGTAGTTGCCGATGAGGACGGCCATCGCGCCGAACACCGCGATCGGGGCCAGCCGCATGACGAAGCCTACGATCGCGAAGATGATCTCCTGGGCCTGTTCGATGGCCGGCAGCACCTGCGGCACCTTGGTGTGACCGAGATGCAGCAGCGCGGCACCCACCAGGCAGGCCAGGACGAGCACTTGGAGCAGAGAGTTCTCCGCGAAGGCCCCGATGAACGAGGTCGGGATCGCCTCCAGCGCGAACTCCGTCGTCGAGGGCAGCTGCCCGCCGCCCGTCTTCGCGTCGACCGCCGAGGCGTCGAGTGTGGACGGATCGACGTTCATCCCGGAGCCGGGCTGGACCACGTTGGCGGCGAGAAGGCCGATGACCAGCGCGAGCGTGCTCGCGACCTCGAACCAGATCAGCGCCTTCAGCCCGATCCGGCCGAACGCCTTCAGATCACCGGCCTTGGCGATGCCGACGACGACCACACAGAACACCAGCGGCGAGATGATCGTCTTGATGAGCCGGATGAAACCGTCGCCGAGCGGCTGGAGGTCCGCGGCGAATCCGGGCCACAGCTTCCCGACGACGACTCCGAGCACGAGCGCGCAGGCGACCTGCGCGAAGAGAGAGGTACGCAGTGTGCGTGCGACGCGTCGCGGAAGGGACGGTACGGACGGCGGCACGGGAACTCCTTGGGGACGGCGGCACACAGAAGCCCCAATGGACGACGGGGACTTCTGCCATACGGAAAGCGCATTCCGTGCCGATCACTTTGGGGGTGATGTTGGTCCCGCACAAGACCGCCGCGTTGCATCCGTGTAAATCACGTCCCGCGTGACGCATCGCACACAACTCGCCTGAGCAGCCCCTGCCGACCCGCCTCAACAGCCCTGGCGATCCTCGGTGAGCACCCCTTGGACGCTGGTGACGGAACGGTCGTAACAGCCACCCGAGCCGCGTGAGCCGCCCAGGCCGCCCGATCCGTACAGCCGGAAGCGCTCGCTCGTCGTGCCGACCGCGTGGCGCTGGTCGCGTGGCACGTTCAACGTCCATGCGGCGTCGCCCTCGACGGTGTCGTCGAGCCACGTCCACGCGGTCCGCCGTCCGTCTTCGGTCGCCACGACCGCGGCGCGGTCACCGAGAGTCAGCACGGTGCGCAGCCGGTCGTCCGCGCCGATCGTGATCGAGCCGTCCATGGTGTACGTCCGCTGCGTGCGCGTCGTCCGGGCGGGCCCTCGTCCGTCAACGGTCACGGACTGGTCGTCCGTCCAGGTGGCGTCGAGGGAATCCAGGTTCTCGCCGTCGGTCCAGCGGTGCGCGGAGCTGTTCGCGAGCGAGCGGCGCACGGTGGTCGTCACCCGGCCGTGCGAGGTGTCGACGTATCCGGCGACGGTCAGCCGGTGACCACCCTCGGTGTCCACCCGGTGCTCCGAACCGGGCCTGTACGTCGAGGAGTTGGCGAGTTCGCCGACCTTGTGCACGGTGAGCCTGCCGGTGACGTGTGCGCTCTTAGCGTCCTGCCGGACGAGGACGTTCACGGGCGCGCTCCAGCCGCTCTGCCCCTCCGGAACTCCGACGACGGAGACCTCGACGCGGTGCGGCCGCCCGTCGTTGAGGAGTCCCGCGAACGGCGTCAGGTCGTATTCGATCGGCTTGACGTCGAAGGCCCGCGGCCCCGGAGTGACGTACCAGAGGAAGGGGTTGGACCAGCCACCCGTCCAGACGTGCGGGAACGGCGCGGCGATTCCGGCGAGTTGACCGTCGACCTTGATCTGCACCTCACGGTAGGGACCGCCGTCGGCCTTGCAGGAATACGGCGCCGACTCGGGCGCGGACAGATACCAGAACTCCTCGCAGCCGCCGCCGGAGCCGGTCGCGTACACCTCGGCGACGATGCGTTCGCTGTTGCGCGGGGTGGTGAGCGTGCCGTCCCTGAGGGTGAGCACGCGATCGGGGGTACCGGCGGCGGGGCGGCCGACGTAGAACGTCAGCGTGACCTTGACGTCGATGACGCCGGTGTAGGTGTCGTCGACGACGTTCCCGATGAGCATCTCGACGTCCTGGCTGCGGCGGAAGGTGTCGCTGTACCGCGTGACGTCCTTCTCGACGGACCACTCGATCCCGTCCGGTGACGGCTCGGGGGTCGACGTACGGAAGACCTCGACCCCGCCGACCTGCAGATGGCCGAGCCGGTCGTACTGGCGTCCCTTGACCTTGCCGTCCATCCGCAGCACGACCTTGCTCCAGCGGCTGCCGCAGCCTTCGGGCGGTGTGTAGGTGCCCTTGTACGGGGTGAAGTCGCGGAACTGTGCCTCGGCGACGGTGACTTGGCAGGACTTGCCGGAGGGTTTGGTGACGGGCGGCGCGGCGGTGAGGGGGTCGTGCCAGTCGGAGCCGAACTCGGCGGGGACGTTGGTGGGGGCGTCGGCGCCGGCACCAGCGGGTTGGGCCGCGGGGGCGGGGGCCGCGGGGGCGGGTTGGGCCGCGGGGGCGGGTTGGGCCGCGGGGGCGGGGCTCGCTCCGAGGAGTGTGCTCGCCAGGAGGGTCGCTCCCGCGAGCATGGACATGGCAATCCGTCTCTTCATGGCCGGTGTTCTACGGCGAGTCGGGCATCCTCCGCAATGACGCCTACCGCGTCAGTGCGGGCGCTTCAGGTCGGCCCTGTCCCCCATCACCACCACGGGATACCGATCGGGGTCGAGCGTGCGCAGCAGGTACTCCATCGCGGAACCGGACAGACTGACGCAGGCCGACGTGCCGCTGCCGTGGTCCATGTGCAGCCAGATGCTGCCGCCCTTGTTCTGGCCCTCTGGGCGGGACGGGTCGTTGGGCGGGGTGCCCTTGACACGGTTGTAGTCGATGGCGATGACGTAGTCGAAGTCGTGCCAGTACGACTTCGCCCACCAGCGCGGCGCGGCGAAGGCAGCTGACCGCGTGTACGGCAACTCGGACCCGGGGCTCCGCAGCACGCCGCCCGCGTCGCTGAGCGTGAACACCCCTACGGGGCTGCGGTTGTCGCCCTCATGATGGTCGGTGGTCCAGCCCTTCTTGCCGTTGTGCGCGGGCCAGCTGCGGATGCGGTCCCAGGCGGAGCCGCGCTTGGAGTAGAGCACGACTGTGGAGTCCGGGGAGTTCCTGCCATCGCCGTAGACCGCCACCACCTGACGCGACTCGGCCGGGATGCGGCGCTGCCATCGGTCGCCGACGCCCGGGATACGCGTCGGGTCCACAGTGGTGGCCGATCGCGTGGGCGCGGCCTTGCCGCCGCCCGAACCGGCGCCGTGCTGCGCGCCGCCGCACGCGGTCAGGGTCGTGAGCGCCGTCAGAGCCGTCAGGGCCGTCAGGCAGGAGCCGAGGGTTGCCGTCGCCACCCTGGCTCGCCGTAGTCCGCCATTCCGCATCGGTCCATGGTCGCACCGGGGTCGGGGTGACGGCAGGAGCGACAGCGGACCGGTGGCGGGGGCGGCAGCGGACCGGTGGCGGGGGCGGCAGCCGACCGGCGGCGGGGGGCGGCAGCCACCGGGCGGCGGGGGTGCAGAAACCGGCGGCGGGAGCGACAGCCGACCGGCGGGGACAGCGACTGCCCGGGCGGCAGCGGACCGGTGGCGGGGGCGGCAGCCGACCGGCGGCGGGGGGGGCGGCAGCCACCGGGCGGCGGGGGTGCAGAAACCGGCGGCGGGAGCGACAGCCGACCGGCGGGGACAGCGACTGCCCTGGCGGCAGCATGGGCGGCGCAGGCCAGACCGGCAGCCAGGGGGCGGCTGCGACGGCGGCAACGGGCCTCAGGGACCAGAGCGGCGGCGGGGGGGGCGGATACGGCCTCGTAGAGGCGGACCGGCGGCGGAACCCGAAACGACTAGTGGGGCATGAGCGGCAGCCGGAGCCGCAACGGGTCTATCGAGGCGGAACCGACAGCGGAAGCCGCAAACGGTTTCTCGGGGGCCGGACCGGCAACCGGAGCCGCGACGCTTGTCGAGGCCGGAGCAGCAGCCGAATCTGTGCGGCGGCCGGGAAAACCGCTTGCGTCCGGCCACGCTACGACGGGAATCTGTCACGGTTTGCTGCTCCGCCGCGCCGATCCGCCGAGCGCTGCCCGCTCCACGCATCGGCACCGCACCACACCCCATCCCCATCCCTGATCCCCCCACTGACACGAGCCACTGGGACGTCATGCAGATTCAAGACCTTCCGTATCCCGATCCAGGTGTGCCGGACGCACGCTCGGGTCCCCGATTCCTGTGGTGGCTCTTCCGGAACCAGCTGGACGGACAGCTGAAGGCCCTGGCCTGGGGGCTGCTGCACTTCCTGTCCGTCTCCGCGCTGCCGTTCTGCGTCGGCGTCGCCGTACAGGCCGTCGTCGACCGCTCCGGCACTCACCTCGCCCTAGCTGGCGGCCTGTTGGCGGTGTGCTGCGTCGGGAACGCGCTCGGCGACACCTTCCTGCATCGCACCGCCGTCACCAACTGGATCACTGCCGCCGCCCGCGTCCAGCAGGTGCTGGCCCGCAAGGCGGCCCAGCTGGGCTCGGGGCTGACCCGGCGCGTCGCGGCCGGTGAGGTCGTGGCCGTCTCCACCGGTGACGTCGAGAAGATCGGCTGGTTCGTCGAGGCCTGGTCACGGTTCACGGCGGCGGCGGTCACCCTCGTGGTGGTCTGCGTCGGCCTGGTCGTCTACCAGCCCGCGCTCGGCTTGGTGATCGCCGTGGGACTGCCCCTGCTGGCGGTCGCCGTGCTGCCGCTGCTGCCCCGGGCGACCCGGCGGGCCGACTTCCAGCGCGAGAAGGCGGGCCGCGCGACCGAGTTGGCCTCCGACACCGTCGCCGGCCTGCGCGTGCTGCGCGGCATCGGCGGCGAGGAACTCTTCCTCGACCGCTACCGCCGCGCCTCCCAGGAGGTACGCCACGCGGCCGTACGCAGCGCCCGGATGTGGGCGCTGATCTCGGCGATCCAGGTGCTGTTGCCGGGCCTGCTGCTGATCGCGGTGGTCTGGTACGGCGTCCACCTGGCCCGCCAGGGCCAGGTCACCGTCGGCGAACTGGTCACTGTCTACAGCTCGGTCATGATCCTCACCTATCCGCTCCGTCACTTCGAGGAGATCGCGATGGCCTACTCCTTCTCCCGGCCCTCGGCCCGGCGGGCCGCGCGTGTGCTGGCGCTGGAGCGGGCCACCGACACCGACGGGTCCCGCGACGGGTCCGAGACGCCCTCCGGGGATCTGTCCGACCCGGCCACCGGACTGCTCGCCCCCTCCGGCCGACTCACCGCCGTGGTGTGCGGCGACCCGGACGCGGCGGGACGGCTGGCCGAACGGCTGGGCGGACACCCCTCGGAGGAAGGCACCTCGGTACTCCTGGGCGGCGTCCCGCTCGACGAGTTGCCGCTCGACAACGCCCGTACAGCCGTCCTCGTGCAGGACAAGGATCCCGTACTGCTCTCCGGCACACTGCGCGAACTGTTCGACGTACCCAGGTCGGGTGACGTCGGTGCCGAGGAGGCGCTGGCGGCGGCGCAGTGCGAGGACGTGCTCGCCGCGCTGGTCCAGGGGGCGCTCGACACCGAGGACCCGATGGAGGCCCGTATCACCGAGCGCGGCCGATCCCTGTCCGGCGGCCAGCGCCAGCGCATCGCGCTCGCCCGGTCGCTGATCACGGACCCGGAGGTGCTCGTCCTGGACGAGCCGACCTCGGCCGTCGACTCGCACACCGAGGCCCGGATCGCCGAGGGCGTGCGGAACCTGCGGGCGGGCCGCACGACCGTGGTGTTCACCTCGTCGCCGCTGCTCCTGGACCGCGCCGACCGGGTCGTACTCGTCCACGAGGGCGAGGTCGCGGCGGTCGGCGTGCACCGCGAACTGGTCCACGCCGAGCCGCGGTACCGGGCCGTCGTGACCCGGGAGACCGACGAGGAGGCCGCCCGCGACGAGGCACTGCCCGGAAGGGCCGCCGGCCAGGACGGCTTGCGCGAAGGGTCCGCCCTCAACGAGGTCCTGAAGGAACTGGAAGAGATCGAGGAGTCGGCATGATCGGCGTTGCGCCACCGGCGTACGACCCGGCGGCCCCGACGACGGCGAACACGCTGCCGGTCGGCGCCCCCGCGACCGTACGCGCCTATGTCGTCGAGTTGTTCCGTCGGCACCGCCGTGCCTTCGTGCTCCTCGTCGTCGTCAACACGGTCGCCGTGGTGGCCTCGATGGCGGGGCCGTGGCTGCTGGGCGGGCTGGTGGAGCGGGTGTCGGACGACACCGGCGCCGGCACCCGTGAGCTGCATCTGGAGCTCACCATCGGCCTGTTCACGGTCGCCCTGCTCATCCAGGCCGTGTTCGTCCGGCAGGTGCGGCTGCGCGGCGCGATGCTCGGCGAGCGGATGCTGGCCGACCTGCGCGAGGACTTCCTCGTACGGTCGGTCGGTCTGCCGCCCGGTGTCCTGGAGCGGGCCGGGACGGGTGACCTGCTGTCCCGGATCACGACGGACATCGACCGGCTGGCCAACGCGATGCGCGAGGCCGTGCCCCAGCTGGCGATCGGCGTCGTGTGGGTTGTCCTGCTGCTGGGCGGGCTCGTCGTCACCGCGCCGCCGCTCGCCGCCGCCGTGCTTCTCGCGGTGCCGCTGCTGGTGGTCGGCTGCCGCTGGTACTTCAGGCGTGCGCCCGCCGCCTACCGCTCGGAGGCCGCTGGATACGCCTCCGTGGCCGCCGCGCTCGCCGAGACCGTGGACGCCGGACGGACCGTCGAGGCCCACCGCCTCGGTGGACGCCGGGTCGCGCTGTCGGAACTGCGGATCAAGCAGTGGACGGCGTGGGAGCGCTACACACTCTGGCTGCGGTCGGTGCTCTTCCCGGTCATCAACGTCACTCATGTGACCGTGCTCGCCTCCGTTCTGATCATCGGCGGTGTGTTCGTCCTGCAGGGGTGGATCGGGGTCGGTCAGCTGACGACGGGTGCGCTCATCGCCCAGATGCTGGTCGACCCGGTCGGGCTGATCCTTCGCTGGTACGACGAGCTGCAGGTGGCCCAGGTGTCGCTGGCCCGGCTGGTCGGGGTCCGGGACATCGAGCCGGACGCCGGAGACTCCGGGCTGGCGCCCGACGGCCGCGACGTGCACGCCGACCGGGTGCACTTCGGGTACCTGGAGGGCGTGGACGTGCTGCGCAAGGTCTCCCTGGAGGTCGCGCCCGGCACCAGGCTGGCGCTGGTCGGTCCCTCTGGTGCCGGCAAGTCGACCCTGGGCCGGCTGCTCGCGGGCATCTACGCGCCCCGGGACGGCCGGATCACCCTCGGCGGCGCCGAACTGTCCCGGATGACCGCCGAGCGGGTCCGCTCCCACGTGGCCCTGGTCAACCAGGAGCACCACGTGTTCGTGGGCTCCCTGCGCGACAACCTGCTGCTGGCCCGCACCGACGCGACCGACGCCGAGCTGTGGGCGGCGCTGGACGCGGTCGACGCGGACGCGTGGGCCCGTGCCCTCGACGACGGCCTGGACACCGAGGTCGGCTCGGGCGGGTTCGCGCTCACTCCGGCCCAGGCCCAGCAGATCGCGCTGGCTCGTCTGGTGCTGGCCGACCCGCACACGCTGGTCCTGGACGAGGCGACCTCGCTCCTCGACCCTCGCGCGGCCCGCCACCTGGAACGCTCCCTCGCCCGCGTCCTCGACGGCCGCACCGTCGTCGCCATCGCCCACCGCCTCCACACAGCCCACGACGCGGACGTCATCGCCGTCGTCGAAAACGGCCGGATCAGCGAACTGGGCAGCCATGACGAGCTGGTCAGGGCGGACGGGGCATATGCGGCACTGTGGCGGTCGTGGCATGGGTGAGCAGGGGGGACGGGAGGAGGGGAGGCCGACCGGGCGGCGGGCGCTGGAAGGCTGAGGGCGGCAGGCCCGGCATGCCGGCGACTGGGCGAGGGCCGTGGGTTGCCGGGCCGGTCGGGTGCCCGGGGGGGACGGTCGGGTGCCCGGGGGGGCCGGTCGGGCAGTGGCCCGGGGGGCCGGCGAGCCGGGTGGACCGGAGGGCCAGGTGGCCGGGTGGGCCGGTCGGGCCGGGTGGCCGGGTGGGCAGGTCGGGCCGAGTGAGGCCGGGACCCTGTGCCCCCGGGGCTGAAACCGGTAGGGCTGAGCCGGGCGGCTGGGGGCGGAGGCACGGTTCGGGGGCGCCAGGTGCCGCAGCCGGGGCGCGGCGGGCCGGGCCGGGATCATGGACGGCCGGGACCGGCTGGGCCGCAGGGTCGACGTCCGGCACGGCGGCCGGCGCTCGGACACGCAGGGCGGCAGAGCCGACGTCCGGCACAGCGGCCGGCGCTCGGAAACGCAGGGGCGGCCCGGCTCAGGCACGCCCCTGCGCGGGCGGGGCAGAGGTGGGCCCCGGGTCCGCGCGGCCCCGCGCGACGGGACGGATCCGGGTCCCGGGATCCGGAGTCCGCGCCGTGGCCCCGTGCCGCCGCACCGGAGCACGCCCGTGCCGTTGCGCCGGGGTGAAAAGGGGTGGAAGGCTGGATAGCGGCACCGGTTCGGGGAGCACCCGGGAACCACGCGGTTCGTGCCGGGTGCGGCCTGTGCCCCGCGTCGCGGCGGCCCACCGCCGACCGCGGTGAGTTCGGGCCCGTCCCCACCACCTGGAGGTACCCGTGAACAGCGCCGACGGATGGGGTGACGACGTCTACCAGCCCGACGCATCCGATCAACGCGAGGACACAGGGCTGCTCGACGCCGAGGACACGCTGGAGAACGACGGCGTCGACGACCCCCTGGACCGCGGCTGGTCCCCTCCGGACCGACCATGGGCAGTGGAGCACAGCGGTGTCACGGCCGCCGAGCGCCACCAGGGCGAAACCCTCGACCAGCGGCTCGCCGAGGAGCAGCCCGACCTGGTCGCCCCTGACGGCGACGGCCTCGGCGATGCCGAGGGCACCGACGGGGAACTCGTCGACAACGAGGTCGGCGCCGACCGCTCCGGCCGCCTCGTCGCACCTGACGAGGGCGCCCACGAGGACGAAGAGAGCGGGCTCGTCGCGACGGACGTGGGCATCGACGGCGCGGCGGCGTCCGCCGAGGAGGCCGCCATGCACATCGTCGACGAGGACGCGTACGGCTGACCTCCGCGGCCCCTGCTCGGCTGATCCCCGCAGCCCCTGTGCCACAGTCCCCGCGCCTTCGGCGCCACGCCTTCGGCCGTTGCCGATGCCGCAACACGAGGAGCTCGTATGCAGCAGGACAAGCACCCCGACTACCACGAGGTCGTCTTCCGCGACCGCGCCGCAGGCTACGCCTTCCTGACGCGGTCCACCGCGACCAGCGACCAGACCATCGAGTGGGACGACGGCGCGACCTACCCGGTCGTGGACGTCGAGATCTCCTCCGAGAGCCATCCCTTCTACCCCGGGAAGGCACGGACGGTGGACTCCGAAGGCCGGGTCGCGGCCTTCGAGCGGCGCTACGGCGGCGGAGCCGGACAGGCCGGCTGATCCGCAGAGCACACCGGAGGCCCAGGGCGTCCCGCGGCCCGGCCGGTCAAGGCGTGCCGCAGGCCTGTCACCGGCGTGCCGACCTGGCCGCCACCGCCCGCTCAGATCACGTTGAGCGCCGCCGCGCAGCCCACCCCGCCGAGCACCATGAACACCGGCATCAGCACCTTGAGCTCGACCCAGCTGCCTGCCCGGAACCGCATGACCTTCGGCGGGCCCACCGGGTACCAGCGCTTGCGGCCCACCGGAATCGGCCACAGGATCGGGCAGCCGGACACCGTGAGCGCGTCGCCGATGTCGTGCACCAGCGCACCGAGCACGATCGGCAGCCCCAGCCACAGGTACTCCTGGCCCGGTGCCGTGAACAGCCAGTCCGAGCCGTTGCCCGGCTTGTCCAGCACGCCCGCGAGGATCCACGCGCTGGTCGCCGCCAGCAACCAGACCAGGACGTCGGCACTGGAGCCCCGGGTCGCACGCCACAGCAGGCCCTCGATGGCCAGCACCATGTGCGCGAACAGGATCGCCAGCACCGCCCAGCGGCCCCCGGTGATCGCCAGGGCGGAGGCGCCCCCGCCGATCAGGACCGCCCACAGCCAGGTGTGCGTGAGCGTGCGATGCCCACCGGAGCGACGCGGGTCGCCCTGCTTCTTCGTCCCCTTGTAGACCGCGTACGACAACTTGTCGACGATCTCGCACAGCCAGCGCGACAGCGGACCGAAGGCCCGTGAGATGGTGGCCGCCTTGTGATCGAGGTCCGGGGCGAGGGCGGCCCCGGCGCAGATCAGCGCGCCGGCGAGAAGGACCGGCCAGGGCATTCCGTGCCCGGCAGCGGCAGCTGCCGCTCCGACGCCGAGCCAGGCGGCAGCGCCCGACAGTGAGTGTGCTGGTCCCATCATCGGTGTTGCCCGCCCCATTCCTCGTGTGCCGCTGTCCAGTTGACCGGGTTCGCTGACGTGTCGTCGGCGACACAGCGTAGCGTTCGCGATCTTCGCGCCCGCAGCCGATTCCCCTCTGGGCCAGGAGGGCAGGCAAGATGGGTGGGTGACCCTCATCGATCAGCTGCCGCCGACCGCCGACCCCGACGCCCTCTACGAAGCCTTCGAGTCGTGGGCCGAGGAGCGGGGTCTGACCCTGTACCCGCACCAGGAGGAGGCGCTGATCGAGGTGGTCTCCGGCGCGAACGTGGTCGTGTCGACGCCCACCGGCTCCGGCAAGAGCATGATCGCCGCGGGCGCTCACTTCGCCGCACTGGCCCGGGACGAGGTCACCTTCTACACCGCCCCGATCAAGGCGCTGGTCTCGGAGAAGTTCTTCGAACTGTGCAAGATCTTCGGCACCGAGAACGTCGGCATGCTGACCGGTGACGCGTCCGTCAACGCCGACGCCCCCGTCATCTGCTGCACCGCCGAGGTCCTCGCGTCGATCGCCCTGCGCGACGGCAAGCAGGCGGACGTCGGCCAGGTCGTCATGGACGAGTTCCACTTCTACGCGGAGGGGGACCGCGGCTGGGCATGGCAGATCCCGATCCTGGAGCTGCCGCAGGCGCAGTTCATCCTGATGTCGGCGACGCTCGGCGACGTCTCGATGTTCGAAGCGGACCTCACCCGGCGTACCGGCCGCCCGACCTCGCTGGTCCGCTCGGCGACCCGCCCCGTGCCGCTGTCCTACGAGTACAAGCTCACCCCGCTCACCGAGACCCTGACCGAACTGCTGGAGACCAAGCAGGCGCCGGTCTACATCGTGCACTTCACTCAGGCTCAGGCCGTGGAGCGGGCGCAGGCGCTGATGAGCATCAACATGTGCTCGCGCGAGGAGAAGGACCGGATCGCCGAGCTGATCGGCAACTTCCGCTTCACCACCAAGTTCGGCCGCAATCTCTCCCGTTACGTCCGGCACGGCATCGGTGTCCATCACGCCGGGATGCTGCCGAAGTACCGGCGACTGGTGGAGAAGCTCGCGCAGGCCGGTCTGCTGAAGGTCATCTGCGGCACGGACACGCTCGGCGTGGGCGTCAACGTCCCCATCCGCACGGTGCTGTTCACGGCCCTGACCAAGTACGACGGCAACCGCGTCCGCACCCTGCGCAACCGGGAGTTCCACCAGATCGCGGGCCGCGCCGGGCGCGCCGGTTTCGACACGGCGGGCTTCGTCGTCGCCCAGGGGCCCGAGCACGTCATCGAGAACGAGAAGGCGCTCGCCAAGGCCGGCGACGACCCGAAGAAGCGCCGCAAGGTCGTGCGCAAGAAGGCGCCCGAGGGCTTCGTCGGCTGGACGGAGAACACCTTCGAGAAGCTCATCACCTCCGAACCGGAGCCGCTGACGTCCCGCTTCCGGGTCACGCACACCATGCTCCTGTCGGTGATCGCCCGACCCGGCAACGCCTTCGACGCGATGCGGCACCTGCTCGAGGACAACCACGAGCCGCGCAAGCAGCAGCTGCGGCACATCCGGCGCGCGATCGCGATCTACCGCTCGCTGCTGGACGGCGGCATCGTCGAGAAGCTCGACGAGCCGGACGCCACGGGACGCATCGTCCGCCTCACCGTCGACCTCCAGCAGGACTTCGCGCTCAACCAGCCGCTGTCCACCTTCGCGCTGGCCGCGTTCGAGCTGCTGGACCCGGAATCGCCGTCCTACGCCCTGGACATGGTGTCCGTCGTCGAGTCCACCCTGGACGACCCGCGGCAGATCCTGGTCGCCCAGCTGAACAAGGCGAAGGGCGAGGCCGTCGCCGCGATGAAGGCGGACGGCATCGAGTACGAGGAGCGCATGGAGCGCCTCCAGGACATCACGTACCCGAAGCCCCTGGAGGAGTTGCTCTTCCACGCGTACGACACGTACCGCAAGAGCCACCCCTGGGTCGGCGACCACCCGCTGTCGCCGAAGTCCGTCATCCGGGACATGTACGAACGGGCCATGTCCTTCACGGAGTTGGTGTCCTTCTACGAGCTGGCTCGCACCGAAGGCATCGTGCTGCGCTACCTCGCAAGCGCCTTCAAGACCCTCGACCACAACATCCCCGACGACCTCAAGTCCGAGGATCTGCAGGACCTGATCGAGTGGCTCGGCGAAATGGTGCGCCAGGTCGACTCCAGCCTGCTCGACGAGTGGGAACAGCTCGCCAACCCGGAGGAGATGACCGCCGAGGAGGCCCAGGAGAAGGCCGACGAGGTCAAGCCGGTCACCACCAACGCGCGTGCCTTCCGCGTCCTCGTCCGCAACGCGATGTTCCGCCGCGTCGAGCTCGCCGCCCTCGACCACGTCGAGGAGCTGGGCGAGATGGATGCCGACGCCGGCTGGGACGCGGATGCCTGGGGCGAGGCGATGGACAAGTACTGGGACGAGTACGAGGACCTCGGCACCGGCCCCGACGCCCGTGGCCCCAAGCTGCTGGTGATCGAGGAGGAACCGGCGAACCGCCTGTGGCGGGTCCGTCAGATCTTCGACGACCCGAACGGCGACCACGACTGGGGCATCAGCGCGGAGATCGACCTCACCGCCTCCGACGCGGAGGGCCGCGCCGTGGTCCGCGTCACCGACGTAGGCCAGCTGTGAGCACAGGAGAATCCCACTCATGACGACGAACCCGGCCGAGAGACTCGTCGACCTGCTCGACCTGGAGCAGATCGAGGTCAACATCTTCCGCGGCCGCAGCCCGCAGGAGTCCCTGCAGCGGGTCTTCGGCGGCCAGGTGGCGGGCCAGGCACTGATCGCTGCCGCGCGCACCACTGACGGTGACCGTCCGGTGCACTCGCTGCACGCGTACTTCCTGCGCCCGGGGCGGCCGGGCGTGCCGATCGTGTACCAGGTCGAACGAGTGCGGGACGGCAGGTCGTTCACGACCCGCCGGGTCACCGCCGTGCAGCAGGGACGCACGATCTTCAATCTCACCGCCTCCTTTCACAAGCCTGAGCAAGGGAGCTTCGAGCACCAGCTGCCGCCGGCCCGCAAGGTTCCGGACCCGGAGTCGCTCCCGACGGTCACCGACGAGATCCGGGAACATCTGGGCACGCTGCCCGAGCAGTTGGAGCGGATGGCGCGCCGTCAGCCCTTCGACATCCGCTATGTGGACCGGCTCCGCTGGACCGACGAGGACGTCAAGGGCGCCGAGCCGCGCAGTGCCGTGTGGATGCGCGCGGTCGGGCCGCTCGGCGACGACCCGGTCGTGCACACCTGCGCGCTGACCTACGCCAGCGACATGACACTCCTGGACGCCGTCCGTATCCCGGTCGAACCGCTCTGGGGCCCACGGAGTTTCGACATCGCCTCGCTGGACCACGCGATGTGGTTCCACCGGCCGTTCCGCGCGGACGAGTGGTTCCTGTACGACCAGGAGTCGCCGATCGCGACCGGCGGACGGGGCCTGGCCCGTGGGCGGATCTACGACCTGGAGGGGCGCCTGCTGGTGTCCGTCGTCCAGGAGGGACTGTTCAGGGCGTTGTAGTCCGCGGAGTCCGGCGCCGGAGCCAGCTCAGCAAGCCGCGCGGCGATTCCGGCTCCACGGGCCGGGACGCGCGGAGGTGCCCTGCGTCGTGCGCCGGAGCCGGGGCCCGTTTGGTTGTCGGACGCGGGGCGGGCCTCCTGTCTCGCGCCTCCTGCAGAACCGCCGCCAGTTCGGCCCGCAGCAGGCTGATCTCGTCGGGGTCGTCCGCCGTCACGAGCTTCTCGGCGATGAGCGCGGAGGGTGAACCCGGTGCGCCGGATACCGGCGGGCCGGGGCGGAAGCGGTTGACGTGAGAGCGCTCATAGGGGTCGGGGACGAGCTCCGCGATCTGGACGGGGTCGAGGAACGCGGCCAGCGCGCCGGCGCTCTCCCATGGGTCCTCGGCCATTCGCAGCAGGAATCCCCGGTGGCGGCCCCGCCAGTTGCGCGGACGCAGATCCACGCCCGCGTCCAACGTCCCTCGCAGCCCTTCGGGCATACGCCGACCGGTCAGCACCGGGCCGTTCTCCTCGTCGGCGGCGAACCGCTTCAGTTCCTCTGCCAGATACAGCCAGACCACGGCTCGGTAGCGGTTGAAGTACCACTTCACCGGCACCACCAGGCCCAGCCGTGCGAGCCGTGTGAACCTGCCGGGGGACACGTCGATGAGGTCCGCGCCCTCCGTCGTACCCACCACCCGCACACGGTCCACCAGGGACTCCGGGAAACCGCGCCCCGAACTCACCCGGTCGATCTCGGACCGTGGGACACGCCGGCCCCCGCCTCCCTCGTCGGGCACGGTCCGGATGAGGCCGAGGTGGATTGCGAGGTCCAGCTCGCCTCGTTTCACCCCCAGTTCCCGGGCCGCGCGACTCGGCGTGCAGGACAGGAGGTGCGGTTTCGTCATCGTGTCGCCTGACATGGTCGATCTCCCCCGTGGAGTCAGTGGCTCACGCTCTGTGCGTTCGCCGTGACAAAACCGTAGCCGCTCGGCCGGATCTCGTGGCGAGCCTGTGGATAACTCCACGGGGGACGACGAATCAGCAGGTCAGAGGTCTGTGAGGGGTGTCCGCTCGGGCTGTCGGGCGTCCACGTCGAGGTGCTCACCGACCCGGTTGACGAGCAGGGTCATCTCGTAGGCGATCTGGCCGATGTCGACCTCCGCACCGCTGAGCACGCACAGACAACTGCCGGTGCCCGCCGCCGTCACGAACAGCACGGCGTCGTCGAACTCGACCATCGTCTGGCGCACCTTGCCCGCGCCGAAGTGCCGTCCGGAGCCCTTCGCCAGGCTGTGCAGCCCGGACGAGACGGCGGCCAGGTGCTCGGCGTCCTCGCGCCGCAGTCCCGTACTCGCGCCCGTCACCAGACCGTCGTTGGACAGCACCAACGCGTGCCGCACATGATCGACGCGCTCCGTCAGGTCGTCCAGGAGCCAGCCAAGTCCCTGGTTCTGCGCCATGATCCGATCTCCCCGTGTAGATGTCTCCCCCTGCACCGGAGGAACACTTCGCCACCCTTCCCGACGATCCGGCCCGCGGGCAAGGAGGATGAGGGCATGGCGAAGAAGATGACCGATGAGGAATGGCGGGCGTTCGTCTCGCAGGGCACACGCACCGGAAAGCTGTCGACCGTGCGAGCCGACGGCAGTCCGCATGTGACGCCGATCTGGTTCGTGCTCGACGGGGAGGAGTTGGTGTTCAACACCGGCAAGTCGAGCGTCAAGGGGCGCAATCTGGTCCGCGACGGCCGGCTGGCGCTGTGCGTGGACGACGACCGGCCGCCGTACGACTTCGTGGTGCTGCAGGGCCGCGCCCGGATTTCGGAGGATCTCGACGAGCTGCGGCACTGGGCGAGCCGCATCGGGGCGCGCTACATGGGCGAGGAGCGCGCGGAGGAGTTCGGGGCGCGCAACGGCGTCCCGGGTGAACTCCTCGTCCGCGTCACGATCGACAAGGTCCTGGCGGAGAAGAGCGTCGCCGAATAGCGGTGGCCCGAACGCCGGCCGCAACAGGGGCCGACAGCGGCTGAGGCACCCGCGGCTCACGAGCCGGCCGGACCCACGGAGCCAGTCAGCCCACCGAGTCGAGCAGCCGGGCGGTGTGCATCCGCCCGGCGTACTCGACGAGGCGGATCAGCACCTCCTTCCCCGAGTCGCGATCCCGGGCGTCACAGAGCACCACGGGCGTTCCCCGGTCCAGGTCGAGGGCGCGTGAGACGTCTTGTGCGCCGTAGGCCCGGGCACCCGCGAAGCAGTTGACGGCCACGACGAACGGGATGTGCCGGTGCTCGAAGTAGTCCACTGCGGGGAAGCAGTCCTCCAGGCGTCGGGTGTCCGCGAGGACCACCGCACCGAGGGCTCCCTGTGACAGTTCGTCCCACAA
Organism: Streptomyces sp. NBC_00443; assembly: GCF_036014175.1. Lineage (GTDB taxonomy): Bacteria > Actinomycetota > Actinomycetes > Streptomycetales > Streptomycetaceae > Streptomyces. Next base: position 8,152,586 of record NZ_CP107917.1, on the reverse strand, counting down.
AAACCAGAACCGGTCCTGGCCCGGTGTGCCGAAGAGGTAGAGGGACAGGCCGGACCGGATCGTGATGCGCCCGAAGTCCATGGCGACCGTCGTGGTGACCTTGTGGTCCACGCCGTCGGTGTCGTCCACCCGCTGCCCGGCTTCACTGAGCAGTTCCTCGGTGCGCAGCGGCCTGATCTCGCTGACCGCGCCCACCAGGGTGGTCTTGCCCACGCCGAATCCGCCGGCGACAAGTATCTTCAACGCCAGCGCGGCAGTCTCGCCGTCGGTGGCGTCGGAGTGCTCGGAGACCATCGTTCACTTCTCTCGGGAGTGCCGGTATCGGTCGAGGTCGCTGTGCGAAGTCAGCATCATGACAACTGCGGGTGTCCTTCGTGGGATTGGACCGCTTCTTGCCGCCTGGTTCCGAAATGTCATCTACAGCGCCCGCAATCCTTCGATCACCTCGCGCAGAATCCGTTCGTCAGGAAGCTGCGCGGGCGGTACAGGACGGCTGACGGTGACGCAGCCGAGTTCCAGGAGGTCCCCCAGGAGCACCCTGACGACCCCTACGGGCAGGTCGGCGCCTGCGGCGAGTTCCGCGACCGACTGGGTCTCCGGTCGGCAGAGCTCGATGAGGGCCCGGTGTTCCGGCCCGAGCGCCGTGTCGTCGTCGGCAGCGGGGGCGGCGGCGTCCAGGGTGACAAGGGCGATCAGATCGAAGCACACGCCCGTGGGGCCGGGTCTGGTCCGTCCGCCCGTCATGGCGTACGGACGGACAAGGGGCCCGGCCTCGCCGTCGTACCACTGACTGCCCTGCTCGCGCGGGGCGCCCGTCGTGTCCTCGTTCATGTGCGCGGACCGCCCTTCCGGCTCATCCCGCCGCGGGCGGTCGCGCGGCAGCGCGTGGCGGCGCGTAGAGGTGCTCGCCGACGCGCTTGACCAGTCGTGCCATCTCGTACGCCACGAGTCCGATGTCGGCGGTCACGGCGGTGAGGACGGCGAGACAAGAGCCGTCTCCCGCGGCCGCCACGAACAGGAAGGCCTCGTCCATCTCCACCATGGTCTGCCGCACGCCGCCGGCGCCGAAGTGCCGTCCGGCGCCCTTGGCCAGGCTGTGGAAGCCGGAGGCCACCGCGGCGAGGTGCTCGGCGTCCTCACGGCGGAGGTCGCTGGAGGCGCCCACGGCGAGCCCGTCGTTGGACAGCACCACGACGTGCCGGACCTCGCTGACGCGCAGTACCAAGTCGTCCAGCAGCCAATCGAGTTCACCGGACCGCTGGGCGGCCCTCATGCTCGGATCCTGCATCATGCGGGGTCTCCTTCGCTGCTGTCGCTGCGGGATCTGGAATTGGGCGTGGCGCTGCGACCGGGCTGCCTGCCGCCGCCCCGCGTCCAGCCGTCGCGGTAGGCCGCCATGCGGTCCCGGACGAGTTCGGGGGTGCGACGGCCGTCGTCGTGGGAGGCGGTCGTCCCTGCCTGTTCGTCGGTGCGTCCCTCGCGCAGTTGGGGGGCGAGGTTTGCCTGCCGTACGCGGCGCGGCAGGTCTTCGGAGGCTTCGGAGTCGTCCGGGGGTCGGTGCAGTCGCAAGGTGGTGACTCCCGGGGGTGGGGTGTCGGTGTGGGGCTGCGCCGCGGCCGGTGCGGGAGCCACCAGCGCGGGCCGGTCGGCAACCGCGTGGACGGCCTCCTGGTGGGGTTCGGCGGCGGGCAGGCGCGCGTACTCGTGTTCGGCATGTCGATCGGCGCCTGCCGACTTCTCGGCGGAACGTTCCGCCGTGGTGTTGTGCAGCAGGGCCGTGGGCAGCAGGACGACCGCGGTGGTACCGCCGTAGGGCGAGGTGCGCAAGTGCACCTTGATGGCGTGCCGGGACGCGAGCCTGCTGACCACGAAGAGGCCGAGCCGGTCGCTGTCGAACAGGTCGAGCGCCTCCGACTGTTCGATGCGCCGATTGGCCTCGGCGAGGGTCTCCTTGCCCATGCCGAGGCCGCGGTCCTCGACCTCGACGGCATAGCCGTTGCCGACGGGCTCGCCGGTGATGCGCACCCGCGTGTGGGGAGGCGAGAACTGTGCGGCGTTCTCGACGATCTCGGCCAACAGGTGGGTGAGGTCGGCGACGGCCGCGCCGATGACGGACGCCTCGGGGAGCTGGCGTACCTCCACGCGCGCGTAGTCCTCGACTTCGGAGACGGCAGCGCGGACCACGTTCGTCAAGGAGACCGGCATCCGCCAGGCTCGCCCGGGCGCCGCCCCGGAGAGGATGATCAGGCTCTCGGCGTGGCGTCGCATGCGGGTGGTGAGGTGGTCCAGCCGGAAGAGGTCGCTGAGTTCGTTCGGGTCGTCGGAGCGCCGCTCCATGCTGTCCAGCAGGCTCAGTTGGCGGTGCACGAGGACCTGACTGCGGCGGGCGAGGTTGACGAAGACGCCGGAGATGCCGCTGGCGAGTTCGGCGCGTTCGACGGCGGCCCGGAGCGCGGCTCGGTGGACGGTGCCCAGGGCCTCGCCGACCTGACCGGTCTCGTCCTCGGCGGGTGGCCCGGGCGGCGCCTCGGCCCGGATGTCGATCTCCTCGCCGGCGCGCAGTTTCCGCATGGCCTCGGGGAGTTTGCGCCGGGCGATCTCCAAGGCGCTGTTGCGCAGGCTCACCAGCTCGACGACAAGGCCGCGGCCGATGCGGACGGAGATCACGAGTGAGGCGGCCACTGCGGCGAGACCCAGGAGCACGGCGGCGCCGGCCGGGGTGAGCAGACCGCGGGTGAACGGGTCGGCGCGATCCGCGACGCCGCGCCCGGCGTCCTGCTCGATCGTCCGCATCGCGTCCTGCACGCGCGCGTGTGACTGGCCCCAAGTGGCTTCCCCAGCCGCGTCGATCGCCCGGGCGCCCGGCGCGGTGGCGAGGACCCTGTCCTCGACTGCGGCCACGGCCGCGTAGGCGCTGCCGTCGGCGAGGCTCTGCCAGGCCGCGCGTTCCGGGCCGCGCAGGTCGGCGACGGCCGCCTCGATGAGGGTACGGCGGGTGTCGACGGCGCCGGTGAACAGCCGTAGCCGCTCGCCGTCGAGGCGCCCGGCGAGACGTGCGCTGTCCAGCACCACGTCCTCCTGGGCCAACGCCTCGCCCGCGCGGGCGAATTCGAGCAGCACGCGCGCGTCGGAGCCGAGTTCGGCGTCCTGGATGCCGGTGAGCGCACCGCCCACCGAGAACGCGCTCGCGATCGCCGTCGTGTACCGCCCGTACGCCTCGTCCCAGCCCGCCCGGCGGTCGAGAACGGCATTTCGTACGGTGCTCAGCTGCTCGGCGCCACTGACGAAGGCCTCGAGTCGCCGGGCGACTCCGGCGGGGAGCTCCTCGCCGTCGGCGACGGTGTTGCGGTCGCCGAGCCGCAGCCGCGCCACCGCCCGGTCGCTGTCCTGCGCGAGCTTCCTGAGGTTGTCGCTCTGTCCGGCGGACGGGTCGGTCGCGTAGCGCACGGCGGCCTCGCGTTCGGCCTGCAGGGCAGCGACGGCGGTTGCGGCGGGCGTCCTGACCTGGGAGTCGACGCGCTGCAACTGGCGCAGCCTGGAGACGTCCTGAGCGGTGGTGACGGTGGCGTAGGCCCACAGGGCCAGCAGGGAGACGACCGGCACCATCAACAGACAGACGATCTTGGCGCGGACGGTGCGCGGCCGAATGCGCCAGCGCTCCGCGCGCGTGGGTATGTCCTCGGGCGCCATGCCCAGGGTCTCGTCCGGGCCTTCGTCGGCCGGCGGTCCGGCATGGGCGCGGCGACCGCGCGCGGGGGACGGTGACGGCGTCCCGGCGCCGGCTGCGGTGGTCCTACGGGGTGTACGCATGGCCTCCTCGCTCGGAAGTGGTTCGGGGCGGGTCTTCCCTGGCCGTCGCCGGTCCGGCCCCGCCACTAGCCGGCTACGCTCTCGACCGATCCCTGAGCCGACGCGGATGCCGCGCGCTCCCCCGTGGTGGGCGACAGTGCGACGAAGGCGGAGGTCAGGAAGAGGTAGGACCCGAGGCCGACGGCGAGGGGGAAGATGAACTGCATCGCCGTGGCCCCGGGCAGGACCTCACCGGCGGGCGTGACGTCCACGCTGACCGCGAACATCCCGGTGTAGTGCATGCTGCTGACCGCCGCGCCCATGATCAGGGAGGCGATGGTGACAGCGACGGGCGACTTGATGTTGAGCGCCGCCCACAGGGCCGCCGTCGCCGCGACGATGGCGATCAGGACGGACACTCCGACGAGGGCGGGGTCGTAGATGACGTCGCCGTGGAGTCGCACGGCGGCCATGCCCAGGTAGTGCATGCTCGCGACGCCGAGCCCGGTGGTGAGCCCGCCGAGGAAGAGCGCGCGCGTCCGGTCGCGGCTGTATCCGACCGCGAAGACGCCCGCGCAGACGACGGCCATGGCGACGAGGAGGCTCACGATGGTGAGCGGCACGTCGTAGCGGATGTCGGTGCCGCTGACGCTGAAGCCCAGCATGGCCACGAAGTGCATGGTCCAGATGCCGGTGCCGATCGCCGAGGCAGCGGTGATGAGCCAGTTGCGGCGCGACCGGCCGGTGGCGCCGAGGGCGCGGACGGTGCAGCGAAGTCCCAGCGCGGCGCCTATGCACGCCATCGCGTACGACAGTGCGGGGGTCAGCCAGCCGAGGGCGGCGTGGTCCAGGTGTCCCATGACCCCGGGACGCTAGCCGGGGCAGGGGCGCGTGAGAGGGGCGCATTTCGAAAGCTGTTGGAATATGACATGGAGATGCAGCGGAACGATCGCGTCACGCTCGAACGTGTGCACAGCGGCGTCATCCCTGCCAGTGAGGGATCATGCGGAACATGAGCGACGACCACACACATGTGCAGGAGTTCTTCGGGGCCCGCGCCGCCGACTGGGACAGCAGGTTCCCCGACGACGGGCCCGCCTACGCGGCAGCGGCGGCCGCGCTCGGACTGCGCGAGGGGGATCGCGTGCTCGACGCGGGCTGCGGCACCGGACGCGCCCTGCCGCCGCTGCGTGCCGCCGTGGGGCTCTCAGGAGTGGTCCTCGGGGCCGATCTGACCCCCGCCATGCTGGAGGCCGCCGTACGGGCCGGGCGCGACGCGGACGGGCAGTTGCTGCTCGCCGACGTGGCCGCGCTGCCGCTGCGGTCGGAGTCCCTCGACGCAGTGTTCGCGGCCGGCCTCATCGCGCACCTGCCCGATCCGGCCCAGAACTTGCGGGAGTTGGCGCGTGTGGTGCGCCCCGGCGGCGCGCTCGCGCTGTTCCACCCGATCGGCAGAGCGGCGCTGGCGGCACGCCAGGGCAGGCAGATCACCCCGGACGACCTGCGGGCCGAGCCCAACCTCCGGCCGCTGCTGGCGGGGTCGGGGTGGCGCATGACGTCGTACGCCGACGAGGACGACCGTTTCCTGGCGCTGGCCGTGCGGGAGTCCTGAGGTATCAGCTCTGGCCGGCGACGGCCGCCACGAAGGCGTCCGGGTTGTCGAGCATGACGTTGTGGCCGGCACCGGGCACGGTCACCACGCGTATGCCCGCGGCCTCCAGGGCTGCACTGCCGGGGAGTTCACCGGTGAGCTCGCCCTGAAGGTACACGCGGTCGATCGTCAGACCTTCGAGGATGTCGCGCATGATCGGCTCGGATCCGCGCCGCAGCCCCACGGCGCTGCGGTGCAGGGCGCGTGGGTCGGCCAAGCGCATGGTCGCAGCCCACACGGGCCCGACCGCTTCCAGCACGCGCGCGTGCGCCTCACCGACGAACTCCTCCTCCCCGTAGGCAGTGATCCACGCGCTCCCGGCACTGGGCGGAGGCGAGGCGTCGAGGTTGGCCTCGGTGAGCACCAGCCGGGAGGCGAGGTCGGGCCGTCGGTGGGCCAGCACAATGGCGACGGAGCCTCCCATGCTGTGCGCGATCAGCTCCGCGCCGCTCACCCCCGCCGCATCCAGGGCCGCGGCCAAGGCGTCGGCGTGGTCCTCCAGCCGGTAGCCGAATTCCGCGGGCCGGTCACTGATGCCATGCCCCGGCAAATCGACGAACAGACTCCGTCGCCCCGCGAGTTCGGGCCGCGCTGCGACATGGGCGTGGTACACGGAGGAGACCGACCCCGGCCCGTGCACGTACACACGCGCGGGCTCCTCTCCCGGAGCCTCTGTCCAGCGGATACAGCTGCCCTTGCCGTCGAACTCGGCCTGTCTCATCGCGTCCTCCTGGGTACCTGGTCGGCCACGCCCTGCCGACTTCGTCTTGTCGACGAACTCAACGATATACATCGCCGCCGATGTATCAATGCTTCGATGTATACCGAGTTGGATGTACAGCGGATGTGAGCGAGAATCTCGGCATGCTGGAGCTCGCCATCCTCGGATTCCTCTACGACACCCCGCTCCACGGCTATGAGCTGCGCAAGCGCCTCACGGCGCTGACAGGGCACGTGAAACCGGTCGCCGAGAGCACGCTGTATCCCGCGATCAAGCGGCTGGAGAGGGACGGCCTGCTCGCCCGTGCCACGGAGCCCGGGGCAGTGGCCGCTCCGCGTCACGTCCTGACGCTGACCAAAGAGGGCCGAAGGGAACTGCGCCGCCGACTTGCCGAGCCCGGCCCGCGCGACATCAGCGACGAGAACCGGTGGTTTACGGTGCTCGCCTTCCTGCGGCACCTGGACGACTCAGCCGCCCAGTCCGCCGTACTGCGACGCCGGCTGGCCTTCCTCGAAGAGCCCGCAAGCTTCTTCTACGACGGCGACCGGCCCCTTGGCGCCGAGGAACTGGACGATCCCTTCCGGCGCGGCATTCTGACCATCGCGCGGGCCACCTCCCGAGCCGAACTCAGATGGCTGCGCGAGACGATCGCCTCACTCGACGGCTGACGGGCCGATGTTCCGCACGGGGCAGCCGCCGACGCCGGCCACCGGACGAGTGCCGAGATCCTCAAGCCGGAAGCCGTCCGGGTAGCCCTTGATCTCCCAGTTCTGCCGGGCGAAGTGCGGCGCCCGGCGCGGCGGCAGCAGACGCACCGCACGGCCACGCGCGCGTACCGCTTGTCGCACGAGGGTGCGGGTGGCCGCGCTCGGCGTCGGGTAACGGAAGGCACGCAGGAGCGAGTCGTCGAGCAAGGCGAGTGTCGAGGTGCGCAGCAGGGGCGCGAGGGGGCGCGGGTACCAGGAGGCCATCAGGTCGAGTGTCGCGTCCGAGACCCGCCGCGCGTTCTCGTCCCAGCCGAAGTGGGCCTCCTCGTAGGCGTCGAGGCAGGCCTCGAACTCCTGATAGGACTCGGGGACGTCCTTGATGCCCATGTACCCGCCCAGCGTGCCGTAGTGGACGGTGGAGGCGACGATCTCGTGGCGCGAGAGCCTGCGCCAGCCGTAGGCGTCGATCCAGCGCCTGGGCATGACGACGAATGTGCACAGTACGTACCGCATGTCGTCGTTGCTGATGTCGTAGCTGCCGTGCATCTGGTTGATCCGGCGGATCGCCGAGCGACCCTGCTCGCTGTCGAAACCGTGCTCGACGACCGCACCCAGGAGCAGCGAGGTGTCGTCGTAGCGCTTCTGCGTGCGGTCGGTCAGCTCGGCCGTCTCGGCGAGCAGCCGGCCGATGGCGGGCACGGCGTACGTGCGGTAGAGCGCGAGCTCGAGCGCCCGCGTGAAGTCCCAGGGGAACTCGTACGCCGCGCTGAGCCGGTAGATCTCCGAAGCGTCGCGGAACGGGTCCATCCGCCGGATCTGTTCGAGCCGCTCGAAGCGCTTCACCGTGCTGTCCCCCTTCTGTCGCCGAGGCTCCAACTCTACGTTGAGTAGTGGAAGATGGAAGATCAGTCATACAGGGGGAAGGCGGTCACCATGTGGGGCACGGTGCGCGAGTTGTGTGCGAGAGTTCTCCGCTCCTTTCGCACGGAGGCGGACACCGGCAAGGACAGGCGCGCGCACAATCTCTTCGAGGCCGCCGCCGTGTATGTGTCGGCCTGCGCGGAGGACGACCAGGAGCAGATCGACGAGGCCGCCGGCTGGGTGTCTCCGGAGGCGCTGTCGTTCGGGGTGAGCGAACTGGCGTGCCGGGCCGTCGTCGCACTCGCCCGGGAGCGCGACGAGTCGCCGCAGGCCGTCGCCCGGACCCTTCTCGGGCTCCCTGCGGCCTGACACCGCGGACGATCTCGGTCGATTCGCCCTGACCGGCCGGAAAACTGCAGCTCCGGGTGTGCCTGGGAGTCGTGACAAGCGGCTTCCGGTCGCACTAGGGTGCGCGCCGATGGACGAACCGATGGGGAGGCTGGGATGGCAGAGACGGACGAGGAGGCCGTCGCCGCCGCGGACGATGCGCTGTACGTGCTCACGGCGGTGCTGCTGACGCCGGCGAAGTTCCCGAGCGTGCTGGGCGACGACTACCCGGAAGCCTGCGCGGCGCTCGGTCTCGCGCCGCTCGCCGACGGATACGGCCTGGTCATCGGCCAGGACAGCGACGGCGCCCGGTGGACGGTCGTCATCGACGACGTCTCCCTGGTCGCGGTCGCCATCGCATCCTGGGACTGCGGCATGGAGTACGACCTGTCGCCCGACGAACGTACGGTCGTGGCCGCACTGCCCGGCTGGCCCCTCGCGGTCGCCGTCGCCGCCCCGAATGTGCCCGCCCCGCACGATCCCGACCCCGAGATCGCGGACGGTCCGCCCCTCACGCCGCCGGACACGAGCGTGTGGGGGCCGGCCCAGCGGCGCCTGGGCGCCGACGAGATCGCTCTGCAGTGGGCGATGTGGCGCGAGCAGATCGACGACGCCGACTTCGCGACGCCAGGCGCCGGGGCGGACACCGCCCAGGACACGGACGACGCCGAGGACCAGAGACCAGAGGCCGAGAAGACCGAGCAGACCGAGAAGCAGGGCGGCCCCAGCGGTATCCGGCGGGTGCTCGCCGAGGCACGCGCGTACGTGGACTCCCCGCCGCCCCTCGGTCGCGTCCGTTCCTCGTTCGCCTCGGGCGACGCTCGGACCCTGCGCGCGGACGGCCCCGGCTGGTCGCTGGTCGCCAGGACCGACGACATCGCTTTCGTGCTCCTCGACGACGAGCCCGGCGAGGTCCTGCCGGTAGGCCGCGGTGCGGAGCTGCCCGGTCTCCTGGAAGCGCTCGACAAGATGGCGGTACGCCCCTCCTGAGCCCTCACGGCCCCCTCCTGACCTGCACGCCGGTCGGCCCGGCAGCGCGCCCGGACGGACCTGCCGGTGTCCGGTGACCCCATTCGGCGGCAGCGTCACATGTGGCCCCAACCCATGGTTGGCACGGCAGCAGGACCGCACCATGAGGCAGCTTCCACAGCTCCGCTCCCTCATGTGCCCGTCCCTTCTGCCAGGAGGCCGTCATGCGCCTGTCCCGAGGTGTTCCGTTCCTCACCGCCACACTGCTGGCCGGCGCCCTCAGCTGGCCGACTCCCGTAGCGGCCACGGCACTCGGCGAGCAGCACTGCGTCCGTCAGGAACGCGTACGGGTGCCCGGCGCGGCCTTCCAGCAGGGCGCCTGCCTTCCGGATCTGACCACGTCGGGGCTCGCCGGCACGCCCTACACCGACATGGCCGACCAGGCCGGACTCACGGCACGGGGCACCCGGACCCCGACGGGGGTGCCCGGTATGCAGATCGACGGCTACTTCCCGGACTCCTCCCGCTTCAACGCCACACACGGGTGGCGTCACGACGCCCAGTTCGTGATCCGGCTCCCGGACCGCTGGAACGGCGGGCTGGTCGTCACCGGTGCCCCCGGCACCCGCAGGCAGTACGCGACGGACACGGCGATCTCCGATCAGGTGCTCGCGCTGGGCTACGCCTACGCGGCGACCGACAAGGGCAACAACGGCTCCGACTTCTACCGCGACGGCAAGCTGCCCGGTGACGCGGTCGCCGAGTGGAACGCGCGCACCACTCAGCTCACCCGGGCCGCCCGTAAGGCGGTGGCCCAGCGCTACGGGCAAGCTCCCCGCCGCACGTACATGACCGGCATCTCCAACGGTGGCTACCTCACCCGCTGGCAGCTGGAGAACCATCCCGAGCTGTACGACGGCGGCGTCGACTGGGAGGGCGCCCTGTGGACCGCGCACGGCCCCAACCTCCTCACCTCTGTGCCCACCGCAGTGGCACGCATGCTCGGCTCCGCGCGGGACGAGGACCTGTACGCGGTCGGCTTCGCGCGCGGCTCCGAATTTCTGTGGCCCTACCACGAGCAGGCCTACTGGGGCGTCACGCAGAAGATCTACCGCGCCGAGTTCGACCCGGCATACGACCCCGGCTGTCCCGGCCCGTCCACGGGGACCACGCCGGAGCAGATCCTGGCACCGTGCGCCTCCGATGCCTCGTACGACTACGCGTCGCGTCCGGCATCCGTCCGTCGCGCCGTGGCCCGCGTCGCTCTGACCGGACGCATCGGCAGACCGCTGATCACGCTCCACGGGGATCTGGACGCGCTGCTACCGAAGGCGGCTGACTCGGACGTGTACGCACGCATGGTCGACGCGAGCGGGCGTGGCCCACTGCACCGGTACTTCACGATCGCGGGCGGAACGCATGTCGACGGGCTGTACGACACCTATCCGGACCGACTCCGGCCGATCCTGCCCTGTTACCGGTCGGCGTTCGACACGCTGGTCGCGTGGGTGGAGCGGGGCGCCCGACCGCCCGCGGACCATACCGTCGGCAGGCCCGCGAGCGGCGATGTGCTCAATTCTTGCGCGCTGTCCACCCCGGTCGCGCCGACGACCCGGCGATGATCAGCGACCGATTTCCTTGCGCGTGGCGCGGCGCAGCCTGCGCCGCTGTGACGGGTCGAGCGTGAGGTACGCGGCGGCCGGGACTCCCAGGACTATCAGGAGCGCGGCCCACCAGGGCAGCCAGATCAACAGGATGAGACCGGCCGCCACACCTCCCGCGGCGATCTTCGCGTTCTTCGACATGTGCGTCGCCTCCTTCGCGGCCACTGCCGCTCTCTGTCCTGAAAACGGGCCCGCGCTTCCAGCGGTTCCGAACCGCGACCCTGAGACGACCCTGAGGTACGGCCCCTACTGGTCGCGGAGATCGGGTGACGACCGATGTCCGAGGTCCCTTGCCTGATGCCCGTCCCCGACGACCAGTGTCCGATGTCGGATCGACGCGCGACGCGCGGGATTCCGCACCAGGAGGATACCCACGTCGGCCAGAGAGTGACCCAGCTCACAGACCTGGCATTTCGGTTGGGCCACCGATTGCTGTACCCTCAACCACTCGATCCTGGGTAGTCAAGTTTGAGGAGTGCTGCAGAGCTGTGCCGAGGCTTCCCGAGGCAACACCGTCCGAGATCTCCGACCTGGCCGGCTGCTGTGCCGTGTTCGTACCCGGTGACCCGGCCCGCACCGGCCGAGTCGCCTTCTGGCGAGCCGACGGGGGCGCTGTTGCGCTCACCGCAGCCGGATCCTCCGAGGAACTGGCCGTCGAGGACCTGACCGTCACCCTGCCCGGCGAGGACGGTGTCGAGCTGGTGAGCGTGCCGGCCGTCCTGGTACCGGTACGCGCCGCCCTGCCTGTGCTCACGCATGCGCGTGCGTCCGCGCAGGCTCACCGAGCGGGCGCCTTCTGGGGCACGGCGGCCGTACTCGCCCTGCAACTCGTGGCACGCGGACTGCTCTTGCCCGGTCTCTCGGTGGACGATCACGACGCCTGGCGTGCCGGTCCCCTGCGCCCTGAGGACGTCGAACGCCTTCGGGCGCTGGCCGCCGCGATGCCTCCGGAGGCGCATGCCGTGCCGCTGGGCGACGTGGAACCGCTGATGCTGCCGGATCCGGAGCCGCTGCTGCGGGCCTTCCTGGACGCGGTCGCCGACGCACTCCCCCGCTCCCCCGCGGCGACCCTCGTCACGGCCGGTCCCGCCTACGCTGCCCGGGAGCCCCAGCACTTGCCCGAACAGCGCGCATGGGCCGCAGATGTCGCCGCGGGTCATGACGCGGGCGTACGGCTCTCCCTGCGGCTCGAGGTGCCCGGCCTCGCCACGGCACCGCAGGATGACGTGGCACTGTCGTTCCGGGCTGTTCTGCAGCTGCACAGCGTGCGTGATCCGGCGCTGGTCGCCGACGCCGCCGACGTGTGGGCGAGGTCCGGCGCCTTCGGCCCGCGCGTGCGGCTGGAGGCTCTACTGGCACTGCGCCGCGCGGCTCGCGCCTGGGCGCCGCTCACGCCCCTGCTTTCGGCGGCCGTACCTGACGCGGTGGAACTGGCCGACGACGAGGTGACCGACCTCCTTCAGGAGGGCGCCCGGGCCCTCGCCGGAGCAGGCGTCGATGTGCACTGGCCCAAGGAGCTGAGCCGCAACCTCACCACCCGCGCGGTGATCGGCCCGCCGGACGAGGAGTCCGCGCCGGTCAGGGTGTCCTCGGACGCCCCGTCGTTCCTGGCCGCTGACGCGCTGCTCGCCTTCAACTGGTGGTTCGCTCTGGGCGACCAGCGGCTCACGCGTGAGGAGCTGGATCGGCTGGCCGAGGCGAACCGCCCCGTGGTGCGGCTGCGCGACCAGTGGGTCCTCGTCGATCCTCAGGAGGTTCGCCGCGCCCGCGCGCACCAGGACCACAAGGTGACCCCCATCGACGCGCTGGGCGCCGCGCTGACGGGTTCCACCGAGGTGGACGGCGGCCAGGTGGAGGTCCGGCCCACGGGCTGGCTGGCGGCGCTGCGCGAGCGCCTCGCGGACCCGGAGGGGCAGGAGCAGATGGGCCAGCCCGCGGCGCTCGCGGCCACACTGCGGGACTACCAGCGGCGCGGCCTGAGCTGGCTGGCCCGGATGACGTCCCTGGGCCTGGGCTGCTGCCTGGCCGACGACATGGGTCTCGGCAAGACGATCACGCTCATCGCGCTGCATCTGCACCGGCAGTCCGACGCCTCGTCCGCCGGTCCGACGCTGGTCGTGTGTCCGACCTCCCTGATGGGCAACTGGCAGCGCGAGATCGAGAAGTTCGCGCCCGGCACGCGCGTGCGCCGCTTCCATGGGTCAGGGCGTGACCTGAATGCCCTGGCGGACGGGGAGTTCGTGCTCACCACGTACGGCACGATGCGGCTGGATGCGCGTCGGCTGGCCGAGGTGCCCTGGGGCATGGTCGTGGCGGACGAGGCCCAGCACGTGAAGAACCCGTACTCGGCGACCGCGCGGGAGCTGCGCTCGATCGGCGCACGCGCGCGCGTGGCGCTCACCGGCACGCCCGTTGAGAACAACCTGTCGGAACTGTGGGCGATCCTCGACTGGACGACGCCCGGTCTGCTGGGCCGCCTCGGCACCTTCCGCGCGCGCTACGGCCAGGCCGTCGAGGGCGGCCAGGATCCGGCTGCCGCGGAGCGCCTCGCCCGGCTCATACGCCCGTTCCTGCTGCGTCGGCGCAAGTCGGATCCGGGGATCGCGCCGGAGCTCCCGCCGAAGACGGAGACCGATCGCGCCGTGTTCCTCACCACGGAGCAGACGGGTCTGTACGAGGCAGTGGTCCGCGAGACCCTCGCTGAGATCTCCGGCGCCGACAGCATGGCCCGGCGCGGCCTGATCGTGAAGCTCCTGACGGGCCTGAAGCAGATCTGCAACCACCCTGCGCAGTTCCTCAAGGAGGAGCTGCCGCGGATCGCCGGGCGTTCGGGGAAGCTGGAGCTGCTGGACGAGTTGCTCGACACCATCCTCTCCGAGGGGGCGAGCGTCCTGGTGTTCACGCAGTACGTGCGCATGGGACGCCTCATCGAACAGCACCTGGCGGCTCGTGGCATGCCCTCGCAGTTCCTGCACGGCGGAACACCGGTGGCCGAGCGTGAGGCCTTGGTGCAGCGCTTCCAGGACGGTGAAGTGCCCGTCTTCCTGCTGTCCTTGAAGGCCGCGGGAACCGGCCTGAACCTCACCCGCGCCGAACATGTCGTGCACTACGACCGCTGGTGGAACCCCGCGGTCGAGGCACAGGCAACTGACCGCGCGTACCGCATCGGCCAGACCCGGCCCGTACAGGTGCACCGGCTGATCGCCGAGGGAACCATCGAGGACCGCATCGCCGACATGCTCAGCCGCAAGCGGAAGCTGGCCGACGCGGTGCTCGGCGCGGGCGAGGCGGCGCTCACAGAGCTGACGGACGCGGAGCTGGCCGATCTGGTGGAACTGCGAGGGGGCGCCCGATGACTCGACACGACGGTGACATGGAGCGCACGTTCGCCGCGCTGCCGCCCGCGCACGGGCGGGGATTCGCACAGACATGGTGGGGACAGGCCTGGCTGCAGGCACTGGAGGAGTCGGCACTGGACTCGGGGCAGCTCAAGGCCGGCCGCAGGCTCGCGCGCGCGGGAGCGGTCGGCGCGGTGTCGGTGCGCCCCGGCCGCATCACGGCGGTTGTGCAGGGCCGCGACCGTACGGCGCACCGGGCCGACGTGCTGCTGGAGGAGCTGTCCGCGCAGCAGTGGGACCGCTTCCTGGACATGGCCGTCGAGCGGGCCGGGCATGTCGCCGCGCTGCTGGACCGCGACATGCCACCACATCTGGTGGAGGACGCGGCCGCCACGGGCATCGAACTGCTGCCGGGCATGGGCGATCTGGAGCCTGAGTGCGGCTGCGGCGCCTGGGACCACTGCGGGCACACGGCGGCCCTCTGCTACCAGGTCGCACGGCTGTTGGACCAGGACCCCTTCGTCCTGCTCCTGATGCGCGGACAGGGCGAGCGCGGCCTCCTGGACGACCTCCAGGCCCGCAGCGCCGCACCAACGACCCCTTCGTCCGAGTGGTCCGAGGCGTCCAGCTCGCCCGAGGCGGCGGGCGTGGATGCCGCTGAGGCGTATGCGACCGGCGACATCCTGCCTCCGCTGCCCGCTCTGCCCGAGCAGCCCGCTGAGCCGGGCGTGCCGCCGTCCCTGGACACCGAGACGCCTCCCGCCCCCGGCGTCGACCCGGCTGCCTTGGAGTTCCTGGCTGCCATGACCGCCGCCGAAGCGCATCGCATGCTCGCGGAGGCGCTGCGGCCGGACCCGGGACAGCAGGTCGTGGAAGAGGAGTTGACGCTCGACCAGGACGCGGTACGCCTCGCCGCGGGCGCCCCTGTCGCCCCCGTGGCGGGGCGGCTGGCCGACGGATCGGGACGCGGCCGGGAAGGGCTGGCTGCGGCCGTACGCGCCTGGCAACTCGGGGGCGTCGTCGCGCTGTCCGTCCTCGACGAGGAGTGGACGGTCGAGGGCGAAACGCTCGCACGCGCGCGTGCTGCCCTCGACTCAGCCTGGGACAAGGACGAACCACCGGCGCTGCGGGCGAAGGGCAACCGCTGGACGGTCGTCGGCTCGCCGCGTCAGCTGCGCCTGGGGCGGGACGGACGCTGGTGGCCGTACCGCAAGGAACGGAGCCGCTGGGTGCCCGCAGGAGGCCCCGCACACGATCCGGCAACGGCTCTGGCCTCGGCGCAGGTTGGGACCGAGGAGGCACAGCCGTAGGTCATGCCGGGTGGTCCGACGAGTGCCCCCTGTAGCGAGGCATGCGGAGGACGAGCATGGCTGCTGGGCGAGTTCGGTCTCCTGAGAGCGACGCCGGCTTGACGGAGACGACGTCGGCTTGACGGAGATCAACTCCGCTCGACGGAGATCGACCTCGCCTCGACGAGCGGCCGTCGCCCCGCGTTCATCCCGCAGTCGCACGGCGTTCCGCCTGAGCTTCAAATCTGGCCGCTGTCAGACAACTTGGTCCTCAGGAGGCCCGATGTCCCCGTACGCCACCGGCCGACGCCACGCCCAACGTCTCGTCGCCGGGGGCGTACCCCTCGCCGTGATCGCGGCGCTCGCGGCCGCCGGTCCCGCCGCCGGCGCGGGGAACAAGGGCAGCATCGCCAGCAAGGGGCGCGCTGCGCACGTCGTGCACACGGCGACGCTCGGCGACATCCCGCTCGGCGCGTTCAGCAACGCGCTGCTGCCCGGCAGCGTGGGCGACGACCGGGGTGTGGACCTGGGCGGCATCGGCAGCGACATCTACCCGGCGGGCCGCAGGGGCGAGTTCTGGACCGTCACCGACCGCGGTCCCAACGGCCAGATCAAGGTGGACGGCACGAAGCGGCGGACGTTCCCCGTGCCCGGCTTCGATCCGGCGATCCTGAAGATCCGTGTCGCGTCAGGCACCGTGCGGGTGCTGGACGCGCTCCCGATCACGACCGCTTCCGGCAATCCCGTCACCGGGCTGCCGAACCAGGCGAGCCGCGACGAGGCGCCGTACTCCTTTGACGCGCGGACACCCCTGGCGCACAACCCGAACGGGCTGGACACCGAGGGCATCGTGCGGGCCGCCGACGGGACCTTCTGGCTCGTCGACGAGTACGGGCCCTCCCTTGTGCACGTCTCCGCGCGCGGGAGGGTCCTCACGCGCTACGTCCCCGAGGGACTCGGCCTCACCGGCGCGGGCTACCCGGTGGTGGAGGCTCTGCCCTCCGTCCTGCTGCACCGGAAGATCAACCGCGGCTTCGAAGGGCTCGCCCAACTGCCCTGCGGTGACCTGGTGATGGCCGTGCAGAGCCCGTTGTCCCTGCCGGACACGGATGCCGGGGAGGCTTCTCGCACCACGCGCCTGCTGCGCTTCTCACCGAAGAAGAGGGCGGTCACCGCGGAGTACACGTACCGCTTCGACCCGGTGAACGTGGTGGACCCGAGCCAGGACGACACCTCCGAGCTGAAGATCTCCTCGGTCGTGGCCGTGGGCGGCGATCGGTTGCTGGTCGAAGAGCGCACCGACAAGGCCGCGCGGCTGCACCTGGTGCGTCTGGACCGTGCGGCGAACATCCTCGGCGGCCCCTGGGACGACGACACGACGTCACCGTCGCTGGAGCAGCTCGACGACCCGGCTGCCTCGGGTGTGCCGGTGCTGTCCAAGCGGCTGGTCGTCGACCTGGGTACCGTCGAGGGTGTGCCCGGGAAGATCGAGGGCGTCGCGCGCGTGGACCGCGACACGCTGGCCCTCATCAACGACAACGACTTCGGGATGACGGACGGCGAGGGCGCGTTCGATGCCCAGGGCAGGCTCGTCGACAGCGGTGTCGAGACGTCGGTGGTCTACGTGCGGCTGCCGCGCGGAATCTGACCACCTGGGGCAGTTCACCCGCCTGAGACGGGAGCGACGTCCTAGGGCAGTTCGTCCGGAAGCGACGGGAGCAGCGATTCGAGATCACTCGGAAAGCCGCTCGGCAGCTCCGTGGGGAAGCCCGACGGCAGCTCGGTCGGGAACCCCGACGGCATTGATGTCGGCAGTTCGCTCGGCAGCCTGCTGGGGAGCTCGGTCGGGATGCTGAAGGACGGCCTGGGCGAGCTGCTCGTGCTCTCGTCAGGCGATTCGTCGCTCCCGGAGGTCATCAGGACCGCGGCCACGACTGCTCCGACGACCACGATCGCGGCGAGCAGGACGAACAGTGGCGTCCGCCGCCTTGGTCCACCGCCTCCGTCGGGTGATTCCGGAGGCGGCCAACCACCGTACGTGGGTGGGCCGCCGTCCCCCGGAGGGGGACCATAGCCTCCAGGAGGCGGTCCGAAGCCACCGCCCGGAGGCGGCGTGTCACCCGGCGGTCCCGGCGGCTGAGGCGGTACGGGCGGCATGGCCATACCGACAAGACTCCCCTCGTACCGGTCAGGATGCGAGCCCTTTCCGGGAGTTGATACGGGCACATGCCGTGGAGTACATGGTTTTGGAACATTCCGCGAGGAGACCGGTCGACTACCGCACCAATTGCCGGCACTCACTGCCCGCCCCGCGTGTGACTGGCCTCTAGGCGGGCGGGTCACACGCGGGACGGGCACGCGCGCGTGGCCTCAGCCGCGCGCGCCCAGCAGGTGGTCCATCGCCAGCTGGTCGAGACGCTCGAAGGCCATCCCGCGCGCGGCGGCCGCCTCGACGTCGAACTCCTCGAAGGCCGTGCGGTCCGCGAGCAGCGCCTTCAGGCCGTCCGCCGCGGTCGGCTGCGCAAGCTCGTCCAGGCGCGCGGCACGCAGGGCCTCCTGGACCTCAGGGTCGGCACGGAACGCGGCCGCACGCTCCTTGAGGATGAGGTAGTTGCGCATACAGCCCGCGGCCGACGCCCACACGCCGTCGAGGTCCTCGGTCCGCGGCGGCTTGAAGTCGAAGTGACGGGGCCCGCTGTAACCGGCGCTCTCCAGGAGGTCGACCAGCCAGAAGGCGGCACGCAGGTCGCCGGCGCCGAAGCGCAGGTCCTGGTCGTACTTGATGCCGGACTGGCCGTTGAGGTCGATGTGGAAGAGCTTGCCCGCCCACAGCGCCTGCGCGATGCCGTGCGGGAAGTTGAGCCCGGCCATCTGCTCGTGCCCGACCTCAGGGTTGACGCCGTACAGCTCCGGGCGCTCCAGACGCTCGATGAACGCCAGCGCGTGACCGACGGTCGGGAGCAGGATGTCGCCGCGCGGCTCGTTCGGCTTGGGTTCGATGGCGAACTTGAGGTCGTAGCCCTGGGAGGTGACGTACTCGCCGAGGAGGTCGAAGGCCTCCTTCATGCGGTCGAGAGCCACGCGTACGTCCTTCGCCGCGCCGGACTCGGCGCCCTCCCGCCCGCCCCAGGCGACGTAGGTCTCGGCGCCCAGTTCGGCCGCCAGGTCGACGTTGCGGATCGTCTTGCGCAGGGCGTAACGGCGCACGTCACGGTCGTTGGCGGTGAACGCGCCGTCCTTGAAGACGGGGTGGGTGAAGAGGTTGGTGGTGGCCATCGGCACCTTCATGCCGGTGGCGTCGAGTGCCTCGCGGAAGTGCTTGATGTGCGCCTCGCGCTCGGTGTCCGAGGAGCCGAAGGGGATCAGGTCGTCGTCGTGGAATGTGACGCCGTGGGCACCGAGCTCGGCCAGGCGCTGCACCGTCTCGACCGGGTCGAGGGCCCGGCGGGTGGCATCGCCGAAGGGGTCCCGTCCCTGCCAGCCGACGGTCCACAGGCCGAAGGTGAACCTGTCCTCGGGGGTGGGCTGGTAGTTCATGCCGCGGCTCCTCGCTTGCTGACGACGTGCTTGCTACGACTATTTCGTCATGGCCGTTTACAAATTAGTATGCCGACGCGTCCCTGGGAAGGGACAAGATGTCCCCGAAGGGGTGAGGTCCGGGTCGTGACGCTCCGGGCACCCTCGAAACAGCAGGTCGGTTCCCGCAGAGCCGCGGAAAAGGGAGAGCCCGATGTCAGCAGCCGAGGGTCCGCTCGTCGTCGGCGTGGACACGTCCACCCAGTCCACCAAGGCGCTGGTCGTCGACGCGTCGACCGGGCAGGTCGTTGCGAGCGGCCAGGCGCCGCACACGGTGTCCTCCGGCGCCGCCCGCGAGAGCGATCCACGCCAGTGGTGGGACGCCCTGTGCGAGGCGCTGCGCCAGTGCGGCGACGCCGCGCACGAGGCCGCGGCGGTGTCGATCGGCGGGCAGCAGCACGGCTTGGTCACGCTGGACGACCGGGGTGAGCCGGTGCGTCCGGCTCTGTTGTGGAACGACGTGCGCTCGGCGCCACAGGCCCGGCGCCTGACCGAGGAACTGGGCGGCGCGAAGTTCTGGGCCGAGCGCACGGGCTCCGTCCCGGCCGCCTCCTTCACGGTCACGAAGTGGGCCTGGCTCGCGGAGAACGAGCCGGAGTCCGTCCGGGCCACCAAGGCCGTACGTCTCCCCCACGACTACCTCACCGAACGCCTCACAGGGCAGGGCACCACCGACCGCGGCGACGCCTCGGGTACGGGCTGGTGGGCGTCGGGGACGGAGTCGTACGACGAAGAGATCCTCGCGCGCGTGGGGCTCGCCCCCGCGATGCTGCCCCGTGTGGTCCGACCCGGCGAGATCGCGGGCACCGTGCGCGACAGCCACGAGTTGCCGTTCTCCAAGGGCACCCTGGTCGCGCCCGGCACCGGGGACAACGCCGCTGCGGCACTGGGCCTCGGCCTGCGGCCCGGCATGCCCGTACTGAGCCTCGGCACCTCGGGCACGGTGTACGCCGTGTCGAGGCGGCGCCCCGCCGACCCGACCGGCACCGTGGCGGGCTTCGCCGACGCGCACGGCGACTGGCTGCCTCTTGCCTGCACCCTGAACTGCACGCTCGCCGTCGACCGCCTCGCGACCCTGCTGGGCCTCGACCGCGAGGCCGTGGAACCCACCACGGGCCTCACACTCCTGCCCTACCTGGACGGCGAACGCACTCCGAACCTGCCGAACGCCTCCGGTCTGCTGCACGGTCTACGCCACGACACGACCGCCGGCCAACTCCTGCAGGCCGCCTACGACGGCGCCGTCCACGCGCTGCTCGGCGCCCTGGACCTGGTCCTGGACGAGGACGCGGACCGCTCCGCGCCGCTGCTGCTGATCGGCGGCGGCGCCCGGGGCACGGCCTGGCAGCAGACCGTGCGACGGCTGTCGGGGCGCCCGGTGCAGGTCCCCGAGGCCAGGGAACTGGTCGCGCTCGGAGCCGCCGCCCAGGCGGCCGGTCTGCTGACCGGCGAGGATCCGGCCGCGGTAGCCCGGCGTTGGAACACCACGCGCGGGCCGGTGCTGGACGCTGTGGAGCGGGACGACGAGACGCTGGCCAGGATCACCGGGGTACTCTCCGACGCGGCCCCGCTGCTGGAGCGGAGCCCCGAGGCTCCCTGAGCACTGAGCACTGAGCACTGAGCACTGAGCACTGAGCACTGAGCACTGACGAGGATTGACGGAGGCATGACCGCACCGCTGCACGAGGCCCACCCGACCGGAGCCGGGCGCGCGCTGCCGAACACCCAGCAGGGCATGCGCCGCCGCAACCTCGCCCGGGTGATGCACACCGTCAGCGCCGCGGGTCCGCTCTCGCGTGCCGCCGTCGCCTCCCGTATCGGGCTGACGCGCGCGGCAGTGTCCACCCTGGTCGACGAGCTGATCCGCTCCGGCCTGCTGGAGGAACTCGGACCCGAGCGACCCGGCCGGGTGGGCCGCCCCGGCTCGGCGCTGGCCGTCAGCGGGCACGGCCCGGCCGGGATCGGGGCCGAGGTCGGCGTCGACCATCTCGCCGTCTGCGCGGTCGATCTGCGCGGCGAGGTGCGGTCCCGGGCGGTGCGGCACGGCGCGAATCGGGGCCGGGCGCCCGCACCGGTGCTCGCGGAACTCGACGAGCTGGTGCGCCAGGTCGTCGCCGAGGCCGAGCACGAGGGACTGTGGCCCGCAGGTCTGGCGGTCGCGGTGCCGGGTCTGGTGGCGCGGGACGCCCGGACGGTCGTGCGCGCCCCCAACCTCGACTGGCGGGACACGGACCTCGGCGGTCTGCTGCCCCTGGACTTCCCACTGAGCGTAGGCAACGAGGCCAACTTCGGCGCGCTCGCCGAGCTCTGGCTCGGCGACGGCACTGCGCGCGACTTCGTGCACGTGTCGGCGGAGATCGGCATCGGTGCGGCGGTCGTGGTGGACGGCGGGCTGCTGCGCGGAACGCACGGTTTTGCGGGCGAGTTGGGCCATGTACCCGTCCAGCCGGACGGACCCGCGTGTCCGTGCGGGGGGCGCGGGTGCCTGGAGCAGTACGCCGGCGAGGAGGCAGTTCTGCGCGCGGCCGGGCTGGAACCGGGCGAGGACCGCGTCGGCCTGCTCGCCGATCGTGCGGCCGAGGGCGACGAGGACGTACGGCGCGCTCTGCACGACGCGGGAACGGCGCTCGGCATCGCGCTGACGGGCGCGGTCAATCTGCTGGACCCGGAGAGCGTGGTGCTGGGCGGCGCGCTTGCCGGGCTGGCGCCGTGGCTGCTGCCGTCGCTGGAAGCCGAGCTGGACCGGCGCACCGCGGGGCCGGCCTGTCCGGTAGCCGTGTCGCGGCTGGGTCCCGAGGGGCCGTTGCTGGGGGCAGCGCACTCCGTGGTGCGTGCGGTGCTGGACGATCCGGCGGTGGTGGCGGAGCGGGCCTGAATCCCGGCGGCGCCGGGCACGGGAACCGGGCACGGAACCAGGCCGACTTCCGGGCGTCCGGCCCGACTCCCGGGCGTCCGGCGGCAGCAAGCCTGCATCGGTTTCCGATTTCACAGCTGGCCCGATTTCGGATTCCACAACGGGCCCGATTCCAGACTGAGTTCACTCGTGTGAGTGAGCGAGTTATCCACAATCCCGCAGCTGTCCACGGAAACCGACGCTCGCTTCTGCCCAACCCACCGGCGCCGTACCGTGATTCACGCGAGCCGCAGGCAGCGCAGGACTGCGGCGCGACACGCGAACGTTCCATTCCCCACCTGCCCTACGTGTCCCACCTGCCCTACGTGTCCCACCTGTCGTACCTGTCCTACCGACCTTCCGCAGAACGGAGCCGTGCAGCGATGAGCGACCCCAGGATCCTGACCGTGCGCCCCGAGCCCGGCGAGTACGCATGGACGTTCGGCGGCGCACCGCCCGTGGCCCGCATCGCGCCCGGCACGGTTCTCGACCTGTACACGGAGGACTGCTTCGCCGGGCGGGTGCGGTCGGAGAAGGACCTGGTGTCCGAGGTGTGCGAGTTTCCCTACCTCAACCCGCAGACCGGACCGTTCCACATCGAGGGCGCCGAGTCCGGGGACACCGTCGCCGTGCACTTCGTATCGATCGAACCGGCCCGGGACTGGGCCGCGTCGACCACGGTCCCCCTCTTCGGCGCGCTCACCTCCACGCACACCACGGCCACGCTGCAGCCGCCGCTTCCGGAGACCGTCTGGATCTGGCAGCTCGACCGGACACGACGTACGGCGTTGTTCCGAGCCCACGACAGTGACTTCGAGGCGGAGCTACCCATGGACCCCATGCACGGGACCGTGGGAGTGGCTCCCGCCAATCTGGAGGTGCGTTCTGCTCTGGTGCCCGACGCGCACGGCGGGAACATGGATACGCCCGAGATGCGGGCGGGCGTGACCTGCTATCTCGGGGTGAACGTCGAGGGCGCGCTCCTCAGCCTCGGCGACGGACACGCCCGGCAGGGCGAGGGCGAAACCTGCGGGGTCGCGGTCGAGTGTGCGATGAACACCGTGGTTGTCGTCGAACTGCTCAAGGGACTTGCCACACCGTGGCCCCGCATCGAGTCGGACACCCACATCATCTCGACGGGCTCGGCCCGGCCGTTGGAGGACGCGTTCCGGATATCCCAGCTCGACCTGGTGCAGTGGCTGGTGCGTGACTACGGGTTCAGCGAGCTGGACGCCTACCAGTTCGCGACCCAGGCCGTCGAGTCACCGCTGGCCAACGTGTGCGACACCAACTACACGTGCGTGGCCAAGATCCGCAAGCAGTGGCTGCCGGCCCGCGAGACGCACCGCGGAGTGCACGCACGACTTCGGGAGACGGCGGCGACTCTGAGGTGAGCGCCCCGGCCGACCTCAACCGCTGAGCCCCCCTGCCGCGCTGCGCCGAAGACGCAATCCCCTGACGTTGAAAGGCAATCCTCCGCCCCTGAAAGGCAAACTCCTTTGGAACGCGCAAGACCACGCCCCAGCCGCCGGCTGATCCTCCAAGGCACCGCTCTCGCCGCAGTCCCGTACGTCCTGCTCCCCGAGCGGCCGTCCGGTGCGCATGTCCCCGCACCGGACTACGCGCCCGCAGTGTGGCGCCCGGCGAGCGCCGGCAACTACACAGTGGCGAACCACGCAGCGGTCCGCCCTGTCGATCGGGTGATCATCCACGTAACACAGACCACCTACACCAAGACCCTGTTCGTCTTCGAGAACCCCAGGAAGCACGTGTCCGCGCACTACGTCGTCCGGTCGGCCGACGGACACACGTCACAGTGCGTCCGCGAGGCGGACATCGCCTGGCACGCCGGAGACTGGGAGCACAACACGCGCAGCATCGGCGTAGAGCACGAGGGCTGGGTCGACGAGCCCTCCTACTTCACCGACGTCATGTACGAGGCGTCTGCCCGGCTCACAGCTGCCATCTGCACCAGGTACGGCATACCGAAGGATCGCGAACACATCATCGGCCACCACGAGGTGCCGGGCACCGACCACACCGATCCCGGCCCGCACTGGGACTGGGAGGGCTACATACGGTTGGTCAAAGCGGCCTGAGAGTTCACGTGGGGTCACCGGCGTGGCCATCGTTCGAGTGACCCGGGTCGAAAAGGTTGTCCGCGTGCGCACCCGGAGTGACGATGTCCTCAGCCGCATCGCCTTCCGGGAGGCCGAGTTGACCGATCCATGGGTGGCTCTGGAGCCGGGGGCCGACCCTGCCGAGAGGGTACGGGTGCTGCGTCATGCTCATGAGACGTTCACCGAGGTGGGCACGGTGCCGAAGCCGGTGCGTGCCGTGGTGGCCGACTCATGGCGCCGTTCGGCGCGGGCGGGTGTGGGTCCGGACGGGACCGCGAGCGTGGAGCTGGCTGACGGCGATCTCGGCGCTTATCGCGCCGAGCATCCGCTGGCACGGGTGATGCCGCTGTTCCGGGAGCTGTTGGGCACCTTCGCCGCCGACGGGGAGCATCTGCTCGCGGTATGCGACACGCACGGCAGGCTGCTGTGGGTCGAGGGTGATCCGACGACCCGGCGCAGAGCGGGGCGGATGAACTTCGTGCCGGGTGCGCGGTGGGCGGAGACAGCGGTGGGGACGAACGCGCCGGGCACGGCGGTCGCGGTGGACCGGCCGGTGCAGGTGTTCGCGGCCGAGCATTTCATCCGCCGGGTGCAGCCCTGGACCTGTGCGGCGGCGCCGGTGCACGATCCTCGCACGGGGCGGGTGCTCGGGGCGGTGGACATCACCGGCGGCGACAGGCTCGCGCATCCGCACAGCCTGGGGTTCGTGCAGGCTGTGGCGCGGGCCGCGGAGTCCCAACTGGCGCTGCTGGCCCCGCAGGTGTCCGCCGCCGACACGCCCGAGCTGTGCGCGCTGGGCCGCGACGAGGCGCAGTTGCGCATCGGGGGCCGCAGGGTCAGGCTCAGTCGCCGGCACAGCGAGATCCTGGTGCTGCTGGCGCGCCACCCGGAGGGGCTGACCGGTGACGAGTTGCTGTGTGCGCTGTACGAGGACGAGTCGGTGACGCCCGTGACCCTGCGGGCCGAACTGGCCCGCCTGCGCCGAGTCCTCGCCCCGGGGCTGCTCGGCTCCCGCCCCTACCGGCTCACGGTGCCGGTCGAGTCGGACGTGGCAGTCGTCGAACGCCGTCTGGATGCCGGTGCGGTCACTGGCGCGGCCATGGCATACGCCGGCCCGCTGCTGCCCGGCTCCCAGGCACCGGCGGTGGTGCGGCTCCGGCGGCGCCTCGCGGACGGGGTCCGTACGGCGTTGATAACCCGTCGTGATCCCGACCTGCTGGCCGACTGGGCACACGCGCCGTGGGGCGAGGACGACCTCGACGTATGGCGGGCACTCGCGGCGGTGCGTCCGACGTCGGCGGTCCGGTCGCGGCTGGCCGCCTTGGAGTCCGAACTCACGGCACCGCCCGCTTGGGAACGCCGCCCGACCCGCTGACCGAGTTCCGTCCTTGTCGAGAGCCTCGGCGCCCTGGCTCTACCCCAGGCGCGCGCAACGTACTTGCAACCTCGCCGTCCCTAGCCTCGCGCCGAGAGCTGCCCAACGGCGGGCAGCGCTTCTTCGGGAGGCAGAGCAGTATGACCCGTTATGCGGCGCCCGGCACCGAGGGTGCGATCGTCTCCTACCAGGCGCGCTACGACCACTTCATCGGCGGTGAGTACGTGCCGCCGATCCGGGGGCAGTACTTCGAGAACCCGTCGCCGGTGAACGGACAGCCGTTCACCGAGATCGCGAGGGGCACGGCGGCGGACGTGGAGCGGGCGCTCGACGCAGCGCACGCGGCCGCCCCCGCGTGGGGCCGGATGTCGGTGACCGAGCGGGCCGACATCCTGCTCAAGATCGCGGACCGGATGGCGGCGAACCTGGAGCAGTTGGCGGTCGCAGAGAGCTGGGAGAACGGCAAGCCGGTGCGCGAGACGCTGGCGGCGGACATCCCGCTGGCCATCGACCACTTCCGCTACTTCGCGGGCGCGATCAGGGCGCAGGAAGGGTCGCTCGGCGAGGTCGACGACGACACGGTGGCGTACCACTTCCACGAGCCGTTGGGCGTGGTCGCGCAGATCATCCCGTGGAACTTCCCGATCCTCATGGCCACCTGGAAGCTCGCCCCCGCGCTGGCGGCCGGCAACGCGGTCGTACTCAAGCCGGCCGAACAGACCCCGGCGTCCATCCACTACTGGCTCAGCCTGGTCGCCGATCTGCTCCCGCCCGGCGTGCTCAACATCGTCAACGGCTTCGGCGTGGAGGCGGGCAAGCCGCTGGCGTCGAGCCCCAGGGTGGCCAAAGTGGCGTTCACCGGTGAGACCACGACCGGCCGGCTGATCATGCAGTACGCCTCGGAGAACATCACCCCGGTCACCCTCGAACTCGGCGGCAAGTCCCCGAACATCTTCTTCGACGACGTCTGGGCGGCGAACGACGACTTCCGGGACAAGGCGCTCGAAGGTTTCACGATGTTCGCGCTCAACCAGGGCGAGGTGTGCACCTGCCCGTCCCGGGCGCTGGTCCAGCGCGGCCAGTACGCCGAGTTCATGGAGGCGGCGGTCGCCCGCACCGAGCAGATCAAGAGCGGCCACCCCCTCGACACGGACACGATGATCGGCGCGCAGGCCTCCAATGACCAGCTGGAGAAGATCCTCTCCTACCTGGACATCGGCCGACAGGAAGGCGCGAGGGTTCTCACGGGCGGTGAACGCATCGAGCACGACGGCGAGTTGAAGGGGGGCTACTACGTCCAGCCGACGATCTTCGAGGGCGACAACCGCATGCGGATCTTCCAGGAGGAGATCTTCGGCCCGGTCGTCTCGGTGACACCCTTCGACGACTTCGGCGACGCCATCAAGATCGCCAACGACACGCTGTACGGCCTCGGCGCGGGCGTGTGGACCCGCGACATCAACACCGCGTACCGCGCGGGCCGCGCGATCCAGGCGGGCCGCGTCTGGACGAACTGCTACCACGCTTATCCGGCGCACGCGGCGTTCGGTGGCTACAAGGGCTCGGGGATCGGGCGTGAGACGCACAAGATGATGCTGGAGCACTACCAGCAGACGAAGAACATTCTTTGTTCTTACAGCCCTCGGAAACTTGGCTTCTTCTAGAGGGTGAAGTCGGTCGCCTGGAGGCACCGTTGCACTCCAGGCAACCTGACACGGTAGCCATGCTCCGTGAAAATCCGACACCTTGCGTTGGTTCAGTACTGCAGCCGGGTGCGGGTCCGGCCGGGGCTGTCCACGCACTTCTACGGCACCCGGCACGAGTTGGGCGTGGAGAAGATGAAGGACGCCATGCGGAGCGTCGATCCCGAGGGCACGTGGGCGCGCACCCCGAACCAACTGGAGCGCTGGGGGCCGCCTGCAATCACGGGGACGGCTCAGCGCGGCTGCTGCCCTCTGACGAGCGCAGTGGGCAGTGCCGCGTCGAGGACCAGATCACGCGGCAGCGCCAGTTCGAAGCGCTGCTCCAGAACGGCAAGAGATGCACGGTGCGCCGTGTCCCTCTCCCTCTCCTCCGGGATTCCGGCCGCGATGATGTCGGCGCGGACGAGGTCGGCGCCGGGGCCGGTGATCTCCTGCGACCAGGTGTGCATATACATGTCGAAGCCGCACACATAATGGTCGTCGTGGAAGTAGGCGAATGCGGGTGGTGGGACCTTCGGGTTCTGCTTCTCGTAGTAAAGCTCGAAGACGTGGACCCCGTCTCGGGATGTCCCGTCGTGGTACGCGGGCCCGAGGACGGACGGCCAGTGACCGTAGGCAATGGCGAAGCCCAGGCCGGCGTGGTCGCCGTAGCGGACGGCAATGCTGTCGGCGTCGCCGCGCTCCGCGTCGAGCCTGTCGATGAGCTCTTCGGCCTGCGGCCCGGTGGTGGCCTTCCCCGGTACGGGGCCGCCGGGAGCGGCGAGGCGGGCGGCGAGCTGTTCGCCGGTCAGGCCCCGGGCCAGCTTGATTGCGTAGCCGAGCCAGGAGATGTCCTCGTCGGCTATCCATGTGATCCCGCCGGAACTCACTGCGTGTCTCCGTTCTCCGGTGTGGCGCGGCCCGGGGTCGGCCCTGTGACCGGCCCCGGGCCGCACATGCGGTGAGCGTCAGTATCGTGCTACCGGATGTCGCACTTGATCGTCGGCTTCGAGGCGTCGCACGTGTCGAAGCCCGGCGTCCTGACGAAATACGCGTCCTGATCGATCAGCCGGAGCTCTTTGGCGAACGTGGGGAAGCGGCTCATCGAGGTGGAGTTGCCCCACCCGGACATCGCGGACCGGCCGCATACTTCGGACCACGTCGGCGCGGCCGTGCGCTCGTCAACGTTCAGACGCCAAGTACTGTCCGACAGCTTGGTGGCGTAGGCCTGCGCGCACTTGTCGCCCGAGGTGACCTGGTTGGTGCCGCCCATGTCGGAGGGCATTCCGCCGCTGTTGTAACTCGCCGCGAAGGTGAACTCGTCACAGGACGGCTTGTCGCCGGCGGAGATGCCGGTCACCGGTGTGGTATCCGGGTGGCCGGATTTGGCGGCCCAGCCGTCCGGGCAGATGACCCTGCGGTTGGCGTCGTGGTCGCGGCCGTACTTGTTGCGCTCACCGTGCTCGCCCGTATCGCCCCTGCGGTCGGGGAGGTAGCTCAGTGGCGCACCTTCGCGGATCTTCGCCTGGATCGGCCAGGCGTGCGCGGCAGCCGCCGGGGTCTTGGCGGTGTTGAACACCTAGCCGGGCATGTAGTCCCGGAACACGCAGCCCGCCGGGAAGTACACCATGTCGCAGCGCACGAACACCGGGTTGCCGAGGAAACCCTGACTGTTCTCTGTGGGGAACGTCTCCGGCACCGACGTGGAGAACGTCGCGTACGGTGCGAACGCCAGCGCCTGGGAGAGGTCGGAGTCCTTCTTCCCGGACTCGTCCGGCACCCCGCCAGACCACTGCACGGTGGCCGTCGCAGTCTCCTCGTGGGAACAGGCTCACTGTGTTCGTCGCCTTCGAGCACCCGCCGTTCGGCATCGGCCTCGTCGCCGGTGTCGCCGTGGTGGCAGTGCTCCACCTCCTGATGCGGGGGCGCTGACCCGCATGCCGCTCAGCTTCGATGGCACGCGCTCAGGGTTCTCGACAGCCGTCCTTGTTCGCAGCCCAGGGCCTGCTCGCGACGCGACCGTCTTGCTGAGCACGGGTCAGTCCGCAAGGGCGCGCCGAGCCGGCCTTCAGTCATGTCAGCACCCCTCGGCACGGCCGATGAGCCTCCGCCTCCGTGGCGACGATCCATCGAACACCTACAGTAGCCTCCTGTGATCGACAAGTGACTGCGTGTGCGGCCGTGCCGGACGGCAGGCCGACATGCCCGTCACGCGCCGCGCGGGCGAAAGGGCCGCTCCCGACGCCGAGCGGGACGAGCCCGTTGCCCTTCTCACCTCGTCGGAGTCACCATGGCCCCGCCCTCGCACTCGCCCCGTCCACGACGGTTCGGGGCATCGATCCTGCCGGTCCTGCTTCCCCTCGCCCTCCTGATCCTGGTGGCGGTGTCCGTTGGGTCATGGCTGCAGTTCACCGAGCGGAACGCGAACGACACGGTCCACACGGTCGGATCCCGAACCGCCGACCGGGTGGATGTGGAGGCCACCGTCCAGAGCGTCGACGCCGCGGCCAGAGAGCTCGTCCTGCGGGTGCGGGTCACCCCGCACGGGGCTCTCGGCGAGGAGGAGGGGACGGCACCGGTGGCCGATCTCAACCTCCAGACCTCCGTGGCGACCCTCAGCGACCTGTTGTTCGAGGCGCACGAGCGGCTCGCGCCCAAGGACGTGCAGGTCGCGATCACGGGTGGATCGATCAGCGACTATCCGTTCGACACGTACGAGACCGACATCGAGTTCTGGGCACTGATGGGTGGCAAGCAGGTGCCGGTGCGGATGCTCTTCTCCAACAACGCCACGCTCTTCTCCATCTCCGCGACGCCCCCTCCTTCCGTACAGGAGGCCGTCCTGGGGCTGAGGCTGGCCCGATCGGGCAGCCTGCTCGCCTTCGCGGTCTTCATGATGGTCGTGATGTGGGCGCTGGCGGGATCCGTGCTCATCGGGGCCTGGTACCTGACGACCCGTGGTGAGAGCCTGGTCTGGCCTGCCCTCTCCTGGATGGCCGCCACGCTGTTCGCTCTCGCGGCGTTCCGCAACACCGCCCCCGGCTCGCCCCCGATCGGCTGCGTGCTGGACTGGTTCGCCTTCTTGTGGGCCGAGACCATCATCGCCCTGTGCTTGATCGCCGTGGTCGTGACAGGCGTCCGCACCGCGCTCCGCGCCGCCCTCCGCTCAAGCGACACCCACATCACCAAGTAGGGCATGACGGCCCCACTCCACTCCGGCGCCCGCCAGGACCGACAGGGTCGTGCCGCTCGCGCCTTGTGCGTGCACGGTCGTCAGTGAGCCCGGCCCGCCCCGGGGGGCGCGGGCCCTCGCCGAATACGACCGCACCGGGAAGCCCGTGAAATACGTCCAGCAGTCCGGCTGGCAGGGCTGGACCGCCGAGAGGGACCCCGACTGGTATCACGCGGTCGGCTCCTTCCACTACAACACGGTCGCCCAGGTCGAGGTCGTGCCAGGCCCGGCATGCGAGCCCAGGACCACGATCCGCTACCCGACCCACGTGTACGACCGCTACAACTAGGACGCGAACAAGGCGACTCCGGTACCCGCGATGGGCAACGTGTCGGACGCCCGAATGGCCAGGCTCCACCAGTCGGGTCAGGACAACGAGTAATACATGGGCGGGCAGAGCGGAGTACGCACATGGAACGGGTGAGTACGCCTACGGGCCGCCCCACGAGGCCGCGCCGACGCAAGAGGCTGGTGTGGTTCCTGGCCGCTCCGGTACGAGGTGGGCAACAGCCAGGACTCGAGCGTCAAGGACTTCCTTCGTACGTACGACATCACCGCCGAGCCGAAGCGCACCAGCCCGTCCGAGATGACGTGCTCCGACCGCTTCGGCGACGTACGGCGAACGTTCACGATCACCTACAATCCGTCGCCCGAGCCCGGTGGGTACGACTACGCGCGGATCACCGTCAGAGCCAAGGGCACCGACGCAGGCTGAAGGGCCGGGGCGCCTGCCGGACACGGTCATCGCTAAGGGCGGCGGTACGCCTTCACGACACTGGCGTAGCTGTTCTTGGCGTGGCCCTGGGCGATGATGCGCTCCATCAGCGCCTCGGAGTACTTGGGCAGTTCGGTGTCGATGCCGAGCGCCTCGCTCTCCTCGACGAGGTGCTTGAGCGCACCCAGGTGCGTCTCCAGGGTGGCGTCGTCGGCCGGGAACTTCTCGTCGCCGGCGTCGATCTGCGCGGCGTAGTCGGCCGTGAACATCTTGATGGCGTCGAGCCACATGTGCGCCCACGGCAGGAACTCCTGCGCCTTGACGCCGCTGGTCTCCACGATGGCGACGCCGTGCAGGAAGCTGTTGAGGGCACCCCACATCAGGCCCAGCAGCGACACGTCGAACAGGGCGGGCTTGCCGTGGTCGGTGCCGAGGTAGGTGGTGCCGCCGCCGAGGAGCTTCAGCACGGGCTCGTGGGCATCGAAGACGGCCTTGTCGCCGGCGTAGAACAGGACCGAGGTCTCGGCGCCGATGCCGGGCGGGGTGATCATGATGGCGCCGTCGAGGTAGTTGGCTCCGTTCTTCTCCGCCCACTCGGCGCTCTGGCGGGCCTGCTCGGATGAGCCCGTGGTCAGGTTGACCACGGTCTTGCCGTGCAGGGCGTCGCCCAGCGAGCCGATGACGTCGTGCACCACGTCGTACGTCGACACGCACACGATGACGAGGTCGCTCGCGGCGACGGCGTCGGCGGGGTTCGCGGCGAGCACGGCGCCGTCCGCGACGAGGCCGTCGGCCTTGTCCGCCGAACGGTTCCACACGGTGGTGGCGTGACCCGCCTTCAGGAAGGCGGCGGCCAGGGCCTGCCCCATCAGGCCGAGGCCGAGCACCGAAACCGAGGTGTGGGTGTGGTTGTCATCCATGAATCAATTCCTCCAGTACGAAGTGGCCTCGGGAAACCCTGGCATTTGCCCCTTCGGATTCGCTTCGGACGGCTTCGGAAATGCTGCGTGCAGGCACTTCGGGCGCGTGGCCGAGCCCTTTTCGTCGCAAGTCGCGTCGGTCGGCAGCCGGTTACGCTGAGATCATGGAATTCGGGGTACTGGGGCCGCTGGAGGTGCGCACGGACACCAGGCGTGTCGTGCGGGTACCCGAAGTCAAGGTGCGGATGCTCCTCGCCGATCTGCTGGCGCACCACGGGCAGGTCGTCCCGGCGGGCCGGCTCATCGAGGGCCTGTGGGGCGGCTCGACGTTCACGGCACGGCCCTCGGCGTCGCTCCAGGCCAAGGTGTCCCAACTGCGGCGCACACTGGAGGACGCGGAGCCGGGCGGCCGCGAGCTGATCGCGCACCGGCCGCCCGGATACGTCCTGGACATCCCTGCCGGAGCGCTCGACGCCGGGCGGTTCCGCGAACTGGTCGCGCGGGCCAGGTCCGGCGAGGACCCGGAGACGCGGGCGGCGCTGTACACCGAGGCGCTGGCCCTGTGGCGCGGCCCGGCCTTCGCCGAGTTCGCGGATCAGCCGTCCGTGCGGCCGACGGCGGCGAGCCTGGAGGAGGAGCGCCTGACGGCGGTGGAGGAACACGCCGGGGTGCGGCTGGAGTTGGGCGAGCACAGCCTGCTGGTGGGCGAGTTGACGGAGCTGGTGGAGCAGCATCCGTTGCGCGAAGGGCTGCGGGGCGCGCTGATGTGGGCGCTCTACCAGGCGGGACGCTCCTCCGAGGCGCTCGACTGCTTCAACGATCTGAGGCGCCGGCTCGACGACGAGTTGGGGCTGACCCCGGGACCGTCCCTGGAGGCGCTGCAGCAGGCCATCCTGCGCCACGACCCCGTTCTGGCCCGGCCGGAGCCACCCGCGCAGTCGGCCGCGGGGCCGCCTGCAGGTCCGGGGCCGACCGGTTCGGCCTCGCCCCTGGTGGGCCGCGAACAGGATGTGCAGGCGATCCGGACGCTGCTCCTACAGCGCCGCTTGGTGACGCTCACGGGCCCGGAGGGGTCGGCAAGACCCGCCTCGCCCAGGCCACGGCCCAGAGCCTGGCCGGCGCGTTCGGCGAGGGCACCTGGCTGGTGGAACTCGCCGACGCCGGGGGCCTGGAGCGGTTCGCCGACGCCGAGTCGCTGGCCGAGCAGGTCATGGCGACGGCGGGCATCCGCGAGAACACCTCGGACGACGACGCCAAGGGCCCGACGGAGCGCCTGGCGAGCGCGCTGGCCAGCCGGCGGCTGCTGCTCGTGCTGGACAACTGCGAACACGTCGTGGAGGCCGTCGCGCAGCTGGCCGGCCTGCTGCTGGGCCGGGCCCCGCACCTGCACATCCTGACGACCAGCCAGGAACCGCTGCGCACCCGGGACGAAACGGTGTATCCGGTGGCGCCGCTGTCGCTGCCCCCGGAGGACCTGCCGGACCTCGACGCGCTGACGAGCGCGGGCGCCGTACGCCTCTTCGTGGACAGGACCCGGGCGACGGACCCGGAGTTCGTGCTCGACGCCACCACCGCCCCCCTCGTCGCGGATGTGTGCCGGCGCCTCGACGGCATCCCGCTCGCCCTGGAACTGGCGGCCACCCGCGTGCGTTCGCTGGGCATCAGGGAGCTGCACGACCGTCTCGACGACCGTTTCAAGGTCCTCAACAGCGGTTACCGGGACGCCCCTTCACGGCACCGGACCCTTCAGGCGACGCTCGACTGGAGCTGGGGCCTGCTCGACGTCCGGGAGCAGACCGTGCTGCGCAGGCTGTCGGTGTTCAGCGAGGGGTGCGGCCTGCGGGCCGCCGAGGAGGTGTGCTCCGGGGGCGGCGTGTCGCCGGCCGACGTCCTCGACGCGCTGAGTCTGCTCGTGGAGCGCTCGCTGGCGGTCCGCACCGAGGGACCGCAGGGCCCCCGCTATCGCCTGCTGGAGTCCGTCGCGGTCTACGCGCGTGACAGGCTCGCCGAGTCCGGTGAGCACGCCGGGACCGCGGGGCGGCATCTTCACCACTGTGTCCGCCTCGCCGAGCGCGCCCGGCCGCATCTGCACGAGCGGGAGCAGTCGCGCTGGTTCCAGTACCTCGACCTGGAGGCGGCCAATGTGCAGCGCGCGCTGGCCGAGGCCGCCCGGGCCGGGGCCGCGCAGGAAGCGTTGCGCCTGGTCAACTCGCTGACCTGGTACTGGTATGTCCGGGGCCGGCTGGGTGAGGCCCGCAGGGCGCTGGCCACGGCCCTGGACACGCCGGGCGAGGCCGTGCCCGAGGAGCGCCGGGAGGCGGAGTTCTGGCACACGGGCATCCGCCTGCTGCTCGGCGAGCACGACCGGGAGTGCGACGAGATGGACGCGTACGATCCCGCGTCCACCCTGGAGTCGACCAGGGCGCAGTGGTTCCTGGCGCACGCGCAGTGGACGGTGGGGGCGCTGGTCGCGGGCGAGCAGCGCGTCGAGCGCGTCCTGGTCCGCTTCCGCACCCTGCGCGACGCGTGGGGCACCGCGGCGGCGCTGACCACACGTGCCTGCTTCGCCCTGGCCCGCGGTGACCTGGAGTCGCTGCGCGGCAACGCCGAGGACGCCCGCGCCCTCTTCGCGGAACTGGGCGACCTGTGGGGCCGGTTGAAGACGACGGACGTGCTCGGCAGGCTCGCCGAGATCAACGGCGACTACGACCGGGCGGCCCAGCTGCACCGGGAGAGCCTGCGGATCGCCCAGGCCCTGGAGACCTGGCCGGAGATGTCCACGAAGCTGTCGGGCCTCGGCAGGATCGCCCTGCTCACCCAGCGCTACGACGAGGCCGACGACCTGCACACGCGTGCCCTGCGGCTCGCGGTCGGGCAGGGCAACCAGCCCGCCGAGCAGTTCGCCGCGCTGGGCCTCGCGCTGAGCGCCCGGCGCCAGGGCCGGCTGGACGCCGCCGAGGAGTGGCTGCGGCCCTGGCTCGCCTGGAACCGCCGGCGCGGCGACGGACCGGGCCTCGCTCTGGTCCTGGCCGAGCTGGGGTTCATCGCCGAGCAGCGCGGCGACACCGGCCGGGCGCTCGCGTACCACCGGGACGGCCTCGCGGCCGCCGCGACGACCAAGGACCCCCGCTCGGTCGCCCTGGCCCTCGAGGGCCTGGCGGGTGCGTACTCCCTGGCCGGGGCCGCGCAGCGGGCGATCCGTCTGCTCGGTACGGCGGCGGCGGCCAGGGAGCGGGCCGGGGCCCCGCACCCCCCTGCGGAGCAGGGCGACGTGGAGCGCATCTCCGGCCGCCTGCGCGCCACGGTCGGGGAGGCCGCGTACACCCACGAGTTCAGCGTCGGCACCCAACGGGACCACGAGAGCCAGGCCACGGCGGAGTCGACGCACCCGGCGACGCCGTGAAGCGGTGGCACCCAGCGGCGGGGGTCAGCGTCGTCGGCGGGTGTTGAGGCGGGCGGCCTGGCGGGTCAGGTAGTCGCGTTCGGCGAGGTTGGGGGCCTGCTGGGCCGCCTCGGTGTAGAGCCGTGCCGCCGTCGCCAGGTCGCCGTCGCGCTCGTGCAGGTACGCCGCCACCGCGGTGTGGCGGGGCAGCGAGTCGTCCAGCTCCGCGAGCGCGGCGAGGCCCGCGCGTGGTCCGTCGGCCTCGCCCACGGCGACCGCTCGGTTGAGGCGGACGACCGGGCTGTCGGTCAGGCGCGTGAGCTCGTCGTACCACTCGACGATCTGCACCCAGTCGGTCTCCTCGGCTCTGGGTGCGTCGGCGTGGAGTGCCGCGATGGCGGCCTGGGCCTGGAACTCGCCGAGCCGGTCGCGGGCAAGCGCCGACTGCAGGATGTCGACGCCTTCGGCGATCGACTTGGTGTCCCACTTGCCGCGGTCCTGCTCGGCGAGCGGCACCAGGCTCCCGTCGGGCGCGGTCCGCGACGCGCGCCGGGCATGGTGGAGCAGCATGAGGGCGAGCAGCCCCGCCACCTCGGGGTGGTCGATCGTGGCCGCGAGCTGGCGGGTGAGCCGGATGGCCTCGGCGGCGAGGTCGAGGTCGCCGGAGTAGCCCTCGTTGAAGACCAGGTAGAGGACGCGCAGCACGGTGGCGACGTCGCCGGGCTGGTCGAACCGCACGCCGGAGACGGTGCGCTTGGCGCGGCTGATGCGCTGCGCCATGGTCGCCTCGGGCACCAGGTAGGCCTGGGCGATCTGCCGGGTGGTGAGGCCGCCGACGGCGCGCAGGGTGAGCGCGACCGCCGACGACGGTGTGAGCGAGGGGTGCGCGCACAGGAAGTAGAGCTGGAGCGTGTCGTCGAGCGCGGGCGCGGGCCCTGGCGCCGGCTCCTCGTCGACGAGGTCCTCACGCCGGCGCCGGGCGGCGTCCGACCGGGTCGCGTCGAGGAACTTGCGCCACGCCACGGTGATCAGCCAGCCCTTCGCGTCGCGCGGAGGGTCGGCCGGCCAGACGCGGACCGCCTCGACCAGGGCGTCCTGTACGGCGTCCTCGGCCGCCGCGAAGTCGGCTCCGCGGCGGACGAGGACGGTCAGCACGCTCGGAGTGAGGCTTCTGAGGAGCGCCTCATCCACCGGCGTGGCAGTCCGCGACGGTGGGCGGCGCGGCGAGAAACGGGCGCAGCTCCAGCCACTCGTGGATCGGCTTCCCGCCGGCGCCGGGGGCGGCCGACAGCTCGCCGGCCAGTTCGACGGCCCGCTCGTAGCTGTCGACGTCGATGATCATCCATCCGGCGATGAGGTCCTTGGTCTCGGCGAACGGCCCGTCGGTGACCGGCGGGCTCCCCTCACCGTCGTACCGCACCCACGTCCCCTCGGGGGCGAGCGCCTGCCCGTCGACGTACTCTCCGGCCTTCTCCAGCCGGTCCGCGAAGTCCCGCATGTACTGCACGTGCGCCGAGATCTCCTCCGGCGTCCACTGGTCCATGGGCACGTCGTTCACCGCCGCCGGAGCGCCGCGGTAGTGCTTGAGCAGCAGGTACTTGGCCATGATGGTCTCCTCGGTGCTGGTGCGACCCATTGTGGTCGCGTTCACCCCGGGGACGGAGCAGGTCACCGGTTCTCGACATCCGCGGCCAAGTTTTTTTCGGGCAGGTGTCGGCGCGGACGGAAGATCGCAGGAGTCGTCGCCTTCCCCCAGCTCAGCGGGTCACTGCGATCAGAACCGAAGTACCGAGGAACGTCGTCCCGCCGATCGACAGCAGGATGAAGGGGGCCATGCGGTGCCTCCGGGTGAACACCCGGGCCGTATCGGGCTGTTCGGGCAGGTGAACGACCGGGACATGGGTCCCGATGTCCAGTCCGAGGCCGGTGCCGGTCGCTCTGGGCCGGAACCGGGTACGCCGTCCCTGGCGGTCGGTGAACTCGATCACCGGCGACCACGGATCGTCCGACGCAAACCGCTCCCGGTCGACCACCACCCCCTCGGCGTGTACCCCGTACCGGCGCAGCCGGCCCTGCAACCGCCCCTCGCGGACAGCAGCCCACAGACACAGCGCGCCCGCGAGGGCGCACATCACCATCCCCGTGACCTCACCCGTCATGCTGCACCCGTTCCCGCCATCGTCCCGGCCCGCCCTTCCCGCCGCACGCACACCCGTCTCATGCGCCGGCGTCCCGTCCTTCGAGGAGGACGCGACACAGGACCGACCGGTTCGTGGACCGGCCGCGGAAGTGCGCGCGCCGTACGGAGAGGTGCTCAGTCGCGGTAGGCAGCGGTGGCGATCCGGACGAGGGGCTCGATCAGCGGGCTCGCCCCGGCCTCGTTCCACGCCGCCACCACGCGGCTCGGCGCCATGTCGACGAACGGCACCACGGCCAGCGCCTCGGCCATCTCGTGCCCGAGCGGGGCCATCCCGACCGTGCCGTTCCAGAGGACGGCCTGCACGCACTCCTGGACACCGCGCACCACCGGCCCCTCACGCGGCTCGCCGCCGTTCCAGTACGCCTGCCAGAGCGGGTCGGTGCCGGCCGGGAACTGGAACCAGGGCCGGCCTGCCAGGTCGGCCAGCTCCAGGCGGTCACGGCGGGCCAGCGGGTCGTCGGCGCGCAGCACGGCGCCGACCGGGTCGGCGCGCAGCACGTGCACGGTCAGGCCGGTCTCGTCGAACGGTGCGCGGGTCAGAGCGACGTCGACCAGCCCGGCGCGCAGGCCGCAGGTCGGATCGGTCAGGTCGGTCTCGCGGATGCGGACCTCGACGCGGGGGTGGCGCCTGCGGTACGCGGCGGCCAGTCGTGTGGCGCCCCGGTCCGTGCCGTCACCCAGGAAGCCGATGGTGAGCGTCGCTGCGCCTGCGGCCGTCGCCACGCGTTCGCGTACCCGGTCGGCCCGGTCGAGCAGGGCGCGCGCCTCGTCCAGAAGCACCGCCCCCGCCGGGGTGAGGGCGACGCCCGCAGACGAGCGGAGCAGCAGAGCGGTGCCGACGTCGGCCTCCAGCTGCTTGATGGCCCGGCTCAGCGGCGGCTGGCTCATGTGCAGCCGGGCGGCGGCCCGGCCGAAGTGGAGTTCCTCGGCGACGGCCACGAAGGAGCGCAGCGTACGCAGCTCCATGACAAGGGAGGATACCCGTACGGTATCGAGGCCACCGCATCGGTCCTGGACGCTCTCGGCGCCCCCGCAGTGGAATCGGAGCATGACGAGAGAAGCGGTGACACCGGAAGAACCATTGCCCGACCCCGCCGTGCAGGTCGCCGGCGCCCGGGAGATCGCCGCCGACCTGCTGGTGATCCCGAACCAGCGGGTGGGACTGGTACCGAACATCGGTGTCATCGGCGGTGACCGGGCCGTACTGGTCGTCGAGACGGGCATCGGCACCGCCAACGCCGAGCAGGTCCTCGCCTGCGCGTCCGAGCTCGCACGGGGCCGCCTGTTCCGGGGCCTCGGCGAGCCGATCGCCGACCGCCTCGAAGGCGTCCCCGTGCCCACCCCCGACCTGGTCTACGACGCCGGGTACGACCTGGACCTCGGGGGCCGGACCGTGCGGCTGCGGTCCACCGGCCGCGGGCACACCAAGGGCGACCAGGTCGTCGAAGTGCCCGACGCCGGGGTGCTGTTCACCGGGGACCTCGCCGAGACCGGACAGTTCGCCATCTTCCCGTGGTTCCCTCCGTACGACACGGACGTCTCAGGCGTGCGCTGGCTGGCGGTGCTGGACCGACTGGCCGCCACCGACCGCCGCGTGGTGGTCCCCGGCCACGGCGACATCGGCGGCCCTCAGGCGCTCGCCGACGTCCGCGATCATCTGCGCGAACTGCGCGACGAGACCTGGCGGCGCCGGGACTTCGCGATGGGCGAGGACGAGATCGTCACCGAGGTCCGGGCACTGCTGATCGACAGGCATCCCGAGTGGACCGGCCAGGAGTGGATCGAGCGGGGTGTGGGCTGCCTGTGTGCTGAACACACCGCGTGACCCGCACACCCACATGGACACATATGGACACATGGCGAGCGTCACGCCCCGATTTTCGAACGTCGGCACCATCCCCGCATCCGGTAGGCCGCCGTATAGTTGCGCTATGAGCAACCACGCGGCAGATGGAGAAACAACAGGTCCCGCGGTGAGTGGCGTGCAGTCCGTCGACCGTGCGGTCAGCGTCCTGGAGATCCTCGCCCAACGCGGCGAGGCGGGTGTCAGCGAGGTCGCCGCCGAGATCGACGTCCACAAGTCGACCGCGTTCCGCCTCCTCGGTGCGCTGGAGTCGCGCGGTCTGGTCGAGCAGACAACCGAGCGGGGCAAGTACCGGCTCAGCTTCGGGATCGT
The DNA here is from genome assembly GCF_036014175.1 of Streptomyces sp. NBC_00443. Classification (GTDB taxonomy): domain Bacteria; phylum Actinomycetota; class Actinomycetes; order Streptomycetales; family Streptomycetaceae; genus Streptomyces. Next base: position 8,112,939 of record NZ_CP107917.1, on the reverse strand, counting down.
GCGGCTGGCGGGCGCGGTCACGAGCCGCCTGGACATCACGCAGCAGGGCCGGCCGGTGTGCGAGCGGCTCAGCGAGGAGATCGGCGAGACGGTCAACATCGCGGTGCTGCAAGAGCATTACGCCGTCAACCTCTACCAGGTACGGGGCCCCGGAGCGGTCGGTGCGCACAACTGGGTCGGGAGGCTGACCCCGGTGCACGCCACGTCGAGCGGCAAGATCCTGCTGGCCCACCGGCCGGCGAAGGAGCGCGCCGAAGTGCTCGCGGCGTCGGGGATGCAGAAGATGACCCCGCACACGCTCACCGCGAAGACCAAGCTGGAGAAGAGCCTCGCCGAGACCCGGGAGCGCGGATACGCGGTGACGCTGGAGGAACTGGAGATCGGACTGCACGCCGTCGCGGCCCCGATCCGGTCCCGCGAGGGCGACGTCGTCGCCGCCCTCAGCGCCTCCGGCCCCGCGTACCGCTTCACCGAGGAACGCATCCACAAGTTCGCCCCTGTGCTGATGAGGGGCGCGGACGAGATCAGCCACCGGATGGGCTCTCCGGACTGATCACCCTCACCCGCGGAGCCGGGACATCGACGGATCGAACAACGGCTCCTCGGCCACGACCGCCTCGACCCGCTGGTCGAAGTAGCCGATGTGCAACGCCGTACCGGGAGCCGCGAGTTCGCTCGGCAGCCACGCGTAGGCGATGCCCTTGCCGATCGTGTAGCCGTAGGCCGCGCTGGTGACGTAGCCGACCGCGCGGTCGCCGTCGTACACCGGCTCCTTGCCCATGACGACCGACCTCGGGTCGTCGATGGTGAGGCAGGTCAGCTTCCGTCGTACCTCCGTCCTACGGCGCTGCAGGGCGGCCTTTCCGATGAAGTCGTCCTTGTCGAGCTTGACGGCGAAGCCGACGCCGGCCTCGTACGGGTCGTGCTCGTAGGTCATGTCGGTGCCGAAGGAGCGGTAACCCTTCTCCAGCCGGAGGCTGTTGAAGGCGCCGCGGCCCGCGATGATGCCGCCAAGGGGCTCGGCCGCCTGCCACAGGGTGTCCCACAGCTTCAGGCCCTGGTCGGCGGTGGTGTAGAGCTCCCAGCCGAGTTCGCCGACGTACGACAGGCGCATCGCCGTCACCGGGACGCTGCCGATGTGGGCGGGCTTGGCGCGGAAATACTTCAGGCCGTCGTTCGAGAAGTCCTCGTCCGTCAGGGGCTGCAGGACCTTGCGGGCGAGCGGGCCCCACAGGCCGATGCAGCAGGTGCCGGGGGTGATGTCGCGGACCTGGACCCTGCCGTCGGCGGGGAGGTGGCGGGTGAACCAGTCGAGGTCGAGGTTGCCGTTGGCGCCGACCTGGAACCGGTCACGGGCGAGGCGGGCGACGGTGACGTCGCTGCGGATGCCGCCGTCGTGGTCCAGGAGGAGGGTGTACGTCACCGAGCCGACCGACTTCGCGACCTTGCCCGTGCACAGCCGCTCCAGGAAGGCCGCCGCACCGGGGCCGGTCACCTCCAGCCGCTTGAGGGCCGTCATGTCGTACAACGCGACCGTCTCCCGGGTCACTTGGGCCTCGGCGCCGACGATGGGCGACCAGTACTGCGCGGCCCAGTCGTTGGGGGTGGGGACTGAACGGCCCTCGGTGAGCGCCGCGTTGGCCTCGTACCAGTGCGGGCGCTCCCAGCCGTTCGCCTCCAGGAAGAAGGCGCCGTGCTCGCGCTGGCGGACGTGGAAGGGGCTGGTGCGGATCGGGCGCGGGTCGCCCGAGGGCTGGAGGGGGTGGAGGATGTCGTAGACCTCGACGAAGTTCTGGCAGTCACGGGCCAGGACGTATTCCGGGGAGAGCTGGTGCGGCTCGAAGCGGTTGACGTCGCACTCGTGCAGGTCGAAGGAGGAGCAGTACCCGTCGACCAGCCACTCGGCCATGGCCCGGCCGACGCCCGCGGAGTGGGTGACCCAGACGGCCTCGGCGACCCAGAAGCCCTTGACGTCCGCGGATTCGCCGAGGAGGGGGAAGTTGTCGGTGGTGAAGGAGAACAGGCCGTTGATGCCCTCCTCGACCTTGGCGTCCTTCGTGGCGGGGAGCAGGGACCGGGTCTCGGTCCAGGCGTCCTCGAAGTCCTCCTGCGTGAACTTCAGGACCGAGGGCATGTCGTCGGCCTCGTCGACGGAGAGGATGTCGTCGGCGGAGATCGGCATCGGGCGGTGGCCGTAGTAGCCGATGCCGATGCCGTCGAAGCGTTCGCGGTAGTAGAGGTCGGCGTCCTGGTGGCGCAGGATCGGGCGGACCGCCTCCGCCGCCTGGCCGGCGAGGGCCGGGACGGGGCCGGTCCAGGCCAGTTGGTGGGCGAGCGGGGTCAGCGGCAGGTTCATGCCGACCATGCGGGCGATCCTCGGGCCCCAGATGCCGGCGCAGCACACCACGATGTCGGCGGGGATCTCGCCCTGGTCGGTCTGGACGCCGGTGACGCGGCCGTCGGCCTGCTGGACGTCGAGGACCTCGTGGCGGGCGAGGAAGCGCACGCCGCGTTCGGTGGCCCGGCGGATCTGCGCCTCGACGGCGAGCACGGCCTTGGCGAGCCCGTCCGTCGGGACCAGGAGACCGCCGAGGACCCGGTCGGGGTTGACCAGGGGGTGCTGCTCGACGCACTCCTCGGCGCTCAGGAGCCGGGACTCGATGCCCCAGGAGGTGATCCAGCCGTGGCGGCGGCGCAGTTCCGTCAGGCGCTCGGGCGTGGTCGCCACTTCCAGGCCGCCGACCTGGAGGAAGCACGGCTTGCCGTCGACGTCGAGGGAACAGAACTTCTCGACCGTGTAGCGGGCCAGCTCGGTCATGGTCTTGGAGGAGTTGGTCTGGAAGACCAGGCCCGGGGCGTGCGAGCTGGAGCCCCCGGTGGCGGGGAGCGGGCCCTGGTCGACCACGGTCACTTCGGTCCAGCCTCGCGCGGAGATCTCGTCCGCGAGCGCCGCACCGACGACTCCCGCTCCGATGATGACCACTCGGGGACCCGCCATCGCCGCACCTCCGGTTGGCTAACCAGTCGATCCGATCCAGTTGCTGCTCACGCAACTTGGTTCAGGTTGCGCAACTCAATGTGCCTGCCGCGCAGGTGGGTGTCAAGGGGGTCCGCGACCTCGGGAAACGCGCCCGGACACGGCGATGCCCGGTGGGCGGTGCGCATCCCGCGCGCGCCGTCCACCGGGCATCCGTAAAGGGCCTGCCAAGGGCCTACTTGAGCCAGGCGTCCACCTTGTCGCGGTTGGCCTCGACCCACTTCTTGGCCGCGGCCTCGGGGGTCATCTTGTCGACCGCTATGTACTTCGCCACGGCGTTCTGGTCGTCGTTGGTCCAGGTGAAGTTCTTGACCAGGTCATAGGCGGGGCTGCCCGACTTGGTGAACTTCGCGCTGACGATCTTGTCCAGCTCGTACACGGGGTAGTCGCAGGCGATCTTCTCCGCGTCGGCGTCGCAGCCCGTCTTGTACTCGGGCAGCTTGACCTTGACGAGCGGCACCTCGGACATGAACCACTGCGGCTCGTAGAAGTAGCCGATCACCCATTCCTTGTTCTTCTCCGCCTTGCGGAAGGCCTGGATGAGGGCGGCCTCGCTGCCCGCGTACACCACCTTGTAGTCCAGCTTCAGGTTCTTCACCAGGGCCTCGTCGTTGGTGACGAACGACGGGTCGCCGTCGAGGAGTTGGCCCTTGCCGCCGGACTCGGACGTCTTGAACTCGGCCGCGTACTTGTCGAGGTTGTTCCAGTCGGTGATGTCCGGGTGCTCCTTGGCCAGCCACGGCGGCACGTACCAGCCGATCAGACCTTTGTTGCCGGTCGGGCCCGCGTCGACGGCGGTCTTCTGGTCGGTGATGTACTTCTTCTTCAGGTCGTCGTGGCCCCAGTTCTCGATGACGGCGTCGACCTCGCCCGTCCCGAAGCCCTGCCAGGCGATCTCCTCCTTCAGGTCCTTCTTGACCACCTTGCAGCCGAGGTCCTGCTCCGCGACGTACGCGACGACCGCCGCGTTGGCCTCGTAGCCCACCCACGGGTTGATCGCGAGGTTGAAGGTGCCGCACTTGCCCGAGCCGTCCGAGCCGCCGGCGCTGTCGTCGCCGACCTTCGCGCCGCCGCATGCGGTGAGGGTGAGACCGAGGACGGCGATGCCGGCCACGCCGTATCTCCAGTGTGTTGCTTGCCTTGCCATGATCAGTGACTCCTTATGCGCCGGCACGTCGCGCCGCTGCCTGGGTGATCCGGTCGAACATGACTCCGAGAAGGACGATGGCGAGCCCCGCGGCGAGCCCCTTCCCGTACAGCTGGCCCTGTGAGAAGCCGGCCACGACGTCGTAGCCGAGGGCGCCCGCTCCCACCAGGCCGCCCACCACGACCATCGACAGCACATAGATCAGGCCCTGGTTGGTCGCGAGGGTCAGGGCGCTACGTGCCATCGGCAGCTGGACCTTGGTGATGATCTGCCAGGTGTTGCACCCGGCGGAGGTGGCCGCCTCCACGGTGGTCGCCGGCACGTTCCGCACCCCGTCGGCGATGATCTTCATGGCGACGGGGGCCGCGTAGACGACGGCGGCGACGATCGCCGTGAAGCGGGTCGCACCGAACAGGGCGAGGAACGGCACGAGATAGACGAACGGCGGCATGACCTGGGCCGCGTCCAGGGTGGGCCGGATCAGCCGGTCCACCAGCGCGCTACGGCCCATCCACACGCCGAAGCCGATGCCGAGCAGCATCACGAGAACCGTGGCCACGACGGTCGACGCCAGCGTGGTCATGCTGTCCGACCACACCCCGGTGCCGACCAGCAGGCCCACGCAGACCGCCGTGGTGATGCCGGCGCGCAGGCCGCCCACGACGACGCCGAGCGCGATCAGGGCCGCGCCGACGAGCCACCACGGGGAGTCCGTGAGCAGCGTCTGGAACGGGTTGAGCAGACCGTTGGTGATGACGTCGCGGATCGCGTTGGTGAGGCCCCCCAGGTTGTCCTGCGCCCACGTGGTCACGCTGTCCGCCCCGCTGGAGATGGCGCTGCCGACGCCGCCCTCGCCGGGGAACTCCGCCGCCCACACATAGGTGTGGGACATGAAGATCAGGACGACCGTGACCGCCGCGCCCACGCCCAGCAGCGGGCGCCGCCAGGCCAGGAAGCGGTTCTTCGAACGCCGGGCCGCCTCCTCGCGTCCACTCGCCGCGGTGGTGACCCGGTCCAGCACGATGGCCATGACGACGATGGCCAGGCCCGCGTTGAAGGCCGTGCCGACGTCGAGGGACTGGAGTGCCTGGACGACGGTCTTGCCGAGCCCGGGCGCGTCGATCAGAGCCGCGATGGTGACCATGGCCAGGGCGGCCATGATGGTCTGGTTGACGCCCATCACCACGGTCCGCTTGGACATCGGCAGCAGCACCTTGGTCAGGGTCTGCCGGCGTGTGGCGCCCATCGAGTCGGCCGCCTCGACCGTGGTCGTCGGTACGGAGCGGATGGCGTGCGCAGTGATGCGGATCGCGGGCGGCGCCGCGTAGATCAGTGTGGCGATGGTGGCGGAGGCCGGGCCGATGAGGAAGAACAGCGTCAGCGGGGCCAGATAGACGAAGGTCGGCATCGTCTGCATGAAGTCCAGGAAGGGCGTCATGATCCGGTTGACCCGGTCGGACAGCCCCGCCCACACACCCAGCGGGATCGCGAACAGCAGCGCCACGAAGACGGCGGAGACGGTCAGCGCCAGGGTGTCCATGCTCTCCTGCCACAGGCCCTGGAGGCCCAGGAAGGTGAAGCCGGCCACCGCAAGGAGCGCGACCCGCCAGTTGCCCACGGCCCAGGAGACGTAGCCGGCGATGCCGACGACACCGAGCCAGCCGATCTGCGGGACGGGGCGGCCTGCGCTGGGTTGTGAGATCAGCTCCTGCACGAAGGTCACCAGGGAGTCGATGACCAGCCGGATCTCGTTGAAGAAGTACAGGAAGAGCGGGTTGGAGTTGCGGTCGGCGCCGATCGAGTCGTTGACGTCGTTGAACCACCGGTGCAGATCGGTCAGGTCGGCCGCCGCCAGGGTCAGGGTCTGCTTGCCGCGCAGCACGAGGAACAGCACCAGCCAGACCGCCAGGATCGCGGCGACCACCATGGGCCGGCTGATCCTGCGCCCGGCTCTTGCGGGAGCGGCCGGTTCCTCGACGGCCCCGGTTTTCTCGGGTTTCTCCACCGCGACGGTCATCACGCGTCGCCTTCCCGCCCGGCGACCACCGCGAGGATCTCCTCGTCGCCGACGATGCCGAGCAGCTTGCCGTTCTCCACGACCTTGACCGGCTTCTCTGCGGCCAGTACGGCCCGGGTGGCCTCGCGCACCACGACGTCCGGTCCCAACTCCGGTCCGTCCAGGGGTCGTCGGGCTGCGCCGGGCGCATGATCCAGCGCAGGGTCAGCACGTCGCCGCGGGGCACGTCCTTCACGAACTCGCGTACGTAGTCGTCCGCCGGGGCGCCCACCAGCTCGTCGCCGGTGCCGCACTGGACCATCTTGCCGTCGCGCATGATCAGGATGCGGTCGCCCAGCTTGAGGGCCTCGGAGAGGTCGTGGGTGATGAACACCATGGTCTTGCCGACCTCGTGGTGCAGACGGATGACCTCGTTCTGCATGTCGCGCCGGATCAGCGGGTCCAGCGCGGAGAACGGCTCGTCGAAGAAGAGCACGTCCGGCTCGCCGGCCAGCGCGCGGGCGAGTCCGACGCGCTGCTGCATACCGCCGGAGAGCTGGTCGGGGTAGGAGTTCTCGTAGCCGGCGAGGCCGACCAGTTCGACGACCTCCATGGCCCGCTTGGCCCGTTCGGCCCTGCCCATGCCGCGGATCTCCAGCCCGAACGCCACGTTGTCGACGACGCGGCGGTGGGGCAGCAGACCGAAGTGCTGGAAGACCATGGAGAACTTGCGGCGCCGCAGGTCGCGCAGGCGTCCCGCGTCGGCCTTGCGGATGTCCTCGCCCTCGAAGACGATCTCGCCGGCGGTGGGTTCGATCAGCCGGGTCAGACATCGCACCAGCGTGGACTTGCCGGAGCCGGACAGGCCCATGACGACGAAGACCTCGCCGGGTGAGACGTCGAAGTGCAGGTCCCGTACGGCTGCGGTGCATCCGGTGCGGTCCATGAGCTCGCGGCGGGTGAGGCCGCGCAACTCCTCGGAGTCCGGCACCTGGTCGGCCTTCGGCCCGAACACCTTCCACAGCCTGCGTACGGATATGACCGGGGTGGAGCCCGAGTCCTGGGGCGTGCCGCGCCGCTGCGGCACCTCGGTCTGTGTGGTCACGTTCGACCTCTTTTCGGCGTTCAGCCGCGGAACCAGTGTTGCGGCCGGGGTTGGATGTTCTGCCAGATGTGCTTGGTCTCCCGGTACTCGTCCAGGCCGGTCGGTCCCAACTCCCGGCCCACGCCCGAATGCCCGAACCCACCCCATTCCGCCTGCGGCACATAGGGGTGGTAGTCGTTGATCCACACCGTGCCGTGACGCAGCCGCCGGGCGACGCGCTGGGCCCTGCCCGCGTCCTGCGTCCAGACGGCTCCGGCCAGTCCGTACTCGGTGTCGTTGGCGATGCGTACGGCGTCGTCCTCGTCCGTGAAGCGCTCGACCGTGAGCACGGGTCCGAAGGACTCCTCGTGCACCACGCGCATGTCCTGTCGGCACTCGTCGAGCACGGTGGGCAGGTAGTAGTGGCCGTCTCCCAGCGCGGGGTCGTCCGGCCGGGCGCCGCCGCAGCGCAGAACGGCGCCCTCGGCGAGACCGGCCGCGACATACGCCTCGACCTTGGCCCTGTGCTGTGCGGAGATCAGCGCCCCGGTCTCGGCCTCGGGGTCGAAGGGGCCGCCGAGGCGGATCTGCCGGGCACGGCGGACGACCTCGTCGACGAAGCGGTCGTGCAGGCAGTCCTCGACGATGAGCCGGGCGCCGGCCGAGCAGACCTGCCCGGAGTGCAGGAAGACGGCCGTGAGCGCGAAGTCCACGGCCGTCTCGAAGTCGGCGTCGGCGAAGACCACGTTGGGGTTCTTGCCGCCGAGTTCCAGCGCCACTTTCTTCACGCTCGCGGCGGCGGTGGCCATGATGCGTTTGCCGGTCTGAACGCCTCCGGTGAAGGAGACCATGTCGACGGCGGGGTGCTCGCTGAGCGGTGCGCCCGCCTCGGGCCCGGCGCCGAGGACCAGGTTGGCGGCGCCGGCCGGGAGCCCGGCTTCCTCCAGGGCCTTCATCAGCAGGATGGAGGTGGAGGGGGTCAGCTCACTGGGCTTGAGGACGATCGTGTTGCCGGCGAGGAGCGCCGGGGCGACCTTCCAACTGGCCTGCAGCAGCGGGTAGTTCCAGGGGGTGATCAGCCCGCACACACCGACCGGCTCATGGACGACGCGGCTTACGGCGTCATCGCGGCCGGTGTCGATCACGCGGCCGGCGTCGGTGCCGGCGATGCCGCCGTAGTAGCGGAAACAGGAGACGACATCGGCGATGTCGTACTCGCTCTCCACCAGGCGTTTGCCGGTGTCCAGGGATTCGGCGCGGGCGAACTCCTTGGCCTCGCGCTCGATCAGGTCGGCGGTGCGCAGCAGCAGCGCCCCGCGCTCCTGCTCGGGAGTGCCCGGCCAGGTCCCCTCGTCGAAGGCGCGGCGGGCCGCGGCGATCGCCGCCTCGGTGTCGGCACGGGTCCCTTCCGAGACGGTCGCCGCGAGCGTGCCGTCGGCGGGGCACCGGATGTCCCGCTGCCCGCCGGCCACCGGCTCCCGCCATTCGCCATCCACGTACAGGTCTGCCACGCGCCGAGCCTTTCAACGAAGTCGTTGCGCATCGTGCACCCGATTGCTTGTGGTGGAACACACTTGCGAATGACCAGACGGACGTCAAGGGGTTGGCCGATGACGATTTGACCATGCGATCACCTTCCTGGCCACCCTTGACCGGAAGCGGCACCGAGCAGACCATGTTGCGCATCGCTCACCATGTTGTGCAATGCGCACCGACGGAGGTCGACGTGTCCCCCAACTTCCCCCGATCGCCATCCGGCCGCGAGTACGTTCTCACCCTCTCCTGTCCCGACAGTGCCGGTCTCGTTCACGCCGTGAGCGGCTTCCTCGTCAGGAACTCCGGAAACATCCTGGAAAGCCAGCAGTTCGACGACCGACTCCAGGGCCGCTTCTTCATGCGGGTCCACTTCGACGTCTCCGATCCCGACGCCACTTCGGAAGGCCTGCGTTACCGGTTCGGTCCCGTAGCCCAGGCCTACCGCATCTCCTGGACCCTGAACGAGGCGGCCACGCCGGTCCGGACACTGATCATGGTGTCCAGGTTCGGGCACTGCCTGAACGACCTGCTGTTCCGCATGCGCACCGGCGCCCTCAACATCGAGATCCCCGCGATCGTCTCCAACCACCGGGACTTCGAGGGACTCGCGCAGACGTACGGCGTCCCCTTCCACCACATCCCGGTGACCAGGGAGACCAAGCCCGACGCCGAGGCGCGGCTGCTGGAGCTGGTGCGGGAGCTGGACATCGACCTGGTGGTGCTGGCCCGCTACATGCAGGTCCTCTCCGACGACCTCTGCAAGCAGCTCGACGGCCGCGCCATCAACATCCACCACTCCTTCCTGCCCAGCTTCAAGGGCGCACGTCCCTACGACCAGGCGTACCAGCGCGGCGTGAAGCTGGTCGGCGCGACCGCCCACTATGTGACGCCGGACCTCGACGAGGGGCAGATCATCGAGCAGGACGTGGTGCGGGTGGACCACTCGCTCGACCCCGGCGAGCTGGTCACGGTCGGGCGGGACGTGGAGGCGCAGGTGCTGGCACACGCCGTGAAGTGGCACAGCGAGAGCCGTGTGATGGTGGACGGCAACCGCACGGTCGTCTTCCGCTGAACGACTCGGCCACATGGGTGAGTGGGCCGGCTCTCCGGCCCACTCGTCGTATACGACGGCCCTTCAGCCGCGCGTCTACTTCTTCTGCTTCCGGACGTCGGGGTAGCGGTAGTACGCGGCCGTGGACGGCTCCAGGGGCTCTGTGCCGAGGATGAGGTCGGCGGCCTTCTCGGCGATCATCATCACCGGGGCGTAGATGTTGCCGTTGGTGACGTAAGGCATCACGGAGGCATCCACCACACGCAGGCCCTCCAGGCCGTGCACCCGCATGCTGGTGGGGTCGACGACGGACATGTCGTCGGTGCCCATCTTGCACGTGCAGGAGGGATGCAGGGCTGTCTCGCCCTCCTCGGCCACCCAGGCGAGGATCTCCTCGTCGGTCGCGACGCCCGGCCCCGGCGAGACCTCCCCGCCGTTGTAGGGGGCGAGGGCCGGCTGTTCGAGGATCCTGCGGGCCACGCGGACCGCCTCGACCCATTCGCGGCGGTCCTGCTCGGTGGAGAGATAGTTGAAGCGCAGCGCCGGGTGCTCGTTCGGGTCCTTGCTCTTGATCTTCACGGAGCCGATGGCATCGGAGTACATCGGGCCCACGTGGACCTGGTAGCCGTGGCCGCCGGCGGGCGAGGAGCCGTCGTAGCGGACCGCGACGGGCAGGAAGTGGAACATCAGGTTGGGGTAGTCCACGTCGTCGTTGCTGCGGGCGAAGCCGCCGGCCTCGAAGTGGTTGGTGGCGGCCGGGCCCTTGCGGAAGAGCCACTGGAGCCCGATGAACGGGGCCCGCCATTTCGCCATGTACGGCTGCATGGAGACGGGCTGCTTGGAGGCGTACTGGACGTAGACCTCCAGGTGGTCCTGCATGTTCTCTCCGACGCCCGGGAGGTCGTGGACGACGTCGACACCGAGGGCACGCAGCTCCTCGGCGTTGCCGACACCGGAGAGCTGGAGCAGCTGCGGGGAGTTGATGGCGCCGCCGCAGAGGATGACCTCCTTGGCGCGGACCTGCTTGAGGGGGCCCCGGCCGCGCCGGCACTCGACGCCGACGGCACGGTTGCCCTCGAACAGGACCCGGGTGACGAGGGTGCGGGTCATGACCGTGAGGTTCGGCCGGTCCATGGCGGGCTTGAGGTACGCCTTCGAGGCGGACAGGCGGCGGCCGCGATGGACGTTGCGGTCGAACTTGGCGAAGCCCTCCTGCCGGTAGCCGTTGACGTCCTCGGTGCGGGGGTAGCCCGCCTCCTCGGTGGCCTTGAGGAAGGCCCCGAACAGGGGGTTGGTGGCCGGGCCGCGTTCGAGCACGAGAGGGCCGTCGTGGCCGCGGAACTCGTCGTCCGCGTCGGCCGCCAGACAGTTCTCCATCCGCCGGAAGTACGGCAGACAGTGCGCGTAGTCCCAGGTCTCCATGCCCGGGTCGGCCGCCCAGCGCTCGTAGTCCATGGGGTTGCCGCGCTGGAAGATCATGCCGTTGATGCTGCTGGAGCCGCCCAGCACCTTGCCGCGCGCGTGATAGACGCGCCTGCCGCCCATGTGAGGCTCGGGCTCGGACTCGTACTTCCAGTCGTAGAACCGGTTGCCGATCGGGTAGGTCAGCGCCGCGGGCATCTGGATGAAGACGTCCCATGGATAGTCGGAGCGGCCCGCCTCCAGCACCAGGACCCGGTTGGCCGGGTCCGCGGAGAGCCGGTTCGCCAGTGCGCTGCCGGCCGAGCCGCCGCCGACGATGAGGAAGTCGAAGTGCACAGGAGCCATGGTGCCTCGTCTCGCTCGCGCCGTTGATACGCGAGGCATGCTAGCGGTGGGTTCGCGATACGCACCAGGTTGCGAACCGCGCAACTTTTCATGGGCTGATCACGGCTCTGTTGCTTGCCGTGGCGTTGTTTACTGCGCGTATAGTTTTACTGTGAGCAACTACAGCATGGACACGGAAACGTCGAACTCGCAGGCCGGCGGGGTCCAGTCGGTGGATCGTGCCATCAGCGTGCTGGAGATCCTCGCCCAGCGTGGTGAAGCAGGCGTCAGCGAGGTCGCGGCCGAGATCGATGTGCACAAGTCCACCGCCTTCCGCCTGCTCGGCGCCCTGGAGGCACGCGGTCTGGTGGAGCAGGCGGGTGAGCGTGGAAAGTACCGGCTCGGTTTCGGCATCGTCCGGCTCGCCGGCGCGGTCACCGGCCGTATCGACATCACCCAGCAGGGCCGTCCGGTCTGCGAACGCCTCGCCGAGGAGCTCGGCGAGACCGTGAACATCGCCGTCATGCAGGAGCACTACGCGATCAACCTCTACCAGGTTCGCGGCCCGGGCGCGATCACAGCGCACAACTGGGTCGGCCAGCTGACCCCGCTGCACGCCACGTCGAGCGGCAAGATCCTGCTGGCCCACATGCCCGCCAAGGCGCGCGCCGCGCTGCTGTCCACCACGGGCATGAAGAAGGTCACCGCGAACACCATCACCGCGAAGACCAAGCTCGAGAAGAACCTCTCCGAGGCCCGCGAGCGCGGCTACTCCTTCACGCTCGAAGAGCTGGAGATCGGCCTGCACGCCATCGCCGCGCCGGTCCGCAACCGGGACGGCGAGGTCGTCGCGGCCCTCAGCGCCTCCGGGCCCGCCTACCGCTTCACCGAGGAGCGCCTGCACGAGCTCTCCCCGGTGCTGCTCAAGGGCGCCGAGGAGATCAGCCACCGAATGGGCTACCTGGGCTGACCCGCCCGGCTACGACCGGGGGACGCCCAGACGCTCGTTCACCCAGTCGTGGAAGGCACCGATGTGGTGCTCGCTCGGCACCAGCACTCCCCCCTTGGCGTACAGCCGGGAGCCCATGCCGGGCTGCGTGCGTTCGCACGCGTCGAAGTCCTGGCGGTTGACGCGGTCGAAGAGTTCCACTGACCGGCTGACGTCCTTGCCGCTCTCGACGACGTGCGGGAGGTAGAGCCAGTCGCACTCGACGATGGTGCGGTCGACGGACACCGGATACATACGGTGGAAGATCACATGGTCGGGGACGAGGTTGATGAACACCTGCGGCCTGACGGTGATCGCGTAGTAGCGGCGGTCCTGGTCCTCGGCGACGCCGGGGATGCGGTCCAGGCCCTCGGACCCGTCGACGGTGAAGCCCTGCACGTCCGCACCGAACTCGGCACCGTGGCCGACGTAGTACTGCGCGGCGTACCCGTCCGCGAACTCCGGGAGCACCTCGGTGAGTTCGGGGTGGATGGTGGCGCAGTGGTAGCACTCCATGAAGTTCTCGATGATGAGCTTCCAGTTCGCCTTGACGTCGTAGACGATCCGCTTGCCCACGGAGAGGTCCTCGACGCCGTAGCGCTCGATCGACTCGACGTCCCCGAGGCGGGCGACGATCTCGCCGAGGACCTCCTCCTCGAAGGAGGGCGGGTTCTCCGCGAGGCACACCCAGACATAGCCGAGCCACTCGCGCACGGCCACGCTGACCAGGCCGTAATCGGTGCGGCCGACGTCAGGCATCTTGGTGAGGTTGGGTGCCGCGACGAGCTTGCCGTTCAGGTCGTACGTCCAGGCGTGGTACGGGCACTGGAAGGCCCGCTTGACCTCGCCGGTCTCCTGAGTGCAGAGCTTGGCTCCACGGTGCCGGCACACGTTGAAGTACGCACGGATACTGCTGTCCCTCGCCCGGGTGACGAGGATGCTCTCGCGGCCCACGTCGAAGGTGCGGAAGGCGCCGGGCCCGGCGAGATCGGACGCCCGCGCCACGCAGAACCACATGGTCTCGAATATGCGCTCCTGCTCCTGGGCGAAGACCACCGGATCGGTGTAGGAGGAGCCGGGGAGAGTGGCGATCAGGCTGTCCGGCAGGCTGGTCGAGGTCAACGTGCACTCCTCGGAGAACGTCGTGGCGGGGTGATGCCTCAGGGGCGGGGTCAGGACGTCGCCGCGGCGAGCTGCTTGCGCCAGCGGGTGAACAGACGCGGCTGGTTCATACCGAGCACGGCGACCGGGTCCCCGGCGCGCCGGTAGACGGCCAGTACGTCACGGTTGTCCGCCGCGCCCGCCTCGACGGTCACGCTGTCGGCGCCGGCCGCGTGCCCGGCGAACTGGATCTTCACGCCGTACTGGTCGGACCAGAAGTACGGTGGCCGGGGCACACCCGGGGCCACCGCACCCCTCGCCAGCAGCGTGGCGACCGCGGCGTCGGGCCGCTCCCGCGCACCGGTCCAGTGCTCGACGCGGCGGTGGAAGCCGGCCCGGGGGTCGTACCAGTTGGCGCAGTCGCCGACCGCGACGACACCGGCCAGGCTGGTGCGGCCGTCCGCCCCGCACTTGACGCCGTTGTCGAGTTCGACGCCGGAGCCGTCCAGCCACTGCACACACGGAATCGCGCCGACCCCGACCACGACGATGTCGGCGGGGAGGCTGCGGCCGTCCTCCAGCAGGACGGCGTCGACGCGGGTCTCCCCGCTCAGCCCCTTCACGCCGACACCGCACAACAGCCGTACGCCGTGGTCGGCGTGGAGCGCGGAGACGACGGCACCCATGGTCTCGCCGAGCGGTCCGGCGAGCGGGGTCGGCGCCACCTCCACCACGGTCACCTCGAGCCCGAGGGTGTACGCGGTGGAGGCGACCTCCGCTCCGATGAAGCCGCCGCCGATCACCACCAGCCGTCCGCCGCGCGCCAGTTCGTCGCGCAGCGCGCGGGCGTCGTCCAGGGTGCGCAGGGTGTGCACTCCGGACAGGCCTTCGGAGCCGGGCAGGGTGCGCGCCGCGGCGCCGGTCGCGAGGACCACTCCGTCGGCGCGCACCTGATGCCCGTCGGCGAGCCGGACGGTGCGCTCCGTGCGGTCGAGTCCGACGGCACGGGAGCCGAGCAGCCACTCGGCGCGCAGGTCCTCGTCGTCCGTCTCCAGCGCGAGTTCCGTCTCGCCGAGGGTGCCGGCCAGGAACTCCTTGGACAGCGGGGGCCTGTCGTAGGGGCGGTGCAGCTCGTCCCCGATGACGACCAGCCGTCCGTCGAAGCCCTGCTTGCGCAGGGAGCGCGCCGCCGACAGACCGGCCAGCGAGGCGCCGACCACGGCCACCGTCCTCACGCGACTCCCCCGGCGAGCCGGGCTGCGATGCAGGGCGGCAGGTTGGGGGCGTCCATGGACAGCCGGACGTGGACCACGCCGTCCTCGACGACGACCTCGTGGGTCCGGACCGGGAGCTTCGCCGGCGGGGCGTCGACCGCGCCGGTACGCAGGTCGAACTTCGAGGCATGCAGCGGGCATTCCACCTCGCAGCCCTCCAGCCAGCCGTCGGCGAGCGACGCGTCCTGGTGGGTGCAGGTGTCGTCGATGGCGAAGAGCTCGCCATCGTCGGTGTGGAACACCGAGACCGGCGGATCGATATCGAGCCGGAGGGCCTCGCCTCGCGGGAGATCCGCGAGACGGCACGCGGGAATCATCATGACACCTCGGTGCGTATAGCGAAACGGATTGCGATGAGCGCAACGCCAGTCTGAAGGCCGCTCGGAAGCGTTGTCAAGGCATCCATGGGCCTCGTTCGGACAGGCTGTTCACGCGATTTCCGGGCAGCTCGAAACGCCCGAACCACCTGCGGAAACAGGTGGAACGGGCGCCGTACGAAGAGCATCCGGGAGGCGGTCAGAAGCCGCGGTCGATCCACTCCTGGAGGTGCGGGGCCTCCGCGGCGACGGTCGTGGTCTCCCCGTGGCCGATATGCACGACGGTGTCGCCCGGGAGCGTCAGCAGCCGCTCCCGGATCGACTCGACGATGGTCGGGAAGTGGCTGTACGACCTCCCCGTCGCCCCCGGCCCGCCGGCGAACAGGGTGTCGCCGCTGAAGAGTGCCCGCAGAGCCGGCGCGTACAGACAGACCGCGCCGGGGGCATGCCCGGGCGTGTGCAGCACGGTCAGTTCGATGCCGGCCACCGTGAGCACCTGGCCGTCGGCCAGGTCGCCGTCCGGCATCCGGTCGGGGTGGGTCTGCTTCCACAGCGGCAGGTCGTCGCCGTGCAGCAGGACCGGGGCACGGGTGCGCTCCGCGAGTTCGGGAGCGGCGTCGATGTGGTCGTTGTGGGCGTGCGTGCACACGACGGCCCGCAAGGTGCGCTCGCCGAGGGCTTCGGCGATCGCCCCGGCGTCGTGGGCGGCGTCGATGACGATCGCCTCGGTGTCGTCGCCGACGATCCACACGTTGTTGTCGACGTCCCAGGTGCCGCCGTCCAGGGAGAACATCCCCGAGGTGACGAGGCGTTCGATGCCGGCGCCGGCCATCAGAGGACCACCACCGAGCGCAGTACGTCGCCGTGGTGCATCCGCTCGAAGGCCTTCTCGACGTCGTCCAGGGCGATGGTCTCCGTGACGAAGGCGTCGAGGGGCAGCCGGCCCTGCAGATGGAGGTCGATCAGCATCGGGAAGTCCCGGCTCGGCAGGCAGTCGCCGTACCAGGACGACTTCAGGGCGCCGCCGCGTCCGAAGACGTCCAGCAACGGCAGCTCCAGCTTCATCTCCGGGGTCGGGACACCGACCAGGACGACCGTGCCGGCGAGGTCGCGGGCGTAGAAGGCCTGCTTGTACGTCTCCGGGCGGCCGACCGCCTCGATGACGACGTCGGCGCCGAATCCGCCGGTCAGCTCACGGATCGACTCGACCGCGTCGGTGTCCCTGGAGTTGACGGTGTGCGTCGCGCCCAGCTTCCCGGCGGTCTCCAGCTTGCGGTCGTCGATGTCCACCGCGATGATCTTCGCCGCGCCCGCGAGGCCGGATCCCGCGATCGCCGCGGCGCCGACGCCGCCGCAGCCGATGACGGCGACCGAGTCGCCCCGGCCGACGTTCCCGGTGTTGATGGCCGCGCCGATGCCCGCCATCACCCCGCAGCCCAGCAGCCCGGCCACGGCCGCCGACGCGGCCGGGTCGACCTTCGTGCACTGCCCTGCCGCCACCAGCGTCTTCTCCGCGAACGCACCGATGCCCAGCGCCGGGGACAACTGGGTGCCGTCCGGCAAGGTCATCTTCTGCTTCGCGTTGTGGGTGGCGAAGCAGTACCACGGCCGGCCGCGCAGACAGGCCCGGCACTGCCCGCACACCGCACGCCAGTTGAGGATGACGAAGTCGCCGGGGGCGACATCGGTGACGCCCTCCCCCACCGACTCCACGACACCGGCGGCCTCATGACCGAGCAGGAAGGGGAAGTCGTCGTTGATGCCGCCCTCGCGATAGTGCAGGTCGGTGTGGCACACCCCGCAGGCCTCGATCTTCACCAGCGCCTCGCCCGGGCCCGGGTCCGGCACGAGGATCGTCTCCAGGCTGACGGGGGCGCCCTTGCCCCGCGCGACGACAGCACGGACCTGGTGCGTCATGGCCACTCCTCGGCTGGTCGAGACCGGAATCAGATGTTGCTCATTACGGCACGCATCTCGTACGTCGCAACACAGCATCAGGGAGAGCCGAACGGCGGTCAAGGGCCCGACAAAGCGCGGCACGACCCCTTCCGTGGACTCGAGCGTCGTGGCATGCTCACGCCACCATAGATCTGAACACCATTCACACCCTTGAACGTCAACAGTCCTCAACAGTCAGGGAGTGGCTCATGACTGCAAGATCCCGCTGGGGTGTCCTGCTGGCGGTCCTGGCCGCGTTCACCACCGGCGCCGCCCCCGCCGCCTCGGCTCCGGCAGAGGCGCAGACACAGGCACAGGCACAGGCACAGCAGGCACCTCGCATCCCGCACACCGCCGTCCTGGATGGCCCGCGCCTGCACCAGACGAAGATCCGCCTCGATCGCGGCGATCCCCAACTCCGGCAGGCACTCCGGGCGTTGCGGACACGCGCGGACAGATGGCTGGACCAGGGCCCCTGGACGGTCGTCGACAAGCCCCGGCCCGCGCCCGGTGGCGACGTCCACGACTACCTCAGCCAGGCCCCGTACTGGTGGCCCACCAAGGCCCCGACCCCGGACAACCCGTGGGGCTGCCCGTATGTGCAACGCGACGGCGAGCGCAACCCGGAGGTCGACTCCGGCACCGACCGCCAGGACGTCGAGAAGACCTTCGACTCCACCTACGACCTCTCGCTCGCCTGGTACTACACCGGCGACAAGCGCTACGCCGAGAAGGCCGGCCAGGTGCTGCGTACCTGGTTCCTCGATCCGGCCACGAGGATGAACCCGAACCTCGACCACGCCCAGTTCATTCCGTGCAAGTACGACGGCCGTGCCATCGGCATCATCGACTTCTCGCAGTCGTACACGAGCGTCCTCGACGCGCTGGCCCTGCTGCAGACGGGCGCCCCGGGCTGGACGGCGAAGGACCGCGCCGGGATGGCGGGGTGGAACACCGCCTTCCGCGACTGGCTCAGGAACAGCGACTTCGGCAAGCAGGAGGCCGCGGCCACCAACAACCACGGCACCTTCTACGACATGCAGCTCGCCGGGCTCGCCTACGCGACGGGCGACGAGGAACTCGCCCGCCGGACGGTCCTGGACGCCCGGAGCAAGCGCATCGCGCCGCAGATCGCGTCCGACGGCAGCCAGCCGCAGGAGCTGACCCGGACCAGGAGTTGGCACTACTCGACGTTCGACCTGGTCGCCTACACCCGCCTCGCGGCCATCGGCCGGCACGTCGGTGTGAACCTGTGGGCCTACCGAGGGCCGGACGGGCAGAGCCTGTTCAAGGCGGTGGACTATCTGCTGCCTGCCGCGACGGGAGCCGCCGCCTGGCCGCACCCCGAGATGGAGTTCCACCGGTACGCGGCGACCGACGTCGTGCACGCGGCCGCCGACGCCGGGGACAGGCAGGCGCAGCGAGCCGTACCGCTGCTGGAGGCGCCGCCGGGCGGCGACCTGTGGGCCCTGCGCCCGGCGGCGGAACAGCTGGACTCCATCGCGGGGTGACCGCGGGCCCGCCGGTTCAGACCCTGGAGAGGTCGATCGCGCGGTCGACGTCCTGCGGCTGCAGCACCCGCAGGATGCCTTCCAGCAGGTAGTAGTCGGCGTAAGGAAGGGAGATCTCGACCCCGTCCTCGGCCGGCCGGTTACGCGTGCAGCGGGCCACCACCGCTTCCGCGCGGGCCGAGTTCCTCGTCAGGCACGTCTCCGACAGCGCGGTGAGCAGGCGCAGCGCCACCTCGCGGTAGGCGTGCCTGCCGGTGGCCGCGGCCAGGTCGAGCAGCCCGCACGCCATGATCGCCCCGGCCGACGCGTCCTTGATGTCGTCCGGCTGTTGCGGCGCGCGGTAGTCCCAGACCGGGACGTGGTCCGGGGTCAGGGCCCCGACCGCGAAGTCCGCGAGTCTGCGGGCGGTGGCCAGGAACTCGGGGTTCCCGGTGCGGCGGTACATCGTGGTGAACCCGTACAGCCCCCACGCCTGGCCGCGCGACCAGCAGGACGTGGGGCTGTACCCCTGCACGGTGTTCGGGCCGATCGCGGCGCCGCTGTTCGGGTCGAAGTCGTAGACGTGGGGCGTCGATCCGTCCGGGCGCAGGAAGACCCGTTGAGCCGTCTTCGCGTGTTCCACGGCGATGTCCAGGTACTTGTCGTCGCCGGTCCGGCTGCTCGCGAACGCCAGCAGGTCAAGGTTCATCATCGTGTCGATGATGACGCGGCCGGCGTTCCCCTGGTCGTTCAGCGCGCCCCACGCCCTGATGAAGCGCCCGCGCGGGTTGTACCGCTGGATCAGGGAGTCGGCCGCCCGTACGGCACCGGTCCGCCACGTCTCATCGCCCGTCAGCCTCCAGGCGGTGACCCAGGACGGGTAGAAGAGGAAGCCGAGGTCGTGCGTGCCGGTGTCGTACTGGCGCGGGGCCAGCTTCTGCGCCGAGGCCAGCGCCTGCGTGCGGAAGGTGTCGTCCTTGCTGTAGAGCCAGGCCATCCACAGCGTGCCGGGCCAGAACCCGCCGACCCAGTCGCCGTTCTGTGAGTAGGTCCACTTCTCGAACTTCGTGCCGACGGGGAAGGCGGTCACGGTCGGCGCGACGGTGTGCAGCTTCTCGACGGCGTAGTCGGCCGCCGCGCGGAGCTTGCGCAGGGTCGGTGCCGGTGTCCGGCCGGCGTTCAGGTCCGCGGCCGTGGCGGGTGTCGAGGCAGCGCCTATCGCTGCGGCGCCGACCGCCGTGGCCAGCATCGTCCGCCGGGAAACACTCATGCCGGTTCCTCCAACTGGTCAATGGGAGAACGGAGTTGACCGAGCGTTGCACGGCGGACACGCTGCTGTACACCCACGTGAGCCATGTTCATCAGTGTGAACGGCCTGTCGGGTCGACTGCGCTCACCGGTGGCAGCTGCTGATCCCCGGGCGCCAGGGGCAGGCGATTCCGGCGAAGCCGCCGTTGGCCACGACATCCACGACCAGCGTGGCGCCGCCGCGCAGCACCTCCCTCTTCCGGACGAGCCCGTCGGCGCCGTCCTCGATCGTCTCGACCAGCCACCGCCCGGGGCCGATGGCCAGCGGCACCGCGGCCGAGCGGGCGGCGCCTGCGTAGACGCCGCCGAGGAACCAGTGGTCGCCGCTGCGGCGGGCGAGTACGGCCTCCTGACCGGGGCTGCCGGCGAGCAGCGAGGTGTCGTCCCAGCCCGCCGGGACCTGGTCGAAGCAGGACCGGGCAAGGGGCCGTTCGTCGTAGGACTCGGGGGTGCCCGCGAACATCTGCCGGCCCGACTCGTAGGCGACGGTGAGCCCGACCTCGGCGGCGTCGGAGTTGGGGCGCAGGCCGACGCGCTGGAAGCGCCCGGGGTGAAGTCCATGGAGCCGATGACGTTGCGGGTGAAGGGCAGGGTGGTGAGGTGGGCCGCGGTGTTGGTGCGCTTCTCCTCGTCGGCGACGCTCTCCAGGGTCATGACCTGCGGCCAGGTCCGCTGGATGCCCTTGGGGATCGTGGAGCCGTGGAAGTCGACCATGAGGTGGTGGGCGGCGGTCTCCGCGAGGAGGGCGTCGTACCACTGGAGCATCAGCCGGCCGCACCCTTCGGTGTGCGCACGCCGGTGCAGTCCGGACGCGGTTACAGCTTCACCGTGGACCGGGTGCGGGTGGCGGGGATGATGGAGTTCACGGCACCCTACCGTCCCGCCGATCCCCGCCGCATCGGTGCGATCGTCAACGCGGGAGCCAGGATTGGGTGGCGCACCTCTTCCTAGAACAGATGGACGAGCTGCCCCCGGGCCTGTTCGACCGCGGCATGCCCAGCGGCACACGTGGAGCCGGCTCTACGCGGGCATCACCGAGCTGGGCGTGGACGGCTTCCAGAGTGCACGGCGCTCGGCGATCACGGAGTCTTGAAGTCCTCCACCCGTTCCCCCTCGGCCTGGGACGGCTCGGTCCTGGGGACGTCCGGGTGTTGCTGCACGGCCGTACGCTCCGCCGGTTCGTCGCGTTCGCCCTCGGCCTGGGACGGGGTGTGCGAGTACAGCCAGCGGTCGTAGTCCGAGGCTCCTGTCTTCATGGCTGACCTCCGTTGGTCGCTCATCTCCATGCTGCGCCCGGTCCGTCGCGCCGACCAGCCCGGCTCACCCGGTGAGGCCGAGCGCGGCACAGGCGGAGCGGAGCCTGGGCGTGCAGATCTGTTGGGTGGTGTAGAGGCCGCCGTCGACGAGGGTCTGCTTGAGGTTGTCGGCCGTCACCGCTCTCGGAGTGAGCAGGATGGACGGGATGTCCTCGTGCGTCGGGCTGTCGGTGGTCGTCGTCGAGACCTCGTCGGCCCCTCTCCGTTGCCGAGGGCGACGGCCATGGCGGCGGCCGCGGCGGCCTCCTTCTCGAACGGCTTGTACACCGTCATGTACTGCTCGCCGGCGACGATGCGCCGCACGGCCTCGAGGTCGGCGTCCTGCCCGGTGACCGGGGGGAGCTTGCGGACACCGGCCTTCTTGAAGGCGGAGACGACGCCTGCGGCGATGGCGTCGTTGGCCGCGACGACACCGCTGATGCGGTCCGCCCCCAGGGCGGCGATGGCGGCGGTCATGTTGGCGTTGGCGTTCTCCGGGCTCCATCCCACGGTGTCGTAAGACCTGGCGATCTTGGCCTTGCCCGCGATGACGGACAGCGCGCCCTTGCGGAACCACGCCGCGTTGGCGCTGCTCGGATCGCCGTTCATCATCACGACGGTTCTGCCGTTGACCCTCTCCCGCATGGCCTTCAGGATCGCCTCGCCCTGCAACTTGCCGACCTGATCGCCGTCGAAGCTGACGAAGCCGGAGATCGGGCCTTCGGCGAGCCGGTCGTACGCGACGACCGGGACACCCGCCCTGCGGGCCTCCTGGATCGGGGAGCGCAGCGCCTTGCTGTCGGCGGGGTCGAGGATCAGGACCTTGACCCCCTTGGTGATCATGGAGGTGATCTGTTCCCGCTGCCGCGCCGCGTCGTTCTCGGCGTTGGCGTACACCATGGTGCACTCGGGGCAGAGCTCCCTGAGGTGCTGCTCGATCAGCGGCTTGTCGGACCGTTCCCAGCGGGGTGTGACCCGGTTCGGGAGCAGCAGGCCGACCATGAAGCTGTCCCCGCCGGCCTCGCCGTCTCCGCCGCAGGCGGCCAGGGGCACCGCCAGCAGTCCCGCGACGAGCGCCGCGAGGAGGTGCAGCGTACGGGTCCTCATGGCAGCTCGCCTCGTTCCGTCGAGAGGCTCGAGTCGGCGGGAGCGGGCCCGCGCCGCGGCACGGTGACCTCGCTCCAGACCTGCTTCCCGCCGGCCACCGGCACCGAGCCGAAGGAGTCCGACACCGCTTCGACGAGGAGCAGGCCCCGGCCGCCGGTGGACTCCCAGTCCACGATCACCGGCTTGGCGGGCGCCCGTGGCGAGGCGTCGCTCACGCTGACCCTTACCCGGTCGCCGCGCAGCACCAGGTCGAGGGTGACCGATCCCTGGGTGTGCACCAGGGCGTTGGTGACCAGTTCGGACACGACGAGCAGCACCGCGTCGCCTGCTTCCTGGACGTGCCACTTGCGCAGGGTGCGCGCGGTGAAGCGGCGGGCGTGCATGACCGCGTCGGGCAGCCGCCACACGACCCAGCTGGACCGGATCGGCCGGGTCCGCATGCCGTCGTAGCGCAGCAGCAGCAGCGCCACGTCGTCCTCGCGCCGGCCGATGTCGCCGAGCAGCGCGTCGGCCATCCTTGCCGGGTCCGCCGGGTCGGCCTCGGCGAGGGCGCTGCGCGTCCGCTCCATGCCGACGTCCAGCGGCAGATCGGCGGCCTCGACCAGGCCGTCGGTGACCAGGGCGAGCACCGAGCCCGGGGTCAGTGCGACCGCGGTCATGGGGAAGTCCGCCTCGGCGAGGATCCCCAGCGGCGGCCCGCCCTCGACCTGCACCTCCTCGGTGGCGCCGTCGGGGTGGCGCAGCAGCGGTGACAGGTGCCCGGCCCGCACGAACAGGGTGTTGCCCTCCTCCATGTCCAGCTCGACATAGCAGCAGGTGGCGAACAGGTCGGTCTCCATGCCGACCAGGAGGCGGTTGGCGTGGGAGACGACCACATCGGGCGGGTGGCCCTCCACGGCGTACGCCCTGACCGCCGTACGCATCTGACCCATGATCGTCGCGGCGGCGGCGCTGTGCCCCTGCACATCGCCGATGACCAGTGCCACCCGGTCCTGGGACAGGGCGATGACGTCGTACCAGTCGCCGCCCACCTGAAGTCCGCGCCTGGCGGGCAGATAGCGGGCGACGGCGGTTCCGCCGGGCAGTTCGGGCAGCCGCCGGGGCAGCAGGCTGCGCTGCAGCATGGTCGCGAGTTCCTGCTCGGCGTCGTAGGCGTGGGCCCGTTTCAGGGCCTGCCCGATCAACGCCGCGGTGGCGGTCAGCAGGGACCGCTCCTCGGGAACGAACTCGTGCGGCTGGTCCCAGCCGACCAGGCACACGCCGGTGACGCGGCCCTTGGCCGGGAGCGGCAGGACGGCCAGGCCGCCGACGCCGATGCCCGCGAGTCCGGGTTCGAGGGCCGTGCCCGCCGGCCACAGATCCATCCGGCCGTCCTGCAGGGCCATCTGCAGCGTGGGCAGGGCGCCGACCGGCGCGTCGGGCCACTCGGAACGCCACTGGGCCCGCCACAGGTCCGGCCAGGCGTCGGGCTGCGGTGGATCGAGCAGCGTCACGACGAGCCGGTCCTCGCGCACATCGGCGAGCGCCACCCGGTCGGCTCCGAGGGGCTCACGCAGCGCGGTGACCGCCACCCGGCCGACGTCACGGACCGTCGCGGCGTCGTCGAGTGCCGCGGTCAGCCACTGGATCCGGGAGACGTCGTCGGCGCTGCGGCTCTTGACCGAGGTGGCCGTCACCACGCCCAGCACCTGCTCCGGCCGGTCGGCGGTGTGCGGTACGACCCGGCAGATCAGACTCAGCCAGCGCATCTCGCCGGTGGGGCAGCGGACCCGGAACTCCAGCTCCCGCCGGCCGGGCGTCTGGGCGGACGGCTCCAGGATCGACATCAGCGCGGGCATATCCTCGGGGAGGGCGTGTGCGAGAAGGGTGTCCGCCTTGCCGCCGAAGTCGTCCGCGGTTGTGCCGACCAGTTCGAGCAGGGTCCCGTCCGCCTCGATCAGCCCGGTGTCCGGCTCCAGCACGAAGGAGCCGACGCGCAGGCCCCGCAGGGCACGGCTCGGCAGGCCCGAGGCCACGGGCCGGCCGGACTCGGCCTGTAGCAGACCCGCGAGCGCGTCGGCGTACCGCTCCAGGAAGCGCTGTTGCCCGGCGTCGAAACCGTCCACGGAGGTCCCCACGAGCACCAGGCAGCCGAGCCGGATGCCCTCTCTCTCCAGTGGCAGCGCACCGAGCGACGCCGCCCTCGCTCGCGGCGGGGTGGGGGCGCCCACAGGGTAGGAGGCGAGGGCCGCGGCGTTCAGCCACAGCGGACGGTCGGTGCGGAAGGCGTGTGCTGCGGCCGACCCGCCCGACAAGGCGAGCCGCTCCGGCAGCCGGTACTCGGGGCCGGCGCCACCGGCTGTCTCCAGCAGCTGGAGTTCGCCGTCGTCGGCATTGGGCACGTAGACGGCCGCCAGCGCCGCTCCGGCGAACGTCAGGGCCCGGTCGCTCGTGGCGGCCTGTGGCCCCCTTGGCGGTGAACCGGTGTCCGCGGTGCCGGCCTCGGATGCCCCCGGGGCCGAAATTCCGGTCCGGGCACGGCCGTCATGAGGCATGTCCGCAACCAACCTCCCGTCCGTACCGGAGGTGCTGGAGATGATCGGGGCACCTCCAGCCGCCCCGGTCGCTCCTCCACCAGAATCGCATACATGGATGAGCCGGACATATCTGCTTCATTGCTCTCGGTCATCATCATCGCCCCCGGTCATCCTCACCGCTCTCGGTCATCCTCACCGCTCTCGCTCATCCGACGGCCGGCGGCCGACGGGCCGTCACCGGGGCATCCACCACCCGGCGGGACGCCCTCGCTGCGCTCGCAGATCACCGCGGCCGGTGTCAGACTGACGACTGAGAAGGCCAGGTGTCGCCATGCTCGATGAGGCCGCCGCCGGTGCAGGACCGGCCGGGTTGAGCCACCGCCGCGCCGGGGTGGGCGAAGGCGCACCGCACTGGCCCCACGCCTCGGCCCCCGTGGACACGCACCCCCGACACGGCAGTGCACGCGCACCGCTCCCTCCACACCCGCCACGCAGGCCGAACCCCGGACACCCGTTGACGGCCGGTCACGGGCGCCGCCTCGCCACGCAAGGTGAAGGACAAGGGAGATCTCTCACATGAAGGCCCGCATACGGGACGCGGTTGTCGCCATGACCGCGGTGTCCACGGCCGTCGCCCTCGCGGCCTGCGGGGCGGACGGCGGGAGCGACCCCGACGAGAGCAGCGACCCGGTGATCGGTGTGCTCCTGCCGGACGCCACCACGGCCCGCTGGGAGACCCAGGACAAACCCCTGCTGAACAAGGAGATCAAGAAGCGGTGCGCCGAGTGCACGGTCGATCTGACCAACGCCAAGGGCGATGTGGCCCTGCAGCAGGAGCAGCTGAACTCGATGATCACCAAGGGAGTCGACTCCATCCTGCTCGTGGCGGTGGACTCCAGGTCGCTCGCCGCCTCGGTCCGCAAGGCGAACGAGGCGGGCATCCCGGTCATCGCATACGACCGTCTCTCCGAGGGCCCGATCTCGGCTCACGTCTCCTTCGACGGCGAGGAGGTCGGCAGGCTCCAGGGCAGAGCACTGCTGACGGCCATGGGCGACGAGGTGCCCGGCGCCCAGATCGTCATGATGAACGGCGATCCCATCGACCCCAACGCGGTGTTGTTCAAAAAGGGCGCGTTGGACGTGCTCATGGGCAAGGTGAAGATCGGCAAGTCGTACGACACCCTCCAGTGGCGGTCCGAGACCGCCAACCTGAACATGTCCGGCGCCATCTCCGCCCTCGGCGTCGGCAACATCCAGGGGGTGTACGCCGCCAACGACGGCCTCGCCTCAGGCAGCATCTCCGCCCTGAAGGCGAACAAGGTGGAACCGCTGCCCCCGGTCACCGGGCAGGACGCCGAACTCGGAGCCGTGCGGCGCATCGTCGGCGGCGATCAGTACATGACCGTCTACAAGCCCTTCGAGCCCGAGGCCGCCGCCGGCGCCGCCCTGGCCGTGGCCGCGGCGCGCGGGGAGAACCTCGACCGGGTGGCCAAGGACGAGGTGACGACGCGCGGTGGGCGTACGGTCCCCGCGGTCATGCTCACCCCCATCTCCGTCACCGCCGACAACATCAAGGACACCTTGGTGAAGGACGGGGTGTACACGGTCCAGCAGATCTGCACCCTCAACTCGGCGCCGCGTGCGATGCGGTCGGGCTGACCTGACCACCGGTTCGCCCTCGGCCGGACCCACGGGAAGGAGATCGTCTCCGTGTCTGCTCCCCCACTGCTGGCGCTGCACGGTGTGTGCAAGCGCTACGGCGCCGTCGAGGTCCTCAAGGACATCGACCTGGAGATCCACGCCGGCCAGGTCGTCGCCCTCCTCGGCGACAACGGCGCCGGCAAGTCCACTCTGATCAAGGTGATCTCCGGCGTCACCCCCGCGGACAGGGGCGTCATCGAGTGGGAGGGCCGTACGGTCCACATCAGGCGCCCCAACGACGCCCGGGACCTCGGCATCGCCACCGTCTTCCAGGACCTCGCGCTGTGCGGGAACCTCGACGTCGTCGGCAACCTGTTCCTCGGACGGGAGATCCGCAGGTTCGGGTTCCTGGACGAGATGGAGATGGAGCGCCGCACCCTCCAGTTGCTGGAGCGGCTGACCAGGGGCGTCCCCGAGCTGCGTGCCCCCGTCGTGTCCCTGTCCAGCGGTCAGCGGCAGACGGTCGCCATCGCCCGCTCGCTCCTGGGCGACCCGCGGCTCCTCCTGCTGGACGAGCCGACCGCGGCCCTGGGACTCCAGCAGACCACCGAGGTCATGGACCTCGTCGACCAGCTGCGCGACCGCGGCCTGGGTGTCCTTCTCATCAGCCACAACATGGGCGACGTCAAAGCCCTCGCGGACCGGGCCGCCGTGCTGCGCCTCGGCCGCAACAACGGCTTCTTCGACGTGAACACCGTGTCCCAGGAGCAGATCATCTCCTCCATCACCGGGGCGACGGAGAACGCGCCCCACCGACAGGCCCACCAGGAGGCGGGATGGTGAAAGGGACGCGCGACATGGCGGACAGCCCTCAGGCCGAAGCCCCCGCATCCGCCACCGAGGCCCGTCAGGCCCACCGCGGGCAGACCGCCGCCCGTGCCATCGAGAACTGGATGGCCTTCTCGCGGCGCAAACTGCGGGCCGGGGAGGTGGGCTCGGTCCCGGTCGTCATCGTGCTCGCCGCCGTGTGGATCACCTTCCAGTCCCTCAACGACAACTTCCTCTCCCCCCGGAACCTGTCCAATCTCAGCGTGGACATCGTGGGCACGGGCCTCATCGCCGTCGGCATCGTCTTCGTGCTGCTGCTCGGGGAACTCGACCTGTCCGTCGGCTCCATCAGCGGGCTCGCGGCGGCCGTCTTCGCCGTGCTGAACGTGAACAACGGCGTGCCCGAATGGCTCGCCCTCATCATCGCGGTCCTCTCCGGGATGGCGGCGGGAACCGTGCAGGGCTACTCGTTCGCCAGAACCCGGGTACCGGCGTTCGTCGTCACGCTCGCGGGGCTGCTCACCTGGAACGGCCTCATGCTCTACATCCTGGGTACCAGCGGCACGATCAATCTCGACGAGAACGGGCTCGTCGCCAAGCTGACCAGCTACTACTTCACCGACGACGCCGTCGCCTACGGCATCGCCGCGGTCGCCGTGGGCCTCGTCTTCCTCGTGTCCTACCAGGACAGACGGCGCCGCGTGGCCGCCCGGATGCCGCACCGCTCGTTGCAGGTCATCGCGCTACGTGCCGGAGGACTCGCGGTGATCGCGTTCGCCGCCGCCTATCTGCTCAACCGCTTCCAGGGTCTGCCGCTCGCCCTGCTGATCTTCCTGGTGGTGGTGGCAGGCCTCGACATCGTCCTGCGCCGCACGCACTACGGACGGCAGGTCTACGCCCTCGGCGGCGGGGTCGAGGCGGCCCGTCGCGCCAGCCTCCGCGTGACGCGGGTGCAGACTGCGGTGCTCGCGGTCTCGGGCACCATGGCCGCGATCGGCGGCATGTTCCTGGCCTCGCGCATCACCTCGGTGAGCCAGAGTTCGGGCTCGGGGGTGCTGCTGCTCAACGCCATCGCGGCGGCCGTCATCGGCGGCACCAGCCTGTTCGGCGGCCGTGGCTCCACCTGGTCCGCGGTGCTCGGCATGCTCGTCATCCAGTCCATCGCCTCCGGCATGGCGATCACGGACACCCCCGCCGCCGTCCAGTTCATGATCACGGGCGGGGTGCTCTTCGCCGCCGTGGTCATCGACGCACTGTCGCGACGCTCGCAAGAGGCGCACGGGCGCGCCTGACGCTCGTCCCGGGCCGGGACGAGCACCGCATCCATGCGCACGCGATCCTGGAGGGGAGCGCGACCGACCAGGACGGCCGGAGGTGAGGGCGGTGATCGCCGTCAACCCGATGGACAGCGCCGCGGTACTGGCGACCTTCGGCGCCCTCGGCGTCCTCGTGGTGATCTTCGCGGAGTCGGGGCTGCTCGTGGTCGGTTTCTTCCTGCCCGGCGACACCCTGCTCTTCCCGGCGGGCGTCCTGTGCGCAGCGACCGCCGACCAGGCTCCCCGACTGGTGCTGTGGCAGGTCCTGCTCTGCGCGGCCGTGGGCGCCCTGGCAGGGGCCCAGGTCGGGTTCCTGCTGGGCCGGCACGGCGGGCGGGCGCTACTCGCCCGCACCTCGAAACGGCGTGTCCGTGAGGCGGCGGCGCGAGCGGAGAAGCTCCTGGCCCGGTACGGCTACGGCAAGGCCCTCGTCATCGGCCGGTTCGTCCCGATGGTGCGGACCGTCCTTCACCCGGCGGCCGGCGCCCTCGGGGTGCCCACCAGGACGTTCACCATCTGGCAGATCGTGGGCGGTCTGCTCTGGTCGCAGAGCATCGTCCTGGCCGGATACACCCTCGGCGCCTCCGTCCCCGGCATCGACGACTTCCTGCTCCCGCTGATCGCCCTCGTCGTCGTGCTCTCCCTCCTGCCCATGCTCCCTGTGCTGACGGATGCGCGTCGGGCGAAGAGGGACCGCTGACGCGGAAGTTGAGGGAGTCGAACCCCATCCGTTCGACCTGCCGGACATCGTTCGAAAACCCTTGACGCCCCACCACACCCCGACTGACACTCTCGCAACACGACGTCACACAGCCGAAACGGCAGGGTGCCCATGGCCGCGGCCCCGCCATGCCTCAGCAGGGAAATCCACATGCCGTACATCGCACGCGTCCGTGTCCGCGCGAGACGCCTGGCGGGCCGACTCGCCGGGCTGACCGCAGCGTCACTGTTGCTGGGCCTCACCGCACCCGCCCTTCCCGCGCAGGCGGCTCAGACGGCCGAGGCGGCGGAGATCACCGACGGTCTCGCCCTCTGGTACAAGCTCGACGCCACCTCCGGCAGCACGGTGACCGACGCCTCCGGCAACGGCCGCACCGGCACGGTCAGCGGCGCCGCCGACTGGTCGGGCACCGGTCAGGGCCTCGCCTTCAACGGCTCGGACACCTACGTCAAAGTGCCGAACGACGTCATGAAGGGCATGGACGCGATCACCGTCTCGCTGGACGTGCGGATCGACTCCGCGCAGAGCACGCCGTACTTCCTCTACGGCTTCGGCAACTCCAGCGGCGGCAGCGGCAACGGCTACCTGTTCACCACCGGCAACTCCTTCCGGACGTCCGTCGCGACCGGCAACTGGTCGACGGAGCAGACCACCCGGCCCGCCGACTCCCACAATCTGACCCGCTCGGTGTGGAAGCACGTCTCCTACACCCAGACCGGCACCACCGGCGTGCTGTACGAGGACGGCGTCGAGGTCGGCCGCAACACCTCGGTCACCGTCACCCCGGGCGCCATCGGCTCCGGCACCACCACCGCCAACCACATAGGCAGGTCGGTCTACTCCGACGACAAGCTCTTCAAGGGCCGGATCCGTGACTTCCGCGTCTACGACCGCGCCCTCGCCGGCTCCGAGGTCGAGCAACTCGCCCTTCCCGTCGCCACGCAGGGCGTCGCCGACGACAAGGCCGCGCTGAGCCTCGGTGCCACCGACGCCGTCACGGCCGACCTCGACCTGCCGCGGACCGGCACGGCCGGCGGCTCCGCGATCAGCTGGGCCAGCGACAACCCCGGCGCCGTGTCCGGCTCCGGCACGGTGACCCGCCCCGCCGCCGGTGAACCGGCCGCCCACGCCACGCTCACGGCGACCCTGAAGAAGGGCGCCGTGACCGACAGCAGGACCTTCGATGTCACGGTGCTCCCCGCCTTCGACGACCGGACCGCCGCCGAACACGCCGCCGAGGCCCTCACCGTCCACAACCTCGACGACGTACGCGGCAACCTCGCCCTCCCGACGACCGGCTCCTACGGCACCGACGTCACCTGGTCCTCCGCGAAGCCGGACGTCGTCTCCGCCGACGGCTTGGTCCACCGCCCCGCGCACGGCGCCGGCGCCACCACCGTCGAGCTCACCGCCACCGTCACCAAGGGCGAGGCGAAGGCGACCCGCACGTTCACCGCGGACGTGCCCGAGCTGCTGAAGCAGGAGGCCCTCAAGGGCTACATGTTCAGCTATTTCACCGGCGAGGGCACGGCCGACGGCGAGCAGCTCTACGCCGCCCTCAGCAAGGGCAACAACCCGCTGCACTGGCGGGAGTTGAACGACGGCAAGCCCGTCCTGACCTCCACACTGGGCGAGAAGGGCCTGCGCGACCCGTTCATCATCCGCTCCCCCGAGGGCGACAAGTTCTACCAGATCGCCACCGACCTCAGGATCTACGGCAACGGCGACTGGGACGCGGCCCAGCGCACCGGCAGCAAGTCCGTCATGGTGTGGGAGTCCACCGACCTCGTCCACTGGACGAACCAGCGCCTCGTCAAGGTCTCACCGGACAGCGCGGGCAACACCTGGGCGCCGGAGGCGTTCTACGACGCGCAGCGCGGTGAGTACGTCGTCTTCTGGGCGTCGAAGCTGTACGACAACGAGGCGCACTCCGGCGACACGTACAACCGCATGATGTACGCGACCACCCGGGACTTCTACACCTTCAGCGAGCCCAAGGTCTGGATCGACCGCGGCTACTCCGTCATCGACTCCACGGTGATCCAGCACGGCGGGACGTACTTCCGCCTCTCCAAGGACGAGCGGAACAACTCCTCCTCGACCCCCAACAGCAAGTTCATCTTCGAGGAGAAGAGCAACTCCCTCCTGAACCCGTCCTGGGACGCCGTCGCCGAGGGCATCGGCAAGGGTGCGATGAACGCGGCCGAGGGGCCGCTGGTGTTCAAGTCGAACACCGAGGACAAGTGGTACGCCTTCCTGGACGAGTTCGGCGGCCGCGGCTACATCCCCTTCGAGACGACCGACCTCGCCTCCGGCACCTGGACCCCGTCCACCGGCTACGACCTCCCCGCCAAGCCCCGCCACGGCACGGTGCTCCCGGTCACCCAGGCCGAGTACGACCGTCTGCTGCGCGCCTACCAGCCGGACCAGCTCGTGGAGAGCGTCGAGGGCGTGAAGGTGAGGACCGGCATCGGCCAGGCGCCCGTCCTGCCGGCCACTGCCGTCGCCACGTACGCCGACGGCGTCAAGCGTCCCGTCGCGGTGACCTGGGAGGACGTCCCGGATTCCAAGTACGCGCAGTCCGGCACCTTCACCGTGACCGGCAGCCTGCCGGACGGCGCCGCGATACCGGTCCGGGCCGAGGTCACGGTCTCGGAGGAGGGCGCCGATGTCCCCGCCGACCTGCTCCTGCGATACGACTTCGACGAGACGGGCGGCAACATCGCCCGTGACTCCAGCGGCCATGGATACCACGGCACCTATGTCCGTACGCCCGACTTCGGCACCGGCGTCGAGGGCGGCTCGTTCAGGATGTCCGGCGACTCGAACTCGCCGTACGTGAAGATCCCGAACGGTGTGCTGAAGAACGCCGACAGCGTCACCGTCTCGACGTACGCCAAGTGGAAGGGCGGCGACAGCTTCCAGTGGCTGTTCGGCCTCGGGCCCGACAGCGACAAGTACCTCTTCGCCACCCCCTCCAACGGCGGCTCCAGCCTCTACTCGGCGATCACCAAGGCGAGTTGGTCGGCGGAGTCGAAGCTGACGGCGGGCTCGCAGCTCACGCCGGGCGAGTGGCGGCACGTCACCGTCACCCTCGACGGCTCGACCGGCACGATGGTCCTCTACGTGGACGGCATCGAGGCGGCCCGCACGACCACGGCCGTCAAGCCGTCCGAGCTGTACGACGCGGACAAGGACTACGGCGGCTACGTCGGCAGGTCCCTGTACGCGGCCGACCCGTACTTCGGCGGCGAGGTCGACGACTTCCGCGTCTACGACCGGGCCCTCACCGCGGCGCAGGTAATGGAGCTCAGCGGCAACACCACGGGCATCGCGAAGGTGACGGCCCCGGCGCTGAAGGTCGACGCGCTCGTCGACAACTCCGGCAGCAGGATCACGCTGCCGATGAAGGAGGGTACCGATCTCACCGCCCTCGCCCCGGAGTTCACCCTGGCCCACGGCGCGGCGATCAGCCCCGCCTCCGGCAGCGTCCAGGACTTCACCAAGCCGGTGTCCTACGAGGTGACGGGCTCCGACGGCAAGAAGCGCACCTGGTCGCTCTCGGCGCTCGTCATGAGGAGCCCGGTGCTGCCCGGTCTCAACGCCGACCCGAACATCGTGCGCTTCGGCGACACCTTCTACCTGTACCCGACGACCGACGGCTTCGAGGGCTGGAGCGGTACGCAGTTCAAGGCGTACTCCTCCACCGACCTGGTCCACTGGAAGGACCACGGCGTCATCCTCGACCTCGGCCCCGACGTGTCCTGGGCGGACAGCAGGGCCTGGGCGCCGACGATCGCCGAGAAGGACGGGAAGTACTACTTCTACTACTGCGCCGACGCCAACATCGGTGTCGCGGTGTCCGACTCGCCGACAGGGCCCTTCAAGGACGCGCTGGGCAAGCCGCTGCTCAAGGCGGGCGACTTCAGGGGCCAGATGATCGACCCGGCGGTGTTCACGGACGACGACGGCCGGTCGTACCTCTACTGGGGCAACGGCCGCGCGTACGTCGCGCCGCTCGGCGACGACATGACGTCCATCGACACCTCGAAGGTCACGGACATCACGCCGAGCGGCTACAACGAGGGCACCTTCGTCATCAAGCGCGACGGCACCTACTACTTCATGTGGTCGGAGAACGACACCCGCGACGAGAACTACCGCGTCGCCTACGCCACCGGCCCCTCGCCCACCGGCCCCTGGACCAAGCACGGCGTGATCCTGGAGAAGGACCTCTCCCTCGGCATCAAGGGCCCCGGCCACCACTCGGTCGTGCACGTCCCCAACACCGACGACTGGTACATCGCCTATCACCGCTTCGCGATCCCCGGCGGTGACGGTACGCACCGCGAAACGACCGTCGACAAGCTGGAGTTCGGCGCCGACGGCCTGATCGAGAAGGTCGCGCCCACCCTGACCGGCATCGACCCGGTGACCGTCGTCCACGCCGGCCCGGACGGCAGCGGCGAGGAGGGCGACGCCATCGCGCTGAACGGCTCGGTCTCCGGCGCGGCCGCCCCGAAGTGGGCGGTGGCGGCGGGAGCCCCCTGCACGCTCGCCGACGCGACGGCCGCCCGGACCACGCTCACCTGCAAGGACGACGGCACCTACAAGGTCACTCTGTCGGGCGGCCGCAGCAGCGACATGGCCACCGTGACCGTGGCCAACGCGGCCCCGGCGATCACCTCGACGACCGGCCCCGCCTCCGCCGTGCCGACCGGCAAGCGGACCGTCGTGACCGCCGCCTTCGGCGACCCGGGTGCCCGGGACACCCACACCTGCACCGTCGACTGGAAGGACGGCACCCGGCCGACG
The DNA here is from genome assembly GCF_036014175.1 of Streptomyces sp. NBC_00443. GTDB lineage: Bacteria > Actinomycetota > Actinomycetes > Streptomycetales > Streptomycetaceae > Streptomyces. The sequence goes on along the minus strand of NZ_CP107917.1, from coordinate 8,078,687 downwards.
ACCGGCACGGTCACCGGCACCACCTGCCGGGCCCAGCACACCTACACCGAGGCCGGCATCCACCGCCCGGTGATCACGGTCAAGGACGACGACGGCGCGACGGACAGCACCACCCTGACCGAGCTGATCGCCTACGACCGCACCGCGGGCCCCGCCCTCGGCACCGGCCTGATCACCTCCCCGGCCGGCGCATACCCGGCCAAGCCGACCCTGACCGGCAAGGCGGCCTTCTCCTTCGCCGCCGCCTACACCCACGCGAAGGGCACGATCCCCACCGGCAAGGCCACCTTCGACTTTGGCCCGGCCAGGCTGAAGTTCCGCTCCACCGCCTCCGACTGGCTCGTGATCACCGGCCACCAGGCGGTCTACCAGGGCTCCGGCACCGTCAACGGCAAACCCGGCTACGCCTTCCGCATCACCGCCACCGACGGCCCGGACACCTTCCGCATCCGGATCTGGAAGAAGTCCACCGGCGACGCCCTCTACGACAACACCACCGCCATGAAGCCCACGGGCTTCATCACCGTGGGCACTGGTCGCCACTAGCCCGTCCCGGCACCATCACGGCCGCGAGACGACGACCTCCTTGGTGCAACCCTCTCGCAACGTTCGCCGTGCTCCCCTTGCCGCCATGGATGAGGACACCCCGCCGTACGACGAGATCCCCCGCGTCGAGCTCACCCCCGCGGCCGCCGACCTGCTGCGCCGGCTGCGGGCGGCGCACGGCCCGCTGATGTTCCACCAGTCCGGCGGCTGCTGCGACGGCAGCGCGCCGATGTGCTACCCGGAGGGCGAGTTCCGTACGGGCGGCTCGGACGTGCTGCTAGCGGAGCTGCATGTCGAGGGGGTCGAGGAGCCGGTGACGTTCTGGATGGCGCGCAGTCAGTACGAGGTGTGGAGCCACACCCGGCTGATCGTCGATGTCGTGGCGGGCAGAGGCAGCGGCTTCTCCCTGGAGGCACCCGAGGGGGTACGTTTCCTCACCCGTTCTCGCGTCGTCGGCGCCTAGAGACCCCGCAGGTCATCGCCGTCTGGTGCACTTCCCCTGCGTCCTGCCAGATTTGACGAGACATCAGGGGGGAACTGTGACGCGTCGTCAGAAACGGTTCGGAACGGCCAGAGCGGCGCTCACGCTGCTCACGGCACTCAGCGCGCTGGCCGGTACGGCCCTGGTGGGGGCGGCACCGGCCGGCGCCGCGCAGGGCACCCCGGTCGCGCCGGGTGTCTCGTACGACGAGTTCGACATCGCCGCGGCGAAGGGCACAGCGCACGCCCATGTCCTCACCGTCGACCTGCGCAACCCGCGCGTGCGCCTCGATCTGCTGCATCCGGGGGCGGTGGCGGCCCGGGCTACCATCTCCGAGCAGGCCACCGCACAGGGCGCCGTCGCGGGGGTGAACGGCGACTTCTTCAACATCAGCGAGGCCCAGCACCCCGGCGTCCAGGCGACCGGCGCCAGTGTGGGCCCGGCCGTCGCGCGCGGCAAGGCGCTGAAGGGCGCGGTGCCGAACGGCCAGCGTTTCGGGCCCGCGCTGCCGCCCGGCACGGACACCGAGGACGTGTTCGGGCTGGGCATCGACCGCCGAGCCCGCCTCGACGGCTTGGGTCTCGACGGCTCGATCCGCACGCCCGAGGGCCGGCTTCCCCTGCGCGGGCTCAACCAGTACGCCCTTCCGGTGGGCTCCATCGGGGCGTTCACCGCCAAGTGGGGCAGCGTGTCCCGGGTGCGCGCCACCTGCGGGACGGACACGGACCGGGCGGCTCCGTGCAGCACGGACACCTACGAGGTGACGGTCCGTCGGGGCCGTATCGTGTCGACCGCCGACACCCCCGGCAGCGGGCCGATCGCGCCTGACACGACCGTGCTCGTAGGCCGCGAGGCAGGCGCGCAGCAGCTGCGGAAGTTCTTCGCGGGCGAGCACGTGACAGTGCGCCACCGGCTGGTGGCGTCGAAGTCACGCGTTCCGTTCAGCTTCGCCCTCGGCGGCTATCCGGTCCTCGACGACGGACAGCCGCTGCCCGGCCTCGACAATCGGACCTCCGCCGTGCGCACGGCTGTGGGCATCGCGGACAACGGCAGGCGCCTGCTGCTGCTCGCGCTGGACGGCGCACCCGAGTACCGCGCCGGTCTGACCATCGCGGAGGTGGCCTCCGTCATGCGGGAGTTGGGCTCGGCCGACGCTTTCAGCCTGGACGGCGGTGGCTCGTCGACGCTGGTCGCCCGCGCGCCGGGAGCGGGGACGGTCTCGGTACGCAATCACCCGTCCGACGGTGTGGAACGCCCTGTCCCCAACGGCATCGGAGTCTTCTCGGCTCGCTGACGTTCACGGTCTGAGGCCGCTGACGATGTCCGCCGTGGCCGTCAGACCGCTGTTGATGGTGGGCGCCATGCTTGTGCTGGCCAGGTAGAAGCCGAGCAGCAGGCACACCAGCGCATGGGTGATCTTCAGTCCGCCGTTTCGGACGAAGATCACCGCCAGGATGAACAGCAACAACACCACAGAGATGGAAATGGCCATCGTCAACCTCCTCCGCCACGCCGCCTTGTCAACGTTCGCGGCGTTCGGCCGCAAGTGTGGCGTAGCGGAGGGTTCGTCCGGGCGGCTGACCTGTCCTCCGAACGTGTGGTGTTCCCGCGCGGCGTTCTAGAAGGTCCTCCGCCGGGCGTCGAGGAAGGCCTCCAGGCCGGCGAGGTCGTCGGTGTTGAGGAAGTCGACGCCGGCGGCCAGCAGTTCGCCCCACAGCGCGTCGCGGGCCGGGCCGGCCACGTCCGGGGTGGCCCAGAACCGCACCTTCTGCCCGCGGGAGTGCGCCGCCCGGACGATGCCGCGCAGCTTCTGCCGCTCGGCGTCCGGGAAGGCGCCGACGCCCAGCCAGGTGAAGTTGAGCGTCCAGTTGTCGCTGATGAGCGAGATGAAGGAGGCGGGCGCCGCGCTGCCGAGGTCGGCGAGGCGGCCGTCGTAGAAGGCGCGGCGGACGGTCTGGGCCTCCATCGGCGCACGGGCCGCACGGTCGCCGGAGATCACGGCGGTGACCGCCCCGGGCAGGACCCGGCCGTGGGCGTAGGTCGTGAACAGGTGCTTGTAGCGCTTGAGGTGCTTGTCGAGTTCGAGGTACGTCGACGCGCCCTCGGTCTTGATGTCGATGAGCAGCTGGATCGGCTTGCGGCGTCCGCGGTAGACCGAGCCGTGGTTGGCCCGCACGCGGGCGGCCAGCGGGTCGAGGTAGAGGGACTCCAGCGTGCGGGTGGGGTCGAGGTCCTCGGGGTCGTGGGCGACGAGGAGCTGGTCGCCCACGAGGTAGATGTCGGCTTCGAGGCTGCCGAAGCGGTGGTCGAGGGCGTCGAGGAGGGGGCGCGGGTGCTCGTAGTCGTTGTGGGCGTGGGCGCGCCACAACGGGCGGGGGCCGTGCTTCTGTTCGCCGGCCAGCGCGCCGGTGGCGGGCAGGGCGACCGCGCCCGCGAGGGCGGCGCCGAAGGTGGTGAGGGCTCTGCGACGGGTGGTGAGGGCCATGTGCTCTGCCTCCCTGACAGGGGCGTTTCAGGCGTTGGGAACCGCTGCGAGTATGCGATTCCGATGCCCCAAACAGCAGAGCTGTGCGGCGAGTTGGCCGGACTGCCGTCCTGTGTTCACTTCACCCGTGCAGCGCACACGAAAAGGCCCGCCCCAGGTGGGGCGGGCTTTTCGCGCGGTTCGCTCAGGTGTACGTCAGGGAGCCTGCAGGTCGACGAGTTCGGCCAGGGCCGCACGGTGGGCGCCTGCCGTCCCGTAGGCGATGGAGTCGGCCTTGGCACGCTTCAGGTACAGGTGGACCGGGTGCTCCCAGGTCATCCCGATTCCGGCGTGCAGTTGCAGCGCCTCCTCGGCGGCGTGCACCGCGACGGGCGCCGCGTAGGCCTGGGCGACGGCCACCGCCACGTCGACGTCGTTCCCCGTCGCGAGCGCGTCTGCGGCGCCCCGGGCGGCGGCGCGGACGTTGACGACCTCCAGCCACAGCTGGGCGAGCCGGTGCTTGAGCGCCTGGAAGCCGCCGACGGGCCGGTTGAACTGCTTGCGGTCCTTCAGATAGCGGACCGTCTCGGTCAACGTCCATTCGGCGAGCCCGAACTGCTCGGAGGCGAGCAGCCCGGCTCCGGCGCGCAGGGCGCGTCGTACGGCGGGTTCGGCGGGCCCCAGCAGCCGCCCGGACGCCCCGTCCAGGCGCACCGTCGCCACCGGCCGGGTCAGGTCCAGGGACACCTGCGGGGTGACGGTCACGGCCTCGGAGTCGACCGCGTACAGCCCGCCGTCGTCCGCGGGCACGAGCAGCACGTCGGCGACGGCCGCGTCCGCGATGCCGGTCAGCTCCCCGTGCAGGGCGCCGCCCTCATGCCGTACGACCTTGTAGGCGCCGCCTGGAGCCACGTTCAGTGCCACGCCGAGGGCGCCGATCCGCCGCCCGGACGCCAGCTCGGCCAGCAGGCCCGCGTCGGTCTCGCAGCCGAGCAGGGCCTCCGTGGCCACGACAGCACTGGTCAGGAACGGCACGGGCGCCACCGCGCGCCCCAGCTCCTCCAGCACGACGGCGACTTCGCGGTGGGTGGCACCCTGGCCGCCCTGCTCCTCCGGGACCAGGAGCCCGGCCAGGCCCATCCCGTCCGCGAGCGCCTTCCAGGCCGCGAGGTCGTGCGGGGCGTCCGACTCGGTGCGCGCGATGACGCCGGGCGCGTCGCAGTGATCGGCGAGCAGGTCCCGTACGGCGGCCCGCAGTGCCTCTTCCTCCTCCGAGTACAACAAGTCGCGCTGCTTCGTCATCGGGCGAGGTCCTTCCATGCGACGTCCTTGTCGGTGCGCGGCTCGGACGGCAGGCCCAGGACGCGCTCGGCGACGATGTTCAGCAGGACCTCGCTGGTCCCGCCCTCGATGCTGTTGCCCTTGGAGCGGAGGTAGCGGTATCCGGCGTCGCGGCCGGTGAAGTCCACGAGCTCCGGGCGGCGCATGGTCCAGTCGTCGTACAACAGACCTTCCTCGCCGCGCAGTTCGACCTCCAGGCCGCTGATCTCCTGGTTGAGGCGGGCGAAGGCGAGCTTCATACCGGCACCCTCGGGGCCGGGCTGGCCCGCGACGAGCTGCTGGCGCAGCCGCTCCGCGGTGAGGCGGGAGACCTCGGACTCCACCCACAGCTTCAGCAGCCGCTGGTGCAGGTCATGGGTGCGCAGCTCGGGCCGCTCGCGCCAGGTCCCGGCGATCGGGCCGATCATGCCGCCCTCGCGGGGCAGCCGCATGCCGCCGATCGCGACGCGCTCGTTGTTCAGCGTGGTCTGCGCGACCCGCCAGCCGTCGCCGACCTCGCCGAGGCGACGTGCGTCCGGGATGCGGACGTCGGTGAGGAAGACCTCGTTGAACTCGGCCTCACCGGTGATCTGCCGCAGTGGCCGGACCTCGACGCCGGGGTCGGTCATGTCACAGAGGAAGTAGGTGATGCCCGCGTGCTTGGGCACGTCCGGGTCGGTGCGGGCGATGAGGATGGCCCAGCGGGCGATATGGGCGCTGGACGTCCAGACCTTCTGCCCGTTGACGACCCAGTCCTCGCCCTCTCGCACGGCGCGCGTCCTGAGCGCGGCGAGGTCGGATCCGGCGCCGGGCTCGCTGAAGAGCTGGCACCAGACCTCCTCACCCGTCCACAGGGGCCGCAGGAACCGCTGCTTCTGCTCCTCGGTGCCGTACTTCAGGATCGTCGGCGCGGCCATGCCCAGCCCGATCCCGATGCGCCGCGGGTCGTTGTCGGGGGCGCCCGCGGCCTCCAGCTCGGCGTCCACGACGGCCTGGAGGGAGCGGGGCGCGCCGAGTCCGCCGAGGCCCTCGGGGTAGTGCACCCACGCCAGACCCGCGTCGAAGCGGGCGCGCAGGAAGTCCAGCCGGTCCGTGCCGGTGGGCGGATGGGCGTCCAGCAACTCGCCCGTCCGGCGCCGGAGTTCGGAAGCGTCGATCGTCATGCGGCGGCTCCGTTCTGCAGCGACGGCACGACGGCGATACGGCCGGTGGTGACGCCGTCGGCGACCTTCTGGACGGCGACGGCGGCCCCGCTCAGCGGCACTCGCTCGCTCACCAGCGGCTTGATCGCGCCCCGGGCGGCCAGCTCGGTCAGCCGCTCGTGGCAGTGCTGGATCAGCTTCGGGTTCTTGGTGTTGTACAGACCCCAGTGCAGACCGAGGACCGAGTAGTTCTTCACCAGCGCGTGGTTGAGCGCCGGGCTGGGGATCGTGCCGCTCGCGAAGCCGACGACCACGATCCGGCCCTCGAAGGCGACGACCTTGGCGGACTGGGCGTACGCCTCGCCGCCGACGGGGTCGTAGATGACGTCGGCGCCCCGGCCGCCGGTGGCCTCCTTCACGGAGCCGATGACGTCCTCGGCACGCCGGTCGATGACGACGTCACAGCCCAGCTCACGGGCGACGGCCGCCTTGTCCGCACCGCCCACGACACCGATGACCCTCGCCCCGGCCGCCTTGCCGAGCTGCACGGCCGCGCTGCCGACCCCTCCAGCGGCAGCGTGGACGAGCAGCGTCTCGCCGGCTTCCAGACCGGCCCGCCGGTGCAGGCCGAACCAGCCGGTCTGGTAGCCGATGTGCAGGGCGGCGGCCTCGGCGTCGTCCAGTGCCTCGGGGGCGGGCAGGACGGCGCGGGCGTCCGCGACGGCGTACTCGGCGAAACCGCCGTACGGCAGCGCGGGGTTGGCCAGCACACGGCGCCCGTCCCCGGTCTCACCGCAGATCTCCACGCCCGGCGTGAAGGGCAGCGGCGGCCGGACCTGGTACTGGCCCCGGCACAACAGGGCGTCCGGGAAGTTGATGTTCGCGGCACGCACCTTCAGCAGGATCTGGCCGTCACCGGGCGTGGGCGTCTCGACGTCCTCGAGCCGCATCACCTCGCTCGGCTCGCCGTTCTCGTGCACTTGCCATGCCTGCATGCGGTGCCTCCACGGGGGACTGCTTCGTCTGACCGGGGTCGGTTCGCATACTAAGCGGTCGCTTGCCGATCAGGGAACAGTCATGTGGGGACAGTCATGTGCGTCACGACTTCTTGGGCCGCGCCCGCACATGCATCCGCTCCCCCTGCGGACCGAACAGACTGAGGAACTCCACCGGCCCCTCACCCGTCGACCCGAACCAGTGCGGCACCCGCGTGTCGAACTCGGCGGCCTCTCCCGCCGCGAGCACCACGTCGTGCTCGCCGAGCACCAGCCGCAGTCTGCCCGACAGGACGTACAGCCATTCGTAGCCCTCGTGCGTCCGTGGCTCCGGTTCGAGCCTGCGCTGCGGTTCGAGCACCTTGAAGGCCTGGAGGCCGCCGGGCTGGCGGGTGAGCGGCCAGTGCTTGCGGCCGTACTGCTCGATCGGTTTGGTGGCGCGCACCCTCGGATCGCCGACGACGGGATTGCCGACCAGCTCGTCCAGCGGCACCTGGTGCGCCCGCGCGATCGGCAGCAGCAGTTCCAGGCTGGGTTTGCGCAGGCCGGACTCCAGCCGGGAGAGCGTGCTCACCGAGATGCCGGTCACCTCGGACAGCGAAGCGAGACTCACCTCGCGCTCCTTGCGCATCTGCCGCAGCCTGGGACCCACGCCCGCGAGAACTTCGTCGGTACTCATGCCGGTATTGCAGTTTCGGCAAACTTGTTTGTCAATCCCGCGCCCTCCGCGGCACGGTCTGGGTGGAGGTGGTCACCATGACCGAAACGTACGAAGTGATCGTCGTGGGAGGCGGTGCGGCGGGCCTCTCGGCCGCCCTCGTCCTGGGCCGGGCCCGGCGCCGCACCCTGGTCGTCGACGCGGGCGAGCCGCGCAACGCGCCCGCCGCGCACATGCAGGGCTATCTGACCCGGGACGGCATGTCCCCCGCCGAGTTCCTGGCGGTCGGCCGCGAGGAGATCGCCCGGTACGGCGTGGAACTCGTCCGGGACACCGCCGTGGACGTCACCCAGGGCGAGGACTTCGCGGTCGAGTTGGCGAGCGGACGCACCGTGCGCGCCCGGCGGCTGGTGATCACCACCGGCCTCAGGGACGAGCTGCCCGCCGTCCCCGGCGTCGCCGAGCGCTTCGGGCGCGATGTGCTGCACTGCCCGTACTGCCACGGCTGGGAGGTACGCGATCAGGCCTTCGGAGTGCTGGCGACCGGCCCCCTGAGCGTGCACCAGGCGCTGATGGTCTCCCAGTGGTCCAAGGACGTGACCTTCTTCCTGCATGAGGTCGCCGAGGACAGCCTGCCGGACGACGACCTGCGCAGGCTGGCCGCCGCGGGCGTGCAGGTCGTTCCCGGCGAGGTCGCGGGGCTGGTGGTCGAGGACGACCGGCTCACCGGAGTGCGGCTGGCTGGGGGTACCCCCTCTGGGGGAGGTGCGGTCCACGACCGCCAGGCGCTGTTCGTCGCGCCCCGCCCGATCCCGCAGACCGCGCTGCTCCAGCGGCTCGGCGCCGAGATGACCGAGACGCCCTTCGGCGCCTACCCGGTGGTCGACGCGACGGGCCTGACCTCCGTGCCGGGCGTGTGGACCGCGGGCAACGCGATGGGGTTCGGCGAGCAGGTCGTGAACGCGGCGGCGGGCGGCTACCGCGCCGGGGCGACCATCAACGGGGAGATGCTGATCGCCGACATCGACGCGGCCGCGGGGGTGTAGAGCGGCCGCCTCCGTTGCACCATGGCTGCATGCTGCTGACCCGGCTGGCCCAGGTGTCCCAGGAGGTCGCCGCGACCTCGGCGCGGTCCCGGAAGATCGCTCTGCTCGCGGAGCTGTTCCGGGACGCCGAGGCGGACGACGTACCGATCGTCATCCCGTATCTGGCGGGACGGCTGCCGCAGGGGCGGCTCGGCATCGGCTGGAAGGTGCTGAGCCGGCCGGTCGCCCCGGCCGCCGAGCCGACGCTCACGGTGCGCGAGGTGGACGCCCGGCTGACCGGGCTCGGCAAGGTCTCCGGCACCGGCTCGCAGGCCGAACGGGCCCGTATGGTCGGCGAGTTGATGGGCGCTGCCACCGAGCACGAGCAGCGCTTCCTGTTCGGGCTGATCACGGGCGAGGTGCGGCAGGGCGCGCTGGATGCCGTCGCGGTGGAGGGGCTGGCGCAGGCGACCGAGGCGCCTTCTTCGGACGTGCGGCGGGCGGTGATGCTCGCCGGGTCGCTGCAGACGGTGGCCGAGGCCCTGCTCGCGGACGGACCCGCCGCCCTCGAACGCTTCCGGCTCACCGTCGGCCGCCCGGTCCTGCCGATGCTGGCGCACAGCGCCTCCTCGGTGGCCGAGGCGGTCGACAAGCTCGGCGCCTGCGTGGTCGAGGAGAAGCTGGACGGCATCCGCGTGCAAGTGCACCGGGACGGCGACGCCGTACGGATCTACACCCGCACCCTGGACGACATCACCGACCGGCTTCCCGAACTGACGTCGACCGCACGGGGGTTGAGAGGCGACCGCTTCATCCTGGACGGTGAGGTCATCGCCTTCGACGACGGGGGCCGCCCCCGTTCCTTCCAGGAGACCGCCGGCCGCGTCGGCTCCCGCGTGGACGTGGCGACGGCGGCCAGGGAGGTCCCCGTCTCCCCCGTCTTCTTCGACGCGCTGTCCGTCGACGACCGCGACCTGCTCGACCTGCCCTTCGCGGAACGGCACACGGAACTGGCCCGGCTGGTCCCCGAGCCGATGCGCGTGCGCCGCAGCCCGGTGTCCGGGCCCGAGGACCTCGCTCGGGCCGAGGACTTCCTCGCCGAGACCCTGAAGCGCGGCCACGAGGGCGTCGTCGTCAAGGCGCTCGACGCGCCCTACAGCGCGGGCCGTCGCGGCGCCTCATGGCTGAAGGTCAAGCCCGTGCACACCCTGGACCTGGTGGTACTGGCCGCCGAATGGGGCCACGGCCGCAGGACCGGCAAGCTCTCCAACCTCCACCTGGGCGCCCGCACGGCGGACGGATCCTTCACCATGCTCGGTAAGACCTTCAAGGGCATGACCGACACGATGCTGACCTGGCAGACCGAGCGGCTCCAGGAACTCGCCGTGGAACACCAGGGCTGGGGGGTGACCGTACGCCCCGAACTGGTCGTCGAGATCGCCTACGACGGCCTGCAGCGCTCCACCCGCTACCCGGCCGCCGTGACACTCCGCTTCGCGCGCGTGGTCCGCTACCGCGAGGACAAGCGGCCCGAGGAGGCCGACACGGTCGAGACCCTGCTCGCCGCCCACCCGGACGTGAAGCTGTGACCGCGGAGGTGAAGCCGTGACACCGTCCGGCGAGAAGCGCGAGAAGCGCAGCGCGGGCCTGCTGCTGTTCCGCCACACCGATGACGGTCTGGAAGTGTTGCTCGGCCATATGGGCGGCCCGTTCTTCGCCAAGCGAGACGCCGGGGCGTGGACGGTCCCCAAAGGCGAGTACGACCCCGACGAGCCCGCCTGGGACGCGGCCCGGCGCGAGTTCCAGGAGGAGCTGGGGCTGGCGCCGCCCGACGGTGAGGCCGTACCCCTCGGCGAGGTGAAGCAGTCGGGCGGAAAGATCGTCACGGTGTGGGCCGTCGAGGCGGACCTCGACCCGGCGACGGTCGTCCCCGGCACGTTCGTGATGGAGTGGCCGCCGCGCTCGGGACGGACCCAGGAGTTCCCGGAGCTCGACCGGGTGGCATGGCTGGGCGTCGACCGGGCGCGCGAGGTCATCGTGAAGGCCCAGGCCGCGTTTCTCGACCGGCTGGCGGAGCACTCGGCCTGAGCGGCCGTACACGCGTTGCGGTAGCCACCGCCGCGCGGGAAGGTCGAAGCATCAGCCCGCTCCCAGGAGGTCGGTCATGCCCATCGCGACGGTGAACCCGGCGAACGGCGAGACGCTCAAGACGTACGAGGCCATGGGCGCAGAGGAGATCGAGCGCAGGCTCCAGCTCGCCGAGGCCACGTTCCGCACGTACCGGACGACCAGCTTCGCCGACCGGGCTCGCCTGCTGGTCCAGGCCGCGAGTCTCCTGGAGGAGGACCAGGACGACATCGCCCGGACGATGACCACCGAGATGGGCAAGCCCATCAAGCAGTCGCGTGCGGAGGTCGCCAAGTGCGCCAAGGCGATGCGCTGGTACGCCGACCGTGCCGAGGAACTGCTCGCCGACGAGGAGCCGCCGGACTCCGACGTCAAGGACTCGGGCGCCTCGCGGGTCCGGGTCCGCTACCGGCCGCTGGGTCCGGTGCTCGCGGTGATGCCGTGGAACTTCCCGCTCTGGCAGGTGATCCGCTTCGCGGCCCCGGCACTGATGGCGGGCAACGTCGGCCTCCTCAAGCACGCCTCGAACGTCCCCCAGACCGCCCTCTACCTGGAGGACCTGTTCCACCGCGCGGGCTACACGGAGGGCTGCTTCCAGACGCTGCTCGTCGGCTCCGGACAGGTCGACGAGATCCTGCGCGACGAGCGCGTCAGGGCGGCCACCCTCACCGGCAGCGAGCCGGCCGGCCGCGCGGTCGCCGCCACCGCCGGGGAGATGGTCAAGAAGACGGTGCTGGAACTGGGCGGCAGCGACCCGTACGTCGTGATGCCGTCGGCCGACGTCGACCGTGCCGCGCAGATCGCGGTGACCGCGCGCGTGCAGAACACCGGGCAGTCGTGCATCGCCGCCAAGCGGTTCATCGTGCACACGGACGTCTACGAGGCGTTCGCCGAGCGGTTCGTGGAGGGCATGAAGGCGCTGGTGGTCGGCGACCCGACGCAGGAGGAGACGGACGTCGGCCCGCTGTCCAGCGAACGGGGCCGGGACGACCTGGAGGAGCTCGTCGACGACGCCCGGCGCAGCGGAGCGGCCGTGCTGTGCGGCGGCCACCAGCTCCGGCGGCCCGAACTGCCCGGCTGGTACTACGCGCCCACCGTGCTCGCCGGCATCACCCGCGAGATGCGGATCCACCGCGAGGAGGCGTTCGGGCCGGTCGCCACGCTGTACCGGGCCGACGACCTGGACGAGGCGGTACTGATCGCCAACGACTCACCCTTCGGACTGAGTTCGAACGTGTGGACGCGCGACGAGGCCGAGGTCGACCGGTTCGTACGGGATCTGGAGGCCGGAAGCGTGTACGTCAACGGGATGACGGCGTCCCATCCGGCGTTCCCGTTCGGCGGAGTGAAGCGGTCCGGATACGGGCGTGAGCTGTCCGGGCACGGAATCCGCGAGTTCTGCAACATCACCACGGTTTGGCAGGGTGCGTGAGCGCCGCGCGACTACGATCCCGGGTGTGAACCGCGAAGTTACTCTGCCGCTGATCGTCGATGACCGCGGGACCTTGCAGGTGGCTGCCTCCGATGTGAGCAAGCTGCTGCGCACGGTGGGGGGTCGGTGGCTGCACCTTGTCGAGGCCGGGGAGGACGGGCTCGACGAGGACACGGTGGCTGCGCTGACCATCGAGCTGGCGAAGCTCGCGGACCGCATCGATGTGGCGTGCATCGCGCACAGCAGCGGCACCGCACCGTAGAAGAGCGCCGCAGGGCGCGAGGGCGCCCTGCGGCAGACCTCTGCGGCGCTACCGGATCGACATGCCCGACAGCGTACGGGCGATCACCAGCCGCTGAATCTCGCTCGTGCCCTCGAAGATCGTGTAGATCGCGCTGTCCCGGTGCATCCGCTCCACCGGGTACTCCCGGGTGTAGCCGTTGCCCCCGAGGATCTGTATCGCCTGAGCCGTGACCTTCTTCGACGTCTCACTCGCGAACAGCTTCGACATCGACCCCTCGGCCGCCGTGAACGGCTTCCCGTTGACCGCCATCCAGGAGGCACGCCACACCAGCAGCCGCGCGGCATCGATCTGCGTCGCCATCTCGGCCAGCTGGAAGGCCACACCCTGGTTGTCGATGATCGGCCGCCCGAACTGCTCCCGCGTCATCGCGTAGTCGAGGGCGACCTCGTACGCGGCACGGGCGGTACCCACGGCCATCGCGCCGACGGCCGGCCGCGAGGCCTCGAACGTGGCCATCGCCGCGTTCTTCACCCGCTCGCCGCCGCCCGCCTTGGCCCGCTCACGGGCCCGCGCCAGCCGCTCGTCCAGCTTCTGCTTGCCGCCCAGCAGGCAGGAACCCGGCACCCGCACGTTGTCCAGGACGACCTCGGCGGTGTGCGAGGCACGGATGCCGTGCTTCTTGAACTTCTGGCCCTGGGCCAGGCCCGGCGTGTTCGGCGGGACGATGAAGGACGCGTGACCCTTGGAACCCAGGTCCGGGTCGACGACCGCGACGACCACGTGGACGTTGGCGATACCGCCGTTGGTCGCCCAGGTCTTCGTGCCGTTGATCACCCACTCGTCCTTGGCCTCGTCGTAGACGGCACGGGTGCGCATCGAGGCCACGTCGGAGCCGGCATCGGGCTCGGAGGAGCAGAACGCGGCAAGCTTGACATCGTTGGCATCGCCGTACATCTGGGGCACCCAGGTGCCGATCTGCTCCTCGGTGCCGTTCGCGAGGACGCCGACGGCGGCGAGGCCGGTGCCGACGATCGACAGGGCGATGCCCGCGTCACCCCAGAACAGCTCCTCCATCGCCATGGGGATGCCGAGACCGGTCTGGTCGAAGTACTGCTGGGCGTAGAAGTCGAGCGAGTAGATGCCGACCTTCGCGGCCTCCTGGATGACCGGCCAGGGAGTCTCCTCACGCTCGTCCCATTCGGCGGCCGCGGGGCGGATCACATCGGCCGCGAAGCCGTGCAGCCAGTCCCGGACCTCCTTCTGTTCGTCGTTGAGCTCCATGGTGAACTCGGCCATGTCCCCTCCAGCGGCGTACGTGCATGCTTGATGCTTGTTACTAGCGGTAACCTTAGTTTGTTACTCGTGGGTAGATAAAGTCAACCCGCCATGGCCGGTCGGCAGTCCGTTCGATGATTGCGGCTGGTTGAGTGTTAGTTTGCGCATGCGTCATCGATTCACCACGGGTGGGGAGAGCTCATGGACACCACACAGCGGACCGAGCAACAGCGGTCCGCCGACCGCCGTCGGCGCGAGCTGCTGGAGGCCGCCGACAGAGTGGTGCTTCGCGACGGCCCGCAGGCCTCGATGAACGCGATCGCGGCCGAGGCGGGGATCACGAAGCCGATTCTGTACCGGCACTTCGGTGACAAGGGCGGACTTTACGCGGCGTTGGCCATGAGACACACGGACGCCTTGCTCGACTCCCTGCGGGCGGCGCTGGACGCCCCCGCGGACCGGCGTGAGCGTGTCGAGGCCACGTTGGACACCTACCTCGCGGCGATCGAGGCGCGGCCTCAGGTGTACCGGTTCCTGATGCATCCGGCGGAGGGGGGCCAGCCGGGAGACCCTGGATTCGACGTCGGCAAGCACTCGGCGCCGCTGCTCCGCAGGATGGGCGAGGAACTGGCCACCGTCATCGAGGAGCGGCTGGATCTCGGGCCCGGGAGTCAGCAGCTGGCCCGGGTGTGGGGGCACGGGATCGTCGGCATGATGCATGCCGCGGGCGACTGGTGGCTCGGGGAACGACCCTGCTCGCGGGCGGAGTTGGTACGCAGTCTGGCCGATCTGTTGTGGGGACGGCTGGCTGCCGCCGGGGACAAGGTGGGCGGCCCCGGGTTCTGACGGTGCCTAGGCAGGCAGCGTCGGCCTGCGCCAAGGGGCTCGGGCCACCTGTCGCATCAGGCGTCTGCGGCGCCAGCCCGTTACGCGGTCCGCGTAGAGGCCGCCCTCCAAGTGGTCGTACTCGTGCTGCAGGCAGCGTGCGAAGAACCCCGTGCCGTGGATCGTCACCGGCTCCCCCGTCACCGTGAAACCCTCGACGACCGCATGGTCGTACCGCTCCGTGCCCGCTTCCAGGCCCGGCAGGGACAGGCAGCCCTCCGGCCCCCGCAGCACCACGCCGTCCGCCTCCACCAGCCGCGGGTTCACCACATGGCCCAGGTGCCGGACGTCCTCGTCGTCCGGGCAGTCGTAGACGAACACCCGCAGCGGCTCGCCGACCTGGTTCGCGGCGAGGCCCACGCCACGCGCCGCGTACATCGTCGCGAACAAGTCCTCCACCAGCGTCGCCAATTCGGGGCCGAAGTCGGTGACATCCTTGCAGGGTGCCTGCAGCACCGGGTCGCCGAGCACGGTGAGGGGACGGACGCGCCCGCGCGCGCCCGGAATGGAGCCGTTTCGCATGGCCGCAAGGGTACGGCGATTCGGGAGTGCGAATGGATCTCGATAGGCTGACCACCACCACGTTGCCGTCAGGCAGAGGCGCGGCGCGTACGCAAGGAGGATCGAGGACTGATGTCAGGCAACTCGGACCCGCTTTCGCCGCGGGCCAAGCTGGCCGTGACCGCGGGCAAGGCGGTCGCGGCGGCGTCGCGTGCCGCGGGGCGCGGCAGCGGTTCGGTGATCGGTGGCCGGGTGGCACTCAAGCTCGACCCCGACCTCCTCGCCCGGCTCGCGCAGAACCTGGACGTGGTCCTGGTGTCGGCGACCAACGGCAAGACCACGACCACCCGGCTCATCGCGGAGGCCCTGCGGGCCGCCGGGCCGGTCGTCTCCAACGCCCTCGGCGCCAACATGCCCGCCGGTATCACCTCGGCGCTCGCGGGCAGCTCGGAGGCTCGCTACGGCGTCATCGAGGTCGACGAGAAGTACCTCGCCGGGGTCGCCCGGGACACCGACCCCAAGTGCATCGCGCTCCTCAACCTCTCCCGCGACCAGCTGGACCGCGCCGCCGAGACCCGCATGCTCGCCGAGAACTGGCGCGAGGGGCTCGCCGGCTCGAAGGCCGTGATCATCGCCAACGCCGACGACCCGCTGGTCGTGTGGGCGGCCTCCTCGTCCCCGAACGTGATCTGGGTCGCCGCCGGACAGATGTGGAAGGACGACGCCTGGTCCTGCCCGTCGTGCGGCGGTGTGATGCAGCGGCCGGGCGACGACTGGTTCTGCGGTGAGTGCGGCTTCCGGCGTCCCACGCCGAGCTGGGCGCTGTCCGGTGATCACGTCCTCGACCCGCACGGGTCGGCCTGGCCCATTCACCTCCAGCTGCCCGGGCGCGCCAACAAGGCCAACGCCGCCTCGTCCGCCGCCGTGGCCGCCGTGTTCGGAGTGCCGCCGCAGGTCGCCCTGGAACGCATGTACCAGGTACAGGCCGTCGCCGGGCGCTACGACGTCGTGCAGTTCGAGGGCCGGGACCTGCGGCTGCTGCTCGCCAAGAACCCGGCCGGCTGGCTGGAGACGTTCTCCCTCATCGACCCGCCGCCGACCCCGGTGATCCTCTCCGTGAACGCGCGCGGCGCCGACGGCACCGACACCTCCTGGCTGTGGGACGTCGACTACACGCGGCTGACCGGGCACCCGATCTGCGTCGTCGGCGACCGCAGACTCGACCTCGCGGTGCGGCTGGAGGTCGCGAACCAGCAGTTCCAGGTCTGCGACACCCTCGACCAGGCCGTACAGCTGTGCCCGCCGGGCCGGATCGAGGTCATCGCGAACTACACCGCGTTCCAGGACCTGCGCCGCCGCGTCGGCAACTGAGCACGAGACTTCAGGGGACTTAAGTGAGCGACAACCAACTGCGGGTCGTCTGGATCTACCCGGACCTGCTCAGCACGTACGGCGACCAGGGCAACGTCCTCGTCGTGGAGCGCCGCGCGCGCCAGCGCGGCCTGGACGTGGCCCGTCTCGACGTGCGCAGCGACCAGCCGATCCCGACCTCCGGCGACATCTACCTGATCGGCGGCGGCGAGGACCGGCCGCAGCGGCTGGCGGCCGAGCGGCTGCGCCGGGACGGCGGTCTGCAACGGGCCGTCGAGAACGGCGCCATCGTGTTCTCGGTGTGCGCCGGCTACCAGATCCTCGGCCACGAGTTCATCAACGACCTCGGCCAGCGCGAGCCCGGTCTCGGCCTGATCGACGTGGTGTCCGTGCGCGGTGAAGGGGCCCGGTGCGTCGGTGACGTGCTCGGCGACATCGACCCGCGCCTCGGTCTGCCCCCGCTGACCGGCTTCGAGAACCACCAGGGCGTCACCCACCTCGGCCCCACCGCCCGCCCCCTCGCCAAGGTCCGCTTCGGCAACGGCAACGGCACGGGCGACGGAACGGAGGGTGCGTACAACGACACCGTCTTCGGTACGTACATGCACGGCCCGGTGCTCGCCCGGAACCCGTTGATCGCCGACCTGCTGCTGAAGCTCGCGCTCGACGTGAACGCGCTGCCGCCGACCGACGACCGCTGGTACGAGGCGCTCCGGGGCGAGCGCATCGCGGCCGCGCAGCAGCCCGCCTGAGGTCCGGGCACCGGCTCGTACACCTGGGTTCCAGGCTGCTGTCACCAGCCCGTCTGACGGTGCGTCCGCACAGGTGAGCGGGGTCGTCCAGCAGGCGGACGCAGGGTTCGGCCCCGCCCCCTGATGCCGCTAGGGTGGCGGGGATTCGAGCCGGACAACGTGGTCCGGTCCCGGCCCACGTTGAGAAGGTTTTTCGGGCTATGCGCATTGGTGTCCTCACGTCCGGCGGCGACTGCCCCGGCCTGAACGCCGTCATCCGGTCCGTCGTGCACCGCGCCGTCGTCGACCACGGCGACGAGGTCATCGGCTTCCGGGACGGCTGGAAGGGCCTTCTGGAGTGCGACTACCTCAAGCTCGACCTCGACGCGGTGAGCGGCATCCTGGCTCGCGGCGGCACGATTCTCGGCTCCTCCCGGGTCCAGCCCTCCCATCTGCGGGACGGCGTGGAGCGGGCGAAGGGCCATCTCGGGGAGCTCGGCCTCGACGCGATCATCCCGATCGGCGGCGAGGGCACACTGAAGGCGGCCCGGCTGATGTCGGACAGCGGCCTGCCCGTCGTGGGTGTGCCGAAGACCATCGACAACGACATCGCGGTCACGGACGTCACCTTCGGTTTCGACACGGCCGTGGGCGTTGCGACCGAGGCCCTGGACCGGCTCAAGACCACCGCCGAGTCCCACCAGCGGGTGCTCGTGGTCGAGGTCATGGGCCGGCACACCGGCTGGATCGCGCTGCACTCCGGCATGGCGGCCGGCGCGCACGCCATCGTCGTGCCGGAACGGCCCTTCGACATCGAGGAGTTGAGCCGGGTCGTCGGTGAGCGGTTCGAGGCGGGCAAGCGCTTCGCGATCGTCGTGGCGGCCGAGGGGGCCAAGCCGCGGCCCGGCTCCATGGAGTTCGACGAGGGCGGCAAGGACATCTACGGGCATGAGCGGTTCGCCGGGATCGCCCGTCAGCTGTCCATCGAGCTGGAGGGGCGCCTGGGCAAGGAGGCCCGGCCGGTGATCCTCGGGCATGTGCAGCGGGGTGGTACGCCCACCGCCTACGACCGGGTGCTCGCGACCCGGTTCGGGTGGCACGCGGTGGAGGCCGTGCACCGGGGTGAGTTCGGCAAGATGACCGCACTTCGCGGGACCGACATCGAGATGGTGTCCCTTGCGGAGGCCGTGCAGACGCTGAAGACCGTGCCGGAAAACCGGTACGAAGAGGCTGAGTGCGTGCTGTAGCTGCGGTTCGCCCCTGAACAGCTGCCCCCGGTCGCCATGCCGACCGGGGGCAGTTCTAGTCTGTGTGCGGACAGACTTGCACAACCCCCACGAAACAGGAGCCGGGCGGATGGATCACAGCGGGCACGGCATGATGATGGATCTGCCGCCGTTCACGCTGGAGCGGGGGCTCGCGTGGTCCGCGGACCCGTTCTTCCTCGTCGCCTGTCTGGTGGGGCTCGCGCTGTATGCGTGGGGTGTCGTGCGGCTCACGCGGCGTGGGGACAAGTGGCCCGTGGGACGGACCGTGTCGTACGTCGCCGGGGTGCTGTCCGTGATGCTCGTCATGTGCACCGGGCTGAATGACTACGGGATGGTCATGTTCAGCGTGCACATGGTGCAGCACATGGTGATCAGTATGTTGTCGCCGATTCTCCTCCTGCTCGGTGCGCCGATGACGTTGGCGTTGCGTGCGATGCCGCCGGCGGGGCGGGGGCGCAAGGGGCCGCGGGAGTTGCTGCTGGCCCTGCTGCACAGCCGGTACATGCGGATCATCACGCATCCGGCGTTCACCATTCCGCTGTTCATCGCCAGCCTCTACGCCCTGTACTTCACCCCGCTGTTCGACTTCCTGATGGGCTCCAAGCCGGGCCACATCGCGATGATGGTGCACTTCCTCGCCGTGGGTGTGGTGTTCTTCTGGCCGATCATCGGCCTGGATCCCGGTCCGCATCGGCCGGGGTATCTGATGCGGATGCTGGAGTTGTTCGCGGGAATGCCGTTCCACGCGTTCTTCGGCATCGCCTTGATGATGGCGTCGGAGCCGATGGTCGAGACGTTCAAGAACCCGCCCGCCTCACTCGGCATCGACGCGCTCTCCGACCAGAACGCGGCCGGCGGCATCGCCTGGGCGTTCAGTGAGATTCCGTCCGTACTCGTGCTGATCGCGCTGCTGTTCCAGTGGTACGGCTCCGAGCAGCGGCAGGCCAAGCGCAAGGACCGGGCCGCCGACCGCGACGGCGACAAGGAACTTGAGGCGTACAACGCCTATTTGGCCTCATTGAACGCACGCGGGAACTGAGGAAACCGAAAGGCTTCGCCTTTCAGTAGCATGAAGCGCGTCGGGGGAACCGCCGGGGGGAGCGGTAATGGCGTTTCGCGTTTTCGTGCACAGGTCCGAATTAGCGGTGATTCGGAGGATCGCAGTCCTGTTGGTCTTCGTTCTGGCGCTCAGTGGGTGCGACCGGAACACACCGTTGTCCGTGGTGAAAGCGGTGGCCGCGGGAGTTCCGTCGCTCGCGCCCTTCTTCGATGAGAACCAGGGGCTGGGGCGGGACGCGCAGGTACGGGCGCAGACGGCGCACGGAGGTCTGCAGCGGGGTGACACTCCTGGTCTGTACGGGGGGTCGAAGCAGCCGACGATCTGCGACGTCGCACGGCTGAAGGAGTCCCTGACCGACCCGGCCAATGAGCGCAAGGCACAGGCCTGGGCAGCCGCGCTCTCCCTCACGACGGCGGAGATTCCGGACTATCTCGGCCGCCTCACACCCGTACTCCTGCGTCACGACACTCTCGTGAAGAACCACGACTACAAAAAGGGGAATGCTGTCCCCTTCAACGCGCTGCTTCAGACGGGAATCGCGATTCTCGTCGACGAGCGGGGTCTTCCCGCGGTGAAGTGCTCGTGCGGAAATCCGCTGCGGCCCTTCGAGGGTGACACGACGCGGATAAAGGTCGAGTTCGACGACCGCAACGAGGAGTGGAAGGGCTACGAGAAGTCGTCCGTGGTGGCCGTGCGGCCCGCGACGCGGGAAGTAGAGGAGCTCGCTCTCGTCGACGTCCATGAACCCGCCCGGGGCGTCAACCGTCCCGTCGGCACCACGGGCGAGGACGACACGGCGTTCGACACGCGGGAGCGGCGTGCGGTGCCCGACCTCGCCGGGACGACGTTCGGGCAGGCGAGCCGACGGCTGGCCGGGACGGGGCTGGCGGCAGCCTTCGCCGGCGGAGGGCTGCCGCCCGACAACGCCCGTGTCACGGCGTCGGATCCGCCGGCCGGGACGGAGCTGCGGTTCGGGGAGTACGTGACGTTGAGCGTGGCCGGAGGGGCGACGTCCGGGGGCTCGTCGAGTGGGACGTCCACTCCCCCGCAGTCGGGGTCGGGGACGGGGTCGGCGCCCGGCTCGTCCGGGTCGACGCGGGATCCTTCGGGCTCCACGCCATCGACGTCCTCGTGGTCCCCGTCGTCCCCGTCCTCATCGTCCACGTCCTCGTCGTCCACGTCACCGCCGTCCGGCTCGGCCCCACCGCCGTCGTCCTCCGGATCCGGCAGCTCCGGACCGAGCAGCCCGGGTCCCACCAGCGGGCCCCCGTCCTCGGGTCCGCCGTCCTCCGCGGCGCCGCCCTCGTCCGATCCGCCGCCCAGCTCGGCGAAGCCCCCGACACCCAAGGACCCCACGTCCAGCTCGCCACCCCCGCCCACGGCCGGCTCACCTCCCCCGGCCAGCGCCCCGGTCACCAGCAGCGCGCCGCCGCCCGAGACCAGCCGGCCCGCGACGAGCGTCCCGTCCACCGGCGGGCCCACCGCGAGCACGACCGCCTGACAACCACGCAGCGCACCCGCAGAAGCCGGGAGTCACCGGATGTTTTCAGGATCATCGACGTCGGGAGTGGGCCGGGTCGTCGCCGGCCGCTATCTGCTGCTGAACCGCCTCGGCAGCGGCGGCATGGGCCATGTCTGGCTCGCCCACGACCGGAGACTCGCCTGCGAGGTCGCGCTGAAGGAGATCGTGTTCCGGGATCCGGTCGAGGCCGAAGAGCGCGAGGCCCGGGTGGCCCGTGCCCGTACGGAGGCCCGGCACGCGGCGGGGCTGCGTGGGCATCCGCATGTGGTGACCGTGCATGACGTGCTGGAGCACGAGGGGCTGCCGTGGATCGTCATGGAGTACGTGACGGGCGCCGTCGATCTGCGGGACCTCATCGATCAGCGCGGCCCGCTGGCGCCCGCGGAGTGCGCCCGCATCGGGCTCGCCGTGCTCGACGCGCTGACGGCCGGACACGAGCGGGGCGTCATGCACCGGGACGTGAAACCGGCGAACATCCTGCTGGCTCCGGACCGCACCGGGGCGCCGTACGGGCGGGTGCTGCTCACGGACTACGGCATCTCGGTGCAGCCGGACGCAGGTGAGACGCGGTACACGCTGGCGTCGGTGCTGGTGGGCACGGCGGGCTATCTGGCGCCGGAGCGGGTCACGGGCGGGGCGCCGACGCCGGCGACCGATCTGTTCTCGCTGGGCTGCACGCTGTACCACGCGGTCGAGGGCCGGGGGCCCTTCGATCGCGATTCGCATCTGG
Organism: Streptomyces sp. NBC_00443; assembly: GCF_036014175.1. Classification (GTDB taxonomy): domain Bacteria; phylum Actinomycetota; class Actinomycetes; order Streptomycetales; family Streptomycetaceae; genus Streptomyces. The sequence goes on along the minus strand of NZ_CP107917.1, from coordinate 8,056,910 downwards.
CCCAGGTCACCGCGGTGGTCATGGAGGAGCCCCCGCCGGCCACGCGGGCCGGGGCGCTGGGGCCCGTCCTGCGGGCGTTGCTGGAGAAGGACCCGGCACTGCGGCTGTCCGCAGTGGAGGCGGAGGCGGCGCTGTCGCGGATAGTCGCTCCGGAGGTGGACGCCTACGCGCGGACCCGGACCGACCTGGGTTCGCAGCCGCACTGGGGCGGCGCGCCGCCGGGGCACACGCCCGACGCGGCGCGCTTCGGCTCCCTGCCCGTGTCCGAGCGCCCCGGCGGTGCTCCGGGCTTCGGTCCCGCGTCCGGTGCGCACGGCGGTCCGCAGGCCATCGGTCCCGGTCCTGGTGCCGTAGGGCAGCGCCGAACCCGTCCCCGCATCCTCCACGCGGTCCTCGGCGGCATCCTCGGGCTGGTGCTCGCGGGGGCGGGCGTCTGGTACGCCATGGCGCAGTCGCCGGACACCAAGCGGACCGCGCGGCCGTACGGCGACAGCGTCGGACTCGGCAGTGCGCTGAAGGACGGTGACTGCGTGCTCGCCGACTGGCCCGGCACGGCCCCTTTCCGGGGCACGCCCCGGCTGAGTCTTGACCCCAGTTGCCGGGAGAAGGTGCCCGACGGGCAGGTGATGGCGTTCGTCGGTGCCGCGTCCGCCGCAGAGGCACGGGAGAAGGGGCCGGAGGCGTGCGAGGAGCGGACGGAGGTCGTCCGCGGGAGCCTTGCGGACGTCCGCAGCTTCGCCGTCGTACCGACCGAGGCGGGGTTCGAGGCGGCCGGGCGGCGCACCGCCTGTCTGGTGCTGGGCGCGCACGGGCCGGTGTACGGGCCGCTGGGCGGGCATCGGAAGCCGGGGTCGGCGTTCGCCGACACCGCGACCATGCAGCGGCGGGACTGTCTGGACGTGCGCTCCCACCGGGACGCCCGCCTGGTGTCCTGCGCGGTTCCGCACGACGAGCAGGTGCTCGGGTTCACCCGACTGGGCGCCGACGTCACACTGACCGAGGCACGCACCGAGTCGGACGCGGCGTGCGCCCGCCAGGTGCCGCCGCGCGACTACGGCTTCGATCCTTCCGTCTACACGGCGGGCTCCTGGACGAGCGAGGGTGCCTGGAAGACGGGCACTCATTTCGTCGTGTGCACCGTCAGGAAGCAGAACGGGGGCACCATGGAGGGGGACGAAGCCTAGGAGGGTGTTGCGATGCCCGGTTCTACGGACGGTTCTACCAAGGCGATGGGGGTGGTCACCGTCGGCGGACTCGTCGTGGTGACCGCCTACACGGTGGCGCTCGGGAGCAATGGCTGGCTGTGGTTCGGGTGGGTGGTGCTGGGGCTGATCACGCTGGGGATGGTGGCAAGCCGCGGCAGCTGAGCCTCACTCCCGGGTGAGCCGCCCCGCGGAGTGCACGCCCGGCTGGTACTTCGGCAGCCGGGCGGTGATCTTCATGCCCGCTCCCGGGGCGGTCTCGATGACGAGCCCGTAGGCGTCGCCGTACACCTGCCGTAGACGGTCGTCGACATTGGACAGCCCGATACCGCCCGACGGGCTGACCTCGCCGGCGAGGATGCGGCGCAGCAGGACGGGGTCCATTCCGGCGCCGTCGTCCTCGATGACGACGAGGGCTTCGGCGCCGGCGTCCTGTGCGGTGATGCTGATGTGGCTCTTGCCCGCGGAAGCCGCCTTGCCCTCCAGGCCGTGCTTCACGGCGTTCTCGACGAGCGGCTGGAGGCAGAGGAAGGGCAGGGCCACCGGCAGCACCTCGGGGGCAATCTGCAGGGTGACCGACAGGCGGTCGCCGAAGCGTGCCCGCACGAGCGCCAAGTAGTGGTCGATGGCGTGGAGTTCCTCGGCGAGGGTGGTGAAGTCGCCGTGCCTGCGGAAGGAGTAGCGGGTGAAGTCGGCGAATTCCAGGAGCAGTTCGCGGGCGCGTTCGGGGTCGGTGCGGACGAAGCTGGCGATCACCGCGAGCGAGTTGAAGATGAAGTGCGGGGAGATCTGCGCGCGCAGGGCCTTGATCTCGGCCTCGATCAGGCGGGTGCGGGACTGGTCGAGGTCGGCCAGCTCCAGCTGGACCGAGACCCAGCGGGCCACCTCGCCCGCCGCGCGCACCAGCACGGCCGACTCCCGGGGCGCGCAGGCGACGAGGGCGCCGTGGACCCGGTCGTCGACGGTGAGCGGGGCGACCACCGCCCAGCGCACCGGGCAGTCGGGAGTGTCGCAGGTGAGCGGGAAGGCCTCGCCGCGGCCCGACTCCAGGGGACCGGCGAGGAGTTCCATGATCTCCGTACGGTGATGGCCGCCGACCCCGTCCCAGACCAGGACGTCCTTCTGGTCCGTCAGGCACAGCGCGTCCGTGCCGAGCAGTGAGCGGAGCCTGCGGGCCGACTTGCGGGCGGTCTCCTCGGTGAGTCCGGCGCGCAGCGGGGGTGCGGCGAGGGAGGCGGTGTGCAGTGTCTCGAAGGTGGCGTGCTCGACTGGGGTGCCGAGGCCGCCGGAGTTCTCGGGACGGGCGGTGCGCCGTCCGAGCCAGAAGCCTGCGGCGAGCAGCGGGAGGATGGCCACGCACAGGCCCGCGATGAACCCGCTCATGTCGTCTCCGTTTCGGGCCGTCCGGCGCATGCCGCCACCGCCGCACGCCGTCCGGCGATGAGATACCTCATGCCTTCACCTCCGCCCGCAGTTCCTCCGGCAGATGGAACCGCGCCAGGATCGCCGCCGTCCCGGCCGGCACCCGGCTCGGCGTGGCCAGGGAGACCAGCACCATGGTGAGGAAGCCCAGCGGCACCGACCAGAGCGCGGGCCAGGCGAGCAGCGCGTGCAGGGCTCCGGAGCCGGGGAAGCCCGCCATCGTCGCCGCGACGGCCACCAGTGCGGAGCCGCCGCCCACCAGCATCCCGGCGGCCGCGCCGGGCGGGGTCAGCCGGCGCCACCAGATGCCGAGGACGAGCAGCGGGCAGAACGAGGACGCCGACACGGCGAAGGCGAGGCCCACCGCGTCGGCGACGGGGAGCCCGCCGACCAGGGCGCTCGCGGCGAGCGGTACGGCCATCGCGAGGACCGTGCCCAGCCGGAAGTGCCGTACGCCGCGGGACGGGAGGACGTCCTGGGTGAGCACGCCCGCGACGGCCATGGTCAGGCCCGACGCCGTCGACAGGAACGCGGCGAAGGCGCCGCCCGCGACCAGCGCGCCGAGCAGGTCGCCGCCGAGGCCGCCGATCATCCGCTCGGGCAGCAGCAGGACGGCGGCGTCCGCGTCGCCGGAGAGGGCGAGCTCGGGGGCGTAGAGGCGGCCGAGGGCGCCGTAGACCGGGGGCAGGAGGTAGAAGGCGCCGATGAGGCCGAGCACGGCGACGGTGGTGCGGCGGGCGGCGACGCCGTGCGGGCTGGTGTAGAAGCGGACGACGACGTGCGGCAGGCCCATGGTGCCGAGGAAGGTGGCGAGGATCAGTCCGTACGTGGCGTACAGGGGGCGTTCGCCGCGGCTCTCGGCCTGCGAGGGCGACAGGCTGCCGCTGCCGCCGCGGTCGGGGTCGGGGACGGGGGCGCCCTTGTCGAAGGTCAGACGGGTGCCGGCCTCGATGTGGTGGGTGCCGGCCGGGAGTCGGACCTCCTGGTTGTCGTGCGGGCGTCCGTCGACCGTGCCGTTCACGGTGACCGTCAACGCGCTGTCGAGCTTCAGGTCGACGGTGTCGTCGACGCGCACGACACTCTGCTCGCGGAAGGTCCCCGGTTCGTCGAAGGCGTGGCGCGGGGCGCCGTCGCCCTGCCAGGCGAGGATCAGGAAGAGGGCGGGGACGAGCAGGGCGGTGAGTTTGAGCCAGTACTGGAAGGCCTGCACGAAGGTGATGCTGCGCATGCCGCCGGCGGCGACGATGGCGACCACGACGACCGCGACGATCACTCCGCCGAGCCAGTCGGGCGCACCCGTGAGCACGGTCAGCGTCAGCCCGGCGCCCTGGAGTTGGGGCAGCAGGTACAGCCAGCCGGTGCCGACGACGAAGGCGCCCGCGAGCCGCCGTACGGCCGGCGAGGAGAGCCGTGCCTCGGCGAAGTCGGGGAGGGTGTAGGCGCCGGAGCGGCGCAGCGGGGCCGCGACGAAGAGCAGCAGCACCAGGTAGCCGGCGGTGTAGCCGACCGGGTACCAGAGCATGTCGGGGCCCTGGACGAGGACCAGGCCGGCGATGCCGAGGAAGGAGGCGGCGGAGAGGTACTCGCCGCTGATCGCGGCGGCGTTGAGGCGGGGGCCGACGGTGCGGGAGGCGACGTAGAAGTCGGAGGTGGTGCGGGAGATGCGCAGGCCGAAGGCACCGACGAGGACGGTCGCGAGGACGACGAGTGCGACGGCGGGGACGGCATAGCTGGAGTTCACGACCGCATCGGTTCTTTCGGGCTCAGCGGTCTTCGACGAGCCGTACGAAGTCCCGTTCGTTGCGCTCCGCCCGGCGCACGAACCACCGGGCGAGCAGGACCAGTGGTGCGTAGAGGCCGAAGCCGAGGACCGCCCAGACCAGGGGGCGGGCGCCCGGCATCGCCGCGAACAGCAGCGGCAGCGGGCCGATGAGCAGGCCGAGGACGGCGAACACCGCGAGGGCGGTGCGCAGTTGGGTGCGCATCAGGGAGCGGACGTAGGTGTGGCCGAGGGTGGTCTGCTCGTCGATCTCGGTGCGGGGCCGGTAGTAACCGGAGACGCGGCGGGTCTGCCGGGGCGGGCCGGTGACGACGACACGGCGTTCGGCGGGGCTCTGGGGCATCGTCACGGCCTCCTCATCAGCAGGTCCCGCAGCTCGCGCGTGTGCCGTCGGCTGACCTGGAGTTCCTCGGAGCCCACCATGACGCTGACGGTGCCCGCGTCCAGGCGGAGTTCGCCGATGTGGCGCAGAGCGACGAGATGGCGGCGGTGGATGCGGACGAAGCCGCGGAAGCGCCAGCGCTCCTCCAGGGTGGACAGCGGGATGCGGACGAGGTGGCTGCCCTTGTCGGTGTGCAGCCGGGCGTAGTCGCCCTGGGCCTCGACGTGGGTGATGTCCTCGACGGCGACGAACCGCGTCACGCCGCCGAGCTCCACGGGTATGTGGTCGGGGTCGGGCTCGCTCACCGGTATGCGGGGCGCGGCGTCGCGGAGTTCGGCGGCGCGCAGTTCGACCGCCCGGCGGACCGCCTCGGCGAGCCGCTCCTTGCGGACGGGTTTGAGGACGTAGTCGACGGCCTTGAGGTCGAAGGCCTGGACGGCGAAGTCCTCGTGGGCGGTGACGAACACGACCAGCGGCGGCTTGGCGAAACCAGTGAGGAGCCGGGCCAGGTCCAGACCGTCCAGGCCGGGCATGTTGATGTCGAGGAATACGACGTCGATCGCCTCCGGCCCGCCGGGCCCCGACTCCAGGGCGCGGTTGATGCGGCGCAGCGCCTCGGTCGCGTCGCCGGCGCCCTCCGCGCTGCCGATGCGGGGGTCGGCGTTGAGGAGGTAGAGCAGCTCCTCCAGCGAGGGGCGTTCGTCGTCGACAGCCAGGGCGCGCAGCATGAACCCGGAGTGTAGGAGCAATTCGCACGCTTGGACATGTGCTCCGTCCGGACGTTCGCGCAGGGTGGCGGGCCGCTTACAGTGCCCTCATGAACAGCGGCGCGGCGTCCTTCGACGAACTCGACCGGAAGATCATCACCGCCCTCATGGCGAACGCCAGGAAGAGCTTCGCCGAGATCGGCACGAGCGTCGGACTGTCCGCGACGGCGGTCAAGCGGCGCGTGGACCGGCTGCGCGACACGGGCGTGATCACCGGGTTCTCGGCCACGGTCCAGCCGTCGGCGCTGGGCTGGCGTACGGAGGCGTACGTCGAGGTGTACTGCGAGGGCGCGGCCCCGCCGCGGCGGCTCGCGGAGGTGGTCCGCAACCATCCGGAGATCACGGCGGCGATGACGGTGACCGGGGGCGCGGACGCCCTGCTGCATGTGCGGGCGCGGGACGTGGAGCACTTCGAGGAGGTGCTGGAGCGCATCCGTGTCGAGCCGTTCATCCGCAAGACGATCAGCGTGATGGTGCTGTCCCACCTCCTCCCGGAGAGTCCGGAAGCGGGCGCCGCGGGCCTCGCCCCGCCGGAGGAAGGCACCTGATCCCGGGGCCGGCGCAGCAGACGTGCGTCGACTCGGCGAAATACGCAGCATTCCTGCGTGGACACGCAATTTTGGTTGCTTGTCGCTCGTCAGGGTGCCTTCTTACCTTGGTGTCAATCCTCATCGACACCGTAGGAAGCGGAGGAACCCCTCTGTGACCGATACCCGTGTGCCGCGCCGACGGCGCTTCCTCGTCTGCGAACCCAGACACTTCGCCGTGCAGTACGCGATCAACCCCTGGATGCAGCCCGACGTCCGCGTCGACGTCGATCTGGCCCATGGGCAGTGGCAGTCGCTGATCCGCGCCTACCGCTCCCACGGCCACGACGTCGACACCGTGGAGCCGGTCCCCGGCCTCCCCGACATGGTCTTCGCCGCGAACTCGGCCGTCGTCGTCGGCGGCCGTGTCTTCGGCTCCCTCTTCCACGCCGGCGAGCGCCGCCCCGAGTCCACGCACTACGACACGTGGTTCAAGACGGCGGGCTTCGACGTGTACCGGCCCGAGTCCGTGTGCGAGGGCGAGGGCGACCTGGTGTGGACGGGCCGCTATGTGCTCGCCGGCACCGGATTCCGTACCACCCGGGAGGCGCACCGCGAGGTGCAGGAGTTCTTCGGCCACCCGGTGATCAGCCTGACGCTGGTGGACCCGTACTTCTACCACCTCGACACGGCGCTGTTCGTGCTCGACGACGACAACATCGCCTACTACCCGCAGGCGTTCTCGCCGGGCAGCCGTGAGGTGCTCGAGCGGCTGTATCCGGACGCGGTGCTCGCCACCCGCGACGACGCCACCGCCTTCGGCCTGAACTCCGTGTCCGACGGCCGTCACGTCTTCATCGCGCCGCAGGCCGAGGCCCTGGCGGCCCGGCTGGACGAACGCGGCTATGTCCCCGTCCCCGTCGACCTGTCGGAGTTCCGTAAGGCCGGCGGTGGCATCAAGTGCTGCACCCAGGAGATCCGCTCATGACCGCGCCCGCGCAGACCCGTTCGTCCGCCGATCTGATCCGCGCCGAGGAGCCGGTCCTGGCGCACAACTACCATCCGCTGCCCGTGGTCGTCGCCCGTGCCGAGGGCACCTGGGTGGAGGACGTGGAGGGCCGCCGCTACCTGGACATGCTGGCCGGCTACTCGGCCCTGAACTTCGGCCACCGCCATCCGGCGCTGGTCGAGGCGGCGCACGCCCAGCTCGACCGCCTGACGCTCACCTCACGTGCCTTCCACAACGACAGGCTCGCCGAGTTCGCCGAGCGCCTGGCCGAGCTGACGGGCCTGGACATGGTGCTGCCGATGAACACCGGCGCCGAGGCCGTGGAGAGCGGCATCAAGGTGGCCCGCAAGTGGGCGTACGAGGTGAAGGGCGTCCCGGCCGACCAGGCGACGATCGTAGTCGCGGCGGACAACTTCCACGGCCGTACGACGACGATCGTGTCGTTCTCCACAGACGAGACCGCGCGGCAGGGCTTCGGCCCGTTCACGCCGGGTTTCCGGATCGTGCCGTACAACGACCTGGCGGCGCTGGAGGCGGCGGTCGACGAGACCACGGCGGCGGTGCTGCTGGAGCCGATCCAGGGCGAGGCGGGCGTCCTCATCCCGGATTCGGGCTACCTGGCCGGTGTGCGCGAGCTGACCCGCCGCAAGGGCTGCCTGTTCATCGCGGACGAGATCCAGTCGGGCCTCGGCCGCACGGGCCGTACGCTCGCCGTCGAGCACGAGGGCGTCGTCCCGGACATGGTGCTGCTGGGCAAGGCCCTGGGCGGCGGCATCGTGCCGGTGTCCGCGGTGGTGGCCCGCCGGGACGTACTCGGCGTCCTGCGGCCGGGCGAGCACGGCTCCACCTTCGGCGGCAACCCGCTGGCCGCCGCGGTCGGCACGGCCGTGGTCGGGCTCCTGGAGACGGGCGAGTTCCAGCGCCGGGCCACCGAGCTGGGCACGATCCTGCGCAGCGGCCTGTCCGACCTGGTCGGCAAGGGAGTCGTCGGCTTCCGTGCGCGGGGCCTGTGGGCGGGCGTCGACGTGGACCCGGCGGTCGGCACGGGCCGGGAGATCGGCGAGCGCCTCATGCGCGAGGGCATCCTGGTCAAGGACACCCACGGCTCCACGATCCGCCTGGCCCCGCCCCTGACGATCACGGCGGAGGAGCTGGTCGAGGCGCTGGGAACGCTGGAGAGGGTACTGAAGTAGCGCGGCCCGGCAGCCCGGCTCCCCACGCGGGGACCGGGCTGTCGACGTCCCGGCCGGCCCGCCGGGATCCGGGCCGACGGACCCGCCGCGCAGACGCGCCCAGCAGCAGCACCGGACGCGGCTCCCGCCGGCCGGCTCAGCCTCATCCCCCAACCCGGCCCCCGCAAATCCCCGGAGCAGGTACTGAAGTAGCCCGGCCCGACAGCCCGGCTCCCCACGCGGGGACCGGGCTGCCGGCGTCCCGGCCGCCCCACGCGGGGACCGGGCTGCCGGCGTCCCGGCCGCCCCATGCGGGGACCGGGCTGCCGGCGTCCCGGCCGCCCCATGCGGGGACCGGGCTGCCGGCGTCCCGGCCGGCCCGCCGGGATCCCGGCCGAAGGGCCCCCCCGCGCAAGCACACCCAGCACCGGCACCGAACACGGCCCCCGCCAACCGGCTCCACCTCGCCCCCACCCGGCCCCCGCAAAGAGGCAACGCCCACCGGAAGGGTGAAGATGGGGACAAGAGGTGGTAGACCGCTCTAAGCGACAGAGAGGTCGGCCGTGGGCACACACGAGGAGCGGGGCGTTGCCCGGCAGTGGTTCGACGTGGCGGACGCCGCGCCTGTGCTGCTCGATGCGCAGGGTCGGGTGACGGGGTGGACCAGGGAGGCACAGCGGCTGCTGGCGTACGGGGCCGACGAGGCGGTGGGGCGGAACGTCGCCGAGCTGTTGAGCGCCGAGGACGCGGCGCGGGTGCCGGAGGTGATGGAGCGGTGCCGCGCCGACGGCGGGTGGGTGGGGTTGCTGACCGGCCTGCGCGGGGACGGACAGGCTGCCGGGATCATGGTGCGGATCACCGCGGCCCTCGACACCGAGAGCCCGTCGCGGTGGCTCGCCCTCCTGTCGGAGCTGGACGATGCACCCGGCTGGGACATGAGCCGGGCGGTGCTGGAGCAGATGGTCGCCCGCTCCCCCGTCGGGATAGCGATCGTCGACACGGATCTGCGCTACGTCTGGTCGAACGAGGCCCTCGCCCAGTACGGAGGCGGCCCGCCCAGCCGCCGGCTCGGGCTGCGGCTCGCCGACATACAGCCAGGACTGGACTCCGAGTCCATCGAGGCACAGATGCGCCGTGCCCTGACGACCGGCGAACCGATCGTCGGCTACGAACACGTGGGCCACGCCCGCTCCCAGCCGCTGCGCGAGACCGCGCACATGATGTCGTTCACCCGGCTCGACGACGGCCACGGCCACCCCATGGGCGTGTACTACACGGTCGAGGACATCTCCGACCGGCACCGGGCCCGCCAGCGCCTGGCGCTGCTGGACCGGGCCGGTGAGCGCATCGGCCGGACCCTGGACATCAACCGCACCGCCCAGGAGCTGGCGGACGTGGCCGTGCCGGGACTGGCCGACCTCGTCACCGTGGACCTGCTGGATTCGGTGCTGCGGGGCGGCGAGCCCGCGGCCGGGCCGTTCGGCGACACGGAGCCGGTGACGCTGCGCCGCGCGGGACAGCGTTCAGCCACCGAGCTGGTGCCGGAGGCCGTCGTGGGCATCGGCGACCTGGTCGCCTATCCGGCGGGCTCGCCTCCCATCCGCTCCCTGAGGACGGCCACGTCCTGGCGCGAGGAGAGACTCGATCCGCTCGGTGAGGCATGGGCGGAGCACGCGCGCGGCGGAGAGGCCGCCATCTTCGTCGAACTGGGCCTGCACAGCGTGATGATCGTGCCGATCCGCGCGCGGGGCGTCACCCTGGGCGTCACCTCGTTCTTCCGGCGCCATCGCCAGGAGGCCTTCGAGGAGGACGACCTGAACCTGGCCGAGGACCTCGTCTCACGGGCGGCCGTCTGTGTCGACAACGCCCGGCGCTACACCCGCGAACGCGACGCGGCGCTGGTCCTGCAGCGCAGCCTGCTGCCGCACGTCCTGCCCGAGCAGGACGCGCTGGAGGTGTCCGCCTGCTACCGGCCGGCCGACGAGCTGACCGGCCTCGGCGGCGACTGGTACGACGTCATCCCGCTGTCGGGCGCCCGCGTCGCCCTGGTGGTGGGCGAGGTGCCGGGCCACGGCATCGACGCCGCCGCGGCGATGGGACGGCTGCGGACCGCCGTACGCACCCTCGCCCTGCTGGATCTGCCGCCGGAGGAGGTGCTGGCCCATCTCGACGACCTGGTCGTGAGGTCCCGGGAGGAGGGCGTCCAGCTGGACGAGGAGGAGGCCGCCGTCGCCCAGTCCGTGGGGTCGGGGTGCGTGTACGTCGTCTACGACCCGGTCGACGGGCAGTGCACCATGGCCGCCGCGGGCCATCCCGCGCCCGCCGTCGTCATGCCCGACGGCTCCGTGGCCTTCGTCGACCTTCCGCAGGGCCCTCCGCTGGGCGTGGGCGGTCCCCCCTTCGAGTCGGTCGAGCTGGCCCTGGCGGAGGGCAGCACGCTCGCGTTGCACACCGACGGACTGCTGGCGCGCGGGGACGACTGGGCCCTGGACACCGACCGGGACCGGCTGCGGCAGGCGCTGGAGCAGCGCGTGACCTCGGTCGAACTGCACTGCCGGACCGTCGTCGACGCGCTGACCCCGGACCGCCCGCACGACGACGTGGCCCTGCTGATGGCCCGCACCCGGCTCCTCGGCTCCGAGCAGGTCGCCGACTGGGACCTGCCCTCCGACCCCGCCGCCGTCGCGGACGCCCGCAAGACGGCCTCCCGGATGCTGGCGGAGTGGGGCCTGGAGGAACTGATCTTCACGACGGAACTGGTCGTCAGCGAGCTGGTCACCAACGCGATCAGGTACTCCGACGGCCCCATCCGGCTGCGTCTGATCAAGGAGCGCGCACTGGTCTGCGAGGTCTTCGACGGCGGCGCCACGGCCCCGCATCTGCGCCATCCGCGCACCACCGACGAGGGCGGCCGCGGGCTGCTGCTGGTCTCCCAGGTCACCCAGCGCTGGGGCACCCGCTTCGTCCCCGACGGGAAGATCATCTGGGCCGAGCAGTCCCTGACGGATCCGTCACCCTGAACTGACGAATCTCGACACATGTAGTACATCGGTACATACGATCCACAGCATGGGAAACTGATGTGATCCCGGTGGTGAGGCGGGAGCCATGAACGAGAAGGCGATCGACTACGAGGCGGTGTTCCAGAGCCTGCCCGGAATGGTGGCCCTGCTGACCCCGGAGCTGGTCTACGCCGACGCCAACGAGGACTTCCAGCGCCTGTCCGGGCGCAGCCGCGCGGAGCTGGTGGGCCGGTACATCTTCGACGTCTTCCCCGACAACCCCAACGACCCCGCCGCCACCGGCATGCGCGACGTCCGGGCGTCGATGCTGCGCGTGGTGGCCACCGGCGAGCGAGACACGATGGCGCTGCAGCGCTACGACGTCGAGGACGCCGCCCTGCCCGGCCACTGGGAGGAGCGCTACTGGAGCCCGATCAACGCGCCCGTCTTCGGCCCCGACGGGCAGGTGGCATTCGTCGCGCACCGGGTCGAGGAGGTCACCGAACTCATCCGCCTGCGCGGCGGCACCAGCGGTGACAGCCGGGTGAGAGTCCTGGAGGCCGAGCTGTACACCCGCGCCCGGGAGCTGCAGGAGCTCAACGAACGGCTGCGGCAGTCACACGCCCGCGAACGCGAGGTGGCGCTGTCCCTGCAGGAGGCGATGCTGCCCGCCCGCCGGCAGGTGGGCAACCACCGGGCCGCCGTGCGCTACCGGCCCGCGATGGGCGCGCTGAACGTGTGCGGTGACTGGTACGACCTGATCGACCTGGTGGGCGGCTACCGCATCTGCGTCTCCGTCGGCGACGTGGTCGGCCACGGCCTCGAAGCGGCCGGCGTGATGGGCCAGCTGCGCAGCGCGCTCAGCGCCACCTCCCGGGTCGCCGACGGCCCGGCGCAGGCGCTCGACGTGCTGGGGCGGTACGCCCATGTCGTCGACGGCGCCGAGTCGGCCACCGCGGTCGCCACGTTCATCGACTTCGACGCCCGCACCATCACCTACAGCAGCGCCGGCCATCCGCCGCCGGTGCTGGTGCACGCCGACGGCCGGGTGGAGTTCCTGGACCTGGCCACGGATCCACCCCTGGACGCCCGCCCCGACCCGAAGCCGAGACCGCAGGCCGCCATCACCTACTCCGACGGCGCCACGCTCGCGCTGTACACCGACGGCCTGATCGAGCGCCGCCGCGAGGACATCGACACGGGCCTGGCCCGGCTCGCCGACGCGCTCGTACGCCATCGCACCTCCGAGCCCGAGGCCCTCGCCGACGCCGTCCTGCTGGAGCTGCTGCCGCCCGGGGGCGCGACGGACGACACGGCACTGATCATCGTGCGGCTGTGATGAACGAGCAGACGCGACGGCTCCCCGCAAGGGCGGACCACCTGCCACGCAGCAATCGTGATCACGCCAAACCCCGCCGTCGGGTTGCCGCCCACCGACCCCGGACACCAGGCTGGTCCGGCGGTCCTCCCCATCCGCGAACGCCGCCGCCCACCAACTACCTGACATCCACTCAGAACGGTCTCCGTCGGCCGCCGTCCGCCCGTCCCGGCCCGGTTCCGGCCTGTCACCCCTGCGCCTACACTGGCAGCCCCACGGCACGCTGGTTGACCTGCCAGAACGCGGCGGCCCAAGCTGATCCGCCGGAGTGAGGAGCGCCCCCCTTGTTCTACTACGTACTGAAATACGTGTTGTTGGGACCTCTGCTGAGACTGGTCTTCCGGCCCCGGATAGAGGGCCTCGAACACGTACCGGCCACGGGTGCGGCCATCGTCGCGGGCAACCACCTGTCGTTCTCCGACCACTTCCTGATGCCGGCGATACTCAAGCGGCGCATCACCTTCCTCGCGAAGAAGGAGTACTTCACGGGCCCCGGCATCAAGGGTCGTCTGACCGCGGCCTTCTTCCGCAGCGCCGGCCAGATCCCGGTCGACCGCACCGGCAAGGAGGCCGGCCAGGCCGCGATCCGCGAGGGGCTCGGGGTGCTGACCAAGGACGAACTCCTCGGCATCTACCCGGAGGGCACCCGCTCGCACGACGGCCGGCTCTACAAGGGCAAGGTCGGGGTCGCGGTGATGGCGCTCAAGGCACGTGTCCCGGTCATCCCCTGCGCGATGATCGGCACCTTCGAAGCGCAGCCGCCCGGCAAGGTCATCCCGAACATCCACCCGGTGAAGATCCGTTTCGGCGAGCCCCTCGACTTCTCCCGCTACGAGGGCATGGAGAACGAGAAGGCGATCTTGCGCGCCGTGACCGACGAGATCATGTACGCGATCCTGTCGCTGTCCGAGCAGGAGTACGTCGACCAGTACGCGGCCGTCGCCAAGGCGGAGCAGGAAGCCGCAGCCAAGGCCCAGGCCAAGGCGGGGAAGGAACGCAAGCTGCCGCGGCTGCCCATAAGCTGACGAGCCCCGGGGGGACTCAGCCGAGCAGGTCGAGCGCCTCGTCGAGCAGCCTGCGCAGCCGCAACGCGTCCGCCGCCACGGCACTCACCAGGGCGGCGGGCCCGGCGAGGGGCATGACAGCGGCGTTCTCCCCCAGCACCCGGGCCGGCACCGGAGCATCCGCGAACTCTGGCCGTACGACGACGAGTTGCCCGACCGCCCGAAATCCACCGAGCCCTGCCGGCCCGTCCCAGCCACCCGGCGCACCGGGCCCGCAGGCAAGCTCCTGATCAAGAACGACTCGCCCGGCAACACCCACCCGGATCCGGTTCCCGAGCCGCCCGGGTTCCTCCCCCACCCGCCCGAGCACCTGCTCCTCACGCAGGACGAGCCGCCCGGTCGCACCGACATCGACGCGGGTGGTCACCCGCAGATCGCTGCCCCCGGCGGAGATCAACTGCTCGGGCAGCCAGTGCAGTTCACCTCCGTCGGCCACGGACAGCCGTACGTCGTAACGGGCCTCGCCCTTGCTCTGCCCCGGCAGCGCGATAGTGGCCGCCGCCGACCCGACGCGCAGCCGGGCGCCGGCCTCCACGTCGGCCTCAATGGCGAAGTGATCACCACCGAGCGGCCCGCTCATCGCCCCGACGAGCACCACCCGCGCCTCGGCGCCGCTCCCCGCGTCCGCCTGAGCGCCAGCGGCCCGTCACCGTCGAGCACGGGCAGCGAGGTGCCGCCCCGCCCGTCATCCCTGGCGACAATCCGCGCGCGTGCCCGCACCCCGCCGGCGGTCGTCGTCATACCGTCCACGCCACGAGCTGAGCCCGCACCCAGTCGGCGACGTCCTTGACTCCCGGCTCGCTCCTCAGCGACTGGAACACGACCGGCAGTTCGGCCCGCTGCGCCTTGGCGTCGGCCGCCATCCGCGCCAGATCGGAGCCGACGTACGGCGCGAGGTCGGTCTTGTTGACGACGAGCAGATCGGCCGTCGTCACGCCCGGCCCGCCCTTGCGCGGAATGTCGTCCCCACCGGCGACATCGATCACGAAGATCTGCGCGTCGACGAGCCCCTTGGAGAAGGTGGCGGTGAGGTTGTCCCCACCGGACTCCACGAGAATGAGCTGAAGCGGCCCGACCGCGTCCTCCAGATCCTCGACGGCCTCGAGGTTCGCGGAGATGTCGTCCCGGATCGCGGTGTGCGGACAGGCCCCCGTCTCCACTGCCGTGATCCGCTCGGGCGGCAACACAGCCTCCCGCAACAGGAACTCGGCGTCCTCGCGCGTGTAGATGTCGTTTGTGACGACGGCCAGGGACAGCTCAGCCCGCAGCGCACGGCAGAGCGCGGCCACCGTGGCCGTCTTACCGGACCCCACGGGCCCACCGAGCCCGATCCGCAGGGCACGACGCGACCCGTCGGGCCGCTGCGCGTCGGCGCTGACGGCGGAGGGGCCGTGGTGGGAGTGGTCGAGGTGCATGGAGCGGCTCCTTGTTGGGCTGGCTTCTCAGGGGAAGAGGCTTGGCTTCTCAGCGCCGGTCCAGGCAAATTCAGCCCGTCTGGGGGTGCCCCCTCTGGGGGAGTTTGAGGACGAGGCCCGTTCAGGGCCGAAGCGGGGGTCTGGGGGCGGCAGCCCCCAGGGACGGAAGGGTAGGGGCGGCGGGGGCGAACACACTCATGACGCAAACAACCGCACGCCCCAACCCGCATGCACCTCCGCCCCGACCTCCAACAGCGGAGCAGAAACCGCAGGCAACGCATCGACCCCGTCATCGACAGCACACCGCCCCGCTTCCACCGCCCGATCCACCACCCGGTCCACCTCGGGCGCCAACCGAGCCAACGCCCCCGTGGCGTCAAAGGGATCAAGACTCAGCAACCGCACCGTCGCACTCGCCGGCCCGCTCACACACTCGTACGCCGCGCAGTAAGCCGCGTCCACGGCCCCCAGCCCCGCGGCCCGAGCCGCAACCCCCAGCACGACCGGCTGATGAGCCCCTTTGGGAAACTGCCGAGCCAGCTCATCCAGCTCCCCGGACGGCCAAGTAGCCCGGGCGGCCCGCATCAACTGCCGCCCCAGCTTCCGAGCGGCGAGGCGCAAGGCGGGCGAAGGCGTACGCGCGTCGGCCGCCGCGTCGAGGGCCACCGCATCACCCCCGAGTGCAGCCGCCGCGGCGAGCGAGCCCGCGACCAGGCCCGCCGTGTGCAACCGCCCCCGGCAGAAGTCCTCCAGGCTCGCGGCCCCGGTGATCCGCCCCGCCTTGACGGCCGCCTCGGCCCCGCCGGAGTGCGCGTGGCCCCCGGCGGGAAAGCGGCCGTCGGCGAGGACGAGAAGTGCAGCTCGTGACATCAGAACCAGCCACCCACCCTCAGAACAGGAAGTACCGCTGAGCCATGGGCAGTTCAGCGGCAGGGGTGGCCTCCACCAGCTCCCCGTCGATGTGCACGGCAAAGCTGTCGGGATCGACCCGCACCTCGGGCCGCGCGTCGTTCTCCCGCATGTCGGCCTTGGTGACCCCACGTGTCGACTCGATGGCCACGAACCGCTTCCCGAGCTGAAGCCGCTCCGGCAGCCCGTCCTCGATCGCGAGGGGAGCGACGAAATTGACCGAGTTAGCCGCCGGCGCCCGGCCGATCGCGCCGAACATCGGGCGGGGCAGGATCGGCTGCGGTGTCGGAATGGAGGCGTTGGCGTCGCCCATCTGCGCGTATGCGATCTGCCCGCCCTTGATGACGAGTTGGGGCTTGACCCCGAAGAACGCCGGCTCCCACAGCACCAGGTCGGCGAGCTTGCCGGTCTCCACAGAGCCGATCTCGCGGCCGAGGCCCTGCGCGAGCGCGGGGTTGATCGTGTACTTGGCCACGTACCGCCGCACCCGCAGGTTGTCGGCCCGCCCGTCGCCCGGCAGCGCGCCCCGCCGCCGCTTCATCACGTGGGCGGTCTGCCAGGTCCGCATGACGACCTCGCCCACCCTCCCCATGGCCTGCGAGTCGGACGAGATGATCGAGATCGCGCCGAGGTCGTGCAGTATGTCCTCCGCCCCGATGGTCGACGGCCGGATCCGCGACTCGGCGAAGGCGAGGTCCTCCGGCACTGCCGAATTGAGGTGATGGCACACCATCAGCATGTCGAGGTGTTCCTCGGCGGTGTTGACGGTGAACGGGCGGGTCGGATTCGTCGAGCTCGGGAGCACGTGCGGTTCGGAGACGACCGTCATGATGTCCGGCGCGTGCCCGCCGCCCGCGCCCTCCGTGTGGTACGCGTGGATGCCCCGGCCGGCGATGGCGGCCAGCGTGTCGCCGACGAAGCCGGCCTCGTTCAACGTGTCCGTGTGGATGGCGACCTGGATGCCGGTCCGGTCGGCGACGGTCAGCGAGGCGTCGATGACCGCCGGGGTGGTGCCCCAGTCCTCGTGCAGTTTGAGGCCGAGCGCGCCGCCGCGGATCTGGGACAGCATCGCCTCGTGGGAGACGGTGTTGCCCTTGCCCAGCAGGCCGAAGTTGACGGGGTGGGCCTCCATCGCCTCCATCATCCGGGCCAGATGCCAGGGGCCGGGCGTCACGGTGGTCGCCTTCGAACCCTCGGCCGGTCCGGTGCCGCCGCCCACCAGGGTCGTGATCCCCGACGCGAGGGCCTCGTCGGCGATCTGGGGGCAGATGAAGTGGACGTGCGCGTCGATGGCGCCGGCCGTCAGGATCCGTCCGTTGCCCGCGATGATCTCCGTCTCGGGGCCGATGACGAGGTCCGGGTGCACCCCGTCCATCGTGTCGGGGTTGCCCGCCTTGCCGATGCCGGTGAGCCGGCCGTCGCGGATGCCGACGTCAGCCTTGACGATGCCCCAGTGGTCGATGATGACGACGCCGGTGATGACCGTGTCCGGGGTGCCCTCCGCGCGCGTGGCCCGCGACTGGCCCATGGACTCGCGGATGACCTTGCCGCCGCCGAACACCGCCTCGTCACCGGCGCGTCCGGGACCGCCGGAGCGGTCCTCCTCGATCTCGACCAGCAGATCGGTGTCGGCGAGCCGGATGCGGTCACCGGTGGTCGGGCCGAACAGGTCGGCGTACGCGGCACGGGAGATCTCAGGCATCGAGGGCACCTCCGGTCTCCCCGCGCAGGCCGGGCACCACACGGGCGCCGGTGAGCGGGACGAGTTCGACGTCGACGGGGATGCCGGGCTCGAAGCGCACGGCGGTGCCTGCGGCGACGTTGAGCCGCCTGCCGCGGGCGGCGGCGCGGTCGAAGTCCAGACCGGGGTTTGCCTCGGCGAAGTGGTAATGGGAGCCGACCTGGACCGGCCGGTCGGCGGCGTTGAGGACGGTCAGCCGGGTGACCTCACGACCCTCGTTGTATGTGATCGGGCCGTCGGCGAACAGGATCTCTCCGGGAATCATCGAGGCCCCTTCACACGATCGGGTCATGGACGGTGACGAGCTTGGTGCCGTCCGGAAAGGTCGCCTCGACCTGGACGTCGTGGATCATCTCGGCGATGCCCTCCATGACGTCGTCCCGCGTGAGCAGCTTGCGTCCGGAGGACATGAGCTCGGCGACCGTACGGCCGTCGCGGGCGCCCTCGAGGATGTGCGACGTGATGAGCGCGACCGCCTCGGGGTGGTTGAGCTTCAGCCCGCGGGCCCGGCGCTTCTCGGCGACGTCGGCCGCCACGTGGATGAGCAGCCGCTCTTGCTCGTGCGGAGTCAGTTGCACGTCCCACCTCACAGTCCTCGCTCCGGACCGTGCGGGGTCCGGTTGCCGCAGCCGCCACGGGGCAAAGTGCCAGGTGGCGTGGATCGGCAGGCTAGTTGGACGGAGTTTCAGGCAAGTTAACCGAGCTGTGATCCTCTAGGCGTCCGACTGGTGGGCCCGCATGCTCGTCAAGGCCCGCAGACCGTCCTGCAGCACCTCGACCGGCGCCCCTCCGAACAAGGCCTGCTGGGCGATGAACCCCTGCACCGTGGCGATCATGGTGCGCGCCACATGGTCCGCCGGGATGTCCGCCGGCATCATCCCGGCGTCCTGGTACGCCTCGACGGCCCGTCCCCAGGCCTCCCGCAACGTCGCGTACACGTCCGTCAGAACGGCCGCCAGCTCCTTGTTGCGCACGGTCTCCGCCCAGACCTGCATGATCAGCAACGGGAAGACCGACTCCCCTTCCTCGCTGAGGGACGAGTACACCCGCAGGGTCCGACTCAGGACCGCTCCCACCAGGAGGTCCGGCGGCGGGGGCGGGCTCTGCCGGACGACGTCCTCGAACGAGGCGCGGATCTCGCCGAGCACATCCTTGACGATCGCGGCGATCAGCTCGTCCTTGCTGCTGAAGTAGCGGTACACCGCGCCGGCCGAGAGGTCGACCTCCTTCAGCACGTCCTGCATGGACGTGGCGTGGAAGCCGTTGCGGGCAAAGAGGCGGGCGGCGCCCTCGAGGATCTGCCGGCGGCGGGCGTCGAGGTGTTCCTGGGATACGCGGGCCATGGTCACAAAGTAAAACGAACATTCCTTCTTGACAAGGAGCGGCAGCAGCAGGACGGTGAGAGCGTCATCAAAAACGAACGATCCTTCTTTTTGTCAGGAGGGCCCATGTCCACCCCGTCCGCTACGCCGCCCAGGTCCGCCGCACCCAGGCGCCTGATCGCGGTCGTCGTCCTCGTCCCCGTCCTCGCCGCCCTCGCGCTGTGGGCCTTCGCCTGGCCCGCCGCCCGCACCGCTCCCCGCGACCTGCCGCTCGGGGTGGCCGGACCGGCCGCCGCCACGGCCCAGATGGAGAAGCAACTCGGCCGGCACGAGGGCGCGTTCGAGATCCACCGCTACGCCGACGCCGCCGCCGCCAAGGACGCGATCGAGGACCGGACCGTATACGGCGCGGTCGTCGTGACCCCGCAGGGCCCCGAGCTGCTGACCGCCTCGGCCGCGGGGCCGGCCGTCGCCCAGCTGCTCCAGCAGGCGGTGGCCCAGCAGGCCGCCGCCGAGGGCAGCCAGGTCAAGACCGTCGACGTCGTCCCCACACCCGGGAACGACCCGCGCGGTGCGGCCCTCGGCGCGAGCGTCCTGCCACTCGCCCTGGCCGGCATGGCGGCGGGCGCGGCGGTGACCCTGCTCGGGCTGCGCGGCATCCGGGCCGTGAGCGCCCTGGCCGGCGCCGCCGCTCTGATCGGCGTGGTCGCGGCCGCGCTCGCGCACAGCTGGCTGGGGATCCTCACCGGCCACTGGTGGGCGGAGGCCGGGGTGTTCGCGCTGACGACGCTGGCCGTGAGCGCGGCCGTCGCGGGGCTCGCCGCACTGATCGGCAACGCGGGCATCGGCATCGTGTCGTTCTTGGTGATGTTCCTCGGCAACCCGTTCTCCGGGGCCGCCTCGGCGCCGCAGATGCTGCCCGAGCCGGTCGGGGCCATCGGCCAGTGGCGGCCGCCGGGCGCGGGCACGACCCTGCTGCGTTCGGTGTCCTTCTTCGACGGCGCGGCGGCGATCGGCCCCGCCATGACGCTGACCTGGTGGGCCGCGCTGGGTCTGGGCGCCGTACTGCTCGGGAACGCCCTGAGGTCCCGGACGCCCAGCACCGAGCCCGCGGCCGACAGGGAGCTCGCCCCCGTCGGCTGAGCAACCACCCGGCCGCATCGAACCGACCGTGCACCCCGCTGTAGCGGACGGGGGTGCACGGTCCTGTCGTTCGAGGGTTGGCGGGACGGAGGCCCGAAAGCCGGCTCGGCGTCCGGAAGGCGGCGGGCCTACGAGGGGCTCGGTCCCCGATGCTCCGCGGCGATACCGAAGCGCTGTCGTTCGCGGGGAGCGGACGCGACCTCGCGGACCCCGGACACCGCACTGATCACCTGCTCCTCGGCGAGCTCTGCGGGCTCCCCGAGCTTCTCCAGTCGTTCGAGGTCAGAGGCGGAGACAAGGGCGACGAGGGGCTTTCCGTGGCGCGTCACGACGACGCGCTCACCGCCGTACACCACGCGATTGATCAGTTCGGCGAGCTCAGCCCTGGCTTGCGTCACCGGAATCTCGTAGGCCATGCTCCCTACATTACGTCATGTACGTCCTGTACATTTTTTACAGGCACCTCTACAACGGAGCGTGAGCCATGACCCGACCGTCCGCCCGCTATGTACTGCCCGAGTTCACCGAGCGCACGAGTTCAGGCCTGAGGACGCAGGATCCGTACTCGAAGCTGCTGGAGGAGCGGATCGTCTTTCTCGGCACACAGATCGACGACACCTCGGCGAACGACGTGATGGCCCAGTTCATGTATCTGGAGCACAAGGACCCTGACCAGGACATCTCGCTGTACATCAATTCGCCCGGCGGCTCGTTCAGCTCCATGTCGGCGATCTACGACACGATGCAGTACGTCACCTGCGACGTGGAGACGATCTGCCTGGGCCAGGCCGGCGCGTCCGGTGCGGTGCTGCTCGCCGCGGGCACGCCGGGGAAGCGGTTCGCGCTGCCGGGCGCCCGTGTGGTGATCCATCAGCCGGGGCTGCCCGAGCCGGTCGAGGGCCAGGCCAGCGATCTGGCCATCCAGGCCGACGAACTGACGCGGATTCGGACCCGCCTGGAGGAGATGCTCGCCCGGCACACCGGTCGCAGCCGCGAGCAGGTGACGCAGGACATCGAGCGGGACAAGATCCTCAACGCCCAGGAGGCGCTGGAGTACGGGCTGGTGGACCGGATCATCCCCAGCCGCAAGGCGACCCTCGCGCCGCCCACGGGGCGGTGATCGACCGGTGCTGCCACCCGAGTTGCCGCCCCTGCCCGCGCTGACCCGCGCGGAGGGCGAGTTGATCGACCGTTACCTCGATGTGGTGGACCTGCTCGGCCGGATCAACCCGGCGCAGGACGGCGACACCTACCGCGGACTGCGTGCCGCCCAGGCGCTCGTACGCAAGGCGGCCGAGCTGCGGGACGCGCTGGCGCTGATGCATCAGCAGGGCGAGACGGAGCTGCACGCCCCCACGCTCGCGCGTGCGCTGCGTGTGCTGGACGGGGAGCGCCGAACGGCTCGTGTCACGGTGCCGCCGCGCTCCGACAGTTGACGACGCGTACGGGCCGGCCCCCGGGCGTCTCGATCCCACCGACGAGGCGTCCGGCACAAGGCTGAAACGGACCAAACGGCGTACCCCCAATCGGCGTAGCCATGGCTCCTTTTGCGGGCCCATCAGGGTTGCGCAACGGGCATGAGTCCAGGGCGGAACGAGGCGCTCCATCGCTGGTCCGGGACTCCTTCGCCCCCTGGACACCCTCTCGAACACGCGGGTACCCACCCGAACGGGCGAGTGGTGACTAACACCACAAATCCCCGGTTCCGTTGGGTATTTCGCTCATCCGTGCGTCAAGATCCCTGACTGACGACAAGCCCCCGCCACAGCGGCGGGGCGGTCCGGGCGGACGCCGAGTCCTGCCGCCGCCCGGATGCCCGGTCGACAGGAGTGGATCGGCAGGAGTGGAGGACCCGAGCAAGACGGGTCGCCGGAGCGGACGTTCGTTCGAGCCGAGCAGCCCTTGGGGTGAAGCCGCGACCACGCGGCCGGGCAACTTCGCCAGCCCGAATCCGACAGGTCATCCTTCTCAGGCGGCTGACGAAGGGTTGCGCATGACTGCGCTCAATCGTGTCCCGTCGCTCATGGCCCGGGCCGGTACGGCCTCGGCTCTCACCATCGCCGCAATGGGCGGCTCGATAGTGGCGCCCGGCTTCACGTCCGAAGCAGAGGCGGCCACACCGGCGACGAAGGCACTCCAGGTCGCGGCCTCCAAGAAGGGCTCCCCGTACAAGTGGGGCGCCACGGGGCCGAGCCGGTTCGACTGCTCCGGGCTGACGCTGTACTCGTTCAAGAAGGCGGGCAAGAAACTGCCCCGTACGGCGGCCCAGCAGTACAACAAGACGCGCCACATCTCCGCCAAGAGCCGCAAGGCCGGAGACCTGGTGTTCTTCCACTCGGGGTCGTACGTCTACCACGTCGGCATCTACGCCGGGAAGGGAAAGATCTGGCACTCCCCCAAGAGCGGGGACGTTGTAAAGCTGCAGAAGATCTGGACCAGGAGCGTCTGGTACGGCCGGGTCAAGTGACCCTCCCGGGGGCGATGGCGGCGGCCTGACACGCCGTCATCGCCCCCGGGGCACCAGAAAGGCCGTCAGAGGGCCATCAGCGGCCCGGCGAGGAGTCCCACGCCGAAGGCCGTCAGGGCGACGCCGGTGACCGTCGTGACCGCCCGGGCGGCGCGCGGCCGGCGCAGCCACCGCCCGAGCCGGTCCACCAGCAGGGCGACCATCTGGAACCACACCAGCGCGATCGCGAGCACGATCAGGGCGAGCAGCAGCGTCCGGGGCAGCGCGGGCGCGCCCGCGGGCACGAACTGGGGCAGCACGCTGAGGAAGGTGAGGGACGCCTTCGGGTTGAGGGCGTTGGTGACGAAGCCCTGCCGCAGCGGTCGGCCGGTGGAATCGTCGCGCATGTCCGCCACTTCACTGCGCCGCTGTCGCAGGGTCTGGACGCCCAGATACAACACATAGACCCCGCCCACCACTTGGAGCGCACGGAACAGCGCCGGTACGGCGGCCAGGATCGCGGCGACCCCCAGCACCGCCAGCGTCACGTGCACCAGCAGCCCGGCCCCGATCCCGAGCGCGCAGGCGATGCCGGCCCGGCGGGAGACGAGGGCGTTGCGCACGACGACGGTGAAGTCAGCGCCGGGCATGGCGACGAGACCGGCGGAGACCCCGGTGAAGGCGATGAGCTGAGCGTCCATGGCACCCAGCGTGCCGCGCGGAAGCCTTCAGCAGGTATTTCGAATATTCTGGGCCTGCCTAAAGCATTGGTTTAGGCAGACGAGCTTGGACGGACGAGCTTGGACAGATGAGCTTGGACAGATGAGGAGCCCGGCATGTACGACCCGACCAGGCTCGCCGCCCTGGTGGCGGTCGCCGAGGCGGGTTCGATCACCCGGGCGGCCGAGCGGCTCGGCTACACCACGCCCGCGCTCTCCCAGCAGCTGGCCAAGCTGGAGCGCGAGGCGGGCACCGCGCTTCTGGTACGGCACCACCGCGGGGCGCGGCTGACGGGTGCGGGCGAGCTGCTGGTGGCGCGGGCGCGGCGGGTCCTCGACGAGCTGGAGCGGGCACGGCACGAGCTGGCCCGGCTGACCGGTCTGTCGGGCGGCACGCTCCGGCTCGGCACCTTCCAGACCGCGGGCATCCATCTGCTGCCGCCGGCCCTCAGCGCGTTCCGGCGGGCCCATCCGGACGTGGAGCTGACGGTCGCCGACTACGAACCGTCGGACGGCGTCGCCGCCGTGGCGGCCGGTGAGGTGGATCTGGCCCTGACGCACGCGTACGAGCCGGGCGACCCGATCCCCCTCGCGTCCTCGGTCCGCGTCGAGCCGGTCCTCGTCGAGGAGCTGGTCCTGGTGTCCGCGCCGGGCCACGCCCTCACCAGCGGGACCGCACGGCTGCCGCTGACCGAGCTCGCCGGGCAGCCGCTGATCAGCATGGCCCCGGACGCTCCGGCCCGGCGGGGTGTGGAGGCGGTGCTGGCGCGGGCGGGGGCCCTGCCCTCGGTGCTCGTGCCGACGCCGGGGTATCTCCTGGTGTGCGCGCTGGCCAGTGCGGGGCTCGGGGTCGCGGTCGTACCGGAGATGGTGGCGCGTACGTCGGTCACGCCGGTCGGGGTGCGCGCGCTGGAGGGCGCACAGCTGCGCCGTACGATCTCGGTCGCCTTCCGGAGCGAGGAGGCGGCTCCGGCCGCGGACGCTTTCCGGGCTCTGCTGCGCGGCACGTTCGGCCGGTCGCGGCAGACCTGAGGGGCCGGGCTCGTGGCTACGGTTCCTGCGGTCCTGCGGTCGGCACGGGCGCTGCGGGCACCGTCCACGGCAGTTCGATGGAGATGGTCTTGCCGCCTTCGCGGGTCGGGCGCACTCTCAGCTTGCCGCCGCATTCCGCGGTCAGCCAGCGGATGATGACCAGGCCACGGCCGTTGTCCTGCTGGACGGCGGCGGGCAGCCGCTTGGGGAAGCGGGGGTGGCTGTCGGTGACCCCGATGCGCAGGTGTTCGTCACGGTCGAGCACGAGGTCCACCGTGAAGGTGGGTGACTGGCCCAGGGTGTGCTGTACGGCGTTGGTGGTGAGTTCGGAGACGATCAGGCGGATGGTGTCGGCCGCTTCGGTTTCCGGTGGCAGTCCCCACTCCGCGAGGGTGGTGACCACATAGGTCCGGGCCGCGGAGACCGAGGCTGGATCGCTCGGCAGAGTGACGGATGCTTCCAAATGGTCTGCCATGGCGATGTCGTCCCTTTCCCAACGGGACCGCAGTCCGACACGGAGCGGAGGGTTCGAGTACGGTCCCGGACTGGTGCTTCGTCGCCAGACTGCCATTACCAGGGCCGTCACGGTGCCGATCCCCCGAGATATGCATATATCTGTCGCTCGAAGCGGTGAACTCTGCGACGGCAGAGCGTATTTGGGTGGCTCGGTTGGAGTAAGGAGTTGCCCATGCAGCACGGTCCCGCGGTGCGCCGCCGGAAACTGGGCGCGGAACTGCGTGCGTTACGCACCGGGGCGGGACTCACCAGCGGTGAGGCGGCCCGGCTGGTGGGCTGGCACCAGTCCAAGGTGAGCCGGATCGAAACGGGCGCCAGTGGGGTGAAACCGGCCGATGTGCGGTTACTGCTCGATGTCTACGGCGTACGGGATGCCCAACTACGCCAGTTGATGCTGGCGTTGGCGGGCTCCGACGCGGGTGACGGCCGGGATCACTGGTGGCACGCGTACCGCGGAGTGCTGCCGACGACGTACCGCGACTTCATCAGCCTGGAGTCCCAGGCGAGCGCGATGCGCACGCTGGAGACCTCCGTGGTGCCCGGGCTGCTGCAGACCCCCGAGTACGCCCGCGCGGTGACCCGGGCCGCGGTGGGCGGGCTCGACGACGACGCCGACGAACGTCTGGACGCGCTGGTCGCGGTCCGTCTGGCCAGGCAGGACGTGCTGCGCGCCGAGCCGCCGCTGGAGCTGAGCGCGGTGCTCGACGAGGCGGTGCTGCGCCGGGAGATCGGCGGGCCCGAGGTGATGGAGCAGCAGTTGAGGCGGCTGATGGCGGCGGCGCGACTGCCGCAAGTCAGGCTGCAGGTCCTGCCGTTCGCGGCCGGCGAGCATATCGGCATCACCGGGCCTTTCGTTATCTTCTCATTTTCGCGCACTTCTGATCTGGATGTGGTTGTTCTCGACCACTTGACGAGTAGCCTCTACCTCGAACGGAAAGAAGACCTCCAGGCCTACACGGAGGCCTTCAACGCCCTTCGGAGCCACGCCCTTTCGCCCGAGGAATCGATGGATTACATCGCCGCACTGGCTGGCGGCGCGTAAGGAGGCACCATGACCACCCTGCCTCGGAAGGTGAGTTCAAGCACCGAACTGCCTGGTGCACGATGGCTGCGCAGCAGCTACAGCACCGGAGCCAACAACTGCGTCGAGACGGCGCGGCCGCACTCGGGTCCCTGGACCGGGCTGCTCGCCGTGCGCGACTCCAAGGACCCGGCCGGACCCGCGCTGCTCTTCTCCCCCGAGAGCTGGGCGGGCTTCACGGCGGCGCTCCAGTCCTGACCGTTTCCCGATCAGCCTGACCGATTTCGATCATTTCCGATCGGTTCCGCCGGGCGCGACGGCAGGGCCGTGTCACGCCGACTCATGGCCGTGTCTCGCCGATGATCCGTACAGCGCGTTCGATCTGCCCCTCGGAGAGGTCCGCGCGGGCGGTCAGCCTCAGCCGTGAGATGCCGTCGGGGACGGAAGGAGGCCGGAAGCAGCCCACGGCCAGGCCTGCCGCACGGCACTCGGCCGCCCAGCGCACGGCCTCCTCCGGGGACGGCGCGCGCACGGAGACGACCGCCGCGTCCGGCCGTACGGCTTGATGGGCAGCGGCGGTCAGGCGTGCGTGCAGTTCACCCGCCACTTCGCGGGCCCGTGCCGCGCGCTCCGGCTCGCGGCGCAGCAGTCTCAGTGCCGCCAGGGCCGCGCCCGCCGCCGCGGGGGCGAGGCCGGTGTCGAAGATGAAGGTCCGGGCCGCGTTGACCAGGTGGTCGATCACCCGGGCGGGGCCGAGCACGGCGCCGCCCTGGCTGCCGAGCGACTTGGACAGCGTGACCGTGACGACGACGTCGTCGGCGCCCGCGAGCCCCGCCGCGTGCGGGGCGCCGCGGCCGCCGTCGCCGAGCACCCCCAGGCCGTGGGCGTCGTCGACGACAAGCCCGGCGCCGTGCTCCCGGCACACCTCGGCGAACCGGGCCAGCGGGGCCGCGTCGCCGTCGACCGAGAAGACGGTGTCGGACACGACGACGGCGGGCCCGTCGTGCGTCTGGAGCGCCTTGCGCACGGCATCCGGGTCGGAGTGCGCGACGACCTGTGTCGTGCCGCGCGCCAGCCGGCAGCCGTCGATCAGCGAGGCGTGGTTACCCGCGTCGGAGACGATCAGCGAGCCGTGCGGCGCCAGAGCGGTGACCGCGGCGAGGTTGGCCGCGTAGCCGGACGAGAAGACCAGTGCCGCCTCGACGCCGCAGAAGTCGGCCAGCTCGCGCTCCAGCTCGGTGTGCAGCTCGGTCGTGCCCGTCACGAGCCGGGAGCCGGTCGAGCCGCCGCCCCACGCCCGCGCGGCCCGCGCGGCACCCTCGGTGACCTCGGGGTGGCGGGCCAGGCCCAGGTAGTCGTTGCTGGCGAGGTCGAGGAGCGGAGATTCGGCGGGGCGGGGGCGCAGGGTCCGCACGAGTCCGGCGCGGCGGCGCAGTTCCGCCTGCTCGTCGATCCAGCCGAACGCCATGACTCCTCCGGGCTTTTGTAGGCAGTGGACAGACACTAGCCGCAGCGGCGGGCCCCCACGGTGTGGCAATACCCACACATCGAATGGACAGGGTTGTGCAAACTCTCCTTGGCTCGGAGCCCCTCCGTACGTCAGGATCAGCTCCCATGGACCTGCTGAACACGCTGGTGGACAAGGGGCTTCGGCGCGAGCTGCCGACCCGCGAGGAAGCCTTGGCCGTCCTCGCCACTTCCGACGACGACCTGCTCGATGTGGTGGCCGCGGCCGGGAAGGTGCGCCGGCAGTGGTTCGGCCGACGGGTGAAACTCAACTATCTCGTCAACCTCAAGTCGGGCCTGTGCCCGGAGGACTGCAACTACTGTTCCCAGCGGCTCGGCTCCACCACCGGCATCCTCAAGTACACCTGGCTCAAGCCGGACGAGGCCTCCCAGGCCGCGGCCGCCGGTTTGGCGGGAGGCGCCAAGCGCGTCTGCCTGGTGGCGTCCGGGCGCGGCCCGACCGACCGGGACGTGGACCGGGTCTCCAAGACCATCAAGGCGATCAAGGACGAGAACGAGGGCGTCGAGGTGTGCGCCTGCCTCGGCCTCCTCTCCGACGGCCAGGCCGAGCGGCTGCGTGAGGCCGGCGCGGACGCCTACAACCACAACCTCAACACCTCCGAGAGCACCTACGCGGACATCACGACCACGCACACCTACGCCGACCGTGTCGACACCGTGAACAAGGCGCATGCGGCGGGCCTCTCGGCGTGCTCGGGTCTGATCGCGGGCATGGGCGAGAGCGACGAGGACCTGGTCGACGTCGTCTACTCGCTGCGCGAGCTGGACCCGGACTCGGTGCCGGTCAACTTCCTGATCCCGGTCGAGGGCACCCCGCTCGCCAAGGAGTGGAACCTCACCCCGCAGCGGTGCCTGCGCATCCTGGCGATGGTGCGGTTCGTCTGCCCCGACGTCGAGGTCCGGATCGCCGGTGGCCGCGAGGTCCATCTGCGCACGATGCAGCCCCTCGCCCTGCACCTGGCCAACTCGATCTTCCTCGGCGACTACCTGACCACCGAGGGCCAGGCCGGCAAGGCCGACCTGGAGATGATCGCGGACGCCGGGTTCGAGGTGGAGGGCACCGACCAGGTGACGCTGCCCGAGCACCGGGCGACGGCCGGGGGCGGGTGCGGCTCGCACGAGAGCGCGGGGTGCGGATCGCACGAAGGTGCCGGGTGCGGATCGCACCAGAGCGCCGGGTGCGGGTCGCACGAGGGTGGCGGTGTGTGCGGTACGGCCGACCCCGCCGCGCCGGCCGACGAGCCTCGCACCGACCTCGTCACCGAACCGCGCACCGACCTGGTCGCCGTGCGCCGCCGGGGTGCCGGAACGGACCTCGCGCCCAATGCCTGACCCGCGTCCCGTGGCCGGCCTGACCGTGCCCGAGCTGCTGGAGCTGGACCGGCGGCACGTCTGGCATCCGTACGGTCCGATGCCCGGCCGTGTCGAGCCGCTCGTCGTGGAGTCGGCGAGCGGGGTGCGGCTGACCTTGGCGGACGGCTCGGGCGAACTGGTCGACGGCATGTCGTCCTGGTGGTCGGCGATCCACGGCTACAACCACCCGGTGCTCAACGAGGCCGTGCGCGAGCAGCTGTCGCGGATGAGCCATGTGATGTTCGGCGGGCTCACCCACGAGCCCGCCGTGCGCCTGGCGAAGCTCCTTGTCGATATGTCGCCCGACGGTCTGGAGCATGTCTTCCTCGCGGACTCCGGGTCGGTGTCGGTCGAGGTCGCGGTCAAGATGTGCCTTCAGTACTGGCGTTCGCTGGGCCGGCCCGGCAAGCAGCGGCTGCTGACCTGGCGCGGCGGCTACCACGGCGACACCTGGCAGCCGATGTCGGTGTGCGACCCCGAGGGCGGGATGCACGAGCTGTGGACCGGGGTGCTCCAGCGCCAGGTGTTCGCGGACCCGCCGCCGGCCGAGTACGAGGAGTCGTACGCCGATGAACTGCGCTCGCTCATCGAGCGGCACGCCGACGAACTGGCGGCGGTGATCGTCGAGCCGGTCGTGCAGGGCGCGGGCGGGATGCGGTTCCACTCCCCCGCGTATCTGCGGGTGCTGCGGGAGGCGTGCGACGCGCACGACGTGCTGCTGGTGTTCGACGAGATCGCGACCGGGTTCGGCCGCACGGGTGCGCTGTTCGCGGCGGACCACGCGGCGGTGACGCCGGATGTGATGTGCGTGGGCAAGGCGCTGACGGGCGGCTATATGACGATGGCCGCGACACTGTGCACCTCGCGCGTGGCCGACGGGATCTCGCGGGGCGATGTGCCGGTCCTGGCCCACGGCCCGACGTTCATGGGCAACCCGCTCGCCGCCGCGGTCGCCTGCGCCTCGATCGAGCTGCTGCTCGGCCAGGACTGGCCGGCCGAGGTCAAGCGGATCGAGACGGGGCTGCGTGAGGGGCTCGCCCCCGCGGCGGACATCCCGGGCGTCAAGGACGTACGGGTCCTCGGTGCGATCGGGGTCGTGCAACTCGACCACGCCGTCGACATGGAGGCGGCGACGGCGGCCGCCGTGCGCGAGGGCGTGTGGCTGCGGCCGTTCCGCGACCTCGTCTACACGATGCCGCCGTATGTCACGGGCGACGCGGACGTGGCACGGATCGCCCGTGCGGTGTGCGCGGCAGTGCGGGAGGGATGAACATGCCGATCCTGGTGATCACAGGGACGGGCACGGAGGTCGGCAAGACGGTCACGACCGCCGCGGTCGCCGCGACGGCGATGGGCGCGGGCCGGTCGGTGGCGGTGCTCAAGGCCGCTCAGACCGGCGTACGGCCGGACGAGTGCGGGGACGCGGAGGAGGCGGCGCGGCTCGCGGGCGCGGTGACGACCGCCGAACTCGCCCGCTATCCCGACCCGTTGGCCCCGGCGACGGCGGCGCGAAGGGCCGCTCGGCCTCCGGTCCGCCCGCAGGAGGTCGCCGAGGCGGCCGCCAAGCTGGCCACCGAGCACGACCTGGTGCTGGTGGAGGGGGCGGGCGGGCTGCTCGTCCGCTTCGACGAGACGGGCGGCACGCTGGCGGACGCGGCCGAGCTGATGGCGGCGCCGGTTCTCGTGGTGGCGTCGGCGGGTCTGGGCACGTTGAACACGACCGAGCTGACAGCGCGTGAACTGCGTTCCCGCCGACTGGACCTGCTGGGCGTTGTGATCGGCAGCTGGCCTGCGGCACCGGATCTGGCGTCGCGCTGCAATGTCGCGGACCTGCCCGAGGTGGCGGGGGCGCCGCTGCTGGGTGTGCTTCCGACCGGCGCGGGGGCGCTGGCACCGGCCGACTTCCGTGCTGCGGCGCCGGGTTGGCTGGCGCCGCGGTTGTTCGGGACGTGGGATGCGGAGGGGTTCCGAGGGCGGGAGGCGCCGTGAAGCCTGCCGCTCCCGACGAGTGGGACGACTTGATCGACACGTGGGACGAGATCCGCCAGGGCTACTACCTCGGCGATGCGCCGGAAGCGGTGCTCGACTGCGCGAGGAACCTGGAGGCGAGCGTCCGGGCCGGCAGTCCGGACACCGCTCTGTGGACCCTCGGACTGGTGCTGACAGGGCCTTACGTGATCTACGCCCGGCCTGATGCGGCGGCCGAGGCTCGTGTGCTGGAGGCGATGGGCGCCGTCGAGCAGGCTCTCGGAGGGGCGACCTGTGCCCATGACGAGCATCCGTGTGACGACATGGCGCTCGACGACGAGCTGGACAGCCTTCGCGATGTCCTGGACATGCTGGCCCGCCCGGAATGGGACGCTGCGAGGGACATCTGGGCCTGCCCGCGGAACCTCGTCGGGTTCGCCCGCGCCTTCGCCGACGCCTAGCCGGTCTCGCCTCCCTCGCTCTCGTCGACCTCGGCGATGAACCGGACGAGCTCGATACGGGAACGTATCCCCAGGCGGCTGAAGACGCCCCGCAGGTGGTGGTCGATGGTGCGCGGGCTGAGGGCGAGGCGAGCGGCGATCTCGCGGTTGGTGGCTCCCTCGGCGGCCATACGGGCGACCAGGAGTTGCTGGGCGGTGAGGCGGGCGGTCGGATTGTCGGGGCCGGTGCGCGTGGGGGTGGCCGGGGTGCCCAGGGCGCGCAGTTCGGAACGGGCCTGGGCCGCGCAGTGCGGGGCGCCGAAGGAGTCGAACGCCTCCAGGGCGCTGTGCAGGCGGTCGCGTGCCTCCAGACGGCGGCGCAGTCGGCGCAGGGTGCTGCCGAACAGCAGCTCCGTGCGGGCGCGTTCGAAGTCGCGGGTGCCGTGGGAGTGCAGGTCGAGGGAGACGCGGTAGTGGTCCACGGCTTCCGCGCCGGGCGTGAGGAGGGCGCGGCAGCGGGCGCTCAGGGCCAGGTCGTCGGGGCTGCGCACGGCGTTCGCCCAGCGGTGGTAGTCGGCGTGCGCGACGCGGGCGACCCGGGTGTCACCGGTGCGGACGGCGGCCTCGACGTAGTGCGGGGTGGCCAGGTGGCGGACGGCCCGGTGGCCGTGCCCGGGGCCGAACCCGGCCAGGGCGCGCAGCCGGGCGGCCGCGGCGGCGAAGCGGCCGCTGCTCAGGTCGAGGACGGCGAGCGCCCACTGGGCGAGTGCCGCGGGCAGGCCCAGGCCACGGGCGAGGGCGTACGACCGTGCGCTCGCGGCGCGTTCGCGGCAGAGGTCCGCGTCTCCGGTGAGCGCCGAGAACATGGCCAGGGCCGCCTGCAGATGACAGGCGCCGTTGTCCTGACCGGTGGCGTGGGCCTGCCACAGCGCATCCGCCGCGGCGGCCTCGCCGGCCCGGGGGCGTCCGGTCCAGAAGTCGGCGTACGCACGGAACTCCATCGCCTGCGGCACGGTCACCGGGGTGCCCCGAGCCCGGGCGGAGGCGGCCGCACGGACGGTCGCGGTGGCCGCGCGGGTGTGGTCGCCGAGGAGCAGGGCGGCGATCCCGGCGTGGATCAGAACGGTGGGATCACCCCCTGGCCCGCATCGCCCGGCCGCCGCCTGCAGCAGGTCACGCGCGTCCTCGTACCGCCCGTCGAACGCCGCCACGAGCCCGCCCAGCGTCCCTGGCGGGACGATCCCGAGCCGGTCGGCAACCCGCGAGGCCTCGCGCAGGCGACGTAGGTCTCCGGTGTAGATGGCGGCTTCGGTCGCGCGGGCGAGGAGGTGGACGGCGGGGGCCGGGGCGCTGGAGGGGTGCGGGCCGTGAACCGCACCGCCTCCCCTGCACCGCCACCATCCAACTCCCCTGCACAGCCACCATCCCCTCCCCGGCATCACCCCCGCCCGAACCACCGCCGACACCAACGCGTCGAACGCCTCCCCGGCATTCCCCGCCCGCAGGGCGAGCACCCCGCTCAGGGCGCCCTCGGAGCCGGCCGCCGCCAACCGACGTGCCCGTTCACCGTCGCCCGATCGCCAGGCGTAGCCGGCTGCCCGGGTCAGCAGGCGGGTCTGCTCGGACGGTTCGGGGCACAGGGCTGCGGCCCGTTCCGCCAATGCCCGAGCCAAGGGCAACCGCCCAGCAGTCGCTGCCTTGCGTGCGGCGGCGCCGAGTTCCGCCGCGAGTCGGCCGCTGGGGCCGGGCGCGCCGGCACCCCGGTGCCAGGAGCGCCATGGCGTCTCGCCCGCGCCGCCCAGCACGCGGGCCAGCAGGCGGTGGACGTCGCGGCGGTCGGCCGGGGAGCCCGTCTCGTAGGCAGCGATCCGCGTCCACGCGTCACGGAACACCACCCCGCCGGCACCCGCGTGCGCGATCCCGCCGGCGTCGGCCGCGTCCAGCGACCGGGTGTCGAGGCGGGCCGCCATGACGGCGCGCAGGAACGCGTCGGTGGGGACCGGGTACTGGTCGGCCGCGGCGAGGAGCAGGAGCAGGCGGGTGTCGTCCGGCAACGCCCGTATCTCCGCCCGGCGTTCACGCAGCAAGGCCGGGGCCAGTTCGGCCGGGTCCGTGGGCAGCGGGTCGAGGCCCCTCACCTGGCGGTCGGTCAGACGCGGGACAAGTTCGGCGGCGGCGCGCGGATCGCCGTACACCGCACGCAGCACCCGTACCCGGACCCCTTCGGGAAGGGTGGTGGCCGGCTCTGGCCACGCGTCCGTGAGCTGCGGTGGCGAAGTGCGGTCGAGAGGTGGGGGGTTCACCGGTGTCACCACACGAATGACGTTACTGGCGAGTTATTTGAACCGTAAAGACCGGCGATTTCGCCGATGCGGCGCGCGTAGACCGGCTCGACACTCCTGACAACCCCACACGTTTCAGGAGGCATCATGCAGCGCCACACGCGTCGCATCGCCACGGCCGCCTCGGCCTTGGCCGCATCGCTCCTTCTGTCACTGTCCCTCTCCCCCACAACCGCGCACGCCGCGACCCACGACCCCGTCGTCTTCGTGCACGGCCTGAGCAGCTCGGCGAGCAGCTGGGACGACTGGGCCGGTTACTTCAAGGCCGACGGCTACCCGGCCGCCGAGCTGGACGCCTGGTCGTACGACTGGGCCCAGTCCAACGCCACCACCGCCCAGCAGCTCGCGACCGAGATCAGAAACGTGCTCGCCCGCACCGGCGCCTCGAAGGTCGACCTGGTCGTCCACTCGCTGGGCGCGCTCAGCTCCCGCTACTACCTCAAGAACCTCGGCGGTACGTCTTACGTCGACGACTTCGTCTCCACCGCCGGCGTGAACCACGGCACGTCCACCGCCTCGTGGTGCGCGTGGCTGTACACCTCCTGCGCGGAGATGAACACCGGCAGCTCGTTCCTGACCGCCCTGAACTCCGGCGACGAGACCCCGGGCGGCGTGTCGTACGCCAGCTACTGGTCGAACTGCGACGACGCGCTCACGCCCGACACCACGGCGATCCTGAGCGGCGCGACCAACGTCGAGGTCGGCTGTGTCTCGCACACCGACATGAACAACGACCACGGCGTGTACGAGCAGGTCCGGGACTTCATCGGCTGAGCCGGTCCGGAACGGCAGCCACCGCAACGGCGGGGGGTGCGTCGGCCCCGTACGGGGGACAATCAGGGTGAACCCCGTCCCGCCCGGGAGGTCCCCATGGCCCTACGGTCCCCACGGTCCGCCGCCTCCGGCAAGGTGCCACGGGATGCCGTGCACCACCCGCTGTTCGCCCGCTTCTACGCCCGGACCAGCGTCAGCGCCGAGACCCGGATGGGCATGGGCGGCGTCCGCGAACGGCTGCTGGCCGGGCTGTCCGGCCGGGTGATCGAGATCGGCGCGGGCAACGGCCTGAACTTCGCCCACTATCCGAGTGCCGTATCGGAAGTCGTCGCCATCGAACCGGAGCGCCTGCTGCGGCAGTTGGCGGTGGAGTCGGCGCTGCGCGCGGGCGTGCCCGTCGACGTCGTGCCGGGCGCGGCGGAGGCGCTGCCGGTCAAGAGCGAGGCCTTCGACGCCGTGGTGCTCTCGCTGGTGCTGTGCAGCGTGCGGGACGTGCCGCGGGCGCTCGGTGAGGTACGGCGAGTGCTGCGGCCCGGCGGTGTCGTGCGGTTCTTCGAGCACGGCCGGGGCGGCGGGCGCGCCATGCTCCTCACCCAGCGCGCCCTGGACCGGACGGTGTGGCCGCTGGTGAGCGGTGGCTGCCATGTCTCCCGCGACCCGGTCGGGGCGCTGCGCGGGGCAGGCTTCGAACTCGGCCCCGTCCGGCGGGTGATGATGCCGGAGCAGGGGCCGACGCTGCCCTCGTCGTACTGCGCTCTCGGGACGGCGTGGCGTCCGCCGATCAGCGAGTAGTCACAGGCTCCACTGCCGGAGTTCCCGCGCGATGTCGTGCACCGTGGCCTCTCCGCTCTTCACCAGCCGCGCCAGGTCGCGCACCTGTTCGGGCGAGGTGACGACCTTGAGGCCGCTGGCGACGAGATAGGCGTAGGCGACGGCGGAGGCGAACAGGGCGTTGGAGCGCTCCAACGCGGGGACGTGGATGAGGAGCTGGAGCAGGGATGCGGCTCGGGTCTGCGGGCTGTCGTAGACAGGGACGTCGAATATCTCGGCCTCATGGCGTGCGACGGCCGCGACGAGGGCTCCCCAGTCGGTGACCTGGGGGTCCCCCGGCGTGTTCTGTTCGGCGAGCATCAGCAGCCAGGCGAGGTCGATGTTCAGATGGCTCAACGGATCAGTGGCGACCTTCGCGCGTGCCCTCACGGTCCGCGCCGAATTCCTCGGCGAACACGGACTCGTACTGCTTCATGAAGTCGGCGGCGGCCTCCACGAACGTGTTGCCGACCTCGCCGGTGTCCTGCATGACCAGCTCCTCGATGTAGCGGTTGACGCTCACACCTCGGGCCAGCGCGCGTTCGCGGGCGGCGCGGGCCGTGCCCTCGTCCACTCTCACGTTCAACTGGGTCTTCGCCATACTTCGAAGCTAGCGCGATCGCGCTAGCACGGCAAGGGTCCACCCCGGGAGACCGGCCGGAGACCAAGGGGTCGCCCGGGATCAGCGGGTGTCCCTTACACCGATATCAGGGACCCGACCTGGGACGGAGACGGACCGGGACCTCGGGGGGATACCAGGTGTGTGGTGGATCACATTAGTCTCGGCGGTGACGACGAGTCGTTCCGTCGAGTCGTCCCGTCCGTTCCGTGAGGAGGCGGTCTTGTCCACAGCAGCTGCCCAGTACGTCCCGGGCCCCGCGCCGGCCGCCGGCATCGCGGCCCGCGCGCGCGGTCTGACCAAGGCGTACGGCTCGGGTGAGACCGCGGTGCTCGCCCTCGACTCGGTGGACGTGAACATCGCGCGCGGGCGCTTCACCGCCGTCATGGGGCCGTCGGGTTCCGGGAAGTCCACGCTGATGCACTGTCTGGCGGGCCTCGACAACGTCTCGGCGGGGCAGGTGTGGCTCGGCGACACCGAGATCACCGGGCTGAAGGACCGGGAGCTGACCCGGCTGCGGCGGGACCGGATCGGGTTCATGTTCCAGTCGTTCAACCTGATCCCGACCCTGAACGCGGCCGAGAACATCACCCTGCCCATGGACATCGCGGGCAAGAAGCCCGACGAGAAGTGGCTGGACCAGGTCATCGACACCCTCGGGCTGCGGGACCGCCTCAAACACCGGCCGTCCCAGCTCTCCGGCGGCCAGCAGCAACGCGTCGCCTGCGCCCGCGCTCTGGCCTCCCGGCCTGAGCTGATCTTCGCGGACGAGCCGACCGGCAACCTCGACTCGCGAGCAGGCCTGGAGGTGCTCGGCTTCCTGCGCGAGGCCGTCGACCAGCTGGGGCAGACCGTCGTGATGGTCACCCACGACCCGGGCGCCGCCGCCCACTCCGACCTGGTGCTCTTCCTGGGCGACGGGCGGATCGTCGACGAGATGGAACGGCCGACGGCGGATGCCGTACTGGAGCGCTTGAAGCGTTTCGACGTGACCCGCGGCCCGTTCGACGGCGGCGGCCCGGCGCCGGGGGCGGTACCGGACGACCGGCCGTCGTCCGCCTCGCCCGCGCCGACCGAGTGGCCCGCCCCGCCCGAGGAGCGCTGACCCGGTGCTCAAGGCGACGCTCAGGAGCTTCCTCGCCCACAAGGGGCGGCTGCTGCTCTCCGCCCTGGCGGTGATCCTGTCCGTCGCGTTCGTCGCGGGCAGCCTGATCTTCTCGGACACCGTCAGCCGCACCTTCGACCGGCTGTTCGCCTCGACCGCCGCCGACGTCACCGTCACCCCGAAGGAGACCTTCGACGAGACGATCCCCTCCGGGCAGACCCTGACCCTGCCGGCCTCGCTCGCCGACCGGCTGGCCCAGGTCGACGGCGCCGCGGCGGCACGCCCGGACGTGGATGTCGAGGGCCTCACCGTCGCCGACAAGAACCGCGAGTCGGTGGGCCCGACCACCGGCGCCCCGACCCTCGGCACCGCCTGGAACCCGACCGAGCGCAGCCCCGTGGAGCTCACCTCCGGGCACGCCCCCAAGGGCGACGCGCAGGTGCTGATCGACGCGGAGACCGCCGACAGCAAGGACGTACACATCGGCGACCGTCTGACGGTCATCGGGCAGGAGGGCTCCTTCCCGGTCGAGGTCGTCGGCATCGCGACCTTCACCACCACCAATCCCGGCGCCGCACTGGTCTTCTTCGACACCGAGGCCGCGCAGACGAAGCTCCTCGGCGACCCGAAGGCGGCCACCAGCATCTCGCTCGACGCGGCCGAGGGCGTCAGCGACGCGGACCTCAAGCGGCGGGTGGCCGAGGCGCTCGGCGGCGACACCGGCCCCTACGAGCTGCGCACCGCCGACGAGCAGGCCGAGTCGGATGTCGAACAGCTGGGCGGGTTCCTCGACATCATCAAGTACGTCATGCTCGGCTTCGCCGGGATCGCCGTACTCGTCGGCGTCTTCCTGATCGTCAACACCTTCTCCATGCTGATCGCCCAGCGCACCCGCGAGCTGGGCCTCCTGCGGGCCCTCGGCGCGGACCGGCGCCAGGTGCGGCGCTCGGTCCTCGCCGAGGCGCTGCTGCTCGGCCTGGTCGGCTCGACGCTGGGCCTCGCGGCCGGCATCGGGCTGGCCGTCGCGCTCATCGAGCTGATGGGCCTGCTGGGCATGAACATCAGGGCCGCCGAGATGGTCATCGGCTGGGGGACGCCGGTGGTCGCGTACGTCGTCGGCCTCGGTGTCACCTTCGTCGCGGCCTACCTGCCGGCCCGGCGCGCGGCGGGCGTCTCGCCGATGGCGGCCCTCGCGGACGCCGAGATCGCCGACATCGGACGGCCGCTGCGGCTGCGGGCGGTCGTGGGCGCGGTGGTCGGGGCGGCCGGGGCGGCGGCGCTCGTGGGCTGTGTCGTGTCGTCGAAGACATCGACGGCGGCGTCCCTGCTGGGCCTCGGCGTGATCCTCACGCTCATCGCGACCGTGATCGCCGGCCCGCTGCTCGTACGGCCGGTGATCCGGGTCCTCGGCGGGGCCTTCCCCGCACTGTTCGGCTCGATCGGCCGGATGAGCCAGCGCAACGCCCTGCGCAATCCACGCCGCACCGGCGCCACGGCCGCCGCCCTGATGGTCGGCCTCGCGCTGGTCGGCGGGATGTCGGTGGCGAGCGCCTCGATGACCAAGTCGTTCGACGAGCAGATCGACAAGACGCTGGGCGCCGACTTCGTGGTGCAGAACAGCAACTTCGTACCGTTCCCCCGGGAGATCACCGACCGGATCCGGGACACCGAGGACGTGGGCCTCGTCGTGCGCTCGCAGTTCACGACGATCGCGGTACGCCTGCCGGACGGCGACCGCGTGCAGACGACCGCCGCGGCCTATGAACCGCAGCTCGACGAGGTCGCCAACATCACCTACGCACAGGGCGACAGCGCGGCGGCCCTCGCGGACGGGCGCCTCGCCATGGACAAGGACTTCGCCGAGGACCACGGCGTACGCGTCGGC
The DNA here is from genome assembly GCF_036014175.1 of Streptomyces sp. NBC_00443. GTDB lineage: Bacteria > Actinomycetota > Actinomycetes > Streptomycetales > Streptomycetaceae > Streptomyces. The sequence continues at coordinate 8,018,118 of NZ_CP107917.1, read as the reverse complement.
AGCACCGTCGCCGTCGAGTTCCAGGGCGAGCGGCGGGCCGAGCTGACGGTGGGTGCCCTCACCGACCAGGAGTCCGCCGACGGGTTCGGCTCCCCGGGCGGGATCTTCTTCGGCCTGGCCACACTGCAGAAGTACGCGCCCGGCGGGCAGGACGCGGCCGTGTACGTCAACGCCGCCTCCGGCACGAGCGCGGGTGATCTGCGGGCCGGCCTGGAGAAGACGCTGGACCCGTATCCGCAGGTGCAGGTCCGGGACATCGCCGACTACAAGGAGCTCGTGCACAACCAGATCGCCGTGCTGCTGTACCTCGTGTACGCCCTGCTCGGCCTCGCGATCATCATCGCGGTGCTCGGCGTGGTCAACACCCTCGCGCTGTCGGTCGTCGAGCGCACCCGGGAGATCGGGCTGCTCAGGGCCATCGGGCTGGCCCGGCGGCAGCTGCGCCGGATGATCCGCCTGGAGTCGGTGGTGATCGCCGTGTTCGGCGCTGTCCTCGGGCTGGCGCTGGGGCTGGTGTGGGGTGTGTGCACCCAGCAGGTGCTGGCGTTGCAGGGCATGACGGCGCTGGCGATCCCCTGGGGCACGATCGTGGCGGTGGTGATCGGCTCGGCGGTGGTGGGTGTCGTGGCGGCGTTGCTGCCCGCGTTGCGTGCATCGCGCATGAATGTTCTGGCGGCCATCGCACACGAGTGATGGAATCGCGGCAGCTGCTCAAGTCCCTTGAAGCCGAGGAGAGTTCATGTCGCGACCGGTGGGCCCATGTCCGTTCCGCTTCGGCGTCAACCTGATGACCGCCGCCCCTGCCGACGAGTGGCGCGCCAAGTGCCGCCGGGCCGAGGAACTCGGCTACGACGTGATCCTGGTCCCGGACCATCTGGGCATGCCCGCGCCGTTCCCGGCCCTGGTCGCCGCGGCCGAGGCGACCGAGCGGCCGCGCCTGGGCACGTTCGTGCTCAACGCGGGGTTCTGGAACCCGGCCCTGCTCGCCCGGGAGGTGGCCACGACCGACGCGCTGACCGGCGGTCGGCTGGACCTGGGGCTGGGCGCGGGTTACGTGCAGGCGGAGCACGATACGGCGGGTCTGCCGTTCGGCACTCCTCGCGAGCGCGTGGACCATCTGCGGCGCACGGTGGAGGAGCTCGGGCGGCTGCTCGGGGACGAGTCGTACCAGCCGCAGCCGACGCAGAAGCCGCGGGTGCCGCTGCTGGTCGGCGGCAATGGAGACCGCGTGCTGCGCCTGACCGCCGAGCACGCCGACATCGCGGCGTTCGGGGGCGCGTACCCGGACCCGAAGAGCTCGACCGGGCGGCTGCTCCCCGTCACGGCCGAGCAGCTCGACGAACGGGTGTCCCGCTACCGGAAGTTCGCTGCGCGCCGGCCGGAACCCGCCGAGCTGAACCTGCTCCTCCAGATGGTGACCGTCACGGGAGACCGCGAGGCCGTGATCCAGCCGCTCCTGGACCGGGTGCCGGAGCTGACCCTGGAGCAGGCCCTGGCGCTGCCCATCGTCATGACCGGCACCCTGGACCAGATCACCGCGCAGGTGCTGGCCCAGCGCGAGCGGTACGGGTTCTCGTATCTGACGGTCCTGGAACCGTACATGGAGGCATTCGCCCCGGTGATGACGCGACTGCGCGACAAGTAGCCGTCCGGATACCGGAACTGCACAGCTATGGGTACGCCGGCGCCGCACCGCGACGGCGAAGGCCGACCCCACTGGGAGGCCGGGCCCCGTCATCGCGTATCCCGACGGATTCGCCGTCCAGGCATGACTACTGGCGTCGCTAACAGCTCATCGCCTTCACCTGGTCGGCGAAGGAATCGAGCAGCTTGCGCTCGTCGGCCTTGGTGTAGTCCTTGTTGTCGAAGGCCAGGAACGAGTTCCTGCCGAATTCGATGGCGCGGTTCTTCACCTCGAGCAAAAGGCTGAACCCGGACGGAACAACTCCGTTGTCGTTCTTCTTGTAGTGGGCGGTGACCCCGAGGGTGACGATCTTGTATTCCGCGTTGCACTGCTGGGTCTTGCTTCCCACCGACTTCAGGATCCTGTCGGCCGAATGGGTGACCGGAACGACGTTGGCGCGGTGCCCCGCCCCTCTGACGCCGGCGGGGATCATCCGCGCGCCCAGGTGCCCGGGACCGCCCCACTCACCCACGATGGTCTCGCACATGCCGGACTTCGGGTCCCGGTCCACAGCCCCGACCCGGATGTCGGCGTGGGCCGGCCTGCCCAGCTTGTCCGTCCTGTACGTATGCCAGGAGGGGCCCGCGGGGTCCATCCGATAAGTGTGCTTCTTCTGGAGGTACTTGGCGCAGGGGATCTCCGCCGCCGCCTCCGTCACGCTGACCTGGGCGGCCTGAGCCTGGTCCGGGGACCCGGTGTCGGCATGGGCAGAAGAGCCGGCGCCCGCCATCACGGCGAGAGAGGCAGTGGCGGCCAATACCGCCAGGACACGCACCTTGGGCTGACGATCGCGCATTTGTCGTCCTTCCTGAATAGAGAAGAGGGGGAATGAAGAGAGAGAGGGATCTCGTTACCGCGCGGCGCGGTAGGCGGTGCCCACGCGGTTGGCCTTCGCGCCGTTGTAGAGGCCGGTGCCATGGCCGCGCTGCGTGGACAGCGTGAACCACGCATACCGCTTGACGTACGGCAGTTCTTCCAGCATGGCGTTCGACATCTTCACGAATGCGGCCTGCCGCGCCTTGGTCGGATACCTCGGAGTACCGGTCGAGAAGTCGATCAACGCGTATTCCGTCAGCCAGATGGGCTTCTTGTAGCGCTGGTGCACGGCACGGAGGTAGTTCTTCAAGTGACCGGTCGCGGCTCGGGCGTTGAAGTCCGAGCCGTACCAATGCAGGGGAATGAAGTCGACCCGGTAGCCGCGGGCGGCGGCGCCTTTCATGAAGCGGTCGAGCCAGCCACCGGCCAGGTCACCGCCGGTGGCCACCGCGGGTGCTCCAAGGCGCATTCCGGTCGACTGCAGCCGGGGCCACAGGTCGAGCGCCTCCTGCACGGACATCTTCGCCTGGTCCGCCCGGTCGGGTTCGTTGAATCCGAGCAGGTTCCTGCCTTGTGCCTCGGCCCGTTCGAGATGAGCGTCGGTCACGAAGTCGCGACCCCAGATCATGGGCACGAACTCGACGCCGGGCGGGGGCTTGATCTTCTGCTTGTCAGAGGCCCAGGTGTAGAACCAGCCGACCTTCGCGTCGGCCATCGCCCCGGTCACCCCGTTGAACTTCCAGGCGCTGATGCCCTTCTTCTTTGCCGCGGCGGCGGATGCGCTCGCATCGGCCTGGTTGCTCCCGGTGGAGGTGAGCATGGTCAGGACGGCCAGCAGCACCACCAGTAAGCGCAGCTTTCGCATGACTTCCACGCTCCCGGGTCAGAACTTGGCGCCGAAGTCCTGCGTCCAGTAAGTCCCGTGAGCGGTATTTGACTTCTTCACGTAGCCGACGCCCAGATGCTTGAGCGAGCAGTTGAGAATGTTGGCCCGGTGCCCCGGGGACCGCATCCAGCCCTTCACGACCGCGGCGGCGCTCTTCTGGCCCGCGGCGACGTTCTCCGCGAGCGAGCTGAAGCCGGTGTAGCCTGCCGCCCTGGCCCTGGTCACCATCGTGCTGCCGTTGGAGCCGTCGTGGCCGACGAAGTTGTGCCTGGCCATGTCGGCGGAGTGCCGCTGGGCGGCCTTGGCGAGCGCGGGGCTCTTCTTCAGCTTGGGGCAACCGGCTTTGACCCGTTCGGCGTTCGTCAGTTCTAACACGCCGGCTCGCAGCGATTCGGCGGAGGGTGCCGCCGATGCCGACGCGGTGGATACGGCCGACAACGCGGTGGTGGCCGCGGTGACCGTCAGTACCGTGGCGAGGTACCTGGATATGTGCATTCTTTCCGTCCCGTCTGGTCGGAGTTTCGGGTGATGAGCAGCCCGAACTGCGCGAGCCGAGCGCTGATTCGACTCATGTGAGCTTTCCATTCCGGATTGAATGCGGTCAATTTAATCCGGTTCCGCCGACCTTTAATTCGCGCGCAGGCCGCCCGACATCCTGTCCGCCGCGCCAAGCCCCTTTCCGACGGAATGCGAAGGAGCCCTGCCGGGCTGCCGCAGGAGTGACGCGGCTCCGAGGGCGGCGGCGTGGTCGCCCAACTCCGCGGGCCGGACGAGCAGCGAGGGCCGCGAGCCGCACCGCACGACGTTCGCCAGCAGTTCACGCCGCACCGACTCCATCAGGGTCGGGCCTGCGGTGACGAGTTCACCGCCCACGACGACGATGCCGGGTTCGAGTGCGTTGACCAGACCGGCGAGCACCCTTCCCACGTGTGTGCCGGCCCGCTGCAGCACAGCGTGGGCGGCCGGATCTCCGGAACCCAAGGCGGCCACCAAGTCCGGTAATTCCGCCCCGGGTCGGTACGCGTCCAGCATGGCCGTGGTCGAGGCGAAGGTCTGCAGACAGCCCTGGCCGCCGCAGGGGCATGGCGCGCCTCCGGGCTCCGCGCTGATGTGCCCGAACTCCCCCGACCGGCCGTGCGCGCCACGGTGCAGCACGCCACCGCTCACCAGCGCCCCACCGACCGGGTCCGAGAGTTCCAGGTAGAGCACGTCTCGCTGTCCCTGGGCCGCGCCCCAGACCGTCTCGGCCAGGGCCGCGAGCCGCGCGGAGTTGTCGAACCGCACCCGTGTGCCGAAACTGCGGCCCATCATCACCGCCATGGCCCGCTGGTCGAGCGCGGCCGGCGAGTCGGTTGCCGGGCGCGTCACTGCGACTCCCACACCGTTCAGGGCGTCGAGTCGCAGCCGTCCACCGGTCAGGGTGCCGGCGAGCCTGCGCGCGATGGCGATGCGGTCCGGCCACGGGGCCGTGGGGGAATGCCTTTCACGCGCCGTACCGATGACGTCGTGCTCCTGGACGCGGCGCTTCGGGCCGTGGCGCTCCAGGCCGTGGCGCTCCAAGTGGTCGCGCCGCAAGTCGTCGCGGTCCCCTGCCACCGCCACCACGCGTACGGTCCGCCGCCCGAAGTCGATGCCGAGCACCCGGCCCGCCTCGGAGTTCAGAACCAGCTTCTCCGCCGGGCGCCCGCGCCTGCGTGGAGTGCTGTCCGGCACCGCGGCGATCACCTGGCCACTGTCCACGAGCCTGCTGACCACCTCGTACAGCGTCGTGCGCGACAGCCCGGACAGCTGCCCCAGCTCGCTCCGTGTCAGCGGGCCGAACTCGCGGAGCAAGCGCAGCATCTGATCCCCGTACTGTTTCCGTGCCCATGTGGTGTTGCGTGTCGCGTTCGGCACTTCTGCCCCCTCCTCGCGGCAGAACCGGCCTGCCGCAGGGAGGAAATTAGGGACCGTTCTTGTGGATTCCTTGTGATCGGGCCCCCTCCTGAACCGCCCCTTCCCAGCGCGCGAGCAGGCAGTCAGGCCGGGCCGTTGTTCACGCGGAGCACGAATCCGACACCGCGCACGGTGTGCAGGATGCGGGGCCGCCCGTCTGCCTCTGTCTTGCGCCTCAGATAGCTGACGAACGTGTCCACGGCGTCGGTACGGACGCGGGCGTCGTAGCCCCAGACGTGTTCGAGGAGCTGACCGCGGGTCAGGACGAGGCCCGCGTTCCGGGCCAGCATCTCCAGGAGGTGGAACTCACGGGGCGTCAGGTGCAGGGGCTGCCCGTCCAGCCATGCCTGGCGGGCGGACGGTTCCACGACCAGGCCGCCGACCTGGACCCGGTCGTTCGCGGCGGGAGGGCGGCGGCGCAGGAGGGCGTGCAGGCGCAGCGTCAGTTCCTGGAGCGCGAAGGGCTTGACCAGGTAGTCGTCGCCGCCGGCCCGCAACCCGGCGATCCTGTCGGCCACTTCGTCCAGCCCGGAGAGCATGAGGACGGGCACGTCGTCCCCGTTCTCACGCAGTGTCCGGCACACGTCGATGCCGCTCATCTCGGGCATGCAGACATCGAGGACCACGATGTCCGGACGGAGTCTGTCCATCAGCTCCATCGCGGAACGACCGTCACCGGCCAGCGCCACCTCGAATCCCCCGAGCCGGAGTCCGCGTTCCAGCGAGCGCCGCGTGCTCACGTCGTCGTCGGCCACGAGAACTCGTCCGGCCCTGCCGGCCATGCGTCGCTCCTCTCAGGGCGTTGCCCACGCCTGCGGGCTGACGTCACTCATAGGACTGATCGACCGTCCCGCTCCAGCGCGCGGAGTGTCTGCCTGAGCATCTTTTCACTCACGCCCTCCAACTCCCGCTCACAGCGGGGTAATGATGGGCCCCGGACTCCGCCAGCTCCCAAGGGACGAGGACGAGGCTGCGGGCAACTCGGGCCGCATCGTGCGGTACTGCGACGGTGTGCAGCCCATGACCCGGCGGAAGCTCCGGGAGAAGTGCTCGGAGCCCGAGAAGCCGCAGCGCTGGCCTATGGCCGCGATGGTCTCGGTGCCGTTCTCCAGGTGCGTTCGCGCCCAGGCGATCCTCAGCTCGGTGAGATACCGGTAGGGCGTTGCGCCCGTGGCGTTCTTGAAGCAGCGCAGGAAGTGAAAGCGGCTGAAGGAGACCAGGGCGGCGAGATCGTCCAGGGTGATGGGCCGCGCGAAGTTGGCCCGCATGTACGAGGTGATGGTCTCCAGTTGCCGCTGTGTGAGACCGCCCGCCGGCTCCTTCGGGGCGACGGCGCGCGACCGCGGAATGCGAAGGTGGGCGAGGATGAAACGCGCCGCCGAGTCCGCGTACACGTCGTCGGCACCGATTTCGCTGGCGGTCACCACCGCCTTCACCATTTCTGCGAGCACCGGGTCGGAGGTGACAGCCGGACAGGGGTGCGGGGACTGGCGCTCCCCCATCCGGAATTCCTCTCCGCCGAGCCGGCGCACCATGGCCTCGGGAATGGCGAGGGACGCGATCACGGCGGGCCTGTTCCCTCTCGGCGACACGACCAGCGGCCGGTTCGGTTCCGCTGGTGTGACGCAGACGTCCTCCGGCAGCAGGATCGTCTCCCGCGTGTCCCCGCGGCCCCCGTGGACGGCGAGAATACCGCTCACGTGCACACTCAGCCCGATTCCCGCAGACGGCGGTACCGGAAGCGTGTGCACGCCCTTGCCCAGCGTCCGCTTCCGCACGTGCAGCGCACGCCACATCGTGTGGGCCACCGCGGTGGTTCCGTCCAACGTCGGCGTTCCTCTCACTCTCGGGTCCGACAGCTCTCTCCGGAACCATGACAAGGAGGAGGCGCCGTTCTCAAGGAATCCCTGCGGGAAAAATCGACGCCGGGCGGGATTAATTCAGCACGGGAATTACCGACCCCTGAATTCCCGACCCCGGGTCGGGTGAATTCGAGCCGGCAGGAATCAGCCTCGGGCGGCATTGATGCCGGACGCCTCAGCCGTGCCGCTCAGCCAGTCGCGGCGAAGCAACGGCAGTGTGTGCTCGAACTCCCGCACGCCGGTCAGCGGCAGCCGTACCTCGCAGCGTGTGCCGCCCAGCACGTCCGGGCGGTCCGACATCGAGACCTGCCCCTGGTGCAGGGTGACCTGCTGGGCGACGAGGGTGAGGCCCAGCCCGGAGCCCGGGCTGTCCGGACCGCGCCAGAACCGTTCGAAGATCTTCTCCCGGCGCTCGGGCGGGACCCCGGGGCCGTCATCGTCCACGGTGAGTACCGCGATCCGCTCGCCCGGCCGGCCGGACTGCCTCAGGGTCACCGCGACGCTGGCGGCACGTGCGCCGACCCTGCCGTGCACCCGGGCGTTGGTCAGCAGGTTGTCCACCGCCGAGCGCAGCCCCTCCGCCCAGCCGTGCACGATCAGGCCCGACGCCGCCCGCACGGACACCTCGGTCCCGGGGTGGGCGCGGCGCAGCCCGTCGACGCAGGAGTGCACCAACTCCCCCAGGTCCAGCGGCGCGAAGGCCTCCGCCTCGACCAGATCGCCCTGCGCCAGAGTCCGCAGCATCGTGAGCAGGCCGACCAGCCTCTCCTGCTCGGCCACCAACTCGGCCAGCACCTCCGCCCGTTCCTCCCGGTCGAGCTCGAACGGGCCAGCCAGGACGTCCAGGTTGGCGCGGATGCTCGTGAGTGGCGAACGCAGCTCGTGGGAGGCCGCCGCCGCGAACGACCTGGCCGTGGCCAACGCCTCCGCGGTACGTGACACCTGCTCGTCGTAGCGGCTGAGCACTGTCTGCAAGGTGAGCGCGAGGTCGTCGACCTCGGCGATGCGGGTGGGGCGGTGCTCCAGCCGCGCGGAGCTGGTGCGCGGGTCGAGTCCGCTGGTACGCCGTTGCAGCCGGCGCAGCGGCAACACCGCCTGGTCGGCGATGGCCCAGGCGACCGCTCCCGCCAGTGGCAGGGCCAGCGCGGCCCCGGCGTACACACGCTGGCGCACCAACGCCAGCTCCTCCTCGACGGTGTCCGGTGAGAACAGCCACAGGTTGGGCCGGTCCCGTTTCCGGTCGATCGCGACGGGCAGCGACAGCACCAGCCAGTCCCGGCCTTCGACGGTCACCTTCAGCGGCTTCGGGGCGCCGTACGGCAGCTGTGCGGGCGGGACTTGGGGACCGGCTCGCAGCGTGCCGGTGGGCCCGGCGACCCATACGCCCATGCCGCTGGTGGACTTGATGAGCCGCTGCCGGCGGACCTCCTCGACGACCGGCTGGCCGGTCCCGGCCGCGTCCAGGTAGTTCTTGGTGTTCTTGGCCACGACGGTGGCACGAGCCTGTAGTTGGGCGTCCTGCTGCTGGCGGAGGTCGTCGGTTATCAGGCTCAGCAGCAGCCACCCGCAGGCCACGATCAACACGGGTACGCCGCCGCCTACGGTGAAGGCGAGCCGGGTGGAGAGTTTCACCGGCCGCCACCGGTCGTCCGCTCACCGGCATCCGTACGCAGCACGAAACCCTCGTCGATCATCAGTACTCGCCCCGCGTGACCTGGCACCCGCACTCCGCCGACTCCGGACGACCCGGCCCGTCCGGTGTCCGCGGACGGCCCCCGCCAACACTACGCGGCGGGGGCGTCTCCAGGCGAGGTTCTACGACTTCCCGGCGCTCCAACAGCCGTCGCCACGGCAGTTCTTGAGTCGCGTCAAGGCGTCGTGCAGCTTCTCCAGACGGGCCCCGCCGAGCTGCCCCACGGTGTTGTGCAGCTGGTAGGGGTCGGTGCGGAGGTCGTAGTACTCCCTCGCTCCGCTGCCGTACTCGACGTAGGTGTAGGAGTCGGTGCGCAGGACGTGGTAGTTCGGCGGGCTGATGCTCTCCCCGCCGTCGTTGTCGGGGTCGCCCGGCGACTTGTCGGCGTGGCGGTGTTCGATCAGGTTGGTCGTGCGCCAGTTGGCGTCGGAGCCACCGTCCAGAAGCGGGAGCAGGCTGTGCCCGTCCACCCGGGACGACACCGGGGCGCCGCCGATCCGCTGGAAGGTGGGCGCGAGGTCGATGTTCGACACCTGGGCGTTGCTCGTCCTGCCTGCCGCGACACCGGGTCCGGCGATCACCAGCGGTACCCGGACGTCGGTGTCGAAGGCGGTCTGCTTACCCGCCTTGAGGCGGTACTCGCCCAGGTGGAAGCCGTTGTCGGAGCCGAACACGATGTACGTGTTGTCGGCGACGCCGGCGCTGGTCAGGGCGTTGCGCAGATTCCCGATCATCCCGTCGACCGACTGGAGCGCCTGGGCGCGCTTGCGGAACTTCCGGTCGATCGTGCTCTTCTCACGCTGGGTCAGCCGGTCCTGCCGGGCCAGCCACGACGGGGCGTTGGTCGGCAGTGTGTCGAACGCGGGGCTGCGCGGGGCATTGAGGCCGGGGAAGGCGTTCTCGTGCCGGGGCGCCGGCGTGGAGGGGCCGTGTGGCGTGAAGAGCGCGATCTCCAGCAGGAACGGCTTGTTCGCCGCCGCGGACTTCCTGACGAACGCCGTGCCCTTCTTGCTCAGCACGTCGGTCAGGTAGTCCTTGGGCCTGTGGCCGTACGACTCGATCCTGTGGTTGTGGGCGAGCTTGTAGTCGTAGCCCTGGTAGCCGCCGCCGACGACGTCCCACTGGTTCCAGCCCGGCGGTACGTACGGCTTCTGGCCCCCGACGCTGTCGGTGGGACCGTAGCCGTTGAGGTACTTGCCCATCATGGCGGTGCGGTAGCCCTTGGCCTGAAGGGCCGTGGCGAAGGTGTCCCGCTCCTCCCCGCTGCTGCGGAAGGCGCCGAACCCGCCGTTCGGCCCGTCGTTGCTGAGGACTCCCGTGTTGTGCGGGTACCGGCCGGTGAAGATGGACGCCCGGGACGGGCAGCAGAGTGAGTTGCTGACCACGAAGTCGCTGAACGTCGTTCCCTGCGACCGGAGTTTCTGGACCTCCGGCATGTACGGCAGGAGGTTCGAGGACATGTCGTCGGTGAGGACGAAGACAATGTTCGGCTTTTCCGCCGCGGCCGCGACCGGCTGCGCGGTGACGGCGGGACTGTTCATTGTCCCGCCCATTCCGCTCGGAGCGGCCAGAGCCAGTGCCACTCCGCCGACTATCAGGGCCAGTAATTGACGAGTACGAATCATACCGAAAGCGTGGCAGCCGGATTCCGCGCCGGTCAACATCCATAAGTGCTGGCGCAATTATTCCGGCGCTGCGGCCAATTAATCCGGCGCGCAAGAATAGAACACCGGGCGTCGGCACGAAAACCCGTGACGACGCCCGGTGTTCCGGGGAGCCCAGAGGCGCAGACAGGAGAGGACGCCGCCCGGACGCCGGCCCCGGGCTGGGATCAGGCCCTGCTCGCGGCCTTGTAGAGCTTGCGGGCGCGGTCGCCGAGACGCGGGTGGTACTCGCTGACGTCCGTGCCGACGGCGATGTTGCCGACCAGAACACCGACACCGTTGTCGACCTTGAACTCGGCGAGGAAGGCACCGCCGCTGGATCCGCCGGTCTGCACGCAGTCGATGCCCCACATGGTGGAGCCGGGGCGCCCGAGGTCGCGATGTTCCTTGCCCTGGCAGTGGTTCAGCCGCTCGCCGTCGCCCTCGGCGCGCGAACCGCCGTAGCCGAAGGAATGGACGTACCGCCCGTTCGGGGCATTGAACTTGATGCCCTGCGCACCACCCACGATCTTGGCCAACGGACGGCCGTCACGCTTGCGCAGGGTGGCGAACGCGACGTCCCAGTTGGCGTTGCCCTGGCTGGACACATAGGACTTCAGGTGGAAGAGCTTCTTCGCGGTGAAGGTGCCGTGCGGGCGCTCGCCCTTGTGGTAGCCCGGGATGAAGATCCACTTGCGGAAGACCTCGCCGGTGCGGGCGTCCACCACGCAGTGCCCGGCGGTGAGGACGACCGACTTGTTCTTGCTGTTGGCGACGGTGGCCGAGCAGGCGAACAGGCCGCCGGCGGCGTTCTCGAAGAACACCTTGCCCGCGGTCCTGCTGATCAGCCCGCCCCGCTTCCAGGCCTTGGGCTTGGAGGCGAGCGTGGACACCGGCGTCTCGCCGGCGGCGGACGCCGTGGTCTGCGCGTCCGGGAAGACCACCGACGGGACGGCCATCCGCGGTCCGCCGTCATCGACGGAAGACGTGACGGACGGCGTGCCGGCCGGCGCCTCCGGGACGGCGGCCGGCACGGCCATCTCCTTGGCGGCGTTCAGCCGGGCGTCGGTCCAGAACTCCAGGGCGGTGTCCTGCTCCTGGTCGGAGAAGGTGGTGGCGCGGGTCTCGCTGTCGGCGGGGGCGGGCCCCGCCTGCGCCGGTCCGACGGTGGCACCCAGTGCGGCGAGGCTCAGGGCGCTGACCAGCATCGCGGTTCGTCTCATGGATTCGGCTCCGAAGAAGGTGGGGTGATACGGCATGGGCGTGGCGTGGGGTGCCGGACGCCCGGGAGTTCACAGGTGTCCGGCACCGGCTCAGCGGATCAGCGGCTCAGCGGCTCAGCGGCTCAGCGGCTCAGCGGCTCAGCGGGTCAGCAGCTGAGGTTCTTGCCCGGCTTGACGTCGAGGATCTTGGTGAACTTCTTGTACGTCTTCACCCGGCTCTCCACCTGGGCCGGGTTGCCGCCATTGCACTCGATGGCACCGTTGATGCTGCGGATCGTCTGGCCGAAGCCCTTGCCCTTGACCATGGCCTTGTGCGGGGTCATGGTGCCCGCGCCGGACTGGGTCATCCAGAACCACAGTCCCGTCTTCCACGCCACGACGGGGTTCTTCTGCACCAGCCCGGGCTTGTGGAGCAGGTCGATGCCGAGCGCGTCACCGGCGGCCTTGTAGTTGAAGTTCCAGCTGAGCTGGATCGGCCCGCGACCGTGGTACGCGGACTGCCCCGCCGGGCAGCCGTACGGCTGCGAGGTGTCGCAGTACGACGGCCAGTTGGCCTCGTTCTGCTCGACTATGTAGCGCCCGCCGCCGGTCTCGTGGTGGACGTTGGCGAGGAAGGCGGCCGCCTCGCGCTTCTTGGTCTTGGCGTTGCCCTTGTCCGCGAAGGCAGGGTACTTGTTCATCGCCTTGACCAGGGCTTCATAGTTGTAGAAGGCCTTGTGGTCGGGGAACATCCTGTTGTACTCCGCCTTGCTGACGACGAAGTCGCCCTGGGCGGCGGGCGCGGCAAGTTCGGCAGGCGCGGCGGAAGCGGTCGCCGCCGTGAGGCCGGCCCCTGTCGTCGCCAGCAGCACGGCGGTCAGAAGGGCGTGAGCGAAACGCATCTTCGGCATGGTGGAAACTCTCCGATTGAATGGGTTGTTGACCGATGGAATGAATCGACGGGTCAGCGGACGAGGGAACAGGCTGGTCAACGGACGAACTTCCACTTGACCTTGTGAATGACGCCCTTGGAGGGATCGGCCAGCTTCGCGAAAGCCGGCTGGCTGAGGTCGATGTGGTGGGGACCGCATTCCATGCACTTGTCCCTCACCGGGACGGTGATGGTCTTGCCGCGGAAGGTCAGCCGGACCTTGACCTTGCAGAGCGGGTCGCGGTTGGGATTGGCGGCCTTCCACCACTTCGGCGAGACCGCCACGAGCATCTGGGTCGCGGCGTCGAGCGGCTTTCCGCAGGCGCCGGTGCCGGCCTCGTTGTAGTAGGTCGCCTTGCCCTGGCGGACCTTGCCGATCGGGACGGCGGAGGCGGGCGACGCCTGGGCGACACCGAGAACGGCCGCCGCCAGGGTCATGGCGAGGACCGAATGCGTACGACGGGATACGGGCATGACAGATCGCCGTTCGTCGGAGGATTCGTCGGAGGATCGGAACAGAAGAGCGCGGCCGTACCGGCCCGTCAGAACGGGGTCAGCGTCAGGTGCATGGCCTTCGGCTGGGTGTCCTGGATGTACGACGCCCACTCGGCGACGTCGTCGAAGGCGAAGCCGTACGCCTTGCCGTTGCTCATCTGGGCGTGGATGGCCCGCGCGTAGTGGTTGGTGATCTGCGGCTTGTAGAAGGCCGCCGCGCGGGTGGTGGGCTGCTTCGGATGGCTGAGCAGCGTGGAGCGGTTGAAGCCGGCGCCCAGGACCGCGGCCACGGGACCGGTGATTCCGTCGTTGGGGGCGGCGAGCGCGCCTTCGCAGAACAGCACGTCGCGGGTGGAGGGCTTGGCGAAGGAGACCGTCGCCGGTCCGTGGAAGGTGAGCTTGCCGTTGTCGACCCGGCCGGTGAACGCGCCGGCGACGGTACGGACATGGAGCGGCTGCTGCCGGTAGGCCTGCCAGACCTTGTCGATGTACGGGTCGAAGTAGTGCTCGCCGAACCGGCCCGCGTCGAGTCCGTGACTCGGCGCGATGACCCGCCGTTCGCCGACGACCAGCCTGCCGAAGCCGGGGGTGTTCTCCATGGCCCGGAAGATCCGGGCCCGGCCGCCCTGCCGCATCCTGCCGGTGGTCTGGTCCCGGTTCCCGGACAGCCGGATCATCAGCGGCACGCTGAACATGTCGACCATGGTGGTGTTGCAGAACATGCCGGACGCGTTGTGCGTGAACTCCACGAAGTCGTGCAGCACGGGGAAGTTGGGGTCGGACTTCACCCAGCCCGCCGGGTGCTGGAGCGCGGGCCGCCCAGCCCCGTCCCGGACGACCTTCAGCTTGAGCTTGCCGCCCAGGGAGACGTAGATCCGGCCGGACATGTGCGGCAGCCGGATCCTCGTGGTGCCGCGGGCGTCGAGCGGGATGGCGTAGTCGGTGAAGCCGTTGTCCTTGTTGTCGGAGACCTTGACCGGCTCGACCGTGCCACGGGGTGTGACCCGGACGTGGCGGTCGCCCCGGCTGCCGACTATGTACAGGTGAATGTTGTGGTTGGCGTACTCACCGCTGTTGTTGTGGATGACCAGAGGCAGACCGCCGGCGCGCTCCTCCATAAGGGCCGGACCGTCCTCGTCCGCAGCGAGGGCCGGGCGCGCGCCAGCGGCGAGCGCGGCGCCGGCCACCGCGACACCTGCCAGCGAGGTGAGCGCCCTGCGGCGGGAGAACACCGGTGAATCAAGCGGCACCATGCGAGAATTCCCTTTCCATACCACGGGGCATGTCCGTTTCCTTTCTCGAACACTCCTTGCCTGAACGCGGTCAAACCTAGCCAGCGGTGACGCGCGACGGTCATCAAAAGTTGCTGTGGGACGGACAGTTGTTGCGCGGACCGCGAATGAAAAACGGGCTGCGCCTGCCGACGTGTTCGACGAAAACGTCGGCAGGCGCAGCCCAGGAAAATGCGGGTGGAAAGGGTGGAGCAAGGTTCAGCGCAAGGCGCCGCTGAACGGATCGGCCCTCAGTCCGGTTGGCTCCCCGGGATCAAGCCAACCCTCCGTCGATGCCCGGCACGGAATCCGCTCGCCAGACAGACCAGCGCTCTGCTTGGCTCACCCCATGAGCGATCTTCACATCCGGCACGCCACCCACTCGGACATCGACGCGGTGCTGCAGTTCTGGCGCGGCGCCGCAGAAGGCACCAGCATCAGCGACGACCACGACGGAGTGGCCCGACTCATCGCGCGAGACCCCGAAGCCCTGCTCCTCGCAGAGCGGGACGGCTTCCTCACCGGAACCGTCATAGCCGGCTTCGACGGATGGCGATGCTCCGCCTACCGACTCGCCGTACACCCCGACCACCGCCGGCAAGGCATCGCCACCGCCCTCCTGGAAGCCGCCGAACAACGCTTCGCCGCCCTCGGCGGGCGACGCGTCGACGCCATGGTCCTGGAAGCCAACGAACAGGCCCACCAGACATGGGCAGCGGCTGGCTACCATCGTGAGGACCACTGGCGGCGCTGGGTCAAGCCCTTCTGAACTCGGGGGTGAACGACTGATCACCTGGGACCGGGATCACACAGGGATCACATCAGAACCATCTTTGCCCGTCCTTTACTATTGCTGGACCGCTTCGGTCCTCCAATGAAAGGTGTGAGCGTCCGCCCATGGGCGAGCCTCCCAGTACCCGACATCGCGCGATCCTCCCGACCCTGTCCGACCATGGGACGGAGGTGACCCGATGACCGAAGTGCTCCTCCTGCTGGTGGCGATCCTGCTGTCGCTCGCCTGCGGTGCCTTCGTCGCGGCGGAGTTCTCGCTGACCACGGTCGAGCGCAGCGAGCTGGAGCGGGCCGTGGAACGCGGCGAGCGGGGCGCGTCCGGCGCCCTGAAGGCCGTACGGAATCTGACGTTCCAGCTCTCCGGCGCACAGCTCGGCATCACGGTCACCAACCTGGTCGTCGGCATGCTCGCCGAGCCGTCGATCGCGCGGCTCATCGCGGGCCCGCTGGAGTCGCTCGGCATCTCCCACTCGGCGGCCGGCTCGATCGCGCTGGTGATCGGCACTGCGCTGTCGACCATCGTGCTGATGGTCGTCGGCGAGCTGGTGCCCAAGAACTGGGCGATCTCCTCACCCCTGGCCGTGGCCAAGCGGGTCGGAAACGCGCAGCGCTGGTTCAGCGCGATCTTCCGCCCCTTCATCACCCACCTCAACAACACGGCGAACCGCATCGTCCGCCGCTTCGGCGTGGAGCCCACCGAGGAGCTGGCCGCCGCGCGCGGACCCCAGGAGCTGGCCGCCCTCGCCCGGCACTCCGCCCGTGAGGGTGCGCTGGAGGCCGACACCGCCGAGCTGTTCGTACGGACGCTGAACCTGGCCGACCTGACCGCGGAGAACGTCATGACCCCGCGCGTCCAGGTCGTCGCCCTCGACGCCCAGGCGACCTGCGAGGACGTGGCGAACGCGACCCGGGCGACCGGGCTGTCCCGGTTCCCCGTCTACCGCGGCAGCCTCGACTCGGTCGTGGGGACCGCGCACATCAAGGACATCCTGGCGGTGCCCGCCGAGGCCCGGCCGCGCGTCTCCGTCGCCGAGCTGATGCGCGAGCCGCTCCTCGTCCCCGAGACACTGACCGTCGACCGGCTCCTGGACCGGCTGTCCGGCAAGCGCACCATGGCCGTGGTGATCGACGAGTACGGCGGCACGGCGGGCGTGGCGACGCTGGAGGACATCGTCGAGGAGGTCGTCGGCGAGGTGCGGGACGAGCACGACCCGCACGAGACGCCCGACCTCGCCCACGCGGGCAGCGACGACGAGGGCCGGTCGCTGTACTCGGCCGACGGCTCGGCGCGGATGGACCAGCTCGCGCGCGTGGGGCTGAGGGCGCCCGACGGGCCGTACGAGACCCTGGCCGGTCTCGTCGCGACGGAGCTCGGCCGCATCCCCGCGGTCGGTGACTGTGTCGAGGTCGTCGGCTGGCGCCTCGACGTGGTGGACTCCGCGGGGCGCAGGGCCGCGCGGGTGCTGATGCACGCGCCGCTGGACGCCGCGGCGGAGCAGGACGAGAGGAGGGCGAGCGATGACCGCCGTACAGCTGCTCATCGGTTTCGCGACGCTGGTCGTGAACGCCTTCTTCGTGGGCGCCGAGTTCGCGCTCATCTCCGTACGGCGCTCGCAGATCGAGCCGTACGCCGACCAGGGCGACCGGCGCGCAAAGAGCGTGCTGTGGGGGCTGCAGCACGTGTCCGCGCTGATGGCCGCGGCACAGCTCGGCATCACACTGTGCACTCTGGTGCTCGGTGTGGTCGCGGAGCCCGCCATCGAGCACCTGCTGGAGCCTTTGTTCCACGCGGTGGGCGTGCCGGAGGGCGCGGGGCACGTGGTGTCCTTCGTGATCGCGCTGGCGCTGGCCACGTATCTGCACATGCTGCTCGGCGAGATGGTGCCGAAGAACATCGCGCTGGCCGAGCCGGTGCGCAGCGCCCTGGTGCTCGGTCCGCCGCTGGTCACGCTCTCGCGGGCGCTGCGGCCGGTGATCTTCACGATCAACGCCTTCGCTAACGCGCTCCTGAAACTGATGCGCGTCGAGACCAAGGACGAGGTCACCGCCACGTTCTCGGACGCCGAGCTGGCTCGCCTGGTACGGGATTCCGGCGAGGCCGGCCTGATCGACGAGCGCGCGCGGGAGCGGCTGCACGACGCCCTGGAACTGGGCAGCCGGCCGGTGCGTGACGTGGTGCTTCCGCTGGAACGCATCGTCTACGCGCGCGTGGGCGTCACTCCGGAGGAGCTGGAGGGGCTGTCGGCCGAGTCGGGCTTCTCCCGCTTCCCGGTCGTCGACTCCGGCCGACACATCGTCGGCTATCTGCATGTGAAGGACGCCCTGGACGCCTCCCCGCGGGACGTGCCGTTCCAGGTGGACGACATGCGGCCCATCGCGCGCGTACGGGAGAGCACCCCGCTGGACGACGTGCTCACCGCCATGCGCGGCAGCCGGACGCACCTGGCGGCCGTGCTGGGGAGCGACGGGCGGCTGGGCGGGGTGGTGACCATGGAGGACGTGCTGCGGGAGCTGTTCGGGCAGCGGGCATGAGGTTCGGGTACGCAGGCCGACCGACCGACGGGTATGTGCACGGGATACCATTTCTGTCGCCATGCAGACGAACCCCACCTACAGCAGCCTGGTCGCGGTCGGCGACTCCTTCACCGAGGGCATGTCGGACCTCCTCCCGGACGGCTCCTACCGGGGCTGGGCCGACCTCCTCGCCGGCCGGATGGCCGCCCGTGCGCCCGGCTTCCGCTACGCCAACCTCGCGGTGCGCGGGAAGCTGATCCGCCAGATAGTCGACGAGCAGGTCGAGGTTGCGGCGGCCATGCAGGCCGACGTGATCACGCTGGTCGGCGGGCTCAACGACACCCTGCGCCCCAAGTGCGACATGGTGCGCGTGCGCGCTCTGCTCACCGAGGCCGTGGAGCGGTTGGCCCCGTCCTGCAAGCAGTTGGTTCTGATGCGCAGTCCCGGCCGCCAGGGCCCGGTGCTGGAGCGGTTCCGGCCGCGCATGGAGGAGCTGTTCGCCCACGTGGACGAGCTGGCGGCGCGGCACGGCGCCGTCGTCGTCGACCTGTACGGCGCCCCGTCCCTCAGTGACCCGCGCCTGTGGGACGTGGACCGGCTGCACCTGTCGGCGGAGGGGCACCGCAGGGTCGCGGAGGCCGTGTGGCAGACGCTCGGGTACGACCCCGAGGACACCGAGTGGCGCACGCCGGTGCCGGCCACGCTGCCGCCGGGGTGGACCTCGCGGCGGGTCGCCGACGCACGGTTCGCGCGGCAGCACCTGCTGCCCTGGATCGGACGCCGCCTGACCGGCCGCTCCTCCGGCGACGGGCGCCCGGCCAAGCGGCCGGACCTGATGCCGTACGAGGACACGGTGGAGTAGCGCGGGAGCCGGCAGCGCGACGTGACGCACGTCTCGTAGGTTCCGCCCAACCGGGGCGCGGCGCTGGCCTGCACAAACCGCCAGTAGAATCTGGACACGTGACTTCTGCGCCCGCCAAGCCCCGCATCCCGAACGTCCTCGCCGGACGCTACGCCTCCACCGAGCTCGCCACGCTCTGGTCCCCCGAGCAGAAGGTGAAGCTGGAGCGGCAGCTCTGGCTCGCCGTGCTGCGGGCCCAGAAGGACCTCGGCATCGAGGTGCCCGACGAGGCGCTCGCCGACTACGAGCGTGTCCTCGACACCGTCGACCTGGCCTCCATCGCCGAGCGCGAGAAGGTCACTCGGCACGACGTGAAGGCGCGGATCGAGGAGTTCAACGACCTCGCCGGGCACGAGCACGTCCACAAGGGCATGACCTCGCGCGACCTCACCGAGAACGTGGAGCAGCTGCAGATCCGGCTCTCGCTGGAGCTGATGCGCGACCGCACGGTGGCCGTGCTGGCGCGACTGGCCAAGCTGGCCGGCGAGTACGGCGAGCTGGTCATGGCCGGCCGCTCCCACAACGTCGCCGCCCAGGCGACGACGCTCGGCAAGCGCTTCGCGACCGCCGCCGACGAGCTGCTCGTCGCGTACGGCCGGGTCGAGGAGCTCCTCGGCCGCTACCCGCTGCGCGGCATCAAGGGCCCGGTCGGCACGGCGCAGGACATGCTGGACCTGCTCGGCGGGGACGCGGCGAAGCTGGCGGAGCTGGAGGACCGGATCGCCGGGCACCTGGGCTTCGCGCAGGCGTTCACCTCGGTGGGCCAGGTCTACCCGCGCTCGCTGGACTACGAGGTCGTGACCGCTCTGGTACAGCTGGCGGCGGCGCCGTCGTCGCTGGCGAAGACCATCCGGCTGATGGCCGGGCACGAGCTGGTGACCGAGGGCTTCAAGCCGGGCCAGGTCGGCTCCTCCGCGATGCCGCACAAGATGAACACCCGCTCCTGCGAGCGCGTCAACGGCCTGATGGTCATCCTGCGCGGCTACGCCTCGATGACCGGCGAGCTGGCGGGCGACCAGTGGAACGAGGGTGACGTGTCCTGCTCGGTGGTGCGCCGGGTCGCGCTGCCGGACGCGTTCTTCGCACTGGACGGCCTGCTGGAGACGTTCCTGACGGTGCTCGACGAGTTCGGCGCCTTCCCGGCAGTCGTCGCCCGTGAGCTGGACCGCTACCTGCCGTTCCTCGCCACCACCAAGGTGCTGATGGGCGCGGTGCGCGCCGGCGTCGGCCGTGAGGTCGCGCACGAGGCGATCAAGGAGAACGCCGTCGCCTCCGCGCTGGCGATGCGCGAGCAGGGCGCCGAGCGCAACGAACTGCTCGACAAGCTGGCCGCCGACGAGCGCATCCCGCTCGACCGCGCCGGCCTGGACGCCCTGATGGCCGACAAGCTGTCCTTCACGGGTGCCGCGGCCGACCAGGTCGGGGTCGTCGTGGGCCGGGTCGAGGAGATCGTGAAGCAGCGCCCGGGAGCCGCCGGTTACACGCCCGGGGCGATCCTCTGACGTCGCCCACGGTATGACGCGCTTCACCGCCGAGCAGTTGGAGGCCGCCCGCGACCGTCTGGTGCCGGACGTCGTCGCGGACGGTCTCCATGTGCTGTTCTGCGGCATCAACCCCGGTCTGATGACGGCCGCGACCGGCCATCACTTCGCCCGGCCGGGCAACCGTTTCTGGCCGGTCCTGCACCTGTCCGGGTTCACGCCGAGGCTCTTGAAGCCGTCGGAGCAGGAGGAGTTGCTGTCCTACGGGCTCGGCATCACGAACGTCGTGGCGCGGGCGAGCGCGCGAGCCGACGAGCTGAGCGCGCAGGAGTACCGCGACGGCGGGCGGCTGCTGGCGACGAAGGTGGCCCGGCTGCGGCCGCGTTGGCTGGCCGTCGTCGGGGTGACCGCCTACCGGGCGGCGTTCGACGACCGCAAGGCGCAGGTAGGCCCGCAGGAGCGGGTGATCGGGGGCACCCGCGTGTGGGTGCTGCCGAACCCGAGCGGGCTCAACGCGCATTGGACGGCGCAGACGATGGCGGAGGAGTTCGCCAGGTTGCGGGTGACGGCGGAGCAGGCCTGACCAAGTCACGGTGGGTCGACGTCACCTGACGCGTCACGGTGGGTCGACGTCGGTGATCACGGCCAAGAGTTGGACGTCGTCGGCCGGGTCCCGGTCGGCGACGGCCACCGCGATCCAGCGGCCCGTCCCCTCCGCCTCCCAGAGGTAGGCGACGCCGGCGCCTGCGCCGAGAAGCCGCCAGGGCTCGGGTATGTCCTCCCGCTCGGTGCGCAGCAGCACGGTCTGCAGGTTCAATGGATGGGTGTGCCGCCATTGGGGCGCGTACACCTCGTACAGGGCGTCCCGGTACTTCTCGAACTGCTCCACCGTCGCCGCGCGCGTCCCGCAGTCGTCCTCGCTCCGCTCTAACACCGCGACGTGATACCCGGGCCCCCCGGCGCCGACGTCCGACGGGCCGTGCTCCGCCGGAAAAGGGCGGAAGCACAGCTCGTCGATGAGGGCGATGTGCCGTGCGATGTTCATGGGGTCCAGTAAACCCGGCCGCACTGACAATTGGTGTGCCGTCAGGCGTCCCGGCGCCGCACGCTCCACGCCCCCGCCAGCAGCGCCGCCGCCGTCCACAGAGCGGTGACTGCGAGCCCCGACCAGGGCCCGAGGGTGCCGTCGTAGGTCTGGTGAAGGGCGATCTGGCCGGCCTTGTCGGGCAGGAAGTCCGCGACGGTGCCGGCGGCGTCGCCGATCACGAACGACACGACGAGGATGAACGGGATCAGAATGGAGAGCGTGGCGACACCGCTGCGCAGCATCGCGGTGAGACCTGCCGCGAACAGCGCCATCAACATGAGGTAGATCCCGCAGCCCACGACACCGCGCACCTGCTCGGCCGTGGTGAGCCCGCTCGCCGCGGAGCCGAGTCCCGCGCGTGCCACCACCAGCGCGGTGATGGCGGTGACGAGTCCCACGAGAAGGGCCGGCACGGCGATGGCTGTCACCTTCGCCGCAAACCAGCGTCCGCGCTGCGGGACCGCTGCGAGCGACAGCCGGAGCGCACCCCGTGGTACTCCGACGACACGGCCATTGCCCCGAACGCGATGGCGGCGATCTGGCCCGGCAGGATCCCGAACATGGCCGTGAACAGCGGGTCGAACTCCGGGTCGGAGCTCCCGTCGGTGCCGGCCAGCGCGGAGAACGCCGTGGTCACGGCGAACAGCGCCAGCAGCGCTCCCGGCAGTGACCGCAGCGTACGGATCTTGAGCCACTCCGAGTGGAATAGGGGCGCGAATGCCATGGTTCAGGCCTCCTGGGACTGTGGGGACTGTGCGGTGAACTCGGCCTCGGACGCGGTCAGATCGAGGTAGGCCTGCTCCAAGGTGCCCTCCTCGGTGGCGAGTTCGAGGATGGGTACGCCGGTCTCGGACATGAGGCGGCCGATGTCGTCCACGCGCGCGTGGTGCACGCTCCAGTGCCCGTCCTCGTGCTGGACGGCGTCGTGACCGTGCCGGGCGAGCGCGGTCTTGAGTGCGGTGGCGTCCGAGGTACGGATACGGACGCGGGGTTCCACACGTGCGTGGATGAACTCCCGCATGGGGGTGTCGGCCAGCAGGCGCCCCATGCCGAGGACCACGAGGTGGTCCGCGAAGGACGCGGTCTCGTTCATGAGGTGGCTGGACACCAGGACCGTCCGCCCCTCCCCCGCGAGACGGCGCAACAACTCACGGATCCAGATGATGCCTTCGGGGTCGAGACCGTTGGACGGCTCGTCCAGCAGGACGACCTCGGGGTCACCGAGGAGGGCCGCGGCGATGCCGAGCCGCTGGCGCATGCCCAGGGAGTACGTCTTCACCCTGCGGCCCGCCACCGACGCCAGCCCCGTCTCCTCCAGCACCGCGTCGGCACGGCGGTTCGGGATGCGGTTGGTCGCGGCGAGGACGCGCAGATGGTCTCGGCCGGTCCGGGACCCGTGGGCGGCCTGCGCGTCGAGCAACGCGCCCACCTGCCGCAGGGGTTCGTGGAGTGCCGCGTAGGCGCGACCGCCGATCGTGGCGGTTCCGGAGGTCGGCCGGTCGAGGCCGAGGACGAGCCGCATGGTGGTGGACTTCCCGGCGCCGTTGGGGCCGAGGAAGCCGGTGACGCGGCCGGGGAGGACGGTGAAGGTGAGGTCATCCACGGCTCGCCGGTTGCCGTACTCCTTGGTGAGGGCTTGGACTTCGATGCTGGTCATGGCGGTAAGCCTGGCCGCCGGGGGTGGTGCGGCTCCTCCCCCGCGGGTGGAGATCGTCTCCCCCGTGCGGGGGAGGTCCGTTGTCAGTGGCGGCTGGCACGATGACGAAATGGTCCGCTTGTTGCGCCCGTTCGGTCGGGCGGTGACGTACACACGATTGCTGCATCTGTTCATCGCCATCGTGTGGCCCAGCATGTGGCTGTTCATCGAGGAAGCCTGGTGGACCTGGGTGGTGGCGGCCGCGATACTCGCCCCCGTCGGGCTGGTGCCCGCAATGCGCACCGTGGAGGGCCTTCAGGCCAGACTGCTGCTGACCGGTCACGGGCACGACGGTGAGAGCGCAGGCATCGTCGTCGCGCCGTCCGCCGCCTGGGGCGACCGTTGGCGGCTCGTCGTCTGGCTGGAGGCACGGCTGCTGCTCGGCTGTGCCACCGCGATGCTCACTGCCCAACTGCTTCTAGGGTCAGTGGACTTGGCGTCTGCGGCGTTCGGCCTTGATATCGACGAAGGCGAGCCTCTGCTCCTCAAGGGCCACGCCTGGTGGCACGTGCTGTTGGTGCCCGTGGCACTGGTCGCGCTGGCGGGGCTTGTGGTCAGCTCGGGCCGTCTCATCACCGCACTCGCCCGCCGCCTCCTGGGCCCCACGCCCGCCGAGCGCCTCGCCGCCATGGAGGAGCGCACCGAACAGCTCCTGGAACGCACGCGCATCGCCCGTGAACTGCACGACTCCATCGGCCATGCCCTGACCGTGGCCGTCGTGCAGGCGGGTGCCGCGCGCGCGGCCCGCGATCCCGACTTCACCGACCGGGCCCTGGACGCCATCGAGGAGACCGGCCGGGCCGCTCTGGAAGACCTGGAGCGGGTCCTCGGCATTCTGCGCGAGTCGGAGCGGCCGGTCAGCAGCCGACCGACACTGACGGACGCGGACCGTCTGCTGGAGTCCGCGCGGGCGTCGGGTGCGAAGGTCGGCATCGAGCTGACGGGACCTTTGGACACCGTGCCCGGACCGGTGTCCCGGGAGGGCTACCGCATCCTCCAGGAATCGCTGACCAATGTGCTGCGGCACGCGGGCGCGGTGCCGGTCCGGGCACGCATCGCCGTCGCGGACGGCACACTCACTCTTGAGGTCCGCAATCCGCTCACCGCCGACATACCCGGGCCCGGCCGGGGCAGCGGCCTGCGCGGGATCCGGGAGCGCGCTGCCCTGCTGGGCGGACATGCGCGAACCGGCCCCGACCAAGGTGACTGGCAGGTACATGTTGAGCTGCCGCTGAGTTGATCTAGGCTGACCGGATGCCGGTCACCGTTCTCCTCGTCGACGACGAACCCCTCGTACGCGCGGGTCTGCGGGCCGTGTTGGAGGCGCAGCCCGACATCGAGGTCGTCGGGGAGGCCGCGGACGGCGCGGCGGTGATCCCGCTGGTGCGTCAGCTGCGGCCCGACGTGATCGCCATGGATGTACGGATGCCGCTGCTGGACGGGATCGAGGCCACGCGCGCGGTGCTGCGCACGGTCGACGATCCGCCGAAGATCCTTGTCGTCACGACCTTCGAGAACGACGAGTACGTGTACGAGGCGCTGCGGGCCGGTGCCGACGGGTTCCTGCTGAAGCGGGCCCGGCCTGCCGAGATCGTGCACGCGGTGCGGCTGGTCGCCGAGGGCGAGTCGCTGCTGTTCCCCGCGTCGGTGCGGCAGCTGGCCGCGCGGTACGGCGACGACGGCGGCAACCGGGCGGCGCGCGCGGTACTGGAGCGGGCCCGGCTGACCGAGCGGGAGGCCGAGGTGCTGCGGCTGATGGCACGCGGACTGTCGAATGCGGAGATCGCGGCCCGGCTGGTGGTGGGGACGGAGACGGTGAAGTCCCATGTGAGCGCCGTCCTGGCCAAACTGGGGGCGCGGGATCGCACGCAGGCGGTGATCACGGCGTACGAGTCGGGGTTCGTGGCGCCGGGATGACTCCGCCCCCGGACCGGGGCGGGGACAGCCGGACGGACCGACCAGTAGGTCCGGGGGTGCCCGGCACTCGCCCGGGTTCGCCACTGCGAGTACCATCCGCCCAACATGCGCACGAGCTGGGAGGACGGACGTTGGGGCCACTGACCGGCGGGGATCCCTCGCTGCTGCGAAGGATCAACTCCGCGGTGGTACTGCACGCACTGCGCGCCACGGACGCCGCCACGCTGACGGAGATCACCCGGGTGACCGGACTGTCCCGGCCGACCGTCGAGGGCGTCGTCGAGGGGCTCATCGAGGCGGGGTACGTCGTCGAGAAGGCGGCCGACGAGAGTGTCGTACGGCGCCAGGGCCGGCCCGCGCGCCGGTTCCGGTTCCGGGCGGAGGCCGGTCATCTGCTCGGCGTGGAGATCGGGTCGCATCGGGTCGCCGCGCTCCTCGCCGACCTGGACGGCCGGATTCTGGGTGCCATCGCCAAGGACGTCGACGAGACGGATCCGGCCGACGAACGCCTCGAGCGGGTGCGTACGGGCGTGGCCGAGCTGCTGCGCCGGGCCGGTGTGGCACGCAGTTCGCTGCGTGCCGTGGGCGTTGCGACGCCGGGCATCGTCGAGGCGGACGGGACCGTGCGGCTGGGCGCCGCGCTGCCCGAGTGGACGGGGCTCAGGCTGGGCGAGCGGCTGAGCCGTTCCTTCAAGTGCCCGGTCCTGGTGGAGAACGACGCCAACGCGGCGGCCGTTGCCGAGCATTGGAAGGGCTCCGCCACCGAGTCCGACGACGTGGTGTTCGTGCTGGCAGGGCTGAGCCCGGGCGCCGGTTCGCTGATCGGCGGTCAGCTGCACCGGGGCTTCGGCGGCGCGGCCGGTGAGATCGGCGCGCTGCATCTGCTGGGCCGGGAGGCGACTCCGGAGACGTTGCTGTCCACCACGGACGAGCCCCTGCGCCCCCTCGACGAGCACGCCGTCGCCAAGGTCTTCGCGCAGGCCCGCGACGGAGACCAACAGGCCCTGGCAGCCGTCGAACGCTTCATCCAGCGCCTCGTCCACGACGTGGCGGCGCTCGTTCTCGCCCTTGACCCCGAGCTGGTCGTCGTCGGCGGCTGGGCGGCCGGCCTGGACGGCGTACTGGAGCCGCTGCGCCGCGAGCTGGCCCGCTACTGCCTGCGCCCGCCGAAGGTCGCGCTGTCCCTCCTCGGCGAGGCCGCCGTGGCGACCGGAGCACTGCGGCTCGCTCTCGACCATGTCGAGGAGCAGCTGTTCGCGGTGGAGGGGACTGTGACGGGGCGACGCTGACCGTCCCGCGGTCGGGCATCTGCACGGCACGCCGCCGGCAGGCATTGACGCGCCCTCAGCGCTCCTGAATACGCGACGCGCCCCGGAGTGGATCCGGGGCGCGCGGCAGGTGCAGGTACGACGGTCAGGACGCCTGGCGCTCCGGGCCCTGGTGGATCTCCACGCCGCCGGAGTCGCCGAACGTCAGCCGGCAGGTGTCCGCACGGTAGGTGGCGACGGAGAGCGCGGCGGTCCGGCCCTCGGCGATGTAGCGGGTGGTCACGACGAGGACGGGCGCCCCCGGGAGCCGGTCCAGTTCCTTGGCGTCGTCCGCGCGGGCCGAGCCCAGCTCGACGGCGCTGTCCTGGCCGTCCAGCTCCAGGCGCTGCAGCTCGCGCAGCACGGCACGCGCGCGTGCCGCTCCGGACGGGGCGTCGATGGCGGAGAGGTCGGGCACCGACGACTGCGGGATGTACAGCAGTTCGGCGGCGACAGGCTGGCCGTGGGTCACGCGGGAGCGGCGCACGATGTGCACGGCCTCGTCCCGGCCGCTCTCCAGGGCGTCCGCGACGGATACGGGCGGAGCGGCCAGCGCGCAGTCCGCGGGCTGCCAGACGCCGTCGGTCGCCCCCGGCCAGGCGTGCTGCTCGCCCCCTACGGACACGCCCACGCGCGGCGGCGCGACAGTCGTACCGACACCGCGGCGGCGCTGCAGCCTGCCTTCCAGTTCGAGCTGTTCCAGGGCCTGCCGGAGCGTGGCCCTGGCGACGCCGAAACGAGCGGCCAGGTCGCGTTCGTTGGGCAGAATCTCGCCCACGGTGAACTCGGAGTCCAGTGCCTCACTGAGCACGGTCCTCAGATGCCAGTACTTCGGTTCCGGCACCGTTTCCAGCTGCGTGGTCCCCACCCTGTCCTCCGCAATCGCCGTGGCTCGTCGGCGTTTTAGCGCCCTTGTTTATTAAAGGTTGTTGCACTTATCTGCGACCATAGGGCGGCCCTCACCCTTGGTCAATACCAATCGCCGGGAACGTTCACGGGACCGGCTCGCGCCGCCACCGCCTGGACGGGGCGGTGGGAGCTACGCCGTCGCCAGCGACGTCAGCTTGTCGGGGTTGCGAATGATGTAGACCGACTGGATCCGGCCGTTCAGGACGTCCAGTTGGAAGACGCTGTCGGGCTTGTCTCCGGACCGCACCAGCACCGCGGGGCCGCCGTTGATCTCCAGGAACCGGAAGGTGACATCGGGGACGGCGTTCCGGGTGGCGCCCACGAGGAAGCGCCCGACCTTGTCGGCGGTCTCCAGGACCCGCACCGGCGCCTTGGCCTTGCCGCCGCTGTCGCCGATGAGACGGACGTCCGGGGCCAGCAATGACATGAGCCCCTCCAGGTCGCCTCCCGCCGCCGCGGCCAGGAACCGTTCGGTGAGATCTCGTCGCTGGGCGGGGTCCACCTCGTACCGCGGCCGCCGCTCGTCGACATGCTTCCGGGCCCGCCCGGCCAGCTGGCGCACGGCCGCCTCGCCCCGTTCGAGCATCGCGGCGATCTCGGCGTACGGGTACCCGAAGGCCTCCCTGAGGACGAACACCGCCCGCTCCAGCGGTGACAGCGACTCCAGGACGACGAGGACAGCGAGGGAGACGGAGTCGGCCAGGACGGCCCGCTCGGCGGTGTCCGGGACGGCGTCCCCGAAGTCGGTGACGTACGGCTCCGGCAGCCATGGGCCGACATAGGTCTCGCCGCGCGCCTTGACCTGCCGCAGTCGGTCGATGGCAAGTCGGGTCGTGATGCGCACCAGGTAGGCGCGTGGTTCGCGCACCTCGGACCGGTCGGCGCCCGACCAGCGCAGCCAGGTCTCCTGCACCACGTCCTCCGCGTCGGCCACCCGGCCGAGCATGCGGTAGGCGACCCCCAGAAGGACGGGGCGGTGCTCTTCGAAGACGTCGGTCTCGGTGTCGGTGGTCACCGCTCCATCCCATCCGACACGTCCGGCCGTGTCCAGGCGAAATCGGCGTCCCCGGCCTGTGTCGTTCAACCCCGGGGGACGCAGGGCGGGTTGGGGGTGCACGCGGGCCCGATGTCCCCGACCGTCAGGGTCTACCCGTCGGTAGCGATTGCTGACAAGCTGTCTACGGCCGTCCGTCAGCGTGTCCCAGCCGAGGAGCACCCCATGTCCGCCACCGTCTCCTTCCAGGTCGCCTCTCCCCACGGCCCGCAGAGCGTGAGCGTCGACTACACGCGCGTGGGGAGCGGTGAACCCCTGCTCCTGCTGCACGGGATCGGGCACCACCGGCAGGTCTGGGAGCCGGTGGTGGACATCCTCGCGACCGAGCGCGATGTGATCTCCGTGGACCTGCCCGGCTTCGGAACATCCCCGGGCCTGCCGAGCACCCTCTCCTACGACCTTGCGACGACGACGGCCGTGTTCGGTGCCTTCTGCGAGGCGATGGAGCTCGACCGGCCGCATGTGGTGGGCAATTCGCTGGGCGGCCTGATCGCGCTCGAACTCGGCCGCGAGAAGCTCGTGCGGTCCGTCACCGCCCTCTCCCCGGCGGGGTTCTGGTCGGAGGCCGAGCGGCGTTACGCCTTCGGCGTGCTGCTCGCGATGCGGCACATCTCGCGCCGGCTGCCGCTGCCGCTGGTGGAGCAGCTGTCCCGGTCGGCGGCCGGCCGTACGGTCCTGACGAGCACGATCTACGCCCGCCCCGGCCGCCGGTCACCCGACGCCGTGGTCGCCGAGACCCTGGCGCTGGCGGGGGCCACGGGCTTCGACCAGACTCTCGACGCCGGCCGGACCGTCCGGTTCGCCGACGACATCCCCGGGATCCCGGTCACCGTGGCCTGGGGCACCAGGGACCGGCTGCTCGTGCGCCGCCAGGGGGTGCGCGCCAAGCAGATCATCCCCCGGGCGCGCCTCGTCAGGCTGCCCGGCTGCGGCCACTGCCCCATGAACGACGACCCGGCCCTGGTCGCGCGCGTCATCCTCGACGGCAGCCGCTGACCCACGCGGGGTGCGCGCCAACGCGCCCGACCCCAGGGCGACTCCGGCACCGACCAGGGCGCTACCCAACGCCTGTACGGCGCCGTAGGAGCCGGTTCCGACGAGCGGGGCGGAGCAGGCGGCGGCCACCGGGATGAGGCCGGAGAAGAGCGTGGCGCGCTCGGCGCCGATCCGCTGCATGCCCATGTACCAGCACACGAAGCCGACCACGGTCACGACCACCGCCTGCCACAGCAGAGCGGCCGCCTCGGTGGTGTCGGGCCGTCGCAGCCACGCGGTGCCATCCAGGAGCAGTCCGGCCGCCGCGGACTCGACCGCCGCGACACCGCACACCGTGGCGGACAGCAGCCGCGGACCCAGCGGGCGCAGCACGGGCGCGGCCAGGACGGCAAAACCGACCTCGCCGACCAGTGCGCACACGGAGAAGGCGAGGCCGGCGCCGTCCGTACGCCCCCAGCCCTGAACCGTGACCGCGCCCGCTGCGACAAGCAACGCCCCGTACAGGACCGTCCGTTGGGGGCGGCGCCTGTCCAGCAGGGGGACGACGACGGCCACGACCACGGGCGCGCAGCCGACGAAGACGCCGGGAACCGCCGGTTCGGCCGTCCGCTCGGCGGCGATCACAGCCAGGTTGAAGCCGACCATGCCGACGGCGGCGAGCACCACGAGTCGGGCCCACTGACGGGCCGCGAGCGCGCGCAGCCGGGCCGGGGCGTCACGCCCGGCCAACGGGACGAGCAGGAGGCAGGCGAGGGCGTAGCGCAGGAACTGACCGCCGGCGTACGGGTAGTCGCCGAGGAGGCTGTTGGCGGTGAAGGATCCTCCGACGAGGATGCAGGCGAGCGCGGCGAGGAGGGCTCCGCGCGTCGTGGTGGTGGCGTTCATGGCAGCGACGCTAGGAAGCGCAGCGGTCCGGATTAAGGTCCACTTTCATGACGTCATCGCAGACCAATCCGGCCGGGAGGACGGCAGGGCACGCCTCGGCGGCCTCGACCGGCGATTCCGCGGGGCAGGAGGGGCGCACGGCGGGGCCGCGTGCAGGCGATCCGGCCAGGTCGGCAGGATCGGCCGGTTCGGCGGCATCCGCTGCGGCAGGCCGGGTGAGCGGCCCCGGCGGGCGGGCGCCGGGCCCTGCGACGCAGGCCTCGGGTGGCCCGCAGCCTCATATGGGCTCCGCCACGTGGGAGTTGCTGCTGCCCGCCGCTTCGGCGCCGGCACGCGCGCGTGGGCGTTCGCTGCAGGCGGCGCTGCGTGAGGCGGTGCGGTCGGGGCGAATGGCGCCGGATACTCGGCTGCCGTCGAGCCGGGATCTCGCGGCCGACCTCGGCGTGTCGCGCGGGCTGATCACCGAGGCGTACGAGCAGCTGACGGCGGAGGGGTATCTGCGCAGCGGACGGGGGGCCGGGACCTGGGTGGGCAGTGCCGTTCGGGCCGCCCGGCCACGCGCGCGTGATCTCGCTCCACGCGCCACCGGGGTCCACGCCGACTTCGTACCCGGGACGCCGGACATGTCGCTGTTCCCGCGCGCCGCGTGGGCCGCCGCACAGCGCGGGGTGCTGGCCGAACTGCCCCATCACGAGCTCGGCTATCCCGACCCGCGCGGGCTGCCCGGGCTGCGTACGGCGCTGGCCGGGCTGCTGGCGCGGCGCCGGGGCGTCGTAGCGGACCCCGAGCGCATCGTGGTCGTCTCCGGGGTGGCGCAGGCGACGACGCTGCTCGGGTTCGTGCTGCACGCGCGCGGGATACGCGAAGTGGGCGTGGAGAACCCCGGGAGCCCGCAGCACGACGCCCTGTACGCGGCAGCGGGGGTGACCACCGTGCCGCTGCCGCTGGACGACGAAGGGCTCGCCCTCGGCCCGTTGCGGGAGTCGGGTGTACGGTCCGTCGTCACGACGCCGGCCCACCAGTTCCCCACCGGCATCGCCTACTCCGCGCGTCGCCGTGCCGAGTTGCTCGACTGGGCGCGGTCCGTCGACGGATTCGTCCTGGAGGACGACTACGACGGCGACTTCCGGTACGACCGTGCGCCTGTCGGCGCACTCCAGGGGCTGGACCCCGAGCGCGTCGCGTATGCGGGGTCGGTCAGCAAGTCCCTCGCACCGGGGCTCCGGCTCGGCTGGCTGCTCGTGCCCGAGGTGCTGGCCGAGGATGTCGTCGAGCGGAAACGGACCATGGACCTCGGTCATCCCACCCTCGATCAGGCGCTGTTCGCCCGGTTCGTGGAGCGCGGCGACTACGACCGCCAGCTGCGCCGGTGCCAGCGCGCGTACCGGGAGCGCCGCAACACGCTCGTATCCGTCCTGGAGGACCACTTCCCGGGCGCGGAGGTGTCCGGGATCGCCGCGGGCCTGCACGTCATCGCAGCGCTGCCGGACCAGTACGGGCCCCAGGAGCGGTTCCTCGCGCGCGTGGCCGCGGCCGGGGTGGCGGTGCGTCCTCTGACGGACTACACACACACGCGTGCCGGGGAAGGCGGGCGTGCAGGTGTGCGGCTGGTCCTGGGGTACGCGCACCTGGCGCCGGCGCGGATCCGGGCGGGCGTACGGCTCATGGCCGAGGCCGTCGGCGCGGGTCCGCGCTGATCGGTGCCGCTTCGGCGCACCGGTTCCCCTGCCCATGCGGTCAGTTGTTCACTTGTGGTTTCCGTGTGCGCTGCGGCGCACCAGTAGTTGTGGCAATGCACACTGGCCGGATCCCACCCCTGGAGGCCCCCATGTCACACCGTCCGTCCCCGGGCCGCCGCAGCGTTCTGCGCGGCTCGCTCGCCGCTTCGGCGGCGCTCACCCTGCCCACTGCGCTCGGCTCGGCACCGGCGTTCGCCCTGTCGGGCCGGCCCAAGGCGGGCTGGGGCGTACAGACGGGCGACGTGACCTGCGACTCGGGGCTGGTGTGGGTGCGGTCCGACCGGCCGGCCCGGATGATCGTCGAGACGTCCGCGACCGAGGCGTTCCGCAAACCGCACAGATGGCACGGACCGCTGCTCGGCGCGGGCACGGACTTCACCGGAACGACCCGGCTGCGCGGCCTGCCGTCCGGCGAGCAGATCCACTACCGCGTGCTGCTCGCCGACCCCGACGACCCGCGCCGCACCGGGGAGCCTGTCACCGGCACGTTCCGTACGGCCTCCGCTCGGCGGCGCGACGGAGTGCGCTTTGTGTGGTCGGGAGACCTCGCCGGGCAGGGCTGGGGCATCAACCCGGACTTCGGCGGCTACCGGATCTACAACGCGATGGCCGCGCTGGACCCGGACTTCTTCCTCTGCAGCGGCGACAACGTCTACGCCGACGGCCCGATCACGGCGTCGGTCACCCTGCCCGACGGCAGCACCTGGCGGAACATCACCACCGAGGAGAAGTCCAAGGTCGCCGAGACCCTGGCCGAGTTCCGCGGCAACTTCCGCTACAACCTGCTCGACGACAACCTCAAGCGTTTCAACGCCCAGGTGCCGTCCATCATCCAGTGGGACGACCACGAGGTCACCAACAACTGGTATCCCGGCGAGATCCTCGCCGACTCCCGCTACACCGAGAAGAACGTCGACGTCCTGGCCACACGTGCCCGGCAGGCGTTCTCGGAGTACTTCCCCATCGCCACGCTGCGCCGCCCCGACGGCCGTGTGTACCGGGTCATCAACCACGGTCCGCTGCTGGACGTGTTCGTGCTGGACATGCGCACCTACCGCAACGCCAACTCGACCGACGACCAGGCCACCGACGCGCAGGGCATCCTCGGTGCCGAGCAGCTGCAGTGGCTCAAGCGCGAGCTGGCCCGCTCCCGGGCGGTGTGGAAGGTGATCGCCTCCGACATGCCGCTGGGCCTGGTGGTGCCGGACACCGGTGACGGCAAGCCGAACATCGAGGCCGTCGCTCAGGGCGACCCCGGGGCTCCGCTGGGGCGGGAGCTGCAGATCGCCGAGCTGCTGCGGTTCATCAAGCACCGCAGGATCACCGGCACCGTGTGGCTGACCGCCGACGTGCACTACACCTCGGCCCAGCACTACCAGCCCTCGCGGGCCTCGTTCACCGACTTCGAACCGTTCTGGGAGTTCGTCTCCGGCCCGCTCAACGCGGGCGCGTTCCCGGCGAACACCCTGGACAACACCTTCGGTCCGGACCGGGTGTTCATCAAGGCGCCGACGACCGCGAACGTCTCGCCCGCCGGGGGCTACCAGTTCTTCGGCGAGGTCGACATCGACGGCGGCAGCGGCGAGCTGACGGTGCGGCTGCGCGAGTCCGACGGCACCGTGCTGTTCACGCAGGTCCTGCAGCCGGGCCGGGTCGGTCAGTAACTCCCGTGGCCGGGAGGCCTTAGCCTTTGATCCGTGCCGCGCACCGGTGTCATCCCCCGGGGCGCGGCACGGTCGTACTCCCCACCCCAGAGCGTGTCTTAGCAGGTCAGGACCGATTGTCAGTGGTCGCCTCTACGGTCTTTCCATGACGCGATCTTTGCAGGCCGTGGCCTACTGCCGACCCTCCGTGCTGGAGTCCACTGCGGACGGACAGCACCTGGGGCTCGAGACCTCACGAGGTGCGACGCCCTCGGGCGTCGAGGACCATCCGCGGTTCTTCGCGGGCTTTCTGACGTCCCCTCAGGTGGCCTCGGCCGGGCTGCTCGCGGTGGCCGACGTGGCGGCCGCGCGGTACTACCAGCGGCAGCTGCGTGCCTCCCTCGACCCGGTGGTGACGGGGAACGGCGACCGGCTGCGCTTCGAGTCCTTCTCCGGCTGCTGCGGGGTGTACGCGCGCCTGGACGTGCTGGAAGCCGGCCTGGACGGCGACGAGGTGGGGCACGGCACGACGAACGTCGACGTCAACAACCCCTTGCGCGAGGCCCTGTCGAGGATCGGCGCGGACGATCCGCTCCATCTGCGGGTCGGCCCGGAGGAGTTGGCGGTGACCATGCTGGACGGGCCGGTCGTGGAGAAGAAGGTGCCGCTCCCCGACCGCTGGCTGCGGGGCTTCGCGGAGGCCCAGGTGGTAGCGGCCGGCTTCGACCTGCGGGCCGAGCTGCCGGCGGCGGAGGCCGTGCGGTTCCTGCGGGCGCTGCCCCGCGGTGGGGCGCGTGGCGCCTCGATCGGCGCCCGATGGGTGGTGCCTTCGGGCAGCGGGTTGCGGCCGACCACGCGCGCGGTGCCCGGAGCGGTGTGTCTGCCCGGCCCGGAGCGGCTGATCGCGCTCCAGCGGGTGCTGAGGCATGCCACGGCCCTGCGGGTGTACGGCCCGTCGGTCGCGGGCGGCGCCGCCGCGACGGCCAGTGCCTGGGAGGTGGTCCTGCCGGGCATGCGGCTGACACTGACGCTGTCACCGGACGCCTCGCGCGGCTTCTCCGGCGAGGGCGGTGTCCTGGATGCCCTCGCGGCGGACGAGGCCGCCGAGGACGCGGAGCTGATCGCGGTGCTCCTCGCGTGGGAACCCCGTGTCGACGTGGCCGACCTGGCCGCCGCCTCGGGACTCACACCCGAGCGCGTCCGGGCGGCGCTGGTCCGCCTGGGCACATCGGGGCGGGTCGGATACGACACGGCGGAGGCTGCTTATTTCCACCGGGAGCTGCCGTACGACGCCGAGCGCGTGGAGCGCCACAACCCGCGGCTGCGTTCGGCGCGGGCGCTGGTGGCGGCGGGCGCGGTCGCGCTGGACGGCGCCGTCGGGACAGTGACGGCCGAGGACGGACATGTGCACCGGGTGCGGGACGAGGCGGGCGTGCTCAGCTGCAGTTGCCTGTGGTGGGCGAAGTACCGGGGCGGGCGCGGGCCGTGCAAGCACGCGCTGGCGGTGCGGATGGTGCGGCGAGGAATCACCGCTGTGGAGCGGGACATGGCACGAGTCGACGGGGGTGCGCGATGAGTTCACTGATGGAAGCGGTACGGGCCGGACGGACGGCCGAGGTGGTGAGCCTGCTGGACGGGATGACCGATGCCGAACGACGTTCGTTCTTCCCGGAGTTGAAGACACTACGCAAGGAGCTGAGGGCGGATCAGTGGACCGCGCAGGCCCGCAGCGCCTATCCCACCCTGCATGCCGCGGGGACCGCGTGCCAGACCGGTGCGGCCGGCGTGGCGAGCTGGCTCGCGGCCTCCGACATGCGCTGGTGGCCCGCTCCGCCGGCGGTGCTGATCGACCTCCTGGGCGACCGATCCCCCGGCTGGCTCGGCGACGTGGCGCACCGAGTGGCCGAGCGGCCGACCAGCTCGCGTGTGCCGTACGAGCTGATGGCGGGCCTGGTACGGCTCTCCGGCTGTCCGGTGCCGACGACGGAGGCCTATGTCCACGGGTGGGTGGAGCACATCGGCCATGGCTGGCAGCGCGGTGACACGGTCCTGGACCGGCTGCGCAAAGACCCGCACCTCGCGCAGCTCACGGCCGCGCTCTTCGAGACGAACGACATCGGCAGCCGTCTGGCATGGACCGCGGACGAGGGTCCGAACAGCTGGACCGAGGCGCTGGCGACGCTCACCACCGAAGGCGTCCTGGACCGGAAGGCCACGGTCGACGCGTGCCTGGCCCGGCTGCTGCGGGGCGGTCCGGCCGCCGACCACCGGGTGTTCCTGCGCATGCTCCGCGCCCTTGCTCTGACCCGGGACGAGGAGCGGGAGCACACGGCCGAGTGGCTGGCCCTGGCTGCCGACGCCGCGTCCGTCGTGGCCGCGCACGCCCAGTCGGTGCTGGCCTCGCTCGCCCTGGACAGAGAACTGACCACCCGTCAACTCGCCGAGATGTCGGGCGCGGTCCTCTTCCGCCCCGAGAAGAAGCTCGTGCGCGCCCAGCTGGTTCTGTTGGGCAAGGTTCTCGTCCGCGACGCTTCCGCCGCCGATGAGCTGCTGCGCGCCGCTGCCCAGGCCTTCGGCCACGAGGACTCGGACGTACAGGAGCGGGCGCTGAAGCTGGTGGAGCGGCATGCGGGCAAAGTTGGCCTGGACGAGACACACGAGGAACTCGCCTCCGCCGCCGCACAGTTGATTCCCACGCTCCGGATGCGTGCCGCCCAGAGTCTGCAGGCGTCCTCCGAGATGTCGGAGCCGGCGCCCTACGAGGAGGTGCTGCCGCCCGCACCGGAGCCGGTGCGACTCGCGCCCGCGCCCGAGTCCGCGGAGGAACTGACCGAAGAAGTAGGTGCCTTGCTCGCGTCCGATGGTGACGTGGCGGCATTCGAGCGAGCCCTCGACGGGCTCGTACGTCACGCGTACCACGACCGGGACGGGCTGCTGGAGGCGCTGGACCCCGTCGTCGCACGGCGCTGGTGGGACGGCCGGGAGCAGGCGTACGCGTACAGCGCGGACGACTACTTCACCAGGCACCACGGTCTGATCAACGCGGCGCACGGCCTCGAACTCCTGCTGGCGACGCTGCGCGGGAAGGTGCTCACGGCCACGCTCCACAAGGCCGTCCAGCGTGGGACCGTCACCAGTGACTGCGGCCACAGCCCGCTCGCCCGGGCCTTCGAGGCCCGCATCTGGGAGGTGGCGTACCGGATCCGCACCGAGCCTCTGCCGTTCCTGCTGTCCACGCCCACCTGGGGCACGGGCCTGTTGGAGCCGGACGAACTGGTGGCGCGCCTCGACGCGTACCGGCGGCTCGGCGCAAGGGTGTCGGAGGCCGACTTCGCGCAGGCGCTGCTGCGGGTCCGGCGCGGTGACCGTGCGTCGGCCGAGGCGGCCGCGGAGCGGGCGGCGGCGCTGGGCACGGCGGAGGGGACGCGTCTCGCCGGGTGGCTGACAACCGGGGCTCCGACCGTGCCCGTGTTCCACCGGCAGACGTCAGGGGACCGCATACTCGTCGCATCCGGGGAGATCGCCGAGTTTCAAGGTGACTTCCCTGCCGGATTCCGTCCGTTGGGACGGCCGGTGAGCTTCGCCCGGGATCACTGGCACTGCTGGCACTGGGGCGACGGCATGCGCGGGCACTGGCTGGCCCTGCTGCCCGAGCAGCGTGAGCTGGTGGCGGTCAGAATGCTGCGCGAACTGTCGGCAGTCGCCGTCGACGACACCCGGGGCGACGCGGCGGTCCTGCCGCGACTGGCCGAATCGGGCGGCGAGGCCGGTGATGCGGTGCACTTGGCCGTGGCGTACGGGCTCGGTGCGCGGCACCCGGAGGACCGGCTCGCCGCCGTGGACGCCCTGTTGGTGCTGGCGGCCGGCGGGCAGCTCGACGCGGCCAGGATGGGCGCGGATCTGGGGCAGTTGGTGCGACGCGGGGCCGTGAAGCCGTCGCGGCTCGTGGAGTCGGCGCGCACAGCGGCGGCCACGGGGGCGAACGCCACCATCTGGGGAATGCTCCGACACACCCTGCCCGTCCTGCTCGCGGACCTCGCAGCAGATGGAGGTACCGGTGCAGCGGCCGGCGGCGCTACCGGTCGGGCTACCGGCGGCGCTACCAGTGGGGCGACCGCGCCCCCACGCGGCCTCGCGGATCTCCTTGCCATCGCCGCGGAGTGCGCCGAGCGAACGGGGGCACGCGATGAACTGCCGCACCTGGCGCGGGCGGCGGACCGCCGTGGCTCGTCCCGGCTCGTGGCACAGGCCCGGCGCCTGCGTAGTGCGTTGGCGGCCGCCTGACCCGACGAGAAAGGTAAAAATCAATACAAAAGGTTCTTTACCGCCCGGTCACAAAGCGTTCGTGATCACGCAACACCGTTCCTTCACAGTGGGTGCATGAGTCGAGACATATCTGATGTGACGCGTGCGAAGTCCGGACGTCCTGTCCACCCCTGGCGGAGGAACGTCGTCCAGGTCACCGAACTCCTCACGGCGGGGTTCCACTCATGGTGGTCACGCCGCCACGGTCACGCGCCTCCGACGGGCGATACCGGTGCCCGGCCGCGCTCCGACGCACAGGCCGGGCAGTCGGACCGTTCGCCGGAGACGTCCGCGACGGTGTCCGATGAAGGCGCCCTCTGGCGGATGCGGACCACGGTGCAGGACGAGCCGGGGTCGCTGGCCGCGTTGTGCACGGCCCTCGCCGGGCTGCG
Organism: Streptomyces sp. NBC_00443; assembly: GCF_036014175.1. GTDB lineage: Bacteria > Actinomycetota > Actinomycetes > Streptomycetales > Streptomycetaceae > Streptomyces. The sequence continues at coordinate 7,980,082 of NZ_CP107917.1, read as the reverse complement.
GGTGGACATACTGAGCCTCCAGACACATCCGCTGGCCGAGGGCACGGTGGACGAGTTGCTGCTCCGTGCACCCGGCGCTCTCACGGCGTCCGACATCACCCGCGCGGTCTCCGAGGCCGGCGGTTCCGGTACCTGGATCGAGCGGGCCGACGCCCACGACCTGGTGGACGCGCCGACGCGGGTGCTGGGCCTTGCCACCCGTACCGCCCTGGACGCCGCCGAACTGCCTTTGACGCTGCGGCAGTTGCTCGGGCGGTGCACCATCCGCTCCCTGCCCGCAGTGCCTGCCGTGGGCGCCAGGGGACCCGAACCGGTCCCGGTGGAGGGTGCGCTCGATGACACCGTGATGCGGCTGCGGGCGCCGGAAGGCGGAGTGATCACCGTGGAGCGGCCGTATCTGCCGTTCACGCCGACCGAGTTCGCGCGGGCACGGGCCCTCGTGGAACTGGACGCCCGGCTCGGCCCGCGTGTGCCGGGCAGCCAGGACGTGCTGACGCTGCCCGAGGGCAACGACATCACCGTGCGCCGGGCGGACACCGGTGACGTCCGGGCCGCGAAGGAGATGCACGAGCGGTGCTCGAAGCGGACACTCGGGATGCGGTACCACGGGCCGGTCGGTGACGCGGACCGCTATCTGAACCACCTGCTCAGCCCCCGCTTCGGTCGTACGCTCGCCGTGCAGACCGCGTCGGGCCGCGTAGTCGGGCTGGGTCACCTGTTGTGGGACGGCGACGAGACGGAGGTCGCGCTGCTCGTCGAGGACGCCTGGCAGCGGCGCGGCATCGGCAGCGAGTTGCTGCGCAGGCTGGTGGGTATGGCGGTCGAGGCGGGCTGCGGGAGCGTGTACGCCGTGACGCAGTCGTCCAACACCGGCATGGTCGCCGCGATGCGCGCCCTGGGTCTCCCCCTCGACTATCAGATCGAGGAGGGGACCCTGGTGATCACGGCGCGGTTGGCTCCGCCTGTTGAGCCGGAGGGGGCCGTGGGGGTTGTGGGACGCCTGTCGAGTTCGGGTGAGTGGGGGCACCCCGAAGCGTCGTAGGGGCTACTGGCGGCCGGCGACGGCCGGTTCACTGTGGCCGGTCGCGCCCCGCGGCGGAGCCGCATGTCGTTGCGGCCCCGCGTCCCTGTGGGGGCGCGGGGCCGCCCCAGCGCCGCGTTCAGATCAGCCCACAGGTCCTCTACGTCCTCCAGCCCCACCGACATCCGCAGCAGCCGGTCACTCACCCCGGCGTCGCGTCGGTCTTCCGCGTCGACGATGCGGTGGCTGATGGACGCCGGGTGCTGGATGAGGGTGTCGACGCTGCCGAGGCTCACGGCGGGGGTGATCAGGCGGACACCGGCGATGACCTCGTGCGGGTCGCCGTGGACCTCGAAGGCGATCATGGCGCCGCCGATGCGCGGATAGTGGACGCGGGCGACGCGCGGGTCGTCGGCGAGGCGGCGGGCGAGTTCGGCTGCGCTCGCCGAGGCGGCCCGTACCCGCACCGGGAGGGTCGACAGGCCCCGCAGCAGCAGATAGCCGGCCAGCGGATGCAGGACGCCGCCCGTGGCGAACCGTATCTGCCGCAGCCGCCCGGCGAACTCCTCGTCGCAGGCCACCACGCCCGCCATCACGTCTCCGTGCCCGCCGAGGTACTTGGTGGCGCTGTGCAGCACGAGCCGCGCCCCCCGTTCCGCGGGGCGCTGGAGCACCGGCGTGGCGAACGTGTTGTCCGCGAGCAGCGGCACGGAGCCGCAGGCGTGGACCACCGCCCGCAGGTCCACCTCGGCGAGCGTGGGGTTCGCCGGGGACTCGACCATCACCAGGCCGGTGTCCGGACGCAGCGCCTCCGTGATTCCGGCTGGGTCGGTCCAGGTCACCTCCGAGCCCAGCACTCCGGCCGTGAGCAGATGATCGCTGCAGCCGTACAGGGGCGTACGGCGACGACGTGGCGCAGACCCATCGACGCGCGAGCGAGCAGAATGGCGCTCAGTGCCGCCATCCCGCTGGCGAAGGCGACCGAGGCCTCGGTGCCCTCCAGCCGGGCGAGGGCGGTTTCGAAGCGGGCGACGGTCGGGTTGCCCAGGCGGCCGTAGACGGGCGGGCCGTCCGGCTCGGCGCCGGTGGCGGCGAAGGCGTCGATGCGGGCGGCCTCGGCGCGGCTGTCGTAGGAGGGGTAGGTGGTGGACAGGTCGATCGGTGGAGCGTGCAGGCCCTGCCGGGCGAGGTCGTCGCGGCCGGCGTGCACGGCCTCGGTGGCGAGTGCTCTCGGTGCGGACCGTACGTCGTCATACCCGTGCATAAGGTCGTATGCCTCCCTGCTCGCTGGGTCCATGGGCAGCCATGGGCTGAAGGCCGAACAGCGGAAGACTGAACAGCGGGCGGGGTTCAGTGGTGAAGGACCGTGCTACGTTCGACCAATGGCCGAATCTGTCGTACTGGATCCGGTCGATCTGCATCTGCTGCGGCTCCTGCAGAACGACGCCCGGACCACCTATCGCGACCTCGCCACGCAGGTCGGGGTCGCTCCGTCGACGTGCCTGGACCGGGTGACGCGGCTGCGCCGTTCGGGCGTGATCCTCGGCCATCAGCTCAGACTGGACCCGGCCAAGCTGGGGCGAGGGCTTCAGGCGCTGCTGTCCGTGCAGGTCAGGCCGCACCGCCGGGAACTGGTGGGGCCGTTCGTGGAACGGATCCGGGCGATGCCGGAGTCGCTGACCGTCTTCCATCTGACCGGGCCGGACGACTATCTGGTCCATGTCGCGGTCGCGGACATGGCGGATCTGCAGCGGCTGGTGCTGGACGAGTTCACGTCCCGGCGCGAAGTGGCGCGGGTGGAGACGCGGTTGATCTTCCAGCAGTGGGACTGCGGCCCGCTTCTGCCACACGAGACGCCGGAGAACACGCCCTCAGCGAAATCGGGCTGATGTGGGACAAGCGCCGGTGAAAGCGGGCTGACGCGGCGCCGGTCGCCGTATGAGGATGGACCGCATGTCTGAGACCAACAGCCCGCTGCCCCGTGAGGTCGCCGACGCGTATGTCGACGAGCTCATCGCCCTCGACCCGGTGACCGGTACGTACCTTGGCGTGCAGGAGAGTTCGAGCAAGCTTCCCGACCTCTCACCCGCGGGCCAGGAGGCGCTCGCGGACCTCGCGCGGGCCACGCTCGCCCGGCTCGACGAGGCCGAGCGGCTGCCCGGCGCGGACGGTGACATCGAGCGCCGGTGTGCGCGCCTGCTGCGCGAGCGGCTCACTGCGGAACTCGCCGTGTACGAGACCGACGAAGGCCTGCGCGCGGTCGGCAACATGGCCACGCCCGCGCACTCGGTGCGCGAGATCTTCACCGTCACCCCGAACCAGACCGACGAGGACTGGGCGGCGATCGCCGAGCGGCTGCGCGCGGTGCCTACCGCGTACGCGGGCTACCGCGAGTCCCTCGCCCTGGGCCTGGAGCGCAAGCTTTACGCGGCACCGCGCCCGACCGCCACGTTCGTCGGCCAGCTCACGGAGTGGTCCGACACGGGCGAAGGGCGTGGCTGGTTCGAGGACTTCGTGTCGGCCGGGCCCGATTCACTGCGCGCGGAGCTGGACGAGGCCGCCCGCGGGGCGACGGCCGCCGTGGTGGAGCTGCGGGACTGGATGCGCGACGTGTACGCGCCGGCGGTCGAGGGCGCCCCGAACACGGTGGGCCGCGAGCGGTACGCACGCTGGGCTCGCTACTTCAACGGCATCGACCTCGACCTGGACGAGGCGTACGCGTACGGCTGGGCCGAGTACCACCGGCTGCTCGGCGAGATGAAGAAGGAGGCGGAGAAGATCCTTCCCGGCGCCGCGACCCCATGGGTGGCGCTGGCGCACCTCGACGAGCACGGCCATCACATCGAGGGTGTCGACGAGGTCCGCGACTGGCTCCAGGGCCTGATGGACGAGGCGATCGAGAAGCTCGACGGCACGCACTTCGAACTCGCCGGGCCGGTACGCAAGGTGGAGTCGTGCATCGCCCCGCCCGGCGGTGCCGCGGCCCCGTACTACACGGCCCCCTCCGAGGACTTCTCTCGGCCGGGCCGCACCTGGCTGCCGACGATGGGGCAGACCCGCTTCCCGGTCTACGACCTGGTCTCGACCTGGTACCACGAGGGCGTGCCGGGCCATCACCTCCAGCTCGCGCAGTGGACGTACGTCGCCGGGAACCTCTCCCGCTACCAGGCCACCATCGGCGGGGTCAGCGCCAACGCGGAGGGCTGGGCGCTGTACGCGGAGCGGCTCATGGACGAGCTCGGCTTCCTCACGGACCCGGAGCACCGGCTCGGATACCTCGACGCCCAGATGATGCGGGCCGCGCGGGTCATCGTCGACATCGGCATGCACCTGGAGCTGGAGATCCCGGCCGACTCCCCGTTCCACCCGGGCGAGCGCTGGACCCCGGAGCTCGCCCAGGAGTTCTTCGGCGCGCACAGCAGCCGTCCCGCGGAATTCGTGGAGAGCGAGCTAACCCGTTATCTGACGATTCCGGGCCAGGCCATCGGCTACAAGCTGGGCGAGCGGGCGTGGCTGCTGGGCCGCGAGAAGGCACGCGAGCGGCACGGCGACGCGTTCGACCTCAAGGCGTGGCACATGGCGGCCCTGTCCCAGGGTTCCCTGGGCCTGGACGACCTGGTGGACGAGCTGGCCCGGCTCTGAGGCGGACGCCGGCGCCTGCCGCGGACGCCGGCGCCTGCCGCGGTGGTCGACGTCTGCCGCGGTGGTCGACGTCTGCTGCGGAGACCAAGGCCTGCTGCGGGCGCCGGCATCGTCACCCTCGGCCCCGGCATCGTCACCTCAACGCCCGAATCCGCCCTCGGAGTTGATGACCTCACCGGTGATCCAGCCCGCCTCGTCCGTCGCCAGCCAGGCGATGAGGCGGGCGGGGTCGTCGGGCATGCCCCACCGTCCGGCGGGGAAGCCGGCGGCCACGGCCTCGTACGCATCGCCGGTCAGGTAGTCCGTGTCGACGGGGCCGGGGTTGACGGTGTTCACCGTGATGCCCTGCCCGGCGAGCGTGGTCGACAGCGAGCGGGTGATCGAGGCCAGGGCGCCCTTCTGAAGGGCGTAGGCGATCTCCCCGGGCATGCCGCCCGCGATGTCCTGCCCGGAGGTCATCATCACGACGCGACCGCCGGGACCGGGCGGCCTCAGCCGGGCGTGGGCCTGGACGAGAAGCAGTACCGCACGGGTGTCGACCGCCCAGTGCGTGTCGAGCATCGCGGCGTCGATCTCGTCGAGGGTGCCGTCGGAGCCGCTGACGGCGTGGTTGGCGATCAGGATGTCGAGCCGTCCGCCCAGTGCCGCGGCGGCCGTGGCGATCAGCTCGGCGGGCGCGTCCGGGTCGGAGAGGTCACCGGGTCCCGCGAGAGCCTGGGCCTCGGGGTCGCCGAGCGCCTCGCGCACAGAGGCGACGACGTCGTCCGGGCTGTCGGCGCCCCAGGGCATGGCGGCGTCGTGCGGCACGTGGTGGTGCAGATAGACACTCGCCCCGTAGGCGGCGAGCCGCCGCGCCACCGCGTGGCCGATGCCGGCGCGTCTGCCGGCCCCCGTGACCAGAGCGGTCCGGCCGCGCAGGGGCAGTGGGTCACGGCGCAGGTCTTCAGGGGTGGGGTGCGGAAGCCGGGGCATGGCAGATCATGATGGCGACCGGCCGGGTGCCGCGCACCTGGTTATTCACGCACCTACACGTCGTCAGTGCGGCAGCCGTCGCAGTTGGACGAGCCCCAGCCAGATCTCCGGTCCGGGTTGCACCTGGGCGGCCCGGACGGCGTAAGCGCCCGGTTCGAGGGCCACGCGCAGATGCTCGGTGCGTTCCGTCTCCCGCCCCGGCCAAGCCGAGTCGAACAGGACCACGGTCCCCGGCACGTTCCAGCGCACCTCGTGTCCCCAGACCGCCGTGGCGAGCGCGTCCGGAACCCGGGCCAGCAGTTCCGCCTCGGAGTCGGCCGCGCACCAGCGCACGAAGATGCCCTGGTCGCGCAGGTAGGTGGTCGAGGCGGGCTCGTCGCCGAGCACCAGTGCCGCGCTGTCTCCCACGGGCAGGAGTCCGACGAAGCCTTCGATCTCGCAGGCCCGGTCGTAGTCGGAGACCGTCTCGTCGCCGTCGGCGCCCGCCCAGAACGGCAGCACCGTCTCCGGCACCGCTATCAGCGGGCCGCCGCCCGACTCCACCCACTCCACCACGCCCGGTTCCGCGTATCGCACCATGGCAGCAGAACCTACACGCACCGCGTTGCGCTCCGATCACCGTGCCCAACTCCCGCTTCAGCAGCCGCAGTCATCGGCACCCGCGCGCGGTGCGGTCAGCGGGTCGGCCTCCCGGCGCTCTCGCCCCTGCCAGGTCTCGTACTCGAAGCCCTCACGCGCCCAGTACTCGAATCCGCCGAGCATCTCCTTCACCTGGTAGCCGAGTTCGGCAAGGGCCAGGGCGGCCCGGGTCGCGCCGTTGCAGCCGGGACCCCAGCAGTACGTCACGACAGGCACGGACCTGTCGAGGAGCTGCTCCGCCTGCTCGGGGATCAGCGCGGTGGGGAGGTGGATCGAGCCGGGGATGTGGCCCTGGTCCCAGGACTCGGTGGAACGGGAGTCCAGGACGACGAAGCCGGGGTCGGCGTCGGCCGCGAGCGCGGCGGCGACGTCGGACACATCGGCGTGGAAGACGAGGCTCGCACGGAAGTGGGCGGCGGCCTCGGCAGGCGTGGCGGGCGCGACGCGCAGGACAGCGTTGGGCGTAGTCGTAGTCGTAGTCGTCATGACCGGAAATCTACGACCGGCGATCCGCGCCCTGAAGAGGAAATCCCCTCCACTCCTCTTGATGCGCCGGGGAATGCCCTGCTATTCCTCGCCCATGACCACGTATTCCCCGGACGCCACCGACTGGCGCATCCTCGACGTCCTCCAGCGCGACGGCCGCGCCAGTTTCGCCGAGCTCGCCAGGGCCGTGTCCATGTCCGCGAGTGCGGTCACCGAGCGGGTGCGGCGGCTGGAGGAGGCGGGCGTCATCCAGGGCTACGCCGCCGTGGTGGACCCCGAGCGGCTGGGCCTGCCGATCCTGGCCTTCGTCCGCCTCCGGTACCCCAACGGCAACTACAAGCCGTTCCACGACCTGGTCGCCGCGACGCCCGAGATCCTGGAGGCCCATCACGTCACCGGTGACGACTGTTTCGTCATCAAGGTCACGGCCCGTTCGATGCGGCATCTGGAGGAGGTGTCCGGCAAGATCGGCACACTGGGCTCGGTGACGACCAGCGTCGTCTACTCCTCCCCTCTGCCCCGCCGCCCGCTGGGCCACTGACGTCATCCCTGCCGGGTCGCCCCTGGGCAACTGGCGTCACCCGACGCCCCGTTGCCGCAGCACTGATCCCGATCTCCCCTTCACGACCTCCAACTGCGCATGGATCCGCCGCCGCAGATCCGCGACATGGCTGACGATCCCGACGCTGCGGTCGCGCTCGCGCAGGGAGTCGAGCACGTCGAGCACCTCGTCGAGGGTCTGGTCGTCGAGGCTGCCGAAGCCCTCGTCGATGAAGAGCGTGTCCAGGCGCACCCCGCCGGCCTCGTCGGTCACGACGTCCGCGAGGCCGAGAGCGAGGGCGAGAGAGGCGAAGAACGTCTCGCCTCCCGACAGCGTCGCCGTGTCCCGCTCCCGCCCGGTCCAGGCGTCGACGACATGCAGCCCGAGCCCGCTGCGGCCACGCCCGGCGCGGTCGTCGGAGTGGACGAGGGTGTAGCGGCCGGACGACATGCGTTGCAGCCGTACGGTCGCGGCGGCGGCGACCTGTTCGAGGCGGGCCGCCAGGACGTACGACTCCAGGCGCATCTTGCGTTCGTTGTCCGACGAGGTTCCGGCGGTGAGCGTGGCGAGGCGGGCCACGCGGTCGTACTCCTGGCGCAGCGGGGCGAGTTGGCGCACGGCGGCGGTCGCGCGCGTGGACAGCCGGTCGAGCTCGGTGCAGCGCCGGGCGGCGGCGTCGCGCGCGGAGGCGGCGTCGCGGGCCCGCTGGACCGCTGCGGCAGCGGCCCGCTCCGCGGACCCCACCTCGGCCGGCGGCTGTTGGGCGGCGACTGAGGTGTCGGTCTCGGCGAGGACGGCGCGTACGGCGGACTCTTCGGACTGCCAGGCGTCGAGCCGATGTTGGAGGTCGCGGTGGGCGGCGTCGTCGAGGAGCGCGGCGGCCGCGGCGTGCGGGGTGTCGAAGCCCGCGCGGAAGGCGGCGTCGGCCAGGCGGGCGTCGGCGTCCTTGAGCCGTTGGGCGATGTCCTCGGCGGCGCGCGCGGTGTCGGCGGCGTCGGTGAGCAGCTCGGCCTGCCGCTCCAGTTGGGCGGCTCGCGCGGCCACGCTGGCGGCGGTGCCGCGGGCCTGCGCCAACTCCCCCTCCAGAGTGGCCCGTTCACGGTCCAGCCGCTCGCGGTGGCCCACCCGGGACGCGACTCCGACCGCAGCCCGGTGCCGGTCGGCGGTCCGCTGCTCGTACTCCGCCTCGGCCCGGCGCAGCTCCTCGTGGGCCGGATGCAGCGCGGACGCCTCCCTGCGGGCCTGCGCCCACAGACGCTCCAGCTCCTCGCAGTGCGTGGCGAGCCGGTCGGTCGGCGAGTCGCCGGCCTCGGCGGTGGCGGCGGCCAGCGCCTCGCGTACGACACCCAGCCGCTGTTCCCTCTCGCTGTGCCGTTCCTCCGCCTGCTGGTAGGCGGTCAGCGCGCGCTCCTCCGCCTCCCGGTCCACGTGCCCGGCATCCTTGCGGGCTGGGGCTGGGTGGTCGGTGGCCCCGCAGACCGCGCAGGGTGCGCCGTCCTGCAGCTGGGCGGCCAGTTCGGCGGCGATGCCGTTCAGGCGCTGTTCCTTGACGTCGAGCCAGTGCGCCTTCGCCTCGAGCACCTGTTCCTGGGCGAGCCGGGCTTGTTCGGCGGCCGCGTCCGTGTCACCGGCGAGCTGGTCACGCAGCCGCGCGGCAGCGAGCCGCTGCTGCGCGGGTTCACGCTGCACGGCGAGCTGCTCGGCCCGGGTCGCGGCGTCCTGGGCGGTGTCGATGCGGGCCTGGAGTGCGGCGCGGCTCTCCTCCCACCCGGCGAGCCATTCTTCGGCGTCCTGCAGCAGGCCCTCGTCGGCCCGTTCCTGACGGTCCAGCTCGTCGCGCTCGTCGACGAGTTCGGCCAGTCGCTGTTCACCGCGACGCGCAGACTCCAGTCCGCCGAGTTCCTCGGCGGCCCGGCGCGCGGCGACCGCGAGCCCGGCGGCGCCTGCCCCCGCGAAGGTCTCCGGCAACAGTCCACGCGCGCGGGCTTCGGCCGCCGCCGCCCGCCGGTGCTCCGCCTCGGCGGCGTCACGCAGCTCCAGCGCGGGTGCCACGGCCTCCGCCTTGCGGGACCGCTCCATCCGGGCCTGCGCCTGCCGGTAGCCGTCGGCGCGCTCCTCCAGCAGCGCGGCCCGCTCCCGTGCCTCGGTGAACCGCCGCTGCAGCCGGGCCACTTCGCGTACGTCGGCCAGGGCGAGCTCGGCGGCTGTCTGGGCGGACTCGGCGGCCAGGAGGCGGCAGTGGGCGATGCTCAGCTGCTCGCGGGCGGTGCTGCGGGCGATGGCGGCAGCACCGAGGATGGCCTCGGCCAGGCCTGGCTCGCCCGGTGCGAGGTCGGCCGGCAACTGCATGGCGTTGCCCGCCGCCTGCTGCATCCGGTGGGCGTCGGCCAGCAACGCGGCGTCGCCGTCCCGCACCCGGGCCTCGGCCGCCCGTCGGCGCTCGGCGAGGCGCTTCTCGACCTCGGCGAAGCGGTGCGTGTCGAAAAGGCGGCCCAGCAGCTTGCCGCGCGCCTCTGCGTCGGCCCGCAGGAAGCGCGCGAAGTCGCCCTGGGGCAACAGCACGACCTGGCAGAACTGCTCACGGCTCATGCCGAGCAGCTGGGTGATCTCCTCGCCGATCTCCTGGTGCGAGCGGCTGAGGTCCTTCCAGGTCCCGGGCCGCACGTCGTACTCACGCAGCCAGGTCTGGGCCTTGTCGACCGTCGTGCCCGAGCCGCGCTTCTTCGGGCGCTCCCAGGGCGGCTGCCGGGTGACCTCCAACCGGCGTCCGGCGACGGTGAGTTCGAGCCGGACCTCCGTGCGGGTGCCGGCCGCGGCGTGATCGCTGCGCAGGGCCATGCCCTGGCCGCTCTGGCGGGCACCCGGCACGGAGCCGTAGAGCGCATAGCATAGGGCGTCCAGGACGGAGGTCTTGCCGGCGCCGGTCGGTCCGTGCAGCAGGAAGAGGCCGGCCAGGGACAGCGCGTCGAAGTCGACGGTCTGCGAACCGCCGAACGGTCCGAAGGCCGTCACGTCGAGGCGATGGAGCCTCACCGCGCCACCTCCCGCACAACCTCGTCGGCCCGCACCGCGTCGAACGCGTCCCTCAGCACGCCCTGTTCGTGCTCGTCCGGCCCGGCCCCGCGCACATGCGCCACGAAGTCCTGCGCGATCTCCTGATCGCTCCTGCCCGCGAGCCGCTGCGCATAGGACACCTCGGGATCGTCGGGCGCCCGCTCGGGGTCGAAGACGAGACTGAGCGTGTGCGGGAAGCGCTCGGCGAGGCGGGCCATGGGGTCGGCCGGGCGCACCGCATCCGTGAGCGTCGCCTCGATCCAGGCCTCCTCGCACCGCGTGAGCGCAGGGTCGGCCAGCAGGTCCTCAAGCGTCCCGCGGATCCTGGCCAGCGCACGCGGCACCGGGCACTCGACCCGCTCGGCGGTGACCGCTCCGTCGGGGTCCAGGTCGACGAGCCACATGCTCTTGCGGTGATCGGCCTCGGAGAAGGAGTACGGCAGCGGCGAGCCCGAGTAGCGGACGCGCTCCGTGATGGTCTGGCAGCCGTGCAGGTGACCCAGCGCCACGTAGTCGACTCCGTCGAAGACCCCCGCGGGCACCGCGGCCACCCCGCCGACGGTGATGTCCCGCTCACTGTCGCTGGCCTCGCCCCCGGTCACGAAAGCGTGCGCGAGGACGACCGACCGCGTGCCACGCGCGCGTGCGGCGAGGTCCGCGCGCACCCGGTCCATGGCGGCGGCGAGCACGGCCTCGTGTCCGGGCTTGTCGACGCCGAACTCGTCCCTCACCAGGGCGGGTTCGAGATACGGCAGCCCATAGAAGGCCACATCGCCGAAGTCGTCCCGCAGCACGACCGGCGTCCCGCACGCCGCCGGCTCGGTCCGCAGATGGACACCCGCGCGACCGATCAGCCCCGCGCCCACACCGAGCCGACGTGCCGAATCGTGATTCCCCGAGATCATCACCGTCGGCACACCGAGGTCGGCGAGCCGGTGCAGGGCGTCGTCGAACAGCTCGACCGCGGCGAGCGGCGGCACCGCCCGGTCGTACACGTCTCCCGACACGACCACCGCGTCCACACCGCGCTCACGCACGGTCGTGACGAGGTGACCGATGAACTCGGCCTGGGCCCCGAGCATGCTCACCCGGTGGAACGCCCTGCCGAGATGCCAGTCGGAAGTGTGCAGCAGCCTCATGATCCCCGAGACTAACGGCCGGGTCTGACAGCACGGGCGGTTACTCCCGTATCGCCCCGTCATGACAGGGACGCCATACGCCTGTTACGGACATTTCACCCACCATGTCCGGCCCGGTGCCGCTCAGCCCAGCTCCTCACGCGTCCCCGTACGCCTCTCCCCCGAGCTCGAACCCCGCCGCCCCTGCCGTCGCGTCCGCCAGCCACGCCCGGAACGCCTCCACGTCGGCGTCCGGCAGACCGATCTCGATCGTCACCGCCTCGCCGTACCGCACGTCCCGGACCTCTCGCCCGGTCGACCTGAGGTCGTTCTCCACCTTGCCCGCGCGCTGGTGGTCGACGGTCACCGTGGCCAGCCGGAAGCGGCGGCGGGTGAGCGTGCCGAGTTCGTCCATCGCCTCCCCCACGGCACCGCCGTAGGCCCGGATGAGCCCGCCCGCGCCGAGCTTCACGCCGCCGTAGTAGCGGGTGACCACGGCGACGACGTACCGCATGTCGCGGCGCAGCAGCATCTGGAGCATGGGGACGCCGGCCGTGCCGCCCGGTTCGCCGTCGTCGCCGGCTTTCTGGATCGCGGCGTCGGCGCCGATGACGTAGGCCCAGCAGTTGTGGGTGGCGTCCGCGTGCTCCTTGCGGATGCCGGCGATGAAGTCCTGGGCCTCCTGCTCGGTGGCCGCCGGGGCGAGCGCACAGATGAAGCGTGAGCGGTTGACCTCGGTCTCGTGCACGCCCGCGTGGGCGACTGTGCGGTACTCGTCCGGCATCCGTCCAGCCTATGCCGACCTTCCCCCGACCCCCGACCCGCGTCCCGAGGCCCGAAGCCCGAGGCCCGAGGCCCGAAGCCCTGAGCCGAAGCCACCGCCGGTCATCGGTTCACGTCGTCTTCTTGCCCCGCGCCACCATCACCCCCGTCAGCAAGGCCGTGCCCGGCGTGAGAGCCCGCCATCTAGTGCCGTGCCAGGCCAGTACGGCGATCGCCGACGTCGGGAACTTCGTACGGACCTCGTCGAGCGCATTGTCTAGGTCGTCGCCCGCGAGGTCGAGGATGAGTTCCTCCAGGCCGGGATTGTGCCCGACCAGCAGCAGCGTCTCGACCTCGGCAGACACCTCGTGCACGACCGCCAGCAGGTCGGGCACGTCGGCCGCGTACAGCCGCGGGTCGTGACGCACCAGTGGCGGCGTGCCCCACTGGGAGGCGGCCAGTTCCCAGGTCGCACGGGCGCGTACGGCGGTCGAGCACAGGGCGAGGTCCGGCAGGCAGTCGGCCTCGGCGAGCATCCGGCCTGCGACCGGGGCGTCGCGCCGGCCGCGTGGGGCGAGCGGGCGTCCGTGGTCGGCGACCCCGTCCGGCCAGGCGGACTTGGCATGCCGCAGGACGACCAGGCGGCGCAGCGGACCCGCTCCCAGGCGCGCGGTCACGCCGGGTTTCCCAGGTCGCGCGCGAGGTCGAGGCCGAGGAGCCGGTCGGCGTAGACGTACGTCTCGAAGCGGGCGCCGTCCGACAGCTCCGGCGCGGTCTCCACCCACCGCAGGACTCCGAGCACGCCGGGTACGTCGAGGTCGTCCTCCCAGGCGGTACGCAGTTCTGTGCGCACCTCGTCGGGGATGGGCCGTGACGGCCGCTGCGCCCAGCCCGCGACGGCACGACGCCAGCGGACGAGTGTGTCGTGGGCCTCGGCCGGCGCGGCCACGTCGAGTCGAACGGGCACGCTTCTGCGATGGGAGAGCAGTGCGAGGCGCAGGGCGGCGGGGTCGCCCTCCTCGGGGGGTGCCTCCGAGTGCACGGGCGAGACGGCGACCCGTACGCCGTCGGGCTCCGCGGTACCTCCTTCGCGCACGACGTGGATCACCTGCGCTTCGCCCAGGCCTCCCGAGGCCGCGTCCCGGCCGTCCTCGAAGGGCCGGATGCCGAGCGCCGCGGCGCCCGCCCGGAGCTCCGCCTGCTGCCTCTCCTCGTCGAGCAGCGACCAGACCGGCGTACCGCCGAGCTCCAGGGCGCGGACGAGGAGGTCGGCGACCAGCAGCACCCGCAGGGCGGTGACGTCGAAGCCCTCCGTATGCGCCTCGATGCGGGTCAGGCCGCGGCGGGCGGGCGCGGCGTCGACGGGCTTGCCGGTTCGGGCGTCGATGATGCGCAGCACGGAGCGAGCGTAGGCGCACGCGCGGTCGTCCGCAGCCATTCGGCCCGCTTTCCGGTCAGCGTGGCGGGCGTCGGGTCTGCCGGGAGTTCGCTGGTCATCCATGGCCGTAGGGCCCATTCACGCGCGCGAGGAGTCTGTCGTACCCAGGCATCGCCACCCCCAGCCGTGCGGAATGCCCGAACGGTACTGCGCACCGGCCCGCCCGGACAGGAGTTCGGGCCAGGGTTCCCAGGATCTCCGGCGTGTCGGGGAATCCTCGCCGGTCGTCGGCCGTTGTGGGTCATGAGAGCAGTTGGACGGCAGGTGCACCAAGCACGGGTACGTACGAAGCACAGGGAGGCCGACGGTGTACGGCGACGAGGCAGCGGTCCGCAGGATCCTCACCGAACTGGGCGACACCTGGGCAGTCGTGGGCCTGTCGTCGAACGAGCGGCGGGCCGCATATGGGGTCGCCGACGTACTGCAGCGCTACGGCAAGCGCATCGTGCCTGTCCACCCCAAGGCGGAGACGGTCCATGGGGAGCGCGGCTATGCCTCCTTGGCGGACATCCCCTTCGACGTGGACGTGGTCGACGTCTTCGTGAACAGCGACCTCGCCGGCCCGATCGCCGATGACGCGGTCGCCAAGGGCGCCAAGGCGGTCTGGTTCCAGCTGGGCGTCATCGACGAGGCGGCGTACGAGCGCACGCGCGCGGCGGGGCTGGAGATGGTCATGGACCGCTGCCCGGCGATCGAGATACCGCGCCTCGGCCCGTCCGACCGCTGAGTCGCCGCTGCACCGATCCGCCGTTTCGCCGAGCCGCCCCCTGAGCCCTCCCCTCCCTGCGACGGCCACCCCATAATGCTCGGGTGACTTCCACCTCCCCCCACCCCAACTCCAGTGCCTCGCAACGCTTTCCGGTCGTCATCGTGGGCGCCGGCCCGGCCGGCCTCACTCTCGGGAACATCCTGCGGGCGGCGTCCGTCGACTGTCTGGTCCTGGAGATCGAGACCCGCCAGTTCATCGAGCAGCGGCCGCGGGCCGGCGTCATCGAGGAGTGGGCCGTACGCGGACTCGAGCAGCGAGGTCTCGCCGACACCCTGCTGGAGCGGGCACAGCGGCACACCGAGTGCGAGTTCCGGTTCGCGGGGGAACGCTACCGGTTCGAGTACGCACAGCTGACGGGCGCTCATCACTGGGTCTACCCCCAGCAGTTCCTGGTGACTGATCTGGTGCGCGAGTACGCGGACGTGCGCGGCGGCGCCATACGCTTCGGCGTGCGGGACGTGCAGCTGCACGACCTCGACTCCGACCGCCCCTCGGTGTCGTACACCTGCCCGGAGACGGGGCAGCGCGAGGTCGTGCACTGCGACTTCGTGGCCGGCTGCGACGGTGCGCGCGGCGCGACACGGGCCGCGCTGCCGGCCGACCGCGCCCACATCTCCCGCAGCGACTACGGCATCGGCTGGCTGGCGCTGCTTGCCGAGGCGCCGCCGTCCTCCGACTGCGTTCTGTTCGGCATGCATCCCAACGGGTTCGCCGGCCACATGCCCCGCAGCGCCGAGGTGACCCGCTACTACCTCGAGTGCCCGCCCGGCGACGACCCGGAGAACTGGTCGCACGACCGGGTCTGGACGGAGCTGCAGCAACGGCTCGGGGCGACCGGCGTGCCGCCGCTGACGGAGGGGCGCCTCATCGAGAAGCGCGTCCTCGACATGCACAACTACGTGGTCGAGCCCATGGTGTTCGGCCGCCTCTTCCTGGCCGGCGATGCCGCTCACCTGACCGCCCCGATCGCCGCCAAGGGCATGAACCTCGCCCTGCACGACGCCTTCCTGCTCGGCGACGGGCTCGTCGCCCACCTGACGAAGGGCGACAGCACCGGTCTGGACGGCTACTCGCAGGCCTGCCTGGCCCGGGTGTGGGACTACCAGGAGTTCTCCCACTGGCTCTCCGAGGTCTACCACGGCACGTCCTCGGGCGACCCCTACCGCGCGGGCACCACTCTCGCCCGCCTGCGCCGCATCTTCGGCTCCCCGACCGCGGCGATGGCGTTCGCGGAGCAGTACCTGGGCAAGCACGCGCACGCCTGACTACGCCGGCTCGGGACCGAGGTCGCCTTCGAGGACGGTCCGGGTGATCGGGGGACGGTCCCACAGGGCGAGGATCTCGTTGGCGAGGTCCACGATCGGGAGCGGGTGCGGGGCCCCGTCCACCAGGATGGCGGCGGCCGACAGGCTGCGCGGGACGGCCCCGGCGGCGAGCAGGACGCGCCACTCCTGCGGGCCGAGCGCCAGGAACTCCAGCCCGGTCAGCTTGGCGATCTCCCGCGGATCGGCGAGCGTGCCGGAGTATGCGGTGAGGGTGCGCAGGCGCGGCAGGCCGGTGAGGGGCGCGAGGCTGAACGGCGCACCGTCCCACACACCGATGCTCAGCGCTTCCAGTTCGGGGTGGGCGGCGGCCTGGATGCTGGTCAGGCTGCTGCTGTTGACCCACACCACGGCCGGGGGCCGGTCCCCGCGGGAGCCGGCCCCGCTTCCCCGCTCTCCCCGTTCAGCACCAGATCGGTCAGCGAGTCGGCGAGCAGTTCGGCGCCGATGTTCCACTCGTGGCTGAGCATGACGATCTGCCCGAGGTGCCCGCGCGGACCGGGTGTCAGGTCGACCGCGATACGGTCGCCGCCGCCGTTGTCGCCGAAGACGATCCAGCCGGGTGAGCCGACCAGTTGCTGCACCGCGGCGTCGGGCGCGGTGACGACCGCCTCCATCGCCGCGAACTCCCAGCGGCAGGGGCGGGCGGACGCGTCGGCGACGAACAGGTCCTCCAGTGCGAGGAGTTCACAGCCGACCGCGTCGTAGACGACTGCCGCCGTCTCGTAGTCGCCCCAGTCCGCCCACCGCGCCCGCGTCACCCGGTAGAGCGCCTTGAGTTCGTCGGGCAGCGTGACGCCGAGGCGTGCTTCCGCGGCGGCGATCTCCGCCTCGGTGGCGCCGATGGCGTCGGGGAGCCGCTCGCGCAGGGTCCGTTCCAGCTGCGCCGGGTCCGCCGACGGCGCCCGCACCGCGCCGGGCATCGGATCGGGCAGGCGGCGCCACGGCTCGGCCACGGCGTCCTCGACCAGGAGGAGCGGCCCAGGGTACGGACAGGCGATACCGGGATCCGCTGCGGGACCACAACTGATCAGATGGAGCACGGTCGGACCCGCCGGCGAGATCTCGGCCACGAAGGCGATCTCGCCGGTGTCGGCCTCCAGGAGCGCGTTGCGCACCACCTCGACCGCGTCCCACTCGTCCTGCATGTCCTCGACCTGGGCGGCTCGCCCCGGCTCCGGTGACCGGTGCCGCACGGGCACGCTCCACCCGTACACGCCGATCTGGCCGGTCACATAGCCGCCCGGAGCGGCCAGGCGCTCCAAGTTGCCCGCCCGCAGGACCCGCAGGATGGGTTCCCAGGTCGCGAAGTCATGTATCGAGGGCAAGGGTGGCCTCCGGTCGTTCCGTCGATCGTGACGGAGCCGATTATCGCTGGGATCGGTCGTTCATCCGCCGGGCGGGGCGGCCGGCTTCAGTCGTGCAGCGGCCGGTCGCTGAGCCGATGGTCCGCCACGTTCAGCGCCTCGTCGACGAGGCGGCGCAGATGGCCGTCGCGGAGCGAGTAGATCACCCGGCGGCCTTCCTTGCGCGTGTTCACCAGACCGGCGAGACGCAGCCGCGCCAGATGCTGGCTCACGGCGGGCCGAGCCGCGCCGCAGGCCTCGGTGAGGGTCGTGACATCGGCCTCGCCGGCCGTCAGGGCGTGCAGCAGCGTGAGGCGGGTGCGGTCGCCCAGCAGGGCGAGGAGTTCGGCGGCGAGCGCGAACTGCTCCTCGCCCGGGGTGCGTGGGTGCGCATCGTGTGCAGTTGATAGGTGCATGCGTGCGCTCATACGCACATAATGGCCTCGTGGACGGCCCGCGTCCACACCCGCGCAACGGATCTCCGCACTCACGCGACGGAAGGGGACGCCGTGGGCGACCGGCACGAGCACGAGCACCACCATGGGCACCGCCACGGTCACGACCGGGACTCAGCGAACGAGCACGCGCACGCGCATCCCCACCCCCACGACCATCCCGGCCCCCACGACCACTCCCCCACCGGTGTCCGCCACCGCCTCGCCCACCTCCTCACCCCCCACTCCCACGAGACGGCCGACAAGCTCGACTCCGCCCTGGAGTCATCGGTCCGCGGCATGCGTGCCCTGTGGGTCTCGCTGGCGGTGCTCGGTCTGACGGCACTCGCCCAGGCGGTCGTGGTGGTGGCGTCCGGGTCGGTGGCGCTGCTCGGCGACACGGTGCACAACACCGCGGACGCGCTGACCGCCGTACCGCTCGGCATCGCGTTCGTCCTGGGCCGGCGCGCGGCCAATCGCCGCTTCACCTACGGCTACGGACGGGCGGAGGATCTCGCGGGCATCGCCATCGTGCTGACGATCGCCGCGTCCGCGGCATTCGCGGCGTGGACGGCTGTCGACCGTCTCCTCGACCCGCGCCCCATGCAGCAGATCCCGGCCGTGGCCGTGGCGGCGCTCGTCGGGTTCGCGGGCAACGAGTGGGTGGCCCGTTACCGGATCCGGGTCGGCCGGGCGATCGGCTCGGCCGCGCTGGTGGCGGACGGCCTGCATGCGCGGACGGACGGATTCACCTCACTTGCCGTCCTGTTGAGCGCGGGCGGTGCGGCACTGGGGTGGCAACTCGCGGACCCGATCGTGGGGTTGGCGATCACGGCCGCGATCACGCTGGTGCTGCGGGACGCGGCGCGCGAGGTGTTCCGGCGGGTGATGGACGCCGTGGACCCGGCCCTGGTGGACCGGGCCGAGCGGGCGCTGCGGGAGGTCGAGGGCGTGCGCGAGGTCGGCGAGTTGCGGTTGCGCTGGATCGGGCACCGGCTGCGCGCCGAGGTGGCGGTCGTCGTGGACGGCGAGGCGACGGTACGGCAGGCGCACGCCATCGCCGTCGACGCCGAACACGCGCTGCTGCACGCGGTACCCCGGCTCACCGCGGCCCTGGTCCACGCCGACCCGGCACCGGTGCCGGGCGAGGCGGATCCGCACCACGCCCTCGCCCACCACACCGCGGCCTGAACCCGCGTACTCAGGCGACGCCGAGCCCCTCCAGTACGACCGCCCCCGGCAGCTCGGCGAACGCCTTCCCCGGCACCAGCAGCTTGCCGCGCCGCCGGCCGCTGCCGACCAGGACGTACGGCAGGTCGAGGACGGTCGAGTCCACCAGCACCGGCCAGCCGTCCGGCAGCCCGATCGGGGTGATGCCGCCGTACTCCATGCCGGTCTCGCTCGTCGCCGTGTCCATCGAGGCGAACGAGGCCTTACGGGCGCCCAGTTGACGGCGCACCACGCCGTTGACGTCGACCCGGGTGGTGGAGAGCACGACGCAGGCGGCCAGTGTCGTCTCGCCGCCGCGCTTGCCGGCGACGACGACGCAGTTCGCGGACTGTTCGAGCAGCTCCCGCCCGTAGTGCTCCACGAACACGGCGGTGTCGGCCCACTGCGGATCGGTCTCGACGTAGATGATCTGCTCGGCGGGGACGCTGCCGTGCCACTGGCGCACGGCGTCGGCGACCGGTCCGGTGAGCTCGTCGAGGCAGTCCGGGGCGGGGGCGGCGTGGTCGAAGTGTCCGATGGGTGCGTCCATGCGCGCACGCTAACAGGACCGTCGAGGCTCCCGGCCGGGCGTCTCAGTGCACCAGGGGGACCGAGACCGTCAGCGTCATCTGCATCGGGACTTCGCCGTGATTGGCGTAGGCGTGCGGGGCGTTGGCGTCGAAGGTGACGCTGGAGCCGGCCGCGACGCGATACTCCACACCCTCGACGGTCAGGGTCAGTTCACCCGTCGTCACATGGGCGATCTCGACCGTACCGGCGGGATGCGGGTCCGATCCGCTGTTCTCGCCCGGCATCAGCTTCCAGTCCCACATCTCCAGCGGACCGGGCGCCTCCGTGCCGGCGAGGAGCCTGCTGTAGCTGCCCCCTTCGGTGTGCCACAGCCGTACCACCTGCTCGGGCGGGACGACGCGCACCTTCGGGCCCTGCTCGTAGTCGAGGAGGGTCGTGATGCTGACCCCGAGCGCGTCGCCGATCTTGACCACGGTGCCGAGGCTCGGGTTCGTGCGGGCCTGTTCGATCTGGATGAGCATGCCGCGGCTGACCCCGGCACGCGCGGCGAGGGTGTCCAGGGTGAAGCCGCGCTCGGTGCGCCAGCGCTTGACGTTGCGCGCCAGGGACTGGGTCAGCAGGTCGAGGTCCGACACATTCCGTCCAACGTTGCGGAGTCGAATATTCTGGATGACAGGGTTCACCCGACTGCACTACGGTGGGCTGCACCTCATCGTCCACCGAACTGTACTGCGAGGCACTCGTGACAGCACTCTTCGCCCTGGCCACCAGCCTGCTGTGGGGGCTGGCGGACTTCGGGGGCGGACTGCTGACACGACGCGCCCCGGCCCTGACGGTGGTCGTCGTCTCGCAGGGGATCGCGGCGACCGTGCTCGGCGTGATCGTGGTCGCCACCGGCGCCTGGAGCGAGGCCGGCGACCAGCTCTGGTTCGCGGTGGCCGCCGGAGTGGTGGGCCCGGTCGCCCTGCTCTGCTTCTACAAGGCGCTCGCGCTGGGCCCGATGGGCGTGGTCTCCCCGCTCGGCACCGTCGGCGTGGCCGTCCCGGTCGGGGTCGGCCTCCTCCTCGGCGAGCGGCCAGGACTGATGCAGGTCGCGGGGATCGCCGTCGCCGTGCTCGGTGTGGTGCTCGCGGGCGGTCCGCAACTGCGGGGCGCACCCGTGCAGCGGCAGGCCATCCTGCTCACGCTGGTCGCGGCTTTCGGCTTCGGCGCGGTGTTCGCGCTGATCGCGGAGGCGTCGACCACCATCACGGGCCTGTTCCTCGCGCTCTTCGTCCAGCGCGTGGTCAACGTGGTGGCGGGCGGCCTCGCCCTGTACACCTCCGTGCGGCGGGGCGCCGCCGCGCTCCCGGACGGCGTTTTCCCCTGGCGGACCCTGCCGGCACTCGCCTTCGTCGGCCTCGCCGATGTGGCAGCCAACGGCACCTATGTGATCGCCGCCCACCAGGGCCCGGTCACCGTGGCCGCGGTGCTCGCCTCCCTCTACCCGGTGGTGACGGCGGTCGCCGCGCGCGGCTTCCTCAGGGAGCGGTTGCGGGGAGTGCAGGCTGCGGGTGCGGGGCTCGCGCTGGTGGGCACGCTGCTGCTGGCGACCGGCTGACTCAGGACTCCGCGTCCAGATCGGCGAATTCGGCAGCCGCCGGCTCATCCGGCAGCGCCACCGCCTTCTCGTCCAGCCCGTCCCGCTTCGCCACCGCCTTCTCGTCCAGCTCCGCCAGCCTCGCCACCGTCTCGTCGTCCAGTTCGGCCAGCGCCTGCAGTTGTTCGGGGTGATCCCGTCGGGTATCGGCACGGGCGCCGGGGTCCGAAGCGGCGGCTGCCACCCGTCGTCGGGTGTCCAGCGCCGTACGACACGGGCGGGCGCCCCAGCGACGACGGCGTGGTCGGGCACCACGCCCCGGACCACCGCGCCGGCCGCGACCACGACGTTCCGCCCGATCCGCGCTCCCGGCAGGATCACGGCCCCGGTACCGATCCAGCACCCCGGGCCGATCTCGACCGGCTCCATCCGCGGCCACTGCTTGCCGATGGGCTCGTGCGGATCGTCGTACGAATGGTTCGTGGACGTGACGTACACGTACGGCCCGAAGTAGCAGTCGCTGCCGATGGTGACCGTCGTGTCGGCGATGACATGGCTGCCGCGGCCCAGCACGACACCGTCCCCGATCCGCAGGATCGGCTCCGGGCCGAGGTCGAGGTCGGGCATCAGACCCGCCGTCAGCGTCACCTGCTCGCCGACGATGCAGTGGGAGCCGAGGTGGATCCAGGGTTCGCCGAAGACCGTGCCGAGCGGGAAGGCCAGCCGGGTGGCCTCGCCGATCGAGCCGAAATGGAAGCGGCCGGGGTTCTCGGACGTCACCGAACCCGTGCGCTGCACCCAGGCCCAGCCCGCATGGACGGCGCGCTGTGTGAGGCTGCGCCGCCAGGACGAGAACGTGTTCTTGCGCTTGGGCACCCGCTTACCGTACTGAGCGTGCCGGGCCCTTATGCGGTCGAGGGCCTGTGATCTTCGCCCTACCGGGTGGCGTACCGTGCGCAGTGTCTACGACGTTTGCGGTGAGGAGAGGGCGATGGCGCAGAAGGCACTGGTCATGGGCATCGGGGGCCGGGAACCGAAGATCGACGAGACCGCGTTCGTGGCGCCCACCTCGTCGGTGATCGGGGACGTGACGCTGGAGGCCGGGGCCAGTGTTTGGTACGGCGCTGTCGTACGGGGTGATGTGGAGCGGATCTCTGTCGGGGCCGAGTCCAATGTTCAGGACAACTGCACGTTGCATGCCGACCCCGGGTTCCCGGTGACCATCGGGGCGAGGGTGTCGGTCGGGCACAACGCCGTGGTGCATGGCGCGACCGTTGAGGACGACTGTCTGATCGGGATGGGGGCGACTGTGCTGAACGGTGCCGTGATCGGGGCCGGGTCCTTGGTCGCTGCTCAGGCTCTGGTGCCGCAGGGAATGCAGGTACCGCCCGGGTCCCTGGTCGCGGGGGTTCCTGCGAAGGTGAAGCGGGAGCTGACGGAGGAAGAGCGTCAGGGCGTCACACTCAACGGAACCATGTATGCGGAGCTGGCGAAGGCTCACCAGAAAGAGCACGGGGCATAGGGTCCTGCGCGGCCTGCGGGTTCGCGGAGGCTGATCGCGCAGTTCCCCGCGCCCCTTGAGGGGCGTTCAGTCCCCGGCCGCTACCGGTTCCGGCTCCCGGTGTGCCACCTGCGCCTTCTTCGCCTTGCGCTTGATGATCAGCATCGACGTCAGGCCGATCAGGACGGCTGCCACCAGACCCAGCCACGAGAAGCGCTTCAGCCAGGACTCGGCGACCACGCCGACGTAGTAGATGACCGCGGTCGTGCCGCCCGCCCAGAGGATGCCGCCGAAGACGTTGGCGATCAGGAACTTCCAGTACGGCATCCGCAGGACGCCCGCGAGGGGCCCGGCGAAGATGCGCAGGAGGGCGACGAAGCGGCCGAAGAAGACGGCCCACATGCCCCACTTCTGGAAGGAGCGCTCGGCGGTGGCGATATGGCCCTCGCTGAAGTGCTTGGGGAATTTCGCGGCCAGCCATGCCAGTAGTGGGCGGCCGCCCTTGCGGCCGATCGCGTAGCCGATGGAGTCACCGATGATCGCGCCCGCGGTCGCGCAGGCGCCCAGCACGAAGGGGTCGATCTCACCGTGCTGTGAGGCGAGCAGCGCCGAGGAGACCAGGATGATCTCGCCGGGCAGCGGGATACCCAGGCTCTCCAGCCCGATGACCACGCCGACCAGCAGATAGATCGCGAGCGGGGGCACCGTTTCGAGCCATTCCTGGACGTGCAACGCCGCTTCCTCCCATGTCGTGCGCCCTGCGTTTCCCGGCGCACGCTCGGTCGTGAGCGCGCGCCGGGGCAGCCTACCCGCTCTGAGTGACGCTCTCGGCGTCCCACAGGTTGCACTGGTGCTCACGGTGCACAGCGGTGCTCGGCGCGTTCCCGCCGGCGGACGTGGTGCGCAGGGACAGCACCGTCCCGGGCCGGGTCGGCATCGCGGGCTGCCCTGTGGCGCGCGGCACTCCGTCGCGGACGAAGGAGCCCCAGTACTGGATCATCTGCCGCGCCAGCGTCCGCTGCTCGGCGTTCAGCGGTGACCTCAGCCCGAAGTGCTTGAAGAGGTACTGCACCTCGTTGACGTGGGTCGCGCCGAAGTCGAAGTCCGTGCCGAGGTTGCGCAGGGAGGCGAAGGGCGGGGAGGAGCGGTCGGCGAACTCGTACGCGTAGACCTTCCCGCGCCCGGCGAGGGTGCCGTCGAGGCGGAGCGCCGGGCAGGCGAACAGCTGGTCGCCCTGGGCGGTGGCGTGCGCGATGGTCGGCGAGGGGTGGGCGGACAGCGGGTAGCGCGCGAGGGCCTCGTCGCCGTAGTCCTCCCGCATGACGGCCGGGTACTGCTCGGCGGTGAGCGGGGTCCCGCTCAGGTCGAACCGGGCGAAGGCGAACAGCCGGCCCTCGTCCTGATTGGCCCCGTTCATGACCGGCACGCCAGAAGCGGCCCCGCGCGCGAACGCCTCCTCGGGCTGCCTCGGCAGGAAGGCGCCGCCGACCACCGGCGCCCAGTCGAACGCGCTCTGCGCGGCCAGGACCTCCGCAGCCGGCTTGGCGCGCAGACAGGCCAGGTCGGCACAGCCGAGCTTCTGCGCGAAGTCGGCCCCCTGCGCCACGGCCGTACGGTGGGGACGGGCACCACAGTCGCCGTACGCCCCGCTCTGGATGATCCCGGCCCGGAACAGCCCCTTCGCCGTCGGCGAGGCGAGCTGGGTGCAGACGGAGCGGCCGCCCGCCGACTCGCCCGCGATGGTCACGCGGCCCGGATCGCCGCCGAGGCGGCCGATGTTGGCGCGCACCCAGCGCAGGGCGGCCTGCTGGTCGAGCATGCCGAAGTTGCCGGAGACGCCGTCGCGCGCCTCGCCGTCAAGCCCGGTCGTGGCGAGGAAGCCCATCGCCCCGAGGCGGTAGTTCACGGTCACGACGACGGTGCCGGTCTGCCGGGCGAAGGTGTCGGGGACGACGTCCCGGCCGGCCCCGGCGGTGAGCCCTCCGCCGTGGAACCAGACCAGGACCGCGCGACGGGCGGCGCCTTCGGGGACGTACACATTGAGGTCGAGACAGTCCTCGGTGTGGCTGGGCTGCTCGTAGCCGGGGTCCCAACTCGCGCTTTGCACACAGGTGTTGCCGAAGTCCCGTGCCGTAAGCACTCCTTGCCAGGGCCGGACCGGGCGCGGCTCCCTCCAGCGGAGCTTCCCGACGGGCGGCTCGGCGTAGGGGATGCCGAGGAACTGTCTGCCCTCGGCGGTGTATTCACCCCGCACCCAGCCCGCGTCCGTGCGGACGTCAGGTGGGTCGGCGGCGGCTTGAGCGGGCGCGGGCGTGACGAGCGCGGCCGCGAGGGCCATCAGCGCGACGGACATACGACGTAACACCGGTCCACCTCCACATTTGTCCACTGTCGAAGGTTCAAGCGGGGCTGCTGGGCGCGGCGGGAAAACTATGAGCGTCAGTTACTCGTGTCAACAAGGCGCACAAGAAACGGCCGAATGACGCGGGGAACGAAGGAGGGGTCACCCCGGCGGGGTGACCCCTGACGTGACGGAGGCCTAGCGCAGGACGGAGTCGAGCGTCGCGCCGGTCGCGCCCACGACCGTGGAGACCGTGGCCGGCACCTTGGCGGGGAGGGCCACGACGGCGTCGACGGGGGTGGCGGGCTCGGCTCCGCTGCCGGAGTCGTCCTGGACGTATCGCGTCTCGTAGTGGGACTGCGGGTCCCCCTCCGGCAGGTCCTGCCCATCGCGCGGAGACTCCGCGTCGGGCGGCTGGGGGACGGCGTCCCCCCGCGACCCGTGCTCGGGTTCCGAGGGGGCGTCGGGCTGCGCGGGTGTCCCGTTCTCCTGCCCCTTCCTCCCCTCCGGCTTCCCCTCTCCCTTCTCCTTTCCCTTCTTCCCCGCCTTCTCCTCTGTCTTCTCGGACCCGGATCTCTCCCCGCGTACGTCTGCGAGCCCGCCGTCGAGCATCCAGCGCTGCGCCTCCGACCCGTCCCGTTCGGCGACCACCACGCTCACGCCCTCACCGGACGCGACGGCCGATCCCTCGGACCGGCGCGGCAGAAGCTCGCCGTGGACGGTGAGGTCGTAGCGCACCTCGCCGGCGTGCGCGAGGCAGTCCGCCAGGACGACCGTGCCCTCGTCGATGTCGGAGTCGAGGCAGAGGGTGGGGTCGGCGGCGCTGCCCAGCAGGCCGTTGTCCCGGTACGACCACTGCTGGGAAGCGGCGGACGAGCACTCCGCCAGCTCGGCCCGGGCACCGGTGCGGACCTCGCCGTCGCGGAGGTCCAGGCACAGGCCCCGGTCGAGGTTGCGGAGCCGGCCCTGAGCGATCTCGACAGGGTTCTCGGCCGAGGCGGCCGACGGTGAGCCGCCGGACGAAGGCGGGGACACCGCGCCCGGGTGGAGGGTCTTGCCGCTTGGCGCGCCCCAGGTGGCACCCGGGGCGGGGACGCCGCTCTCCTCGGTCCAGCCCTTGGCCGCGAGGACCGTCACAAGCAGCGCGAGAGCGGTGAGACCGACCCCCATGGCGACGGCCTTCGGACGGACGCGCGGCGGAGCCAGGCGCTCGGGAC
The DNA here is from genome assembly GCF_036014175.1 of Streptomyces sp. NBC_00443. Lineage (GTDB taxonomy): Bacteria > Actinomycetota > Actinomycetes > Streptomycetales > Streptomycetaceae > Streptomyces. The sequence continues at coordinate 7,954,160 of NZ_CP107917.1, read as the reverse complement.
GGTGCCGCCCACCGTGTCGCGGGCCGTCCAATGGCGTCGGCCCCGAGCCGCCCCGCCTGGGACGGGAGTCGAGATAGCGCCGGGGGCCCCAGCCGAGCACGGTCTCGGCGAGCAGCATTTCGAGGCCGCCCTCGAAGTGGCTGAGCTGCTCGGCGGCGTGACGGCAGTAGCGGCACTCCATCAGATGCTGCTGGACATCGGGCAGCAGGGCACCGCCCCGGCGAATGGGGACATCCAGGAGACGGTTGTAGTAACGGCATTCCCGGGTGGGCGCGAGTTCGCCGTGGGCGCGGACGCAGCCCCTCCTGAATTGCTCGCGCACTCCCTCCAGTGCCGCCGACGCGGTGGCCGCATCCACCCCCAGCAGACCAGCGGGTACGGTTATCGGTTCCGCCTCGACCTCGGTGTGCCAGAGAAGGCATTGCGAGGCCCCCGACAGAGCGCGGAATGCGCGTTCGGCGATGTGCCGCCTTTCGGGCGTCACGGACCGCGCGGCACGCAGCCCGCGGCCGCCCGTCGGTTTGACGAGTTCCGGCAACAGAGCGGAAATTTGGCCGTCTGCCGCCCACTCCTTCACCAGATCCCTTACCGCGGCGAGGAGTTGGGGACGCAGGGCGCCGCCGCCCGGTCGGCCGAGCACGCGATGGAACGCGGCGGCGGCCACCATGGAGGCCGAACTCTCCGTGGACACCAGGCAGATGGCGGCGTAGTCGTAGGTGGCGCGCCAGTGCCGGGCCATCAGCAGTGCGACGGCACGGCCGTTCGCACCGGCCTTGCCGAGGCTCGCGACGAGATCCCGGTCCGACTCCGAGGGGCTCGCCCCGGGTCGTGGCGGGTAGGGCGGTCGTGGGGGGTAAGGGGATTGCACTGAACCATTTCCTTCCCGGCCTCAGGACGGCATGGGGAATGCACGTCCGTCGGAAAGCAGGTGCCTGATTGGTGCGTACCTAGGCCGCGTCACCTCTGGACCGGCTATCGGGCCGCTCACTTTCGCACAAGCGACGCACAGGAAACAAGAAGTTCGAGTGACCAACGTTCAAAAGACGAGAAATTCAGAATAGTTACCGGCGGTATCCGCACCCGCATTCGATAGCACCACCGGGATGCACGCCCAAGTTGTGTGCAGCCACGGACACTTGGTCCACAGAATCTTCAACTCCGCATCGACCGCAGGACACAGAAGAGGGGCCCCGCGCGCTCGGCGGGGCCCCTCTTCGCAGTCGTACGGCCGACTCAGCCGTTCGGCCGCAGCGTCCAGACGACCGTCATCTCCCCGGTGACGGCTCCGTCACCGCGCTGGATCTCGATGGCCACGGGGAACTCGGGCCGCTCCCCCGCGTCCAGCTCGGCGACGACGTCGGCGGCCGGACGGCCCAGCGTCGCGGTGGCGGTGACGGCGCCCATGGCGAGCTTCTTGTAGGCGATCTCGGCACTGACGGCGAGCGGGACGGCGCGCGCGAGCTGATCGCCGAACGCGGCCAGCACGATCGCCCCGCTGGCGGACTCCCCGAGCGTGAACATGGCGCCGGCGTGCGGCCCGCCCACGTGGTTGTGGTACTCCCCCTGGTCCGGCAGAGCCACCACGGCCTTGTCCGGCGTGGTCTCCAGGAACTCGAGGTTCAGGGTCCGGGCCATGGGCACGGTGGCGGCGAGCATCTCGCCGATCGACATCTGGTCTGCGCTCATGCCGGTCATGTTACCCACGAGTAGGCTCCAGGGAACAGGGCGTGTGACGGAACAGATAGGTGGTCGGTGTAAGGGGACAGTGGAGGTGACGGGCGGCGGACGGCGTTCGGGGCGAAGCGGTGCATCCGGCCCGTGACCTGCAATTCGTTTGGCAAATCGAGGGCCGGGCGGCGATAGTCGGCCGGTGACCTCCGCCGTCGATCCCCGCCGTCGATCCCGCCGCCCCGCCTGGGCGGGCCGCAACTACAGCCTGCTGACCGCCTCGGCGTTCGTCACGAACCTCGGCAGCCACGGCGCCCTGATCGCCGCGGCGTTCGCGGTGCTGGAGGCCGGCGGCGACGGCGGGGACGTGGGCCTGGTGGCCGCCTCCCGCACCCTGCCCCTGGTGCTCTTCCTGCTCATCGGCGGTGCCGTCGCGGACCGGGTCCCGCGGCACCGGGTGATGGTCGCGGCCAACGCCCTCAACTGTCTCTCCCAGGCCGCCTTCGCCGCGCTCGTCGTTGCCGGCGAGGCCCAGCTGTGGCAGATGATGCTGCTGACCGCCCTCGGCGGCACCGGGCAGGCGTTCTTCAGCCCGGCGGCCGAGGGCATGCTGCTGTCGTCGGTCAAGGGCGAGCAGGCGAGCCGGGCGTTCGCCGTCTTCCGGATGGCCATGCAGGGAGCGGCGGTCGGCGGGGCCGCCCTCGGCGGTGCCATGGTGGCCGCGATCGGGCCCGGCTGGGTGCTGGCGGCCGACGCGGCGGCCTTCGCCGTCGCGGGGTCCATGCGGGCGTTCCTCGACGTGAGTCACATTCCGCAGCGTGCGCCGGGCGGCGGAATGCTCGCCGATCTGCGGGACGGCTGGCGGGAGTTCGCCGGGCGGCCGTGGCTGTGGGCTGTCGTCGTGCAGTTCTCCATCGCGAACGCGGTCGTCGCCGCGGCCGACGCGGTCTACGGCCCGCTGGTCGCCCGGGACCACCTGGGCGGGGCGGGCCCGTGGGGCCTGGCGCTGGGCTTCTTCGGCGCGGGCACGGTCGCCGGAGCCCTGCTCATGACCCGCTGGAAGCCACGCCGCCTGCTCCTCGCCGGCACCCTGTGCGTCTTCCCGCTCGCCCTCCCCTCCGCCGCGCTCGCCGTTCCCGCGCCGATCAGCGTGCTGTGCGCGGTGATGTTCCTCACCGGCGTGACGCTGGAGGTGTTCGGCGTCTCCTGGATGACGGCACTCCATCAGGAGATACCGGAGGAGAAGCTGTCCCGGGTCGCCGCGTACGACTGGTTCGGCTCGGTCGCGCTGGTCCCGCTGGCGACGGCCCTGGCCGGCCCGGCGGAGACGGCGGTCGGGCGCACGTCCGCGCTGTGGGGGTGCGCCGCGCTGGTCGTGGTCGTCACGGCGGCGGTCCTGTGCGTACCGGACGTACGGAACCTACGGCGTCGTACCAAGCAGGTGACCGCGAGCGGCCACCTCGGCTCAGCCGATGCTGAAAGCCCCGTCCGGGGGCTCGGGTGACGGTACGGCGTCCTCGTCCCGCACCGGCCGCGCCCCGCCGATGAACTCCCGCAGGCCGGGCCCGTGTTCGACCCTCGCCGCGAAGGCGTCGGAGGCGGTGAGGCGGGCCAGGGCCGCCGTGTCGAAGGGCCGGTGCGCGGCGACGAGCACCGCGTTGCCGAACCGCCTGCCGCGCAGCACACCCGGCTCGGCGATCAGCGCCAGCTCCTCGAACACCGTGCCGTAGGTGGCGAGCTGGGAGCGCAGGAAGGCGAAGGGCGCGGCATCGGCGAGGTTCGCCACATAGACGCCACTGCCCCGCAGAACCCGCGCGACCTGACGGACGTACGCGACCGACGTCAGGTGCGCCGGCACCCGTGACCCGCCGAAGACATCGGCCACGAGCACATCGGCCGAGTCGTCCGCGGCCGTCTCCAGCCAGTCCCGGGCGTCCCCGGCGTGCAGCCGGATGCCGGCCCCGTCCGGAACCGGCAGATGCTCGGAGACCAGCTCCAGCAGCCCACGATCGGCCTCGACCACGTCCTGCTGTGAGCCGGGCCGGGTCGCGGCCACGTACCGGGGCAGCATGAGCGCGCCGCCCCCGAGATGCAGCACGTCCAGCGGCCGCCCCGCGTCGGCGACGGTGTCGAGCACATGCCCCAGCCGCCGGGCGTACTCGAACTCCAGGTGTGTCGGTTCGTCAAGATCCACGTACGACTGAGGAGCCCCGTCGATGGTCAGCAACCAGGCCCACTTCCGATCGACGTCGGGCATCAGCTTGGCGGTGCCGTAGTCGACGGGCCGGGTCACGGGTATGGGCTCATTCACCTTCTCATTGTGGCGGCAGGACTCCGAAGGAATGCACGGGAGCGCCCCGGCAGGGCGCGGGGCACTGCGGGATCAGCCACGACGATCCCGCAGTCCCCACCAACCGAAGCGCCCTCACAAGACGGCGGTCACGGTCCCCGCCCCGACAGTCCTGCCACCCTCACGGACGGCGAACCCGAGCCCTGGCTCCAAGGGCACCTCACGCCCCAGTTCGACGGTCATCGCAACCGTCTCCCCGGGCCGCGCGACACCCACCTCACCGAGGTCGATGTCGCCCACCACATCCGCCGTACGGATGTAGAACTGCGGCCGGTACCCGGTGACGACAGGAGTCGTACGCCCGCCCTCACGGGCCGAGAGCACGTACACCTGTGCGGAGAAGCGACTGCGCGGAACGACACTGCCCGGCGCGGCGACCACGTGCCCCCTGCGCACCGCGTCCCGGGGGACCCCGCGCAGCAACAGCGCCACGTTGTCCCCGGCCTGCGCCTCGTCCATGGGCTTGCCGAACGTCTCCAGGCCGGTGACCACGCTCTCCAGCCCCGCCCCGAGCACTTCGACCCGGTCGCCGACCCGCACGGTGCCCCGCTCCACGGCGCCGGTCACCACGGTCCCCCGGCCGGTGATCGTGAGCACGTTCTCGACCGGCAGCAGGAACGGCGCGTCCACATACCGCTCCGGCATCGGAACGTAGATGTCCACCGCGTCGAGCAGCGCCTCGACGGACGCCGTCCACTTGGGGTCCCCCTCCAGGGCCTTCAGCCCCGACACCCGTACGACGGGCGCGGCGTCGCCGCCGTAGCCGTGCTCGGTGAGCAGGTCGCGGACCTCCAGCTCGACGAGGTCGATGAGCTCCTCGTCACCCGCGTCGGCCTTGTTGAGCGCGACCACGATGTGGTCGACGCCCACCTGCCGGGCGAGCAGCACGTGTTCGGCGGTCTGCGGCATGATCCCGTCGAGCGCGGAGACGACGAGGATGGCCCCGTCGAGCTGCGCGGCGCCGGTGACCATGTTCTTGACGTAGTCGGCGTGGCCCGGCATGTCGACGTGCGCGTAGTGGCGGGTGTCGGTCTCGTACTCGACGTGGGCGATGTTGATGGTGATGCCGCGCGCGGCCTCCTCCGGCGCCCGGTCGATGCGGTCGAAGGGCACGAACGTGGAGGACCCGCGCTCGGCGAGGACCTTGGTGATGGCGGCGGTCAGCGTGGTCTTGCCGTGGTCGACATGACCCATCGTGCCGATGTTCAGATGCGGTTTGGTGCGCACGTATGCCGTCTTGGACATGGCTGTACCTCGAAGTCTCTGCAAAAGGTGATCTCGCGTCGGAGAGCTCGCGTGCGAGAGGGGGACCCCAAGGACCTGCCGACCCTCCCCCTGCGGGGTCCGCCGGACTGTCCGGAGAGGGTCAGCTTCGGGCGCCGTCGACGGCGGTCAGGAAGACCGGAACGGCAGCCTTCGTGGCATCCGCGACTGCGGATGCTGCGAGGACGAAGGCGTGCCGGAACATGAGGTCGATCATCGTCGACGCCATGTCCGGCGTCGAATGGTTTTTCGCGGATGGGGAGTTCGCGGCCCTATGCCCCGATGTTCTTCAGTGCCTCCCGCACCGACAGCGGCGCGAACCTGCCCTGTTCCCGCGCCAGGAAATCCCGTACGGCCTCTGGGTCGGTCTTGGCGTACTCGCGCAGGCACCAGCCGATGGCCTTGCGGATGAAGAAGTCGGTGTGCCCGGACTGGCGCAGGCAGTAGGCGAAGAGGCGCCGGGTGTCGGTGTGGTCCTTGTAGCGCAGCTGGTGGAGGAGGGCGGTGCGGGCGACCCACAGGTCGTCGTCGGCGATCCAGGCGTCCATGTCGGCGGTGAGTTTCGGGCCGGCCGCGACGAGCCCGCCGACGACGTGTGCGGCGAGTGCGTCGACGGTGTCCCACCAGGAGACGGCGGTGATGAGGTGCCGGGTCACCGGCAGGAAGCCGGAGGAGCAGCGCCCCACGTGCCGGCGGAGATAGTCGACGGCGAAGTAGTGGTACTCCCGCTCGGGCAGCTCCCAGCAGCGCAGGGCGATCGCCGTGCAGTCGGCCTCGTCGGGGCGTGGGGTGCCCTTGAGGACGGCGCGGGAGAGGGCGCGGCGCTCGGGGGTGGGAATGCCGAGGAACGGGGCGATGTCCTTCATGTACGCCCGGGCGGCGACAGCGCGCTGCGGGTCCGCGGCGGCGCCGTACGTGGCGGTGAGCCGCTCCAGGACCGTGTCGGCCAGACCACTGCGGGGAACTTCCGTTGTTCCCCCTCCTGTGACGCTCATGAGACGAACCATACGGCGATCACACATCTTTGTCGGTTAGTGTCGCCGGATGCTCGACGATGCCACCACCCGCTCTGGGGGCACCGCCAAGGCCTCTTCCCGGGCCGCCGCCACGGAGCTCGCAGTATCCGCCCCCGCAGCCGTACCCGTTCCCGTCCCCGTGCCCGCGGGCTTCGCCGCGCGCTGCACGAGAACGCTGATCTCGCCGTGGTCCCGGCTGTCCCTGCTCCTGGTCCTGCTCGCGGCGGCGGCTTCGTCCGTGCTGCTCTTCGAGCCGCAGAAGCTGTTGGCGAACGGCTGGCCGCCCCAGGTGGCGGGCCCGGCCGCGCTGGTGCTGTTCGCCGTGGCGTACGGGCTGATCACGGTGGCGTTCGTGCCGCGGCCACTGCTGAACCTCGCGGCGGGCGCGCTCTTCGGCTCCGAGTGGGGCATCGGCGCGGCTATGGCGGGCACGGTGCTGGGGGCCGGGATCGCGTTCGGGCTGGGGCGGTTGCTCGGCCAGGAGGCGCTGCGCCCGCTGCTGCGCGGCCGGTTGCTGAAGGCGGCGGACGGCCAGTTCAGCCGACACGGCTTCCGCTCGATGCTGGCGGTGCGGCTGTTCCCCGGTGTGCCGTTCTGGGCCGCGAACTATGCCGCCGCCGTCTCCCGCATGGGCTATGTCCCGTTCCTGCTCGCGACGGCCATCGGTTCGATCCCGAACGTCGCCGCGTACGTCGTCGCCGGTGCCCGTGCCTCCACACCGACGTCGCCCGCCTTCCTGATCGCGCTCGCCTGTATCGCCCTGCCGGCGCTGGCCGGCGCGGTGGTGGCATGGCGCAAGCGCCACCACCTGCGGGTCCGCTGAACCGTTTCGCCTGCCGCGGGCGCGGCTACACCGACTCCAGGATCATCGCGTTGGCGAGGCCGCCCGCCTCGCACATCGTCTGCAGGCCGTAGCGGGCGCCGCGCTCGCGCATCGCGTGCACCAGGGTCGTGGTCAGACGGGTTCCGCTGGCGCCGAGCGGATGGCCGATCGCGATCGCGCCGCCGTGCACGTTGACCTTGGCGAGGTCCGCGCCGGTCTCCTGCCGCCAGGCGAGCACGACGCTGGAGAAGGCCTCGTTGACCTCGAACAGGTCGATGTCGTCGAGAGACAGGTTCGCCCGGCGCAGCACCTTCTCCGTCGCCGGTATCACCCCGGTGAGCATGAGGACGGGGTCGGAGCCGGTGACGGAGAAGCTGTGCAGCCGCGCCAGAGGGCGCAGGCCGAGCCGGGCCGCCGCCTCACCGGACATGATGAGCACGGCGGAGGCGCCGTCGTTGACGGGGCTCGCGTTGCCCGCGGTGACGTTCCACTCGATCTGCGGGAAGCGTTCGGCGAAGACCGGGTCGTGGTAGGCGGGCTTGAGGCCGGCGAGGATCTCGGGGGTGCTGCCGGGGCGTACGCACTCGTCGCGCGAGACGCCCTCCAGGGGCGCGACCTCGGCGTCGAAGAGGCCCTTGTCCCAGGCCGCGGCGGCCTTGTGGTGCGAGGAGACGGCGAACGCGTCCATCTGCTCGCGCGTGATCGACCACTTGGCCGCGATCAGTTCGGCGCTGATGCCCTGCGGGACGAGCCCCTCGGGGTAGCGCTCGGCGATGCCGGGGCCGAAGGGGTCCTTCCCGGGCGGCACGTTCGACCACATCGGCACCCGGCTCATCGACTCGACCCCGCACGCGACGACCATGTCGTACGCGCCCGAGATGACGCCCTGGGCGGCGAAGTGCACGGCCTGCTGGGAGGAGCCGCACTGGCGGTCCACGGTGGTCGCCGGGACCGTCTCCGGGAAGCCTGCCGACAGGGCTGCGTAGCGGGTGGTGTTCATGGCCTGCTCGCCGACCTGGTCGACGGTGCCGCCGATGACGTCGTCGATCAGCGCCGGGTCGACGCCCGAGCGCTCGACGAGCGTGCGCAGGGTGTGGGCGAGGAGCTCGACAGGGTGGACGTGCGCCAGGGCGCCGTTCGGCTTGCCCTTGCCTATCGGGGTGCGTACGGCTTCGACGATGACTGCGTCACGCATGGTGCGGGCCTCCTTGGCCGCCGGGGCGATCACCGGCGCGATTACTGGTGAGTAGGAAAGTCAAACTCACCATAGCCTGGCGGGTTGGAAAATCAAACCCACAAGTTGGAAAGTCGAACCCTCCCCCTAAACTGAGCCGCATGGCCGCCACCAAAGACCCGCGCCCCTGTTCCATCGCCGACGCGCTGGCGCTCGTCGGCGAGAAGTACTCGCTGCTCGTCCTGCGCGAGGTGTGTCTGGGCAACGGCCGCTTCGACCAGCTGGTGCGCAACATCGGCGCTCCGCGCGACATCCTGGCCACCCGGCTGCGCCGCCTCGTCGACGCCGGCATCCTCACCAAGCGCGCCTACAGCGAGCGCCCGCAGCGGTTCGAGTACCGGCCCACGCCGGCGGGACTGGAGCTTGAGCCGGTCCTGATGACCCTCATGGCGTGGGGCGACCGCCACCTGCGCACGGACGGCGACCGCCCCATGGTGATCGAGCACACCTGCGGCAACGAACTCGTCGCGGTCGTCACCTGCCGGGCCTGTGGCGGCGCGGTGCACCACGAGGACCTCACGGCCCACCCCCAGGCGCCCGGTTGGACGGTGACGGGACCGGCGGCATCCTGAAGCCCGTCGCTCCAGCCGGAGCGAGGCCCCTGTGCCGGAGCCGACTTCGCGGGGCGCTACGCTGCCCCTCGACACCTGCGATCACTGCGCCGCCGACGCGGTGTCCCCCTTCATCCCTTGCCGCCATCAGCACTTGGACTCCGTAACTTCATGTCTTGGTTTGAATCCCTCATCCTCGGACTCGTCCAGGGGCTGACCGAGTTCCTCCCCGTGTCCTCCAGCGCGCACCTGCGCCTGACCGCGGCGTTCTCGGGATGGGAGGACCCCGGTGCGGCCTTCACGGCGATCACCCAGATCGGCACGGAGATTGCCGTACTGATCTACTTCCGCAAGGACATCGGGCGGATCATCTCGGCGTGGCTGCGGTCGCTGACCAACAAGGAGATGCGGCGCGACCACGACGCCCAGATGGGCTGGCTGGTGATCGTCGGCTCGATCCCGATCGGTGTGCTGGGCCTGACGCTCAAGGACCAGATCGAGGGCCCCTTCCGCGACCTGCGCATCACGGCCACGATGCTGATCGTCGTCGGCATCATCATCGGCATCGCGGACCGGCTCGCGGCACGCGACGAGTCGGGCGGCCGGCACCGCGCCGCCAAGCAGCGCAAGGGACTTGAGGACCTGGGCGTGAAGGACGGCCTGATCTTCGGCCTGTGCCAGTCCGCGGCGCTCATCCCCGGAGTCTCCCGCTCCGGCGCCACCATCAGCGGCGGCCTCTTCATGGGCTACTCCCGCGAGTCCGCGGCCCGCTACTCCTTCCTCCTCGCCATCCCGGCCGTCCTCGCCTCGGGCCTGTTCGAGCTCAAGGACGCGATGGAGAGCGACCACGTGACCTGGGGCCCGACGATCTTCGCGACGGTGATCGCCTTCGTGACCGGCTACGCGGTCATCGCCTGGTTCATGAAGTTCATCTCGACCAAGAGCTTCATGCCGTTCGTCTGGTACCGCATCGCACTCGGCATCGTCATCATCGCCCTGGTGGCGACGGGCGTCCTGAGCCCGCACGCGGCGGAGTCGGCGGGCTGACGCGTACGCCGTCCATGGCGCTCACCCAGCAGTTCGCCCGCGTCACCCCGGCCTACCTCGAACGCTGTCGCACCTCGGCACTCGACTCGCCAGGGGGAGCACCCGGTTGGCATCCACCGCCGACCGATCTCCTCGACACGGACTGGGCGATCTGGGGCCTCATTCGGTACTGCCGCGCGACGGGAACCGACGCAGGCCTGATCGCACTGCTCGACCGGGCCGTCTCCGGGGACCCCGGCGGGGACATCGGCTTCCTCGACCAGGATGAGGTGCACGACGGCATCGACGGCCCGCCCCGCCTCCTCGGCCCTGCCACAGTCGCGGAGATTGCCCGCGCCCTCTACGCCGTCGATCTGGACGACCTCCTGGCCGAGCTGCCGTCCCATCCCATGGACGCGGCCGCCGCGTGCGGCTTCGTCCGCGAATTCGCCGGTGACGTACGGGACTACCTTGTCGAGCACTTCACCGCGATGCAGGAGTTCTACGGCGGCGCAGCGCGGCGCGGGCAGTGCATGGTCGTGTGGACCGACTGACCGTCCGACCTGCTGACCCGTGAGTCGGTACGGACGCTCGCCCAAACACCCCCCGCGGAATCCGTGACCAATCACATACGTTCTGCGTAGCCGGCCGGTAGCGCACTGTCAGTCCTTGCCCCTAGGCTTGGCCGCATGTCCCCCCATTCCTTAGGCCCTGGTTCCGTGCGGTCTGCTGCCGAGGTGAACGAGGAGATCCGCGCCCTGTGGCTGCGCGCGGGCGGCTCGCTGTCCGCTCAGGAGCGCGCGGAGTACGAGCTGTTGGTCGTCGAGTGGGCGGCCGCGATCCGCGGTGAGGTCATCGAGGCGGCCTGAAGCCGGAACCCGGTGCGAGCAGCGCCGGTTGACGCTCGGCCGCGGCTAGGCGGCCAGGTGCGCCAGGACGTCCTCACCCAACGGATACGGCCGCTCGTTCGGCAACAACTCGGCCGCACACTCCAGTTCACCCGCCCGCACACGCGCTTGCATCTCCGTGGCGAGCGGCGTCACATCCTTGATGCCGAGGATCCATTCGTCCGCGTACTTCGCCGCCGCCTCCCCTCCGAGCCCCAGCTGCAAGGACCGGTACGGCAGAGGGCTGAGGCGCAGATCGCGCTCCGGATCCCACTGCACGCGCGCGGGCACCGCCCTCAACTGCCGCTTCCAGGCGTCCCGGTCGTCGTGCAGGACAGGCACGTAGTGCGAGAGGCACGCGTGCCGCAGCGCCCACTCGAAGCCCTCGCGGCTGATCTCGACGGCGAGGACGGTCTCCTGACCCTCCTTGGTGGCCCAGCCGCAGCGGTACATCATCCAGAGGAACGACGGCTTGACCCACGTCATCCGGTCGCGGCTCCAGGAAGGCGGAAAGCGCCCGCTTACCGCCGCAGCCCGGCCGATCTCGGGCCGGTAGGCCTGATAGACGGTGACGGTGGACTCGGTGTGCTGTGCGCGCACACGGAACTTGGGTTCACGCTCGACGGGTCGGCCGTTCTGATCGTTCACAGGAACAGCCTCGCCCGCCGAGCGCACCCCCATCCACCGAATATCGCTGCACGCCCCCTTGGCTCCATGCACCTCATGCCCAACACTGAGCCGATGACGCAGCGTGTGGAGGTCGCCACCCTGAGGGACCGGATGGCAGTCGACGGAATGGTCACCGAGTACGCGGTGGCCGTGGACGACGGGGACTGGGAGGCATACCGGAGTCTGTTCACCCCGGATGGACGCGCGGACTACCGGTCGGCAGGCGGGATCGAGGGGGACGCCGGGAGCGTCGCCACGTGGCTCGCGGAGAGCATGGGGCTGTTCTCGATGCGCCAGCACCTGATCGTCAACCGCAGGGTGCGCTTCGGGAACCTGGAACAGGACATCGGCGACACGGCCAGGGTGCAGGCCGACTACATCAATCCGATGCGGTTCGCCGCGAACGGCGACGGTTCCTCCGCCCCCGACTTCGTGTGCGGCGGCCGCTACGCCTTCGGGCTGCTGCGCACGGACGACGGCTGGCGGCTGCACGAAGTGGTCGTACAGGAGAAGTGGCGCCGTCTGCCCGACCGGACCGCACCGGCCGTCACCACCTGACCCTGATCACCGGACGTGATCACCCGGCGTGATCACCCGAGCGGACGCCCACTGTCCCAGGGTCAGTGCCTGGCCTCACACTGGAAGAACCACGGGGTAGGAGGCGATGCATGAAGACGATCAACCACTGGCTCACCTCCCCGTGGCGGCGTTCGATCACCGCCGTTCTGGCCGGCGCGCTGCCCGTGCTGGCCTTCCCCGAGCCGTCGTGGTGGTGGTTCGCGTACGTCGCCCTGGTGCCGTGGATCGCGCTGCTGCGCTCCGCCCCGACGGGACGGCGGGCGCTGCACGACGGCTGGTGGGGCGGCTTCGGTTTCATGCTGGCGATGCACCACTGGCTGCTGCCGAACCTGCATGTCTTCACGTTCGTCATCGCCGCCCTGCTGGGCGCGCTGTGGGCCCCCTGGGGCTGGCTGGTGCGCCGCTTCCTGGCCGCGCGGCCGTCGCCGGGACGGGTCGCGGCGGCCCTCGTCGTGCTGCCGTCCGGCTGGCTGCTGATCGAACTCGTCCGTTCCTGGCAGGGACTCGGCGGGCCTTGGGGCGTGCTGGGCTCCAGTCAGTGGGAGGTGGAACCCGCGCTGCGGGTCGCCTCGGTGGGCGGCGTGTGGCTGATCAGCTTCCTGATCGTGGCCGTGAACGTCGCGGTCGCCGTGCTGGTGGTGCTGCGCAGCTGCCGGGTCCCCGCGCTGGCCGGGCTGCTCGCCACGGCCGTCGCCGCCTCGGCCGCCTGGGTGTGGTCCCCGCGCCCGGACGTCGAGGACCGCGTCCGGATAGCCGTGGTGCAGCCCGGCGTCATCCAGGGCCCGGACAGGCCCGAGCGGCGTTTCGACCGGGAGGAGCAGCTCACCCGCGCGCTGGCCGGCCAGGGCGTCGACCTGGTCGTCTGGGGCGAGAGCAGCGTCGGCTACGACCTCGACGACCGGCCCGACTTCGCGCGTCGGCTCGCGGCACTGTCCCGCGAGACAGGGGCGAACATCCTGGTCAACGTGGACGCGCAGCGCTCCGACCGGCCCGGCATCTACAAGAGCTCGATCCTCGTCGGCCCGGACGGCCCGACCGGCGCCCGCTACGACAAGATGCGGCTGGTGCCCTTCGGGGAGTACATACCGCTGCGCTCGATGCTGGGCTGGGCCACCTCCGTCGGCAAGGCTGCCGCCGAGGACCGCCGGCAGGGCACGGAGCAGGTCGTGATGGACGCCGGGCACGGGCTGCGCATCGGCCCGATGGTCTGCTTCGAGTCCGCGTTCTCCGACATGAGCCGCAACCTCGTCGACCGCGGTGCGGAGGTGCTGATCGCCCAGTCGGCGACCTCCACGTTCCAGCAGAGCTGGGCCCCGGAGCAGCACGCCTCGCTCGCCGCACTGCGCGCCGCAGAGACCGGCCGGCCGATGGTGCATGCGACGCTGACCGGCGTCTCCGCCGTGTACGGCCCCAGCGGGCAGCGCGTTGGTTCCTGGCTGGGGACGAGCGAGAGCACCAGTACGGTCTACGAGGTTCCGCTGGCCGACGGTGTCACGCCGTACGTCCGCTTCGGCGACTGGCCGCTGCTGGCGGCACTGCTGATCATTGCCGCGTGGGCCGCGACCGAGGGCGTTCGGACCCTGCGTCCCCGGTTCAGGCGCCCTGCTCCTGAACCGCGCGTACGACCCGCTCGCACAGCTCATGGGTCGCCAGCGCGTCCCGGGCGCTGAGCACCTTGCCCGCGCGCACGGCGTCGAGGAAGGCGAGCACCACCTGCTCGATGCCGCGCTGCCGGGCCACCGACACCCAGTCGCCGCGCCGCCGCACGGTCGGCTGGCCCTTGTGATCGACGACCTCGGCGAGGTTGAGGACCTGACGCTTGGTGTCCTGCCCGGACACCTCGAGGATCTCCTCGGCCGATCCGCTGAGCCGGTTCATCACGCCGAGTGCGGTGAAGCCGTCCCCGGCGAGCTGCAGCACGACGTGGTGCAGCAGTCCTGCCTCGACGCGGGCTCGCACGCTCACGTCGTCGACCGGACCGGGCGCGAGGAAGCGGAGCGTGTCCACGACGTGGATGAAGTCATCCAGGATCATCGAGCGCGGCTCTTCCGGCAGCCCGACGCGGTTCTTCTGCATCAGGATCAGCTCGCGCGGATGGTCGGCGCACTGCGCGTACCCGGGGGCGTAACGCCGGTTGAAGCCGACGGCGAGGCTCACGTTCCGCCGCTCGGCGAGCGCCACCAGCCGCTCCGAGTCGGCGAGTTGGTAGGCGAGGGGCTTGTCGACGTACGTCGGCACGCCCGCCTCCAGCAGCCGGGTCACGATCTCCGGGTGCACGACGGTGGGCGCGTGCACGAAGGCGGCGTCGAGGCCCTGGGCGAGGAGCGAGTCGAGGTCCGTGTGCCGACGCTCCGGCGGCAGATGGAGGCCGTCGGCGACCCGGGCGAGGGTCGCGGGCGTACGGGTCTGCAGATGCAGTTCGACCCCGGGCTGCACACCGAGCACCGGCAGGTAGGCCTTCTGCGCGATGTCACCGAGTCCGATGCAGCCGACCTTCACGGGGTGTTCTCCTCAACTGCTTGTCTGCCGGGGTCTGCCTGGAAGCATACGGCTGCTGCGGCGGCCCCCAGTCGGCGATCGCCTCGAAGCTCCGCAGGAAGAGTGCGGGCGCGACCTTGGACAGGCCCGCGAGCGTGGCGTTCCGCACGGCGATCCCGGCGCGTCCGGTCATCAGGTTGAGGCGGGCGACCTTGACGGCCTGACGGGCGAGGGCGGTCGTACGCGGGAGGCGGGCTGCCGTGTAGGCGGCGAGGTCGCCGCAGTGGTGGGCGAGGACCACGGCGTCCTCGATGGCCTGGTTGCCGCCCTGCCCGAGCATCGGCGGCATGGCGTGCGCGGCGTCCCCGACCAGGGCGACCCGTCCGCGGTGGTAGGCGGGCATCGGCTCGGCGATGTGGTGGACGTCGTGGCGCAGGACGTCCTCGGGGCGGGCGGCGGCGAGGATCGCGGGGATCGGGTCGTGCCAGTCGCCGTAGCGGCGCAGCAGTTCGGCCCTCTCGTCGTCGCAAGCCCGCTCTCCGGCGGGCGTGATCGCGGCGGCGTAGGCGTAGACCCGGCCGTCCTTGAGCGGGTGCGAGCCCCAGATGCGGCCCCGGCCCCAGGACTCGTGCGAGGCGAACTCCGCGCCGGGCACCGGGACCACGACCCGCCACGTGGTGAAACCGGAGTAGACGGTGCCGGGGTGGTCCGGGAAGAGCACCGGGCGGACGCCGGACCGGATGCCGTCGGCGGCCACCACGAGGTCGGCCTCCATCTCGTCGTCCGAGGTCGCCACGCGCGCCGGACGGTCGGCGTCGCCGGGGTCGGTGACGGTCGCGGCGACCCCGGTGCGGACGGCCCCGGACGGGAGGAGCGCGGCGAGGCTGTTGACGAGGGTGGCCCGGTGGAGGAGGACGAGGGGGCCGCCGAAGCGTGCGGCGACGGCGTCCGCGTCGGTGCGGGAGAGCCAGCGTCCGGAAGGTGTGCGCACTCCCCCGTCGCCCTGCCAGGCGGCCAGATCGCGGATCTCGTCGCCGAGTCCGATGACGTCCAGCGCGCGCAGGGAGTTGGGCGCGAGGGAGATGGCGGCACCGACCGGCTCCAGGGACGGGGCCCGCTCCAGAACCGTGACGTCCCAGCCGATCCCGTGCAGCGCCGCGGCCGCGGTCAGGCCTCCGATGCCACCGCCGATCACGACGGCCCGCTTGGACTGTGCCATGACTCCTCCTGCGTAACTACAGATGTAGTGACTCACGCGGCCGACTGTACTACAGATGTAGTCCGATGTACTACAGACGTAGTGCGAGAGGTAGGTTGATCTCCATGTCCGAGCACACCCCGCGCGCCGCGCGCACCGATCTCGTCGCCGACACCGCCCTCGCGCTGATCGCCGAGCGTGGGATGCGCGGGCTGACGCACCGGGCGGTCGACGAGACGGCCGGGCTTCCCCAGGGCTCGACGTCCAATCTGGCGCGCACCCGGCAGGCGCTGCTGGAGCTGGCGGTGCGGCGGCTCGCCGACCGCGAGGCGCGGGTGCTGGCGCTGGAGGAGCTGCCCGACCCGCGGGGCGGCCTCGACTCGCTGGTCGACGGCCTGGCCCTGGCGACTCACCGCGCCCTCACCCGCAACCGCGAACTGACGCTGGCCCGCTACGAACTGGCCCTGGAAGCCACGCGCCGCCCGGAGCTGCGCGTCTACTTCGACGCGGCCGGCGCCCGCTTCCGCGACCAGCTCACCGCCCTGGTGAGCGCGATGGGGTCGACGGACCCGGCTCGGCACGTGCTGTCCCTGGTCGCCTGGGCGGACGGGCTGATGTTCAGCTGTGTCGCCGGGTCCTTCAGCTCGCAGGCGCCGGGGCCGGCGGAGGTGCGGGCGAGCCTGCGCGAACTACTCGACGGGATGTTCGGCCGGTGAGCCGTCCGGCCGTGAAAACTCCTCGTCAAACGGCCCGAGTTGAGAAACGATGCGGGCATGACCATCGAACGCCATGAGCCCGACACCCTCGCCGACGAGCGCACCATGCTGGAGGGCTGGCTGGACTACCACCGGCAGACTCTCGCCTGGAAGTGCGAAGGCCTGACCGACGCCCAGCTCAGGACCGCCTCCGTGGAGCCGTCCGAGCTGACCCTGATGGGGCTGGTGCGGCACATGGCGGAGGTGGAGCGGTTCTGGTTCCACGAGATCCTCCTGGACGAGGACCTCGGGGTCCTCTACTGCAACGAGGACGACCCGGACGGCGACTTCCACTTCACCGAGGCCGACACCTGGGACGAGGCCCACGCGACTTGGCAGACCGAGATCGACAACGCCCGTCGCAATGCGGCCGGCCTCGGCCTGGACGACGTCTCCAAGGGCAGGAGCCGCAGGGGTGAGCCCTTCAATCTGCGCTGGATCATCACCCACATGATCGAGGAGTACGCCCGCCACAACGGCCACGCCGACCTGCTCCGCGAGCGTGCCGACGGCGCCACCGGCGACTGACGTCAGCCGCGGCGGGACCGGGCCGCCCTTACGGGGTCAGAGATCACCCGTAGGGAGCAAGGTTCGCTCGTCCACTGTCCCAACGGCCGCCGAACCCAGCAGAGTTGCGCGGGTGCATCGAACGACGACCACCGCAACGCTCCTGGTCACCGTGGCCATCTCGGCCCTCTCCGGCTGTACGACGGTCGAGCGACCGCCGACGTCCGACGGGCCGACGGCACCGTCGCAGCCGGCCGAGCCGCGCCCGAGCGGACACCGGGACCCCGAGATCGTGCAGGCACCGGCCCGCGAGGCCCTGGCGTTCATCGGCCCGTCCCGCCGCCCGACGCCCACGTCGTCCGCTGCGCACTCCACGTCCCCCGGCTCCCCGCCCACGGCGCACACACCACCCGCCCCTGACTCGCACCCCCGCCCCCGTCCCGAGCGCCAGGAGCCCCGCCGCCCGGCCCGCAAGGTTCCGAAGGCGCCACCGTTCGAGATCCCCGACGTGCCGGATTCGACCCGCCCGGAGGTCCCGAAGAACACGAACGTCTGCGCGCTGGGCAAGCAGTACGGCGGCTGGCGGGCCGACAGCCCGGAGTCGAGGATCTGCGAGCAGACGTACGGCCATTGAGCGGCCGGTGAGCAGCGGCGGGTGAGCGGACATCCGCCGCCCGCCCTGGTGCCGCCGCGGCCCCCGGCCTCCCGCCTGCTCCCGCTACGGGCCGTCCCCGCTCCCCTTCTGCCGCTACGGCCCCTCACCCAGCCGCACCTCCAACCGCCTGATCTCCGCCCGTACCCCGTCCCCATATCTGTCGTCAGCCAACGCACCCGCCGCTCCCCGCGCCCGGCGCAGGTGGACGCGGGCGGCTTCGGCGCGGTCGAGCTTCACATAGTCGGCGGCAAGATTCAGGTGCAGCGAGGGATACAGCGCCCGTACGGCCGGCGCGTCACGTCCGTCGCCGGCACCGGCCCCCTCGGCCTCGGTCAACGCCCGCAGATCCCAGGCCAGTTCGTCACAGGGGTCGTCCTGTGTATCGGCCAGGTAGTGCGCCAGGGTGCAGCGGTGCAGGGGGTCGCCGTCCTCGCCGAGCTCCGTCCACAGGTCCAGCAGCCGGCGCCGGGCCTCCTCGCGGTCCCCCGCGTGATGCAGCATGACGACCTGCCCGATCCGCGTCAGCACGGCATCGGGCGCCGTACGCTCCTGTCGCTCCGCCACCGCGTCCTCCGGGCCCTCGTCGGCTGATCCCTCGACGCTAACGGCCCCCACCGGCAAACCGGGTCAGGCCGCTCCGTACGGCACCCGGCCGGTCCGGGGCAGGACCGGCCCGCGGGCGGCTCAGCCGAGGTCGGGGATCCGCCAGTCGATGGGGTCGTGCCCCTGCAGAGCCACCGCGTCGTTGATCTGCGTGAAGGGGCGGGAGCCGAAGAACTTCTTCGCCGACAGCGGCGAGGGATGCGCGCCCTTGACCACCACGTGCCGCGTCTCGTCGATGAGCGGGAGCTTCTTCTGCGCGTAGTTGCCCCACAGCACGAACACCGCAGGGTCGGGCCGGTGGGCCACGGCCCGGATCACCGCGTCGGTGAACTTCTCCCAGCCCTTGCCCTTGTGCGAGTTGGCCTCGCCGCCGCGGACCGTCAGCACCGCGTTGAGCAGCAGGACGCCCTGCTGGGCCCAGGGCATCAGATAGCCGTTGTCGGGGACGGGGAGGCCGAGCTCCTCCTTCATCTCCTTGTAGATGTTGCGCAGCGACGGCGGCGTCTTCACGCCGGGGCGCACCGAGAAGCACAGACCGTGGCCCTGGCCCTCGCCGTGGTAGGGGTCCTGGCCGAGGATCAGGACCTTCACCTGCTCGTACGGCGTCGCGTCCAGCGCGGCGAAGACCTCGTCGCGCGGCGGGTGGACGGGACCCTTCGCCCGCTCCTCCTCGACGAACTCGGTCAGCTCCTTGAAGTAGGGCTGCTGAAGCTCGTCGCCCAGAACCCCGCGCCAGGACTCGGGTAGCATGGCGGTGTCGGTCACGTCAACTTCCTTACGATGTGCGGCGAACGGTGAGGGGCGACCGCGCTGCGGTCACTTCCAGGCCTCAGAACCTACAGGCGGCCACTGACAATCGCCCCGCCCACCGCACATCCCACCGCTACCAGCTGGTCTTGCGGTACAGCTCCCCCATCATCATGATCGTCGACGGGTCCAGCGCCCGTTCGGCGCCCGAGACCTCGGCGCTCGCGGCCACGTACTGCCGGCCCTGCCACAGCGGCAGCAGCCGCGCGTCGTCGACGAGGATGCGCTGGGCGTCCTCGAAGTCCTTGACGACGTTGGCCCGGTCGCTCTGGGCGCGGGAATTGGGCAGCAGGGTCTCGGTGATCTTGGGCGTCACGTACGGCGTGCCGAGCGCGTTCTGCTCGCCGACGAACGGCGCGATGAAGTTGTCGGCGTCCGGGAAGTCGGGGAACCAGCCACGCCCGAACACCGGGTACTCACCCTTCTGGTAACCGGCGACGTACGTCTTCCACGGGCGGCTCTTCAGCGTGATGTCGAAGAGGCCGGACTTGTCGAGCTGGCTCTTCAGCTCCTCGAACTCCGCCTTGGTCGCGGAGCCGTAGCGGTCGCTGGTGTACCAGAGGGTGAGCCGGACGGGGGTCGTGATGCCCGCGTCGGTGAGGATCGAGCGGGCCTTGTCCGCGTCGGGCTCGCCGTAGTCGTCGAAGAAGCCCGTGGTGTGTCCGGTCAGGCCCTTGGGGACCATGGAGTACAGCGGCTCGACGGTGTCCCGGTAGACCTTGTGGGCGATCGCCGGGCGGTCGATGACCTGGGCCATGGCCTTGCGGACGGCGGACTTGCCGGCCATCGGGTCCTTCGGGTTGAAGACCAGGTAGTTGATCTCGGTGCCGGAGCCCTCGATCAGCTGCAGCTCGTCGTCATCGTCGGCCTGGAGGTCGACGATGTCGTCGGCGGCGAGGCCACGGAAGGCGACGTCGAGCTCCTTGTTGCGCAGGGCCGCGACCATGGGGGGCGAGTCCTGGAAGTAACGGATGGTTACCGCATCGTTTTTGCGCTCCGCGTATCCCTGGTAGCCGTCGTTCTTGACGAGCTCGGCTCGCTTGCCCTCCTCGTAGGACTCCAGGGTGTACGGCCCGGATCCGACGATCGTGCCGTCCTCGCGCAGCTTGTCCGCCGGGTAGTCCTCGGGGTCGACGATCGACATCGCGGGCGTGGCGAGCACGAACGGGAAGGTGGCGTCGGCCTTGTTGAGGTGGAAGACGATCTCGCGGTCGTTCAGCACCTGGACTCGTTCGAGGCTGCCGAGCAGTCCGGCGGGGCCACCGTTGACGTTGATCTTCCGGATCCGGTCGATCGAGTGCTTGACGGCCTTCGCGTCGAGCGCGTGCCCGTCGGAGAACTTCAGGCCCTCGCGCAGCTCGCACTGGTACTTCATGCTCGAGCTGTCGGTGAACTGGCAGCTCTCGGCGGCGTCGGGCTCAGGGGCCGTCGAGCCGGAGGGGTAGCTGAGCAGTGTCTGATAAATGTTGCGGAACAGTTCCCAGGAGCTGTCCCAGGACGCGGCGGGATCAAGGGTGCTGGGGGCCGCGGTGGTCCCCACGACGATCGGCCCCTCCTCGTCCGTCGAGTCGGACGAAAGGACTCCGCATCCTGCCACCAGGGACGATATGGACGCGATGGCCGCCACCTGCCGCAGGCGTCGGATCCGGTTGAACACGCGCACGCTCCTCGATCTGCCATACCAAGGGTCGGCAGACCATACCGCAGTGTTCCGGCCGTTGGACCTCCCGTCTCAATGAGCACTTGTTCGATCTTGCGGTGACTACGTTGTCACCCGTCCTTCGTCTCCTGATCAGGATTTCCTGATACGCCGACACGGGCGCCGCTGGTGTCCAGCGGCGCCCGTGTCGAGGTGCCGTGTCGGCCGTGCCGCGGGCCCGTCCGTCAGCCGACGCCGGCGTTGAGGAAGATGCCGCCGTCGACGACCAGCGTCTGCCCGGTGACCCAGTCGGACTGGTCCGAGGTGAGGAACGCGGCGGCGCCACCGATGTCGGAGGGCACGCCGAGCCGGCCCAGCGGGTAGGCCGCGGCGGCCTCCGCCTCCCGGCCCTCGTACAGGGCCTGCGCGAACTTGGTCTTCACCACGGCCGGGGCGATCGCGTTGACCCGCACCTTGGGCGCGAACTCGTGCGCCAGCTGCTGGGTCAGGTTGATCAGCGCGGCCTTGCTGACGCCGTAGGCCGCGATGAACGGCGAGGGCGCGATGCCCGCGACGGAGGCGATGTTGACGATCGCGCCGCCGTTGTCCTTCTGCCAGGCGTGCCAGGTCTTCTGCGCGAAGCCGAGCGCCGAGATCACGTTGGTCTCGAAGACCTTGCGCGCGACTCCCAGGTCGAGGTCGGCGATCGGCCCGAACACCGGGTTCGTACCGGCGTTGTTGACCAGGTGGTCGACGCGGCCGAAGGCCTCCATGGTGCGCTCGACGGCGACGGCCTGGTGGGCCTCGTCGTGCGCCTTGCCGGCCACGTAGATGGCGCGCTCGGCGCCGAGCTGCTCGACGGCCTCCTTGAGGGCGTCCTCGTTGCGGCCGGTGATGCACACGCGGTCGCCGCGTGCGACGAGCGCCTCGGCGACGCCGTAGCCGATGCCTCGGCTGGCGCCCGTGACGAGGGCGACCTTGCCGGAGAGTTCAGGCAGTTCAGTCATGTCCGTGTCTTCCCAGTTCCTAGTCGAGCGGTCCGCCGGCGACGTACAGCACCTGGCCGGAGACAAATCCGGCCGCCTCGCCCGTGAAGAAGGCGATGGCGTTGGCGATGTCGTCCGGCTCGCCGACCCGCGCGACCGGGATCTGGGTGGCGGCGGCGGCCTTGAAGTCCTCGAAGCCCATGCCGACGCGGTCGGCGGTGGCCTTGGTCATCTCGGTGGCGATGAAGCCGGGGGCGACGGAGTTGGCGGTGACGCCGAACTTGCCGAGCTCCTTGGCGAGGGTCTTGGTGAAGCCCTGGAGGCCGGCCTTGGCGGCCGAGTAGTTGACCTGGCCCCGGTTTCCCAGCGCGGAGGACGAGGAGAGGTTGACGATCCGGCCGAAGCCCGCGTCCACCATGTGCTTCTGGCAGGCCTTGGACATCAGGAAGGCGCCGCGCAGGTGCACGTTCATGACGGTGTCCCAGTCGGCGACGCTCATCTTGAACAGCAGGTTGTCGCGGAGCACACCCGCGTTGTTGACCAGGATCGTCGGAGCGCCGAGCTCCTCGGCGATCCGCGCGACGGCCGCCTCGACCTGTGCCTCGTCGGAGACGTCGCAGCCGACTGCGATGGCCTTGCCGCCGGCCGCGGTGATCTTCTCCACGGTGTCCTTGCAGGCGGCCTCGTCGAGGTCGATCACGGCGACCGCGCGGCCCTCTGCGGCCAGCCGTACGGCGGTGGCGGCACCGATGCCACGCGCTCCGCCGGTAACCACGGCGACCCGCTGCTCAGTGGTGGACATTGCTGGTTCTCCTCGCCCTCGAGATGCGGCTCGTGCGGAGCGCCCGATGGTGAGCGACCGCTTAGTACCTTCAGCAGACGTGACGCTAGAAGCCCTGGCACCCGGTGTCAACGGCCGACCGGCTGCGTGTGATCGATTCCCCGTACGACCGACGCGAACCGGGCGTACCCAGCCATGGTCCCCGCTCGGCCGTGTCCCGCCGTGCACACCCGAACGGCCTACGGCTGCGAGCCGCCGAGCACAAGGGCACCTAGCGTCGAAGCGCGAAGTCATCGATGGCCGGAAAGGAGGCGCTCCATGCGCCGTCGCACCGGTGCCGTCGGCACGCTGTTCGTGATCGCCGCGATTGTGCCGTTCGCCGAACCCGCTCACGCACAAGACCTGGACTGCCGCAGTTTCACCCACCAGGAGGACGCGCAGGCTCTCTTCGACTCGGACCGCAGCGATCCTCATCGGCTCGACGAGGATCAGGGACGGGACGACGGGATCGCCTGTGAGACGCTGCCCCGTCGCGGAGGCAACGGGGACCGCGGCGGCAACGGGGACGACGGGGGCATCATCTCGTCCACGACGCGCCCCAGGACCCGTTCCTCGGCGCCCGTGACGCCTGAGACTCCAGCCGCTGCCATCACGCCGGCCACGCCTGTCACACCCGCCACGCCTGCCACGCCTGTGACTCCTCGTCCCACTGCCACGCCGACCCGCGGCACCCGAGGCGGGATCGGCGGCGCCACGACGTCCGGCCCGGGCGGCTGGGACATCGCCATCGGCCTGGCCTTCGTCACGGGCTCCGCTCTCGCCGCCGGTTACGTGCTGAAGCGGCGCAGGGGCTGACGCCCGGCGCGCGTGCGGTGCCGACGCGGGGGCGGTCACCGCACCAACAGGTCCAGCAGTCGCTCCGTCTCGGCCGCCGGATCGGCGGTGAGCCCCGTGTGCACCGGGCCGGGCTGCACGACCGTCGAGCGGGGCGCGATCAGCCAGCGAAAGCGTCGCCCCGGGTCGTCGCCCGCGGCCTGCCCCGCCGCGTCGCCGCCCGCGCAGACGCCCTCGACGGCATGGAGTGCGGCCCGCACCCCGGCGACGTCGGCATCGGGGTCCAGCGCCCGCAGTCGGGTCTCGTCCAGGTGGGTCCGGGCAGCCACGTAGGACTTCGCCCGGCAGTACACGAGCACTCCGGCGTTGATGCACTCGCCGCGTTCGACGCGGGGTACGACGCGCAGGACGGCGTACTCGAAGACGTCGCGGTCGCCGCCCTGGCCCGGCCTGATGAAGTGGCGGTCGCTCACTTGGTCCCCTCGATTCCGTTGACGCGCTCGTGGACGACGGCCGCCCGGGCCAGCAGTGGCCGCGCGTAGGCCCGCCTGAGGTCGTCCGCGGTGTCGAAGCCGGGCTCGCCGGCCAGCCAGGCGTCCGGGATCTCGGCGGTCACCTCGGTGAGCAGGTCCTCGGTGACCAACGGCGCCAACTCGGCGGCGGCTGCCCGCACGTCGGGGACGAAGCGGGCGAGGGCGTGGTCGGAGGCGTCGTAGGGGCGCTCCGCCGAGGCCTGTGCGCCGGGCCAGTTGTGCTGCCAGATCATGGTCGCGCCGTGGTCGATGAGCCACAGTTCGCCCTGCCACATCAGCAGGTTGGGGTTGCGCCAGGACCGGTCGACGTTGTTGACGAGAGCGTCGAACCAGACGACTCGGCCGGCGTCCTCGGGGCTCACCGCGAACGCGAGGGGGTCGAAGCCGAGGGCGCCGGAGAGGAAGTCCATGCCGAGGTTGGTGCCGCCGCTGGACCTGAGCAACTCCTGTACCTGCTGGTCGGGTTCGCCGAGCCCCAGCACCGTGTCGAGTTCCACGGTCACCAGCCGAGGCACCCGGAAGCCCAGCCTGCGGGCGAGTTCACCGCAGACGACCTCCGCGACGAGCGTCTTGCGGCCCTGTCCGGCGCCGGTGAACTTCATGACGTACGTACCGAAGTCGTCGGCCTCGACGAGTCCCGGCAGCGAGCCGCCCTCACGCAGCGGCGTGATGTAGCGGGTCGCGATGACTTCCTTGAGCATCGCCCCAGGTTACTGGGGTGGGGACGGCGCCCGGGGGCGGCCCGGGGGTGCGGTGCGCCGCCGCGTCGACAGCAAACCGACAGCCCTCGACAGGGAACCGACAGCTCCGCTTTACCCACGTCCAGTCGGGACCGGGTCAGGATTTCGACAGCGTCTGAACAGCCGGTCCGAATGGACCGTACCTCTCGGCAGATCACGAATGACCGGAAGGAACGTCAGCATGACCAGCGAATCAGTTCAGCCCATGTCGGGTCCGAGCCGCCGTACCGTCGTGGCGGCGGTCGGCGCGGCGGGGCTCGCCGTTGCGCTGACCGCGTGCGGATCGGGCGACGACGCGTCCGGCTCGTCCACCGAACAGGGCGCCGGCGCCGGCGCGACCACCGAAGCGAGCGGCTCGTCCGGCGGGGCCGGCGCGGGCGGTGCGGCGCTCGCGAAGACCGCCGACATCCCGGAGGGCAGTGGCAAGGTCTTCAGCGACGAGAAGGTCGTGGTCTCACAGCCCGCGGCGGGCGACTACAAGGCCTTCTCCACGATCTGCACCCACCAGAACTGCCCGATGACGGACCTCAAGGAGGACACCCTCTCCTGTGCCTGTCACGGCAGCCAGTTCTCCGTTCTCGACGGCAGCGTGAAGAAGGGCCCCGCGACCCAGCCGCTGGCCGCCAAGCAGATCAGCGTGTCGGGCGACTCAATCACGCTCGCCTGACCCGGGACGGGCGCTTGAGGCCGCCCAGTACCTCGTCCGTGGTCGCGACCGTGGCGACCAATGCGAGGGTGTGGCGGATCATCGCCGGGGTGTAGTCGGAGGGCACTCCGGCGATGGCGTCCCGGGGCACGACCACGACGTATCCCCGGTTCACCGCGTCGAAGACGGTGTTGGGGATCGCGACGTTGGCCGAGACTCCGGTGACGACGAGCGTGCGGCAGCCGAGGTTGCGCAGCAGTGCGTCGACGTCGGTGCCCTGGATCGGGGACAGGCCGTGCAGTCGTCGTACGACGAGGTCCTCCTCGGTGACCTCGATCGGCGCCGCCACGCGTACTGCCGTCGTTCCGGACAACTGCTGGACGGGGAGCCGTTCGGCTGCGCGGAAGAGGCGGGCATTGTGGTTGGCACCGCGGCCGTCGGGGCGGCGTTCGGCGATCGCGTGGATCACCTGGACGCCGCTCTCGTGGGCGGCGGCGACCAGCCGGGCGACGTTGCCGAGAGCGCCCGAGGAGCGGGCTTCCTTGGCGAGTTCGGGCAGCGCACTGTCCGGTCCGACGACGCCCTGCTGGCATTCGACGGTGAGTAGGACGGTGGTCGCGGGGTCGAGGAGTTCACTGAGCTCTGCGGGCGACGGCATGGTTCCCCCTGTGACCGACGGCGTGGGCGGGCGAGCGTAGCCACCATTGCGTGTGGACGGAAGACGACTCATCCTTTTCTGACGTGATGTCAGAGGATCTCTCCTCTGGCACGACGTGAGAGAAGAGAAGAGGGGGCCGCATGACCGTCACTCAGCGCCGGGGCCGGAAGATCATGATGACGCCCGGTGAGCTGGACGAGTTCCTCGCCACGCAGCGCACCTGCCGGGTCGCCACGGTGTCCGCCGACGGCTTCCCGCATGTCAGCGCGCTGTGGTTCGCCTGGGACGGCAACTCGCTGTGGCTGTACTCGGTGGTCCGCAGCAAGCGGTGGACCGAGCTGCGCCGCGATCCGCGGGTCGCCGTCGTGATCGACACGGGTGAGGAGTACGAGCAGCTGCGCGGCGTCGAACTGTCCGGCACCGTCGAGTTCGTGGGCGAGATCCCGCGCGTCGGCGAGCTGCGCGCAGAACTCGACGTCCCCGAGACACTGTTCGCGCGCAAGAACTTCGGCCTCGACGAGATGCCGCACGACGGCAGGCACGCCTGGATGCGGCTGACGCCACAGAAGATCGTGTCCTGGGACTTCCGGAAACTGGGGTCGCGCTAGCGAGTCTCAGTCTCCGGCGATCTTCTCGGCCGCCGCCTGCAAGGCGTCCACCGCCGCCCGGATCGACGGGCGGCGGTCGGCGTCCGCGCGCCACACCGCGTACACGTACCGGTGGACCCGATCACGGACGGGCACGACCCGCACCCCGGGCAGCATCGGGTCACGGCCCAGCCGGGGCGCGACACAGACGCCCAACCCGGCCGCGACCAGCGCGAGTTGGGTGTGATGCTCCTCCGCGCGATGGGCGATACGGGGCTCGATGCCCTTGGTGCGCAGCGTGTAGACCAGCCACTCGTGACAGAACTCGCCCTCGGGCCAGGCGACCCACTCGTCGTCCGCGAAGTCCTCCAGGTCGACCTCCCGCCGTTCGGCGAGCGGGTGCCCCTCGGGCATGGCGATCTCCACGCGGTCGTCGAGGATCGCGGCCTTGGCGAGTCCCTCCGGCATGGGCAGCGGCTTGTTGTACCAGTCGAGGACAACGGCCACGTCGGCGTCCCCCCGGACCACCGCGGCGACCCCGTCCTCGGGCTCCAGCTCCCGCGTCCGCAGACGCAGCGCCGGATGGCCGGCCCGCAGCGTGGTGAGCGCGGCGGGGAACAGGCCCCGCAGGGCGGTGGGGAACGCGACGAGCCGCAGCTCACCGACCACCTGGCCGCGCTGTGCCTCCAGATCGGACTGGGCGAGCTCGACCTGCGACAGGATGCGCGCCGCATGCTCGGCGAGCAGCAGCCCCGCGTCCGTGAGCCGCACACCCCGGCCGTTCTTGGCGAGGAGCTGCTGGCCGACCTCCCGCTCCAGCTTGGACATCTGCTGCGAAACGGCCGACGTCGTGATGTGCAGGCCCTCGGCGGCACCGCTGACCGAGCCGTGCCGAGCGAGGGCGTCGAGGGTGCGCAGGCGCTCCAGGTTCAACATGTAAGCAATACTACGAGATACTGCGCCGAAAATCTCGATTGTGCTACGAGATTGCGTGGCGGACCGTTGCTGCCATGAGCATCGCCTCCTCCACCGGCTCCGCCTGCCCTGGCTCCGTCTCCACCAGCACCGCCTCCACTGACTCCGCCTCGACCGGCCCCGCCTCCCACGAACCGGCCGAGGCCGCGCCGCACCCCCGCCTCGACTGGCGGCTGCGCTTCGCCGCGCTGTCCCTGCTCTGGGGCTTCAGCTTCCTGCTCATCAAGGTGGGCACCGACGGCTACGCCCCTTCCAGGTCACGCTGGGGCGGCTGGTGTTCGGCACGGCGGTGCTCGCGGTCGCGATGGCGGTGAAGCGGGAGCGGCTGCCGCGGGGGGCGCGGACCTGGGGGCATCTGGCAGTCGCCGCGTTCCTGCTCAACGCGCTGCCGTTCTCCCTGTTCGCGTACTCCGAGCTGACGATCCCGTCCACACTCGCGGGTATCTGCAACGCGACCTCGCCGCTGTGGGGGATGGCCCTGTCCCTGGTCGCCCTCTCGGAGGACCGGCCGACCCGGATCAGGGTCGCCGGGCTCGGCGTCGGCTTCCTCGGAGTTCTGACCGTGCTCGGGGCGTGGCAGGGCTTTCACGGGCTGGATGCCACGGGGACGGCGATGGCGCTGCTGGCCTCTTTGAGCTACCCGATCGGCTGGATATACGTCCGACGCACGCTGGCCGGCTCGGCTGAGTCGCATCTGTCGCTCACCGGTGCGCAGTTGCTGCTCGCAGCGGTGCAAATTGCCGTTGTGACGCCGATGTTCACCTCCGTGCCGACCCGCTTTCCGATACTGCCGCTGCTCGCGGTCGTGGCGTTGGGAGCGCTCGGGACGGGGCTCGCGGTTCTGATTCAGTACGGGCTGGTCGCGGAGGTCGGGCCGACCACGGCCCAGATGGTCACGTACTTCATTCCCGTCATTGCCACGGTGGCCGGTGTCGCTGTGCTCGGCGAGTCGTTGGCCTGGACCACACCGGTCGGGGCGGTGATCGTTCTTGTGGGGGCCGCGCTCACTCAGGTGAAGCGGGGCGCCTGATGCAGGCCGGCGTGCCCAGCCGCGTCAGGCGTAGCCCCTCGCCGGCGTCGACGCCACCGCCGTCGCCACCGCGTCGGCCAGCGGGGTGACCTCGTCCGGGGCGAGAGTCGCGACCGTGATGCGGATTCCGGGTGGAGCGCTCATCCGGAATCGCGCGCCCGGCGCCACCGCCCAGCCGGCGTGCAGCAGCCGGGCCACCGCGCCCGTCTCGTCGGGCACCGGGACCCACACGTTCAGGCCGCTGCGGCCGTGCGCCGTGATCCCCCGCTCCGCCAGCGCGGCGATCAGCGCGTCGCGGCGAGCGGCGTACGCCGCTGCCACCCTCGCCGGGTCGACGGCGCCCTCGGCCCACAGCCGCACCAGGGCCCGCTGGCCGAGGCGGCTCACCCAGCCGGGACCGAGGCGCTGGCGGCCGCGTACCCGGTCGACGGTGACGGGGTCGCCGGTGAAGACGGCGAGCCGCAGGTCGGGGCCGTAGGCCTTGGCGGCCGAGCGGACGAAGGCCCAGTTGTGGGTGGTGCCGGCGAGGGCGTGCAGGGGCAGGTCGACGATGCCGTGCCCGTGGTCGTCCTCGATGAGCAGGACGTCGGGATGGTCCGTCAGCACGGAGCGCAGGGCACGCGCGCGTGCGGCGGTCACGACTGCGCCCGTCGGGTTCTGCGCCCGGTCGGTGACGATCAGGGCGCGTGCGCCCGCCTCCAGGGCCCGGCGCACGTCGTCCGGCAGCGGGCCCTCGTCGTCCACGCCGACCGGGGCGGTCCGCAGTCCGACGGCGGGGGCGAGGTCGAGCAGGCTGCCCCAGCCGGGGTCCTCGACGGCAACGGTGTCGCCGGGCCTGAGGTGGGCCGCGAGGACCCGTTCGATCACGTCGAGCGAGCCGGAGGCGACTGCGATCGGCCCGTCCGGGACGCCGTCGGCGTCGAATGCGGCCCGCGCGCTGCGCGCCAGCTCCGGTTCCACGGCCGCGTCCCCGTACAGGACAGGCTCCCGGTCGTTCTGCTCGGCGGCCGCGGCGAACGCCTTGGCCAGGGGCGGCAGCAGCGCGGGGTCAGGGTTGCCGCCGGCCACGTCCCGTACGCCCTCCGGCACGTCCACCCGGATGGACTCGCGCCCGGTCGTGGCCGGCTTGGGCCGCACCCGGCTGCCCCGGCGCCCCGCCGTCTCGATGACCCCGCGCTCCCGCAGGATCCGGTAGGCGGCCGCGACGGTATTGGGATTGACGCCCAGCTCCACCGCCAACTCCCGCATGGGCGGCAGAAGTTGACCCGGCTCCAGGTCACCGGCACCCACCGCACGCTCGACGCTCGACGCAATGTCCGCTGCGCGACGCCCTTCGATCCGATATCCTTCTAGCACAAACCAAATTATGCACTAGTGCAATAGAGATCGCAAGACGCATCGCTAGGCGCATCGCAAGGGAGACCGAAATGCAGGGGACCACACAGCCGACGCAGCAGCCCGCCGCCTATCCGGCGACCGACCGCACGGTCCCCACGCGCTCCCCGGACCGGGCCTCGTACGACAAGGAGCTCGTGCACGCGCTACTCGACCAGGCCTACGTCTGCCACCTCGGCTTCGTCCGCGACGGCGCACCGGTCGTGCTGCCCACGCTGTTCGCCCGGGTCGGCGAGACCCTCTACGTCCACGGCTCGACGGGTTCGCGCCCGCTGCGGATGACCGGCCGGGCCGACCCGGGACTGCCGGTGTGCCTGACGGTCACACATGTCGACGCGCTGATCCTGGCCCGCTCGGCCTTCCACCACTCGATCAACTACCGGTCCGTGGTGGTGCACGGCACCGCGTACGACGTGACGGACACACAGGAGAAGCGGACCGCCCTGGACGCGCTCGTCGACCACGTCGTGGCCGGCCGGTCCCGGGACTCACGGCCCGCCAGCAAGAAGGAACTGGCCGCCACCGCCGTCATCCGCCTCGACCTCGACGAGGTCTCCGCCAAGCTCCGCACCGGCGGCGTGAACGACGAGCCCGAGGACCTCACCCTCCCCCACTGGGCCGGCGTCGTCCCCCTGCGCAGGGGCTACGACGCCCCCGTCGGCGACCCGGATCTGGCTCCCGGCACCGAACTCCCCGACTACCTCAGGGCGCTGTGATGCTGATACACCCTTGGGACGCGCCCCGCGACGACGACGAGTGGCAGCGGTGGCTGGCCGTCCACGACTTCGGGCACCTCGTGGTCAACGGCCCGGAGGGCGAGCCGCCGTTCGCCCAGCCACTGCACTTCGCGTACGACGCCGAGCGCGGCGAGGTCGTCACCCACCTGGCCCGCCCGAACCCGATGTGGCCCGCACTGCTGGCGCACCCCGAGGTCGTGCTGAGCGTGGTCGACGACTACGCCTACGTGCCCGGCCCGTGGCAGGCGGCACCGGACCAGGCACCCGAGCACGGCGAACCGACCAGCTTCTACGCGGCGGTCCAACTGCGCTGCCGGGCCCGTGTCGTGGACGACCCGGCCGAGAAGGCCGAGCTGCTCAACCGCCAGGTCGGCCACTTCCAGCCGGAGGGAGGCTCGGCGGAGGTCGCGGTCGGCGAGGCGCCGTTCGGCAGGCTGTTGTCCGGCGTCCGCGGGCTGCGGCTCGAAGTCACCGGCGTCCGCGCGAAGTTCAAGTACGCGGGCAGGCGCACGGCGCAGGTGCAGGACCGGATCGCCGTGAAGCTGACGGAACGGGCCGGTCGGGGTGACGCGGCGGCTCGCGAGCACATGCTGCGTCGACGGCCGGCCTGAGCGAGCGGGCGCTCAACGACCCTCCGCTCACCCGAGGGGCCCCGCACCGGGCGGTGCGGGGCCCCTCGCGCTCACGCGGGCAGCCGTCGTGCGCCCCGGGCCTCCGCCACCGCCAGCCCTGTGACGGAGCCGAGCATCAGCAGGGTGCCGGCGAGGGTCGGTGCCGTCAGGTGTTCACCGAGCAGGAGGACGGCGAGCACCGCCGCGCTGACCGGCTCCAGCAGCATGATCACGGACACGGTGGCCGACCGTACGGCGGCAGCGCCCGCGAAGTAGAGGGCGTATGCGAGGGCGGTGGGGACGGCCGCGATGTACGCCAGCAGCCAGCCCAGCTGTACGGGTTCGGCCGTGTGCGGCACGAGTCCCTCGGCGAGGGCGAACGGCAGCAGGCACAGGCTGGTGACCGCGAAGGACCGCACGGACGTACCGGCGGCGTCGGCCCCGCCGTCGCGCCCCCACTTCCGTGTCAGCAGGGTCATCACGGAATACCCCGCCGCGGACACGAGGGCTAGCAGCACGCCCCACGGCCGTACGGTCGCCCCCTCCCCGCCGAGTGCCAGCACCGCGAGCCCGATGAGTGCACCGGCCACGGCCGCGACACCGCCACGGCCGAGCCGCTCCCCCAGCGTCAGTCGGGCGCCGAGCGCGATGAACACGGGGCCGGCGCCGAGGGTGACGACTGTGCCCACGGCGAGTCCGGTGACGTCGACGGCAGCGAAGTACGCCGTCTGGAACACGGCGAGCCCGACGCCCGTGGCCCCGGCCCGCAGCGCCTTGCGGCCGAGTGGCTCGGATACGACGGACTGCGCCCGCACACGCACGCGGGGCCGCAGGAGACGGACGGCCAGCAGCAGCATGAAACCGATCGCGCAGCGCCAGAAGGAGAGGGCGACCGGTCCCATGTCACTGGCGCGGTAGACCAGGGAGGCGGCGGCGCCCGCGGTGCCCCAGGCGGCACCGGCGACGATCAGATAGAGAAGGCCACGCCCGATGGGCAGGCCGGAGACAGCGGTGTTCGACACGAGTTGTTCTCCGCAGACATGCAGAAGTGCTGGAAGGAGCCCGGGTCAGCGGGATCCGTGGACTTCGTCTGCGGGCAGCACCGTTCCGCCCGGCGTGACACCGGGCAGGTGTTCCGGAGGGCCCGCCTCAGGCGGCCGGAGGCGGAAGAACGAGTGCCGTGGAGTGCATGATCCGCACCCTATGCGGCCGGTTCGCGGGCCGACAAATCCCTTTCCGGACCGCCGCTCGCCACCGGCTCCGGGGAGCCCTTCGCGGGTGCCGACGACTGCGCGATGAAAGCGCCGGCCAGGACGACCGCACCACCGATGATCTGCGGCGCGGAGAGGTGCTCGCCGAGCAGGAACCAGGCCAGGACGGTCGCGATGACCGCTTCGAGGCACGCGACGACGCCGGCGACCTGCGGCGAGAGCCGGCGTACGGAGACGACTCCGGTGACGTATGCGATGACCGTGGCGACCAGGACGATCCAGGACAGCAGCAGGGCGGCCGCGACCGGGGTGCCGTCCATGTGCGCGGTGCCGCCGAGTACGGACCAGTCCATCGTCCAGGGGCGGGCGACCACGGTGAGTACGCCGGCGCCGATGAGGAGGCCGTAGGCGATCACGCCGAGGGGGTCGGGGGCGTCGGCGCCGGAGTCGCTGCCCTGGTCGGACAGGACGAAGTAGCCGACCTGGCAGCAGGCGGCGCCGAGAGCCAGGAGCAGTCCGAGCGCGTCGAAGCTCAGCCCGGACCAGATCTCGACGACACAGGCGAGCCCGCCGACCGCGAGGACGACCCCGACCGCTGCGGCGGGCGTGACCGGCCGCCGCTGCACGAACCGCACCCAGCCGAGGACGAGCGCGGGGGCGAGGTACTCGACGAGCAGCGCGACCCCGACCGGGATGCGGGATATCGAGGCGAAGTAGAAGGCCTGCACACCGGCCACGCCGAGGAGTCCGAACCCGGTGAGCAGGGCGGGGCGGCGGCGCAGCAGCGCGCGGTGGCGCACGGCGAGCGGCAGCATCACGAGGGCCGCGCCGGCGACCCGTAGCCACACGACGTGCAGCGGGTCGAGCCCCGCCTCGATCAGAGGCTTGGCTGCGACACCGGACCCGCCGAAGGCGACCGCGGAACCGAGCGCCAGACCGAGCCCGACGCCCTTGCCGCGGCCGGCCGGACTGTTTTCAGACATACGCACCGGCCCATGATGACAGCCGATGACATGAGCGTCATCCCCGATGACACCTGTCTCACCGGGTGGACGGCGGGGCGGCCTCGCGAGGGTGCCGGGGAGCGCGTGGGACTAGCGGGCGGTTTCGCCGCCGCCGACGTATTCGTCCCGGTGTTCGTCGATGCGGGCGCGCAGGGCGTTCGCGTCGATGCCGGCGCGGGCGAGCACCTCGACGGCGCGGGCCTGCGGGTCCACGATGATCGCGGCGAGGAGGTCGATGCCGCGAGCCTGTGTGTCGCCGCGCGAGGTGGCACGTCGGCGGGCGTACTCCATCGCGCTCGCGGCCAGCGGGGAGAACCCGTCACCCTCCATGACCACGGGTACGCCGCCGGAGTCCTCGACGCTGCCCTGCCAGCGCAGGCCGTAGCCGATGGTGCGCTGAACGAGGTAGCCGAGGAGGCGGGCGATCTGGGGTCCTTCGCCGAAGACGGCGTACACGTCCCGGTCGTGCTCGAGAAGCGAGTGCAGCAGATGGGCCGTGTCGATCTGCCGGTCCCCGTCCCTGACCGCCCGGCGGCGGGCGCCGGAGATCACCGCTGCCAGCTCGTGGCTGAGCCTGGCATCGTCCGCCGCGGCGTCCGGGCGCCGGCAGTCCTGCTCCTGGGCCGACTGCCGGGGGATACGGGGTTGCACATCCCCTACCTCATCAACCACTTCGAGCCGAGTCATCCCCGACGGGAAGCATTTTCGCGTCCCACACAGAGTGGACTCCGGCGGCCGGAATCTCCTCCTTACGGATGAGATCACGCCGAACCACCCTGAGGGACGCGCGCCGCCTTGCCGCGAGCCTCGGTCGACCTGTCCGGCGTCTCCACATTTTCTGACGGTTCATCAGTATTGAATGTTCCACGCCCCACAGCTACGTTCCGCGACACCGTAGCCCGATACGAAGGGGTGGTCGCATGGCCGAAGTCAGCGCGGAGGCACGCATCGAGGCACCGGCCGAGAAGGTCTGGGCGCAGCTGACGGACTGGTCGGCATGGAGCCAGTGGAACGCCACCCACACCAGTTTCCCGGGCGGCGGCCCCGCGGCACTCGAAGTGGGCGGGACGTTCCAGGAGAACATGAAGCTGATGGGGTTCCCGGCCGAGGTCGAGTGGACGATCGAGGAACTGGAGCCGGCGCGAGTGCTCGCCATTCGCGGCAAGGGCCCGATGGCGGTGACCGTGGCCACGCGCTACACACTGACCCCGGACGGCGACAGCGCCACGACCGTGCGCACCGACGGGGAGTTCACGGGTGCGGCGGTGTCGTTGATGGCGGGCAAGCTCAAGGATTCGGCGACGGCCGCCCTGAACGAGTCACTGCGGAAGCTGGCGGGACTGGTGACCTGAAGACCCTCGCTGCGCGCACGAAGGCGCCCCGCGGATCACTCCACGGGGCGCCTTCACCGACGGCGGGGAGGCCGTACGTCAGTCCTCGTCGGCGAGGATCAGATACAGCCGCTTACGGGCGTCGTTGATGACGGTCAGCGCCTTCTCGCGCTGCTCCTTGCTGCCCGTCTTCCAGACCTGCCCGAAAGCCTCCATCAGACCGAAACCGGCCTGGCGGATCTCACCGAGGGCCTCCCAGTCGACACCGCGGGAGGCTTCCTCCCAGGGCGCCTCGGGCCCGGCCTCGGCCGCCTCGCGGCCCGCCTCCGTGAGCGAGAACAGCTTCTTGCCGCCCTCACTCTCACTGACGATCAGGCCCTCGTCCTCCAGCAGTTGGAGGGTGGGGTACACCGAGCCGGGACTGGGCTTCCACGCCCCGCCGCTGCGCTCGGCGATCTCCTGGATCATCTCGTAGCCGTGCATGGGGCGGTCCTTCAGCAGGGCGAGGATCGACGCGCGCACATCGCCGCGCCGCGCCCTCCCTCGCGGTCCGCCTCGACCACCCCTCGGCCCCCAGGGGCCGGGCCCGAATCCGGGCCCACCGAAACCGGGGCCGCCAGGACCACCCGGCCCGAACGGCCCGAAGGCGCCGCGAAGCCCCTCGAAGTCGCCTCGGCCGTGATGACCGTGTCCACCGTGTCCACGCTCGAATCCATGGGAACGCATCCCAATCACTCCATTCCATCGTTGATCTGTCGCGATGCTTCAACGATATATCGGAAGAGTTCGTTAGGCAAGGGTGGAGAGAGATGTCCGGGCGGCGCCGGCACTGAGGGGCGCTGACGTGCAGCGCATGCCACCCCGGCCCCCAAATCGGTCCAGCACCCACGAATTGGCCTTGGCCTCCCTCTCCGCGCGCCCTCTAGCGTCACGGCATGCGGATTCGAATCGTCGATGCCTTCACCGACCATCCCTTCGGCGGCAACCCGGCCGGAGTCCTCCTCCTGGACGCCTTCCCGGAGGACGGACGGCTTCAGAACGTGGCCATGGAGGTCAATCAAGCCGAGACGGCGTTCGCGCACCCGTTGGAGGAGGGCGGGGAGGCGGACTGGGCGTTGCGGTGGTTCACACCCCTCGCCGAAGTGGCGATGTGCGGGCATGCCACGCTCGCCACGGCCCACGTGCTGCACAGCACCGGCACCCACGAGGGACCCGTACGGTTCGCCACCCGCAGTGGCGTCCTGGTCGCCACGCCTCGCGAGGACGGCTCCATCACGCTCGACTTCCCTACGGCCCCGCTCACACCGGTCGAGGTACCGGACGGGGTCGCACAGGCGCTGGGCACCGAGCCGCTCGTCGCTTTCGACACCGGCCCGAGCATCGGCGACCTGCTCCTCGAAGTGGCCGACGAGAAGACGGTCCGCTCCCTGCGCCCCGACCTCAAAGCCCTGGGCGCCCAATCCGAGCGAGGCATCATCGCCACCGCCCGCGCCGAGGACCCCACGCGCGGCTACGACTACGTCTCCCGCTGCTTCTTCCCGAACCTCGGCATCGACGAGGACCCCGTCACCGGCAGCGCCCACACGGCCCTCGCGCCCTTCTGGTCCGAGCGCCTCGGACGCACAGACCTCACCGGCCTGCAGGCCTCCCGCCGCTCCGGCCACGTCCACACGGAACTGCGCGCCGACCGCACGCTGCTGAGCGGCCGCGCGGTGACCGTGATCGAGGGGGAGTTGATCGCCTGAAGCCCGTTGCGACAGACGCGTCGGCCGGTCCGCGCGCGAGCAGACCCGCCGGGCATGCCGAAGGGGCGTACGAGATCGTCGTACGCCCCCTTCGGCCAGCTCCTGGCGACTGCCGACCGGCGTCACGCCGTAGGCAGCCACCCCACCTTCCCGGCCAGCAGCGCGTACCCCACGAACGCCCCTATGTCGAGCAGGGAATGCGCCACCACCAGCGGGCCCACCCGGCCCCAGCGCCGGTACAGGTAGACGAACACCACGCCCATCGCCATGTTGCCGAGGAAGCCGCCGATGCCCTGGTAAAGGTGGTACGAGCCGCGCAGTACGGAACTGGCCACCAGCGCGGTGCCGGGCGTCCAGCCCAACTGGTCCAGCCGGCGCAGCAGGTAGCCGACGACGATGACCTCTTCGAGGATCGCGTTCTGCATCGCCGAGAGGATGAGTACCGGGTACTTCCACCACACGTCGGGCAGCGCCTCGGGCACCACGGTGAGGTTGAAGCCGAGTCCGCGCGCGGCCAGGTAGAAGGCGATTCCGGTGCTGCCGATGACCGCCGCGATGCCCGCGCCACGGCCGAGGTCCGGCCAGGGGCGGGTGCGGTCGAAGCCGATGCTGCGCAGGCTCTGCCCCTCGCGCATAAGGAAGTGCGCGACAAGCGCGACGGGCACCAGCGCGGTCGTGATCCCGAACAGCTGCCAGGCGAGATCCAGCCAGGGACGGCCCGGCGCGGCCGAGGCGTTGAGCGTGGCCGCCTGGTCCTTGAGGCCCCCCGGTTTGGTGACCGAGCCGACAAAACTGATCAGGGCGGACACACCGCTCGCACCTAGCGACAGCCCCAGAACGAGCAGCGTCTCATCACGGAAAATCCGTCGCGAGGGCCGCTCATGCGGAAAAGAATCGGCCACGGGGCCTGCCTCGCCCTGCACACCTGCCTCCAGTTGGGTAATCCCGCCTCATCCTCATCGCCACCCCGCTAGGGTCTCGAATGCACTTACGAAGACCGTGCGCGACAGGCCGTCGGGGGGACGGGCGCCGTACGGGGCGTACCGCCCCTTTGCCTGCCATACGGCCGGACCCCGGCACGTGGTTCAGCAGGGCAACAGGGAGGGGCACCACCGTCATGGGACGTCACAGCTTGCCCGATCAGTATGGGGCGGGCGGCAGCGACCCCCGTCGACGCGGCCTCCGTCGACGCGCCCGCCGCCGCACGGTGCTCATCGCGACCGCCCTCGTCCTGGCCGTCGCCGGCGGTACGGCCGCCGCGGTCAGGGGCGGGCTGCTCTCCTTCGGCTCCTCCTGCCAGGACGACCCGGTGCGGCTGACCCTGGCCGCCTCCCCCGACCTGGCCCCGGCCCTGCAGACGGCGGCGAAGCAGGCCAGGGAGGCCGACCTCACCTCGGACGGGCGGTGCGTCGCCGTGACGGTGAGCGCTCGCGAGTCGTACGAGGTCGCGGACACGCTTCTGGCGGGCAAGGACCCCGGCGCCGAGGTGTGGGTGCCGGACTCGGAGCTGTGGCTCCAGCGGCTCACGGCGGACGGCGGCACGGCCGCGGTCTCCACGGTGGGCCATGTCGCCTCCACGCCGGTCGGGGTGGCGATGGTGCCCGCGGCCGCGAAGTCGCTGGGGTGGCCGAGGAAGACGTACAGCTGGCTGGAGCTGGCCGGTGCCCGCCTGCGCGACGACTCGCTCCGGCTCGGCGCGGCCGACCCCGCGCGCAGCGCGAGCGGGCTGCTCGCCCTCACGCAGCTGAGCACGGCGGCCGGCGCGGGCGAGGCCGGGGACACGCAGGTCGCGGCGATGATGAAGGCGCTGTCGCAGCGCGTCTCCGACAGTGACGGCCAGGTGCTGGAGACCCTGCCGCGCGACGCCTCGGGCACCGAGCTGGGCAACCCGAAGCGCAACCAGGCGCTGGTCGTGAGCGAGCAGGCGGCGCACATGTACAACTCCGGTGCGGACGGCGGCAGCAGCCTGGACTTCTTCTATCCGAAGGACGGCTCGCCCCGCCTCGACTACCCGTACGCCCTCCTTGACCAGACCGGGCTGACGACCGACGAGAGCCGGGCCGCGATCCGGTTCATGAACTACCTCGCCGACGCCCGACAGCGGGGGCTTCTGGAGCGGCACGGCTTCCGGACGTCCGACGACGCGGCGCCGCCCGACGCGCTGGTCACCCGGGCGGGCGGCAGCAGTCCGCAGCCGTACGCGGAGCCGGCGGGCCGGCCGGCCCCGGCGGTCGCGGTCCAGGAGACGCTCGGCGTGTGGACGATCACCGTGCAGAGTGCGCGGATCACGACGGTCGTGGACGCCTCCGCGTCCATGGCCGAGCCGGTGCCGGGCACCGAGCAGTCGCGGATGGACGTCACCAAGGCGTCACTGCTGCAGGCTCTCGCCACGTTCACGGCCGACGACGAGATCGGCCTGTGGGAGTTCGCCACCGAGCTGGACGGCGACAAGGACTACCGCGTCCTGGTGCCGACCGAGCGGCTCGGCGACGGGAACGGGGGCGGCGCGCAACGCGAAAGGCTGTCCACGGCGTTCGGCGACCTGGAGCCGGTGCCGGACGGTGCGACCGGCCTGTACGACACCACGCTCGCCGCCTACAGGTCGGCCACCGACTCCTACGCCAAGGGCAGGTTCAACGCCCTGGTCGTCCTCACCGACGGCAGGAACGAGGACCCGGGCAGCATCTCGCGTGCCGACCTCGTCACCCGCCTGGAGCGCCTCACCAACCCCGAGCGGTCGGTGCCCCTGATCATGATCGCCGTCGGCCCCGACGCGGACCGCGAGGAAGCCGACCGCATCGCCAGGGCGACGGGAGGTTCGGGCCACGAGGTGACGGACCCGTCCCAGATCCACTCCGTGATCCTGAAGGCCATCGTGGGGGCGGCGTCACCGGGCGCCCCGAACTGAGAGGCCCACGCCGGCCGACCGCACCGGCCCGTCAGGGCCGTCACCGCACCGTCACCGGCTCCGGCAACCCCACCGGCCACGTGTGCACCGGATCCCCGCGGTGCATCAGTTCGCGGTACCGGCGCGTCGTCGCCGCCAGGGCCGCCTCTCGGGACAGGCCCGACTCCAGCGCCCGGTGGAAGGTGGCCGCCTGCCAGGACGCGCCGTTCGTCCGCCTGCGGCAGCGCTCCTCGATGACGCCCAGGTAGAAGTCCCGGTCGGCCGGCTCGACGCCCCATGCGTCCAGGCCGACCTCGGCGAGCGGCAGCAGTTCGTCGCGTACGAGGCTCACCGCGTCGACCTCGGTCGTCCCGCCGTAGCGCCCCCGCCGGGGCCAGCGCAGCCGCGCGTCGATGCCGTGCCTGCACGCCTCGTCGAAGTTGGCGGCCGCCGCCTCGAAGGGCAGCCGGGTCCATACGGGCCGTGTCTCCTCGGCGAGCGCGCGGACGACGCCGTAGTAGAACGCCGCGTTGGCGACGACGTCCGTGACGGTGGGCCCGGCGGGCAGCACGCGGTTCTCCACACGCAGATGCGGGACGCCGTCGGCGATGCCGTAGACCGGCCGGTTCCAGCGGTACACGGTGCCGTTGTGCAGGACGAGTTCGGCGAGCGACGGTGTGCCGCCGGCGTTCAGGACCGCCAGGGGGTCCTCGTCGTCGCAGATCGGCAGCAGGGCCGGGAAGAACCGCAGGTTCTCCTCGAAGAGGTCGTACGCCGAGGAGATCCACCGCTCCCCGAACCAGGTGCGGGGCCGCACGCCCTGGGCCTGGAGCTCGGGCGGGCGGGTGTCGGTGGACTGCTGGAACAGCGGCGGCCGCGACTCCCGCCACAGCTCGCGCCCGAAGAGGAACGGCGAGTTGGCGCCCACGGCGACCTGCGCGGCGGCGACCGCCTGGGCCGCGTTCCAGACGTCGGCGAAGCGGCCCGGGGTGACCTGGAGGTGCAGTTGCACGGAGGTGCAGGCGGCCTCCGGGGCGATGGAGCCCGAGGTGCACGTCAGGCGCTCCACACCGTCGATGTCGAGCGTGAACTCCTCACCGCGGGCGGCCACGATCTGGTCGTTGAGCAGGGTGTAGCGGTCGACGGCGGAGAGGTTCGAGGAGACCAGGTCGTCCCGGTCCAGCGTCGGCAGAATGCCGATCATCACGATTCCCGCGTCGAGCTCACCCGCTTTTCGGTCGGCATATGCCAGTGACGTACGGAGCTCTTCGGCCAGCCCGTCGAATACCCGCTCCTGAAGCCGGTGCGGGGCGATGTTGACTTCCAGATTGAACATGGCGAGTTCTGTTTGGAAATCGCGGCTCGCGATCCGCTCCAGTACCTGCATGTTCAACATTTTCGGCATGCCGTCGGCGCCGGCGAGATTCAATTCGATCTCCAGCCCCATGAGGTTCTTGGGGCGGTCGAACCGCTTCTCCTCCAGCAGCCGCTCCAGGCCCGTCAGACACTGCCGCAACTTCTCGCGGTAGCGCTGGCGGTCGGACAGATCGAACCGACCTGCCACGACCTTCTCCCCCATCGAAGCTTCCCTCCTCGGATGGCCGGGCTCTGAGGCCCGCTCGGCGGACCCTGGAGCCGACCGCCGGTCCCGGGTCAGGTGGGATGATGCCCAGCGGAAGCGATCGATAACGTCCCGCGGCGGCCCGGCGCCCGCTACTCTGTCGGACGTGACCGGCGGCACATTCACCGGGCATGGGGCACTATGCAGTTGCGGAACGGCTCAACGAACTCGTGAAAAACGCCGACGAGAATTGGCCGACCGCGCCCGGGCTATTTTTCGAGGTCATGGACGTATGGCCGGTCGGCAATCGGGATGATTCCCGCAAATCACCGGCCGAATGGGCCCTTGCCGGGTGCGCCAAAAGCGGCTAGATGAAACATCGTCTGAACACTCGTCGTATAAACTCCGCAATCAAGGCAGAGGGTTGGCGCCCAGGGTCCCAGGGACCTGCCGTCAGGTGAGTCAAGGCAGGCCTCGCACACCACCTCGCGCTCCCAGACCCCGGCCCCCGCCTCTCTGACCTCCGTGAGCAGACAGCGCCGTCCGCCCCCGCCACGCCCTCGCGCCACCGTGCCTGTCAATGAGAGGCGACCCACCATGCCGCTGCATGTGCCCCCGGCTCCCGCGCCCGCACTTCGCTCCGTCCTCACCGCACTCGGCTCGCCCACCGCGGTCCGCGAGGCCCGAACACCCTCCCTGCGCGCCGCCCAGGGCCCCGCCACACCCGAACTCCCGCTGCCTGTGCACGTCGTGGACGAGATCACCCCGGCAGGCGTGACCGCGACCCGGCTGGCCGGCTGGCGCTTCCTGATCCGGTGCGGCGAACGAGCGATGGCCGCGGCCGAGACCCGGCTGACCCCGGACGGCTGGACCTTCTCGCACTTCTTCGAGGGCCCGTACATCGCCTCCACCGAACGGGCGCTGCGCCAGGCCGAGACGATCGCACAGCCCTACCAGCCGCGCCTGCTGTCGTTCCCCGGCCTCTACATGCTCACCCTCTGGCTGCACGGCGACTGCACCGCGGACGCCACCACCGGCCACCCGGCCGCCACGGACCTCCTGGTGCCGCTGGCCCCCGCCCCGCCCGGCATCGCGGCCCATCTGCCGCACCTGGTCGCCGAGCTGCTCCCGGTGCTGACCCACCGGGCGACCCCGGCGCCGCTGCCCCCTATGCCTCCGCTGCTCGGCTCACCCGCCTGACAGCGCACCGCGCGAGCGCCCGCGTACCCCGCCGCCCCGTTCCCGGGTTGCGGGGTACGCCGCTGTCCGGGGCGGGATCGGGCACGAATCGGAGTACGGGAAACACGCATACGAGTCGTAAAACGCGCGACACTCGACGGACCTCGGCACTCTAACGAGCAGGAAAGCACTCGCCTGAGCGCAGAATAGGCGAGAGCGCGAGGAGAATATCGCTCGCGCGAGCGACAATGCGCTCGAACGAGCCACTCAAGGCCCCGGCCCGTCCGGACTAGCCCCATCCGACCACGGCGAACCACCCGAAATGACAGTGGAGTTGGGATGAACCGTCCGCGCGGGAGATGCGTCATCAACCTGTGAGAAAGCGGTGCTGCGAAATCCCTGCGGATTGCCGCCCGTGGGGCAACACTGGGTTCCGACCGACTAATCACAACGGGGGCGGCCATGAACGAAGCTTCACGCCGCGAAACAGACGCCACAGCCATCTCACACAGCACGACAGAGCGAAAGATCCCATCCATGTGCCAGCACCAGCCACCGTGCCCCTCAGCCGACTCCGCCGACCGGGAATCCGCCCGTCTCGTGGCGCACCA
Source organism: Streptomyces sp. NBC_00443 (assembly GCF_036014175.1). Lineage (GTDB taxonomy): Bacteria > Actinomycetota > Actinomycetes > Streptomycetales > Streptomycetaceae > Streptomyces. The sequence continues at coordinate 7,911,410 of NZ_CP107917.1, read as the reverse complement.
CCCGGAGCAGGGTTGGAGCCTGCTGTGCAACGGTGTCCTGCTCTTCGAGGACACCGGTGAGCTCCTGCCGGACGGCCAGATCATCGCCCCGCACCGTCCGCTGGGCACCGGCAAGGTGATGACCGCCGCGTAGCGCCTGCCGGCGGCATGCCGGAGAGGTCCTGCAGCACTACCGGGCGGAGCGATGACCGACGCCCGGCGTACTCCCAGGGGCCGGTCGCAGACCTTACTGCGAGCCGGCCCCCACGTGTGTCCGGGGGTGGTCACTCAGCGTAGTTCGCCGTGCGCCGTGGGGGGATGCCTCAGCGCCTGCCGTATCGCGAAGTAGGCCGGCTTCGGACGCAGTTCCTCGTCCCACGGCAGCGCGGCACCCTGGCCCTCGAAGACCGCCGGGATCCAGGAGTACTTGTCGGTGTAGTCCCAGACGGTGATGCCGACACACCGGCGCACCGCCAGGCACGCCTCGGTCAGATCCCGGTACCACCCGGCCTGCTGGGCGAGCTTCTCCTCGGTCGCGGGCAGGATCATCCGGATGTCGACCTCGGTGAGCGCGGTGTCGAGCCGCAGCCCGGCGAAGCGCCGGAGGTTGTCCTCCAGCGTGGTCGGATAGCCGTACTGCAGGGCCAGGTGGGCCTGGAAGCCGATGCCGTCGAGCGGGACGCCCTGCGCCTTCAGCTCCTTGGCGAGACGGTAGTAGGCGTCGCTCTTCGGGCCGACGGCCTCGATGTTGTAGTCGTTGAGGTAGAGCTTGACCTTCGGGTCGGCCTGGCGGGCCCAGCGCAGGGCGTCGGCGATGTAGCCGGGGCCGAGCGTGTTGTAGAAGACCGTCTCGCGGTAGGTGCCGTCCTCGTTGAAGGCCTCGTTGACGACGTCCCAGGCGAACACCTTGCCCCGGTAGTGCCGTACCTCCCGCTGGATGTGGTTCTTCAGTACGGCCCGCAGCTCGTCGGCCGTCCACGCGCGGCCCGTCAGCCAGCCGGGCAGCTGGCTGTGCCAGACGAGGGTGTGGCCGCGCACCTTCTGGTGGTTCGCGCGGGCGAGGTCGACGATCTCGTCGCCCTTGGAGAAGTCGAACACACCCCGCTGGGGCTCAGTGGCGTACCACTTCATGCCGTTGCCCGGCGTGATCTGGTCGAACTCGCTGCCGAGGAGCGCCTTGTACGGCTCGTCGACGAGCTCGGGATTGTCGGTCGCGCTGCCGAAGTAGCGGCCGTGGCGCTGGGCGAGGTCGGCGAGGGTGGGTGGCTTGCCGTGAGCCTGGGCTGCCGGGCCGTTCGCGACGCCCGCGGCGACCAGCACGGCGGCGAGAGCGCCGGCGAGTCTCAGACGGTTCTTGCGCATGGTGCGACTCCTCACGTAGCGGTGGTGTGTTGAGCCGTACGTCCGCCTGCGCGCGTCAACCCTTGGTCGCGCCGGCGGTGAGGCCGCCGACGAGCTGGCGCTCGGCGACCGAGTAGAAGGCGAGGGCGGGGACCATGGCCAGCACCAGGTAGGCGAAGACGCGGGCGTAGTCCGCGGAGTACTGACCCTGGAACTGCTGGACGCCGATCGGGATGGTCCACCACGTGGAGTCGGTGAACACCAGCAGCGGCAGGAAGAAGTTGTTCCAGCTGGTGACGACGGCGAGGACCGAGACGGTGCCCAGCGCGGGCCGCGCCATCGGTAGCAGCACCCGCCAGAAGAAGCCGAAGGAGCTGCACCCGTCGAGCGTGGCCGCCTCCTCCAGCTCGCCGGGGATGTCCCGGAAGAAGCCGCGCAGGATGATGATGGTCATCGGCAGCCCGAAGGCGGCCTGCGGAAGGATCACGCCGAGCGGGTTGTCCAGCAGGCCCAGCGAGCGCAGCAGCAGGAACAGCGGGAGGGCCGCGACCGCGAAGGGGAACATCAGCCCCATCGTGAAGAGGGTGAAGAGCGTCTCCCGGCCCCGGAAGGCGAACCGCGCGAAGGAGAAGGCCGAGAGCGCGGAGACCGCCACGACCAGGACGGTCGTCCCCACCGCGATCAGTGTGCTGTTGCCGATCAGCCGCCAGAAGTCCCCCGAGCCGAGGAGGCCCGTGTAGTTGCCGGCCACCCACGACTCCGGCAGCCCGACCGGGTTGCGGGAGAGCTCGTCGGTGGACTTGAAGCCGGACACCACGGCGTAGAGCAGCGGCACGACCATCACGGCGCCGACCACCACGAGGATCACATGCAGCGGCAGACTCGTCCTGCCGGTCTTCCCGCCGGTCTTCCCGCCGGCCATCCTGCCGGACCCGGCCGTCACTTGGCGCCTCCCCGCATGGTCGTGGTGGCCCCTTCGAGGTCGCGGCGGAGCACGAACCGCTGGTAGGCGAGGGCGAAGACGAGGCTGATGCCGAACATGACCACGCTGATCGCGCTGGCGTAGCCGACCTGATAGCGCTTGAAGCCGTACTGGAACATGGTCACGGCCATCGTCTCGGAGTGGTGGTCGGGACCGCCCGCGGTGGTCACCCAGACCAGGTCGAAGAGCTGGATCGACCCGATGACGGACAGGAACACGCTGATGCGCAGGGTGGGCGCGAGGAGCGGCAGGGTGACGCTGCGGAAGCGCTGCCAGGCGTTCGCGCCGTCGATCAGCGCGGCCTCGGTCAACTCGGCGGGGATGGACTGGAGTCCGGCCAGGTAGAGCATCATGTGGAAGCCGAAGTACTTCCACGTCATGACCAGGAAGAGGGTCGCCATGACGGTGGACGGGTCGGCGAACCACTCGCCGCCGAGCCCGTCGAGGCCGATATGGCCCAGGACCTGGTCGGCGAAGCCGTCACCGGGAGCGAAGATCATGCCGAACAGGACGCCGGTGATGGCCTCGGACAGGACGTACGGCCCGAAGAACAGCATCCGGTAGAAGGCCCGGCCGCGCAGCTTCTGGTTGAGCAGTACGGCCATGGCGAGCGCGAACGGCAGCTGGACGGCGAGCGACAGCACGACCAGGAGCAGGCAGCGCCACAGGTCGCCGAGGAAGACGGGGTCCTGGATGAGCCGGGTGAAGTTGTCGGCACCGATGTAGTCGGACGGCATGCCGAAGCCGCCCCAGCGGAAGAAGGCGGCGTACAGCGCGAACAGCATCGGCAGCAGCACCAGGACGAGGAACAGCACGAGTGCCGGCACCTGGAAGCCGACCGCGGTGAGCCAGTTCAGCGCCCGACACCGGGCCCGTCCGCGAGCCGCGCCGGTGGGCGGGGGCGCGGGATCGACGCCGGGGCCGGTGCGCTTGTCCGGCAGGAACGTGGAGGTCATCGCCGGCTACTGCTCTTCCTTCGCGGTCTGCGTGATCGACTCGGCGACCTGCTGGGGTGACTTGGACCCGGCGACGAGCGCGCCGACGCTGTCGTTGACCTCCTGGCCGACGGCGGGCGCATAGGCCTGGTCGAGATAGAGCTGGAAGCCGGTGGCGCCCTTCAACTGCGCCTGCACGGCCTTGATGTTGGGGTCGGTGATGGCGCGCTCGGCGGCCGGGACCACCGGCAGGGCGCCCGTCTTCTTGACGAGCTCCACGTCGGTCGCCTCGGAGGCGAAGAACTTCAGGAAGTCGACGGCGGCCTGCGGAGCCCCGCTGCGCAGGGCATGCCCGCCGCCCCCGCCGAAGACCTCGGTGATCGCGCCCTTGCCGCCGTCGACCTCGGGGAACGGGAAGAACCCGAGGTCCTCACCAAGCCCCTTGCCGGCGTCCGCCTGCACGACCGGGGCCCACTGCCCCATGAGCTCCATCGCCGCCTTGCCGTTGCCGACGGCAGCGGCCTGGCCGGTGGGGGTGGAGTACGCGGCGCCGAGGAAGCCCTTCTGGAACGGCTGGAGGTCGACGAGTTCCTGGAGGTGCTGACCGGCCTGCACGAAGGCGTCGCCGGTGAAGTCCTTGTCGTCGTACGCCTTCTGGAGGGCGGAGGCGCCCGCGGTGCGCATGGAGAGGTACGCCCAGTAGTACATGCCGGGCCACTTCTCCTTGCCGGCGAGGGCGAGCGGGGTGATGCCCTTGGCCTTCAACTTCCGTACGGCGTCGAGGAAGTCGCTCCAGGTGGTCGGCGGCTCGCTGACACCCGCGTCCTTGAACAGCGCCTTGTTGTACCAGAAGCCGATCATGCCGATGTCGAACGGGATGCCGTAGACCTTCTCGTCCAGGAGGTACGGCTCCTTCGCGACCGGCAGCAGGCCGTCGGCGAAGTCCTTGGTGCGGTCGGTGAGGTCCTCGACGAGCCCGGCGTCGACCTGCTGCTTCAGGACGCCGCCGCCCCAGGTGTGGAAGATGTCGGGCAGTTTCCCGGAAGCCGTCAGGGCCGTCATCTTCGACTTGTAGGCGTCGTTCTCCAACTGGACGATCTTTATCTTCACCTTGGGGTTCTGAGCCTCGAACTTCTTGGCCAGCGCCGCCCAGACGCCCTTCGTCGGCTCGGTGGTGGAGATGTTCCACCACTCGATGGTGGTCGTGCCGTCCGACGACCCTCCGTCCGAGTCGCCGCCGCAACCGCTCAGTGCCGTCATGCCCACACCGGCCGCGGCCGAGGCAGCCAGGAAGCCTCGGCGGGACAGTCCCGGGTCGCCCATGATGCGCTCCTTGGGTACGGGACGGCTCGCCCATGGGCCGTCCGCCGGTTCCGCCTGGATCGAAAGTTTCGGACCAGATCCAGAAAGCTGCGTTGCTGCCGCACCCTAGAGAAAGCTTCCAAACGGTGGCAACCCTTTGAACAAGGTGATTTGGACTCGTCGTCGCTTCGGTGCGCCTCGCCTTACCCTCGTTGCACCTTCGATCGAAACATTCGCCCTGGCTGGCGAACTTTACGACTCGAAACGCACGCTGGGCACCTCCGGGCGAGGGCGTGGCCATGGCTCGCCCGGAGGTGGATCGGTACGGCCTAGAGGCCGACGTCGCGGCTGCGGATGTCGTCCAGGGACTCGCGGCGGATCAGGAGCCGGGCGTGGCTGTCGGCCACGGCGACCACCGGGGGGCGTCCGACCAGGTTGTAGCCGGAGGCCATGGAGAGGTGGTAGGCGCCGGCGGCCGGGACTGCGAGCAGGTCTCCCGGGCGGATGTCGTCGGGGAGTTCGACGTCCGCTGCGACGACGTCGCCCGCCTCGCAGTGGCGGCCCACCACGGTCACCGGAGCGGTGGCGGCGGTGCTGTGCCTGCCCACCAGCCGGGGCGCGTAACGCACCCCGTACAGCGCGGGCCGGGGGTTGTCGCTCATGCCGCCGTCCACCGCGACGTAGGTGTGCGCACCGGTGCGCTTGACGGCGAGGACGTGGTAGAGCGCGACGCCCGCCGGCCCCGCGATCCCCCGCCCCGGCTCGATGATGAGGCGCGGCACGGTGAGCCCGGCCGCCGCACAGGCCTCGGCCAGTTCGGCCCGCAGCCGGCGCGCGAGCAGGGTCAGGTCCAGGGCCGGCTCGCCGGGCCGGTAGGCGATGCCGTGGCCGCCGCCCAGGTCGAGTTCCGGCAGGATCAGGCCGTGCTGTTCGTACAGGCGGGCCATGAGGCCGACGATGCGCCGTACGGCGGCGATGTAGGGCTTGACGCTGGTGATCTGTGAGCCCAAGTGGCAGTGCAGGCCGGTGAGTTCGAGCTGCGGCTGGTCCAGGATCCGGGCGATGGCGTGCTGCGCGTAGCCGTCCGGGATGGACAGACCGAACTTCTGGTCCTCGGTTCCGGTGCGGATCTTCTCGTGGCCGCCGGCGCTGATGCCGGGCACGACGCGGACCATGACCTTCTGGTGGCCGTCGGGCCCGACCGCCGCGGCCAGCCGGGCGATCTCGGAGGGGCTGTCGATGACGATGCGGCCGACGCCGAGGCGAAGCGCGGTCTCCAGGTCGCGCGGCGACTTGGCGTTGCCGTGGAGCACGATCCGCTCCGGCGGGAAGCCGGTAGTGACCGCGAGTTCCAGTTCTCCGGCCGAGCAGACGTCCAGGCCCAGGCCCTCCTCGGCCATCCAGTGGACCATCGCGCGGCACAGGAACGCCTTGGCCGCGTAGAGGACTTCGGCGTCCGGGAAGACGTGCCGGTAGGTGCGGCAGCGCTCACGCACCTCGGTCTCGTCCAGGACGTAGACGGGGGTACCGAAGCGATCGGCGACCTCGGCCAGGGGCACGCCACCGACGGAGAGGTCACCCGGGCGGGGCTCGGCGGTGGAGACCGGCCATACGGACAGGGCGTCGGCAGGGGCGGTGACCGTGGGTTCGTGAAGCGTGGTCATGGCGTGCTCCCTCAGCCGATCCGCAGTGCGGGAACAGGAACGTCGGGCTCGATCGGCGTGGGAGCCGGTGCCGCGAACTGTGGGTCGACGGTGACGGTGGTGACGCCGAGCGGTGCGGTCAGGGCGCGCAGGGCGGGCTCGGCGAGCCTGATCCAGGGCTGGTCGGGGCCGAGGGTCGCGGCCAGCTGCCGCGGAGACGTGAATCCTACGGCCGTACGGTCGCCGAGGGGCGTACGGAAGAGGCGGGCCGCACAGGCGGCGGCCGGTCCCGGCCGGACCGGAACGTACAGGGGGCCGGCCGGGAACCGATCAGAGGGCTCCGGGTCTTCTTCGTACAGGATGTGTGCCATGGGGTGCCTCCGGGAGGATCCGAAGTGGATCGGGTAGTGGCTTGGCGGCCCCGGCGCGGGGAGGCGGACCGGGGCTCGCCACCGACGGTATGCCCGATGACCGGGGGGTTCGGGCGGTTCATGACGCGATGCTGACGGCGATCGGCCGGACCCTGACGGGGCGTTGACGCGGAGTCCGGCCGGCCCGGGCGAACGTCGTCAGAGGTGCGCCAAGAAGTGCCGTCGGGGCGGCTGCGGACCTGCGGCCGGAGTGTGATGGGAGCGTCCCGTCGAGGGCCTCCCGCGAGAACGGCTCGCGGGGGCGCACGCGAAGACCGCACGCGAAGACGTGCGCGAGAGAAGAACGGTGAAGTCATGTCCGGTTCCGGCAGCGCCGCGACAGCACGGGTCGTGGTCGGAGTGAGCGGTTCCGTGGGCAGCCTGACCGCCCTGCGCCGGGCGGCCGACGAGGCGCGGCTGCGGGGCGCGGAGCTGTGGCCGCTGCTGGCATGGCAGCCGCCCGGCGGGGACCCGGCCGCCCGGCGCGGTCCGGGAGTGAGCCTGATGCACGGCGAATGGCAGCACCTGACGCGCGAGCGTCTGGTCGCCGTCCTCAGCGACGTGTTCGGGCCTGGCGGCTGCGGCTGGACACACGGCACTTGGCGATGGAGACGGTGCGGCCGGACGGGGCGTGAACGCGGTCGGCGTCCGAGCCGCTACGGCATCGCCGCAGCAGGCACTTCCGTCTCCCCCGGCAGCCTCCCCCGCGCCATCCGCAGACTCAGCACCATCGTCAGCCCGCCCCCAGGCGTGTCCTCGGCGTTGATCGTGCCGCCCATCGCCTCCGCGAATCCCCGTGCCACCGCGAGCCCGAGCCCCACTCCGGCTCCGCGCGGGGCGTCGCCGTAGCGCTGGAAGGGCTCGAAGATACGTTCCTTGGCCTCGTCCGGTACGCCCGGGCCGCGGTCGACCACGCGTACCTCGACCCGGTCGGCGATCGCGCTCGCGGCAACCAGCACCGGTTCGTCCTGGCGGCTGTACTTCACGGCGTTCTCCACCACGTTGGCGACGACACGCTCCAACAGGCCCTTGTCCACCGAGACCATGGTCAGCGTCTCCGGGATGTCGAGCTCCACGCTGTCCTCCGGCACCCCGCCGAGCGCCATCGGCACCACCTCGTCGAGGTCGATCTCCCTGATCAACGGCCTGACCGTGCCCGTCTGCAGGCGCGACATGTCGAGGAGGTTGCCGACCAGGTGGTCGAGCCGGTCGGCGCCCTCCTCGATGGCCTCCAGCAGTTCGGCCTCGTCCTCCTCGGACCACGCCACGTCGTCGGACCGCAGCGAGGAGACCGCCGCCTTGATGCCCGCGAGCGGTGTACGCAGGTCGTGGCTGACGGCCGCCAGCAGGGCCGTACGGATGCGGTTGCCCTCGGCCAGTTCCCTGGCCTGGCCGGCCTCGCGCTGCAGGCGCCGGCGGTCCAGGACGACGGCCGACTGTGCGGCGAACGCGGCGAGCACCCGGCGGTCCTCGGCGGGCAGCACCCGTCCCGTCAGGGCCAGGGCCATGTGGTCGCCGACCGGCACGTCCACGTCCGCGTCGTCGGGGTTCTGGCAGGGCCGGGGTCCCACGCTGCCCGCGCAGGTCCAGGGGGCGACGTCGCTCTCCCGCTCCAGCAGGGCCACCGACCCCATGCCGAACGTCTCGCGGACGCGCTCCAGCAGCGCCTCCAGGCTGGTCTCGCCGCGCAGGACGTTCCCGGCGAGGAAGGAGAGGATCTCCGACTCGGCGCGCAGGCGTGCCGCCTGGTGGGTGCGGCGGGCCGCCAGGTCCACCACCGAGGCCACCGCCACGGCCACGCCGATGAAGATCGCGATGGCGACGATGTTCTTCGGGTCCGCGATGGTCAGCGTGTGCACGGGTGGCGTGAAGAACCAGTTCAGCAGCAGCGAACCCACCACCGCGGAGGCCAGTGCCGGCAGCAGCCCGCCGAGGAGCGCGGCGGCTACCGTCAGCGCCAGGTACAGCAACATGTCGTTGGCGAGGCCGACTTCCGGCGCGACGTGCGTCAGCAGCAGGGTGAGGACGACGGGGCCGAGCGCCCCGACCAGCCAGCCCCAGATGATCCGCGCCCGGCCGAGCCGTGCAGTGCGGGCGACGGGCAGCCCGCGCCCTTTGCCCGCCTCGCCATGGGTGATCAGGTGGACATCGAGGTCGGGCCCGGAGTCCCGGGCGACCGTGGCGCCGACGCCGGGCCCGAGGACGTACTGCCAGCTCTTGCGACGGGACACGCCGAGGACGATCTGGGTGGCGTTGACGCCGCGCGCGAAGGCCAGCAGGGCTGCCGGGATGTCGTCGCCGACCACGTGGTGGAAGGTGCCGCCGAGGTCCTCCACCAGGCCGCGCTGCACGGCCAGTTCCTTCGGTGACGCGCCGGTCAGGCCGTCGCTGCGGGCGATGTAGACGGCGAGCACCTCACCGCCCGCGCCCTTCTCCGCCAGCCGCGCGGCCCGGCGGATCAGCGTCCGCCCTTCCGGGCCGCCGGTCAGGCCCACCACGATCCGCTCCCGCGAACCCCATATCGTCGTGACCTCGTGCTCGCTGCGGTACGCGTTGAGGTACTCGTCGACGCGGTCGGCCACCCAGAGCAGGGCCAGTTCGCGCAGTGCTGTGAGGTTGCCGGGCCGGAAGTAGTTGGAGAGCGCCGCGTCGACCTTGTTCGGCCGGTAGATGTTGCCGTGCGCCATCCGGCGCCGCAGTGCCTGGGGCGACATGTCGACCAGTTCGACCTGGTCGGCCCGGCGCACCACCTCGTCCGGCACGGTCTCCTGCTGCCGTACGCCCGTGATCGACTCGACGACGTCGCCCAGCGACTCCAGATGCTGGATGTTGACGGTCGATATCACGTCGATGCCGGCGGCGAGGAGTTCCTCCACGTCCTGCCAGCGCTTGGCGTTGCGCGAGCCGGGGATGTTGGTGTGGGCCAGCTCGTCCACCAGCGCCACCTGGGGCCTGCGCGTGAGGACGGCGTCTATGTCCATCTCCGTGAACGACGAGCCCCGGTACTCCAGTTCCGCGCGCCGGGCCTGCTCCAGGCCGTGCAGCATGACCTCGGTGCGCGGCCGGTCGTGGTGTTCCACGAACGCGACGACGCAGTCGGTGCCTCGCTCCACCCGCCGGTGCGCCTCGGAGAGCATCGCGTATGTCTTGCCGACGCCCGGTGCCGCGCCGAGATAGATCCGAAGCCTGCCGCGTGCCATGTTCACCCTTCGAAGCGGTAGCCCATGCCGGGTTCGGTGACGAGATAACGGGGGTGCGAGGGGTCCGCCTCGAGCTTCCGGCGCAGTTGGGCCATGTAGACCCGCAGGTAGTTGGTCTTGCCGGCCCGGGTGACCCCCCAGACCTCCCGCAGCAGGTGCTGCTGGGTGACGAGGTGCCCGGGATGGGTCACCAGGATCTCCAGCAGATGCCATTCGGTCGGGGTGAGGCGTACGTCGCGGCCGGCCCGTACGACTCTCCTGGCCAGCAGGTCGATGGTGAACTCGGCGGTCGCCACGTGCGTCGTGCCGGGGGTGAGCGGGGACTCCTCGGTGCGGCGCACCGCCGCCCGCAGCCGGGCCATGAGCTCGTCCATGCTGAACGGCTTGGTGACGTAGTCGTCGGCGCCCGCGTCCAGTGCGGCCACCTTCTCGTCGGAGGCCCGACGGGCCGACAGCACCATGATCGGCACACGGGTCCAGCCGCGCAGCGCCTTGATGACGTCGACCCCGTCCATGTCGGGCAGACCGAGGTCCAGAATCACCACGTCCGGCTGACGCGCGGCCGCCAGCCGGAGGGCCGTGGTGCCGTCGGGCGCCGCGTCCACTCCGTACCGGCGTGCCTGCATGGTGATCACGAGTGCTCGTACCAGCTGGGGGTCGTCTTCCACGACCAGCACCCGGGTCATCGGTCAGTCGCCCTTGATGAGTTCCTTGAGCGCGATGTTGAGTTCGAGGACGTTCACGCGTGGCTCACCGACGAAGCCGAGCGTGCGTCCCTCGGTGTGATCGTCGACCAGTTTCTGCACCTGGGCGACGGACACGTCGTTGCGCTGGGCGACCCGGTGGACCTGGACGTCCGCGTACTGCGGGGAGATGTCGGGGTCCAGGCCAGAGGCGGAGGAGGTGACCGCGTCGGCGGGGACCTGGGCGGCACTCACCGCGTAGCCGGGCACGGAGTTCTCCTTGACGACCTTCGCCTTCGCCTCCTTCACCCACTTGATCAACTCGGGGTTGTCGCCGGAGCGGTTGGTGGCGCCGGACAGGATCAGCTTGTACTGCGTGTTGACCGAGTTCTCACCCAGTCCGTTGGCGGGACGGGGCTGGAAGTAGTCCAGGCTGTAGCCCTGTTGACCGATCAGCGAGGAACCGACGACCTTGCCGTCCGCCTTGACCTCGGAGCCGTTCGCCTTGTCGCTGAAGAGCGCTTGCGCCACGCCGGTGACGGCCAGCGGATAGATGACACCGGTCACCAGGGTCAGCACGAGGAGGGCGCGCAGGCCCGCCCCGAGCAACCGGGCGGTGTTCGTAACCGAGTTGTTCATGGCGATCAGCCGATTCCGGGGATGAGGGAGATGAGCAGGTCGATGAGCTTGATGCCGATGAAGGGCGCGATCAGGCCGCCCAGCCCGTAGATGGTGAGGTTCCGCCGCAGCATGCGGTCCGCGCTGACCGGCCGGTACTGCACGCCCTTCAGGGACAGCGGCACCAGCGCGATGATGATCAGCGCGTTGAAGATGACCGCGGACAGGATCGCCGAGTCCGGCGAGGACAGGCCCATGACGTTGAGCTTGTCCAGGCCCGGGTAGACGGCCGCGAACAGCGCCGGGATGATCGCGAAGTACTTCGCGACGTCGTTGGCGATGGAGAACGTGGTCAACGCGCCCCGGGTGATCAGGAGTTGCTTGCCGATCTCGACGATCTCGATGAGCTTGGTCGGGTTCGAGTCGAGGTCGACCATGTTGCCGGCCTCCTTGGCGGCCGACGTGCCGGTGTTCATCGCCACACCGACGTCCGCCTGGGCCAGCGCGGGCGCGTCGTTCGTACCGTCACCGGTCATCGCGACCAGCTTGCCGCCCGCCTGCTCCCGCTTGATGAGCGCCATCTTGTCCTCGGAGTCGCCTCCGCGAGGAAGTCGTCGACGCCGGCCTCGTCGGCGATCGCCTTGGCGGTCAGCGGGTTGTCACCCGTGATCATGACGGTCTTGATGCCCATGCGGCGCAGTTCCTCGAACCGTTCCCGCATGCCGTCCTTGACGACGTCCTTGAGGTGGATGACGCCGAGGATCCGAGCACCGTCGGCGTCCTCCACGGCGACCAGCAGCGGGGTGCCACCGGCCTCGGAGATGCGGTTGGCGACCGTGTCCGCGTCGTCGGCGATGGTGCCGCCCTGCTCCCGCACCCAGGCGATGACCGAACCGGCGGCGCCCTTACGGATCTTGCGGCCGTCGACGTCCACGCCGGACATCCGGGTCTGCGCGGTGAACGCGATCCACTCGGCACCGGCCAGCTCGCCCTGGTGGCGCTCGCGCAGGCCGTACTTCTCCTTCGCCAGTACGACGATGGAGCGGCCCTCGGGCGTCTCGTCGGCCAGCGACGACAGCTGGGCCGCGTCGGCGACCTCGGCGTCGGTCGTCCCGGTGACCGGCACGAACTCGGACGCCTGACGGTTGCCGAGCGTGATGGTGCCGGTCTTGTCGAGCAGCAGCGTGGAGACGTCGCCGGCGGCTTCGACCGCACGACCCGACATCGCCAGTACGTTGCGCTGGACCAGCCGGTCCATGCCCGCGATGCCGATCGCCGAGAGCAGAGCACCAATGGTCGTAGGAATCAGGCAGACGAGCAGGGCGACCAACACGACCATCGTCAGGTGCGTGCCCGCGTAGTCCGCCAGCGGCGGCAGCGTGGCGCAGGCGAGCAGGAAGACGATCGTCAGCGAGGCCAGCAGGATGTTCAGCGCGATCTCGTTCGGCGTCTTCTGCCGGGCCGCGCCCTCGACCAGGTTGATCATCCGGTCGATGAAGGTCTCACCGGGCTTCGTCGTGATCTTGATGACGATGCGGTCGGAGAGGACCTTCGTACCGCCGGTGACAGCCGAACGGTCGCCGCCGGACTCACGGATGACGGGCGCCGACTCGCCGGTGATCGCCGACTCGTCGACGGACGCGACGCCCTCGACGACATCGCCGTCGCCGGGGATGACATCTCCCGCCTCGCAGACGACCAGGTCGCCGATCCGCAGCTCGGTGCCGGGCACCTGCTCCTCTCGGTCGCCCACGAGCCTGCGGGCCACCGTGTCGGTCTTGGCCTTGCGCAGGGTGTCGGCCTGCGCCTTGCCCCGGCCCTCGGCGACCGCCTCCGCGAGATTCGCGAAGAGCACCGTCAGCCACAGCCAGGCGCTGATGGTCCAGCCGAACCAGTCGCCGGGGTCCTTGAACGAGAAGGCGGTGGTCAGGACGGACCCGACCAGCACGACGAACATGACCGGGGACTTGACCATCACCCGTGGGTCGAGCTTGCGGAAGGCGTCCGGCAGCGACTTGACCAGCTGCTTGGGGTCGAAAAGGCCGGCACCGACACGGCCCTCGGGGGCCTTGTGCCCGGTGGGTACGTCGCTGTGCGGCGCCCGGGTCGGGGTGAGTGTGGACATGGAGTCCTCTTGCTTGTCGATACGAGTGGTCATGACGCCAGCCCCTCGGCCAGCGGACCCAGCGCCAGCGCCGGGAAGTACGTCAGACCGGTGATGATGATGATCGTGCCGACCAGCAGACCCGCGTAGAGGGGCTTGTCGGTCCGCAGGGTGCCCGCGGTTTCCGGGACCGGTTTCTGCTCTGCGAGCGAGCCGGCCAGCGCCAGCACGAACACCATCGGCAGGAAACGGCCGAACAGCATGGCCAGGCCCAGCGTCGAGTTGAACCACTGGGTGTCCGCGTTCAGACCGGCGAAGGCCGAGCCGTTGTTGTTCGAGGCGGACGTGTAGGCGTACAGGATCTCGGAGAAGCCGTGCGCCCCGCTGTTCGTCATGGAGTTGCCCGGCGTCGGCAGCGCCATGGCCGCGGCGGTGAAGATCAGCACCAGCGCCGGAGTGATGAGGATGTAGCAGGCCGCCAGCTTGATCTCGCGGGAGCCGATCTTCTTGCCCAGGTACTCGGGCGTACGGCCGACCATCAGACCGGCGATGAACACCGCGATGACCGCCATGATCAGCATGCCGTACAGCCCGGAGCCGGTACCGCCGGGCGCGATCTCGCCCAGCATCATCCCGAGCATGGTGATACCGCCGCCAAGACCCGTGAACGAGGAGTGGAAGGAGTCCACCGCACCGGTCGAGGTGAGCGTGGTCGCCGTCGCGAAGATCGACGAACCGCCGACACCGAACCGGACCTCCTTGCCCTCGTACGCCCCGCCCGCGAGGTCGAACGCCGGACCGTGGTGGGCGAACTCGGTCCACATCATCAGCGCCGTGAAGCCGAGCCAGATGGTGACCATCGTCGCGAGGATCGCGTAGCCCTGCTTCACCGAGCCGACCATCAGGCCGAAGGTGCGGGTCAGCGCGAACGGGATGACGAGGATGAGGAAGATCTCGAACAGGTTCGAGAACGGGGTGGGGTTCTCGAACGGGTGGGCACTGTTGGCGTTGAAGTAGCCGCCACCGTTCGTGCCCAGCTCCTTGATCGCCTCCTGCGAGGCGACCGCACCGCCTTTCCACTGCTGCTGCCCGCCCATGAACTGGCCGACCTCGTGGATGCCGGAGAAGTTCTGGATGGCACCGCAGGCGACCAGGACGACCGCGGCGAGGGCGGCCAGGGGCACCAGGATGCGGACGGTGCCACGCACCAGGTCGGACCAGAAGTTGCCCAGCTCACCGGTGCGCGAGCGTGCGAACCCGCGCACCAGCGCCACCGCGACGGCGATACCGACGGCCGCGGACACGAAGTTCTGCACGGCCAGCCCGGCGGTCTGCACGACGTGGCCCATGGCCTGCTCGCCGTAGTACGACTGCCAGTTGGTGTTGGTGACGAAGGACACCGCGGTGTTGAACGCCTGGTCCGGATCGATCGCCGAGAAGCCCAGCGAACCGGGCAGCACGCCCTGGAGCCGCTGCAACAAGTACAGGAACAGCACGCCCGCCACCGAGAAGGCGAGCACACCACGCAGATACGCCGGCCAGCGCATCTCGGTGTCGGGGTTGGCACCGATGCCCTTGTAGATCCACTTCTCGACACGCCAGTGCTTGTCGGAGGAGTAGACCCTGGCCATGTAGGTGCCGAGGGGTATGTAGGCGAGAGCCAGCGCGCCGATCAGGGCGAGCAGTTGGAGGACGCCTGCGAGTACGGGACCCATGTCTGCTCTCAGAACCTCTCCGGGAAGATCAGGGCGAGGACGAGATAGCCCAGCAGGGCGACGGCCACGACGAGGCCGACGATGTTCTCGGCAGTCACAGCTTGGTCACCGCCTTGGCGACGAGCGCCACCAGCGCGAAGCACGCGATCACGGTGACGACGAAGGCCAGATCGGCCATCGTGAACTCCTGGAGTGAGGAACGGTTGAACAGGGACGATTCGAGGAAACAGCCTTTGTGGCCGGATTCGGCCGCCGTTGACGGGTCCCTTACGGCGCACTGCGCCTCCTTGACGGGACTCATACGCGGACCGGCCCGAGGTCAGAACAAGCGGAACCGCAGCCGGCAGATCACCGCGTCGGTCTCCCGCCGCACGGCGTGCGCGACGACGGCGCCCTGCTGGTTCTGCAGCAGCCGCTGCCACAGCCGCTCCGGCTCGGTCTCCGGGATCAGGACGGTGACCCGGGTGGCCGGCTCGGCCGCCATGACGTCCCGGACGTAGGCGGCGATGGGGCGGCCCAGGCTGCGCCGCTCGCAGCTCAGCCGCACCAGCGGCACACCGGGGTCCCACTCGGCCCAGGACCGCTCCAGGGCGTGCAGGGCTACCCGGTCCTCGGGGTCCGGGTAGCAGACGGAGACGGCACGGACCTCGTCACCGAGGGAGGCCGCAGCGGTCAGGGCCTCCGAGGTGAGCCGGGACAGCGACGACAGGGGGACGATCACGACGGACCGGTCGCTGTGACCAGCACGAGCACGGCCAGGCACAGCCACAGGCGGTCGTCGTGTAGGGCGGGGAAGGCGGAGGTCAGTGCGGCCACTCCGGCCGTGACGGCGACGGCGACGTTGAGGACGTAGTCCAGCACGAGCGAGGCCGCCGCGACCAGGCTCGTGCGCTTGCCGAGATGTGCCCTGGCCACGGCGTAGGAGCCGTCGCCGTCCGGGAAGGCCGCGATCACCTGGCGGTACGAGGCGATCAGCACCGCCGGCAGGGCGGCGATGGCCAGCGTGACGGGGAGCGTGAAGCCGAGGCCGTGCGCGCCGGCGGCGGCCAGGACGAGGACGATCGCCTCGGGCCCGTAGGCCACCGACGCCATGGCGTCGAGCGAGAGGGCGGCCAGCCCGGTGACCGCGGTCAGCCGGTGTCGGTCACCGGTTTCCGGCGGCTCCTCGTCGGGGGGGGACGCCCCGGGCGCGGCGGTCAGGACGACATGGTGCGGGCTCCTTCGTACGGAACGAACAGACGCGCGCGTAAACCCGCGCGCGAGGCACCAAGGTTCTGTCCGGATCCCGCCGTTCCTTGCCACTCCTTGCGCGTTCTTCGCGCCGAACCGGCCGTCCTTGACGGCACTTTGACGTCCAAAGGGCGCGGGGAGCTGCGCGACAGGCCGCAGGCGACCCGCGCCCGCCGAGAACAGGCGCCCCGCCCCGGCGCACGCACAGTGACTCTCGGTGTCCACCGCCGAGAGACAGCCGGCCCCTCCCCCGTGCGGCCCAACCCCGCCCATACGACCCCGAGCTCTATCAATGCCGCTCGCCACGCTCCGACCCGGCCAGTCTTAACGGAAGCTTGACGCTCACAGCCCTCCGATCCGTGGGCCCATGCGTCACTCTCCGCTTACGCTGATCCCGCCGTCCGCGTGATGGCCGAAATCGCGCCGACCGCACATCAGGAGCACGCCGATGGCCACGACCGAACAATCGACGTCCAGTCGTGTGCGCTCCTGGATGCTGCAAGGGCTCTCCGACATCGGCAAGGGCCACGGCCCCCAGGGCCCGCACGCCGAGCCGGAGCCCGCCCACAAGGGCCAGCCCTGGTACCGCGTCATGTGTCTCACCGGCGTCGACTACTTCTCGACCCTCGGCTACCAGCCTGGCATCGCGGCCCTCGCGGCCGGCCTGCTCTCCCCCATCGCCACGATCGTGCTCGTGATCGTCACGCTGGCGGGCGCCCTGCCCGTCTACCGGCGGGTGGCCGAGGAGAGCCCGCACGGCGAGGGCTCGATCTCGATGCTGGAGCGGCTGCTGTCCTTCTGGAAGGGCAAGCTGTTCGTCCTGACCCTGTTGGGCTTCGCCGCCACCGACTTCCTGATCACCATCACCCTGTCGGCGGCCGACGCCTCGACGCACCTGGTCGAGAACCCGCACCTGAACAGCGCCCTGCACGACCAGCAGCTGGTGATCACCCTCATCCTCGTGGCCCTCCTCGGCGCGGTGTTCCTCAAGGGCTTCCTGGAGGCGATCGGCGTCGCCGTCGTCCTGGTCGGCATCTACCTCGCGCTGAACGCGGTCGTCGTGGTCTCCGGCCTCTCTCACGTCATCACCGAGGGGCATGTGATCACCGACTGGTCCAGCGCCCTCACGGCCGAGCACGGCAACGTCTTCGTCATGATCGGCGTGGCCCTGATCGTCTTTCCCAAGCTCGCGCTCGGCCTGTCCGGATTCGAGACCGGCGTCGCGGTGATGCCGCACGTCAAGGGCGACCCGGGTGACACCGAGGCACGGCCGAAGGGCCGTATCCGGGACACGAAGAAGCTGCTCACCACCGCCGCCCTGATCATGAGCTGCTTCCTGATCACGACGAGCTTCATCACCACGCTGCTGATTCCCGAGAAGGAGTTCGAACCGGGCGGCCAGGCCAACGGCCGCGCGCTCGCGTTCCTCGCCCACGAGTACCTGGGCGGCGCCTTCGGCACGGTCTACGACGTCTCGACGATCGCCATCCTCTGGTTCGCCGGCGCCTCCGCCATGGCCGGGCTGCTCAACCTGATGCCCCGCTATCTGCCCCGCTACGGCATGGCCCCGCACTGGGCGCGCGCGGTGCGCCCGATGGTCATCGTCTTCACCCTGGTCGCCTTCCTCGTCACCTGGATCTTCGACGCCGACGTCGACGCGCAGGGCGGCGCCTACGCCACCGGCGTGCTGGTACTGATCAGCTCCGCCGCGATCGCCGTGACCATCGCGGCCCGCAAGGCCGGTCAGCGGAACTGGACCATCGGCTTCGCGGTCATCTCCGCGGTGTTCCTGTACACCACCGTCGTGAACGTCATCGAGCGCCCCGACGGTGTGAAGATCGGCGCCTGCTTCATCGCCGGCATCATCGTCATCTCCCTCCTCTCGCGGCTGACGCGCGCCTTCGAGCTCCGCGTCACCAGCGTGACCCTCGACGACATGGCGAAACGATTCGTCCGGGACATCGCCAGCCGCAAGATCCGCTTCATCGCCAACGAACCCGACCAGCGGGACAAGGCCGAGTACCGCGACAAGATCGAGCAGATCCGCAACGACAACGACGTCCCCGTCCAAGAGGACTTCGTGTTCGTCGAAGTGACGGTCACCGACCCGTCCGAGTTCGAGGCGGGCGTGACCGTACGCGGCGAGGTCCTGCACAACCGCTACCGCGTCCTCACCCTGGAGTCCTCCTCCATCCCCAACGCCCTGGCCGCGCTGCTCCTTCACGTCCGCGACACGACGGGCTGCATCCCCCACATCTACTTCGAGTGGACCGAGGGCACCCCCTTCGCCAACTTCCTGCGCTTCTTCCTCTTCGGCCAGGGCGAGGTCGCCCCGGTCACCCGCGAAGTGCTGCGCGAGGCGGAGCCCGACCGTGACCGACGGCCCCGGGTGCACACCGGCTGAAACGGCCGCGGGCATCAGGATCGCGTCAAGATTGCACCGTAAGGCGTCAGAGCACCGACAGCGGCGGTCCTTCCGGCGCCCCGGACCCCTACCGTCTGCACTGTGCAGGAAGCGGATTTCGTCCGGTGCCGACCGGCGACCGCCACTGGCGTGGCAGCGCCCGGTTCGCCGTGGGCTGCGCCCTGGGCTTCCTCGGCATGACCCTGCTGGTCGACCTCGACGGGGAGACGCTGACCCCGCCGCGCGCCCTGCTGTGGCTGGCCCTGACCGCCCTGCTGTTCACGATCCTGTTCCCCCAGCGGGTGACCGCGGGCCCTGGCTGGCTGGCGGTGCGTGGCCTCGTACGACGACGGTCGGTGCGTACGGACGCACTGGTCGCCGTACGACAGCACGGCCGCGTCTCCGCTCTGCTGACCCTGCGCGACACGGACGGCTGCCGACTGGATCTGGACCCACGGATCCTCGTCGCCAACCCGCTGCTCTGGCACGAGTTGGACACCGGGGTACGCCGCTCGCTCGAACGCGGAACGCTCCTCGAAGGCACGGACGTGGTCGAGCGGTTGGGCCACCAGATCGACGACGCCACGGCGCAGGCGGTGCTCAGGGCGTCGGGGATGTTCTGAACGGCGTGCGCCGCGGAGGACGTACCACTATCCGGCCGTACTGCATCCGCCCGGCGATCTCGACCCGCAGGACGACCGGCGCACCGGCATCACCGGCAGGACGCGCTTTGACCTTGGCGTAGTCGACGGCCAGGGAGTCGGTGTCCACCACCACACCGGGCCGCGTCACCAGCCGCAGCGTGCCGCCGCGCATGTCCAGGTCGATCCGCAGCGTTGCGTCGGATGTCACCGCCTGCGTGAAGTCGAGGGTCACATCACCCCAGGACGACTCGATCTCCAGCTGCCGGGGCACCACCCAGGCCCCGCCCCGCAGGGCCCGAACCGCCCTGTTGCTCGATGCGGACGACGTCCTTGACCTCGACACCGCCCGGCGCCGCCGGCAGATCCACCGTCAGCTCGGCCAACTCGCCCACCGTGCGGGCGGAGAGAGCGGCGGTCACCCGCTCGTCCAGCTCCTCCATGCTCAGCCGGCCGCCCCCCGCCGCGGCGTTCAGCTCGTCCACCGCACGGTCCCGGTCCGTGTCCGAGGCCCGCAGCCCCGTGCGCGACAGCCCAGCCGCCATACCCACACCCCGTTCGAACCCGGCCGACGCCACTAACGCTATATCGCGTTATACCCAACGGCCAACCCCCTGCCTCGAGTTCCGCGCCCGGCCCCTATCGTGACCGGCATGCAGTCCTACACGATCGGCCAGGCGGCGCGGCTGCTCGGCGTGAGCCCCGACACCGCGCGCCGCTGGGCGGACGCCGGCCGCGTCGCGACCCACCGCGACGACACCGGACGGCGACTCATCGACGGCAGGGACCTCGCCGCGTTCTCCGTCGAACTCGCCAGGTCCGGCAGCGACGAGGAGGAGGCCTCCTACACCTCGGCCCGCAATGCCTTCCCCGGCATCGTCACCGCCATCAAACTCGGCGACGTGGCGGCCCAGGTGGAGATCCAGGCCGGCCCGCACCGGCTGGTCTCCCTGCTGACCCGCGAGGCGGTCGAGGAACTGGGCCTGGAGGTCGGCATGGAGGCCACCGCCCGCGTGAAGTCGACGAACGTCCATATCGACCGCACGTAACCGGACAGGCGACGTCGTTACGGTAGGGCCGGAGTCCGCAAAACCACACAAACCCCCACCTACTCCCCCTCCCCTCACACTCCCACCGTCTGCGAGGCGTCCCTCCATGAGCCTGAGCATCCGCAACCAACTCCCCGGCACGATCACCGCCATCACCCCCGGCGAGGTCATGGCGACCGTCAAAGTCCGCCTCGACACCGGTCAGGACCTCACCGCGGCGATCACCCGTGACGCCGTCGAGGACCTCGGCCTGACCGAGGGAACCGACGTGACCGCCCTCGTGAAAGCGACGGAGATCTCCCTCTCCACCGCGCCGATCAGCGGCCTGTCCATCCGCAACCAACTCCCCGGCACGGTCACCGGCATCGCCACAGGCGGCGCGATGGCCTCGGTGAAGATCGCCATGGAGGGCGGCAGCATGCTGACGGCGGCCATCACCAGGGACGCCACCAACGACCTCGCCCTCACCCCCGGAATGCCCGTCGTCGCCCTGGTCAAGGCGACCGAGGTGGCACTGACGACCGCGTGACGCACGAGGGCTCCGCCCGACCGAACACGGCCGGAGCGGAGCCCTCGATCACCTACGCCGGTGCGTCAGCCCTCGTACGCATCCATGGGCGGGCAGGAGCACACCAGGTTCCGGTCGCCGAAGGCCTGGTCGATCCGGCGCACCGGCGGCCAGTACTTGTCGGCGGCCGACACCCCGGCCGGGAACACGGCCTCCTCACGGCTGTACGCGTGCTCCCACTCACCGCCCAGCGCACCGGCGGTGTGCGGAGCGTTCCGCAGCGGGTTGTCGTCCGCGGGCCACTCACCCGAACCGACCTTCTCGATCTCCGCACGAATGGCGATCATCGTCTCGCAGAACCGGTCGAGTTCGTTCAGGTCCTCGGACTCGGTCGGCTCGATCATCAGCGTTCCGGCCACCGGGAACGACATCGTCGGCGCGTGGAAGCCGTAGTCGATGAGCCGCTTGGCCACGTCGTCGACGCTCACCCCGGTCGCCTTGGTCAGCGGCCGCAGATCGATGATGCACTCGTGCGCGACGAGTCCGCCCGGCCCGGTGTAGAGGACCGGGAAGTGCGGCTCCAGCCGCTTGGCGATGTAGTTGGCGGACAGCACCGCGACCTGTGTGGCCCGCTTGAGCCCCTCGCCGCCCATGAGCCGTACGTACGACCACGAGATCGGCAGGATCCCGGCGGAACCCCAGGGCGCGGCCGAGATCGGGCCGACGCCCGTCTCCGGCCCGGCCGCGGGCTGCAGCGGGTGGTTCGGCAGATACGGCGCCAGGTGCGCACGTACACCGACGGGCCCGACGCCCGGACCGCCACCGCCGTGCGGAATGCAGAAGGTCTTGTGCAGATTCAGATGCGAGACGTCGCCACCGAAGTGGCCCGGCTTGGCAAGCCCCACAAGGGCGTTGAGGTTGGCGCCGTCGACGTACACCTGCCCGCCGGCCTCGTGCACCTGAGCGCAGATGTCGGCGACGTGCTCCTCGAACACCCCGTGCGTCGACGGGTACGTGATCATCAGCACCGACAACTCGTCCCGGTGCTTCTCGATCTTCGCCCGCAGATCCTCGACGTCGATCTCACCGTCGTCGGCCGTCTTCACGACGACGACCTTCATGCCGGCCATGACGGCGCTTGCGGCGTTGGTCCCATGGGCGGACGACGGGATCAGACAGACGGTCCGCTGCTCGTCCCCGTTGGCCCGGTGGTACCCGCGCACGGCGAGCAGCCCGGCCAGCTCACCCTGCGACCCGGCGTTGGGCTGCAGCGACACCTTGTCGTAGCCGGTGACCTCGGCGAGACGTTCCTCCAGCTCACGGATGAGCGTCAGATAGCCCTGCGCCTGCTCGGCGGGCGCGAAGGGGTGCAGCTGTCCGAACTCCGGCCAGGTGACCGGCTCCATCTCGGTCGTCGCGTTGAGCTTCATGGTGCAGGAGCCCAGCGGGATCATGCCGCGGTCGAGCGCGTAGTCGCGGTCGGCGAGCCTGCGCAGGTAGCGCAGCATCGCAGTCTCGGAACGGTGCTGGTGGAAGACGGGGTGCGTGAGGACCTCGTCGCCGCGCAGCAGGCCGGCCGCAAGGGCGTCCTCGGCTCCCTCGTCCAGCGCCTCGACGTCACCCCCGACCCCGAACGCCGTCCATACGGCGCCCAGTTGGGCCCGCGCGGTGGTCTCGTCGCAGGCGACGGACACGTGGTCGGCGTCGACGAGGCGCAGGTTGACGCCGTTCTGCCGGGCCGCGGCGACAACTTCGGCGGCCTTCGCAGGCACCCGCACGGTCAGCGTGTCGAAGTAGGAACCGTGCACGACCTCGACCCCACCGGCCGTGAGGCCCGCGGCGAGGATGGCGGCGTACCGGTGCGTGCGCCGGGCGATACCGCGCAGCCCCTCCGGGCCGTGGTACACGGCATACATCCCGGCCATCACGGCGAGCAGCACCTGAGCCGTGCAGATGTTGCTGGTCGCCTTCTCCCGACGAATGTGCTGCTCACGCGTCTGGAGCGCCAGCCGGTACGCCCTGTTCCCATCCACATCCACGGACACACCCACGAGCCGCCCGGGCAGGCTGCGCGCGAACTTCTCCTGTACGGCCATGTAGCCGGCGTGCGGCCCGCCGAAGCCCATCGGCACACCGAACCGCTGCGTCGTCCCGACCGCGATGTCCGCCCCGAGCTCACCGGGGGACTTCAGCAGCGTGAGCGCGAGCAGATCGGCGGCGACGGTGACGAGGGCGCCGAGCTCATGGGCCTGATCGATGACGGGCTTGATGTCCCGTACGGCACCGGAGGCGCCCGGGTACTGGAGCAGCACGCCGTTGATCTCACGCCCGGCGATCTCGGCCGGAATGCCGTCGCTGAGGTCGGCGACGACGACCTCCACGCCGGTGGGCTCGGCCCGGGTCTCGATCACTGCGATGGTCTGCGGAAGCACGTCCGCGTCGACCAGGAACAGCCCCTTCTTGTTCTTGCCCATCCGCAGCGACAGGGCCATGGCCTCGGCCGCCGCGGTCCCCTCGTCCAGCAGCGAGGCACCGGAGGTCGGCAGCCCGGTGAGGTCGGCGACCATGGTCTGGAAGTTCAGCAGGGCCTCGAGCCGCCCCTGCGAGATCTCGGGCTGATACGGCGTGTAGGCCGTGTACCAAGCCGGGTTCTCCATGACATTGCGCAGGATGACCGGCGGCGTGAAGGTCCCGTAGTACCCGAGCCCGATCATCGAGTCCAGCACCTGGTTGCGATCGGCGAGCGACCGCAGCTCGGCGAGCACCTCGGCCTCGGTACGCGCCCCCGGCAGTTCGAGGGAGTCGGCGTTCTTGATCACATCCGGCACCGCGGCGGCGGTGAGCTCGTCGAGCGAGCCGTACCCGACCTGGGCGAGCATCTTGGCCCGAGCCTCATGATCAGGGCCGATGTGACGCTGCTCGAAAGGAATACCCTGCTCGAGCTCGGAGAGCGGAATGCGATGGGCGGTCATTGCGGAGGCCTCCTGGTCTGACACGACCTTCGAGGGGCACCACGGCGCGGGTACCCGGACGGCCTCCCCCTCTGTCATCTCAACCTGAGAGCTTCACCGGGTCACCACAAGGCTCCCGGTTTTCACCGTCGGTGAGAGCGGAGGCCAACGGCACCCGCCCTGCTTTCCAGAGTGACCTCGTCCGTGCGGTACGTGTGCCTGAGAGATTCCGGGGAGGATTTGCTCCTTCGGCGCCTCCGGATGGTTCCCGGAGGACTCTCCCGCACGGGGTCAGCAGCCGCTAGCCAGCCTACCAGCGGGGTCAACGCACGGTCCTTCGAGTGGCCGCGCTCACCAATGTGCCCTTTCGTAGTGCTTACGGATGAGTTGCGACCAAGTGGAGGGCCCGTGCAGACCGACATCGATCCGCGCAATCTGATCGGCCGCAAGGCCTTCGACCGCAACGGCACCAAGATCGGCACCATCGACGAGGTCTATCTCGACGACGCGACCGGAGTGCCGGAATGGGCGGCGATACGCACCGGCCTGTTCTCCCGGGACGCCTTCGTCCCCCTGGAGCCCAGCGATCTGGTCGAGGGCAGCCTCCACGTCCCCTTCGATCGCGCCCTCATCAAGGACGCCCCCGACTTCGGCGTGGGCCGGCATCTCTCCCCCGAGCAGGAACTCCAGCTCTACCACCACTACGGCCTCGATGTAACCGCCCCACCCCCACCCCCCTACCGGGACTTCGGCAACCTGGCAACCACAGAGACCCCGGACGACAACGGCCCCAAAACCCCCCACCACCACCCCTGAAGCCACACCGGTCGCCCAGCAGGACCGCCGATACGAAAACCCAGGACACAGACGCGCCAGCACCTCGCAGCCACCCACCCCAGACGCCCCGAGCCGGCAGCCCCCACCCAGCTGCAGGCCCAGTTGCGGGCAGTCGTGCCGCTGGGGCGGCACGGGTGGGCGCAGCGGCACCCCGCGAGCGCGGGCGAGCGACCCACCCCAGACGGCGACCCCAGCGCCGAGCTCCCGGGGAACCAACCCGCGTCCGGTTCCGCCCCGCCCACGCCCTACCCGGGCACCACGGGCGGCGCCTTCCCCACGCCCCGACCACGACGCTCCCCTTCCCGTCCCAGGAGACCGGCCTCCACTCCTAAAACCCCACCAACCCCATGCCCCCCACCTTCCGCATCTCCCGCAGACACCCCACGTCTCTCCCGCACCAACGGCAACGGCTCCGCCGCCTCCAGCCCCGGATCGTCCACCCGGAACGTCCGCACCCGCCCCGGCGCCGACGACTCAGGCGTCTCGAACCGCACAGTCACCCGCCCAAGCCCGCTCCCCTGCACCCACCCATGCCCGTACTCGACGTGCCGCACATCGTGCCCCGCAACCCACCGCCGCTCGACAGGCAGCGCAGCCTCCCGCTCCCCGGGTGACTCTTCGCGGTCGCCCTCCTCGCCGTGCTCGACCCGCTCCCCCGCCACCTGCGCGAACAGATCCTCCTGCGTGTAGTCGGCCAGCCCACTGACCCCGACCCCCAGCAGCCGTACCCCACCCGTCGTGTCCACGGAGTCCAGGAGCCGCAGCGCAGCCTCCCGCACCACACCCGGGTCATCCGTCGGCCCACGCAACGTCTCGGACCGGGTCAGGGTCGAGAAGTCGTACCGCCGCACCTTCAGCACGATGGTCCGCCCGGACAACCCGGCCCCCCGCAACCGCCGCACACAACGATCGGCCAGCCGCTGCACCTCCAGCCCCACCCGGACCCGGTCGTGGATGTCCACGTCGTACGTGTCCTCGACGGACACCGACTTGGCCTCCCGCTCCGCCACCACGGGCCGCTCGTCGTGCGCCAGCGCCATGGCGTACAGGGCATGCCCATGGGCCTTGCCCAGCAGCCGCACGAGCTCGTCCTCACCCGCCTCGGCGATCTCGTCGACCGTGTGGATCCCGGCCCGCCGCAGATGGTCCCCGGTCGCCGGCCCCACCCCGGGCAAGGTCCGCACCGACATCGGCGCGAGCAACGCCCGCTCCGTCCCCGGCTCGATCACCACCAGCCCGTCGGGCTTGGCCTCCTCGGAGGCGATCTTCGCCAGCATCTTGGACGCGGCCAGGCCCACTGACCCCGCGAGCCCGGTGACAGCCCGTATGTCGGCGCGCAGCTTCACCCCCACCAGCCGCGCGGACTCCTCGTCCCAGGCCGCTCCACCGGCCTCCAGGTCCACGAACGCCTCATCCAGGCTCAGCGGCTCCACCAGCGGCGACAGCTCCCGCAGCAGGCCCATCACGTGCTCGCTGACGTCGCGGTAGATCCCGAAGCGCGGCACGAGATACGCGGCGTTGGGAGCCAGCCGACGCGCCTGCCCCATGGGCATCGCCGAGTGCACCCCGAACACCCGAGCCTCATAGGACGCGGTGGCGACGACTCCCCGAGGCCCGAGCCCGCCCACGATCACGGCTTTCCCGCGCAGGCTCGGCTTGGATGCCTGCTCCACCGAGGCGTAGAAGGCATCCATGTCGAGATGCAGGATCGTAGGCGCGTTCCTCACATCTCCGATGCTGCCTCACGCCACTGACAATGCCCTGCCGCAACCGCCCGATACGCGGCCCCTGGCCGACCGATGGACCCCACCCGGCAGGCCCGCCGCACTCCTTACACAGGTGCGCCGGCGAAGACTGCTCAGACCGCCCGGTTACGCCGTCGCGCCAGTTCGTCCGCCGGGTTGTGCCCGACCAGCGTCTCCCCGGTGTCGATCCGCTCCCCATGCAGCTGCGACAAGGCACTCTCGACGTCCCGCCACACCACGCCCACGGCGATCCCGAAGACCCCCTGCCCACCCTGGAGCAGCGCGTGCACCTCGTCCGGGGAACTGCACTCGTAGACCGTCGCACCGTCGCTCATCAGCGTCAGGCGCTCGAGATCCCGAAAGCCCCGCTCCCGCAGATGCTGGACGGTGGTACGGATGTTCTGCAGCGACACACCGGTGTCCAGGAACCGCTTGACGATCTTCAGGACGACGACGTCCCGGAAGCTGTAGAGCCGCTGCGTCCCCGACCCGTGAGCGGGCCGCACACTGGGCTCGACAAGGCCGGTGCGCGCCCAGTAGTCCAGTTGCCGGTATGTGATGCCCGCGGCCGCACAGGCCGTCGGACCCCGATAGCCGATCTGCTCGGTCGCCATGGACGCCGCCCCTCCGCCGCTGCTCGGCACGGCCGTCGGTCGCTGCGGAGCGTGATCGGCCGCGCTGCCCTGAAGCGGGCTGCTGTGAAGCGGGTACGGGCCGCTCGCCCCGAGACTGCGTCCCGGGGCACCCCCAGCCATACCGTCGCCGCTGCTTCTCACGCCGACCTCCGTCCTTGACCTGCCTTCTCGACGGTAGGCAGTCACCAGGGGTGCGTCAACGATCGCCACACTCGGCACGCCGAGTGATAATCACCCTAGGAGTGGTTTCCCGTGCCCCACCGCGGGGAAAGGCTAGCCGAATGCGCTCGGAGCAGGCCGCAGGACGCTCTCTCTCGCCGCTGGCAAATGCCGGCATTTGAGCCGTGACGGACTGTGGGCCGCACCACCACGGACCGCGGATCCCCAGGGCCGCCCACGCCCCCTCACTGACTGCTGGTGCCGAAGTCCTCGGGCGAGATCTGGTCGAGGAACTCGCGGAACTTCTCCACCTCGTCCTCCTGCTCGTCCGGAATCGCGATACCCGCGTCGTCGAGCACGCCGTCGCTGCCGTAGATCGGCGTTCCGGTGCGCAGGGCCAGCGCTATGGCATCGGAGGGGCGGGCACTCACCTCGACGCCGCTGGCGAATACCAGCTCGGCGTAGAAGACGCCCTCACGCAGATCCGTGATGCGTACTTCGGTGAGCTCCTGGCCGACGGCCTCCAGCACGTCCTTGAACAGGTCGTGGGTCAGCGGTCGCGCGGGGGCCATGCCCTGCTGGGCGAAGGCGATCGCCGTCGCCTCCCCAGGCCCGATCCAGATAGGGAGGTAGCGGTCGCCTCCCACTTCACGCAGGAGCACGATCGGTTGGTTGGAGGGCATCTCGACCCGGACACCTACGACATCGAGCTCGTTCACACAGCAACCCTAGGCCGTGCTCGGGACGTTTGGGTAGTCGGGCCGAGAACGGGTGGCCGATCCGGGCTCCCCACCCTTGCCAGGCTCAGGGCAGCCGCACCCCGAGAGCGGTCTGCACCAGGGCGGCGTGCAGCTTCACGGCGAGCCCCGCCAGTTCCTTCGCACGCGCCTCGGCATGAGCCCTGGTCTGCGGGTTGCGGTGCCGCCGCAGGGGCGCCACGACCTGGTCCACGAGCCCGGCCTCACGATCTGCGGCGGCCTTCATCACCCGCAGATGCCGAGGCTCGATACCGAACCGCCCCAGCTCGACGACGAGCGAGGCCACGGTGACCGCCTCCGCGTCGTACGCCCCGTCGGGTAACGGGGCGATCAGGCCGTACGACTCCCATTCCGCGAGCTCCTGCTCACCGATCTCGGCGGCGACGAGCAGCTCGGTCCGCCCGATCCGGGCCGCCGTGGGCGCCTCGACGGACTCCAGGACCGTTTCTCCATCACGCTGCCGGCACACGGTCGGCAGCGGCGCGACCTCACCGCGCTCCATGGCGTCCAGGTGCTCGCGGATCACCTTGAGCGGCAGGTAGTGGTCCCGCTGCATCCGCAGGACGTGGCCGAGCCGCTCGACGTCCTGCGCGCTGAACTTGCGATACCCCGAGGGGGTCCGCTGCGGCTCGACGAGCCCCTCCGACTCCAGGAAGCGGATCTTGGAGATGGTGATGTCAGGGAACTCGTCGCGCAGCACGCTCAGCACCGTGCCGATGCTCATCAGCCGACCGTCCGTGGCGGCGATGCCGTGCCCGGCACCGCCGCTCGGTGTTTTCAGCATGGACCTTCCCTGGGTCTCCCCGGACGGGCTCCGGGGGAGGGTCAGTAGCCCCGCTGGCTCGCGTAGAAGACCAGCCGGTACTTGCCGATCTGCACCTCGTCACCGTTGTTCAGAGCGACCTGGTCGATGCGCTCGCGATTGACGTACGTGCCGTTCAGGCTGCCGACGTCGGCCACCGTGAACGAGCCGTCCTGAGCGCGACGGAACTCCACGTGCCGACGCGAGACCGTCACGTCGTCCAGGAAGATGTCGCTCTGCGGGTGCCGGCCGGCCGTGGTCAGATCGCCGTCCAGGAGGAAGCGGCTGCCGGAGTTCGGCCCGCGACGCACCACCAGCAGCGCGGAGCCCAGCGGCAGCGCGTCGACGGCCGCCTGCGCCTCCGGCGACAGCGCCGGGATCGCCGTCTGACCGGTGGTCTCGGCGTCGTAGGCCTCAAGACCGGAGATGGAGATCGTGGAGGTCGTCTCGGACGGACGCTCGGGCGTCGCACCCGGCCGCAGCGGGGCGCCGCAGTTGGAACAGAAGCGGCTGTTCTCCGCGTTACGGTTACCGCACCTCGTACACACCAGGGCCGACATCGGGGAAAACCCTCCACCCGTACTTGAGGTTGACGGTTGCCCGAAACCTATGTCGCCGGACTGGCCAGGGTCAACTGACGGCGCGCCCTGACCACCGGAAATGTCACCACCCGGCCCAGGCACCTGGTCCCTGAACAAGGGGCGCTGGCCCTCATCGTCCCCCTGTGCGCGATGACGAGCGGTCGCGTTGTCGCTACCCTCTCGCGCGCTCTTGCCGAACAACTTCGCAAACAACTTCACGGGCGATTCCCCTTGACCGAAACAGACCCGCCCGTGGGGCAGGACGAACCCTGACTGCACTCCCTGGCCGACCCGGACATCTTCACAACGTCCGTCTCCACCAGACAGTTTCCACCACGCACCACCCATTCGGTGCGCCGACCCCCCGCAACCTCATGCCCTCGCCTGACGTCCCCCATGCACCGTCGGTTCACTGGGAGGACGACCGAGCGTAGTCAGGCCGCTTCGCCGCTCGCAAGGCGTCCACGACGATCTTGTCCGACCGCTCGATGGTCACGGTGGCCTGCTCCTTCTCGAGAGTCTGAACCACGCCTCCAGGGATGTTGAGCGCCGGTTCGAGGTCCTGCGACTTGCCGATGACCTTGAAACGATAGGGAGCGTTGATCTTGTTCCCGTCGACGCTGACGCTGTTGCCGGCGTCGGTCAGATAGGTGCCGGCGACGACGCGTACGCCGTTCACCTGGATCGCTTCCGCGCCGGCCGCGCGCAGCTCCTGGATCGCGTCGAGCAGCATGTCCGCCTCGACCGTCCCCTTCGAGTCGTCGATGGTCATCGTGATGCCGGGTCCCTGAGCCGCCACCGTGCCCGCCAGAATGCCGAGTTGTCTCTCCTTCTCGACCGTCTGCTTGCGGGCCTCCTCGGCCTGGTTCGAGCTGTTCTCCAGTTCGTCGCGCTGCTTCTCGAGACCTTGCTTCTCGTCCTCAAGACGCTGAGTACGGTCATCCAGTTCATCGAGGATGCGAACGAGATCTTCCTGACGTGCGCCGCGCAGGGCGCCGTCACCCTCACTGTTCGACGCAACCTGGACGGCAAGGCCGAAGCCGAGGCCGAACAGCAGGACAGCGACGATGAGTTGGGCCCGACTGAGCCGTGGCGGCCACAGCCCCTTCACGAGCCGCTGCCGACCGGTCTGGTCGGTCGCCGGCCCCTCGGCGCCGTCCGCGGCCTCCGGGGCCTTGTCCACGGCCTCGTTCGCACCCGCCGGCATCTCCTCGGGCAGCTCCTTGCGCAGCCTGTTCGCCGGTGTCTGCTCTTCGTTGCTCATCGGCCTCACGCCCGGAACACGTGCCGGCGAATCGCCGCGGCGTTGGAGAAGATACGGATGCCGAGCACGACGACCACGCCGGTGGACAGCTGGGCGCCCACGCCCAACTTGTCGCCCAGGAACACGATCAGCGCGGCGACGACCACATTGGACAGGAACGACACGACGAAGACCTTGTCGTCGAAAATGCCGTCGAGCATGGCCCGCAAACCACCGAAGACGGCGTCGAGAGCCGCCACGACGGCGATCGGCAGATACGGCTCGACGACCGCCGGAACCTCTGGCCGGACCAACAGGCCGGCCACGACTCCCACGACGAGGCCCAGTACGGCGATCACGATGTGCCCTTCTCGGTTTTCTCGGTATTCGGCTGTGCTGTACGTACGGTCACACTCGGGGCGGCAGGCAGCCGGAGATCGTCCTGCACGGAAATGCCGGTCCGGATCCCGAAGTTCTCCTGCAGGGCGTGCAGATACAGGCCGTCGGCGCTGTCCTGGAACCTGGTGCTCAACCGCTCGCCGTCCCCCACCGCGAGCACCGTGTACGGCGGAACCAGCGGCTTGTTGTCGACCAGTATCGCGTCTCCCGCGGCCCTGATCGCCGACAGGGCCGTCAACCGCTGCCCGTTGATCGAAATGGCCTCGGCGCCGGACTCCCACAGCCCGTTGACCACTCGCTGCATGTCGCGGTCGCGCACCCGGCCGGTGTCGGAGAACCCGGACGTTCCGCGCGGGTCGCCGTCGCTGCCCGAGGCGGTCTCCTTGGCGTCGTTGACGATCAGCTTCACACCGGGCCCGTGCACCTCGACAGCGCCCGCCAGGATGCCCACGAGCTCCCCCTGGCCACTGTCACCGGTCGACTTCAGCGCCTCACGCTGCCGCGCGCTCACGTCGTCGCGGAGCTTGTCGACGGTCTCCTCCAGCTGGTCCGCCGCCGAGGTCTCACGGTCGATGCGATCGACCAGCTCCTCGCGCTCCTTCGCCACGACGGGCGCCGCAACCCGCGCCTGGGCCGCCCCCACGGTCACCACGAGCGCCGCGAGCACCAGACCGGCAGCGAGCCCCAGCTTCGCCCTGAGCGTCTTGGGCAGTCCTGTGTCGCCCGCGGCCTTCTTGCGCGCGGCTGCCTCGGCGTAACCGTCGTCGAGGCTGTGATCCATGACGTTGGTGAGCAGCGACATGGACGCGTCCGGGCGCGCGGGGCGCGTAGATGTGCTCCGAACGGGGGGCTGCTGCGGCATGCCGCACATCGTCGCACGTCGCCGCCGATACCTCCGAATGGCCCCACCGGCGTGCCGGACGGGCCCCCTGGGGGTGCCTGTCCGGCACGCGCGCGTGGTCCGTGCCTCAGCGGCCGGCGCTGTCCACGACCGCCGCCCATTCATCGAGCAGAGCCTGCGCGGAGGCGTCGTCCGGACCCTCGGCCCACAGATGGGTGACCGCCTCGGCCGGGTCGGGCAGCACCATCACCCAGCGCCCGTCCGTCTCCACGACCCGCACGCCATCGGTCGTGTCGACAAAGCGATCTCCGGCTTCCTCCACGACCCGGCGCATCACCAGTCCCTTGACGGCCCAGGGAGTCGCAAGATCCCGCTTGATGACATGGGCCCGCGGAATCCGCGCATCGATCTGGCTGAGCGTGAGCTGCGTCCGCGCCACCAGGCCGATCAGCCGCACGAAGGCGGCCGTACCGTCGAAGACACTGCTGAACTCGGGGACGATGAACCCGCCCCTACCGTCCCCGCCGAAAATCGTCGTGTCGTCGCGACCGACCCGGGTCAGGTCGTCCGGCGAGGTCGTCGTCCATTCCACCTGCGTCCCGTGGTAGGCCGCCACCTGCTCGGCAATCCTCGTCGTGGTCACCGGCAGCGCCACACGCCCGCTACGCCGCTCGGCGGCCACCAGGTCGAGCATGACGAGCAGGGCCCGGTCGTCCTCGACGATCCGCCCCTTCTCGTCCACCAGCGACAGCCGCTCACCGACCGGGTCGAACCGCACCCCGAACGCGGCACGCGCGGACGCCACGATCTCTCCCAGGCGCACCAACCCCGACCGGCGCGTATCCGCCGACTCCGTGGGCCTCGACTCGTCGAGACCGGGGTTGATCGTCAGCGAGTCCACACCGAGCTTGCCGAGCAAGCTGGGCAGCACGAGCCCCGCGCTTCCGTTCGACGCGTCGACGACGACCTTGAGCCCCGACTCCGAAACCCCCGTCGTATCGACGTTCCGCAGCAACGACCCGGTGTACGAGTCGAAGACACTGGCCGGGAAATGCAGGTCCCCGATCTCTCCGGGGAACGCACGCCGGTACTCCTGCCGCGCGAAAACCCTGTCCAGCTTCCGCTGACTGGCCTGCGACAGATCTGCACCCCGCCCGTCGAAGAACATGATGTCCACGGAATCCGGCACTCCGGGCGTCGTACGGATCATGATCCCGCCGGCACTGCCCCGCGCGGTCTGCTGCCGCGCCACGGGCAGCGGTACGTTCTCCAGGTCCCGTACGTCGATGGCACTGGCCTGCAGCGCCGAGATGACCGCCCGCTTGAGCGCACGGGCACCGCGGGAGTGGTCGCGAGCAGTAGTGACGGTGGACCCCTTCTTCAGGGTCGTCGCATACGCGCCGGCGAGTCGCACGGCAAGCTCGGGTGTGATCTCCACGTTCAGGATTCCGGAGACGCCACGGGCACCGAACAGATGCGCCTGGCCCCTCGACTCCCAGATCACCGAGGTGTTGACGAAGGCACCGGCCTCGATGGTCTTGAACGGATAGACGCGCACATTGCCCTGGACGATCGATTCTTCACCGATCAGGCACTCGTCACCGATGACCGCGCCGTCCTCGATCCGGGCCGCTCGCATGATGTCGGTGTTCTTCCCTACGACGCAGCCGCGCAGATTGCTGTGCTGCCCGATGTACACGTTGTCGTGCACGACAGCCTTGTGGAGAAAGGCTCCGCTCTTCACGACCACGTTCGAGCCGACGACGGTGTGCTCACGGATTTCCACACCGGCCTCGACCTTGGCATAGTCCCCGATATAAAGGGGCCCACGGAGTACGGCATCCGGATGCACTTCGGCGCCCTCCGCCACCCAGACGCCCGGGGAGATCTCGAAGCCGTCGAGCTCGACGTCGACCTTGCCCTCCAGGACGTCGGCCTGCGCCTTCACATAGCTCTCGTGGGTGCCGACGTCCTCCCAGTAGCCCTCCGCGATATAGCCATAGATGGGCTTGCCTTCCTTCATGAGCTGAGGGAAGACGTCGCCGGACCAGTCCACGGGGACGTCGGCCTCGACATAGTCGAAGACCTCGGGCTCCATGACATAGATACCGGTGTTCACCGTGTCCGAGAAAACCTGACCCCAGGTCGGCTTCTCAAGGAAGCGTTCGACCTTGCCTTCCTCGTCGACGATCGTGATGCCGAATT
Organism: Streptomyces sp. NBC_00443; assembly: GCF_036014175.1. Lineage (GTDB taxonomy): Bacteria > Actinomycetota > Actinomycetes > Streptomycetales > Streptomycetaceae > Streptomyces. The sequence goes on along the minus strand of NZ_CP107917.1, from coordinate 7,877,510 downwards.
CCAGCGGATTGGGCACACGCGTCAGACAGACAGTGACGAGCGCACCCTTTTCCTTGTGGAAATTGATCAGCTCGGTGAGGTCGAAGTCGGTCAGGGCATCACCGGAGATGACCAGGAAAGCATCGTCCTTCAACGCCTCTTCGGCGTTCTTGACGCTTCCAGCGGTACCGAGTGGCTTCTCCTCATTGGCATAGCTGAGCTCCATTCCGAGCTCTTCACCGTCACCGAAGTAGTTCTTGACCAGGGAGGCCAGGAACTGCACTGTCACGACGGTTTCATTCAGCCCATGCCTTTTGAGCAGCCGCAGAACGTGCTCCATGATCGGCCGGTTGGCCACCGGCAGGAGCGGCTTGGGCATGCTTGAGGTCATGGGACGAAGGCGTGTGCCTTCGCCCCCGGCCATCACGACGGCCTTCATGTCGGAAGCGTCCTCCTCGAAGAGACGACTGTCTAGCCGACTTCACCCGTCCAGATTGTCCCGCACTTTTCCGCCGCGGGCCATCGAGCGCTACGCGCTCCAATCCGCGAGTTCAATCGGCCATGGCGTCCGCACGGACCAGGCGGCGGACTTGTACCACGTAGAGGACTCCTGCCCACCAGTACAGGGTTGTACCCCATCCGGCGAACGCCCATCCGAAAATAGCAGCGAGTGACGGGAGCCATCCGCTTCCGTCGCTGAGCAGCAGCAGCGGGAAAGCGTACATCAGGTTGAACGTGGCAGCCTTCCCAAGGAAGTTCACCTGCGGTGGCGGATAGCCATGGCGTCTGAGGATGCCCACCATCACCAGCAGAAGCAGCTCACGCGCCAAAAGTGCAGCGGTCAACCAGACCGGCAGAATCTCGCGCCAGGTGAGGCCGACCAGAGTCGAGAGAATGTAGAGCCGGTCGGCCGCGGGGTCGAGGAGCCGGCCCAGGCTGCTGATCTGGTTCCAACGCCGCGCGAGCTTGCCGTCCAGGTAGTCACTGACGCCACTCAGAGCCAGCACCAGAAGTGCCCAGCCGTCACTCTTGGGCCCACCGAACTCAGGCCTGAGAATCAGCCACAGGAACAGCGGCACGCCAACGAGCCGCGCCATGCTGAGGATGTTGGGGATGGTGAGCACTCGATCCGTCTGGACGCGAGTCTCCTGGACCTCCACCCGGGGGCCTCCTGTGGGAAACGTACCTACGATGCCCCCTGACCCTACCTCAACACAAAAAAGCTCTGGCCCTCGGGCTGTATGCCCAAGAGCCAGAGCTCTAAAAGGAGTTCGGCGGCGTCCTACTCTCCCACAGGGTCCCCCCTGCAGTACCATCGGCGCTGTAAGGCTTAGCTTCCGGGTTCGAAATGTAACCGGGCGTTTCCCTCACGCTATAACCACCGAAACACTATGAAACTGTCAGCCGCACCGTATGTGGCCATACGGGGCTGTTCGTGGTTTCAGAACCAACACAGTGGACGCGAGCATCTATGGACAAGCCCTCGGCCTATTAGTACCGGTCACCTCCACACGTTACCGTGCTTCCAGATCCGGCCTATCAACCCAGTCGTCTACTGGGAGCCTTACCCCATCAAGTGGGTGGGAATACTCATCTCGAAGCAGGCTTCCCGCTTAGATGCTTTCAGCGGTTATCCCTCCCGAACGTAGCCAACCAGCCATGCTCTTGGCAGAACAACTGGCACACCAGAGGTTCGTCCGTCCCGGTCCTCTCGTACTAGGGACAGCCCTTCTCAATATTCCTGCGCGCGCAGCGGATAGGGACCGAACTGTCTCACGACGTTCTAAACCCAGCTCGCGTACCGCTTTAATGGGCGAACAGCCCAACCCTTGGGACCGACTCCAGCCCCAGGATGCGACGAGCCGACATCGAGGTGCCAAACCATCCCGTCGATATGGACTCTTGGGGAAGATCAGCCTGTTATCCCCGGGGTACCTTTTATCCGTTGAGCGACGGCGCTTCCACAAGCCACCGCCGGATCACTAGTCCCGACTTTCGTCCCTGCTCGACCCGTCGGTCTCACAGTCAAGCTCCCTTGTGCACTTACACTCAACACCTGATTGCCAACCAGGCTGAGGGAACCTTTGGGCGCCTCCGTTACTCTTTAGGAGGCAACCGCCCCAGTTAAACTACCCATCAGACACTGTCCCTGATCCGGATCACGGACCCAGGTTAGACATCCAGCACGACCAGAGTGGTATTTCAACGATGACTCCCCCTGAACTGGCGTCCAGAGTTCACAGTCTCCCACCTATCCTACACAAGCCGAACCGAACACCAATATCAAACTGTAGTAAAGGTCCCGGGGTCTTTCCGTCCTGCTGCGCGAAACGAGCATCTTTACTCGTAGTGCAATTTCACCGGGCCTATGGTTGAGACAGTCGAGAAGTCGTTACGCCATTCGTGCAGGTCGGAACTTACCCGACAAGGAATTTCGCTACCTTAGGATGGTTATAGTTACCACCGCCGTTTACTGGCGCTTAAGTTCTCAGCTTCGCCAGGACGAATCCTGACTAACCGGTCCCCTTAACGTTCCAGCACCGGGCAGGCGTCAGTCCGTATACATCGCCTTACGGCTTCGCACGGACCTGTGTTTTTAGTAAACAGTCGCTTCTCGCTGGTCTCTGCGGCCACCCCCAGCTCACCGAGTAAATCGGATCACCGGTGATGGCCCCCTTCTCCCGAAGTTACGGGGGCATTTTGCCGAGTTCCTTAACCATAGTTCACCCGAACGCCTCGGTATTCTCTACCTGACCACCTGAGTCGGTTTAGGGTACGGGCCGCCATGAAACTCGCTAGAGGCTTTTCTCGACAGCATAGGATCATCCACTTCACCACAATCGGCTCGGCATCAGGTCTCAGCCTCATGTGCGACGGATTTACCTATCGCACGGCCTACACCCTTACCCCGGGACAACCACCGCCCGGGCTGGACTACCTTCCTGCGTCACCCCATCACTCACCTACTACAGGTCTGGTCCGTCGGCTCCACCACTCCCTTTGCCCGAAGGCTCCAGGGCGGCTTCACGGACTTAGCATCGCCTGGTTCAATGTTTGACGCTTCACAGCGGGTACCGGAATATCAACCGGTTATCCATCGACTACGCCTGTCGGCCTCGCCTTAGGTCCCGACTTACCCTGGGCAGATCAGCTTGACCCAGGAACCCTTAGTCAATCGGCGCACACGTTTCTCACGTGTGAATCGCTACTCATGCCTGCATTCTCACTCGTGAACCGTCCACCACTGCCTTCCGGCGCGGCTTCACCCGGCACACGACGCTCCCCTACCCATCACAGCCGCCGTTGGGCGTATTGCTGCAATGACACGACTTCGGCGGTACGCTTGAGCCCCGCTACATTGTCGGCGCGGAATCACTAGACCAGTGAGCTATTACGCACTCTTTCAAGGGTGGCTGCTTCTAAGCCAACCTCCTGGTTGTCTCTGCGACTCCACATCCTTTCCCACTTAGCGTACGCTTAGGGGCCTTAGTCGATGCTCTGGGCTGTTTCCCTCTCGACCATGGAGCTTATCCCCCACAGTCTCACTGCCGCGCTCTCACTTACCGGCATTCGGAGTTTGGCTAAGGTCAGTAACCCGGTAGGGCCCATCGCCTATCCAGTGCTCTACCTCCGGCAAGAAACACACGACGCTGCACCTAAATGCATTTCGGGGAGAACCAGCTATCACGGAGTTTGATTGGCCTTTCACCCCTAACCACAGGTCATCCCCCAGGTTTTCAACCCTGGTGGGTTCGGTCCTCCACGAAGTCTTACCTCCGCTTCAACCTGCCCATGGCTAGATCACTCCGCTTCGGGTCTTGAGCGCGCTACTGAACCGCCCTATTCGGACTCGCTTTCGCTACGGCTTCCCCACACGGGTTAACCTCGCAACACACCGCAAACTCGCAGGCTCATTCTTCAAAAGGCACGCAGTCACGAGAATGTGCAAGCACATTCCGACGCTCCCACGGCTTGTAGGCACACGGTTTCAGGTACTATTTCACTCCCCTCCCGGGGTACTTTTCACCATTCCCTCACGGTACTATCCGCTATCGGTCACCAGGGAATATTTAGGCTTAGCGGGTGGTCCCGCCAGATTCACACGGGATTTCTCGGGCCCCGTGCTACTTGGGTGTCTCTCAAACGAGCCGCTGATGTTTCGACTACGGGGGTCTTACCCTCTACGCCGGACCTTTCGCATGTCCTTCGCCTACATCAACGGTTTCTGACTCGCCTCACAGCCGGCAGACTGTGAAAGAGAGATCCCACAACCCCGCATACGCAACCCCTGCCGGGTCTCACACGTATACGGTTTAGCCTCATCCGGTTTCGCTCGCCACTACTCCCGGAATCACGGTTGTTTTCTCTTCCTGCGGGTACTGAGATGTTTCACTTCCCCGCGTTCCCTCCACTTGCCCTATGTGTTCAGGCAAGGGTGACAGCCCATGACGACTGCCGGGTTTCCCCATTCGGAAACCCCCGGATCAAAGCCTGGTTGACGACTCCCCGGGGACTATCGTGGCCTCCCACGTCCTTCATCGGTTCCTGGTACCAAGGCATCCACCGTGCGCCCTTAAAAACTTGGCCACAGATGCTCGCGTCCACTGTGCAGTTCTCAAACAACGACCAGTACACCGTCACACACCACCACTGTGGTGCTTCACCGGCGCCGGCAACCGAAGCACAACCTCACGGCCGTTACTTCAGACACCCAACAGCGTGCCCGGCACCCCCGCCACTCGTGATCAGCGTTCCACGCTCCGAAGAGCAGTACTGGCAGCCCGAGATGACTGAGAGTGCCGAATAATCAACGTTCCACCCATGAGCAACCACCGCAGAACGTTTGCCTGCGTAGTGGCCTCTGAACCAGGCAAGCCCGGCTTAGAAGTGCTCCTTAGAAAGGAGGTGATCCAGCCGCACCTTCCGGTACGGCTACCTTGTTACGACTTCGTCCCAATCGCCAGTCCCACCTTCGACAGCTCCCTCCCACAAGGGGTTGGGCCACCGGCTTCGGGTGTTACCGACTTTCGTGACGTGACGGGCGGTGTGTACAAGGCCCGGGAACGTATTCACCGCAGCAATGCTGATCTGCGATTACTAGCAACTCCGACTTCATGGGGTCGAGTTGCAGACCCCAATCCGAACTGAGACAGGCTTTTTGAGATTCGCTCCACCTCACGGTATCGCAGCTCATTGTACCTGCCATTGTAGCACGTGTGCAGCCCAAGACATAAGGGGCATGATGACTTGACGTCGTCCCCACCTTCCTCCGAGTTGACCCCGGCGGTCTCCTGTGAGTCCCCATCACCCCGAAGGGCATGCTGGCAACACAGAACAAGGGTTGCGCTCGTTGCGGGACTTAACCCAACATCTCACGACACGAGCTGACGACAGCCATGCACCACCTGTACACCGACCACAAGGGGGGCACTATCTCTAATGCTTTCCGGTGTATGTCAAGCCTTGGTAAGGTTCTTCGCGTTGCGTCGAATTAAGCCACATGCTCCGCTGCTTGTGCGGGCCCCCGTCAATTCCTTTGAGTTTTAGCCTTGCGGCCGTACTCCCCAGGCGGGGAACTTAATGCGTTAGCTGCGGCACCGACGACGTGGAATGTCGCCAACACCTAGTTCCCACCGTTTACGGCGTGGACTACCAGGGTATCTAATCCTGTTCGCTCCCCACGCTTTCGCTCCTCAGCGTCAGTAATGGCCCAGAGATCCGCCTTCGCCACCGGTGTTCCTCCTGATATCTGCGCATTTCACCGCTACACCAGGAATTCCGATCTCCCCTACCACACTCTAGCTAGCCCGTATCGAATGCAGACCCGGGGTTAAGCCCCGGGCTTTCACACCCGACGTGACAAGCCGCCTACGAGCTCTTTACGCCCAATAATTCCGGACAACGCTTGCGCCCTACGTATTACCGCGGCTGCTGGCACGTAGTTAGCCGGCGCTTCTTCTGCAGGTACCGTCACTTTCGCTTCTTCCCTGCTGAAAGAGGTTTACAACCCGAAGGCCGTCATCCCTCACGCGGCGTCGCTGCATCAGGCTTTCGCCCATTGTGCAATATTCCCCACTGCTGCCTCCCGTAGGAGTCTGGGCCGTGTCTCAGTCCCAGTGTGGCCGGTCGCCCTCTCAGGCCGGCTACCCGTCGTCGCCTTGGTGAGCCATTACCTCACCAACAAGCTGATAGGCCGCGGGCTCATCCTTCACCGCCGGAGCTTTCAACCTTCACAGATGCCAGTGAAGGTGGTATCCGGTATTAGACCCCGTTTCCAGGGCTTGTCCCAGAGTGAAGGGCAGATTGCCCACGTGTTACTCACCCGTTCGCCACTAATCCCCACCGAAGTGGTTCATCGTTCGACTTGCATGTGTTAAGCACGCCGCCAGCGTTCGTCCTGAGCCAGGATCAAACTCTCCGTGAATGTTTACCCGTAATCGGGTGCACACATCACGAGAGCGGAACAACCACCGGAATAAGGCGGTCGTTCACAACGTCCTCGCTGTGTTATTTCAAAGGAACCTCGCCACCGAGAACTGATGTTCCGGTGGACGGGGTATCAACATATCTGGCGTTGATTTTTGGCACGCTGTTGAGTTCTCAAGGAACGGACGCTTCCTTTGTACTCACCCTCTCGGGCTTTCCTCCGGGCGCTTCCCTTCGGTGTTTCCAAACTCTATCAGTGTTTTTCCGGCTCTCTGACCACCATCCTGCGAGCATGCAGAAGGTGACCCCGAGTTAGGATCTGACAAGTTTGTTGCTGCCGGGCGAGGTTGCGATGTCGCGTCGCTCAGCCCCAAGCAGGAGTACGACAGTACACGCGGTCACGGAGCAGGTGCAAATCGTTTTGGGGTATGGTCTAGACCACTCCGGTCTGCTCGCGCGGAACCGGCACTTCATGTGACATACGCTGCTGAACAGTGTGCCGTCCCGCACAGGCAGGGACGGCCATATCGATCTCCACCCCTGGGAGGCTTCCCATGACCACCGTGACGTCCCCATTGGCAGGACGCGCCGTTGGACTGGCGTCCGTGCCGGATCCGGTCTTCTCCGGGGCCATGGTCGGCCCGGGCACAGCGATCGACCCGGTGCGTGAACCGTCCGAGGCTGTGTCCCCCGTGGACGGAGTCATCGTCTCTCTCCATCCGCACGCCTTCGTCGTCGTCGACGATCAGGGCCACGGTGTCCTCACCCACCTCGGCATCGACACGGTGCAGCTCAATGGCGAGGGCTTCGAGTTGCTCGTGAACAAGGGCGACACCGTGACGCGCGGCCAGAGCATCGTCCGATGGAACCCCGTGGCCGTCGAGGCAGCTGGCAAGTCTCCGGTGTGCCCGGTAGTGGCCCTTGAAGCAACGGCGGAGGCCCTCTCCGAACTGCGTGACAACGGCGATGTGAAGGCCGGCGACAGTCTCTTCGTCTGGAAGTGACTTCGGTGCCGTCGCATGGCGGCACACAGGGACGACAACCACTGCGGCGGCCGGGCCCGCCGCCTTATCGGAGACGGGTGAGATGGAGACAACGCTGCGAGGCGTCGGCGTGAGCCACGGTGTGGCGATCGGCGAGGTTCGGCACATGGGAACGGCGGTCCTCGAGCCGCCTGCCAAGCAGATTCCGGCCGAGGACGCGGAGCGCGAACAGGGGCGCGCCCGCCAGGCCGTTGAAGCTGTGGCAGCCGACTTGATGGCGCGCGGCAATCTGGCGGGGGCGAAGCACAAGCCGTGCTCGAGGCTCAGGCCATGATGGCCCAGGACCCCGAGCTGATGGCGGATGTGGACCGGCGTATCGCTGTGGGCAGCACGGCCGAGCGGGCCGTGTACGACGCCTTCGCCGCGTACCGCGAGCTGCTGGCCGGTGCCGGCGAGTACCTTGCCGGCCGCGTGGCCGACCTCGATGACGTGCGGAATCGTATCGTCGCTCGTTTGCTCGGGGTGCCGATGCCGGGTGTGCCGGACAGCGACGAGCCCTATGTCCTTGTCGCTCGCGATCTCGCGCCGGCCGACACGGCGCTGCTGGATCCGGCCCTGGTGCTCGGCTTTGTCACCGAGGAGGGCGGGCCGACCAGCCACAGCGCGATTCTGGCGAGGGCGCTCGGTGTGCCGGCCGTGGTAGCGCTGCCGGGCGCCGGTGAGCTCGCCGAGGGTACGGTCGTAGCTGTGGACGGCAGCACGGGCGACGTCTTCCTGCACCCGAGCGACGAGAAGAAGGCGGAGCTTGAGGGCGCTGCTGCCGCGCGCAAGGCCGCTCTCGCCGCGTCTACCGGGCCGGGCGCCACGGCCGATGGCCACAAGGTGCCGCTGCTGGCCAACGTCGGCGGACCGTCCGACGTTCCGGCCGCTGTCGAAGCGGGTGCCGAGGGTGTCGGTCTGTTCCGGACCGAGTTCCTCTTCCTCGACGACAGCAAGAAGGCGCCGTCGGAGGAGAAGCAGGTCGAGGCCTACCGGCAGGTTCTTGAGGCCTTCCCCGAGGGTCGTGTGGTCGTACGTGTGCTGGACGCGGGTGCGGACAAGCCGCTGGACTTCCTGACGCCGGCCGATGAGCCGAACCCGGCGCTGGGTGTGCGGGGGCTGCGGACGTTGCTGGACCACCCCGACGTGCTGCGCACCCAGCTGACGGCGCTTGCGAAGGCGTCGGAGGGTCTGCCTGTCTACCTCGAGGTCATGGCCCCGATGGTGGCGGACCGGACCGACGCGAAGGCGTTCGCGGACGCGTGCCGTGCGGCCGGGCTGCAGGCGAAGTTCGGCGCGATGGTGGAGATTCCGTCGGCCGCGCTGCGGGCGCGCTCGATCCTGCAGGAGGTCGAGTTCCTGTCGCTGGGGACGAACGACCTCGCTCAGTACACCTTCGCCGCGGACCGTCAGGTGGGTGCGGTGTCCCGCCTGCAGGATCCGTGGCAGCCCGCGCTGCTCGACCTGGTCGCGCTGTCCGCGGAGGCGGCGAAGGCCGAGGGCAAGAGCTGTGGCGTCTGTGGTGAGGCCGCTTCGGACCCGCTGCTGGCGTGTGTGCTGACCGGTCTGGGTGTCACCTCCCTGTCCATGGGTTCGGCGTCGATTCCTTATGTCCGGGCGACGCTGGCGAAGTACACGCTGGCGCAGTGTGAGCGTGCTGCTGCGGCCGCGCGGGCGGCGGACAGCGCCGAGGAGGCGCGCAACGCCGCTCAGGCGGTGCTGTCCGGCGAGTAGTTGGAGCAGGACATCTGCGCGATGGCTGCGGGCCCGTTGTGATGGGGCGCTCCACCTGTTGGTGGGGCGCCCCATCCGCGTTCAGTGGTGGTGTCCCGGTGGCGCTTCCTCATTGCCGAGGTCCGGTGGCACGCAGTAGTCGACGCCGGATTCCGGGGAGATGAGGTCTCCGGATTCGATGTCGGTGCAGTAGGCGTCGAAGACCTCGCCGGCGGTCAGGGGCTCCAGGCCCTCTCCGCGCAGGCGCCATCCGTAGATGCGGTCGGACGTGCGGGGGGCGCTGGTCCGCATGACGAGTCCGCCGGGGCTCCGGGTGGCGAGGCCGACGGCGAGGACCGTGGTGAACTCCAGGGCTTCGGCCTCGTCGAGGTGCGTGGCGCCCTCGGTGTCTTCGTCGGCGTGCAGGACGGAGACGAGTGCTTCCGGGATCCCGGTCACGCTGCAGACGAGGTGCCGGCTGCCCGGCTGGGCTGTGTCGAGGATGCGGACGAGGAGGCTCGAGGCGCGCACGAAGGCCGCGCGGCCGATGTCCTCGCCGCAGGTGGCGCAGGCGCCGAGGCGTGCCAGGAGTGTGGACGCGTACTCCCACGTGGCTTGTCGGACGGCTTCGTCGACGAGGGCCGGGACGAGGTCTGTGAGGGGCTGTCCCTGGTAGGGGACGGTGGGTCCCGTGGTCGCGAGTTCTGCTGTGAAGCGTGTGCGGCTCGCCGCGTTGTCGGGGTCGAGGCCCGTCTCCGCGCAGAACTCGGCGTACTCCTGTGGATCGAAGAGGGCGATCGTCGTATGGCTGCCTTGGGAGGCCCGGGTCCTGAGGAGGGCCTCCATCTGCTGGAGATAGATCTTGTGGTCGTCGAAGGTGAAGCTGCGGTAGTGCCGCATGGCACGGAAGTCGTGTTCGTCGGTGAGCAGGCCGATCGTGCCGACGATTTCGCGGCGCAGGACGCGTCGCATCGTCTGGTGGTCGGTGTGCGCCATGGTTCCCCCTGTGTGTGCGCAGTCGATCAATGCTCACTCACGGTAACCGGCGGCACTGACAACGGCGCCGGCTCGTCGTGGTTCGACGAGTCCGAGGCCGGGTGTCGCTCAGGCGCGCTTGCGGGCCAGTTCCTCGTAGAAGTGCAGGAGGTCGAGGTTGTCGATGGAACCGGGGTTGACGGCCCGCTCCAGGGGTGTGCCCTGGAGAAGGCGTTTGACCGGGACCTCGATGCGCTTGCCGGTGAGGGTGTGGGGCACGCCGGGGACTTCGATGACTTCGTCGGGGACGTGTCGCGGTGAGAGCTGTTCGCGGATGGTCTGCTTGATGCGGCTCAGGAGCGCTTCGTCGAGCACCGCTCCGGGGGCCAGGTGCACGAACAAGGGCATCCAGTAGCCGCCGTCGGGCTGTTCGATGCCGATGACGAGGGATTCCTTGATCTCGGGGAGGCGCTCGACCGCTTCGTAGATGTCGGCCGAGCCCATGCGTACGCCCTGGCGGTTGAGTGTGGAGTCGGAGCGGCCATGGATGACGACGGAGCCTCGCGAGGTGAGAGTGATCCAGTCGCCGTGGCGCCATACGCCGGGATAGGTGTCGAAGTAACTGTCCTGGTAGCGCCTGCCGTCGGAGTCGTTCCAGAAGTAGATCGGCATGGAGGGCATGGGGTTGGTGACCACGAGCTCGCCCACCTCGTCGATGAGGGGTTCGCCGCTCGGGTCCCAGGACTGCAGGTCGGTGCCGAGGCCCGGGGCCTGGAGCTCGCCTACGTACACAGGCACGGTGGGCACGGCGCCGGCGAAGCAGGAGCACACGTCCGTGCCGCCGCTGACGGAGGCGATCCAGAGGTCGTCGCGGACCTCTTCGTGCAGCCAGCGGAATCCGTCGGGCGGCAGGGGTGATCCGGTCGTGGCGACGCACTGGACCTTGCTGAGGTCGAAGTCGCGCGCGGGGTGCACGCCGGCCTTGCGGCAAGCCATGACGTACGCGGCGGAGGTGCCGTAGAGGGTGGCTCCCGTGCGTTCGGCGATTCGCCATTGGGCGCCCGTGTCGGGGTAGCCCGGGCTGCCGTCGTACAGGACGATCGTGGTGCCGGTGAGGAGGCCGGAGACGAGGAAGTTCCACATCATCCAGCCCGTAGACGTGTACCAGAAGAAACGGTCCTCTGGGCCCAGATCGCAGTGCAGCCCGAGTTGTTTGAGGTGTTCGACGAGGATGCCGCCCTGGGATTGGACGATGGCCTTGGGGAGGCCGGTCGTGCCGGAGGAGTAGAGCACCCAGAGGGGGTGGTCGAACGGCACCTGCTCGAAGACGGGTTCCTCGTCGGCGCCTGTGAGGGCCGACCACTCGAGCGCACCTTCGGGGGCCGCTGTGCCGAGGAGTGGAATGTGCACCACGGCGCGCAGCGTGGGCAGTTCGCGGCGAAGCTCGGCGACGATGTCGCGGCGGTCGTGCTCCTTGCCGCCGTAGCGGTAGCCGTCGACGGTGAACAGGACGACCGGTTCGATCTGCTGGAAGCGGTCGAGGACGCTGCGGGCGCCGAAGTCGGGGGCGCAGGAGGTCCAGACTCCGCCGACGGCAGCGGTGGCGAGGAGGGCCACGACGGCCTGCGGGATGTTCGGGAGGTAGCCGCTGACGCGGTCACCGGGGCGCACGCCGAGGGCGCGCAGCTCCGTGGCGAGGGAGCCGACCTGGCGGCGCAGCTCGGACCAGGTCACGGGGACGGGCTCGTGGGACTCGTCGACGTACAGGAGTGCGGGTTCGTCGGCGCGGGTCGCAGCGGCGCGCAGGGCGTGCTCGGCGTAGTTCAGGGTGGCGCCGGGGAACCACTGGGCACCGGGCATCGAGCGGTCGCCCAGCACGCGCGCATACGGGGTGGAGAAACGTACGTCGAACCACTCCGTGACGGCTTTCCAGAAGGTGTCCAGTTCGTCGACAGACCAGCGGTGCAGTGCGGTGTAGCCGCCCTCGGAGGGGGCTCCGTGGTGCTCGGCGGCCCAGGCCTGGAACTTGGTGATCTGTGCCCGGGCGATGCGCTGGGGATCTGGCTGCCAGAGCGGCTGAGGGTTCACGATCGACATGGAGCGGCTCCCGGACTGTGCGCGTCGTGTGCGTCTTCCGCGCACGGCTGGGTTGTGCGCGTGACGCGGCTGACAGGGACGATGCCATGTGATCGACTTCTACACCAGGGTGCGCCCCACACAGTCCGTGTCGTGAAGATGTGGTCCCGGCACGGGTGAACGGAAGTTGAACGGCACACGCGTGTGGGGCGGTCGATGGCAGGCTGAGCAGCATGAACGGTCGTGACCTGGTGCGTTCGATGAAGGTGGTCGGTTCTGTGGGAGCGGCCCAGGGGTTGCGTACCGTGCGAGCGGCGTGGCGCAGGAGGCGGGCCGACGCGGCGGGGCTGCCGCCGCGGGGAGCGGAGCGTGCCCGGGTACCTGGGCCGGTGCAGGAAGTGCGGCCCGGTCCGGGCGGTGGTGTCATCCGGTTCAGCCGGTCCGAGCTGTGGGTCACCGTCGCCGTGAACGGTGCCGTGTTCTGGGGCTGGGACGGGGCCTCTCCCGAGCCGTCGTACGCGCTTGCGGGTCGCTGTCCGGAACCGGATCCCCGGGCGGTGCTGGAGCCCGACAAGGACGGTGGCTGGCGGGTTGTGGCCGAGCGGGTCACGGTCGTCATCTCGCGGCACGGCGCCGTGGAGGTGAAGACGCCCGGTGGCGTGACACTGCGCCGTGACCTGCCGCCACGCTGGTGGGAGCCCGTCGACGGTGGGGCGGCACGGTGGATGCAGCGGTCGGAGGTGGCCGCGGACGCGCGCTTCTTCGGTCTCGGTGGGCGGGCGTCCGGGCCCCGGCTGAAAGATGGAACGTACCGGCTGTGGAACACCGACCCGGGCCATGCCTTCGGTCCTGGTGACGACCCGCTCTACATCGCCATGCCCGTACAGGTGGTGGTGGCCGACGCGGCCACGCACCTGGTGTTCCACGACACCTCGTGGGACGGCACGGTGACGTTGCGGGAGGGCGAGGAGGGCGCAGGATCCGGGCACGACCGGGCGGGGACGTGCGAAGTGCGGATGGACGGGGGTCCGCTGCGCTGCTGGGTCATGGTGGGTACCCCCGCGCGCGTGCTGCGCGCCTGGGCCGCACTCACCGGTGCGCCCGCTCTGCCGCCGGCGTGGGCGCTGGGCCACCATCACGCGCGGTGGGGTTTCGGTAGCGAGCAGGAGGTCCGGCGGATCGTTTCGGGCTATCAGGAGCGTGGTCTGCCTTTGGACGCGGTTCATCTGGACATCGACCACTACGACGAGCACCAGGTGTTCACGGTCGATCAGGATGCCTTCCCCAAACTGCCGCAGCTCGCCGAGGACCTGCGCCGGGACGGTGTGCGCCTGGTTTCCATCGTCGACCCGGCGGTCAAGGCGGCACCCGGCAATGCCGTCTACGACAGCGGTACGGCCGAGGACGCGTTCGTACGGGACGCCTCGGGCCGTCCCGTGCGGGGAGTCGTCTGGCCCGGGGAAGCAGTCTTCCCGGACTTCACGCACGCGCGCGTGCGCAAGTGGTGGGGTGGGCTCTACGAGGAGCGGTTGGCGCAGGGTTTCTCGGGCTTCTGGCATGACATGAACGAGCCGACCTCGTTCGCGGCCTTCGGGGAGTCGACGCTGCCGCGTTCGGCCCGGCACTCCCTGGAAGGGCGAGGCGGGGACCACAGGGAGGCTCACAACGTCTACGCCCTGTGCATGGCGAGGGCCGGCTATGAGGGCCTGCTCGAACTGGCGCCCCGGGAGCGGCCTTTCGTCTTCTCCCGCTCGGGGTGGGCCGGCATGCAGCGCTACGGGGGAACCTGGTCCGGGGACGTGGCCACAGGCTGGCCGGGGCTGCGGGCGTCGCTGTCGCTGGTCATGGGCCTCGGGCTGTGCGGGGTGCCGTACTCGGGGCCGGATGTGGGCGGATTCGACGGGAGTCCGTCGCCGGAGCTGTATCTGCGGTGGTTCCAGCTGGCCGCGTATCTGCCGCTGTTCCGTACGCACGCGAGTCTGCGGGCAGGGCGCAGGGAGCCGTGGGAGTTCGGTCCGGAGGTGCTGGAGCACGCGCGCGTGGCGCTCGTCGAGCGCCGCAGGCTGCTGCCGTACTTCGTGACGCTGGCACATCTGGCCCGGCGCACAGGGGCGCCGTACGTGCGTCCCCTGTGGTGGTCGGCTCCGGAGGACCGCACGCTGCGTGACTGCGAGGATGCGTTTCTGCTGGGCGACTGTCTGCTGGTGGCGCCGGTGCTGGATCCAGGAGCTGACCGGCGTGCGGTGCAGCTGCCGCGAGGGCGCTGGTACGACACGGCGACGGGGCGGGCGTACGAGGGGCCGGGGCAAGTTCTCCTGGACGCGCCCGTACCCCGGATCCCGGTGCTGGCGCGTTCGGGTGCCGTCGTCCCCGTGCGTGGGGACGACGGAGGGCTGGAACTGGAGGTGTGGGCGCCCGCGCCGGGACGCACCGGGCGCGGGCTGATCGTGCCGGACACGGGTGACGGCGAGGACGAACCGGAGATCGAGCGGTATGTCACCCGCTGGGAAGGCCGAAAGCTGGTCGTCGAGCTGGAGCGCGAGAACGGCATGATCGCCTCGCCCCGTCCGGTGCGCATACGAGGGCTCGATGAGCCTTCGGCTCAGATGTAGCGGCCCTCGAAGAACGCCCTGACGGCCAGCGTGTGCAACGGGAAGGCGAGCTCCTCCGGCCTGCGCAGGAGGTGCCAGCCCTCTGTCTCATCCGTGGCCGCCGAGGTCGGCAGGCGGTCGGCCGGCCGTTCCGGAAGAAGACCGAACAGCAGCAGGTGGCCGCCGGGAGAGCTCATCGCATCGACGAGACGTACGTCGCGGCCGGCCGCGTCGATGCCGGTCTCTTCCTTGAGTTCGCGGACGACGGCCTGACGCCAGTCCTCGCGGTCGTCGATGTAGCCGCCGGGCAGGGCGATGCCTCCGCGCGCGGGGGCGACGGTTCGGGTGATGACGACCAGGGCGGTTCCCTGGTCGTCGTACACGGGCTGGAGCGCGATCGCTACCGGCAGCGGATTGCGATAGGCCACGGCGCCGCAAGCGGGGCAGGTGCGGGGCCAGCCGGAGACGCCCTCTCCGTAGGGCGCGCCGCAGCTTGAACAGTGGGAATCCGCTGCGGAGTTGGGGGCGGAGTGCTGAGTTTCGGACACGCGGCGGACTGTATCCGATCAGTGGAGGGGCGTCTTCCGGGGGGCCTCACTAGCGCCTGGCCACGGATTTCCAGGACACGGGGAAGTTGAAGTAGGTGTCCGGATAGGGCTCCGGATTGAACGTGTAATGCCACCACTCCTCGGCGAGATTCACGAAACCGAGGACTTCGAGGGTGTGCTTGAGCAGCAGCCGGCTGGTCCGTTGTTCGCCCTGGATGCGCGGGTCGAGGGTGTGGGACAGGGTGTCGAAACAGTCGAAGCCGGTGCCCATGTCGACGGAGTTGTCGGGGAAGCGCTCGGCCCTGGGTGCGTAGCAGGGGACGAGGGGCTCTCCTGGGACGTACGGCCTGGTGGGCTTCGGCGGGAGCCTGACGATCGTGAGGTCCATGGTCGAGCCGCGGCTGTGCCCGGACTTCTCGGCGATGTAACCGTCCGCGAACAGACGGGACTTGTCGACGTTCGGGTAGAACTCGTTTTTCATGGCCTCATCGTCGAGGTCCTCGGCCCAGCGCACGAAGTGGTCGACGGCGCGTTGCGGGCGGTAGCAGTCGTACACCTTGAGCGTGTAGCCCTGGCGCAACAGCCGCCGCTGGGCCTTGTGGAGGGCCTCTGCGGCGGGTCGGGTGAGGATGCACAGGGGCTGTCGGTACCCGTCGATGCGCTCGCCCACGAAGTTGTGCGGGGTGAAGTACCGCATCTCCTCAACGATGGTCGGGTCCACGGTTCCCAGCGCCACGAAGTCCTTCGGCGCTCTGGGGTCTGGCTTCGCCAGGGCAACTGTTGGGGCGGCGGTCACGGCGAGGAGGGTGGCGAGCATGGTGACGAGTCCCCGTACCGCGGTCGAGAGTCGTGTCATGCCTCCTGCATCTATCAGGAGTGAGTTCCGTCTCGGAAGCGATCGGTTGCATTCCACCCCGAAAGCCGGACAGGAAGGCCGGCCCGGCCGCCGGTGAGCCCAGGCGGCCCTGCCGCTTTTCCGTCGCCCATGGCAGACTTCTGACGTTCCGTCAGATCGGACGGTCAGGAGAGGCTATGCCACGCACGCGCACACCGGTGATCGCCAGATGGTTCGCCGGGGACGAAACCGACTTCCGCCTCCTCGGCACCCGATGCTCGGCCTGCACCTCGGTCTTCTTTCCGCGCGAGGACGCTCACTGCCGCAACCCCGACTGCCCGGGCGGTGACCTGGAAGAGATCCCGCTCTCGCGGCGGGGGCGCGTGTGGTCGTACACGGACAGCCGGTACCGGCCCCCGTCACCCTATGTGACCAACCCGGAACTTCCGTGGGAACCCTGCGCGTTGATCGCTGTGGAGCTGGAGTCCGAGCGCCTCGTGGTGCTGGGACAGGCGGTTCCCGGGGTCACCGTCGCCGATTTGACGGTGGGCATGGAGGTGGTGGTCGTCCCCGGCGTGCTGCATGAGGACGCGGAGACGATCTGGACGACGTGGCAGTGGCGGCCGACGGGGGTGACGGCATGACGGACGAGGTGGCGGTGCTGGGCGCGGGTATGCACCCGTGGGGCAAGTGGGGACGCAGCTTCGTCGAGTACGGCGTGGTGGCGTCTCGCGCGGCCCTCGCCGACGCGGGACTCGAGTGGCGGGACATCGGGTCGATCGTCGGTGCGGACACCGTGCGGGGCGGCTATCCGGGGTATGTGGCGGGGGCGACGTTCGCGAAGGCGCTCGGCTGGCAGGGGGCCCGGGTCACGAGCGTGTACGCGGCGTGCGCGTCCGGGGCGCAGGCCATCAACACGGCTCGGGCGCAGATACTTTCGGGGCTGGCGGACGTGGTGCTGGTGGTGGGTGCCGACGCGGCTCCCAAGGGCTTCTTCCGGCCTGCGGGCGGCGACCGGCCCGACGATCCGGACTGGCTTCGCTTCCGCACTCTCGGTGCGACCAATCCGACGTACTTCGGGTTGTACGCGCGCCGGCGGATGGCCGTGCACGGGGACACACCGGAGGACTTCGCGCAGGTCAAGGTGAAGAACGCCGCAGTGGGTGCGCTCAATCCGTACGCCCGCTACCGCAAACCCGTCACCGCCGAGGAGGTCGCCGCCTCCGCCGTGGTCGCCGATCCCCTACGGCTGCTCGACATCTGCGCGACCTCGGACGGAGGTGCCGCGCTCGTGCTGGCCGGTATGGAGTTCGCGCGTCGGCACGGAGCCGTGGATCCGGTGCGGATCCGGGCAGTGTCCACCGTGACACCGCGTTACCCCAACAGCGTCCTGGATCTGCCCGACATCGCGACCGACTCGACAGTGGCAGTGCAACCGGCGGCCGAGACATTCCGGGAGTCGATCGCGCGTGCGGCCTATCAGGAAGCCGGCATCGCCCCCGAGGATCTCTCCCTGGCAGAGGTCTACGACCTGTCCACGGCGCTGGAGTTGCAGTGGTACGAGGATCTGGGGCTGTGCGGCGAGGGGGAAGCCGTGAAGCTGCTGAGGGAGGGCTCAACGGCACTGGGCGGGCGAATACCGGTGAACGCGAGCGGCGGTCTGGCTTCCTTCGGAGAGGCGGTTCCGGCCCAGGCGATCGCCCAAGTATGCGAACTCACCTGGCAGTTGAGAGGAGTCGCGGCCGACCGGCAGGTCACCGGGGCACGTGTGGGAATCGCCGCCAACCAGGGACTGTTCGGGCACGGGTCGGCCGTGGTCGCGGTGCGATGAGTCATCAGGGTTCGCCGGACCCTGATACATGCGGTTGTGAGCGTGGCGTCGCCGCCACATCACCACGGACGACGTGGCATTTCTACACTGCGTGAGCAACCCGGAATCCTGCGTGAACGTCTCATGAACTGGGCTCGGGCGGGCTTCGGCGGCGACATCATGCTCCCGTGGACTCCTGGACGGATACTCTCCGCTTCGCCTTCCAACCGGTGGTCAATCTGACGACCGGTGGAGTCGCGGGACTGGAGATTCTCGCCCGCCCGGAGACCGGCGACGTCCTGGCCGAGGCGCGCCGCGATCCCGAACTCGACGGCCGACTCGCCGTGTTGGCGTTCCGTGCGGCGGCCCGCAAGGAGACGTTGCTGCCCCTGTACGTCAATGTGTTCGCCGGTACCCTCGCCGACCTCGGTGGGCTCACACCGCTGCACGACGCCGTGCGCGCGGCGGGGCGGCTGCCGTGGGAGGTGACGATCGACATCGGTCCGCCGTACACGCACGTGCCGCACCACGCGCTGATGGAGGCGATCGGCGCACTTCGGAACCAGGGCTTCCGGATCAGCGCGGACGGCGTCGGAGACGGAGACCTCCCGCTGCGCCTGCTCACGGACATGGCGCCGGACCTCGTCAAGCTCGACTCGTCCCTGCTGGCACGCCCAGCCGCGGTGCGGGCGATGCGGACGCTGTGCGAGCAGCAGGGTGCACTCCTGTGCGTCGAGGGTGTCGAGACGGAGCTCCAGTGCGCGTCCGCGCGGTCGGCCGGTGCGCAGCTGGCGCAGGGGGAGCTGTTCGCCCCGCCGGCTCGGCTGCCCGCGGCGGAGGTATACGTTCCGCCGCGCTCCCCCGGACTGTCGGTGACGCCACGGTCGGGACCGTCTGTACGGGAGTTCGTGCGGCCGGCCGCGTTGTTACCCGCCACCGCGTCCGCGGGCCAGGTGCGGGCGCTGCTGACCGGGTCGCCTGACGTGTCCGGGGTGCTCCTGGTGGACCGGAGCGGCGTCCCGGTGCGGTCGGTGCACCGTTCCCGCTTCCTGCTGTCGATGTCGGGCCGCTACGGCCATGCCCTGTACGCGGACCGGCCCGCGGCCAAGCTCGGAGATCCCCCACGCACCGTCGGTGTCGACGCCACCGCGTGGGAGGTGCTGGACGTGGTCGCGGACGGCGGGAGCAACCGTACGTCGGACGACGTGGCGGTGGTCGACCGGTACGGCCGCTGCGTGGGGGTCGTACGGCTCGCGGACCTCGTGCGAGCTCTCGCCGAGAATCGCGTCGAGGAGGCCGCGGGGCTCAACCCACTGACCCGGCTGCCCGGTTCGGACGCGATCACCGGTGAGGTGGACCGGCGGATCGCGGACGGCCGGAGATTCGCGCTGAGCTGGCTGGATGTGGACCACTTCAAGCAGGTCAACGACGGTGCCGGGTTCGCGGCGGGCGACGAGCTGATCCGGTCCGTCGGACGGGTCCTGCAGCACGCGGCGACGGACAGTATCCGCGTGGGCCACATCGGCGGGGACGACTTCCTGGTGCTGGCGGATCCGGAGGGGCTGGATCCGCTGGCCACCTCTGTGCTGGACGCGCCCTGGTCCGCGGGGGGACTTGTCATCACGATGTCCCTGGCCACGGTCCTGTGCGAGCCGGGCAGCGTCACGGACCACCGGCAGGCAGCCGCCTGTCTGGCGCCGCTGAAGAAGGCCGCGAAATCACTGAGTGGAGCGAGCTGGGTGCTGGGCCGGCCTGGGCTCCCCGGGCACGAGATCCTTCGCGGGGTGGACGAGGCGACGGCCCGGGCCGAGTGGGCGGTGGCGGAGCCGGGCAGAGGGTGAGACGCTTCTCCTACCAGGTCGGCGGAGGCCGAGGCGGCGTCCGTACGGCCTCAGTGCCAACATCATCATCGGCCCCCGTCGGGTCCGGCAGGAACTGGCCTGCCTGCCGGCCTCGGCGGGGCCCCGGTGCCCGTCCCGCCCGCGAGTGGCGTACCGCGAGCCCGGCCACGACGGTCCGTGACCGTGGGCATGCCCTCAACCGTTGACGTCCGCGACCTTGACGCCCCATGGACGCCGGTGAACACTTCCCGGTGTCAGTCGACATCGCCGTACATTCTCGGCGTATCCACGCACTGCGCCGCGCGGTTGCGCCTGGACCAGAGCCCCCTTTCCCCACGGGCGAGTCGGCTGCGACGGCACGCTCGTCACGGACGCCGGGCGGGGCGCGGGACCGTTCCCTGCCTTCGGCTGAAGTAGCCAAGGGAAACGCACCCTGCACGGAGGTCCGGGGTCGATCACCCCGGGCCACGGCCAAGGAGCCGCCATGACCAACGGAGACATATTCGTCGGCGAGATGATCGGTACGGCGATCCTGATCCTGTTCGGCGCCGGCGTCTGCGCCGCCGTCACTCTGAGATTCTCCAAGGCACGCGCCGCCGGCTGGGTGGTGATCGCGTTCGGCTGGGGCTTCGGTGTGCTGGCGGGCGCCTACACCGCCGCTCCGCTCTCCGGCGGTGTGATCAACCCGGCCGTCACCTTCGGTCTCGCCGTCGACACCGGCGTGTGGGACAAGGTCTGGGTCTATCTGCTCGGCCAGATCACCGGCGCCATGATCGGCGCAGTGCTGTGCTACCTCACGTACTATGCCCAGTTCCAGGCGAACGTACGGCAGACGGGCACCACAGAAGGCACGGCGGACGAACCGGTTCCGACACTCGGCATCTTCTCCACGATCCCGGAGATCCGGAACCCGATCGCCAACCTGATCACCGAGATCCTCGCCACCATCGCCCTGGTGCTGCCCATCCTGGCGCTGGTCGGCAACAACAGGCACGTCGAGGGCATCGGCATCGGACAGGTCGCGGGACAGGCCGACGGCATCTACGGCTCCGGCATCGCGATCCTGCTCGTCTCACTCCTGGTCGTCGGCATCGGCCTCTCCCTGGGTGGCCCGACCGGGTACGCCATCAACCCGGCACGTGACCTCGGACCGCGCATCATCCACACCTTCCTGCCGATCCCGAACAAGGGCACGTCCGACTGGGGCTACTCGTGGATCCCGGTCGTCGGTCCACTGATCGGCGGCCTGCTCGGTGGCCTCATCTACAACGCAGCCTTCTGAATCAGCCCAAGGGGTAGCCATGACGGACAGTGCCGAAAAGTACGTCGCCGCAATCGACCAGGGCACCACCTCCAGCCGCTGCATCGTCTTCAACCAGAACGGCGCCATCGTCGCCGTCGACCAGCGCGAGCACCGCCAGATCTTCCCCAAGCCCGGCTGGGTGGAGCACGACGCCACCGAGATCTGGTCCAAGGTGCAGGCGGTGGTCGCCGGCGCGATTGCCAAGGCCGGACTGCGTGCCGACCAGCTCAGCGCGCTCGGGATCACCAACCAGCGCGAGACGACGGTTCTGTGGGACCGCGCGACGGGCAAGCCGGTGCACAACGCGATCGTGTGGCAGGACACCCGTACGGCGGCGCTGTGCAACCAGCTGGGGGGCTCCGACGGTCAGGATCGGTTCCGTGAGCAGACCGGACTGCCGCTGGCCAGCTACTTCTCCGGCCCCAAGGCGGCCTGGCTGCTGGACAACGTGCCCGGCCTCAGGGACCGCGCCGACCGCGGCGAGATCGCCTTCGGCACGATCGACTCCTGGCTGATCTGGAACCTCACCGGCGGCACGGACGGCGGGCACCACGTCACCGACGTGACGAACGCCGGACGCACCATGCTGATGAACCTGGAGACCCTCCAGTGGGACCCCTCGATCCTGTCCGCCATGAACGTCCCCGAGGCAGTACTCCCGGAGATCAAGTCCTCCTCGGAGGTGTACGGCACCGCCGTCGGACAACTGGCCGGGGTGCCGGTCGCCTCTGCGCTGGGCGACCAGCAGGCAGCCGTGTTCGGGCAGGCGTGCTACGACGTGGGAACCGCGAAGAACACCTACGGCACGGGCAGCTTCCTGCTGCTCAACACCGGCAACCGGCCGGTGCCGTCGAAGAGCGGGCTGCTGACGACCATGGGCTACAAGATCGGCAGCGAAGCGCCCGTGTACTGCCTGGAGGGGGCAATAGCCATAACGGGTGCGCTGGTCCAGTGGTTCCGCGACCAGCTCGGCATCATCAGCACCGCCGACGAGATCGAGCCGCTTGCGGCAAGCGTCGAGGACAACGGCGGCGCGTACATCGTGCCCGCCTTCTCCGGCCTGTTCGCGCCGTACTGGCGTTCCGACGCGCGCGGGGTGGTCACCGGACTGACGCGATACGTCACCAAGGCGCACCTCGCGCGCGCGGTGCTGGAGGCGACGAGCTGGCAGACGCGCGAGGTCGTGGACGCCATGTACCAGGACTCCGGCGTGCACATCACGACCCTGAAGGTCGACGGCGGCATGACGAAGAACAACCTGCTCATGCAGCACCAGGCGGACGTGCTCGACGTGCCGGTGATCCGGCCCAAGATCTCCGAGACGACCTGCCTCGGTGCCGCTTACGCGGCGGGGCTGGCCACCGGCGTGTGGAACGACCTGGACGAGCTCAAGGCGCACTGGGCGAAGGACGTCGAGTGGACGCCGACCATGGGCGCCCAGGAGCGGGACCGCGAGTACCACAGCTGGCGCAAGGCGGTGGAGAAGAGCTTCGGCTGGCTGGAGGACGGCGAGAGCTGACCGCGCTCCAAAGGCGGTCCACGCGTGCGTGCGCTCCGCGTGAGCCACGCGCGCGTGCCATGAGCCACGGCTCGTACCCCGGTCGGCGGGGGTACGGGCCGTGCCCGTCCAGCGGGCTTCAGGTGGTCACGGTCTGCCGGCGGTCCGCCTGGTAGGCCATCGCGTGCTGGACGACGCCGATGAGGATCTCCTTGACGGACTCCCGGTCGCGGGCATCGCACAGCAGCAGCGGTACGCCGTCGTCGAGGTCGAGCGCCTGCCGGATGTCCTCCGCCGGGTAACGGGCGGACCCCTCGAAGCAGTTGACGCCGATGAGGAAGGGTATGGAGCGCCTCTCGAAGTAGTCCACGGCCGCGAAGCAGTCCTCGAGGCGCCGGGTGGCGGCGAGCACGACAGCGCCCAGCGCGCCCTCGGACAGCTCGTCCCACATGAACCAGAACCGCTCCTGGCCGGGCGTACCGAAGAGGTACAGCACCAGGTCCTCGCGCAGGGTGATGCGCCCGAAGTCCATGGCCACGGTGGTGGTGCGCTTGCCCTCGACACCGCTCGTGTCGTCGACCGGGCGTCCGGCCTCCGTGAGCAGTTCCTCGGTGCGCAGTGGCCTGATCTCGCTGACCGCGCCGACGAGGGTGGTCTTGCCCACGCCGAAGCCGCCGGCCACCAGGATCTTGAGCGTGACGGGCTCGACCGGAGGCTTCCCGCGCTCAGAACGCCCGAAGATCATCGATCTCTTCTCCTGCTTGATGGGGGTCGCGCGACGGAGGGCCGTAGCCTCCGCCGCCAGGGGTTTCGATGACGAGTACGTCGCCGGCTCCGACGTCCGCCGAGTCGCTTGCGCCGAGTGCGGTGACCGTGCCGTCCGCGTGCTCGACGCGGTTGGCTCCCAGCGCGCCGGGTTCGCCGCCCGCCATGCCGTACGGCGGGACCCTGCGGTGCTGGGAAAGGGTGGAGACAGTCATGGGCTCGTGGAAGCGGATGCGGCGCACCGCGCCGTCCCCGCCGCGCCACTGCCCGGCCCCGCCACTGCCGCCTCGTACGGCGAACTCGTCGAGCTGTACGGGCAGTCGCCATTCCAGCACTTCGGGATCGGTGAGCCGCGAGTTGGTCATATGGGTCTGGACGACGGGCGCGCCGGGGAACCCGTCACCCGCTCCGGACCCGGAGGCCACGGTCTCGTAGTACTGATGCCGTTCGTTGCCGAAGGTGACGTTGTTCATGGTGCCGGAGCCCTCGGCCTGGACGCCGAGCGCGGCGTAGAGGGCGCCGGTGATGGCCTGGGAGGTCTCCACATTGCCCGCGACGACCGCTGCCGGGGGTTCGGGGGCGAGCATGGAGCCGGGCGGCACGACGATGTCGATGGGGCGCAGGCAGCCGTCGTTGAGCGGGATGTCGTCGGCGACGAGCGTGCGGAAGACGTACAGGACAGCCGCGTTGACGACCGAGAAGGGGGCGTTGAAGTTCGTGGCCAACTGCTGGGACGTGCCGGTGAAGTCGACGGTGGCGCAGCGGTTCTCGCGGTCCACGCGCACGCGAACCCGGATGATCGCTCCCGAGTCGGTCTCATAGGCGTACTCGCCGTCGTCCAGGGCGTCGATGACCCTGCGTACCGCTTCCTCCGCATTGTCCTGGACGTGCTTCATGTACGCCTGGACGACGTCGAGACCGAAGTTCTCGATCATCCGGGCGACTTCCTCGACGCCCTTGCGGTTGGCGGCGATCTGGGCGCGCAGATCGGCGAGGTTGGTCTCGGGGTTGCGCGACGGGTAAGGCGCCTCGGTGAGCAGGCGGAGGGTCTCCTCCTCGCGGAAGCGGCCGTTCTCGGCGAGCAGCCAGTTGTCGAAGAGGATTCCCTCCTCCTCGATGGTGCGGCTGTTGGCGGGCATGGACCCTGGAGCGATGCCGCCGATCTCTGCGTGGTGGCCACGTGAGGCGACGTAGAAGAGGATCTCCGGCTCACCCTCCGTGTTCGTCGTGGGTTCCGTGCCGAAGACCGGGGTGATCACGGTGACGTCGGGCAGGTGGGTGCCGCCGTGGTACGGGTCGTTGACGGCGTAGGTGTCGCCGGGGCGCATCCGGGAGCCGCGGCGCCGGATGACCTCCTGGACGCTCGTGCCCATCGAGCCCAGGTGGACGGGGATGTGCGGGGCGTTGGCCACCAGGTTTCCGTCCGGGTCGAAGAGCGCGCAGGAGAAGTCCAGACGCTCCTTGATGTTGACGGACTGGGCGGTGGATTCGAGGCGGGCGCCCATCTGTTCGGCGATGGACATGAAGAGGTTGTTGAAGACCTCGAGAAGAACCGGGTCGGCTTGCGTGTCGAGATCGGAACTCTGCGTAACCGCCGTGCGTTCCATGACCAGATGCCCGTCGTAGGTCGTCGCGGCTTGCCAGCCGTCGTCGACGACGGTCGTCGCACTGGCCTCGGTGATGATCGCCGGGCCGGTGACGGTTTCGCCGGGAGGCAGGTGCTCCCGGCGGTGGAGGGGTACGTCGCGCCAGGTGCCGCCCGTGTGGAGGGGGACGGTGCCCGGGGATGCCGGGCTGCCTTCAGGGGCGGCTTCGTGAGGGGCGAGAGCGGAGAGATCGGGGGTTCGGTGATGCCTGTGGCTTCGACGGAGAGGGCTTCGACGACGACCGGGCGGTCGAGGGTGAAGGAGTACGTGGCGCGATGACGTTCTTCGAAGGCGCGCCTCATCGTGTCGGGCTCGGTGAGCTCGACGGTGAGGGTGGTGTCGGTGCCGTCGTAGCGGAGTTGGGCGCGGCGGGTGATCCGGATGCGGTCCTCGGGGATGTCCTCGTCGAGGAGTTCGGTGCGGGCGGCTGCTTCCAGGTCGTCGGCGGTCTTCAGGATCCCGGGCATCGAGGCGGCGTGCAGAGGTGCCTCGACGGACTGTTCACGCATGGACGTCGTGTCGGCGAGGCCGATGCCGAGCGCGGAGAGGACGCCGGCCATGGGGGGTACGAGAACCGTGCGGATGCCGAGCGAGTCGGCGACCATGCACGCGTGCTGGCCGCCCGCACCGCCGAAGGTGGTGAGGGCGTAGCGGGTGACGTCGTGGCCCTTCTGGACGGAGATCCGCTTCACGGCGTTGGCGATGTTGGCGACCGCGATCTGCAGGTAGCCCTCGGCGACCTGCTCGGGCGTTCGGTCGTCGCCGCTCTTCTCGCGGATCTCGTGCGCGAGGGCGGTGAAGCGCTCACGGACGAGGGCGTCGTCGAGAGGCTGGTCCCCATCGGGTCCGAACACCTTGGGAAAGTGGGCGGGTTGGATGCGGCCGAGCATGACGTTGGCGTCGGTGACTGCGAGCGGCCCGCCGCCCCGGTAGCAGGCAGGGCCCGGGTCCGCGCCCGCCGAGTCCGGCCCTACGCGGTAGCGGGACCCGTCGAAGTGGAGGACCGAGCCGCCGCCGGCCGCGACGGTGTGGATGTCCAGCATGGGGGCGCGCAGCCTGACACCGGCGATCTGTGTGGTGAAGACGCGTTCGTACTCACCCGCGAAATGCGAGACGTCGGTCGACGTACCGCCCATGTCGAAGCCGATGACGCGCTCGAAGCCGGCGAGCTGCGACATGCGGGCCATGCCGACGATGCCGCCGGCTGGCCCGGAGAGGATGGCGTCCTTGCCGCGGAACTGTCCTGCTTCGGCGAGGCCGCCGTTGGACTGCATGAACATCAGCCGCACGCCTTCGAGTTCGTCGGCGACGTGCTGGACGTAACGGCGCAGGACGGGCGAGAGGTAGGCGTCGACGACGGCGGTGTCCCCGCGCGGGACGAGCTTCATCAAGGGGCTGACCTCGCTGGACAGCGAGATCTGCGGGAAGCCGATGCGGTCGGCGAGCTCTCCGACAGCCTGTTCGTGGGCGGGGTGGAGGTGGCTGTGCATACAGACCACAGCGACGGCGCGGATCCCGTCGTCGTACGCGTCCTGGAGGGGGCCGGCGAGGGCGTCCAGGTCGGGAGCGTGCAGAAGGGTGCCGTCGGCGGCGATGCGCTCGTCGACCTCGACGACCCGTTCGTACAGCAGCTCGGGCAGTTCGATGCGGCGGGCGAAGATGCGGGGGCGGTTCTGGTAGGCGATGCGCAGGGCGTCGCGGAACCCGCTGGTGATGACGAGGAGGGTCCGCTCGCCCTTGCGCTCGAGGAGGGCGTTGGTGGCGACCGTGGTGCCCATACGGACGGCCTCGATGGGGTCCTCGGAGCCGTCCAGCAGTTGGCTCACGCCCGCCACGGCCGCGTCGGAGTATCGCGCCGGATTCTCCGACAGCAGCTTGTGCGTCAGCAGACGGCCGTCCGGGCGTCGCGCGACGATGTCCGTGAACGTGCCGCCTCGGTCGACCCAGAACTGCCAGCCTGTCACGTCACTACCCCGCTTCCGCGCCGCTCACAGCGCCCGCAGGCCGTTGATCACGTCGCGCAGAATACTCTCGTCCACCAGCTCGGCAGGCGGTACCGGCCGGTTCACATGGACGAATTCCGAGTCCACGAGATCTCCGACGAGAACCCGTACGACACCGATGGGCAGATCGAGCTCGGCGGAGAGTTCGGCCACGGACTGCGGGGCGTCACGGCACAGTCCGACGATGTCCACATGTTCCGGGGACAGCGTCGAGTCCGCCTCCGGATCGTCCGCCTGCGGTTCCGTGACGACCACCGCGATCAGGTCGAGGCGGTGCTGGGCCGCACTGGAGGTGCGGCCGCGCGTCATGGCGTACGGACGGACGACCGGTCCGGCCTCGTCGTCGAACCAGTGGCTTCTTCCCTGACCGTCTGCGCTCATGCCATCCCACTACCCGCCTGCGGGCAGATCGGTGCGCGGAGCGGTACCCAGATGCACGCCGACACGCTTGACGAGGAGGGTCATCTCGTACGCGACCAGACCGACGTCGGAGTCGGCGTCCGAGAGCACCGCGAGGCAGCTGCCGTCCCCGGCGGCCGTCACGAACAGGAAGGCGTCATCGAGCTCGACGACGGTCTGCCGGACGTTGCCCGCCTCGAAGTGGCGGCCCACGCCCTTGGCAAGGCTGTGGAAGCCGGACGCGACGGCAGCCAGGTGCTCGCTGTCCTCGCGGGTCAGGTCCTTGGACACCCCCGTCGGCAGGCCGTCGCCGGAGAGCACGAGGGCCTTGCGAATGCTGGCGACGCGGTCCACCAGGTCGTCGAGGAGCCAGTTGAGCTCTCCGGACCGGTTGGTCGCGGTGTGGCCGGTCGCTTTCGGTGCGGTCATCGACCGTCCCCCTTAGTCGTTCGTTGTGGTGCTGTGCCGCTGTGGGCGTCGTCGCCCGCGGCGTTCTCCTGGCGGCCGCGCTGCCAGCCGCGCTGGAGGGAGGCCATTCGGCTGCGGACCTCGTCCGCGTCCCGCTCGGCGAGCTCCGGCTTCTCCTCGGTGCGCGGTGCCGGGCCCTGTTTGAGCTGCGGAGCCAGGCTGGCCTGGCGTACGCGCCGGGGCAGCGCTCCCGTGCCGGAGCCGGCCTCCTGGGCCGGGGCGGTCGCGTTCGGGGCGGAGTCGCCCGAGGTGATCGCGGGGCGTCGTGTGCGCCTCGGGAGAGCCGGGGCCTCCGGCGGCCCACCGTGGTCGTGCCCGGTGGAGGGCGCTGCGTCGGCACGGTCACCGATCCGGTCCGGCGCGCCGGCTCCCTCGCCGTGGGATCCCGTGGCGCGGCGCCGGGACGGCAGCGGAGCGAGGCCGTTCGGCTGCGGGCGGCTCGGGCCTGTCGACGACTCGGCGTCTGCCTTCTCCCACCGGGAGCGCTGCTCGGTGACCGGGCGTCCGTGCGAGCTGACCAGCTTGGGCGTCCCGCGGCGGGGCAGCGGGACAGGCGCGCTCGCGTCGTCGTCCGGGTCTGCGTCGTCCGGCCCGCCGTGGATGCCGGAGACCGGGTGCTGGGGTCCGTGCGGGCCCGTCGCTTCGTCCTCCATGGGGGCGAGGGTACGACGCGGGCGGAAGAGGCCGCCGCGTTCTCCGTCCTCGTCGCCGAGCGCGTCCGGGAAGTCACTGAGGGCGTCGAGATCGACCGGGGCCTCCAGCTCGACCGGACCGTCGAGGAGCGCGGCGGGCAGGCCGGGCACGCGAGCCGGCACCTGGGAGAGCGCGGCCCGGCGCGACTCCTCCAGCTCGGCCTCCTTCGAGGGCGTGGGCCGGTCGAGTCGGAACCCGATGCCATTGGTGTCCGGGACGTCGTCGGTGAGCAGCGCGTCGGGGATGAACACGACGGCGGTGGTGCCGCCGTACGGCGACGGCTGCAGCGAGACCCGGACGTTCTGCCGCTGGGCGAGCCGGCTGACGACGAACAGACCGAGCCGGTCGGTGTCGGACAGCTCGAACTCGGGTGTCTCGGCGAGTCGGAGGTTGGCGTCCAGTAGGACGTCGGCCGCCATACCCAGGCCTCGGTCGTGGATCTCCAGGGTGAAGCCGTTGGCGACCCGCTCGCCCAGAACCTGGACGGCGGTGTGTGGCGGGGAGAACACCGTCGCGTTCTCCAGGAGTTCGGCCACGAGATGGGTGATGTCCGCGACGGCCGGGCCCGTGACAGCGACGCGGGGCAGGCGGCGGACCTCGATGCGCTCGTAGTCCTCGACCTCGGCGACCGCGGCGCGCACGACGTCCATGAGCTGCACGGGCTTGCGCCATTGCCGGGAAGGGGCGGCGCCGGAGAGGATCACCAGGCCCTCGGCGTGCCGGCGCATACGGGTCGTCAGGTGGTCCAGGCGGAACAGGTCGGCGAGTTCGTCGGTGTCCTCGGTCCGGCGTTCCATGGTGTCGAGGAGGGTGAGCTGCTTGTGGAGGAGGACCTGGCTGCGGCGGGCGAGGTTGACGAAGACCTCGGAGACCCCGGCGCGCAGTTCTGCCTGCTTGACGGCGGCCTCGACGGCGGCGCGCTGCAGGGTGTTGAGGGCCTGTCCGACCTCGCCGATCTCGTTCTTGTCGTACTCCAGGCGCGGGACCTCGGTCTCCACGTCGACCTGTTCTCCGGCGGAGAGGCGCCGCATCACGCTGGGCAGTCGTACGCCGGAGGCCTCGTGGGCATCGAGGCGCAGCTGCCGCAGGTCGCGCACGAGGCTGCGGCCGATGCGCACGGAGAGGAAGAGGGAGAACAGCAGGGCGAGCAGGCCGACGACGCCGGCGAGGGCCGCCTTGATGATGACGCCCATCGCGACGGGACTGACGCGGTCCTGGTAGCGGGCGCCCGCCTCGTCGTTGAGTTTGCTGAGCTCCTCGAGGGCGCCGCCGGCGACGGTGTCCCAGCGCTTTGCGTCGACTGTGCTGGACCTGCCCGGCTCGGAGGAGACGAGGTCCTGCTCGGCGACTCGCAGCGGAGCGGTGGAGGCGTTCTTCCAGAAGCGCTCGTAGCGAACCCGCTCGGACGAGGGCAGGTCCGTCAGGCTGACCTCGTACATGAGGGTGCGCTGGGCGACGAGATCGGAGACGTCGCGTATCTCGTCCCGGGAGAGCTTGCCCACCACGAGGGCGGAACTGAGCAACGCGTCCTCACGGGAGAGCAGTTCGCGGGCGCGGGTGACATTGAGAAGGGCGCGGGCCTGCTTGTCCATCGCCACGTTGTCGACGCCGTCGAGGGATGCCAGGAGGGTGTAGCAGGGGTCCACGAGAAGGTTGTACTGGTGGAGGGCGTCGGCGCGGCTCACCGTTCCGTCCTCGACGCTGCGACGCAGGGGGTTGATGCCGTCGAAGGCGTCCAGGACGGCAGTGAGGCGCTCGCTGTCGCCCTGGTCCAGCCCGTCGCGGACGTCGGGATCCTTGGCGTTCTTGCGGATCTCGGCGACGGCGGCGTCGGTGGCGTTGCGGGTGACCCGCAGTGCGGACAGCGCGTCCGAGGCCCGGCGGTCGGCAAGATAGACCAGCGCCTGGCGACGTTCCTGCTGAAGGACGCGGACGGCGTCCTCAGTGGAGTAGCCGATCTTCTCGACGAGGGACGACACCGTGAAGAGCTGCGCCGCACCTCGCCCTGTGAGTACCGTGGCGAAGCCCCAGATCGCGGTGAGGGACACCAGCGGCACGAGAAGCAGCGCCACCATCTTCCGGCGGATCGACGTCCCGCGAAAGCGCATGGCCTCCCCCAGCTCAAACCCCCACCGGTCAGGGGGCACACATGTGCGTCAACAATCGGCGCGAGCCTACTACTGACGCACACGTAACTCGAAGAGAGATCCGGAATCTGAACTTCCGCACCGGTGACGAGACATGGGGAGTTGTCCGGCCATTGCGGGAGATTGCCTCCCGCAATCCCGCGGCATCCCGGAGGACGGATCGGACCGGTCTGTCCGGCCAGTTGGCCGGAAATCTACCTTCCTTGGGAATCTTCAGGACGTGCCGTTCGTCCTTCTCCACGGGAAATGGAGGCGGATTGGGCCACAGGAGCCGCATCCAGCCTCCGGGCGGCGTAAAACAGCGCAAGCCGGGCAACCGCTGGGGAGCTGAGTCTTCGGATGCGGGCGAGCGGTCTGCTGACGGTGGGGAGTGACACGGTGACGGGCACGGTGGAGCGGCGCGTGGCGCCTGAGGACGGCGATGCGGCGCGCCGGGCAGCACGAAAGGGTCCCGAGGCACTGAATCGCGACATTCCGGCACCCGGAGACAGGACCGCCGAGGGTGCCGCGGCTCAGGAGCAGCCGCATTACCAGCCGTTGTGGATCGAGGAGCCCGCCAGCCGGCGCCGGATGCCCGATCCGGTGCGCACGGCCGCGGTGCGAGCGGTTCTGATCATCGCCTTGACGATGATCCAGGCCATGGTGGCGTTCCTGTGCACGCTGGCCGGATCATGGCTCGCGTTCCCGATGGTCATCAGCAGCGTGACGAGCACCGTGGTGGCGACGTGGGCCGCGCTCGACGTCTGGGTGACGCGCCAGGTGTGGAACCAGCGCAACGGCGTGGTGTCGGCACCCAGCAGCACCGCCCGGTCCCTGCGGCGCGAGCGGCGCAGGGCACGACGGCAGGGGCGTGCTGCGGAGCGGACTCAGGAGCGCATACGCCGGCAGGGCGGGACGGGGCGGTTGTCGCACCCTTGAGGTAGTCGGCACAGACGGGCACGGAGCCGCGAGGACAGACTCCACGCTGATTTCCCGGCTCTGGCCGTGCGGCTAGGGGGTAGCGGGCGCCGCCGGGCGTTTGAACATCCGTGTGGCCGTAATCTCGCTGCGCACCGCCTCCCCCGCCTGGGGCTGCTGCGGCAATCCCGGGCGGAGGTGTTCCTCCACGCTGATGTACTTCAGGCCGGCCCTGAGGTCGGCGTCGTTGCGCAGTCGGATGACCAGGGGGAACTCCGCCAGGGCGGTCGTGTCGAACAGGCCTGTCGTGTAGAGGAGTTGGACGCCGAGGGCGTCCGAGACGGCTCGTTGCAGCTCCAGGAGGTAGGTGGCGTTGGCGCGTCCGATGGGGTTGTCCAGGAACAGCGTGCCGGCGTGGCGGTGCTTGTCCCGGCCCCGGTCGTTCGACCGCAGGGCGGCCATCGTGCAGTACAGGGCGATGGCCGCCGTGAGCAGCTGTCCGCCGGAGAACACGTCGCCCATCTGCCCGACGGGCACGCGCTCGGCACGCAGGACGGCGTCCGGCTTGAGGATCTCGACGGCGACGCCCTTCGGCTGAAGCGCCGCGGCGACCCCGCGAAGGAGCAGGGACACGCCGTCTCGCCGCAGGTCCGAGTTCTTCTTCACCGCCGCGCGCGTGGCCTCGTCAATGACCTCGCCGAGGCGTTCCGTGAGGGTGGCCTGGTCGGGCTCCTCGAAGCGGATGCGCAGGAACTCCTGTCCGGACCACTCGCCGAGGCCCTCGGGCAGGCGGGACAGCCGCTGGGCGGACCGCAGGGTCGTCAGTGCCGACTCGACCAGGCCGCGGAGACGGTCCACGATGGAGTCCCGGTTCCGTTCCAGCTGGGCCAACTCGTCGGTGAGCACGCGGAGTCGGGGCGCGAAGGCGTCCGCCCACTTCTGCGCGTGTTCCGGCAGTGCGGAGGCGGGCAGTTCGCGGATCTGCTGGCGGGCGGGGGTGCGGACCTGCTCGTAGCGCGTGGAGTTGGCGTGCCGTACGAGCACGTCGCTCGCTTCGCGGACGGCTGCCTCGGCGGCGGAGAGGTCGGCGGCGCAGCCGCGCAGTGACCGGCGCGCCTCGGCGGCGGAGTGCCGGGCCTCCTCAGGGCTGCCGGGGTACGGCTCCGGCGCCTCCTGTTCCTCGTCCGAGGTGTGCTCCCGCAGCAGGTCGCGCAGCATCGCGGCGATCTCGTCGAAGCCGCCGGCGGCGTCCTCGGCGGCGCGGTGGGCTGCGAGGAGTTCCGCGTGCGCCTCGCGGGCCTGTGTCAACGCCTCGGTGCGGGAGGCGAGTTCCGCGGTCGCCGTGCGCAGCAGCGCCTGCGCGTGCTCGGCGTCGCGCGGCTGGAGTTCCTCGGACAGCTCGGTGTGGGTCTCGCCGTCCTCGGGCGCGTGCCGTTCGGCCTCGCCGCGAAGCCGCCCGAGCTGCTCGCTCGCGCTGGACATCCGGGTCTCCAGGAGCTGGACGAGTTCCTCCGCGCGCGAGGCAGCCGCCTGCCGGGAGGGTCCGTCGGAGCCGTCGGGCGACTGAAGGAGCTGTTCGGCCCGGGTGCGGACCTTGTTGCTCAGCCGGTCCAGTTCCGTGCGAGCCGCGCTCTCGTCGCTCTCGGCGCGGGCCTGCTCGGCGCGCAGATCGGCGCCGACGCCGACCTTCTCGTACACCTGGGAGGCGGCCCGGTATGCCTCTCGCAGGGCGGGCAGGGACGCCCTCGGGTCTTCCGTGTCGGTGTCCGGCACGTCGTCGGGGGCGCCCGCGATCTCCGAGCGCTCGGCCCGCAGGGCACGCGCGGTGCGGCGCGCGTCGTCGGCGGCGCGCTGGGCGGCGCGGCGGTCCTCGTCGGCGGCGCGGGCACGCTCCAGACAGGTCTGTGCGCGGGCCTCGGATTCGGTGGCCTCGTCGGCGAGTTCGCGCAACTTGACCTGCCAGCCGGCCCGCTCGCGCAGTCGAAACGCCAGCCCGGCCAGGGCGTCGGCGGCTCGCCGTGCCTTCTGGGCGGCCTCCTGCCGCTCGTCGCGGACCTGCGCGGCCTCGGCGGCGGCTTCGTCGGCCTCGGCCCGCACGGCACGCGCCTCGGCCAGCTCCGCCTCGGACTCCTCGGCGAACGCGCGCGCGTCCCGGGCTGCCTGTGCCAGCTCGACCAGCCGGCCGGCCGGGCAGCCGGTCCGCCACGAGGCGAGGCGCGCCGCCAGTTCCCGGTCCTTGCCGAGCCGGGCGGCGAGTGCGCGGATCCCCTCGTCACGCTCGGTGGCCCGCGCGCGCAGCGCCTGCCTTTCCTCGTCGGCGGCGTGCTCGTCGTGCATGGCGGGGTTCGGCGGCACGAGGAAGACGTCGGGAGAGGTGCCGCTCTGGGACCCCGGCGCCGGAGTCGGGGCGAGCAGGGCGGCCGCGGTGCCCACCGCCACGGCGGACCGGGGCAGCAGCGCGGCGTCGCTCAGCACCTCGCGGGCACGCGCGTGCGTGGCGGGGTCGGTGATGATCACGCCGTCGACCAGTTCGGGCCGGGCGGCCAGCACGCGCGCGTGGTCGGCCGGGGCGACCGCCTGCGCAAGATAGCGCCAGCCCGGAAGCGCCGGGATGCCCTGCTCGCCGAGGAACTCCACGGTGGCCAGCACGTCCGGGCCGGGCGGCAGCAGCCCGCCGTCACCGAGCGCGCCCAGGATCCGGGAGTCGTCGGCGGCTGCCGTCCGCAGCTCGAAGAGCTGCCGCTCGGCGGTGGAGACGCGGTCGTCGAGCAGCTCGCGCAACTCGTCGGCGAACCGGTCCAGTTCCTCGGGCGTGAGGGCGCCTTCGTCGATCGAGCCCCGTGCGACCGCCTCCGCGGCGTTCTGCGCGGCCGTGCTCCCCTCGCCGTCGTCACCCGCGCGGGGAGCGGGAACGGCTCCGGGAGCAAGAGCGGCCCGGTGCTTCGCGCCCGACTCGCCGGTCAGGCCGATCAGTTCCGCGAGCCGTTCCTCCGCCGCGAGTCCCTCGGCGAGACGGCGCTCGGCGTCGTAGGAACGCTCCGCGGCCGCTGCAGCGTCCGCCGCGCGGGCCGCCGTCAGTTCGGCGCGGGACTCGGCCGAGGCCGCCTCACGCGCGTGCTCCGAAGCACGCCGGGAGGCCTCACGGGCGGTGTCCCAGGCCGCTACGGCCGTCTTCTCGGCGTCGCTCGCCGCAAGGGCCGCGCGGGCCGGGTCGGCGTCGGGCGCGCTGTCGTCGAGCCAGCCGGCGCGCACGGCCTCGGCGGTCTCCTGCTCGACCTCGGACAGCCGCTGGCGCAGGTGCCCGACCTCGCTGCGGGCGCGCTGGGCCTCGGTGGCCGCGGAGGTGGAGTCCCGGTACGCGGACTCGCTGACCTCCTGGAGGGCGGCGGACCGCTCCTCCCCCTCGTTGGCGAGGCTCTCGGCGCTCTCCGCGGCCGCGTGCAGGGCCCGTACGAGATCGACGGCGGCCTTGGCCCGGGCGGCCAGCGCTGGCGCCGCATCGCGTTCGGCCTCCTGGATGGCGGCGGCCACGCGCGCGACTCGGTCGGCGGCGGCGCGGTGCCGCAGGGCGGCCTCGGCGGCCTGCCAGGCCGAGTGCAGCGTACGGGCGTCGGCGAGTTCGCGCTTCTGCGCCGCCGCCGACTTCTCGGCAGCCGCGAGTGCCAGCGAGGCGTGCCGGTAGGCCAGTTCGGCCGCGATCAGCGCGCTGCGGTCCCGGCCCGCCTCGGCGTGGGTGACGGCGGATGCGGTGGCGGTGACCCGCTGGGCGAGGTCGGAGGCCCGCACGCGCTCCTGGGCGCCCCGCGCGGACAGCCGCCGGGCCAGGGTCCGGGTGCGCCGCTCGGCACCGGCGTGGATGTCACGCGCGCGTGAACGCGCCTCGGCGGCCTCGACGATCCGCCCGAGCAGGTCGACGGAACCGGCGGTGAAGTCCCGCTCGGCGATCAGCTCGGCGCGGCGGCCCAGCTTGTTGCCGAAGCCGCCGACCAGGTCGGCGAGGCCGTCGGTGTCGCGCGTGTCCGTCACGGCCCGCAGCAGCAGGTCGGTGAAGTCGGAGTCCTTCTTGACCGCGAAGAGGCCGGCCGCCTCGCCCTCGTCGGCGTTCATCTCCCGCTGGTAGCGGAAGAGTTCGGGGTCGAGGCCGAGCTCTCCGAGGTGCTCGATCCAGCGGTCGTGGATCTCCTCCCAGTGAACCTCCAGATGCGGGTACGCCTTTCCCGCCTCCGTGATGGCGTCCCGGAAGCCCTTCATGGTGCGTCGTCGGCCCCGCGCGCCCGACTGGCCCTCGGCGGGCGGCCGTACGGCGGTGGACTCGGCGACGGGCAGGTTGTCCAGGCTCAGCCCGGGTCCCGGGCGGAAGGAGTACCAGGCCTCGGCGAACTTCCGCGGGTCGTTGGAGATCTGGCGCCCGCGCCACTCGCTCGCCTTGCCCACCACGACGCACTCGCCGGTGAGCGTGTGCTGCCACTCCAGCGCGACATGCCCGCAGTCGTCGGCGAGCAGGAACTTGCGCAGCACGCCGGAGCTGGCGCCGCCGAGGGTGTTGCGGTGGCCCGGCAGCATCACGGAGAAGATCAGCTTGAGGAGGACCGACTTGCCGCCGCCGTTCTCCAGGAAGAGCACTCCCGCCGGCGCGGGCCGGCGCGGCGGCCCGACGGGCTCCTCCTCGAAGAACTCCGCCTGCATGGGCGCGGGATCGGGGACGGGCTCGCCGACACCGCGCAGGTCAAGCACGGTGTCGGCGTAGCGCGCACCGGCCGGCCCGATGGAGTAGAGGCGGACCCGGGACAGCTCGTACATGGCGGACTCTCGTAAGTCTTCGTCAGATCGGGGAGGTTCGGGGCTTCGGACGGATTTGGGGACTCAGGGGGACTCAGGGGGACTTCAGGCGGAGTGGAACGGCAGCCCGGCCTCGGCCACCAGCTCCAGGTCTTCCGTGTCCTCGGCGGCCAGCAGCGTCGGGGTGCCGTCGGTGACCGGCACCACGCCCAGCTCCAGCAGTTCGGCCATGGCGGCGCTGCCTGCCATGTCACGGACCTGGAGTTGGTAGCGGGCGGTCGTCCGGTAGGTGCCGCCGCTGTCGTCGCCCGTCCGCTGGAGGAATCCGGAGTCGGTGAGAAACGCGGCCGCCTTGCCGACGATGCCGGTGGTCGAACCGGCGAGTCTGCGCGCGTCCTTGGTGGCGCCGGTCGCGCTGCGTCTCACCCAGATCCGCCAGGCTGCTTCCAGGCCGGGCGCATCCGTGGCGGGGTCGGTGTTCTCCCCCTGCTCGTCCGCGCGCTCCTCCAGCCGGCGGCAGGCCTGCCGGACGAAGGCGTCGACGCCGTTGACCGTCACGCACCCGATGTAGCCGTCGTCGGCCAGGTCCTCGGGCCGCGGGAACGCCATGGCGGCGACGGCGAGATGGGCCAGCCCGTGCAGGAACCGGTCGCTGCCGTCGGCCGACGTACGACGCGCGTAGTCGCCCATGCGGACGGCGAACACGGAGTCCTCGGCGGCCGTGACGGCCATCCCCGCGCGCGGGGACACCTCCAGCACCACGAGTCCGAGCCCGGCGGCCACGGCATCCGCGAGCCGCGCGAACGGCGGGTCCTCCCGGTACCGCCGCAGCAGTTCCGTGTACTCCTGATCGCGCGCGGGCTGCAATTTCGGCTGCAGCCCGAAGGCGACCAGCCGGGCCGCGTCGGCGGCGTCGGCGGGGGTCACGGCGGCGGTCGCCGACGGGGTCGCGGCCTCCGTGTCACTCCACTCGGCGTGCTCGCTCACGGTCGGGGCTCCTTGTTGCGTTCTTGCTCACTCATGCTGCTTCCGTCCTGTCCGCCGCCATCCCGGCCGCGTCCAGCAGGGCCGTCCCCACGATCAGGTCGGCGCCGCCGAACTCGGGATCATCCAGCTCCGTCCCGTCGTCCACGGCGAACAGCAGTTTCTCCTCGCCCTGCCGATAGGCCGTACCGACCGGCGGACTGGCCGCGTGGACCGCCAACAGCGCCACGAGGTAGGGCAGCTCGGGATCCTGCCCACGCGCCTGGGCCAGCAGCCCCGACAGCCTGCGCGGGGCGTCGGCCGGCAGGTCCAGCAGCTCCATCGCCGCGGCCAACTGCTCCTCGCTGAACCGGCTGTCGTCCGGTGTCGCGATGAGGTCGGGCTCGGGCATCTCGGCGCCCAGGTGCTCCCGCTCCACGGGCGGCGTCAGCAGTATGTCGACGAGATCACCCACCCGGACCGACACCGGCGTACGCAGCCCGGTCCCGCATGCGAAGAAGGCGTCCGTGACCCGGACGGACTGCTCCAGGGGCAGGGGCAGGACAGGGGCGACGAGATGGCCGTACAGGTCGATCCCGGATGTCGTCATCGGCGTCGCGAAGGCCTGCCGGTCCTGCTCGGCGCGGAACAGCGGCCCGGCCTCCAACAGGCGGGACTGCAGCTGGGTGTGCCGTCGGATGCAGTCCTTGACGATGTCGACGAGCTCGGCGGCACGGCGCTTGTGCTCCGGGTCCTCGGTCTCGTCGCGTGCCTTGCGGATGTTGGTCAGGATCGCGTTCTCATGGCGGTACCGGTCGGCGACATGGTCGAGCGCCTCGGCGATCATGTCCGGCACGGTGTTCAGCCAGTCGACCGCCCGGACGTTGCGCCGGGTCGCGTCCAGGGCCCGGCGGAGCGTCTCCGAGTACTGCACGGTTCGGTACCGGGCCTGCTCGGCGGCAAGCTGGGCGTCGGCGAGCCGGCCGCGGTTGATCAGCACCTCGAGCTTGACCTCGGCGGCGATCTGGGCGCTGGTGACGTCGGTGTCGAGCGCGCCGACAAGGACGTTGACCGCCTCGTCGGTCGTACGGAGATACACCGTGCCGCCCGGGCCCGGCACCTCCTCGATCAGCTTGAAGTCGTAGTCACGGCGGACATAGCTGCCGTCCGGCGCGAAGGTGCCGTACACGGCACGGAAGCCGCGGTCCACGCTGCCGACGTTGATCAGGTTCTCCAGGACCCAGCGGGCCACCCGCTCGTGCTCGGCGACGGGCCGCCGCGGGGCCTGGGCGGCGATGCGCGGGATGAGCCGGGCGACTATCTGGTCGTGGTCGGCACCCGTGTCGAAGTCCATGTTCAGTGTGACCAGGTCGATGGCGGCGAGCGCCACCTCCGCCATGCCGTACACCGAGTACTCCCCGGCGAGGTTGGCCTTGCGCGCATCGAGGTCGTGCAGCGGCGCCGTGCAGGCGAGCGCGCGCAGCCGCCGCGCCAGGCCTTCGTCGGCGGCCGGGCCCGGAGCAGGGCGCGGCCCCGCGCTGAGCTGGGGCGGAACACGGTCCGTCGATGCGGGTGAAGTCACGGTGCACAGACTAGGTCCTAGGTCTGACAACGACCCAAACGACGCCGATCGCCCACGGCGGCGCCGCATGTCGACCCAACTCCGCGCACAGGCGGCATGCCGACCGAGCCCCGCGCCCCAGCCGCACACCGGCAGAGCCCCGCCCCGGCCGCATACCGGCAGAGCCCCATTCCTAAGGGCTCCACCTAAGCGAGGGTTTCGCCCTCCCCCACCCGCCGTCGATACACCTCGACCACCCGCTCCAGCGAGTCGTCGAGGTAGACCGCGAGGATCTTCTCGGCCCCGCTCCGGTCCCCCGCCTCCAGCGCCCGGAGGATCTGCTGGTTGCGGGCGAGGTACGGCTCGTGCAGCCGGTGTGGATCGTCGACGACGTGGAACGCGAGCCGCAGCTCGGCGAAGACGCTGCGCATCAGTTCGTCGGTGCGTTCGCTGCCCGCGAGCGCCACCAGTTCGCGGTGGAAGTGGATGTTGGCCGTCCCCAGCCCTTTCCAGTCACCTTCGCGCACCGCGCGCTGCCCTTCGGCGACGGCTTCGGCGGGCCCCTCCAGGGGGTAGGGCGGTTCGCCGAGGCCGCGTACGACGGCGCACTCGACGAGGCGTCGGGTGCGGTAGATGTCCTCGACGTCCTCCACCGTCAGGACCCGCACGAACACGCCCCGGTTCAGCTCGTGGACGAGGAGCCGTTCATGGGTGAGCAGCCGGAACGCCTCGCGGAGTGTGTTGCGGGACACACCGAGTGCCCCTCCGATGCTGTCCTCGGACAGCCGGGCGCCGGGCGCGAAATAGCCCTCGGCGATCCGGCTTCTGAGGATGTCCGAGACCCGCTCCGCCGTGCTCGTACGGCCCAGGAGGGCACGGTCGTCGGCCAGTCCCGCCAGCTGCTCTGCCATGCCCGGAATTCAACCGCAGACCCGAGAACGAAACAACAGGGGTATTGAAGGATCGTTCAACGATCCTCTACCTTGCTGCTCACCGTTCAGCTCGCTTCAGCTCAGTTCCGCACCCCCGTCCCCTCTCTGCGAGGTGCCCATGAGCACGACCCCTCCACCGCAGGCTCTGAAAGACACCCACACCACGAGTGACGAACGCGCCGACGACGACGGCGCGTTCGGCTGGCTGCGTGCCCTCGGCCCGCGTGGTCGCCGCGCCTTTGCGGGCGCTTTCGGCGGATATGCCCTGGATTCGTACGACTACTTCACACTGCCGCTGAGCATGGTCGCGCTGGCCGCGTACTTCGGCCTGGACAGCGGCCAGACCGGCCTCTTCACCACCGTCACGCTCGTGGTCTCCGCGATCGGCGGCGCGCTCGCCGGAGTGCTGGCCGACCGGATCGGCCGGGTCAAGGCGCTGATGATCACGGTCATCACCTACGCGGTCTTCACCGTCGCCTGCGGTTTCGCCCCCAACTACGAGTGGCTGCTGGTCTTCCGCGCCCTCCAGGGCCTCGGCTTCGGCGGCGAATGGGCGGTCGGCGCGATCCTGGTCGCCGAGTACGCGAGCGCCAAGCACCGTGGCCGCACGCTCGGCGCGATCCAGAGCTCGTGGGCCGTCGGGTGGGCCCTGGCCGCGATCATGTACACCGTCGTCTTCTCGCTCGTGGACGACGACCTGGCGTGGCGCGTGATGTTCTGGACCGGGGCGCTGCCCGCGCTGCTCGTCATCTGGATGCGGCGCCGGGTGCAAGACGCTCCCGAGGCTGTCGCCGTACGTGAACAGAGCCCCCAGAAGGGTTCGTTCGCGGCCATCTTCAAGCCCGGGCTGCTGCGTACGACGATCTTCGCCGTACTGCTCTCCACGGGCGTCCAAGGCGGCTACTACACCCTCGCCACCTGGGTGCCGACGTACCTGAAGACCGAGCGCGACCTGTCGGTCGTCGGCACCGGCGGCTATCTGACGTTCCTCATCTCGGGCGCCTTCATCGGCTACCTGACCGGCGGTTACCTCACCGACCGGCTGGGCCGCCGGCGCAACATCTGGCTGTTCGCACTGCTCTCGGCCGTCTGCATCCTGGCGTACGCGAACATCCCCAGCGGCTCCAACACCCTGCTCCTGGTGCTCGGTTTCCCGCTCGGGTTCTGCATGTCGGCGATCTTCAGCGGCTTCGGGTCCTACCTGAGCGAGCTGTACCCGACGGCGGTGCGCGGCACGGGACAGGGCTTCACGTACAACACCGGCCGAGCGGTGGGCGCCGTCTTCCCCACCAGCGTCGGCTTCCTGGCCGACAGCTGGGGCGTGGGCGGCGCGCTGGTCTTCGGCGCCATCGGCTACGGCATCGCCGCACTCGCCCTGCTCGGGCTGCCGGAGACGCGCGGGAAGGAGCTGGCGTGAACCGCACGGAGGACCGTCCGCCCGCCCGCGCGGCAGACCGCCCGCTCACCCTTGTCGACGAGCGCGCCCACGCGTGGAGCCCGCGATCGGCACGCGCCCGCTTCCGGGAGGGCCTCACCGGGCCCACGGCGGGGGTCGCCGCGGGGCACACCCAGGTCAACCTGATCTCGGTGCCCGCCGACTGGGCGTACGACATGCTGCTGTTCTGCCAGCGCAATCCCAAGCCCTGCCCGGTCCTGGACGTCACGGACGCCGGTTCGTGGACGACCGTCCTCGCCGACGGTGCCGACCTGCGCACCGATCTGCCGCGCTACCGGGTGTGGCGGAACGGCGAGTTGGTGGACGAACCGACGGACGTACGCGCGCACTGGCGCGACGACCTGGTGTCGTTCCTCATCGGCTGCAGTTTCACCTTCGAGTGGGCGCTGGCCGAGGCCGGAGTCCCGATCCGCCACGTCGAGCAGGGGCGCAACGTCCCGATGTACGTGACCAGCCGCCAGTGCCGGCCGGCGGGGCGGCTGCACGGCCCGATGGTGGTGTCTATGCGCCCGGTGCCGCCGGAGCACGTGGCGGCGGCGCTGCGGGAGTCCGGTCTCCTGCCGGCGGTGCACGGCAGTCCCGTCCACTGCGGCGATCCGTCGGCGCTGGGCATCGCCGACCTCGGCCGCCCGGACTTCGGCGATCCGGTCGAGGCCGAGCCGGACGACATCCCGTTGTTCTGGGCCTGCGGAGTGACCCCGCAGGCCGCCGTGATGGCCTCGCGCCCGCCCTTCGCCATCACCCACGCACCGGGCCAGATGTTCCTCACCGACGCCCGCGACGAGCAGTACCGCATCGCCTGAGAAGTCACCCGACAGGAGAGACGACGGACCGATGACCTCCATCGACCTCAACGCCGACCTCGGCGAGGGCTTCGGCCGCTGGCAGCTCACCGACGACGAACGGCTGCTGTCGGTCGTCACCAGTGCCAACGTGGCATGCGGCTTCCACGCCGGGGACGCGGCCACCATGCGGCGGGTGTGCGAGCAGGCGGCCGAGCGCGGGGTACGGATCGGTGCCCAGGTCTCCTACCGGGACCTGGCGGGGTTCGGGCGGCGCGCGATGGACGTGCCGCCCGCCGAGCTGGCGGCCGAAGTGGCGTACCAGATCGGCGCCCTGGCGGTCTTTGCGCGGGCGGCGGGCGCGCGCGTGTCGTACGTCAAGCCGCACGGCGCGCTCTACAACCGCGTCGTGCACGACGAGGAGCAGGCCGGCGCGGTCGTCGACGGTGTGCTCCTGGCGGACGCCTCGCTGCCCGTGCTCGGGCTGCCGGGCTCGCGCCTGCTGGAGTTGGCCGCCAAGGCGGGACTCCCGGCCGTCAAGGAGGCGTTCGCGGACCGCGCGTACACGGAGCAGGGCACCCTCGTGCCGCGCGGTCAGGAGGGCGCCGTGGTCACCGACCCGGAGGCCGTCGTGGAGCGCTCGGTGGGCCTGGCCCGCGCGGGCGTGGTCACCTCCCACTCCGGAGTTCCGGTGCAGGTACGCGCGCGTTCCCTGTGCCTGCACGGGGACACGCCCGGGGCTGTCGAGCTGGCCCGGCGGGTGCGGGCCCGGCTGGAGGAGTCAGGTGTGCGGGTGGAGGCTTTCGTATGAGAGCGCTGCCTGTCGGCGACGACGCACTGCTGGTCGAGGTGGCCTCGGGCGAGGCGGCCCGGGCGCTGCACGCCGAGCTGCTGCGCCGCCGCGCGGAGGGCTCCCTGTCCGTCCGCGAGATCGTCCCCGCGGCCCGTACGGTCCTGCTCGACGGGCTCGCCGACCCGGCCCGCCTGGCCTCCGAACTGACCACCTCCGAAGTGCCGCCCGCTCCCCCACGCGCGCGTGAGGTCGTCGAACTCCCGGTGCGCTACGACGGCCCGGACCT
Source organism: Streptomyces sp. NBC_00443 (assembly GCF_036014175.1). Lineage (GTDB taxonomy): Bacteria > Actinomycetota > Actinomycetes > Streptomycetales > Streptomycetaceae > Streptomyces. The sequence continues at coordinate 7,834,323 of NZ_CP107917.1, read as the reverse complement.
GGCCGACGTCGCCGCGCACTGGGGCGTCTCCCCGCCGGAGGTGGCCCGTATCCACGCGGACACCGAGTTCAGCGTCGCCTTCTGCGGTTTCGCCCCTGGGTTCGGCTACCTGACCGGCCTGCCGCCGCGCTACGACGTCCCGCGCCGGGCCACGCCGCGCACGGCCGTCCCCGCCGGTGCGGTGGCGTTGGCGGGCCCGTACACGGGCGTGTACCCGCGCTCGTCGCCGGGCGGCTGGCAGCTGATCGGCACCACGGACACCGTGCTGTGGGACCACACGCGTGTGCCGGCCGCGCTGCTGTCGCCGGGCACGCGCGTGCGTTTCGTTCCGGTGGGGAGCTCATGACCGACCGCGCGCTGTCCGTCGTACGCGCCGGGGCGCTCACCACTGTGCAGGACCTCGGCCGGCCCGGGCACGCCCACCTCGGCGTGCCCCGCTCGGGCGCACTGGACGGGCCGGCGGCGGCGCTGGTCAACCGCCTGGTCGGAAACGCCCCCGAGGCCGCCGTACTGGAAAGCACACTCAACGGCTGTGCGGTGCGGCCCCGTTCGACGGTGACCGTGGCGGTCAGTGGCGCGCCGTGCCGGGTCACGGTGGACGGACGACCGGTCGCCTGGGGTGCTGCGGTGCGCGTACCCGCCGGTGCGCTCCTGGACGTCGGCGCGGCCGTGTCGGGCGTACGGACCTATGTGGCCGTCTCGGGCGGCATCGCCGTCGAGCCGGTCCTCGGCAGCCGCTCCACGGACCTGCTGTCCGGCCTCGGCCCACCGCCTCTCACGGACGGCACGGTGCTCCCCCTGGGCCGGCCGACGCAGCTCCACGCGCGCGTGGACGTCGCCCCGCAGCCGGCGCCCCCCACCGAACTGGTCCTGCGGGTGACACCGGGCCCGCGCGACGACTGGTTCACCCCGGCGGCCCTGCGTGCCTTCACCTCCCGCGTCTACCGCGTGTCCGCCGCGAGCAACCGCATCGGGCTGCGTACCGAGGGCCCCGCCCTGGAACGGGCGCTCACCCGCGAACTCCCCAGCGAGGGCGTGGTCCTGGGCGCGGTCCAGGTCCCGCCCGACGGCCGGCCGGTCGTGTTCCTGGCCGACCACCCGACAACGGGCGGCTACCCGGTGATCGCCGTCGTCCGCGCGGCCGACCTCCCGGCCGCCGCACAGGCGGTGCCGGGTACGCCTGTTCGGTTCGTGGCCGTACGCCGTCGCTGATCCCCGTCGCCTCCCGTCACGCACGCGTGCGCCGCGCCCGCGCGCCCGCCTCAGGCGCGGGACGCCGCTCCGGAGGCCGAGCGCTGTCCCGGCAACCGCTACGCCGCCTCAGGTGCGGGCTGCGGCTCCTGGACCGAGCGCTGTCCGGGCACGGGCACCGACAGTCCCTCCGGCCGGGACAGGTGCTCGGGCACGGACCGGCGATCGGGGACCAACCGATGCTCGGCCGCCAAACGATGCTCCGGCGCCGTCGGATGCTCGGGCAACGCCATCGTGTCGGACAGCGACAGCGACCCGTGCCCGGCCGACGCCGCCGGCTCGGACACCGACGGCTGCCCGGACGACGCCGCCGGCTCGGACACCGACGGCTGCCCGGCCGACGCCATCCCGTCCGGCATCGACAGCACGGCCAGCGCCCTGGACACCGACTGCGCCGCGCGCAGGTCGAGCCGATCGCTGGTGCCCTTCGCGCGGTGCCGCATCTCGACGGCGGCCAGTCGGATCAGCTGCGGCAGCAGGTCGTTGCAGCGCCGGATCATCCAGGCGGTACCGGCGGTGGCCAGCCACAGCAGGCTCGCCGACTTGGTGGGCGGCGCGAAATCGGGCTCGGGCGAGGGCGGCGTCTGCGTCGCGAGGCCACGGTGCGCGAGCATCGCGTGGAAACGCAGGGCGATCTGCCGGTGCCCGCGCTCCCCGGGGTGCAGCCGGTCCGAGCTCCACATGGCGCGCTGCATGATCCAGGAGTCGTCGACCGCGTGCAGATGCAGCGCCCCGTACCGCTCGGACAACGTGTGGACCACCGTGTTGACGGCCCGCTGCCTACGAGCCAGCGGGCTGCCCAGGACCCCCGGGAGTCCCAGCATGGTGCCCGGGTCGGGCAGGCATGCCGTGAGCACGGCCGTGCCCTGACGGGTGAAGGACGCGTACACCTTGTCGAGGCGCTCGGCGATCTTCTCGATGTCGAAGGTGCTGCGCAGCGTGTCGTTGACGCCCACAAGGACGGACGCGACGTCGGGCCGCAGGGACAGTGCCGTCGGCAGCTGCTTCTCCAGCACGTCCCGCGTCTGTGCCCCGCTGACCGCGAGGTTGGTGAACTCGGCAGCCGGCTCGGACAGTCCGCCGGCGAGCAGCGCGGCCCAGCCGCGCCACCCGTTCCCCATGGGATCGCCCACCCCCTCGGTCAGCGAGTCCCCGAGAGCGACATAGCGGAGCGGTCTCATGCCGCGCCCTCCGCACGGGCGAAGGGACGTACCGGCACCGCTGCTTCGTGCGCGGTGAGGAAGCCGTCCACCGCCGTGCCCCAGCCGAAGCACTCCGCACGCGCGCGTGCCGCCTCGCGGCGCTCGCGCTCGGGACGGTCGAGCAGCATCTCCACGGCGTCCGCGAAGGCGTCGCCGTTGTCCGCCGCGGTGGCTCCGGCGGAGCCGATCACCTCCGGCAGCGCGGAGGACGCGCTCGCCACGACAGGCGTGCCGCAGGCCATGGCCTCCAGCGCGGCAAGCCCGAACGTCTCGGCGGGCCCGGGGGAAAGGCAGACGTCGGCGGAGGCCTGCAGCGCGCCGAGCAGGCTGCGGTCGGCGACATGGCCGAGGAAGGTCACCGGCAGGTCGCGTTCCTGCGCCCGCTTCTCCAGGCCCGCCCGCAGAGGCCCGTTGCCGGCCACGACGAGCACCGCTCGCACGCCGCGCTGGCGCAGCGACTCCAGGGCGTCCAGCGCGGTGCCGGGCCGCTTCTCCACGGAGAGCCGGGAGCACATCACGAGCAGCTTCTCGTCCGCACGCGCGTGGGTCTCACGCAGCGCCGCGTCCCGCAGGGTGGGCCGTCGGTTCATCAGGTCGACGCCCAGCGGAGCCCGGACGACGTTGCGGGCGCCGATCCGTACGAACTCCCGCTCGGCGAACTCGGTGGTGCACACGACCTTCGAGTAGGTGTGGGCGGTACGGACGTTGATGGCGTCGGCGGCCCGCCGGGACATGTTCTCCGACAGACCCCAGGTGCGCAGGACGCCGTCGGCGGTCTCGTGGGAGACCATCACGGCGCGAACCCGCGCGCGGCGGGCCCACTTGCCGGTCCACCGCAGCGTCGTCCGGTCGGAGACCTCCAGCCGGTCGGGGGCGAGCTCCTCCAGGAGGGCCGCGACCCGCCGCTTGTCGACGAGCACGCGGTAGCCGCCGGTCCCGGGCAGCATCGGGCCGGGCAGGGTGATCACGCGACCCTGCTCGGTCTCGCAGTCGCTGTACTTCTCGCCCGGCACGATGAGGACGGGATCGTGGCCCGCCAGCTTGAAGCCCTTGCCCAGTTCGCGCAGCGCGGTGCGCAGCCCTCCGGAGGCGGGGGCGACGAAGTTCGCCAGCCGGACGATGCGCAGCCCGGTGTCAGTCGGCGGGTTCACGGACGGGTTGCCTGAGGAGTTCACCGAGGAATTCATACCGCCACCGCCGGCCTCCGCGCCTTGAGCACGGCCTCGTAGTGAGCGATGAGCTGGTCGCCGATGGCCGCCCAGGTGCGGCCATCGACCGTGGCGTGCCCGGCGGCCCCGTACGCGGCCCGCAGCGCCGGGTCGGCGACCAGGGAACGCACGGCGTCCCGTACGGCGTCGGCGTCGCGCGGCGGCACCAGCAGCCCGGTACGGCCGTGGTCGACCAGGTCCAGCGGACCGCCGGCGGCCGGCGCCACGACGGGCACGCCACTCGCCATGGCCTCCTGCACGGTCTGGCAGAAGGTCTCGAACGGGCCAGTGTGGGCGAAGATGTCGAACGAGGCGAAGATCCGGGCGAGGTCGTCCCCGCCGCGGCGGCCCAGGAAGACCGCGCCGGGCAGCGCCTCGGCGAGCGCGGGCTGGCTCGGCCCATCACCGACGATCACGACCTTCACGCCCGCCAGGCCGCACACACCGGAGAGCAGCTCGATGTGCTTCTCCGGGGCGAGCCGCCCGACGTAGCCGACGATGACCTCGCCGTTCGGGGCGAGTTCCCGGCGCAGCTTCTCGTCGCGCAGCTCGGGGCGGAAACGCGCGGTGTCCACGCCGCGTGCCCACAGCTTGAGCCGCGGCACCCCATGGGCCTCGAGGTCGTTCATGGACGCGCTGGACGGGACGAGGGTGAGGTCGGCGGCGGAGTGGACGGACCTTATGCGCCGCCAGGCCGCTGCCTCGCCGGCGCCCATGTACGTGCGGGCGTATCCGGCCAGGTCGGTCTGGTAGACGGCGACGGCGGGGATGCCGAGCCGGGCGGCGGCGGCCATGCCGCGGACGCCGAGGACGAAGGGGCTGGCCAGGTGCACGATGTCCGGCTGGTGCTGGATCAGCGCGGCGGCCAGGCGCCTGCTGGGGAGCGCGACCCTGACCTGGGGATAGCCGGGGAGCGGAAGGGAGGGGACATGGACGACGGGGCAGGGCGCCAGGGCGGCGGCTGCCTTGTTCCCGGGAGCGGGAGCGGGTGTGACGACGAGGGGAGCGTGACCGCGGTCGACGAGGTGTCGGGCGGTCTGGAGCGCGCAGTGGGCCACGCCGTTCACATCGGGGGGAAAGGATTCGGTCACGATGACGACACGCATACCGGTGTTGTCGCCGTGCTGGACGTGGCCGCGTCAACGTGGATCTTTCCAAACAAGAAACGTCCCATGAGCGTTCCGCTCCGCGACCGAACGGGTCAGGTTCCGGCCATGCACACCTGACCCGTCGGCCACCCCGAGTTCACCTTGCGGGCGGATCTCCGCGGACGTTCACAGTGCGGTCACATGTCCCGGCCGGTGATCAGCCGGCGATCGCGTCGGGTCCGATCCGGCTGCGTACGGCCGTCTGGACCTCGGCCTCCTCGGCCGGATCGGCGGCGAGCCGGCGCAGTCGCTCGACGACGCGCGTGTCACCGGTCTCAGCGTGCCGGGCGGCGATCTCGCGGGTGGTCTCCTCGCAGTCCCAGAGGCACTCGACGGCGAATCCCGAGGCGTAGGACGGGTCGGTGGCGGCGAGTGCGCGAGCGGTGCGGCCCCGTAGATGGGAGGACGCCGTCTCCCGGTAGATATGACGCAGAACGGGGGCCGCGCAGGAGATGCCGAGCCGTCCGGTGCCGTCGACCAAGGTCCACAGGGTCGGGGCGTCGGGACCTTCGCCCCGTACGGCCTCGCGCAGCGCCGCCAGAACCAGGTCCTTGTCCTCGGCTCCGCCCAAGCAGGCGAGCATCCGTCCGGCGGCGGCGCCGAGCGGATCGGGCCGCCTGGCCCAGCCGCGCGCGCGGTCGATGGCAGCGACGCTGCGCATCCGCTCGTAGGCGTCGAGGGCCGCGTCCACGACCGCCGAGGTGCCGGTGATCACGGCCGCCTCGATCAGGTCGAGGGCATCCGGGTCGTTGCTGTCGGCGAGGTAGCGCAGGGCGGTGCAGCGGGCTCCGTCGGTGCCGTCCACGGCGGCGGCGACGATCTCGGGACGGTCCTCGGGGCCGGCCACGGCCATGAGACACCGCGCGGCGGGCACATGGAGCGCGGCTCCGCGCTCGAGGCCCTGCTGGGCCCATTCGAAGACCGCCTGCACGCTCCACCCCGGACGGGGCCCGGTAGGTCGCATCTGCCGCTGCCAGCGGTCGAAACAGCCGGCTTCGTGAGCGGCACGCACACGCGTGGCGATCGATTCGCGCGGATCCTCGGCCCACAGCCGCCACGGCCGTGGCTCAAAAGCATCGCGCACTACGGCGGCAAGCTCGGCCTCGCCTTGGGGATCGGCCGGGAACCGTGCCAGCACGGGCGCGGCGAGGGCACGCAGCCCCGCGTCGTCGTCCCGGAGCGCGAGTTCGTCCAGGGCCCAGGCCCAGTTGGAGCCCGAGGCTGCATACCTGCGCAGCAGCGCGAGGGCGTCCAGCCTGCCGTACGAGGCGAGGTGGCCGAGGACGGCCAGGGCCAGCCCGGTGCGTGACTCCTCGGCGTCGAGGGCGTCCTCGACGTCGAAGAGGTGGGCCTCGATCTCGTCCAGCTCGCCGTTCAGGTCTAGGTAGAGACGGGCGTAGTACAGGGAGCGGTTCTCCACCTGCCAGTCGTGGCGGGGGTCCCGCAGCACACAGTGGTTCAGGGCCGCGAGCGCTTCGGCGCGCGGGGCGGTGAGCGCGTGCAGTGTGCCGTCGCCGCGGCCCCGCTGAAGCAGGCCGAGCAGCGTACCGCTGGGCGCTATGACCGGTTCGAACATGGGAAACAGCCTCACATCAAGCGTCGACGCAACCGGGGTTCTTGCTTCACCTGGCCGCGTGACAACACGTCGGGGCGCCCGCCGTTTCCTGCTTGCTGTAGACCATCTTCCTCTGCCTCTCGTCGGTGGCCCATGCGGACCGATCACGGCCCGCGCGGTGCGGCAACACCTGCCCAGCCATCGCGTCCGTGAATCACGACGTCATGATGACTCGGCACTTCCATCTGCCGCGACCGAAATTTCGGCGGCCCTGTACCGCCTCCCCCGTTTTCTGCGTTTTCGCTGGTCAGAACATTCGGATCAGTGTGCGCCGAACAGTTCGAGCAGTTCCGTCTTGGCGAACATCCGGGCCGTGTCGACGGCCGACGGCGTTCCGGAGGCGGGGTCGGCGCCGCCCTCCAGCAAGGCCTTGATCACTTCCGTCTCCCCCTTGAAGACGGCACCGGCGAGTGGCGTCTGGCCTCGGTCGTTGACGTGGTCGGCCTCGGCACCCCGGGCGAGCAGGGCGCGCACCGCCTCGGCGTGACCGTGATAGGCGGCGAGCATCACAAGAGAGTCGCCGCGGTCATTGGTGAGGTTGGCCGGAACGCCCGCGTCGACGTACGCCACGAGCGCCTCGGTCTGCCCCTGCCGGGCCAGATCGAAGATCTTGGTCGCCAGCTCCACGACCTCCGGGTCGGGGGCATCTGTCATCGGCCGGACCGCCTCTCACTACGTACACGGGGACTGCTGGGAACTGCCGGGAGCACGGGTACGACCGCGAGCGGTGCTCGGCCGTACGAGTGATTGGCCAGGGTACTGGCTCGCGCGGCACATGACCTGACGCGCTCGCGGCAAAGATCATCGCAGACACGGCGGGACGCAACACCCAAGCTCATCCGCCTCAGGACACTCCGCCAACAGAAGGAAATCTGACGAATTTCACCCAGTTGCACCTTTTATCGTATGGATACATCCTGTGAGCCTGGAAGTACTCATGGTGACTGTCCCCACCGAACCAGGAGCACTCACATGATCCTCTCCATCTCAGGCGTCGTTCTGCTCGGCATCGTCGTCTTCATCTTCTTCCGCAAGGACGGGCTGAAGGCCTCGCACGCCCTGATCTCGGCCCTGTTCGGCTTCTATCTGGCAAGCACGGCCATCGCCCCGAGCATCAAGGCCGGCGGCGAGAGCCTGGCGAGCCTGCTGGGCGGCATCCAGTTCTGACGCCGCCCCACCCGCCCGTACGCACCTGTAGGAGACAGCAGTGGCCCGCCGCCCCTCCCCCGCATCCTGAGCACCGGCAGCGCGCAGATCACCCGAAGCCGGGAGCTGGCCCGGGCGCAGTTCGCCCGTAGCCGGGAGCTGGCCCGGACGGCGGGCGACAGCGCCTCTGACGTCCTCCACCCACTGATCACGATCACCCGTGGTCTGCGCCGGCTGGCCTCGGCCGGGCGGCGCAAGTGGGCCGACACCCCCAAGGACAAACGCGGACCGCTGCTGTTCCTGGTGGCCTCGGTGATCCTGGTCGTGGCGCTGGTTCCGTACGGGCCGCTGCTCGCCGTCATCAGCGTGATGACGGCGGCAGCCTGGCAGGGCCGGGACCGCAAGCCCTCGACGCCCGAGGGACCCGACGAGTCCCAGACGGAGCGGCTGAGGGCGCTGTACGAGGCCCTGGTCCCGTACTTCTCGGCCGCCGAGGACCCGGCCCCGCTGTACACCCACGGCGGCGAGTGGGAGAAGGCCTTCCCGGAGTTCGGATTCGACGGCACGGGCCGCGTCAGCAGCCTGCTGATCCGGTACCCGGCCTACTTCACCGACGGCGAGGCGGAGTCCCGCGCGCGGATCGAGCACCTGCTGACCGCGAAGTCCGGCCGCGGCCGGGAGTACCACTTCGCCTGGGACGAGGAGGGCAACGAGCTGACGGTCACCGTCCTGGCCGCGCTGCCCACCGACATCGCCGCACAGCGTTTCGTCACGACCCCCGGCGAGACCGTCCTCGGCTTCACCGACCCCACCCACGTCCAGCGCACGCTCCCGCTCACCCACGGCGTCGAGCAGCGCGACGTACCGCCGGTCGTCTGGCGCACCGGCATCCGCTCCACCGAGCCCCATCTGCTGGTCATGGGCCAGCCCGGCAGCGGCACCTCGACCCTGCTGCGCTCGATCGCCCTGCAGGCCCTGCAGTACGGCGACGTCGTCATCGTCGAGGGCGGCAGCACCGGCGAGTACGCCTGCCTGATCGGGCGCGACGGCGTCCTGGCGGTCGAGTGCGGGCTGTCCGGGGCGCTGGCGAGCGTGGAGTGGGCGGCTACGGAGACGGAGCGCCGCCTGATCGCCGTGAACCGCGCCCGCCAGGCGGGCAACCCGCCCCCGGACGACACCAAGCGCCCGCTGTGGGTCCTCCTGGACCGCCCGACCGCGTTCACCCACCTCGCCGCGGCGGACCACCGCAAGGACCCGCAGTCCCTGCTCCAGGTCCCGCTCAGGCACGGCCGCGCAGTGGGTGTCACGGTGGTCGTGGCCGAGCAGTGGGACGCCATGGACGCCCTGTCCGAAGCGGTACGACAGCACACACGCGCGCGTGTCGTGCTCGGCCCCGCGACGGCGGAGCAGCTGCGGACCGTTCTGGGCGCTCCCCCGCACACCACCCCGGTCGCCGATGTCCCACCCGGCCGCGGCTACGCCCGCCTCGGCACCGGCCCCGTCCACCGCCTCCAGGTGCCGGCGACCCCGGACCCGTACGACGACGCGACGAGCGACGCGCACCGGCAGGCGGTACTGGACCTGCTGCCGGAGCGGACGACGCCGGTGGAGGCGGAGGTACTGCCGCAGCTGGAGAAGCCGGAACAGCAGCCGGAGCCGGTACCGGCGGAGGCAGTGGTGGCCGAGACTTCGTAGGAGCGAGGCGGCGGTCGCGCACAGCACTGCCGCGGGCCGGCCGCCCGCCGTAGCCTGCCAACCCCTGTGCAGCCCCTGCGTAGCCCCTGCGTAGCCCCTGTGCCGCCGGGTAGCACGGGTGGGCGCGGGCGAGCGTCCCACCCCAATGTCGCCCCCCAACGTCACCCCACACACACCGCTCACGCCACGAACGGCCTCACCGCATCGCCGCCCCCAGAAGCCCCGCTCTCCACCAACCGCGCCGCCGCCCCCAGCCGCGCCGCGGCCTCCTCGGCCACCGCACCCCCCACGGTGAACGGCAACCGCACATACCCCTCGAAGGCCCCGTCCACCCCGAACCGAGGCCCGGACGGCACCCGAACCCCCACCCGCTCCCCCACTTCCGCGAGCCGCGACCCCGACAGGCCTCCCGTCCGCACCCACAGCGTGAGCCCGCCCCGTGGCACCGCGAACTCCCACTCGGGCAGCTCCCGCCGCACGGCCGTGACAAGGGCGTCCCGGTTCTCCCGGGCCTGTGTGCGCCGCAGGTCCACCGCCTGCTCCCACCCCCCCGTACCGAACAGCCAGTTCACGGCCAGCTGCTCCAGAACCGGCGTCCCCAGATCGGCGTACGCACGCGCGGCGACGAGGCTGCGGATCACATCCGGAGCCGCCCGCACCCAGCCGATCCGCATCCCCGCCCAGAAGGCCTTGCTGGCCGACCCGACGGTGACGACGGTCGACCCCGCGGGGTCGAAGGCGCACACGGGCCGCGGCATCTCGATGTCCGGATCGAGCCACAGCTCGCTCATCGTCTCGTCGGCGACGAGCACCGTCCCCGCCGACCGCGCCGCGTCCACCAGCCGCCTGCGCTGGTCGTCGTCGGCCAGCGCCCCGGTCGGGTTGTGGAAGTCGGCGACGACGTAGGCGATCCGGGGCGCGGCGTCCCGCAGGACCTGCCGCCAGCGGTCCATGTCCCAGCCGGCCAGCCCCTCGGCCATGGCGACGGGCACCAGCCGGGCACCCACCTCCCGCATCAGCTGGAGGATGTTGGCGTACGACGGCGACTCGACCGCGATCCGCTCACCGCGGCCCGCGAACAGATGGCAGATCGCGTCGATGGCGCCCATCGCCCCGGTCGTCACCATGATCTGCTCGGGCATGGTCGGAATCCCGCGCGCGGTGTACCGGTCGGCGATCGTCGAGCGCAGCGCGGGCAGCCCGGCCGGATAGTCGCCGTGGGTGTGGGCGTACGGCGGCAGCTCCTCCAGGGCGCCCCGCACGGCACGGGTCAGCCACGGCTCGGGCGCGGGCAGCGCCGCACAGCCCAGGTCGATCATGGAGCCCAGTGCCTCGGGCGGCAGCGGCTCCAGCCCCCGCGCGGGCAGCGGGTTCCCGGCCGGTACGGCGGTCCAGCTGCCTGCCCCGCGCCGGGACTCCAGGAAGCCCTCGGCGCGCAGCGCCTCACACGCCGCCGCCACCGTCGTACGGCTCACGGACAGCGCGAGGGCCAGCTCACGCTCGGCGGGCAGCCGCGCGGCGACCGGGACACGTCCCTCCAGGACGAGCAGCCGGATACCGTCGGCCAGCGCCCTATAGGCGGGCGGGCGCTTGCTGCCGGGGCCGGCGGGACGGTCCTGTTGGGACGTGAGAAGCCGGGCAAGCTGCGCGGCACCCACCGCAGAAGTCCACTGCGCCATGATTTCCAGTCCACCTTCCCCGAATTGGCCATGGAGGGCTGCGCCTCCCAAGCCACAGGGTGTCACGCAGCAGGCCACTACCACCACAGGGGGCACGCCTTGTCCACACAAGAGACCACAAAGCGGCATCTCGTACGGCGACTGTCACAGCTCTACATCGGGCTCGCGCTGTATGGCGCGAGCTCGGCACTGCTCGTCGAGGCCGGCCTCGGCCTGGAACCCTGGAACGTGCTGCACCAGGGCCTCGCCGAGCGCACCGGCCTGACGATCGGCGTCGTCTCGATCATCGTGGGCGCGGCGGTGCTGCTCCTTTGGATCCCGCTGCGCCAGCGCCCGGGCCTCGGCACGGTCTCCAACGTCTTCGTGGTCGGCATCGCCATGGACGGCACGCTCGCCCTGCTGCCCGAGGCGCACTCCCTGGCCGTACGGATCCCCCTCCTCCTGGCCGGCATCCTGCTCAACGGCGCGGCCACCGGCCTCTACATCGCCGCCCACTTCGGACCGGGCCCCCGGGACGGCCTGATGACCGGCCTGCACCTGCGCACCAGCCGCTCGATCCGCCTGATGCGCACGGCCGTCGAGATCGTGGTCGTCGTGACCGGCTTCGCCCTGGGCGGCACCGTCGGTGTCGGCACGCTCCTGTACGCGGTGTCCATCGGCCCCTCGCCCAGCTCTTCCTGCGTGTGTTCGCCGTCCCGTCGGCATCGGACGGCAGCACGGTCGTTGCCACCGGGCAACCCCGGCGCGCGATACTGCGTCCGTGAGCACCACGCGTATACGCCACCCCTATCTCGACCACCCCGGACCGATCCCCTTCGCCCATCGGGGCGGGGCCGCGGACGGCCTGGAGAACACCGTGCTGCAGTTCCGGCGCGCGGTCGACATGGGCTACCGGTACATCGAGACCGACGTCCACGCCACGCGCGACGGCAAGCTCGTCGCCTTCCACGACGCGACCCTGGACCGGGTGACGGACGGGGCCGGCCGGATCGCCGACCTGCCCTGGGGCGACGTAAAGGACGCGCGCGTGGCGGGCAAGGAGCCGGTGCCGCTCTTCGAAGAGCTCCTGGAGACCTTTCCCGACGTGCGCTGGAACGTCGACCTCAAGGCCGAGCCGTCGCTCCACCCCTTCCTCGACCTGATCGAGCGCACAGGCGCCTGGGACCGCATTTGCGTCGGCTCCTTCTCCGAGGCACGCGTCATCCGCGCCCAGCGACTGGCCGGACCGCGCCTGGCGACGTCGTACGGCACCCGGGGCGTGCTCAATCTGCGGCTGCGCTCCTGGGGCGTGCCCGCCGCGCTGCGCCGCTCGGCGGTCGCCGCGCAGGTGCCCGAGACGCAGTCCGGGATCCAGGTGGTGGACCACCGCTTCGTACGCGCCGCCCACGCGCGCGGGCTGCAGGTGCACGTGTGGACCATCAATGATCCCGATGCGATGCACCGGCTCCTGGACCTGGGAGTCGATGGCATCATGACCGATCACATCGACACATTGCGCAAGGTCATGGAGGACCGGGGCCTCTGGGTCTGACCCCCGTCCGGACTCCACCCGCGCGCGGGATCATCACGGAAGAGCGAGGGCGCGGGTGGGCACCGACACCGTGCGGACGGAGGCGGCCGACGATGCCGCCGGGCGCCGGCGCGAGCAGCGCGGCTGGTACTTCTACGACTGGGCTTGCTCGGTCTACTCCACGAGCGTGCTCACGGTCTTTCTGGGCCCCTATCTGACGTCGGTCGCCGAGGAGGCGGCGGACGCGGACGGGTTCGTCCATCCCTTGGGCATCCCGGTCCGGGCGGGCTCCTTCTTCGCGTACTCGGTGTCCCTGTCGGTGATCGTGGCCGTCCTGGTGATGCCCCTGGTCGGCGCGGCAGCGGACCGCACCGGCCGCAAGAAGCCCCTCCTTGCTGCCGCCGCCTACCTGGGGGCCACGGCGACGACGGCCATGTTCTTCCTGGACGGCGACCGCTATGTGCTCGGCGGCCTGCTCCTGATAGTCGCGAACGCGGCCCAGTCGGTCGCGATGATGCTCTACAACTCCTACCTCCCGCAGATCGCACCGCCCGAGGAACGCGACGCGGTCTCCTCCCGGGGCTGGGCCTTCGGCTACGCGTCGGGCTCGCTGATGCTGGTCATGAACCTGGTCCTGTACCTGGCACACGACTCCTTCGGCGTCTCCGAGAGCATGGCCGTCCGGATCTGCCTCGCCTCCGCCGGTCTGTGGTGGGGCACGTTCGCGATCATCCCGCTGCGCCGACTGCGCGATCGCAGGTCCGCCGAGGACCCGGCGAAAGCGGGCGCGACGGACGCGCAGGCGGCCGGGAAGCCGATCACCCAGGGCTTCCGGCAACTGGCGGCGACCTTTCGAGACATGCGCCGCCACCCGCTGACGCTCGCCTTCCTCCTCGCCTACCTCGTCTACAACGACGGCATCCAGACGGTGATCTCCCAGGCGTCGATCTACGGCTCCGAAGAACTGGGCCTCGGACAGTCGACCCTGATCGGCGCCGTCCTGCTGGTCCAGGTGCTGGCCGTGGCGGGGGCGCTGGCGATGGGGCGGCTGGCCCGGATCTACGGGGCGAAGCGGACGATCCTCGGCTCGCTGGTCGCGTGGACGGTGACGCTGGCGGCCGGGTACTTCCTGCCGGCCGGGGCGCCGGTCTGGTTCTTCGTGCTGGCAGCCGGCATCGGACTGGTCCTGGGCGGCAGCCAGGCCCTGTCCCGGTCCCTGTTCTCCCATCTCGTCCCGCCGGGCAAGGAGGCCGAATACTTCGCGGCATACGAGATGAGCGACCGGGGCATGAGCTGGCTGGGCCCGCTGCTGTTCGGGATCACCTACCAGCTGACCGGAAGCTATCGGGACGCGATCATCTCCCTGGTCGCCTTCTTCGTCATCGGGTTCGCCCTGCTCGCGAGGGTTCCGGTGCGCCGGGCGATCAGCGACGCGGGCAATCCGGTGCCGACCACGATTTAGCGTTCCGAGTCAAAGGGCGGTAGTGTACGCGTTTGGCCTGCCAGGCGTACCGTTACTGCGCGTCAAAGATGCCGAAACGCTGGGTTACATCTGCTAGCAGATGTGACAAACCGGGCGCCGGTGGGTACGACATTGGTCAGCAAGGCTGCGGCTACGACGGCGACGCATCACCCAGAACGGGACACGGGACGGGAATCTTTACCGCCGACCGGACGTTGACCGGATGACGACGACAGCGACACCTGTCCTGTGGGCGACAAGCCCGGGAGGCACGATTCATGAGTGAGCGAGCTCTTCGCGGCACGCGCCTCGTGGTGACCAGCTACGAGACGGACCGCGGCATCGACCTGGCCCCGCGCCAGGCCGTGGAGTACGCATGCGAGAAGGGGCACCGGTTCGAGATGCCCTTCTCGGTCGAGGCGGAGATCCCGCCGGAGTGGGAGTGCAAGGTCTGCGGGGCCCAGGCACTCCTCGTGGACGGCGACGGCCCTGAGGAGAAGAAGGCCAAGCCCGCGCGTACGCATTGGGACATGTTGATGGAGCGGCGTACCCGCGAGGAACTCGAAGAGGTCCTCGAGGAACGGCTTGCCGTTCTGCGTTCCGGGGCGATGAACATCGCGGTTCATCCCCGGGACAGCCGCAAGTCCGCGTAGCGGGACGCCGCAAACAACACACGCCAAGAACCGCAGGTGCCGTACGTCAGCTTGACGTACGGCACCTGCGGTTTCGTGCGTTGCTCCTGGACGAGGGGCTACGGCCGACGGGTGATCAAGAAAATCCGGGGGCTTCGCCCCCGGATCACCTCAGCTGCTCAGGTCAGCTGCTCAGCGGCGGCCTCGGCCCCTGCGGCGCGTCCCCGGGCTCGTCCCTGATGACCTCACCCTGCACGACCTTGCCGTCGGGCCGGTGCATACGGGCCTGCTGGAAGGCGTCGCCGAACGAACCCGGGTCCGCCTCACGCAGCTTCCGCTCGAACGTCCGCTCCGCGTAGCCGCTCACGGCCTTCTGGACCGGCGGAATCAGCAGGATCAGGCCCAGCGCGTCCGAGATCAGGCCGGGCAGCATGATCAGCAGGCCGCCGAGCATCATCAGGCCGTTGCCACCGCCGCGCTCCGGGGTGCCGCCGCGCTGCAGCGCCTCGTTCAGCGCCTGGAAGGCGCGTCGCCCCGCTCGCTTGATGACCACCGAACCGAGCACGAGGCCGGCGAGCAGCAGCAGGAACGCCGTGAGCCCGCCCGCCACGTCCGCGACCACGGTCAGCAGCCAGATCTCCAGCACCAGCCAGGCGGCGATGCCCAGCGGCAGGAACGTACGCAGCCGGGAGCGCCGGGGCCGGGCGGGATAGGTGGGGGGCGGAGCGCCAGTCGTCATGCGTCCAGTGTGCCTGGCCTCGGCTCAGAGCGGGATAAGAGGCCGATGGGCCGCTACGAGCGTCGCGCCGGCGGCGACGACTTCGCGCGGTCCAGCAGCTTGCCCACCCGCTCCCGCGCGCCCCACGAGGTGACCCGCCACAGCGCCTCGACGAGGATGTCGCGGCTCATCTTCGAGTCACCGAGCTCGCGCTCGACGAAGGTGATCGGCACCTCGACGACATGGAAGCCGGCCTTGACCGCGCGGCGGGCGAGGTCGACCTGGAAGCAGTAGCCCTGGGAGGCGACGTCGTCGAGGCCGAGGCCCTCGAGGGTCTCGCGGCGGAAGGCGCGGTAGCCGCCGGTGATGTCGCGCAGGGGCAGGTCCAGGGCGAGCCGGGAGTAGAGGCTGCCGCCCCGGGAGATGAACTCGCGGGACTTGGGCCAGTTCACGACCCGGCCGCCGGGTACCCAGCGGGAGCCGAGGACCAGGTCGGCGCCCTTGAGGGCGGTCAGCAGACGGGGCAGCTCCTCGGGCTGGTGGGAGCCGTCGGCGTCCATCTCGACCAGGACGCCGTACCCGTTGTCCATGCCCCAGTGGAAGCCCGCGAGATACGCGGCGCCGAGGCCCTCCTTGCCCTTGCGGTGCAGGACCTGGACGTGGTCGTCCTCGGCGGCCAGTTCGTCCGCGAGCTTGCCGGTGCCGTCGGGGCTGTTGTCGTCGGCGACGAGCACGTGCGCCTCGGGGACCGCCTTGCGGACCCGGCCGACGATGCTCTTGATGTTCTCCGCCTCGTTGTAGGTCGGAATGATCACCAACGCCGTGCCGAGCGGCCCGAACCGCTTCCCCCGGTCCTGAGCCGCGAGGGTCCCGTCGCCGTCGTTCACTGCTGCCCCTTCACATCCGTACGCAGACGTCCACCATAGTGGGCGCGGCCTGCGCTGACGTGACAGCACGTTCGTATGGCGGTGTCGATTCCGCAAGAGCCGGGTAAGCGTGGGTTTTGCGCATCCGTACGCCGGGGCACGCCTCCTGCGGATGGGGGCCCGGCGCCCTTCGGGCCGACCTGGGACCCGCTGGCTGCGGGTCGACCGAAAGCCGTTGTCTACTGAGCGCCCGGGCCCCACCCGGGTCACACCTCCCCGACCGGCCGGAACGTTCCGTCGTCGCCGCGCGGGCACTGAGCCTGGCTCCCAGTGACGGTGCCCCGGTACGGCACACCGTCCCTGACCCAGCGGCGTTGCGACGGGTTCCCGGAAGTTCCGCGGTTCCCCGGTCGGGCGTCCGGTGGTGGACTCGGCCGAACCTACCGGCCTCGGGCCTCCGCCTGTCAACAGCCGTTTGACCTGCGAAAATGCGCCCAATTCCCTGGTCAGCGCAGAGGATGCGCAGGTCGCGCGACGGGGCGGAGCGGATCGATCCGGTTCGCGCCACCCCGGGAGATCACTCGCCCGGCCGTACGAAGACCGTTCGTCCGCCCACAACCGTGCTCAGGCAGGTCGGGAGTTCCCGGCCGGGGGTCAGGTCGGGCAGGCCGGGGGTGCCGGAGCGGGGGTCGGTGGACCAGCGCGCGACCCGGTCGTCGGGGGCCTGGACCACCAGTTCGCCGGTGCGCCACACGGCGTAGTCGGCGGGCGCGCCCGGCACCAGGACGCCCGCGTCGTCGCGCCCGATCGCCCGCCAGCCGCCGCGCGTGTGCGCCGTGAACGCGGCACGCACGGACACCTGGTGCTCGGGCGTGTGATGGAACGCGGCCGCGCGGACCGTGCCCCAGGGGTCGAGGGGCGTGACGGGGCTGTCTGAGCCGAAGGCGAGGGGTACGCCGGCGCGCAGCAGGGCCGCGAAGGGGTTCAGCGAGCGGGCGCGTTCGGCGCCGAGGCGCTGGGCGTACATGCCCTCCTCGCCGCCCCACAGCGCATCGAACGCGGGCTGCACCGAGGCGGTCAGGCCCAGCTCGGCGAAGGCCGCGATGGTGTCGGGGCTGAGCATCTCGGCGTGCTCGACGCGATGGCGGGCGGCGCGGATGCGGGCGAGGCCGAGCTTCTCGGCGGCGGCGCGGACGCCCTCGACGACGGCGGTCACGGCTGCGTCGCCGATCGCGTGGAAGCCCGCCTGCAGGCCGGCCTCGGTGCAGGCCGCGACGTGGGCCGCGACGGCAGCCGCGTCCAGGTAGGCGGTGCCGGTGTGGGCGGCGTCGGCGTACGGCTGGTGCAGACAGGCGGTGTGGGAGCCGAGGGCGCCGTCGACGAACAGGTCACCGGCCGCGCCGATCGCACCCAGCTCCCGCGCCTTGTCGACATCCTGCTCCGCCCAGTAGCCGACGACCCGCGGGCCGGCTTCCTCGGCGGCGAGCCGGAGCAGGCCGGTGAAGTCGTCCTCGGAGGAGATGTCCGGCCCGCCGCACTCGTGGACGGTGCCGATCCCGAGGGACGTGGCGTGGGCGAGGGCGGCGCGCTGGGCCTCGGTGCGCTGGGCCGGGGTGATGGCGGCCAGCGCGGTGGCGCGCACGGCGTGGTGGGCCCCGGCGACGAGCGGGGCGTCCGCCGCGCCGAGGTCGCCGGGCGTCATGTCCAGCAGGGCTGTGGTGACGACCGCCGAGTGGACGTCGATGCGGGAGAGATACAGGGGCGGCCACCGGTGGCCTCGTCGAGCTCGGCACGCGTCGGCGGACGACCGCCGGGCCAGCGCGAGGCGTCCCAGCCGTGACCGAGCAGTACGCGGTCGTTCGGCCGGGCGGCGGCGAAGTCCCGTACGAGGGCGAGGGCCGCCTCCAGGGAGGGTGCGCCGGACAGGTCGAGGCCGGTCAGGGCGAGGCCTGTGGCGGTGGTGTGCACATGCGCATCGGTGAACGCGGGGGTGACCAGAGCACCGTCCAGATCGACGACCTCGTCCACACCGTCCGCGAAGGCATCTGCGGCCCCCTCGGAGCCGACCCAGGCGACCTGTCCGCGCTCGACGACCATCGCGGTGGCGAAGGGATCGGCGGGGCTGTGGACTTCCCCGCGGCGGAGAAGGACGGTCTTCGGTTCGGCGCTGCGCTGACTCATGGAGAACAGTCTCGCGCCTCGCGCCGACCGCCCCGGACAGGGGGCACTAGATCTTGGGTGGCCGAGCCTCATAGGGCGTGGACAACACCACGGTGGTCCGGGTCGAAACCCCGGCCAGCGACCGCAGCCGGGCCAGCAGTTCCTCCAGCTCGTGCGGCGTGGCCACACGGACCTTCAGGATGTAGTTCTCGTCGCCGGCGACGCTGTGACAGGCCTCGATCTCGGGCACCCCGGCCAGCCGGTCCGCGATGTCGTCGGGGGCGCTGGGGTCGAACGGTTTCACCGAGATGAAGGCGGTCATGGGCAGCCCCACCGCCTCGGAGTCCACGACCGCGGCATAGCCGCGGATGACGCCGCGCTGCTCGAGCCGGCGCACCCGCTGGTGCACGGCAGACGTGGACAGGCCCGTGGCCTTGCCCAGGTCGGTGTAGCTCATCCGCCCGTCTTTGACGAGCAGCTGCACGATTTGTCGGTCCAGCTCCTCCATGGCGCAAGAACCTACAGTGCGGCTGATCTCCCCGGATACCCGAGCAGCCCAGGTCATGCCCGGTTTGTGATGTCTCCGAGAGGCTGCGGTGAGCCGACTGAGGGACAAACCGGCCGCCACGGGCACCTGCGAGCGGCATGTGACGAACGCCACAGGCCTCGAACAGGCTCCGTGATGTTCTCGTGATTACCGCCGAGACCGGACGGGAAGTGCTTGCTGTGGTCGAGGCCGCAGTGCCTTCACGGCCCAGCTCGAGGGGGAGAACCCAATGCAGAGTCTTAAGCGCCCTGGTCGTACCGCACCCAAGCGGCTCCAGCCGGTCGACGAGCCCGCTCCGGAGGGCGTCGAACCCGACGCCTTCGACGACGAACTCGACGCGTACGACACGTTCGAGATGTACCGGGTGATCTGCCCGGACTGCGCGCAGCCCATCGCCCTGCTGGCGGACGAGGAGGTCCTGCCGGAGCACGCGCTGTGCGCCTCTCCGTGGAACCCGTTCGGCCTCACGGTCTGCGCCGGTACGGGCCGCAGGGCCTCCGAGGCCCGCTCCGCGGACGAGTCGGAGGAGCCCCACGAGCAGGACACCGCCCTGCTGTTGACGCTCCCTCAGGGACTGGACTGGCGGACCCAGCCCTTCTCGCACGTCGGCGGCCCGGGCTCGCGTCCCATCCGGGTCCCGGACATGCGGGGCCAGGCCGCCTGAGCGCACCCCGCCCCGCCCCGCGCGGGGCGACCGCCGCATCGCTCAATTCCAGTAGCTGCCCTGCACCATGGCTCGCAGGCTGCCGTGGTGCAGGATCAGTGTGTCCGGGTCCGCCGGGACGGCGACTTCGCCGAAGTAGGCCTGGCGGTAGGCGATCCGCAGCATGACGACGGCGTGCCGCAGGGCGGCGTACAACGTGTGGAAGTCCATGTCGCGTGGCGTGTGGCCGGTGAGGTCGGCGTAGCGGGCCTCTACGCGGTCGCGGCGCAGGAAGTCGGGCAGACCGCGCTGTCCGAAGGCGGCCGTCAGGTCCTGGAAGAAGCGGTGCAGATAGACGGTCCAGCCGAGGTCGACCTCGCGCGGGGCCAGTGCCGCCATTTCCCAGTCGAGCACGGCGGCGGGCTCGAAACCGTCGTAGATGACGTTCCCGATGCGCGCGTCGCCCCAGTTGAGCACGGGTGCTCCCGGATCGCTCGGCCAGAGCTCCTCCAGGCGGTCGAACGCGTCCTCGATGAGCGGTGAGCGGGCGAGTCCGTCAACCACCCATTCGTAGTAGTCGCGTTGAGCGGTGACATGCCGCCGCAGTGCGTCACCCTCGCCCGGGAGGGCGAGGAACTCGACGTTCTGCGGGGGCACTTGGTCGTGCAGTCGGGCCAGCAGCCCGATGGTGGCCCCTTCCAGCCACTCGCGCTCCTCGTCGCTCGCGGCGTGGAGCCAGTTGCCCTCGTAGGTGTAGGGCATGACGTCCGGCGGCACGCGCCCTTCGACGCGCTCCATGACGAAGAAGGGCGCCCCGAGTGGGCCGGGGTCCTCCTCCAGCCACAGCGCCCTCGGCACGGGCAGATCCGTGTGCTCGGCGACGACGCGCAGGGTCCGGTACTGGCGCGGCATGTCGTACACCGGGAAGACGGTGTACGCCGCCGGATCCGCCGCGAGCCGCAACGCGCAGGCGCGCACCGGTGTTTCGGGGTGCTCGATGTCGAAGAGCAGGGTCTCGCTGGACATGCCGTTGGACTCGGGGGCCGTGACGCCGACCGCCTTGGCCCCCGGCAGTCGGGTGGCGAGCCACGCGGTGAGACGGCGGGTGACCTCCTCCGGGTCGCGGGTGGTGGTGCGCGGGCGGGGCCGGGGTGCCGTGGCTGCCATGCTGCAAACCCCCTACGGTGCGACCGACTTGAAGTCCGCGAACCCGCTCGGGTCGTGCCGTCCGAACGAGCCGTGCTCGAAGATGCCGTGGCCGACCCGGCCGTCCAGCCGGAAGCGCGCGGCGTGGTCGGTGACGCCGTACGCGGCCAACGGGTGGGCCTCGGTGAGGTCGTAGGTGCGCCGGTCGGTCCATCCGCGCCCACGCCACATGCCGTGCTGCCAGTCGTCCGCGGGCGGGTAGCCTGCGCCGACGGCGAGCGGGGTGGAGGTGAGGACCTCCACCTCCAGCTCCTGCGGCTTGCGGACGTCTCCGAGGTGGATGAGGGCGCGTTCCGGGTGGCGGGTGCCCGAGCGGTAGCCGATCTCGGCCTGGGGCCAGCCCAGTTGGCGGTCGCGGTGGCCGGGGCGGACCATCGTCGCCTCGCTCAGTGAGCGGTGGCCGTCGGCGTCTTCCTGGACGATCACCATCAGGAACCGGTCCTCGAAGCGCACCGGGCACCAGATCCAGTGGAAGCCCTCCGTCGGGTGCTCCTCGGCGAACCGCCCGCCCTCCTCGCCGGGCATGGGGCGCACGCCCCAGCTGCGGTCGCGGGTGCCGGTCCACTCGGCGGGCGTGACGCGGAACTCCGCACCACCCGCGCGCACCACACCCTGCACGCCACCCGCCTGCACGAAGCGGCGCCCTTCGAGGGTGAGCCGGTCGCCGCGGCGCTGCAGGTGGTG
This sequence comes from Streptomyces sp. NBC_00443, assembly GCF_036014175.1. GTDB lineage: Bacteria > Actinomycetota > Actinomycetes > Streptomycetales > Streptomycetaceae > Streptomyces. Next base: position 7,812,951 of record NZ_CP107917.1, on the reverse strand, counting down.
CGGTTCCCAGAGGGCCGGGAAGTCGGCGGTCCAGGTGATGTCGTACGACAACTCGTCGTCGTCGCACGTCAGTCGCAGGCGTCGCAGCGGCTCCACGACCTCGATCCGCAGCGGTCCGACGGCGAGCCGCATCCGGTCCTCGCCGAGGGCGTCCGAGGCCCGCACCGCGTGGAGCGTGTCGTCGACCCGCAGAGTGGCGTACGCGTCGATCACCCCGGTGTTCGGGTACACCCCGAGTCCGAGGATCAGCAGGGCACGCCCCTCGTGGTCGAGGACGTGGAAGATGCAGCGGTCGTAGGCGTTGCGGTCGCTGGTCGCGACGTACCTCATGGACAGCGGCACCTGGTGCACCGGGTACTCGTCGAGCGGTACGGGACGGTGGTCGTCGGCCATGGCTGACCTCCCTGGCGGCGGGCTGGGCTGACGGTACGTCAGGCAGCCGTACGTGACCAGAGAGTGAGCCGGACGTCCGTGAACTCACGCCCGATTTCGGCGAGCGGTGACTTGTCCGCCCACCTCCGCGTTGCCCTGGTATGCCCCCCACCTATTCGGCGACCGGACCGCAGCGCCGCATCTTCGTTCCGCGGCCCGCAGGAACGCTTGCGCCGGCGCCTCCGCAGCAGCCGGATCCGCCCATCTACCGCGAGCTGATGCGCACCTGGGCCGACCGTGGCCGCACCCTGCCCGGGCACCACGACCCGGAGTGGATCCGGCTCGCGGCGCCGCAGGTCAAGCGCGGTCAGTTCAGCGTCCCTCGGGACCTGCTAGGTGACGGGCGATGACCATCCGCTGAATCTGGTTGGTGCCCTCGACGATCTGCAGGACCTTGGCCTCGCGCATGTAACGCTCGGCCGGGAAGTCCGCGGTGTAGCCGTATCCGCCGAGGATCTGGACGGCGTCGGTGGTGACCTTCATCGCCGTGTCGGTGCAGTGCAGCTTGGCCATGGCCGCCAGCTTGGAGAACGGCCGGCCGGCGTCACGCAGCCGCGCCGCCGCCAGGTAGAGCGCGCGGCCGGCCTCGATCTGCGTCGCCATGTCGGCGATCATGAAGCGCAGGCCCTGGAAGTCGGCGATCGGCTTGCCGAACTGCCGGCGCTCGGTCGCGTACGCCACCGCCTCGTCGAGCGCCGCCTGGGCCACGCCGATCGCGCAGGCCGCGATGCCGAGCCGTCCGGAGTCCAGCGCGGACAGCGCGATCGCGAAACCCTGCCCCTCGTCGCCGATGCGCCGCTCGTCGCCGACCCGGACCCCGTCGAAGTGGACCTGGGCCGTGGGCGAGCCCTTCATCCCCATCTTCTTCTCGGGCGCCGCCGCGCTCAGCCCCTCCGCGTCGCCGGGCACCAGGAAGGCGGTGATGCCGCGCGGGCCGTCCTCGCCGGTGCGCGCCAGGACCGTGTAGAAGTCGGCGATGCCCCCGTGCGTGATCCAGGCCTTGGTGCCGGTGATCACCCAGTCGTCGCCGTCGCGCACCGCCTTGGTGCGCAGCGAGGCGGCGTCCGATCCCGACGCCGGTTCCGACAGGCAGTACGCGCCGAGCAGTCCGCCGCCGAGCATCGCGGGCAGGTGCTCGACCTGCTGCTTCTTGGTGCCGTAGGCGGCCAGGGAGTAAGAGGCCAAGGTGTGCACGCTGGCGCCGAGGCCGACGGTGAGGCGGGCCGCGGCGAGTTCCTCGAGGACCTGGAGGTAGACCTCGTAGGGCTGGTCGCCGCCGCCGTACTCGACGTCGTAGGGCAGGCCGAGCAGTCCCGATTCCGAGAGCAGGGTGAAGACCTCGCGCGGGAAGCGTCCGGCGTCCTCCTCCTCGGCCGCCTTCGGGGCGATCTCGCGCTGCGCGATGTCGCGGACGAGCGAGATCAGATCCCGGGCCTCGTCCGTGGGCAGTTGACGGTCCACCGGCTGCGGGGCGCGGTCGGGCATGTCGACGATCCTCCCTGTCGGGCACGTCGGCGGACGTACGCCCTGGGTGTGGCGGCGCCGCCGGGTCTCACTGGTGCCAGTCCGATGCTCGCAATTTCCGGGTCTCGAAAGCTGCTGACCAGCGGCTGTGCCCTGTGAGTATGCCCGATCGGAGGCACTCGGTCACCAGTTAACGACCGCTCACTCCAAGAAGTATCCAGCAAGTTATCCGGGGCATCGAAATTGGTCCGAACCATTGACGTACTGGTCTAGTCCTCCTACCTTGGCGGAACGGTTCACATCATCGCGTTCATGCCAATCGGCCCAGCTCCCCTCTCCCCCACGGAGGAGACCCCCCGATGCACACTTCGCACCGCCCCCGCGTCCGGTTCCGGGCGCTTGTGTCCGCCGCGTGCGCGGCCGTCCTCGGCGCCGGGCTGCTCGCCGGCGCCGGCACCGCCACGGCCGAACCCGCCCCCTCGGCGCCGAAACTGGCCGCCGGCTCCAAGGTCGTCGGCTACTTCACCGAATGGGGCACGTACGACCGCAAGTACTACGTCAAGAACATCGAGACGTCCGGCTCCGCGGCCAAGCTGACCCACATCAACTACGCGTTCGGCAATGTCACCGGCGGCAAGTGCGCCATGGGCGACAACTACGCCGCGACCGAACGCACCTACACCGCGGCCGAGTCCGTCGACGGCGTCGCCGACACCTGGGACCAGCCGCTGCGCGGCAACTTCAACCAGCTGCGCGAACTCAAGAAGAAGCACCCGGGCCTTAAGGTCCTGTGGTCGTTCGGCGGCTGGACCTGGTCGAACGGCTTCGGCGAGGCGGCCCGCAACCCCGCCGCCTTCGCCCAGTCCTGCTACGACCTGGTCGAGAACTCCAAGTGGGCCGACGTCTTCGACGGCATCGACATCGACTGGGAGTACCCGAACGCCTGCGGGGCCACCTGCGACACCAGCGGACGGGAGGCCTTCAAGAACCTGATGTCGGCGGTGCGCGCCAAGTTCGGCTCCGGCAACCTGGTCACCGCGGCGATCACGGCCGACGCGACGAGCGGCGGCAAGATCGACGCGGCGAACTACGCGGGCGCGGCGCAGTACGTCGACTGGTACAACCCGATGACGTACGACTTCTTCGGGGCCTGGGACGCGACCGGTCCGACGGCTCCGCACTCCCCGCTGAACTCCTACTCCGGCATCCCGAAGGCCGGCTTCCACACCTCGGCGACCATCGCCAAGCTCAAGGGCCTCGGCATCCCGTCGTCCAAGCTGCTGCTCGGCCTCGGCTTCTACGGCCGCGGCTGGACGGGCGTCACACAGGCGGCGCCCGGCGGCACGGCGACCGGGGCGGCCGCAGGCACCTACGAGGCGGGCATCGAGGACTACAAGGTCCTCAAGACCAAGTGCCCGGCGACCGGGACGGTGGGCGGCACCGCGTATGCCAAGTGCGGGAACAACTGGTGGAGTTACGACACCCCCGCGACCATCGCGACGAAGATGACGTACAAGAACCAGCAGGGGCTGGGCGGGACGTTCTTCTGGGAGCTGAGCGGGGACACGACGGGCGGTGAGCTGATCAAGGCGATCAACTAGCCGGTCGCACGGGGGGCCAGGGGCGGAGGACCACGAGACCTCCGCCCCTTGTCGTGCGCCCGGCCGCTTGTCGTGGGCCCGGCCGGGTCAGCCGTCGCGGCGGGCCGGCTCCGGTGCCGGGTAGGCGGGGTCCATCTCCTCGATGGCGCGCATGGCGCCGCCGAGGGTCTTGACCAGCAGTTCGCGCATGGTCTCGCGGGGCAGTTCGGGGCGGTCGATCCAGTCGAGAGTGGCACCCTCGACGCTGCACACCCAGGCGAGCAGACCCATCCGGGCCAGCGGGGCGATGTCGGTACGGCCGTACGCACCCTCGGACAGGGTCGCCACGATCGCTCCGCGCACGCCGTCCCGGATGGCGTGCACTTCGGTGTCGAAGCCGACGCCGCCGCTGACGATGGTGCGGTAGGCGGCCTGGTTGTGCTCGGCGTAGCGGAGGTAGCTGTCGATGGTGCGGTGGACGCGGTCCACGGGCTGCAGTTCGAGGCCGCTCGCGGCGAAGGTGACCAGGTCGGCGACGGAGTCCTGGATGATCGCGAGGTAGTAGCCTCGCTTGGACTGGAAGTAGTAGTAGATGAGCCCCTTGGCGACATGGGCCTGCCGGGCGATGTCGTCCATGGAGAGCGCGTCGTACGACGTGTCGGCGAACAGCTTCCGCCCGATGACGATGAGTTCGGCACGGCGCGCCATCGAGCGCTCGGTGCCGCGGGCCCGGGGGCGGGCCACGTCGCGCTGCTGACTGATATTCAATTTCGACCCTGTTATCCAACGGGCGGCAGGACATCCGCAGTATGGCAGAGGTACACCAGCTGCTCGTTCGAGTCTGATCGACTTTGGTGAAGCCGCTCTCCAGCAGAGTCGGTAAATGTCCAACCAAAGATGCCTGTGTGCGTCAAGTCACAGCAGGCCGAGCTGCGTGACCAGCATCGCGACGACCACGACGAGGGTCCAGCCCATGACGTGCTCGAGGATCTTCGGGCCGTCTTCCTTGGGGCCGCCGGTACGGACGCGGGTGGCGGTGGCTGAGTGCGCGGTCATACGCCCACCCTGCCACCGCGAACGGCATATGCGGCAGAGAGGTTGCTCACAGTGCAAACCGCCTCAACGCACCCCCACCGCAGCGAGCGCCGCACGCTGGCTCGGGGTCGGACGCGCCGGGAAGTAGAGGTAACACACGCCGCCGGTGCCGGACACGACCTTGCCGTCGGCGTTGTACCGCTTGGTCCGCAGCCAGATGTTCTCCCACTCGCGCCGCTTGTAGACGCGCCGTACCGCCGTGTTGCTCGGTGAGTTCGGGTCGTTGGCGATCACGTCGCCGTCGGCGGTGAAGCCGATGACGGTCATCAGATGCCCGGCCGTGCCGTACCCGGCCCCGGTCAGCTCCCCCTTCAGGAAGGACTGGGACGTTATGGCCGGGATGCCGGCCGCGATCAGCCGCTCCAGGTCGGTGAGCGAGCGGAGCCGGGTGACGAGGCCCTGCATGTCCTTGAAGGTGGCCGCGTAGGCGGCGTTGAACGGCCAGTTCCCGCAGCCGTCGTACTGGTAGTCGAACGTGAACCGGGCCGCGTGGCAGACCTGCGGGTCGGCGAACGCCGGGTCGACCCAGGCCAGCTGCTCCTGGGTGAGCCGGCCACCCCAGAATTCGATGATCATCTGCGACGAGGTGGGGCTGCACCAGGCCTCGCCGCCGTTGTCGTACTCGGGGTACTGGCCGACGTGGGTCTCCTGCGAGTAGCGCGGGACGGTCAGCTCCCGGGCGGGGCCGGGCGTGGCGGCCGGGACGGTGAAGCGGTCGGGGACGTCGGAGCCCATCGCGCCGATCCGCCAGACCTTGGGGGTGATCTTCGTGCCGGGCTTGCGGTACAGGGTCAGCCGCAGCCGGTAGGAGGCCAGGCGCAGCCCGGTGGCCGGGTCGTCGATGGCGAACGTGTCCGTCCAGACGCTGCTCCTGCCGTCGCTCTGGTCGTCGACCGAGGTCCGCCGGATGTCCTGGTCGCCGGCGGCCCAGCGGCCCAGCACGTACCAGGGGTGGCGGTGCCGTCCGAGTACGTCCCCTGCAGTTCGATCAGGAGCCAGCTGCCGTCGGGGGTGTGTGCGTTCCAGGAGGCGATCGCCTCGGTCGCGGGGACGGTGAGCCGGTGGACGGGGGACGTCCAGGTCGCGTACTCCCAGCGGGCTGTCCTGCCGGTGTGCGGGTCCGTGTAGTCGGTGGCGCCGGCTGCCTTGTCGATCACGATGCCGGGGCGGGCGCCGGCGACGGCACGAGTGCCCCGGGCGGCGCCGCTGCGCCAGTCGGCGTACGAGGTCCAGGCCCGGTTGTCGACGGTGCGGGCCGGGGCAGCGGCGGGATCCTTGGCCGCGGGGCGGGCTTCGGCGACCGCGGGGCCCGCGCTGCCGGTGACGGCTGCGGCGACCGCGGCGGCCAGAACGATTCTGCGGGACGGCTGTTCGGCTCTGCTCATGGGCGGAAGAACCCCCAGGTGTCCGAGTCGGGCGGGTCCGGTGCACGTTTGTCCGCCAACTATGACCGCGGGCGCCTTCGTCTGCCAGCACTTGGCGCCTGGCGCGCCCCACCAATATTGGTGTCGACCAGTGGCATGAACCGAGGACGGTTGCCTGCCCCCAACCGCCCGGCGCGCGGGGGTGGACGGACGAGCGGTGGCCCCGGCGTACGCCACTGCGGCGGCGTACGCCGGGACCGGGGTGACGCACCGTCAGACGAGGTCCATTGCGGCGACCTCGTCGGGGCGGCCGTAGCTGACCGGGCCGTGGAACCTGCGGCGGGCCGAGGCGAACCACCACACCGTGGCCACGGCCAGCACGCCGGCCAGCGCGACCGGTGCGTAGTTGAAGGTGTCGGCGGTGACCGGCGAGGCGTGCGGCAGCATGAACAGGACACTGCTGAGCAGGATCCAGGTCACCGCGACCACCCCGACCGGCCGTCCCCAGCGGCCCAGGTGCCACGGCCCCGGCTGGAACTCGTCACCGAGGCGCAGCCGGAGCAGGATCGGGACGGCGTACGCGAGGAAGAGCCCGACGACGTTGACGCTGACGATGGCGGTGAACGCCGTGTGCGACCACCAGCCGGGCAGCACGAGCGCCAGCGAGCAGGCGACCGCGAGCCACACCGCCTTCACAGGGGTGCGGGTGCGCGGCGAGACCGAGTGCCACCAGCGGGAGCCGGGCATCGCACCGTCCCGGGAGAAGGCGAAGATCTGCCGGGTGTTGCTGGTGAGATTGGCGAGGCCGCAGAAGAGCATCGCGCCGATCACGATCAGCAGCAGCAGCTTGGCGGTGCCCACTCCGAGCCCGTCGATCAGGATCTGCACGGGTGGTGCGTCGGCGCTCGCCACACGGTCGTAGTCACGAATGCTGTAGACCAATGCGAGCATCAGCAGCAGCCCCGCTATCGCGGAGTATGCGATCGCCCGCGTGATCCCCCGCGGCGCATTGACCGTCGCCCGGACGGTTTCCTCGGACATGTGGAAGCTGCCGTCGAAGCCGGTGAAGGTCCAGCTCGTGACCAGCAGACCGAGCATCCCGCCGTAAAGGCCGCTCGTGAAACCGGTGTTGTTCGCGAAATGCGTGACGAACGAAGCCGACTGATGATGACCGGGCATGACGATCAAAGCGCTGACGATGACGACGAGCCCGATCAGCAGCCACCACACGGAGATCCGGTTCAGCACGGCCACCAGGTGCACGGTGTAGGTGTTGGCCAGCCCCTGAAGCACGATGATCAGCGCTGTGATCAGCACCGTCCGGTGGCCCGACGGCTCGTAGGAGGGCCACTGCAGGGCGATGAACGCCTGGAAGAAGGTCGCGGCGGCGTACCCGGTGGCGGCCGTGCCGCCGACCTGGCCCACGAAGTTCAGCCAGCCGGTGTACCAGGACCAGGCGCCCTTGTGCCGTTTGGCGAGCTTTCCGGCGGAGAAATACAGCGCACCGCTCGTCGGATAGGCGGAGGCGACTTCCGCCATTGCTGCTCCCACGAAGAGCACCATGACGGAGACGCCGATCCAGCCGAAGACGAGAACGCCGGGACCGCCCGCGTTGAGACCGAATCCGAAACCCGAGAAGATTCCCGAGATTATGTTGATGATGGTGAATGAGATGGCGAAATTGTCGAACGCCTGAAAGCGGCGGGTGAGTTTCCTCGGATAACCCATCGCATGCAGGGTCGCATCGTCGTCGAGCGCGCTCGGATCGGCTCCTCCGCGCACCCGGGCGCGCGGGGCCGTTATCCGTTCTGACACGGTCGGACCTTTCTCTTGGTGGGGGGTTGCGGTCCGTCAGGCACCCGGCACGGGCAGGCCGCAGGCACGGCGCGCCCGGGACAGCTGCTCGGCCGGGCCACCGAAGGCGGACCAGGGCATGCGCGAGGCGTACGGCCCCATCGCCGTGAAGGCGGCGCGTGCCTCCTCCTCCTGCCGGGCCATGACCAGGGCATGCGCGAGATAGGCCAGGTCGAGGACCGGCGTGAAGGAGTAGTCGGTCACCGTGGGCAGCCAGTTGTGGTGGATCGCCAGAGCCGTCGTACGCCACTGCGGCTGCTCCCAGACACGGTCGGCGAGCAGCTGGGTCGGGTCGTAGCACTCCACCAGGGCGACCAGTGGCAGCAGGCGCAGCGGCGAGTCGGCGGGCGCCCGCTGGCCGAGGAAGGCGGCGACGTCCCAGGCGGCGGTCACGGAACCGCCGTACCGGGTGAAGAAGCAGGCCAGAAAGCGGTGGTGGGCCTCGCGGTGCCAGGGGTCGATGGAGAGGATGTGCGCGAACAGGCGCCACGGCCCGGGCGGGGCGGTGAGCAGCCCGCGCGGCGCCCGGTCGCGCAGCCGGTGCAGCCGGGCCATGGCCAGCTTGGCCACCCAGGGCGTGGGATCGGCGGGGTCCGCCGTCGCGGCCCGGTCGCAGGCGGCCAGAGCTATCCGCTCCAGCGCCTCGGTGCGCGGGTCACGCGCGTCGGCCGCGCGCAGCGACCGCAGCACCGCCACCCGCGCCCACAGCAGCGCCGCCTCGGGGCCGGGTTCCTCGGCGAGCCAGCGCTCGACGAGATCGGAGTCGGCGGCCTCCGAGGCGAGCACGAGGGAGCGATGAGCCCGCAGGGCGAAGTCACCGCGAGTTTCGGCCAGGGCCTCGCCGGCGCTCAGATATCGCCCGGCCCGGACATCGACGCATACGCTCGCGAGCACGCGGTCGTCGGCCGCCGGATGCCACACATACTGCCCTTCGAATAACCCCGCGGCCATCTGTCCCAGCCCATCCCCGTTACGGTGCCTCACAGTTGCACTCCAGGCACCCTACTCAGCGTGCGGCTCAACCGGAACGCAGATTTCAGTGTGGCGGCTTGAGTTTTTCGGCGGCATTGCGGACATCCGGCGGCTAGTTCAAAGCGACACCTTTTCTCATCCCGTCACTGCATCCGCTTTCACCCACTACTAGAATGTTCCAACGAAATATGCCCACCACCCCGTCTCACTTCAGGAAAAACGATTCACGACCTCGCCACCCGGCTCCGCCGGCTCCCCCCGTCCTGCGGCCCGGTCCGCCTGATCGGCGTCGACGGCCACGCCGGCTCCGGAAAGTCCACGTTCGCCGGGCAGTTGGCCCGGGCACTGGGTGACGCCCCGGTGCTGCGCCTCGACGACATCGCGAGCCACGACGAGCTGTTCGAGTGGACCGAGCGGTTGCTGACCCAGGTCATCGAACCGCTCGCGCGGGGCGGGACCGCCCACTGCACGCCCTACGACTGGCGGGCCCGGCGTTTCGGACCGCCCCACGCGCTGCCGCCCGCTCCGGTGATGCTCGTCGAGGGTGTCGGCGCCGGCCGCCGCGCCCTGCGCCCGTATCTCGCCCAGCTGCTCTGGATGGAACTGCCGCGCGAGGAGGCCTGGGCGCGGGGCCGCGCGCGGGACGGGGAGGAGCAGCGGGAGTTCTGGGACGGATGGGTCGGGGCGGAGCGAAGGCACTTCGCCGAGGACCCGTCCAGGCCCTTCGCCGACCTTCTGGTCCGGCAGTGCGGGAAGGGATATGAGGTGATTCCTGGGCCTGCCGAGACCAATGGACCGGACCACGCCATCACGCAGGGTGACGACCCATCGGCAATGTGCTGAACTTGTGAAGAGCCCTCCGGGGCGAGTTCGCGGAGTGCCTCAACTCTTCTTGACCCGGGGGCCGTACAGGACTTACGTTCTGAATGTGCGGTCATTCGAGGCCGCCCGCAGACGCGAAGCCCCCGGTTGTTCCCCCGTGATCGGGGGCTTCGTTCTGCCCTCACTCCACTTTTCGGGCGCCGAGAGGCGCGATTCGCTCACCCTCGGTCACCGAGTGCGCTCCGCCCGATCTGCTCCCACCTCGACAAACGGCCGGTGCGGCACCCTGGGGCGGGCGACACCCTCGCAGGTACGATGCCATCGGTGCGACCTACGGACGGCTGCTCTGCGCACCGTTGCAACTCCGGTCTGCGGCACGGCGGTTCGACCACGGCGGCCGACGGACGAGCGGTCGGCCAACCGACGGGGGCACGGTTTGTGGGGGACGTGATGGACTTCGGCACGCGGGGCCTCGAGGCTCCGGCCGACCTCGCCTGGCTGCGAGGCGTGGATGCCTACACGATGGGGGCCTATCCGCAGGCGGAGGAGGAGTTCCGCACCGCGGTACGGATCGATCCCCAGATGGCCGACGGCTGGCTCGGCCTGCACGCGCTGCGCGTCGACACGACGACCGCGCTGCTGCGGATGTTCCGGCACCGGGACCGCTTCGGGGAACAGCGCGCGCGGCATCGGCGGACCATCAACTCCTGGTACTGGCTGGGCTGGTGGGTGCAGCCGGTGCTGGAGAGCCCGCGCGATCTGCTGCTGGCGCACGCCTCGCACTGGCTGGACGGCCGGCACGTGCCGGAGCTGGACCGGGCACTGGCCGGGCTCCCGCCCGTGGACACCGATCACCAGGTCCGCTTCCTGCACGCCTGCCGCGCCTATCTGGTCAAGGACTGGGACCAGCTCGTCCGGCACACCGATCCGCTGCTCGACGACACGATGCTCGGTATCGAGGCGGGCCTGTTCGGCGGCATGGCGCGGGTCCGGCTGGAGATGTACGGGCAGGCCGAGCCGCTGCTGTCGGCCGCGCTGATGCGGTGCCGCAGTGAGCAGCCGCAGCGCAAGGAACTTCGGTACTGGCTGGCCCGGGCGCACGAGGGCACGGGCCGGTCCGCCGCGGCCCTGCCGCTCTACCGTGCCGTGCACCGCGTCGACCCCGCCTTCATGGACACTTCGGCCCGGCTCGCGGCCATCGCCGAGGGCGACGGATACGACGACGCGGCCGACCTCGCGGCGATCACCCTCACCGGGATCGGGCAGGACCTGGGCGACGGACTCGACCCGCTGTTCGGCATGGAGGGACGGGACCTGAAGCTGTCGGACCCCGATCTGCCGCCGACGGGTCCGCTGCCGTCGGTGGTCGACCCGGCGGTGCGTGAGAAGACGTCCGTACCGGCGCATCAGCTGCCCGCCGGGCCCACCGACCCCCAGTTACTCGAGGAGGCGCTCGCCGAGCTCGAGCGCATGGTCGGGCTGGAGCCCGTGAAGCGCCAGGTCACGGCGCTGTCCGCCCAGTTGAACCGGGCCCGGCTGCGCACCGGGCAGGGCCTGCCGGTGCAGCCGCCCAAACGGCACTTCGTCTTCTCCGGCCCCTCCGGCACCGGCAAGACCACGGTCGCCCGCATTCTGGGCCGCGTCTTCTACGCCCTCGGGCTCCTCGGCGGCGACCATCTCGTGGAGGCCCAGCGCGCCGATCTGGTCGGCGAGTATCTGGGCCAGACAGCCGTGAAGGCCAACGAACTCATCGACTCCGCGCTCGGCGGGGTCCTCTTCGTCGACGAGGCCTACTCCCTGTCCAACTCCGGCTACGGCAAGGGCGACGCGTACGGCGACGAGGCCCTCCAGGTGCTGCTGAAGCGGGCCGAGGACAACCGGGACCACCTGGTGGTGATCCTCGCCGGCTATCCCGAGGGCATGGACCGGCTGCTGGCCGCGAACCCCGGTCTGTCCTCGCGCTTCACGAGCCGCGTCGACTTCCCCTCGTACCGCCCCCTCGAACTGACCTCGATCGGCGAGGTGCTCGCCGCGGAGAACGGGGACGTGTGGGACGAGGAGGCGCTGGACGAGCTGAGGTCCATCGCCGGGCACGTGGTCGATCAGGGGTGGATCGACGAGCTGGGCAACGGGCGGTTCCTGCGGACGCTGTACGAGAAAAGCTGTGCGTACCGGGATCTGCGCTTGTCGACCTATCCGGGGGCGTTGACGAGGGACGACTTGTCGACGCTGCGGTTGCCGGATCTGATGCAGGCCTACGGTGAGGTGCTGTCGGGAAGGGGCCCGCAGGATCCGTCGGCCATGTGACGGATCCCGCGAGCCGGTGCGCGATCAGCCGGCCATTGCCTCTTCCGGCTCCCCGGTGTTCACCCGCGGCGCGGTCACCCGCACCTCCGGCAGCTCCCGGTGCGCGGGGTCGCGCACCTCGCCGACCAGGAGTTCCAGTACGTCCTCCAGCGCGACGAGCCCCAGCACCTTGCCGGACGCGTCGGCCACCTGGGCGAGGTGCGTGGCGGCGCGGCGCATGACCGTGAGGGCGTCGTCCAGGGGCAGCTCGGAGCGCAGTGTCGTCATCGGGTGCCACACCTGCTGCGGCACCGCGCGTTGCGACTCCTCCAGGTCGAGTACGTCCTTCACGTGCAGGTAGCCCATGAAGGCGCCGTTCTCCGCCGCGACCGGGAAGCGGGAGTACCCGGTGCGGGCGGTGAGCGCGACGATCTGGCCGGGGGTGACCGCCGGGCTGACGGTCACCAGGGACTCACGCTTGAGCAGGACGTCCGTCACCGGGCGGGAACCCAGCTCCAGGGCGTCCTCCAAACGTTCCTGCTCCTCGGGGGCGAGCAGGCCCGCCTGGCCGGAGTCCTCGACGAGCCGGTTGAGCTGCTCGCTCGTGAACACCGCCTCGACCTCGTCCTTGGGCTCGACGCGGAAGAGCCGCAGGATGGCATGGGACACGGCGCCGAGGGCCACGGTGATCGGCTTGCAGAAGCGGGCGAACCAGACCAGGCCGGGGCTGAGCCACAGCGCGACCTTCTCCGGCGCCGCCATCGCCAGGTTCTTCGGCAGCATCTCGCCGATGACCAGGTGGCAGAAGACCACCGCGGCGAGCGCGATGACATAGGTGAGCGGATGGATCAGGCCGTGCGGCAGGTGGATCCATTCGAATACCGGCGTCAGCAGGTGCGCCACCGTCGGTTCGGCGACCGCGCCCAGCGTCAGTGAGCAGACGGTGATGCCGAACTGCGCCGCCGCCATCATCTGCGGCAGCCGCTCCAGGCCGTACAGCACCTGACGGGCCCGTGCCGTGCCCAGCGGTTCGATCTGGCTGCGGCGGACCGAGACGAGGGCGAACTCGGCGCCGACGAAGAATCCGTTGGCGAGCACGAGCAGCGCGGCGAAGAGGAGTTGGAGCACGCTCATCGGGCGACCTCCACCACGGCACCGGTCCGGACCAGCCGGACGCGCTCGGCGCGGTAGTGGCCGACCCGGCGCACCGACAGCCGCCAGCCGGGCAGCTCCGCCTTGTCACCGACGGCCGGGATCCGGCCGAGCAGGTCGGCGACCAGTCCGGCGACGGTCTCGTACGGCCCCTCGGGCACGTCGAGTCCTATGCGCAGGAGGATGTCGACGCGGCAGCTGCCGTCGGCGTCCCAGGCGGGGCGGCCGTCCTCCGGCGGGGCGGCGGCGAGTTCGGGCGGTTCGTTGAGCACGTCGTCGTGCTCGTCGCGGACCTCGCCGACGATCTCCTCGACGATGTCCTCCAGCGTGACCACCCCGGCCGTGCCGCCGTACTCGTCGACGACGACCGCGATGGGCTGCTCGCTGCGCAGCTGGGCGAGGAGGGGCTGGACCGGGAGGGTCTCGGGGACCAGCAGCGCCGGGCGGGCGATGCGGCCGACCGGCGTGCGCAGACGATCACTCGAACGGATCGCCAGTGCGTCCTTCAGATGGACCATTCCGACGATCTCGTCGATCTTCTCCCGGTAGACCGGGAAGCGCGACAGACCGGTGGCGCGGGTCAGGTTCACCACGTCCTCGGCGGTCGCCGACGACTGCAGCGCGCTGACCTTCACGCGCGGGGTCATGACGTGCTGCGCGGTGAGTTCGGCGAGCGACAGGGTACGGACGAAGAGGTCGGCGGTGTCCTGCTCCAGGGCGCCGGCCCGGGCGGAGTGCCGGGCCAGGGAGACCAGCTCGCCCGGCGTGCGGGCGGAGGCCAGCTCCTCGGCGGGCTCGATGCCGAGCGCGCGGACGAGACGGTTGGCGACGGAGTTCAGGCCGGCGATCACCGGGCGGAACAGGGTTGCGAAGGCGTGCTGCGGGCCGGCGACGAAGCGCGCGACCTGCATCGGCCGGGACACCGCCCAGTTCTTGGGCACGAGCTCGCCGATCACCATCTGCACGGCCGAGGCCAGCAGCATGCCGACGACCACGGCCACACCGGACACCGCGCCCTCGGGGATGCCGATCGCGGTGAAGGGGCCGCCCAGCAGCTCCGCGAGCGCCGGTTCGGCGAGCATCCCGACGACCAGGGAGGTGATGGTGATGCCGAGCTGGGTGCCGGAGAGCTGGAAGGACAGTTCCTTGAGCGACTCGACGACCCGGTGGGCCCGTCGGTCGCCTTCCGCGGCGGCCTTCTCGGCGTCCGTCGCCTCGACCGTGACCAGGCCGAACTCGGCGGCCACGAAGAAGCCGTTGGCGAGAATCAGGAGGAACGCGGCTGCGAGAAGCAGCAAGGGGATGCTCATGATGCCGCCGCCCCGGTATGTCGGGAGGGGGCGGCGCAGGTACTACAGGACGATCCGTCCATCGCTGGAGGGAATCACTCCTCGGGTAGCAGGGACCTCTGAAGGCCGGTTGGACCATCAAAGGCGGAGGCGTCACAAAAACGCCTCCGCCAACAGATTAATCAAGACATCGCGATTTACGGCAGGGTGAATGCCCCCGAGTCAGCCCCTTGGGGTCTGCCTCAGCCCTGATGCTCCTCGGTGTCCCTGATGGAGCGGGCCTCGGCGAGCGCCCGCAGGGTGCGTGCGTCGGCGATGGCGCGCTGCTTGGCGATGCCCGGCTGGATGCCGAGCGCGGGCAGGCTGGTGCCGTCGCTGAGGTTGAGGAACACCCAGGGGTCGCCGGGTCGCAGGTTCACCTGGACGATCTCGGCCCACTCCAGGCGGCGCCTGGTGGCGATGTTCACCACGGTGACACCGGACTCGTCGGCGACGACCTTCACGCGCGCCAGCATGGCCAGCACGCCGAACATCAGCGCGCCGGTGAAGACGAAGCTGAGCCGCTCCCCCGGGCCGAGCTTCTCCAGCAGCAGCGCGACCGCCGTGATGACGACGAAGATCGCGGTGCCGGCGGTGAGCAGGACGGCCCGGGTGCGACCCGGCCGGAACGTGACGGGCAGGGTGGGAAGTTCGGAAGACATCGGTGCAGGGCCCCTCGGCTCAGAGGCGGCAGGCGTGGATGGCCGTCGTCAGGATGGCCCGCGCCCCGATGTCGTACAAGTCGTCCATGATCCGCTGGGCCTCCTTGGCCGGGACCATCGCCCGGACGGCGACCCAGCCCTCGTTGTGCAGCGGAGACACGGTCGGCGACTCCAGGCCCGGCGTGAGGGCGACGGCCTTCTCGAGCTGCTCGACGCGGCAGTCGTAATCCATCATCACGTACGTCCGCGCTACCAGGACGCCCTGCAGGCGGCGCAGGAACTGCTGCACCTTGGACTCCTCGGCGTCCGCGCCGGTGCGGCGGATGACGACGGCCTCGGACTTCATGATGGGCTCGCCGAAGACCTCCAGGCCCGCGTTGCGCAGGGAGGTGCCGGTCTCGACGACGTCGGCGATGACCTCGGCGACACCGAGTTCGATGGCGGTCTCGACAGCGCCGTCGAGGTGGACGACGGAGGCGTCGATGCCCTGCTCGGCCAGGTGGCCGGCGACGATGCCCTCGTACGAGGTGGCGACCGTCCTGCCCTTGAGGTCCTCGATGCCGTCGGCCGTGCCCGGCTTGGCGGCGAAGCGGAAGGTGGAGCGGGCGAAGCCGAGCGGCAGGATCTCCTCGGCGTCCGCGTCGGAGTCGATCAGCAGGTCGCGGCCGGTGATGCCGATGTCGAGCTTGCCGGAGGACACGTAGATCGCGATGTCCCGCGGGCGCAGGTAGAAGAACTCGACCTCGTTCACCGGGTCGACGATCCGCAGTTCCTTGGACTCGCGGCGCTGCTGGTAGCCGGCCTCATGCAGCATCTCCGCCGCAGGTCCGGACAGGGAACCCTTGTTGGGGACGGCGATGCGCAGCATGAGGTCGGCTTCCTTCGTTCGCTCTTGCGGTGTGCGGGGGTGCTCAGAGGTGGGCGTAGACGTCGTCCAGCGAGATGCCGCGGGCGACCATCATCACCTGGACGTGGTACAGCAGCTGCGAGATCTCCTCGGCTGCCGCTTCCTTGCCCTCGTACTCGGCGGCCATCCAGACCTCGGCGGCCTCTTCGACGACCTTCTTGCCGATGGCATGGACGCCCTTGCCGACCAGCTCGGCGGTGCGGGAAGTGGCGGGGTCGCCGTGGGCGGCCTTGTGCTGGAGCTCGGTGAAGAGCTCCTCGAACGTCTTATTGGACATGGTGACGCTCAGCCTATGCCACATGCGCCTTTCGTCAGTGCCAGGGTTCAGATACTGAGCGGAGGGTCGCCGCCGTCGCCACGGCCGCCGTCACCGCCTCGTGTCCCTTGTCCTCGTTGGAGCCCTCGATGCCCGCACGGTCCAGGGCCTGTTCCTCGGTGTCGCAGGTCAGCACGCCGAAGCCGATCGGGACGCCGGTCTCGACGGACACCTGCGTCAGGCCCTGGGTCACGCCCTGGCACACGTACTCGAAGTGGGGGGTGCCGCCGCGGATGACGACGCCGAGGGCGACGATCGCGTCGTAGCCGCGGCCCGCGAGGACCTTGGCGACCACCGGGAGTTCCCAGCTGCCGGGGACCCTCAGCAGGGTCGGCTCGTCGATGCCCAGGTCGTGCAGGGCGCGCAGGGCGCCGTCCACCAGACCGTCCATCACCTTCTCGTGCCACTGCGCCGCGATGACCGCGACGCGCAGGTCGCCCACATTGCGTACGGACAGTTCGGGTGCGCCCTTGCCGCTCACGTTCTCAAGTCTCCTCGGTGTGCTCTTACTGGTTGGTGCAGGTGGTCAGGGGGTCCACGGGTGCCGGGTCCAGCCAGGGCAGGTCGTGCCCCATCCGGTCGCGCTTGGTGCGCAGGTACGTCAGGTTGTGCTCGCCCGCCTGTACGGGCATCGGCTCCCGCTCGGCGACCTTGAGGCCGTGGCCGAGGAGCGCGTCGGACTTGTCGGGGTTGTTGGTCAGCAGGCGCACGCTGCGCACGCCGAGGTCGGCCAGGATCTGCGCGCCGGCTCCGTAGTCGCGGGCGTCGGCGGGCAGGCCGAGTTCGAGGTTGGCGTCGAGGGTGTCGCGGCCGCGCTCCTGGAGTTCGTAGGCGCGCAGCTTGGACATCAGGCCGATGCCCCGGCCCTCGTGTCCGCGCAGGTAGACGACGATGCCCCGGCCCTCTACCTGGATACGCTCCAGGGCCGCCTCCAGCTGGGGGCCGCAGTCGCAGCGCAGGGAGTGGAAGACGTCGCCGGTGAGGCATTCGGAATGGACGCGGACGACGACGTCCTCGCCGTCGCCGATCTCGCCGTGGACGAGGGCGACGTGCTCGACGCCGTCGACGGTGGAGCGGTAGCCGTACGCCGTGAAGGTGCCGTGGGCGGTGGGCAGGTGGACCTCGGCCTCGCGGCGGACGGTGGGCTCGGCCGGAACCGGCCGCTCGGAGCGGGTCGGCCGCTGCTCGGCCCGGGCCGGCGCGTGCTCGGCCGGCTTCGGCAGCTCGGCGCCACGGAGGTGGGCGATGAGGTCCTCGATGGAGATGATCGTCAGGCCGTGCTTGCGGGCGAACGGGATCAGCTCGGGCAGCCGCAGCATCTCGCCGTCCTCGCCGGCGATCTCGACGATGGCGCCGGCCGGGCGCAACCCCGCGAGCCGGGCGAGGTCGACGGCGGCCTCGGTGTGGCCGTTGCGGACGAGGACGCCGCCGGGCCTGGCACGCAGCGGGAAGATGTGGCCGGGGCGGACGAGGTCCGACGGCTCCGCCTTGCCGCTCGCGAGCAGCTGCAGCGTGGTCGACCGGTCGGAGGCCGAGATGCCCGTGGTCACGCCGTGCGCGCCAGAGGCGTCCACGGAGACCGTGAACGCGGTCTTCATCGACTCGGTGTTGTCCTCGACCATCTGCGGCAGCCCCAGCCGGTCCAGCTCCTCGGGCTCCATGGGGGCGCAGATCAGGCCGCGGCACTCGCTCATCATGAAGGCGACGATCTCGGGGGTCGCGTACTCGGCGGCGATGACGAGGTCGCCCTCGTTCTCCCGGTCCTCGTCGTCGACGACCACGACCGGGCGGCCGGCCGCGATGTCGGCGATGGCCTGCTCGACGCGGTCGAGCGTGAGGTCCTCGATGTCCTCGGTGCGGTACAGGGTCGGTGCCGTGGTCATGCCGGCGCTCCTTCCATGACGGGCCGCGCGTCCGTGCGGGAGCGCAGCCACCAGTCGCGCATGCCCCACAGGACGAGTGCGCCGTAGATGACGTAGACGAAGCCGGAGAAGGCGTAGCCGTTGGCGAAGTTCAGGGGCACGCCGACCAGGTCGACGAGCAGCCAGGCGAACCAGAACTCGACCATGCCGCGCGCCTGCGCGTACATGGCGACGATGGTGCCGACGAATATGTAGGCGTCGGGCCAGGGGTCCCAGGACAGGGTCGGGTACGCCTTGAAGAGCAGCGCCACGGCGACGGTGCCGGCGGCGGCCGCGGCGACCATCGCCCCGCGCTCGCGCCAGGTGGCGAACCGTACGGCGATGTGGCCGTCCTCGCCCTGCCCCTTGCCGCGCTGCCACTGCCACCAGCCGAACAGGGCGACGAGCATGACGACGGCCTGCTTGCCGGCGCTGCCGGTGAGGTGGCCGTAGAAGGCGCCGAAGAGGATCAGGCCGGCCAGGAACTGCACGGGCCAGGTCCAGATGGAGCGCCGCCAGCCGAGGGCGAGGGCGGCCAGACCGAAGAGGTTGCCGACCATGTCCGACCAGAGGATGTGCTGGCCGAAGAGGGCGAAGGCCTCGGAGTTCAGCGAGTTCACTGAGCCGTCGCCCCTTCGGAGGAGACCCGGTCGGCGGAGACCCGCTCGGGGGAGACCCGCTCGGAGGAGACCCGATCGCCCAGCATCCGCTCGACGTACTTGGCGATCACGTCGACCTCGAGGTTGACCGGGTCGCCGGGCTGCTTGAGGCCGAGCGTGGTCAGGTCGAGGGTGGTGGGGATGAGGCTGACGGTGAAGTAGTCGGGTCCGGCGTCGACGACGGTGAGGCTGATGCCGTCGACGGTGATGGAGCCCTTCTCGACGACGTACCGGGAGAGCTCGGCGGGGAGCGAGATCTTCACGATCTCCCAGTTCTCGGAGGGCTTGCGGTCCAGCACCTCGGCGGTGCCGTCGACGTGGCCCTGCACGATGTGGCCGCCGAGGCGGGATCCCACGGCGGTAGGGCGTTCGAGGTTGACGCGGGAGCCGACGGTGAGGACACCCAGGCTGGAGCGGTTGAGGGTCTCGGCCATGACGTCGGCGGTGAACTCGTCGTCCTCGTGGTCGACGACCGTGAGGCATACGCCGTTGACGGCGATGGAGTCGCCGTGCTTCGCGCCTTCGGTGACGACGGGGCCACGCAGTCGGAAGCGACAGGCGTCGTCGAGGGTTTCGACGGCCGTGACCTGGCCCAGCTCTTCGACGATTCCGGTGAACACTTCCCGGGTCCTCCTGCCACATCGGGGCACGGACTCCGGGGCTGTCGATGACGACAGAATGTACGAGCAGAGACACCGAGGGCGACGCCGGACAGGGCTCGCCTCAAGGACGAACCGGTACGGCGGCGCGCACGAATGCCCGCCCGCCGCGCACTGCCTCCCATCCGGACTTTAACCGTCGGTCCAGGAATTTCACCTGGTCAACCGGCCGCTGGAGGCGACCGGGTCGCGGACTGTAACCGCCGGTTCGGACTTTCACCGACCCCGGAGTGCGCTGCTACTGGTACAGAGCCAGTGTGCCACGCCTGATCGGCGTCCATACAGGCGAACTCTGTGGGGTGGCTCACAGGCTGCTTGGCTGGACTTCTCCGTCCGGAGGCGGCGCCGGGATTCAGCCTTACTCACGGACCCGTCACCTATTGGTCCATACCTATTGACTGACTGGTCTAGTCCTCTCTAGGGTCTGCGCAACTTCCGTGGAGAGGAACCGACTTGCTGTCCCTTTCACGCAACCGGACGAGACCCGCCCTGCTCGCCGCCGTCGGCACGGTCGCCGGCCTGGCTCTCGCCGGACTCCCGGCGACCGTCTCGCACGCCGCCGACAACGACTCCTGCCGCCCCGACGGCCTCTACCGGACGCCCGGCGTCGACGTCCCGTACTGCTCGGTCTACGACACGGCCGGCCGGGAGAAGATGGGCGCCGACCACCAGCGCGGGGTGATCGGCTACTTCACCGGCTGGCGCACCGGCAGGGACGGCACACCCGCCTATCTCGCCTCCGACATCCCGTGGGACAAGGTCACCCACCTCACAAGGCCGTCCTGTCCACCGAGGACGAGCAGTCGGTGAACGCCAAGGCTGACTACGTCGTCGACCATGGCATCGGCGGCACGATGGTGTGGGAGCTGGCCGGGGACTACGGCTGGAACGCGGGCAAGGGCCAGTACGAGCCGGGGCCGGCCCTGACCTCCGCGATGTACGAGAAGTTCAAGTCGGCCTCCCCGTACGGCGCGAAGCGGTCGACGATCGACCTTCCGGCCGAGGCGCTGGACATCGACGTCGACTTCGGGCAGTTCCCGCTCGGTGACTCCAACTACCCCATCAGCCCCAAGCTGAGGATCACCAACAACTCGACGGCGCCGCTGCCCGGCGGTACGGAGTTCCAGTTCGACTACGGCACCTCGGCGCCCGCGAACGCCAAGGACCAGTCGGGCTGGGGGACTTCGGTGATCCGCAGTGACCACACGGGGAGCAACGTCGGCGGGCTGAAGGGCGACCACCACCGGGTCTCGCTGAAGCTGCCTGGCTGGCAGACGCTGGCGCCGGGAGCATCGGCGGAGCTGGACTTCGTGTTCTACCTGCCGGTGTCCACACCGTCGAACTGGACGGTGACCTTCGGCGGGAAGACCTACGCGCTGGCCGGGGACCTGGCACGCGGGACGACCGTCGTGCAGCCGGGGCCGGGAACCCCGTCCCCCACTCCGACCTCTTCCGGTGGAGAGTGCACGGGCCCCGTCTGGAACGCCACATCGGAGTACGGCGGAGGCAGCACGGTGTCCCACAAGGGGCACTCGTGGAAGGCCAAGTGGTGGACCAAGGGCGAGGAGCCCGGCACCACCGGTGACTGGGGTGTGTGGCAGGACCTCGGAGTCTGCTGACCCCGCGCAGACGGCCCGGCGGCGGTGACGACGGCCCTTGCCCGCCGCCGGGTCTCCCAACGAGTGCCGCCGGAGGCTCTGGCAGGGTAAGGGGCATGACGACCGCCACCGCCGACGAGTTCGAGACCCACCGCCCCCGGCTGTTCGGCCTGGCCTATCGCATCCTGGGCTCCGCCGACGAGGCCGAGGACACCGTCCAGGACGCGTACCTGCGCTTCAGCGGTGCCGACCGCGATGTGATCGAGTATCCGGGGGCCTGGCTCGCCAAGGTCGTCACGAACCTCTGTCTCACCCGGCTGACCTCGGCGAGGGCCCAGCGCGAGCAGTACGTCGGACCCTGGCTGCCCGAGCCGGTGGTCACCTCGGACGGCACGCTCGGGCCCCTGGAGTCCGCCGAGCAGCGGGACGCCGTGTCCATGGCGATGCTGGTGCTGCTGGAGCGGCTCACCCCGACCGAGCGGGCCGTGTACGTGCTGCGCGAGGCGTTCGCATACGGCCACCGGGAGATCGCCGAGGCGCTTGAGCTGACCGAGGCCAACTGCCGGCAGCTGTACCAGCGGGCGGTGCAGCGGGTGGGTGAGGAGCGGTCGCGGTTCGAGTCGACTCCCGAGCGGCAGGAGGAACTGGTCAGGTCGTTCCTCACAGCGGCCCGCGACGGGGACCTCGGTGGACTGGAGAAGCTCCTCGCGGCCGATGTCGTCTGGTCGAGCGACGGCGGCGGCAAGGTCTCGGCGGCCCGGCGGCCGATCGAGGGCCGGGACAAGGTGTTCCGCTTCCTGGCGGGTGCGACGCGGACGTTTCTGGCCGGCGTGGACTTCACAGCGGTCGAGATCAACGGCTCGACCGCGCTGGCCGTCTGGGAGGGCGACACGCTGCTCACGGTGGTGGCCTTCGAGCTGCGGGACGGGCTGATCGCGCACGCGTGGGCCATGGTGAACCCGGACAAGCTGGACTTCGTACGCCGTCAGCTGGCGCGGGCGTAGCAGGGTCGCCTCAGGGGCACGTCCGGTGCTGTCACATTTCAGGCGGGGTACTCGGTCCCAGCTGACGAGGGGCGTTCCACCCGGGAACGCCCGGCGTCCGGAGGGACCAACAGCATGACCACGATCCTGGTGACCGGCGGTACCGGAACACTCGGCCGGCTCGTCAGCGAACGGCTGCGCGCCGACGGGCACGACGTGCGGGTGCTCAGCAGGCACGCCCAGCCGTACGCCGTCGATCTTCGCAAGGGCGGCCCCGGCCTGGACGTGGCGCTGGAGGGCGTGGACACGGTCGTGCACTGCGCGAGCTCGCCGGGCGGCGGCGACGAGAAGGCGGCGGCGCATCTGATCGCGGCGGCACGCAGGGCCGGGGTGGGGCACCTGGTCTACATCTCGATCGTGGGCGTCGACCGGGTGCCGTACGGCTACTACAAGTCCAAGCTCGCCGTGGAGAAGTTGATCGAGGAGTCGGGCCTCGACTGGACCGTGCTGCGCGCGACCCAGTTCCACGACCTGCTGGTGAGGGTGCTCGGCATGCTGTCGAAGCTGCCCGTCCTGCTGCTGCCGGCCCGCGTGAAGGACCAGCCCGTCGAGGTCGCGGAGGTCGCGGACCGCCTCGCCGAACTGGCCATCGCCGCCCCGGCCGGGCGGGTCGAGGACATGGGCGGCCCCGAGGTGCGGACCTTCGACTCACTGGCCCGGGCGTATCTGCAGGCCACGGGCCGGAAGCGGGCGGTGGTGAGCCTGCCGCTGCGGGGCAAGGGGTACGAGGGGTTCCGCTCGGGCGGCCATCTGGCGCCGGGGCATGCGGTGGGGAAGGGGACGTTCGAGGAGTATCTGGGGCGGCGGTTCGGGGGCGGGCGGGGGCTCTGAGCGCGGCTCGCCTGGCCTGGCGGGCGCCTGACCTGGGCTTCAGCAAGGTGGATTCGGATGCACCGGTACGTCGGGGCGACGCTGCCGGGGAGGGGCCTCGCGTCCGGCGGGAGTGAGCCCGGGGCGGCGGAGGGCCTGATGACCGTCCCGGAGGGGGCAGCGCGTGCTGATCGGCGATCCGGCGAGGGCCGGCCCTGACCGGCGATTTGGAGGGGGCCGGGCCCCATCGGCGATCCGAAGGAGGCCGGCCCCGATCGGCGATTTGGAGGAGGCCGGGCCCCATCAGCGATCCGAAGGAGGCCGACGCAGATCGGTGCGGCCTCGGTGCTGCCCCGACCGTCGGCGGCGCGGGGCGGCGGCCGTCGGCGAGGGCTGGAAGGGCCGACACCTGGAACGGCCCCGTACAGCCCCGTACAGCCCCGGCAGGTCAGCGCTCCGGCGGTGCGAACAGGTCGTCCTGGGCGGCGCCCCGCGCCGTGAGCAGCGCTCCGCGCAGGACCGCGCCGCCGCCCAGGCTGCTGGGTCGCACCAGCGTGGCCAGGGGCGACATCCTCCGGACCCGCTCCTCCACCCGCCCGGCGAGCGACTCTCCCCGGCCTGCCCGACCTCCCCGCCGAGGACCACACAGCCGGGGTCGAGGATCGCGACGACGGAGGCCACGCCGAGGGCGAGGCGGTCGGCCAGGGCGTCGAGGAAGCGGTCGGAACTGCCGGAAGCGTGCCCGCCGACCGGTGCCACCGCTGCCCTCACCACCCCCGCCGCCGCAGGCTCGTGCACGGATGCCCCCTCGGCGCTCACCCCGTACGCCCCCGCCAGCTCCACGATCGCCGCCGACCCCGCCAGTGAGTGGAAGCCGCCCTCGCAGTCCACCGCCGACGGCGGCCCCGGCGTCCCCGGTACCGGCAGGAACCCGATCTCGCCGGTGCCGCCGGAGGCGCCGCGGCGCAGCGCGCCGTCAAGGACCACGGCCGCGCCGGTGCCGTGACCGAGCCACAGCAGGACGAAGGTGTCCCGGTCCCGGGCCACTCCGTCGCGCTGTTCCGCGAGGGCGGCGAGGTTGGTCTCGTTCTCGACGCTGACGCGCGCTTCGGGGAGCCGTTCCTGGAGGGCTGCCACCAGGCGGCGGTGCCATTCGGGCAGGCCCGTGGAGTCACGCAGCTCACCGGTCGCCGGGTCGATCAGGCCCGGGGCGCCTATCCCGACCGTATGGAGCCGGTCCGCGCCCGCCTCCTTGGCGACCCGCTCCACCAGCGCCACGGCCTGCTCCACCGCGGGCCCGGTCCCCATGTCGCCGCCGATCGGCACCGACGCCTCGGCGAGCACGGCCCCGACCAGGTCGCAGACGACGACGGAGACGCCCTCGGTACGCACGTCCAGCGCCGCCAGATGGGCGCGGTCGGCGACGATGCCGTACAGCTTGGCGTTCGGCCCGCGCCGCTGTTCCCCGGCCTCGCCGACCACCGCGATCAGGCCGGCGTCGGTGAGGCGCTCGACGAGGTCGGCGACGGTCGGCCGGGACAGTCCGGTCAGCTGCTTCAACTGCCCTGCCGTCAACGGGCCGCCCTGCTGGAGCAGTCGCAGGGCGAGCCGGTCGTTGATGGCCCGGGCGGTGCTCGGGGATGCGGGCATGCCGGGATCCTTCCAGATCGGCGAGGTGCGCAGTGGGCGGCCGTCCCGGGCCTGCGTGGGCCCGGCAATTCTCTATCTATCAGGCAGGGTTCCTGATAGTTTACGGCGGCGCACGGTACGAAGCGAGCACCGGGAGGGGCCGGACGATGGGCAAAGTGGTCTACGACCTGCGCGAGGTGAGGCGGGCCCGGTATGCCGTGGCGTCCGTCTTCGCCGTGCACGGCGCCGTCACCGGCTCGTTCGCGACGCGCGTGCCATGGATCCAGGACCATGCCGGCGTCAGTGCGGGCCAGTTGGGGCTGGCGCTCGCCTTCCCCGCGCTCGGCGCCTCCGTCGCGATGCCGGTGGCCGGCAGCATCAGCCACCGCTTCGGGGCCCGCAACGCCCTGCGCGGACTGATCGCCCTGTGGACGCTCGCGCTCACCCTGCCCTCCCTCGCCCCCAACCTGCTGACCCTGTGCCTGGCCCTGTTCACCTTCGGCGCCACGGCCGGCATGGCGGACGTGGCGATGAACGCGCTCGGCGTCGAGGTCGAGAACCGCCTCGGGCGGTCGATCATGTCCGGGCTGCACGGCATGTGGAGCGCGGGCGCCCTGATCGGCTCGGCGGCCGGCACGCTCGCGGCCCACCTGGGCTCGGACGCCCGGCTGCACCACGCGCTCGCCGCGGCGACCCTCACCTTCCTCGGCATCCTCGCCTGCCGGTGGGTGCTCGACCTGCAGCCCGCCGAGGACGAGGAGCCGCCGCCCCGGTTCGCGCTGCCGCCCCGCTCGGCGCTGCTCATCGGCGCGGTCGGGTTCTGCGCCGTCTTCGCGGAGGGCGCGAGCCTGGACTGGTCGGCGGTCTATCTGCGGGACCAGCTGGACACCTCGGCCGGTCTCGCGGCGGCGTGCACGACCGGTTTCACGCTGACCATGGCGCTGGCCCGGCTGGCCGGCGACAAGGTGGTGGACCGCTACGGCGCCGTGCGCACGGTCCGGTGCGGCGGCGTCCTGGCCACACTCGGCGGCCTGCTCATCGTCGTGTCGGACCGTCCGGCCCTGGCGATGGCCGGGTTCGCGCTGCTGGGTCTGGGCATCGCGGTGGTCGTGCCGCTGTGCTTCGCGGCGGCGGGCCGCAGCGGCAGCAACCCCTCGCTGGCCATCGCGGGCGTCGCCACGATCACGTACACCTCGGGTCTGGTCGCACCGAGCGCGATCGGCGGGATCGCCCAGGCCACCAGCCTGATGGTGTCCTTCTGCCTGGTCACCGTGCTGACCTCCGGACTGGTCGTGTTCGCGCGCGTCCTGCGCGCGGGGGACCGCGACCGCCCGAAGATCAGCCGCCCCGCAGCCGGCTCGGACGCGGCAGTTCCCGACCCGCGCCCCTGAACTCCCCGTTCGGGAGGAGTCTGCGCTGTTCAGCCCAGGGTCGGCGCCGCTCCTGACGTCCCTGACAATGGTCCGGTCACCCGCACGCACGACGAAAGCGAAACCGCACCATGGATCTCGGCGTCCGCTGGAAACTGCACGGCGACGGACGCACCCCGGCGCCGGGAGCGGTGGTCCGCCCCGACGAACGGCTCTCCTGGCCCCGTACCGCCGGGCTCGGCGCCCAGCATGTGGTGGCCATGTTCGGCGCGTCCTTCGTGGCGCCGGTGCTGATGGGTCTCGACCCCAACCTGGCGATCATGATGTCCGGCGTCGCGACGGTCATCTTCCTGCTCGCCACCCGCGGCCGGGTGCCCAGCTACCTCGGCTGCTCCCTCTCCTTCGTCGGCGTCGCCGCGGTCATCCGGGCCGACGGCGGTTCGAGCGCGACCGTGACCGGAGCGGTGCTGGTCGTCGGCGTCGTGCTGTTCCTCATCGGCCTCGCCGTGCAGCGCTTCGGTGCACGGATCATCCACGCCACGATGCCGCCGATCGTGACGGGGGCCGTCGTGATGCTGATCGGCTTCAACCTCGCCCCGGTGACGGCCTCGACGTACTGGCCGCAGGACCAGTGGACGGCGCTGCTGGTGATGCTGTTCACCGGTCTGGCGGTGGTCTGCCTGCGCGGTTTCTGGTCCCGGATCGCGATCTTCCTGGGCCTGGTCTTCGGCTACGGCATCTCCTGGGCCTTCGACCGGATCTTCGGCAGGATCCACTCGGCCGACGCGAGCGGCAAGGTCACCGAGCACTGGCGACTCGACCTGTCCGGCGTCGCCAAGGCCGACTGGATCGGCCTGCCCGATCTGCACGGCCCGTCCTTCCAGTGGTCGGCGATCCTGGTGGCACTGCCCGTCGTGATCGCCCTGGTCGCCGAGAACGCCGGGCACGTCAAGGCGGTCGGCGAGATGACCGGCGACAACCTGGACGACAAGCTGGGCACCGCGATCTCCGCGGACGGCGCCGCCTCGGTGCTCTCCACCGCGGTGGGCGGCCCGCCCAACACCACCTACTCCGAGAACATCGGCGTGATGGCCGCGACCCGCGTGTACTCGACCGCCGCCTACTGGGCCGCCGCCGGCTTCGCGCTGCTCTTCGGCGTCTGCCCCAAGTTCGGCGCGGTGGTGGCCGCGATCCCGGGCGGCGTCCTCGGCGGCATCACCGTCATCCTGTACGGCATGATCGGCCTGCTCGGCGCGCAGATCTGGATCAACGCCAAGGTGGACCTGCGCAATCCGCTGAACCTGGTGCCGGCCGCCGCGGGCATCATCATCGGCGTCGGCAACGTGACGCTGGAGTTCTCCGACACCTTCGAGCTGAGCGGCATCGCGCTGGGCACGCTGGTGGCCATCACCGGCTACCACGCGCTGCGGGCGTTCGCCCCGGCCCACCTCAAGACACAGCATCCGCTGCTCGACGAGGGCACGTCCTCCTACGACGAGGAGAGCGACACCGGCGAGGGGTCTCAGCGCGCCAAGTCATAGGCGTACGACGCGGTGAAGGTCCCGGGCCTGCCCTTGCAGCCGTCCGACTCCCCCGGCAGCTTCACCCACAGATAGGCGTCGATCCGCGCCTCGCCGGTGCTGAGCGTCGGCGCCCGGCCCAGCCTGCGGCCGGCAGGGTCGCACCACTCCCCGTCGGCCGGAGCTCCGGCGCCGTTGCGGCTGGTGTCGATGACGGCGCCCAGGCTCGCGGGGCCGTCGAGGGCGTCCAGGACCTGCCGGTCGTAGGCGATCTCGTCGGTCGTGGCGTGGAAGTTGGAGACGTTGCTGAAGATCCCGTCGGAGGACGCGGCCGAGGCGGCGCCGGCCTGCTTCAGCCACCCGGCCTGCTTGCCGGGCGGGTTCCAGCCGGAGTGCCCGGCGTCGTAGTAGACGCGCGCCCTGGGGTTCGCCGCCTTGAAGGCGCGGCCCGCGCGGGCCAGCGAGGCGAAGCGGTCGGCGCGTTCGCCGGCGGAGAGGCACTCGGACTGGGCGACGGAGTCGGGCTCCAGGATGACGATGACGTCGCCGGAGCCCAGTCCCGCGGCGAACCTGTCGATCCAGGCGTCGTAGGCGTCGAGGCCGGGCGCCCCGCCCTCGGAGTACCCGCCGCAGTCGCGGCCCGGGATCGCGTACGGCACGACCACCGGCACCCGCCCCAGCGCGGAGCCGCCCGAAGTGACCGCGCGGACCCGGGCGGTGATGGTGTCAGGCGTGAAGTCGGCGAACCACACCGCGGCCGGCTGGGCGGCGATCCGGGACGCGATGACGGCGTGGCGCGGGTCGCCGGCGTTGTCGCGGACCCAGTCGAGGACCTGGGAGTCGGGGTGGCGGTAGAGGCGGGCGGAGACCACGGCGGGCTGCTGCTTCCTCTCGGTCCTGGTCGGCGAGGGCGTGGGGCTCTGGGGGGTGGGCTTCTGCTTCGGTGTCGGTGAAGCGGACGTCGGCGAGGGCGACTTCGTGACCGACGGGGAGGACGAGGGCACGAGCGGCAGGCGCTCCAGGCTCGGCGAGCGGGTCACCTCCGGCGGCCCGGCCTGGTCGGAACGCCCTCTGTCGTCGAGCGCGGACATCATGCCGGTCACCGTGCCGACGGCGACCACGACCGAGGCCGCCACGACCATGGCATGGCGCCGGGCCGCCCTCCTGCGCTCGGACCTGCGTGCGGCCAGTCGCTGGGCACGTAAGCCTGACACGGTCCTGCTCCCCTCCGCCACAGCGAGCGCGTTCCCCGTTCTGGGGAAGCGCCGGGCCCGCCGACACTCCCGTCAGCCTAAAGCTGGGACTCTGCCCCCATGGCGCAATGCGAACAATTCACCACGCCCGTGGACGCGGTCATCTCCCGTATGCGCGCCCTCGAAGCGGCCCTGCCCGAACGAGACGGAGTCGCGATCTTCAACCGCGTCTACCTCGCCGTCACGGAGGCCGTCGACCGGCACATCGACGGCGGTCGGTTCACCGACGCGCGGGCCGCGATCACGCTGGACGTGCGGTTCGCGGAGCGGTATCTCGCGGCGGTGGACAGGGCCGAGCGGGAGGGGCGCCCACCCGCCTGCTGGCGGCCGCTGTTCCAGATGCGCCGGCATCCCGGCGTACGACCGCTGCAGTTCGCGCTCGCGGGCATCAATGCGCACATCGGCCACGATCTGGCGCTCGCCGTCGTGGACGCCTGTCGTAGCCTCGACTGCGAACCCGCCGAGCTGGAGGACGAGTTCGACCGGGTGGGTGATCTCCTCGTCTCGCTGGAGGAGCGCATCCGCGAAGAGCTGATGCCGGGTCCCGACCTGCTCCAGATCGCCGACCCGCTCACCCATCTGCTCGGCTCGTGGAGCCTGGACCGGGCCCGGGACGCAACATGGTCGGCGGCACGGGCGCTGTGGGCGCTGCGCCGGCTCCCGGACGTCGCCGGGGAGTTCACCGACCGGCTGGACGCGGCGGTGGGGTTCGCGGGACGCATGCTGCTCACGCCCTTGCCGGACTGACCGGTCTTCGAGTGGCAGTTCCCCGTGCTCGCAGTACTTTGGCCGGTGGGGGCCCGACGATCGTGAAGGAGTACCCGGTCATGGCCATCCGCCTCGGACTCGGTCTTCCCCAGCTCCGGCAGTACGACCTCGCCAAGGACGTGACGGACGTGGCGCGCACGGCCGAGCAGGTCGGCTACGACAGTCTGTGGGTCTACGAGCGACTGCTGGTCCCCGAGAACCCGACCCAGGGCCTGTACGGCGTCCCCGGCCTGCCCTGGCCGGACTGGTACCGCGGGATGGCCCATCCGCTGGTCACGCTGACGCTGGCCGCGGCGGTCACCGAACGGGTCCGGCTGGGCACGGGCATTGTGGTCGCGCCGCTGCACGGACCGTTCCAGCTGGCCAAGGCCCTGGCCACGCTGGACGCGGCGAGCGGTGGCCGGGTGGTGGCCGGCCTGGGCACGGGCTGGTCGACCGACGAGTTCGCCGCCGCGTCGGTGCGGCCGATCGAGGAGCGCGGCCGGGTGCTGGACGAGGTGATCGACGTCTGCCGGGCGGTGTGGGGCCCGGACCCGGTGTCCTACGAGGGCCGGATCACGAAGGTCGACGCGGCCGTGGTGGGCCCCAAGCCCGCGCGGCCGATCCCGATCCTCGTGGCCGCGGGAGGCGGGAAGGCTCTGACGCGGGTCGTGGACCACGGCGACGGCTGGATCCCGGTCGCCATGGACGTGCAGGGATATGCCGCAGCGTGGCAGCGGATCCAGGACATCGCCGCCGAGCGCGGACGCAATCTGCCGATCGAGCGGGTGCCACGGGTGAACGCCACGTACTCGGCCAAGGCTTACGCCGGTGACGACCGTCAGCCCTTCCAGGGCAGCGCCGACCAGATCGTGACGGACCTCGCGGCCTACGCCGAGGTCGGCGTGGACGAGGTCCTCCTCGACCTGCAGACCACTCCGCGCGACGCCCAGGAACTCAAGGACGTCGCCGCGGAGGTGTACGAGAAGGCGCGGGCGGCCGGGATCTAGTCCTCCGGCAGCTCGACCGGCGCGATCTCGTCGTAGACGTCGCCCGGGCCGGGGTTGGAGCCGTCGGTCGCCCCGCCGAAGTGGTGCATGACGCCCCAGGCCGCGTTCAGCGCGGTCTGGACGGCGCCCTCGGCCCAGCCGGCCGTCCAGGAGATGTCGTCGCCGGCGAGGAAGATGCCCCGCTTGTCCTCGGGCAGCCGGTCCTGCATGAAGTGCGTGAAGAGGCGGCGCTGGTAACGGTAGTGGCCCGGCAGGTTGGCCTTGAACGCGCCCATGAAGTAAGGCTCGTTCTCCCAGGAGACGGTCACCGGGTTGCCGATGATGTGCTTCCGGATGTCGACCTTCGGGTAGATCTCGCCGAGCGACTTCAGCATGACCTCCATCCGCTCGCTCGCGGACAGCGGCAGCCACTTCAGGCTGTCGTCGCACCAGGTGTAGGAGAGGCAGATGACGGCGGGCTTGTCCGGACCGTCGTCGAGCAGGTAGGTCCCGCGCGTCATGCGGTCCGTCAGCGTCATCGACATGACGTCCCGGCCGGTCTGCTCGTCCTTGTCCAGCCAGAACGGCCGGTCGACGGGCACGAAGAGCTTGCTGGACTCCATGTAGTGCGTGCGCTCGATCGCCGTCCAGTGGTCGATCGGGAAGAGCGAGTCGTCGCAGGCGATCTTCGACAGCAGCATCCAGGACTGGGCGGTGAAGATCGCCGCCCGGTACGTACGGATGTCGCCGTTCGCGTCCGTCACGGTGATGCGGTTGCCGGCGGTGCGGTGCAGCCGGGTCACGGCCGGGCGGGGCGCGCCGTTGTCGTGGAGCGTCGCGAGCGAGGTCCCGTAGGGCCAGTGGACGATCTTCTCCGGCTCGCGCTCCCACAGGCGCAGCGGCAGCTGCTGGGAGCCGCCGACGATGCCGCGGTGGTGGTCGTCGGCCTCGGTGTAGACGACCCGCAGGATCTCCAGGATGGAGTTCGGGAAGTCGGTGTCCCAGCCGCCGGTGCCGAAGCCGACCTGGCCGAAGATCTCGCGGTGCCGGAAGGACTTGAAGGCCTCGGAGTCGCAGAGGAAGCCGTAGAAGGTCTGGTTGTCGAGCTTCTCGACGAGCTGCGCCCAGATCTCGCGGATGCGCGGCACGTCCCGCTCGCGCATCGCGCGGTTCATGTCGGTGAAGTCGGCGCCCTCTTCGAGGCACTTGTTCCAGGCCGCGGCGACGTCCCGGTAGACCTGCGGGAGGTCCTCGACCGTCTCGGCGTAGTGCGACTCGCCCTTGAGGTCGACGACGGTCGACGGGGTGGCCTCGGCGAGCGGGTTCGGGAAGGGGCTGGTCTCCAGGCCCACGAGGTCGATGTAGTGCTGGAGGGCCGTGGAGGACGGCGGGAAGCGCATCGCGCCCATCTCGGCCGTGAGCCCCTCGGTGCCGGCGCCGTCGAAGCCGACGGTGCGCAGCCGGCCGCCGATCTCGTCGGCCTCGTACACGACCGGCTTGAGGCCCATCTTAATCAGCTCGTACGCGGCAACGATGCCGGACAGGCCGCCGCCGATGACCGCGACCTCGGTGCCGTGCTCGGTCGCGGGTATCTGGCCGAGCCCCGCCGGGTGGGCGAGGAAGTCGTCGTAGGCGTACGGGAAGTCCGGGCCGAACATGGTGATCGGCGGCTGCTGCTCGTCGGCGTGCTGGACGGCGTTGGGCACCGTGGACGTCATGGGGTACGGACTCCTTGCGACTGCGACTGCGAGGGGGAAGCGGGGGAGGTTCAGACGAGCGACCCGTAGAGGCCGGGGCGGCGGTCGGTCAGATACGGGTTCGCCTCGCGCGAGGCGGCGAGGAATGCGGGGTCGACGTCGGCGAGGACGAGTTCCGCAGCGCGGCCGGCGCGGGTGCGGGCGACCCCGTCGGGGCCGGCGAGGGTGGAGAGGCCGACGAACTCGAACTCCCCTTCCTGGCCGACCCGGTTGACGTACGCGACGTACATCTGGTTCTCGAAGGCGCGCACCGGGATCATCGACTCGGCGACGAACTGGAACGGGTGCATCTGCGCGGTCGGCACGACCAGCAGGTCGGTGCCGGCGAGGGCGTGGGCGCGGACGTTCTCCGGGAACTCGACGTCGTAGCAGATCAGGATGCCGACGCGGAGGCCGTCGATCTCGGCCTGGACGACCTGCTGGTCGCCCGGCGTGAAGTGGTCGCGCTCGAAGCAGCCGAAGAGGTGGGTCTTGCGGTAGCCGGCGAGCCGGGTGCCGTCGGCGGAGATCAGCTGAGCGGAGTTGAAGACGGCGTCGCCGTCCCTCTCGGGATAGCCGTAGGCGACCGCCAGGCCGTGCTGTGTCGCGATCTCGGCGATCGCGTCCGCGCAGTCGCCGTCGGCGGGCTCGGCGAGGCGGGCGATGTCGTCGCCGATCGCGTACCCGGTGAGGAACATCTCCGGCGTGACCAGCAGTCCGGCGCCCGCGGCGGCGGCGCGGCCCGCGGCCTCGTCGAGGACCTTGAGGTTCTCGACGGTCGAGCCGGGGCGGCCGGAGCTCTGGAGCAGGGCGGTGCGCATGCGTGGTCCTCACCGGGCGGAAGGGGTTGGGGGCCATGTAGGGGCCACGTAGACGGTACGGGCGGCCGACAGGGGCGGACAAGAAGGAGCCGTTGCGCGCGTGTGAGCGGTTTGTTGCGTGCTCGAGCGGGTCGGCGGAGATTCGTTGCGCGACCCCGGTCGCAGTCCCGGTCCTCCTGGCAGCGCAGGTCCCGCCGGTCTTCCCCGCCGGACGGCGGAGCCGAGGTCCCGTCCCGGGCGCGATGTACCGCGGGCGCGGCGCCGGGAGAGTGGGGACCGTCCGCTCGACCTGGCTTGACCTGCGGAAAGGACCACGATGAACCACCGTACGAAGATCGTTGTGCTCGGCTGCGCACTCCTGCTCACCGCCGGAGCGGCCTCGGCCGCCACCGCGTCCGACGACGCGCCGCGGCAGCGCGAGGCCGCCGCACTCACCGGCACCGCCAAGTTGTACCGCTCGGCCGGGGACGACATCACGTTCTCGTTCGACGCGCATTTGGCGGCGAAGGACGACGCCGACCCGACCAAGGCCACCGGCACCTTCGAGTTCAGCCACTACCTGAACGGCGAGGGCGCCCGGGCGACGGCGAAGGTCGACTGTCTGCTGACCGGCGGGAAGGTGGCCGTCGTCTCCGGGGTCATCACCTCCTCCGATCTGCCCGGCGCCGAGGGCAAGCGGGTCGGCGTCACCGTCCACGACGTCGGCCGCCACGACCGGCTCGGCTACAGCTGGGCCTCCACGGGCAACCCCGTCGAGACGAAGGAGCTGCCCAAGTGCGTGAGCTCCGCCCCCTTCGAGAAGGTCAAGAAGGGGACGGATGACTTCACGGTCGTGCCGTGGAAGCCCGACTTCTAGCCAGCGCCAGCGCCGTCACCAGGTAGGGAACCGCGAGCACCGCGAAGACCGTGCTGTGCGCGGCGCCCGTGCCGAGCAGTGCGTACACGCCGAACGTGGCCACCGTGGCGAGCTCGGTGCCCAGGCTCGCCACGGAGGTGAGGGTGGCCCGTAGGGACTCGTCGATACGGTGCTGGAGGCGGACGTCGGCGAGCACCTCCGCCAGCTGGAACCCGGCGAAGGCGAGGCTCACCAGGGCGATACCGGCCAGTGAGCGGGCCGCTGCCCCGGCGGCCAGGGCGAGCGCCGCGCCCGCGAGCAGCGCCGCGAGCCCCCTCGTGCCGAGGCGTTCGGCCGGTCCGGTCAGGAGGCTGCCGGCGGTGACGCCCGCCCAGATCAGCATGATCAGGTAGGGCACGGTCGCCTCGGCGAAGCCGATGTCCCGGACCAGCAGCGGGGTGTACTCGTCGAGCCCGCCCCACACCGCGGCCACGGCCGGAATCAGCAGCAGGGCACCACGCACCGAACGGTCCCTGTGGACCTGGGCGAGCCCGGTCCGCAGGGTCGTCGCCCAGCTGTCGCCCCCGGTCTCCGGCCGCACCCGGTGCTCCGGGAACCGGGTCGCGGTGAGGGCGGTCAGGACACAGGCCAGGAAGCTCGCAGCGCCGACGGCCGTGTAGCCGCCCCGGGCGAAGACGGGCCCCGCGAGGCCGATGGAGGCGACTGTGCCCAGCAGCCGCGCGGCCCGGGACCTGCCCATGACCCGCGCATAGCGGTCGGCGGCGCCCAGCCGGTCCAGCTCGTCGTACACCAGCGCCTCCAGCGCACCGGAGCCGAGCGCTCCGCCGGCGCCCCACAGGACGAAGCCGACCGCGAAGGCCCAGTACGACGGGACGGCCACCCACAGTCCGAAGCCGACGGCCGTGAGCAGGGGGCCGATCCACAGCAGCCGACGACGCGACACGGTGTCGGCCCAGGCGCCGGAGGGGACCTCCAGCACGACGGCGGTGATCGACCACAGGGCGAACAGGGAGGAGATCTGCCAGAGCGACATGCCGGTGTCGGCGAACAGCAGCGCGTACACCGGGTAGAGCAGGACGAAGTCGTCGAGGAACGAGTAGCCGTACAGCGTGGTCGTGAGCCGCCGGACACCGGCGGCGGGCACACGCGCAGGTGAGAGTGTCATGAGGCCTTCCCGCAGGGACAGTTCGGACGCCGGAGGTACGGCGGCCGAGGTGGCCCTCGGGAGGCACGGCTGGTGGATCAATGTCGCCAGGTCATGACACCGATGGTAGGCGGCGCGGGCTCACTCGCGCAGGGAGAACGTGGTGATCACGGCCGCGTGGTCGGACGGCCACTCGTTGTGCTCGACGTCCGGCCAGGGGCGCGGGTGACCGCTGACGCAGGTCTCGGAGTCGAGCACGCGCAGACCACGGTGGAGGACGAAGTCGATCCGGTCCTGCGGTTCCGGGCGTCGACTGCCGTCCTCGTGCAGGGGGTGGACCGGCGACCAGGTGTGGCCGGGGTGGGCGATCGGGTCGGGATGCGCCTCGCGGTAGGAGTCCCGCAGCCCCGCCTCCTCGGCCGCCTTGGTCACCGGCCATTCCACGTCCGGCCGGTCCAGGTGGGAGGGGCTGTTGAAGTCGCCGACGAGGACGCAGGGCACGGCGGGGTCGGCCGTCTCCTCGATCCGGTGCAGGGTGTCCCGCATCTGCGCGAGCCGCACCTGCTCGTGGGCGATCAGTTCGGCCGCGCCGAGCCCGTCGAAGGCGGACTCGTACGGGCCGTAGGGCGTGTAGTCGAGGTGGGCCGTCCATACGTCGACCTGCCGGTCCCCGGCCTGGACACGGACCCCGGCCGCCCCGTAGAAGCCGACGTCCGGGTCGCCGAGGGGGGCCGTGATGGGGTACCGGCTGATGATCCCGAGGTTCTCCCCGGCGCGGTGGTGGTACCAGCCGAGTGCTTCGGCGAGTTCTTCGACGGCGGTGCCGTACGTCTCCTGGAGCCCGACCACGTCCACGTCGGCCTCGGCGATGACCTTGAGCTGCTTGGCACGGTGGTCGTGGACCTTGGTGCCGCCGTACCAGAGGTTCCAGCTCATGACGCGGAGCCGGTACGGCAGCAGGGCGCGCAGCCGCTGCGGGGTGACGCCCGTCAGGCCGCCCAGGACGGTCCGGCCGGGCACCGCATCGATCGGGGCGAGCGAGGGCACCGCGAGCACCGTGCAGCCCGCGGCCTCGGCGGAGGCGACGCCTGTCTCGGTGTCCTCGACGGCCACGCAGGCTGCCGGGTCGACGTCGAGGAGGCGGCAGGCGGCGAGGTAGGGGTCGGGGGCGGGCTTGGTGCGGTCGGTGTCGTCAGCGGTGACGGAGACGGCGAAGCGGTCGGCGCCGAGGGCTTCGAGGACGGTGTCGGCGACAGCTCTCGGAGACGCGGTCACCAGAGCCGTCAGTACGCCCTCGCGGGCGAGCGCGTCGAGCAGGTCGAGCGCGCCCGGTCGGGGCACGATGCCGGCGCGGACGCGATCCGCGAACTCCCGGTGCAGCACCTCGGCGAGCGTGTCCGCCGGGGTACCGGTGACACCGGACAGCCAGTCGGCGGTGTGTTCGACGGCCCGGCCGAGCACCTGAGGCTCGTCCGCCTCGGTCAGGGCCCGGCCTGCCACCTGCTCCACCGCCTCCCACCACAGCCGCTCGGTGTCGACGAGCGTGCCGTCCATGTCGAACAAGGCGGCCTGGAGCGGGAGTCGGGTCACGGTTGTCTCTTTCATGCGTGGGGGATCACCAGGTAGTGCGGGAGTCAGCGGTTTCGTTCGGCCACCAGCACCGGCCGTTCCGGCAGCGACACACCGACCGCGGCGCCGGCGCCGAGCGCGGCCGTCTCGTGGGCGGGCAGGTCGGCCTTGACCTCGGTGCCGTCGGCGAGCCGTACGGTCAGCCGGGTGGTGGCGCCGAGGAACGCCGTGGCGACCACGCGCGCGTCGGCCGCGTCGTCGGCGCGCACCGTCACCGCTTCGGGGCGTACCAGCGCGTCGACGTCGGACACCGAGGGCACGTCGCCGTCGACGGGCAGCCGCCGGCCCAGCACCTCGACACCGCCCTCGACGAGCCGGCCCGGAATGCGGCTCATCGTGCCGACGAACTCGGCGACGAAGGCGGTGGCCGGGCGGCCGTACAACTCGGCCGGAGCGGCGCATTGTTCGAGCCGTCCGGAGCGCATGACCGCGACCCGGTCGGCCATGGACAGGGCCTCCTCCTGGTCGTGGGTGACGAACAGCGTGGTGATGCCGAGCTCCCGCTGGAGCCGTCGGATCTCCTCGCGCAGCGTCAGCCGCACCTTGGCGTCGAGCGCCGACAGCGGCTCGTCAAGGAGCAGGACGCGCGGGCGCAGGGCGAGGGCCCGCGCAAGGGCGATGCGCTGCTGCTGGCCGCCGGAGAGCTGGTGCGGGTAGCGCTCGCCCTTGTCGGCGAGGCCGACCAGCTCCAGCAACTCGGCGGCCCGTCCGCGCCGTTCGGCGGTGCGCACCTTGCGCATGCGCAGCCCGAACGCCACGTTGTCGAGGGCGCTCAGATGCGGGAACAGGCTGTACGACTGGAAGACCATCCCGGCGTCCCGGCGATGCGCGGGGATGCCGGTGACGTCCTCGCCGTCCACCAGCACCTCGCCGGAGTCGGGATGCTCGAACCCGGCGAGCATGCGCAGCGCGGTGGTCTTGCCACAGCCGGACGGGCCCAGCAGGGCGAGGAGTTCGCCCGGCCGGACGGTCAGGTCGAGTCCGTCGAGGGCGACGGTGGTGGCGAACTCCCGGCGCAGTCCCCGGAATTCGACGGTGGCGGCCTGCACCGCGGCCCTTTCGGGCGCTGTCTTGTCAAGCACGGTCATGGTTCATCCCCGGGAGGTAGTACGGGTACGGCCGCCGAAGCCGGCGAGTACGAGGAGCAGCGCCCAGGTCACGAGCAGGCTGAGCACGGACACGGCGACGGACAGCTGGGCCTGCGAGCCGCTGACGTTCACGATCCACACGGCGAAGGGCTGGAAGCCGAGCAGCTGAGCCACGGTGAACTCGCCGAGGACCAGGGCGAGGGTGAGGAAGGAGGCGTTGAGCAGGGCGCCGCGCACGTTGGGCAGGACGGCTTGCACCAGGGCCTGCGGCCAGCTCGCCCCGCAGCTGCGGGCGGCCTCCACGAGGGTGGGCACGTCGATGGCGCGCAGCCCGGCGTCCAGGGCCCGGTACACGAACGGCAGTGCCATCACGACGTAGGCGAGGACGAGCACGAACGGGAAGTCGGGGTTCTGGATCGCGACGAACGTCTGGAACAGCGGGGTTCGCGACAGGTGCTCGGGCCCCCACTTCAGCACCGTCCCGATCCCGGCGACGAACGCGATCGGGGGTACGACCAGCGGCAGGGAGCACACGATCTCGACGACCGGCCGCAGCCGGGGCGCGCCGAGCCGCAGCGCGACCATGGCGGGCACCATCAGCAGCAGGACGACGGCGATGGTGGCGAGGGCCAGCTCCAGCGAGAGCAGCAGGCCGGCGGTGAAGCCGTCGGTGGAGAAGATCTGGCCGTAGGCGTCGAAGGTGAGGCCCTGTCCGGGCACGTCGACCGTGAAGACCACCGATGCGGCGAGCGGCACCAGGAAGTACAGTCCGGCGAGGCCGAGCACGCCCCACCGCCACAGGTTCAGGCGAGCCATCGCGCGCTCCGTCGTTGCAGGGGCAGATACACCGCCATGACCAGGCCCGCGACCAGGACCATGTCGAGGCTGAGGGCGAGCGCCACGTTCTCCTGGCCGACCAGGACGTTGCCGGAGAGGGCGTCGGCGATCTGGAGGGTGACCAGCGGGATGGAACTGCCCACCATCGCTGCGGCGGTGGCGTACGCGGCGAAGGCGCTGCCGAAGAGCAGGACGAATCCGCCGAGGAGCGTGGGCAGCAGCACGGGCAGGGCCACATGGCGCCAGTACTGCACGGCCGTGGCGCCGTTGTTCTGCGCGGCCTCGCGCCACTGGGAGCGCAGGCCGTCCAGCGCCGGGGTGATGGTGAGGACCATCAGCGGGATCAGGAAGTACAGGTAGACGAGGACGAGGCCCCAGAAGCTGTAGAGGTCCCAGCCCTTGTCCGTGAGGCCCAGGTGGCGGGTCAGCACACCGGCGTTGCCGAGCGTGGCGACGAAAGCGAAGGCCAGCGGGACGCCGCCGAAGTTGGCGAGCACCCCGGACGCGGTGAGCACGGCCTCGCGCAGGGCGCGGAAGCGGGAGGTCACCACGGCCTGGGCGAGCGGCAGCCCGAGCAGGGCGCCGAGCGCGGCGGAGGCGGCGGACAGCTTGACGCTGCCGAGCAGGGCCGTGAGGTACGCGCCCTGGAGCGAGGCGGTCAGGTTGTCGGCGCTGTACGAAGTCGCCCCCGTGGCCGGGTCCTTGACGGTGAAGGCGCCGTCCAGCATGGCCAGGGCGGGCAGTCCGAAGGCGAGCGCGGTGAAGACGAGCAGCGGGACGACCGCGAGCGAGCCGCCGAGGACACGGCGCCGCCGCTTGCGCGCAGCGGCGGGCGCCGTGTCGACCCGGGTGAGGGTGGCCGTCATCCGGAGACGGCCTTCGCCCAGCCCTGGCCGAGGACCGTCTTGGCCTTCTTCTGCTGCTCCTCGGTCGGGAAGGAGGGCGTGCCGGAGACCTCGGGCAGCTTGGCCGCGGCCGTCTTGTCGAGGGTGCCGGCCTTCTCCATGGCGGTCATCAGGGCCGGTCGGGCGTAGCCCTTCAGCCACAGGTTCTGGCCCTCGGTGCTGTAGAGGTACTCCTGCCACAGGCGGGCGGTCGCGGGGTGCGGGGCGTCCTTGTTGATCGCCTGGGAGTAGTACTGCGAGAACTGGCCGTCGCTCGGCACCGACACCTGCCAGTCGACGCCCTTGGACTTGAACTCCTCGGCGTACCCGGCGTTGAGGTAGTCCCAGTCGATGCTGATGGGCGTCTCGCCCTTCTCGACGGTGGCCGGGGTCGACTCGACGGGCGTGTAGTTGCCGTTCTTCTTCAGCTTGCCGAAGAAGTCGAGGCCGGGCTGGATGTCGTCGAAGGAGCCGCCGTTCGCGAGAGCCGCCGCGTAGACACCGCCGAAGGCCGAGCCGGACTTGGTGGGGTTGCCGTTGAGGGCGACCTGGCCCTTGTACTGCGGCTTCAGCAGGTCGGCGAAGGTCTTCGGGCACTCCTTGACGCGCCCCGCGTCGCACCCGATGGAGATGTAGCCGCCGTAGTCGTTGAACCAGCGGGCCTGCGCGTCCTTCTGGCCCTCGGGGATGTCGGCGAATGCCTCCACCTTGTACGGCGCGAGCAGCCCCTGCTGGGCGGCGCTGATCGCGAAGGAGCTGCCGAGGTCGAGCACGTCGGGGGCGCGGTCCTGCCCTTGCGGGACGTCACGGCGTTGATCTCGTCCTGGCTGGAGCCGTCGGGGTTCTCCACCTCGACCTTGATGCCGTACTTCTTCTGGAAGCCGTCGATGAGGGCGCCGTAGTTGGCCCAGTCGCGGGGCAGCGCGATGGCGTGCAGCGTGCCCTCCTCCTTCGCCGCCTCGACCAGCTTGTCGATGCCGCCGAACTCCTCGGCGGAGGTGGCGGTGGCGGCGCTCTTGCCGTCGGCGGAGGTGGACGCGTTGTCGGGAGCGGCGCCACAGGCGCTGAGGGCGAGCGCGGCGACGACGGCGAGGGCGCCGCTGCGGGCAGCCGTTCTCGGCAGGGAAACGGACACGGTTTCTCCAGGGGACGCGCGAGGGTGGAGGAGGCCCCACGGGGCCAACTTGTCTGAACAAGTTGGCCCTAGTACGCCCGGTCTCGATGTCCCAAAAGTGAACGCCGGTGAAACCCTGACCCCATGATTCATGCACAGTCCCGGCCGGCACGGACCACTGTCGGATCTCGTTTACGCTGGCCACTCTGTGCACAGCAACCGACTCAGAGGGGAAGCATGACGGCGCGACACGAGGAGATCGCCGACGAGCTGCGCCGCGCGATAGACCGCGAGGAGTACACGGTCGGCAGCCTGCTGCCCGCCGAGACGGATCTCGCGGCCCGGTACGGCGTCTCCCGCGGCACAGTCCGGCAGGCCGTTGCCGCACTGACCGCCGAGGGACTCATCGGCTCACGCCAGGGCGCCCGTCGCGTGGTCCTGGCCAGCCGCCGCAGCCAG
Organism: Streptomyces sp. NBC_00443; assembly: GCF_036014175.1. Classification (GTDB taxonomy): domain Bacteria; phylum Actinomycetota; class Actinomycetes; order Streptomycetales; family Streptomycetaceae; genus Streptomyces. The sequence continues at coordinate 7,771,971 of NZ_CP107917.1, read as the reverse complement.
AGCTTCGCCGAGCTGCGCAGCTTCGCCCAGTGGGCACATGCGATGGGGCGGGAGGCGACCGGCCACGTGGTCGCGCAGGAACACCGACCCGCGACGAAGGAGGACGCGGTACGCCTCCAACTGAGCGCCGGAACACCGGTGTTGCACGTGCTGCGGGTACGCGGCCTGGACGGCGAACCGGTCCTGCTGGAGCGCACGGTCTACGCCGACTGGATCTCCCCGGCCATCGAGGCCATAGAGCCGGACTGCCCCTCCGTCACCCAACGCCTGTACGACGACACGGGGTTGGTCTTCGCCTACGGCGAGCACGTCATCGACGCGGTGTCAGCGGGCGCCCAGGACGCCGAGTTGCTGGGCATCCGCCGCACGAGCCCCTTGCTCCGGGTGCGCCGCGTGACGACGACCCGCGAGGGCCGCCCGGTCGAATGGTCGGACGACCGCTACCGCTCGGACGCGGTGAGCTTCAGCGTGCACAACTCGATCGACAACAACGCCCTCGCCCGCAAGACGGCCGACTGACCCCTCCCCGAACGGCTACCCGCCTCCACCCGCTGGAGGAGGCCCCGCCGTGGGCGGCCGCGCGAGGCTTCCCCCATGGACGCCACCGAGATCCCCGCCCTGCCGTTCGTCGACGAACACACGACGACGGTCGAGGCGAACACCGACGCCGTCTGGCACGAGCTGGACGCCTTGATGAACGGCTCCCGAGGCTTCCGCGTGGCGGTGTCGGTCCCGGGCAAGGAGCTGGCCTACGTGGGCCACCACCCCTTCTCGGCGTACGCCCTGCTCTTCCACCTGGACGAGACGCCCGAGGGCCACACGCATGTGCGGGCCGAGACAAGGGCGAGATTCCCGGGCCGGGCGGGCACCGTCTACCGAGGGCTCGTCATCGGCACCGGCGCCCATGCACTGGTCGTACGGCACATGCTGAAGAAGGTCCGCAGGAACGCCCTGTAGGGGCGCGGGGAACTGCGCGAAAGGCACCCACCGGCCCGCAGCCGAAGAACTACGTGGGCGACCCGGACGAAAACCGCCGCAACAAGGGCGACAACACCAGCACCGACTTGGTCCGCTCCACGAACGGCTCCCCCGCGATCCGCTCGAGGACCCGCTCGAAGTGCCGCATGTCGGAGGCGAACACCTGCACGACCGCGTCCGCGTCACCGGTGACCGTGGACGCCGCCACGACCTCCTGGTACCGCTCCAGCCCCCGCCTGATCGTGTCCGGCGAGGTGTTGTGCCGGCAGTAGATCTCGACGAACCCCTCGGTCTCCCAGCCCAGCGCCGCCGGATCCACCCGTACGGTGAATCCGGTGATCGCTCCGGTGGCGCGCAGCCGGTCCACGCGCCGTTTCACGGCGGGCGCGGACAGGCCGACCAGTTGCCCGATGTCCGCGTAGGAGCGGCGGGCGTCCTCGGCGAGGGCGTGCACGATGCGTTCGTCGAGATCGTTCAGCACTGCGGGTGGTTCACTTCGCTTCTGGTGTCGCAAGACGGGAACGGCGATAGCCGTACACGAAGTAGAACACGAGACCGGCCGCCATCCAGAACCCGAAGACCACCCAGGTCACGGTGTCCAGGCTGAACATGTTGTACGCGCAGAACAGGAAGCCCAGCACCGGCAGCACCGGCCCGAACGGCACCCTGAACGTGCGCTCGAGCTCCGGCCGCCGGTACCGCAGGATGATCACCGCGATGTTGACCAGCGCGAAGGCGAAGAGCGTGCCGATGCTGGTCGCGTCGACGAGCTTGCCCAGCGGGATGAGGGCAGCGAGCGCACCGCAGAAGAGGGACACGATGACCGTGTTGACGCGGGGGCGCCGGTCTTCTTGTGGACCTTGCCGAACGCCTTCGGCACCAGGCCGTCACGGGACATCGCGAACAGGACACGGGTCTGGCCGTAGAGCACGGTGAGCACGACGCTCGCGATGGAGATGACCGCGCCGAGCGCGAGCAGGGTGCCCCAGAAGGACTGGCCGCTGACGTCGTTCATGATCGCGGCGAGGGAGGCACTGGAGCCCTCGAACTTGGTCCAGTGCCAGGCACCGACGGCGACACCCGCGACGAGCACGTACAGCGCGGTCACGATGATCAGCGACAGCATGATGGCCCGCGGCAGGTCCCGCTTGGGGTCCTTGGCCTCCTCACCGGCCGTGGAGGCGGCGTCGAAGCCGATGTACGAGAAGAAGAGCGTGGCACCCGCGGCGCTCACGCCGGCCATGCCGAGCGGCATGAAGTCCTCGTAGTTGCCGGACTTGAAGCCGATGAAGCCGACCGAGCAGAACAGCACCAGCGCGGCGATCTTGACGGCGACCATGATCGTGTTGGCCCGAGCGGACTCACGGACGCCACCGAGCAGGAAGATCATCGCCAGCAGCACGACGATCAGGGCGGGCAGGTTGATGATCCCGCCCTCACCGGGTGCCGAGGACAGCACGGACGGGATGGTGACGCCTATCGTCCCGTCCAGCAGCTCGTTGAGGTACTCGCCCCAGCCGACGGCGACGGCGGCCACCGACACGCCGTACTCCAGCACCAGACACCAGCCGCAGACCCACGCGACCAGCTCACCCATCGTTGCGTACGCATACGAGTACGAGGAGCCCGCGACGGGGATGCTGCCCGCCAGCTCGGCGTACGACAGGGCCGAGAACAACGCCGTGAGACCGGCGATCACAAAGGCCAGGGTGACCGCGGGTCCGGCCTCCGGGACGGCGTCGCCGAGGACGACGAAGATGCCGGTGCCGAGAGTGGCACCGATGCTGATCATGGTCAGCTGCCACATGCCGAGAGAGCGCCGCAGGGACCCTCCCTCACCCTGGCCACCCTCCGCGACCAGGTGTTCCACGGGCTTGCGACGCATGAGGCGCGCGCCGACTCCGAGGGACGCGGGGGCGGCGGTCTGGCTTGGGTTCTGCGGGGGTGCGCCTTGGTCGAGCACGCGCTGGCTCCTTATCGCTGCCGTTCAGGGCGGCAGGGACTGGCGGCACCCCTTCGAGCAGGGACCCACCGAGCGGGGTCCCTGCCACGCCACGTACGAGGCGACAGCCTACGAGGATCGGCGTTGCTGGTGAAATGCAGCAACCTTGCGCATACCCGCAAGATCATTGCGTGTCTGGGGGCTGGGTGGGTGTTCGTTGCAGCGGGGCTTCAGACCGTTGCGCGGAGGTCCTCCCGGAGGGCTTCGGAAGGCCTTGACCAGGAACGCGCAGGGGTCTGCCTGCTCATGCCGCTCATCGCGCGCAGCGGACGTCCCCAGGGGCGCGGGGCTGTATCGATATGCGGCTCCGCCGCGTGGGCGCGACAAGCCACCGACTACCCGAAGCCGCCCGATACAGCAGGCCGCGCCATCGGGCGAAAGGGCGGCACGCGAAACGGCCCCCGTCTCCCGGCGGGCGGGACAACGGGGGCCGTGCGCAAAGGCGTTGAGACGTCAGCTCCAGCTGGCGTGCAGCGGCTTGCCCTCCGCGTAACCGGCCGCGCTCTGGATGCCGACGACGGCCTTCGCGGCGAACTCCTCCAGGGAGCCGGCGCCGGCGTAGGTGCAGGAGGACCGCACGCCCGCGATGATCGAGTCGATCAGGTCCTCCACGCCCGGCCGGTCCGGGTCGAGGAACATGCGCGAGGTGGAGATACCCTCCTCGAACAGCGCCTTGCGGGCCCGGTCGTACGACGACTCGTCGGACGTACGGTTGGCCACGGCCCGCGCGGAGGCCATGCCGAACGACTCCTTGTAGAGGCGGCCGTTCGCGTCCTGCTGGAGGTCGCCCGGCGACTCGAAAGTCCCCGCGAACCAGGACCCGACCATCACGTTGGACGCACCGGCGGCCAGCGCCATGGCGACATCGCGCGGGTGCCGGACGCCACCGTCGGCCCAGACGTGCTTGCCGTACTTCTTCGCCTCGGCGGCGCACTCCAGGACCGCGGAGAACTGCGGCCGGCCGACGCCGGTCATCATGCGGGTCGTGCACATGGCCCCGGGGCCGACACCGACCTTGATGATGTCCGCGCCTGCCTCGATCAGGTCCCGCACACCCTCGGCGGCCACGATGTTGCCGGCCACGATCGGCACCTGCGGGTCGAGCGCCCGCACGGTCCGGATCGCGGCGATCATCGACTCCTGGTGGCCGTGCGCCGTGTCGATGACGAGCGTGTCGACGCCCGCGTCGAGCAGCTGCTTGGCCTTGCCCGCCACGTCGCCGTTGATGCCGACGGCAGCCGCTATACGCAGCTTGCCGTTGGCGTCGACGGCCGGCGAGTACAGGGTGGCGCGCAAGGCGCCCTTGCGCGTGAGGATGCCCGCGAGACGGCCGTCCTTGTCGACGGCGGGGGCGTAACGCCGGTTGTGGTGGTCGAGGGTGTTGAAGGCCTCGCGCGGGTCGAGGTCCGCGTCCAGGAGCAGCAGGTCCCGGGACATGACCACTTCGAGCTGCGTGAAGCGGTCCACGCCGGACAGGTCGGAGTCGGTGACCACGCCGATCGGCTTGAAGCCGTCGTCGACGACCACACCGGCGTTGTGCGCGCGCTTGGGCAGCAGGGCCAGCGCGTCGGCGACGGTCTGGTGCGGGGCCAGCACGATCGGGGTGTCGAGGACGTGGTGCCGGCTCTTCACCCAGGAGACGACCTCGGTGACGACCTCGATCGGGATGTCCTGCGGGATGACCACCAGGCCGCCGCGCCGTGCCATCGTCTCGGCCATCCGGCGGCCGGCGATGGCGGTCATGTTGGCGACGACCAGCGGGATGGTGGTGCCCGTGCCGTCCGGGGAGCTGAGGTCCACGCCCTGCCGCGAGCCCACAGCGCTGCGGCTCGGGACCATGAAGACGTCGTCGTACGTCAGGTCGTACGCGGGCTGGATGTCATTGAGGAAACGCACGTGCTGCACATCCCAGTCGATCAGAGGTGGCCCCCGGACAGGTCAGCCAGGGGGAAGAGCACGTACTTCATTGTCCCATGCTGACCGGAATGCGATGCACGGTCACATCATCCAAGCAGGTCAGAGGCTCCCTAGGAGGATCCTCCAAGAGCGAGCACCACCGTGAGCGCCTCCGTCCGGTCCACGGCCTCGGAGAACACGTCCTGGGCGGTCTCCCACTCGTCGGGCCGCGCCTTCGCGTACGCCCGCCAGTTCCGTACGACGACCAGCAGCCCCTGCTCCACTGCGCCCGCCGGCCAGACGGTGTGGTCGGACAGGGAGTCGGCGAGCGCGTCCCAGTTGCGGCCGAACCAGTCGGGCAGGGCCAGGGCACGGGCGATGCGGTCCATCAGGCCGGCCTTGTCCGTGATCCCGTCGAGGTCCAGCGGGACCACGAGCTCCGTCATCTCAGTACCGCCAAGGTCGTAGTGATCGGATGAAGCAGATGAACGAAGGGGGCGACCGTTGGGCCACCCCCTTCTGACATGCCGTCAGTGCCCGTCCGGATCCGTCCTGTTGAGCGTCGACTTCGGGGTCGGACCGGCCGTCATCAGATAGTCCGCCGCCGACGTGTCCGTCACCAGGCTGGTGACGAGGCCGGACCGAAGCACCGCGTCGATCGCGGGCCCCTTGCGCTGCCCGCCGGCGATCGCGACGACCTCCGGGATACGGCGGAGCTGGTCGGCCTTGACCGTGATGCACCGCTCCCCCAGGTCCCGTCCGACCCGGCGTCCCTCGGCGTCGAAGAGGTGCGCGGACATCTCGGCGGCGACGCCGAGCGAGGCGTAATGAGCCCGCTCCTCGTCGCTGAGCATGTCGTGCACCGTCGAGATGCCCGGCTCCCAGGAGCCGATGGAGACGCAGGCGACCGTGACCTTGTCGAAGTACTCGAAGGCCCGGGCGATTCCGGTCTGGTGCCGCAGCGCCGCCGCGGTGGCCGCGTCCGGCAGCAGCATCGGCGCGTAGATGGGGTGGGCGTCGCCGCCGGACACCTGGGCGGCGCGGCGCACCGCCTCGACCGAACCGCGCTCGGCGGTCCCTGCGTCGTACACGCCCGTCAACTGCACCACCGTGCACGGCGGCAGCCGGTCCAGGGCCGCGGCCATGTGGATGGTGGACCGGCCCCAGGCCAGGCCCAGCACATCCCCTTCGTTCACCAGCTCGCCGAGCAGTTCGGCGGCCACCTCTCCCAGGTTCTCGGGGTCGGGTGACTCCTCGGCCTCGGCCGGGGACTCGACCACGACGGCATGCCGGAGGCCGTACCGGGCGCGCAGTGCGTCCGAGCGATCGGCGTCCAGCTCGGCCGGTACGCGGATCTCGATGCGCACCAGATCCCGTTCGAGAGCGGTCTCCAGGACCCGGGCCACCTTGAAGCGGCTGACGCCGAACTCCTCGGCGATCTGGATCTTGGATTTGCCCTCAAGGTAGAAGCGGCGGGCCATGGCCGCCGCCTGCACCAGCTCAGCGGGTCCCATCCGCATGGCTGACCGGCCCGCCGACATACCCGACACGGCGATCTCCTCACTGCTGTTCACACTCTGGATTCGCCGTTCATCCTTGCAGATCCGGCGCTCTTGATCCGCCCTGATGGGCGCCGTTCACGTTCCCTTGGCTCAGTGGTCGCATGCCCAGGCCGCCGACTTCGTCACCGCCTCCGCCTGCGCGCGCAGCGCACGGACCGCCGCGGCCGGGTCATCGGCCCCGTACACCGCCGAACCGGCGACGAAGACGTCCGCGCCCGCCTCCGCACACCGCTCGATCGTCGAGGCCGAGACACCGCCGTCGACCTGGAGCCACAGGTCGAGGCCGTGCTTGCTGATCAACTCGCGGGTGCGGCGAATCTTCGGAAGCATGATGTCGAGAAACGCCTGACCACCGAAACCCGGCTCGACCGTCATGATCAGCAGCATGTCGAGTTCGGGGAGCAGATCCTCGTACGGCTCGATGGGCGTCGCGGGCTTGAGCGCCATGGAGGCACGGGCGCCCTTGGCCCGGATCTCCCGAGCAAGCCGTACCGGGGCCGCGGCGGCCTCGATATGGAAGGTGACGGAGGAGGCACCCGCTTCGATGTACTGGGGCGCCCACCGATCGGGGGCCTCGATCATCAGATGGCAGTCCAGCGGAGTGTCCGTCGCACGGGCCAGGGACTCTACGACCGGCACGCCGAGCGTGAGGTTCGGGACGAAATGGTTGTCCATGACGTCGACGTGGAGGAAGTCGGCTCCCTCGACCGCCTTCGCCTCGTCCGCGAGGCGGGCGAAGTCGGCGGACAGGATGCTGGGGTTGATCTGCGGGGCCATGACCCAAGACTGCCATGCCGGAGCACGAATGTTCGCGCCAGTACAGACCTAAGACGTTCATCGGATGTTGTGTCCGGTTCGCGCGTGCCATGCTGGGCGGCCGACCGGCTCCACGGAGAGCTGCGGGGGTGGCCATGACTCAGACCCAGGAGAAGGGGCAGTCCCCTTCGGGACAGCGGGGCGTCGCCCATCTGGTCTGTGGACGACGCGCCAAGTGGGTGGTGCTCGTCCTGTGGCTGGCGGTGCTGCTCCTGGCAGCACCGTTCGCGCAGAAGCTCACCGACGCGCAGGACAACGACGCGGCCTCCTGGCTGCCTGGGTCCGCCGAATCCACCCAAGTCCTGGAGATCTCCGAGGACTTCAGGCCGGAGCAGATCCCTGCGGTCGTCGTCTACGCCCGCGACGGCGGCCTGACGGCACAGGACCGTGCGGCGATCACCGAGGACGTGGCGCAGCTCAAGCAGCTCACCGACCACGGCATCCGCGGCGCCGAGACCCGGGGCCCGGTCTTCGACCGCGAACTGGACCCGCGCGCGGCCCAGGTGCAGGTCCCGATCACGATGGACGAGCAGGGCTGGGAGCGCATCGCACCCGCGGTGGACTCCATCAAGGACGTCGTCGGCGAGGGCGGCGGCGGGCTGACCGTGCACATCACGGGCCCGGGCGGCACTTCCGCGGACTTCTCCGAGGCCTTCGAGGGCATCGACTCCACACTGCTGTTCTCGGCGATGGTGGTCGTCATCGTCATGCTCCTGCTCACCTACCGCAGTCCCACCCTGCTCCTGGTCCCCCTCGCCGCCGTGATCGTCGCCCTGTTCACCGCGCAGGCCCTGATCTATCTCCTGGCGGAACACGCGGGCCTGACCGTCAACGGTCAGAGCGCGGGCATCCTCACGGTCCTGGTGTTCGGCGCGGGCACGGACTACGCGCTCCTGCTCGTCGCCCGCTACAGAGAGGAACTGCGCCGTCACGAGGACCGCCACGAGGCGATGGCCCTTGCCCTGCACCGCGCCGGCCCGGCGGTGATCGCCTCCGGTGCGACCGTCGTGCTGAGCATGCTGGTGCTGCTGGCGGCGGAGATGAACTCCACGAGAGGCCTCGGCCCGGTGGCCGCGATCGGCGTGGCGGTGGCCCTGCTCGCGATGATGTCCCTGTTCCCCGCCCTGCTGGTCATCTTCGGCCGCTGGATCTTCTGGCCGGTGATCCCGCACCTGGGCACCGAGAACCCGGACAAGCGGGGCATCTGGGCCCGCATGGGCCGCCGTATCTCCCATCGCCCGCGCATGGTCTGGGCCGTCACGGCGATCGCCCTCGCGGTCTGCTCCCTCGGCCTGATCCAGCTGCGCGCCGAGGGGCTGAGCAACGCCGACGCGTTCACCGACAAGCCGGACTCGATCACCGGCCAGGAGGTCTCCGCGCGCTACTTCCCGGCCGGCAGCGGCGACCCGCTGGTCATCGTCAGCAACCAGGCCCAGGCCGTGGAGGTCGGCCGCGCGGTGGCGGAGACACAGGGCGTCGTCCCCACCTCACTGGGCCTGCCACCAGGCACAAAACCGTCGTTCGAAGACAAGGTCCTCTTCGAGGCGACGATGACCGCTCCCGCCGACAGCGACGCCGCGAAACAGACCGTCGAGCGGGTCCGCGACGCCGTCCACGCGGTGCCGGACGCCGACGCCCAGGTGGGCGGCGGTACAGCAGCCCTCCTGGACATGGACAAGGCGACGACGCACGACAACATCCTGATCATCCCGCTGGTCCTGCTGGTCGTGCTCCTGATCCTCTGCGCCCTGCTGCGCGCCCTGATCGCCCCGCTCCTGCTGGTGGGCACGGTGATCCTGTCCTTCGCGGCAGCCCTCGGCATCAGCGCGCTCGCCTTCCGCCACATCTTCGACTACGCCGGGGAGTCGACCGACTTCCCGCTGTTCGTCTTCGTCTTCCTGGTGGCGCTCGGCATCGACTACAACATCTTCCTCACCACCCGCATCCGCGAGGAGGCAGCCCACCAGGGCACCCGCCCCGGCGTGATCACCGCCCTCGCCGCCACAGGCGCCGTCATCACCTCGGCCGGCCTGGTCCTCGCCGGCACGTTCGCAGCCCTCGGCACCCTCCCCATGGTCGCCTTCGCCGAAATCGGCTTCGCCGTGGCCCTGGGCGTCCTCCTGGACACCTTCATCGTCCGCTCGGTCCTGGTGACGTCCCTGTTCCTGGACGTGGGCCCCAAGGTGTGGTGGCCACACCGACTGGCCCGAGAGGACGGGGGAGCTGCGGCGGCGGCACGGGAGCCGGAGGAGGGCGTGGCGGGGAGGGGCGGCTGAGGGGGGCATACAGCGGCGCCTTGCAACGCCGGTCCTGGCATTTCAGCCCGTCCGGCGTTTGAGGACGAGGCCGTTCAGGCCGAAGCGGCGGTCCAGGGGCGGCAGCCCCTGGCCGGGGTCGAAGGGGCGGAGTCCCTTCAAGGACGGGAAGGGTAGGGGCGGCGGGGGCGAAATCACCCCACCCGCCGAATCACCGCCAAATACATCGCATCGGTCCCATGCACATGAGGCCACAACTGCACATCAGGCCCCTCCCCCAGCTCCGGCACCCCCGGCAGCAAGGACCGCGCATCAACCAGCTCACCCGCGCCCCCCTGCTTCAGCACGTCGTCCACGACAGCCCGAGTCTCGGCAAGATGCGGCGAACACGTGGCGTACCCGACGACACCCCCCACCCGCACAGCGTCCAACGCCGCCCGCAACAACTCCCGCTGCAGCGGCGCAAACCCCTCCAGGTCCTCCACCCGCCGCCGCCACCGAGCCTCCGGCCGCCGCCGCAACGCCCCCAGCCCCGTACAGGGCACATCCACCAGCACCCGGTCGAAGCTCCCCGCCCTCCAGGCCGGCCGCGTCCCATCGGCGGCGATGACCTGATACGGCCCCGGATTGCCGGCAAGCGCCCTGGCCACAAGCCCGGCCCGATGCGGCTGCTTCTCGGAGGCAAGCAACATGGCCCCCCGCTCGGCGGCCAACGCCCCGAGCAGCGCCGCCTTGCCCCCAGGCCCGGCACACCCGTCGAGCCACTTCTCGTCGGGCCCGTCCAGCGGCGCGTTGGCCAGGGCAAGCGCGACCAGCTGAGACCCCTCGTCCTGGACCCCCGCCCGGCCGTCCCGCACGGCCTCGATGGCCCCCGGCTCCCCACCCTCGGCCAGCCGCACGGCATAGGGCGACCAACGCCCCGGCACCGCGGCCTCCTCACCAAGGAGTTCCTCGGTCGTGGCCCGCCCCGGCCGCGCGACGAGCGTCACCTCGGGCCGCTCGTTGTCGGCCTCCAGCAACCGCTCGATCCCGGCGCGCCCGCCACCGAGCGAGTCCCACAGCGCCGAGACGACCCACCGCGGATGCGAGTGGACGACGGCGAGGTGCTCCTCGGGATCGTCGTCGTACGGCGGCGCGACCCGCTGGATCCACCCGTCGATGTCGTCCTGCGCGACCTTGCGCAGCACGGCGTTCACGAACTTCGCCCGCCCGTCGCCGAGGACGACCCGAGCGAGCTCGACGGACGCCGACACCGCGGCATGCGTGGGAATCCGCGTCCCCAGCAGCTGGTGCACGCCCAGGCTGAGCACATCGAGCACCGGCGGGTCGACCTCACGCAGCGGCCGGTCCACACACGCGGAGATCACGGCGTCGTACGTCCCCTGCCACCGCAGCGTCCCGTACACCAGCTCGGTCGCGAGCGCGGCGTCCCGCCCGTCGAAGTCGCCCTGCTCCCGCGCCTTGCGCAGCAGCGGCGGCAGCACGAGGTTGGCGTACGCGTCCCGCTCGTCCACGGCGCGCAGTGCCTCGAAGGCGAGGAAGCGGACGGGGTCTTTCTTGGGCCGTCGGTAGGGCTTGCCGGGTTTGCGGGGCCGACGGGAGGTGTCGCTCACGAAAAAGGTGCTCCGGATTGCTGGATGAGATGTACCGACCAGCCTACGTCGCACCCTCGGCCCGGCGTAGGCCCGGTCACTCCCCGACGCTCTCCCCGTCCCCGATCCGCACGCCCCGCGCCCAGTCCGCGGCCCGCATCGGCTTCTTGCCCTGAGCCTGCACCCACAGCAGCTCGACGGCGTACGACCCGGTCCCGACGTACACGTTGTTCTTGCCGACGGAGAGCGCACCGGGCGCGAGGTCGTCCCGCCCGGGCACCGGCTGCACCTGGATGAGCTTGAGCCGCTCGCCGCGGAAGGTGGTCCAGGCGCCCGGTGCGGGGGTGCACCCGCGCACGACGCGGTCGACGCGCAGGGCGGGGGCGGCCCAGTCGATGTGGGCGTCCTCGACGTTGACCTTGGGGGCGAGGGTGACCCCTTCGGACGGCTGCGGTACGGCCTTCAGCGTGCCGTCCTCGATCCCGTCCATGGTCGCCGCGAGCAGCCCGGAGCCCGCGAAGGCCAGCCGGGTCAGCAGGTCGCCGCTGGTGTCGGTGGTCCGGATCTCCTCGGTGACGGTGCCGTAGACGGGCCCGGAGTCGAGCCCCTCCTCGATCAGGAACGTGGAGGCCCCGGTGATCTCGTCGCCGGCCATGATGGAGTGCTGCACGGGCGCGGCCCCACGCCAGGCGGGCAGCAGCGAGAAGTGCAGGTTGACCCAGCCGTGGGCCGGGATGTCGAGGGCGACGCGCGGCAGCAGGGCGCCGTAGGCGACGACGGGACAGCAGTCGGGCGCGATCTCCCTGAGCCGCTCCAGGAAGTCGGGGTCGCGCGGCCTGGCGGGCTTGAGCACCTCGATGCCCGCCTCCTCGGCCCGCTCGGCCACCGGGCTCGCCACCATCCTGCGCCCCCGCCCGGCCTGCGCGTCGGGCCGCGTCACGACGGCGGCCACCTCGTGCCGCCCGGAGGCGATCAGAGCGTCCAGAGCGGGAACGGCGACCTCGGGGGTACCGGCGAAGACAAGCTTCATGGGTGGGCACGGGCCTCTCGGACGGGGTTGGTTGGGGCAGCACACAATTCTATGTGCGGGTGTGAGGAGGGCTCACGTCGGCGGCGCCACGAAGGAATTCGCCACGGGCCGGGGGAGGAGGGACGGCAGACACCCGAGGCCGAAGGCCCGGACATCGAGGCGCGTACCCCCACCCAGGGGCGTAGGCATATGCCCATACGCCCCCACTGCGTGACCCGCGGAGCGCTCCCGCGTTGGTCAAGAAAGAGTTGACCACAACGGGCCGCACCCGCCGTATCCGCGGCCCCTTCCTTTTCAACGCCGGTTCGAGAGGCTTGTTCATGGCCGACCACGCAACCCACGACGCCCAGGCTCGGGCCAGCCTGCACTTGCTGGTGCGGGACATCGAGCGGGTCCGCCGGCAGGTGGACGCACTGCGCACGCTCACCGCCCAACTGGGCAACGTCTACCGCCCGCGCCGCTCCGGCCCGTCCACGGGCTTCGTCGTCTACGGACGCGCCCCGCCCCGACGGTCCGTCTCGCCCAGGAGCTGCGGGACAGCGTCGAAACCCTGGTCACGGCAGCCGTGGACTTCGACCGCTCACTCGGCTTCTCGTGGGACGCGGTGGGTTCCGCCCTCGGCGTCACCAAGCAGGCGGTCCACCGTCGCTACGGCGCGCGCCGCGCCGCCACCCAGGCGGCGGCCGAGGCCGAGCGGACGACCGAGCCGGCCGGCCGGACGGTCAACGTCACCACCGCTCTCCCTCCGGTGCCGACGGTCCCCGCGGCCCGTTCCATGCCGACGCAGCCGACGGCAGGCAGCCCCGGCCTGCGCGACGAGGCCAGGCCCACGGTGTTCCCCGGCCCTCGCAACGGCTGACGCCGCGACTGCCCCCACCTCACTCTGCCCTCCCGATGCGCACCCGGGAGGGCAGAGGCATACCTGCCCAGGCCCTGCGCGGCACCGCAAGGCACCAGGCAGCACCGAGGTCATCCAATGTCAGGCGGATCGATTCGAATCCGCACCGCGATCTCCGCAGCCCCGCGCGCCATCCGCGCCGCCTGCGCGGCCTTCAGCGCGGACGCCAGCGCCGCCCCGCTTCCCGGCGGAACCCGGATCAGCGCCCGGTCCCAGTGCTCCCCTGGCGGCGGACCCCCTACCCGCCGCGGGCGTCCCACCGCCGTGACGGGCACCGGCACGGGCCCCAACACCTCGGCATCCGGGGGCAGTTCGGTGGTACGGAGAAACTCTGCCACCGCCTCTCCCGGCCCGGCCACGGAGGCCATCCGGGACACCGGCGGAAACCCCAGCTCGGCTCGCTCGCCGAGTTCCCGCACCGCATGCCCGACAGGGTCCCACCGCACCAGCGCCTGCACGGGCCGCAGCGTGGGCTCGGCGACCACGACCACGGTCCCCCCGGCGCCCTGCGGCCGTACCAGTGAAGCGGCGGCAATCCACCGCCGCAGTGCGTCCTCCCCCGCCCGCAGGTCGGGCCGCCCGAGCATGGCCCAGCCGTCCAGCAGCAGCGCCGCCGCATACCCGCCCTCGGCGACGGGCTCGGCCCCCGGCGTGCTCACGACCAGCGAGGGTGTGCCCGGCACGGTGTCCAGTACATGCTCGCGCCCGGAGGTCCGCACCGGCACAGCGGGAAAGGCCCGCCCCAGCTCCTCGGCGGTCCGCCGCGCCCCCACCACCTGAGCCCGCAGCCGGAACGCCCCGCACTCCGGACAGTGCCAGGCCCCTTCGTCCCGCCCGCACCACCCACACCGCAGCTCGGCCCCGGAGCCCTGCGCCTCCAACGGCCCGGAGCAGTGCCGGCACCGAGCGGGAGCCCGGCAGTTCGCACAGGCCATCCGCGGCACGTACCCGCGCCGCGGCACCTGCACGAGGACCGGCCCCTGCCGCAGCCCCTCCCGCACCACCTGCCAGGCGAGCGTGGGCAGCCGAGCGGCCCGCGCGGCCTCGTCCCGCGCGAGATCCCCGTCCCCCACGGTCCGTACGAGGGGAGCCGCGCCGCGCACCTGCTCCCGGGTGGCGACCAACGGCCGGGCCCAGCCGCTCTCCACGAGCTGGGCGGCCTCGACGGTGCAGCTCCAACTCCCCAGCAGAAAGCCGCACTTGTCCTGCGCGGCCCGGAGCAGCAGCACTTCACGCGCATGGGGCTGCGGGGCGTGCTGCTCGCTGTGGCTGTCGTCGCCGTCGTCCCAGAGGGCGACCAGCCCGAGGTCCTGCACGGGCGCGAACATGGCGGCCCGCGTCCCCACGACCGCCCGGACGCTCCCGCGGCGTACGGCCAGCCACTCCCGGTACCGCTTCTCGGGCCCGGCATCGGCGGTCAGCACCGCATGCCGGCCCTCGCCCATCAGCGAGGTCAGGGCGGCGTCGACCCGGGCAACAGCTCTCCCGTCCGGTACTACGACGAGCGCCCCGCGCCCGGAGGCAAGCGTCGCCGCGACGGCCCGGGCCAGCTCCTCGCTCCACTCGGGGCCGGGCAGAGCGTTCCACACGGCACGCGGCGCACCCCCGGAGGCCAGGGAGTCCAAGAAGGCGGCCCCTCGCTCGTACCGCCCCCAGGACCCCGCCTCAGGCCTGCCGGGCGCCGGGAGCGGCTCCGGTGAGGGCCGCTGCTCGGCACGCGCGCTGCGCGGCGGCACGGCCAGCTGCAGCACATCGGCGAGCCCTCCGGCATAGCGGTCGGCCACGGCCCGCGCGAGCCCGAGCAGTTCCTCGCTCAGCACCCGCTCAGGCGAGACGACCTGCGCAAGTGCCGCCAGCGGCCCGGCGTAGTCGGACTCGGCAAGCCGCTCGACGAGGAAGCCGTCGATGAGCCCCCCGCCCTCACGCCGCCCGTCACGCACCCGGTGCCGCCCGGCTCCGAACCGCACCCGCACCCGCACCCCGGGCTGCGCCTCGGCGTCCAACTCCTCCGGTACGGCGTAGTCGAAGTACCGATCGAGATGCAGCACACCCTTGTCGACCAGCACCCGCGCCACGGGCAGCTCCTTGGCCAGCGCGGCTCCCCGCCAGGTCCGCGGCTTGGCCCGCGGGACCTTCGCCTTGCGCACACTGTCCCGAATCAGCGCGAGCTGCTCGGGCGACGCCCCTTGAGCCCCGCCGTCACCGGTCTCGTTCTCGCTGCTCACGCCTGCATTCCTACCAAACGCCACTGACAACCGCCGGAACCCGAGTTCCCCCACGGGCGCGGGTACACCGAGGCCCGGCGCCCCACCAGGGACGCCGGGCCTCGGACAAACCCGTGGAGCCGGGCCTTACAGACCCACTGCCTTACGCAGCGCGTCCACCCGGTCCGTCCGCTCCCAGGTGAACTCCGGCAGCTCGCGGCCGAAGTGGCCGTAGGCGGCGGTCTGGGCGTAGATCGGGCGGAGCAGGTCCAGGTCGCGGATGATCGCAGCCGGACGCAGGTCGAAGACCACGTCGATGGCCTTCTCGATCTTCTCGGTCTCGACCTTGGCCGTGCCGAAGGTCTCGACGAAGAGACCGACCGGCTCGGCCTTGCCGATCGCGTACGCCACCTGCACCTCGCAGCGCGAGGCGAGGCCGGCCGCGACCACGTTCTTGGCGACCCAGCGCATCGCGTACGCCGCCGAGCGGTCGACCTTGGACGGGTCCTTGCCGGAGAACGCGCCGCCGCCGTGGCGGGCCATGCCGCCGTACGTGTCGATGATGATCTTCCGGCCGGTCAGACCCGCGTCACCCATCGGGCCGCCGATCTCGAAGCGGCCGGTGGGGTTGACCAGGAGGCGGTAGTTCTCGGTGTCGATCTTGATGCCGTCGTCGAGCAGGGCCTTGAGCTCCGGCTCGACCACGAACTCCCGGATGTCGGGGGCGAGGAGCGAGTCCAGGTCGATGTCGCTCGCATGCTGCGAGGAGACGACCACGGTGTCCAGGCGGACCGCCTTGTCGCCGTCGTACTCGATGGTGACCTGCGTCTTGCCGTCCGGGCGCAGGTAGGGGATCGTGCCGTTCTTGCGGACCTCGGAGAGGCGCTTGGACAGACGGTGCGCCAGGAAGATGGGCAGCGGCATCAGCGTGGGCGTCTCGTCCGTCGCGTAGCCGAACATCAGGCCCTGGTCGCCGGCGCCCTGGCGGTCCAGCTCGTCCTCGTCGCCCTCGACCCGGGACTCGTACGCCGTGTCGACGCCCTGCGCGATGTCCGGCGACTGCGAGCCGATCGAGACCGAGATGCCGCAGGAGGCGCCGTCGAAGCCCTTCTTCGAGGAGTCGTAGCCGATCTCGAGGACCTTGTTGCGGACCAGCGTCGCGATGTCCGCGTACGTCTTGGTCGTGACCTCTCCGGCCACGTGCACCAGGCCGGTCGTGATCAGGGTTTCGACAGCGACCCGGGACGACGGGTCCTCGCGCAGAAGCGCGTCAAGAATGGTGTCGCTGATCTGGTCAGCGATCTTGTCGGGGTGGCCCTCGGTGACAGACTCCGAGGTGAACAGGCGACGGGACACAACGCTCCCTGGGGTTGCAGCGGCTGCTGGCTGATCATTGTTGGACGGGACGGGGGCTGCGCCCGGCGTCGTCCGAGGACAGTTTATCTGTCGCGTCCGGTCACGGACCCCCTGTCTCGCCTCTCGGGAGGGCTGTGACCTGCGGCACGGGCATTCTGCCCAATGTCATGTGCCCTTGGCCAGGGGCGCCACACCCGAATCGGGCGCTGCTGGGGCGAAGTCCGCAGCGCATCAACCATGTGTGCCCAACCGGCGCGCCACCAGGTCCCACACGGTTTCGGCCAGGGCTTCCTTGGGTCCGTACGGCACGGGCGTCTCGCTGCCGTCGGCGCCCAGAACGACCGCCTCGTTCTCCTCGGAGCCGAAGGTCTTGCGCTCGCCCACCTCGTTCACCACGAGAAGGTCGCACCCCTTGCGCTCCAGCTTTTTTCGGCCGTTTGCCAGCACGTCGTCCGTCTCGGCGGCGAACCCGACGATCACCTGGCCGGGACGGGCCCGGTCGGTCGAGATCTCCGCGAGGATGTCCGGATTGCGCACCAGGACGATGGGGTCCGGCTCGTGGTCGTCCTTCTTCTTGATCTTTCCGGTGGCGTACGACGCCGGGCGGAAGTCCGCGACCGCGGCCGCCATCACGACCGCGTCGGCGTCCGCGGACGCCTTGAGGACCGCTTCCCGCAGCTGTACGGCCGTGCCGACCTGGACGATGTCCACGCCCGCCGGGTCGGCCAGCCCGGTGTTGGCGGCGATCAGCGTCACCCGGGCACCACGGGCGGCGGCGGTGCGGGCGAGAGCGTAGCCCTGCTTGCCGGAGGAGCGGTTGCCGAGGAACCGGACCGGGTCGAGGGGCTCGCGGGTACCGCCGGCGCTGACGACGACGTGCCGTCCGGCGAGGTCGGGCTCGGTGACGCCACGGGCGAGCACCCGGCGGCAGACCTCGAAGATCTCCGCGGGCTCGGGCAGCCGGCCCTTGCCGGTGTCGACCCCCGTGAGGCGGCCGACGGCGGGCTCGATGACGATCGCGCCGCGCCGGCGAAGCGTCGCCACGTTCTCCTGGGTGGCCGCGTGCTCCCACATCTCGGTGTGCATGGCGGGGGCGAACACCACCGGGCAGCGGGCGGTGAGCAGGGTGTTGGTCAGCAGGTCGTCGGCGAGGCCGTGCGCGGCCTTTGCCAGCGTGTCGGCCGTGGCCGGGGCGACGACCACCAGGTCGGCCTGCTGGCCGATGCGGACGTGCGGGACCTCGTGGACGTCGTCCCAGACCTCGGTCGAGACGGGCTTGCCGGACAGGGCGGACCAGGTGGCGGCGCCGACGAAGTGCAGCGCCGAGGCGGTGGGCACGACCCGGACGTCATGTCCGGACTCGGTGAGTCTGCGCAGCAGCTCGCAGGCCTTGTACGCGGCGATGCCGCCGCTGACCCCCAGAACGACCTTCGGCTTGTCCACCGTCTCTCCCCGGACCTCGGAAACGTACGACATCCATGACACACCACAGGCCCGGCAGACGCGCTGCCGGGCCTGTGGAAAAGCCTTCTGCAAGCTGCAGATATTACTTACTGCGCCGGGCCCTCGACGGCCTCGGACGTCAGCAGACCCGCGTTGATCTCGCGCAGGGCGATCGACAGCGGCTTCTCGTGGACGTGGGTGTCCACGAGCGGACCGACGTACTCGAGGAGGCCCTCGCCGAGCTGCGAGTAGTACGCGTTGATCTGGCGGGCCCGCTTGGCCGCGTAGATCACGAGGCTGTACTTCGAGTCGGTTGCCTCGAGGAGCTCGTCGATCGGCGGGTTGATGATGCCCTCGGGCGCGGAGATGGAAGAGGACACGCTCTACCTTCCGATGGATGGGAAAGAATCAGTCGATGTGATCACTCAGTACGAGCACTCACGATCACACAACGTCCATCAAGGCTAGCAGCTCACGCGCCACGTCCTCGACGGAGGTGTTGACCAAGGTCACATCGAACTCGGGCTCGGCCGCCAGCTCGACCTTCGCCGCGTCCAGGCGGCGTGCGATCACCTCGGGCGGCTCGGTGCCACGTCCGGTGAGTCTGCGTACGAGCTCCTCCCAGGAGGGGGAGCCAGGAACACCAGCTGGGCGTCGGCCATGGACTCACTGACCTGCCGGGCGCCCTGGAGGTCGATCTCCAGGAGAACGGGCTCACCCGCCTCCAGCCGCTCCAGCACGGCCGCACGCGGCGTGCCGTAGCGGTTGCCGGCGAATTCGGCCCACTCCAGCAGCTCCCCGTTGGCGATCAGCTTGTCCATCTCTTCGTCGGTGACGAAGAAGTAGTGGACTCCGTGCTGCTCGCCGGGGCGGGGCTTGCGGGTCGTCGCCGACACCGAGAGCCAGACCTCGGGGTGTTCCTTGCGCATATGAGCGACGACCGTGCTCTTGCCGACCCCGGAGGGGCCGGAGAGCACGGTCAGCCGCGGACGTTCACTCATGCAGCGATTATTCCAGCAATCCCGGAGTGCCCGGGACTCCCGGTCCCAAGTACGCGGATCAGGAGCCCGTGCTGCCGAACTCACGCTCCAGGGAAGCGATCTGGTTCGAGCCGAGGCCACGCACGCGGCGGCTCTCGGAGATGCCGAGTCGCTCCATGATCTGCTTGGCGCGGACCTTGCCCACGCCGGGCAGGGACTCGAGCAGGGCGGAGACCTTCATCTTTCCGATGACGTCGTTCTCCTGGCCCTGCTTGATGACCTCGTGAAGGGAGGCGCCGGAGTGCTTGAGTCGATTCTTGACCTCGGCCCGCTCCCGGCGAGCCGCGGCGGCCTTTTCGAGCGCGGCTGCGCGCTGTTCAGGGGTAAGGGGCGGAAGAGCCACGCCTACGTCACCTCGGATGTTGAACTGTCGGATACGGACCGGTGAGGAACCTAGTCGCCCCACACCTGGGGAGGCACGAGCAACACGCTGCCCGTTCTCCCCCACTGCTTCAGGAGCGTGGGAGGTGCTCCTACTCGTCGGAGACTAGCGGCCAAGTCCGCCAGAGTCAGCGAGAACAGCGGAAAAGTCCTGGTCAGCCTCCGTCAGGCCGGACATTTAGGACATAATGCCCCGGATTTGAGGATGTATTCAGACTCAAGCCGGCCCGGGCCACTCATCGGAGGACTCGCGCGAGCCGTTCGAACATCCCTGACGGCGGTCAGGCACCCGACACAGCGACCGTGACCTCTTCGGCGAAGCGTGACGCGGCGTCACGCAGCGCGACGACGTCGGGCCCGTGCCGCAGCACTCCCCGGCTGACGTTCGGGACGACGTTGCGCGCCGCGGCCCCGAAGACCCGGGGGAGATCCGCCGGGGTGGCGCCCTGCGCACCGATGCCGGGCGCGAGGAGGGGACCGTTGATGTCGAGGTCGTACGACGAGAGGTCACCGAGCGTGGCGCCGACGACCGCCCCGAAGGAACCCATGGGCTCCTCCCCCGTGTTCTCGGCAGCCAGGTGCGCCAGCATCGTCGCGCCGACATTGCGGCCGTCCGCGCGGACCGCGTGCTGGACCTCGCCGCCCTCCGGGTTCGACGTCAGGGCGAGCACGAACAGGCCGGTGCCGCTCTCCCGGGCCAGCGCCACGGCCGGCGACAGCGAGCCGTAGCCGAGGTACGGCGAGACGGTCAGCGCGTCCGAGAACAGCGGGGAGTCCTTGCGGAGGAAGGACTCGGCGTACGCGGCCATGGTCGAGCCGATGTCGCCTCGCTTGGCGTCCATCAGCACCAGCGCCCCGGCGTCCCGCGCCTCCTCGACCGACTTCTCCAGGACGGCGACGCCACGCGACCCGAACCGCTCGAAGAACGCGCTCTGCGGCTTGAGCACGGCGACCCGGTCGGCCATCGCCTCGACGACCGTGCGGCTGAACCGCTCCAGGCCCGCCACGTCGTCGTCCAGGCCCCACTCGGCGAGCAGCGAGGCGTGCGGGTCGATGCCGACGCACAGGGGGCCACGCTCGTCCATGGCCCGGCGCAGGCGTGCGCCAAAAGGTTCCAGAGCACTCATGCGGTCTTCCTTGCCTTCCTGACGTCGGCGCCGACCGCGTCGGCGAGGGTGTCGTACGGGCTGGTGCGAAGGCGTGCGGCGAGGCCCTTGTGGATGGCGCGGCTCCAGAAGGGCCCCTCGTAGATGAAGGCGCTGTATCCCTGGACCAGCGTGGCGCCCGCCAGGATCCGCTGCCAGGCGTCCTCGGCGTTCTCGATGCCCCCGACGCCCACGAGGGTGATCCGGTCGCCCACGCGCGCGTACAGGCGTCGCAGCACCTCCAGGGAGCGTGCCTTCAGGGGTGCTCCCGAGAGACCGCCGGTCTCCTTGACCAGCGGGGGTTCGGATTTCAAACCGAGCCCCTCGCGCGCGATGGTGGTGTTCGTGGCGATGATCCCGTCCAGGCCGAGCTCGACGGCCAGGTCTGCGACCGCGTCGACGTCCTCGTCGGCGAGGTCCGGTGCGATCTTCACCAGCAGCGGCACCCGGCGGGTGGTCACCGTGCGGTCGGCGGCCTCGCGGACGGCGGTCAGAAGGGGCCGCAGCGCCTCGGTGGCCTGCAGGTTGCGCAGGCCGGGCGTGTTGGGCGAGGAGACATTGACGACCAGATAGTCGGCGTACGGCGCCAGCCGCTCGGTCGACTTCACGTAGTCCCCGACGGCCTCCGTCTCCGGGACTACCTTGGTCTTGCCGATGTTGACGCCCACGACGGTCCTGAAGACGGGCGTACGGGTGGCCAGGCGGGCCGCGACGGCCAGCGAGCCCTCGTTGTTGAAGCCCATGCGGTTGATCAGCGCCCGGTCCTTCACGAGGCGGAACAGCCGCTTCTTGGGGTTGCCCGGCTGCGCCTCCCCGGTGACCGTGCCGATCTCGACGTGGTCGAAGCCCAGCATCGACATCCCGTCGACGGCGACCGCGTTCTTGTCGAAGCCGGCGGCGAGCCCGAAGGGGCCGTGCATCCGCAGCCCGAAGGCCTCCGTGCGCAGTTCCTTGTGGCGGGGCGCGAGGGCGGCGGCGACGAACGTGCGCAGGACGGGGATGCGGACGGCGAGGCGGATCCAGCGGAAGGCCAGGTAGTGGGCCTTCTCGGGGTCCATTCGTTTGAAGACGAGATTGAAGAAGATCTTGTACATGGTGTCCTCATGAAAGGGGGACACCGTTTCCGGTGTCCCCCTCGTCGGCTGCTAGTCGCGGGCCGCGGTCAGGTGTTCCGCGTGTTCCTGGAGTGAACGGACGCCCACGTCACCGTGGTTGAGGGCGTCGATGCCCTGGACGGCGGCGGCGAGCGCCTGAACCGTCGTCAGGCACGGAACCGACCGCGCCACGGCCGCCGTACGGATGTCGTATCCGTCGAGGCGGCCGCCGGTGCCGTACGGCGTGTTGACGATGAGGTCGACCTCGCCGTCGTGGATGAGCTGGACGATGGTCTTCTCGCCGTTCGGGCCGGTGCCCTCGGACTGCTTGCGCACGACCGTGGCGTTGATGCCGTTGCGCTTGAGGACCTCGGCGGTGCCGGACGTGGCCATCAGCTCGAAGCCGTGGGCGACGAGTTCACGGGCCGGGAAGATCATCGAGCGTTTGTCGCGGTTGGCGACCGAGATGAAGGCGCGGCCCTTCGTCGGCAGCGGACCGTACGCGCCCGCCTGCGACTTGGCGTACGCCGTGCCGAAGACTGAGTCGATGCCCATGACCTCGCCGGTGGAGCGCATCTCCGGGCCGAGGACGGTGTCGACGCCGCGGCCGTGGATGTCGCGGAAGCGCGACCACGGCATGACGGCCTCCTTGACGGAGATCGGCGCGTCGAGCGGCAACTCGCCACCGTCACCGGTCGCCGGAAGCAGCCCCTCGGCCCGCAGATCGGCGATGGTCGCGCCGAGCGAGATACGGGCGGCGGCCTTCGCCAGCGGCACCGCGGTCGCCTTCGAGGTGAAGGGGACCGTGCGGGACGCGCGCGGGTTGGCTTCGAGGACGTACAGGATGTCGCCGGCCATCGCGAACTGGATGTTGATCAGGCCGCGCACGCCGACGCCCTTGGCGATGGCCTCGGTGGACGCCCTCAGGCGCTTGATGTCGAACCCGCCCAGCGTGATCGGCGGCAGGGCGCACGCCGAGTCGCCGGAGTGGATGCCGGCCTCCTCGATGTGCTCCATGACGCCGCCGAGGTAGAGCTCCTCGCCGTCGTAGAGCGCGTCGACGTCGATCTCGATCGCGTCGTCCAGGAACCGGTCGACGAGGACCGGCCGCGAGGGGCTGATCTCGGTCGACTCGGCGATGTAGGCCTCCAGCCGGGTCTCGTCGTAGACGATCTCCATGCCGCGCCCGCCGAGGACGTACGACGGCCGCACCAGGACCGGGTAGCCGATCTCGTCGGCGATGGCCTTGGCGCCGGCGAACGTGGTGGCGGTGCCGTGCTTGGGGGCCGGGAGGCCCGCCTCCGCGAGGACGCGCCCGAAGGCGCCGCGGTCCTCGGCGGCGTGGATGGCCTCCGGGGACGTGCCGACGATCGGCACGCCGTTGTCCTTCAGCGCCTGCGCCAGCCCCAGCGGGGTCTGGCCACCGAGCTGCACGACGACACCCGCGACGGGGCCGGCCTGCTGCTCCGCGTGGACGATCTCCAGCACGTCCTCCAGCGTCAGCGGCTCGAAGTACAGCCGGTCGGAGGTGTCGTAGTCGGTGGAGACGGTCTCCGGGTTGCAGTTGACCATCACCGTCTCGTACCCGGCGTCGCTCAGCGCGAAGGAGGCGTGCACGCAGGAGTAGTCGAACTCGATGCCCTGGCCGATGCGGTTGGGACCGGAGCCCAAGATGATGACGGCCGGCTTCTCGCGGGAGGCGACCTCCGTCTCCTCGTCATAGGAGGAGTAGAAGTACGGCGTCTGCGCGGCGAACTCGGCGGCGCAGGTGTCGACCGTCTTGTAGACCGGGCGGACGCCCAGCGCGTGCCGCACCTCACGCACGACGTCCTCGCGCAGTCCGCGGATCTCGGCGATCTGCACGTCGGAGAAGCCGTGCCGCTTGGCCTCGGCCAGCAGGTCCGGGGTCAGCTCCGGGGTCTCGGCGAGCTCGTCGGCGATCTCCTTGATGAGGAAGAGCTGGTCCACGAACCAGGGGTCGATCTTCGTGTACTCGAAGACCTCCTCGGGCGTGGCGCCGGCGCGGATGGCCTGCATGACGGCGTTGATGCGGCCGTCGGTCGGGCGGACCGCCTCTTCGAGGAGAAGCGTCTTGTCGCCGGGCTCGCCGACGAACGTGAACTGGCTGCCCTTCTTCTCCAGCGAGCGCAGCGCCTTCTGGAACGCCTCGGTGAAGTTGCGGCCGATGGCCATGGCCTCGCCGACCGACTTCATGGTGGTGGTCAGCGTGGAGTCGGCCTGCGGGAACTTCTCGAAGGCGAAGCGCGGGGCCTTCACGACCACGTAGTCGAGGGTCGGCTCGAAGGAGGCCGGGGTCTCCTTCGTGATGTCGTTCGGGATCTCGTCGAGCGTGTAGCCGACGGCCAGCTTGGCCGCGATCTTGGCGATCGGGAAGCCGGTCGCCTTGGAGGCGAGCGCCGAGGAACGCGACACGCGCGGGTTCATCTCGATGACGATGACCCGGCCGTCCTCGGGGTTCACCGCGAACTGGATGTTGCAGCCGCCGGTGTCGACGCCGACCTCGCGGATGACGGCGATGCCGATGTCGCGCAGGGTCTGGTACTCGCGGTCGGTCAGCGTCATCGCGGGCGCGACGGTGATCGAGTCACCGGTGTGCACACCCATCGGGTCGAAGTTCTCGATGGAGCAGACGACCACGACGTTGTCGTGCTTGTCGCGCATCAGCTCCAGCTCGTACTCCTTCCAGCCGAGGATGGACTCCTCCAGGAGCACCTCGGTGGTGGGAGACAGAGTCAGGCCCTGGCCGGCGATGCGGCGCAGTTCCTCCTCGTTGTGCGCGAAGCCGGAGCCGGCACCGCCCATGGTGAAGGAGGGGCGGACCACGACCGGGTAGCCGCCGAGCGTCTCGACGCCCGCGAGGACGTCGTCCATGGAGTGGCAGATGACCGAGCGGGCGGACTCGCCGTGCCCGATCTTGCCGCGGACGGCCTCCACGACGTCCTTGAAGAGGTCGCGATCCTCGCCCTTGTTGATGGCCTCGACATTGGCGCCGATCAGCTCGACGCCGTACTTCTCGAGCGTGCCCGCCTCGTGCAGCGAGATCGCCGTATTGAGGGCCGTCTGGCCGCCCAGGGTGGGCAGCAGCGCGTCCGGCCGCTCCTTGGCGATGATCTTCTCGACGAACTCGGGCGTGATCGGCTCGACGTACGTGGCGTCGGCGATCTCCGGGTCGGTCATGATCGTCGCCGGGTTGGAGTTCACGAGGATGACCCTGAGGCCCTCGGACTTCAGGACGCGGCACGCCTGGGTGCCGGAGTAGTCGAACTCGGCGGCCTGGCCGATGACGATCGGGCCGGAGCCGATGACCAGGACGGACTGGATATCGGTGCGCTTAGGCACGCTGGCCCTCCATCAGGGATACGAAGCGGTCGAACAGGTAGGCGGCGTCGTGCGGGCCGGCTGCCGCTTCGGGGTGGTACTGGACGCTGAAGGCCGGGCGGTCGAGGAGCTGGAGTCCCTCCACCACGTTGTCGTTGAGGCAGACGTGGGAGACCTCGGCGCGGCCGTAGGGGGTGTCGGAGACCTGGTCGGTCGGCGCGTCCACGGCGAAGCCGTGGTTGTGCGCGGTGACCTCGACCTTGCCGGTCGTACGGTCCTGCACCGGCTGGTTGATGCCGCGGTGGCCGTACTTCAGCTTGTAGGTGCCGAAGCCGAGCGCGCGGCCCAGGATCTGGTTGCCGAAACAGATGCCGAACAGCGGAGTGCCGCGCTCCAGGACCGCCTGCATCACGGAGACCGGGTGGTCGGCGGTGGCCGGGTCGCCGGGGCCGTTGGAGAAGAACACGCCGTCCGGGTCCACGGCGAAGACGTCCTCGGCGGTCGCCTTCGCAGGCAGCACGTGCACCTCGATGCCGCGCTCGGCCATCCGGTGCGGCGT
Source organism: Streptomyces sp. NBC_00443 (assembly GCF_036014175.1). Taxonomy (GTDB): domain Bacteria; phylum Actinomycetota; class Actinomycetes; order Streptomycetales; family Streptomycetaceae; genus Streptomyces. The sequence continues at coordinate 7,746,381 of NZ_CP107917.1, read as the reverse complement.
CATGCCCTTGATGCCGAGGTCGACGGCGGCGACGGTGAACTTCTTCTCGCCGATCGCAGGGACGACGTACGCCTCCTTGGTGGCGACCTCGGCGGAGAGGTCGGCGCCCTTCATTTCGGGGGCCTGGCGGACCTCGGCGAGCATGGTGCCCTCATCGGGCAGGGCGTTGCCCGAGAAGATGCCGACGCGCATGGCGCCGCGCTCGCGCAGGTGGCGGGTCAGCGCGCGGGTGTCGATGCCGGAGATCCCGACGACGCCCTGGTGGCGCAGCTCGTCGTCCAGCGAGCGCCGGGAGCGCCAGTTGGACGGCACGCGCGCGGGGTCGCGCACGACGTAGCCGGCCACCCAGATCTGCTTGGACTCGGGGTCCTCGTCGTTGACGCCGGTGTTGCCGACGTGCGGGGCGGTCATCACGACGACCTGGCGGTGGTACGACGGGTCGGTGAGCGTCTCCTGGTAGCCGGTCATGCCGGTGGAGAACACGGCCTCGCCAAAGGTCACCCCCACGGCCCCGTAGGCACGGCCGCGGAACATGCGGCCGTCCTCCAGGACGAGTACGGCGGGAGCCGCCTTGTGCCTGCGCGAGGCGGTCCCCTGGATGGAGGTCGTCATCGTTCGGCGCCTTCCGTGCTGTTGGTGTTGATCATGGAGTTAATGACGTCGACCCACTCGTTGTGCTCCGCCGCGTGGTCCGAGCGGAAGCCGGAGTCGATCAGCCGTTCGCCGTGCGCCCAGGTCACGACCAGCAGCCCGCCCTCGGTCAGGACCTTGCCGGCGATGCCCTTGTCGAGCCGGGCCTCGCGCAGCTGCGCGACCGGGACGAAGAAGTCGGTCGCACCGGGGCGTACGACGTCCAGTCCCGCCTCCGTGAGGGTGAGCTCGACCCGGCTGCGGGTGCCGAGGCCGTGCGCCACGATGCGGTCCAGCCAGTGACCGGCGGTGGTCGAGCCGTGGTAGCGGCCGCTCATGCCCAGTCTCGCCGGGCCGGGGTCGTCCGGCGCGCTGGGCAGCTCGGGCAGGTCGCCCTGGAGCGTGCCGCGCCACTTCCAGCCCTCGCGCATCAGCCAGTAGACGAGCGCGACGAAGAGGGCGAGTCCGACGACCCAGCCGATGCGGGCGGCCCAGTCGGTCACGTCGGCCGACTTCTGTTCGGCCGCGAGTCCGGTTCCGGCTGCGAGCAGTGTTGCAGGTGTCACGTGAGCTTCCCGTCGACGAGCGTGGCCTTGCCCCGGAGCCACGTGTGCGTCACACGGCCCGGCAGCTCACGCCCCTCGTACGGAGTGTTGCGGCTGCGCGAGGCGAAGCCCGCGGGGTCCACGGACCCACGGTATTCCGCGTCGACGAGCGTGAGGTTGGCGGGCTCACCAGCCGAGACGGGACGGCCGTGCCCCTTCGCCTGCCCGATCCGGGCGGGCATGAAGGACATGCGCTCGGCGACCCCGGCCCAGGTGAGGAGCCCGGTGTCCACCATGGTCTCCTGCACCACTGACAACGCGGTCTCCAGACCGACCATCCCCATGGCGGCGGCGGCCCACTCGCAGTCCTTGTCCTCGTGCGGGTGCGGGGCGTGGTCGGTGGCGACGATGTCGATCGTGCCGTCGGCGAGCGCCTCGCGCAGCGCCAGCACGTCACGCTCGGTGCGCAGCGGCGGGTTCACCTTGTAGACCGGGTTGTAGCTGCGGACCAACTCGTCGGTGAGGAGGAGGTGGTGTGGGGTGACCTCGGCGGTGACGTCGATGCCGCGGGACTTGGCCCAGCGCACGATCTCGACGGATCCGGCGGTCGACAGGTGGCAGATGTGGACGCGGGAGCCGACGTGCTCGGCGAGCAGGACATCCCGGGCGATGATCGATTCTTCGGCCACCGCGGGCCAGCCGCCGAGCCCCAGCTCGGCGGAGACGACGCCCTCGTTCATCTGGGCGCCCTCGGTCAGCCGCGGCTCCTGGGCGTGCTGGGCGACGACGCCGCCGAAGGCCTTCACGTACTCCAGGGCCCGCCGCATGATCACGGCGTCGTCGACGCACTTGCCGTCGTCCGAGAAGACGGTGACACCGGCGGCCGACTCGTGCATGGCGCCCAGTTCGGCGAGCTTCCTGCCCTCCAGGCCGACGGTGACGGCGCCGATGGGCTGCACGTCGCAGTAGCCGCCCTCCTGGCCGAGGCGGTAGACCTGCTCGACCACACCGGCGGTGTCGGCGACCGGGAAGGTGTTGGCCATGGCGAAGACGGCCGTGAAACCGCCGGAGGCGGCCGCGCGCGTGCCGGTCAGGACGGTCTCGGAGTCCTCGCGTCCGGGCTCGCGCAGGTGGGTGTGCAGGTCCACGAGCCCCGGCAGGAGCACCTTGCCGGCGGCTTCGACGACCTCGGCGCCCTCGGCGCTCAGCCCCGCGCCCACCTCGGCGATGGTCCCGCCGTCGACCAGGACGTCCTGCGGCTCGCCGCCGAGCACCTTCGCACCACGGATCAGGATCTTGCTCATGGGTCTTACTTCTCCTCGGTACGGGTGTGGGTGGCGGCGGGCTCGTTTCCGCCCAGCAGCAGGTACAGAACGGCCATCCGGATGGAGACTCCGTTTGCGACCTGCTCGATGGCGGTGCAGCGGTCGGAATCGGCGACCTCGGCGGTGATCTCCATGCCGCGCACCATCGGACCGGGGTGCATCACGATCGCGTGCTCGGGCATCCGCGCCATGCGGTCGCCGTCGAGGCCGTAGCGCCGCGAGTACTCGCGCTCGGTCGGGAAGAAGGCGGCGTTCATGCGCTCGCGCTGTACGCGCAGCATCATCACCGCGTCGGTCTTGGACAGCGTGCTGTCGAGGTCGTACGACACCTCGCAGGGCCAGGTCTCGACGCCGACCGGCACCAGGGTCGGCGGCGCGACCAGGGTGACCTCGGCGCCGAGGGTGTGCAGCAGGTCGACGTTGGAGCGGGCGACCCGGCTGTGCAGGACGTCGCCGACGAGCGTGATGCGCTTGCCGTCGAGGTCCTGTCCGATCCCGGCGTCCCGGCCGACCAGCCGGCGGCGCATGGTGAAGGCGTCCAGCAGGGCCTGGGTGGGGTGCTGGTGGGTGCCGTCACCGGCGTTGATGACGGCGGCGTCGATCCAGCCGGAGTTGGCGAGGCGGTAGGGAGCCCCGGAGGCGCCGTGCCGGATGACGACGGCGTCGACGCCCATGGCCTCCAGGGTCTGGGCGGTGTCCTTCAGGGACTCGCCCTTGGACACGCTGGATCCCTTGGCGGTGAAGTTGATGACGTCCGCCGACAGCCGCTTCTCGGCGGCCTCGAAGGAGATACGCGTGCGCGTGGAGTCCTCGAAGAAGAGGTTCACGACGGTGCGGCCGCGCAGGGTCGGCAACTTCTTGATCGGCCGGTCGGCGACCCGGGCCATCTCCTCGGCGGTGTCGAGGATCAGGACGGCGTCGTCGCGGGTGAGGTCGGCGGCCGAGATGAGATGACGCTGCATCTGTCAGGCTCCGTAAGGCAGTTAAGTCAGGGTCCGAGGTGTCCGGGGGCCTGCGGCGGTAGCCGCTTGTGCCACGGCCCCGCAGGGCCCGGCGGGTGCGCGCGAGGGCGCACAGAGCGGGCGTACGACAGCGGCGTACGCCGCGGGCGCTACTGGGAGGTCTGCTTGGCACCGAGAAGTACGGTGTCGCGACCGTCCTCCTCGGCGAGCTGGACCTTGACCGTCTCCCGCAGCGACGTGGGGATGTTCTTGCCGACGTAGTCGGCGCGGATGGGCAGTTCGCGATGGCCTCGGTCGACGAGCACCGCGAGCTGCACCGCGCGCGGACGCCCGATGTCGTTCAGGGCGTCCAGGGCGGCGCGGATGGTGCGGCCGGAGAAGAGGACGTCGTCGACGAGGACGACCAGCCGGCCGTCGATGCCGTCACCGGGGATGTCCGTGCGGGCCAGCGCGCGCGGCGGGTGCATGCGCAGGTCGTCGCGGTACATGGTGATGTCGAGCGAACCGACCGGGATCTTCCGGTCGGTGACCTCCTCGAGCTTGGCGGCGAGCCGCTGGGCGAGGAAGACACCTCGGGTCGGAATGCCGAGGAGCACCACGTCGTCGGCGCCCTTGGCGCGTTCGACGATCTCGTGGGCGATGCGGGTCAACACCCGCGCGATGTCAGGGCCTTCGAGAACGGGCCGGGCATCGGACGCTTGCGTGTCCTGTTGCCTGTCCATACGAAAGGGACCTCCTTCTCCGCCTCACGGGACGGACCTTAAAGGACGTCTGGTTTACGTCGTCCACCGTAGCAGGCCGCCGAGGCACCCCTTGTCACCCACTTGGCCCAATCGGTCACCGATAGCACGGAAGCGTCGGTGTGGACCATTCGGCTTGACGCGCCAGAGTAACGCTGCGTAACCTCACAGTGAGTTACCAACCGCGCGGCATGGAACCCAAGCCACGTCGCGTCGACCCAGTGCCGGGGAGCTATATGTCCAGCGAATACGCCAAACAGCTCGGGGCCAAGCTCCGGGCCATCCGCACCCAGCAGGGCCTTTCCCTTCACGGTGTCGAGGAGAAGTCCCAGGGCCGCTGGAAGGCCGTCGTGGTCGGTTCGTACGAGCGCGGGGACCGCGCCGTGACCGTGCAGCGCCTCGCCGAGCTGGCGGATTTCTACGGCGTTCCGGTGCAGGAGCTGCTGCCGGGCACCACGCCGGGCGGGGCCGCCGAGCCGCCGCCGAAGCTGGTCCTGGACCTGGAGCGACTTGCCCACGTACCGGCCGAGAAGGCGGGGCCCCTGCAGCGGTACGCCGCGACGATCCAGTCGCAGCGCGGTGACTACAACGGCAAGGTGCTCTCGATCCGCCAGGACGACCTGCGCACACTCGCCGTCATCTACGACCAGTCCCCCTCGGTCCTCACCGAGCAGCTGATCAGCTGGGGCGTGCTGGACGCGGACGCGCGTCGCGCGGTCTCCCACGCCGACGAGAGCTGAGCGCTCCACGCGTTGAGCCCCTTGAGAAGAAACGTGCCGCCGGGGTGGCCGGAACTTTGCGGTTCCGGCCGCCCCGGCGGCGTTCTGCGGGCCTGAAGGGGCCCAGTGGCACAGGGAGGCCGGAGGGCCCGCAGCAACCTTGCTGCGGGCCCTCCGGCGTCTTCGGTCGAAACCCTTACGCTTCCTCACGGCGCAGCGAGGGCTTCAGGTCCTTGAGCCGGCCGAGGAGTCCGTTGACGAACGAGGGCGACTCGTCCGTGGAGAACTCCTTCGCCAACGCGACCATCTCGTCCAGCACAACGGCGTCCGGCGTCTCGTCGACCCAGATCAGCTCGTACGCGCCGAGGCGCAAAATGTTGCGGTCCACGACCGGCATCCGGTCCAGCGTCCAGCCGACCGCGTACTGAGCGATCAGATCGTCGATGCGCCGCGCGTGCTGCGCGTAGCCCTCGACCAGCTGCATCGTGTACTCGCTCACCGGCGGCTGCCGGGTGTCGTCCCGGGAGAGCCGGATCCAGTCCGCGAGGACCGTCAGGACTCCTGCGTCGCGCTGGTCACCCTCGAAGAGGATCTGGAAGGCGCGCTTGCGGGCCGTGTTGCGGGCAGCCAATTTAGCTGTTCACCCGGCCGAGGTAGTCGCTCGTGCGGGTGTCGACCTTGATCTTCTCACCGGTGGTGATGAAGAGCGGCACGTTGATCTGGTGGCCGGTCTCCAGCGTGGCGGGCTTGGTGCCACCGGTGGAGCGGTCGCCCTGGACACCCGGCTCGGTCTCCTGGATCACGAGCTCGACGGCGGCGGGCAGCTCGACGAAGAGCACCTCGCCCTCGTGCTGCGCGACGGTGGCCGTGAAGCCCTCGATCAGGAAGTTGGCGGCGTCGCCGACGGCCTTGCGGTCGACCATGAGCTGGTCGTAGGTCTCCATGTCCATGAAGACGAAGTACTCGCCGTCCATGTAGGAGAACTGCATGTCGCGCTTGTCGACAGTGGCCGTCTCGACCTTGACGCCGGCGTTGAACGTCTTGTCGACGACCTTGCCGGAGAGCACGTTCTTGAGCTTGGTGCGCACGAAGGCCGGGCCCTTGCCGGGCTTGACGTGCTGGAACTCGACAACGGACCAGAGCTGGCCGCCTTCGAGCTTGAGCACCAGGCCGTTCTTGAGGTCGTTCGTGGAAGCCACGGTTGCGGAATCTCCTGGACTGACGTGGACGACCCCGGGGCGCGCCACGAGCGGCGCCGGGGAAGAGCAGGTGCTTTCCCGCGTCGTTCGGTGCGTGCTCTCGGTGTGCCGGGTGGAGCCCCTCGTAGCGGAGCTACTGGGGCCTTCGGCCGGTGCGGCGAGAGTGCGTTCCGGGCGGCGTGGGAACGTGCCTGAACTTCCCTGGGGTCGCTAGAGGGCGAGCAGCTCCTTGGTCGTGATGGTGAGTAGCTCGGGTCCGCCGTCCGCCTCGGGGCGAACGACGAGCGTGTCATCGATCCGGACACCGCCCCGGCCCGGGAGGTGGACCCCCGGTTCGACGGTGACCGGCACGCAAGCGTCCAGTTTACCCATGGCCGCGGGAGCCAACTGCGGGTCCTCGTCGATTTCGAGTCCCACGCCGTGCCCCGTCAGTGCCGGAAGGCCCTGCGCGTACCCCGCGGAGTCCAGCACCTGCCGTGCCGCGCGGTCCACATCACGATAGGCGGCGCCGGGCACCAGACTCTCCCGTCCGGCGCGCTGAGCGGCGAAGACGAGGTCGTACAGCTCGATCTGCCAGTCGGCGGGGGACGTACCGATCACGAACGTACGGCCGATCTCGCAGCGGTAGCCGCGATACGTCGCCCCGAGGCAGACGGAGAGGAAGTCGCCCTCCTCCACGCGGCGGTCGGTGGGCCGATGAGCGCGGCGGCCGGCGTTCGGGCCGGTGGCGACGGAGGTGGCGAAGGCGGGGCCGTCGGCGCCGTGATCGACGAGGCGTCGTTCGAGTTCGAGGGCGAGGTGGCGTTCGGTGCGGCCGACGAGGATGGATTCGAGCAGCTCCCCGAGGGCCTGGTCGGCGATCTCCGCGCCGATCCGGATGCAGGAGATCTCTTCCTCGTCCTTGACGACCCTGAGCTGTTCCACGGCTCCGCCGAGGTCGGCGAGGCGCAGGCGCGGGACGACCGACCGGATGGCTCTGTGGCGGGCCACGGTGAGGTGGTGTTCCTCCACGGCGAGGCGGACCCCTCCCTGCCCCGCCGCGAGGTCGGCCGCGGCGACTGCGGGGTCGCCTCCGGCGCCGGGGAGGACGTGGATCCGCAATGCCTCGTCCGGGCGGCCCTCCGAGGGCCGGTCGTCGGGCGGGCCGGTGCACACGAGCAGGTCTTCGGTCTTGCCGAGGAGCAGCACGGAGCCCTGCGGGGCGGCGCCCGCGAGGTAGCGGACGTTGGCGGGGCGGGAGATCAGCGCGGTGGCGCTGCCGCTGGCCTGGCAGCGGTCCCTCAGCCTGGAGCGGCGGGTGGCGTACACCTCTGACATGACCCGAGCGTATGAGCTTCGCTGGGTTGGCGCCGGTTGAGGGCGTCTGAGTGGGCGGTGTCCGGATTATGCGGGTTGGGCGGGGTGCCGTTCGGGGACGGGGGTGCGGCTTGAGGTTGTGTGCCGTCTGCGGGTTCGGTGGGGGCTGGTCGCGCAGTTCCCCGCGCCCCTCAGGTGGGACCGGGCGCGTTGGTTACCAGCTCGGGAGGGGCGGCGTGAGGTTGCGTGCCGGCTGCGGTCCGGTGGGGGCTGATCGCGCAGTTCCCCGCGCCCCTCAGGTGGGACCGGGCGCGTTGGTTGCCAGCTCGGGGGCGGCGTGAAGTTGTGGGTCGTCTGCGGTCCGGTGGGGGTGCTCGCGCAGTTCCCAGCGCCCCTGAGAGGTGGCTCCGCTCACGCGGGTTACCAGCTCGGGGGGCTGGCGATGGAGCGGGCCAGTACGTCGTCCAGGATCTGGGCTGTCTGGGGGACGTCGAGTTGGGAGTTGTCGATGATCGGGAGGCCGGAGCCGTACCAGCCGGCCATGCGGCCGTGGATGCGGGCCACCTCCTCGTCGGTGAGGCGGCGGTTGCCCGTGCGCTCGGCGTTGCGCTCCAGGACGATCTCCAGGCCCGGGAGCAGGACGACAGGGAGGAGGCCGGGACCGACATGGCGCTTCCAGCCGCCGAGGCCCACCACCGGGCGGTCGGGGAAGACCGCGTCGTCGAGGATGCACGAGATGCCGTTGGCCAGGAAGTTCCGCGCGGCGAAGCCGCAGGTGCGGCGGGCCAGGCGGTACTGGGCCTCGGAGTTGTCGTTCCACCCGGACTGGGGGTCGGCGAAGCCCGAGCGGACCCATTCGCGGACGTCGTCGAGGCTGATGTGGGCCGTGGGGACGCGGCGGTGATCCGCCCAGTACTTGGCAACGCTCGTCTTGCCGGCGCCGGCCGGCCCGATGAGCAGTACGGCGAGTGTGGTGGCCGCCGGGTCCGGGGCCGCCGTGGCGGGCGGGGCGCTCGGCATGCCGACCGGGCCGCCGGGCGGGAGGGGTACGTGGCCCGTGGTCTCGGGCGTGGGCGGGACGTGGGTGTGCTGTGGCGCGGGCGGGACCGGTCCGGAGGGACTTCCGGGGGGTGCTCCAGGGGGTGTGAAGCCCGGTGCCGGGGGTGGCGGCGGCACTGGGGCGGAGCCCTGGTGCGGGACGGGTACCTGGTGCGGGGCGGGTCCCTGGTGCGTGCCCGGGTGATGCGGACCCGGGTGTTGTGCGGCCGGCGACCAGCCGTTCCCCGACTGGTGGGGCGGCGGCAGCGGAGAACCCACTGCGTGCTGCATCCGGTGCCACTCCGTCTCGTCTTCCATGGCCATTGGTGCTGGCAGCGGGCATGACCCGCTCGCTACCGAACGGTACCGCCCCCGGCCGTCGTTTGGTGAACGGCCGGGGGCGGTCCGAAGTGCCCATCGCCACAGGCGAATCGGACGGAAGCGCGCTTTTCGTGGACTTACTGGCCGACTTCGCCGTACGCGGCGAGCAGCACGGCCGGGTCCGGTCCCTCCAGGACGGTCGGCTTGGCCAGGCCGTCCAGCACGATGAAGCGCAGCAGATTGCCGCGGGACTTCTTGTCGACCTTCATGTTCTCCAGCAGCTTGGGCCACTGGTCGTAGCGGTAGTGCAGCGGCAGGCCGACCGCTTCGAGGATCGTGCGGTGACGGTCGGCCGTCGCGTCGTCCAACCGCCCGGCGAGACGGCCGAGTTCGGCGGCGAAGTGCATACCGACGGAGACCGCGGCGCCGTGCCGCCACTTGTAGCGCTCGTTCTTCTCGATGGCGTGGCCGAGGGTGTGGCCGTAGTTGAGGATCTCCCGCAGGCCGGACTCCCTCAGGTCCGAGGAGACGACCTCGGCCTTGACCCGGATGGAGCGCTCGATCAGCTCGGCGGTGTGCGGGCCGGCCGGGGTGCGGGCGGCCTCGGGGTCGGACTCGATGAGCTCCAGGATCGCCGGGTCGGCGATGAAACCGGCCTTGATGATCTCGGCGAGCCCGGACACGTAGTCGTTGACCGGGAGGGACTCCAGCGCGGCAAGGTCGCACAGCACACCGGCAGGCGGGTGGAAGGCGCCGACGAGGTTCTTGCCCTCGGCGGTGTTGATGCCGGTCTTGCCGCCGACGGCCGCGTCGACCATGGCGAGCACGGTGGTCGGTACGGCGATCCAGCGCACCCCGCGCAGCCAGCTCGCGGCCACGAAACCGGCGAGGTCGGTGGTCGCGCCGCCGCCGACGCCGACGATGACGTCGGAGCGGGTGAAGCCCGACTGGCCCAGCGCCTTCCAGCAGTAGGCGGCGACCTCGGCGGTCTTGGCCTCTTCCGCGTTCGGCACCTGGATGGCGACCGCGTCATAGCCCTGCTCGACCAGGTCGGCCCGCAGCGCGTCACCGGTCCCGGCCAGCGCCTCCGGGTGAATGACGGCGACCCGCTTGGCCTTCTCCCCGATCAACCCGCCGAGCTCGCCCAGCAGTTGAGGGCCCACCAGGACCTCGTACGGTTCGCTGCCCGCGGTGCCGCCGACCTGGATCCGCGTCACTGCCTCACTCATACGTCCTTCAACTCCAGTGCGTCCAGGGCGGCTTGGGTCACTTCCTCGGGGTACGGCCGTCGGTGGCGACGACCGCCGTGGCCACCCCTCGTACAGATGGCGGCGGGCCTCCATCAGCTCGCGCCACTGCTTGCGCGGGTTGACCGCGAGGAGCGGGCGGGCGGCGTTGAGGCCGGTGCGCTTGACCGCTTCCTCGACGTCCATCGACAGGTACGCCACCCGCTGGCCGGCCAGCAGCGCACGCGTGTCCGCGTCGAGGATCGCGCCGCCGCCGAGGGCGAGGACGCCGTCGTGCTCGGCGAGCGCCCGGTGCACCGCCTGCTTCTCGATCGCCCGGAAGGCGGGCTCGCCCTCGTCGACGAAGATCTCGGCGATGGTCCGGCCCTGCTCGGCGACGATGTCGTCGTCGGTGTCCCGGTAGGCCACGCCCAGCCGGTCGGCCAGCATCTGCCCCACTGTGGACTTGCCCACGCCCATCGGGCCGACGAGGACGACCACGGGTGCTGCGCTCACCGGATGGCCAGGTTGTCGAGGTACGAGGTCACGTTGCGGCGGGTCTCGGTCACCGAGTCGCCGCCGAACTTCTCCGCCACCGCATCCGCCAGGACGAGCGCCACCATGGCCTCGGCGACGATGCCGGCGGCCGGAACCGCGGACACGTCCGAGCGCTGGTGATGAGCCTGCGTCGCCTCACCCGTGGTCACGTCCACCGTCTGCAGAGCGCGCGGCACCGTCGCGATCGGCTTCATCGCGGCGCGGACCCGAAGCAGCTCACCGGTCGTGAGGCCGCCCTCGGTGCCGCCGGAGCGGCCGGAGACGCGGCGGATGCCCTCGGGTGTGTTCACGATCTCGTCGTGCGCCTTGGAACCGGGCACCCGCGCCAGCTCGAAACCGTCACCGAGCTCGACACCCTTGATGGCCTGGATACCCATGAGCGCACCGGCGAGGCGGGCGTCCAGCTTGCGGTCCCAGTGCACGTGCGAGCCCAGGCCGACGGGCACGCCGTACGCCAGGATCTCGACCACGCCACCGAGGGTGTCGCCATCCTTGTGGGCCTGGTCGATCTCCGCGACCATCGCCTTCGACGCGTCCGCGTCCAGGCAGCGCACCGGGTCCGCGTCCAGCTTCTCGACGTCGCCCGGCGTCGGGTACACACCCTGCGGCGCCTTCGCGGCGGCCAGCTCCACGACATGGCTGACGATCTCGATGCCGGCCGTCTCCTTGAGGTACGACCGGGCGACCGCGCCCAGCGCCACCCGCGCCGCCGTCTCACGCGCGGAGGCGCGCTCCAGGATGGGCCGGGCCTCGTCGAAGCCGTACTTCTGCATGCCCGCGAGGTCCGCGTGACCGGGGCGCGGACGGGTCAGCGGCGCGTTGCGGGCGAGGCCGGCGAGGATCTCGGGGTCGATCGGGTCGGCCGACATGACCTGTTCCCACTTCGGCCACTCGGTGTTGCCCACCATGATCGCGACCGGGGAACCCAGCGTCAGACCGTGCCGCACACCACCGATGAACGTGACCTCGTCGCGCTCGAACTTCATGCGCGCACCGCGTCCATAACCGAGCCGGCGCCGGGCCAGGTGGTCCGCCACCATCTCCGTGGTGATCGGCACGCCGGCGGGAAGGCCCTCCAGCGTCGCCACGAGTGCGGGACCGTGGGACTCCCCCGCGGTCAGCCAGCGCAACCTGCTCAACGGTGCTCCTCAGTGCTCGCGCCCTGGTACTGCCCTGCGTACGCGCGTCCTCGCGTACGTCGACGGCGTGACCAGGTGCGCGGCCCCGGCCCGCCACCTTCGATCCTCCCACGTCCCGGGTCGGTGCCCGGCCGCCGGTCCACCAGACGGACGGACGGCGGACGACGCCGGACAGCGACGGGGATCACGCGGGACGGTTGCCCTGGGGCTGCTGAGGGGCGTACGCGCCGAGGAAATCAGCACCGCTCGGCTGCTGAGCCTCCTGCGTCCGCTGCTGTGTCTGCTGCTGTGTCTGCTGCTGTGTCTGCTGCTGTGTCTGCTGCTGAGGAGCGTACGGGCCCAGATAGTCGGCGCCCCGCCCCTGCCCGTGCTGCACCGCCACCGGAACGGCCTGTCCCTGGCGCCTCGCACGCCGTCGGTCGAACTTGCGCTTCAGCTTGAAGACCCACGATCCGACGACGAGCAGCACGATCAGAACCAGCACGGGGATCTGCACCCAGTCCGGCATGAACTGCAGGATAATCTCGAATATTTCGCCCTTACCGGACGCCAGCGGCACACCAGTGAACACTGCCTGTACTCCCCCTCGAACCGCTCCGCCCCCTGCGGAACCCAGCGGATCCTAGCGGTTCGCGAGAGCGCGCTCGCCCGCTTTTCGCATGGCCTCAAGGGGCGCCGGGACGCGGCCCGTCATCTGCTCCACCTGCAGCACCGCCTGATGCACCAGCAGGTCGAGCCCGCTGACCACGGCGCCGCCGTACATCGACCAGCGCGCCGCGAGGGCGGTCGGCCAGGGGTCGTAGAGCACGTCGAACAGGGTGGCCGGGCGCTCGGGTACGGCGGCCGCGAGGGAATCCGTCGCACCGGCCGGGGTGGTCGCGATCACCAGCGGCGCGTGCAGCGCTCGGTCCGCCTCGGCCCAGTCCGCCGTACGGATCTCGACGTCGAGCCGCTCGCCCCACTGCCGCATCTCGGCGGCACGGGCCTCGCTGCGCACGTACGCCACCACCTCGCCGGTGCAGATGCGCGCGAGTGCCGCCAGCGCGGAGGACGCCGTGGCGCCCGCGCCGAGGATGGCCGCCGAGTCGACCTGTTCGATGCCGTGCTCCCGGAGCGCGGCGACCATGCCGGGGATGTCGGTGTTGTCGCCGACCAGGCGGCCGTCCTCGGTCATCACGACCGTGTTGACCGCCTCGACCGAGACCGCCGTCTCCGTGACCTCGTCGAGCAGCGGGATGACGGCCCGCTTGAGCGGCATGGTCAACGACAACCCGGCCCACTCCGGCCCCAGTTCCGCGACGAACCCGGGCAGCGCGGCCTCGTCGATCTCGAACCGGTCGTACGACCAGCCCGTCAGCCCCAGCTCCGCGTAGGCGGCCCGGTGCAGCACCGGGGAGAGGGAGTGGGCGATGGGCGAACCGAGCACGGCAGCCCGGCGGGCGTCAGTTGCCCCTGCTCTCATTGAACTTGTCCTTGAGCTTCAGGAAGTCGTCGTGGGTCTTGGCGAATTCTGTCTTGTTCACGCCGTCGGTCGCCACGAAGTAGTACCAACCCTGGTTCGTCGGATTCAGCGTCCCCGTCAGCGCGCCCTCGCCCGGGTTGTCGATCGGACCCGGCGGTAGGCCCTTCTGCGTGTACGTGTTGTACGGGTCCTTGTTGCTCTTGATCTCCGACTCGCTGATGTCGATGTTGCTCTGACCCTTCAGGTAATTGAAGGTCGAGTCGAACTGCAGGGCACCGTACGTCTCAGGGTTCGCGAGATCGAGGCGGTTGTAGACCACCTCCGCCATCTTGCGGTAGTCGTCGTTGGTCTTGCCCTCGGCCTGGACGAGGCTGGCGACCGTGATGACCTGCAGCGGGTTGTCCAGCTTGAGGGCCTTGGCCTTGGCCTCCAGGTCGAGCGCCTCGTACTTGTCGGCGGCCTGGGACACCATCTCCTTCAGCACCGCCTCGGGCTTCATGCCCTTTGCGGCGGCATAGGTGCCCGGGTAGAGGAAGCCCTCCAGCGGATCCTTGATCTCGCCGTTGCTGTTCGCCCAGCTTGGCAGTCCGAGGGTCTTGTATTTCTCCTCGGCGACCTTCTTGGTGGTCCCGGACGACAATTCGAGCTGTTCGTCGAGCGCCTTGTAGACGCTCAAATTGCGCTCGCCCGGCCTGACCAGAACGTTGTTCTGGCTTTCGGGACTGAGCATCATCTCGACGGCGCTCTCCGCGGACATCTGTTTCTTCAGCAGATAGGCGCCCGCCTGGATCTTGTCCCCGTCGGGATTCTCCTGCTGGGCGGCGACGAAGGCGTCGACGCTCTTCACGACGCCGGCCGCCTTCAGCTTCTGACCGATATCGGACCCGAACGCGCCCTTGGGGATCTCGACGCTCACCGTCTCGCTCGTGCCGTCACCCGCGAAGTCCGGAGCGTCGCTGAAACGATCCTTGTAAAACTGGTAACCGAAATATCCGACTCCGGCCACACCTGCACCGAAGACCAGCACGACCACCAGACAGGCCATGCCGCTGCGGCGCTTCTTGGGCTTCCCGCCCCGCCCGCCCCGGCGGTCACCGCGCCCCCGGCCGCCGCCCGAGTCGTCGTCGGAGCCGTCGTCCTCGTCGTCCCCACCCGCGAAGAAGGCGTGTTCGCCCTGGTCAGGGCCGGGGTCCCAGTCGGTCTCGGGCGGCTCCGGTTCGGCCTGCCGCCGGCCCGGCGGCTCCGGCGGCGGGTACGCCTCGGACGTGCCGTAGTAGTCGTGCTGCTCGCCGCCGTACGCCGCGGCCTGCTGCCCGTAAGGGTCCGCCGGGTCGGGGTACTGGACCTGCGGATGGGAGCCGGTGGCCCAGCCGTTGTTGTCGTACGCCTGCTGCCCGTGCCCCGGGTACTGCTGCTGGTCGTACTGCTGCGGGTACTGCTGTCCCTGCTGCGGGTGCTGCGGGTGCTGCTGGTACTGCTGCGCCTGGTCGTACGCGGCATGCTGGCCGGTGCCCCAGTCGCCGTAGTGCTGCTGCTCCGGATAGTGCTGCGGCTGGCCGCCGTAGGCAGCCTGCTGGCCCGCATGGCCCTGCTGCTGCCCTTCCCATCCGCCGTCCCCGTACAACGGGTCCTCCGGATGCCACGGTTCGGAGCCTTGGCCCCGGCCATACTCAGTCATCGATCCCCTAGAGCCGCGAGGCGGCGGTCACGCGGCTGCTGACGATCCGGATCCCGTCCCGCCTCTCTTTGTGCGCCGGCTGTTCGAACACCGGCGCATCGCGCGGAACGTTACCGTATCGCGATCAGATAACCACTTCGACGCTCTCCCCCGGTGCTTTACCTGACACCCGTTCGGATTCGAGCGCCTGCTGGAGGATGATCACAGCGGCCGCCTGATCGATCACCGACCGGCCCTTCTTCGACTTCACGCCAGAGGCACGCAGTCCCTGACTGGCAGTCACGGTCGTCATCCGCTCGTCCACCAGCCTGACCGGAACGGGCGCGATCATGCGTGCCAGTTCCTGGGTGAAGCCCCTGACCTTGACCGCGGCAGGCCCCTCGCCCCCTTGAGGGAGCGCGGGAGACCGACGACGACCTCGATCGGCTCGTACTCCTCGACGAGTTGCTTCAGGCGCCGGCGAGCTGCCGGGATGTCCCGGCCCGGGACCGTCTCCACCGGGGTGGCGAGGATCCCGTCGGGGTCGCAGGAGGCGACCCCGATGCGGGCGTCCCCGACGTCGACGGCCAGGCGACGGCCGCGGCGCATGCCCCGGCCGTCACCACTCGACTGTGTGTCGTCGCTCACTTGGCCGTTTCCGCCACGAGCCGCTCGACGGCGTCGACGGCGTCGCCGACCGCGGCCGGGTTCTGGCCGCCGCCCTGGGCGACGTCCGGCTTGCCGCCGCCTCCGCCGCCGAGGGTCTTGGCAGCCGTACGGACCAGGTCACCGGCCTTGAGGCCGCGCTCGCGGGCGGCCTCGTTGGTGGCGATGACCGTGAGCGGCTTGCCGTTGCTGACCGTGAACAGGGCGACCACGGCGGCACGTCCGCCCTGGATACGGCCACGTACGTCGAGCACCAGCTTGCGCAGGTCGTCGGCCGTGGTGCCGTCCGGGACCTGGCCGGTGACGACGGCGACGCCGCGGACGTCCTTGGCGGACCCGGCGAGACCGGCGGCGGCCTGCAGGACCTTCTCGGCGCGGAACTTCTCGATCTCCTTCTCGGCGTCCTTGAGCTTGCCGAGCATGGCGGAGACCTTCTCCGGGAGCTCCTCCGGGCGGCCCTTGATCAGCTCCTGGAGCTGGGCGACGACCGTGTGCTCACGGGCGAGGAAGTTGTAGGCGTCCACGCCGACGAGGGCTTCGATACGGCGCACACCGGAGCCGATCGACGACTCGCCGAGCAGCTTCACCAGACCCAGCTGGGCGGTGTTGTGCACGTGCGTGCCGCCGCACAGCTCCTTGGAGAAGTCGCCGATGGTCACGACACGGACGCGCTCGCCGTACTTCTCGCCGAACTCGGCGATGGCGCCCTGCTTCTTGGCCTCGTCGATGCCCATGACCTCGGCGTGCACGTCGAGGTCGCGGGCCAGGACCTCGTTGATCTTCTGCTCGACGTCGGTCATCACGGCCGTCGGCACGGCGGACGGGGAACCGAAGTCGAAGCGGAAGCGACCGGGCTGGTTCTCGGAACCGGCCTGGGCGGCCGTCGGACCGAGGGCGTCACGCAGGGCCTGGTGGGTGAGGTGCGTGGCCGAGTGGGCGCGGGCGATGGCGCGGCGGCGCAGCGAGTCGATCGAGGCGTGGGCCTTGGCGCCGACGGTGACCTCACCGACCTGGACGACGCCCTTGTGGACGTACACACCCGGCACCGGCTTCTGGCAGTCGCGGATCTCGATGACGGCACCGGTGTCGACCTTGATCCGGCCGGTGTCGCCGATCTGGCCGCCGCCCTCGGCGTAGAACGGGGTGCGGTCGAGGACGATCTCGACCTCGTCGCCCTCGGTGGCGGCCGGGGACGAGGCGCCGTCGACGAGGATGCCGACGATGGTGGACTCGCCCTCGGTGTCGCCGTAGCCGATGAAGGCGGTCTCGCCGACCTTGTCGGCGATCTCACGGTAGGCACCGGCGCCGGCGTGGCCGGTCTTCTTGGCCTGGGCGTCGGCCTTGGCGCGCTCCCGCTGCTCCTTCATCAGGCGGCGGAAGCCGTCCTCGTCCACGGACAGCCCCTGCTCGGCGGCCATCTCCAGGGTGAGGTCGATCGGGAAGCCCCAGGTGTCGTGGAGCAGGAAGGCCTTGTCGCCGGGCAGGACCGTGGAGCCGGAGGCCTTGGTGTCGGTGACGGCCGTGTCGAGGATGTTGGTGCCGGCCTTCAGCGTCTTGAGGAACGCGTTCTCCTCGGCAACGGCGACCTTTTCGATGCGCTCGCGGTCGGTGACCAGCTCGGGGTACTGCTGGCCCATCATCTCGATGACCGTGTCGACCAGGTCCTTGACGACCGGGCCGGTGGCGCCGAGCAGACGCATGTTGCGGATGGCACGGCGCATGATGCGGCGCAGGACGTAACCACGGCCTTCGTTGCCGGGGGTCACGCCGTCGCCGATCAGCATCACGGACGTGCGCATGTGGTCGGTGACCACGCGCAGGGAGACGTCCGAGCCGTGGGCGTCGCCGTAGGCCACACCGGTCAGCTCGGTGGCCTTCTTGATGACGGCCATGGAGGTGTCGATCTCGTACATGTTCTGCACGCCCTGCAGAATCATGGCGAGTCGCTCCAGGCCGAGGCCCGTGTCGATGTTCTGGCTCGGGAGGTCGCCCAGGATCTCGAAGTTGTCCTTGCCGATGCCCTCGCCGCGCTCGTACTGCATGAAGACGAGGTTCCAGATCTCCACGTACCGCTCGTCGTTGACGGCGGGGCCGCCCTCGACGCCGAACTCGGGGCCGCGGTCGTAGTTGATCTCGGAACAGGGGCCGCAGGGTCCGGGGACGCCCATCGACCAGTAGTTGTCCTTCATGCCGAGGCGCTGGATGCGCTCCTTCGGCACGCCGACGACGTCGTGCCAGATCCGCTCGGCCTCGTCGTCGTCCTTGTAGACGGTGATCCAGAGCTTCTCCGGCTCCAGGCCGTAACCACCCTTGTCCTGGGGGCTGGTGAGCAGCTCCCAGGCGTACTTGATGGCGCCTTCCTTGAAGTAGTCGCCGAAGGAGAAGTTGCCGCACATCTGGAAGAACGTGCCGTGCCGGGTGGTCTTGCCGACCTCTTCGATGTCCGGCGTACGGACGCACTTCTGGACGCTGGTGGCTCGGTCGAAGGGCGGCTTGACCTCACCCAGGAAATAGGGCTTGAAGGGCACCATGCCGGCCGGGACGAGGAGCAGAGTCGGGTCGTCCGCGATGAGCGACGCCGAAGGGACGACGGTGTGCCCGCGCTCCTCGAAGAAGCTCAGCCAGCGGCGGCGAATCTCGGCCGACTCCATCAGTGGTCCTCGTTTCGGTTGTGCGAGTACGTCGTCCTGTCGACGTACTTCGGGTCATTGCGGTTCTCGATGGCGGCGTACCGCCGGGGTGCGGGGAGTTCTTGGTCGACGGGGGCGTTGATGCCCAGTGCGTCGCCCAGTTCCTCCTCCCGCTGGGCCATGTTGTCGCGGACGTCGAGGGCGAAGCCCACCGCGCGGTCCTTGAGCCGGTGACCGGCCTCGATCGCCTTGTTCGCCGCGGACGCGGCGAGGCTCTCGGGGGTCAGCTGCTTCAGCTTCCGATTGACCTTGGTGGTGGCCCACACACCGGCGGCGACGCCCGTGGTGAACCAGAAGGTACGGCGGAACATGCTGGGTCTCAGTCCCTCTTTCCGCGGAGGTTTCGCTTGTCCCGTCGCGAGGCCGGAACCGTGCGGCCCACGATCACGGTACGCCGGGGCGCCTTGGCGGGCGCGTCGTCCTTGCGGCCGCCGAGGGCCCGGCGGACGCCGTAGCCGAAGGCCGCGACCTTGACCAGGGGGCCGCCGAAGGTGGAGGCGACGGTGGTCGACAGTGCCGAGGCGTTCGACGTGACCTCCTGGACGTCGGTCGCGATCGCGTCGACCCGGTCGATCTGGGTCTGCGCGGAGCGCACCGCCGTGGAGGCCTCTGCCAGGAGCGGGACTGCCTGGTCGGTCACGTCCGCGACGAGCTTGGTGGTCGCCTTGAGCGTCTGGGCCAGCCTCACCAGTGCAACGGCGAGGAAGGAGACCAGGATCGCCCAGAAGACGGCCACCAGGATCCCGGCCACCTCTCCACCGGACACTGTGTGCACCCGCTCCCTGAAACGTGCCTCTACATCGGTCTACATCGAAAAAGTCGTGCACCGAGCCTATCGCGCCGGGGATGCCGGTCCACACCGGATTACCGCCCCGTGCGCGGCCGAGTCGCGAGAGGCGATTGTACGGACCGAACACGCTTCAGTACGCTCCGTATCCCATGCGGGATCAACAGCGCGCCCACTCCCCCGAGTCCGCCGGTCCGCCCCTGGACCTCAGCACGTTCGTGGGCCGTTCGGCCGAACTCGCCGGGCTGGCCGAGGCGCTCGGAACCGTGCGGCTGGTCACGGTGACGGGGGCGGGCGGCGTCGGCAAGTCACGGCTGGCGGCGCGCGCGGCCGCGCGGTGCACGCCCCGCGACGGTGTGCGGCATGTGGACCTGGCGTCGGTGCGTGACCCGGAGTTCGTCGACTACGCCGTCGTGGAGGCGCTGGGGCTGACGGACCACACGACCCGCCTGCCCCACGAGACGCTGCTGGCGCATCTCGCCGACCGTCAACTCCTGCTGATCCTGGACGGGTTCGAGCACCTCGTGGACGCCTGTGCGGAGCTGGTGCGCGAGCTGCTGCGCCGGCTGCCGGGCCTGCGGGTGCTCGCCGTGGGGCGCAGACCGCTGGGCGTGACGGGCGAACTGCTGTTTCCGCTGGCGCCGCTGGGCGAGGACGAGGCGGTGGAACTGCTCGTGGACCGTGCGGCACAGCCCGGAGTGGTCGCAGGGGACGACGCGGACGTGCGGGAGGTGTGCCGTCGCCTGGACGGGATCCCGCTGGCCATCGAGCTGGCCGCCGGACGGCTGCGGATGCTGTCCCCGGGGCAGGTGCTGGAGCGGCTCGACGACCGGTTCCGGCTGCTGACCGGCGGCGGGCGGGATGGGTTGCCACGCCATCGGACACTGCGTACGGCGATCGGCTGGAGCCATGAACTGTGCACGCCCGAGGAACGGTTGCTGTGGGCGCGGCTGTCGGTCTTCGCGGGCCGGTTCGACCTGGAGGCCGTCGAGTACGTGTGCGGCGGCCAGGGCCTGCACTCCGACGACATCCTCGAGGTGCTCTCCCAGCTGCTCGCGCAGTGCGTGGTCACGCGTGAGGAGACACCGGCCGGCGTGCGCTACCGCATGCTGGACACGATCCGGGCCTACGGCGCCGACTGGCTGACGGCGACCGGCGACGCGGCCCGGCTGCGGCGCCGGCACCGCGACTGGTATCTGGGGCTGACGACCTGGTGCGAGCTGGAGTGGTTCTCACCTCGGCAGGACGAGGTGGCGGCGCGGGTCGAGGCGGAGCTTCCGAACCTGAGGCGCGCCCTGGACCACTGCCTGAGCGAGCCGGACGACGCGCATCTGGGCCAGTACCTCGCGGGCTCCCTGTGGTTCTACTGGGTCGGCTGCGGCCGGCTGTCGGAGGGGCGGCACTGGCTGGAGGAGGCCGTGGCACTGGACTCCGGTCATGAGCAGTCCCGCCTGAAGGCCCTGTGGGTGCTCGGCTATGTGGCGATCCTGCAGGGCGACACGGTGCCCGCGCTGGGGGTGCTGTCTCAGTGCCGTGAGGAGGCGGAACGTGCCGCCGACCCCACGGCGGTGGCGTACGCCGAGCACCGTACCGGCTGTCTGGCCCTGCTCTCCGACGACATGGAGCGTGCCGAAACGCTGCTGCGCTCGGCCCTCGGCCGCTATCAGGAGATCGGCGAGCTCAACAGCAATGTGCTGATGGGCCAGGTGGAACTGGCGATGACGCGGGCCTTCCAGGGCGACCTGCCGGACGCGGTACGCCTGTGCGAGGACGTCCGCCAGGTGTGCGAGGACCACGGTGAGCGCTGGGCGCGCTCCTACGCGCTGTACGTCCTGGCGTACGCCGCCTGGGCCGACGGCGACCTGCCCGGCGCCCGTGCGCTGCTGACGGACTGCCTCGGCAGCGCCCACTCCTTCCACGACCTGCTCGGCTCGGTGCTGGCGGTGGAACTGCTGGCCCTGGTCACCGGCGCGGAGGGCGATCCCGTGGAGGCCGCGGTGCTGCAGGGCGCCGCGGCGGGGATGTGGCCGTCGGTGGGGCTTCCGCTGTTCGGCTCGGCCTGCTTCAACGCGCCGCACGCGCTGTGCGAGACGGCGGCTCGGGAACGGCTCGGCGACGAGCGGTACGCGGAGTGCGTACGACAGGGGCGGCGCTCGGCCGGGAGGACGCCGTACGCCGGGCACTGGGGCGGCTGCCGTCGGACGCCGTGGTGTCGCCGCGAGGACCGGCACGGCATGTCACGGCGACCGTGACCATGCGAAAGCCCGCCGCCTCCCCCACCCGGAAGGGCGGGGAGACGACGGGCTGAGGCGCAGAAGTCCTACGACCGCTGAAGGATCAACGGGCGTAGTACTCGACGACGAGCTGCTCGTCGCAGATCACCGGGATCTCCTTGCGGTTCGGCTCACGGTCCAGGCGGAACGCCAGGGCCTTGAGGTTCACCTGGAGGTAGCGCGGGGTCTCACCGTCGGGGGCGAAGCCACCCTCGCGGGAGATCGAGAAGAGGGTCTTCTCACGGCTGCGCTCGCGGACCATCACGACGTCGTCGGGCTTGACGCGGAAGGACGGCTTGTCGACCTTCTGGCCGTTGACCTCGATGTGGCCGTGAACGACCATCTGACGGGCCTGGTAGATGGTGCGGGCGATGCCCGAACGCAGCACCAGGGCGTCGAGACGACGCTCGAGCTCGATGATCAGGGCCTCACCAGTCTTGCCCTGAACCTTGGAGGCACGCTCGTAGGCGCGGACGAGCTGGCGCTCGGACACGTCGTACTGCGCACGCAGACGCTGCTTCTCCAGCAGACGGACCTTGTAGTCCGAGTTCTGCTTGCGGCCACGGCCGTGCTCACCCGGCGGGTAGGGACGGGCCTCGAAGTACTTGACAGCCTTCGGGGTCAGCGCGATGCCGAGGGCACGCGACTTCTTGACCTTGGGGCGGGACTGATTCGCCACTGCTTCTCATTTCCTTGTTCTCGGCTTGTCAGGGTTGAGGGAGGTCGCATCCGCAGCCGGGGAAACCCTTGAGGTCCGAGGACCTGCCGGGCAGCCGCTCCCCTGGTCTGGGCACATACGTGCAGCACGCGAGTGGCCCACCGACCGTTCTCGTCGTGCGACGAGTGGTGGTGGGCTGCCCGCGACACCGAATCGACGGTGCGCGACGCTCCTGGAGCCGGCCTTCCGAGGAGGACCGGGCTCCGGCTGACCGTCCCGTTCTGACTGCACGGGACACAGCACTTCAACGGATTCTACAGGGTGCTCAGGAGCGCTTCCGACCGAGGTGTTTCCTGGTCCACTCCACCGCGTCCGCGTACCGCGCCTCGGCGCCGTGCCGGGTCGGGGTGTAGTACTCGCGGTCCTTGAGGGCGTCCGGGGCGTACTGCTGCTCGGCGATGCCCTCGGAGAGGTCGTGTGGATAGACGTACCCCTGCGCATGTCCGAGCTTGGCGGCGCCCTTGTAGTGCCCGTCGCGCAGGTGGGGCGGCACCGGGCCCGCCATGCCCTTGCGTACGTCGTCCATGGCGGCGCCGATCGCGGTGGTCGCGGCGTTGGACTTGGGTGCGAGGGCGAGGGCGATGGTGGCGTGGCTGAGGGTGAGGGCGGCCTCGGGGAAGCCGATCATGGCGACGGCCTGGGCGGCGGCGACCGCGATCGGCAGGGCGTTCGGGTCGGCCAGGCCGATGTCCTCGCTGGCGGAGATCATCAGGCGGCGGGCGATGAAGCGGGGGTCCTCGCCGGCCTCGATCATCCGGGCCAGGTAGTGAAGGGCGGCGTCGACGTCGGAGCCGCGGATGGACTTGATGAGGGCGCTGGCCACGTCGTAGTGCTGGTCGCCGTCGCGGTCGTATTTCACCGCCGCCCGGTCGACCGTCTCCTCCAGGGTCTGGAGGCCGATCTGCGGCTCGCCCTTGTCGAGCGCCGCCCCGGCTGCCGCCTCCAGGGCGGTCAGGGCGCGGCGGGCGTCGCCGCCGGCGATGCGCAGCAGGTGCTCCTCGGTGTCCTCGGGGAGCGCGACGGCGTCGCTCAGTCCCCGCTCGTCGCTCAGTGCCCGCTTCAGCAGGCCTCTGACGTCGTCGTCGGTGAGGGGTTCGAGGGTGAGCAGCAGGGAGCGGGACAGCAGCGGGGAGATGATCGAGAAGTACGGGTTCTCGGTGGTCGCCGCGATCAGGGTCACCCAGCGGTTCTCGACGGCCGGGAGGAGGGAGTCCTGCTGGGCCTTGCTGAAGCGGTGGATCTCGTCGAGGAAGAGGACGGTCTCCTTGCCGAAGCCGCCGGTGGCACGCCGTGCGCCCTCGATGACCGCACGGACCTCCTTCACCCCGGCGGTGATGGCGGAGAGCTCGACGAAGCGCTTGTTGGTGGCCTTGGAGACCACGTACGCCAGGGTCGTCTTGCCGGTGCCGGGCGGACCCCAGAGGATCACCGAGGACGGTCCGGCGGGCCCGCCGCCGGACTCGCCGACGAGTCTGCGCAGGGGCGAGCCCGGTTTCAGCAGGTGCTGCTGGCCCACGACCTCGTCCAGGGTGCGCGGGCGCATGCGCACCGCCAGGGGACTTCCGGCTGGGTCCTTCTCCTGGCGTTCTTCTGCGGCGGCGGTGAACAGGTCGGGCTCCACGTTGCAAACCCTAAATCACCGCACTGACATCGACGTCCGAGCGGGTCAGGCGGCCCAGAGCTGGCTGCCCCAGCGGGTCAGGATCAGCATGACGATGACACCGCAGTGCGTCACCGGGAGCACCCAGGTGAACTCGGCGAGGAAGTTCTTCAGCGGGCGCGGCGCGGGCAGGAAGCCGTTGCGGACGTTGAAGGAGGTCACGTACCAGAACATCGTGATCGTCGCGGCCCAGGCGAGCGAGCACCACAGGCACAGCGCGTTGATGTTGTACAGCGACTGGTACATCAGCCAGGTGCAGAAGACGACGCCGAAGAGCGTGCCGAAGTTGAAGGTCAGCCAGTACCAGCGCGGGAAGCGGGCGCGGCTGAGCAGGCTCATGCCGACGCAGATGACCATGCCGTAACAGACCAGTCCGAGCATCGGGTTGGGGAACCCGAAGACGGCCGCCTGCTTGCTCTCCATGATGCTGCCGCACGATACGATCGGGTTCAGGCTGCAGCCGGGCGTGAAGGTCTTCCCCTCGGCCTTCGCCTCGAGGATCTTGAACTTGTCGATCGTGATGACCCACGCGGCAAGCACGCCGGCCGCGCCGGCGATCACCAGCATCAGGGCGAACGCACGGCTGCTGCCCGCCGAACCGGGCGACGCCTCGGCGCGCTCCGGCTCGGGCTCGGTGGAGACGTCCTTGACTGTCGTCTTGCTCATCACGCCGATTCCGTCACTTGAGACTTGGAGTTTCTCCGGACAGGGCACATTGTGCCGTACACGCACGCCTTCCCACCGTTCGCTGGGGATAAGGAAATACGCGCGACCGTCACGAGGGGCACCGTTCAGGACACCGTCGGGACGCCTTCAGAGCGCCTTCAGGACGGCAGAAGGGCGGCAGAAGGGCGGCAGAAGGGCGGGCACCGCTTCGGTGCCCGCCCTCTTCCGAACCTCTCCGAAACTCAGCCCAGTCGGGCTTCCAGTTCGGCCACGATCTCGTTGACACCGACTGCCGCCTGCTCGCCGGACTCCATGTCCTTGAGCTGGACGACGCCCTCGGCGAGGTCACGCTCACCGGCGACGATCGTGTAGCGGGCGCCACTGCGGTTGGCGTTCTTCATCGCGCCCTTGAGGCCCTTGTTGCCGTACGAGAAGTCCGCCGCGATGCCGACCTTGCGCAGCTCGGTGACCTTGGCGAACAGCACCCGGCGGGCCTCCTCGCCGAGCGGTACCGCGAACACGCTGGTGGACGACGGGAGTTGGAGCTCCACGCCCTCCGCCTCCAGGGCGAGCACCGTGCGGTCGACACCGAGTGCCCAGCCGACGGACGGCAGGGCGGGGCCGCCGATCATCTCGGACAGCCCGTCGTAGCGGCCGCCGCCGCCCACCGCGGACTGGGAACCCAGGCCGTCGTGGACGAACTCGAAGGTCGTACGCGTGTAGTAGTCCAGACCGCGCACCAGCTTCGGGTCGTCCTCGAAGGCGACGCCGACCGCCGTGATCAGCTCGCGGACCTCCTCGTGGTACGCCTTGCAGGCGTCGCAGAGGTAGTCGCGCAGCAGCGGGGCGCCCCCGAGCTGCTTCTGGACCGACTCGCGCTTGTCGTCCAGGACACGCAGCGGGTTGATGTCCGCCCGGCGCAGGGTGTCCTCGTCCAGGTCCAGGCCGCGCAGGAAGTCCTGGAGAGCGGCCCGGTAGACCGGACGGCACTCCTGGTCGCCCAGGCTGTTGAGCAGGATGCGGAAGTTGCTCAGGCCCAGCGAGCGGTAGGCCTGGTCGGCCAGGATGATCAACTCGGCGTCCAGCGCCGGGTCCTCGGCACCGAGCGCCTCGGCGCCGACCTGGGAGAAGTGCCTGTAACGGCCCTTCTGGGGGCGCTCGTAGCGGTAGTAGGAGCCGGAGTACCAGAGCTTGACCGGGAGGTTGCCCGCCTTGTGCAGGTTGGCCTCCAGGGCCGCGCGCAGGACCGAGGCCGTGCCCTCGGGGCGCAGGGCGAGCTTGTCGCCACCCTTGGTCTCGAAGGCGTACATCTCCTTGGTCACGATGTCGGTGGACTCGCCCACGCCGCGAGCGAACAGCTCGACGCTCTCGAAGCCGGGCGTCTCGATGTAGCCGTAGCCGGAGTTGCGCAGGGGAGCCGCGATCGCCTCGCGGACGGCCAGATACCTGGCGGAGTCCGGCGGGATCAGGTCGTACGTGCCCTTGGGTGCTTGAAACGTGCTCACGGAAGTCTCTCGTCACATTCCTCGTCGGGGAGCCTCGGGAGCTCCCGGGCCGGCGGCCACCTGCCGCAGATAGGGGTTGGTGGCACGCTCCTGGCCGATGGTCGTCTGGGGGCCGTGGCCGGACAGCACCACGGTCGAGTCGTCGAGCGGCAGGCACACGCGGGCCAGCGAGTCGAGGATCTCGGCCATGTCACCGCCGGGCAGGTCGGTGCGTCCGATGGAGCCGGCGAACAGCAGGTCGCCCGAGAACAGGATCGGCGGGATGTCCGCCGCCTCGGGCAGGCCGAAGGTCACCGACCCCTTGGTATGGCCGGGCGCGTGCGCGACGGTGAGCTCCATCCCCGCCAGCGCCAGCTTCGCGCCATCGGTCAGCTCCTTGACGTCGTCCGGCTCCCCGACGGTCAGCTCGCCCATCAGCTGCATGCCGATGGACCGGCCGAGCGCCTTCTCGGGGTCGCTCATCATGTACCGGTCCTCGGGGTGGATCCAGGCCGGCACGTCGTGCGCACCGCACACGGGGACGACCGAGGCCACGTGGTCGAGGTGGCCGTGGGTGAGGACGACGGCGACGGGCTTGAGCCGATGCTTCTTCAGCGCTTCCTCGACTCCTGGGGCCGCCTCGTGGCCCGGGTCGATGATCACGCACTCCTCACCGGCGGCGGGGGCGACGAGATAACAGTTCGTCCCCCAGGCCCCGGCGGGGAACCCGGCAATGAGCACGATCGTCCTTCGTTTGTGTCGACACGGGTGGTTTGTCGGCGGGCTCCGCCTGACGTCAGAGCCTACCGGCGCTGCCGATTCCTCAGCGAACCCATATACGGTACGGGGCACACGCAGGCAGTCGGCTCACCGGACGCACGCGTACCGGTCGACACCCACGACGCATGAGGAGAGAACCCGGTGGTCAGCCAGGAACAGCGGCGGCGTCAGCTCGCCCGGGAGAAGTTCTTGCGGCAGCAGCAGCGGCGCACGTCCGCCCGGCGCAAGTCGCGGATGCGCAACTCGGTGATCGCGTCGGTGCTCGGAGTGGTCGTCATCGGCAGCCTCGCGCTGTACACGACCGGGGTACTCAAGGACGACGGCACCAAGAAGGAGAACGCGGGCGCGGAGGTCAGCCCCACTCCGACCGGCAAGGCCCCGGACCCGTGCGAGAAGCCCGCCGCGGGCAAGGTCAAGACGGCGACCTGGAAGAAGGAGCCGGAGCTGACCGTCGACAAGTCCGCGAAGTACGCGATGAAGCTCGCGACGACGTGCGGTGACATAGACATCGCGCTGAAGGCGTCGGCCGCGCCGCACACCGTGAACTCGTTCGCCTTCCTCGCCGGCAAGGGCTACTTCGACCACTCCAAGTGCCACCGGCTCACGGACAGCGGCATCTACGTGCTGCAGTGCGGCGACCCGCAGGGCACCGGGATGGGCGGCCCGGGGTACACGATTCCGGACGAGAACCTCAAGGACGCGAGCCTCAAGGGCAACGTGTACCCGGCGGGCACGGTCGCGATGGCCAACCAGTACAACGCCCAGACCAAGGAGGGGCGCAACACCGGAGGAAGCCAGTTCTTCCTCGTCTACCAGGACAGTCAGCTCCCGCCCGACTACACACCGTTCGGCACTGTGTCCGAGGCGGGCATGAAGGTCCTGAAGAAGATCGCGGACGCCGGAGCCCAGCCCGCCGATCCCACGACGGGGAACACCGCCCCCAATGCGACGGTCGTCATCAACAAGGCGACGGTCGCGAAATCCTGACCCCCAACTGCGGAACTTCGGTCGCGCGGGATGCGGACAGGCAACCCGTCGGTCGCCTATGTTGGCCGTGACGAAACTGTGGACGATGCCCGGGGGAACAATGGCCCCTAGCAGGCATCATGTGGAGGAGGCGCTGTGAGCAGCGACCCGTGGGGCCGCGTCGACGAGACGGGGACCGTGTACGTGCGTACGGCCGACGGCGAGCAGGTTGTCGGCTCTTGGCAGGCAGGCACTCCTGACGAGGCCCTGGCCTATTTCGAGCGCAAGTACGAAGGCCTGGTTGTCGAGATCGGCCTCCTCGAGAAGCGAGTAAAGACCACCGACCTGTCGGCGAAGGACGCCCAGACCGCGATCGATCACATCCGTGAGCAGGTCGACGCCCATCACGCGGTCGGCGATCTGGATGCCCTGCGGACCCGCCTGGACAAGCTGGTCGAGACGGTCGGCAAGCGTCGCGAGGAGCGCAAGCAGCAGCGGGCGAAGCAGTCCGACGAGGCCCGGCACTCCAAGGAGGCGCTGGTCACCGAGGCCGAGGAGCTGGCGCAGTCCGACCAGTGGCGGGCCGCCGGTGAGCGGCTGCGGGCCCTGGTGGACACCTGGAAGGGTCTGCCGCGGCTCGACCGCAAGTCGGACGACGAGCTGTGGCACCGCTTCTCGCACGCCCGGTCGGCGTTCTCCAAGCGCCGCAAGGCGCACTTCGCGCAGCTGGACGCGCAGCGCGAGGATGCCCGCAAGACCAAGGAGCGGCTGGTCGCCGAGGCCGAGTCGCTGTCCGGGTCGACCGACTGGGGCCCGACGGCGGCTCGTTACCGCGAGCTGATGTCGGAGTGGAAGGCCGCGGGCCGCGCCCAGCGCGAGCACGAGGACGACCTGTGGAACCGCTTCCGCGGCGCCCAGGACATCTTCTTCGCCGCCCGCAGCTCGGTCTTCGCCGAGCGGGACGCCGAGCAGGCCGAGAACCTGAAGCTGAAGGAGGAGCTGGCCGAGGAGGCCGAGAAGCTCCTGCCGATCGGCGACCTGAAGGGCACGCGTGCCGCCTTCCGCACGATCAACGAGCGCTGGGAGGCCATCGGCCACGTGCCCCGCGACGCCCGCCCGAAGGTCGAGGGCAGGATGCACGCCGTCGAGCGTGCCATCCAGGACGCCGAGGAGAACGAGTGGCGCCGGACCAACCCGGAGGCACGCGCGCGTGCCGAGGGGCTGACCGGTCAGCTCCAGGCCGCCGT
Source organism: Streptomyces sp. NBC_00443 (assembly GCF_036014175.1). Lineage (GTDB taxonomy): Bacteria > Actinomycetota > Actinomycetes > Streptomycetales > Streptomycetaceae > Streptomyces. The sequence goes on along the minus strand of NZ_CP107917.1, from coordinate 7,717,627 downwards.
GGACAAGCTGAGGGGCCAGATCGAGCAGGCCCGCGCCCAGGGCAACAACGCCAAGGCCGACAAGCTGGAGCGTGAGCTGGAGGGCCGCCAGGCGCTGCTGGACCAGGCCCTGAAGGGTCTTCAGGAGTTCGGCGGCTGACACCCGGTCACACCCGGTCGATACGCGAGAGAAGGGGCTCCCCGCGGGGAGCCCCTTCTTCGTCCCTGATACGGCGGTTACGACCGGCTGCGCGCCGACGTCACCCGGTACACGTCGTAGACGCCCTCGACGCCCCTGACCGCCTTCAGGACGTGCCCGAGGTGCTTCGGGTCGCCCATCTCGAAGGTGAAGCGGGACGTGGCGACGCGGTCGCGGGAGGTCTGGACGGCCGCGGAGAGAATGTTGACGTGCTGGTCGGACAGGACGCGCGTGACGTCCGAGAGGAGCCGGGAGCGGTCCAGGGCCTCGACCTGGATGGCGACCAGGAAGACCGAGGACTGGGTGGGCGCCCACTCGACCTCGAGGATGCGCTCGGGCTCGCGGGACAGGGAATCCACGTTCACACAGTCGGTGCGGTGAACCGATACTCCACTGCCGCGGGTGACGAAGCCCATGATCGGGTCGCCGGGGACCGGCGTACAGCAGCGGGCCAGCTTGACCCACACGTCCTCGACGCCCTTGACGATCACGCCCGGGTCGGCGCTGGAGCGGCGCTTGCGGCTGCGGCCGCGGGCCGGCGGGACCGACTCGTCGATCTCCTCCGTGGCGGCTTCCTCGCCGCCGAGGGCCTGGACGAGCTTCTGCACGATGTTCTGTGCGGAGACGTGCCCTTCGCCGATCGCCGCGTACAGCGCGGAGATGTCCGCGTAGCGCATCTCGTGGGCGAGCGTGACGAGCGAGTCGCCGGTCAGGATGCGCTGGATCGGCAGGTTCTGCTTGCGCATCGCGCGGACGATGGAGTCCTTGCCCTGCTCGATCGCCTCGTCACGGCGCTCCTTCGAGAACCAGGCCCGGATCTTGTTGCGGGCACGCGGCGACTTCACGAAGCCGAGCCAGTCGCGGGAGGGCCCCGCGCCGGGTGCCTTGGAGGTGAAGACCTCCACCAAGTCGCCGTTGTCCAGGGTGGATTCGAGCGGTACGAGCCTGCCGTTGACCCGCGCTCCTATGGTGCGGTGGCCGACCTCGGTGTGGACGGCGTACGCGAAGTCGACCGGGGTGGCGCCCGCGGGGAGCGCTATGACGTCGCCCTTCGGAGTGAAGACGAAGACCTCGTTGCGGGACAGGTCGAAGCGCAGGGACTCCAGGAACTCGCCCGGGTCCTCGGTCTCCTTCTGCCAGTCGAGGAGCTGACGCAGCCACGCCATGTCGTTGAGGTGGTCGTCCTTGCCCTTGCCGGACGACTTGGGCGCGTCGGAGCGCACCTTGGAGGCGCCGGCGACGGCTTCCTGCTTGTACTTCCAGTGCGCGGCGATGCCGTACTCGGCGCGGCGGTGCATGTCGAACGTACGGATCTGGAGTTCGACCGGCTTGCCGTTGGGGCCGATGACCGTCGTGTGCAGCGACTGGTACATGTTGAACTTGGGCATCGCGATGTAGTCCTTGAACCGGCCGGGGACCGGATTCCATCGCGCGTGCACGGTGCCGAGGGCGGCATAACAGTCGCGGACCGTGTCGACAAGTACACGAATCCCCACCAGGTCGTAGATCTCCGCGAAGTCACGTCCGCGGACGATCATCTTCTGGTAGACGCTGTAGTAGTGCTTCGGGCGGCCGGTGACGGTCGCCTTGATGCGCGCGGCCCGCAGGTCCTGCTGGACCTCGTCGGTCACTATGGCCAGATACTCGTCACGCTTCGGTGCCCGCTCGGCCACCAGCCGTACGATCTCGTCGTACATCTTGGGGTAGAGGATCGCGAAGGCGAGGTCCTCCAGTTCCCACTTGATGGTGTTCATGCCGAGGCGGTGAGCGAGCGGCGCGTAGATCTCCAGCGTCTCGCGCGCCTTCTTCTCCTGCTTCTCGCGCTTGAGGTAACGCATGGTGCGCATGTTGTGCAGGCGGTCGGCGAGCTTGATGACCAGGACGCGGGGGTCCTTGGCCATCGCCACGACCATCTTGCGCACGGTCTCGGCCTGCGCGGCCTCGCCGAACTTGACCTTGTCGAGCTTGGTGACGCCGTCGACGAGCAGTGCCACTGAGTCACCGAAGTCACGGCGGAGCTGGTCGAGGCCGTACTCGGTGTCCTCGACGGTGTCGTGCAGCAGGCCCGCCATCAGGGTGGCCGGATCCATACCCAGCTCGGCGAGGATGGTGGTGACGGCGAGGGGGTGCGTGATGTACGGGTCGCCGCTCTTGCGCTTCTGGCCGCGGTGCCAGCGCTCGGCGACCTGGTAGGCCTTCTCGATCTGGCGGAGCGTGGCGGTCTCGATCTTCGGGTCGTTGCTGCGCACTATGCGCAGCAGCGGCTCGAGCACCGGGTTGTACGGGTTGGAGCGCTGGACGCCGAGACGGGCGAGGCGGGCACGGACGCGGTTGGAGGAGCCGGTGCGGGCGGGCTGGCCGGTGTTCGGGCGCACTGCCGGTGCCGGGCGCTCGGGCGGGGCGGGCTTGGGTCGCGTCTGCTCGGCCGGCTTGTCGACGGGCGCGGACTGGGCATGCTCGACCGCCCCACGCGCGTCGTTCTTCGCGTGCGACGCGTTCGGCGCGGGCTTCGCCGTGGGCCCTGAGGCGGACTCGGGCTTGGCGGCGGTCAGGTGCTGGGCCTCGTCTGGCAAGAGGGCTCCTCGTGCGCGATCCGGGTCCCCCGGTCAGGCTCCGGAAACCCCATGGTAGCGATCCTGCGCCCCGGGATCGCCTGCAGCCGGATGTGAGGACCGTCTACCGGAGAAACGCAAGAGGCTGCCGCCGGATTCCACGGCGCCGGTCAGGACGGTGTCCGGACGGTGGCGTGGGGGTTGCGCGGGTCTGGCACGGGGGTCGCGTACGCCTCTCACGCACGACCCGCATGCATCGGGCAGCGGGGTTTCACGCCATCCAGGAGAGGGAGGCCGGGGGCGGGCGGCGGGCCCGACATGCCGGATGCCGCGCCCCTGTCGTGCAGGTGCGCGGCATCCCGTGCTGCTGTGGGTGTTCCTCGGATCAGACCGTGAGCAGTGACTCCAGCGGGGCGCCCGCCAGGGTCGGTTCCAGACGGGCTCGGCCGCCGAGGAAGCCGAGTTCCATGAGGACGGCCAGGCCGGCCACCTCGGCGCCGGCCCGGCGGATCAGCTGGACCGAGGCCTCCGCGGTGCCGCCCGTCGCCAGGACGTCGTCGATGACGAGGACACGGTCACCGGCAGCCAGGTCCTCTGCGTGGACCTCGATCTCCGCGGAGCCGTACTCCAGGTCGTACGCCTGGCTGAGGGTCGCCCCGGGGAGCTTGCCGGCCTTGCGTACGGGGATGAAGCCGACGCCCGCGCGGACGGCGACCGGAGCTCCGAGGATGAAACCGCGGGCCTCCAGGCCGACGATCTTCGTGGCGCCGGTTTTCCCGGCGATCTCGGCCAGCGCGTCGGTGAGCGCCGTGAACGCCGCCGGGTCCGCCAGGAGCGGGGTGATGTCCTTGAACATCACACCCGGCTCCGGGTAGTCCGCCACGTCACGGATACGGCTGAGCAGCAGCTCCCTGATGTCCGTCATCGCCGCTTCCCCGAGGGTCGGCCACGGCCCCGGTTGCGGGCCGCGGGCTGGTTGCGGGGCCCGACCACCGCGGGGGTGGCGTCGTCGGGCTCGTCGTCCAGCAGCCCGTCGCCGGCCGGGGCGTCCGGGGACTCGCCCTGCGCGGCGGACTGTGCCCGCTTGGCGAGGACGCGCTTCCTCAGGGCCTTCATCTGCGGCTCGCGCTCCTTGAGGTCGGCGACGAGCGGTGTGGCGATGAAGATCGAGGAGTACGCACCGGCGGCGAGACCGACGAACAGCGACAGCGAGATGTCGTTGAGCATGCCCGCGCCGAGGAAACCGCCACCGATGAACAGCAGGCCCGCCACCGGCAGCAGCGCGACCACCGTGGTGTTGACGGAGCGGACCAGGGTGCTGTTGATCGAGCGGTTCGCGATATCGCTGTAGGTCCAGCGGGTCTGTTTCGTGATGTCCTTCGTCTGCTCCTTGAGACTGTCGAAGACGACGACCGTGTCGTAGAGCGAGTAACCGAGGATCGTCAGCAGACCGATCACCGTGCCCGGTGTGACCTCGAATCCGACGAGGGCGTAGATACCGACCGTGATCGTGATGTCGTGGATCAGTGCGACGAACGCCGCGAGTGCCATGCGCCACTCGAACGCGATCGCCAGATAGATCACCACAAGGACCAGGAAGATCCCCAGGCCCTGCCAGGCCTTGTTGGCGATCTGCTCACCCCAGCTGGGACCGACCAGCTCGCCGGTGACGTCGCTCTCCTCGACGCCGAGCTTCTCCGCCAGCTCCGCCGAGACCTTGTTGGCCTGCGTGGTGTCGATGCCCGCGACCTGGATGCGCAGCGTGGCCTCGTCGCCGTCGCCGAGCTTCTGGACGATCGCGTCGTGGCCGGACGCCTCTTCCGCGTACTCCTGCGCCTGGGACACCGAGACGCTGGTCTTCGGGGTGTTGAAGACGGCCCCGCCCTGGAACTCGATGCCCATGTTCAGGCCGCGCACCGCCAGGCCGACGATGGCCGTGATGGTGATCAGGATCGAGAGGCCGTACCAGAGCTTGCGGTTGCCGACGAAGTCGTAGCCGACCTCGCCACGGTGCAGTCGGGCGCCGAGGTTGCCGAGCTTCGACATACTCACGCCTCCTTCGGGTCGACAGGGCCGGCGGGGTGAGCGGGACGGCGGTTACGGCGCAGCGGCGGCTTGGCACCCAGTCGCTTGGGATCGAGACCGGACCAGCTGTGGCCACTGGAGAAGAACTTGCTGCGGGCCATGAGCGTCAGCAGCGGCTTGGTGAACAGGAACACGACGACCACGTCGAGCAGGGTGGTCAGGCCGAGCGTGAACGCGAAGCCCTGGACCTTGCCGACGGTGACGATGAAGAGCACCGCGGCGGCGAGGAACGACACGAAGTCGGAGACCAGGATGGTGCGCCGGGCGCGCGGCCAGGCACGCTCGACGGCGGGCCGCAGCGAGCGGCCCTCTCGGATCTCGTCCCGGACGCGTTCGAAGTACACGATGAACGAGTCCGCTGTGATGCCGATGGCGACGATGGCACCGCAGACGGCCGGCAGGTTCAGCGCGAAGCCGATGGTCGGGCCGAGCAGCGCCATGATCGTGTAGGTCAGGGCCGCGGAGATCAGCAGCGAGAGGAGCGCGATCAGCGACAGGCCGCGGTAGTAGACCAGCAGGTAGATGACGACCAGGGCGAGACCGATCGCACCGGCGATCAGACCGGCCTTCAGCTGCTCACCGCCGAGCGCGGCGGTCACCGTGGTGACGCTGTCCTCCTGGAAGGACAGCGGCAGGGCGCCGTACGACAGCATGTTGGCGAGGCTCTGCGCCGACTCCTGGTTGAAGTTGCCGGAGATCTCGGCGCTGCCGCCCGTCAGGGCTTCGCGGACGAACGGGTCGGAGACGACCTCGCCGTCCAGCACGATGGCGAACTGGTTCTGCGGGGACTGGTTCTGTGCCAGCTTGCCGGTGGTGGCGGCGAACTTCTTGCTGCCCTCGCCCGTGAACTTCATGTTCACGGTCCAGCCGGCGCCGGTCGTGGTCTGGAAGGTGGCCTGGGCGCTCTTGACGTCCGTGCCGTCGACCTCGGCGGGGCCGAGGATGTACTTCTGCCACTGGCCCTGCGAGTTCTGACCGCAGGCGACGGTGGGCTCGGTGGGCTTGGCGCCGTCACCGGCCTTGGCGCGGGCGGCCTTCTTCGAGCAGTCCAGCGCGGCGTACTGCGCTTCGAGCTTGCTGGTCGAGGAGTCGCCGGAGGGGGTGCTGCTCGCGGACGGGGAGCCGCTGGAGGAGGCACTCGTGGACGGCGTCGGGTCGGCCTTCAGGGCGTCGGTGACCGCGCGGCCCTGCGTGGTGGAGCTCGCCGAGGGGCTGGTCGAGCCGGAGGGAGAGGCCGAGGAGGTCGCCTTGTCGGTGGAGTCACCCGACGCGCTGCTGGAGGCGCTCGGCGAGGGGGTGGGGGTCGCACCGCCGCCCGACACCTCGGTGGCGACGACCGGCCGGAAGTACAGCTTGGCGGTGGTGCCTACCTGGGCCCGCGCTTCCTTGGAGTTCGTGCCCTTGGGGATGTTCACGATGATGTTCTTGTTGCCCTGGGTCTGAACCTCGGACTCCGAGACACCAAGACCATTGACACGGCGCTCCATGATCTCGACCGCGGTGTCCATGTTGGTCTTGTTGATCGCGGATTCCTGGCCAGGCTCGGCAACCGCGCGAAGCGTGATGCTCGTGCCGCCGGCCAGGTCGATACCGAGTCGCGGAGTGGTGTGCCCCGAGGCGAACATCCCTCCGGTGAGCGCCGCGATGGCGATCAGGATGAGGGCCAGCGAGCGCCCTGGCTTGCTCTGGGCGCTCGCGTTCCGGCCCTTCTTAGGTGCTGCCACCTTCTCGTACTCCCTCTCGGGCCGCCTCGCTCCGGATCAACAGGCGGGCGGCCATGACATGGTGTCGGGATCCCGTGCGAGCTCAGCATGCCCGGGGGCGCGCAGGCGTGGCCCGCGCGCCCCGGAGCATGGCTACTTCGCGTCGGTGTCGCCGTCGGTCTTCTTCGGCTCGTCGTCCGTCTTCGCCTCGGCGGCCACGGCGTCGGACGGCTCCTCGACCTCGTCCTTCTCGTCCTTCTCGACCTTCTTACCAAGGTCGACGGACTTCTCGTCGGAGGCGGCGGCAGCGGCAGGCTCGTCGGCCTCGGTGAGGGAGGAGGCGTCGTTCGGGACGACGTCGGACTTCAGGTCGTGTTCGATGCCGTGCACGATGCGGTTGTACTCGTCGTCGGAGAGGACGGCGCCGATCGCGTTCTTGGCGAAGAGAAGCTCGACGCCCGGGCCGGCGTCAACGAGGACCGTGTCTTCGCTGACCTCCTTGACGGTGGCGTACATGCCACCGATGGTGCGAACACCGGATCCGGGCTGCATGTCATTCCGCATGTTGGCGGCCTGCTGCTGCTTCTTCTTGGCCGACCGGGTCATCAGGAACATGGCCCCGATGAGCACGATGAACGGGAGGAGGGTCACGAGACTCACGGGTCGGAACTTCCTTCACACGACCGCGATGGTGAGCGGCCTGATGGTTGGGGGTATATGTGCCGCCGACTGAGGCGGCATCGGCGGAGTCTAAGCGAGTCTCCGCGCATGGAACAACGCTCAGCATGGCACTGGGGTTCCTGCTCCGGCCAGTGTGCTCGCCGTGACCGGGCCGTCACGTCCCGAACAGGTCCTGTTGTCCGTTTCCCGCAGGGTGCGAGCCAGGCGGGGTGAGGCCGAGATGCGCCCATGCCGCCGGGGTGGCGACCCGGCCGCGCGGGGTGCGGGCGAGCAGGCCTTCCCGTACGAGGAAGGGTTCGGCGACCTCCTCGACCGTCTCGCGCTCCTCCCCCACCGCGACGGCGAGTGTGGACAGGCCGACCGGGCCACCGCCGAACAGTTTCAGCAGGGCCTCCAGGACGCCGCGGTCGAGGCGGTCCAGCCCGCGCTCGTCGACCTCGTAGACGGCGAGGGCGGCCGCGGCGATGTCCCTCGTGATGATCCCGTCGGCCTTGACCTGGGCGTAGTCGCGGACCCGGCGCAGCAGGCGGTTGGCGATCCGGGGCGTGCCGCGGGAGCGGCCGGCGATCTCGGCGGCGCCGTCGGCCTCGATCTCCACCTCGAGGAGGTTGGCCGAGCGGTGGATGACGCGCTCCAGCTCGACGGGCTCGTAGAACTCCATGTGCGCGGTGAAGCCGAAGCGGTCGCGCAGCGGGGGCGGCAGCAGGCCCGCGCGCGTGGTGGCGCCGACCATGGTGAACGGGGGCAGTTCCAGCGGGATGGCGGTGGCACCCGGCCCCTTGCCGACGATGACGTCGACACGGAAGTCCTCCATCGCCATGTACAGCATCTCCTCGGCGGGCCGGGACATGCGGTGGATCTCGTCGAGGAAGAGGACCTCGCCCTCCTGGAGGGAGGAGAGGATCGCGGCGAGATCGCCGGCGTGCTGGATGGCGGGGCCGCTGGTGATGCGGATGGGGGCGCCCATCTCGGCCGCGATGATCATCGAGAGGGTGGTCTTGCCGAGGCCGGGGGCGCCGGAGAGCAGCACGTGGTCGGCTGTGGCGCCACGCGCGCGTGCGGCGCGCAGCACCAGGTCGAGCTGTTCGCGGACCTTCTCCTGGCCGATGAACTCGTCCAGGTCCTTCGGGCGCAGCGCGGCCTCTACGGCCTGGTCCTCACGGTCGGCGGACGCACCGACGAGCCGCTCGGGGGCGGGGGTGTCGGTGGTGTCGTCCCAGTTCATGGAGTGTGCCTCGCGGTCGCGGTCGGGTGGATCGTACGAGGATCAGGGCGTCCCCGGAGCGGCGCCTTCGGGCCTTACCGGGGCATCGGTCGGTTCAGCGGGCTCTGTTCAGGGTCTGAAGCGCGGCCTTCAGCAGCCGGCCCACCTGGGGCGTGCCCTCGGCGGCCTCGGCCTGCGGAGCCACCGCGGCGACCGCCTCGTCGGCCTCGCGCGTCGCGTACCCGAGGCCGATCAGGGCGGCGTGCAGCTGGTCGCGCCAGCCCTGGGTGACCGGGGCGCCCACCGCAGGCGCGCCGATGGGCTCGCCCAGGCGGTCCTTCAGCTCCAGGAGCAGCTTCTGGGCGCCCTTCTTGCCGATGCCGGGGACAGCGGTGAGCGACTTCTCGTCGGCGGTCGCGACGGCTCGGCGCAGCGCGTCGGGCGAGTGCACCGCCAGCATCGCCTGGGCCAGCCGCGGGCCGACTCCGCTCGCGGTCTGGAGCAGCTCGAACGTCTGCCGTTCGTCGTCGTCCGCGAAGCCGTACAGCGTGAGGGAGTCCTCGCGGACCACCAGCGAGGTGTGCAGCTTTGCGGGCTTGCCGAGGCGCAGGGTGGACAGGGTGTTCGGCGTGCACTGGACGGCCATGCCGACTCCGCCCACCTCGACGACCGCGGCGTCCGGAGCGAGGGCGGCCACTGTGCCACTGACGAAGGCGATCATGCCGTACGGCCTTTCGGTGCTTTGGCTGTGTGCAGGGCGACGGCCTGCTGGAGTCGGTTCTGCGCGGGGGCGCGCCAGATGTGGCAGATGGCGAGCGCGAGGGCGTCGGCGGCGTCGGCCGGCTTGGGCGGGGCGCTGAGCCGCAGCAGGCGGGTGACCATGGCACCGACCTGGGCCTTGTCGGCGCGACCGCTGCCGGTGACCGCGGCCTTGACCTCGCTGGGGGTGTGCAGCGCGACGGGGATGCCGCGCCGGGCGGCACAGAGCATGGCGACGGCGCTGGCCTGGGCGGTGCCCATCACCGTACGGACGTTGTGCTGGCTGAACACCCGCTCCACGGCGACGAATTCGGGCTTGTGCTCGTCCAGCCACTGCTCGATGCCCTGCTCGATGACGACGAGACGGTGTCCCAACTCGGCGTCCGCGGGGGTGCGTACGACACCGACGCCGAGCATCGTCAACGGCCGCCCGGCGACGCCCTCGACCACGCCGACACCGCATCGGGTCAGCCCCGGGTCCACCCCCAGTACGCGCACGCCGCGCCCCCTCCCTCCGATCGCATGTTTGTGCAGGCTATCGGGTGCCACCGACAACGCCGGGCAGCAACTCCCGGCAAAGCCACGGGCCGACGGGGATGCCCCGTCGGCCCGTCGAAACCGCTCAGCTCGCGGCAGAGTTACGCGTCGACCTTCTCCATGATCTCGTCGCTGACATCGAAGTTGGCGAAGACGTTCTGCACGTCGTCGCTGTCCTCGAGCGCGTCGATCAGCTTGAAGATCTTCTTGGCGCCCTCCTCGTCCAGCTCAACCTGGACGGACGGCACGAAGCTGGAGTCGGCGGAGTCGTAGTCGATGCCGGCCCCCTGGAGGGCGGTGCGGACCGCGACCAGGTCGGTGGCCTCGCTGATGACCTCGAAGGACTCACCGAGGTCGTTGACCTCCTCGGCGCCGGCTTCCAGGACGGCGGTGAGGACGTCGTCCTCGCTCAGCTCGCCCTTGGGGACGATGACGACGCCCTTGCGGCTGAACATGTACGACACGGAGCCCGGGTCGGCCATGTTGCCGCCGTTGCGGGTCATGGCGACGCGGACGTCGGAGGCGGCGCGGTTGCGGTTGTCGGTGAGGCACTCGATGAGCACGGCGACACCGTTCGGGCCGTAACCCTCGTACATGATCGTCTCGTAGTCGGCGCCGCCGGCCTCGAGACCGCCGCCGCGCTTGACCGCGGAGTCGATGTTCTTGTTCGGGACCGACTGCTTCTTCGCCTTCTGGATGGCGTCGTAGAGCGTCGGGTTACCCTCGATGTCAACGCCACCCATACGGGCCGCGACCTCGATGTTCTTGATCAGCTTCGCGAAGAGCTTGCCGCGCTTGGCGTCGATCACGGCCTTCTTGTGCTTCGTCGTAGCCCATTTAGAGTGGCCGGACATCTGCCTGTCTCCTTCGCGTAACCCATCCAACAACGAACGCCAGAGATCCTACAAGGACTCCGCTGCCCGGTTGGCGCGCACCATGTCGACGAACAGGGAGTGCACACGGTGGTCGCCGGTCAGTTCCGGGTGGAACGACGTGGCCAGCGCGTTGCCCTGGCGGACCGCGACGATATGGCCTTCATGCTCGGCGAGCACCTCGGCCTCGGCACCCACGGATTCGACCCAAGGGGCGCGAATGAAAACGCCCTCTACAGGATCGCCCTCGACTCCCTTGACGTCGACCGCCGCTTCAAAGGACTCGTTCTGACGCCCGAAGGCGTTGCGGCGCACGATCATGTCGATGCCGCCGATCGTCTCCTGGCCGGAGCGCGGGTCGAGGATCTTGTCGGCGAGCATGATCATGCCGGCGCAGGTGCCGTAGACGGGCATGCCGTTCCGCACGCGCGCGCGTAGGGGCTCCGTCACGCCGAAGAGGGCGGCCAGCTTGGAGATGGTCGTGGACTCGCCGCCCGGGATGACGAGGCCGTCCACCTCGGCGATCTCTTCGGGGCGCCGCACCGGCCTGGCCACGGCGTCTGCCGCGGCCAGGGCGATGAGGTGCTCCCGTACGTCGCCCTGCAGGGCCAGGACGCCTATGACGGGGATGTTGCTCATGGGATGTGGTGCCTTACCAGCCGCGGTTGGCGTAGCGCTCGGTCTCGGGGAGGGTGTCGCAGTTGATGCCCACCATGGCCTCGCCGAGGTTGCGGGACGCGTCGGCGATGATCTTCGGGTCGTCGAAGAAGGTGGTCGCCTTGACGATGGCGGCGGCGCGCTTGGCCGGGTCGCCGGACTTGAAGATGCCTGAGCCGACGAAGACGCCCTCGGCGCCGAGCTGGCGCATCAGCGCGGCGTCGGCCGGGGTGGCGACACCGCCGGCGGAGAACAGCACCACCGGGAGTTTGCCGAGCTCGGAGACTTCCTTGACCAGCTCGTACGGGGCGCGCAGGTCCTTGGCGGCGGCGTACAGCTCGTTGTTGTCGAAGCCGCGCAGCTTGGCGATCTCGTTCTTGATCTGACGCAGGTGGCGGACCGCCTCGACGACGTTGCCGGTGCCGGCCTCGCCCTTGGAGCGGATCATGGCCGCGCCCTCGGCGATGCGGCGCAGGGCCTCACCGAGGTTGGTGGCGCCACAGACGAAGGGGGTCGTGAAGGCGAACTTGTCGCTGTGGTTGACCTCGTCGGCCGGGGTGAGGACCTCGGACTCGTCGATGTAGTCGACACCGAGGGACTGCAGGACCTGGGCCTCGACGAAGTGGCCGATGCGGGACTTGGCCATGACCGGGATCGAGACGGCGTCGATGATGCCCTCGATCATGTCCGGGTCCGACATCCGGGCCACGCCGCCGTCCTTGCGGATGTCGGCGGGGACCCGCTCGAGGGCCATGACGGCGACGGCGCCCGCGTCCTCGGCGATCTTCGCCTGCTCCGGCGTGACGACGTCCATGATCACGCCGCCCTTGAGCTGCTCGGCCATACCGCGCTTCACGCGTGCGGTGCCGGTCTCGGGGGCCTGGTTTTCGGAGATGGACACGGGTTGACCTCGCTGTGTGAAAGAGGGTTACTGCAAGCATCGAGGAAACGTGAGGTGTACGGGCCACTTCAAGAGCCAATGGTGAGGCGGTGGATCGTTTTGCCTGCCGGGGCGCCGCCCGGACCGGGCCGCGTTAGTGTCCTGGCCATGGAACAGCGCATCAGCCTGGTCACGCTGGGGGTCTCCGATGTGGCGCGCTCCCGTGCCTTCTACGAGGCCCTGGGCTGGCGGGGCCAGGAGGTCGAGGAGACCGTCTTCTTCCAGGCGGGCGGACTGGCCCTGGTGCTGTGGGGCCGCGACAAGCTGGCGCTGGACTGCGGGCTGACCGACGGCGCGGCAGGCACGGCAGGCGGCTTCGGCGGGATCGCCCTGGCCCACAACGTGCGCTCCGACGCCGAGGTCGACGAACTGCTCGCGGCCGCGGAACGGGCCGGGGCGACCGTCACCAAGCCCGCGGTCACCAATGCCATCGGCTTCTACTCCGGCGCCTTCGTCGACCCCGACGGCCACGCGTGGGAGATCGCGCACAACCCCGGGTTCCCGCTCGCCGCCGACGGTTCCCTCACGATCCCCGACTTCGGCGCGTCCTAGGCGGGCCGGTCCGCCAGGGCCACCGGCGGCTCGTCGTCCATCTCGACGGCCAGCGGGAACGGGGCGTGGCCCGCCAGGCGGAACAGGCGGACCTTGCGGTGGCGTCGCAGCGCCCTGGCCGCCCGTACGGCGTCGTTGTGGAAGCGGCGGGCCATCGGTACCCGGCGCACCGCCTCCGTCAGCTCGCGGGCCGCTTCCTCGCCCCCGGGCGCCTCCCGTACGGCCTCCACCTGCTGGGGCTCGGCGAACACGGCTCGCAGCGCCTGGCTCAGTTCGCTCTCGGCGACCTCCCGCTGTTCCTCCTCGGCCTGCCGGGCGGCGTGTGCGGCCTCGTACAGGACGATCGACGCGGCGGGATCCAGCACACCGGAGGTGGCCAGTTCCTGGGCCACCGAGGCGCGGCGCAGCAGCTGCGCGTCGAGTGCGGCGCGGGCCGCGTCGATCCTGGCGTGCAGCCGGTCCAGGCGACCGGCCGTCCAGCTCAGGTAGAGGCCGATCGCCACGAGGACTACGAGGATCCAGATCAGAGTTGCGGTCACGGGCGGCACCCTAGCTCCGCCGGGTGAGCAGGGTGTCGTGCGGGGCGTGGGTGTTGGTGCCGGGTGTCGGCGCGACCGTCGCCGGGGGCTGCCGCCCCCGGACCCCGGCATCGGCCCTGAAGGGCCTCATCCTCGGACTCCCCCAGAGGGGGCACCCCCAGACGGGCTGAAACCTCAGTCCCGGGCCAGCCCCAGCCGGGCCCGCAGCCCGCCGGTCCCACCGCTCCCGGCCCGCTCGTCCTCGGCCACCGCCGCCGCGCCCGCAGTCACCGTCTCGTACACCGACAGGATGTCCGCGCCCACGGTCGACCAGTCGAAGCGGCGTACATGCACGCTCCCCCGCTTGCGGAGCTCGGCCCGGCGGACCGGGTCCTCCAGGAGGCGTACCGCCGCCTCGGCCAGGGCGTCCGCATCCTCGTTGGTGAAGAGTTCGCCCGCCGCGCCCTGGTCGAGGACCTGGGCGAAGGCGTCCAGGTCCGAGGCGAGGACGGGGGCGCCGGCCGACATCGCCTCGACCAGGACGATCCCGAAGCTCTCGCCGCCGGTGTTGGGAGCGACGTACAGGTCGACGCTGCGCAGGAAGCGGGCCTTGTCCTGGTCGCTGATCATGCCGAGGAACTCGACGCGGGAGCGGAGCTCGGCGGGCAGGGACTCCACCGCCTCCTCCTCGTCGCCGCGGCCCGCCACCAGGAGCCTGGTCTGCGGGCGGGCGGCGAGGATCTTCGGCAGGGCCCTCATCAGAACCGGCAGGCCCTTGCGGGGCTCGTCGATGCGGCCGACGAAGCCGATCGTGTCGCCCTGCCAGTCGGGGTTCGGCTCGGCCTCGGCGAAGAAGTCGACATCGACGCCGTTGGGGATGACGACCGCGTCGCCGCCGAGGTGTTCCACCAGCGTGCGCCGGGCGTATTCGCTCACCGCGACCCGGGCGCTGATCTTCTCCAGGGCCGCCTGGAGGATGGCGTACGCGGCGATCATCGCCCGCGAGCGGGGGTTGGACGTGTGGAAGGTGGCCACGATCGGGCCCTGGGCCGCCCAGCAGGCCAGCAGGCCCAGGGACGGCGACGTCGGCTCGTGGATGTGGATGACGTCGAACGCGCCCTCGTGCAGCCAGCGGCGCACCCGGGCCGCCGAGAGGAAGCCGAAGTTCAGGCGGGCGACCGAGCCGTTGTACGGGACCGGCACCGCGCGGCCCGCGGAGACGACGTACGGCGGGAGCGGGGTGTCGTCGTCGGCCGGGGCCAGGACGGACACCTCGTGGCCGAGCCGGATGAAGAACTCGGCGAGGTCGCGGATGTGGAACTGGACGCCACCTGGCACGTCCCAGGAGTACGGGCAGACGATGCCGATCCTCACGGACGCTCTCCTGCCGGGCCGTCGGCCGGTCGTGGTTCCAGGTCGGCGAGCCACAAGCGCTGGAGCATGTGCCAGTCCTCCGGATGTTCGGCGATCCCCGTGGCGAAGGCGTCGGCCAGCGCCTGTGTCATGACAGACGTCTTCTCGGCCCGGGTACCTGTCTCGGGTACCTCGATCGGGGGATGGATCCGCCCCTGCATGACGGGCGAGTCGTCGTACCAGAGCGTGACGGGAAGCAGGAGCGCCCCGGTCTGCTGGGCCAGCAGCGCCGGGCCGGCGGGCATCCGGGCCGTGTCGCCGAAGAAGTCGACCTCGACGCCGGACGCGGACAGGTCACGGTCGGCGACCAGGCAGACCAGACCGCCGTCGCGCAGCCTGCGGGCCAGCATGCCGAAGGCGGTGCCGCCGCTGTGCGGCAGGACCTCCATGCCGAGGCTCACGCGGTAGGCGACGAAGCGGTCGTAGAGCGTCTCGGGCTTGAGGCGCTCGGCGACCGTCGTGAACGGCGTCTCCAGCTCGGTGGTGACCCAGGCGCCGGCGAGGTCCCAGTTGGCCAGGTGCGGAAGGGCGAGTACCACGCCGTTCCCGGCGGCCAGGCCGTCGGTCAGGTGGTGGACGTCCTTGACGTCGAAGCCGCCCTTGACGCGTTCGGCGCTCCAGGCGGGCAGTCGGAAGGACTCCATCCAATAGCGCAGGTACGACCGCATGCCCGCGCGCGAGAGCTCGGCGAGGCGCTCCGGGGTCGCGTCGGGCACCACGCGCGCGTAGTTGCTCTCCAGCCGCTGGACGCCCTTGCCTCGCTGCTTCCAGGCGAGATCGGCGATGGTGCGGCCGAGCCGTACCGCCACCGGCTCGGGGAGCTTCTTGACGGTGCCCCAGCCGAGTCCGTACAGCGCGTCCGTGAGGCGGTCCTGGGCGCTCACTTGGCGGCCTCGCTCCCTTGAGAGGCTCCCTGCGGCTTGTCCTGCGCGTCCGCGGCGGCCTCCGCCTCGGCGGATTCGCGACGGACGGTGACGACCCGCTGGATCAGCGTGACGAGACTGCCGACGGCGACGATCCACAGGGCGACGGGCAGCAGGTACTGGATGCCCGGTACCCCGAACTTGTGCAGGCCCGCCAACCCGGCCGCGACCAGCGAGATCACCAGGCGCTCGGCGCGCTCGACGAGGCCGTTGACGGCGACGGGCAGGCCGATCGACTCGCCGCGCGCCTTGGTGTACGACACCACCTGGCCGCTGGCCAGGCAGAAGATCGAGACGGCGCACAGGACGAGGTCGTCGCCCCCGCCGGCGTACCAGAGGATGAAGCCGCCGAAGATCGCACCGTCGGCGACCCGGTCGAGCGTGGAGTCCAGGAAGGCACCCCAGCGGCTGGAGCGGCCGAGCTGGCGGGCCATGTTGCCGTCGACGAGGTCGGAGAACACGAAGAGCGTGATCACGACCGTGCCCCAGAAGAACTCGCCCATGGGGTAGAAGACCAGCGCGCCCGCGACCACCCCGGCGGTGCCGATGAGCGTGACCGTGTCTGGGCTGACGCCCCGCCGGATCAAAAACGCGGCGAACGGTGTGAGAACACGCGTGAAGAATGCACGCGCGTACTTGTTCAGCATGGCCTTCCCGAGGGTCGGTGTGCGCCGCGGCCCCTGCTGGCCACCGGCTGGCCCATCGTAGCCACGCGTGCGTGCGTGCGACCGCCGGGCACTCGTACCCGGGTCCGGCAGGCACGTCCACCCGCGGCGGATGGCGCGATCGCGTCCGCCGTATGGACGCACCGTGACGGGAGTGGAAAGCTCGAAGGACCGCGGGCGTCACCGGAGCCGCATCGCACGCGGATCCGCATGTCCGCGCCCACAGTGACCTCACCGTGCACGGGAGGCAGGACCATGGGCGACAAGGCGAACGCACATCCCGGAGCCGCCGGCAGGGCTACAGCGGCCGACCACCCCGCGTCCGTACGGAATGTGGTACTGGTCGGCCACTCCGGATCGGGCAAGACCACCTTGGTGGAAGCCCTCGCACTCACGGCGGGGGCGGTGAACCGGGCGGGCCGCGTCGAGGACGGCGGCACCGTCTCGGACTACGACGAGATCGAGCACCGGCAGCAACGCTCGGTACAGCTCTCCCTGGTGCCGGTCGAATGGGACGGCATCAAGGTCAACCTTCTGGACACCCCCGGATACGCCGACTTCGTCGGGGAGCTCAGGGCCGGTCTGCGAGCGGCGGACGCGGCCCTTTTCGTCGTCTCGGCCTCGGACGGCGTGGACGGCTCGACCCGCATGGTGTGGGAGGAGTGCGCGGCCGTCGGCATGCCGCGCGCGATCGTCGTCACGCACCTGGAGTCCGCGCGGGCCGACTATGAGGAGATGACGCGGATCTGCGCGGAGGCCTTCGGCGGGGAGGACCCCGACGCGGTGCTCCCGCTGTATCTGCCGCTGCACGGCCCGCAGGCCCCCGACGGGCACGCGCCCGTGACCGGGTTGATCGGGCTGCTGTCGCAGCAGCTGTTCGACTACTCCTCCGGGGAGCGCAAGGAGTCCGAGCCGGGCGAGGACCAGCTGCCGCAGATCGAGGAGGCCCGCAACCGGCTGATCGAGGGGATCATCTCGGAGTCGGAGGACGAGACCCTGATGGACCGGTATCTCGGCGGCGAGCAGGTCGACGTCAAGACGCTGATCGAGGACCTGGAACGGGCCGTCGCGCGCGGTGCCTTCCATCCCGTCCTGGCCGCGGCGCCCGCGGCCGACGGCGCCCGGCAGGGGCTCGGCACGATCGAGGTGCTGGAGCTGATCACGCGCGGGTTCCCGACCCCGCTGGAGCGGGAGGCGCCCGCGGTCACCACGGTCGACGGCAAACCGCGCGCGCTGAAGGTGTGCGACCCGGACGGGCCGCTGGTCGCCGAGGTGGTGAAGACCGCGTCCGACCCGTACGTCGGCCGCGTCTCGCTGGTACGGGTCTTCTCCGGCACCCTGCACCCCGACGCGACGGTGCACGTCTCAGGGCACGGCCTGGAGGACCGTGGCCACGAGGACCACGACGTCGACGAGCGGATCGGCGCCCTGTCGGCGCCGTTCGGCAAGCAGCAGCGCACGCTCAGCCACTGCATCGCCGGTGACCTCGCGTGCGTGGCGAAGCTGACCCGCGCGGAGACCGGCGACACGCTGTCCGCCAAGGACGACCCGCTCCTGATGGAGCCCTGGCGGATGCCCGACCCGCTGCTGCCGCTCGCCATCCAGGCACACAGCAAGGCGGACGAGGACAAACTCTCCCAGGGCCTGTCCCGGCTGGTCGCCGAGGACCCGACCATGCGACTGGAACAGAACCAGGCCACCCACCAGGTGGTGCTGTGGTGTCTGGGCGAGGCGCACGCGGACGTCGCACTCGAACGGCTGCGCAGCCGGTACGGCGTCCAGGTCGACGTCGTACCGCACATGGTCGCCCTGCGGGAGACGTTCGCGGGCAGGTCGGCGGGCCGTGGCCGGCATGTGAAGCAGTCCGGCGGGCACGGGCAGTACGCGATCTGCGAGATCGAGGTGGAGCCCCTGCCGGGCGGCTCGGGCGTCGAGTTCGTGGACAAGGTCGTCGGCGGCGCGGTGCCGCGCCAGTTCATCCCCTCGGTGGAGAAGGGCGTAAGGGCCCAGGCGGCCAGGGGAGTTGCGGCGGGCCATCCGCTCGTCGACGTCCGGATCACGCTGCTCGACGGCAAGGCGCACTCGGTGGACTCCTCCGACGCCGCCTTCCAGACGGCCGGCGCGCTCGCGCTGCGCGAGGCCGCGGCCGACGCGAAGATCCATCTGCTGGAGCCGGTGGCCGAGGTGTCCGTCCTGGTCGGTGACGACTACGTCGGCGCCGTGATGAGCGACCTGTCCGGGCGGCGCGGCCGGGTCCTCGGCACCGAGCAGACCAACGGCAGCCGCACGCTCATCAGGGCAGAGGTGCCCGAGATCGAGATCGGGCGGTACGCCGTCGATCTCCGCTCGCTGTCGCACGGCACCGCACGCTTCAACCGTGCGTACGCGCGGCACGAACCGATGCCGGCGCAGATCGCGGAAAGGATTCGTGAAGAGGCGCGCGAAGCCTCGTAGTTGGCGCCCGGCGCCACCAAGTGGCCTGTACGGAACGCTCCCCGCCGCGTCGGCGGGCGGCTTCGGCCGTCCGCCGACGAATGTCGGTGGCGGAGGATACGCTGATCATTGATCAACAGGTGTGCGAAGTACGGAAGTCGGGAAGGCCGCAGAAGCGACACTGCGGCGATCGGGGGCGGGAATGACCGTTGAGAGCGGTTACGCGGACATCTTCGGTCCGCAGGTGCCGCGCACGGCAGGTGAGGGTCAGACGGCGACGTTCGCGCTGGCCTCGGCGGCCTATCGGGACAATCCGTTCGAGGACATCAAGAAGGCCGACAACGAATGGCACAAGACCGACATCAAGGCGGGCCGCGGCTGGGCGAGGATCTTCCGTCCCAACCTCGGTGAGGCCTTCTCACGGGCCGTGGTCGACCGCATGCTCGGCAGCGGCCGCAAGCCCCTGATCCAGTCCTTCGGCGCCGAACCTCAGGTCGTCGTCGAGCACTGTCTGGCCGCGAACAACATCCGCAAGGCGCGCGACCGGATGCTCAGCGCCATCACCGTGATCTGCGGTGTGCTCTTCCTGCCCGGGCTCCTGGTGTGGCTGCTGGTCTTCACGCTGCGCACCACCATCGTCAAGCGGGACGAGAAGCGCGGCGGCGCCCTCGCCTCCGTGTTGCTCGTGGCGGTGGGCGCGCTCGCCGTGCTCTTCCTGCTGCGCATGCCGTTCACCGGCTTCTGGGGCTGGTCTGCGCGGGCCTCGGTCCTCATGCCCGTGGTCGGATGGTTCTGGGCCAAGCAGGTCTGTGAGCGCACCGCGAGGGATCTGCGGGAGCGCTGGGACAGCCTGTTGGCCGGCAGCAGCGTCGGCGCCAAGGTGCCGGAGGCGGTGCCGACCAGCCCCACCGAGACCCAGGCCGAGCAGCTGCGCCAGTCGCTGGCCAAACTGAGCGCCGAGCAGCAGTCCAACTCCGTGTTCTACGCCGGGCCCAAGGGGATACTCGGCATGGGCACACGCTGGGGCAGCTGGCAGCTCGCCGAGGACCTGGTGGCAGCGGACTCCACGCGGGAGATCCACCCGTTCCGCAGCTGGGACGTCATCCGCTCGATCCACGACCAACTGCGCATGCTGGAGCGCGGTCCGCTGAACACCGGTGGTTTCCCCAAGCCTTCGATACGGCACTGGGTCGTCACGCCGATCGCGGAGGGCGCGAAGGCGGTGTCCCGCCCGGAGGGCACCGACGTCGAGGCGTACCAGGTCAAGAACCACGCGATACAGGACATCTGCAACAAGCAGCAGTTCGGCAGCGGTGACCGGCACTACCTGGGCGTCCAGTGGACGCTCTGGGACGGGCAGTTGATCATCACCATGCTGATCACAGTGACCGTACTGCACGAGACGTTGCGCATCGAGGTGACCGGCCACGCCCTCGGTCCGGTGAACGGGCTCTTCCAGGAGAAGCCCGAGGCGCCGACCAAGGAGGTCACCAAGTCGTTCAAGCCGTGGGAGACCCGCAAGGTGAAGCTTCCGCTGGTCAACCCCGACGAGGTGGTCCGGCTGGCGGTGCGGGCCCCGATCTCCTGGTACCCGCCGCTGCTGAGCTGGCTCGGCGGGACGATGGGGCTGCCCGAGCCGTTCGGACTTCGGCACGCGTGGGCGGACCAGCCGTGGCGGCACCGGTTCATGGCCGACGACGCGCTGCGCGCGGCCACGCCGGTGCTGCGGGTGGTGCATGCCGCGGCGATCAAGGTGCTCGCCGAGAACGGCGTGGACACCGACAAGTTCGGTTCACGTTCCGCGTTCTTGAGTACGGCGGTGCAGGACCCGATGCCCAGGAAGGCTGACGTCTACGACGCGTAGCTGTGGTGCCCTTGGTTGTCGAGGGCACCCTCTACTGGAGGTTGTCGCGGATCAAGCCGCCGGCCAGACCTCCGCCAGCATCTTCCGAGTGTCCGCCAGCAACTGTGGCAGCACCCGCGTGTGGCCCACCACCGGCATGAAGTTCGTGTCGCCGCCCCAGCGCGGGACGATGTGCTGGTGGAGGTGGGCCGCGATGCCGGCGCCGGCGACCGTGCCCTGGTTCATGCCGATGTTGAAGCCGTGGGCACCGGAAGCGGTGCGCAGGGCCGTCATCGCCTGCTTGGTGAGGGCGGCCAGCTCGACGGTCTCCGGCGCGGTCAGGTCGGTGTAGTCGGCGACGTGGCGGTAGGGCACGACCATCAGGTGGCCGCCGTTGTACGGGTACAGGTTGAGGACCGCGTACACCTGCTCGCCGCGCTTGACGACCAGCCCGTCCTCGTCGGATTTGGCCGGGATCGAGCAGAAGGGGCAGCCGTCGTCCGCGCCGGGACCGGTCGGCTTGTTCTCACCCTGGATGTAGGCCATCCGATGGGGCGTCCACAGGCGCTGGAACGCGTCCTGGATCCCCACTCCCCACTGCCGCTCCGGCTCACTCGTCATGCGTGCAGCATATTGCTTCGCCCGTTCGCGGCGTGTCGCCGGGGCGGCGGGAGGACGGTCACCGGCCAAGCTGGGCCGGTGGACGACGACAGCCCCTACGCCCGCTGGGAGCAGCGCACAGAGATCCCCCTGTTTCTGGCATCGCTGCTCTTCATGGGCGCCTACGCCGCCCGCGTCCTCGCCGTGAGCATGCCGTCCGGCTGGCAGCGCGTGTGCGAGTTCACGATGCTCGCCCTCTGGCTGCTCTTCGCCGGTGACTACCTGGGGCGCTGGCGCCTCAGCGGGCAGCGCTTGTGGCGCTTCGCCAGAACGCACTTCCTGCACACGGTGGTGGTCATCCTGCCGCTGCTGCGGCCGTTGCGGATCGTTCCGCTCTACGACGCCATCCAGCACCGGCAGGGGGAGCCCCGGCTCTCCCTGCACGCGCGCGTGATCGCCTACGCGAGCCTGTCGACCCTGCTGCTCGGCTTCACCGGCGCACTCGCGGTCTACCAGCAGGAACGCGGAGCGCCCGGCGCCACCATGCGGTCGTTCGGGGACGCCGTGTGGTGGGCCGCCGCGACGCTCAGCACGGTCGGCTACGGCGACATCACGCCAGTGACGACGACCGGCCGGGCGATCGCTACGGGGATGATGGCCGGCGGGCTGGCCCTGCTCGGCGCGGTGACGGGATCGTTCTCGTCCTGGCTTCTGCAGATCTTCTCCAGCGAGAGCGACAAGAGGCCCCCGGGAAGCTGAACCTCCCGGGGGCCCTCGATCACGGCCGGATCAGAGCGGATCAGATCTGCGTCCGCTCCTCGACCACCGTCGCGATCTTCGCGATGGCCTCGTCGAACGGGATGCCGTTCTCCTGCGAGCCGTCGCGGTAGCGGAAGGAGACGGCGTTGTTGGCCATGTCCTCGTCGCCCGCGATGACCATGAAGGGCACCTTCTGCTTCTGGGCGTTGCGGATCTTCTTCTGCATGCGGTCCGAGGAAGAGTCGACCTCGACCCGCAGGCCCTTCTTCTTGGCCGCCGCGGCGAACTTCTCCAGGTAGTCGACGTGCCCGTCGCCGATCGGGATGCCGAGGGCCTGGACCGGGGCCAGCCACGCCGGGAAGGCGCCCGCGTAGTGCTCCAGGAGCACCGCGAAGAACCGCTCGATCGAGCCGAACAGCGCGCGGTGGATCATGACCGGGCGCTGCTTCGCGCCGTCCGGACCGGTGTACTCCAGGTCGAAGCGCTCCGGCAGGTTGAAGTCGAGCTGGATGGTCGACATCTGCCAGGTGCGGCCGATCGCGTCCTTGGTCTGGACGGAGATCTTGGGCCCGTAGAAGGCGGCGCCGCCCGGGTCCGGGACCAGGGGCAGACCCTGCTTCTCGGCGACCTGGCGGAGCGTCTCCGTGGCCTCCTCCCAGACCTCGTCCGAGCCGACGAACTTCTCCGGGTCCTTGGTGGACAGCTCCAGGTAGAAGTCGGTCAGGCCGTAGTCGCGGAGCAGGCCGAGGACGAAGGTGAGCGTCTTGTCGAGCTCGTCCGACATCTGCTCACGCGTGCAGTAGATGTGCGCGTCGTCCTGCGTGAAGCCACGTGCGCGCGTGAGGCCGTGGACGACACCCGACTTCTCGTACCGGTACACGGTCCCGAACTCGAAGAGGCGCAGCGGCAGTTCACGGTAGGAACGCCCGCGCGCGTCGAAGATCAGGTTGTGCATCGGGCAGTTCATGGGCTTGAGGTAGTAGTCCACGCCCTCGTCGAGCTGCATGGGCGGGTACATGCCCTCGGCGTACCAGTCCAGGTGGCCCGACGTCTCGAAGAGCTTCCCCTTCGTCGCATGCGGGGTGTAGACGAACTCGTAGCCCTCCTCCTCGTGGCGGCGGCGCGAGTAGTCCTCCATCACGCGGCGGACGATGCCGCCCTTGGGGTGGAAGACGGCGAGGCCGGAGCCGATCTGCTCGGGGATCGAGAACAGGTCGAGTTCATTACCCAGCTTGCGGTGGTCGCGCTTCTCGGCCTCGGCGAGGAAGTCGAGGTAGCCCTTGAGCTCGTCCTTGGACGGCCAGGCGGTGCCGTAGATGCGCTGGAGCATCGGGTTCTTCTCGCTGCCGCGCCAGTAGGCGGCCGCGTTGCGCATCAGCTTGAACGCCGGGATCGCGCGGGTCGACGGCAGGTGCGGGCCGCGGCAGAGGTCCTTCCAGCACAGGTCGCCGGTCTTGGCGTCCAGGTTGTCGTAGATCGTCAGCTCGCCGGCACCGACCTCGACGTCCGCGCCGTCGTCGGACGAGGCGGAGCCCTTGAGGCCGATCAGCTCCAGCTTGTAGGGCTCGGCGGCGAGCTCCTCGCGGGCGGCCTCGTCGGTGACGACACGGCGGGCGAACTTCTGGCCGCGCTTCTGGATCTCCTGCATCTTCTTCTCGACGGCCTTGAGATCCTCGGGCGTGAACGGCTTCTCGACGTCGAAGTCGTAGTAGAAGCCGTCCTTGACCGGCGGGCCGATGCCCAGCTTGGCCTCGGGGAAGAGCTCCTGCACGGCCTGCGCCAGCACGTGCGCGGTGGAGTGGCGCAGGATGTTCAGGCCGTCCTCGGAGGAGATCTCGACGCCCTCGACCTCCTCGCCGTCCGAGAGCACGTACGACAGATCCCTGAGCTCGCCGCCCACGCGCGCGGCGATGACCGAGCGCTCGCCGGCGAAGAGGTCGGCGGCCGTAGTGCCCGTCGTCACCACGCGTTCTTCCCGCTCGGAATCGCGCTGGATGATCACACGGACGTCTGACACCGGTCTCTCCTGACTGAAGGTGGAATGCGGCGCTATACCAGGAGCGCGCGCATTACGCGATCGTACCGACCTCGGAGGGCCGACCGCGAAACGGTCACCTTCAGTCCCGGGCAGGCATCCCTCAGTCCCCGGCGTCCTCCCCGCCGCAGGCCTCCTCGAAGAAGTCCAGGTCCTCCTGGAGGGATTTCATCAGCCGGTCCCGTTCGGCCTCGTCCACCTGTACGGGGACGACGCCGGAGGCCCCGGTGATCTTGCGGAAGCCGCCTCGGCTCTCCAGGCGCCCGTGCACCCGCACCGGCAGCCCGACCAGGTGGGCGTGCCCGGCGATGCGGTACGACTCCTCGTCCAGGGTCAGCCGGATGTGCGGTACCTCGGCGCCCGCGATGACCCGCAGCCGTACGGTGCCCTCGCCGCGCGTTCCCGACCGGCGCATCCGTACGACCGTGCCCGTGATCCGGACCGGCACGGAGGGTTCCTCGCGCAGGTAGCGGGCCCCGGCCTCACGCAGCACGGGCAGGTCGCCCGGCGAGAACTCGACCGGCTCGACGCCGCCCGCGCAGTCCTCGGGGACCCCGGCCGCGGGCGCCCACTCGACGGCGATGCGTGCCCCTTCCGTACCGCGGACGAGGGCGATCAGGGCCTCGGTGAGCTCACGGCTGACGCCGGCCTCGACTGCGCCGTCGAAGGCGTCCATGCCGCCGGTGGCCCGCTGGTAGTCGATGGCCTCGCGGGCGGCGTACAGGGCCTGGTGGAGTCGTACGGCGAGCGGGCGGCCCGCGCCGACGGGCACGAAGGCGGCGAGGTGGCCGCCGCCGGCCGCGGAGCCGACGAAGACGCTCTCCAGCATCGCGGCGGCCGAGCGGCGGTGCCGGGCGCCGTAGTAGCCGGCACGCGCGCGCGTGGCGAGCGCCGCAGCGAGGAGCATCTGGCGGGCGGCGGTGCGCAGTTCCTCCTCGACGGTCCAGGGCGCGGCCCCGGCCGGCCCGCTCGGCGCGTCCCGCCACCAGCGGACCTCGTCGCTGGGCACGGCGAGTCCGACCAGCACCTCGCGCGCGGAGGGCATGCCGCTGCGGGAGAGCGCGTCGAGCGCCTCGCCGAGCAGGTCGTCGCTGTCGGGGAAGGCGCGGGACTCGGGGACGAGCAGGCTGGTGCCGTTGCCGCCCGGTCCCGGCGGGGTCCAGCGGCCGTAGCGTCCCGCCGCTCCCCCGCGCCGCTGCCAGCCGTGCCGGTGCAGCAGGGCGCTGAGCACGGCGGGGTCCACCTCGCCGGGCTCGGGGGGACGGTCCCAGGACGCGTGGACCGGGTGCGGCCTGACTGGCCGTACCGGCTCCTCCAGGGGGCGGTGTGTCATGGTCTGCCTCCCGTACCGACCCGCGTCATGATCTCGCAGAGCGCCCGGTCGTCGAAGATGCGTGAGGTCGGTATTCGCACGGTGGTGCGGCGCCGGCCGGTGATCGCGTGACCGGCGAGGTTGACCCAGTAGCAGCAGTGCCGCAGGTCGAGCCGGTCGTGACTGGCACGCAGCCAGTCGTCCTGGGTGCGCGGAACGAGCATCACGACGAGGATCTTGTGCACCGAGACCGGGGTGCGGGCGAGCTTCGCCAGGTGGTCGTTGTCGAGCGTGAAGGAGAAGAACCGGCCGGGCGGGTTCGGAGCGATCTGGTAAGTGGCTTTGAGCTGCACCTTTATGGTGACCTCGTCGTCCACCGTGTGGCCGGGCGCGCTGTGGCTGACGTGCCAGTCGATGCCGTTGTCCGGAAATGGCTGCGACAGGGAACACCCGGCCGCCGCCGCGACGGCGTGCAGATACCCCACCTGCAGTGTCTCCATGCAGGCGGTGGTGGCGAGTGAACCGCGATGGGGGCCCGTGAGTTCGGGCAGCAGCCCGCCCCGCTCGGGCTGCGCTATCGCCATGACCAACAGCCTTCCACGCCAGGTGAATCCCCGTACCGGGCCGCTGAACTGCAAAGACCCGCACTCCTGTTGTGTCCTTGCGGCGTACGCCGCAAACAGCCCGGGTATCACCAAACGGGCAGAAGACGGTACGTCAGCTGCCGTGGGTGAACGAGGGGTTGTGTAGGTATGGCGTGCTGGTATGAGGGCCCGCTGGCGGCATTCGACACGGAGACGACAGGCGTGGACGTCGAGACCGACCGGATCGTTTCGGCGGCCGTCGTCGTCCAGGACGCCCCGGGTACCCGGCCGCGGGTGACCCAGTGGCTGGTGAACCCGGGTGTCCCGGTGCCGGAAGCGGCAACGGCGGTACACGGACTGACGGAGGAGCATCTCCAGCGCAACGGCCGTTGGCCGGCGCCGGTGATGCACGAGATAGCCGAGGAGTTGGCCGGTCAGGCCGCGACGGCCAGGCCGATCGTGGTGATGAACGCGCCATTCGATCTGACGCTGCTGGACCGCGAGTTGCGCCGTCATCGCGCCTCCTCGCTGGACCACTGGTTCGAGAGGACGCCTTTGCTGGTGCTCGATCCGCGCGTCCTGGACAAGCATCTGGACCGCTACCGCAAGGGCCGCCGCACCCTGACCGACCTGTGTGCGCACTACGGCGTCACACTGGACGGCGCGCACGACGCAGCGGCCGACGCACTGGCCTCGATGGAGGTCGTACGGGCGGTGGGGCGCCGCTTCGCCGCCCGCCTGGAGCGCCTGTCCCCGGCCGAGCTGCACACGCTGCAGGCGGTGTGGCACGCGGCACAGGCACGCGGGCTGCAGGCGTGGTTCGCCCGCAGCGGCAGCGACGAGGCGGTGGACCCGGCGTGGCCACTGCGCCCGGATCTGCCGGCGGCCGCATAGGAGGTGAGTGCAGGAGGTGAGGCGCGCAAAAAAGCCGGTCCGCTGTGGCGGACCGGCCTTTCCCGGTGGGCGATACTGGGTTCGAACCAGTGACCTCTTCGGTGTGAACGAAGCGCTCTCCCACTGAGCTAATCGCCCGGGAACGGACTGAACAATACAGGCCCCCGCGCGTTTCCTTCAAACCGCTTGATGGCCGCGGGCCAAGTGGGCCACCAGGCCCCGCCGTCCGGAGCGCATCATCAGCCAGTGGTTGGCGCGGAACAGGGGCCGCCCGGGTACGGCGAGACGCCTCAGCAGCGGCTTGTTGACATCGACGACCTGGTCGTAGCGCGCGATGGTCCCGCTGCCGTCCGGAGCCACGGTGACGGTCCAGCACGCCCAGCCGTCGAGGTCGCCGGACATGGCGATCTCGAGCACCCCCGCCCCGCGGTCCCGCCGCACCTCGCGCGCGGTGAAGGTCATGTCGTACGGGAGGACGGAGCGGATCGTGATCACGCCGCTGGTGTCGTCGATCCGGTTCACCTCGCGCACCTGGGGCCACCAGCGGGGGTAGTCCTCGGCCTGTTCCAGTGCGTCGTAGACGGTGTCGGGCGCCGCTGGCAGGGCCCACAGGGCGCGGAAGCGGTAGTGGCTCCAGTCCATGGGCCGAGTCTGCCCGTATCCAGGGGGTTCGCACCGCATCTGAGTACGTTCTGAGTACGCGTACTCATGCTCTGCGACGTGACCTGGACCACACTCCACGCATGCGAGCGCCGCCGCCCGTGCGGCGGCGCTCCTCCTGCCGGAACAGGCCTGCCCGACCGGCCGCGGACACGGCCTAGGACGGCATCCTGTCCCCCAGCAGCGCCAGGTTCTCAATGGCGGCGAGCCCGTACAGCGCGGTGTCGTTCGTGGATACCCAGGCCGCCTCGCTGCCCGGGACCAGCGCCTCGGGGCCGCTCAGCTTCTCCGTCCGCCACGGCGCCGACTCCTTGTAGCCGTCGGAGTTGTAGAACTTCTCCCACGCGCGCGTGGCGAGCTTCTCGTCTCCGGTCCGGACGGCGGCGTACGCGTCGAGCCGCGAGTGGCCCTGGAAGAGCAGCAGGGAGCCGAAGTTGGAGCCGTACCGTGCCGCCTGCTCGGTCTTCGTCGCGTTGAAGTAGCGGCAGTAGTCGAAGTACGCCTCGTTGAACTCCGGCATGTCGACGAGGTCGATGAGCTCGGCGCACAGTTCGCCCAGACCGAACACCGCGGAGAGATGGGAGACACCGACGACGGGCTTGTCGGCGACGGCGAACCTGCCCGTGTCGAGGTCGTAGAGACCGCTGCCCTGCACGAAGCCGTTGGGCTGGGCGGCGATCGTCTCCATGGTCGACAGGACCCGCGCCTTGGCCTTCTCCCACTTGGGGCCCTTGCGTTCCCACTCGGTCAGCCAGGCCGACACCAGCCCGCTCCAGTCGGTGCCGAAGCCGATCGACAGCGCGTGCCGGTCGGGGGTGTACGGCTCGGTGCGGATCTTGCGGATCGGGTCGAGGACGAGGAAGGTCTCGTCGGAGTCGACGTTGGCGTGCATGAGATCGCCGACGCGTTCGTCCGCGGTGAGGAAGTAGTAGTAGCGGCGGTACGTGGTGTTGGCGATGCGCTGCTGCTTGGCGCTGTCGGCATAGTGCTGCACGCCGTGCCGGGTACCGAGGCCGGCCCATTCGCCGAGGTGGTAGACGTCGACCTCACCGGTGTGCCGGGTCATGGCCTCGGCGAACCGGAAGATGTCCGCGCGCCCGCTCCTCAGATACGCGAACCACAGCCACAGGTCGGGCGAGAGCTCGGAGTTGTCCCAGGCATAGCCGCCGATGTCGTACCGCCACTGGTGTCTGACGGTGTCGTAGGTGTGCATGATGTCGCCGTAGTCCCAGAAGCCGTACCAACGGCGCATCTCCACCTGGTCCTTGTAGTAGGTGAAGAGGAAGTCGAGGTGGTCCTCGATCTTCGCCTTGGCGGGCGTGGAGCGGTCCGGCTCGGAGTACAGGCCCGGCCCGAAGACCTTGGCCTTGATGAGCTGCGCGGGCGGGACGGCGAGCTGCGGCAGCACCCGTACGGCCTCGACCTGTTGGGCCAGGGCTTCGGGTGTGGGTGTCGACTCGTTGGCCCAGAAGAGGAGTTCGGAGGTGCGGGAGATGCCGTAGGGGGTGCCGAACTCGGGCTCGTAGTCCTCGTAGGTGATGTTGAGGCCTTCGAGCTGCTCGGGGTAGGTGTCCTGGCCCATGCCGTCGTGGTAGAAGCGCAGGTCCATGGGCTGCGCCTCGGGCGACCAGAGCCACATGGTGACCTCGGCCGCGTCGGTGTGGGCGTCCCGGATGTCGAGCTGGGCGGGGAACTTCTCCCAGAAGTCCCGCAGCCCGAAGGAGAGTCCGCCGCTGACGCCACCGACGTAACCGAATCCGGAGGCACGCCTGCCGCCGCCGGCGCCGATCCAGCCGTAGCCCTTCTTCGTGCGCTTGCGCAGGGCGAAGCCGTCGGCGGAGAGCTGGGAGAGGGTGTAGTCGCCCCACTCGGGGATGTACTGCAAGCGGGTCGTCACGCGCTGATCCCAGGTCGACGGGTCGGGCAGCTTCTCCCCCGCGAACTGCGCCGCCTGTACGGCGGCCCCCGGATCGCGCCGCAGCCCGGTGATGCCCTTGACGGCCTCTCGGAGCATGCCGGTGCCCTCGCCGCCGATGCGGATGTGGCGGTCGTACGACTCGTCCCGCATCGGGACGGTGAAGCGCACGCCGAGGCCGCGGATGAAGTCGCCGCTCGCCCTGCCGGGCTCCTGGGTGCCGTCGTAGGTGATGGTGTGCACCATGCGGAAGGAGTCGGCGCCGGCGTAGAAGTAGAGGCGGATGGAGAACGGAAGCCAACTCCGGCCGCCCTTACGGTGCTTGCCGTCGATGCGGACGACCGCGCGGACGGGGCCCTCCTGCTCGACGGTGACCTCGGAGATGGCGCCCTCGAAGCGCTCGGTCTTCACCGAGCCCTGGTCCTCGTCCTCGATCTCGGGCTGGCGGATCAACACGAGCCGGCCGTTCCTGGCGATCTCGGTGGAGCCGCGCGTGACCGACTTGATCAGCGTGGCGCCGGACTTGCCGATCCTCGCCGTGATGACACCCGTGGAGACATCGATGGTGCCGCCGCGCTTGTCGACGGTGACCTTCTTGGCGGGCGCGGTGGTCTCGCCGGGGCTCAGGGTGAGCTTGCCGTTGCCCGAACCGACCGCGTGCGCCGTCCACTTGAGGGAGCCGTCCGGCCAGTAGGCGATCGGCCACGACTGCACGGGCACGGCCTTGCCGTCCGCGTCCGTCAGCGCAAAGGTCTGGTCCCCCTGGTACACGCCCTTCGGCCAGGGCACGCCGACGGTGGAGCCGGGGGCGGCGCCGAGACCGCCGTCCTCCAGCCAGTCCAGGGTCACCGGATCGGCATCGGCGCCGGCGGCTCTGGGCGCGGCCTGCGCGTCCTTCGCCCCTAGTGCCCAGCTGAACTGTGCGGCGGCACCGGCGACGGCGGCCGCCTTGAGAAGGGACCTGCGGGGGATGGGGGACATGGCCTTTCCTTTCCGTGCGGGAAACATTTCCTTGCGACCGGGCAGGGGCATGACAGAGAGAGGTACGGCGCCCGGAGCGCCGACCTTGTGCGAGGCACCGTCGGTTCAGCGGTGCCGGTACCGCTCCTCCACGGCGACGGCCGCCGCCACCACGGCCCCCAGGACAGGGACCGCCAGCGGCGCGGCGAACCAGGCGGAGGCGGCCACGACGGCCAGTCCGCCGATGATCAGAAAGGACCCGGCGGGGTCGAGCACGGTGCGGCGCCCGGCGCCCGCGAGCAGCGCCCGCCAGCCGGCGTCCGGCGTCCAGACCGCGGCGGCCCGCACCAGGGCCACGACGGCGCCGATCACCGCGAACACCCCGATGGCCCCGACGAGCGGCCCGCCGGGAATCCCGGCCCGCGCCGCCTGGACGTCCACCCGGACCGCGCCCGCCACGGCCCACCCGGCGAGCCCGACGACCCACCCACGCCGCACGGCCACCCGGAAGTCGGCGACGAACTCCCGCAGGCCACCGCCCTCATGGGCGATACGGCGGTGCAGATGCCGGGCGCCGGCGGCGAGAGCGGCCGGATACGTCACCACTCCGAGGCAGGCCACGGCGATCCACACCCCGGTGAGCAGGCACTCGGCGAACAGGGCGAACCGCTCGGCGAACACGGACTCCCCACCGGCCGTACGTGGCTTCGTGCGCGCTCGGGCCATCGTGACCGCCTCAGCCCTTCAGTCCGGACGTCGCCATGCCGTCGATCAGATACCGCTGGAAGGCCAGGAAGAAGGCCAGGACCGGCAGCAGGGCGACGAGCGACATGGCGATCATGCCGCCGTAGTTCGCGATGCCCTCCTGGTCGACGAACATCTTCAGACCAAGGGAGACGGTGTATTTGTCGGGCTCGTTGAGGTAGATCAGCGGGCCCATGAAGTCGTTCCAGGCGTTGATGAAGGTGAAGATCGCGCTGGTGATCAGGGCCGGCCGGCACAGCGGCAGCATGATCGACCAGTAGATCCGGAAGTGCCCGCAGCCGTCGAGGCGGGCCGCCTCGTCGAGTTCCTTGGGCAGGTTCCGCATGAACTGCACCATCAGGAAGACGAAGAACGCCTCCGTGGCGAGGTACTTCCCGAGCAGCAGCGGGGTGTAGGTGTTGATCATCTCCATGTTGCGGAACAGCACGTACTGCGGGATCAGCAGGACGTGGTACGGCAGCAGGAGCGTCCCGATCATCAGCGTGAACAGCAGGTTCCGGCCCGCGAACCGGATCCTCGCGAAGGCGTACGCCGTCAGCGAGCAGGACACCACGATCCCGATCACCGAGCCGACCGCGAGGAAGAGCGAGTTGAGGAAGAAGGTGGAGATCGAGATGTCGGCGATGCCGTCCGCGAGGCTGGTGTAGTTGGAGAAGCTCGGGTCGCCCGGGAAGACGTCCAGGCTGCCGACGATGTCCTCGCTCTTCTTGAAGGAGCCGCCGACGACCCAGATGACCGGGTAGAGGATCACCACGAGGACCAGCAGAGACCCGAAGTGCCAGGCGACGGAACCCGGCAGTCGGCGGTGGAACGCCCCGGCCCGCGCGGAGCGCGCCGGCCTGATGTCGGTTGCCGGTGCGCTCATCGGGCGCCCTCCTCGTAGTGCACCCAGCGCTTCTGGGACCAGAACAGCACCGCCGTCACCAGGGCGACCGCGACGAGCAGCATCCAGGCCATGGCGGAGGCCAGACCCATCCGGCTGTTCTCGAAGCCCTGGACGTACAGATAGCAGGTGTAGACCATCGAGCCGTCGGCCGGACCGCAGGCGTTGCCTCCGGCGCCGCCGCCGACGATGTACGCCGAGCTGAAGATCTGGAAGGAGTGGATGGTCTCCAGCAGGACGTTGAAGAAGAGGACCGGGGAGATCATCGGCAGGGTGATGTTCCAGAACCGCCGCAGCTTGCCCGCCCCGTCGACCTCGGCCGCCTCGTACAACTCGCGCGGCACCTGCTTGAGGCCGGCGAGGAAGATGACCATGGGGGCGCCGAACTGCCAGACGGTGAGCGCCACCAGGCTGTAGATGATCAGGTCCGGATCGCCCGTCCAGCCGCCGACATCGATCCCGAAGACCTTCTGCGTGCGGTCGACGATCGCGTCGTCGGAGAAGATCGCCTTCCAGACGATCGCGACGGAGACGCTCGCGCCGATCAGCGACGGGGCGTAGAAGGCGGCCCGGTAGAAGGCCTGCCCGCGCCGCTTCTGGGCCAGGAGGAGCGCCACGCCGAGGGCCGCGAGCAGCTTGAGCGGCGTGCCGACGACGACGTACCAGAGCGTCACCTGCACCGAGTGGCGCCAGCGCGGGTCGCCGAACATCTCGGAGAAGTTGTCGAGGCCGATCCACTTGGGCGCGTCGAAGAGGTTGTAGTCGGTGAAGGCGAAGTAGAGCGAGGCGATCATCGGGCCTGCCGTGAGCAGCAGGAACCCGGCGATCCAGGGGGACATGAAGAGATAGCCGGCCAGGTTCTCCCGGCGGACCCGCCGCTTGAGGGCGGCGGGACGCCGGGGCTGCACCGGCCCGTGCCGCGGCTCGGAGCCCTTGGCCGGGCCCTCCACCGCAGGGGCGTGTGTCACGGCGGTTCCCATCAGCCGGCGAGAGCCGTCTTCGACTCGGTGAAGAACTGCTTGACGGCCTCGCCCGCCGACCGCTTGCCCAGCGCGAGCTCTTCGGCGATGCGCAGGAACGCGGCCTCGCAGATGTCCGCGCCGTTCGGGTGCGGGGTGATGGGCTCCAGGACGCCCGCCTCCACGAGGGAGGTCTCGTAGGCGGCGATCCCCTTGTTGACCTCGTCCGTCGGCTGGAACGCGTCGAACTGGGCCTGGGTGGCGGGCACACCGCGGTCGTAGCCCATGATCTCGGCGACCTCGGGGTCGTGGACCATGAAGTCGATGAACTGGGCGACCTCCTTGGGGTGCTCGGTGCGCCTGGAGGCGCTGAGCATCAGGGAGCCCAGGTACTGCCCGGTCTTCTTGCCGTCCGTGGTCGGGATGGGAGCGAGGCCGTACTCGCTCTTGCCCTCGGACGTGTAGCGGACCGTGAAGTTGTCCCAGGTGAACTCGCCGCCGGCGAGCTCGGCGGAGACGGCCGACTTGGGCTTGATCTGGGCGACCTTCTTGGCGTCGGCGTAGACGCCCTCCTGCACGCCCTTCTCGGCCTTGGTCCACCAGTCCGTCAGATCCGCCTCGGTGAAGCCGAGTCCGTCCTCGGTGAAGAACGCCTTGCCGTTCTGGCGGAGGTAGAGGTCGTAGAGGTACATGACGCCGTACATTCCGCTGTCGCCGGCGCGCCCCGCCCTGTCGCGGATCCTTTTCATCGCCGCGTCGAAATCGTCCCAGGTCCAACCCTGTTCCGGCTTCACGCCCGCCTTGGTGTAGACGGGCTTGTCGATGACCAGGGCCATCGAGTTGGACCCGACGGGCACCCCGAGGAGCTTTCCGTCGATCTCGCCGAACTTCTCGAGTCCCGCGCGGAATCCGTCCATCGACAGATTGCCGGCCTTGACCTGCTCATTGAGATCGAGCAGCACATTCTTCGCGTCGTATTTGCGCAGGAAGCCGATGGCATTCTGGAACACGTCCGGCGGATTCCCCCCGGAGGCCTGGGTGTTGAACTTCTTCCAGAAGTCCGTGTACGGCTGAAAGTCCGTCTTGACCTTGATCTTCGGGTACTTCTTGTGGAACAGCTCAATGGTCTTGTTGATGCGCTCGGCGCGGTCCTCGGCACCCCACCACGCGTAACGGATCGTCACCGTCCCGTCCGCGGAGGCCCCTCCGTCCCCACCGCAGCCCGTCGTCGCGGCCAGCCCAAGTGTGGCCGCCGTGGCGCCGGCCGCCTTCAAGATCGTACGCCTCTCAACATTCCTGCTGGTTCTCACCGTCGAGCCTCCCCGCAGCGTCGCTGCCGCCTGCATGAATCGTTTCAAGTAAGCGCTTGCTGGCACAAGTTACGGAGGGCCTCGGAGTGCGTCAATGATTCGGACAGGAATTTCTTGGCGGCCTGCGGGGCGGGGTGACGGCGCATGAAGACGAGTCGGCCGGTCCGGTCGCGTGTCGACGCAGGTCAGAGGCGCAAGATCGAGGCATCGAACAACGAGTCGGCCACCGTACGTCCGTCTCGACCAGTCGCAGGTGGCGTGGTCATGGGCGAGTTGACGGGATGTCGCCTCACACGCGGGACGCCCCCGCCGGGCCGCGCGTCACACATGCCGACCGGGAACGACGGCGGCCCGCCTGCGATGTCGCAGGCGGGCCGCCGGATCCGGGTGGGCGATACTGGGTTCGAACCAGTGACCTCTTCGGTGTGAACGAAGCGCTCTCCCACTGAGCTAATCGCCCGGACGCAGGGAGAACATTACCCCATGTCAGGGGGTGCGAGTGACCAGCGCGAGCCCGCAGCGGCCGACGTCAGCACCCCCGTCACGGATCACTGATCCTTGATCTTCCAGGGCATCACTATGCCGAACTTCCACAGGTAGATCCCGAGCAGCACACCCACGATCACCAAGCCGATCGTGGTCAGGATGATGTTGCGACGGCGCACCTTCGGATCGAGGGCCCGCTGGGCCGCCTCGGTGACCTTGCGCTTGGTCCAGCGCAGCACGAGCTGGGCCCATACGAACTCGGTCGCCCAGACCGCCATGCCCCCGAAGATGATCACCCAGCCGGGACCGGGCAAAGGCAGCAGAATGATGCCGGTGACGACTATCGCCAGGCCGATGACGAAGACGCCCACCTGCCAGCTCAGATGCAGCGCTCTACGCGCCTTGACGAACTCCGGAGCTCTTGAGCCGAGCTCCTGCTCGCTGTCGCCCTTCACACCGTCCACTTCGGTCTCGTCGGTAGCCACGGCAACCTCGCCCGGCTCGTTACTCCCCGTATTCATACGGCCAAACCCTACCGGACGGAAACCAGTCACTGGAATGGTCGAACCTCGCGAACGGGTTCTCGGCCGGAAGAGTTACGTAAACGCACGCAAAACACTCAGAGGGGTTTACAACGGCACCGTAGGTGGCATGTCGATTTCGCCGACGTGCGAATCCCCGAGCGCACACTGAGCGAAAGGCCCTGGCGCTTATGAACACCACGGTCAGCTGCGAGCTGCACCTGCGCCTCGTTGTGTCGAGCGAGTCATCCCTGCCTGTCCCCGCAGGCCTGCGGTACGACACGGCCGACCCCTACGCCGTGCACGCCACCTTCCACACCGGAGCCGAGGAGACCGTCGAGTGGGTGTTCGCCCGCGACCTCCTCGCGGAGGGCCTCCACCGGCCCACCGGAACCGGCGACGTCCGCGTCTGGCCGTCGCGCAGTCACGGTCAGGGCGTCGTCTGCATCGCCCTGAGCTCTCCGGAGGGCGAGGCCCTGCTCGAGGCCCCGGCACGGGCTCTGGAGTCCTTCCTGAAGCGAACGGATGCCGCGGTGCCCCCCGGTACGGAGCATCGGCATTTCGATCTCGATCAGGAGCTCTCGCACATCCTGGCGGAAAGCTAGGCCGAGGCCCCCGCAAGCCGCCCGGCGCCGTCGACTCGGGGAGACGGCTCGGGCCAAGACAACCGCATAGGGCACACATCAGCGCCGCCTCCGCACCGCGGGGCGGCGCTGACGCGCTCGGGGAGGGCGGCCGTGTCGGTGACCGTGCGTACACGCCGACGGTTCCCGCCGGGGCCGGCCCCGGCGGGAACCGTCGGCGCCCCTGCGGCGTTGTATTCGAAGCCACGTCCGGTCGTGGCCGGTCTGTGGGCACTGCGAGCCACTACCATCGGCCAGCATCGGCGGGCGCCCCGCCCGACCTCAGGCCAGGGAGCGAAACGTGCTGATCACCCATGACACCCGGTGTGCGCTCGATGCCGTGGTGGATCTGGTGAACACCGCACCGGAGGGCGACGAGACTCCGGACGCGCTGCCGGACGTCGCAGCGCTCGCCGATTTCGTACAAAAGCACGAAATCAGCGATGTCGGTGTCCTCTCGGAGTTCGATCTGTCCGCGGTGCGCAAGGTGCGCGGGCGGTTCGCCGAGATCTTCGCGGAGCCCGCAGCGCGGACCGCTGCCGGGCTGATCAACGAGCTGATCGCCGCCGCCGGAACCACCCCCCGGCTCACGGACCATGACGGTTACGACTGGCATGTGCACTACTTCGCCCCCGGCGCGTCCATCGCCGACCACCTGGCGGCCGACTGCGGCATGGCGCTGGCGTTCTTCGTGGTGGCGGGCGAGCAGGAGCGGCTGCGGCGCTGTGAGGCACCGGACTGCCGGCACGCCTTCGTGGACCTCTCCCGCAACCGTTCGCGGCGCTACTGCGACAGCCGCACCTGCGGAAACCGTCTGCATGTGGCCGCCTACCGGGCTCGGCGCAAGGAAGCAGCGGGCTGAGCGGTCACCGAGACGCCGGTGTCTACGCGGGCCCCGGCGGGTGGCGCCGGGGGCCGCGGGTACGGCTCAGAGCAGCAGCAGATCGTGCAGCGCAGCCATGAGTAGCAGACACCCGATCACCGCAAGGAAGATCATCAGCGGTGGCTGGGAAAGGGCGAAGAGGCACCCGCGGGGCTCGTCCTGAGGTGGCGCGGCCTCGCTTTGTGTCGTGTCCAGCATCTCGCGGCGATGATGACGTAGTTGTCCCTCGTCGCGCGATCAACACGCCCGCAATGAGCGGGCGTTCGCCAAATTCCTCGATGTCCGGTTCGAGTGCTGATCACTTACGGCCGGGCGGCGACCCACTGTGTCGTTTCAGTCCTGCGCGCGAGCGTCAGATGCCGTGCTTCTTGAGGATCGCCTCGATGTCGCTGAAGTCCTCCGAACCCTCGGCCCTGGGTGCGGTCGCGGGCCGGGTCGACTGACGGGAGCCCGCACCCAGCGAGGGCGCCGAGGCCGACGGGGCCGCCGGGGCCGCCGGGGCCACCGCCTCGCGCTGTGCGCCGGCTTTGGCTTCCTTGCGCTCCTTGCGGGTGCCACGGCGGCGCTCCACCGCGCGGCTGCTCGCGAACAGCAGCCAGGCGACGCCGAGGACTCCGAAGCCCGCCCAAGCGGTCGGGCTGAACGCGGTGTCCGCCAGCCAGTCGACGACACCCGTCATCACCAGCCCCAGGGGCACCAGCGAGTACGCGGCGATGCGCGTGGCCGCGAGGAAACGCTTGCGGTACGCCGTGACCGCCGCGATGCCCAGGCCGGCCGCGGCGACGGCGGAACAGACGGTCTCGGCAATCATCCGGTCCTCCAGGGCAGGCAGAGTCGGTCAGGGCACTTCGTCCCTTCCATCCTGCACCGTGGCAGCCCCGCCCGGCCATGCCTGGGCCCGACATCAGGGACATCTCCGGGTCATCTCCTCCGCAGGTCCCGGTCGCGGCAGCACGGCGCGGGGCTGCGTCAGGGTCCTCGTCCCGCGAGGAACCCGGTCGGATTGGGTCGCCCGCGCCGCTGCTGGGAGACTGGAGCCATGAGCGACTCCTCCCCCGACCGCCCCACCGCCCCCGTCCTCGACGTCTGGTGCGAGCTGCAGTGCCCCGACTGCCGCAGCTCCCTGGACGATCTCCGTGCCCTGCGCGCCCGCTACGGCGACCGGCTGGAGCTGCGGCTGCGGCACTTCCCGCTGGAGAAGCACAAGCACGCCTTCGCCGGCGCGCAGGCCGCCGAGGAGGCTTTCGAGCAGGGGCAGGGGTGGCCCTACGTGGAGGCCGTGCTGGGCCGGGTCGAGGAGCTGGGCCGTAAGGGTGAACCCTTCCTGGTCGAGGCGGCCGGGGAACTCGGCCTGGACACCGAGGAGTTCGACACCGCTCTGGTGGACGGCCGGCACATCCTGATCGTCGACGCCGACCAGGCCGAGGGCAAGGCGATCGGCGTGACCGGCACGCCGACGTATGTGATCGGCGGCGAGCGCCTCGACGGCGGCAAGAGCCAGGAGGGGCTGCGCGAGCGCATCGAGGAGATCGCGGACCGGCTGCTGGCGGAGCAGAGCGCCTGACGTCCGCCAGGCCCACGGCCGCCGGACCCTCGCCCGGCCGACGGCTAGAGCAGCGTCTTGTAGAGGGCGTACAGGGTCGTCTCGTAGCCGAGTGACTCGTAGAGCCGCTCTGCCGGGGTGTTGTCCGCGAAGACGTTGAGGCCGATGACCCGGTGCCCCGCGGCGATCGCCTGGGCCTCGGCCACGAGCATCAGCGTGCGTCCGTGTCCCTTGCCCCGGTGGGCCGGGGCGGTCTCCACGTCGTACACGTACGCGCCGCCGTCGCGCGCCGCCACCCACAGGGTGCCCACCGGGGTTCCCTCGTGTTCGAGGACGCTGAGGAACACATCCGGCGTGCGCAGACCGTCCGGCAGCAGTGCCGCGTGGTCCCGCTCGGACTTGGCCCGGGCCTCGGCCTCCGGGACCCCGCGCTCGGCCCAGCTGCGCATGTATCCCTCCCGGCTCTCGTCCAGCCAGGAGCCGTACTCGGCCTCCGTCATGGGTCGCGCCCGGCCGCCCCGGGGCAGATCGGGCGGAGTGTCGCCGAGCGCCTTCTCCCTGCCGCGATTGCGTACGACGTAGCCGAGCGCCGTGGCGAGGCGCAGCGCCGTTCCGGCTTGGGCGGGGACCGTCGCCTCGATGCGCCGGCAGCCCCAGCCGCGCGCCACCTCCTCCGCCGCGAGGGCGGCCACCGTGCCCCGGCCGCGGCGCCGGTCCGGTTCCTCGATGCGCAGCTCGGATATTTGGGCCACCGTGTCACCAAAGACGGGATGAGTGCCGAGGTGGAGTACGCCCACGGGGCGGCCGTTCACGCATACCTGGAAGCGGCGCGAACGGGTCCCGTCCTCGTTGTGCTGAAGCGGCTCGGTCGGCCGCAGGGTCGTGGTCATCAGGGGTGTTCTACCCACCGCACCGGCCCACGGCAGCCCATTTTTTTCGCGTGCCCCTTGCCCCTACGGATCCAGGTCGTCGCCCGACCGCTCCGCGAAGATCCGCATGGCCTTGGCGGTCACCGGCCCCGGTGCGCCCGGCAGTTCACGGTCGTCGACGCGGTGCACGGCCTGCACGTCCCGGAGGGTGGAGGTCAGGAAGACCTCGTCGGCCCGCTCGAGGACGTCCAGCGGCAGGTCCGTCTCCTTCGCGCCGGTCCACTCGATCGCCAGCACGCGTGTGATGCCCGCGAGGCAGCCCGAGGCGATCGGCGGGGTGTGGATCTCGCCGTCCAGGACGACGAAGACGTTCGACCCGGTGCCCTCGCAGAGCTGCCCGACCGTGTTGGCGAACAGGGCCTCGGAAGCGCCGTGTTGGTGGGCGCGGGCGAGGGCGACGACGTTCTCGGCGTACGAGGTCGTCTTCAGGCCGGTCAGCGCGCCGCGCTCGTTGCGGGTCCAGGGCACGGTGATGACCGCCGTGGAGTCGGGGCGCCGGGTGGTCTCGCCGAGGGCGACGACGAGGGTCGGTCCGTGCTCGCCACGGTCGGAGCCGAGGGGGCCGTGACCGCCGGTGTAGGTGATGCGCAGCCGGCCGAGCGGCATCGGGTTGGCCTCCAGGACGGCGGCGCAGGCGCGGCGCACCTCGTCGTGGTCGGGCTCCGGCAGACCGAGACCACGCGCCGAGCGCGTCAGCCGGTCGAGGTGCCGGGTCAGCGCGAACGGCCGGCCGTCCACCGCCTTCACCGTCTCGAAGATGCCGTCGCCCAC
Source organism: Streptomyces sp. NBC_00443 (assembly GCF_036014175.1). Taxonomy (GTDB): domain Bacteria; phylum Actinomycetota; class Actinomycetes; order Streptomycetales; family Streptomycetaceae; genus Streptomyces. The sequence goes on along the minus strand of NZ_CP107917.1, from coordinate 7,677,720 downwards.
GGTCAGCCCGTGATCGAAGACGGAGACACGGGCGGACTCGATGTCCTGCAGCCCGCCGTCCAGCCAGATCTTCACGATTGCAGTCCCTCTCCACTCACCTCGTACGCCCCCGACGCTACCGCGAGCAGCCGGGACGCCTTCAGCTCGGTCTCCCGCCACTCCCCCTCGGGGTCCGACCCCCAGGTGATCCCGGCACCGGTGCCGAAACGCAGCACACCTTCGGCCCGGTCGATCCAGAAGGTACGGATCCCGACGGCCAGCTCGCCGACCCCGCGGTCGGCGTCGACCCATCCGATGCCACCGCAGTACGGGCCCCGGGGCGCCGTCTCCAGCGCGTCGATGATCCGCAGGGCGCTCGACTTGGGCGCGCCGGTGACCGAGCCGGGCGGGAAGGCGGCCCCGAGCAGTTCGGGCCAGCCGGCGTCGGCGCCCAGTTCACCGCGGACGGTGGACACCAGATGGACAAGTCCCGGGTGCTTCTCGACGGCGCACAGATCGGGCACGGTCACCGACCCGGTGGCGCACACACGGCCGATGTCGTTGCGCACCAGGTCCACGATCATCACGTTCTCGGCGTAGTCCTTCTCCAGCAGGTCCGCCTCGGTCCTTCCGGTGCCCTTGATCGGCCCGGACTCGACAACACGCCCGTCACGGCGCACAAAGAGCTCGGGTGACGCGGTGGCTATCTCAACCCCGTGCCCCGGCAGCCGGATCGTTCCTGCGTACGGCGCCGGGTTGCCGCGGGCCAGCAGCGCCGTCAGGTCGTCCACATCGGCGTCCGGCCCGATCGGCGCGCTCAGGACACGGCACAGATTCGCCTGATAGACCTCGCCGGCCGCTATGTACTCGCGGATGCGCCTTACGCCCGCCGTGTACGCGGCGCGGTCGAGCGAGGACGACCAGTCACCGGCAGCCGGACCGAGCCACTTCCCCCGCACCGGCGCGGGCACGGGCTCCTCCCGTACGTCCCGGAAGCGGGCGCAGGTCAGACCGCCCTCGAAGTCGGCGCAGACGGCCCAGAAACCGCTGGAGTCCAGGGCAGCGGCGTCGTTGGTCACATCGAGGAGGCCGGTGGCCACGCGATCGCCGAAGCGGGCGAGGGGAGGGAGGTCGGGCACGCAGTCGAGTCTATGGGGGGTGTCCCGCAGGTGACCTGGCCATGTCCCTTCGGGAGCCGTCGGCAGGTCCCTGAGCAGGCGCAGCGCAGCACGCTGCACAAACGCGTTTTTGTGCTGGCCCCGGAATCCGCTAGAGTTCAACTCGTCGCCGGGCCGCGGGAGCGGAACGAAACGACAAGCGGACGTAGCTCAGTTGGTAGAGCGCAACCTTGCCAAGGTTGAGGTCGCGAGTTCGAGCCTCGTCGTCCGCTCGAAGGAACAGGGGATCTTCCCGACCCCCTACACTCCTGGTGGAGTGGCCGAGAGGCGAGGCAACGGCCTGCAAAGCCGTCTACACGGGTTCAAATCCCGTCTCCACCTCCACGGACGATTAGCTCAGCGGGAGAGCGCTTCCCTGACACGGAAGAGGTCACTGGTTCAATCCCAGTATCGTCCACTGGATCTTCGGATCCCCCGCGCGATTAGCTCAGCGGGAGAGCGCTTCCCTGACACGGAAGAGGTCACTGGTTCAATCCCAGTATCGCGCACGCAGCAAGTTCGTGATCTTCAGGCGTGTTTGGTCGATCACGGTCCCGAGGACGATTAGCTCAGCGGGAGAGCGCTTCCCTGACACGGAAGAGGTCACTGGTTCAATCCCAGTATCGTCCACACACCGAAGCCCCCGGTCGATGACCGGGGGCTTCTTGGTGCTGGTGCGGCTCAGCTGGAGAACAGCATGTGGCCGAAGCTCTTGTGACGCTTGTGGCCGTAGTGACCGCCGCCGTGGTGACCACCGTGCGGGGCACCCCAGGCCGGGGCCTGAGGGGCAGGGGCCGGGTAGGCCTGCGGGGCGGCCGGAGGGGGCGGGGCCGGCTGGGTCCACTGGGACTCCAGGCGGGTCAGTGACTCCAGCTCGCCGTAGTCGAGAAAGATGCCGCGGCAACCGCTGCACTGCTCGATCTGGACGCCGTTGCGGTTGTACGTGTGCATCGGGGCTCGGCACTTCGGACACTGCATGCTCGGCTCAACTCCTCGCCGGTCGATCCTGCTTCGCGTCTCGCCAGAACAGACTCTGTCCGGCTGCGGTCGGTTGCACCCTACTTTGCGTAATCCCGGGTCAACTCAGGGGGGACGGAAGCCATTCGGTCACAGGCGTCCACGAGCGACTGCTCGACCTCGTCCAGGAGACGCCCCTCGGCCAAAGCCTTGGTGATCGCCCTTGCGGCGGTCTGCACGGTGAGGGCGCGGGCCGGGATGTCCAGGGCGGGCCAGGGGTCGCCGTCCGTGGGAACGGCCGGTCCGCCGGCGGCGCGGTACGCCGACAGGAATCGCTCCCACTCCTCGGGCGACAGCAGCCCGCAGGCGTACCAGGCGGCCGGCCGTCCCAGGTCCCAGGCCGGCACGCCCACGCCCAGGTCGTCGACGTCGATGAGCAGCCAAGGGCCGTCCGGGGCCGGGTGGCGGACGAGTTGGCCGAGGTGGAGGTCGCCGTGGCAGAGGGTCCTGGTGTCGGGCTGCGGCGCCTTCGCGCGGGCCCAGGCGGGGAGGGTGTCCCAGGCACGGAGGACGGCGGCGGTGCCGGCGGCTGGGCTGTCGCCCCGTTGTGCGCGGAGGCGGTCCACGGCATGGGCGGCCTTGGCCGGACCGCGCATGGGGGGCAGCGTCGCCGAGGCGTCGGTCGGGGTCCGGTGGAGGCGGGCGAGGAGGGTGGCTGCCGCCTCCCAGGGCGCCGCGTCGGGATCGCCGGGGTCCACGGGGGTGCCGTACGGCCAGAAGGTGACCAGTCGGCCGTGCAGGTCGGCGGGTATGGGGGTGAGCGGGGCCAGGAGTATGCCGGGGAGGTTGGCGGCGGTGGTGAGACGGGGGGTGAGTTCGGTGAGGGTGATGTCCGGGGCGTGGGCCTTGGCGACGGTGTCGGCGTGCCGGACGACGGTGGCGTCGGGGCGGTCGGCGAGGGTGACGGTCGCTCCGCAGGGACAGGGGTGGGGGCGTGTGTGTGCCGTGGCCTCGGCGTGTGCGGTGAGGGCGGGCAGGAGGGGGTTCGGGGTCACTGGGGTCCCTTGTGTGCGGGGGTCTGTGCCGAGGGGAGGGTACGTGGGTGACGGGGTTGGCTTGGGCGGGGGCTGCTTGCTGGTGGCCGGGGCCGGGCACCGGGTGTGCCCCCGGATGTCTCGCCCCCGCCGCCCCTACCCTTCCCGTCCTCCAGGGGCTCTGCCCCTTCGACCCCGTCCCTGGGGGCTGCCGCCCCCAGAACCCCGCTGTCGGCCTCAACGGCCTCGTCCTCAAACGCCGGACGGGCTGAAGTGCCCGGACCGGCGCCGAGAAGCGGAGCCACCTGCGGGTGGGTGGGGGCCCGGGATGGAGCAGCCTCGTCCTCAAACGCCGGACAGGCTGACTCTGCCTGGACCGGCATCAAGAGGCGAAGACCCTCCGCCCATGGCTCGCAAGCACTGCGCGAGCCCGCGCTCGGCCCAGCGGGCCGTCACAGGGAAAAGCAATGCCGGCGCAGCTCCCCAGCTGCGCCGGCATTTGTGCCGTCCGCCGCACCCCCGTCCCCACGGGGTTTCATGGGTGGATGTCCCCGCCCGGACCGCTCTTCCGGGCCTGGGGTCGCCGCTCAGCGCCCCAGCATCACTCCCACGGACGACGCCTGTGTGGCCACTGTCTCCCAGCCGTCGAAGACGACCAGGAGAAGGACCGCCAGGGGAAGGGCCATGAGCGTCGCCACCAAGGGGTGGCGGCGGCCCTGGCGGCGCGGGCGCAGCAGTGTGTGCTGCTGGGTGCGGATCAGTGTCCGCGGTGCCGTCTGGGCCATGGTCCCTCTCCTGACCTGTGTCAGTTGTCCTTGGCAGCGGCGGGTGTCTGACCTCGGGGGACGAGTGCTGCACCCGCCGCTTGACCTCAAATCTAGGCGGCGGGGCCACGCGGGGCGTCATGCCCTCGTACCGATTGGCGGGCCTCCCGGAGGATGAGCCATGACCTGGGGAGTACTCCCCTGGGTGGAGACGAGGTCCTGGGTCTCGGGGTCTTCCCCGAGGGGACGCCCGGTCTACACCGGTTTCTCCGAGCTGTCCTCGCGCGGCACGGGCTGCTCGACCAGCGCGAGAACCCGGTTCGCCATGAAGCGCGCCGTACGCACGACAGTCCCGCTTCGGGTGACTTCGCTCACTTCCACGACACCTCGCCGCACCGCTGTCTCCACCCGGCGGCCCGCCCTGCTCGCCACCACCTCGTACGTGCGGGTCGTGTCCCCCGCATCCACGACTATCTCCACGCGATCACCCTTCACAGGCCCAATCCCCCTTCTGCGATGGGTGGTTGGGGGACATTGCAGGACGAAGTCGCCCTGCTCGCCAGCCCCCTGACCACCCTTCAAGTCTCCCACCCACCACTGACAATCCATCGCCCCGAGAGGGCGCGGCCTCTGCGCACGGCGGCCCGTGGAAACGTAAGCTGTGGCTCGTCAGACGGACCGGGCAGCGGGGATGAACATGGCGATGATGCGCCTGAGGCGCGAGGACCCGCGCGTCGTCGGCTCGTTCAGGCTTCACAGACGGCTCGGCGCGGGCGGAATGGGCGTCGTCTACCTGGGCTCCGACAAGAAGGGGCAGCGGGTCGCGCTCAAGGTGATCCGGCCCGATCTGGCGGAGGATCAGGAGTTCCGCTCGCGGTTCGCGCGTGAGGTGTCGGCAGCACGGCGGATTCGCGGTGGCTGTACGGCACGGCTGGTGGCCGCGGACCTTGAGGCGGATCGGCCGTGGTTCGCCACGCAGTACGTGCCCGGGCCCTCCCTGCACGACAAGGTCGCCGACGCGGGGGCACTCGGCGCGGCGGACGTCGCCGCCGTCGGGGCCGCCCTGTCCGAGGGCCTGGTCGCCGTCCACGAGGCCGGTGTCGTCCACCGGGATCTCAAGCCCTCCAACATCCTGCTGTCCCCCAAGGGCCCGCGGATCATCGACTTCGGCATCGCCTGGGCGACGGGGGCCTCGACCCTCACGCACGTCGGCACCGCGGTGGGCTCCCCCGGCTTCCTCGCCCCGGAGCAGGTGCGCGGCGCCGCCGTCACGCCGGCCACGGACGTCTTCTCCCTCGGCGCCACCCTCGCCTACGCGTCCATGGGTGACTCACCCTTCGGACACGGCAGCTCCGAGGTGATGCTGTACCGCGTCGTCCACGAGGAACCCCAGCTGCACGGCGTACCGGACGCGCTCGCTCCACTGGTGCGGGCTTGTCTCGCGAAGGCACCGGAGGAGCGGCCCAGCACGCTGCAGTTGTCGCTGCGTCTGAAGGAGATCGCGGCCCGGGAGGCGCAGGGACTCGCGGACGTACGCCCGCCCGCGCCGCGTTCCGGAGAGGCGGACCGGGCAACCGGGCGGCTCGCCGACACCTACCCGGAACCGCAGCGTCTCCAGCGCCGCTCACCGGGCGCTCCCCCGCCGCGCGGCACCGCCGTCCCGCGCGGCAACGGCGCTTCCCGGGGCCCCGGTCCCGCGCGCGACGGTGTGCCGTCGCGGGGCGGCGGCGCCCCGACCGGCGGTACGTCCTCGTCCCGGCCCGGCCCCCGGCCGATCCCCGCCTCCCGCAACGCCCCACGCTCGGGCGGCGGCGGCCGGCCCGCACCGCGCAATGGCGCGGGCCGGCCGGCGCCACGGACGAGTACCGGTCGGCGGCCCGCCAACCCGCAACTGCTGCGGCAGCGGCTGTTCGTGTTCGTCGTGGTGACGCTGCTCGTGGCGCTCGGCATCGCGGCGGCACAGGGCTGCCAGGGCCCTGATCGCGGGCTCGGCGGTGACGGGGACGTCGTACGGCCGCAGCCGGAGCAGGTGGAACCCGGCTACTCGCCGTTGGACGAGGACGAACTGATGTCCCAGCGGTACGAGTCGACGTTCGAGATCCGCGACTAGGGTCCGAGCGGAAGGGGCCTCACAGGGCCGGCAGGATCCGTTCGAAGAACTCCCGATCGCCCTCGAAGACCGGATCCAGGGACAGGAACTCCTCCGGTGTGACCCAGCGGGCCTCGGCGACCTCGCCCGGGTCGGGGACGATGTCGCCGGTCTCGGCGTTCGCCGTCCACCAGTAGAGGCGGTAGCGGCCGTCGTCCGTCTGGGACTCCCAGACCTTGGCCAGGGGTACGACGCTGAGGCCGACCTCCTCGCGGACCTCTCGGACGACGGCCTCGCGCTGGGTCTCCCCCGGCTCGATCTTGCCGCTGAGGGGTTGCCAGTAGCCGGGACGTGCGACGGCCGGGCCGCGGCGGATGGCGAGGACGCGGTCGGCTCGGAGGAGGACCGCGACGATCGCCTCCCCCGGCCCATCGCCGTATGACCTAGATCTGCGGGCGGCCCGAGGCCACCGCGTAGAAGGCGACCGCGGCCGCCGCGCCGACGTTGAGGGAGTCGACGCCGTGGGACATCGGGATGCGGACCCATTCGTCAGCGGCGACCAGGGCCTGGGTGGTGAGGCCGTCGCCCTCGGCGCCGAGCATCAGGGCGACCCGGTCCATCCGGTGCGGGGCGGCCTCGTCGAGGGTCTTGGCCTTCTCGTCGGGGGTGAGGGCGAGGAGGGTGAAGCCCGCCTCGCGGACCGTCTCCAGGCCCTTGGGCCAGGTGTCGAGACGGGCGTACGGCACCGAGAAGACCGCACCCATGGAGACCTTGACGCTGCGTCGGTACAGGGGGTCCGCGCTGTCCGGGGAGAGCAGGACCGCGTCCATGCCGAGGGCGGCCGCGGAGCGGAAGATGGCACCGATGTTGGTGTGGTCGTTGACCGACTCCATGACCACCACGCGGCGGGCGGACTGGAGGAGTTCGGTGGCCGTCGGGAGCGGTTTGCGCTGCATGGAGGCGAGCGCGCCGCGGTGCACGTGGTAGCCGGTGACCTGCTCGGCAAGGTCCGGGCTGACCGCGTACACCGGGGCCGGGAGTTCGTCGATGACGTCGCGCATGACGTCGACCCACTTGGCCGAGAGCAGCATCGACCGCATCTCGTAGCCGGCTTCCTTGGCCCGTCTGATGACCTTCTCGCCCTCGGCGATGAACAGGCCCTCGGCCGGCTCGCGCTTGCGGCGCAGTTCGACGTCGGTCAGGCCCGTGTAGTCACTCAGGCGGGGGTCGGCGGGGTCATCGACGGTGATGAGATCGGCCACAGGGTGATACTGCCTTGTCCTGGGTGTGGTGCCAACGGTTCGGTACGGGTTGGGTTACCCGCGGTTACGCGGAAGGGTTCGGTCCACTCGGTCCCACGTTCACGACGTTGCCGATGACGATGACCGCCGGCGGCTTCACCTCGTGGGCGAGCACCGTCTCGGCGGCGGTCGCGAGGGTCGCGTCCACCCGGCGCTGGGCGGCCGTCGTGCCCTCCTGGACCAGGGCGACGGGCGTGTCCGGGGACTTGCCGTGGGCGATCAGGGTCTCGGCGACCTTCCCGATCGTGGCGACGCCCATCAGGATCACCAGCGTGCCGGTCAGCTTGGCGACGGACGGCCAGTCGACCAGGGAGCGCTCGTCGTCGGGGGCAATGTGGCCGCTGACCACGGTGAACTCGTGGGCGACGCCCCGGTGGGTGACCGGAATGCCGGCGGCGCCCGGCACCGAGATCGAGCTGGAGATGCCGGGCACGACCGTGCACGGAACGCCGGCCTCGGCCAGCGCCTGGACCTCCTCCATGCCACGGCCGTAGACGAAGGGGTCACCGCCCTTGAGGCGTACGACCGACTTGCCCTGCTTGGCGTGCTCGATCAGCGCGTCGTTGATGGCCTCCTGCGCCATGAACCTGCCGTAGGGCAGCTTCGCGGCGTCGATCACCTCGACGCTCGACGGCAGCTCCGCGAGCAGGTCGCGCGGGCCCAGGTGGTCGGTGATGACCACGTCGGCCTCGGCGAGCAGGCGGCGGCCGCGCACGGTGATCAGGTCCGGGTCGCCGGGGCCGCCGCCGACGAGGGCGACTCCCGCCGTGCGGGTGCGGTGGTGCGGGGCGACGAGGGTTCCGTCGCGCAGGCCCTCGACGACCGCGTCGCGGATCGCGGCGGTGTGCCGGGGTCGCGGCCGCGCGCGTCGGTGGTGAGGACCGCGACCGTGACACCCTCGCTGGTTCCCGTGGCCGGGGTCCAGGCGGTGGCGGCGTCGGCGTCGTCGGAGCGGACGCACCAGACGCGGTGGCGCTCCGCTTCGGAGGAGGCAAGGGTGTTGGCGTCGGCGTCGCTGGTGGCGATCAGGGCGTACCAGGCGTCCGACAGATCGCCGTCGGCATAGGGGCGTCGCTGCCAGGTGATCTCCCCGGCCTCCGCCATCGCCTCCACGGACGGGGTCGCCTCGGGGGACACGAGGAAGACGTCCGCGCCCGCCGCGATCAGTGCCGGGAGCCGGCGCTGGGCGACCTGGCCGCCGCCGAGGACGACCACCTTGCGGCCGGAGAGGCGGAGGCCTACGGGGTAGGCGGGGTTTTCGGCCATGAGGTGCGGCTCCTCGTCCTGGCAATGCGATGGGTGCTACGGCGCTGGAGCAGCCCTGACGTGCGGATTTTAGAGGTTGGTTCAGCGTACGGCCGGGGTGGGGTGCACGCAGGAGCGCGTACCCCACCCCGGTTCGAAGTCACTTCTCGGTGACACCCGCCGAGTCGAACGTCGCCACCTCGTGCATCGCCCTCGCCGTGCTCTGGACCAGCGGGAGGGCCAGCAGAGCGCCCGTGCCCTCGCCCAGCCGGAGGTCGAGGTCGACCAGGGGGCGCAGGCCCAGTTTGTTGAGGGCCGCCACGTGGCCGGGCTCCGCGCTGCGGTGGCCGGCGATGCAGGCCGCGAGGACCTCGGGGGCGATGGCGCGGGCGACCAGGGCGGCGGCACCGGCGCTGACGCCGTCCAGGATCACCGGCGTACGCAAGGAGGCGCCACCAAGCAGGAGGCCGACCAGTGCGGCGTGCTCGAAGCCACCGATCGCGGCCAGGACGCCGACGGGGTCGGCCGGGTCGGGCTGGTGGAGTTCGAGGGCACGGCGGACGACCTCGGTCTTGCGGGCGAGGGTCTCGTCGTTGATGCCGGTGCCGCGGCCGGTGACCTCGGCCGGTTCGGCGCCGGTGAAGACGGAGATCAGGGCGGCCGAGGCGGTCGTGTTGGCGATGCCCATCTCGCCCGTCAGCAGCGCCTTGTTGCCGGCCGCCACCAGGTCGCGGGCCGTCTCGATGCCCACCTCGATGGCCTGCTTGGCCTCCTCGCGGGACATCGCGGGGCCGGTCGTCATGTCGGACGTGCCCGCGCGGACCTTGCGGGGCAGCAGGCCGGGGGTGGCGGGCAGATCCGCCACCACGCCTACGTCCACGACGCACACCTCCGCGCCCACCTGGCCCGCGAACGCGTTGCAGACCGCGCCGCCGCCGAGGAAGTTGGCGACCATCTGGGCCGTCACCTCCTGCGGCCAGGGGGTGACGCCCTGGGCGTGGACGCCGTGGTCGCCGGCGAAGATCGCGACGGCCGCGGGCTCCGGGATCGGCGGCGGGCACTGCCGGGACAGCCCGGACAGCTGCGCGGAGATGATCTCCAGCATGCCGAGTGCGCCGGCCGGCTTCGTCATCCGCTTCTGCCGCTCCCAGGCCTCACCCAGCGCCTTGGCGTCCAGCGGGCGGATCTGGGCGACGGTCTCGGCGAGCAGGTCGTGCGGCTCCTCGCCGGGCAGGGCGCGACGGCCGTACGTCTCCTCGTGCACGACCCAGGACAGCGGGCGGCGTTTGGACCAGCCGGCCTGCAGCAGCTCGGGCTCGTCCGGGAACTCGTCGACGTATCCGACGCACAGGTAGGCGATGACCTCCAGGTGGTCGGGCAGGCCGAGGGCGCGGACCATCTCGCGCTCGTCGAAGAAGCTGACCCAGCCGACACCGAGGCCCTCGGCGCGGGCGGCGAGCCAGAGGTTCTCGACCGCGAGCGCGGCGGAGTACGGCGCCATCTGCGGCTGGGTGTGCCGGCCGAGGGTGTGGCGGCCACCGCGGGTCGGGTCGGCGGTGACGACGATGTTCACCGGGGTGTCGAGGATGGCCTCGATCTTCAGTTCCTTGAACTGCTTCGCGCGGCCCTTGGGGAGGGACTTGGCGTACGCCTCGCGCTGCCGCATCGCCAGCTCGTGCATGGTGCGCCGGGTGTCCGACGAGCGGATGACGACGAAGTCCCAGGGCTGGGAGTGCCCGACGGAGGGCGCGGTGTGGGCGGCCTCCAGGACGCGGAGCAGGACCTCGTGCGGGATGGGGTCGCTGCGGAAGCCGTTGCGGATGTCGCGCCGCTCGCGCATGACCTTGAGGACGGCCTCGCGTTCGGCGTCGTCGTAGGCGGGCGCGGCCGGGCCGGTGGGCTGCGGTGCTTCTTCCACGGGCGCCGTGCTCTCTTCTCCGGGGTCTTCCTGGTCGGCGGCCCGGGTGTCCAGGTCCTCCGCGTGCTGTACGAGTTCGGGGCCGCCGTCGCGAGGTGCCGGAACCGCGGCGACGGGAGCCGGTGCCTCCTCCATGGGGAGGACGAGCGGCTGCGGCGGGGTCGGGGCGAGGTGCGGGGTGGTGGGCACGGATCCCTCGACGGGGACGAACTGGCCCAGCGGCTGGTCCGGCGCGGGCTCCTGGGCGAAACCGGTAGGGACGAAGGCCGGGGCGTCGGCCTCACCGGGCGCCACGGGCTCCGTGGGCTCCACGGGTGCGAGTGCCGGGGCCTGCGCGGGCAAGGCGGCCGGGGACCGGAGCTGCGGGCCGGCGGGCTCGGCGACGAAGAGCTCGGGAGCCTCGGCCGGGGCGGGCTGGGCCGCGGCCGGTTGCGGGGCGGCGGCATCGGCGGCGACTGCGGCGAGAGGCTGGGGGGCCACGGCGGGCTCGGCGGTGACGTCCGGGGCCTGGGCGTCCGGGAACTGGGCCACCGGGGCAACGACTGCCGACGGGTCCGCCAGCGGGGCCTCCGCGTCGTCGGCCGGCGCGCTCACGGCCACGGCCTGCGCTTCGGCTTCGGCGTCCGGCAGAGCGGCGTGCTGCGGCGACTGCTGCTGGTAGGCCTGCTCGGCGTCCGCGAGTTCCGGGGCCGGTTCGGAGATTACGGTCGCGGAGGCGTCGTCGGTGGGCACGGTGACGGCGTCTCCCGGCTGCACCATCGGCGCGAGGTTCCCGGCCTCCGCGAGCTCGGCTCCCTGCGCCGCGTCGAGAGCGACCGGGGCCGGGGCGGCCTCAGGGGTCGGCTGGGGGGCAGCCGGGGCAGAGACGTGGGGGGCTTGAGGAGCTTGGGGGGCGTCCGGGAACTGGGCCGCCTCGGGCGCTGCCGGCTCGGCGACATGCACGGGGGCCTCGGGCGCGGGAGCGTCGAGAAGCGGGGCGGCTTCCGGAGCGGGGGCGTCAGGGACCTGCCCAGCTTCAGGGGCAGGGGCGTCGGCGACCGGGGTGCCCTCGGGAGCCGGCGCCTCGGGGAGCGGCGCAGCCTCAGGGACGGCGTGCTCGGGAAGCGGCGCGGCTTCAGGGACCGTCTGCTCGGTAAGCGGCGAGGCCTCAGGGACCGTCTGCTCAGGGAGCGGCGCGGCCTCAGGGACCGTCTGCTCAGGGAGCGGCGCGACCTCGTGCACCGCCTGCTCAGGGAGCGGCGCGGCTCCGGGATCCGTCTGCTCAGGGAGCTGTGTGGCTTCAGGAGCCGTCTGCTCCGGAAGCGGCGCGGCCTCAGCCGCGGGCATCTCGGAACCGTGTCCGGCGTCAGCAGCGGTCGCAGCGGCAACCTGCGCGGCCCCGTCAAAGGCCGCATCGGCAGCCAGGTCCCCCGGCGCCTGCCCGGCACCCGAGTCGACCTCGCTCATCGGGACATCCCCGGCAGGGACATCCACCGCAACCGCCGGAGCTGCGACCTCGGCGGCACCGGGATCGGCCCCGTCCACCACAGCCTCACCGGCGTCCGAATCCACGCCCACAGCCTGGTCGGCCTCGGGAGCAGGAGCCACCGCGAGCTCATCGGCCCCAGGGGCGAACGCGGCCACCGGCGCCTCACCGGCGCCCTGGCCGTGTACCGCCCCGGCAGCCGACGCGGCATCGTCACCCGCCGGCTTCTGGGCGCCGTACGCCGCCTCCTGCGGATCAGGCGCGTCGGCCTCGGCGTCTTGAACGGCACCCGCCTCGGCGCTGCCGTCCGTGGCCACCTGCTGTCCGTTCGGAACAACCGTTTCGGCAGTCGGTGCCTCGGCGATCACCTGCACGGCGGCCTGGCCGGGCGTACCCCAGGCGGCCGCCGGCTGGGGGGCCGACGCCTCGTGGTGCTGCGGGACGTCCAGGTACTCGGGGCCGGGCTGGCGGGCGGGGGCGCCGACGGCGCCGCGGTCGGCGAGGGAGCGGACCGGGCTGGCGGAGGCGTCGGGGATGGGCGGACCCAGGTGCAGGGGGCGGCGCGGGGTGATCGGCGGAATCGGCGCCGACGGGGCCGGCAGACGGACGGCACTGAGGTCGACCGAACCGCTGTCGCGGCCGGACATCTCGTGCGCGCCCGGCTCGTGCAGGGCCTCGAGGACCGGCTCCGGCGCGGGCGGGACGACCTCGGTGCCCCAGGCGCCCTGGGATCCGGGCAGCAGCAGGTCTTCGTCCTCGGCGGTGGTCTCGGAGAGGTAGGTGTACGTACCGTGCGCCGCGGGGGCGCCCGGCTGCTCCACCATGCCTGCGCTCTCCGGCAGTCCCTCGCCCGGAACCTGGCCGGTGTCGGTCATGCGTACCCCTCGCCCATCGGTTAGTGCTTCCACGACCAGCTCACCGGGGACGGCGCACCGACCGCCCCCGTAGAGAAGAACGAGCGTGCGTGCCCAGCGGCACGAACGACCCGCCCAAAAAAGGCGACAAAGCCATTGAGTGGCATTGTCGTGGCCGTTCGTCCGTCGCGACAGGTTGATCCGCGACAGGCCGCTGTGGACTGCGCCACGTTGCGCGTCCTCCGGTTTCGCCGTACCACACCCACCCCAAATGGGGAGCGTTTTTCCGGACATTGACCGACGAAGTGCCGGGCGACCGAGTGCGGTACAACGATCGGCCAGCCTACCGCGCGCGGTACGACAACCGGATCACGGGGAGGCCTACGCGATTACACTGTGCGGTCGGTCGGTGCCCGCCCGTCGCCCGACCACCACCCCTCAACGAGGCGCTTCGCGCCGCCCCAGATCTCCGCTGAGTAGGAAGATGACCGTCCGCTCCCGCTCCGTCCAGGCACGCGTGTCGAGTTGTACGGACTGCAGGAGGGCGCACTCCACGTCGTAGCCGTGTTGGGTGAGGTCGCGGCCGATGAGTTCGGCTTCGTCGCGGGTGGCGGCGTGGGTGACGATGCGCTGCGGGCGCCGGTCGGCGACTGCGGAGACTACGGCCGCTCCCCCGCCTCCGATGCGGACGACGTCAGGTTCGGGGAGGTTCTCCAGCACGTGCGGGGCCCTGCCGTGGACGACCTGGAGCTGGATCCCGAAGCCGCGGGCGTTGGCCTCGGTGCGCTCGCAGGCGCGCGGGTCGCGGTCGACGGCGATGACGGCGGCGCCGGCCCGGGCCGCCTCGGCGGCGAAGGCACCGCTGCCGCAGCCGATGTCCCACACGAGATCGCCGACGCGGGGGCCGAGCCGGACGAGTTGGGCCGAGCGGAGCGGCTCCAGCTCGCCTTCGCCCATGAGACCGCCGTAGGCCTCGGCGGGGAGCGTCCAGCCGCGCGGCGCGGCAGAGGGGTCGCGGCCGGCGATCCACCCCCCGCCCTCCGCGGCGGCCACCTTGCCGCCGATGACGATCACGACGTTCGGGTCGCGCCAGGTGTGGTCGGCGGCCTTGTCCGAGGTGACGACGGTGACCTGCTCGCGGTCGGTGCCCAGCTCCTCGCAGATGACGAAGGTGCGGTGGACGCCTTCGAGGAGGAGGCCGAGTTCGGCGGGGCCCGCGCCGGGTGAGGTGAGAACGGCGACCTTGGTGTGGGCGCGGCACACATTGACCGCGCGGCGCAGGGTGCGGGGGTGTGCGACGACCACCTGTGCGTCGTCCCAGGGCATACCGGCCCGGGCGAAGGCGGCGGCGACGGAGGAGACGGCGGGGACGACCTCGACCTCCAGGCCGAACTCGGGCGCGCGCAGGGTCCGTACGACTCCGAAGAAGCCGGGGTCGCCGTCGGCGATCACGACCGCGGTGCCGCGGTGGCCGGCGATCCGGCGGGCGGCGAGGGCGACGCTGCCGAGGCGGATGCGCTCTGCGGCGGGCGGCACCTCGGGGAGCGCCAGGTGGTGGGCGGCACCGGCCACCAGCGTGGCGGCACCGAGGGCGGAGCGTGCCGCGGCGGTCAGCGGCGAGCCGTCCCAGCCGATCACCGTGACCCGGTCGGCCATCGTCGTCTCTCTCCAGGGTTTGCGCAGGTCGTCGTCGGGCAGCCCGAGGGGCAGGCTCCGTGAGGGTACCTGGTCGCCGCGCGGGCACCCCGGGCGCCCGTGGGTTCGCTACCCGTCAGTTCCAGTCACCGAACGAGGTGAAGCCGTCGGCCGGCTGATCGCCGACGCCTTCCAGGTCCTCGGGCAGCAGGCTCCAGACGATGAGGTCCGTGCGGACGTCGATCCACTCGCCGCTGTCGGTCCTGGCGCGCGCTATCCAGGCGCCGCGCAGTACGCCCTCGCTGATGCAGCCGATCTTCTGCGCCACCTGCTGGGAGGCGGTGTTGTCGGCGGGGGTGCGCAGTTCCAGCCGTTCGAACTTCTGGTCGTGGAAGAGCCACTGCGCGGTGGCCAGGGCCGCTTCGCAGGCGTAGCCCTCGCCGCGCGCCCAGGGCGCGACGACGTAGGAGATCTCGCTGGAGCGGACACGCCAGTCGGAGTTCTGCAGGCGCACGACGCCGACGAGACGCTGGGTGAGGAACTCGGTGACGGCGAAGACGATGCCGCGTCCCTCGGTGCGTTCGGCGGGGGCGAGTTCGGTGATCCAGGCGTGGGCGTCGGCCTCGGTGTAGGGCTGCGGCGCGGAGGTCCAGGCGGTGACCAGTTCGTCGTTCATCATCTCGGCCAACGACTGGATGTCCTGGTCTTCGAAGGGACGCAGCACCAACCGCTCCGTGCTGATGGAGATGTTGGGGAAGGTGCTAGTCATGCGCCACTCCGTAACCTTCGGAAAACCTTCAGTGCCTGCTGAACTGCCCAGCATGCAGCATGAAAGCACTGAACTGCACCACGGGGTCCACCCCAAGTGAAGGAGTGGACCCCGTGCGTGGCGATACGCCGTATACGCCCCGTCAGAAGGCGGCGACGACAGCGCCTTGGTACTTGTTCTCGATGAACTTCTTCACCTCGGGCGAGGTCAGCAGCTTCGCGAGCTTCTGCACGCGCGGGTCGTCCTCGTTGCCCTTCTTCACGGCGAGGAAGTTCCCGTACGGGTTGTCCTTGGGCGACTCGGCGGCGATGGCGTCCTCGGCCGGGCTGAGGTCGGCCTCCAGCGCGTAGTTGCCGTTGATGACGGCGGCGTCGACGTCGCCGAGGGAGCGCGGCAGCTGGGCCGCCTCCAGCTCCTTGAAGTTCAGGCCCTTGGGGTTCGAGGCGACATCCTTGGGGGTCGCGTCGTAGCCGACGCCGGCCTTCAGCTTGATGACGCCGTTCGCTTCGAGGAGCTTGAGCGCGCGGGCCTCGTTGGTGGTGTCGTTCGGCAGGGCGACCGTGGCGCCCTTCTTGAGGTCCGTGAGCTTCTTGACGCCCTGGGAGTACACGCCGAGCGGCTCCAGGTGCACGGTGGCGCCCGGCACGGCGGCTATGTCGGTGCCGTTCTTCTTGTTGAAGTCGTCCAGGTACGGCTGGTGCTGGAAGTAGTTGGCGTCGACCTCACCCTGCTGGACGGCCGTGTTCGGCGTCACGTAGTCGGTGAACTCCCGGACCTCGAGCTCGAGGCCTGCCTTCTTCGCGAGGTTGTCCTTGATGTAGGTGAGGATCTCGCCCTGCGGGGTCGGCGTGGCGGCGACCTTCAGCGGGGCGCTCGCGTCGGAGCCGGAGTCCTTGTCCGAGCCGCAGGCGGAGAGTCCGAGGGTGAGGGCTCCGGCGGCGAGGACAGCAGTGGTGATCTTGGCGGTGTTACGCACGAAAAGTGCCTTTCCTAGGGGTGGTGCGACCCCGACATGGGTGTTCGGGGAGTTCTGGGGTTGCGCCCGGGTCGGTTCAGACGGTCTTGGTCGTCGCCGTGGACGCTTTCAGCAGGCGCAGTTTCGGTCCCGGGCCCGAGCGTCCGGCTCGGCGGTGCAGGGACCGGGCCGCGTAGTCGCCGGCGAACTGGATGAGGGAGATGACGACGGCGAGGACCGCGACGGTCAGCCACATCAGTTCGGTCTCGAAGCGCTGGTAGCCGTAGCGGATGGCGATGTCGCCGAGGCCGCCGGCGCCGACCGTGCCGGCCATGGCGGAGTAGCCGATGAGGGCGACGATCGTGGTCGTGGTGCTGGCGATCAGCGAGGGCAGGGACTCGGGTACGAGGACCTTGCGTACGACGGTCCAGCTGTTGCCGCCCATCGACTGCACGGCCTCGACGAGCCCGCCGTCCACTTCGCGGACAGCCGTCTCAACCAGGCGGGCGAAGAAGGGGATCGCGCCGATCGCGAGCGGCACGATGGCGGCCTCGCGGCCGATGGTCGTGCCGGTGATCGAGCGGGTGAAGCCCATCAGCGCGACCATCAGGATGATGAACGGCATCGAGCGGGCGACGTTCACGATCTGCCCGATGACCTTGTTGGCGACGATGTTCTGCAGCAGGCCGCCCTTGTCGGTGAGGACGAGGAGGATGCCGAGCGGGAGGCCGCCGACGACCGCAATGAGGGTGGACCAGCCGACCATGTAGAGGGTGTCCCAACACGCCTGCTCCAGCAGGGGCTGCATCTCGGACCAGGTCACTTGGCACCTTCCTTCACCAGCGCGGAGACGGGCTCCCGGGCCTCTTGGCCGATGACGTCGATCTGCAGGCCCTGTTCGCGCAGGAAGCCGATCGGCACGACGTTGTCCTCGTAGCGGCCGGGCAGCTCGATGCGCATCCGGCCGACCTGGAGACCGCCGACGGTGTCGATGGCGGCGCCGAGGATCGAGATGTCGATGTTGTAGGTGCGCGAGAGCTGCGAGATGACCGGCTGGGTGGCGGCCTCGCCCTGGAAGGTCACGTCGACGACGGTGCGGTCGTCGGCGGATGCCTCGCCGCCCACCGGGAAGAGCGCGGAGGCCAGTTCGGAGCCGGGGGTCGCGAGCAGCTCGCTGACCGTGCCGGACTCCACGACGCGGCCGTTCTCCATGAGCGCGGCCGAGTCGCAGATCGACTTCACGACGTCCATCTCGTGGGTGATGAGCAGGACGGTCAGGCCCAGCTGCCGGTTCAGGTCGCGCAGCAGCTGGAGGATGGAGCGGGTGGTCTCCGGGTCGAGGGCGCTGGTGGCCTCGTCGGAAAGGAGCACCTTGGGGTCGCCGGCCAGGGCGCGGGCGATGCCG
The DNA here is from genome assembly GCF_036014175.1 of Streptomyces sp. NBC_00443. Classification (GTDB taxonomy): domain Bacteria; phylum Actinomycetota; class Actinomycetes; order Streptomycetales; family Streptomycetaceae; genus Streptomyces. The sequence continues at coordinate 7,660,193 of NZ_CP107917.1, read as the reverse complement.
ACGCGCTGCTTCTGGCCGCCGGAGAGCTGGGCCGGGTAGGCCTTGGCCTTGTCCGCGAGGCCCACCAGGTCGAGCAGTTCGACTGCCTTGCGGGAGCGGTCCCTGCCGGACGTGCCGAGGATTTCGAGCGGCAGCTCGACGTTGTCCTGGACCGTCCGCGAGGACAGCAGGTTGAAGTGCTGGAAGACCATGCCGATACGGCTGCGCGCGCGGCGCAGCTCCCGGCCGGCCCGGGGACCGCGTCCCGCCAGGGCCGTGAGGTCCTGCCCGGCGACGGACACCGTGCCGGCGGTGGGGCGCTCCAGCAGGTTGATGCAGCGGATGAGGGAGGACTTGCCGGCGCCGGACTGGCCGATGACGCCGTAGACCTCGCCTTCGCGGACGTGCAGGTCGACGCCGTCGAGGGCGGTGACCTCACGGCCGCGCGAGCGATAGACCTTGGTCAGGCCCGATGTGGTGATCACTGGGTTTCCGTCACTGTCGAGTGCACGGCGCGTCGTGGGCACCGAACACGGGGCATTCGTGGTCGAAGGCGGCCGGAACGCAGCACGGTTTCCCGCGAACGCGGTGGAACCGGGGGCAGACGTGTGCGTGGGGCGCGGCTCAGTCACGTACGCGAGTCGTACGCGCGGACATGAGCGGGCTCTCGCTTCGGGGCGCGAGGCTCAGATGGTGCAGGGGCCCTCTAGAAGGCGCACATTCGACACATACAACGAGCACCGGGCGCAGGGGTCGCCTCGGTCGCAGGGATGCGGCAGCTCGTCGTGGTCATGCGATCAGTAAACCAGACGTACGGTCCTTACCGACCGCCGCTGTCCGCATACTGGACAGCGGCGGACAGCCCTCAGGCGCGTATGGCGATCTCGACCCCGGTGTCGGTGACCAGGGCGGACAGGGCCGACAGGTCCTTCACCACGTAGTCGGCGTCGAGCTCGTCGGCCTGGTGGGTTGTGGTGAACGCCACGGTGGTCATTCCGGCGGCGCGACCGGCCGCCAGACCGGCGGGGGCGTCCTCGAAGACGACGCAGTGCGCGGGGTCGATGCCCAGCTGCCGGGCGGCGAGGAGGTAGGGCTCGGGGTCGGGCTTGCCGCGCGTGATGTCGTCGGCGGCGATGAGGGTCTTGGGCAGGATGCCGACGGCGTCGAGGCGGGCCTCGGCGAGGCGCCGGGTGGCGGAGGTGACGACGGCCCAGCGGTCGGCGGGCAGCGAGTCGAGGAAGTCCTTGGTGCCGGGCAGCAGGTGGACGCCGCCGTTGGGTACGTCCTCCACCTCCAGCGCCTCGATCCGCGCGAGGGCCTCCGGCACGACGTCGGCGGGCAGCAGGTCGGCGGCTATCTCCACGGCAGGCCGCCCGTGCAGCTCGATCCGCGCGAACTCCTCGGCCGTGATCCCGTACTCACCGGCCCACCGCGCCCAGCAGCGGTCCACGGAATCGAGGGAGGAGACCAGGGTGCCGTCGTTGTCGAACAGGAGAGCGCGTGCGTGGATCGTCATGGTCCAGACCCTACGGGGCCGCCGGAGCTCGCCGGACACGGCCTCGGGCGTCGATCATGCCCGCATCAGACCGGAAGTGACGGCCTTCGTGGCCGACGGGGAGTTGCCGAGCGGGTACGACGACGGGGACGAGATCGACCGCCGGGGTCGGGCGCATCAGGCCTTTTGGCCCGTAATAGGCTCGCCACATGTTTGATGCCCTGACGCTGGTGACCGGGGTCGCCGCGCTGCTGCTCGCCGCGTGGTGCGGTTGGGCGGCGTACCGTGATCAGCCGACGAAGGACTGGCACTTCATCGGCATGGCCGTGGTGACAGTGCTGGCCCTGGTGCAGCTGGTGATCGGGATCGTGCTGCTGGCGCAGGGCGAGAAGCCGGAGCAGGGCACGACGATCTTCGTGGCCTATCTCCTGGGCTCGTTCGCGTGCATTCCGGCCGCCGGGTTCATGTCGCTGGCCGAGCGGAGCAAGTGGGGGTCGGTGACGGTCGCCGCGGGCGGCGTGGTGCTGGCCGTGCTCGAGGTGCGGCTCTATGACATCTGGGGAGGCTGAGGTGGCCGTGACGCAGGAGAAGCCCGGCAGGGCACGGCTGATCAGCGGGCCCGGGATTGTGCTGGTGTGGCTGTACGGTGTGATGGTGGTCGGAGCCGTGTCGCGATCGGCGTACCAGATCGCGACGGAGTTCGACCGGGCGCCGCTGGCGTATTCGCTGTCGGCGGTGGCGGGGCTCGTCTACGGATTCATCACGTACTCGCTGGTGCGGGGCGGCGAGACGGCCCGCAAGGCGGCGCAGGTCTGCTGCGCGGCCGAACTGGTGGGCGTGCTGGTCGTGGGCACGTGGACCCTCGTCGAGCCATCGGCGTTCCCCGACTCGACCGTGTGGTCCGACTTCGGCATGGGGTACCTGTTCATCCCCGTGCTCTTGCCGCTGTCCGCGCTGTACTGGTTGCGCAAGCGTGCGCCTCACGGGGATGCCGCCTGAGGCCGTCAGGCGGCTAGGGCCCCGTTCAAGGAGTTGCAGTCACGCCGTTGTCGCGTACGTCCCGGCCGGCTTCTCCAGGACGACCATCGGGACCCCGTCCGCCCCCTTCGACGTGCCCACCGTCTCGTAGCCGACCTTGCGGTACAGGCGCAGGTTGCCCTCGCTGCGGTGGCCGGCCTCCAGGCGGAACCTCTTGGCGCCGCGCTGTTCGGTCAGGGCGGCTTCCGCGGCACGCAGGAGGCGGGCGCCGATGCCGTGGCCCTGGAGGCGCGGGTGGACGCAGAGCTTGCCGATGGCCGCCGCGCCGTCCTCGGTGACGCTGCCGCGGACGGAGCCGACCACCTCCTCGCCGAGCCGAGCCACGAAGACGCAGTCCGCGGCGACCTCCGCACGGACCGAGTCCAGTGTCTGGACGAGCGGGTCGATGCGGTAGTTGCCGTACAGCGCAGCCTCGCTCTGGAAGCACAGGTACTGCAGCCTGAAGATCTGCTCCGCGTCCTGCCCGGTCGCCACCGAGATGGTCACGCTCATGCCCATGTGCGCACGCCTCCCGCTCACCTGATCGCCTGTCGTCCCTCACTCCTATCCCCGCGCTCCGCGGGCCGCAACCTCCGGCGTGAGCATTCGACGCAGACATCCCAGGCATCTGGAACGTTCCGGGCCGAGACTGCCCTGTGAGATACCCAACTCCCCCGCGATTTCCCGGTATGTCAGGTCGTTCGGGGAGAGCAGAGCCTCGACGAGACGGGGGCAGCGGCCGGGGAGGCGGCGCACCGCGTCGCGCAGGTCGCGGTGGCGTGCGGCCGCGAGGGCGAGGTGTTCGGGGTCGTGGCGGTCGGTGTCGGCGGCGGGCTCGTGCTCGTACGGCCGTTCATGGCGTGTCGTACGGCGGCTTCGGCGGGCCTCGGCGCGGACGGCCCTGCGCAGCCAGACCGGCGGGTCCACGGGCGGGCCGTCGGAGTCGAGGCGTTCCAGGAGGCGGAGCCAGACCGCCTGTTCCAGGTCGCCCGGCTCCGCTCCGGAGGCAGGTGCCTCGGCGAAGGCCTCGGCGAGGAGCAGCGGGCGCAGGGCGGCAACCAGGTCGTCCGTCATATGCGGCACGACGCAGCCGCCCGGGCGCGGGGTTGCCCGGGCGGCTGACAGTCACCCCAACCGGGGCTCGGGTCTCAGCCGTTGACGAAGTCCTCGCGGGCCAGCAGGCCCGTGTCGGGGTTGTCGGTGAAGACGCCGTCGATGCCGGTCGCGAAGTACACCTTGTAGGCGCCGAAGACGTCACCGTAGACGTCCGCATCGGTGCCCTTGCGGAAGCTCGTCGGCAGGAAGGGGTTCTCGTTGCGCATCGTGTAGGGGTGCAGGATCAGCCCGACCTTGTGCGCGTCTGCGACCAGCGTGGTGGCCTGAGTGAGGTTGCCGTTCGCGTCCTTCGGGATGACCAGGTCCAGGGTCGGGCCGATGCCCTGGGCGTAGGAGGCGATCTCCCTGAGGCCCGCCGGCTTGATCAGGTCGGCGACCGTGCGCGGGTCACCTGTCTCGACGAAGTCCCAGGGGCGGGTGGTCGCGCCGGAGAGCAGGACGACCAGCGGGTTGTCGACGAGCTTGTTCAGCCGCTGGATGCTGGTCGGCTCGAAGGACTGGAGGATGACGGGCGAGTTCCGCCGGTCCTTGCCGTACTTGTGCAGCACCTTGGCGACCCGCTCCTCCAGGGCGAGGCCCTGCTTGCGGAAGTAGGTGGGGTGCTTGAGCTCGGGGTAGATCCAGACCTGCTTGCCGCGCTTACGGCTCTGCTCGTCCTGCCAGCGCAGCACCTCTTCGAACGTGGGGATCTCCCAGCGGCCGTTGTAGAGGGTGTTGTGCGGGCGGTTGGCCGGGATGCGCTCGGTCGCGCGCAGGGTCTTCAGCTCGGCGAGGGTGAAGTCCTCGGTGAACCAGCCGGTGGTGGCGACGCCGTCGAGGGACTTGGTCTTCTTGCGGTCGGCGAACTCGGGATGGTCCGCGACGTCGGTCGTGCCGCCGATCTCCGGCTCGTGCCGGCAGACGAGGTGGCCGTCCTTGGTGGGCACCAGGTCGCCGGCCTCGATGATGTCGGCGCCCATGTCGAGGGCCAGCTGGTAGGAGCCGAGGGTGTGCTCGGGCCGGTAGCCGCTGGCACCGCGGTGGCCGATGATCGTCGGCTTGGGCAGGCTCTTCAGGCCGCCGCCCGAGCCGCCGTGCCCGGCCTCGGCCGCTCTCGCCGTACCGGACAGTCCGAGGACCGCTCCGCCCGCGCCGAGCACAGCCGCGCCGAGAAGCATCCGCCGTCCGGTGACGCCCGTCTGCTCGTTCTCCTGGGTTCCCATGAGGGCCCTCCTGACCGTCCGCCCATTTCAGTGCGGGCCGATCGTAGGTGCGTGTCCATGACGGATGGGAGACCTGCGGCGGAACTCGCGGGTGATGCTGAATGTCGTACCGGAATGGAGAGATGACGGCCCGTCGGAATGCCTGCGGCCGTCCGGGGAACGCGTCCGATAGGCCCTCGGGGCGATGTCCGTCACATCATGGCGAACGCGTTACGTGCCGTTCTCGGCGCGCCACCGCAGGTAAACGTGGGTCAACAGTGCGTAAGGCGTAGGTGAAGTCGGCCCACCCGATGTGCGGGACCCGGGGAACCGCGAGTATCGTCCTCACCTGCACAGACTTATACCGAATCCCTTGACACCGGAGGGCCCGTTGTCCCGCTTCGCGCTCATCAAGGCAGTGCTCGGACCGATCATGCGCCTGATGTTCCGCCCACAGGTGGAGGGCGCGGAGCACATCCCGGGCGACGGTCCGGTCATCCTGGCCGGCAACCACCTCACGTTCATCGACTCGATGATCCTGCCGCTGGTCTGCGACCGTCAGGTCCTGTTCATCGGCAAGGACGAGTACGTCACCGGCAAGGGTGTCAAGGGCCGGCTGATGGCCTGGTTTTTCACCGGCGTCGGCATGATCCCCGTCGACCGTGACGGCGGCCGCGGCGGCGTGGCCGCCCTGATGACCGGGCGCCGCATCCTGGAGGAGGGCAACGTCTTCGGGATCTACCCCGAGGGCACGCGCTCCCCCGACGGACGGCTGTACCGGGGGCGCACCGGCATCGCACGCCTGACGCTGATGACCGGGGCGCCAGTCGTTCCGTTCGCGATGATCGGCACGGACAAGATCCAGCCGGGTGGGGCGGGAATGCCCCGGCCGCGCAAGGTCACGGTCCGCTTCGGCGAGGCGATGGAGTTCTCGCGGTACGAGGGGATGGACCGGGACCGGTACGTGCTGCGGGCGGTGACCGACTCCGTGATGGCCGAGGTCATGCGGCTGTCCGGGCAGGAGTACGTGGACATGTACGCGAGCAAGGCGAAGGAAGCGGCGTAGCTCCGCTGGTTCGGCGGCTGGGAGTTCGGGGGCTGGGCGTTGTTCTCGGGTGCGGGTGCGTGGGGGCTGGTCGCGCAGTTCCCCGCGCCCCTGAAGGGACGGACGTCGGCGCCGGCATTCCCGCGGCTCGGCGGCCTTTAAGTTGAGGAGGCCGCGGCCTGTCTTCGGCTGCGGGGCCGATGTGGCGGGTCCCGGCCACGCGGGGCAGCCGCCAATCAGACACAGCCTCACGCCCCTGAAGGGACATCGGCGCCGCCATTCCCGCGACTCAGCGGCCCCGAGGCTGAGCGGGCCGCGAACTGTCATCGGCTGCGCGTTTGATGTGGCGGGTCCCGGCCACGCGGGGCAGCCGCCAATCAGACACAGCCTCACGGCCCCTGAAGGAACATCGGCGCCGCCATTCCCGCGACTCAGCGGCCCCGAGGCTGAGCGGGCCACGAGCTGTCATCGGCTGCGCGTTTGATGTGGCGGTCCCGGCCACGCGGGGCAGCCGCCAATCGGAGACAGCCCCGCGCCCCTTCATGGAGCAAGCGGGTCGCTCAAGGTCTCAGGCGGCGTTGTCCAGCCGTTGGCCGCGGAGGAGGAACCACGCTGCCACCGCCGCGGCGAGCAGTACGGCCGCTCCGGCTCCCGCTGCGAGGGCGAGACCGTCGACGAAGGAACTCCGGGCGGCGTCCAGCATCACCTCGGACGTCTGCGCCGGCATTCCCGACGCCGCTTCCACCGCACCGCCCAGTGACTCGTGCGCTTCCGCCGGAGTGCCCGCCGGGCCCGTGAAGTCCCGGTAGACGCCCGTCACGATCGAGCCCAGCACCGCGATACCCAGAGCGGCACCCAACTCGTACGCCGTCTCCGACACCGCCGACGCCGCGCCCGCCTGCTCCTTCGGGACGCTGGAGAGGATCACGTCCGACGTCACCGTGAAGGAGAAGCCCGCGCCGACGCCGACCACCAGCAGGGCGGCGCCCAGCAGGGGGTAGCCGGTCGAGCGGTCGATGACCGTGAGCACGGCCAGGGCGAGGCCGATGGCCGCGAGGCCGCCGGAGACGACGGCCCGTACCGAGTAGCGGCGGGCCACGCGACCGGCGATCAGGCCGGCGACGACCGCGCCGATCGCGGCGGGCAGCTCGGCGAGGCCCGCCTCGAACGGCCCCCTGCCCTGCACGAGTTGCAGGAACTGGGAGAGGAAGAACACCAGGCCGGACAGGCCGAGGATGGTCAGCAGGTCGGCCAGCACCGCGCCGCTGAAGCCGCGGTGACGGAACAGCCGCATGTCCAGCAGCGGGGCCGGCAGGGTGAGCTGGCGGCGCACGAAGCCGTACAGCGCGGCAGCACCCAGCAGGCCCGCGGCGACCATGATCCAGGTGAAGCCGACCGCGGCCGCCTCCTTGACGGCGTAGACGACACCGATCATGCCGACGAGGGACAGGACGACGCTGATCATGTCCCAGGGACCGGGGTTCGGGTTGCGCGACTCGGGCAGCAGCTTGATGCCGACGACGACGAGGACCGCCATCACGGGCAGGTTGATCAGGAAGACCGAGCCCCACCAGAAGTGTTCGAGCAGGAAGCCACCGACGATCGGGCCGACGGCCGTACCGGCAGAGGCGGTCGCGCCCCAGATACCGATGGCGAGGCTGCGCTCGCGCGGGTCGTGGAAGAGGTTGCGGATCAGGGCGAGCGTGGCCGGCATCAGGGTGGCGCCGGCGACACCGAGCAGGGCCCGGGCGACGATCATCATCTCCGGTGTCGTCGCATAGGCGTTGAGCACGGACACCGCACCGAACGCCGTGGCGCCGACGAGCAGGATCCGCTTGCGGCCTATGCGGTCGCCGAGGCTGCCCATCGACACCAGCAGACCGGCGATGACGAAGGAGTAGACGTCGCCTATCCACAGCAGCTGGGTGCCGGAGGGCTTCAGGTCCTCGCTGATGTAGGGGGTCGCGAGGCCGAGGACGGTCGCGTCCACGGCCACCAGCAGCACGGCGAGGACGAGGACGGACAGCGCGAGCCAACGACCGGGGCGCTTGGTCACCGCCTCGGTCGTGGTCGCCGACTGCAGGGTGCTGGTCATGATTCCTCTCTTCTGAGCGCGCCGCCGAGCAACAGCTCGACGATCATGTGGTGGAAGTCGTTGGCCGCGACCTTGCCGCTCTGCACGACCCAGGCGCCGGAGGCGAGCAGCCCGAACAGAGCCTCGGTGAGCCACGTGGGCGTGAGGTCGATCCGGAACTCGCCGTTGTCCTGTCCGCGCCGGAACAGCGCGGCGATCCGGGCGTCGATCCGGGACCAGCCCTCGTCCACCTCCTCGCCCTCGAACAGCTGGTTCTCGGTGTAGAGGAAGGCCAGAAGTCCGGCGGCGGGCTCGATCCCGCGGACGAGACGTCGTACGGCGTCACTCGCCGCACCCTCGTCCAGCCGCGCCGAGTCCACCGCGGCCTCGCACTCCGCGATGCCCAGCGACTCCAGCGCCCGGACGAGCGCGTCCCGTCCGGCGAACTGCCGGTGCAGTGTGGCGCGGCTGATCCCGGCGGCCTTGGCGACCTCGTCCATGGTCGCGGTGGATTTGCGGGTCAGCAGTGCGGCGGCACTGCGGAGTACGTGGTCACGATCGACGGCCATGAGACAACCATAACCCATATGAGACATCATTGTCTCATTCAAGGCATGCGAAGCTCATGGCCGTCTGCTCGTATGCGTCTCAGTGCCAGGGCAGCTGCCCGCGCCGCTCCCAGTACGCGCCCGGCTCCTCCACCAGCGCGGTCAGCTTCTCCAGCTGCCCCTCGTCGAGATCGACGACGGCGGCGTGCAGGTTGGACGCGAGCTGTACGGTCGTCGCGGCGCCGGAGAGGACCACGCCGGCCCAGGGTCGGCGCAGGACCAGCGCGAGGGCGACGGCGTCACACCCGAGGGACGTCTCCTCGGCCACGGCCTTCAGCGCGTCGGGCGCATACGGGTCAGCGAGCCGCCCGTTGGCCATGCCCTCCTTGACGATCACCGTGAGCCCGGCGTCGTGAGCCTGGGCGAGGGCGGGTTCGGCCGAGGTCTCCAGGGCGTTGTACGTCGACTGGACGGTCTGGAAGAGGGGCTCACCGTCGACCGTCACGGCGAGGGCGGCGCGGATCGCCTCGGCCTGGGCGGGGCCGCTGGTGGAGAAGCCGACGGTGAGGCCCTGGGCGGCCGCTTCGGCCAGCCTGGCGTGCAGGTCCTTGTCGGTGAGGGCAGGGCTGTCCGGGGTCACCGAGTGGATCTGGTAGAGGTCGAGCCGGTCGCCGAGCAGGGCGCCGGTCTCGGCGCGCTGACGCTCGTACGTCTTCAGGCCGTGGTCCTTGACCTCGTGCTTGTCGGCGTCGGTGGTCCAGTCGGCGGTGTACGTGTAGCCCCATTTGCTGCCTACGACGATGTCGTCGAGGTCGGTGCGGGCCTTCAGCCAGTCGGCCAGGAACTCCTCGGAACGGCCGTAGGAGCGGGCCACGTCGAAGTAGCGGACGCCCTGGGCGTAGGCGGCGTCGAGGAGTTCGTGGGTACGGGTGCGCAGCGCTTCGGCGCTTCGGTTCTCTCCGAGGTCCTCGTCCCGGCCGAGGTTGATGTAGCCGGGGCGGCCGACGGCGGCGAGGCCCAGTCCGATGTGGCAGGTGGGGGTTGTTGCTGTGGCCAGTCGGGCGAAGGGCATCGCGGGCTCCGTTCGGTCGGGTCCGGTACGGCTTCCGAACAACGTAACCCGCGATGACCTTCGACTAACGCCTCAGAGCTCGGTTCGTGCGGTGCTTTGGCGGGTGCGGGATCGTCGTGGCTTGTCGCGCCCGCGCGGCGGAGCCGCACATCGACACAGCCCCGCGCCCCTTCAGGCCTGCTGTCGAGCCGTTGCCCAGTTGTGCTGCTCGGCCACGTCCGTCTTCACCTCGGCCAGCTGGATGGCCACCGCGCTCGGGGCGGTACCCCCACGGCCGTTCCTTGAAGCCAGCGCTCCCGGCACGTTCAGCACCGAGCGCACCTCCGGCGTGAGGTGGGCGGAGATCTTCGCGAACTGGTCGTCCGTCAGGTCGTCCAGTTCCTTGCCGTCCGCCTCGGCGACCTTGACGCACTCGCCCGCGACCTCGTGGGCCACCCGGAAGGGGACGCCCTGCTTGACCAGCCACTCGGCGATGTCGGTGGCGAGGGAGAAGCCGGCCGGGGCCAGTTCCTCCATGCGCTCGCGGTTGACGGTGAGGGTGGCCATCATGCCGGTGAAGGCGGGGAGCAGGACCTCCAGCTGGTCGCAGGAGTCGAAGACGGGCTCCTTGTCCTCCTGGAGGTCACGGTTGTAGGCGAGGGGCAGGGCCTTGAGCGTGGCGAGCAGACCCGTCAGGTTGCCGATCAGGCGGCCGCTCTTGCCGCGCGCCAGCTCCGCGATGTCCGGGTTCTTCTTCTGCGGCATGATCGACGAGCCCGTGGAGAACGCGTCGTGCAGGGTCACGAAGGAGAACTCCTTCGTGTTCCAGATGATGATCTCCTCGGCGATCCGGGAGAGGTTCACGCCGATCATCGCGGTGATGAAGGCGAACTCAGCGACGAAGTCACGGGAGGCCGTGCCGTCGATGGAGTTGGCGGCGGACCCGTGCTCGAAGCCGAGGTCCTTGGCCACCGCCTCCGGGTCGAGCCCGAGGGACGAGCCCGCGAGGGCGCCCGAGCCGTACGGCGAGACCGCCGTCCGCTCGTCCCACTGGCGCAGCCGCTCGGCGTCCCGGGACAGCGACTGGACGTGGGCCAGCACATGGTGGGCGAAGAGCACCGGCTGGGCGTGCTGGAGGTGGGTGCGGCCGGGCATCGCCACGTCCGGGTGGGCCTCGGCGAGGCCGATCAGGGCGTCCTGGAGGTCGGCGATCAGGCCGCCGATGATGCGGGCGTGGTCGCGCAGATACATCCGGAACAGCGTCGCCACCTGGTCGTTCCTCGACCGGCCGGCGCGCAGCTTGCCGCCGAGGTCCGGGCCGAGGCGCTCCAGCAGGCCGCGCTCCAGGGCGGTGTGGACGTCCTCGTCGGCGATCGTGCCCACGAAGGAGCCGTCGGCCACGTCCGCCTCGAGCTGGTCCAGCCCGGCGGTCATCCGGGTCAGCTCGTCCTGCGTGAGCAGCCCCGCCTTGTGCAGCACGCGCGCGTGGGCACGCGAACCGGCGATGTCGTACGGCGCCAGCCGCCAGTCGAAGTGGACGGATGCGGACAGCTTGGCCAGTGCCTCGGCGGGGCCGTCGGCGAAACGGCCGCCCCAGAGCCGGACGTCACCGCTGTTGCTGCTCAATTGCGTTGCTCCTCGGGAGGGTTGGTCGGCGTTGCGCCGGGTCGACGTCAGGCTCTGCCCGCGACGGACGCTGAGCGGGAATGCTCGACGACAGGCTGTTGCATGAGTATGCGGACCTCTGCATGATTCGTCAATCTCAGTCGGCGTGCGCGGAAATTTCGGGCTCCCTTTGAACGCGGGAAACCGCTTACCCGTACCTCTCGCCGAACGCAGGCGCCGCGTTTGTAAAGAAGTTCGTGAAGAAGAAGACACCCCCGAACCCGAGTGAGGCATCCGCATGTCCAGGGCTCTTCCGAAGTACAACAAGCGTCGCGTCGCGTTCGTCGGCGGCGCCGCCGCGGTGGCGCTGTCCGGCACGGTGATCGCCGGTTTCGCCCTGGCCGGGGAGACGACATCGTCCTCGAAGAGCGCCGGCACCAACGCCCGGACGCTGGCCGGCCCCGGCACGATCAGCTGCCCGGACGTGACCGGCGAACTGCCCGCGATCCCCGCATCGGCGCAGGCCGAGGTCGACCGCAACCTCGCCCAGCTCCAGACCCAGATCCAGGAAGCCAACCAGCGCCTCGTCGACACCGTCGGCCAGGGCGGACCCAACTTCGTCCAGAACGCCATCCTCGGCCCCCTGGAAGACAAGCGCGTCGCCGCCCTCAACCGCATCGAGACCTCCATCGGCCGCACGGCCGCAAAGCCCGAGGGGCTGGAGGCGTTCGCCGCCTGCACGCTCAACGCCGAGGGCGGTGCGGGCGCGGGCGAGGAGGCTGACGCCGGTGCGGAAGCGGGCGCAGGCGAGGAGGCCGGGGCGGGCGCGGAAGCCGGCGCCGGTGAGGAGGCCGGGGCCACCCCGGGCGGTGCCGCCACGGAGGAGGCCGGCGGTGCCGCGGGCGAGGATGCCGGTGACGCCGCGGGCGAGGCCGGGAACGCCGGGGTCGGCACGATCAGCTGCCCGGACGTGACCGGCGAGCTGCCCGCGATCCCCGCGTCCGCGCAGGCCGAGGTCGACCGCAACCTCGCCCAGCTCCAGACCCAGATCCAGGAAGCCAACCAGCGCCTCGTCGACACCGTCGGCCAGGGCGGACCCAACTTCGTCCAGAACGCCATCCTCGGCCCCCTGGAAGACAAGCGCGTCGCCGCCCTCAACCGCATCGAGACCTCCATCGGCCGCACGGCCGCAAAGCCGGAAGGACTGGAGGCCTTCGCCGCCTGCTCGCTCACCCAGTGACGTGACAGGCAGCCATGGCCGCCCCGTTGGCACGCCGGCCGGGGCGGCCATGGTGACTCCACACGGATCACGCAATTCCTTAGACAGACGAACGACCCGCGTCCATACTCGGTTGACGTGGGAAAAACTTACGAACGCATAGACGGCAGGCTGCGGACCTTCATCGAGGAGCAGCCCCTCTTCTTCACCGCGACCGCTCCCCTGTCCGCCGACGGCACGGTCAACCTCTCCCCCAAGGGACTCAAGGGTTCCTTCGTGATCCTCGACGAACTGACCGTCGCCTACCTCGACTTCGCCGGCTCCAACGCCGAGACCGTCGCGCATCTGCGGGAGAACGGCCGGATCACCCTGATGTGGTGCGCCTTCCAGGGCCCGCCGAACATCGTCCGTGTCCACGGCCGCGGTGAGGCCGTCTTCCGCGACGACCCGCGGTTCAAGGAGCTGCTCGGGCACTTTCCCGACATCGACCCGTCCCTGCACGGGCTGCGCGCCATCATCGTGGTCCGGGCCGACGTCATTCGCGACTCGTGCGGGTACGCGGTGCCCCTGATGACGTACGACGAGGACCGCGACCTGCACGGCAAGCGGTTCGCGCGGGAGGACGACGACTCGCTGAGCGCGTACTTCAGCAAGAAGGAGTACATCGCGACCAGCCTGGACGGCCTACCCGGGCTGCCGTTGCCGCTCCCGCCGTCTAGCGTCTGAGCCATGCGCCCCAGTGTCGTAGCCCTCGCGTCCGCGTCCCTCCTCGTGCTCGGCGCCGCACCCGGCGCCGGAACGCCCGAGCCGCTGCCCGCACGCATGGCCGACACCGGGGGCGGCACCCAGCTGATCACCGCCGTCGCGCCGAGGAAGGGGGCGACGTCGGGCACGGTCACCTGGTGGGACCGGGTCGGCGGGAAGTGGGTGAGGGCCGGTTCGGCGCCGGCCCGTTTCGGGGCGAAGGGGCTCGTCGAGGGGACCAGACGCAAGCAGGGCACGAACACGACACCGACGGGGCTGTACGGGTTGCCGTACGCCTTCGGCATCAAGGCGGCGCCGCGCGGCACGGCGTACACCTACCGGCGTGTGCACCAGGACTCGTGGTGGTGCCAGGACAACGGCTCCCGCGTCTACAACCGCTGGAGCGAGCCGTTGGCCCGCGACTGCCGTGCCGCCGAGTCCGAGCACCTGGTCTCCTACGGCGCGCTGTACGCCCACGCGCTCGTCATCGCCTTCAACTACGAACGCCCCGTGAAGGGTCGCGGCGCCGGCATCTTCCTCCATGTGAAGGGGCGTACGGCGACGGCCGGTTGTGTGTCGGTGTCCGAGAGCGCGATGAAGCGGATCCTCAAGTGGGCGGATCCGGGGCGGAAGCCGCACATTGCGATCGGGACGGCGAGCGGGGCCACGGCAATCACCCGTTACTGAGCAAGCACCACTGAACACACGGACCTCCCCGCACGTACCTCTGGGCCAAGGGACCACGCCCATCACCACCCCCTTGCTCGCGTCCCCGGAGGAACCGTGACCACCACGCTCGCAGGCGGCCGTGCCGCTCGCCGCCAGACGATGCGCCGCATCCGCCCGCGCCGCTCCCCGGCCGTCCCGCTGGTGATCGCCCTATGGGCGGGCGCGGCGGCGGTGCTGTGGCTGTGGTGGGACAACACGCCGTCCCTCGCGGACAACACGGCCAAGATCATCGCCGCGGGGCGGATCACCGGCCTGCTCGCCGGCTATCTGATGGCGCTCGTGGTGCTCCAGATGGCCCGGGTGCCCGCGCTGGAGCGACGGGTGGGCTCGGACCGGGTCGCGCGCTGGCACGCGATGAGCGGGCGCTACACGATCTGCCTGGTCCTCGCGCACGTCTTCCTCATCATGTGGGGATACGCGCTCCAGGCCGGCAAGACGCTCGGCGACGTCGTCCAGCAGACGATCGACTCGGTCAACACGCTGCCGGACATGGGCAAGGCGGCGATCGGCACCGGGCTGCTGTTCTTCATCGCGTTCATCTCGATCGGGGGCATCCGCCGCCGCATCCCGTACGACACCTGGTACCACGTGCACCTGCTGACGTACGCCGCGGTGTACCTGACGTTCTGGCACCAGATCTCCACCGGTAACGAGTTCGCCGTCGAGCCCGCCGCGAAGACCTTCTGGTACGGGTTGTACGGCGTGGTCACCGCGCTGGTGGTCTGGTACCGGATCCTCACGCCGATCCGCCTCAACCTGCGGCACCGGATGTATGTCGAGGCGGTCATCGAGGAGACGCCGGGCATCGTGTCCGTGCTGATCGGCGGGCGCAAGCTGCACCGGATCGGGGCGGAGGCCGGGCAGTTCTTCCGGTGGCGGTTCAAGGCGCCCGGGATGCGGTTCAGCTCCCACCCTTACTCACTGTCGGCGGCGCCCCGCCCCGACATGCTGCGGATCACGGTCAAGGCGATCGGCGACCACACGTCGCGGCTGCGTGACCTGAAGCCCGGCACCAAGGTGTGGGCCGAAGGGCCGTACGGCGCGCTGACCGCCCAGCGGCGCAGCCGCGGCAAGGTGCTGCTGGTCGCCGGCGGGGTCGGCATCACCCCGATGCGGGCCCTGTTCGAGACGCTGCCGGGCGCGTCCGGCGACATCACCCTGCTCTACCGGGCCAACAGCACCCAGGACCTGGCGCTCTGGGACGAGCTCTCCAAGATCGCCGACGAGCGCGGCGCCCGGCTGATGTACGCGGTCAACAGCCCGGACGGGGAGCGGCCCGACATCTCGGCCGAGCGGTTGCAGCAGAAGCTGCCCGACATCGACAAGCACGACGTGTTCATGTGCGGGCCGGCCGGCTTCGCGCAGTCCGTCTACGAAGCACTACGCGGCGCGGGTGTGCCCGCCCGCCGCATCCATCACGAGTCGTTCGAGATGTGAGCGACGGGACTTCCAACTTCAGGAGCTGTAGGAGCGATGAGGAAGAGTCACCCGATCCGCCGCGTTGTGCTGGCCGGCGCCGCCACCGTGTCCGGGATCGTGCTGCTGCGGTCGCTGAAGCCGGCGACCGACCCGGGCTCCGCGCAGGCGGCGGGCGTCGGCGCACCGCCGGCGGCCTCGGCCCAGGGCGGCGCCCAGGCGGCGTCCGGCACGGTCACCGGTGACGCGGCGCAGACCCAGTACGGGGCCGTGCAGGTGCGGCTGACCGTCGCCAACGGAAAGATCACCAAGGCCGAAGCCGTCCAGGCCCCCAAGGGCGGCCAGAGCGACCAGATCACCGCGAACGCGGTACCCAAGCTCAACCAGGCGGTGGTCACCGCGCAGAGCGCGAACGTCGACGCCGTGTCCGGGGCGACGTACACCAGCAACGGCTACAAGAAGTCCGTCCAGTCGGCGATCGACAAGGCGAACGCGAGCGCCGGCTCCCAGGGCTCGGGCGGCTCCGCCCAGGCCGCCACCGTCACCGGCGACGCCGTCCAGACCCAGTACGGCGCGGTCCAGGTCCGTGTCACCGTCGCCGGCGGAAAGATCACCAAGGCCGAAGCCGTCCAGGCACCCAAGGGCGGCCAGAGCGACCAGGTCACCGCCAACGCCGTACCCAAACTCAACCAAGCCGCCGTAGCCACCGGAACCGCCGACATCGACGCCGTCTCCGGCGCCACCTACACCAGCGCCGGCTACAAGGAATCCCTCCAGTCGGCCCTCGACAAGGCTCAGGCGAGCTCCGACTCGTCGCAGGGCTCCGGCTCCGAGGGTTCGGGCGGCGGCGCCGCTGAGGCGCGCACGGTCACCGGCAGCGTCTCCCAGACCCAGTACGGCGCGGTCCAGGTCCGTGTCACCGTCGCCGGCGGAAAGATCACCAAGGCCGAAGCCGTCCAGGCACCCAAGGGCGGCCAGAGCGACCAGGTCACCGCCAACGCCGTACCCAAACTCAACCAAGCCGCCGTAGCCACCGGAACCGCCGACATCGACGCCGTCTCCGGCGCCACCTACACCAGCGCCGGCTACAAGGAATCCCTCCAGTCGGCCCTGGATCAGGCCGGTGGCTGACACGGTGGCGGAACCGGCAGAAGCTCCCGCCGCGGTGCGTCATGCGGAGGAGGTCATGGGGACGGTCTTCTCCTTCGACGTCCGCGGCGGGGACCCCGGTGCCGTGCAGGCGGCGCTGGGAGAGGCGGTCGCCGGACTGCACCGGGTCGACGAGGTGTTCAGCACCTACCGCGACGACAGCCAGATCTCCCGGCTGGCGCGCGGTGAGCTGACCGTCGAGGAGTGCGATCCGGAGGTCGCCGAGGTGCTGGAGCTGGGCGCCGAGGCGGAACGGCTCAGCGAGGGCTGGTTCAGCACGAGGTACGAGGGCCGGCTCGACCCGACCGGCATCGTCAAGGGCTGGTCCGCCGAACGCGCGGCCCGCCGCCTCGCCGACGTCCCCGGCGTCACCGGCGTCAGCCTCAACGGCGGCGGCGACGTCCAGCTCCTGGGCGTGCCGGGCCCCGAGCGCCCCTGGCGGGTGGGCGTGTCCGACCCGCTCCGCCCCGGCGGCCTCGCGGCAGTCGTCTCGGCCGCCGGCGCGTCCGAACTGGCCGTCGCCACCTCGGGCACCGCGGAACGGGGCGCCCACATCGTCGACCCCGGCACGGGCCACTCAGCGGTGACCGACCTGGTGGCGGTGACGGTGGTGGCACCGAGCCTGACCTGGGCGGACTGCTGGGCGACGGCGGCTTTCGCGATGGGTTCGCGGCAGGGGCTGCGCTGGCTGGAGTCCTTGCCGGACGTAGAGGCACTCCTGATCACGGCAGGCGACGAGGTCCGGTGCACGGACGGCCTCGCATCCCGACTGGGCTGAGTGCAGCGCCCTGAAGGGGCGCGGGGGGCTGCGCGACAAGCCACGTACCACGCGCGGCCGAGGCGCAGCCACAGCCCCTACGGCGATCAGTGCCCGTTCTGAGCCAACCGCAGCAGATGATCGGCCAGGGCCTGACCCCCCGTGGGGTTCCGGCTGATCAGCAGCAACGTATCGTCACCGGCGATCGTCCCCAGGATGTCCTGCAGCTCGGCCTGATCGATGGCCGAGGCCAGAAACTGCGCGGCCCCCGGAGGGGTACGCAGGACCACGAGATTCGCAGAGGCCTCCGCGGAGATGAGCAGCTCCTGCGACAACCGCCGCATCCGCTCCTCCTTCGCCGACTCCCCGAGCGGCGCCCGAGGAGTGCGAAAGCCCCCCTCGCTCGGCACCGCGTAGATCAGGTCACCGTCGTTGTTGCGGATCTTCACCGCGTTGAGCTCGTCCAGATCCCGGGAGAGCGTCGCCTGAGTGACGCTCAGCCCGTCGTCCGACAGCAGCTTCGCCAGCTGACTCTGCGAGCGCACGGGCTGCCGGTTGAGGATGTCCACGATCCGGCGGTGGCGTGCGGTGCGGGTCTGCGGCACGGCAGGCCCGACGGCCCCGTTCGCCTCGTTGTGCCCGTGGTCCTGCGCCTGACTCATCGTCGTCTCATTCTCCGGATCCGTCCCCGTTGGCCTGGTCCAGGATGCCGGGAAGGGCCTGAAGAAGCGCCTCCACTTCGTCGTCACCGAGGTTCAGCGGCGGCATGAGCCGTACGACATCGGGGGCGGGCGCGTTCACCAGGAAACCGGCGTCCTGAGCCACCTGCTGCACCTTGGCGGCGTGCGGCTCGGTGAGCACGATACCCAGGAGCAGTCCCGCGCCCCGGACATAACCGATCAACGGGTGGCCCAGCGCCTCGATCCCGTCCCGCAACTTCTCGCTCTGCCGCTTGACGTTCTCCAGCAACCCGTCGTTCGCGATGGTGTCCAGCACGGCGAGACCGGCGGCACACGCGACCGGGTTCCCGCCGAACGTCGTCCCGTGCTGGCCGGGCTGCAGCAGCTCCGCGGCCCGCCCGAACGCGACGGTCGCGCCCAGCGGCAGCCCGCCGCCGAGCTGCTTGGCGAGGGTGACCACGTCGGGCAGCACGCCCTCGTGGGCCTGGTACGCGAACCAGTGTCCCGACCGGCCGACGCCGGTCTGCACCTCGTCCAGCACCAGCAGCGAGCCGGTCGCGGCCGTGATGGCCCGGGCCGCCTTGAGATAGCCGGCGGGCGGCACGACGACCCCGTTCTCGCCCTGGACCGGCTCGATGATCACGAGGGCGGTCTCCTCGGTGACCGCGGCGGCCAAGGCCTGCGCGTCCCCGTACGGCACGTGCGTGACGTCGCCGGGCAGCGGCAGGAACGGCTGCTGCTTGGCGGGCTGGCCGGTGAGCGCGAGGGCGCCCATGGTCCGGCCGTGGAAGCCGCCGTCGGTGGCGACCATGTGGGTCCGCCCGGTCAGCCGGCCGATCTTGAACGCGGCCTCGTTGGCTTCGGCGCCGGAGTTGCAGAAGAAGACCTTGCCGTCCCGGCCGAATAGCTGGAGCAGCCGCTCGGCGAGGGCGACGGTCGGCTCGGCCATGAAGAAGTTGGAGATGTGGCCGAGCGAGGCGACCTGCTTGCTCACGGCCTCCACGATCGCCGGGTGGGCGTGGCCGAGCGCGTTGGTGGCGATGCCGCCGACGAAGTCGAGGTACTGCCGGCCCTCGGTGTCCCAGACCTTGAGGCCGGCACCGCGGACGAGGGGCAGCCGCGGGGTGCCGTAGTTGTTCATGAGCGAGCCCTGCCAGCGCTGGGTGAGCTCCTGATTGCCGGTCATTCGGCATCCCCCTCTTCGGCGTCCGCCACGACCATCGTGCCGATGCCCTCGTCGGTGAAGATCTCCAGCAGGATCGAGTGCTGGACCCGGCCGTCGATGACACGGGCGGTGGTCACGCCGCCCCGGACCGCGTGCAGGCAGCCCTCCATCTTCGGCACCATGCCGGAGCTCAACTCCGGCAGCAGCTTCTCCAACTGGGAGGCGGTGAGGCGGCTGATCACCTCGTCGGAGTGGGGCCAGTCCTCGTAGAGGCCCTCGACGTCGGTGAGGACCATGAGGGTTTCGGCGCCCAGCGCAGCAGCGAGTGCCGCAGCCGCCGTATCAGCATTGACGTTGTAGACATGTCCGTCGTCCTGGCTCCGGGCGATCGACGAGACGACCGGGATCCGGCCGTCGGCCAGCAGCGCCTCGATCGCGCCCGTGTCGATGTCGGTGATCTCGCCCACCCGGCCGATGTCGACGAGTTCGCCGTCGATCTCGGGCTGGTGCCGGGTGGCGGTGATGGTGTGCGCGTCCTCGCCGGTCAGGCCGACGGCCAGCGGTCCGTGCTGGTTGAGCAGCCCGACCAGTTCACGCTGGACGTGTCCGGCCAGCACCATCCGTACGACGTCCATGGCGTCCTCGGTGGTGACCCGGAGTCCTGCCTTGAACTCGCTGACGATGCCGTGCTTGTCGAGGGCGGCGCTGATCTGCGGGCCGCCGCCGTGCACGACGACCGGCTTGAGGCCGGCGTGGTGCAGGAAGACGACGTCCTGGGCGAAGGCGGACTTCAGCTCCTCGTCGATCATGGCGTTGCCGCCGAACTTGATGACGACGGTCTTGCCGTTGTGCCGGACCAGCCAGGGCAGCGCCTCGATGAGGATCTGGGCCTTGGGGAGCGCGGTGTGCTTGCGCGCGGGTGTGTTGGTCATGAGGAGTAGGCGCTGTTCTCGTGGACGTAGTCGGCGGTGAGGTCGTTGGTCCAGATGGTGGCGGTCTCGGATCCGGCGGCGAGGTCGGCGACGATGTGCACCTCGCGGTAGCGCATGTCGACCTTCTCGCGGTCCTCGCCGACGCCGCCGTTCTTGCACACCCAGACGCCGTTGATGGCGACGTTCAGCTGGTCCGGCTCGAAGGCGGCGCCCGTCGTGCCGATTGCGGAGAGCACCCGGCCCCAGTTGGGGTCCTCGCCGTGGAGGGCGCACTTGAGGAGGTTGTTGCGGGCGATGGAGCGGCCCACCTCGACGGCGTCGTCCTCGGTCGCGGCGTTGACGACCTCGATCTTGATGTCCTTGCTGGCGCCCTCGGCGTCCCGGATCAGCTGCTGACCGAGGTCGTCACAGACGGTCCGTACGGCCTCGGCGAACTCCTCGTACTCCGGGGTGACGTCGGCCGCCCCGGAGGCGAGCAGCAGCACGGTGTCGTTGGTGGACATGCAGCCGTCGGAGTCGACGCGGTCGAAGGTCGTGCGCGTGGCCGCGCGGAGCGCCTTGTCCAGTACCTCGCTGTCGAGGGCGGCGTCGGTGGTGAGGACGACGAGCATGGTGGCGAGGCCGGGCGCGAGCATGCCGGCGCCCTTGGCCATCCCGCCCACGGTCCAGCCGTCCTTGGTCACGACGGACGTCTTGTGGACGGTGTCGGTGGTCTTGATGGCGATGGCCGCCTTCTCGCCGCCGTGCTCGGAGAGCTGGGCCGCGGCGGTCTCGACGCCGGGGAGCAGCTTGTCCATGGGCAGCAGGACGCCGATCAGACCGGTCGAGCAGACGGCGACCTCGATGGCGCCCCGGCCGAGCACCTCGGCGGCCTTCTCGGCGGTGGCGTGGGTGTCCTGGAAGCCCTTGGGGCCGGTACAGGCGTTGGCGCCGCCCGAGTTGAGGACGACGGCGGACACCTGGCCGCCCTTCAGCACCTGCTCGGACCACAGCACCGGCGCTGCCTTCACACGGTTGGAGGTGAAGACACCGGCGGCGGCACGGCGGGGCCCGGTGTTGACCACGAGGGCCAGGTCCGGGTTGCCGTTCTCCTTGATCCCGGCGGCGATGCCCGCCGCCGTGAATCCCTTTGCGGCCGTGACGCTCACGGTGCGACTCCGATCGTGGAAAGCCCGGTGTTCTCGTGAAACCCGAGGGCGATGTTCATGCTCTGGACGGCACCACCGGCCGTGCCCTTGGTCAGGTTGTCGATGGCGCTGATCGCGATGATGCGGTTCGCGGCGGCGTCGAATGCGACCTGCACCTGAACGGCGTTCGAACCGTAGACGGACGCCGTGGCGGGCCACTGCCCCTCGGGGAGGAGGTGGACGAAGGGCTCGTCAGCGAGGGCCTTGTCGTAGGCGGCGCGGACGGACTCGCCGGTCACCCCGTTCTTCGCCTTCGCGGTGCATGTGGCGAGGATGCCGCGGGGCATCGGGGCGAGGGTCGGCGTGAAGGAGACGGAGACCCGCTCCCCCGCCGCCGCGCTGAGGTTCTGGATCATCTCGGGCGTGTGCCGGTGCCCGCCGCCGACGCCGTACGGCGACATGGAGCCCATGACCTCGCTGCCCAGCAGGTGGGGCTTGAGCGCCTTGCCCGCGCCGGACGTGCCGGAGGCGGCGACGATCACGGCTTCGGGTTCGGCGAGGCCTGCGGTGTAGGCCGGGAAGAGGGCGAGCGAGACGGCGGTCGGGTAGCAGCCGGGTACCGCGATGCGCCTGGACCCCTCCAGGGCGGCGCGGCCGCCCGGCAGCTCGGGAAGGCCGTACGGCCAGGTGCCGGCGTGCGGGGAGCCGTAGAACGTCTCCCAGTCGCC
Organism: Streptomyces sp. NBC_00443; assembly: GCF_036014175.1. Lineage (GTDB taxonomy): Bacteria > Actinomycetota > Actinomycetes > Streptomycetales > Streptomycetaceae > Streptomyces. The sequence goes on along the minus strand of NZ_CP107917.1, from coordinate 7,638,436 downwards.
CGCGTCCTTCAGCCGGAAGTCGGCGCCCATGTCGACGACCAGCACATCCGGGCCGAGTTGCTCGGCGACGGCGGCGGACTGACCGTGCGGCAGCGCGAGGAAGACGACGTCATGCCCGGCGAGGACCTCGGGGGTGGTCTCCTGGAGCACGCGGTCGGCGAGGGGCAGCAGGTGCGGTTGCAGCGCACCCAGCCGCTGGCCCGCGTTCGAGTGCCCGGTCAGGGTCCCTATCTCGACCTCGGGGTGCGCCAGGAGCAGACGCAGCAGTTCCCCGCCCGCGTACCCACTCGCTCCGGCCACTGCCGCACGTACCGCCATGGACTCCTCCTCCTAGATGGCATGACTATACGTTTCGCCGCAGTTTTATGCAATCACGCTTCACGGCGACCCGCTCCCGAAGGGGGCGGGGAAAACCAGCTTTGTCCAGGACATGCCCGTGATCTAGTGTCCCCCGGCAAACATCAGGGGATCACGGCAGGTGGGGGCGGGCGGGTTAACGGAAAGTAGCTGTGCAAGGCACTGCTGCGCCACGATCTCGCGGAGTTGCTGGGCACACCGGCAGAGACCGCCAAGACCGCGTTCGGCAACGACGACGACCTCCCCGTGGCCGGGTCCCACGAGCTGCTCGGGGAGGGGGAGCAGCGTACGGTGCTGGGCCGTCCGGCGGTGCTGTACTCGGACCGGACCATCAGGATCGAGTTCCGCCTCGACGGGGGCGCCGCCGACGCCGGTACCGGCGTCCCGCTGCGCGCCCTCATGGTTGCCCAGGACGCGAAGGACGGCGGCGGATCCTTCGACGTGACCCTGTGGCGTTCGGACGGCAAAGTGCCGGATGACGCCGTGCTGCTGCGGGTCGCCGAGAAGGTACTGCCGACGGTCCCGGGGTGGACCGCCGGCAGCTGACGCGCTACGTCACCTCTGCTTGATCCTCACCTCTGCTTGATCCTCACCTCTGCTTGATCCTCAGGAACGTCACGGAGTTCGCCGGGAAGGTGTACGTGAACTCGTCGGCGACCCCCGAGAACGTGGACGTCACGGGCGTGACCGGGGCGTCCGTCTCGGTGTTGACCGCGTCCTGGTCGGCGGCCAGGGTGGTGACCCGGGCCTTGGCGGCGACCTTGGCGCCACCCAGGTCGATCGCCGTGCGGGCCGGGGTCGACTGGGCGTTGACGACCTTGACGATCAGGTCACCGGTGCGGGCGTCCTCGGTGACGACCTGGCGGAACGGCTCGGCCGGCTTGTCGTCGGTGAAGGTGCCCCACTCCTTGCCGTCGAGGGAGAGGGTGACCTGGCGGCCGCGCACCTTGATGTCGATGTCGTAGGCACGGCCCGTCTCGATCGACCCGGCCTTCGTCATCAGCGTGCCCTTGCCGCCGTCCACGGCCTGCTCGATCGCGGACTGGGTGTTGTTCCAGCCGCCCAGGTTCCACCAGTAGTAGTTGCCGGTGTCCTTGACGCCGAAGGCGACGAGGAAGCCCTCCTTGCCGGACTTCTTCGTGGCCTTCACATGGAGGTCGTAGTCGTGCCAGGCCGGGTCGCCGGCCGACACCATCGTGTTCTCGGCGGCCACGTCGGTCTGTACGTACTGGCCGTCCTGGACACTCCAGCTGCCACCGCCGGAGTGCGTCCACTTCGTGGCGTCGCCGGAGAAGTCGTCGCTCAGCAGCGTCGAGCCGTCCGCCGCGGTGACCGATACGTCGTCGTACGCGGCACTCGTCGCCCACGTCGACAGGCCGACGGCACCGGCGATCGGGCCGCTGACGTCCGGCGTGGTGGTCGCCTTCGAGGGGACGACCCGGTCGCCGACGTTGTTCATGAACAGCTTCTGGACCTCGTAGTTCGTCGAGTTCCAGGAGGAGCGGTTGTTGAACCAGACCAGGTCCGGCCGCCACTGGACGTAGTCCTCGTTGGCGAGCAGCGGGGCGTACGAGGCGAGCTTGACGACGTCCGCGTTGCGCTCCAGGCCGGTCATGAACGCGGCTTCGGAGAGGCCGTTCTTCCAGGCGTTGCCCTGGGAGGCGTACTCACCGAGGAAGACCTGCGGGCCGCTGCGGTCGTAGGAGTCGTAGCGGTCGTTGTTCTGCAGGAACCAGTTGGGGCTGTTGTAGTAGTGCTCGTCGACCATCTCGACGTTCGCCTCGCGGTTCAGCTTCCAGGCAGTGTCGAAGGTCGTGCCGCTGTCGTCCGGGCCGGAGTTGGAGACGACCGTGATGTCCGGGTACTCGGCCTCGATCGCGGCACGGAACTGCTGGAACCGCGCGAAGAACTCGTTCGGGAGGTTCTCCTCGTTGCCGACCTCCAGGTGGGTCATGCGGAAGGGCTTGGGGTGGCCCATCCGGGCGCGCACCTTGCCCCACTCGGAGGTCGCCGGGCCGTTCGCGAACTCGATGAGGTCCAGGGTGTCCTGGATGTGCCGCTTGAGCAGAGCCTCGTCGTCGACGGCCTTGTTCTGGCCGCAGCCGGTCACGAGGGCCGGGACCACGGGCAGCGGCATGGCGCCGATGTCCTCGGAGAAGCGGAAGTACTCGTAGTAGCCGAGGCCGTAGCTCTGGTTGTAGCCCCAGAAGTTGGAATTGGTCGCGCGCTGTTCGACCGGGCCGACGGTGTCCTTCCACTGGTAGGAGCGCTTGCGCTGCCAGCCGGAGGCCTCGCTGTAGTCCTCCATGGAGCCGGTGTTGACCAGGCAGCCACCGGGGAAGCGCACGAATCCCGGGTGCAGGGCGGCGATCTTCTCCGCGAGGTCCTTGCGCAGGCCGTTCGGCTGATTCTTGTAGGTGCCGCGCGGGAACAGCGACACCATGTCGAGGGCCGCCGCGTTTGTGGCGGCGACGGCGAGACGGCCGCGGTTGCTGGTGCGGCTCGCGGTGAACGTGGCCTTGTACTGGGCCCAGCCGCCCTTCACCGCCACCTGGCGGGCGGTCGCCAGTGCGCCCGCGGCGTCCTTGAGGCCCACGCTCAACGTGCTGCCGCTCTCGGCGCGCGCCCACACCGAGAAGTCGTACCTCTTGCCCTGCTCGACCCGGACGCCGGTGCTGTAGCCGGTATTCGTGACGGACGAACCGGCTCCCAGGGACAGGTAGTTGCGGTTGCGTTCGTTGAGCCGGCCGGAGTCGTTCACGACCTCGGCGGTGCCGTCGACCGCCCACGAGGTGAGCGGGGTGTAGGAGCCGTTGTCGGCGGTGGAGTACTCGAAGGACCGGTTCTGCACGAGCTCGGCGTACAGACCGCCGTCCGCGGCCCGGTTGATGTCCTCGAAGAAGACGCCGTACATCGTGTTGTCGATCTTCGCGCCCTGGGCGGTGGGGTCGAGGGTGATGGCGTAGTCGGTGACGTCCTCGGCGTGGGCGGGGGCCGGGACCAGGGCGGCTGCCGCGAGGAAGGCGGTGGCAGCGACGCCGAATCTCCAGCGGCTGGGGGTGCGTGGCATGGATACTCCGCGGCTCGATGTTCGAAATATCAGATGCTGATCAACACTTCGAACGGCAAGATAGGGAGGGGGATCCTGAGCGTCAACGGGTCCCGCGGTACCGAAAGTGTCGGAAGTGAGGGCGGCATGGGCGAGTTCTGGCCGGTTCCGGATGTGCTGGCGTATCTCGCCGGGAGCTGGCGCGTCGTCCGTTCCGTACGGGATCTGGCGAGCGGGGACGAGGGGGTGTTCTCCGGTACGACGGTTTTCGGCCCGCTGGAGGGGGGCGGGCTACTGCATCACGAGTCCGGCACCTTCGCCTGGCAGGGCGTCCCGAGGCCCGCCGAGCGCACACTGCACTTTCTGCCGGGCAGCGCGCGGGGCACGGCGGACGTACGGTTCTCCGACGGCCGCCCCTTCCACGACCTCGACCTGACGTCGGGGCGGCACATCGCGGACCACCCCTGCTCGGCCGACCTCTACCGGGGCGAGTTCACCGTCCTCGACGAGGACCACTGGCGGACGGTGTGGCGGGTGCGCGGCCCCGCCAAGGACCTGGCCCTCACCACCGACTACGCCCGCGAGGGCTGAACCGGCGCTCCCTCGAAGCGGAGGTACCAACGCCCTGCCCGGCCGGTCACGGTGGTCGCCGACAGGGGACGTACGTCGATGTTCCAGTACGTCGACGGCGGCGCCTTCAGCGCGTACACCAGCGCGGCACGGATCACGGACGGCTCGGCCACGGCGACGATACGACCGCCGTCCTCCACTGGCCGGGTGTCGAGCCAGTTGCCGACCCGGGCGATGAAAGCGAGCAGCGACTCGCCGCCGTGCGGGGTGCTCCGCGGGTCGGCCAGCCAGGCGTCCACCGCCTCCGGCTCGCGGGCCATCGCCTCGCCGAGCGTGAGCCCGCGCCAGCGTCCCATGTCGCAGTCGCGCAGGGCGAGTTGCACCAGCGGTGCGTAGCCGAGGGCGTCGCCGGTGGCGCGGCTGCGCGGGGTCGGCGAGCAGTAGCGCAGCTCGGCCGCCGCCAGCGGCAGCAGGTCGCGCGCGGCGAGCTGCACCTCGCCCCAGCCTGCCTGGTCCAGCGGCCGGTCGTCCTCGAAGCGCTCGGCGAGGAGCGGGGAGCTGCGCGCGGCGGCGACGAACGTGACCCGAAGCGACATGCGGTGATGGTGTGTCGCGAAAGTGCCCAGGTCAAGAGAGGTTGTGCAGCTGTCACCGAGGGTTGGCGAAGCTTTACTGCGGGGTCAGGATCAGACGGACATGTCGCTGAAAAACGATCAGTTGGAAAGTTCAAGCACGATGTCTGCCCCTCAGAGGACGCCCGGCCCCTCGAAGACGGCCCGAACTCAGAAGTAGAGCGCCATCCAGCGGTCCGGCTTCTCCAGCGGCGCGAACCCGTGCTTCTCGTAGACCCCGTGCGCGTCGTGGGTGGCAAGCAGCAACCGCTTCACCCCGTACGACCGCACCTGCTCGCGGACGGCCCCGACGAGCGCGGTTCCGATCCCCTTGCCGCGCACCGACGGGTCGACGTACACGTCGCACAGCCACGCGAAAGTCGCCCGGTCGGTGACGACTCGGGCATACGCCACCTGCTCCCCCGAAACCGTCGCGTACACCCCGAAGTTCAGCGAACCCTCGATCGCCCGGTCCTGCTTCTCCCGCTCCCGCCCCATCGCCCAGTACGCATCGGTGGACAGCCACCGGTGCACGCGCTCGGCGTCGATGCGGTCGGGGTCGGTCAAGATCTCGTAGCCCTGGGCGAGGAACGGGGTATCGGTCATGCGGCGAGATTCGCAGGCCGGGGGCGCCGACGTCGAGCCGTTTTCCCCGGTGGGCGGGGCGTTGTCAGTGGCGGGTGCGACTGGTTCGCGTGCGGCCTCGCACCGCTGCCCCGCCACTAGAACACCTCGTCCCAAGCCGTACGCAGGCGCCGCACGCCCTCCGTGATCTCCCCCGCCCCCGCCACCGCCGCGAAGCTCAACCGCAAGTGCCCGGCCGAGGGCTCCGCGCTGAAGTACGGGCGGCCGGGGGTGATCGCGACGCCCGAGCGCAGGGCGGCGGAGGTCAGCGCGGACTCTCCCCCGGAGCCGAAAGCCTGGGAGGTGCCCCCGGTGCCGTCGGGCAGGCGGAGCCAGAGGTGGTAGCCGCCGGACGGGATGTGCGGGAGGGCGAGTTGGGGGAGGTCGAGGCGCAGGGCGGCCGTCATCGTGTCCCGGCGGGTCTTCAACTCGGCGGAGATCGCCCGCAGATGGCGCGGCCAGGCGGGTGAGCCGACCAGTTCAAGTGCCGCCTCCTGCAACGGCCGCGGCACGAAGAAGGTGTCCACGACCTGGATGGCGCGCAGCCGCTCCAGCACCGGGCCGCGGGCGGCAAGCGCGCTCACCCGGAAGCTGGGCGAGGTGGCCTTGGTCAGCGAGCAGACATGGACGACGACGCCGTCGGGGTCCTCGGCGGCCAGCGGACGCGGCAGCGGCCCCGCGTCCTCGTGCACCAGCCGTCGCACGAAGTCGTCCTCGACGACGAAGGCACCGGCCTCGCGTGCGACGCGCAGCACCTCGCCGCGCCGGTCGGGGGCGAGCAGCGCGCCGGTCGGGTTCTGGAACAGCGGCTGGCAGACGAAGACGCGGGCGCCGGTCGCCCGGAAGGCGTCGGCGAGCAGGGACGGCCGTACGCCGTCGGCGTCGACCGGGACGGGAACCGGGCGCAGCCCGGCCGCGCGGGCGATCGCCAGCATGCCCGGGTAGGTCGGCGACTCCACCAGCACCGGTGCACCCGGCGGCGCGAGTGCCCGGAGCGCGGTCGTCAGGGCCGACTGGCCGCCGGCGGTGATCAGCACCTCGGCGGCGGTGACGGCGCCGCCCGGCCCGCCGATGCTGCGCGCGAACCACTCCCGCAGCTCCGGCAGCCCCTCCATGGGCGGCCTCCCCCACGCCCCGGGCCGTCGGCCGGCCCGGGACAGCGCGGCGGCCATGGCCCGCTCCGGCTGCAACGACTGGTGCAGATAGCCGCCGTTGAACTCGATCACACCGGGCGGCGGCGCGGTGAGCGAGGCCAGCACCCCGGAGGCGTCCACCGAGCGCGGTACGAGTTCCGCGGCGGCGTCCGCGCTGAGCGTCACCTCCTGCCAGGAGGTGTCCCCCACGGCGGCGGTCCGGGTGTGCGCCTCGGCGCGGAAGGCTCCGGCTCCGGGCCGGGTCACCACGAGCCCCTCGGCGGCCAGCTGCGCGAGGGCGCGGGAGACGGTCACCGGGCTCACCCGGTATCGCTCCACGAGGGCCCGGCTCGACGGCAGCTTTCCACCCGGAGAGTAGCGGTCCAGTTCCCGCCGCAGCCGATCCGCCAGTTCACCGACACTGCTACGCTCTTGCATGAGGACCAAGAATAGCGCTACTGCCCCGAGCTCGATAGCAGTGACCGACGGCAAGGCAATGCGGGTCGCCCCGGCCGGGGCGACCGTCGGAGGCACCGTCCAGGCGGCCCTGGGGGTCGCGGCCTTCTCCCTCACCTTCCCCGCCACCGCCTGGGGCCTGGAGAGCTTCGGGCCCTGGTCCCTGGTCGCCGTGCGCAGCCTGCTGGCCGCGCTGATCGCGGGGGTCTGCCTGCTGGCTCTGCGCGTGCCGCTGCCCGCACGTCGGCACTGGGCGGGCCTGGCGGTGGTCGCCGCCGGAGTGGTCCTCGGCTTCCCCCTGCTCACCACGCTGGCACTCCAGACGTCCACCACCGCGCACGCCGCCGTCGTGGTCGGTCTGCTCCCGCTGACCACGGCCCTGTTCTCCGCCCTGCGCGTCGGCACCCGTCCCTCGCGCACCTTCTGGACGGCGGCGCTGGCGGGCGCGGCCGCGGTGGTCGCCTTCACCGTGCAGCAGAGCGGAGGCGCCCTGACCACGGCCGACCTGTATCTCTTCGCGGCGCTGCTGGTGTGCGCGGCCGGCTACACCGAGGGCGGCAGGCTGGCCCGGGTCATGCCGGGCTGGCAGGTGATCGGCTGGACACTGGTGCTGTGTCTGCCGCTGACCGCCCCGGTCGCGGCGGTCGCGTTGTCGTACGAACCCGTGCATCTGGCCTGGCACGGCGTGACCGGGCTGCTGTGGGTCGCGGCGGGCTCGCAGTTCCTCGGCATGGTCGTCTGGTACCGGGGGATGGCGGCGATCGGCATCCCGAAGGCCAGCCAGTTGCAGTTGGCCCAGCCCCTGTTCACACTGGTGTGGTCGGTGCTGCTGCTGGGCGAGCACCTGACAGTGGCCGCCCCGCTGACGGCCGCGGCGGTGCTCGTGTGCATCGCCGTGACCCAGCGGGCGCGTGGCTGAGCGGGCCGCACGACCCACCTCCAACCACCGCTCCACGCCGTAGACTCAAGGCCACGGACCGCTGCTCCCGCACCTGGTGAGGAGGCCCAACAGATGCGTGCAACCGTGGGCGACCAGCTTGTCCAGCACGGCAGGGTGGTCGGGCAACACGACAAGGTCGGCGAGATCGTCGAGATCCTGGGCCATGAGGGCAATCCCCCGTACCGCGTCCGCTTCGAGGACGGGCACGAGGGTCTGTGCTCCCCGGCCCCGACACCGAGATCCGTCACAGGAACACGATGAAGTAGCCCGCCGATCAGATCAGCGCGGGGAAATCGCCGGCTGCCCGTAGTGGTCGGCGACGACCCTTGCCATGGCCCCGATCCGGTCCGCCGCCACCTCCTTCGCGGCGAAGTACACGTGCCCGCCCACCTCCGCGTGCTCCCTGGCCAGTGTCAGATGCCGGGACAGCTCGGCCGGGTCCTGCCAGGCCGCGGGCTGCGCCGGGTCACCGGCCTTGTAGAGCGCCTCTCCCACGTACAGCTTCGTCCGGCTGCCCCGCGCCACTTCCGCCCACCAGGGCACGAGCTTGGCGTAGTCGGCGGCCGCGAAGCCGATGTTCCAGTACAACTGCGGGCAGATGTAGTCGATCCAGCCCTCGCGGACCCACTTGCGGGTGTCCGCGTACAGGTCGTCGTACGTCTGCACACCGCCCCGGGTGTCGGAGCCGAGCGGGTCGGTGACGTCGTTGCGCCACACACCGAACGGGCTGATGCCGAACTGGGTGGTGGGCCGGATCTGCCTGATGGCGTCCGCCATCTCCAGGACCAGCTTGTCGATGTTGTCCCGCCGCCAGTCGGCCCGGACCGTGAAGCCGCCGCCGTAGCGGTCGTAGGCCTCGTCGTCGTCGAAGTTCTGGCCGGCCACCGGGTAGGGATAGAAGTAGTCGTCGAAGTGGACGCCGTCGATCGGGTACCTCTCCACCGCGTCGAGCATGGCCCGCTGCACGAAGGCACGGACGTCGGGCAGCCCCGGGTTGTAGTAGAGCTTGCCGCCGTACGTCACCACCCAGTCCTCGTGCGCGCGGGCGGGGTGCGACTCGGCCAGTTTGCCGAGGTCCGTGTGGTTGGCGATGCGATACGGGTTGAACCAGGCGTGCAACTGAAGACCGCGGGCGTGGGCCTCCTCGACGGCCGTGCCGAGCGGGTCCCAGCCGGGGCCCTCGCCCTGGGTGCCGGTGAGGACCTGCGACCAGGGCTCGTACGGCGACGGCCACAGGGCGTCGGCCGTGGGCCGCACCTGGAGGATCACCGTGTTCAGCTGGCGCTCCACCGCCGTGTCCAGGTGGGTGATCAGCTCGGCGCGCTGCGCGTCGGCGCTCAGACCCTGCTTGGAGGGCCAGTCCCGGTTCGCCACGGTCGCCACCCACACGCCGCGCATCTCCCGGGTCGCCTCTCGCCGGGACCGGTCCGTTCCGCCCGCTGTGGCGGATCCGGCCGCCATCGCGCTTCCTGACGCCACGAGTGCCGCCAGGGCGGTCACCGAGAAAGCCCGTCGTGACATTCGTGACTTCCGGTGCAGCATCTCTTCGTACCTCCGTGTGCCGTGGTCAAGGGCCCACCCCGTGACCGGTCCGCACCTGAGGACCGGCCCCGCGTCAGCCTTTCATGAGGCACCCGAACGATCGATCAAGCTGCGCCGAAGGTAACGTGCAGGTTTGGAGCAGGCGTCGAACAACGGCGGACCTGCCGCAGTCGTGGATCAGCGAAGGGGACGATGTGACCGGCATCTCCGGAGATATTGCACGCGTCGGCGTGGTGGGCTGCGGCCAGATGGGAGCAGGCATCGCCGAGGTGTGCGCCCGCGCCGGCCTGGACGTGAGGGTCGCCGAGACCACCGGCGAGGCCCTGGAGTTCGGCCGTACCCGGCTGTTCAGTTCCCTGGCCAAGGCCGCCGAGCGAGGCAAGATCACCGAGGAGGAGCGGGACGCCACGCAGGGGCGGCTGTCCTTCACCACCGACCTCGGCGAGTTCGCCGACCGTGACCTGGTGATCGAGGCCGTGGTCGAGAGCGAGCAGGTGAAGACGGAGATCTTCCAGGTGCTCGACCAGGTCGTGACCCGGCCGGACGCGATCCTCGCCTCCAACACCTCCTCGATCCCGCTGGTGAAGCTGGCGGTCGCCACCTCGCGCGCCGACCAGGTCATCGGCATCCACTTCTTCAACCCGGCCCCGGTGCAGCAGCTCGTCGAGCTGATCCCGGCGCTCACCACCTCCGAGGGCACGATCGCACGTGCCCAGTCGTTCGCCGAGAAGCTGCTGGGCAAGCACGCCATCCGTGCCCAGGACCGGTCCGGCTTCGTCGTGAACGCGCTGCTGATCCCCTACCTCCTCTCCGCGATCCGGATGTTCGAGTCGGGCATCGCCAGCCGCGAGGACATCGACAACGGCATGGAGCTCGGCTGCGCCCACCCGATGGGCCCGCTGAAGCTGGCCGACCTGATCGGGCTGGACACGGTCGCCTCGGTGGCGCAGAGCATGTACGAAGAGTTCAAGGAGCCGCTGTACGCCGCTCCCCCGCTGCTGCTGCGCATGGTCGACGCCGGCCGGCTGGGCCGCAAGACGAACTCCGGCTTCTACACCTACGGCTGATTACGGACGGTCAGATTCCGCCCATCCGAACGGGCCCGGCACCGAGAAGGTGCCGGGCCCGCGTCATTCACACACCGTGTGCGCTCCGGGCTCGCATATGCCCCTCGCACACTCTCCCCACGCACCCACCAGGCGAGTTCACTTTCCCTGCGCATGCCAGGGATGTGAGATGACTACGGAAAGGAGCGGACAAGTGACCGCCGATCCCGAGCATCCCGTCGTACAAGGGGAACTCGCAGAGTTACGACGTCGCCTCGACGTCGCCTACGCCCGTGTGGAGGGCGGGCTGGCTCTGCTCACGCACCGCACCGAGGAGAGCGCCAAGGAACTCGACGAGCTGAACACCCGGATCCACACACTGGAACACGCGCGCTGGCCGCTGCCCGCGGTCGCCGCCATCACCGCCGTGGGTGCTCTCGTCGTGACGATCTGGCAGGCGGTGGGGCGCTAGGTGTATTGATCACGAGGCCTAGACCCGGAGATGGTGCAGCATCAGTAACGCAGCCGCCATGTTGGCGGCAGGGACCTCCCCCCGGGCGATCATGTCGGGGACGAGTTTGAGAGGAACCCATTCCCGGCGGTCCGACTCGAAGTCGTCCACGGGATGCCCGACATACTCGCCCTCGTCGGCCCAGTAGATGTGGTGCCGGGCGTCGGTGAGCCCGTTGGAGGGCTCCACGCTCATGAGGTGGTGCAGGGGTCCCGGCCGCCAGCCGGTCTCCTCCTCGAGCTCCCTGGCGGCCGCACGGACGATGTCCTCGCCGTCCTCTACGACGCCTGCCGCGAGTTCCCACCCCCAGCTGTCGGTGATGAAGCGATGGCGCCACAGGAGGAGGACTTCGCCCGCCTCGTTGACCACCGTGGCCACGGCGACCGGCCGCATCCGTATCAGGAAGTGGTCCAGGTGCCGACCGTCCGGCAGTTCCACGTCTGCCAGGTTGACGGTGAACCAGCGGTTTTCATACACAGTTTGTTCGCTCTGCTTCGTCCACTGCACGGTTCTGCCACCTTCCGTCGAGTAAGTGGCAATATCGCAGCAGGGACTATGAAGTGTCGGTGCTCGGGTGCCCCGTCGTGGCCGGGTTACAGCGGTACGCGCAGTGCTCCGTCGATGAGTTCGGCCGCCTCGGCCGTGCCCGCACAGCCGTTGCGCACCAGGTGTTCGCGTACCGCCCGGAGTCTGTCGCGCAGGCGCTGGGACTCCATTCCCCGGGCCTGCTCGGCCATCTGCACCGCGATGGCCACCGCCTTGTCGGCGTTGCCCTGACGCAGCTCGATCGTGCTGAGCATGGCCAGCCGGTGCACCCGGCCCCGGTCGTGCGCGGGATTGTCGACGGCGGCCGCGGCATGCTCCCCCGCGGCCGCCAGCTCCCCGAGGCTGAGCAGCGCCTCCGCCACCTGGACGTTGACCAACCCCGGCTGGACATAGCCGGTCTCGTCGGGTTCGTATCCGCGTCGGATGCGATCTGCGGCCTGCTCGGCACGCCGTATGCAGGACAGGGCGCTCGTGCCGTCGCCGAGGTGGGCGTACGCCTTCGCCTGCATCGCGTACAGGTCGGAGGCGAGCGCCGGGGTGATGTGCTTGCCGGCGGCCCGCAGCGCGGCCTCCGCGAAGGCGACGGCCTGCCGGAACTCCCGCATGAACAGCGCCTGGTTGACGAGCATCGCGATCACATAGGCGCCGAGCCCCCGGTCCCCGCTGGCCTTCGCGAGCCGCAGCGCCTGATGGAAGTACCGCTGGGCGAGCCCGTGCGCGTCGGAGTCGTAGGCACAGATGCCCGCGATGGCCACCAACCCGCCCGTCGCCCGGTGCAGTTGACGCCCCGTCGCGTCGGTGTAGCTGCCGCGCAGCAGCGGGGCGGCCTCGGCGTTGAGGAAGCCGACGATCCGGGTACGGGTCGCCATGCCGCCCGCCTTGCGGTACATCTGCTCGTAGTGCGTACGGGCGGACCGCAGCATCTCCAGGTCGGCGGGGGTGACCCGGTGCCGGCCGCCGCGCGAGACGTCCACGTCCTCAGGCGGGTTCTCCCACTCCCACACGGGCATCACGGCGGGCGTGCCGGTGACCGCCGGGGCGCCCAGGATGTGGGGCCGCTGCTGTTCGTCGGAGCGCCACAGGGCGGTGGCCCGCTCCACGAAGCCGGACAGCGAGGTGGTGTGCACGGCCGACTGCTCGCCGGGCACGCCGAGGCCGATGTCGTCGAGCGTGACGGTGCGGTGCAGCCGGGCGGCGAGCACCTCGCAGATCAGGTCGGGCACCTGGCCGCGCGGCCGCTGCCCCTTCAACCACCGTGCGACGGCGGTGTGTTCGTATCTCAGCGCGAGTCCGCGCGCCCGCCCCGCCTGGTTCACGTGTGCGGCCAGCCCCGCGTGCGAGACCCCCGCCTCGTCCAGGATCGCGTCGAGCAAAGTGTTGGGCTGCATGGATGCCCCCCGGGTGGCTCGGTGTCGTCAGAGTAGTGCGAACCGCTTCACACGGGGTGTGAACGGAGTACGCGAATCCGCAGCGTGCGCGCGCTGTTGCGGAGAGTTTCCAACCGGTTGACTGAAATGCCTCGCAAGAGGCCGGCCGGGCCGCCGGCTCCCCCTCGTACAGTGCGGCGGCCCGCATCCGCGCCGTCCGCCCAGCTGCCTGCCCGACACTCCGCGGCTGGGCGGATGGCCTGCCCGCAGCTGGGCTGTGCGACCAATCGCCGTTGCGCTAAAGGTGGTTGGTCGGCAGCGGGTCGTGCGGGGCTGGTCGCGCAGTTCCCCGCGCCCCTGAAGGGGCGCGGCAGTGGACGTGGGTTCTGTCGTTCCGTAGGACCAGCAGCGCTATGTCGTCTGCCGGCCTTCCCCTCGTGTGGCGGATGAGGGCCGTGAAGAGCGTGCGCAGGACCGTCTGGGGAGTGATCGGGGGGTTCCGTACGGTGCCGATGAGTGCGGCCCGGAGCGAAAAGAACCGGCCTCTCGCGTCCCTCGCGTCCTCGACGCCGTCCGTGTACAGGACCAGCGACTCGCCGGGCAGGAGCGAGCCACAGGGCAGTGGGGTCGGTTCGGGCGGGAGCGGGAACGGGCCCAGGGGTGGGAGCGGGTCGGCTCGCGCGAGGGGTTCGACGGTCCTGCCGCTCAGCAGATACGGCCAGGGATGACCGCAGTTGAGGGCGGTGATCTCGCCGTCCTGACCGATCTCCAGCAGCAGTACGGTGACGAACTCCTCGGAGACCGGGTCGTCAGACGAGCGCAGGTGCCGGGCCAGGGCCCGGTCCAGTCTGCCGAGTACCGCGCCCAGGTCGGGCTCGTCGTGGACGGCCTCGCGGAAGCTCCCGAGGACCGCGGCCACGGTGCCGATGGCGCTGATGCCATGGCCGCGGACGTCGCCCATCACCGCCCGTACGCCGTGTTCGGTGGCGATGACCTCGTACAGGTCACCGCCGACACAGGCACTGCGGTCCGCGGAGAGCTGGGCGGCGGCGACGTCCAGCCCGTCGATGCGCGCGGGCAGCGGCCGCAGCAGCGCGCTCTGCGCGGCACCGGCGACCTTGCGGACCTGCTGGAGCTCACGCAGCAGGGCCTGCCGGACGTGCACGATCAGCCCCGTACCCACGGCGAAGAAGACGGCACTGGTCACGACCCGGGCGCCGAGGCTGTCCTGCTGGGCGAGCGGGCAGGTCAGCTTGTATGTGATGGCCGTCGCGCCCCAGGCGGTGGGCAGCCCCCACGCGATCACCTTGCGGGGAACCCGACCCTTGATGCGGAACATGCCGATGGCCCCCCAATAGGCCCTGACAACGCAGACGGACCGACCCCGAAAGGCCGGTCCGATTCTGTCGACAGAGCACCCGGAAGTACCAGATCACCCAGAGAAGTCACCCTTTTGAGTGAGGTGACCACAACGCCCCGATGGGGGTGTGGGGGGGCGTGCCCCCACAAGGGGCGCGGGGAACTGCGCGACCAGCCACGGACTACCCGCAGCCGCCGAAGAGGCAACAGTCCCCCGCCCCTTGGGCGAACTACCCCCTCAGCACCGCACCCGTCCGCTCGCCTGCGAGGGCCACCGCAGCGTCCCGGGCAGCCGACGCCTCGTCGACGGTCAGCGTCCGGTCCCCCGCACGGAAGCGCAACGCATACGCCAGCGACTTCTTCCCGTCACCGAGCTGCTCGTCATTGACGTACACGTCGAACAGCCGGATCCCCTCGAGAAGTTCGCCCGCCCCCTCACGCAACGCTTCCTCGACCTCCGCGGCCGGCACCGGCTTGTCGACGACGAGGGCGACATCCTGCGTGGCGACCGGGAACGTGGAGATGGCAGGCGCCTGCGGCGTACCGTCCCCGACCTGCTCCAGCGCGTCCAGGTCCAGCTCCATCGCGCAGGTACGCCCGGGGAGGCCCAGCGCCTTGAGCACCCTCGGGTGCAGCTCACCGGCGTGACCGACGACCCGCTGCGCACCGTCGACGGTGATCGCCAGCTCGGCGCACCGGCCCGGGTGCCACGGCCCGTACTGCCCGGCCCGCACGATCAGTTCGGCGCCCGCTTCGACGGCGACGGCACGCGCCGCCTCCACCGCGTCGGCCCAGTCGGCCGGACGGCCCTTGCCCCACCAGCCGGCCTGCTCGCGCGCGCCGGCGAGGACGACGGCCACGTGCCGGGGCTGCTCGGGCAGCACGGCGTTCAGCGCGGCGATCTCCTCGTCGGTCGGGCGGCGGTCGACCGGCAGGTGCCCGGCGACGCGCTGCTCGGCACGCGGCTGGAAGACCAGGCCCGTCTCGAACAGGGCCAGATCGTGCGAACCCCGGCCGTCGTTGCGGCGCAGCGCACCGAGCAGACCCGGCAGCAGCGACGTACGCAGCGCGGGCTCCTCGTCGTTGAGCGGGTTGACGAGCTTCACGACGCGGCGGGTCGGGTCGTCGGCCTCCAGGCCGAGCTGGTCGAAGACCTGCTCGCTGACGAAGGGGTAGTTCGGCGCCTCGACGTAGCCCGCGCCGGCCAGCGCGCGGCCGACCCGGCGGTGCAGCCGTTGACGGTGGGTCAGGCCACGGCCGGACGGAGGCCTGGGCAGCGTGGAGGGCAGGTTCTCGTAACCCTCCAGGCGGATGACCTCTTCGGCCAGGTCGTTCGACTCCAGCAGGTCGGGTCGCCAGGACGGCACGGTGACGATCAGCTCGTCCTGCCCGTACACGTCGCAGCCGATCTCCTGCAGCCGCCGTACGACCGTCTCACGGCCGTACTCCACACCCGCGACCTTGTCCGGGTGGTCGGCCGGCGTGGTGATGGTGTGCGGCGCGGAGGGTGCGATGACCTCGGTGACGCCGCCCTCGGCGGTGCCGCCCGCGAGCAGCACGAGCAGGTCGACGGTGCGCTGGGCGGCGGCCGCCGCGGCGGCCGGGTCGACGCCGCGCTCGAAGCGGCGGGACGCCTCCGAGGACAGCTTGTGGCGGCGGGCCGTGCGCGCGATCGACACCTGGTCGAAGTGGGCGGCCTCGATGACGACCTCGGTCGACGCGTTCTCCAGATCGTCGTGGTCGGCGATCTCGGTGTCGGCGCCGCCCATGACGCCCGCGAGGCCGATCGGGCCGCGCTCGTCGGTGATGACCAGGTCCTCGGAGTGCAGCTTGCGCTCGGTGCCGTCGAGGGTGACGAGCTTCTCGCCCTCCTGCGCCCGGCGCACACCGATCGTGCCCTGGACCAGGTTGCGGTCGTAGGCGTGCAACGGCTGGCCGAGTTCCATCATCACGTAGTTGGTGATGTCGACGGCGAGCGAGATCGGGCGCATACCGACCTTCTGCAGGCGGCGCTGCAGCCAGATCGGGGAGCGCGCCTCGGGGCTCAGGCCGGTCACCGTGCGGGCGGTGAAGCGGTCGCAGCCGATCGGGTCGGAGACCTGCACCGGGTAGCCGTAGGCGTTCGGGCCGGGCACGTCGATGAGGGCCGGGTCGCGCAGCGGGAGGCCGTAGCCGATGGCGGCCTCGCGGGCGACGCCGCGGATGGACAGGCAGTCGCCGCGGTTGGCGGTGACGGCGATGTCCAGGACCTCGTCGACGAGTTCCAGCAGCTCGATGGCGTCCTTGCCGACCTCGGTCTCCGGCGGCAGCACGATGATGCCCTTGGTGCCGTCGTCGCCCATGCCCAGCTCGTCGCCGGAGCAGATCATGCCGTGGGACGTCTTGCCGTACGTCTTGCGAGCGGAGATCGAGAAGCCACCGGGCAGCGTGGCGCCGGGGAGCACGACCACGACCTTGTCGCCGACCTGGAAGTTCCGCGCACCGCAGACGATCTCCTGCGGCTCACCGGTGCCGTTGGCCTGGCCGACGTCGACGGTGCAGAAGCGGATCGGCTTCTTGAACTCCGTCAGCTCCTCGATGGTCAGCACCTTGCCGACGACGAGCGGGCCCTTGAGGTCGGCGCCGAGATGCTCGACGGTCTCGACCTCCAGGCCGGCCGAGACGAGCTTCTCCTGGACGTCGCGGCCGGTTTCCGTCGCCGGCAGGTCGACGTACTCCCGCAGCCAAGAAAGCGGGACCCGCATCAGATCTCCATCCCGAACGGCCGGGTGAACCGGACGTCACCCTCGACCATGTCTCGCATGTCTTCGACGTTGTGGCGGAACATCAGCATCCGCTCGATGCCGAACCCGAAGGCGAAGCCGCTGTACTTCTCCGGGTCGACGCCACAGGCCTTGAGCACCCGCGGGTTGACCATGCCGCAGCCGCCGAGCTCGATCCAGCCCTCGGAGGAGCAGGTACGGCAGGGCCGGTCGGGGTTGCCGACGGACTCGCCGCGGCAGACGTAGCAGACCATGTCCATCTCGGCGGACGGCTCGGTGAACGGGAAGAAGTTCGGCCTGAGCCGGGTCTTCATGCCCTCGCCGAACAGGGCCTGGACCATGTGGTCCATCGTGCCCTTGAGGTCGGCCATGGTGAGGCCCTCGTCCACGGCCAGCAGCTCGACCTGGCGGAAGACCGGGGTGTGCGTGGCGTCCAGCTCGTCGGTGCGGTAGACCACGCCGGGGCAGATCACGTACACCGGCAGTTCGCGGCTGAGCAGCGAGCGGATCTGCACGGGCGAGGTGTGGGTGCGCAGCACGACACCGGACTCGGTGCCGCCGTCGGGGCCCTGCACGAAGAACGTGTCGGCCTCGCCGCGCGCCGGGTGGTCCGGGCCGATGTTGAGGGCGTCGAAGTTGAACCACTCGGCCTCGACCTGGGGGCCCTCGGCGACCTCGTAGCCCATGGCCACGAAGACGTCCTCGATGCGCTCCGAGAGCGTGGTGAGCGGGTGGCGGGCGCCGGCCGGTACACGGTCGTAGGGCAGCGTGACGTCCACCGCCTCCTCGACCAGCACGCGCTGGTCCCGCTCGGCCTCCAGCTCGGCCTGACGGCCGGCGAGCGCCTTGTTCACGGCGCCGCGGGCCTGGCCGACGCGCTTGCCGGCCTCCGCCTTGGCCTGCGGAGGCAGGGCGCCGATCTCGCGGTTGGCGAGCGCCAGCGGGGACGCGCCGCCGGTGTGGGCGACCTTGGCCTCCTGGAGCGCGTCGAGGGAGTCCGCGGCGGCGAAGGCGGCGAGCGCCTCGTCCCGCATGCGCTCGATCTCTTCCGGTTTCAACGCCTCGACCTCGACAGGGTCGTACGACTTATTCGGTGCCGACATCTCTTCCCGTGCTTCCGGTTGGCTGGCTGAAGGTCCCCGTACCGACTCGTGGACAGATCGTCACGGTTTTTGGGACACAAAGGTGCCAAAGGCCGAGTCTAACGGGGTTGAGGAATGCGAATGCGCCCGTGGGGCCGGGGCCGGATCTCAGGTGAGATACGCCGGTGCCGCCACGGGCAACGTAAATCGGAACTGCGCGCCGCCGCCGGGGGCGCGGCCGACCTCGATGGCGCCGCCGTGAGCCTCGACGATGCCCTTGACGATGTAGAGCCCGAGGCCCGTGCCGCCGCGCTTGCTGCCCCGCCAGAAGCGGGTGAAGACGCGGTTCATGGACTCCTCCGGGATGCCGGGCCCCTCGTCGCTCACCGTGACCGACGTGCCGGTGTCCTCGCCCTCGCGGGGGGACGCCGTGGCCGTGACGTCAATGGTGACCGTTCCGTCGCCGTGCCGCACGGCATTTTCGATGAGGTTGCTGAGCACCTGGTCGATCTTGTCGGGGTCGGCCCACAGGGCGGGCAGCGGCTGCTCGACGCGCAGCAGGAACCGGTCGGCGGGCTGGCCGGCGGCGACGTACGCCTGGATGTGCCGCCCGACGGCCGCGCCCATGTCGACGGGCTGGCGGCGCACCTCGAGGCGGCCGGAGTCGATGCGCGAGATGTCGAGCAGCTCGGCGATGAGCCGGGTGACCCGGTCGGCGTCGGCGTCGACGGTCTCCAGCATGAGCCGCTTCTGGTCGTCGGTGAACCGTGCCCACTTGGCCAGGAGCGTGGCGGTGAAGCCCTTGACGGAGGTGAGCGGCGAGCGCAGCTCGTGAGCGACGGTGGCGATCAGCTCGGCGTGACTGCGCTCGGTGCGGCGGCGGGCCTCGGTGTCACGCAGGGAGACGACGACGCGGCGGACGGGCCCGGTCGGCTCACCTCGCACGTACCGCACCGAGACGAGCACCTCCCGACCGCCCGGCAGGAGGAGATTGCGCTCGGGCTGCCGACGACGGATGGCGAGCCCGCCGTACGGATCCGTCAGCTGCCACCAGCGCCGCCCTTCCAGGTCCTCTAACGGCAGCGCCTTCTCCAGCCGCTGCCCGAGGGCGTCGGCGGCGCGGACGGCTGTGATGCGCTCGGCAGCGGTGTTGAAGCAGATGACGTGCCCGTGCTCGTCGGCGACGACGAGGCCGTCGGGCAGGTCGTCGGGATCGATACCGAGCTCGGCGAGATCACCGGGCCGGGACGCGGACGGCCGCCGCACCTCACGCGCCCCAGGTGCGCTGCTCGTGCCGACACTCATCCCCGTACCCCACCTCTCACGACGGCTGAGGGGCCCCCGAGCTGGTCACCCTACTAGCTCTCGGTGACGGTGCGGCACCCTGCGGAGGCGCGCTGTGCTCGGGCCGATGCATAGAGACATACGGCCGCGGCGGTCGCGAGGTTCAGGCTCTCGGCCTTCCCGTGGATCGGGACGCGCACGACGGCGTCGGCCAGCGCCCGCGTCTCCTCCGGAAGCCCCCAGGCCTCGTTCCCGAACACCCAGGCGGTCGGCCCGCCCATGGTGCCCTTGTCGAGCTCGTCGTCGAGATCGTCCGTACCGGCCCCGTCGGCGGCGAGAATCCGCACACCGGCGTCCTTGAGCCCGGCCACGGCCCGCTCGACGGGCACGCCGACGGCGACGGGAAGGTGGAACAGCGACCCGACGGAGGCTCGTACGGACTTGGGGTTGTAGAGATCGACGGACGCGTCGGTGAGGACGACCGCCTCGGCGCCGGCCGCGTCGGCGCACCGCAGCACGGTCCCGGCGTTCCCAGGGTCCCGTACGTTCGCGAGCACGGCGACGAGCTTGGGCCGGGCGGCGAGGATCTCCTCGAAGGGGGTGTCGATGAACCGGCAGACGCCGACGAGCCCCTGAGGCGTGACGGTGGTCGAGACGTCGGCGATGACCTGCTCGGAGGCGAGGTGGACACGGGCGCCCGCGTCCTGGGCCTCCCCCACGATGTCGGCGTACCGCTCCGCGGCGTCGAGCGTGGCGAACAGCTCGATCAGCGTGCCCTCGTGCCCGGCCGCCTCCCGCACGGCCTGCGGCCCCTCCGCGAGGAACAGCCGCTCCTTGCCCCGGAAGTTCCGCTTGGCGAGCCGCCGGGCGGCGGAGACCCGGGGGGAGCGGGGGGAGATCAGCTCGGGGGTGGCGGGGGGCATGGGTTCACCTTGGGGGTTCTGAGGTTCGCGGACACAGCGGGACCCGCAGGCCTTCTCAGCCTGCGGGTCCCTCAGTCACTTCGGCTGGGCCGAGCGTCGGCGTCAGGCCGCCTTGGGGGCGTTGACGTCCGCCGGCAGCGCCTTCTGGGCGACCTCGACGAGCGCGGCGAACGCGTTCGCGTCGTTGACGGCCAGCTCGGCGAGGATCTTGCGGTCGACCTCGACGTTGGCGGCCTTCAGACCCTGGATGAAGCGGTTGTACGTGATGCCGTTCGCGCGGGCAGCGGCGTTGATGCGCTGGATCCACAGCTGGCGGAAGTCACCCTTGCGCTTCTTGCGGTCGTTGTAGTTGTAGACCAGCGAGTGGGTGACCTGCTCCTTGGCCTTGCGGTACAGGCGCGAACGCTGACCGCGGTAGCCGGAGGCCTGCTCGAGGATCGCCCGGCGCTTCTTGTGGGCGTTCACTGCCCGCTTGACGCGTGCCACTTTTAACTCCTTGTAGCGGGGCCGCGGTTGGACTCACACGACCCGGTATCGATTGGGTCCCGGTCAGGGATCAGGCGCGAAAGTCGTTCGCGCCCCGATGTCACTTGCCGAGAAGCTTCTTGATCTTCGCGGCGTCGCCCGGGGCCATCTCGGCGTTGCCGGTCAGGCGGCGCGTCACGCGGGACGACTTGTGCTCGAGCAGGTGGCGCTTGCCGGCGCGCTCACGGAGCACCTTGCCGGAGCCGGTGATCTTGAAGCGCTTGCTGGCACCGCTGTGCGACTTGTTCTTCGGCATAGCGCCGTTCTCTCCTCGTCGGTGGCGTTCCGGTGCCCGGTCGTGAAACCGGGCACGGTGGAACGTCGCTGTTGTTTCGGTTACGTCCTGGGGACTCGCGTCCCCCGGGATCACGCCTCGGCGGAAGCCTCGGCAGGTGCCTCGGACTCCACGGCGTCCTCGGGCTCCACGCCGTCCTCGGACTCCGCGGCGTTCTGCGACTTGCCGGGGTTGGCCTTCGCGTCTGCCTTGCGGGCTTCCTGCGCCTGGCGGGCCTCGGCCATCGCCTCGGTCTTCTTCTTGTGCGGACCGAGAACCATGATCATGTTGCGGCCGTCCTGCTTCGGGTTCGACTCCACGAACCCGAGGTCCTCGACGTCCGTCGCGAGCCGCTGCAGCAGTCGGTAGCCCAGCTCGGGCCGGGACTGCTCGCGACCACGGAACATGATCGTGATCTTGACCTTGTCGCCCTGCTTGAGGAACCGGACGACGTGACCCTTCTTGGTGTCATAGTCGTGCGGGTCGATCTTCGGCCGGAGCTTCATCTCCTTGATGACCGTGTGCGCCTGGTTCTTGCGCGCCTCACGGGCCTTCATGGCCGACTCGTACTTGAACTTCCCGTAGTCCATGAGCTTGCACACGGGCGGACGGGCGTTCGCCGCGACCTCGACCAGGTCCAGGTCGTACTCCTGCGCAAGCTCCAGTGCCTTGGCCAGCGGGACAATGCCCACCTGCTCGCCACTGGGACCGACAAGTCGCACCTCGGGAACGCGAATCCGGTCGTTGATGCGGGGCTCGGCGCTGATGGATCCTCCTCGGTTAGCACCACACGGCGGTCTGGCGGACAGCCGCGTATGTCTCTTCTAGACAGACCTAACCGCACCGAAGCACAAAAAATGCCCCGGACGATCACAGGCGGGGCTCCTAAGCACTACCGGAGCACCGCCGCGATGGCCGCGGGGCGCACTTTCGGGCGACTCCATCGTCCGTACGGAACGATGGTGGCCGCCTGACCGGGGTGACCCGCCGTCCCGGGGGACGGTCAGGTGGGAGATCGGAGCCTCCACTTGTGGCCGGACACCCTCACTGCTCATGGGTCGTCCAGCCGGTCGTCACACAAGGTTAGCAGCTCCGGAAGGGAAGGGCTAACCGAGGCCAACTGGGGGCCGGGCCGCCACGGCGCCTATCGTGTCAGGCATGAGTGAGACCTCCCCCTCCGGCTCCGCCGAGCAGCCCGACTTCAACGAGATGACCCGCGACATCGCCGAGGTCCCGGCGGTCGAGGTGATCGTGACGGTCGCCGTCAACCTGATGAGCGCCGCCGCCGTGAAGCTCGGTCTGACCGAGGAGGGCGACAGGTACAAGGACCTGGACGAGGCACGCAAGCTGGTGCACGCCCTCGCCGGTCTGCTGGACGCGAGCGCGACCGAGATCAGCTCGTTCCACGCGGCGCCGCTGCGCGACGGCCTGAAGTCGCTGCAGCTGGCCTTCCGCGAGGCGTCGGTCGTCCCGGACGAGCCGGGCCAGGGCCCGGGCGAGAAGTACACCGGCCCGGTCTACGGCTAGCCCGACGGCGGGACCGTCCGCTCATCCGCAAACGAACTTCATCCACGTACGAACAGGGGCTCGCCCGGTGGGGTCGCCTCGGCCGGCAGCAGAGCCAGGTCGAGGCCGTGCACCAGGCGGGCCCTCAGTGTTGCGTCGGCGGCGAGGCGCTCCGCCACCGCCCGCGCGGCCTGGGCCGGTGGCGCGGACGGGTCCAGTACGAGGGCCAGGGTGCCGTCGGCCTGCCCGGGGCCGAGGTGGGCGCGCAGGACGGCAGGCTCGGCGGCGACGGCGGCGCGCACGGCCGCCAGGACGGCCGGGTCGGTGAGCGGGTCGGTCGTCGTACGGCCTTCGGCGAGCGCCAGCAGCGAGCGCCCCGACAGCTCGAACGGCACCGGTCCGGCCATGTCCAGCACGATCGTGTCCGCCTTCTCGTGCGCCGCGGCCTGCAGGGCCTGGTGCAGGGGCACGGCGACGGGGCGGGCCGCCGGGTCCCAGCGGGCGAGCGACTCGGTGGAGGTGAAGGCGGGCAGGGCGGTGCGCCCGCCGGCCTTCAGGGTCGGCACGGCCATGTCGCTGGTCTTCTCGCGGCGCAGCCCGTTCTCGTCCTCCTCGACCTCGCCGAGCACGGCCACGACGGGGACGAGCAGCCGGGCAGCCCTGAGCGCCTCCAGGACCGGGCCCTCGGCGGTGCGGTCCTCGGCCCAGTCGGCGAGCGCGGCGCTCAGCCGGGGGTCGGCGGAGCCGTCGTCGTCGGAGAAGAGAGAGTCGGGAATGTTCTTGTTCGCCACGGTCACCGACCCTATCGGGGGGATGCTGCAGCGCTTGTGCGGGCCCGGAAACCCCGCTGTGACGCCCTCACCGGATTCTCAGTTTTCCCTGACACATATCTAACGTCCGTCTAACGGCCCGCACAGTCGCCGCCCCGACGATCGCGGGATGGAGCCCTCCAGATCCCGCGCCCGTCGGCGACGCCGGCCCCCGCTGTACACCGCGCTCGCCCTTGTCATCGTCGTCGGTGGCGCGGCCGCGGGAACCGTGTACGTGAAGGCTCGGGCGCACTCGGGCGGGAGCCCCGTATCGTCGGCGTCGGTTTCGGCTCAGGCAGGCGAGGAGGCTCCCGTGGAACCCGTGGCACAGCCGACGGTGGACCACGACGCGGCCCTTGCCGAGGCCATGGCGTCGGTGACCGTCGAGGACGGCGCCGACGTGTCGGTGGCGGTGCTGGATCCGAAGTCCGGCGAGAGCGCCACGTACGGCAGCGGCAGCTTCGACACGGCGAGCATCGTCAAGGTCGACATCCTGGCCGCGCTGCTGCTCCAGGCGCAGGACGCGGGGCGTTCACTCACCGCGGCGGAGAAGTCCTACGCCACCGCGATGATCGAGAACAGCGACAACACCGCCGCGTCGGCCCTGTGGCAGGCCATCGGGCTGGAGAAGGGGCTCGATGCCGCCAACGGGCGCTTCGGGCTCACCGAAACCGAGGGCGGAGCGGGCATGTACTGGGGACTGACCCGGACCACCGCGGCAGATCAACTCACGCTGCTGCGGCAGGTGTTCGGGGAGGACTCGGAGCTGAGCGAGGCCTCGCGGGCGTATCTGCGAGGGCTGATGGGAGAGATCGCCGTCGACCAGCGGTGGGGAGTGTCGGCCGTGGCGGACGGCTCCGCATGGGCGTTGAAGAACGGCTGGCTGCCACGCACCGCCACCGGGCTGTGGGACATCAACAGCATCGGGCGGGTGACGGTGGACGGCGAGGCGTATCTGGTGGCGGTGCTGTCCGACGGCAACTCGACGAAGGCGAAGGGGATTTCGCTGGTCGAGGCGGCGGCCGGGGCGGCGGTGTCGGTGTTCGGCTAGAAGTCGCGGCGTCCGCGTCGGCCGCGCCACACCACGACCGCCGAGACCAGCAGCAGGCCGCCGGCGCCGCCCGCCAGCGGGGCCGTCCAGCTCGACGCGTCGTCCCCCGACTCGGCGGCGTCGGGACCCGAGCCGAAGTACTCCTCGCCGTACGCCGCCGGCTGAAGCTTCTCCCGCTCCATGCGGGAGGCCTCCTTGATCGCGGCGGCCGGGTCGATGAAGCCGTAGCCGCGGGAGTCGTCGCGGCCGTCGGCGGGGGCGTTGCGTGCCGTGTCCTCGAGGAGCTTCTTTATCTGGGCCGGGGTCAGTCCGGGGTGGGCGGACTTGACCAGGGCCACGGCTCCGGAGACGAAGGCGGCCGCGGCGCTCGTGCCCCAGCCCTCGTAGTACTTGCGGTCGGGGTCCGCGATGACGACGTTGACGCCGGGGGCGCTGACGGTGGCGTACCAGCGGCGGGTGGAGAAGGAGGCGCGGGTGCCGAACTTGTCGACGGCGGTGGCGGCGATGACGCCCGGGTAGGCGGCCGGGTAGGAGATGTGGTCGCCCTTCTCGCCGCCGTTGCCGGCCGAGGCGACGACGACGGAGCCCTTCTTCAGGGCGTACTGGACGGCCTCGTCCTCGCCGGCCTCGGGGTGAGCCGACTTGGAGTCGTCGCCGAGGGAGAGGTTGATGACGTCGGCGCCGTGGTCGGCGGCCCAGCGGATGCCTTCGGCGAGGGCGTTGCCGCGGCTGCTGCGGGCCTTGGCGCGGGCGGGGTCGCCGTCCTCCAGGATGACGCGGACGGGGAGGATCTTGGCCTCGGGGGCGATGCCCATGACGCCGTCGCCGTTGCCCGCCCCGTGTCCGTGCCCGGCGACGATGCCGGCCATCGCGGTGCCGTGCCGGGCCCAGGCGCGGTCGCCGCGCTCGGCTCCGAAGCCGACCATGTCCTTGCCTTCGAGGACGTTGCCCGCCAGGTCGGGGTGGTCGGCCTCGACGCCGGTGTCGAGGACGGCGACGGTGATGCCCTTGCCCTTGGTGGTCTGCCAGGCCTCTTCGGTGTGCATGGCGTCCAGGGCCCATTGCTGGGCTCGTATGGAGTCGGCGTGCGCGGCGGTCGGAGGCAGGACGGCGAGGCAGGCGCCGAGGAGGACGGCGAGGGAGCCGGTCCGGCGGGTCATGATGGTCTTCACAGTCCTGGTCACGGCGCCGGCCGCCGCGCTGTTCATGCCGGTGCTCATGTCGGTCCTCGTACCGGTGCTCGTGGCCGCGTCGGTGCCGGTGTTCATGACGGCTGCTCCGTGGCCTGACCGACGTTCTTGCGCAGGGAGCGTTCGACGCGGTCGGCGAGACCCTGTGCCTCGTGGCCGAGGCCGGCCTGGGCGACGGCCGTGGTCTCGCCGGACTCCATGGCCTGCCTGGCGGGCTCGGGCTCGTCGACGGTGCGGTCGTCCGCCCAGCCGGAGACGGCGTAGACGACGACCGGGGCGTCGGTGAGGACGGAGACGGTCCAGGAGGCGCGCTGTTCGTCGCCGAATCCGGCGGCCTCAGTGCCCTTCGCGGCGTAGGGGCGGGGCATCAGGTCCGTACGGCGGTCGAGGCCCTCTTTGGTGAAGCGGGTGTCGAGCGAGCGCATGGCGGTGGCGTCGGCCGTGGTGAAGAGCAGGCCGACCGTGGTGACGTAGCTCTGGGTGGCGTCGATGTAGGTGGCGCGCAGGAGGCGCTCGCAGCCGACGGTGGACAGAGCCTTGCGCAGGAGCGGGTCGAAGGCGTTCGCGCAGCCCGTGTCGGGGGCGACCGCGATCCGCGTCCAGGTCCGGTCGGCGCCACCGGGGCCGGCGCCCCGCCCGATCACGGTGGGCGGGAACAGCTGGTCGACAGGAACGCTGTGCCACAGGCTTCCGGCCGCGGCGAAGGTGTCCCGCGTGCCGCCGTCACCAGGGTCGCCGATCAGCCAACTCCCGGTCACGGCCCCGCCGATGAGCCCCAGCCCGAGCACGACACAGGCGGCTGCCACGGCGACCCGCGGCCTGATCCGCAGCCCCAGGGGCCGCGGTCGCGCCTGCTCGTCGTACCCCTCGGGCTGCCCGAACGACACGACCGGCCGCCCGGCCCCCGGGGTCCCGCCCGGCGCCATCGGGGCACTCCAGGAGAGCGACGGGTCCGGCGCGAACGCGGCGGACCCGTGGCCGTTCGTGGAGGGTCCGGCGTGCGTGGGGTGCCGGGTGTCGGGCGAGGACCCGGCGGGCGCCGGGGCCGCGTATCCGCGTGCCTCGGAACCGTCTCCTGCCGGGGGCCGGTGTGCGGGACGCTGCGGGGGCAGCGGCACGGAAGCGGGGCGGCGAGGGGGCTCGCCGGGGGTGGATCCGGGGCGGGTGGCGGGCTTGGGGGGCAGGCCGGCCGAGCTCGGCGCGGGGCGGGGAGCCGCGTGCGGGGGCATGGGGCCGGGGGCCTGTGCGGGGGCCGAGGCCGGATGTGGGGACATGGTGCTTGAGCCGTGTGTGGGGGCCGTGGCGGGCTTCGGGGGCCCGCCCACAGAAGCCGGCGCGGGTCCGGAACTCGCCTGCGCGGGCATACCGCTGGAGCTTTGCGGCCGACCGGCGCCCGGCTGCCCGGGCGCGCCGACGGGGCCCTGTGCCCGGCCGGAACCGGCACGCGCGGACATGTCGCCGGAGCCTTGCGGCCGACCGAGGCCTGGCTGCGCGGGCGTGCCCACAGGACTCTGTCCCCGGCCGGATCCCGACTGCGGAGGCTCGGTCGGCTGCGGGCGTTCGGCGGAGGGGCGGTTGCCGTGCTCCGTCGATGGGGACGGGGTCACTCTGATCGGGCGGAGTCTGAAGGTGGTCTCCGCTGCTGTCTCCGCGGGGGCCGCCGTGCGGCGGGGCGGGGAGGGACGCTCGGGCGGGCGGGGCGGGGTGTCGTCGGGCGCGCTCTCACGGTGCGGCGATCCGCCACCGTCCTGGCGTCCGGCCGCCGGCGGGGTGTCCGGGAAGCGTGCCGAGGCCCGGGGCGGCGGGGCCGACGCAGCGGTTTCCGCGGGGCTCGGGTTCTGGAGGGGCTGGGCATGGGCGGCAGTGGGGCTGCCGTCCTGCTGCTCACCCTGTGTGTCTGGGGACGTCGGTGGCTCCGCGGGTCTCGGCGGGGTCGACGGGCGGGGCGGGGTGGCGGGCGCCGGCGGTGTCGAGGGGAGCGGGGGGATGGGGGCGCGCCGTGCTTCCGTGCTCATGCACCCCCCGTTTCCTCGTGTCCGGGCCCGTCCTGGTACGCGGGACCGTCGTGCCGTTCTCCCTGTGCCGGGCCCGGCGCGGACTCGTCCGACCAGGCACGCATACCCGCACAGATGGAGCGTCATCCCGGCGTGCCGTGCGGCCGGGGGTGTTCCCCACATGCGTGCGCGTCACTCTACGGGTTGATCCTGGGCGAACGGGAACCAGTCCGGGACCCCGTGTGCATCTGCCCGGAACATCCCCCTACCCTGCGGTAATCCTGCATGGCAGGCTTCGTTCATGACTGCGCGCGCCGCCGACCGGGCCCGTTACGACCGGGCCACCGCCCATCTCGACGCCCCTCTCGCGATCGTGGACCTGGACGCCTTCGACGCCAACGCGGACGATTTGCTCCGCCGGGCCGGCGGAAAGCCGGTCAGGGTCGCCAGCAAGTCCGTACGCTGCCGGGCCCTGCTCGAACGCGTCCTCGCGAGGGACGGCTTCGCGGGGGTGATGTCCTTCACCCTCGCCGAGTCCCTGTGGCTGGCCCGCTCCGGGTTCGACGACGTCCTGCTGGCCTATCCGTCCGCCGACCGCGCCGGGTTCGCCGAGCTGACCGGTGATCCCAAGCTCGCCTCCGCCGTCACCGTGATGATCGACGACCCGGCTCAGCTGCGGCTCATCGACGAGGCCCGGGACGGCGGGCAGGAAGTGGTGCGGGTCTGCCTGGAGTTGGACACCTCGCTGAAGCTGTTCGGCGGCCGGGTGCGCGTCGGCGCCCTGCGCTCGCCGCTGCACTCCCCCGCCCAGGTCGCCGACATGGCCCGTGCCGTCGCCCGGCGGCCTGGGTTCGAGGTGGTCGGGATCATGGCGTACGAGGGGCACATCGCCGGGGTCGGGGACGCCTTGGCGGGGCGGCCGGTGCGCTCGCGTGCCGTGCGGCTGATGCAGGCCGCCGCCCGCCGGGAACTCGCCGAGCGGCGGGCCGAGGTGGTGCGGGCCGTCCGGGCCGTGGCCCCGGGGCTGGAGTTCGTCAACGGCGGCGGGACCGGCAGTGTGCAGTTCACGGCCGCCGAGGACTGCGTCACGGAGATCGGGGCCGGGTCGGGGCTGTACGTGCCGCGGCTGTTCGACAACTACACGTCCTTCAGCGGGCGTCCGGCCGCGCTGTTCGCCCAGCCCGTCGTGCGCCGGCCGGGGGTCGGGGTGGTGACCGTCCTCGGTGGCGGATACCCGGCCTCGGGTGCGGCGGGGAGCGACCGGCTGCCGGTGCCGTATCTGCCGGAGGGCCTGCGGTACGACCCTCAGGAGGGGCCCGGCGAGGTGCAGACGCCGCTGCTGGGCTCCCCGCCGACGATCTCCTGCTCGGCGACAAGGTGTGGTTCCGGCACGCCAAGGCCGGTGAGCTGTGCGAGCGGTTCGACGCGCTGCATCTCGTCGAGGGCGACGCGGTGACGGCGACCGTGCCTACGTATCGGGGCGAGGGCCGTACGTTCCTGTAGCAGACGTCCGCGCGCGGGGCGAGCGGGACGTCGCCATCCCCCGAAGGCGGCGTCCCACTCACGTTCCCGGCGCCGGGCTACAGCGGCGTGACGTACGCCCCCGAGATACCGCCGTCGACCAGGAAGTCGGTGGCGTTGACGAAGGAGGAGTCGTCGCTGGCCAGGAAGGCCACGGCGGCGGCGATCTCCTCGGCCTCGGCGAAACGGCCGACCGGGATGTGGACGAGCCGGCGCGCGGCGCGCTCGGGGTCCTTGGCGAACAGTTCCTGGAGCAGCGGGGTGTTGACCGGTCCCGGGCACAGGGCGTTGACCCGGATGCCGTCGCGGGCGAACTGGACACCCAGCTCGCGGGACATGGCCAGGACGCCGCCCTTGGAGGCCGTGTACGAGATCTGGGACGTGGCGGCGCCCATCTTCGCCACGAAGGACGCCGTGTTGATGATGGAGCCCTTGCCCTGCTGCCGCATGTAGGGGATCGCGGCCTTGCAGCACAGGTAGACGGAGGTGAGGTTGACCTCCTGGACCCGCTTCCAGGCCTCCAGGCCGGTCTCCAGGATGGAGTCGTCGTCGGGCGGCGAGATGCCGGCGTTGTTGAAGGCGATGTCGACGCTGCCGTAGGTGTCGTACGCCGTCCTGAACAGCGCCTCGACCTGCTCGGGGTCGGTGACGTCGACCTTCACGAAGGTTCCGCCGACCTCCTCCGCGGCCGCCTTGCCGCGCTGCTCGTCGACGTCACCGCAGACGACGTGGGCGCCCTCGGAGGCGAGCCGGCGGGCGGTGGCGAGGCCGATGCCGCTGCCGGCGCCGGTGATGACGGCCGTGCGGCCGACCAGCCGACGGCAGATGTTCTCCTGAGCCTGAGGCTGTGCCTGAGTCACTGTGCGGGGCCCTCCGTGCTGATGAAGACGTTCTTGGTCTCGGTGAAGGCGGTCAGGGCGTCCGGGCCCAGCTCGCGGCCGATGCCGGACTGTTTGAAGCCGCCGAAGGGGGTCCAGTAGCGGACGCTGGAGTGGGAGTTGACGGAGAGGTTGCCGGCCCGGACCGCCTGGGAGACGCGCAGGGCGCGGCCGACGTCACGGGTCCAGATGGAGCCGGACAGGCCGTACTCGGTGGCGTTGGCGAGGGCGACGGCCTCCGCCTCGCCATCGAAGGGGAGGACGACGGCCACGGGGCCGAAGACCTCCTCGACGGCCACGCGCGCGTGCGGGTCGACGCCGGTGAGTACGGTGGGCGGGAACCAGAAGCCGGGGCCCTCGGGGGCCTTGCCGCGGATGCCGTCGGCGCCCTCGTCGACGTACGCACGCACGCGCTCCAGCTGGACCTTGGAGATCAGCGGGCCCATGTCGGTCTTCTCGTCGGCCGGGTCGCCGACCGTCACCGCCTCGATCGCGGGGCCCAGCAGTTCCAGGAAGCGGTCGTAGGCGGAGCGCTGGACGAGGATGCGGGTGCGGGCGCAGCAGTCCTGGCCGGAGTTGTCGAGGAAGGACATGGGGGTGGCGGCCGCGGCGGCTTCGAGGTCGGCGTCGGCGAAGACGATGTTGGGGCTCTTGCCGCCGAGTTCGAGGGTGACGCGCTTGAGCAGGGCCGAGCCCTTCGCCAGCACCTGTTTGCCCACGGCAGTCGACCCGGTGAAGACGATCTTCGCCACGCCCGGGTGCTCGACGAGGGCGTGGCCTGTGACGGGCCCGTGGCCGGGCAGCACCTGGAAGAGGCCCTCGGGAAGGCCCGCCTCCAGGGCGAGTTCGGCCAGGCGCAGGGCGGTCAGGGGGGTCGTCTCGGCGGGCTTGAGGATGACCGCGTTGCCGGCCGCGAGCGCGGGGCGGTGCCCCAGGCCGCGATCGGCATCGGGAAGTTCCAGGGCGCGATGACGCCGACGACGCCGAGCGGTTCGAGGATCGTCACGTTCAGGCCACCGGGGACCGGGATCTGCTGTCCGGTCAGCCGCTCCACTCCCCCGGCGGCGTAGTCGAGCAGATCGCGGACGTTGCCCGCCTCCCAGCGGGCGTTGCCGACGGTGTGGCCGGCCTCGCGGACCTCCAGCCGGGCCAGCTCTTCGAGGTGTTCGTCGACGGCGACGGCGAACCGGCGCAGCAGCCGGGCGCGGTCGCCGGGCGCGAGGGCGGACCACGTGGCCTGCGCCTTGGTGGCACGTACGACCGCCGCGTCCACGTCGGCCGCGGTGGCGGCCGGGACGGTGGCGACGACCTCTTCGGTGGCCGGATTCAGTACCTGGAGCTGATCGGACAAGAGCTGATCGGACAAGACGTGCCTCACATGCGTTCGAAGGAGCGGCGCAGCTCCCAGTCGGTCACCGCGGCGTCGAAGGCGTCCAGCTCGACGCGCGCCATGTTGCGGTAGTGCGCGACGACTTCGTCGCCGAAGGCGGCCTTGGCGATCGGGCTGTTCTCCCAGAGCTCGGCTGCCTCGCGCAGCGTGGTGGGGACGTGCTCGAAGCCGGCGGCGTAGGCGTTGCCGGTGCAGGGCTCGGGCAGCTCCAGCTTCTGCTCGATGCCGTACAGGCCGGCCGCGACCAGGCCGGCCACGGCGAGGTGCGGGTTGACGTCCCCGCCGGGCAGCCGGTTCTCGAAGCGCATCGAGCGACCGTGGCCGACGACACGCAGGGCGCAGGTGCGGTTGTCGTAGCCCCAGGCGACCGCGGTCGGGGCGAAGGAGCCGGGCTGGAACCGCTTGTAGGAGTTGATGTTGGGGGCGTACAGCAGGGAGAAGTCCCGCAGCGCGGCGAGCTGCCCGGCGAGGAAGTGGCGCATGACGTCCGACATGCCGCCTTCGCCGTCCCCCGGCATGGCGTTGTCGCCGGCCGTGTCCGCGAGGGAGAGGTGGATGTGGCAGGAGTTGCCCTCGCGCTCGTTGTACTTGGCCATGAAGGTGATCGAGACGCCCTCCTGGGCGGCGATCTCCTTGGTGCCGGTCTTGTAGACGGCATGCTGGTCACAGGTGACCAGGGCGTCGTCGTACTTGAACGCGATCTCGTGCTGGCCGGGGTTGCACTCGCCCTTGGCGGACTCGACGGTGAGGCCGGCGCCCGCCATTTCGTTGCGGATGCGACGCAGCAGGGGCTCGATCCGGCCCGTCCCCAGCACCGAGTAGTCGATGTTGTACTGGTTCGCCGGCGTGAGCCCTCGGTAGTTGGCGTCCCAGGCCTGCTCGTAGGTGTCCTTGAAGACGATGAACTCCAGCTCGGTGCCGACCTTGGCGGTGTACCCGTGCTCGGCGAGGCGCTCCAGCTGGCGGCGCAGGATCTGGCGGGGTGCGGCGACCACGGGTGAGCCGTCGCTCCAGGCGAGGTCGGCGACGAGCATGGCCGTGCCCGCGTTCCAGGGGACGCGGCGGAGCGTGGCCAGGTCGGGGTGCATGGCGAAGTCGCCGTAGCCGCGGTCCCAGGACGACATCTCGTAGCCGTCGACGGTGTTCATCTCGGTGTCGACGGCGAGGAGGTAGTTGCAGCCCTCGGTGCCGTGGTGGAGGACCTCGTCGAGGAAGAAGCGGGCGGCGAACCGCTTGCCCTGGAGCCGCCCTTGCATATCGGGGAAGGCCAGGACGACAGTGTCGATCTCACCGCTCGCGACGAGGGCATGCAGCTCCTCGACGCTCAGCGGGGGTTTGCGGTCTGCCACGGGAGAGCCTCCATTCGGCTACTTCGGTCAGCCGGAAGCCATAAGGTATTGCTGATGACCATTGCTTGGGAAGGGGGTACGGCCACATGTCGCAGGCGGACACGGAGCACGGGGCGCCCGGCGCCGACGACCGGCTGACGTCGGTCCTGCGGCCGGTGCGGGCCGGCAACGGCTTCGAGGAGGCCCTGGAGCAGATCCTCCAGGTGGTCCGGCTCGGCCTGGTGCCGGGCGGCGAGCGGCTGCCCGCGGAGCGCGAGCTGGCGGACCGGCTGGGGATCAGCCGGGTGACGCTGCGCGAGGTGCTCAAGGTGCTCCAGGACCAGGGGCTCGTCGAGTCGCGGCGCGGACGCTACGGCGGAACGTTCGTGCTGCCGCGCCCCGTGACTCCGGGCGAGGAGGAGCTGCGCCGCCGCCTGAAGGACGTCGACGTCGAGGACACGCTGCGCTTCCGCGAGGTTCTGGAGGTGGGCGCGGCCGGCCTGTGCGCGGCGCACGGCCTGGACGAGGAGCAGGCCGACCGGCTCCGTGCGGCCCTGACGCGCACGCACGACGCCCCGCTCGCCGAGTACCGCCGCCTGGACACGCTGCTGCACCTCACGCTCGCCGAGCTGTCCGGCTCCCCCACGCTCACCGCCCAGTACGCGGCCGTACGCGCCACGGTCAACGACCTGCTCGACTGCATCCCGCTTCTCGTCCGCAATCTGGAGCACTCCCAGCGCCAGCACGCCGCCCTGGTGGAGGCCGTGATCGAGGGGAACGCCGAGTGCGCGCGGGAGATCATGCGTGAGCACTGCGGGGGGACGGCGGCGCTGCTGCGAGGCTTCTTGGGCTGAACGCGGCCACGCCCCCCACGAGTGGATTTACAGGCGATTAACGCAAGGGTATTGCCTTCGACCGACCAACCCCGCAATGGTATGCATCCATTCCATTGAGCCGGAGCCCGGTCGACCCCACCGTGCCCGGAACTGCACCGGTGTCCACCGCACGTGGGGAGTTGGCCATGTCCCTCGAATCCACAAGCACACCCGCCGCCGCTGAGGCGGACGACTATCTCAAGCGCAGAGCACTGCGCCGCGGCAGCGCCGGCTGGGTGCTGCTGACCGGTCTCGGCGTCGCGTACGTCGTCTCCGGCGACTACTCCGGCTGGAACTTCGGCCTGGCGGAAGGCGGCTTCGGCGGTCTGGCGATCGCCATGGTGCTCATGGGCGCGATGTACGCGTGCATGGTCTTCGCCCTCGCCGAGCTGTCCTCGATCCTGCCGACGGCGGGCGGCGGCTACGGCTTCGCCCGCCGCGCCCTGGGCCCCTGGGGCGGCTTCCTGACCGGCACGGCGATCCTCATCGAGTACGTCCTCGCGCCCGCCGCCATCGTCATCTTCATCGGCGACTACGTCGAATCACTGGGCCTGTTCGGCCTGGAGTCCGGCTGGCCGATGTACCTGGTCTGCTTCGCGATCTTCCTCGGCATCCACCTCTGGGGCGTAGGCGAGGCGCTGCGCTTCAGCTTCGTCGTCACCGGCATCGCGGTGGTCGCCCTGATCGTGTTCGCGCTCGCGGCGCTGCCCGACTTCTCCCTCGGCTCGCTGGACGACATCCCGGTCGACACGTCGGCCGCGGGGTCCAGCTCCTGGCTGCCGTTCGGGCTGCTCGGCATCTGGGCGGCGTTCCCCTTCGGGATGTGGTTCTTCCTGGGCGTCGAGGGGGTGCCGCTGGCGGCCGAGGAGACCAAGGAGCCGGCCCGTACGCTGCCGAAGGCGATCCGCTGGTCGATGGCCATCCTGGTGGTGCTGGCCGTGGTGACCTTCCTCGCGGCGGCCGGCGCACGTGGCTCGGCGGCGATCCAGGAGGCGGGCAACCCGCTGGTCGAGGCGCTCCAGCCGGACGGCGAGGCGACCACGCTGAGCCGCATCGTGAACTACGCGGGCCTCGCGGGCCTGGTGGCGTCGTTCTTCTCTCTCATCTACGCGGGCTCGCGCCAGCTGTTCGCCCTGTCCCGCGCGGGCTACCTCCCCCGCTTCCTCTCCCTGACCAGCCGCCGCAAGGCGCCGTACCTGGGCCTGCTGGTGCCCGGCACGGTCGGCTTCCTGCTGGCGGCGGTGTCGGGTGACGGCGCGCGGATGCTGAACATCGCGGTGTTCGGCGCGACCATCTCCTACGCGCTGATGTCCCTGTCCCACATCGTGCTGCGCCGCCGTGAGCCGGAGCTGGCACGGCCGTACCGCACGCCGGGCGGGGTGCTGACATCGTCGGTGGCCCTGGTCCTGGCGTGCGCGGCACTGGTGGCGACGTTCCTGGTGGACGTGACGGCGGCCCTGATCGCGCTGGCGGTGTACGTGGTGGCCGTCGGGTACTTCGGCCTGTACAGCCGCAAGCGGCTGGTGGCGAAGGCGCCGGAGGAGGAGTTCGCGGCGCTGGCGGCGGCCGAGGCAGAGTTGGCACGGGACTGAACGCTCCGCCGTGAATTCGCTGTGAAGGAGTACGAGCATCGTGGGCAGGCCGTTGATCGGGGTCAGCACCTATCTGGAGTCCGGTGCGCGCTGGGGTGTGTGGGAGCTGGAGGCGGCGCTGCTGCCGGCCGGCTATCCGCGGCTGGTGCAACGGGCGGGCGGGCTGGCCGCCATGCTGCCGCCGGACGACCCGGCCCACGCCGCGGCCGCTGTGGCCCGCCTTGACGGGCTGGTCATCGCGGGCGGCCCGGACGTCGAGCCGGTGCGGTACGGCGCCGAGCCGCACCCCCGGACCGGGCCGCCGGCGCGGGAGCGGGACGCCTGGGAGCTGGCCCTGATCGACGCCGCGCTCGCGGCGGGGGTTCCGCTGCTGGGGATCTGCCGGGGGATGCAGCTCCTCAACGTCGCCCTCGGGGGCACGCTCGTTCAGCACCTCGACGGGCATGCGGAGGTCGTGGGCGTCTTCGGCAGCCATACCGTCAAGCCGGTGCCGGGGACTCTGTACGGCGGGGTCGTGCCCGAGGAGACGTCGGTGCCCGCGTATCACCACCAGGCCGTGGATCGGCTGGGCGAGGGGCTTGTGGCGTCGGCGTATGCGGAGGACGGGACGGTGGAGGCGGTGGAACTGCCGTCGGCGCAGGGGTGGGTGTTGGGGGTGCAGTGGCATCCGGAGATGGGGGTGGATGTGCGGGTGATGGGGGGTTGGTGGGGGCGGCTGCGGGTGCGGGTGCGTGACGCGGAGACAGTTGAATTTCCAGCGCCGGGCCAGGCAATCCAGCCCGTCCGGCGTTTGAGGACGAGGCCGTTCAGGCCGACTACCCCCGGGTCAGCGACAGCAAATCCCTCGCCGGACCCACCGGCCGGTGCCCCGTCGGCCATACCGCCCGCAGGTCACGCGCCAGGGACACATCCGCCATCGGCACACTCACCAGCCGCCGCATCGAAAGCTCCTCACCCACCGCGAGCTCACTCAGCACCGCAGGCCCCGCCCCACTCACCGCCGCGGCCTTGACCGCAGTGGTCGAGGACAGCTCGATCAGCGGCCGGGCCAAGCCGCCCAGCGCCACGTCGAGGACCTGCCGCGTGCCGGAACCCTTCTCGCGGAGGATCAGCGGAGTAACCGCCAGCTCGGACGCCTCCAGCGGGCGTCGCCGCCGGGCCCAGGCATGACCCGGCGCTGTCACCACGATCAGGTTGTCGTGGGCGATGACGACGGAGTCCAGCCCGGAGGGGACGGTGAGCCCCTCCACGAACCCCAGGTCCGCCTCGTCGGCCAGCAGCCGCTCCGCGACGGCCGCCGAGTTCCCGGCGAGCAGGGACACCGCAGTGTCCGGGCGCTGCGCGCGCAGGGCGAGGAGCCACCCCGGCAGCAGGTACTCCGCGATCGTCATGCTGGCGGCCACCCGCAGCCGCGAGTCCCGCCGGTCCCGCAACGCCTGCGCCCCCACATCGAAGGCCTCCGCGGCCTCCACGATGCGCCGCGCCCAGTCCGTCACCAGCGCCCCGGCGTCCGTGAGCCGGGACCCTCTCGGCGACCGGTCCACGAGCGCCACCCCCAGCTGGCGCTCCATGGACCGGATCCGGCTGCTCGCCGCCGGCTGGGTGATCCCCAGCTCACGCGCCGCCCCACCGAGACTCCCGAGCCGCGCCACCGCCAGCAACAGCTCCAGCGCGCCCAGGTCCGGAACGCGGTGTGCCAGGTTTCCCGCGCGAAACTGTTCCTCCGCCGCCTCTGCCTCTGTCATAAGCCCAGCTTATGTGCTCATAGAGGCAAACTCCCTGGTCGTGGACAACGCAGCCCGCGACGCTGAACGCATGGTCACCGCCGTCCGTCATCTCGGGCCCCATTGGTACGCCGCCGTCATGGGCACCGCCGCCCTCGCCACCGCGGGAGCCGGACTGCCGGTCCAGGTCCCCGGTCTGCGTACCGTCTGCACAGCCGTCTGGGCCCTCTCCCTGGTCCTCCTCGCCACCCTGCTCGCGGCCCGAGCCCTGCACTGGACCCACCACCGTGACCAGGCCCGCGCCCACCTCCTCGACCCGGCCACGGCACCCTTCTACGGCTGTCTGGCCATGGCCCTGCTGGCCGTCGGCGGCGGCGCCATCACCGTCGGGCGGGACTGGATCGGGACCGGGGCAGCCGTCGCGCTCGACGCCGTGCTGTTCAGCGCCGGTACGGTCGTCGGGCTGGCGGCCGCGGTCGCCGTGCCGTATCTGATGGCCGTACGCCATCGCATCGAGCCCTCGCAGGCCACGCCCGTGTGGCTGCTGCCCCTCGTCGCGCCCATGGTGTCCGCGGCGCTCGGGCCGCTGCTCGTGCCGCATCTGCCGCCGGGGCAGGCCCGCGAGACGCTGCTGCTCGCCTGCTTCGCGATGTTCGGGCTCAGTCTGCTCGCCACCCTGCTGATGCTGCCGATCGTCTTCGCGCGGCTGATCACGGGCGGTCCCCTGCCCCTCGTCCTCACTCCGACGCTGTTCCTGGTGCTGGGTCCGCTCGGCCAGTCCACCACCGCCGTCGGCATCTTCGCGGACGTCGCCCCGGGCGTGGTCCCGGAGCCGTACAGCGAGGGCTTCGGCATTCTCGCCGTCCTGTACGGCGTCCCCGTCATGGGCTTCGCGCTGCTGTGGTTCGGGCTCGCCACCGCCCATGTCGTACGCGCGCGGCGGCACGGCATGGGCTTTGCGATGACCTGGTGGGCGTTCACCTTCCCGGTCGGCACGTGTGTGACCGGCGCCGAGGCACTGGGCCGGCACACCGGGCTCGTCGCATACGAGGGGCTCGCCGTCGGGCTGTACGTCGTACTCGTCGGCGCCTGGGCCGTGGCCGGCGTGTGCACCGCGCGCGGTCTGCTCAGCGGTGCGCTGCTCGCAGGGCCTCGGACAGCGCCCGTGGCGCCTCGGCCAGCGACGGTCCGTACCACGTCAGGTGCCGTCCGCTGACCAGTGCGCAGGGCAGGCCGGGAAACGCCTCGGGGCCGTCGTCGGAGGTGAAGCGGTACGGCTCGTCGGGGAGGACGACGACGTCGGGGGCCGCTGCGCGCAGATCGTCCAGGGGGATGCGCGGGTAGCGGTCCTCCTGCGTCGCGTACAGGTGGTCCACGCCCAGGCGGGACAGGACGTCGCCCGCGAAGGTGTCGCGGCCCAGTACCATCCAGGGGCGCCGCCAGATCGGGACGACGGCCGTCGTACGGCGGTCGGGAGGCCGGAGCGACGTCCATGTCTCCCCCGCCTCGTCCAGCCACCGTGGGCGGGCCCCCACTCCGCATGCCGCCAGGACCCGTGTCAGCTCACCGAGGGCCTGCGGCACATCCCGTACCTCGGTCACCAGAACTTCGATGCCGGCCGCGCGCAGGGCGGCGAGGTCGGGCTCGCGGTTCTCCTCCTCGTTGGCGATCACGAGGTCGGGGGCGAGGGCGACGATGCGGTCGACCTCGGGGTTCTTGGTGCCGCCCACGCGGATGACGTCCAGGCCGGCGGGGTGGCTGCACCAGTCCGTGGCGCCGACGAGGACGCCGGGGGCGGCCGAGGTGGCGACGGCCTCAGTCAGCGACGGCACCAGGGAGACGACGCGCATCAGTGCCTCGGCCGGTCCCGGACCGCCTCGATGTGTTCCGCCACCGCCACGACGACCACGCGCGTGTCCGGCACGGTCGCCCGCCAGCGGTGGCGCACCCCACCGGTGAGGTACAGGGTGTCGCCGCGGCCGAGGCGGTACGCGCGGCCCTCCGCCTCGATCTCGACGGCACCGTCGGCGACGTACATCAACTGGTCGTTGCGGTACTGGAATTCACGGCCCGCGTCATGGTCGCCGGTGAACTCCGAGGCGTGCATCTGGTGGTGACCCCGCACCAGTGAACGCAACCGGGGGTCGGGGCCCCACTCGCTGCCATCGGCCCGGACCACGTCGACACTGCATGCCGGGTCGGCTGCGGCGAGGAGTTCGACCGCGGTCGTGCGCAACGCGTCTGCGACCTTTTCGAGGGAGCTTCTGCTGGGGCGTGCCCGGTCGTTCTCGATCTGGCTCAGGAAGGGCACCGACAGGCCGCTGCGCTCGGCCACGACGGCGAGGGTGAGCTCGAGCGCGCGACGGCGCCGACGCACGGCCGCGCCCACTCGAAGGGGCTGTTCTTTGTGGTCGCCCATCGCTCCGGCTCCCTCCTTCGCTCGTCGGTCCACGGTCCTCGCGCCCGCCGCCCGGCGCACACCTTCTGTTCGGTTCTCTGCACCCTACGCATGTTCGGCAAACCGTTTCATGCGCCTGTCACATCGACGACACGTCGGGGGGAGTACGACCCACCGGTTCGCGCCAGTGGATCGGCTCTCCCGATGCACCGGGTACCCCTGTCCCACCCCTGACTCCCGCTCAGCACGGGAGAGCTGCTGTTCTGTTCAATGCCTCGCCGCTCCCCTGTGTTCCCTCGCCTCCTACGGGTGGAGTACCTGGTCAGCGGGGTGTTGCGGGGGTATCGGCCCGGCCTTGAAGTCGGGGCCGGCAGCGCGGAGTTGGCGGAGCCGGGTTCGGGTGGTGGGGTAGCGCTGCGTGGTTGGCCGGATCCTTTTCGTAGGCATGCCATGTGCCTGTGCGGGCCCGCAAACCGCGAAGGGTGGGTCCGTCGTACGCAGGGGAAGACGTACGGCGGGACCCACCCCTCGGGCGGCGGTCCGGGGCTGTCAGGTCACCCGGCCGCCTGGCTCTTCTGCGCCCCGGCGACCGGAGCCCACTTGTCCACCAGGCCCGGGTTCTGCTTCAGCCAGGAGCGGACGGCATCCTGCTCCTTGCCCTTGCCGGCCTTGGTGATCTGCGACTCCAGGCTGGTGAGCTGCTTCTCCGTCATGGAGAAGTTCTTCAGCCACTCGCCGACCTCGGGGTTGTCGCCGGCGAAGCCCTTGCGGGCGAGCGTGTGCACGCCGTCGCCCTTGCCCCAGGCGCCCTTGGGGTCCTTGAGCTTCGTCAGGTCGTAGTCGCTGTACGCCCAGTGCGGCGACCAGAGCGTGACGGCGATCGGCTCCTTCTTGGCGTACGCGCGCTTGAGCTCGGCCAGCATCGCGGGCGTCGAGCCGTCGACGACCTCGTACGAGCCCTCCAGGCCGTACTCCTTGAGGACCTTGTCCTTGAGCATTCCCATCATTCCGGCGCTCGGCTCGATGCCGATGATCTTGCCCTTGAACTTGGAGGCGTTGTTCTTGAGGTCGTCGAGGGAGTCGACGCCCTTGACGTACGACGGGACGCTGAGCTCCAGGGAGGTGGGGCCGTACCAGGAGCCGAGGTCCTCCAGCTGCTTGCCGTACTTCTTCCAGTACTCGGCGTGCGTGGTGGGCAGCCAGGAGTCCGTCTCGAAGTCGATCTGGCCGGTGGCGAGGCCCGTGTAGAGGGGGCCCGCGGAGTACTGGCTGGTGGTGACCTCGAAGCCGCGGCGCTCCAGCAGCTCCTTCCACAGGAACGTGGAGGCGATGCCCTCGTCCCAGGGGATGTAGCCGAGCTTGATCTCCTTGCCCTTGCCGACGTTCGTGGCGGAAGCCTCGGCGGTGCCCGCGGAGGGGCCGAAGACGCCCAGCCCGCCCGCGACGAGGGCCAGGACGGCGACGCCGGCGACGGCGACGACCGGGCGGGGCCGGTGGTTCCAGACCTTGACGCCGCCCGCGGCGCGGGCCTTGGCGGCGGCACGGCGGCCGAGCGGGGAGATCTGGGCGCCGAGCGCGCCGGTGATGCGGTCCAGGTAGATGGCGAGGACGACGATGCCGACGCCCGCCTCGAAGCCGAAGCCGATGTCGAGCTGGCCGATGGCCTCGTTGACCGCGCCGCCGAGGCCGCCGGTGCCGACCATGCCGGCGATGACGACCATCGACAGGCTCAGCATGATCACCTGGTTGATGCCCGCCATGATGGTCGGTAGGGCGAGCGGCAGCTGGACCCGCAGCAGGGTGTCGCGCGGCGGGGTGCCGAACGCCTCGGCGGCCTCGACCAGTTCCGCGTCGACCTGGCGGATGCCGAGCTCGGTCATGCGGACGCCGGGCGCGAGCGCGAAGATCAGGGTGGCGATGACGCCGGCGGCGGTGCCCAGGCCGAAGAAGAGGATGGCCGGGATCAGCAGCACCATCGACGGCATCGTCTGGAGCAGGTCCAGAACGGGTCGTACGGCCGCGCTGACCGCCTTGGAGCGGGACGCCCAGATGCCCAGCGGGATCGAGACGACCAGGGCGATCACGGTCGCGACCAGCACCAGGGCCAGCGTCGACATGGCCCGGTCCCACAGTTCGAGCGAGTCGACCAGTGCGAAGCCGGCGAAGGCCAGGACGCCCGGGACCAGGCCGCGCAGCCACCAGGCCAGCACGGCGAGGATGCCCGCGAGGAGCAGCGGTTCGGGGGCCGTCAGGACGGCGTTGACGGCGTCGTACATGCCCTCGACGACCGCCTTGATCGCGTCGAAGAGCCAGGACATGTGGGTGACGAGCCAGTCCACGCCGGAGTCGACCCAGTCGCCGAGATTCAGCCTAGGCACGGGCGGCCACCTTCCCGTCCGGGGTGTCGCAGGGCGCGGGATCGGCACTCTCGTCGCCGAGGAAGCCGACCAGCCGCTGCCGCGGCACGACGCCTATGACCTTGTTGTCCGCGTCCACGACCGAGACGCGGTGCGACAGCCGGGCGCTGATGGCGCACAGCTCCGCGAAGGTCGTCTCGCCGGTCGCGGTCTCGCAGGCACATAGGGGGGCGTCGGCGGTGACCGTGGTGTCCATGAGGGCGCTCGCGGTGAGCACGCGGGAGCGGTCGACGTCCTGGATGAAGGAGGCGACGTAGTCGTTCTCCGGGCGCAGGAGGATGTCCTCGGCCGTGCCGGTCTGCACGATGCGGCCGTCGCGCATGACGGCGATGCGGTCGCCCAGGCGCATGGCCTCGTTGAGGTCGTGGGTGATGAAGACGATGGTCTTCTTCAGGGAGCGTTGCAGCTCCAGCAACTGGTCCTGCATGTCGCGGCGGATCAGCGGGTCGAGCGCGCTGAAGGACTCGTCCATGAGGAGCAGGTCGGCGTCGGTGGCGAGCGCGCGGGCGAGGCCCACGCGCTGCTGCATGCCGCCGGACAGCTCGTCGGGCCAGGACTTCTCCCACCCGGCCAGACCGCACAGGGCGAGCGCCTCGCCGGCGCGCTTCTCGCGCTCGGCGCGGGGCACGCCCTGCACGGCCAGGCCGTAGGCGGCGTTCTCCAGCACGCTGCGGTGCGGGAAGAGCGCGAAGTGCTGGAAGACCATGCTGATCTTCTTCGCGCGGACCTCGCGCAGCTCGCGGTCGCTGATCGCGGTCAGGTCCTGGCCGTCGTAGCGGACGTGCCCCGCGGTCGGCTCCAGCAGCCCGTTGAGCATGCGCAGCAGCGTGGACTTGCCGGACCCGGACAGGCCCATGACGACGAAGATCTGGCCCGGCTCCACGGTGAAGGAGGTGTCGATGACGGCGGCGGTGGTGCCGTCCGCACGCAGTTCCTCCCGGTCGGTTCCCTGGCGGAGCC
This sequence comes from Streptomyces sp. NBC_00443, assembly GCF_036014175.1. Taxonomy (GTDB): domain Bacteria; phylum Actinomycetota; class Actinomycetes; order Streptomycetales; family Streptomycetaceae; genus Streptomyces. The sequence continues at coordinate 7,595,842 of NZ_CP107917.1, read as the reverse complement.
GCGTTACGGCCTCGTCCGGTCGTCTCCCGAACACCTTGTAGAGCTGTTCGGCCTCAAGCCTGGCTGACACGTGTACCTCTTGTCTCGACGGCAAAGGAAGAGAGTGACGGGCGCAACAGTTGAATACGCAAGCGACGTCACTCCGGGAGCGCGCCTGCCCGGCTTCCCCGGACACAAACGCACAAGTGGTCCAGGCCACAGTCACTGTCGGTCGGGCCCTCTGTCAGTGCGGTACGGCATGATGCGTGGCGTGACCGGACGACTGATGCTCCTCGACACCGCCTCCCTCTACTTCCGCGCCTACTTCGGCGTCCCGGACTCGGTGAAGGCCCCGGACGGCACGCCGGTGAACGCCGTGCGCGGGCTCCTCGACTTCATCGACCGCCTGGTCAAGGACCACCGCCCGGACGCCCTGGTGGCCTGCATGGACGCCGACTGGCGGCCCCAGTGGCGGGTCGATCTGATCCCCTCGTACAAGGCGCACCGCGTGGCCGAGGAGCGCGAGGCGGGGCCGGACGAGGAGGAGGTGCCCGACACGCTGTCGCCGCAGGTACCGGTCATCGAGGAGGTCCTGGACGCCCTCGGCATCGCGCGCGTGGGGGTCGAGGGGTACGAGGCGGACGACGTGATCGGCACGTTCACCGCGCGGGCGAAGGGCCCGGTCGACATCGTCACCGGCGACCGCGACCTGTACCAGCTGGTGGACGATGCGCGCGGGATCCGGGTGCTGTACCCGCTCAAGGGCGTGGGCACCCTCCAGCTCACCGATGAGGCATGGCTGCGCGAGAAGTACGGCGTGGACGGCCGCGGGTACGTCGATCTGGCGCTGCTGCGCGGCGACCCGAGCGACGGTTTGCCGGGCGTGCCCGGGATCGGCGAGAAAACGGCCGCGAAGCTGCTCACCGAGTTCGGCGACCTGGCCGGGATCATGGCGGCGGTCGACGACCCGAAGGCGAAGCTCACGCCCTCGCAGCGCAAGCGGCTGGACGAGTCGCGGCCGTATGTCGCCGTCGCCCCGACGGTCGTGCGGGTCGCGGCCGACATCCCGCTGCCCGACGTCGACACGACGCTGCCGCGCACGCCCCGGGATCCGGCGGGGCTGGACGAGCTGGCGGTGCGGTGGGGACTGGGCGGGTCCCTGCACCGGCTGCTGGTGACCCTGGGGGCGTGACGACACGGGGGCGTGCAGGGCGTCCCGATCGTGCGCATGGGGCTCGTGGCGCGGGGAAGTCGGTCCCTGCGTGCGCGGCATGCACAGTTCATGAACGTTCATAGCGGCATTCGCCGGGGGGAGATGCTAACTTAGGTAAACCTAAGCTTGGAACGAGGGAGGCCAGTGATGGCACTACGCCCTGCCCGCAAGCCGCGGAAGCCCCACAGCGCGCAGGTCATCCGCACCGAACGGCTGACCCCGCACATGCAGCGTGTGGTGCTGGGCGGCGACGGGCTCGCCGAATTCGCGGCGGACACCTGCACCGACCATTACGTGAAGATGCTGTTCTCCCCCACGGGCGTGCGCTACCCCGAGCCCTTCGACCTGGAGCGCATCCGCGAGGAGCTGCCGCGCGAGCAGTGGCCGGTGACGCGGACGTACACCGTGCGCGCGTGGGACCCAGAGCACTGTGAGCTGACGCTGGACTTCGTGCTGCACGGTGACGAGGGACTGGCCGGCCCGTGGGCGATGCGTGCCCAGCCGGGCGAGATTGTGCGCTTCATGGGCCCCGGCGGCGCCTACGTCCCCGATCCGGAGGCCGACTGGCATCTGCTCGTGGGGGACGAGAGCGCGCTGCCCGCGATCGCCCGCTCCCTCGAATCACTGCCCCACGGCGCCAAGGCGTACGCCTTCGTGGAGATCGCCGGGCCCGAGGAGGAGCAGAAGATCGACTCCGACGTCGAGGTCGTCTGGCTGCACCGCGGCTCGCGCCCCGTCGGCGAGGCCCTGGTCGAGGCCGTGCGCACGCTGGAGTTCCCCGAGGGCCGGGTGCAGGCGTTCGTGCACGGCGAGGCGCACTTCGTGAAGGAACTGCGTCAGCTGCTGCGGGTCGAGCGCGGCATGAGCCGGGAGGACCTGTCGATCTCCGGCTACTGGCGCCTCGGTCACGACGAGGACGGCTGGCAGGCCTCCAAGCGGGACTGGAACGCGCGGATCGAGGCGGAGCAGGAGGGGTCGGCACCGGCCGCGTAGGCCTGCGCACCTCCAAGGGCGGCACCTTCGAAGGTGCCGCCCCTTCGCTGCGCCCGGACGATCGCGAGCGCCCTGCCCGGACGATCGCGAGGTCTCGGCGGCGTGAGGACTTGGGCCCGCCCTGGACATGCCCACGTCATGCGGACGAAACAGCCCGTCCCTAATTTCTGTCGCTCGACAGGAACTCTCGCGCCGCTGTGCGAAAGCAGGTTGCCGCCATGACGAGCACCGCCCCCGCCGACGTCCGCCCCGACCCACCGCACGACCCCGACGCGGGCTCCCTCGCCGCGTTCGGCTACCGGCAGGAACTGCACCGCAGCCTCGGCCGGTACGCCTCATTCGCGGCGGGTTTCTCCTTCATCTCCGTACTGACGACCGTCTTCCAGTTCTTCGCGTTCGGGTACGCGTTCGGCGGCCCCGTCTTCTTCTGGGCCTGGCCGGTGGTGCTCGCCGGGCAGCTGCTGGTGGCCGCCTGCTTCGCGGAGCTGGCCGCGCGCTATCCCCTCTCGGGCGCGATCTACCAGTGGTCGTCACGCCTGTCGAACGTCACCTTCGGCTGGTTCGCCGGCTGGGTCATGGTGATCGGGCAGATCGTGGTGGTCGCGGCGGCGGCACTCGCCCTGCAGATGGTGCTGCCCGCACTGTGGTCCGGCTTCCAGCTGATCGGCACCGACCCCGCGCCGACGTCGGCGGACGGCGCGGCCAACGCGGCGCTGCTCGGCGTCGTCCTGCTGGCGCTCACCACCCTGGTGAACCTCCTCGACAACCGCGTCATGTCGGTGATCAACCGCGTCGGTGTGACCGCCGAGATCATCGGCGCCGTACTGATCATCGCGCTGCTGCTGACCCACTCCGAGCGCACCCCCGGCATCACCTTCCACACCGCGGGCGCCGCCGAGTCGGGCCTGCTGGGCGCGCTGCTGGTCGGCTCGTTCACGGCGGCGTACGTGATGATCGGCTTCGACAGCGCGGGCGAGATGAGCGAGGAGACGCACCACCCGCGCCGCACCGCGCCCCGCACGATCCTCACCGCGCTCGGCGCCGCCGGCCTGCTCGGTGGCCTGCTCGTCCTCGGCGGACTGCTCGCCGCGCCCAGCCTCACCGACGGCCGGCTGGCGGTCGACGGTCTGAGCTACGTCCTGACGAGCAGCCTGGGCGACGGAGTGGGCAGAGCGCTGCTGGCCGACGTGGTCGTGGCCATCACCGTGGCGACCCTCGCCATCCAGACGGCGGCCTGCCGGATGCTGTTCTCGATGGCCCGCGACGGCCAACTCCCCTTCTCCCGCCGCCTCGCCCGGGTCGATCCGCGCACCGGCATGCCCGGCGCGCCCGCCGTGGTGGTCGGCGCCCTCGCGGCGGCCCTGCTGCTGCTCAACTTCGCCTCGCCGGAGGCGTTCCTGGCCATCGGCACGACCTGCATCGTGCTGCTGTACCTGGCGTACGCGATGGTCACCGGCCCCCTGCTGGTGGCCCGCCTGCGCGGCCGGTTCACCACCGGCGGCACCGACGAGACGGGCAACCGCCTGTTCTCCCTGGGCCGCTGGGGCGTCCCGGTCAACGCCCTCGCGCTCCTGTACGGCCTCTTCATGACCGTCAACCTCGCCTGGCCGCGGGCGGCGGTGTACGACCCGGCGGGCGGGCACTGGTACTTCCAGTACTTCACCGTGCTGTTCCTGGGCGTGACGGTGATCGCCGGCGTGGGATTCCGCGCGTACCGCCGGCGTAGCGCGGCCTCGACGGCCGTGCCTGAGGCGGCGGTTGGGGAAGCGCCCGTCGGGGAAGCGGCCGGGTAGCCGGACGCGGCAGACCCTGCGCGGCGGACCGTCCGGGTCAGTCTCCCTGCACTCGGGCATGCAGATGCATGTCGTGCCAGCCGTCCCTGTGCAGGGCGGAGCTGCGCTTGGTGCCCTCCAGCAGGAACCCGGCCTTTCCGGCGACACGGCAGGACGCCTCGTTGCGGACCGCGTGCAGCAGTTCGAGGCGGTGGAAGCCGATGCCGTCGAGCGCCCAGCGGGCCAGGGTGGTCGTGGCGCGTGCCGCGACGCCCCGGCCCCGGGCCTCGGCGGTGGTCCAGTACGCGACCTCGGCCGTGCCGTCGTCGAGGTGGATCTCCCGCAGGGCCACGCGCCCGAGCAGCCCGTCGCTGTCCGCGTCGACGACGGCCCATTGCGGTGCCCGCTCCTCGGTCCAAGCGGTCAGCCACTCCTCGATCCAGCCGCTGACCTCGGCCACGGAGTCGGCGGCCCGCGCGTGCCACTGATGCATCACCGGATCCTGGAAGGCGGCGTGCACGGCGGGCGCGTCCTCCACCCGCCATGGGCGCAGGAGCAGGCCGTCAGCGGTGGGGAGCGTGGGCTGCGGAATGCGGGCGAGGGTTCCGGCGGGCAGGACGGGGCTGGTCAGGAAGGGCATGTGCGGGATCCTGCCAACCCGTGCGGACAGGTCCAACGGGTTTTCCGGCGCCGTACGCTTGATCGTGATGAGACGCCGTACCCCGCCCCCGCCCTCTCCCCTGCCGCAGCGCGACGGGATCGACGCGGTGCGGGTGCGCCTGCCCTTCGACGGGGCCTGGGAGACCGTGCGGGAGCATCTGGTGGAGCGGCTCGCGGGGGCCGGACCGGGCGTCGTCGCGGGGATGTTCGAGGCGGGGCGGGTGGTCGGGGCGGATGGGAGGGCGCTGGCGCCGGACGCGGCGTATGTGCCGGGGATGTTCGTGTGGTTCCACCGGGAGCTGCCCGCGGAGGTGCCGGTGCCGTTCGCGGTGGACGTCGTGTACCGCGACGAGCACATCGTCGTCGCCGACAAGCCGCACTTCCTCGCCACCACCCCGCGCGGCGGCCACGTCACCCAGACCGCGCTCGCGCTGCTGCGCCGGGAGCTGGACATCCCGGCACTGGGCGCCGCGCACCGGCTCGACCGGCTCACCGCGGGACTGGTCCTGTTCACGGTGCGGCCCGAGGAGCGCGGCGCGTATCAGACGCTGTTCCGGGACAAGCTGGTGCGCAAGGAGTACGAGGCGGTGGCGCCGTACGATCCCGCGCTCGCCCTGCCCCGGACCGTGCGCAGCCGCATCCTGAAGGAGCGCGGGATCCTCGCCGCACGGGAGGTCGAGGGCGAGCCGAACGCCGTCACCCGGGTCGAGCTCGTCGAGCACCGAGCCGACGGATCGGCCTGCTACCGGCTGACGCCCGCCACCGGGCAGACGCATCAGCTGCGGGTCCATATGAACGCCCTGGGCGTGCCGATCCTCGGCGACCCGCTCTACCCGGAGGTGACCGCCCCCGTCCCGGCCGGCGACTTCCGGCGCCCGCTCCAACTGCTGGCGCGAGCCCTGGAGTTCACCGACCCGGTCACGGGGACGGAACACCGGTTCCGCAGCACGAGGACTCTCGAAGCCTGGGCCTCGTACAGCGGTTGGGCGGGCGACGAGCCGCGTACCGAGTCGGCTCAGTAACCCCGCCACCACACCAGGAAGCGCCGCCAGGCGCCCTTCGGGCGGACCGGTTCCGGGGTCGGTACGGGCTGTTGCGGTGCGACCGGCTGGGCGGCCGGGGCGGGGGCGGGCTGCGCCTGCGGGGTGCCCACGTGCCAGGTCGGGCGCTGGGGCTGGATCGGGGCGCGACCGGGCCGCTGCTTGATGTCCTGCGGCGGCTTCGGCGCGAAGCGGGCCGGCATCGACACCAGGTGGGCCGACGCGATCGACTGCCGCCACTCCAACTCGTCCTCGTGGCAGTCGAGTTCGAGGTCGGGCAGACGCATCAGGAGGGCGTCGACGCCGACTTCGGCGATGGCACGGCCGATGTCCGCACCGGGGCACTCGTGCGGTCCGCCGCCGAAGGCGAGGTGGGACCGGTTGCCCATCATGTTGGCGGCCAGGTCGGGGCGTACCCGCGGGTCGACGTTGCCCGGGGCGGGGGCGAAGAGGAGCCCGTCGCCCTGGCGGATGCGCCGGCCGCCGAGCTCGGTGTCCTGCTTGGCGAAGTAGGCGAAGACGGTGCTGAACGGCGGTTCGTCCCACAGGGACTGCTCGACCGCCTGGGGAACCGTCATCTGCCCGCCGCTGAGCTGGGCGCGGAAGCGCGGGTCGGTGAGGACCACGCGCAGTACGTTGGCGAGGAGGTTGGTGGTGGCCTCGTAGGCCGCGATGAGCACGACCCGCAGGTGCTGGCCGATCTCGTCGTCGGTGAGCCGTGCCGGGTGGTTGATGAGGTGGGTCGCGAAGTCCTCCTCCGGCTGGGCCCGGCGCTTGGCTGTCAGCCGCATCAGCGCGTCCATGATGTACGCGTTGCTGGCGATCGCGGTCTCGGTGCCCTTGAGCATGTCGCGGGCGGCCTCGACGATGCGGTCGTTGTACTCGTCGGGCATGCCGAGGATCTCGCACATCACGGCCATCGGGAGGTGCTCGGCGAACTGGCTGACCAGGTCGGCGCGGCCCTCCTCACAGAACCGGTTGACGAGGCGCTGTGTGGAGCGGTTGATGTGCCGGCGCATACCGCGGTGGTCGATGGTCGACATGGCGCCGGTGACCGCGCTGCGCAGCCGCAGGTGTTCGTCGCCTTCCGCGTGGGAGCAGATCGGCTGCCAGGCGATGTGCGGCATCAGCGGGTGGTCGGGCTTGACCTGGCCCTCCAGCAGCGGGCTCCAGATGCGGCTGTCCCGGCAGAACTGCGAGGGGGTGCGCACCATGTGCAGGTTCTCGGTGTGGCCGAGGACCACCCACATCGGCACGTCGTCGTGGAGGAGCACGGGTGCCACCTCACCGTGCTGCTCACGCAGTTGCTCGTACAGCTCGCTCAGGTCCTCCGCCTCGTGGAGCCGGTGCAGTCCGCCGGGGCCGAGTCCGAGTCCGTGGGCGGGGCAGCCGGGCGGCGGGGTGGACAGGGAGTCGTGCGTACCGGTCGTGGAATGGGATTCAGGCATCACAGGGGTCGCTCCGAAGTGGATCCGGTGTCAGGGGAGTCAGGGCGGATGCGGACGCGGGGGGTTGCAGGGGCCGCCGGATGCACGGGGGTGGGATCGATCCGGCGGACGGGCCTATTTGAGCGCGCCCGACATGGCGAGCGAGTGCAGGAAGCGCATCAGGGTCATCAGGACGTCACGGCTGGAGGCCCGGCGGCGTACGTCGCACTCGACGATGGGGATCTCCGGGTCCAGGTCGAGGGCCGCACGCAGGTCGTCGACGGGGTAACGGGGCCCGTCGGGGAAGGAGTTCACGGCGACGACGAACGGCACGCCGCGCTCCTCGAGACGCCCTATCACGTCGAAGCTGACTTCCAGCCGACGGGTGTCGATCAGTACGACCGCGCCCAGCGCGCCCTCGAACAGCCCGTTCCACAGGAACCAGAAGCGCTCCTGGCCCGGGGTGCCGAAGAGGTACAGCACGAGCTGGTCGGTGATGCTGATGCGGCCGAAGTCCATCGCCACCGTCGTGGCCGTCTTGGTGTCCGAGCCGAAGTTGTCGTCGACACCGATGCCGGCCTGCGTCATGGTCTCTTCGGTCGTCAGCGGCCTGATCTCGCTGACAGAGCCGACCATCGTCGTCTTGCCGACCCCGAAGCCGCCCACGATCACGATCTTGACCGCGGCCTCGGCCGTGTGCGGCAGCTGGTCCTCGGTCCGTGGACCGGGGATGGTGTCAGAGCCTTTGAAGTCCATGCATCACCGCTTCGAGAAGGGACCGGTCGGCGACGGACTGACGCACGAGGGGGGCACGTGCCGTCACCAGGTCGGCCGTCAGCATGTCGGTGAGCAGGACCGTCATCGCGCTGAACGGCAGATTCAGGTAGGCCGAGAGTTCGGCCACGGACAGAGGGGTCGTGCAGAGCCGGAGCAGCGCCGTCTGCTCGGGCGCGGAGGAGGGCGATGGGACGGCGCTCGCCACGATTAAGGTGACCAGGTCGAGTTCGGCACGCTCGGCACCGTCCTTCCCCGCCACCACGAAGAGCCGTTCCGGGTTCTTCTTCACTCCCGGCCGGGGTGGCGGTGGCGGCGGGGGCAACGGCTCCTTGGGAAATCGCCGCTGGCGTTTCGGAGGAGTCATACGGTCTGCCCGTTGCGCCTCGACGGACTGGTGAGATGGGCCCCGATGCGGCTGACGAGGTCCGACATGCGGTTGCTCATCAGTCCGGGTTCGGCGAACGTGTCGGAGAGCACGGCGAGATACGCGTTGGCGCCGGCGGCCATCAGATAGAAGTAGCCGCCGTTGATCTCGATGAGGACCATCTTCATCTTGCCGTCGCTGTTGGGGATCTCCGTGGCGACGGCGGTCGCCAGGCTCTGCAGACCGGCACAGGCCGCGGCGACGCGGTCGGCGGTGTCCGGGTCGCCGCCGTAGCGGGCGATGCGCAGTCCGTCGGCGGAGAGCACCACGATCATCTCGATGCCCGGTACGCCGTCGTGGAGCTCCTTGAGCATCCAGTCGAAGTTGGCGCGCTGCTGGATCACTTGAGGTCCCCCTCGTCGTCGGCCTCGGCACGGGCCGGTCGGCCCGGTTGGGTTCGCGGCTGGAGTGTGTAGGGGTCGGGCTTGTCCTTGAGTCCGTTCCAGAACGCCTCGACCCACGCACCGGGTGCGGGCTCGTCCACCGCCGGCTCGGGCTCGGGCTCCGGCTTGGCCGTCGACCAGATCGTCGGCCTGCCCTCCCGCTCGGCCTGCTCGATGGCCGCCTGCTCGGCGATCCGCTTGCTGAGCGGGGTCTTGACCCGGCTGCGGCGCTGCGGCAGCCCGTTGGCGGTCCACTCGGTGACCACGGGGACGTCGTCCTCCATGGAGACCGTGGCCGGGATCTTCGGGCTGGTGGGCCGCCGCTTCTTGGGGGTGCGCTTGGGGCCTTCGAGGGCGCCGGGACTGAGGTCGGGCGCGGCGGCGGCGCCGATGCCGTGGGCGTAGCCGGGCGCGGGGTCGGTGGTCAGCATCTCGCGCGGGATGATGAGGACCGCGCGGACACCGCCGTACGCGGAAGTGCGCAGGGAGACCTGCATGTTGAACGCCGTGCACAGACGGCCCACGACGGCGAGACCCAGCCGGGGGGACTCGCCGAGCTCCTGGAGGTCGCTGCCCTCCTTGGCGCGCTCCAGCATGTTCTCGACCCGGGCGCGGGCCTCCTCGCTGAGGCTGACGCCCGCGTCCTCGATCTCGATCGCGATGCCGGTCTGCACCTCGGTGGCGGTGACGTGCACCTCGGTCTGCGGCGGCGAGTACCGGGTGGCGTTGTCGAGGAGTTCGGCCGCGGCGTGGATGACCGGCTCGACTGAGATGCCGCGCACGTTGACCGAGACGATGGAGTCCAGCTTGATGCGGCGGTACTCCAGGATCCGGGACATGGCGCCGCGCAGCACGCTGTAGAGCTGGACGGGGTTGGGCCACTGCCGGCCGGGGCGGCCGCCGCCGAGCACGGAGATGGAGTCGGCGAGGCGGCCGATCAGCATGGTGCCGTGGTCGATGCGCAGCAGGTCGTCGAAGACCTCGGGGTTGCGGCCGTGGTCCTCCTCCATCTCCCGGAGTTCCTCGGACTGCTGGTGGACGATCGACTGGACGCGGCGGGCGATGTTGACGAAGGACCGCTGGGCGGAGTCGCGCAGGGCTTCCTCACGGTCGACGATGTTGACCATCGACTTCACCAACTCCACCTGTGCCGGTGGGAGTTGGGCGTAGGAGGGGTCGATCAGCGCGAGGTCGCGAATCACCTCATGGGGTGAATGGTCGCAGCGCAGCCGGTGGATCGCGGCGGGTGTGATCTCCGTGGCGAGGCGTTTCATCTCCTCGTCGTGGGAGGCGATACGCCGTTCCAGGTACGCAGCGTGACGGGCGTGCTCGGCCCGCGCCTCCCGCAGGGCGCGACCGCGGCGCACCGCTTGGGCCACGGCTGCCAGCACCAGCAGCATGGCCACGGCGCCGCTCACACCGACGGCCGTCCGTGCCGGTTCAGCCACCACGGCGACGGCTGCTCCGGTCGCCGCGGCCATCAGTATCGCCGGGAGCAACAGTGCGCGCGCGTACAGGAGTTCACGGCGACTGGGCGGGGATTGAACGCTCACCATGTGGGCCCTCTGAAACGAATCGGGTGGGTGTAGGGGAGCTTGCAGTGGGGTACGTCATGGGTATGTCGGAATCTTCTGCATGTTTGGGAACAAGCGCACGATTACACCTCAACTCGGTGCGCTGCGGGCGAGCTTAGTCCGACCGGATCATCGCCGTGTCATATTCAGCAAGCACCTGAAACGGGGCGCGCGACGGTAGTACGCTCGGCTCCATTTATACGCTCGGATTACATTCGTACACGGTGCGTCACGGCGTACGGATGTGCGAAGAGCACTCACCGTGACGGGTGAAGATCCGGTTCCGGTCGCCGGTCGGCGGCTGTTCAGATCCCGGCGATGCGCAGCGCCGCGTCAGCCGTGGCCTCGGCGAACACCGACACCGGGCGCTCCGGGTCGGAGCGGTGGACGAGGATGACGCCCTCGATCAGACCGAACAGCAGATCCGTACGCAGCTCCAGCTCGCTCTTGGCGAGTGCGCCGCCGGCGGCCGTGGCGGCGAGCAACTGACGGTAGGCGTCCTTGAGTTCGGCACGTACGGCGTGGAAGCCGGCGAACCGTTCGGCGCGCACCTCGGGCAGCAGGTAGAGCCCGCCGAGGTTGTGCGGTCCGCCACACAGCAGCTCCACGTCGGTGCGGCACAGCTCCCACAGCCGGCCCTCGGCCGGAGCCGTGTCGTCGGCGAGGAGCTCACGGGCGTAGGCAAGCGAGGGCGTGACCGTGGACTCCAGGAGCTCGGCCAGGAGCTCCTCCTTGCCGGAGACGTAGTGGTACATGGACGCCTGCCGCATGCCCGCCCGCTCGGCGACGGCACGGGTCGTGGTGGCGGCGTAGCCCCTGGTGGTGAACAACTCGGCTGCGGCGGCAAGCAGTTCGTCGCGGGGCGAGAGGCCGCTGTCCGGCCGCTGCGCGGCCCGCGGCCTGCCGACCCGGCGACCCGCCGTTCCACCCGCTGTTCCCATGCGTTCGATCCTCGCACACGGCCCCGGCCAGGAGATCTTCCGACGGAGTGCAGCGCCCTCCGGGCGGACTCCGTGAGGGCTCGGTAACCGGCCGGCAACACCCGGGCAATGCCGGTGACGCGCCCGGCTCCTAATTTCTGTCGCGCGACAGAAAAGAATCCGCAGGCCCACTCCCGAGCCGGAGGTCCCGCGAATGGCGACAGAGACCACGTACGGCGCCCGTGCCCATGCCCGTGCCCAGGAAGGGGCCCGTGCCGAGGCCATGCCCGTCGTCCCGGCCGCCGACTGGCCGGACCCGCCCTGCGAGGCGGACCGCCTGGTGTGGGCCGAGACGGTGGCGGGCGGCAACTACACGCACCGGGTGCTCGCCCGCGGCACGGAGCTGCGGCTGACCGACCTGCGCGGCGACGCCTGCGCGCATCTGCTGCTGTATGCGGCCGACCGCCCCTGGGAGCGGCTGAACGTCGCCGACACGGTGAAGGTGCAGTGGAACGCCTACCTCGGCGAGGGCCGCCTGCTGCTCTCCGACCAGGGCCGCGTCCTCGCCTCCGTCGTCGCCGACAGCTCCGGCCGGCACGACACCCTGTGCGGCACCTCCACGCTCGTACGCAACACCGGGCGGTACGGCGACGGCACCCCGCAGTCCCCCTCCCCCGCAGGCCGCGAACTGTTCAAGCTGGCCGCCGCGAAGAACGGCCTGGAGCCCCGGGATCTGCCGCCCTCACTGTCCTTCTTCCAGGGCGTGGAGGTCCGCGAGGACGGCGCCCTGGACTTCACCGGCTCGGCCGGGCCCGGCGCGACCGTGACCCTGCGTGCCGAGCAGGACGTGACCGTGCTGATCGCCAACGTGCCGCATCCGGTCGATCCCCGCGCCGAGTACGTCAGCACCCCGCTGGAGGTCCTCGCCTGGCGGGCCGGGGCCACCGCGCCCGGCGACCCCTTGTGGGATGCCACGCCCGAGGGCCGCCGCGCCTTCCTCAACACCGCCGAGTCCCTTGCCGCGAGGGGGCTCGCATGATGGCCGTCGTTCCCGCCCGCGCCGCCTGGTCGCACATCGTCCGTGCCGGTGAGACGCTCACCATCACCGACCTGCACGGCAACCAGGCCGTCGACTTCCTCGTCCACGACGCTCACGACACATCGGTCCGCTACAGCGCCCCCGACACCATCCACGCCCAGGGGAGCATCTTCCTGACCACAGGCAGTGTGCTGATGTCGAACGAGCACACCCCGCTGATGACGGTGGTCGCGGACGACGTGGGCCGCCACGACACGGTCGGCGGCGCCTGCTCCAAGGAGTCGAACACGCTCCGGTACGGCCACCACACCTGGTCGCAGCACGCCTGTGTGGACAACTTCCTCGCCGAGGGCGCCAAGTACGGCCTGGGCAAGCGCGACCTCGTCTCCAACATCAACTGGTACATGAACGTGCCGGTCGAGAAGGACGGCACCCTCGGCATCGTCGACGGCATCTCGGCACCCGGCCTCTCCCTGACCCTGCGCGCCGAGCGCGACGTCCTGGTCCTGGTCTCCAACTGCCCCCAGATCAACAACCCCTGCAACGGATTCGAGCCGACGTCCGTGCAGATGACGATCTCCGTGCAGACGACGGTCAACGAGGCGGGCGGCGCATGACCTTCGACACGCTGCTGGTCGCCAACCGGGGCGAAATTGCTGTCCGGATCATCCGCACGGCACACGAACTGGGACTCAGGACTGTGGCGGTGTACTCCGACGCCGACCGGTCCGCGCCCCACGTCCGGCTCGCCGACCAGGCCGTACGGCTCGGCCCCGCGCCCGCGAAGGAGTCGTACCTCGACGCCGACCTGATCCTGAATGCGGCCAAGGACAGCGGGGCCGGGGCGATCCACCCCGGGTACGGCTTCCTGTCAGAGGACGCGGGGTTCGCCCGGCGCTGCGAGGACGCCGGGATCGTGTTCGTCGGCCCGACGCCCGAGCAGCTGGAGCTGTTCGGCGCCAAGCACACGGCGCGGGCGGCGGCCGACGCGGCGGGCGTACCGCCGGCACCGGGGACGGGCCTGCTCGGGTCGCTCGCCGAGGCACTCGAAGAGGCCCAGGCCATCGGCTATCCCGTCATGCTCAAGGCAACCGGCGGCGGTGGCGGAATCGGCATGTCGGCATGTCGCTCCGCCGGTGAACTGACCGATTCCTGGGAGCGCGTCCAACGTGTCGCCGCCGCCTCCTTCAGCTCGGCCGGTGTCTTCCTGGAACGGCTCGTCGAGCATGCCCGCCACATCGAGGTCCAGGTCTTCGGCGACGGTGAGGGCACGGTGGTGACCTTCGGCGACCGGGACTGCACGCTGCAACGCCGCAACCAGAAGGTGGTGGAGGAGGCCCCGGCACCAAGCCTCCCGGCCCACATACGCGAGCAACTGGCGGCCGCCGCCCATGACTTGTGTGCCTCCGTCGGCTACCGATCCGCCGGAACCGTCGAGTTCGTGTACGACGCCGCCCGCGAGGAGGCGTACTTCCTGGAGGTCAACACCCGCCTCCAGGTGGAGCACCCGGTCACCGAGGAGATCTACGGCGTCGACCTGGTCGCCTGGATGCTGCGCCTGGCGCGCGGCGAGCGCGACGTCGTCCGCGACCCGGGCACCCCGCGCGGCCACGCCGTCGAGGCCCGCCTCTACGCCGAGGACCCGGCGCGCGATCACCGGCCCGGCGCGGGGCTGTTGACGCGGGTGGAGTTCCCGAGCGGGGTGCGGGTCGACGGCTGGGTCGAGACGGGCACCGAGGTGACGACGTCGTACGACCCGATGCTCGCGAAGATCATCGCGTACGGCCCCGACCGCGCGCACGCCCTGCGCCGGCTGGACGAGGCGCTGGCCCGCACCCGGCTCGACGGCATCGAGACGAACCTCGGCCTGGTGCGCGCGGCGCTCGCCGACCGCCGTTTTCGCGAGGCCACCCACTCGACGGCGACCCTCGCGACCGTCACCGACCCGACGCCCCGCATCGAGGTCGTCGCCGGCGGCACCCTCACCACCGTGCAGGACTGGCCGGGCCGCACCGGCTACTGGCAGGTCGGCGTGCCGCCCAGCGGCCCGATGGACGACCTGTCCTTCCGGCTCGGCAACCGGGCGCTGGGCAACCCCGAGGGCACCCCGGGACTCGAATGCACGCTCCAGGGACCGGCGTTGAGGTTCACGCACACCACCACCGTGTGCGTGACGGGCGCCCCGGCCACGGTCAGCGTCGACGGTACGGCGGCCGTGCAGTGGGAGCCGGTGACGGTGCCGGCGGGAGCCGTACTGGAGGTCGGAGCGCCGGGCGGGCACGGTCTGCGGACGTACGTCCTCGTCGCGGGCGGTCTCGACGTCCCCGCGTTCCTGGGCAGCGCGAGCACCTTCACGCTCGGGCGCTTCGGCGGCCACGGCGGACGCGCACTGCGGACGGGCGACGTCCTGCACGGCGGGGCGGTCACCGAGGGAACCCCGGTTCCCGTGCCGGACCGCCCGTCCTTCGGCGCCGCATGGCAGGTGGCCGTCGTCGAAGGACCGCACGCCGCGCCGGAGTTCTTCACCGAGGACGACATCCGTGACTTCTACGCCGCCGGCTGGAAGGTGCACTTCAACTCCGCTCGGACCGGCATACGGCTCGTCGGCCCGAGGCCGCGCTGGGCGCGCACCGACGGCGGTGAGGCGGGCCTGCACCCGTCGAACATCCATGACACGCCGTACTCCGTCGGCGCCGTCGACTACACCGGCGACATGCCGGTGCTGCTCGGCCCGGACGGCCCGTCGCTGGGCGGGTTCGTGTGCCCGGCGACCGTGATCAGCACCGAGCGCTGGAAGCTGGGCCAGCTGCGCCCGGGTGACACCGTGTGCTTCCTGCCGGTGGACGTGGCCGGCGCGCCCCGCCCCGCCCTCGTGGACGGCGGCGTCCTCGCCCGCGACGGCGATGTGACGTACCGCCGCAGCGGTGACGACAATCTGCTGGTCGAGTTCGGGCCGATGCAGCTGGACCTGGCCCTGCGCATGCGCGTCCACGCGCTGATGGAGACGGTGGCCGGGGCGGGCCGGGACGGCATCGCCGACCTGACCCCGGGCATCCGCTCGCTCCAGATCCGCACGGATCCGGCCCGGCTGCCCCAGCACGAACTCCTCGCCGAGGTACGGGAGTTGGTGGCGTCCATGCCGCCCACGGACGCACTCGTGGTCCCCTCCCGCACCGTCCATCTCCCCCTGTCCTGGGACGACCCGGCCACCCGCGAGGCCATCGCCCGCTATATGGCGGGGGTGCGCGACGACGCGCCCTGGTGCCCGTGGAACATCGAGTTCATCCGGCGCGTCAACGGCCTGGCGTCGGTCGAGGACGTCTACCGCACGGTCTTCGACGCGGAGTACCTGGTCCTGGGGCTGGGCGACGTGTACCTGGGCGCCCCGGTGGCGACCCCGCTGGATCCCCGCCACCGTCTGGTGACCACCAAGTACAACCCGGCACGCACCTGGACCGCGGAGAACTCGGTCGGCATCGGCGGGGCGTACCTGTGCATCTACGGCATGGAGGGGCCCGGCGGCTACCAGTTCGTGGGCCGTACGACCCAGGTGTGGTCGGGGTGGCAGCAGCGCGGGGCGTTCGAGCCGGGGTCGCCCTGGCTGCTGCGGTTCTTCGACCGGATCAGGTGGTATCCGGTGGGCGCCGAGGAACTGCTGGAGCTGCGGGCGGACCTCACGTCCGGGCGGTTCGTGCCGCGCATCGAGGAGGGCACGTTCTCCCTCGCCGGGTACCGGGCCTTCCTGGACGAGCACGCCGAGTCGATCGCGGAGTTCAGGGGCCGGCAGCAGGCGGCCTTCGCGGCGGAGCGGGACGCGTGGGAGGCGGCCGGCGAGTTCGCGCGGGCGGATGCGGCCGTGGCGCCCGCCGCGCCCCTGGCCGAGGTGACCGTCCCGGCGGGCGGCCGGGTGGTCGAGGCCGAGTTCGCGGCGTCCGTCTGGCAGGTGAACGTCCGGCCGGGTGACGAGGTGACGGCCGGACAGCCGCTGCTCGCCCTGGAGGCGATGAAGATGGAGTCCAGGGTGCACGCGCCGGTCGCCGGCGTGGTCGCCGAGATCCTGGCCGGGCCCGGGGACCAGGTGGAGGCGGGAACGGCTCTGATGGTCCTCGCGCCCGCCCGAGGAAGCGTCCCGTCAACCGAGCCTGCAGACAGGTGAGTCGAAAGTCGAGGAGCACCACATGTCCACCACTGTCTCCCGCGTCCGCGCCGCCTACGCCCGCATCGAGGCCACGGACCGCCCCGAGATCTGGATCGGCCTGCGCCCGCGGGATGTGGTGGTGGCGCAGGCCCGGCTGATCGACGAACGGGTGTCCGGCGGGGAACGACTCCCGCTCGCGGGGCGCCTGTTCGCCGTCAAGGGCAACATCGACGTCGCCGGCCTCCCGACGACGGCGGGCTGCCCTTCGTACTCCTACGGCCCCGAGGCCGACGCGCCCGTCGTCGCCCGGCTGCGCGCGGCGGGTGCGATCGTGCTCGGCACCACCAACCTCGACCAGTTCGCAACGGGCCTGGTCGGCACCCGCTCCCCTACGGCGCCGTCCGGGGCGCCCACGACCCGGCCAGGATCAGCGGCGGCTCCAGTTCCGGCTCGGCCGTCGCCGTGGCACTCGGAATCGTCGACTTCGCGCTCGGCACGGACACGGCCGGCTCGGGCCGGGTCCCGGCCGCCTTCAACGGCATCGTCGGTCTCAAGCCCACCCGGGGGCTGGTGCCGACGACGGGCGTCGTCCCGGCCTGCGCGTCGATCGACTGCGTGACGGTGTTCGCGCGGACGCTTCCGGAAGCCGAGCAGGCACTGTCGTTCATGGCGTCCCCGCCCGCCCGCGTCCTGCCCGCGCTCCCCGGGCGGGCGCCGGGGCCCTGGCGCATCGCGGTCCCGCCGACTTACCAGCTCGGCGAACTGGACGAGGGCTGGGCCGAGTCCTACGAGGCGGCCGTACGGCAGCTCGCAGCCGCGGGCGCCGACATCCGCCCCCTCGACCTCACCCCCTTCACCGAGGCCGCCGCGATGCTCTACGAGGGCGCCTTCGTCGCCGAGCGCTACACGGCCGTGGGGAGCTTTGTCGACAAGGCGGTGGCCGAGGGCGACCCGGCCCTCGATCCCACCGTCGCCGGCATCATCACCCGTGCCCGCGACATCCCGGCCCACCGGCTGTTCGCCGACCAGGACCGGCTCGCCGCCCTGCGCGCACGCGCCGAGGCCGAACTCACCGACGTGGACGCCCTGTTGCTCCCCACCGCGCCGGGTCACCCGACCCTCGCCGAGGTGGCCGCGGACCCGCTCGGCGCCAACGCCCGGCTGGGCCGCTTCACCAACTCGACGAACCTGTTCGACCTGGCGGCGGTTGCCGTCCCGGCCGGTGAGGTGAACGGCCTGCCCTTCGGCGTGATGCTGATCGGCCCCGCGTTCACGGACGACCGGCTGGCCCGGATCGCCGGCCTGCTCCAGCCGGAGGTCCGCCTCGCGGTGGTCGGGGCGCACCTCACGGGCCAGCCCCTCAACGCGCAGCTTCTCGCCCTGGGAGCCCGTTTCGACCGTACGATCGCCACGGCCCCCGTCTACCGGCTGCACGCGCTGCCCACGTCCCCGCCCAAGCCGGGCCTGGTCCATGTCGGTCAGAGCGCCGGCCCCGGCGAGGGCGGCGCGGCGATCGAGGCGGAGGTGTGGCGGCTCCCGGCGGAGGGGCTCGGCCGGCTCCTCGCCGAGCTGCCCCGGCCGATGGCACTGGGGCGCGTGGAACTGGCGGACGGCAGCCACGTCCCGGGGTTCCTGTGCGAGCCCGCGGCCCTGGCGGACGCCGAGGACATCACGGCGTACGGTGGCTGGCGGGCGTATCTCAGGGGCGGCCGCGCCTGAAGACACGAAGAGCGCCGGAAAACACGAAGGGCAAGGAGGTCACGCTCTCCTTGCCACTATTAACTTATAACGCATCGGGGGGCTTGCGGCAAGGCCCCCCTCTTGCCGCAGAATCTCCGGCCTAAGGCCAAGACCTGCGGAAACGGGGAGTCACGTAGTGCGTGTGGTGTTGTCGACCTATGGGTCGCGTGGAGATGTCGAACCCCTCGCGGCACTCACGGTGCCCCTTCGGGAACTCGGCGCCGAGGTGCGGGTGTGCGCGCCGCCGGACGAGGACTTCGCGCGGCGGTTGTCCGAGGTCGGTGTATCGATGGTGCCGGTCGGACCGTCGGCCCGTGAGCTGACGCAGGCGGTGCCGCCGCCGTCGATGCCCGAGCGGGCGGCCCAGGTGATCGCCGCCCAGTTCGAGGCGGTCGCCGCGGCGGCCGAGGGCTGCGATCTGCTGGTGGCGACCGGCATGATGCCGGCCGCGGCCGGCGCGCGGTCGGTGGCCGAGAAGCTGGGTATCCCGTCCGTGTCCGTGATCTTCCAGCAGCTCACCCTGCCGTCGCCGCACCGCCGGCCGCTGGCGTATCGGGGCCGTCCGTTCCCACCGGAGGTGACCGACAACCGGGTGCTGTGGGACCTGGACGCCCAGAGCATCAACGAGCTGTTCGCTGAGGCACTCAACACGAACCGGGCGGCGAACGGCCTGCCGCCGGTGGACGACGTCCGCGACCACGTCTTCGGCGACAGCCCCTGGGTGGCGACGGACCCGGTCCTGGACCCGTTGCACGAGATGCCGGGCTTCGACGTCGTCCAGACCGGTGCGTGGGTCCTCCCCGACGTCCGTCCGCTGCCGGCCGACCTGGAGGCGTTCCTGGACGCCGGCACCGCGCCGGTGTACGTGGGCTTCGGCAGCATGCCCATGCATGCCGCGGCGGACGCCGCCCAGGTGGCCATCGACGCGGTTCGCGCGCAGGGCCGCCGCGTCCTCGTCTCCCGCGGCTGGGCCGATCTCGCCCTGACCGACGACCAGGACGACTGCTTCGCCGTGGGCGAGGCCAACCACCAGGCACTCTTCCGCCGCGTGGCCGCGGTCATGCACCACGGCGGCGCGGGGACGACGTCCACGGCCGCCCGGGTCGGTGCGCCTCAGGTCGTGGTGCCCCAGCTGGCCGACCAGCCCTATTGGGCCGGCCGCGTGGCCGACCTGGGCATCGGCGCGGCGCACGACGGTCCGACGCCGACCTTCGAGTCCCTGTCGGCCGCACTCGAATCGGCCCTGGCCCCCGAGACCCGCGCCCGCGCAGCCGCCGTGGCGGCGACGATCCGCACCGACGGGGCGGACGTGGCCGCGAAGCTGCTGCTCGACATGGCCGGCTGACCCTGGCCGCCCACGTCCGCGTGAACCACGCGTGTTCTTCCCAGGCGCCGCCTTTCGCCGCGCGATGGTCGCCATCGACCGCACATTCGGAGCAACTGCCATGACCTACCTGACCACCAGCGCGTTCGACCTTCCCGACCGTCTCTCCGCCAAGGCCGACCCGAAGCTGATCGCAGCCGACGAGCAGCACTTCACGGCCATCGCGCGGTGCCTCGACGAGACGATCGCCGAGCTGACCGACCGCCTCGACGCCGCACGCAGGGCACCCGGCGGCATGGGCCGGGATGCCATGGACCGGGACACGGAGATCCACCGGCTCACCGCCCGTCTGCGCACCCTGCACCGCTTCGGCCTGGACCTGTGCCTCGGTCACATGGTCGGCGCCGACGACTCCGAGCCGGTGTACGTGGGGCGGCTCGGCCTGACCGACAGCACAGGCCGGCGGCTGCTGCTCGACTGGCGCTCCCCGGCTGCCGAGCCGTTCTTCGGAGCCACCCACGCCGATCCGATGGGCCTGGCGAGCCGCCGCAGGTACCGCTGGACCCGCGGCCGGATCAGCGACTACTGGGACGAGGTGTTCACCCCTGACGGGTTCGCGGGGCACCATGCCTCACTCGACGACCAGTCCGCTTTCATCGCCAGCCTCGGCAGCGACCGCTCACCACGGATGCGGGACGTGCTCGGCACCATCCAGGCCGACCAGGACGCCATCATCCGCGCGGGGTCGCGCGGCGCCCTCGTCGTCGACGGCGGCCCGGGCACGGGGAAGACCGTCGTGGCCCTGCACCGCTCCGCCTACCTGCTGTACTCCGACCCCCGGCTCGGTCACCGGCGGGGTGGCGTACTGTTCGTCGGTCCGCACCGGCCGTACCTGGACTACGTCTCCGACGTCCTTCCCAGCCTCGGCGAGGAGGGCGTGCAGACCTGCATCCTGCGTGACCTCGTCACCGAGGGAGCCGCGGCAACCGTCGAGGCGGACCCGGAGGTGGCCCGTCTGAAGTCGTCCGCGGACCTGGTGAAGGCGCTCGAGAAGGGCGTCAGGTTCTACGAGGAGCCGCCCACGAAGGGCATGACGGTCACGACCCACTGGTCCGACATCTGGCTGAGCGCCACCGACTGGGCCGTGGCCTTCGAGGCGGCGGAGCCCGGCACTCCGCACAACGAGGCGCGCAACCAGGTCTGGGAGGAACTGCTCACCATCCTGGTGGACAAGCACCAGGGCGACGCCTCCGGTGACGACGCACACGTCTCGCCCGACCTGGTCCGCAAGTCGCTGAGGCGGAACAGGGAACTGCTCACGGCCTTCAACCGCGCGTGGCCCCTGCTCGAAGCGGCCGACCTCGTCTCCGACCTGTGGTCGGTCCCCGCCTACCTGCGGCTGTGTGCTCCCTGGCTCAGCCGCGACGAGGTGCAGAAGCTGCAGCGTGCGGACGCCCAGGCCTGGACGGTGTCCGACCTGCCCTTCCTGGACGCGGCACGGCAGCGGCTCGGCGACCCGGAGGCGTCGCGGCGCAAACGGCGGCACGACGCCGTCATCGCCGCCCAGCGGGAGCGCATGACCCAGGTCGTCGACAACCTGATCGAGGCCGTGGCCAACTCCGGTGCCGACGGCGACGACGGCATTGGCCTGGTGACGATGCTGCGTGGCGAGGACGCCCAGGTCAGCCTCGTCGACGAGTCCGAGGTCTCCACTGCCGACCCGGACCTGCTCGCCGGCCCGTTCGCGCACGTCGTCGTGGACGAGGCCCAGGAACTCACCGACGCGGAGTGGCAGATGCTGCTGCTGCGCTGCCCGTCCCGGAGCTTCACCATCGTGGGCGACCGCGCCCAGGCCAGGCACGGGTTCACGGAGTCGTGGCAGGAACGGCTCAAGCGGATCGGTCTCGACCGGATCGACCTGGCCTCCCTGAGCCTCAACTACCGGACACCGGAAGAGATCATGACGGAGGCAGAGCCGGTCATCCGGGCGGCGCTCCCGGACGCGAACGTGCCGACGTCCATCCGCAGCGGTGGAGTTCCGGTCGCCCACGGCCACTTGTCGGACCTCGACTCGATCCTGGCCAACTGGCTCACCGGGCATGCCGAAGGCACAGCCTGCGTCATCGGCGCCCCCACATTCGCCCCGACGGACCGCGTCCGGTCACTTACCCCGGAGCTGTCGAAGGGCCTGGAGTTCGACCTGGTGGTCCTGTTCGACCCGGAGAGCTTCGGCGAGGGGATCGAAGGAGCGGTGGACCGCTATGTAGCGATGACGCGAGCAACGCAGCAACTCGTCATCCTCCGATGAGTTGCTGCCCCAGGGGCGCGGGGCTGCATCGGTATGCGGCTCCGCCGCGTGGGCGCGACCGACCACGACGATCCCCGCGCCCGCCCGGGAACCATCACCCCACGGACGAGTAGGCGACAACCCCCGGAGCAGCCCATCCACAGCCTTACGCGCACTCTTGGCCACGGTTGAGCCCTCCGCAGGAGACGCCGCCGCGATCTGCCCCAGCACATCGATCACCTGCTTGCACCACCGCACAAAGTCCCCCGCCGGCATCTCCGCCTCACGCAGCACCTCGTCCAGCCCCTTACCGCTGGCCCACATGTACGCGGCCCAGGCAAAGCCGAGGTCGGGCTCACGCTGCCCGACGCCCTCGGACTGCGTGATGCGGAAGTCCTCCTCCAGGGCGTCCAGCCGCCCCCAGATCCGGACCATCTCACCGAGCGCGGCCTTGGCCTTGCCCGACGGCAGTTTCGGGGCCATGGCGTCGTCCGCGGCCCTCGACTCGAACACCAACGCAGAGACACAGGCGGCCAGTTCGGCCGGACTGAGCCCTTCCCACACCCGCTCGCGGACGCATTCGCTGGCCAGCAGGTCGAGTTCGCCGTACAGCCGCGCGAGCCGCTTGCCGTGCTCGGTGACCTCGTCGCCGCGCAGATAGTCCAGTTCGGTCAGCAGAGCTACGATGCGGTCGAAGGTCCGCGCGATCGTGTTCGTGCGGCCTTCGATACGGCGCTCCAGCTGGGAGGTGTCCCGCAGCAGCCGGTGGTAGCGCTCGGCCCAACGGGCGTGGTCCTCACGGTCGTTGCACCCGTGGCACGGGTGCGCGCGCAGGGCCTTGCGCAGCCGCTCGATCTCGCGGTCGTCGGCCGCCTGGGAGCGCCGCTTGCGCTGCCGCTCGGGCGCGATGTGCCCGGCCTTGGTGCGCAGCGCGGAGGCGAGGTCCCGACGGGACTGCGGGGAACGCGGGTTGAAGGACTTCGGGATCCGCATCCGCTCCAACGCCTCGACGGGCACCGGGAAGTCCATCGAGGCGAGCCGCTTGACCTGCCGCTCGGCGGTCAGGACCAGCGGGCGCGGACCGTCGTGGTGCTCGAAGCCGCGGTGGCCGTTGGACCGCCCGGCCGGCAGACCGGGGTCCAGTACCAGCGCGAGGCCGGCGTACTTGCCCGTCGGCACATGGATGACGTCGCCCGGCTTGAGCTTCTCCAGTGCGACCGCGGCCTCCGCGCGCCGCTGTGCCACCCCCTCCTTGGCCAACTCGTTCTCGCGGTCCTTCAGTTCGCGGCGCAGGCGCGCGTACTCCTCGAAGTCCCCGAGGTGGCAGGTCATGGACTCCTTGTAGCCGTCCAGCCCCTCCTCGTTGCGCTGCACCTGCCGGGAGATCCCGACGACCGACTTGTCGGCCTGGAACTGCGCGAACGACGTCTCCAGCAGCTCGCGCGAGCGGTGCCGGCCGAACTGCTCGACCAGGTTGACCGCCATGTTGTACGACGGCTTGAAGCTGGAGCGCAGCGGATAGGTGCGGGTGCCCGCCAGCCCGGCCAGGTGGTCGGGGCTCATGCCGCGCTGCCACAGCACGACGGCGTGGCCCTCGACGTCGATGCCGCGCCGGCCCGCACGGCCGGTCAGCTGCGTGTACTCACCGGGCGTGATGTCGGCGTGCTGCTCGCCGTTCCACTTGACGAGCTTCTCCAACACCACCGACCGGGCAGGCATGTTGATGCCCAGCGCGAGCGTCTCCGTGGCGAACACGGCCTTCACCAGGCCGCGGACGAACAGTTCCTCGACGACCTCCTTGAAGGTCGGCAGCATGCCCGCGTGGTGAGCGGCTATGCCGCGCTCCAGGCCCTCCAGCCATTCGTAGTAGCCGAGGACATGCAGATCCTCGGTCGGGATGGCGGCGGTGCGCTCCTCGACGAGGGCGCGCACCCTGTCCCGCGCCTCCTCCTCGTTCAGCCGCAGTCCCGCGTGCAGGCACTGCTGGACGGCGGCCTCGCAGGCGGCGCGGCTGAAGATGAAGGTGATGGCGGGCAGCAGGCCCTCGGAGTCGAGGCGTTCGATGACCTCGGGGCGCCCCGGCGTCCACACCCGGGACTTCTGCCGGCGCTCCCGCTCCCGGTCGGCCTCGCGCATGGCGCGCCCGCGTCTGCGGTCCTGGAACGAGGGCCTGGTCGCCTCCATGCGGGCCAGCCGCGTGAGGTCGGGGTTGACGGCCTTCTTGTGGCCCTCGCCCTCCTCGAACAGGTCGTACATCCGCCGCCCGGCGAGCACGTGTTGGAACAGCGGCACGGGCCGGTGCTCGGAGACGATCACCTCGGTGTCGCCGCGGACGGTGTCGAGCCAGTCGCCGAACTCCTCGGCGTTGGACACGGTCGCCGACAGCGAGACCAGCGTGACCGACTCGGGGAGGTGAATGATCACTTCCTCCCATACGGCCCCGCGGAAGCGGTCGGAGAGATAGTGCACCTCGTCCATGACCACATGGCCGAGGCCGAGGAGGGTCTGCGACCCGGCGTACAGCATGTTGCGCAGCACCTCGGTGGTCATCACGACCACCGGGGCGTCGGAGTTGATGCTGTTGTCGCCGGTGAGCAAACCGACCATGCCGTCGCCGTAACGGCGGCACAGGTCGGCGTACTTCTGGTTCGACAACGCCTTGATGGGCGTGGTGTAGAAGCACTTTCTGCCCTGCAACAGGGCGAGGTGGACGGCGAACTCGCCCACGATCGTCTTGCCCGAGCCGGTGGGCGCGGCCACCAGCACGCCCTTCCCCGCTTCGAGCGCCTGGCACGCCTCGATCTGGAAGGGGTCGAGGCCGAAGTCGTACATCTCGCGGAATGAGGCGAGCGCGGTGGCCTGCTCGGCAGCACGCTGACGCGCTGCCGCGTACCGCTCGGCCGGTGAGAGGTCCTCTGTCATCGTGCTTTCGAGCGTACCGGGCGCCACTGACAACAGGACGATCATTATCCGGATCGCCGTCGGCCGAACCCGCGATCCGTGCAGCTCACGGCTGCGAAGCGGAAGCGGCCGGGCACGCCCTGTAGGCACCCGGCCGCACTGTTCTGGGATTCCGCCCCGGTCAGGTCACGTCGTCGTAGCCGTTGACCCGCTCGGTGGTGGCCTGCTCGGGCAGCGCCCGGCTCGCGGACACGGTCTCGACCTCGTCGATGCTCTCGGGGGTCAGATCGAGGTCGGACGCCTCGTCGTCGGCGGGAGCCATGGCCTCTCGGCGACGCCTGCGGCGGTCGTTGAGCAGGGAGACGAGGACCGCGGCGAAGTACAGGATCCAGATCGGTCCGGCGAGGGCCATCATCGTCAGCGGGTCGGTGCTAGGGGTCGCGATCGCCGCGAACACCGTGATGCCCATGATCATGCCGCGCCACCAGCCGAGCATGCGCTTGCCGGTGATGGCGCCGGTGAAGTTGAGCATCACCAGCAGCAAGGGCAGCTCGAAGGAGAGACCGAAGACGATCACCATGCGCGTGACGAGGTCGAGCAGGTCGTCCAGCGGCAGCAGGTTGTCGACGCCGAACGGCGTGAACTCGATCAGGACCGTGGCGGTCTTGGGCAGCACCTTGTAGGCGAAGAAGGCGCCGGCGAGGAAGAGCGGGAAGCCCGTGGCGACGAACGCGTAGGCGTACCCCCGCTCGTGCTTGTGCAGGCCGGGGGCGACGAAGCCCCACAGCTGGTACAACCAGACCGGTGCGGCCAGCACGACACCGGCCATCAGGGACACCTTCAGGGCCAGCGTGAACGGCGCGAGCAGACCGTTGATCGTGATCTGCGCGCACGGGTTCTGTTCGCGTGACGTCTTGGCCAGTTCCTCGAACGACTTCGGGCAGCCGACCGACTCGAGGACCGGCTTGGTGAAGAAGTTGATGATGTCCTGATAGAAGAAGGCAGCGACGACCGTGATGACGACGATCGCGAGCAGCGCTTTCGCGAGCCGGTTGCGGAGCTCACGAAGGTGCTCCGCGAGGGGCATCCGCCCCTCGGGATCCTTCTCCTCTTTGCGGGCAGACTTCAGCAACCCACGTTCCCATCTCGTGCGGCGGGCCGGAGGTCACCGGCCCTGCGTCAGCGCTTGGTCGTGTCCGTGGGCTCGTTGACCGGGCGCGAGCTGGTCACGTCGCCGGGAGAGGACTGGATCACACGCTGAGCCGGGGGCTGCTGGTCGTCGCTGGTGTTGTTCGGCGGGTCGGCCGGGGCGGCGGACTTGTTGTCGTCCTTCATCGCCTTCGCCTCGCTCTTCAGGATGCGAGCGGACTTGCCGAGCGAGCGCGCCATGTCCGGAAGCTTCTTCGCGCCGAACAGCAGGATGATGACGACGAGGATGAGAATGATCTCGGGGGCTCCGAGCCTTCCGAACATAAGTCTTTACCTTCTCACCGAGGCTGCTGGGGTGGGTGCTGTCCGATCGGTCGGACATGTGTCCGAACGATCGCGTTGACAGCGATCGTAACGCTCAGGGGTAAACGTGAGGCAATCCCCGTGCGTACTCCCTGTCCGCGGACCGGGCCTCGTTCTCCGGGCCGCGACCAGCAGCGTACCTGGACGAGACGTCAAGTTGACAGGGCGAAGTGGCCCAAAACGCATGCGAGGAGGGACTCACACCCAATCCTTGGCAGGGCTAGAGCGTGTCCACAGCCCGGGCCGCGCTCATGCTCGCCCGCTCCAGGTCCTCTGCCGCCCGGCTGATGCGCCGCGCGGAGTCCGTCACCTGCCGGCCGAGGCGCTGCGCCTCCAGGAAGACCCGCACGGCGAGCACACCGAGAACGGCGAGACCCAGGAAACCCACAGCTACCGCGAACATCGGCCAGAACATGACGCCGAGCCTAGACCGTCCTACAGCGTGGAGTGCAGCCGCAGGGTGCTGACCCCGCCGCCGGTCAGCAGCTCGACGATCCGCTCCCCCGCAGGCTTGCGGACGGACACCCCGCACTCGGGGCAGGTGAACGAGTAGAACGTCGTACGGCTGCTCCCGCCGATGACGAGGCGCAGTGCGCTCGCGGCAAGCTCGAAACGGCCCCGGCAGTCCGGGCAGCCCGCCTTGAACCTCACCGGCGTCACACTTCTCATCCCGGCGAACGCGGACGCCACCGTCATTCCCACCGCACCGGACGTCGCCGACTCGCTCAAAGCCCTTGCTCCCCTTCTTCGTGGTCGCTCGCCTCAGGGGGCGCTGTCCTACTGTCCGTCGTGAACCCCGTGCGCCCCGTGCTCGCCCTGCACCTCGGCCCCGTCGTACGCCGTCAGCGCCTCGCGGGCCGCCTGCCGGGCGCTGTCGGCCAGCGCCTGAGGCGAGACGATCCGGCCGTCGCGCCCGAGCCGCAGTGCGAGGCGCCGCAACGACGTGGGGTCGGGGGTGCGCAGAGTGATACGCAGCCCGCCGTCGGCAAGCTCATCGGCGCTGTCGTGCGGGTAGTACTCGGCGACCCAGCGCCCGCCCGGGCCGACCTCGACCACGACCTCGGGGTCCTCCGCGGCAGGCTGCACGAGCCCCTCGGACAGGTCCCGCAGCTCGATCTCGGGCGGCGCGGACGACTCGTCCAGGATCCTGATCTCGGCGACCCGGTCGAGCCGGAAGGTGCGGCGCGCCTCGGAGCGGCGGCACCAGGCCTCGACGTAGGTGTGGCCGACGCTGACCAGGCGGATCGGGTCGATCTCGCGCTCGGTGACCTCGTCGCGGGCCGGTGAGTAGTAACGGATCCACAGCCGGCGCCGCTCGGAGATCGCACGGTCGACGTCGGCGAAGACGCCGCCCTCGGACTCGAAGGTCACCGACAGCCGGGAGCTGGCACCGGCCGCCTCCCCGGCCGCGGCCTCCACCTTGGCGGTCGCCCGCAGGAGCGCCTGCCGGTCGCTCTCGCGCAGGCCGGGCAGCGTGGACACCGCGCGGGCCGCCACCAGCAGCGCGGTCGCCTCGTCGGCGGCGAGCCGCAGCGGCTCCGCGACGTCGTCGGGGTTGTGCCACCAGATGCGCTCGCCGTCGGTGTCGATGTCGAGCAGGTCACCGCCGCGGAAGCTGGTGCCGCACATGGGCAGCACGTCGAGGTCGGAGACCAGCTCGTCCTCGGAGATACCGAAGGCACGCGCGACGTCCTCGACGCGGGCGCCGGGACGCTCCCTGAGATAGGTCACCAGGGAGAGCATCCGCCGGGTCTGGTCGATGGCGTTGATGGGCCTGACCGGTTTGCCTGCCACTGTGTCGCTCCGCTCCCCTCAGCCCTTGGCCACGGCACGCAGCCGGTCCACCACGTCGGCCCGCAGCTCCGCGGGCTCCAGGACCACCACATCCGGCCCGAACTCCACGAGCCAGGCATCCAGCCCGTGGCCGTACGGAATCTCCAACTCGTCCCAGCCGTCCCCGAGTTCCCTGACCGAGGTGGCCTTCGCCCGAAGGGGGTAACCGGCGTCCGTGCGCAGCCGGATCCGCGCGGAACGGTCGGCGGTCTCCCCCGCCCAGCTCATGACGGTCTCCCGGACGGTGACGACGTCGGGGACCGGTGCGGTGAACCGCGAGCTGCGCGAGCGCACCTTGCCCGTGATGCGGGACAGCCTGAAGACGCGCTCCGCGGCACGGTCCCGGTCCCAGCCCGCGAGATACCAGTGGCCGCGCCAGCACTCCAGCGCCCACGGCTCGACATGCCGGGGCTCGGGGCGGGCGGCGGTGGCCTTGCGATAGTCGAAGATGACCGGGCGCCGGTCGCGGCACGCCAGCATCAGCGGCTCGAACGCGGCCTCGTGCACCGGAATACGGGGCTCCAGGGCGCCGTGCGCCTCGTACGGATCGACGTCCTCCGGCAGCCCGGCCGCGCGCAGCTTCTGCAGAGCGCCGCTGGCCGCGCCCGCGAGCCGGACCTGCTGCCACACCTTGGCGGCCAGGCCCAGGGCGGCGGCCTCCTCGGCGTCCAGGGTGATGGGCGGCAGACGGTTGCTGTCCCGGCGGGCGAGATAGCCGACCTCGCCGTCGAGGTTCTCCACGGTCTCGATGACCAGCCCGAGCTCACGCAGGTCGTCCTTGTCCCGCTCGAACATCCGGTTGAAGGAGTCGTCGGAGCCCGCTTCCAGGTACGCCTCGATGGACTCACGCAGCTCGCGCTTGCTCAGCGGTCGCCGCGTCCCGAGCAGACACAGCGCCAGGTTCATGAGCCGCTCGGCCTTGGCAATGGCCATCGACGCCCTTCGTCTTCCCTATGGTGCTTACGACCGATGACCGTACCGCCCCGCGGTGGCCCGGCAAAAGCCGAGGGCCCATGCCCGGACAGGCATGGGCCCCAGTCAGTCGGGTCCGGTCGCGCGCCGGTCAGACGCGACGAGCCGTACGCCGGCCGGACGCGACGATCAGACGCCCAGCAGGTCGACGACGAAGATCAGCGTCTCGCCGGGCTGGATCGCCGGGGTCGGGCTCTGGTTGCCGTAGGCGAGGTGGGCCGGGATGGTCAGCTGGCGGCGGCCGCCGACCTTCATGCCCTGCACGCCCTGGTCCCAGCCCTTGATGACGCGGCCGCCGCCCAGCGGGAAGCGGAACGGCGCACCGCGGTTCCAGCTGGCGTCGAACTCCTCGCCCGTGCTGAAGGCGACACCCACGTAGTGCACGGTGACGGTCTGACCCGCCTGCGCGACGGGGCCGTCGCCCTCCCAGATGTCCTTGATCTCGAGGTCCGCCGGGGGCTCGCCGCCCGGGAAGTCGATCTCGGGCTTGTCGATGCTCACTTCATCACTCCTTGTTGCGTGACCTGGGTCGCGACACGACCTCAAGGACACCTCGGTCAGACGACGTCGAGGATATCCACCACGAAGACCAGTGTGTTCTTGGACAGCTCGCTGTTGGGGCTGGAGCCGTAGCCGAGGGCGGGCGGGATCACCAGCAGCACCCGGTCGCCCACGTTCTTGCCGACGAGGCCCTTGTCCCAGCCTGGCACGACGGAGCCGGTGCCGATCTGGAAGGCGGTCGCGCCGCCGTGGTCCCAGGAGGAGTCGAACTTCTTGCCGTCCTCCCACTTGACCCCGGTGTACTGGGCCACGAGCCCCTGACCGGCCTCGACCTTCTTGCCGTCGCCCTTGATCAGCACCTGTTCCTTGAGGTCCTTGGGGGCCTTGGTGTTCTTGGGGATGGTGATGGTCGCCGCCTTCTGCGACGGGGCCTTCACCTCCGGCAGGCCCGCCTCGGTGGCCGCCTGCTCACCCTTGGCCTCGCCCTTGGCGTCGACGGCGCCGGCACCGGCCACGTCGACCACCCAGATCAGTACGTCCTTCTGGTTGATGCCAGAGGACGGGTTCAGCGATTCGCCGATCAGATCACCCGCGGTGCCCTGCACGAGGACACGGCTGCCCGGCTTCTGCCCCTTGACCGCGGCCAGGACCTTCTCGGGCAGCTGCTGGCTCGGCTTGCCGATCTGTTCGACGGACTGCCTGCGCGGCGTGCTCTCACCGGTCGTCGTGGCCGCCCAGGTGCCCCCCAGCTCCTGGTCCTCGCCCCACTTCTCGACGGTCCAGTCCAGGCGCACGAAGTCGGACGCCTTGGCGGCGGTTCCGCTGCCCTCCGAGACCGTCTCGACCACGGTCTTCCCGGACGGGTCGCCTTCCTTCGGCACGGAGATCTTGGGCTTCTCCCCGACCTTGCCGTCGACCTGGGCAACCCCTGCCGTCTCTCCCCCGTCGCTGTCGCTGTCCGAGCCGCACGCGGCGGTGAACAGCAGGGCGGGAACGGCCAGCAGCGCCGCGACACGGCGTTTCGTGTTGTAGTTCATCAGTCCCACTGGGCTCGGGGTGGCGGGCAATGGCCGCCACTCTACGACGAACATGCGCTCGGCACCGGTCGTCGCCCGACACGCCGACGCCCGGTGCCCGGAGGTATCACCACCTCCGGGCACCGGGCGTTCTGTGCGGGCGCAGCCGAGGCGGCCGCGGCCCGCTCACATACCGGCGATCAGTTTCTCCACCCGGTCGTCCACCGACCGGAACGGGTCCTTGCACAACACCGTGCGCTGCGCCTGGTCGTTGAGCTTGAGGTGGACCCAGTCGACCGTGAAGTCACGGCGCTGTTCCTGGGCCCTGCGGATGAAGTCGCCGCGCAGCCGGGCCCGCGTGGTCTGCGGCGGCACGGACTTGCCCTCGAAGATCTTCAAGTCGTTGCAGATACGGGCTGCTTGACCCTTCTTCTCCAGCAGGTAGTACAGCCCACGACGGCGGTGGATGTCGTGGTAGGCGAGGTCTATCTGCGCGACCCGCGGATGCGACATGGTCATGTTGTGCTTGGCCCGGTACCGCTCGATGAGCTTGTACTTCATGACCCAGTCGATCTCGGTACCGATCCGGTCGAGGTCCTCGGCCTCGATCGAGTCCAGCGTGCGGCCCCACAGCTCCAGGACCTGCTCGACCGTGCCCGTACGGATGCCGCGGCGCTCGCAGAAGTCCACGGCCTTCTCGTAGTACTCGCGCTGCACCTCCAGCGCCGATGCCTCTCGGCCACTGGCCAGGCGCACCTTGCGCCGCCCGGTGATGTCGTGGCTGACCTCGCGGATAGCCCGGATCGGGTTCTCCAGGGTCAGGTCGCGCATCACCGTGCCCGCCTCGATCATGCGCAGCACCAGGTCGGTCGCGCCGACCTTGAGCAGCATGGTCGTCTCGGACATGTTCGAGTCACCCACGATGACATGCAGGCGCCGGTAACGCTCGGCGTCCGCGTGCGGCTCGTCGCGGGTGTTGATGATGGGCCGGGAGCGGGTCGTCGCCGAGGAGACGCCCTCCCAGATGTGCTCGGCCCGCTGACTGACGCAGTACACCGCGCCCCGCGGGGTCTGCAGCACCTTGCCGGCACCACACAGAAGCTGCCTGGTGACCAGGAACGGGATCAGAATGTCCGCGAGCCGGGAGAACTCCCCGTGCCGTGCGACGAGATAGTTCTCGTGACAGCCATAGGAGTTGCCCGCCGAGTCGGTGTTGTTCTTGAAGAGGTAGACGTCGCCCGCGATTCCTTCCTCGTGCAGGCGTCGTTCCGCGTCTACCAGGAGTCCTTCCAGAATGCGTTCGCCGGCCTTGTCGTGGGTGACCAGTTCGGTCACGTTGTCACATTCGGGTGTCGCGTATTCCGGATGTGAGCCCACGTCGAGATAGAGGCGGGCGCCGTTTCGCAGAAAGACATTGCTGCTACGGCCCCATGACACGACACGGCGGAAGAGGTACCGCGCCACCTCGTCAGGCGACAGGCGGCGCTGTCCCCTGAACGTGCACGTGACGCCGTACTCGTTCTCCAGCCCGAAAATGCGGCGGTCCATGACTGAACATTACGCCCGATCCCCTGAGCTGAAACGGGGTTCGACAGCACGGTTTGGATCATTTTCCGATGAAGCCGCAACGACCGCACCCCTGGCGGGAGCTGCGAGGACCCGCCCCGTGGCCAACAGGACCAGCAAGGACACGGCTCCCGCGGCCCCCGGCACGGCGAACCCCCACAGCGCCCCGCCCGCCTCGACGACCGGCCCCGCCAGGCCCGTTCCGACCGACGCGCCTACGGTGAACGTCGTCACAAGCCACGAGAACGCCTCGGTGACCGTCCCACGCGGCGCATGCCGGTCCACGAGCACGAACGCACAAGCGATGCACGGCGCGAGGAACACCCCCGCGAGCACCGCCAGCAGCGTCATCCCGACCACACCCGGCATCAGCGTCAGCGGCAGGTAACACACCGCCAGAAGTGCGACCAGCCACCGCAGTCGCCGCGCCGGCTCACCGCCCCACTGCCGCGCCCCGTACACCATGCCGCCGATGAGCGCGCCCAGTCCCAGACCCGCCATCAGCCAGCCGTACACGACGTCACCGCCGTGGTCGTCCGCGTACGACACGGCCGCGACCGCGATGGACCCCATCGCCACGCCGACGAACAGGAAGGCCGCGAGGAGTGCCAGCAGCCCGGCCGAGCGCAGCGCGCCCAGCCAGTGCGCCTCACGCGGCGCCGACCGCCACGCACGCGAGGGCTGCGACACGACCACCGACAGGGCGCCCAGCACCCCGATCACATTAAGGATCAGCAGCGCCGTCTGCGCCGACCACAGCGAGGCGCACAGCGTGAGCAGCAACGGACCGATGGTGAACATGACTTCCTGCGCCACCGCGTCCATCGCATACGCCGTGTGCACCTGGCCCTCCTTGTGGAGGACGGACGACCACAGCGCCCGCAGACCGCCCTCCAGGGGCGGCGTGAACAGTCCGGAGGCGGCCACGGCCGCATAGGCGAGAGGCAACGCGCCGAGGCCCACGAAGGCGAACACGCCCATCGCGAGCGCCGACGCGACGGCGGCGGGCAGCTGCACGCGCGGCTGCCCGTACAGGTCCACCAGCCGCCCCAGCAGCGGCTGGCCGACGGCGTTGGCGACCCCGTACACGGCCGCCAGGCCACCGGCCATGCTGTACGAGCCGCCCTCCGCGCGCACGAACAGCACGATGGCGAGCGCGGCCACGGCGTTCGGCAGCCGGCCTATGAGCGTGCCGACGAGCAGCCGGGCGGCATGCCTCGCCCTGAGGACCTCCAGGTATGCGCCGGTCATCAGCAGCGCCGCCCCTCCGGGTAAGTTTTACGTATAACGTCCTTCGTCATACGTACCATGAGCGCTGTTCACGAGTCCAGACAACGGAATGAGCCGCAGGGCCGGCGCGCCCGCAGGCGCACGACCAGGAGCAAGGAAGCAGGCGGACGGTGGCACACGGCAGCACCCGCCCCACCAGCCGGGACGTCGCCCAGGCGGCGGGCGTCTCGCAGGCCGCGGTCTCCCTCGTCCTCGGCGAGAAGTGGCGCGGCCGGGTCTCCGAGGCCACCGCCGAACGCGTCCGCGAGGCCGCCCGCGAACTCGGCTACCGGCCCAACCTCGCCGCCCGCAACCTACGGCTCGGCCACACCCGCACCGTCCTCCTCGTCGTCCCCGCCCTCACCACGGAATTCTTCGCCGGCGTCTATACCGGAGCCGCCCGCATCGCCGCCCACCACGGCTTCGGCGTCGTCCTCTACCCCTCCCCCGAAGGCATCGGCCCCGCCCGCGACCCCTTCGCCTCCGCCCAGGCCGCCCTCGACGGCGTCATCGCCTCCTCCATGGCCGCCGACGCCCTCACCGCCATCCGCGGCGACCAGCTCCCCCTGGTCATGCTGGACAGCGACCCGGACGGCAGCCTCGGGGCCGCGACGGTGAACCTCGACATCACGGACGGCGTCCGTCAGGTAGCCGATCACCTGCTCCGCCTCGGCCACCGGCGCTTCCTGCACCTCGCAGCCGACGTGCCCTCCTGGACCTTCGACGTTCGGGCCGATGAGCTCGCCACACGCATCGGCGAGGTACCCGGCACCTCACTGCTCACCGTCCGCGCACCCATCTCCATCGACGGCGCCCGCACCGCCGCCGAGACCGCCCTCTCGGCCAAGGGCCCCCGCCCCACGGCCATCGTCTGCGACGACGACAAACTCGCCGCCGGCGCCTACAAGGCAGTACGCCGACTCGACCTGCGCATCCCCGACGACATCTCCGTCACCGGCCTGGACGACCTCGCCCTCGCCACCGCCATCGACCCCGAGCTGACCACCGTCCGCCTGGACGCCGAGCTCTTCGGGGAACGCGGCATGCAAGCCCTCCTGGCAGTCCTGGAAGGCCGTGAACCCGAGGAGGGCGACATTCCGGTCGAGCTCGTCGTACGGGGCTCCACAGCGCCGCCCAGCACCCCCTGAAGGCCCGCATGAACGCCTGTGCCCCGGCCGAGCGGGCGGCCGGGGCACAGTACGGGCGAAGAACGAGGGCGGGACTGCCCCTCGGCGAGGTCGCGTGGTCGGGCTACTCCTCGGAACTGCCGGAGTCCTCCGCATCGGAGTCCTCCCCGTTGTCGGCACTCTCGGCCTCGGTGGCCGCACCCTCGGCCGCCAGCAGCCGGGCCAGCTGACGGCCCACGATGCGCTTGAACTTGCGCGATTGCGGACGCGTACGGTCCAGCACCGCGACCTCGAGCCGCTCCGCGGGAATCTCCCGCTGCGTACCGTTCGACTCACGCGACAGGGCCTGGACTGCCAGCTTCAGCGCCTCGGCGAGACTCACGCCGTCCTGATGACGCTGATCCAGGTAATTGCTGATCAACTCGGCATTGCCGCCGACCGCGACCGAGCCGTGCTCGTCCACGATCGAGCCGTCGTGCGGCAGCCGGTAGATCTGGTCGCCCTCAGGCGTCTCACCGACCTCGGCGACGACCAGCTCCACCTCGTACGGCTTCTCCGCCGCGGAAGAAAAAATCGTGCCCAGCGTCTGGGCGTAGACGTTGGCCAGACCACGCGCGGTCACATCATCACGGTCATAGGTGTAACCACGCAGATCGGCATACCGCACCCCGCCGATCCGCAGGTTCTCGTACTCGTTGTACTTACCGGCGGCCGCAAAACCGATCCGGTCATAGATCTCGCTGAACTTGTGCAGCGCACGGGACGGGTTCTCGCCGACGAACACGATGCCGTCGGCATACTGCAGCACGACCAGGCTGCGGCCACGGGCGATGCCCTTGCGGGCGTACTCCGCCCGGTCGGCCATGGCCTGCTGGGGTGAGACATAGAACGGCGTCGACACCGGTTATCCGTCCCTTTCTGTCGAAGTCACAGGACCACCTTGCTAAGACCGAACCGCCGCTACAGCAGCGCGGCCCGCGGGCCGTCGGGCTGCTCCAGACGCCGCGCCAGGATGGAACGGGCGATCTCGGAGGACTCGTCATCGCCCACTCGACGGAAACCGTCCTCGGTGATCACGGTGACGATCGGGTAGATCCGGCGGGCGACATCGGGACCACCGGTCGCCGAGTCGTCGTCAGCCGCGTCGTACAGGGCCTGCACCACGAGCGTCGTGGCCTCGGCCTCGTTCAGGTCATCACGGAAGAGCTTCTTCATGGCGCCACGCGCGAAGATCGACCCGGAGCCGGTGGCGGCGTAACCATGCTCCTCGGAACGACCACCGGTCACGTCGTAGGAGAAGATCCGCCCCCTCTCCCGGTCGACGTCGTACCCCGCGAAGAGCGGCACGACGGCCAGCCCCTGCATGGCCATGCCCAGGTTGGACCGAATCATGGTCGACAGCCGGTTCGCCTTGCCCTCCAGCGACAGCTGCGCGCCCTCGACCTTCTCGAAGTGCTCCAGCTCCAGCTGGAAGAGCTTCACCATCTCCACGGCCAGACCGGCGGTGCCGGCGATACCGACGGCCGAGTACTCGTCGGCCGGGAACACCTTCTCGATGTCGCGCTGGGCGATCACATTCCCCATGGTCGCCCGCCGGTCACCCGCCAGCACGACGCCCCCGGGGAACGTCACGGACACGATGGTCGTGCCGTGCGGCGCCTCGATCACGCCCTGCGTGGGCGGCAGTTGGCGGTTCCCGGGCAGCATCTCGGGCTGGTGCTCGGAGAGAAAGTCCATGAAGGAGGACGACCCAGGCGTCAGGAAGGCAGCTGGTAGACGCCCGGTGCTACGAGTGTTGGCTTCCACGCGATTCCTTCCAGGTAATCGGCAGCTCGGTTCATCGCTTCGGGACCGTTCCCTCAACAGGCCGAGGCCGGAAAAGCAGTTGAAGCACAGTACGCCACGGACCCTACCCGTCTTGTGGCGGTGATCCACATGAACGGCAAGCCCCTTGAAACAGATCGCGCGGAGCTCGTCCGAGCGGCAACCGGCTGGTCACGCGAAGGCTGCGCGCGGCTTGGACCCGCCGCACCGCGCGCAGCGCTTCATCTCCGACTCGCCGACCACCACTCCACCCCGTTCACCTTCGAATCGAAGGAAAGGGCGGCCTACTGCCCGCCCTTTTGCACGAAGGACCGCACGAAGTCCTCGGCGTTCTCCTCGAGGACATCGTCAATCTCGTCCAGAACCGAGTCGACGTCGTCGCTCAGCTTCTCCTGCCGCTCCTTGAGGTCCTCGGAGGCCTGCGTCTCCGCAGTCTGCTCCTCGACTTCCTCGGTGGAACGCGTGGCCTTCTGCTGTCCGCCGCCGGTGTCCTTGGTTGCCATATCCCTCACCCCGCTCAGTTCGCCCGACATGGTCGACAGGTCGGCTTTCCTGCCGATCGGTGATGATCAGACCCTACAAGCCGGGTCTGACATCGGCCCCGCAGTTTCTCCAACGTACGGGGGCCATCTCCATGATTCCCGGACGCCGGGTTTTCCACCCTGCTCGGCCGACGTCCGGCTGACACCGCCCGAGTACCCCTCAGCTGCCTGAGAGGACCCTGACCAGGTCTTCCGCCGTGCGACAGCGGTCCAGGAGCTCCTTGACGTGATTTCGCGTTCCGCGAAGCGGTTCGAGGGTTGGGACGCGCTGGAGGGAGTCCCGGCCGGGCAGGTCGAAGATCACCGAGTCCCAGGAGGCCGCGGCGACGTCGTCGGCGTACTGCTCCAGGCAGCGCCCGCGGAAGTACGCGCGCGTGTCCTCCGGCGGCTTCGTACGGGCCCTCTCGACCTCGTCCTCGTCCAGGAGGCGCTTCATGCGGCCGCGGGCCGCGAGACGGTTGTAGAGGCCTTTCTCGGGGCGTACGTCCGCGTACTGGAGGTCGACGAGGTGGAGCCGGGCGGCGTCCCAGTCGAGGTCGTCGCGGCGTCGGTAGCCCTCCATGAGCTCTCGCTTGGCGACCCAGTCCAGCTCGCCGGCGAGGCTCATCGGATCCCGCTCCAGCCGGTTGAGGGTGTCCTCCCAGCGGGTCAGGACGTCCTTGGTCTGTTCGTCGGCGTCGGCGCCGAAGCGTTCCTCGACGTATTTGCGCGAGAGCTCGTAGTACTCCATCTGGAGCTGTACCGCCGTCAGTGTGCGGCCGCTGCGGAGTGTGATCAGGCGCTTGAGGGACGGGTCGTGCGACACCTGGTGCAGCGTGCGAACGGGCTGGTCCACGGCCAGGTCGACCGCGATGAAGCTGTCCTCGATCATCGACAGGACCAGGGCGGTGGTGCCCAGCTTCAGGTACGTCGAGATCTCCGACAGGTTCGCGTCGCCGATGATCACGTGGAGGCGGCGGTATTTCTCCGCGTCCGCGTGCGGCTCGTCGCGTGTGTTGATGATCGGGCGCTTGAGGGTCGTCTCGAGGCCCACCTCGACCTCGAAGTAGTCGGCTCGCTGGCTGAGCTGGAAGCCGTGTTCGTGACCGTCCTGGCCGATGCCGACGCGGCCAGCACCGGCGAAGACCTGGCGGGAGACGAAGAAGGGCGTCAGGTGGCGCACGATGTCCGAGAAGGGGTTTCCGCTTCATCAGGTAGTTCTCGTGCGTGCCGTAGGAGGCGCCCTTGTTGTCGGTGTTGTTCTTGTAGAGGTGGATGGGCTGGGCGCCGGGCAGCTGGGCGGCCCGCTCGGCGGCCTCGGCCATGATCCGCTCGCCTGCCTTGTCCCAGAGGACGGCGTCGCGGGGGTTGGTGACCTCGGGGGAGCTGTATTCGGGGTGTGCGTGGTCGACGTAGAGCCGTGCCCCGTTGGTGAGGATGACGTTGGCGAGGCCGATGTCCTCGTCGGTGAGCTGGCTGGAGTCGGCGGCCTCGCGGGCGAGGTCGAAGCCTCGCGCGTCCCGCAGCGGGTTCTCCTCCTCGAAGTCCCAGCGGGCCCGGCGGGCCCGGTGCATCGCCGCCGCGTAGGCGTTGACGATCTGGGATGAGGTGAGCATGGCATTGGCGTTGGGGTGGCCGGGGACGGAGATCCCGTACTCCGTCTCGATGCCCATTACTCGCCGTACGGTCATGCGGCCCTCCTTGCCCGGCGGCGCCCTCGGTCGGGGGCGCCGCTCAAGTACCGCTGGCGCTCCGATGCGTGTGCGGTGCCCGTCCCCGCACTGCGCGACTCGGCGGTACCGAAGAGCCTAGAACGCCTTTGCGCTGGTGGGGAGATCATTTGCGTCATTGCGTTGCTCGCCTTTGTTCCGGCGGTGGCCGGAAAAACAGTCGGCTGCGGGTACCCGGTGGGGGCACCCGCAGCCGCCCTGTCTTTTACAGGTACTGACCGGTGTTTGCCACCGTGTCGATGGAGCGTCCGGTGTCTGCGCCCTGCTTTCCGGTGATGAGGGTGCGGATGTAGACGATCCGCTCGCCCTTCTTTCCGGAGATCCGGGCCCAGTCGTCCGGGTTGGTGGTGTTGGGCAGGTCCTCGTTCTCCTTGAACTCGTCCACGCAGGCCTGGAGGAGGTGGGAGACGCGGAGGCCCTTCTGGTTGTGCTCCAGGAAGTCCTTGATCGCCATCTTCTTGGCGCGGCCCACGATGTTCTCGATCATGGCGCCGGAATTGAAGTCCTTGAAGTAGAGGACTTCCTTGTCGCCGTTGGCGTAGGTGACTTCCAGGAAGCGGTTCTCCTCGGATTCGGCGTACATCTGCTCGACGGCGGTCTGGATCATGCTCTGGACCGTCATGGCCCTGTCGCCGCTGTGCTCTCCGACGTCCTCGGGGTGGAGCGGCAGGCGCTGGGTGAGGTACTTGCCGAAGATGTCCTTGGCGGCCTCGGCGTCCGGGCGCTCGATCTTGATCTTCACGTCCAGGCGGCCGGGGCGCAGGATGGCGGGGTCGATCATGTCCTCGCGGTTGGAGGCGCCGATCACGACCACGTTCTCCAGGCCTTCGACACCGTCGATCTCGGCGAGCAGCTGGGGGACGATGGTGTTCTCCACGTCCGAGCTGACACCGGAGCCACGGGTGCGGAAGAGGGATTCCATCTCGTCGAAGAAGACGATGACGGGTGTGCCCTCGCTGGCCTTTTCACGTGCACGCTGGAAGACGAGGCGGATCTGCCGCTCGGTCTCGCCGACGTACTTGTTGAGCAGTTCGGGGCCCTTGATGTTGAGGAAGAAGCTCTTGCCCTGGGCCTGGCCGGTGACCTCGGCGACCTTCTTGGCCAGCGAGTTGGCGACGGCCTTGGCGATGAGCGTCTTGCCGCATCCGGGAGGCCCGTACAGGAGGACGCCCTTGGGCGGCCGCAGTTCGTGCTCCCTGAACAGGTCGGGGTAGAGGTAGGGGAGCTCGACTGCGTCGCGGATCATTTCGATCTGGTTGCCCAGGCCGCCGATCTGCTCGTAGCCGATGTCCGGTACTTCTTCGAGGACGAGTTCCTCGACCTCGCTCTTGGGGACGACCTCGTAGACGTAGCCGGAGCGGGGTTCGAGCAGCAGGGCGTCGCCGGGGCGGATGGTGACGTCCAGCAGCGGCTCGGCGAGCCGTACCACCCGTTCCTCATCGGTGTGCCCCACTACGAGGGCGCGCTCGCCGTCCTCGAGGATCTCCTTGAGGGTGACGATGTCGCCGACGCTCTCGTACTCCATGGCCTCGACCACGTTGAGCGCTTCGTTGAGCATTACTTCCTGGCCGCGCCTGAGGGCGTCGAGTTCGACGCTCGGGCTGACGTTCACGCGGAGTTTGCGGCCGCCGGTGAAGATGTCGGCCGTGCCGTCCTCGTTCTGCGTCAGGAAGACACCGAAGCCGGCCGGTGGCTGTGCGAGCCGGTCGACTTCCTCTTTGAGGGCCACGATCTGGTCGCGGGCCTCACGGAGCGTGTTGGCGAGTCGCTCGTTCTGTGCGGACACGCCGGCCAGATTGGTCTGCAGCTCGACGATCCGCTCTTCGAGAATCCTCGTGTGCCGCGGAGAGTCGGCGAGCTTGCGTCGCAGGACGGCGATCTCCTGCTCAAGGTAGGCAATCTGCCCGGCCGGGTCGTCGGACCCCCGTCCCGGGCGGATGCCGCGGTTCATGTCGTCGTCGTGGGCTGCCACGGTCCTCACCTCCTCCAAGGGGAGCTGGACGCTTCCAGACCCTACCTGGGTGGGTGTCGATTGAAACCCCTAGATCACAAAGACTGTCGGGGTGTGTCCGATCTTCACCCTTGCGCTCTCCCTCACGCCAGGGGAATACCCACCGAACATGATTGGGAAGCCGCCGCAGGTAGGCTCGAAGTGTTCAACACCCTTCAGAGCTGGCCGGATTCCCGTCCGGCCCGGCGGACGGAACGGTAGGAGAGATGAGCGTGGAACAGGCGGCCGGGGTCGATGGTCAGGCGCTGGAGGTCTGGATCGACCAGGATCTCTGTACTGGTGACGGCATCTGTGCCCAGTATGCGCCTGAGGTGTTCGAGCTGGACATCGACGGTCTGGCCTATGTGAAGGGCACGGAGGACGAGCTGTTGCAGGCCAAGGGGGCGACAACGCCCGTGCCCCTGCCGCTTCTCACGGACGTGGTGGACTCGGCGAAGGAGTGTCCGGGCGACTGCATCCACGTCCGTCGCGTTTCGGACAAGGTCGAGGTGTTCGGTCCGGACGCCGAGTGACCTTGCGCGTACGGGGTGTTACGACTGTCTGATTTCTCACACGTGCCGGTGGCATGGGTCAGACGCTGTGGGCACCGGCGGGTGTCGAGCGGACGAACGAGGCGTTCTTCCACTGCCACTTCGCGCTGTTCTTCACGTCGGGGCAGCACCGTGGCACGTCGTCGGACGAGTAGCTGAGCAGCCCGGCGACGACGGCTTCGTCACGGACCGCGAGGTCACTGACGGTGGTGCTGTCCTTCGGGTTCACGAGGGTCGCGACGATGCGGGGCGTAGCCGCGTCGGTGCCGCGGGTGAGGACGTAGAGGCCGTCGGGCGGGGTGCCCATGGGGGCGTCGCAGTGCACGACGGCCACGGTTTCGGGGCTGCCGTCGCCGTCCAGGTCTCCGCTGGCCTTCTTGACCACGACCGCCTTGACCGGGCCGCATTCGAGGGGGAACTCGACGTTCGCGGGATCAGGGGGCGCGACGGCCGCGGGGGCGTTCTTCGCGTCCGGTCCGGCTGTCTGGGCCGCCGTCGCCGAGTTGGGCTGCAGGACCGAGGAGAAGGCCACGACACCGGCAACCGCCGTGGCGGTGGCGAGCCAGTGGATCGGGCGGGCGTGAGTGTGTGCCAGTTCCGGGACGGCGGATTGCTGCACTAGGAGCGTCTCCTGTGAGGGCTGTGCCGGTGGGGGTGGCCAGCATGGTGCCACACGTCACAGTGCGGGGGAACGGCGGGGTGTGGAGTTCCGGTGCCGGTGTGGTGGTTGGGGGTGCGTGGGGGGGCGTGCGGGTGTCGTGCGGCGTTCGGACGAGCAGGTTGTCGTCTCGTGGATTTGTCGGCTTGTGGGTTCGTGGGCTGGTGCGTCAACAGAAAGGCGCTGTGGTCGAGTTCCGGCGGCGTTCCGGGAACTCGACCACAGCGCCTCTGCGTTGATCGTGGCACAGGGGCCGCGTCAGCGGCGGTTGCCTCCGTCGGCGTTGGGGCCTTCGTAGTCGTCGCCGTAGGCGCCCTTGGCGGGGCGGCGGCGGCGCATGGGCGGCTCGACTCCGTCGGCCAGGCGCCGGGCGGTCAGCAGGAAGCCGGTGTGGCCGATCATCCGGTGGTCGGGGCGGACGGCCAGGCCCTCGACGTGCCAGTTGCGGATCATCGTCTCCCAGGAGGTCGGCTCGTTGAAGCAGCCGATCTCGCGGATGGACTCGACGGTCCGGGCGAGCTGAGTGGTGGTGGCGACGTAGCAGCAGAGAATGCCGCCGGGGACGAGCGCCTTGGAGACGGCCTCCAGGCACTCCCAGGGGGCGAGCATGTCGAGGATGACACGGTCGACGTCGGTGTCGGACAGGTTGTCCTGGAGGTCGCCGACGGTGAGCTGCCAGGCGGGGTGGGGGCCGCCGAAGTAGCGCTCCACGTTCGCCTGCGCGATCTCGGCGAAGTCCTCGCGGCGCTCGTAGGAGTGCAGCATGCCCTGGTCGCCGATGGCGCGCAGCAGGAAGCTGCTGAGCGAGCCGGAGCCGACGCCGGCCTCGACGACGCGTGCGCCGGGGAAGATGTCGGCGAAGGCGAGGATCTGCCCCGCGTCCTTGGGGTAGACCACGGCGGCGCCGCGGGGCATGGACAGGACGTAGTCGGGGAGCAGGGGGCGCAGCGCGAGGTAGGCGACGTTCCCGGTGGTGCGGACAACGCTGCCCTCGGGAGCGCCGATCAGTTCGTCGTGCGGGAAGGAACCCTTGTGGGTGTGGAAGTTCTTCCCGGCCTCGAGCGTGAACGTGTAGTGGCGGCCCTTGGGGTCGGTCAGCTGAACCTGGTCCCCGACCTTGAAGGGCCCGCGCCTGCGGGCGGCACCGGTCGGTTCGGACATGTGAACAGCCTACCGGCGTTTCGGGGGGCCGCCGACCACCGGGAAACGGCGGGCACCGCTCGGGAGAGCGGTGCTCAGTTCGGGCGGGCCATCGCCTTCACGAAGGCGCGCTCGACATCCGCTGCCGACAGGACGCCGTAGATTTCGCCGGTCTCCTCGACGACCAGGTACTCGGTGGCGGGGGTCGCGCGAAGGGTGTCGAGGAGGTCCTCTCCGGCCAGTTCTGCGGAGACGCGCATGCCGTCGGTCAGGTCCTGGGCCAAGCCGCTGACGGCGACCCAGGGGCGGCGGTGTTCGGGTACGCCGACGATGGCGGCCTCGCGGACGAGGGAGAGGGGGTTGCCGTCGGCGTCGACGACGACCAGGGCGCGGGCGCCGGCGTCGTTGGCGCGGCGCAGGGCCTCGGACAGGGGGGTGTCCGTCTCGACGGGGACGGCGCGGCGGGTGAGGGTGCGGGCGCGCAGGTCGGGGAGGTGCTCGCGCAGGCGGGCCATGCGCAGGCT
Organism: Streptomyces sp. NBC_00443; assembly: GCF_036014175.1. Taxonomy (GTDB): domain Bacteria; phylum Actinomycetota; class Actinomycetes; order Streptomycetales; family Streptomycetaceae; genus Streptomyces. Next base: position 7,552,517 of record NZ_CP107917.1, on the reverse strand, counting down.
GTTGCCGGCGCCGGTCCAGATGATCGCGGCGAGGATGGCGGCCAGCAGGGCGTCCATGACGGTGTCCATGCCGACGTTGTCCACGGCGTCGGCGCCGAGCGCGCCGGACTGGGTGAGCCATGGGAGCCCGACGAGGACGGAGACGGCGAGGGCGCGGCCGACCCAGGCGGCGGCGACGGTGCCGGTCATCGGCCTGCCGGTGATCTTCCACACGACCGCGCGGAGCATGCGGCCACCGTCGAGGGGCAGGCCGGGGAGCAGGTTGAAGGCGGCCACGATGAGGTTGGAGATCATCAGGCCGGCCAGCAGGACGCCGGGGACGGTGCCGGGTTCGACGGCCTGCAGGGCGCCGTAGAAGACGCCGGAGAGGACGAGGGAGAGCAGCGGTCCGACGAAGGCCAGTACGAACTCGCGTCCCGGCGTCTCGGCCTCCTTCTCGATCTCGGAGACCCCGCCGAAGAACTGCAGCTGGATACGGCGCACGGGCAGCTTGAAGCGGAGCGCGGCGACGGTGTGGGCGAGTTCGTGGACGAGGACGGAGGCGTAGAAGGCGACCGCGAAGAAGAGGGAGACGAGGTAGCGGACGGCACCGAGTTCGGGCAGCACGCGGTCGAGCTGTCCGCCGAACACCCAGGTGATGAGCGCGGCGACCAGGAACCAGCTGGGGGCCACGTAGACGGGCACGCCGAACGGCCGGCCCATGAGGAGTCCACCGCGGGGGTCCTTGGGGCGCTTCGGAGGTCGGCCCTTGGTGGTGCCGGAGTGGGCGAGAGGGCGGTCGGGGTGGGTGTCGGGGTGCGGGTGCCGGTCGCTGTGGGAGGCCTGCGGGAACGGGTGGTCGGCGTCGCGACGGTCAGGGGTATGCGGGCCGGTGGCGTCGCCGGGGGCGGGGGGCGCTTCCTCACGGGACTCGGACGAGGCCGGTGTCGCGGGGCCGGGAGTGGTGTCGCCGCTGTCGCCTGTGCCGCGTGCGCCGTCCTTGGGCTGCTCGTCGGACGGGGTCGGGTCGGGGCGTGCGGGTTCGGTCGCCGGGGTCTCACGGTCTGCTCGGCGCTCGGTCGACTCGTCGGTGCCGGAACGCGGGTGCCCGCTCCCGCCGCTCTCGTCCACGGTGTCCCCTCGTTCGCAGCGTTTTCCGCGCCTGTCGGGCGGATGGGTCTCGGGTCGATGGTATGCGGCCGTCGCGGCGCGTTTCGCCCCGGCACCCCCTCTGTTTCCCCGTGCGCCCCGGCCGTAACGGCCGGGGCTGGGTCACTGTCAGTGGTGGGCCGTATGGTCTGTGGTCATGGAGACGAGCACGGAGGGTGCCGCGGGCGACTGCGGCAGTGAGGCCGCGCCGGTGGCAGAGCCGGTGACGGACGAGTACCCGGTGGGGGCGGACAGTACGGCGACGGTGGTCGACGCGGGTGAGAGCGCGGCCACAGCGGGCGGCACGGCCGTGCGCCCGGCGATAGCGCCGGCCTCGCTGTCCCCTTCCCGTGCCAGTGACTTCATGCAGTGCCCGCTGCTCTACCGGTTCCGGGTGATCGACCGGCTGCCCGAGAAGCCGAGCGCGGCTGCGACGAAGGGCACGCTGGTGCACGCGGTGCTGGAGCGGCTCTTCGACGCCCCGGCCGCCGAGCGGACCGCGCCGCGCGCCAAGTCCCTCATCCCGGGCCAGTGGGACCGGCTGCGGGAGAGCAGGCCGGAGATCGTGGAGCTGTTCGCGGACGATCCCGAGGGCGAGCGGCTGGCGACCTGGCTCGGTGAGGCGGAGCGGCTCGTGGAGCGGTGGTTCGGTCTGGAGGATCCGACCCGGCTGGAGCCCGCCGAGCGGGAGCTGTTCATCGAGGCCGAGCTGGACTCGGGGCTGCGGCTGCGCGGCATCATCGACCGCGTCGACGTGGCGCCCACGGGCGAGGTGCGGATCGTCGACTACAAGACGGGCAAGGCGCCCCGGCCCGAGTACGCCGAGGGTGCGCTGTTCCAGATGAAGTTCTACGCCCTGGTCGTGTGGCGGCTGAAGAAGGTGATTCCGCGCCGGCTTCAGCTCGTCTATCTCGGCAGCGGTGACGTGCTGACGTACGACCCGGTCCTCGCCGACCTGGAGCGGGTCGAGCGCAAGCTGCTGGCGCTGTGGGAGGCGATCCGGGTGGCGACCGAGACGGGCGAGTGGCGTCCCCGGCAGACGAAGCTGTGCGGCTGGTGCGACCACCAGGCCCACTGCCCAGAATTCGGCGGCACTCCCCCGCCGTATCCGTTGCCGGTCAGGGCGGGCGAGTCCGGCGGCGGTGCGCAGGGCAGAATGGGCCCGGACTAGGCGAAGGAGACTCACGTGGCCATCCGCGTCCTACTGGTCGACGACCAGCCCCTGCTGCGTACCGGCTTCCGGATGATTCTGGAGGCGGAGCAGGACATCGCGGTCGTGGGCGAGGCCGGTGACGGCCTCCAAGCTCTCGACCAGGTGCGGGCCCTGCAGCCCGACGTGGTTCTGATGGACATCCGCATGCCTCGGATGGACGGGGTCGAGGCGACACGGCAGATCACCGGTCCCGGGCGGGACGGCCCGGCGAAGGTGCTGGTGCTGACCACGTTCGATCTCGACGAGTATGTGGTGGAGGCGCTCAAGGCCGGAGCCAGCGGTTTCCTGCTGAAGGACGCCCCGGCCAATGAGCTGGTGCAGGCGATCCGGGTGGTCGCCGGCGGCGAGGCGATGCTCGCGCCGAGCATCACGCGCCGGCTGCTCGACAAGTACGCCACGCATCTGCCGTCGGGCGACGAGCCGGTTCCGGACACCCTGCACACGCTGACGGACCGCGAGGTGGAGGTGCTGAAGCTGGTGGCGCGGGGCCTGTCCAATGCCGAGATCGCCGCCGACCTCTTCGTCAGCGAGACGACCGTCAAGACGCATGTGGGTCACGTCCTGACCAAGCTGGGCCTGCGGGACCGGGTGCAGGCCGCGGTGTACGCGTACGAGAGCGGGCTGGTGCGTCCCGGCGCCCAGTAGGAGCCCGTACGACGCCGCGGAGGGCGCCTCTTCCTGAGAAGGGGCGCCCTCCGCTTGTTTTCCTGCTTAGCGCAGGTGCGTCGCGTACGACGCCCGTCAGCCCTTGCTCAGCTCCCAGAAGCGGAACACGGTGGAGGCGTCGAGGCAGTACTCCAGGCCGTAGACGTTGTCGCGGACGACCGCGTACTGCTTGGCCTGCCAGACCGGAAGGACGGGGAGTTCCCGGGCCACGATGTCCTGGAGTTCGTTGAACTCGTCGTCCGTCGCGGCGCGGTCGCTCTCGGCGGCGGTGCGCGGGATGAGCGTGCCGGTGATGGCGTCGTTGCTGTAGTTGTTGCCCAGCACGTTGCCCTTGCCGAAGAAGGGGGCCGTGAAGCTGTCGGCGTCCGGGTAGTCCGGAATCCAGCCCTTCACGTACACGCCGTACTTGCCGTCGGCGATGTCCTTCTCGTACTGGTCGAACGCGACGGACTGCACATCGGCGTCGAACAGGCCGCTGGCGTTGAGCTGCTGCGCGATCGTCTGCAACTCCTGGTCGGTGGCCGGGCCGTAGCGCGACGGAGTGGACCAGAGAGTCAGCTTGACCTTGCCCTCGATGCCCTCGTCCTGCAGGGCCGCGGCGGCCTTCTCCTTGGAGGGGCGGGCGCCGTAGGTGTCGAAGAAGGCCGTGTTGTGGCCGCTGATGCCGGCCGGGATGATCGAGTACAGCGGCGTGGCCGTGCCCTGGTAGACGTCCTTGATGAGGGCGTCACGGTCGATGAGGTAGGCCATGGCCTTTCGGACGCCGAGCTGGCCTGCGACCGGGTCGTCCAGGTTGAAGACGAGGTGCTGGACCTCGGCGCTGCTGCCCTCGACGACCTCTACACCGGAGTCGCCGCCGGACTTCTCGACGTCGGCGATGCCGCCCGCGGTGAGGCCGCGGTAGGCGATGTCGACCTCCTTGGCGCTCAGGGCCTTCTTCAGGGCGTCCTGGTCGCCGTGGAAGAACTTCAGGGTCACGCCGTCGTTCTGTACCTTCGCGGTGCCCTTGTAGTTCTCGTTGACGGAGAAGACGGCCTCGTCGTCGTCGAACTTGTCGAGCTTGTACGGGCCGGAACCGACCGCCTGGTCGTCCTTGCGCAGCCCGCTCGCGTCGTACTGTTCCTGGTCGACGATGGAGCCGGCGCCGGAGGCTATCTTGCTCGGGAAGGTGGCGTCGGGGGTGTTGAGCTGGAAGACGACCGTCTTGTCGTCGGGCGTCTCGACCTTGTCGAGCGTGGGGAACATGACCGCGGGGCCGTCGGGGTCGTTGATCTTCAGCATGCGGTCGAAGGAGAACTTGACATCCTCCGCGGTGAGCGCGTCACCGTTGCTGAACTTCAGGCCGTCTCTGAGCGTGCACCTGTAGACCGTCGTCTGCGTGTCGGAGAAGGCGCACTGCTCAGCGGCCTCGGGCTGCGGTTCGGTGGCGCCCTTGGGGAAGCTGAGCAGCGACTGGAAGACGTTGTTGAACAACAGCCAGGAGCCGGGGTCGTAGCCGGAAGCGGGGTCGGTGGCCAGGACGTCGTCCGACATCCCCATGACCACCGAGGTACCGGTCCCCCCGGCGTCCCCGGTCTCCGTTCCACAGCCGGTCAGCAGGCCGGAGGCCAGCCCTGCCACGACGGGCAGGACCGGCCACTGGTTGCGCATGTTCACTTACGAGTGCCTTGTCGTCGGTTGCGAGGTACCCCGGGCACCCGTGCTGGATCCCGGGCCGTGCCGGCGCCCTGGTCGTGGCCGCCGGGCACGGGTGAGGTCAGCCGCTCACGCCACGGCCGAGCTCCCACAGCTGAAGGGTCGAGGAGGAGTTGAGCACGTATGCCGTGCCCGTGACGTCGTCGCCGGCGGCGACGAACTGCTTGCCCTGCCACAGCGGCAGCACGGGCACGTCATCGGCGACGATGTCCTGAATGTCCGTCAGGCTGCCGGACGCCGACAGCCGGTCGGCGACGCGGCGGGACTCCGGGATGAGGGTGTTGCGGATCGTGCTGTTGGCGTACGGCGAGCCGAGGAAGTTGTCCTTGTCGAGGAAGGGCGCGAGGTAGTTGTCGGCGTCCGGGAAGTCCGGGAACCAGCCCATGCCGTAGACCTCGTACTCGCCCTTCTGCTCGGCGGGGCGGAACGTCGCCCAGGGGGCGCCCTTGATGTCGACGTCGAACAGGCCGCTGTCGTTGAGCTGCTTCTTCAGCAGCTCGAACTCCTTCTTCGTGGCCGAGCCGTAGTGGTCGGTGGTGTAGTGCAGCGTGAGCTTCACCGGGGTGGTGACGTCGGCCTCCTCCAGCAGGGACTTGGCCTTGGCGGTGCTCGGGTCGCCGTACTTGTTGAAGAACGCGTTGGAATGGCCCGTGATGCTGGCGGGGACCAGCGAGTACAGCGGTTCGGCCTGGGAGCCGTAGACCTTGGAGACGAGTTCGCCGCGGTCGATGACCTGTGCCATGGCCTGGCGGACGGCCTTCGTACGGACCGACGCGTCGTTGGTGTTGAAGGCCAGGTAGCGGATTTCCAGGCCGGACATGTCGACGAGGTCGACGGTGTCGTCGGAGTCGGCCGACAGCTTCTGGATCTGCTCGGGCGACATGGTGCGGGTCATCAGGTCGATGTCGCCCTTGTCGAGGGCGGTGCCCATCTCGTCGGCGTCCGCGAAGTTGCGCAGTTCGACCTTGTCGTTGTTCACCTTCAGACTCCCCTTGTAGTCGGGGTTCTTGGTGAACACGGCGGAGACCAGTTCGTCGTTCTTGACCTCGGCCTGGAGGGTGTACGGGCCTGAGCCGTCGAGCTCGAAGCCGTCGCGCAGCTTGTCCTTGGCGTAGATGTCCGGGTCGACGATGCCCGCGACCGGGGTGGACAGCTTGAACGGGAAGGTGGCGTCGGCGGTCTTGAGGTGGAAGACGACCTCGCGGTCGCCCTGGGTCTCGACGGTGTCGATGGTGGACAGCAGGGCGAAGACGCCGCTGTCGGCCTTGAGGGCGCGGGCGCGGTCGATGGAGTACTTCACATCGTCCGCGGTGACCGGGTCGCCGTTCGCGAACTTCAGGTCCTTGCGCAGGGTGCACGCGTAGCGTTCGTTGCCGCTGTCGGTGAAGCCGCAGGTCTGGGCGGCCTCGGGTACCGGTTCGCCCTCGCCGCGCGGCTGGATCATCAGGGTCTGCACGGTCTGGCGCAGGATGTTCCAAGTGCCGACGTCGTAGGCGTATGCCGGATCGAGCGGTGCGGGAGCGTCCTTCGAGGCAGTGAACGCGTCAGTGGTGCCGACGACGATCGCGTCGCCGCTGTCGCTGCCGCTGTCGGTTCCGCCACAGGCGGCGAGAACCGGCACAAGCAGGCCGATGACGGCCGGCAGCACCAAACTCTTGCGGTTCATGCTCGGGTTTCTCCAGCTGTCGACTCCGTGTACCCGGCATGCAGGGGTGTCGCGGCGGATCACGGGGTAAGTTCGATGTTCTCGCGACGAGGTTAGTCCGCGCCCGCAGGAGCGTTCGCCGCGACCGGAGTTGAGCCCCCATCACGCTGTGGAGCCGGTCGCGAACGCACCGGAAACCTTGGACCGGAAGGATTCGTGCACCGATCCATCAATCGGGACACAAAGGTGTGCCCCAAGCCCTCCACAGCGGGGGTACTGCACACGGCGGGTCACCTGTCGACCCCGCGAGCAGTGGTAAACGTCACAAACTGAACGGTCCTGGCGCGCACCGGAATTCAGCCATCGGGCGCCACTCGAATTCCCTTGCGGAATTCCCGCGCTATCGGTGCTGCACGCTGGGTGAACACCGGCCCTATTTCCGCTGTCGGACGTTGTCAGTCGTCGTCAGACGGTGATCAGGCCGCGCAGAAATGCCAGATCGACCTCTTCCAGCGAGGTCACCACGGTGCGCCGGGCAGCCGGGGTGATCTGCGCGACCGACGGCACGGCCACCACATGACAGCCGGCGGCCTCCGCCGCGGCGACGCCGGTCGCGGTGTCCTCGACGACCGCGCATCGGGCGGGATCGGCGCCCAGTCCGGCCGCGGCGAACAGGTACGGGTCCGGGTGCGGCTTGGTGCGCTCCACCTCGTCGCCGGCGACGGTCAGCGCGAAGTACTGGGGGCCGAGCGAGGTGAGCACACGGTCGATGATGCGCCGGTGCGAGGCCGAGACCAGGGCCGTGGGGATCTCGTACGCGGCCAGCTCGGCCAGCAGCCGGGCCGCGCCCGGCATCAGCGGCAGGGCGCGGTCGATTCGGTCCTCGAAGCCCTGGTTCAGCAGCAGCGTGAGCTCGGCGAGGGGGATGTCGGCGCCGGTGGCCTCGATCAGGAACCCGGCGCTGCGGCTCATCGGGCCGCCGACCACGACATGGCGCCAGGTGTCGTCGAGGGTGTGGCCCAGGCTCGCGAAGACCTCGACCTCGACGTCCCACCAGAAGCCCTCGGTGTCCACCAGGGTTCCGTCCATGTCGAGGAGGACCGCCTGCAGGGCCGAGCCGTCGGCCGTACGGGTTACTGGTGCGGGGACCGTGCTGGTCATCCACGTACCTCCTTGAAGGGACGACCAGGCCGGTTCCCACGGAGGGAACCGGCCTGCGGTGGACCGTCCAGTGTACGACCTGCGCGAACGAAGCGCCTGGTTTGACCGGTGTGCCTCGGGGCACACCTGTTACCCGCCCGGAATCGGGCCGGGGGCCGCCTCAGCGTGCGTTGAAGTACTTCGCCTCGGGGTGGTGGATGACGATCGCGTCCGTGGACTGCTCGGGGTGCAGCTGGAACTCCTCGGACAGGTGGACGCCGATGCGCTCCGGCTGGAGCAGGTCGGCGATCTTGGCCCGGTCCTCGAGGTTGGGGCAGGCGCCGTAGCCGAGGGAGAAGCGGGCGCCCCGGTACTTCAGCGCGAACATGTCCTCGATGTCGGCCGGGTCCTCACCGGCGAAGCCCAGCTCGGAGCGCACGCGCGCGTGCCAGTACTCGGCGAGCGCCTCCGCCAACTGCACGGACAGGCCGTGCAGTTCGAGGTAGTCCCGGTAGGCGTTGGCCTCGAACATCCGGGCCGTCTCCTCGCCGATCCGCGAGCCCACGGTGACGACCTGGAGGCCCACGACGTCCGTCTCGCCCGACTCCTGCGGGCGGAAGAAGTCCGCGAGGCACAGCCGCCGGCCACGGCGCTGACGCGGGAAGCTGAAGCGGGTGCGTTCGTTGCCGTGCTCGTCCAGCAGGATCAGGTCGTCGTCCTTGGAGACGCACGGGAAGTAGCCGTAGACCACCGCTGCTTCCAGGAGGTTGTCCGTCTGGAGCTTGTCGAGCAGGCCGCGCAGCCGCGGGCGGCCCTCTGTCTCGACGAGTTCCTGGTACGACGGTCCGTCGCCGCTGCGGGTCTCCTTCAGGCCCCACTGGCCCTTGAAGAGGGCACCCTCGTCGAGCCAGGACGCGTACTCCTTGAGCTGGATGCCCTTGATGACGCGGGTGCCCCAGAACGGCGGCTCGGGGAGCGGGGTGTCGGTGGCGACGTCGGAGCGGACATGGCCTTCCTCGGGGCGCTCGTCCAGTACGGCCGTCGCGGCGGCGCTCTTGACCCGGCGCTGCTTGAGCTCGGGCAGCTGCACACCGGGCACGCCCCGCTTGACGCCGATGAGAGCGTCCATCAGACGCAGGCCCTCGAACGCGTCGCGGGCGTAGCGGACTTCGCCCTCGTAGATCTCGTGCAGGTCCTGCTCGACGTACGCGCGGGTGAGGGCGGCGCCGCCGAGGATGACCGGGTAATCGGCCGCGAGACCGCGCTGGTTGAGCTCCTCCAGGTTCTCCTTCATGATCACCGTGGACTTCACCAGCAGCCCGGACATGCCGATGACGTCGGCCCGGTGCTCCTCGGCGGCTTCCAGGATCGCGGAGACGGGCTGCTTGATGCCCAGGTTGACCACGTTGTAGCCGTTGTTGGACAAAATGATGTCCACCAGGTTCTTGCCGATGTCGTGGACATCGCCGCGGACCGTGGCCAGCACGATGGTGCCCTTGCCGTCGGCGTCCGTCTTCTCCATGTGCGGTTCGAGGTAGGCGACGGCGGACTTCATCACCTCGGCGGACTGGAGCACGAACGGCAGCTGCATCTGGCCGGAGCCGAACAGCTCGCCGACGACCTTCATGCCGTCCAGGAGCGTCTCGTTGACGATGTCGAGGGCGGAGCGGGCCTGGAGGGCCTCGCCGAGGTCGGCTTCCAGGCCGTTCTTCTCGCCGTCGATGATGCGGCGCTTGAGGCGCTCGTCCAGCGGGAGGGCGGCCAGTTCCTCGGCCTTGCCGGCCTTCAGGGACTTGGCGGTGGCGCCCTCGAACAGGGCCATGAGCTTCTGCAGCGGGTCGTAGCCCTCGGCGCGGCGGTCGTGGATGAGGTCGAGGGCGGTCTGCACCTCTTCCTCGGAGAAGCGGGCGATCGGCAGGATCTTCGACGCGTGCACGATCGCCGAGTCCAGGCCCGCCTTGACGCACTCGTCGAGGAAGACGGAGTTGAGCAGGATGCGGGCGGCCGGGTTCAGGCCGAAGGAGATGTTCGACAGGCCGAGGGTGGTCTGGACGTCCGGGTGGAGCCGCTTGAGCTCGCGGATCGCCTCGATGGTGGCGATGCCGTCCTTGCGGGACTCCTCCTGACCGGTGCAGATGGTGAAGGTCAGGGTGTCGATGAGGATGTCGGACTCGAGGATGCCCCAGTTCGTCGTGAGGTCCTCGATCAGCCGCTCGGCGATCTCGACTTTCTTCTGCGGGGTGCGGGCCTGGCCCTCCTCGTCGATGGTCAGCGCGATCAGCGCGGCGCCGTGCTCGCGGGCGAGCTTGGTGACCTTCGCGAAGCGGGACTCGGGGCCGTCGCCGTCCTCGTAGTTGACGGAGTTGATGACCGCGCGCCCGCCGAGCTTCTCCAGACCGGCCTCGATGACGTCGACCTCGGTCGAGTCCAGGACGATCGGCAGCGTGGAGGCGGTGGCGAAGCGGCCGGCCAGTTGCTCCATGTCGGCGACGCCGTCCCGGCCGACGTAGTCGACGCACAGGTCGAGCATGTGGGCGCCCTCGCGGATCTGGTCGCGGGCCATCTCCACACAGTCGTCCCAGCGCGCGTCCAGCATGGCCTCGCGGAACTTCTTCGAGCCGTTGGCGTTGGTGCGCTCGCCGATGGCCAGGTAGGAGGTGTCCTGGCGGAACGGGACCGTCTGGTAGAGGGAGGCGGCGCCGGGCTCGGGCTGCGGCCTGCGCTCCACCGGCGTGGCGTCCCGGACCCGCTCCACGAGCTGCCTGAGGTGCTCGGGGGTGGTGCCGCAGCAGCCGCCGATGAGGTTCAGGCCGTAGTCCCGTACGAAGGTCTCCTGGGCGTCGGCCAGGCCCTCCGGGTCGAGCGGGAAGTGGGCGCCGTCCTTGGTCAGGATCGGCAGGCCGGCGTTCGGCATGCACAGCAGCGGGGTGCGCGAGTGCCGGGCGAGGTAGCGCAGGTGCTCGCTCATCTCGGCCGGGCCCGTCGAGCAGTTCAGGCCGATCATGTCGATGCCGAGGGGCTCCAGCGCGGTCAGTGCGGCGCCGATCTCGGAGCCGAGCAGCATGGTGCCGGTGGTCTCGAAGGCCATGGAGACCAGCAGCGGCACCTCGGTGCCGGTCGCCTCCATGGCGCGGCGGGCGCCCAGGATCGACGACTTCGTCTGGAGGAGGTCCTGCGTGGTCTCCACGATCAGGGCGTCCGCGCCGCCGGCGAGCAGGCCCTCGGCGTTCGCCTGGAAGCCGTCGCGCAGCGGGCCGTAGCCGATGTGGCCGAGGGTCGGCAGCTTCGTGCCGGGTCCGATCGAGCCGAGCACCCACCGCTGGCGGCCGTCACGGGCGCCGAACGCGTCGGCCGTCTCGCGGGCGATACGGGCTCCCGCCTCGGACAGCTCGTACACCCGGTCGGCGATGTCGTACTCGGCCATGGCCGAGTGGTTTGCGCCGAACGTGTTCGTCTCGACGCAGTCCACGCCCGCGCCGAAGTACTCCTCGTGCACGGAGCGGACGATGTCGGGGCGGGTCAGGTTGAGGATCTCGTTGCAGCCCTCGAGGTTCTCGAAGTCCTCGAGTGTGGGCTCCTGGGCCTGCAACATGGTGCCCATCGCTCCGTCGGCGACCACCACTCGGGTGGCGAGCGCCTCTCGGAGCGCGGACACACGGGTCCGGCTGTCGGCGGAAGGGGTCGGTGGCAACGAGGCCATGTAAGGGCTCCCTGGAGTGCGACGGCTGTCGGCTTTGCGCCCTTTACGGATCGGTCCGCAGTGGGCGCACGCCGCCAGGGTAGCCGGGACCGCCGTCGAACGGTCAGGCGGTCCACGACGCGGGACGAGGATGACGCCAGGGTCGATCTTCGGCCACGGGCGAGGCAACACCAGTGGACGGATAACTGCCGAACATTGGCGGGAGGTCGGCATCGACCGGTAGTGTTCGACATTGCCGAACGGCGGCAGCGACGTCGCACGGTCGACGCTCGAAGGGGACGGAGGCAGTACGGCGATGGCACGGAACATCCAGTCGCTCGAACGGGCGGCCGCGATGCTGCGGCTTCTCGCAGGCGGTGAGCGACGGCTCGGCCTGTCCGACATCGCCTCGTCGCTGGGCCTCGCCAAGGGCACCGCCCATGGAATCCTGCGCACCCTCCAGCAGGAGGGTTTCGTCGAGCAGGACGACGCCTCCGGGCGCTATCAGCTGGGCGCCGAGCTGCTGCGGCTGGGCACCACCTATCTGGACGTGCACGAGCTGCGGGCCCGCGCCCTGGTGTGGACGGACGACCTGGCCCGCTCCAGCGGGGAGAGCGTCTACCTGGGCGTGCTGCACCAGCAGGGCGTACTGATCGTCCACCACGTCTTCCGCCCCGACGACAGCCGGCAGGTGCTGGAGATCGGCGCCATGCAGCCGCTGCACTCCACCGCCCTGGGCAAGGTCCTGTCGGCGTACGACCCGGTCGCGCACAGCGAGGTGATCGAGGCCGACCGCAAGGCCTTCACCGACCGCACCGTGTGTGAACTGGACGCCTTCGAGCACATCCTCGACGTGACACGCGCGCGTGGCTACGCGGCCGACGTCGAGGAGACCTGGGAGGGCGTCGCCTCCGTCGCCGCCTGCATCCACGACCGGCGCCGAATGCCGGTCGGCTCGGTCGGCATCACCGGGGCCGTGGAGCGGCTGTGCCGGGACGGCGAGCTGCGCCCCGAGCTGGTGGCGGCGGTGCGGGACTGCGCCCGCGCGGTGTCGCGGGACCTGGGCGCCGGGCGGTTCTGAGAAACCCAGCGAGGCGAGATATGGGCGCCGGGACGTCGTAGGACGTTCCGGCGCTTCGCCGTTCCCCCGCACTGTCCTCATCGGTGTCGACAAATCAACACAAGCAATAACGATCGCACATTCGACGACGTGACCCTTGACGCATGTGTGACCTCGGGGCAAGCTCCCGTCCATCGGTCGGCATTGTCGAACACCTACCGGCAATACGCGCTAGAGTGTGACAACGCCAAGGGCCGGCGCCGCTCTCACCCGAGGGCGACGCGAACCACCGGAGGGACCCGGAGGTTCGGCTTCCCCTGGACGAAGGACAAAGGAGTCGCGGGTGTCCAGCTCCGACATCTTCATCGGCGAGACCATCGGTACCGCCATACTCATCCTGCTCGGCGGCGGCGTCTGCGCCGCTGTGACGCTGAAGGCCTCCAAGGCCCGCAACGCCGGCTGGCTCGCCATCACCTTCGGGTGGGGCTTCGCAGTACTCACGGCGGTCTACACCTCGGCGCCGCTGTCCGGCGCCCACCTGAACCCGGCCGTGACCGTCGCGCTCGCGATCAAGGACAACGACTGGAGCAACGTTCCGACGTACTTCGCCGGACAGCTGCTCGGCGCCATGATCGGTGCGGCTCTGGTGTGGGTCGCCTACTACGGCCAGTTCCACGCCCACCTCACCGACAAGGAGATCGTCGGCGGTCCGGGTGCGCAGGCCACCGCGGCCAAGGCCGTCGAGGCCCAGGAGAAGGGCGCCGGCCCGGTCCTAGGCATCTTCTCCACCGGTCCCGAGATCCGGAACGCGGTGCAGAACCTCCTCACGGAGATCATCGGCACCGTCGTGCTGGTGCTCGCGGTCCTCACGCAGGGCCTGAACGACAGCGGCAAGGGCCTCGGCACCCTGGGTGCCCTGATCACCGCGCTCGTGGTCGTCTCGATCGGTCTGTCGCTCGGCGGCCCGACCGGCTATGCGATCAACCCGGCCCGTGACCTCGGTCCTCGTATCGTCCACGCCCTTCTGCCCCTGCCCAACAAGGGCGGTTCCGACTGGGGCTACGCCTGGATCCCGGTGGTCGGTCCGCTGATCGGCGGCGCCATCGCGGCAGGCATCTACAACGTCGCTTTTGCTTAGGAGTACGAGCTTCACCCGTTTGAGTGAGAAGCACCGAAACTCTCAGCACGCGCCGTACGTAAAGCCCCATAACCACGGAACTTCCAGGAGCCAACAGTGACCGACGCCCACACCGCCGGGCCCTTCATCGCCGCCATCGACCAGGGCACCACCTCGTCCCGCTGCATCGTCTTCGACCGCGACGGCCGGATCGTCTCCGTCGACCAGAAGGAGCACGAGCAGATCTTCCCGAAGCCGGGCTGGGTCGAGCACAACGCCAACGAGATCTGGACCAACGTCCAGGAGGTCGTCGCCGGAGCCATCCAGAAGGCCGGCATCACCCGCGACGACATCAAGGCCATCGGCATCACCAACCAGCGCGAGACGACCGTGCTGTGGGACAAGAACACCGGTGAGCCCGTCCACAACGCCATCGTCTGGCAGGACACCCGCACCGACGCCCTCTGCCGCGAGCTCGGCCGTAACGTCGGCCAGGACCGCTTCCGCCGCGAGACCGGCCTCCCCCTCGCCTCCTACTTCGCCGGCCCCAAGGCCCGCTGGCTGCTGGACAACGTCGAGGGCCTCAAGGAGCGCGCCGAGGCCGGCGACATCCTCTTCGGCACCATGGACACCTGGGTCATCTGGAACCTGACCGGCGGTGTCAACGGCGGCAAGCACGTCACCGACGTCACCAACGCCTCCCGCACCATGCTGATGAACCTCCACACCATGGAGTGGGACGACAAGATCGCCGAGTCGATCGGCGTGCCGCTGCAGATCCTGCCCGAGATCCGGTCCTCCGCCGAGGTCTACGGCGAGGTCACCGGCGGCAAGCTGGGCGACCTGCTCGCCGGCATCCCGGTCGCCTCCGCGCTCGGCGACCAGCAGGCGGCCCTGTTCGGCCAGACCTGCTTCTCCGAGGGCGAGGTCAAGTCCACCTACGGCACCGGCACCTTCATGGTGATGAACACCGGTGACAAGATCATCAACTCCTACGCCGGTCTGCTGACCACGGTCGGCTACAAGATCGGCGAGCAGCCGACGGTGTACGCCCTGGAAGGCTCGATCGCCGTCACCGGCTCGCTGGTGCAGTGGATGCGCGACCAGATGGGCCTGATCTCCACCGCCGCCGAGATCGAGACGCTCGCGCTCTCGGTCGAGGACAACGGCGGTGCCTACTTCGTACCGGCCTTCTCCGGCCTGTTCGCCCCGCACTGGCGCTCCGACGCCCGCGGTGTGATCGCCGGCCTGACCCGGTACGTCACCAAGGCGCACCTCGCGCGTGCCGTCCTGGAGGCGACCGCGTGGCAGACGCGGGAGATCGCCGACGCCATGGTCAAGGACTCCGGCGACGAGCTGGTGGCCCTGAAGGTCGACGGCGGCATGACCTCCAACAACCTGCTGATGCAGACCCTCTCGGACGTCCTGGACGCACCCGTGGTGCGCCCGATGGTCGCCGAGACCACCTGCCTCGGCGCCGCCTACGCCGCCGGTCTCGCCGTCGGCTTCTGGTCCAGCACCGACGAACTGCGCGCCAACTGGCGCCGGGCCGCCGAGTGGACCCCCCACATGGACGCGGACACCCGCGACCGTGAGTACAAGAACTGGCTCAAGGCCGTCGAGCGGACCATGGGCTGGATCGAGGACGACGAGAGCTGACGAGAGCCCTCGAAAGCTCTGAAGCTCTGATGAGGAGTAAGAACCCGACATGACCAGTCAGTCCACCCTGAGTTCCGTGCCTGCCCTGGGGACGCACCCGGCCTCCGGCTCCAACCCGAGCCGAGCCGAGACCCGGGAGCAGCTCTCCAAGGCGTCGTACGACCTTCTCGTGATCGGCGGCGGCATCCTGGGCATCTCCACCGCCTGGCACGCCGCGCAGTCCGGCCTCAGGGTGGCTCTGGTCGACGCCGGCGACTTCGCCGGCGCCACCTCCTCCGCCTCCTCCAAGCTGCTCCACGGCGGTCTGCGCTACCTGCAGACCGGCGCGGTGAAGCTGGTGGCGGAGAACCACTTCGAGCGCCGTGCGGTCTCCCGCCAGGTGGCTCCCCACCTGGCGAACCCGCTCACGTTCTACCTCCCCGTGTACAAGGGCGGGCCGCACGGCGCCGCGAAGCTCGGGGCGGGCGTCTTCGCCTACTCCGCGCTCTCCGCGTTCGGTGACGGCGTCGGGCACCTCCTCTCCCCCGCCAAGGCGGCGCAGGACGTGCCCGAGCTGCGCACCGACAACCTCAAGGCCGTGGCCGTGTATGGCGACGACCAGATGAACGACGCGCGTATGGCGCTGATGACGGTCCGCGGGGCCGTCGAGGCGGGCGCGGTCGTGCTCAACCACGCCGAGGTCACCGGCCTGCGCTTCACCAAGGGCCGGGTGACCGGCGCGGACCTGAAGGACCGCACGACCGGTGACGAGTTCGGCGTCAACGCCCGCCTCGTGCTGAACGCGACCGGCCCGTGGGTCGACCACCTGCGCAAGATGGAGGACCCCGATGCCGCGCCGTCGATCCGCCTGTCGAAGGGCGCGCATCTGGTCCTGAAGCGGACCGCCCCCTGGAAGGCGGCGCTCGCGACTCCGATCGACAAGTACCGCATCACCTTCGCGCTGCCCTGGGAGGACATGCTCCTGCTGGGCACCACGGACGAGGAGTTCGAGGGCGACCCGGCGGACGTCGCGGTCACCGAGAAGGACATAGCCCAGATCCTGGACGAGGCCGCGTTCTCCATCCGGGACCAGCAGCTGGACCGCGACCTCATCACCTACTCCTTCGCGGGTCTGCGCGTACTGCCGGGCGGCCCCGGTGACACGGCGAAGGCCAAGCGCGAGACGGTCGTGACCGAGGGCCGGGGCGGCATGCTGTCCGTCGCGGGCGGCAAGTGGACCACCTTCCGGCACATCGGCCGCACGATCATGAAGAAGCTGGAGGCGCTGCCGGGCCACCCGCTGGGCGACGACTTCGAGCCGATCGCCTCGCTGCCGAAGAAGCTGCCTCTGCCGGGTATCGCCAACCCGCGCGCGGTCGCCCACCGACTGCTCACCGACCGCCCGGCGCCGGGTCCGCGCATGGCGGCGGACACCGCCAAGCACCTGGCCACCCACTACGGCTCGCTGGCCTTCGACATCGCCCGCATCGCCAACGAGAACCCGGAGCTGGGCGAGCGCGTCCACCCGGACGCCCCGGAGATCTGGGCCCAGGTCGTCTACGCCCGGGACAGCGAGTGGGCCGAGACGCAGGACGACGTGCTGCGCCGCCGCACGACGCTGACGATCCGGGGTCTGGCGACGGACGACGTCCGGGCGAAGGTGCAGGACCTGCTCGACAAAAAGTGACCTCGCACGCGCCGAGGGAGGGTTTCGCCGGATGAGCCTCCCACGGCGCCAGGTCCGGCCACTCCCCTGACCAGGCCGGACCGTACGAGGGCGGCCCCTTCCGCACCGGGGCCGGCCACCACCGGAAGGGGCGGCTCCATGCCGACGGAGCCGCCCCTTCCGTCTCTCAGGGAAGCTTCGTCTCTCAGGGAAGCTTTCGTCTCTCAGGGAACCTTTTCGCTCTCAGGGAAGCAGCGCCTCGCCGAGCCGTCTCCAGTGCGCCGACGCGGATCCGCCCGGCTCGATGCCGATCACCTGGACGGCGACATGATCGGCCCCCGCCGCGACATGGGCCCGGAGCTTGTCGGCCACCGTGTCCACGTCTCCCCAGAACACCAGGTCGTCCACGAGGCGGTCGCTGCCGCCGTGCTCGATCTCCTCGTCTGAGTAGCCCAGCCTGCGGAACTTGGCGAGGTTGTACGGGGTGTTGAGATACGGCCGCAGATGCTCGCGTGCGGCCGCGCGCGCCCGGGCGGGGTCGGGCTGGAGGAGCACCGGGTGCTCGACGCCGAGGAAGGCGTCCAGGCCGAGGATCTCCCTCGCGGCCACCGTGTGGGCGGTGTTGACGTGGTAGGTATGCGCGCCGAGGGAGCGGTCCCGGGCCAGGGCGAGCATCTTGGGGCCGTACGCGGCCAGGACGCGCCGTACCGGGGTCTGCGGGGCGGGGACGGGTGACTCCTTTGCGAGGGCGTCCAGCTCGTCGAGGTAGCCGGCCATCGCCGCCAGCGGTTTGACGCCCGGCCTCTTGAGCCCGCCGAAGCCCAGGCCGAGCACATGCCGGCCCGGGTAGGCGTCGGCAAGCAGGGCGCTCGCGCCGTACGTGGCCCGGGGCTCGCGGGACCAGATCTGGGCGATGCCGTTGACGACGTGCAACCGCTCGGTGCCGGCGAGCAGATGGCCGGCATGGGTGAGGGCCTCGCGGCCGCCGACTTCGGGGACCCACAGCGCCCGCCATCCTCGTCCCTCCAGTTCCTGGGCCGAGTCGCGTACCTGTGTGGCCGGCTGGTGCTCGAAGTCGAAGGTGTAGATGCCGAACGTTCCCAGGTTCACCATGGATCGAAATATCGCAGATTCTCGATATGAGAAGCAACAGACACGCCACGCCCGACGCGAGACACGCCAACGACTAGAGGGTCTCCCCGAGTTGGGCGACCAGCCCGGCGATGCGGTCCTCGTCACGCCGGTAGTGGGTCCACTTCCCCACCCGCGTCGCCCGCACGAGCCCAGCCCGCTGCAGCTCCGCCAGATACGCCGACACCGTCGACTGCGCCAGCCCCGCCTTGGCCTGGATGTGGCTCACGCACACCCCGACCTCGCCGGGGTCCGCGATGGCCCGGTCCGGGAAGTGCCGCTCGGGCTCACGCAGCCACAGCAGCAACTGCAAGCGCACCGGATTCGACAACGCCCGCAGGGCGCTGACCAGGTCGGGGTCCGGTGAGGTCGCTGCGTCGGCCATGGGTCCGGAGTATAGGTCGCCCACTCGGTCGACCCCGCATAATGGCGTCAGACATCGGATGTCTTGCACGACATCCCGAACGGCAGGGAGGCCGGCCATGGCAGTCACCGACGAGGCGATCGAAAAGATCAAGGGCATGATCGTCTCCGGCGCGCTCCGCCCCGGCGACCGGCTCCCCAAGGAGAGCGAACTGGCCGCCGAACTCGGGCTGTCCCGCAACTCCCTGCGTGAGGCCGTGCGCGCCCTGTCGCTGATCCGGATCCTGGACGTCCGGCAGGGCGACGGCACGTACGTCACGAGTCTGGATCCGCAACTGCTGCTGGAGGCGCTGAGCTTCGTCGTCGACTTCCACCGCGACGACACGGTGCTGGAGTTCCTCGCCGTGCGCCGCATCCTGGAGCCTGCCGCCACGGCGATGGCCGCGTCGCGGATCAGCGAACAGCAACTGGGCGCGCTGACGAACCAGTTGGACAAGCTCGGCAACGACCCGTCGGTGGAGGAGCTGGTCGCCTGCGACCTGGAGTTCCACCGGGGCATCGTGCAGAGCTCGGGGAACTCGGTCCTGTGCTCGCTGCTGGACGGCCTGTCCGGACCCACCACGCGAGCGCGCATCTGGCGCGGCCTCACCCAGGAGGACGCGGTGAGGCGGACCCTGCACGAACACCGGGCGATCCTGGAGGCGCTGCGGGACCGCGACGCGGAGGCGGCCCGGTCGTGGGCGACGGTGCACATCGCGAGCGTGGAGCAGTGGCTGCGGTCCACTCTGTGAGTCGGGGCGGGGTGTCAGGTGGCCCGGCCGTCGGGCGCGGCGCCGAGGGGCACCCCGGGCATCAGCAGCCGGCGATCACGCACACGGTCCGCGAAGACCGCGCCGATCCCCCCGTCCCGGCCCCGCCGGCCCCTCCCTCACCCCGACCCGGCCGGTGTCGGCATCCCGCCAGGACACCGGCAGCGGAAACGGGCCTGCCGCCGCCGCGGACGCCGCCTCGGCGCGGTCCCCCCGGCAGGTGAACGCCAGACAGGCCCCGGCCGCCGGTCGGCAGCAGAGCCACGCCCACGGCCGCCCGTGGACGATCCCGGCGCGCCGCACGCGTGACCTGGAGGCAACTCCGCTCACCCGACCAAGAGTTCCGCAGGTCGGCCATGCCGGGAGCGGCTTGCGGCCGTTGCCACACGAGTGGGTGACGGGGCCGGTCGATCGCGCCCGTCGGCCGGGGACAGCTCGGATGGCTGCGGGGTGTTCCGGGGTGCTGAACGGGGCAGTGATCCGTTCACTCCCCATACAAGGGGGCTGCGGGCGCCCCCGTCGCACGCCGTAAGGTTGGGTCGTCAGGCGAGGGCACGTCGGAAGGAGGCACTGGGTGATCGAGCTCGAGGGGGTTCCCGAGCTGATCGACCCGGTCATGGTGGCCGCGTTCGAGGGCTGGAACGATGCCGGCGACGCCGCCTCCACCGCGGTCGCGCATCTGGACAGGGAGTGGAAGGGCGAAGTGTTCGCGGCACTGGACGCCGAGGACTACTACGACTTCCAGGTCAACCGCCCCACGGTGTGGATGGACGACGGAGTGCGCAAGATCACGTGGCCCACGACAAGGTTGTCGGTGGTCCGCATCAGCGGCGAGAAGCCGCGTGATCTCGTGCTCGTCCGGGGTATCGAGCCATCCATGCGCTGGCGCTCGTTCTGCAACGAGCTCCTCGGCTTCGCGCACGAGCTGGGCGTGGAGCTGGTGGTCATCCTGGGCGCCCTGCTCGGCGACACCCCGCACACGCGTCCGGTCCCGATCAGCGGGACCACGTCCGACTCGGACCTGGCCCGCCGCATGGATCTGGAGGAGACCAAGTACGAGGGCCCGACGGGCATCGTCGGCGTCCTCCAGGAGGCGTGCACCCACGCGGGCGTACCCGCGGTGTCGCTGTGGGCCGCCGTTCCGCACTACGTCTCGCAGCCGCCCAACCCGAAGGCGACGCTGGCCCTGCTCAACCGGCTCGAGGACCTGATCGACGTACGCATCCCGCTGGGCGAGCTGCCCGAGGACGCGCGCGCCTGGCAGGTCGGCGTGGACCAGCTGGCCGCCGAGGACAGCGAGGTCGCGGAGTACGTGCAGTCGCTGGAGGAGGCCCGGGACACGGCGGAGCTGCCGGAGGCGTCGGGCGAGGCGATCGCCCGCGAGTTCGAGCGGTATCTGCGCAGACGGGACCCGTCGGCGGGCGGGCACGCCACGGCGGACGGCGGGGAGACCGGACCCTTCCTGAAGGACAACCCGGGTGGGCGGACGAAGCCGCCCAAGCCGCCGAGGCCGAGCGGCACGGACGAAGACGAGTCGTCGGAGGAGTGAGGACGAGGGCGGTGCGCGGGGCGCACCGCCCTCGCTCGCCTCACGGGGACGGAACTCGGCAGGCCGGCACGGAGTTCCCGCCAGAGATCACGCCGGCACGGAGATCACGTCGTACGTCGTCTCCGGTGCCGGTGTCGTGGTGAAGCGCGCGTTGGGCAGGTAGAGGCGGCCCTTGTACGCGGCCACCGTGGTCGGTACGTCGAACAGCGAGTCGGTGATCCGGCGCTGGAAGGCGCCGCTGCGGCCGTCGGCGGTGAGCCTGAACACGTCGATGGCGTTCTGCCGGTTCTGGACGACGTACAGCGTCCGCCCGGTCAGCAGCAGCCCGTCGCCGTTGGTGAGCGGGGCCGCGTCGCCGAGGTCCACCAGCTCGGTGACGCCGGTGCGCGGGTTCACGCGGTGCAGGCCGCCGACCCCGGACTGCACCACCAGCAGCGCGGAGCCGTCGGGCGTGCCGGTGATGCCGTTGGCGTTGACGACCTCGCCGGGGACCTGGCTCCAGGCGCCGCTCAGGGTGAGCGTCACGACCTCGTCCGCGTCCGGCAGTTCGCCGCGCCGGCCGAGCGGCAGGGCATGGAGCGCGGGCTGGTAGGAGTCGGTGAACCAGGCCGTGCGCGGGGCCAGGAACACATCGTTGGCGAACGTCGGGGTCGCCGTGGTGAGGACGTACGAGGCGAGGATCTTGCCGGTGCGGGCGTCCACGACGCGGGCGCCCTGGCCGCGTCCGGCGACGAAGAGTCGTCCCCGGTGATCGAGTTTGAGGCCGACCGAGGGCGTGCCCGGCCCGGCCGAGATGACGGAACCCTCGCCGGTGCGCAGGTCGGCGCGGTAGACCGAGCCGTCGCCGAGGGAGCCGAGGTAGGCGTACGGTCCGCCGCCGATGGTGATGCCCTCCGGGCGGAAGCCGTTCGGGAGGTGGATCACGGCGGGCCGGGTCTTTCCGGCCGCCGTGGCGGGGGTGCCGGCGGACCCGACGAGTACGGCACCGGCGGTGGCGGCGCCGGCCGTGAGGAGTGCGCGGCGGGTGGGATGAGGTGCGAAGGAGCGGTGCTCGGGGGCCACGGTGCGTCCTTCCGCGGACAGGACCGGCCGTCGGCTGGTCCAACGGTCAACTGACTCCTCCACCCCACCACACGCCGTCCGTCCCCGCAGCCGTAGACAGCCCCTCGACAGCGACTGGACACATCTGACCCGATTCCCGCGTGACATCTGTTTCAAGCCGGATTGCACACGTTGCCCAATTCAACTTGATTCCAAACCGAGTTGGCGAAAGCGGTCTGGACGGAACGGTCCGCGAGTGCTTGGTTGTCCCCGAAGGCGCGCCGCACCACCCGCACTTGCCACCCGCAGGACCGAAGGGAGCGGCAGACGATGACCGACCAGGCACAGCCGGCGCAGGGCCCGGGAGCGTCCGGGCCCGGGCCCGACGGAGCGGGATTCACCTATCGAGGAGCCGAGCAGGAACTGATCGTCGTCGCCCGGCCCGAGGCCCGGCTGCGTGCCCGGGTCGAGGGCGTCCGGTCGGTGGCGGGCGCCGATGTCTCGGCTCTCAACATGTTCCTCACTGATGAACAGCTGGCACTGGAGCCCCTGTTCGGCAGCGAGGACCGGCTTCAGCAGGCCACCGGCACACAGGACGTGCCCGACCTCGCGCTGTTCTACCGGGTGCGCGGCGGGGAGAGCCGCGCCGAGGAACTGCGGGCCCGTATCGCCGCGCTGCCGGGGATCGACACGGCGTACGTGAAGCCGGGCGCGGTGCCCGCCTCACTCGGCCGGATCGGAGAGGACAGCGGGCGGCTGAAGGAGGGCACGCCGGTCACGCCCGACTACAGCGGCCGGCAGGGCTATCTGCGGCCCGCGCCCGAGGGCGTCGACGCGCACTGGGCCTGGCAGCGGCCGGGCGGCACCGGTCAGGGCGTGACCGTGATCGACGTGGAGGGCTCCTGGCAGCTCGGCCACGAGGACCTGGCCGCCAAACTGGCCGGCGTCGTCGTCGGCACCCCGCTGACCGACCTCGCCTGGCGCAATCACGGCACCGCCGTGATCGGGGTGATCGGCGGCGACCGGGGCGAGCACGGCGTGACCGGCATCGTGCCGGACACGGTGACCGCGGCCGCGTCCTTCCAGGGCATCGGCACGGCGGCCGCGATCCATGCGGCGGCCGACCGGCTGGGCCCCGGCGACATCGTGCTGATCGAACTGCACCGTCCGGGGCCCCGGTTCGAGTACGCCGAACGCGACGACCAGCGCGGCTACGTCGCTCTCGAGTGGTGGCCGGACGACCTCGCCGCCGTCCGTCACGCCACCGCCAAGGGCGTCCTCGTGGTCGCCGCCGCGGGCAACGGCGCCGAGTCGCTCGACGACGCCCTCTACGAGCGCCGTCCTGACGGCTTCCCCGAGTCCTGGCGCAACCCCTTCAACCCCTCCAACCCGGGCTCCGGGTCCGTGCTGGTCGGCGCGGGCGCCCCGCCGCCCGGCACCCACGGCCGCGACCACGGTCCCGACCGCTCACGGCTGGCGTTCTCCAACTACGGCGCCCGGGTGGACGCGCAGGGCTGGGGACGCGAGGTGACGACGACGGGCGGTTCCTGGGACAGGCCCGGCGATCTGCAGGGCGGACCCGAGGAGATCGCCTGGTACACCGACACGTTCTCGGGGACGTCGTCCGCCTCCCCGGTCGTGGTCGGCGCGCTGGCCGCGCTGCAGGGCATGCTCAAGGTGGCGGGCAGGCCGCCGATGTCCCCCGAGCGCGCGCGTGCCGTGCTGCGGGCGACGGGTTCCCCGCAGCAGGACGCGCCGGGCCGGCCCGCCTCCCAGCGGATCGGCAACCGGCCCGACATCAAGGCGGCCGTCACCCATCTGGTACCGCAGGCGGTCGGCTCCGGCCGCGCCGAGCGGTACTGGGACGAGCTGCTGCCGTATCCACGTGAACTTCCGCCCCGGCTCCGGCTGTTCGTGGCCGGTGAGTGGCGGAACCTCAACCACCCGTCCCCGGAGATCCGCCAGGCGGTCCACACCGCCTTCGCGGGGGGACGGCCCGATGTCCGAGTGTGGTTCTCGGACGACGAGATCGTCGGCCTGGTGATCACCGGCTGACGCAGCCCATCACATCAAGGGAAGGTGACACCCGAATGAGCACCACCCCGCAGATGAGTCACATGGGACAACAGCAGGGCCAGCAGTTCCCGAGCACGTCGCCGTACCAGCAGCAGCCCTACGGGCAGCAGCAGGGCTACGGCCAGCAGCAGCCGTCCGGCATGGGCATGAGCGGTTCGTTGGAGCAGCTCCAGCAGCTCGGCCAGCAACAGCCCTACCAGCAGCTGCTCCAGCAGCTCGGCCAGCAGTTCGGCCAACAGCAGCCCCAGCAGCAGCTGGGCCAGCAGCAGTTCACCGGCCCGCAGTTGGGCCAGCAGGACCAGCAGGCACAGCAGGCCGAGCAGCAGATGCAGCAGCAGTTGCAGCAGGTCGCGCTGGCGGCGGTGCAGCAGGTCGTCCAGCAGGTCCAGACGCAGGCGCCGGCCTCCGGCGTGGCGAACGGCTTCATCGACATCGTCCACCCGCTGCAGGGGCAGCCGCATCAGATCTTCCTGCGCATCAACAACCAGTTCCGGGTCCTGAACAACCCGAACCCGCAGATCCACCAGCAGATCCAGCAGGCCTTCGCATTCGGGCACCAGGTGATCGGCATCTGGGACACCCAGTCGCCGAGCGTGCTGCGCAGCGTCCGCATCCAGCGGCTCTGACGGGCACCTGAACAAACGCGTCGGGGCGCTTCCACCCGTGGGGAGGAAGCGCCCCTCTCGTGTCCGGGGTTGCCGGGGGTTCCTAGAGAGCCACGCCCAACAGCGCGTCCACAGCCCGCGATACGACGCCGGGGGCACCCGGGTCCGTGCCGCCGCTCTCCTCCTGTGCGGCGGCCCAGCGGTCGACCGCGGCGAGCGCGGCCGGGGCGTCCAGGTCGTTCGCCAGGCCCTCGCGGATCTCCTCGACCAGCGCCTCGGCGGGCGGCCCGTCGGGCCGGGACACGGCGGCACGCCAGCGGCCGAGGCGGGCCACGGCGTCCTCCAGCACCCGGTCGGTCCACTCCCAGTCGGCCCGGTAGTGGTGGGCGAGGAGGGCGAGCCGGATGGCGGCGGGGTCGACGCCGTCGCGGCGCAACTGGGAGACGAAGACGAGATTGCCCTTGGACTTGGACATCTTCTCGCCGTGCAGCGCGACCATGCCGGCGTGGACGTAGGCCTTGGCCATGGGGAACTCGCCGGTGAGCACCTGGGCGTGCGAGGCGCCCATCTCGTGGTGCGGGAAGGCGAGATCGGAGCCGCCGCCCTGGACGTCGAAGCCCATGCCGAGGTGGTCGAGGGCGATGGCGACGCACTCGATGTGCCAGCCGGGCCGGCCGCGTCCGAGCGAACCGCCGTCCCAGCTGGGCTCGCCCGGTCGGGCGGCCATCCAAAGCATCGGGTCGAGCGGGTTCTTCTTGCCCGGCCGCTCCGGGTCGCCGCCACGCTCGGCGGACAGCAGCCGCATGGCGGCGGCGTCGAGGTTGGACACCCTGCCGAAGTTCGGGTCGGACTCGACGGAGAAGTAGACGTCGCCGTCGAGTTCGTACGCGGCACCCGCGTCCCGCAGGCGCTCCACGAGCGGCACGATGCCGGGTATCGCCTCGACCGCGCCGATGTAGTGCTGCGGGGGCAGCATGCGCAGGGCGGTCATGTCCTCGCGGAAGAGAGCCGTCTCCTTCTCGGCGAGGGCGGCCCAGTCGATGTCGTCACGCTCGGCCCGCTCCAGGAGCGGATCGTCGATGTCGGTGACGTTCTGGACGTAGTGAACCTGCCGCTTGGTGTCGAGCCACACGCGCTGCACGAGGTCGAACGCGTTGTAGGTCGCCGCGTGCCCCAGGTGAGTGGCGTCGTACGGCGTGATGCCGCAGACGTAGATACGGGCGACGGGACCGGGGTCAAGGCTGACCAGGCCCCCGGTCGCGGTGTCGTGGATCCTCAGGTCGCGGCCCTGACCGGGCAGGGCGGGGACCTCAGAAGCGGGCCAGGCATACATGTCATGAGCCTAACCGGACGGATGTTCCGTACACGAACCGGACCGGGCCGGATGGCCGGTGAGGCGTTCTTGCGCGATACCGGCCGCTGTGCTGCTCGCGATAACCGGAGAGCGTGCTCCTAGACGGGCGGCCAGGGAATGGCCGGCCACTCCCCGCTCGGCTCCGGATGCTTGCCGGACGTCAGCAGCGCCTCGACCCGCGCGCGTGTGGCTGCCACCTCGGCGGCCGTGATCAGCCCGGCCAGGCGTACGGCAAGCTCACCGCCCGCCTCCAGCCCCTTGCGCAGGGAGCCGAGCACCTCGACGGCCTCCCCGGTCAGCGGCTCCCCCGCCCAGCCCCACAGCAGGGTCCGCAGCTTGTTGTCGACGTTGAACGTGACGCCGTGGTCGATGCCGTACAGCCGGGCGCCCTCGGTGGGCAGCAGGTGCCCGCCCTTGCGGTCGGCGTTGTTGATCACGGCGTCCAGGACAGCCAGCCGCCGTAGCCGCTCGTCGTCGGCGTGCACCAGCAGCGCGGTCTTCCCCTCGCCGACCTCGGCGAGGCCGATGGCCTTCCAACCGGGCTCGGGCTCCTCGCCGTCGACCAGGGCCAGCAGCTCCGCCCCGGGCGTCACCTCGATCCACAACTGGACCATGCCCTCGCCGTACGGCCCGTGCCGCAGCACGGTGGGCGGCACGAGCCCCCAGCCGGTCGCCTCGGAGATCTCGTACGCGGCGACCTCGCGCTGCGCGAGCGTCCCGTCGGGGAAGTCCCACAGCGGCTGCTCACCGGCGACCGGCTTGTAGATGCAGGACACCTCCTGCCCGTCGTCTGCGACCGTGCAGAACAGCGCGGCGTTGGACGCCTCGCGGATGCGGCCGCGCACGGTCAGCTCACCCTCGGTGAGCAGCTCCACCGAGGTCACGCTCCGCGGCGGTATCCGTTCTGGCGCGGACATACGTGTCCTTCCGGGTCGAGCGGGAGGCTGCACAAGGGACACGGCGGCCGCCCCGCGTTGACGACGTCCAGGGCACGCTTGGCGAAGGCTCGCGCCTGCGCGCCGGTGAGCCGGACCCGCAGCATCGGGGGCCCGTTCTCCTCGTCCTGAAGCAGCCGTTCCTCGGCCTCGGCGAGGTCCTCCTCGGAGTCGGCGTCGAGCTCCACGAGGGCCTGCGCCTCGACGATCATCCGCTGCTCCTCGCCGTCCCAGGCAAGGGCCATGGTGCCGACGCGGAACTCCTCCTCGATGGGGGCGCCCAGCGGCTCGGTGTCGGCGATCTCGGAGGGCGCCATGGCGGGGACGGAGGCGCTGCCGCCACTACGCCGTACGACCTCGTCGAGCAGCTCGTCCATGCGCTCGGCGAGGGCGGCGACCTGGGTCTTCTCCAGGGCCACGCTGGTCACCCGGGAGCCTGCGGCGGCCTGGAGGAAGAACGTACGGCGCCCGGGCAGCCCGACCGTACCGGCCACGAAGCGGTCCGGGGGGTCGTAGAGGAACACCTGACGGGACACGTCCTGTCTCCATTGGAATCGTGAGTACGGCGAATCGTGGGTCGGCGAAATCGTGAGTACGGCGCTGCTTCGACCGCTTCACCCTACTGCGCCGGACGATCACGGTGCGCCCGCGCCGCCACCGACCGTCGCGTCACCGGCCGGCGGCTCCTCGCGCGGGGCGAGGGACGCGAAATCACCGGTGTCCCCGAGGCGTACGAGAAACGGCCTCAGGCGTGTGTAGCGGATCGCGGTGATGGAACACGGTTCAACGGAAATCCTCTGGAAGAGGTCGAGATGAAGACCCAGTGCGTCCGCGACGAGGGACTTGATGATGTCGCCGTGCGAGCACATCAGGTACACGGCGTCGGCACCGTGATCGCGCTCCACGCGCGCGTTCCACTCGCGTACGGCCTCGGCGGCCCGGGTCTGCATGGCCCGCATCGACTCGCCGCCGGGGAACGCGGCCGCCGACGGGTGCGCCTGGACGACCTCCATCAGCGGCTCGTCCTTGAGCTCGGCGAGCTTGCGGCCGGACCAGTCGCCGTAGTGGCACTCCCCGATCCGCTCGTCGGTGTGCGCGGTGAGTCCGGGCCGGGCTTCGAGGAGCGGCCGCAGCGTCTCCTGACAGCGCTGGAGCGGGCTCGTGACGACCTCGGACAGCGGCAGCGCGGCGAGCCGTCCGGGCAGCGCGGCGGCCTGCTCGGCCCCGCGCTCGTCGAGGGCGACACCGGGCGTCCACCCGGCGAGCAGTCCCTCGGTGTTGGCGGTGGAACGTCCGTGCCGGACCAGGATCAGCGTGGGCATGCCGCCCAGGGTAGGCGCACGACCGGGTGCGTTCGGAGCCGGAGGGCGGGAGAATACGCTCCGTGATCGTCGACTGCGCCATCTACCGGGACGGGCGCCGGATACCGGGGCCGGGGGACATCTCCGACGCCCTGGATCTGTGCCGCCTCCAGGACGACGCGTTCGTCTGGATCGGCCTGTACGAACCCACGGAGAAGGAGTTCGACAAGGTCACCGAGGAGTTCGGGCTGCATCCGCTGGCCGTGGACGACGCGCTGAACGCTCATCAGCGTCCCAAGCTGGAGGTGTACGACGACTCGCTGTTCATGGTCCTCAAGCCGGTCGGGTACGACCCGGACAGCGACGTCGTCACCTCCGGCGAGGTGATGGTCTTCATCGGCGACTCGTTCGTGGTGACCGTCCGGCACGGCGAGGAGGCCCCCCTGGCGGCGGTACGAAGCCGTCTGGAGCACGAGCCGGAGATGCTCCAGCACGGTCCCACGGCGGTGCTGTACACGATCGCCGACGCCGTGGTCGACCACTACGTGGACGTGGCGGACGAGTTGGGCACGGACCTGGACGAACTGGAGGCGGAGGTGTTCTCGCCGGCCCGCGGCGGCTCACGGCACACGGCGTCCCGGATCTACGCCTTCAAGCGGCAGGTCCTGGAGTTCCGCAGGGCCACCGGCCCGCTCGCGCAGCCCCTGGAACGGCTCGCCGACACGGGTCTGCTCAGCTTGCCCGTGCCCTTCGTGCACGACAAGGCGCAGCCCTTCTTCCGCGACGTCAGCGACCACCTCACGCGCGTGAACGAGGCGGTCGAGGGCCTCGACCGCCTCGTCTCCGACGTCCTGTCGGCGCACCTCGCGCAGACGAGCGTCCGGCAGAACGACGACATGCGGAAGATCTCCGCGTGGGCTGCCATGGCCGCGGTCCCCACGATGATCGCGGGGATCTACGGCATGAACTTCGAGCACATGCCGGAGCTGACCTGGCTGTGGTCGTATCCGGCGCTGATCGCGGGCATGGCCGCCCTGGAGGTGCTGCTGTACCGGCTGTTCAAACGCCGGGGCTGGCTGTAGGACCGGATACGGTCAGGCGAACTCGGGCGCGGACGTGGCGGGTCCGCCGAGGGCGTCGCGTCGTTCCGGCATCCTCAGGGACACCATGCGCCGCCATCCCGCGAGGCGCTCCCAGACGTACATGGCGTGGATGCCCGCGGCGAGCACGGCCGCCTTGGGGCGGGACCAGCCGAGGATGCGCCCCATGTGGTCCATGACCGCGAGGCTGACGTCCCGGTAGACCCCGATCTCGGCGAGCGCGCACTCGCGCAGCGTCCGCTGGATCAGCCGGCCGCGCCCTGCCGCCGCGAAGCGCAGCAGTTCCTCATGGGTGTACGCGAGGTGATTGTCCTCGTCGTTGGAGATCATCCGCACGGCCTTGCCGACGTCCGGGTGGTCGGCGAAGTACTTCCTGAGCATCACCATCTGGTCGGCGGCCCGCTGCTCGGTGACCCGGCTGTGGGACAGGTAGACGATGACGTCCTCGACCGTGAGCGGTTGCTCGGACTTGAGCTTCTCGTGGGCGAGACCGATGCCATGCTGCTCCAGCAGCATCGTGTAGTCGGTCTCGGGCGGGACCGGGACGGGTTCGAGGCCGCGCTTCTTCATCAGGGCGTTGAAGATCCGCCCGTGCTTGTCCTCGTCCGCCCCGTGCCGGGTGATCTTGGGTGCGAGCGGGCGCTGGCTCTCCGGGACGAGCGCGGCGATACGCGCGTTCTCCCAGCCGCCCTGGGTCTCGCCGCTCGCTGCGATGGAGCAGAACAGGCGGAAGGACTCGTCGTTGTCGATGATCTCCTGGAACAGACTCTTGGCCGAAAGCATCGTGGGGCACCTCTCTGCAGGACACCGCAGGATTCCGCAAAGAACGAGTCAAATGCGGCAAGAGAGGTGCTGCAACAGCTGTGTCGGACAACTCCGCCAAAAGAATGACGATCGGGGTACGACGGGGGCGTAACCGCGTGGACACGCGCGCGTTGTTCTGCATGACGGCCGTGGCGGGGAAGACCCCCGAGCCCCCACCACGGCCGCTGAACTTGGCAGGTCCTGCGGCCTGCCCGTGACGCCGGGCGTCACGCGAGACCGGCGCGCTCCAGGGCCTCGGTGCCGGCGCGGAGCGAGGCGAGCCGCTCGTCGAGCGTGAAGCCCGCGGGAGCCAGCGACAGGGTCGTGACCCCGGCCGCCGCATAGGCCTTCATCCGGTCCGCGATGCGGTCGACGGAGCCGAGCAGCGTGGTCCTGTCGATCAGGTCGTGCGGCACGGCCGCCGCGGCGCCCTGCTTGTCGCCGGAGAGGTACTTGGTCTGGATCTCCGCGGCTTCCTTCTCGTATCCCATGCGCTGGGCGAGCTGGTTGTAGAAGTTCTGCTTGGGGCTGCCCATGCCGCCGACGTACAGCGCGGTGTAGGGGCGGAAGGTGTCGGCCAGCGTGGCCACGTCCTTGTCGTCGCCCACGGCCAGCGGCAGGGTCGGGCAGACGTCGAACCCGTCGAGGGTCTTGCCCGCCTTCTCGCGCCCGGCACGCAGGTACTTGATCGTCGTGTCCTCCAGGTGCTCGGCGGAGGGGAAGATCAGCAGGGCGCCGTCGGCGATCTCACCGGTCTGCTCGAGGTTCTTCGGGCCGATGGCGGCGATGTACAGCGGGATGTGCTCGCGCTGGGGGTGCACGGTCAGCTTGATCGGCTTGCCGGGGCCGCCGGGGAGCGGCAGCGTCCAGTGCTGCCCCTCGTACGAGAGGCGTTCGCGCGTCATGGCCTTGCGGACGATCTCGACGTACTCCCGCGTGCGCGCCAGCGGCTTGTCGAACTTGACGCCGTACCAGCCCTCGGAGACCTGCGGCCCGGAGACGCCGAGGCCGAGCCGGAAGCGGCCGCCGGAGAGCGAGTCCAGTGTCGCGGCCGTCATGGCCGTCATCGCCGGCTGGCGGGCCGGGATCTGGAAGATGGCGGAGCCGACGTCGATGCGCTCGGTCTGGGCGGCGACCCAGCTCAGCACGGTGGCCGCGTCCGAGCCGTACGCCTCGGCGGCCCAGCACACGGCGTACCCCAGCCGGTCGGCCTCCTGCGCGACGGCGAGGTTGTCCGCGTCCATTCCGGCACCCCAGTAGCCGAGGTTGATCCCGAGCTGCATGGCCGATCCCCTTACCGATCAGTAACGTCCCTTGTGGGCCCGACCTTAGCGCGGGGGACGTCCCGCGGGGAGGCCGGTGTGGCGGGCGTCGCCCCGCAGGCGGCGGCGAGGCCGCCGGTTTCCCCGGTCACCGTCCGGAAAACTGGTTATCCACAGGCCCCCACATGCCAGGTTCTGGCCAGTAATCTCGGCGTTCATGGAGCAGAGGCATCTCGGCCGCACCGGCCTGCGCGTGTCCCGGATCGGGCTCGGCACCCTCACCTGGGGCAGGGACACCGACGAGCACGATGCGGCCGACCTCTTGAAAACCTTCTGGGAGGCGGGCGGCACCCTCGTCGACACGGCCGACGTGTACGGCGACGGGGAGGCCGAGTACCTGCTCGGCCGGCTCATGGAGGGGCTCGTCCCGCGCCGGGACCTGGTCATCTCGACGAAGGCGGGCAGCGTTCCCGACCCCGACCGCCGCTTCGACGGCTCGCGCGGCCATCTGCTCTCCGCGCTGGACGCCTCACTGGCCCGGCTCGGCACGGAATACGTCGACGTCTGGCACATCCACGCCTTCGATCCGTGCACGCCGCTGGAGGAGACCCTCCAGGCCCTCGACCTGGCCGTCAGCAGCGGACGCGCCCGCTATGCCGGCGTCTCCAACTTCTGCGGCTGGCAGCTCGCGAAGGCGGGGACCTGGCAGCTCGCGGCGCCGGGCATACGCACCCGGCTGGCGAGCACACAGCTGGAGTACTCCCTGCTCCAGCGGGGCGTGGAGCGCGAGGTGTTGCCGGCCGCGCTGGACCTGGGCATCGGCCTGCTCCCCTCTTCCCCGCTCGGCCGGGGTGTCCTGACCGGCAAGTACCGCACCGCCACGCCGCCCGACTCACGCGGCGCCTCGGAGCACCTGGCGCCCTTCGTCGCGCCGTACCTCGACGACACGGCGAGCCGCATCGTGGACGCCGTGCAGACGGCCGCCGACGGGCTGGCCGTGACCCCGCTGCAGGTCGCCCTCGCCTGGGTCCGCGACCGGCCCGGCGTGGCCGCGCCCGTCATCGGCCCGCGCAACGCGCAGCAGCTCACGGCGGCATTGTCAGTGGAGGCCCTTAGTCTTCCTGACGAGATCTGCCGGGCGCTCGACGATGTGTCGGCGCCCGTGCATCACTATCCCGATCACGACTGGAGCACGCTGTGAGCACGGAGCCGCCCGAGACCACGGGGAACACCGAGCCGGGGCCGACGGAGGCCGCGCCGGGGGCGAGCACCGGAGGTGCCGAGGAGCGGCCTGCCGAAAGCGAAACGGCGTCCGGGGACCGCCAGGCCTCGGAAGGCGAAGGTGTAGGCGAAGGCGCGAGCCCTGCCGTCGAGGCGGACGGTGGCGACGGGGAAGCCGCCGTTCAGGACTCCGCGGCCAAGGACGGCGACGGGGGCGACGGGGCGCAGTTGTCGGAGACCGAGGCCGAGATTGCCGCTCAGCGGATCGAGCGGGAGCGGATCGAGCGGCGGAAGGCCGAGAGGCAGGCGCCCGTGGAGAGCGGGGCCAAGCTCAGCGGGCAGGCCGCCGATCTGCTGGCCGCCGTACGGGCCGTGGAGAGCGGTGCGAAGCCGCCGGCCACCGTCTTCAGCGAGCCGGAGCCGCCGCGCCGCCCCGCTCCGCAGCCGGTGCGCCCGCCGCGGCCCGTGGCGGCCGACGGGGCGGCGGCTGCGGCGCCGGAGGCCGTCGAGTCGGTGCGGCAAGTACTGGCCGACGCAGGTGCACCGGAGGCTCTCGCCGCGCAGGCCGCCGCGGCCCTCGGCGAGGGCGCGGGTGACCAACTGCGGGCGGATCCCTGGCAGCTGCTGCGGATCGGCGGTGTACGGCCGGAGCAGGCCGACGGGTTCGCGCGGGCGCTGCTCGGCGCGGAGTGCGCACCCGACGACGAGCGGCGCGGCCGGGCGGTCACCGTCTGGCTGCTGGACCAGGCGGCCCTGGCCGGGCACACGGCCCTTGAGCTGACGACGCTCACCGCCGCGCTGAACCAGCGGGGTGTGCCCGACGCCGATGCGGCCGTGCAGAACACCCTGGCCGAGGGCGAGGCCCTGGCCTTCCAGGACACCCTGGACGCGCCCGGCGCCCCGGCCCGGCGGGACGACGAGGCCGAGGAGGGGGACGAGGAGCGGCCGGTCCGTGTCCTCGTCGGTCTGGAGCGGTACGCCCTCGCGGAGGAGAGCCTCGCCGACGGACTCGCCCGTCTGATCAACTCGGCGCCGAAGCAGGACGGTTCGGCCGAGGACTGGGAGCGGGCCGCGGCCGACGCGGGCTCCGCCGCGGATCTGGTCCGCGCGGTGGCGACCCACGGCCTGGTCCTCCACACCGGCGGGGAGGCGTCCCTGGCCGAACCGGCGGCACTGCTGCACGCGGCGCGGGCTCTCGGTCTGCGGGCCTGGGCGGCCACCCAGAGCCCGATCGGGCGGAGCCGCTTCGCCGCACGGCTGAGCGAAACCGGCGCGCCCGGCGCACCCGGCGTCGCCACCGTGGCCGGTCTGCTCTCCGGTGCCGAAGGGCCCGGCCGTGACACGGACGGTGCGTTCGACCTCGATCTGCTCGTCGTACTCGACGCACCGCAGGTGGATGTCGAGACGGCGGCCCTGCTCACGGAGTCGTTGCCGGACGGAGCCCGGCTGGTGCTGGTCGGGGATCCCGCGGTGCTGTGGTCGGCGGGGCCCGGGCGGGTGTTCGCCGACCTGCTGGCGGCGCGGAGCTGTCCGCAGATCGCCTCGCGGCAGCCGGATCCTGGTCCGCTGGGCGAGTTGGTGTCCGGGATCGGCATCGGTGAGCTCAACCAGGTCGAGGCACCCGGCAAGGAGGTCGTGATCGTGCCGGTGCGGGACGCGGGCGAGGCCGTGCACCGCACCGTGCAGCTCGTCGCGGACTCGGTGCCCCGCGCGTTCGGCGTCACCGCCGAGGAGACCCGGGTGATCACGCCGGGCCACGGCGGCGCGGCAGGCACGCGGGCGCTCAACGCCGCCCTCAAGGAACGCCTCAACCCCGGCCCCGGCCGCTTCGGCGGCTTCGACCCCGGTGACTGCGTGGCCTACTCCCCCGCGCCGGGCCGTACGGTGCCGGGTCAGGTGGTGAAGGCCGACGCCGAGGGACTGCACCTGTCCTGCGAGGGCGAGGCCGTCGTCGTACCGAAGGAACGGGTGGAGCAGTCCGTACGGCACGGCTGGGCCCTGACCGCACACCAGGCGGCGGGCGCCCGCTGGCCCGCGGTGGTCGTGGTCCTCCCCGGCGACGCGGCCCAGGCCCTGAGCCGCCCCTGGGTCTACACGGCCTTCAGCCGAGCCGACCGCCACCTCTCCGTGGTCCACGGCGTGGAGCAGGCCCTGCCCCGAGCCGTCGCCGAGGTCCCGGCGAAGCCGCGCACGACCCGCCTCCCCGTCCTGCTCGGCACGCAGGTGCCGGCGGCGGGCTGACCGGGCCCCGGCCGACCCGCAGGCGCGGGGGCCGCGCACACGAAGGCGGCGGCGGTCACGGTGTTCATCCGTGACCGCCGCCGCCTCGGAACAACCGCCCAGCGTCGGTGATCGCCTCAGCGAGCCACGTCAGCGTTCCGCGTCCAGTGGCTCCAGATCGTCTTCCTCGTCCAGATCCCTGTCGAGCTCGTCCTCAAGGTCGTCGTCGCCCTCGTCGCCCTCATCGGCGTCCTCGTCACCGTCCTCCGCCTCGTCGACGTCGTCCAGGTCCTCGTCGAACACCGTGCTGACGTCGAAGCGGCAGACCACCCGCTGCGGGTCGACCCCCTCGAAGGGCGCCTCCAGCCATTCCCCGGGTTCGGGCTGCTCGTCCGACGCGGTCACCCAGAGCGTGGAGTCGCCCTCCTCCAGGCCGAACTCCTTGTGCCGGGAGGCGATCTCGTCCGCCTCGAACTCGCCGAACAGGATGCCGAGCGCCCCGTGCACCGTGCCGGAGGCATCCGCGTCCGAACCGCCGTCGTAGTCCGCCGCCTCGATCCGCTCGGCGTGCGCCAGCAGCCGCTGCGGTTCCACCACGACGTAGTCGCGGCGGATCAGCACGCTCACAGCGTTCGGTTCCTCGGGTCCCGTGTACGGCGGCAGCGCGTCCTCCGTACCGGGGATCTCGAAGGGCGTGACCTCGTCGTAGCGGTCGTAGAGCAGCTCGTCGTAGACCTCGGCGGCTGCGGCGAGCTGGTTGAACGCCTCGTAGACGGCCGGGTCGTCCTCACCCGACCGACGTTCGACCGCGTCCAGGTGGCGGTCGAGCGCGGTCTTGACCGCCTCGGCGGCGGCGCGTACCTCGGCAGCCGTGGGCTGCACAGCATCAGACATAGTGCAGACGCTATCCGTACCGGGCCCCAGCCCGCACAATAGATGCGATGCCGGAATACGAATTTGTCGACGTGTACGTACCGCGCGGGGTCTCCCGCAAGGACGCCACACGCCTGCTGACGGACCATGCCGAGTACGGACACTGGGAGTTGGACCGCCTGAGCCTGCTGCGCGACGGCAGCCGCAGGGTGCGGCTGCGGCGCCGGATCATTCGCCAGGTGCGGGCCACATGGTGAGCTGAGAGGCCACACAGCGAGACAGGGACCGCAGGGCGGACAGGACAGCAGAAGAGGAAACACACGGAGCGGGCCCCGCCGAGGCGGGGCCCGCTCCGTTGCGTGCCGGACGCGCCCTACGCCGAGGGCCGTGCCTTGCGGTACAGCAACGCGCCCGCGAGCATCGCCCCCGCACCGACCGGCAGGGCGAGGCCCATCGGCAGGTCGACACCGGTCTGGGCGAGCTCGGCGTCGCCCCGGGGCTGGGTGACGAAGTGGGCGCCCGGGTGGTTGCCCTGCGAGGAGCCGCCCGGAGTCAGGCCGCCCGTGCCGGGCGGCGTGCCCGGGGAACCGGGGTTGCCGGGCTCGACGGGGTTGCCAGGGTTACCCGGCTGCTCGGGATTGCCGGGATTGCCGGGGTTCTCCGGGTTTCCGGGGTTCCCAGGATTGCCCGGCTGCCCGGGGTTTCCAGGGTTCCCGGGGTTGCCCGGCTGTTCCGGCGACCCGGGCGGGTTCTCGTGGCCGCCGCCCGGCGGGGTGTGACTCCCGCCGCCGTTGTTGGCGCAGTCGTTGTCCTCGGCGGCGTTGCCGATGCCGATGATGTCGACGGTGTTGCCGCACACGTTGACCGGCACATGGATCGGCGCCTGGACGTGGTTGCCGGAGCCGACGCCGGGCGAATCGGTGGCGTGCCCGCCGGCCGACGCCCCTGAACCGCCGTGGCCGCCGGACGAGCCGCCGCCCTGGTTGCCACAGCTGTTGCCGCTCGCCGGGTTGAGCACCCCGACGACGTCGACCGTGTTGCCGCAGACGTTGACCGGCACGTGCACCGGCGCCTGCACCGTGTTGCCCGACAGCACGCCGGGCGAGTTCGCGCTGGAGCCGTGCGCACCCGAGCCGGTCGCGTGGGCGGCGCCGCCCGCGGCGGCGACGATGCCGGTTGCGGCCGCCACGGTCATCAGGCCCTTGCGGGTGACCTGTCGCATTCGCTTGTTACCTGCCTTCGACCTTGTTCCGAAAATACGACGCCGGAAATGGACCGACGCTGTAGAAAAGGCCGGTCGGCCCCGGAGCGCATGGCACGCGCTCCGGGGCCGACCGGCTCAGCCCCATTCACGGGGCGAGGCACAACGTCACTTGTTGATGCAGGTGTTGCCGAAGGCGGGGTTCAGCAGCCCGATCACCGAGATCGTGTTGCCGCAGACGTTCACGGGGACGTGAATCGGAGCCTGAACGACGTTGCCCGAAAGGACACCCGGGGAGTGCACGGCAGCACCCTGGGCACCGGAATCGGCGACGGCGAGGCCCGCGCCCGCGAGAACCAGCCCACCAGTGGCAGCCGCAGCGGCGACGACCTTCTTGATCATTATTCCTCCTTGTTGGCAATGCGATCACAAGTAGCTGATCGCATCACCTGTAACGAGGAGGAACTAATAGGGCTACGACCTGATGAGCGCGTTCACCCTCCCCGGTCACAGCCAGTACGTCTGGTCGAATACTGAAGTGTGCTTTCAGCGGGCCAATTCAGGACGCATCGATGAACCTGTCGAGCACCCGGACCCCGAATTGCAGGCCGTCCACCGGCACCCGCTCGTCGACGCCGTGGAACATGCCCGCGAAGTCCAGCTCCGGCGGCAGCTTCAGCGGTGCGAAGCCGAAGCCGCGGATGCCCAGGTCGTCGAAGGACTTGGCGTCCGTTCCGCCGGAGAGCATGTAGGGGATCGCCTTCGCGGCCGGGTCCTCGGCCACCAGCGCGGACTGCATCGCCGCCACGAGCGCCCCGTCGAAGCCGGTCTCGACGGCCTTGTCGGCGTGCACGTCCTCGCGCCGCACGTTCGGTCCGAGGATCTTGTCGAGGTCGGCGAGGAACTCCTCCTCGAACCCCGGCAGGAAGCGGCCGTCGACGTGCGCGGTGGCCTCGCCCGGGATGACGTTGACCTTGTAGCCGGCGTTCAGCTGGGTCGGGTTGGCCGTGTTGCTCAGGGTCGCGCCGATCAGCTTGGCGATGCCGCCGAGCTTGGCGAGGGTGCCCTCCATGTTCTCCGGGTCGAGTTCGGTGCCGAGGGCGTCGCCGAGTTCGTCGAGGAAGGCCCGGGTGGTCTTGGTGACCCGCACCGGGAACTTGTGCCGCCCGAGCCGGGCCACGGCCTCCGACAACTCGGTGATGGCGTTGTCCCGGTGGATCATCGACCCGTGCCCCGCCGTGCCGGCCACGGTCAGCTTCATCCAGTGCATGCCCTTCTCGGCCGTCTGGATCAGATAGAGCCGCCGCTCCTCGCTCACGGTGAACGAGAACCCGCCCACCTCACTGATCGCCTCGGTGACGCCCTCGAAGAGGTCCGGGTGCTTGTCGACGAGGAACCGGGCGCCGAACTTGCCGCCGGCCTCCTCGTCGGCGAGGAACGCGAGCACGATGTCCCGCGGCGGACGGCGCCCGCTGCGCAGCCGGTCACGCACGACCGCCAGCGTCATCGCATCCATGTCCTTCATGTCGACGGCCCCGCGCCCCCACACGCACCCGTCTGCGACCTCGCCGGAGAAGGGGTGGTGGGTCCAGTCGTCCGCGTTGGCCGGTACGACGTCGGTGTGGCCGTGGATGAGCAGCGCGGGCCGGGAGGGGTCCTCCCCCGCGATCCGCGCCACGGTGGAGGCGCGTCCCGGGTGCGACTCGAAGATCTTCGGCTCGAGGCCCACCTCGGCGAGCTTCTCGGCGACGTACTCGGCCGCCTTGCGCTCACCGGGACCCGAGTGGTCGCCGTAGTTGCTGGTGTCGATCTGGATCAGCTCGCGGCAGAGGTCCACGACCTCGTCCTCGCCGGTGACGCCCCTGGCCGTGTCCGTCTCGCTCACGCTGCTTCCTCCCGCGCTGTCGCTGCTGGTGGTCCCCCTCATCCTCTCTCTCCCACCGTCCCCGCCCAAGACCGGCCGCAGCCCGTCACACACCGTTCACGCCGCAACGGGGGTGATCGGGCACCCCGCGAAGCCTGGTAATGTTTTCTCTGTCGCCGCGAGGGAAACCCCGCGCGACAGACACCTTGTCCGGGTGGCGGAATGGCAGACGCGCTAGCTTGAGGTGCTAGTGCCCTTTATCGGGCGTGGGGGTTCAAGTCCCCCTCGGACACGCGAAAAAGCGAAGGCCGTGACCACGAGGTCACGGCCTTCGGCCGTTGTGTGGGGGAAGTCTCGTTCCGACGAAGATCACCAGGTCAGCGCCCGCTTCCCCGCGCCCGTGCCGCCCCGAAAGGCTGCTCCGAGTGGCGTATCGAAGTGCCCGAACCTAGCTTCGTACTAAAATTTCCGGCTTGTTACGGAGCTGGCGCCGGACAACCCCAGGCAGACCTGCGGGCCCGCCAGCGCCCCGGATGCTTCCGGGATCGAGACGCGAGGACCGGATGGCAGCCATACAGGAGAGCAATGCTCTCGGCCTGCTCGACGAAGAGCTCGGCGCAGAGATCCACCAGCGGTTCGGGGACACGGCACGTTTCTCCTCAGGCCCGGCGGCCTCCCCGCGCACGCTCGTAGACATCTTCGAGGCGTCCGTGCGGTCCTACCCGGACGAGCCGGCCCTGGACGACGGTACGACCAGCCTGACCTACCGCGCATTGGCCGTCGAGGTGGACCGGCTGCGCCGCGGGCTCGGCGCGGCCGGTGTCGGGCTCGGCGACCGGGTGGGCGTGCGGGTGCCGTCCGGCACCAATGACCTCTACGTGGCGATCCTCGCCGTGCTCGCGGCCGGTGCCGCATACGTCCCCGTCGACGCCGAGGACCCGGACGAGCGGGCCGAGCTGGTGTTCGGGGAGGCGGATGTACGGGCCGTCGTGGGCGCCGGGCACGAGATCACCGTGCACGGCACGTCCGAGTCCCCCGCCGCCCGTCCCGGCGTCGAGCACGACGCGTGGATCATCTTCACCTCCGGCTCCACCGGGAAGCCCAAGGGTGTCGCGGTCTCGCACCGCAGTGCCGCCGCGTTCGTGGACGCCGAGGCCGCGCTGTTCCTCACCGAGGAGCCGATCGGGCCCGGGGACCGGGTCATGGCGGGGCTGTCGGTCGCGTTCGACGCGTCCTGCGAGGAGATATGGCTGGCGTGGCGGTACGGCGCCTGTCTGGTGCCGGTGCCACGTGCGCAGGTCAGGAGCGGTGCCGATCTCGGGCCCTGGCTGGTCGAGCAGGAGATCACGGTCGTGTCGACCGTGCCCACGCTCGCCGCGCTCTGGGAGCCCGAGACCCTCAACGACGTACGCCTGCTGATCTTCGGCGGCGAGGCCTGCCCGCCCGAGCTGACGCAGCGGCTGGTGACCGAGGGGCGCGAGGTCTGGAACACGTACGGCCCGACCGAGGCGACCGTCGTCGCCTGTGCGTCGCTGATGAGCGGTGCGGAGCCGATCCGGATCGGGCTGCCGCTGGACGGCTGGGAGCTGGCCGTCGTCGATGAGGCCGATGAGCCCGTGCCGATGGGCGCCAGCGGGCAGCTGGTGATCGGCGGGGTCGGGCTGGCCCGGTATCTCGACGCCGAGAAGGACGCGGAGAAGTACGCGCCCCTGGAGTCCCTGGGCTGGGAGCGGGCGTATCGCAGCGGTGACCTCGTCAAGGCGGAGCCGGAGGGGCTGGTCTTCCTCGGGCGGGCCGACGAGCAGATCAAGCTCGGCGGGCGGCGGATCGAGCTAGGTGAGGTGGACGCCGCGTTGCAGGCGCTGCCCGGTGTGGCCGGTGCGGCCGCCGCCGTGCGGACCGCTCGCAGCGGCAATCAACTGCTCGTCGGGTACGTCGTCACGCAGGACGGCTGGGATCACGCCGTCGCCGTCGAGAAGCTGCGCGCCGGGCTGCCCGCCGCGCTCGTGCCGCTGCTGGCACCGGTCGCGGAGCTGCCGACCCGCACCTCGGGCAAGGTGGACCGGAACGCGCTGCCCTGGCCGCTGGAAGGCATGGAGACCGGCGGTCCGGCGGAGCAGCTCTACGGCACCGAGGCCTGGCTCGCCGAGCAGTGGGCCGAGGTGCTCGGCATCCCCGTGTCCCGCGCCTCCGACGACTTCTTCGCGATCGGCGGCAGCAGTCTGGGCGCCGCGCAGCTGACGACGCGGCTGCGGACCCGCTATCCGAGCGCGGCCGTGCTGGACATCTACCAGCAGCCGGTGCTGCGGAAGCTGGCCCGGCACCTCGAGAAGTCCGCACAGGACGACGGGGCGGAACGATTCGTGGCGCCGGTGCCCCGGCGCGCGCAGGTGATCCAGCTCCTTCTTCTCGTTCCGCTGTTCACGCTGCTCGGCCTGCGCTGGACCGTCGCGCTGGCCGCCATCGGGAATCTGCTGCCCGCCTACGGGTGGCTGCCGACGGCCCCTTGGTGGCTCGTCGCCGCCGGCGCGGCCGTGCTGTACAGCCCGCCGGGACGGCTCGCGCTGGCCGCCGGGGGTGCGCGGCTGCTGCTCAGAGGCGTAAAGCCCGGACAGTACGCGCGCGGTGGCAGTCTGCATCTGCGGTTGTGGGCCGCCGAGCGGTTGGCCGAGTTCAGCGGGGCGACCTCGCTGACCGGGGCCTGGCTGGAGCGGTATGCCCGGGCGCTGGGCGGCAAGGTCGGGCCGGACGTCGACCTGCACTCGCTACCGCCGGTCACCGGGCTGCTCAAGCTGGGGCGCGGCGCGGCCGTCGAGTCCGAGGTGGATCTGTCCGGCTACTGGCTGGACGGGGACCGGCTGGAGGTCGGCACGGTCAGGGTGGGCGCGCACGCCGTCGTCGGCACGCGCAGCATGCTCTTCCCCGGCGCCCGGGTCGGTAAGCGGGCCGAGGTGGCGCCCGGTTCGGCCGTCACCGGGCAGATTCCCACCGGTCAGCGGTGGGCGGGCGCGCCGGCGGTCAAGCTGGGCAAGGCCAAGCGCAACTGGCCGAAGGAACGGCCGCGGCGCGGGACGTACTGGCGTGTCATGTACGGCATCACCGGCTTCGCGCTGAGCGCGCTGCCCGTGCTTGCCGGAGTGGCGGCCTTCCTGGTGGGCCGGGTGTTCTTCACGCCGGACGCGCCCCTGGCGGGGGCCGCGCTGGCCCTCGTACCGGCGACGCTCGCCTTCGGGCTGGCGTACGCCGTGCTGATCCTGATCGGCGTACGGCTGCTGAGTCTCGGTCTGCGTGAGGGAACGCATCCCACGCACAGCCGGATCGGCTGGCAGGCCTGGACGGTCACGCAGCTGATGGACCGCTCGCGCGAGACCCTGTTCCCGCTGTACGCCGGGCTGGTCACGCCGGTGTGGCTGCGGCTGCTCGGGATGCGGATCGGGCGGGGTGCGGAGGTGTCGACCGTGTTGGCGCTGCCCAGTCTGACCACGGTCGGCGAGGGCGCGTTCCTGGCCGACGACACGCTGACCGCGCCGTACGAGCTCGGTGGCGGCTGGATGCGGATCGGGCGGGCGGAGATCGGGCGGCGGGCCTTCCTCGGGAACTCGGGGATGACGGCGCCCGGGCGGACCGTGCCGGAGGGCGGCCTGGTCGGCGTGCTGTCGGCGACGCCGAAGAAGGCGAAGAAGGGCACGTCGTACCTGGGGCTGCCGCCGGTGAAGCTGCCGCGTTCGGCCGCCGACGGCGACCAGAGCCTGACGTACGATCCGCCGGCCCGGCTGCTGTGGGCGCGTGGGCTGGTGGAGCTGTGCCGGATCGTGCCGGTGTTCTGCTCCGCGGGTCTGGCGGTGCTGACCATCGCGGCGCTGTGTGCGCTGGGCGTCTGGGCGCCGCTGCTGGCGGGGCTGGTGCTGCTCGGGGCGGGTGCCGTGGCCGGGCTGGTGTCCATCCTGGCCAAGTGGCTGCTGGTGGGCCGGCACCGCAGCGGTGAGCACCCGCTGTGGTCCGGGTTCGTGTGGCGCAACGAGCTGGCGGACACGTTCGTCGAGGTGCTCGCGGTGCCGTGGCTGGCGGGTTCGGTGCCAGGGACGCCCGTGATGACGGCGTGGCTGCGCGGGCTCGGCGCGCGCATCGGCAAGGGCGTGTGGGTGGACAGCTACTGGCTGCCGGAGACCGATCTGGTGACCCTTGAGGACGCGGCCACCGTGAACCGGGGCTGTGTGCTCCAGACACACCTCTTCCACGACCGGATCTTGCGGACGGATACTGTGGTCCTCCGTGAGGGCGCGACGCTGGGTCCTGGCGGGATCGTCCTTCCGGGCAGCGCGATCGGGGCCCGTACGACACTGGGTCCCGCGTCGCTCGTGATGGCGGCGGAGTCGGTCCCCGACGACACTCGTTGGCTCGGTAATCCGATCGAAGCATGGCGTCCCTGAGCGCGGCCCACTCGGGGCCGGTGGGCAACGGGCCGGCACGGAGTGACAGCAGTTCGGCGCAGGGAGCACAGACAGCAGTGGCAGTTCAGCAGACGGCAGGCGCGGACCCGTACTTCCCGGAGCACGGCGATCCCCGGTACCGGGTGCACCGGTACGAGTTCGCGCTGGACTACCGCCCGGGCCCGAACCGGCTCTCCGGGGCGGCCCGGATCAACGCCATAGCGGGGCGGTCCCCGCTGACCGAGTTCGTGCTGAACCTTGCCGACTTCAAGATCGGCCGGGTCCGGGTCGACGGGCGGCAGCCGCACTACACCCACCGCGGGGGGCGGCTGCGCGTCCGCCCCGCCAAGCCGATCCGCGCCGGGGCGGCCTTCACGGTCGAGGTGCACTGGTCGGGCAACCCCAAGCCGGTGAACAGCCCCTGGGGCGGGATCGGTTGGGAGGAGCTGGAGGACGGGGCGCTGGTGGCGAGCCAGCCGATCGGGGCGCCGTCCTGGTACCCGTGCAACGACCGGCCCGCCGACAAGGCGTCGTACCAGATCTCGATCACCACGCCGTCGGCGTACGCGGTGGTCGCGGGCGGGCGGCTGCTGACCCGTACGACGAAGGCGAGCACGACGACCTGGGTGTACGAGCAGTCGGCGCCGACGTCCAGCTATCTGGTCGGGCTGTCGATCGGCAAGTACCAGACGGTGCTGCTGGGTGACCCGGGTCTGGGCGGGATTCCGCAGCACGGGCACATCCCGGCGCATCTGCTGCCGGAGTTCTCGCGGGACTTCGCGCGCCAGCCGCAGATGATGGAGCTGTTCCAGGAGCTGTTCGGGCCGTACCCCTTCGACGAGTACGCGGTCGTGGTGACCGAGGAGGAACTCGATGTGCCCGTCGAGGCCCAGGGGTTGTCGCTGTTCGGCGCCAATCACGTGGACGGGGCGCGGGGTTCGGAGCGGC
This sequence comes from Streptomyces sp. NBC_00443, assembly GCF_036014175.1. GTDB lineage: Bacteria > Actinomycetota > Actinomycetes > Streptomycetales > Streptomycetaceae > Streptomyces. The sequence continues at coordinate 7,508,783 of NZ_CP107917.1, read as the reverse complement.
TGGTGGCGCACGAGCTGGCGCACCAGTGGTTCGGCAACAGCGTGTCCATCGCCGACTGGCGGCACATCTGGCTGAACGAGGGGTTCGCGAAGTACGCGGAGTGGCTCTGGTCGGAGCGGTCGGGCGGGCGCACTGCGCAGCAACTCGCCGCCGCCGCACACCGGTTGCTGTCGTCGATGCCGCAGGATCTGCGGCTGGCGGATCCGGGGCGCAAGTCGATGTTCGACGACCGGCTGTACGAGCGCGGCGGGCTGACGCTGCACGCCGTGCGCTGCGCGCTCGGGGACATCGCCTTCTTCCGCATGCTGCGCGGCTGGGGCCAGCTGCACCGCAACGGCACGGTGACGACCCAGGCCTTCACCTCGTACGTGGCCCGGTTCGCGACCGAGCCGGTGGAGGAGTTGTTCGAGGCGTGGGTGTACGGGGCCGCGCTGCCGCCGTTGCCCGGGGCCGCGACGCGGGCGGCGGGCTAGACAGGGCCTGGAGCACAATGGCGGCCATGACGACGCGTTCCTGCCCGTGCGGGCTGCCCGAGCCCTACGACAAGTGCTGTGGCCGCTACCTGTCCGGAGCCGCTGCCGCGCCGACCGCCGAGGCGCTGATGCGGTCACGGTACAGCGCGTTCGTCAGGGGGGATGCGGCGTATCTGGTGCGGACCTGGCATCCCCGGACGCGGCCCGCGCGGCTGGACCTCGATCCGGGGATGCGGTGGACCGGGCTGGAGATCCTTCAGACGGCGGACGGTTCGGCGTTCCACGCCACGGGGACGGTGACCTTCCGGGCCTCGTACCGGGGCGGGTCGCTGCATGAGCGGAGCCGGTTCGAGCGGGTCGACGGGGCGTGGGTGTATGTGGACGGGGAGTTCCTGAGCTAGGGCCGTGTCGGCAGGGCGCCTACGGGGCCAGGATGTCCAGTTCCTGGAGGGCGCCCATCGTGATCTCGCGGGTCAGGTGTTCCGCCCGGACCGCGTCGCCCGCGCGGACGGCCTCGGCGACCTGGACGTGCAGCGTCACCGCGGAGGGGTCGGGGTCCTCGAACATGACCTCGTGGTGGGTGCGGCCGGCCAGGACCTCGGCCACGACGTCGCCGAGGCGGGCGAACATCTCGTTGCCGGAGGCGTTGAGGACGACGCGGTGGAAGGCGACGTCGTGGACGAGGTAGCCCTCCAGCTGGTGGCCGCGCGAGTGGGCGACCATGCCGAGGGCGCACTCCGTGAGTTCGGCGCACTGGTCGGCCGTCGCGTACTTGGCGGCCAGTCCTGCCGCCACCGGTTCGATGGCCGAGCGCAGGACCGTGAGTGAGCGCAGTTGGTGCGGGCGGTCGGCGCCGGCCAGACGCCAGCGGATGACCTGAGGGTCGTAGACGTTCCACTCGGACTTCGGACGGACCGTCACGCCCACGCGGCGGCGGGACTCCACCAGGTACATGGACTCCAGGACGCGGACCGCCTCGCGCATCACCGAGCGGGACACGTCGAAGCGCTGCGCCAGTTCGTCCGTGCGCAGAACGCTTCCCGGCGGGTACTCGCCCGCGGTGATCGCGGGGCCGAGAGTTTCCAGTACTCGGCCGTGCAGCCCCCGGCCCGCTGTGCTCATGCACTCAGCGTACGGGGCAAGTCACGCGATCAAAAAGTCAGACTTATATGTCACACACTCTTGAATTCGTCGTACCTAATGAGTTTCAGTTGCGTCGACATCACGTGTCGACGAGGACAGCAGACAGTGAGGCAGCGATGAGTACCCCCCATGTCGTCGTGGTCATGGGCGTAGCGGGCACCGGAAAGACCACCATCGGTCCCCTGCTCGCGGCCCGGCTCGGCGTCCCCTATGCCGAGGGCGACGACTTCCACCCGCCGGCCAACATCGCCAAGATGTCGGCCGGCACCCCGCTCGACGACGACGACAGGTGGCCGTGGCTCGACGCCATCGGCACCTGGGCGCACGAACGGGCGGGGCTCGGCGGGGTGGTCAGCTGCTCGGCGCTGAAGCGGTCGTACCGGGACCGACTGCGGGCCGCCGCACCGGACCTGGTGTTCGTGCACCTGGCGGGCGACCGCGCCCTCATCGAAGACCGGATGTCGCACCGGCAGGGGCACTTCATGCCCACGGCGCTGCTCGACTCCCAGTTCGCCACGCTCCAGCCGCTCCAGGAGGACGAGGCGGGAGCCGTCGTGGATGTGTCGGGCAGCCCCGACGAGATCGCCGGACGGGCCGCGTCGGCCCTGACGGCCCTTCCCGAGCCGACCGCGTAACCCCGTTTCGCCCCCTTCCCCAGTCCCCCGTACCTGTAAGGGAACCCCGTGACCAGACTCAGCGTCGAGATGCTGGCAGCGGACACCGTCGAGCCCATCACCTCGGCCGGCCACGCTCAGTTGGGCATCGCCGTCCTGGTGGGCATCGCCGTCATCGTGCTGCTCATCACCCAGTTCAAGCTCCACGCCTTCCTGTCGCTGACCCTCGGGTCACTGGCGCTCGGCGCGATCGCCGGTGCGCCGCTCGACAAGGTCATCATCAGCTTCTCCGCCGGGCTCGGCACCACCGTGGCCGGCGTGGGCGTGCTGATCGCGCTCGGTGCGATCCTCGGCAAGATGCTCGCCGACTCCGGCGGGGCCGACCAGATCGTCGACACCATCCTCGCCAGGGCAAAGGGCCGTTCGATGCCGTGGGCGATGGTGCTGATCGCCTCGGTGATCGGTCTGCCGCTGTTCTTCGAGGTCGGCGTCGTCCTGCTGATCCCGGTCGTGCTGATGGTCGCCAAGCGCGGCAACTACTCGCTGATGCGCATCGGCATCCCGGCCCTCGCCGGTCTCTCCGTGATGCACGGCCTGGTCCCGCCGCACCCCGGCCCACTGGTCGCGATCGACGCGGTCGGCGCCAACCTGGGTGTGACGCTGGCGCTCGGTGTCCTCGTCGCCATCCCGACCGTGATCATCGCCGGCCCGGTGTTCTCGCGGTACGCGGCCCGCTGGGTCGACGTCCCGGCGCCCGACCGGATGATCCCCCAGCGGGTCTCCGAGGACCTGGAGAAGCGGCCCGGCTTCGGGGCCACGCTGGCCACCATCCTGCTGCCCGTCGTCCTGATGCTCTCCAAGGCGCTGGTCGACATCGTGATCGACGACCCCGAGAACACCGTCCAGCGCGTGTTCGACGTCGTCGGCTCCCCGATGATCGCGCTCCTCGTCTCCGTACTCGTGGGCATCTTCACGCTGCTCAAGCCCGCCGGGTTCGGCAAGGAGCGGGTGTCGCCGCTCGTCGAGAAGAGCCTCGCGCCCATCGCGGGCATCCTGCTGATCGTGGGCGCCGGCGGCGGCTTCAAGCAGACGCTGATCGACACCGGCGTGGGCCAGATGGTCCTGGACATCTCCAAGGACTGGTCGATCCCCGCGCTGTTGCTGGCCTGGCTGATCGCGGTGGCGATACGGCTGGCGACGGGCTCGGCGACGGTGGCCACGGTCTCGGCGGCCGGTCTGGTCGCCCCGCTCGCGGCCGACATGTCGACGACCCACACGGCCCTGCTCGTCCTGGCCATCGGCGCCGGCTCGCTGTTCTTCAGCCATGTCAACGACGCCGGGTTCTGGATGGTGAAGGAGTACTTCGGCCTGAGCGTCGGCCAGACCCTCAAGACCTGGTCCGTCATGGAGACGATCATCTCGGTGGTCGCCGGCGGTCTGGTCCTGCTGCTCTCACTGATCATCTAGGGGTACGGGCATGAGCCACCCGCTCTTCGACATCAGCGGCCGCACCGCCCTGGTCACGGGCTCCAGCCGGGGCATCGGCCTCGCGCTCGCCCGCGGGCTTGCGGAGGCCGGCTGCACGGTGGTCCTCAACGGACGCGACGGCGCACGCCTCGGCGAGGCCGCCGCGGAACTGGCCGCCGACCTGCCCGGTGACCGGATCCGCTCGGCCGCGTTCGACGTGACCGACGGCGCGTCGGTGGCCGCCGGGATCGCGGACGTCGAGGAGCGGGTCGGCCCGCTCGACATCCTGGTCAACAACGCGGGCATGCAACTGCGCGCACCCCTGCTGGAGTTCACGGACACGGACTGGCACCGCATCCTGGACACCAACCTCACGAGCGCGTTCCTGGTGGGCCGGGAGGCCGCCCGGCGGATGACGGAGCGCGGCCACGGGAAGATCATCAACATCTGCTCGCTGCAGAGCGAGGTGGTCCGCCCCGGCATCGCGCCCTACGCCGCCGCCAAGGGCGCCCTGAAGATGCTCACCAAGGGCATGTGCGCCGACTGGGGCCCCTACGGCGTCCAGGTCAACGGCCTCGGCCCCGGCTACATCGAGACCGAGCTGACCGGGCCCCTCGTCGCGGACGAGGAGTTCAGCGCGTGGGTACGGCGCCGGACCCCGGCCGGACGCTGGGGCCGTACCGAGGACCTGGTGGGCGGGGTGCTGTTCCTCGCCTCACCGGCCGCGGACTTCGTCGGCGGACAGGTGCTGTACGTCGACGGCGGCATGACGAGCGTGCTGTGAAGGAGGCCTCGGGGATGCTCGGTTGTGTGATCCACGGTCAGGGCGATCTGCGGGTCGAGGAGCTGCCGGTGCCGGTCCCCGGACCCGGGCAGGCGCTGGTGGCCGTGCGCTACGGCGGGGTCTGCGGCTCCGATGTGCACTACTGGCTCCACGGCGGGGTCGGGGACTTCCGGCTGAGGGAGCCGATGGTGCTCGGGCACGAGGTGGTCGGGACGGTCGTGTCGTACGGCTCCCGGAACGCCTCGGGTCCCGCTGTCGGTACGGCCGTCGCCGTGCACCCTGCCACGCCCTGCGAGGTCTGCCCGGAGTGCGCGGAGGGGCGGCGCAACGTCTGCCGGGACACCCGCTACCTGGGCAGCGCGGCGCGCTTTCCGCACGTCCAGGGCGGGTTCGCCGCACAAGTCGTCGTACCGGCCGACCAGTTGCGGCCGCTCCCGGCCGGCCTCGGCCTGCGGCGGGCGGCGCTCGCCGAGCCGCTGTCCGTCGCGCTGCACGCGGTGCGGCGGGCCGGTGACCTGGCCGGGAGCCATGTCCTCGTGAACGGTGCCGGGCCCATCGGATGTCTGGTGGTCGCGGCGGCGAAGGGGGCCGGGGCGGGGCGGGTCACGGTGACGGACCTGCTGCCTACGGCACTTGAGTACGCGCGGATCGCCGGCGCCGACACCCTCGTACGGGCCGATGATCCGGACGGTGCCGGGTGGCCCTCCGAGGTGGACGTGGCGATCGAGGCGTCGGGGGTTGCCGCGGGGCTGGACACCTGTCTGCGGCTGGTGCGGCGCGGTGGCGTCGTGGTGCAGCTGGGGATGCTGCCGGCGGGGCGCAGTCCGTTCGCGGGCAACCTCGTCGTGAGCCGGGAGATCGAGCTTCGGGGCGCGTTCCGCTTCGACACGGAGTTCGACGGGGCACTGGAACTGCTCGCGGCCGAGGCGTCGTTCGACGGGCTGGTCAGCGCGGTGGTGCCGGTGCGGGAGGCCGAGGCGGCGTTCACGCTCGCGGCGGACCGGAGCAGCTGCAAGGTGCTGTTGGACTTCGGGGACCGAGCTGCCTGAGCGGCCGGCGGTCCCGCCCGGGCTTCCGTTTCCCGGGCTCATGGCTCGCGGATACCTGAACTCGCCCTGACGATCACATGAAGCGACTTCCCTGAGAACGTTTTCGGCCCGATGATGAGGTGACCTCTGGAGGCTGCCGCAGCCGTCGGGGGCGTGAACATCGGGGGGCGTCATGGCGGTTTCCCTCGGGATGCGTATCTCGGGGCTGCTCGTGGTCGGGGCGGTGGCGGTGGCCGCCGCGGCCTTCACGAGTGACGGGGGCGGCACTGCGGACGGCAGGGGTGGCGAGGGCACCATCGTGACCGCCGGCCCGTCCGAGCGCGGTGGTGGGCCGACGGAACCGGCGGATCGCTCCGCTCCGGTGGCACAGCAGTCGCCCAACGGCCGGGCGGGCGAGAACGCGTCCGGGCCGACCGCTGTCCCCAGCGGGTTGCCGGGCGGGACGGTGAGCGCGAGTCCCAGCCCTCCGCCGCCCCTCCCGTCCCCGAGCGGCAAGGGCACCGTGGTCCTCCAGGCCCCGCCCTGGCTCCCGCCCGGCCCGACTTCACCCGACTCCGACGGCGCACCGGATCCGGCGAGCGTCTACGACCTGCTCCGCGCGCCGGAGCGCTGCGCGTCCGCCCTCGGGAAGATCCCGCAGGGGTCGGCGGAGGCGGAGTGGCAGCTGCTGCGCGGGCTCTCCGCGGCCTGTCTGGCCGTACAGGGCCGGGGTGGCGACTGGGACGCGGCGGCCGGGGCCCATGCCGAACTCGCCGGGCGCGTCGACAGCTGCAAGGGGCGCGCCGCGTACGCCGTGCTGGGCGGGCTGCTCGACTTCCACCGGCGGCACCCGGGCGGCACCGTCCGGCTCGCGGCCGCACCGGGCGGCACGCCGGCGTGCGGCTACCGGATCGCGGGCGTCGACACGGGCGGCGACGGCGAGGCACGGCCTGGCGACACGATCGGCATCGAGCTGACCGGCATCTACTTCGACCAGGCCGAGCTGCTGCGGGACGCGAGCGTGAGCGTCGGCGGGCTGGTGGTTCCGGGTGTGCCCGTCCTGAAGTCCGAGTCCGAGTCCGGTGGCCGTCTGGTGCTGTCCGTTGCCGTACCGGCCCTGGAGCCGGGCCCGGCCGAGGTCGCCGTCCGGCACGCGGGCACCGAGGTCCGACTGCCGGCCGCCTTCACGGTCACCGGCCCTGACACGGTGGAGGAGCCGGGCACGGGCACGGGGGTATCCGACGAGCCGGGGTCGCCGGCCGGGGCTGCGGCGTCGGATCTCGGCGGACGGCTGTCCTCGCTCGGCACGGAGGCACCGGACCCCAGCGGACCGGGATCACCACCCGGCACAGAGCTGCCGAACCCCGGCAGACGACTGGCCCCGCCCGGCACGGAGGCACCGGATCTCGGCGGACCGGGGGCATCGCCCGGCACAGAGCTGCCAGATCTCGGCGGACGGCTGTCCCCGCTCGGCACAGAGCTGCCAGATCTCGGCGGACGGCTGTCCCCGCTCGGCACAGAGCTGCCGGATCTCGGCGGACCGGGATCACCACCCGGCACAGAACTGCCGAACCCCAACAGACGACTGGCCCCGCCCGGCACGGAGGCACCGGATCTCGGCGGACCGGGGGCATCGCCCGGCACAGAGCTGCCAGATCTCGGCGGACGGCTGTCCCCGCTCGGCACAGAGCTGCCGGATCTCGGCGGACGGCTGTCCTCGCCCGGCACGCAGGCACCGGACCCCAGCGGACCGGGATCACCACCCGGCACAGAGCTGCCGAACCCCAACAGACGACTGGCCCCGCCCGGCACGGAGGTGCCGGATCTCGACGGACGGCTGTCCCCTCCCGGCACGCAGGCACCGGACCCCAGCGGACCGGGATCACCACCCGGCACAGAGCTGCCGAACCCCAACAGACGACTGTCCCCGCCCGGCACGCAGGCACCGGACCCCAGCGGACCGGGATCACCACCCGGCACAGAGGTGCCGGACCCCGACAGACGACCGTCCCCGCCCGTCGCCGAGGTGCCCGACCCCGACGGACGACCGTCCCCGCCCGCCCCAGACATGCCGGAGCCCGACCAACCCACGTCATCACCCGGCGCCGACGTGCCGGCCGGTGGCGGATCGGCGGCGTAACTCGGTCGACCGACCGCGGCTGGCCCTCGCTGCCCCCTAGGTGCCATTCAGCCTGTCGACGTACAGCCCGTCATGGCCGCCACCGTGAATGCTCCCGCTCCGCCCACTCCCGGCTGACCGAGCCGGTGCGCATGCCGCGGCGGGCCTCCGGGTCGCCCAGGGCCATGCCGATGTGGCCGGCGAGGACGATGCCGATGGTCAGGGCCAGCCAGTCGTGGACGAAGGTCGCGCTGGTGCGCCACTCCAGAGGGGTGAGGTGGGTGAACCACATGATGAGGCCGGTGCCGACCATCACCAGCGTCGCGCCGGCGATCCACGCGGCGTAGATCTTCTGCCCGGCGTTGAACTTGCCCGCCGGACGGGACCCGGGCCGCCTGTCGCGGTGCAGGGCGGCGCGCAGCCAGACGCGGTCGTGCGGGCCGAAGCGGTTGAGGAAGCCGAGGTCGGCGCGGAAGTAGCGGGAGGCGAGGCCGGCCAGGACCGGCACGGGCAGGGCGAGGCCGGCCCACTCGTGGACACGGACCACCAGCTCGCGGCGGCCGACGAGTTCGGCGAGCTGCGGGATGTACAGACAGGCCGCCGTCACCACGCACACGCCCATCAGCGCGCCCGTCGTGCGGTGCACCCAGCGGGTCGCCGGGCCGAAGCGCCGCACGCCCGTGGACCGGCCGGGTGCGTCAAGTCGTAGGCTCATCGTCGCGTCCGTTCGAGCGGCCGACCCAGGCGTCGACGTCGTAGCCCCGTTCCTCCCAGTAGCCCGGCTTCACGTCCTCGGTGACGGTGATGCCGGAGAGCCACTTGGCGGACTTGTAGAAGTACATGGGCGCCACATAGAGGCGGACCGGGCCGCCGTGAGCGTGGTTGAGGTCCTTGTCCTGCATGCGCAGGGCCACCATGACGTCGGCTCGGCGGGCCTGGTCGAGGGTGAGGCTCTCGCTGTAGGCGCCGTCGAAGCAGGTGAAGCGCACCGCGCCGGCCCCCTTGCGCACTCCCGCGGCGTCGAGGATGCGGGACAGGCGCACGCCCTCGAAGGGGGTGTCGGGAACCCGCCAGCCGGTGACGCACTGGACGTCGCGCACCAGCCGGGTCTGCGGCAGGGCGCGCAGGTCGGCCAGCGTGTAGGACCTGGGGCGGTCGACCAGGCCGTCGACGGTGAGGCGATAGGTGGTGGCGTTCTTGCGGGGGACGGAAGAGGTCACCGAGTAGTAGCGGAACCCGCCGCCGTTGGGCAGCAGGTCGGTCAGGCCGGTGGGGTCCTTGTCGGACGCGCTCGCGAGGAAGGACTCCATCCCGCGCTGCAGGGCGGGCGCGGTGACCACGCCGAGGGCGCCCAGGCCGAGGGTGCCGAGCAGGACTCGGCGGCCGATCGGCTTGCCCTTCTGCCCGCTCTGCTCCTCGCCCTGTTCCTCGTCCTGTTCTCCGCCCTCGTTCTCGGGCTGTTCGGGGTTCACGTACTCATTCGAACACCCGCGACCCCGGCCGGACCAGGGATCGCGGGTGCTCGTCAGGGTTCCGTAATCACTTCTCACGCGGCTCCAGGACGCTGCCCGCCGCTACGGCGTCTCCGCCGCCGCCTTCTCCAGCTGGAACGCCTCGTTGCCGAGCCCGATGCGGGCGTGCCGCTCGGGCGCGCGGGAGCGCAGGAGCAGGCCCTGGAGCACGCCCACGACCAGCGCGACGACGATGACGGCGGGCAACGCCCAGTTCAGGGCCGAGTCCGGGCCCGCGCCGATCAGGACGTCGAAGTCCTTGACGGTGTAGACGACGATGAACAGCAGCCCGACGACCGAGAGCCCGGCGGCGGCCAGCCGCCAGAACTGGGCGGCGACGGCCCCGCGCCGCACGAAGAAGGCGATGACGGACACCGACGCGGCGGCCATCAGCGCGGCGACGCCCAGCGCGCCGAGGTTGCCCATCCAGGTGAACAGGTGCAGCACCGGTGCGGTGGGGTCGCCGGTCGGCTTGTCGTCGGTGAGCGCGAAGGCCGCGACGACCACGAGGGAGATCACGGTCTGCAGCAGCGAACCCGTGCCGGGGGCGCCGCTCGCGCCGCTGGTGCGGCCGAAGGCGGACGGCAGCAGGCCCTCGCGGCCCATGGCGAAGGCGTAGCGGGCGACGACGTTGTGGAAGCTGAGCATCGCCGCGAACATGCCGGTCACGAACAGCACGTGCAGGACGTCGGTGAAGCCGGCGCCGAGGAGGTCCTCGGTGAGGAAGAACAGCAGCCCGGCGCTCTGCTCCTGTGCGGTGCCGACGATGGCCGAGGGCCCGGCGGCGACGGTGTACGCCCAGCAGCTGATCGTGTAGAAGACGGCGATGCCGCCGATGGCGAGGAACATCACGCGGGGCACGAGGACGTGCGGGCGGCTGGTCTCCTCGGCGTAGACGGGGGCCTGCTCGAAGCCGAGGAAGGCGGCGACGCAGAAGCACAGGGCGGTGCCGATGCCGGCGCCGGTGAGGGTGTCCGGGTTGAAGGCGTGCAGCGACAGGCCCTCCTTGCCGGGGTCGGCGATCGCGGCGACGTCGAAGATGACCACGAGGACGACCTCGATGATCAGCAGGACGCCGAGCACGCGCGCGTTGAGGTCGATCTTCAGCCAGCCGAGCCCGCCGACCAGGAGGACGGCCGCCAGCGCCGGTATCCACCAGGCGACCTCGGTGTCGAGGTAGGTGGCGAACAGCCCGGAGACCTCGAAGCCGAAGATGCCGTAGATGCCGACCTGGAGGGCGTTGTAGGCGACCAGCGCGACCATCGCCGCGCCGGCGCCCGCGGTGCCGCCGAGGCCGCGGGAGATGTAGGCGTAGAAGGCGCCGGCGTTGTGGACGTGCCGGCTCATCTCGGCGTATCCGACGCTGAAGAGCGCCAGGACGAGGCCGAGGATCACGAAGAGCAGCGGCTGGCCGACGACACCCATCACCCCGAAGGTCGTGGGCATGACACCCGCGACGACCATGAGGGGTGCCGTCGCGGCGAGCACGGACAGCAGCAGGCCCGTCGTGCCCAGCCGGTCGGCGCGCAGGGCCCGGTCCTGTCCCTTGAACGTACTGATCCCGCCACTGCCTGCGGTGGCTCTGCTCGTGCTGGAACTGCCCGTGGTCATCGGGGACCGTCCTTGGGTCGACTGCGGTTGGGGGCGTTACGCCGTGCCGAGCGCGGTGTCGCGTGCGGCGCGGAAGGCGGGATACGGCTCGCGGTCCGGGTACGACCACGGCGACGGGGTGGCGTGCTCGCCGATCCGGTGGAACAGGGCGGCGGCCTCGGCACCGCGGCCCTCGCAGACCTTGGCGTGGGCGAGGTAGTTCAAGTCGATCAGACGGCGCGGGTGACCCTCCTGCTCCCACTCCAGCCACCAGTCGAAGGCGGCCCGCATCACCTGCCGGGCCCGGCGGCCGGCCCAGTGCCCGGAGGTGGCGGCGTCGGGCTGCTCGCGCCCGGCCCCCGCGAGGACGCGGTAGCGCTCGGCGTGGGCGATGACCGGGAGGACGGCGAGCGGGGAGTCGGCGGGGGCCCGCTCGGCGGCCGCGTTGGCGAAGTCGTAGACCTCGTGCAGCGGGTCGGGACCGGCGCCGGTGTGGCGTTCGGCGAGCCGGGCGACCATCAGGTGGTGGGCGTGGTGGTGATCGGCGTACCGGGCGCCGACCTCGGCGAACAGGCGCCGCACCGCCTCCTCGGCGCCCAGCGCGCTCTCCAGCATGAGCAAGCCGAGCCAGGGGGTGGGGTCGGCGGGCGCGAGCGTGGCGGCGGCGTGGCAGGACTCACGGGCGCGGACCGGCTTCTCCTTGCCGCGCAGGGCGCGCTGGACCTGGGCTAGGGCGAGCAGGACGGCGGCGTCGGCGGAGTCGGGCTCGGCGAGCAGCCAGTCGCGGGTCCAGGGGACGCAGTACGGCTCCTGCGCGAGGACGGTGACGCGATGCCCTCTGCAGTCCCAGTCGTCGCCGGTCCGGGCGAGCAGCGAGCGGGCCGTCTGCCATCTGCCCTGGGCCAGCGCGGCGCGGGCGGCAGCGAGCTCGGCGTCGTCCAGGGCCGTGTCGAAGGTGTGGGATGCGCGCTTTCGGCCGCGGCCGAGGGGAGGCGGGGGTGGGGACACCGTTCTGGGTTCTGTCGGGGGAAGGGTGTGGCCTGTCATCGATCGATCACGCACAGCAAACCCGCAGCCAACGGTTCTCGTCAAGGGCCGCTGAGGCGTTACACGCGTCAACTGCTGTTACTGGTGGGGCAGTTGATGCGTGCAACATCCACGCAACTTGCCTTAAATGTCGTAATTGTTCAGAGTGTGTGGCGTAGGTCATGGCGTAGCCGGACCAGGCATCGCACGATGACAGGACGCGCAATGCCGGGCCTGGGGCCGCTACAGTCGGCCCCTACGCACCCCGTCCCCCACCCGGCAGGATGATCGAGGTACGCAGCGTGTCGCTTCTGATCCTGATACTCGCCGTGAGTGCCGCCTGCTGCCTGGGCTTCGGCTTCGTACTGCAGCAGAACGCGGCCCAGAAGGCGCCGCTGAGCGACTTCCTCTCCCCCCGGATCCTCCTCGACCTGATGAAGGTGCCCCGCTGGCTGGGCGGCATCGGGCTGATGGTGGTCGGCATGGCGCTCGGCGCGATGGCGCTGGGCCAGGGCGAGATCTCCCTCGTGGAACCGCTGCTGGCGACGAACCTGCTCTTCGCGCTCGCGCTCTCCCGCCGCCAGACCAAGCAGCCCCTGGGCCGCCAGGGCTGGACGGGACTCGCACTGCTCGCGGGCGGTGTGACGGCCTTCATCGTCGCCGGCCAGCCACACGGCGGGACGGCGCCCAGTAGTGACTTCAGGCAGTGGCTGATCATCGGCGTCATGGTCGGGGCGGCCCTGCTTCTCACGGCGTACGCCAAGCGCTCGCGGCTCAGTGCGGGCCCTGCGCTGCTGGCCACGGCCGCCGGACTGCTGTACGGCGTGCAGGACGCCCTGACCCGCGTGACCGGGCAGCGGTTCGCCGAGGGCGGCATGGCGGAAATCCTCACCAGCTGGCAGCCGTACGCCGTCGTGGCGCTCGGCCTCACCGGGCTGATCCTCGTCCAGAGCGCCTTCGAGACGGCGTCCCTGCGCATGTCCCTGCCGGCCCTGACCGCGGCCCAGCCGCTCGCCGGCATCCTCTGCGGCGTCGGCTTCCTCGGCGACCGGCTGCGCGCCGACTCGGGCGCGCTGGCCTGGGAGGCGGCGGGGCTCGCCGCGATCGTGGTGGGCATCATCATGCTCGGCACGCATTCGGCGATGCCGAGCGGCGTGAAGCAGCCGCGGCAGGTCGCTGTGGCGGCGGTTCCGGCGCGCTGACCGTACGGGTGGCCGCCCTGGTTGGATGGCCCCATGAGCGCTGCTGACGAGATCCTCGACATCGTCGACGAGCACGACCGGGTCGTCGGACGGTCCCGGCGCGGCGAGGCCTACGCCAAGGGGCTGCGCCACCGCTGCGTCTTCATCGAGGCCCGGGACTCGCAGGACCGCCTTTTCGTGCATCGCCGCACGCCCACGAAGCTCGTCTTTCCCTCCCGGTACGACATGTTCGTCGGCGGTGTGGTCGGCGCGGGCGAGTCCTACGACGACGCCGCCCTGCGCGAGGCCGAGGAGGAACTCGGCGTCAGCGGCCTCCCCCGCCCCACCCACCTCTTCAAGTTCCTCTACGACGACGGCGCCGGGCAGACCTGGTGGTCGGCGGTGTACGAGGTGCGCTGCGAGCTGCCGGTGAGCCCACAGGTGGAGGAGGTCGCCTGGCACAGCTTCCTGCCGGAGGCCGAGGTGGAACGGCGGCTGGCGGAGTGGTCGTGGGTACCGGACGGTTTGGCGGCGTACGAACGCCTCCGGGCCCACCGGGCGGCCGGCTGATCCCCGGCGACCACCTCCGCCCCTCGGAGCACCCGGCCTGCCTCAACGGCGTGCTGCCTGCCCCTGCCGCGGAGGTGGGGCCCTTCCTGCCGCGGAGGCGGGTTCCTGCGTGTGCTCGTCGCGGGCCAGAGGCCTGCCGGGTGGTACCGGAACGCCCCCGGCCCCGGCCCCGGATAGGGTCGTGCATGTGATCGAGTTCGTACGGAACGTCCGGCTGTGGTTTGCGCCGCAGGAGATCCGGCAGGAGGGCCGCACGCCCGACTACCGGTTCTCGCTGGCCAACGAGCGCACCTTTCTGGCCTGGCTGCGTACCGCGCTCGCGCTCGTCGGCGGTGGCTTCGCGGTGGACCAGTTCCTGCCGGATCTGCGCTGGGGCTGGCGCGTCGGGCTGGCGCTCGCGCTGCTCGCGGCGGGCGTGTTGTGCTCGCTCCGCGCCGTCAATCACTGGGTGCGCTGCGAGCGGGCGATGCGGCGGGGCGACGACCTGCCGGTGTCGCGGTTCCCGGCGGTGCTGAGCCTGGTGGTCGCGGTCGTGGCCGTCGCGATGGTCGTCGTCGTCCTCGTGGGGTGGGAAGGGTGAGCCCCGGGGCGGTCGCCGAGCCCGTCAGGGATCCGGGGCTGCAGCCCGAGCGGACGCGCCTCGCGTGGCGCCGTACGACACTGTCCGGGACAGTGGCGGCCGTACTCGCTGTGAAGACCGCACTGCACGGCGACGTCACGGTGGTCGGGCTGGTCGGCTGCGCCCTGTGCATCGGGCTGTGGCTGGGCTTTCTGGCGCTCGCCCACCGCCGCATCAGCGTCCTCGCCTCGTCCCCCGAACCGGCGGCCCTCGCCCCCCGGCATGCCGCGGCCACGGTCCTGTTCACCGTGGCCCTGGCCCTGTGCGGCGCCGCCCTGGTCCTGTGAGCTCCGCCGTCGGCCGCGACCCGATTCACTGAGCCCCCTGCCACAACCCCTCCGGCGCCACCGGCTCCTCCTCCGTCTCCCAGTCCACGGTCACCACGATCTTGCCCCGGGTACGGCCCTCCTGGTTGAGCCGGTGCGCGTCCGCCGCCCGCTCCAGCGGGAACGTCTCCGAGACGTGCACGGACACGACTCCCTCCTCCGCCAGCCCGGACAGCCGCAGCAGGTCCGCCGCGTCGGGGCGGACGAAGTAGTAGCGGCCCCCGTAGTCGAAGACGTCCGGGTCGGCGATCGACACCAGGCGGCCCTCGGGGGCCAGCAGGTTGGCCGAGGCCTTCAGCGCGTCACCGCCGACCGTGTCGAACGCCGCGTCCACGCCCTCGGGCGCCAGCCCCCGCACCCGCTCGGTCAGGCCGTCGCCGTACTCGACCGGCTCACCGCCGAGACCGCGTACGAAGTCGTGGTTGTGCGCGCTCGCCGTACCGATCACCCGGGCACCCAGATGGCGGGCGAGCTGGACGGCGATCGAGCCGACACCGCCGGCCGCGGCGTGCACGAGGACCGTCTCGTCGCGCTTGACCTGGAGGACCTTGGTCAGCACCTGGAACGCCGTCAGCCCCACCAGCGGCAGACCGGCCGCCTCCTCCCAGGTGAGGTTGCGGGGCTTGCGCGCGAGGGTGCGGACGGGCGCGGCGACGTACTCGGCGAAGGTGCCGCGCGAGAGGACGTCCTCGCGTACGTAGCCGATGACCTCGTCGCCGACGCCGAACTCCGTGACGGACACACCCGGCTGGACGACCACTCCGGACACGTCCCAGCCGGGGACGACCGGGAAGACCGGCTCGAGCATCCGGTCCATGTGTCCCTCGCGGCACTTCCAGTCGACCGGGTTGACCGCTGCCGCCCGCACCTTCACCAGCACGGAGTCGGGGCCGAGGCGCGGCTCGCGCACATCCCCGTATGCGAGCTCGTCGGCCCCGCCGTAGCGTGTGTAGCTGATGCCCTTCATGGGTTCGACACTCCGGGGTGGGAGGGCGCCACGCAAGCCCGAATAACCCGATATGAGCCGTTCGCGTGGCAGCCTGTCCGACGTCACCACCCGCCCCTTCGAAGGTGAGCACCATGACCACCATGCACGTGGAACACCCCGCCCACACGCACTCCCACGGTCCGGACTGCGGGCACACCGCGGTGCCGCACGGCGACCACACCGACTACGCGCACGACGGTCACCTGCACCGCGAGCACAGCGGCCACTGGGACGAGTGCGAGACGGACGGGCACGTCGCGCACGACGGACACCCCCATCAGCACGGCGCCGACTGCGGGCACGAGAGCGTGCTGCACGGCGACCACGTCGACTACCTGCACGACGGCCACCGGCACGCCGCCCACGCGGGCCACTGGGACGACCACTGAGCCCACGGGCGGCCCTGACCGACCCGCCCGTTCTGGCCGAGAACGCACTCCCGACAGCTCCCCGACGCACCGCGCGGGGAGTTGTCGGCCTATCGTGGCCCCGATCACGTTCGGCTCCCCCACTGGACTACATACCGACTGGTCGGCATCATGAGTCAGGTCCCGTTCACCTGCCTTGAGGAGCCCTATATGAGCCCCGACCATCCGCCCGGCCTCGACCTGGACCGGCTGCGCGGCCTGCTCGAGCGCGAGCGGCCCGGTCTGGCGCACGGTCCGCTGACCGGCCGGCTGATCGAGGGCGGACGGTCGAACCTCACGTACCTGGTCTCCGACGGCACCTCGCAGTGGGTCGTACGACGGCCCCCGCTCGGCCACGTCCTCGCCACGGCGCACGACATGAAGCGCGAGCACCGGGTCATCAGCGCGCTGCACCCGACGGACGTGCCGGTGCCGCGGCCGGTGCTGCTGTGCGAGGACGAGGAGGTGCTCGGGTCGCCGTTCTACGTCATGGAGTTCGTCGAGGGCACCCCGTACCGCACCGCCGACCAGCTCGCCCCGCTCGGCGCGGAGCGCACCCGGGGCGCGGTGCTGTCGCTGGTGGACACCCTCGTCGAGCTGCACGCGGTGGAGCCGGCGTCGGTGGGTCTTGAGGACTTCGGCCGGCCCGAGGGCTTCCTGGACCGGCAACTGCGTCGCTGGGGCAAGCAGTTGGACGCCTCCCGCAACCGCGAGCTGGCCGGCATCGACGAGCTGCATGCGACGCTCGGCCGCCGGCTGCCGGCCTCTCCCGCGGCGACGGTGGTCCACGGCGACTACCGGCTGGACAACGTCCTCATCGGTGACGACGACAAGATCAAGGCGATCCTCGACTGGGAGATGTCGACGCTCGGAGATCCGCTCACCGACCTCGGCCTGCTGGTGATGTACAGCATGCCGCTGGGCATGGCGGACTCCCCGGTCTCCACGACCGGCGAGGCGCCCGGCCATCCGACGCCGACCGAACTGATCGAGCGGTACGCCGCGCGCTCGGGGCGCGACGTCTCCGCGGTCTCCTGGTACACGGCGTTCGCCTGGTTCAAGCTCGCCGTGATCCTGGAGGGCATCCACTACCGCTACACGCTCGGCCAGACGGTCGGCCGCGGCTTCGACCGCATCGGCGACCTGGTCCCGGTCTTCATCGAGCACGGCCTGACCACGCTTCAAGACGGCATCCAGGAAGGCTGACGGGATATGGACTTCGCGTTCGACGCACGCACCGAGGAGCTGCGCGCCAAGCTGCTCGCCTTCATGGACGAGTACGTCTATCCCGCCGAGGCGGTCGCCGAGGAGCAGCGGGCCGAGCTGGCGTCCCCGTGGGACACGCCGGCCGTGGTGGAGGAGCTCAAGGCCGAGGCGCGCAGGCAGGGCCTGTGGAACCTCTTCCTGCCGGACCAGGAGTACGGGGCCGGGCTCACCAACCTCCAGTACGCCCCGCTCGCCGAGATCACCGGCCGCTCCCCGCACCTGGCACCGACGGCCACGAACTGCGCGGCGCCCGACACCGGGAACATGGAGGTGCTGTCCCAGTTCGGCGACGAGCAGCAGAAGAAGCAGTGGCTGGAGCCGCTGCTGGCCGGTGAGATCCGCTCGGCGTTCGCGATGACCGAGCCGGATGTGGCCTCCTCGGACGCCACGAACATCACCACGCACATAGAGCGGGACGGCGACGAGTACGTCATCACCGGCCGCAAGTGGTACATCTCCGGGGCGATGAACCCGGACTGCAAGATCCTGATCGTGATGGGCAAGACGGACCCGGAAGGCGAGGACATCCGCCGTCAGCAGTCCATGGTCCTGGTCCCCCGCGACACCCCGGGCGTCACGATCAAGCGCGCCATGCAGGTCTTCGGCTACGAGGACCACTCCCACGGCGGCCACGCCGAGGTGGTCTTCGACCACGCGCGCGTGCCGGTGTCCAACCTCATCGGCGAGGAGGGCGGCGGCTTCGCCATCGCCCAGGCGCGGCTCGGTCCGGGCCGTATCCACCACTGCATGCGGCTGATCGGCATGGCCGAGCGGGCGATCGAGCTGATGTGCCGACGGGCGGTGTCCCGGAACGCCTTCGGCAAGGCGCTGGCCCAGCAGGGCGTGGTCCACAACTGGATCGCCGACGCGCGGGTGACCGTCGAGCAGCTCCGTCTCCTGGTCCTGAAGACGGCCTGGCTGATGGACACCGTCGGCAACAAGGGTGCCCACACGGAGATCCAGTCCATCAAGATCGCCACGCCGCGTGCGGTCGTCGACATCCTCGACCGGGCGATCCAGTTGCACGGTGCGGGTGGTGTCAGCCAGGACTTCCCGCTCGCGGAGCTGTACGCCGGCGCGCGGACCCTGATGATCGCCGACGGGCCCGACGAGGTGCATCAGCGGTCGCTGGCCCGGCGGGAGTTGACGAAGTACCTGTAACGGGACGCAGTTAAGGGGCGGTCGCATCAGCGACCGCCCCTTACTAGTGGCCTCAGGGGCGCAGCGCCCGCAGCAGCAGGTCCGCGAGGTGATCCGCGACCTCCTGGGGGCTCATCGGGCCGTCGGGGCGGTACCACGTCGACAGGTGGTGGACCGAGCCGAAGTGGTAGTCCACGACGAGGTCCGCCGGGGTCGCCGTGGAGAAGACGCCCGCCTCCTGGCCTTCCTCGACGAGCGCACGGAAGCGCTCGTGGTAGAGCCGCCGCTCGGCGCGCACCTGTTTGTTCTTCTCCGGGCTGAGATGGTGCATCGACCGGAAGAAGATCATGGCGTCGTCGAGGTTCTCGATGGTCGTCACCACGACGTCCGCCGCCGCCCCCCGCAGCCGCTTCTCGATGGGCTCGTCGGCCCCCGCGAAGGCATCCAGCCGCTCCTGCTGAACACGCAGTACGCGCGCGTACACCTCGTGCAGGAGGTCGTCCTTGGAGCCGAAGTAGTGGTAAAGCGCCCCCTTGGTGACGCCGGCCGCCTCGACGATCTCCTGCACCGAGGTGCGGTCGTAGCCCTGCTCCGCGAAGAGCCGGGTGGCGGCGGCGAGCAGCCGCTGCGGGACGGGCGTACCGTCACCGTCCGTCGTCCTGGCCACTGTGCCGCCACCTGCCCTTCCGAGATATTCCTGCTTGCGTCTAGCCGTCGTTCGCCCGGGAACGAAGTTCCCGACGGAGGATCTTCCCACTTGCCGTCTTGGGCAAGTCGGGCAGGATCTCCACCTGCCGCGGATATTTGTAGGCGGCCAGTCTCTCCTTGCAGTAAGCGGCGAGTGTGCCGGGGTCCGTTTCCGCACCCGGACGGAGGCTGATGTACGCCTTGACGGTCTCCCCGCGGTACCCGTCGGGCACCCCCACCACGGCCGCCTCGCGCACCGCCGGGTGCGTGTAGAGCACGTCCTCGACCTCGCGCGGCCACACCTTGAAGCCGGACGCGTTGATCATGTCCTTCTTGCGGTCGACGACGTACAGCCAGCCCTCGGCGTCCATGAAGCCGATGTCGCCGGTGCGCAGTTCGCCGTCGGGGAAGGTCTCGGCGGTGGCATCGGGACGCCGCCAGTAGCCGGGGACGACCTGCGGCCCGCGCACCACGATCTCGCCCTGCTCGCCGAACGGCACCTCCGCGCCCTGCTCGTCGACGATCCGTACGACCGTCTCCGGGCCCGGCAGCCCCACGGCCAGCGTCCCCGAGGCGGGGTCGACGGGGGCCTCCAGGCCGGGCGGGACAGAGGCGCAGGGGGCGGTGCACTCGGTGAGGCCGTAGCCGTTGCGGATGTACGGCCCGAAGCCGGCCCGGAACTTCTCCACCAGGGCGGGCGGCACGGGGGCGCCTCCCGAAGAGATGTTCACGAAGGAGGAGAAGTGCTCCCGGGTGACGGCCGGGTGGGCGGCCAGCGCCATGAAGGCCGTCGACGGGCCGACCGTGTAGTGCGGCCGGTGCTCGGCGAACGCGTCCAGCACGACGCCCGCGTCGAAGCGGTACGTCAGCACCAGCGTGCCCGCGCTGTTGAGGCTCGCGCCGAGCTGGCAGACCATCCCGGTGATGTGGAACAGGGGCGCCAGCGCGTAGTACACGGGCGCGTCCGGCAGGCCGAGCCCGGTCCGCTGCCGCTCCGCGTTGTACATGACGTTGCCGTGCGTGTTGACGGCGCCCTTGGGGGTGCCGCTCGTGCCCGAGGTGTAGCTGATCAGCGCGGTGTCGGACGGGCCGAGGTCACGCCCCTGCGGCGCCTTGTGGCCGGCGCGGGCGACAGCCGTCAGGTCGTCGGCGTCCCCGGCCCCCGGCAGTCGCTCGAAGGTCAGCACGCGCGCGTCGCCCCGCGTCTGGAAGTCCAGCTCACAGCCGGTGAGCACGATCCGCACCGGCGAGTCGGCCGCCGTCTCGCGCAGATACGACTCCCAGGCCCGGTCCGTGCAGATCAGCGCGGCCACTTCGCCGTCCCGCAGGACATGGCCGACCTCCCCCGACTTGTACATGGGGTTGACCGGCACGACGACCGCCCCCGCCTTCCAGGCGCCGAGCAGGGCGATCACGAAGTGCGGGGAGTTCTGCAGCAGGATCGCCACCCGGTCGCCGTGCTCCAGGCCACGGGCGGCGAGGTGCCCGGCGACGGAGTCGCTGAACTCGTCGACCTCGCGGTAGGTCAGGCGGCCGTCGAAGTAGGCGAGGAAGACACGCTCCGGGGTCTCGGCGACGGCCCGGCGCAGGGCGTGCACGAGCGAGTCGGCCGGTGCTATCGGGGCGCGCTGGACGTCGGAGAGCAGTGCCACCCAGGGCTTGGCCGCGTACAGGGAGTCGGTCACCGGGCCTCCTCCCACTTCTGCTGGAGGTGGTTCATGTTGGTCAGCCAGCGGTCCGGCTCGGCGGCCCGCGCCTGGTAGTAACCGGCGACCTCGGGGTGCGGCAGGATCAGGAAGCGGTCCTCCTGCATGCCCTTGAACAGGGCGTCCGTCACGTCCTCCGGTGCGATGGCGGTGGGCTTGAGTACCAGGTCCCCCGCGCTGCCGGTGGCGTCCAGCATGTCGGTGCGCACGCCCTGCGGGCAGATGGCGTGCACCTTGACGCCACGGTGGCGGTACGTCAGCGACAGGTACTCGGCGAAGGCGTAGGCGCCGTGCTTGGTGACGGCGTAGGGTGCGGCGCCGATCATGGTGAGCAGTCCGGCGGCGGAGACGGTGGAGACGAAGCGTCCGCTGCCGCGCTCCAGCCAGGCGGGGAGCAGTTCGTTGGCGGCACGCACGTGTGCCATGACGTTGACGTCCCAGGACGTCGACCAAGCCTTCTCGTCGAGCGGCTGTCCAGGGTCCTCGCCCCCGAACGCGACCCCGGCGTTGGCGCAGTAGATGTCGACCGTGCCACCGAGCGCGTCCCGGGCGTCGGCGACGACGGCGGACGCGTCACCGGCCACCGCGATGCCGCCGATCTCGTCGGCGACCACCTTGGCCTTCCCCGCATCCAGATCGTTGACGACGACACGAGCCCCCTCGGCGGCGAAGCGCCGGGCCAGCGCAGCCCCGATGCCACCCCCAGCCCCGGTCACGACGACTCCGGCACCCTGAACGGCTTCCACCATCGGTCTCCTTCGACTGCGGCTCTGCTATGACGACCAGACTAACCGGTCGGTATGTCCCTGGGAAGGACGACTGCAGCGCCCTCAGGGGCGCGGGGCTGTATCGAAGTGCGGCTCCGCCGCGTGGGCGCGACAAGCCACAGACAACCGGCGCCTTCCCCACAACCTGCGGGAGCAATACCGTGCCCCTCATGCGCCTATCCAGACGAGCTCTCCTCGCAGCGACCACGGCAGCAACCGCACTCTCCGCCGCACCCCCGGCCTCAGCGACCCAGCACCGCCTACGGACCGGCTTCGAGAACCTCGCCGCAAACGGCTACGCAGCCCTGCGAGGCCAGAGCGTCGGAATCGTCACCAACCCCACCGGCGTGACCCGCGACGTCCGCCACATCGTAGACGTGATGCACGCCGACGAAAGGGTGAACCTGACGGCCGTCTTCGGCCCCGAGCACGGCTTTCGCGGCACCGCCCAGGCAGGCGGCTCCGAAGGCCGCTACGACGACCCGGCGACCGGCCTCCCGGTCTACGACACGTATCTGAAGAGCGGCCGGCCCCTCGCCGACATCTTCACCGCGTCCGGCGTGGACACGGTGGTCTTCGACATCCAGGACGCGGGCGCCCGCTTCTACACCTACATCTGGACGCTCTACGACTGCATGGAGGCGGCTCAGCTGGCCGGCAAGCGCTTCGTCGTGCTGGACCGGCCGAACCCGGTGACCGGGCGGGCGGCCCAAGGCCCCGTCCTCCACATGGAGTTCGCCACCTTCGTGGGCCGCCGGCCCATCTCCCAGGCGCACGGCATGACGGTCGCCGAGCTGGCGCGGCTGTTCAACGGGGAGTTCCTCACCACCCCGGTGCCGCTGGAGACCGTACGGATGACGGGCTGGAAGCGGTCCGAGTTCTACGACGCCTGGGACCTGCCGTGGGTGCCGCCGAGCCCGAACATGCCGACGCCGGACACCGCCCTCGTCTACTCGGGCACATGTCTCTTCGAGGGCACGAACCTCTCGGAGGGACGCGGCACCACCCGCCCCTTCGAGCTGCTGGGCGCCGAAGGCATCGACGGCCGCTGGGCGGCGGCCGCGAACGAACTCCGCCTCCCTGGGGTGCGCTTCAGAGAGGCCTACTTCGCGCCGACGTTCTCCAAGTTCCAGGGCAAGACCATCGGCGGCGTGCAGATCCACGTCCACGACCGCACCGCATACGACCCCGTGCGCACCGGGATCGCCCTGCTGGTGACCGCCAAGCGGGCCTGGAGCGGCTTCAGTTGGCGTCCGGACAACTGGATCGACAAGCTCACCGGCTCCACGCAGGTCCGCACGATGATCGACGCGGGCGCGAGCGCCGACGAGGTGGTCGCGGGCTGGCAGGGAGAGCTGGCGGCGTTCCGGCGGGTGCGGCGGGAGTACCTCCTGTACAAGTGAGCGGCCCCAGCGGGGTTACACGGATGGGTGACGACGTATGGCCAATCCCGCCCGCTAGCAGGACGATGCGCCCGTATCGCACCACTTCGGGGGACGAGGGGCCCGTCATGGCGGAACCGGCAGTGCGCGTGACTCCTTACTGGGAGCTGACCTTCGACGCGGACGGCGATCCGGACTCCGGGAAGCGGGACCGGCTGCTGGCCGGGGTGGCACAGCACCACGTCCGTGATCTGATCGTCTTCGCGCACGGCTGGAACAACGACCGCTCGGTGGCGACCCGGCTCTACGACCGCTTCTTCGCACCGATGCCGCAGCTCGCCCCGGCGGCGAAGATCGGGTGCGTGGGCGTGGTCTGGCCGTCGATGAGGTTCTCGGACGAGCCGATCCCGGACTTCCCGCGTGCGGTGGCGGCCGAGCTGCCGCGGCGGCCGGCGCTGGACAAGGACACACGGCACGCGCTGCTGGAGACCTTTCCCGGCCGGGCGACCGTGATCGACCAGCTCGCCCGCCTGTTGGACCAGCAGCCGCGTGAGGAGGCCGAGTTGGAGGAGTTCGGGCGGCTCGTGCGGATGCTGGTGGACGTCGTTCCGCCGGGGCCGCAGGTGCTGTTCGCGGCGGACACGCTGGCGGAGGGCGTGCCGCAGAACTCGCCGGACATGCTCTCGGGGTCGGTGGCGGCGGTGTGCGAGGAGTTCGCGCAGGCGCTGACACACCTCGAAGCGCCCGACGGTGCGGCCTCGTTCTCGCTGCCGAACCCCTGGGAGGGTGCGCACGAGCTGTTGCGGCAGGCCACGTACTACGCCATGAAGCGGCGCGCCGGGACTGTCGGTGAGCGTGGGCTCGGCCGGGTGGTGGGGCAGCTGGCGGCGCGGGCGCCACAGGTGCGGGTGCATCTGGTCGGGCACAGCTTCGGAGCGCGGCTGGTGTCGTTCGCGCTGCGCGGGCTGCCGGAGGGCGTGCGCACGGTGAAGTCGGTGACCCTGCTCCAAGGCGCCTTCTCGCACTACGCGTTCGCGTCCCGGCTGCCGCACGACGCGCGCGCGGGAGGGGTGCTGGAGGGCCAGCACAACCGTATCGACGGACCGCTGGTGTGCTGCCACTCGCGGCACGACTCGGCCCTGTCGACGATGTATCCGCTGGCCTCCCGCATGGCGGGGGACGCGCGCGGGGTCGCGGCTCTCGACGCCGGCCGGATGCTGGGCGCCAAGTGGGGTGCGATGGGGCACGGCGGGGTGCAGGCGGTGCCGGGGACACGGTCGTTCGAGCTGGCCGACGCGCTGAAGGCCAAAATGCCCGCCTCGGGGTGCGTGAACATCGACGCGGCGGCGGTCGTCAGGCGCGGGGGGCCGCCGGCGGGGGCGCACAGCGACATCGTGCACCGGGAGCTGGCGCAGGTGGTGCTGGCGGCGGGCCGCATCAAGTGACCCGCCGCCGGCTTCCCGTCACCGGTGTGACGTGAACTCCACCACCTGCTGATACGTCGGCCGGTTCTGCCAGCTGATCCTGCCGTGCTTGATGCCGCCCAGGGTGCGCTGGACGATCGAGTCGGCACACCACTGGTCGCCCGCCGAGCACTGGTCGTCGCCGGGGTAGACCTGGGCCGCGGTCTTGCCGGCCGCCTCCTTCAGGGTGCCGATCAGGAGGTCCCGGCAGGCGCCGAGGCTGCCGCCACCGCAGTACTTGCGGTCGAGCGGCCCCTGCACCGACTCACCGAGCACGGCACGGATGTCCTTGTCGACGTAGGACCACCAGCCGTACTGGAAGGAGCTTCCGGCGTGCGCGCCGGTCGGGCCGTGGGCGGACGACGGGGACTCGTCGATGGGCAGGTTGACCGTCATCGCGGCATACAGCTCGCTGCCGAGGCCCGGTTCGAACTGGGCCTTCACCAGCAGTGGCCACCACGCGTCCAGGATGCGGATCGCGTCGGCGTCGGCGTACTTCTTCGAACCGGCCGACGTCTCGGTGCGCTTGCCGCCCGCCGCCAGCCACGTCTGCAGCTTGCTCACCGCCGCCGCGGCCGCCGAGTCGGTCACCGGTGAACCGGTGACGACCTTGAGCAGGTCCGGAAGTACGTCCTCGGCCCGCAGGTCGGCAAGGCCCGCGTCGGCCATCGCCTTCACCAGCGAGGCGCGGGTCACGCCGCCCGCGTCGACGAGTTTTCGCACCCGGTCCTCCAGCAGGTTGCCGCGGTGGACCGAGCCGTCGCCCCAGGGCGCGGTCGTGTAGTCCTTGGCCTGCTTGTTGTTCCAGGAGATGTAGTAGTCCTGGTCGATGGAGTTGGGGTGGGCCGAGGGCGGGGTGTACTGCGCCGTGTTCTTCGCCGGGTCCCAGTTCCGCCACTCGTACGCCGGCTGCGCCCACACCGGGAACTCCGCGTCGACGCCGGTCGCCCGCACCGGGTTGTCGCCGCTGTTGTAGTAGGCGGTGTGCTCGGAGTCGGCGTAGAACCAGTTGAAGGTGTAGTTGATGTGCTGCACCGCCTTCTGGAAGTCCTCCGGGCCCTTGACGTAGTCGGGGTCGTTCAGCATCTGGAAGCCGATGATCGAGTCGGCCTCGTGCAGGTAGGACGAGCGCAGTGTGGCGTAGGCGACCTTCTTGCCGCCGACGGTCGCGCGATGCGTGACGGGGCCGTACTTCGTCCGCCAGACCCGCATCGTGTACGAGCCCGCGGGGGTGCTGTCGGCCGTCGTCGGCTTCCAGGCGTTCTTCTGCTCGATCTTCTCCATCGCCGTGCAGGTGCCGCGGTACAGGTAGTGGTAGTCGTCCTGGCAGAGCTCGACGGCGTAGGAGTCGATGATGTCCTGGCCGGAGGTCGTGGCGCTCCACGAGTAGTCCTGGCCGCGGCCGAGCTCGACGTACATGCTCAGGCCCGCGAAGGAGGCGCCGCGGGCGCTGATGCCGGGGCCCTGGATCTCCTGGAGCAGGAGGAGCTGGGGTGCGAAGTAGCCGGTCTGCGGGCCGAAGACGGCGACCGGGTGGCCGCTCGCGGTGTGCTCGCCGCTCACCACCAGGGCGTTGGACATCCCCCGCTTCGCCGAGGTCATGGCGGTCTCGGCGGCCGTGGTGGAGGCGCCGGTCGCGGCGGAGCCGGCCGCGCTGCCGGTACGGTCGTACACGAGCTGTTCCTCGGCGACCGAGCCTGCGTCGGGCAGGGCCTCGCCCTGTGGGTTCTCGGGCTTGGTGGCGTACGGGAAGCTCTTGTCGTGGACGGTGACGACGGCCTCGGGGTCGTTGCGCTCGCGGAACGACTCCCAGAGCTTGGTGCCGTCGGCCACGCCGTACTTCTCCTGGGCGGCCAGCAGGGAGATCGCGTTGTGGACCTCGCCGCCGCCTCCGGAGCCGAACAGGGCGCCGATGACGGAGCCCAGCGCGACCATGTCGGTCAGCTTGAAGTGCTCGATCGTGCCGGCGTTGGTGACGGAGTCCTTGTGACCGGTCAGGACGTACTCGCCGGGGAAGTAGCGGCCGCTGTCGGAGGCGTCGATGTAGGCGTTGATGCCGTCGAGATAGGCCTTGGCGTCGGCGAGGGCCAGCTGCCCGCGTTCGCCGTTCGAGGCGACGGCGTTGTCGATCTGCGCCTGGAGATCGGCCTCGGTGTACGGCGCGTGGCGCCAGAACTGCTGCTCCAGGCCCTGGTTGGAGGGCGCACCGCCCGCGAAGGAGGTCAGCTGCCCGCGTCCGACGTGGCGGAAGACGTCCATCAGCCACAGCCGGTCCTGGGCGGCCGCATAGCCGGCGCCGAACTCCGTGCCGTATCTGGTGGTACCGGTGATGTGCGGCACACCCGTCTTCTTGTCACGGACGATCGTCACGTCGCCGCGTCCGGCGGGATTCACGGTGGAGGCGACTTGATCGGACGGGACGCCGAACGAGGCGTCGTTGAAGAAGTTGTTGATCGTCGCGTTGGTGAGGCCGGAGTGGCCCTTGGCCAGGTCGGCATAGGGACCCAGCTGGTCGGAGGCGTGTTCGGGCATCGTGCCGAAGGCCTGGTTGAGCAGGATCTGGGCGAGGGTTGCGTTGCCGTTCTGGCCCGGCGGCAGGATGTCGGAGCACTGGTTCCCGCAGTGGTCGACGGCCGCCGTCGCCTCGGCCGCAGCCTCGGGTGCGGCGACCGCCGGGGAAAGTGGCGACAAAAGACCGGCGATCAGAGCGCATATGGATGCGGTCTTCAGGAACCCGTGGAATCTGCCGGGAGTTCTCAGTCTGACTAAGGCGTTGCGTGGGGTACGCCGTGGCATGGCCGCTCCTACCGACGAAGGTGAGCCGGGATGTTACCGGCGGTATCCCCGAGATTGAAGATGAACATGCGTCACGTTTGGGAGTCACCAGGGAGCGCGATGGAGGCCGCACGAGGAAGCGCCATGGAGGCCATCGGAAATCGGATGGAGCGGGAATGGAGCCGAATCGCTTGTCGATACGTCTATTCGTCAACGTCGCACGAAGTCCGTGCGGCGACGCCGAAGTGACCGAAGTACAGGTGCAGGTGTGACGGAGGTGCAGGGCGATGGCCGGTTTCCGGAGTCTGGCGAGACAGGTGCGCGACCCGCGGTGCGATCTGGCGCTTCGGCGCTACTCGCTGCGTAAGTGCCTTGAGCGTTTCGCTCCTTACGGGCACAGGGCGACCTGGGACCACTTGTGCTCCCGGGCAGGGTTCGGTCCGGAGGACCGGTCCCCCGATCCGGCGCGGCTCGTGGCCGCGTTGGACGAGCTGGAGGAAGCGCGTTCGGTCTGGCTGGCCTACGAGGTCGAGTTCGCCGAGCGACGCAGGAAAGAAAAGCACGACGGACTGCGCAGGCCGGGCAGCGTGGACGACTGGCACCGGCTGACCTGGGGCGGTTTCGGAGTCGCCTGGTGCGACAACCCCCGGGTCCACCCCGATGAACCGCTGGCCGAGGTGCTGCGCCGACTGATCTCCGCGCTGGAGCGCGATCCGGGCTGCGAGTGCCCGGTGTGCGACGGGGAGCGACTGATCTGGCAGTACGACCTGGCCCATGAACCGTCGTCGGGCCCGGTCTGCACGGACTGCGGAATCGTGGTGCCGCGTCCGGTTCTCACGCCCGAAGCGCTGGCGGCGTCGCGGCGCGAGCGGCGGTTGCTGGTGTCCGCCTAGTACGACGGGGTGCGCCGGGGATGCCGCACCCCCTCTTGTCGGTAGTGGCTGGCACCATCGAGCCATGATCCAGGTGTGTCTGAACGGGTCCCGAGGGGCCGGCGACGGTGCGGTGGTACCGCTCTCGCCTGAGGCGCTGGCCGATGCCGCGGCCCATGCCGTTGCTGCCGGGGCCACGGATATCCATGTCCACCCCAAGACCCCCTGCGGGCAGGACAGCCTGTCGCCGCGCGTTCTCGCGCCGACGCTGACGGCGATACGGGCCCGGGTGCGGGTGCCGGTCGGGGTGACCACAGGCGCGTGGGCGGAACCGGACCCGAAGACCCGGCTGGAGCGCGTACGCAGCTGGGCGGTGCTGCCGGACCACGCCTCGGTCAACTGGCATGAGGAGGGCGCCGAGGAGATCGCCGCGGCGCTGATCGAGCGAGGCGTGGGCGTCGAGGCCGGCATCTGGTCCGGCACGGACGGAGCGGCCCGGTTCGCCGCTTCGCCGCTGGGGCCGAGGGTGCTGCGGGTGCTGGCGGAGGTGACGGACACGTCCGCCGAGACGGCCGAGCAGACTGCGCGTGCACTGCTGACCGACCTGGGCTCGGCGTTCGGGCGCCCCGTGCTGCTGCACGGGGAGGACGGTGGAGCCTGGCCGGTGCTGCGGCTGGCCGGGCGACTGGGGCTGGCGACGCGCATCGGCCTGGAGGACACGCTCCTCCTGCCGGACGGGGAACGGGCGGCGTCCAACGCTCAGTTGGTGACCGAGGGACTGGTCCGGTACGGGTGGGCCCAGCGCTCGCCGTAGGGCAGGGCGAGGAGTTCGGCGCGGGTCGCGAGGTCGGGCTCGTGCTGGGCGCGGAGCCGGGCGGGAGCATGGCCGGCGAGCCAGGACTGGAGTTCGGCGACGACGGCAACC
Organism: Streptomyces sp. NBC_00443; assembly: GCF_036014175.1. Taxonomy (GTDB): domain Bacteria; phylum Actinomycetota; class Actinomycetes; order Streptomycetales; family Streptomycetaceae; genus Streptomyces. The sequence goes on along the minus strand of NZ_CP107917.1, from coordinate 7,479,954 downwards.
TCGTCGTCGGGATCCCACCAGCCGAAGGGTGCGGCGTCGAACTCCAGCTGGTACAGCCACGTCGCCGAGCAGCTCGCGAGGTGCACGTCGGCTGTGGGACGACTGTCCCAACGGTCGAGCAGCGGCGTCACGGTTCCGAGACTCATGGCGCAGGTCTCGAACACATCGGCCACGGGGTACGGCGGCTCGGGCACCCTGAGGACGTGCTGCCACCAGTCGTGCACGAACGTCTCGACGGCGGCGGCCTGGTGGGCGGGCCAGGCGCGCCACTCGACCCGGCTCAGCCCAGGGTGTCCCCAGCCGATGCCGTCCAGCGTGCCCTCGGCCATCGCATGCGCGGCCTGCGGCAGGAGTCGGCGCATCACGGCCGCATGGTCCTCGAAGTGACCGGGGATTTTGAAGAAGAACCTGCGGACCAGATCCGCGGGCACGCGTGTGTACGGCGTGCGCAGATACGCCGTCTCCTCCGGACGAAAGCACTGCTCACAGCCGGTCTCCGCGGGGCTGGCGAAACCGTTGAAGACCGTGTCGATGTCCGCGAGGGCGGCATCGAGGGAGGGAGAGGACGAGGCAGAGGACATGGCGGTGGTCCCGTCAGGACTCCGTGCGCGGCAGCGGGCCACCGGCCGAAGGTCGCGACGATAGCAGGCGGTAATCCGGTCGTTCCATCCGTTTCCCGTCCGGACAGTTGGGGGCGATGAAACACGTCTGAGGAACACCGAGGAGCCCTCATGTCGACGCTGCGCGTCACCGCCGAAGTGCTGACCGTCCACGAACATCCCGACGCCGATGCGCTGGAGCTGGCCCAGGTGGGTCTGTACCGTGCCGTCGTCGCCAAGGGCGCGTACCGCACGGGTGATGCCGCCGTGTACATCCCCGAGCAGTCCGTGCTGCCGGCCGGGCTGATCGAGGAGCTGGGGCTGACCGGGCGGCTGGCCGGGAGCAAGGCCGACCGGGTCAAGGCGGTGCGGCTGCGCGGTGAGCTGTCGCAGGGGATCGTGTGCCGACCCGACGCGCTGGCCGGCGTTGATCTGGCGCGGGCGGCTGCGGAGGGTGCCGACTTCGCCGAGCGGCTCGGCATCACCAAGTGGGTGCCGCCGATCCCGCCCACGATGTCCGGCGACGTGGAGTCGGCACCGGATCTGCTGCCGTGGGTCGACATCGAGAACATCCAGCGGTATCCGGACATCTTCACGCCGGGCGAGCCGGTCGTGCTGACCGAGAAGCTGCACGGGTCGGCGTGCCTGCTGACGTATGTCGCGGACGAGGAGCGGGTGTACGTGTCCTCCAAGGGCTTCGGGTCGAAGTCGCTGGCACTGAAGGAGGACCCACGGAACCTGTACTGGCGGGCGGTGCAGGCGCACGGCGTCGCCGAGGTCGCGGCCCGCGTGGCCGAGCGGTTGGGCGCGCGGCGGGTGGGTGTCTTCGGTGAGGTGTACGGCGCGGGGGTGCAGGACCTGACCTACGGCGCCGACGGGCGTCAGGAGACCTTGGGGTACGCCGTGTTCGACGTGTCCGCGGAGATCGACGGCCGGGTGCAGTGGCTGGACGCGGCGGAGGCGCTGAAGGGTGAACTGCCTTTGGCACCACGGCTGTTCGAGGGCCCGTTCGAGATCGAGCGGGTGCTGGAGGTCGCGAGCGGCCGGGAGACCGTCTCCGGGCGGGAGCTGCATCTGCGGGAGGGCGTGGTGATACGTCCGGTTGCCGAGCGGTACAGCACGGTGACCGGCGGGCGGGCCATCGCGAAGGCGGTCAGCCCGGCGTATCTGACGCGGAAGGGCGGCACCGAGTACGAGTGACTCGGGCTCCACCGGCGTGCGGGTGCCCGGCGTTGGTGCGACACCACCGTCGGCGCCCGCGGCCCGCGGTCCCCATCTCTGCCCCGCCCCTACCTTCCGGCCCCGCCGCCGCTCCTCCCGTTCCCCCGGCCTCCCCCCTGTTCCACCATCAGGCGCGATCCCGCCCGGCGTTCGCCGAAGGCGTCGTTCGGGTTGGAGAGGACGCAGGTGTCCAGTGAGAGGCAGCCGCAGCCGATGCAGTCGGTCAAGTGGTCGCGGAGGCGGTTCAGTTGCTTGATGCGTTCGTCCAGCTCCGAGCGCCAGGCCTCCGACAGACGCGCCCAGTCCTCGTGGGTGGGGGTGCGCTCCTCGGGGAGTTCGGCCAGGGCGTCGCGAATCGTCGCCAGGGGGATGCCGACGCGTTGGGCGGCGCGGACGAAGGCGACCCGGCGGAGCGTGTCACGGGTGTAGCGGCGCTGGTTGCCGGAGGTGCGGCTGCTGCTGATCAGGCCCTTGGACTCGTAGAAGTGCAGGGCGGAGACGGCGGCGCCACTACGGGCGGCGAGCTGGCCGACCGTGAGCTCGTGGATCTTCTCGGGGATCTGGGGCACCCCACAAACCTACCTACCGCGGCACGCCCCGGTCCGTTGACAGGGGCTTCCCGGGCTAGCATGCTAAGCAGTTGCTTAGACATGGCTTGAGACACGCGACGCGAGAGGCCGGGACATGGCAGAGCCGAGGATCTTCACGGGCGCCGACGACCTGAAGGCGGCAGTGGGTGAGCAGCTGGGGTACACCGACTGGGTCGAGGTCGACCAGAAGCGGATCGACCTGTTCGCGGAGGCGACCGGCGACCACCAGTGGATCCATGTGGATCCCGAGAAGGCCGCCGCGGGGCCGTTCGGGACCACCATCGCCCACGGGTACCTCACCCTCTCCCTGCTCCCCCTCTTCGGACCCCGGCTCATCTCGGTCGAGGGCGTGAAGATGGGCGTCAACTACGGGACGAACAAGGTCCGCTTCCCCGCCCCGGTACCGGTCGGCTCCCGACTGCGCGCCACCGCCACCATCACAGGCGTCGACGACGTCACCGGCGGCGTCCAGGTGTCCGTCGCGTTCACCGTGGAGCGCGAGGGCGGGGACAAGCCAGTGTGCGTCGCCGAGTCCGTCTCCCGCTACTACTTCTGAGCCGCGCCCACCGCTGAACGCGGGCTACTTCGCCCCCACCATCCGCAGCACGAGGTCGGCGTACAGCGCGCCGACCTCGTCAGGCGTCCACGGGCCGTCGACGTTGAACCAGCGGGCCACATCGATGCACAGCGAGAGGACGGCGAGGGTCGTGCCCTTCACGTCCAGCACGTCGAAGGCACCGGCGGCCACGCCGTCCTCGATGATCCCGCGGACCTCGGCGTCGCACTGCCGGCGCAGCGCGAGGATCTCGTCGCGGGCGTCGGGGCCGAGCGAGTCCAGCTCGTACTGCACGACCCGCGCGGTCGTACGCCCCCCGGCGTGCCAGCGCACGAAGGAGCTCACCGCGTCGGCGAGCCGCTCGTCCGGCGTCCCCTCCCGGCGAGCCGCCGTCTGCAGGATCTCCAGCGCCTTTTCGTGACCGATCCTGCTGATGCGGTGGAGCAGCTCTTCCTTGGTCTTGTAGTGGATGTAGAGCGCAGCCGGGCTCATGCCGGCGCGGCCCGCGATGTCACGGGTCGTGGTGGCGTGGTAGCCGCGCTCGGCGAAGGCCTCCACGGCGGCGATCAGCAGCCGCCGGGCCGCGTCGGGCGTGACCTCACCCCACGCCGACGTCTCGCCGTCGGCCGTGTCCTCCGCCGTACTCATCGCTCACTCGCCCCTCTCGCTGACAGAGCCACCACCATACCGCCGATACTGAGCGAGCGCTTAGCGAGGCGGCCGGGAAGGGCCTGGACGAGCCGGACCCGAGGCGGATCCCAGCCGGACCGAGGCGGACACCAGCCGGTCCCGCACGCCTCGGGGCTCAGATCTTCTCGAAGGGGTCGTGATCTGCGAGCAGCTTCTCCAGCCGGGCCTGGTCGACGCGGCTGACGATCTGCCCGGCCTCCTGACGGTCCCGGATGACCTTGGCGAGCGTGAACGCCGAGGTCACCAGGTAGAGAACCGCGATCGCGAGGAAGCCGCGCACCCAGGCGTTGGCGCTCAGCTGGTAGATACCGATGCCGGTGGCGGCCATGGCGACCGCGAAGGACGCGACGGCCTGACCGTAGAAGGCGGCCGTACTCTGCTGCTTGACCGGTGTGTCACTCATGGGCCAAGGGTCGGCGAACGTGCCCCGCGCCACATCCGCTGAACTACTCAGCCAGGTACTCAGAACGCCGAAACCCCGGTCAGCGCCCGCCCGATGACCAGCTTCTGGATCTGGCTGGTGCCCTCGTACAGGGTCATCACACGGGCGTCCCGCAGCAGCTTGCCCGCCGGGTACTCGTCGATGTAGCCGTAGCCGCCGAAGACCTGGAGGGCGTTGTTGGCGGCGCGGACCGCGGCCTCCGAGGCGAACAGCTTGGCCTTGGAGGACTCGACGGCGAAGGGCAGCCCGCGGTCGATCAGGTCGGCGACCCGCCAGGTCAGCAGCCGCGCCGCGTCCACGTCGACGGCGATGTCGCTGATCAGCTCCTGGACCAGTTGGTGCCGGGCGATGGACTTGCCGAACTGCTCGCGCTCGCCGGCGTAGCGGACGGCCGCGTCAAGGGCGGCCTGGGCTATGCCCACGCACCCGGCGGCGACCGACATCCGCCCCTTGGCCAGCGCCGACATGGCGACCGAGAAGCCCTTGCCCTCCTCCCCCAGCATGGCCGCCGCGGGCACCCGTACGTCCTGAAGGACCAGCTCGGCGGTGGCCTGACCGCGCAGGCCGAGCTTGCCGTGGATGGTGCGGCGGGTCAGCCCGGGAGTGTCGGTGGGGACCAGGAAGGCGGAGACGCCCTTGTGGCCGGGTGCGTCGGTGGAGCGGGCGAAGAGCAGGACGACATCGGCCCAAGTGCCGTTCGTGATGAACATCTTGGTGCCGTTGAGGACGTAGTCGCCGCCGTCACGGACCGCCCGCGTGGCGAGATTGCCGGCGTCGGAGCCGGTGCCCGGCTCGGTGAGGCCGAAGCAGCCGACCTGCTCACCGGAGGTGAGCCCGGGCAGCCAGCGGCGCTTGTGCTCCTCGGTCCCCCAGGCGGCGATGGTCTTGGCGACCAGGCCGAGGGAGACCGACACGATCCCGCGCACCGAGGAGTCGCCCCGGCCCAGCTCCTCCGTGACCAGGCAGTACGCCAGATGATCGCCGCCCGAGCCGCCGTACTCCTCGTCGAGGGTCAGGCCCAGGAAGCCGACCTCGCCGAGCTTCTTGACGACTCCGCGGTCCACCTCCTCGGCCCGGTCCCACGCGATGACGTGCGGGGCGATTTCGCGGTCCACGAAGTCGCGGGCGAGTTGCCGGACGGCGGCCTGCTCGTCGCTGAGCTCCAGATTCATGCCGAGTCACCCCACAGAGAACGGACTTCGACGGCCGTACATGGATAGCCGCACATTTAAATTAGCACTGCTAGTTTCTGTCCGGCAGCCCTACTATGTGCGCCATGGCCCGACCGCGCAAGCCCCTCCTCAGCTACGACCGGATCGTCGCGACGGCTCGCGAACTCGTGGACGCGGAGGGCCTCGCGGCCGTCTCCACGCGTCGGCTCGCCGCCGAGCTGGGCGTGAGCGGGCCCTCCCTCTACAACCACTTCCGCACGAAGGACGACATCCTCGAGGCGGTCGCCGACTCGGTCAGCGCGCAGGTCGATCTGTCGATGTTCGAGGACGGCCGGGACTGGCGCACCGCGCTGCACGACTGGGCCGTCTCCTACCGGGCCGCCCTGCGCGACCACCCGAACATCGTCCCGGTCCTCGCCCGAGGCCCCGGCCGCCGCCCGGCCGCGCTGCGGCTCGCCGACGCCGTCTACGGCGCGATGGTCGAGGCGGGCTGGCCCCCGGCGCAGGCCACGTCCATCGGTGCGCTGATGCGGTACTTCATCATGGGCTCGGCGCTCGGTTCGTTCGCCGGGGGCTTCGTGGACGACGCGAGCGCGTACGACCCCGCCGACTACCCCCACCTCGGGCAGGCCCATCTCCTCGCCGAGCTGCAGGAGAAGATCGACGAGCGCGCCTTCGAGACGGGCCTGACGGCACTGCTGGACGGTCTCGCGCGGCAGTACGAGCAGGTCGGGCGGGCCACGTAGGCACGCCTGCTGATACTTCGGTGCCCGCCGAAGTGTCCGTGTCGCATGCTGGGACGCATGACCACCAGGGACCCCCAGGCATCGCAGCTGGCCCGTCTCGCCGGACTCGTCGCCGACGAGACCCGGGCAGCCTGTCTGCTGGCGCTGCTCGACGGGCGGGCGTGGACCGCCGGTGAGCTGGCCCGGCACGCCGGGGTCGCCGCGTCGACGCTGAGCGAGCATCTGGGCAAGCTCGTCGCGGGCGGGCTGCTGGCCGAGGAGCGGCAGGGGCGGCACCGGTACGTGCGGCTGGCCGACGCGCGGGTCGCCCAGCTGGTGGAGGACCTCGCCGCGCAGGTCGGCCCGGGGACGGACCGTCGGCCCCGGAACCTGCGGGAGTCCAGCGCGGGCTCGGCCATGGCCCGTGGCCGCACCTGCTACGACCATCTCGCCGGGCGGCTCGGCATCGCGGTCACGGATGCGCTGACCTCGCGCGGGCTGCTGCGGCAGGACACCGGGTTCGCGCTGACCGACGCGGGGCTGGGCTGGTTCGACGCGGTCGGCATTCCGCTCGACCGTGCAGGCCGCCGGCCGCTGGCCCGGGCCTGCCTCGACTGGACCGAACGCCGGCCTCATCTGGCCGGGGTCGCGGGCGCCGCTCTGTGCCGGCACGCGCTGGAGGTGGGGTGGTGTGTGCGGATCGGGTCGGAGCGTGCCGTGAAGGTGACTCCGTCGGGTGAGCGGGCGTTCGGGGAGCTGCTCGGAGTGGATGCGGGGGCGTTGCGGTGAGGCGGGCGACTGTGGGGTCGTGTCATTCGTCGTGTGCCGGGTGCGGGTGCGTGGGGGCGGGCGACTGTGGGGTCGTGTCATTCGTCGTGTGCCGGGTGCGGGTGCGTGGGGGCGGGTCGCGCAGTTCCCCGCGCCCCTTGGTGGGTTGAGTGGACGTCGGCCTGCCGGGAGCCGCCCCCGCCCCTTGGCCGGTGAACAGACGCCGGATTGTCAAGCGCAGCCCCCGCCCCTCAGTGACCAGCAGACGCCGAAACGCCCGGCACCACCCCCGCCCCTCGATGGCCCAGCAGACGCCGAAACGCCCGGCACCACCCCCGAATGTCAGGCACTGCCCCCGCCCCCATCGCCACGTCCGAAATCCGCGAGCCCTCGCCCTCCCTTTCCTCCTAGCCTCGGGAGCATGATGAGCACCTCCTCCGCGCACCCCGCCCGTCGTCCCGAGCTCCTCGCTGCCGGTGCGGCCACTGTGACCGTCGTGTTGTGGGCCTCGGCCTTCGTGTCGATTCGGAGTGCGGGGGCCGAGTACTCGCCCGGCGCGCTCGCGTTGGGGCGGCTGCTCGTCGGCGCGCTGGTGCTGGGGGGCATCTGCCTCGTCCGGCGGGAGGGGCTGCCGCCGCGGGCGGCCTGGCCCGGTATCGCGATATCGGGCCTGCTGTGGTTCGGCTTCTACAGCGTCGTGCTGAACTGGGGCGAGCAGCAGGTGGACGCCGGTACGGCGGCTCTCGTCGTGAACATCGGGCCCATCCTGATGGCGCTGCTGGCCGCCCGGGTGCTCGGCGATCCGATGCCGCCGCGGCTGGTGGCCGGGATGGCGGTGTCGTTCGCGGGCGCGGTGACCGTGGGGCTGTCGATGTCGGGTGGGGGTGGCTCCTCGCTGCTGGGCGTGGTGCTGTGCCTGCTCGCCGCGATCGGCTACGCGGGCGGTGCCGTGGCGCAGAAGCCGGCGCTCGGCCATGCGAGCGCGCTCCAGGTGACGACGTTCGGGTGCCTGGTCGGGGCGGTGCTCTGCCTGCCGTTCGCCGGGCAACTGATCGGCGATCTGGCCGACGCCTCGTTGTCGGCCACGCTCAACATGGTCTACCTGGGCGTCTTCTCGCTGGCGCTGGCCTTCACGACCTGGGCGTACGCCCTGGCCCGTACGACGGCCGGCCGTATGGGCGCGACCACGTACGCGGTGCCCGCCCTGGTCGTGCTGATGTCCTGGCTGGCGCTGGGCGAGGTGCCGGGGCTGCTCACCCTGGCGGGCGGGGCGCTGTGTCTGGCCGGGGTCGCCGTGTCGCGCTCCCGCGCACGGGCCGCCCGGGTCGTGGCCGGTGTGCCACAACCCGAGCAGACCCGCGAGTCAGCGTGAACGCGCCCTGTCCGCAAGGACCTTGATGGACAGCAGGGCGATCACCGAGAGCAGGATGATGTAGCCCGAGACCGCCAGCGAGGTGCCCGTGGCCTCCAGCAGCAGCACCATGACGAAGGGCGCGAGGCCGCCGCCGAGCACGGCCGCGATCTGGTACCCGAGGGAGGCGCCCGTGTACCGCATCTCGGGCGTGAACAGCTCGGCGAACAGAGCCGCCTGGGGGCCGTACATGATGCTGAGGAAACAGCTGGCGACGAACGTGCCGACCGCCAGCCACAGCAGCGAGCCGGTGTCGATCAGCAGGAACAGTGGTACGGCCCACAGCGCGATGCCGGCCGCGCCGATCGCGTAGATACGGATGCGGCCGAGCTTGTCGGAGAGCGCGGCGGCGGCCGGGATCAGCACCAGCTGGGTGAGGCTGATGCAGAGCGAGACGGTGAGCACGGCGCTCTTCTTCATACCGAGTTCGCGGGTCGTGTAGTCGAGCACGCCGGTGATGATGATGTAGAAGGTCGCCGTGTTCACGGCGAAGGAGCCGCCGGCGAGGAGCACCGTACCGAGGTGCTCGCGCAGGATCGTACGCAACGGAGAGGGCTGCTCGGCCTTCTCCTGATCGGCCAGCTTCTTCTCCGCCTCCCGGAATTCGGGGGTCTCCTCGACGCGCGTGTGGATGTACCAGGCGAGCACGAGGACGAACAGGCCGACGAGGAACGGCACGCGCCAGGCCCAGGCCGCGAACTCGGAGTCGGTGGTGAACGCGCCGGCCAGCAGGAACACCGTGTTGGCGGTCACCACGCCGATGGGGACGCCGAGTTGGACGAAGCTGCCGTAGATGCCGCGTTTGCCCTCGGGGGCGTACTCGGTGGCCATGAGCATCGCGCCGCCCCACTGGGCGCCTACGGCGATGCCCTGCAGCACGCGGAAGAGGACGAGCAGGATCGGGGCGGCGACGCCGATCGTGTCGTAGGTCGGGAGCAGGCCGATGCCGGTGGTGGCGAGGCCCATCAGGGTGAGCGCGAGGACCAGCATCGGCTTGCGGCCGCGCTTGTCGCCCAGCTGGCCCGCGACGATGCCGCCGATGGGCCGGGCCAGGAAGCCGACGGCGAAGGTCGCGAAGGACGCGAGCACCCCGGCGGTCGGGCTGCCGGCCGGGAAGTACAGGTCGCCGAGAACGAGAGCGGCTGCGATGCCGAAGACGAAGTAGTCGTACCACTCCACGGCCGACGCGAGAGCGGCAGCGGTGGCGACGCGGCGGCGGTTGCCGACGGCGGACGCGGTAGGGGTGAGCGGCTGGGCAGAAGGTGCCGTGTCCATGCGTGCACACTCCGGTGGGTGCGGGGGACGGAACGGGGGGTGGCTCGGGTTCCGGGGAACGTACTGACCGGACGGTATGGACGTCAACGGGTCGCACAGCAGGAGTTTTGCCTGTACATGGCACGCAGAACACGGTCCGGACATGCCGGGAGCCCCGGCCTCGCTCGGAGGCCGGGGTGCGCGGAAAGCAGGGCTAGAACACCACCAGCGCCCTGCCGCCCTTCCCCGCGAGCATGTTCTCGAAGGCCGCCGGGATGCCCTCCAGGCCGATCCGTTCCGTCACGAGCACGCCCAGGTCCAGGCGGCCCGCGCGCACGTGCTCGGCCAGGACCGGCACGTCCCGCGCCGGGTCGGAGTTGCCGTAGACGCAGCCGGCGAGGGTCCGGCCCCAGTGGAAGATCTCCAGGGCGTTGAAGGTGACCTGCTGGTCCTTGCCGCCGATGCCGACGACCGTGGTCCGGCCGCCGCGGCGGGTGGAGTCCCAGGCCGTGCGGATCGTGGCCGCGCGTCCCACGCACTCGACGGCCACGTCCACGCCCTGCTTGTCCGTCAGCCCGCGGATCTCACGGGCGGTGTTCTCGGAGGCGACCACATAGTCGGTGGCTCCGGCCGCGCGCGCCAGTTCCTCCTTCGCCGGGGAGACGTCGACCGCGACGATGCGCCCGGCACCCGCGATACGGGCCGCCTGCAGTGCCGCGAGGCCCACTCCCCCGACGCCGTACACCGCGACCGTCTCGCCGGGCTGGACCCTGGCCGAGTGGTGGACGGCGCCGTAGCCGGTGAGGACCGCGCAGCCGAGGAGGGCGGCGTCGGCGAGGGGGATGCCGGCCGGGAGCGGCAGGACGCAGCCCGATGACACGACCGTCTCCTCGGCGAACGCGGCGACGTTCAGACCGGGGTGCAGGTCGGTGCCGTCGGCAGTGCGGGCGTACACGTCGGCGGCGCCGTTGAGGGCGTTGGCGCACAGCCAGACCTCGCCGAGCGAGCAGGCGTGGCAACTTCCGCAGGACGGGGCCCAGTTGAGGACGACCTCGGTGCCGGGCGCGACATGGGTGACGCCCTCGCCGACGGCGACGACCGTGCCGGCGCCCTCGTGGCCGAGGACGGCGGGGACCGGCACCCGCATGGTGCCGTTGGACAGGGACAGGTCGGAGTGGCACACCCCGGCGGCGGCGAGACGGACGCGGACCTGGCCGGGGCCGGGGTCGGGAAGCTCGATGTCCGTGATCTCCAGCGGGGCGCCCACTTCGGGCAGGACGGCTGCGCGTACCACGTGAACGCTCCTCAGAACTGCAGGGACTTGGTCTGGAGGTACTCGGCGAGACCGTACGAGCCGAGCTCGCGGCCGACGCCGGACTGCTTGTAGCCGCCGAAGGGGGCGAGCGGGTTGAAGCGGCCGCCGTTGATGTCGACCTGCCCGGTGTCCATACGGCGGGCGAAGGCCACCGCCTCCGCCTCGTCCCCCGCCCAGACCGCGCCGGCGAGGCCGTAGACCGTGCCGTTGGCGATGCGCAGGGCGTCCTCCTCGTCCTCGTAGCGAAGGACCGACAGGACCGGGCCGAAGATCTCCTCCTGGGCGATCGTCATCTGCGGGGTGACGTCGGCGAAGACGGTCGGGGAGACGAAGTAGCCCTGTTCGCGCGGGGATTCGGGGCCGCCGGCCACCAGCCGCGCGCCCTCCGCCACGCCCTTCTCGATGTAGCCGCGCACCCGCTCCTGCTGCTTGGCGTTCACCACCGGGCCGATCCGCTCGCCGTACTTCGCGGCGGCGGCCGTGGCCAGCTCGACGGCCTCGTCGTACTGGTCCCGGTGCACCAGCATCCGCGTCCAGGCGCTGCACGTCTGCCCGGAGTTGGACATGACGTTGGCGACGCCGACGTTGACCGCCTTGGCCAGGTCGGCGCTCGGCAGGATGACATTGGCCGACTTGCCGCCGAGCTCCAGGGCGACCTTCTTGATCGCCGCGCCGGCGACCGAGGCGATCTGCCGGCCGACGGCCGTGGAGCCGGTGAAGGAGACCAGGTCGACACCCGGATGCTCGGCGAGCGCTTGGCCCGCGACCGGGCCGAGGCCGGTGACCAGGTTGAAGACGCCCGCGGGGACGCCGGCCTCGTGCACCGCCTCGGCGAAGAGCTGGGCGACCAGCGGGGTGTCCTCGGCGGGCTTCAGCACGACCGTGCAGCCGGCGGCCAGCGCCGGGGCGACCTTGGCGACGATCTGGTGGAGCGGGTAGTTCCAGGGCGTGATCGCGCCGACCACGCCGATGGGCTCGTGGTGGACGGTGGAGTTGCCGGCCTTCTCCTCGAAGGCGTACGTCGCCGCGAGCTCGGCGTACACGCCCGCGACCGCGATCGGCAGGCCCGCGTGGACGTTCTGCGAGAGCTTCAGCGGCGAGCCGAGCTCCGCGGTGACCGTCTCGGCGATCTCGTCCTTGCGGGCCTCCAGGGCGTCCCGGAGGGCGGTCAGCCGGGCGGCCCGTTCCGCGGGAGGGGTCGCGGCCCAGGTCGGGAGGGCCGCACGGGCCGCCCGCACGGCGCTGTCGACGTCGGCGGCCGTACCGGCCGCGACCCGGCCGATGACCTGCTCGTCGGCCGGGTTCACGACGTCGATGGTGTCCGGGCCGGTGGCGGGGCGCCACTCGCCGTCGATGTACATGCCGTCGTGCGCCTTCATGGTGCGTCCTCCCGGGCTGGGCCGTGTCGTCGTACGACTCATAAACTAGCGGCGATAGTTTTCGGGCGCCAGGCATCCCCTGACTTCGCGCCGGGCATCCCCTGGCTTCAGAAGTCCGCCCTGGCCCTGTCGTCCACCCTAGCCACGGCCTCCTGGCCGTACTGCTTCGCGTAGGCCCGGCGGATCTCCTCGATCTTCCCGTCGTTCGCGGTCGCCCGCTCCACCGGGTACAGCAGGATCAGCTCGTGCGACCGCTCCTTCTCGATCGCCCCGCTCGCGTCCCGCCACCGCCCGCGCCCGCTCTGCACGGTCAGGCCGTCCGGGAAGTCCGGCGTGACCTCCCTGTCGACGAACGCCATGAACTGCCGGTCGGTGACGGCCGGACCGCCGTCGGGGCGCGCGGTGCCGAAGAAGAGCTGTGTCTCGACGTACGGCTCCCCCCGCGACGGCGCCGGGGCGGTTCCGTCGTCGAGGGTGGCGTACGCGGTGGGCGCACCGACGGCCAGCAGCAGACCGGACACCGTCAAGGCGGTCCCGGTTCGGGTGAGTTGCACATTCATGCACCCATAGCCACCTATGCCCGAGGTGTCTCATTCATCCAAATCCGGCAGTCGCGCCGGGGCCGGGCAGATGCGGTCGCCGTGCTGGTCGAAGACGAACAGGTGGGCGATGTCGACGAGGAGCGGCACCTGCATGCCGTGCCGCAGGTCGATGTCGGGCGTGGTGCGCACGATGAGGTCGCCGGGCAGGCGGCCCTCGGGCGGCGCCAGACCGGCAGCGGCGTCGGCCGGATGCTCCAGCGTCACCACCGGCCCGGCACGCAACGCGCCCGCCTTGCCGCGGAGCCGCTCCAGCACCGTGCCGGCGTCACGGCGGCGGCGCCGGACCGGCGGGACGGGGCGTGGTGCCTCCAGGTCCGGTACGACGGCCGGCTGGGAGCCGGTGTTGAAGTGGACGAGGACCTCGTGCCCCTGGAACTCCACGTGCTCGACGAGGCCGGTGATGTGCACCTCGCCGGGGCGGGCGGTGGCGGGCGAGGCGATCCGCACCGCCTCCGAACGCAGCCCCACGATCACCTCACGGCCCTGCTGGACGCGGAGCAACTGGTGGTCCAGGGACAAGGGCTCGGGCAGCCGGAGGTACTGCTTGCCGAGGCTGATGGTCATCGCGCCGTCCAGCGGGGCGCGCACCAGGCCGCGCAGAAGGTTGATGCGCGGGGTGCCGATGAAGGCGGCGACGAAGACGTTACGGGGCAGGGCGTACACCGAACGCGGGGTGCCGACCTGCTGGAGGACGCCGCCGCGCAGGACGGCCACCCGGTCGCCGAGCGACATCGCCTCGGCCTGGTCGTGGGTGACGTACACCGTGGTGACGCCCAGCTTCCGGGTGAGGGAGGAGATTTCGGCGCGCAGGTGGTTGCGCAGTTTGGCGTCGAGGTTGGACAGCGGCTCGTCCATCAGGAAGGCGGTGGGGTGGCGGGCGATGGCCCTGCCCATGGCGACGCGCTGGCGTTCGCCGCCGGAGAGCTGGGCGGGGAAGCGGTCGAGGAGGTCCTCGATGCCCAGCATGCGCGCGGTGGCGTCCACTCGTGCGCGGGGATCCTCGCCGGGCGACTCGATGCGCAGCGGGAAGCCGATGTTGTCGCGGCTGGTCATGCTCGGGTAGAGGGCGAAGTTCTGGAAGACCATCGCCATGTGCCGGTCGGCGGGCAGCAGGTCGTTGGACCACTCGCCGTCCAGCAGCAGCTCGCCCTCGTCGATCTCCTCCAGCCCGGCGATCATCCTCAGCACGGTGGACTTGCCGCAGCCGGAGGGCCCGAGGAGGACGAGGAATTCGCCGGGCTCGATGTCCAACGAGAGCCGGTCCACGACCCGGACGCCTCGCGTGTACGACTTGCTCACGTGGTGCAGGGATATGGCGCGTGTCATGACGGCTGCCCCCGGGGGCTCATTTGCTCCGCGGTCGAACGCCTCGTGCGGTCGTACGAGACGTATGAGTCACGGAAGTTAACGGAATGTGTGCGGCTGAGGGAAGGGACTGGGCGGAATCGGGCGTCGCGGTCCGGGAAACGAGAAAGCGGACGCCCGAATTCAGCGCTTGCCGGCCGTCGCGCGCGGCTCACCGGTCGCGAGGAGATGGGCGAAGACGACGACGTTGCCCGAATAGCCGGTCCGGCGGTCGTAGTTGCCGCCGCAGGTGATCAGCCGCAGCTCCGGGCGGCTCCGGACGCCGTACACCTCCCGGTTGGGGAACTTGTCCTTCTCGTACGACTTGATGGCGTCCACCTTGTAGACGGCGGTCCGCCCGTCGGCTCGCCGGACCTCGACGCGTTTGCCGCGCTTCAGTTGGCCGAGACCGCCGAAGACGGCGGGGCCGGTGTTCGTGTCGAGGTGGCCCACCGCGATGGCCGTGCCCTGCTCCCCGGGTGACGCCCCGTCGGCGTACCAGCCGGCCACCTCGGGCTCGTTCTCGGGGGGTGCGGGCAGTCGCCGCTCGCTGTCGAGGCGCAGGTCGATGAGGGTGGCGTCGACGCCGATGTAGGGGATGACGAGGCGGGTCGCACGGGAGCGGGGCAGCGGGCGGGGCGCGGCCGGGCGCTTGGCCGCCTTCTCCTTGTCGGCGGGGCTCGGAGGTGGCAGGGAGGGACTGTTGGCCGCGCTTTCGGGCGGGGCCTCCGTTTCGGAGCGAGTGGGCTGCCACGGCGTCGCCTCACGCGCGGTGGCGCCCGCGTCCGTGGAGCCGGGGCGGGAGTCGGCGCCCGTCCCGCCGGCACCGGTTCCGGTGCCGGCGGATCGGACCTCGGAGGCCTCGGGGGAGCCCGGAGCGGCCGTATCCCCTCCGGGCCGCTCGTGGTCGCACCGGACGCCGACCACCACCAGCGCGGCGGCCAGTACGGCCGTCCTCGTCAGACGATAGGCGCGCCTCCGGTACCAGGGCCTGCGTCGCCTCCTACGCGCCATGCGTACGACGACGGAGCCGGAACCACATCACCCCGCCCACCGCGGCCAGGCCGACGACACCGGCGCCGGCGACTGTGGTGAACGCCTCGTCGCGAGCGATCCCGCCGCCCCCTGCGGGCGGACCGCCCTGCGGGCCGGGCGAGGGCGTCGACATCGAGGACCGGCAGTCGACCGTGAAGGGCTTCTCCCGCTCGGGGGCCGTGGCGCCCGGGTACGTCCAGTAGAGCCGGTACTGCCCGTCGGGCAGCGTCAGGTCCACGGAGTGGCCGGCGCCGTTCGCGAGGTTGATGGTCCCGGTGAGCCCGGCAGCTCCGCCGGCCGGGGGTTCAGCCGCGATGCGGTAGGTGGCGGTCGTCACCTCTTCGAAGTTGACGGCGTCGAGGTAGAACCGGCAGACCCGCGGCTCGTCGATCGCGTCTCCGTACGGCGTGCGCGCGACCCCGTCCCACGGCGCCGTGTGGATCTTGATGGTGGCATTCTCCTGTGCGCCCGCCGTCGGCACCCCGGACAGCGGCGTGAGCGCGGCAGTGAGCGCCGTGACGGCGGCGATACGCAGTCCGGCGCGGCGTGGAAGAGGCGTGGTGGGCATGCGAGTCCTCCGAGTCAGACGATTTTCGTACAAATCGCGCTTTGCCTGACTCTCTTTCACATGCGCGCGACGAATCGGGGGAGCATCGCCCTACGACCCGTCAGATACCACTCTTTCGCCGCAATGCCGGTCTGGCTCCGCCCCGCTCACCGCCGCCCTCCGACTCCCCCGCCGGCCTCGCCGGCGCCCGCAGCGCGACCCCCGCCGACAGCAGCAACAGCGCCCCCAGCATCACGAACGGCGCCGCCACGCCCGCGAGACCCGCGATCAGGCCCGCCGACGCGGGCGCGGCGACCTGCCCGAGGCGGTTGCCGGTCAGCCGCAGCGCGAGGGCGGTGGAGCGGGCACCGTCGGGGGCCGCCCTGACGACCGTCGTCATGGACAGCGGCTGCCCCACGCCGAGGCAGAAGCCGAGGACCGCCAGGATCAGAGCCAGCGCCCACACCGGCACCGGCAGCGCGATCCCGGCGCACAGCAGGGCCGCCAGCAGACAGGTCACGGTCAGCAGCAAGGTCCGGCCGAGGAGCCGCAGCAGGGGCGTCAGAACCAGGCGGCAGGCGATGGTGGCCGCGGCGCGCAGGCTGAGCAGGAGGCCGATCACGGACGGGGCGATGCCCCGGTGCTCGCCGACCACCGGGAGGTAGGCGGTGAGGATGTCGGTCGCGGACAGCACGGCGAGGCTGATGAAGATGCCGGCGGGCACACCCCGGGCGCGCAGGATGCGCCGGACGGGGACGCGCTCGCCCCGGTCCTTGCCGGACTCTGCCGTCGTACGGCTCTCTATGCGCCACAGCGAGGTCAGCGCGACCGCGCCGCCCGCGCCCGCCACCAGCAGGGCGAGTGCGCTGGTCCCGGCCATGTCCCCGCCGCCGATCAGCGCACCCGCGGCGATCGGGCCGACCAGCTGGCCGAGCGAGGCGCCGATCGTGAAGTGGCCGAAGTTGCGGTCCTGTTCGTGCGGGGCGGACTGGCGGGCCACGAGCGACTGGGCGCCGATGACGAAGCAGAGATGGCCGAGGCCCATGACCCCGCTCCAGACCGCCATCGCCCACAGGGAGTCCGCGAGGCCGCTCATGGCGCAGCCGCCGGATATCAGGACGACGCCGACGGGCAGCAGCGGCGCACAACGGCCGTGGTCGGTGCGGCGGCCCAGCGGGACGGCGACGAACAGCGGGAGCAGGGCGTACACCCCCGCGATCACGCCGATCGCCCGCTCGTCGGCGCCCAGCGCGAGGGCCCGGTAGGAGACGGCGGGCCGGGCCATCGACACCGCCCCCTGCGCGAAGCTGAAGGCGATGACGAGGCGGAGCAGCCAGCCGCGCTTCCCACCGGGCGCCATGATCGTGTTCCTCCCAGACTTGGAGATGCTTGCTCGCGGGGTCAGATGATTCCGAAGAGGACTCCCGCCGCGAGGATGACGAGGCAGGTGAGCGCCGCCCACTTCACCACGAACTTGGTGTGGTCGCCGAACTCCACCTTGGCCATGCCGACCAGGACGTACACGGCCGGGACGAGCGGGCTCGACATGTGCAGGGGCTGGCCGACCAGGGAGGCGCGGGCCATCTCCAGCGGGGTGACGCCGTGCGCCGCGCCGGCCTCGGCGAGGACCGGCAGGACGCCGAAGTAGAAGCCGTCGTTCGACATGAAGTAGGTGAGCGGGAGGCTCAGGACGCCGGTGACCAGGGCCATGTGCGGGCCCATGCCCTCGGGGATGACGTCCACCATCCACTTGGCCATGTGGTCGACCATGCCGGTGCCCTGGAGGACGCCGGTGAAGACGGCGGCGGCGAAGACCATGCCGGAGACGTTGAGGACGTTGTCGGCGTGGGCGGCGAGGCGCGCCTTCTGGTCCGGGATGTGCGGGAAGTTGACCGTCAGGACGAGCGCGGCGCCGAGCAGGAACAGCACCGGGATCGGCAGCCACTCCATGATCATGGCGGTCAGCAGGACGCCCGTGAGCAGCGCGTTGAACCAGTACAGCTTGGGACGCAGCGTGGGCCGGTTCGGGTCGAGGACCTGGAAGCGCTCCGCGTCGCCGTCCTCGTCGTCGCTCTCGGCGTCCGTGCCGGAGCCGCCGCCGCCGGTGGCCTTGCCCGCGCCGGAAGCACCGGAACCGGAACCGGCGCCGACGAGAACCGTCTCGGTCTCCTTCTCCTCGGCCTTCTCCTCGACCAGGACCTGGTCGAGCGTGAGCACACCCAGGCGCTTGCGCTCGCGCAGGCCGAGGAAGTACGAGAGGACGAAGACGGCCACGAGACCGACGGCGAGGGCCGGGATCATCGGGACGAAGATGTCGCTGGCGTCGAGCTTGAGCGCGGTGGCTGCACGGGCGGTCGGGCCGCCCCAGGGCAGCGTGTTCATCACGCCGTTGGCCATCGCGGCGACACCGGTCATCACGACCAGGCTCATCTTCAGGCGCTTGTACAGCGGGTACATCGCCGAGACGGTGATCATGAAGGTGGTCGAGCCGTCGCCGTCGAGCGAGACGATCGCGGCGAGGATCGCCGTGCCGACCACGATCCGCATCGGGTCGGCCTTGCAGAACTTCAGGATTCCCCGAACGATCGGGTCGAAAAGGCCGACATCGATCATCACACCGAAGTAGACGATCGCGAACATGAGCATCGCCGCGGTGGGGGCGAGGTCGGTGACGCCGTCGAGGACGTAGTCACCGAGCTTGGCGCCCTTCCCGACGAAGACGCAGAACAGTGCCGGGATCAGCACGAGCGCCGCGATCGGCGACATCTTCTTCATCATGATCAGGACCAGGAAGGTCGCGATCATGGCGAAGCCAAGGATGGTCAGCATGAGTGGATACCTAACGTTCGCCCTTGAACGACCCACCAGGGCCGGCGGTGCGTTGACGTTAGGTCCCGTCAAGCGGCGTTAACAAGACGTTGACATGCGAGCAATAAGCGCAAAACTGCTGGTCACAGCTTTGCACTGCTCACAGCGCTGATCCCGTGGCGAGTTTTACGGGTATGCCGTTTAGGACCGCGTTGCCCGAGAGCGGGTCGAGCAGGCTGCCGTCGAGGAGCTGGTTGACGTTGACGCCGGGGTCCTTCAGCGCATGGTTCAGCCGGGTGCCGGGGCGGTTGTGGCCCCAGCCGTGCGGCAGGCTGACGACACCGGGGCGGACCGCGTCGGTGACCTCGGCCTCGGTGACCACCTCCCCGCCGGCGCCCTTCACACGCACGGGCGCACCGTCGCGCAGCCCCAGGCGCTCGGCGTCCTCGGGGTGGATGTGCAGGGTGCAGCGGTTGGTGCCGCCGGTGAGGGCGGGCACGTTGTGCATCCAGCTGTTGTTGGAGCGCAGATGGCGGCGGCCGACCAGGACGAGCCCGTCGGTGCGTTCGCGCAGGGCCGCCCGCAGGCGGGGCAGGTCGTCGGCGATGGGCCGCGGCAGCAGCTCCACCTTGCCGCTGACGGTCTTCAGCGGCTGCGGCAGCCGGGACTTCAGCGGCCCGAGGTCGATGCCGTGCGGATGCGCGAGCAGTTTCTCCAGGGAGAGCCCGTCCGGTCGTGCGCCGAAGCCGTCGCCGTACGGGCCGAGGCGCAGCATCATGTCGAGGCGCCGCTCGGGGCCGTTCACGCCGGTGAGTTGCGCGGCGAGTTCCTTCGGATCGCGGCCGTGGACCGGGGAGTGCACTTCCTTGACCGCCTTGCCGAGGGTCTGGTCGATGACCAGCGTGTCGACCGCGGCCGGGTCGGCGCCGTGCATGCCGGTCGCGGCCAGGATCAGCCGGGCCAGGATCTCGGCCTCGGCCATCCGGCCCGGCTCCAGCGGGACGGCGGGGCGGGTGTAGCGGACCTGGTTGCGGACGGCGAGGGTGTTGAAGGCGAAGTCGTGGTGCGGGCTCTGCGAGGGCGGGGGCGGCGGGAGCACGACGTGGGCGTGGCGCGAGGTCTCGTTGAGGTACGGGTCGACGCTGACCATGAAGTCGAGCGCGTCGAGGGCCTTGTCGAGACGGTCACCGTCGGGGGCCGACAGGACCGGGTTGGCGGCGACCGCGATGAGGGCCCTGATCGGCTCGCCCTCCTCGGTGGCCGTGTCGATCTCCTCGGCGAGCGCGGACAGGGGCAACTCCCCCTTGGCCTCGGGGTGCCCGCTCACCCGCGACTGCCAGCGCCCGAGCGCGAAGCCGTGTCCGGGTCCTGCGGGGCGGGGCGTCCTGTCGGTGGCCGCCTGCGGGAAGAGGGCGCCGCCGGGGCGGTCGAGGTTGCCGGTGAGGATGTTGAGAACGTCGACCAGCCAGCTGGCCAGGGTGCCGTGCGGGACGGTGCAGCTGCCGATACGGCCGTAGACGGCGGCGGTGGGTGCGGCGGCCAGCTCGCGGGCGAGGGCGCGGATCGTGCCGGCGTCCACATCACAGGCGTCCGCCACGGCTTCGGGACTGAAGCCCCGTACGGCGTCGGGGAGTTCGTCGAGCCCCTGGAGGTGCGGCGCCAGCTCACCGGGAGCCACGAGCCCTTCCTCGAACAGGACGGACGCCATCGCCGCGAGGAGCAACGCGTCCGTGCCGGGCCGGATCGCGATGTGCCGGTCGGCGAGCTTGGCGGTGCGGGTGCGGCGCGGGTCGATGACGGTGAGGGTGCCGCCGCGGGCCTTGAGCGCCTTCAGCTTGCCCGGGAAGTCGGGGGCGGTGCACAGGCTGCCGTTGGACTCGAGGGGGTTCGCGCCGATGAGCAGCAGGTGGTCGGTGTGGTCCAGGTCCGGTACGGGGATCGCGAGGGCGTCGCCGAAGAGCAGGCCGCTGGAGACGTGCTTGGGCATCTGGTCGACCGTGGAGGCGGTGAAGATGCTGCGGGTGCGCAGGCCGGCGAGCAGGACCGGCGGATAGAGCGCACCGGCCACGGTGTGCACGTTGGGGTTGCCGAGCACGACGCCCACCGAGTTCGGCCCGTACCGCTCGACGACCGCCCGGACACCGGCGGCGACCGCGTCGAAGGCCTCCTCCCAGGTGGCCTCGCGCAGCTCGCCGTCCGTGCGCACGAGCGGGGTGCGCAGCCGGTCGGGGTCACCGTCGACGGCCCCGAAGGAGGCGCCCTTGGGGCAGATGAACCCCTGGCTGAACACATCGTCACGGTCACCGCGGGCACCGGTGACCGCGGTCCCCTCGATGGTGAGCGTCAGGCCGCAGGTGGCCTCGCACAGGGGGCAGATGCGCAGTGCGGTGCGGGACACGGGTCCTCCCGGGTTGGCGACGGCGGTGGCGCGCGGGTGAGGCCGAGCATACCGACCGGTATGCACGGAGGGGAGTCCTCGCGGGGTGTGAGGTCGGAAATTCGCGAGCCGTCGGCCCTCCGGACGGCGGGGCGCCTCGGTCCGGTAGCCGCGTCAGCCCGTCGGAGCGTCGGTCCGGCACCCGACAGGGCTGCCGGTGCGGCACCTGGGCGCGGCCGTCAGTCCAGCACCCGGGCCAGATACGCCCGCAGCATCTCGCGCGCCTCCACGATGATCCGTTCGTCGCCCTCCGGGGCCACCCGGAACGCGAGGTGGACCAGGGTGTCGGCGGTTTCGACGGCGATGAGGAAGGTGCGCCGGAGGTCCTCGTCGGGTTCGCGGCCGAGGTAGCCGGAGAGCAGGTCGGTGAGGGCGTCGGCGACGCGGTGGTTGGGCTCGCCGCGGGTGCCGACGGGGATCTGGTTGCCGAAGTCGACGAGGGAGAAGCCGGGCGCGGTGCGCTTCATGGCGATGTACTCGTCGAGCACGGCGTCCATCGCCGCACGCCAGCCCCCGTCACCGGCCTCCTTGAGCCGGTCGGTGACGCGGGCGGCGTAGCGCTCCAGGTTGCGCTGGGCCAGGGCGTCGGCCATCTGGCGCTTGTTGCCGAAGAACCGGTAGACCGAGCCGATGGGCACGCCGGCGCGCTGGGCGACGGCCCGAGTGCTCAGGTCGTCGTAGCCGACCTCGTCGAGGAGGTCGGCGCAGGCGTCCAGGATCCTGGTGAGCCGTTCGGCGCTGCGCCGCTGCACAGGCGCCCTGCGAAGCGTGTCTGGGTGGGGCACGGTCTTCATGATGCCTTTCCGCCTCGGTCCGGTGAACCTCGACCCCCTGTACGGAAGCGGGTACCCGGCGCGCTCAGTGCCGCGGCGGAGGCTGTCGACGCCGGTGCCGGTGTCACGGTCGTCTCCGCCTCCGATGCCGTGATGTCGGCCGCGCTCTCGACGGGTTCGTCGCCCACGGCCCACACCGTGCCGTCGTCCGCATACAGCCGGACGGTGACCTGGTGGGTGCCGCGCGGGACGAGCTCCGCCGGGAGACGGTGGCCGGGGCTGCGCAGCCGGGCGACGAGGCGGTCGTCGACATAGAGGTACGCGAGCCCCCGCCCGGCGACCACCCGCTCCGGCGTACCGGCGGGCGAGAAGCGGAAGTTGCGGACCGTCAGCCGTACGTCCCAGCCTCGGTCGCCGACGTCCGGATCCGGCTGTACCTCGATGCCGACCTCGGGGGCGTCGCCCTTGTCCACCTCGCGATAGTGCCGCCCCTGCTCGTCGGTGTCGTCGAGGACCTTGCCCACCGGCGAGGGAGAGACTCCGTCCGCACCCTGTTGCCGCGCGTCATCGGAGCCGCAGCCCGCGGATCCGGTCACCAGCAGGACACAGACCGCGAGCGCGGCGAGCAGG
Source organism: Streptomyces sp. NBC_00443 (assembly GCF_036014175.1). GTDB lineage: Bacteria > Actinomycetota > Actinomycetes > Streptomycetales > Streptomycetaceae > Streptomyces. Next base: position 7,457,656 of record NZ_CP107917.1, on the reverse strand, counting down.
GTCCGCGTCCACGACATGCCCGGGAGACTAGAACACCGGTCCGACAGCCGGATCCCCCTGGAGTCGGGTTCCCGTCCGTCTGGAGTCGGGTTCCCGTCCGTTTCCCGTCGTCCCCGCAGAGGAGGTCCGGCGGATCACTTGCGCCGACGAAATCGCAATCCTACGGTGAAGCATAGGAATCAGATCTCGAGGGAGCGATCATGAGCGGGGACACGCGGAAGACCGCGGAGGGGCTGACCTACCTCTCCGGTTTCGGCAACGAGCACAGCTCGGAGGCGGTGCCCGGCGCCCTTCCCGAGGGCCGGAACTCACCCCAGCGCGCCCCGCTGGGGCTGTACGCGGAGCAGGTGAGCGGTTCGGCGTTCACCGAGCCGAGGGCCCACAACCGCCGCTCGTGGCTGTACCGCATCCGCCCGTCGGCCGCCCACCCGGCGTTCACACGCACCGACAACGGCGCGATCCGTACGGCGCCCTTCACCCAGTCCGAGCCGGACCCGAACCGGCTGCGCTGGAACCCGCTGCCCGAGCCCGCCCCCGGAACCGACTTCCTGGCCGGCCTGTGGACGCTGGGCGGCAACGGTGATGCCACCCAGCGCACCGGCATGGCCGTGCACCTGTATCACGCCACCTCCTCGATGGACCGCGTCTTCAGCGACGCCGACGGCGAGCTGCTGATCGTGCCGGAGCAGGGCGGGCTGCTGCTGCGCACGGAGTTCGGGCTGCTCCATGTGGAGCCGGGACATGTGGCGCTGGTTCCGCGTGGGGTGCGCTTCCGTGTAGAACTGCTGGATGCCTCCGCCCGCGGCTATGTGTGCGAGAACTACGGGGCGCCCTTCCACCTCCCCGACCTCGGTCCGATCGGCGCCAACGGCCTCGCGAACGCACGGGACTTCAAGGCACCGGTGGCCGCGTACGAGGACGTCGAGGGCCCGGTGGAGGTGGTGAACAAGTTCTGCGGCAACCTCTGGACGGCCACGTACGACCACTCCCCGCTCGACGTGGTCGCCTGGCACGGCAACCATGTGCCGTACATCTATGACCTGCGCCGTTTCAATGTGATCGGCACCATCTCCTACGACCACCCCGACCCGTCGATCTTCACGGTGCTGACGTCCCCTTCGGACACACCGGGCCTCGCGGGCGTCGACTTCGTCGTGTTCGCGCCGCGCTGGCTGGTGGGCGAGGACACCTTCCGGCCGCCGTACTTCCACCGGAACGTGATGAGCGAGTACATGGGCCTCATCGAGGGCGCCTACGACGCGAAGGCGGAGGGCTTCGTGCCCGGTGGCGGGTCGCTGCACAACATGATGTCGGCGCACGGCCCGGACCGGGAGACGTTCGACCGGGCGAGCGCGGCCGAGCTGAAGCCGCAGAAGATCGACGACGGTCTGGCCTTCATGTTCGAGACGCGCTGGCCACTCACCCTGACTCCGCACGCGGCCCGCGCCGAGCACCTGCAGAAGCGCTACGACGACGTCTGGCACGGCATGGAACGGCACTTCCGCCCCTTGCAGTAAAGATCCCCGACCGGTACGGATGGCCCCGTGACCTCCTTCGCCCCGGACTCCATCGTCCTGAACCGCAAACTGCCGCTCTGGTACCAGGTGTCGCAGTCACTGCGCGCCTCGATACTGGGCCGCCGGCCGCAGGACGCGCTGCGCCTGCCCACCGAGGAGCAGTTGGCGGAGCACTACGGCGTGAGCGTGCTGACCATGCGGCAGGCACTGAAGGAACTGGAGGACGAGGGCCTGATCACCCGCCACCGCAGACGCGGCACCTTCATCGAGCCGGACGCCCTCCCGGGGGCCCCCGTGCGACTGCTCGGCTCGGTGGACGCGATCGTGGCCCAGCAGTCCGGCATGGTCACGGAGCTGCTGGACCACGGCACGGCACCCGTACCCGCCGAAGTCGCGGAATTCTTCCCGGGTCTCGACGAGGTGGCGACGTACCACCGTCTGCGCAGTGAGGAGAAGTCGGGCGAGCCGACCAACCACGCCCGCAACTACGTCCGCCCCGAACTGGCCGCGCGCATCGACCTGGACGACCTCGTCCGCTGGCCGATGACCAAGGTGCTGCGGGACGTCGTCGGGGCGGACATCAGCCGCATCACGGACACGGTGGAGGCACGGCTGGCCGACCCGGAGACGGCACGGCTGCTGCAAGTCCCGCTGCTCAGCCCGATCCTGCACTACACGGGGGTGACGTACGACGCGGAGGGGCGTGTCCTCGACGCCGCGGTCATCCACTACCGCGGCGACCGCTTCTCCTTCACGGTGACCCTGGACGCCACCTGACCCATGTGTCGTAGCCAGGTCGTACGATGCCCAGCGTGACGCACGACGACGCTCCGCTGCTGGCGGACCTCATGCCGTGGTCCGTCGCACCGCCGCGGCTCGGCCGGGCGTGGCCGACGGGCCCCGACGCGGCGTCCCTGAAGGCCCGCTGGGACGCCTTCGTGAAGGCCGAGGGTCCGGACCGGGACGCCCTGCTGGAGCCGACGCGCTCCCGCACCCTGCACTCGGCGGTCGGACAGCTGCCCGGCCAGACCACCGGCACGGAGAAGCTGATCCGCGCCTCGGGCCCCTGCCCGGAGCCGGTGCGGGTGCTGCACGCCCCGTTCGACGAGCAGTGGCTGATCCCCGACCACCGTCTGATCGACGCGGCCCGCCCCGAGCTGTGGCGGGTGGCGGACGAGCGGCAGGTCTTCGTCCTGGAGATCCCCGACTCCTCGCTGCTGGCGACCTCTCTGCTGCCGCTGCTGCGCCCGGGCCGCGTCCGCCCGCTGTACCGCCGCCCCGGAGGCGCGGAACCCAACCTGGCCCCCGGCCTGCTGCGGTATCTCGCCTCCCGGCTGGGCCACTCCCCCGCGCCGGTGGACGTGCTGGCCTGGATCCTGGCCGCCGCCCGCCCCGACCTCACCGTTCCGCTCCCGCAGGACCCCGGACTCTGGGCGCGTGGTGTCGAGTCGGGCCACCGCATGCTGTGGCTGATGCGCCGCGACGGGGACCGCCCGAAGCTCCCCGGCGGCCGTCGCCCCTACGTCCGCGCCCCGCTCCCCGCCCGCCCCCCGGCCCTCCACTACGACCGTAACGAGGAGACGCTCCACCTCGACGAGGGCCGCATCTCCCCCGTGCCGCCGGAGGCCTGGGACTTCGAGATGGCCGGCGCGAGGGTGCTGGAGCAGTGGTTCACCGCCCGGGTCAGGGAGCCCGAGCCCGGCACGCTGGCGGCGATCCGCCCGGCGACCTGGCCGCAGGGGTGGACGTCGGAGCTGCTGGAACTGATCACGGTCCTGGCGCTGCTGGCGGAACTCCAGGCACGCGACCAGGAGTTGACGTCGGCCATCACCGCGACCGACCTCCGCACGGCAGGCGTCCTGCCGGTCCCGGAGTCGGCCCGCAGGCCGGCCTCGGTGCTGGACGGCCACGAAGAAGGCCCCGAGGGGCAACTCGCGCTGATCTAACGCCGGTCGGGGTCGAAGGCGTCCAGCACCCGTTCGAGCGCCCGCCTGAACACCGCCTCCAGGTCGATCGGCCCGCTGTCCGCCATGAAGGCCGCGGCGAGGCGCGGATAGTTGCCGGTGGCGACCTGGCTGCCGAGGTAGGCGATGCGGACCGCGTTCTCCTCCTCCTCGGACCAGGGCATGGCACGGGTGCGCTCGGCGGTGGCGATCTCGTTCGCGGTGTACGTCGTCACCACGCCGTTGAGCAGCGCGACCAGCTCCATCTTCACGTTGGACGGAACGTCGAGCGGTTCGAGACAGGCCAGGCAGTGCTCCAGGTAGCGCAGGGTGTTGGGGCTGAAGCCGTACACCCCTGACATCAGCCGCGGCACCCAGGTGTGGCGGTGCATGATGGCGCGGGTCTCCTGCGCGTTGCGGATCATGTCGGCACGCCAGTCGCCGGAGGGCTCCCGGATGTCGTGCTCGGCACCGATCGCGTCGATCATCAGCTCGTACAGGTCCTCCTTACGGGGGACGTAGTTGTACAGCGACATCGTCCCGCAGCCCAGCTCGGCCGCGACATGCCGCATGGACACGGCATCCAGCCCACCGGTGTCGGCGATCCGCACCGCCGCAGCCGCGATGTCCGCCCGTGTGAACGCGGGCCTGGGGCCACGCCCGGTCCGCTCGGGACGCGCCCAGATCACTTGGGGTTCGGCCGCCTTGCCCGCCATCGATCATCACCTCGACCACCATCCTAGTTACGTACAGCGTACGTAGTGCGCTATGGTCGACCCATGACTTCTACGTACGCTGTACTTAGTGAAGGCCTGGAGAAGCGATTCGGCGAGGTCCACGCCCTGCGCGGACTCGATCTGGCCGTCGCGCAGGGCACCGTCTGCGGCCTCCTCGGCCCGAACGGCGCGGGCAAGACCACGGCCGTACGGCTCCTCACCACGCTGCTGCGCCCGGACGCCGGGTCGGCCCGGGTCGCCGGGCACGACCTGCTCCGGGACCCGGCGGCCGTCCGCCGCAGCATCGGCGTCACCGGCCAGTACGCCTCGGTCGACGGCGAGCTCACCGGCCGCCAGAACCTCCGCCTGTTCGCCCGGCTGCACCGGGTGCGCGGGCCGGCCGAGCGGGCCGGCGAGCTCCTGGACCGCTTCGGGCTGACCGAGGCGGCCGACCGGCCGGCGTCCACGTACTCGGGCGGGATGCGGCGCCGCCTCGATCTGGCGGCTAGCCTCGTGCGCCGCCCCGACGTGCTGTTCCTGGACGAGCCCACGACCGGCCTCGACCCCGCCAGCCGCAACCGGATCTGGGACGCCGTGCGGGAGCTGACCGCCGAGGGCACGACCGTGCTGCTGACCACGCAGTACCTGGAGGAGGCCGACCAACTCGCCGACGAGATCGCCCTGGTGGACCGGGGGCGGGTCGCGCACTCGGGCTCACCGGCGCAGTTCAAGTCGGCCATCGGCGCACTTGTCGAGGTCGTAGTCACCGACGCGGACGTCATGGTGAAGGCGGCGGCCGTACTGGACCAACTCACCGGCGCCGAGCCGTCGTTCGACCGCGAGCGGCGGGCCGTCGCCGCGGTCACCCGGGACGGGACACTCACGCTGCCCCGTCTGGTACGCGAACTCGACGCGGCGGGCGTGCCGTTGCTGGACGCGAGCCTCAAACCGCCGACGCTCGACGACGTGTTCCTGCAACTCACCCAGGAAAGCCAGGACCCCCAGGCCCCCCAGGCCCCCCAGGAAGAGGAGCGTGCGGCATGAGCACCCTCGCGTACGACGGCGGCGCGATGCTGGGCCGGCAGCTGCGGCGGCTCCGCAACAACCCGGGTCTGCTGATCCTGACCCAGACCATGCCGATCACCATGCTGCTGTTCTTCGGCTACGTCCTCGGCAGCGCGCTGGCCATGCCCGGCGCCGAGTACCGGTCCTTCCTGGTACCGGGCCTGCTGGTGGCGACCGCGGCCAACGGGCTCATGACCGGCATGTTCCAGGCCGCCCAGGACACCCACCGCGGCGTAATGGACCGCCTGCGGACGCTGCCGGTGAGCCGGGCCGCCGTGCCGCTCGGCCAGGCGGCCGCGGATCTGCTGGTGACGGCCGCCGGGACGGTGCCGTTCCTGCTGGTCGGGCTCGCGGTGGGCTGGCGGATCGAGGGGTCCGCGCTCGAAGCGGCGGGCGCGGTGGGGCTGTTGCTGCTGTTCCGGTTCGCGACGACATGGGTCGGGATCTTCCTGGGGCTGCTGACCCGGAACGAGGAGGCCGCCGGTCAGCTGGGCGGGGCCACCTTCATCCTGCCGCTGCTGTCCAACGCGTACATCCCGACCGATGGCCTGCCGGGCTGGCTGCGCACCCTCGCCGAGTGGAATCCGATCAGCGCGGTCTCCACGGCCCTGCGGGACCTCTTCGGCAACGCGCCGGTACCGGACGGAGCCGCCTGGCCGGTCGCCCATCCGGTCGCCGGGTCGCTGGCCTGGTGTGCGGTGCTCATAGCGGTGTTCGCACCGCTCGCGGTTCGCCGGTATACGCGTGGGGAGGGGTGACGTCCGCCGACTGAATGACGCGACGACCGCGTCGGCGGCCCGGTGGGTCGCCGACGCGGTCGTCGGCTCGTGCAGGGTGGCCCGTCAACGTCCGTACGTGCCCCAGGTGTTGCGTGGGGCGGACGTGGGCCGAGGAGCGGGGTGGGTGGAGTTCTGGGTTGGGCCCGCGCCGGGGTAGCGCTCCGAGCGTCGCTGCGTGCCGTGGGGATGACGGCGACGACAGCGCGGCGCCGGGTCGGAGTGGTTGCCGAGCGCGGGCTTTGCGAAATCGTTCGGGGAACGCCGGTGCGAGTCAGCGGCCGCCGAACAGCGAACGACGCAGTCGACGCAGCGGGGCGAAGAGCGAGACGCGGCGGACCCGCGCACCCTGGTCGCTACGCGCGTGCGGGGTGTCACGACTGGTCAGCTCACGCATCAGCGAGGTCGCTTCGGCCGCCTCCGTCTGCGGCACGGCGGGACCCGCCAGCACCGAGAGGTGGCGGTCGAGGCGCGAACTGGTCGCGCTGCTCCCGCAGGTGATCGCAGGGACCCTGGCCCTGCTGCGCACTGTTATCTGATCCATGTCACTCCCCACCCGTACGAGTCCACCCGGCCCGGGCAGGTTAACCCTATCTCCCCGGTGGGGCACTCGTGTATCGCGGTCACAGGATTCACCTTCCCCGTAAGGGTGTTGACGACTCGTCCGTGATTACTCTCCGAATCCAACCGATTTCAGGGCGAGTTGGACAACGGGCTGGCTGGTGGGCTGCGAAGACCCTCCGTCCGGCTCCACGGTCACAGCCAGTGACGTCGCCGACTTGTCGAGACCGGACGCCAGCAAGGGCGTGTCGCCGTCGAAGAGCCCGAGGGAGCGCGGTTGCACATCGGGGCGCATCTGCCAGAGCTGGTGCACTCGGCCGCTCGGCAGATCGCCGTAGCCGCTCAGAGTGACGATCGCGCGCCCCTCCGATGCGGAGGCGACCACTCCGATCGTCCGCCCCTCAGCGTCCTCACCGGAGGTCGCCCGGGCGTCGGGTGCGGCGAGAACGTTAGCGATCTCACTTGCCCGCGCGCGCTGGGCGTCCAGCTGATCCTGTGTCTTGGTCGCCTGGACGGCGAAGAGGGACGCGACGACGAGGGCGGCGGCGGCCGTGAGGGTGGCGAACGGCGCCAGCAAGGGGCGCGTCCTGGTCGCACGGGTGCGCGGCGGCGGCTGGTTCCCCCACACATGCGGCGGCAGCTGGGTGGCACGCGCGCGTGCCGGCTCCCGTCCGGCCTCTCGCCCGGCGGACTCCTGCGGGGTCGTCCGTACGGCGGCCAGCACCCGGTCGCGCATCGCGGCGGGCGGCGCCGCGGCCGCAGACCAGGCGAGGCGCGCGGCGTCCTCGGACAGGGCGCGCACCTCGGCTGCACACAGGGCGCAGTTCCTCAGGTGCTTCTCGAAGCGGTACCGCTCGCCCGGTTCCAGGGCGTCGAGCGCGTAGGGGGCGGCGAGGGAGTGCAGGTCCTCGCGCCGGAGCAGTCGGTCGACGAAGCTCACGCGACACCTCCCAGGCACTTGCGCAGCTGGGTGAGTCCGTCGCGCATCCGGGTCTTGACCGTGCCGAGCGGCAGGGAGAGCCGCTCGGCCACTTCACGGTAGGTGTAGCCGTCGTAGTAGGCGAGGGTGACGGACTGACGTTGCAGTGCCGTGAGCCGCTCCAGGCAGCGCCGCACCCACTCGCGTTCGAGGCCGGCCTCGACCTCCTCGGCGACATGGTCGAACGCAGGGTGGTTCGCGCGCAGTGCCTCGCGCTGCTCGCGCTCGCCGGCCGCGCGGGCGCTGCGCACCCGGTCGACGGCGCGGCGGTGGGCGAGGGTGAGGATCCACGACAGGGCACTGCCCCGGCCGGGGTCGAACTTCGCGGCCGACCGCCACAGTTCGAGCATCACCTCCTGCGCCACCTCCTCCGACTGGGCGGGGTCGCGCACGACCCGCCGTACGAGCCCGAACACCGGCCCGGAGACCAGCCCGTACAGCTCCTCGAACGCCTTCTGATCCCCGCCCGCCACGAGCACCAGCAGCTCGTCCGCCTCCAACTCGTCTCCCCCTCCAGCCAGACCGCATCTCGGCCGCCTTGTCCCACGAGGTATTCGCAACGAACACACCTCCGGATGGGGTTACGGATCAACGGACCGAAAAAGCGGGTCGAGCAGCCGAAAAATTTGTTTTCGAGATCGACCAATCCGGCCCGTCCCCGGCTCCGAATCCCGGTGCGTCAGGCAAGTTGGCACTGAGGACGGACGGCATGACACCTAATTCCAGGAGCGGTGCGGGACGCAAGGGCCTCGTGACCCTCGTATGCGGTGCGCTGGCCGCCGGGGGGCTCGCAGCCGCCGGTGTGACCGCGCTGGAACCGGGGGCGGCCGCCGCCTCCAGCCACCGTGAGGCCCCGCTGATCTCGGGGACTCCGCAGTACGACAACACGGACGTGTACGCGTTCGTCAGCCCGGACAGGCCGGACACGACGACGATCGTCGCGAACTGGATACCGTTCGAGGAGCCCGCCGGCGGACCGAACTTCTTCACGTTCGCCGAGGACGCCCAGTACGACCTCCACATCGACAACAACGGTGACGCGCAGGGCGAGCTGCTGTACCGCTTCACCTTCAAGACGCACGTCAAGAACAAGAAGACGTTCCTGTACAACACGGGACCGGTCGAGAGTCTGGACGACCCCGACCTCAACATCACGCAGACGTACGACGTCGAGCTGCTGAAGCTCAAGGACCAGCACCTGGTGTCGAAGACGAAGGTCGCCAACGACGTACCGGTGGCGCCGTCGAACGTCGGCAAGGCGTCGATGCCGGACTACGCCAAGCTGCGCGAACAGGCCGTGCACAAGCTCGCGGGCGACGCCACCTCGTTCGCCGGACAGGCCGACGACCCGTTCTTCCTGGACCTGCGCGTCTTCGACCTGCTGTACGGCGGCAACCTCTCCGAGGTCGGCAACGACACGCTCAAGGGCTACAACGTCAACTCCATCGCCCTGCAGGTCCCGACGCACATGATCGCCGAGTCGGCTGACCAGCCGATCGTCGGCATCTGGTCGACGACCCAGCGCAAGAACGCCAAGGGCTACTTCGAGCAGGTCTCGCGCCTGGGCAGCCCGCTGGTCAACGAGGTCGTCAACCCCATCAAGGACAAGGACAAGTTCAACGCGTCCTCGCCCTGGGAGGACGCCCAGTTCCTGAAGAACGTCACCAACCCGGAGCTGCCGAAGCTCATCGAGGCGATCTACAAGATCCCGGCGCCCGACGAGCCGCGCAACGACCTCGTCGACGTCTTCCTCAAGGGCGTGAAGGGCCTCAACCAGCCCCCGCACGTCACGCCTTCGGAGATGCTGCGCCTGAACACCTCGATCAAGCCGACCGCCGAACCCAAGCGACTCGGTGTCCTCGACGGCGACAACGCCGGCTTCCCGAACGGCCGGCGCCTCACCGACGACGTGATCGACGCCTCGCTCCAGGTCGTCGAGGGTGAACTGCTCGGCGCCAAGAACGACCTGGGCGACGCCGTCGACAAGAACGACAAGGACTTCGAGAAGGCCTTCCCCTACGTCGCCCTCCCGACCGAGGGTTCCCGCGGCCCGCTCGCCAAGGGCACGGACGGCGAGACGGACGTCCGCAGCCAGCTCGGCGACGCGCTGCAGCCCACCGGGGCCTCCGGCGGGACGGACGACATGACCCTGATCGCCGGTTCGGCAGGCGCCGGAGCGCTGGGAATCCTGCTGATCGGCGGGGCCCTGATGTGGTGGCGCCGGATGCGGGACCGGGCGTACTAGGCGCTCCGCGACATCGTCGGGAACGGCAGTCGGTCGTCTGCGGGCCCAGTGTGGCTGGCCGCGCAGTTCCCCGCGCCCCTTGCCGGGCGTTGCCCGACCGGGCTCTCCAACTGGCGCGGCCCGCGCAGTACTCATCCCCCACGGCGCGGGCCGCGCCGCCGCACGCAGCAACCACCGTCGCAGGAAAGCCAGTTGAGGAGAGGGCATGGCCCCGCGTACGAACGACAGCGCGCCGGAGAACGAGGAGCAGCGCGTGGCCGCCGTACGGCGGGCACGGCAGGCCTTCCAGCCCGTCCGGCGTTTGAGGACGAGGGCTTTCAGGCCGACCGGGGTCCAGGGGGCGGAGCCCACTGGCGGGGGCGCGCCCCGCATAGCCGCCCTGCGCCGCGCCGCCGCAGCCGCACGCCGCAGCCGCACGCTCCACCTCGCCGGCTGCGCCACCCTGCTGGCCGTAGCACTCACCGCCGGCTCCATCGCCCTCGGCGCCGCCCGCGACGACACAAGCCAGAGCCTCACCCCGGCGGCGGCTGCGGTGTCGCCCGGCCTCCTCGCCACCGGCGACCTCGACGCGGGCATCTCCTCCTCCAGGCCCACCTGCGCGACCAGCCGAAGGACTTCGGCAGCTGGGCCACCCTGGGCCTCGCCTACGTCGAGCAGGCCCGCACCAAGGGCGACCCCTCCCGCTACCCCCAGGCCGAGCAGGCCTTCAAGCGCTCACTGGAGCTGAACGCCGACAACGACCAAGCCCTGGCCGGCCGGGCCGCCCTCGCCGCCGCCCGCCACGACTTCGAGGACGCCCTGAAGTACGCCGACCAGGCGCTGAAGATCAACCCCTACAGCGAACGCGCCCTGTGCACCCGCATCGACGCCCTCGTCGAACTCGGCCGCTACCCCGACGCCGCCAAGGCAGCCGACACCGCCGACGACCGCCGCCCGGGCGTCCCGGTCTTCACGCGGTACGCGTACGTGCGCGAACTGCGCGGCGACGTCGCCACGGCCGAGCGCGTGCTGCAGCAGGCGCTCTCCTCCGCAGTGGCCCCCGGCGACATCGCTTTCGTCGCCACCCAGCTCGGCCAACTCGCCTGGAACCAGGGCGACTACGACACCGCTCTCACCCACTACGCCCGCGCCCTCGCCGCCGACGAGAACTACGTCCCCGCGCTCGAAGGACGCGCCCGCGCACAGGCCGCGAGCGGAGACAGGGCCGGCGCGATCAAGGGGCTGAAGGACGTCGTGTCCCGGTACCCGCTCCCGGGTCCGCTCGTCGAACTCGGCGAGCTGTACGAGGCGGCCGGTGACCGGACCGAGGCCGACGACCAGTACGCGCTCGTCGACGCCTGGACGGCCCTAGCCCGCGCCAACGGCGTCAACGCCGACCTGGACACCGCCCTCGCGGCGGCCGACCACGGCGACAAGGCGTCCGCCCTGCGCGCCGCCCGCGCCGAGTGGAACCGCCGCCACACCGTGCACACCGCGGACGCCCTCGCCTGGGCACTGCACGTCAACGGCAAGGACGAGGAAGCCCTGCCCTACGCCCGCAGGGCCACGGCCACCGGCTACCGCAGCGCCGCGTTCCTGTACCACCGCGGGGTCATCGAACGCGCCACGGGCAACGCCGAGAACGCCCGCGAGCACCTCGGTGCCGCGCTGAAGCTGAACCCCGGCTTCTCACCGCTGGGCGCCAAGGAAGCCCGTACGGCCCTCAAGAACCCGGAGGCGGCCAAGTGACCCTGCGTCGTCCGCTCGCCTCCTGCGGCGCCGTCCTCACGGCGGCCTGCGCGCTCGCGCTGTTCTCCTCCCCTCCCGCGAGCGCGCACCCCCTCGGCAACTTCACCGTCAACCGCTACGACGGCCTCGTCGCCACCCCCGGCGAACTGCGCGTCCATCACGTCGAGGACCTCGCCGAGATCCCGGCGACCCAGGCCAGGCCGGACATCGAGAAGGCGGGCATGACGGCATGGGCGCGGCAGCGGTGCGCGGACGCCGTGCGGGGCAGCGAGGTCACCGTGGACGGCCGTACGGTCGAACTCGCGCTGAACAGCAGCCACGCGCGTGTGCGGCCCGGCCAGGCAGGGCTCGACACCCTCCGCGTCGAGTGCCGGCTGACGGCGCCGCTGCCCGAGAACGCCGGCGACGGCACGCTCGACCTCGGGTTCCGCGGCGCGGGCGCGGAGTCCGGCCCCGGCTGGCGGGAGATCACGGCACGCGGCGACCGTATGACGCTCACCGCCTCGGACGTGCCGAAGGAGTCGATCTCCCGCGAACTGACCCGGTATCCGGAGGAGTTGTTGTCCTCCCCGGCCGACACCAAGACCGCATCCCTGCGGGTGCGCCCCGGCGGACCGGCCCTCGCCGAGGCGGACCAGAACGCCCCCGCGTCCTCCGTCCTGCCGCGCGGCGCCGACCGCTGGACGCGCGCCCTGGACGACCTGGTCTCCCGCCACGACCTGACCGTCGGCTTCGCCGCCCTCGCCCTGCTTCTGGCGATCTTCCTCGGCGCGATGCACGCGCTCGCGCCGGGCCATGGCAAGACCCTGATGGCGGCGGTGGCGGCGGCCCGCGGCGGCCGGGCCCGTATGAAGGACGTCCTGCCCCTGGCCGCCTCGGTGACGGTCACGCACACCCTGGGCGTGGTCGCCCTCGGCCTCCTGGTCACGGCCGGTTCGGCGGCGGCACCCTCGGTCATCACCTGGCTGGGCATCGCGAGCGGCGCCCTCGTCATCGCGGCGGGCGCGACACTCGTACGCCGTGCCTGGCACTTCCGCGGCCACGGCCGCCTCCACACCCACGGGCACGCGCACGACCATGACCACGACCACGACCACGACCATTCCCACGCGCACGCGCACGACGACCACACCCACCCGCACGACCCCCTCGGCGGGCACGAGCACGCCCACGACGCCGACCACACCCACGAGCGACAACCAGTCCTGGTCGCCGCCCATGCCCACACCGCGACACCGGCGCCCACCCCCACGCACGGCCACGTCCATGCGCATGCCCCTGCCGGCCACACCCACCAGCACGGACCCGAGCACGGCCGCGGACACGACCACGACCACCCCCACCCGCACGGTCACCCCCGCAACCGCGGCCTCCTCACCCACACCCACGGCGGTTTCACCCACACCCACTCCACCGCCCCCACCCTCCGCGGCACGATCCTGCTCGGATTCGCCGGCGGGCTCGTGCCCAGCCCCTCCGCGGTTGTCGTGCTCGTCGGCGCGGCGGCGCTCGGGAAGGCATGGTTCGGGCTGCTGCTCGTCGTCGCGTACGGCGCCGGGCTCGCGCTCACTCTCACCGCGGCCGGGTTCGCCGTCGTGAGGCTGGGTACGGGAGTGACGCGGGTGCTGGACAGGCAGCCCCGCTGGATGGCGCACCCCCTGACGGTCTTCGTCCGCAGGACCGCTCCACTGGGATCCGCGGTGCTCGTCGTGCTGATCGGGGCCGGATTGGTTCTCCAGGGGGCGGCATCCGCACTCGGCTGAGCTACTTTTGTGGAGAAATCACGCGGAGTGCAGATTTCGCTCGGATGCGAATGGGGGACGCCCGTGTCCGAAGAACCGGGCAGTGAACGTCTGATCGCGGGCCGCTACCGCCTTCTGTCCCCGCTCGGCGAGGGCGGCATGGGCACCGTGTGGCGCGCCCGTGACGAGCTGCTGCACCGCGAGGTCGCGGTCAAGGAGGTGCGCGCGCCGTACGGGCTGCCGGGCCCGGAGGTCGAGCGGATGTACGCCCGGCTGGAGCGCGAGGCGTGGGCGGCGGCGCGGGTCGCCAACCGCAATGTCGTCACGGTGTACGACGTGGCCACGCAGGACGGCCGGCCCTGGATCGTGATGGAGCTGGTCCGCGGCATCTCGCTGGCCGAGCTGCTGGACGCCGAGGGCCCGCTGAGCCCCCAGCGCGTCGCGCACATCGGCGCCGAGGTGCTGTCCGCGCTGCGGGCCGCGCACGAGGCCGGGGTGCTGCACCGGGACGTGAAACCGGCGAACGTGCTGCTGTCGAACGACGGCCGGGTCGTCCTGACCGACTTCGGTATCGCCATGGTCGAGGGAAGCTCCGCGCTGACGATGACCGGTGAAGTCGTCGGCTCCCCCGAGTTCCTCGCCCCGGAGCGGGCGCTTGGCCGTACGCCCGGCCCGGAGTCCGACCTGTGGTCCCTCGGCGTGCTCCTGTACGCGGCCGTGGAGGGCAACTCCCCGTTCCGCCAGACCACCCCCTCAGCACCCTGCGCGCGATCGTCGACGAGGAGCTGCCCCCGCCCCACCGTGCCGGACCGCTCGCCCCCGTCATCGAGGGGCTGCTGCGCAAGGACCCGGCCGAGCGGCTGCCTGCCGACCGGGCCGAGCAGGACCTGCGGATCATCGGTGCGGGAGGGACACCGCGCGCGGATGCCGCACAGGCGACTCCCTACACGCCGACCGTCGCGGCCCACCGGACGCCGCCGCAGACCGCCCCCACGGCCCCTGTCCCACCGCCCGGACGCACCCGGCCCACGCCTGCCGCCGCTTCCGCCCACAACACCGCTCCTGTGCGCCCCGAGCGCAACCGCCGCGCCGCCATCGCCCTGATCGCGGGCATCACCGCCGTCGCACTGGCCGTGGCGGGGCTGACGTACGCCCTCCTCAACCGCGGCGACGGCAACGGCGGGAACGCGGGCGGGCAGGAGACCACCACCCAGACGGGCGAGGCGACTTCGCCGGCCGAGACGGACGACGAGGGCGCGACCGACGGGGGCCGGAGTCCGACGCCCAGTCCGAGCAGCAGTCGTACGACTCCCGCGCCGCAGTCCGTGAAGGTGACGCTGGCAGGCGCCAACACCGAGTACTCCGGGTCCTGTCCGCCGCCGGACGGGCAGGCGCCCGCCTTCACGGCGACGTTCACGGTGGTGCGGCTGCCGGCGCAGGTCAGCTATCGCTGGGTGTCGCAGGACGGCGAGGTCATGGACCAGGGATGGAAGACCCTGTCCTTCCCGGAAGGCGGGGGGCGGACCAAGCAGGACAGGGCCTTCGTGACGACGTCCGACGAGAGTGGGACGTTCGAGAACGAGATCAGTGTCGAGGTGCGCGAACCGGTGGAGACGAAGTCCAACTCGGTGCCGTTCGCGGTGACCTGTGAGACGGAGACCCCGACGGACGGGGTCTCGCAGACGCCTACCGGATCGCCCGGCTCCTAGGTTCAGGCCGCGGCGTTCAGAACCGGCAGATAACCACCCGACTGGCCCGCGGCCGTCGGGTGGTACGACTCCGGGATGCTGAGCCAGTTCACGGAGTGCATCCACGAACTGCCGGAGCACAGCTCGTGCCCGGTGAAGGTGGGCCGTACGTCGCCGAACGTGAACCCGTGGTCCAGGGCACGCTTCTCGGTGGCGGCGTTGATGTAGTCGGCGGCGTCATTGAGCGCCCTGCGCTTGGTCTCGGACAGGCCGATGCACCCCGACGCGCCCAGCTTGTAGAAGCGGGGGTAGCCGAGCACGACCACATGGGCGGACGGGGCCTTGGTCCGGATGGCGGTGTACACGTTGTCGAGCCTGCCGGGCAGCGTCGAGTCGACGAACGCCTTCGCGGTGTTGATGCGTGCGACGCAGGCACTGTCACCCTGCAGCACACAGGTCGTCATGATGTCCGCGAAGCCGGCGTCGTTGCCGCCGATGGAGACGGACACGAGTGTGGTGGCGGAGCTGAGCGGGCCGAGCTGACTGGCCGTGACATCACCCGTTTGAGCGCCTGAGCACGCCGTGAAGTCGAACGACGAGGGTGAGTTCGCGACGGCCCAGAGGTACGGGTACGCCTTCGTGCTGCGCTTGCAGTCGCCGCTGGAGCCGATGTAGCTGCCCGCGCCGAGGCCCGAGGAGTAGGAGTCGCCGAGGGCCACATAGCCGCCTGCGGCGGCACTGTCGGCGGCCTGCGCTGTCGCGGCCCCGGTGAGGGCTGTGCCGACGGCGAGGAGGAGTGAGGCGACGTATGCGGAAAGTCGGGAACGTCTCATGGAACCTCCCTATAGCAGGATCTCTGCCTTAACCGTCGTACCAACTACGCGTGTTGACGGGAAGTGTCCATGCCAAGACTTTCCCGGGCATCACGACTCCCACCCTGTGCGTTCGCCATGAGTTGCGTTTCGTGTACATGACAGGATTGTTGACAGATCGTCAACTCCCTTGTCCGTCACCCCGGGACCACAGATCCTTTACCTCGGCTTCGGAACGGGAACGCGACGTTCCAGGGCCGTGCGTGCGACCGCGCACGCACCCCCCACATGTGCGCGCACCACCTGCGCACCGCCTTGAGGAGGACTCCCTCGTAATGGCACAACTGCGTAGCAACAAAATCCGGTTCGCCGCGATATCCGGCCTGGCGACCGCCGCCCTCGTCGGCGGACTCACGTCCCTCCCCGCCCACGCCGCTCCGGCCGAGGGCAAGGTCCTGGCCGCCGGCTCCCCCACGGCGATCAAGGACAGCTACATCGTCACGCTCAAGAAGAGCGCCGGCCTCAAGGCGTCCTCGGCCGCCGGCAAGGACCTGGTGAAGGAGTACGGCGGCTCGGTGAGCAGGACCTTCACCAAGGCGCTGAACGGCTACACCGCCGGCCTCTCCGCAACCGAGGCCAAGAGACTCGCCGCCGACCCGGCCGTGGCCTCCGTCGAGCAGAACCAGCGCGTCCAGCTGGCCGACACCACGCAGACCAGCGCTCCCTGGGGCCTGGACCGCATCGACCAGTCCGCGCTCCCGCTCTCGGGCACGTACACCTACCCGGACAGCGCGGGCGGCGGCGTGACGGCGTACGTCATCGACACCGGCGTGCGCATCACCCACCAGCAGATCAGCGGCCGGGCGAGTTACGGCTACGACGCGGTCGACGGGGACACCACCGCCTCCGACGGCAACGGCCACGGCACCCATGTGGCCACCACGATCGCGGGCTCGACCTACGGCGTCGCCAAGAAGGCGAAGATCGTGGCGGTGCGCGTGCTCGACAACGCGGGCTCCGGCACCACCGCCGGCGTCATCGCGGGCATCGACTGGGTGACCGACAACCACACCGGCCCCTCGGTCGCCAACATGTCGCTCGGCGGCGGCGCCTCCGCCTCGCTGGACACGGCCGTGCGCAACTCCATCGCCAGCGGCGTGACCTACGCCGTCGCGGCCGGCAACAGCAGCGCCAACGCCTCCTCGTACTCCCCGGCCCGCGTGACCGAGGCGATCACCGTCGGCGCCACCACCAGCTCGGACGCCCGGGCCAGCTACTCCAACTACGGCTCGGTGCTGGACATCTTCGCGCCCGGCTCCTCCATCACGGCCGGCTGGTACACCAGCGACACCGCGACGAACACCATCTCCGGTACGTCGATGGCGACCCCGCACGTCGCGGGCGCGGCGGCGGTCTACCTGGCGAACCACACCTCGGCCACCCCGGCCGCGGTCGCCTCGGCCCTGACGGGCGGCGCCACCACCAACGTGGTCACCGGCCCGGGCTCCGGCTCACCCAACCGGCTGCTGAAGCTCGTCCCGTAACAGCACACCCGTACGACCAGAACCAACCGTTCCCCGGAGACGCCCGCCGTCTCCGGGGAACGTCTTGACGGCCCCCACGGAGCTGAGCGACATTGAAGCCCGGCATCCGGCGCTTCGGGGGGCAAAGTCGCCAATGCAGACCTTACGTAGCAAGACAGGTGCGTCTCAGGACGCCGAGCGGGAGCGGTCAGGACCGGGGAGGGACCTGACACCGCTGCTCGCGGGCGTCGCGACGGCCATGGGGGATTCGGCGCGGTTCTCGCGCTCGTCGGCTCGCAGTCACCACTGCGCGGCCCGTTCACGCTGTTCTTCCTGCTCGCGACACCCGCCGCGGCGATCGCCGCGGCGCTGCGCGGACTGGAACCCTTCGGCAGGACCGTGGCCGCGGTCGCGGGCGCGGTCGTCGTCAACATGCTGGTGGCCCAGGGCATGCTGGCCGTGCACCGGTGGTCGGTCCGCGGCGGGATCGTGGCCGTGACCGCGATCAGCGCCCTCATTCTCCTGCTGGTTCTGGTGCGGCGGCTGCGCGGCCGTACGACGCGAAGGCGGATTGACTGACGTGGACATCAGCGTGTACCGCCCCGGCGAGCTCAGCTCCGCCGACCGGGCGGCGTGGACATCGATGCAGTCCAAGGCCCATCTTCAGGGTTCGCCGGAGCTGGCCAACCCCTTCCTCTCGCCCGAGTTCGCCCTCGCGGTCGGCCGCTGCCGGCGCGGGGTGCGGATCGCGGTCGTGCGGGAGCGCGGCGAACCGGCGGCGTTCTTCCCGTTCCAGCGGACGGCGGCCGGAGTCGGCCGAGCCATCGGGCTCGGCGTCTCGGACGCGCAGGGGTGGTGCACCGGCCCGGGTTCACGTGGGACGCCCGGGAGCTGCTGAAGGCGTGCGGGCTCGCCGTATGGGAGTTCGACCACCTGGTGGAGGGCCAGGCGGCGTTCGAGGAGGCGGCGTCCGGCACGTTCCCGTCCCCGGTCATGGACATCGACCAGGGGTACGAGATGTATCTGGGCCAACTGCGCGAGCGGTCACCGAAGTTCACGAAGTCGACGCTCGCCAAGGAGCGCAAGCTGGGCCGGGATCACGACGGTGTGCGCTATGTGCACGACGAGCGCGATCCGGCGGCCCTGCGCACGCTGATGGCCTGGAAGTCCGCGCAGTACCGCAGGACCGGGCGCAGCGACCGGTTCGCGCACGAGTGGATCACGGGGCTGGTGGACCAGCTGTTCCACACCCGTTCCGAGCCGTTCGCGGGGATCCTGTCGGTGCTGTACGCGGGCGGCAAGCCGATCGCGGCGCACTTCGGGCTGCGCACCGAGCGGGTGCTGGCCTGCTGGTTCCCGGCGTACGACCCGGCGTTCTCGAAGTACTCGCCGGGTCTGGTCCTGCATCTGCGCATGGCCGAGGCGGCCGCTGCCGACGGCATCGCCTATCTCGACCTCGGGCGGGGCCAGAAGGAGTACAAGGACTCCCTGAAGACACGCGAGTTGCTGGTGTCGGAGGGGTGGGTGACCCGTCGTCACCCGGTCGCGTTCGGACACCGGGCACGCCGTGCCCCGGTCCGGGCGCTGCGCAACACCGTGCAGACCCGGCCGGAGCTGTTCGAACCGGCCGACCGTCTGCTGAAGAGCATGGGGAAGATCCGCTCGGGACGCCGGTGACGGTCAGGGCAACTCGGCCGGTTACGGTCAAAACAACAAAAACGTGAGAGCTCGTTCCAGCTCTTGCCATACAGTCTCAATCATCAATACCGTCGTACATCTCACTCGCATCGGACTGTCATCAAGCGGCCTAGGGGAGGGCTCAAGACCGCGACAGTCCCGGTGCGGGGCGCGGTAGGGGGGTGCTCGGTGAAGGTGTCCGCACTTGCGACCGAGTCGTGCCGCGCGACCGGCTGCCGATTATCGGTGGTCGGCCAGATATGCCAGCTCACCATGCGTGCACGGAGATCAATGCGTCCGTGCCGTAAGTGAGAACCCCCCTTTCGAACCGGACACAATGCCGGGCCGCCCAGGGGCGGGCGGTCCACCGGACGAGAGGGACCAGACTCATGAGCTCTTTTCTGCGCCCGGCGGTAGCGGACCAAGGTCCGTCCACAGCCGGCAAGTACCGGCCGATCTCCACACACCTGGCCATCGCTCCACCGGTCAGCGTGGTGATCCCGGCCATGAACGAGGCGGAGAACCTTCCGTACGTCTTCAAGACACTGCCGGACTGGATACACGAAGTGGTCCTGGTCGACGGCAACTCCACCGACAACACCGTCGAAGTGGCCCGCGAGCTGTGGCCTGACGTCAAGGTCGTGCGGCAGCGTGGCAAGGGCAAGGGGGATGCCCTGATCACCGGGTTCGAGGCAGCGACCGGCGACATCATCGTCATGGTCGACGCGGACGGCTCGGCCGACGGCCAGGAGATCGTCAGTTACGTCTCCGCCCTGGTCTCGGGCGCGGACTTCGCCAAGGGGTCCCGCTTCGCCAACGGCGGCGGCACGGACGACATGACGCCGATCCGCAAGCTCGGCAACTGGGCGCTGTGCACGGCCGTCAACCGCAAGTTCGGCGCCCGCTACACCGACCTCTGCTACGGGTACAACGCGTTCTGGCGGCACTGCCTCGACAAGATCGACCTCGACTGCACCGGCTTCGAGGTGGAGACGCTGATGAACATCCGGGTCGTCAAGGCGGGCCTGAAGGTGCAGGAGATTCCGAGTCACGAGTACCTCCGCATCCACGGCACGAGCAATCTGCGGGCCGTGCGGGACGGGTTGCGGGTGCTCAAGGTGATCCTCAAGGAGCGCTCCAACCGGCGTGCGCTGCGCCGCCGCACCGCCGCGGCGCACTCCCCGACGCTCGGCTCGGTGCCGTCGGTGCCGTCGGTGCCGTCGGTTCAGCCGGCTCACCCGGTTCACTCGGTCCGGGGAGAAGCGTCTTGAGCGGTCCCGACATCTCCGTCGTGATCTGCGTGTACACCGAGGACCGCTGGGAGGACATCCTCGCGGCGGTCTCCTCGGTGCGGGCGCAGTCGTATCCGGCCCTGGAGACGCTGCTGGTCGTCGACCACAACGAGGCGCTCCTGGACCGGCTGACCAAGGAGTACAAGGAAGCAACCGATGTGCGGGTGTTCGCCAACGCGGGCCCCCGTGGCCTGTCCGCCGGCCGCAACACCGGCATCGCCGCCTCGTACGGCGAGGTCATCGCGTTCCTCGACGACGACGCGGTGGCCGAGCGGGACTGGCTGAAGCACTTCGCGGCCGGGTACGCCGATCCGGACGTCATGGCCGTCGGCGGGCGCACCGAGCCGATCTGGGCGTCGGGGCGGCGGCCGGCCTGGTTCCCTGAGGAGTTCGACTGGGTGGTCGGCTGCACCTACCGCGGCCTGCCGCACGGGCGCGTGAAGGTGCGCAACGTCCTCGGCGGCAACGCCTCCTTCCGGCGTACGGCGTTCGACTTCGCTGGCGGCTTCGCCAGCGGCATCGGGCGCGACGGCGACCGGCTGCCGCTGGGCTGCGAGGAGACGGAGCTGTGCATCCGGCTCACCCGGGCCCGGCCCGAGGCGGTCCTGCTGATCGATGACCGCGCGGTGATCCACCACCGGGTGCCCTCGGTGCGCGAGCACTTCCGGTACTTCCGTACCCGCACCTACGCCGAGGGCCTGTCGAAGGCGCTGGTGGCCCGAAGTGTCGGCGCGGACAAGGGACTTGAGTCGGAGCGCCGGTACGCCACCCGGGTCTTGCCTGCCGGGGTCGCGCGCGGGCTGCGGGACGCCGTGCTCGCCCGGCCGGGCGGTGCGGGGCGGGCCGGTGCGATCGTCGCCGGGGTGCTCACGGCCGCCGGTGGGTACGTGGTGGGGAGTGTCCGGGTCCGCCGGGGCGGCGTTACGTACTCGGTGGCGGGGACCGGAGCGGGAGCCGGCAGCGAGGGGGCGGCCGGCGTCGAGGGGGGCAGCAGATGACCGACACGCGCGTGCCGATCCTGATGTACCACGCCGTCTCCACCTCGCCGAACGACGCCACCCGCGATCTGTCGGTGGCGCCGGAGGCGTTCGCGGAGCAGATGGCGCTGATCGGCGACCTGGGCCTCACGCCCGTCCGGACCGCCGATCTCGCCGCACGCTGGCGCTCGGGCAAGCCCTTGCCCGAGCGGCCGGTGCTGATCACCTTCGACGACGGCTACGAGGGCGTGCACCGGCACGCCCTGCCCGTGCTCGCCAAGTACGGCTTCGCCGCCACGGTGTTCGTCTCCACGGGCTGGCTGAAGGGCCCGCACGACATGGGCGGCGGCCTGGACACCATGCTCGACTGGGACCAGGTCCGCGAACTCGCCGGGGCGGACGTCGAGATCGGCGGCCACAGCCATACGCATCCGCAGCTCGACCAGCTCCCGGACGACCATCTGCGCTCCGAGCTGATCCTGTGCAAGGAGATCATCTCGGACCGGCTGGGCACCGTCCCCGCCTCCTTCGCCTACCCGTACGGCTACTCCAGCCGCCGGGTGCGCGAGGCGGTGCGCGAGACGGGGTACGCCCAGGCGCTCGCCGTCAACAACGGCCTCGCGCAGCGCCGGCAGGGGCCGTACGCCCTCACCCGGCTGACCGTGCGCCGCACCACCGGAATCGAGGAGTTCGGGCGGATGGTCGAGGGCCGTGCCATCGCCCGTACCTTCGCCAGGGACCGTGCCCTCACCAAGGGGTACGCCGTCGTCCGCAGAGCCCGACAGGTCCGCCGGAAGGCCATCCGTTCCCGTGTCTGACACGACGACCACGACCGAGCCCGCATCGACCGACGCGCCGGCGCCCGAGCAGTCGGGGCGCCGCCTTCGCCTGCCCGGCATGGGCGGGTCCTCCGGGGGCAGCCAGCTGTTCCGCAACGCCTATGCCCTGATGATCAACACCGGTGTCTCAGCGGTGCTGGGGCTCGGCTTCTGGCTGGCCGCCGCCCGCTACTACTCCGAGTCCGCGGTCGGCCAGGGGTCCGCCGCGATCGCCGCGATGAAGTTCCTCGCGGGTCTGACCGCGGTGACACTGACGGGCGCGCTGGCCCGGTTCATCCCGGTCGCGGGGCGCAGGATCGGCCGGCTGATCTTCCGGACGTACGCGGGCAGTTGCGTGGTCGTGGCCCTGGCCGCGGGGATCTTCCTGCTGACGCTGGACCTGTGGGGGCCGTCGTACCGGTTCCTGGGCGGGCCGGTCAACGGGCTGTTCTTCGTCGTGGCCGTCATCGCCTGGAATCTGCTCACCCTGCAGGACGGCGTGCTGACCGGGCTGCGCAGCGCGGTGTGGGTGCCGGTCGGCAACACCGTGTTCTCCGCGGTGAAGCTGGCTCTGCTGGTGGCCTTCGCGGTGGCGATCCCCACCGCCGGTGTCTTCGTGTCGTGGGTCGCGGCGATCGCGGTGTCCGTACTGCCGCTGGGCTGGCTGGTGTTCCGGCGTCTGGTGCCGCGCCATGTGAAGGCGACCGAGGACCGCATCAGTCCCCCGTCCCTGAAGGAGATCGGGAAGTTCCTGGCCGGTGACTACACCGGCTCCCTGTTCTCCCTCGCCGTGGTGTATCTGATTCCCGTGATCGTGGCCGCGCAGGTCTCCGCCGAGGACAACGCGTACTTCTACATCACGGCCACCATCGGCGGCACGGTCAATCTGCTCGCCATCAACATGGGCGCCTCCCTCACGGTCGAGGGCTCGCACGACCCGGGGCGGCTGGCCGCCAACACCCGGGCCGCGCTGAAGCGCATGGCGCGGATCATGGTGCCGGTCGCCGCGATCCTGTTCTTCGGGGCGCCCTGGATCCTGGGCGTCTTCGGCCAGGGCTACGCGGACGCGGCCACGCCGCTGCTGCGCTGGTTCGCGGCCGGCGCGCTGCTGCGGGTCGTGATGGAGACGTACTTCGCGGTCCTGCGCGCGCAGAGCCGCACCGCCGGACTGGCCTGGCTGCAGGGCCTGCTGTGTGCCCTGGTGCTCGGTCTGACGCTGCTGCTGCTCCCCCGCATGGGCCTGACCGGCGCCGGTGTCGCCGAGATCGTGGCCCTCGCGGTGATCGTCGCGATCGCCGCGCCCAAGCTGTTCAAGACGGTGCGGGCGACCTCGGCCGAGGTTCCCGCGGGCGCGGCTCCCGACGGTGACCTCGCCGACCTGGGGGCGCGCGAGGTGGCCGAGGGGACGCGAAAGCGGGGGCCGGGCTGGGCGCTCGACACCGACACGCTCGCCCTCGGCATCCACGTCGACTTCGACCACCTGGAACGCCGGCCCGATGTCCGCCCCGGCCCCGGTACGCCGCCCACGGGCACCCCGCCGGTACGCCCGGACCACCGCCCGGCCTGGGCACGCACACCGGAAGTGGGGTTGCCGGTCGACATGGGGGTCCCCCCGCTCGAGCGAATTCGAGCGTGGGGGAGGGAGCCCGGCTCGGAGGCGTCGCTGGGGCCGGCCGAGGTGGACGCCCCGTTCGACGAGGCCGCACCGGAGGAGCGCGAGGAGGCTGTCGTACGGGAAGAGCCGCCCATGCACGAAGAGGCCGTACGACAGCCCGCGGTGCCCGCGCTCACCTGGCGTGAGCGGCTGCTGCCCACCCGCCTCGGGGTCGTCCTCGGCTGTCTGCTGATCGCCGCGCTGCTGCTGTACTGGGTGCCCGCGCTGCGACTCGGCGAGAGCGACCTGGACGGGATGGGCGGGCTCGGGCTGATCTCCGTGCTGCCGCTGCCCACCCTGGTCGGGGCCGCGCTGCTCACGGTGGTGTTCGCCTCGCTGCTGTGGCTGGGCCGCGAGCATCGGGCACTGCTGCTGGTCACGCTGGTCGCGACGGTCGTTTCGCTGCACGCCCTGCCCGCCCTGATCGAGACCGAGCCGCGGTTCGCGACGGCCTGGCAGCACCTCGGCTTCCTCGACTACATCGACCGCACCGGGTCGGCGGTGCCCGACCTGGACGCGCGCTGGAGCTGGCCGGGCTTCTTCGCGGTGGCCGCGTTCGCCGCGAAGGCCTGCGGAGTCAGCGATCTCAGCGAGGTCATCCGCTGGTGGCCGCTGACCATGCAACTGCTGTACCTGGTCCCGATGTTCCTGCTCGTGCGCTCGATGCGGGCGAGCTGGCGTGCCAAGTGGACCGGTGTCTGGATCTTCGTGCTGAGCGGCTGGGTGGGCCAGGACTACTTCTCGCCGCAGGGCTTCACGTATCTGCTGTATCTGGTCTTCGCGGCGATCCTGCTGGTCTGGTTCCGCGCGCCACGCGTGCTCTGGACGAAGCGGCGGCCCGGCGAGGTGGAGGTCGAACCGACGGACCGGCGGCAGCGGGCCGTGCTGCTGATGGTCGTGATCGGCTTGTTCGCGGCGAGCGTGCCGGCCCACCAGCTCACCCCGTTCGTGATGCTGGGCGTGCTGACGGCCCTCGTCCTGATCGGCAAGTCCGAACTGCGCGGCCTGCCGATCCTGTTCGGCGTCATGGTGACGGTCTGGATCGGCTTCCTGGCCGAGCCGTACTGGTCGGGACACTTCGACGAGCTCTTCGGCGGGGTCGGCGGCGTCGGCTCCAATGTGTCGTCGTCGGTGTCGGGTCGTATCGAGGGCGGCAGTTCGACGCACAAGCTCGTCCTCTACACGCGCGTGCTGCTGGCCGGCGGTGTGATGGCCTTCGCCTGCTGGGGCTGGTGGCGGCGGCGCTTCCACCACTACCGGGAGCGCTCGCTGCTCGTCCTCACCTTTGTGCCGTTCCTGGGCTTCGGCATGCAGTCGTACGGCGGTGAGATGGCGCTGCGCGTCTTCATGTTCGCCCTGCCCGGCGCGGCCCTGCTGGCCGGACTCGCCCTGTTCCCGCGCACCGGCATCACCACGAAGGAGCGCGACAAGGACCGGGTGAGCCTCGCGCCGCTGGCCGCGCTCATGGCGGGCCTGGTGCTCATGGGCGGCTTCCTGGTGGCCCGCTGGGGCAACGAGCCGTTCGAGCGGATCCGGCCCGGCGAGGTCGCCGCCATGGAGTACGTGTACGCCCATGACGATCCGACGGTGCGGTTGCTGTGGCTGAGCAACGACCCGGTCAACGTCGTGACTCCGTCGATGCCGTGGGGCTCGCAGGACATGGAGAAGGTGGAGTACCTGCCCACGCTGGCGCCGACCGACCCGGTGCTGGTGTCGGGGCTGGTCAAGGCCCTCAAGGATGCGGGTCCGAACTCGTATCTGATGATAAACCGGGGTCAGGTCACCTATCTGCGGATGGACGTGGGCTATTCGGCGAGCTGGGAGCCGCGGCTGATCCAGAACCTGGACAAGCGGCAGGAGCTGGAGAAAGTCTTCGCCAACGCCGACGTGACGATGTACGCGCTGCGCAAGCAGCCGGCCGGTGAGGTCCCGAAGGCCGATCCCGGTCCGATCGGGCCGCAGGTGACCTGGACGCCGTGGTCGGTGGTCGGGGGGCTCGCGGCACTCGCGCTGATCGTGCTGCTGATGGCCCGCGAGCTCGTCCGGGTGGCGATGGCGCCCAGCGTGCGGCAACTGCGCTGGCTGCAGAGCAGCTTCTGGTTCTCGCTGCCGCTGCTGGCGGTGCTGCTGGCCTCGCTGGTGCAGCGGTTCCTGACCATCAAGTGAGGACGGTGACGGTCAAGTGGCTCAGCGCTTGAGCCACTTGACCCCGTACGCCTGCAGCTCGACCTTCTCGCCGTCGATCTTCGCGCTGGTCTGCCGGTCGAGGGTGTTCACGACGAGGACCGTCCTGTCCGTGGCCAGGACCCGCACGTCGGGCTTGTCCACGGACACCTTCTGGTAGTCGGTGCCCGGCCGGAACTCCTTGCCGAAGCGGGCGACCAGGTCGTACATGGGCAGCTTCTCGCCGCCGTCCGCGGTGTCGGTCGGCGTCCACAGGCAGCCGGCGCATTCGGTGCCCCGCTCCTCCTGCGGGTTCCAGTAGAAGGCGGAGGAGGCGCCGCCCTTGGCCAGCGCGATCATCCCGGTGGCCTGTACGGCGACCCGGCGGGTCTCGGACCAGCCCTTGCGGTCGTCGTTGCCGTCGGCGGGCTCGACGTAGTACTCGGCCCACCACAGCGGCAGGTCACCGGTCTGCCGCCGCACCCACTGGCTGACGGCCGTGAACTTGTCGGTGGCCGTGAACTCGTCGGGCAGCAGCTCGTCGTCCCGGGTGTAGCTGGAGCCGTCCACGACGACGAAATCGGCGCCTGCCTTGTGGCGGTTCCAGTACTCGAAGGCGTCGATCGTGCGCTGGTCCATGGCGCCCCACGAGCCCTTCAGCTCCGTCGAGGCCTCCTGCGCGCGCGGGTCGACGCTGTCCATCACGAGGTACGGCCCGCCGACCATGATGTCGGGGTTGACCTTCTTCAGCGCGTTGTAGATCAGGTTGTAGAGCCGGGTGTAGCCCTCGTAGTCCCAGCGGGCCTCGGTGTCGTTCCAGAAGCCCTTGAACTCGTTCCACACGATGAAGTGCCGTACGTCCGGATAGCGCTTGGCGACGGTCGCGGCGAGCGCGGCGAAGTCCTCGAAGTGCTCGGGCTCGGGCGGCGTCTCCAGGGCGGCCTGGCTCCAGTTCGTGTTGTCGACGCCGGCCTTGCCGCCCTTCATCCAGTCGGGGGCGCAGCACAGGGTGACGACGGGGGTGCTGCCGGAGGCGCGGATGAAGTCGATACGGCGGTCCATCGCCTCGAAGTCGTAACGCCCCTCGACCGGCTCGGGGTTGTCGGAGCCCCAGCCCATGATGTGCTGGATCTGTGGCAGTCCTCCGGCGTCCGCGAGCCGTCCCTCGACGCGCTCTACGGCGGCGGAGTCGCCCTCGTCGGCGCTGTACTGGGTGTGCGTGAACCCCCAGCCCACCTCCGGATTCTCGGCGTCCGGCGTGGCGGTCGGATTGCCGTGCACCTTGTCGCCGTCGCGTGAGGTGCCGTCCGTGTTCACACCGTTGCCCGGTAGCGTGCTGAGGAGCGTCACCACCAGCGCCAGAGCCACCGCGCCCACCCCGAGCAGCGCGGTGAGCCGCCACCGCCCTGCCCCCGAATTCCACCCATGACGTCCCATCAAGGACAACGGTAACGGCGGCGGCATCCGCGCGGGCAGGTTTCGGCAGTGCACGGTCCTGTAACAGGGCGGAGGGGATACGCCGGGAGCGTCGGCACGGGTGGCGGGCATCGTCCGTTGGCGGAGTGTGGCACGGAAACCGGGTGCACGGGCCCTCCGCGTGACGGATCATGGCCGCATGTCTGCGAACCCACACGACGCTCTGCCGATCCGGCTCAACGTCGACGACAGCGACTCGCCGTCCGACGTCGTCGACGCGCTGTTCCTCGGCCGCTTCGCGACGGGCGAGCAGCCGTACTCGCACGCGGCGAACATCGACCGCGTACGGTCCGGTGTGACGCTCCTGCCGCCGGGCGCCCGCGTGCTGCGCACCGCCCGCGACGACGACCGCAGCGCGACGCTGGCGGAGGGCGACGGCTGGACCGTGCTGATCTCCCGCTGGAACCGGGGCGCCGACGTCACGGTGACGGCGACCAGCGAGGAACTGGCGGAGCGCGTCCTGGGCGAGGCGACGGACGGCGCGGCGGACGAGCCCGAACCGCAGCCGGAGAACGTCACCATGGGCTTCTGGTACGTCTCCCCCAGGCGCGGCCCTTACCGCACGACCCGGCAGATCTCCGCGGGCACCTGGGACGAGGTGCGCGCCAACTACACCGCGCCGGTGGCGGACGCGATGGACCGCCTGATGAAGACGACCCCGGAGGACATCGCGGGCCGGCTGCTCCTGCTGCACGGCCCGCCGGGCACGGGCAAGACGTCGGCGCTGCGGACGCTGGCCCGCTCCTGGCGGGACTGGTGCCAGGTGGACTGCGTCCTGGACCCGGAGCGGCTCTTCAGCGACGTCGGCTATCTGATGGACATCGCGATCGGCGAGGACGACTCGACGGGCAAGGGCCGCTGGCGGCTGCTGCTCCTGGAGGACTGCGACGAGCTGATCCGCGGCGAGGCGAAGCACACGGCGGGCCAGGCGCTGTCGCGGCTGCTGAACCTGACGGACGGCCTGCTCGGCCAGGGCCGCAACGTCCTGGTCGGCGTCACCACCAACGAGGACCTGGAGCGCCTCCACCCAGCCGTCGTCCGCCCGGGCCGCTGTCTGGCCCGCATCGAGGTGGGTCCGCTGACCCGCCGGGAGGCGACCACCTGGCTGGGCGCGGAGGAGGGCGTCGGCCGTGAGGGCGCCACACTGGCGGAGCTGTACGCACTGAAGCGGGGCACGTCCCCGACGTCGCTGCCGGACCCGCGGGACGGGGCGGACGCGGGGCTGTACCTCTAGCCTTCCGGTGCTTTGATGGTCGTATGACCCTGTTCCTCGGGACGTCGGGGTGGCAGTACCGGGACTGGCGGGGTGGCCTCTATCCCGCCGATGTGCCCATGCGGCTGTGGCTGGAGGAGTACACGCGGCACTTCGCCACGGTGGAGATCAACAACGCCTTCTACCGGCTGCCCACGCGGGAGAACTTCGAGGCCTGGCGTGACCGGGTGCCGGGGGACTTCGTGGTCGGGGTGAAGGCGAGCCGCTACCTCACCCACATCAAGCGCCTCAAGGACCCCGAGGAGCCGGTCCACCGTCTGATGTCCCATGCGGCGGGCCTGGGTGACCGCCTGGGACCGGTCCTCCTCCAGCTCCCGCCGACCCTGCGCGCCGACCCCGGCCTCCTCGACGCCTGCCTGGCCTGCTTCCCGTCCGGGACGCGGATCGCGGTCGAGCCCCGCCACGAGTCCTGGTGGGTGTCCGGCACCCGCAAGGTGCTGGAGTCCCGGGGTGCCGCCCTGTGCTGGGCCGATGTGCAGGCCCGCCCGGTGACGCCCCTGTGGCGCACCACTGACTGGGGCTACGTCCGCTTCCACGAGGGCCGCGCCCACCCCTGGCCCCGCTACGGCCGGCGCTCCCTGGAGACCTGGGTCGACCGCATCGCGACCACCTGGTCCGACGCCGAGGACATGTACGCGTACTTCAACAACGACCCCGGCGGGGCGGCGGTGGCGGACGCGGTGGCCTTCGGGCGGGCGGCGACGCGGGCGGGCCTGACGGTGACGCGAACGCCGGAGTTCGCGGCCCGGCGCTGACCAAGCGGGCCGGGAAGGGGCGCGGGGCCGTGTTCTATTTGCGGCTCCGCCGCGTGGGCGCGACCAGCCACGACGGCGCCGCGGCCGACCACCCACCCGACTCGGCCCTTCCGGCGGAGCGCTCAGCCCCGGTAGGCCGCCCGCAGGGCATCCCGCACCGCGGCCAGCGCATCCGCCTCCGTCAGCCCCAGCCGACGAGCACGCTCGACGTACGTCTGGGCGGCCGACGCGAGCTCCCGTTCCGCCGCGGAGCCCGCCGCGGCCACGAACGTGCCGTTACGCCCGCGCGTCTCGATCACCCCGTCGCTCTCCAGCGCGCGGTAGGCCTTGGCGACCGTGTTGGCCGCCAGGCCCAGCGACTCCGCCAGCCCCCGCACGGTAGGCAGCCGGTACCCCACCGGCAGCACCCCCGAGCGCGCCTGCTCCGAGATCTGCGCCCGCACCTGCTCGTACGGCGCGGCACTGTCGTCGATGTGGATCTTCAATGTCACAGGCCGATTGTCCCGTACCCGGCGGAAAATGAGAGGCACCCCGGCACATCGCCCGCGTAGCGTGCGGCCACATGACCGTCTCCGTCCGCGATCTGCGTCCTGAAGTCCCGGCCGATGTCGAGGGATTCGTCGGCGTCTGGCACCGCGCTCTCCCGTATCTCGTGGTCACCCCGGAGGCCGTCGTCCACGGTGCCACCCGTGCCCACCCCGACGCGCATGCCCGGCCTCTCCTCGCCGAGGAGAACGGCGAGATCATCGGTACGGCCCAGGTCGGCATCGCCCACGACAGCCCGGAGCCCGGGCAGGGCTTCGTCAACGTGTACGTGCACCCGGAGCGCACGCGCCGCGGCGCCGGCGCGCTCCTGCTCCGCACCGCCGAGGAACACCTGGCCGCCGTGGGCGCGACCACGCTGTTCGCCTGGGTGCTAGACGAGCCGGACAACCGCGCCTTCGCCGAACGGCACGGCTATCGCGCGAGCCGCTCCGCGCACTTCCTGCGCCTCGACCTGGCGAACGGCACGCTGCCGCCGCTGCAGGCGCTCCCGCCCGGTGTGGAACTGCGCACGGCCGCCGACTTCGCGGACGATCCCCGCCCGCTGTTCGAACTGGACGCGGAGACGACGCTGGACGAACCCGGTGACGTCGAGGCCGAGTTCACGGACTACGAGGCCTGGCTGGAGGAGACCTGGCGGCACCCGCTGAACAGCCACGAGCTGACCTCGGTGGTCCTCGTGGACAGCCGCCCCGCCGCCTTCAGCGCCGCCCGCACGGACGGCGCCACCCGCTACGGCACCACCATGACCGGCAGCGCCCGCGCCTTCCGCGGCCGCGGCCTGGCCAAGCTGGCCAAGAACGACTCGCTGCATCGCGCCCGCGCCGCCGGGTACACGGAGGCGTTCACGGGCAACGACGCCGGCAACGGCCCGATGCTCGCGATCAACAAGTGGTTCGGCTACGAGGTCTGCGCGACGGAGGTGCGCCATGTCCGTGAACTCGGCTGAGCAGGGACGCCCGCTGGACGTGGTCCTCGTCAAGGGCGGCCGTACGAAGATCCGTTACGAGGCCGAGCTGGTCGCCGACGACGGCACCCGGATCACCGTCCGGGCCCCCTGGTCCGGCGACGGGGTCCGCGACTTCGGATTCGTCCGCTTCCAACCGGGCGACGTCTTCACGGAGTACTACTGGCGCGACCGCTGGTACGCCGTGAAGGAGGTCCGGGACGCCTCGGGTGCCCTCAAGGGCTGGTACTGCGACGTCACCCGCCCGGCCACGCTGTCCGGCACCGAGCTGGTCGTCGAGGACCTCGACCTGGACCTGTGGCGCTCCGCGGACGGCACGGACGTACGCCGCCTGGACGAGGACGAGTTCGCCGAGAGCGGTCTGGCGGTGACGGACCCCGAGGCGGCAGCGGCGGCCGTGGCGGCCCTGGACGAGCTGGAGGCGTTCGCCACCGTCGAGGGCGGTCTGGAGTCCCTGCTGGTCTAGAGCTTCGCCACCACGGCGTACCGCTCGTCGGCCACGGCCTTCCCCCACAGCGGTTCGTCGTCCGACAGGCGCTCCACGCGCACGTGCCCGACGTGCGGGGCGAGCAGCCCGGTGAGCCGGTCCGCCGGGATGCCGGCGGCGTCGACCGTCCCCCACACGCCCTCGACCAGCACGAACCGTCCTCCCGGGCGCAGCAGCCCGCGCCAGTGCCGCAGCACCCGGCCCGGGTCGGGCAGCGCCCACAGGACGTGCCGTACGAGCACGACGTCGAACCGCTCCTCCCCCACCGGGGGCGCCGCCGCGTCACCTACGAGGAACACCGCGTCACGCCCGGCCAGCTTGGCGCGGGCCAGGTCCACCATCGCCGGGGACCGGTCCACTCCTGTGACCCGGTGTCCCTGCTCGGCGGCGAGGAGCGACAGGCTTCCGGTGCCGCAGCCGAGGTCGAGGACGTCGGACGCGCGCTCGGGCAGCCAGGAGCGCAGCCGGGAAGACCAGGCCTGGCGCACCTGGGCGTCGCGCAGGCCGTGGTCCGGCTCGTCGTCGAAGGAGGCGGCGGCCGCGTCCCAGTCCACGGCCTGCCCTGTGACGGCCTGTTCACCGTTCGTCATGTCGGTCATGCGGCCAAGAGTGACACCCGCCACTGACAGTCGAATCGTGACAGCGGCCACTGACAGGACCAGCGGCGATGAGGAACTCTCCCCGCAAGGGTCTACCTCCGTGAGAACGAGGAACTCGGTGGCCCCTGAAGGAGGCAGCCATGCGCCGTATGACCGTGCAGAAGCCCCTGAAGAGGAAGTCCGATGCCGGCCGCGTCCGCGAGGAGGCGGACGAGCGCCCCTCGGGACGACCCGAGGTCCGCAAGGACATCGCACGCACCTGGTGGCCGGACGGCTGAAACGCCCCGTCGGCCCCGTCAGAC
Source organism: Streptomyces sp. NBC_00443 (assembly GCF_036014175.1). Lineage (GTDB taxonomy): Bacteria > Actinomycetota > Actinomycetes > Streptomycetales > Streptomycetaceae > Streptomyces. Next base: position 7,425,378 of record NZ_CP107917.1, on the reverse strand, counting down.
ACGTCAGTCGAGCCGCTTGCGGTAGTGGATGCGGTCGTACGGCCCTTCCACGCGACGCTCGATGACCTCGTAGCCGTACTTCGGGTAGATCTTCTGGTTCTCCCACATCAGCGCGTTCGTGTAGAGCCTGACCTCGGGCAGACGCAGCGCACGCGCGTGTGCGTCCACGAAGTGCAGCAGCCGCCGCCCCACGCCCTGCCCTTGGGCGTCCGGGTGGACGGCGATGTTGTCGAGGTACAGGTGATCCTCGTACGCCTCGACCACGACGAGCCCGACCACGCGCCCCGTGCCGGGTTCCTCCGTGACGAACACCTTCCCGTCGGACACGTTTGCCGCGTGGTCCCGCTCCATGGGCTGCGGAACCCTGCCGATCCGCTCGATGTAGTGGTGGTAGGCGGCATCGGTGACGGCTTTGACGGCCGGCACGTCGGCGGCGACGGCGGGCCGGATTCCCTCATCGGTCATGCCAGGAACCGTATCTACCTGATCTCCGCCTGAGCACTCCCTTAAGGCACCCCTAAAGATCGCCGTGAACCCCCTGCGCCAGGCGTTTTCACGGTTTCTTGGATCCGGCACTCATCAGTTCCGGTTCCGAGGAGATCCCCCATGCCCGCACGCCGCAAGGCCGCCACCGTCGCCGCCCTGGGCCTGACCCCGCTCGCCCTCACCGCCCTGGCCACCGCGCCCGCGTCGGCGCACGGCTCGATGGGCGACCCGGTCAGCCGGGTCTCGCAGTGTTACGCGGAGGGCCCCGAGAGCCCGACGTCCGACGCGTGCAAGGCGGCGGTCGCTGCGGGCGGTACGCAGGCCCTCTACGACTGGAACGGCATACGCATCGGCAACGCGGACGGCCGGCACCAGGAGCTGATCCCGGACGGCAAGCTGTGCAGCGCGAACAGCGAGGCGTTCAAGGGCCTCGACCTGGCTCGCACCGACTGGCCGGCGACGAGCGTGAGCAGCGGGTCGTACACGTTCAAGTACCGCGTGACCGCACCGCACAAGGGCACCTTCAAGGTCTACATCACGAAGCAGGGGTACGACCCGTCGAAGCCGCTGGCCTGGGACGACCTGGACCTGGCGAACCCGGTGGCGACGTCCACCGACCCGGCGGCCTCGGGCGGCTTCTACACCTTCTCCGGCGCCCTGCCGCAGCGCTCCGGCAAGCAGCTGCTGTACGCGGTCTGGCAGCGCTCGGACAGCCCGGAGGCGTTCTACTCCTGCTCGGACGTCACTTTCGGCGGCGCGAGCGGGGGCGGTTCGGGCAGCGGCGACGGTGGCGCCGGCACCGACAACTCGGGCGGCGGCAACGACAGCACCGGCGGCGAGGCCGCGCCCGCACCGAGCGCCTCCGCGCCCTCCGAGGAGCAGATCGAGGACGGTGCCGACAAGTCGACGATCGAGCACAACGGCCACGGTGACCAGGACGCCGGCACCTCGGCGGAGCCGGTCGCGGCGGCCGCGGACGAACAGTCCGCACCGGCCAACCGGCCGAAGGCCGCCGGCGCGACCGAGAACCTCGCCGAGACCGGCGGGGACAGCAGCACGGCGTATCTCGCGATGGGCGGTGCGGCGACCCTCGCGCTCGGCTCGGCGGTCCTGTTCGCGTCGGTGCGCCGCCGCGCGGCCGGCGCTCGCCACGGCCGCTGACCCGCGGCTGAACCGCCCCACAACTCCGGGGCCTGACCGGCGGCTCAGGCCGGTCAGGCCCCGGCGGCGTGCTCAGCCGATCACGGACGCACAGGTGGTGGGCGTGGCACGGGCCGGGTCGAGCGCGTTGACCACCTCGTGGAAGGCGATCCGGTCGGTCAGCCCGAGGAGCGCGTGCTCGGACAGGTCGACCGCGCACCGGTCCTGGATCAGGACGTTGTTCACGCCGGGGCCGGTCAGGAACTGGGTCCGGTACGGCGTGACCACCTCGTCGTACTTGGTGGCGATGACCGTGTAGCGGACGCCGGGAACGGTGTCGCCGCCCTCGTTGAGCTTGGTCATGAAGGCGGATCCGGCCATCTGCTGGGCCAGGGCGGGAGTGGCGGTGCTGAGCAGGTCCTGAGCGCCGGGGAAGTACGGCAGCAGGTTGGCGAGCCCTCCGAGCGTGGTGCCGTGGTTGTTGGGCGCGATGCCGACGAGGGCGTTCACCTTGGCGGCACCGCCGAGGAACTTGACGTAGTAGCGGGGCATCATGCCGCCCTGCGAGTGGCCGACGAGGTCGGCCTCGGCGGCGCCGGTGGCGGCGAGCACCGTGTCCACATGGGCGGACAGTTGCTCCGCCGACTTGTCGATGGGTCCCAGGGCGTGGAAGAACGGCACGCCGGGCAGCTGGCCGTAGTCGAGGGAGAAGACGCAGTAGCCGCGGTTCGTCAGGTAGGGCGCGAGGCCCAGCCAGTTGTCCACGGAGTTCGCGAAGGTGCCGTGCACGAGGACGACGGGGCGGGGATGGGCGGCGGAGGGCTTGCAGGAGTAGTCGTTCCAGCCACTGTGCGTGGTCGCCGCCGCTTCGGCCGCCTGGGCCGTGGTGGCGGGGACGACGGCGACCGCGGCGGTCAGCAGCAGCGCGGCCAGGGGTCTGAGCACTCGTTTCCAGGGCAGCATCGTGTGATCTCCTTGCGGCTCAAGGGAGTTGCGACGGCCTTACGCCCTGTGATCCGGATCACGAGGATGCTGTTCACCCGTCAAGTTACGGGCGAGTAGTAGACGTGTGAAGTTACGCGTCAGTAAAAACTTCCAGTGATAACCAGTGGCCGGTTACATCCACTGATGAACCATCACCAAGTGGGCCTGATGGGGCCATGGGGTGCGATGCGCACCAACTGCCGGAGCAGCGCCTGCACTTCGCTCTCACCGAGCACGCCGACCCAAGCCCGGACGGCATCCGAGGCCGCCTCCTCGGCCGCACGGGTGCAGGCCCACCCCCGTTCGGTCAGCACGACCAGCCGGGCGCGCGCGTCATCGGGATGCGGCCGGCGCTCGGCGTACCCCTTGCGCACGATCTCGTCGACCAGCTGACTCGCCGCCTGCTTGGTCACGCCGAGGTGACCGGCGAGGTCGGTGGCCGTCGCACCGTCCGGGGCGAGCCGCGCGAACGCGAATCCGTGCGCGGGCCGCAGCCCTTCGAAGCCCCGGGCGACCACGCCGTCATGGATGCGCTGCGTGAGCTCACCGGCGACGGCGAGCAGGGTGGCGGACAGGGCCATGGCTTCGGAGTTCTGCACGCAGGCATTGAAACACCCTTGACGTATTGATCAAGCGGCTTGACCATAGTCATGTAGTCAACCTACTTGACCATCTATTCCGAGGAGGCACCGATGCCTGTGATCCGCGCGTCCGAAGCCGTCACCCACGAAATCCACGGCGCCCGCTTCGTCTCGTACGCCACCCCCGACAGCGGCAGCAAGGAGCTGTGCGCCTGGCGCGGCGAGATCCCGGCCGGGACCAAAGCCCCCGCGCATACCGTCAACCGGGAGGAGATCCTCCATCTGCTCGACGGCGAGCTGCTGGTCACGCTCGACGACCGTACGGACCGGATCGCGGCGGGCGACACCCTGATCATCAACCCGGGTGCGACGCTGACCGTCGAGAACCCGACCGAGCGGACCGCCGTCACCTGGGTCACCACCTCCATCGGCCTGACGGCGGAGCTGGCCGACGGCACGCGCATCACGCCGCCCTGGGCCAACTGACCTCCGCGTGAGGGGAGTCAGGCGGCCAGCGACCCCGGCATCACCGCATGCGGCCCGAACTTCGCTCGCGCGCGGTCCGCGACCTCCTCGATGCGGCGGGCCTTCTCGTCGAGCGGGTCGAACGTGAGCTGGTAGGAGGCCTGCTCGGCGGGGTCGAGGCCCTCGGCGCGCAGGGCGAGGGCGCGGACGCGGGCGCGCTGGAGGCCGAGGGCCTCGTACATGTCGTACGCCGCCCTGGTCAGCGCCGGTGAGTGGGCCGTCGGCTCCTTCAGGGTGCGGCTGCGGGTCGTCGAAGAGCGGTCGGCGTAGCGGACGGTGAGGGTCAGGGTGCGGCAGACCTTGTCCAGGGCGCGCAGCCGGGAGCCCAGTTCCTCGGCGGCCGAGAGCAGGGCGCGGCGGTGCCGGCCGGGGTCCAGCTCGTCGCGGGTGAAGGGACGTTCGGTGGCCAGCGAGCGCGACACTGCGTTCGGCACCACCCGGCCCCGGTCGATGCCGCCCGCCTTCTCGCGCAGCTCGCGGCCGGCCTTCGCGCCGATCAGGCGCTGGAGCGTGGACAGGGGGGCGGCGGCGACCAGGCCGAGGGTGTCGAGGCCGTACTCGCACAGGGTGCGGGCGATCGCGGCGCCGACGCCGGGCAGCGCCGCGACGGGCTTGTCGGCGAGGAATTCCGTGACGGCGTCCGGCTCCTCGGGAACGGCACACGTCACCCCGGGCCGGGCGTCCCCCAGTGCCACGCGGGCCAGCATCGGGCCGGGCCCGGCGCCGATCACGCAGTCGACCCCGTGGTGGGCGAGGGCGCGCACCCGGATCACCGACGCCAGTTCGACCGCGTCGCGCCCGAAGTACCGCTCGGCGCCCCGCAGATCGGCCAGTGCTCCGTCCGGTGGCAGCGCCTGGACGACCGGGGTGAAGTCCTCCAGCAGTCCGAGCAGCCCGGGCAGGGCCGCCTCGCCCGCCGGCGGCAGCTGGAAACGTACGCAGAGGATGGTCATCCCGCACTCCCCGGACTCTGGTGCCACAACTTCCTTACCTGTGAAGGCTCTTGACCCGCCGGTCGCAGATCGGCCCACGGGTGCATTTCGTATCCGGTCGGCATTTGGATTCGCCGGCCGCGCGTCGGATCGTCTCCGTCCCCTCCGCCATGGGCTCCGCCAGCCGCGCCGCCACCACGTCCAGGCCGCCCTCGGCGCGCAGTTCGACCAGCTCGGCGAGGTTCCAGGCGGCGGAGCCCACCACGCTCAGACTGCGCGGACCGCGGCGTTGCACCACCCCGCGCACCAGCAGCAGCCAGGAATGGAAGACGGTGTGGGCGCAGGCGTCGTGCGAGTCGTCGAAGAAGGCGAGGTCCACCAGCCCCGTCCCGTCGTCCAGCGTGCTGAAGATGACCCGCTTGCCGGACCGGATCGGCGGCGTCTGGGTGGCCGCCTTGGCGCCCGCGACCAGCACTGTCTCGCCGTGCCGGGCATCGCGCAGCCGCCGCGCCGAGACGACGCCCAGCTCGTCGAGAAACGCCCGGTGGTCGTCCATCAGATTGCGCGAGGCGTCCATCGACAGCACACCCAGCTCGGCACTGAGCCGCTCCGCCGAGCTGAGGTCGGGCAGCCCGGCCGGGGCCGTCTTCCGCCCACCGGCCAGCGGAAGCTGTCCCCCGCCGCCACCCCGGGCGCCCCGGTGCAGCTCGGTCAGATGCAGTTGCAGATCACGCCGGTTGGCCCCGAAGGCGTCCAACGCGCCCACTTGCGCGAGCCGTTGAGCGAGCGGTCGGCTCGGCCGCCCCCGCTCCCAGAAGTCGAGCAGCGAGGTATACGGCTGCCCCTGCGCGATCCGTGCCGCCTCGGCCTCGCTGATGCCATGCACGTCGGAGAGCGCGAGCCGCAGTCCCCAAGTCCCCCCACTCCTCCCAGATTCAGACACCAGTTCGATCCCGTGTGCGACCCCCGACACATTCACGTCCAACGGCAGGATCGGCACCCCACGCCGCCGCGCGTCCGCCAGCAACAGCCGCTTCGGATACATCCCGGGGTCATGGGTGAGCAGCCCCGCATAGAAAGCGGCCGGGTGATGGGCCTTCAGCCAGGCCGACTGATAGGTCGGCACGGCGAAGGCGACGGCGTGCGCCTTGCAGAAGCCGTACGACCCGAAGGCCTCGACGATCTCCCAGGTCCGCCGGATGGTCTCCGCGTCATACCCCTTGGCCGCCGCGTGCTGTGCGAACCACACCCGGATCCGCCCCTGCGACTCCGGATCGGACAGCCCGCGCCGCACCCGGTCCGCCTCGTCCCGTCCGCACCCGGTCATGATGTGCACGATGTCGATGATCTGCTCATGGAAGACGACGACCCCGTACGTCTCCCGCAGCGGCTCCTCCAGATCCGGGTGCGGATAGCGCATCGGCGCCCGCCCGTGCCGTGCCTCGATGAACGGCCGCACCATGTCGGCGGCGACCGGGCCGGGCCGGAAGAGCGAGATGTCGACGACAAGATCATGGAAGGTGGCCGGCTGAAGCCGCCCGACCAGGTCCCGCTGCCCCGGCGACTCGATCTGGAAGCAGCCCAGCGTCTCGGCGGACCGGATCAGCTGATACGTCGCCGGATCGCCGTCCCCCCGCTCGAAGTCGAGCGCGTCCAGATCGACCCGCTCCCCCGTGACCCGCTTCACCTCCGCGACCGCGTGCGCCATCGCCGACTGCATCCGCACGCCCAGCACGTCGAGCTTCAGCAGCCCGAGGTCCTCGACGTCCTCCTTGTCGAACTGCGACATGGGGAAGCCCTCGCCGCTGGTCGGCATGACGGGCGTACGGGAAAGCAAGGAGGCGTCGGACAGAAGCACCCCGCACGGATGCATGGCGATACCGCGCGGAAGGGCGTCCAGGCCCTCCACCAGCTCCCACAACCTGCCGTACCGCTCCCGCTCCCCGGCCAGTTGCCGCAGCTCGGGCAGTTCCTCCAGCGCCGCCCGGGCATCGCGCGCCCGGATGTGCGGGAAGGACTTGGCGATACGGTCGATGTCGGCGGGGTCCATGGACAGGGCGGCGCCCACGTCCCGGATCGCATGCCGCACCCGATAGGTCTCCGGCATCGACACAGTGGCGACCCGCTCGGTCCCGAACCGGTCGATGATCGCGCGGTAGACCTCCAGCCGACGCGCGGACTCCACGTCGATGTCGATGTCGGGCAGCACCAGCCGGCGCTTGGACAGGAAGCGCTCCATCAACAGCCCGTGCTCCACGGGATCGGCGTGCGCGATGCCGAGCAGATGGTTGACGAGCGACCCCGCGCCGGAGCCACGCGCGGCCACCCGGATCCCCATCTTCCGTACGTCATCGACGACTTGGGCGACCGTCAGGAAGTAGGAGGCGAACCCGTGGTGGGCGATGATGTCCAGCTCCTGGTGCATCCGCTCCCAGTACGCCCGCCGCCCGTCATGGCCGCGCTGCACCATGCCCGCCACCGCCCGTGAGGCGAGCGCCCGCTGGGCGGTGCGCTGCCCGGCGCCGACGAGATACGGCTCGGGAAAGTGGACGCTGCCGATCCCGAGGTCGTCCTCGGGATCGACGAGACACTCGGAAGCGGTCGCCCGGGTCTGCTCCAGCAGCCGGTGCGCGGTGTCGCGCCGGAAGCCCGCGGCCTCGACGACGCGCTCGGCGACCTTCGCCATCTCCCCCGCACCCTTGAGCCAGGCCTCGCCGGAGTCCAGTTCCTTGGTGGAGTCGATGGGCACGAGCCGCCGCGCGGCGTCCAGCACATCGGCGACCGGCCCCAGACCGGAATCCGCGTACCGGACGGCATTGCTCAGCACAGGCCGCACCCGCTGCTCGGCGGCGAAGCCGACGGTCCGGGCGGCCAGCCGCAACGACCCCGGGCCGGTGCCCTTGCGCCCGTGCCAGACGGCCTCCAGCCGCAGGGAGTCGCCGTAGACCTCCCGCCAGGGCCCGAGCAGCCTGGCCGCCCGATCGGGACGACCGGCGGCGAGCGCACGGCCGACATCGGAGTCGGAGCCGAGCAGAACGATCAGACCGTCCCCTCGGTTGTCCCCCCGGGGCAGCATCGGCGGCCCCTCCCCCGCATGCGCAGCCGAAACGATCCGGCACAGATCGCCCCACCCACGGGCCCCGTCCCGGGCAAGAAAGGTGACACGGGGCGTCGAGTCGTCGACAAAGGCGCCGCCCCGCACCGGAGCCCGACGTCGCCGCCCCGCGGACTCACCCGCCTCCGAGAGCCCGAAGTCCTCCACGGCCAGCTCCACGCCGAACAACGGACGCACGCCCGCCTTCGCACAGGCCTTGGCAAATCGAACAGCACCCCCGAGCGTGTCGCGATCGGTGAGAGCCAGGGCGTCCATGCCCCGCTCGGAGGCACGCTCGGCCAGCCGCTCCGGGTGCGAGGCCCCGTACCTCAGGGAGAACCCGGAGACGGTGTGCAGATGCGTGAACCCTGGCACACGCACCTCCCGCACTCATGAGCCGCTCGAACATCAGTTCCCAACTCTCCCACCCCCACCATAGACCATTTCCAGACCGTTTCTCGAACACTCGTGCGACATCCGTTCGGTCGCCTCCCACCTGCGCAAACGCCTGGCCACCCGGACTGTGGGGGCATGACGCAGACGCCCGGCGCCGACACCTCCCGCAGCCCCTTCCTCACCGAGGTGAAGGACGCCGTCACCCCGCGGGCCACGCTGCTCGTGACCGGCGTCGTCGGCCTCGCCCTGCTCTTCATCGCCTCCTACGTGGGCGCGCTCCACGACCCGAAACCCAAGAACGTGCCGCTGGGAGTCGTGGCGCCCGAGGTCGCCGCCCAGCAGACGGCGGACCGGCTGGGCAACCTGCCCGGCGACCCCCTGGACCCGCGTGTGGTGGCCGATGCGGCGACGGCAAGGAAGCAGATCCTGAACCGCGAGATCGACGGCGCCCTGCTGATCGACCCGAACGGCACCACCGACACCCTCCTGGTCGCCACCGGAGGCGGAAGGGTGCTGGCCGCCACCCTGGAGTCCCTGGTCGCCGCCCTGGAGAGAACCGAGGCACGCACCCTGCGCACCATCGACGTGGCCCCGGCCGACCGGCACGACGCCAACGGGCTCACGTCCTTCTACGCCACCGTGGGCTCGTGCGTGGGCGGCTACCTCTGCGCGTCGATCATGACGATCAGCTCGGGCGCCGGCCGGCCCACCCCGAGGCGCTCGGCGATCCGCCTCATGGCCATGGCTCTCGTAGCGATCGTCGGCGGCCTGGGCGGCGCCCTGATCATCGGCCCCATCCTGGGCGCACTACCGGGCAGCCTCGCCGCCCTGTGGGGCGTCGGCGCCCTGACCGTCTTCGCGGTGGGCGCGGCCACCCTCGCCTTCCAGGCCATCTTCGGCATGGCCGGCATCGGCCTGGCCATCCTGATCGTGGTGATCCTGGGCAACCCGAGCGCAGGCGGCGCCCTCCCGCTCCCGCTGCTCCCACCGTTCTGGAAGGAGATCGGCCCGGCCCTGCCCCCGGGCGCAGGCACCTGGGCCACCCGCTCGATCGCCTACTTCAACGGCAACGACATGACCGGCTCCCTGCTGGTCCTCTCGGCATGGGCAGCAGCAGGGATCGCGATCACGCTACTGGCGGCGAAACTACGAACAGGCAGCACCAAAACGCCGTAGCGGCACAAAGCCGCCCTGGAAACGACGAAGAGCCCCGCCCCCACAAGAGGGACGGGACTCCACAAAAGCGACGAACCGTCAGCCGATCTCAGTACCCGTGGCCGACAGCGCCTCGGTCACCGGCTGGAAGAACGTCTCCCCACCGGAGGTGCAGTCACCGCTGCCCCCGGAGGTGAGCCCGATCGCCTTGTCGCCGGAGAACAGCGAGCCGCCACTGTCGCCGGGCTCGGCGCAGACGTCGGTCTGGATCAGCCCGTTGACGATGTCACCGTTGCCGTAGTTCACGGTGGCGTCCAGCCCGGTGACCTTGCCGTCGTGCACCTGGGTGGTCGACCCGCTCCGGGTGACCTCCATGCCGACGGTGGCCTCGGCGGCACCACTGATGGCCTGCGTGGAGCCGTTGTAGAGGTTGACCTCGCTCGGGTGGTCGACCTCGCCGGTGTACTTCACCAGCCCGTAGTCGTTGTCCGGGAAGCTGGACGTCTCGTTGGTGCCGAGCGCGTTGCCCTCGGAGTCCGACCAGTTCGTGATGCCCTCGGTGCAGTGCCCGGCGGTCAGGAAGAACGGCTCGCCGCCCTTGACGACGTTGAAGCCGAGCGAGCAACGGCCGCTGCCGTCGGTGATGGCGTCACCACCCGCGATGAAGGGCTTGAACTCCCCCTTCGACCGCTTGAGTTCGACCGTGGCACCCAGCCCGTCGACGACCTTGCCGAGCGTGGTCCACTCGGCCTTGGAGACCGTGCGGTCGGCGGTGACGACAACCTTGTTGGTCGCCGGGTCCGTCACCCAGGCGGTGCCGGGGATGGTCGCGTCCTGCTTGAGCGTCGTACGGGCGCTCTTCAGCTCGGCGAGCGAGTTCTCGACGACTCTGGCCTTGGCGCCGGCCGCCTCGACGGCGTTGGCGGCGACCTCGTCGAGGACGTTCACGACAAGGCTCTTGGTCTGCGCATCGTAGTAGGTACCGGCGGCGTCGGCGCCGAGGTCCTTGGCGAGCGTCGAGGCGAGCTTTCCGGCCGCGCCGACCGAGAGGGTCTTCGGCGCGGACGGCTCAGGTGTCTCACTCGCGTTCGCACTCTGCAAGGTCACTCCCGCGGCAACCAGTGCGGCGATGCCCGCACCTGCCACGGCTGCACGCCGCTTGGGTATGCGTCGATGCTTCAACTTACGTCCTCCTGTGGGGGGTCGGCCCGAGAGGTTGTGGGGACCTCACGAACCGGAAGGCGTACGGCTACGGAGGCGACTCACAACAAAAGCCACGCCCGTGCCGGTTGAACAACGCTCACTATTCCTAGGCCCACAGGGAGCGCACAAGGTCGACTTCAGGACGCGCGTAGAACACGGTTGCACGCCCCCGCCACCTTGACCGTGCACAGTCACGCGGGGCCTATTCGCACAGCAAACACTGCAAGCGAGGGAACCATACGCAGCGCGTAAGGTCTACTCCTGTCTCGAAATCGACCCTTCGGGGTCCGAGTCCAAGCGTGGTTCGAGCGGCGGAAGTTCCTCCTGCGCGGCCCGCGGCTCGACGGACGGCGCCCGCTGCGCACCGGCAGCCTCCGCAGACACCTGCGTCCCCTTCTCCAGAAATCGCAACAACTCCACCGGAATCGGAAGAACCAGCGTGGAGTTCTTCTCGGCCGCCACCGCCATCACCGTCTGCAGCAACCGAAGCTGAAGGGCCGCCGGCGCATCGGCCATCTGATGTGCCGCCTCCGCCAGCTTCTTGGAGGCCTGGAGTTCCGCGTCGGCGTGGATCACCCGCGCCCGCCGCTCGCGGTCGGCCTCCGCCTGCCGGGCCATCGACCGCTTCATGGTCTCGGGCAGCGACACGTCCTTGATGTCCACCCGGTCGATCGTCACGCCCCACTCCACCGCCGGACTGTCGATCATCAACTCCAGCCCCTGGTTGAGCTTTTCGCGGTTGGACAGCAGATCGTCCAGCCCGGCCCCGCGCACTTGGGGCCGGAGCTTCCCGAGGTGGAAGACCACGCCCCGTTCGTACTGTTTGACGACCCGCGCGGCCGCCGCCACATGGACCACACCGGCGGACGCGAGCGTCACTCCCGCCGCCACCAGCTCCTCGGCCATCACCGACCCCCAGGGTCCGACGTGGGCGCACTACAGGGGAGTACTGCCTGCACATCGACGGTAACCCCGGCACGGGAACAAGGGCGAGCCCCCGCACGACAGTTGCGTGCGGGGGCTCACATGCTGCTGGCTGCCGTTCAGGCCGAACCGAGGTGTCAGTAGACGCTGACGCCGTACGCGCTGAGGGCCTCGGTCACCGGCTGGAAGAAGGTCGTGCCGCCGGAGGAGCAGTTGCCGCTGCCGCCGGAGGTCAGACCGTACGCGGTGCCGTTGCTGCCGTAGAGCGAACCGCCGGAGTCGCCGGGCTCGGCGCAGACGGTGGTCTGGATCAGGCCGCCGACGACGTCGCCGCCGCCGTAGTTGACGGTCGCGTTCAGGGCGGTGACCCGGCCGCTGTGCGTACCGGTGGTGGAGCCGTCACGGATGACGGTGGTGCCCACGCTCGGCGTGGCCGCGCGGGTGATGTCCACGCCGTTCGCGGTGCCGGGCCGGCTGACGGACCCGGAGTACCGCACGATGCCGTAGTCGTTGCCCGGGAAGCTGGAGCCGGCGGTCGAGCCGATGACCGTGGTGCGGCCGGAGTTGGAGTACCAGGTGCCCGCACCGTCGGTGCAGTGGCCGGCGGTCAGGAAGTACTGGTTGCCGCTGCTGTCCTGGACGTTGAAGCCGAGCGAGCAGCGCCAGCTACTCGCATAGATGGCGTCGCCGCCCTGGATGAACTTGCTGAACTTGCCGGCGGTGCGCTTGATCGTGAGCGCGTCGGCGTTGGTGCCGGCCTGCTCCTTGATCTTCGCTAGCTCCGCCTGGGAGACCGTGGAGTCCACGGTCACCGTGACGCGGTTGGTCTTGCTGTCGACGGCCCAGGCGGTGCCCGGGATGTCGGCCTTCAGCACGGAGCCGCTGGCGCTCTTGAGCTGGGCGGCGCTGAAGGTGTCGGGGGTCTCCGCGGCGGTCGCGTTGGGGATCGCGATCGCGGCTGCGGCCACGAGTCCGGTGGATACGGCGATCAGCCGGGTCCGTCTCGCATAGCCACTGCGGGGGGTGGTGCGCTTGATCCTCACGTTTCGTTCCCTCCAAGGGAAGTCGGGGGCCCGCGTGGGGTCGGGGCCCGTGAGGCGCAGTCAGACGGCAGAATGTCCGGATTCCGAACATGCCGTGCCCCTGACAAGCGCTGAGGGGGAGTATTCGGCCGAACGGCGGGTAGCCGCAAGGGCGCCTTTCGGCCGTCAATCTTTGAACGATCTGTATGAGTTGGCTGTCCCTGTCCCGGTCAGCCCACTCTCGGCACCTCAGCGCAGGTTGCGCTCCCCCGCCGGGATCGCGAGTCCGAGCGTGTTCCCCGGCGGCGGGAAGGGGCACACGAAGTGGTCGGCGAAGGCGCACGGCGGCAGCAGGGCACGGTTGAAGTCGACCGTCGTCCGGCCGTCGGCGTCGGGCGCGGCGGGCCGCAGGAAACGGAAGCGGTAACTGCTGTCGCTGGTCACATCGGCGAAGACGGCCCACAGCGAACCGTCGCCCTCGACGGTGACCTGAAGCGCGAACTCCTGCCCGTCCAGGGCGAACCCCAGTTTTCCGCCGAGCCCGAGCCCGCGCCGACGCCCGTCGACGTTCTCGACCCGCACGATCCGGTCCTCGCCGTACGGCGTGAAGTGCCCTGGCACCGACCAGCGCGGATCGTACGGCGTGGCCTCGATGCCCCGGAACGCCCGGCGCGCCTCGGCGGCGGGGTCGAAGTCGCGTACGCCCCACGCCCCGTCGCGCCTCAACACGACCAGCCGGCGCTCCCCGTACGCCACGCGCGCCCCGCTCGCGGGCCCCGGATCGGCCACCAGCCCGACCACACCCTCGAAGGGCTGCCCGTCCAAGGTCAGCCCGTCCGCCTCGGCGGCCGAGAGGACGACCTCGTCACCGTCTGCGGCCCATGCCCCAGGGATGTCCGGAAGTCGCCTCTGCGGAAAGTCCTCCAGCCAGTGGGTCCCGGTCAGTGCGAGCGGCCCGTAGGGCGCCGAAACCGACGCGACGCGATGCTCGTGCCACTGCTGCCAGGCGTCGACCGAGTCCGGGGTCATGCCGTCAACCCTTCCCTACCGGGCTGAAATTTCCGATATCGGGCTCCAGGAGCCCCCAGGACCTAGCAGCTGTCGCAGGGGCAGCAGTCGCCGCAGTCACAGTCACGGCAGCAGCCCTCGCGCTTCTTACGGGACCACGGGCCCTCGTACTCCTTCGCACAGCACAGCTTGCAGGTGCAGCACAGCAGCCAGAACATCCCGCAGCCGGCCCAGAACCCACGCCGCCCACGGGGCTGGGGCGCCGGCCCACCACCGAACCCGCCGAAGTCACCACCGCCACCACCGCCACCACCGCCGGGCACTCCCCCACCGCCGGCGTACGGATTCCCGCCCGCGTACGGGTTCTGCCCGCCGTACGGATTCTGCGGCGCCCCATACGCCCCAGGCCCCTGCCCGTATCCCTGTCCGTGCCCATGCCCATGCTGATGCGGCTGACCGTACGGCCCCGGCTGATGGGACCCACAAGTCGGCACCGTGCCGAACGCCCGGTCCACCGAGCGCCGCAACTCGTGCACGAGCAGCAGGTGCGCGAGCTCGGCGTCGGAGAACTCGGCCTCGCGCAGCGCCAGCCGCACCCCGTGCACGGCGTCGTCGGCGAGCCGCCGCGCCTCGGCGAGCGAGGTCCCCGTGGCCGTCAGTGGGTTCCACGCACCGGCCGCGGCGTCGGCCGTCTGGTCCTCCACGGCATCCAGGAGGTGCGCGAGCCGTCCGAAGAGGCGTCCGGCCTCGGCGAGCGGTTCGGCGTTGTCGGGCCGTCCGGCCAGGATCGCGGTGTGGGCGAAGGCGGCGGCGGTCGCCGTCTCGGTCGGTTCGGTGACCGCGAGGATCGGCGTCCCGGGCCCGGCGAGCGCCTCGATGCCGACCTGCCGGTCCACGGCGTCGACCAGTACGGCGGTGTCGAACCCGACGGCCGAGCCGCTGCGCGCGCCCGCGGCACCCCACCCGGTGGCCACCCGGCGAGCGGCGAGCGCCAGCGGCCTGCGGGCCAGCAGCCCGTCCCCGTCGGCCACATGGTCACGCACCTTGGCCGAGGCCAGCACCAGCGAGACGGCGGCGGCGAGCCGGGCGCCCTCACCCTGCGCCACGGACGCGGTTCGCATCCCGCGCAGTGGGCACGGTCCCGCCGTACGCCGCAATCCGCCGTCTTTTTCGGCTTGAGCTTCCGTCAGAACGGAGATAAGGAGCCCGTCGTAGTTCGTCACGATCCGCGCGAACTGACCGTGATCCCCACGCAACGAGAGGCACAACCCGCACAAATGCGCCATCCATTGACCGGTGAGCTTGTCTCCGAGCCGATGACGACAGGGTCTGACGATTCCGAACACGATGCTCCCCCGTGGTTCTTGCGACGCTGCAACGACGCTGAGCTGCCGCATCGTACCGACCGTGGCACAGATCGCCATGGCCGACTCGTTCACCCGTACGCACCCCGCATCACCCATACGCCGTGAAGAATCATATTTCACTCACAGTCAGCAGCCGTACGTGGCATGCCCCTTGGGGGACACGGGCTCTCGACGTATTCGCTGTGCACCAGTACCGTCACAAACCCCCCGCGCGGCGTCTATCCACTTGGCGCGACGTCCGCATCATGGATGACCATAGGGATGCGGAATGTAAGAAGACCGCTGTGAGAGGAGGCGTCCATGGGATCGGTGCGCAAGGCGAGTGCCTGGCTGGGCCTCGTTGACGACAACGATGACGAGCGCTACTACGACGACGACTACTCCGAAGGGACCGAGCCCGGGGATGCCTGGGTCACCGACCCGAGGGTCAAGGTGGCCACGGACGTCGCCGAGGAGAAGGGCCGCCGGATCGGCACGGTCACCCCGGACAGCTTCCGGGACGCCCGCGCCATCGGCGAGCTGTTCCGGGACGGGGTCCCGGTCATCATGAACCTCACGGCCATGGAGCCGGCCGACGCCAAGCGTGTCGTCGACTTCGCGGCGGGGCTCATCTTCGGTCTGCGCGGTTCGATCGACCGCGTGTCCAACCGCGTGTTCCTGCTGACTCCGGCCGACACGGAGATCATCAGCGGGGACGCGTCGGCTCACCGTTCGGACGGCTTCTACAACCAGAGCTGAGGCAGGGCCGCTCATCGGCCCTGCCCCCTGGTGGGGTTCAGCGGAAGGCGTCGAGCCCGGTGAGTGCCTTGCCCAGCACGAGCTGGTGCATCTCGACGGTGCCCTCGTAGGTGAGCACCGATTCGAGGTTGGTCGCGTGCCGCATCACGGGGTACTCGAGCGAGATCCCGTTGGCACCGAGGATCGTCCGCGCCGTACGGCAGATGTCGATGGCCTCGCGGACGTTGTTGAGCTTGCCGAAGCTGACCTGTTCGGGACGCAGGCGGCCGGCGTCCATGCGCCGCCCCAGATGATGGGCGAGCAGAATCCCCTTGTGCAGTTCGAGCGCCATGTCCGCGAGCTTGGCCTGGGTGAGCTGGAAGCCCCCGATCGGCCGGCCGAACTGCTCCCGCGACTTCGAGTAGTCGACAGCGGCCTCGAAACAGGACCGCGCCGCACCCATGGCCCCCCACACGATCCCGAACCGGGCGTGCGAGAGACAGCTGAGCGGCCCCTTCAGCCCGACGACATCGGGAAGCACGGCATCCGCGGGCAGCCGTACGTCGTCCATGACGAGCTCACTGGTGACGGAGGCGCGCAGCGACAGCTTGTGCTTGATCTCCGGAGCGGAGAACCCGGCGCTGTCGGTCGGCAAGACGAACCCGCGGATCCCCTCGTCGGTCTGCGCCCACACGACGGCGACGCCGGAGACGGACCCGTTGGTGATCCACATCTTGCGCCCGGTGAGCACCCAGTCGGACCCGTCACGCTTGGCGTAGGTCCGCATGGACGCCGGGTCGGACCCGTGGTCCGGCTCGGTCAGCCCGAAGCACCCGATGACCTCTCCGGAGGCCATGCGCGGCAGCCACTGCTGCTTCTGCTCCTCGCTGCCGAAGCGATGGATGGCGTACATGGCGAGGGACCCCTGCACCGAGACAAGGGACCGGATGCCGGAGTCGGCGGCCTCCAGCTCCAGACAGGCGAGCCCGTACTGCACGGCGGAGGCGCCGGCGCACCCGTACCCGCTCAGGGACATCCCGAGCGCACCGATCTCCCCGAGCTCCCGGGCGAGCTCACGGATCTCCGGCAGCTCACCCTTCTCGTACCAGTCGGCCACGTACGGCAGCACCCGATCCGCGGCCCACTGGCGCACGGTGCTCCGAATCGCCAGATCCTCGGGCTCCAGGAGGTCGTCGATGCCGAGGGGGTCGGCGGGGTCGAACGGGGGCAACTTCGAGGACGCGGACATGGGACACCCTCCGGCAACGACTAAAACTAGCGCCGCTAGTCACGGCTCGGCCCTGACGCTACGACGCGGTGCGGTGCGCGTCCAGTACGACTCCCGGTCACGCCGGCCCCAAGGCGCGAAGGCTCCTCAGGCGGAGACGCGGGACTCCGCGACTTCTCTCGGCTTGGGCAGCTCCACGGTCGGCGCGTCGCACTGCATGACCCGCGGCAACCGCAACGCCATCACCGCGCCCAGCAGCAACAGTCCCGCGCTCACCAGCAACGTCACATGCAGCCCGTGCACGAAGGCGTTCTGCGCCGCATGGCGCAGGGCGACCCCTGCCGACCCGCCCAGCTGGGCCGCGACCTCGTATGCCTCACCCAGCGAGTGCGAAGCGGCCGTGGAGGACGATGCCGGGACACCCGACACGTCCGTCAGCCCGGGGGCGTACGCCGCGTTCATCACGCTGCCGAGCAGGGCGATGCCGATGCCGGCGCCGAGCTGGTACGAGGTCTCACCGATCGCCGCGGCCCCGCCGGCCTGCTCCTGCGGAGCCTCGCTCAGCATCGACTCGTACGCCCCGAAGAGCGTGGTCTCCAGCCCGAAGCCCAGCAGCACGAACCCGAACAGCAGCAGGCCGGGGTTGTCCTCCCCGCCCATCGCTGTCAGCAGCAGCACCGCGACGGCCGTCACACAGAACCCGGCGCACACCATGCGCCGCGGCCCGAACCGCCGCAGCATCCGCGCGCCGGCCAGCCCGGCCGCCATCGCGGCGAACGTCAGCGGCAGCAGCCGTAGCCCTGTCTCCAGTGGCGACAGGCCCAGCACCAGCTGCAGATACTGCGCCGCGATCAGCTCGAGCCCCACGAGGGCGAGCATCGCCAGCACGATGCACCCGACCGACGTACTGAACGCGGGCCGCGCGAACATCCCGAGGTCGACCAGCGGATACGCCCGCCGTCGCTGCCGTCGTACGAAGAGCACCAGCAGCACCACACCGACCACCAGCGGCACCACGGTGAACAGGCTGCCCACCGGCTCTCCGCCGCCGAGCCGCTTGACGCCCAGCACCATGCCGAACAGCCCGCCCGCCGCGAGCAGCGCGCCGACCACGTCCCAGGGACCCTTGCCGTCGCCCTTCGACTCGGGCAGCAGCAGGCGTCCCACCGGAAGGCTGATCAGCATCAGCGGGATGTTGACGAGGAAGACCGAGCCCCACCAGAAGTGCTCCAGGAGGAAGCCGCCGAGCAGCGGCCCGACCGCCGCACCGACGGCGGCGACGGCGCTCCAGATGCCGATGGCGAGGGCCCGCTCGCGCCGGTCGGGGAAGACCTGGCGCAGGATCGACAGGGTCGCGGGCATGATCATCGCGCCGCCGACCCCGAGCAGGGCGCGGGCCAGGATCAGCACCTGTGGGTCGTGCGCGAGGGCCGCGAGGCCGGAGGCGACGCCGAAGAGGCCGTACCCCAGCAGCAGGATCCGTCTGCGGCCCACCCGGTCACCGAGCGTGCCGAAGAGGATCAGCAGCGAGGCGCAGACCAGCGGATAGATGTCGACGATCCAGAGCAGCTCTATCGCGCCGGGCCTGAGGTCCTCGGTGACAGCCGGCACCGCCACGTGCAGCACGGTCGCGTCGACCGCGACGAGCAGCAGGCTGGCACAGAGGACGACGAGGACGACCCAGCGGTTGGCACCGGCCCCGGCCGCCCGACGGCGCAGCGCAGCGGCAGCCGTGGTCGTCCCGGACATGTACGTACCTCCCAGATGTTCCCTCGCCCTGGGCGGGCACACGGGGTGGGGACTCCCCGTGACTCGGCCGGAGAGGAGCGGTGGTCTCCGGCCCGCGCAACGAAGGCGAGTGACTCGTCAGAGTACGCGAGTCCACGTCGGTGCCGAGTGGCGGACCTCTCACACCCCCGCGGAACGAGTGTGGCGTACGCCACTCCCGCCCCCTTGCGTCACGCCCCTGGTGACCTCCCCGTCCGTCCCGTGCCGATAATCGGGCCCGTGACCGATCTTGCGATGCGCGTGGCTCCGGCCCGTTCCGAGGCGCTGCGCCGGGCCGCCCCGGCGCTCCTCGGGTATGCGGCCGTCCGCGCCCTGGGCCTGCTCGCGCTGGCCCTGTGGAGCGCGGTGCGCGACAAGGACGCGTACACCCTGCTGACCGCCCGCTGGGACGCGCTCTGGTACACGAGGATCGCCGAGCTGGGCTACGGCTATGAGGTGCGCCTGTCCAACGGCGACGTGCACTCGAATCTCGCGTTCTTCCCGCTCCTGCCCTGGCTGGAGCGGCTGGTCGCGGAGGTGTCCCCGCTGTCGTACGCCGATGGCGGCTTCGCCGTCAGCCTGCTCGCCTCGCTCGCCGCGGCCTGGGGGATCTTCGCGGTGGCGGACCACGTGTACGGCCGCCGCGTCGGTGTCTGCGCGGTCCTGCTGTGGGCGGTCCTGCCCATCGGGATCGTGCAGTCGATGGCGTACAGCGAGTCACTCTTCACGGCGCTGGCCGCCTGGTCGCTGTACGCGGTCCTGACCGGCCGCTGGATCACGGCGGGCACCCTGGCCCTGCTGACCGGACTGACCCGCCCGGTGGGGCTGGCCGTGGTCGCGGCGGTGTGGGCGGCGGCCATCGCCTCGTTCGTACAGGACCGCAGGGCGGGCCGGACACCGGGCGCGGACGTCGCGGGACTCCCCCGCGGCGTTGCGGTGCGCCGCGTCCTCGGGATGCTGCTCGCCCCGCTCGGCGCCGCCGGCTACGTCCTGTGGGTCGGCCATCGCACCGGCAAGGGCCCGCTGGGCTATCTCGACGTCCAGGCGGGCTGGCGCAACGGTTTCGACGGCGGATACGCCTTCGCCCGGTTCGTCGCCGAGAAGTTCACGTCGTTCCCGTCGGCCCTGGCAGGGGCCGGGCTGCTGGTCGGCGTCGGCCTGGTGGTCTGGCTGTATGTCGTCTGCATACGGCAGCGCCAGCCGTTGCCGCTGCTGGTGTACGCGGGGGTCGTCACCGCACTGGCCCTGTGCGCGTCGAGCTACTTCGGCTCGAAGCCGCGGCTGCTGCTGCCCGCCTTCCCGTTGCTCCTGCCGCTCGCCCGGTCCCTCGCCGGCCTGCGTACGCGCAGGTCGGCGCTACTGGTGGGCGCTGTGGCCATGGCCTCGGCGACGTATGGGGGGTTCTGGCTGAACGGCAGCGGTCCGCCCTGACCGCGGGTGAGCGCGCCGGGAAGCTCAGGGATAATTCCGCATTATGAGCCGGTGAACAAATCTAAAAGCGCGATAAACCCTCGGTCCAGAACGATCAAAAGAATTGAAGGCCGCAGGCTCCGGCGATAACTGATTCATGGGGAATAAACCTTCGCCTGAGAGGAATCCCACATCACATCGTCATCACAAAGCCGGTGAATCGCCCGGGATCCGAGCTCACTCGCTGTAACGTCGATTGGGTGCGTACCAAACCGAAGCCCACCCGTCTGGACCGGGTGTTCGCCAGACTGGATCGTGAGCCGGAACGACCGGCACACATCAGTGTGCCGAGGATGAGCCGACACCGGATCGTGCTCCTCGGCGCGACCCTGGCCTTCTACCTGGCCATCGTGTGGGCCATCGTGATCACCTCCTGGCTGGTCCGGCTGGACTGGCAGGTCATGTTCTTCCGGCCGTATCAGCAGTGGTCGGAGATCCACGCCTTCGTCGACTACTACGTGGTGCTCGGCCAGCGCGGCCCCACCGCGGTGATGGTCGCGGCCTGGCTCGGCTGGCGCTCCTGGCGGCAGCACACGCTGCGACCGCTGCTCGCGCTCGGCGTCTCCCTGCTGCTGCTGAACGTCACCGTGGGTGCCGCCAAGCTCGGCATGGGCCGCCTCGGCCCGCACTACGCGACTAACGTCGGCTCCAACGAGATGTGGCTCGGCGGCGATATATTTCCCAGCGGCCACACCGCCAACGCCGTGGTGACCTGGGGAATCCTGGCCTATCTGGCCTCGACCCCGAGAGCGCGCCGCTGGTTGTCGGCCCTGTCGGCGGTGACCTCGCTGGGCGTCGGCCTGTCCACCGTGTACCTCGGTACGCACTGGCTGAGCGATGTGCTGCTCGGCTGGGCCGCCGGCCTGCTGATCCTGCTCGCCCTGCCGTGGTTCGAGCCGCTGATCACCCGGTCCGAGGCCTGGATCTTCGCCCTGCGCGACCGTCTGCGCGAGCGCCGGGCCGGCACTGTCGCCGTGCCGACCGCCCCCGTCGAGGCTCCGGTGCGGCTCAAGCCGCGTCCCGTGGCTGCCGAAAGCGAGACCGCGGCAGGGGAAGCGGCCTCCGCCGCCCGCTCCGCGCGCACGCCCGTCCACCCGCCCGTCTACCTGGCCCCCGGCCCGCACACGGCACGGGCGGAGCGCACCCCCGTGACCCCGGCCGGCAGCCGTCGGCCGCCGCACACGGACCGCGTCACCCGCAGCACGCCCCAGACGGCCGCCCGCCCCCTCACGGGCGGCTGACGCCCGGACAGCGGGGTTCGGTACGCACAACCACCCCGGCACGGGCGAAGGCCCCGGTTCCTAGGCAGGAACCGGGGCCTTCGCCCGTTCGTCAGCCCTTCCAGGCCCGCGCCACCTGGCCGTCCCGCACCTCGAAGTTCAGGCGACCGCTCCTGTATTCCATGGTGATGATCGCCCCCGGGGGCAGGGAACGCACCGTCGACCACCCTCGGTCACGGGCAAGGCGCTCGGCCCGGTCGGCGTCGAGACCGACATATGTGTCCGGGCTGTCCTGTGGTTCGGCGGGGGGTTTCGGAATGGGTGCCATGCCGCCACGCTAGGGCCTGCCCGAGGGACAGGGCCAGAGCGGACAGGGATCCTTTGTAGCGGCCATCGAGGTCACACGTACCTCTGGGGTCACGCTTTTGTCACAGAACCACGACAAGCGTTTCGACCACTCTTCGTCACACGAATGAGCGGTTTCGTAGGCCTTCCGCGGGCATTCGATCGTAATTCCTGCGTGTCGCCACGATCCGGCCAATAGCGCGGAGGAAAAGTTCCCGGGGAACTGCCGCCGGACCCCTTTTCCCTCCACACGACATTAGCTGCTGCGGCAGCGGGCGCACGGACCGCGAGAGTCGGTACCGCACAGAAAGTCCATGGTTCCACCACAGAATCCCCGTACGCCCTCTGTCGGAGCGCCGCCGACGCGAGCATCATGGCGTGAGCTCGCGTCGGCGCGTGCGGCGCGGGCTTCAGTGGGCCCGGGGCGCTACGAGCGAAGGGGCGAGCGAGCGATGGGGACGCACACCGCACAGGCGACGGCAGGGCCCATGCGGAGCAAACAGCCGGGCGGCCGGGTGGTCGTCGACTGGCTGACCACCACGGACCACAAGAAGATCGGGCACCTCTACCTGATCACGTCGTTCGGGTTCTTCCTGGCCGGCGGTGTCATGGCCCTGCTGATGCGGGCCGAACTGGCCAGGCCGGGGATGCAGATCCTGAGCAACGAGCAGTTCAACCAGCTGTTCACCATGCACGGCACGATCATGCTGCTGCTGTTCGCGACCCCGACCTTCGCGGGCTTCGCCAACGAGCTGATGCCGCTGCAGATCGGCGCCCCGGACGTGGCGTTCCCACGGCTGAACATGTTCTCGTACTGGCTGTTCCTGTTCGGCGGCCTGATCGTGATGGGCTCGCTGATCGTGCCGGACGGGCCCGCCTCCTACGGCTGGTTCGCCTACGCGCCGCTCAACAGCCTGGAGCGTTCCCCCGGCATCGGACCCGACCTGTGGATCATGGGCCTCGCGCTGGCGGGCTTCGGCACCATCCTCGGCGCGGTCAACTTCATCACCACGATCATCGGGATGCGCGGACCCGGCATGACGATGTTCCGGATGCCGATCTTCGTGTGGAACACGCTGTTCACGTCGATCCTGATCCTGATGGCGTTCCCGGTGCTCGCGGCCGCGCTGCTGGTGCTGGAGGCGGACCGGCGGTTCGGCTCGGTGGTGTTCGAGGCGGCCAACGGCGGGGCGCTGCTGTGGCAGCACCTGTTCTGGTTCTTCGGGCATCCCGAGGTCTACATCATCGCGCTGCCGTTCTTCGGCATCATCAGCGAGATCATCCCGGTCTTCTCGCGCAAGCCGCTGTTCGGCTATCTGACGCTGGTCGGGGCGACGATGGCGATCACCGGTCTGTCGATCGTGGTGTGGGCGCACCACATGTTCGTCACGGGCGCGGTGCTGCTGCCGTTCTTCTCGTTCATGAGCTTCCTGATCGCGGTGCCGACCGGTGTGAAGTTCTTCAACTGGACCGGGACCATGATCAAGGGCTCGCTGTCCTTCGAGACGCCGATGCTGTGGTCCATCGGCTTCCTGATGACGTTCCTGTTCGGCGGGCTGACCGGGGTGATCCTGGCGTCGCCGCCCATGGACTTCCACGTCTCCGACTCGTACTTCGTCGTGGCCCACTTCCACTACGTCGTCTTCGGCACCGTCGTCTTCGCGATCTTCGCCGGGTTCCACTTCTGGTGGCCCAAGTTCACCGGGAAGATGCTCGACGAACGGCTGGGCAAGATCCACTTCTGGACCCTGTTCGTGGGCTTCCACACCACGTTCCTGGTGCAGCACTGGCTGGGCGCCGAGGGGATGCCGCGCCGCTACGCCGACTATCTCGCCGCCGACGGCTTCACGGCGCTGAACACGGTCTCGACGATCGGCGCGTTCCTGCTCGGCATGTCGACGCTGCCGTTCCTCTACAACGTCTGGAAGACCACGAAGTACGGCAAGAAGGTCGAGGTCGACGACCCCTGGGGGTACGGCCGCTCCCTGGAGTGGGCCACCTCCTGCCCGCCCCCGCGGCACAACTTCAACGCGCTGCCGAAGATCCGCTCCGAGTCCCCGGCGTTCGACCTGCACCACCCGGAGCACGCGCTGGAGGCTCCGCAGCCCGAGCCAAAGAGCGAGCAAGCCGGCCCTGAGCGGTCCTGATCGCCTCGACCAGCCCGTCCGGTTCCAGGACCTCGAACTCGAAGCCCAGCAGCATCACGTGGATCACCATCACGTCGAGGCTCCCGGCGCCGGTGCGCAGGAGGCAGCTGTCGGGACCGTCCGCCTCCAGCTGCCCCGTGGTGGGCGAGATGCTCGCGGCGGCCTCCTCCAGGGGCACCAGCAGCCGGACGACGGCGTGCGAGGCGTACGCGCGCGTGGAGACGCCCTGGGACACGTACGCGGCGAGGTCCTCGGCGGGCGGAGTGCGCGGAGTGAAGCGCGGGCCGTGCGGTGGCCTGGGGGTGATGCGGTCGACGCGGAACGTACGCCAGTCCTCGCGGTCGAGGTCCCACGCGACCAGGTACCAGCGCCGTTCGCTGCACACGAGGCGGTGCGGCTCGACGGTACGGCGGGTGGGGGCGCCGTCGTGATCGCGGTACTCGAAGCGCAGGCGTTCGGCGTCCCGGCAGAGGTTGGCCAGCTCGGTCAGCACGGCCGGGTCGGCGGCGGAGGGCTGGGGGCCCCGCAGCATCGGCACGGTGAAGGCGTTCAGGGCACCCACGCGGCGGCGCAGCCGGTTCGGCAGGACCTGCTCCAGCTTGGCGAGGGCCCGCACCGAGGTCTCGCCGATGCCCTCGATGCCCTGGCCCGCGGCCGTGCGCAGCCCTACGGCCACGGCGACCGCCTCGTCGTCGTCCAGCAGCAGGGGCGGCAGCTCGGCACCGGCGCCGAGCTGGTAGCCACCGCCGGTGCCGGGGCTGGCGTTGACCGGGTAGCCCAGCTCACGCAGCCGGTCGACGTCCCGCCGGATCGTGCGCGGGGTGACGCCGAGACGGTCGGCCAGGTCGGCGCCGGACCACTCGCGGTGGGCCTGGAGCAGGGAGAGCAGTCGCAGGAGTCTTGCCGAGGTCTCCAACATGATCCGATCTTGCCTCGCCTAGGAGCTCGGGAGGGCCCCTAACAGCGTTGCCGGGACCCGGGATTCGACGCTCAGGTTGCCTTGCCGGGTTTCGTACGGGACCCGGGAGGCGGAGGGGTGCACGTCCATGTCACCCGGCGCCAGTCGGTGGTCCGACTCCTCCTCCGTCACGCTGGCGTACGCGTCCCAGTGGCCCTCCGGCAGGGCCACACTGCTGGGGAGCGCGGCGCGCAGCCGGCCCGTGGTGGCCGGGGTCAGGGGCAGGGTGACCTCCTCTTCGCCCTCGCGGTGGCGCAGCACGAGGTGGGCAGCCTCGGTGGCCACGACCGCGGTCACGTCAAAGGTCAGCCCGCCCGCCGAATCCGCGATGCAGTCGGCGCGCAGTGGTACTGCCTGCGACACGGGCGTCATGCGCTGCGGTTCCTCCCTCGGCTCTCGGCTCTGTCGGTTGGACCGGCGACACCGCCTTTTGGTTGCGCGTCACGGCTGGTACGACAGCTGTGGGACGTCGAAGCACGTGTTGTTCATGTCTCCTTGGGAGACCCAGCCCCGGCCGTCCTCCCAGCGGGCCACGGACAGACACGTCCGGCGGGTCCCCGGCGGCTCGGCCGACCGCTCGAACCGGACCGGGATCAGCAGGCCGTCTGCGGTGTATCCCTGGTTGCGGTTCATGAAGTCGTCGACGCACGCACGCGTGACGCCCTCGCGTGCGCACGACTTCGCCGCGTCCGTGAACCACATGGCCGCCGCCCAGCCCTCCAGCTGCCACTGGGAGTGCGTCTTGCGGCCCTTGGTGGCGTCCCGGAACTCCCGTACGGCGTCCTGGCCGGTGTCCTCGTGGTTGCGGGACGATCCGGTGGCCCACAGGGCGTTGCGGCAGCGCGGAGCGTCCTTGTAGTCATCGGCGACGGTGGACGTCCAGTTCTGGACGTTCGTGACCTTGGCGGTGACCTCGGCGCCGACGTCGTCCATCGCCTTGCACAGCTGGGCGTTGCCGTGGGTGTCGATGGCGTCGAAGACGAGGTCGGCGCCCTGCTCCTTCAGATCGGCCGCCACCGCGCGGAAGTTGGGCAGCGCGAAGTCGACCTGCTCGGTCACGACCTTGTAGCCCTCGGCCTTCAGCCCCCGCTCGACGAGCCGGGCGTAGGCGGCGGACGCGGACTGGTTGTACGAGACGACGGCGGCCGTGCGGGCGCCGTGCTCGCGCTTGAAGTAGCGGTAGACCTCGGTGCCGCCGTACTGCTTGCCGTCCCAGCCGGTGGTGCCGTTGCGGGGCGCGAGGCTGCCGTAGATGCCGTACAGGTGCGGGTAGGTGTCGTAGGCGGTTCCGATGGGCTGGCCGCCGATGTCGGGCACGCGTGCGCGTGAGACGCGGGAGGCGCCCGCGTAGTCCAGGGCGGTGGTGGCGACCAGGGCGACGACCTTCTCCTCGTCGATGAGCTTGTGCACGCACTCGTTGTTGCCGACGCCGCTGCCGCCGTCGTCGCATTCGCGCACCTCGACGTGGCGGCCGTCGATGCCGCCGCGTGCGTTGAGGCGGTCGAAGTACGCCTTGGCGCCGTCGCGCGGGCCGGTGAAGGCGTTGCCGCCGACCGGGCTGGTGGCGCTCGCGATGATGCCGACCCGGATCGGCGCGCGGTCGCCCGCTGTTGTGGTGGGGCCGCCCGGGTCGCGGTGCTCGAAGTCGCTCTCCGGCAGCCGGCTGCCGCACGCCGTACTCAGAGCCAGCACCACCACGGCGATCGCCGCCTCAGCACCCCGGGATCGGCGACCCATTGCCGCTCAACTGGACCAGCGCGCACAGTGTCTTCGCGGACACCTTCCAGGTGCCGTCCTGTTCGACGGCGGTGCCTGAGGCGCCCGGCAGGGCGGTCGCGCCCTTCAGCGTCAGCTCGTACGTCACGTTCGCGTCGGTCGGCGAGGTGAACTCGACCTTGGAGACCTTCGCCTCGACCTGCCCGCCGCGCTCGTCACCGCTGAACGCCTGCAGGACCGGCCCCATCCGGTCGCCGTTCTCCAGGACGGTCTGCTTCTCCTCCGTGGGCGTCGCCGGGTCGAAGAACTTCTGCCAGTTCTGCTTGATCTCCGTCTCGGCGGCCCCTACGTCGGCGGGCGCCGTCGCGGCAGGCGACTGCTCGCCCGGCTCGGTCTGCTCGACGGTGGGTGTCGGCGGGGTCTCGTTGCCGCCGCCTCCCTCGTCGTCGCTGCAGGCAGCCAGGGCCGGGGCGAGGAAGAGGAGCAGGGCCGCGGCCGTCGCGGTCCCCCGCCCCGTCGCCCGCGGGCCGTGCCGCCTGTGCGCGTTGCTCCGCCTGAGGTCGCTCCCGAGAACCATCTGGCTCACCGCCGGGTGTCGATCCGGGCCGTGTGCGCCCGGTGCTTTCAGGGTCAGCTTGCAGGAGGCATAGTGCAAGCCATTGGCTGACATGGACAGGCACATGCGCCGAAACCCGATGTGCGTGCCCCCGAACCCGACGCGTGGGAGCCAGCGATGCGGACAGCCCGACTGCGGACCGTGCACCCCGTCCTGTGGGCCGGCTGGGCCGCACTCGCGGCCGGCGCGGTGCTGTGCGTCATCGGCTGGTACGGCGTCTCCGGCGAGCGCTTCGCCGAGCGGCAGCTGCCGTATCTCGCGTCCTGCACGGTCCCCGGCGCCGCGCTGATCATCGCCGGGTCGCTGCTGCTGACACACGGCCGGGGCGCGCTCGCCGCCGCGCGCGTGGAGGAGCTGTACGGCCTTCTGGTGGCCGTGGAGCCGGCCGACGCGAATGAGTCCGGGGAGGCGGCCGCAGCGCCGACAGCGGTCAGCGGTGACCTGCTGATGGTGCCGGGCGGCACCCTCTGGCACCGCGCGGACTGCCCGCTGGTCGCCGGGAAGGCGGAGGCCGTGCCGGTCGACGCGAAGCTGGTGCGCAGCGGCGAACTGGGTCCGTGCCCGATCTGTGAGCCCGCCGAAGCGGACGACTGAGGTCCGCCCCGGTGTCCTCCCTGACGTACGACCTCACGCTGGCCGGTCTGGCGGTCGGCAGCGCCGCCGCGCTCAGCGGGATCGGTCTGGTCGTGACGTACCGGGCGACCGGTGTGCTGAACTTCGCGCACGGGGCGATCGCGATGGTGTGCGCGTACGCGCTGCGGCAGTGCGTGGTGGAGTGGGGCTGGCCGCTGTGGGCGGGCGCGACCGTGACGCTGCTGGTCCTCGCGCCGGGGATCGGGATGGCGCTGGAACGGTTCGTCTTCCGGCCGCTGGCGGTCCTGGGCAGCGACCCGGCGCAGACCCTGGTCGCGTCGATCGGCGTCTTCGTCCTGCTGGTGGGCGGCGCGGTACTGCTGTGGGGCCAGGGGGCGCGGGCCGACGCGCCGGAGCTGATGTCGGCGGAGCCCTGGGGGCAGCTGACGGTGGCGCTGCTGCTGGCGGCCGGGGTCGGTGCGGTGATCCGCTGGACCCGCTTCGGCCGGGAACTGCGTGCCGTCGTCGACGACCGCCGGCTGGCGGTCCTCGGCGGTATCGACGCGGACCGGGTGGCGGCGTCGGGCTGGGCGTTCGGCTCGTTCACGGCGGGCCTGACGGGCGTGCTGCTGGCCCCGTACGTGCGCCTGGACCCGTACGGCCTGCCGCTGCTGGTCATGGAGGTGGTCGCGGTCGCGGTGGCCGCACGGATGCGCAGCCTGCCGGTCGCCGTGCTGACGGCGCTGGCCATCGGGGTGGCGCAGAGCCAGCTGACGCGCCTGCACCCGACGGGCTGGGGCGCCCCGCTCCTGCAGGCCGTCAGCACGAACCTCTTCGTCGTCGCCCTGCTGATCGCGGCCCTGGCCCTCCCCCGCGTCGGCACCCGTGACGCTCTCCCCCGCTCGGCCACCGCGCGCGTGCCGACCCCTCCGGGCGCCTGGATCGTGGCGATGGTGCTCTTCCTGCTCCCCCTGGGCTTCGCGGGCGCGGACCTGCATACGTCGGTGCAGGTGCCGGCGCTGGGCGTGGTGCTGCTCTCCCTGGTCGTCGTCACGGGCCGCGGCGGCCAGATCTCCCTCGGTCAGGCGGCGTACGCGGGCCTTGGCGCCCTGTTCACGGCCCTGCTGGCGGCGGGCCGCTTCCCGGGCCTCCCCCGGCTGCCGGAGCTCGCGGCCCTCGCGCTGGCGGTCGTCCTGGTGGCCCCTCTCGGCCTCCTCACCGGCTGGCCGGCCATCAGCCGCCGGGGCCTGGCCCTTGCGCTGGCGACCTTCGCGGTCGGCGTCGGCGTGAGCCGCTTCGTCTTCGCGCAGCCGTACGCGATCTCGGGTCTGTCCCTCGGCCGTCCGGCGGGCTTCGAGGGCGACCGCGCCTACTACGTCCTTGAACTGGCCCTCCTGGCCGCGGCCCTGCTGACGACCTGGCTGCTGCGCCGAGGCCGCACGGGCCGGGCCCTGGCGGCGATGCGGGACCACGAGTCCGGGGCGTCGGCGGCAGGCGTCCAGGTGCCCTCCCTCAAACTGCTGGCCTTCGTCTCGGGCGCCGCCCTGGCTGCCCTGGGCGGCGGAATGCTCGGCATGGGCCTGCGCGCCTTCGACCCGGCCGCCTACGACCCCGTCCGCGGCCTCCTCTGGTTCGCCGCTGTGGTGGTCCTGGGCGCCGACAGCACCCTCGGCGCCCTGGCCGCCGCGGCCCTCCTGGTCGGCCTCGACGCGGGGGCCCGCGGTGGTGTGGCGGCGGCCCTGATCGGCATCCTGGCGGTACTGGTGGGCCGCTTCCCCGGCGGGCCGTACGAGGCACTGCGGACGGCGGCAGGGAGGCTGCGCCTGCGGCGCGGGGCGAGGCTTACGGCGGTGGGGGTGGGGGTACGGAGGCGACTGCGGCCGGTGGGGCAGGGGGCTGCATTTCGGCCGACGTTGACGGGCTCGACCGCGTCGGGGGTCGCGGGGACGGCACGCCGGGACGAGCATGCGGCGGCCGTGGAGACGCCACGGGAGCGGGATCGGGCACAGCCCACACCCACCCGCCGCGCACCCCTGACCACCCACCACCTCCAGGCCCGCTACGACAACTTCACCGCCCTGGACGACATCACCCTCACCGTCCACCCCGGCCAGGTCACCGCCATCGTCGGCCCCAACGGCGCAGGAAAGAGCACCCTGTTCCACTGCCTGGCCGGCACCCACCGCCCCACCCACGGCCAAGTCCTGCTCGGCACCCGCGACATCACCCGCCTCCCCGCACACGCCCGAACCCGTCTCGGCATCGCCCGCACCTTCCAGCAACTGGCCGTCTTCCCCTCCCTGACCGTGGCCGAGAACGTCCGCGTGGGCGCAGAGCAGGGACGGCTGCGAGACCCCTCGGCCGTGGAGCGGGCCCTCAGACTCCTCGGACTCGACGGCCCGGTGAGGGCCCTGCCGGCCGCGGGCCTGCCCACCGGCACACTGAGACGCGTGGAACTCGCCAGGGCCCTCGCGGGCAGCCCACGCGTGCTGCTCCTCGACGAACCCGCCGCCGGCCTCGACACCGCCGAGGTCACCGCACTGGCCCGCGTCCTGAAGGCACTCGCCGCCGACGGCACCGCCCTGCTCGTCGTCGAGCACGACCTCGACCTGGTCGCCGACCTCGCCGACACCGTGCACGTCATGGCGGCGGGCCGCATCGTCGCCTCCGGCCCTCCCGACCGCGTACTCGACGCGGCAGGCTCCCAGGAGGCACCCGCATGACGACGATCTCCCTGCGCCGCGCGCGCGTGCGTTACGGCCCTCTGGAGGCCCTCCACGGCATCACCCTCACCGCGCCCGGCCCCGGCCTCACGATCCTGCTGGGCCGGAACGGATCCGGCCGTACGACAGCGCTGCGCGCCCTGGCCGGCGCCGTGCCCCTGTCCGGCGGCACGGTGGTGTGGGACGGCGCCGACGTGACCCGGATGCCCGCGTACGAGAGGGCCCGCCGCGGACTGTGCCTGGTCCCCGAACGGCAGGCGGTGTTCGGCTCCCTCACCGTGCGCGAGAACCTCGAACTCGCATCCCGGTCGTACGACGTCGCCCTGGACGCCTACCCCCGGCTCGAACCGCTCCTCCCACGCCGCGCAGGCACCCTCTCGGGCGGCGAGCAGCGCATGCTGGCCCTGTCCCGCGCCCTGCTGGCACGCGCGCGTGTCGTGCTCGTTGACGAACCCGCGCAGGGCATGTCGCCCACGGTCGCCGCCCGTACGTACGAGCTCCTGAGCGAACTCGACGCCTGCGTGGTCGTCGCAGAGCAACGGGTGCCGCCCGGACTGCACGGCCGGACGGCACTCGTCCACGAACTGCGTCGCGGCGCGGTCGTGTTCAGCGGCGAGTCGGGCGAATGGCAGCGCCGTGCAGCGCACCGAACCGGGTCGACCCCTTCCGGATGAGCTGCGATGTCTTCGAGGTCAGCCGGTCCGTGACGCTGGGCCGCCGCAACTCCATACGGCCCTTGAGCCCGTACCGTCTGGAGCAGTGCGGCCAGGCACCCCACCCCTGAGTCGCCACCACCTTCCGGGCGATGGCGATCTGCTCCTTGCGGCTGGCGAGATCCGCGCGCGGGGCGTACTTCGAGCCGCCGAAGCCCTCCCAGGTGCTCTGCGAGAACTGAAGCCCCCCGTAGTGGCCGTTGCCCGTGTTGATGTGCCAATTCCCGCCGCTCTCGCACTTGGCGACACAGCCCCACGGCCACTGGTCCTTGGCGCACGCGAGCGCCGCGGGTTTGGGGGGCGGTCCGGGGGCCGGTCGGGGCGGCGCCGTATGGATGTGACGCGTGGCGTGTGTTGCCTGTGCTGCGTGCGTCGGTCCCGGGGCGACGGCTGTGAACAGCGTGGCGGCCAGGACGATCGTGAGCGGTGTGCATTTCATATGAGCACGCTAGGCAGCCGATTGCGGCCATCCCGCGCGGCGCGTCCGACGAACACCGGTGCCCCACCCGGTCGGCGGACCGGGCGGGGCACCGAAGCGTGGGCAGGGAGCGCCGCTCAGAGTTCGAGGCGCTGCCCGGGCACGATGAGGTTGGGATCGGCCCCGATGACGGACGTGTTGGCCTCGTGGAGCTGCCGCCACGTGGTCCCGTGCCGGGCGGCGATGCCGCTGAGCGTGTCGCCCTCACGGACGGTGTAGTCACCGCGGGACGAGTCGCGGTTCGTGTGTCCTGACGAACGCTCCGAACGCTCCGACGTCTGCGCCGGAGTCGACGGGGCCGCCTTGGCGGCGGGGGCGCCCGAACCGGCCGCGGAAGCCGCGGGTGCGCTGCCGGACGCTCCGGCCCGGGCCGAACAGGTCGGCCACGCGCCCCACCCCTGGGCGCGCTGGACCTTGGTGGCCACCGCGATCTGCTGGTCCCTGCTCGCTCGGTCCGCCGTGGGCGCGTAGGCCGTACCGCCGTACGCGCGCCAGGTGGAGGCGGCGAACTGCAGTCCGCCGTAGTAGCCGTTGCCGGTGTTGATGTGCCAGTTGCCGCCGCTCTCGCACTGGGCGATGCGGTCCCACACTCCACTGTCCGCCGCCGCGGCGTTGCCGGTCGCGGCCAGCAGCCCGAGCGGGGCGAGCAGTGCCGCCCCGGCGAGGACCGCCGTCGTACGAGTCCGACTCCCGTTCGGAGCCTTCGGCGCCTTACGAGCGTTGTCGTGAGTGGTATCGGCACATTCGGACATGTAGTTCCCTCTCCAAGGACCCGGGGTCCCCCAAGGCGGTGGGCCACTCCGCACGCCACCGGGCGTGTGAGTGGCGCTCGCCCCGTCCGCCCGGGGATGGTGCAGCAAGCTGGTTGGTGCGGTCGGCGGACGTACCCGAGCGGTGCTCGTTGCACACGGCCGAGGAATCTATGGACAGCGAGCGGTCGGCATCAACCAACTCCTCGTCGCGCCAGGCCAGTTCGCGGTTACCCCCGGTATCGGCGAATTTCAGCCACCCACTTCATTCGCTGATTTCGGGATTTGTCGACCAACCACCCTGACGATCTGTGACGCACCCCACGCAACCAACTACCTTGCATTTCCCTCCAGTTGACCGTGAGTGCGCAATTCCGCACCCGGGGTGACGGTGCGCGATGGATGGTTCGATTCCGTTCGCCCTGGTGCGTGACTCCCGCCACAGATCGTCCGTTGTCTTCTTCATGAGCCCGGGACCCGCCCGGTTCACGGGCCGGGAGCCACCCGGCCCCGCCACGCACCACATCCCGAGGGAGCCACCCGTGCCGCGCATGCTCGACGTCAGCGACGAGGTACGTGCCGAGATCGGCGACGAAGAGGCCGACCGGCTGCTCGCCGGAGAGAACGCCCCGGGCAGTTACGACTGCACCTCCTGCCGCACCCCGGGCGACTCCGAACAGGAGCGCACCAGCACCGTCCTGTTCATCGGGGACGAGACCGCCGTCCTCGCCTTCGCCCACGCCACCTGTCTGCCCTCCCAGGTCGTCCAGGTCACCGAGGCGCAGTTGCAGGGCGCCGTGAAGTCCATCACCGGCGACCGGGTCGACCTGGAGCCGGAGTCGATCGTGCCGGAGCAGGCCGTGCTCGGGGTCACCAGCGGACTGGCGCTGATCGCCGGGGAGTTGCACCCCGCCCTCGTGGTCGAGCCGACCGGGCCCATCGTGCGGCCCGGGGCGACCGGTGCCGGGGACGACTTCCTGCCGCTGCTCATCGAGCAGGGGTTCATGCCGCTGTCGGAGCTGGCCGATGTGCCGCCGGTGCTGCACGGGTGGTCCGTACTGCTGGCCATGGGGCAGCTGCACGCGGTTCTGCAGCCGGGACCGACCGGGGGGCAGCCGGTCGCATGGTGGCAGGCGCATCAGCCTCTTCAGGTGACCGACGGGTGGCGGGCCGCCGCGAACAAGCACCAGCAGGTGCTGATGTTCGCGGCGCCGGTGGGTTCCATCGGACGCCAGCCCAGGGAGGACCTGCTCCGGGGGCGCTGGACAAGGCGGCGGCCAACGGGAAGTTGGTCGGAGCCGCGATGCCGCTGGCGGGGACCTGAGGGAGCCGGCCGACTGGGGGCTGCTCGTGTAGTGCGTCGCCCGCGCCTCCGATGAGCAGGCGACCCTTCACCCCGGCCGCATCTCTTCGAGCGCGGGGTCGTTTGGACATACGTGCATGCATACGACGTTCCCCGCCTCCAGGGCAGCTCATCGCCCACGCCGATCTACGACGCGCTCTACGCCGAGTACGTCAAGTCCTTCCGCTCGCTGCCGGGTGATCGCAGCGGGGAGGAGGACATGGGGTTCGTCGCGTTCGGGAACATGCAGCGCGGCACGGGCTCGTACGGCGGCCACCGCCCGGGGTCGTTCAGCAGCTCGTACAGCGCCTACAGCGCGGGGGCCCACAGCGCCCGGCACGGCAGCAACGGCCAGCAGCCGCAGTGGCAGCGCGTCGGGCACATCAGCCCGCAGGGCGCGGGGATGCATCACGTCCCGGCCGCGCTGCCGCCGGCACGCAGGGGCTGAGCACACGTCAAAGGGGCGGTCCGATGAGGGCCGCCCCTTTGACGTGTGCGCAAGTGCCTCTTGCCGCTACTTCTTCTTGCCGCGCTTCTCGCGCACCCGCACCGAGATGTGGATCGGCGTGCCCTCGAAGCCGAACTCCTCGCGCAGCCGGCGCTCGATGAACCGGCGGTAGCCCGCCTCGATGAAACCGGAGGCGAAGAGCACGAACCGCGGGGGCTTGGTGCCGGCCTGGGTGCCGAAGAGGATGCGGGGCTGCTTGCCGCCGCGGATCGGGTGGGGGTGGGCGGCGACCAGTTCGCCGAGGAAGGCGTTGAGCCGCCCGGTCGGGACCCGGGTCTCCCAGCCCGCGAGGGCCGTCTCGATCGCCGGGACCAGCTTCTCCATGTGGCGGCCGGTGGACGCCGAGACGTTCACCCGGGGCGCCCAGGCGACCTGGCCGAACTCGGTCTCGATCTCCCGCTCCAGGTAGTAGCGGCGCTCCTCGTCGAGGGTGTCCCACTTGTTGTAGGCGATGACCATCGCGCGGCCCGCCTCGACGGCCATCGTCACGATGCGCTGGTCCTGGACCGAGATGGACTCGGAGGCGTCGATCAGGATGACCGCCACCTCGGCCTTCTCCACGGCGGCCGCGGTGCGCAGCGAGGCGTAGTAGTCGGCGCCCTGCTGGAGGTGGACGCGCTTGCGGATGCCCGCCGTGTCGACGAACTTCCAGATCACGCCGCCCAGTTCGATGAGCTCGTCGACCGGGTCACGGGTGGTGCCGGCCAGCTCGTTGACGACGACGCGCTCCTCGCCGGCCACCTTGTTCAGCAGGGAGGACTTGCCGACGTTCGGGCGGCCGATGAGCGCGATCCGGCGGGGGCCGCCGATCCCGGCGCCGCCGAAGGTCTGCTCGGGCGCGTCGGGCAGGGCCTCCAGAACGGAGTCCAGCATGTCGCCGGTGCCACGGCCGTGCAGCGCGGAGACGGGGTGCGGCTCGCCGAGGCCCAGGGACCACAGGTAGGTCGCGTCGGCCTCGGCGCTCGGGCCGTCCACCTTGTTGGCGCACAGCACCACGGGCTTGCCGGCCTTGCGCAGCAGTCGTACGACGGCCTCGTCGGTGTCGGTGGCGCCCACCTTGGCGTCGACGACGAAGACGACGGCGTCGGCGGCCTCGATCGCGTACTCGGCCTGCGCGGCCACGGAGGCGTCGATGCCGAGGACGTCCTGCTCCCAGCCGCCGGTGTCGACGACCTTGAAGCGGCGGCCGGCCCACTCGGCCTCGTAGGTCACACGGTCGCGGGTGACGCCGGGCTTGTCCTCGACGACGGCCTCGCGGCGACCGATGATGCGGTTGACGAGAGTCGACTTGCCGACATTCGGCCGGCCGACGACGGCGAGGACGGGCAGCGGCCCGTGACCGGCCGCCTCGATGGCGCCCTCGACGTCCTCGAGGTCGAAGCCCTCTTCCGCGGCGAGCTCCATGAACTCCGCGTACTCGGCGTCGCCAAGCTCTCCGTGGTCGTGCCCGTCGGGCGAGCCCTCGGAGTGGATGTGGTCGTTCATGAAGTCCGTACCTCGTCGTTCATCGTGGTGATCGGTGGACCGCGCGGCTGTCGCCCTGCTGATCCACTACTCAGTGTCGCCTAGCGACCGGTCAGTCGCCTTGCGTTTTCCAGGTGCGCGGTGAGCTGCTTCTGGATGCGCTCTGTCGCCTCGTCGAGCGCCTTGCGCGTACGCCGTCCGCTGCCGTCGCCCGCCTCGAAGGGGTCGCCGAACACGACGTCCACGCGGGTGCGCAGCGGCGGCAGCCCCTTTATCAACCGTCCCCGCTTCTCGGAACTTCCCAGCACCGCGACCGGGACGACGGGCGCCCCGGCGCGCACGGCGAAGTAGGCGAGCCCGGCACGCAGCGAGGCGAAGTCGCCCTCACCGCGGGTGCCCTCGGGGAAGATGCCGAGGACCCCGCCGTTGGACAGCACGTCGAGGGACTGCGTTATCGCCGTGCGGTCGGCGGAGTGCCGGTCCACCTTCAGCTGGCCGATGCCGGTCAGGAAGGGGTCGAGCGGGCCGATGAAGGCTTCCTTCTTGATCAGGAAGTGCACGGGCCGGGGCGACACTCCCATCACCATCGGCCCGTCGATGTTGTGGCTGTGGTTGACCGCGTAGATCACCGGCCCGGTCGGGGGCACCTTCCAGGCACCCAGGACCCGGGGGCGCCACAGCCCGTACATCAGGCCGACGCCGATGCGCCGCCCGACGTCGGCACCTCTCTCGGAAGGTGGGATCACTTTCCGGCCCGCTTCTCCTCGACGAGCGTGATGACGCACTCGATGACCTGCTGCAGCGTGAGCTCGCTGGTGTCCACCTCGACCGCGTCGTCCGCCTTGGCGAGCGGCGAGGTCTTGCGGCTGGAGTCGGCCGCGTCCCGCTTCAGCAGCGCCTCGCGGGTCGTGTGCACGTCGGCGCCCTTCAGCTCACCGCTGCGGCGGGCCGCGCGGGCCTCCGGGGAGGCGGTGAGGAAGATCTTCAGGTCGGCATCGGGCAGCACGGTCGTACCGATGTCACGGCCCTCGACGACCATGCCGACCTCCGCGGAGGTCGCCAGGGAGCGCTGCAGCTCGGTGATCCGGGCCCGCACGTCGGGCACCGCGCTGACCGCGCTGACCTTGGAGGTGACCTCCTGGGTGCGGATCGGGCCGGACACGTCGGTGCCGTCGACGGTGATCGTCGGGTTGCCAGGCTCGGTGCCGGAGACGATCTCCGGCTTGCCGGCCACGGCGGCGATCGCGGTCGGGTCCTCGATGTCGATCCCGTTGGCCACCATCCACCAGGTGATCGCCCGGTACTGGGCGCCGGTGTCGAGGTAGCTCAGCCCGAGCTGCGCGGCAACGGCCTTCGACGTGCTCGACTTGCCCGTGCCGGAGGGGCCGTCGATGGCGACAATCACGGGCTTGGCGGCACCGTTTTCCACGGGAGGACACCTTCCAGATGCGGTGTGACGGGAGTGTGGGGACCCGAGGGCGCCCCGCACAAGGTTACTGGGTGCGCGTCACTCGTCCGGCCGCCCGGGAACCGACCGGGCTGCCACGGGGCGGGGCAGTGGGGGTCGGGCCCCTACTGGCGGATCGCCCAGCCCCGCTCCCGCAACGCCGCCGACAGCACCGGCGCCGCCTTCGGCTCCACCATCAGCTGGACCAGACCCGCCTGCTGCCCGGTCGCATGCTCGATCCGTACGTCCTCGATGTTGACCCCGGCCAGCCCCGCGTCCGCGAAGATCCGCGCCAGCTGTCCCGGCTGGTCGTCGATGAGCACGGCGACGACCTCGTACATCCGAGGAGCCGCCCCGTGCTTGCCGGGGACGCGCACCTGCCCGGCGTTCCCCCGCCGCAGCACGCCCTCGATGCCGGACGTGCCCTCCAGCCGCTTGTCCTCGTCGGACGACTGCAGCGCCCGCAGCGCCCGCACGGTCTCCTCCAGGTCGGTCGCGACATCGGTGAGCAGGTCGGCGACGGGCCCCGGGTTCGCGGAAAGGATGTCGATCCACATCCCGGGATCGGAGGCCGCGATCCTCGTCACATCACGGATGCCCTGACCGCACAGGCGTACAGCCGTCTCCTCCGCGTTCTCCAGACGTGCGGCGACCATGCTGGACATCAAGTGCGGCATGTGGGACACGAGGGCCACCGCACGGTCGTGGGCGTCGGCATCCATCACCACCGGCACGGCCCGGCAGTGCGAGACCAGCTCCAGGGCGAGGTTCAGCACCTCGGTGTCGGTGTCGCGGGTCGGCGTCAGCACCCAGGGGCGGCCCTCGAAGAGGTCGGCGCTCGCGGCCAGGGGGCCGGACTTCTCACGCCCCGACATGGGATGCGTACCGATGTACGACGACAGGTCGAGCCCGAGCGCCTCCAGCTCACGGCGTGGCCCGCCCTTGACGCTGGCCACGTCGAGGTAGCCGCGGGCCACACCCCGGCGCATGGCGTCGGCGAGCACGCCGGCCACGTGCGCGGGCGGGGCGGCGATGATCGCGAGGTCGACGGGGCCCTCGGGCGCCTCGTCCGTGCCGGCGCCGAGCGCGGCCGCCGTGCGGGCCTGCTCGGGGTCGTGGTCGGCGAGGTGGACGACGACGCCCCGCCCCGCCAGTGCGAGGGCGGCGGACGTGCCGATGAGGCCGGTGCCGATGACGAGTGCGGTTCTCACTGGGCGATGTCCTTGCGCAGGGCGGCCGCCGCACCGAGGTAGACGTGCGCGATGTCGGCGCGGGGCTTGTCGGACTCGATGTGCGCGAGGACCCGTACGACCCGGGGCATGGCGCCTTCTATGCCGAGTTCCTGGGCGCAGATCAGCGGTACGTCGGCGAAGCCGTCGCCGAGCTTGCGGGCGGCGGCTGCCGGGAAGTCGCTGTGCAGGTCGGGCGTGGCCGTGAACCAGATGCTGATCAGATCGTCCGCGGTGAGGTCGTTCCGTTCCAGGATCGCGGTGAGCAGGGCACCGACCTGCTCGTCCATGTTGCCGGCCTCGTCCCGCTCCAGTTGGACGGCCCCCCGGACCGCTCGTACCGCCACGGCGCTGCTCCTTGCTGACGTACGGATCGACTCTTCGGCTGTCCAGCCTAGTCAGCCCGGGTGCGGCCCGGTCATGTCGCCCGCTCGCTGAGACATCGACATACGAAATGCACGTTTTCCTGCACTCAGCACTAGCTTGCTTCTTCTATGGCGTTTTCAGTGCAAAGATGCTGTTGATCCGCTTGGAGCGCTTCCGCCTCCCTGGTTCTTCCGCTGGTTCTTCCGCACTTTCGGAGTGACGACATGACCTACCGTCCGACGCGGCGCACGATCCTCATCGCGACCGGCGTGACGGGTGCGACGGCGCTCGTCACCGGCTGCGGCGATTCCGACGGCGACGGCGACTCGTCGCCGACGTCGACCACCGTCTCTCCCGGCCAGGACGGCGACGAGCTGGCCCGCACGTCCGACATCCCGGTGGGCGGCGGCACGATCTTCAAGGACGAGAAGGTCGTGGTGACCCAGCCCGAGCAGGGCGAGTTCAAGGCCTTCTCCGCCATCTGCACCCACCAGCAGTGCCTGGTCGGCAGCGTTTCGGACGGGACGATCAACTGCCCGTGCCACGGCAGCAAGTTCGAGATCACGGACGGCGCGGTGGCCAACCCGCCGGCCACGAAGCCGCTGCCGGCGAAGAACATCGTCGTGGAGGGAAATTCGATCCGGCTGGTGTGATCCGCCGCGTACGCTCCGGGGCATGCGCCCCGAGACCCTGGTCCGCGACCACACGATCTACGCCTGTGTGATGGGCTCGCGCGCCTTCGGTCTGGCGACGGAGGGCAGCGACACCGACCGCAGGGGCGTCTTCCTCGCTCCTACGCCGCTCTTCTGGCGCTTCGACAAGCCGCCGACGCACATCGACGGCCCGCTGGAGGAGCAGTTCAGCTGGGAACTGGAGCGCTTCTGCGAGCTCGCCCTGCGCGCCAACCCGAACATCCTGGAGTGCCTGCACTCCCCGCTCGTGGAGCACGTCGACGACACGGGCCGCGAGCTCCTCGCCCTGCGCGAGGCGTTCCTGTCCCGCCAGGCCTTCGAGACGTTCACGCGCTACGCACTGGGCCAGCGCAAGAAGCTGGAGGCGGACGTCCGCTCCCACGGCGCCCCGCGCTGGAAGCACGCGATGCACCTCCTCCGCCTCCTGAGGAGCGCCCGCGACCTGCTGCGCAGCGGCCACCTGACGATCGACGTGGGTGACGGGCGCGAGGCGCTGCTGGAGGTCAAGCGCGGCGAGGTCCCCTGGCCGGAGGTCGAGTCCCGGATGACCCGCCTGGCGAGGGAGGCGGAGGAGGCCGCCCACCGCAGTCCGCTCCCGGCCGAGCCGGACCGCCGCCGGGTCGAGGACTTCCTGATCCGCGTCCGCCGCGCGTCAGCTCTCCAGCCGGGTCCGTACGACGAAGGCGTGCAGGGCGTCGTAGGTGCTCGGGGCGTCGGGCAGCGCTGAGGCCGCCTGCGCCTCGTCCAGCACACCGTGCAGCCGCTCGACGTCGGCTGCCACACGCGCGTGCTCGACGTCGGCGGGCCCGTGCTCCTGCTCCGCCTTGGCCGCGATCAGCTCCGGCAGATAGCCGGGCGCGTCGGTTTTCCCGTCCGAGGCGGCCGCCCCGACCAGCGTGGGCAGATGCGGCTGCACCTCACCGCTGCGCATCAGATGGATGCCGGTGAGCAGCACCCGGAAGGTGTAGAGCAGCGGCTTGAGCTCCCCGGTCTTCTCGAAGAGCCGCCACTGCGTGTTCGCGAAACCCCGGTAGTGATGCGCGTGGTGGCTGGTGAGGACGCCGGGCGCGAGCTCGGCCAGCTCCCGGTGGGCGTCCGTGGTGTGCACGACGAGCGGCGAGAGCAGCTGCTCCAGCACGTAGCCGTTGCGGCGCAGTATCAGCCGTACGAACTTGCGCAGGTCGTGCGTGACCAGGTCCATCTCGACGCCTTCCCGGACCCACATCCGTGACCGCGTCTCGTCCGGCTCCCGCAGCCCGACGAGGTCGGCGGCCGGCAGCAGGTGCACGCCCCGCAGGTCCACGTCCGAGTCGCGTGACGGAAAGCCGTACAGATGCGCGCCGGAGACGGTCGCGAACAGCACCGGGTCGGGCTGCTCGGCGACGACGGGCGTGAGGTCGATGTCCAGGGCGTCGATCATCCGTCAAGCGTCCCAGAGCGCTCCGAGGGTCAGCAGGTCACCCCGGTACTCGATCCGGTCCGCCCACCGGGTCGGCCAGGCGTCGGCGCCCAGATACGCGCCCGCGAAGGCCCCCGTCAGACACGCGATCGAGTCCGAGTCGCCCGACGTGCAGGCGGCCCGGCGCAGCGCCGTCAGCGGCTCGTCGACGAACCACAGGAAGCACAACAGGCCCGAGGCCATGGCCTCTTCGGCGATCCAGCCCTCGCCCGTGGCCAGGCACGGATCGGTCTCGGGCGAGACGGTCCGTACGGCCTCCTGGACCCGGTCCAGGATCCCCAGGCACTCGTCCCAGCCTCGCGTGATGAAGTGCTCGGGGGTGGGGTCCTGGCTGCGGGTCCACAGGTCACCGAGCCAGCGCTCGTGGTAGCGGGTGCGGTTCTCGTAGGCATACGACCGCAGCAGCCCGACCAGTCCGGTCGGTTCGGCTCCCTGGGCGAGCAGTCGTACGGCGTGCGCGGTCAGGTCGGAGGCGGCGAGGGCTGTCGGGTGCCCGTGGGTGAGCGCGGACTGCAACTGGGCGGCGCCCGCGCGCTGTTCGTCGCTGAGGCCGGGGACGAGCCCGATCGGCGCGACGCGCATGTTGGCGCCGCAGCCCTTGGAGCCGGTCTGGCTGGCGTCCTGCCAGGGCATGTCGGGCCGCTCCAGCAGGTCACAGGCTCTCAGGCAGGTGTTGCCCGGGGCCCGGTTGTTCTCCGGGGAGCGGTTCCATGCCACGAACTCCGCCCGCACCGGCTCCGTCATCGCCTCGGGTCCGAGCACGCCCAGGTCCGTCGCCGTCCGCAGCCCCTTCCCCAAGGCGAGCGTCATCTGCGTGTCGTCGGTGACGATGGCCGGCGTCGGCAATTCCATCTCGCGCCACGGCCCGCACTTGGCGAGGATCGACGGCACGTCGTTGAACTCGGTCGGGAAGCCGAGCGCGTCCCCGAGGGCGAGGCCGAGCAGGGCGCCGGTGGCGGCGCGCTTGCGGACGGTGGTCGTGGTCATGCGGGGGGTCCTTCCGGGGTGGGCCGCAGCAGGGGCGGATGGAGGGTGGCGGCGCTGCCCGCGCGGTACAGCGCGGCCGGCTTGCCGCGGCCGCCGGTGAGCCGGGCCGCGCCGGGCACGGGTTCGACGAAGCCCGGTGTGGCGAGCACCTTGCGGCGGAAGTTGGGCCGGTCGAGGGCGGTCCCCCACACCGTCTCGTAGACCTGTTGCAGCTCGCCGAGCGTGAACTCGGGCGGGCAGAAGGCGGTGGCGAGGCCGACGTACTCGAGCTTGGCGCCGACGCGTTCATGGGCGTCGGCCAGGATCCGGTCGTGGTCGAAGGCGAGCGGACCTGCCGTGTCGTACGGCACCCAGCGCGCCTGCGCGGCGTCGCTGCCGCCGTGCGGTTCGGGCGGGTGGGGCAGCAGGGCGGCGAAGGCGACCGTCACGACCCGCATGCGGGGGTCGCGGTCGGGTTCGCTGTAGGTCCGCAGCTGCTCCAGGTGCAGTCCGGAGACGTCCGACAGGCCGGTCTCCTCGGCGAGTTCACGCCGGGCGGCGGTCTCCGCCGACTCGTCCGGCTGCACGAACCCGCCGGGGAGCGCCCAGTTGCCCTTGTACGGCTCCTGCCCGCGCTCGACGAGCAGGACGTGCAGGACGCCGTCGCGGATGGTGAGGACGGCGAGGTCGGCGGTGACGGCGAAAGGTTCGTGGGCGTACTTGTCGTAGGCCATGCGAACCCACCCCCTTAATAGTCAGTACGACTATAAAGAGGGTGGGGTGGGTGCCGCAAGCCCTGACCCGGTAACGGCTAGGCCCGCGCGCGGGAGGGCGCAAACGCCGCCACCCCCGCCCCCACGGCCGCCGCGGCCGCCGTCACCCACAGCGCCGCCCCGGCTCCGTCGATGAACGCCTCCGGCGAGCCGTAGCCGCCGTACGTCGTGAACACGGCCGCGGCGATGGCGATCCCGAAGACGCCGCCCAGCTCGCGCAGCGCGTTGTTGACGCCTGCCGCGACGCCCGCGTCGCCCAGCGGGACGGACGAGGTCACGGCGTTGGCCACGCTCGGGAACACCATGGAGATGCCGACGCCCGCGACGATCAGCGGGACGACGAGG
This sequence comes from Streptomyces sp. NBC_00443, assembly GCF_036014175.1. Classification (GTDB taxonomy): domain Bacteria; phylum Actinomycetota; class Actinomycetes; order Streptomycetales; family Streptomycetaceae; genus Streptomyces. The sequence continues at coordinate 7,382,550 of NZ_CP107917.1, read as the reverse complement.
CTGCCGTATCCGACGCCGGGTTCGACCAGCCAGGCCAGCAGCGCGAGGCCAGTCGCCTGGAGCACCAGGCCGCCCAGCATGAACGGCCGGGTCCCGAACCGGTCGGCGAGCGCTCCGGCGACCGGCGCGATCAGCAGGGGCGTGGCGTTCCAGACCAGGATCCGGACACCTGCCTCCAGCGGGGAGTAGCCGAGGCCGAGCTGGAAGAGCTGCGTGATCATGAACAGGGCGCCGAGCAGCGAGGCGAAGAGGAGGAACGCGGAGGCGTTTGCGGTCGAGAACCCACGCCGCCGGAAGTGGGACAGCGGCAGCATCGGATAGCGGGCCCCGTTCTTCTCCCAGCCCAGGAATGCCGCGACGAACACGATCCCGGCGGCCAGCGCGGTCAGCACCTCGGCGCTCCCCCAGCCCGCCTCGGGTGCCCGCACCGGCGCCCAGGCCAGGCCCGTCAGGCCCACGGCCGCCAGCACCAGCCCGACGAGGTCGAGCTGGGGGCGGGTGCCGTGGCTCTCGCGCAGCATGCGGGCGGCGAGGGGGATCATGGCCAGCCCGATGGGCACGTTCAGCCAGAAGATCCACTGCCAGGACAGGCCCTCGGTGACGGCCCCGCCCAGCACCGGCCCGGCGGCCACGCCGAGTCCGGTCACCCCGCCCCACAGGCCGATGGCGACGCCCCGCCTCTCGGCCGGGAACGCCTCACTGATCCGGGTCAGCGTGAGCGGCAGCAGTACGGCGGCTCCTGCGCCCTGCAGCAGGCGCGCGCCGATGAGCTGACCAGGGCCCGAGGCGAGGGCAGCCGCGGCCGAGGCGAGCGTGAAGACGGCGAGGCCCACGACGTACATCCGCCGCCGGCCGAACCGGTCGCCCAGCGCGGCGCCGGTCAGGGTGAGGCACGCGAACACGAGGTTGTAGGCGTTGATCGTCCACTCCAGCTCGGACAGGCTGGCCCCGAAGTCGGCCTGCAGCGCGGGCAGCGCGGTGGCTACGACCACGACGTCGAGGGAGCACAACAGCGCGCCTAGCCCGGCGAGGGCGACCGTCCACCCGCGGCGCGGGGGCGCCTGCGCGGCGGACGCCGACAGGAGAGGGGCTTTCAGGGTCTCGGTCATGACGATGCCTTCCGTGAGATCACTGGGGGTCACTCACGGAAGGCAGACCGGGCTCACTCCGCAAAGGAATCGCGGCGTCCCAGGAAGGCCAGCAGCCGGACGTCGGCACGCGCGCGGGGCGGCACCTGGAGCAGCGCGCCGAACCGCACGCCCCGGTCCTCCTCCGCGACCACACAGCGGGCGATGCTCAGCAGCTCGGCGGCGAGCGGAAGCGGGATGGGCCTGGGCCGGCCGCTGGCCTGGGCGACGTCCCACCCGTGCACGGCGATCTCGACGGCGCCCACAGCGGCCATCACCCGTACGTCCAGCGGCCGTTCACCGACCAGGACACGCTCCTCGGCGGGCCCGGCCGTCCAGGCGCCGAGCACCGCGCACGCGCGCGTACGGAAGCCGCAGGCCCGGTCGGCACGCGGGAGCAGCCCGATCCGCCCGCCGGTCAGGCCCTCGTACAGCGCGTCCAGCGAGTCGTCGAGATGCCCGAGCAGCTCCCCGAGGTCCCACTCGGCGCAGGGCGTCGCGCCCATCAGGCTCGCGGACTCGGACCCGGCGACGCTGCCCAGTGCGTAGGCGAGCGAACGCTCCAGCAGTTCCCCGGAGTTCATGACAGCTCCTCGGGCAGCCCGAACCGGTCGAGCAGGTCCGCCGGATCGAGGAAGGCCGTGATCCGGGCCAGGAGGCCTTTGTGCACCGTGAGCACCTGCAGGGAGTGCGCGCGCAGGACGTCGTCCTCCCCGCGGACGTACATCGCCACGGCCGGCTGCCCGTTCGCGCGCGTGCGCAACATGCGCAGGGTGCCCTTCTCGTGGACACGCGCGTGCAGGAACCGCAGCACGTCCTCCTTGCCGCGGTACCACTCCAGGAAGGGCGGCATCTCCAGCTCGACGCCCTCTTGGAGGAGCCCGATCAGGGTGTCCAGGTCGGCGTTCTCGAAGGCGGCCACGTACCGTTCGAGCACCTCGCGGTCTGCGGCGTCCTCCGGTTCCTCGACGAGGTCCTCGTCGGGAGCCACCTCGTCGAGACGGGCACGCGCGCGCTGGAGGCTGCTCTTCACCGCCGCCGTCGACGTGCCGAGCAGCGCCGCCACCTCGGCCGCCCGCCAGGCCAGCACGTCCCGCAGGATGAGGACGGCACGCTGCCGCGCGGGCAGGTGCTGAAGGGCCGCGACCAGGGCGAGGCGCAGACTTCCCCGCGCGGCGACGACGCCCGCCGGGTCGACCAGCGCGTCGGGCAGCGGCTGGAGCCACGGAACGTCCGTCACAGGGGCCCTCAGCGGCTCCTCAGGCGCCTCGGCGGGCCCACCGAGCCCCGAGGGCAGCGGACGGCGCGCACGGCCCTCCAGCGCCGTCAGACACGTGTTGGTGGCGATCCGGTGCAGCCACGTCCGCAGGGACGCCCGGCCCTCGAAGCCGTCGTAGGACCGCCAGGCCCGCAGATACGTCTCCTGCACCAGGTCCTCGGCCTCGTCTACCGAGCCCAGCATCCGGTAGCAGTGCGCGAGCAGCTCCCGCCGGTACGGGCCGGTCAGCCGGACGAACTCGTCACGGTCCGCAGTGGTCGTACTCATCCCCGCTCCCTCCGTCCCTGATACAGACCGGCGGAGCGGCGAAAACGAATCGGCCGGCCCCGGAGCACATCCGGAACCGGCCGATTCGCGCGTGTGGGACCGAGGTCCGTCCTACAGATCGACTTCCTGCATCAGCATGCCGACCTCGGTGTTCGACAGCCGCCGCAGCCAGCCCGACTTCTGGTCGCCCAGCGTGATCGGGCCGAAGGCGACGCGCACCAGCTTGTCGACCGGGAAGCCCGCCTCGGCGAGCATCCGGCGCACGATGTGCTTGCGGCCCTCGTGCAGGGTGACCTCGACCAGGTAGTTCTTGCCGGTCTGCTCGACGACCCGGAAGTGGTCCGCGCGCGCGTACCCGTCCTCCAGCTGGATGCCGTCCTTGAGCTGCTTGCCCAGGTCACGCGGGATCGGGCCCACGATGTGCGCGAGGTAGACCTTCTTCACGCCGTACCGGGGGTGGGTCAGCCGGTGGGCCAGCTCGCCGTGGTTGGTGAGCAGGATCACGCCCTCGGTCTCGGTGTCGAGCCGCCCGACGTGGAAGAGCCGCGTCTCCCGGTTGGTGACGTAGTCACCGAGGCACTGCCGGCCCTCGTTGTCCTCCATCGTCGAGACGACACCGGCGGGCTTGTTCAGCGAGAAGAACTGGTACGACTGCGTCGCGACGGTCAGGCCGTCGACCTTGACCTCGTCCTTCTCCGTGTCGACGCGCTTGCCCTGCTCGAGGACGATCTCGCCGTTGACCTCGACCCGGGCCTGCTCGATCAGCTCCTCGCAGGCCCGCCGCGAGCCGTAGCCCGCGCGCGCGAGGACCTTCTGCAGCCGCTCGCCCTCCTGCTCGGCGCCCGGGAAGGTCTTGGGCAGCTTGACGTCCTTCTTGCCGGCGTAGCGCTCGCGGTTGCGCTCCTCGGCCCGCGCGTCGTACTCGCGGGACGTCGCCGGAACCGAACGGCCCCGGCCGGTGCCCTGGGCCTGCTTGGGGCCGCCCTTGGCGCCGCCGCGCGCCGAGGCGCCACGTCCCGACTTCGGGCCGTCCTGGGTGGCGCCGGGGCCCACGTCGTAGCGCCGCTCCTCCGGGCGCGGGTTCTTCGGCCGGCCGCCCTGCGTGTCGTCGCGGTTGCTACCGGCGCCGCGGTGGTTGCCGCGGCCACCGCTGCTTCCGCCGCGGCCGCCGCTGTTGCCACCACGGCTCCCGCCGTTGTTTCCGCTGCTGTTCCTGCCGCTGCTGCTTCGCATCAAAGTTCCGTCTGGTCGTCTACGTCGTCGGTGCCCCGGGGTGCCGGGACGCCCGGACCGTCATCGGGAGCGTCCGGGTCGAACGACGGAACGCCTTCCTGGGTCTCGGCCTCGATCGCCTCCGCCTCCGGGAGGAAGGGCGCCAGCTCCGGGAGCTCGTCCAGACCGCGCAGGCCCATCCGCTCCAGGAAGTAGTTCGTCGTCCTGTACAGGATCGCACCTGTTTCGGGTTCCGTGCCCGCCTCCTCGACCAGCCCGCGCTGCAGGAGGGTGCGCATCACACCGTCACAGTTCACTCCGCGCACGGCCGAGACCCGGCTACGGCTGACCGGCTGGCGGTAGGCGACGACCGCGAGCGTCTCCAGGGCGGCCTGCGTGAGCCGGGCCGTCTGCCCGTCGAGCACGAGCCGTTCGACGGCGGCCGCGTACTCGGCGCGGGTGTAGAAACGCCAGCCGCCGGCCACGAACCGCAGCTCGAAGCCCCGCCCCTGCACGGCGTACTCGTCGGCCAGCTCCCGCAGGGCATCGGCGATCCGCCGACGGGGCCGCTCCAGGAGCTTCGCGAGGCGCTCCTCGGTCGCGGGCTCGTCCACGACCATGAGCATCGCCTCCAGGGCCGGCTTCAGGTCGAGGTCCGCGACGCCGCGCAGCCCGGCCGGAAGCTCGGTGGTCTCCTCACTCACGCCTTCTTCTCCTCCTTGGGCAGCTCGGGCGGGCGGTCGAACTCGTCGGTCACCAGGGGCGCCTCGTCCCCCTCCGCACCGGTCCAGCGCACGATGAGCTCGCCGAGAGCGATCTCCTGGTCGAGGGCGACGGCCTTCTCGCGGTAGAGCTCCAGCAGAGCCAGGAATCGCGCCACGACGGTGAGGGTGTCGTCGGTGTCCTCGATCAGGGCACGGAAGCTGGCCTCGCCGAGCTCCTTCAGCCGCGCGACGACGATCCCCGCCTGCTCCTGCACGCTGACGAGCGGCGCGTGGATGTGATCGACGTACACCTGCGGCTTGGGCTTGGGCTGCATCGCCTTGACCGCGAGCCTGGCGAATCCTTCCGCCCCGATGCTGATGACGACCTCGGGCAACAGCTCGGCGTGCTGCGGCTCCAGCCCGACGGTCCGCGGATAGCGCCGGGCCTCGTCGTCCAGCCGCCGGCTGAAGATGTCGGCGATCTGCTTGTACGCCCGGTACTGCAGCAGCCGCGCGAACAGCAGATCCCTGGCCTCCAGCAACGCGAGATCGGCCTCGTCCTCCACCTCGGCGGCGGGCAGCAGCCGCGCCGCCTTGAGGTCGAGCAGGGTCGCCGCGACGACAAGGAACTCGGTCGTCTCGTCGAGATCCCAGTCCGGCCCCATCGCCTTGATGTGCCCCATGAACTCGTCGGTCACCTTGGACAGCGCCACTTCGGTGACATCGAGCTTGTGCTTGGAGATCAGCTGGAGGAGGAGGTCGAAGGGGCCCTCGAAGTTGGAGAGGCGGACCTTGAAGACGCCGTCGTCGGGTTCTTGGCGCTCGGGTTCTTGGCGCTCGGGTTCTTGGCGTTCGGGTTCTTGAGGCTCGGGGGCTGCTTCCGCGGGTTCGGCAGCAGGCGGCAAGCCGCCGTCATCGCCCCCGTTGTGCCCACCGGCCGGAGCCGAAGACCCGGCCTCAGCCGATGACTCGCTCTCCGCCGCAGGCGGAGCAGGCACCGCCTGCGCAGGAGGCGACAGAACCGTCTCGACCCGCGCAGCGCCCGGCCCCCGCCCCAGCGCACGACGACGACCGCCGGCTGCACCGGCACTGGCGGCGGGAACGTCGTTCGAGGTCATAGCCCCCGCAGGCTACCGCTACCGCCCGCGAAGCCGTCGTACCAGGATGCTGGCGTCTCCCCGGCTCTCCAGATCCGCGAGCACCACGGCCACCGCCTCGCGGACGATCCGCCCGCGGTCGACGGCCAGCCCGTGCTCACCGCGGAGCACCAGACGTGCGTGCTCCAGATCCATGAGCTCCTCGGCGGAGACGTACACGGTGATCTTCTCGTCGTGCCGCTCGCGGCCACTGGGCCGGCGCGAGGCCTGCCGTCCCCGCTTGCGCGGCGCGGCGGAGGCGGCGGAAGCAGCCGCACTGGAGGCGCCAGAACCGCCGACGGAATTCGCGGACGCCCCGGCAGAACCTTCCTGCGCCCCCTGACGCCGGGCGGAGCGCTCCGCGGCAGCAGCCCGGCTGCGCGACTCACCGGCGTCGACGGACTCGGCGTCGGCCGCCACATGCTCCGCACCGTCACCGTCACCACCCTGTGCGGGCACCGACTGCGGCACGTCCTCGGCGGCGGCGTTGTCGCTCTCCCCCGCGGGAGCCGGCACCCGGGCCTCGCCGTTGGCCGGGCGCCGGGGAGCGGACGGCTGGAGCGCCATACCCCCTGTCGTACGGAACAGTTCGTCGGCCCCCGGCAGACTCACTCGGCGTGACACCGGGCGAGCACCTCCCTGGCGAGCTGACGATAGGCGGCGGCGCCGACGGAGTTGGAGGCGTACGTGGTGATCGGCTCACCGGCGACCGTGGTCTCCGGGAAGCGGACCGTGCGCCCGATGACCGTGTGGTAGACGTGATCGTCGAACGCCTCGACCACCCGGGCCAGGACCTCGCGGCTGTGGACCGTGCGCGAGTCGTACATCGTGGCCAGGATCCCGTCGAGCTCCAGCTCCGGGTTGAGCCGCTCCTGGACCTTCTCGATGGTCTCCGTCAGCAGTGCGACACCGCGCAGGGCGAAGAACTCGCACTCCAGGGGCACGATCACCTTGTGGGCGGCCGTCAGCGCGTTCACCGTGAGCAGGCCCAGCGAGGGCTGGCAGTCGATCACGATGAAGTCGTAGTCCGGCAGCAGCGGTTTGAGGGCGCGCTGAAGTGTGGACTCGCGCGCGACCTCGCTCACCAACTGGACCTCGGCGGCCGACAGGTCGATGTTGCTCGGGAGCAGGTCCATGTTCGGGACCGCTGTCTTCAGGAGCACCTCGTCGGCCGACATCCCCCGCTCCATGAGCAGGTTGTAGACCGTGAGGTCGAGCTCCATCGGATTGACGCCGAGACCGACCGAGAGCGCGCCCTGAGGGTCGAAGTCGACGAGCAGGACCCGGCGTCCGTATTCCGCGAGCGCGGCACCCAGGTTGATGGTCGACGTCGTCTTGCCGACGCCGCCCTTCTGGTTGCACATCGCGATGATCTTCGCGGGGCCGTGGTCGGTCAGCGGACCCGGGATCGGGAAGTACGGCAGCGGACGCCCGGTCGGGCCGACGCGCTCGCGGCGCTGCCGGGCAGCGTCGGGCGCGAGCGTGGCCGCGTACTCGGGGTCGGGCTCGTACTCCGCGTCGGGGTCGTAGAAGTGCCCGTCGGGCAGTTCGTCGTAGGCGGCGAGTTGGTTGTGGGGCGCGCCACTTCCGTCGCCGGCCATGGCGTTCACGTGATGGCCATCCATGCTCTGGTGTGCTGTCTGAGTCACCCCTGTGCTCCGGTGACCCTGATGGGCTGCGAAGGTGCGCACCGCAACGGAGCCGACAGCCTCGAATCCCGCGGGACCCTGGTCCCGTACCGGCATTCCTGGTTGACCACCCCCGGGAGAAAATGTCGACTCATTCACAAGTCGTCTTACCTCCTTGGTGACCAGGAAACTTCTAGACAGGTCAGCGTTGCACCATGCTGACAGTCGGCGACTCTATGGCGTGTCGGTGGTCCGCAGCAACACAATCCGCCGTACCGAGCAGATGTGTCGACAATGAAACATCTCGCTGTCAAGGGCGTACGGCCGTCGCACAGCAGGTTTCACCGGTGTGCGAATCGGTCGAAGGGTTGCGTTCGAGGCGAGTTGACCGAGAGTCGCAAAGTGACCATACACACATCCGGCCGGACCTTTTCGGGCAAGGTCCGGCCGGGTGCGTGCGGTTGACGACTGATGTTGACGTATCGCCTTTACCAGAAAGTGACTTAGCCGATCGGCTCAGCCGAGCAGCGAGGCGAGCTCCGCGTGCTCCAGCCCGTGCGCCTCCGCGACCTGCCGGTAAACCACCTTGCCGTCATGCGTGTTGAGGCCCCTGGCCAGCGCGGGGTCACGGCGCAGCGCCTCGACCCAGCCGTGGTTGGCCAGTTCGATGATGTACGGGAGCGTGGCGTTGGTCAGCGCGTAGGTGGAGGTGTTGGGCACCGCGCCGGGCATGTTGGCGACGCAGTAGAAGACCGAGTTGTGGACGGGGAAGGTCGGCTCGGCGTGCGTGGTGGGACGCGAGTCCTCGAAGCAGCCGCCCTGGTCGATCGCGATGTCGACAAGAACACTTCCCGGCTTCATCCGGGACACCAGCTCGTTGGTGACCAGCTTCGGGGCCTTGGCGCCCGGGATGAGGACGGCACCGATGACGAGGTCGGCCTCGAGGCAGGCCTTCTCCAGCTCGAAGGCGTTGGAGACGACGGTCTGGATCTTCGTACCGAAGACCTTGTCCGCCTCCTTGAGCTTGTTGATGTCCTTGTCGAGCAGGGTCACGTGGAAGCCCATGCCGATGGCGATCTGCGCGGCGTTCCAGCCGGAGACACCGCCGCCGATGACGACGGCCTTGCCGGCCAGCACGCCGGGGACACCGCCGGGCAGGACACCGCGGCCGCCGTTCGCGGCCATCAGGTGGTAGGCGCCGACCTGCGGGGCGAGGCGGCCCGCGACCTCGGACATGGGGGCGAGCAGCGGCAGGGCCCGGGTGGGCAGCTCGACCGTCTCGTAGGCGATCGCGGTGGTGCCGGACTCGATGAGCGCGTCCGTGCACTCCTTGGAGGCCGCCAGGTGCAGGTAGGTGAAGAGCGTCTGGTCCTTGCGGAGGCGGTGGTACTCCTCGGCGATGGGCTCCTTGACCTTCAGCAGCAGGTCGGCGGCGGCCCACACCTCGTCGGCGGTCGGAAGGATCCGGGCGCCTGCGGAGACGTACTCGCTGTCCGGGATCGACGAGCCGACACCGGCGCCCTGCTCGATGACGACCTGGTGGCCGTGGCGCACCAGCTCGTGCACGCCTGCGGGGGTGATGGCCACCCGGAACTCGTTGTTCTTGACCTCGCGGGGGATGCCGACCTTCACGTCGATCACGGTCCTTGGCTCAGAGAGTGTGGGGCATTACAAGACATACCCAGGCATGCGGGGGCACACCGGGAGCACCGCAGCGAAGGTGCGGCAGAGCCAGTCTAATGAAGGCGTTTTCGCTGTCTAGCCTTTCATTGCATCAATCTTCTGCGGATGCACTACGGATTTCGCAGGCATTAGGGTCCTGTCCCGGCTCGAAACCCTCTTGTCCGGGCTCAGACTCGGCCGCATCGGAGTCCTGAGGCTCCTCTCCCAGCATCCGCTCGGCGGCGCCTCGGTGCAGCTGCGCCGCCGTGGGATCGCCGAGGTGCTCCAGCGTGTCGGCGAGCCGCAGATGCAGCGCGCCCTGCAGCCGTACGTCCTCCGCGCGCCGCGCCCACTCCACCGCCTCCTGGCAGGTGCGCAGCGATTCCGCGGGGCGGCCGGCGTACTCCTGGACCCGCGCCAGCTCGCTCAACGCCCGGGCGTGACCGGCGACATCGCCGCTCCTGCGGTGCCCGGTGACCGCGGACCGCCAGTTGCGCAGCGCGTCGCCGTACCGGCCCGCATAGGTGTGCGCCTCGGCGATACGGCCGTACAGCCGGGCGGCGTCCGCCCGCTCGCCGCGGGCCAGCCGCTCGGCCAGCGCACGGCCGAACCAGTCGGCGGCCCGGTCGTAGTCCCCGAGCTCCAGATGGGCGCCGCCTACGGATTCCATCGCGCGGCCGGTCGCATACGGGTCATTCGCTTCCCACCCGGCGTCCAGCGCGGCCCGGAACCGCACCAGCGCCTTCCGGGTCCGTCCCGTCCGCGCGTCGAGATCGCCGAGGTTCAGCAGGGCCGCGGCCTTCTCTCGGGGCAGCTGCCGGCGCTCGGCCACGTCGAGGACCAGGCCGTGGATGTCGTACAGGTCACCGGCGGCCGCCTGGGTGCCGAGATGTGCGGCCATCGCCCTGACCAACTGGGACATCAGGCGCCTGGCGAGGGTGTCCAGCTCCCCGTCGGCGACCGCGGCCCGGGCCGAGGCCAGCAGGGCGGGCCTGCGGATACTGAGCCACTCGGCGGCTGCCCGGGGATTGGGGAAGCGCAGGGCTCGGGGCATGCCGAGGAGCTTCTGCCGGGTCTCGGGGTTGTCGGTCTCGGTGATCGCGCGGCAGGACTGCAGCAGCCGTACGGTCCGCTCCAGCATCCGGGCGCGGGCCAGCTGAAGCTCGGCGGGGCGGTCCTGGGTCTCGGTGAGTGCCCGCAGAAGGCGGTGCAGACAGGCCGGGACCTCGTACTGCGGCAGCGGCGAGTCGACGGTCTGCACCAGGCCGAGGGCGACGAGGTCGTCCAGGGTGGCGCGGGCCCCGTCCACCGAGGAGCCGGCGAGCGCGGAGGCGGTGTGCGGGTCGACGAGGCCGCCGGGGGCCAGCGAGAGCAGCCGCAGTATCCGGGCGGCCGGGGTCGGCAGCCCCGCGTAGGCGAGGCGGAAGACCCTGCCGAGCGGTGTGCCGTCCTCGCCCTCGGCGTGCAGCTGCTTGGCGAGGTCGGCGACGGCCGCCTTGGGCCGGGCCGCGAGCCAGCCACCGGCCAGCATCAGGGCGGCCGGCTGGCCCTGGCACACCTCCACCAGGTCCTCGGCGGCCCGCGGGTCGACGGTGATGCGCACCGAGCCCGCGTGCCGGGACAGCAGCTCCACGGCCGACTTGGTGTCGAGGCCGCCGAGCGTGCAGGGCCGTACGTCCGAGATCCCGGTCAGCGGGCCGCCGGAGACGGCGACGGCCAGGCACTCCGGGGTGTCCGGGAGCAGTGCGTCGACCTGCTCGGCGCGGGCCGCGTCGTCGAGCAGCAGCAGGACCCGGCGGTCGGCCAGGGTCTTGCGGAGCACCGCCGTCAGGTCGTCCTCGGCGGCGCCGGCCGGTGCCGGCCGGTCCAGGGCGGTGAGCAGTTCGCGGGCGGTGCGCTCGACGGGGACGGGGGTGCCGTCGGGCTCGCTCAGACGGGCCCGCAGCACGCCGTCGCCGTAACGGTCCGCCACCTGCCGTACGAGTTCCTCGGCGAGTGCCGTACGTCCCGAGCCGGGGCGGCCCGCGATGAGCAGTACGCGCGCGCGTGGGGCCTTGCGGCCGGAGAGGGTGTCGAGGCCCGCGCGCTCGATGTCGGCGAGGAGCTCCTTCAACTCGCGCGTACGGCCCAGGAATTGACGCCCGGCGGAAGCATGTGGCAACGCCTGCACGCCGCCTGTGTCCACGACCTGATCCGTCACGGGCCACACTCCCGTCCCACGCACGCGCAAGCCCGCCGGGACTCCGGTTCGGGCGTAATCAGAGCCTAGTTCACGCTCTGCTACGTTCCGGGCGGAGCGTGGCGGGCACGGCTGGGACGTCCCTCGATCGGATCAGCCGATCTTCACACCGATGGCGGGTCGGTTTCGTTCGGGACGCGCGGTCGTGTTCGTTCAGGACTCGAAGGGGCGGGCCGGCCAGGGCGCCTCCGCCGGGCGCAGCGCGTCGAGTCCGTCGCCGTTACGCGCGGCGACCAGCGACAGCACGCCCACGACGAGGCAGTTGTTGTGCACCTCGCCCGCGAGCACACCCCGGACCAGCTCGTCGACCGGCACGCGCGCGTGCTCCATGTCGGCTTCCTCGTCCTCCACCTCGAAGCGATCGCCGTCCGCCTCGGACAGGTCGCGGGCGAGGAAGATCCGTACGGCCTCGTCGCAGCCGCCGGGGGTGGTGTAGACGTCGGTCAGCACCCGCCAGTCCCCGGCCTTGACGTGGGCCTCCTCGTACAGCTCGCGCTGGGCGGCGTGCAGCGGGTTCTCGCCGGGGATGTCGAGCAGGCCGGCCGGGATCTCCCACAGCTTCTGCCGCACCGGGTGGCGGTACTGCTTGATGAGCAGGACACGGTCCTCGGTGTCCAGGGCGAGCACGGCGACGGAGCCCGGGTGGACCTGGTAGTCGCGGCGGACAACCGAGCCGTCGGGCATGACCACGTCGTCCGTGCGGACGGAGGTCTTGTTGCCCACGAAGGGGGTGTCCGTCGCCCGGATCTCCCACTCCTGCGGGGTGTCCTTGATCGTCATGCCCTGGCCTTCCACACGCTTGTAAAAAGAACCCGCCAAAGAAAACCGGGGTGCCCACCATTGAAGGTTTGCACCCCGGCCACCGTACAACTCTCGTGTTACTTCGAATTCTTACGCTCGACAGCGGCCTTGACGAGCCCGGCGAACAGCGGGTGCGGGCGCGTCGGGCGCGAGCGCAGCTCCGGGTGGGCCTGCGTGGCCACCAGGTAAGGGTGGACCTCGCGCGGGTACTCCACGTACTCGACGAGCTTGCCGTCCGGCGACGTGCCGGAGAACAGGATGCCCGCCTTCTTCTCCAGCTCCGCCCGGTAGGCGTTGTTCACCTCGTACCGGTGACGGTGCCGCTCCTCGACGTACTCCTTGCCGTCGTACACCTCACGCACGATCGAGCCCTCGGCCAGCTTGGCCGGGTACATGCCGAGGCGCATGGTGCCGCCCATGTCACCCTCACCGGCGACGATGTCGAGCTGCTCGGCCATCGTCGAGATGACGGGGTGGGAGGTGGCCGGGTCGAACTCGGTGGAGTTGGCGTCGCCGATGTCGGCGAGGTTGCGGGCCGCCTCGACCACGATGCACTGCAGGCCCAGGCACAGGCCGAGCAGCGGGATCTTGTTCTCGCGGGCGTACTTGATCGCGCCGACCTTGCCGAGCACACCACGGTCGCCGAAGCCGCCGGGGATGCAGATGCCGTCGACGTCGGCGAGCTGCTGCTTGGCCCCGGCCGGGGTCTTGCAGTCGTCGGAGGTGACCCACTTGATCTTCACCCGGGCCTTGTTGGCGAAGCCGCCGGCGCGCAGCGCCTCGGTCACCGACAGGTAGGCGTCGGGCAGGTCGATGTACTTGCCGACCAGCGCGAGGGTGATCTCGTGGTCGGGGTTGTGGACGCGGTCGAGCAGGTCGTCCCACGTCGTCCAGTCCACGTCACGGAACGGCAGGTCCAGCTTCCGGACGACATAGGCGTCCAGGCCCTCGCCGTGCACGGTCTTCGGGATGTCGTAGATGGAGCGGGCGTCGGGGCAGGCGACCACGGCCGCCTCGTCGACGTCGCACATCAGCGAGATCTTCCGCTTGATCGCGGTCGGCACCTCACGGTCGCAGCGCAGCACGATCGCATCTGGCTGAATACCGATGTTCCGCAGAGCCGCAACCGAGTGCTGGGTCGGCTTCGTCTTCAGCTCTCCCGAGGGGCCGATGTACGGCAGGAGCGAGATATGGACGACGAAGACGTTGTCACGGCCGACCTCGTGACGGACCTGGCGGACGGTTTCCAGGAACGGCAGCGACTCGATGTCGCCGACCGTGCCGCCGACCTCCGTGATCACGACGTCGACCTCGTCCGTCGCCATGCGGCGAATGCGGTGCTTGATCTCGTTGGTGATGTGCGGGATGACCTGCACGGTGTCGCCGAGGTACTCGCCGCGCCGCTCCTTGGCGATCACGGTCGAGTACACCTGGCCGGTGGTGACGTTCGCGGAACCGTCGAGGTCACGGTCGAGGAACCGCTCGTAGTGGCCGATGTCCAGGTCGGTCTCGGCGCCGTCGTTGGTGACGAACACCTCACCGTGCTGGAAGGGGTTCATCGTGCCAGGGTCGACATTGAGGTACGGGTCGAGCTTCTGCATGACCACCCGCAGGCCCCGTGCCTTGAGCAGCATGCCGAGGCTGGAGGCCGTCAGGCCCTTACCGAGCGAGGAGGCGACACCCCCGGTGACGAAGATGTGCTTGGTCGTCGTGGCTGCGTGGTGTCGGAAAGCAGCGGGCGGCATGGCCAAGAGGGGGCTCCCGTGGTCGCGATCTTGAAGTGCGGTTCGGGGGTCTCTGACGCCCACCGGTCCACGGGCTACCAGGGTATCAGCGACCGGGACCGATGGCTTCCGGCCACGCTCCGCACACGAGCCACCACGAACCTGCACAGGTACCGCGGTTTCTCACCCGTTGCTCACCCGTTCGGCCGACCCGGGTTGCCCGGAGCGGCACGCAGATCATCTACGTGCGTCGTATCCTGCTCGGACATTCGCTGCCGAGCCCGGCCGGCAACACGGCACCACCCCTCGCCCGTAAGCACCGGAACAACGAGAGCTCGTCAGTTCGTTGAGCAGAGATTGTCGAGAAGCGACTGTCGTTTTGCCTCACGGCGCAGACGACTGCTTTGCTTCACCGCTCAACGACGCATTACAACCACCCCTTGACCGCACCAAGCGAGAGCCCCCTTGGCAGAGAAGGGGGTGACGTGGCCGTTCGACTGGAGTTGCACGTGGCCGGGCGCATCGAAGACTACGCACTCATCGGAGACATGCAGACCGCAGCACTGGTCTGCCGGGACGGCACAGTCGACTGGCTGTGCCTGCCCCGCTTCGACTCGCATGCCATCTTCGCCGGCCTGCTGGGCACCGAGGAACACGGTTTCTGGCGGCTCGGTCCGGCACACGCGTCCGACGCCGAGCCGCCCACCGCGGCCCGGCGCAGCTACCGCGGCGACTCACTGATCCTGGAGTCCGAGTGGGACACGCCGCGCGGCACGGTCCGGGTGATCGATTTCATGCCCCCGCGTGACGGGGCGCCCCAGTTGATCCGGATCGTGGAGGGCGTCTCGGGCCGGGTGCCGATGCGCTCGGCGCTGCGGATGCGTTTCTCGTACGGTCGTGTGGTGCCGTGGGTGCACAAGCACGAGGGCCGTACGGTGGCCGTCGCCGGCCCGGACTCCGTGTGGTTCGACACGGAGGCCGAGACGTACGGCAAGTCGCTGACGACGTACTCGGACTTCACGGTCGCCCCGGGTGAGCGGATCGCGTTCACCATCTCCTGGGAGCCCTCGCACAAGCAGCCGCCGGCCCTGCCGGAGCCGGAGCAGGCGCTGGAGGCGACCGAGGACTTCTGGCGGGAGTGGGTCGAGCACTGCACGTACCACGGCCCGTATCGCGAGGCGGTCGTCCGCTCGCTGATCACGCTGAAGGCGCTGACGTACGCCCCGACGGGCGGCATCGTCGCCGCCCCGACGACCTCCCTGCCCGAGGACATCGGCGGCGTCCGCAACTGGGACTACCGCTACACCTGGCTGCGCGACGCGGCGATCACCCTGTCCTCGCTGCTGCGTACCGGCTACCGCGAGGAAGCCCGCGCCTGGCGGGAGTGGCTGCTGCGGGCGGTCGCGGGTGACCCGGAGAACCTGCAGATCATGTACGGCATCGCCGGCGAGCGCGAGCTGGGCGAGGCCGAGCTGGACTGGCTGCCCGGCTACGAGAACTCCGCGCCGGTCCGGGTCGGCAACGGCGCCGCGCACCAGCTCCAGCTGGACGTGTACGGCGAGGTCACCGAGGCCCTGCACCTGGCCCACATGACGGGCCTGGCCCGCAACGACTACGCCTCGCTGCTCCAGCTGAAGCTGATCCGCTACCTGGAGGACCACTGGGACGAGCCGGACGAGGGCATCTGGGAGGTGCGCGGCCCGCGCCGCCACTTCGTGCACTCCAAGGTGATGGCCTGGGTAGCCGTCGACCGCACCATCAAGCTCATCGAGTCCGGCGACGCGGACGGCCCGCTGGAGCGCTGGCGCGAACTGCGTGACGACATCCACCGGGACGTGTGTGAGAAGGGTTACGACAAGGAGCGCAACACCTTCACGCAGTCGTACGGCTCGAAGGAACTGGACGCCTCCCTGCTGCTCATCCCGCAGATGGGCTTCCTACCGCCGGACGACAAGCGTGTCATCGGCACCATCGAGGCGATCCAGCGCGAGCTGTCGACCTCGGACGGCTTCATCCTGCGCTACCCGACGCAGGGCGAGGACGAGGGCGTCGACGGCCTCCCCGGTGACGAGGGCGCCTTCCTCGCCTGCTCGTTCTGGATGGCGGACGACCTGGCGATGATCGGCCGCGTCGACGAGGCCCGCAAGTTGTTCGAGAAGCTGCTGTCGCTGCGCAACGACCTCGGTCTGCTGGCCGAGGAGTGGGACCCGCACCTGCAGCGCCAGGTCGGCAACTTCCCGCAGGCCTTCAGCCACGTCCCGCTGATCGACACCGCGCTGCGGCTGACGGCGTCCGGGGCGTACGGCGGCTGAACAGGACTGCCCTGACGCGCCCGCCTAGGCTGGGAAACAGCGACTGCCCCGGCAACGGAAGGGGGCGGCGGCCATGGCTTCCCTCTCGAAGGCGGGCGCGGCCCTGACCGCGCTGCGCGAGGATCTCGCCGGTGATGTGTTCGCGCCGGGGGACTTCGGCTACGACGACGCGCGGGTCGTCTTCAACGCCATGATCGACCGGCGGCCCGCGGTGATCGCGCAGTGCGTGGACGAGGACGACGTCGCGCGGGCCGTGCGGTTCGCCCGGGACCTGGACCTCAACATCGCGGTGCGCGGCGGCGGGCACAGCGTCGCGGGCATGGCGCTCAACGACAACGGCCTGGTGATCGACCTGCGCCATATGCGCGCGGTCACCGTCGACCCCGCGGCCGAGGCGGTACGGGTGGCGGGCGGGGCGACGATGAGCGACCTGGACCTCGCCTGCCGGCCGCACGGGCTCGCCACGACCGGTGGCCGGGCCTCCACGACCGGTGTCGGCGGTTTCGTCCTCGGCGGCGGCTCCGGCTGGCTGGACCGCTGGTGCGGACTGGCCGTCGACAATCTGCTCGGTGTCGAGCTCGTCACCGCGGACGGCGAACGGGTCCACGCGAGCGCCGACGAGAACCCGGAGCTGTTCTGGGGCCTGCACGGCGGTGGCGGCAACTTCGGAGTCGCGACCGCGCTCACCCTCAAGCTCCATGAGCTGCCCGAGTTCTCCATCGCGCTGGTCCTGTACCTGCCGGAGTCGGGCCCCGAGGTCGTCCGCACCTACCGCGAGCTGATCACCCTGGCCCCGGACGAGGCGAGCGGCGGCGTGCTGTATCTCACCGGCCCGCCCGAGGAGTTCGTACCGCCGCACCTGGTCGGCACGATCCTGTGCGGTGCGCTGCTGACGTACGCCGGGCCCGAGGAGGACATGCGCAAGCTGGCCGAGCCCCTGCTGGCGCTGCCACACGAGTCGGAGATCGTCGGGGCAATGCCGTACGCCGATGTCCAGTGCATGCTCGACGATCCGCCGGGGATGCGGAACTACTGGTCGGCGGAGTACCTGACGAGTGCGCCCGACACCTACCTGGACGCCTTCTGCGCGCGGGGCGAGGCCATGCCCGCGACCGGGAGCATCCATGTGCTGTTCCCGCTGGGCGGGGCGATCGCCGCCGGCCCGCCCGAATACCCCGTGCCCTACCGCGACGCGCCCTGGGCCGTCCACCCCTTCGCGATCTGGGAGGACCCCGCGGACGACGAGCGGTGCGTCCAGTGGGTCAGGGACGTCCGCGCCGACGCGCGGCCGTGGAGCACCGGCGCGGTCTACCTCAACTTCATCGGGGACGAGGGCGCCGAGCGGGTCGTGGCCGGAGTGGGCGCCGAGAACACCCGGCGGCTGGCGGAACTCAAACGGCGCTACGACCCGGACAACGTCTTCCGGTTCAACCACAACATCAGGCCGACCTGAGCGCGGTCGGCCCGGGCGTCGTCAGCCGATCTGCTTGAACGCCGTCAGCGTCCGCTCCCCGCCCGGGTCACCCGCCGTCGCCGGCACGAGGGCGATCTCGTCCAGTCCGGCCTCGGCGTACGCCTCGACACGCGCGCGTACGGCGTCCAGGTCGCCCACCAGGCCGACCATGGCCGCCGCTGCGGCGGGCAGCGCCCGGACCAGCGTGCCCGGATCGGCACCGGTACGGGCCAGCTCGACCGCCTCCCCGAAGCCGGCCGCCTCGAACATGTCGCTGTAGCCCGGCACCGTCAGATACCCGGCGATGCTCCGCAGGACCTGTGCGAGGGAGTCCGGGTCCGGCTCGACGGCGGCGGGCAGCCAGGCGGCCAGCGTGGGCGGCGACGTACGGCCCGCGCGCGTGGCGGCCGCTTCAAGCCTCCCCCGCAGGGTCCGCACCTGTTCCGGCGAGACGATGTCGAGCAGCATCCGGTCGGCGTGGACCGCCGCCGTGGCGATCGCGCGGTCCCCGAACGCCGCCACGGTGAGCGGGCCGCCGGGCGGCTGGAGGCGTCGCGGGAAGGCGCTGCCGGGGACGACGGGTTCGCCGGGCCTGCCGTGCAGGAAGACGCGCAGGGCCGCCGCCGAGGCCTCCATCGCCGCGGCGGGCCGTACCCGCGGCACCCCGTGCACGCCCTCGACCACCCGCTTGCTGGACGTCCCCAGCGCCACCCCGACCGGGCGCCCGGTGACGGCGGCGACCGAAGCGGCACCCCGCGCGATCCCGAACGGCTCGCGCACCGACACCGCCACGGGACCGGCCGTCAGCGCGACCCGCTCGGTGGCCCGCCCGATGGCCGTGGCAAGGACGAAGGAGTCCCAGGTCGGCCCCTCCCCCGCCCACACCTCGCGATACCCGAGCCGATCGGCGGCCACGGCCACCCGCAGCGGCTCCTCGACCGGACTCTCGTCCTCCCGTGCCACGGCAACCACGCTGAAGTCCATGCCGACGCGGCTACCCCGCTCACGCGCCGCAACGCATGATCGGCTCCGGAGATGTCAGGGAAGCCCGCGCACGGGTAGCGTCCGGCACATGGACAGCGGTACGGGCGGTACGGACAGCGGCTACGGGACCCACAGCGCCGGGATCACCGTGCGGCGGGCGCTGGAGCTGCCCGGGCTGCGCAGTGGGCTGCCGGAGGTCCTCGCGGGCGGCGACCGGCTGGGGCGGACCGTGCGCTGGGTGCACGCCGGCGAGGTGCCCAACATCGCCTCGCTGCTGAAGGGCGGGGAACTGCTGCTGACCACGGGCTACGGCCTCGGCACGCGCCCTGCCGACCAGCGCGCGTTCGTGCGCACCCTGGCGGAGCGGGGCATCGCGGCCCTGGTCGTCGAGCTGGGCCCGCGCTTCACGCGGCTGCCCGCCGCGCTGGTCGACACGGCACGCACGGCCGGTCTGCCGCTCGTCCAGCTGCATCGCGAGGTGGCCTTCGTGACGGTCACCGAGGAGATCCACACCGAGATCGTCAACGGCCACTACGCGCTGCTGCAACGGGCCGAGGAGGTGCACCGCCGGTGCACGCAGGCGCTGCTCGGCGGCGGCGGTGTGCCCCAAGTGCTGGGCATCCTGGCCGACTTCAGCGGCAACCCGGTGTTCCTGGAGACGACGGACGGCCAACTCCTGTACGCCGCCGGGGCGGGCCCCGAGGGCGCGGATCCGTTGCAGGTGTGGGAGGGACTGCGGGGCCAGCACAAGGACACGCCGCCGCCGGGAGGATCGGTGCTGGTGGATGTGCCGGGTGGCGGCCCGGGGACGGGGTCGGTGAGGGCCCGCCTCGTGCTGCTCCCCGTACGGGGCCCGCTCGCGCCCGTGCACCGCATCGCCGCCGAGCGGGCCGCGGGCAGCCTGGCCGTGGTGCTGATGCAGGCGCGCCAGGAGGAGGAGCTGGCGGCGCGCGGACGCGGCGACTTCCTGACCGACCTCGCGGAGGGCCGTATCGCCGCCGAGGACGCCCCGGCACAGGCGCGCGTGCTGGGCTTCAAGCCGGGTGACAGTCCGCTGCTGCCGGTCGTGATGCGGCTGGGGGACGCGCTGTCGCCGGGCGGGGGCTGGGCGGTGCTGGCGCGCGCGGTCGGTGAGGAGCTGGCCTCCGTCGGGGCGCCGGTGCTGTTGGGCGTGCGGCCGGTGGAGGGACGGGTGCCGCTGCTGCTGGGCCTGCGTTCGGAGTCGGAGCGGTCGGCGGTCGCGGACCGGGTGGCGGTGGCGCTGCGGGCGGGTGTGGAGCGGGCCGGGGTCCAGCGCCCCGGGGCGCCGCCACCGGTCGTGGTCGTCGGGGTGGCCGGCAGCTGGGCGGCAGCCTCGGCGGGCCTCAGGCACGCGGCGGAGACGGCCACGGCGGCGCAGGGCCTGTCCGACCGCCCCTGGTACGACGCCCGGCGCCTGGACATCGACCTGCTGCTGTGGCGGTTGCGCGACCACCCGGACCTCGCGGCCTTCGTGGACCGCGCGATCGGCCCGCTCCGCGACCACGACAACCGCTCCAAGCCGCCCCTGCTGCCCACCCTGGAGACGTACTTGGCACACGCGGGCCGCAAGGCGGAGACGGCCCGCGAGCTGCACCTCAACCGGCAGACGCTCTACAACCGCCTCGCCCGCATCGGCGAGTTGCTCGGCACGGACCTCGACGACCCGCAGACGGTGCTGGCGTTGAGTCTGGCGCTACGGGCACGCAGGCATGCGGGATAGAACGGCACGTGGGCCACGGACGCTTCCGGGCGTCTAGATCATGGGCTGCGGCTGCGTCAACTCGTCGTACACACTGAGCACTTGGGCGACGGTCTCGTCCTCGGTCGGCCAGGTGGCCGCCTGCCGCGCGCCCCGCTCCCTGAGGAACTCCTGCCGCTCGGGATCGCCGAGCAGCCGTACGACGGCGTCGGCGAGGGCCTCCGGGTCGCCGTACGGGACGAGTTCGGCCGCGTCGCCGACGAGTTCCGGCACGCCGCCGACGTCGGTGGCGACGAGCGGCACGCGCGCGTGGAGGGCCTCCTGGGCGAGGACCGACCGTGACTCCCAACTGCTCGGCAGCAGCGCCGCGTCGGCCGCCGCGAGCAGCTCGGAGACGTCGTCACGCCGCCCGATGAGCCGTACGGGCAGCCCCTCGTCCTCGATCCGGCGCTGCAGATCGGCCCGCAGCGCCCCCTCCCCCGCGATCACGACCAACGGCACGGGATCGAGCCGCAGCCACGCGCGCGAGGCGTCCAGCAGCACGTCGTACCCGCGATGCCGCTCCAGCGAGCCGACGGCGATCAGCAACGGGCGTCCGGTGGCGCCGAGTTCGGCCCGGACCTTGGGGCGCAGCCGGTCGGGGTCGTCGTGCTCGACGGCACGGCTCGGCGCGGGCAGCGCGACGGCGGCGAGGCGCGCGTCGCGGGCACCGGTCCGGCGGGCCCGGTCCACCAGCGCCGAGGTGGTCCCGAGCACGACGGAGGCGGCCTTGACGACCCGCCGCTCCAACAGCCTCAGGAGATGGGCGCGGGCGCCCTCTGCGTGGGCCCGGTCGTGCCAGGTGACGACGAGCGGAGTACGTCGCCCGCTCAGCGCGAGCACGGCGCGGAAGGACGCGTGCAGCCCGTGCGCGTGCACGAGGTCGGCGTCCACGCAGGCGGCCCGCAGCGTGGCCACGGAACCCGGATCGCTGCTGCGCGGCACATGCACGTGTTCGGCGCCGGCGCCCGTGAAGTCGTAGAGGTGATCGGCCTCGGCAGGGGCGCACACGGTGACCCGCACGCCCCGTGCGACCAGCCCCGAGGCCAGCGATCGCACATGCGCGCTGCTGCCGGCGTTGCCGCCGCCCAGCACCTGCACGGTGCGCAGCGACGACTGGCCGTGCGGTGAGTGGCTGCTCACGGGGGTCACGTGGCCGGGGCTCCTGCTTCGGGTCGGGCGGTCACGAAGAACGTACAGAAGGATCGGGCGGAGGGGGTGTACCGCGAGAATCCCTACGCGTACGACGTGTTTACGCCAAGGATGCCAGGCCGTACGGCCGTTCCGGGAACGGCGGGAGGGCGTGGACGCCTCAGCTGCGGGGCAACGCGCCGGGCCGGGTCACCTGCACGAGTGAGGCCGGGTGGGGATCGTGGCCGAACATGCGCGCGCGGGGCACGCTCCGCGACCTGCGGCGCGTCACCCGACCGCCCTGCGGGCGAGACCACTCACCTTGTCGCCGTACACCGCCGCGACGACGACCGCAGCGGCGTGCGCGACCAGCCCGGCGCGTCCGTTCCCGGCCACGACAGCCGTCCCGAGGGCCGCGCCCAGCGCGTGCGCACCGGTGTCGCCGATCATCGCCCGCTCCCCGAGGTCGTCGGGCAGTACGGCCGCCGCGGCCCCCATGGCACCGGCGGCCGACTCGGCACCGGGCCCCGGGCGCAACAGCCCCGGCGCACCGAGCGCGAACACCGCGGCTGCGGCCCGCCCCGGCCGCACGTCCACGAGGTTGACGAAGTGCGCGGCACCGGCGATCACGACGCCCGCGAGCAGCTTGTCCAGGGGCCGCTCCTTGAGGACCGCCCCCGCGACGAGCCCGGCGGCGGAGATCCCGAACAACTTGACCGCCCCACTGGTCACTTCGCCGTCCCGGAGCGCGGAGAGATGCGCCCGGATCCCGCGCCGGGGGTCACCGTCCCCCACGACGTCGTCATACGCCCCGCAGGCTCCGGCCACGGCCACGGCGACCCCGGCAGTCGGCGCGACCCGTCCCACGGCCACCGCAGCCGCCAGGGCCGAGGCGGGCCCGGCGTACAACTCCACGGTCCGGCCCGCGTAGTTCTTCCGCTCCCAGCGGTCACGGCCGCCGGGGACCTTGGCACGCAGGGCGGCGACGGCGGCGCGGGTGAGGGCGGCGGAGAGGCCGAAGGAGACGGCTTGCTTGATCATCCGGCCACCCTACGGTCCGCCGCCGGGCTACCCGTCCGCCCTGGCCGTCTCCAGCAGCTCCTCCGCGTGCGCGCGGGCCGTCTCCGAGTCCTCCTGACCGGCGAGCATCCGGGACAGCTCCCGGATCCGCTCCTCGCCCTCCAGGACCTTCACGCCGGACCGGGTGACCGACCCGTCGTTGGTCTTCTCGACGAGCAGCTGCCGGTCGGCGAAGGCGGCCACCTGCGGCAGGTGGGTCACCACGACGACCTGCGCGGTCCTGGCCAGCCGGGCCAGCCGCCGGCCGATCTCCACGGCCGCCTTGCCGCCGACACCGGCGTCGACCTCGTCGAAGAGATACGTCGGCACGGGATCGGTCCCCGCGAACACGACCTCGACGGCGAGCATCACACGCGACAGCTCACCGCCGGACGCGCCCTTGGCGATCGGCCGGGGCGGTGCTCCCGGGTGCGGGGCGAGCAGCAGCTCGACCTCGTCCACACCCGAGGGCCCGTAGGCGACCGCGCGCCCACCGACCTCCACGCCCTGCGGATCCTCGGTCTGCCGGATGTCGAAGGACACGCGCGCGTGCGGCATCGCCAGCGAGGCCAGCTCCGCCGTCACGGCGGCGGCGAAGCGCTCGGCGGCCTCCGCCCGCGCATCGGTCAACGCCTGCGCCAGCCCGCCCAGCTCGGCCCGCAGCCCGTCCCGCTCGGCGGTCAGCTCGTCGATGCGCTCGTCGTCGCTGTCCAGCTCGGTCAGCCGCCGGCTGCTCTCCTCGGCCCAGGTGAGCACGGTGGCGACGTCCTCGCCGTACTTCCGTGTGAGCGCGTTCAGCGCGGCCCGCCGTTCCTCGACGGCCGCGAGCCTCAGGGGATCGGCGTCCAGGTCGTCGGCGTACCCCGCCAACTCCCCGGCGACATCGCCCAGCAGGATCCCGATCTCGCCGATCCGGTCGGCCAGCGCGGCCAGCGCCGGATCGTGCGACCGGACGGCGTCCAGGGCCCGCTGCGCGCCCGCGACGAGCGTCGCCGCGTCGATGCCCTCGGGGTCCTCCGGGTTGCCGGCCAGCGCGGCGTGCCCGGCCGTGGCGGCCGACGACAGCGCCTCCGCGTGCCCGAGCCGCTCGGCCTCCTCCGCGAGCTCCACGTCCTCCCCGGCGCGCGGCTCGACACCGGCGATCTCGTCGAGCCCGAACCGCAGCATGTCGGCTTCCTGAGCCCGCTCACGCGCGCGCGTGGTGATCTCGTCGAGCTCGACGGAGACCGCCCGCAGCCGCCGGTACGCCTCGCCGTACTTGGCGAGCGGCACGGCGACGGCGTCACCGGCGTACCGGTCGAGCGCCTGCCGCTGCCGGGTCAGCTTCAACAGGCCCTGCTGGTCCGTCTGCCCGTGCACCGCCACGAGGTCGTCGGCGAGGTCGGCGAGCAGCCCCACAGGCACGCTTCGCCCGCCCACGTGCGCCCGTGACCGCCCCTCGGCGGAAACGGTACGGCTGATCAGCAGGGCCCCGTCATCGAGCTCGGCCCCGGCCTCCTCGGCCCGCACGAAGGCCGACGCGCCCGCGGCGACGGTGATCCGCCCCTCCACGACCGCCTTGTCGGCCCCGATCCTCACGAGCGCCGGGTCGGCACGCCCACCCAGCAGCAGCCCGAGGCTGGTGACCACCATGGTCTTGCCCGCACCCGTCTCACCGGTGACGGCTGTGAACCCCGGTGACAACTCGACGACAGCGTCGTCGATGACTCCGAGCGACCGTATCCGCATCTCCTCCAACACGGACACGACCTTACGAGGTCAGCACGGGGAAGTGCGACGGCCCCCGGCCCGATGATGTGAAGGTGCAGGTGACGAATGTGCATCGACCGCACAAGTCACCCGGCCGAGTGCAACGCCGCCCAGGGGCGCGGGGAACTGCGCGAGCAACCACGAACCACCCGCAGCCGCCACGAGTCCCCCACCACCCCCTACAAAGGGCTAGTGAGGCGCCCCTCGCCATCCGGAAACCGGCAAGGCGAACTTCGCCACAAGCCGGTCAGTGAACGACGCGTGATGCAGCCGAGCCAACCGCACGGGCACAGCCCCCCGCCGCACCTCGACCCGCGCCCCCGGCGGCAACTCGACGGTCCGCCGCCCGTCACACCACAACACCCCCGGAGGAATGTGAGGCAGAACCTCCACCGCCAAGACGGAATCCGGCGAAGTAACCAATGGCTTCGCGAACAACGCATGCGCACTGATCGGCACCATCAACAACGCCTCGACCTCGGGCCACACCACAGGCCCACCCGCCGAGAAGGCATACGCCGTGGACCCCGTCGGCGTGGACAGCACGATCCCGTCGCACCCGAACCCCGTCACCGGCCGCCCGTCGATCTCCAGCACGACCTCGAGCAGCTTCTCGGCGCCCGCCTTCTGCACGGCCGCCTCGTTCAGCGCCCAGTCCGTGTGCACGATGTCGCCGTTCTGATGCACGACGACGTCGACGGTCATCCGTTCCTCGACCTCGTACGCCTTGGTGACGACCCGGTCGACAACCTTGTCGAGATCGTCGCGCTCGGCCTCCGCGAGGAACCCGACCCGCCCGAGGTTCACACCCAGCATCGGCACCCCGGACGCACGGGCGAACTCGGCGCCCCGCAGCAGCGTCCCGTCGCCGCCCAGCACTATCAGCAGCTCGCACCCGTCGAGGCACTGGGCAGTCGCCTCCTTGACGAGCTCCACCTCGTCCGGCAGCGGCAGGTCGGCGGCCTCGTACTCCAGGACGCGCACCCCGATGCCCTCCCGCAGCAGCCCCTTGACCACCAGCTCGGCGCTGCGAATGGCCGCGGGCCGCCCTGTGTGGGCGAGCAGAAAAACAGTACGAGCTCGGTTCTGTGTCAACGCGGCCCCTCCGCAACTGCACGGTCAACGTCGGCCGGGTCCAGAGCGGGCGCCCCGGTCCGCAGCCACAGAAAGTACTCGACATTCCCGGAGGGTCCGGGCAACGGACTCGCCGTGACCCCCTTCACCCCGAGCCCGAGTTCCCATGCCTTCTCGGCCACGCCGCGCACGGCCTCGGCCCGCAGCTCGGGACTGCGGACGACCCCGCCGCTGCCCAGCCGCTCCTTCCCCACCTCGAACTGTGGCTTGACCATCATCACCAGATCGGCGTCCGGCTTCACGCACCGCACCAGGGCGGGCAGCACCAGTCCGAGCGGGATGAAGGACAGATCCCCCACGACAAGATCCACTGGTTCCCCATCGATCGCTTCGAGCGTCAACTCGCGTACGTTCGTACGGTCTTTGACGGTCACGCGTTCATCGCTTTGGAGAGTCCAGGCGAGTTGTCCGTATCCGACGTCGACGGCGACGACCTGGGCGGCTCCGGCCCGCAGCAGCACATCGGTGAACCCGCCGGTGGACGCCCCGGCATCGAGCGCCCGCCGCCCTTCGACCGCCAGACCCTGGGGTACGAAGACCTCCAAAGCGCCCGCGAGCTTGTGCCCTCCCCGGGACACGTACTCGGGATCGCTGCCGTCGGCGACGACGACGATCGCCGCCGCGGTCTCCACCTGCGTGGCCGGCTTGGTCGCGACGGTCTTGCCGACGGTGACCCGCCCTGCGGCGATCAGCTGGCTGGCGTGCTCGCGCGAGCGCGCAAGCTTCCGGCGGACCAGCTCCGCGTCAAGACGGCGGCGTGCGACTCCTGCCACTTTCGGTTCAGCTCCTAGTCCCATACGTCGACGGGGGCGCCGGAGGTCCCGGGCGGGCGTCGAGCGCGGTGAGCACGTCGCGCAGCCCCAGGTGTACATCCTCGTACACCTCCAGGTGCCCGTCCGTGGCGAGGTGGTCGGCATCGCCGAGCCGCTCCAACTGCGCGTCGACGTCGGCGTGGCCGGTGGGGGTGCGGGGGACGTTCAGCGGGGCGGGGGCGGCGGGGTCGTACTCGGGTTCGATCGCGAGCCCGGGGTCGGTCACCTGTCCGGCCTCGGCCTCGGTCTCCTCCGGGACCTCCGTCCGCGGAACTGTGTCGCTCATGCCCAGACGCTACCCCGAACCGCTGGGGTACCGTCGATCGCGATGGCCACGACTGAGGAGTGCCGCGCCGCACTCGAAAAGCTCTCGGACAACATGCAGCGCGCCGAAGGGGACGTCCGCTCGGCCGCTGCCCTGGACCGCTCGGTGAGCTGCCACATCACCGACCTGGACGTCACCTTCGCCGGCCGCATGGCGGGCGGCCGCATCCAGGTCCACGACACGCTCCAGGGGCCGCCTCGCGAGAAGGCCCAGATCAGGCTGAGCATGACCGGCGAAGACCTGGTCGCCATGGTCGACGGCGAGCTGAACTTCGCCAGGGCGTGGGGCTCGGGCCGGGTGAAGCTGCACGCGGGCCTGCGCGACCTGCTGCTCCTCAGGAAGATTCTTTAAGACACCTCAGGACGTTTCCTCAAGTCAGCTCAGGAGGCTTCTCCGAGTCACCTCAGGAGGCTTCCGTGGCGGCCACCTTCGTGACGTCCGCCTTGTCCCCGACCCGCGCCTTGCGCGCCGCCGGAACCACCAGCGGTGTTCCCGTCTCGGGGTCGTCGATGACCTGGCATCGCAGCCCGAAGACGTCCTCGACCAGCCCGGCCGTCACGATGTCGTTCGGCGCGCCCTCGGCGATGATCTCCCCTTCGCGCAGGGCGATGAGGTGCGTGGCGTACCGGGCGGCGTGGTTCAGATCGTGCAGCACGGCGACCAGCGTCCGCCCCTGCTCCTCGTGCAGTTGGGCGCACAGGTCGAGGACGTCGATCTGGTGCTGGATGTCGAGGTAGGTCGTCGGCTCGTCGAGCAGCAGCAGCGGCGTCTGCTGGGCGAGCGCCATAGCGATCCACACGCGCTGCCGCTGACCGCCGGACAGTTCGTCGACATAGCGATCCGCGAGCTCGGCGACACCGGTCTGCTCCATCGACTCCTGTACGACCCGCTCGTCCTCGGTCGACCACTGGCGCAGGATCCCCTGGTGCGGGTACCGGCCGCGGCCCACCAGGTCGGCGACGGTGATCCCGTCCGGTGCGATCGACGACTGCGGCAGCAGCCCCAGCGTGCGCGCGACCTTCTTCGCCGGCATCGACTGGATGACCGACCCGTCGAGCAGGACCCGGCCCTGGGTGGGCTTGAGCATCCGTGACAGCGCCCGCAGCAGCGTGGACTTGCCGCACGCGTTCGGGCCGACGATCACGGTGAAGGAGTTGTCGGGTATCTCCACCGACAGCTGCTCGGCGATGACCCGCTGGTCGTAGGCGAGGGTGACGTTGTCGGCGGACAGGCGGTTCACAGTGCTCCTTGGGTTGTTCAGCCCGTTGCTGAGGCTCTCGTTGCCGTTGCTGCCGGGCCTCATATCCGGCCCGCCTTGCGCTCGGTGACCAGCAGCCAGAGCAGGTATACGCCGCCGAGCATGCCCGTGACCACGCCCACGGGCATCTGGTCGGCGCCGAAGACCCGCTGGGAGATCCAGTCGGCGGTGACGAGGAGGGCGGCGCCCATGCACAGCGAGGGCAGCAGGTTCGGCCCGGGCGAGCGGGTCAGGCGCCGGGCGAGCTGCGGGGCGGTCAGCGCCACGAAACTGACGGGTCCGGCGGCGGCGGTGGCGGCCGCGGTGAGCAGCACGGCGGCCAGCATCAGCAGCAGCCGTACGCGTTCGACACGCACTCCGAGGGCGTACGAGACGTCGTCGCCCATCTCCATCATCCGCAGCCCGCGCGCATTGGCGAGGACGAGCGGCACGAGGACGACGCACAGCGCGAGCAGCGGCCAGACCTGGGCCCAGTCACGACCGCTGAGGGAGCCGGTCATCCACACGACCGCGCGGGCCGCGTCGACGAGGTCGGCCTTGGTCAGCAGATAGCCGTTGACCGCAGTCATGATCGCGGACATGCCGATACCGACCAGGACCAGTCGGTAACCGTGCACACCCCGCTTCCAGGCGAGCAGATAGATGGCGAGCCCGGTCGCGAGTCCGCCCACGAGCGCTCCGACGGTGACCTGGGCGGAGTCCCCGGAGAACAGCACGATCACCACGAGCGCCCCGGCCGTGGCCCCCTGCCCGAGGCCGAGGATGTCCGGGCTGCCCAGCGGGTTGCGGGACAACGCCTGGAACAGCGCCCCGCCGAGACCGAGCGCGGCACCGACCAGAAGCCCGACCAGGACCCTCGGCAGCCGCAGTTCGTTGACGATGAACTCCTGCCCCGCGTTGCCGTTTCCGGCCAGCGTCTTGAGCACGTCGCCCGCCGAGATCGGGAAGTCGCCGGTGCCGATCAGCAGGACGCTCGCGGCGAGCGCGGCGAGCAGCAACAGGACGACGGCCGTCAGCGCCCGCACGTCCAGCCGGACGGAGATCCCGCCCGGCGTCCGCACGGCACGGGAGGCGCGGGTGCTCGCCGCCGGCGCCTCGGTCTTGGCTTCGCTCTTCACTGCGGTCCTCACAGCTGGGCCGTCCTCCGCCGTCGTACGAGAAAGATGAAGACCGGTCCGCCGAGGATCGCGGTGACGATGCCGACCTGGAGTTCGGCGGGCCGGGTGACGGTCCGGCCGAGCACGTCGGCGCCGAGCAGCAGCACAGGCGACAGGACGGCCGCATACGGCAGGATCCAGCGCAGGTCAGGGCCGGTGAAGGACCGCACGACATGCGGCACCATCAGGCCGACGAACACGATCGGCCCGCAGGCCGCGGTCGCGGCGCCGCACAGCACGGTCGCGGCGAGCATCGACAGCACCCGGGTCCGGTTCAGGTTGGCGCCGAGAGCCTTGGCGGTGTCGTCGCCCATCTCCATGGCGTTGAGCGGCCGGGCGAGGGCCAGGGCGAGGACCACGCCCACGACGAGGAACGGCAGCACCTGCCTGATGGTCGAGTCCGTCGCCGAGGTCAGCGAACCGACCGTCCAGAAGCGCATCTTGTTCAGCGCCGCGTCGTCCATGATCATCACGGCCTGGAGATAGCCGTAGAGCGCGGCGCTGATCGCCGTACCGGCGAGCGCGAGCCGCACCGGTGTGGCGCCCCGACTGCCGCCGAGGAACCACACCAACGCCCCGACCGCTGCCGCGCCGAGGAAGGCGAACCAGACATAGCCACTGAGGCTGGTGACACCGAAGAACGTGATGGCGGTGACAACCGCGGCGGACGCGCCCGCGTTGATGCCGAGCAGCCCGGGGTCGGCGAGCGGATTGCGGGTGAGCGCCTGCAGCACCGCCCCGGCGAGACCGAGCGCGGCGCCGGCCAGCAGTCCGAGGACAGTGCGCGAGATCCGGTCGTCGACCACGACGTCGCCGTAGGTCCCGGAACTCTCGAACAGTCCGTGCCAGACCTCCCCCAGGGACAGCTGTTTCGCCCCGATCGCGATGCTCGCCAGAACGGCGACCACCAGAATCAGGACAGAGACGAGCAACCCAACGGCACGTATCGCCCGTCGGGTTGGGGGCGCGGACTGGGACTCCGCGCGCTGTTCAGGAGGACTGTCGACCAACACGCAGTTAGGTTAGCCTACCCTCCCATTCAGCCACGATCCGGCCGTACATGGTCACGCTGCCGCCGTACAAGGTCACGATGCCGCCGTACGGCGTCACAACCCCGGCCACATTCCCTCCCCGCGGCGTCACATCCCGGGCCACGTGCTTCCCTACGAGGTCACAACCCCAGCCGCGCCAGCTCCTTGCCCGCGTCCAGCGCGCACGAGCCCTCCCCGGCCGCGGTCCAGGCCGCCGCACACAGCGCCCGCAGCCCGTCCAAGGCCTCGCCGTCACCGGCGAGTTCCAGCCGGTCCACGCGGGCGGTCGCCGTCCAGCCACCGCACCGGAATCCTTCTCCGTCCTCGGCGACCTCCGGCTGCCCGGTGAGCAACCCGCGCAGATCGGCGTCGACATAAGTCGGCCGGTGCTGCGGCGGCGCGGCAAGCAGCTGCGCGCCATCGGTCACCCCGGTCAGCACGAGCAACGAGTCGACGTCCCCGTTGAACGCGCCCTCGATGTCCGTGTCCAGCCGGTCCCCGACGACCAGCGGCCGCTCGGCGCCGGTGCGCAGGATGGTCTCCCGGTGCATGGGGGGCAATGGCTTGCCCGCCACCTGTGGCTCGGCGCCGGTGGCGATGCGCACGACCTCCACCGCCGCCCCGTTGCCCGGCGCGATCCCGCGCGCGCTCGGAATCGTCAGGTCGGTGTTGGACGCGAACCACGGCACCCCGCGCGCGATGGCGAAGCACGCCTCCGCGAACCGCCCCCACGCCAGCTCCGGCCCGCCGTACCCCTGCACGACGGCCGCCGGATCGTCGTCCGCCGACTCCACCGGCTCCAGCCCGCGCTCGCGCAACGCCACCCGCAGTCCCTCCCCGCCGATCACCAGCACCCGGGCGCCCGTCGGCACCTGCTCACTGATCAGCCGCGCGACCGCCTGCGCCGAGGTGATGACGTCGTCCGCCCCCGTGGGTATCCCCAGCGCGGTCAGATGCGCGGCCACGACGTCCGGAGTCCGCAGGGCGTTGTTCGTGACATACGCAAGGTGCATCCCGCCCGCACGGGCCGTGGCCAGCGACCCGACGGCATGCACGATCGCGTTGCCCCCGGCGTACACCACACCGTCGAGGTCGAGCAGCGCCGTGTCGTACGCCTCGCTCAGAGCCTGGCCACTGCCCTCCGGCCTCCTCCTGACGCTCTGGCTCATTCCACATCGCTCCTCGTTCGACGGCTTTCCTTAGATCATCCCCCATGCCACTGACACCCGTACGATGCCGGGATGAACACAGCAGGTCACCAGGAAGCAACGGCGCGCCGAGGCCTCGAACTCACCCCGTTCCGAGGCCTTCGCTACGACCCCGACCGGGTCGGCAACCTGGCCGCCGTGACATCGCCTCCGTACGACGTCGTCGTCCGTCCCGACGGCCTGAACCATCTCCAGGACGCGGACCCGTACAACATCGTGCGGCTGATTCTCCCTCAGGCCGACACCGCGGACGCCCGCAACAACCAGGCCGCGACGACCCTGCGCCGCTGGCTGTCGGAAGGCGTGCTGACCGCCGACCCCGAGCCCGGCCTGTACGTCTACGAGCAGTGTGACGGCGAGGGCATGCTGCAGCGCGGCGTCATCGGCGCCCTGCGCGTGACGGAGCCCTCGGAGGGCCTCGTCCTGCCGCACGAGGACGTCATGCCGCACGTGGTCGCCGACAGAGCGGCTCTGATGCGCGCCACCTCGGCGAACCTCGAGCCGCTGCTGCTGACCTACCGCGGCAACGGCACGGCGACCGACACGACCGCCGTCATCGAGCGCACGGTCGAACGCCCGCCGCTCTTCGCGACCACCACGGAGGACGGCTTCAGCCACCGCCTGTGGTCGATCACCGACCCGGCCGACCTGGCCCGCGTCCAGTCCGGCCTGACCCTCCACCAGGCCCTGATCGCCGACGGCCATCACCGCTGGGCGACATACCGACGT
This sequence comes from Streptomyces sp. NBC_00443, assembly GCF_036014175.1. Taxonomy (GTDB): domain Bacteria; phylum Actinomycetota; class Actinomycetes; order Streptomycetales; family Streptomycetaceae; genus Streptomyces. Next base: position 7,350,670 of record NZ_CP107917.1, on the reverse strand, counting down.
CTACGCGCGGAGCACGGCTCCCCCAGCCCCTGGGACTACGGCCTGGTCCTCCTCGTCGACACGGCCCGCTACCCCCTCCGCGTCCGAGCCATCCACCGCCTCCTGCACGACCTTCCGGTGCCGGACGCCCTGGCCGCCCTCGACGGTCACTTCCGCGTGCGCCGCCTCGAAGTCCCGCTTGCCGAGGCCCTGGAGGCGCTGGCCGACGCGGCCTGCGCGGGCAACGCCTACCTCCTCGCCGGAGACGGCGCCTTCCACCTCGTCGACGACCCCGACCCGGCCCTCCTCGACCGCACGGTCCCCGCCGACCGCCCCGCAGCCTGGCGCACCCTGGACGCCACCGTCCTGCACGCCGCACTCCTCGCCCACGTCTGGCACATCCCCGAGGACGACCCCAACCGCATCGCCTACATCCACGACACCGCCGCCACCGTCAAAAAGGCGGAACGCGACGGCGGCACGGCCGTCCTGATGCACCCGGTCCGCGAGGACGTCGTCCGCGACCTGGCCCGCCAGGGCGTCACGATGCCCCGCAAGTCGACGTCGTTCGGCCCGAAGCCGGCCTCGGGCCTGGTCCTGCGCACCCTGGACGGGTGAACGCAAAAGGGCGGGACCCCGGCCCGGGATCCCGCCCTTCAAGTCACACGCAGCTCACTCCTTGCCGCCCTCTTCGGGATCGGCCTGAGCCTGCTCCTCACGGATGTCGTCGCTCTCGCCCTCGCTCTCGCCCTCGTCGAAGGCGTCGACGAACTCGACACCGTCCAACTCGGCGAGCCGGTCGGAGGCATCCGTGCTGCCGTCCTTGTCCGCCTCGACGGCCTTGGCGAACCATTCGCGCGCCTCACCCTGCCGCCCGGCGGCCATCAGCGCGTCCGCGTAGGCGTACCGCAGCCGCGCGGTCCACGGCTGTACGGCGTTGGAGGCCAGCTCGGGGCTCTGCAGCGTCACGATGGCCGCGTCCAGCTGCCCCATGTCACGCCGAGCGCCGGCCGCGACGAGCCGCATCTCGACCTGCCCGGCCTTGTCCAGCTTGTGCGCCTCGGCCGCGCCGGCCATGTCCAGCGCCTTCTCCGGCCGCCCGAGCCCACGCTCGCAGTCGGCCATCAGCGGCCACAGCTCCACGCCACCGCTCATCCGCCGCGCCGCCCGGAACTCGGCAAGCGCCTCGGCGTACTTCTGGTTCGCGTACGCCGCGAACCCGGCCGCCTCTCGTACGGCCGCGACACGCGACGCCAGCCGAAGGGCAACCTTGGAGTAGCCGTACGCGCCCTCGGGGTCCTCGTCGATGAGCCGCGCGACCATCACCAGGTTCTTGGCGACGTCCTCCGCGAGCGTCTTCGGTAGGCTCTGCAGCTCCTGCCGTACGTCCTTGTCGATCTCGTCACCCGTGACGTCCTCCGGGATCGGCAGCCGCTTGATCGGCTCACGGTCCGCCCGATCCCGCTCATCACGGAACCGGCCACCGCCACGTCGGTCGTCGCGCCGGTCATCCCGCCGATCGTCACGCCCACGGAACCCTCCGGGACGCCCGCCGCGGTCGTCCCGACGGGGCCCATGACCGCCACGGTCGTCACGCCCACGGAACCCACCACGGTCGCCCCGGCTGTCATCCCGCCGGAAGCCACCACGGTCATCGCCACGTCGGTCGTCACGCCGGTCATCCCGGCGGAACCCACCGCGGTCATCGCCACGTCGGTCGTCACGCCGGTCGTCCCGGCGGTCGTCGCGACGGAACCCACCGCGGTCATCGCCACGTCGGTCGTCACGCCGGTCGTCCCGGCGGTCGTCGCGACGGAACCCACCGCGGTCATCGCCACGTCGGTCGTCGCGCCGGTCATCCCGCCGGAAGTCCCGTCGGTCGCCACCGCGGTCGTCACCACGTCGGTCGTCGCGCCGGTCATCCCGCCGGAAGTCCCGTCGGTCGCCACCGCGGTCGTCACCACGACGGTCGTCACGGCGATCGTCACGCCGGAAGCCACGGTCACGGTCGTCGCCACGGAACCCACGGTCCCGGTCGTCGCGCCGGAAACCGCCGCGGTCACCCTCGCGACGGTCGTCGCTACGACGATCGCCGCCACGGTCGTCGCGCCAGCCGAAACCGCCACCACGGTTGTCGTCCCGCCGGAAGCTGCCACGGTCATCGCCACGACGGTCATCGCGCCGGCCGAAACCGCCACGCTCGTCGTCGCGACGCTCCCCCCGGTCGTCACGACGGAAGGACGGACGATCGCCCTCGCGACGGGCGCCACGGTCACGGTCGTCTCGACGCGGCCCAGGGGAACGGTCGTCCCTACGGAACGGCGGACGGGGGCCCCGATCGCCTTCACGCCGGTCGCCGCCACGGTCGTCGCGCCGGCCGTAGCCACCGCCACGGTTGTCGTCCCGCCGGATGCCACCGCGGTCATCGCCACGACGATCGTCACGCCGGTCATCGCGCCGGTCGTCACGGCGGAAGCCACCGCGGTCGCCGCCCCGGTCGTCACTACGGCGATCGTCACGACGCCCGTAGCCACCACGGTCGTTGTCGCGACGAACCCCGCCACGGTCGCCGCTACGGTCGCCGCCTCGGTAACCGCCTCGATCACCCCGGTCGCCGCGGTCACCACTGTCCCGTCGCCGCGGTTCGCGCTCCGGTCGATCGTCGGGAGAGTTGGTGGACATCGGTGACTCCTGTCTTCGGTACCGCAAGCATTGTAAAAACAAAGGACCCCTGGTCCCAGCTGAACGCTGGTGACCAGGGGTCCTTCCCAAAGATTGTTCGGCGGCGTCCTACTCTCCCACAGGGTCCCCCCTGCAGTACCATCGGCGCTGTAAGGCTTAGCTTCCGGGTTCGAAATGTAACCGGGCGTTTCCCTCACGCTATAACCACCGAAACCCTAATGGTTTCGAGCGAACAAGCACACTTTTCTTTTGTCTGTTCTGCTCAAGAAACCGGCAACGGTCGTTGCCTCAGAACTAACACAGTGGACGCGAGCATCTATGGACAAGCCCTCGGCCTATTAGTACCGGTCACCTCCACACGTTACCGTGCTTCCAGATCCGGCCTATCAACCCAGTCGTCTACTGGGAGCCTTACCCCATCAAGTGGGTGGGAATACTCATCTCGAAGCAGGCTTCCCGCTTAGATGCTTTCAGCGGTTATCCCTCCCGAACGTAGCCAACCAGCCATGCCCTTGGCAGAACAACTGGCACACCAGAGGTTCGTCCGTCCCGGTCCTCTCGTACTAGGGACAGCCCTTCTCAATATTCCTGCGCGCGCAGCGGATAGGGACCGAACTGTCTCACGACGTTCTAAACCCAGCTCGCGTACCGCTTTAATGGGCGAACAGCCCAACCCTTGGGACCGACTCCAGCCCCAGGATGCGACGAGCCGACATCGAGGTGCCAAACCATCCCGTCGATATGGACTCTTGGGGAAGATCAGCCTGTTATCCCCGGGGTACCTTTTATCCGTTGAGCGACGGCGCTTCCACAAGCCACCGCCGGATCACTAGTCCCGACTTTCGTCCCTGCTCGACCCGTCGGTCTCACAGTCAAGCTCCCTTGTGCACTTACACTCAACACCTGATTGCCAACCAGGCTGAGGGAACCTTTGGGCGCCTCCGTTACTCTTTAGGAGGCAACCGCCCCAGTTAAACTACCCATCAGACACTGTCCCTGATCCGGATCACGGACCCAGGTTAGACATCCAGCACGACCAGAGTGGTATTTCAACGATGACTCCCCCTGAACTGGCGTCCAGAGTTCACAGTCTCCCACCTATCCTACACAAGCCGAACCGAACACCAATATCAAACTGTAGTAAAGGTCCCGGGGTCTTTCCGTCCTGCTGCGCGAAACGAGCATCTTTACTCGTAGTGCAATTTCACCGGGCCTATGGTTGAGACAGTCGAGAAGTCGTTACGCCATTCGTGCAGGTCGGAACTTACCCGACAAGGAATTTCGCTACCTTAGGATGGTTATAGTTACCACCGCCGTTTACTGGCGCTTAAGTTCTCAGCTTCGCCAGGACGAATCCTGACTAACCGGTCCCCTTAACGTTCCAGCACCGGGCAGGCGTCAGTCCGTATACATCGCCTTACGGCTTCGCACGGACCTGTGTTTTTAGTAAACAGTCGCTTCTCGCTGGTCTCTGCGGCCACCCCCAGCTCACCGAGTAAATCGGATCACCGGTGATGGCCCCCTTCTCCCGAAGTTACGGGGGCATTTTGCCGAGTTCCTTAACCATAGTTCACCCGAACGCCTCGGTATTCTCTACCTGACCACCTGAGTCGGTTTAGGGTACGGGCCGCCATGAAACTCGCTAGAGGCTTTTCTCGACAGCATAGGATCATCCACTTCACCACAATCGGCTCGGCATCAGGTCTCAGCCTCATGTGCGACGGATTTACCTATCGCACGGCCTACACCCTTACCCCGGGACAACCACCGCCCGGGCTGGACTACCTTCCTGCGTCACCCCATCACTCACCTACTACAGGTCTGGTCCGTCGGCTCCACCACTCCCCTTTGCCCGAAGGCTCCAGGGCGGCTTCACGGACTTAGCATCGCCTGGTTCAATGTTTGACGCTTCACAGCGGGTACCGGAATATCAACCGGTTATCCATCGACTACGCCTGTCGGCCTCGCCTTAGGTCCCGACTTACCCTGGGCAGATCAGCTTGACCCAGGAACCCTTAGTCAATCGGCGCACACGTTTCTCACGTGTGAATCGCTACTCATGCCTGCATTCTCACTCGTGAACCGTCCACCACTGCCTTCCGGCGCGGCTTCACCCGGCACACGACGCTCCCCTACCCATCACAGCCGCCGTTGGGCGTATTGCTGCAATGACACGACTTCGGCGGTACGCTTGAGCCCCGCTACATTGTCGGCGCGGAATCACTAGACCAGTGAGCTATTACGCACTCTTTCAAGGGTGGCTGCTTCTAAGCCAACCTCCTGGTTGTCTCTGCGACTCCACATCCTTTCCCACTTAGCGTACGCTTAGGGGCCTTAGTCGATGCTCTGGGCTGTTTCCCTCTCGACCATGGAGCTTATCCCCCACAGTCTCACTGCCGCGCTCTCACTTACCGGCATTCGGAGTTTGGCTAAGGTCAGTAACCCGGTAGGGCCCATCGCCTATCCAGTGCTCTACCTCCGGCAAGAAACACACGACGCTGCACCTAAATGCATTTCGGGGAGAACCAGCTATCACGGAGTTTGATTGGCCTTTCACCCCTAACCACAGGTCATCCCCCAGGTTTTCAACCCTGGTGGGTTCGGTCCTCCACGAAGTCTTACCTCCGCTTCAACCTGCCCATGGCTAGATCACTCCGCTTCGGGTCTTGAGCGCGCTACTGAACCGCCCTATTCGGACTCGCTTTCGCTACGGCTTCCCCACACGGGTTAACCTCGCAACACACCGCAAACTCGCAGGCTCATTCTTCAAAAGGCACGCAGTCACGAGATACAGCAAGCTGTATCCGACGCTCCCACGGCTTGTAGGCACACGGTTTCAGGTACTATTTCACTCCCCTCCCGGGGTACTTTTCACCATTCCCTCACGGTACTATCCGCTATCGGTCACCAGGGAATATTTAGGCTTAGCGGGTGGTCCCGCCAGATTCACACGGGATTTCTCGGGCCCCGTGCTACTTGGGTGTCTCTCAAACGAGCCGCTGATGTTTCGACTACGGGGGTCTTACCCTCTACGCCGGACCTTTCGCATGTCCTTCGCCTACATCAACGGTTTCTGACTCGTCCTGTTGCCGGCAGACAACAGAAGAGAGATCCCACAACCCCGCATACGCAACCCCTGCCGGGTCTCACACGTATACGGTTTAGCCTCATCCGGTTTCGCTCGCCACTACTCCCGGAATCACGGTTGTTTTCTCTTCCTGCGGGTACTGAGATGTTTCACTTCCCCGCGTTCCCTCCACTTGCCCTATGTGTTCAGGCAAGGGTGACAGCCCATGACGACTGCCGGGTTTCCCCATTCGGAAACCCCCGGATCAAAGCCTGGTTGACGACTCCCCGGGGACTATCGTGGCCTCCCACGTCCTTCATCGGTTCCTGGTACCAAGGCATCCACCGTGCGCCCTTAAAAACTTGGCCACAGATGCTCGCGTCCACTGTGCAGTTCTCAAACAACGACCAGTACACCGTCACACACCCCTTAACAGGAGTGCTTCACCGGCGCCGGCAACCGAAGCACAACCTCACGGCCGTTACTTCAGACACCCAACAGCGTGCCCGGCACCCCCGCCACTCGTGATCAGCGTTCCACGCTCCGAAGAGCAGTACTGGCAGCCCGAGATGACTGAGAGTGCCGAATAATCAACGTTCCACCCATGAGCAACCACCGCAGAACGTTTGCCTGCGTAGTGGCCTCTGACCTCGTCCCGAAGGACTCGGTGAGAAGTGCTCCTTAGAAAGGAGGTGATCCAGCCGCACCTTCCGGTACGGCTACCTTGTTACGACTTCGTCCCAATCGCCAGTCCCACCTTCGACAGCTCCCTCCCACAAGGGGTTGGGCCACCGGCTTCGGGTGTTACCGACTTTCGTGACGTGACGGGCGGTGTGTACAAGGCCCGGGAACGTATTCACCGCAGCAATGCTGATCTGCGATTACTAGCAACTCCGACTTCATGGGGTCGAGTTGCAGACCCCAATCCGAACTGAGACAGGCTTTTTGAGATTCGCTCCACCTCACGGTATCGCAGCTCATTGTACCTGCCATTGTAGCACGTGTGCAGCCCAAGACATAAGGGGCATGATGACTTGACGTCGTCCCCACCTTCCTCCGAGTTGACCCCGGCGGTCTCCTGTGAGTCCCCATCACCCCGAAGGGCATGCTGGCAACACAGAACAAGGGTTGCGCTCGTTGCGGGACTTAACCCAACATCTCACGACACGAGCTGACGACAGCCATGCACCACCTGTACACCGACCACAAGGGGGGCACTATCTCTAATGCTTTCCGGTGTATGTCAAGCCTTGGTAAGGTTCTTCGCGTTGCGTCGAATTAAGCCACATGCTCCGCTGCTTGTGCGGGCCCCCGTCAATTCCTTTGAGTTTTAGCCTTGCGGCCGTACTCCCCAGGCGGGGAACTTAATGCGTTAGCTGCGGCACCGACGACGTGGAATGTCGCCAACACCTAGTTCCCACCGTTTACGGCGTGGACTACCAGGGTATCTAATCCTGTTCGCTCCCCACGCTTTCGCTCCTCAGCGTCAGTAATGGCCCAGAGATCCGCCTTCGCCACCGGTGTTCCTCCTGATATCTGCGCATTTCACCGCTACACCAGGAATTCCGATCTCCCCTACCACACTCTAGCTAGCCCGTATCGAATGCAGACCCGGGGTTAAGCCCCGGGCTTTCACACCCGACGTGACAAGCCGCCTACGAGCTCTTTACGCCCAATAATTCCGGACAACGCTTGCGCCCTACGTATTACCGCGGCTGCTGGCACGTAGTTAGCCGGCGCTTCTTCTGCAGGTACCGTCACTTTCGCTTCTTCCCTGCTGAAAGAGGTTTACAACCCGAAGGCCGTCATCCCTCACGCGGCGTCGCTGCATCAGGCTTTCGCCCATTGTGCAATATTCCCCACTGCTGCCTCCCGTAGGAGTCTGGGCCGTGTCTCAGTCCCAGTGTGGCCGGTCGCCCTCTCAGGCCGGCTACCCGTCGTCGCCTTGGTGAGCCATTACCTCACCAACAAGCTGATAGGCCGCGGGCTCATCCTTCACCGCCGGAGCTTTCAACCTTCACAGATGCCAGTGAAGGTGGTATCCGGTATTAGACCCCGTTTCCAGGGCTTGTCCCAGAGTGAAGGGCAGATTGCCCACGTGTTACTCACCCGTTCGCCACTAATCCCCACCGAAGTGGTTCATCGTTCGACTTGCATGTGTTAAGCACGCCGCCAGCGTTCGTCCTGAGCCAGGATCAAACTCTCCGTGAATGTTTACCCGTAATCGGGTGCACACATCACGAGAGCGGAACAACCACCGGAATAAGGCGGTCGTTCACAACGTCCTCGCTGTGTTTTTTCAAAGGAACCTCGCCACCGAGAACTGATGTTCCGGTGGACGGGGTATCAACATATCTGGCGTTGATTTTTGGCACGCTGTTGAGTTCTCAAGGAACGGACGCTTCCTTTGTACTCACCCTCTCGGGCTTTCCTCCGGGCGCTTCCCTTCGGTCTTGCGTTTCCGACTCTATCAGATCCTTTTCTCGATCCGATTCCCTGTCGGCGGGATGTCTTGAAGCTCTGGGCTTTCGCCCGTCGGCCTTTCGACATTCACTACGTTAGCCGATTCCCCCGCCCGATTCATAATCGGACTCTGCGCAATCGAATTTCGGGCATGCGGGCACGCCGGAATCGACCCCGCTGAGGGGTTCTCCTAGGTAGTGGGTTGGCCGCTCCGGCTGCTGACTTCGCAGTACCCGGTTCAGCGGCTCGGGCCACGTTACGCGTCTCGTCATGGCGCGTCAACTTCGGCGACGCCTCGGGACGTGGGCCCTATAGGGGCTCACCGTCGGGTCGTTGGCGATCCAGTAGCGCCAGGGGTGGACCTCACCGTTTCCGCCGTCGCCGGCCACTCCGGTGCGTGGGCCGTTGCGTACCTGGTCGGAGGTGGTCGGGGTGCCCGCCAGGATCCTCAGCGGGGTCTCGCCGGAGGCGCACGCGTCCGTGCCGTCCAGGGCTCGGTCCACGGCCAGGGCCGTTGCCAGGCGGGCCGGGCCTTTGGCCAGTTCCCTGTCGTTGCGGGCCGAGAGTCGACGTGTGCGGGCGAGCTCGGCGCCCTCGACGATCTCGCCGGCGCGCAGCAGGACCGCGCTCGCCCGGCCGTCGGGGCCGCACACCAGGTTCATGCAGTGCCACATGCCGTACGTGAAGTAGACGTAGACGTGTCCGGGGGGACCGAACATCACGTCATTGCGGGGCGTGCGGCCGCGATAAGCGTGGGAGCCGGGGTCGTTCGGGCCGTCGTAGGCCTCGACCTCTGTGAGGCGGAGGGTGATCGGACCGTCCGGGGTGCTGCGTACGAGGATGCGGCCCAGGAGGCCGGGGGCGACGTCAAGGACGGGCCGGTCGAAGAAGTCCCGGGGCAGGGGCGTACGGTCGGGGGTCGCGATCATGCCGTCCGAGGGTAGTGCAGACGGGTGGTGGCGACGGGGTGGTCAGGGGGCGTGCGGCTTGCCAGGGTGGGAGCGCGGAACCGGCCACGGCCGGATCGCGTTTGTAGGGATCAAGGGATCCACTCTGAAAAGAGGAAAGTCATGGCGTTCAAGAAGCTGCTCGCGAGCCTGGGGGCCGGCGGGGCTTCGGTCGAGACGGTGCTGACAGAGGTCAACGTCGTCCCGGGCGGTGTCGTCCAGGGTGAGGTGCGGATTCAGGGCGGGTCCGTGAGCCAGAACATCGAGGGCCTGTCCGTAGGCCTGCAGGCGCGGGTCGAGGTCGAGGGCCAGGACTCGGAGTACAAGCAGGACATCGAGTTCACGAAGATGCAGCTCGGTGGTGCCTTCGAGCTGCAGGCCGGGGGCGTGCACGCGGTGCCCTTCGGGCTGGAGATCCCGTGGGAGACGCCGGTCACGACGATCGACGGTCAGACGCTGCGCGGCATGAACATCGGTGTGACGACGGAGCTGGCGATCGCGCGGGCCGTGGACTCCACCGACCTGGACCCGATCAACGTGCACCCGCTGCCCGCGCAGAAGGCGATCCTCGACGCCTTCGTGCAGCTGGGCTTCCGCTTCAAGAACGCGGACATGGAGCGGGGCCACATCCGCGGTACGCGGCAGAAGCTGCCGTTCTACCAGGAGATCGAGTTCTTCCCGCCGCAGCAGTACCGCGGGATCAACCAGGTCGAGCTGAGCTTCGTCGCGGACGAGCGCACGATGGACGTCGTCCTCGAAATGGACAAGAAGCCGGGACTGTTCAGCGAGGGCAGCGACACCTTCCGGTCCTTCCAGGTGGGTCTGAACGACTTCCAGTGGGACCGACTGGGCGGCGTATCTCAACCAGTGGCTGTCCGAGGTCGGCAGCAAGCGCAACTGGTTCTAGGCTCGGAACTGCTGATTCCACCGGTTCATCAGGAGGTATCGAAGTGACCGAGCTCAAGCGGCGGCCGCTGCCCCACGACTTCCATCCGCCTGTGCCGTCCTTCACGGTCACGAGCGAGGACGTCGAGCAGGGCGGGCCCCTCAAGGACGCTCAGGTCCACGCGGCGGGCAACACCTCGCCGCAGCTGCGCTGGGAAGGCTTCCCGGCCGGGACCAAGAGCTTCGCCGTTACGTGCTACGACCCCGACGCCCCTACGGGCAGCGGGTTCTGGCACTGGGTGCTCTTCGACATCCCGGCCTCGGTGACCGAGCTGCCGGCCGGTGCGGGCAGCGGCAAGTTCGAGGGACTGCCGGAGGGTGCCGTACAGGCGCGGAACGACTATGGGTCGAAGGAGTTCGGCGGTGCCGCGCCGCCGCCCGGGGACGGGCCGCATCGCTATGTGTTCACGGTGTACGCCGTGGACCAGGAGAAGCTCGGTCCGGACTCGGACGCGAGTCCGGCCGTCGTCGGATTCAACCTGCGGTTCCACACGCTCGCGCGTGCGCATGTGATCGGTGAGTACGAGGTGCCCGCCGAAGCCTGACGTTCATGGAACGTTTGCCCGCCTCTGGTCATGGAAGTGATCGGGGGCGGGCATTTTTTATTTCGTTGTCCATCTCGGCGTGCCCGGCCAGAGTTGATCCCAGCCCGCCACGGGGTGGGCAGCTGCACACGGGAGGTGGGCTGGTCATGCGGGACACACTGGTACTGAACGCGAGCTTCGAGCCGCTGTCGACGGTGACGTTGAACCGAGCCGTCGTTCTGGTGCTTCAGGACAAGGCCGTCGTTGAGCAGGCCCACCCCGAACTGCGCATGCGCGGAGCCGCGGTCGACATACCCGCGCCCCGGGTGATCAGGCTGTGCAGGTACGTACGGGTGCCGTTCCGAAGACAAGCGCCGTGGTCGAGGCGGGGTGTGCTGGTGCGGGACCGGCACCGGTGCGCGTACTGCGGGCGCCGGGCCACGACCGTGGACCACGTGGTGCCGCGGTCGCACGGTGGCCAGGACACGTGGCTGAATACGGTCGCCTCGTGCGCCGAGGACAATCATCGCAAGGCTGACCGGACGCCTGCGCAGGCGGGTATGCCGTTGCTTCGGGAGCCGTTCGAGCCGACGCCTGCCGATGCGATGTTGCTGACGCTGGGGGCGGATGAGTTTGCTGCGCTGCCGGATTGGCTTGGGCTGGAGGCTGCCTGACTATGCGCCGTAGGGCCACAACAGGGTTGTCGACTGCGGGCTGTTCGTGGCTGGTCGCGCAGTTCCCCGCGCCCTTGAGGGCGTTTGGGGCCCGCCTTCCTTAGAAGGCGGGCCCCTTTGTCGTACGACGAACGCCGTGTCAGTCGATCGACGGCTTCTCCCTGCGTTCCGTGGCCGAACCCGAGGATCCGTTGCCCCCCGAACCGCCGCCGAAGCCGCCCAGGTTGCCCATCGCGCCCGACAGGCCCTTGAGGGCGTCGCCGATTTCGCTGGGGACGATCCAGAGCTTGTTGGCGTCGCCTTCGGCGATCTTGGGGAGCATCTGGAGGTACTGGTAGCTGAGGAGCTTCTGGTCGGGGTCGCCGGCGTGGATGGCTTCGAAGACCGTGCGGACGGCCTGGGCCTCGCCCTCGGCGCGCAGGGCGGCGGCCTTGGCCTCACCTTCGGCGCGCAGGATCTGGGACTGCTTCTCACCTTCGGCGGTGAGGATCGCGGCCTGACGCGTACCTTCGGCGGTGAGGATCGCGGCGCGCTTGTCACGGTCGGCGCGCATCTGCTTCTCCATCGAGTCCTGGATGGAGGTGGGGGGCTCAATTGCCTTGAGTTCGACGCGGTTTACGCGGATGCCCCACTTGCCCGTCGCCTCGTCGAGGACGCCGCGCAGGGCCGCGTTGATCTCCTCGCGGGAGGTCAGGGTGCGCTCCAGGTCCATGCCGCCGATGATGTTGCGGAGCGTGGTGACGGTGAGCTGCTCGATCGCCTGGATGTAGCTGGCGACTTCGTAGGTGGCGGCGCGGGCGTCGGTCACCTGGTAGTAGATGACGGTGTCGATGTTCACGACCAGGTTGTCCTGGGTGATCACCGGCTGGGGCGGGAACGGTACGACCTGTTCGCGCAGGTCGATTCGGTTGCGGATGGTGTCGATGAACGGAACCACGATGTTGAGGCCCGCGTTGAGTGTCCGCGTGTAGCGGCCGAAGCGCTCGACGATGGCCGCGCTGGCCTGCGGGATGACCTGGATCGTCTTGATCAGGGCGATGAAGACCAACACCACCAGAATGATCAAGACGATGATGACCGGTTCCATCGTCTTTCCCCGTACCCCTTCTCCGCCGCGGCTTTTCCGCAGATCTTATGGTTGTTGAAGATCTTGCTGGTCGAGTCTGACAGACCGTCGCGGAACTCGCGGCGGGTTCGCGCCAGTTACGTCGTGCGAGGTCACATGACGATCGCCGTGGCGCCCTCGATGTCCACGACGTCCACTTCCTGACCTGCTTCGTAGGCGCGGTCGGTGTCGAGGGCGCGTGCCGACCAGACCTCTCCGGCGAGCTTGATCCGGCCGCCCGAGGCGTCGACGCGCTCCAGAACGACGGCCTGTTTGCCTTTCAAGGCCTCGATCCCGGTGGCGAGTTGGGGCCGCTGTGCGCGATGTCTGTTCGCGATGGGCCGTACGACTGCGATGAGTGCGGTCGAGACGACGACGAAGGACACGACCTGGACGACGGCGCCACCGCCGAAGATGCCGGCGACCACCGCTGCAGCCACGGCTCCGACCGCCAGCATGGCGAGTTCGGGCATCGCGGTGACCACGAGCGCGATGCCGAGCGCTGCCGCGCCGATCAACCACCAAACCCACGCGTCGATTTCCACATGGTCATGGTAGGACTGCGGGCCCGGTCGCGGACAGGGCGCCGATCGTTTGAAAAGCCGTTCTTACCGGGGTTTTGCGCGGTGAAGGACCGGGTCAGGAGAGCGGGAGGCCCTGTGCCGTCCACCGCTCGCCAACCTGTTCGACGACGAGCGGGAGGCCGAAGCAGAGGGAGAGGTTGCGGGAGGTGAGTTCGAGCTCCAGCGGGCCCGCGGCGAGGACCTTGCCCTGACGGATCATCAGGACGTGGGTGAAGCCGGGGGCGATCTCCTCGACGTGGTGCGTGACCATGATCATGGAGGGCGCGATCGGGTCGCGGGCGAGGCGACCGAGGCGGCGGACGAGGTCCTCGCGGCCACCGAGGTCGAGGCCGGCGGCGGGCTCGTCGAGGAGGAGCAGCTCGGGGTCGGTCATCAGGGCACGGGCGATGAGGGTGCGCTTGCGCTCGCCCTCGGAGAGGGTGCCGAACTTGCGGTCCACGTAGTCGCTCATGCCGAGACGGTCGAGGAAGGCGCGGGCGCGCTGCTCGTCGATCTCGTCGTAGTCCTCGTGCCAGCCGGCGGTCATGCCGTACGCGGCGGTGAGCACGGTCTGCAGGACGGTCTGCTTCTTGGGCAGCTTGTCGATCATGGCGACGCCGGCCGTTCCGATGCGCGGACGCAGTTCGAAGACGTCGGTGCCGGGCTTGCCGAGGGTCTCGTCGAGGATGGAGACGGTGCCCTTGCTGGGGAAGAGGTAGCTGGAGGCGAGGTTCAGGAGAGTGGTCTTGCCGGCGCCGTTCGGGCCGAGGATGACCCAGCGCTCGCCCTCCTTGACCGACCAGGAGACCTGGTCCACCAGAGCCCGGCCCTCGCGGACCACGGATACGTCCTGAAGCTCCAGAACATCGCTCATGAGCGCGTTGTCTCCCCTTGCAGTGTGACCGGTCTCGGCGTCTCGGTGGTCGCGTGCGCCTGTGGGCGCAGCCCTCAACGAAATCTACGCCACCGGTCGGGAGCTTCATTCCATCGGTCCGGTCCTTAGGGTGGGGGCATGCTCTCGGAACCGCGTTCAGGACGCCTTGCGGCTTGGGGAAATACCCTTTTGGCCGGACTTGTCTCGCCGGATGACGCTGTGCTGGAGATCGTCGGGGACGATGCCGTGCACAGGGTGGAGGGGCTGCCGGGTGAGTCGGCGCCCGTCGGGCTCACGCTGGCGCTGGGCCGGCTGCGGGCGCTCGGGGTCAGCGGGCTGCGGGTCGCGCTGCCCGCGCCGGGGCATCCGCTGGGTCTGAGTGGTCCGCCGGAGTTCAATGCGCGGGCGATGGATGCCGAGGAGGCGGTGATCTGTCACGGCGCCGCGTTCGGGCTGGTGCCGGAGGTGTACGAGGCCGGGCCCGATGGTGATGTGCATGTCGAGGTCGTCTGGCATGTGCTGCCGGTGCGGGAGGCGCCTCCTGCGGATGTGCCGTCGCTGGGCGAGGCCGAGCGGGAGCTGGCGGAGGCCCTGCGGGAGGCGACCGAGGTGTTGTCGCGGCTGGATGTGGCCGGGTCGGGGCCGATGGCCGAGGCGGCGATCGATGCGTACCGGGCTCGTGCCGAACGGGGGCGGGAGGTTTTGGCGCCGGGGTATCCGCCGCGGGCGGTGCGGGTGCTGGAGCTGGCGCAGCGGGTGGGGTTGTTGATCTCGCTGGCCTGTGCGAACGGGCACGGGGGTGCGGTGAGCTCCGCTGAGATGGGGGCTCGAGCCGAGGCCTTGCGGCCGGTGGAGCGGGTGGCTCGACGGGCGCAGGTCGCTTCGTACAACGCGTATGTGGAGGAGCGGGAGCGGGGCGTGCGGTGAGCGTCCGCTGTTCGTGGCCGGCTTTGGTGTGACCGTCCCCTGGGGGCTCCGCCCCCAGACCCCCGTTTCGGCCTCAACGGCCTCGTCCTCAAACGCCGGACGGGCTGGATTGTGCCGGCCTGCGCTGGAGAGTCCCCCGCGCCGACAAACAGACCGGCCTCCCGGGGTGGGGCCGGGAGGCCGGAGGTCACTGCTTGCTTCGGGTGGGCGTCACTTGTTGACGGCCAGGTTGCCGAAGGCCGGGTTCAGGATGCCGACGACGTTCACGCTGTTGCCCGCGACGTTGACCGGGATGTGAACCGGGGCCTGGACAAGGTTGCCCGAGGCGACGCCCGGGGAGCCCACGGCCTTGCCGTCGGCGTGCGCGCCGTCGGTGGCGGAGGCCATACCGGCACCGGCGGCCAGCAGGCCACCCGCCACCATCGTCACGGCCGCTGCCTTCTTCAGGTTCTTCACTTTCAAGCCCTCCTTGCGACTGCCGCGGCAGTCGCCGCAGCACGCACTGGAGAACGGTGGAGATCCACGAAGGATGCGCCATCTGGGGGACATTCCCACGACGGTATGAATCTCAGTCCGGAGCGGAACCCTCCGTATTGCCGTCCGTCACGTCCTGCGGAGAGCGTTTCAGCCGGTCACGCCATGGCGTACGGCCCACAGGGCGGCCTGTGTGCGGTCTGCCAGGTCGAGCTTCATCAAGATGTTTGAGACGTGTGTCTTGACGGTCTTCTCGGAGAGGACCAGGGCCCGCGCGATCTCGCGGTTCGAGCGGCCGTCGGCGATCAGGCCGAGGACCTCGCGCTCGCGGTCCGTCAGCGAGCCGGCTCTTCCCTGCCCCGAGTTGGCCTCCTCCTGGGACAGCAAGGCGCCCGCGACCTCGGGTTGGAGCAGGATGTGCCCGGCGTGTACGGAGCGGATGGCGCCGGCGAGGGCGTCCGGGTCCACGTCCTTGTAGACGTAACCGGCGGCGCCCGCGCGCAGGGCGGGGATCACCGTGCGCTGTTCGGTGAAGCTGGTGACGATCAGCACGCGCGCGGGGTTGTCGAGTTCGCGGAGCTTACGCAGGGCGTCGACTCCGTCCATGCCCGGCATCTTGACGTCCATCAGCACCACGTCGGGCTTGAGTTCCTCGGCGCGGGCCACTCCCTCGGCGCCGTCGGCGGCCTCACCCACGACCTCGATGTCGTCCTGTACTTCGAGGAAGGTGCGCAGGCCCCGGCGGACGACCTGGTGGTCGTCGACGAGCAGCACCTTGATTGCGTCAGCCACCGGGGACCTCCATCTCGATCACGGTGCCCTTGCCGGGCGCCGATTCCACGGTCAGCGTGCCGCCGACGCCGCTCGCCCGGTCCCGCATGGAGACCAGGCCCAGGTGGCGCCCGGCGCGGCGTATCGCCTTCGGGTCGAAGCCGCCGCCGTCGTCCGTGATGCGCAGTACGGCTCCGCCGGCGCGCCGGTCCAGCGTCACGTCGACGTGCTCGCCTCCGGAGTGCCGCAGGGCGTTGTGCAGGGCCTCCTGGGCGACGCGCAGTACGGCCTCCTCCTGGGCGGAGGGCAGGGCCTTCACGCCACGGCCGGCGAAGGTCACGCGCGCGGAGTGGGCGCGGTCGAGGACCTGGATCTGGGTGCGCAGGGTGGCGACGAGGCCGTCCTCGTCGAGGGCGGCGGGGCGCAACTCGACGACCGCGGCGCGCAGTTCGTCTGCGGCCTCGGCGGCGAGCGCGGCCACCTGGTGCAACTCGCCCTTGGCGCGGGACGGGTCACGGTCGATCAGGGCGGCTGCCGCCTGGGCCGTCAGGCGCAGCGAGAAGAGCTTCTGGCTGACCGCGTCGTGCAGTTCGTGCGCGAGGCGCGAGCGTTCCTCCTCGATCGTCAGCTCGCGGCTGCGTTCGTACAGGCGGGCGTTGGTCAGGGCGATCGCGGCGTGCTGGGCGAGGATGCCGAGGAGGTCCTCGTCCTCCTCGGTGAAGCCGCAACTGCCTTCCGGCTTGGGGCAGTTCTTGTTCGCCAGGAACAGCGCGCCGATGACCTCGTCGCCGTCTCGGATCGGCAGGCCAAGGAAGTCGGACATATCGGGGTGCTCCGACGGCCAGCCCTCGAAGCGGGGGTCCTTGCGGACGTCGGCGAGGCGCTCGATCTCGGCCTCCTGGAGCATCGCGGCGAGGATGCCGTGCTGGCGCGGGAGCGGGCCGATGGCCTTCCACTGTTCGTCGCTGACTCCGTCGACCACGAACTGGGCGAAGCCGCCGTGATCGTCCGGGACGCCGAGCGCCGCATACTGCGCGTCGAGCAGCTCTCGGGCCGAGGCGACGATCGTCTTGAGGACGTCACGCACCTCGAGATGCCTGCTCATGGCCAGCAGCGCGGAGCTCACCGCGGCGATTCCTGACCTGGGGCCTTGACTCATGCCCTCACGGTACCGGCGGGGTGTGACAGCCGGATCGGACCAGTGGCGGCGGCCGGCTAGGGCGCCGGACCTAGTCCTCTGGTCCCCCGATCAGCGGCGTAGGGCGAACGGCCCCCCGGTGCGGCTTAGGACGAAGGGCCCCGCGGCTTTGCGGCCCGCGTCCGAGGCGGTGCGGGCGGCCCCGTTCCTACGTTGGGGGCACCGCCGATCGGAGGCGGCCTGGGACGAGGGGACGGTTGTCATGTCGGTAGCAATCATCACGGGGGCCTCGAAAGGGCTGGGGCGGGCCCTCGCCGAGGCGCTGGCCGCGCGCGGCTGGGATCTGGTGCTCGACGCCAGGACGGCGGAGGTCCTCCAGGAGACGGCGGCCGGGCTCCTGTCGTACGGCACGCGCGTGAAGGCCGTGCCCGGGGACGTCACGGACGCCGGGCACCGGGCCGAGCTGGTGGCCGCCGCCTGGCAGCTGGGCGGCGTCGATCTGCTGGTGAGCAACGCCAGCGCGCTGGGCGTCGAGCCGCTCGTACGGCTGGACGAGCTGCCCCTGGAGGGGCTGCGGCGGGCGCTGGAGGTGAACGTCGTCGCCGCGCTGGGCCTGGTCCAGGAGGCGCTGCCGCTGCTGCGGGCGTCAGGGACGGGCGCGGTGATCACGGTCAGCTCGGACGCTGCCGCCGAGGCGTACGAGACCTGGGGCGGGTACGGCGCCTCGAAGGCCGCGCTGGACCATCTCGCGGCCGTGCTCGGCGAGGAGCAGCCGGGCCTGCGGATCTGGGCGGTCGACCCCGGGGACATGGCCACGGACCTGTATGCGGCGGCCGTACCGGACGACGACGAGCCGAGGCCCATGCCGGCCGGCGTGGTGCCGGCCTTCCTGCGGCTGCTGGACGAGCGTCCGGCGAGCGGCCGCTATGGGGCGCCCTCTCTGCTGGAGGGACGGCGATGACTCTGGCGATGCGGGTGCCCGAGGAGCTGTCGGCCCGGGTGCCGGCCGAGCAGCGGGGGCCGGGGCTGGACCGGGATGCCGTACGGCTGCTGGTGTCGCGGGGCACCGACGTGACGCATCACGCGTTCGGCGAGCTGCCGCGGCTGTTGCGGGCCGGGGATCTGCTGGTCGTGAACACGTCGGAGACGCTGGCCGCCGCCGTGGACGGGCGGATCGGGCGCGCCCGTGTGGTGGTGCATTTCTCCACGCGCGGGGACGACGGGCGGTGGGCGGTCGAGCTGCGAGACCCCGACGGGCGGGGCGCCACGCGCGCGCATATATGGGGCAGCGCGCGAAGCGCTCGTTGGAAGGGTGGTGGCGGGCGGCGGGAGGGAGGGCCCGCGGGAAGTGAGGTGCGACTGCCGGGCGGGGTGCGGCTGGTGCTGGAGGAGCCGCTCAGCCCGGGGAGTGAGCGGCTGTGGTGGGCGCGGGTCGCCGGGACCCGGGAGGGCTCCCCTGCGGCAGGGGTCCTCGGGCTCATGCGTGAGCACGGGCGGCCTATTCGTTACTCCTATACGGAGCGCGACCAGCCGCTCTCCGTGTACCAGACGGTGTTCGCGCTGCCGGCCGCCGACGGGGCGGGCAGCGCGGAGATGCCGAGTGCGGCGCGGCCCTTCACGCTGCGGATGGTGACGGAGCTGGTCAGCCGGGGTGTGCAGTTCGCGCCGATCACGCTGCACACCGGGGTGGCCTCGGCGGAGGCGCACGAGCCGCCGTACCCGGAGCGATTCGCGGTGCCGGAGGCCTCGGCCCGGCTGATCAACGCGGCGAAGGCAGGAGACGGCAGGGTCGTCGCCGTAGGGACGACGGCCGTGCGGGCGGTGGAGTCGGCGACGGGCGCCGACGGGGTCGTACGCGCGCGTGAGGGGTGGACGGACCTCGTCGTCACGCCGGAGCGGGGGGTGCGGGTGGTGGACGGGCTGCTGACCGGGCTGCACGAGCCGGAGGCCTCGCATCTGCTGATGCTGGAGGCGGTCGCCGGGCGGGCGGCGATCGACCGCAGCTACGAGGCGGCACTGCAAGGGCTCTACCTGTGGCACGAGTTCGGCGACGTGCATCTCATCCTGCCGGCGGAGAGCCCTCACACAGAGCATTGCGTCAGCAACTGCCGGTGAGACTGTCACGCGGCCGATGTGAGCCCACCCATAGGGCGCAGGTCACGTACGAAAGTCCGTAGTAGGTAGCGACGTCCCTTTTGAGCGGGACAGACGGTCCCGTCTGTCCCGTTTTGCCCTTCCTGGGTCCACTATCGGGGATCGTACGTCACACCTTTGCCTCGCCATTTTGCGGCCGCTAAGAATTGCTCTCGTCGCTCAGCGCCGTGGGTTCAGCCCGCGGCGTTTGTGCAGGAAGCACCCGTGTCCCCTGACGGACAGCGAGCGACCTCCGCGCTATTCGAAGAGGTCCCACTGCCATGCTCAAGAACACCAAGAACCGTCTTAGTCGCACGCTCACCAAGCGCCACAAGATCGCGATAGCCGGCGTCGGTACGCTCGGCGCCGCCGCTCTCGCCCTCTCCGCCGTCCCGGGCAACGCCCAGACGACCACGGCCGACGCCCCCACGGGCAAGGTGGCGTACAGCAGCGAGCAGATCAAGGACGTCAAGCCGAGCGTCACCAACCAGCTCGCCGCTGCCGGTGTGAAGGCCGAGGAGATGTCGGCCAAGCACAAGGCCGCCGTGGCCGCCGCCAAGCACCGCGCCGCCGTGGCCCACGACAAGCACGTGGCCGCCAAGGCCACCGCCGCGAAGAAGGCCGCCGCCGCGAAGAAGGCCGAAGCCGCGCGCAAGGCGAAGGCCGCCGCGAGCCGGGACGCCAAGCGCGTCCAGGTCAAGCCGGTCGCCGCCAAGACCTACACGAACAACCTCGACGGTTGGATCCGCGAGGCCCTCGACATCATGAAGAAGCACGACATCCCGGGCACCTACAACGGCCTGCACAAGAACATCATTCGGGAGTCTGCGGGTAACCCGAACGCGATCAACAACTGGGACATCAACGCCCAGAACGGCGTCCCGTCGATCGGTCTGCTCCAGGTCATCAAGCCGACCTTCGACGCGTACCACGTCCCGGGCACGGCCAAGAGCCAGTACGACCCGGTCGCCAACCTCACCGCCGCCGCCAACTACGCGGCCGACCGGTACGGCTCGATCGACAACGTCAACAGCGCGTACTGAGCGAGGTAGGCGCGGGCCTCTGATCCGTACGCCGAAGGGCGGCACCCTCCTGACGGGTGCCGCCCTTCGGGCGTTGTACGACGGCGTCCGCTCGCGGTCGTACGGAAGGCAACTACTTGCGCATGACCTCGGGCTCGTGGCGGCGCAGGAAGCGGGCCACGAAGATGCCGCAGATCACGCCTAGGACGATCAGGGCGAGCATGTCCATGGTCCAGGCGCCGACCGTGTGCTCCCACAGCGGGTCGTTGCTGTCGCCCTTGGCGGGCGGGCTGATCTGGTTGAAGTCGAGCGTGGCACCCGCGGCGGCGACCGCCCAGCGCGACGGCATCAGGTACGAGAGCTCGTTGACACCGATGGAGTTGGCCAGCGGGAACAGGCAGCCGGTGAAGACGACCTGGACGATCGCGAACATGACCAGCAGCGGCATGGTCTTCTCGGCGGTCTTCACCAGGGCCGAGATGATCAGGCCGAACATCATCGCGGTGAAGCCCAGTGCCATGATCGGAATGCACAGCTCCAGCAGAATCTGGCTGCCGAGGATCAGGCCCTCGTCCGGGATGGTGCGGCTGGAGAAGCCGATGACACCGACCATCAGGCCCTGCAGCACGGTGATCAGGCCGAGCACGAACACCTTGGACATCAGGTACGCGGACCGGGACAGGCCGGTCGCGCGCTCCCGCTCGTAGATGACCCGTTCCTTGATCAGCTCACGGACGGAGTTGGCGGCGCCGGCGAAGCAGGCGCCCACCGCGAGGATCAGCAGGACGGTGAGGGCCGTGCCGTTGGCGACGGGCTTGCCGGTGTTCGGGTTGACCTCTGTGTTGACCAGGAGGTCCTTGCCGGAGTCGATGAGCAGGCTCACCGAGCCGAGGACGAGCGGCAGGATCACCGTCAGGGCCAGGAAGCCCTTGTCGGAGGCGATCACCGCGACATAGCGGCGCACCAGGGTCAGGAACTGCGACAGCCAGCCCTGCGGCTTCGGCGGCTTCATCGCCTGCATGGGCGGCATCTGTACGGACTGCGGAGCAATCGCGTCGATGTCCGCGGCGTACATCTGGTAGTGCTGCGAGCCCTTCCAGCGGCCCGCCCAGTCGTAGTCGCGGTAGTTCTCGAAGGCGGAGAAGACATCGGCCCAGGTGTCGTAGCCGAAGAAGTTCAGCGCCTCCTCGGGCGGGCCGAAGTAGGCGACCGCACCGCCCGGCGCCATCACCAGGAGCTTGTCGCAGATCGCCAGCTCGGCCACGGAGTGAGTGACGACGAGGACCGTACGGCCGTCGTCGGCGAGGCCGCGCAGCAGCTGCATGACGTCACGGTCCATGCCCGGGTCGAGGCCCGACGTGGGCTCGTCCAGGAAGATCAGCGACGGCTTGGTGAGCAGCTCCAGGGCCACCGAGACGCGCTTGCGCTGGCCGCCGGAGAGGGCGGTGACCTTCTTCTCCTTGTGGATGTCCAGCTTCAGCTCACGCAGCACCTCGTCGATGCGGGCCTCGCGCTCGGCGCCCGTGGTGTCGGCCGGGAAACGGAGCTTGGCCGCGTACTTGAGGGCCTTCTTGACGGTCAGCTCCTTGTGCAGGATGTCGTCCTGCGGGACCAGACCGATGCGCTGACGCAGCTCGGCGAACTGCTTGTAGAGGTTCCGGTTGTCGTAGAGGACGTCGCCCTGGTTGGCGGGCCGGTAGCCGGTGAGCGCCTTGAGCAGGGTCGACTTGCCGGAGCCGGACGGGCCGATGACCGCGACGAGGGACTTCTCCGGGACTCCGAAGGAGACGTCCTTGAGGATCTGCTTGCCGCCGTCGACCGTGACGGTCAGGTGGCGTGCGGAGAAGGAGACCTCACCGGTGTCGACGAACTCCTCGAGCCGGTCGCCGACGATCCGGAACGTCGAGTGACCGACACCGACGATGTCCGCCGGGCCCAGCAGCTGCGAGCCGCCCTTGGCGATCGGCTGGCCGTTGACGTAGGTGCCGTTGTGGGAGCCGAGGTCGCGGATCTCCATGCGGCCGTCGGGCGTCGAGTGGAACTCGGCGTGGTGCCGGGAGACCTGGAGGTCGGAGACGACCAGCTCGTTCTCCAGGGCACGGCCGATGCGCATGACGCGGCCGACGGAGAACTGGTGGAACGTGGTGGGGCTGCGGTCGCCGTAGACCGGCGGCGCCCCCGCGCCACCACCGGGACCCTGCTGCGGGATGTGAGCGGCGGCCTGCTGCGGCTGCTGCCAGCCGGCCTGCGGGGCGTGCTGCTGCGGGACCTGCTGGGACCCCTGCTGCTGCGGGACCTGCTGCTGCGGCGGGGCCTGCTGGGCCCAGCCGGGGTTCGCGCCCTGCGCGGCGTACGGCTGCTGCTGTGGCTGAGCCTGCGGCGAGGCGACGGAGGCCGCGGTGCCGGAGAGGTTCAGACACGGTCCGTCGGTCGCGTTGCCCAGGAACACGGCCGAGCCGGGGCCGATCTCCAGGTGATGGATCCGCTGGCCCTGCACGAACGTGCCGTTGGTGCTGCCGTGGTCCTCGATGACCCAACTGCGGCCGCTCCAGCTGACCGTGGCGTGCCGCCAGGACACTCTGGCGTCGTCGAGCACGATGTCGCCCTGCGGATCACGTCCGAGGGTGTAGGGCCTGGACGGGTCGAGCGTCCAGGTCCTTCCATTCAATTCCAGTACGAGTTCCGGCACTCCAGCCCCACTGAGTAGTCCCCCGAGTTACCCCCAACACAGGGAGTCTAGGGATGTCGAACATCGTCGGGAACTATTTCAGGCTCCGCCCCCTGACCGAAAGTCGGGCCTTGTGAGGAGCACGCCCACGCGCCTCGAATGGTTCCGTTGACGGGGTTGAAATCAGTCCGGAGAGTGGTAATCCACGCGAGGGGGACATGCGCGGCGAACACCTCGCCGCGCAGCGGATCGGGGGGTCTGCCATGAGCGCGTCCACGAACGTCGAGAGCGCGAGGCACGGCACACGGCTGCCGTGGGGAGACATTCTGCTGTCCGCGATCGCCTCCGTGAGCTGGGCATTGATCGGGATGGCGGGCACGGCGGCACTCGGACTGCATCTGCTGGAGGCCGACACCGCGGGCTCCCTGGGGCCCATGACAGCGGCGGTGGTGGCCCTTGGGGCGGGTGGTTCTGTCACACCGTCCGGCGATGTGTCCGCTTTCGGGCTGACGGGTGCGGAGGCGTCGACCTCCATCGAGATCACGCCACTCGGGGTGAGCCTGGTCGGCGCGGTGCTCCTGTCGTGGTTCTTCCTACGGTCCTTGCGCGGCGCGGGAGTTGCGATCGCACCGTCCGAACTCCTCGCGCGCGCGGGTGCGGTGATCGTGCTGTTCGTGGCGACGCTGGGCGGGCTGGCCTGGGCCGGGCACGACGTCATCACGATCGACGGGAGTTCGCTGGGGCTCGACGACCTGCCGGGCGGTGGCGGTGGCGGGGGCGGTCTCGAGATCCCCGGAGTGGGTGACCTCGGGGACATCGGCGGGCTGCTGCCCGACCAGATCGGCGACCTCATCGACGCGAAGGCGGCGGTCGGCTTCACGGTGGACACGGCGCCGACGCTGCTCGGCGGCATGGCCTGGTCTGCGGGCATCCTGCTGATCGCCCTGCTCGCCTCGCGCCGCACCCCGCTGCCGCGCGGCTGGGAGGCTCTGCACCGCGTCGTACGGCCCGCCGCGTCCGCCCTCGTCACGGTGCTGCTGGTGGCGGTGGCAGCCGGGCTCGCGGCGGCGGCGTACGCGGCGATCGGCGACGCCCACCCCAAGCGGATCGCGGGCGCGGCCCTGCTCGGCGCCCCCAACGGCGTGTGGCTCGGCATCCCGGTCGGCCTGCTCGTGCCGTTCGACGGCCGGGCGACGGGGGCGCTGGTGGGCCTGCTCCCGGACCCCCTGGACGACCTTCTGAACAGCGGCGCCGACCAGTCCGTGACGCTGAGCAGGCTCGCGGAGCTGGACGGCCGGGTGTGGCTGCTGGGAGTCGCGGCGGCGGTGATGATGATGCTCGCAGGGGTCCTGACGGCCGTGCGGACGCCGGTCGTGGCGGGCGCCTTGGAGAGTCCGGGTTCCGGGGACGTACGGGATCCGGGCGCCCTCCGCTTCGCGGGACGGTGTGCGCTGCGGCTCGGTGTCGCCACGGCGTTGACGCTGCCGTTGCTCGCATGGCTGACGGAGCTGTCCGTGGACGCCTCCCTGTCGGTGCTGGGCTTCGACGCGTTCGGCGCCGGGGTGCGGTTGCAGGGGAACCTCGGTGTGGCGCTGCTGCTGGGGGCGGCTTGGGGCGCGGGGGCGGGCGCCGTGGGGGCGATCATGGCCCGGGCGACCGGGGCGGCGGGACAGCGGGCGGCGCCCCTTGCCCGGGGGGCGGTGGCGGGTTCGGTGGGTGCGGTGCCGGGTGGGGTCGGAACGGCGGCACCCGGGAGTACGGCGAGTTCGGTGAGTTCGGCGAGTTCGGCGGCCGAAGGTGCCGGGGTTTCGTCGGATGCGAGCCTGTCCGGGCCCTACGCGCCGGGCACGCCGTACCGGCCGCCCAACCCGGGGACGAACCCGTATCTGCGGGTGCCGGACCAGCTGCGCGAACCGGAGGACGCGCGGCCGCCGGGCGCGGCGCCGCCTTCCGGGGGCGCGCGGGCAGCCGGCGACGCGCCGGGGCGTGATGCGCGGTGGGGGCGCGGCGGTGCGCGACGCCCGGGTGAACCGCCGTCCGGCGAGCCGCCGGCCGCTGAGCCGCCGGCCGCCGGTGACAACGACGTGTACGGGGCGCCCACGGTCGTACGGCCGATCGCGCCGCCGCCGAGGTCGCCCCGGCCTCCGCGGCGGCGGGGAGACGGGTCGTCGTCCGGAGGGGCCGACGGGCCGCCCCCTCCGCCACCTCCGCCTCCTCCCCCGCCGCCGGGGAAGCCGAAGGGGCGCTCGTGAGCCGTGCGCCCGGGGCCTGTCCCGGGGTGATCCGAGTGCCCGGGGGGCGACTGCCGGTTTGTGACCGCGGGTCCGCTGTGGCTGGTCGCGCCGTTCCCCGCGTCCCTTTGGGGCGCTGCTCCACCCACAGGTGCCGCTGTCGTGGTTCACAGGCAATCGTGTGTCCGTGGCCGTGACGTAAGGCTCGCGCCACTCCCTCGACACTCAGTGTTCCGTGTCCGCTAGACGGACCTCAGGGGCGGCAGGCACTGGGTGCCGGATACGGTGGAAGCACCATGAGCGCTTCGCAGACCTCTGACATCCCCACCCTTCTCGTCAAGATCTTCGGGAAGGACAGGCCGGGAATCACGGCCGGACTCTTCGACACGCTGGCCGCCTACTCCGTCGACGTGGTCGACATCGAGCAGGTCGTCACCCGTGGCCGGATCACGCTGTGCGCGCTCGTGACGCAGCCTCCGGCCGGGATGGAGGGGGATCTGAGGGCGACCGTCCACAGCTGGGCCGATTCGCTGAAGATGCAGGCGGAGATCATCTCCGGCCTGGGCGACAACCGGCCGCGTGGCCTCGGGCGCTCCCTGGTGACCGTGCTCGGCCACCCGCTGACCGCGGAGGCGGCGGCTTCGATCGCCTCCCGGATCACCAAGTCGGGCGGCAACATCGACCGTATCTTCCGGCTGGCCAAGTACCCCGTGACGGCGGTGGAGTTCGCGGTGTCCGGCGTGGAGACCGAGCCGCTGCGGACCGCCCTGGTGACCCACGCGGCGGCACTGGGTGTCGACATCGCGGTCGTCGCGGCGGGTCTGCACCGGCGTGCGCAGCGTCTGGTCGTCATGGACGTGGACTCGACCCTCATCCAGGACGAGGTGATCGAGCTCTTCGCGGCGCACGCCGGCTGCGAGGACAAGGTGGCCGAGGTGACGGCGGCCGCGATGCGCGGGGAGCTGGACTTCGAGCAGTCGCTGCACGCGCGCGTGGCGCTGCTGAAGGGGCTGGACGCCTCGGTGGTGGAGAAGGTGCGCAGCGAGGTGCGGCTGACGCCGGGAGCGCGCACGCTGATCCGTACGCTGAAGCGGCTCGGCTATCAAGTCGGGGTCGTCTCGGGTGGGTTCACGCAGGTCACCGATGATCTGAAGGAGCGGCTCGGGCTCGATTTCGCCCAGGCGAACACGCTGGAGATCGTCGACGGGAGGCTGACCGGCCGGGTCACCGGCGAGATCGTGGACCGGGCGGGCAAGGCGCGGCTGCTGCGCCGGTTCGCCGCCGAGGCGGGGGTGCCGCTGTCCCAGACGGTGGCGATCGGTGACGGTGCCAACGACCTGGACATGCTGAACGCGGCCGGTCTGGGCGTCGCCTTCAATGCCAAGCCGGTGGTGCGGGAGGCCGCGCACACCGCGGTGAACGTGCCGTTCCTGGACACGGTCCTGTATCTGCTGGGCGTCACCCGCGAAGAGGTCGAGGCAGCGGACATGCACGACGACGAGGTCTGACGACCGGCACCCCGCATCCGATGCCCTGGGTGCGCAAGGGTCCGACGCCGCGACGGTGCCGGGCCCCTGCGCGTGGGTCGGTCACTCCGAGGGTGCCCAGTAGTCGAGCAGCGTGGCCACGCCGGGCTCCAGCGTCTTCCAGCTGCCGCTGAAGGACAGCACGGCGAAGGCGGCGGTCGGGAAGCCCCGGCGGCTCATCCGGTCGCGCGGACCGGTCTCGGCCGAACCGGAGAGGATCTCGGCGAGGCCCTGCACGCCCGGGTTGTGGCCGATCAGCAGGACGTTCTGCGCGTCGTCGGGTGTTTCGTTGAGCACAGCAATCAGTTCGCCGGGCGAAGCCTCGTACACCCGCTCTTCGTAGACGGTTTTCGGCCGGTGCGGGAACTCATGGACGGCGAGCTTCCAGGTCTCCCGGGTCCGGGTCGCGGTGGAGCACAGGGCCAGGTCGAAGGGGATGTCGGTGTCGGCCAGCCTGCGGCCGGCCTCTGCCGCGTCCATTCGGCCCCGGTCGGCGAGCGGCCGCTCGTGGTCGTTCACCTGTGGCCAGTCGGCTTTCGCATGCCGGAAGAGGACAATCCTGCGGGATTCTGCGACGCTCATGAGATCCAGCTTCGCATGAAACAGGCCATGGGGCGCAGGGAGTTGACGGGCGGCTTCGGCGGTGCTCAGCGCGTGATCAGCTGCATTATGCGCTCGAAGAGCTGGGTGATCGCGGGCTCGGCGGTCGCGGCGTGCGCGTCGGACGGGTCGAGTATCAGCATCAGCAGTGTGATGAAGGCGAGCGTCGGCAGGGCGAGGGCCCACCAGGGCAGCCGGATGTCGGCACGGCCCGTGGACGCCGGGTGGGGCGGGGTGTGCGTGCGGGCCGACATGTCGCCTCCGGGAGTCTTCGAGTGGTCCGTGACCGCCTCTCGCGGTCACACTTCGAAGTTACGGACTCCGCGACTCTCAACCCATCCGGTGATCCACCCAGTTGACCCTGACACTCACCCCCTAGGGGATGGTGGTGCTAGCCCCACCATCGCCGGACCGCGGTGCGTCGGGGGACGTCCGCGAGGAGGCGTGGGTCAGGGCGAGGCGATCGTCGCGACGACGGCGATGACCACGAAGATGGCGAAGAACGTGCCGAAGACGAGCAGGAGCTTCTTCTGGCCGTTCCGGGGGTTCGGGTCGAGCACTGGCATACGGCAAGTCTCGCACCCGTGGGCCGCGGCGCGTCCTCCGGGGTGACGCTCAGCGGGCGGCCTCGTCCTCGACCGTGCGATTGCGTCCCGCCAGGACACCCACCGCCATCTGCGGGATCATCAGGCCGGCCATGAGAGCGATCGGGAGCCCCCAGCCACCGCTGTGCTGGTAGAGCACGCCGACCAGGAGCGGGCCGGGGATCGAGATCAGATAGCCGGTGCTCTGCGCGAAGCCCGACAGCTGGGCGACTCCCGCACTGCTCCTGGCCCGCATGCCCACCATGGTGAGGGCCAGCGGGAACGAGCAGTTGGAGACGCCGAGCAGCAGCGCCCAGACCCAGGCGCCGGCGACCGGCGCGAGGTACAGGCCGGCGTAGCCGACGAGGCCGCAGGCGCCCAGCGCGAGCACGATCGGCCCCTGGTGGGGCAGCCTGGTGGCGAGGCGCGGGATGACGAAGGCGAGCGGCACGCCCATCACCATCGTGAGGGCGAGCAGCAGCCCCGCCGTGCCTGCGTGCACACCGGCGTCCCGGAAGATCTGCGCCATCCAGCCCATGGTGATGTAGGCGCCGGTGGCCTGGAGCCCGAAGTAGACCGCGAGGGCCCAGGCGGTGCGGCTCCGGGTGATCCGCAGCTGGGGTGCGGCCACGCGCGCGTGCTTCTCCGGCGCGGCGGACGCCGCCCCGGTCCCGTACGAAGGGAATCCACGGCAGTACGGCCACGGCCGGAAGCACCGCCCACACCGCGAGCCCGGTCTGCCAACTTCCGCCCAGCGCCTCGGTCATGGGTACCGTCACCGCCGCGGCGGACGCGGTGCCGAGGGCGAGGGCCATCGAGTACAGGCCGGTCATCGAGCCGACCCGGTCCGGGAACCAGCGCTTGACGATGACCGGCATCAGGACGTTGCTCACGGCGATGCCCATGAGGGCGAGGGCGCTGGCGGCCAGGAAGCCGCCCGTGCTGCCCACGTACGGCCGCAGGAGCAGTCCGGCGGTGATGGCGACCATGCCCGCGCACACCACCGCGCCGGGGCCGAAGCGGCGGGCGAGCCGGGGCGCCATGACGCCGAAGACGGCGAAGCAGAGCGGGGGCACCGAGGTGAGCAGTCCGGCCACGCTGCCGCTCATGCCGAGCCCGTCGCGGACCTCTTCGAGGAGGGCTCCGAGGCTGGTGATGGCGGGGCGCAGGTTCAGCGCGGTCAGGACGATGCCGAGCACGATCAGGCGCACCGTCCACGCGCGCGTGGCGGACTCCGCCGCGGCGGTCTCCGTCGTGGCGGGTGCCTGCTGGGTGCGTATTCGCGTGGACGTCGCCGTCCGGTTTTCCTCACGTGCCATGCGCCCCATCATAGAATCATGGGATGATTGGTTGTCCACCCCTGGGCCGCCCGGCCCCGGCCCTACCGTGCGAAGGTGTGCCATGCCCCTGAGCAACCCCCGTCGTTCGGCGCTGTCCGAGCAGGTCATCGCCGCGCTGCGGAACCAGATCACCTCGGGCGAATGGCCGGTCGGCGCCCGCATCCCGACCGAGCCCGAGCTGGTCGAACAGCTCGGTGTGGCCCGCAACACGGTCCGTGAGGCGGTCCGCGCCCTCGCCCACAACGGCCTGCTGGACATCCGCCAGGGCTCCGGCACCTACGTGGCGGCCACCAGCGAGCTGGCCGGCGTGATGCACCGCCGCTTCGCCGACGCCGACCCCCGGCACATCGCCGAGCTGCGCTCCACGCTGGAGTCGGGCGCCGCGCAGCTGGCCGCCGAGCGGCGCACCGAGAAGGACCTCAAACAGCTGGACGCGCTGCTGGCGCGGCGCGAGGAGGCCTGGGAGTCGGGCGACACGGAGGCGTTCGTGACGGCCGACGCGACCTTCCACCTGGCGGTGGTCGCGGCCTCCCACAACGACGTGATGATCGCGATGTACGCGGACCTGGGCGAGGTCCTGCGGGACTGGCTGCGCGACGACGTCGGCGCGGAGCTGACGCCGGAGTCGTACCTGGACCACGCGCGGCTGGTCGACGCGATCCACGCGGGCGACGCGGCCGCGGCCGCGACGGAGGCGGCGGGCTATCCGTTCCACTGCCGTCCGGGGCGCTTCAGCGCTCCTGCCGGTGGCTGACCCACGCCGAGCCGACCTCTTTCCAGCAGCGTCCGGTCAGCCGCACGGTCTGCGCGGGCCCGGCGTCCACCGGGGAACCGTCGCTGTCGATGTCCCACCAGCGGACGCACTCCACGTGCAGGCTCACGCGGTCGGTCTCCGGATAGGGGTTGTGGCAGTACGCGGTCACGTGGGAGCCGGTGACGCTGACCCGGCACGCGGCGCCGAACGGCTCCCAGGGCTCTGCTTCCGCTTTCGCGGCGTGCACGCGTGCGTGCGCGTGGGCCATCGCCTCGTACGAAAGCGGCAGTACGAGAGCGACGGCAACGGTCGTCGAGGCCAGGCGGCGGGACAAGCGCACAACGGGACCTCCTCGGCCGTACGGGGGAGGGGCTCGCGTGATGAACGCGTACTCCAGACTGCGCTGTCGCAGGCCTCCCCCGCCTCGCCGGATGGGCCGAACGGGTGACGCCCCGCTCCCCCGCGCGCGGCGGGAGAACGGGGCGTCGACGGCGTACGGGAGATCAGGCGCCGATGGCGTGCAGGCCGCCGTCCACGTGGACGATCTCGCCGGTGGTCTTCGGGAACCAGTCGCTCAGCAGCGCGACGACACCCTTGCCGGCCGGCTCCGGGTCCTCCAGCTTCCACTCCAGCGGAGAGCGGCTGTCCCACACGGACGCCAGCTCGGCGAAGCCGGGGATGGACTTCGCGGCCATGGAGCCGATCGGACCGGCCGAGATCAGGTTGCAGCGGATGGCGTGCTTGCCGAGGTCACGCGCCATGTAGCGGTTCGTGGCCTCCAGGGCGGCCTTGGCCGGGCCCATCCAGTCGTACTGCGGCCAGGCGAACTGCGCGTCGAAGGTGAGGCCGACGACCGATCCGCCCTCGGTCATCAGCGGCAGCAGCGACATGGTCAGCGACTTCAGGGAGAAGGCGGAGACGTGCATGGCGGTGGCCACGGACTCGAAAGGCGTGTTCAGGAAGTTGCCGCCGAGCGCGTCCTGGGGCGCGAAGCCGATGGAGTGCACGATGCCGTCGAGCTTGTCGCCCAGGTGCTCACGCACCTGGCTCTCCAGGCGGGCGAGGTGCTCGTCGTTGGAGACGTCGAGCTCCAGGACCTTGACCTTCTCCGGCTGGGGGAGCTTCCTGGCGATGCGCTCCGTGAGCGTCGGACGCGGCCAGGCGGTGAGGATGATCTCCGCGCCCTGCTCCTGGGCCAGCTTCGCGGTGTGGAAGGCGATGGAGGACTCCATCAGCACACCGGTGATGAGGATCTTCTTGCCCTCAAGGATTCCAGCCATGGTGATCAGTGACCCATTCCCAGTCCGCCGTCAACGGGAATGACGGCTCCAGTGATGTACGAGGCGTCGTCCGACGCGAGGAACCGCACCGCAGCGGCGATCTCGTCCGGCTGCGCGTACCGGCCGAGCGGGACCTGCGTCACGATGTTCGCGCGCTGCTCGTCGGTGAGCACCTTGGTCATGTCGGTGTCGACGAAACCGGGTGCGACGACGTTGAAGGTGATGTTGCGCGAGCCCAGCTCACGGGCGAGGGAGCGCGCGAAGCCGACCAGGCCGGCCTTGGAGGCGGCGTAGTTGGCCTGACCGGGCCCGCCGTACAGCCCGACGACCGACGAGATGAGCACCACGCGGCCCTTCTTGGCGCGCAGCATGCCGCGATTGGCCCGCTTGACCACGCGGAAGGTGCCGGTGAGGTTGGTGTCGACGACCGAGGTGAAGTCCTCCTCGGACATGCGCATCAGGAGCTGGTCCTTGGTGATGCCGGCGTTGGCGATCAGGACCTCGACCGGGCCGTGCTCGGCCTCGATCTCCTTGTAGGCCTGCTCCACCTGCTCGGTGTCGGTGATGTCGCACTTGACGGCCAGGAAGCCGGCCGGCGGCTCTCCCGAGCGGTACGTGATCGCGACCTTGTCGCCGGCGTCGGCGAAAGCGCGGGCGATGGCGAGGCCGATGCCCCGGTTGCCTCCGGTGACGAGAACCGAGCGGCTCAACGGATCACCCTTTCGATTGGGGTCTGAACACACCCGCCCGAACACTGGATGGCAGGCGGCTTCTCCGAAAACCTATCGGGCCGGTCGCGCCGGGGGACATTCGGGCACCGACAGTGGCTTACGGGTGTCACTGTCGGGTCCCTACAGAAAGTTGCGCAGTCCAGCCGGAAACGTGTGGTCCGTGGGCCCGGCCGCGCGACATGATCGGTCCCGACAGGCCACGACAGCAGGGAGACCTCCGTGCCCCATACGATCGATGAAGCCTTCACGGCGCTTCCGCTACGCGCCCTGGCCGACGCGGCGCTGGCACGCGCGCGTGCGCTGGGTGCCGAGCACGCGGACTTCCGGTTCGAGCGGGTGCGCAGCGCGTCCTGGCGCCTGCGGGACGCCAGGCTCGCCGGGTCGTCGGACACCACCGACCTCGGGTACGCGGTAAGGGTCGTGCACGGCGGCACCTGGGGGTTCGCGTCCGGGGTGGATCTGACGCTGGACGCCGCCGCCAAGGTCGCCTCGCAGGCGGTGGCAATGGCGAAGCTGTCCGCCCAGGTGATCAAGGCCGCCGGGTCGGACGAGCGGGTGGAGCTCGCCGACGAGCCCGTGCACACCGACCGGACGTGGATCTCGTCGTACGAGATCGATCCGTTCACCGTGCCCGATGAGGAGAAGTCGGGGCTGCTCGCGGACTGGAGCGCGCGGCTGCTGGCGGCGGACGGGGTCAACCACGTCGACGCCTCGCTGCTCACCGTCCACGAGAACAAGTTCTACGCGGACACCGCCGGGACCGTGACCACCCAGCAGCGGGTCCGGCTGCACCCGCAGCTGACGGCCGTGTCGGTGGACGAGTCGACCGGCGAGTTCGACTCCATGCGCACCATCGCGCCCCCCGCAGGACGCGGCTGGGAGTACCTGACGGGCACCGGCTGGGACTGGGACGACGAGCTCGCGCGCATCCCCGGGCTGCTCGCCGAGAAGATGCGGGCGCCAAGCGTCGAGCCGGGGCCGTACGACCTCGTCGTCGACCCCTCCAACCTGTGGCTGACCATCCACGAGTCCATCGGACACGCCACCGAACTGGACCGCGCCCTCGGCTACGAGGCCGCCTACGCCGGCACCTCCTTCGCCACCTTCGACCAGCTCGGCAAGCTCCGGTACGGCTCCGACCTGATGAACGTCACCGGTGACCGCACCGCCGAACACGGCCTCGCGACCATCGGATACGACGACGAGGGCGTCGAGGGCCAGTCCTGGGACCTGGTGAAGAACGGCACGCTCGTCGGCTACCAGCTGGACCGGCGGATCGCGAAGCTGACCGGGTTCGAGCGGTCCAACGGGTGCGCGTTCGCCGACTCCCCCGGCCATGTGCCGGTGCAGCGCATGGCCAATGTGTCGCTGCAGCCGGATCCGGCCGGGATGTCGACGGAGGATCTGATCGGCGGCGTCGACCGGGGCATCTACGTGGTCGGTGACCGGTCCTGGTCGATCGACATGCAGCGCTACAACTTCCAGTTCACCGGGCAGCGGTTCTTCAGGATCGAGAACGGGCGGATCACCGGCCAGCTGCGGGACGTCGCCTACCAGGCGACCACCACGGACTTCTGGGGCTCCATGGCCGCGGTGGGCGGTCCGCAGACGTATGTCCTGGGCGGCGCCTTCAACTGCGGCAAGGCGCAGCCGGGGCAGGTCGCGGCGGTCTCGCACGGCTGTCCCTCGGCCCTCTTCAAGGGAGTCAACATTCTCAACACCACGCAGGAGGCCGGTCGATGAGCGCCCGTACCAACAAGCCGCACGAGATCGTCGAGCGGGCCCTGGAGCTGTCCCGGGCCGACGGGTGCGTCGTGATCGCCGACGAGCAGTCGACCGCCAATCTGCGCTGGGCCGGCAACGCGCTGACCACGAACGGCGTCACGCGCGGGCGGACGCTCACCGTCGTCGCGACGGTGGACGGCAAGGAGGGCACGGCCTCCGGGGTCGTGTCGCGGTCGGCCGTGACGGTGGACGAGCTGGAGCCGCTGGTGCGGGCCGCCGAGGCCGCCGCGCGCGGCGCCGGGCCCGCCGAGGACGCGCAGCCGCTGGTGGCGGACGTACCGGCGTCGCCGGACTTCACGGACGCCCCGGCCGAGACGTCGTCCACGGTGTTCGCCGACTTCGCCCCGGCGCTCGGTGAGGCGTTCGCACGCGCGCGGGCGGGCGGCCGGGAGCTGTACGGCTTCGCCAACCACGAGATGGTCTCGACGTACGTGGGCACGTCGACCGGGCTGCGGCTGCGGCACGACCAGCCGAACGGCACGCTGGAGCTGAACGCCAAGTCCCCGGACCGCACCCGCTCGGCGTGGGCGGGGCGCTCCACGCGAGACTTCAAGGACGTGGACCCCACGGCGCTGGACGCCGAGCTGGCCGTACGCCTCGGCTGGGCCGAGCGGCGCCTGGAGCTGCCGGCGGGCCGGTACGAGACGCTGCTGCCGCCGACCGCCGTGGCCGACCTGCTGATCTACCAGCTCTGGTCGGCATCGGGGCGGGACGCGGCCGAGGGCCGGACGGTGTTCTCCAGGCCCGGCGGCAGGACACGTGTCGGCGAGCAGCTGAGCGAGCTGCCGCTGACGCTGCGCAGCGACCCGAACGAGCCGGGTCTGGAGTCGGCGCCCTTCCTGATCGCGCACTCCTCCGGGGGCGACCAGTCGGTCTTCGACAACGGGCTGCCGCTCGCCGCCACCGAGTGGATGAGCGAGGGCCGGCTGAAGCACCTCACCACCAGTCGGCACAGCGCGGGCCTGACCGGTCTGCCGGTGGCGCCGGGCATCGAGAACCTGATCCTGGACGGCGGCGAGGACCGCTCGCTCGAGGAGATGGTCGCGAACACCGAGCGCGGGCTGCTGCTGACCTGCCTCTGGTACATCCGCGAGGTCGACCCGGCGACGCTGCTGCTCACGGGCCTGACCCGGGACGGGGTGTACCTCGTCGAGAACGGCGAGGTGACGGGCGAGGTGAACAACTTCCGGTTCAACGAGTCGCCGGTGGGCCTGCTGGGGCGGGCGACGGAGGCGGGGCGCACGGAGAAGACCCTGCCCAGGGAGTGGGGCGACTGGTTCACCAGGGCCGCGATGCCGGCGCTGCGCATCCCCGATTTCAACATGAGCTCTGTCAGTCAGGGCGTATAACCTCGTAGTCGGCTGTCACCCGACTGCCCGAGATCATCAAGGAGACACGAGAACCGTGACGGACATCGTCGACGAGCTGAAGTGGCGCGGCGTGATCGCCCTGTCCACTGACGAGGACGCATTGCGCAAGGCGCTCGCGGACGGTCCCGTCACGTTCTATTGCGGTTTCGACCCGACCGCGGCCAGCCTGCATGTCGGCCACCTGGTCCAGGTCCTCACCATGCGCCGCCTCCAGCAGGCGGGCCTGCGCCCGCTGGCGCTGGTCGGCGGTGCGACGGGCCAGATCGGCGACCCGCGCCCGACGGCCGAACGCACGCTGAACGACCCGGAGACGGTCGCGAACTGGGTGAACCGCCTGCGCGCCCAGATCGAGCCCTTCCTCTCCTTCGAGGGCGACAACGCCGCAATGATGGTCAACAACCTGGACTGGACGGCCGGCCTGTCGGCCATCGAGTTCCTGCGGGACATCGGCAAGCACTTCCGCGTCAACAAGATGCTGACCAAGGACTCGGTCGCCCGCCGGCTCCAGTCCGAGGAGGGCATCAGCTACACGGAGTTCAGCTACCAGCTGCTCCAGGGCATGGACTTCCTGGAGCTGTACCGGCGGCACGGCTGCACGCTCCAGCAGGGCGGCAGCGACCAGTGGGGCAACCTCACGGCCGGTCTGGACCTGATCCACAGGCTGGAGCCGCACGCCAATGCGCATGCTCTGGCGACGCCGCTGATGACCAAGGCGGACGGCACCAAGTTCGGCAAGACCGAGGGCGGGGCCATCTGGCTCGACCCGGAGATGACGACGCCGTACGCGTTCTACCAGTTCTGGCTGAACGCGGACGACCGGGACATCTCCACCTACATGCGCATCCTGTCCTTCAAGTCCCGTGCGGAGCTGGAGGAGCTGGAGAAGCAGACCGAGGAGCGTCCGCAGGCCCGTGCCGGGCAGCGTGCACTGGCCGAGGAGCTGACGACGCTGGTGCACGGCGCCGATCAGACGGCCGCCGTGATCGCCGCGTCCAAGGCCCTCTTCGGCCAGGGCGAGCTGGCGGAGCTCGACGACCGGACGCTGGCCGCGGCCCTCTCCGAGGTGCCGCACATCCAGGTCGAGCAGCTCGGCCCGGTCGTCGACCTCCTCGCCGAAGTCGGCCTCGTGGCCAGCAAGTCCGCCGCGCGGCGCACCGTGAAGGAGGGCGGGGCCTACGTGAACAACGTCAAGGTCGTCGGCGAGGACGCGGTGCCCGCGAAGGAGGACCTGCTGCACGGGCGGTGGCTGGTGCTGCGGCGCGGGAAGAAAAACCTGGCGGCGGTCGAGGTCACCGGGGTCTGAGCGGACGTACACACAGCGATGGGGCGGCCTCCTGGAAAGGGAGGCCGCCCCATCGCCATGATCACGCCCCCATCGCCATGATCACGCTCGGGTCTGATGCTTCCGCTTGCCCAGCGTCGCCATGTACAGCATGTCGCCCAGGTACACGATGATCACCGCGGCGACGATCTGGAAGATATGCCTGCTCCAGTCGATGCCGCGGGTCGCCTCGACACCGAACGCCCGGGCGACGGCGTTGCCGACGATGGCGCCGAGGATGCCGAAGATGGTGGTCAGCCAGAGGGGGCTGTGCTGCTTGCCGGGGATGAGCGCCTTCGCGATCAGGCCCAGCACGAATCCCACGATGATCGCCCACAACCAGCCCATGGCTGCCTCCTCGTACGGCTCGGGGTGAGCAGTACGCCCAGTCTTGGTCCGGCCCTGGTACGCCGCATGCCGGGTACCGCCGTACGCGTTACGGCTGGCGGCGTTCCTCCAGGTGGCAGGTGCCCCGGTCTCGTAGGCGGCGGAGGCGAGGCGTACCGTGGAGGGTGTCCTGGCCCGGGACCCCGACCGGGGGCGGACGGGTACGGGCAGGGGAGAGTCCGATGCGGGCGGATGGTGGAATGTGATGCGGAAGCTGCACACGAGCGGCAACACCGAGGTGTTCCGGATCACCGGAGCCCGGGCGGGTCTCCAGGACGATGTGCGCGCCCGGCAGCGCCGGTACATCATCTCGATGTCGATCCGCACGCTGTCGGTGATCCTCGCAGCCACGCTGTGGAACGTCGAACGCCACGTCGCGATCGTGGCGTTGGTGCTCGGCGCGGTCCTGCCGTACATCGCGGTGGTGATCGCCAACGCGGGGCGGGAGAATGCGCCAGGTCTGCCGTCCACGTTCGTGGCAGCGCCGATGCGGCCGATGATCACGCCGCCGCAGACGAATGACGGTTTCACGGAATCGGTCCCGGAAGATGTCGTGGGCGACTCCGCGCCAGGGACACAGAGCAAACCCCGCGACGGGGCGTGATCCCGCGGACCCTTTCCCTCCGGAAGCCTAGTCCAAGCCAAGCTCAGGAAAAGCTCAGATCAATAGTGTTGTTCCGGTGCCGGGCGGCGGGTTACCCGTGACATACTTCGTAGGCGCTCCGCATCCCCCGTCGGAGCGACAGACCGACGCCGGGCAGCTCCCCCCGTGGCTGCTCGGCGTCGCCTTTTGTGCGCGAATCTGTGAGACGAATCTGTGAGTGACGAGACCCCGATCTGCTCCGCCAAGGGGTGCCGTGCCGACGCCGTGTGGGTGCTGGCGTGGAACAACCCGAAGATTCACACGCCGGAGCGGCGCAAGACGTGGCTCGCCTGTGAGGAGCACCGCGAGCATCTGTCGCAGTTCCTCGGGGTGCGGGGGTTCTTGAAGGACGTGGTCCTGCTTGCTGAGTGGGAAGAGGTCCCTTCAGCCACCGATGGCTGACATCGGCCGGTCCGGCTGCACGAACGACGGGTCGTCCAGGCCCGCTCCCGCCTTCTTGCCCCACATCGCCAGCCGCCAGATGCGGGCGATCTCCTCGTCGGGCGCGTCGGAGCGCAGCGCCGCCCGCAGATCCGTCTCCTCCGTGGCGAACAGGCACGTGCGGACCTGACCGTCGGCCGTCAGGCGGGTGCGGTCGCAGGCCGAGCAGAACGGGCGGGTGACGGAGGCGATGACACCCACCACGTGCGGGCCGCCGTCGACGAGCCAGCGCTCCGCCGGGGCCGAGCCGCGCTTGGCCTCGCCCTCGGGGGTCAGCTCGAAGCGGGTGCGCAGGGACGTCAGGATGTCCCCGGCGGTGATCATGCCGTCGCGCTTCCAGCCGTGCTGGGCGTCCAGGGGCATCTGCTCGATGAAGCGCAGTTCGTAGTCGTGCTCCACGGCCCAGGCGAGCAGGTCGGGGGCCTCGTCCCCGTTCAGGCCCGGCATCAGCACCGAGTTGACCTTGACCGGGGTCAGGCCCTCCTCGCGGGCGGCGTGCAGGCCCTCGATGACGTCCTTGTGGCGGTCGCGGCGGGTCAGGGTCTTGAAGACGTCCGGGCGGAGGGTGTCCAGGGAGACGTTGACCCGGTCCAGGCCCGCGGTCTTCAGGGCGGCCGCGGTGCGCTTGAGGCCGATGCCGTTGGTGGTCAGCGACATCTGGGGGCGGGGCTCCAGGGCCGCGACGCGCTCGACTATGCCGACCAGTCCGGGGCGCAGCAGGGGCTCACCGCCGGTGAAGCGGACTTCCTCGATGCCGAGGGAGGTGACGGCGATGTCGATCAGGCGGACGATCTCGTCGTCCGTGAGCAGGTCGGGCTTGGCCAGCCACTGCAGACCCTCCTCGGGCATGCAGTAGGTGCACCGCAGGTTGCAGCGGTCGGTCAGCGAAACCCTCAGGTCGGTTGCCACTCGGCCGTAGGTGTCGATGAGCACGTGGGCCCCCTCCTCGTCACGACCAGATTCAACTTCCTACACATGCGAGCCTACGTGACCGCACTGACAGCGACACCGGCCGAATCCCACGACGTACGACGCGGCCGCGTCGTAGGGATCTACGACGCGGCCGCTCGGAAGGCGCTCTCAGCGGGCTTGCTAGTGGGCGCCGGTGCCGGTCAGGGACCGGACCTCCAGCTCCGCGTACTTGCCGGCGTCGGGCTCGTCCTTGGACAGGACCGTGCCGAGCCAGCCCATGAGGAAGCCGAACGGGATGGAGATGATGCCCGGGTTCTTCAGCGGGAACCAGGCGAAATCGACGTCGGGGAACATCGCCTTGGGGTCGCCGGAGACGACGGGCGAGAACAACACCAGGCCGACGGCGACGATCAGACCGCCGTAGATCGACCACAGCGCGCCCTGGGTGGTGAACTTCTTCCAGAACAGGCTGTAGAGGATCGTCGGCAGGTTGGCGGAGGCCGCGACCGCGAAGGCCAGGGCGACCAGGCCGGCGACGTTCAGGTCGCGGGCGAGGGCGCCGAGGAGGATGGAGACCGCGCCGATGCCGATGGTGGCGAGACGGGCGGCCCGGACCTCCTCCTTCTCGGTGGCCTGGCCCTTCCTGATGACGTTCGCGTAGATGTCGTGGGCGAACGACGAGGACGAGGCCAGCGTCAGGCCGGCGACGACCGCGAGGATCGTCGCGAAGGCCACCGCCGAGATGGTGGCGAGCAGGATCGCGCCCCACGCCGAGTCGACGCCGCCCAAATGCAGGGCGAGCAGCGGTGCCGCCGTGTTTCCGGCTGGGTTGGACGCGATGATCTCGTCCTGCGAGATGAGCGCTGCGGCGCCGAAGCCGAGGGCGATGGTCATCAGGTAGAAGCCGCCGATGATGCCGATGGCCCAGTTCACGGACTTACGGGCGGCCTTTGCGTTGGGCACCGTGTAGAAGCGGATCAGGATGTGCGGCAGGCCCGCGGTGCCGAGGACCAGGGCGATGCCGAGGGAGATGAAGTCCAGCTTGGAGGTGCCGGTGGCGCCGTACTGAAGGCCGGGCTCCAGGAAGGCGGCGCCCTTGCCGCTGTTCTCGGCGGCCTTGCCCAGCAGGTCCGAGATGTTGAAGTTGAACTTCAGCAGTACCAGGAACGTAATGAGGATCGTGCCACCGATGAGCAGGACGGCCTTGACCATCTGGACCCAGGTGGTGCCCTTCATGCCGCCGATGGAGACGTACACGATCATCAGGACGCCGACGAGACCGACGATGAGGATCTTGCCCGCGTCGGAGGTGATGCCGAGCAGCAGCGAGACCAGGACACCGGCACCGGCCATCTGGGCCAGCAGGTAGAAGATCGACACGACGATCGTGGACGTACCTGCCGCGGTACGCACCGGGCGCTGGCGCATGCGGTACGCGAGGACGTCACCCATCGTGTAGCGGCCGGAGTTCCTGAGCGGCTCGGCCACCAGGAGCAGCGCGACCAGCCAGGCGACGAGGAAGCCGATGGAGTACAGGAAGCCGTCGTAGCCGAAGAGGGCGATGGCGCCCGCGATGCCGAGGAAGGACGCGGCGGACATGTAGTCGCCGGAGACGGCGAGGCCGTTCTGGAAGGCGCTGAAGGACCGTCCGCCCGCGTAGAAGTCGGCGGCGTCCTTGGTCTGGCGGCCCGCCCACACGGTGATGAAAAGGGTCGCGACCACGAAGAGCGCGAACAGGGTGATGATCAGCGTCCGGTGCTCGCTGGCCTCGTTGGCGGCGAGCTGCACATGGGTCATCGCGGGGCTCATGCGCCGCCCTCCATACGGGTCTTGATGGCCTCGGCCTTGGGGTCGAGCTTGGCGCTTGCGTGCCGCGCGTACCACCAGGCGATGAGGAACGTGGTGACGAACTGGGCGATACCGAGGACGAACGCGACGTTGATGTTGCCGAACAGCTTGGTGCCCATGAAGTCGCCCGCGTAGTTGGACAGCAGGACGTACAGCAGGTACCAGGCGATGAAGGCGACGGTCAGCGGAAAGGCGAAGGAGCGGTAGGAGCGGCGCAGTTCACCGAACTCCGCGCTCTCGTGCACCTCGACGAACTCCTCGGTGGAAGGGAGTTTGTGTTGCTCTTTCGAGGGGGGCGGTGCGTCGGTGGCCACGGAGTCTCCTCGCGTTGCGGGCGCTGTTGCGACGGTGGACGGGGACGGTTCGGGAATCGGGGACGGATCAGGGGTGGGGGACGGGTCGGGTACGGGCATGACGGCTCTGTTCCTCGCAATGACGCGGATCACTTGAACCGGCTGGCGATGTTAGGGCCCCGGCGCGTGATCCAACAGGGGGGCTCGATCGTGCTCGCGCCTCCTGTCCAAGGTCACGGCGCCACGCGCGGACCGGTTCAACTCCCCGCACTTCTTTCCGAAGTCGTTCGGTCGGATTGCTGGCCAGCAGGTTCGGGGATAGCTTCGCCTCTGCACCACTGGTCATGTACCTGCCTGAGCGCCAACCGGTGTCTCGGGTGGTCTCGTTCCGGATGATGTGGAGATCCCATGGCTCATTCGCGGTCCAGACGCCGACTCGGCCTCGCCGTCCCGCTCGCCCTGTCCCTGACGGCTTCGCTCGGCTTCCTGCCGACGGCGGCATCGGCCGCGGCCGCACCGCCCGCGCAGCCCGTCGCGCGGGTCACGGACGCGCCCGCTCTGGCCTACGTCGTCAACACCCGGCAGGACCGCCGCACGATCGAGTCGGTGAGGGAGGCGATCGCCACGGCCGGCGGAACGGTCGTGATCGCGTACGAGAGGATCGGCGTGATCGTCGTCCACTCGGCGAACCCCGACTTCGCGAAGGTGATGCGCAAGGTGCGGGGCGTCCAGTCGGCGGGTGCCTCGCGTACGGCCCCCCTGACCGCCGCCGGGACCACGGACGAGGGCCCCGCCCAGCTCATGACGGAGCAGCAGGCGGCGCGGACGCAGAGCGCCGCGGCGGGCGCCGACGAGCCTCTCGAGGCCGACCAGTGGAACCTGCGCGCCATCGGCGCCGACCGGGCGGCGAAGATCAACCCGGGCAGCCGCCGGGTGACCGTCGCCGTGATCGACAACGGCGTCGACGACACCCACCCCGACCTCGCGCCGAACTTCTCCGCCGGCCAGTCCGCGAACTGCGCGGGCGGCAAGGCGGACACCAGCCCCGGCGCGTGGCGGCCGTACACCACCACCGACGTCCACGGCACCCATGTGGCGGGCGAGATCGCCGCGCCCCGCAACGGCATCGGCATCGCCGGCGTCGCCCCCGGCGTCAAGGTGTCCGCCATCCAGGTGAGCGACCCGGTCAACGGCCTCTACTACCCCGAAAGCGTCGTCTGCGCCTTCGTGTTCGCCGCCGATCACGGCGTCGAGATCACCAACAACAGCTATTACGTAGACCCGTGGCTCTACAACTGCATGGACGACCCGGACCAGCGGGCCATCGTCGACGCGGTCAACAGGGCCCAGCAGTACGCCCAGAAGAAGGGCACGCTCAACCTGGCGTCGGCGGGCAACTCCAACCACGACCTCGCCTCCGACGCGATCGTCGACGACAGCAGCCCCGACGACTCGACCCCGGCCGAGCGCACCGTCGACCCGCACGAGTGCTTCGACATTCCGACGCAGCTGCCGGGGATCGTCACGGTCAGCGCGACGGGCGTGCAGAACGTCAAGTCGTACTACTCCACGTACGGTTACGGCGTCATCGACATCGCGGCGCCGGGCGGCGACCGGCTCTACCAGATCCCGGACACCCCGTCGAAGAACGGGCGCATCCTGGCCACCCTCCCGGACGGCAAGTACGGCTTCCTGCAGGGCACGTCGATGGCCTCCCCGCACGCCGCGGGCGTGGCCGCGCTGCTGAAGTCCCGGTACCCGCACGCGACCGCAGCCCAGTTGCACGCACTCCTGAAGGCCCAGGCGGACAACCCGGGTTGCCCGGAGTCGTACGACCAGGACGGCGACGGCAAGCAGGACGCGGTGTGCGAGGGCGGCAAGCGGTTCAACGGCTTCTACGGGTTCGGCATCGTCGACGCGCTGGACGCCGTCGACTGAGTCGAAAACCACTCCGTTGACTGAGTCAAATACTGCATA
This sequence comes from Streptomyces sp. NBC_00443, assembly GCF_036014175.1. Classification (GTDB taxonomy): domain Bacteria; phylum Actinomycetota; class Actinomycetes; order Streptomycetales; family Streptomycetaceae; genus Streptomyces. The sequence continues at coordinate 7,307,691 of NZ_CP107917.1, read as the reverse complement.
GTGCAGCCATGACTCCGATCAGCACTCCGATCAGTTCTGCCTGGTCCGCGGTGGGCGGCGATCCCGCCCTTCTTCCGCGGCTGTCGACGGTGGTGCGGGAAGGCGCGTTGCGTGCGCGCCTTCCTGTACGGGAGCTGGCGCGCGCGTGCGTGGGCGCGTGCGCGCTGGCCGCCGCCGAGTTGGGGGCGCGGCGGGCCGGGCTCGCCGAGGTGCCAGGGGCGCGGCTGGACGACGGGGCGATCGCCACCGCGTTCGTGAGCGAACGCCATCTGCTGGTCGACGGGCGCGCACCGGTCAACTTCGCCCCGCTGTCGCGGTTCTGGCGCACGTCGGACGGCTGGGTCCGCACCCATGCCAACTATCCGCACCACCGGGCCCGGCTGCTGGCCGCGCTGGGGGTGACACAGGAGGATCCGGACGCCGTCGGGGCGGCGCTCGCCGAGCGTTCCGCGCGCGAGGTGGAGGAAGCCGTGTACGCGGCCGGCGGGCTGGCCGTGGCGCTGCGTACGCCCGAGGAGTGGGCGGCGCACGAGCAGGCGGTCGCGGTGGCGCGGCGGCCACTGGTCGAGCACGAGTGGTCGGGCACGGCACGCGCGCGTGCGCTCCCGTCCCTCGACGGCTCTCCCCTGCTGCCCGCCGCCGGGGTACGCGTACTGGACCTGACACGGGTCATCGCCGGACCGGTCGCCACCCGCACCCTCGCGCTGCTAGGCGCCGACGTCCTGCGCGTGGACCCGCCGCAGTTGCCCGAACTCCCCGACCAGCAAGCGGACACGGGCTTCGGAAAGCGCTCGGCGACGCTGGACCTGACGACGGACCGGCGCGCCTTCGAGGAACTGCTCGCGACGGCCGACGTCGTCGTCACCGGGTACCGGCCGGGCGCCCTGGACCGGTTCGGGCTGTCGGCGCGGGCACTGGCCGAGCGGCGGCCGGGGCTGGTCGTGGCGGAGGTGTCGGCTTGGGGGGCGTACGGGCCATGGGGCGGGCGGCGCGGGTTCGACAGCCTCGTGCAGGTCGCCACCGGGGTCGCCGCGACCGAGGGAGGCATGGCCGGCGGATCGGCCGGGCAACCCGGGGCGCTGCCCGCACAGGCCCTCGACCACGGGACGGGATATCTGCTGGCGGCTGCCGTGCTGCGGACTCTGACCGAGCAGTTGGAGCAGGGGTACGGCCGGTGCGTACGGCTGTCGTTGGCGCGTACGGCGAAGTGGCTGACGACCGGGATCCGGCCCGGCCCCGAGGGGACCGTGGCGTCGGAGGCGTCGGAGGCCTACGACGCGCCCGACGCCTGGCTCACCGAGCGGGACAGCGCGCTCGGGAAGCTGCGGTACGCCCGGTCGCCGCTGTCGTTCGCGGGCGGTCCCGTCGACTGGGCTCGGCCGCCGGGGGCTTGGGGCGCGGATCCGGCGCGGTGGGTCTGAGCGCCGGAGCCCACCGGCGCCGTACCCCCGGGCGGAACGCCGCACCACCACTTGTTTTCTGGTGCTTGCCCGACTATGTGATTTTTGTGAAGATCTTGAGGTGACGTTGATAAGACCTTCCCTCGGTGTGGCCGACGGGAGCGCTCCAAGACCCCGCCCCGGAGTCAGCCGGGCCGTGGCCGTTCTCGTCCTGGTCGCGCTGGCGGCGCTGATCCCCCTGCTCGGGCCGTCGGCCGCGCTGCACGGCACCGGGGAGGCCGCCGCGCCCGGCACCGGTGGGATCGGACTGCTGCGCACGGTGCTGTTCGCGGCGCTGTGCGTCGCGGTGGGCGAGCTGTTCGTGAACCGGCTGGCCCGGTCCGTGCCCGGCGCTCCCCCGGCCATGCCCCGCAGTTGGGCGCCCTATGCGGCGGCGGCCGGATTCGTCGCCGCGCTGGCCCTCGCGTCGGTCGTGTCCACCGGCAACCTCGTGCCGAGCAGCCCGGCCGACCTCGACGTGGGCGGCCTCTACGCGACGCGCGACGGCAAGCTCGCGCTGCTGGAGGTCAACGCCTTCGCCGTGGCCGGGCTGTGCGCCCTCTCACGCCGGCCCGGCACCCAGCTCTGGCCGCTGGCCGCGGTCGTGGTCGCCGAGGCGCTGCGCGCGCACCCCACGACCGAGCACAGCCCCCTGCTGGGCTCCGGTCTGACGCTGGTGCACCTGACCTGCGCGACGCTCTGGGTCGGCGGGCTGCTGTATGCCCTGCGAACCCTGCGCGGATGGGGCGTCAGGGAGGCGAGCGTGGCCCTGCTGGGCCTCTACGCGCGCGTGGCGGCCGTGCTGCTCGCCGCCATCACGGCGACAGGGGTGTGGAGCTCGCTGCGCCGGATGCCGCCGGACACGGTCCTGCACCAGTTGACCGAGACGGCCTACGGGCGTGTCCTGCTGGCCAAGGTGATCCTGATGGTGGCCGTGGGCGCTCTCGCCTTGTGGGCGCGTATCCGGCTGCGCCGCGCGGCCGAACCGCTGGCCGCCTGCTCGCCCGCGCGGGCGGAGGTCGTCGCCCTGGGCGTGGTGGTTGCCGTGTCGGGGCTGCTGACGGCCCTTCCGGTGCCGATCCGCTGGTAAGGGGTTCCGCGGTGCGGGTGGTCTGACGGTGGGGTCTCCGCGATGAGAGCGCCACGTCGCAGCAGCCGAGCGTGGCTCTCACGCCGTACGCCGCCGCAGGGAGCCCCGCAGGGAGCCGTACGGGCTACACCCCCGCCACGTCCAGCAGCGTCCCGGCCGCATACGTGACCCCCATGGCCAGCGCCCCGCCGGCCATGTTGCGCAGCACCGCGCGGGGCGGGGCGGCGGCACCCAGGCGCGCGCCGCTCCAGCCGGTCAGGGCGAGGGCGGCCAGGACGGCGGCGACGGTGACCGCCAGCCGCCAGTCCGCCGGCGGCAGCACCATCGCCAGCAGCGGCAGCAGCGCCCCGACCGTGAACGCCAGGAAGCTCGCCCACGCCGCGTGCCACGGGTTGGTCAGCCGGTCCGGGTCGATGCCGAGCTCCACGCGCGCGTGCGCCTTCAGCGCGTCCCGTTCCGTGAGCTGGACCGCCGCCTCCATGGCCACCTCCCGGGACAGCCCGCGTCGTTCCAGCAGTTCCGCCAGTTCCGCCAGCTCCGCCTCCGGCCGCTCCCGCAGCTCTCTCTTCTCCTGGGCCAACGCGGCCTTCTCGGAGTCTCGCTGGGTGGAGACCGAGACGTACTCCCCCGCCGCCATCGACATCGACCCGGCGAGCAGCCCGGCCAGCCCGGCCGTGAGCAGGGCCGCACGCTCGTCGGTCGCACCGGCCACGCCGACGACGAGCCCCGCGGTCGAGACGACGCCGTCGTTCGCCCCGAGAACCGCCGCCCGCAACCAGTTCAGCCGCTCCCCCAGCGCGCCGCCGTGGTCCTCGTCGTGCGTTGGTTCGGTCATATGCGGAGGATCGCACCGCACGGGACATCGGGAACGTACCGACGCTCCCGGCCGGCGCCGGGCTCAGCACATGCGACCGCCACCACTGCCCGGCTCCCGCAACACCACGCGCACGCCGACCGGTTGACGCGCTGACGTTCGTGGCGTTCGAACAGGCAGGCGAGGCAAGGCACCTGACGGGCAGGAGTGTCAGTCCCGGCCCGTATCCTCAGTGACCATGCTCGAAGACCGTGCGACCGCAGCGCCCTCCCCCACAGCATGGCCGACCGCGTATCCCCAGGGATACGCGGTCGTTGACGTGGAGACCACCGGCCTGGCCCGGGACGACCGGATAATCTCCGCGGCCGTGTACCGGCTGGACGCGCGCGGCGAGGTCGAGGACCACTGGTACACGCTGGTCAACCCGGAGCGCGACCCGGGCCCGGTCTGGATCCACGGTCTGACGAGCGAGGCGCTGGAGGGCGCTCCTCTCTTCACGGACATCGCCGAGGAGTTCTCGGCCCGGCTGGACGGCCGGGTCCTCGTCGCGCACAACGCCGTCTTCGACTGGCAGATGATCGCGCGGGAGTACGCGCGCGCGGAGCGCCGGGCCCCGGTGCGGCAGCGGCTGTGCACCATCGCACTGTCCAAGGAGCTGGCCCTGCCGCTGCCCAACCACAAGCTGGAGTCGCTGGCCGCACACTTCGGCGTCGTACAGCAGCGGGCGCACCATGCGCTGGATGACGCGCGCGTGCTGGCGGAGGCGTTCCGGCCGAGTCTGCGGGCCGCCGCGGCGGGCAGTGTGCGGCTGCCGCTGCAGGAGTGCCTGCCGCTGACCGAGTGGCGGGACACCGCGACGGCGGCCCCGCGGATCGGTCAGCAGGCGGGCTCACAGGGCGGCTACGGCGGCAGCGGCGGGTACACCGGCTACAGCAGTTATCAGCCGACCAATTGGCGACCGTCCCGCAAGAGGCCCGCCTGCCCCTATCCCAACCCAGGCCGCTACGAAGAGGGCAAACGACTCAAACAGGGCATGCGGGTCGCCTTCTCCGGAGACACGTCCGTCGAGCGCGACCTGCTGGAGGACCGTGCCATCGAGGCCGGGCTGCATGTGTCGACGAGTCTGTCCCGGCTGACCAGCCTGCTTGTCACGAACGACCCCGACGCGGGCACGTCCAAGGTCGTCAAGGCCGGCCAGTACGGGACGCCGGTGATCGACGAGGCGGCGTTCGGACAACTCCTGCGGGACGTGGAACCGGCGTCGGAGCGGTGACCGTACGGACGGGTGATTGCCGCGCGACTCGCCCGGAGCCCCCTCGCCCGGGCCGCGGGGACGGCTCACCCTGTGGCGCATGGCGACATGTGAAGTGTGCGGAAACGACTACGGCATGACCTTCGAGGTGCACGCGCAGGGCGCGGTGCACGTCTTCGACTGCTTCTCCTGTGCGATCCACCGCATGGCACCCATCTGCGAGCACTGCCGTGTGCAGGTCATCGGGCAGGGCGTCGAGGTCGACGGTCACTGGTATTGCGGCGCCCACTGCGCCCGCGCGGAAGGAAAGGCGGGGATCGTCGACAAGGTGTGACACGGTACCCGCCTGAACGCACCCCACGACCGAGTTGTACGGTCGTGGGGTGTACCGCTTCCTGTTGTCCCGGCAGTGGGTGATCCTCACACTGGTCGCCCTGCTGCTCATCCCCACGATGATCAGGCTGGGCATCTGGCAGATGCACCGCTACGAGGAGCGCAGCGCCCGGAACCAACTGGTCGCCGACGCCCTGGGCGCCAAGCCGCTGCCCGTGGAGAGGCTGACCTCTCCGGGGCACACGGTGAGCTCCAAGGAGCGGTACCGCACGGTGACCGCGCAGGGCCACTTCGACACCGACCGGGAGGTCGTGGTCAGGCGGCGCGTCAACTCCGACGAAGAGGTCGGCTTCCACGTCCTCACGCCCTTCGTCCTGACGGACGGCAAGGTGCTGCTGGTCAACCGCGGCTGGATCCCCGCGGACGGGCCCAGCCAGACGGCGTTCCCCAAGGTTCCTGCGCCGCCGGGCGGCCGTGTCACCGTGACCGGGCGGCTGATGCCCGACGAGACGACCGAGGCCAGCGGGATCAAGAACCTCAAGGGGCTTCCCGACCGGCAGGTCATGCTGATCAGCAGCGGGCAGGAGGCTCGGCGTCTCGACGCGTCGGTGCTCGGGGGGTACGTCGTGCAGACGGCTCCCGAGCCGGCGGGGGACGCGCCGGAGCTGATCGGTAAGCCGGGTAACGAGAACGCTCCGCTGAACTACGCGTATGCCCTGCAGTGGTGGCTGTTCGCTGCCGGGGTGCCCGTGGGGTGGCTGGTGCTGGTTCGTCGGGAGGCCCGTGACCGGCGGGCTGCGGAAACGGAGAAGCCGGCCGAGGCCGAGCCGGTGGGTGTGTAGTACCCGGCGTTGACCCGGGGGCGGCCTTACGCCCACCCGCCGTGGCCGGCTCAGGCTGCCGGGGTTCTCCGGCACCGGCTCCCCGGCCGCCGGATCACTCCCGCGGCCCCACCCCTGATTGGCCCATCGCCCCTTGGGGAACCCGCACTTGCGTGCCCCAGCGTATCGAGGACTACGCCCTCATCGGCGACGAGCAGACGGCCGCCCTGGTCGGCAGGGACGGTTCCGTCGACTGGCTGTGCCTGCCCCGCTTCGACTCGGGTGCCTGCTTCGCCAAGCTCCTCGGCGACAAGGACAACGGCCACTGGCGCATCGCCCCCAAGCACGCCGAGGGCCCCTGCACCCGCCGCGCCTACCGCCGGGACACCCTGGTGCTGGACACCGAGTGGGAGACCGACGAGGGCGCGATCCGCGTCACGGACCTGATGCCCCAGCGCGACCGCGCGCCCGACCTCGTACGCATCGTGGAGGGCCTCAGCGGCCGCGTCACCGTACGCAGCACACTGCGGCTGCGCTTCGACTACGGCTCGGTCGTCCCCTGGGTGCGCGAGTCCGACGGGCACCGGGTGGCCGTCGCCGGCCCGGACTCGGCGTGGCTGCGCAGCGAACCCGAGGTGCGCACCTGGGGCAGGAACTTCGGTACGCACTCGGAGTTCACGGTCGAGAAGGGCGAGAAGGTCGCGTTCGTCCTCACCTGGCACCCCTCGCACGAGCCGCGCCCGCCGCTCGTCGACCCGTACGAGGCCTTGCGCACCAGCGTGCGGGACTGGCGGAAGTGGGTGGGGCACTGCCGTTACGACGGGCCGTACCGCGACGCCGTCGTGCGCTCCCTGATCACCCTCAAGGCCCTCACCTACCGGCCGACCGGTGGCATCGTCGCCGCCCCCACCACCTCGCTCCCCGAGGAGCTCGGCGGCGTCCGCAACTGGGACTACCGCCACTGCTGGCTGCGCGACTCCACCCTCACCCTGAACGTGGGCCTGTCGGCGGGCTACCGGGAGGAGGCGGAGGCCTGGCGCGACTGGCTGCTGCGCGCGGTCGCCGGCGACCCGGCCGACCTGCAGATCATGTACGGCCTGGCGGGCGAGCGGCGGCTGCCCGAGTTCGAGGTGCCGTGGCTGTCCGGCTTCGCCGGCTCCGCCCCCGTACGCGTCGGCAATCTGGCCGTGAAGCAGCTCCAGTTGGACGTGTACGGCGAGGTGATGGACACGCTGGCGCTGGGCCGGGAGGCGGGACTGCCCGCCAAGCCGCACGTCTGGGCGATTCAGGCCGCCCTCGTCGACTGGCTGCGCACGGCGTGGCGGCAGCCCGACGAGGGGCTGTGGGAGGTGCGCGGCGGCCGCCGGCACTTCGTGCACTCGAAGGTGATGGTGTGGGTGGCGGCGGACCGGGCGGTGCGCACCCTGGAGAAGAACCCGAAGCTGGACGGCGACCTCGACGGCTGGCGCGAGTTGCGCGACGAGGTGCACCGCGAGGTGTGCGAGAAGGGCTACGACGCCGAGCGGAACACCTTCACGCAGTCCTACGGCTCTCCCGAACTCGACGCCGCGCTGCTGCTGATCCCGCGCGTGGGCTTCCTGCCGCCCGACGACCCGCGCGTCGTCGGCACCATCGACGCGATCCGCGCCGAGCTCAGCCATCAGGGCTTCCTGCGCCGCTACAGCACCGACGGGACCGCCGTCGACGGGCTGCCCGGCGGCGAGGGCACCTTCCTGGCCTGCTCCTTCTGGCTGGCGGAGGCGCTGCACATGACGGGTCGTACGCAGGAGGCACGCGAGCTGTTCGACCGGCTCGTCGGGCTCACCAACGACGTGGGGCTGCTGGCCGAGGAGTACGACCCGGTGGCCGGCCACCAGCTCGGCAACTTCCCGCAGGCCTTCAGCCACATCGGCCTGGTCAACACCGCCCTCGCCCTGTTCGGGGACGACGGGGCAGGATAGGGACCATGGATCTTGGACTGAAGGACCGGGTGTACGTCGTCACGGGGGCCACGCGCGGGCTGGGCAACGCGGCGGCGCGTGAGCTGGTGGCCGACGGGGCGAAGGTCGTCGTGACCGGCAGGGACGAGGAGCGGGTCGCCGCCGCGGCGGCCGAGCTGGGGCCGAACGCCGTCGGGATCGCCGTGGACAACGCCGAAGCGGATGCCGCGGCACGTCTGATCGGTGCCGCGCGGGATGCCTTCGGCGGCTTCGACGGCGTCCTCATCAGCGTGGGCGGGCCGCCGGCCGGGTTCGTCGCGGACAACACGGACGAGCAGTGGCAGGCCGCGTTCGAGTCGGTGTTCCTCGGGGCGGTGCGGCTGGCCAGGACGGCGGCGGCGGAACTCGACGCGGGCGGCGTCATCGGGTTCGTGCTGTCGGCCTCGGTGCACGAGCCGCTGCCGGGGCTGACCATTTCGAACGGGCTGCGGCCGGGGCTCGCCGGGTTCGCCAAGTCTCTTGCGGACGAACTGGGGCCGCGGGGCATTCGGGTCGTGGGACTGCTGCCGTCACGGATCGACACGGACCGCGTGCGCGAGCTGGACGGACTGTCGGCCGACCCGGAGGCCACTCGGGCCGCCAACGAGTCGCGGATTCCGTTGCGGCGGTACGGGACCCCGGACGAGTTCGGGCGTGCGGCGGCCTTCTTGCTGTCTCCGGCCGCGTCCTATCTGACGGGGATCATGCTGCCGGTGGACGGCGGAATGCGGCACGGGTTCTAACTCACCCTTTCCGCACCGTGCTTGACGCCCCGCAGGCGCACTTCCGCCGGCAGTGACGCGAGGCCCGCCGAATTGCGGGCGTGGCCCAGCGCCTGGGTGGTGAGGTCGTTCAAGGCGGTCCCGGGATCCACGTGCGGTTCCAGCCGGAGGCGCACCCGGGTCTCGGGGGTGGTGCGCCTGCCCGTCAGCTGGACGCGGGCCCGCTGGACGCCCTCCAGACCCGTCGCCTCGTTCGCGAGGACGCTCTCCAGGGCACGGCCCCGCAGCACTGCGCCCTCGCCGTCGCCGGTGTTCACCAGGACCTCGGCGAGGCGGTGCCGGCGCAGGACCGAGGTCAGCCACCACAGGGCGAGCAGCAGCAGGACGGCCAGCACGGCGATCACTACAGGCCACCACCAGCCGTCGTCCCGCCAGCGCGTGCGTTCGGCGTCGCTGAGCAGGACGTCGTGCCGACTGTCATGGATCCACCAGGACGGGGGATCCAGCCCGAGCCCGACCGCCAGTACGGATCCGCCGATCACGAGCAGCACCAGCCCGACGAGCCCGATCAGCACCCGGTTGACCACCCTGATCACGGCCCTCACCCCTTCCGTCCCGGCCGCCGCACATGCACCGACAGCGACGGCGGGCGGGTCAGTCCCAGGCCCCTGATCGCGTCGGCGAGCGTGGCGTCCAGGTCGGCGCGTACGTCGTCCAGTTCACGGAAGTGCGACATGGCGCGGACGTCGGCCCGGGACCTGCGCACCCGTACCCGTACCGACTGGACCCCGGAGACCTCCATCGCACGGTCGCGCAGGACCAGGGCGGCGAGGTCGCGGTGGAGTCCGGCGCGTACGTCGGGGTGGGTGCGCCGCATCGGCAGTACGGACCGCAGGCCCGGCGTGGTGGCCAGGACGAGCAGCCAGAGGCCGAGTACGGCGGCGACGCCCGCGCCGACGAGCACCCAGATGTCGTCGAGGGGACGCTCGGCGAGTTGCTGGGCCAGTTCCCGGCGCCAGCGCATGGCGGGCCGGTCGGCGCGCACGGACACGATGTCGTAGAGGAACATGCCCGCGACGAACAGCAGCACGAGCGCCGTGATCCCGGCGGGGATCCGGCGCGCCGACCAGAAGCGGCGTTGACCGCCGCCCTTCTCGTCGACCGGGCGCGGTGGGTCGTAGTCCGCCGCCGACGCCGACTGGTCGAGGGTGGCGGCTCCGGCCTCCTTCTCGATGACCGGCAGTCTCTGTGTGGCGCCCTCGGAACCCTGGGACTCGCTCATCGCGTCCTCCCCTGTGCCGCGCCCGGTCGGCGCGCCGGGTGCAGCCGCTCCACGTGCACGGCGACCTCCGGCACCTCCATGCCCACCAACGCGCCTACCCGCTCGACGACGTGCCGACGCACGGTCGCGCACCGGGAGCCGATGTCCGTGGGGTAGTCGAGTTCGAGGTGGACGAGGACCCGCGCGGTCTCGTGGTGCACGACGACGTTGGCATGCGGCCGGGCGGCATCCTTGGTGAGGTCCCCCACGGCCTCGCGGGCAGCCTGTGAGGCGACCTTCGCCACGACCCGGTCGGCGATCCTGGTCGCCCCGCGCTCGCCCGGAGGGACGGTGGCAAGGGGTCTGCCGACTTCACCGGCCCCCGTGCTCACCGGCGTCACCGCCGCCGTTCGTCACGGCGCCGGAAGAAGTCACCGAGCTCGTACTCACCCTCCAGCAACCGCCCGACGACGAAGCCGACGGCGCCGAGCGCCGCCACCAGCAGGAAGGCGCCGAATCCGCCGAAGTACCCGGCGAAGCCCAGTGCCATGCCGGCGATCATGCCGACCACGGCCATGCTCATGCTGCGCTCCTCAGCTCCTCAGCAGCTCACGGCCGCTGCGTTGTCGGGTCGCCGGCGCCTCACTGGATCCGGCGCTCCTCTTCCTCTTCCTCTTCCTCCGGAAGCTTCACATCGCTCACCGCGATGTTGACCTCGACGACTTCGAGCCCGGTCATCCGCTCGACGGCGTTGATCACGTTCTCGCGCACGTCCCGGGCCACGTCGGAGATCGACACGCCGTACTCGACGACGATCTCCAGGTCGAGCGCGGCCTGTACCTCGCCGACCTCGACCTTCACCCCGCGCGACACGGACTTCGTCGTGCCGCCCGGCACCCGGTCGCGCACAGCCCCGAAGGTCCGCGAGATACCGCTGCCCATGGCGTGTACACCGTCCACATCGCGTGCGGCCATCCCGGCGATCTTCTCCACGACGCCGTCGGCGATGGTGGTCCGGCCACGGGCACCGGGTTCTCCCCCACCGCGCCGGGTCACCTGGCTCTTGCGGGTGCTGAGGGTCTCGCCCTCCGTCCGCCGGTTTTGTTCCGTCGTCTCACTCATGGCCGTCCGTCCTTTTCGGTCGTCGTCCTTTGACCACCGTAAGCACGGTTACGCGATTGCGCCCCAGGGATGCGGCAGGCTGGAGGAATGACGACGACGGACAGGTGGACTCAGGCGGTCCGGCAGCAGCTGGGGCTCGGCAGGCTGCTGCCCCTGGGCGGCGCGCGCGACGGCGCGTGGATCTCCGAGAAGGCGGCAGAGGCGGTGCTGCGGCGCGCGGCCGAGGACATGCGCGGGGTACGGCTGGACGCGCTCCGGATCGGGCTCACCGACCCGGAGGACACGCAGGAGGCAGCCGTACCGCCGCCGCCGAGCGCGCTGCCACCGGGCCCCTTGCGGGTGACGGCGGACTTCGCGGCGACGGCGGCCGAGGCGCTGCCCACGACGGCGGACCGGCTGCGCGAACTGCTGGCCGGCGCGGCCGCGGAACGTCTCGGCCTGACGGTGACCGAGGTGGATCTGCGGGTGACGGCCCTGCTCGACGAGGGCGCCGAACCCGCTCCCCTGCACCAGGACGAGCCGACGCGGGCCGCGGAGCCCGTAAGCCCCGACGAGGAGCGCGTCGCCGCCGCGGCCCTGGCGGTCCCCGGGGTGATCCAACTGACAGGCGCCCTGAGCGGGTTGAACCGTGCGGTGCACATCGAGGAACGGCAGGACGGGGCCGCCCTGCCGCGCCGGCACGTACGCGTGGAGATCGCCGTGCGCGCGGACCGCCGGGCGGTGGAGGTGGCCCGGGAGGTCCGCGAGTGGGTGGCAGAGGCGCTGGCAGATCGCCCGACGGTCGCGGTACTGATCACAGCCGTCAGTTGATCAGCGCATCATTGATCAGCGCATGACTTATTCGCCGAGGCCGGCCAGGTCCCGCAGCCGGCGCGCCTGCGCGGCCCGCTCGGCACCGCGCTGCTCGTCGTAGGTCCGGTCCACGGCACCACGAAGCAGCGCCTTGGTCTCGATCACGGCATCCCGCGGCGCGGCGACGATCGCCGCCGCCAGATCCCGTACGGCGTCGTCGAGTTGGTCCGCGGGCACGGCGAGGTTGGCCAGCCCGCTGCTGACGGCCTCCTCGGCCAGCACGAAGCGACCCGTCACGCAGATCTCCAGCGCACGGCCGTAACCGACCAGCCCGACCAGCGGGTGCGTACCCGTCAGGTCCGGCACCAGCCCGAGGCTGGTCTCACGCATGGCGAACTGCACGTCGTCCGCGACGACGCGCACGTCACAGGCGAGCGCGAGCTGGAAACCCGCCCCGATGGCATGCCCCTGTACGGCGGCGATGGACACGACGTCGTTACGCCGCCACCAGGTGAAGCCGTCCTGGAACTCGGCGATGGCAGCGTCGAGTTCACCGTCGCTGCTGCGCGCGAGGTCGATGAACGAGCGTTCGCCCTCGATCCCGTCGGGCGTGAACATCTGCCGGTCGAGCCCGGCGGAGAAGGACTTGCCCTCACCGCGCAGCACGACGACCCGCACGCTGCCCGGCACGGCCCGCCCGGCCTCGGCGAGCGTCCGCCACATGGCGGGGCTCTGCGCATTGCGCTTGGCCGGGTTCGACAGCGTCACCGTGGCGATCGCGCCGTCGACGGTGAGCTGTACGCCGTTCTTGTCGAGCAGGGGAGCGAGGTCCTGGTCGGGCGAAGCCATGGGGCGCCTCCGATGAGTGCGGTCATCATGGGATGCCCAGAAGGGCACCCCCTAAGTGACTGCACAGTAACCACCCGGCCGATCAGTCGACCGACCGGGTGGCCACCATCGAAGCCGATGGGCCGCCCGGTGTCAGCCGGTCGCCTTCTTGCCTCGCGTCGCGCCGCCACGCCCACGAAGCGTGACGCCCGACTCGCTGAGCATCCGGTGTACGAAGCCATACGAGCGGCCGGTTTCCTCGGCCAGTGCCCGAATGCTCGCACCGGAGTCGTACTTCTTCTTCAGGTCTGCCGCGAGCTTGTCGCGCGCGGCGCCGGTTACCCGGCTGCCCTTCTTCAGAGTCTCGGCCACCCGTGCCTCCTCATGGGAAGTGCGCTCTGGTCTCCTCATGATCACCCCTCCGGGGCTTCATGGCCACCCATTCGGCAAGGTCCGTGAGACACGGTTGTGACGACAGGAGTACATCCCCACATGCGGAATCCGTGATTCCGGAGAATGTTGTCCGTACGGCCGAACGGGTTCTTCTGCGAACTCCCAGGTCAGCGTCGTGAGACGGCCGAGCCCTTGTCGATAAAGGACTCGGCCGGAAAATCGATGTAGTACACACCTCGGTACGAGGAGATCTCACACAGATGATGGATCACCGATAGGCCGAATGATCCATACGCCGTTGATCACGCATTCGATCAAGCCAGGGCGACGAGATCCGCGTAGTCGGCGCCCCACAGGTCCTCGACACCGTCCGGCAGCAGAATGATCCGCTCCGGCTGCAGCGCCTCGACGGCGCCCTCGTCGTGGGTGACGAGCACGACCGCACCCTTGTAGGTGCGCAGCGCGCCGAGGATCTCCTCGCGGCTGGCCGGGTCGAGGTTGTTGGTCGGCTCGTCGAGGAGCAGGACGTTCGCCGACGACACCACGAGGGTGGCGAGGGCGAGGCGGGTCTTCTCGCCGCCGGAGAGGACACTGGCGGGCTTGTCGACGTCGTCGCCGGAGAACAGGAACGAGCCGAGCACCTTGCGGACCTCGACGAGGTCCATGTCGGGGGCGGCCGAGCGCATGTTCTCCAGGACGGTGCGGTCGGCGTCCAGGGTCTCGTGCTCCTGGGCGTAGTACCCGACCTTGAGGCCGTGGCCGGGGATGACGGCGCCGGTGTCCGGCTGCTCGACACCGGCGAGAAGCCGCAACAGGGTCGTCTTGCCGGCGCCGTTGAGGCCGAGGATGACGACCCGCGACCCCTTGTCGATGGCCAGGTCGACGTCGGTGAAGATCTCCAGGGAGCCGTACGACTTCGATAGGCCCTCCGCGGTCAGCGGGGTCTTGCCGCAGGGCGCGGGCTCGGGGAAGCGGAGCTTGGCGACCTTGTCCTGCATGCGCACCGCTTCGAGGCCGGCGAGGAGCTTGTCGGCCCGCTTGGCCATGTTCTGCGCGGCGACCGTCTTGGTCGCCTTGGCGCGCATCTTGTCGGCCTGCGAGTGCAGCGCGGCGGCCTTCTTCTCGGCGTTCTGCCGCTCGCGCTTGCGGCGCTTCTCGTCGGCCTCGCGCTGCTGCTGGTAGAGCTTCCAGCCCATGTTGTAGATGTCGATCTGGGCGCGGTTGGCGTCCAGGTAGAAGACCTTGTTGACGACAGTCTCGACCAGGTCGACGTCGTGGGAGATCACGATGAAGCCGCCGCGATACGTCTTCAGGTAGTCGCGCAGCCAGATGACCGAGTCGGCGTCGAGGTGGTTCGTCGGCTCGTCGAGCAGCAGGGTGTCCGCGTCCGAGAACAGGATGCGGGCGAGCTCGATACGGCGGCGCTGACCGCCGGAGAGGGTGTGCAGCGGCTGCCCCAGCACCCGGTCGGGCAGGTTCAGCGCGGCGGCGATGGTGGCGGCCTCGGCCTCGGCGGAGTACCCGCCCTTGGTGAGGAACTCCGTCTCCTGGCGCTCGTACTGCCTGAGGGCCTTCTCGCGGGTGGCGCCCTGGCCGTTGGCGATGCGCTGTTCGTTGTCGCGCATCCTGCGGATCAGGACGTCCAGGCCGCGCGCGGAGAGGATGCGGTCGCTGGCGAGGACGTCGAGGTCGCCGGTGCGGGGGTCCTGAGGGAGGTAGCCGACCTCGCCGGAGCGGGTGATGGTGCCGCCGGCGGGGATGCCCTCGCCGGCGAGGCACTTGGTGAGGGTGGTCTTGCCGGCGCCGTTGCGGCCGACGAGGCCGATGCGGTCGCCCTTGGCGACGCGGAAGGTCGCGGACTCGATGAGGACGCGCGCACCGGCGCGCAGCTCGATACCGGAGGCGGAGATCACGGACAGACTCCAGGGCAAGGGTGGGTGGCGGGATGGGCGGCTGAGGACGTTCCCGCCGTCTAGTGCGCGAGGAGAATGGCCATGAGGCCAGTCTAACGGGGCGATGCAACCACTTTTTCTGGGTTCACGTGTTCGGCCGGGGCTCGGCGCCTCTCTCGCGGACTTCGTTGCCGAGCGGTCGGCGGTGGGGGGTGATCTGCCCCAGGCCGTCCACGGCGATGACCTGCACGGTCCGGACCGCGCGGGTGCAGGGCTGGGCGAGGAGGAGCGTCTTGCCGTGACGTACGGCACGTGCGGGCTCGAAGGCGCAGTCCTCGCGGGCGGGCAGCACCCAGCGCAGGTCGCCGTCGGCGATGCGGTACGCGGCGACGCGGTGCGGAGTGACGACGGCGAGCATGCCGCGGCCGAGGGCATGCAGGACGCCTGCGCCACCGTGGGCCGGCAGCCACTCGTCGGCCGCGGGTAGGGCGCGGTGCCAGCGCACCGAGCGGCCGTCGGTGGCGGTGACCATGCCGTCGTCCCAGAGCGTGATCGCCTCCCCGCGCGTGTGGAGCGACGTGAGGGGGCGGCGGCCTTCGCGGGCGTAGCGCCACAGGGGGGCTCCGGTGACGGGATGGCGGGCCTCGATGGCCGCTCGGCGCGTGCGGAGGGGCGTCGGTGGCTGCTGCGGCTGCTGAGGGGTGGTGGCGGGGCGCACGCGCGCGGGGGCGGCCGCATGGACGGTGAGGTGGTCGCCGTAGGGGGCGGGGCGGGTGTGGTGGGCGATGGCGAGGAGCGGGGGCGCGAGGAGGAGCGCGAGAAACGTCGGCAGCAGGCGGGAGCGGGTGGCTGCGGCGGGCTTGGGGGATGTGACGCCGGGAGCCGTTGTCCCTTCGCTGTTTTCGGCCGCCTCGACCGGCTGAGTGGCCACCACACCCCCTGGTCTCGTCGGCCAGGTCTCGTCCGGCCGGTCCGGAGCCCGCTTCCCACGGATCAGGCGCAGAAGCGTAGCCACGCCCGGGGCCGGTGGCGGGCGCCTGCCGTCGGGACACGGCGAGGGCGCTCGGGCCCGTCCCCCGCTTGGCGGCTTCGGCTCACGGGCCGTTGTCAGTGGTCGCTGCAAGACTGGGCAGCAGGTCGGTTTTCCGGCGGTCGACAGCGATGGACCACGGAGATGGATCACGGCGATGGGTCACGAAGGAGTGATCGGTATGGCAGGCACGAGCGGTGGGCGTCCGAGCATCTACCCCACGCTGCTTTACGCGGACGCGAAGGCGGCCATCAAGCAGCTCACGGAGGCCTTCGGGTTCACGGCGCTGGCCGTGTACGAGGGCGAGGACGGCTCGGTGGCGCACGCCGAGCTGGCGCAGGGCAACGGCGCCGTGATGCTCGGTTCCAAGGGCACGGGCAGCGCCTTCGACAAGGTGATGAAGGACGCGGGAACGACCGGGGTGTACATCGTCGTGGACGACGTCGACGCACACCACCGGCGGGCCGTGGAGCAGGGCGCGGAGATCCTGATGCCCCCGACGGACCAGGACTACGGCTCGCGGGACTACATGGCCCGGGACGTCGAGGGCAATGTGTGGAGCTTCGGCACCTACGCCCCCGAGATCAAGGGCTGAGCGCCGGTCCCGGCTCAGCTCCCCCGGTGTGCACCTGGAAGGCGGCGCGGCGTACTGCCTTGGCGAGGGCGGGGTCGGGGTGGGCGGCGGCGAGCGCGACCAGGACCTGCACGGTGCGGGGGTGGCCGACGGCGCGCACCTCGTCCAGGAGCGCGGGCACGGTCGGCTGCACCGAGGACTCCAGGTGCCGTACCAGCATCGGGGCCTCGCCGTGGTCGGCGACGGCGGCGGCGGTGTCGACCCACAGCCAGGTGGCCTCGTCCCGGGTGAGCACCTCGTGGGCGTCCTCGGGGTCGATGCCGTCGTGCTCGGCCAGCCACAGCAGGGCGTACGGGCGCAGGGTCGGCTGGTCGAGGACGGCGCGCACGTCGGGCTCGGCGGGGGCGCCGACGACGCGCAGCGCCTCGAAGGCGAGGCCGCGCAGGAGGGCGTCGTCGCCGCGGGCGGCGCCGAGGAGTTCCGCGACGGCGCTGCCCACGGGGCGGGCGGCGAGCCAGGCGCGGTATTCGTCGCGGGCGGCGTTCGGGCGGAGCTGGGCGCAGCCGCGGAGCATGGCTTCGGCGGACTGCTCGATGTTCCCGGCGGGGCTCTGCGCGGCGACGCAGATCTGCTCCAACTTGACCCAGACCGCCCAGCTGCCGAGCGGCGTGAGCGTGGCCTGGCCGTCTCCGCAGGTGAGGGCGCCGACGGAGGCGAGGGCGTGCAGGGCCCAGTCGAGGAGCGGGGCGAGGGGCGTGTCCTCGGCGGCCGTGGCTTCGGGGACCGGCGCGGGCTCGGGCCGGGGCCCGTAGGGGATCTCGCACCTCTCGGTGCGCAGCTCGGTGACGCGCTGCCCCAGCAGGTCCAGGAGCTGTTCCACCGGGACGGGCCCGGCGGACAGCTGAAGGAAGGAGAGCACCTGGGGCAGGGCCGAGACGACGTCGGCCACGGCGCCGTGCTCGTGCCGCTCGGGTTCCGGGTGGGCGAGCGACCAGGCGTCGAAGAGGGCGACCCAGCCGCGCAGCACGGCGCTGTCGTCGCGGTCCCAGGCGCGCAGGCGCCAGCCGGGGCGGGCACTGTCGCCGTGCACCTCGACGAGTCCGGCCAGGCGGGCGGTGTCCCAGTCGGCGCGGACCTGAGTCACGGTCAGGCCGAGGTCGCGGGCCGCGCGTTCGGCCGTTGCCTCGGAGAGGGTGCCTTTGCCGTCAGGGCTGGCGCTGTCACGGCCGGGGCGTAGCGCGGTGTCGGCCCAGTGGGCGACGCGGGCCGCGGCGGCCAGACCGGAGCGAGCCATTCTGGCCAGCTCCGCCGGGGCGGGTGTGCCCTCCGGGGGCGGGGCGCGGGGCGGCGGGGGCGCCGCTGGTTCACAGCTCGTGGGGCGGCGGCCAGGGGTCGCGGGCGGACGAGTCGAAGCCTGGAGTCGCGCGGGATACGGGACGTCACGGGTGCAGTCTTCCGGTTGACGGTCCGAAAACCCAAACGGAATGTCACGAGGGGCGACGGGGATGGCCAACGCACGGGGTCCTGCGAGCGGCAAGGGTCCGAATACCGGCCACTGGTACGAGGTTAAACGGAATCCGCGCGACCGGTGTGGGAGGGGCGGGCCGAGGGGCGTCGCACCGGCGTCACATGAGCGGTGTCAGGAAGCGGCGCAGGGCCTCCTCGTAGAACTCGGGGTCGGCGTTCCACATGGCCGCGTGGGGTGCGCGGTCGACGGTCTGGAGGGCCACCAGGTCGGGGCGGGCGTCGGCCAGCCGACGGGAGAGGCTCCAGGGGGCCACCCGGTCGTCCGGCCCGTGGAAGATCAGGGTCGGCACCGCGAGATCGTCGCGGTTGCCGTCGCCGTTGGCGCGGTCCGTGTTCAGGCCGGTGCGGCCCTGTGCCGCGCGGACCGCGAGCGGAAGCAGCGCGCTCGGCGTGTGGCGGGCCGACGCGAGGGCGCGCAGTGTGGCCTCCCAGCTCAGGACCGGGGAGTCCAGGACGAGGCCCGAGACACGGTCGCGGAGCCCGGAGTGCGCGGCGGCGCGCAGCGCCATCGTGGCGCCGGTGGACCAGCCGAGCAGCACGAGTTGTCTGGCGCCGTACCGCACGGCGTAGCGCATCGCGGCGTCCAGGTCGCGCCACTCGGTCTCGCCGAGGTGGTTCAGGCCGTCCGGCGGGCGGGGCGCGCCGAGGTCGCCCCGGTAGGCGAGGGCGAGCACCGGGAAGTGGCGGCCGCTGAGGAACTCCATGACGTTCATGGCCTGTTCGCGGGTGGTGCCGAGGCCGTGAACCGCGATGACCCAGGTGTCCCGAGCGCCGGGCACGAACCAGGCGGGCAGGGAGCCGAGTTCGCCGGGGATGTCGACGTCGGCGTGCTCCAGGCCGAGGGCGGCGCTCGGGTTGCCGACGTACACGTTCGGGGTGAGCCAGACGTGGTCGCCGGGTTCCAGGGTGCCGTGGGTGACGCGCTCCAGGCGGCGTACGACGGTGTCGGCGGAGTGCTTCGCCGCGGCGAGGACGGGGCCGACGACCGCGTGCGAGCCGTCGCCGGAGAGCCCGTAGGTGCCGGGGCGCAGGGAGGCGAGGTCGCGGGTGAGCGCGATCTGGCCGGCGGCCGTGGCGTGCACGGTGAGGCGGGGTTCGGTGGGCAGGGGCCTGCCGGGGGGCGCCGTCAGCGCGACGCCACTGGCGAACCGCCCGGCGGCGACGCTCGCGGCGCCGGCGGCCAGAGCCACGGTGACGGCAGCGGCCGTCGCTTTGACAGTGCGCACCCATCCAGTGTCCGGGCGGATGGGGGTGCCGGCCAGTGGGAGGTCACTGCCGTGGGCTATGCGGGGTTTTGGTGCGTGCCGCTGCCGTGTGTTTGCGGGGTGTGCGGCGTCGGCGCGGGCCTGCTGGGGGCTGCCCCCAGACCCCCGCCATCGGCCTGAACGGCATCGTCCTCAAACTCCCCCAGAGGGGGCACCCCCAGACGGGCTGAAGTGCCTGGACCGGCATCGGAGAACGGCCGTAGGCACCCGCACCACACCCGTCACCCCCGCTGCCCGTACCCCCGCAACCGCTCCGCTACCTCCACCAGCTGCCCCTCCGACAGCAGCGACGGGGACAGGCCCGGTACCGAGGATGCCGTGAGCCACAGGCGGGACATCCACTCCAGCTGGGCGGTGCGGTCGTAGGCCTGGTCCAGCGTCGCGCCGTAGGCCATCGTGCCGTGGTTCTGGAGGAGGCAGGCGGTGCGGTCGGTGAGGGCCTGGAGCATGTTCTCGGCCAACTCCCGGGTGCCGTAGGTCGCATAGGGGGCAACTCGGACGGGGCCGCCCAGGGCGGCGGCCATGTAGTGGATCAGCGGGAGCTCGGGCACCAGGGTCGAGACGGCCGTCGCGTGGACCGCGTGGGTGTGGACGGCGGCGCCGGCGTCCGTGGCGCGGTAGACGGCGAGATGCATGGGCAGCTCACTCGTCGGCACCAGCGCGCCCAGCACCTGCCTGCCGTCCAGGTCGACCCCGGTCACATCGTCCGGCGTCAGGCGGTCGTACGGCACTCCCGACGGCGTGACCAGCACAGTGTCGTCGACCCGCACCGAGACGTTCCCGGACGTGCCGACGACCAGCCCGTCGGAGACGGTCCGGCGGGCCGTCGCCACGAGGGCCTCCCAGGCATCCGCCTCCTCGGGGCGCGCACTGCGGCCCCACGACTCCCCCACTTCCTGTGCACCCTCCCGCGCGTCCCGCGCACCCCGCTGGTCCCGCCGCTCCTCAGCCATGCGGCGATCCTGCCAGGCGCGACGGCGGCACGGCATCAAGTCGCCGCCGGGCCGGGGCACTGTAGGGGGGAAGACCGGCGTCCGGCAGGGCGCATACCGGGACATAGCCCCTCACCCGCCAGCTTGGCCTGGGATCGATCAGGATTCAACGATCTTCCCGTAGCCTCTGGCTGATTTGTCGTGCACGCCGCCATTCCGGGGGGAAATATGGCCCGTGATCGCAAACCGTCCCGTCACCGCTCCCGCCACCGCTCCCGCCTCCTGGCGATATCCGTCGCAGCGCTCACGCTCGGCGGAACCGCACTCGCCGAGATACCTGCCTCGGCGGCCGGCAAGCCCAAGGGCCATGACGTCTCTTCCCACCAGAAGAACGTCAACTGGCAGAGCTCGAAGAGCAAGGGCGCCAAGTTCGTCTACGTCAAGGCGACCGAGTCCCACACCTACCGCAACCCCTACTTCGGCCAGCAGTACAACGGCTCCCGCAACGCGGGCCTGATTCGCGGCGCCTACCACTTCGCGCTGCCGAACAAGTCGTCGGGCAGGACGCAGGCCGCGTACTTCGTGCGCAACGGCGGTGACTGGCGGTCCGACGGCTGGACCCTGCCACCCGCTCTCGACATCGAGTACAACCCGTACAGCAAGCACAAGTGCTACGGGCTGAGCAAGGCGAAGATGGTCAGCTGGATCCAGTCCTTCAGCAACGAGGTGAAGCGGCTGACCGGCCGCCGCCCGGTGATCTACACCACCACGCACTGGTGGAACAACTGCACCGGCGGCAGCGGCGCCTTCGCCTCGAACCACGCGCTGTGGATAGCGCGCTACGACTCCTCCAGCGCGGGGGCACTGCCCGCCGGATGGCAGTTCTGGACCATCTGGCAGTACGACAACGGCAGCGGCAGCCTGCCGGGTGACCAGAATCTCTTCAACGGGTCCATGACCCAGCTCAAGAAGTTTGCCCGAGGCTACTGACCTTGCGGCGACCGGGCCGCGCGATGGCCGAGGGAGAGGGACCTCGCCCACCGGACGATTAACCCCCTCCTCCGGACACCGTGCGGCTCACCCCAGTTCATCTTCCGTTCATTCAGGTTACCTACGTTCGTCCGGCCAACGACCTCGAACGATTGCCTGGGTAAATGGAAAACTTCTCGCTGATCCTCGCGATTGTGGTCATAACCGCACTTGCGTTCGATTTCACGAACGGTTTCCACGACACCGCCAACGCGATGGCCACCACCATCTCGACCGGTGCGCTCAAGCCCAAGGTCGCGGTGGCCATGTCCGCCGTGCTGAACCTTGTCGGCGCCTTCCTCTCCGTGGAGGTCGCCAACACGATCTCCAAAGGTCTCGTCGACGAGACCGGCATCCGTCCCGAGGTCATCTTCGCCGCGCTGGTCGGTGCGATCCTCTGGAACCTGCTGACCTGGCTGGTGGGCCTGCCCTCCAGTTCCTCGCACGCCCTGATGGGCGGTCTGATCGGCGCCACCATCGCCTCGGCCGGCATCGGCGCGGTCCACGGCGACGCCCTCGTCACCAAGGTGCTGATCCCGGCGATCGCCGCCCCGCTGGTCGCGGGTATCGCCGCGTTGCTGGCCACGCGCCTGACCTACTCGCTCGGCAAGAAGGCCGACGGCCAGTCCGCCAAGAAGGGCTACCGCGCCGGCCAGATCGCCTCGGCCGGCCTGGTCTCCCTCGCCCACGGCACCAATGACGCGCAGAAGACCATGGGCATCATCACCCTCGCCCTGGTCGCCGGCGGCGCCGTCGCCCCCGACTCCGACCCGCCCATGTGGGTCATCCTCTCCGCGGGCCTGGCCATCGCGCTCGGCACCTATCTCGGCGGCTGGCGCATCATCCGCACCATGGGCAAGGGCCTGACCGACCTTCAGCCGCAGCAGGGCTTCGCCGCCCAGACCAGCGCGGCCACCGTCATCCTGGCCTCCTCCCACCTCGGCCTCTCCCTGTCCACCACGCACTCCGTCTCCGGCGCGGTGATGGGCGCGGGCCTCGGCCGCAAGGGCGGTGTGGTCCGCTGGTCGACGGCGACCCGCATGTTCGTCGCCTGGGGCCTGACCCTCCCGGCTGCCGCGCTGGTCGGCGCGCTCGCGGAGTACGTGACGGGCTTCGGTGCCTGGGGCACGGCCGTCGTCACGGTCTTCCTGGTCGCCTCCAGCGCCGCGATCTGGAAGATCTCCCGCCGCGAGGTCATCGACCACACCAACGTCAACGCGTCCGACGAGCCGGCCGGCGTGGTGACCACGGCCATGGCCGCCGTGACCCCGCCGCCCGCGGGCACGGCCACCGAGGACCTCACGGCCACCATCCCGGCCCAGTCCTCGGAGCCGGAGCCTTCCAAGGCCACCGTCTGACGCACCCGGTCACTCCAGTCACTCCCCCTCACTCACTCAGGAAAGCAGAAGCATGAAGATCGACTGGGCGGCACTCGGCTCCGTCTTCGGCGTCAGCCTCGTGGTCACCGTGGCCCTGGTGGGCCTGTTCACCCTCGGCATCGCGGGCCTGTCCCGGCGCGAACGGGCCGTGGCGCAGGGCGACTCGGCCTCCCTCGCGGTCACGGGCGCGTACGCGTGCTTCGCGGCATGCGCGGCGGCAGTGGCGTACGGCATCTATCTGATCGTGGCCTGACGCACGACGCACACCACCTGAAACACCCGAGGTGCGGGACGGATCACCGTCCCGCACCTCACTGCTGTGTGGGCCTTCGCACACTCTCCCTTCGCAGGTCAACGGCAAGTTGACGGCCCTTCCAACCCCGTGGTGGACTGCCGGAGCCATGTGCGGCGGCAGGAGAGGAAGCCGGTGTGAATCCGGCGCGGTCCCGCCACTGTCACCGGGGTAGACACCCCCGGGAGCCAGGAACTCTCACCGCCGGTCTCGTCGAACCAGGGCGCGGACACCCTGAGTGAGGACATAACGCGATGCTCGCCTGCCGATCGACATGCAGAACCGGACCCTCGTCTGACTCGACCATCGGCTGACCCCGATGCGTGCCGATCGCATCTTCGCGTACGGCGCCGCCGCCGGACTTCTCGGTGATCTGCTGCTCGGCGATCCTCGCCGAGGGCATCCGGTCGCCGTGTTCGGGCGGACCGCCGCTGCCGTGGAACGGGCGTTGTGGCGCGACCACCGCGCATGGGGTGCGCTGCACACCGCCGTGTGCGCCGGTGGCGCCGTGGCGCTCGGTGCCGCCGCAACTCGTCTCGTACGTACGTCCCCCGCCACCGCCGTCGCACTGACCGGCGCCGCCACCTGGGCGGTCGTCGGGGGGACATCGCTCGCCCGGGAGGCCCGGGTCATCGGGCAGGCGCTGGAAGCGGGGGACATCGAGGGCGCACGTGCCCGGCTGCCGCATCTGTGCGGGCGGGATCCGCAGGCGCTGGACGCGGACGGGATCGCGCGGGCGGTCGTGGAGTCCGTCGCCGAGAACACCTCCGACGCGGTCGTGGGGGCGCTGGTGTGGGGCGCCGTGGCAGGCGTGCCCGGGCTGGTCGGGTTCCGGGCCGTGAACACGCTCGACGCGATGGTGGGGCACAAGTCGCCCAAGTACCGGCGCTACGGCTGGGCTTCGGCGCGGCTCGACGACGTGGCGGGGTGGCCGGGATCCCGGCTGACCGCCGTACTCGCCGCCGTCGCCGGAGGTGACCCCCGTGGGGCGGTACGAGCGTGGCGCGCCGACGCCGCCAAGCATCCGAGCCCCAACGCCGGGCCCGTGGAGGCCTCGTTCGCGGGGGCGCTCGGGGTGCGGCTGGGCGGGACGCTGTCGTACGGCGGACGGGTCGAGCATCGCCCCGTGCTGAACGGGGCTGGGCGGACGGTCGGCACGCAGGACATCGAACGGGCCGTACGGCTGTCGAAGCGCGTCGGTTGGCTGGCGCTCGGCGTCTGTGTCGCCGCGCGCCGTATCGCGAAGGGACGTACCTCATGACGGGCGGTGGTCTCCTCGTCGCCGGCACCACGTCCGACGCCGGCAAGAGCGTCGTCACCGCCGGGATCTGCCGGTGGCTGGTGCGGCAGGGAGTGAAGGTCGCGCCGTTCAAGGCGCAGAACATGTCCCTCAACTCGTTCGTCACGCGTGAGGGCGCCGAGATCGGGCGGGCGCAGGCCATGCAGGCACAGGCGTGCCGGGTCGAGCCGACCGCGCTGATGAATCCCGTGCTGCTCAAGCCCGGTGGGGAGCAGAGCAGTCAGGTCGTGCTGCTGGGCAAGCCGGTGGGTGAGCTGAGCGCGCGCGGTTTCTTCGGGGGGTCTGGGGGGTCGTCCCCCGGGAAGAGGCTGCACGGCGGACGGCAGGAGCAGCTGCTCGGGACCGTGCTCGACTGTCTCGCCGAGTTGCGGGGCACGTATGACGCGGTGATCTGTGAGGGGGCCGGCTCTCCGGCCGAGATCAATCTGCGGCGGACCGACATCGTCAACATGGGGATCGCCCGCAATGCCGGGCTGCCCGTGCTGGTGGTGGGTGACATCGACCGCGGGGGCGTGTTCGCCTCCTTCTTCGGGACGGTCGCCCTCCTCTCGCCCGAGGACCAGGCGCTCGTCGCCGGGTTCCTGGTCAACAAGTTCCGCGGGGACGTCAGCCTCCTGGAGCCGGGGCTCGACATGCTGCACGGCCTCACCGGGCGGCACACCTACGGCGTCCTCCCCTTCCAGCACGGCCTCGGCATCGACGAGGAGGACGGGCTGCGGGTGTCCCTGCGCGGGACCGTGCGGGAGTCGAACGTCGCCCCGCCCGTCGGCGAGGACGTGCTGCGGGTCGCCGTCTGTGCCGTTCCGCTGATGTCGAACTTCACCGACGTCGACGCCCTGGCCGCCGAACCCGGTGTCGTGGTGCGGTTCGTGGACCGGCCAGAGGAGCTGGCCGACGCCGACCTCGTGGTGATTCCGGGGACCCGGGGAACGGTCCGGGCACTGGAGTGGCTGCGCGAGCGGGGGCTCGCAAAGGCCCTGAAGCGCAGGGTCGCCGAAGGACGGCCCGTCCTCGGCATCTGCGGCGGCTTCCAGGTCCTCGGCGAGCACATCGAGGACGACGTCGAGAGCCGGCGCGGGCATGTGGAGGGCCTCGGCGTACTGCCCGTCCGGGTGCGGTTCGCCCGCGAGAAGACCCTCACCCGGCCGGTGGGAGAAGCCCTCGGCGAGCAGGTCGCGGGGTACGAGATCCACCACGGGGTCGCCGAGATCCATGGCGGGGAACCCTTCCTCGACGGCTGCCGGGTCGGCCAGACCTGGGGCACGCACTGGCACGGCTCGCTGGAGTCGGACGGTTTCCGGCGGGCCTTCCTGCGCGAGGTGGCCGCCGCCGCGGGCCGCCGCTTCGTGCCGGCCCCCGACACTTCGTTCGCCGCGCTGCGCGAGGAGCAGCTCGACCGGCTCGGCGACCTGATCGAACAGCACGCTGACACGGACGCGCTCTGGCGGCTCATCGAGTCGGGCGCGCCGCAAGGACTGCCTTTCATTCCACCGGGAGCGCCCGCATGAGCACTGTGTTGTTGTTGTCGACCGCCGACACGGACCTGTTGGCGGCCAGGGCCGCTTCCGGTGCCTCGTACCGGATCGGCAATCCGACCCGCGTGGACGTCGCCGAGGAGCTGCCCGCGCTCATCGAGGGCTCGGACATCGCCGTCGTACGCCTGCTGGGCGGCAAGCGGGCCTGGGAGGACGGGCTCGCCGCGCTGAAGGCGTCGGGCATCCCGACCGTGCTGCTCGGCGGCGAGGTCGTCCCGGACGCGGAGTTGATGGCCGAGTCGTCCGTGCAGGCCGGTGTGGTGGCCGAGGCGCTGAGGTACCTCGTCGAGGGCGGGCCCGGCAACCTCACCGAACTCGCGCGGTTCCTCTCCGACACCGTGCTGCTGACGGGCGAGGGGTTCGTCGAGCCGCAGAAGATGCCGGAGTACGGCGTCCATGGCGAGCGGCCCCTCGTCGATGGCCGTCCGACCGTCGGCGTGCTCTTCTACCGGGCCCATGAGCTGAGCGGCAACACCGGCTTCGTGGACACCCTGTGCGACGCCATCGAGGCTCGGGGCGCCAACGCCCTTCCCGTGTACTGCGGTTCGCTGCGCGGGGCGGACGCGGAGCTGTACGAGCTCCTTGGCAAGGCCGACGCCCTGGTCGCCACCGTCCTCGCGGCCGGCGGCACGCACGCCTCGCAGGCGTCGGCGGGCGGTGACGAGGAGGCGTGGGACATCGGCCGGCTCGCCGAGCTGAACGTGCCGGTGCTGCAAGGACTCTGCCTGACCTCCTCGCGGGCCGCGTGGGACGAGTCCGACGCCGCCCTCTCCCCCATGGACGCGGCGATGCAGGTCGCTATCCCGGAGTTCGACGGGCGGCTCATCACCGTGCCGTTCTCCTTCAAGGAGCAGGGCCCGGACGACGTGCCCGTGTACGTCGCCGACCCGGAGCGGGCCGGGCGCGTCGCCGGGATCGCCGTACGGCACGCCCAGTTGAAGCACAAGGCGAACGGCGACAAGAAGCTCGCGCTCGTCTTCACCGCCTACCCGACCAAGCACTCGCGGGTCGGCAACGCGGTCGGCCTCGACACGCCCGCCTCGGCGGTGCGGGTGCTGGATGCGCTCAGGGACGCCGGGTACAGCCTCACCGAGTACCCGGACAACGGCGACGAGCTGATCCACCGGCTCATCGAGGCGGGTGGGCACGACGTCGAGTGGCTCACCGAGGACCAGCTGGCCGCGGCGCCCGCGCGCGTGCCGCTCGCCGACTACCAGGCGTGGTTCGACAAGCTCGACCCCGAGCTCAGGGACGGCATGCTGGAGGCGTGGGGCGAACCGCCGGGGTCGCTGTACGTGGACGGGGACGACGTCGTCCTCGCGTCGCTGCAGTTCGGGAACGTCGTCGTGATGATCCAGCCGCCGCGCGGCTTCGGCGAGAACCCGATCGCGATCTACCACGACCCGGACATGCCGCCGTCGCACCACTACATGGCGGCGTACAGGTGGCTGGACAACAGCTTCGGCGCCGACGCGATCGTCCACATGGGCAAGCACGGCACGATGGAGTGGCTGCCGGGCAAGGGGCTGGGGCTCAGCGGCGGCTGCGGGCCGGACGCGGTCCTCGGGGACCTGCCGCTGATCTACCCGTTCATCGTCAACGACCCGGGCGAGGGCACCCAGGCCAAGCGGCGCGGACACGCCACCGTCGTCGACCATCTGGTGCCGCCGATGGCACGCGCCGACACCTACGGCGACCTGGCCAAGCTGGAGCAGCTGCTCGACGAGTACGCGCTCGTCTCGGACCTGGACCCGACGAAGGCCCCGGCGGTGCGCGCGCAGATCTGGACGCTGGTCAAGGCGGCCGAACTCCATCACGACCTGCATGTCGACGACCAGCCGGACGACGACGACTTCGACGAGTTCGTCATGCACATCGACGGCTATCTGTGCGAGATCAAGGACGTGCAGATCCGCGACGGGCTGCACATCCTCGGCGGCGGCCCGGTCGACGAAGCGCGGGTCAACCTCGTGCTGGCCGTGCTGCGCGCCTCGCAGGTGTGGGGCGGGCAGGCCAACGCCCTGCCGGGCCTGCGGGCCTCGCTGGCCGCTCACTTCGGGCTCGACGAGAAGGAGCTGCTGGGCGAGCCGGGCGCACCGTTGAAGGTGCCGGTGGAGCTGTCGGATCTGGTCGACGGCCCCTCGCGCACGGCCGCCGACGCGATCGACCTGCTGGAGCAGCTGTGCCGGCGGATCGCGGAGGGCATGGAGGAGCGCGGCTGGGCGGTTACGGAGAGCCGCTCGCTGATCCGTGACGTCCTCGGCACCGAACTCCCCGACGCCGTCGCCGTGCTGGAGTTCGCCTGCAACGAGGTCGTGCCGCGTCTCGCCCGTACGACGGACGAGATCGGCCACATCCTCAAGGCGCTCGACGGCGGTTACGTCCCGGCGGGGCCGTCCGGTTCGCCGACGCGCGGGCTGGTCAACGTGCTGCCGACGGGACGGAACTTCTACTCCGTCGACCCCAAGGCCATTCCGTCCAGGCTGAGCTGGGAGGTCGGGCAGTCGCTCGCCGACTCGCTGGTCGCGCGGTACCTCCAGGACACCGGCGAGTACCCGAAGTCGGTCGGCCTGACCGTCTGGGGCACGTCCGCGATGCGCACCCAGGGCGACGACATCGCCGAGATCCTCGCACTGCTGGGCTGCCGTCCGGTCTGGGACGACGCCTCGCGCCGGGTGACCGGCTTCGAGGTCATCGGCCTGGAGGAGCTCGGCCGGCCGCGCATCGACGTCACGGTGCGTATCTCCGGCTTCTTCCGGGACGCGTTCCCGCACGTGGTGGGGCTGATCGACGACGCGGTCCGCAAGGTCGCCGAACTGGACGAGCCCGCCGACCGGAACTACGTGCGGGCGCACGCCGACGAGGACACGGCCGAGCACGGCGACCGGCGGCGCGCGACGGCCCGTATCTTCGGCTCGAAGCCGGGCGCCTACGGGGCCGGCCTGCTGCCGCTGATCGACGCCCGCAACTGGCGCTCCGACGCCGACCTCGCCGAGGTGTACGCCGTCTGGGGCGGCTACGCCTACGGGCGCGGGCTCGACGGGCAGGCGGCGCGCGGCGACATGGAGACCGCGTTCAAGCGGATCGCCGTCGCCGCGAAGAACGTCGACACCCGCGAGCACGACCTCGTCGACGCCGACGACTACTTCCAGTACCACGGCGGCATGGTCGCCATGGTGCGACACCTGACGGGCGCGAACCCCGAGGCGTACGTGGGCGACAGTGCCGTACCGGACCAGGTGAAGACGCGGACACTGGGCGAGGAGACACACCGGGTGTTCCGCGCCCGGGTGGTCAACCCGCGCTGGATGGCGGCCATGCGCCGGCACGGCTACAAGGGCGCCTTCGAGATGGCGGCGACCGTGGACTACCTCTTCGGGTACGACGCCACCGCGGGCGTGGTCGACGACTGGATGTACGAGAAGCTCAGTGCCGAGTACGTCTTCGACCCGGAGAACCGGGACTTCATGAAGAAGTCAAACCCGTGGGCGCTGCGCGGCGTCACCGAGCGGCTCCTGGAGGCCGCCGACCGCGGGCTGTGGGCCGAGCCGGACGCCGAGACGCTGGAGCGGCTGCGCGCCACCTACCTGGAGCTCGAAGGCGACTTGGAGGGCGACGACCAGTGACAACTCCCTTTCCCTTTACGGCCGTTGTCGGCCAGGACGACCTGCGGCTCGCGCTGCTGCTGAACGCCGTTTCCCCGGCGGTCGGCGGTGTGCTGGTGCGCGGCGAGAAGGGCACCGCCAAGTCGACGGCGGTACGGGCGCTGTCGGCGCTGATGCCGGAGGTTCCGGTGGTCGCCGGGTGCCGTTTCTCCTGTGACCCGGGCGCCCCCGACCCCGCGTGCCCCGACGGGCCGCACGAGGCAGGGGCCGGCTCCCAGCGCCCCGCACGCATGGTCGAACTCCCCGTCGGTGCCTCCGAGGACCGGCTGGTCGGCGCGCTGGACATCGAACGTGCGCTGGCCGAGGGCGTGAAGGCCTTCGAGCCCGGGCTGCTCGCGGACGCCCACCGCGGAATCCTGTACGTCGACGAGGTCAACCTGCTCCACGACCACCTCGTCGACCTGCTCCTGGACGCGGCGGCGATGGGTGCGTCGTACGTGGAGCGGGAGGGTGTGTCGGTCCGGCACGCGGCCCGTTTCCTGCTCGTCGGGACCATGAACCCCGAAGAGGGCGAACTACGGCCGCAGTTGCTCGACCGGTTCGGGCTGACCGTCGAGGTCGCCGCCTCGCGGGAGCCCGAGCAGCGGGTGGAGGTCGTACGGCGGCGGCTCGCGTACGACGACGATCCGGGCGGGTTCGCCGCGCGGTGGGCGGACGACGAGGCCGCTGTGCGTCGACGCATCGTCGCCGCACGGGAGCTGCTGCCCTCGGTACGGCTCGGCGACGGGGCGCTGCGGCAGATCGCGGCGACCTGCGCGGCCTTCGAGGTGGACGGCATGCGGGCCGACATCGTGATGGCCCGTACGGCCACCGCGCTGGCCGCGTGGGCCGGGCGCACCGATGTGCTCGCCGAGGACGTCCGGCAGGCGGCGCTGCTGGCGCTGCCGCACCGTCGGCGCCGCAACCCCTTCGACGCGCCCGGGTTGGACGAGGACAAGCTCGACGAGACGCTGGAGGAGTTCTCCGGTGCCGACGAGAGCGACGAGAGCGACGAGGATCCCGATCCCGACGGGCCCGGCGGGGGTGGCGGACAGCCGCCGTCGGAGTCCGACGGGCCGCAGGGCGCGGACTCAGGCGCGCGGCCCGAGGCCGGTGAGGACGGAGAGCCGCAGGCTTCCGGGGCCGGGGAGCAGACTCCCGCGCGGGCGTCCGAGCCTTTCCGGACGAAGGTGCTGAGCGTGCCCGGCCTCGGCGAGGGTGCCGCCGGGCGGCGTTCGCGGGCGCGGACCGAGCATGGGCGGACGACGGGCGCTCGGCGGCCCCGAGGGGCGCTCACCAAGCTGCACTTGGCTGCGACGGTTCAGGCCGCGGCGCCGCATCAGCGGGCGCGGGGGCGGTCCGGGCGGGGTCTCGTCGTGCGGCGGGACGATCTGCGGCAGGCTGTCCGGGAAGGGCGCGAGGGCAATCTCGTGCTGTTCGTCGTGGACGCCTCCGGGTCGATGGCGGCCCGGCAGCGGATGAGTGCCGTGAAGGGTGCTGTCCTGTCGCTGTTGCTGGACGCGTATCAGCGGCGGGACAAGGTGGGGCTGGTGACGTTCCGGGGCACGGCGGGCGATGTCGCGCTGCCGCCCACGTCGTCGGTGGATGCCGCCGCGGTTCGGCTGGAGTCGTTGCCGACCGGTGGGCGTACGCCGCTTGCGGCCGGGCTGCTGAAGGCGCACGAGGTGTTGCGGGTGGAGCGGCTGCGGGATCCGGCTCGGCGGGCGCTGGTCGTGGTGGTGACCGACGGGCGGGCCACGGGCGGTCCCGAGCCGGTCGCGCTCGCGGGGCGGGCGGCCCGGTTGTTCGCGGCCGAGGGTGTCGCGTCCGTGGTCGTCGACTGTGAGTCGGGGCCCGTGCGGCTGGGGCTGGCGGGGCAGCTGGCGGGTGAGCTCGGCGGTACGGCGGTGACGCTGGACGAGCTACGGGCGGAGTCCATCGCCGGCCTGGTGAAGGACGTACAGAGGAGGGCCGCGTAATGCCTCAGGGACAGCCGAGTGTCGTGCCGGACGACGGGCTGACGACTCGTCAGCGTCGTAATCGGCCTCTGGTGGTCGTGCACACGGGGATCGGCAAGGGCAAGTCGACCGCTGCATTCGGGCTTGCTCTGCGCGCCTGGAATCAGGGGTGGCCGGTCGGGGTGTTCCAGTTCGTCAAGTCGGCGAAGTGGAAGGTCGGCGAGGAGAACGCGCTGCGGGTGCTGGGGGCGTCCGGGCAGGGCGGGACGGTGGACTGGCACAAGATGGGCGAAGGGTGGTCCTGGGTGCAGCGGGACGCCCAGATGGACAACGAGGACAAGGCCCGGGAGGGCTGGGAACAGGTCAAGCGGGACCTGGCCGCCGAGACGTACAAGCTGTACGTGCTCGACGAGTTCGCCTACCCCATGCACTGGGGGTGGGTGGACACCGACGAGGTCGTCTCCGTGCTGCGTGACCGGCCGGGGACCCAGCACGTGGTCATCACCGGGCGGAACGCGCCCGAGAAGCTGGTCGGCCTCGCCGACCTCGTGACCGACATGTCCAAGGTCAAGCACCCCATGGACGCCGGCCAGAAGGGCCAGAGAGGCATCGAGTGGTGATCGCGTGACATCCTCCTCCGTCCCCCGGCTGGTCATTGCCGCGCCTTCCTCCGGCAGCGGCAAGACCACCGTTGCCACAGGGCTGATGGCCGCGTTCGCCGCGCGGGGGCTTGCCGTGTCCCCGCACAAGGTCGGGCCGGACTACATCGATCCCGGGTATCACGCGCTCGCGACCGGGAGGGTGGGGCGGAATCTCGACGCGTATCTGTGCGGGCCGGAGCTGGTCGGGCCGTTGTTCCTGCACGGGGCGCGTGGGTGTGACATCGCCGTCGTAGAGGGCGTGATGGGGCTGTACGACGGGGCCGCCGGGGAGGGTGAGCTGGCGTCCACGGCGCATGTGGCGAAGCTGCTGCGGGCGCCGGTCGTGCTCGTCGTGGACGCCTCGTCGCAGTCGCGGTCCGTGGCGGCGCTGGTGCACGGGTTCGCGTCCTGGGATCCGGAGGTGCGGGTCGGGGGCGTGATTTTGAACAAGGTCGCTTCGGATCGGCACGAGGAGTTGCTGCGGGAGGCGTTGGACTCGGCCGGGGTGCCTGTGCTGGGGGTGCTGCGGCGGGTGGCTCAGGTGGATACGCCGTCGCGGCATCTGGGGCTGGTGCCGGTTGCCGAGCGGCGGGGGGAGGCGGTGGAGGCTGTGGCGGCGATGGCCGCGCAGGTTGCGGCGGGGTGCGACCTGGACGCGTTGCACGGGCTGGCTCGGGGTGCGGGTGTGGTGTCGGGTGCGGCTTGGGACGCGGCTGAGGTCCTCGACTCCTCGCCCCCGCCGCCCCTTCCCGTCCCGAACCTGGGGGCTGCGCCCCCAGACCCCCCTTTCGGCCCCGAAAGGGCCTCGTCCTCGAGCTCCGGACGGGCTGAAATGCCTGAGAAGCCGGTGGTCGCCATGGCCGGAGGGTCCGCGTTCACCTTCTCCTACGCCGAGCACGCCGAACTGCTCGCCGCCGCCGGTGCCGAAGTCGTGCCCTTCGATCCGCTGCGGGACGGGCAACTGCCCGACGGCACGCGGGGCCTGGTGATCGGTGGCGGGTTTCCCGAGGTGTACGCCGCTGAGCTGTCCGCCAACGAGCCGCTGCGCAAGGCCGTTGCCGCCCTCGCGGAGAGCGGTGCCCCGGTGGCCGCGGAGTGTGCGGGGCTGCTCTATCTGAGCCGGGAGCTCGACGGGCAGCCCATGTGCGGGGTGCTCGACGTGACCGCGCGGATGAGCGAGCGGCTGACGCTGGGGTATCGGGACGCGGTCGCCGTGAGTGACAGTGTGCTGGCGGCGACCGGGACGCGGATGCGGGCACACGAGTTTCATCGGACCGTCGTCGAGCCCGGCTCGGGGACGGCTCCCGCCTGGGGGGTCAGGTCCCCTCTGCGGCGGGTCG
This sequence comes from Streptomyces sp. NBC_00443, assembly GCF_036014175.1. Taxonomy (GTDB): domain Bacteria; phylum Actinomycetota; class Actinomycetes; order Streptomycetales; family Streptomycetaceae; genus Streptomyces. The sequence continues at coordinate 7,274,507 of NZ_CP107917.1, read as the reverse complement.
AAGGTTTCGTACAGCAGGGCGTGCACGCGAGTTATCTGCACACGCACTGGGCCGCAGAGCCCGGTGTCGCCCGTCGGTTCGTGGAGAGGTGCCGGACGTCATGAGCAGCAGCAGGTTGATCGGAGTCGGGGTCGGTCCCGGCGATCCGGAGCTGGTGACCGTCAAGGGCGTCAACGCTCTGCGCGAGGCCGACGCGGTCGTCGTACCCGTCATGGCTGCATCTGATGGAAATGATGGGGGTGAGCGTGGGCGGGCCGAGGCCACCGTGCTGCACTACGTGCCCGAGGAGAAGGTGGTTCGGGTCGTGTTCGCGCTGAACGAGCGGACCGACCGTGCTCGGCGCGAGGCCGCCTGGGACGCGGCGGGTGAGCGGGTCGCCGAGCTGCTCAAGCAGCATGGCGCGGTCGCCTTCGCCACCATCGGCGATCCCAATGTGTACTCCACGTTCACCTATCTCGCGCAGACGATCGTCGAGGCGGTGCCCGGCACCGTCATCGAGACCGTCCCCGGCATCACCGCCATGCAGGACCTCGCCGCGAGGTCGGGCGCCGTTCTCACCGAGGGGACCGAGCCGCTCACGCTCGTGCCCGTGACCGCGGGGGCGACGGTGCTCAAAGAAGCTCTCAGTGGGCCCGGGACCGTCGTCGCCTACAAGTTCGGCCGGCAGGCGGGTGAGGTCGCCGCGGCCCTGCGGGAGACCGGGCGGATCGAGGACGCGGTGTGGGGGTCGGCGCTGGGGCTGACGGAGGAGTCGATCCAGCCGGCCGCCGACCTCGACGGCTCTGCCCTGCCCTACCTCTCGACCCTCATCGCGCCCGCCCGGCGCGACGGCGGGCGGGGCGGCAAGCTCTGACGCCGGTCCCACGCCCCGCACACCGACCCCTGCCGACCCCTGTAGGAGAGGACCGAATTCCCATGGCCGATGCCCCCACCGGCAAGGTGACCTTCGTCGGTGCCGGCCCCGGCGCCGCCGATCTGCTGACGTTCCGTGCCGCGCGTGCCATCGCCGAGGCGGACGTCGTGATCTGGGCGGCCAGCCTGGTCCAGGCGGAGGTCCTCGAGCACGCGCGCGAGGACGCCGAGATCCTCGACTCGGCGACCATGTCCCTCGAAGACGTGGTCGCCGTGTACGAGCGCGCCCGCGCCGACGGCCTCAAGGTCGCCCGCATCCACTCCGGTGACCCCGCCCTCTGGGGCGGCACGCAGGAGCAGCTCGACCGGTGTGCCGTGATCGGCGTCGAGACCGAGGTCGTGCCCGGGGTCTCCGCCTTCTCCGCCGTCGCCGCGCTCGCCGGGCGCGAGCTGACCATCCCCGAGGTCGCGCAGTCCGTCGTCCTCACCCGGCTCGGTGGCGGCAAGACGCCGATGCCGCCCGGGGAGGAGGTCAGGGAGTTCGCCAAGCACGGCACGACCATGGCGATCTTCCTGTCGGCCGCCCGCAGCGGGCAGCTCGTACGGGAGTTGCTGGAGGGCGGGTATCCGACGTCCACGCCGGTCGTCGTCGCCTACCAGGCGACCTGGCCCGAGGAGCTCGTCGTGAAGTGCACGATCGAGACGCTGGAGGAGACCGTCAAGGAGCACAAGCTCTGGAAGCACACCCTGTTCCTGGTCGGCCCCGCCCTCGACGCGCACGGCACGCGCTCGCACCTCTACCACCCCGGCCACTTCCACGGGTACCGCAAGGCGGACCCGCAGGCGCGCAGGGCGCTGCGCGAGCGGGGAGCCAGTACGTGATCACCGTCGTCGGCACGGGGACGGGAGCGCCGGTTCCCGAGGACGTCCTCGCCGGGGCCGAGCTGGTCGTCGGCGGGCGGCGGCATCTGGACGCCGTACGGCTGCCCGCCGACGTGGAGCGGGTCGTGCTCGGGGCGCTGGCGCCTGCCCTCGACACCATCGCGGAGTACGTCGAGAAGGAGCGGCCCGTGGTGGTGCTCGCCTCGGGCGACCCGGGGTTCCTGGGGATCGTGCGGGCGCTGGCCGAGCGGTTCGGGTCCGAGCGGCTGGATGTGCGTGCCGGGGTGTCCTCGGTGGCCGCCGCGTTCGCGCGGGTCGGGCTGCCGTGGGACGACGCGGTGGTGGTGAGCGCACACGGGCGCGAGCCGCGTACAGCGGTGAACGTGTGCCGGGCGCACCCCAAGGTGGCGGTGCTGACCGGGCCGGGTGCCGGGCCGGCCGAGCTGGGCGCGGCGCTGCGGCACACCGGGCGGGTCCTGGTCGTCGCCTCAGCGCTGGGCGATCCTCGGCGCGAGCGCGTGGAGCGGGTGACGCCCGCCGAGGCCGCCGGCCGCGACTGGGGTACGGCGGTGAGCGTGGTGCTGTGCCTGGACCCCGAGCGGGCCGTCGGCGCGGTGCGTACGGTGGCCGGTCCGGCGCCGGGGCCCGACCGATGGGCCCTGGACGAGGCCGACTTCGCGCACCGCGACTCGATGATCACCAAGTTCGAGGTGCGGGCCCTGGCCCTGGCCCTGCTGGGCCCACGGCTCGGCGACCTGGTGTGGGACATCGGCGCGGGCTCCGGCTCGGTGGCCGTGGAGTGCGCCCGGCTCGGCGCGGCGGCCGTCGCCGTCGAGAAGGCACGGGACGGGGTGGAGCGGATCCGCGCCAACGCCGCCGCGCACGGCGTCGACGTGCACGTGGTGCACGGGGCGGCGCCCACCGTCCTGTCCGACCTCGACGATCCGGACGCGGTGTTCGTCGGGGGCGGGGGGCGTGAGCTGCCCGCCATCGTCACCGCGTGCGCGCGTCGGGCGCGGCGGACGGTCGTCGTCGCCATGGCCGCGCTCGACCGGGTGCCCGCCGCTCGCGAGGCACTCACCGGTGCCGGGTTCTCCTGCGACGGGGTGCTGCTGCAGTCGTCGCGGCTCGCCCCGCTGCCGGGGGACGTGACCCGGCTCGCGGCGACCAATCCCGTATTTCTGCTGTGGGGTGCCAGAAGCCCCGTGTACCGAGAGGGAGTTACCCAGTGATCGGCCTCATTTCCGCCACCGCGGCGGGGGCGGCTGCGCGGGACCGGCTGGTCACGGCGTGGCCGGACCGGGTGCGCGTGTACGACGGTCCCGTCGGGGACGCCGTGCGGCGGGCGTTCGCCGAGTGCGAGCAGCTCGTGTGTTTCCTGGCGACAGGGGCCGTCGTACGGCTCGTCGCGCCGCTGCTGGGCGACAAGGCGACCGACCCGGGTGTGGTGTGCGTCGACGAGGGCGGGCGGTTCGCCGTGTCGCTGGTCGGCGGGCACGGCGGCGGAGCCAATGAACTCGCCCGGCAGGTCGGGGAGTTGCTGGGGGCCGAGCCCGTGGTGACGACGGCGACCGATGCCGTCGGGGTGCCCGGTCTGGACACGCTCGGGCTGCCGGTGGAGGGCGATGTCGCCGGGGTCTCACGGGCGCTGCTCGACGGGGAGCCGGTGGCGCTGCGGGCCGAGGTGGCCTGGCCGTTGCCGCCGCTGCGAGCCGGCGCCGAGGGGGCGTACGTCGTCCGTGTGACGGATCGGCTCATCGAGGGCGTCGCCGAGCGCGAGGTCGTGCTGCGCCCGCCGTCCCTGGTCGTCGGCGTCGGGGCGTCCAAGGGCGCCCCCGTCGACGAGGTGCTCGGGCTGGTCGAGAGCACGCTCGGAGAGGCCGGCCTCTCCCTCAAGTCCCTCGCCGAACTCGCCACCGTCGACGCCAAGGCCGGCGAGCCCGGCATCGTGGCGGCCGCCGAGCGGCTCGGGGTGCCGGTGGTGACCTACTCCGCCGAGCAGCTCGCGGGCGTCGAGGTCCCCAACCCCTCCGACGCGCCCCTCGCCGCCGTCGGCACGCCCTCGGTCGCCGAGGCCGCCGCACTCGTGCGCGGCGGTGAACTCCTCGTCCCGAAGCGGAAGTCCGAGCGCGCCGACGGGCTGCCCGCGATGGCGACCTGTGCTGTCGTACGGCGCCCGGGGCGCGGGCGGCTCGCGGTCGTCGGGCTCGGGCCGGGCGCGCGGGACCTGCTGACGCCGCGTGCGAAGGCGGAACTCCGCCGCGCCTCCGTGCTCGTCGGGCTCGACCAGTACGTCGACCAGATCCGCGACCTGCTGCGGCCCGGCACCCGGGTCCTGGAGTCGGGGCTCGGTGCCGAGGAGGAGCGGGCGCGCACGGCTGTCGAGGAGGCCCGCAAGGGGCAGGCGGTCGCGCTGATCGGCAGCGGGGACGCGGGCGTGTACGCGATGGCCTCCCCCGCGCTCGCCGAGGCGTCCGACGACATCGACGTGATCGGCGTGCCGGGTGTGACCGCCGCACTCGCCGCCGCCGCGATCCTGGGCGCCCCGCTCGGCCACGACCATGTGTCCATCAGCCTCTCCGACCTGCACACGCCGTGGGAGGTCATCGAACGACGGGTGCGGGCCGTGGCCGAGTCGGACATCGTGGTCACCTTCTACAACCCCCGTTCCCGGGGCCGGGACTGGCAGCTGCCCAAGGCCCTCGCGATCCTCGCCGAGCACCGGAAGCCGACCACGCCGGTCGGTGTCGTACGGAACGCGTCGCGGCCGGACGAGTCCAGTCGGGTCACGACACTGGGCGCCCTCGACCCGGCGACGGTCGACATGATGACGGTCGTGACCGTGGGCAACACGGCGACCCGGGACATCGCGGGTCGCATGGTGACGCCGCGCGGCTACCGCTGGCAGGCATCGCAGGAGGGAGCGGAGTGAACCGCGTCGTCCATCCGATCGAGGAGGAGTCCTACCGGCGGCTGCGCGCCCGGCTGGACACCTCGCACTTCCCGCCGCTGACCCGGGCCGTGGTGGAGCGGGTCATCCACTCCGCCGCCGACCTCGACTACGCGAGCGATCTCGTCATGGAGGAGGGCGAGCTGGAGAAGGCGCATGCCGCGCTGCATGCCGGGGCGCCCGTCGTCGTGGACGTCGAGATGGTGGCGGCCGGGATCACCCGGCGGGAGACCGTCTGCCAGCTCAGGGACGCGGTGGCCGGTCCCGGGCTGACGCGTTCGGCGCATGCCATCCGGCTGGCGTACGAGCAGGTCGGCCCCGGCGCGCTCTGGGTGATCGGCAACGCGCCGACCGCGCTGGAGGAGCTGCTGACCCTGGACGCCGCCCCGGCGCTCGTCATCGGGCTGCCCGTCGGCTTCGTCGGCGCGGTCGAGTCCAAGGCCGCGTTGCGCGAGAGCGGGCTTCCTGCCGTGAGCAACGTGTCCGAGAAGGGCGGTTCGGCGGTCGCCTCTGCCGCGCTCAACGCCCTGCTGTACCACCCCCTTTCGCACCCTGTTCCGCACCCCGATCCCCATTCCGATCCCCATTCTGATTCGCATTCTGATTCGCATTCTGATTCGCATTCCGAGGAGAAATCGTGACCACCCCGCCGCCCGCCCTGCTCATCGCCGGTCACGGCACCCGGGACGAGGCCGGAGCCGAGGCGTTCCGCGACTTCGTACGGGAGCTGGGGCGCCGCCACCCCGAACTGCCCGTCGCGGGCGGCTTCATCGAGCTCTCCCCGCCGCCCCTGGGCGAGGCCGTCACCGAACTGGTCGAGCAGGGCGTCCGCCGCTTCGCCGCCGTGCCGCTGATGCTGGTGTCCGCCGGACACGCCAAGGGCGACATCCCGGCCGCGCTCGCCCGCGAGAAGGAACGGCACCCCGGGATCTCGTACACCTACGGCCGCCCGCTGGGCCCGCATCCGTCGCTGCTGAACGTGCTGGAGCGGCGGCTCGACGAGGCGCTGGGCGGGCGTGACCCGCAGGGCCGGGGGGACGTCACCGTGCTGCTGGTCGGGCGCGGTTCGACCGACCCGGACGCCAACGCCGAGGTGCACAAGGCGGCGCGGCTGCTGTGGGAGGGGCGCGGGTACGCGGGCGTGGAGACGGCGTTCGTGTCGCTGGCGGCGCCGGACGTGCCGAGCGGGCTCGACCGGTGCGTGAAGCTGGGCGCGCGGAAGATCGTCGTACTGCCCTACTTCCTCTTCACCGGCATCCTGCCGGACCGCGTGCGGCACCAGACGGAGGGCTGGGCGGCCGCGCACCCAGAGATCGAGGTGCGTTCCGCGGACGTCATCGGTCCGGAGCCGGAGCTGCTGGATCTGGTCATGGAGCGGTACGAGGAGGCCCTGAAGGGCGATCTGCGGATGAACTGCGACTCGTGCGTGTACCGCATCGCGCTGCCCGGCTTCGAGGACAAGGTCGGCATGCCGCAGCAGCCGCACTTCCACCCGGACGACGACGGCCACGACCACGGTCACCACCACCATCACCATGGCGCCCACTCGCATGCCCACTGAGACACCCGGTCCGGGGCACGACCTGCGGCACCACGGCGACGCCGAGGTCCGTGACGACGGCGCTGCGCTCGTCGACCTGGCCGTGAACGTCCGCGCGGACACGCCACCGGTCTGGCTGCGCGAGCGCATCGCCGAGTCGCTGGGCTCCCTCGCGGCCTACCCCGACGGGCGGGCCGCGCGGGCGGCGGTGGCGGCGCGGCACGGGCTGCCGGCCGAGCGGGTGCGGCTGACGGCGGGGGCGGCGGAGGCGTTCGTGCTGCTGGCACGGGCACTGAAGGTGGTCCGGCCGGTCGTAGTGCATCCCCAGTTCACGGAGCCGGAGGCGGCGCTGCGGGACGCGGGCCACACCGTCGACCGGGTGCTGCTGCGCGAGGAGGACGGCTTCCGCCTCGACCCGGCTCTGGTGCCCGAGGACGCCGACCTGGTCGTCATCGGCAACCCGACGAACCCCACGTCGGTCCTGCACCCGGCCGCGTCCGTCGCCGGACTCGCGCGTCCCGGGCGGACGTTGGTGGTGGACGAGGCGTTCATGGACGCGGTGCCGGGCGAGCGGGAGGCGCTGGCCGGGCGGACCGACGTGCCGGGTCTGGTGGTGCTGCGCAGCCTCACCAAGACGTGGGGGCTGGCCGGGCTGCGGATCGGCTATGTCCTGGCCGCCCCGGAGACCATCGCCGAGTTGGAGCGCGCCCAGCCCCTGTGGCCGGTCTCCACGCCCGCGCTCGCCGCCGCCGAGGCGTGCGTGTCACCACAGGCGCTGGCGGAGGCGGCCCACGCGGCTCACCTCATCGCCGCCGATCGCGCCCATCTCGTCGCCGGGCTCGGCGAGTTCGCGTCGGCGGGACTCCGGGTGATCGAGCCCGCCGAGGGTTCCTTCGTCCTCGTACGGCTGCCGAGGGCCACCGCCGTACGGCAGCACCTGCGCGGCCTCGGGTTCGCCGTCCGGCGCGGGGACACCTTCCCCGGGCTCGGCGAGGAGTGGCTGCGGCTGGCGGTGCGGGACCGGGCGACGGTCAGCCGCTTTCTGCGGGCGCTGGAACGGGCGATGGCTCTCGCGCGGGGCTGAGCCGGGTCGGCACCCGCTCCAGCGTGCCGTACCCGGTCAGCTCCGGCCGCGCCGCGCCAGCGCCACCGCTCCCCCGCCCGCGACGAGGAGCGCGACCGCGCCGCCCGCGATGTACGGGGTCATGGAGTTGCCGCCGGTCTCGGCGAGGCCCTCGTCGGCGGCCTCGCCCTGGGGCTTCACGTCGCCGGCCGGCTCGGTGCTCGGGGCGGCCTCCTCCTCGGGCGCGGCCGGGGTCTCGCAGGTGGCCTTGGCCAGGGTCAGAGTGCCCTCCACCTCGGCGACGTTCAGCTTCAACGGGTTGACGGACACCTTGAGTTCGAGGGCGGTGGCGGCGGCCGTGTCCGAGGTGTTCTCCGTCTTGGAGTAGTCCAGCCGCACGTCACCGACGCCCGGTACCTGGACGTTCGTGGTGCCGCCGGCGGTCAGCGTGATCTTCTTGCCCAGCACGGTGACGTCGCCCAGCAGGTTGGACGAGGCCGTCGGCTTCTTGCCTGCCTCGCAGGTCGCCTTGGAGGTGACCTGGCCGACCTCGATCAGCGAGAGCAGCGGCAGACCGGGGACGTGGACCTTGGCGTGGGCGAGGTTGGTGTACCCCTCGGCCTTGCCGCCCTCGACCGTGGCCTTCGACGAGGCGACCTCGGCGCTCAGCACGCTGAACGGCTTTCCGCCGTCCACGCCGTTCAGCTCGGCCGTCAGCGTTTCCTTCTCGGCGCTCTGCGGCGCCTGTACCTCGTTGAGCGAGACCGCGAGCGGGACGTTCACGGTCTTGTTGAGCAGAGAGACGTCGAGCCCCGTACGGAGCACGACGGCGCTCGCGCGGCCCTCGTCGCCGGTCGCGTGCGCGGGGCCCGCGGCCAGGACCACGGGACCGGCGGTCAGGGCGGTGGCCGTCGCGACGGTGGCGAGACGGCGTGCGGGCAGGCGGAAGTTCTTGCCGTTCAAGGTGGGGACCCCCAGAGAGGACTTGCTCGGGACCCGGCAAGAATTGCGTACTGAGAGTGAAGAGTCAGCAATCCGCCAGGACTTCACTCCAACGTGACTCTCCCGTGAATGCTTTCGATTCCCTGGGCACGGATGTTCCTCGAAGTCACCCCCGTACCCCCTTCTGTGCGAGCGCGCACGTTGACGCGCCGGTGCGGGGGACGGAGTGCGCGACGGCACGGAGCGACCTGCGGTTACGCTGCGTCAACAGGGGGCACGACGCGAGGACCCTTCAAGTCGCCCTGCAGGTCTTCGCGGAACGGGCCGGCGGCTAACCGACGACGTGCCCGTTCAGCACGATCCGCCGCGGCGCCGCCAACACGCGTACGTCGGCCCGCGGGTCGGATTCGTAGACGACGAGGTCCGCCGCCGCGCCCTCCTCCAGGCCCGGGCGGCCGAGCCAGGTGCGGGCCGACCAGGTGGTCGCCGCGAGGGCCTCGACCGCGGGGATGCCGGCGGTGACGAGTTCCGCGACCTCGGCGGCCACCAGGCCGTGCGGCAGCGTGCCGCCCGCGTCCGTGCCGACGAAGACGGGGATGCCCGCGTCGTAGGCGGAGCGGACCGTGTCGTAGCGGCGTTCGTGGAGCCGGCGCATGTGGGCCGACCAGCGGGGGTACCTGGACTCACCGCCGTCGGCCAGCTTCGGGAAGGTCGCGATGTTCACCAGGGTGGGGACGATCGCCACCCCGCGCTCGGCGAACAGGGGGATCAGGTCCTCCGTGAGACCCGTGGCGTGCTCGATGCAGTCGATGCCCGACTCGACCAGGTCGCGCAGCGAGGACTCGGCGAAGCAGTGCGCCGTCACGCGGGCGCCCAGCCGGTGTGCCTCCGCGATGCCCGCCTCGACCGCCTCGCGCGGCCAGGTGGGCGCGAGGTCCCCGAGGTCGCGGTCGATCCAGTCGCCGACCAGCTTGACCCAGCCGTCGCCGCGCCGGGCCTCCTGGGCGACGTAGGCGACCAGGTCCTCCGGCTCGATCTCGTGGGCGTAGCCGCGGATGTAGCGGCGGGTGCGGGCGATGTGCCGGCCGGCCCGGATGATCTTCGGTAGGTCCTCGCGGTCGTCGATCCAGCGGGTGTCGGAGGGCGAACCGGCGTCGCGGATCAGCAGGGTGCCCGTCTCGCGGTCGGTCAGTGCCTGCTTCTCCGCGATGTCGTCGTCGACCGGGCCGTGCGCGCCGAGGCCCACATGGCAGTGCGCGTCGACCAGGCCGGGCAGGGCCCAGCCCTCGACGGTCCGTACGTCGCGCGCGCCCACGGGACGGTCGTAGGAGATCCGGCCGTCGACGACCCACAGCTCGTCCCGGACGTCGTCCGGTCCGACGAGGACCCGGCCCTTCAGGTGCAGCACAACCCCGCGATCGCTCATGCACCGCACCTTAGTGACCGGCTAGTCGTTCTTGCCCACCTGGTCCGAGGTCTCCTCCTCCACCTCGGCCATCGCCGGGTCGAGGAGGCGGGACAGGAAGTGGCGGGTGCGTTCGTGCTGCGGGTTGCCGATGACCTGGTCGGGGGTGCCGTCCTCGACGATCACTCCGCCGTCCATGAAGACGACCCGGTCGGCGACCTCGCGCGCGAAGGTCATCTCGTGGGTGACGACCATCATCGTCATGCCCTCGTCGGCGAGCATGCGCATGACCGCGAGGACATCCCCCACCAGCTCCGGGTCCAGCGCCGACGTCGGCTCGTCGAACAGCATCACCGCGGGGCCCATCGCGAGGGCGCGGGCGATGGCGACGCGCTGCTGCTGGCCGCCGGAGAGGGAGGACGGGTACGCCGTCGCCTTCTCCGACAGGCCGACCCGCTCCAGGTTCTCGGCGGCGACCTTCGCGGCCGCGGCCTTGCCCCGCTTGAGAACCCGGCGCTGCGGCAGCGTGAGGTTCTCGGTCACCGTGAGGTGCGGGAACAGGTTGAACTGCTGGAAGACCATGCCGATCCGGCGGCGTACGGCGTCGATGTCGACGTCTTCGTCGGTGAGCTCGGCGCCGCCGACGAAGACCTGGCCCTTGGTGGGCTCTTCCAGCAGGTTCACACAGCGCAGGAGCGTCGACTTGCCCGAGCCGGACGGGCCGATGACGCACACGACCTCGCCCTGGTTGATCTCCAGGTCGATGCCGCGCAGCACCTCGTTGTCGCCGAAGGACTTGTGCAGGCCGCGGACTTCGATCTCCGGGCCGGCCTTGGAAAGGCTCTCGCTCATTTCACGGCCTCCTGGGCCTTCGCCTCCATGCGGCGTACGACGAAGCCGAGCGGGATCGTGACCAGCAGGTAGCACAGGCCCGCGACCAGGATCGGCGTGGAGTTGGCGGTCTGGCTGGCCAGGTCACGGCCGAACTTGGACAGTTCCCGCTCCTCCAGCGTCACCCCGAGGAACAGCACCAGCGAGGAGTCCTTGAAGAGCAGGACGAGTTCGTTGGTCAGCGGCGGGAGGATGATCCGGAAGGCCTGCGGGATGATGATCGAGATCATGGCGCGGGCGGGCGAGAAGCCGAGCGAGCGCGCCGCCTCCAGCTGCCCCTTGGGCACCGCCTGGATGCCCGCGCGGATCGTCTCCGCCATGTAGGCGGCCGCCACCAGGCCGAGCGCGAGCGCGACCTTGCCGTAGGTGCCGCCCGGGATCTCCGTGCCGGGGAAGGCCAGCGGCACGGCGACACCGATGAAGATGAAGATCAGCAGGGCGGGCAGCCCGCGGAAGATCTCGATGTAGATCCCGGCGAGCCAGCGGTACGGCCCCACGGACGACAGCCGCATCAGCGCGATCACCATGCCGAGGACCAGTCCGACGACGAAGCCGGACAGGGTGTAGAGCACGGTGTTCTTCAGCGCGAGCGTGATGACGTCCGGGAACATCTGCTCGGCGATGTCGCCCTGCGCGAACTGGTTCTGCAGCCGCCCCCAGTCGGCCGCGACCGCGAAGGCGATCACGGCCGCGACGAAGACGACGTACTGGATGCCGCGTGACAGGCTGCGCTTCTGACGCCGGGTCAGGCCCTTCTTCCTGGGCTGCTTCGGCTGCAGTTGTACGTCTGTGTCGGCCATGGGGTCAGGCGGCGGGCGAGGCAGAGGCGGCGGACTCGTCGTACGGGCCGATCCACTGCTCGTACAGCTTCTTGTACGTGCCGTCGGCCTTGGCGTCCGCGATGGCCTTGTTGATGGCCTCGCGGAGCTTGGCGTTGCCCTTCTTCACCGTGAAGCCGTACTGCTCACCGGTGTTGATCTGCTCGGCGACCTCGAAGGCGGCGGCGTTGGCCTTGTCCTTCAGCCAGCCCTGGACGACCGGGTAGTCGATGACGACCGCTTCGACCTGGCCGGTGCGCAGGCCGTTGATGACGGCGTCGGAGGACTCGAAGGAGACGGGGTCCAGGCCCTTGCTCTTGGCGTAGTCCTCGCCGGTCGTCTGCGCCTGGGCGCCGACCTTCTTGCCCTTGAGGTCCGCGAAGGAGGAGATGCCGCTCTTCTTGTCGACGAGGACGGCCTGGGTGGCCTCGAAGTACGGGTCCGAGAAGTCGACGTTCTTCTTGCGCTCCTCGGTGATCGTCATGCCGGCGGCGGCGAGGTCGCAGCTGCCGGCGTTGAGGGAGCCACCCGTCTTGAAGTTCTCGAAGGGCTGGTCCACGATCGTCTGCTTCACGCCCAGGTCGTCCGCGACCAGGTCGATGAGGGCGACGTCGAAGCCCTGCACCTTGCCGTCGATCTCCGACTGGAAGGGCGGGTACGGCAGGTGGGTGCAGGTGGTGAGCTGGCCCGCCTTGACGACTTCGACACCGCCGGCGGCCGTCTTCGTACCACTGCCGCCGCTGTCGTCGGAGGAGCAGCCGGCCACGAGCACCAGCCCGGCCGTCGCGGTGGTGGCGGCCAGAATGCGGGTCCGGCGCCCGAAGGTCGTCTTCACGGGGAGCCTCCTGTGAGGGAACTGTAGCTTCCGATTATAAGGAGAGGTTTGAGGTCCTCAAACACAACTGATGGTTAGGGGGCTGTTTGACCTAAGAAGTCGGGAGCCGGATGGGGTGTTGGGGCGCCCGGTTACGCTCGTCACGTCCATCTGCGGACCCGAGTAGAGCTGAGAGAGCGACGTGAGCCCCGCCGTGAACCACCCCTTCCTGGACCTGGCCCCGCTGAGCGCAGCGCGATTCGCCGCGATCGAGGACCGGGTGGCCCGGCTGCTCGGGACCGGGCAGGACGTCGTGATCATGCAGGGTGAGGCGCTGCTGCCGCTGGAGGGGGCGATCCGGGGGGCGGCCGGGCCCGGTACGACCGCGCTGAACGTGATCACCGGGCCGTACGGGCAGACCTTCGGGGACTGGCTGCGGGACTGCGGCGCGACCGTGATCGATCTGGCGGTGCCCTTCCACACGGCGGTCACGGCCGATCAGATCCGGTCGGCCTTCGCCGAGCACCCCGAGATCGACTTCGTATCCCTGGTGCACGCGGAGGCGGCCACCGGCAACACCAATCCCGTGGCCGGGATCGGTGAGGTCGTGCGGGCGCACGGGGCGCTGTTCTACCTGGACGCGGTGGCATCGATCGGTGCCGAGCCGGTGCTGCCGGACGCCTGGGGCGTCGACCTGTGCGTGATCGGGGCGCAGAAGGCGATGGGCGGTCCTGCCGGGGTGTCGGCGGTGTCGGTGAGTGAGCGGGCGTGGGCCCGGATGGCGGCGAATCCGCGGGCGCCGCGGCGGTCGTATCTGTCGCTGCTGGACTGGAAGCAGCGGTGGGTCGACGGGGGCCGGAAGGCTCTGCTGCACGCGCCGGCCCAGCTGGAGATGCTGGCGCTGGAGGCTTGCGTGGAGCGGATCGAGGCGGACGGGCTGGACGCGGTGATGGGCCGGCACCGGGCCGCCGCGCTGTCCACCCGTGCCGGGGCGGTGGCGCTGGGTGGAGGCCTGGAGCCGTATGTGCACGACGTCCGGGACGCGGCGCCGGTCGCCACGACGCTTCGGGTGCCCGAGGGGGTGGTGGCGTCGGAGGTGGTGGCTCGGGCGCTGGTGACCGACCCTGCGTTGCCGCTGGCCGCGGGGGGCGGGGCGCTGGCCAAGGAGATGATCCGGGTCAATCACTACGGGGTGGATGCGACGGTCGGGGCGGTGCGGGGGTGTGTGGCGGCGCTGGGGGCTGCGCTGGCGGAGACGGGGCTGAGGGTGGATGTCGAGGGGGCGTTGCGTGCGGTGGAGGACGCCTGGCGGTAGTCGTCGGCCGGGGCCCGTCGCCCCTCGCCCCCGCCGCCCCTTCCCGTCCCGAACCTGGAGGCTCCGCCCCCGGACCCCCGTATCGGCCTGAACGGCCTCGTCCTCAAACTCCCCCAGAGGGGGCACCCCCAGACGGGCTGAAATGCCTCGACCGGCCCCGCGAGGCGAACAGAACTGCGCCATGCTCCCCCCATGGCTACCGACGCGCCCACCCGCCTCCCCGACGGCCGCCCCATCCCCCTCATGACCGGCGACGAGCGGCCCATGCTCGAGAGCTGGCTCGACTTCCATCGGGCCACGCTGGAGCTGAAGTGTGCGGGGCTGGACGACGCGCAGCTGCGGCTTGCCTCCGTCGAGCCGTCGGGGCTGACGTTGCTCGGGCTGGTACAGCATCTCGCGGAGTGTGAGCGGAACTGGTTCCAGCGGGTGGTCGGGGGCTGGACGTGCGGCCCGTGTTCGGGGACGGGAACGAGAGCGGGTACGGCCTCGAACCCGGGCGTGGGATCGGTGAGGCGCTCGCGGCCTGGCGGCGGGAGATCGCTCGGGGCCGGGAGGTGTGTGCCGGGCGGGGGCTGGGGAGTGCCGGGCTGATCCAGGGCGGGGCGATGGCCGGGGTGGAGGTCAGTCTGCGGTGGGTGCTGATTCACATGATCGAGGAGTACGCGCGGCACAACGGTCACGCCGACATTCTGCGAGAGTGCATCGACGGTGTTACCGGAGCCTGAATTCAACGTAATTCCAGGAATTCCTAAAGGGGTAGCTTCCCATCTTCTTCTGCCCGCTTTCTCTGGACCTAAACGCACAGATTTCGCGAACGCCAACCGACGTAATTCGGGCAGGTCTCGTGGGAGTTACATGGCTGTGACGCGTTCCACATCGTGACCGTTTTGAGGTGGATTAGCCGGGCAAATTCGGGCGTATCCCACCCCCTAAGCGGTATCACTCACGCCCGCGTGATAACACACCCGACGCTCATACGTAACCCCTGAGGGCAATGCAATTTTGAATTTCCCTCGGTAAATTCAATTCGCATGACTGCCGCACAAGCAGACCTGCAAATCGACCGACCGGCGGTGGCCGACGGAGCCGCGCTGTGGCGGATTGCCCGCGACTCCAAGGCCCTCGACCTCAACTCGTCGTACAGCTATCTGTTGTGGTGCCGCGACTTCGCCGGCACGTCGGCCGTCGCCCGCGACGAGCACGGGGAGCCGGTCGGCTTCGTCACCGGATACGTACGGCCGGAGCGTCCGCACACCCTGCTCGTCTGGCAGGTGGCCGTGGACGACGCCTATCGCGGACGCGGCATCGCCGCCGCGCTGCTCGACGGGCTCGTCGCACGGGTCGGTGGCGAGTACGGCGTCACGAGCGTCGAGACCACCATCACACCCGGCAACACCGCCTCCGAACGCCTGTTCGGCGCCTTCGCCGAGCGGCACAGCGCCGCTCTGGAGCGGGAGGTGCTGTTCCCCACAAGCCTTTTTCCGGACGGACCGCACGACCCGGAAGTGCTTTACCGCATCGGTCCCCTCTCCCTCTGACTTCCCCCCACGCAACGAGGAGCGATTCGTCGTGACCATCACCCAGCCCGACCTCAGCGTCTTCGAGACCCTCGAGTCCGAGGTGCGCAGCTACTGCCGCGGCTGGCCCACCGTCTTCGACCGCGCGCGCGGCAGCCGTATGTACGACGAGGACGGCCACGAGTACCTGGACTTCTTCGCCGGCGCGGGCTCGCTGAACTACGGGCACAACAACCCGGTGCTGAAACGGGCCCTGATCGACTACCTGGAGCGCGACGGCGTCACGCACGGGCTCGACATGTCGACGAGTGCCAAGCGCGCCTTCCTGGAGTCCTTCCAGAACATCGTGCTGCGGCCGCGTGACCTGCCGTACAAGGTCATGTTCCCGGGCCCCACGGGTACCAACGCCGTCGAGTCGGCGCTCAAGCTGGCGCGGAAGGTGAAGGGCCGCGAGTCCATCGTGTCCTTCACCAACGCCTTCCACGGGATGTCCCTGGGCTCCCTCGCCGTGACCGGCAACGCCTTCAAGCGGGCCGGGGCGGGCATCCCGCTCGTGCACGGCACGCCGATGCCGTTCGACAACTACTTCGACGGCACGGTCGAGGACTTCCTGTGGTTCGAGCGGCTCCTGGAGGACCAGGGCTCCGGACTCAACAAGCCCGCCGCCGTGATCGTGGAGACCGTGCAGGGCGAGGGCGGCATCAACGTCGCCCGCGCGGAGTGGCTGCGCGCCCTGTCCGAGCTGTGCGAGCGGCAGGACATGCTGCTCATCGTCGACGACATCCAGATGGGCTGCGGCCGTACCGGTGCCTTCTTCTCCTTCGAGGAGGCGGGCATCACCCCGGACATCGTCACCGTGTCCAAGTCCATCAGCGGCTACGGACTGCCCATGTCGCTGTGCCTGTTCAAGCCCGAGCTGGACATCTGGGAGCCGGGCGAGCACAACGGCACCTTCCGCGGCAACAACCCCGCCTTCGTCACCGCCACCGCCGCGCTGGAGACGTACTGGACGGACGGGTCCGCGATGGAGAAGCAGACCCGCAAGCGCGGCGAGCAGATCGAGCAGGCGTTCATCTCCATCACCGAGGAGAACCTCGCCGACGTCCGGGAGTACCGCGGTCGCGGGCTCGTGTGGGGCCTGGAGTTCCACGACAAGGAGCGCGCCGGACGAGTGGCGAAGCGCGCCTTCGAGCTGGGCCTGCTCATCGAGACGTCGGGCCCCGAGAGCGAGGTCGTGAAGCTGCTTCCGGCACTCACGATCACCCCGGACGAGCTGGAC
The DNA here is from genome assembly GCF_036014175.1 of Streptomyces sp. NBC_00443. Lineage (GTDB taxonomy): Bacteria > Actinomycetota > Actinomycetes > Streptomycetales > Streptomycetaceae > Streptomyces. The sequence goes on along the minus strand of NZ_CP107917.1, from coordinate 7,258,239 downwards.
GAGGGACTCAGCATCCTCGCCCGCGCCGTGCGGGAAACCATCTGAAACACCATCTAGGAGGCATCGCAGCACCGTGATCGTCCGTTCGTTCAAGGAACTCGAAGGCACCGACCGCCACGTGAAATCGGCGTCGGGTACCTGGGAGAGCAAACGCATCGTCCTCGCCAAGGAGAGGGTCGGCTTCTCGCTGCACGAGACGATCCTGTACGCGGGTACGGAGACGTCGATGTGGTACGCGAACCACATCGAGGCCGTCGTCTGTGTCGAGGGCGAGGCCGAGCTGACCGACCACGAGACCGGGCAGACGCACGCGATCACGCCCGGGACCATGTACCTCCTGGACGGGCACGAGAGGCACACGCTGCGGATCAAGGAGGACTTCCGCTGCATCTGTGTCTTCAACCCGCCTGTGACCGGCCGGGAGGACCACGACGAGAACGGCGTATACCCGCTGCTCACCGAGCCCGAGGAGGTGTGAGAAACCCATGACCACCGTCACCGATCTCTACCCCAGCCGCGGCGCCACCGAGGTGTCGACCCCGCGCCAGGACCCCGTTGTGTGGGGCTCCCCCGACACGCCGGGGCCGATCGGGGCCACCGAACTCCAGTCGTTCGAGCGCGACGGCTTCCTGGCCGTCGACCAGCTCATCACGGACGACGAGGTGGCCGTCTACGCGCAGGAGTTGGAGCGGCTGGTCACCGACCCGGCGATCCGTGCCGACGAGCGGTCGATCATCGAGCCGCAGTCCAAGGAGATCCGGTCCGTCTTCGAAGTGCACAAGATCAGTGAGGTGTTCGCCTCCCTGGTGCGCGACGAGCGGGTCGTCGGCCGGGCGCGGCAGATCCTCGGCTCGGACGTGTACGTCCACCAGTCGCGGATCAACGTCAAGCCGGGCTTCGGGGCCAGTGGGTTCTACTGGCACTCCGACTTCGAGACCTGGCACGCCGAGGACGGTCTGCCGAACATGCGGACGGTGTCCGTCTCGATCGCGCTGACCGAGAACTACGACACCAACGGCGGGCTCATGATCATGCCCGGCTCCCACCGGACCTACCTCGGGTGCGCGGGGGCCACGCCGAAGGACAACTACAAGAAGTCCCTGCAGATGCAGGATGCGGGCACTCCGTCCGACGAGGCGCTGACGAAGATGGCCTCCGAGTACGGCATCAAGCTCTTCACGGGCAAGGCCGGTTCGGCGACCTGGTTCGACTGCAACTGCATGCACGGCTCCGGCGACAACATCACGCCGTTCCCGCGCAGCAACGTGTTCATCGTGTTCAACAGCGTCGAGAACACGGCCGTCGAGCCCTTCGCGGCCCCGATCCACCGACCGGAGTTCATCGGCGCGAGGGACTTCACCCCGGTGAAGTGACCCTTCTCAGTCACGCCGACGACGCGGCCGCATCAGTACATTCCGTACGGCGGCCGCGTCGCCCGTGACGCAGCCTCCCGGCACGTCGAGCCCGGCCGGGGGTCCGGGGTTGCCCCGGGAGAATGCAGCATCGGCGCACGGGACTTCACCCCGGTGAAGTGACCTCACGCCCGTGAGGTGACCCTCACAGCCACGCCAGCGACGCGGCCCGCTCCAGCACGTTCTGTGCGGCGGCCGCGTCGCCCGTGGTGCCCCTCGGGACGGTCTTCGGGGATCGGCGGCCGCCGATCAGGAGGCAGAAGTCGAGGGGGTCGAGGGTGAGTTCGGCCTGTACGGGCTCGTCCTCGGAACCCAGTACCCATTCCGCGCCCCCGGTGACCGAGAAGAGCACCGGGGGCGCGGTCGGTCCCAGGGACAGGCCGAGGATGCGGACGGCGAGGCGGATCAGCTGCCGCAGATGCTGCTCGGGCGGCGGCGGGACGGCGAGGCCGAGCGCGCGGCCGATGTCGTCGGTGTGGATCCAGGTCTCGAAGGCGCGCACCAGGAAGTGCTCGGCGACGGGCAGCCGCAGGCCCATCAACGTCACGGCCCGGGCGGCGAGTTCGGTGTCGTGGGCCTCGGGTGCGCCGAGCAGTCCGTCCGCCTGCGCGGCCCAGTCGGCCACGGTCTCGTCCGGCGTACGGCCGTGCTCATGGGCGATGACCTCCGTGGTACGGCGGTTCCACGCGTCCTGCCACTGCGCCCCGTCCTCGACCGGCGAGGGCGGCACGCGGGCGCCGGCGCCGAGCCGGGCGGTCAGGTGCTCGTCGGCGGCGAGGAGGTGGGCGACGGTGGCGTGCGCGTCCCAGTCGTGCACGACCGGCGTGGCCCAGCGGCCCGCGAGCTCGGGCAGCAGCGCCTTCAGTCCGGCAACCGCGGCGGCGTAGGGCGCGGCGTGCGCGGCGACGGCAGGGCCGGCGGCCGGGCGTGCGCGCAGGGCCAGGGACAGCGCGGGAGGCGTAGCGTCGGCCGGCCACCCCGAGGGAGCACCGAGCGGCGGCCCCTCCAGCAGTCGTACCGTCTCCCGCAGCCGCTCCGCCTGAGCCGCACAGCTCTCGCACTCGGCGAGGTGCGCCGCGACCGCCTGCTCCTCGGCCGGATCGAGGGCGCCGAAGGCCCACGCGGCCAGCAGGTCACGTACCGCCTCGTGATCGTCGGTCATCGCGCGCCTCCTTTCCGTGCCCGTTCCCGGTTCGTGCCCCTCTCGCCATCATGCGCCTCTTTCGAGCGCCGGGTCCGGTGGGTCGGCCAACGTCCGAGCCAGGGTGCGCAGGGCGGTGCGCAGCCGGGTCTTGGCCGTGCCCTCGGGGATGCCCAGCTCGGCGGCGGCCTGCCGGTAGGTGCGGCCGGCGAAGTAGGCGAGGTGCACGACCTCCCGCTGGGGCTGCGGGAGTTCGGCGAGCGCGGTGTGCAGCAGGAGGGAGCGTTCCCGGTCGACGACCGTCTCGTCCGGGCCGGGACCGGTGTCGGGGAGGGCCTGGAGCACCGCGTCGTCGGCCCCGGCGTTCTTGCGGTGCCGGGCCTCGCTGCGGACCCAGTCCACGGCCCGCCGGTGGGCGACCACGGACAGCCAGGTGCGCAGCGAGCCACGGCGCGCGTCGAAGGTGTACGGCCTGCTCCACAGCTGGGCGAAGACCTCCTGCGCCACGTCCTCGGCGGCGGCCGCGGAGCGGGTGACGCGCACGGCGACCCGCCGCACCAGCCCGCCGTAGGCCGCGTACACGTCGGCCAGCGCGCGTTCGTCGCCGTACACCAGCCGCCGGTGCACCTCCGCGTCGGCAGGCGGCTGTACGGACGTGTCGCCCGGGTACTCCACCGGCACCACCACCCCTGGTGCCCTTCCTAGCGTCCCGGCCGAGCCCGCGCCAGTGGTTCAGGCAGACAGGACGTCCAGCAGCCGGTCGACGTCCTCGGAAGTGTTGTAGAGGTGGAAGGCGGCGCGCAGGTTGCCCGTGCGGTCGGAGACCTGGATTCCGGCCGCGCTCAACTCGGGCTGGCGGTGGCCGAGTCCGGGCACGGACACGATCGCCGAGCCGGGGGCCGGCACCGGTTCGTGGCCGAGCGTGGCGAGTCCGGCGCGAAAACGGTCGGCGAGGGCCAGGTCGTGGGCCTGGATGGCACTCACGCCGAGTTCCTCGATCAGCTCCAGGGAGGTGCGCAGCCCGGCGAAGGTGAAGAGGCTGGGGCTGATGTCGAAGCGCCGGGCGGAGCCGGCGAGGTTCTCGACGGGGCCGTAGCAGCTGTCCCAGGGGACCTCCCCGGCGACCCAGCCGGCGAGCAGCGGGGTCAGCCCGCCGAAGTCCTCGGGGACGACGCAGAACGCGGCTCCGTGCGGGCCCATGAGCCACTTGAAGCCGACGGCGGCGAGGAAGTCGTACTCGCCGGCCTCCATCGGCAGCCATCCGGCCGACTGGGAGGCGTCGACGTAGGTGCGCGCCCCGTGCGCCCTGGCCGCCGCGCGCACCGCGGGCAGGTCGGCGACGCGGCCGTCGGCGGACTGCGCCGAGCTGACGGCGACGAGCGCGGTGTCCGGGCGGACGGACTCGGCGAGACGGTCCAGCGGGACGGCGCGCACCTTGAGGTCGCCGCGCATGTGGAAGGGGTTCACGAGGGAGGCGAAGTCGGCCTCCGCGGTGAGGACTTCGGCTCCGGCGGGCAGCGAGGCGGCGATCAGCCCGCCGTACTCGGCGACCGAGGCCCCGGTCGCGACCCGCTCGACGGGGACGCCGGCCAGCCGGGCGAAGGAGGCGCGGACGGCCTCCGCGTCCTCGTACAGCGGGCCGAGCGGCGTGCCCTCGGCCCGCATCCGCACGGCCTGCTGGACGGCGGTGACGGTGCGGGCCGGCAGCAGGCCGTTGCTCGCGGTGTTGAGATAGACGTTCTTCGGGGCGAACTCGGCACGGACGAGGGTCTCGAAGGTCTCCATGGCTCCACTCTGAGCCCTCGGCACCTCTCGGTCCATTGCGATTCTTTGCGTGGTTTCACCAAGCGGCGCTTATGGATGCGCCCCGACCTGCGGGTTCGGTCAGTGCTGCGGCACCGCGCAGCCGTCCGGACCGCACGCGTCCGCGTCGCCCTGGTCGATGAGCGTCAGCGGCGACCGCTCGCCCCACGCCTGCGTGAGTGCCTGCTCGAAGACCTCGGCGGGCTGGGCGCCGGAGACGCCCAACTTGCGGTCGAGCACGAAGAACGGCACCCCGGTGGCGCCGAGCTGGGCGGCCTCGCGCTCGTCGGCGCGGACGTCGTCGGCGTAGGCGTCCGGGTCGGCGAGAACCTTGCGGGCGTCGTCGGCGTCGAGCCCGGCGGCGACGGCCAGCTCCACGAGCCGGTCCTCGCCCTCGGTGAAGACGGACCGCTCCTCGGCGAAGTTCGCCCGGTAGAAGATCTGGATCAGCGCGTCCTGCTTGCCCTGCTCCTTGGCGAGGTGCAGGAGCCGGTGCATGTCGAAGGTGTTGCCGTGGTCGCGGCCCTCGGTGCGGTACTCCAGGCCCTCCGCGGCGGCCTGCGCGCCGAGGTTCTCCTCGCCTGCCCGGGCCTGTGCCGCGCTCATGCCGTACTTCTTCGTGAGCATGGTGATCACGGGCTGGATGTCGCCCTTGGCGCGCCCCGGGTCCAGTTCGAAGGAGCGGTGCACCACCTCGACCTGCTCGCGGTGCGGGAAGGCATCGAGCGCCTTCTCGAAGCGGGCCTTGCCCACATAGCACCAGGGGCAGGCGATGTCGCTCCAGATCTCGACGCGCATGTCTTCGGCTCTCCAGGTCGTACGGGATGCGGAGACCCCCTCCGCTCTGATGCGTGAACGTTCAAACAGCAGGGTTCATTCCCCCGGCACGTTCATTCCCCGGGCACCTTCATTCCCCGGGCACGGAGTAGCGCAGATTCAGGTGGTGGTCTCCTTCGGCGGGCGGGTCGTCCGGGTCCGGGATCCAGCCCTGACGGGCGTAGAAGGCCTGGGCGCGCCGGTTGTCGGCATGCACGTCGAGCACGGCCGTGCGCTTGCCGTCGGCCCGCCACTCCTCGACGCAGGCCGCGTGCAGGGCGGCGCCGACGCCGCGTCCCCAGTGCTCGGGATCGACATGGAACTGGAACAGCTTGACCGTGTCGGCGGGGGTGCCCTCCGGGGTGCGGAAGGAGGCGAGACCGATGAGGCGGCCGTCCTCCACGACGCACAGCACATGCCCGTCCGGCCGCGCGATGGCGCTGCGCCAGGCGCCGAGCCAGTCGGTGCCGTCCTGCGGCAGCCCAGCGGGGTAGTAGGTCGCCCGGGCACGCGCGTGCAGGGCGGCGACCGTCTCCGCCTCGGCGGGCAGGACGGTACGGATCACCCGGGTTCCGGTCGCTCTGTGGCTGATCATGCAACCGAGGACGTGCCCTCGGCCGCCCCGGTTCCGAGCCGGCTGAACTGCGCCCGGTAGCCGCTCGGCGTCAGTCCGGTACGGCGGACCAGATGCCCCCGCAGCGAGTCGGCCGTGCCCAGGCCGCAGGCGCGGGCCACCTGGTCCATGGGCAGGGCGGTGGTCTCCAGCAGCTCCTTGGCGCGCTCGATGCGCTGGTGGAGCAGCCACTGCAGCGGGCTCACCCCGCTCTCGGCGTGGAACCGGCGGGTGAGGGTGCGCACGCTGACGCCGGCGTGGCGGGCCAGGTCGGTGAGGGTGAGCGGCTTGTCGAGGTTGCGCATGGCCCAGCCGCGGGTGTCGGCGCAGGCGGTGCCACGCTCGGGCGGCAGCGGGGTCTGGGTGAACTGGGTCTGGCCGCCCGGCCGTACGGGCGCGACGAGGGCTCGGCGGGCGACCTCGTTGGCGACGGCGGCGCCGTAGTCGCTGCGGATGATGTGCAGGCACAGGTCGATGCCGGCGGCGTAGCCGGAGGACGTCACGTACGGCCCGTCCTGCACGTAGAGCACATCGCCCCGCAGGTCGACGTGCGGGTACCGGCGGCGCAGCTCCTCGGCGTGCGCCCAGTACGTCGTGGCCCGGCGCCCGTGCAGCAGGCCCGCCTCGGCGAGTTGGAAGGCGCCGGTGCACAGGGACGCGATCCGCTTGCCGGCGTCGGCCGCCTCGCGCACGGCGGTGACGATCCGTGACTCCGGCTCGAAGGGTTCCCCGGTCCCGGCGACGAGCACGGTGTCAGCCTCCCGAACGGCGTCGAGTCCGTGCCGTACGTACAGGTCGAGCCCGCCGCTGGTGGGCACCGGTCCCGGTTCGGCCGCGCAGATGACCACCTCGTAGCCCGGCCGCCCGGCCACCTCGACCTTGCCGAACAGCATCTCTGGGATGGCGAGGTTGAACATCGAGACCGGCGACGGTGCGACGACGGCGATGCGGTGCGGGGCGCGCGGCTGGGGCATGGCCAGAACCTCCGGGTGCATGGCGTTCCGGCCACTACTGTACGACGGCGCGGATCCGCAGCATGGAGGGCATGTCCACGAACCAGACCCTCAAGGGCGATGAACTCGCCCTTTCCCCCGGCGGGTTGGGGCCCAAGAGGCCCTCCTCCGCGCTCACCCTCACCGCCGGGCTCCTCGGCTTCGCGCTGGTCTGCCTCGACGCGTCCATCGTGAACGTGGCCCTGCCCGCGATCGGTTCCTCTCTCGGGGGCGGAATGTCCGGCCTCCAGTGGGTGGTGGACGCCTACACCCTGGCCTTCGCCGCGCTGATGCTGTCCACCGGTGCGTTCTCGGACCGGGTGGGGGCGAGCCGGGCCTACGCGATCGGCGCCGCCGTGTTCACGCTCGCCTCGGCGGCCTGCGGTCTGGCGCCGAACCTGCCGGCGCTGATCGGCGCGCGGATGGTGCAGGGCGTGGCGGCGGCCGTCGTACTGCCGGCCTCGCTGGCGCTGGTGCGGCAGGCGTACGCCGATCCGGCGCGGCGCGCCCGTGCGGTGGCCGCGTGGGCGGCGGGCGGTTCGGCGGCGGTGGCGCTGGGTCCGGTGGCGGGCGGTGCGCTGACCACGGCCTGGGACTGGCGGGGATCTTCTTCGTGAACCTTCCCGTCGGCGCGCTGATCCTCGTGCTGCTGCTGCGCGCCCCGCGCTCGCAACGCCGTCCGGCACCGCTGGACCTGCCCGGACAGGTGACGGCCGTGGTGGCGCTCACGGCGCTGACGTTCGCGGTGATCGAGGGCGGGACGGCGGGCTGGGCGGCGCTGGCGGTGGCCGTGGCGGCGGTGGTGGCGTTCCTCCGGGTCGAGGCACGTCACCCGCACCCGGTCGTCCCGCTGAGCCTGTTCCGCGACCGGACCGTCGCGGTGACCGTCGCCGCGGGAGCGGCCGTCAGCGTGGCCTTCTACAGCATGGTGTTCGTCTTCTCGCTCTTCTTCCAGCAGGTACAGGACCGTTCGGCGCTCCAGGCCGGGTTGATGTTCCTGCCGATGACGGGCCTGATCGCGGTGACGAACGTGGTGGCCGGCAAGCTCGCGGGACGCCACGGAGCGCGGCTGCCCATGCTGGTGGGGCAGGGTCTGGCCGTCGCGGGCCTGCTCGCGATGCTGTACGTCGACGCCGACACGCCTCCGACGCTGGTGGCCCTGCTCCTCGTCCCCATGGCGCTGGGCTGCGCGCTGACGGTGCCGCCGCTCACCGCGGCCATGATGGACGCCGTACCCGCCGCCCGGGCGGGCCTGGCGGCCGGCGTGCTCAACGCGGCGCGGCAGATGGCCGGGGCGCTGGGCATCGCCGTCTTCGGGGCGCTGATCTCCGGCGATTTCGTGGCGGGGATGCGGCTGAGTCTGGGAATCAGCGCGGCCCTGCTCACGGTGACGGGTCTGCTCAGCTTCCGTCTCGCAGGTCCTTCGGCCAGTCGGGCCTGAACTCGAGGTGGTCGTACGTCACCACGCACCCCTCCCCCATCGGTGACTGCGTCATGAAGCCGACGAGGGCCGCGCCGGTCTCCTCCTCGTCGCCGAGGGTGAAGAGGCGGACGAAGGTCCACCGCTCGCCGTCGCGGGAGGCGTGGAAGGCGAAGGCGCGGCCGGTCCTGCTCACCCGCAGCCACACCGAACTCCCCTCCACGGTGAAGGAGTTGGCGTCGTCGGAGTGGCCCCGGGTGACGACGGTGCAGACGGTGGGCACGTCCGGGGAGTTCTCCAGGCACAGCTTGGCCCAGGCCCGCTCGCCGACGTGGACGTAGAGGACGCCGGCATCGAAGGCGCCCGCGAATCCGACGGTGACGCGGGCGATCAGCTGGAAGTCGCCCTCGGGCGCGCCGAGCAGCCGGGGCGCGTCGGAGGCGGCGTCCAGGGCCTCCCCGGTGGGCGGCACGAAACGGTCCTGCCGGGCGCCGGCCCAGCCGGAGAGCATGCCGTCCTCGTAGGACCAGTGGCCGTCGGGGCCGTAGGTGCGCAGCGGGAAAGGCAGTTCGGGGAGTTTCAGGTCCATGGCGGGATTCTTCCAGGCTGGGCCCGGCGGCGGGGGCCCCAGGGTGGTCCCGGTCAGCGCGACTGGAGGGCGTCCAGGGCCACGGCCTGGGCGATGGCGAGACGCAGGTCGAGATCGGGCGAGGCCACGTCGACGAGATAGCGGTCGCGCAGCCCGATCTTCTTGTCGACGCTCATCACCTGCTTGTCGCCCGAGGTGAAGTCGAAGTGGTACGGCCACACGAACGGCACCAGGTCGAGCGGCAGCAGCTCCCAGACCCGGCGCAGTACGGCCACGACCCGGTTGCGCTCCTGCCCGACGGCCGCGACCGAGCCCGGCTGGTCCAGCTCCCATGTCGAGCGCAGCAAGGAGGCGGCGAACTTCTTGCGGAACGTGCCGACGGGGTTGTCCGCCCCGTCCCGCACGTCGTAGACGGCGCCGACGTCGAGGACCTGACGGGCCTGGGCGGTGAACAGGACGCGGTCCTTGGACTCGTCGGTGTAGAAGGTCATCCGCTCTTTGAGCGTCATCCGCTTCTGCTCGGCGAAGGCGAGGACCCGGCCTTCGGAGCCGTCGGGCAGCGTCTCGGCCACGACGTACCGGTTGATCATGAAGGTGGTCTTCTGCCGGACGGTGAACCGCTCGTTCGCCTGCTGTCGTGCACTGTCCACTGTTCCGCTCCCCGAGCCGGTGGTCCCTGCCGCCGGCTCCGTCGTCCGGCGCAGCCATCCTCACCGCGCGACCCGGCCCGGGGCAGTCTCCGTAAGTCGTCTTCCGCAGCGACCAAAGATGACGGCTGCGGCGGGGACCGGGTGTTCACTTTCGTCGTTCGCGGGTGCGCCGAAGGGCGGATGCGGGCCGCGGGGGGCGGCTGTCTATCGTCTGCGCGTGGACGCAAGCCTGACACCCCGTACCGGCCGGCCGCTTCGCGCCCGGCTCGCCGCCGCCTCCCCGTGGCCCCGTAAGCGGATCATCGGGGAGGCCGTGCTCACCGTCGTGCTCTCCGCGACGGCGGGCCTCTTCGACGGTGATGCCGGATTCGGAGCGCGGGGCGTCGCCGTGGCCCTGTTCGTCGCCGTACTGTCGCTGGCCCGCCGCTCGCTGCCGGCGACGGTGCTGCTCGTCTCGTCGGCCATGGCCGGTGCGGTGGGCGGCGCGGCGCCGCTGCTGATGTACGCGAGCTGGTCGGCGGGCAGCCGCATCATGCGTCCCGGGCGGGCGCTGGCCGCGTACGCCGCGGGATTCGTCCTCTACCTCGCCGTGGGCGTCCGCAGCGCGGCCGACGAGGAGATCCGGCTGTCGCTGCTCATGACGGCCGCGCTGGCAGCGGGCACGTTTCTGGCGCTGGTGATCGTGCCGGGTCTCGCCTCCCGCTATCGCGCCCAGCGGCACGCGCTGCTCGACGCGCTGCAGCGGCACAACGCCCAGCTGGTGCGCGAGCAGGCGATGGTGGCGCGGCAGGCCCGCCTCCTGGAACGGCAGCGCATCGCCCAGGACATGCACGACAGCCTCGGCCACCAGCTCGCCCTGATCGCCGTGCACACCGGTGCGCTGGAGGTGGACCCGGAGCTGGGCGAACGGCAGCGGGAAGGGGTGGGCATCCTCCGGGAGGCCTCCAGGGCCGCGATGCGGGAGCTGCGCGAGGCGGTGGGCATCCTGCGGGACGGCGTCGAGGCGCCTGCCGGGCAGCGGCAGGACCCGGGCGACGCCGAGCCTCCGACGGCCCGCGTGGCGGCCGCCGTCGACGGTCTCGTCGAGGCGTCGCGGGCCGCGGGCGCGGCGATCGAGCTGCACCGCTCCGGCACCGTACGTCCCCTGGCGCCGGCCGCCGACCACGCGGCGTACCGCATCGCCCAGGAGGGGCTGACCAACGCGCACAAGCATGCGCCGGGCGCCCCGATCACGGTGGCGCTGCGCTACGAACCCGACAGCCTGCTGGTCGAGGTGTCCAACGGACCCGTGCCGGCCGGGGCACCGGCGGGCCCACCTGCGGTCAGCGGCGGCCAGGGCCTGGCGGGCCTGCGGGAGAGGGCCCGGCTGGTCGGCGGCATGGTGCACACCGGCCCCGGCCCCGACGGCGGTTTCCGCCTCGCCGGTGTGCTGCCCTACGGCGGTGGGGAGACCCTGCCGCGCCAGGACGGCGCGACCTCCGTCTCCCCGGACGACGACTTTCGGGGGCAGTTCGGCGGGGGCGCGGCGGGCGACGGTGGAGTGGTCTTCGACCGTTCCGATCCGCAAGGGGAGTTCGCCGCCATCATGAGCAGCAAGAAGAAGGTCGCCCTCGGCTGTGCCATCACCTCCGTCGTCCTCGTCGTGGGCGTTCTCGGCCTCGGGGCCTGGGGGTTGATGGCGCTGTTCGACGAGGTGGAGAGCGGCACCATATCGCCGAGCGTGTACAAGTCCGCGAAGGTCGGCGACGCCGAGAAGGATGTGAAGGCCAAGCTGCCGGAGGGCAGTTCCCTGCTCACCGACGGCCAGGAGAAGAACGGCCCGCCGCTGCCCGAGGGCGCGACGTGCCGTCACTATCTGGACATCGACGACGACATCGTCTACCGGTTCTGCTTCCGCGACGGGAAGCTGGTCGCCAAGGAGTCCTACAAGGGCAAGATCTGAACGGCGGCAACCAGATCGCACGGGTGACCGGATCGGGCATGATGGCGGGGCTCTGCCATCCGCTCATCACACCGACACCGTGCAGGAGGCCGCGTGATCCGGGTCCTCGTCGCCGACGACGAGCCGCTCATCCGGGCCGGCATCAGGATGATCCTCACCTCGGCCGACGACATCGACGTCGTCGCCGAGGCGGCGGACGGCCGGGCGGCGGTGGAGACCGCCCGGAGCACCGCGGTCGACGTGGCCCTGCTGGACATCCAGATGCCGGTGATGGACGGCCTGACCGCGCTGGCCGAGCTCGGCCGGGCCGCGCCGGGGGTGCGCGTGCTGATCCTGACCACGTTCGGCGAGCGCGACAACGTCCTGCGGGCCCTCGGCCACGGCGGCGCGGGCTTCCTGCTGAAGGACTCCGCGCCGCAGGAGCTGATCCACGCGGTGCGGGCGGCGGCGGCCGGCAACGCCTATCTGTCCCCGGCAGCCACCCGCCACGTCGTGGACACCCTCGCCTCCCCCGCCGCGACCGCGCGCGGGGAGGAGGCCCGCCGCCGGCTGGCCGGCCTGACCACCCGCGAACGCGAGGTACTGGCCCTGCTGGGCGAGGGCCTGTCCAACGCGGACGCGGGGGCCCGGCTGCACATGAGCGAGGCCACGGTGAAGACGTACGTCAGCCGCATCCTGACCAAGCTCGACTGCGAGAACAGGGTGCAGGCGGCCCTCCTGGCCCGGGACGCGGGCCTGGAGGCGGACGCGAACTGACCCCCGAATGCCGGCGGCCGCAACGCCTTCAGGGGCGCGGGGAACTGCGCGACCAGCCACTGCGGCGCCGCAGACTGACGACGGCCGAATCCCCCGCACTCCCAGCGAAGCGCTCAGCGCTCCAGCGTGCCGTTGAACCGCCGGGGCAGCCCCAGCGGATTGTCGTCCCGCAGCTCCGCGGGAAGCAGCGCCTCGGGCGCCCCCTGATAGGCGACCGGCCGCAGCCACCGCTCGATCGCCGTGCCGCCCACCGACGTCGACGTCGAGGTCGTCGCCGGGTACGGACCGCCGTGATGCTGGGCCGGCGCCACGGCGACACCCGTCGGCCACCCGTTCACCAGCACGCGACCGGCCAGCGGCGTCAGCTCCGCGAGGATCTCCGCGCCGCGCCCCTCGCCCGCCGTCTCCTCGGCCGACAGGTGAACCGTCGCCGTGAGGTTGCCGGGCAGCCGGGACAGCACGGCCTGGGCCTGGGCGTCGTCGTCGTAGCGGACGATGACCGTCACCGGCCCGAAGCACTCCTCCAGGAGCAGGTCGTGCGCGCTCTCGGCGGTCAGCTTCTCGGCCGCGACGGTCAGGAACCCGGCGCTGACCGTGTGCTCCCCGCCCGCCCCCGGAGTCACCGGCGACTCCACGTCCGGCAGTCCGGTGCGCTCGGCCACCCCGGCGATGAAGTTGTCCCGCATGCGGTGGTCCAGCAGGACACCCGCCTCGGTGTCGCTGACGGCGTCCGTGAGCGTCTTCAGCAGACGGTCACCCGCCGCACCGCTCGGCGCGAGCACGAGCCCGGGCTTCACACAGAACTGGCCGACGCCCAGCGTCATCGAGCCGGCCAGCCCCGTGCCGATGGCCTCGGCCCGCTCGGCGGCGGCGGCCTCGGTGATCACGACGGGGTTCAGGGAGCCCAGCTCGCCGTGGAAGGGGATCGGGACCGGACGGCCCGCGGCGGCGTCGAAGAGGGCACGCCCGCCCCGTACCGAACCGGTGAAGCCGGCCGCGGTGACCAGCGGGTGCCTGATCAGCTCGATGCCGGCCTCGAAGCCGTGCACCAGGCCCACCACGCCCGCCGGGATGCCGTGCTCGGCGGCAGCCGTACGCAGCACCTTGGCGACCAGCTCGGACAGCGCCGGGTGGTCGGGGTGGGCCTTGACGACGACCGGGCAGCCCGCGGCCAGCGCGCTGGCGGTGTCGCCGCCGGCGACGGAGAAGGCGAAGGGGAAGTTGGAGGCCGAGTAGACGGCGACGACGCCGAGGGACACCTTGTAGCGGCGCAGGTCCGGGATCGGCGGGGTCGCGGTGTCGTCGGGGTGGTTGATGACGACGTCGAGGAAGGCGCCCTCGTCGACGATGTCCGCGAAGGCCCTCAGCTGGTAGCAGGTGCGGGCGAGTTCGCCGGTGAGGCGGACCGGGCCGAGCGCGGTCTCGGCGTCGGCGGCCTCGACGAGGTGGTCCTTGGCGGCCTGGAGCCGGTCGGCGGCGCCGCGCAGGAAGGCCGCGCGGACCGTGCGGTCGGCGAGCGCACCACGCACCGCGTGCGCGGCGCGGACGGCGGCGTCCACCTCCTGGGCTGTGGCCTCCACCGCAACCTGTTCACGCTGCTTCCCGGTTCGGGGGTCGACACTCCAGACTGGTGCTGCTGCCACCGCGGGTCCCTCCACATGTAATGCCGCAGTACTGGGTCATCCACCAGGGTCGTTCGATATACTGAACGTTGTCTCTGATGATGAATATGCTTCGGAGACTATTTCCCGTCGAACGAAGGGGTCAAGGGCGATGTCGGCTGTCGAGACGGGGGGCGGAGCGCAGGTCAAGTCCGCGGTACGGACGGTTGAACTGCTCGAATACTTCGCCGGACGCCCCGGTATGCACTCCCTCGCGGCGGTCCAGGAGGCCGTCGGCTACCCCAAGTCGAGTCTGTACATGCTGCTGCGCACGCTCGTGGAGCTCGGCTGGGTGGAGACGGACGCGACGGGCACGCGATACGGCATCGGCGTACGGGCGCTGCTGGTCGGCACCTCGTACATCGACGGCGACGAGGTGGTCGCGGCGGCGCGACCGACGCTGGACCGCCTCTCGGACGACACGACCGAGACGATCCACCTGGCCCGTCTGGACGGCACGAACGTCGTCTACCTGGCCACCCGCCAGTCCCAGCACTACCTGCGCCCCTTCACCCGGGTCGGCCGCCGGCTCCCGGCCCACTCGACCTCCCTCGGCAAGGCGCTGCTGAGCACCTGCACGGACGAACAGGTCCGCAAGATGCTCCCGGAGACGCTCCCCGCGCTGACCGAGAACACGATCACCGACCGCGAGAAGCTCATCGAGGAGCTGCACCAGGTCCGCGAGCAGGGCTTCGCCGTCGACCGCGAGGAGAACACCCTCGGTCTGCGCTGCTTCGGCGTGGCGATCCCGTACCGCACGCCGGCCCGCGACGCGATCAGCTGCTCGGTGCCGGTGGCACGGCTGACGCCCGCGCACGAGCAGATGGTGAAGGACGCGCTGTTCGATGCGCGCGACAGGCTGACACTGGCCACTCGTAGGCTCTGATCCATGGATGTGGAACTCCGCGAGGTACACGACAGCGATCTGCCGGTCTTCTACAGGCAGTTGAACGACCCGGAGGCCCTGCGGATGGCGGCCTTCACCCCCAAGGACCCGGACGACCGGGACGCCTTCGACGCCCGCTGGAGCCGGATCCGGTCATCGGACGACGTGCTGCGCACGATCCTGGCCGACGGTGACGTGGTGGGCAGCGCGGCCGTGTACGGGGAGCCGGGCGAGCGGGAGGTCACCTACTGGGTCGACCGCGCGTACTGGGGCCGGGGTGTCGCCACGGCCGCCCTGCGGGGGCTGCTCACCGAGGTCCCCGAACGCCCGCTGTACGCGCGGGCGGCGGCGGACAACGAGGGCTCGCTGCGGGTGCTGTACAAGTGCGGGTTCCGGGTGAGCGCGCACGCGCGGGGCTTCGCGAACGCACGGGGCGAGGAGATCGACGAGGTCGTGCTGCACCTGGAGGGGTGAGGTCCCCTCCCCCGTCAGGCGGAGACGGATCATCGCCGTGCAGGAGGCGCCGACCGGCTCTCGCGCGGGAGCGTGGCCGTATGACGCAGACACTCGCTCCCACCCCGGAGACCGGCCACGCCGTCGGTCCCGGCAGGTCCCGTCGCGCCCTGCGGGCCGTCGCCATCGTCTCCTGCGTGCCCTATCTCTCGCTCAAGGCCGCCTGGATCGCGGGGAGTCGGATCGGCATCCCGGACGGCAGCTCGCTGCTGGAGCACCGGGCGAGCATGGCCGTCGCCAACAGCGTCACCGTGCTCATGGACGCGGCCGTCATCGTGCTCGCGCTGCTGCTGACCAGGCCGTGGGGGCTGCGGGTGCCCGCGTGGCTGCTCGCCCTCCCCGCCTGGGTGGCCACCGGGCTGCTCGCGCCGATCATGGCCGGGTTCCCGGTCCAGCTCGTCGTCGACGCGCTCGGCGGGTCCACGAACACCACCGCCGATGGTGAACCGTTCCTCGACGCCTGGGTCTTCGGCGTCGTCTACACCGGGTTCATCGTGCAGGGACTCACCCTCGGCGCCCTGCTCGTGCTCTACGCCCGCGACCGCTGGGGCCGGCTGTGGGAGGGGCGGGTCTGGGAGCTTCCGGCCGGCCTCATCGGGGCGGCCCAGCGTGCCCTCGCCGTCGCGGCGGCCCTGTGCGCGCTGCCGCCACTGATCGCCCATCTGCTGTGGGCGTGCGGCGGCACCGCCGGGCTCGACGAGACCCACCTGGCAGACCGGACCAGTGGCTTCTACGTCATGGCTGCCCTGTCCGCCGTGTTCCTCGCCATGGCCGCCACCGGCGGACTCCTCCTCGCCTTCCGGCGCGGCCCGGCCCTGCCCGTCGGGCTGCCTCTCGCCCTCGCCTGGGTCGGCTCGGCGGCCGCGGTCTGCTGGGCGGGCTGGCTGTCGCTGGCCCCGCTCACCGACGTCGCCGACGCCCCGACACCGCTGATGAACCTCGCCTACGCTGGCCAGATGATCGTCGGCATCCTCGTCGCCTGCCTCGGGGTTCACTTCCTCGCGGAGCGCTCCGCGAGCCGGAATCGTCGTACGGCGTGAGCCAGTTCATCGGCCTGTTGTTCGGCAGGCGGGCGCGCCGGCGGTGGATCCATCTGATCCTCGGCGGCGCGCTCGCCATGCCGTACGTCTTCGTCGGCCAGCTCGTCGTCGGTCCCGCCACGAACTCGCGGTACGTCTTCAACGACCTCCCTCTCCAACTGCTCTCCTTCGCCGTCGGGTTGCCCCTCGCCGCCCTCACCGCAGCCCTGTTCCCGCTGACCCGGCCCATGGAGGCCGGCGCGGTGCGGTCGCTGTGCGGTGTCGACGCCTGGCTGCTCGCCCACGGGCCCGCCCGTACGCGGGCGGCGAAGGGCGGGCGGCGGCCTGGTTCACGCTGCATCTCGGGTTCGGCGGGATCATCTCGGGGATGTCGCTGGCGGTGCCGCCGTTCGCCGGGTTCCTGACCTCGCTGCCGCTGCTGGTGTGGCTGGGCGGGGCTCGGCTCGTCGACCTGCCCGAGGCGCTCGACCAGACCTGGGTGCTGGCGCTCGCGCCGGTCGCCGGGGTGGCGACGCTCGTCGCGCTGGCCGGCTGCGCGGCCGTCTGCGGCTCGCTTCTCGCCCGCTGGGCGCCCGCGTTGCTCGGCCCCACGCCCGAGGACCGCCTCGCGGTGGCCGAGGCGCGCGCCGCCGACCTCGCCGTGCGCAACCGGCTAGCGCGCGAACTGCACGACTCCGTCGGCCACGCCCTGAGCGCCGTCACCCTGCAGGCGAGCGCGGCCCGCCGGGTCCTCGACACCGACCCGGGGTTCGTCCGCGAGGCCCTCGCCGCGATCGAGGACACGACCCGGCGCACGGTCGGCGAACTCGACGCCGTGCTCGGTGTGTTGAGAGACGGAGACGCCCCCGGTACGGCCCCTGCGCCCACCCTCGCCGCCGACCTCGCCGGCCTGCTGCACCGCACCCGCGCGGGCGGGCTCCGGGTGACCGCCACGGTCGGCGCCGACCCCGACGCCCTGCCGCCCGTGCTGTCCCGCGAGGCCTTCCGCATCGTGCAGGAGGGGTTGAGCAACGCCCTGAAGCACGCCGGGGAGCGGGTGAGCGTGACCCTGCGGATCGTGATCGCCGAAGGGCACCTGGAGATCACCGTGGAGAACCCGCTGACCCACGCCCCCACCTGCCGCCCCGGCGGCGGCCACGGCCTGCGCGGCGTCGCCGACCGCGCCCGGCTGCTGGGCGGGACGATGGAGGCGGGGCCGACGGAAGCGGTGGCGGCGGAGGGCATCTGGAGACTGCGCGTCCGGCTGCCGATGACCTGCCCGCCGACCCCGAGGGAACGCCCATGACGTCCCGCCCCACCATCCGTGTCGTCCTCGCCGACGACGAGCGCATGGTCCGCAGCGCCCTGCGCGCCATCCTCTCCGCCGAACCGGACCTGGAGGTGGTCGGCGAGGCCGCGACCGGCGCCGAGGCGGTGTCCGTCGTGCGGGAGCGGCGGCCCGACGTGGTCCTCATGGACGTCCGGATGCCCGAGATCGACGGCATCCGGGCCACCGAACAGATCCTCGCCACCCTCGACGAACCGCCCCGTATCGTCGTCGTGACCACCTTCGAGAACGACTCCTACGTGTACGACGCCCTGCGCGCCGGAGCGGCCGGGTTCCTGCTGAAGCGGGCGGACGCCGAGGCGCTCGTGCAGGCCGTACGGCTGGTCTCGCACACCGACACCCTGCTGTTCCCGTCGGCCGTACGCACCCTCGCGGCCGAGCACGCGCGCGCGTACCCGGCGCCGCCGCCCTGGGTGGCCAGGCTCACAGGCCGCGAGAGCGAGGTGCTGCGGCTGATGGCGCAGGGCCTGACCAACGCGGAGATCGCGCGGCGGATGGAGGTCGGCCCGGCCACCGTGAAGTCGCATGTGGCGGCGGTGCTGGCGAAGACCGGCACCCGGGACCGCACGCAGGCCGTGATCGCCGCGTACGAGGCGGGCTTCATGAACGCTCGATGAGAAATGGGGGCGCAAGGGAACGATTGCCCCCTTCCTGATCGTCCTCTCGGGTGGGATGAACAAGACGATCAGGCGGGCGTCCGTCTTCACGCTGCTCCTGGTGTTCGCTCTGCTGGTCAGGGCGACCTGGGTGCAGTTCTACGAAGGCCAGGCTCTCGCGGACGACAAGGACAACCGGCGGAACGCGATCGCGCTGTACAGCCAGCCGCTCGGCAACATCATCGTGGGCGGCGAGGCGGTCACCGGCTCGTCGCCGACGACGAGCGGCGACCTCGCGTACAAGCGGACCTACACGGACGGCTCGCTGTACTCGGCCGTGACCGGCTACAGCTCGCAGGCGTTCGGAGCCACCCAGCTGGAGGGCATCTATCAGGACCTGCTCGACGGGAGCGACACCCGCGTGAAGAGCGTGATGGACACGATCACCGACAAGCGGGCCGCCCCGGGCAACGTGGTCACGACGATCGACCCGGATGTCCAGAAGGCGGCCTACGAAGCGCTCGGCGACAACAAGGGCGCCGCGGTCGCGATCGACCCCAGGACGGGGAAGATCCTCGCGGTCGTGTCCACTCCGTCGTACGACCCGTCGCGGATCACCACCGGCGACTCGAAGGCCTGGACGCAGCTGACCAAGGACGCCGAGAAGCCGATGACGAACCGCGCGCTGCGGCAACCGCTGCCGCCGGGTTCGACGTTCAAGCTGGTCGTGGCGGCCGCCGCGCTGGAGGACGGCCTGTACTCGTCGGTGGACAAGAAGACGGACAGCCCGGACCCGTACGACCTGCCGGACTCGAGCAGCGACCTGGGCAACGAGAACCCCAACGCACCCTGTGAGAACGCCTCGATCAGGGTCGCCCTCCAGTACTCCTGCAACAACGTCTTCGGCAAGATGGCCGTCGACCTCGGCCAGGACAAGGTCAGGGCGATGGCCGAGAAGTTCGGCTTCAACGACGAGGAGCAGGACGTCCCGGTGCGGGCGTACCCCAGCGTGTACCCCTCCGACATGGACAAGCCGCAGACCGCGCTCTCGGGCATCGGCCAGTTCGACGTCACCGCGACCCCGATGCAGATCGCCATGGTGTCGGCCGCCATTGCCAACGGCGGCAAGTTGGTCTCGCCGCACATGGTGTCGCAGATCACCGATGGCGGCGGCGACGTCCTGGAGAACTACGACGACGGCGCCGAGACCGAGGAGATCGTCAGCTCGGACACCGCCGAGCAGCTCCAGTCGGCGATGCAGACGGTCGTCGAGGAGGGCACGGGCACGAACGCGCAGATCCCGGGCGCGACGGTGGGCGGCAAGACGGGCACGGCCCAGCACGGCGAGAAGAACAGCAAGACGCCGTACGCCTGGTTCACGTCGTACGGGAAGGCCGACGGCAAGGAGGTCGCCGTGGCGGTGATCATCGAGCAGTCGAACGCGGCCAGGTCCGAGGTCAGCGGCAACGGGCTGGCCGCCCCCGTGGCCAAGAAGGTGATGGAGGCGGCGCTCAAGAACTAGCAGGTCACTTGACGCCCAGGAGCTGCTCGATCGGGTTGATGGCGAAGTACACGAGGAACAGCGCCGACGTCCCCCACAGCAGCCAGTGGATGTCCTTCGCCTTGCCCAGCACCGTCTTGATCACGACATAGGCGAGGAAGCCCGCCCCGATGCCGTTCGTTATCGAGTAGGTGAAGGGCATGACGGCGATGGTCAGGAACGCCGGGATGGCGATCTCGTACTTGTCCCAGTCGATGTGCTTGACCTGGGTCATCATCAGGAAGCCGACGGCGACGAGCGCGGGGGCCGCCGCCTGGAGCGGGACGATGGTGAGCAGCGGGGCCAGGAAGAGCGCCAGGGCGAACAGGCCGCCGGTGATGAGGTTGGAGAAGCCGGTGCGCGCGCCTTCGCCGACGCCTGCTGCCGACTCGATGTAGGAGGTCGCCGAGGACGAGGAGGCCGCACCGCCCGCCGCCGCGGCGGCACCGTCGATCAGCAACACCCGGCCGAGGTTCGGCACCTTGCCCTGCTCGTCGAGGAGTCCGGCTTCGGCGCTGATGCCGACGACCGTGCCCATGGTGTCGAAGAAGTCGGACAGGACCAGCGTGAAGATCAGCAGCACGACGGTGATGGCGGTGGTCTCGCCGAACGCGCCGAACAGGCTGAAGTCGCCGAGGAGTCCGAAGTCGGGGGTGTCGACCACCTTGTCGGGCCACGCCGGCGTGGTCAGGCCCCAGGCCTTGATGTCGGCGACCGAGTTGATGATCATCGCGAGGACCGTCATGGTCACGATGCTGATCAGGATGGCGCCCTTCACCTTCCGGGCGAGCAGGGCGATCGTCAGCAGAACTCCGAGGCAGAACACGAGGATCGGCCACCCGGTGAGGGTTCCGGTGCCGCCCAGCTGAACCGGCACGGTGGTGTTCGCGAGGTCCGGGACACGGCTGACGAACCCGGCGTCGACGAAGCCGATGAACGCGATGAACAGGCCGATGCCGACGCTGATCGCCTGCTTGAGCGGCTGCGGGATGGCGTGCATGACGGCCTCGCGCAGCCCGGTGACCACCAGCACGCAGATCAGCAGGCCTTCGAGGACGACCAGGCCCATCGCGTCGTCCCAGGACATCAGCGGGGCGATCTGGAAGGCGACGACGGCGTTCAGGCCCAGGCCGGCGGCCAGGGCGAGCGGGAGGTTGCCGCCGACGCCCATGATGATCGTCATGACCGCGGCCACCAGGGCGGTGGCGGTGGTGAGTTGAACCGCATCCAACTGGTGGCCGAACTTGTCCTTCGCGCTGCCCAGGATGATGGGATTCAGGACAAGGATGTAGGCCATCGTGAAGAACGTGGCGAAGCCGCCGCGTATCTCACGGGCGAAGGTGGAGCCCCGTTCGGAGATCTTGAAGAACCGGTCGACGCTGTTCACGCCTGGCGGCGGGGCAGTTGACCGGTCGGCCACCTTCTGGGAATCGGACATGGCGGTTGCTCCTTGCTGCCTGGCTGATCGGTGTGCGGATGCTGGCTGGATTGTTCCCGCGTTGAACGCGCTTCAGGTTTTCTCCGTGTTACGGAATCAGGCCTGTTCACGTGCGACGTACCACACGTTGTTCGAGACCTCGTACGAACAGGGCATTCGATCACTGCTACGCTTCCGGACCTCGCAGCATGATCGCGGAAAGATCGCCGGACGATCACATGTCATACACATGCCACTCATAGGCAAGGAGGGCAGCCCGTGGGCACGGTCGTCGACGACGCCGCCTCCGTGGAGTTCCATGCCTTCTTCGAACGCCACTATGCCGAACTCGCCCGCCTGGCCCACCTGCTGACGGGCGATGCGGACGCGGCCGACGACCTGGCCGCCGACGCGCTGCTGGCGCTCTGGCACCGCTGGGACCGGGTCCGCGCGGCCGACCATCCGGTGGCGTACGCACGTGGCGTCGTGGCGAATCTGGCCCGCACCAGAATCCGCAGCGCGGTCCGGGAGCGGCGGCGGGTCGCCCTGTTCTGGTCGCAGCGCGAGGAGAAGACGGAGAACCCGGACGTCGCGGGCGTCGTCGACGTCCAGGAGGCGTTGCGTAGACTCCCGTTCCGCAAACGCGCCTGTGTGGTGCTGCGGCACGCTTTCGACCTCTCCGAGAAGGACACCGCGCTCGCCCTCGGGATCTCGGTCGGTACGGTGAAGAGCCAGACCTCGAAGGGGATGGCCGAGCTGCAACGACTGCTGGGGACGCGGGGTGCTCCCCTCAAGGTGCACGCGGCGGCGATGGTGCGCACCGAGGGCGCCGGAGGAGGGAACCGATGATGCGGCGGGACGTGCACGACGAACTGCGCGCCCGGCTGCACGATGCGGCCGAGGCGCACGAGCCCGACCGCGAGCGGATCCTGGTCCGGGTCGAGCGCGGCATGGCGGACCCCTCCGGGCAGACCCGCGCCGGCCACCGGGCGACCCGCCCGCCGGTGTACGGCTGGTTCAGGGTCGTGAGCGCGACGGCCGCGGTCGCCGGAGTGCTCGCGGTCGGCGGGTACGCGGTGGCCTCCGCCGTGAAGGAGGACACCCCGCAGCAGTCGGTGGCCACTTCGCCGACGCCCGCCCCGTCCCCGGACGCGACGAGCGGCGCCCCGGTGCCGCCCGCCCCGTCGGCGGACCCGACGGCGGAGCGGACGCCGGAGTCCCGCGAGACGACCACGGCACCGGCCCGGCAGCCGACCGCCACGACCGAGCCCCCCACCGCCGAGGGCGAGCAGGACGGCCCCCTGTGGTCGGACGGCTCGGTGGACCCGCACAGCAACGACTTCTGGGCGCAGAGCAACCTGACCCTGAAGACGAGCAGGCAACTCACCGCGCTCACCGTCCGGTTGAAGGTCAGGCAGACCGGCGGGGTCACCACGACAGGCGCCTGGCGCTCGCTGCCGGAGGAGGACTTCACGCTGACCGTCGAGGAGAAGGACGGCTTCCTCGTCTACACCTGGGCACTCAAGGGCGGGCGTACGGTCCGTGAGGGCGAGTGGGTGTTCGCGGGGCAGTACGACCATGACCACGGCGGCCGGGACGCGCGGGACGACAGCTATGCGATGACGGCCACGGCGGACGGAGAGCAGTTGTCCGTGACGGGTGGCTTCGCGGCGAAGGACGACAACGGCTCGGCGGCCGACGGGGATTCGTAGGGCACGATCCGGAAGCAACCTCCCGCAGTTTCTCGGCATCTGACATCACGTACGCGATCCGACATCGCCTACGCGTGAGCGAAAGCCCCCTGGACCTGCCGGCATGAGCCCCCCTCGGCCGGCAGAGCGGAACGCCCCGCCGGTGACGACCAGCGGGGCGTTCGCGCGTACGCCGGGCGCTAGTTCATGGGCGAGCCGATCGTCGTGGAGCCCGTCGTGAGGAAGGTCGTGGCGGGCAGCGAACCATCTGCCTTGCGAGCCCCGTACGCCGTGGCGGCGTCCGTGGACCGGAAGGCGGGG
Organism: Streptomyces sp. NBC_00443; assembly: GCF_036014175.1. Taxonomy (GTDB): domain Bacteria; phylum Actinomycetota; class Actinomycetes; order Streptomycetales; family Streptomycetaceae; genus Streptomyces. The sequence continues at coordinate 7,235,113 of NZ_CP107917.1, read as the reverse complement.
GTCGCGACCCCGCTGTCCCAGTTGTTCGCGGCGGAGACGGCCGACGACCCCAGCTCGGACGGTCCGCCCTTGTTGCTCACCGCGAGATTGCGGGCCAGCCGCGCCTTGCCGGTGGCGAAGTAGAAGCCGGACTCGGCGTTGGTGTAGGCGGTGTTGCGGTGGAGCACCATCGCACCGGTGCTGGAGTTCTCCGTGAAGCCGTGCAGGGTGTTGTCCCAGGCGGCGTTGGCGCGCACCTGGTGCGACACCGAGGCTCCCCCGCCACCCAGCTTGAAGCCGTTCCCGTTGCCCTCGAAGGCCGTGTCGCCCCAGCGGTTCCTGCCGTTGCCGAACGCCCAGGAGTTCTTGACGGTGACCGGCGAGGAGAACTGCCACAGGTCGACCCCGTCGTCCGAGTTGTCGTACAGGCGCGCGGCGTCGACGACGTTGCCCGTCCCGGAGCCGAACTTCACCGCGATCCCGTCCGCGTTCTGGCCGTGCCCAGCCGGGTCGTAGTTGCCGTAACTGTCGAGGTTCTGCACGAGGTTGTTCGTGGTGCCGTCGCCGCGCAGGGTGAAGCCGGAGTCGCCGTTGTTCGCGGTGACGAGGTTCCTGAAGACGCCGCCCGCCGAAGACGTGGCGACGAAGCCCTGGGCCGGGGAGTTCTGGAAGGTCAGGTTCTGGACGGTCCAGTAGTCGCCGTGGATGCCGGCCAGCCAGGAGCCGTCGGGCAGCTCGGACCCGTCGATCCGCACCTTCTCGCTGCCGTGGGCCTGCAGCGTGATCCTCGCCGAACCGGTGCCGCTCGCGGTGGACTTGAGGGTCGCCGACGGGGTGTACGTGCCGCCGCGGACCAGGATCGTCGTACCGGCGACGGCGCTCTTGACGGCCGACTCCAGCTGGGCGGTGGTGGACACGGTGACCGTCGTCGAGGCGGCCTCGGCGCCACCGCCGGAGAGGCCGAGGTGGACCCCGCCCGCTCCGGAGGCGAGGGCGACCGCCGCGGCGACGGAGAGGGTACGGGTCCTGCGGTGACGGCCGGTGCTCGGGCGCACGGGTGGTTCCTTTCCTGGGCCAACGGCGACGAAGCGGGCCGGAGGGGCCGCCCCGGCCCGCTTCTGGCATCCGGTCGCCGCCGTGGCCGGGATGGTTGCCGCGCCCCCGCGAAAGCGAGCGAAAGTTTCGCTCCCGTACGGCTCTCGCACACCGATTGACGTGCTGTTCCCCGCCGATGACACTCCGAGGCAGCTGGAGCGAACACAATCCCCCACCCGAATCCCCACACTCCCACAGGATGTGCCATGCGCCCCCGCACCGCCCGCACCCTCCTGCTCCCCCTGCTGGCTCTGCTTCTCACGCTGATCTACGCCCCGCCCGGCACGGCCGACTCAGGAGCACCACCCGTGAAGCCCGTGACGAACGACAAGTACGCCGGCTATCTCTTCGCCTACTTCACCGGCGAGGGCACCGCCGACGGTGAGCAGATCCGGTACGCCCTCAGCCGGGGCAACGACCCGCTGCACTGGCGGGAGCTGAACGCCGGGAAGCCGGTCCTCACGTCCACGATCGGCGAGAAGGGCCTGCGCGACCCGTTCGTGATCCGCTCCCCCGAGGGCGACCGGTTCTACATGATCGCCACCGACCTGCGGATGTACCGGAACAGCAGCGGCAGTTGGGACCAGGTCCAGCGGCACGGCAGCAAGTCCGTCATGGTCTGGGAGTCCACCGACCTCATCCACTGGACCGACCAGCGCCTGGTGAAGGTCTCCCCCGACAACGCGGGCAACACCTGGGCGCCGGAGGCCTACTGGGACGACAGCCTCGGCGAGTTCGTCGTCTTCTGGGCGTCGAAGCTGTACGCCGAGGACGATCCCGACCACACCGGATCGACGTACAACAAGATGCTGTACGCGACGACGAAGGACTTCCGCACCTTCAGCGAACCGAAGGTCTGGGACGACCCCGGCTACTCGGTCATCGACTCGACCGTGGTGCAGCACGAGGACACCTACTACCGCTACACCAAGGACGAGCGGGACCCCGGCTCCTCCAGTCCCTGCTCGAAGTTCATCACCGCGGAGAAGTCGACGAGCCTGACCGACACGTCGTACGACTTCGTCGCCGACTGCATCGGCAGCGGCGCGATGGAACGGGGCGAGGGTCCGACGGTGTTCAAGTCGAACACCGAGGACAAGTGGTATCTGTTCGTCGACGAGTACGGCGGCCGCGGCTATGTCCCCTTCGAGACCACCGACCTCGACTCGGGAAAGTGGACCCCGTCGCAGAACTACCAGCTGCCGGCAAGTCCCCGGCACGGCACGGTGATTCCGGTGACGCAGACGGAGTACGACCGGCTGCTGGGCGCGTATCCCGCGAGCCCCGCCTCGGTCGTGGACGCGACGGCGCGGGACCAGAAGGGTACGCGATCGTCACCGAGAGCGCGTCCAAGGTCGTACTGCCGATGCGGCCGGACGCCGACCTCTCGCGCCTGGCCCCGCGGCTGTGGGCGGGTGAGGGCGCGACGGTCAGCCCGCGCTCCGGCACCCGGCGCGACTTCCGCAAGCCGCAGAAGTACACGGTGACGGCCGCGGGCGGCACGCGCCGCACCTGGACGGTGGAGGCGGTGCGCACCCGCAGTCCGATCCTGCCCGGCCTCAACGCCGACCCCGATGTGCACTACCTGAACGGCGAGTACTGGATCTACCCGACGACGGACGGCTTCCAGGGCTGGAGCGGGACGCGGTTCAAGGCCTACTCGTCGAAGGACCTGGTCCACTGGAAGGACCACGGCGTCATCCTGGACCTGGGTCCGGACGTGAGCTGGGCCGACAAGTACGCCTGGGCGCCGGCGATCGCCGAGCGCGACGGCAGGTACTACTTCTACTTCTGCGCCGAGCAGCAGATAGGCGTGGCGGTGGCCGACTCGCCCGCCGGCCCGTTCAAGGACGCGCTGGGCAAACCGCTGGTCGCCAAGGGCGGTGCACTGCAGGGCCAGATGATCGACCCGGCCGTCTTCACGGACGACGACGGCACGTCGTATCTCTACTGGGGCAACGGGCGTGGGTACGTGGTCCCGCTGAACGAGGACATGGTGTCGTACGACGCCTCGAAGGTACGGGACATCACGCCGGACAACTTCCGCGAGGGCTCCTTCGTGATCAGGCGGAAGGGCACGTACTACTTCATGTGGTCGCAGGACGACACCCGCAGCGAGAACTACCACGTCGCCTATGCGACGGGACCGTCCCCGCTCGGCCCGTGGACCAAGCGGGGCACGATCCTGCAGAAGCGCCCCGAGTACGGAATTCTCGGCACGGGTCACCACTCCGTCGTCAACGCCCCCGGCACCGACGACTGGTACGCCGTCTACCACCGGTTCGCCCTGAACGGCCCCGGACGGCCGGGCGGTGACGGCATGCACCGGGAGACGACCATCGACCGTATGACCTTCGCGGACGACGGGACGATCGAGGCGGTGGTGCCGACGCTGGAGGGGATCAGGCCTGCGCGTGGGTGAGCCTCCGGGCGCGCGAGGCGGATGGCGAATTCGGGGTTCGGGTTCCATTCCGTTCGGGGGCGTCTGTGAATGATGTGCATGGCACCCGCAAAGCATCGCCCCCGAGCACGTCAGCTTGATCAGATACCCAATTGCCATCTAGCCGTGGCGTGTTAATGTTCCCCGCACCCGATGATCAAGGTTGTCGTCGGGAAAACGGGAGGAAAACAAGTGAATCGAAAGCTGGCTGTCGGAGTGCTCGCGACCGGGCTCTTTCTGACGGGCATGGGGACAGCGTTCGCCACAGCAAGCGAGGGAACGACCGGTGCGGCCGAGGCTCGTGCCGCGTGGAAGGGCATCCCCACGCTGAACAGCGGCGGTGTCCAGTTCAAGGACGGCAAGTACAAGTTCGAGCCTCCGCACACCAACAAGGGCGCCTTCCACTGGAAGGGCAACCTCCGGGACGCCGACCACGGCGACGGACACAACGTCTACATGCAGGTCCGCGTCGAGGGATACGGCTGGGGCCGGTTCAACGGCAAGCAGAAGAAGACCGTCTGGCTGGACAAGCTCAGTTACGACGGTGCCGCGCTGCACACTGATGACGCGTGGATACGGGCCTGCCGCGACCGGGGTTCGCTCCGCCCGGACAACTGCTCGGTGACGAAGGCATACCACCGCTAGGAGAGACTGACGGGTGACACCGTCAGTCACAGCAAAACCATTGGGCCCCGGTCTGACCAGCCGGGGCCCTCCGGCCTCCGGGGGACACGATCAGTACCAGTACGTCAGACACGTCACACATCCTTTCCGCGAGCGGTGTCGAGTTCTCCTACGGCTCCACCCTCGCCGTGCGCGACGCCCATCTCGCGCTCGCGCGGGGCGAGGTCGCGGCGATCACCGGGGCGAGCGGTTCCGGGAAGTCGTCGCTGCTCTACTGCCTGGCGGGGGTGCTGCCTCCGTCCCGGGGCCGGATCAGTTTCGAGGGGCAGACCTACGCCGACCTGGACGATGAGGAGATCAGCGCCCTGCGCCGGGAGCGGTTCGGATTCGTCTTCCAGTACGGCGAGTTGCTGCCCGAGCTGACCATCGAGGAGAACACTGCCCTGCCGCTGCGGCTCGCCGGTCAGCGCAAGCGGCCCGCGCTCAAGGCCGCCGCCGAGGTACTCGACCGGCTGGGGATCGCCGATCTGCGTGAGCGGCGGCCTTCCCAGGTGTCCGGCGGGCAGAACCAGCGCGTAGCCGTCGCCCGGGCCCTGGTGCACAAGCCTGCTGTCGTGTTCGCGGACGAGCCGACCGGCGCCCTCGACAGTGCCAACGCCGGTGCCGTTCTGAAGGAGTTCCTGGACCTGGCGCGCTCACAGGGCACCGCCGTGCTGCTGGTGACCCACGATTCGGCGGTGGCCGCCCGGGCCGACAGCCGCTACACCATGGCCGACGGAGTGCTCGCCCTCATGGGAGCGGCGGGATGAGGGAGTTCCTGCTCGGTCTACGATTGCTGTTCGGGTCCGGTCGGGGCAACCGCGCCCGGTTTGTGCTGATGACCCTGGGCGGGTCGCTCGGCGTGTGCTGTCTCGCCCTCGTCCTCACGATCCCGGCGATCCTCGATGCCCACGACGGGCGGGCCGCCGCCCGGTATCCCCGGGTCTACGCCGGTGAGCCGACCGGTCAGCGGACCCTGGTGCAGGAGTTCCGCGACCCGCACGGCTCCCGGCCGTTCGGCCGCGTCTTCATCGCCCCGGGCACACAGGACACGCCCGCGCCGCCGCCCGGCCTGAGCAGGCTGCCCGGCCCGGGCGAGGTGTACGTCTCCCCTGCCCTGCGCGACCAACTCCAGCGCGAGCCCGCGCTCAAGGGCCTGCTGCCCGGCACCGAGAAGGGCCTGATCGGCGCGGCCGGTCTGACCGATCCGAACGAGCTGTACGCCTACATCGGCACGACCCGTACCCAACTGGGTGGCGACGCACGGGCGTTGAAGAGCTTCGGCAGCCCGTACCCGCCCACCTGGGCCGTCGACCCTTCCACGCTGGAGATCCTCCGCTTCACTCTGGCCACCCTGGTCCTGCTGCCCCTCGCCGTCTTCCTGTCGGTGTGCGCCAAGCTGTCCGCCGCCAGCCGCAACCGCCGGCTCGCGGCCCTGCGCCTGCTCGGCCTCAGTGCGAAGGGCACTCAGCGGGTCAACGCCGCCGAGACCGTCGGGGCGGCCCTGCTCGGTGCGGCCCTCGGCCTCGCGGAGTTCTGGCTGCTCAACCAGATCGTCGCCCGGACGGGCCTGCCCGGCCTGAAGTGGTACGCCGCTGACGGCGCCGTGTCGGGGCAGACCATGGCCATCTGTCTGCTCGGTTGTCCGGCGCTGGCCTGGTTCGTCGGCCGGGCGAGCGCCCGCGCGGCGGCCCGGAACCCGCTCGCGACCCGCCGTACGGCGGCCCCCAGGACGCCCCGTGTCTGGGGTGGGCTGCTGTTCGTCACCGGCCTGGGGATCGTCATCGGCTTCAGTGCCACCGGCCTGACCGACCACCCCGCGCGCAGCGACGGCATCAACGCCCTCCTGGTGCCGGGCGGTGTGCTGCTGACCGGCCTCGGGCTGGTCCTGACGCTGCCGTTGCTGTCGTACCTGCTGGCCAAGCGGCTCGCCCGTTCGGGCAACCTCGCGCTCAACCTGGCCATGCGCCGCAACGAGGTCGAACCGGGCAGCGCGATGCGCGTGGTCACCGGCCTGGTCCTGCTGCTGTTCTCGGCGTCCCTCGCCCAGGGCGTCCTGGTCGAGCTGAGCCAGGTCTCGCGCAACACCTCGCCGACCCAGGAGTACGGTCTGCGGATGTCCCAGCTGAGCCGGGACCAGCAGCAACGGCTGCGCGAGATTCCCGGCGTGGATGTGTCCGCCGTCGTCATGGACTTCGACAACGACCTGCAGAGCGACACCGACGACAACCAGGCAACCGCCCTGATCGCCACCTGCGACCAGCTCGCCGCGCTGACCCGACGGGTCGAGGGCTGTGTCGACGGCAAGGTGATGCGCATGTCGGATCCGAACACCGGGGACGAGCCCTTCAAGACCTCCACCTACACGCTGGAGAAGGACGGCAAGCGCACGACCCTGCGCGTCCCGGTTCCGAAGGACACCGTGCTGTACGCGGGTCAGGGCGTGACGAACCTGTCCAGCGTCTACATCCTCGTCCCGCCCGGCAAGCTGCCGCCCGGCGCCGTCCCGGCGTCCGCCACGCTGCTCCTCGCCTCCACCTCGGACCCGTCGACGGTGCGCTCGGTCCTGGACGGGATCGGCGCGATCGCACCGACGGCCGACGTGGATCCGACGGGCATCAACATCGAGGCCCTGCAGCAGCTCACGGTGATCAAGACGCTCCTCGTGCTGGGCATGGTGATGGGTCTGGTCATCGGCGTCGCCGCGTTCCTCGTGTCGGTCACCGACCGGGCCGTGGAACGCCGGTCCCAGGTCACCGCCCTCGCCCTCATCGGAGCCAGGGCCGGCACCCTGCGCACGGTGCAGTGCCTGCAGGTCGTCCTGCCTCTCGCGATCGGCCTGCTGCTGGCCCTGGTCGCGGGCAAGCTGGCCGAGACCGCCTATCTGGTCACGGGCGGCGGCGAGATCTTCTGGGACGGCGCGGGCGTGCCGGTACTGCTGGTCTCCACCCTCGGCGTCCTCGCCATGGCGATCATCGGCACCCTCCCTCTGGTCGGCCGCCGAATCGACCCGGAGCTGATTCGCCGGGACTGACGGGACGTACGCGACTACCCCTTGAAGCGGGCCGGAGGACGCGATCCTCCGGCCCGCTTCCCGATACTTTCACCACCTCGTGCAGCACCCTGCGGCCACCCAGGGTGCCCAATCCCCGAGGTACACCTGCCGAGTCGCTGACTCGGCCTGTCCGGCGGTGAGTTGGGGCCGGTTTTCCGGGACGGTGATCTTCGCTCCCGGCCCGGTGTTGCGGTACTCGGCGAACCGCTGCTCCTGCCAGGGGAAGGACTCCGACATGTTGGTGTAGGGCGCGACCTCGTCGATGCCGGGGCCGAGGTGGGTGTCGCGGACGGTGAGCGACGGGTGGGCGGTCGGGTCGGAGCTGGGCACCCAGGGGCGGGCCAGCTTGTAGTAGGCGTCCGGGGCCTCACTGGTGATACGGCTCCGGGTCACCAGGTAGCCGCGCGGATTGGCGCCTGCCGTCGAAGGCGCGAAGACGAAGCCGTACGGGGCCGACGCCAGGTCGGTCCGGTTCAGGGTCCGGAAGTGGCAGTGCTCGTAGACGGCGGTGGCCCGACCGAAGACGAAGTCGACGTCACCCTCGACGTAGCAGTGCGCGAAGTACTGGCGGGCGAAGACGCCGAGGGCCATGGAGTCGGCGTACAGCGTGTCCTGGTGGCCGAGGAACCGGCAGTGGTGGAAGGCGGACCTGTCGCCCTGCACCTTGATGGCGACGGCCTGGGTGCCGCCGACGTCGGGGTGGTCGGCGCGCAGCCAGTCGTTGGCGAAGGTGAGGTCGCGGGCGGTGAAGCCGTCGGCCTGGACGAGGGTGGTGGCGGAGCCGGTGGTGCCGTAGGTGCCGCCGCCGGGCTTGGGGGTGCCGGCGGCGTTGTCGTACACGATGACGACGTCACGCGGGTCGTCGCCGGCCCCGAGCCACGTCATCTCCGTGCGGGTCACGTCGACGGCGACCGTCTCCCGGTACGTCCCCGGCGCGATGACCAGCGTCCAGCCGCTTCCGCTCGCGGCGGTCACGGCGGCCTGGACGGAGGTGAAGTCGCCGTGCCCGGCGAGGTCGACGTACAGGGTCCGGTCGGTCAGGCGGTCGGCCGGGGAGCCGTAGCGGCCGAAGGGGCACGGTCCGGCAGCCCGGGCGGGGGCCGATGCCAGGCCGAGCGCGGCCCCGGCACCGGCCAGCAGGAATCCCCTTCTGGAAAGGGGAGGTTGAAGGTGGGGCGAGGGCATGCGGGTGCTCCTTCGCGGTGCGGCTCGGACTGAGGGTTGTCGGGGAGGGGCGACCGTGCGCCCCTCCCCCGTTCGCTGAGGTCAGCGCAGGCGTCCGGCGCCCGCCCCGTGGGCGACGATTCCCGGGACGGACTTGGGGTGGTCGACCTTCGTCCGCAGAGTCGGTGTCCACCCGGCCCCGGACTGGAGGGTCTCCTGAGGGATCTCGGCGTTGTGGACGGCGATGAGGTCCGTCCGCTTCCCGTTGACGTAGTTGTTCTCGGCGGTCAGCGGCGCCTCGTTCCACTTCTTCAGCGCCTTGCCGGCACTGGCGCCGGCCGGCAGCGAGATGGCGTTGTGGGAGGCGTGCAGTTGCGAGGAGATGCCGATGCCGAAGATGTAGTAGTCGGACTTCTGCTCCTCGGTCACCACGTAGTGGTTGTTGTAGGCGTCGACCTGTCCGAACCGCACGCGCGGGGAGCGCTGGAGGATCCCGTCGAAGCGGTTGTGGTGCAGGGTGACCTTGAGCTTGCCGGCGTCCTCGGCGGCGGTGCTGTCGCTGTTGCCGATCAGCATGTTCTTGTCGTGGTTCTCGAAGGAGTTCCAGGACACGGTCACGTGGTTGGCGCCGCGCACGATGTCCGTCAGCCCGTCGTGCTGCTGGAAGACCTTGCCGAAGTAGGCCGGCCGGGTGCTGTCGGGGTAGCGCCCGTCGGTGAACGTGTTGTGGTCGATCCACACCTGGTCGGTGCCGTGGACGACCACGGCGTCGTACTCGGAGTTCCAGTTGCCGGTCTTGTTGTCGTCGGTCGGGTCCCACTTGGGGAAGCAGTCGAGCGGGGCCTCGATGGTGAGGTTGCGCAGGATGACGTTCGAGACGGCCTTGATCTGGAGGCTGCCGCCGAGGATGCCGGAGTTCCTGCCGACGCCGACGATGGTGGTGTTGCTGGGGACGGCGGCCTTGATCGCCGAGTCCTGGGCGGCGGCGGACGCGACCCGCAGGTCCTCCTGGGGGCCGCTGGCGGGCTTGTCGTTGCCCCAGACGGCCGGGTCGTAGTCCTTCAGGTACTGCTGGAAGTCGTACCCGTCGGCGGCGAAGGCGTCGCAGCCAGCGGAGACGGCGTCGATCATGCCCTTGACCTTGATGATCTTGGGAGCACTGCCCCCGGCCTTCAGTGCGGCCTTGAACTCGGCCCAGGTGGTGACGGTGTACACGTGCTCGGAGTCGGCGGCCGACCCGCCGGTCGTCCCCGCCCCCGCAGAGCCCCAGCCGTCACCCGGAGCAAGAACCTGACGGCCGAGGTCACGGGGCCCTGCTTGCGCCCCGGTACCGGTGAGACCGAGGACGAGGGCCGTGCAGCCGATCAGAACGGCAGCTCTCTTTGTGGCATGCCCATGCCATATCTGTGCGTTCATTGTGCGGCTCTCTTCTGCAGTCGGGGTGGTTACGCGGCGGAGGCTTCCGGCCAGGTGATCCAGGACTCCGGGATCTCCTCGCCGAGACGGCGCACGTCCTGCGGGCCGAGCACCCGCGTACGCAGCAGCTCCCGCACCACGAGACGCGCCACAGCGATCGCGCCCGGCGGGTTGAAGTGCGTGTTGTCCTGCTCGGTGGCGGTCCAGTTGAAGTACGTCTTCGTCTCCTCGACCCCGATCCGCTGCCACAACGCGAGCGACAGCGCCTGAGTGTCGAGCAGCGCGACGCGCTCCTCCCGGGCGAGCGCACGCATCGCCGCCGGATAGTCGCCGTGGGTCGGCAGAGCGTTGCCGTCACCGTCGAACCTGCGGCGCTCGACGGCGGTGCCGAGAACGGGTCGGGCACCACGGGAACGGGCGCCTTCGATGTGGAGGCGCAGGTAGTCCTGGTAGGTGGTCCAGGGCTCGGTGTACCGGGTGGGGTCGGTGGCCTTCTCGTCGTTGTGCGCGAACTGGATGAGCAGGAAGTCCCCGGGCCGGATGGCGGCGAGGACGACATCGAGGCGCCCTTCGTCGACAAAGCTCTTGGAACTGCGCCCGTTCACCGCGTGGTTGGAGACGAGCAGGTTCTTGCGCAGGAAGAAGGGGAGCGCCATGCCCCACCCGGTCTCGGGGGCGGCGTCGGCGTATTTCTGGGCGGCGGTGGAATCACCGGCGATGTAGAGGGTGTGGGTGCGATGGCGCTGACTTGCCTGGGCGGTACCGATGCCAGAGAGGGCGAGCGGAACGGCTGCGACGGCCGCCGAACTGACCTGTCTACGGGTAAGAGACACGCGGGTGCCTTTCAGCGCGGGGAGGTGTACCCCTAGGGGCGCGGGGAACTGCGCGACCAGCCACGACAAGACCCGCAGCCGGCCGCGCACAGAACCGACCGAGCTCTCAGCCGTTACGCGACTTCCACTCGGCCTGAGCCTCGTTCAGCTGACCCGCCACCGTGTCCAGGAACTCCTTGGCGCTCATGTCCCCGTTCAGCACCTTCTGAAGGTTCGGCTCGTTGTCGGCCTTGGAGATGGTGTTCCAGTCGGGCAGGTAGTACGGCAACTGCACAATCGTCGTGGACCCGTCGGTCAGCGCGGCGGCAGCCAACTTCGTAGGCTCGGCCTCAGAAATCCACGCGTCCTTCGCCGCGTCATTGTTCGACGGCACCTGCCCAGCCGCCTTGTTGAACTTCGAGTTCTCCTCACGCGACGTGGCGAACTCGATGAACTTCCAGGCGGCATCCTTGTTCTTGGAGCTCTTGAACAGCCCCATCCCGTCAACGGGGTTGGACACCTGCACCCGCTTACCGCCCGAGCCGACCGGCTGCGGAATACCCCGGAACTTTTCGGTCCCCAGCGCCTTCACATGGTCCTGGTACGACCCGAGGTTGTGGTTGAGCATTCCGATCGTGCCGGAATCCCACTGGGCGACCATCTTGGTGAAGTCGTTGTTGAGGTCGGCTGCGGGAGTGACCTTCTTGTAGAGCGCGGCGTACTTCTCCAACGCGGCCACGTTCTTGGGGTCGTTGACGGTCGTCTTCTCACCGCTCGTGTCCCAGAAGGACGTGATCCCGGACTGCCCGTACATGGCGTCCAGCGCCTGCGCGATGGAGCCGGACCCGCCACGGATGGTGTACCCGAACTCGTTCTTCCCGGCGTCGGTCAGCTTCTCGGCGGCCTCGTAGAACTTGTCCCAGGTCGCCGGCTCGTCCAGCCCGGCCTTCTTGAACAGGTCGGTGCGGTAGTACAGCACACCGTTGTTGGCGGAGGTCGGCACCGAGTACAGCTTGCCGTCACCACCCCCCGCGGCCTTCAGCGAGGCGACCATGTCCTCGTTGAGTTTGCCGTTCAGGGAGGACTTGTCGAGCCGGTCGTCCAGTGGCTCCAGCGCGTTCTGCGCGGCGAACCCGGCGAGCATCGCCGCGCCGACGCCGCCGACGTCCGGCAGGCCGCCGCCCTGGATGGCGGTGTCCACCTTGGACTGGTAGTCGGTGGACGGGATCCCGACGTACTCGACCTTGATGTCCGGGTTGGCCTTCTCGAACTCGGCGATGATCTCCTTCCAGCTGTCGGTGCGGACACCGCCGTTGTTGTCCCAGAAGACGATCTTTCCGGTGCCGCTGCCCTCGGCACCCTTGTCACCGCCCGCGCTGCTCCCGTCGTCACCGCAGGCGGTGGCGGTCAGGGCGAGGACGGAGCCCAGAGCGACGGCCACGGCCGCGCGCCTGCTTCTGCGAATGCTGGTCTTCATTGGTCGGCTCTCTTCTTCTGGATCAGACGGAGACATGAAGTTGTGGGGGTCTTCGAGGCGCGAGCGGAACTCAGCGACGGGCATACGGCGCCCAACCGTCGGCACCCTTGAGGTGGCCGATCCACTGCTGCGGCCCGGAGAAGCGCGTCACCAGCGTCGGCACGGCGGCCGCGGGGTCCAGCCGGTAGTCGTAGAAGTCCCGCGGATCGAAGGCGGCACCCCACTCGTCGTGCCGGCCGGTCGTGTTCCTGAGGATCGACCCGCGTTGCACCAGCTCCGCGGTGGCGTCGGCCTGGTAGGGGTGCTGGACGTCGCGGTAGTAGCTGTTCTCGATGACCATCTTGGTCCGGCCCCGCGACCAGTTGCCGTACGTCCACACCGGGTCGCCCGGATCGGCCTGTGCCGTCAGGTAGTTGTTGTACAGATGCGCGTAGGCGGCGTTGTCGACGGACGGGTTGCGCTGCTTGGTGCCGGCGAACCAGTTGTGGTCGATCGTGATCTGCGTCCTGACGTTGGTCGTCCAGCCGAGCCCGAAGGTCTTGTTGTTGTTCTCGAACCGGTTGTAGGAGACGGTCACGTACTCGCTGTCCTTGCGGACGTCCAGCTGGCCGTCGCAGATGTTCGAGAAGCGGTTGTGGTCGACCCACACGTGGTGGACGGTGTCCATCTGGATGCCGTCGAAGTCGGTGTCCTTGCAGTCCCAGTTGCCCTCGATCGCCGAGTCACGGATCGTCAGGTTGCGGATGATCACGTTGTGCGTGCCGGGTTCGAGGTGGAACTCGCCCTGCACCAGTTCGCCGCTCGTGCCGACGCCGACGATGGTCTTGTCGGAGGCGACGGTGATGCTCGCGCCGAAGGGCTGCGCGGTGATGGCGCCCCGCACCCGGATGACGTACGGCTCCTTTGCCGCCGCGTACTTGGCCAGGGAGGCCTGGTCGGTGACGGTGACGACCTCGCCGCCCGCCCCACCGGTGGTGCCCCCGGCGAGGGAGGCGAAGCCGTGGGGTCGGTCGGTCCGGCGATCGGCGGAAGACGAAGCCGTCGTCGGACTCGCGGCGTCCGCCTCTCCGATCGCCCCGAGGCTCAGCGCGGCGACAAGGCCCATGACGGCGGCCAGGACCGTGCCGTACCCCGGTCTGTGCAAGCGCTTGCTATCAAGGTGCTGCGTCATTGCGGCTCCCAACAGGCTCAACAGGCTTACGGGTCAGGTGCGTTACAAGGAGTCGATCCTGAAGTGCGAGAAGGTTGCTGATCCGGCGTGTCCCTGGCCGTCGGGCGCGAGGCCGAAGAGCCCGAGCAGGGCGCCGACCCAGCGCCAGGGCGTGGCGGAGAACACCGGTCCGGAGGGACGGGGGCCATCGCCGACGTCGTAGAAGAACCGGCAGCGTGCCCCGGCCTCGATCTCGATCCGCAGCCGCACGCGCCCCTGAGGCGCGAGCCGCGCGTGTTCGGCGTCCCGTTCCCGCTCCGCCACGGCCTCGGCGAACCGGTGCACGACATGGACGGCCCCGTCCGTGCCGCGCTGCAGCCCGATCCAGCAGAACGCGTCCCCGAGCACCGCGAGCCCCGCCCGTGCCCCCGGCTCCGCGCTGTCCAGCCGCAGTTCGACCTCGACCGCACAGGGCATGCCGGGCAGTCGCTGGGTGAGGATGTGCGGCAGTCTGCGCAGATCGTGGGCGTCGGCCGTACGGACGCAGGCGAGTCTCAGCCCGTCGCCGGAGTGCTGGGTGGCCCAGCCGTCCCGGGGGTTGGCGGTCCACGACCACTGGCGGCCGAAGCGTCCGCCGGGGAAGTCGTCGTCGGTGGCGGGCGCAGCGGGCGGCTGCGGTGGCAGGTCGGGCCTGCGGTGTACGGCGACGGGTGCGCCGTCCCGGCCCGGCACCGGCCAGCCGTCGGCACCCCAGTGCATCGGCTGAAGGTGGACGACCCTGCCGTAGGCGCCCCGCTGCTGGAAGTGCAGGAACCAGTCCTCACCGGACGGGGTGCGCACCCAGCCGCCCTGGTGCGGTCCGTTGACGTCGGTGTCCTTCTGTTCGAGGACGATCTTCTCCTCGTACGGCCCGAAGAACTCGCGTGAGCGGAAGGCGCCCTGCCAGCCGGTCTCCACTCCCCCGGCGGGGGCGAGTATCCAGAACCAGCCGTCGTGCTTGTAGAGCTTGGGGCCTTCGAGGGTGAACCAGCCGGGTATGCGGTCGCCGTCGACGATGAGCTTGCCGTCGTCGAGGAGTTCGGTGCCGTCGGGGTGCATCCGGTGGCCGGTGAGGCGGTTCTTGACGCCGGAGCGGGACTTGGCCCAGGCGTGCACGAGAAAGGTGTCGCCGGTCTCGTCGTCCCAGAGGGGGCAGGGGTCGATCAGGCCCTTGCCCGGCTTCACCAGGTGCGGGCGGGTCCAGGGGCCGCGGATCTCGGGGGCGTTGACCTGGAAGATGCCCTGGTCGGGGTCGCCCCAGAAGATCCAGAAGCGGTTGTCGTGGTAGCGGAGTGAGGGGGCCCAGACGCCGCAGTCGTGGCGCGGTGAGGTGAACTCCCCCGCCGGTTCCAGACGGTCCAGCGCATGGCCGACCAGGGTCCAGTTGACCAGGTCGCGGGAGTGCAGGAGGGGCAGGCCCGGGGCGCGGCCGAAGCTGGAGGCGGTGAGGTAGAAGTCGTCGCCGACACGGACGACGTCCGGGTCGGACCAGTCGGCGTTCAGGACGGGGTTTGTGTAGGTGTTCGTGTAGGTACCGGTCCCGGTCGTCACGGGCTCACCGCCTTGCGGACCAGGGACGCCGCTTCGAGCCGGCTGATACGGCCGTCGGCGACCACGGTCACGATCCGGCGTACGGCGGTTTCACCGGGCGGGATCGGGAGCCGTTCCTCGGCGGCGAGGGAGGAGCCGACGCCGGGGTACTCCTCGGCACGCACGAACCACGGGTCCAGGCGGGTCTGTTCGGTCGCCCCGGCGAAGATCAGGGTCCAGGTGGAGCCCGCGAGGGCCACCCAGGGGGCGCGGCTGGTGTGGATCTCCTGCTCACCCTCGCGGTCGATGGTGAACACGTCGGGCGCCGAGGACTCCTTACGGGCTCTCCAGAAGAAGCCGCCGTAGGCCGCGCCCGGGCGCCCGTTGGTGGCGGGGCTGCCGATGGTCAGCGGGCCGGAGGTGACGTTGGTCAGGGAGAAGGTGAAGTCCAACGCCCAGGCGGAGGAGGTGAGTTCGATGGCTGCGACGGTACGGCGCTCGCGCAGCAGCTCGGCCCCCGCAGCCACCCAGCGCAGTTCCTCGACGAAGCCGTCGGGGTCGCGCAGCTGGAAGGCGGAGTGCCGCTGGGCGCCGTGGTTGTCCAGTTCGGTCGGGCCCTGGTCGCGGACGTAGGTGCGTCCGCCCCAGAAGTTGGCCCCCTCGACGTCGGGAACGGCGACACCGACGCCGAGGTGGTGTGCGTGGTCGGCGGGGCTCAGCTCGGTGACCGCGGTGCCGGCCAGGGTGGTGACGGGGTGCAGATACGGGCGCGGGGAGAGCCGGTCCGGCAGTTCGGGCCGGGTGACGTACCGGCCGACCGGGCGGCCCGCGACGCGCAGCACCGCGGTGTCATGGGGGTCATCAGGTGCTCACCTCTTTCGTTCTCGCCGGGAGCGCCCAGGCGGCGCCCAGCTCGGAGTAGAGGGCGAGGGTGTCGGCGGCGGCCGCGACGAGGCCGTCGATGCCGGGCACGACACGGCGCTGCTCGTCGGGGAGCAGCCGCCAGGCCTCGTCCGGCAGCGGGGCCGGGTCCGGGGCCAGTCGGATCGCTTCGACGACCTTCATGAAAGCGCCGGTCGCATCGGGGGTGACCAGCAGGTCGGCGCCGTCGGTGACGTGCTCGACGAGGTTCTCCAGCAGGTCCGTACGGCCGTACTCGTACTCCTCGGGGCCATGGCCGGCGCGCTGGAGCAGGACGCGGTCCTGCTTGTACCAGAAGGTGATCCGGCCCTGGTCGCCGTGGACGACGACGTACGGCTCGTCGGGGTCCTCGGCGCACAGGGTGGCGCCGACGACGACCGGGCGTTCCTGTGCCGTGGTGACGCGAACACAGGAGGTGTCGTCGGACTCGATGTCGTTGGCGCGCAGCAGTTCTGTCTCGATGACGGTGACGTCCTCGGCGTGCACCGTCCCGCCCAGCGCGAGCGCGGTGGCGACGGCGTGCGCGAGGGGGTTGGTGAGCACCCCGTCGATGACGTCGACGCCGTGCATCCTGCGCCTGCCCGCCCAGGGCGCCCGCCGGTAGTACGCCTCGGGACGTGCCCAGGCGCCGGCCCCGCCGATCCCGGAGATCGCGCCGATCGCGCCGTCGGCCATCAGCGTCCGGATGGCCGGCACCGCGTGCGAGCCCAGCGACTGGAAGCCGATCTGGCAGGCGACGCCGGCCTCGGCGACCCCGTCGGCCATGCGCCGGAACTCGGCGTACGACGGGGCGGGCGGCTTCTCCAGCAGGATGTGCACGCCACGCCGGGCCGCCGTCAGGGCGAGGTCGGTGTGGGTCGGGATCGGCGTGCAGATCACGGCGATCCGGGCGCCGGTGGAGTCGAGGAGGGCGCCGAAGTCGGCGGACTGTTCGGGCGCACCCGAGGGCGTGACGAGGCCCTCGGGGAGTTGCTCCTCGCTCAGCGGGGTCAGCTCGCAGATCCCCGCCAGCCGCACGATCCCCTTGTCCTGGAGCCGGCGGATGTTGTCCAGGTGCCAGCGGCCGTGGCCGCGCGCGCCCGCCAGCACGATGGGTACGGCACTGCTCATGGGATCCTCCCTGCGCCCGCGCCGTGTGCCACCGCTCGGTCGGCCGTGGCGGCGCTGTCGATCTTTGTGTGCAGGGTAGGTGTCCAGCCGACGTCGGCCGTGAGATCGCGCTCGCTGCCGGAGTTGTAGGCGTTGTGGATGGCCAGCAGATCCACCGGATAGCCGTTGAAGAGGGTGCCCGACTGGTGGAGGGCGGTGCCGTTCCAGCTCTTGACCAGGTCGGCGACCTCGATGTGCCCGGGGGTGTGGAAGGCGTTGTTCTCGGCGTGGATCGCCGACTCGGTCGACACTCCGACGGAGTAGCGGTAGTCGTGCGCGTCGGCTGGGACGACGTACCGGTTGTTGTAGAGGTGCACCTGCCCGAAGCGGACGCGGGGCGCTCGCTGGACGACGGACTCGAACTCGTTGTGGTGCAGGGTGACCCGCAGCCTGCCCCGGTCCGCGGTGGCCGTGTCGCCGTTGCCGATGAGGATCGCCTTGTCGTGGTCGGCGAACCGGCTCCAGGAGACGGTGACCAGGTCGGAGGCGTTGGTGATGTCGAGCAGGCCGTCGTGGCGGAGGTAGTTGCGGCCGAAGTACGTGGGCTCCCGCTCGTCCGGGTGGCCCTTGTCGCTGAGGGTCACATGGTCGATCCACACATGGGTGGCGCCGCGCAGCCAGATGTTGTCGTACGCCGTCTTCCAGTCGCCGAGGCCGCCGGTGTTGGGCTGCCACACGGGGAAGCAGTCGTAGGCGTCGCGGAGTTCGAGGTTGCGGACGATGACGTTGTTCGCGCCTTGAAGCTGGAGGCTCGCGCCCTTGAGGACGGCCGAGGAACCGAGCCCGACGATGGTGGTGTTGGAGCCGACGGCCAGCTCGATCCGTTCGGCCTGTCCGGCCGCCGAGGCCTGGCGGGCCTCCTCCTGCGGACCGCTGGGCTTGGCGGAGCCCCAGGTGCGGGGGTCGTAGGCGGCCAGGTACTTGCTGGTGCTGTAGCCGTCGGTCGCGTAGTCGGCGCAGTCCAGGTGGTCACCGTCGTCGTCGGTGTTGGCGTCGATGGTGCCGGCGATCCTGATGATCTTCGGCGTCGCACTGCCGCCGTCGAGGGCGCGGACGAGCTCGCTGCGGTTGCGTACGGTGAAGACGTGGGCGTCGTCGGCGGTGGAACCCCCCGTGGTACCACCGTCGGCCGCGGCCCAGCCGTCGTTCGGGGCGAGGACGTCCCGGCCGATGTCGCGGGAGTCGTCGGCGTGGGCGGGGACGCACAGGAGTCCCAACAGGGCTGTCAGCGCGACTGTGTGACGGAGTCTCATCCCTTCACCGCCCCCGCGCTGAAGCCCGTGATCAGCCACTTCTGGATGAAGGCGAACACGATCACGACGGGTACGGCCGCGATGATGCCGCCCGCGGCGAGCGCGCCGAGGTCGACGCTGTCCGCGCCCATCAGGGTGTTGAGGCCGACCGGGATGGTCTGCTTCTCCTGGTTGTTGAGGAACATCAGGGCGAACAGGAAGTGGTTCCAGGAGTGCACGAAGGCGAAGGAGCCGACGGCGATCAGACCGGGTCGCAGCAGTGGCAGGACGACGATCCTGAAGGCCGTCATCCGGTTGCAGCCGTCGACCCAGGCCGCCTCCTCCAGGGAGTACGGCACGTTCTTGATGAAGTTGCTGATCAGGATCATCGACAGCGGCAGCTGGAACACCGTTTCCGCGATGATGACGCTGCCCAGCGAGTTGATCATCTGCAGCTCGGCGAAGATCTCGAACAGCGGCACCAGGAGCAGCGCGCCCGGCACGAACTGGGAGCAGAGCAGGGCGAGCATGAAGGCCCGCTTGATCCTGAAGTTGAAGCGCGCGAGGGCGTAGCCGCCGGCCAGGGCGACGAGGGTCGTCATCAGCAGGGTGACGACGCCGACGAGCACGCTGTTCTGGAAGTAGGTGCCGAAGCTCCGCTCCGTCCAGACCTTCTCGAAGTGGTCGAAGGTGACCGGCCAGGGCACCAGCGAGGTCGAGCCGGCCGGGCGCAGGGAGAACAGCAGGATCCAGTAGAAGGGGATCAGGGTGAAGACCAGGTAGATCGACAGCGGCAGGTAGATCTGCCAGCGCGGGACCTCGTCGTAGGCGCGGTGCTTCTTCCTCGGACGGGGCGGTCCGGGGGCGGCCCGCACGGTCGCGGGCGCGACCTGGGTGGCTTCCTTGACGCTCACTTGTCCTCACCTCCGAACTTGCTCAGCCGCAGATAGACCACCGAGCAGAAGAGCAGGATCACGAACGCGACGGTGGTCAGGGCCGATGCGTAGCCGAAGTTGTGCGCGTCGACGCTGGTGTTGGCGATGTAGAGCGGCAGGGTCGTGGTCACGCCCGCCGGGCCGCCGCCGGTCAGCGTGTAGAGCAGGTCGACGTTGTTGAACTCCCACACCGCGCGCAGCAGTGTGGACAGCACGATCGCGTCCTTGAGGTGGGGCAGCGTGATGTGCCAGAACTGCTTGATCCGGCCGGCCCCGTCGACCTCGGCCGCCTCGTACAGGTCCTTCGAGACGGACTGGAGGTCGGCGAGGATGAGGATCGCGAAGAAGGGCACCCCGCGCCACAGGTCGGCGACGACCGCCGCCGGGAACACCGTGGAGGTGTCCGACAGCCAGCTGGTGCCGTAGGAGCCGATGCCGACGTCCGCGAGGTAACGGGTGATGCCCGTCTGGGAGTTGTAGAGCAGCACCCAGATCGCCGAGGTCAGCACGCCGGAGACGGCCCACGGGGAGAAGACGAGCGCACGGCCCATGGCCCGCCCCACGAACGTCTGGTTGACGATCAGCGCGAGCGCGAGCCCGAACAGCAACTGCAGACCGACCTCGACGAACACCCACTTGGCACTGAAGACCAGCGTGTCCCAGAACAGCGGGTCCGCGGTGAACGCGTGGACGAAGTTGTCGAAGCCCGCGAAGCCGTTCCGCCAGGGCTTGGTGGGGTTGTACTCCTGCAGGCTGTAGTAGAAGACGCTGATCACCGGGTAGGCGATGAAGCCCAGCATGAGCAGGGCCGCCGGGGCGATCAGCAAATACGGGAGCCTGCGCGGGGTGGCGGAGGCACGGCGCCGCCGGGGTGGCGCGGGCGGTTTCGCCACGGCTGCGGCTTGGGCCATGACAGTTCTCCGTTCTCGTACGTCTTGCGTGCGACGTGCCGGAAGCGCTTTCCGATCATCGTTCGGGATCTCGACCAAAGAGAGCTGAGCTGCGGTCGAGGGGTGGTTCAACCGGCGTACGGGTCCTGCACCTTGCCGGGCCGCGCGAGGAACTCGAAGTCACAGCCGGTGTCGGCCTGGGTGATCTGTTCGTTGTAGAGCGCGCCGTAGCCCCGCTCATAGCGCGCGGGCGGCGGTGCCCACTCTGCCCGGCGTCGCTCCAGCTCCTCGTCGTCCACATTGAGTCGGAGCGTGCGGGCCTCGACGTCCAGGGTGATGGTGTCCCCTGTCCGGACCAGGGCCAGCGGTCCGCCGACATACGACTCGGGCGCGATGTGCAGCACACACGTTCCGTAACTCGTGCCGCTCATCCGGGCGTCGGAGATCCGCACCATGTCCCGTACGCCCTGCTTCAGCAGGTGGTCGGGGATCGGCAGCATGCCGTACTCGGGCATGCCCGGACCGCCCTTGGGCCCGGCGTTGCGGAGCACCAGCACACTGTCGGCGGTGATGTTCAGGGCCGGGTCGTCGATGGTCCGCTGCATCGTCTTGTAGTCGTCGAAGACGACGGCGGAACCGGTGTGCTTGAGCAGGTGCCGCTCGGCCGAGATGTGCTTGATGACGGCGCCGTCCGGGCAGAGGTTGCCCCGCAGCACGGCGACGCCGCCCTCGCCGGCGACCGGGTTCTCGCGGGTGCGGATGACGTCGTCGCCGTGGACGACGGCGCCCTGGAGCTGCTCCCGCAGGGTGCCGCTGACCGTCGGCCGGTCCAGGTGCAGTAGGTCGGTGATCCTGGAGAGGAAGGCGGGCAGGCCGCCGGCGAAGTAGAAGTCCTCCATGAGGTACGTCTGTCCGCCGGGCCGCACGTTCGCCAGCACCGGGACGGTACGGGCGATGCGGTCGAAGTCGTCGAGGGAGAGCTTGATCCCGGCACGGCCCGCCATCGCGATCAGATGGATGACCGCGTTGGTGGAGCCGCCGAGCCCGAGCACCGTGGTGACGGCGTCCTCGAAGGCCTCGTGGGTGAGGATCCGGGACGGCTGGAGGCCGGTCCACGCGAGCTCCACGGCGCGGCGCCCGGAGGCGGCGGCCATGCGCTCGTGCCCGGAGTCGACGGCCGGGATCGAGGAGGCGCCCGGCAGGGTCATGCCGAGTGCTTCCGCCGCCGCGGTCATCGTGGACGCGGTGCCCATGGTCATGCAGTGACCGGGTGAACGCGCCAACCCGCCCTGGAGCTCCCGCAGTTCACAGTCCGTGAGGTTGCCCGCGCGGTGCTCGTCCCAGTACTTCCACATGTCGGTGCCGGAGCCGAGGGTCTCACCGCGCCAGTGCCCGGGCAGCATGGGCCCCGCGGGCACGAAGATCGACGGCACGTCGGCCGAGGCCGCGCCCATGAGCAGCGCCGGCGTCGACTTGTCGCAGCCCCCGAGCAGCACGGCCGCGTCGATCGGATACGACCGCAGCAGTTCCTCCGTCTCCATCGCGAGCAGGTTGCGGTAGAGCATCGGGGTCGGCTTCTGGTACGTCTCCGAGAGCGTGGCCACCGGGAACTCGAGCGGGAAGCCCCCGGCCTGCCACACCCCCCGCTTGACCGCCTCGGCCCGCTCGCGCAGATGGACGTGGCAGGGGTTGATGTCGGACCAGGTGTTGAGGACGGCGATCACCGGACGGCCCCGGTACTCCTCCGCCTCGTATCCCAGCTGGCGCATGCGGGCGTTGTGCGACCAGGTGCGCAGCTGGCCCTCGGTGCCGTACCACTGGTGGCTTCTGAGTTCCTCGGGGCGCTTCCTGCCGGTCATATCGACCACCCGGCAGCGATGGCGGCGACCTCGGCGCGCTCGTCCTCGGGCAGTTCCCTGCTGGGCGGGCGGACGTCGCGGCGGCACAGGCCGAGGGAGGCGAGGGCCTCCTTGACGACGGTGACGTTGTTGGCGGAGCCGTTCGCGGCGCGCAGTTCCTCGAAGCGGCGGATCTGCTCCCAGACCTTCATCGCGCCCGGGTAGTCCCCGGCTCGAAGCGCTTCGATCATGTTCATGGAGACGGCGGGGGCGACGTTCACGAGCCCGGAGGTGAAGCCGGTGGCGCCCGCGGAGAAGTACGAGGGAGCGTACGGCTCGGCGAGCCCGGCGACCCACACGAACCGCTCCAGACCTGCGTCACGGGCGAACGCGGCGAACTTGGCGGCGTCCGGGACGGCGTACTTCACGCCGATGACGTTCGGGCAGTCGTCGGCGAGTTCGGCGAGGCGCGCGCCGCCGAGCTGGGCGTTGCGGATGTACGGGACGACGCCGAGGTCGGGCACGGCGGCGGCGATGGCGCGGTGGTAGTCGACCCAGCCGCTCTGGGAGACGTACGGGTGGACCGGCTGGTGGACCATCACCATCTGGGCGCCGAGCTCGCGGGCGTGCCGGGCGGAGGCGATGGCGGTGGGTACGTCGTGGCCGACGCCGACCAGGATGGCGGCGCGGTCACCCGCCTCCTCGATGGTCAGCTCGGTGACGAGGCCGCGCTCTTCGGGGGTGAGGGCGTAGAACTCGCCGGTGTTGCCGTTGGGGGTGAGGGTGATGACGCCCCCGTCGAGCAGGCGACGCAGCAGGGCTCGGTGGGCGTCCTGGTCGACGCGGCCGTCCTCGGCGAACGGGGTCACCGGGATCGCCACCACGTCGGCCAGGGCCGTCCGCTGGGGCTCGAACGTCGTTGTCATACCGGACCGTCCTCTCCCGGGGCCTCGACTCCCGCGTCCGGGAAGGCCCGTTGCACGAACGACGCGATGTGGGCGTGCAGGGCGCGCGCGGCGCCGTCGGCGTCCCCTTCGAGGGCCAGCCGCAGGATGTCGCGGTGCTCGCCGGCCTCCCGCTCCCAGGAGGGGGAGGCGGCCCAGGCGACCGCGGAGACGAGGGCGGCCTGATCCCGCACTTCGTCGAGCATCCGGCCGAGCAGCGGGTTGCCGCACGGCAGGTAGAGGGCGCGGTGGAACTCCCGGTTGGCGAGGGAGCGTTCGGCGGTGTCGCCGGCCGCGTCGGCGCGGGTCAGCGCGTCACGGGCGGCGTCGAGGGAGGCGCCGCGCCTGACGGCCCGCCTCAGCGCTTCGGGCTCCAGCAGCAAACGGACGTCGTAGACCTCGCGCGCCATGTCCGCGTCCACCATGCGCACCGTGACGCCCTTGTACTGGTTCATCACGACCAGCCCGGTCCCGGCCAGCGTCTTGAGCGCCTCCCGCACCGGCGTCTTCGACACCCCGAACTGCGCGGCGAGCTCGGTCTCGACCAGGGCCTGACCGGGCGTCAACTGCCCGGTGAGGATGCGGCGTTTGATCTCCTCCAGCACGAACTGCGTGCGGGAGGGGATCGGCGTGGGCACAGAGGTCATGCGCGCCTCTCGGATCTTCGCGGGGCCCAGGGGCTGGGTCTCGCGTATCGGATCTCACGTATCGCGTCTCATATATGACGTACGAAGTACGACGCGATGAAGGTAGGAGGGCGCGCATGATTCGTCAACGCTTCTGACAAAGGAAGTTGAAGTTGCGGGTGCGGAGTTGGGGCCTTCCGGGGTGTGTGGCCAGGCGTCTACGGCGTCCACTCGGGAGCCCGGCCGCTGAGGCCGACCGCCCGGTCCAGCAGGGGCGCCTCGTCAGGTACCGGGACCACCGGGCCGAAGATGCCGCCGCCGCGGTCTTCCTCGGCAGCGGCTGCGCGCAGGAAGTCGTACGACATCTGCAGGGCGGCCGGGTCCGGTGTGTACGGCTGCCCCGTGGCCACGGCCAGGTCCCAGGCGTGGATCACCAGCTCGTCCACGGCCACCGCACCGGCCACCGCGCCGGGCAGGTCCAGGCCGCCCGCGCGGGTCATGCCGGTCCACGCGTCCGGGGTGCGCCACACCTCGGCGACTTCGTCGAGCGCCTTGGGCAGTTCCTCGCGCCAGCCCGGGCCGACGTCCGGGAGGGCGGATCCGGGATCGGTGTCGGTCATGGGGCCCAGGTCCTTGCGGCCGGCGTCGCGGAAGGCGAGGGACAGGCCGAGCAGGTGGCCCAGCAGGTTGCGCACCGCCATCTCCGGGCAGGGCGTCGGCGCCGAGAGCTGCTCGTCGGTGACGGCTTCCGCGAGACGGGCGACGACGCGGGTCTGCGGTCCGAGGTCGAGGGTCATGTCGGTCATGGGCGGGCTCCTCACAGACGTGTTCCTGAGAGGTGGACCGGCGGCGGGGGCGAAAGTCATCGGTGACGGGGTGCCGAGGTGCCGGGGGGAGGAACCTGGCCTGCCGTCGAGGGGGCCGGCCTGACCCACTCGACCAGCTCCCTCGGCGTCTTCCCGCCCGCGAAGCACCACAGCGCGATCACCGGGTCGCAGATCGCGCAACCCAGGGAGGAGGTGTGGACGAAGGGGATGATCGGGTTGCCCTTGATGTGGTGGACGATGTCCCACGCGGTGTGCAGCAGCCAGCCGATGCCGATGAAGGTCCACGAGTCCAGGCCGCGATAGGCGACATAGGTGACCACCGCTGCGAACACGAACTCCCAGCCGCCCATGCCGCCGCCGCTCAGATAGGCGGCGCCCGCTCCGGCGATCATGACCGCGTTGAAGCGGCGGCGGTGCGGTTCCCGGATGAGGGACATCAGCAGGGCGTAGAGGATGCCGATGCCGATGGGCGCGACGTATTGCATGGAAGTGCCTTTGCGCATGGATGACTTGGAGTGCTCATCACGCTATGAGCACTCCCTCATCCGTCCCAGCGGCTGAATCGACAGCTTCCAACGGATTCTCGCCGCGCCGAATTGTCATGGACGGGATGTGCATGATCGACGTATGTGCGTCGGCCGCGTGTCCGGGGACTCTTCTTTTCTTGCCCGTGGGGGGACACATCGCCATGTCCGAATCCACTGATCTGCGTCCGCGTCCACTGCTGCCCTCAGGGGCCCCCGTATCGTCCCGCGGTCTCCTGATCGCAGCCGTCGGAGCGCTCGCTCTGGTCGCCCTCTGTGACGTGTTCAGCCTCTTCGCCGGATTCCGGCTCCGTGCGGTGATCGACGGACACGGCGGCTTCGTCCCGTCTCCGCAGCAGGAACTGGACGCCGCTGCCTCGCTGTACGAAACGGCCGGGAGATTCCAGGTCATGGTGTACCTGCCCGCCGCGATCGTTTTCGTCGTCTGGTTCTTCCTTATGCGCCGCAACACCGGACTGCTGACCCCGGACCGGTTCCGCAACGGACCCGGGTGGGCCATCGGGGCCTGGCTCGTGGGCGCTGTTCGTCTTCAGCGTCCTGTTCAATCGGTTCGCCGGGCAGACGTACCAGGACGCCGACGTGGTGCACATTGCCGCCGCCGCTGCCGCCATCCATTTCGCCGTCCGGCTGACCGCCATGCAGCGGCGCAAAGCGATTGAGGGCCTGTACCGGCCCGCGGTCGTCAAGGAGACGTCGGCCTAGCGTCCCCCGTCGCGCCCAGGCCACTTCTAAGGCACTTCACCGATCCCCACGCCCCCGCCTCAGCCCCACAGTGGCCTGGCATGACGACCACCACCCGAGCCCTCCCCCGCGTCCTGCGCGACCGCAATGCCGCCCTCCACCTCACCGGAGCCGTCGTCTCCGGCTTCGGTACCTCGGCGCTGTGGCTGGTGTCCGGCGTGTGGGTGAAGGACCTCACCGGCTCCGACGGCCTGGCCGCGCTGTGCATGCTCGCCATGTGGGCCCCCACCCTGGCCGGCCCGCTTCTGGGCACGCTCGCCGACCGCGTCCGCCGCAAGCCCCTGCTGATCGGCGCGAACCTCCTCCTGGCCGTCCTCCTGCTCACCCTCTTCACCGTCGACTCCCCGGACCGTCTCTGGCTGCTCTTCGCGGTCCTGTTCGTCTACGGCGCCGCAGGGGTCGTCCACGACGCCGCCGAGTCCGCCCTCGTCGCGAGCGCCGTGCCCACGTCCCTGCTCGGCGACTTCAACGGGCTGCGCATGACGGCATCCGAGGGCATGAAGCTCCTCGCCCCGCTGGCCGGCGCGGGCGTCTACGCGGCGTACGGTGGCGCGAGCGTCGCCCTGCTCGACGCCGTGACGTTCGTGGTCGCGACCGGTCTGTACACGTGCCTGAGCGTGCGCGAGAGCAGGCCCGAGCCGCCGCCCGGTGGCTGGCGGACGCAGACCGCCGAGGGCGCCCGCTTCCTGTGGGCGCACCCACGGCTGCGCCCCCTCGTCCTGGCCGGCGGCACCACCATGCTGTTCGCCGGGCTCAGCGGGGCGACGATCTACGCCGTCATCGACGGCCTCGGGCACGACCCCGCGTACGCCGGGGTGCTGTACGCCGTCCAAGGTGCCGGCTCCGTCGCGATCGGGCTGCTCTCCGGCCCCCTGCTGCGCAGGCTCGGCGAACGCCGATTCGCCGCGTACGGCATCGCCCTGACCGCCACCGCGGCCGGCCTGCGGGCGATCCCGTCCGACCCGGTGGCCCTGGCCTGCAGCGCGGCGGCCGGCGCGGGGCTGCCCTGTGTGCTGATCGCCGCGCTCACCGCCGTGCAGCGCGAGACGCCGGACGCGCTGCTCGGCCGTACGGCCGCCACGGCCAACACGCTCGTCTTCACGCCGAACGTCATCGGGCTGGCGGCGGGTGCGGCTTTGGTCGAAGTGCTCGATGTACGGCTGCTGTTGGCGGTCCTCGGCCCGGCGTGGCTGCTGGCCGCCCTGCCGCTGCTTCAGAGGGCGGCCAGCGCCTCCCGTACCGCCGCCAGGTCGCCGTCGGACGCCAACCCCGCGTGATAGAGCCGGATCTCGGTGGCCCCCAGCTCACGCGCGCGTGCCGTGTCCGACGCCAGCGTGCGCGGGCTGCCGCCCATCTGGGAGACCACACCGAAGTTGGCGGCCACGACTGCGCCGTCACGGCCTTGCTCGGCGAAGGACGTCAGCAGACCGGGGCCGCCCGCGCACGGCACGACGACGCCGTCCGCGACGGACAGGATGTGCTCGGGGTCGACGCCGGCGTTCGCGCCGACGTGATACGTCACCGGGTCGGCGTGCAGGAGCACCTGGAAGCCGTCGGGGGCGGCCTGGCGCACCGCCCGGACAGCCGACTCCTGGAGCGTGCGGGCGGTTTCGTCGCGCCACCCGCGCGTGGCCGCCGCCGTCTGCGGGCCGAGCAGCTTCTCGACGCCGGCCCAGCCCCCGTCGTCCGGCGCTCCCTGCCACAGCGGCTCCAGCGCGGTGCGCACGGCTGCCGCCAGCTCGTCGGCGTCCAGGCCCTGCGCGCCGTAGCCCTCCTTGCACGTCGGGCAGAAGCAGAGCGCCATCAGGTACGTCCCGGCGTCCCCGAGCGGCACCCCGCCGGTCTTGTCGTGGGCGTGCAGGTGCTGCAGGCCGTACCAGCCGAGGGACTCCAGCTCGGTGCCGCGCGCCCCGGGCCGTACGGCGGCCTCGGCGGCCAGGTCGACGAGGTACGCGCGCGTGGCGGGCTGGGCGATGCACGGGGCCCAGGGGTAGCGGTCGCCGTAGGCGTTGACGACCGAGGTGTCCGGATGGTCGGCGCCCAGGCGGGAGTTGTGCGCGAGGACCACCCAGGTGTGCACCTGCGGACCCGCGCTCGCCAGCGCCTCGGCCGCCTCGCCGAAGGCGTCGCCGGGCGCCCAGTCCCCGGCCGGGTACGGGCGCAGCTCCCGGCCCTTCCACCGGTCGTCCGTCGGGTAGAGCACGGCCGCGTGCTCGGCGGTGACGATGCGGTGGCGGGGATGGCGGGGGGTGAGGGCGCGGGTGGAGTGGTAGGCGGAGGCGAGCGTCACCTGTTGAACGCCGAGGGCGGCGATCCTCGCGGGTGCCTCCGGGTCTCCGTTGACGTCCCAGGGGTAGACGAATGCCGACGCCTTCACTTGGTGTCCTCCGGCTCCTTCTCCAGCAGCGCGTAGCCGCGCTCGATCACTTCGGCGAGCTGCTTGACATGGTCCTCACCCGGCTCGTGCAGCGGCGGCCGGACCTCCCCCACGTCGAGCCCGCGCAGCCGTACGCCCGCTTTGACGAGGGCGACGGCGTATCCGCGGCCCTGGGCGCGCAGTTCGACGAAGGGGCGGTAGAAGCCGTCCAGGAGGCGGCCCGCGGTCGCGTCGTCGCCTGCCTCAAGCGCGCCGTAGAAAGCGAGGGCGATCTCCGGGGCGAAGCAGAACACGGCGGAGGAGTAGAGGGTGACGCCGATGGCGCGGTAGGCGAGCTGGGTCTGTTCGGCGGTCGGCAGGCCGTTGAAGTAGAGGAAGTCGCCGGGGACCTCGGTGCGTACGGCGCTGACGATCCGCTGCATGAGGTCCAGGTCGCCGAGCCCGTCCTTGAGCCCGATCACGCCGTCCGTGCGGGCCAGTTCGACGACGGTGTCCGGGGTGAACACGGCGTTGTCGCGCTGGTAGACGATGACGGGGAGCGTGGTCGCCGCCGCGATCTCCCGGTAGTGCCGCAGCAGCCCCTCCTGCCCGGCGAGGACGAGATACGGCGGCATGGCGAGCAGCCCGTCCGCCCCGGCCCCCTCGGCGAGCCGCGCGTACCGAACGGCGAGGGCGGTGCCGTATCCGGCGCCCGCGACGACCGGCACCCGTCCCGAAGCGGCCTCGACGGCCACCCGCACGCACGCCTCGTACTCCTCGGGCGTGAGCGCGTGGAACTCCCCGGTACCGCAGCACGCGAACACGGCGGCCGCACCGGCCTCCACGCCCCGGCGGACATGGGTGCGGTACGTGTCGAGGTCGACCGAGCCGTCGGGGCCGTAGGCGGTGACGGGGAAGAACAACGGCCCGCCGGGGACGCTGAGGCGTGCGGCAAGGGGGGCTGGCGTCACGGGCTCTCCCTAGAACGAGGACGTAACGAGGACGGCTTCACGGGAACGAGAGGTCGCATGCGGGATTCTGATCAGAGTTTACGTTTATGAACGCACGGCGCACCACCCTTGACGAGCAAGGTCGATGATCCTTAACTTGTCCATGAGTGTGAATACCGTGCATGCATACGGCCCTGGACTCAAGGAGAACCGAGGATGCCAGCCCCCCGCACCGTTCTGCTCACCGGCGCCGCCGGCGGACTCGGCACCCTGATGCGGGATTTGCTCCCGGCGTACGGCTACGAGCTGCGGCTCCTGGATCTGCGGCCCATCGAGGGCGAGCCGGGCGCAATCGTCGCCGACCTCGCCGACCGGGAGGCGCTGCGCGAGGCCGTGCGGGGCGTCGACGCGATCATCCACCTCGCGGGCATCTCCCTGGAAGCCCCGTTCGAGAAGATTCTCCGGGCGAACATCGAGGGCACGTACAACGTGTACGAGGCCGCCCGCGAGGAGGGGGTCGGACGCGTCGTCTTCGCCTCCTCCAACCACGCGGTGGGCTTCACGCCCCGCCCCGAGGGCGCCGCACCGCACGAGGCGGGCGCACTGATCCCCATCGACACCCCGCGCCGCCCGGACACCTTCTACGGCCTGTCCAAGTCCTTCGGCGAGGACCTCGCGCAGTTCTACTGGGACAAGCACGGCCTGGAGACGGTGTCCGTACGCATCGGCTCCTGCTTCCCCGAGCCGACCAGCGTCCGGATGCTCTCGGTGTGGATGAGCCCCGCCGACGGCGCCCGCCTCTTCCACGCGGCCCTGACCGCCGAGGATGTCGCGCACACGGTCGTCCACGGCTCCTCGGCCAACACACGCCTGTGGTGGGACCTGACCAGCGCCCGCTCCCTCGGCTACGAGCCGCAGGACGACTCCGAGCCGTACGCCGAGAAGCTGATCGCCGAGCAGGGCGAGCTCGACCCCGGGAACATCGCGCACGCCTACCTGGGCGGCCACTTCGTCAGCGACCCGCCGATCTGGCCGTACTGACATCCGGCCGTCCCACGACCGGCGGCCGTACCGAGATCCGGCCGTACGGAGATCCGGCCGTAGCGAGATCTGGCCTCACTGACCGAAACATTTCGCCGTAAGCGGGCGGGCGGGCACCGAACGGGCCCGCCCGCCGCCGTATTCGGGCACCACACGCGCCCGATCTCACCCGCCCCACCACAACCGTGCAGGTCCGAGACGGGCACACCACACGGTGAACGGGCACACACGGGCAGCATCGAACCTGCAACAGAGCTGGTCAGTGCCGAACAGCCGCTGTAGAACTTCCCCCATGGGCCCCACCGGGCCCGAACGGGCAGCAAGGCGGAAGGCAAGGACCGGCATGAGCACGAGGACGGCGGAAGAACGCCAGCGCGAGATCGTGCTGGCCGCACGGCGCGACGGCGCGGTCGACGTCACCGCGCTCGCCACCGAGCTGGGCGTGGCCAAGGAGACGGTACGACGGGACCTGCGCGTCCTGGAGGACCACGGCCTGCTCCGGCGCACCCATGGCGGCGCCTACCCCGTGGAGAGCGCCGGCTTCGAGACGACGCTCGCCTTCCGCGCCACCAGCCACGTCCCCGAGAAGCGCAGGATCGCGGCCGCCGCGGCCGAGCTCCTCGGGGACGCCGAGACGGTCTTCGTCGACGAGGGCTTCACCCCGCAGCTCATCGCCGAGGCCCTGCCCACCGACCGGCCGCTGACCGTGGTCACCGCGTCCCTGCCGGTCGCGGGCGCACTCGCCGAGACGGAGCACGTCTCCGTGCTGCTGCTCGGCGGCCGGGTGCGGTCCGGCACCCTCGCCACCGTCGACCACTGGACGACGAAGATGCTGGCCGGCTTCGTCATCGACCTGGCGTTCATCGGCGCCAACGGCATCTCCCGCGAACACGGCCTGACCACCCCCGACCCGGCCGTCAGCGAGGTCAAGGCACAGGCGATCCGCGCCTCGCGCCGCACGGTGTTCGCGGGCGTGCACACCAAGTTCGGTGCGGTCAGCTTCTGCCGGTTCGCCGACATCGGCGCGCTGGAGACGATCGTCACGAGCACCCTGCTCCCCACGGCCGAGGCCCACCGCTACTCCCTGCGGGGGCCCCAGGTCATCCGCGTCTGAAACCCCAACTCCCTCTGCATTCCAACTCGCTTCCCCACAGGGAACTTTCACGCCTCACGGCACCCCTTAACTCCCCATACGTCCCCTCTTTTACGTCCAGGAGCGATCCATGCGAACCCAGAGCCGACGGAGGCCACCGCGAGCCACGCTCGCCATGGCCGCCGCAGGGACGCTGCTCGCCCCGCTGCTCTCCGGCTGCTGGGTCGGAGCCGGCGGGGCGGGGTCGGGCGGCAACTCGATCAACGTCCTCATGGTCAACAACCCCCAGATGACCGAGTTGCAGAAGCTGGCCCCGGCCTTCACCAAGGAGACCGGCATCAAGGTCAACTTCACCGTCCTGCCCGAGAACGACGTCCGCGACAAGATCAGCCAGGACTTCGCCAACCAGGCCGGCCAGTACGACGTCGCCACCCTCTCCAACTACGAGATACCGATCTACGCCCGCAACGGCTGGCTGAAGGAGATGAACTCCTACGTCGCCAAGGACCCTGCCTACGACGAGCAGGACGTCCTCAAGCCGATGCGCCAGTCCCTCACCGGCGACGACGGCAAGCTCTACGGCCAGCCCTTCTACGGCGAGTCGTCCTTCCTGATGTACCGAAAGGACGTGCTCGAGAAGGAGGGCCTGACGATGCCCGCGCACCCCACCTGGCAGCAGGTCGCGGACATCGCGGCGAAGGTGGACGGCGCCGAGCCGGGCATGAAGGGCATCTGTCTGCGCGGTCTGCCGGGCTGGGGCGAGGTGATGGCCCCCCTCACCACCGTCGTGAACACCTTCGGCGGCACCTGGTTCGACAAGAACTGGAAGGCACAGCTGGACTCCCCCGAGTGGGAGAAGGCGACGAAGTTCTATGTCGACCTGGTCCGCGAGCACGGTGAGTCGGGAGCGGCCCAGTCCGGCTTCGCCGAGTGCCTGAACAACATGACCCAGGGCAAGGTCGCCATGTGGTACGACGCCACCTCCGCGGCCGGTTCCCTGGAGGCGGCGAAGTCCCCGGTCAAGGGCAAGCTCGGTTACGCACCCGCGCCCGTCGACAGGACGGAGTCCTCCGGCTGGCTCTACACCTGGGCCTGGGGCATCCAGCAGGCGTCCCGCAACTCCGACAACGCCTGGAAGTTCGTGTCCTGGGCGTCCAGCAAGCAGTACGAGCAGCTGGTCGGCGACGAGATCGGCTGGTCCAACGTCCCGGCCGGCAAGCGCGCCTCCACCTACGCCAACCCTGCCTACCGCGAGGAGGCGGCCGCCTTCCAGGAGATGACGAAGGAGGCCATCGAGGGCGCCCGCCCGAACGACCCCGGCGTGCAGCCGCGCCCCGCGCCCGGCATCCAGTTCGTCGGCATCCCCGAGTTCACCGACCTCGGCACCAAGGTCTCCCAGGAGATCAGCGCGGCCATCGCCGGACGCCAGTCCGTCGAGTCGGCCCTGAAGAAGTCCCAGCAGCTCGCCGAGAAGATCTCCGAGGAGTACGAGGGGCGATGACAGCGACGACAACGGCCCCCGTGGCCACGACACCTGTGCGCACCAACCGCCAACCGTCCGCCCGCCTGCGCGCCTGGGCGACCCGGGCACCCTTGCTGCCCGCCCTGATCTTCATGGTCGTGGTGACCCAGCTGCCGTTCGTGGCCACGCTGGTGATCTCCTTCTTCGACTGGAACTCCCTCTACCCGGACGCCCGCCACTTCACCGGCATCGACAACTACCGGGAGGTCCTCACCGACGCGGACCTGCGCCACTCGGTGTGGACGACCGTGCTGCTGACGGTCGCGGTGGTGCTGGCGAGCCTGGTGCTGGGGCTGATCCTGGCCCTGCTTCTGGACCGGAAGTTCAAGGGCCGCGGGGTGGTCCGCACCCTGCTGATCGCCCCGTTCCTGGTGGTGCCCGTGGCCGCCGCACTGCTCTGGAAGCATGTGCTCTACAACCCCGAATACGGCCTGTTCAATGGGTTGTTGCACTATGTGGGCGGCCCACAGCCGGACTGGATCTCCAACACCCCGCTCCTCGCGGTCGAGGCCTCACTCGTCTGGCAGTGGACGCCGTTCATGATGCTGATCCTGCTGGCGGGCCTGCAAAGCCGCGACCACGAGCAGATCGAGGCGGCGCGGGTCGACGGCGCAAGTGACTGGCAGATCTTCCGCCACCTGACACTCCCCCACCTGCGCCGCTACCTCGAACTCGGGGCCCTGCTGGGCTCGATCTACATCGTCCAGAACTTCGACGCGGTCTTCACGATCACCTCGGGCGGCCTGGGCACCGCCAACCTCCCCTACACCGTCTACCAGAGCTTCTACCAGGCCCATGAGAACGGCCTCGCCTCGGCCGCGGGCGTCCTGGTGGTCATCGGCTCGATCATCATCGCGACCTTCGCGCTGCGCGTGGTGTCGTCCCTGTTCCGCGAGGAGGTGTCGCGCGCATGAGTGCATTGGCCGTACGACTTCGCAGCCGCCGCAAGGGAGTTGGCCTCGGCCTGGTGGCCTGGCTGCTCGGGATCCTGTTCTTCCTGCCGATCGCGTGGATGGCCCTGACGTCCTTCCACTCCGAGGCGGACGCGGCGACCAACCCGCCGTCCTTCGCCGCGTCGCTGACGCTGGACGGCTACCGGGAGTTCTTCGGCGCGGGCGGCGGCGCGAGCCCCTGGCCGGCGCTGATCAACTCGACGGTGGCATCGGTGGCGTCGACGCTGTTCGTCCTGGTCCTCGCCCTCCCGGCGGCCTACGCCCTGTCGATCCGCCCGGTGAAGAAGTGGACGGACGTCCTGTTCTTCTTCCTGTCGACGAAGATGCTGCCGGCCGTGGCGGGCCTGCTGCCGCTGTACCTGTTCGCGAAGAACACGGACATGCTCGACAACATCTGGCTGCTGGTCATCCTCTACACCTCCATGAACCTGCCGATCGCGGTGTGGATGATGCACTCCTTCCTCGCCGAGATCCCGGTCGCGATCATCGAGGCGGCACGGGTGGACGGCGCGAAGCTGCCGACGATCCTCACGCGCGTGGTGGCCCCCATAGCCCTCCCGGGCATCGCCGCGACGGCCCTGATCTGCTTCATCTTCAGCTGGAACGAGCTGCTGTTCGCCCGAGTACTGACCGGCGTGGTCGCCGAGACCGCCCCCGTCTTCCTGACCGGCTTCATCACCAGCCAGGGCCTGTTCCTGGCGAAGGTCTGCGCCGCGTCGCTCGTCATCTCCCTGCCGGTGCTCGCCGCGGGGTTCGCCGCCCAGGACAAGCTGGTCCAGGGCCTGTCGTTGGGAGCCGTGAAATGAAGGCCGCCGTCATCGAGTCCGTCGGGAAGGCAGTGGTCGCCGAGGTCCCCGACCCGACACCCGGCCCCCGCGAGGTCGTCGTCGAGGTGGCGGCCTGCGGCCTGTGCGGCACCGACCTGCACATCCTGCAGGGCGAGTTCGCACCCAAGCTGCCCATCGTCCCCGGACACGAGTTCGCGGGCGAGGTGGTCGGGGTGGGCACCCAGGTCACGGAGCTGTCGGTGGGCGACCGCGTGGCCGTGGACCCGTCTCTCTACTGCTACGAATGCCGCTACTGCCGTACGGGCCACAACAACCTCTGCGAACGCTGGGCGGCGATCGGCGTGACGACGGCGGGCGGCGCGGCGCGCTATGCGGTGGCCCCGGTCGCGAACTGCGTACGGCTCCCCGACCACGTCCGCACCCAGGACGCGGCCCTGGTGGAACCCCTCTCCTGCGCCGTCCGCGGCTACGACGTCCTGCAGTCCCGCCTCGGCGCCCACGTCCTGATCTACGGCTCGGGCACGATGGGCCTGATGATGCTGGAGCTGGCCAAGCGGACAGGGGCGGCCAGCGTGGACATGGTGGACATCAACCCGGCCCGCCTGGAGACGGCCCGCCGCCTCGGCGTATCGGCCTCTGCGGCCAACCCTGACGAACTGGACCGCCCCCAGGGCTGGGACCTCGTCGTCGACGCCACGGGCAACGCGGCGGCGATCCAGGACGGTCTGGACCGGGTCGCCAAGGCAGGTACGTTCCTGCAGTTCGGGGTCGCGGACTACGCGACGCGCGTCACGATCGACCCGTACCGCATCTACAACCAGGAGATCACCATCACGGGTTCGATGGCCGTCCTGCACAGCTTCGAGCGCGCGGCGGAACTCTTCGCGAACGGCGTCCTCGACCCCGAGATCTTCATCAGCGACCGGATCCCGCTGGAGCGGTACCCGGAGGCGCTGGAGCAGTTCGCGTCGGGGGTGGGGCGGAAGATCGTGGTGGTTCCGTAGGGTTCTTCGAAGGTCGGAGGGGCTGAATTTCCCGCGCCGGTCCAGGCAATCCAGCCCGTCCGGCGTTTGCGGACGAGGCCGTTCAGGCCGAAGCGGGGGTCCGGGGCGGCAGCCCCCGGGACGGGACGGGCAGGGGCGGCGGGGGTGAGATCCGCGGCCCCCGCCGAATGGCCGTGGGTAAGGGAACGGTAAAGCGCCCCCGCTCGTTCACGGACCATGACAGCTATGACCCCCGGCTCGAACATCCCTCTCTCCGCCGCGCGCGTGACGGTGGACGTCGCCGCCCCGGTGCGGCTCGACGTATCGGGCCTGCTGCTCACCGCCGACGGCAAGGTGCGCTCCGACGACGACTTCATCTTCTACAACCAACCGTCCGGCCCCGGCGTGACGTACCGCTCGGGCGGCGGCACCAACCCCGACGCGATCATGGTCGACACCTCGGCCGTACCCCCCGGCATCGAGAAGATCGTCGTCACCGCCAGCCCGGACGCCGCCGGCCAGACCTTCCAGGGCGTCGAACCGACGGCCACCATCCGCAACGCGGACGACAACAGCGTTCTTGCCACCTTCACGCCCCCGCAACTCGGCACCGAGACGGCCCTGGTGATCGTCGAGGTGTACCTGCGCAACGGCGCCTGGAAGGCCCGCGCCGTCGGCCAGGGCTACGCGAACGGTCTGGCCGGCATCGCCACCGACTTCGGCGTCACGGTCGAGGAACCGGCCCCGGCCCCGGCCGCCCCCGTGGCCCCGCCGCAGCCCACGATGCAGCCCCCGGCCACCCCGCCGGCCCCGCCCATGTCCACCCCGGCGCCCCAGGCACCCCAGCCCCCGCCGCTCCCCCGGCCCCGCCCGCCCCCGGCACCGGAAAGATCAACCTGGACAAGGGCCGCGTAAGCCTCCAGAAGAACCAGACGGTCTCCCTCGTCAAGGGCGGCCGCCCCCTGCTCTCCCAGGTCAAGATGGGCCTCGGCTGGGAGCCCGCGTACCGCGGCAAGGACATCGACCTGGACGCCTCCGTCATCGCGTACGGCCCGCAGCGCAACCACATCGACAGCTGCTACTTCGGCAAGCTCCAGATCGTGCAGGGCGCGATCCGCCACTCCGGCGACAACCTCACCGGCGAGGGCGGCGGGGATGACGAGGTCATCACCGTGGACCTCGGGCGCCTGCCCCAGGAGGTCACCGGACTCGTCTTCACGGTCAACTCCTTCTCCGGCCAGAAGTTCACCGAGGTCGCCAAGGCCTACTGCCGACTGATCGACGCCGCGTCCGGCGAGGAACTGGTCCGCTTCGACCTCACCAACGCCGAAGCACAGACGGGCGTGATGATGGCGAAGCTGATCAAGCAGTTCTCCGGCGAGTGGGAGATGACGGCCATGGGCGACTTCGTGAAGTCCCGCACGGTGAGGGGAATGGTGAAGCCGGCGGCCCAGGCGCTGTAGGCGGCCGTACGACGTCCAGGGCGCCCCCGGTCGAAGGGGGCGCCCGGCGCGACCGGAGCCCGGGGAGGCGGCAGCGGTCACACCTTCGTGGCGCCCGCCGCCAGATCCCGAAGGAAGTGCCGCGCCCCGATGAGGAACACGACGACTTGTCCGGGTTGATCATGACGACCAGCGGCCAGATGTAGTCGTTATGTCGGCGACTTCGTCCAAGTGGCCGGCATCGCGCTGCGGGGAGATCGCTGGACGGAGATCGTTGTGGGGAGATGTGGTCCATGAGCGTTCACGTGAACGCTGCCGTCGCACATCGAGGCGGCCGAAAAGCAGTGTCAAGGGACGTGCACGGCCCATGAGTTGCGGCGTTCTGGCTGTGTGCCGAGGCGCCGCCGGCCCACCGTGCCGTCAGGCCGAGGCCCTCACCACCAGCTCCGGGACCACCCACGCCGCTGCGCCACGCAGCGGTTCCTCACCGGCGCGCAGCCGGGCGACCTGCTCGACGGCCAGCCGTCCCAGCCGCCGTTTGTCGATGTGCAGCGTGGTCAGCGCGGGCTCCACCAGCTCGCCCAGCGACAATCCGTCGAAGCCCATGACGGCCAGGTCTTCCGGCACCTGTCGGCCGTGCCGCCGGGCGGCACGCATGGCGCCGACCGCGATCAGGTCGTTGAAGCCGAAGACGGCCGTGACGTCGGGCCGGGCGTCCAGCAGCCGCTCCATGCCGGCCTCACCCCCGGCCACGCTGTGCTCGGGACTCAGCGCGATCCAGCTGTCGTCGACCGGCAGACCGTGCCGCCGCGCCAGCTCCAGGAAGGCCTGCCTGCGCCGGGCGGGGCCGTGCACACCGTCCAGCATGCCGATCCGGCGGTGCCCCGCGGCGACCAGGTGCGCCATGCCCTGTTCGAGACCGGCGGCGGCGTCGATGCCCACGGCCGCGAAACGGGTCTGCTGCGGCCCTCGTTCCAGCAGCACCAGCGGTACGCCGCCGAGGTGCCGGGCGAGCACGTCCTCCGGGCTCTTGAAGTAGCCCACGATCGCGTCGGCCTGATGGGACAGCGCGTCGAGCGCGTCGCGCTCCCGGGCCTCGTCGATGCGGGAGTCCCACATCACCACCTGCCAGCCGCGCTGCTCGGCCGCCTCCAGCACACCGGCGGCCACCTCGGGAAAGAAGGGGTTCATCAGATCCGGGATCACCAGCCCGGCGGTCACGGTCCCCTTCTGCACGAGGCCGCGCGCGAAACGGCTCGGCCGGTAGTCCAGCAGCCGCGCCGCCTCCAGTACCCGTTCCTTCGTCGCCGGGTCGATCTCGCCCTTGTCGTTGACCGCACGGGAGACCGTCTGCCGTGACACTCCGGCCAGCTTCGCGACATCGTGGATCGTGGCCCGGCGGCGGGGGCCGTCAGGCCGTTCCACACTCGGCTCCCGCTGCTGATCGTCCGCCCACACGCTGTGCACCCTATCCGGCCAGGTGCGCGGCACGGCAGGGCCCGGCACCGCAAGACCGGCCGGACCCCGCAGCTCGGCGCGTCCGGCCGCCTAGAACAGTGCGCTGTACGCGTTCAGCGCGGGCTGCCCGCCGAGGTGTGCGTACAGGACGGTGGACTCCGGCGCGATCTCCCCGCGTGAGACCAGGTCGATCATCCCGGCCATCGACTTGCCCTCGTAGACCGGGTCCGTGACCATGCCCTCGGTCCGCGCCGCCAGCCGCATCGCCTCCAGCGTCGCCTCGTCCGGTATCCCGTACGTGCCCGCGTGGTAGCGGTCGTCGAGCTCGACGTCGGCCTCGGTCAGCTCCCGCTCGACACCGACGAGCCGGCCGGTGTTGCCGGCGATCCGGGCGATCTGCTCGCGTGTGGTGACGGGCTTGGCCGAGGCGTCGATGCCGAGGACCCGGCGCGGGCGGCCGCCCGCCTCCTCCAGGGCGGCGAATCCGGCGACCATGCCGGCCTGCGTGGAGCCGGTCACCGAGCACACGATCAGGGTGTCGAAGAAGACGCCCAGCTCCCGCTCCTGCTCGGCCACTTCGAACGCCCAACCGGCGAAGCCGAGCCCGCCGAGCGGGTGGTCGGAGGCGCCCGCCGGGATCGCGTACGGCTTTCCGCCCGACTCCTCCACATCGCGCAGCGCCTGCTCCCAGCTCTCCTTGAAGCCGATCCCGAACCCGGCCCGCACCAGGCGTACGTCGGCCCCGGCGAGGCGGCTGACGAGGATGTTGCCGACCTTGTCGTACACGGAGTCGGGCCACTCCACCCAACTCTCCTGGACCAGCACGCACTTGAGCCCGGCTCGGGCGGCCACCGCGGCGACCTGACGGGTGTGGTTGGACTGCACCCCGCCGATCGAGACGAGCGTGTCGCAGCCCTTCGCGAGCGCGTCGGCGACCAGGTACTCCAGCTTGCGCGTCTTGTTGCCGCCGTACGCGACGCCGGAGTTGCAGTCCTCGCGCTTGGCCCAGAGGGAGGCTCCGCCGAGGTGGGCGGTCAGGCGTTCCAGGGGGTGCACGGGGGACGGGCCGAAGAGGAGGGGGTAACGGTCGTACGAGGAAAGGGACATGGGGTCCTCCCGAGATGAGTCAGTCGCTGTCGCTGTCGGCGAGTTCGGCCAGCCCTCGCCAGATCTCCGCCGTGACCCGGACCGCCTCGTCCACGTCACCGGCCGCGCACGCCTCGATCAGCCGCTCGTGCAGCCCGGCCGAACGGCAGGTCCCGCCCTCGCCGAAGCGCCGGCGCTCCAGGCGGCGGATGAGCGGGGTGTAGCGGGCGACGGTGGCGGCGGCCGTGCGGTTGCCGCTCACCCGCACCAGCACGTCGTGCAGTTCGTCGTCGGCCCGCAGGGCGAGGTCCACCTGGCCGGCCGCGACGGCGGCGGCGAAGCGCTCGTTGGCGGCGCGCATGATCTCCACGTCCGCGGCTGCCAGCCGGGGTACGGCGACCCGCGTCACCAGCTCGTGCATGGCGCCGACGACGGCGGCCGCGTCGCGGACTTCGGCGGCGACGACCGACGTCACGCGCGTGTAGCTCTGCGGCTTGCTCTCCAGCAGCCCCTCGTCCACGAGCCGCGAGAACGCCTCGCGCACCGGCGCCCGGGACAGTCCGAGCCGCTCGGCGAGATCGGCGTCCCGCACCACCGCGCCGGGCTCGATCTCCCCGGCCACGATGGCGTCCCTGATCGCTTCGTAGGCCCGGTCCCTGAGCAGGGTGCGGGCTACGGGTCGTATCGCCTCCACAAATTGAAATGTTAGATGTCAGTCAGGGCGGCGACAAGGAGTGGACTAAGGGACATGGACAAAGGGACGTGGACATGAGAGTGGCCCGCACTCCCCACGTGGTGCGGGCCACTCTCGACTCAGGCGGCTCGGGCAGCTCAGGCAGCTCAGGCGGCTCGGTCAGCCCAGGGCCAGTTGGCGTCCCGAGCTCCCTCCAGCAGCGGCACCATCCGGAAGGCCGCGTCCGAGAGCCCCCCGAAGGTGTGCCGGTTGCCCGCCCCCGACGGGCCGTGGCCCGCCCGGTACCCGGCGAGGTTCCAGGTGTAGACCGGCACGTCGGCCGGGACCTGCTCGGTCGGGTCGCCGTGGTTGCTGGGGGCGTACTGCTCGTCGGTGACGATCAGCACCCGGTCGTGCTTGCGGTAGTGCCGGCGCACGGCCTCGGTGGTGTTCGTGCCGCCGAGGTCCCCGAAGCGCCCCAGGACCTTCAGCACCGACTCGCCCTTGCGGAAGGCGATCTCGCCGCTGCCCGTGCCGAACTGGACGAGATCCGCGTCCGCCGCCCGCAGTGCGAGCGCCGTGCCGAAGATCGCCGCCGCGTCGGCCCGGTTGAGCTGCGAGCGGTCGGACAGCCGGGACCAGAACATCGAGCCCGAGCGGTCGACGAGCACCAGCGTCCGGCCGGGCAGCGTCGGCACCTGCGCCAGTGAGTGGCCGAGCGCCTGCTCCAGCGGGTACGCCCAGCGCAGCGACGGCGCGTGCTGGTACGCGGCGAGGTACCGAAAGGGGAACTGCCGCGACCGTACGACCTCCGCCGGATCACTGATCCGGGCGGCGACCCGCGCCGCCACCTCGTCCGAGACCCCGGCCTCGTCGAAGTTCCGCAGGTTCCTGGCGAGCGCCATGGCGCCCATCGACGGAATCACCGCCTCCCAGGCCTCCTTGTCCATCGGCCCCTGCAGCCAGCCGGCCAGTGCCTCCCACGTCATCCCGGCCGCCGCGAGCCGCTCGGCACCGCCGTCCGACGTGACCACCGCACGCCGCTGTTCGACGGGCAGTGCCATCAGCTCGCGATGGGCGACCAGCGTCCGGTCGGACGCGGGCGGCACGGCGGTGTCCGGGCTGTGCCGGCGGTCGAGGGCGTACTGGAACAGGTCGCCCTGCCACGGCTTGTCCGGGTCCGGGGCCGCGTGCACCACGTTGAGGATGTCGCCGAAGCGGTAACCCTTGGACGCGGTGTCGTACTTCAGCAGCGACCTGCCGCTGTAGAGCCGGCGTACGGCGTCGGCGACACCGCGCTTGACCGGCTTCGGGACGTTACGGCCGTACAGCGCGGTCCAGTACCCGAGCAGTTCGCCGGGCTCGTCCGGCCGCTGGAGTACGGAGGCGATGACCTGCCGGTTCGACGGACCGTCGGTGGCCCCGGCGTCCAGACGGGCCTTCACGTACTCGGCGGCGCCCACGATCGCGGCCGTACGGAGGTTGCCCTCGCCGCGCAGCCAGCCGAGCAGGCCGGCGGTCCACTCGGGATCCGTGACGGCGAGTTCGCCCACGAGGCGCGCGAACCGGTCGTCACGGTCGGCGCCGGACTCGTAGAAGGTCTGCTGCGAGACGAAGTTGGCGACCGACAGCAGGAAGAGCTCGGAGCGCGCGTCGCGCTCACGTCCCAGGCCGCCCTCGTAGGTACGGAGCACTCGCCCCGTCGAGGTGACCCGCGAGGTCGGCCGCGCCTTGGCGGCGCGCCTGTTGAATCGTGCCATGGTGAATTCCCCCCGAATTCGTTTGCGTTTCGGAGGGAGACGCAGCAAAAGGTGGGTGCCCGAGATCAGGAGTCGGCGACGGACTTTAGTCGGATGCTCTATCCGATTGAGCTACACCGACCCGAGGTCGGTGACGGGATTCGAACCCGCAACCATCTGATCCAATGAAGTAACCGTTGCCTGCGCACCGGGCACCCACCATGAGCTGCGCCTCCCGAGATCAAGTCGGCGGCGGCATCTGATTCTCTGGAAAAGAAGTAGCCGCTGCCATCGCACCGGGAGGTGCGTGACGTTGTGATCTCACTGTAGGAGGCGCAACTCGGGCCGGGCGACCGAATTAATTACCGCCGCTGCCGCTTCCACGGCCCCGTGATCGCGAGCATGATGCCCGGGGTCTGGATGTTGGCGTAGAGGGTCTTTCCGTCGCACGAGAACGTGACGCCGGTGAACTCGCTGTATTCCGGCTCGTCCTCGGTGCCGATGTTCAGCTCGTTGCGGGCGATCGGGTACGTGCGGCCGCTGTCGGTGGCGCCGAAGAGGTGCTGGACGCCCTCGCCGTCCTCGGCGATGACGAGGCCGCCGTACGGGGAGACGGTGATGTTGTCCGGGCCGTCGAAAGCGCCGTCCTTGGACGGGTCGGGGTTGACGCCGAGCAGGACCTTCAGGGTGAGGGTGCGGCGCTTGGGGTCGTAGAACCAGACCTGGCCGTCGTGCCGGCCGGGGCTCTCCTCACGGGCGTACGAGGAGACGATGTAGGCGCCGCCGTCGCCCCACCACATGCCCTCCAGCTTGCGGGCGCGGGTGATCTCGCCGGCGGCGAACTGCTTGCGCACGGGAGTGGTCTTCGCGTCCCGGTCGGGGACGTCCACCCAGTCGACGCCGTACACCGTGCCGATCTTCGTGGCACGGGAGAGGTCGTCGACGAACTTGCCGCCTGAGTCGAAGCACTTGGGCGCCTGGAGGACACCGGCGTCGTCGGCCAGCTTGCGGAACTTGCCGCGGCCGTACTCGAAGCCCTTCGGCGGGGTCCAGCGGAAGAACAGGCCGTTGGGCGAGGCCGCGTCCTCGGTGAGGTAGGCGTGGCCGCGCTTGGGGTCGATGACGACGGCCTCGTGGTCGTAGCGGCCGAAGAACTTCAGCGGCTTGGGGTCCTTGTTGGCGCGCCGGTCGATGGGGTCGACCTCGAAGACGTAGCCGTGGTCCTTGGTCATGCCGTTGGTGCCGGCCTTGTCGGAGTTCTCCTCGCAGGT
The DNA here is from genome assembly GCF_036014175.1 of Streptomyces sp. NBC_00443. Lineage (GTDB taxonomy): Bacteria > Actinomycetota > Actinomycetes > Streptomycetales > Streptomycetaceae > Streptomyces. Next base: position 7,192,290 of record NZ_CP107917.1, on the reverse strand, counting down.
GAGCCAGGTGCCCCAAGGGGTGCTGCCGCCCGCGCAGTTGGTGGAGGTGCCCGCGATGCCGACCCATTCGGCGACCTGCCCGCCGGGGCGGACCTCGACGACGGTGCAGCCGCCGGCCGCGGCGGGGTCGTAGACGAGGCCCTCGGTGAGCGGGACGGGGTGGTCCCAGTCGGCGCGCGGGCCCTTCAGCTCGTGGTTGTTGACGAGGAGGGTCGTGCCGCGCGGGCCGTCGAAGGTGGCCGTGCCGTCGTGGTTCGAGGGGGTGAACTCGCCCGACTCCAGCTTGGTCTTACCGCTGTAGGTGATGATCCGGTACTTGAACCCGGCGGGCAGGGCGAGGAGGCCCTTCGGGTCCGGGACGAGGGGTCCGTAGCCGACACCGCCACAGTGGGCGTCCGCGGACTCCTCGCTCGCGGTCTCGGACTCCGTGGACGCGAGCGCGTTCGGCGCGGTGGCGAGAACGCCGGCGCTGCCCGCCAGCGCGACACCGGCCCCGGTGATCGCGGAATTCCTGGCGAAGTCCCTGCGGGTGAGCGACATGCTGTCTCCTGTGACCGTGGGTGTGCCGTGGAGGGCGGCGAACTCCGGAACGCCGCAACGCTGCCGCTCATGTCTGAACAGGAGTTGAACTGGGGGCGGATTCAGTGGGCCTGCTTCCATGAATCCACGTCGGTCACGGCAGCGCCCCTTCAGGGGCGCGGGGCTGTGTCGATGTGCGGCGCCGCCGCGTGATGCCCTCGACTCCCGGGCCATGTAGTCCCGCGAGTGGGCGCGACCAGCCCCCACGCACCCGCACGCGCGGAACCAGCTCAGCCCCCCTGCTGCGACCGAGCCTTGAACGCAGCCTTCCGCGCTTCCTTCGCGATCTTCTTGTCCGGATGCAGCCGCCCCATCGCCTCCAGCACATCCGCCGTGGCCGGATGCTCGACCCGCCAGGCCGCCGCGAAGAACCCGCTGTGCTGCGCGGCCAGCCCCTCCACCAGGGCCCGCAGCTCGTCGGAGTTCCCCTCGGCCGCGAGCTGCGCGGCAAGCGTGTCGACGGTCAGCCAGAACACCAGGTCCTGGGAGGGCGGGGGCACGTCGGAGAACCCAGCCTCGGTCAGCCAGACCCGGGCCAGCCCGCCCAGCTCCGGATCGTCGAGGACCTCCCGCAGCGCCGGCTCGGCCTCCGCGCCCACCAGGGACAGTGCCTGCTGGCAGCGCAGCCGCCGCAGCGGCGCCCCGGCGTCCAGGCCTCGTGCCGCCGCCAGCAACTCCCGCGCCGCGGCGAGGGGTTCGCGACCGGCCAGCCACTGCACGGTCTCGGCGTGCGCGGCGGCCTGCGGGAAAGTGGCCGTGCCGTCGAGCAGCGCGTCGGCGCCCTTGTCCGCCAGGTCCCCGACCGCGGGCGACTCGAACCCGGCCTCCAGCAGCCGCGCCCGCAGCCCGTACAGCCCGAGCGGGGTCAGCCGCACCATGCCGTACCGCGACACGTCGGTGTCGTCGACGGCGGCGGCCGCCTCCTCGGCGGCCTCGACGTCCGCCATCAGGGCCTCGTCCACCGGGTGGTACTCCACCAGGCCGACCGGCTCCAGCAGCCGGAACTGGTCGTCCAGGCGCATCATCGCGTCGGAGACCTGCTCCAGCACGTCGTTCGTGGGCTCGCCCATGTCGCTGGGCACGATCATCGATGCGGCGAGGGCCGGAAGCGGCACGGGCGTGTCGCCCGGCCCGTCCTCGCTGACCGTCAGCAGGTACAGGTTGCCGAGCACTCCGTCGAGGAACTCCGCGTCGGCCTCGGGGTCCCAGTCCAGCGTGGAGAGGTCGATCTCACCGCCCGCGTCCATGGCGTCGACCAGGTCGTCGAGGTCGGGCACGCTCGCGTCCGCGAGCACCGTCTCCAGTGCCACGAGCCACACCGCGAGCACGTCCTGCGGCGAGCCGCCGGTCAGCAGCGCCAGGTCCGCGCCCACCGCGACGGTGCCCGCGTCCTCGTCGACGATCTCCACCAGCCCGGTGTCGACGGCGACGCGGAAGGCCTCACTGGCGTACGCGGCGGCGTCGTCCCCGCTCAGGCCGAGCACCGCGGCGGCGGCCGGCAGCTGCTCTTCGACCAGGCCTCCCCCCGCGTCGACCCGGGTGTCGGGCCCGGCCCAGCGGGCCAGCCGCGCGGCCCGGGCAAGCAACGGCGTGGACAGGGCGTCCCGCGCCAGCTCCGCTTCGGGATGCAGCCGCACCGGCGGCAGGGGGGAGCTGTCTGACATCGGCTGGTTCTCCTAGGGCGTTCCGCAGGGCCGTAGGCGTCACGGCCCAGCCGCTCCACTTCACGGCTCAACCGCTCAGCCTAGACGGGTTTCCACCTATGCCGCCCGGTTCATCTCCCCGCCGGGCGGTGTACATGGCCGAAACCTTGACAAGTGACCGGAGCAGGCAGGAGATTGACGCGCGTAGAAATCGAGCGGACATCTGTTCACTGTATTTTCTACGCGCGTCGCCGCCGCCCCACCGGTCGCGCCTGCACCGACCGTTCCACGCACCACCCTCGTCCCGGCGCCCACGTATGTCCCCGGAGGGATCCCGTTGCCGAGCAAGAAGTCCGCGCGCCTCGCCGCGCTCACCGTCGCCGCCGTATGTTCCGCGGCGTCCACCGTTGTCCTCACGTCCCCCGCGCACGCCGACTCCGTGCGCATCCATGACATCCAGGGCAGCACCCGCATATCCCCGTACGCCGGCAAGCAGGTCACGGACGTGGCCGGAATCGTCACCGGCGTGCGCACCTACGGCTCGTCCAGAGGCTTCTGGATCCAGGATCCGGACGCCGACGCCAACTCGGCCACCAGTGAGGGCGTCTTCGTCTTCACCAGCTCCGTCCCGAAGGTCGCCGTCGGCGACTCGGTCCTGGTGGCGGGTACGGTCTCCGAGTACGTCCCCGGCGGCACGGCCTCCGGCAACCAGTCGCTGACCGAGATCACCAAGCCGACCGTCACCGTCGTCTCCAGCGGCAACACCGTCCCGGCCGCGAAGGTCGTCGACGAGGACTCGGTGCCGGACCGGTACACGCCGGCCGGCGACGTGGCCGCGAAGGGCTCGATCGACGGCCTGACGTTGCGGCCGTCGAGGTACGCCCTCGACTACTACGAGTCCCTGGAGGGCATGAACGTCGAGGTCGCCGACGCCCGCGTGGTCACGGCGACCGACGACTTCTACGAGCTGTGGGTGACGGTGAAGCCGTGGGAGCACCGCAACCGCCGCGGCGGCACGGTCTACGGCTCCTACGACTCCCAGAACACCGGCCGGCTGCAGATCCAGTCGCTCGGCCCCGGCGCCGAGTTCCCGGCCGCGAACGTGGGTGACACCCTCACCGGCACCACCGCCGGCCCGCTGGACTACAACCAGTTCGGCGGCTACACCCTCGTCGCGAGCGAGCTCGGCACCGTCAAGAGCGGTGGCCTCAAGCGGGAGACGACCCAGAAGCAGCGGCGCGACGAGCTGGCGGTCGCTACGTACAACGTCGAGAACCTCGACCCGTCCGACGCGACGTTCGCCGAGCACGCCTCCGCGATCGTGAACAACCTCCAGTCGCCCGACATCGTGTCCCTGGAGGAGATCCAGGACAACAACGGCGCGAAGAACGACGGCACGGTCGCCGCCGACCAGACGGTGGGCAAGCTGATCGACGCGATCGTCGCGGCGGGCGGCCCGGCCTACGACTGGCGTTCCATCGACCCGGTCGACAAGGCCGACGGCGGCGAGCCGGGCGGCAACATCCGCCAGGTGTTCCTGTTCAACCCGAAGCGGGTCTCCTTCACCGACCGCGCGGGCGGCGACGCCACGACCGCCGCCGGTGTGACCAAGGTGAAGGGCAAGGCGGCGCTGACGGTCTCCCCCGGCCGTATCGACCCCGCGAACGCGGCCTGGACGAACAGCCGCAAGCCGCTGGCCGGCGAGTTCGAGTTCCGCGGCCGCACGGTCTTCGTGATCGCCAACCACTTCGCCTCCAAGGGCGGCGACCAGTCGCTGCACGCGCAGTACCAGCCGCCGACCCGCAGCTCGGAGACCCAGCGTCACCTCCAGGCGACCGCGGTCAACACCTTCGTCAAGGACATCCTGGCCGTCCAGAAGAACGCGGACGTCGTCACGCTCGGCGACATCAACGACTTCGAGTTCTCCGGCACCACCCAGCTGCTGGAGGACGACGGCGCCCTGTGGTCGGCGATCAAGTCGCTGCCCAGGAGCGAGCGTTACTCCTACGTCTACCAGGGCAACGCCCAGACGCTGGACCAGATCCTGGTCAGCCCGTCGATCCGGCGTTCCTGCGACTTCGAGTACGACAGCGTGCACGTCAACTCGGAGTTCAACGACCAGATCAGCGACCACGACCCGCAGGTGCTGCGGTTCCGTCCGTAACCTCCGGTGAGGTTCAGGACTGGCTGAACACGCCGTTCAGCCAGTCCTGCCATGCGGACTCGGTCGCCTTGGCGTCGGCGTCCGGGGCGAAGTCGTGGACGCTGATGCCGACCGGGGCACCCCAGTGGTTGCGTCCGAAGACACGGATGAGGGCGGTGTCCGTGCGCAGCCCGATGAAGTACGGGTCGCGGTAGTCGAGTACGGCGTCGAAGGCCTCCGGCCCTCGCACGGTCACCCGCCCGCCCTGGGCGTCGCCGCTCCCGAGCCCGAGCGCCGGTCCGACGACGGCGAAGGCGTCGGGCGCCTGGCTCGCCTCCGGGCCTTCCAGCTGGGCGAAGGTCACCGGGCGGGGCGCGAAGTGCGTCAGGTACTCGCGCAGGGTGTGCAGATAGAAGTCGGTGTGCTTGGCGGCGCCGTCGTACTGGTTGTCCCAGTCGTCGGTGAAGATGCCGCTGTGCACATAGCGCACCCAGGCGCGCCTGCCCCCGTCGCGCGCCTCGATGACGTGCTCCAGCTGGTTGACCGACTGGGTCGGGAATCCGACGTCCTCGCTGCGGACGGTGAGGTGGTTCGGCGGATCCCAGGCGGTGACCGTGGAGCCGAAGGCCGCGGCGCCGCCGACCCGCGGCTCGGGGGGATCCATCGGCCACAGATAGGCTCCGGTCCCCTGCGTGACGGCCTCCCACACCTCCTCCGGAGAGGCGTCGACCTCGAACTCACGGACGATCTCGAATTCCTTGGACATGGTGGGCTCCTGCTGCTTACTGGTCGAGTGCGGGGTTCGGCTGGTCCTTGACCGTGGGGTGTACGGCGACCACGATCCGGTGATCGCGGCCGCCCTGCGCGTCGGGCGCGTCGTACTTGTGGATCAGCGCGCTCACGCCCGCCGTCAACTCCTGGATGAACGCGGCCCGTTCGGCCGCCGAGGCGAAGCGGACCTCGCCGTCCAGGGCGTACGTCGCCAGCCCCTTCCGGGCCTTCGCGGCGCCGGTGATCAGCGAGCCGACGTCCCGGACGAGCCGGGCGCCGAGCGCGAGCAGCCAGCGGGCGGAGAGCTGGTCACGGAAGCGGTCCGGGTCCGGCTGCACCGCGGCGAGCGCGAGCGGCGAGATGACGTACGACGCGGCGGTCGCCTGCATCAGCCGCTCGGTGACGTTGCCCTTGCGGCGCTCGCCGGCCAGCTCCACCAGTCCGTGCCGCTCCAGTGCCCTGAGGTGGTAGTTCACCTTCTGCCTGGGCAGCCCGACCTTGCCGGCCAGCATGGCGGCCGACGCGGGGCCGGCCGCCAGCTCGGCGAGCAGCCGGGCCCTTGTGGGGTCCAGGGAGACGGCTGCGGCCTCGGGGTCCTCGATCACGGTGACGTCCAGCATGCGTCCACCGTCTCACCGAAAACTTTTTTTGTCCAGACGATTGGAGCTTTCGGTGAGGTGGCCTGGTTGCCTCGTTGGACCTTGTACGGCGACCCCCTCGGCGTCAGTCGGGAACGAGGCCGAGGGCGTGGTCGTACCGGCTGACCGTGCTGCTCTTCAGCCCCGGCCAGGTCTGGACGCGGTGCCACAGCTCGGACGCCGACCCGATGCCGTCGCCCGGGGCGGCGAGGGCGTCGATGTGGGCGGTCGCGCTCTCCCACTCGGCGTAGTTCAGGACACGGGTGCCGTCGGTGCTCAGGTGGAAGTGGGCGGAGATGCCCCCGGGATGGGGCTTCGGCTCGCTCTCCAGCGCCTCGAAGACGGCGTCGACCCAGGCGCGCTGCCGGTCGGGGTCGGGGCCCTCGAACTCGATGTCGACGATCACGATGCAGCCGGGGACGCGGGTGTCACCCTCGCGCGTGCCGCTGCGGTAGTGCCGGTACCGGCCGAGTCCGAGCCGCTCGATGCCCGGTACGGCCGTGTCGATCTCGTCGTTGCGCTCCTGGCGGTGGGTCTTCACGAAGGCCTCGTAGGCCTGCTCGCCGCGCCACTGCGAGTAGTGCAGGAGGGTGGCGGCGTCGTGCCCGGTGTAGACGTGGTAGCCGAGCAGGCCGTCGGCGGGCCAGGGGCGGCGCGCCCAGGTGCCGGCGATCGCCTCCACGGTCTGCTGCTGTCGCAAGGGGGTGCCGACCCGCCAGGTACTGAAGAAGGGGGCGCCGATCTCGGCGCGGGTGAGGTCGGGGTGGGCGTCGGTGCGACGGGTCATGGAGGCCTCCGGCATCGGTGGTCAATGCGTGCACTGATCACCTTTCGACCTCAACCGGACTTGAGGTCAAGTGGCCCCCCGGAAGGCGGGGCTCACGAGACGGCACGGGGCGGCACGGGGCGGCACGGGGCGGCACGGGATCCCAGAACGCACGCGGCGGCGCCGGGCCCGAGTGCACACAGAGCGGCGCGGGACCGGTGACCGGTCCCGCGCCGCCTCGCCGTCTCCCTCGATCGGCGTCTCAGCGGTGCCCGTTGTGCCGGCGCCGCAACACCTGCGCGGCGACCACAGCACCCACGGCCGCTCCGGCGATCAGCACCGGCCGCGGATTCCGCATCCCGGCCTGGACGACGGTGCGCACGGGGCGCGGCACGCTGTGCTCGACCACATGGCCCGCGTGCGTCGCCCTGCCCTGGGCGGTGTGCCCGGCCTGGGTCGCCCGGTCCTGCACCGTGTGCCCGGCGTGCGTCGCCTTGTCCTGCACGACGTGTCCCGCCTGGGTCGCCCGGTCCTGCACGACGTGCCCGGCGCGTGTGGCCCGCTCCTGCACCACATGCCCGGCCTGAACCGCGCTGCTGCGCAGCTGCACGGTCATCGCACCCGCCTTGTCCTTGAGGTCGGCGGCGCGCGCCAGGGCCCGGCCCTTCACATCCGCCTTCCCGGCCAACTCCGCCACGGTGTCGCCGAGTTCGCTGCGCGTCCGCTCGATCTGGCTACGCAGTTCCTCGGGACCCTTGGCCCCCGCGCTCGCCTTCGCCGCCGCGGACTTCCCCGCGGCAGCGGCCTTGGCGGCGCCCTTCCCGCCGCCCGTCGCCCCTGCCTTGCGGTCCGTCATCGGTGTGCCCTTTCCTTGATCTCCTCGACATCGGCCCTGACGCTGCCGAGAGCCTCCTCCGGCGTGGGGGTGCGGCGCGCCGCAGCCGGGCGCGGCCGGTCGCGGCCAGCAGACCGGCGAGGGCGAACAGGACCCCCGTCACGATCAGCGCCGCGGCCCACACGGACAGCGTCAGCGAGAGTGCGGCGGTGGCCGCGGCGGCCAGGAACAGCAGACCGGCGTACGCGACGGCGCCCGCCGCGCCGAGCAGCCCACCGCCCGTGCCGGCGCGTCGGCCCTTCTCGGCCAGCTCCTCCTTGGCGAGGGCGACTTCCTGTCGTACGAGCCGGGAGAGCTGTTCGCCTGCCTGCCCTACGAGTTCGTTCACCGAGTGGTGCTCGTCGCGCACCCGCTCGGGGGTCGTGGACCCGGTCACGGTTTTCCGCCTCCTCTCGATTCGGAACACCCGGGTACCCGGTGGCGCCCGCGCTATCCCTTCACTCCGCCGTCCGGTCCGCGCCCGCCCAGCCGGGCCGGCTAGGCCTGGAACCAGTCGAGGCGGGTCTGCAACAGCACAACCTCGGCGGCCAGTTCGGGCACACCGAGCTCATCGGCCACAGCGAGGTCGGCCGCGGACGCGACGGACGCCCCCTTCCCGGCCACCACCCGCAGCCGCTCTCCGGCCAGCCGGGCGAACCCCGCGAGCGAGACGGACGTACGGCCGCGCAGGCAGCCCGCGCAGGACGGGGCGAGGGCCCGCCGGCCGGGGCGGCCCCAGCCGGCGTCGGCCAGGCCGGCGGCGACCGCACCGCAGGCGCACGGGCCGACCGTGGCGGTGCGTACCCGCTGACGGGCGTAGCGGAATCCGCGCTCGAAGCGCAGGTAGCGGCCCAGCACGGTGACTTCGAGCAGGACGGCCGCCCGGTGCTCGGCCGTGCACAGCAGCGCCTCGGCCGCCGTACGGTCGTGCACACAGTGGAAGCCGCAGTCGCAGCGGCGGCTCGGCGCCCGGTGCCGCAGGCCGTAGACGCAGGACGCATCGGCCAGGACTCCGTACGGCAGCGCGCCGCCCAGCGACACACCGGTGAACCCGGCCCGGGTGCCGTCCTGGGACAGCATCGGGTGGGCGATCTTGTATCCGGACGGCGGCTCCGTCGGGCGTTCCTCCGGAAGCCGCAGCCTCATCGGGCGACCGGGACCTCTTCGGGCGCGGACGCCTCGGCGACCTCGGTCTCCGCGATCACTTCGGCGAGTTCGAGCTGTTCGTCGTGGGCCTGAGGCCGCTCTTGCGCGACTCCGGTGGCGAGTGTCTTGCCGAGCTTCATGACGCCTCCCATGACCAGGGGTCGCTGACCGTCCCGGCCATGGTGGCCCCATGACGCCCGCCCTTGGACATAGGGCAAGCCCCAAAAGCCGAAGCAACGCTTATCAATACCCCGTAGAAGAATTAAGTGGAGCTACGACATGACAGTGCCGACACTACTACCATGACGACCGCCAACGCCTCCGCCCCTCCCTTCGGCCGGGCCCTCTGCGCCATGATCACGCCCTTCACCGAGGCGGGATCCCTCGACCTCGACGGCGCCCAGCGTCTGGCCGACCGGCTGGTGACCGAGGGGTGTGACGGGCTCGTGCTCTCCGGCACGACGGGCGAGTCGCCGACCACCTCGGACGCCGAGAAGTCGGATCTGATCCGGGCCGTCCGGGAAGCGGTGGCCGACCGGGCGACGGTCGTCGCGGGCGTGGGCACCTTCGACACCCGGCACACCGTCGAACTCGCCCTGGCGGCCGAAAAGGCGGGCGCCGACGCCCTGTTGGTGGTCGCGCCGTACTACAGCAAGCCCCCGCAGGACGCCGTCGAGGCGCACTTCCGCGAGATCGCCGACGCGGCCGGACTGCCCCTCGCGCTGTACGACATTCCCGGCCGCACCGGCACCCGGATCGAGCCGGAGACGCTGATCCGACTCGCCGAACACCCCCGGATCGTCGCGGTGAAGGACTGCTCCTTCGACTTCCTCGGCACCCAGAAGGTGCTCGCCCGCACGGAGTTGGCGTACTACGCGGGCTGCGACGAGCACAACCTCGCCCTGTACGCGGTGGGCGGCTCCGGCTACATCAGCACGGTCGCGAACGTCGTACCGTCCCAGCTCCGTGCGGTCCTCGACGCGTTCGAGGCGGGCGACACCCCCGTGTCCGCCCGCCTCCAGCAACGCGCCACGCCACTCATCGAGTTGATGATGGCGGCCGGTCTGCCCGGCGCGGTCACCGCGAAGGCCCTGCTCAATGAGCTCGGCCTGCCCGCGGGCCCGGTCCGCGCACCGCTGCGGCCTGCCGGCCGCGAGGCGGTCGAGGGGCTGCGGACGGCGTACGAAGGGCTCGTCGCGGACTGATCAGCGGCACGCGAAGACCTGCTCCCACCCCTGTCGTTTCTCGTCCTGGTCCGGCTCACGAACACCGCTCAGGGGTACGACCTTGTCGCTGCCGATCGTGACCAGCCCGAGCCGGGGCCGGTACGTCTCCTCCAGACCGGTGACGCGTAGGGCGTGCTGCCGCTTTGCCGACGCACGGAAACAGCTCGCGCACGCGGCGGGGCCCGTACCGCCACCCTGTGCGCTACGGGCCCCGCCCCACCTACACCGTGTCAGCGCGCGATCAGCCCCACTTGTACCCGTCGCCGAGGAGCAGAACGTGCTCCAGCACATCCTCCATCGGATCGTCCACCTGCCCCACGTTGACCAGCCCGATGCGGGGCCCGTTGTGCGAGCCCGTGTTGGTCTCGTCGGCATGTGCGGCCCCGGCCGGCAGCCAGCACGCCGCCCCCGCCGCCAACGTGCCCACCACCAGGCGCACTACAACCCTGGCCCGCGCACTCGTCTTCACTCGACCCACCATCGGCCCTCATCTCGTCGGTTCGGCGTGTGATCGGAAACTGCGTCGACCTGTTCATCTGCCTGGACCGCGACGAGGTCACGTGGAGTAACCCATACGTGAGCGAGTCGCGTCGGGCTGCCACACGCAAGCGCCCTCCCACGAGCCGTGTCCGGCTGTGGAAGGGCGTTCGCGACAGCAGTCCGACGGACGGTGGCCGTCAGTTGTCGTGCTTTAGCGGGCAGGTCCGCAGACTGCCCGACGCGCCGGAAGCTTACGGGGCCATGATCACTCGCGCCAAGCAGCTCCAGCCCAAAGCCGCTCCACTGACCGCGTGGGCCGCTGCTCCAGGCTGTAAAAACAGGTCGACGCAGCCGCAACCTTGCGATCGATGCCACAAAGCCCCGGCCACGTTCCGATCGTGCTGGCCAGCCGACCCAAAGGAAAAACCACCCAGCCGGGCACTAATTACAGATTTAACGAATTCCGTTGTTAAATGTCGCCAGTTTAATCAACGTGAAACGAGACGGCTCCGGATGGAGGGGAGTGTCGGCCGGATGCCGAAACACCTAGATTCGAATAGAGTAATAGGGGGTTGGAATTCAGTTCGACTTTCAAGGAGGTGCCTCTCATGACAGGCACGCTTCATGTAATGACACGGGAGCTGTTCTTCTACAACGCATCCACCGGTTCATGCGCCGCCGGAAGGCTCAGCACAGACGGCAACTTCACCGGCCTCACCACCGGCGGAGGACTCTCGAAGAACTGGACCGACGTAGTCGCCGTCGGCCGCGAATTGTTCTTCTACAACGCATCCACCGGTTCATGCGCCGCCGGAAGGCTCAGCACAGACGGCAACTTCACCGGCCTCACCACCGGCGGAGGACTCTCGAAGAACTGGACCGACGTAGTCGCCGTCGGCCGCGAATTGTTCTTCTACAACGCATCCACCGGTTCATGCGCCGCCGGAAGGCTCAGCACAGACGGCAACTTCACCGGCCTCACCACCGGCGGAGGACTCTCGAAGAACTGGACCGACGTAGTCGCCGTCGATCGCGAATTGTTCTTCTACAACGCATCCACCGGTTCATGCGCCGCCGGAAGGCTCAGCACAGACGGCAACTTCACCGGCCTCACCACCGGCGGAGGACTCTCGAAGAACTGGACCGACGTAGTCGCCGTCGGCCGCGAATTGTTCTTCTACAACGCATCCACCGGTTCATGCGCCGCCGGAAGGCTCAGCACAGACGGCAACTTCACCGGCCTCACCACCGGCGGAGGACTCTCGAAGAACTGGACCGACGTAGTCGCCGTGACGCACTAGCCAGCCTGAGCGCTTGACCAGCCGCTCCGAAGGATCCCGGTCCAGCGGCAGCCGCTGGGCCGCCTCCGGGCCGTGCAAGGTTGGCCGACGCCGACCAACAACGACAGAGGCCCACGGCGTCTGAGCTGATCAGAGCCGTGGGCCTGTTCTGTTTTGCTGGTCAGCCAGCAGGCCGCCGCGTAGACCGGCACGTGAGCGCCCTCCCGGGCAGTCCTCGGGCCGTGGACGGGCGCTTAACGAAGACCAACGCCGACAACTGCCGATAGCTCAACAGCAGGTCATGAAGCTGATCGTTTAGACGGCCGCAGCTCAAGGCCGCCGATGATCAGTTGTGGCTGTGCAGGATCTCGTTCAGCCCGCCCCACACCGCGTTGTTCGGGCGGGCCTCGACCGTGCCGGTGACCGAGTTGCGGCGGAAGAGGATGTTGGAGGCGCCGGAGAGTTCGCGGGCCTTGACGATCTGGCCGTCGGGCATCGTGATGCGGGTGCCGGCGGTGACGTACAGGCCGGCCTCGACGACGCACTCGTCGCCCAGCGCGATGCCGACGCCCGCCTCGGCGCCGATCAGGCAGCGCTCGCCGATGGTGATGATCACGTTGCCGCCGCCGGACAGGGTGCCCATCGTCGACGCGCCGCCGCCGATGTCCGAGCCGTCGCCGACCACGACGCCCGCGGAGATACGGCCCTCGACCATGGAGGTGCCGAGGGTTCCGGCGTTGAAGTTGACGAAGCCCTCGTGCATGACGGTGGTGCCCTCGGAGAGGTGCGCGCCCAGGCGGACCCGGTCGGCGTCGGCGATGCGCACGCCCTTGGGGGCGACGTAGTCCGTCATCCGCGGGAACTTGTCGATCGAGGTGACCTGGAGGTGCAGGCCCTCGGCGCGGGCGTTCAGGCGGACCTTCTCGACGTCGTCGACGGCGACCGGGCCGAGGGAGGTCCAGGCGACGTTGGCGAGGAAGCCGAACTGGCCCTCCAGGCTCAATCCGTGCGGCTTGACCAGGCGGTGGGAGAGCAGGTGCAGGCGCAGGTACACGTCGTGCGCGTCGATCGGCTTCTCGTCGAGCGAGGCGATGACCGTGCGGACCGCGACGACCTCGACGCCCCGTCGTGCATCCGGCCCGATCGCCTTCGCGGCGCCTTCGCCGATCAGCTCGACGGCCCGCTCGGCGGACAGCCGCTCGCTGCCGGAGGGACCGGGCTCGGCGACGAGCTCGGGCGCGGGGAACCAGGTGTCGAGAACAGTGCCGTCAGCAGCGATCGTGGCAAGGCCGGCTGCCACGGCGCCGGTGGTACGAGAAGCAGTCGTGTCGGTCATGAGGGCAACCTAACCGGCGGGGGGCCGCCCGGGCCAACCGACGGGAGGGGCGTCTCAGGGTACGGGCCGTCCGTGGGCGTCCGAGGCTGTCCGTGACAGCCGTCCCTGGCCGCCGCCCCTGTCCGTCTCCCTGGCCGCCGTCCCTGGCCGGATGGGGTCGGCCGCTCCGGCGGCCCTACTCCGGCCAGCGGCCGGCGCCCAGGCCCAGGCCCCGATCCCGACCCCGACCCCGACCCCGGCGAGCGAAACCCGCTCCCATCAGGGCATCGCACCGCTGCCAGAGGTCACACCCCGTCGGCACTCACCCGACCCGCCCGGGAATCACCCGCCGCAGCACCTCACACGCATACCCCTCGTCATACGGCACCTCAGTCAGCAGCACCTGCAGGCAGATCCCGTCCATCAGCGCCACCAGCGCCCGCGCGGTGACCGCGTCCGTGCACCGGGACAGTCGGTCGGCGAGGTCCTGCGCCCACTCGGCGGCCACCGGGCGCAGGGCGGGGCGGCGCAGGGCGGCGAGGTAGAGCTCGTACTCCAGCTCCACGCCCGTGCGGTCCCCCGCGAGCCACTCGCCCATCCAGCCCGCGAGTTCGGCGGCCAGGTCGGTGTCCGGGTCCGCCAGGCCGCCACGCGAGGCGATCACCTTGGCGAAGCCCTCGTTGGCCTGGCGAAGAGCCGCGACCAGCAGATCGTCGAGGGTCTTGAAGTGGTACGTCGTGGAGCCGAGCGGCACATCCGCCTCGGCGGCGGCGGTGCGGTGGCTCAGCCCCGCGATGCCCTTCTCCCCGACGACCCGGATCGCCGCGTCGATGATCCGCTGGCGCCGCTCGGGGTCGTAGCGCCGGGGCATCAGTGCGCGCCTCCCAGGTTCAGCACCACCACGCCGGCGATGATCAGCGCGATACCCGCGGCCTTGGCCACCGTCATCCCCTCCCCCATGAACAGGATCCCGATGGTGGCGATGGCCGCGGTGCCGACGCCCGCCCAGATCGCGTACGCCGTGCCCACGGAGACGGTCCTCAGGGTCTGGGCGAGCAGCGCGAAGGAGACGAGGTATCCGAGGGCGGTCAGTAGTGACGGCCAGAGCCTGCTGAAACCGTCGCTGTACTTCATGGATGTCGTGGCGGCCACCTCGGCCGCTATGGCTCCGGCGAGCAGCAGGTATCCCATGTGTACGAGCGTACACAACGATAGCGACGATTGCGTACAGCCGTACACAACGGCCCCCGCACAGCTACGGTTTCCGCGCCTCGAAGCGCTGCCGGGACGTCTCGATGTCCCCGAGGTACCGGTGGGTCCAGTCGCACATGCCGTCGATGGTCACCCGCAGGGCCTGGCCCGGCTCGGTGAGCGTGTACTCGACGCGCGGCGGCACCGTGGGGTGCACGGTGCGCTCGATCAGGCCGTTGCGCTCCAGCATGCGCAGGTTCTGGGTGAGCATCTTGTGGCTGATCCCGTCGACCTCGCCACGCAACACGCTGAAGCGCAGGGTCTGCTCCCCCAGGGCCTCGATGATCAGCAGAGCCCATTTGTTGGCTATGTCCGAGAAGATCTCCCGGGCCAGGGAGTCCGCGCGTGTCACGTCCGCCTGGTCCAGTGAGCCGCTGGACTGCTTGGTTCCCATGAGGTTCCCCAGTCACCGAAAAGTGCGTTCTTCCATGTCAGCGGCCACTCTCCTACGGTTCCTGAGTAACCACAAGTGAGTACGAGATGGAACGGACGGACGACATGGCCATCACTCTGGTGAACCCGAGCGGACTGGTGGAGGTCGGCGCCTACCACCAGGTGTCGATCGCGAGCGGCTCGAAGCTGGTCTTCGTCGCCGGGCAGGTCGCGTGGGACGCGGAAGGCAGCGCGATCGGGGCGGACGACCTCGCCGCGCAGGTCGAGCAGTGCTACCTCAACGTCGGCACTGCCCTGGCCGCGGCCGGCGCCTCCTTCGACGACGTCGCGAAGCTGAACGTCCACGTCGTCGACTGGACCCCCGACATGATGCCCCAGCTCATGGAGGGGATCACCCGGGCGGCCACCAAGCTGGGGGTCACCGCCGCACCGCCGGCCACGCTGCTGGGCGTCGCGGCACTGGACGTGCCCGAGCACCTGGTCGAGATCGAGGCCACCGCGGTCCTCGACTGAGTCACTGAGCCCACGGCTGAGCCCACGACTGGGCGGGCGCCGTCCGGGGCGAGCGGTCTCGGGTCAGCAGGTACGGCGGCGGTACGCCTCCTCCCCCGCGGGGACGACGTCCAGGTCGCGCAGGACCACCGACAGCTTGTCGCCCCACTCCGCACACGCGGCGGCGAGGCCGTCCTGCCGGTACTCGATGTCGAAGACGCGGTCGTCGTACGCGTCCGCGTAGGCATCGCACTCGTCGTACTGTCCGCACTCCTCGGCCACCGCGAAGTCGAAGCCGATGCCGCGGCCCTGTCCGGCCAGTTCGGCGGCGTTCTTCTGGCCGATCGCCAGCCCGGCGGCGTGGGCCCGGGCGGCGATCAACTTACCGAAGGCCACGTTGTCGTCGGCGGTCAGCAGACCGTCGGACCGTTCGTGCGAGTCGAGGTTGTCGGCCTCGACCGCCTGGAACCCGGCGGCGGCACAGCCGTCGATCCACTCCCCCACGACGTCGGCGAGCCGCTGGCGCTTGGCGGCTGTCGAGATGTCCAGGACGGCCTCGTCCCAGTCCCGGTCGACGACCAGCGAGTCGTCGGCGTCGCGCAGGAGCAGGTCGGGATGGCGGTCCTCCCACCAGTCCTCGGTGTCCGGCTGGGCCTGGAAGGCGTTGACGTAGCAGATGTTGTAGACCCCCGGCGCCGACTTCGCCGCGCGGTCGCGGGAGATTGCGCGTACGCCGGTGGGCGGCCGGTAGGCCCCGCCGATCTGGTAGTCGAAGCCGACCCCCGGCTCGGGCAGGACCACCTTGCCCGTACCGGCCGTGCCGGGGGCCGTCGGGGCGGTGGAGCGGCCCGGCTCGTCGGCGTCCCCACCGTCGGACGACGTACATCCGCCCGCGGCCACGGCGAGCGCACCGCACAGAGCTGCGGCCGCGAGCGCACGGCGGAGGATACGGGGGGCGCGGTGGGCCATGATCCGGGGGCTCCTGTCGGTATGCGCTCGTGCGGTGTGCGCTCGCGCGCGGTGTGTGCTCGTGCAGTGCCGCCCGGCCATGATGCCCTGCTGCGGGCCCGGGCCCGGCAGTCGGGGCCACGACGGCCTCGACTGAGCCCCTCGCCGTCGGATACCGGCCACGACGCCAACAGGTCATTTCCTGGCCTCAATTGAGTGAGCGTCAGTGATCACGTGCCCGACTGTTGACGCAGGGAACCCGGCCCGCTCACTCCTGAAACCGGCTCAGAAATCGATCTGGATACGGCTCGTTCCAAACAGGTGCTCGGGAGTCACTGGGTCCACTAGTGTTTCACCGTTCACATACCGGGCCTTCGCAGCCGCGGTCGTCGCCCCATGACGCCGCTGGGGGGAACAGCGCATGCCAGAGAACAAGTCCCGGCCGTCTCAGGACCAACCTTGGGAGAACGGCTGGGCTCCGGACACCTCCCGGGCGCCGGGGACGCGCCGCCTGTGGCTGGCCGGCGGGATGGCGGTGGCGACGATCGTCGCGTGCGCCACGGCAATCGTCGTGATGGAGAGGGCACCTGACGAGCAGACACGCTCGGCACCGGCCGACGACAACACGACCGTCCCCGGCCTGATCTCCTTCGCCTCACCCTCGGAGACTCCCCCGAAGGGCAAGAGCGGCCTGTCGACGGCCGAGGCTACGACCAGGGCACCCCGCCAACAGGACGCCGGCACACCCAAGCCCGCGCCGAAGCCGACCGAGTCGTCGTCCCGCGAGGCCGGTTCCTCGGCCGCCCCGAAGCCCCCGGCAGCCACGACCTGGCGATCCGTCCGCTCGGTCAACTACCCCGACCATTACTGGCACGTGAGCGGCGGGTACGTGGCCCTGGACCCGGTCCGCGGCTCCGAATCCCGCGAGGATTCCACCTTCAAGCAGGTGAAGGGGCTGGCCGACAGCTCCTGCTACTCCTTCGCCACGCACGACGGCGCATACCTGCGCCACCGCAACTTCGTCCTGCGCCCCGAACGCCATGACGGCTCCGCCCAGTTCAAGCAGGACGCCACCTTCTGCCCCCGCGACTCGTCCCACTCCGGCGCGACCATGCTGGAGTCGGTCAACTACCCGGGCTACTTCCTCCGCCACAGGAACTTCGTCGTCCGTCTCGAGCGCTTCGAGTACAGCTCCCTGTACCTGGCGGACTCGTCGTTCCGGATCGTCGGCGGGCTGACCTGAGCCGGCCCCGAGTACGAGCACAGGAAAGCGGCGGCACCCGTAAGGTGCCGCCGCTTTGTCCGTGAGTTGGAGTCCCGGACCCTGGATTCAGACGTTGAACCCGAGCGCCCGAAGCTGCTCCCGCCCATCGTCGGTGATCTTGTCCGGCCCCCACGGCGGCATCCAGACCCAGTTGATGCGCAGCTCGTTGACGAGGCCGTCCGTGGCGGACTTGGCCTGGTCCTCGATGACGTCCGTCAGCGGACACGCCGCCGAGGTCAGCGTCATGTCGAGCGTCGCGATGTTCGCGTCGTCGATGTGGATGCCGTAGATGAGGCCGAGATTGACGACGTCGATACCCAGCTCGGGGTCGACGACGTCGTACAGCGCCTCACGGACCTCTTCCTCCGAGGCCGGCTTCATCTCCACGGTGTCACTCATGCCGTCTTCCTTTCGGCGTCGGCGTCGCCCAGCGCCTGGGCCGTCGCGTCCTTCCACGCCATCCAGCTCAGGAGGGCGCACTTGACCCGGGCGGGGTACTTGGAGACTCCGGCGAACGCGACCGCGTCCTCCAGAACCTCCTCCATCGCGTCGTCGGGCTCCAGCTTCCCCTTGGACTGCATCAGCTCCAGGAAGGTCTCCTGGATCTTCTGCGCGTCGGAGAGGTCCTTGCCGACGAGGAGTTCGTTCAGTACGGACGCGCTCGCCTGGCTGATGGAACAGCCCTGGCCCTCGTACGAGACGTCCTCGATCTTCGTGCCGTCGTACTTCACGCGCAGGGTGATCTCATCGCCGCACGTCGGGTTGACGTGGTGCACCTCGGCGTCGCCATCCCGCAAGCCCCGCCCGTGCGGGTTCTTGTAGTGGTCCAGGATGACTTCCTGGTACATCGAATCCAGCTTCATGCGATCGCTCGTCCCGTCAGCCGAAGAAGTTCCGGACGTGCTCCAGGCCGTCCACCAGAGTGTCGATCTCGGCCGGCGTGGAGTACAGATAGAACGACGCTCGCGTGGTCGCAGGAATTCCGTAGCGCAGGCAGACCGGCCGCGCGCAGTGGTGGCCGACCCGGACCGCGATGCCCTGCTCGTCGAGGACCTGGCCCACGTCATGCGGGTGGATGTCGCCGAGCGTGAAGGAGATCGCGGCGCCCCGGTCCTCGGCCGTGGTCGGGCCGATGATCCTGAGGTCCGGCACCTCCGCGAACCGCTTCACCGCGTACTCGGTGAGCGCGTGCTCGTGGGCGAGGATCTTGTCCATGCCGATCGAGTTGAGGTAGTCGATCGCCGCGCCGAGGCCGATCGCCTGGGAGATGGGGGGCGTGCCCGCCTCGAACTTGTGCGGGGCGGGAGCGTACGTCGACGAATGCATCGACACGGTCTCGATCATCTCGCCGCCGCCGAGGAACGGGGGCAGGTCCTCCAGCAGCTCCTGGCGGCCCCAGAGCACGCCGATGCCGGTCGGACCGCACATCTTGTGGCCGGTGAAGGCCACGAAGTCGGCCTGGAGCGACTGCACGTCCAGCGGCATGTGGGGAGCGGCCTGCGAGGCGTCGATGCACACCAGCGCGCCGACCTCCTGCGCGCGGCGCACTATCGCCTCGACCGGGTTGAGCGTGCCCAGGATGTTCGACACCAGCACGAAGGAGACGATCTTCGTCTTCTCCGTGATGATCTCGTCGATGTTGGACAGGTCGAGACGGCCGTCGTCGGTGAGGCCGAACCACTTCAGCTTCGCGCCCGTGCGCTGCGCGAGCAGCTGCCACGGCACGATGTTGGAGTGGTGCTCCATCTCCGTGATGACGATCTCGGTCTCGTGGTCCACCCGGTAGGGCTCGTCGGCCCAGCCGAGCATGTTGGCCACGAGGTTCAGCGACTCGGAGGCGTTCTTGGTGAAGATCACCTCGTCACGCGAGGGCGCGTTGATGAACTCCGCGACCTTGTCGCGCGCGCCCTCGTACAGTGCCGTGGCCTCCTCGGCGAGGACGTGCACGCCACGGTGGACGTTGGCGTTGTGCTGCTCGTAGTACTCGGAGAGCACGTCGAGCACCTGGCGCGGCGTCTGCGAGGTCGCCGCGTTGTCCAGGTACACGAGCTTCTTGTCGCCGTGGACGACGCGGTCCAGGATCGGGAAGTCCTTGCGGAGCGCCTCGGTGTCGAGGAGGCCCGGCAGCTGTGTCACGCGGATGCGCCACCCTTCACGTACTTGTCGTAGCCCTCGGCCTCGAGCTGGTCCGCGAGCTCCGCTCCGCCGGACTCGGCGATACGGCCGTTCGCGAACACGTGCACCTGGTCGGGCTTGATGTAGCGCAGGATGCGCGTGTAGTGCGTGATCAGCAGGGTGCCGACCTCGCCGGTCTCGCGGACCCGGTTCACGCCCTCGGAGACGACGCGCAGGGCGTCGACGTCCAGGCCGGAGTCGGTCTCGTCGAGGATGGCGACCTTCGGCTTGAGCAGCTCCAGCTGAAGGATCTCGTGGCGCTTCTTCTCACCGCCGGAGAAGCCCTCGTTGACGTTGCGCTCGGCGAAGGACGGGTCCATGTTGAGGCGCTCCATGGCCTCCTTGACCTCCTTGACCCAGGTGCGCAGCTTGGGGGCCTCGCCGCGGATGGCGGTGGCGGAGGTGCGAAGGAAGTTCGACACGGACACACCCGGGACCTCGACCGGGTACTGCATCGCCAGGAACAGGCCCGCGCGGGCGCGCTCGTCGACGGACATCTCCAGGACGTCCTCGCCGTCGAGGGTGACGGTGCCGGAAGTGATCGTGTACTTCGGGTGACCCGCGAGGGAGTAGGCGAGGGTCGACTTGCCCGAGCCGTTGGGGCCCATGATGGCGTGCGTCTCGCCCTGCTTCACGGTGAGGTCGACGCCCTTGAGGATCTCCTTCGTGGCGTTGTCGGCCTCGACGGTGACGTGCAGGTCTCGGATTTCAAGCGTTGCCATGGGTGCCTCAGGACTCCTGGGTGAGGGAGACGAGCACGTCGTCCCCTTCGATCTTTACGGGATATACGGGGACGGGGCGCGTCGCGGGAAGGCCGGACGGCTTGCCGGTGCGGAGGTCGAAGCTGGAGCCGTGCAGCCAGCACTCGATCTGGCAGTCCTCCACCTCGCCCTCGGAGAGCGAGACGTTCGCGTGGGAACAGATGTCGTGGATCGCGAACACCTCACCCTCGGTCTGCACGACCGAGACCGGCGTGCCGTCGAGTTCCACCCGCTTCGGGGTGTCCTCCTCCAGCTCGCTCAGCCCGCAGGCGCGTACGAAAGCCATCAGACCGTGGCCTCCAGCTCCTCGTCGATCTTCACGAGGAGGCGCTCTTCGATGTCGTCGACGCCGATCTGCTGGACGAGCTCGGCGAAGAAGCCGCGCACGACCAGGCGACGGGCCTCGTCGGCCGGGATGCCGCGGGCCATCAGGTAGAAGAGCTGCTCGTCGTCGAAACGGCCGGTGGCCGAGGCGTGGCCGGCGCCGACGATCTCGCCGGTCTCGATCTCCAGGTTCGGCACGGAGTCGACGCGGGCGCCGTCGGTCAGCACCAGGTTGCGGTTCATCTCGTACGTGTCCGTGCCCTCGGCCTTGGCCTCGATCAGCACGTCGCCGATCCACACCGCGTGCGCGTCCTCGCCCTGGAGCGCGCCCTTGTAGGCGACGTTCGACTTGCAGTGCGGGGTGTTGTGGTCGACCAGGAGGCGGTGCTCCTGGTGCTGGCCGGCGTCGGTGAAGTAGAGGCCGAACAGCTCGGCCTCGCCGCCGGTACCGGCGTAGGCGACGCGCGGGTGGAGGCGTACGAGGTCGCCGCCGAAGGTGACCACGAACGACTTGAAGGTGGCGTCCCGGCCGATCAGCGCGTTGTGCTGGCCCACGTGCACGGCCTTGTCGTCCCAGTCCTGGACGGAGACGACGGTGAGCTTGGCGCCGTCGCCCAGGATGTAGTCGACGTTGGCGGCGAGCACCGCGTCACCGGTGTGGTCGATGACGACGACGGCCTCGGCGAAGGCTCCGAGCTCCACGATCTGGTGACCGTAGGCGACCCCGCCCTCGCCGTGCACGGCGATGCGGATCGGCTCGGTGAGGACCGTCTCCTTGGGGACGGTGATCACGCCGGCCTTCTCGAACGCCGAGTACGCCTGGGCGGCGACGCGGTCCACGGGCATGCCCGCCTTGCCGAGGCGCGCGTCGTCGCGGCCGACGGTCTCGACGGTGACGCCCTCGGGGGCCCCGACGGTGACCTGGAGGCCGTCGCCGGTCGCCACGGCGGTGCCGTCGTGCAGCCCGCGCAGGCGCTCCAGCGGGGTGAACCGCCACTCCTCCTCGCGACCGTGCGGGACCGGGAAGTCCGCCACGTCGAAGGACGGGGGCGCGCTCATGCGCGTGGCGACGGTCGACTCGGCGGCCACCGCGATCTGGCCCGCGGTGGTGGAGCCCACGGGGATGTTCTGAGCCTCAGCCATGGCTGTCGGTCTGCTCTCTTCCTACGTCAGTTTCGCTGGCTGCTTGTCCGGAGACCGGTCTTAACCGACCGCGCCTTCCATCTGCAGCTCGATCAGCCGGTTGAGCTCGAGCGCGTACTCCATGGGCAGTTCCTTGGCGATCGGCTCGACGAAGCCGCGCACGATCATCGCCATCGCCTCGAACTCGCTCAGACCACGGCTCATCAGGTAGAAGAGCTGGTCCTCGGAGACCTTGGAGACGGTCGCCTCGTGGCCCATGGACACGTCGTCCTCGCGGACGTCCACGTAGGGGTACGTGTCGGAGCGGGAGATGGTGTCGACGAGCAGTGCGTCGCACAGCACGTTGGACTTCGAGCCGTGGGCGCCCTCGCCGATCTCGACCAGACCGCGGTACGAGGTACGGCCGCCGCCACGTGCCACGGACTTCGACACGATGTTGGAGGAGGTGTTCGGCGCCATGTGGACCATCTTGGAGCCGGCGTCCTGGTGCTGCCCCTCGCCCGCGAAGGCGATGGACAGGGTCTCGCCCTTGGCGTGCTCGCCCATCAGGTAGACGGCCGGGTACTTCATCGTCACCTTGGAGCCGATGTTGCCGTCGACCCACTCCATGGTCGCGCCCTCGTAGGCGACGGCGCGCTTGGTGACCAGGTTGTAGACGTTGTTCGACCAGTTCTGGATGGTCGTGTAGCGGCAGCGGGCGCCCTTCTTCACGATGATCTCGACCACCGCGGAGTGCAGGGAGTCCGACTTGTAGATCGGCGCCGTGCAGCCCTCGACGTAGTGGACGTAGGCGTCCTCGTCGACGATGATCAGCGTCCGCTCGAACTGGCCCATGTTCTCCGTGTTGATACGGAAGTAGGCCTGGAGCGGGATCTCGACGTGCACGCCCTTCGGCACGTAGATGAAGGAGCCGCCCGACCACACGGCGGTGTTCAGCGACGCGAACTTGTTGTCGCCGACCGGGATGACGGTGCCGAAGTACTCCTTGAAGAGCTCCGGGTGCTCCTTCAGGGCCGTGTCGGTGTCCAGGAAGATGACGCCCTGCTCCTCCAGGTCCTCGCGGATCTGGTGGTAGACGACCTCGGACTCGTACTGGGCCGCGACACCGGCGACGAGGCGCTGCTTCTCCGCCTCGGGGATGCCGAGCTTGTCGTACGTGTTCTTGATGTCCTCGGGCAGGTCCTCCCAGGACTCCGCCTGCTTCTCCGTGGAACGCACGAAGTACTTGATGTTGTCGAAGTCGATACCGGAGAGGTCCGAGCCCCAGTTCGGCATGGGCTTCTTGTCGAACAGCCGCAGACCCTTGAGACGGAGCTTGGTCATCCAGTCCGGCTCGTTCTTCTTCGCGGAGATGTCACGGACGACGTCCTCGCTCAGACCACGCTTCGCAGAGGCGCCGGCTTCGTCGGAGTCGGCCCAGCCGTATTCGTACTTGCCCAGACCCTCGAGCTCAGGGTGGGCAGTCTCCTCGATGGGGAGAGTCATGCGGGGTTCCTCCCGGCCTTGCTTGCAGATGCGTTATCGGTGGTGTGGGAAATCTTTGGGATGTACGTCGTGCAGACGCCGTCGCCGTGCGCGATGGTCGCCAGTCGCTGGACGTGCGTTCCGAGCAGCTCGGCGAAGATCTCCGTCTCCGCCTCGCACAGCTGGGGGAACTGCTCCGCGACATGGGCCACCGGACAGTGGTGCTGGCAGAGCTGCTCGCCTTTTTGAGGGAGGGGTGCGCTGCGCGCCGTTGCAGCGTACCCGTCTGCGCTCAAGGCCTTGGCCAGGGCTTCGGTGCGCTTGTCCGGGGTGGCCGCCTCGACCGCCTTGCGGTACGCGCCCGCCTGGGCTGCGATCCGGGCGCGGGCGAAGGCGGCGACCGCCTCGCTCCCGCCCTCGCGCTCGGCGATCCATTTCAGGGCGTCCACGGCGAGCTTGTCGTACGACTGGTCGAAGGCGTCGCGGCCGCAGTCGGTGAGCGCGAACACCTTGGCGGGACGGCCACGCGTGCGCGTGCCGTACACCCGCTGTTCCCGGGCCTGGACGACATCGTCCGCGGCCAGCGCGTCCAGATGCCTGCGCACGGCGGCCTGGGTGAGTCCCAGCCGGCCGGCCAGCGCGGCGACGGTCGACGGCCCGTGGTCCAGGATGGATCGCGCGACCCGGTTGCGCGTGGAGCGCTCCCCGGTCGCGAGCTCCTCCTGAGGGGTTCCCATAGGGGTCTCCCGAACCTCGCCGACGTTTTTCACAACGCCATTGTTGCGTAATTCCTCAGGGGCAGGCAAGCCGCGCCCGGGCAGCTCCCGGGTGCCCTGCGTCACTTAGGCATACCTAATCTGACCTGCGGAAACGATCATTGATCGATCAAATCGCTGGCGTCGCGAGGCTCCCTGCGGGACACTCCCGAAACATGTCGACACCCCCTCCGACCGGCCCTCTTGTCACTCGGGACACCCTCGCGGCACAACTGCGCGAGCTGGGCGTCCAAACCGGTGAAACCCTCCTCGTGCACTCGTCGCTCAGCTCCCTCGGCTGGGTCTGCGGAGGTGCCGTCGCGGTCGTCCAGGGGCTGCTCGACGCACTCGGTCCGGACGGCACCCTGGTCGTCCCCACCCAGACCGGTGACCTCTCGGACCCGGCGGTGTGGAGCAACCCGCCGGTACCCGAGGAGTGGTGGGACACGATCCGGGCGACCATGCCCGCCTACGACCCCCTGGTCACGCCCGCGCTCGGGGTGGGCGTGATCCCGGAGACCGTACGGACCTGGCCGGGTGCCCTGCGGCGCGCATCCGCAGACGTCCTTCGCCGCCGTCGGCCCGCGCGCGGCGCAGATCACCGAGGGCCACGCCCTCGACTGCCGGCTCGGCGAGCGCAGCCCGCTGGCCCGGCTGGAGGCGCTGCACGCGCGTGTGCTGCTGCTCGGCGCCGGTTACGCGACGTGCACCAGCTTCCATCTCGCGGAGTACCGGATACCTTCGCCGCTCGTGAAGGTCGGCCGGCCGGGGCCCGCGGGCTGGGAAGTGGTGACCGAGGTGTCGATCACATCGGACCGGTTCGACGAACTGGGGCGCGACTTCGACAGGGACCGTCCCATCGTACGGGGAAAGGTGGGCGCGGCCGAGGCACGGCTGTTCCCCGTGGCCGACGCGGTGGCGTACGCGGGGCGATGGCTGGAGATGCACCGGCCTCGCGCGCAGGAGATGTGAACCCGGCCGTTCGGGTTACCGGCCGCGTACCTAGACTCTGGAGCCATGCGAACTGAGCCCGTGGTCCAAGTCCAGGCCCTGGTGAAGCGGTACGGCACGAAGACCGCGGTGAACGGCCTCGACCTGGTGGCCCAGGCGGGCGTGACCGCCGTGCTCGGCCCCAACGGCGCGGGCAAGACGACGACCGTCGAGACCTGCGAGGGGTACCGCAAGCCGGACTCCGGCTCGGTGCGGGTCCTGGGCCTCGACCCGGTGCGGCAGTCCGGCGCGCTGCGGCCCCGGATCGGCGTGATGCTCCAGTCCGGCGGTGTCTACTCGGGCGCGCGGGCGGACGAGATGCTGCGCCATGTCGCCAAGCTGCACGCGCACCCCCTGGACGTGGACGCCCTCATCGAGCGGCTCGGCCTCGGCAGCTGCGGCCGAACCACGTACCGCCGTCTCTCCGGGGGTCAGCAGCAGCGGCTGGCGCTGGCCATGGCCGTCGTCGGCTGTCCGGAGCTGGTGTTCCTGGACGAGCCGACCGCGGGGCTCGACCCGCAGGCCCGCCGCGCGACCTGGGACCTGATCCGGGACCTGCGCGCGGACGGCGCCTCCGTCATCCTCACGACCCACTACATGGACGAGGCCGAGCAGCTCGCCGACGATGTCGCGATCATCGACGCGGGCCGGGTCATCGCCCAGGGCTCCCCGGAGGAGCTGTGCCGCGGCGGCGCCGAGAACACGCTCCGCTTCCTCGGCCGCCCGGGCCTGGACGTGGGCTCCCTGCTCAAGGCACTGCCCGCCGACTGCACGGCCGCGGAGCTGACACCGGGCTCGTACCGGGTCGTCGGCAAGGTCGACCCCCAGCTGCTGGCGACGGTGACGTCGTGGTGTGCGCAGCACGGGGTGATGCCGGACCGCATCTCTGTCGAACGGCACACCCTCGAAGACGTTTTTCTGGAGCTCACGGGCAAGGAGTTGCGCTCATGATCGCGCTCAGCACAGGGACCGGCCGGGGGTCCGGGGGTCGTCCCCCGGGAAGACACAGCCTGGAGCTCACGGGCAAGGAGTTGCGCTCATGATCGCGCTCAGCACAGGGACCGGCCGGGGGTCCGGGGGTCGTCCCCCGGGAAGACACAGCCTGGAGCTCACCGGCAAGGAGCTGCGTTCGTGACCACGGTCGGTACGGGTACGTACACCCCGAAGCCGGGCGCCGCCCCGCTCCCCCACATGATCGCGGCCCAGGCGGCACTCGAGACGAAGATGCTGCTGCGCAACGGCGAGCAGCTGCTGCTGACCGTCGTGATCCCCACGCTGCTGCTGGTCCTCTTCAGCACGGTGGACATCGCCGACACGGGCGCAGGCGAGGCCGTCGACTTCCTCGCCCCCGGCATCCTCGCGCTCGCCGTGATGTCGACGGCGTTCACGGGCCAGGCCATCGCCACGGGCTTCGAGCGCCGGTACGGCGTGCTGAAGCGGCTGGCGTCCTCCCCGCTGCCGCGCTGGGCCCTGATGACGGCGAAGACGGCGTCGGTGCTGGTCACCGAGGTCCTGCAGATCGCCCTGCTGACGGTGATCGCCTTCGCGCTGGGCTGGTCGCCGCAGGGAAACCCGGCAGCCGTCGTCCTCCTGCTGGTCCTGGGGACGGCCGCCTTCTCGGGACTCGGACTACTGATGGCCGGCACGCTCAAGGCCGAGGCCACCCTGGCCGCGGCCAACCTGGTCTTCCTGCTGCTGCTCGTCGGCGGCGGGGTGATCGTGCCGCTGGACAAGTTCCCGGCGGGGGCGCAGGACGTGCTGGGGCTGCTGCCGATCTCGGCACTGTCCGACGGGCTGCGCGACGTGCTTCAGCACGGGGCCGGGATGCCGTGGGGCGACCTGGGGATTCTGGCCGTGTGGGCGGTCGTCGGGCTCGCGGCGGCGGGCAGGTTCTTCCGCTGGGAGTAGCCCGGTCCGCGGGGCGAGAGGGGACCCTCGTGAAACCGTGCACAAGCGGCCGCCTACGATAGGGCCCGTGCCAAAGCTGACCCGCGCCGACGCCGTAGCGGCCGTGCGCAACCCCCTCGCCTTCATCGCCGCACGCTGGACCCCGAGCCCGAGGACGGTCCAACGGGCGGCCCTCGCCGCGCTCGTGATGTCGGTGCTCATCGTGGTCACCGGCGGTGCGGTGCGCCTCACCGGTTCCGGGCTCGGCTGCCCGACCTGGCCCAAGTGCACCGACGACTCGCTCACCGCCACCAGCGAGATGGGCCTGCACGGCGCCATCGAGTTCGGCAACCGCATGCTGACGTACGTGCTGTGCGCCGCCGTAGGCTGGGCGATCATCGCCGCGCGCGCTGAGAAGCCGCACCGCCGTGGCCTGACCCGGCTGGGCTGGGCGCAGTTCTGGATCGTGATGAGCAACGCGGTGCTCGGCGGCATCGTCGTGCTGGTCGGCCTCAACCCGTACACGGTCGCGGCCCACTTCGTGGCGACGTCCGCCCTGATCGCGGTCGCCACGGTGATGTGGCAGCGCACCCGGGAGGGCGACTCGACGCCGCGTCCGCTGGTCGGCAGGGCGGTGCGGCAGCTGGTGTGGGTCATGGTCGGGGCCTCGGTGCTGCTGATCCTGGTCGGCACGGTGGTCACCGGCGCCGGTCCGCACGCGGGAGACTCCAGCGAGGTCGAGCGGATGCCCCTCGACTGGGAGAACGTCACCAAGCTGCACGCCGTGCTGGCCTGGATCGTGGTCACGCTGACGTTCGCCCTGTGGTTCGTCCTCAAGGCGGTCGACGCCCCGAAGGGCCCTCTGAACCGCACCCGCGACCTCTTCCTGGTCCTCCTCGCCCAGGGCGTCATCGGCTACGTCCAGTACTTCACGGACCTCCCGGAGATCCTGGTGGGCCTGCACATGCTCGGCTCGGCCGTGACCTGGATCGCGGTCCTGCGGGTGGCGCTGGCCCTGCGGGAACGGCCGTTCGACGAGATCGGGATCCCGTCTCCGGCGGCCGAGCCGACGGTCGGCGCGCGCGCGTAGGTCAGCCGTACGTCGTCACCAACTCGTCGATCGCAGGGCCCAGATAGCTCCGAGTCAGGCCGGCCCTGCGCGTCGCCCACTCCCCGGCCGGCGTCGGGGGCGCAGAGCTGTCGTAGCGCCGGCTGCGGATGTCCTCGACGAGTTCGACGGGCGCTCCGAGGCCGGGCAGCAGGTCCAGGGCCTCGCGCTTGGAGATCAGCCGCCCATCGCGCAGGGTGACGCTCGCGCGGGCGTAGGTGATCACCCCCAGGTCGACCCACACGTCCTTCGTCCACAGCGAGGCCTTGTCGACCGCCGTCCGCCAGAAGTCCCGCTGGTCGCGTACGACGAACTCGCCGAGCTCCCGGTCCGGCACCGGCGGCAGCAGCCCGGCGGGCGCCTTCCCGTGCAGCACTCGGCCGAAGGCGTGCAGCTCGCGGCGGGTCACCGGGGTCACCGTCCGTTTGAACAACTGCTGGTGCGCCCAGGTGAGGTGGCGTCGGTCGGCGTCGTCCGCCGTGTCCGGCGTCAGGTACGTGCAGTGCAGCAGCGCGGCGAGCGGCTCGGACCGCAGCCGGGCGTGGACCTTCGCCACCTGCCAGATGATGCGGGGCGTGAGCGGGCCGTCCACGACGGCGATCAGGTCCAGATCGCTGCGGCCCTCCTGGTAGTCGCCCCCGGCGAGTGAGCCGTGCGCCCAGACGGCGACGGGAGCAGCGGGAGCGAGAGTCGTCGCCAGCTCGGCGAGGAAGCGGTCGAGTAAGGCATCGGTCGGCATCCGCCCAGTCTGTACGCCTCACTCCAGTGCGTACACCCGCCGGGCGTTCCCCGCCGCCACCATCCCCGCCACCCGTTGCGCGTCCCCCAGCGACCACGCCCCCTCGGCGACCCAGCCGCCGAGCACCCTGGCGAGGGCCTCGCGGAACAGGCGGGCTCCGACGACATGGAGCTCGGGCAGGCCCTGGGCGCCGCTGGAGAAGAGGATCTTGCCGAAGGGGGCCAGTTCCAGGATCTCGGCGAGGATCGTGGCCGCGCGGGCGCCGGTGCGGATGAGTGCCGCGCCCGAGTCGGCGTAGACGTGCGGGAATACCCCGGCCAGATGGGCGGCGTGGCGGTGGTACGGGTAGCCGTGCAGGAGGACCAGGTCCGTGCCGAGGCCGGCCGTCGCGCGGACGAAGTCCGTCAGCAGCACCGGGTCCGTGCGGTCGATGCGCAGCCCCGGCTCCCCCAGCCCCGCGTGCAGTTGCAGCGGCAGCCCCGACGCCACCGCGATCCACAGCAGGTGCCGCAGCAGCACCGGGTCGCTCAGCTCGCCGCCGACCCTGCGCGCCGCGAGCCAGCGCCCGGCGGCGCCCCGCACCTCCCCCGGCCCCGGCGGCTCGGGCGCGAGTGCGAGGCCGTGCCGTACACCCGCCACGGAAGTGAAGGCCACCGCGTTCGCCGCCGCGCCGTGCACGGACTCGGCGAGGTTGGCGAGAAAGGACTCGACCGTGCCGGAGGTGTCGGCGACCTGTTCGGCGAGGAGTTCGAGGCGCACGATCTCATGGGCCTCGGCGGATCCGGCGGACGCCATCTCCAGAGGGCCGGTGAGGTCGCCGGGCAGGCCGGTGTCGATCAGGTAGGTCGTGATGCCGCTGCCCCGCAGCAGCCGCCGGCCCGCCTCCAGGACTCCGAGTTCACGGCGCCGGGCGAGATAGCGGGCGGGTAAGCAGTGCGGTTCCAGGCCGAGGAGAGGCGGGCACCAGCGGCGTACGGCGAAACCGGTCTGGGTGTCGAAGAGCGTGGTGCCGGGTGCCGGTGGGCCCTCGGTGCGGGCCAACTGGGCCTCGAAGGTGCCGAGGCCCAGCTCCGTGCGCAGTACGCCGTGGCAGTACTGGTCCACGAGGGATGGCGTTTCGATCATCCGGACTCCCCGTGGGTGGACGCTGCGCTTGCTCTACAGGTCCTAACGGGTGAACCGGTGACTTGGTGTTGCGTAAGAAAAAAGGGGGGCGTGGTTCAGCCGCCGACTTGGATGCCGGCCATCCTCTTCCACTCGTACTCGCCCGTCTTCACCTTCGCCGCGAACTCGCCGTCGAAGGCCTCGTGGCGCGTGACGCCGGCCTTCTCCACCGCCTTCTCGGCGATCTCGTACGACGGAGCCACCAGGTCCCCCCAGCCGCCGTCCTCGCCGACGAGCACGATGCGGGCGCCCCGCTCGCCGATGTACGCGACCTGGGCCTCGGTGCCGCCGTGGGACTTCGCGAAGGCGTTGATCTGCTTGGCCAGCTTGGCCACCCTGCGCTCGGCCTTCTGGTCAACCTGCTGCGTGTCTGCCATGGCCAGGATGCTACTCACGAGTAGATCAGCTGGCGAGGGCAGGGCACTGTGACGTGCGTCAGCGCAGGAACGGGTCCACGGCCACCGCCACGAACAGCAGCGAGACGTAGGTGATCGACCAGTGGAACAGGCGCATTTCCTTCAGCTTGCCGCCCGCCACCTCGGCCTTCGCCCGGTTCTGCAGCGCGTGCGCCTCCCACAGCCACCAGCCGCCGGCGGCCAGCGCGACCACGGTGTAGAACCAGCCGGTGTAGCCGAGCGGCGTCAACAGCAGGGACACCGCGACCATCACCCAGCTGTAGATGACGATCTGCTTGGCGACGACCTTGTTCGAGGCGATGACGGGGAGCATGGGCACGCCCACGCGCGCGTAGTCGTCCTTCACCTTCATGGACAGCGGCCAGTAGTGCGGCGGGGTCCAGAAGAAGATCACCAGGAAGAGGATGAGCGGCGCCCAGGTGAGGGAGTTCGTGACGGCCGTCCACCCGATCAGCACCGGCATGCAGCCCGCGATGCCGCCCCACACGATGTTCTGCGAGGTACGGCGCTTGAGGATCATCGTGTAGACGACGACGTAGAAGAGGAGTGCGCCGAGGGAGAGCCAGGCCGACAGCCAGTTGACGGTGAGGCCGAACAGGAGTGTGGAGACGGCCGCCAGCGCGATGCCGAAGGCCAGGCACTCGCGCGGGCTGACCATCCCGGTGACCAGCGGGCGCTGCGAGGTGCGGTCCATGAGCGCGTCGATGTCACGGTCGATGTACATGTTCAGCGCGTTGGCGCCGCCGGCGGAGAGGTAGCCGCCGATACAGGTGAGCAGCACCAGACCGAGGTCGGGCACACCCTGCTCCGCCAGGAACATCACCGGAACGGTGGTGATCAGCAGCAGCTCGATGATCCGCGGCTTGGTAAGCGCCACGAACGCCTTGACCCGGGCCCCGATCGGCCGCCGGCTCGGGCTCTGGCTCGTCCCGATAATCCCCGCTGGACGGGATTCAACGGCCGTCACGCACACCCCTGACAGAGACATCCCAGCAAGCCTCCCCGTGTGAAGTCCCGGTAAAGGCTCGCGCGTACCACGCCACTGTAGACGTTGCCCAGACCCGGACATTCGCGGGGGTGGGGTCGTGTTGGAGGGGGTGGTCCGACGGGCGCACCGAAGCTCGATTGAGCACCCGGATGAGCGCCTGCGTATTCACTTGCCGAACGCGGAACGAGCCAGTCGGGAGGCGCATCCCGGCGACTCCCGGCAGTCTGGAATGACTCGAAAAAACGCACGTACTTCCAGGGGTAGGCTCGACAACGGCCGGCCGACGCCGAGAACGCCGGCAGCCGGTGGGCGCATGCCCGAAACACCGGCATCCGACATGTGGAGAGGAGCCCTGACCCAGGGTGAGCACCAAGCCGACCACCACAGACCTCGAGTGGACCGAGCTGGACCAGCGGGCCGTCGACACCGCCCGCGTCCTGGCCGCCGATGCCGTACAGAAGGTCGGAAACGGCCATCCGGGAACGGCGATGAGCCTGGCACCTGCCGCCTACACCCTCTTCCAGAAGGTGATGCGGCACGACCCGGCGGACGCCGACTGGGTCGGGCGCGACCGCTTCGTGCTGTCCGCGGGACACTCGTCCCTGACCCTCTACACCCAGCTGTACCTGGCCGGCTTCGGCCTGGAGCTGGACGACCTGAAGGCGTTCCGGACCTGGGGTTCGAAGACCCCCGGTCACCCGGAGTACGGCCACACCACGGGCGTCGAGACGACGACCGGCCCGCTGGGCCAGGGTGTCGCCAACGCCGTGGGCATGGCGATGGCCGCCCGCTACGAGCGCGGTCTGTTCGACCCGGAGGCCCCCGAGGGCACCTCCCCGTTCGACCACTTCGTCTACGCCATCGCCGGTGACGGCTGCCTCCAGGAGGGCATTTCCGCCGAGGCCTCCTCGATGGCCGGCCACCAGAAGCTCGGCAACCTGATCCTGCTGTGGGACGACAACCACATCTCGATCGAGGGCGACACCGAGACGGCGGTCTCCGAGGACACCGTCAAGCGGTACGAGGCATACGGCTGGCACGTCCAGCGCGTCGCCCCGCAGCCGGACGGCGACCTCGACCCGCACGCCATCTACGACGCGATCGAGGAAGCGAAGAAGGTGACGGACAAGCCGTCCTTCATCGCGATGCGCTCGATCATCGCCTGGCCGGCCCCGAACGCGCAGAACACCGAGGCCGCCCACGGCTCGGCGCTCGGCGACGACGAGGTCGCGGCCACCAAGCGCGTCCTCGGCTTCGACCCGGAGCAGAGCTTCGAGGTCTCCGACGAGGTCATCGCCCACACCCGGGGTGCCCTGGAGCGCGGCCAGGCGGCCCGTGCCGTGTGGGAGAAGTCCTTCCAGCAGTGGCGGGACAACAACGCCGAGCGCGCCGCCGAGTTCGACCGCATCGCCGCGGGCGAGCTGCCCACCGGCTGGGAGGAGAAGCTCCCGGTCTTCGAGCCCGGCAAGGGCGTCGCGACGCGTGCCGCGTCCGGCAAGGTGCTGCAGGCCCTCGGTGCGGTCATCCCGGAGCTGTGGGGCGGCTCGGCCGACCTGGCCGGCTCCAACAACACGACGATCGACAAGACGTCGTCGTTCCTCCCGGCGGACAACCCGCTCCCGGAGGCGAACCCGTACGGCCGCACGATCCACTTCGGCATCCGCGAGCACTCCATGGCCGCGGAGATGAACGGCATCGCGCTGCACGGCAACACCCGTATCTACGGCGGCACGTTCCTCGTGTTCTCCGACTACATGCGCAACGCCGTACGCCTGTCGGCGCTCATGCACCTGCCGGTGACGTACGTGTGGACGCACGACTCCATCGGTCTCGGTGAGGACGGCCCCACCCACCAGCCGATCGAGCACCTCGCGTCCCTGCGCGCCATCCCCGGTCTCAATGTCGTGCGTCCCGCCGACGCCAACGAGACCGCGATCGTCTGGCGCGAGATCCTGGGGCGCTACACCAAGGAGTTCGGCAAGGGCGCCCCGCACGGGCTGGCGCTGACCCGTCAGGGCGTGCCGACGTACGAGGCCAACGACGACGCCGCGCGCGGTGGTTACGTGCTGTTCGAGGCCGACGGCGGCGAGCCGCAGGTCGTCCTCATCGCGACCGGCTCCGAGGTGCACGTCGCCGTCGAGGCGCGCGAGCAGCTGCAGGCGGACGGGGTGCCGACGCGCGTCGTGTCCATGCCGTCCGTGGAGTGGTTCGAGGAGCAGGACCAGGGGTACCGGGACAGCGTTCTTCCGCCGGCCGTCAGGGCGCGGGTCGCGGTGGAGGCCGGCATCGGTCTCACCTGGCACAAGTACGTCGGGGACGCGGGTCGCATCGTTTCCCTGGAGCACTTCGGTGCTTCGGCCGACGGCAAGGTCCTTTTCCGGGAGTTCGGCTTCACTGCCGAGAACGTGGCCGCTGCCGCGCGGGAATCCCTCGCCGCGGCCCAGCGCTGACGCTCATATACGAGACGTAGGAGTTTGATTTTCCATGACAGACGCACTCAAGCGCCTCTCCGAGGAAGGCGTCGCGATCTGGCTGGACGACCTGTCGCGCCAGCGCATCACGTCCGGCAACCTCGCCGAGCTGATCGACCAGCAGCACGTCGTGGGTGTCACGACCAACCCGACGATCTTCCAGAAGGCGATCAGCAGCGGTGACGGTTACGAGCAGCAGCTCACCGACCTCGCCGCCCGCAAGGTCACCGTCGAAGAGGCCGTACGCATGATCACGACGGCGGACGTCCGCGACGCCGCCGACATCCTGCGCCCGGTCTTCGACGCCACCGGCGGCCAGGACGGCCGGGTCTCCATCGAGGTCGACCCGCGCCTGGCCCACAACACCCGTGCGACCGTCGCCGAGGCCAAGCAGCTGGCCTGGCTGGTCGACCGGCCCAACACCCTCATCAAGATCCCGGCCACCAAGGCGGGCCTCCCGGCGATCACCGAGGTCATCGGCCGCGGAATCAGCGTCAACGTCACGCTGATCTTCTCGCTGGAGCGCTACCGCGAGGTCATGGACGCCTACCTCGCCGGTCTGGAGAAGGCCAAGGCCAAGGGCCTGGACCTGTCCAAGATCCGGTCGGTGGCGTCGTTCTTCGTGTCCCGCGTGGACACCGAGATCGACAAGCGGATCGACGCGCTCGGCACCGACGAGGCCAAGGCCGCGCGCGGCAAGGCGGCCGTGGCCAACGCGCGGCTCGCCTACGAGGCGTACGAGGAGGTCTTCTCCTCCGACCGCTGGAGCGCGCTGGAGAACGCGGGCGCCAACAAGCAGCGTCCGCTGTGGGCCTCCACCGGCGTGAAGGACAAGGCCTACAAGGCCACCCTGTACGTCGACGACCTGGTCGCGCCGAACACGGTCAACACCATGCCGGAGGCCACCCTGCAGGCGACCGAGGAGAGCGGCTCGATCACCGGCAACACCATCGCAGGCACCTACCAGCAGGCCCGCGCCGACCTGGACGCGGTAGAGCGGCTCGGCATCTCGTACGACGACGTCGTCCAGGTACTGGAGGACGAGGGCGTCGAGAAGTTCGAGGCGTCCTGGAACGACCTGCTCAAGTCGACCGAGGCAGAGCTCGAGCGCCTCGCCCCCTCGGAGGGCTGATCCCTTGCCACCCTTCACCGTCACTGAAGCGAACCCGCTTCGTGACGCCGCCGACCGACGGCTCCCGCGTATCGCGGGGCCGTCGGGCCTGGTGATCTTCGGCGTTACGGGCGATTTGTCACGTAAGAAGCTGATGCCGGCCGTTTACGACCTCGCCAACCGGGGTCTGCTGCCGCCGGGTTTCTCGCTGGTGGGCTTCGCCCGCCGTGAGTGGGCCAACGAGGACTTCGCGCAGGAGGTCCACGACGCCGTCAAGGCGCACGCCCGCACCCCCTTCCGTGAGGAGGTCTGGCAGCAGCTCATCCAGGGCATGCGCTTCGTGCAGGGCACCTTCGACGACGACGACGCCTTCGAGCGGCTGCGCGGCACCATCGAGGAGCTGGACAAGGCCCAGGGCACGGGCGGCAACTTCGCCTTCTACCTCTCGGTGCCGCCGCGCTCCTTCCCGGTGGTCATCCAGCAGCTGAAGAAGCACGGCCTCGCCGACCAGACGAGCAGCTCCTGGCGGCGCGCGGTCATCGAGAAGCCCTTCGGACACGACCTGAAGTCGGCCGAGGAGCTCAACAAGGTCGTGCACGAGGTCTTCGCCCCGGACCAGGTCTTCCGCATCGACCACTACCTGGGCAAGGAGACCGTCCAGAACATCCTGGCGCTGCGGTTCGCCAACACGATGTTCGAGCCGATCTGGAACCGGTCCTTCGTGGACCACGTGCAGATCACCATGGCCGAGGACATCGGCATCGGCGGTCGCGCCGGCTACTACGACGGCATCGGCGCCGCCCGTGACGTCATCCAGAACCACCTGCTCCAGCTCCTGGCGCTGACCGCGATGGAGGAGCCCGCCTCCTTCGACGCGGACGCGCTGGCGGCCGAGAAGACCAAGGTGCTCGGTGCCGTACGGCTGCCGAAGGACCTGGGCCGGGACACGGTGTTCGGGCAGTACGCGGCCGGCTGGCAGGGCGGCGAGAAAGCGGTCGGGTACCTCCAGGAGGAGGGCATCGACGCCAAGTCCAAGACGGACACGTACGCCGCGATCAAGGTGGGGATCGACAACCGCCGCTGGGCGGGCGTCCCCTTCTATCTGCGCACCGGCAAGCGCCTGGGCCGCCGCGTCACCGAGATCGCGGTCGTCTTCCAGCGCGCGCCGCACTCCCCCTTCGACACGACCGCCACCGAGGAGCTCGGCCAGAACGCGATCGTGATCCGCGTCCAGCCGGACGAGGGCGTCACGGTCCGCTTCGGCTCGAAGGTGCCGGGCACGTCGATGGAGATCCGGGACGTGTCGATGGACTTCGCGTACGGCGAGTCCTTCACGGAGTCGAGCCCGGAGGCGTACGAGCGTCTGATCCTGGACGTCCTCCTGGGCGACTCGAACCTCTTCCCGCGCACCGAGGAGGTCGAGCTGTCCTGGAAGATCCTCGACCCGATCGAGGAGTACTGGGACACCAACGGCAAGCCGGCCCAGTACCCGTCCGGTACCTGGGGCCCCGTCGAGGCGGACGAAATGCTCGAGCGAGACGGACGGAGCTGGCGCCGGCCATGAAGATAGACCTCACGGACACCACGGCCAGCAAGATCAACAAGGCGCTGGTGCAGGGCCGCCGGGCCATCGGCACGCCGGCCGTCGGCATGGTGCTCACGCTGGTCATCGTGACGGACGAGGAGAACGCCTACGACGCTCTGAGGGCCGCCAACGACGCCTCGCGCGAGCACCCCTCGCGCACGCTCGTGGTCATCAAGCGCGTCTCGCGCTCGCCCCGCGACCGTACGCAGTCCCGGCTGGACGCCGAGGTGCGGCTGGGCGCGGAAGCGGGCACCGGCGAGACGGTCGTCCTGCGTCTGTACGGCGAGGTGTCCGACCACGCCCAGTCGGTCGTCCTGCCGCTCCTCCTGCCGGACGCCCCGGTGGTGGTCTGGTGGCCGGTCAACGCACCGCTCGACCCGGCGAAGGACCCGCTGGGCGCGCTGGCCCAGCGCCGGGTGACCGACACGTACGCCTCGGAACAGCCGGTACGGGAGCTGTCGGCCCGCGCCGACGCCTACACACCCGGCGACACCGACCTGTCCTGGACCCGGATCACGCCGTGGCGCTCGATGCTGGCGGCGGCTCTGGACCAGGTGGTCTGCGAGGTGCAGGCCGTCGAGGTGGAGGGCGAGGAGTTCAACCCGAGCTGTGAACTGCTGGCGATGTGGCTCGCGGACCGGCTGGACGTCCCCGTCAAGCGGTCGCTGTCGTCGGGCCCCGGCCTGACGGCGGTCCGTATGGACACCGACTGCGGCCCGATAGCGCTCGACCGGGCGGACGGCTCCCTGGCGACCCTCTCCATCCAGGGCCAGCCGGACCGTGCGGTGGCGCTGAAGCGGCGGGAGACGTCCGAGCTGATCGCGGAGGAGCTGCGACGGCTCGACCCGGACGACACGTACGCCTCCGCGCTGCGGTTCGGGGTGGAGCGGCTGAACGCCGGGCCGGCTCAGGCGGTCCGGGGCGTCGAGGCCGCGATCGCCAAGGCCGCGCAGGCCGTCGCCCTGGCCGAGGCCGCCGTGGCCAGGGCCGAGGAGTCGCCGGCCGAGCAGTCACAGGCCGGAGAGTCGCAGGCCGAGCAGGCCGGGGAAGCGCAGGCCGGGGAGGGATCGCCGGCCAAAGGAGAACAGGCCGGACGAGCCGCTCTCCCGGCTCCCGTCGAAACCGCTGCGAAAGCACCCGCGAAAGAAGCGACGGCACCGGAACCGGTGAAGAAGGCGGCGGCCAAGTGAGTACTCCGCAGCTGGTCGTGCACCACGACAAGGAGCTGATGGCGCAGGCCGCGGCGGCCCGGCTGATCACGAAGATCGTGGACGCGCAGGCCTCCCGGGGCTCGGCGTCCGTGGTCCTCACAGGCGGCCGCAACGGCAACGGCCTGCTGGCCGCGCTCGCGGCCGCCCCCGCCCGGGACGCCGTCGACTGGAGTCGGCTGGACCTCTGGTGGGGCGACGAGCGCTTCCTGCCCGAGGGCGATCCGGAGCGCAACGTCACGCAGGCGCGTGCAGCCCTGCTGGACGAGGTGCCGCTGGATCCGAAGCGGGTGCACGCCATGCCCGCCTCGGACGGCCCGTTCGGCACGGACGTGGAGGCGGCCGCTGCCGCCTACGCGGAGGAGCTGGCGAGGGCGGCGGGACCGGAGAACCACGGCGCGGTTCCCACGTTCGACGTCCTGATGCTGGGCGTGGGTCCGGACACACATGTGGCCTCCCTGTTCCCGGAACTCCCCGCGGTACGGGAGACGGACCGCACGGTCGTCGGCGTGCACGGCGCCCCCAAGCCCCTCCGACCCGTGTCACCCTCACGCTGCCCGCGATCCGGGCGGCGCGTGAGGTGTGGCTGCTGGCGGCGGGCGAGGACAAGGCGCAGGCGGCGGCGATCGCGCTGTCGGGCGCGGGTGAGATCCAGGCACCGGCGGCCGGGGCGTACGGCCGCGCCAGGACGCTGTGGCTGCTGGACGCGGCGGCGGCTTCGCAGTTGCCGCGGTCGCTGTATCCACCGGCGTCCGCGTGAACGCGCTTCGGGCCCTCGCTTCCCGGTGAAGCGAGGGCCCGAAGCACATGCACCGCTTGCCCGGGCTACTTCACCGACCCGGCCATCACGCCCTGTACGAAGTGCCGCTGGAACGCGAAGAACACCACGACCGGCACCACCAGCGACACGAACGCCCCCGGCGCCAGCACGTCGATGTTGCTGCCGAACTGCCGGATCTGGGACTGCAGTTCAACCGTGAGCGGCTGCGACGCGCTGTCCGCGAAGAGCAGCGCAACCAGCATGTCGTTCCACACCCACAGGAACTGGAAGATGGCGAGCGAGGCGATCGCCGGGCGCCCCACCGGGAGTACCAGCCGCGTGAAGATCCGCCACTCGCTGCCCCCGTCCATCCGCGCCGCCTCCAGCATCTCCTTGGGCAGCTCGGCGAAGTAGTTCCGCAGCAGGAACACCGCGAACGGCAGACCGTAGGCCACGTGGAAGAGGACGACACCGGGAATCGTGCCGAACAGCCCCAGCTGGCCGAAGAGTTTGGCGACCGGGAGCAGCCCGATCTGCACGGGCACCACGAGCAGCGCCACGACGACCAGGAAGATCGCCTCGCGTCCGGGGAAGTCCAGCCACGCGAAGGCGTACCCGGCGAGTGCCGCGAGGACGACCACCAGCAAAGTCGCCGGCACCGAGATCAGCACGGTGTTCCAGAAGGCCTGGGTGATCCCGGCGTTGCCGAGCAGTGCCGAGTAGTTGTCGAAGGACAGCTGGCCGGGGCTGGTGAACACGGTCCACCAGCCGCCCGTCGCCGTGTCCTCGGCGGACCGCATCGACGACAGGAACAGCCCCGCCAGCGGCGTCAGCCACACCAGCCCGATCACCACGAGAAACGCCTGGACCAGGCCGTTGCCCAGTCCGCGCCTGACCGCGTTCATCGCTGACTCCCTCGGAAACGGCGGACGTTGAAGACCATGGCGGGGATGACGAGCAGCAGGAGCAGTACACCGAGCGCGCTGCCCAGGCCCTGGTTGTTGCCGCCGCCGAACGACACCAGCCACATCTGCGTCGCGAGTACGGTCGCGTCCTCCTGCACCGGCCCGGGCGCGATGATGTAGACGAGGTCGAAGACCTTCATCACGTTGATGACGAGGGTGATGAACACGACCGTCAGCACCGGCGCCAGCAGCGGAACCGTGATCCGCCGGAAGATCTGCCACTCGTTCGCGCCGTCCATCCGCGCGGCCTCCAGCGCGTCCCGGGGCAGGGTCGCCAGACCCGCGCCGATCAGGACCATCGCGAACCCGGTCCAGATCCACAGGTACGCCCCGATGATCGCCGGCGTGACGAGCGTGGGCCCGAGCCAGGAGACGCCCTCGTAGGGGGCGGCGAAGTTCGAGGCCGGCAGCTTCACCGTGTACGAGCCGTCGTCCAGCCCCTCGAAACGGAACGAGCCGTCGGCCGCCGTGGTCGTCGAGGCGACCGCCTCCCCGTCACGCACCGCCTCGACCGTCATCTCCGGCAGCCCGCTCTCCCGCTGGTCGACCTTGCCCTGCTCCCCTCCCCCACCGGGCGTGAAGTCGAGGTACACGACGCCGCTGAGCTCACCGGGGCCCGCTTTCTGCCCCGCGGCCGCGTCCGCCGGCCGGGCGTCCCCGGGAAGGTCCGCCGGAAGCACACCGACGAGTCCGAGCGTCACGGCCTGGCCGGGGGACGCGGTCCCGGTCGTGCCGTACGAGCCGTCCGCCCCCTTCGCCAGCCCCTGCCCGTCGCGCGCCCGTGCCGTCGGATACGTCGACGTGCCCTGGAAGGCGTCGTGCACGGAGACGGCGGCGGCGTTCAGCACGCCCTTGTCCGGGTCCTCGTCGTAGGCGAGCCGGAAGATGATGCCGGCGGCGAGGAAGGACACGGCCATCGGCATGAACAGCAGCAGCTTGAAGGCGGTCGCCCAGCGGACCTTCTCCACCAGCACGGCCAGGATCAGACCGAGGCCCGTCAGCAGGGCCGGGGCCACGACGACCCAGATGGTCGTGTTGCGGATCGCGTTGAGTGTCGCCGGGTCGCGGAACATCTCGGAGTAGTTCTCGCCGCCCACGAACTCGGTGCCGGAGGCGTCGAAGAAGCTGCGCCCGATGGAGAACAGCACGGGGTAGACGACGAGTGCGCCCAGCAGGAGCAGCGCGGGAAAGACGAAGAGGAGGGCGATGATCCGCCCGCGCCGCCGTGAGCGTCGGGCGCGCGCCTTGCCGTCGCCCGGGACGGGCGACGGGCTTGCCTCTTTCACGAGGGTGGCGGTCATGTCCGGTCAGCTTTCATACGTGTGGCGGTCATGGATGATCAGCCCTGGCCCTCGTACGCCTTGGCCGCCGCGGCCTCCAGCTTCGCCGCGGTGCCCTTCGGGTCGGACGGGTCGCGCAGGAAGTCCTGGAGGAGCTTCCACTCGCCGGCGCCCTTGGTGCCGCCGAAGGCCGCCGGGGCCTGGTCGGACATGTCGAAGCGGACCGAATCGCCCGCGGAGACGAGGGACTTGGCGGTCGCGCGGGTGACGTCGTCGCCGTACGAGGCGAGGTCGACGTTCTTGTTCGGGGACAGGAAGCCGCCTGCCTCCGCCCACACCGCCGCGGCCTCAGGGGTGGCGAGGTACTCCAGCAGTGCCATGCCGGCCTTCTGGTTCTTGCCGTCCTTCAGGACGACGGCCGCGTCACCGCCGCTGACCACCGGCGCCTTGCCGGCACCGACCGCCGGGAACGGGAAGAAGTTCGCGTCCTCGCCGATCGACTTGCCGAACTGGTCCTTGGCGACGCCCGCGACGAAGTCGCCCTCGTAGACCATGCCCGCCTCGGGCTTCGGCCCGAACACCTTCTCCACCGAGCCCGGGAAGTCGGTGTTGAGGGCCTCCTTCTGCCCGCCCGCGATCAGCTGCTTGTCCTTGAACAGCTTGCCGAGGGTGGTCAGGGCGTCGACCACGGACGCGTCGGTCCACTTCAGCTCGTGCGCGGCGAGGGCGTCGTACTTCTCGGGTCCGGCCTGGGAGAGGTAGACGTTCTCGAACCAGTCGGTGAGGGTCCAGCCGTCCTCGCCGGCGACCGAGAAGGCGGCGAGGCCGGAGTCGGAGACGGTCTGCCCGGCCTTCAGCATGTCGTCGTAGCTCTTCGGCGGCTCGACGCCGGCCTGTGCGAGGGCGTCGGGGCTGTACCAGACGGTCGACTTGTGCGCGGCCTTGAAGTAGAGGCCGTAGAGGGTGTCCTCGACGCTGCCGTAGTCCTTCCACACGGGGGCGAAGTTGGCGTCCACGGACTTCTGCGTGGTCTTGGACAGCGGCTCCAGCCAGCCCTTCTTCGCGAACTGCTGGAGCACGCCGACCTGCGGGACCATCACCACGTCCGGGGCGTTGCCGCCCTCGATCTTGCTGCCGACGACGGTGGAGACGTTGTCCCCGGTGGACACGAACTCGGCCTTGGCGCCGGTCTTCTCGGTGAACGCGTCCAGCACCTTCTGGAAGTTCTTCTGCTCGGTGCCGGTCCAGACGCCGGCCACGGTGATCGTCTGGCCGCTGAGCGCCTTGTCACCGCCGCCCGCGGCGACCGGTCCGCCGCCACAGGCGGTCGCGCCGAGCGCGAGGACGAGAGCGGTGCATCCGGTGAGCAGGGTCGTACGTCGTCGCATCATCGTTGATGTCCCTTCGGGGAATGGGGAGTTGACGGAAAAATCAGGAGGCGCGGAACTCGGTCCCGTCGCTCATCCACCAGGCCGCCGTGGAGCCGGGCAGGACCCCGGCCGGGCAGGGGCCGCTCGACAGCAGCGGGGTGCCGGAGACCGGCGCAGGGGTGGGCGCGGTACCGAAGTTGACGGCGCAGACGAGGCCGTCGCCACGGACGAAGGCCAGGACGCCGGGCGTGCTGTCCAGCCAGCTCAGAGCGCCCTCGCCCAACTGGGGCAGTGCCTGGCGCAGTTGGAGGCCGTCGCGGTACAGGTGCCAGAAGGAGCGGGTGTCGGCGAGGGCGCGGTCGGTGGCGTACTCGGCGAAGTACTCGGGCTGCGGCAGCCAGGGCTTGGCGCTCTCCGCGCCGGAGGTGAAGCCGAACGGGGACGCCTGTCCCGACCAGGGCAGCGGCACCCGGCAGCCGTCGCGGATGCGGGCCCGGCTGCCGGTGCGGTGGAAGATCGGGTCGGTGAGCACGTCGTCGGGCAGATCGACGACCTCGGGCAGGCCCAGCTCCTCGCCCTGGTAGATGTACGCGGCCCCCGGCAGCGCCAGCATCAGCAGCGCGGCGGCACGGGCGCGGGCTGCGCCGAGGCCGCTGCCCTCGGTGGCGGGTTCGCCGTAGCGGGTGACGGTGCGGACCTGGTCGTGGTTGTTGAGGACCCAGGTGACCGTCGAGCCCGTGCCGGCTATGTCCTGCATGGCTTCGGAGATGACCTTGCGGAAGGCGCCGGCCTCCCAGGGGGCGCTGAGCAGGTCGAAGAAGAAGGCCTGGTGGAGCTCGTCGGAGCGGACGTACCGGGCGTGCTCGCGCGCGGTCGGGACGGACACCTCGCCGACGAGCAGACGCTCACGGCCGTCGCGGGCCGTGTACTCCTCGCATATGGAACGCCACTGGCGCCACACGTCGTGCACCTCGGGCTGGTTCCAGGCGAGCGGGTTGACCGAGTCGCGGGTGCGGGCGTCGGCCTCCGGGTCGTCGGAGTCGGGCAGTTCCG
The DNA here is from genome assembly GCF_036014175.1 of Streptomyces sp. NBC_00443. GTDB lineage: Bacteria > Actinomycetota > Actinomycetes > Streptomycetales > Streptomycetaceae > Streptomyces. The sequence goes on along the minus strand of NZ_CP107917.1, from coordinate 7,149,364 downwards.
GGTGCTTGTAGAGGCCGGCGGCGACGTCGATACGGAAGCCGTCGACACCCCGGTCCAGCCAGAACCGCAGGACCCGGTCGAACTCGGCGCCGACCTCCGGGTTGCGCCAGTTCCAGTCGGGCTGCTCGGGCGTGAACATGTGCAGGTACCACTGGCCGGACCGCCCGCCCGCCTCGGTCACCCGGCTCCACGCCGGGCCGCCGAACATCGCGTGCCAGTTGTTGGGCGGTTCGGAGCCGTCGGCGCCACGGCCGTCGGCGAAGTGGAAGCGGGCGCGGGCCGCGCTGCCGGGCTCGGCGGACAGGGCCTCCTCGAACCACCGGTGCTCGCTGGAGCAGTGGTTGGGGACGATGTCGAGCAGCACCTTGATGCCCAGCCGCCGGGCCGCGGCGACCAGCTGGTCGAACTCGGCGAGGTCACCGAAGAGCGGGTCGACGTCGCAGTAGTCGGCCACGTCGTACCCGTGGTCGTGCTGCGGCGACGGATAGAAGGGGCTCAGCCAGATCCCGTCGACCCCGAGCTTCTTCAGATACGGCAGCCCGGCCCGGACCCCGGCGAGATCGCCGACACCGTCGCCGGTGCTGTCCAGGAAGCTACGGACGTAGACCTGGTAGATCACCGCGTCACGCCACCAGTGGTACTTACTCAGCATGCATGCATGTTAAGTATCCGTTTCAGGAGGGTGTCAATGAACTGGACGCAAGCTACCGAGCAGTTGACCTAGCAAAATAGGGCATACCACGACAGAGTAAGGAGGGATGAGATGCTGCCGTTACCTAACGGGTAACTACTCAGCGCGCGATGGTGTCGAGCTCTCGCGCCAGCCGGCGCACCGCGGCCTCGGGCGTCTCGCGCCCGGTCATCGCGTCGTGCACGACCGCCTGCACGACCAGGCTCACCTGGTCGTAGCGCGGGCTCTTCGGGCGCGGCGCGGCCGTCTGCACGCTCTGGCGCAGGGTCGGCAGGTACGGGAACTCCCGCACCAGCCCGGGATCCTCGTACAGGTCGGCCCGTACCGGCGGCAGGGCACCCCGCGTGAGGACTTGGCGCTGGACGCGCTCGCTGGTCAGGTACGCGATCAGACGGGCGGCCGAGTCGGGGTGCCGGGCATGGGAGGAGACGGCCAGGTTGGAGCCGCCCAGCACACTCGTCCCCGGCCCGTCCGGACCCGGCAGCGGTACGGCGCCGATCCGCCCGGAGACCGGCGAGCCCTTGGCCGACGCGCCGACATAGGCGTAGGGCCAGTTGCGCAGGAAGAGCAGGCGTCCGTCCTGGAAGGCCTGCTTGGACTCCTCCTCCTTGTAGGTGAGCGCCCGCTCGGGGATCCAGCCCTCGCGGATGCCCCGGGCGAGGAAGTCGATGCCGTCGCGGGCCGCCGTCGAGTTCACGGTGACGCGCTCGCCCTCGTCGCCGAGGATCGAGCCGCCCGCCGAGTAGACGGCCTCGGCGGCGTTGACCGTGAGCCCTTCGTACGGCAGGAACTGCCCCGCGTAGCCGTCCAGGCCGTACTTGGGCGCGATGGACTTCGCGGCCCGTTCCAGTTCGGCCCAGGTGCGCGGTGGGTCGACGCCCTCCTTGGCGAGGATGTCCTTGCGGTACAGGAGCAGGCCGGCGTTGGTGACGTACGGGACCGCGTACAGCTGTCCGTCGTAGGTCGCCGTGTCCACGACGGGCGGCAGGAAGCTCCCGAGCGGGAAGCGGTCACGCGCCAGGGGGCGGATCCAGCCCTGCGCCGCGAACTCCGAGGTCCAGCTGACGTCGATGTTGAGGACGTCGAAGCGGCTGCGGTCACCGCCGCGCAGGTCGGTGGTCATCTGCGCGTGGGTCTCGTCGGCGGAGTCGGGCAGCTCGACGAGGGTGACCTTCTCGTCGGGGTGAGTGCGGTTCCAGCCCTCCAGGACGGAACCGAGATAGCCGGTGAGGTCGCCGGCGGTGGCGAGGGTCAGGGGTCCCCTGCCGCCCGCGGGACCCTCGTCGGCGCGGGCGCCGGAGGCAACGTAGCCGGTCAGGATCACAACGAGGACGAGAAGGCCCCTACCGGCGGCGTGGATCCACCGCATAGGTTCCTCCTTGCACACCGGCCCCAGGCACCTTCGCCCGGAGTCAGAGGCCATGTATACCTGTTAGGTATGCGCGATACTAGGCCTCGCGGCACATTACCCATGATGCGAGGAGGAGAGCACGAGTGCGGCTGCCCCTCCTGGCCCTGCTGGCGCGCGGCCCGGCGCACGGCTATGAGCTGAAGCAGGACCTTGAGCAACTGCTGGGCTCCGCGTACCCTCAGCCGAACGTCGGCCAGATCTATGTGACCCTCGCCCGTCTCGAGAAATCGGGGCTGATAGAGGGCGAGGACGTCGAGCAGTCGAGCCGGCCCAACAAGAAGGTCTACCACCTCACCGACGCCGGGCGTGAGGCGCTGCGCGCCTGGTTCGAGGAGCCCGAGGACGAGCCACGGGTGCGGGACGAGTTCTTCATGAAGCTGGCCGTCGCCCCGCAGACGGGGCTCGCCAACCAGATCGCCCTTATCAACCAACAGCGGCGCCAGTACTTGAACACCATGCGTCAACTGTCGAAACTGGCCGCCGCCGAAGACCGGGACAACCGCATCGCCCATCTGCTGATCGAGGGCGCGATGCTGCATCTGCAGGCCGACCTCGACTGGCTGGAACGGTGCCAGGAAGAGCTGGAGGAGCAGGAATGAGCGACGATTCCGCTCCTGCGGCGCCGCGCGCCGAGAGCCGCCCGGTGCTGCGGGCCGAAGGCCTGGTCAAGACGCATCAGGGCGGCGAGGGCGCTCCGGCGCATGCCGTGCGGGGCGTTGATCTTTCCGTCCGGCAGGGCGAGTTCGTGGCCGTCACCGGGCCGTCCGGTGCCGGTAAGTCGACATTGCTGCATCTGCTGGGCGGGCTGCAGCGTCCGGACAGCGGGAGCATCTGGCTGGACGGCGAGTGCGCGGACCGGTGGAGCGAGGCCCGCTGGGCGGTGGAGCGCAGGAAGCGGATCGGGATCGTCTTCCAGTTCTTCAACCTGGTCTCCGACCTGTCCGTCGCCGACAACGTGGAGCTGCCCGCGCTGCTGGCCGGCGTCGCCCCGAAGCGGGCGCGGGCCGAGCGGGCGGAGCTGCTGGGCGAGCTGGGTCTCGACGGCAAGGAGCGGAGCCTGCCGGGCGAGCTGTCCGGCGGCGAGCAACAGCGGGTCGCGCTGGCCCGCGCCCTCGTCAACCGTCCGCCGCTGCTGCTCGCCGACGAACCGGCCGGCAGCCTGGACAGCAAGGGCACCCGCGAGGTGATGCGGCTGCTGTCCCGCTTCCACCAGCGCGGCCAGGCGATCGTGCTGGTCACGCATGACGCCCGGCTCGCCAGCGCCGCGGACCGCGTGATCAGCTTCTTCGACGGCCGCATAGCCGACGACGCCGAACTGGACGCAGGCACACCGCCACGCCGGACCGGGACGTCGGGTGTGCTGGAGCTCAGGGACTGAGATGCGGCGCTACGACGATCCCCGCCCCCTGCGCGGGCCTGCCGGTCCCGAGCGGCGAGGCTGACGCCCATGCGAGCCACCCTGCGCTGGGCACACTCCGATCTGCGCACGCATCGCGGCGAGGCGCTGTTCCTCGTGCTGGCCACGGCCGGGATCGTCGTGTCGCTATTGCTGGCCACGGCCCTGTTCGGCTACGCCACCAACCCCTGGCAGCGCGTCTTCACCCAGGCGCACGGCGCACATGTGTGGCTGCACACCGGGCCCTCGGCCGACACCGGGAAACTGGCCGAGCTCGACGGCGTCGAGTCCGTCGCGGGCCCCTACCCGACCGGTTCCACCACCCTGTCCTCCCAGGGGACCCGTGCCACCGTCGAACTGCGCGGCACCCCCGAGCGCCCCACCGTCGGCCGCCCCCTGATCACCTCCGGCCACTGGCTGGACCCCTCGAACCCCGATGGCGTCGTCCTGGAGACCCGCCTCGCCCGCGCCCTTCTCGCCGCCCCAGGCGACACCCTCACCCTGCCCGGCACCGGCACCGCCCGGACCGTGACCGTCCTCGGCATCGCCGACAGCGCCGAGCCGCGCTACCGCCCGGGCGAGCAGCCGGGCCTCGTCTGGGCGCCGCCGTCCGCCGTCCCCGACCCGGGCGGTCAGGTGATCGGGCTGCGCCTGACGGACCCCGACGACACGGACTACGCCGTCCAGCGCGCCGTGACCGTGCTGGGCGCCGGCGCGGTCAGCGAGGTCTCCACCTGGAAGCAGGGGCGCGCCGAGGCGCAGGGCGACAACCGGCTGCTCGGGCAGGTGCTGGGCCTGTTCGGGCTGGGCGCGCTGGTCGCCGCCGGGCTCGCCGTCCACGGGGCGATCGGCACCCGCATCCGCGGTCATCTGCGGGACATCTCCGTGCTGAAGGCGATCGGCTTCACACCGGGCCAGGTGGTCCGCGTCTTCCTGCTGCAGCACCTCGCCTACGCGCTGCTGGGTGCCGTCGCCGCCGCGACCCTCATCCAGGCCCTGGGCAGCCACATCCCGGGCCGGCTCGGGGACGCGGTCGGGGTGTGGCAGGGGCTGCCCGGGCACACCGTTGCGCTGTTCACGGTTCCCGTGGCGGCGGTGCTGCTCATCGGCGCGACCACCGGGCTCGCGGCCTGGCGGGCGGGGCGCGTGCCCCCGGTGCCGGTGCCACGGCCGGCGGCACCGCACGGCGGGCGGCTGTCGAGTGTGGCCCGGCAGGCGCTCGGGCTGCGGCTGCCGCCCGCGCTGGTGCTGGGCTGGCACAGGGCGTTCACGCGTCGCCTGAGATCCCTGGCGACGGTCGCCCGGCTCGCGCTGCCGCTGCTGCTGATCGTGGTGGCGATGAGCGCGTGGACCACGATCGAGCGCTTCGACAGCAGCCCCGAGCAGATCGGCCTGCCGACCGCCCTGACCGTCCACGCCGACTCCGGCCTGGCCGACCGGGACACCCGCACCCTGCTGGAACGCGACCCGCAGGTCACCGCCGCCTACCCCGGCGTCGAGGTGGCAGCCCTGGTCCCGGGCCAGACAGCCACGATCGCCCTGCGCGGCCTCGGCACCCGCGAGGACCCCTACCCGTACGCCCTGGCCGAGGGCCGCCCGGCGCAGGGCCGCGACGAGGCGGTGGCCGGGCAGGGGCTGCTGGATCTGCTGGACGTGCGGGTCGGAGACTGGGTCCGGATGACCGTCGGGGACCAGCCGCAGATCCTGCACATCGTGGGCCGCAGTGTCGAGCCGGAGAACGCCGGCCGGGTCATCTCCACCTCCCTCGACACCCTCCGCGAGAACGACCCCGGCCTCGGCCCCACCCTCTACGAGCTGCGGCTCCGCCCGGGCGCGGACCCCGGCGAGGTCGCCGACCGGCTGGCCACCACCGGGCACGGGCGCCTCGACGTACATGCCGTGCCGAACCCCGCCGACGGCCTCTCGGCCCTGCGCGGAGTCGTCGTCGGCCTGATCGCCGTGCTGGCCCTCATCGGGCTCATCGAGCTGCTGACCGCGATCGGCGGCGCCGTCCGCGAGGGCGAGCGCGACCTGCTGGCCCTCAAGGCCATCGGACTGTCCCCCCGGCAGATCACCGCGATCACCGTCACCTCCACGGCCTGCACCGCCCTGGCCGCGGTCGTCGTCGGCACGGCCCTGGGCACGCCCCTCGCGCACTGGCTGATCGACGCCCAGGGCAGATCGAGCGGCATCGGCGCCGGGATCGCCCAGGGTCCGTCCGCCGCCCTCCTGGTGCTGTTCGGCACGGCCGCAGTCGCCGGAGCGGCCACACTCGCCGCCCTCCCGGCCTCCCGCGCCGCCCACCGCCGGCTCGCCGACACACTGAGCGCGGTCACCTGACCTACGGCGGGGCCGGTAACCGATTCCGCGAGGTCAGCTGCCGTAGGGGCCGGGGCCATAGGGTCCGGGGCCGGATGGCTGCTGCGGGCTGTACGGAGGTTGCGGGCTGTAGGGCGGCGGCGGGTTCTGCGGAGACTGCGGCCCGTGAGGGTGCTGCGCAGCCCGGCCGTACGGATTCCCTTGCGGGGGTCGGCCGTAGGGGTATCCGGGCGGCCCGTACGGGTTGCCCTGCGATGGTACGAAGCCGTTCGGGGTGTACTGCGGTGGCGGCGGGGTCGGCATCGGAGTGGGCGTGGGGATCGGCGACAGGGTGGCTGGGCTTCGTCTTCATCATGGGCGCCCCCGTGACGGTCACGGGCATCGCCCTACCGAGCCGCCCGAGCGGAAGATCAACAGAGTCCCGAGCGCCGAGCCCATGAACAGCAGCAGCAACTTCAGCGACGTAGACACCGAACGCCGCGACGGCCCCACACTGACGCGTGCCTTCTTGAGCGCGTCCACCGACGGATCCAGCGAGTTCGGGATCCAGGTCGGATGGAACACCGCCTTCGCGACCTGATGAGGCTTCAGGAACGACTGCGCGGTCAGAGCGCCGCCGGTCCAACTCCCTTGTGGATCAGCCAATTCCCACTCCCCCGAGTGATCGTGCCCATGATCAACGAGGGAGTTGACGGGAAGCGGACGGCCACGCGCCGCCCGCCTTCCGCACCCGCGGTCACCGCCAGGTCCGCGGTCACTGCCGGCCGCGCAGCTCCCGGTACTTGGCGACGAGCGCCTGCGTCGACGCGTCCAGCCCCGGCACCTCGGCGCCCTCGGTCAGCGCGGGTTCGACGCGCTTGGCGAGGACCTTGCCGAGCTCGACGCCCCACTGGTCGAAGGAGTCGATGTTCCACACGGCGCCCTGCACGAACACCTTGTGCTCGTACAGCGCGATCAGCTGCCCGAGGACCGACGGAGTCAGCTCGCGCGCGAGGACCGTCGTCGTCGGGTGATTGCCCTTGAACGTCTTGTGGGTCACCAGCTCCTCCGGCACCCCCTCGGCCCGCACCTCCTCCGGCGTCTTGCCGAACGCCAGCGCCTGCGTCTGCGCGAAGAAGTTCGCCATCAACAGGTCGTGCTGCGCCTTCAGTCCGTCGCTCATCTCGGCGACGGGCTCGGCGAAGCCGATGAAGTCCGCCGGGATCAGCTTGGTGCCCTGGTGGATCAGCTGGTAGTACGCGTGCTGCCCGTTGGTGCCCGGCGTGCCCCACACGACCGGCCCGGTCTGCCAGTCGACCTCCCGCCCGTCCCGGCCGACGTACTTGCCGTTGGACTCCATGTCCAGCTGCTGCAGATACGCCGTGAACTTCGACAGGTAGTGGCTGTATGGCAGCACCGCGTGCGACTGGGCGTCGTGGAAGTTGCCGTACCAGATGCCCAACAGGCCGAGCAGCAGCGGCACGTTGGACTCCGCCGGCGCCGTGCGGAAGTGCTCGTCGACGATCCGGAAACCGTCGAGCATCTCCCGGAAGCGGTCCGGCCCGATGGCGATCATCAGGGACAGGCCGATCGCCGAGTCATAGGAGTAGCGCCCGCCGACCCAGTCCCAGAACTCGAACATGTTGACCGTGTCGATGCCGAAGTCCGCCACCTTCTCGGCATTCGTCGACAGGGCGACGAAGTGCTTGGCGACGGCTTCCGGACCCGCCTTCAGCTCGCCCAGCAGCCAGTTGCGCGCCGAGGTCGCGTTGCTGATCGTCTCGATCGTCGTGAACGTCTTGGAGGCGATGACGAACAGCGTCTCGGCCGCGTCCAGGTCGCGGGTGGCCTCGTGCAGGTCGGCGCCGTCGACGTTCGACACGAAGCGGACGGTCAGGTCGCGGTCGGTGAAGCTGCGCAGCACCTCGTACGCCATCGCCGGGCCGAGGTCGGAGCCGCCGATGCCCACGTTCACGACGTTCCTGATGCGCTTGCCGGTGTGCCCGGTCCAGGCGCCGGAGCGGACCCGCTCGGCGAAGTCGGCCATCTTGTCGAGGACGGCGTGCACCCCGGGGACGACGTTCTCCCCGTCGACCTCGATGACCGCGTCACGGGGGGCGCGCAGCGCGGTGTGCAGCACGGCGCGGTTCTCGGTGGTGTTGATCTTCTCACCGCGGAACATCGCGTCCCGCAGCCCGAACACGTCCGTCGCGGCGGCCAGCTCGCGCAGCAGCCGCAGCGTCTCGTCGGTGACCAGGTGCTTGGAGTAGTCGACGTGCAGGTCACCGACCTGCAGCGTGTACCCGGCACCACGACCCGGGTCGGCGGCGAACAGCTCCCGCAGCCGCACTTCGCCGAGCTCTTCTCGGTGCTTGGCCAACGCGGTCCACTCGTGCGTCTGGTTGAGCCTGGTACGGCCGTCTGCGTTCATGTCCGACTTCAGCCTTCTTTCGTGCCTGTCCCAGCTGTTCCAACCTAATTGATCAGCGCGCGGCGTGAGCCGTCGTGGCGTCGTCGTCCGGCGCAACAACAGGTACGTCCGGCTTGCGCACAGGTATCAGCGAGGCGACGGCCAGTACGAAGAAGGCTGCCGTGAGCAGGGGCGGGGTGTTGAGGCCCCAGGCGGTCGCGACGGCACCGCCCAGCAGGGCGCCGAGCGGCACCCCGGCGAAGGCCAGGGTCCGGAACGCCGAGGCCACCCGGCCCAGCAGCGCCACGGGGCTGCGCTGCTGCATGAGGGTCATCGTGTTGACGTTCCACACCATGCCCATGAGCCCGAAGACGGCCAGGGCGGCCACCAGAACGGCCAGGCTGCGCACGGTGCCCATGACGACGAGGGCCGCGATCTGCACCGCGCCGGCGAGCAGCACGGCCCGGATCCCGCCCACGCGCTTCACGATCCGACCGTTCAGCACTCCCCCGACCAGGCCGCCGACGGTGAAGGCGGCGCCCGCCACCGCGAACCCCACAGGGCCGGCGTCCAGCCACCCGGTCACCAGGAGGACCAGGGTGGCCAGCTGGGCACCCATGCCGACGTTGCACAGCGCGCTGGCCACGCACAGTCTTCGCAGGGCCCCGTCGCGCCACAGGGTGCGCAGTCCCTCCGCGATCTCCCGGCGCAGGGTGCTGCCCTCCGGTGCCGGCCCCCGCTCGGACGCCTCGATCCGCAGCGAGGCCACCAGCACGGCCGCCACCAGATAGGTGCCGGCGTCGGCCGCGAAGGGCACGGCCGCTCCCGCCGCCAGCAGCACCGGCACCACCGGCCCGCCCACCAGTCCGCCGGCGATGCGCTGCCCGGTCATCAGGCGGGCGTTCGCACTGCCCAGCGCGTCATGGCCCACCAGGGCGGGGAGGAGGGCCGTGGCGGCGTTGTCGAACAGTGTCTGGAGCGCGGTCAGAGCGAAAGCCAGTGCGATGAGCAGGCCGATCGAAGCGTGACCTAACGCCACGGCCACCGCGAAAGCGCCGACCAGGAGGCCCCGTAACGCATCCACCGTCCACATCGCGCGCCGCTGGTCCACCCGGTCGGCGACGGCACCGCCGAGCAGCCCGAAGACGATCCACGGCAGATAGCCACAGGCCGTGACCGCGGCGATCAGCAGCGGCCGGTCGGTGAGGGTCACGGCGAGGAGCGGCAGGGCCGCCGCACGCAGGGAGTCGCCGAAGCTGGAGAGCACGGCGGCGCTCCACAGCCGCCCGAAGCCTCCGCGCCACACGGGCGCACCCACGCCCACCGTCTCAGCCGTCGCCACGACTCCCCCTCCCGGTCCATCGATGCAGAAGATCGATGCACAAACCGTAGAGGGCGCCACTGACAATCGGTCCGCGAGCGGCTCGGCCCCGGTGCCTCGTACAGGTCCGGCCGGGCACCCGAGGGTGTCCGACCGGCCTCAATTCCTAGATTTCGCCCCGCAGTTTGGCGAGCGCCTCGGCGAGGATCGCCTCGCCGTCCGCGTCACTGCGCCGCTCCCGTACATACGCGAGGTGCGTCTTGTAGGGCTCGGTGCGCGGCGGGTCCGGCGGGTTGTCCCGGTCCTGTCCGGCGGGAAAGCCGCAGCGCGGGCAGTCCCAGGTGTCGGGGACCTGCGCGTCGCTGGCGAAGCTGGGCTGGGTCTCATGCCCGTTGGAGCACCAGAAGGAGATGCGCAGCCGGGGCGCGGACTCGCCCCGCTCGGCCTCGCCCATCGGCCCCGCCCCGACCCGGCTTCCTCGGATCGCGTTGCCACTTGCCACGGTCGTAACTCCCTGCGTGATGGTGCCGCGAAGCGAGTCGGCGTTTCGCTTCGCTGCGAGCGCCTCAGTCTACGTAAGGCCCAACGCGCGTCCAGTGATTGGAGTTACAGAGCCCTCACACCTAGACGCAAGCCCCATGATAGGCCGCGCTGAGCTGCGCGTACCGAACATGGGGCCTTACGTGTGGATTGTGCGTGCCGGTCAGTTGTTCACCTTCATCAGGACACCGAGCACGACAATGCACGCGAACCACAGCAAACCGACCACAACGGTGATCCGGTCGAGGTTGCGCTCGGCGACCGAGGAGCCACCGACGGACGACTGCATGCCGCCACCGAACATGTCGGAGAGGCCGCCGCCCTTGCCCTTGTGCATCAGCACCAGCAGCATCAGCAGCCCGCTGAAGACGATCAGGGCGATCGAGAACCCCATAACCACGGCTGGACCAACTTCCTCGGATCTGGATGGACGACAGGGGCACAGCCACTGAGCTGTGCCCCCGCAAGGGTACGACGGATCCCGCTTACCAGGAACTCACTGGTCGCGGAACCGCACGATCTTGACGAACTCGTCGGCGTCCAGTGAGGCACCGCCGACGAGGGCGCCGTCGATGTCGGCCTGGGCCATGATCTCCGCGACGTTGCCCGCCTTCACGGAGCCGCCGTACTGGATGCGGACCTGGTCGGCCAGCTCCTGCGAGTACAGCTCGGCGATCTTGGCGCGGATGGCGGCGCAGACCTCCTGGGCGTCCTCGGCGCCGCAGACCTTGCCGGTGCCGATGGCCCAGACGGGCTCGTAGGCGATCACGACGGTCTCGGCCTGCTCGGCCGAGAGGTCCTTCAGACCGCCCTCGACCTGGGTGAGGGTGTGGGTGACGTGGTTGCCCGCCTCGCGGACGTCCAGTTCCTCGCCGACACACAGGATCGGGGTCAGGCCGTGCTTGTAGGCGGCCTTGACCTTGGCGTTGACGATCTCGTCGGTCTCGGCGTGGTACTGGCGGCGCTCGGAGTGGCCGATCGCCACGTACGTGCACTTCAGCTTGGCCAGCATCGAGCCCGAGATCTCGCCCGTGTAGGCACCGGAGTCGTGCGCCGAGATGTCCTGGGCGCCGTACTTGATCTTCAGCTTGTCGCCGTCGACCAGGGTCTGCACGGAGCGCAGGTCGGTGAAGGGCGGCAGGACGGCGACCTCGACGGCCTCGTAGTCCTTGTCGGCCAGGGCGAAGGCGAGCTTCTGGACGTGCGCGATGGCCTCGAGGTGGTTGAGGTTCATCTTCCAGTTGCCCGCCATCAGCGGCGTGCGCGTGCTCATATGGGGTCAGTCCTCCAGTGCGGCGAGGCCGGGGAGCGTCTTGCCCTCGAGGTATTCGAGGGAGGCGCCGCCACCGGTCGAGATGTGGCCGAATGCCGTCTCGTCGAAGCCCAGGGTGCGGACGGCCGCGGCGGAGTCGCCACCGCCGACCACGGAGAAGCCCTTGGAGTCGACGAGGGCCTGGGCGACCGCCTTGGTGCCCTCGGCGTAGTCGGGGTGCTCGAAGACGCCCATGGGGCCGTTCCAGAAGACGGTGGCGGCGTCGGCGAGCTTCGAGGCGTACAGCTTGCGGGTCTCCGGACCGATGTCCAGGCCCTCCTGGTCGGCCGGGATGGCGTCCGCGGCGACGGTCGTGGGGTTGGCCGGGGCCTTGGTCTTCAGGTCCGGGAACTCGGTGGAGACCAGGACGTCGACCGGCAGGACGATCTCGACGCCGTTCTTCTCGGCGCGCTCCATGTACTCGGTGACCGTCGGGACCTGGTCCTCCTGAAGGAGGGAGATGCCGACCTCGTAGCCCTTGGCCTTGAGGAAGGTGTACGCCATGCCGCCGCCGATGAGCAGCCGGTCGGCCTTGGCGAGCAGCTGGTCGATGACGGCGAGCTTGTCGGACACCTTGGCGCCGCCGAGCGCGACGACGTACGGCCGCTTGACGTCGTCGGTGAGCTTCTTCAGGACGCCGACCTCGTTCGCGATGAGGTAGCCGGCGTAGTGCGGCAGCTTGGCCGGAAGGTCGTACACGGAGGCGTGCTTGCGGTGCACCGCACCGAAGCCGTCGCCGACGTAAACGTCCACGAGGGCGGCCAGCCGGTCGGCGAAGGCGCCGCGCTCGGCGTCGTCCTTGCTCGTCTCACCGGCGTTGAAGCGGAGGTTCTCGACGACCGCGACCTGACCGTCGGCGAGGCCGGCGACCACGGCCTGGGCGGACTCACCGACCGTGTCGTTGGCGAACGCGACGTCCGCGCCGAGCAGTTCACCGAGGCGCGCGGCGGCGGGGGCCAGGGAGAACACGGGGTCCGGGGCACCCTTGGGGCGGCCCAGGTGCGAGGCGACGACCACGCGGGCGCCCGCATCGGCCAGCGCCTTGACGGTGGGCAGGACGGCGCGGATACGGCCGTCGTCGGTGATCGTGGTGCCGTCCAGCGGCACGTTCAGGTCGGCGCGGACGAAGACCCGCTTACCGGCGACGCCTTCGGAGAGAAGTTCGTCGATCGTCTTCATGAAGGGGACTCCTGAGAAGGGCTCGTGATCGCTCGTAAGTGCCCGGAAGCACTCGTGATCCAACAGGTCTGATCTGCACGTGAGTCAGGGCTCGGACGGCGCGTCCCTGCGCCACCCGAGCCCTGCTCTCACATCAATGCGCCTGCTCTGGATATATCAGAGCTGGTTGCCGACGAAGACCGTGAGGTCGACGAGGCGGTTGGAGTAGCCCCACTCGTTGTCGTACCAGCCCAGGATCTTCACCGAGGTGCCCTCCTGGACCATGGTCAGGGAGGAGTCGAAGGTGCAGGACGACGGGTCGCTGACGATGTCCGAGGAGACGATCTCGTCCTCGGTGTAGGACAGGTAGCCCTGCAGCTCACCCTCGGCGGCCTTCTTGAACGCCGCGTTGACCTCGTCCTTGGTGACCTCGCGCGACAGCTCCACGACCAGGTCGGTGGCCGAGCCGGTCGGGACCGGGACTCGCATCGCGATGCCGTCCAGCTTGCCCTTGAGCTGCGGCAGGACCAGGGCGGTGGCCTTGGCGGCACCGGTCGTGGTCGGGATGATGTTCTCCGCGGCGGCACGGGCGCGGCGCAGGTCCTTGTGCGGGAAGTCCAGGATGCGCTGGTCGTTCGTGTACGCGTGCACGGTCGTCATCAGACCCTTGACGATGCCGAAGTTCTCGTCGAGGACCTTGGCCATCGGCGCCACACAGTTGGTGGTGCAGGAGGCGTTGGAGATGACGTGGTGGTTCGCCGGGTCGTACTTGTTCTCGTTGACGCCCATCACGATGGTGATGTCCTCGTCCTTGGCCGGAGCCGAGATGAGGACCTTCTTGGCGCCGCCGGCGATGTGCTTGGCGGCGTCGTCCTTCTTGGTGAAGATGCCGGTCGACTCGATGACGATGTCGACACCCAGCTCACCCCAGGGGATGTCGGCCGGGTTGCGCTCGGACAGCACCTTGATGGTGTGGCCGTCGACGGTGATCGTGTCGGCGGTGTGGGTGACCTCGTGCTTGAGCCGACCCAGGATGGTGTCGTACTTCAGCAGGTGCGCCGTGGTCGCGGTGTCACCCAGGTCGTTGACAGCCACGATCTCGATGTCAGCACCCTGCTCCAGCAGCGCGCGGAAGTAGTTGCGACCGATACGACCGAAGCCGTTGATGCCTACGCGGATCGTCACGAACCGATCTCCTCGTTGGTACGCCGGCCATGCGGTGCCGGCGAGCTCTGTTTGGGATGTCCCCGACCGCCTACGACCCTACCTCCCTGAGACCTCCGTGGTGACATCCAGATGCCTCATACACGGCAGGGCGGTCCGTACCCGCCAGTAGGGGTACGGACCGCCCCGCCCGGAAGCCGGGATCACTCGATTCGGTCACTGTGCGTTGCACACGGTTGACCTCGGCGTGTCACTCGTCAAGTGAGTCGAGGGCCTTTCCGATGAGCGCCGTCCGGTCGGCCGCCGCGGTGACGTGTTCCAGGCCGAATCCCAGCAGCACCGTGTCGTGCGTGGTGATCGCACCGTACGTCTGGAACAGCGCCCCGGTGCGCGCCCAGTCCCTGAGGACGGCCGGGCTGCCCGCGGGCGGTCCGGTCACGCTCCAGGCGCCGAGCGACGTCTCGAAGCCCTCGGTCCCGGTGGCCGTGCCGTCGACGACGAGCGCGGCCTGGTCGGCGAGGACGCCGCGACCGCCGAAGCCCGGGTCGGAGACATAGCTGACCGAGATCTCGACCGACTTGCCGGCATACGCGCTCAGGTCGAACTCCACCTGCTGCCAGCCCGCGGAGGCGCCGGTGAGGGCGTTCCACTGGCCGCTGGTGCCGGACGCGGTGCAGCCCGCGGCCGACTGCGTCAGGTAGTGCTTGAGCCAGGGGTGCTCGGCCATGTAGAAGCCGGCCTCGCACTCCGCGGGCACCGTGTTGCTGCCGGCGCCGCCCTTCTCGGGAAGCGTCGTCCAGTCCTCACCGCCGGTGGTGTGCGCCTCGATCAGGACGTTGTCGTAGCCGGGCTCGACGTCCCACAGCAACTGGGTGCGCAGGGTCGGCTGCTGGGCCGCGGTCACACCGGTGAGGTCGACGGTCCTGGTGAGCCGCTTGTAAGCGTCGTCGGTGTGCACGGCGGCCGCCATCCACGAACCCGCGTAGGGGCCGTACGGGTTGACCGTTCCGGCGAACTGGCCCGCGCCCGCGCTGGCGAACTGCGGGTAGGTGTCGACGGCCAGCTGGTCCGAGGTGACGCTGTAACTCCCGGCCTTGTCGAGCGGGTTGCCCGTGGCGTCGCCGAGCGCCCCGGTGAACCCGCCGAGCCCGCCGGAGCCGGTGAATCCGGTGGCGCCGGGGAGCGACGTACGGGAGTAGGCGCCCAGGTAGTACTGGCTGAAGTCGTCCGACAGCGTGCCGCCACCGAGGTCGACGTTGCCGCCGGCCTGCTCGCCCGCCTCCATCAGCTTGCCGCCCTCGTTGAGGTAGGCACGCAACTGGAGTTGGGTGGCGTTACCGGGGACGTTCGCGCCGGTGTAGTGGACGACCGTGTCGAAGTGGCCGAGCACGCCGAGCGCGTCGGGCGCGCCCAGAGCGGCGACGTCCCAGACGATCGCCCGGTGGCCGTTGGCCTTGACCGCGTCGACGTACTTCTGCCCGTGGGCGGCGGTGGCGCCTTCCTCTGCGACCACGAGCACGTCCGCGCGCGGCCGTTCGGCCACGGTGTAGGTGAAGTGCTCGCTGGAGACCTTCTTTCCGCTCCTGGTCTCTCCGGTGAACCACACCTCGACCTTGTCGCCCCGGTCGCCGTCGGCGACCTTGGCGCGGTACTCGTCGAAGTAGAGGTTGTCCTCACCGCCGTACGTCTCGCCGCCCTTCCAGGGCCTGAGCGCCATGTCGTGCGTACGGCCGCCGTTGACGCGGTACTTGAGCTCCTTGTCGCGCACGGACTTGCGTGCGACGACGGAGACCTCCTGGTCGGCGCCGCGGGAGTACGACGTGGTGAAGGGTGCCGGGGTGAAGTCGGCGGCCTTCAGGCCGAGCGAGGAGGACGGCTGGTCGGGGTGCGCGGCCGACTCGGCGACGGAGAGCGCGAACGGGACGTTCTTGGCGAACTCCTGCTGGATCAGCTTCTCGTCGTCCGGGAAGTTGAAGACCGACTGGCAGTCCCTGGCGTTCCACTGGTCGTTCGGGTCGATGTTCGACGCGGTCTGGCAGGTCGACATCTCGGGCGTGAACATCGCGATGCCGTTGACGTTCGAGGCGTGGCCGTCCGCCTCGCCGTTCGTCGTGTAGAGCTCCGAGGAGACCTGCGGGTGGTAGCCCGGGATCGCGGGGTTGTCCGGCGTACCGGCGAGGGCCTTGTAGAGGACGTCGTCCGGGGTGTTGGTGGCCACCTGCCAGCCGACGCCGTACAGGATGAGTTCGGCGGCGGAGTGGTAGTTGATGCCGTAGTCGAAGCCGATACGGCGCTCGAAGGCATCCAGTGCCTTCGTCTCCGGCTCGGAGCCCGGGGCAGCGCCCCGGTAGGTCTCGCTGGTGGGGTTCGGGGACGAACCCTCGTCGTCGTAGCCCCACTTGTAGGGGAAGTTACGGTTGAGGTCGACGCCGTCGCCGGTGCTGATGGCACCGTCGCCGTTGATGTCGCGCAGGTTCTTGCGCCACAGGCGGGTGCTGGCGTCCTGGAAGGTGTAGTCGTAGCCGTCGGGGTTGGCCGAGAGGACGAACCACAGCTCGGTCGAGTCGACGATCTTCTTGACGCGCTTGTCCGTCTTGTAGTTGTCCAGGTAGTGGTGCATCAGGCGCCGGGTCATCTCCGGCGTGATCCACTCGCGCGCGTGCTGGTTGGAGGCGTACAGGACGGAGGGCTTGGAGCCGTCCTTCGCCTTCTTGGCGTTCTTGGTGAGCTTGAGCGCCAGGATGTCCTGGCCGCCCACCGTCTTGCCGATGGAGACGACCTTGGTGAGGCCGGGGTTCTCCTGCCCCGTCCGGACGATCTCCTCCTTGAGCCCCCCGCTGCCGCTGTACGGCCGGTACACGCCCTCCGCAGCCTTGTCGGTACGGGCCTCAGCACTGGCGGAGAGGTCGTGCTCGGTGAGCTCGACGCCCTGCTTCTCCAGCTTCTCGGCCTGGTCGTCGGTGAGGTAGACCTCGACGGTGGCCTTGCCCTTCTCGGGCGCCTGCTCACTGAGTTCGTGGCCGTCCTGGCCCGCCGCCAGCAGCAGGGGTACCTGCTTCTTGGTGACTTCGGCGCGGAAGACCTTGACTTCGCTCGGGTCGCTGTCTTGTGAACTTCCCGGTTGTGCCTGGGCGATCGGTGCGATACTCGCTCCGCCTATCAGGAGCGCACCGGCAGCGAGGATCGATCTCGCTCTGGGTCTCATGAACCCCCCTAGCAGTGTTTCGCCACAGTGACGAATGACTGCCAGGCTCATGCCACATCACGGTCCCGTCAAGAGTGCCGCAAAGACTGACAAATACCGGCGCCGACCTCCCAAGTGGACATCGGCACCGGCCCTTTGACGATCCCTCACCTCACCCCACGAGGTTGTCCGCCAGCTCCTCGGAGAGGTTCGCCTCCGTGCCCGGGATGCCCAGGTCCTGGGCCCGCTTGTCGGCCATGGCCAGCAGCCGGCGGATACGGCCGGCGACGGCGTCCTTCGTCAGCGGCGGGTCGGCGAGGGCGCCCAGCTCTTCGAGGGAGGCCTGCTTGTGCTCCATACGCAGCCGGCCGGCGGCCGCGAGGTGCTCGGGGACCTCCTCGGCCAGGATCTCCAGGGCGCGCTGGACACGGGCGCCGGCGGCGACGGCCGCACGGGCGGAGCGGCGGAGGTTGGCGTCGTCGAAGTTGGCGAGGCGGTTCGCCGTGGCGCGGACCTCGCGGCGCATCCGACGCTCCTCCCAGGCCAGCACGGACTCGTGCGCACCTAGGCGGGTCAGCAGGGCGCCGATCGCGTCGCCGTCCCGGACGACCACGCGGTCCACGCCGCGCACCTCGCGGGCCTTCGCTGCGATCGACAGCCGGCGGGCCGCGCCGACCAGGGCGAGCGCGGCCTCGGGGCCCGGGCAGGTCACTTCCAGGGAGGAGGAGCGGCCGGGCTCAGTGAGCGAGCCGTGCGCCAGGAACGCACCGCGCCAGGCGGCCTCGGCGTCACACGTGGCACCCGAGACCACCTGTGGGGGCAGGCCTCGGATCGGGCGGCCCCGTCCGTCGACCAGCCCGGTCTGCCGGGCCAGCTGGTCACCGCCGGCGACCACCCGTACGACGTAGCGCGAACCGCGGCGCAGCCCGCCCGGTGCCATCACGATCAGCTCGGAGCTGTGGCCGAAGATCTCCAGGATGTCGCGCTTGAGCCGGCGCGCCGCCATCGCGGTGTCCAGCTCCGCCTCGATCACAATGCGCCCGCTCACCAGATGGAGGCCGCCGGCGAACCGCAGAATGGCGGAGACCTCCGCCTTCCTGCAGCAGGTCCGGGTGACGGGGAGCCGGGAGATCTCATCCTTCACCGCTGCCGTCATCGCCATGGGCCGATCCTTCCATGCATCCGAAAAATACGGTCGTACGCGGCGGCTAGCAGCTCCGGGTCGTGCCGGGGCGTCCCGTCCGTCCGGGCCACCGGGGCCAGCTCGACCGCGGCGCCGAGCCGCTTGGCCGCCTCGGTGAGCACATCGCGGTCGGGCACGGCAGCCTCGTCGGCCAGCACCACGTCCAGGGCGAGTTTAGGGGCGTGTCGTCCCAAAACCTCCAAATGACGCTGCGGTGAGAAGCCTTCGGTTTCTCCCGGCTGCGGCGCGAGGTTCAGGGAGAGTACCCGGCGCGCCTTCGTCTCGGTGACGGCGTCCAGGAGTTCCGGCACGAGCAGGTGCGGGATAACGGAGGAGAACCAGGACCCGGGGCCGAGCACCACCCAGTCCGCGTCCCGGACGGCGGCGACGGCCTCCGGAACGGCGGGCGGGTCGTGCGGCACCACGTGCACCGACTGCACCTCGCCGCGGGTGAGGGCGACGTTCGCCTGGCCTCGGACGGTGTCGACCTCCTCGGGCCGGTCCGGGTCGTGCCCCTTGACCAGGGCCTGCAGCTCCAGCGGTACGGCGGACATGGGCAGCACGCGCCCGTGCGCGCCGAGCAGCTTGCCGACCAGGTCGAGGGCCTGGACGTGGTCGCCGAGCTGCTCCCACAGGGCGACGATCAGCAGGTTGCCGACCGCGTGGTCGTGCAGGTCACCCTTGGAGTGGAAGCGGTGCTGGATGACGCGGGACCAGGTCTGGCCCCAGTCGTCGTCGCCGCACAGTGCTGCCAGCGCCTTGCGCAGGTCGCCGGGCGGCAGCACGCCCAGCTCGTCACGCAGGCGCCCGCTGGAGCCGCCGTCGTCCGCCACGGTGACGACGGCGGTGAGATCGCCCGTGATCCGGCGCAGCGCGGCGAGCGAGGCGGACAGGCCCATACCGCCGCCGAGGGCGACGACCTTGGGCTGGGCGCCCCGGCGGCGTGGCCTGGCGCCACGGGCCTCGGTGGGTCGGGCGGCGCGTGACTCGGGGACCGCCCGGCGCAGCCTGCCCAGCCGCGGTGTACGTCCCGTCATTCCCGTCCCATGTCCCGGTGTACGACCACCGTCTCCACGCCCTGGGAGGCGAGGCGGGCGGCGAGCTTTTCGGAGGTGGCGACCGAGCGGTGCTTGCCGCCGGTGCAGCCGACCGCGATGGTCACGTACCGCTTGCCCTCACGGCGGTATCCGGCCGCGATGAGCTGGAGCAGCTCTGAATAGCGGTCGATGAACTCCTTCGCGCCGGGCTGGTTGAAGACGTACGCCGACACCTCCTCGTTGAGGCCGGTGAAGGGGCGCAGCTCCGGGACCCAGTGCGGGTTGGGCAGGAAGCGCATGTCCACGACCAGGTCGGCGTCGACCGGGAGGCCGTACTTGAAGCCGAAGGACATGACCGTGGCCCGCAGCTCGGGCTCCTCGTCGCCGGCGAACTGGGCGTCCATCTTGGCCCGCAGCTCGTGGACGTTGAGGCTGGAGGTGTCGATCACCAGGTCTGCGTCGCCGCGCAGCTCACGCAGCAGCTCGCGCTCGGCGGCGATGCCGTCGACGATGCGGCCGTCGCCCTGGAGGGGGTGCGGACGGCGCACCGACTCGAAGCGGCGCACCAGGGCGTCGTCCGAGGACTCCAGGAAGACGATCCGGCGTGTCACACTCCGGGTGTCGAGGTCGGAGAGCGACTCGCGGAGGTTGTCGAAGAAGCGACGGCCACGGACGTCGACGACCACCGCGATCCGCGCCACGTTGCCCTGGGAGCGGGCGCCGAGCTCCACCATGGTGGGGATCAGCGCGGGCGGGAGGTTGTCGACGACGAACCAGCCGAGGTCCTCCAGACACTTGGCGGCCGTCGAGCGGCCGGCCCCGGACATGCCGGAGATGATCACCAGCTCGGGGATGGCCGCCTCGGGGACCGCGGCTGCGTCGACGCCCGTACTCACCTTTGCTCCCTCTTCCTGGGGTGCGTCCTGCTGGGTGAGATCCTCGCCGTCCTTCCTGTGCGTGTCCTGAGCCTGTTGATCTCGCTCGCCTGTGGGCTGTGTCTCGTGCTCGCTCATCTCTCCTGCCCCCGTCGTTCGTCCGGGGGGCCCGCGGACACGGGCTCCCCCGAGGTCTCCGCCGTCGTATCGGATTCCTCGTCTTCCATGATCTCTCCAGTCGCCGTGTTCACGGCGGGTGCGGCCGGGGCCGCCTGGGCGAAGGCGATGGCGATCGCCTCGGCCGTCTTGCGACCTATGCCCGGAACCTCGCAGATCTGGTCGATTGTCGCGGATCGCAGCCTCTTCACCGAACCGAAGTGCTTGATCAGCGCCTGCTTGCGGGTCTCGCCGAGGCCGGGGACGTCGTCCAGCGGGCCGGCCCGGAAACGCTTGGCGCGCTTGGTGCGCTGGTAGGTGATCGCGAAGCGGTGCGCCTCGTCCCGGACGCGCTGGAGCAGATAGAGGCCCTCGCTGGTGCGGGGCAGGACGACCGGGTCGTCCTCGCCGGGCAGCCAGACCTCCTCCAGGCGCTTGGCGAGGCCGCAGACGGCGATGTCGTCGATGCCGAGCTCGTCCAGGGCCCGCTGGGCGGCCGCGACCTGCGGCTGTCCGCCGTCGACGACGACGAGCTGCGGCGGGTAGGCGAAGCGCTTGGGTCGGCCGTCGTCGTCCTTGAGGCCGTTGCCCTGGCCGTCGGTGATGTCGGCATCGAGGCCGTCGGCGATGGGCGCGGAGGAGGTGTCGGTGAGGGGGCCGGTCGCCGTGTCGCCGAGGCTGGTGTCACCGTCGGCCCACTCGCCCGTCTTCTCCTTCTCGGCGAGGTAGCGCCTGAAGCGGCGGGTGATCACCTCGTGCATGGAGCGGACGTCGTCCTGGCCCTCGAAGCCCTTGATCTGGAAGCGGCGGTACTCGCTCTTGCGCTGCAGCCCGTCCTCGAAGACGACCATGGAGGCCACGACGTCGTCGCCCTGGAGGTGGGAGATGTCATAGCACTCGATCCTGAGCGGGGCGCTGTCCAGGTCGAGGGCGTCGGCGATCTCCTCCAGGGCACGCGAGCGCGTGGTCAGGTCGGAGGCGCGCTTGGTCTTGTGCAGGACGAGCGCCTGCTGGGCGTTGCGCTCCACGGTCTCCATGAGGGCGCGCTTGTCGCCTCGCTGGGGGATGCGCAGGGAGACGCCCGAGCCGCGCCGGGCGGTCAGCCACTCCTGCACGGGCTCCACCGGGTCGGGCAGGGCCGGGACCAGGACCTCCTTGGGTACGGCATCCCCGGTCTCCTCGCCGTAGAGCTGCTGGAGCGCGTGCTCGACGAGTGCGCCGGTGGTGATCTCCTCGACCTTGTCGGTCACCCAGCCGCGCTGGCCGCGTACCCGGCCGCCTCGGACGTGGAAGATCTGCACGGCTGCTTCGAGCTCGTCCTCGGCGACCGCGATGAGGTCGGCGTCGGTCGCGTCGGCGAGCACGACCGCGTTCTTCTCCATGGCCTTCTTCAGGGCCTCGATGTCGTCGCGCAGGCGGGCGGCCCGCTCGTACGCCATCTCGTCGGCCGCCTCCGTCATCTGCTTCTCCAGGCGGCGCAGATACGTGCTCGTACGGCCGGTCATGAAGTCGCAGAACTCATCGGCCAGTTCGCGGTGCTCCTCGGCGGAGACGCGGTCCACGCAGGGGGCGGAACACTTGCCGATGTAGCCGAGCAGGCAGGGGCGACCGGTGCGGCGGGCGTTCTTGAAGACGCCGGTCGAGCAGGTGCGCACGGGGAAGACGCGCAGGAGGAGGTCGACGGTGTCGCGGATCGCCCACGCGTGCGCGTAGGGCCCGAAATACCTGACGCCCTTCTTCTTGTGACCGCGCATCACCTGCACGCGCGGGAACTCCTCGTTCATCGTCACCGCGAGGTACGGGTAGCTCTTGTCGTCGCGGTACTTGACGTTGAACCGGGGGTCGTACTCCTTGATCCAGGAGTACTCCAGCTGCAGGGCCTCGACCTCCGTGGACACCACCGTCCACTCCACGGACGCTGCCGTGGTGACCATCGAGCGGGTGCGCGGATGCAGGCCCGCGAGGTCCTGGAAGTAGTTCGCCAGGCGCTGGCGCAGGCTCTTCGCCTTTCCGACGTAGATCACCCGGCGGTGCTCGTCACGGAACCTGTACACCCCGGGAGAGTCCGGGATCTGTCCCGGCTTGGGGCGGTAGCTGGAGGGGTCGGCCATGTCTCACACCCTACTGGCGCCCGCTGACACTCCGGCGAGGCTGTGGATAACCGGCCCGGCCGGTCGGCGGGACCCCGGGGAGGCGAGAACGGCCAGGACACGGCGGTGGTCGGCGCCGGCCCCGGGAGCCGTGGCCCTGGTGGACTGACCGGTGGATCGCCCTCGGCTGCCCGGCCCGCCTCACTGGCGTACGTGCGGTCCGCCTCACCTGGCGTACGTGACGACGAGCACACCGTGCCGTGCGCGCGGGTGGCCGCCGTCAGCATGAGCGGACGGGCGCGCCCCTGGCCGCGGCACTCTCGCGGGAGCATGGTCGAAGGCGGAGCTGGGCCTGGTGAGCCCACGCGCTGACATGTACCCGGCCTGGTCACCGGGCAGAACCTTCGCCTGCGCGGGCAACACCAGGATCAACACCAGGGCCGGCACGAGGACTTGAGAGCACAGGGTGGGCGGCGGCGTCGGGACTCGGCCAGGGTGCGCAGCTGTTGGGCGACAGGTGTTGTCGGGACTTGGTCAACACGCTTCAATGCGGTGGAACTCGGGGCCCTGAACAACGGCGTACGGATGTGAAGCCCCCCGCCACGCCCACGGGGTGGCCCCGACGAGCCGCGCGACCGGTCTGACCAGCCGTTGTGAACAACCACAGAAAGGCCCCTGCATGCCGCACGCCACTCAGCACGCGGACGTCCCCACCGTCGCCACCGCGGAACTGGACACGGCCCTGCGAGGCGGCCCGTTCCACGTAGCCCTGCGTGCAGCGATAGCCGCCCGGGGACTGCCGCTGCAGCGGGTGCAGCACCATCTGTCCCGCCGTGGGGTGAGGGTCGGCGTCACCAGCCTGAGCTACTGGCAGCAAGGTGCACGTCGGCCGCAGCGCCCCGAGTCTCTGCGTGCGGTGCGGGCGTTGGAGGAGATACTCCAGCTGCCGGAGGAGTCCCTGATCCGGCTGCTCGCCGAGGCCGATGATCACTCCGCCCTCCAGCAGCCGGCAGCCCGCTCCTACCGCTCCCTTGTGGAGGCCTCGGGCGTCCTGGAGCAGCTGCTGGCCGAACTGGACTGTCCGACCGACGGCGGCCTGCACACCCTCGCCCACCACGAGCGGGTACGGATCGGAGCGCGCCGCGAGCTGGCGGGGCGGGAGTCGCACCACATCGTGCGCGCCCACAGGGACGGCGTGGACCGCTTCGTCGCCGTCCACCACGGCGACCCGGGCTGCGCGCCGGAGCGCATGACAGTGCATGCCGTGGAGAACTGCCGTACGGGAAGGGTCCGTTGGCATCACGACACCGGGGTCCTGGTGGCGGAACTGCTCTTCGGTACACGTCTGCGGGCGGGCGACACGTACCTCTTCCGTTACGGCGTCGAGGACGGCACCGCCGACGTGTCCCGCGAGTACGCCCGGGGCTTCCCGCTCGCGGGCGGCCAGTACGCCCTCCAAATCCGCTTCACCGAGAACGCCCTCCCGGTCCGCTGTCACCGGTTCTCCCAGCACTCGGCGGCAGCGCCCCGCAGCGGCCGCCAGGGGCTGACCCTCAGCGGGCTGCACCGGTCCGTCCACCTGGTCGAGCCACGGGTGCGGTCGGGGATCGTGGGCATCGGGTGGGAGTGGGAGTGAGCTGAGGCGCCGGCCGCCACTCGGCCAGGCTCGCCCGGCTCAGGATCCTGGCAGAGGGACGTAAACGATTGCGCAAGCGTTTACGTCCGGCGTCGGATGAGATACGTTCCCGGCCAGAAGCCCGCGGTGAGCTCGGCGAGCGGGTTGCGGTGTCCCAGGGAGGGGCCGGCGCAGGGAGGGGATCGTGATGGCAACCATGGCCGACGTCGCGCGGAGCGCCGGCGTGTCCGTGGCGACCGTCTCGCATGTGCTGAACGGCACCCGGCCAGTGCTGCCCCACACCCGCCAGGCGGTGCTGGAGGCCATGGACGAGCTCGGCTACACGCCCAACACCCTCGCCCGTTCCCTCGTGACCTCCCGCACCCAATCCATCGGGCTCGCAGTGTCGGCGATCAGCAACCCCTACTTCACCGAGATACTCCAGGGCGTCGAGGCGGGCGCCCTGGAACACGGCTACAGCCTGCTCATCGCCGACCCGCACGACGATCCCGTGCATGAGCGCAAGGTCGTCCAGCTCCTCCACGAGCGCCGCGTGGACGGCATGATCGTCGCTCCTTCCGCCGACCCCCGCGAGCTCCTCGCCTATCTCGGGCGCCACAAGGTGCCGACCGTCCTTCTCGACCGCGTGGTCGACGCCCCGGCGGACGGCTCGACGCGGTTCGACCAGGTCTGCGCCGACAGCGCCGAACCCATGGCGCGGCTGGTCACCCATCTCGCCGACCTCGGCCACGGTCGGATCGGCCTGGTCGCCGGTCTGCCCGGGCTCAGCACCACCAGCCGAGCGGCTCACCGGGTACCGCGAGGGCCTGACGGCGGCCGGGCTCGCGTACGACGAGCGCCTCCTCGTGCACGGCGACTCCGAGTCGGCCGGAGCCGAACGGGCCACCGCCGCTCTGCTGTCTCTCGCCACGCCACCCACCGCGCTCGTCACCGCCAACAACGCGATGACCATCGGTGCCCTGCGCGCCCTGCGTGACCACGGCCTGTCCGTGCCCGACGACATCGCGTTGTGCTGCTTCGACGACTTCGCCTGGGCCGACCTGTTCTCGCCCAGGCTCACCGCGATAGCCCAGCCCAGCAGGGACATCGGTGCTCAGGCGGTCCGCGTGCTCCTGGACCGCCTCGCCTCACCGGACGGGCCCGCCCGGACCGTCCGTCTGGCCTGCACCTTCGTGCATCGCACCTCGTGCGGCTGCGTCGAAGAGCCGGGGCGGTCCGGGAGGTCCGCGAGACGCGGGAAATCAGCGAGGCCCGAGGGCAACGCCAAGCCCTCCACACCCGACAGTCCCGAACAGCCCCTGACCGTGAAAGGAACCGTCTCGTGATCGTCGTCGCCGGTGAGGCCCTGATCGACCTGGTACCGCAGGGCACGGGCGCCCTCGCGAGCCTGAAACCGGCGCTCGGCGGCGGCCCCTACAACACCGCCGTGTCCCTCGGCCGCCTCGGCTCCCCCACCGCCTTCTGTTCCCGAACGTCCTACGACGCCTTCGGTGAGGCCCTGCTCGACGGGCTGCGGGCGGCCGGAGTGGACGTGTCGGCCGTGCAGCGCGGCATGGAGCCGACCACGCTCGCGGTCGCCACCATCGACACCAACGGCTCTGCCGCCTATTCCTTCTATGTCGACGGCACCGCCGACCGGCTCTTCACGGCGTCTGCGGAGCTGCCCGCGGGGGCCCGCGCTGTGTCCTTCGGTACCTGTTCGCTCGTCCTGGAACCGGGGGCGAGCGCCTATGAGGAGCTGATGCGCAGCGCTGCCTCGCAAGGGGTGTTCACCGCGCTCGACCCGAACATCCGGGCCGGGCTGATCCCCGACCCGGACGGGTACCGGGCCCGGTTCAAGAGCTGGCTGCCATCGGTGTCACTGCTGAAGCTCTCCGAGGAGGACGCACTGTGGCTGGGCGGCACTCCGCGCGAGTGGCTGGCCGCGGGGCCTTCGGCAGTCGTGATCACTCGGGGCGATGAGGGGCTGACCGCCTTCACGCGGGACGGCGCCGAGCACTCTGTGGCGGGTGAGGAGGTCGACGTCGTGGACACGATCGGTGCGGGCGACACCGTGAACGCGGCCCTGCTGCATGGACTGGCCGCCCAGGACGCCCTGTCCGCCGAGGCGCTCGCGGGACTGGGCGCCGACGGCTGGACACGGCTGCTGCGGTTCGCGGCGCGGGCTGCCGCGATCACCTGCTCCCGGGCGGGCGCCGAGCCGCCGTACGCCTCCGAAGTGGGGGACTTCTGAGAGGTGTTCCGCTACGCGGCTTTCCGTTCCATTCGAATCCGCTGTTGAGGAGTCAAGGTTCGTCGCAGCCGCAGGGATCGGGCCGCTGATGATCCAACGTGCGGCGCCCCGCGGGGAGTTCCGCGGGGCGCCGCACTTTCCAGGATGAGTCAGGGCTCGTTGCCCGTGAGCCTCAGGCCTTGCGAGCCCGCGTCGTCTTCTTCGCGGGCGTCGCCTTCTTCGCGGCAGCTGCCTTCTTCGTGGCCCCGGCCGCCTTGTCGGTGGCCTTGTTGTTGACCGTCTTCGCGGTCCTGGCCGTCGCCGTCTTCTTCGCCGTCGCCCCTGCCGCGACCGTCTTCTTGGCGGCCGTCCGACGCGGGGCCTTCATCGGGGCGGCGTCGCTGATCCGGTCGGCGTCGAGGATCTCGCGCAGGAACTTGCCGGTGTGGCTGGCGGGGACCGCGGCAACCTGCTCGGGGGTGCCCTCGGCGATGACGAGGCCTCCGCCGGCGCCGCCCTCGGGACCCATGTCCACGACCCAGTCCGCGGTCTTGATCACGTCGAGGTTGTGCTCGATGACGATGACCGTGTTGCCCTTGTCCACCAGGCCGGACAGCACCCTCAGCAGCTTGCTGATGTCCTCGAAGTGCAGACCGGTTGTCGGCTCGTCGAGAACGTAGACCGTGCGGCCGGTGGAGCGCTTCTGCAGCTCGCTGGCGAGCTTCACCCGCTGGGCCTCACCGCCGGACAGAGTCGTCGCGGACTGTCCGAGCCGGACATAGCCGAGACCGACGTCGTTCAGCGTCTTGAGGTGACGGTTGATCGACGGAACCGCCTCGAAGAAGTCCATCGCTTCCTCGATCGGCATGTTCAGGACCTCGGCGATGGACTTGCCCTTGTAGTGGACCTCCAGGGTCTCCCGGTTGTACCGGGCGCCGTGGCAGACCTCGCACGGGACGTAGACGTCCGGGAGGAAGTTCATCTCGATCTTGATGGTGCCGTCGCCCGCGCAGTTCTCGCAGCGGCCACCCTTGACGTTGAAGGAGAAGCGGCCCGGCAAGTAGCCGCGGACCTTCGCCTCGGTGGTCTCTGCGAACAGCTTGCGGATGTGGTCGAACACGCCGGTGTACGTCGCCGGGTTCGACCGCGGGGTGCGGCCGATGGGCGACTGGTCGACGTGCACGACCTTGTCGACGAGGTCGTCGCCGTCCACCCGCGTGTGCCGCCCGGGCACGCTGCGGGCGCCGTTCAGCTCGCGCGCGAGGTGCGTGTACAGGATGTCGTTGACCAGCGTGGACTTGCCGGAGCCGGACACACCGGTGACCGCGGTGAACACGCCCAGGGGGAAGGAGACGTCGATGTCCTGGAGGTTGTTCTCGCGGGCGCCGTGCACCGTGAGCTGCCGGGACGGGTCGTGCGGGCGTCGGATGTCGGGCAGCGGGATCGCCTTCTTGCCGGCCAGGTACTGACCGGTCTGTGACTCGGCGTTGGCGAGCAGTTCCTTGAGGGAGCCGCTGTGCACGACCTTGCCGCCGTGCTCACCGGCACCGGGGCCGATGTCGACGATCCAGTCGGCGACCTTGATGGTGTCCTCGTCGTGCTCGACGACGATGAGCGTGTTGCCCATGTCGCGCAGCCGGACCAGAGTCTCGATCAGCCGGTGGTTGTCGCGCTGGTGCAGACCGATGGACGGCTCGTCGAGCACGTACAGCACGCCGACGAGTCCGGAACCGATCTGGGTGGCCAGGCGGATGCGCTGGGCCTCGCCGCCGGAGAGCGTGCCGGCCGCGCGGTTGAGTGAGAGGTAGTCCAGGCCGACGTCGACCAGGAACCGCAGCCGCTCGTTGACCTCCTTCAGCACGCGCTCGGCGATCTTCTTGTCGCGGGTGTTGAGCTTCAGCTCGCCCAGGAATTCCGCGCAGTCGCTGATGGACATCGCGGAGACCTCAGCGATCGACTTCTCCATGATCGTGACCGCGAGGACGATCGGCTTCAGGCGCGTGCCCTCACAGGTGGGGCAGGGCACCTCGCGCATGTAGCCCTCGAAGCGCTCACGGCTGGCGTCGCTCTCCGCCTCGCTGTGCCGCCGCTTGACGAAGGGAACGGCCCCTTCGAACGGCGTCGTGTACACGCGCTCGCGCCCGTAGCGGTTGCGGTAGCGGACCTCGATCTGCGTCTTGTGGCCGTACAGCAGGGCCTTCCTGGCGCGCTGGGGCAGGCCCGCGAACGGGATGTCCGTCCGGAATCCCAGGGCGTCCGCGAGGGCGCCGATCAGGCGGCCGAAGTAGTCCTTGGTGTGGCCGTGGGACCAGGGGTGGATGGCGCCCTCGTCGAGGCTCTTGTCCTCGTCCGGAACGATCAGCTCGGGGTCGACCTCCATGCGCGTGCCGATGCCGGTGCACTCGGGGCAGGCGCCGAAGGGCGAGTTGAAGGAGAAGGAGCGCGGCTCCAGCTCCTCGAAGGAGAGGTCGTCGTACGGGCAGTACAGGTGCTCCGAGTACATACGCTCGCGCTCGGGGTCGTCCTCGGGGAGGTCGACGAAGTCGAGCACGACCATGCCGCCGGACAGGCCGAGGGCGGTCTCCACGGAGTCGGTGAGCCGGCGCTTGGCGGAGTCCTTCACCGTGAGGCGGTCGACGACCACCTCGATGGTGTGCTTCTCCTGCTTCTTCAGCGTGGGCGGGTTGGACAGCTGGATCGTCTCGCCGTCCACACGCGCGCGGGAATAGCCCTTGGTCTGGAGGTCGGCGAAGAGATCGACGAACTCGCCCTTGCGCTCACGCACCAGCGGCGACAGGACCTGGAAGCGGCTCCCCTCCGGCAGCTCCAGGACCCTGTCGACGATGGCCTGCGGCGACTGGCGCGAGATCGGGCGGCCGCACTCGGGGCAGTGCGGCTTGCCGATGCGAGCGAAGAGCAGACGCAGATAGTCGTAGACCTCGGTGATGGTGCCGACCGTCGAGCGCGGGTTGCGCGAGGTCGACTTCTGGTCGATGGAGACCGCCGGGGACAGACCCTCGATGAAGTCGACGTCCGGCTTGTCCATCTGGCCGAGGAACTGCCGGGCGTAGGACGACAGCGACTCCACGTAACGCCGCTGCCCTTCGGCGAAGATCGTGTCGAAGGCCAGCGAGGACTTGCCCGACCCCGACAGGCCCGTGAAGACGATGAGCGAGTCGCGCGGCAGGTCGAGCGAGACATTCTTCAGGTTGTGCTCGCGCGCGCCACGGACGATGAGACGGTCGGCCACGCCGGTCCGCACCTTTCTTGAGAGAAGTGACAGGGGGGCGAGGCCCCCGTGTTTTCTCGGACTAGGCCCCCGTGTTCCTCAGACTATGGGGAGCCACTGACAACGCCGGTCGGATTCCCGAATGGGACAACAATCCCGGGCCATCCAGCATGCCCGACGTCACGACCGACCCTATAGCACGCGCATTCGATTTATGGCACTCGTTCACCACCTTCACCCAAAGGTGTGGCGAGGCTAATGTCAGCACCATGATTGATCACGCTCGTGACCTGGTGTCTGTACGTGAAGCGACCGAAAGGCTGCTCACCGCAGCGGCCAAACTGGACAACGCGTCGGTGGCCGAGCCGTCACGGCTTCCCGGCTGGAGCCGCGGCCACGTCCTCGCCCACATCGCCCGCAACGCCGACGCCCTCGTGAACGTCCTCGAGGGGCGCCCCATGTACGTCTCCGGCACCGCCCGGGACGCCGACATCGAGCGGGACGCCCCTCGACCCCTCGATGTGCAGCTCACCGACGTGCGCGACAGTGGGGCCCGCTTCCAGGAGACGGGAGCGGCACCCGCGGACTGGTCACGCACGGTGGAGCTGCGCAACGGGGTCACCGACGCGGCGGCCCGGGTGCCGTTCCGGCGCTGGGTCGAGGTGGAGCTGCACCATGTGGATCTCGGGACCGGGTACGAGCTGGAGGATCTGCCGGCGGAGTTCGTGCAACGGGAGACCGACTTCCTCGCGGAGCGGTTCGCCGGGCACCCCGATGTGCCCTCGACGCGTCTCACGGACGGCACGCGCGCGTGGAGGACTGGCCGCGATGCGGGCACTCCCGAGGTCACCGTCCGAGGTTCCGGACCCGATCTGCTCGGTTGGCTCGCGGGACGCCGCGACGGCTCCGCGCTGACCGCGGAAGGCGGCATGCTGCCGTCGCTGCCCCCGCTGTAACAGCCGTACGGTCCCAGGGCCGCTCTGCCCGCAACGCTCTGCCCCCTGCGGTGGCCCGGACGGCCCAGGGCCCGCTCTGCCGCTATAGGCTGCCGACATGACGTACAGCGGACAGGTGACGGTCGGTGGCCCTGCCGACGTGCACGAGCTCAAGGACCTGATGATCACCAAGATCGCGGTCGGCCCGATGGACAACAACGCCTATCTGCTGCGCTGCCGGGCCACCGACGAGCAACTACTGATCGACGCCGCCAACGAGGCGGACACACTGCTGGGCATGATCGGTGACGACGGCATCGCGTCCGTCGTCACCACCCACCAGCACGGTGACCACTGGCAGGCGCTCGCCGCGGTCGTCGACACCACCGGCGCGCGCACGTACGCCGGCCGGGACGACGCCGACGGCATCTCGGTGCCGACCGACGTCCTGGTCGACGACGGCGACATCATCCGGGTGGGGCGCGTGGAGCTCACCGTGCGCCACCTGGTCGGGCACACACCGGGGTCCATCGCTCTCGTCTACGACGACCCGCACGGACATCCCCATGTGTTCACAGGGGACTGTCTGTTCCCGGGCGGTGTGGGCAACACCCGTAAGGACCCGGAGGCGTTCGCCAGTCTGATCCACGATGTCGAGACGAAGATCTTCGACGCCCTGCCGGACGAGACATGGGTCTACCCGGGGCACGGCAACGACACCTCGCTGGGCGCGGAACGGCCTCATCTGCCGGAGTGGCACGCGCGGGGCTGGTGACCGCGGGCTGGTGACCGCAGGGCAGGTCACCGCCGAGCGGGGCCTGGCGAGCGCCGCCGCCGTGGCAAGCACGCGCGCGGTGCGCCCCCGCGCACGCGCCCCGTGTGAACCGTTCACACGCGCTGGTGTCCTGCGCGCGCTCCCGGCGCGCGTTGTTGCGCAGTCAACTGGAAGCAGCCCCGCGAAGGATGACGGCTCCTGAGCGGTACGGGCCGCCGGTCTTCAACCCCGCCCTCGACCGGCGGCCCCGGCGGCTTCTGCTGCCGGGGAAGCGGGCTGTGTTCACAAGGACGCAACACGCCTTCCCACTATGCGGAAACTGACCGCCGTGACCTCGACAAACACGGCGGCCCACTGCCAATCTCGCGCCATGCACCTTGCCCCTCGCGCACTGCGCCGCGCCGTCGTCGTCGCCACGACAGCCCTGATCGCCACCGCTCTCGGCTGTGCTCCGCAGCCGGAGGAGCAGGCCACCGGAACACCGTCGGGATCGGCCGGGAACACCTGCGCCAAGGGCGAGTTGGCCACCAAGACCTCCGGCAAGCTCACGATCGCCACCGACGAGCCGGCATACGAGCCCTGGTTCAAGGACGACAATCCGGCCAACGGCGAGGGCTTCGAGTCGGCGGTCGCGTACGCCGTGGCCGAGCAACTCGGCTACGACAAGAGCGCCGTCATGTGGCAGAGCGTGCCGTTCAACAAGGCCTTCGCGCCCGGCGAGAAGACCTTCGACTTCGACATCAACCAGGTGTCGATCAGCGACGAGCGCAAGAAGGCCGTGGACTTCTCCTCCGGCTACTACGACGTCCGCCAGGCCGTCATCGCGCTGAAGGGAACCGAGGCCGCCAAGGCAAACAGCATCGCGGACCTGAAGGACCTCAAGCTCGGCGCCCAGGTGGGCACGACCAGCCTCAACTACATCGACGACGTGGTGAAGCCGACTCAGCAGGCCGCCGCGTACGCCAAGAACGACCAGGCCAAGTCCGCGCTGAAGAACGGTCAGGTCGACGCCGTCGTGGTCGACCTGCCGACCGCCTTCTACATCACCTCCGCCGAGGTGACGGATGCGACGATCGTCGGCCAGTTCGAGAACCAGAGCGGTACGCCGGAGCAGTTCGGGCTCGTGCTCGACAAGGGCAGCGCGCTCACCGCGTGCGTGTCGGACGCCGTCGACGCCCTGCGCGAGGACGGCACTCTGGGCAAGCTCGAGCAGCAGTGGCTGTCGGACGCCGTCGACGCTCCGGTGCTCAAGTGACGGTCACGAAGGAGGAGTCCGGCCAGGAAGGCGCGGACGACGGCACGTCCGTCCCGGGCGACGACGGCTACGTCCCCTCCCGGCGACGTGTCGACCGCGAGCGCTACAAGCGTGCCCGCGCCCGCCGAGCCACGGCCATCGCGGCGCTCTCCACGCTGGTCACGGGCGTCGTTCTCTACCTGGTCGTGGTCAACGCGCCGGGCTGGCCGCGCACCAAGGAGACGTTCTTCGACTGGCAGTACGCGCGCGAGGCGTTCCCGAAGATCCTCGAAGGGCTCTGGCTGAACGTCCGGCTGCTGCTGATCTGCGGCGCGGCCGTGCTGGTTCTCGGGATGCTCATCGCCGTCGCCCGCACGCTGCGCGGCCCGGTGTTCTTCCCGCTGCGGGCCCTGGCGGCCGCCTACACGGACTTCTTCCGGGGTCTTCCGCTCATCATTAACCTCATGATCGTTGTCCTCGGCGTCCCCGCGCTGCGGCTGCAGGGCGTGACCGTCGATCCCGTACTGCTGGGCGGTACGGCCCTGACACTGACGTATTCGGCGTACGTGGCCGAGGTGTTCCGCGCGGGCATCGAGTCCGTCCACCCTTCTCAGCGCGCCGCGGCACGCTCGCTCGGCCTCACCAACCGCCAGGCGCTGCGGCACGTCGTCCTGCCCCAGGGCGTACGCCGTCAGGTGCCGCCGCTGCTGAACGACCTGGTGTCGCTGCAGAAGGACACCGGGCTGGTCTCGATCGGCGGTGCGGTGGATGCCGTGCGGGCCGCGGACATCATCGTGGGCCGCAGCCTCAACTACACGCCGTACATCGTCGCGGGCCTCGTCTTCGTGGCACTGACCATTCCGATGACGCGCTTCACGGACTGGGTGACGGCCCGGATGGACCGTCGGCGCGCCCAAGGAGGAGCCCTGTGAGCGACGTACCCGTGCTGCGCATGGAGTCCGTGCGCAAGACCTTCGGCAGCTCGGTCGTACTGCGGGACGTCGACCTGGAGGTCACCCCGCACACGGTCACCGCCCTGATCGGCGCCTCCGGCTCCGGCAAGTCCACGCTGCTGCGGTGCGCGAACCTGCTGGAGGACATCGACGACGGCGCGATCTGGCTGGACGGCGAGGAGATCACCGATCCACGCGTCGACCAGGACGCCGTACGGCGCCGTATCGGCGTGGTGTTCCAGGCGTACAACCTCTTCCCGCACATGACGGTCCTGGAGAACATCACCCTGGCCCCGCGGCGCGTGCACGGCGTTTCCCGGGCGGAGGCCGAGGCACGCGCGCGTGAGCTGCTGGAGCGGCTCGGGCTGGCCGGCAAGTCCGGCGAGTACCCGGACCGGCTGAGCGGCGGTCAGCAGCAGCGGGTCGCGATCGTGCGCGCCCTGGCCGTACGTCCCCGGCTGCTGCTGCTCGACGAGATCACCGCCGCCCTCGACCCCGAGCTCGTCGGCGAAGTTCTCACCGTTGTCCGCGACTTGAAGGAGGACGGGATGACGATGGTGCTGGCCACGCACGAGATGGGGTTCGCCCGCGAGGTGGCCGACCAGGTTTGTTTTCTGGACGGAGGCGTGGTGCTGGAGCACGGCACGGCCGAGCAGATCTTCGGCGATCCGCAGCAGGAACGCACCCGGCGCTTCCTGCGGAGGATCGTGGAGGCGGGACGCCTGTGAGGCCGCCCAGGCATGTTCAGGCACTGTGCAGGCATGTGTAAGGACCGCCCCACCATGGCGGGCGGTCCTTACATCTCCGCCCCGCCCGCCGTCATCACGTGTCCGCCTGCCCCGCCCCGGCCAGCGCCGCGACCCGCTCCACACCGAACACGTACCCCTGCACACCGCACCCCGCGATGACCCCGTCGGCGCGCAGCGAGACGTACGAGTGGTGCCGGAACGACTCGCGCTTGTGGATGTTGGAGATATGGACCTCCAACACCGGAAGGCCGTCACAGGTGTTGAGCGCATCCAGGATCGCCACGGAGGTGTGCGAGTAGGCACCGGGGTTGATCACGATCCCGCAGTGATGCAGCCGTGCCTCATGGATCCAGTCGACCAACTCCCCCTCGTGGTTGGACTGCCGGAAGTCGATCGTGCCGCCGTGCGCGGCAGCCGCCTTGACGCACAGAGCCTCGACATCGGCCAGGGTCTCGGAGCCGTAGATCTCCGGCTGGCGCTGGCCGAGCAGGTTCAGGTTGGGGCCATTGAGGATCATGA
Organism: Streptomyces sp. NBC_00443; assembly: GCF_036014175.1. Taxonomy (GTDB): domain Bacteria; phylum Actinomycetota; class Actinomycetes; order Streptomycetales; family Streptomycetaceae; genus Streptomyces. The sequence continues at coordinate 7,114,896 of NZ_CP107917.1, read as the reverse complement.
TCGGGGCGTTGGCCAGGGTGCGGGGCACGGTTCCTCCGGTCCGTTCGGGGTTGCGCGGTCCGTCGAAGACCGCTGCTCAGACCCCGGTTTATCACGGTGCACAGTGCACGCCGTGCGTCCTACCCTCCCGGTATGACCACGATCTCGTACCCGCCCAAGCCCTCCCCCGGCGACCGCGTCGCCGTCGTCTCGCCCGGCGCGGGCCTGCCCGGGCTCTTCCCGCTCCCTTACGAGCTGGGTCTGGAGCGGCTGCGCAAGGAGTACGGGCTCGAACCGGTCGAATACCCGGCGACCCGCAAGATGGGCTCCACGCCTCAGGAGCGGGCCGACGACATCCACGCCGCCTTCGCCGACCCGGGCATCAAAGCGGTCATCGCGTCCATCGGCGGCGATGACCAGATCACCGTGCTGCCGTTGCTGGACCGGGAGTTGATCCGGGCGAACCCCAAGCCGTTCCTCGGAATGAGCGACAACACGAACCTGCTCATGTTCCTGCGTAACACCGGAATCGTCGGCTATCACGGCGTGAGTGTGATGTGCGAGCTGGGCCGCCCCGGCGCCATGCACCCGCAGACCGCCGAGTCCCTGCGGGCAGCGCTGTTCACGTCGGGCGAGTACGAACTCCGGCCCGCCGAGCGCTGGAACGACATCAATCGCGACTGGGCCGACCCGACGACCTTCGATGCGGAGCCGGAGACGCGGCCCGGAGGCGGGTGGACCTGGGTGAACGCCGACCAGGTGGTGGAAGGCCGCACCTGGGGCGGCTGCCTGGAGATCGTCGGGTGGCTGCTGATGGCCGACCGTGAGATCGCTCGTGACCTGTCGGAGTACGACGGCGGAGTGCTGTTGCTGGAGACGTCGGAGGAGATGCCGAGCGCCAACGAGGTCTTCTGGACCCTGCGCAACATGGGCGAGCGCGGTCTGCTCCAGCGCTTCTCCGCGCTGCTGATGGGCCGTGCGAAGACGTGGTCCTTCGAACACCCCAATGGCCCGGAGGAGGCCGCTCGTTACGCCGCTGAGCAGCGCGAGGCCGTGCTGCGGGCCATGCGCATGTATGCCCCCAACACTCCGATCGTCTTCGACGTGGACCTCGGACACACCGACCCGCAACTCGTCATCCCTTACGGCGGCATCGTGCGTGTCGATGGCCCCGCCCGGCGCATCACCGTCACGTACTGAACGCGGCCGACCGCCCCCGCGCCCCCGTAACTGGTGGTCACCGTGGGTAGTTGACGCAGCATGCACGATGCACGCACTGTAAGGGCGCCCTCCATGTTGCGGCTCGCCGCCGCGTCACTCGCCGGCACGGCCATCGAGTTCTACGACTTCTTCGTCTACGGGACCGCGGCGGCGCTGGTACTCGGGCCGCTGTTCTTCCCCACGTTCTCGCCACTGGCGGGAACCCTGGCCGCCTTCGCGACGTTCGGCGTGGGCTTCGTGGCGCGGCCACTGGGGTCGGTGCTGTTCGGGCACATCGGGGACCGGCACGGACGCCGACCGGTCCTCGTCGCCTCGCTGCTGCTGACCGGCGCTTCCACGGTCGCGGTCGGCTGCGTGCCGACGTACGACACCATCGGTGTGACCGCTCCCCTGTTGCTGCTCCTGCTGCGCTTCCTGCAGGGGCTCGGGCTCGGCGGCGAGTGGGGCGGAGCCGTGCTGCTGACGGTGGAGCACGCGCCCGCCGGGCGGCGCGGCCTGTGGTCGAGCTTCCCGCAGGTCGGGCCCGCGCTGGGCTTCCTGCTCGCCAACGGTGTGGTGCTGGGGCTGTCGGCGACGCTGTCCGATGCCCAGTTCGCCGCGTGGGGATGGCGGGTGCCGTTCTGGGCGGCGGGAGTGCTCGCGTTGGTGGGGCTGTGGCTGCGGTCTTCGCTCACCGAGAGTCCTCGGTTCCTCGAAATCGACAAGCCCGCGCGCGTGCCGCTCGCCGAGGTCGTCCGCGACCACTGGCGGCTCGTTCTGCTGACGGCCGGGGCCCTGTCGATCGGCTACGCGATCTTCTACACCGTGACGACATGGTCCCTCGCCTACGCCACCGAGCGGCTCGGCGTGGGCCGCGGCGTCATGCTGGTCTGCATCATGGGCGCGGTCGTGGTGAAGGGCTCGCTCACACCGGTGGTGGCGATTCTCGGCGACCGGTACGGCCGGCGGCCCCTGTGCCTGATCGGGTGCGCTGCCTCCGCCCTGTGGATGTTCCCCTTGGTCGCGCTCCTCGCCACGGGTGAGCCGCTGCTGATGTTCCTCGGTTTCCTCGGGGCGATGCTCGCGTTCGTCACGATGTTCGCTGTGATCGCCGCGTATCTGCCGGAGTTGTACGAGCCCCGGGTGCGCTGCACGGGCGCCGCGGTGGGCTACAACCTCGGCGGCGTCCTCGGGGGCGCGCTCACGCCGATCGTGGCGACAGCGCTCGTCGAGCAGGGCGGTCGGGTGCCCTGGGGTGTTGGGGCGTATCTGACGGGGGTCGCGCTGCTCAGCCTGGGGTGCTTCGCGCTGCTGCCCGAGACGCGTCCGGTGGCTGCCGTGGCGCCGGAGCCCGCCACGGGGTGACGGGCTCCGGAACGCCGCGACCGCGGGACGCCAGTGCTGCGGAACTGGGCGGCTACGGATTGAGCGCGAGCTCCAGGTAGGCCGCGAACAGCACCAGGTGGACGCCACCTTGCAGCGGTGTAGCCCGCCCCGGCACCACGGTCAGCGCACTCACCACGACCGTCAGGGCGAGCAGCACCATGTGGGTGGGGCCGAGGCCGAGGACGAGCGGGCCGGAGAGCCAGATGGAGGCCAGGGCGACCGCGGGGATGGTCAGGCCGATACTGGCCATCGCCGAGCCGAGCGCGAGGTTCAGACTGGTCTGCACACGGTCGCGACGGGCGGAGCGAAGCGCAGCGATCGTCTCGGGAAGCAGCACCAACAGGGCGATGATCACGCCGACGACGGCATGCGGAAGGTCGGCCGCCGCCACTCCTGACTCGATGGTCGGCGACACCCCCTTCGCCAGGCCGACCACGCCGACCAGGGCCAGGCCCAGCAGCCCCAAGCTGATCAGGGCTGTGCGGCGGGAGGGCGCGACGGCGTGGTCCTCCGCGGTGATCACGTCGCCCTGCCGGGTGATGGGGAGGAAGTAGTCGCGGTGCCGCACGGTCTGGGTGGTCACGAACAGGCCGTACAGGATCAGCGAGGAGACCGCGGCGAACGTCAGCTGCACGGTGGAGAATTCCGGGCCCGGCTTGCTCGTGGTGAACGTCGGCAGCACGAGGCTGAGCGTGGCCAGGGTGGCGACTGTCGCGAGGGCGGCGCCGGTGCCCTCGGGGTTGAAGACCGCCGTACGGTGCCGCAGCGAGGCGACCAGCAGACACAGGCCGACGATGCCGTTACAGGTGATCATCACGGCCGCGAAGACCGTGTCCCGGGCGAGGGTGGAGCTCTTGTCGCCGCCATCGACCATCAGGGTCACGATCAGGGCGACCTCGATGATCGTGACGGCGACGGCGAGGACGAGGGAGCCGAAGGGTTCGCCGACGCGGTGCGCGACCACCTCAGCGTGGTGTACGGCGGCCAGGACGGCACCCGCGAGGACCAGCGTCACCAGCGCAACGACCGCGCCGGACAGGTCCCGTCCCCAGGTGAAGGCCAGCAGGACGACCGCGAGCACCGGCACGAGGTACGTCCACCCTGTCGTGAGCGACCTGAGCCGATCGATCATGGAGCGATCGTCGCAGAGGGCTTGGGGGTTCGCATTCCGGTCCGAGTGGTTGTCAGGTGGCCCCGCGCCCTCGGGTTGCGGGGCCCCTGTCTTTCGTATGTCGCTACGCGAAATCGGTCGTCTCCTGTACGTCGCAGTCCGTGAAGGACGGCGGCGCGGTGCACAGCGCGGCCATCTGCTCCGCGAACTTGCTCGTCTCGGGGTCGTCGCTGTTGCGCATCGCGTCCTCGTACGAGGCGAACTCGATCACTACGAGGTAGCGGTTGGGCTGCCCCCGGTCCTTGAGGACGATGCGTCGCGTGGGGCCGCCGTCGCGGCCCGCCAGGCGCTGTTCCGTCTCGTGGGCCAGTTCCCGCATCTCTTCGATGCGCTCGGTCTCGAAGTCGATGATCTGTACGAACTTGTTGGGCGCGTCCATTGGTGCCTCCACCCCCGGCCGTGGTGTCCCCGGACGGGGACACCCCAGCACCCAACGAAGCACCGGGAGCGATGCTCGGCAATTCGCTGGGCACCACTCCCGGTGTTGGTTCTTCCTACGTCCGACGTGGTCAGACGTCGATGCTGTCCTTCGGAGCGCCTTCGCTCCGCCCCTGCTGCGCCGCCTCGGCCGCCGCCTTCTTCTTGGAGGCCCTCAGGCTGGTGATCGTGGTGACGATCAGGACGGAGCAGATCACGCCGAGCGAGACCGGAATGCTGATCTCGGGGACGTGCACCCCGGACTCGTGCAAGGCGTGCAGCACCAGCTTGACGCCGATGAAGCCGAGGATGATCGACAGGCCGTAGCTGAGGTGGACCAGCTTCCTCAGCAGGCCACCGATCAGGAAGTACAGCTGCCGCAGACCCATCAGCGCGAAGGCGTTGGCCGTGAACACGATGTACGGGTCCTGGGTCAGGCCGAAGATCGCCGGGATGGAGTCGAGGGCGAAGAGCACGTCGGTGGTACCGATAGCCAGCATCACGACCAGCATCGGGGTCATGACCCGCTTGCCGTTCTCCTGGATCCACAGCTTGGTGCCGTGGTACCGGTCGGCGACACCGAACCTGCGCTCGGCCGCCTTCAGCAGCTTGTTCTCCTCGAACTCCTCGTCCTCGTCGCCGGCCCGGGCCTCCTGGATGAGCTTCCAGGCGGTCCAGATCAGGAAGGCACCGAAGAGGTAGAACACCCACGCGAAGCTGGCGAGGATCGCGGCCCCCGCGGCGATGAAGATCGCCCGCAGCACCAGGGCTATGAGGACACCGACCAGCAGCACTCGCTGCTGGTACTGGGACGGCACAGCGAACTTCGCCATGATCAGGACGAAGACGAAGAGGTTGTCGACACTCAGCGACTTCTCGGTGATGAAGCCCGCGAAGAACTCGCCGCCGGCCTGTCCGCCGCCGAAGATGAGCAGGCCGAGGCCGAAGAGGCCGGCCAGGGCGATCCAGACGCCCGTCCAGATACCGGCTTCCTTGATCGAGACGTCGTGCGGCTTGCGGCCGATGAAGAAATCGACGGCGATCAGGGCGGCAAGGCCCACGATGGTCAGGACCCAAAGGGTCGTGGAAACTTCCACTGCTGCGCCTCCGGCAGTCGTAACGGCAAATGTCAGCGTCGTCGCGCGCCGGAGGTCTCTTCCACCCACTATTGGGCCGACGCCCCGGGATCTGGCCGGATCCGTATTGACGGGTACGTCGCAGCGACAGGGAGTACTCCCCTCCGTGCAATGAACAGTACCCAATTACCAAGGAAAGGTAAAGCAATTGGTAAAAGAAGTGCCAAGTTCGCTGGTCAGAGGCGCTTTACCGGTACTTGGCCCGAGCTGCGGCGACCTGTGCGAGTACGTGCTGGAGCACCTGGCTGCCGGGCGGCACGAGCGGGGGCTCGTAGGTCCAGGCATGCCCCACCCACGGGTCGGCGAGGTGATCGTCCGGCGTCGGGGTCAGTCGCATCAGCGAGCGCCACAGCGGGTCGAGCAGCGGGCCGTAGGCGGCCGCCTCCTCGCGGTCCGCAACCATCATCAGGTGGACGCCGACGGCCGGGCCCTCGTCCGCCAGGTAGCGCAGCTGGTTCACGGCACGGTCGTCGAACCCGTGCGGGAAGTCGTTGACGATCAGCAGCTGCTCGGAGGTGTCGAAATCGGGCGGCAGAGAGTCGGGAGCACCGCCGCGCACCGCCATCTGCACCAGGTCGACCCGCTGGGTGAGCCGCGCGAGGACCTCCGCGACACCGGCCGCGCCCACGGCGGGCGGGGCAGCGAGCACGCCGCTCTGCACCAGCGCTACGAGTGCCTGGGCGCCCGAACCGGCGGGATCGATGACATGCACGGTGAACTCGCCCGCCGGATAGACGGCGAGCAGCCGTGCCGCGTGTGCCACCGCCGTCTCCATCGCGAGGCGCCGCAGGTCATGGGAGTCCGTGAAGGAGCCGTCGAGCGAGCCGCTGCCTCCGCTGTCGACCCACAGGCCCCGCTCCAGCGGCAGCCGGACCAGCATCGGGATGCGCAGCCACTCGCTCTCGGGCAGGTGGAGGTCGCCCAGGCGCAGGGCCATGGGGATCTCCATCGGTACCCGGTAGCCGTGCCAGACGGGGTTGTCCCAGCGCGCGTACGCATGCGGCAGCGCGGGTTCGACGACCTCGGACTCGGCGGTGAGCTGGGCGATGTCCCGGTCGAGCGTGGCCCTGGCCTGGTTGACGAGCTGTGTGTGTTTGGCCTGGGCCGCCTCGCGCGCGGCGTCGCCCTGACCGCCGATCCGGCTGCGCGGGTCCGACAGAACCTGGTCGAGTTCCTTCTCCATGCGCGAGTCGGCGAAGTCGACCGCGCTGCGGTAGGCGGCGGTCGTGCGGGCCAGGTCCTCGAACATGCCCCACACCTGGTTGTAGAGCCGCTCGTCCATGGACCAGCCGGTGGCGTCGCCCGCCACGGGCTGCGTCGGCTGCCCGGGCTGTGCCGGGGGTGCGGTCGGTGGGGGCGGCGGCGGAGCCGTGTTCTGACGGCCCGGGTGGCTGTAGTTGATGGGGCCGCCCGAGGTGGGAGCGGACGGCTGCGCCGGGTCGGTGGCGCCGGGTCCGCCCTGGAACGACGGCTGCGCCGCGGGCTGGCCCGGTATGCCGGGCGCCTGGGTGCCGTACGGGGACGTCGGCGGCGGCGTCGGCTGGTCGGGCGCGCCGGGCGTCTGCGTGCCGTACGGCGATGTCGGCTGCGACACGGGGCCTGATGTGCCCTGCGATGCGGGGCCGCCCTGGTCCGGGCCGAGGGCCGGCGCAGCCGCCTGCCGGGAGCGGTCGCCGTCGGTGCGTGGCGGGGGTGCCGGCACGGAGCGGGCCATGCCCTGGGCCACCGCTTCGTTGATGCTGCCCGCGAGTTGCTGGGCCTGGGGCAGGCCCTGGTCGGTGAAGAGGTCGGCGAGGCCACCGTCGTACCCCTGGCCGATGGCGCGTACCTTCCAGGCGTCCTGGCGGCGGTAGAGCTCCAGCGCCACGACGGCCGACTCGGCCTCCAGGCCGGTGATCGTGTAACTGGCGACCTCGGTGCCGTCGAGGCCGGTGACCGCGACGAAGGGGGTCGCGACGGCGCCGAACCGGGTCGGGCCGCCGGCCCCCGTCGGCAGGGCGAGCAGCACACTGACACGGTGGACGGCCTCCGGCATGGCGTCCAGGTCCACCGCGAGGCGATGGTCGGCGGCCGCCTGCCGGGAGACCTCGAGGCCGGGCAGGGTGGGGGCACCGGGATGGGCCACCCACTCGACGCCGTGGATCCTGCCCTGCTCGTCGCCGAGTGTGGCTACGGCCACGATCGGTGTGCCGGCCGAGATCCGGATCTCCAGACGGGCCTGGGAGAGCGGGTGGTTCTGCCCCCGCACCAGCTCGGCCGTCATGCCTTCTTCCCCCTGTGTCGCTTGTCGTGTCGTGTGCCGCCCGCCGGGCGGGTCTACAGGTGCGGCAGGATCGCCGGCATCAGGTCCTGGAAGGTACGGCCGTTGGCCGGGGTGCCGACGGCCGTCATCGACCAGCCCGGACCCGAACGGTGCACCTTCGCCATGATCTGCGCCGTGTACTGGCCGCCGCCGGCCAGCGTGTAGCGGGCGAGCTCCTGGCCGTTGGTCTCGTCGACCAGGCGGCAGAACGCGTTCTGCACCTCCTGGAAGGTCTGGCCCGTGAAGGAGTTCACGGTGAAGACGATCTGGTCGATGTGGACCGGGATGCGCGCGAGGTCGACGAGGATCGCCTCGTCGTCGCCGCCCTGGCCGACACCGCCGACGAGGTTGTCACCGGTGTGGCGAACCGAGCCGTCGTCGCTCACCAGGTGACGGAAGAAGACGACGTCGACCGGCTGCTTGTCCGCGAACAGGACGGCGGAGGCGTCGAGGTCGACCTCCCGCGTGCGCGAGCCGAACAGGCCGCGCCGGGGAGCCGCCTGCCAGCCGAGACCCATGCGCACCGCGGTCAGGCTGCCGCCGTCGTTCTTCTGCAGACTGATGGCCTGACCCTTGGTCATGTTGACGGTCACGTGCTGATTCCCCTCTCGAGCTGTCCCCTGTTGGCCGCGGAGTCCGCGGATGACGAGAACCCTACGCAGGGGCACTGACAGTGACGTACCCCGGTCCCCACTTTGTGTCGGTCTTGCAACACAGCGAGTACCGGAGGTCGGCCGACGACCGTTCGGGCGGCGCCTCTCAGGCCAGGCCCGCCTCCTTCATCTGGCGCAACTCCTTCTTCATCTCGGACACCTCGTCGCGCAGCCGGGCCGCGATCTCGAACTGCAGATCCGCGGCCGCGGCACGCATACGCTCCGTCAACTCCTCGATCTGCTCGGCGAGATCGGCCGCCGGGCGGTCGGTCGGCACCGTCTCCTTCGCCTTGCCCTTGGCGGACTTGCTCGCCTTCGCGCCCTTGGTCTTGTCACCGAGGGAGGGCACCGGGGCCTTGGTGCCCCGGCCGTCCTTCTTGGCTCGGTAGCCGGAGCCGAGCAACTGCTCGGTGTCGACGTCCTCGCGGGCGATCTGCGCGACGATGTCGTTGATCTTCTTGCGCAGCGGCTGGGGGTCGATGCCCCTCTCCGTGTTGTACGCGACCTGCTTCTCCCGGCGGCGGTTGGTCTCGTCGATGGCCTTCTCCATCGCCGGGGTGATCTTGTCGGCGTACATGTGAACCTGGCCGGAGACATTGCGCGCCGCGCGGCCGATGGTCTGGATGAGGGAGGTGCCGGAGCGCAGGAAGCCCTCCTTGTCGGCGTCGAGGATCGCCACGAGTGACACCTCGGGCAGGTCGAGACCTTCGCGGAGGAGGTTGATGCCGACGAGGACGTCGAACTCGCCGGCGCGCAGCTCGCGCAGCAGCTCGACGCGGCGCAGGGTGTCGACGTCGCTGTGCAGATAGCGCACCTGGATGCCGAGCTCCAGGAAGTACTCGGTGAGGTCCTCGGCCATCTTCTTGGTCAGGGTGGTCACCAGGACGCGCTCGTCCCTCTCGACACGCTCCCGGATCTCGTGCACCAGGTCGTCGATCTGCCCCTCGGTGGGCTTGACGACGACTTCAGGGTCGATGAGGCCGGTGGGGCGGATGATCTGCTCGACGTGACCGTCCCCGCGGGAGAGTTCGTACTTGCCCGGGGTCGCCGACAGGTAGACCGTCTGCCCGATGCGCTCCTGGAACTCCTCCCACTTCAGGGGGCGGTTGTCGAGGGCGGAGGGCAGGCGGAAGCCGTGGTCGACGAGGGTGCGCTTGCGGGAGGCGTCACCCTCGTACATGGCTCCGATCTGCGGCACGGTGACGTGCGACTCGTCGATGACGAGCAGGAAGTCGTCCGGGAAGTAGTCCAGCAGTGTGTTCGGCGGGGAGCCGGGCGAGCGGCCGTCGAAGTGCATCGAGTAGTTCTCGACACCGGAGCAGCTGCCGATCTGACGGAGCATCTCGAGGTCATAGGTCGTACGCATCCGCAGGCGCTGTGCCTCCAGGAGCTTGCCCTGGTTCTCCAGCTCGGACAGGCGCTCGCCGAGCTCCTTCTCGATGTCGTTGGCGGCCCGCTCCAAGCGCTCGGGGCCCGCGACGTAGTGGGTGGCCGGGAAGATGTACAGCTGCTCGTCGTCGCTGATGATCTCGCCGGTGAGCGGGTGGAGCGTGGACAGTGCCTCGATCTCGTCGCCGAACATCTCGATACGGACGGCGAGTTCCTCGTAGACCGGGAAGATCTCGATGGTGTCGCCGCGCACGCGGAACGTGCCGCGGCTGAAGGCGAGGTCGTTGCGCGTGTACTGGATGTCCACGAAACGGCGCAGCAGCTGGTCCCGGTCGACCTCGTCGCCGACCTTGAGGGGGACCATGCGGTCCACGTACTCCTGCGGGGTGCCGAGGCCGTAGATGCAGGAGACCGAGGCGACCACGACGACGTCGCGGCGGGTGAGCAGCGAGTTCGTCGCGGAGTGGCGCAGGCGCTCGACCTCCTCGTTGATCGAGGAGTCCTTCTCGATGTAGGTGTCCGACTGCGGGACGTAGGCCTCGGGCTGGTAGTAGTCGTAGTACGAGACGAAGTACTCGACGGCGTTGTTCGGCAGCAGCTCGCGGAACTCGTTCGCCAGCTGGGCGGCCAGCGTCTTGTTCGGCGCCATCACCAAGGTGGGGCGCTGGAGCTTCTCGATCATCCACGCGGTGGTGGCGGACTTGCCGGTGCCGGTCGCGCCGAGCAGGACGACGTCCTTCTCGCCGGCTCCGACGCGCCGGGCGAGATCGGCGATGGCCTGCGGCTGGTCGCCGCTGGGCTGGTAGGGGCTGACGACCTCGAAGGGCGCCACCGTGCGTTCGATGCTGGAAACGGGCCGCATGGAGTCCACCGTACGACCCCCCACTGACAACGCGGTCCGATCAGTGGTTCTGCGGGGTCCGGGAGCCTCGGTGGTCCTGGTTGCGGCGGGTGCGCAGCTGCGGGCGGCGGGCCTGGTGCGGGACGGTCGTGTGGGCCGGGACGCCCGGCTTGTGCTCGGCGGGGACCGCTGCCGGTTTCCCCATGACCATGTGCGGGTCGAACAGGACTACGGCGCCGGCGAGGATGAGGAAAGCGAGCGGGCCGACCAGCATCGGCGCGAGCAGGCCGGCGGGTGAGTCGCCGGTCGCGGGCGCGTCCGTGCTGTGCAGATGGACACTGAGGGCGGCCATGCCGGTGTAGTGCATGCCGCTGACGGCGAGGCCCATGACGAGGCTGGCGCCCACACTCCACATGAGGCCTCTGACCTGCCCTGCGGCCCACAGCGCGGCAGTGGCAGCCACCATCGCTATGGCGACGGAGATGCCGACGGTCAGCGTGTTGTATTCCAGCTTGCCGTTGAGCCGCATGCCGGCCATGCCCAGGTAATGCATCGAGGCGATGCCCAGGCCGGTGATGGTGCCGCCGGTGAACAGAGCAGTTCCGCGGGCACCTTTGTAGCCGACGATGAAGATCCCTACGCCGACCATGACGATGGCGACCGCGAGGCTCGCGAACGTCATCGGCTTGTCGTAGTGGATCGGTGTCCCCTCGACCGTGAACCCCATCATCGCGACGAAGTGCATGGTCCATATGCCGGAGCCGATGGCCGCCGAGCCCAGGGCGAGCCAGCCCGGGCGCCAGGACTGCGAGACGAGCATCGATCTGGTGGTGCAGCGCAGGCCGAGCGCACCGCCGAGGCAGGCCATGAGGTAGGCCACCAGCGGGGTGACGAGTCCGTAGCTGAATCCGTCGATCGTGCCCTGCATACGCAGCTGCCCTTCCCGCCCTCGTACGTCCCGGAATGCTGTGAAAAACGCGCCCCCTCCCAGGACCGCCCGAGCGGTTCAGGGTTGAGGCAGAGAGTAGCTCCCACCGGAATGGTCGAACGATTTTCCGGCAAAGAAACACGGGCTTGCCCCAGTTGTGCGGCATGAGTGAGCGGGCCCGGACCACTCCATTCAATCTGTGGCCATTCTGTACTCCTCCAGCGTTGACCCTCTGCTGCCACAGTTGTGCTGTCCGTGATCGTTCGACGCGAGGAGTACGCATGCACGCGCGCGTTGTAGCCGCCACGACGACCGCAGTCCTGGGAACCGCCGCGCTTCTGCTTCCCGCGCCCCACGCCCGGGCCGGCGCCGAGCAGCCCACGGTCATCGCACACAGAGGGGCCTCCGCCTACGCACCAGAGAACACGCTGGCCGCTGTCGACAAGGCCGCCGAACTGGGCATCAGCTGGGTCGAGAACGACGTGCAGCGCACCAAGGACGGGGCGCTGGTCGTCCTCCACGACGACAACCTGAAGCGCACGACCGATGTGGAGCAGGTCTTCCCCAACCGGGCGCCCTGGAAGGTGAAGGACTTCACCGCTGCCGAGATCGCACGGCTGGACGCGGGCAGCTGGTTCGGACCCGCACACGCGGGCGCGCGCGTGCCGACGCTGGAGCAGTTCATGGACCGGGTGGAACTGCACCACCAGAAGCTGCTCCTGGAGATCAAGAACCCCGACCTGTACCCGGGCATCGAGCAGCAGACCCTCAAGGCCCTGGACAACGAGGGCTGGCTCGACGCGCCCCACCTGAGCCGGCTGATCGTGCAGAGCTTCAGCGCCGACAGCGTGCGGACCGTCCATGAGCTGAAGCCGGTTGTGAAGACCGGTTTCCTGGGGACGCCGCCCGTCGCAGATCTGTCCTGGTACGCGACCTTCGCCGACCAGATCAACCCCTCGTACACCTCCATCTCCACGGGTTATGTCGACTCCGTCCAGGCGTTCGAGGGGCCGCACGGCAGGCCGCTGGGGGTGTTCACCTGGACCGTGAACGACGCGGACACCGCCCGGCTGGTCGCCGGGTACGGCGTCGACGGGATCATCACCAACAGCCCCGACGTGGTGCGCGACGCCCTGCCCGAGGAGTGAAGGTCACCCGGCCGCGGTGCCCGATGCCCGTTCGCGGGGCGTTGTCAGTGGTGGGTCGTACGGTTGGCGCATGGACAGCCATGGGCGGTACGAGCAGCAGGTCGTGTGGGCCGTAGTCGGTACCGACATCGGTCCGCTGATGCTGGCCGCGACCCGCGACGGCCTGGTCAGCGTCGTGTTCCACGCCACGGAGAAGGTGCGCGAGAAGACGCTCGACCGACTGGCGTCCCGGCTGGGCACCGAGCCGGTCGAGGCGCCCGAGTCCCCGCTGCTGGCCGAGGCGATACGTCAGATGGAGGAGTACTTCGCGGGTGCGCGGCGCGACTTCGAGCTGCCGCTGGACTGGTCGCTGATCTCCGGATTCAACCGGCAGGTGCTGCACGAGCTGGCCTCCGGTGTCCCATACGGCAGTGTCGTCGGTTACGGCGATCTGGCCGGGCGGGTCGGGCAGCCGGGCGCGGCCCAGGCAGTGGGGATGGCGATGGGCGCCAATCCCCTGCCGGTGGTCGTGCCCTGTCACCGGGTCGTGGAGAGCGACGGCGGCATCGGAGGGTTCGGGGGCGGGCTGGAGACCAAGCGGAAGCTGCTCGCCCTGGAGGGGGTCCTGCCGGAGCCGCTCTTCTGAGCTCTTGATGATCTTCCGAGGGCTTCACATTCTTCACACTGTGAAGGCTCCTCGGTCCCTCGCGGGGTTGGGCGGGCAGGAGATGAGGGGGAGACTGCGCCTGTGACGACACCTTGCACCCACCTGTATGCGGCCTGTTCGTCGTGTTGTCCCCTGCCGACCCGCCGGACGGGCCGTACAGCCGGGTGCGCGTCGTGACCGCCGTGGAGCGGCAGGTCGTCGTTCCCGTCCCGCCCGACCGGCTGCCTGCACTGCGGCGCCGAATCTCGGGCGTGCTGATCACCACGCAGATCCTGGGCGGCCTGGGCGTCGCCACCGGTATCGCGCTCGCTGCGGTCCTGGCCAAGGAGGTCAGCGGCACCGAGTCGCTGTCGGGGCTCGCGCCCACCGCGACCGTCGCCGGTACGGCGTTGTTGTCGATGCCGCTCGCCGCGCTGATGACCGCGCGAGGGCGACGGCCCGGGCTCGTTCTCGCCTATCTCATCGGGGCCGTGGGCGCAGGAGTCACGGTGATCGCGGCAAGCATCGGGAGCTTTCCGCTGCTGCTGTGCGGGATGGCGGCGTTCGGCGCGGCCTCGTCGGCGAATCTGCAGGCCCGGTTCGCCGCCGCGGATCTGGCCGAGCCGGAACATCGGGCCCGGGCCATCTCGCTCGTCGTGTGGGCGACCACGATCGGCGCGGTGCTCGGCCCGAACATCGCCGCGCCCGCCGGTCGTAGCGTCACAGGACTCGGGATACCCGCCGCGGCGGGTCCGTTCCTGTGGGCGGCGGGGATCTTCCTGATATCCGCGGTCGTGGTGGCCGTACTGCTGCGGCCTGACCCGCTGCTGACGGCACGTGCGCTCGCGCCGGCCGAGGAGCAGTCACCCGCGGCCCGTTCGCTGCGCGCCGGGGTTGCAGCCGTGGCCGCCTCGCCGCGGGCGCGGCTCGCGGTGGTGACCGTGGCCGTCGCACACACGGCGATGGTCTCGGTGATGTCGATGACCCCGGTCGACCTCGCGCACCACGGCGCGGGCATCGATCTGATCGGACTGGTCATCAGCGGGCACATCGCCGGCATGTACGCGTTCGCGCCGCTCATGGGGCGGCTGTCGGACCGGCTGGGGCGGCTGTCCGGGATCGGGCTGGCCGTGGGGCTGCTGGCGTGCGCGGTGTTCGTCGCCGGTACGGCGGGCGGCAGTCATGGGCAGACGGCCTTCGGGCTCTTCGTGCTGGGGCTCGGCTGGTCGGCGGCGCTCGTCTCCGGTTCCGCGCTGCTCACGGACTCCGTGCCGCAGCCCGCCCGGGCCGCCGCGCAGGGACTGTCGGACCTCGCCATGAACGCCTCCGCGGGCATCGGCGGGGCTGCCGCCGGGCTGGTGGTCGCGCAGGCGAGCTACGCCTGGCTGAACTTCGCTGCCGCGTGCCTGCTGCTGCCGTTGGCGGGGCTGGCTCTTTTCACCCGGGGAAGGCGGACGGAGAAGGCTCTGGCCGGCGACTGACGCCACGCCCCCCGGCCGCCCGGCCCGCCACGAGGGACACACCTCGGCTGGCTCGGGCCACAGGAAACGCAGGCAGCGCACGGCCAGCCCGTCGGCGCCGCCCATTCCAGTCCCCCAGTCCGCAAGCTCTACCAGTCCAGGCCGCCCAGCCCACAACCTCAGCCAGTCCAGGCCGCCCGGTCCGCGAGCTCTACCCGTCCAGGCCGCCCGATCCACAACCTCAGTTCGTCCAGGCCACCCGGTCCACAACCTCTGCCCGTCCAGGCACCGCCGCCCCATCAGCCCATCAGCCCGTCAACCCGTCCGAAAGGCCTGCCCGCCTCGGCTCTCGCGGGGCCCGAGCAGACCGGGTGCTTCCGGTAGCCGCGAGGACTGGCCGGAGCCCATCTGCAGGAGCAGACTCGGCCATGCGCACAGCCGCTGGCATCCGGAAGACCCGGGCCGAAGGGACAGCGATCACGCATGAGCGGAAACAGGGCAGTGGCGTATCTCAAGCCGGGCACGGTGGAGGTCAGGACCATCGACTACCCCACGCTCGAGCTCCAGGACGGACCGGAGTCGCCCCCGACAACGTCGGCCGCAAGTGCCGGCACGGGGTGATCCTCAAGGTCCTCGCGACCAACATCTGCGGAAGTGACCAGCACATGGTGCGCGGGCGGACGACCGCGCCGGAGGGGCTGGTACTCGGACACGAGATCACCGGAGAGGTCGTCGAACGGGGTCCGGACGTCGAGACCATCGACGTCGGCGACATCGTCTCCGTACCGTTCAACATCGCCTGCGGGCGGTGCCGTAACTGCAAGGAGCGCAAGACCGGCATCTGCCTGAACGTGAACCCGGCCAGGCCCGGGGCCGCGTACGGCTATGTCGACATGGGCGGCTGGGTCGGCGGACAGGCCGAGTTCGCCATGGTCCCCTACGCGGACTTCAACCTGCTGAAGTTCCCCGACCGGGACCAGGCGCGGGCGAAGCTGCTCGATCTGACGATGCTGTCGGACATCTTCCCGACCGGCTTCCACGGCGTGGTCAGCTCGGGTGCGGGGGTCGGCTCGACGGTGTACGTCGCCGGGGCGGGCCCGGTCGGGCTCGCGGCGGCCGCTTCGGCGCATCTGCTGGGCGCCGCCGTCGTCATCGTCGGCGACCTGAACGCCGAACGCCTCGCCCAGGCGCGCAGCTTCGGCTGCGAGACCGTCGACGTCTCGCAGGGCAGTGTGGAGGAGCAGATCGCGCAGATCCTCGGGGAGCCCGAGGTGGACGCCGCGGTCGACGCGGTCGGCTTCGAAGCGCGGGCCCACGGCCCGAACGCCCAGGAGGCGCCCGCGACGGTCCTCAACTCGCTGATGGGCGTCACACGCGCGGGCGGTGCCCTCGGCATCCCCGGCCTGTATGTCACGGACGACCCCGGAGGGGTCGACCAGGACGCCAAGTCCGGGACGCTGAAGGTGCGGCTGGGCCTCGGCTGGGCCAGGAGCCACCGCTTCACGACCGGACAGTGCCCGGTCATGCAGTACCACCGGGGCCTGATGATGACGATCCTGCACGACCGGGTGCACATCGCCAAGGCGGTCAACGCGACCGTGATCGGGATCGAGGACGCACCACAGGGCTACGCCGAGTTCGACCAGGGCGCCAGCCGCAAGTACGTGCTGAATCCGCATGGGACGCTGGACGGCGTACGGGCGGTCTGACGTCCCCGGCTCCGACGTTTTCCGGCACCGACGTCCCGAGAAACGGGGGCCACCCGCGCGTGGCCCCCTGCTCGGTGCCCTGCCGGCGCCCTACTCGTAGTGCCGGGCCTCGAAGATGTTGCCGTCGGGGTCACGGAAGTAGAAGCTGCGCTTGGCCTTGCCGCGGGCGCCGAAGGAGTCGTACGAGTACTCCGAGACGGGCACGTCCTGCTCCTCCAGGTGGCTGCGCAGCCCGTGGAAGTCGGCCTCCGGCAGTGACAGGCAGACGTGATTGACCGGGTGTCCCGCGCTGCGGGCCGCGTCGGGGAGCATCTTCATGCGCTCCGCCATGGTCATCGGCATGAGGTCGAGAATGGTCTCGTCGTTGACGCGCACCGAGGGAAACGGCGCCTCGCCCGCGATGAAATCCGTGAGCCTGACGGGCAGCATGCCGAGCGTCTTCTCGTAGAACGCGGCCGACGCGGCCGGGTCGCTCACCCAGAGGACCACGTGGTCGAGGCGTGTCGTGTTGTCGGTCATACATTCCAGGCTGGTGGTGTCTCACACATGCCGCAAGGGTTTGACCCGGTGCGCCGCCCGCCAGAGATGAGGGAAGACCGACGGACAGGAGGCAGGCGTGGTGCTGGTGGTGTCGGAAGAGGTACGGGACGCGGTCGACGCGCGTCGACCCGTGGTTGCCCTGGAGTCCACGATCATCGCGCACGGGCTGCCACGCCCGCGCAATCTGCAGGTGGCGCTGGAGCTGGAGGACGTCGTACGCCAGGAGGGAGCCGTTCCCGCGACGATCGCCGTGCTGGACGGACGGCCCCACGTCGGCCTGGACAAGGAGCAGCTGGAGCGGATCGCGAACGAGGACGGGATCCGCAAGCTGGGCCACCGGGATCTGCCGCTCGCGGTGGCCTCCGGGGCGAGCGGGGCGACCACGGTGTCGGCGACGGCTCTGCTGGCTGCGCTGTCGGGCGTACGCGTGTTCGCGACGGGCGGGCTCGGCGGTGTGCACCGGGAGTGGACGGTGACGCAGGACGAGTCGGCCGACCTGGGGCTGCTGGCGCGGGCGCGGATCACGGTGGTGTGCGCCGGCGTGAAGTCGATCCTGGATGTCCCGGCGACCCTGCAGCGGCTGGAGACGCTCGGCGTCGCGGTCGCCGGCTACCGCACGGAGCGCTTCCCCGGCTTCTACCTGTCCGACTCGGGGCATCCGGTGGACTGGACGCTTGGGTCACCGCAGGAGGTGGCCGAGGTGATGCGCGCTCAGGACGCCCTCGACGGGCCGGAGTCGGCGCTGATCGTCGCCAACCCGGTGCCGGAGGAGGAGCAGCTGGATCCCGAGCTGCACGCGCGTGTGCTCGCCGACGCGCTGCACGCGTGCGAGGAGCAAGGCATCACGGGTCAGGCGGTCACGCCGTTCCTGCTGGACTACTTGGTGCGGCACACGGACGGCGCCTCACTGAGCGCCAACCTCGCGGCGGTGCGCGGCAACGTACGGCTGGCGGGGCGCATCGCCGCGGCCTGGGCCGGGACGTGAGCGAGCCGGAGAGGGAGACCGGCCCGGCCTACGGGCGCGACGGCGCACTGCTCGTCGTCGGCGACGTCGTCACGGACGTCATCGCCCGGCACCGGGGACCGCTCGCCTCGGGTACGGACACCGCGGCGGCCGTCCGGACGGTGCCGGGCGGCGCCGGGGCCAATGTGGCCTGCTGGGCGGCGTACTGGGGCGCTACGGAAGTGCGGCTGCTGGGGCGGGTGGGAGCGGACGCCGCCGCGTGGCACGCACGGGCGCTGGCCGCGAGCGGAGTACAGCCCTGTCTCGTGGTGGATCCACAGGCACCGACCGGGACGGTGATCTGCCTGGTCGACACGGGCGCGGCTGCCGAGCGGACATTCCTCACCGACAGCGGGGCGTCCCTGCGGCTCGACCCCGGCGACTGGTCGGATGCCCTGCTCGACGGTGTCGCATGGCTGCACCTCTCGGGCTACCTGCTGTTCTCCGAGCCGAGCCGCGCGCTGGTGGCGGTGGCGTTGGCGTCCGCACGCGCGCGTGGAGTACCGGTGAGCCTGGACCCGGCGTCGGCGGGCTTCCTCGTGGAGCTGGGCGTCGACCGTTTCCTGACGCTGGTGGAGGGCCTGGAGGTCCTGCTGCCGAGCCGTGACGAGGCGTGTCTGCTCACCGGGCTGCCCGATGCGGCGGACGCGGCGGCCAAGCTGAGTCGCCATGTTCCGCTGGTGGTCGCCAAACAGGGCGCGGACGGCGCCATGGTCGCCAGGTCGGGCACCGTGAGCGCCCACGTCCCGGCCGTGCCCACGACACCGAGGGACACCACGGGAGCCGGCGACGCCTTCACCGGTGCCTTTCTCGCGGCCCTGCTCACGGGTGCCCGACCCGAGGACGCGGCGCGGGAGGGGTGCCGGGCAGGTGCACTGGCGGTGGAGCGGGTGGGCGGAAGGCCGCCCGCGCCGGAGTGAAGGGCCGGAGTAAGGGCCGGAATGAAGGCAGGCGAGGTCGGCTGAAGCGGTGTCAGCGCCCTGGTGACGGAAGCGGCGTCAGTTCTCCGGCGACTGAAGCGACATCAGTTCCTCGGCGACTGAAGCGACATCAGTTCCTCGGTGACTGAAGCGGCGTCAGCTCCCGGCGACTGAGCGGCGTCAGCTCCCGGCGACTGAAGCGACGCCGGCTCCCCGACCTCTGCGGCGATGTCAGCTCCGCTCTCCTCCGGCGCCTTGCGCCCCCACGCCGAGATCATCGGGGCGGTGGCCAGGTCCATGCCTCTGGCGGCGACGTTGGCGAGGTGGCGGTCGATGTCCTGGTCGGTGGCGATGCCCTCGGCGACGAGCTGGTCGCGGATCTGACGGACGGTGGCGGACTCCAGGGCGGCGCAGGCGGGCGAGGTGATCGGGAAGTACGCGTCGGCCTCCACCCTGCGCAGACCCGCCTCACGGAGCAGACGCGGGAGCCTGCGGCCGTAGGACAGGTCGGCGCCGCGGTCGGCGAGCAGCTTGCGGAAGCCCTGCCGGAGGCGGTTCGCGAGCTGCTGGTCGGGGCCGTACTCGTCGGGGCAGAGCAGGGGCTGCAGAGCGGGGTCGGCGTCCTCGATCAAGAGCCGGCCGCCGGGGCGCAGTGCCTCGATCATCGATCGCAACGCCCGTTCGCGGTCCGGCACATGCACGAGCACGAGCCGGGCGTGCACCAGGTCGAAGCCCTCCCCCGGCGGCTCGTCCGCGCCCACATCGTGCAGGCGGACCTCGACCGGAGGGCGGGCGGCCCGGGTGAGCAGTGAGGTGTCGATGTCGGTCGCGACGACCCGTCCGGTCGGGCCGACCTTCTTGGCCAGCCAGGACGCCACCGAGATGCCGCCGGCGCCCACCTCCCAGCAGCGCCAGCCGGGTCCGATGCCGAAACGTTCGAAATGCCGGAACGTCGTGGGGTCGAAGAGTGTGGCGAATGCGTCGAAGCGCTCGGCCGCCTCCGCCTGCCGGTTGTCGAGGAGATACCCGTCGGTTCGCGTCATGATGCGATCATCCCAGTTGCCCGGCTTGTCCGGAGGGGGCGACGCTCGGCAGGACTGCCCCGAATTTGGTACAGCCCCTTCATCCACAGCCGGGAACAAAGCGGAACTATCTGTTCCCACAGGCTTACCCGCCTCTCACGCCCACCTGGCAAACTGGCGAGCCAGGGCGCAAAGATGCAGCGCAGCGCGAGCGAGCCGAAGGGGCTGGGATGCCCCGGAGGTGAGCCGCGCGTCAACGAGGAGATCCACGCAAGGAGATCCAGATGTCCATGGCAGGGAATCTGCGGAAGGTCACGGGCCTCGGCAGGGTCGGCGGCCTCCGTAAGGTGGCACGGCTGGCTCGACGGCGCCCCCGCGTCGACCTCAGCCACCCCGCCCGGTCCCCGCTGGGCTCCTCGGTGGTCAACTGCGTGACGTACCGGGACGGTGTGCGGGTCACGGAGAGCGGCGATCTGGTCGACGTCGTGCAGAAGGTACGCAAGCGTGGTGGCGGGTTCGTCTGGCTCGGTCTCCATGAGCCGACGGACCAGGAGTTCGCGGGCATCGCCGAGCTGTTCGCCCTGCATCCGCTGGCGGTCGAGGACGCGATCGAGGCACATCAGCGGCCGAAGCTGGAGCGCTACGACGAGACGCTGTTCGCGGTGCTCAAGACGGTCTGTTACATCGAGCACGAGGAGCTCACGGCGACGAGCGAGGTCGTCAACACCGGCGAGATCATGGTGTTCGTCGGCCAGGACTTCGTGATCACGGTGCGGCACGGGCGGCATGGCTCACTGGGCCCGTTGCGCGAGGAGCTGGAGTCGAGCCCCGAGCAGCTCTCCAAGGGACCGGCGGCGGTGCTGCACGCGATCGCGGACCACGTCGTCGACGACTATCTGAGCGTCATCGACTCGGTACAGGAGGACATCGACGAGGTCGAGACGGAGGTGTTCGCGGCGAACGGTGCGCGGGCCGACCCGGGCCGGATCTACCAGCTCAAGCGGGAACTGCTGGAGCTGAAGCGGGCCGTGGTTCCACTGAGCCGCCCGCTCGAGGACCTGGCCTCACTGTCCATCAGGGCGGTGGAGCCGGAGATACAGGCCTACTTCCGTGACGTCTCCGACCATCTGCTGCGGGCGAAGGAGCAGATAGCCGCCTTCGACGAGCTGCTCAACTCGATCCTGCAGGCGCACCTGGCACAGGTCACGGTCTCGCAGAACGAGGACATGCGGAAGATCACGGCCTGGGCCGCGATCATCGCCGTGCCGACGATGGTGTGCGGGGTGTACGGGATGAACTTCGAGCACATGCCCGAACTGCGCTGGACGTTCGGCTATCCGCTGGTCCTGGGCGTGATATCCGTCGCGTGTCTGGTGCTGTACCGCGGATTCCGGCGCAACGGTTGGCTCTGACGCGGCCGACCGGCCGGTTCCGGTGCGTCCCCGCCCGCCGGGGTGGGCCGGACGAGGACGGCAGACGGAATGCGGTCGGGTGCTCGCCGGGTCAGTGCGTCGTCGACGTGCCGGTCCTGGCGTAGACGCTCTCGGCCCAGTGGGCGACGTCGCCCTGACGCAGGTTCAGGACCAGATCGGCCTCGCTGATCATGCCGACCAGGCGCTTGTTCTCGATGACGGGGAGCCGACGGATCTGGTGGTCCTGCATCTCCCGGAGCACGTCGCTGATGTCGGCGTTCGACTCGATCCAGCGCGGGGTGCCCTGGGCCATGTCGCCGGCGGTGACCTTGCTCGGGTCGCGGCCCATGGCGACGCAGCCGATGACGATGTCGCGGTCGGTGAGGATGCCGCAGAGCCTTTCGTTCTCGTCACTGATGGGAAGCGCACCGACGCCCAGCTCGCGCATCAGCTGGGCGGCGCGGTCCAGGGTCTCGTGAGCCGGGATCCACTGGGCGCCACGGTGCATGATGTCTCCGGCAGTGGTCATGAAGTACCTCCCGGTGCCGGACGGCCGGCGCGGCGCGGGACGCACCGCTAGTCCCGGCGCCCTTCATTCTCGCCGTGTCACCTGGCCGACGCACCCGGAGCGGAGCGTTCACGGCCACCGGCTGCGGCCACCAGCCAGGGCGATGGCCGTGGGCGCCCATCAGGCCGAGAAGCGCACGATCTTCCGTGGGACGACACGGATGATCACTCGGACCTCGTCGTCCTTCTCAGCGGGCGGGTCGATGCCGAGGTACTTGTGTGAGAGCTCGAACGGCAACCGCTTGGCCTCGTCCGGGACGATCTCGGCGATGCCACGGATCTCGACGGAGGAGTAGGGGTTGGCGAGGTCATAGACCGAGACGCTGATGCGGGGGTCGCGGCGGAGGTTGCGGACCTTCTGGCGGGCCTCGACGGAGGAGAAGACCACGGTGTCGCCCTCGCGCTTGATCCAGACCACCGAGTTCTGCGGGGCGCCGTCGGGACCGAGGGTTGCCACACCGGCGAAGTTCTTGCCGTCGAGCAGGGAGCGGACGGAGTCGTCGAAGGAGATCGGATCACTCGTGGAGGACGTCATGGCTTCAGAGTAATTAAATGCACGTGCATGCAAAAGGGGTTTGGGGAAAGTGGGACCGCCCACTCCCCCGCTCCTCTCACCCGCCCCACGCCGGATGCCGTGGGTCGTCGGCCCGGACCAGGACATCGGCTGTGCCGGCCGGGTCGGTCTCGTGGTCGTAGCGCTCGAAGGCGGGGAGGGTCCAGTGCTCGGCCTCAAGGGTGCGGCGGCGCAGGGCGCCGGGTGAGAGCAGGACATGGGTGGTCAGATCGAAGGGGAACCAGTGGCGCAGCAGGAGGGGACCGTGCAGCAACAGGAAGCCGCCGGGCGGGAGTTGGACGTAGGGGCTGCGGGTGGCCCGGTCGGTGGCCGGGTCCCACAGGTCGGGCAGGACGCGGCCGTCGCCGCCGGGTTCGAGGGGGCCGAAGACCTCGCGCCACAGGGCGCCGGTGTCGAACCAGCCGTCGTAGTAGGCCTCCACGTCCCGGTGGCCGTACTCCAGGCGGACCGAGGCCGGGCGCAGAAACCCCTGCGTACCGACGGTGAGCGAGGGGCGGCCACGTATGCGCAGTGCCTCCCCGACCCGCTCGGCGAGGTCTCCCGGGTGGGCTGCCGGGGCCCCGTCGAAGGCGATGCGCGGCCAGGCGCTGCCGTCGGCCGGCTTCAGGTCGAGCAGCCGCTCGGCCAGCAGGTCGCCGAGCCGTTCCCAGGTGATCGCTTCAAGTCGCACAAGGCCCATGATGCGACAGGAGGTGACGTTCGCGGGCGCCGCGCTTCGGCGGCACGGGGTTTCGACCCGGGGTCGGGAGGCGGACGTGGTGCGACAGCCTCCCGGGGGACGGCAGGCCTGATCAGGGACCTTCCGTGGGCCTGCCGGGCTGTTCCCCGGATAGTTCCGCGGACCGGCTCCCAGGGGAATGAAACCCGTATGGCACCTCTCGCAACGCCCGCTCCCCGTACCGGCCTTCTTGTCATCCAGCCCCTCAAGCGGCGGCGCTGTGCGGAGTGCCATGCGGGACCGTTGCAGATGCTCGTGCTGGAGGACGGTTCGCCGCGGTGTCTCGACTGCGCCGACCTCGGGCATCTGGTGTTCCTGCCGCGTGGCGACACGGCGTTGACGCGCCGGTCGCGGGAGGAGAGTGCGCTGTCGGCGGTGGTCGTACGGTTCAACCGGCGCAAGGGCCGCTACGAGCGGCAGGGCGTCCTCGTGCAGGAGGCGGGGCTCGCCCGGGCGGAGCAGCGGTGCCTGGCGGACGCGGAGGCCCGGCGGCGGCGCCGGGCGCGGGACGCCCAGCGGCGGGCGCGGGAGGACGTGCGGTTCGCGGAGGCGTTCGCGGCGGAGATACGGCGGCTGTTCCCGGGGTGCCCGGCGGACCGGGCGCGGGACATTGCCGCGCATGCGTCGGCGCGGGGCAGTGGACGGGTGGGGCGGAGTGCGGCGGGCCGGGCGTTGTCCGAGGGGGCCGTGACATGGGCGGTCGGGGCATCCGTGCGGCACCTGGACACGCCGTACGACCAGCTGCTGATGAGCGGGGTGCCGCGGCACGAGGCGCGGCGGCGGATCGCGGCGGCGGTGGAGACGACGTTGCGGGCTTGGCGGGTGGAGGTGTCGGAGGTCGGCTGACATTGCTCTGCCTCGACCGAGCAGCGCCCATGGCTGGTCCGAGCAGCGCCCGTGGATGGTCCCAGCGGCGCCCACTGGCTGGTCCGGGCGGCGCCCGTGGCTCGTCCGGGTCACGGCCATGGACGCTCACGTATGGGTTCGCGCCGCTCGGCCATGGTCACGGTTCTCGTACAGGATTTCACTTGAGGTGACGGATGAGGCCGGGAAGGATCTCGGCGGGATGCGGGAGTTGACGTTGACATGATCGATGGGCCGTACTTCGTACTGGTTGTGATCGGTGTGGTCGGGACCGGCCTGGTGGCCGGGGTGTTCTGCGCCTTCTCGACGTTCGTGATGCGCGGGCTCGCCGCGCTGCCGCCCGCGCAGGGCGTCGCCGCGATGAAGGCGATCAACGTGACCGCGCTGATGCCGGCGTTCATGCTGGTGTTCATCGGGTCGGCGGTGCTGTGCGCCGTGATCGCGGTGGTGACGTTCGTGCTCTGGCCGGACGAGGGCACGGTGGAGCTGTTGCTGGGCAGCGGGCTGTATCTGTTCGGCACGTTCGGCGTGACGATGGTGGCGAACGTGCCCCGCAACGAAGCGCTGGTCAAGCTCGACGCGGGCACCGCGGAGGCGGCCGCCTACTGGCCGACTTACGTGCGCGAGTGGACGGCATGGAACCACGTCCGGACGGTCGCCTCGGCCGCCTCGACGGTGTCGTTCGTTCTGGCCATCAGCTGACCGCCTGCGCCGGCCCGGGAATCCGCGGAGCAGCCCGCGGAGCAACCGGGGAGCCGGGGAGAAAGCGCTGTCAGCCACTCTGCGCGGGTGGCCGGTGGGACGTATCGTTGCCGGGAGAGTGCCGCCCGATGGCGCACGGCTCCAGGACGTCGCACGCGCACGCGAGGAAGACGGCCATGGCCGATCCCAAGGGTTTCATGACCACCCCCCGCCAGGACTGGCCACGCCGGCCCGTGGAGGAGCGGGTCCAGGACTGGGACGAGGTCTACGTCCCCGGGGCGCTGCTGCCCATCATCAGCAAGCAGGCGGACCGTTGTATGGACTGCGGCATCCCCTTCTGTCACGACGCCTGTCCGCTGGGCAATCTGATCCCCGACTGGAACGACCTGGTGTCCCGGGAGGACTGGCGGGCGGCCGCCGACCGGCTGCACGCGACGAACAACTTTCCCGAGTTCACGGGACGGTTGTGTCCGGCGCCGTGTGAGGCGGGGTGTGTGCTGGCGATCAATCAGCCGGCCGTCACCATCAAGAACGTCGAGTGCGCCATCGCCGATCGGGCGTGGGAGGACGGCTTCGCGCAGCCGCGCCCGCCCGACCGGCTGTCCGGGCGCACGGTCGCGGTGATCGGGTCGGGACCCACGGGGCTCGCCGCGGCGCAGCAGCTGACGCGTGCCGGGCACACGGTCGCGGTGTACGAGAAAGACGACCGGATCGGCGGGTTGATGCGGTACGGCATCCCCAGTTTCAAGATGGAGAAGCACCATCTGGAGCGGCGGATCGAGCAGATGCGGGCCGAGGGGACCAAGTTCCGTACGTCGACGGCGGTCGGGCAGGACATCGGTGCGGCCGAACTGCGGTCACGGTACGACGCGGTCGTCATCGCCACCGGTGCCACGGCGTGGCGTGAACTCCCGGTACCAGGGCGGGAGTTGAGCGGCATCCAGCAGGCGATGGAGTATCTGCCGCTGGCCAACCGGGTGTGCGAGGGGGACCTGGAGGCGTCCCCCATGTCCGCGGCCGGGAAGCATGTCGTCATCGTCGGCGGTGGGGACACGGGGGCCGACTGTCTGGGCACCGCCGTGCGGGACGGTGCCGCGTCCGTCACCCAGCTGGACATCTACGCCCAGCCCGGCGCCGAGCGGGACGAGGACGCCGAGCCCTGGCCGACGTACCCGAAGATCTACCGTCTCTCGGCCGCGCACGAGGAGGCGCGCGAGCTGGAGACGGCACCCGCGGCGGACGCGGACGCGCGGCTGTTCGCGGCGTCCACGCTCCGCTTCACGGGCGACTCCGACGGGCACGTGCGGTCGCTGCACCTGACCGAGGTGGACGTGCAGCGCAGCCCGGTGCCGGAGACCGGGCGGACGCTGCCTGCCGACCTGGTGCTGCTCGCCCTCGGCTTCTCCGGGCCCGACCAGGGAGACGGGTTGATCGAGCAGCTGGGGCTGGAGCTGGCGCCTCGCGGCACGCTGACGCGCGATGCCGGGTTCGCCACGAACGCGTCCGGCGTGTTCGCCGCGGGGGATGCCGCCCGGGGGCAGTCGCTCATCGTGTGGGCGATCGCAGAGGGGCGGGCGGTGGCGGCGGCCGTCGACCGTTATCTGACGGGGAGTTCGCGACTGCCGGCGCCGATCTCGCCGTACGACCGGCCCATGAGGGTCTGACGGGGCGGCGGTCGCGGCGAGCGGCCGGCGGTCAGCGGTCGGCGGTCGGCGGTGCGAGCAGCGGCCCTCTTGCCGCGTCCACCCCTCCCACCCCTCCCCCGCCTCCCCCGCCTCCCTCTCGCCGCGTCCCCCTCCCCCGGCCCCCTCTCCCTAGCGCCGCTCGTCCGTCCCTGCCACCTTCCCCGTCGCCAACGCCACCCTGTTCCATGTGTTGATCGTGAGGATCAGGGCCAGCACGTGGGCCAGTTCCTGATCGTCGAAGTGTGCCGCGGCCCGGGCGTAGACCTCGTCGGGGACTCCGCCGTCGGCCACCAGGGTCACCGCCTCCGTCAGGGCCAGAGCCGCCTGTTCCTTCTCGGTGTAGAAGTGACGGGCCTCGCGCCAGACGGCGACCAGGTGCAGCCGGTCCTCGTTCTCGCCGGCCTTGCGGGCGTCGTTGGTGTGCATGTGGAGGCAGTAGGCGCAGTGGTTGAGGTGCGAGGCGCGGATCTGGATCAGCTCGACCAGTGCGGGGTCCAGGCCCTCACGGGCGGCGGCGTCGAAGCCGACGATGGCGCGGAAGACCCTGGGAGCGGACTTCGCGAGGTCCAGGCGGGTCCGCGCGGCCTCGGCCGTGGCGATGGCGGAGTCGATGCCGGTGTCGATGGAGATGTCGATGGCGGAGTGGATGGCGGAAGTGCCCTGCGTGGCGGTCGTGTTCGTCGTCATGTGCTCTAAGTTACAAGCCCGAAAGACCCACTGTAGGGTGCATTTCCATGGCGAGATCGTGGGTCAATTCAGCGGAGCGGATCGGCGCCGACCTGCACCTGGACCTCTCGGAGTCGTCCGGGTCGTCCGGGTCACCCGAGACGTACGGGCCCGGCGGGCGGCGGGCCGCACTGACCCGTGCGCTGCGCGAGGCGGTGCGCGACGGGAGGCTCGCGCCCGGTACCCGGCTGCCGCCGTACCGCTCGCTCGCCGCGGATCTCGGGATCGCCCGCAACACCGTGGCCGACGCGTACGCGGAGCTGGTGGCCGAGGGCTGGCTCACCGCCCGGCAGGGCTCGGGGACACGGGTGGCCGAGCGCGCCGAGCCCCTGCGGCGCGCCGAGCGGGTGCCCCGTAAGGCGCCGCCACGCGCGCGTGGGCCCCGGCACGACCTGCGGCAGGGCTCGCCCGACGCGTCGGCGTTCCCGCGCGCGGCGTGGCTGGCCTCCTATCGGCGGGCCCTCCAGCAGGCGCCGAACGAGGTCTTCGGGCCCGGTGATCCCGCCGGACGGATCGAACTGCGGGAGGCACTCACCGAATACCTGGCACGCGCGCGGGGCGTGCGCACCGAGCCGGGCCGGATCGTGATCTGCTCCGGCTTCGCGCACGCCCTGCGCCTGCTGTTCTCCCAGGAAGGGAGCGGCGGCGTGTTGCGCGGTCCGCTGGCCGTGGAGGCGTACGGTCTGGGCTTCCACCGGGAGCTGCTCGCCGCCGCAGGCGTACGGACCGTACCGCTCCCCCTCGACGAGGACGGTGCTCGTGTCGACCGGCTGGCACGTGAGCGGGCCGTGCTGCTCACGCCCGCCCACCAGTTCCCGACCGGGGGCCCACTGCACCCCGGGCGCCGGGCCGCCGTGATCGACTGGGCACGCGCGCGCGAGGGCGTCCTGCTGGAGGACGACTACGACGGCGAGTTCCGCTACGACCGCAAGCCCGTCGGCGCCGTCCAGGGCCTCGATCCGGAGCGGGTGATCTTCATCGGCTCGGTCAGCAAGAGCCTGTCGCCGGCGGTGCGGCTCGGGTGGATGGTGCTGCCGGAGCGGTACGTCGACGACGTCCTCGCGGCCAAGGGCGAGCGCGAGGCGTGGGCGAGCGTCCTCGATCAGCTGAGCCTCGCCGACTTCCTCGTCTCCGGGGCGTACGACCGTCATGTACGGCGTATGCGGCAGCGGTACCGGAGCCGCCGCGACCGGCTCGTCGCGGCCCTCGCCGCACAGGCGCCGCACATCGAGGTCACCGGTGTCGCCGCCGGGCTCCATGCGGTGCTACGGCTGCCGCCGGGCAGCGAGCGGTCCGCGGTCAAGGCGGCCACCTGGCAGGGCATCGCCCTGGACGGCCTCGCCGAGTTCCGGCACCCGGAGGTGGCGGAGCCGGACATGCCGGTCCGAGACGGCATCGTCGTGGGATACGCGACGCCCTCGGAACACGCGTACGCAGCGGCGCTGGAGGCACTGTGCGCGGTGCTGCCGCCGGGCTCGTAGGGGTGCTGCAGCCGGGCCCGTAGGGCAGGTCGGCGGGGCGCCTCCCGTACCGGAATCCTTGAAGCACGCAGGCCGGGCTACGGCTTGCGGCCCACCGCCCCGTACCCGGGAATGACCCCTTCGTCCTGCCCGGGTACCGGCTCCCCCAGCTCGGGGTGCCACTGGTGCGGCACCTCGACGCCGGGCTCGACGAGTTCGAGGCCGTCGAAGAACCGGGCGAACTCCGCGCAGGAGCGCAGCGCCAGCGTGACGCCGGCCGCCTTGAGCTTCTCGGTCGCCGCCTTCGACTCCTCGGGAGTGAAGTCGGCGGTCGCGTGGGTCACCACCAGGTAGCTGCCGGAGGGGAGTTCGGACAGCAGCCGGGAGACCAGTTCGTGCGCGCCGTCCTCGTCGGAGACGAAGTGCAGCAGCGCGACGAGGGAAAGGGCCACCGGGCGGCTGAAGTCCAGTACCTTCCGGGCGCCTTCGACGATGGCGCCCGGGTCGCGCACATCGGCCTGGAGGTACTCGGTGGCACCCTGGTCCGTGCCGCGCAGCAGGGCCGCCGCGTGGGCCAGCACGATCGGGTCGTTGTCGCAGTAGACGACGCGCGCGTCGGGGGCGATCCCCTGGGCGATCTGGTGCAGGTTCGGCTCGGTCGGGATGCCGGTGCCGACGTCCAGGAACTGGCGTACGCCGTTCTTGGCGAGCCAGCGGGTCGTGCGGTGCATGAACGCGCGGTTGACCCGCGCCATCACCGGGACGCGCGGGTCGAGGGCGAGCATCTGCTGCCCCATGGCCTCGTCGACCGGGTAGTTGTCCTTGCCGCCGAGGTACCAGTCGTACATCCGCGCGGGATGCGGCTTGCTGGTGTCGATCTCGACGAAACGGTTCCGCCCGGTCATGACGAACTCCATAAGGGTCTGCAGCAGTCTGTGGTCATCAACTCAGTACCAACTCAATGCCAACTCAGCGCCAGAATAAGGGAATTGACTGAAAAACAAGTCCGCTCACGACAGAAGGAAGTCCGCCTCCCCCGCCTTGGCACCCTCGATGAACGCCGTCATCTCGTCCGTGGTGTAGATCAGCGCCGGCCCGTCCGGGTCGGTCGACTGCCGGACGGCGATACGGCCGTCGGCGAGCTTCATCGCCTCCAGGCAGTTGCCTCCGTTGCCGCCACTCCACGGCTTGTGCCAGCCTTCGCTGCCCAAGTCCCGCGCGGGCATGCCGTTGTAGACGCGTATGCGCGGCTTGATGCGATCCATTCACAGCTCCTTGCGGAGATCCCGGAGGATCTCCTTCGTGCGGTGTGCCGTAGCGGCCTGCGCCGCCATGCGGTCCATGACCTCGAGGTGGGTAGCCACCTCGGTGCGCGCGTCGAGGTAGACGGCGCCGGTCAGGTACTCGCTGTAGACCATGTCCGGCAGTTCTGACATGGCAAATCGGAACAGCACGAAGGGCCCGTACGTGCCGGGGTGCGGCCCGTTCGCGAAGGGAGCCACCTGCAGCGTCACGTTGGGCAGCCTCGCGGCCTGGAGCAGCCGGTCGATCTGGGCACGCATCACCTCCGGACCGCCGACCTGGCGGCGCAGCACGGTCTCGTCCATCACGACCCACAGCCGCGGCGCGTCCTCACGGGTGAGCAACTGCTGGCGTTGCATGCGCAGGGCGACATGGCGCTCGATGTCGTCGGGGCTGGTCTGGCCGATGGCGCCCGACCTCAGCACGCCGCGCGCGTAGTCCTCGGTCTGCAACAGGCCGGGCACGAAGTGGGGTTCGTACGACCGGATGAGCGCGGCGGCACCCTCCAGGCTGACGTACATCGAGAACCAGCCGGGCAGGATGTCGTGGAAGCGCTGCCACCAGCCCGGCCTGTTGGCCTCCTCCGCCAGTTGCACAAAGGCGTCTGCCTCGTCGTCGGAGATGCCGTAGGCCTTCAGGAGCAGTTGGAGGTACGGGATCTTCAGCCCGACCTCGGCCATCTCCATGCGGCGGACCGTCGCGGGAGCGACCCGGAGCACCCGGGCTGCCTCCTCGCGCTTGAGCCCGGCGCGTTCGCGCAGGTCGAGCAGGCGGCGGCCGAGGACGACCTGGCCGACCGTAGGTGCGGACCGCGGCTCGCTCACGCTCCACCTCCACGTATGAATCCCGATGAATCCCGACAGGTCGACTGAATCCTGACAGGCCGACGGCGCCATTCGAAGACCTATTCGAAGATCCCGGTGGATCTTCGGTGATCTCAACTGGCGCCGTTCGACATGCTGTTGCGAGCAGTGTGCCACGGCCTTCCAGAGAGTCACACAGCACTCTGCATTTTCCAGAGTGACACTTGTCAAGTGTTCACGCCGGGGAGATAGTGGCAAGCGTGATTCCGTCCCCGCCCTTAGGAACAGACGCCGCCGTGGTCCCCCACGACCTCGGCGCCGCCCCGACAGTGGGACCCCAGCGGGACACCGCCGCCGAGCGCCGGTTCCGTTTCGAACTGGCCGCACATCCGGGCTCTCCCGCGCAGGCCAGACGCCTGACGAGGGCGCGGCTGAACGGCTGGGCGGTGTGCGAGGACACCTGCGACACGGCGGCTCTCGTCGTGTCGGAACTGGTCACCAACGCGATCGTGCACACCGCCAGCGAGCACATAGTGTGCGAGCTGCACGACGGCGCCGACCTGGTGCGCATAGCCGTGCGCGACGAAGGATGCGCGCCGGGTGAGCCGCATCCGCTGTCGGCGCGGCCCGAGGAGGAGCACGGGAGGGGACTGCTTCTCATAGACGCCCTCTGCCATGCCTGGGGGGCAGGCGAGGACGGGTCCGGGCTGGTGGTCTGGGCCGATCTGCCACGGGCGGGCGGGTTCCAGGACGCCTCCCGCGGTGACACCGGGCCGAACAACGATCTCGGGTGGGGATCCCGGCCCAAGCCGGGTCCGCCCGGAGGTTCTGGCGACGAGGACGAAGCACAGGCTCAGTACGGCAGGGGAACGGGGTCCGCATGGCTGTGAGGGGCGCGTCCGGCGGCGGTCAGGTACTGAGCCTGGACACGCTGGTCCGCCTTCGCCGCGACATGCCCGCGGCCGGGGCGCCTCGACGGCTGCCGGTCCCCGAGGGGATGACGGCGCCACTGGGCTTCGACGCGGTGGCTGTTCCCGCCCGTTACGGGCCTCTGATCATGCCTCGGCTGCCTCGGGTCGGGTGTGTGTACGCCGATGAGGCGCACTGGTGGTGGATCGTGCCGGCCGACTCGGACTACGCACTGGAGTGGCCGGCGTCCGCGCGGTACCTGACGGGCGCGGTTGCTCTGGACACGCCTCGACTGATCCATCGGCCCGACGGGACCGTGCCCTATACGCCGCCGATTCCGCTGTATCTGGCGTTGTGCAGGGTCACGGGGACTACGCCTACGTGGCAGCGGCAGATCTCTGCGTGAGGCTCCGCCGGTTGGGCGGGGGTTTCGGGGGCTGTGGGTGACGGGGCGCCGCCTGTTGTCGTCCTGTACCAAGGGGCTGCCGCCCCCTGGACCCCGCTTCGGCCCTGCGGGCCTCGTCCTCAAACTCCCCCAGAGGGGGTACCCCCAGACGGGCTGGAATGCCTGGGCCGGCGCCGAAGAGTGACCGGCCCTCTCGCGTCCCGGACCCCGCCCTCGCGGCGTACGCCCGCGCGCACCTCTCGCCCTCACTCACGCCCTCCCCCGGGCGCGCCCGCCCCGCCATAGTGGCCCTCCGTCGCCAGGGCGGTCGGGGGAGGGTGGACGGTGGGGAAGAAACGCGCTACTGGTGGGCCCGAGGTGTCCGAGTCGGAGCAGCTGCTCTTCGGGGGGCCGTTGCGGTACGACATGGGGTGGAACCGGCATCGGGACGCCTTTCTGGAGCTGAACTTCCGGGCGATGGTGACGCGGCTGCCGTCCCTGCTGTCGTCGAGCTTCCGGCTCGCCTGGCAGGCCGACCGGCGGGCCGCGCGGACCGTGCTGGTGGCCGAGGTGGGGCGCGGCCTTGGACAGGCGGTCGGATTGCTTGCCGTGAACAGTGTGCTGGGGCGGCTGATCGGGGGCGGGGCTCTGGAGGACCGGTTACGGGGTGCCGTTCCCGCGCTGGTCACCATGGCCGCCGTGATGGTGGTCTCGACGCTGCTGCGAGCCGCGTCGACTTACGCCACCGGGCGCCTGGAGCCCAAGGTGGAGCGGGTGGCGACCGAGCTGTATCTGGAGCGGGCGGCGGCCGTGGAGCTGGCCGCGATCGAGGACCACGCCTTCCACAAGCTGCTGGACACCGCGCAGTACGGCGCCGGAGCCGCCCGCCGGATGATCTCGTACAGCACGCGGGTCGTGAACGCGGCCATCTCGCTGATCGCGGCTGCGGGTGTGCTCACCGTGCTGCATCCCGCCCTGCTGCCCCTCCTCGCCACGATGACGCTGCCCAGCGCCTGGAGCGCCCTGACCAACGCCCGGCGACGCTACGAGTCCTTCCACACCTGGGTGCAGCACTCCCGGGCCGGCCATCTGATCAGCGGGCTGCTGACCGAACCCGCCGCCGCGCCCGAGATCCGGGTCCACGGAGTCGGGCCGTTCCTCCTGCGCCACTACCGGGCGATGTCGGAGACGGCGGAGGCCGAGCAGGCACGGCTGGCCGGGCTGGCTGCGCGCACCGGGCTCATCGCGGCGGCGTGGACGGGGCTGGCGACCGTCGCGACCTACGCCACGCTGGGCGGGCTGCTGCTCGCCGGTGCCATGGCGCTCTCCGTGGCGGGTACGGCCGTCATCGCGATCCGCACGGGTTCGTCGAGCCTCGACAGCCTCGTCCTGGAGGTGAACGCGCTCCACGAGGAGGCGCTCTTCGTGGGCGATCTGCAACGGCTGTACGTCGAGGCGGCCGAACGGGCGATTCCGCTCGGCGGCGCCCCGCTGCCCGAGGACCCGCGGGAGGTCCGCTTCGAGAACGTCGGCTTCAGCTACCCGGGTGAATCGGCCCGCCCCGCCCTCGACGACGTCACGCTCACCCTCCCCCTCGGCCGGATCATCGCGCTGGTCGGCGAGAACGGCTCCGGCAAGACCACCCTGGTCAAACTGCTGGCCGGGCTCTACACCCCGGACTCGGGCCGCATCCTCTGGGACGAGGTCGACGCGGCCGGCGCCGACCGGCACCAACTCGCCGAGCGCATCGCGATGGTGGCCCAGGACTTCAAGCGCTGGCCGTTCACCGCCCGGGTCAACGTCTCCGTGGGCCGCTCCTCCGCGCCCCTCACCGAGGAGCGTCTGGCCGCCTCGGTCGCCGAGGCCGGGGCCGGGGACGTGGTGGCCGATCTGCCGCGGGGCCTGGACACCCTGCTGGCCCGTCAGTTCAACGGCGGGCACGAGCTGTCCGGCGGCCAGTGGCAGCGGCTCGGGATCGCCCGGGCCGCCTACCGGCGTGGCCGCATCCTGATCGTGGACGAGCCGACCGCGGCCCTGGACGCACGGGCCGAACTGGAGGTCTTCGAGAAGATCCGCGCCCTGGCCTCCACCGGCCAGACGGTCGTCCTCATCACCCACCGGCTGGCGTCCGTACGCCACGCCGATCTGGTGCATGTCCTCGACCAAGGCAAGCTGGTGGAGTCAGGCACGCCCGACGAGCTGCTGGCCACGGGCGGTGTCTTCGCGGAGCTGTACTCGCTTCAGGCGGGGCAGTTCACCACGCGGGTCCCCGCGCCGAAGGCGGGCTGACCTCGACGAGGGCCCGGCGCGAAGCCGGGCCGAACCTCATCAGAGGCGCCTAATCGGAGGCGCCTCATCTGACGCGCCCCATCTGACACGGCTCATCTGGCGCGCCTTGTCTGACGCGCTCTCATGTCACGTGCCCTCGTCACGCCGCGACGTCGACCGCCATGTCACTGCGGACGATCACCAGGAACGCGTCCGTGGCGAGGTCCATGACGACCTCGGCGGCCAGACCTTCCATCCGCCGCGCGTGTGCGAACTCCTCCGCGGGCCACGAACCTCGCGGCCCTCCCGCGGGAAAGCGTTCGAGCACTGTTCGCCCGTTCACCACCCTGCACCTCCCGAAAGCGTCGTACTTGTAGGAGTTAACGCCTGCCGGAGGTGAATCGCCTCGCCCGGTGACGGGACTGAGACGTAGTTGACACTCGTTCACCGCGATGTGTGAGCTTCTGATCACTCTCGATGATCAGCCGCTACTTCTTGTGTCAGTCCTCGTACTCGTCGTGATATCGGATACGTTCACTGCCCGCAGGCGCCCCGAGAGCCGACGCACGCCCCTTGGGCTCCTCCCACGCCTCCTGCCGACCCAGCGCGGTGAGGTCCAGGAAGCCGGTGGCCGAGCCCAGTCCGTCGAGGCCGCGCTCATACGTCGAGTAGGTGTGGAAGACGCGGTCCCGGTCCCGCAGGAGACAGCTCACGCCGGGTCGTTCCACCAGCTCGCCCTCGTGCTCCAGGGTCGCCTCGAAGTCATGGTTGAAGTCGCTGCCGTAGGACGAGTACCAAGGCACCGTCCAGCCCATGCGCGCCTTGAACGGCAGGATCTTCGTGTACGGCGCCCTGGAGACGGCGACAAGAGTCGTGCCCCGCGCCTTGAGGTGCGCCAGATGCCCGACCTGGTCCAGGAACCCGGAGCAACTGCGGCATCCGGCGTCCCAGTCCGGGGCGAACATGAAGTGGTAGACGACGAGTTGGTGCCGCCCCTCGAAGAGGTCGAGCAGGGTGGCCTTGCCGTCGCCGCCCTCGAAGACGTACTCCTCGTCGATCTCGACCATGGGCAGTCTGCGCCGCTCGGCCCCCAGCGCGTCACGCGCGCGTGTGGCTGCCTTCTCCTTGACCAGCAGTTCCTCGCGCGCCGCGCGCCACTGCGCGCGCGAGACGATCTCCGGAAGCGACATGGGCGCCCCTCCTGTGCAACGGTCCGTTCTGGGTGGTGACCGGTGCGAGGGGCATAACTCATCGCCCGCCCGGAGAATTTCAGGAGAATTTCTCGGCGTACGTCACCGGCAGCGCGAGCAGGCCACGGGCGCGCAGCGAGCGGCGCCACCGGAGGTCGTCGTCCGCGAGGGCGAGTTCGGGGAACCGGTGCAGCAGGGCAGCCAGGGCGACCTCGGTCTCGGCGCGGGCGAGCGGGGCGCCGAGGCAGTAGTGGATGCCGTGTCCGAGCGCGAGGTGACCGGAGGCGTCGCGGCCGAGGTCGAGGCGGTCGGCGTCGGGGAAGCGGACGGGGTCGCGGTTGGCGGCGGAGAGGGAGAGCAGGACGGTGTCCCCGGCGGGGACGGTCACGCCGCCGATGGTCACGTCCTCGGTCGGGAAGCGCCGGATGGCGAGCAGGGCCGGGCCCTCGTAGCGGGCGAACTCCTCGACGGCGGAGGGTATTCGGGACGGTTCCTCACGCAGGGCCGCCAGTTGCTCGGGGTGGTCGAGCAGGGCGAGCACGGCGTTACCGATGAGCTGCACGGTGTTCTCGTACCCGGCGAACAGGATGAGGAAGGCGAGGGACATCAGCTCGTCCTCGCCCAGCCGGTCGCCGTCGGTGTCACGGACCGCGATGAGGTCGCCGAGCAGGTCGTCGGCGGGTTCCCTGCGCTTGTCGGCGAGGAGCCGGGTGAAGAACCCGAGCATCGCCACGACGGCCTCCTTCGCGGCCTGCGGTCGCGCCGGGTCGGGGGCGACCAGGGCGTCGGTCCACTCCCGGAAGTCCCGTCGGTGCTCGTCGGGGACGCCGAGGAGGTCGCAGATGACGGTGATGGGGAGGGGGGCGGCGTAGGAGGCGATCAGGTCGGTGGTGCCGTGCGGGCCGAGGGCGTCGAGGAGTCGGTCGGCGGTCCGCCGTATGGGCGTGCGGAGCTGTTCGACGCGGCGCGGGGTGAAGGCACGGCCGACCAGGCGGCGGATCCGGGTGTGGTCGGGCGGGTCCATGTTGAGGAGGTTGGCGTCGAGGGCGGGCGGCAGGGCGAGGCCACGGTAAGTGCCGGGCGCCGCATGCCGTTTGTCCAGGGACAGCCGGGGGTCTGCGAGGGCCTCGCGGACGTCGTCGTACCGGGTGACGAGCCAGGCGGGACTGCCGTCGGGTCCGGCGATGCGGTGCACCGGGGCGGTGTCGCGCAGGCGCCGGTACACGTCGTACGGGTGACCGAGAAGGCCGTCGGCGAGATCCATGGACCTCAGACTATGCACTCGGGTGCACTCGGCTCAGGTGTCGTACTCCTGGATGCGCTTGCCGTGACCGCGGTCCAGGAGCGCGGGCATCCGCTCGCCCAACTCCCGTACGACGGCGGGCACATCGATGGTCAGCAGTTCCCGGTCTCGCATCAGCACGCGCCCGTCCACGATCGTCGTGCGCACGTCGGAGGAGCGGGCGCTGTGCACGAGCGTGGCGGCGAGGTCGTGGACGGGCTGGGTGTGCGGGCCGGTGAGGTCGACCAGGATGATGTCGGCGCGCCGGCCGGGCGCGATGCTGCCGACCACCTCACCGAGTCCGACCGCGCGGGCGCTCTGGAGCGTGGCGTGGTGCAGGGCTTGACGAGCTGTCAGCCAGCGGGGATCGCCGGTGGCCGACTTCTGGATGAGGGCGGTGAGGGCCATCGACTCCCATACGTCGAGGGAGTTGTTGGAGGCGGCGCCGTCCGTGGCGAGGCCGACGGGGATGCCGAGGTCGCGCAGGGCGCGTACGGGTGTGGTGGTGGGCCAGGCGAACTTGAGGTAGCCGCGTGGGGCGCTGGCGACGGCGACACGGCCGGAGGCGTTCCGCAGGGCCGGCAGGTCGCGGTCGAGGATGCCGGTGCCGTGCGCGATGAGGACGTCGACGTCGAGGATGCCGGTGCGCCGGAGCACCTCGATCGGCGTGACGCCGTGGCGGGCGAGGCTCGCCTCGGCCTGGTCGCGGTTCTCGGAGGCGTGGAGGTGGACGGACAGGCCGTACTCGCGGGCGAGTTCGGCGGTGGCGGCCAGGTCGGCGTCGTCGACGGTGTAGGGGGCGTGCGGGGCGAGGGTGGTGGTGATACGGCCGTCCGCGCCGCCGCGATGCCGTAGCGCGAACTCCAGTGACCTCTCCCGCCCTTGAGCGCCCTGGGAGGAGAAGTAGGCCTCGCCGAGGTGGGCACGGATGCCGCACTCCTCGACCACGGCGGCGACGGCGTCCATCGAGAAGTAGTGGTCGGCGAAACAGGTGACCCCCCCGCGGATCATCTCGGCGCAGGCGAGCCGCGCCCCCGACTCCACGTCCTGCTCGGTGAGGTTGGACTCGATGGGCCACACGACGTCGTTGAACCACTCGTCGGTGGGCAGGTCCTCGGCGACCCCGCGCAGGGCGACCATGGGGGCGTGGGTGTGGCAGTTGACGAGGCCGGGGAGGGCGACCTGGCCATGGGCGTCGATACGCTCGGTCGCGGTCAGCCCCTCGGCCTCCGCGCTGCTGATCACCGCCTCGACGGCCCCGTCCCGTACGACGATCGCCGCGTCCTCGGCGAACCCGATCCCCTCATGATCGTCGTGCGTGAGCACCGTGCACCGGGTGATGATGAGACCGGCGGGAGAAGGCGTCATGCAGTCACCGTACGACGCGGTCGTGCCCCCGGACGGGGTGAACCGCGTTTCCCGTCGGCGCTATGTCCCGGCGGCGTGGGCGCGTGCATTCTGGCCTCACCACCGCCCGTCGCACGGCTTCCGGAAAGGGGCCCGACATGCTCCTCGGTACCTGGAATCTCGAGAACCTGATGCTCCCGGGCAGCGGCGACGGCGCGCCCGAGAACGATGCCGAGTACGAGGCGAAGGTCGAGTCCCTCGCCTCGGTGATCACCGCACTCGACCCGGTGCTGCTCGGCGTCCAGGAGGTCAAGCAGGAGGAGGCGCTCGACGACCTGGTCCGG
Organism: Streptomyces sp. NBC_00443; assembly: GCF_036014175.1. Taxonomy (GTDB): domain Bacteria; phylum Actinomycetota; class Actinomycetes; order Streptomycetales; family Streptomycetaceae; genus Streptomyces. Next base: position 7,076,529 of record NZ_CP107917.1, on the reverse strand, counting down.
GCGGTGGGCGGGGAGTGGCACACCGCGCTCTCCCGGCACCGGGACGCCCGCGGCATCCGTGTGGGCTTCATCAGCCGGACGCCGATGCGGGTGCTTCGGGACACGCGCGTGTTCGCGCAGAAGCTGCGCCCCGTGCAGAGCGACGACGGCGCACAGCCCGGCGATCACGACCGGGAGGCGAGCCGCGGCTTCCTGGCGGTGGAGGTCGACACGGCGGACGGGCCCCTGCGGGTGGCCGTGGCGCACCTCAAGTCGAAGCTGCTGACGTACCCGGGCAATGGCAGCAAGTCGCGCTTCCACCCGCACGACGAGGCGGAACGTGCCCGCTTCGGCGCGTACGCCCTCTACCGCCGGGCCGCCGAGGCGGCGACCCTGCGCGGCCTCGCGGACTTCCTGCTCGAGGACGACGGGCGCGAGCGGGACGTGGCCGTCCTCGGCGACATGAACGACGTGGTGAACGCCGCCACGACGCAGATCCTGCTCGGCCCTCCGGGCTCCGAGCTCGACAGGGAACGCGCGTTCAGGGACCCCGATCTGGGCGATGCGTTCCGGCTGTGGAACGTGGCCCCGCTGATACCCGTGAAGCGGCGCTTCTCCCGCGTCAACTTCGGGCGCGGGGAGCTGATCGACCACGTCCTGACGAGCCACCGGTTGGTCCACCGCGTCTCGGAGGCGGGCACGGGCCTGCCCGACCAGCAGGGCCGGGCCCTCGACCTGCCGTCGGTCGGCGAGGACCCGACGGAGCGGGTCGGGACGCCGGGGTCGGACCATGCGCCGGTGTGGATACGGTTCGGCGGCTGACACCGCTGTGCCGCGGGGGCCGGTCCCGGAGCGACTGACCTGGGCGGTGGAGAACCTCGGCCTGACGCCCGGCGACCGGGTCCTGGAGGTCGGCTGCGGCCGGGGAGTCGCGGCCGCCCTGATCTGCGAGCGGCTCTCCTCGGGCACGATGACGGCGATCGACCGCTCGGCCACGGCGGTGGAGGCGGCGCGGCGCCGTAACGAAGAGTGCGTCGCGGCGGGCAGGGCGGTCTTCCACGCGGCCTCCCTGGAGGAGTCCGACTTCCCCGACGCGTCCTTCGACAAGATCCTCGCCGTCAACGTGAACCTCTTCTGGGTGCGCTCTCCCGACCGGGAGTTGGCCGCGCTGAGGCGCTGGCTGGCGCCGGGCGGCGCCCTGTGCCTGTGCTGGGAGCCGCCGGACGCGCGCCGGGCCGAGGAGATCGCCGGAAAGGTGTCGGCGGCCGTGGCGGCGCAGGGGTTCGAGGCGGAGGTGCGGGTGGGGGTGACCGGGGCGGGGAGCAGGTTGGTGTGCGTGCGGGCACGGGGCTGACGGGCATCATCCGGCGAGGGGTACGTCGGGGGTCGCGGGACCCCGCGGCCCGTGCAGCCCGGCCCGGTCGCGGTGCTGCGCGAGTTGCTCCAGCAACTCGGTGAGCTGGGCTGTGTGCCAGGGCGTGAGCCGGCCCGAGTCGTCGAGGTGCACGGCGCACGCGGTGGTCGTGTCGACGAGCTGTTCGAGGGTGGCGACGACGTCGTCCGCACCCTCCGTGTGCCGGGCGAGCGCGGGAAGTTCGGCGGCGGCGAGGGCGATCGCGGTACGGGCCTCGGCGAGCGCACGGTAGGCCTCGCGACGGAGGGTCCAGCGGACGGCGCGGGGGTCGCTGCGGGGCGGGGTGGGTTCGTACGGCCTGTGGGGGGCGTCGGTCTCGCGCCGCGCACAGGTGGCCTCGGACTCCCGCAGCACATGCGCGAGGTAGGCATGTGCCGCCCGGTCGGCCGTCGCGAGTCGGGACCGTACGCCCCCGCCCCGCTGCCCCGGCATCGGCAGGTGTCCCACGACCAGCACGATCGCGCAGGCCAGCAGCGTCTCGCCGATCCTGCTCAGGGAGGCCTGCGGCTCGCCGCCCACCATGACCAGGGCGAGCACGAGAAGGGTCACTACGGCGGTCTGGGCGGCGAAGTGCCGGGTGGCCACGGGAATCAGGGCTCCGCAGAGCGCCACGAGCGCGATGAGCCCTTCCGGCCGGGGCAGCACGGCCGCGAACCCGGCGAAGAGCAGGGCTCCCAGCACGGTGCCGGCGGCCCGGCACAGCACCCGGGACGCGAGCGGCCCCAGATCGGGCTTGACGAGGAAGACGGCGGTGGCGGGGAGCCAGTACCAGTGCTCGTGCTGCCCGTACCACTGGGTGTGGTGCAGCGCCTGGGCGATGGCGGCGCTGGCACCGAAGCAGAGGGCGACGCGCAGGCCGTACTCCCGCCCGCCGGCCCCGAACACGGCTCGGGCGAGATCCGCGGCCGTACGACGCCGGGTGTGCAGGTCGCGGTTGCCCCGGCCCTGGTCGAACGCCTCGGCGGCGTGCAACAGGGCATCGTCCAGGGCGCGCAGGGCGGGCGCGGAGCGGGAGGGCGCGGGGAGAGGGCCGGTGTGGGTGTTGCCACGTACGGCGGCGGCGAGGCGCCGGGGGCCTTCGGAGGCCCGCGCGGGTACCGCTTCCCCGGCCCAGGCGAGCGCGGTGGCGGCCTCGGCGAGCGGCAGGGCGGCCGCGTACTGCGCGTGCAGCCGCCGCTCGGTGGACGAGGAGGCGTACCGCCGCAGCCGGGGCCCGGTGAGAGCGTCCTGCGCATGGTCGAGGGCGGCGGTGAGCGCGACGCGCCGGGCGGTGGCATGGCGGGTGCCGACGGCGTCGAGGAGGTTCGCGACGGCGTCGTACACGATGGCGACGGCGTCGCGCTCGCCGTCGAACCGGAAGTCTCCGACGAGGGAGCCGGGCGTGGGGAGGGCCAGCCGGAGCCCCAGCAGCCAGGCGGCACCGCCGAGATAGGCGAGCGCCCGCAGCCACCCGCTCTCCGGCAACGGCATCCCCGCCCCGATGGCGGAGGCGACGAGCAGTTGCGTCCCGGACGCGGAGGCGACGGGCCCGACGGCGCTGATCCCTCCCGCGAAGAGCCCGAGGCCGGTGAGGAGGAGGGTGAGCGCAGCGGCCCCGAGGCGATCCCCTGCCATCGTCCCGACGAGGAGCCCGACCGCCCCCGCCAGCGCGGGCACCCCGAGCCGGTGGACGGAGACACGACGGCTGCCGGGACGGTCGTTGATACCGGCGAGCATGGCGGCGATGGCGGCCACGACACCGAGTGAGGCACGGTCGGCGAGCACGGCGACGAGGAGGAGCGGCCCGGCGGCCAGGGCTCCCCGGACCACCGCACTCCAGGGGACGGGGCCGCGCTGGGCGCGCAGGGTGTGGGCGAGCCAGGGAGGGAGGGAAAGGGCGCGACGTGCGGGGCGGGACACAGGGCTCCTGTCGGGGCGAGGGCGGGGTGTGCCTTCGGGCGACGGTGGCCGGGCTTGGGCTGGGCTGTGGTGTCCACGGTAGGGCGAGCTCTTGGAGGCTGTGGGACGCCGACGTTTCGGGGATGTGACGATGCGTGGAAACGACACGTTCTTTATGAACGCAACCACGGCGACGAGTTCTGCCGCGGCCGGCGGTCGGCGGTCGTACTGTCGACCCGTCACCGAGGAGGAATTCTGATGCGCAGCGTGACCTACTCGATGGGCGTCTCACTGGACGGCTACATCGTCGGGCCGGACGGCGGCTTCGACTTTGGGGTGCCCACCGAGGACGTCTTTCGTCTCTCCGTCGACGAGATCCGTGAGGTCGGCGTCCATCTGCTGGGACGCCGGTTGTACGAGACGATGCTGTACTGGGAGACCGCCGACCAGCATCCGGCGCTCGAGTTCTCCACGCTCGAGTTCGCCGCGCTCTGGAAGGCGCTGCCGAAGGTGGTGTTCTCCACCACCCTTTCGGCGGTGCAGGGCAATGCCCGCCTGTCTCCCGGCGGCCTGGCGGAGGAGATCGAGCGGTTGCGGGCCGAGCCGGGGGAGGGCGACATCGCGATCGGCGGCGCGACGCTCGCCGCCGAGGCGGCCGCGGCGGATCTGATCGACGAGTACCGGGCCAGGGTCTATCCGGTGCTGGTCGGCGGTGGCATTCCGTTCTTTCCCCAGCATGAGCGCCGGGTGGATCTCGAACTCGTCGAGACCCGCACCCTCAGCTCGAAGGTGGTCTACCTCCGCTACCGCGTGGCGCGCTAGCCGGCTGGTCCAGCCCTGGGAAGAACGGGTCGGCCGGTACTGACCTGCGCGCTCCTGCCCGACTCCCCCTTGATGTTCTCTCTCCCCTCGAGAACCGAACGCATCCCCCGCGCGTGATAGCGGAGAACGCGTTGGCATGCACACGAGGGCGGGGGAATCGCGAGTGGGATTCACAGCACGCGCGAGAACGGCGGCACTGGGCGCCGTGGTTGCCGGGACGCTGGTCACGGGGGCGATATCGGCCGGCGGCCAGCCGGCGCAGGCCGCCGGCTCCGCCGCGCAGGACGGGACGAAGGCCCGGGCGAAGGCGAAGCCACCGGCGACCGTCACCTTGATCACCGGCGACCGCGTGGTCGTCGGCTCCGACGGTCAGGTGGTTCGGCTTGTGCGCGGCAAGGGCCGCGAGAAGATCGGCTTCTCGGTGCGGCGCGAGGCCGGCCACACGTACGTCGTCCCTCAGGACGCCCTGCGCCTGGTCGCCGACGGCGTGCTCGACCGGCAGCTGTTCGACGTCGCGCAGCTGGTCAGGGACGGGTACGACGACACGCGTCGCAGCACGCTGCCGCTGATCGTCGGCTACCGGGAGGACGGAGCAAGGGACTTGGCAGCCGGCGACCCGTTCGCGGGCGTGGCCGTCCGCGAACGCCGTGCGCTGCCCGCGGTCGCCGGCGAGGCCTTCACGGCACCCAAGACCGGTGCCCCGGCGCTGTGGGCGGCCGTCACAAACGGCTCCTCGGCCCGTACGGCAGGCGGTACGGCCGCCCCCGCGCGGCCCATCGCCCACGTCTGGCTGGACGCGAAGGTCCGGGGCGCCCTGGCCGAGAGCGTGCCGCAGATCGGTGCGCCCGCCATGTGGAAGTCGGGCTTCACCGGCAAGGGCGTCACGGTGGCGGTCCTGGACTCGGGCGTGGACGAGACCCATCCTGACCTCAAGGGCGTCGAGACGGCCCAGAAGAACTTCAGCGATTCCCCCGACGTCAAGGACCGCTTCGGGCACGGTACGCACGTGGCCTCCATCATCGCCGGGAGCGGTGCGAAGTCCGACGGCCACTACACGGGCGTGGCGCCCGGTGTGAAGCTGCTGGACGGCAAGGTTCTGGACGACGACAACCTGGGATCCACCTCGAGCATCGTCGCCGGCATGCAATGGGCCGTCGACCAGGGCGCAAAGATCGTCAACCTGAGTCTGGGCTCCCTCGACACCCCCGGGATCGACCCGAAGGAGGCGGCCCTCGCCCGGCTCTCCGACAAGGCCCTGTTCGTGGTGGCCGCGGGCAACTCGGGCGACGGGCACCGCACGGTCTGGTCACCCGGCAGCGCCCCCGCGGCGCTCACCGTCGGTGCCGTGGACAAGCAGGACCAGATCGCCGACTTCTCCAGCCGCGGCCCGAACCTCGACGGCACACCCAAGCCGGACCTCACCGGCCCCGGCATGGACATCACCGCCGCTCTGACCACGCAGAGCGAGCTGCCCCCGAGTGAGGACTACGTTCCGAACTCCGGCACGTCGATGGCCTCGCCGCACGTCGCGGGCGCCGCTGCGCTGGTGCTCCAGCAGCACCCGGACTGGAGCGGAGCCCGGCTGAAGGCGCTCCTGACCGGTTCGGCCAAGCCCAACCCGCTGCTGAACGCCCACCAGCAGGGCGCGGGCCGGGTGGACCTGGTGCGCGCCGCCACGGCCTCGGTCGTCTCCGAGCCCGGCTCCCTGGGCTTCGGCATGCACACCTGGCCGCACGCCGACGACAAACCGGCCTCCAGGACCCTCACTTACCGCAACTACGGCACCCAGGCCGTCACCCTGCGGCTGAGCGCCTCCGGGACCGACCCGGCGGGCCGCCCGGCCCCGGACGGCATGTTCACCGTCAAGGACGCCGAGCTCACCGTTCCGGCCGGGGGCACCGCGAAAACCACCGTCACCGCCGACACTCGCAAGGGCACCGTCGACGGCGTCTTCGGCGGCACCGTGCTGGCGTCGGGCGACGGCCAGGAGGTACGCACCGGTCTGGTGGTCGATCGGGAGGTGGAGTCGTACGACGTCAGGGTGCGGCACATCGACGCCGACGGGGCGGCCCCCGGCACCTACGCGACGACGGTCACCCCCATCGGCGGGCTCGGCGACCGCGTGGAGCTTCCGTACAGCGCGAACGGCACGGTGGTCCAGCGGCTGCCCAAAGGCTCTTACCAGTTGGAGAGTCTTGTCTTCGCCAAGGACAACGAGCTGGGCTTCTTCGTCCAGCCGGTTCTGAAGGTGACCGGGAACGTCACGGTCACCCTCGACTCCCGCAAGGCAAAGCTGTTCGCCGTGAAGGCCCCGGATCCGGCCGCGAAGCTCGTCACCTCCACCGTCGGGTACGACGACGAGGCCGCGGGCGTGTCCAACACCTGGTCCAGCAGCGGCGTGCCGCCGATGCGCACCGCCGCCCTCGGACCGGCGTCGGACACGATGCGGGCCCAGTTCATCGGGGTGTGGAAGAACCCCGGCGCGGCCGGCAAGAACGTCGACTACCGGTTCGCCTTCAACCGCAAGGGGAGCTTCTTCACCGGCCTGGCCCGTTCCGTCACCCGGGCCGAGGTCGCCGAGGTGAAGCTCGGCTTCGGCGCCTCCGCCACCGGGGCCAAGGGCCAGGTCCACATCACGCCGATGGACGAGCGCGGGTGGACCGTCAGCACACAGGAACCGCTGAAGCAGAAGCTGCCGCAGGCCACCACGCATTTCCTCAGCACGGCCGGCGTGCGATGGTCGTGGACCGCCACGCAGCTCAACTCCCGCGGCGAGGAGCGCATGCAGTACACGAAGGAGTGGGTGGCCTACAAACCGGGCTCCAGCCACACGCTGAGGTTCAACACCGGTGTGGTCGGCCCCGATCTCGCGGCGGGTAGCCCGGAGCAGCAGGGCGCCGAGCGGACCGGCGACTACATCAGCGCCAGGATCCCGCTGTTCAACGACGGCAGCGGCAACCCGGGGTCCTCGATCGTCACCGGCGGCTTCGCCCGGCTGGAATCCGGCGGCCGGATCCTCGCCGAGGTCCCGCCCACGGACTGGGTGGGCGCCGAGGTTCCCGCCGCCTCCGCCGCGTACCGCCTGACGGTCGAGGCGAGCCGCTCGGCCGAGGACACCTCCACCAGCACGAAGGTCGCAGGGGTGTGGACGTTCACGTCGGCCCGGCCGGCGTCGGACGGCACGGCCAGGCTGCCCCTGTCGACGGTGCGTCTCGCGCCGAAGCTGAGCCTGCAGGGGACGGCTCCGGCGGGCAGCACGCTCACGGTGCCGCTGAAGCTGAGCGGCGCGGCCGCCGCGGCCGGGCAGGTCGCCGCGCTGACCGTGAACGTCTCCTACGACGGCGGCCGGACCTGGAAGCCGCTCACCGTGACGACCGACGCGAAGGGCGCGCGCTCGGTGAGTGCGAAGCACCCGGCGACCGCCAAGGCCGTGTCCTTCCGGGTGGACCTGAAGGACAAGGGCGGCAACACCGTGCGCGAGACGATCACGAACGCCTACCGGCTCGCTCCGTGAAGTGACGGGGCGACCGACGCTGGGATATTCGGATGCGAGGGAGTGGTGCGGGCGCGCATGATCGGCGGATTGACCGCCGACTGCGCTTGCACCGCCCAGGAGCCCCCGTGATCCGACGCGTCACCTCCCCCGCCCTCTTCCCGCCCCCCACCTACGCCCACGCCTCCGTGGTCGAAGCCGGCACGAGGCTCGCCTTCCTCGCCGGTTCGGTGCCTCTCGACCGCGACGGGAACCTCGTCGGTGCGGGAGACCCGGTGCGGCAGGCCGAGCAGGTGATCGCCAACCTCGAAGTGCAACTGGAGGCGATCGGGAGCGACTTGGCGCACGTCCTGTCGACCGACGTGTACGTCGTGAGCGGTGAGCCGGCGGTGCTGTCGGCCGTCTGGGAGGTCGTCGAGGCGTCAGGGCTGAGCGTCGGTCCGCACTCGTCGACGCTGCTCGGGGTGGCCTGCCTCGGATACACGGGACATCTGGTGGAGATCACTGCCACGGCCGCCGTCCCGGAGAGCCCGGAGAGGGCGCCTCGCTCATGACCCCCGTGGCGCTCCGCCGTGCCAGGCCCACCGATGCCGGCGCCGCGGCCGACGTCTGGCTGCGGTCGTTCGCCGCCGCGCTGCCGACGGTCGTCCGGCCGCGATCCGACGACGACGTGCGGACGTACTTCCGGGAGGTGGTGGTGCTGCTCAGGGAGACCTGGGTCGCCGAGGCCGCCGACCGCATCGTCGGCCTCATGGTCCTCGACGCCGACCACCTCTCCCAGCTCTACCTGGACCCCGACTGGCGCGGCCGTGGCATCGGCGACCGTCTCGTCGACCTCGCCAAGCAGCGCCGCCCGAACGGGCTGAGCCTGTGGACCTTCCAGGTCAACGGGCCCGCCCACCGGTTCTACGAGCGCCACGGCTTCGTCGCCGTCGAGTTCACGGACGGCAGCGGGAACGAGGAGCAGGAGCCGGACGTGCGGTACGTCTGGCAGCCCGGCCGACCCGATTCCCGGTGATCACTCCTGCGTCCGCCCCCACACCCGCCTCTTCGGCAACGGCCGCGCATACCCCCCGACCCGGCTCGTCCTCAGCCCCAACCCCACCAGCGATTCGGCGAGTTTCACGGCCGCGCCCACCCCGTCGACCACCGGAACCCCCAGCTTCTCCCCCATGGCCCGCTGCAGCCCTGTCATCCCGGCACAGCCCAGCACCAACACCTCCGCACCCGCGTCCCGCGCCCGTTCGGCGGCCGCCAGGAAGGCGGACTCGGTGCGTTCGGCGTCCTCCAGTTCCAGCACTCCGAGCCCCGTACCGATCACGGCGACGCAGTTGCGACCCACCCCGGCCGTATCGAGGCTGTCCTCGATCTGCCCGCACGAGCGCTCCAGCGTGGTCACCACCCCGTACCGGCGCCCGAGCAGACAGGCCAGGTGCCCGGCGGCCTCCGTGATGTCGACGACCGGGACGTCCACCAGTTCCCGGACGCCTTCGCGGCCGTGCTCCCCGAAGCCGGCCATGACGACCGCGTCGTAGGCGGGACCGTCGTACGTCCGCAGCGCGTCCATCACCGCCGCCGCCGAGAGGTAGCTGTCGAGCCAGCCCTCGGCCGACTCGGGCCCCCACCCGGGGGTCAGCCCGAGCACGGTGGTGCCCGGGCCTGCGACGGCCCGGGCACCTCGTACGATTTCCTCGGTCATCTCCTGCGTGGTGTTGCAGTTGGTGACGACGATCCGCACGTCCTTCAGACCTCCCGCGCCACGGACCCGGCGGCCGGCTCATCGGCCCCGGCGGCCCGCTCATCGCGGCACAGCACCAGATACAGCCCCGCCGCCATCGCCGTCCCGATGAACCAGGAGTACGGCGCCACGTCGCTGAACGTCTTCACCAGCGCCAGCACCGCAGCGACCCCCGCCGCCGGCAGGAAGGCCCACAGCGCCTTGGGGTTGACGCCCTTGCGGTAGTAGTAGCGCGAACCCGGCTCGGCGCAGAACAGTTCGTTCACGTCCACCCGGCCCCGCTTGACCAGGTAGTAGTCGACCATGATCACGCCGAACAGCGGGCCCAGGAAGGCGCCCAGCCCGCCGAGGAAGTAGTTGACGACCGTCGGATTCGAGAACAGATTCCACGGCGTCACCACGAGCGCCGCCACCGTGCTGATCATGCCGCCGACCTTGAAGGTGATCTTCTGCGGCCAGACGTTGGCGAGGTCGTACGCCGGCGAGACGAAGTTGGCGACGATGTTGACGCCCATGGTGGCGATGGCGAACGTCAGGGCGGCGAGCACCAGGACCCAGGTGTTGCCGACCTTCGCCACCAGCGCCGCCGGATCCGTGATGGCCTCGCCGAACACCTCCAGCGAACCGGCCGTGACGATCACCGAAACGACCACGAAGGCGGTGGAGTTGATGGGCAGGCCCCAGAAGTTGCCCTTGCGGACCGTCCGGTAGTCGGGCGCGAAGCGCGAGAAGTCGCAGAAGTTGAGCATCAGCGTGCCGTACGTGGCGAGGATCAGGCCGATCGCGCCGAACCACTGCCGCCACTGCTCGCCGACGGACACCGGGTGCGGGGTGGTCGTGAGCGAGATCGTCCAGCCGGCCTTGGCGAGGATCCACACCGCCAGCGCGATCATCACGATCCAGATCGCCGGGCCGCAGAAGTCCTGGAACTTGCGCACCGACTCCATGCCCCGGCTGATGATCAGCGCCTGGATCAGCCACAGGGACAGGAACGACACCCAGCCGAGCGCGTCGAGGCCCAGGAAGGAGCTGTGCGTCCAGGACTCCAGCCCCGGCCAGGCGGCCAGCAGCATGATGTTGACGGCGACAGAGGCCAGGTAGGTCTGGATGCCGTACCACATGATGGCTATCACGGCCCTGATGAGCGCCGGGATGTTGGCGCCCCACACGCCGAAGCTGATCCGGCTGACAACGGGGAACGGGACGCCGTGCCGCTGGCCGATCCTGCCCATCCAGTTCATGCCGATGTAGATGAGCACGAAGCCGACGAGCAGGGAGGTGAAGACCTGCCACACGTTCATGCCGAGGACCAGCAGACCGGCCGCGAACGTGTAGTTGCCGAGGTTGTGGACGTCGGACATCCACATGGCGAAGAGATCGAAGACCTTCCAGTTGCGCTTGCCCGCGGGCGCGAGGTCTTCGTTGGTGAGCCGGGGATCGGGGACGAACGCTGGTGTGCCGGTGACTTCGGCACGGTCGGCGAGGGACACGGGGCCTCCAGGAGCCGGGGACGGAGGACTGCTTATGGAGGGGGCGCCTTGTGGGGAGGCACCGACGCGTTTGGTATACCAAACTGCGGACATGGTCCTCCCGTCAACCGTCCTGACCGATGTCGCTCCCGTTAACGCTCCGTAAATCACACCCGGAGTCGGCGAAGATGGCCCCATGAGCTCCACGACGAAGACCGAACCCCTGGGCGCGGTACGGGAACGCGTCCTGGCGACCCTGCGGCAGGACATCATCGCCGGCCGCCTCCGGCCCGGTGACCGGCTCGTCGAGCGGGAGCTGGCCGAGCGTCTGGGGGTCTCGCGCGTTCCGGTCCGCGAGGCGATCCGGGCCCTGGTGGCCGAGGGCTTCGTCCAGTTCGAGTCGGCACGCCGTACGGTCGTCCGCCGACTGACCCCGGCCGATGTCAAGGAGCTCTTCGAGCTGCGCGAGGCCCTGGAGGTGTACGCGGCCGGACTCGCCGCGTCACGGGCGACGCCGGAGGACCTCGCCGAGGTGGAGGGGCTCCTCGACCAGGCGGCCACCGCGACCGAGGCGGGGGACGCGGAAGCGATCACGGACGTCAACAGCAGACTGCACGACCGCATCGTCGCCATGGCAGGCAACACACTGCTGATCGAGGCACTGGAGCCGGTCGCAGGCCGCCTGCGCTGGATGACCCGGCGCAACGAGGAGTGGCCCCAACTCCTCGTGGAACACCGCGAGTTGTACGAGGCGATCGCCTCCGGCGACCCGGACCGGGCCCGCGCGCACGCCCTAGCGCATGTGCGGACCAACTACGAGTCGACGGTAAGGCAGTTGTTCGGGGACACGGCCGAGAGGATCTAACGGGCCCGGTCGCGGGCGTACTTGTCCGTCGCCGCCACCATCACCTCGGCCACTCCCGGCGCCCCTGCGTTGTGCCCGACCTCGTCGATCACCGTCAACTCACTGCCACGCCAGGCCTGCTGGAGCCGCCAGACCATGCCCAGCAAGTTGCCGAAGTCGAGGCTGCCCTGGACGAGGGTGCCGGGGATGTCCTTCAGGAGGGGCGCGTCACGCAGGACGACACCGTCCTCGCCGAGAAAGTGACCGTCGCCCCAGTAGTGGGTGACGGTACGGGCGAATCCGAAGCGGAACACGGGGTCCTCGTAGCGCTCGACCGACCGCGGCGGCGCCGGAACGATCGCCGTCTCCCAGTCGGTCCACGCCCGCGCCGCCCGCTCACGGATCTCCACGTCGGCCGACTCCAGCAACCGGTTGTAGGCGGCAGCGAGATTCCCGGACCGCTCCTCGGCAGACAGCTCCCCCACAAACCGTTCGAAGGCGGCGGGGAAGATCTTCCCAAGTCCCCTGGTGAGCAGGGCGACTTCGGCATCGGAACCGGTCGTGACCCCCGTCAGCACCAGCTCCGTCACCACACCCGGATGTGTCTGCGCGTACCGCAGCCCCAGCACCGACCCGAACGACACACCCCACACCAGCCACCGCTCGATCCCCAGATGCCGCCGCAGCAGCTCCAGGTCCGCAAGGAGATGAGGCATCGTATTGAAGCTCATGTCAGTGTCGTACGCACTCGCGGGCGGCGTCGACCGCCCGGCGCCACGCTGGTCCAGCAGCACGATCCGGTACGCGGCGGGGTCGAACAGCCGCCGCGCCCACGGCGAGCACCCTGACCCCGGCCCGCCGTGCAGCACCACCGCCGGCTTGCCGTCCGGATTCCCGCAGGTCTCCCAGTACACGCGATTGCCGTCGCCGACGTCGAGCATGCCGTGGCCGTACGGTTCGATCTCCGGGTAAAGGGTCATCCGGGCACCGTATCGACGGCACGACCGGCCCCGCCCCTCATTTCAGGCCGGCCGCCTCCGCCGCCGTACGCAGCACCTCCCGCAGCATCTCGGGCGTGAGCCTGCCGGTGAACGTGTTGCGCTGGCTGACGTGGAAGCACCCGAAGAGGTCGAGCCCGCCGCGGCCGTCGGCGCCGTCCAGCGGGACCCGCGCCCCGTGCGCGAACGCCGGCCGCGGCCTGAGCACGCTCCACCCCGCCTCCACCAGCGCGGGCAGCGTCGCCTGCCAGCCGAAGGCGCCCAGGACGACGACCGCCCGCACGGTCGGGCGCAGCAGCCTCAGCTCCTGCACCAGCCAGGACCGGCAGGTCTCGCGCTCACCCGGCGTGGGTTTGTTGGCGGGCGGCGCGCAGTGCACCGGGGCCGTGACGCGCACGCCGTACAGTTCAAGGCCGTCGCCGACGGCGACCGACGTGGGCTGCGAGGCGAGGCCCACGTCGTACAGCGCCTGGTACAGCACGTCTCCGGAGCGGTCCCCGGTGAACATCCGCCCGGTGCGGTTGCCCCCGTGCGCGGCCGGGGCGAGCCCGATGATCAGCAGCCGGGCGTCCGGCGGGCCGAAGCCGGGCACCGGGCGCCCCCAGTACGTCTGGTCGGCGAAGGCGGCGCGCTTCGTGCGGGCCACTTCCTCACGCCAGTCGACCAGCCGGGGGCAGGCACGGCAACCCGCGATGGTGCGGTCGAGATCGGCCAGGGCGTCCACAGCTCCACCGTAAAGCCGTCGCGGCCCCGTACGGGACTCCCCGCGGGACTCCTGCGAGGACTGCGCGGGCCGGGACGGGACTAAGGTCGAGGCATGGCTTCCGAGGATGACGAGGAGAAGGCCGGCAGCTCGGCCGAAGGGCAGCCGGACCCAGCCGACGCGCAGCCGGTCGTCGACCCGCAGATCGCCGCCGCCGTGGCCGCGGCCGCGGCCGTGGCCGCCGGTCCGCAGAGCGGCGAGTCCGTTCGGATCGACAGCTGGATCTGGGCCGTACGCCTGGTCAAGACCCGCTCCATGGGCGCCACCGTCTGCAAGGGCGGCCATGTGCGCGTGAACGGCCAGAACGTGAAGCCCTCCCACTCCCTGCGCATCGGCGACGAGGTACGCCTGCGCCAGGAGAACCGGGAGCGGATCGTCATCGTCAAGCGGCTGATCCGCAAGCGGGTCGGTGCTCCGGTGGCGGTCCAGTGCTACGTCGACAACTCGCCCCCTCCCCCGCCGCGCGAGGCCGTCGCCCCGGCGGGCCTCCGCGACCGCGGCACGGGCCGCCCGACCAAGCGGGACCGCCGCGAGCTGGAACGACTCCGCGGACTCATGGGCGGCGGCGCGGAACGACCGCGCGGACGGTGACATACGACGGTGGCGTCCGGCAGGCCGAGAAGGCCCGGGCCGGACGCCGCCGAAGTCGTTCTCGCAGGCGCACAGGCGCACCTGTCAGGCGCGTCGTCGGACCAGCCGCAGCAGATCCGCGTTCGAGCTCCGCCGTGCCCAGGCGATCAGGGCGAGGGGCACGATGAGGATGAGCGGTGTCGCCGCGTTCTCGCCGCCGAACGCGGTGATCGTGACGACGAACGCACCCACCATCAGCGCGCTCAGCGCCATCGCCGCCACCGACTGCAGCACCGGGATCAACAGCGCTACGGCCCCGGCCAGTTCGAGCGCGCCGATGGTGTACATCCCCGCGCTGCCCCAGCCGAGCTCGTCGAAGCCCTCGGCGGCCGACGGGTGCGCGATCAGCTTGGGCAGCGCGCTCGCGATCCCGTAGAAGAGGGCGAGCAGAATCTGCAGGCCGCGCAGGGCGATCCGGGCGCGGCGGCCGCGCGGGGTCGCGGACTCGGCGATGACGGTGCGGGACGTGCGGGCCGTGGCGGAGGCGGCGGCGGTGACGGAGGCGGTGGTCTCGGACATGGGGGTCTCCTGGGTGAAGCGTTCCGTGGTGCTGTCGGAGAGGTAGACCGGGGCCGACTGCGGAACTCATCGCCGTGGGACGGCAATTCGTCGTCGCCGTACGAAGTCGCCGTACGAAGTCGTCGGACGAAGTCGCCATACGAAGAGCTTTCACCCGCGCCCGTCGAACGGCAGCCACCCGTGCCCCACGTACCAGTGACCGCCCGCCCGCAAATGGTCCCCGACGGCCCGCTCCACGGCCGTGCGCCGCGGCAGGTTCTCGACCGGCAGCTCCGGGTCGCCGAACACGAACTGGACCGGCTCGCTGTCGGCCTGCTCCCTGTCCTCGTGGGCGATGCGGAAACGCTCCTGGAAGCGCACGATGTTGGAGTCCCCGGGAAGGTACTTCCTGAGCTGCGGGTCCAGCAGCCAGGAGTGGCAGGTCGCCACCTCGTACCGCTCCCGCGGAAAGTGCACGGCGAAGAACTCCCGGGCCAGCACCAGGGACCGGTCGACCGCGGCCGGTGACAGCGGCCCGAGGTAGTCGGGGATGTGCACGTTGAGGCCGCCCGAGTCGGGGCCCACGTCGAGCCCGGCCGCCGCCAGTCTCGTCCCCGCGCGCTGCCCGAGCCGTGCCCGCTCGAACTGCAGCCGCCCCAGCTGGTACAGCTCGCCGCGGAAGTGATGGACGAGCCACCACGGTGCCTGCACACCCGTCCGGCCATGGCGCCTGCGGTGCACGGCCATGTTCCGCCCGAGGTCCGCGAGGGTGCGCCGGGAGACATCGGCGGGGATGCCGCGCTCGCGGTGGTAGGCCCGCGTGGACGGCAGCGCCGCGACGAACACGTACACCGGGAAACAGCGCCGCAGGAGGCCCGAGGCCCAGTCGAGGTCGGGCAGGTCGACCGCGCCGCCGACCTGGCCGATCCCCCCGACGAGCTCGTCGACGGACCGCTCCAGGTGCTGCCGCAGCTCCGGGTCGTCCGTCACCCGTGGGCCCATCCGCACGAGGTCGTTGATGTCCTCATGGGGTACTCCGAGGTCGAGCAGGCTTTCGGCCAGTTCATCGGTGTCCGGCAGCACGAGGCCCCCTTCGAGCAGTACGAGGAGTACGAGCAGTACGAGGAGTACGTTTCAGGAAGGAGTGGTGATCCCGATGCGTACGGGCAGTGAGCCGAGGACAGCGCGCAGTGCACTGCGGGCCCGTTTCTGGCTGTGCGTGTGGGGTGTGGTGTGGGCGATCTTCGGTACCGTCGCGTTCGCGCTCGCGGGACGCCCCGGCTGGGCGGCGGCCTGTGGGGCGCTGTGGCTGGTGATCACGATCGATATGGCCATGGTCCTCAGACACATCCACCAGGGCCCGCACTACCAGCCGGGCCGCGACATACCGCCGTACCGCCCGCCCGAGAATCCCCACCCCTAGGCGCCGCTCACGCTTCGAACCGTGCCGCCTTGAGGTACTGCGGGTTCGGGTCGAGCGCGGCCGCCAGCCGGAAGTGGCGCTTGGCCTCGTCGGGCCGGCCCCGGCGCTCGTATGTCCGGGCGAGCGCGAAGTGCGCGAACGCGTTGTCCGGCTCGCGCTCCAGGACGATGGTGAACTCCAGCTCGGCGGGCCGCAGTTGTGCGGCGGCGAAGAAGGCACGCGCGCGCAGGAGCCGGGCGGCGGTGTTCTCCGGGTGCGCGGCGATGACTCCGTCGAGCAGCTTCACCGCGCCCCGCGGATCCCGCGCGGCGAGCAGATGCTCGGCGGCGCGGAAGTCGATGACATGCGTCTCCGGAGTACGTCCGGGCGATCCGCTGGTCTCGGGCACGGCAAAGTCCTTCCCTCACTGGAAGGGTTCAACGCGCGATCGCGCCGGGCCTATTCCTGGGGCGAGCGGGGCTGAGGGCTCCCCTGGGCTCCGTGGGCTCTGCGCACGAGCTCGTGCCACACGTCCTTCACGCGTCGCTGAAGTTCTTCCAGTGGTACGTCGTTGTCGATGACGATGTCCGCGATCTCCAGGCGCTTGTCACGCGTCGCCTGTGCGGCCATGCGGGCGCGGGCGTCCTCCTCGGTCATGCCGCGCAGCCGGACGAGTCGGTCGAGCTGGGTCTCGGGGCCGGCGTCGACGACGACCACGACGTCGTACAGCGGCGCCAGGCCGTTCTCCGTGAGGAGCGGGACGTCGTGGACGACGACGGCGTCTTCGGCGGCGGCCTCTTCGAGCTCGCGGGAGCGGGCGCCGACGAGGGGGTGCACGACCGAGTTCAGTACGGCGAGCCGGTCGGGGTCGGCGAAGACGATCGAGCCCAGCTTGGGCCGGTCCAGGCTGCCGTCCTCGGTGAGCACGTCCTCGCCGAACGCTTCGACGACGGCGGCGAGGCCGGGGGTGCCGGGCGCGACGACCTCGCGCGCGATCCGGTCCGCGTCGATCAGCACGGCTCCGTGCTCCACGAGCAGCCGCGACACCTCGCTCTTACCGGCTCCGATACCCCCGGTCAGGCCCACCTTCAGCATGACCCGCAGCTTAGGGCCTGCCACTGACAAAGCACCGGGCAGGCCGCCCTTCCCCCTGGACTACGGTCGCCGACGGCCCTCAGTTGTCGCCTTCCCGCTCCGCCAGGAACCGCTCGAACTCCCGCCCGATCTCGTCCGCCGACGGGATGTCCACCGGTTCGGCGAGCATGTTGCCGCGGCTCTCGGCGCCCGCGACCGCGTCGTACTGGTGCTCCAGGCCCTCGACGAGGTTGGTCAGCTCCTCGTCGCCCTCGCGGATCTGCCGGTCGATCTCGTTCTGCGTGCGGTGGGCGTCCGTGCGCAGGGAGTGCGCAATGCCGGGCAGGACCAGCCCGGTGGCCGCGGTGACCGCCTCCAGGACGGTGAGCGCCGCGTCCGGATACGGGGAGCGGGCGATGTAGTGCGGGACGTGCGCGGCGACGCCCAGCACGTCGTGCCCGGCCTCCATCAGCCGGTACTCGACCAGGGCCTCGGCGCTGCCGGGGACCTGCGCCTCCTCGAAGGGGCTGCGGTGGCCGGGGACGAGGTCGACGCGGTTGCCGTGCGGGGTGACGCCGACGGGGCGGGTGTGCGGGACGCCCATCGGGATGCCGTGGAAGTTCACCGACAGGCGCACCCCGAGCCGCTCCACGATCTCCTTGACGGCCGCGGCGAAGCGCTCCCACTCCACGTCCGGCTCGGGTCCGGACAGCAGCAGGAACGGCGCACCGGTGGCGTCCTGGACGAGCCGCACCTCGATGGTGGGATCCTCGTACTCGGCCCAGCGGTCGCGCTTGAACGTCAGCAGCGGGCGACGGGCGCGGTAGTCAACCAGCCGGTCGTGATCGAAGCGGGCGACGACCTGGTGGGGCAGCGAGTCCAGGAGCCCGTCGACGATCTGGTCGCCGGTCTCACCCGCGTCGATGTATCCGTCGAAGTGGTAGAGCATGACAAGGCCGGCCGACTCCTGGGCAAGCGCCATGTCGACAACGGCGAGGCCCTTCGGCTCCCATGCGTACAAACCCTGCGGATCAAGCACTGTGACCGCTCCTCCTCGTGTCCATACGCCACAACACCCGTACGGGCGTGGGCATTCCCGAGGAACAAGCTCATTGATCTTGCCGGTCTCTTTAGGGGCGCGGGGAACTGCGCGACCAGCCCCCACCGGCCCGCAGCCGAAGGACGACCTTTCCGGGCAGCACTGAGGGACCGCACCTCGAAAGGTACGGCCCCTCAGTCAACTGCTAAGCCTCAGCGGCCGGCGTTCAGCTCTGGCCGCCCGCCAGCTTCTCGCGCAGCGCGGCAAGCGCCTCGTCCGAGGCAAGCGCGCCGGAGTTGTCCGGGCCCTCGGAGGAGTACGAACCGCCACCACCGGACGCGGCCGGAGCCGCACCCGCCGTGTCGCCACCCTCGGCGGCAGCCGCAGCGTCCGCCTCGCGGGACTTGATGACCTGGGCCTGGTGCTGCTCGAAGCGCTGCTGCGCCTCGGCGTACTGGCCCTCCCAAGCCTCGCGCTGGGTCTCGTAGCCCTCGAGCCAGTCGTTGGTCTCGGGGTCGAAGCCCTCGGGGTAGATGTAGTTGCCCTGGTCGTCGTACGACGCGGCCATGCCGTACAGGGTCGGGTCGAACTCGACCGAGGCCGGGTCGGCACCGAAGGACTCGTTGGCCTGCTTCAGCGAGAGGCTGATGCGGCGGCGCTCGAGGTCGATGTCGATGACCTTGACGAAGATCTCGTCGTTGACCTGGACGACCTGCTCCGGGATCTCCACGTGGCGCTCGGCCAGCTCGGAGATGTGGACCAGACCCTCGATGCCCTCGTCCACGCGGACGAACGCACCGAACGGAACCAGCTTGGTGACCTTACCCGGGACGACCTGACCGATCTGGTGGGTCCGGGCGAACTGCTGCCACGGGTCCTCCTGCGTCGCCTTCAGCGACAGGGAGACACGCTCGCGGTCCATGTCGACGTCGAGAACCTCGACGGTGACTTCCTGGCCGACCTCGACAACCTCGGAGGGGTGGTCGATGTGCTTCCAGGACAGCTCGGAGACGTGGACCAGACCGTCGACGCCACCCAGGTCCACGAAGGCACCGAAGTTGACGATCGAGGAGACGACGCCGGAACGGACCTGACCCTTCTGGAGGGTCGTGAGGAACGTCTGGCGCACCTCGGACTGGGTCTGCTCCAGCCAGGCACGGCGGGACAGGACCACGTTGTTGCGGTTCTTGTCCAGCTCGATGATCTTGGCCTCGAGCTCCTTGCCCACGTAGGGCTGGAGGTCGCGAACGCGGCGCATCTCGACCAGGGAGGCCGGGAGGAAGCCACGGAGGCCGATGTCGAGGATGAGACCACCCTTGACGACCTCGATGACGGTACCGGTGACGATCCCGTCCTCTTCCTTGATCTTCTCGATGGTGCCCCAGGCACGCTCGTACTGGGCGCGCTTCTTCGAGAGGATCAGGCGGCCTTCCTTGTCCTCCTTCTGGAGAACAAGGGCTTCGATCTCGTCACCGACGGCGACGACCTCGTTGGGGTCGACGTCGTGCTTGATCGAGAGCTCACGGCTCGGGATAACGCCTTCGGTCTTGTAACCGATGTCGAGCAGGACCTCGTCCCGGTCGACCTTCACGATGACGCCGTCGACGATGTCGCCGTCGTTGAAGTACTTGATCGTCTCGTCGATCGCGGCGAGGAAAGCTTCCTCGTTACCGATGTCGTTGACCGCAACCTGCGGGGTGGTGGCGGTGGTCTCGGTGCTGCTCGTCATGTGGGAAAGGGCTCCGGTACGGACATTGAAGTCGTAGGTACTGCTACGCCGGGAGCCCGTATCGCTCTGAAGAAGCCGGACAGCCAAGGAAGCGCCCCACCAGGGAAAGGTGATGGCGCCTCGAAAACCGAGGGGACATACAACAGATGCGAGCGCAGCCTGCTACGTCTGAGGTGCGCAGGCCCACAGCGCAACTTGTAGCATACGGGGGCAGCCGGACAGGGTCAATGCGCGAAGCCGCCCACCCGGGGCGGATCACCGCATACCCGGCACAAAACCTGTCTCCTGAGGCCACGCAGGCCTTGGAGCACCCCTCACGTGACACCCCCGTGAGGGCCCCGCGCCGTTCAGGTGACGGAAGAGTACGACGAGGGAGCCGATCATCCAAGAGTACGAACCGGAGGCCACGCGCCGTGAGTCCGGCGTCGCGGAGAGCTCGCACGCCAACCGTGGCTGGTGGGACCGGAACGCGGACGAGTACCAGACCGAGCACGGCACGTTCCTCGGCGACAACCGATTCGTCTGGGGTCCCGAGGGCCTGGACGAGGTGGAGGCCGAGCTGCTCGGCCCGCCGGAGGACCTCAAGGGCAAGGACGTCCTGGAGATCGGCGCCGGCGCGGCCCAGTGCTCGCGCTGGCTGACCGCGCAGGGGGCCCGCCCGGTCGCCCTCGACATCTCCCACCGCCAGCTCCAGCACGCGCTGCGCATCGGCGGTGCGTTCCCCCTGGTGTGCGCCGACGCGGGCGCCCTCCCCTTCGCCGACGCCTCCTTCGACCTGGTGTGCTCGGCGTACGGCGCGCTGCCGTTCGTGGCCGACCCGGTGCTGGTGCTGAAGGAGGTGCGCCGGGTGCTGCGGCCGGGAGGGCGGCTCGTCTTCTCCGTCACCCATCCCATCCGCTGGGCGTTCCCCGACGAGCCGGGCCCGGAGGGTCTGTCCGTCTCGGCCTCCTACTTCGACCGCACTCCTTACGTCGAGCAGGACGACGAGGGCCGCGCGGTCTACGTCGAGCATCACCGCACGATCGGCGACCGGGTCCGGGACGTCGTGGCGGCGGGGTTGCGGCTGGTGGACCTGGTGGAGCCGGAGTGGCCTGCCTGGAACACCTCGGAGTGGGGCGGCTGGTCGCCGCTGCGCGGGAACCTGATCCCGGGGACGGCGATCTTCGTGTGCGAGCGAAGCGAGATGGGGGCACCCTCGGCCGGAGGCAGGGGGAGAGACTGAGAGCGTGATCCGTTACGACGCCCTGGACGCGCTGCCCGTACGCGCTGTCCTGCCCGGTCTGAACGACGCTCTGGACACGCACGGCACCGCGGTGCTCGTCGCGCCGCCCGGCACCGGCAAGACCACCCTGGTGCCGCTGGTGCTGGCCGGGCTGCTCGGCGAGGGACCGGCGCGGCGGGTGGTCGTGGCGGAGCCGCGGCGGATCGCGGCCCGGGCCGCCGCGCGGCGGATGGCGTGGCTGCTCGGCGAGAAGGCCGGCGAAAGCGTCGGCTACACCGTGCGCGGCGAACGGGTCGTCGGACGGCACACGCGCGTGGAGGTCGTCACGACCGGTGTGCTGTTGCAGCGTTTGCAGCGCGACCAGGAGCTGGCGCGCATCGACGCCGTCGTACTCGACGAGTGCCACGAGCGGCATCTGGACGCGGACACGGTGGCGGCGTTCCTGTGGGACGTACGTCAGACGCTGCGGCCGGAGCTGCGGCTGGTGGCCGCGTCCGCGACGACGGACGCGCAGGGGTGGGCGCGCCTGCTGGGCGACGCTCCGGTGGTGGAGGCGGAGGGCGTCGCGCACGCCGTGGAGGTGGTGTGGGCACCGCCGACACGTCCCGTACGGCCCCCGCACGGCATGCGGGTCGACCCGGCGCTGCTGACGCATGTGGCGTCGACGGTACGGCGCGCGCTGGCCGAGCGGGCAGGGGACGTGCTGTGTTTCCTGCCGGGTGCCGGCGAGATCGCGCGGGTGGCCGGGCAGCTGGGGGATCTCGGGGACGTCGAGGTGCTGCACGTGCACGGGCGGGCGCCGGCGGCCGTGCAGGACGCGGTGCTGACCGGCGGGGAGCGGCGCCGGGTGGTGCTGGCGACGTCCGTCGCGGAGTCGTCACTGACGGTTCCCGGGGTGCGTGTGGTCGTCGACTCCGGACTGGCGCGGGAGCCGCGGGTCGATCACGCGCGCGGGCTGAGCGCGCTGACGGCGGTACGGGCCTCGCAGGCGGCCGGCCGGCAGCGGGCGGGACGGGCCGGGCGTGAGGCACCGGGTGCGGTGTACCGGTGCTGGGCGGCGGCGGAGGACGTGCGGCTGCCGCGGTTCCCGTCGCCGGAGATCAAGGTGGCCGACCTGACGGCGTTCGCGTTGCAGGCGGCGTGCTGGGGCGATCCGGACGCGACCGGGCTGGCGCTGCTGGACCCGCCGCCGAGTGGGGCGATGGCTGCGGCGAGGAGCGTACTGACGGCCATCGGTGCGGTGGACTGCGACGGGCGGGCCACGGCCCGGGGCGCTGGGCTGTCCCGGCTGGGGCTGCATCCCCGGCTGGGCCGGGCGCTCCTGGACACATCCGGTGCGGGTGCCGAGGCGGTCGCGCTGCTCAGTGAGGAGGCCCCGAGGGAGTACGGGGACGACCTGGCCGGCGTTCTGCGGGCGGCTCGGCGTGGCGGTGACGCCTATGCGGGGCGCTGGCGGGCGGAGGTGCGGCGTTTGCGGGCGAACAGCGAGACCTCGGCCGCGCGGAGCGTGGACGACCGCACCGCGAGCCTCGTCGCCGCCCTCGCCTTCCCCGAGCGGGTGGCCAAGGCCGACGGCGGTTCCTACCTCATGGCCTCCGGCACCCGCGCCGAACTCGGTGCCGGCAGCCCGCTGAGCGGCGCCCCGTGGATCGCCGTGGCCGTCGCCGACCGTCCCGTCGGCAAGGGGCACGCGCGTGTGCAGCTCGCCGCCGTGGCGGACGAGGACATGGCCCGGTCCGCGGCGGCCTCTCTGCACTCCGAGAGCCAGGAGGTCCACTGGGCCGACGGGGACGTCGTCGCCCGGCGGGTCGAGCGGCTCGGGGCGATCGAGCTCGCGGCGCGGCCCTTGCGGGACGCCGACCCCGTGCTCGTACGCGATGCGCTCCTCGAAGGGCTGCGGCAGGAAGGGCTCGGCCTGTTGCGGTGGTCCCCCGACGCCGCCGTACTGCGGCAGCGGCTCGCCTTCCTTCACCTCCACCTCGGTGCGCCCTGGCCCGACGTCCGCGACGACGCGCTCCACGCGCGCGCGGACGAGTGGTTGGAGCCCGAGCTGAGCCGGGCGCGGCGGCGGGCCGATCTGGCGCGGATCGACGCCGCTCAAGCGCTCACCAGGCTGCTGCCGTGGGCCTCCGGGGAGGCCGGGCGGCTCGACGAGCTGGCACCCGAGCGGATGGCCGTACCCAGTGGGTCCAGAATCCGGATCGACTACGGCAACCCCGAACAGCCCGTCCTCGCCGTGAAGTTGCAGGAGATGTTCGGACTGCACGAGTCGCCGTCCGTCGCCGGCGTGCCGCTCCTCGTCCACCTGCTCTCCCCCGCGGGCCGGCCCGCCGCCGTGACCGCGGACCTCGCCTCCTTCTGGAGGGACGGCTACAAGGGCGTACGGGCGGAGCTGCGCGGGCGTTATCCGAAGCACCCGTGGCCCGAGGACCCCGCCTCCGCCGAGCCGACCCGGCACACGAACTCCAGGCTCAGGCGCTGACGGGTTCCGGTTCGGTGTCCTTCGTCGGTTCCGGGTCTCCGGGGCGGCGGCTGCGTGCCTCCAGGTAGAGGGACAGCGCCAGGAGCAGCAGGCCCAGGGTCAGGAAGCCCCACGGGAGATACGACGTCAGCAGCAGGACCAGCGTGCGGTTGGACTTGACCAGGTCCACCGTGGAGACGATGTAGTCCTCGCGCATCTTCACGTGGCCGGCGAACGCCGTCACCTTGTCGCGGTCCCCGAGCAGGGTGCCGCCGCGCAGTTCCTCCTTGTGGATCTC
Source organism: Streptomyces sp. NBC_00443 (assembly GCF_036014175.1). GTDB lineage: Bacteria > Actinomycetota > Actinomycetes > Streptomycetales > Streptomycetaceae > Streptomyces. The sequence goes on along the minus strand of NZ_CP107917.1, from coordinate 7,052,778 downwards.
CTCGCCGTAGACGGGCGCTCCGGTGAGCGGTTCGACCCAGAACTTGCGGACGGTGGTGTACCAGCGGGTCGTGCCGGTCTTGGCGACCGACTCCGGGGTGATGCCCTCGACCGGCATGGTCTTGGGGAACCTGACCTTGGTCCACGGGATGGTCTGCTCGAAGTAGTAGACCTCGACGCCGCGGAAGTTCTGGGTGCCCTTGTAGTGGATGGGGGCGGTGATACGGGCCTGCGCGTCGAAGTACTCGTAGTCCCGTTTCTCCGTCAGGAAGGGCCACTTGAACTCGATGCCCTGCCGCTTGACCGGGTCGCCGTCGACCATCTCGCCGGTGGCGTGGACGGGTTCCTGGGTGTGGGCGTCGAAGATGTAGCGCTCGGGGATCTTGGAGACCATCTTGCCGTCGGGGCCGACGACGTAGGACAGGCCGTCCCAGACCACCACGTCCTTGCCGGCCGTCTTCTCGATCTTCTCCGAGGCTTCGACGTTGCCCTTGAGCGTCTGCACGATGGTGACCTTGGAGACCTTGCGGGCCTTCATCGTGCCGTAGTCGAGCAGGGTCGCGTCCTTCGCCTCCAGGACCATGTCCTGGTACTGGTTGGCCGGGATCTTGGCCAGGCGCGGGAAGGCGTACCAGCGCAGCAGCGGGGACAGCGCCGCGAAGAACACGGCAAGGGCGAGCAGGACCAGGCCGGCCTTGCGGCGCATCTCGGCCTCCCTCCCGGGCGGGCGGTTACGGGTGTGTGGGCACCGTCGTCAGCAGCGGCTTGGGGGATGTCTCACCCGCCGGTGACCCCATCGCGGTCATCGCGAGGACCAGGGCGAGCGCGGCGACGAGACCGGTCGCGGCGGCGATCAGGGCGCGCATACGGTCTCCCGAATCCCGGACTGTGACAATCCCCGACTGTCAGTCCGGGACTGCCACATCTGATACGTCGTCAGGTTCGGCACCGTAGCAACGGGCGGGCGAGATGAGAACACGTTGCGCGCATGAACACGCGCATGAAGAAAGGGCGCCCCGTCCGCCGTAGCGGGGGGCGCCCTTCGGTGGACTCCGCGGCGCTTACGCGCTCGGGCTCGGTGATGCCGATCCGGACGCCGATTCCGATGCCGACGGCGTCGGGCTGGGCGATGTCTCGGCCGCCGCCACCTTCAGCTCGACGGTCAGGGTCGCGCCGCCTGCCGTGTTGATGCGGAGCAGGAACGTGCCGGTGGTGTCGTCGGCGTACAGCTTCGGCAGCTTGAGCAGGCCCTTCGCGTCCGTCGTCAGGCCGGTCAGGGTGCGTACGGCCTTGCTGTCGGCGTCCTTGAAGTAGGGGCCCTTGTCGTTCTCGGCCGGGTCGTCCGCCGACTTGATGAGCGTGGCGGTGGCCGCGACCTTGTCCGCCACGGCGCCCTTGTAGGTGGCCTTCACCTCGACCTGGTCGGCGAACTCGCCGCCGGGCGTGCAGGTCAGCGCGGTCTCGCTGGTGCGGGTCAGGGTGTCGGCGGCGCGCTCGGTGACGGTGGCCGCGTAGTCGAGGCCGGTGACCATACGGCCCACGACCGTGGCGCGGACCACGAAGTCGCCGGTGCCCTCACCCGCCTTGAGCGCGGGCGCGGTCGCCTCGCCGGCGCTGTTGGTCAGCGCGGTCGCGTACTTCTCGCCGGTGCTGAAGGTGGCGTCGGTGGGACCGATGATCGTGAAGCGGACCCGGACCTTGGCGACGGTCTTGCCGGCCTTGGTCTCGGCGCGGGTCCCGATCTTCTCGGTGAAGGTGTCGCCGGCCATCGCGGTGAGCTTGGCGGTGCCCGCGTCCTCCAGGTGGTGCACGGTGTCGGTGGGCGTGGGAGGCGTCGTGCTCGGCGGCGTGGTGCCCGGCGGCGGCGTGGTGCCCGGCGGCGGCTTGGGGCTGGTCGTGCCGTTGTCGCCGCCCGGCTTGGGGCTGCTCGGCGTCGTCGGTGTCGTCGGCGTGCCGGGCGTCGTGGGCTGGGTCGGCGTGGGGCTCGCGCCCGCCGTGTCGTCGCTGCGGTCCGACGGGAGGGTACCGGTGCCGTCCGGGATCTCGTGGGTGCCCTTGCGGTAGTACTCCAGCCACGTCATGACGAGGTTGAGGTAGTCCCGCGAGTTGTTGTAGCTGAGGATCGCGCTGTCGAGGTCGCCCTGGGTGGACAGGTCCCAGCCGAAGCGGCACAGGTAGTGGCCGGCGGCGAGCGCGGCGTCGTAGATGTTGTTGGGGTCCTTCTTGCCGTCGCCGTTGCCGTCGCGGCCGGCCCACTCCCAGGTGGAGGGGATGAACTGCATGGGGCCGACGGCACGGTCGTACGAGCTGTCCCCGTCGTAGGCGCCGTTGTCGGTGTCGCCGATGTTCGCGAAGCCGTTGCCGTTGAGCTGCGGGCCGAGAATCGGGGAGGTCGTGGTGCCGTCGGCGTTGACGCGGCCGCCGCGGGCCTGGCCCGATTCGACCTTGCCGATCGCGGCGAGGAGCTCCCAGGGCAGGTTGCAGCCGGGCTTGGCCTGCTGGAGTGCGGTCTGGGCCCTCTTGTACGCGTCGAGGACGGTCGCGGGGATGCCCGCCTCGGTGACGCCCGGGTCGACGGGGGTGTCGGCGGACGGCGAGGGGTTGGGGCTGTTCAGCGGCGGCAGGTCCGTGTAGTACGGCGAGTTGCCGGTCGCGCTGTCCTCGGCGGGTGTGTCGGGGGAGGGCTGGGTGCCGGTGGTGACTCTTCTGCCGGCGTCGTCAGTTATCACTCCCGGAGCCTGGGACGCGGCCAGTGCCGCGACCACGACCGCGGCCACCGTGGTGTTCACCGCCCCTTGCGGAGCCTGCCGAATTGCGCCGCCATGAAATGGACCCCTCCCGTGGACGCCCGGGCGCCCGACTCTGCCTGCCGGCCGGGCTCGCCGTGCCGAGCCCACCCCTGTTGTGACGATCGACTCGCCGCGACAGTTGCCCTCGCGGCACGCTTTTAGTCGCTGTTCATCTGTTCGGCCGCATGCCCCCGGCTCGGCGACCCAGGCGACACTACGACAACTTCCTTTGCGAGGGCACCCGTTGGTGCCCGATTTTTACCAGTTGGCCACATGCGGGCTGTCCGTCGGATGTCCCTCATACTGGCTTCGCCGACGCCCGGGGCCGATGCGCCCCGCCAACACCCCGCACGAGGAGCCCCGTTGCCGTTCACGCTCAGCCACGCGGCGGCCGTACTGCCCGGCATACGTACCGACGGAACCGGCCGCCTGGCACTCGTACCGGCCGCACTGGTGGCGGGGTCGTTCTCTCCCGACATGACCTATTACGTGGCGAGTGTCCTGCCGGAGGCGATGAAGTTCGGCGATGTCACGCACTCGTTCGCGGGTGTGTTCACCGTCGATGCGGCGGTCGCCTGGGCGCTGGTGGGCCTGTGGCTCCTGCTGCGCGAGCCGCTGGTGGCACTGCTGCCGCCGCGGCGACAGGCACGGCCGGCCACACTGTTGCGCTGCGGGGCGCCACGCACGCGTGTACGGCCGTCGTCGGCGCTGCGCTGGTACGTCTCGGCCGTCCTCGGCTCGCTGACGCATGTCGTGTGGGACGCGTTCACCCATCTCGACCGCTGGGGGATGCGGCTCTTTCCCGTCCTGGGCGAGGAGATCGCGGGATCTCCGCTGTACTGGTATCTGCAGTACGGCGGTTCGGCGGTGGCCGCGGTCGTCATCGCCGCGTTCGTGATCGTGGCGCTGCGGCGGACCGGTGCGGTCGCGCCGGTCGGTGTTCCGGTGCTCTCGGTACGGGACCGGTGGTGGGCCGCTGTGGTGATCGGCGGGTGTGCCGCGGTGGCGGCCGTGCAGCGGGCGGCGCGCTGGTGGGCCTACTGGGGGTCCACCGCGAAGTACTGGGAGCTGATTCCCACGCTGTGCTTCGGAGCGGGCGCGGGGCTCGTTCTGGGGTTGGTGCTGTACGCCGTGGGCGTCAGGGTGTGGCGTCCGGTCCGGGGCCCTGGCAGTTCGGGTGCGGATGCGGATGGGGCCGGTCGCGAGCCGAGCCGTCCGGGGGCTCGGTGACGGTTGCGGCCGTCGCGACGGACATGGTGACGATACGGCCCGAACGGCCGGGGCGGCAGCGTGGGAGTGCGGTGCGGGCGAGGGCCAGGTAGCCCCGGAGGGTTGCCGCCCTGTGCCGCAGAGCTCCCATCAGGTCGGCGGGGATGCGGGCGGTGCTTGCGCCGGAGGCGACGAGTGGGACCGTGGGGCGCGCTGTGGGGGCGTCTTCGGTGTTCGCGTTCGCCGATGCCGGGGCCGTCCGGCGGTTGAGCGTGCGTATACCCATGCCCGCATCCTTACGGGCGGGGGGCGGAGGGAGCGCTTCTGCGGGGGCCACGCGAGTGACGGGTCCCTCCGGGGGTTGGGCGGAATCCGAGCGTCTGCGGGGTGGCGGTTGTCTTGGGCCGCGGGTCGTTTGTGGCTGGTCGCGCAGTTCCCCGCGCCCCTTTGGGGCGCGTTGTGGGTCCGTCCCTCCAAAGCGCCACCGGATGCCGGGCAGGATGCCAATCTGCCCGGCATTGACGGGAGGGCCTGCGTTGGCGACTAGTGGGCCGCCGACTCCCAGTCCGGGCCCGCGCCTACCGAGACGCCCAGGGGGACGTTGAGGTGGACGGCGTCGGACATTTCCCGGCGGACCAGTGCCTCGGCGGCCTGGCGCTCGCCCGGGGCGATTTCCAGGACGATTTCGTCGTGGACCTGGAGGAGCATGCGGGAGGTGAGGTTCTCCTCCCGCAGGGCCCGGTCGACGTTGAGCATGGCGATCTTGACGATGTCCGCCGCCGTGCCCTGGATGGGCGCGTTGAGGGCCATGCGCTCGGCCGCCTCGCGGCGCTGGCGGTTGTCGCTGTTGAGGTCGGGGAGGTAGCGGCGGCGGCCGAAGAGCGTCGCCGTGTAGCCCGTCGCCCGGGCCTCGTCGACGGCGCGGCGCAGATAGTCACGGACGCCGCCGAAGCGCTCGAAGTAGGCGTCCATCAGCGCGCGGGCCTCGCCGGCGTCGATGTTCAGCTGCTGGGAGAGGCCGAAGGCCGACAGCCCGTAGGCCAGGCCGTACGACATCGCCTTGATCTTGCGGCGCATCTCCGCGTCCACCGCGGCGGGCTCCACGGCGAACACCTGCGAGGCCGCCGTGGTGTGCAGGTCCTCGCCCGAGGTGAACGCCTCGATGAGGCCCTCGTCCTCGGAGAGGTGGGCCATCACGCGCAGTTCGATCTGGCTGTAGTCCGCGGTCATCAGGGACTCGAAGCCCTCGCCGACCACGAAGCCCCGGCGGATCGCCCTGCCCTCGTCCGTGCGGACCGGGATGTTCTGCAGGTTCGGGTCGGTCGAGGAGAGGCGGCCGGTCGCCGCGACCGTCTGGTTGAAGGTCGTGTGGATACGGCCGTCCGCCGCGATCGTCTTGATCAGGCCCTCGACGGTGACACGGAGCTTCGCCTGCTCGCGGTGGCGGAGCATGATGACCGGCAGTTCGTTGTCGGTCTGGGTGGCCAGCCAGGCCAGGGCGTCGGCGTCCGTCGTGTAGCCCGTCTTCGTCTTCTTCGTCCTCGGCAGGGCGAGTTCGCCGAAGAGGACCTCCTGGAGCTGCTTGGGCGAGCCCAGGTTGAACTCGTGCCCGGCCGCGGCGTGCGCCTCCTTCACGGCCTGCTGCACGGCGCCCGCGAACATCTGCTCCATGGCCTCCAGGTGCGCCCGGTCGGCCGCGATGCCGTGCCGCTCCATGCGGGCCAGCAGGGCGGAGGTCGGCAGCTCCATGTCGCGGAGCAGGTCCGCGGCACCGACCTCCTGCAGACGGCCCTCGAAGGCCTCGCCCAGGTCCAGGACCGCGCGGGCCTGGATCATCAGCGCCTCGGCCTCGGCGCCGTCGTCCGCGCCGAAGGCCAGCTGGCCGTCGGCCGCGGCGGCGGGGGCCAGCTCGCGGTGGAGGTACTCCAGGGACAGCGCGTCCAGGTCGAAGGAGCGGCGGCCCGGCTTGACGAGGTAGGCGGCGAGTGCGGTGTCCATGCGCACGCCGGCGATGCTCCAGCCGTGCTCGGCGAAGACCCGCATCGCGCCCTTGGCGTTGTGGAAGATCTTCGGCCTGTCGGCGTCGGCCAGCCAGGCGGTGAAGGCCTTCTCGTCGGCCTCGTCCAGCTGCGACGGGTCGAACCAGCCGGCCGCGCCGTCGGCCGCGGCGAGGGCGACTTCGGCGACCGAGCCGGTGCCGAGCGCCCAGGCGTCGACGGTGGCCACGCCGAGGGGCTCGCCGCCGTGCTCCGCCAGCCAGGGGGCCAGCTCGCCCGTACCGAGCACGGCGCCGTCCAGCTCCACGCCCTCGGTCGAGATCGGGGTGGCCTCGGCCTCCTCGGATCCGGGGTCGACGCCGAAGAGTCGCTCGCGCAGTGAGGGGTTACGGATCTCCAGGGTGTCCAGGATCATCGCGACGGCCTTGCGGTCGTACGGCACGCGCGCGACCTCGGCGACGGTCTTGGGCAGTTCGACGTTGCGCTCCAGCTCGGTCAGGCGGCGGTTGAGCTTGACCGACTCCAGGTGGTCGCGCAGGTTCTGGCCGGCCTTGCCCTTGACCTCCTCGACGCGCTCGACCAGCTCGGCGAACGAACCGAACTGGTTGATCCACTTCGCCGCCGTCTTCTCGCCGACGCCCGGGATGCCCGGCAGGTTGTCGGACGGGTCGCCGCGCAGGGCCGCGAAGTCGGGGTACTGGGCGGGCGTCAAGGCGTACTTCTCGAAGACCTTCTCCGGGGTGAAGCGAGTCAGCTCGGAGACGCCCTTGGTCGGATACAGCACCGTCGTGTGCTCGCTGACCAGCTGGAAGGAGTCCCGGTCGCCCGTGACGATCAGCACCTCGAAGCCTTCGGCCTCGGCCTGGGTGGCGAGCGTGGCGATCACGTCGTCGGCCTCGAAGCCGTCGACGGCGAACCGCGAGACGTGCATCGCGTCGAGCAGCTCGCCGATCAGCTCGACCTGGCCCTTGAACTCGTCCGGGGTCTTGGAGCGGTTCGCCTTGTACTCCGTGAACTCCGCGGAGCGCCACGTCTTGCGGGACACGTCGAAGGCCACCGCGAAGTGCGTGGGCGCCTCGTCGCGCAGCGTGTTGGCCAGCATCGACGCGAAGCCGTAGATCGCGTTCGTCGGCTGGCCCGTCGCGGTCGTGAAGTTCTCCGCGGGCAGCGCGAAGAACGCGCGGTAGGCCAGCGAGTGCCCGTCCATGAGCATCAGGCGGGGCCGGCTGCCGCCGGGGTTGGTCTCGGTCTGCTTCGATGCTGTCTCTGCCACGTCCCCGATCCTGCCACGCCCCACTGACAGTCGGTCCCCACCGGGGGGTGCGGCTCCCGGGAGGGGGTTCGCCGAGCGGTCAGGGAGGGGATACGGGTGCCGGGCCCCCGCCCCCGTTGTCGGTCCCGCGTGCGAGGATCGGAGATGTACCTCACACGTGTACACAAAGGAGAGCGCGCGATGGCCACCAAGCCGCCCAAGGGCGATCCGGTTCAGGACGCGCCCCAGGTCGCCGAGCCGAAGCATGTTGCGGCGGGGCTGCCGGCCATCGGGCACACCTTGCGGATCGCGCAGCAGCAGATGGGCGTGAAGCGCACCATGCTGACGCTGCTGAACGTCAACCAGAAGAACGGCTTCGACTGCCCGGGCTGCGCGTGGCCGGAGCCGGACCACCGGCACAAGGCGGAGTTCTGTGAGAACGGTGCGAAGGCGGTGGCCGAGGAGGCCACCCTGCGCCGGGTCACCCCGGAGTTCTTCGCCGCGCACTCCGTCGCCGATCTCGCGACCAGGAGCGGTTACTGGCTGGGCCAGCAGGGGCGCCTCACGCACCCCGTGTACCTCCCCGAAGGGGGCACGCACTACGAGCCGGTGACCTGGGAGCGCGCCTTCGACATCATCGGCGAGGAGATCACCGCCCTCGGCTCCCCCGACGAGGCCGTCTTCTACACCTCGGGACGCACCAGCAACGAGGCCGCGTTCCTCTTTCAGCTCTTCGCGCGTGAGCTCGGCACCAACAATCTGCCCGACTGCTCGAACATGTGCCACGAGTCCTCCGGGTCGGCGCTGAACGAGACCATCGGCGTCGGCAAGGGCAGCGTCCTGCTGGAGGACCTCTACAAGGCCGACCTGATCATCGTCGCCGGGCAGAACCCGGGGACGAACCACCCGCGCATGCTCTCCGCCCTGGAGAAGGCCAAGGCCAACGGCGCGAAGATCATCAGCGTCAACCCGCTGCCCGAGGCAGGCCTGGAGCGCTTCAAGAACCCGCAGACTCCGCAGGGCATGCTCAAGGGCGCCGCCCTCACCGATCTGTTCCTGCAGATCCGTATCGGCGGCGACCAGGCCCTGTTCCGCCTCCTCAACAAGCTGATCCTTGAGACGCAGGGCGCCGTCGACGAGGAGTTCGTCCGCGAACACACCCACGGCTACGAGGAGTTCGCCGCGGCCGCCCGTGCCGCCGACTGGGACGGGACCCTGACGGCGACCGGCCTCACGCGCGCGGAGATCGAGGAGGCCATGGCCATGGTCCTCGCCTCGCAGCGCACCATCGTCTGCTGGGCCATGGGCCTCACCCAGCACAAGCACTCCGTGCCCACCATCCGCGAGGTCGTCAACTTCCTTCTGCTGCGCGGCAACATCGGCCGCCCGGGCGCGGGCGTGTGCCCGGTGCGCGGTCACTCGAACGTGCAGGGCGACCGCACGATGGGCATCTTCGAGCGGCCCGCCCCGGCCTTCCTGGACGCCCTGGAGAAGGAGTTCGGCTTCGCGCCCCCGCGCGAGCACGGTTACGACGTCGTACGGGCCATCCGCGCCCTGCGCGACGGCGAGGCGAAGGTCTTCTTCGCGATGGGCGGCAACTTCGTGTCCGCGACCCCGGACACCGTCGTCACCGAGGCCGCCATGCGGCGCGCCCGGCTCACCGTGCACGTGTCGACGAAGCTCAACCGCTCGCACGCCGTCACGGGCGCGCGTGCGCTGATCCTGCCCACCCTCGGCCGGACCGAGCGCGATCTCCAGGGCGGCGGTGAGCAGTTCGTGACGGTCGAGGACTCCATGGGCATGGTGCACGCCTCCCGGGGCCGACTGGAGCCCGCGAGCGCGCATCTGCTGTCGGAGCCGGCCATCGTGTGCCGCCTGGCACGCCGCGTGCTGGGCGAGAGCAGCGCCACCCCTGGGAGGAGTTCGAGAAGGACTACGCGACGATCCGGGACCGTATCGCCCGCGTGATCCCCGGCTTCGAGGACTTCAACGCGCGCGTGGCCCACCCCGGCGGCTTCACGCTCCCCCACGCCCCGCGCGACGAGCGCCGCTTCCCGACGGCGACGGGCAAGGCCAACTTCACGGCGGCTGGGATCGAGTACCCGACGGTGCCCGAGGGGCGGCTGCTGCTGCAGACCCTGCGGTCGCACGACCAGTACAACACCACGATCTACGGCCTCGACGACCGGTACCGGGGCATCACGAACGGACGCCGGGTCGTGATGATCAACCCCGAGGACGGGCAGCGGCTGGACATCGCCGACGGCTCGTACGTCGACCTGGTGAGCGAGTGGAAGGACGGCGTCGAGCGGCGGGCGCCCGGCTTCCGTGTCGTCCACTATCCGACGGCCCGGGGCTGCGCGGCAGCCTACTACCCGGAGACCAATGTCCTCGTCCCGCTGGATGCCACCGCGGACACCAGCAACACCCCGGCCAGCAAGTCCGTGATCGTGCGTCTGGAACAATCGGCGACCGACTGAGCGTTTGCTCAGTCGACGCACACCACGACGAACGGAGCCGGGCCCCATGGGCGAGCAGCAGCATGTGAAGTTCCCGCAAGAGGTCATCGACGAGTACGCCGCGCTCGGCGTCGACCTGCCGGCCCTGTTCTCCGCCGGGCACCTCGGGACGCGCATGGGTGTCCAGATCGTGGAAGCGTCCGCCGAGCGGGTCGTGGGGACCATGCCGGTGGAGGGGAACACCCAGCCGTACGGGCTGCTGCACGGCGGCGCGTCCGCGGTGCTCGCCGAGACGCTCGGGTCGGTGGGCTCGATGCTGCACGCCGGCAGCTCCAAGATCGCGGTCGGCGTCGACCTGAACTGCACCCACCACCGTGGCGCCCGTGCCGGCCTCGTCACCGGCGTGGCCACGCCCCTGCACCGGGGCCGCTCGACGGCAACGTACGAGATCGTGATCAGCGACGAGGCCGGGCGGCGTGTCTGCAGCGCCCGGCTGACCTGCCTGCTGCGTGACGTGAACCCGAGCGACGGCGAACAGCTCCGGGCGATGGGCTGAGCCGACACAGGGGCCCTCTTGCGGCGACTCCCTCGAGGGCAACACCCTTTGCCGCCCGGCCCGGCGGCCTGCACCCCCCGGCTCGATTCCGCGCCGCGAGCAACGCCCTTGCACCACCCCGCCGTTGAACCCGGACGCCCGGCGGCCTAACGTCGAGGCATGACGTCGGGAGGGGCCCCCAGGAGCGGGGCGGCGCCCGGACTCCCGCTCTCGGCCGCCGGGTTGATGGCCGAAGGCGGTGAGCCGGGCAATGCCCAATTCCATTTTGGTGCCTCATACACGAAAACAGCCGAAGAACTCCGACCGACTTTCCCGGCTGTAACTCTGCGTAATACGGCTGCAATACAGGCCCTCACTTCTCCCCCCGTGAGCACCCTTCCCACACGTCCGCAAAGACCCCTGGGCAGCCTTCGGCAACGATCCAGGTAATCACCAAAACGTGTGAACACTCGTGAAGATGCTACGCGCGAACGCTGCAAGTTCTCACTATGTGGACAGGGCGAATCGGCCGGAAATCCACTCTTCCCCCCGCGGAGTACCGCTCTGCGTTACCCCGTGTCATAACAAGAGCGTCACAGCCTTGGTCAGAGCCTCCTCCATGTTCCCCACCCGCGCTTAGAGTCACGGCCAGTCACGGCGCCATCGGATTCGAACTCACTTCGACCCAGCGCTCGACTCGGCGAGTTCCATGGGGGGCCGCCGTGCCAGGGAAAGGACCTGATTCGTGCGTCAACGTTCGATCATCGCCATAACCGCCGCGCTTGCGGCGGGATCGCTGACTCTCACGGCTTGTGGGTCGCGTGACGACGACGGCGGCAGCAGCAACGGCGACAAGACCACTGTGGTGATCGGTGTCGACGCCCCGCTCACCGGCGACCTGTCGGCGCTCGGCCTCGGCATCAAGAACTCCGCCGACCTGGCCGCCAAGACGGCCAACAAGAAGGAGTACGTCAAGGGCGTCGAGTTCAAGATCGAGGCTCTCGACGACCAGGCGCAGCCGTCCGTCGGCCAGCAGAACGCCCAGAAGTTCATCAGCAACAAGGACGTTCTCGGCGTCGTCGGCCCGCTGAACTCCAGCGTCTCGCAGCAGATGCAGAAGCCGCTCAACGACGCCGGCCTGACCCAGGTCTCCCCCGCCAACACGGGCACCGAGCTGACCCAGGGCGACGGCTGGAAGACCGGCGACTCGGTCCGCCAGTTCAAGACGTTCTTCCGTACGGCCACCACGGACGAGATCCAGGGCGCCTTCGCCGCCGACTACCTGTACAACCAGGCGAAGATCAAGAAGGTCTACCTGATCGACGACCAGAAGACCTACGGCGCCGGCCTCGCCGCGTCCTTCAAGGCGAACTTCACCAAGTCCGGTGGCCAGATCGTCGGCACCGACCACATCAACCCCGACGACCGTGACTTCAACGCCGTGGTCGCCAAGATCAAGAAGACCGGCGCCGAAGCCCTGTACTACGGCGGCGAGTACCCGGCCGCCGGCCCGCTGAGCCAGCAGCTCAAGGACAGCGGCCAGAAGATCCCGCTCATGGGCGGCGACGGCATCTACTCCGGCGAGTTCCCGAAGCTGAACAAGAAGGCCGAGGGCGACCTCGCCACCTCCGTGGGCAAGCCGGTCGAGCAGCTCGACTCCGCCAAGGCGTTCATCAAGGACTACGAGGCCGGCGGCTACGAGGACGCCTACGAGGCGTACGGCGGCCTCACCTACGACGCCACCTGGTCGATCATCGAGGCCGTCAAGCTGGCGGTCGAGGGCAACGACGGCAAGGTCCCGTCCGACGGCCGCAAGGCTGTCCTGGACGCCATGGCGAAGGTCAAGTTCGACGGTGTCACCGGCACCATCTCCTTCGACGAGTTCGGTGACACCACGAACCACACGATGACCGCGTACAAGGTCAAGAGCAACGCGTGGGCGCCCGAGTTCAGCGGCGAGCCCAAGCTGGGCTGAGCAGAGGACGAGTAAACAGCACTCCACAAACACACATTGATCCAGGCCGCGCGGGATCGCCCATCAGCGCTCCCGCGCGGCGCCATATCCGAACCACTCCACGGAGGCCCTGCGGTGCACGAACTGCCGCAACAGCTGGCCAATGGACTCATCCTCGGCGCGATGTACGGACTCATCGCGATCGGCTACACGATGGTCTACGGCATCGTCCAGCTCATCAACTTCGCCCACGGCGAGATCTTCATGGTCGGGGGTTCGGGGCCCTCACCGTCTGGTTGGTACTCCCCGAGGGCTTCGGCCTCGGGGCAGCAGTCCCCCTCATGATCATCGGTGGCGTCCTCGTGTCGGTCGCCGTCGGCACGGCGGCGGAACGCTTCGCCTACCGGCCACTGCGCACCGCGCCACGACTGGCACCCTCATCACCGCCATCGGCCTGTCCATCGTCCTGCAGCAGGCCGTGTGGATGTGGTACCCGGACGCGAAGAAGGACCACCCCTTCCCGCAGTTCGACGGCGGTCCGATCGAAATCCTCGGCGCCAACATCCAGCGCGGTGACCTCTTCGTCCTCATAGCCGCCCCGCTGTGCATGCTCGCCCTCGGCCTGTTCGTCACCAAGACGCGCTCCGGCCGCGGCATGCAGGCCACCGCCCAGGACCCCGACACGGCCAAGCTGATGGGCATCAACACCGACCGCATCATCGTCATGGCCTTCGCCATCGGTGCCGCGTTCGCCGCCATCGCCGCCGTCGCCTACGGCCTGAAGAACGGTCAGGTCGGCTTCCGCATGGGCTTCCTGATGGGCCTCAAGGCCTTCACCGCAGCCGTGCTCGGCGGCATCGGCAACATCTACGGCGCCATGCTCGGCGGCCTCGTACTCGGCGTCGCCGAGTCCCTTGCCACCGGCTACATCGGCGACATCCCCGGCATGGACCTCTTCGGCGGCGGCGCCTGGAAGGACGTGTGGGCGTTCGCCCTGCTCATCCTCGTACTGCTGTTCAGACCACAAGGCCTGCTCGGCGAACGCGTCGCGGATCGGGCGTGATACCCATGACCACCGACATCCCCATGGACAAGACCACCGCCACCGCCAAGGTGTCCACCGCTCCGGCGACCCCGATCATCCCGCTGCCGCACGCCGCGGCACGCGGACTCACCGTCGCCGGCACCGCCATCGCCCTCATAGGCACCTTCCTCGCCTGGACCTGGACCAAGGAGTTCCCGGGCAACCTGACCGTCACCGGCTACCCGGGCGGCCTTCAGGTCCTCACTCTCGTCGGGTCCCTGCTCACCCTGCTGTTCGCCCTCTCCGGCTACGGCATCCGGGGCCTGGGCTGGCTCACCCCCGGCGGCAAGAACAGCCCCGTCCTGCTCGCCGCTCTCGGCGTGTTCGGCACCACGGGCTACTCGATCGGCGCGATCACCCAGGAGCTCGGCGGCCTGGTCAACCTGGAGCCGGGTGCCTGGGTCGCCGGCATCGGCGCCCTCCTCGCCGTCATCGGTGCCCTCGGCCTCCCGGTCGACCAGCCCTACAGCGCCGCGGACCCGACCCCGAACCTCTGGGGCCGTATCCGCCACTCGCTCACCGCACCCGATCCCGGCCGTGCCAAGGACCTGCCCTCCTGGGTGGAGATCCTCATCATCGCCGCGGGCTTCGGCGTCGGCCTGTACGTCTTCGCGTACGGCATCGGCACCGAGTACTCCGAGCTGTTCATCGGCTTCCTGATCGTCACGGCGTTCGGCTTCACCGCGGTGACCCGCGCGGGCCTGCTCAAGCGGCTCTCGGCGCTCACCGCCAAGCACCGCAACGTGGCCATGGCGGCGGCCTTCGTCGCGGCGATCTGCTTCCCCTTCACCCAGACCAACGACCAGTTCGCCCTCATCGGCGCGAACATCCTGATCTTCGCCACGGTCGCGCTGGGCCTCAACGTCGTCGTCGGCCTCGCCGGCCTGCTCGACCTCGGCTACGTCGCCTTCCTCGGCGTCGGCGCCTACGCCGCCGCCCTGGTCTCCGGCTCCCCGCAGTCGAGCATCGGCGTCGAGTTCCCGTTCTGGGCCGCCGTTCTCACCGGCGCCGCCGCCTCGCTGATCTTCGGCGTGGTGATCGGTGCCCCGACCCTGCGGCTGCGCGGCGACTACCTCGCCATCGTGACGCTCGGCTTCGGTGAGATCTTCCGCATCACCATGAACAACCTGAACGGCAACAGCGGACCGGACGTCACCAACGGCTCCAACGGCATCCCCAACATCCCGGACCTGGAGATCTTCGGGTTCAACCTCGGGCTGCCGCACAACGTCCTGGGCACCGAGCTCACCCGGTCCGGCAACTACTACCTGCTGATGCTGGCGTGCACGGCGATCGTCGTCCTGGTCTTCCGCCGCTCGGCGGAATCCCGCATCGGCCGCGCCTGGGTCGCCATCCGCGAGGACGAGACCGCCGCCACCGCGATGGGCATCAACGGCTTCCGCCTCAAGCTCCTCGCGTTCGCACTCGGCGCCTCCCTCGCCGGCCTCGCCGGCACCGTCCAGGCGCACGTGTCGTACAGCGTCACGCCCGAGCAGTACCAGTTCGCCGGCTCCGTTCCGCCGAACTCGGCCTTCCTGCTCGCCGCCGTCATCCTCGGCGGCATGGGCACCATCAGCGGCCCGCTGATCGGCGCCGCGCTGCTCTACCTGATCCCGGCCAAGCTGCAGTTCATGGCGGAGTACCAGCTGCTGCTCTTCGGCATCGCGCTGATGCTGCTGATGCGCTACCGCCCCGAAGGCCTGGTCGCCGACCGCAGGAAGCAGCTCGAATTCCACGAGACCGGACAGCTCGACGTACCGGAGGACAAGCCATTGCCCGAAGGCGCGACCGGCGTCGCGAAGGCAGGGGCGTGACCGCCATGACCACCACCACGACCGCACCCACCACCACGACGGTGCTCGACGCCACCGGCGTCACGATGCGCTTCGGCGGTCTGACCGCCGTGCGCGACGTGAACCTCACCGTCAACACCGGCGAGATCGTCGGCCTCATCGGCCCCAACGGCGCCGGCAAGACGACCTTCTTCAACTGCCTCACCGGCCTGTACATCCCGACCGAGGGCAAGGTCGCCTACAAAGGCACCGTCCTGCCGCCCAAGCCGCACCTGGTCACCCAGGCCGGCATCGCCCGTACGTTCCAGAACATCCGGCTCTTCGCCAACATGACCGTTCTGGAGAACGTGCTGGTCGGACGGCACACCCGCACCAAGGAAGGCCTCTGGTCGGCCCTGTTGCGCCTGCCCGGCTTCAAGAAGGCCGAGGAGGCGTCCCGGGCCCGGGCCATGGAACTCCTGGAGTTCACCGGTCTCGCCGCCAAGGCCGATCACCTCGCCCGCAACCTGCCCTACGGCGAACAGCGCAAGCTGGAGATCGCCCGGGCACTGGCGAGCGAGCCCGGTCTGCTCCTCCTCGACGAGCCCACCGCCGGTATGAACCCGCAGGAGACCCGGGCCGCCGAAGAGCTCATCTTCGCCATCCGGGACCAGGGCATCGCCGTCCTCGTCATCGAGCACGACATCCGGTTCATCATGAACCTGTGTGACCGGGTCGCCGTGCTGGTCCAGGGCGAGAAGATCGTCGAGGGCCCCGCCGAGGTCGTCCAGGCCGACGAGCGCGTCATCGCCGCCTACCTCGGCACGCCCTTCGAGGGCGAGCCGGGCAAGGAGGAGGTCGCCGAGGTCGAGGCCGCGGAGGCCGGCGTCGAGGCGCAGAGCAGCACGGAAGGGGACGACAAGTGACCGCACTGCTCGAGGTCGAGGACCTCAGGGTCGCCTACGGCAAGATCGAGGCCGTCAAGGGCATCTCGTTCAAGGTGGAAGCGGGCGAGGTCGTCACCCTCATCGGCACCAACGGTGCCGGCAAGACCACGACCCTGCGCACACTGTCCGGTCTTCTCCAGCCGCTGTCCGGCCAGATCAAGTTCAACGGCCAGTCGCTGAAGAAGGTCCCCGCCCACAAGGTCGTCGCGCTGGGGCTCGCCCACTCCCCCGAGGGCCGGCACATCTTCCCCCGCATGACCATCGAGGACAACCTCCGCCTCGGCGCGTTCCTGCGCACCGACAAGGAGGCCATCGAGAAGGACATCAAGCGGGCCTACGACCTGTTCCCCATCCTCGGAGAGCGCCGCAAGCAGGCCGCGGGCACCCTCTCCGGCGGTGAGCAGCAGATGCTCGCCATGGGACGGGCGCTGATGTCCCGCCCGAAGCTGCTCATGCTGGACGAGCCCTCCATGGGCCTCTCCCCCATCATGATGCAGAAGATCATGGCGACCATCCAGGAGCTCAAGTCCCAGGGCACCACCATCCTGCTCATCGAGCAGAACGCCCAGGCCGCGCTCTCCCTGGCCGACCACGGCCACGTCATGGAGGTCGGCAAGATCGTCCTCTCCGGCAGCGGACAGGACCTGCTGCACGACGAGTCGGTACGCAAGGCGTACCTCGGCGAGGACTGATCGCCCGGTCCCTCATGAGTGAGGCCCGTGCCCCCGGTCAGGGGCGCGGGCCTCATCCGTTCTTCTCAGGTACGTCAGCCCTTGGCGGCCTTCTTCTCGTCGGCGTCCTGGATGACGGCCTCGGCGACCTGCTGCATCGACATCCGGCGGTCCATGGAGGTCTTCTGGATCCACCGGAACGCGGCGGGCTCGGTCAGCCCGTACTCGGTCTGGAGGACGGACTTCGCCCGCTCCACCAGCTTGCGCGTCTCCAGGCGCAGGGTGAGGTCGGCGACCTCCTTCTCCAGCTCCTTCAGCTCGGTGAACCGCGATACGGCCATCTCGATCGCCGGCACGACGTCGCTCTTGCTGAACGGCTTGACCAGGTACGCCATCGCACCGGCGTCCCGGGCCCGCTCGACGAGGTCGCGCTGCGAGAACGCGGTCAGCATCAGCACCGGGGCGATGCTCTCCTCGGCGATCTTCTCGGCCGCCGAAATGCCGTCCAGCTTCGGCATCTTCACATCGAGGATGACGAGGTCGGGCCTGTGCTCGCGGGCCAGTTCGACGGCCTGCTCACCGTCTCCGGCCTCACCGACGACGGTGTACCCCTCTTCTTCGAGCATCTCTTTGAGATCGAGCCGGATCAGCGCCTCGTCCTCGGCAATGACGACACGGGTCGTCAGCGGAGGCACGTGCGACTTGTCGTCGTCGGGCGCGTCTACGGGCTGGGGCGACTCGGGGGCGGTCACGGGGGCTCCTCGTTCAGGGGCAGGGGTGCTGCTCCCAAGAGCCTACCTAGCTACGGTATGGTGGACGGGCAGTGGGTCGAGGTAAACCTTCGATTTACTGGGCCCCGGTAGCCCAATTGGCAGCAGGCAATGGATTCAAAACCCATACAGTGTCGGTTCGAGTCCGACCCGGGGCACTTTTCCTTCGATTCCAAGGTCGGCTTGGAGAAGCGGATGTCCACGTTCTCGTGAACATCCGCTTTTTGCTGCGTGTCGCCGCGATCACTCTCACAGAGTGGCCACATGTACGACGTGAGCACACGCAAGCGAGCACTCGCGCTGGTTACCCAGGGGCGCAGCCTGAATTCGGTGAGCCGAGAGACGGGCATCTCACGCGCCGCGATCCGCTCCTGGCAGCATCGCCTGGAGCCACCGCCTACCTCGCATGACAACTCCAGACCCTGGACCACCCGCTGACAACTGTGCGTACGCCTACCTGCTGGGTCTCTACCTCGGCGACGGCTGTATCAGTGCGCACCCACGCGGCACCGGCTACTACCTCCGCATCGCATGCGCCGATGCATGGCCCGGCCTCCTCCAGCAGTGCCGCGAGGCCATCACGCAGGTTCGCCCCGGCATCGGCGTCTACACCCTTCAGAAACAGGGGTACGCGATGGTGACCAGCTACTCCCGGCACTGGCCCTGCCTCTTTCCCCAGCATGGCCCTGGCAAAAAGCACGAGCGCTCCATCGTCCTCGAACCCTGGCAACAGGAAATCGTCGACGCCCACCCCTGGGAATTCATTCGGGGCCTCATCCACTCCGACGGCTGCCGCATCACCAACTGGACGACTCACCTCGTCGGCGGTGAGCGCAAGCGCTACGAATACCCCCGGTACTTCTTCACCAACGTGTCCGACGACATCCGTCAGCTCTACACGGACACCCTCGACAAGCTCGGCATCGTTTGGACGCAGTGCACCCGTAACGGCAACCCTTACAACATCTCCGTCGCTCGCAAAGCCTCCGTAGCCCTCATGGACGAACACGTAGGCCCCAAGCACTGACCGCACCACAAAGGGCCCCTCCAAAGAGGGGCCCTCCGCAGGCTACTTGGGGCTGTCGTCCTCCCCGATGTGATGCACCCGCACCATGTTCGTCGACCCCGACACCCCCGGAGGCGACCCCGCCGTGATGACGACGACGTCGCCCTTCTTGCAGCGGCCGTACTTCAGCAGCAGCTCATCGACCTGATCGACCATCGCGTCCGTCGACTCCACGTGCGGCCCCAGGAACGTCTCCACACCCCACGTCAGATTCAGCTGGGAACGCGTTGCCGGCTCCGGTGTGAAGGCCAGCAGCGGGATCGGCGAGCGGTAGCGGGACAGGCGGCGGGCCGTGTCGCCGGACTGAGTGAAGGCGACCAGGAACTTCGCGCCCAGGAAGTCGCCGATCTCGGCCGCCGCGCGGGCCACCGCGCCGGGCTGGGTGCGGGGCTTGTTGCGTTCGGTCAGGGGCGGCAGGCCCTTGACGAGGATGTCCTCCTCGGCCGCCTCGACGATCTTCGCCATCGTCCGGACCGTCTCGATGGGGTACTTGCCGACGCTTGTCTCGCCGGACAGCATCACCGCGTCCGTGCCGTCGATGACGGCGTTCGCCACGTCCGACGCCTCCGCCCTCGTCGGGCGGGAGTTCTCGATCATCGAGTCGAGCATTTGCGTCGCCACAATCACCGGCTTGGCGTTGCGCTTGGCCAGCTTGACGGCGCGTTTCTGGACGATCGGGACCTGTTCCAGCGGCATCTCCACGCCCAGGTCGCCGCGGGCGACCATGATGCCGTCGAAGGCGGCCACGATGTCGTCGATCGCCTCGACCGCCTGCGGCTTCTCCACCTTGGCGATCACCGGTAGGCGGCGGCCTTCCTCGTCCATGATGCGGTGGACGTCCTCGATGTCCCGGCCGCTCCGCACGAACGAAAGCGCGATGACGTCGAAGCCCGTGCGCAGCGCCCAGCGCAGGTCGGCCTCGTCCTTCTCGGAGAGGGCGGGGACAGACACCGCGACGCCCGGGAGGTTGAGGCCCTTGTGGTCGGAGACCATGCCGCCCTCGATCACCGTCGTGTTCACGCGGGGGCCGTCGACGGAGGTGACCTCCAGGCACACCTTGCCGTCGTCGACGAGGATGCGTTCGCCGGGGGTGACGTCGGCGGCGAGGCCGGAGTAGGTGGTGCCGCACTGGTGGCGGTCGCCCTCGGCGCTCTCCTCGACGGTGATGGTGAAGGTGTCCCCGCGTTCAAGGAGTACGGGGCCTTCGGTGAAGCGGCCGAGGCGGATCTTCGGGCCTTGAAGGTCGGCGAGGACGCCGACGCTGCGGCCGGTCTCGTCGGAGGCCTTCCGCACGCGCTGGTAGCGCTCCTCGTGATCGGCGTGGCTGCCGTGGCTGAGGTTGAATCGGGCGACGTCCATGCCGGCGTCGACCAGTGCCTTTATCTGGTCGTACGAGTCGGTGGCGGGGCCCAGGGTGCAGACGATTTTCGCTCGGCGCATGTTTCGACTCTATGACTTACCGGCGGGTAGTGAATTGGTGCCGCATGTCTACTCAACAACCTTTGCGTGAAGGGCTATTGACAAGTGTTGAATTGTGCACCGGGGTGCTCCGATGAGCGTTCGAATGACCTCTGAGGGGCTATTCACAGGTGCGGCGGCACCATGGTGAATCGCGCATTGACCTCGGCGTGGACCTGCTGACGCTGGGGTTCGAGGTCGAGCGGGGCGGCGGCGTCCTCTTCGGTGGCGTAGGCCATCGAGCGCATACGGCCCCCGCGGGTCTGCGGGTAGGCCGGCGGGGCGTTCTCCGCGCCGATGTCGGCGAGTTCCACCAGCGCGGCCAGGGAGGTCCCCAGCGCCTCGGCGTACTCCCGCGCGCGCTGCACGGCCTCCCGTACCGCCTGCTGCCGCGCTTCCCGGTGGGCCGGCGAGTCGGGGCGCAGGGCCCACCAGGGACCGTCCACGCGGGTGAGCTCCAAGTCGGCGAGGCGTGTGGTGAGTTCGCCGAGCGCCGTGAAGTCGGTGAGTTCGGCCGTGATGTGGACGCGGCCGTGGTAGGCGTGGATGCGTTCGCCGCGGCCCTTGTCCTTCAGTTCGGGGCTGATGGAGAAGGCGCCGGTCTCCAGGCGCTCGACCGCGTCGCCGTAGGTCTTGATGAGGTCGAGGACGCCGGCGTTGCGGCGGGTGAGGTCGTCCAGGGCGGCGCGGCGGTCCTTGCCGCGGGAGGCCACGGTGACGCCGATGCGGGCGATCTCGGGGTCGACCTCGAGGTGGGCCTCGCCGCGGACGGCGATACGGGGGGCGTCGGGGGTGCCGTAGGGGACGGCGGGCTGGAGTTCTCCTGAGGGGGCGGTCATACGTCCCACTCTGTCATCGGTTGGCCGGCTGGGGGCCCGGCGGTTCACAGCTTCGGTCACCAGATCGAAACGTGCGGGGTCTGTTGCAACTCGCCATGGGCAGGTCAGAATCTACGCGCGTTGTTGACCATTCGCCCGGGAGAAGCACTCATGCCGTTGAACCGCCGTAAGTTCCTGACGAAGTCCGCCGTGACCGGAGCGGGGGTGGCGGTGGCCTCTGCGGTGAGTGCCCCGGCGGCGAAGGCCGCGCGGCCGGCGAAGGGGTCCCGGCCGAAGAAGCGGTATGCGCTGACGGTGATGGGCACGACCGACCTGCACGGCAATATCTTCAACTGGGACTACTTCAAGGACGCGGAGTACTCCGACGCCAAGGGCAACGCGAAAGGGCTGTCCCGGGTCTCGACGCTGGTGAACCAGGTCCGCGAGGAGAAGGGCCGCCGCAACACGCTGCTCATCGATGCGGGCGACACGATCCAGGGCACCCCGCTGACGTACTACTACGCCAAGGTCGACCCGATCACCGCCAAGGGTGGTCCGATTCACCCGATGGCGGCGGCGATGAACGCCATCGGGTACGACGCGGTGGCCCTCGGCAACCACGAGTTCAACTACGGCATCGAGACGCTGCGCAAGTTCGAGGACCAGTGCCACTTCCCGCTGCTGGGTGCGAACGCGCTGGACGCGAAGACGCTGAAGCCCGCCTTCCCGCCGTACTTCATCAAGAAGTTCCGTGTGCCGGGCGCCCCGCCGGTCAAGGTCGCGGTCCTCGGTCTGACCAACCCCGGCATCGCGATCTGGGACAAGGCGTACGTCGAGGGCAGGATGGTGTTCCCGGGGCTGGAGGAGCAGGCCGCGAAGTGGGTGCCGAAGCTGCGTTCGATGGGTGCGGACGTGGTGGTCGTGTCGGCGCACTCCGGTTCGTCGGGGACGTCGTCGTACGGTGACCAGCTGCCGTACATCGAGAACTCGGCGGCGCTGGTCGCCCAGCAGGTGCCGGGCATCGACGCGATCCTCGTCGGGCACGCGCACACGGAGATCGCGGAGCTGCTGGTCACGAACGAGAAGACGGGCAGGACCGTCGTGCTGTCCGAGCCGTTGTGCTATGCCCAGCGGCTGTCGCTGTTCGACTTCGAGCTGGTCCTCGACAAGGGCTGCTGGAAGGTCGAGTCGGTGAAGGCGACGGTGCGCGACTCGAAGACGGTCGCCGACGACCCGAAGATCACCAAGCTGCTGAAGGACGACCACGACATCGTGGTGGAGTACGTCAACCAGGTCGTCGGCACGGCGACCGAGAAGCTGACGACGGTCGACGCCCGCTACAAGGACGCCCCGATCATCGACCTGATCACCAAGGTGCAGGAGGACGTCGTGAAGGCGGCGCTGGCGGGCACGGAGCACGCCTCGCTGCCCGTCATCGCCCAGGCCTCTCCTTCTCGCGCACCTCGGAGATCCCGGCCGGCGACGTGACCATCCGGGATCTGTCGAGCCTGTACGTGTACGACAACACGCTGGTCGCGAAGCTGATGACGGGTGCGCAGATCAAGGCGTACCTGGAGTACTCGGCGGAGTACTTCGTGCAGACCGCCGCCGACGCGGCCGTCGACGTCGACAAGCTCACCAACGCCGGCAACCGCCCCGACTACAACTACGACTACGTGTCAGGGCTGTCGTACGAGATCGACATCGCGCAGGCGGCGGGTTCGCGGATCAAGAACCTGGCCTACAGCGGTGCCGCGCTGGACGACGCCCAGAAGTTCGTGTTCGCGGTGAACAACTACCGGGCCAACGGCGGCGGCGCGTTCCCGCATGTGGCGTCGGCTCAGGAGCTGTGGTCGGAGTCGACGGAGATCCGCACCCGGATCGCGGAGTGGGTGACCGCGAAGGGCGTGCTGGACCCGAAGGACTTCGCATCGGTGGACTGGAAGCTCACCCGGAACGGCACGCCGGTGTTCTAGCCGGAGTCGAACCAACCGGTCAGGAGCCTCAGATCCCGTCCATCAGCGGTGTCAGCACCTTCGGCTGACGCGCCCGCGGGATCCGGGGCTCCTGCTGTTCGAGGCCGAAGGTGGTGAACGCCGTACGGGTGGGCAGCGGGTAGGTCTCCTTGCCGGTGACGGAGTTGAGGATGCTGGCGCTGCGCCAGGCCGCGAGGCCGAGGTCGGGGGTGCCGATGCCGTGGGTGTGGCGCTCGGCGTTCTGGACGTAGATGTTGCAGCCGGAGCCGGTGACGGACGGGTCCATGACCAGGCGGTACTGGTCGTCGATGCGCGGGCGTTCCCGGCTGTCGAGGCGCATGTAGGGGTCGAGGCCGGCGAGGATGCGGGTGAGGGGGCGCTCGCGGTAGCCGGTGGCGAGGACGACCGCGTCGGTGGTCAGGCGTGAGCGGGTGTTCTGGTGGACGTGCTCCAGGTGGAGCTCCACCTTGGTCGTGGCGATCCGGCCCGCGGTGCGGACCTGCACGCCCGGGGTGAGGACGGTGTCGGGCCAGCCGCCGTTCAGGGTGCGGCGGTAGAGCTCGTCGTGGATGGCGGCGAGGGTGTCGGCGTCGATGCCCTTGTGGAGCTGCCACTGCGAGGCGACGAGCTGGTCGCGGACCGGTTCGCCGAGGGCCTGGAAGTAGCGGGTGTAGTCGGGGGTGAAGTGCTCCAGGCCGAGCTTGGAGTACTCCATGGGCGCGAAGGCCTCGGTACGGCCGAGCCAGTGCATCCGCTCGCGCCCGGTGGGGCGGCGCCGGAGCAGGTCGAGGAAGATCTCGGCGCCGGACTGTCCGGAGCCGATGACGGTGATGTGCTCGGCGGCGAGGAGCCGCTCGCGGTGTTCGAGGTAGTCGGCGGCGTGGATGACCGGGACGGCGGGTGCATCGACGAGGGGCCTGAGCGGGTCGGGGACATCCGGTTCGGTGCCGATGCCGAGAACGATGTTCTTCGCGTACGTACGGCCCAGCGCCTCGGCCTCACCGTCGGGGGCGAGCTGGGTGAAGTCGACCTCGAAGACGTCGCGTTCGGAGTTGAAGCGGACCGCGTCGACCTGGTGGCCGAAGCTCAGCCCGGGGAGGTTCTCGCAGACCCAGCGGCAGTAGGCGTCGTACTCGGCGCGCTGGATGTGGAAGCGCTCGGCGAAGTAGAAGGGGAACAGCCGGTCGCGGGTCCTGAGGTAGCTGAGGAACGACCACGGGCTCGCGGGGTCTGCGAGCGTCACCAGGTCCGCGAGGAAGGGGACCTGGATGCGGGAGCCTTCGATGAGGAGGCCGGGGTGCCAGGCGAACGCGGTGCGCTGTTCGTAGAAGACGGCGTCGAGTTCGGCGAGGGGGTGGGCCAGGGCGGCGAGGGAGAGGTTGAAGGGGCCGATGCCGATGCCGACGAGGTCGCGGGGGGTGTCGGGGTCCTGGCTCGGCGCCTTGGGGTGCCGGTCGGCCGGGGGGTTGGTCTGCGGGGTCATCCGGGGGTGTTTCCTTCCACCAGTTTCAGGAGGGCGGCCAGGTCGTCCGGGCGCGTGTGGGGGTTGAGGAGGGTCGCTTTCAGCCACAGGCGACCGTCTGTGCGGGCCCGGCCGAGGACGGCGCGGCCGTCGGTGAGGAGCGTTCGGCGTACGGCGGCGACGGCGTCGTCGGTGGCGTGTGCGGGCCGGAACAGGACCGTGCTGATGGTGGGCTGGTCGTAGAGCTCGAACCCGGGGTGACCGTGGACGAGGTGGGCGAAATCGAGGGCTCTGGCGCAGACCTGCTCGACGAGCCGGCCGAGTCCGCTGCGGCCGAGGGTCTTGAGAGTGACAGCGATCTTGAGGACGTCGGGTCGGCGGCTGGTACGCAGGGACCGGCCGAGCAGGTCCGGCAGTCCGGCCTCGATGTCGTCGTCGGCGTTGAGGTAGTCGGCGCGGTGGTGGAGCACGGCGAGGCCGCCCGGGTCACGGACGGCGAGGAGCCCCGCGGCGACGGGCTGCCAGCCGAGCTTGTGCAGATCGAGGGTGACGGTGTCGGCGGCGTCGAGGCCGGCGAGCCGGCCGCGGTACCGGTCGCTGAACAGCAGACCTCCGCCGTAGGCGGCGTCGACGTGCAGCCGGGCGCCGTGGGCGGCGCACAGGGCGGCGACCTCGGGGAGCGGGTCGATGAGACCGGCGTCGGTGGTGCCCGCGGTGGCCGCGACCAGGTGGGGGCCGGGCAGCTGGGTGAGGGCCTCGTCGAGTGCGGCGGGGTCGAGGACACCGGCGGGCGCGGGCACGACGACGGGGTCCGGCAGGCCGAGCAGCCAGGCGGCACGGGGCAGCGAGTGATGTGCGTTCGCCCCGTGCACCAGCCTGACTCCGGCGCCGTGTGCTTCTCGGGCGAGGAGGAGGGCGAGTTGGTTGGATTCGGTGCCGCCGGTGGTGATCAGGGCGGTGGCACCGCCCTCGCTGCCGAAGACCTCCCCCGCGAGTGCCTGCGTCACCAGCGCCTCCAGTTCCGACGCCCCCGGCGCCTGGTCCCAGGAGTCCAGGGAGGGGTTGAGGGTGGAGGCGGCCAGGTCGGCGGCGGTGGCGAGGGCGAGGGGTGGGCAGTGGAGGTGGGCGGTGCACAGGGGGTCCGCCGGGTCGGCGGCGGCTTCGGCGAGGGCCCGGACGAGGGTGTGGAGGGCGTTCGGGTCCCCTTCGTCCGGCAGGACGTCCCCGACCGCGGCCCGGATGCGCTCGGCCACCGCGTCCGGGCCGCCCGAGGGCAGGGGGCCCCGGCGTGCGCGGGCGCCCTCGCCCAGCGCGTCGAGCACGGTGTCGAGCAACGGCCGCAGGGCGTGGGGACCTTCCGGGCCTGAAGCGAGCGACGGCAGCGTGCTCATCGTGGCCTCCCGGGCGCTGGACATGAGCGACTTCCAGCTTGTACGCAGTTACGCGATGACGCCCGAAAAGCCCAATGATCGGAACCCGAAAGTGGGTATTTCCGTACGGGGAACGCGTGTCGGATGCGGCGCGCCGAGGCCGGCGGAGTAAGGGGCGCGCCTCAGTGCCGGAAGTCGTCCGCGTGGCCCTCGGCCCACTGGGCGAAGCTGCGGGCCGGGGTGCCGGTGATCGTCTCGACAGCGTCGGTGATCTCCGGCTGCACGCCGGTGGCGCCGGTCACTGCGCTCACGGGTTCCTCCAGGGCTGTGGGCTGATCTCCTTCTGGCTCGTCGAGTCCAGGAAGGAAGATCAGCCCACCGCATCGGCCGTGTGGACAGGCGCCGCAGGGTCTAGCCGTCGACGCCCTCCCGCACCCGCAACGCCCGCGCCAGGTCGTCGAGGTGGTCGGCGAGGCGGCGTCGCAGTGCCGGGACCGGCTCGCCGTCGCGCAGGCACTCCTCGCCCAGCCGCAGGGACTCGGCGTCGATGGCGTACCCCGGGAAGGCGTAGCGGCCGGCGGCGTCGGCGATGGCGGGGCCACGGCGGGCGGCGACGGCGACCGCGTCCTTGTAGTAGCGCGGCACGTACTGCCGCAGCAGGTCGGTCTGTTCGGGCTGCCAGAAGCCCTGGGCGGTGGCGGTGAAGAGGTAGTTGGACAGGGCGGTGGCGCCGTCGCCGGCGAACATGGCGTCCCACGCCTTCGCCTTGGCCTCCTCGTCCGGCAGCGCGGCCCGGCAGCGGGCGGCGCCCTCCTGGCCGGTGGCGCTCGGGTCGCGTCCCAGTTCGGCGGCGATGGCGGCCTCGTCGACGGCGCCGAGGACGGCGAGACGGCCCATGACGCGCCAGCGCAGCTCGGGGTCGAGTTCGGGTCCGCCCGGCACGGTGCCGTCGGCGAGCCAGGCGGCGATGGCGTCGGGGTGGGCGGCGACGTCGATGAAGTGGCGTACGGCGATCAGACGCAGGCCGGGGTTGTCGCCGTCCTCGGTGCGGCGGATGAGGTCGCGGCACAGGGCGGAGAGGGTGGCCAGGGCGGCGGGCCGCTCCTCGGGGGTGAGGTAGCGGTCGGTGACCTGGGCGGCGGCGAAGGCGAGGACGCCCTGGACGATGGCGAGGTCGGTCTCGCGCGGGAGGTGGGCTCGGGCGGCCTCCAGGTAGGCGCCGGCGGCCAGTTCGCCGTCGCGGACGGCGTCGCGCAGGGCGTTCCAGACGACGGCGCGGGTGAGCGGGTCGGGCAGGCCGGAGAGGCTACTGCGGACTGTCTCGAAGGACCTGGCGTCGAAGCGGACCTTGGCGTAGGTCAGGTCGCCGTCGTTGAGCAGCAGCAGGGCCGGGCGCTTGCCGATGGGCTGCGGGGCGCTCTGCGGGACGTCGAGGTCGAGGCGTTCGCGCAGGGTGAGGTTGCCGGCGTCGTCGCCGAGGTCCTGGTCGTACATGCCGACGGTGACGCGGTGGGTGCGGCTGCCGGCGTGGTCGACGGAGAGGGTGTAGGTGCCGTTGTCGCCGGGGGTGACGGCCGGGGTGAGGGTGTCGACGCCGGTGGTGCGCAGCCAGGAGTCGGCCCAGGCGTGGACGTCGCGCTCGGTGGCGGAGGCGAGGGAGTCGATGAAGTCGGCGAGGGTGGCGTTGCCGAACTTGTGGCGGGCGAAGTGGGTGTTGATACCGGCGAGGAAGTCCTTCTCACCGAGCCAGGCCACGAGCTGGCGCAGCGCGGAGGCGCCCTTGGCGTAGGAGATGCCGTCGAAGTTGAGCATGGCGGCGGCCGTGTCGTCGACGGCTTCGGGGGCGACGGGGTGAGTGGAGGGGCGCTGGTCGGCGTCGTAGCCCCAGGCCTTGCGGGCGATGGCGAAGTCGACCCAGGTGTCGGTGAAGCGGGTGGCTTCGGCGCAGATCTGGTAGCCCATGTACTCGGCGAAGGACTCGTTCAGCCAGATGTCGTCCCACCAGCGCAGGGTGACGAGGTCGCCGAACCACATGTGGGCCATCTCGTGGGCGATGACCATGGCGCGGATCAGCCGCTCGGTGTCGGTGACGGCGGAGCGGTACACGAACTCGTCGCGGAAGGTGACCAGTCCGGGGTTCTCCATGGCGCCGGCGTTGAACTCGGGGACGAAGGCCTGGTCGTAGGAGTCGAAGGGGTAGGGCTCGTCGAACGTCTCGTGGAAGCGGTCGAAGCACTGCCGGGTGACCTGGAAGAGCTCGTCGGTGTCCGCGTCCAGGTAGGGGGCGAGGGAGCGGCGGCAGTGGAGGCCGAAGGGCAGGCCGCGGTGCTCGGTGCGCACCGAGTGCCAGGGGCCGGCGGCGACGGCGACGAGGTAGGTGGAGATCGGCGGGGTGGGCGCGGCCTGCCAGCGGCCGGCGCCGAGGTGCTCGGTGACGCCGTTGGCGAGGACGGTCCAGCCTTCGGGCGCGGTGACGGACAGGTCGAAGACGGCCTTCAGGTCGGGTTGGTCGAAGGCGGGGAAGACCAGCTTGCAGTCGTCCATGGCCAGCTGGGTGTAGACGTAGGCCTCGCCGTCGGTGGGGTCGGTGAAGCGGTGCATGCCCTCGCCGGTGCGGGAGTAGCGCATGGCAGCGTCGACGCGCAGTTCGTGCTCACCGGCGGTGAGGTTCTTCAGGGGCAGCCGGTTGTCGTCCAGGGTCTCCGGGTCGAGGGGGTGTCCGTCCAGCGTGACGGAGCGCAGCTCGGCAGGCGTGATCTCGACGAAGGTGTCCGCGTCGGCGCGCGTGGTGAACCTGATGACGGTCCGCGAGTCGAAGGTCGTGTCCCCGGTGGTCAGATCGAGTTCGATCGTGTAGCGGTGGACATCGAGAAGCTGGGCACGGGTCTGCGCTTCGTCGCGCGTCAGTACGGACATGCACGACATGCTGCCTGATGCCGCTGACAAGGCACAGGGGTGGATCACTACGTACGCTATGTCCGGTTCCCCGCCGGGGTGTCACGCTGCGGCGGAAGGCGGGCGTCCGGGTGGGGCAGGGCCGGGCGCGGGCCGGGTTCCTCGACCTCGGCATGGCCCTTGACCAGGGCGCGTAACTCCCGGACCTCCTCCACCAGTGCGCGCTGGCGTTCGTGGGCGTCGTACAGGTAGCGGACCTTGGTGCGCAGCGCCCAGGGGTCGATGGGCTTCAGCACGAGGTCGGCGACGCCGAGCCGGAAGGCGGTGGAGGTCAGGTCCTGGTCCGCACCGAAGCCGGTGAGGAGGATGACCGGTATGTGCTGGGTCTGTTCCACCCGCCGCATGTAGCGCACGACGTCCAGGCCGCTGACGCCGGGCATGCGCACGTCCAGGAGCAGGAGGCCGACCTTTCCGCGGAGCACCTGCTTGAGCGCCTCGTCACCGCTGGTGGCCCGGGCCAGCAGGTACCCCAGCGGGGCCAGGGCACTCTCCAGCGCGTACAGCGTGTCCTCGTGGTCGTCGACAATGAGGATCTTGGCATCCGACGGCATGGCCCGACGTCCCTCCCGCGTGGACATCCAGGGTATGTCCGGGGCGCTGACGGGGAGTGCGTGTCAGCTGACATGCGGTGCACAGCGCAGCATGCCCCTCCGGGGCCGCCGTGTCACTCCCTCGGGGAGGGTCTGTCTGCTTCCCGTCGTCCCGGCCGGGCCTAGGAGCGGTTCGGCGTGGACGCGGTGCCGTTGACGGTGTCCTCGGCGATGCTCTCGTGGTGCCTGATGACCTCGGCGATGATGAAGTTGAGGAACTTCTCCGCGAAGGCAGGGTCCAGCTTGGCGTTCTCGGCGAGGGTGCGCAGGCGGTCGATCTGGCGGGCCTCGCGGGCCGGGTCGGCGGGCGGGAGCTGGTGCTCGGCCTTGAGGTGGCCGACCTGCTGGGTGCACTTGAAGCGCTCGGCGAGCATGTGGACGACGGCCGCGTCGATGTTGTCGATGCTGTCGCGCAGCCGGGCGAGCTCTTCACGGACGGCCGGGTCGACGTCGCTGGGGGACGTGTTGCTGGTCATGAGCGCCCAGCCTACGGGGCCCGCTCAGTTGGTCGTTCGTTCGATCACGGGTGGATCGTCGGGGTCGGGGACCTGGTTGCTCCAGCCGCCGGGGACGGTGCGGCCCTGCTGGGCGCGGAAGCGGGTCGGGGCCATGCCGACGCGGCGGGTGAACAGGCGGGAGAAGTAGGCGGGGTCGTCGTAGCCGACGCGGCGGGCGACGGCGGCGACGGGGAGTTGGGTGGCGGCGAGCAGTTCCTTGGCGCGGCCCAGGCGGATGCCGAGCAGGTAGTCCTTGGGGCTGCACCCGGCGCCGCGCCGCACGGCGGTGCGCAGTTCGGCGGGGGTCATGCCGTGCCGGGTGGCGTGGTCGGCGACCGTCAGCGGCAGGCACGCGTCGCGTGCGAGGGCCTTGAGGACCTGGTCGCCGTCGGGGGTGAGGTCGGCACGGGCGCGGCGCAGGGCGACGAGGAGCTCGTGGACGGCGGCGCCGGTCTCCACCTCCAGCAGGGGGTTGTCGCGGCGCGCGGCACGGGCGATGCGCCCGATGACGGCACGGGGGCCGGCGGCGTCGGACAGCGGCACGACGGGCCGGCCGGGCTCGATGTACCCGAGTTCGGTGTACGTCGGTGCGGCGGGCCCGATGAAGTCGACGAAGCCCTCGTCCCAGCCGGTGCCGGGGTCGGGCGCGTAGTGGTGCGGCACGCCGGGGGTCAGCCACAGCAGCGCGGGCGCGGTGACGGTCGTACGGCGGCCGTCGGGGGCGGCGTACCAGCCGCCGCCGGTACTGATCACGACGGCGACATGGTGGTCCAGGACCCTCGGTCCGACGGTCGGCAGGGCGCCGTACTGGAGGCCCACGCCGAGGCAGGCGAGGCCGAGGCGGTGGTGTGCGGGGCCGGGCGTGAAGAAACGCATCCAGGTGTGGTACATCCGCGTGCCTCCCGTCCGCGCCGCCGGTCCCGTCCGCTGTTCCCGTCCGCCGGTCCCGTCCGCCAGTCCCGTCGGCCGGTCCCGTCCTTCGGTCCAAGCAGCGCTGATCTTTGTCCATGGACCCTGACCTGCGCCAGAGGGAGAGTGGGCGCATGAGCGAGTTCACGGTGGGGGACGAAGACTTCCTGCTGGACGGGCGGCCGGTGCGGCTGCTGTCCGGCGCGCTGCACTACTTCCGGGTGCACGAGGCGCAGTGGGGGCACCGGCTGGCGATGTTGCGGGCGATGGGCCTCAACTGCGTGGAGACGTACGTGCCGTGGAACCTGCACGAGCCGCGGCCGGGCCGGCACCGGGACGTGCAGGCGCTCGGCCGGTTCCTGGACGCGGCCCGGGAGGCGGGGCTGTGGGCGGTCGTGCGGCCGGGGCCGTACATCTGCGCCGAGTGGGAGAACGGCGGGCTGCCGTACTGGCTGACGGGCGAGCTGGGCGCCCGCGCGCGTACCCGTGACGAGCGCTACTTGGGATATGTCGCGAGCTGGTTCCGGCATCTTCTGCCCGAGATCGTGGACCGGCAGGTCGACCGCGGCGGCCCGGTGATCATGGTGCAGGTGGAGAACGAGTACGGCAGTTACGGTTCCGACGCGGCCTACTTGCGGTGGCTGGCCGACCTGCTGCGCACCGAGGGCGTCACGGTTGCGCTCTTCACCTCGGACGGCCCCGAGGACCACATGCTCTCCGGCGGCTCGGTCCCGGGGGTCCTGGCGACGGTGAACTTCGGCTCCCACGCGCGCGAGGCGTTCGAGACGCTGCGCCGGCACCGCCCCGACGGTCCGCTGATGTGCATGGAGTTCTGGTGCGGCTGGTTCGACCACTGGGGCGGCGAGCACGTCGTACGCGATCCCGGGGACGCGGCGGCGGCCCTGCGGGAGATCCTGGAATGCGGGGCGTCGGTGAACCTGTACATGGCGCACGGCGGCACGAGCTTCGCCGGCTGGGCGGGCGCCAACCGGGGCGGCGGCGCACTGCACGACGGGCCGCTGGAGCCCGATGTGACGTCGTACGACTACGACGCCCCGATCGACGAGTACGGCCGCCCCACGGAGAAGTTCTGGGCCTTCCGGAAGGTCCTCGCCGATCACGCCGACGGCCCCCTTCCCGAAGTCCCGCCCGCGCCCGTGCCGTTGGGTGCGCCGGCCGAGGCGGTCCTGACCGACTGGGCGCCGCTGGGCGACGTACTGGAGACGCTGGGCGGCCCTGAGACGTCCGGTCCTGTCCCGCCCGCCTTCGAGGAACTGGGCGTCGAGCGGGGCCTGGTGCGGTACGAGGTGACGGTGCCGGGGCCGCGGCAGCCGTATCCGCTGACGGTGCGCGGGCTGCGGGACCTCGCCGTGGTGTACGTCGACGGGGAGCGGGCCGGGGTGCTCACGGAGGACGACGCCTGCCTGAATGAGCCTGTCGCGGGGTACGCGCGCGTGGAGCTGTGGGTGGAGTCCCTGGGGCGGGTCAACTACGGGCCGCGGCTGGGCGAGCCCAAGGGGATCACCGGGGGTGTCCTGCACGAGCGGCAGTATCTGCACGACGTACGCGCGCGTGGGCTGCGGCTGGAGGCGCTGGACGAGATCGAGAGGGTCCGGGCGGTGCCGTCGCGGGAGCTGCCCGGGGACGGTGCCCCGGGGCTGTACCGGGGCACCGTCATGGTGCGGGGCGGCGGTGACGCCCGTCTGGAGCTGCCGGGCCGGACCCGCGGGTTCGTGTGGATCAACGGCTTCAACCTCGGCCGTTACTGGTCCACCGGCCCCCAGTGCTCGCTGTACGTCCCTGGGCCCGTCCTGCGGGAGGGCGGCAACGACGTGTGGCTGCTGGAGCTCGAGGGGACGGCCCGGTCCGGCGAGGCGCAGGCCCCGGTCCTGAGGGCCGTCTGACGCACGCAGGTGCCTCGGCTTGCTACAGCGCGTCCGCCGCGCGGGCGATGTCCTTCGCGAAGTGGCTGACCTCGGTGTAGATGCCGGGCACACCGGGGCGGGCGCAGCCGTCGCCCCAGCTGACGATGCCGACCTGGAGCCACTTGCCCGCGTCGTCCTTGCGGAACATGGGGCCGCCGGAGTCGCCCTGGCAGGTGTCGACGGCGCCGCGCTGATAGCCGGCGCACAGTTCCTCCTTCGACACCAGCCGGTTTCCGTAGTGGCGCTTGCACACGCGGTCGGCGACGAAGGGGACGCTCGCCTTACGGAGCTTGGTCGTGCCCGTGTTGGCTCCCTCCTTGGTGTCGCCCCACCCGGCGATCGTGAACATGCCGCGGTTGTAGCGGTCCGTGGTGGCGATCTTCAGCGTCGGCTTGTCGATGGGCCGGGCGAGCTTGATCAGCGCCCAGTCCTTGCCGGTGCCGTCGTAGCCCGGGGCCACCTTGACCTTGGTCGACTTGACCTTGATCGCGGAGGCGGAGTTGATGTCGTTGACACCCGCGGTGACGGTGATGCGGGTGTTGTTGCCGGACCCGGGCACGCAGTGGGCCGCGGTCAGGACGACGTCCTTCTTGTAGAGCGCCCCGCCGCAGCCCATCGAGAGATGGACCATGAACGGGAACTCATTCTGCGCGGCGGGCGTTCCACCGACAATGCGGGTGGACGCGGCCTGCGCGCTGAGGGGCTGGAGGGAGGCGACCGCGAGCGCGACGGCAGCCACCGCCGCGGCCCTCTTCGCCAGGGTTATGCCGCTTCTCTTCGGCGAGCTGTGGGTCAACATACGTCCTTTCATGGCGTGTTGAGCGGCCCGCAGTATGAAGATCAGGTGGCATGCCTGGCAAGGACGGATCTCACGCCCCGGGCGTGGAACCCCACCAGGGAAAATCCCCTCACATCCCCGTAGAGTGGAGTCGGGTTCAAGGCGTCTTGGGGGTAAGGGCGTGGCGAACGGCGGACCGGTCCAGCACGGCTTCCCGCACCTGGAGACGGTGCGGGCCTCGATCACGGCGCTCTACAGGCGGCTTTCCTACGACACCGTCCAGACGTTCGGGACCAGTGTGCTGCCGGCCGATGTGGCGTTCTGCGACACCGACGATCTGTATCTGGGTGCGCAGCGGGTGGCCCGCGAACTGGTGCGGCACTACCGCCTGCCGGACGCCCGTCCGATCGTCAGCTTCCGGGAGATGACGCACGCGGCCAGCGTCGAACTCACCGCCGGGCCCGAGTACTTCATCGAGCTGAACGACCGCTTCCGCACCCATCGCCGGGACATCGGCGCGGCGCTGGCCCATGAGGTGATGCACGTGTACCTGCATCGCCTCGGGCTGTCCTTCCCCGGTACGCGCGACAACGAGATCCTCACGGACACGGCGACGACGTATCTGGGCGCGGGCTGGCTGCTTCTGGACGCGTTCCGGGAGGACTCGGCGTCCTCGCAGAAGCTGGGGTATCTGACGCCGGAGGAGTTCGGTTACGTCCTCGCCAAGCGGGCGCTGGTCTTCGCCGAGGATCCGTCGGTGTGGTTCACGAGTCCGCAGGCGTACACGGCGTATGTGAAGGGCATGACCGAGGCCCGCCGCGACGAGCAGCAGCCTCCGCTGACGGCGGCCGGGTGGGCGGGACGCCGCCGCTACGCCCGCGATCGGCGGCACGCCCAGGACCATCACGGGGCGGGGCCCGGAGCGGGGGTGCCGTATGCGTTCACGCCGGACGGGCGGGGGCCGCTGCGGGTGTCGTTCCCGTGTCCCACGTGTCAGCAGCGGATTCGGGTGCCGGTGCAGGGGAGGGTTCGGGCGCGGTGTGGGTTGTGCCGGACGGTGTTGGAGTGCGACACGTAGCGGTTACGCCCCCAGGTACGGGACGGGTAGGGGTTGGCAGGCCAGGGGCAGGGGTGGCGGCGGGGGCGAGGAAACCTCACGCCCCGTACACCGCCCCCGGCGCCCCCGCCTCCCCCAACAGCTTCACCGCCGCCTCCCCCGCCTCCTCCGGAGTCCACCGCGCCCCCTTGTCCGTCGTCGGCCCCGCCCGCCATCCCTCCATCACCGTGATCCGCCCGCCCTCCACCTCGAAGACCCGTCCCGTCACGCCGTCACTCGCGGCCGAACCCAGCCAGACGACCAGCGGGGAGACGTTCTCCGGGGCCATGGCGTCGAAGCCGGCCTCGGGAGCCGTCATCGTCTCGGCGAAGGCACGCTCCGTCATCCGCGTGCGCGCCGCCGGGGCGATCGCGTTGACCTGGACGCCGTAGCGAGCGAACTCGGCCGCCGCGACCAGGGTCAGCCCGACGATTCCGGCCTTCGCGGCGCTGTAGTTGCCCTGCCCGAGCGAGCCCGACAACCCCGCCCCACTGCTGGTGTTGACGACCCGCGCGACAGGGGCACGGCCCGCCTTCGCCTCCGCCCGCCAGTGCGCGGCCGCGTGCTTCAGGGGCAGGAAGTGGCCCTTGAGGTGGACCCGTACGACGGCGTCCCAGTCGTCCTCGTCGAGGTTGACCAGCATCCGGTCACGCAGGAACCCGGCGTTGTTCACGAGCGTGTCGAGCCGCCCGTACGTCTCCAGCGCGGCCGCCACCATCGATGCCGCCCCGGCACTGGTCGCCACGTCACCCCCGTGCGCAACGGCCTCGCCGCCCGCCGCGCGGATCTCGTCGACCACATGCCGGGCGGGGCTGTCGGCGGCCGGGGTGCCGTTGAGGCCGACACCGAGGTCGTTGACGACGACCCTCGCCCCCTCGGCCGCGAACGCGAGCGCATGCGCGCGCCCGAGCCCGCGCCCCCCACCCGTCACGACGACGACCCGCCCTTCACACATCCGGCTCATGTCATGCCTCCTTGTTGACCGTCGCGGCATCCAGGAACACGGGCCGCTCACCCCCGCCGTGCACGAGCAGGCTCGCGCCGCTGATGTAGGCGGCGGCGTCGGAGGCGAGGAAGGCGGCGGCCGCGCCGACGTCGGACGGGTCGGCGAGGCGGCCGAGCGGGACCGTGCGGGAGACGCCGGCGAGGCCGTCCTCGCCGCCGTAGTGGAGGTGGGACAGCTCCGTGCGGACCATGCCGACGACCAGCGTGTTGACCCGCACCTCCGGCGCCCACTCCACCGCCATCGAGCGGGCCAGGCTCTCCAGTCCGGCCTTGGCCGCCCCGTATGCGGCCGACCCGGGCGACGGACGGCCGCCGCTGACGCTGCCGATCATCACCACCGAGCCGCGCACCCGCTTCAGGTGCTCGTACGCCGCCAGGGACGCCGTGAGCGGCGCGACGAGGTTCAGTTCGATCACACGCGCGTGCCGGACGGCGTCCGCGTCCGTCAACCGGCGGTACGGCGTGCCACCCGCGTTGTTGACCAGGACGTCGAGGCGGGGCAGCGCCGCGAAGAAGGCCCGGACGGCCTCCGGGTCACGGAGGTCGAGCGGCCTGAACTCGGTTCCTGGGAGCGGGACTTCGGGTGGTCGGCGCGCGCAGACCACGACGTCAGCACCGGCCTCCACGAACGTCTTCGCGATCCCGGCGCCGACCCCGCGCGTACCGCCGGTGACGACCACGACCTTCCCGTTCAGCCCCATTCCCGGCTACCCTTCACCTAACAAACGTTTGGTGGAAAGGTAGCTGATGCGGCCATGAGTGTCTCCACCTCGTCTCCGGAAAAGGGGGCGGAGCAGAATGGAATCGCCGTCGTCACGGTCGACTTCCCACCGGTGAACGCCCTGCCGGTGGACGGCTGGTTCGCCCTGGCCGACGCCGTGCGGGCGGCCGGCCGTGATCCGGAGATCCGATGTGTCGTCCTCACGGCCGAGGGGCGCGGGTTCAACGCGGGCGTGGACATCAAGGAGA
The DNA here is from genome assembly GCF_036014175.1 of Streptomyces sp. NBC_00443. Lineage (GTDB taxonomy): Bacteria > Actinomycetota > Actinomycetes > Streptomycetales > Streptomycetaceae > Streptomyces. The sequence goes on along the minus strand of NZ_CP107917.1, from coordinate 7,016,466 downwards.
TACAGCAGGACGGGCACCGTGCGCTGATCGGCGCCAACCACGCCTGCGCGCAGGCCTTCGGCGCCGTGTACGACTGCGAGGTGCCCGTCGTGGCGGCGGTGCACGGGTTCTGCCTGGGCGGCGGCATCGGCCTGGTGGGCAACGCGGACGCGATCGTGGCGAGCGAGGACGCCACCTTCGGGCTGCCCGAACTGGACCGGGGAGCACTGGGCGCGGCCACACATCTGGCCCGGCTGGTCCCCCAGCACCTCATGCGCGCGCTGTACTACACCTCGCGCACGGCGACCGCGGCCGAGCTGCACGCGCACGGCTCGGTGTGGCGGGTCGTACCGCGCGCGGAACTGCACGCCGCCGCCCTGGAGCTGGCCGGCGAGATCGCCGCGAAGGACGGACAGCTGCTGCGCCTGGCCAAGGCCGCCATCAACGGCATCGACCCCGTCGACGTGCACCGCAGCTACCGCTTCGAGCAGGGATTCACCTTCGAGGCCAACCTCAGCGGGGTGGCCGACCGGGTCCGTGACACCTTCGGAGAGAAGGGTGCGTAGGTGAGCGACAAGACGATGACGGCCGACGAGGTCGCCTCCAGGCTGCGGAGCGGCATGACCCTCGGCATCGGCGGCTGGGGCTCGCGCCGCAAACCGATGGCCCTGGTCAGGGCCCTGCTCCGGTCCGACATCACCGACCTCACCGTCGTCTCGTACGGCGGCCCGGACGTGGGCATGCTGGCCGCGGCCGGGCGGGTGCGGAAGCTGGTCGCGGCGTTCGTCACCCTCGACTCGATCCCCCTCGAACCGCACTACCGGGCAGCACGCGAGGGCGGCGCCTTCGAGCTGACGGAGATCGACGAGGCCATGTTCATGTGGGGGCTGCACGCGGCGGCGAACCGGCTGCCGTTCCTGCCGGTGCGGGCCGGGATCGGTTCGGACGTGATGCGGGTCAACCCCGGCCTGCGGACGGTGACCTCGCCGTACGACGACGGGGAGACGTTCGTCGCCATGCCCGCCCTGCGGCTGGACGCGGCCCTGGTCCATGTGAACCGCGCCGACCGGCAGGGCAACGGTCAGTATCTGGGCCCCGACCCGTACTTCGACGACCTGTTCTGCGCGGCAGCGGACACGGCGTACGTCTCCTGCGAACGGGTCGTCGACACGGCCGAGTTGACGAAGGAGGCGGCACCGCAGTCGCTGCTGGTCAAGCGGCACACGGTGACGGGCGTGGTCGAGGCCCCGAACGGCGCGCACTTCACGTCCTGCGCCCCCGACTACGGCCGGGACGAGGCCTTCCAGAAGACGTACGCGAGCACCCCCTGGCCGGAGTTCGCGGCACGCTTCCTGGGCGGGGACGAGCAGGGGTACCAGGCGGCGGTCAAGGAGGCGACATGAGTCGACGTGGGGCCATGAGTCGACGTGGGGCCACGAGTCGGGTCGTGGGCCGGGCCACTCGCGCCGAGTACTGCGTGATCGCCTGCGCCGAGGCCTGGCGCGACGCCGGTGAGATCCTGGCGAGCCCGATGGGTCTCATCCCGTCCGTGGGGGCCCGGCTGGCCCGGCTGACCTTCGCGCCCGACCTGCTGCTGACCGACGGCGAGGCGATGCTCGTCCGCCCGGACGGCACGACCGAGGGCTGGCTGCCGTACCGGCAGCATCTGGCGCTGGTCAGCAGTGGCAGGCGGCACGTGATGATGGGTGCGAGCCAGATCGACCGCTTCGGCAACCAGAACATCTCGTGCATCGGCGACTGGGAGCAACCGAAGCGGCAGTTGCTGGGGGTGCGCGGCGCGCCGGTCAACACCCTCAACAATCCGACCAGTTACTGGGTCCCCAGGCATTCGCGGCGGGTCTTCGTCGAGAAGGTCGACATGGTCTGCGGAGTCGGCTACGACCACGCGGGCGACGCCCGGTACCACCGCATCCCCCGTGTCGTCTCCGACCTCGGTGTCTTCGACTTCGCCACGCCGGACCGCTCGATGCGGCCGGCCTCGCTGCATCCGGGAGTCACGCCGGCGCAGGTCAGGGAGGCCACCGGTTTCGACCTGGCCGTCCCGGACGACGTACCGGCGACCCGCGAGCCCACCGCCGAGGAGCTGCGGCTCATCCGCGAGGTGATCGACCCGGAGAACAGCCGCGCCAGGGAGGTCGGTGAGTGATGGAGACACCGCTGACCCGGCTCGTCGGCGTCAGCCACCCGATCGTGCAGACGGGGATGGGCTGGGTGGCGGGCCCCCGCCTGGTCTCGGCGACGGCGAACGCGGGTGCGCTGGGCATCCTGGCCTCCGCGACGATGACCGTCGACCGGCTGCGTGAGGCCATACGCGAGGTCAAGTCCCGTACGGACGCGCCGTTCGGCGTGAATCTGCGGGCGGACGCCGCGGATGCCGGCGACCGGGTCGGCGTCATGATCGAGGAGGGGGTGCGCGTCGCCTCGTTCGCCCTCGCGCCGTCGCGTGAGCTGATCGCCGAACTCAAGGACGCGGGCGTGGTCGTCGTGCCCTCGATCGGTGCCCGGCGGCATGCCGAGAAGGTCGCGGCGTGGGGCGCGGACGCGGTGATCGTGCAGGGCGGGGAGGGCGGCGGGCACACCGGCGAGGTGGCGACGACGGTGCTGCTGCCGCAGGTGGTCGACGCCGTGGACATACCGGTGGTGGCGGCGGGCGGTTTCCACGACGGCCGGGGCCTGGTCGCCGCGCTGGCCTACGGAGCGGCGGGCATCGCCATGGGCACCCGGTTCCTGCTGACCTCGGACTCGACGGTGCCGGACGCGGTGAAGGCGCGGTATCTGGCGGCGACGGTCCGGGACGTCACCGTCACCACGGCGGTCGACGGCCTGCCCCACCGGATGCTGCGTACGGAGCTGGTGGCCGGGTTGGAGAACGCCGGACGAACGAGGGCGCTGGTCCATGCCCTGCGGCGGGCGGCGGGCTTCAGGCGGCTGTCCGGACTGACCTGGCGGCAACTGGTCCGCGACGGCCTCTCCCTGCGGCACGGCAAGGACCTCACCTGGAGCCAGGTCCTGCTCGCCGCCAACACCCCGATGCTGCTCAAGTCGGCCATGGTGGACGGCCGTACGGATCTGGGGGTGATGGCGTCCGGGCAGGTCGCGGGAGTGATCGACGATCTGCCGTCGTGCGCGGAACTGGTGGAGCGGATCATGGCCCAGGCCGCGCAAACCATGAGCGGACTTTCGGTGGGCGGTGCTTCAATGCCCGCATGACGGAGACGATCAAGGAGCCCTGGGGGCTCAGTGTGTTTGGCGCGGGCAGTGTGCGGGCGGAGCCGCAGCTGGTGCGGGTGAAGCTGGGGGTGGAGGTGCTGGAGCCCGCCCCCGGCCAGGCGTTCCACGAGGCCGGCAGTGCTGTGACAAGGCTCCGCGAGGTGCTGCGCCGGCACGGGATACCGGACTCCTCGGTCTCCGGCTCCCGACTGAGGCTCAGTTCGGAGTACGGCCATGCCAATGGCGCGCGGAAGTTCCTCGGCTACCTCTGCCAGGCCCAGTACGTCGTCGAGACCGAGGCGCTGGACGACCTCCAGCAGCTCATCGTGGACGCGGTGGAGGCCGGCGCCCGCAGCATCGACGGCGTCGAGTTCGACGTACACGACAAGCCCGCGCTGCGGGACGAGGCGCGCCGCCGGGCGGTGGCGGCCGCCCGGCGCAAGGCCGAGGTCTACACGGAGGCCGCCGGCGTGTCCCTCGGGGCGGTGGTGCACATCCAGGACGTGGACTCCGAGTCGTACGAGTTCCGCCAGTACCGCGGGCACGGCGGCGGTGGCGGTACTTCCGCGGGCGACCTCGCGCCGGGGATGGTGGAGGTGTCCGCGGGCGTGGTGCTGGGCTTCTCACTCGGCCGCTGACGTCACAGCCGCTCGATGATCGTCACGTTGGCCTGTCCCCCGCCCTCGCACATCGTCTGAAGCCCGAACCGGCCGCCCGTGCGCTCCAGTTCGTGCAGGAGGGTCGTCATCAGCTTCACGCCGGTCGCGCCCAGGGGGTGGCCGAGGGCGATCGCGCCGCCGTTGACGTTGACCTTGTCGGGGTCGGCGCCGGTCTCCTTCAGCCAGGCCAGGACGACCGGCGCGAAGGCCTCGTTGATCTCCACGAGGTCGATGTCGTCGATCGACAGGCCGGTCTTCTTCAGGGCGTGGGCGGTGGCGGGGATGGGTGCGGTGAGCATGCGGATCGGGTCCTCGCCGCGCACCGAGAGGTGGTGCACGCGGGCCCGGGGCGTGAGCCCGTGCTCGCGTACCGCCCGCTCAGAGGCGAGCAGCATCGCCGCCGCGCCGTCGGAGACCTGCGAGGAACAGGCGGCCGTGATCGTGCCGCCGTCGATGACGGGCTTCAGCCCGGCCATCTTCTCCAGGGAGGTGTCCCGGCGCGGCCCCTCGTCGACGGCGACGTCCCGGTAGGGCGCGACCTCCCGCTCGAAGCGCCCCTCGTCGATCGCCCACAGCGCCCGCCGGTGCGAGCGCAGCGCGAACTCCTCCTGGTCCTGCCTGCTGATCCCCCACTTGGCGGCGATCATCTCGGCGCCGGCGAACTGGTTGACCGGCTTCTCCCCGTACCGTGCCCGCCAGCCCTCGCTGCCCGCGAAGGGGCCCGCCGTGAGCCCGAGCGGCTCGGCGGCCTGCCGGGTGGCGAAGGCGATGGGGATCATCGACATGTTCTGCACGCCGCCCGCGACGACCAGGTCCTGGGTGCCGGACAGCACGCCCTGCGCCGCGAAGTGCACGGCCTGCTGCGAGGACCCGCACTGCCGGTCCACGGTCACCCCCGGCACCTCCTCGGGCAGCCCCGCGGCCAGCCAGCAGGTCCGCGCGATGTCCCCGGCCTGTGGCCCGACGGTGTCCAGGCAGCCGAAGACCACGTCCTCGACGGCCACCGGGTCCACGCCCGCGCGCGCCACCAGCTCCTTCAGCACATGCGCGCCCAGGTCGGCCGGGTGGACCGCGCTGAGCCCTCCTTTGCGCCGCCCCACGGGCGTACGGACCGCTTCGACTATGTAGGCCTCGGCCATGGCAACTCCCCAATGGGACCGGTGGGTTATGTGCGTACGGCGATCCCGTCCAGCACCATCGACAGGTACTGCCGGGCGATCTCCTCCGGGGTGTGCTGTCCGCCGGGCCGGTACCAGGACGCAGCGACCCACACCGTGTCCCGCACGAACCGGTAGGTGAGCCGGACGTCCAGGTCGGACCGGAACACCCCGGCCACGACCCCGCGCTCCAGCGTGGACAGCCACGCCTTCTCGAACTTGCGCTGCGAATCGGCGAGGAACGCGAACCGCTCCTGCGCCACCAGTTGCCTGTTCTCCTTCTGGTAGATCGCGACGGCGGCGCGGTGCCGGTCGATCTCCCGGAACGACTCGGTGACCAGCGCCTCCAGCGTTTCGCGTGGGCCGAGCTCGGCCTCCAGGACGGCGTCGTAGCCGCTCCACAGCTCGTCGAGGAACGAGCTCAGGATCTCTTCGAGCATCGACTCCTTGGAGTCGAAGTGGTAGTAGAGGCTGCCCGCGAGCATGCCCGCGTGGTCGGCGATCTTGCGTACGGTGGTGGCGTTGTAGCCCTGCTCGGCGAAGACCTCGGCGGCGGTGTCGAGAAGTTCGCGGCGGCGTGCCTGAGCGGCGGCGGCCGCGGGCTTTGCGGCGGCGGTCACCTGGGGCTTCTTCTTGTTCGGCACGGGTCCATTGTCGTCCTAGGCGTGCTGGCTGCTGACGGAGACGATCTCGCCCGTCATGTACGACGAGTACTCCGAGGCCAGGAAGACGATCACGTTGGCCACCTCCCAGGGCTCGGCGTACCGGCCGAAGGCCTCGCGCGCGGTCAGTTCCTCCAGCAGCTCGGGCGTGGTCACCTTCGCCAGGTGCGGGTGCATGGCGAGGCTCGGCGCCACCGCGTTGACCCGCACCCCGTGTTCGGCGGCCTCGATCGCGGCGCACCGGGTCAGCGCCATCACGCCCGCCTTCGCGGCCGCGTAGTGCGCCTGTCCGGCCTGGGCGCGCCAGCCGACGACGGAGGCGTTGTTGACGATCACACCGCCGGTGTCCCGCATCCGGCGGAGGGCGGCCCGGGTGCATCTGAAGGTGCCGTTCAAGGTCACGTCGAGGACCTTCGACCACTGCTCGTCGGTCATGTCGACGAGCGGCGAAGTCCCGCCGAGGCCCGCGTTGTTGACGACCACGTCGAGCCGGCCGTGCGCGGCCACGGCGGTGTCGAACAGCGCCTGCACCTGCGTCTCGTCGGTGACATCGCACACCGCCGACGCCACCGCCCCCTCGAACTCCCGTGCCAGCTCGGCCTCGTACTCCTTCAGGCGTCGCGCGTGCGCATCGCTGATCAGCACGCGGGCGCCCTCTTCGAGGAAGCGGCGCGCGGTCGCCCCGCCGATGCCAGCACCGGCAGCCGCGGTGACGACGGCCGTGCGCCCGCGGAGCAGTCCGTGCCCGGGAACGTACGTCGGCGCCTCGACGTTTGTCATGGCAGCACGCTAACCTACCAAACACTTGTTAGGGAAGAGCCGCAGGGCACCGGGGGAGGGAGGGTGACGGTGGATCTGACCCACTCGAGCGCCGACGAGGCGTTCCGCGCCGAGGCCCGTGCCTGGCTGCGCGCGCAGGTGCCGCCCGATCCGCTCCCCTCCCTGGAGACCGAGGAGGGCTTCGCGGCGCACCGGGCGTGGGAGGCCGAACTCGCCGCCGACCGCTGGTCGGTGGTGAACTGGCCGACGGCGTACAGCGGCCGGGACGCCTCACTCGTGCGGTGGCTGCTGTTCGAGGAGGAGTACTACGCGGCGGGCGCGCCGGGCCGCGTCAGCCAGAACGGCGTCAGCCTCCTCGCCCCGACCCTCTTCGACCACGGCACCGAGGAGCAGCGTGCCCGTGTCCTGCCTCCCATGGCCACCGGCGAGGTGATCTGGGCGCAGGCGTGGTCCGAGCCGGAGGCGGGCTCGGACCTGGCGTCCCTGAGGTCGAGGGCCACGCGCGCGGCGGGCGGCTGGCTGCTGACCGGCCAGAAGACGTGGTCCTCACGCGCGGCCTTCGCCGACCGCGCGTTCGGCCTGTTCCGCACCGATCCGGACGCGCCGAAGCCCCACCAGGGCCTGACCTACCTGATGTTCGACCTGCGCGCCCCCGGCGTCACGGTCCGCCCCATCGCCCGCCTCGACGGCAAGCCCGCCTTCGCGGAACTGTTCCTGGACGAGGTGTTCGTGCCGGACGACGACGTGATCGGCGAGCCTGGCCAGGGCTGGCGCATCGCGATGTCGGCGGCGGGCAACGAACGCGGGCTGATGCTGCGCTCCCCCGGCCGTTTCCTGGCGAGCGCCGACCGCCTCCACGCCCTCTGGCAGGACCGCGGCAGCCCCGAGAGCGCGAGGAAGGGCGTGGCCGACGCCCTGATCGGCGCCCGCGCCTACCAGCTCTTCACTTTCGCCGCGGCCTCCCGTTTCCTCGACGGCGAGTCCATCGGCCCTCAGTCCAGCCTGAACAAGGTCTTCTGGTCGGAGTACGACATCGCCCTGCACGAAACAGCACTCGACCTCCTGGGCCCCGACGGCGAGCTGACCGACACCGACTGGTCCGAGCGCTACGTCTTCTCCCTCGCCGGCCCCATCTACGCCGGCACGAACGAAATCCAGCGCGACATCATCGCCGAGCGGCTGCTGGGCCTGCCCAAGGGGCGGCGCTGATGAGGTTTTTCCTCGACCCCGAGCAGCGTGCGTTCGCCCGCTCGCTGGACGCGATGCTCACGGCAGCCGACACGCCGTCGGTCGTACGGGACTGGAGTCGCGGCGAGCATGCCGGCGGCCGGGCGCTGTGGGCCCGTATCGCCGGGGCAGGGGTCTTCGCCCTCGCGGTTCCGGAAGGGTACGAGGGGCTGGGCCCACGGCCGGTCGAACTCGCCCTCGCCTTCGTGGAGTTGGGTCGGCACGCCGTGCCCGGGCCGCTGGTGGAGACGGTCACGGCGGCGGCACTGCTCGCCGGGCTGCCGGACCCCGGCCCCGCCAAGCGGCTCCTGCCGGCCCTGGCGGCGGGCGAGGCCATGGCGACGCTGGCGTGGCCGGCGCCGTATGCCCTGGACGGCGACGTGGCCACGACGCGCCTCGCTCTCACCCCCGACGGCCTGTACTTCTCCCCCGGCCATGGCCCCGTGCGCCCCTCCCTGGACCCGGCCCGCCGCCTCACCCCCCCGACCCCGGCGGCGAACTCCTCAGCCCGGATCCGCCCACCCCACTGGCCCTCGCCCACGCCCGTCTCGCCACCGCCGCCCAAGCCCTCGGCGTCGGTCTCGCGCTGCTCGACAGAACCGTCGGCTACGTCAAGCAGCGCACCCAGTTCGGTGCCCCCATAGGCTCGTTCCAGGCGGTGAAGCACCGGCTGGCCGACGCGAAGATCGGCCTGGAGTTCGCCCGGCCGCTGGTCTTCGGCGCCGCGCTCACCATGGCGCCCGCCGACATCGCCGCCGCGAAGGTCACCGCCTGCGAGGCCGCGTACGCCGCCGCCCGTACCGCACTGCAGTTGCACGGCGCGATCGGCTACACCGCGGAGTACGACCTGTCGCTGTGGCTGACCAAGGCCCGCGCGCTGCGCTCCGCCTGGGGCAGCCCGGACCTGTGCAGGGCCGAGGTGCTCAGTGGTGATCGCCGCTGGTGACCTCGCGGTACTCCTCCACCGTCGGCTTGGTGATCCGCGTCGTCGGCCCGAACATCGCCCGCGCCAGCCGGGCCCGTACCCGCTGGACCGGGCTGACCCGGCGCCGGACGCCGCCTGCGTCGACGAGCGGTCCGATCTCGTACGGCGGCTCCTGCTCGTGCTGGGTGAGGGTGAACAGCTGCCCCTGCGACAGAGGCTCGTGGACCTCGACGTACGCACCGTGCGGGAGCCGCTTGATGGTGCCCGTCTCCATGCCGTGCAGCACGTTGGCCCGGTCCCGGCGCTGCAGCCCGAGACAGATCCGCTTGGTCACGTAGAAGGTGAGGACCGGCACGACGAAGACGGAGACCCGCACGAACCACGTGATGGCGTTGATCGACAGATGCAGATGGGTGGCCACGATGTCGTTGCCGCCGCCGATCAGCAGCACCGCGTACAGGCTCAGCCAGGCCGCGCCGAGGCCGGTGCGCACGGGCATGTTGCGCGGCCGGTCGAGGATGTGGTGTTCGCGTTTGTCGCCGGTGATCCACGCCTCGACGAAGGGATACAGGCCGAGCGCGAGCAGGATCAGCGGGAAGAGCGAGAAGGGGATGAAGACGCCCAGTTCCAGGGTGTGGCCCCAGGCGTTGAGCTCCCATCCCGGCATCACCCGGATCAGGCCCTCGGAGAAGCCGAGATACCAGTCGGGTTGGGCGCCCGTGGTCACCAGGTCGGGGCGGTAGGGCCCGAAGGCCCACACCGGGTTGATGCTGGCGATGCCGCCCATGATCGTCAGCACGCCGAAGACGAGGAAGAAGAAGCCGCCCGCCTTGGCCATGTACACGGGGAGGAAGGGCATGCCGACGACCGTCTTCTGGCCGCGGCCGGGGCCGGGGTACTGCGTGTGCTTGTGGTAGAAGACCAGGATCAGATGGGCGACCACCAGGCCGAGCATGATGCCGGGCAGCAGCAGGATGTGGATCGGGTAGAGGCGAGCGATGAAGTCCTCGCCGGGGAACTCCCCGCCGAACAGGAAGAACGCCACGTACGTGCCCACGATCGGGATCGACAGGATCGCGCCGTGCGCGAACCGCAGGCCGGTGCCGGACAGCAGGTCGTCGGGGAGGGAGTAGCCCGTCAGGCCGGTGATGATGCCGAGCATCAGCAGGGTCCAGCCGAACACCCAGTTCAGCTCGCGCGGCTTGCGGAAGGCGCCGGTGAAGAACACCCGCATCATGTGCACCAGCATGCCGGTGACGAAGACCAGCGCCGCCCAGTGGTGGATCTGCCGGATGAGCAGCCCGCCGCGCACGTCGAAGCTGATGTCGATCGTGGACTCGTACGCCCGGGTCATCAGGACCCCGTTGAGGGGCTCGTAGGAGCCGTTGTAGACGACCTCGTTGGTGCTCGGGTCGAAGAACAGGGTGAGGTAGACGCCCGTGAGGATCAGGATCAGGAAGCTGTAGAGGCAGACCTCGCCCAGCATGAAGGACCAGTGGTCCGGGAAGACCTTGCGCATGTTGGCCTTGGCCAGCGCGAACAGCCCGAGCCGCCCGTCCGCCCAGTCGGCGACCTTCTCGCCCTTGCCGGGCGGTGCGGGCCGCCGCGCCGCTGTTCCCTCGTTCCCCGATCGTGCGCCGTGCATAGGTCGTCGCCTCCCCGTCGGATCACCCACAGGGTTACACGGCCTCACGGGCCGCGCCAACGGTGCGAACAGGCCGCCTACAGGTCAGGCGGGCCGTACGATCCCCTGCGCCCGGGCCGCCACGAGCCACTTCGGGAACTCCGCGAGCAGGCAGTCGTACAGCTCGGCGTCGGACACCTGCCGCGGATCCGAACCGGCGTGGAAGAACCCCGCGTTGTCGATCACCCTTTTGCCCGGCACCGCCAGCTCGTCGAGCTTGCGCAGGAAGTCGAACTGGCGGCTCGCCGGGTCCCCGAAGCCGATGAACTGCCAGAACAGCGGAAGCGGGGCCGCCTTGCACAGGTACCGTTCCGCGGCGAGCTTGTTGATGGGCCCGCCGTCGGTCTGGAAGACGACCAGGGCCGGTTCCCGCGACCCGCTGTCCAGGTAGTGGTCGATGACGGCGTCCATCGCCAGGTGGTAGCTGGTCTTGCCCATGTGCCCGAGCCCGGCCACGATCCGCTCGATCCGCCCCTGGTGGCCGGCGAGCGCGATCTCGGTCTCGGCGTCGACGTCGGTCGAGAAGAAGACCACCGGCACGGTCCCGTCGTCGTCGAAGTGCGCCGACAGCCCGAGCACCCGGTCGGCGAGCGCCTGCACGCTGCCGTCCTTGTAGTACGGCTTCATCGAACCGGAGTAGTCGACCACCAGATAGACCGCGGCCCGCGCCCCGTCCAGCCCGTGCTTGCGCAGCGACACACCGGCGCTCTTGTACAGGCTGACCAGCGCGGGCGCGGTCTCCTCGACCTTGCTGAGACTGATCGCCGCCATACGTTCTCCCCCAAGTGCGTCCGTACGGCTGCCGAGATTACGGCACCACCGGCCCCACCTGTCCCTCCGTCCACAGGTGTTCGCTATTTTGATCGCCGCCGTCCCCACCGGCTCATCGTCCGTCCAGTCCTCCAAGGAGCCGGCTGTGGAGCCCGAGTCCGCAGAGTCCGAGGCCGTCAGGCCCGACGCCAACAAGTCCGAGGCCGTCGAGCCCGCGGTCACCACCTGCTATCGCCACCCGAAGGTGGAGTCCCACGTCCGCTGCACCCGCTGCGACCGGTACATCTGCCCGGACTGCATGCGCGAGGCGGCCGTCGGCCATCAGTGCGTGGAGTGTGTGAAGGAGGGCTCGCGGTCGGTGCGGCAGGCCCGGACGCTCGTCGGCGGGCGGATCTCCGCGACCCCCCTCGTGACCGCCGTACTCATCGGGCTCAACGTCCTCGCCTATCTGGCCGAGGTGGTGCGCCCGGAGGTCGTGGACCGGTTCTCGATGCTCAGCGCCCGGCTGGTCGGGCCGGACGGCGGCTATTACATCTACGTCGCCGGCCACCCCTCGGACTTCCACGCCGAAGGCCTGGTCGCCGGGCAGTGGGAGCGGCTGCTGACCAGCGGTTTCCTCCACCTGCCGCCGACCGAGGGCACCTTCGGGCTGCTGCACATCGTGATGAACATGCTCTCGCTGTGGCAGCTCGGCCGGGTCGTGGAGCCGATGCTGGGGCGGGTCCGCTACCTCGCGCTGTACCTGCTGGCGACGCTGGGCGGGTCGGTGCTCCAGCTGCTGCTCGGGGACGTGAACGTGGAGTCGGTCGGCGCGTCGGGGGCGATCTTCGGGCTCGGCGCCGCGTACTACGTCCTCGCCCGCCGGATCGGCGCCGACATGCAGAGCGTCAACCGCTTCATGGCGTTCCTGCTCCTGTGGCTGCTGCTCTCCGCCGGCCTCACCTCCTGGCAGGGCCACCTCGGCGGACTGCTGACGGGAGCCGCCATCACACTCGCCTACGCGTACGCCCCACGCGGCCCGCGCCAGGCCCTCATCCAGACGGCCGCGTGCGTGGGCGTGCTGGTGCTGCTGGCGGTGGTCGCCGTCGCGAAGGTTGCGGAGCTGACGGGCTGAGAGTGGCCCCTGAACGCAAGGCGGCGGCGCCTGCCCATTCGTCCGGTCGGGGACTGTGGGCAGGCGCCGTCTGTGTTCCGTACGCCTTTGTACGGGACGTATATGAGTGACCGTCAGGTCACTTGTGGTGCCGTCAGACCATCAGCGAGCGGTCGGTCGGCCGGATCGGCGCGGGCAGCTCGCTCGCGCCGGCCAGGAAGCGGTCGCAGCCGCGGGCGGCCGAGCGGCCCTCCGCGATGGCCCACACGATGAGCGACTGGCCGCGGCCGGCGTCACCGGCGACGAACACGCCCGGCACGTTGGTCTGGAAGTCGCCGTCACGGGCGATGTTGCCGCGCTCGTCGAGGTCCAGGCCGAACTGGTCCACCAGGCCGTTGTCACGGTCGGGGCCGGTGAAGCCCATGGCCAGCGTGACCAGCTGGGCGGGGATCTTGCGCTCCGTGCCCGGCTTCTGGGTCAGCTTGCCGTCGACGAACTCTACCTCGGTGAGGTGCAGCCACTGGACGTTGCCGTCCTCGTCGCCCTCGAAGTGGGTGGTGGAGACGGAGTAGACCCGCTCGCCGCCCTCCTCGTGCGCGGACGTGACCTTGTACAGCATCGGGAAGGTCGGCCACGGCTGGTGCGACGCCCGGTCCTCGCCCGGGCGGGGCATGATCTCCAGCTGCGTCACCGAGGCCGCGCCCTGACGGTGGGCGGTGCCCACGCAGTCGGCGCCGGTGTCGCCGCCGCCGATGACCACGACGTGCTTGCCCTCGGCGGAGATCGGGGAGGTGACGTAGTCGCCCTCCTGGACCTTGTTCGCCAGCGGCAGGTACTCCATGGCCTGGTGGACGCCCTTGAGCTCACGGCCGGGGACCGGCAGATCACGGGCGGTCGTGGCGCCGGCGGCGATGACGACCGCGTCGTAGCGCTTCTTGAGGTCGGTCGCCTTGAGGTCGCGGCCGATCTCGATGCCGGTACGGAAGCGGGTGCCCTCCGCGCGCATCTGCTCGATACGGCGGTTGATGTGCCGCTTCTCCATCTTGAACTCGGGGATGCCGTAACGGAGAAGGCCTCCGATGCGGTCCGCGCGCTCGTAGACGGCGACGGTGTGGCCGGCCCGGGTCAGCTGCTGGGCGGCGGCGAGACCGGCGGGGCCGGACCCGATGACCGCGACGGTCTTGCCGGACAGGCGTTCCGGGGCCTGCGGCGCGACATCGCCGCTGTCCCACGCCTTGTCGATGATGGAGACCTCGACGTTCTTGATGGTGACGGCCGGCTGGTTGATGCCGAGCACACACGCCGACTCGCAGGGGGCGGGGCAGAGGCGACCGGTGAACTCCGGGAAGTTGTTGGTCGCGTGCAGCCGCTCGGACGCGGCGGCCCAGTCCTCGCGGTAGGCGTAGTCGTTCCACTCGGGGATCAGGTTCCCCAGCGGACAGCCGTTGTGGCAGAACGGGATGCCGCAGTCCATGCAGCGGCTGGCCTGCTTGCTGATGATCGGCAGCAGGGAGCCGGGGACGTAGACCTCGTTCCAGTCCTTGAGGCGTACGTCGACGGGGCGGGACTTGGCGACCTCGCGCCCGTGGTTGAGGAAGCCCTTCGGGTCAGCCATTGATCGCCGCCTCCATCATCTTCTCGGTGATCTCGGTCTCGGAGAGACAAGCTCGCTCGGCGGCGTCCTTGGCGGCGAGCACTGCCTTGTACGTGCTGGGGATGATCTTGCTGAAGCGCTCGACGGCGGTCTCCCACTCGGCCAGGAGCTTCCCGGCGACCGTGGAGCCGGTCTCCTCCTGGTGGCGGCGGACCACGTCGTGCAGCCACTGCTTGTCGGTGTCGTCGAGAGCCTCGACGGCGCTCACGTTGCCGACGTTGACGTTGTCGCGGTCGAGGTCGATGACGTACGCGATGCCGCCGGACATGCCGGCCGCGAAGTTACGGCCCGTCTCGCCCAGGACCACCGCGTGGCCACCGGTCATGTACTCGCAGCCGTGGTCGCCCACGCCCTCGGAGACGACCGTCGCGCCGGAGTTGCGGACACAGAACCGCTCGCCCGTACGACCGCGCAGGAACAGCTCACCGCCGGTCGCGCCGTACGCGATGGTGTTACCCGCGATCGTCGAGTACTCGGCGAGGTGGTCGGCGCCCCGGTCGGGACGGACGATCACCCGGCCGCCGGAGAGGCCCTTGCCGACGTAGTCGTTGGCGTCGCCCTCCAGGCGCAGCGTGACACCGCGCGGCAGGAAGGCACCGAAGGACTGGCCCGCCGAGCCCGTGAAGGTGATGTCGATGGTGTCGTCGGGCAGGCCCGCGCCACCGAACTTCTTCGTCACCTCGTGGCCGAGCATGGTGCCGACCGTGCGGTTGATGTTGCGGACCTTGATCTGGGCGCGCACCGGCTGGGCGTCGGTCGCGGAGTCCGCGGCCAGCGCGTCGGCGGCGAGCTTGATGAGCTCGTTGTCGAGCGCCTTCTCCAGGCCGTGGTCCTGCTCGACCAGCGCGTGGCGCACCGCGCCCTCGGGCAGCTCGGGCACGTGGAACAGCGGGGCCAGGTTCAGGCCCTGCGCCTTCCAGTGGTCGACCGCGCGGGTCACGTCGAGGGTCTCGGCGTGGCCGACGGCCTCCTCGATGGAGCGGAAGCCCAGCTCGGCGAGGATCTCGCGGACCTCTTCGGCGATGTACTGGAAGAAGTTCACGACGTACTCGGCCTTGCCGGAGAACCGGTCCCTCAGGGTCGGGTTCTGGGTGGCGATGCCGACCGGGCAGGTGTCCAGGTGGCAGACGCGCATCATGATGCAGCCGGAGACGACGAGCGGCGCAGTCGCGAAACCGAACTCCTCGGCGCCGAGCAGCGCGGCGATGACGACGTCACGGCCGGTCTTCAGCTGGCCGTCGGTCTGCACGACGATGCGGTCGCGCAGGCCGTTGAGCAGCAGGGTCTGCTGGGTCTCGGCGAGACCGAGCTCCCAGGGGCCGCCCGCGTGCTTCAGCGAGGTGAGCGGGGAGGCGCCCGTACCGCCGTCGTGGCCGGAAATGAGCACCACGTCGGCGTGCGCCTTGGACACACCCGCGGCGACCGTGCCGACGCCGACCTCGGAGACCAGCTTCACGTGGATGCGGGCCTGCGGGTTGGCGTTCTTGAGGTCGTGGATCAGCTGAGCCAGGTCCTCGATGGAGTAGATGTCGTGGTGCGGCGGCGGGGAGATCAGGCCCACGCCCGGCGTCGAGTGACGCGTCTTCGCGACCCACGGGTAGACCTTGTGGCCGGGCAGCTGGCCGCCCTCGCCGGGCTTGGCGCCCTGGGCCATCTTGATCTGGATGTCGTCGGCGTTGACCAGGTACTCGGAGGTCACACCGAAGCGGCCGGACGCCACCTGCTTGATGCTGGAGCGGCGCGCCGGGTCGTACAGCCGGTCCGCGTCCTCGCCGCCCTCACCGGTGTTGGACTTGCCGCCCAGCTGGTTCATGGCGATGGCGAGGGTCTCGTGCGCCTCCTTGGAGATGGAGCCGTACGACATGGCGCCGGTGGAGAAGCGCTTGACGATCTCGGAAGCCGGCTCGACCTCGTCGATGGAGATCGGCTGCCGGTCGGACGTGAAGCCGAAGAGCCCGCGGAGCGTCATCAGGCGCTCGGACTGCTCGTTCACGCGCTCGGTGTACTTCTTGAAGATGTCGTAGCGACCGGTGCGCGTGGAGTGCTGGAGGCGGAAGATCGTCTCCGGGTCGAACAGGTGCGGCTCGCCCTCGCGACGCCACTGGTACTCGCCGCCTATCTCCAGCGCGCGGTGCGCCGGGGCGATGCCGGAGGCGGGGTAGGCCTTGGCGTGGCGGGCGGCGACCTCCTTGGCGATGACGTCGAGGCCGACGCCGCCGATCTTGGTGGCCGTGCCGTTGAAGTACTTCTCGACGAAGGCGGTGTCGAGACCGACGGCCTCGAAGACCTGCGCGCCGCGGTAGGAGGCGACGGTGGAGATGCCCATCTTGGACATGACCTTCAGGACGCCCTTGCCGAGGGCGTAGATCAGGTTGCGGATGGCCTTCTCGGACTCCATGCCGGGCAGGAAGGTACCGGCGCGGACGAGGTCCTCGACGGACTCCATCGCCAGGTACGGGTTCACGGCCGCGGCGCCGAAGCCGATGAGCAGGGCGACGTGGTGGACCTCTCGGACGTCGCCGGCCTCGACCAGCAGGCCCACATGGGTGCGCTGCTTGGTGCGGATGAGGTGGTGGTGGACGGCCGCGGTGAGCAGCAGCGACGGGATCGGCGCGTGCTCGGCGTCGGAGTGGCGGTCCGACAGGACGATCAGACGGGCGCCGTTGTCGATGGCGGCGTCGGCCTCGGCGCAGATCTCCTCTATGCGCGCGGCCAGCGCGTCGCCGCCGCCGTGCACCCGGTACAGGCCGGACAGGGTCGCGGCCTTGAAGCCGGGCATGTCGCCGTCGGCGTTGATGTGAATGAGCTTGGCCAGCTCGTCGTTGTCGATCACCGGGAACGGCAGGGTGACGCTGCGGCAGGACGCGGCCGTCGGCTCCAGCAGGTTGCCCTGCGGGCCGATGGACGAGAACAGCGAGGTCACGAGCTCCTCGCGGATGGCGTCCAGCGGCGGGTTCGTGACCTGCGCGAACAGCTGGGTGAAGTAGTCGAAGAGCAGTCGCGGACGGTCACTCAGCGCGGCGATCGGCGAGTCGGTGCCCATCGAGCCGATCGGCTCGATGCCGGCCTTGGCCATCGGCGCGAGGATGACGCGCAGTTCCTCCTCGGTGTAACCGAAGGTCTGCTGGCGGCGGGTGACCGAGGCGTGCGTGTGCACGATGTGCTCGCGCTCGGGCAGGTCGGACAGCTCGATCTCGCCGGCCTCCAGCCACTCGGCGTACGGCTTCTCCGCCGCGAGCTGGGCCTTGATCTCGTCGTCCTCGATGATGCGGTGCTCGGCGGTGTCGACGAGGAACATCCGGCCGGGCTGCAGGCGGCCCTTGCGGACGACCTTGGCGGGGTCGATGTCGAGGACGCCGACCTCGGAGCCGAGGACGACGAGGCCGTCGTCGGTGACCCAGTAGCGGCCGGGGCGCAGGCCGTTGCGGTCGAGCACGGCGCCGACCTGGGTGCCGTCGGTGAAGGTGACACAGGCCGGGCCGTCCCAGGGCTCCATCATCGTGGAGTGGAACTGGTAGAAGGCGCGCCGGGCCGGGTCCATGGAGTCGTGGTTCTCCCACGCCTCCGGGATCATCATCAGCACGGAGTGCGGCAGCGAGCGGCCACCGAGGTGGAGCAGCTCCAGCACCTCGTCGAAGGACGCCGAGTCGGAGGCGTCGGGCGTGCACACCGGGAAGATGCGCTCAAGAGCCTTGTCGTCGGCACCGAACAGGTCGGAGACGAGCTGCGACTCACGGGCCCGCATCCAGTTGCGGTTGCCCTTGACGGTGTTGATCTCACCGTTGTGCGCGACGAAGCGGTAGGGGTGCGCGAGCGGCCACGACGGGAAGGTGTTCGTGGAGAAGCGCGAGTGGACGAGGGCGACGGCCGAGGCGAAGCGGCGGTCGGACAGGTCCGGGAAGAAGGGCTCCAGCTGGCCGGTGGTCAGCATGCCCTTGTAGACGATCGTGCGGGCCGACAGCGACGGGAAGTAGACGCCGGCCTCGCGCTCGGCGCGCTTGCGCAGCACAAAGGCCTTGCGGTCGAGGTCGATGCCCTCCGAGGACCCGTCCGCGACGAACACCTGCCGGAAGGCGGGCATCGTCGAACGGGCGGTGGCGCCCAGCAGGTCGGGCGCGACGGGAACCTCACGCCAGCCGAGGACGTTCAGGCCCTCCTCGGACGCGATCGTCTCGATCTGCGAGACGGCGTCCTGGGTCCCGTCCTCCGGCAGGAAGGCGATACCGACGGCATACGCACCGGCCTGGGGCAGTTCGAATTCGGTCACCTCACGCAGGAAGGCGTCCGGCACCTGGGAGAGGATGCCCGCGCCGTCGCCCGAGTCGGGCTCGGAGCCCGTGGCGCCGCGGTGTTCGAGATTGCGCAGAACGGTGAGCGCCTGCTCGACCAGCGTGTGGCTCGCCTCGCCGGTGAGGGTGGCCACGAAGCCGACGCCACAGGCGTCGTGCTCGTTGCGGGGGTCGTACATACCCTGCGCAGCAGGGCGAGCATCCATGAACGACCAGTTCTGGCCATTCGTGGAGTGCTGGGACGGCTGGCGCGGCGTACGCATCGGCTCTCCCGTCGTCGTCATGTGGCATATGCAGATTGCCGAGGGACGACGTTGGCCCTCTGCGTGAGTGCAAAATTTCGTGCAGGTTACATGATGGGGCGGTTCTCGGGAAGCGGGATAATCCGTTCCACCATGCGGACACCATGGGCTGCGGCAAGGGTTCCGCGCACATGGCTCGAAGTATGTGGGGAGCGAACGGGACAGGTCCATGTCCGTCGATCCAGGGGGGCGAAGGCGGGCGTCGTCGCCCACCCCGCGGGTGCGTCACAGGCCTCATTGCCCGCAGCGCTTACGGCTCATGCCCGGTGGTTAAGCATTCGAAACCAGCGAGTAACGGCTACTTATACGGCCCAACGCATAAGTCCGAGCCGAGCTATCCTACGGCCGTTCCGAACAGGCTGCCCAGGGCGTACGTCACACCGGCCGCGGCACCACCGAGCGCGAGCTGCCGCAACCCGCTGAACCACCAGCTCCGCGCGGTCACCTTGGCCACGACCGCACCGCACAGGAACAGTCCGGCCAGCGCCAGCAGCACGGCCGGCCACAGCGCGGTCGCACCGAGCAGATACGGCAGTACGGGCAGCAGGGCGCCCAGCGCGAACGACGCGAACGACGACACGGCCGCGACCAGCGGCGACGGCAGATCACCGGGGTCGATGCCGAGCTCTTCACGGGCGTGTATCTCCAGAGCCACTTCGGGGTCGCGGGAGAGCTGCTCGGCGACGGCCCGCGCGAGCCCCGGCTCGACGCCCCGCGCTTGATAGAGGGCAGCGAGCTCGGCCTCTTCGTCCTTGGGGTGCTTTCTCAGCTCCCGCCGCTCCACGTCCAGCTCGGCCTCGACCAGCTCACGCTGCGAGGCGACGGAGGTGTACTCACCGGCAGCCATGGAGAAGGCACCCGCGGAGAGACCGGCGAGCCCGCTCAGCACGATGGTCTGATGACTGACCGCCCCGCCCGCGACACCGGTCATCAGCGCGAGGTTGGAGACCAGGCCGTCCATCGCGCCGAAGACGGCGGGGCGCAGCCAGCCTCCGTTCACATCCCGGTGCGTGTGGTTGTCACGGTGCGCCTCATGCAGGGCGGCTTCGGTCTCGATGATGGCCATGAGGGTCCCCCAGAAGGCTCAGGTAAGGCTGTCTTTAGACATGTTCTATTCTTCGACAACGCCAAATCTACGCTCCGAGATTCCTCGTCGCCAGCAAGGAAAGGCTGCGCTAACCTGCACTTTTCCCTTAGAACGCTCATTCGTGCCGGGACATGCACAGATGTCGACCGGGTGACACTGAGGCTTCTGAGGCTCGGGTCAACCGCCGACGGTGGGACATATCCGCAAAGGGCTCCGCGCCCTGGGCGGAGCCCCCGGAGGAGAGGTCACGCATGCCATCGACCGCCTGCATCCCCTCGGTCCCGGCGCCCGGGGACGCCGCCGAACTCCGCGGACGGGCACGCGGCGCACTGCTGGGCCTGGCCGTCGGCGACGCGCTGGGCGCCCCCGCGGAGAACATGAAGCCCTCCGAGATCCGCGCCCGCTGGGGCCGTATCACCGGCTTCGTCACCGACAACCCAGCAGGTACGGACGACACGGAGTACGCGATCTTCTCGGGCCTCCTCCTCGCCCGCCACGGCTCGGCCCTCACCCCGGCCCATGTGGAATCGGCCTGGCACCAGTGGATCGCGGACCGTGCGGAGGGCCCCTTCCGGGGCGCGGGCTTCAGCGAGCGCGGCACCCTGGAGAACCTCCGCCGGGGCCTCGCGGCCCCCATCTCCGCCCAGCACCGGCACGCCTGGAGCGACGGTCTCGCCATGCGGGCGGCCCCCTTCGGCGTCTTCGCGGCGGGCCGCCCGGCCGAAGCGGCCCGCCTGGTGGCGATCGACGGCTCGGTGAGCCACGAGGGCGAGGGCATCTACGGCGGCCAGGCGGTGGCGGCGGGTGTCGCGGCGGCGATGGCGGGAGCACCGACGATCGCCGTGGTGGCCTCGGCCCTGGCGGTGGTCCCGGACGACTCCTGGACGGCCCGCTCGCTGCGCCGGGCCGTGGCGGTGGCCCACCGCGGCGAACGCGCGGTCCGCTCCGCCGTCGTCATCGGCGGCTACCCCTGGACCGACCTCGCCCCCGAGGCGGTCGCGCTGGCCTTCGGGGCGTACGCGGCAGCGGACGGCGACTTCGTCCAGGCGGTCCTCACGGCCGTGAACATGGGCCGGGACGCGGACACGACGGCAGCGGTGGCGGGTGCGCTGGCGGGCGCGACGCAGGGCGAGTCCGCGATCCCGACGGAGTGGGCGGCGGCGATCGGGCCGGCCCGGGGAAGCTGCCTGCCGTCGATGGCCGGGCACCACGTCCTGGATGTGGCGGAGCTGTTGGTGCCTGGGGAGGGCGGGAAGTGGGGGGCCAGGGGGTCCGCGGCAGGTGAGGTGCCGCTGGGAGGCGAGGCTTTCGCGCGCCACTCCCTCGCTCTGGTCACGGACGACGAGGCGGAGGTCCGGCCGTGACACCGCCCCGCCCCCTGGACGAGGGGTCCCCGACTTCGGCGCCCCCGAATGACGACACCACGGCCCTCGTTCCGCCGAACGATCCCGCAGTCGCCGACGGCGAGAACGCCCCCTGGGGCCACCCGCACCCGACGACGCGAGTCGCACGGGCGGTGCGGGTGGGAGACAACCGGCCGACGGCGAAGCCGAGGCCGGACAACGCATCGCCGGCCTCCTGCTCGGCCTCGCCGCAGGCGACGCCGCCGGCTGGCCGGCAGCCCGCCACAGAGCCGCCCGCATGCCCGAGTGGACACGAAGACTCACCCGCGAACTCGACACCTTCGCCGAACACAACGCCACCACCACCCTCCCCTCCCCTCGCCCTGAACCAACCCCCGGAGCCCCTCCGCCTGGGCCCCTCCGACGACGCGGAATGGGCAGCCTTCGCAGCCGAGGCACTCCTGCGCGCCGGCGACGACACCGCCCTGGGCGACCTCAGCCGGGAGCGCCGCACCCGGGCCGCGATCGACCTGACCTGGAACGCCGTGGCCAGCGAGGTAGCCGCCGCAGCCGACCGCGCCCCCGAGGTCGAGTCGGCGATCCTCCCCCTGCGCGCCCGCATCTCCGTCCGCGCCGGCCTCGGCAACCTCGCCACCGGACTGCGCCCACCCGCCACCGGTCATGACAACCCGCACTACTTCGACGACGCCGCCTGCGTCCGGGCCTGCGTCCTCGCCGTGGCCCACCCCGGCGACCCCCGCCGCGCAGCCGACCTCGCCGAGTTCGACGCCCGCTACACCCAGGACGGCGACGGCGTGCACGGCGCGAGGGCGATGGCGGCGGCCCTCGCCCTGGCTCTGACCGGCGCGACGACGGAAGCCTGCGTCACCGCCGCACTCGCCGAACTCCCCGAGGAGACGGAGATCGGCCGCAACGCCCGCCACGCACTCAAGCTGGCGCGGGCCGCCGACAGCGCCTTCGCCCTGGTCCCCCTCCTCGAACACCAAATCGTCGACCACGTCTACAGCTACGGCGTCGCCGCGGCCGAAACGGTCCCCGTGGCTCTGGCCCTCACGGTCGCGGCGGACGGCCGTATCGCCGAGGCGGTCCCCGCCGCCGCGTGTATCTCCCGGGTCGCGGACTCGGCACCGGCCCTGGCCGGCGCGCTCACGGGCGCGCTGGGCGGCGGCGCGTCGATCCCGGCGAGCTGGCGTGACGCGTGCCGCACCCTCTCCGGCTGCGTACTCCCCCGGCTCACCGGCACTGACCTGGTGGAACTCGCCGAACTCCTGGAAGCCACGCAACCGGCCCGACCAGGAGGATGATTCGGGGCATGACGCCCAAAGCACAAGAAACCAGTGGCCCGCGAGAAGACAGTGGCCCGCGTCTCGATGAGCGGATCACCGGCGCCCTGGTCGGCGCGGCGGTCGGCGACGCCCTCGGCGGCCCGGTGGAGGGCTACTCCCCCGACCAGATCCTTCAGCGCCACGGCGGCCGTATCCACGGCATCGTCGGCCCCTGGAACGGCGACGCCTGGCGCACGGCCCGCCCCATCGCGCCGTATCACAAGGGCGACGGGCACGTCACCGACGACACGTTGATGACGCATGCGCTGATCCGCGTCTACGGGACGGTCCGCGACCACCTCGACGCGTACGCGATCGCCGACCACCTGGTCCCGGACCTGATGACGAACCCGCGCTGGATCCCGGAACTGGAGTCGCAGGCCCTCCCTCTGCACCGCATCTTCCTGGCGGAGAAGTGGCTGGTGACGCGCCTCCACTACGGCCACGTGGACCCGCGTGAGGCGGGCGTCGGCAACATCGTCAACTGCGGTGCCGCGATGTACATGGCCCCGGTCGGCCTGGTCAACGCGGCCGATCCGAGGGCGGCGTACGCCGAGGCGCTGGACATCGCGGGCGCCCACCAGTCGTCGTACGGCCGTGAGGCGGCGGGCGTCTTCGCGGCGGCGGTGGCAGCGGCGTGCACGCCGGGGGCGACACCGGACTCGGTCGTCACGGCCTGTCTCTCCCTGGCCAAGGACGGCACGCGGACCGCGATCGAGAAGATCTGCGAAGCGGCGAGCCCCCACAGCGACTTCGAGTCGGCCCTGGCCCCGCTCCGGGAGGCGGTCACCCCGTACGACACGGTCGGCCCCGACTACCGGCAGCCTTCCCTCGGTGCCCGTCGCCCCTCCCGCCTGCACGCCATCGAGGAACTCCCCATCGCCCTGGGCATGTTGCTCGTCGCGAACGGCGACTACCGCCAGGCCGTCCTCGGCGCCGTGAACTACGGCCGCGACTGCGACTCCATCGCGACGATGGCCGGCGCCGTGTGCGGCGCCCTGGGCTCACCGCCCCCTCAGGACTGGTCGAAGACGGTCGCGGAGGCCAGCCGCCTCGACCTCTGGGAACCGGCTCGCACGCTGACCGAGGTGACGCGCGAGATCCACGCCCGTGACGTCCGCCGACGCCGCGCCCACGAGGCGGCCTTCACCGCACTGGAGGGCCGAGCATGCTCCGACTGACCTGGGTCCAGCCCGAGGACCTGCTCGGCCACGAACTGCGCCAGGCGGCCCTGGACGGCAGGGAGCCGTCGAGGATCGCGGCGAGGTGGACGGCGGCGGGCGGCGGACAGGCCCCGCTGCGGGCGGGCTCGTCCGCGGAGCCGGCGTCGAGGTATCTGCGGACACTGGCCAAAGACCTGCTGGACGAACTGGCGGACCTGCCCAGCAGGTTGAAGGACGACGAGCCGACGGATCTGGACAGGATCAAGTCCCGGTGCCCGGACTGGCCGGGCGATCCCGGCACACCCACAGCACCGCCCGCTCCCACCCGCTACGAGGCCGCCTGGCTCGGCCGGGCCGTCGGCTGCCTCCTGGGCAAGCCCGTGGAAAAGCTCCCCTGGAAGCCATCCGCCAACTGGCCGGATCCACCGGCAACTGGCCCCTGAGCACCTACTTCACCGCTCGCGGTGTTCCCGAGGACCTCCTCGCCACCCACCCCTGGAACCGCCGCTCGGCGACCACCTCCCTCGCCGAGAACATCGACGGCATGCCCGAGGACGACGACCTCAACTACCCCGTGCTCAACCTCCTCCTGCTCCAACGCCACGGCAAAGCCTTCACCACCACCGACGTGGCCGGCCTCTGGCTCGACGAACTTCCGCCCGGCCGCACGTTCACGGCCGAGCGCATCGCCCACCGCAACCTGCTCCTCGGCATCGAACCCCCGCACACGGCCCGGCACCGCAATCCCTTCCGCGAATGGATCGGCGCCCTCATCCGCGCGGACGTCCACGGCTGGACCAACCCCGGCGACCCGGCCGCCGCAGCCGAACAGGCCCACCGCGACGCGACCCTCACCCACACCGCCAACGGCGTCTACGCGGCGATGTTCACGGCCGCGGTCATCGCACAGGCAGCGACGGCGACCGGCGCCCAGGACGTCCACGCCTGCCTGCGCACCGGTCTCACGGTGGTCCCCCCGCGCTCCCGCCTGGCCGAGGCGATCCACCACGCCGTCCGGCTCGCCCGGACCCACGAGGACTTCGACACGGTCGTCGACGAACTCCACGCCGCCCACGCGGACACCCACCACTGGGTCCACGCCATCCCCAACACGGCCCTGATCACCGCCGCCCTCACCCACGCGGACGGCGACTTCACCGGCTCCATCTGCCGTGCCGTGTCGGGAGGTTGGGACACCGACTCCAACGGCGCGACCGCAGGCAGCATCGCCGCCCTCCTCGCCGGCACCCCAACCGCCCTCCCCGCCCGCTGGACGGACCCCTCAAGAACCGGCTCGCCACCTCCGTCGCCGACTTCGACGGCACCGGCTTCGACACGCTCGCCCGGCTGACGCACGAGCTGACCCACCGACTCACCCCCTTGGAGGCCGCTCACCCATGACCGACATCGTCGTGCTCGGCAGCACGAACATGGACCTCGTCACGTACGTCGAGAAGGCCCCGCAGCGCGGCGAGACCGTGACGGGCCGGGAGTTCCGTACGATCCCCGGCGGCAAGGGCGCCAACCAGGCGATCGCGGCGGCCCGCGCGGGCGGCAACGTCCTGATGATCGGCGCCGTCGGCAACGACGCCTACGGCACCCACCTGCGCTCCACCCTCGAACACTCCGGTGTGGACACCGACGACCTCCGCACGGCCGAGGGCCCGTCCGGCACCGCGCACATCGTCGTGGACGACGAGGGCGGCAACGCGATCGTCGTGATTCCCGGCGCGAACGGCACGCTGGACCACCTCAGCCCCGGCGACGAGGGCGTCATCGCCTCCGCCGACACGCTGCTGCTCCAGTTGGAGATCCCGCTGGCCGCGGTCCTCGCCGGCGCCCAGGCGGCCCGCCGCCACGGTGTCCGTACGATCCTCACCCCGGCCCCCGCGCAGCCTCTGCCGGACGAACTCTTCGCCGCCGTCGACCTGTTGGTCCCCAACGAGCACGAGGCCGCCACCCTCACCGGCCGCACCGACCCCCGCGATGCGGCCATCGGGCTGCTCGACCTGGTCCCTGCGGTCGTCGTCACCCTGGGCGCGCTCGGCAGCCTGTACGTCAGCCGAGGCGCAGATCCTGTGACCGTCCCCGCCCCGAAGGTCAACGCCGTCGACTCCACCGGGGCCGGCGACACCTTCGTCGGCGCCCTCGCGGTGGCGCTCGGCGAAGAGCGGCCCATGCACGAGGCCCTGGCCTGGGCGTCCGCGGCAGCCGCCTTGTCGGTCCAGCGCGAGGGCGCCACGGTGGCGATGCCGTACCGCCCCGAGATCGAGGAACGGTACGCGTCATGACCGAGGCATCGCAGGCAGCCCGGGTGACGGAAACCGCCAGGGCTCCACTGACCGGTCTCCGCGTCCTGGACCTGGCCACCCTCTTCGCCGGCCCCCTCGCCGCCACGATGCTCGGCGACTTCGGCGCGGAGGTCGTCAAGGTCGAGCACCCCGAGAAACCGGACCCCTCCCGCGGCCACGGCCCGTCGAAGGACGGCGTCGGCCTGTGGTGGAAGGTCCTCGGCCGCAACAAGCGCACGATCACCCTCAACCTGTCCAAGCCCGGCGGTCGCGCCACCCTCCTGCGCCTGGTCGCCACGGCGGACGTCGTCATCGAGAACTTCCGCCCCGGCACCCTGGAGAAGTGGGACCTCGGCTGGCCGGAGCTCTCCGCCGCCAATCCCCGCCTGGTCCTCGCCCGCATCACCGGCTTCGGCCAGTTCGGCCCCTACGCTCACCGCCCCGGCTTCGGCACCCTCGCCGAGGCGATGAGCGGCTTCGCCGCGCTCACCGGCGAACCGGACGCGCCCCCGACGCTCCCGCCCTTCGGCCTGGCCGACTCGATCGCGGGCCTCGCCACCGCGTACGCCGTGATGACGGCCCTGGCCGCGCGCGAGCGCACCGGCGAGGGCCAGGTCGTCGACATGGCCCTCATCGAGCCGATGCTGCTGGCGCTCGGCCCCCAGGCGACCTGGTACGACCAGCTCGGCTACGTCCAGGAACGCACCGGCAACCGCTCCGCCAACAACGCCCCGCGCAACACGTACCGCACCGCGGACGGCACCTGGGTCGCCGTCTCCACCTCGGCCCAGTCGATCGCCGAGCGCGTGATGCACCTGGTGGGACGCCCCGAGCTGATCGACGAGCCGTGGTTCGCGACGGGCGCCGACCGGGCCCGCCACGCCGACGTCCTCGACAAGGCGGTCGGCGACTGGATCGCCCGCCACACCCGCGCCGACGTCCTCGCAGCCTTCGACAAGGCGGAGGCGGCGGTCGCTCCGATCCAGGACGTACGGGACGTGATGGCGGACCCCCAGTACGCGGCCCTCGACACGATCACCACCGTCGACGACCCCGAACTGGGCCCGCTCCGCATGCAGAACGTCCTCTTCCGCCTCTCCGCCACCCCCGGCACGATCCGCTGGACAGGCCGCCCGCACGGCGCGGACACGGACGAGATCCTCACCGGCCTGGGCCTGACCTCCTCCGAGCTGGCGGCCCTGCGCGAGGAGGGCGCCCTGTGACGCCCTACCCCCTGACCTGGCTGTACGCCCCCGGCGACCGCCCCCATGTGGTGGCCAAGGCCCTGACGTCCGGCGCCGACATCGTCATCGTCGACCTGGAGGACGCGGTGGCCCCGGACCGCAAGGACTACGCCCGGTCGGCCACCGCCGACCTGCTCGCGGAACCGGAGCACCCCGTCCCCGTCCATGTCCGCGTGAACGCCCTGGACACCCCGGCGGCGGCCAAGGACCTTGAGGCGCTGGCCACGCGCCCCGGCCTGTCCGGCATCCGTCTGCCCAAGGTGCGGTCCGCCGACCAGATCGTCCACCTCGCGGAGACCACACCGCCCAGCGCGGGCGGCGCACCGCCGCTGCACGCCTTGCTGGAGTCGGCCCTGGGCATCGAGCGCGCGTACGCGATCGCCTCCGCCCATCCGTCCCTGCGCGGGATCGCCCTCGGCGAGTCGGATCTGCGGGCCGACCTGGGCATCCGGGGCGACGCGGGCCTCGACTGGTCCCGCTCCCGGGTCATCGTCGCGGCCAGGGCCGCGGGCCTGGCCCCTCCGCCGCAGTCGGTCCACCCCGATATCCGCGACCTGGACGGCCTGGCGGCAACCTGCGCGCACGGCCGTGCCCTGGGTTTCCTGGGCCGTACGGCCATCCACCCGCGCCAGCTCCCGGTGATCGAACGCGCCTACCTCCCCACGGAGGAGGAACTGGAACAGGCGGAGACGATCATCAAGGCGGCGGCGACGAACCGGGGCGCCCAGGCCCTCCCGGACGGAAGCTTCATCGACGCCGCGGTGGTCGCGACGGCGCAGCGCACGCTGTCCCTGGCGCGCCGCACCTGAATACGCGACGAGGGCGCCCGGCACACCTTTCGGTATGCGGCGGGCGCCCTCGTCGACGTACGACCGACCGTCAGCTCTTCTTGGCCGACTCGGCCGCGTCGCTGGATTCCTTCTTGCTCTCCGCGTCCGATGCGTCCGACGTGTCGGAGTCGTCGGACGCCTCCGAGTCTGCCGAGCGGTCCGAAGAGGCCGATCCGGCCTTCTCACCGTCGGCCTCGTCACCACCCTCGACCTCACGGTCGGCGTCGGCGGCACCCGGCTCCACGATCTCTTCCCGGCCGGGGCGCTTCTTCGCGGACAGCACGAGGTACGTCACCGCCAGCAGGAACACGATCAGCGCGGTCCAGACGTTCAGCCGCAGGCCCAGGATGTGGTGGGCGTCGTCGACCCGCATGTACTCGATCCATGCGCGCCCCGCGCAGTACGCGGCTACGTACAGGGCGAACGCCCGACCGTGGCCCAGCTTGAAGCGGCGGTCGGCCCAGATCACCAGCACCGCGACGCCGATGCACCACAGCGACTCGTACAGGAACGTCGGGTGGTAGGTGCCCGGCACCCGCCCGTCCGTCGAGGACGTGATCTCCAGCGCCCACGGGAGGTCGGTCGGCCGTCCGTACAGCTCCTGGTTGAACCAGTTGCCCCAGCGGCCGATCGCCTGGGCGAAGGCGATGCCGGGGGCGACGGCGTCGGCGTACGCGGGCAGCGGGATGCCACGGCGGCGGCAGCCGATCCACGCGCCCAGCGCGCCGAAGGCGATGGCGCCCCAGATGCCGAGGCCGCCCTCCCAGATCTTGAAGGCGTCCACCCAGTCGCGGCCCTCGCTGAAGTACAGCTGGTAGTCCGTGATCACGTGGTAGAGGCGCCCGCCGACCAGGCCGAACGGCACGGCCCAGACCGCGATGTCGGCCACCGTGCCAGATCGCCCGCCCCGGGCGATCCAGCGTTTGTTGCCGAGCCAGACGGCTACGAAGACACCGATGATGATGCAGAAGGCGTAGCCGCGCAGCGGAATGGGACCGAGGTGGATCACCCCGCGCGACGGGCTGGGAATGTAGGCAAGTTCCATGGCAAGGTCGACGCTACCCTGCCGGGCGGCAGCGATGTCAGGCAGCCCGGCTACGGGTCCATAACAGGCAGTGCCCACAGGCGGCCTGCCCACCGGAGGTCACCCCTTGGCGGCCTCCTCCACCATCTGCTTCAGCTTGGCCGGGGTCATCGTCTGGTCCTGGTAGATGTTCTTGCCGTTCAGCAGCACCGTCGGCGTGCCGCTGAAGCCGCCCTTCTTGAACGCCTCGTTGGACTTGTCGACCCAGCTGTTGTGGGTGCCGTCCTCGACGCACTTGCGGAAGGCGGGCGTGTCCAGGCCCTTGACCTTGGCGGCGAGCTCCAGGAGCTTGCCGTTCTTGGCGAAGGCGTCGTCGACCTCCGGCGGCTGGTTCTGGTACAGCACGTCGTGGTACGGCGTGAACTTCCCGGCGTCCTGGGCGCAGGCCGCGGCGTTGGCGGCGTTGCGCGAGCCGGTGCCGCCCATGTTGCCGTCGATGATCGTCGCCAGGTGGTAGTCGACCTTGAGCTGGCCGGCGTCCGTCAGCTCATGGATCGTCGATCTGTACGCGTCCTCGAAGGACTTGCAGGCCGGGCAGCGGAAGTCCTCCCAGATCGTGAGCGTCGACTTCGCGCTCTCCTCGCCGACCGGGATCGCGAGACCGTCCTTGCCCTGCGCCCCCGAGGGTCCGACGACCGGGCCCGCCGACTCGCTGCTGTCGTCCTTGCCGGCGTTCGCCGCGACGACTCCGATCACCGCCGCGAGGCCGAGGACGCAGACGACGCTCGCGCCCACGATCAGCGCGCGGCGCCGCTTGTCGGCGGCCTTCTGCTTCTCACGCTCGACCGCCAGCCGCTCCCGGGCGGTCCGCTTTGCGTCACGATTCTTTTCGCTCACACCCGCAGAACGAACCGGGGAGGCGCTGCGCGCCTCCCCGGCCTCAGGTCCACCCGTTCGAGCGACTCGTACGGAAGACCCTTCGTCTGAAGATGTATTCCGCTGCCGAGAACACCGGACGGAACACCGCCTACGCCTGCCGGCGCACGCCCTTCGCCAGCTCACCGGCGAGCGTCCGCACGGCCTCGACGCCGGCCGCGTCGTCCGGTGCGTCCAGCATCCGCTTGACGAAGGCCGAGCCGACGATCACGCCGTCGGCGAAGCCGGCGACCTCCGCCGCCTGCCTGGCGTCGGAGACGCCGAGCCCGACGCAGACGGGCAGTCCGGTGCCGGTGGCCCGGGTGCGCTCGACGAGGTCCTGGGCCTGCGCGCCCACGGACTCGCGAGTGCCGGTGACGCCCATGAGCGAGGCGGCGTAGACGAAGCCGCTGCCCGCCGCGGTGATCTGCGCGAGCCGCTCGTCCCTGCTGCTGGGCGCCACCACGAAGACCGTCGCGAGCCCGTGCTTCTCGGCGTGCTCCCTCCACAGGGCCGACTCCTGCACGGGCAGGTCGGGCAGGATGCAGCCCGCCCCGCCCGCTTCCGCCAGTTCGGCGGTGAAGCGCTCGACGCCGTAGCGGTCGATGGGGTTCCAGTACGTCATGACGAGGATCGGCTTCCCGGTGGCCTCGTGCGCCTCGCGGACGGTACGCATGACGTCCGCGATCTTGACCCCGCCCTTGAGGGCGATGTCGTCGGCGGTCTGGATGACGGGGCCGTCGAGGACGGGGTCGCTGTGCGGCAGACCGACCTCCACGACGTCCGCGCCCCCGTCGAGTGCGGCCTTGATCGCCTCGATGCCGCCGTCCACGGTGGGGAACCCGGCCGGCAGGTAGGCGATGAGCGCGGAGCGGCCCTCGCCCTTGGCGGCGTTCAGGGTGTCCGTCAACAGCTGGATGTTCCCGCTCACTTGGCGTCCCCCTGGATCTCGGCGGCGCCGCCGTTGGCGTCGGCGGCGACCTCGGCGTCGGTGTCGTACAGGCCGAAGTAACGCGCGGCCGTGTCCATGTCCTTGTCGCCGCGCCCGGACAGGTTGACGACGATCAGCCCGTCCTTGCCCAGCTCCCGGCCGACTTCGAGGGCCCCGGCGAGCGCGTGGGCGCTCTCGATGGCCGGGATGATGCCCTCGGTCCGCGACAGCAGGCGCAGCGCCTGCATGGCGGCGTCGTCGGTGACCGCGCGGTACTCGCCGCGACCGCTGTCCTTGAGGTAGGAGTGCTCGGGGCCGATGCCCGGGTAGTCCAGACCGGCCGAGATCGAGTACGGCTCGGTGATCTGGCCCTCGTCGTCCTGCAGGACGTAGGAGCGGGAGCCGTGCAGGATGCCGGGCTCGCCCGCGGTCAGGGTGGCCGCGTGCTCGCCGGTCTCCACGCCGTGGCCCGCCGGTTCGCAGCCGATGAGGCGGACGGTGGCGTCCGGGATGAAGGCGTGGAAGAGGCCGATGGCGTTGGAGCCACCGCCGACGCAGGCGACGGCGGCGTCGGGGAGACGGCCTGCGTGCTCCAGGAGCTGGCGGCGGGCCTCGACGCCGATGACGCGGTGGAAGTCGCGGACCATGGCGGGGAAGGGGTGCGGGCCGGCGACCGTGCCGAAGAGGTAGTGCGTGTGGTCGACGTTGGCGACCCAGTCGCGGAACGCCTCGTTGATGGCGTCCTTGAGGGTGCGGCTGCCGGACTTCACGGCGATGACCTCGGCGCCGAGCATGCGCATCCGGGCCACGTTGAGGGCCTGGCGCCGGGTGTCGATCTCGCCCATGTAGATGGTGCAGTCGAGGCCGAACAGTGCGCAGGCCGTCGCCGTCGCGACGCCGTGCTGGCCGGCGCCGGTCTCGGCGATCACGCGGGTCTTGCCCATGCGCTTGGTGAGCAGGGCCTGGCCGAGCACGTTGTTGATCTTGTGGGAGCCGGTGTGGTTGAGGTCTTCCCGCTTCAGGAAGATCCGTGCGCCGCCCGCTTCCGCGGCGAAACGGGGGACCTCGGTGAGGGAGCTGGGGCGGCCGGTGTAGTTGACCAGGAGGTCGTCGAGTTCCCGGGCGAACTCGGGGTCGTGCTTGGCCTTGTCGTACTCGACGGCCACCTCGTCGACGGCGGCGACGAGGGCCTCCGGGATGAACTTGCCGCCGAAGGCGCCGAAGTAGCCTTCGGGGGTGGGGACTTGGCCCTCGGGGTCGGGGATGAAGAAGTCGCTGGGCATGCGTGTACCTCACGGTGAGTTTGTGGAGAGATCACTAATCGCCGTGGGGGCGGGGCTTCGTCAGTCGGCTGCCGGCCGGCTGTGGCTTGTCGCGCAGTTCCCCGCGCCCCTATAGGGCGCGCTGCCATCGACGGCCGTTTACCTGCCCAGGTTCGTCCCCGATGACGTATCGGACCCGACGGCCATGCACGCGTCGCGCGGGCGCACGGCAGCCACGGGGGCGGCAGCCGCGCGCGAGGCGGGCGTACCTGTCCGTGGTCGTCGTCGTGAGCGTCATCGGGGCAAGCCTAGCGAATGATCAGCTGCGGCCGTGCCGCAGTGCCGGGTGCTCGCCCGCTGCGACCAGGTCGGAGACCGCGGACTTCGGGTCCTTGCCGGTCACCAGGGACTCGCCGACCAGGACCGCGTCGGCGCCGGCGTTGGCGTAGGCGATGAGGTCGTGGGGGCCGCGGACGCCGGACTCGGCGATCTTGACGAGGTTGGCCGGGATCTCGGGTGCGATGCGCTCGAACGTCCCGCGGTCGACCTCCAGGGTCTTCAGGTTCCGCGCGTTGACGCCGATGATCTTCGCGCCGGCGTCCACGGCACGCTCGACCTCGTCCTCGTCGTGCACCTCGACCAGCGGGGTCAGGCCGATGGACACCGCGCGCTCGATCAGCGACTCCAGCGCCGACTGGTCCAGGGCCGCGACGATCAGCAGGGCGAGGTCGGCGCCGTAGGCCCGGGCCTCCCACAGCTGGTACGACGTGACGATGAAGTCCTTGCGCAGGACCGGGATGTCCACGCGCGCGCGGACCGCCTCCAGGTCGGCCAGCGAGCCGCCGAAGCGGCGCTGTTCCGTCAGCACGGAGATGACGGCCGCGCCGCCCGCCTCGTAGTCCGCGGCGAGCCCGGCCGGGTCGGCGATCGCGGCCAGCGCGCCCTTGGAGGGGCTGGAGCGCTTGACCTCGCAGATGACCTTGACGCCGTCGCCCTTGAGTGCGGCGACCCCGTCCTTGGCCGCGGGCGCCTTCGCCGCGCGCTCCTTGAGCTCGTCGAGGCTGACGCGCGCCTGCCGCTCCGCGAGGTCGGCACGGACTCCGTCGATGATCTCGTCGAGCACACTCACGCGAGCGGCCCCCTTCCAGACGGTTGACTGAGAAAAGCGGTACGAAACCTATGGTCACTGCGATGGTATCCGCAGGAGGGCTTAGGCCTCGCATCCGGTTGACGCCGGTCCCACTACCTGGACGTTCTCCAATTGATCAAGGGTGTAGCCAGCCACCGAACGGCAGGTTCCGGACAACCGTGAAGACCAGCAGCAACGCGCCCGCGGCCCACAGCTGCGCCGGCCCGAGATCGATCCTGAACGGCCGCCCGCGCACCGCACGGACCACCCAGACGGTCCACACCGCGGCGAAGAGCCCGTAGCCGACGACGGCCAGCGCGTTGTCCTGGAGCGCCGCCAGGAAGTCCCCGTGGGCGACGGCGTGCGCACTGCGCAGTCCGCCGCAGCCGGGGCAGTAGATGCCGGTGAGCTGCAGGAGCGGACAGGCGGGGTAGTGGCCGGGCTCGTTCGGGTCGACGGCACCGACGTACGTGAAGGCGCCGGCCACGGCCGCGAGGATCCCGGCCGGGACGGCCAGCCGCCCGAGCACACTCCCCGGGCCGGGCCGCGTCACCCTCTGGCTGTTGGCGTTCACACCATGCATTGTGCCCGCACACGCGTGAGGGGCGCCCACCGCGCCCTGTTCGGCGCCGGGTCGCCCCTCACGAAGTCGTACGCGTGTCAGCTCTCGACGCTCGCCGGCTCGCGCTGCTGCTCGATGAGCGCCTCGTGCGCGTCCTTGGGCTGGCCGAGGCCCATGCCGCGCATGATCCAGCCGACGACGCCGCCGAGGACCACGACACCCAGGCCGGCCCAGAAGCCCGCGGGCTGGGCCAACACCATGAAGGCGCCCGAGACGCAGAAACCGATGAAGGCGATCGTGACACCGGTCCAGGCGGCCGGGGTGTGACCGTGGCTGCTGCCCGCCATTGCTTGCTCCTCGTTGCTGTGTACGTGTCGTACGTGGTTGAGCCGGTCGCTCGCAGTCATTGTCCCGCACGCGTGCGCGTGCGGTGATCGGGGGTCACGGCGCGCCCGGACGGGTCTCAGGCTCCGGTCGGGTCCTCGCCCCGGTCGAGGGCCTTCCACAGCTCTTCCGGCCGGTCGGGGTCGGCGGCCGGGGCCTTCCTGCCGCGCGGCCGGGGTGCGCCGGAGCGCTCGTAGCGGCCGGACATGCCGGGCCACAGCCGGCCGTAGCGCAGGGCCAGCAGTCCGGCGAGCAGGATCAGGGCGCCGCCGACGGCCGCGACGTACGGCCAGCCGGTGTGGGTGAGCGCCTGGACGGTGGCCGAGGTGTCGCCGGAGGCCTGCGCGGCCTTCTCGTCCAGCGCGGAGCTGTCGGAGGCGCCGAGCAGGGCCGCGACGACGGTGCCGGCGCCGGAGAGCGCGAGCAGTCCGGCGACCATGAAGCGGCCGGCCCGGCGGACGGCGAAGACGGCGACGAGCGCGGCGAGCCCCACTATGGCCAGGGCCGCGGGGACGCCCGTGACGTCGCTGCCCTTGGCGGTCAGGGGGAACGCGCCGCCGGGCACCGTCGCTGTGCCCTCCGACCAGAGCTGCCGGGTGGAGAGCAGTGCCACGGCCGCGCCGAGCGCACCGCACAGCAGGGCGACGGCGAGGCTCATGCGGCCGGCCCGGGCGGAAGCCGGGGCATCGGAACGGGGAGGAGGAACGACTGTCACGTACCCCACTATCACCCGAACCCCGATCGATCAGACACCCGGGGTTCAGGTGATGGCCGCCACCCGGGTCCACGGACGGCGGCTGCGAGGGGTCACTTGAGGGGTCACTCGAGCCGGTTCGCCGTGTGCACGGCCCGCAGTACGGCGGCCGCCTTGTTGCGGCACTCGGTGTCCTCGGCGACGGGGTCGGAGTCGGCGACGATGCCCGCGCCCGCCTGGACGTACGCGGTGCCCTGCCGCAGCAGGGCCGTACGGATCGCGATGGCGGTGTCGGAGTCGCCCGCGAAGTCGAGGTAGCCGACGCAGCCGCCGTACAGCCCCCTTCTGGACGGCTCCAGTTCGTCGATGATCTGCATCGCGCGGGGCTTGGGGGCGCCGGAGAGGGTGCCGGCCGGGAAGCAGGCCGTCAGGACGTCGAAGGCGGTGCGGCCGGGCGCGACGCGGCCCGTCACCGTCGAGACGATGTGCATCACGTGGGAGTAGCGCTCGATGGACATGAAGTCGACGACCTCGACCGAACCCGGCTCGCAGACCCGCCCCAGGTCGTTGCGGCCCAGGTCGACCAGCATGAGGTGCTCGGCGCGCTCCTTGGGGTCGGCGAGCAGTTCGTCGGCGAGGGCCTGGTCCTCCTGCGGGGTCGCCCCGCGCCACCGGGTGCCGGCGATGGGGTGGACCATGGCCTGCCCGTCCTCGACCTTCACCAGGGCCTCGGGGGACGAGCCGACGACATCGAAACCGTCGAACCGGAACAGGTACATGTACGGCGACGGGTTGGTCGCCCTGAGGACGCGGTAGACGTCCAACGCGCTTGCCGTGCACGGCGTTTCGAAGCGCTGGGAGGGGACCACCTGGAAGGCCTCGCCGGCCCGGATGCGCTCCTTGATGTCCTCGACGGCCTCCTGGAAGTCCTCACCGCCCCACAGGGCCGTGTACTCGGGGAGCTCCGAGGGCGGCAGCACCGCCGGGGGCTGGGCGACCGCGCGCGAGAGGTCGGCCTGCATCGCGTCGAGGCGGGCGATCGCGTCCGCGTAGGCCTCGTCGACGCCCGTGTCGAGGTCGTTGTGGTTGATCGCGTTGGCGATCAGCAGGACGGAGCCCTCCCAGTGGTCCATGACGGCGAGGTCACTGGTCAGCAGCATGGTCAGCTCGGGCAGCCCCAGGTCGTCGCGCTCGCCGGGGCCGATCTTCTCCAGGCGGCGCACGATGTCGTAGCCGAGGTAGCCGACCATGCCGCCGGTGAACGGCGGCAGGTTCAGGTCGTGGGCGAGGTCGCGCGGGGTGTGCAGGGCCTCGATGGTGGCGCGCAGGGCGGCGAGCGGGTCGCCCTCGACGGGGACGCCGACGGGCGCGGCGCCGAGCCAGTGGGCCTGTCCGTCGCGCGCGGTGAGCGTGGCCGCGGAGCGGACGCCCACGAACGAGTAGCGGGACCAGGACCGGCCGTTCTCCGCGGACTCCAGCAGGAAGGTGCCGGGGCGCTCGGCGGCGAGCTTGCGGTAGAGCGCGACCGGGGTGTCGCCGTCGGCGAGGAGCTTGCGGGTGACCGGAATGACGCGGCGGTCGGTGGCCAGCTTGCGGAACGTCTCGAGGTCCATGGCGGCTGACCCTACTGATCCGTGGCCGGTGCGCCGGAATCGCTGCCGGGAGCGCCGGCGGCGCCGTCCTTGAGCAGCACGTCCTCGTCGAAGCAGGTACGCGCGCCCGTGTGGCAGGCCGCGCCCACCTGGTCGACCTTGACGAGCACGGTGTCGGCGTCGCAGTCCAGGGCCACGGACTTCACCCACTGGAAGTGGCCGGAGGTGTCGCCCTTGACCCAGTACTCCTGGCGGCTGCGCGACCAGTAGGTGCAGCGGCCGGTGGTGAGCGTGCGATGCAGCGCCTCGTCGTCCATCCAGCCGAGCATGAGCACCTCCCCGGTGTCGTACTGCTGGGCGATGGCGGGCAGGAGCCCGTCCGCGCTGTGCTTGAGGCGCGCGGCGATCTCGGGGTCCAGCGGACTGGGCTGACGGGGCGTGCTGGTGGTCATGCATGCCATTGTGCCGCGCGCAACTGACAGTGACGGCCTGCTGTCCACTGGGCGGACCCGGTACGCGGCCGTAGGCTGACTCCATGTCGACTTTCGCCAAGCGTGAACGACTTCTCCTGGCCGACCTCTTGGAGGCCGAGGGCCCCGAGGCCCCCACCCTCTGCGAGGGCTGGACGACCCGTGATCTGGCCGCGCACGTGGTGGTGCGCGAGCGCCGCCCCGACGCTGCCGCCGGCATTCTGATCAAGCAGCTCGCGCCGCGCCTGGACAAGGCGATGGCGGAGTTCGCGGCCAAGCCGTACGAGGAGCTGATCCAGCTCATCCGCACCGGCCCGCCGCGCTTCTCGCCGTTCCAGCTCAAGCAGATCGACGAGGCGTCCAACACGCTCGAGTTCTACGTCCACACGGAGGACGTCCGCCGCGCCCGGCCGGACTGGACGCCGCGCGAGCTCGACCCGGTCTTCCAGGACGCCCTCTGGTCCCGCCTGGAGCGCTCCGCCCGCCTGATGGGCCGTACCGCCCCCACAGGCCTGGTGCTGCGCCGCCCCGACGGCCAGACGGCGGTCGCCCACCGCGGCACCCCGGTCGTCACGGTGACCGGCGAGCCCTCGGAACTGCTGCTGTTCTCCTACGGCCGCCAGGGCGCCGCCAAGGTCGAGCTGGACGGCGACAAGGACGCGATCGCCAAGCTGCACGAGACGAAGCAGCTCGGGATCTAGCCGGGTCTCCGGAAGTCGCTCGCGGTCTGCGCCGGTCAGCGAGGAGGTCCGGCCGGGCGCAGACCCCGTACGCAACGGCCCGAGAATGGCGCCGGTCATGGGCTCCGGCCGGCAGCGCCACGGCGACGGCGCTGCGGTCTGCGCCGGTCAGCGAGGAGGTCCGGCCGGGCGCAGACCCTGTGCGCAACGGCCCGATCGCGGCGCCGGACAGGGGCTCCGGCCGGCAGCGCCACGGCGACGGCGCTGCGGTCTGCGCCGGTCAGCGAGGCAGTTCCGCCCGGCGCAGGCTCCCTGCGCACAGGCCGACCGTGCCGCCGAGCCCGCAGACCAGGGCGCTGGGGTGCGAGAAAGCCCCGGCCGCTTCCAGCACGGCCGGGGCTCAGCCCGAGGTCAGCGGACGGGGTGTCCCGCCGTCCGCAGCGTCTCCTTCACCTCGCCGATCCGCAGATCCCCGAAGTGGAACACTGACGCCGCCAGCACCGCGTCCGCCCCCGCCTCGATGGCCGGCGGGAAGTCGGTGAGCTTGCCGGCGCCGCCGGAGGCGATCACCGGGATCGTCACGTGCTTGCGTACGGCCTGGATCATCTCCAGGTCGTAGCCGTCCTTGGTGCCGTCCGCGTCCATCGAGTTGAGCAGGATCTCGCCCGCGCCCAGCTCGGCCGCGCGGTGCGCCCACTCGACGGCGTCCAGGCCGGTGCCGCGGCGGCCGCCGTGGGTGGTCACCTCGAAGGTGCCCTCGGGCGTGCGCCGCGCGTCGACCGACAGCACCAGCACCTGCCGCCCGAACCGCTCGGCGATCTCATGGATCAGCTCGGGGCGCGCGATGGCCGCGGTGTTGACGCCCACCTTGTCCGCGCCCGCACGCAGCAGCTTGTTCACGTCCTCGGCCGTGCGCACCCCGCCGCCGACCGTCAGCGGGATGAACACCTGCTCGGCGGTGCGGCGCACCACGTCGTAGGTCGTCTCGCGGTTGCCGGACGACGCGGTGATGTCCAGGAACGTCAGCTCGTCGGCGCCCTCGGCGTCGTACACCTTGGCCATCTCGACGGGGTCGCCCGCGTCGCGCAGGTTCTGGAAGTTGACGCCCTTGACGACCCGGCCGTTGTCCACGTCCAGGCAGGGGATGACTCGGACCGCCAGGGTCATGAAACCGGCTCCTCCAACGTCCTTCTGAATGCTTCTATTTCCACTTCGACCAGGATGCGCGAGTCCACGAACCCCTCGACGACCAGCAGCGTCGAGACGGGGCGCACGGCGTCGAAGAACTCCTTGTGGGCCCGGCCCACGGCCTCCACGTCCCGCGCGTGCGTCAGGTACATCCGCGTACGGACCACCGACCCGGCGTCGAGCCCGAACTCGCCGATCGCCTCGATGGCGTTGGCGAAGGCCACCTTGGCCTGTTCGTACGGGTCGCCCTCGCCGTACAGCACGTCGCCCTTGAAGGGCGTCGTGCCCGCGACCAGGACGCGGTCGCCCGCCGCCACGGCACGTGCGAAACCGAAGGACTCTTCCCAAGGACTTCCGCTCTGTACGCGCCGTACGGCATCGGACGTCATGACGAGACAACCTCCAGGGCCTCTTCCAGGGTGAACGCCTTCGCGTACAGGGCCTTCCCGACGATGGAGCCCTCGACACCGAGGGGGACCAGCTCGGCGATGGCCCGCAGGTCGTCCAGCGAGGAGACCCCTCCGGAGGCCACCACCGGGCGGTCCGTCGCCGCGCAGACGTTCTTCAGCAGCTCCAGGTTCGGGCCCTGGAGCGTGCCGTCCTTGGCGATGTCGGTGACGACATAGCGGGCGCAGCCCTCGTTGTTGAGGCGCTCCAGCGTCTCGTAGAGGTCGCCGCCGTCACGGGTCCAGCCGCGACCGCGCAGGGTCGTGCCGCGTACGTCGAGACCGACGGCGATCTTGTCGCCGTGCTCGGCGATGACCTTGGCGACCCACTCAGGGGT
The DNA here is from genome assembly GCF_036014175.1 of Streptomyces sp. NBC_00443. Classification (GTDB taxonomy): domain Bacteria; phylum Actinomycetota; class Actinomycetes; order Streptomycetales; family Streptomycetaceae; genus Streptomyces. The sequence continues at coordinate 6,977,134 of NZ_CP107917.1, read as the reverse complement.
CTCCAGGGCGGCCGTACCGAGGTTCACGCGCGTGCAGCCCGTGGCGAGCGCGGCGGCCAGGGAGGCGTCGTCGCGGATGCCGCCGGACAGCTCGACCTTGATGTCCATCGCCTTCGCGACCTCGGCGATCAGGCCGCGGTTGTCGCCGGTGCCGAAGGCGGCGTCCAGGTCGACCAGGTGCAGCCACTCGGCGCCCGAGCGCTGCCAGGCCAGGGCGGCCTCCAGGGGGGAGCCGTAGGAGGTCTCGGTGCCGGACTCGCCGTGCACGAGGCGGACGGCCTGGCCGTCGCGGACGTCTACGGCGGGGAGGAGTTCGAGCTTGGCCATGTCTCTACAGGGTTCCGATCCAGTTGGTGAGCAGCTGCGCTCCGGCGTCGCCGGACTTCTCGGGGTGGAACTGCGTGGCCCACAGGGCGCCGTTCTCCACGGCGGCCACGAAGGGCTTGCCGTGCGTCGACCAGGTGACCAGCGGCGCGGTCATCAGCGGGTTCCCGGTCTCCAGGGTCCAGTCGTGGACCGCGTAGGAGTGCACGAAGTAGAAGCGCGCGTCCGCGTCCAGCCCGGCGAACAGCTCGGAGCCGGCCGCCACGTCCACGGTGTTCCAGCCCATGTGGGGCACGATGTCGGCCTGCAGCGGCTCGACCGAGCCGGGCCACTCGCCGAGGCCCTCGGTCTCGACCCCGTGCTCGATGCCGCGCGCGAACAAGATCTGCATGCCGACACAGATGCCCATCACCGGGCGCCCGCCGGACAGCCGTCGCTCGACGATCCAGTCGCCGCGGGCCTCCTTCAGGCCCTGCATGCAGGCGGCGAACGCGCCGACGCCCGGCACCAGCAGGCCGTCGGCGTTCATGGCCTTGTCGTAGTCACGCGTGATCTCGACGTCGGCTCCCGCGCGCGCGAGGGCGCGCTCGGCGGACCTCACATTGCCGAAGCCGTAGTCGAAGACGACGACCTTCTTCGAAGAAGCGCTCAATTCCACACCTCCAGCCTCAGGACACCGGCGACGAGACACATCGCGGCGCCTATCGAGAGCAGCACGATGAGGCTCTTCGGCATCTGCTGCTTGGCGAAGGAGATGATGCCGCCGACCAGGAAGAGGCCGACGACGATCAGGATGGTGGACAGCCCGCTCATCGGTTACAGCGCACCCTTCGTCGAGGGAAGGATGCCCGCCGCGCGCGGGTCCCGCTCGGAGGCGTACCGCAGGGCCCGTGCCAGCGCCTTGAACTGGCACTCGACGATGTGGTGGGCGTTACGCCCGTACGGCACGTGCACGTGCAGCGCGATCTGGGCCTGGGCGACGAAGGACTCCAGGATGTGCCGGGTCATCGTGGTGTCGTACTCGCCGATCATCGGCGCCATGTTCTCGGGCTCGGTGTGCACGAGGTAGGGGCGACCCGAGAGGTCGACGGTGACCTGGGCGAGCGACTCGTCGAGCGGAACCGTGCAGTTGCCGAAGCGGTAGATCCCCACCTTGTCGCCCAGCGCCTGCTTGAAGGCGGCGCCCAGCGCGAGGGCGGTGTCCTCGATGGTGTGGTGCGAGTCGATGTGCAGGTCGCCCTCGGTCTTCACGGTCAGGTCGAACAGACCGTGCCGGCCGAGCTGGTCGAGCATGTGGTCGTAGAAGCCGACACCTGTCGACACGTCGACCTTGCCGGACCCGTCGAGATCGATCTCGACGAGGACCGAGGTCTCCTTCGTCACCCGCTCTATGCGGCCTACGCGGTTCATGCGCTCTGCTCCTTCGGGGGTGTGGGGTGTCCCCCACAAAACGCTGCAAGTCACGTACCGCGTCGAGGAACGCGTCGTTCTCTTCGGGGGTTCCGGCGCTGACCCGCAACCACCCGGGGATGCCGTTGTCCCGGACCAGGACGCCCCGGTCGAGGATCTTCTGCCAGGCCGCATGCGAGCCGCCCGCGTCGTCGAATCGCCCGAACTGCACGAAGTTCGCGTCCGACTCGACGACCTCGTAGCCGGCCGCCCTCAGCTCGGTGACCAACCGGTCCCGCTCGGCCTTCAGCTGCTCGACGTACTTGAGCAGCATGTCGGTGTGCTCCAGGGCGGCCAGCGCGGTCGCCTGGGTGACGGCCGACAGGTGATACGGCAAGCGTACGAGCTGGACGGCGTCCACGACCGCCGGGTGCGCCGCGAGATAGCCCAGGCGCAGGCCGGCGGCGCCGAAGGCCTTCGACATCGTCCGGGAGACGACGAGATTCGGCCGACCTTCGAGCAGCGGCAGCAGCGAGTCGCCGTGGCTGAACTCGACGTACGCCTCGTCGACGACGACCATCGACGGCTTGGCGGCCTGCGCGGCGTCGTACAGCGCCAGGACCGTCTCGCGCGGGACCGCGTTGCCCGTGGGGTTGTTGGGGGTGGTGATGAAGACGACGTCGGGCCGGTGCTCGGCGATCGCCTTCTCGGCGGCCGTGACGTCGATCGTGAAGTCGTCGTTGCGGGGGCCGGAGATCCAGCCGGTGCCGGTGCCGCGCGAGATGAGGCCGTGCATCGAGTACGACGGCTCGAAGCCGATCGCCGTACGGCCCGGTCCGCCGAAGGTCTGCAGCAGCTGCTGGATGACCTCGTTGGAGCCGTTGGCCGCCCACACGTTGGCCAGGGCGACCTCGTAGCCGGAGGTGTCCGTCAGGTACTTCGCGAGCTGCGTGCGCAGCTCCACGGCGTCCCGGTCCGGGTAGCGGTTGAGGTTCCGGGCCGCCTCACGCACCCGCTCGGCGATCCGCTCGACCAGCGGCTCGGGCAGGGGGTAGGGGTTCTCGTTGGTGTTCAGCCGTACGGGGACGTCCAGCTGGGGCGCGCCGTAAGGGGACTTGCCGCGCAGCTCGTCCCGCACGGGGAGATCGTCGATGCGTACGTCGCTCACTTGCTCTCGGGTACCTTCCAGCCACGCGACATTTGTTCGTCTCCGACAAACCTGGCCTTGATCGCCGCGCCGTGCGCCGGCAGGTCCTCCGCCTCCGCCAGCGTGACCACGTGCTGCGCGACCTCCGCCAGCGCGTCCTTCGTGTAGTCGACGATGTGGATGCCGCGCAGGAAGGACTGGACGGACAGGCCCGAGGAGTGGCAGGCACAGCCGCCGGTGGGCAGCACGTGGTTGGATCCGGCGGCGTAGTCGCCGAGCGAGACCGGGGCCCACGGGCCGATGAAGATCGCGCCGGCGTTGCGCACCCGGTCGGCCACGGCGGCCGCGTCGGCCGTCTGGATCTCCAGGTGCTCGGCGCCGTACGCGTCGACGACCTTGAGGCCCTCGTCGACGCCGTCGACCAGGACGATCGCGGACTGCCTGCCCTTCAGGGCCGGGACGATCCGGTCGTCGATGTGCTTCGTGGCCGCGACCTGCGGCTCCAGCTCCTTCTCGACCGCGTCCGCCAGCTCCACGGAGTCGGTGACGAGGACGGCGGCGGCGAGCGGGTCGTGCTCGGCCTGGCTGATCAGGTCGGAGGCGACGTGCACCGGGTCCGCGGTGGAGTCCGCGAGGACCGCGATCTCGGTCGGGCCCGCCTCGGCGTCGATGCCGATCTTGCCGGTGAAGTAGCGCTTGGCGGCGGCGACCCAGATGTTGCCGGGGCCGGTGACCATGTTGGCGGGCGGGCAGGACTCGGTGCCGTACGCGAACATCGCGACGGCCGTGGCGCCACCGGCTGCGTACACCTCGTCGACGCCCAGCAGCGCGCACGCGGCGAGGATCGTCGGGTGCGGCAGGCCGCCGAACTCGGCCTGGGCCGGAGAGGCCAGCGCGATCGACTCGACACCTGCCTCCTGAGCGGGCACCACGTTCATGATCACGGAGGACGGGTAGACGGACCGGCCGCCGGGCGCGTACAGCCCGACGCGGTCGACCGGCACCCACTTCTCGGTCACGGAACCGCCCGGCACGACCTGGGTCGTGTGCGTCGTACGGCGCTGCTCGCGGTGGACGAGACGGGCGCGGCGGATGGACTCCTCCAGGGCCGCGCGTACGGCCGGGTCGAGTTCCGCGAGGGCCTTTTCGAGCGCCTCGGCGGGCACCCGCACCTGGTCGAGCCTGACCCCGTCGAACTTCTCCGCGAAGTCGATCAGCGCCGCGTCGCCCCGATGATGCACGGCCTCGCAGATCGGACGCACCTTCTCCAGGGCGGCCGAGACGTCGAAGTCGGCTCGGGGCAGCAGGTCGCGCAGGGCGGGGCCTTCGGGAAGGGCGTCGCCGCGCAGATCGATTCGGGAGATCACGGGCTCAATTCTCTCAGACCCGCGTCCGGCACTGGTCGCGCGTATCAATGGCTGATACAGAACCCTCCAGGAACCCGGAAGATCACCTTCACGTCTAGCGTTCGGGGCGTCACTCAGCGGGCATTGAACGGTTGTACGAAACCCGTGAGTAGCCAATGCGGAACCAGCGGAACCAGCAGACCCAAGGGGGATGGACGAGACGTGACCGAAGGCGCCGGCCTCCGCGACGGAGACCTGCCGGACGACCTGCCGAACGACCTGACCGCCGCCGAACTCGGCATGTGGCAGGCCTTCCGCAACGGCAGCGTGTACGACCTGAGCAGCGGCGACACCGTCGTCGACGATCCACACGGCGGGCATCCCTGGGGAGACGAGCGCACGGTACGCGCGCGTATCGTCTGCTGGCTGCTGCTGGACGGCCCGCCCGCACTCGCCGGCCGGGTCTCCGCGCTGAAGCTGGTCGGCGTGCGGATCAGCGGCACGATGGACCTGGCGGGCGGCACGGTGGACCCGTACGTCGAGATGCGCCGCTGCCGCTTCGACCGGGAGATCCTGCTGCCGGAGGCCCGCTTCACGACCCTGCGGCTGGTGGACTGCGCGGTGCCGCGGCTGGAGGCCGCCCGCGTGAACACCGAGGGCGACCTGCATCTGCCGCGCTGCCGCTTCCACAACGGCGTACGGCTCACCGACGCCCACATCGGCACGGATCTGCTGCTCAACCAGGCGATCGTCTACCGCGACCGCAGTGGCCGCTCGATCGGCGCGGACGGCATCAGCGTCGGCCAGGACCTCCAGGCCGAGATGCTGGAGTCGCACGGTGAGCTGAGTCTGCGCGGCGCCAGCATCGGCGTGTCGCTGAGCCTGCGGGGCGCGCGGCTGGTCAACCCGTACACCCGGCTCGCACTGAACGCCCCCCAGCTGACCGTCGGGCGCACGCTGTACCTGACTCCGGCGGGCGTCGGCAGCCCGCTGCTGAGCGGCCGCACTCCCGCGCGTGGGACGCGCATCCAGCGGTTCGAGTGCCAGGGCGGGGTGCGGCTCGACGACGGACGGTTCGGGGACGCGGTCGACCTGGAGCGGGCCCGGTTCACCTTCACCGACGAGCAGGAGCTGTCGCTGCGCCGTATCCAGACGCCCGAGCTGCGCTTCCTCGGCGAGCGGGCGGAGCGCGGCGGTGTGGTGCTGTCCGGGGCGCGGGTCGTCAACCTGATGGACCGGGCCGACGCCTGGCCGGGCCCCGGCCGGCTGCACATGGGCGGCTTCCAGTACGAGAACCTGGTGCCGCGCGGCCCGTTCCCGCTGGAGCGGCGGCTGGAGTGGGTGACCGCCGCGACCGCCGAGTACAACCCGGAGCCGTATGAGCGGCTGGCCACCGTGCTGCGGGCCGGCGGCGAGGACGAGGACGCGCGCGAGGTGCTCCTCGCCAAGCAGCGCCGCCGCCGCGAGACCCTGCCGCCCGCGGCCAAGCTCGTGGGATACGCGCAGGACTGGATGGTCGCGTACGGCTATCGGCCGGGCCGGGCGGCGGTGTGGATGGCCGTGCTCTGGGCGGCGAGTTCGGTGGCCTTCACGTACGCCGACCCACCGCCGCTCAAGGGCGGCGAGCATCCGGCCTGGAACCCGACCCTTTTCGCCCTCGACCTGCTGCTTCCGGTGATCGACCTCGGCCAGGTCGGGTTCTGGCAGCTGAGCGGCGCCTGGCAGTGGCTGGCCGCGGCGATGATCCTGCTGGGCTGGATCCTGGCGACGACGGTGGCAGCGGGGGCGACACGGATGCTGCGCCGGAGCTGAGGCTGCTGAGGCCGATGAGGATGTTGTGACTGCAGAGCCGAATATATAGATGTCGGACAGTTGTTGAACAGTGGACCTTTACCTGTTCTTGACCTGACGGCGTACAACTTTCCACGTCTTGCCCGTTCCCTCTGGCGCGGGCGTGACCAGCGGTCCTTCAATGGTCGACACCATGGCTCTGCTGCCCCCGTTCGGCCGTGCGTCCCGGACGACAAGGACCGTAGAACACCCCGGCGTCGGTCTCCCCATCGACGACGAGGTGCTCCTCGACGCGCCTGACGACCGCCTCGGACCCGCGCTGGTCGCGGCCGGGCAGGGCGCGTACGAGACCGCTGCCGAGCTGCTCGCCGCCACGCGGCACGAGGCGCAGTGGGACTACCGCGACGGATACGCGCTGCGCCTGGCCGCCTTCGCGCGCTCGCGGCCCGAGTGGCTGGGGGCCTGGTACGCCGCCGCCCCGCACGATCCGGACGTCCTGCTGGTCAGGGCCCAGGTCGCCGTGGACCACGCCTGGCAGTCACCGGCCCGCGCCGAACTGCTACGAGGGGTGAGCCCGCTGATCACCGCCGCCGCCCGCGCCGACGACCGCGACCCGGTGCCCTGGCGGCTCGCTCTGGACCACGCGCGCGGCTCACGCGCCGGGCACACCTACTTCGGGGAGCTGTGGGAGGCGGCCCTGCGCCGCGCCCCGCTCCATTACGGCTGCCATGTGGCCGCCCTGCGCTATCTGGCCTCGTCCTGGCACGGCTCCCACCGTGAGTGCCTCGACTTCGCCGACCGGGCCGCACAGGACGCCCCGGCCGCGTCCCTGGTGCAGGCCCTGCCGACCCGGGCCGTCCTCGCGTACCTGAACGACGGCTGCGGTCCGGGGGTGCCGCCGGAGCGGCTGGACGCGGCGGCCGACCGGGCCATCGCGCTCTCCGCCCGGTTCCCGGCGGCCGACCTCTGGCCGGCCGCGACCCGCAACAAGCTGACGTGCGTCCTGGCACGGCTGGGCCGCTGGGAGGACGCCCTGGAGCAGCTACGTCTGATCGGCCCGTACGCCACCTCCTTCCCCTGGAGCCGGTTCTCGGACGATCCGCTGGGCCGGTTCCTGGAAGTGCGCGACGAGGTGCGGCGACGGGCAGCCGCCTCCGCACAGGCTCGCGGTGCCCGCGGCGGACATCCACCAGGTGGGCTCGCCGGACGCGTTCACCCCGGCGACCACTAGGCTTTGGCGCCGTGACCGTCCGCCTTCCGCTCTTCCCCCTGAACTCGGTGCTGTTCCCGGGTCTCGTGCTCCCGCTCAACGTCTTCGAGGAGCGCTATCGCGCCATGATGCGTGACCTCCTCAAGACCCCCGAGGAGGAAGCGCGCCGTTTCGCCGTCGTGGCGATCCGCGACGGCCACGAGGTCGCCCAGAGCGCCCCCGGCATGCCGGACCCCACGGCGCTGCCCGACCGCGGCCCGGCGGCCGGCTTCGGCCCGGACCCGGTCAAGGCGTTCCACGGGGTGGGATGTGTGGCGGACGCGGCGACGATCCGGGAGCGGGCCGACGGCACCTTCGAGGTGCTGGCGACGGGCACGACAAGGGTGCGGCTGCTGTCGGTGGACGCGTCGGGGCCCTTCCTGACGGCGGAACTGGAAGAACTGCCCGACGAGCCGGGCGAGGAGGCAGGCGCCCTGGCCGAAGGCGTCCTGCGCGCGTTCCGCCAGTACCAGAAGCGCCTGGCGGGCGCCCGCGAACGCTCCCTCTCCACCACGGCCGACCTCCCTGACCAGCCCTCGGTCGTCTCCTACCTGGTGGCGGCCGCGATGATGCTGGACACCCCGACGAAGCAACGCCTGCTCCAGTCCGCCGACACCGCGTCCCGCCTGCGCGACGAGCTGAAACTCCTTCGCGCCGAGACCTCGATCATCCGTACGCTGCCGTCCCTGCCGGCATCGGACCTGACGCGCGGCCCGACGAGTCTCAACTGAGCAGGAACTGAGCGGAACGACATGGCGAAGAAGTCCAAGAAGCAGCAGCAGTCGGGCGGCACACCGGCGACCGTGGCCCTGACCGCGGCGGGCATCGACTACACGACCCACTCCTACGACCACGACCCCTCCCACCCCTCCTACGGCGACGAGGCCGCCGAGGCGATGGGCGTGTCCCCCGACAGGGTCTTCAAGACGCTGGTCGCGGACGTGGACGGCAACCTCACCGTGGCCGTGGTCCCGGTCGCCGGCCAACTGGACCTCAAGGCCCTGGCAGCGGCGGTCGGCGGCAAGCGCGCCGCGATGGCCGACCCGGCCCTGGCGGAACGCACCACGGGCTACGTCCGGGGCGGCATCTCCCCCCTCGGCCAGCGCAAGAGACTCCCCACGGTCCTGGACGCCTCGGCCTCCGCCCACCCCACGATCTGCATCTCGGCGGGCCGCCGCGGCCTGGAGGTCGAACTCTCCCCCACCGACCTGACCACCCTCACGAACGCGACCCTGGCCCCCATCGGACGTGCGTGACCCCTCGACGAACCCGGACTCCTCGGTTAATTACGAGAGACATGTCGAAGAAAACCCGGAAACGCAAGTGGCGCACCAAGAAGGGCCGCTCGAACCATGGGCGCCGCCCGGCGTAGGGGCGGGCTCTGTAAGGGGGCCTTCGCCTCTCGACGCCGGTCCAGGCATTTCAGCCTGTCCGGCGTTTGAGGACGAGGCCCGTTCAGGGCCGATAGCGGGGGTCTGGGGGCGGCAGCCCCCAGGGCCGGGGTCCGAAGGGGCAGCGCCCCTGGAGGACGGGAAGGGTAGGGGCGGCGGGGGCGAAACCCACCCGGCGTGCCACCAACCCGAACCCGACAAGCCCTACGCCGGCGGCACCCCATACGGCCCCGCCTGCTGATGCCCCTCAGAGGGCCCTGGCCCCTGATACGGCTCCGCATCGCGCGGCCCGAACAACGCCGTCAGCCCAAGGTGCACCACCAACGCGGCAAGAGGCCACGCCAGCCACACCCCTTCGCCCCCAACTTCAACGGCGCCGAAAACGTAACCCCCTTGCCCACATCCTTCGCGTGAGCGATCACATTCTCGGTGGGCCCGAGCCACACCCCGACCCGCCAGGCCAGCAACGACCCGAGAAACCCCCCGACCGCCAGCGCAACCACCAACGGCACACCCCCACGCCGCCGCCACAGGAACACCCCCACCGCACTGACCAGCCCGAACGCAAGCGCAAGCAGAGTGAACGTTCCGTCCACCCCGACAGCCTGCTCCCCCTCGGAGTCCTTGAAGTAGACGACCCAGCTCTTGTCGACGACATCCCCGACCAGAGGCACACTCGGCGCCAGCCACCACCACAGCACCCCGAGCAGTGCCCCGAAGAACGCCACGACCACCGCGACCACGGCGGCCTCTCGCACTTCGGTCTTCATGCCGGGACCGTCCTGTTCGTACGAGCCAGATATGCCGTACGGGCCCTGAGCGCCGTGGTGGCCATGGGAGCCATGAGGACTCGGCGCCCCCGGCGGGGCACCGTACACAGCGTCGTGCGGGGCACCCTGCGGGGCCCCGTAGGAGGCGGAACTCGCGTTCCCACCGGCGGGCGGCTGCCACGCATTGTTCGAGGACTGGTCACGCGGGTGCGGTGGTGGAGTCAGCGGAGCGGTCACCCTGCCATCGTGCCAGGCCGCCCTGTGCGACGCGTCACCGGACGGCCGCCCGGCGGTACGCCCAGGTGGCGACGCCCAGCGAGACGACGCCGAGCATCCCGCACACGGCGAGATCCCCGAGCACGAACGCCCAGTCGGGCCGCTCCCCGAAGGTCCGCGCGAAGGCCTCCACGCCGTACGTCGACGGCAGCAGATCCCGGGTGAACCGGACCGCCTCCGGCATCCGGTCGGCCGGCAGCACCCCCAGCAGCAGGGCCGCGGACATCCCCAGCTGCCCGAGGAGCGTGGCCAGTTCGGGCCGCGGCGCGAGCAGCCCGAGCGCGGCGCCCAGCCCGGCGAGCGCGGCGCCCGCCAGCGGGATCACGGCGACGAGCACCCACAGATGCGCGACCGGCAACCCGAACAGCGCGCACCCGAAGACGGCCGTCACCACGGTCCCCGGCACGGTGAAGGAGGCGTACGCCCCCGCCGCGCCCAGCACCACCGCGGCGGGCGGCACCGGCAGGGTGGCGTAGTGATCGAGCCCGCCGCTGGCCCGCAACTGCCCGAAGTACTGCGCGAGCAGGTTCAGCGCGACGAAGGCGACCACGAGCACGGACGACCCGGCCACCACGGCCTGTGCCTCGGCTCCGCCGTCCACGACCCCGCGCATCAGGATCATGATCCCGATCGACTGGAAGGTCGCCACGAACAGCAGCGGGATGCGCGCGACCCGGGCACGGGACAGCTGGGCCCGGTACACGGCGCACAGCGACGGCCACAGCCGCGCCCGCGGCCCGAGCTCGGCCGCGACCGGACCGGCCTTCTCGTCCACGGCCAGGGCGCTGCCCGGCAGAACCTCGGCGGGTACGACACTCACGTGGCGCTGCTCCCTTTCACACGGGGGTTCACGGGGGAGGTGGCCCTGTTCCGTACGGATACGGATACGGATACGGATACGGATACGGCGGTCAGCGTGCTCAAGCCTTCACCAGCCCCTGCTGTGCGGCGCCGCCCAGCGCCAGATAGACGTCCTCCAGGCGCGGCGTGGCGAGCGTGAAGTCGTCCAGCGCGGCGAAGGCGGCCCCGCCGGTGACGGTGGCGACGACCGCGCGGGCCTCCTCGGGGGCGAGCCGCAGCGTCCAGCGGCGCCCGGACTCCACGACCCGGTCCTGCAGCGCCGCGACCTCGGGCACGTCCAGCGGCGCCCGGTCCCGCCACAGCAGATCGACCCGGACCTCGCCCGCGACGCGCTCCTTGAGCCCGGACGGCGTGTCACAGGCGATCACGCGGCCCCGGTCGAGCACCGCGACCCGGTCGAGCACGGTCTCGGCCTCGATGACGTTGTGGGTGACGAGCAGCACGGTCGTGCCGCGCTCGGCACGGCGCCTGTCCACGGCAGACCACACGGCCCGCCGCGCCACCGGGTCCATCGCCGCGGTCGGCTCGTCCAGCACGAGCAACGGCCGCTCCCCCACCAGCGCGGCGGCGAAGCAGGCCAGCCGGCGCTGCCCGCCGGACAGCTTCTTCAGCGGCCGCCCCGCGAGGGGTGTGAGCCCCAGTTCGTCGAGTACGGCGTCCCGCTCGGCCCGCGCCGCTCGCACGTCCAGGCCGCGCAGCCGCCCGGTCGTCTCGGCGGCGAGCGAGACGGTCAGCTCGTCGAGGGCGGTCGACTCCTGCCCGAGATACGCCAGAATCCGCGCGGCCCGCTCCGGATGCCGCACGATGTCGTGCCCGAGGATCTCGACGCTCCCGGCGTCGGGCCGCATCAAGCCGGTGAGCTGACGCACGAGCGTGGTCTTGCCGGCGCCGTTGGGCCCGAGCAGTCCGAAGATCTCGCCGCGCCGGATGTCCAGCCGTACGTCGTCGGTGGCCCGCACCTCGGGAGTGCCCGGCGCCCCGCGCCGTCCGCGCACGGCCGGGTAGGTCTTGGTCAGCCCACGCAGGGCGCACACGACATCACCATCGTGCCGAAATGCCTGTGCCGCGCGCCTACTCACAAGGGACGAGCCTACGGGGTCCGGACCCCCGTTCCGTGCCCGGGGCGGCCACTGGGCACAAATCGCCTGCTTGCCGTAAGAAATCCGCCGGTAACCCGGAATTCGCCGGGGTCACTCCCCGGCAGGCGCATGCTCCGCGGCCGTGCGTACGTCGACCTCCCGCCAGAACCCGGCACGGATCGCGTACCGGTCGTGCTCGTCGATCTGGTCGTCCTTGTGTGCGAGCAGCCCGAACCGGGCCGCGTACCTGAGCAACTCCCCGTCGATCCGGTGCGGGATCCGCGGATACATCCCGGACAGCTTCTGCAGATTGTTCTGCTCCCCGAGCCGCTCCATCCACCGGCGTGCGAAGACCTGCCCCACCTCGTAGGGATCACCGCCGACGGTCGTGATGTCCTCCTCCCGGTCGGCCCACCGCTGCTCCGCCGTGGTCAGCTGCGCGAGCGTCGGCATGGAGGCGGCGTCCGGCGGTTCGGCCGCGACGCCGGGCCGGTCGACCCAGCCCTTGTCGGAGGACCACCGCAGGGTCGCGCTCGCCGGCGGGGCGGGCGGCACGCCGGGCGCGCGCAGGGCGGCGAGGTCCTTCGGCGTGGGCACGCCCTTGGGCGCGGGCACCCGCTCCTGCGTGCCGTTCTCCGAGGCGGCGGCCTGCGCGTGCTCGGCCTCCTCGGCGGGCCGCTGGGTCGCCGCGCCGAGCGCGGAGTCGGGCAGCGGCGCGGACAGGATCGCGGCGATCTCGGGCCGGGGCACGGGCGGCGGGGCGCACACCCCGGTGAGCTCCTTGGCGCGTACGGCCTTGGTGATCCACGCACGGTCGAGTACGCGCCGCTCGTCCGCCTCGGCGACCAGGTCCTCGGACTGGTTGTAGTCACCGTCCGCGGCCTGGACGGCCCACAGATGTACGGCGACCCCGTGCTCCTTGGCGGCCATCATGCCGGGCAGCAGATCCCCGTCACCGGTCACCAGCACCACGTCCGAGCAGGCGCGGTTGCGGGCGAGTTCGGTCAGCTCGGCGTGCATCGCGGCGTCCACGCCCTTCTGTGCCCAGCGGCCGTCGCTTCGGGTCAGGGCACCGAGCCGGACGGTGACCCGGGGCATCACCCGCAGCCTGCGGTGCTCGGGCTGCGGGACGCGGTCGGGGGCGCCGTCGAACCAGTAGATGCGCAGCAGGGGCTGCTGGGTGTCGGACTCGGCGCGTTCGCGCAGCCCCTGGATGAGGGCGGTGTGATCGACGGCGATCCGGGACCGGGATGGTTCCCCGGCGAGCAGGCTGGCGGCGGCCCCCAGCAGATACCCGGCGTCCACCAGGACGATGCAGCGGTCCACGCGACTCACCCTCTTCCCGGGAGGTTTGCTTTGGGCTTCCTTCGAGTCTGCCCGACCACGCGGGGGTTAACGGGGCGAACTCGATCTTCGGCGTGGCGTTTCGGGGCATCGAATCCCCGGTGCGCCATGCCTCACGCCCCGACAACCGCTGTTACGCACGGTAATTATCCGAAATGCGTTCTTAGTCAGCCTATGTGAATCTGGTCCCGGCCCTGGCCCCTAGAACCCCCACAGGAGGCATCACCATGGCCAAGAACAAGAAGCAGGACCGGAAACAGCCGCAGTCCGAGCGTGGTCAGCAGCAGGCTCAGCAGTCCGCGATGGAGACGCAGACCGAGCAGCGCGCCACGCCGCAGGTGACTCCCGGCGACATGGCCCGCAAAGGCCGGCAGAAGCGCTTCGGTCACAACTGACATCTGCATATCGGGTCGTTGAGACCCAGGCACATCAAGAGGGGCGCACCCCGTACGAGGTGCGCCCCTCTCGCGCATTCAGCGCCGGCGCTCCGGCGCGCGGCCGTTCAGCCCGCCAGACAGGACGGGCCGAGCAGCACCTTCAGGTCACCGAAGAGCGCCGGGTCGGGCTTCACGCGGTGCCGGTCCAGCCGCAGCACCGTCGTCTTGGTCGGGCCTTGGAGCTTGATACGGACCTCACTGTCACCCTTGTGATGGGTGAGGATCTCGCCGAGGCGGTTGACCATCGGCGGGGTGACCCTGGTGGCGGGGATGGTGAGGATCACGGGCGCGTTGGTGCCCGCGTTCGACAGGTCGGGGACCTGGAGCTCCATCGCGACCAGCCGCGGCACGTCCTCGCGCTTGTCGAGGCGGCCCTTGACGAACACGACGGCGTCCTCGACGAGTTGGGTCGACACCAGCTGGTACGTCGCCGGGAAGAACATGCACTCGATGGAACCGGCGAGGTCCTCGACGGTGGCGATCGCCCACGCGTTGCCCTGCTTGGTCATCTTGCGCTGGAGGCCGGAGATGATGCCGCCGATGGTCACGACGGCGCCGTCCGCGTGCTCGCCGCCGGTCAGCTGGGCGATGCCCGCGTCGGCCTTGTCGGACAGCACGTGCTCCAGGCCGAACAGGGGGTGGTCGGAGACGTACAGACCGAGCATCTCCCGCTCCTGGGCGAGCAGATAGGTCTTCTCCCACTCGTCCTCGGTGAAGACGACGTCGAGTCCGAAGCCGGGCTCGCTGCTCTCCTCCTCGCCCATGCCGCCGAAGAGGTCGAACTGGCCCTCGGCCTCCTTGCGCTTGACCGCGACCACGTTGTCGATCATCGGCTCGAAGTGCGCGGTGAGGCCCTTGCGGGTGTGCCCCAGGCTGTCGAACGCGCCCGCCTTGATCAGCGATTCCGTGGTCCGCTTGTTGCAGGCCACCGCCTCGACCTTGTCGAGGTAGTCGGGGAAGGAGCCGTACTTGCCCTTGGCCTTGCGGCTCCTGATGATCGACTCCACCACGTTCGTGCCGACGTTGCGCACGGCTTCGAGGCCGAAGAGGATCACGTCGTCGCCCTGCGCGGCGAAGTTGTGCACCGACTCGTTCACGTTCGGCGGGAGCACCTTGATGCCCATGCGTCGGCACTCGTTGAGGTAGACGGCCGACTTGTCCTTGTCGTCCTTGACCGAGGTGAGCAGTCCGGCCATGTACTCGGCCGGGTGGTTGGCCTTCAGGTAGGCGGTCCAGTACGAGACCAGGCCGTACGCGGCGGAGTGCGCCTTGTTGAACGCGTAGCCGGCGAAGGGGACCAGCACGTCCCACAGGGCCTGGATGGCCTCGTCGCTGTAGCCCTTGTCGCGGGCGCCCTTCTGGAACAGGACGAAGTTCTTCGCCAGTTCGTCGGGCTTCTTCTTGCCCATCACGCGGCGCAGGATGTCGGCTTCGCCGAGCGAGTACCCGGCGATGATCTGGGCGGCCTTCTGCACCTGCTCCTGGTAGACGATCAGGCCGTAGGTGACGGCCAGGACCTCTTCGAGGGGCTCCTCCAGCTCTTTGTGGATCGGGGTGATCTCCTGGAGCTTGTTCTTGCGCAGGGCGTAGTTGGTGTGCGAGTCCATGCCCATCGGGCCCGGACGGTACAGCGCCGACACGGCGGAGATGTCTTCGAAGTTGTCGGGCTTCATCAGCCGCAGCAGCGAACGCATCGGACCGCCGTCGAACTGGAAGACGCCGAGGGTGTCGCCGCGCTGGAGGAGTTCGAAGGTCTTCGGGTCGTCGAGCGGCAGGGACAGCAGGTCGAGGTCGACGCCCTTGTTGGACTTCACCATCTTGACGGCGTCGTCCATGATCGTCAGGTTGCGCAGGCCGAGGAAGTCCATCTTCAGCAGGCCCAGCGACTCGCACTGCGGGTAGTCCCACTGCGTGATGGTCACGCCGTCGGTGTGCCGCACCCAGATGGGGGCGTGGTCGACGATGGGCTCGCTGGACATGATCACGCCGGCGGCGTGCACGCCCATCTGCCGCACCAGGCCCTCGACGCCCTTCGCGGTGTCGATGACCTTCTTGACGTCCGGCTCGTTCTCGTACATCCCGCGGATCTCGCCCGCCTCGCTGTAGCGAGGGTGCGTGGGGTTGGTGATGCCGTCGAGGTCGATGCCCTTGCCGAGGACGTCGGCGGGCATCGCCTTGGTGAGGCGGTCGCCCATCGCGTACGGGTAGCCCAGCACGCGCGCGGAGTCCTTGATGGCGTTCTTCGCCTTGATCTTGCCGTAGGTGCCGATCATGGCGACCTTGTCGGCGCCGTACTTCTCCGTCACGTACCTGATCACCTCGACGCGCCTGCGCTCGTCGAAGTCGATGTCGACGTCGGGCATGGAGACGCGCTCGGGGTTGAGGAACCGCTCGAAGATCAGGCCGTGCGGGATCGGGTCGAGGTCGGTGATGCCCATGGCGTAGGCGACGATCGAGCCGGCCGCGGAGCCTCGGCCGGGGCCGACCGCGATGCCGTTGTTCTTGGCCCACATGATGAAGTCGGCGACGACGAGGAAGTAGCCCGGGAACCCCATCTGGATGATGACGTCCATCTCGTACTCGGCCTGCTTCTGACGGTCCTCGGGGACGCCGCCCGGGAAGCGGCGCTCCATGCCGACCCGGACCTCCTCCTTGAACCAGGTGACCTCGGTGTAGCCCTCGGGGATGTCGAACTTCGGCATGAGGTTCTTGGCCTCGAACATGCCGGTGGTGTCGACCATCTCCGCGACCAGCAGGGTGTTGGCGCACCCCTCCTGCCAGGCGTCCGAGGAGTCGACGGCGTACATCTCGTCCGTGGACTTCAGGTAATAGCCGGTGCCGTCGAACCTGAAGCGGTCCGGATCGGAGAGGTTCTTGCCGGTCTGGATGCACAGCAGGGCGTCATGGGCGGTCGCCTCGTGCGCGTAGGTGTAGTGCGAGTCGTTGGTGACCAGCGGGGGGATGCCGAGCTTCTTGCCGATCTCCAGGAGGCCCTTGCGGACCCGGTGCTCGATCTCGATGCCGTGGTCCATCAGCTCCAGGAAGTAGCGGTCCTTGCCGAAGATGTCCTGGTAGTCGGCCGCCGCCTTGAGGGCTTCCTCCTCCTGTCCCAGCCGCAGCCGGGTCTGGACCTCACCGGAGGGGCAGCCGGTGGAGGCCACGATCCCCTCGGACCACTGGGAGATCGTCTCCTTGTCCATCCGGGGCCACTTCTGGAGCCAGCCCTCGGCGTACGCGTCGGAGGACAGCCGGAAGAGGTTGTGCAGGCCCGTCTTGTTGACGGCCCACATCGTCTTGTGGGTGTAACCACCGGAACCGGAGACGTCGTCGCGCTTCTGGTGCGGCTGGCCCCACTGGATCTTGCGCTTGTTGCGCCGGGACTCGGGGGCGACGTACGCCTCGATCCCGATGATCGGGGTGACTCCGGCCTTCTTCGCGGTGTGGAAGAAGTCGTACGCCCCGTGGAGGTTGCCGTGGTCGGACATGGCGATGTGCGTCATGCCCATCTCGTTGCACGCGTCGAACATGTCCTTCAGCCGCGCGGCACCGTCCAGCAGCGAGTACTGGGTGTGGACGTGCAGGTGCGTGAACGGCGGCTTTGACACGGCGTGGCCTCCAGGGAAAACGCTCGGCGACAGGCTGGCGGACAGTTCGGGGGACAGCGTCGAAGTCTATGCCTCGGCACTGACACTCGGAGGGCTGCCCCGCGTACCTTCACAGCGAGGGACGACGGGCACTTTCGTCCGCCCCCGACCGTTGAAGACGACAGAAACGCTGTCGTACACGTTCATGCACCAGGAGGCACCCAGCGATGTCGGTCCCCAAGCTCAACGGCGAGCAGCGCGGCGACGAGATCCTCGCCGTCTTCGACACCGCCTTCGGCGAGCTCCTGGCCGCCGACCCGGCCGCGTTCCGCGTGAAGTTCCGGAAGATGGCGGCCTCGGCCTTCGCGTTCTACCGCGGCACGGCGTGCCTCTTCTACCACGACCTGGAGCCCGAGAAGCGCGGTGGACCGTACCTCGACGAGCGCACCTCGCGCGTGTGGATCCACGGCGATCTGCACGCGGAGAACTTCGGCACGTACATGGACGCCAACGGCCGCCTGATCTTCAACGTCAACGACTTCGACGAGGCCTACGTCGGCCCCTTCACCTGGGACCTCAAGCGCTTCGCCGCCTCCGTCGCCCTCATCGGGTACGCCAAGGCGCTCGGCGACGAGCAGATCACCGAGCTGGTGCGGATCTACGCGAGCGCGTACCGCGAGCGCGTGCACGCCCTGGCGACCGGCGCCAAGAGCGACGAGGTGCCGCCGTTCACGCTGGACACCGCGCAGGGCCCGCTCCTGGACGCGCTGCGGGACGCCCGCTCGCTGACCCGCTTCGGGCTGCTGGACTCCATGACCGAGATCCGCGACTTCGAGCGCCGCTTCGCGCCGGGTGGCGGCTCCATCGAGCTGGACGCGGCCACCCGCTACAAGGTGCTGGCCGCCTTCGACGGCTATCTGGAGACGCTGCCGGACGCGTCCCTGGACCGCCCGGACTCGTACCGGGTGAAGGACGTGGTCGGCCGCCGCGGCATCGGCATCGGATCGGCCGGGCTGCCGTCGTACAACATCCTTCTGGAGGGCCACACCGACGCCCTCGAGAACGACGTGGTGATCTACATCAAGCAGGCCCAGACCCCGGCCGTCTCCCGGCACATCACGGACCAGGCGCTGCACGACTACTTCCAGCACGAGGGTCACCGCACGGTGATCTCCCAGCGCGCTCTGCAGGCGAACGCCGACCCGTGGCTGGGCTGGACCGAGCTGGACGGCGCGGGCCAGCTGGTCGCCGAGGTCTCGCCGTACGCCGTGGACCTGGACTGGGGCGACATCGACGAGCCGGAGGAGATCGCGGCGGTGGTCGCCGACCTCGGGCGGGCCACGGCCACGATGCACGCGGCGGCGGACGACACCTCCGGCGAGTCCCTGGTGCCGTTCTCCACCGAGCGCGCCATCGACGCGGCGATCGCGGCCGACGAGGACGGCTTCGCCGAGCTCCTGGTCGACTTCGCGCACTCCTACGGCGCACGCGCGCGTGCCGACCACCAGACGTTCGTGGACCTGTTCCGCAACGGCCGGATTCCGGGTCTGTGACGGAAAGGCCGCTCGCCGGCCCTCACCGTCTCTTCACAGGCACCCTTTAGGGGTCTCTTACAGGCCCACGTGACACACTCTCCACCGCTATGGACATATCCGGGACCCAGCTGCGAGCCGTACGCGCGGCGCTGTTCACGTCACTCGTCGTGACGCTCAGCACCGCGTCGCACGTGCTGCTCTCGCGGGCACCCCTGCCGTTGAACACGGTGGCCCTGCTCGCCGCCGCCGTGTTCGTCCTCGCGTACGCCCTGGCCGGCCGCGAGCGGAGCTTCGGGCGGATCGCCGCCCTGCTCATCCCGCTGGAGCTGGCCGCCGACACGATCCTCACCACCGGCCAGCACGTCTGTTACGGCAAGGCGGGCGGACCGGTCGCCGGACCGCTGGCCTCGGTCGGCTGGGACGTCCTGTGCGGCGACGGCACCCGGGTCGGCACCCCGCTGGCCCAGGTCACCGGCACCGACCCGGACAAGCTCGGCGGCCTCCTCGCCCACGCCGACCCGGCCACCGCCTGGCTGCTGCTCGGCGCGCATGTCGGCGTCGGCCTCCTCGCCGCCGCCTGGCTGCGCCGCGGCGAGCGGGCGCTGGCCCAGCTGGTGCGGGCGGTCGCGGCGACGACGTTCCGCCCGCTGCTGCTCGCGGTGGCCGCAGTGGCCGTACGGCTGCCCCGGTCGGGCCGCCGGCTGCCGCGCCCCACCCGCCGGACGGCCGCCGCCCGCAACCGCCTCTTTGTGCACTCCCTGGGACGCCGTGGACCACCGTGCTCGCCCGCCTTCACCTTCGCGTGAACGGCATCTGAGCATCACCTTCCACCCCGTACGTATCTCGCACACACCTATGTGCGCGTCCCCATGGAGAGAACCAACATGAGCAAGCGGAACAGCCAGGCGTCGAAGTCGGCGGCCCGGGAGCGCCTGCGCGCCGAGCGCGAGCGCGAGGCCAAGCGCGCGAAGGTCAGGCGGCAGCTCATCGTCGTCGCCTCGGTCGTCGGCGTCCTGGCGGCGGCCGGCGGCATCGGCTATGCGGTCGTCCAGGCCAACAAGCCCAGCCACTGGGAGTCGCTGACCGATGCCAAGGTCGTCGCACCGGCCAACACCAGCGGCACGAACGGCACGACCGTCGTCATCGGCAAGGACAGCGCCAAGAAGACGCTCAAGCTCTACGAGGACCCGCGCTGCCCGGTCTGCGCCTCGTTCGAGCAGAGCATCGGCTCGACCGTCGACAAGGACGTCGAGGACGGCAAGTACAAGCTCCAGTTCGTCGGCGGCACGTTCCTCGACGACGACCAGATGAAGAAGAACGAGATCGGCGCCAACGGCGAAGGCTCGAAGAACGCGATGAGCGCGATGGGCGCCGCGCTGAACGTGAGCCCTGAAGCCTTCCTGGACTACAAGGCCGCGCTGTACTCGGAGAAGTTCCACCCGCTGGAGTCGGACGACAAGTTCAAGGACGACGACTACCTGATCGAGATCGCGAACACCGTCCCCGCCCTGAAGAACAACGCCAAGTTCGAGAACGCCGTGAAGAAGGGCACCTACGACGCCTGGGCGCTGCAGATGTCGAAGGCCTTCGACACGAACAAGGACGGCGTGACGGGTACCCCGAGCCTCGTCATGGACGGCAAGATCCTCGAGAAGTCCGACGCCAACCAGCCGTGGACGACGGCCGAGTTCAACAAGGCGGTGGACGCGGCCCTCAAGGGCTGAGGTTGCAAGAGGCGGGCGGCAGCGACGAGTTCAGCGCTCTGCCCGCCTTTTGATCTTGTACGGGCAGGTCAACTAAGCTCCCCCTCGCAATCGACCACACATTCGAGGGGGAACTCGATGTCTCGTGTCAAGTCCGCGCTGTGCGCGGTGGCTGCCGCCGGCGCCGCCGCGATCCTGGCCGCAAGCCCTGCAAGCGCCGGCACCAACGTCTCCGTCCACACGACGGATCCCTGGCACGCCGGCGCGGCCGGGTTCATGGCCAACGGTGACGAGGTGACCGTCTGCGACAACCGCTCCGACGGCAAGCGGGCCACCGCGATCTTCGTTTACACAGGGCGGCACTCCAGCGAGAAGGTGAACATCTCGGACACCAACGGCGCCGGAAACAGCTGCGCCGTCAAGAAGTTCGACATCCCCGAGGGCAACCGGGTCCTGCTTGAGGTCTGCGTCCAGGACGGCGCCAACGGTGCTCTCAGGAGTTGCTCGGGGGA
This sequence comes from Streptomyces sp. NBC_00443, assembly GCF_036014175.1. Lineage (GTDB taxonomy): Bacteria > Actinomycetota > Actinomycetes > Streptomycetales > Streptomycetaceae > Streptomyces. The sequence goes on along the minus strand of NZ_CP107917.1, from coordinate 6,956,396 downwards.
CAAGGAGGGCAAGGCCTGAGCCGTCGGGGGCCTGGACCGCTGACTACGCGCTGAAGAGCGGGCGAACTTTTGCCAGTTCGCCCGCTCTTGTTCATACCGATCAGTAACCTGATCGGCTGTGACCAGTCGATACAGATCATCCGAGCAGCTCAATTCCCTTACCCCGCGCCGCCGTACGGTCGTCAAGGCCGCGGCGGCGACGGCTGTGCTGGCCGGCCCGCTGGCCGCCGCGCTGCCCGCCAAGGCCGCCGACGCGGCCCCCGCCTTCCTGCACGGCGTCGCCTCCGGTGACCCGCTGCCCGACGGCGTCCTGCTGTGGACCCGGGTGACGCCCGCCCCCGAGGCCACCCCCGGCTCGGGGCTCGGTCCGGACACCGCGGTCAGCTGGGTCGTGGCCCGGGACAAGGCGCTGATGAACATCGTCGCCAAAGGCTCGACCACCGCGAGGGCCGCCTCCGACCACACCGTCAAGGCGGACATACGCGGCTTGGCGCCGGCCACCGACTACTGGTTCCGTTTCTCGGCCGGCGGCACGGACTCCCCGGTGGCGCGTACCCGCACCGCGCCGGCGGCGAACGCGTCCGTCGCGGGCCTGCGCTTCGGCGTGGTCTCCTGCGCCAATTGGGAGGCCGGCTACTTCGCCTCGTACCGTCATCTCGCCGCCCGCAGCGACCTGGACGCCTGGCTGCACCTCGGCGACTACATCTACGAGTACGGCGCCGGCCAGTACGGCACGCGCGGCAAGTCCGTGCGGCAGAACGCGCCCACCCACGAGATCCTCACGCTCGCCGACTACCGCACCCGGCACGGCCAGTACAAGACGGACGCGGATCTCCAGGCCCTGCACGCGAAGGCGCCGGTCATCGCGATCTGGGACGACCACGAGATCGCCAACGACACCTGGTCGGGCGGCGCCGAGAACCACACCGAGGGCGCCGAGGGCACCTGGGCCGCGCGCCAGGCCGCCGCCAAGCAGGCCTACTTCGAGTGGATGCCGGTGCGCCCGGCGATCGCCGGCACCACCTACCGCAGCCTGCGCTTCGGCAAGCTCGCCGACCTCTCCCTGCTCGACCTGCGCTCCTTCCGCTCGCAGCAGGTCACCGTCGGCAACGGCGACGTCGACGACCCGGACCGTACGCTCACCGGGCGGGCCCAACTGGACTGGCTGAAGGCGGGACTTAAGTCCTCCGACACCACTTGGCGGCTGGTCGGCAACTCGGTGATGATCTCGCCGTTCGCGATCGGCTCCCTCACCGCGGACCTGCTCAAGCCGCTCGCCAAGCTGCTGGGCCTGCCGCAGGAGGGCCTCGCCCTCAACACCGACCAGTGGGACGGCTACACGGACGACCGCCGGGAACTGCTCGCCCACCTGCGCTCGAACGCGATCCGCAACACGGTGTTCCTGACCGGCGACATCCACATGGCATGGGCCAACGATGTGCCCGTGGACGCCGGTACCTACCCGCTGTCCGCCTCCGCCGCCACGGAGTTCGTCGTCACGTCGGTCACCTCCGACAACCTCGACGACATCGTGAAGGTCCCCGAGGGCACGGTCTCCGCGATCGCCTCCCCGATCATCAGGGCCGCCAACCGCCACGTCCACTGGATCGACACCGACCGCCACGGCTACGGCGTCCTGGACATCACGGCCGAGCGCGCGCAGATGGACTACTACGTCCTGTCCGACAAGACGAAGCAGAGCGCGACCTCGTCCTGGGCCCGTTCCTACCGCACCCGCAGCGGCACGCAGAAGGTCGAGCGGACGTACGACCCCGTCTGACACGGACGTACGGCCTCGCCGTAGGGCTCCTAGAGGGTCTCGAGGAAGCCGAGTGCCACCCGCCAGGTGGCCTCGGCGGCCTCCTCGTCGTAGTCCGGCAGGTCCGGGTCGGTGTAGAGGTGGCCCGCCCCCGCGTATCTGTACACCTCGACGTCGGCCCCCGCTCGGCCCATCTGGAGATACCAGGCGCTCAGCCAGTCGTCCGTCTCGAACGGGTCCGGCTCTGCGACGTGCAGTTGCACCGGCAGTTCGTCCACCGAGGCGTTCCCCGCGATGTCCGACGTGCCGTGCAGGAGCAGCAGGCCGCGGGCCTTGTCGTCGCCCAGCGCGAGGGTCTGCGCGACGGACGCGCCGAGCGAGAACCCGGCGTAGACCAGCCCGCGATCCGAGTAGGGCGCGGCGGCCAGTACGGCCCGCTTCAGCACCTCGTCCTTGCCGATCTGCTCGTTGAACTCCATGCCCTCCTCGACCGTCTCGAACGTGCGTCCCTCGAAGAGGTCCGGCGTCCACACCTCGTGTCCGGCGGCGCGCAGCCGGTCAGCTGCCTCGCGCACCGCGGGCCTGAGGCCATAGGTCGAGTGAAAGAGCACGATGTTCATGAGGCCATGGTGCCAGCCGGGTCCGACAACGCCGTGACCACCGCCTCACCGGCGCACATGTTCATGCCCCCCCTCGGCTGGTTACGTTCGGAGGCATGGAGAACATACTCCGCCCGCTGATCGTGATCGGCGGCTCGGTCCTGCTCACCCTGATCATCGGGTGGGCAACCGACCGCCTCATGCGCAAGGCCGACGAACGGCACAGTGAGACACCCCTGTGGGGTCTGCTGCGCCGCGCCCGCGTCCCCTACCAGCTCGTGCTGTGCGCGGCCCTGCTCAGAGGGTCCTACGACGAGGCGCAGCTGCTCCAGGAGAACCGGGTCGCCGCCGGCCGGGTCCTGACGCTGGTGCTGATCGGCGCGGCCGCCTGGCTGGCGATCCGTATCGCGGCGGCCGTCGTGGAGACCACGTACAGCCGTTACGCCCGTGCCCACCGCGATCCGGCACGGGTCCGACGGGTGCGCACGCAGGTGACGTTGATCATGCGTGTGGTGGCGGCGGTCGTCGGCGTGGTCGCCGTGGCTGCGATGCTGCTGACGTTTCCGGCGTTCCGCGCGGCCGGCGCCTCGCTGCTGGCCTCGGCCGGCATCCTCGGCATCGTCGCCGGTGTCGCGGCCCAGTCCACGCTGAGCAACATGTTCGCCGGGTTCCAGATCGCCTTCGGGGACATGGTGCGCCTCGGGGACACGGTCGTGGTGGACGGCGAGTGGGGCACGGTCGAGGAGATCACGCTGACGTTCCTGACCGTACGGACCTGGGACGAGCGCCGGATCACGATGCCTGTGTCGTACTTCACGTCGAAGGCCTTCGAGAACTGGTCGCGCGGCGGCGCCCAGATGACCGGAACCGTCTTCCTGCACGTCGATCACTCGGCGCCGATGGAGAAGATGCGCGAGAGGCTCCGCGACATCCTGCGCGAGTGCCCGGCGTGGGACGGCCGCGACTACGGCCTGGTCGTCACGGACTCGACGCCGAGCACCATGGAGGTGCGGGCCCTGGTGACGGCGAAGGACGCGGACGACCTTTGGACAGTACGGGTCGCGGTGCGCGAGCAGCTGATCCGCTGGCTGGCCGACGAGCACCCGTACGCTCTGCCGCGCGTCAACGCGACGGACGCGGCCCTGCCGCCCGGCTTCCCCATCCCCGGCCGCGCCCCGGCCCGCCGCACCCACCAGCACGACCACCAGCCGACGGCGCGCCCGGAGCGTCCTTAAGGGTTTCAGTGGCCGCGCTCGGCCCCGCCGTTGACCTGGATGATCTGCGAGGTGATGTGCCCGGCGGCGTGGGACGCCAGCCAGTGCAGGGTCGCGGCGACGTCGCCGGGCGTGGCCGCACGCCCGGTCGAGGTCTCCGCGACGAGCCGGTCACGCCGCTCCTCGTCCATCGCGCCGCCGAAGAACTCGGTGTCCTCGACATACCCCGGCGCGACCACGTTCACGGTGATCCCGCGCGGCCCCAACCGCCGGGCCAGATCATGGGCGTACGGATGCAACGCGGCCTTGGACGCCGCGTACGCCACGTTGCCGGATCCACGGAAGGCGGCGATGGAGCCGATGAACAGGACCCGCCCGCCGGGGTCGGCGAGCCGGTCCTTCAGGGCCTCGGTGAGCAGGGCCGCGGTCAGGGTGTTGAGGCCGAAGTTGAGGGTCCAGTTGTGCAGGACGACGTCGAGGGGCTCGTCGCTGTCCACCTTGGGCTCCAGATGGCCGGCACCTCCGGCGCTGTGGATCAGTACGTCCACGGTGCCGAGTTCCGCCGCCACGAAGCGCTCCACGGCGCGTGCGCCGCGCGGCTTGCTCAGGTCCGCGGCGTAGGTGAGGGACCCGGGCACGCCGGCCTGCTCCAGCACCTCGGCGCGCCGCCCGAGCAGCAGCACCTGATCCCCGTCCGCCGCGAACAGCTGCGCCGTCGCGAGCCCGATTCCCGTACCGCCACCACTGATCACCACGTTGCGAGCCATGATCAGAGCGTACGGAGGGACGGCGGTGGGCGCGGGGATCACCGCAGACTGCGCACGTCCAAATGCCGCAGCACCCGGTCCACCACCTCAGGATCGGCCCCCGGTTCACTGCGCGCCGCCAGCACCTCGTGCCGCGCCGCGCTGAGCAGCTCGCTCTGGATCCGCCGCACCCGCTTCAGCCGCCGCGCCCGCTGCTGATGGGCCTCCCTGCGCTCCTCCTCGCCCAGGTCCGGGCTGATCCGCACCCCGATCTCGAACGCCCGGCGCAGCATCTGCTCGGCGAGGTCCTCGGGCAGGTCCTCGACGTCCTCGATCTCCCGCAGCCTGCGCTTCGCCGCCTTGGCCGCGCGCACCGCCAGCTGCTTCTCGAACTCCTTCTCCTGATCGCTGTCGGCGCGCACCCCGAGCCGCTTCACCAGCCACGGCAGGGTCAGTCCCTGCAGGACCAGCGTCGCCATGATCACCCCGAAGGCGATGAACACGATCTCGTCCCGGTCGGGAAAGGGCGCGCCCGAGTCCGTCTCCAGCGGAACGGCCAGCGCCAGGGCCACCGAGGCGACGCCGCGCATCCCCGACCACCACATCACGACGGTCTCGCGCCAGCTCGTCGGGATCTCCTCGTCGTAGTCCCGTCTCGCGTGCATGCGCTTGGTGAGCCAGGTCGCCGGCAGCAGCCACAGCAGCCGCACCGCCACGACGACGCCGACCACGGTGGCCGCCCAGCCGAGCATCTCGCCCCACCGCCCGGACGCCGTCCGCACGGCGATGTGCAGTTCGAGCCCGATCAGTCCGAAGGCGACGCCGGTGACCAGCGTGTCGACGATGTCCCAGAAGGTGTGCCCGGCGAGCCGCATCATCACGTCGTCGGCGTCGGTGGCGTACTCGGCGAGGAACAGAGCGGTGACGAGCACGGCGAGCACACCCGAGCCGTGGAGTTCCTCGGCCAGCACATACGAGGCGTACGGCACGAGCAGTGTGAGCGAGATCTGCAGGGTCGCGTCGCCCAGCAGATCCATCAGCTTGTTGGCGCCCCATCCGAGGGCGAGCCCGACGGCCAGCGCCACCACGGCGGAGAGCACCAGATCGAGCCCGGCCTCCCACGGGGAGAACGTTCCGCTCACGGCGGCCGCGATCGCCACGTGGTAGAGCACGATGGCCGTCACGTCGTTGAAGAGCCCCTCGCCCTCCAGGATGGACACCAGACGCCTCGGCAGCCCGAGTTGCCCGGCCACAGCGGTGGCCGCGACCGGATCGGGCGGCGCGACGAGTGCACCCAGCGCCACGGCGGCGGCCAGCGGCAGCCCCGGCACGATCGCGTGGGCGACGGCCGCGACGCACAGCGTCGTGACGAACACCAGCGCCACGGCCAGCAGGAAGATGGGCCGCAGATTCGCCGCGAACTGCCGCCACGACGTGCGCCGTACGGCCGCGTAGAGCAGCGGCGGCAACAGCAGCGGAAGGATCAGCTCTGGCGGAATCTCGACGTTCGGCACGAATTCGAGCAGGGCGAGAACGATCCCGAGCAGCGTCATCAGCACCGGGGCCGGCAACCCGAAGCGGTCCCCCACCGGGACACTGATCACGGCCCCGAGCAACAGCACGAACAGCAGGGCCAACTGATCCACGGTCAGCGCTCCGGTGAGATCGGGGTCCACACAGCAGACCTCAAGCCTGCCACGGCACCCTTCCCACCAGCGCCTCAGGGCCCTCGGCTAGAGAGCGCGCCGCATCGCCCGGTGCGGTATCCCCGCGTCCGGGAACTCCGGGCCGTAGGCCACGTACCCCAGCCGCTCGTAGAACCCCAGCGCATGCGTCTGCGCGTGCAGATCGACGGCCGCGAGCCCAAGCGCGCGTGCCGCCTCCTCGATGGCCCGCACCAGGGCCGCCCCGACACCGAGGCCGCGCGCCGCCTGATTCACGGCGAGCCGGCCGAGCGAGCCCACGGACGGATCGCCGTCGGCCTTCGCCGCTGCCGCCTCCCCGTGCAGCAACCGCCCGGTCCCGAGCGGTGTCCCGTCCTCGCGGACCGCGAGCACATGCACGGCACCCGCGTCGTAGGCGTCGTACTCGATCTCCTGCGGGACGCCCTGCTCGACGACGAAGACCTCCTTGCGCACCGCGAAGCAGGCCTCGCGGTCGGCGAGGTCCTCGGCGACCCGCACGGCATACGACGGGTCGTGCGACGGAGCGCTCATGCCCACGTCTCCTCGCGGACCTGGTCCAGGGCCTTCTGCAGGTCGGCCGGGTAGTCGCTCTCGAACTCGACCCACTGGCCGTCCCCGGGGTGCTCGAAGCCGAGCCTTACGGCGTGCAGCCACTGGCGGGTCAGCCGGAGCCGCTTGGCGAGCGTCGGGTCGGCGCCGTAGGTGAGGTCGCCGACGCAGGGGTGCCGGTGGGCGGCCATATGGACGCGGATCTGGTGGGTGCGGCCGGTCTCCAGCGTCACGTCGAGCAGCGAGGCCGCGCGGAACGCCTCGATGAGGTCGTAGTGCGTGATCGAGGGCTTGCCGTCGGCCGTGACCGCCCACTTGTAGTCGTGGTTGGGGTGGCGGCCGATGGGCGCGTCGATGGTGCCGCTGGTCGGGTCGGGGTGGCCCTGGACGAGCGTGTGGTAGCGCTTGTCGACCGTGCGCTCCTTGAACTGGCGCTTGAGCGACGTGTACGCGCGCTCCGACTTGGCGACGGTCATCAACCCGGAGGTGCCCACGTCGAGCCGGTGCACGATGCCCTGGCGCTCGGCGGCACCGGACGTCGAGATGCGGTACCCGGCGGCGGCCAGACCGCCGATCACCGTGGGGCCGCTCCAGCCGGGCGACGGATGCGCGGCGACGCCGACCGGCTTGACGATCACGAGCACGTCATCGTCGTCGTGCACGATCTCCATGCCCTCGACCGGCTCGGCGACGACCTGCACCGGGGCGGGCGCCTGCGGCATCTCCACCTCGAGCCAGGCCCCGCCGTGCACCCGCTCGGACTTCCCGACCACCGAGCCGTCGACCGTGACCTTCCCCGCCGCGGCAAGCTCCGCGGCCTTGGTACGGGAGAAGCCGAACATGCGGGAGATGGCGGCGTCTACACGCTCGCCCTCCAGGCCGTCGGGCACGGGCAGGGTGCGGATCTCGGGAATCGTGCTCACCCGTCGAGTATGCCGGACGGGCCGGACACCCCCGTACGGAGCCTGTGGATAACTCAAGCAGGGCGGACCCTGCCGCGGCCCCGGCGGACTCAGTCCTTGTGGACGGTCCCGTCCGGGTCCAGCCCCTGAACGACAGCAGCACGATCAGGATGCCGCCGCACACGATCGCCGAGTCGGCCAGGTTGAACACGGCGAAGTGCTTGGGCGCGATGAAGTCCACGACCGCGCCCTCGAAGACGCCCGGCGAGCGGAAGATCCGGTCGGTGAGGTTGCCGAGCGCACCGCCGAGCAGCAGGCCGAGCGCGATCGCCCAGGGCAGGCTGTACAGCTTGCGCGCGAGCCGGGCGATCACCACGATCACGGCCGCCGCGATCACCGTGAAGATCACGGTGAAGGCCTCTCCGAAACCGAAGGCCGCGCCCGCGTTGCGGATCGCCTCGAACTTCAGCCAGTCCCCGATGATCTCGATCGGCGGGTGGTGCTCCAGCTTGGCCACCACGATCATCTTGCTGATCAGGTCGAGGGCGTACGCGAACGCGGCGACGCCGAACAGCACGGCGATCCGGCGCCGGCCACGGGGCCGCTCAGCGGTGTTCCCGGCTTCACCGGCGTCCGCCGTGTTCCCGTCGGAATGCTCCGGCTCAGCTCCCGCCGCCTCTGGGGTGTCCGGCGTACCGATGATGCGCTCCGCCTCTGCCACGTGAGTCCCTCAACCTAGGTACCTGACTGACGACGAGAGTACGGCACGTCCGGCGGCACCCGCCTACCGGTCAGTACCGGCGTTCCTGCTTCTGCTTGCACTCGACGCACAGGGTCGCGCGCGGGAAGGCCTGCATGCGTGCCTTGCCGATCGGGTTGCCGCAGTTCTCGCACAGGCCGTACGTGCCCGCGTCGAGCCGTTCCAGAGCCCGTTCGGTCTGTTCGAGCATCTCGCGCGCGTTGGCGGCGAGCGCCAGCTCGTGCTCCCGCGTGATGTTCTTGGCGCCGGTGTCCGCCTGGTCGTCGCCGGCACCGTCCCCGGAGTCCCGCATCAGGCCGACGAGGGACTGCTCGGACGAGGTGAGCTCGTCGCGCAGCCGCGTCGCCTCGGCCATCAGCTCGGCGCGGGCCTCATCGACCTCCTCCGGAGTCCAGGGGTCCTCGCCGGGGCGCACCGCGAGCTCGCCGGGCTCCACCGCCGCGGCGACGCGTGCCTTGGGAAGGGCGGTCTTGGCCGCCGTGGCCGTGCCAGGAGTCTTCTTCGCAACCACTGTCGTGGCTCCCGTCTGCTCCGCGGCCTGCGCCGCGCCCGCCTTCTTGGCCCTGCTCTTGGCGCCCGCACGCTTCCCGGCCGCACCCAGGCTCCCTCGGAGGCGCCCTTCTTCACCACGCCACCTTCCTCAACGCCCCCACCGGAGCGCCCCGCCTTACCGGCCACCTTCTTGCCGGCCTCTACCTGCCCGGCCGCCTTCTTGCCGACGCCTACCTGGCCGGTCGCCTTCTTGCCGGCCCCCTTAGCAGTCGCCGCCTTACCGACCGCCCCCTTACCAGCCGAGTCCTTCCCAGCCGCCTTCGTGCCGACCACCACCTGACCGGTCGCCCTCTTAGCGGTCGCAGCCTTACCGACCGACCCCTTACCGACCGACCCCTTACCGACCGACCCCTCACCCGCCGACGCCGTCCCGGCAGGGCTCTCCCCGGCCGCCACCTGGCCCGTCGTCTTCCTACTGGCCGCTGCCCTCCCAGGCTTCCCGGCCACTCCCTTCCCTGCCACTGCCTCGCCAGTCGTCCCCTTACCGGCCGACGCCGTCCCGGCAGATACCTGCTGGGCCGCCGCCTGCTTGCCGGACGCGGCCTTCCCGCCCGAGGCTTTCCCGCCCGCTACCTTGCTGATCGCCTTCTTCCCGGCCTTTTGCCGACCAGCTGTCTTCCCACCAGCCGCCGTCTTTCCGGCCGCTGCGTGCCCAGCCGCCCTCTTGGTCGCCAGCCCTCCGGCCGCTTCGTCTGCAACGGTCGCTTTCACGGCCACCTTCCTGGCAGCACCTTCCTTGGCCACGGCCTTCTTGGACGTACTCGTCTTGGCTGCGGCCTTCTCAGCCACGCTCTTCCGGGCTCCTGCCTTCTTCGCTGCAGTGCCCTCGGCTGCCGCTTCCATGGCGACCGCCTTCTCTCCCGATGCCTCTTCCGCCGCCGATCCCTCGGCTGCCCTGCCCCCGGACACGGCCTTCTTGGACCGCGCCTTCTTGGACCCCGCAGCCTTGCCCGCAGACTCCCCGACCACCGCTTTCCCGGTCACCGCCCCCTTGCTCCCCGGCGTCCTCGCTCCAGCCTTCCTGGCCACCGCCTCCTGAGCCGCAGCCCCCGTGACCGCCCCTGTCTTCGCCCCCGCCTTCTTGGCCGCAGCCTCCGCGCCCGCCCCCGCCCTCCCAGCAGCCGCCGTCTTGGCCACCTTCGAGCCTTTCCCCTTCCCACCCTTCCCCGCCGCCGGCTCACCGGCCCCCTCCGAAGCACCCCTCTTCGAAGCACCCCCTCGGCAGCAGAGCCCGACTCCCCGCCTGACCCGCGGCAACCCCCGAACCGTCTTCACCGGCTTCCCGCCCCGCGCCCCCGCGGCCCCTCCCCGAGCACTCTTCTTCCCACCCACACCCTTGGCCGCACCGCCGGAGGCCATCACCCCGCTGGAGGCACCCACATCGCCGAAGGCACCCCCGCCCGCCCCGCCGAAGGCATCCGCACCCACCCCCGCCCCACCAGAAACACCCACCCCACCAGAGCCACCCAACCCGCCGGAGGCACTCGCATTGGTGGACCTGCCCGACGCCGACTGCTCTACGGCGGTCTTCTTCGCCACCATGCCGCGGCCCCTTCACATATTGTGATCTTGCTCGCGAATCGTGCTGGGACGATAAATCGACTTGAGTCCCGCGGCAACGGGGCACACCGCCCGATTCGCCCGCCTCGCGCATGCAGCGCGACAGACCTGCATCCGTTGTGCCCAGCTCCCCGCCGGGTATGCAGACAAGCTGGACGTCCCAGAATCCGAACAGACGTACCGTGCCATTCGGGTCAACCCGGCCCGGACCCGCTCCCCGCCCCCAGGGCCCGAAAATCCGGTCGGCCGCTGTCCCCGCGGCGCCGTACACTGGGCGGAGCGAAAAGCGTGGATGGGGACGAGTAGCGGCGTACGCAGCCCAGAGCGACCCGGGGACGGTGGAAGCCCGGGGGCGAGCGCGACGTGAAGATCACCCCGGAGCCGTCGGAAGAAAGCCGCAGCCGAACAGCAGCGGCCGGTAGAACCGGCATCGCGACCCCAATGAGGGGGCTCACCGACGCACACCCCGCGCCGGAGAGCCAAGGAGGGTGGTACCGCGGGAGCGCGCCGAAACCGGCGTACGGAAAGACACGGCTCTCGTCCCTCCGGACGGAAGGCAGCAAGTCCGCCGGAGGAAGCTCGCTGATGACAACGCCGACGTACCGCCAGGTACCCGCCCAGGTCGACCTGCCCGCCCTCGAGCACGCCGTGCTCGACTTCTGGCGCGAGCAGAAGATCTTCGCCAAGAGCCTGGACCAGTCCGAGGGCCGCCCCGAGTGGGTGTTCTACGAGGGCCCGCCCACTGCCAACGGCATGCCCGGCGCCCACCACATCGAGGCCCGCGTCTTCAAGGACGTCTTCCCCCGCTTCCGCACCATGCGCGGCTACCACGTGGCCCGCAAGGCCGGCTGGGACTGCCACGGCCTGCCGGTGGAGCTGGCGGTCGAGAAGGAGCTCGGCTTCAGCGGCAAGAAGGACATCGAGGCGTTCGGCATCTCCGAGTTCAACGCCAAGTGCCGCGAGTCCGTGCTGCGCCACACCGACGCCTTCTCCGACCTGACGACCCGCATGGGCTACTGGGTCGACCTCGACGACGCGTACGTCACGATGGAACCCGAGTACATCGAGTCCGTCTGGTGGTCCCTGAAGGAGATCTTCAACAAGGGCCTGCTGGTCCAGGACCACCGCGTCGCCCCCTGGTGCCCCCGCTGCGGCACCGGCCTGTCCGACCATGAGCTGGCCCAGGGCTACGAAACGGTCGTCGACCCGTCCGTGTTCGTCCGTTTCCCCCTCACCTCCGGCCCGCTCGCCGGCGAGGCCGCGCTCCTGGTGTGGACGACCACGCCCTGGACCCTCGTCTCCAACACGGCGGTCGCCGCCCACCCGGAGGTCACCTACGTCGTCGCGACGAACGGCGAGGAGAAGCTCGTCGTCGCCGAGCCGCTGGTCGCCAAGGCCCTCGGCGAGGGCTGGGAGACCACCGGCCAGACCTTCACCGGCGCCGAGATGGAGCGCTGGAACTACCAGCGGCCGTTCGAACTCGTCGAGTTCCCCGCCGAGGCGCACTATGTCGTCAACGCCGAGTACGTCACGACCGAGGACGGTACGGGTCTGGTCCACCAGTCCCCCGCCTTCGGTGAGGACGACCTCAAGGTCTGCCGGTCGTACGGGCTGCCCGTCGTGAACCCGGTCCGCCCGGACGGCACCTTCGAGGAGGACGTCCCTCTGGTCGGCGGCGTCTTCTTCAAGAAGGCGGACGAAAAGCTCACCGAGGACCTCGAGCAGCGCGGTCTGCTCTTCAAGCACATCCCGTACGAGCACAGCTACCCGCACTGCTGGCGCTGCCACACCGCGCTCCTCTACTACGCGCAGCCGTCGTGGTACATCCGCACCACCGCCATCAAGGACCGGCTCCTCGAGGAGAACGAGAAGACCAACTGGTTCCCGGACACGGTCAAGCACGGCCGGTACGGCGACTGGCTGAACAACAACATCGACTGGGCGCTGTCCCGCAACCGCTACTGGGGCACCCCGCTGCCGATCTGGCGCTGCGAGGACGACCACCTCACGGTCGTCGGCTCCCGCGCGGAACTCACCGAGCTCACGGGCACCGACCAGTCCGAGCTGGACCCGCACCGCCCGTACATCGACGACGTGACCTTCGCCTGCCCGCAGTGCGCCAGGACGGCCACGCGCGTGCCGGAGGTCATCGACGCCTGGTACGACTCGGGTTCGATGCCGTTCGCGCAGTGGGGCTACCCGCACAAGAACAAGGAGCTCTTCGAGTCGCGCTACCCGGCGCAGTTCATCTCGGAGGCCATCGACCAGACCCGCGGCTGGTTCTACACGCTGATGGCCGTCGGCACCCTGGTCTTCGACAAGTCCTCGTACGAGAACGTCGTGTGCCTGGGCCACATCCTCGCCGAGGACGGCCGCAAGATGTCCAAGCACCTGGGCAACACCCTCGAGCCGATCCCGCTGATGGACCAGCACGGCGCCGACGCGGTGCGCTGGTTCATGGCGGCCGGCGGCTCCCCGTGGGCGGCACGCCGCGTGGGTCACGGCACGATCCAGGAGGTGGTGAGGAAGACCCTCCTCACCTACTGGAACACGGTCGCCTTCCAGGCCCTGTACGCCCGTACGTCGAACTGGGCGCCGTCCGCGGCCGACCCGGCCCCCGCCGACCGCCCGGTCCTGGACCGCTGGCTGCTGTCCGAACTGCACGCGCTGACCGACCAGGTGACCCAGTCCCTGGAGGCGTACGACACCCAGCGCGCCGGCAAGCTGCTCTCGGCGTTCGTCGACGACCTGTCGAACTGGTACGTCCGCCGCTCGCGTCGCCGCTTCTGGCAGGGCGACAAGGCGGCCCTTCGCACCCTGCACGAGGTCGTCGAGACGGTCACCAAGCTGATGGCCCCGCTGACCCCGTTCATCACCGAGCGGGTCTGGCAGGACCTGATCGTGCCGGTGACCCCGGACGCGCCGGAGTCGGTGCATCTGGCGTCCTGGCCGGAGGCGGACCTGCCGGCGATCGACCCGGAGCTGTCGAAGCAGATGGTCCTGGTCCGCCGGCTGGTGGAGCTGGGCCGTGCCACGCGCGCGGAGTCGGGCGTGAAGACCCGCCAGCCGCTGTCCCGAGCGCTCATCGCGGCCACCGGCTTCGACGCGCTCGACCGCGAGCTGCACGCGCAGATCACGGAAGAGCTGAACGTCACATCCCTCGCGTCCCTCTCCGAGGTCGGCGGCTCCCTCGTCGACACGACTGCGAAGGCCAACTTCCGCGCCCTGGGCAAGCGTTTCGGCAAGCGCGTCCAGGACGTGGCGAAGGCCGTCGCGAACGCGGACGCGGCGGCGCTGTCCCTGGCCCTGCGCGAGGGCACGGCGTCGGTGGAGGTCGACGGCGAGACGGTCACGCTCGCACCCGACGAGGTGATCATCACGGAGACCCCCCGCGAGGGCTGGTCGGTGGCGTCCGACTCGGGCGCGACGGTCGCCCTGGACCTGGAGATCACGGAGGAGTTGCGCCGCGCGGGCCTGGCCCGTGAAGCGATCCGCCTGATCCAGGAGGCCCGTAAGAACAGCGGCCTGGACGTGGCCGACCGCATCGCCCTGCGCTGGACGGCGACGGACGCGGCGACGATCGCGGCGCTGGGCGACCACGCCGAGCTGATCGCCGACGAGGTCCTGGCGACGGACTTCGCCCAGGGTGAGGCGGACGACACCTACGGGGCGCCGTTCACGGACGAGGGCCTGACCCTCACCTTCCGCCTGCGCAAGGCGTAGCGCTCCGCCGGAAAGCACGCCGAAGGCCCGGGCCGCCAAAGAATCTTGGTCGGCCCGGGCCTTCGGCGTTGTGTACGTCGGACACCCCACCCAACCCCGAACAAGCGCCGCAGAGACCGCGAACACGCGCAGCAAAGGGCGGGGCCCCGGATCGAAATCCGGGGCCCCGCCCTGAACGCTGCCAGCGTCTACGGCGTACTACCAACCGTCAGTTGTCGTCCTCGTCGATCAGGAACCCGCGCATCGGCGACGGGGCCTGGCCCATGGGGCCCGGGCCCTGCGGCCGGACCGGCGCCATCGGCTGGGTCATCGCCGGGGACATCTGCTGCTGACCGCCGTAGGACGGGCCGGCCGGGGACGGGGCGCCGCCCATCGTCTGGTTGCCGCCGTAGGACGGGGCACTCGCGCCGGCCGGTGCCATGGAGGGCGCCGGGGACGGCGGGAGAGACGCGGTGGCCGGAGTGCGCGGCGGGGCGAGCGAGTCGTCCGACTGGGTCTCCAGCTGGCGCAGCTGGGACTCGAGGTAGGACTTCAGCCGCGTGCGGTACTCGCGCTCGAAGCCACGCAGGTCCTCGACCTTGCGCTCCAGCGTGGCGCGGGCGGACTCCAGGGAGCCCATCGCGACACGGTGCTTCTCCTGCGCGTCCCGCTCCAGGGCGTCCGCCTTGGCACGGGCGTCACGCTCGAGACCCTCGGCACGCGAACGCGCCTCGCCGACGATCTTGTTGGCCTCGGAACGGGCCTCGGCGATCGCCTGGTCGGCGGTCTGCTGGGCAAGCGACAGAACGCGCGCGGCGCTGTCGCCGCCGGGGCCGCCCTGACCGGGACCGCCCATCGGGCCACCCATAGGACCGCCCATGGGGCCGCCCATCTGCTGCATGGGGGGCTGGCCCATCGGCCCCGGACCCTGGCCCATCGGACCGGGACCCTGAGGGCCACCCTGACCGCCGGGACCGGCGGGCAGCTGCGGGGCACCGCTCGGCAGCTGGGGCGGGCCACCCATGGGGCCACCCATCTGCTGCTGCGGCGGGCCCGATATCCCAGCGGGGACGGGAGCCCCGGGACCGCGCATGCCCTGCTGAGGCATACCGCCCTGCTGAGGCATTCCGCCCTGCTGGGGCATGCCGCCCTGCTGCTGGTCCTGCGGGCCGCCGGGACCCTCCGGGGGCTTGCGCATGTTCTGCTGGTTCTGGGCAGCAGCGCGCGTGGCCGCGGCCAGCTTGGCGCGCAGGTCCTCGTTCTCGCGGAGCAGGCGGGTCAGTTCGGCTTCGACCTCATCGAGGAAGGCATCGACCTCGTCCTCGTCATAGCCTTCTCGGAGGCGGACGGTCGTGAACTGCTTGTTCCGCACGTCCTCGGGGGTCAACGGCATCTCTTCACCTCAACGTAGTCGTCGGCAGTCGGCAAGACCGTATCTCTCACATCGCTCACATCGCGCTCCGCACGAGCGTGATCAGGATGTAGACGATGATCATCAATACGAAGAAGGACAGGTCGAGCGCCACGCCCCCGAGACGCAGCGGCGGGATGACCCGCCGCAGAAGCTTGAGCGGTGGATCAGTGACAGTGTAGGTGGCCTCCAGAACGACCACCATCGCCTTGCCGGGTTGCCACGAGCGGGCGAACTGGAAGACGTAGTCCATGACCAACCGGAAGATAAGCACGATGAGGAGAACCATCAGCGCGATGTAGAGAACCTGCAGAACCACGCTCATGACTGGTGCTTCCCTCTCCCCTGTTCCCTGATCCGTGCGTTTGTTTCCGGTGGTGCGTCTCAGCTCTGGTTGAAGAACCCGCCCTCTGCGATACGGGCCTTGTCCTCCGCCGTGACATCGACGTTAGCAGGCGACAACAGGAACACCTTCTGCGTCACCCGCTCGATGCTGCCGTGAAGACCAAACACCAAACCCGCCGCAAAGTCGACAAGTCGCTTCGCGTCTGTGTCATCCATCTCAGTCAGATTCATGATCACCGGGGTGCCTTCACGGAAGTGTTCCCCGATGGTACGGGCCTCGTTGTAGGTCCGCGGGTGAAGTGTGGTGATCCGGTACGGCTCTCGTTCCGACACGACCTTGGGCATGATCACCGGTGCGTTCTTCTCCAGGCTTGCGCGTTCTTGTGTGATAGACGCCACGGGCGCGATGCGCGCCGGGCGGCCGGATTCCGCGGGGAGCGAAGTCGATCGGGCCACGGGTTCACGCGGCGCGGGCGGCTGCACGATTCGCACCTCTTCGTCCCTTTGGGACGAGTGTGCACTGTGGGACTGGTGAGACGGCTCATGCCGTCGATGGTCCCGCTCGGGCTCCGGGTCCAGTTCGGGCTCGAAGTCGTCGTCGGGGTCGAACCCCCGGCCGTCGTACCCATCGTCCTCCACGAGGCCGAGGTAGACCGCCATCTTGCGCATCGCGCCGGCCATGCTCTGAGTCCTCCGCTCTGTGGTGGATCGGCTGACGACTGCCAAATGCCCGCGATCCACACGGTCGTTACGCCCGCCTTTCGGCGACATTGACCATATTTTCTGCTGTGGTCCGACTTCTTGGCGACGTTACCCGAGCCTGGGGCGGACTCCGAGTACCGCGGTGCCGACGCGCACATGTGTCGCTCCGGCCGCCACCGCGTCCTCGAGATCCGCACTCATCCCTGCCGACACCATGTTCGCAGTCGGATGGTCACGGCGCAGGTCAGTCGACAAATCCATCAAGCGCTCGAACGCCGCCTGTTGGCGGCCCTCGTACTCCCCGCTGAGCGGTGCGACGGTCATCAGCCCGGACAGCCGCAGCCCCGGAGCCTTCGCGACGAGGTCCGCCAACTCTGCGACCCCACCGGGCGCCACACCACCCCTCTCACCCCGCGCGCTCTCTCCCGCATCCAGCGCCACCTGGATGAGGCAACCCACCTCCCGCTCCTGCCGTGCGGCCTCCTTCGAGAGCGCCGTCACCAGCTTGGAACGATCGACGGACTGCACGAGATCCGCGTAACCCACCACGGATCGCACCTTGTTGGTCTGCAACTGACCGACAAAGTGCCAAGCGAGGGGCAGGTCCGAGCAGGCGGCGGCCTTCGGGGCCGCGTCCTGATCACGGTTCTCGGCGACATGGCGCACACCGAGCTCCGCCAGCATCCGCACATCGCTCGCCGGGTAAGTCTTGGTGACCACGATCAGGGTCACCTCCTCGCGCCCGCGTCCGGCGGCCGCGCAGGCGGCGGCGATCCGCTCCTCCACCTTTGCGAGGTTCGCGGCCAGTTCGCCCTTACGGTCCGTCATGCTCTCTCAGTCCAACCAGACATATCCCGCGAGTCTCCCGGTGGTGCGGTCGCGGCGGTACGAGAAGTGGTCCTCCGACTCCAGCGTGCAGACCGGCGACTGCTCCCGGTCGCGCACCCCGAGGCGCGCGAGCTGGGCGTGCACTCCGGCGGCCACGTCCACCGCGGGTGTGCCCCAACTCGTCTCGGCGTGCGCCGTCGGTTCCCTGGCCGACACCTCGGCGCGCATCGCCTCCGGCACCTCGTAGCACCGTCCGCAGACGGCCGGGCCGGTGCGGGCGACGATCCGGGACGGCTCGGCACCCAGGTCGGTCATCGCGCGTAGCGCGGCCGGGACGACCCCGGCGATCATGCCGGGCCGCCCCGCGTGCGCCGCCGCGACGATCCCGGCGACCGGGTCGGCCAGCAGGACCGGCACGCAGTCGGCGGTGAGGACGGCGAGGGCGAGACCCCGCTGTGCCGTGACGACCGCGTCGACGTCGGGCACCGGACGATCACGCCATGGCCCGTCGGCCACCGCGACGTCCGTGCCGTGCACCTGGTTCATCCAGACGACCCGGCCCGGATCGAGTCCGAGGGACTTGGCGGCGAGATCCCGATTGGTCAGTACGGCGTCGGTGTCGTCCCCGACCGCCCCACCGAGGTTGAGCTCCTCATACGGAGCGGCGCTCACCCCGCCCCACCGGTCGGTGAAGGCGAAGTGCGCGCCGCTCACGGTTTCACGCTGTGCTATCACGTCAGAAGGATCACTTGAGGAAGTCCGGAACGTCCAGCTCCTCCGCCGCGCTGTCGGCGTAGGTCCGCGACGGCGGGACCGGCGGGGCCACCGGCATGTCGGCCACCGGCTCCGGCTCGGGCTCGGCCTCTTCCTTCGGCGTGACGCTGCCGAGGGAGCCGAACGACGGCCGGCTCTCGGTCTGCCGTGCCGGAGTGGGCTCCTCGCGGCGGGCCGAGGACGGAGAGGAGGAGGTCGAGCCGAGGACGGTGTCCCGGCGGGCCGGCGGCTGGCCCCCGTCGAAGCCGGCCGCGATCACGGTGACCCGGACCTCGTCGCCGAGGGCGTCGTCGATGACCGCGCCGAAGATGATGTTGGCCTCGGGGTGGGCGGCCTCGCTGACCAGCTGGGCGGCCTCGTTGATCTCGAACAGGCCGAGGTCGGAGCCGCCGGAGATGGAGAGCAGCACGCCCCGGGCGCCGTCGATGGACGCCTCCAGGAGCGGCGAGGAGATCGCCATCTCGGCCGCGGCCACCGCCCGGTCGTCGCCGCGGGCCGAGCCGATGCCCATGAGGGCCGAACCGGCCTCGGACATGACCGACTTGACGTCGGCGAAGTCGAGGTTGATGAGGCCGGGGGTGGTGATGAGGTCGGTGATGCCCTGGACACCGGAGAGGAGGACCTGGTCGGCCGACTTGAAGGCGTCGAGTACCGAGACCTGGCGGTCCGAGATGGACAGCAGCCGGTCGTTCGGGATGACGATGAGGGTGTCGACCTCTTCGCGGAGCTCGGCGATGCCGTCCTCGGCCTGGTTGGCGCGGCGGCGTCCCTCGAAGGTGAACGGGCGCGTGACCACGCCGATGGTGAGGGCGCCCAGCGAGCGCGCGATGTTGGCCACGACGGGCGCGCCGCCGGTGCCGGTGCCGCCGCCTTCACCGGCCGTCACGAAGACCATGTCGGCCCCCTTGAGGACCTCCTCGATCTCTTCGCGGTGGTCCTCGGCGGCCTTGCGGCCGACGGCCGGGTTGGCTCCGGCGCCGAGTCCGCGGGTGAGTTCACGGCCGACATCGAGCTTGACGTCGGCGTCGCTCATCAACAGAGCTTGCGCGTCGGTGTTGATAGCGATGAACTCGACGCCCTTGAGACCGACCTCGATCATCCGGTTGATGGCATTGACACCACCGCCGCCGACACCGATGACTTTGATGACTGCGAGGTAGTTCTGCGGTGCTGCCACGTCGAAGGCCTCTCGCCTCGAGTTACGGGTCGCCTGATCACGGGAAGCCTGTGCTTCGTGAACCTGCGACTGATGCCGAATGGGACGGTCCGTAGCGCCGACCCGAACCCTAACCCTGAAGTTTAGGGTTACCAGTGTGTCTGTTCCTTGAAGTCTTCTGAACAGGACACTAAGTCGACAAGTGGCGCACGTTCAACGAACACGCCGAACCTCCCGTTTTTCTTTTCACCCTATGTGATCAGCCATGTCGCTGCCCAACCAGGGTGCTGGCCTGCGCGAATGTGCGTCAACTCCCCGATGACGCAGGGGCGGTGGGAACGCTGACGTCGAAGTACCGCGCATCCGGCGAGGCTTTCATGAGAGCGGTGAGTGTGCGAGCCTTCGCGGCCCCCTTCTCGCCACTGCCCCAGGCGACGTTCGTGCCGCCGCTCAACACGAGTGAGATGTCGTCGTAGGAACGGACCTTGACGACCTGGGTACCGCGCGCGACGGCGTCCGGAAGGGCGTCAGCGACGCGCACCGCCTCCCGCATCAGACGGGCCTCGCCGAAGCGGCGCAGACTCGCGGCGGCGGAGCTCGACTGAGACACCGTCAATTCCAGTGCCGGAACGCCTTTCGGAGCCACAGAAACCGTGGCGAATCGGACGCCTCCCTTGTCCACTTCGACGAACTTTCCGTCCTTTTGGACAATCAGAACCGGAGTACGCTCCGCCACTTTGACGCCGATTCCATGGGGCCAGGATCGGACCACGTCAACCACGTCAATTCGGGGCAATTTCTGGCGCAGCCGTGCCTCAATCACGTCAGTGTCGACGGAAATCAGCGGGGCCCCGACGGGGACGTCGGCGGCCTCAAGGACCTGTGCGGGCGTCAGCACCCGGGTCCCGGAGACGGATACGCGCTCCACGCGCAGCCATGCGGAGCCGTACAACAGCCAGACGGAACCCGCCGCGCCGAGGAGTACGAGCACGACGAGAAGAATGATCATCGTACGAAGTCTCCGCACCCTCAACCGCCGGGCGAGGGGCGGGTCGGACGACTCCTGCTGGCGTTCACCGCGCTCGGCGGTCGTCGGTCCGGCCACGCTCCCTGCCCTCCGTCATGCGGTTACTGGCGGCGGTGCGAGGCGATCGCCTCGTACACCATGCCGACGAGCAGGTCGTCGGCGTCCCGGCGGCCGAACTCGCTTGCGGCGCGGGACATCTCGTACAGCCGGTGCGGGTCGGCGAGCACGGGCAGGACGGTCTGCTGCACCCACTCGGGCGTCAGTTCCGCGTCGTCGACCAGCAGTCCGCCGCCGGCCTTGACCACCGGCTGGGCGTTCAGCCGCTGTTCGCCGTTGCCGATGGGCAGCGGGACATAGGCGGCCGGGAGTCCGACGGCGGAGAGTTCGGCGACGGTCATCGCGCCCGCGCGGCAGAGCATCATGTCGGCCGCGGCGTACGCGAGGTCCATCCGGTCCAGGTAACTTACCGGGATGTAGGGCGGCATTCCCGGCATCTGGTGCACTTGCGGCAGTTCGTTCTTCGGGCCGACCGCGTGCAGGATCTGGATCCCGGCCTGCTGGAGCCAGGGCGCGACCTGCTGGACGACCTCGTTGAGGCGGCGGGCGCCCTGCGAGCCGCCGGACACCAGCAGGGTGGGCAGGTTCGGGTCGAGTCCGAACGCGGCGCGGGCCTGCGGGCGCATCGCGGCCCGGTCGAGAGTGGCGATGGTCCGGCGCAGCGGGATGCCGATGTAGCGCGAGTTGCGCAGCTTGCTGTCCGGAGTGGAGACGGCCACCTGGGCGGCGTAGCGCGAGCCGATCTTGTTGGCGAGGCCCGGGCGGGCGTTGGCCTCGTGGATGATGATCGGCACCCCGAGGCGCTTGGCGGCGAGGTAGCCGGGCAGGGCCACATAGCCGCCGAAGCCGACGACCGCGTCGGCCTTGGTGCGCTCCAGGATCTGCTCGGTCGCCTTGATCGTGCCGCGCAGCCGGCCCGGGACGGTGATCAGCTCGGGCGTGGGCTTGCGGGGCAGCGGCACGGCGGGGATCAGCGCGAGCTCGTAGCCCCGCTGTGGAACGAGTGTGGTCTCAAGCCCCCGCTCCGTGCCCAGGGCCGTGATCCCCACGGTCGGGTCCTGCCTGCGCAGGGCGTCCGCGAGGGCGAGCGCGGGCTCGATGTGGCCGGCGGTCCCCCCACCGGCGAGTACGACATGCACCGAAATTCACCGCTCTCCGGACGAGCGCGCCGCCGAGGCACGCCGTCGCATCGTGTTCCATCTCCGAGGCGCCCGGCCGGAGCCGGCGCCTCCCGCACGCTTTCTACCAAAGCGGGGTTGCCGCACGGAAAGCGCTGCCCGCGCAGCGGGCTCGTCGCGCGCGAACGCGATCAGCAGCCCGATGGCGAACATGGTCGGCAACAGGGCGGACCCTCCGTACGAGAACAGCGGAAGGGGGACGCCGGCGATCGGCAGCAGGCCGAGCACCGCACCGATGTTGATCACGGCTTGCGCAGTGATCCAGGTCGTCACGCCTCCCGCGGCATACCTCACGAAGCGGTCCTCCGTGCGTCCGGCCACGCGGATACCCGCATAGCCTAGAGCCGCGAAGAGGGCGAGCACCGACAGCGTCCCCGCCAGGCCCAGTTCCTCACCGGTGACGGCGAAGATGAAGTCGGTGTGGGCTTCAGGGAGTTGGCCCCATTTCTCCACACTCGCACCGAGCCCGGAGCCGAAGATTCCGCCGGAGGCCAGCGCATAGATGCCGTGCACGGCCTGCCAGCAGTCGACGGCTCCGCTGCGCGGTTCGGTGGCGCCCAGGCACTGCAGTCGGGCCATGCGGTTCGCGCTGGTCTTGATGAGGACCAGGCCGATCAGGCCGGCGACCGACAGGACCCCCACGAAAAGCCGGGTCGGTGCCCCCGCCAGCCACAGCAGGCCGAACAGGATCGCCGACAGGATGATCGCCGTACCCATGTCGCCGCCCAGCATGATCAGCCCGAGCAGCATGAAGGCGACCGGCACGAGCGGCACCAGCATGTGCTTCCACTGCGCCAGCAGCTTCCGGTCCTCCTTGCGGGCAATCAGGTCGGCGCCCCACAGCACCAGCGCGAGCTTGCCGAACTCGCTGGGCTGGATCTGGAAGGAGCCGCCGAGGGCGATCCAGTTCTGGTTGCCGTTGACCGCGACTCCTATCCCGGGGACCTGCACCAGCGCCATCATGAAGACGGCGCCGGCGAGGATCGGGTAGGCCAGCGCCCGGTGCAGTTTCACGGGCATGCGCGAGGCGGCGAAGAGCAGCCCCGTGCCGATCACCGCGGCCAGCAGTTGCTTGCGGAAGAAGTACGACCCGGGCAGCGACATCTGCAGCGCGGTGATCTGGGAGGCCGAGTAGACCATCACCAGGCCGAGTACGGTGATCAGCAGGCTGCCGCCGAGGATCAGGTAGTACGCGGTCAGCGGCCGGTCCCACGCCCTGTTCAGGCGGACGTAGAGCCGTCGTACGCCGTTGTCGTGCGACGGCCCGGGAACGACGGGGCGCCGGACTGCCCGCTGGACGGGAGGTCGTCCCGTACGGCTACCGGGCATCGGCGCTCACCGCCCCGCCGTGGGGGTACCTACCGTCCGGCCACATCCGAGTCACGCGTCCCTCCAAGGGTCCCGAAGCACCCGCAGTGGCCGAGACCCGCGTCAGGCGCCCGCGCCGAGTTCGCGAACCGCCTCCGCGAACGCGTCACCGCGCTGGTTGTAGTTGGCGAACATGTCCATCGAGGCACAAGCAGGTGCCAAGAGCACCGTGTCTCCGGCAACAGCGAGTCGCCGGGCTTCCTGGACTGCCGCGAGCATCGCCCCAGTGTCGGTCCGGTCGAGGTCGACGACGGGTACTTCCGGCGCGTGTCGCGCGAGGGCTTCCCGGATCAGGCCGCGATCCGCGCCGATGAGCACGGCCGCGCGCAGTCGCTTTGCCGACTTGGTGACCAGTTCCTCGAAGACGGCACCCTTGGCCAGCCCGCCCGCGATCCACACGATGGACTCGTACGCCGCCAACGAGGCTTCCGCCGCGTGGGTGTTGGTGGCCTTGGAGTCGTCGACGTACGCGACCCCTTCCACGTCGGCCACGTGCGCGATGCGGTGGGCGTCCGGAGTGAAGGCCCGAAGGCCGTCCCGTACGGCCGTGGGGGGCACCCCGTAGGCCCGGGCGAGGGCTGCCGCCGCAAGGGCGTTGGCGACGTTGTGCGGGGCCGGCGGGTTCACGTCCGCGACCTCGGCGAGCTCCTGGGCGTTCTTGTGCCGGTCCTCGACGAAGGCACGGTCGACCAGGATGCCCTCCACGATGCCGAGTTGGGAGGGGGCCGGGGTGCCCAGCGTGAAGCCGATGGCCCGGCAGCCCTCCTCGACGTCGGCCTCGCGGACCAGGTCCTCGGTGGCCTTGTCGGCGACGTTGTAGACGCAGGCGACGCGATTGCCCTCGTAGATACGGCCCTTGTCGGCGGCGTACGCCTCCATGGAGCCGTGCCAGTCGAGGTGGTCGGGGGCGAGGTTCAGGACGGCGGCGGAGTGGGCGCGCAGGGAGGGCGCCCAGTGCAGCTGGTAGCTGGACAACTCCACCGCCAGGACGTCGTACTGCTCCTCGCCGAGCACCGCGTCGAGCAGCGAGACGCCGATATTTCCCACGGCGGCCGTGCGCAGGCCCGCCGCCTCAAGGATGGAGGCGAGCATCTGGACGGTCGTGGTCTTGCCGTTGGTGCCGGTGACGGCGAGCCAGGGCGCGGCATCCGGGCCCCGCAGCCGCCAGGCGAGCTCCACGTCGCCCCAGACCGGGACGCCCGCTTCATGAGCCGCCGCGAACAGCGGCTTGTCGGGCTTCCAGCCGGGCGCGGTGACGATCAGCTCGGTGCCTTCGGGCAGGGTGGCTCCGTCACCGAGGCGTACGGCGATGCCGAGCGCCTCCAGGTCGGCGGCCTGGGCACGCGCGCGTGCGTCGTCGCCGTCGTTGACGACCGTGACCTTGGCGCCGAGGCCGTGCAGCACCTTGGCCGCCGGGATCCCGGAGACGCCGAGCCCGGCGACGGTGACGTTCATCCCCTGCCAGTCGGTCACTTGTCCGCTGCCCATCCTGCGTAGAAGAGGCCCAGTCCGACGATCACACAGATGCCCTGGATGATCCAGAAGCGGACCACCACAAGGACTTCGGACCAGCCTTTGAGTTCGAAGTGGTGATGGAGTGGTGCCATCCGGAAGACGCGCTTGCCGGTGAGGCGGAAGGAGCCGATCTGGATGACGATCGACATGGTGATCAGGACGAACAGGCCGCCGAGGATGGCGAGCAGCAGCTCGGTGCGGGAGCAGATCGCCAGACCCGCGAGCGCGCCACCGAGGGCCAGCGAACCGGTGTCGCCCATGAAGATCTTGGCGGGCGAGGTGTTCCACCACAGGAAGCCGAGGCAGGCGCCCATCAGCGCGGAGGAGACGACGGCGAGGTCGAGTGGATCTCGCACCTCGTAACAGGCGCCCGGGTTGGCGAGCGTCTGGGCGTTGGCGCAGGACTCCTGGAACTGCCAGACGCCGATGAAGGTGTAGGCGCCGAAGACCAGTACGGAGGCGCCGGTGGCGAGGCCGTCCAGACCGTCCGTCAGGTTCACGCCGTTCGACATGGCGAGGATCATGAACAGCGCCCAGATGACGAACAGCACCGGGCCGATGGACCAGCCGAAGTCCTGCACGAAGGAGAGCTTGGTGGAGGCCGGGGTGTTGCCCCGGTTGTCCGCGAACTGGAGCGAGAGCACCGCGAAGGCGATACCGCCGAGCAGCTGGCCGGCCATCTTGGCCTTGGCCCGCAGACCCAGCGAACGACGCTTGACGATCTTGATGTAGTCGTCCAGGAAGCCGACCAGACCCATGCCGGCCATCAGGCCGAGCACCAGGACACCGGAGAACGTCGGCGGCTTGCCGGTGATCAGCTTGGACAGGAAGTACGCGGCGATCGTCGCCAGGATGAAGGCGATACCGCCCATGGTCGGCGTACCGCGCTTGGCGTGGTGCTCGCGCGGGCCGTCGTCACGGATGTACTGGCCGTAGCCCTTGCGGGCCAGCAGCTTGATCAGCAGCGGGGTGCCGATCAGGGTCAGGAAGAGGCCAATGACTCCTGAGAACAGGATCTGATTCATCATCGGGCCGCAACCTCACCCTCGGTGCCGCCCGCGAGCAGCGCCTCGGCGATGCTCTCCAGACCGACCGAACGGGACGCCTTCACGAGCACGACGTCCCCTGGGCGCAACTCGCTGCGCAACAGGTCGACCGCCGCCTGTGCGTCGGACACGTGCACCGACTCCTCACCCCACGAACCCTCGTTATATGCGCCCAGTTGCAGCCAGGACGCTTCCCTGCCCCCGACCGCGACGAGCTTGCTGACGTTGAGCCGGACGGCAAGCCGTCCGACCGCGTCGTGCTCGGCGAGCGCCTCGTCCCCGAGCTCGGCCATCTTGCCGAGCACCGCCCAGGTCCGCCGCCCCTTGCCCATCGCCGCGAGCGCGCGCAGGGCGGCTCGCATGGACTCGGGGTTCGCGTTGTAGGCGTCGTTGACGACCGTCACGCCGTCCGGGCGCTCGGTGACCTCCATCCGCCAGCGGGAGAGGGAGCCCGCCTCGGAGAGCGCGGTGGCGATCTCTTCCGCGGACATGCCCAGCTCATGGGCGACGGCGGCCGCGGCGAGCGCGTTCGACACGTGGTGCTCACCGTACAGGCGCATGGTCACATCGCTGCACCCGGAGGGTGTGTGAAGCATGAAGGAGGGCTGTCCGCTGTCCGTGAGTCGCACGTTCTCGGCGCGTACGTCCGCTTCGCCGGACTCTCCGAAAAGGATCACCTTCGCCTTCGTACGGGATGCCATGGCCCGTACGAGCGGGTCGTCCGCGTTCAGGATCGCGGCGCCGCCGTCACTCTCGGCAGGGAGGTTCTCGACGATCTCGCCCTTGGCCTGCGCGATCTGCTCGCGGCCGCCGAACTCGCCGATGTGGGCGGTGCCGACGTTGAGCACCAGGCCGATCTTCGGGGGCGTCAGATCGGTGAGGTAGCGGATGTGGCCGATGCCGCGGGCACCCATCTCCAGGACGAGGAACCTCGTCTCCTCGGTGGCGCTCAGCGCGGTCAGCGGCAGCCCGATCTCGTTGTTGAACGAGCCCGGCGTCCACACGGTGGGCGCCTTGCGCTGGAGGACCTGGGCGATCAGGTCCTTGGTGCTGGTCTTGCCCGCCGAGCCGGTCAGGGCCACGAGGGTCGCGCCGAGCCGTCGTACGACATGACGGGCGAGGGCGCCGATGGCCTTCTGGACGTCGGCCACGACGATCGAGGGCACCCCCACGGGACGCGAGGCCAGGACGGCGACGGCACCCGCCGCCACGACCGCCGACGCATAGTCGTGGCCGTCCACACGCTCACCGACGAAGGCGGCGAAGAGGCTGCCGGGCTCCACTTCACGGGAGTCCCGGACGACGGATCCGGTGACCTGGACGGACGGATCCGGTATGTCGTACGTCTGCCCGCCGACGACTTCTGCGATCTCGGCGAGAGAGAGGGCGATCACAAGTTCATCCCTGGGTCTTCTGGATAGCTTCGCGAAGCACCTGGCGGTCGTCGAAGGGACGGACCACTCCGGCGATGTCCTGGCCCTGCTCATGGCCCTTGCCCGCGACCAGCACGGTGTCACCGGGCTGGGCACGCGCGACGGCTGCGGCGATCGCGGCGGCCCGGTCCTCGAAGACCTGGACCTCGCCACGCTCGTGTACCGGCACGGACGCCGCGCCCTGGAGCATGGTTGCGAGGATCGCCAGGGGGTCCTCGGAACGGGGGTTGTCGGAGGTCAGTACGGCGGTGTCGGCGAGCCGGGCGGCTGCGGCGCCCATCGGCTGCCGCTTGGTCGTGTCCCGGTCCCCGCCGCAGCCGAGCACGACGTGCAGGCTGCCCTCGGTGACCTTGCGCAGCGCCTTGAGCACCGATTCGACGGCGTCGGTCTTGTGGGCGTAGTCCACGACCGCGAGATACGGCTGCCCGGCGTCCACCCGCTCCAGCCGGCCCGGTACGCCCGGCACGGCGGCGATGCCGTCGGCGGCGGCCTGTACGTCGAGGCCTGCGGCGGCCAGGGCGGTGATGGCGGCCAGGGTGTTCGCCACGTTGAAGGGGCCCGCGATCGGTGATCTGGCGGCGATCCGCTCGCCCTTGGGGCCGATCACGGTGAACGTCGAGTCCATGGGGCCGATCGCCACGTCGTCGGCGCGCCAGTCGGCGTCCGGGTGGCCCTCGGCGGAGAAGGTGACGACCGGGACGGTGGCTTCCTTGACGAGCCTGCGGCCGTACTCGTCATCGAGGTTGACGACGCCGAGCCTGCTGCGTTTCGGGGTGAACAGCTGCGCCTTGGCCTGGAAGTAGTCCTCCATGTCGGAGTGGAACTCCATGTGCTCCGGGCTGAGGTTGGTGAAGACGGCGATGTCGAAGACACAGGCGTCGACCCGGCCGAGGACCAGTGCGTGGCTGGAGACCTCCATGGCGACCGCCTCGACGCCGCGCTCGCGCATGACGGCGAACAGGGCCTGGAGGTCGGTGGCTTCGGGGGTGGTGCGCTCGGACTTGATGCGCTCGTCGCCGATGCGCATCTCGACCGTGCCGATGAGTCCGGTGGCACGTGCGGTCTTGAGGGCGCCCTCGACGAGATACGCGGTGGTGGTCTTGCCGGAGGTGCCGGTGATGCCGATCTGGAGGAGGTCGCGGCCGGGGTGGCCGTAGATCGTGGCCGCCAGTTCACCCATCTGCCCGCGCGGGTTCTCGACCACCAGCGCCGGCAGGCCGGTCGCGGCGGCGCGCTCGGCGCCGGTCGGATCGGTCAGCACGGCGACCGCGCCGAGGCTCGCGGCCTGGGTGACGAAGTCGGCGCCGTGCAGGCGGGCGCCCGGAAGGGCGGCGTACAGATCGCCGGGCCGGACGGCGCGCGAGTCATGGGTGATGCCCGTGACCTCGACGGCGTCCGCGCGGTCCGGCGCGGTGGCACCCAGCTGATCGGCAAGTTCCGCGAGGGGTGTGGCGGAGACCTGCGCCGGCCTGGGCGGTCCCGGATACGTCACGGGTTGCCCCTTCTGGGTGGTTTGGGACTGATCAGCGTGTGGCACGGCGGTGAGCGTACCGGGCGTACCCCCTTGCGAGCGAAGTGAGGGGCGGGGGGCGCCGTGGTTCCCGGGGTCGGGGGTGATCGTTGTCACGAGGTGGTTCCTGGCTGCTCGGTGCTGATCAGGGTGGTCAGGGTGGTGGTCAGGGCCGGTAGGCGACCGGGAGCTTCGCGGCCTTGGCCCCGGTCGGCGGGACCTGGAGGGTCTTCAGGGCGAACTCCATCACCTTCTTGTAGATCGGTCCGCAGATCTGGCCGCCGAAGTAGTTGCCCTGGGTGGCGTTCTGGATGGCGCAGTAGACCGTGATCCGGGGCTTGTCCGCGGGCGCGAATCCGGCGAACGACGACGTGTAGCCGCGGTACTTGCCGGTGGCCGGATCCACACGGTTCGCCGTACCCGTCTTGCCCGCGACCCGGTAGCCGGGGATGCGCGCCTTGGTGCCGGTGCCCTCCTCGTCGTCCACGACCGACTCCAGCATCTGGGCGAGGGTCTTCGACGTCTTCGCGCTGATGACCCTGGACTTCTTGGGCTCCTTGGCGGGCGTGAACTGCCCGTCGGGCCCCTTGGTGCCGCGCACGATGCTGGGTTCGACGCGTACGCCGCCGTTGGCGATGGTCGAGTAGACGGAGGCCGCCTGCATCGCGTTGATGGACACGCCCTGGCCGAAAGGAATCGTGTACTGCTGCGAGGTCGACCACTTGTCCGGGGCGGCGAGGATGCCCGGGGTCTCGCCGGGGAAGCCGAGGCCGGTGTAGCTGCCGAGGCCGAACTTGCGCAGGTAGTCGTAAAGGACCTTGTTGGACTGCGGCTGGGTCTTGCCGAGCTGGCCGGTGGCGAGGATGGTGCCGATGTTGCTGGACTTGGCGAGCACGCCGTTGAGCGTGAGGTACCAGGTGTCGTGGTCGATGTCGTCCTTGAAGAGCCGGTCGCCGCGGTGCAGCCGGTTCGGCACGATGACATGCGTGCCTGGTGTGGCCACGCCCTCCTCCAGTACGGCGGCCATCGACATGACCTTCGCGGTGGAGCCGGGCTCGAAGGCGTCCTGGAGGGCCGCGTTGCCCATGTTGGCGCTGCTG
The DNA here is from genome assembly GCF_036014175.1 of Streptomyces sp. NBC_00443. Classification (GTDB taxonomy): domain Bacteria; phylum Actinomycetota; class Actinomycetes; order Streptomycetales; family Streptomycetaceae; genus Streptomyces. Next base: position 6,926,918 of record NZ_CP107917.1, on the reverse strand, counting down.
GCCTCGGAGAGGTCGTTCGGGTCGAAGCCGGGCGAGTTGGCCATGGCGAGGATCTCGCCGGTGCGGGTGTCCTGGACGATCACATAGCCGCGGTCCGCCTTGGACTCCTGCACCTGCTTGGTGATCGCGTTCTGTGCGGCCCACTGGATGTCGCGGTCGATGGTGAGCTCGACGTCGCTGCCGGGCACGGCGGGCGTCTCGGTGGAGCCCACGGTGGGGACCTGACGGCCGCCGGACTGGGCGTAGCGGATCTCGCCGTCCTTGCCGGACAGCTGCTTGTTCAGCTGCTGCTCGACACCGCCGCCGCCCTTGCCGTCGGAGTTGACCCAGCCCAGTATCCCGGCGGCGAGGTCGCCGTTCGGGTACACGCGCTTGCTGCTGGCGACCGACAGGACGCCCGCGAGGACGTTGACCGTGCTCTTGTCGCTCTCGGACTTGGTGGCCAGCGCGGTCTTCAGGTCCTTGATCTGCTTCCAGACCTGCGGGGTCTGACGGCTCGCCAGCAGGGTGTAGCGCAGGTTCTTGTTCGCGGGCCGCAGCTTGTGGACGATCTTCTCCGGCTCCTGGCCGAGGATCGGCGCGAGGAGCGCGGCCGCCTGCTCGGGGCCGTCGTCGATCTTCAGCTGCTCGGGGGCGAACAGGGTGGGGTCGGCCGTGATGTCGTACGCGTCCACGCTGGCCGCCAGGGCCACGCCGTTGCGGTCGGTGATGCCGCCGCGCTCGGCGGCCAGGGTGTAGCCGACGTACCGGTTCTTCTCGGCCTTGGCGGCGTAGGTGCTGGCGTCGACGCCCTGCACCTGGAGCAGCCGCACGACGAAGGCGATCAGGACGAGGGTCAGGGCCAGGCCGACCATGCGCAGCCGGGGGCGGGGGCTGCCGAGCCGGATGACTCCGGTGACCGGCGGGCGGGTGCGTGCCGGGCGGCGGGCCGGGCGGGCGCCGGGGCCGGGGCGCCGCTGGGCGCCTGCGGAGCGGGCGGGCTTCGCGGGTCCGGGCACGCGGCGGCGCGGCGGTTCCCTGTCGGACACTTCCGTCACCTGCCGGGGGTCGAGTACGGGGCGGTGGACTGGGCGGACGGGAGGGGCTGCTGAAGGGAGGGCGCGTCCTGGGGTTCGGCGTACGAGGCCGCGGGCTCAGACACGGCGGGAGTGCCCTCGGGGGCCGGCGTCGTGGGCGTCGCACTGGCCGCCGTGGGCAGTCTGGACTCGCTGACCAGGGCCTCGGGGGGCAGGACGAGGGAGCTGTACGCGGCGGTCTGCCCGGCGGGCGCTGGGCTGGGGACACCCTTGACGGTGCCGTCGGGGTTGAGGAAGGCGGGGTCGCCACCGGGGACCATGCCGAGTTCGCGGGCGCGGCGCTGGAGGGCCTCGGGGGCGGAATAGGCGTCGATGTCGCGCTGGAGCGACTGCTCCTCGTCGGTGAGGGACTTCGTCTCCTTGCGCAGGTCGTCGAGCCTGAACGCGCCTTCGCTGAGGGCGGAGTTCAGCACGAGGAGCCCGATGAGGCCGCCGCCGAGAAGGAGGACGACGAGGAGGACGAAGGGGGCACGGGCTGCCTGCCCCACCCCCGTGGGGAAGAGCCGTGCGAGCCGGGCGGCCCGGCCCCTCAGTTCGGGTTTCCTACTCACTCACCCTCCCCCAAGCGGTTCTCCGACTCATGGGTTTGAATTCTGGACCCGGACATCCGTCCCCGCCCCCGTCCCCGCGTTGCGCCCGTCATTCGATGGACTCCCTGATGCGTTCGGCGCCCCGCAGCCGCGCCGGTGCCGCGCGCCGGTTCTCGGCGACCTCTTCCTCGGTGGGAAGTTCGGCACCGCGCGTCAGCAGCTTGAGCCGGGGCTGGTACTGCTCGGGGACAACCGGCAGCCCGGGCGGGGCGGTGTTGGCGGCGCCGGCCGCGAACACCTGCTTGACCAGCCGGTCCTCCAGCGAGTGGTACGACAGCACGGCGATCCGCCCGCCGACGTCGAGGGCCGCAACGGCAGCCGGGATCGCCCGCTCCAGGACGGAGAGCTCGCCGTTGACCTCGATGCGCAGCGCCTGGAAGGTGCGCTTGGCCGGGTTGCCGCCGGTGCGCTTGGCGGCCTGCGGCAGCGCGTCCCGGATGAGCTCCACCAGCCGGGCGCTGTTGGTGAACGGCTCCTTGTCCCGCTCGTGCACCACGGCGGCCACGATCCGCTTGGCCTGCTTCTCCTCGCCGTACGCACGCAGGATCCGGACGAGTTCGCCGGCCGGGTAGGTGTTGAGGACCTCGGCGGCGCTGATGCCGCTCGTCTGGTCCATGCGCATGTCGAGGGGGGCGTCCTGGGCGTAGGCGAAGCCGCGGTCGGCCTCGTCGAGCTGCATGGAGGAGACGCCGAGGTCGAACAGGACGCCCTGCACGCGCGCGATGCCGAGCCTCGCGAGGACGTCGGGCAGCTCGTCGTAGACGGCGTGCACGAGGCCGGCGCGCTCGCCGTACGCCGCGAGCCGCTCGCCGGACAGGCGCAGGGCCTCCTTGTCCCGGTCGAGGGCGACGAGCCGGGCCTCGGGGAACTGCTCGAGGAGAGCCTCGCTGTGGCCGCCGAGCCCGAGCGTGCAGTCGACGACCACGGCTCCCGGCCGCTGCAGCGCGGGGGCCAACAGGTCCAGGCACCGCTGGAGCATCACCGGGACATGTCGACTCTGGCTCAAGGGGCCCTCTCAGATCCGGCGGGCGTGTACGCACCGCCGGGTCCCCGCCCCCTCGTGAAGGGGAGGCCTGCCGGCGCCGGAAGCGTCAGCCGACCGGGAGCGGGAGGAGGCCGAGCCGTACGTACGCGCCGCGCACGCGGGGAGATCTCCGGAAAGTCGCCGGGGTCTCCGGGGAATTCAGTCCAGCAGGGAGTCTCGCCTCCCGCTTCGCGTCACTTTAGTCCACCGTCTGTCGCGGTCAATCAACCGGCCTGCGCGTCGCCGCTTCGGGTTCCGCCACCGCCGCGCTGCGCGGGAATTCGCTCGTATGGGCGCACTCACGGCACCCCTATGGGTTAGCTCACAACAAGGCTCGATGGCGTTCTTTGTCCCCTCTCACAACGGGACCGTTCGGCGCGTGACCAGTACCGTCATGGGTATGACGACTTCTGCATCGGTTCCCACTGGCCCCCAGGGCGCGATAGCCGACCGCGGCACGGTCACCGACCGTCTCGTCGAGGCGAACGAGCGCTACGCCGCCGCCTTCACCGACCCGGGCATGGACGCCCGGCCCGTGCTCCACGTCGCCGTCGTCGCCTGCATGGACGCCCGTCTCGACCTGCACGCCGCGCTCGGCCTGGAGCTCGGCGACTGCCACACCATCCGCAACGCGGGAGGCGTCGTCACCGACGACGTGATCCGCTCGCTCACCATCAGCCAGCGCAAGCTCGGCACCCGCAGCATCGTGCTGATCCACCACACCGGCTGCGGTCTGGAGTCCCTCACCGAGGACTTCCGCACCGAGCTGGAGCTGGAGGTCGGCCAGCGGCCCGCCTGGGCGGTGGAGTCCTTCCGCGACGTCGACCAGGACGTGCGGCAGTCGATGCAGCGCGTGCGCACCTCGCCGTTCCTGGTGCACACCGACGACGTACGCGGCTTCGTGTTCGACGTGAAGACGGGTCTGCTGCGCGAGATCGATCCCGCGTAACCCTCCGTCGCACCTGTCGTTTCGCTGTCAATTCGGCCTCTGGAGCGCACAAAAGGCCCTAAGCCCTGACATATCGCGGACAGTTGTCCACAGTCGAGTGACACGAATCGGTAACGGCAGCAAGAATGCGAGTGTGGCAGCACGCGGAACGTTTCTCGCGTGGTGTCCGTGTTCCAGGGGTGGGCCGGTCCGCATCGCGTCGGCCCGGAAAGAACGGGCCGAGGAGGGCCGGGTGACGACCTATGACGATCGAGCGAGCCTCACTGATCTGACCGCCACTGCGGAGCGTGTCCGCAGTTCGGTGGAGGGTGTGATCGAGGGCAAGCCCGAGGTCGTACGGCTTTCGCTGACCGTACTGCTCGCCGAGGGACATCTTCTGATCGAGGATGTCCCCGGCGTGGGCAAAACAATGCTGGCCAAGGCGCTGGCGCGATCCATCGACTGTTCGGTCCGGCGTATCCAGTTCACGCCCGACCTGCTGCCGTCCGACATCACCGGTGTGTCGATCTGGGACCAGCAGCGCAAGGACTTCGAGTTCAAGCCCGGCGCGATCTTCGCCCAGATCGTGATCGGCGACGAGATCAACCGTGCCTCGCCGAAGACCCAGTCCGCGCTGCTGGAGTCCATGGAGGAGCGCCAGGTCACGATCGACGGGCAGACCTATGAGCTGCCGAGCCCCTTCATGGTGGTGGCGACGCAGAACCCGGTCGAGATGGAGGGCACCTACCCGCTGCCCGAGGCACAGCGCGACCGCTTCATGGCCCGCGTCTCCGTCGGCTACCCCAGCGTGGAGGCCGAGCTGCAGATGCTGGACGTGCACGGCGGTGTCTCGCCGCTGGAGGACCTCCAGCCGGTGGCGCACGCGCACGACATCGTGAAGCTGATCGACGCCGTCCGCGGCGTCCACGTGGCCGAGCCGGTCCGGCGGTACGCGGTGGAGCTGGTCGGCGCCACACGCACGCACCCCGACCTCAGACTCGGCGCCTCGCCGCGCGCGACGCTGCATCTGCTGCGCGCGGCGAAGGCGTCCGCAGCTCTGAGCGGCCGGGAGTACGCGCTGCCGGACGACGTGCAGGCCCTCGCCGTGGCCGTCCTGGCCCACCGCCTGCTGCCCACCGCGCAGGCCCAGCTGAACCGGCGTACGTCCGAGCAGGTCGTCCAGGAGATCATGCAGCGCACCCCGGTGCCCGCCGCGCCCCAGCAGCAGACCGGCTTCGGGGGCCTCGGCCGGGGCACTCCGACGTACGGCCAGCAGCCGCCGCGGAGGCTCGGATGACCTTCGGTGGGACCGGCCAGGCAGAGGCGGACCGCGGTGAGAAGAGCGGGATCCGCACCGCACTGGCCGGTCTGACCACGCGTGGCCGCTCCTTCCTGGCCGCCGGTATCGCGGCCGCCATCTGCTCCTACATCCTCGGGCAGAGCGACCTGCTGCGCGTCGGGCTGCTCCTCGCGGTGCTCCCGCTGGTCTGCGCGACGGTGCTGTACCGCACGCGCTACCGGGTGGCGGGCAGCCGCAGGCTCTCCCCCGCGCGCGTGCCCGCCGGCAGCGAGGCCCGCGTCCATCTGCGGATGGACAACGTCTCCCGGCTGCCCACGGGCCTGCTGATGCTCCAGGACCGGGTGCCGTACGTCCTCGGACCGCGCCCCCGCTTCGTCCTGGACCGGGTGGAGGCGGGCGGCCGCCGCGAGGTCTCCTACCGTGTGCGCTCCGACCTGCGCGGCCGCTATCCGCTGGGCCCGCTGCAGCTGCGCCTGAGCGACCCGTTCGGCATGTGCGAGCTGACCCGCTCCTTCTCGGCTCACGACACCCTGACGGTCATCCCGCGCGTGGAGCCGCTGCCATCGGTGCGCTTCAGCGGCGAGGCGAAGGGCTACGGCGACGGGCGGCACCGCTCGCTCGCCCTGGCCGGCGAGGACGACGTGATCCCGCGCGGCTACCGCTACGGCGACGATCTGCGCCGCGTGCACTGGCGCTCCACGGCCCGCTACGGCGAGCTGATGGTGCGCCGCGAGGAGCAGCCGCAGCGCGCCCGGTGCACAGTGCTGCTGGACACCCGGGGCCCAGCCTTCCAGGGCGCGGGCCCCGACTCGGCCTTCGAGTGGGCCGTGTCGGGCACGGCGTCCGTTCTGGTCCACATGCTCGAACGGGGCTTCTCCGTCCGGCTCCTGACGGACACCGGCAGCTCGGTGCCCGCCGAGGGCGCCGACGGGTTCGCGGGCGCGAGCCAGGAGTCCGCGGACGCGGCCGGGCTGATGATGGACACCCTCGCTGTGGTCGACCACTCGGACGGTACGGGTCTGTCGCGGGCGTACGACGTCATGCGCGGCGGCAACGAAGGGCTGCTGGTCGCCTTCTTCGGCGACCTCGACGAGGAGCAGGCGACCGTGGCCGCCAAGATGCGGCAGCGCAGCGGCGGCGCGGTGGCCTTCGTGCTGGACTGCGGGTCCTGGGTTCGGGAACCCACCGATGTGCCAGGCGCGTTGGACAGGGGGGAGGAGCGGTTGCGGATGCTGCGGGAGGCGGGCTGGACGGCCCTGAGCGTGCCGCGGGGCGCTTCGCTGGACCAGCTGTGGCGCCAGGCGGACCGTGCGCGCACGGACTCGGCCGCGATCAGTGGCGCGTATGGCGAGGGGGGACGGGCATGAGCGGGCGGACACGGATGGCGCTGAGCGCCGCGGCGGCCACGCTGATGGCGTCCTGCGCCTTGCTGCCGCTGGTCTCCCCGGTCACCTGGCTGCTGCAGGCGATCTTCCTGCTGGCCATCCAGACGGGCGTGGGCATGGCGACCCGGCGGGTGCCGCTGGCCCGCCCCCTGACGGTGGCGGTGCAGGCCCTCGTAGCCCTGATGCTGCTGACCCTGACCTTCGCCAACCAGCAGGCGATCATCGGGGTGATTCCCGGGCCCGAAGCGTTCACCCACTTCGGCGAGCTGCTGCAGACGGGCGCGGACGACGTCAGCCGGTACTCGATTCCGGCTCCGCTGTCGGACGGCATCCGGCTGATGCTCATCGGCGGGGTCCTGATCATCGGCCTGGCGGTGGACACCCTGGCGGTGACGTTCCGCAGCGCCGCCCCGGCCGGGCTGCCACTGCTGGCGCTGTACTCCGTCGCCGCGGGGCTGTCGGAGGGCGGCGCGGACTGGCTGTGGTTCCTGGTCGCCGCCGCGGGCTATCTGATGCTGCTCCTGGCCGAGGGGCGCGACCGGCTCTCGCAGTGGGGCCGGGTCTTCGGCGGGGCGCCACGGATGCCGGGCGGGGAGCCGACCGGCGCAGTGGCGCCGGTCCGCACCGGGCGGCGCATCGGCGTGGTCGCGCTGGGCATCGCTCTGGCGGTGCCGCTCGCCCTGCCCGCGATGAACGGCGGCCTGCTGGACGCCGCGGGCACGGGGGTCGGCTCCGGCAGCGGGAGCGGCGGCACGATCTCGGCGGTGAACCCGCTGGTGTCGCTGCGCGACAGTCTGAACGTGGACGAGGACCGCGAGGTGCTCTCCCTGAAGACCGACACGGCCGACCTGTCGAACATGTATCTGAGGATCGTCTCCCTGGACGACTTCGACGGCACCACCTGGCAGCCGGCCAAGCGCGGCATCCAGGCCGTGCCGAACGAGTTCCCCACGCCGTTCGGCCTCGGCCCGGACGTCCAGCGCTCACAGGTCGAGACGACCATCTCGGCCGCCGACTGGTACGCGCAGAACTGGCTGCCGATGCCGTATCCGCCCAGCGGTGTCGACATCTCCGGCAACTGGCGGTACGAACCTCTGGGCATGACGGTCGTCGGCGACCGCCGCCAGACCACACGCGGGGCGACGTACACCGTGCGCAGCCTCGACGTGCAGCCGACGGCGAAGCAGCTCGCGGACGCGCCGGAGCCGCCCGCGGCCCTGGAGCGCGAGTTCACCGAGCTGCCTGACACCCTGCCCACGGTGGTCGCCCGGACCGCGCGCGAGGTTACCGAGGGGGCGGCCAACCCCTACGAGCGGGCCGTCAAGCTCCAGGAGTACTTCGCCGTCACGGGCGGCTTCCAGTACGACACCAACGTCAAGGTCGGCAGCGGCCGGCAGGCGATCGCCCGCTTCCTGAAGGACAAGCAGGGCTTCTGCGTCCACTTCTCCTTCGCGATGGCGGCGATGGCCCGCTCGCTGGACATACCGGCACGGGTGGCGGTGGGCTTCGCGCCCGGCACCCCGCAGGGCGACAACTCCGTCTCGGTGGGGCTGAAGGACGCGCACGCCTGGCCGGAGCTGTACTTCGAGGGTGTGGGCTGGACCCGCTTCGAGCCGACGCCGACCCGTGGTTCGGTGCCGTCGTACACCCAGTCGGACACCACCGGCTCCACGCTGCCGGACGTGGCGCGGCCCTCGCAGTCGACGAGCACGGGCCCCTCGGCCTCGCCCTCGACGAGCGAGAGCTGCGCGGGGCAGAACCCGGAACTGTGCGCGAGCGAGTCCCCCGAAGCCGCGGTCGTCACGGACGACGACGGCCCGAAGTGGTACGTCATCCTGGCCTGGGCCCTCGGAGGCGCCGCGGCGCTGCTGATCCCCTTGGCGCCGATGCTGTGGCGGCTGCGGACCAGAGCGGTACGGCTCGGAGGGCACGGTCGCACGGAGGCGGACGTATCTCTCCACACGCTGGCGGTCTGGCAGGAACTCACGGACACCGCTTGGGACTTCGGTATCTCCCCGGACGACTCCCAGACCCCCCGCAAGACCGCGGCCCGCATCGTCCGCCTGGGTCATCTCGACCCACCGGCCGCAGCCTTGGTGCACCGGGTGGCCGACGCGGTGGAACAGGTCCTCTACGCCCCCACCCCCCGCCCGCCGGCCGGTCTTGCGGAGGACGTCCGCGGCGTCCTGTCCGACCTCGAGTCCAAGTCCGCCTGGACGACGAACCTGCGCGCCCGGCTGGCCCCACGCTCGAGCGCGCGGGTCGCCTGGGCCCTGTCGGACTGGTGGACCGACGTCAAACGGCGTGCCGCAGCGGCCCGCCCGACGTTGCGCAGGCCCTCCACGCCGGGTGAGCGGGGGTAACCGGTCGGCCCCGGGCCGCCTAGGCCCGGCCGCCGGGCCCCGGCTCACCCGGCCGGGCGTAGGCACACATCACAGGGCGTAGGCACACGTCAGGGGGTGACCACCCACCGGTGGTCACCCCCTGCGTCTGTTCAGGAGCTGCTCGTCGAGCTAATGGCCGCCCTGTTCGTCACGGCGGCGCTGCCAGCGCTGTTCGATACGGGCCATCATGGAGCGCTTCTGACGTGGCTGGCGGCGCGTCTGCTGGCCGCCCGCGGGCTGCTCGCCCGGCTTGGGGGCCTTGCGCCATCCGGTCACGGCGAGTACCGCACAGCCCAGCATGACGAGGAAGCCCACCACGCTCAGCCACACCTGCTTGGCGACCATTCCAGCCATGAGGAGCGCGATACCTACGAGGAAGCCCGCGACCGCCTGGTAGACCCGTCGCCGGGTGTACGTACGCAGCCCGCTTCCCTCAAGCGCTGTCGCGAACTTGGGATCTTCGGCGTACAGCGCTCGCTCCATCTGCTCGAGCATTCGCTGCTCGTGCTCCGAGAGCGGCACGGAGTCCTCCTCATCGTGCAGTCGCCGGGGCGACCCGGGGGGTCCCTTCAGGATAGGCAGGGAATCGCCCCCGTGAAACCCGCCCCTCTACGCCAATTGGCCAACCGGGCTCCGTCATGGACGTCCCGACTCGCTGAGATCTGCATTCCCCAGCGGCCGACCCGTCATGCCGGAACGGTCTCCCTCGATCATACGGCGCCGCGCGTCCGATCGGGGGGCCTGTGGCGTACTCCATGTGCAGCCAAGCCCCTGATCAACGGCGCACCCCTGGGGTCCGCTCACGGAAAGCGGCTCAGGCCCCGGCGGCCTCCCGCGTCTCGCCCAGCACGTGGAGCTGGGTGGCCACGGAGTGGAAGGCGGACAGCTCTGCCGCGGCCTCCTCCAGCTTCAGCAGCGCCTCCAGGGCGCCGGGCTCGGTGTCCACCAGCACGCCCGGGACCAGGTCGGCGAAGACCCGCACCCCGTGCACGGCCCCCACGCGCAGGCCTGCGCCCTCGACCAGCCCGGTGAGCTGCTCGGCGGTGAAACGGCGCGGCACGGGGTCACCCTTGCCCCAGCGGCCGTCCGGGTCCTCCAGGGCCTGCTTGGCCTCCTTGAAGTGACCGGCGAGGGCCCGCGCCAGCACGGCGCCGCCCAGACCGGCGGCGAGCAGGCTGAGGACGCCCTCGGCGCGCAGGGCGGCCACGGCGTTGCGGACGCCCTCGGCGGGGTCGTCGACGTACTCCAGGACGCCGTGGCACAGCACGACGTCGTATCCGCCGCGCTCGACCACGTCGAAGAGGCCGTGGGCGTCGCCCTGGACGCCCTGCACCCGGTCGGCGACCTCGGCCTCGGCGGCACGCCGCTCCAAGGCGAAGAGCGCGTTCGGGCTGGGGTCGACGACGGTGACGCGGTGACCGAGGCGGGCGAGGGGCACGGCGAAGTTGCCGCTGCCGCCCCCGGTGTCCAGGACGTCCAGCGCCTGCCGCCCCGTGGCCTTGACCCGGCGGTCCAGGGCGTCCTGGAGGACCTCCCAGACCACGGCGGTACGGAGAGACGCGCGGGGTTGAGAGGGGCCGGAGCGCAGCGACGTCCGTTGGGGGTGGTGGTGGGAGACGGGCTGGCGCATCGGGTCCGACACGGCGATTGACTCCTCGGCGCGGCGCCGCCGTCTGCACGGCGGAGCAAAACGGGCTGCCTCCCGGCCGCCCGGGTGACGGGAGGGGAAGGCTTCAGGCGCCCTCCACCCTATTGCCTACGACGGCCCACCCGGCCATCGCGGTGCCTGGGTACGCCGACCGTCTCGCCGGCCGGACGGTGCTGCCCAGGGCGTGCCCGGACCGGGGGACTGCGCGGGCGGATGCCGGGGACCGTTGTCCGACGCCAGAGCCCCGGTAACGGCCCCGCACAGGCCCCGAATCCCCCGATCCGCCCTCAGCCCGCGTCCGGCATGTCGTCCCGCGCGTGACGCGAACCGTCGGCACCCTCCCCGTCCGTCCCGTCCATGTCCGGTCGCGGCTGTGGCAGGACCGGCTGGAGCACCAGCATTCGCTCGACGAGGCGCAGGAACATCGCCACGTCGCGTATCAGGTCGTCGGCGTCCCGGCGGCTGGCCGCGCCCTGGATGCCCGCCTCGGCCCGGGCGCGGCGCCGGGCGCCGGAGGCGAACAGCGCGCTCCACTCGGTGAGTTCGGGCGCGATCTCGGGGAGCACTTCCCATGCGCTCCTGATGCGGGCCCGGCGCCTGGGGCCGGCCTCCGGGCGCCCCCGCGCGGCGAGCACGGCGGCGGCGATGCGCAGGGCGGCGAGGTGGGCTGTGGCGTAGCGCTCGTTCGACGTTTCCAGTACGGCGGTTTCGTCCAGTCCGGCACGGGCCTGGGCGAGCAGGTCGAGGGCGGCGGGCGGGGCCGTGGTCCGGCGGAGCACGGGGTGCACGTCGCTCGCCGGGCCGGTCAGTGAGGGGGCAGGGCCGGTGGCGCGGCGCCGGCGGGCGGCTGCTGCGTGATAGCTGGCCATGACGAACCTCCTGTCGTCTGTGTGACGGCACGCCCTGATACGGGATGCCGTATGTGCCCATCGTGAGGTATGGCACTGACAATCCGTTCTGACCTGGGATTTTGCTTCGATCGAGAGTTCGGGCTAACTTTTGCACTGACCAGTCAGTTCAAAAGAGGGGGCAGGGATGGGGGAACCGTCGCCGCGACCGGCGTCGCGGCCCGGGGTCTTGGCCTCGAAGGGCCCCGCGGATGGGCATTCCGCGGGGTCTCCTTCGAGGCGGAGGCCGGCTCGCTGATCACGATCGAGGGACCGTCCGGCACCGGCCGTACGTGTCTGCTGCTCGCGCTCACCGGGCGGATGAAGCCCACCGAGGGGTCCGCCACCGTCGGCGCGGCCGGGCTGCCCAAGCGCATGGCGGCGGTACGGCGTGTCAGCGCCCTGGCCCATGTCCCGGGCGTGACCGACCTGGACCCGGCCCTGACCGTCGCCGAGCACCTCCGCGAACGGGCGTTGCTGCAGCGGCGGTTCGGCGACTCGTTGCGCGGGCTGCTGCGCCCGCGTGGCGAGCGGAGGGCCGGGGAGCGGCAGCGTATCGACGCCGCGCTGACGGCGGCGGGGTTCGACCTGGACCCCCTGCCCAAGGGCTCGCGTACGGCCGTACGGGATCTGGAGCGGCTGGAGGCGCTGCGGCTGTCCGTCGCACTGGCCCTCATCGCGCGCCCGCGCGTGCTCGGTGTCGACGACACCGACCTCAAGCTCTCGGACGCCGAACGGGCTGAGGTCTGGGCGCTGTTGAAGTCGATCGCCGAGGCCGGGACCACGGTCGTGGCGGTGTGCAGCGAGGCCCCCGACGGGACGGTCAAGGTGTCGACCCATGCGGTCGACGAGGCGCCCACGCGCGAGGAAACCGACGGAAAGGAGGCCGCCGATGCGCTCGCCGAGGCTGGCCGCGCTTGAGCTCCGGCGCTTCGGCCGGGGGAAGCTGCCGCGTGCCGCCCTGGTCGCGCTGCTGGTGCTGCCCCTGCTGTACGGCGCCCTGTACCTGTGGTCGTTCTGGGACCCGTACGGCCGTCTGGACCGCATCCCCGTGGCGCTCGTGAACGACGACAAGGGGGCGAGCGTCGAGGGCAAGAAGCTCGCCGCCGGTGACGACATCACCAAGGGGCTGCGCGAGAGCGACGTCTTCGACTGGCGGGAGGTGAGTGCCGCCGAGGCCCGGAAGGGTGTCGAGAACGGCACCTACTACCTGTCGCTGACCATGCCGGCCGACTTCAGTGAGCGGATCGCCTCCAGCTCGGGCGACTCCCCGGAGACGGGCGCACTTCAGGTGCGTACGAACGACGCGAACAACTACATCGTCGGGCAGATCTCGCGGACGGTCTTCAGTGAGGTGCGCGAGGCTGCGTCCACGAAGGCGTCGCGGTCGTTCCTGGACAAGATCTTCGTCTCGTTCTCCGACATCCACGGCAAGACGGTCAAGGCCGCGAACGGCGCCGACAAGCTCGAAGGCGGCATCGGGAAGGCGGAGAAGGGTTCCAAGGACCTCGCCGACGGGCTGAAGGACGCCAAGAAGGGCAGCGGCAAGCTGTCCACGGGCCTGAAGAAGCTCAACACCGGGGCGGGCGATCTGGAGGACGGCTCCAGGCGGGTCGCGGAGGGGACGCAGACGCTGGCCGACAGGGTCAACGGGGTCGACAGCAAGATCGGGCCGTTCCTGAAGGACAACGAGAAGACCATCGGGGACACCGCCCAGTTGGTCGCCGACGCTTCGGGCGCGATCCGCAACAACCTCGACGACCTGGTCGAGCGCGCTCCAGCCGCCGCCAAGGGCGCCCGTACGGCGTCCGACGCGCTGAACCTCATCTACAAGGCGCGCTGTGAGGACCCGGTACTGCCCGACCCGGCCTGCTCCGACCTGAAGAAGGCGAAGCAGTCGGCCGCGGACGTGGCGGGGATCGCCGACGACCTCAACACGCTGATCGCCGACCAGGACGGCGACCTGAAGAAGCTCGACAAGCACCTCGCCACCCTCCAGAAGCAGTCCCAGGCGCTCGCCGACCGCGCGCCCCGCCTCTCCGAGGACCTCGACGACGCCGTCAGCAGGATCAACAAGCTGAACCAGGGGGCAGGCAAGGTCGCCGCGGGCGCCAAGAAGCTGCACTCGGGCCTCGGCTCGGCCAAGTCCGGCGCCGTCGACCTGGACACCGGCGTGGGCGAGCTCAAGTCCGGCGCGGTCGACCTCAACGGCGGCATCTACAAGCTCGTCGACGGCTCCGGGAAGCTCTCGGACGGGCTGCACGACGGTGCCGAGCAGATCCCCGACTACGACAAGAAGGCCCGCGAACAGCGCACCGAGGTCATGTCCGACCCGGTCCAGCTCGTCTCGCGGGACATGCACAAGGCGCCCAACTACGGCACCGGATTCGCCCCGTACTTCATCCCGCTGTCCCTGTGGGTGGGCGCGATGGTGGCGTACATGGTGATCACGCCGATGAACCGGCGCGCGCTCGCCGCCGGCGCCTCGGCGTGGCGGATCGCGCTGGCCGGCTGGCTGCCCGTGGTGGCGATCGGGGTGCTGCAGACGGTGGCCCTGATGTCGGTGCTGCACTGGGCGGTCGGGCTGCAGATGGTGCGGGCGGCCGGGACGGTGGGCTTCCTGTTCCTGGTGACGGCGTGCTTCGCGGCGATCGTGCAGTGGCTGAACGCGCGCTTCGGGGCGGCCGGCCGGATTCTCGTCCTGGCCTTCCTGATGCTGCAGTTGACGTCCGCGGGCGGCACCTATCCCGTGCAGACCAGCCCGGGCTTCTTCAACGCGCTGCACCCCTTCCTGCCGATGAGCTACGTCGTGGAGGCGCTCAGGAGGCTCATCACGGGCGGCGGTCTGGAACCGGTGTGGCAGGCGTGCGTGGTGCTCACCGCCTTCACCGCGGCCGCCCTCGCGCTGACCGCCCTGTCGGCCCGTCGCCGGCAGGTGTGGACGCTCGACCGGCTGCACCCGGAGCTGACCCTGTGAACGCGCGCGGGACAATCAGGCCCATGGAAAGCAGCAACGCCGCGTCGGGCGGCAGCACACGCCGTGAGGCCACCCGGCAGAAGCTCTACGAGGCGGCCGTCACGCTCATCGCCGAACAGGGCTTCTCCGCCACCACCGTTGACGAGATCGCCGAACGGGCCGGGGTGGCGAAGGGCACGGTCTACTACAACTTCGCCAGCAAGTCGGTCCTCTTCGAGGAGCTGCTGCGCCACGGAGTCGAACTCCTCACCGCCTCCCTGCGGGAGGCGGCCGAGAAGACCGCGCGGGACGGCGGCAGCAAGGTGGACGCCCTGGACGCGATGATCCGCGCGGGGCTCGTCTTCATCGACCGCTACCCGTCCTTCACCCAGCTCTACGTAGCCGAGCTGTGGCGGACGAACCGGGCCTGGCAGTCCACGCTGATGGTGGTCCGGCAGCAGGCCGTCGCGGTCGTCGAGGGTGTGCTCCGCGAGGGCGTGGACAACGGCGAGTTCAGCGAGGAGATCGACGTCCAGCTGACCGCCGCCGCCCTGGTCGGCATGGTCCTGGTGGCCGCGCTGGACTGGAAGTCGTTCCAGCCGGAGCGCTCCCTGGACGACGTGCACTCGGCGCTGTCCCGGCTGTTGCAGGGCCGGGTGAGCGGGCGCCGCTGACGCGGCAGGAGTCGTACACACACGAAAGCGCCGGTCCGACGGTGGCCGCGTCCCCCGCGGGCCACTGTCGACCCGGCGCCTTCTCGTGCTCCCCCGTTTTCCCCCGTACTCCCCCGTGTCCCCCCTGGACCCCCGTTCGGTCGTTCCCCCGGGACCCCCGTCTCGCTCCCGCCGACGCCGGGCCGGCGGAAGGAGCGGATCCGGGGCCGCTCCGATTCCGGCGCCCCGTGTCGCCGGTGCCGGAGCCGATCCCCTTCTCCGTGCCCCCACTCTCTCGTCCGAGCAGGTCGGGGCCCATCCGCGCGCGTACTCAACTCACCGACTAGGTACGCGTACTCAGAACTGCGCACTCATCCCCAAGCCCCGCCGTTGCCGACTGGTTACGATCGCGTCCGTGTCCATACTTCCCTTGATCTTCACCAGCGCTTGGGCCAGCGGCATCAACTCCTACGCCGTGGTCCTGCTGCTCGGCGTGTTCGGCGCGACAGGGCTGAGCGACGAGGTGCCCGAGGCGCTGCAACGACCCGACGTACTGATCGCGGCCGCCGCGCTGTTCCTCTGCGAGGCCGTCGCCGACAAGATCCCGTACGTGGACTCGGCGTGGGACTCGGTGCACACTGTGATCCGGCCGGTCGCGGGCGCGGTCGTGGCCGCGCTGCTCGCCGGGCAGAGCGGGTCGCTGCCCGAGCTGACGGCGGGCGCGGTCGGCGGTTCCACGGCGCTGGTGAGCCACCTGGTCAAGGCGGGCACGCGGATGGCGGTCAACACCTCGCCGGAGCCGTTCAGCAACATCGTGGTGAGCATCGCCGAGGACCTCGGCGTCGGCGCCCTCATCACCCTCGCGATCTTCTACCCCGTCGCCGCGGCGGTCATCGCGGGCGTCCTGCTGCTCGCCGGGCTGCTGCTGCTCCTCTTCCTGGTCTCCCGGATCCGTCGCTTCCTGCGCCGCAGGGCGGAGCGCCGGGAAGAGAAGCGGCTCGCCCAGGCGGTGGGTCAACGGCCCGGCTGAGGCCCTCGCCTGCGCTTGCGCCCGAGGTCAGGCAGCCGTTGTCAGTGGCGGCCGATAAAGTCCCACGCATGGCAAGGATTGCGGTGATCGGCGCCGGGATGGGCGCGATGGCGGCCGCTGCCCGGCTCGCCGTCGCGGGCCACCGGGTGGCGGTGTACGAGCGTACGGAGACGTACGGCGGAGCGGTGCGCCGCTTCGAGCGCGACGGCTTCGGGTTCGACACGGGCCCGGGTCTGCTCCCTCTCCCCGCCGTGTACCGCGATCTGTTCATCAAGACCGGCAAGGAGCCCCTGGAGGCGTGCGTCGAGCTGGTCCAGGTCGACCCGTCCGCGCGGCACGTCTTCGCGGACGGCACCGAGGCCCGGCTGCCGAACGCCTCGCGCGCGGGCGTCGTGACAGCCCTCGACGCGGCGCTGGGCGCCGGCACGGGCGGCCGGTGGGGCGACTTCCTGGTCCGCGCCCGCGAGGCCTGGGACCGCACGCGCAGGCCCCTGCTGGAGGAGCCCCTGTGGCCGAACTGGCAGGCGCTGGCCGAGCGCGAGCCCTACCCTGCCGTCCCTCACAAGCGGTTCCTGCGCACCCGCCGGGCCGGCACCCTCGCCGAGGTCGGCGCCTGGGAGCTGCGCGACCCCCGGCTCGTCGCACTGCTGGAGAGCCACGCGCTCGCGTACGGCCTGGATCCGCGCGAGACCCCGGCAAGCGCGGCGGTGCTGCCCTATCTGGAGCACGCGTTCGGGATTTGGTATGTGCGGTGCGGCATACGGGAGTTGGCGCGGGCGGTGTACGAGCGGTGCCTGGCCCGGAAGGTCGAGTTCAGCTTCGGCGCGGAGGTCTCCGGGGTCCTGGAGAAGGACGGCAGGGCGGCGGGGCTCGAACTGGCCGACGGTTCGGTGGTGGAGGCCGACTTCGTGGTCTCCGGGGTCGCCCCCTGGGTGCTGGACCGCCTGGTCCGGGGTACGGCGCCGCGCGGCGAGGGCGAGGTCGCACCCCAGCGCGGGGCGGCGAGCCGTCTGACGGTGCTGCTGGCGCTGCGCGGGGCCCGGCCGGAAGACGCGGCGCACCGGACTGTGGTGCATGCAGAGGACCGTGAGGCCGAGTTGGACGCCTTGTTCGGGACGGCCGGGGGCATGGCCGCCCGGGCCACGGTCACC
Organism: Streptomyces sp. NBC_00443; assembly: GCF_036014175.1. Taxonomy (GTDB): domain Bacteria; phylum Actinomycetota; class Actinomycetes; order Streptomycetales; family Streptomycetaceae; genus Streptomyces. Next base: position 6,909,906 of record NZ_CP107917.1, on the reverse strand, counting down.
GTCCTACGGCCCGACGACCCGGCGCTCGTTCCGGACACCGGACATGAAGCGATCACGCTCACTGCGACGGTGCCGGCACAACCCGACCGGGGTGGGGCGGAACCGGAGAACCTCGACCGGCACGCCGAAGACCTGATCACGGTCGCGGAGCGTGCCGTGCCGGACCTTCGTGACCGGCTCCTCTGGCACGAGGTGCGTACGCCGGCCGACATCGCGGAGGAGACCGGCGCGGAGGGCGGAGCGGTTCCGGCGCCCGCGCTGGCGGCGGCGCAGGGGCGTCTGCTGCACCCGTCCAACAGCACGGCCGTATCCGGCCTGTTCACGGTCGGGGGCTGGTCCCATCCGGGCGGTGGGCTCCCCCACGCCGGCATGTCGGGCGCGCTGGTGGCGGGACTGATCGTGGAGGGGCCCGAGTTCAGGGGCTCTCAGTGACCCGGACGTGAGCGGCGCCGCGCGGGGCCGTCAGAAACGGTACTGCTCGTCGTACCCCTGCCCCTGCCCGTGCTGCTGGCCGTCGCCCTGGTACGGGTACTGCTGCTCGGGCGGAAGTTCGCCGCCGTACGCCTCGTCGGTGCGCTGCTGCGGGACCCAGACGCCGCCGGACGGGGTCTCACCGTAGGCGCCGGTGGCGTACTGGTCCTGGGTGTAGCCCTGCTGGCCGTACTGCTGCTGGCCATAGGCGTCGTAGGAGGCACCGCCGTAGGTCTGGGTGCCGATGTACGGGTCGGAGTACGCGGCGTACTGCTGCTGGCCGGTGGTGTCGTAGCCGTACTGCTGTTGGTCGTAGCCGCTGTAGCCGTCGTACGCATAGCCCTGGTCGGCCGTCGCGTACTGGTCCTGGGGCTGACCCGGGGCCGCGTAGTTCTGGTCGGCGGCGGCGTAGGCGGGGTCGCCGCCGTATATGCCGTAGGAGCCCGTGTCGTCCGGCAGGGGCTGCGGCTCATACACGGAGGTCGTCTCGGCGGCGGTGGGCTGAGCAGGGCGGGACGGGGTGAACACGTCGTCGCGGTCGTAGTCGTCGCCATAACCGACGCTGTCCTGGCCGTACTTGGCGTCGTGGCCCGCGTAGCCACCCTCGGCCGCCTCCAGGTCGGAGACCTCGAGGGTCGGCTCCTGGCGGTCGGGCTCACCGCGGCGCCGCTTGGCGGCGGCCAGCGGGCCCAGGGCCGGCGCGGAGACCGCCCAGCCCGCCGAGAAGCCGCGGCGGAACGACAGCGTGACGTAGGTCTGGCCGACCGCGAACGCTGCCGCGCCCAGACCGATGACGATGACGGAAGGAATCAGCACCCCGACCACGACGCCGAGGAACCCGACGAAGGCGAGCAGCCGCCAGCGCAGCCGCGCCTTGTACTGCAGCAGCACCTCGCCCAGCAGCCACAGCGCGACGACGCCGAATGCGATGTAGAGGACCGTCCAGCCCATGTACGCCCCTCTCCCAGTGGCCGCCTACGCAGTGTGACGTATATCAGGACGGCCGGTCTAGGCCTGCGGTGGGTGGTGCAGGCCCAGGCTTTCGTAGATTTCCAAGGTAGCTGTGGAGTTGTTGAGCGTGATGAAGTGCAGTCCGGGCACTCCCTCGGCGAGCAGCCGCGCGCAGAACTCCGTCGCGAACTCGATGCCAATGGAGCGTACAGCCGCGGGATCGTCCTTGGCTGTGAGGATCCGCTCTTTCAGGGCGGCCGGGAAGGCGGCGTTGGTGAGGGAGGGGATGCGCTCCAACGTCTTTGCGCTGGCGATCGGCATGATCTCCGGGATGATCGGGGTGTCGCAGCCCGCGGCAGCCACTCGGTCGCGCAAACGCAGGTAATCCTCCGGTTCGAAGAACATCTGCGTGATCGCGTAGTCCGCGCCGGCCCGGCACTTGTCGACGAAGTGACGGACGTCCGCCTCCCAGTCGGCGGAGCGCGGGTGCATCGCGGGGAAGGCCGCGACGCCCACGCAGAAGTCGCCGGACTCCTTGATCAGTTCGACGAGTTCGGCTGCGTAGGCGAGGCCCCGAGGGTGCGGCACCCACTCGCCCAGCGGGTCGCCGGGCGGGTCGCCGCGCAGCGCGAGCATATTGCGGATCCCGGCGTCGGCGTACTGCCCGATGATGTTGCGCAGGTCGGCCACCGAGTGGTCGACGGCGGTGAGGTGGGCGATCGGGGTGAGCGTGGTGTCCGAGGCGATCGCCTCGGTCGCCTTGACCGTGCCCGCGCGGGTGGAACCGCCCGCGCCGTAGGTCACGGAGACGAAGTCGGGTCCTACGGCCTCGACCCGGCGCAGCGCGTTCCACAGGTTCCGCTCGCCCTTCGGGGTCTTGGGCGCGTAGAACTCGAAGGAATACGTCGTCTTTCCGGTCGCGAGCATCTCGCGCACGGTACGAGCGTGGTCCGATCTGATGGATGCGGTGCCGAGGGCCATACTCGCAGGTTAGTCAGGGGGCCCCGGTCCCCCAACCAGACGCCGGACATTTGCCCGATTTGCCGGTTTGTTGTCCACGCCTTGGACAAACGTCAGGAGATCCGGGGTGCCCAGCGGGGCGTAGGGGCTACCAGGTGCTACCCCTGCCGCAGCCGCTTGGCGAACTCCGTGGCCGCCGCGCCCGGGTCGTCCGCCTCCGTGATCGCCCGTACGACGACGGCACGGCGGGCGCCCGCCTCCAGTACCTGGTCGAGGTTGGCGAGGTCGATGCCGCCGATCGCGAACCAGGGGCGGTCGGTGCCGAGGGCTGCCGTGTGGCGGACCAGGTCGAGACCGGGGGCGTGGCGGCCGGGCTTGGTGGGGGTCGGCCAGCAGGGGCCGGTGCAGAAGTAGTCGACGCCCTCCTGGACGGCGGCCGCGGACGCCTCGGACTCGGAGTGCGTGGAGCGGCCGATGAGGACGTCGCCGCCGAGGATCGCGCGGGCCGCGGATACGGGCAGGTCGCCCTGGCCGAGGTGCAGGACGTCGGCGCCGGCGGCGTGGGCCACGTCGGCACGGTCGTTGACCGCGAGGAGCTTGCCGTGCCGGGCGCAGGCGTCGGCGAAGACCTTCAGATGCTCCAGCTCCTCGGCCGCCTCCATGCCCTTGTCCCGCAACTGCACGATGTCGACGCCCGCCGCCAGCACGGCGTCCAGGAACTCCGCGAGGTCGCCCTGCTGCTTGCGGGCGCCGCTGCAGAGGTAGAGCCGGGCATCGGCGAGCTGGGCGCGGGCGGTGCCTGCGGTGACGGTGTCGGACATACGGTGCCCCCTGTGGTCGGGTTGCCGGACGGGTGACGTCGGACGGTGGCACGGTAGCCGGAGCGGGGCGCGACGTCGCACAGCGGTGGGGTGTGGTGGGCTGGGGCGGGCGCAGTGCCGACGGACCCAGCCGCCGGTGCGGGCGAGGCCCGGCCCCGAGCCCCGGGACGGCGCCCTCCGGTGGCGTCTCGACCTCAGTGCGGCACCGGCCGGACGCGGCGTGGGCCGCCGGCCCACGTCGGCCCGAACCATGACGGCCCGGACGACCGAAACCCCCGCGCTTGCGGAGATGCCGTCGCGCCGATGGCCTACGAGCCGGCCAGCGGCCCCGAACGGGAGCGGCGGGTTCTTCCCGCCGCTCCACGCCATTGCACGCACTCCCCACCGTGCGCCACGCGCGTCCCACTCCCGGCCTCGGGCCGCAACCAGCCACGGCCGCAGCCGTGGCCGTGGCCCGTAGGGTGGCCAGCCCGTGCGCCGGACGGTGTTCGGATCGGTGGGTTCGGACTCAGACGGCGAGCGCCTGGGCGCGGCGCTTCACCTCCGTGCCGCGATTCTCACTGAGGGCTTGCGCGGGGGTGCCGGGCAGGCTGTCGTCGGGGGTGAAGAGCCACTCCAGCATCTCTTCGTCCGTGAAGCCGTCGTCCCGCAGGAGCGTCAGGGTCCCGGACAGACCCTTGACGACCTTGTCCTCGTCGATGAAGGCGGCGGGGACGTGCAGCGCGCGGTTCTCACCACGGCGTACGGCGATGAGCTGGCCGTCCTTGACCAGCTGCCGGACGCGGGTCACCTCGACGCCGAGCATTTCGGCGATGTCGGGGAGGGTGAGCCAGGCGGGGACGAGAGCATCGGTTCTTGCGTCAATCTCGGTCACGGAAACAAGCCTGCCATCTGCCACTGACAGTCGGAAGTCAGGCCGGTCCACCTGGGAGGACCTGTTGGGGTGACGTGCTACGCCACCGCCGCCTTCATCGGCCGCCCCGGGTCCCTCAGCAGCTCCGCGTCGACCGGCGTGCCCGCGTCGATCAGCCGTCGGCCCTGTGCCAGATCCCTCGGTCGGCCCACCGCCAGCAGGGCGACGAGTCGCTCACCCCGCAGCCAGCAGACGGTCCAGGCGGGGCCCGACGGGTCGCCGCGCCACACGAGCGTGTCGGCGGCGGCGTGATGGCCGGCGTACTGGACGAAGCGGCCGAACTGTTCGGACCAGAAGTACGGCACGGGGTCGTAGATCGCGGAGCTCTCGCCGAGGATGTTCGCGGCGACCGTGCGCGGGCCCTGGAGGGCGTTGTCCCAGTGGTGGACCAGGAGGCGCTCGCCGTACCGTCCCGACGGGAAGGAGGCACAGTCGCCGACCGCGTAGACGTCCGGCACGGACGTGCGCAGGCGTTCGTCGGCCACGACGTCTCCCTGTACGCCGAGCTCGATGCCCGAATCGGCCAGCCAGGCCGTGGCGGGCCGCGCCCCGATGCCGACCACGACCGCACCGGCGGGCACCCGCGAGCCGTCGTCGAGGATCACCTCGCCGGGTTCGACGCGCTCCACGCGCGCGTGCGTGCGCAGCACCGTCCCGCTGTCCTCGTACCAGGCGGTCATCGGCGCGGCCACCTCCGCGGGCAGCGCACCCGGGAGCGGCCGTTCGGCGGCCTCCACGACGGTCACCGCGCAGCCCGCCTCGCGCGCGGCCGTGGCGAACTCCGCGCCGATCCAGCCCGCCCCGACCACCACGATGTCGTGCTGCCGGGCCAGTACCGGCCGCAACCGCTCGGCGTCGTCCAGGGTGCGCAGCAGATGCACTCCGGGCACACCCTCCGCGCCCGGCAGCCGGATCGGTTCGGCACCGGTGGCGAGGACGAGGACGTCGTACGGGACGGGCCCGGCCTCGGTGTCCAGCGTGTGCTCGGCGGGGCGTACGCCCAGCACCTCGCGCCCCAGCTGGAGTTCGACGCCGAGCGCCTCGAAGTCGACGTCGAAGGCGGAGCCCTCGGCCTTGCCGAGCAGCACGGCCTTGGACAGGGGCGGCCGGTCGTACGGCTGGTGGGGTTCGGCGCCGATCAGTGTGACGGTGCCGGTGAAGCCCTGTTCCCGCAGGGCGACCGCCGTCTGCACGCCGGCCATGCCGGCACCGGCGACGACCACGCGGCGTGCCGCTGACGTGCCCCGTTGCTGCGTCTGCTCGCTCACCTGATCACCATAGACAACTGACTATTTGTCAGTCAGGGGGCGTGCTGAGTGACCTGCTGCACAACCTCGACCGGAAGTTCCTCCACCACGCTGGTCCCGCTGCCCGCCTGCGACTCCCACTCCCAGGTCTCCTCCAGCCGCACCCGGCCGTCGACGAGCTCGGCAACCGTCGACACACAGTGGCCGGACGACGTCGTGCCGTCCCGCTTCAGCTGTACGTACCGGAAGTCCAGCCGGTTGCCGTCCCTGGTACCCACCAGGTACCCGCGCACGACGTCGCCGCCCGTGTACTCGGCCCAGATCTCGCCGTCCTTCTCGTGGTACGCGAACCGGGTGCGCGTACCCACCTGACCTGGGGCTTGGTCCGCGACGGGGGCGAGGACAAGACCGTCGAGCGAGCGGGCCATCGGCACGGGCTCCCTTACTGAGACTTACGGCGGCGGGCTAGGGTGGCCAACGTAGAGCACTCGCGGGAGCCCGGACGCACCGGGCTGAGAGGGAGGCTGGCGGCCTCCGACCGTACGAACCTGATCCGGGTCATGCCGGCGAAGGGAGGGGCTGGACGCCCATGTCGCGTACGCGAACGTCAGACGTCCTTGTCATCGGGGGCGGAATCATCGGCCTGGTCACGGCGTGGCGGGCCGCGCAACGCGGGTTCACGACGGCAGTCGTGGACCCCGAGCCGGGTGGCGGCGCCGCCCAGGTGGCGGCCGGGATGCTGGCCGCCGTCACGGAACTGCACTACGGCGAGCAGACCCTGCTCGGCCTGAACCTCGCCTCGGCCCGCCGTTACCCGGACTTCGCGGCCGAGCTGACCGACCTGACCGGCCACGACCTCGGCTACCGCCGGTGCGGCACGCTCGCCGTCGCGCTGGACGCGGACGACCGTGCCCATCTGCGCGACCTGCACGCTCTGCAACGCCAGTCCGGCCTGGACTCCGAGTGGCTGTCCGGGCGGGAGTGCCGGCGCCTGGAGCCGATGCTCGCGCCGGGCGTGCGCGGCGGGCTGCGGGTGGACGGTGACCACCAGATCGACCCGCGGCGGCTATCCGGGGCGCTGGTGGCCGCGTGCGAGCGGGCCGGGGTGGTTTTCCACCGGGCCTGGGCCGAGCGCTTCGACGTCGTCCGGGACCGGGCCGCCGGAGTCACCACGGCGGACGGCACCGAGCTGCGCGCGGACCAGGTCGTCCTCGCGGCCGGCAGCCTCAGCGGGCGACTGCCCGGGGTCCCGGACGACGTACTGCCGCCCGTACGCCCCGTGAAGGGGCAGGTGCTGCGGCTGACCGTGCCGCAGCGGTACGCGCCGTTCCTGAGCCGGACCGTGCGGGCCGTGGTGCGGGGCAGCCAGGTGTATCTGGTGCCGCGCGAGAGCGGGGAGCTGGTCGTCGGAGCGACCAGCGAGGAGCTGGGCTGGGACACCACGGTGACCGCGGGTGGCGTGTACGAGCTGCTGCGCGACGCGCACGAGCTGGTGCCGGGCATCACCGAACTGCCGCTCACCGAGACGCGGGCCGGCCTGCGCCCCGGGTCCCCCGACAACGCTCCGCTGCTCGGCCCGACCGAGCTGGAGGGGCTGTCGCTGGCCACCGGGCACCACCGCAACGGCGTGCTGCTCACGCCGGTCACCGGCGACGCGATGGCGCACGTCCTGACCACCGGTGAGCTCCCGGACGAGGCCCGCGCCTTCACCCCCAGGCGCTTCGGCGCCGCCGCACTCACGGAGCAGCCCGCATGAGCATGCCGGTCACCATCTCGGTCAACGGCGAGCGTCGGCAGATCGCGCCAGGCACGGCTCTCGACACGCTCGTCAAGTCCCTCACCGCGGCGCCCTCCGGAGTGGCGGCCGCCCTCAACGAAACCGTCGTCCCGCGCACGCAGTGGCCGTCGACGTCCCTCTCCGAGGGGGACCGCGTCGAGGTCCTGACCGCCGTCCAAGGAGGCTGAACCATGGCCGACGATCCCTTTGTCATCGGGGGTACGTCCTTCACGTCCCGTCTGATCATGGGCACGGGCGGGGCGCCCAGCCTGGACGTGCTGGAGCGGGCGCTGGTGGCGTCCGGGACCGAGCTGACGACGGTCGCGATGCGGCGGGTGAACGCGTCGGTGCACGGCTCGGTGCTGTCGGTGCTGGAGAAGCTCGGGATCCGGGTGCTGCCGAACACGGCGGGGTGCTTCACGGCGGGAGAGGCCGTGCTGACGGCCCGCCTCGCGCGCGAGGCGCTCGGTACGGACCTGATCAAGCTGGAAGTCATCGCCGACGAACGGACGCTGCTGCCGGACCCGATCGAGCTCCTGGACGCGGCCGAGACGCTGGTGGACGACGGGTTCACCGTGCTGCCGTACACCAATGACGACCCCGTGCTGGCGCGGAAGCTGGAGGACGTCGGCTGCGCGGCGATCATGCCGCTGGGGTCGCCGATCGGTTCGGGGCTGGGCATCCGCAATCCGCACAACTTCCAGCTGATCACGGAGCACGCGCGCGTGCCGGTGATTCTGGACGCGGGAGCCGGTACGGCGTCGGACGCGGCGCTGGCGATGGAGCTGGGGTGCGCGGGTGTGATGCTCGCCTCAGCGGTGACGCGGGCCCAGGAACCGGTGCTGATGGCCGACGCGATGCGGCATGCGGTGGAGGCCGGGAGGCTGGCGTACCGGGCGGGGAGGATTCCGATGCGGCACTTCGCTCAGGCGTCGTCGCCGGTCGAGGGCGTGGCGAGGCTGGACCCGGAGCGGCCGGCGTTCTGAGAGCAGTTCTGAACGCACGTTCGATGGAAAGTCTTCGGCCAGTGAGGCGTCCGTCACAGGACGGCTTCAGTCCCGCCCCGATCCCGGCCGAACCGGGAGGCGTGTCAGTGTCGGCTCGTACACTCACCTGCGTGGATACGACCCTTCAAGACCCTCTGGTCGGGCAGGTGCTCGACGGCCGGTATCGCGTGGACGCGAGGATCGCGGTCGGCGGGATGGCCACGGTCTACCGGGCCGTGGACACCCGCCTCGACCGCGTGCTCGCGCTCAAGGTGATGCATCCCGCCCTGGCGGTCGACGGGGTGTTCGTCGACCGGTTCATCCGGGAGGCGAAGTCCGTCGCCCGGTTGGCCCACCCGAACGTGGTGCAGGTCTTCGACCAGGGCACCGACGGGTCGTACGTCTATCTCGCCATGGAGTACGTCGCGGGCTGCACCCTGCGCGACGTACTGCGCGAGCGCGGGGCGCTCCAGCCCCGGGCCGCCCTCGACATCCTGGAACCGGTGCTCGCCGCGCTCGGCGCCGCGCACCGCGCCGGGTTCGTGCACCGGGACATGAAGCCGGAGAACGTGCTCATAGGGGACGACGGCCGGGTCAAGGTCGCCGACTTCGGGCTCGTACGATCCGTCGACACCGTGACCAGCACCACGGGCGCCGTGCTCGGCACCGTCTCCTATCTCGCCCCCGAGCAGATAGAGCAGCCCGGCGCCGCCGACGCCCGCGTCGACGTGTACGCGTGCGGTGTCGTGCTCTACGAAATGCTCACCGGCGACAAGCCGCACGACGGGGACTCCCCCGCCGTGGTGCTCTACAAGCACCTGCACGAGGACGTCCCGCCGCCCTCGGCGGTCGTGCCGGGCCTGGCGTACGAGCTCGACGAGCTGGTCGCGTCGGCCACCGCGCGCACCCCGGACATCCGCCCGTACGACGCCGTGGCGCTGCTCGCACGGGCCCGGGACACGCGCGCCGCGCTGAGCGCGGAGCAGCTGGACGCGGTGCCGCCGCAGGCGCTCACGGCGGCGCACAGCAACGCCGACGACCGTACGAGCGTGATCCCGCGCGCGCTGCACATCCAGCGTCCGCTGCCCGTGAACGAGGACGAGCCGGAGCGCGAGGCCGTCTTCAACCGGACCAGCCGGCTGGAGTCGCCGCCACCCCTGCCGCCCCGGCGCCGGTCACGGACGTCGCGCGCTCCGCGCGGGCCGCTCGTCATCGTCGCCGCCGTACTGCTGGCCCTCGGCCTCGGTGCCGGCATCTGGTACATCAACTCCGGCCAGTTCACCAAGGTCCCGCCGCTGCTGTCCAAGACCGAGGCGCAGGCCCGGGACCGGCTGAAGGACTCCGGGCTCGAGGCCGGCAAGGTCGAGCGCGCGTTCAGCGACACCGTCAAGCGCGGCACCGTCATCAGCACGGACCCGGACACGGGCGCCCGCATCCGGCACAACGACTCCGTGAACCTGGTCATGTCACTGGGACCGCAGACGGTGAACGTGCCCGACCTCCAGGGCTACAAGCTGGACAAGGCACGGACCGTGCTCAAGGACGGCGGCCTCGAACCGGGCAGGATGATCCGGGAGTTCAACGACGACGTCCCCAGGGGCTTCGTGATCTCCTCGGAGCCCGGCAACGGCACCAAGGTCCGCTCCGGCTCAGCGGTCGCGCTCACCGTCAGCAAGGGCGCCCCGGTCGACATCCCGGACGTCACCGGCGGGAGCCTCGCCGACGCGAAGGCCGATCTGGCGGAGGCCGGTCTGAAGGTGAAGGTCGCCGCCGCGCGGGTCAACTCCGAGTTCGACGCGGGCCAGGTCGCCCAGCAATCGCCGGTGGAGGGCAAGCAGGCCGCCGAGGGCGACACGGTGACGCTGACGCTGTCCAAGGGCCCCGAGATGATCGAGGTCCCGGACGTGGTCGGCGACAGCGTCGACGACGCCACGACCGCGCTGGAGTCCGCCGGCTTCCAGGTCGACGAGGACCGCGGCCTGCTCGGCCTGTTCGGCGACACGGTCAAGAAGCAGTCCGTGGAAGGCGGGGAGACGGCACCGAAGGGGTCGACGATCACGATCACCATCCGGTGACGGGGCGCTCCAGCGGGCGGTCAGTGGCGGGGTCCCCGCACGGGACCCCTCCGGGCGCATGACACCCTGAACGGGTGAAGATCCAGCAGTCCGCCGCCCCGGAACCCGCCCCCGCCGCCCCGTCCCGCAACCCCGTCGGCGGCCACGTCCCCGTGGCCGGGGGCCTCCGTTCGGTCGGGCTCACCTACGCCCACGACCTCAGGGCCGAGACGGTCCAGGTCTTCGTCGCCAACCCGCGCGGCTGGGCCACGCCGGCCGGGAATCCGCGGCAGGACGAGGAGTTCCGCGCGGTGTGCGAGGCCGAGTCGATCCCGGCGTATGTGCACGCGCCGTATCTGATCAACTTCGGCTCGCACACCGAGGCCACGGTCGAGAAGTCGGTGGAGTCACTGCGGCATTCCCTGCGGCGCGGGCGGGAGATCGGGGCGCTGGGCGTGGTCGTGCACACGGGCAGCGCGACCGGCGGTCGGGAGCGGACCGTGGCGCTCAAGCAGGTACGCGAGCACCTGCTGCCGCTCCTGGACGAGCTGCCCCACGACGACGACCCGTTCCTGCTGCTGGAGTCCACCGCCGGGCAGGGCTCCTCGCTCTGTTCGCGGACCTGGGACTTCGGGCCGTACTTCGAGGCGCTGGACGCCCATCCGAAGCTGGGCGTGTGCCTGGACACCTGCCACATCTTCGCCGCCGGCCATGACCTGACCGGCCCGTCCGGCATGCACCAGACACTCGACCTGCTGGTGGACACCGTCGGCGAGGGCCGCCTGAAGCTGATCCACGCCAACGACTCCAAGGACGTCGTCGGCGCCCACAAGGACCGGCACGAGAACATCGGCGCAGGTCACATCGGCGAGGACCCGTTCCGGGCGCTGATGACGCACCCCGCCACCGAGGGCGTACCGCTGATCATCGAGACACCGGGCGGGAAGGAAGGGCACGCGGCGGACGTGGAACGGCTGAAGAAGCTCCGGGACGCGTGACCTCGACAGGTCACTCAGGGGGTTATGAATACCCCTAGGGGGTATATGGTTCTTGCTCGGCGCAGGAACCGTGACCTGGCATTGGGGGCACTCATGCAGCACGAAGCGCACGCCTCACACGCGCACCACCCCGAGGTGGCCGCGACCAGCGGCTGGGCGATGGCCGTCCGGGCCACCCTGCACTGCCTCACCGGCTGCGCCATCGGCGAGGTGCTGGGCATGGTGATCGGCACCGCGCTCGGCTGGGCCAACGTGCCGACCCTGGTGCTGGCGATCACCCTGGCCTTCTTCTTCGGCTACGCGCTCACCCTGCGCGGGGTACTGAAGGCGGGCGTCGACCTGAGTGCCGCGCTCAAGGTGGCGCTGGCCGCGGACACCCTGTCGATCGCAGTGATGGAGCTGGTCGACAACGGCGTGATCGTGCTGTGGCCGGGCGCCATGGACGCCGAGCTCTCCGACCCTCTGTTCTGGTGGGTGCTGGCGATCGCGCTGACCGTCGCCTTCGTCCTGACGACCCCGGTCAACAAATGGATGATCGGCCGCGGCAAGGGACATGCGGTGGTGCACCGGTACCACCACTGAGGACCCCGTCAAGGCCACCGAAGGTCACAGCTCAGGCCCGTCCCCGGGCTCCTCCTGGTACGAGTACCGCTGTTCCTTCCACGGGTCCCCGAGGTTGTGGTAACCGCGCTCCTCCCAGAACCCGCGCCGGTCGGCGGTCATGTACTCCACACCCCGGACCCACTTGGGCCCCTTCCAGGCGTACAGATGAGGGACGACCAGACGGAGGGGGAATCCGTGCTCCGCCGTGAGCAGTTCGCCGTCCTTGTGGGTCGCGAAGATCGCGAGATCGGAGGCGAAGTCGGCGAGGCGGAGGTTGGAGCTGAAGCCGTACTCGGCCCACACCATCACATGCGTGACGGCCGGTGCCGGCGGGGCGATCTCCAGGATCGTCCGGGCCGGAATGCCGCCCCACTCCGCGCCGAGCATGCTGAACTTCGTGACGCAGTGCAGATCGGCGACGACGGTCTTGTACGGCAGAGCCGTGAACTCCTCATGGGTCCAGCAGTGCTTCTCGCCGTCGGCCGTGGCCCCGAACACCCTGAACTCCCAGCGCTCGGGCCGGAACTTGGGGACCGGGCCGTAGTGCGTGACCGGCCAGCCGCGCTGCACTCGCTGTCCCGGCGGAAGCTCGGCGTGTGCTGCTGCTCCACCTTCGCGCTCTGCCGGCTGACCCATGACTCCATCCTGACAGACGGGGGGCAGTGCACCCGACCACACCCCTCCACAATCCACCACAAACTGGACTAAGCATGCACTTACTTACTAAGTGAAGACTTACTGGACGATCTTCGTCAGCGGTGGAATCATGCGGCGCAACCCGCCAGTTACCACGCGTGGAAGGAGCCTCTGCGATGCAGGGCGACCCCGAGGTCCTCGAATTCCTCAACGAGCAGCTGACCGGCGAGCTCACGGCGATCAACCAGTACTGGCTGCACTACCGGATCCAGGACAACAAAGGCTGGACCAAGCTCGCCAAGTACACGCGTGAAGAGTCCATCGATGAGATGAAGCACGCGGACAAGCTCACCGAGCGCATCCTCATGCTGGACGGCCTTCCCAACTACCAGCGGCTTTTCCACGTGCGGGTGGGCCAGACGGTCACCGAGATGTTCCAGGCCGACCGCCAGGTCGAGGTCGAGGCGATCGACCGCCTCAAGCGCGGCATCGAGGTGATGCGCACCAAGGGTGACATCACGTCCGCGAACATCTTCGAGTCGATCCTCGAGGACGAGGAGCACCACATCGACTACCTGGACACCCAGCTGGAACTCATCGAGAAGCTCGGCGAGGCGCTCTACATCGCGCAGCAGATCGAGCAGCCGAGCTAGGCCGCGTCCTCAAGATCGGAGAGCAGGGGCTCGCCCCGGTCGGCCAGCTCCCGGCGCGGGCAGGCACCCCTGCCCAGGAGCGCCTGGATACTGCGTACACATGACCCGCAGTCCGTACCGGCCTTGCAGGCCGAAGCTATCTGGCGGGGGGTGCAGGCACCGCCCTCCGCGTGCTTCTTGACCTGCTGCTCGGTGATGCCGAAGCAACTGCAGACGTACACGCGGTTCACCTCCCGGCGGGATCGAAGTGCCATCCCCTTGATCGGTGAGGCTAACCTAACCTTACCCGTCACACAGGAGCCGTAAAAGTGGGGTGGGGCGCGGATCGTATGTGATCCGCGCCCCACCCCTTTGCATGTAACAACCGAACCGGCTACTGGTCCCTGTACATCTCGGCGACGAGGAAGGCCAGGTCAAGCGACTGGCTGCGGTTGAGCCGCGGGTCACAGGCCGTCTCGTAGCGCTGGTGCAGGTCGTCGACGAAGATCTCGTCGCCGCCGCCCACGCACTCGGTGACGTCGTCGCCGGTGAGCTCCACGTGGATGCCGCCCGGGTGGGTGCCGAGGGCCTTGTGGACCTCGAAGAAGCCCTTGACCTCGTCGAGCACGTCGTCGAAGCGGCGGGTCTTGTGACCGGAGGCCGCCTCGAAGGTGTTGCCGTGCATCGGGTCGGTCACCCAGGCCACGGTGGCGCCCGAGGCGGTGACCTTCTCGACCAGCTCGGGGAGCTTGTCGCGGACCTTGTCGGCGCCCATCCGGACGATGAAGGTCAGCCGGCCCGGCTCACGCTCGGGGTCCAGGCGCTCGATGTACTGCAGCGCCTCCTCGGCCGTCGTGGTGGGGCCGAGCTTGATGCCGATCGGGTTGCGGATCTTCGAGGCGAACTCGATGTGCGCGTGGTCCAGCTGCCGGGTGCGCTCACCGACCCACACCATGTGCGCGGAGACGTCGTACAGCTGCCCGGTGCGCGAGTCGACGCGGGTGAGCGCGGACTCGTAGTCGAGCAGCAGCGCCTCGTGCGAGGAGTAGAACTCGACCGTCTTGAACTCCTCCGGGTCGGCCCCGCAGGCGTGCATGAAGTTCAGCGCCTGGTCGATCTCGCGGGCGAGCTGCTCGTAGCGCTGGCCGGACGGGGACGACTTCACGAAGTCCTGGTTCCAGGCATGCACCTGGCGCAGGTCGGCGTAACCGCCGGTGGTGAAGGCGCGCACCAGGTTGAGCGTGGAGGCGGACGCGTGGTACATCCGCTTCAGGCGCTCGGGGTCCGGGACGCGGGCGGCCTCGTTGAAGTCGAAGCCGTTGACCGAGTCGCCGCGGTACGTCGGCAGGGTCACGCCGTCACGGGTCTCGGTGCCCTTGGAGCGCGGCTTGGAGTACTGGCCGGCGATGCGGCCGACCTTCACCACGGGGACGGACGCGGCGTACGTCAGCACGGCGCCCATCTGGAGCAGGGTCTTGAGCTTGTTGCGGATCTGGTCGGCGGACACCGCGTCGAAGGCCTCGGCGCAGTCGCCTCCCTGGAGGAGGAACGCCTCTCCCTTGGCGACGGCCGCCATCCGGGCGCGCAGCTGGTCGCACTCGCCCGCGAAGACGAGCGGCGGATACGACTCCAGCTCCGCAACGACTGCGCGCAGAGCCTCGGTGTCGGGGTACTCGGGCTGCTGCGCCGCGGGCAGGTTTCGCCAGGTGTTGCCAGCGCTCGCGCTGGTCTTAGCGTTCACGGTCACGACCTCAACATTACGGGGTCGGGTCGGGCGTCCTGCCCCATGCCCAGCAATTGAGACACGGGGTACACGACTCGGACACCGGACATGGGATAAGGTGCCTGGCATGTTCGCGCACTCGACCCAGAACTGGTGGTGGACCGCTCATCCGGCGGCCCGCTGACTGCGCGTACGACAGACTTCGCGAAGGCCGCCCGAGGGGCGGCCTTCGGCGTTTTCCGGGTCGTTCCCTCTCCACCGAATCCACAGATCCACTGATCCACGGAGAAGGAGCACGGACCCATGAACCTGCTCGGCTTGCCGGACGACCCCCGCCCGTTCGCCCTGCTGCGCCGCCGCACCCCGGGCCACGATCACGAGACCGTCGAGGTCATGATCGGCCCGGTCAGCACCTGCGACCGGCTGGCCGACCTTCCGAGCGAGGGCCTGGCGCTGGTCCCCTTCCGGCAGATCCGCGAGCGCGGCTTCGACGTCCGTGACGACGGCACGCCGCTGGCGGTAATGATCCCCGAGGAGACCTACGAGATCCCGCTCGCCGACGCCCTGGCGCAGCTCCCGGCGCACGACGTGCGGGTCGAGGGCGGCGGCTTCGACGTGGGCGACGAGGAGTACGGCGAGATCGTCGGGCGGGTGCTGCGTGAGGAGATCGGGCAGGGCGAGGGCGCGAACTTCGTGATCCGGCGGACGTACGAGGGGGAGATCCCGGGGTTCGGACGCGCCGATGCCCTGAGCCTCTTCCGCAGACTGCTGGAGGGCGAGCGCGGCGCGTACTGGACGTTCGTCGTGCACACCGGGGAGCGGACGCTGGTCGGGGCGAGCCCTGAGGTGCACGTGCGGATGTCCGGCGGGACCGTGATCATGAACCCGATCAGCGGGACGTACCGCTATCCCGCCGAGGGGCCGACGCCGGGGCATCTGCTGGACTTCCTCGCCGACGGCAAGGAGATCGAAGAGCTGTCGATGGTCGTCGACGAGGAGCTCAAGATGATGTGCACGGTCGGCGACATGGGCGGCGTGGTCGTCGGGCCCCGGCTGAAGGAGATGGCTCACCTCGCGCACACCGAGTACGAGCTGCGCGGGAAGTCCTCGCTGGACGTGCGCAAGGTCCTCAAGGAGACCATGTTCGCGGCCACCGTCACCGGCTCGCCCGTGCAGAACGCCTGCCGGGTCATCGAGCGGCACGAGGTCGGCGGGCGCGGGTACTACGCCGGTGCGCTGGCCCTGCTCGGCCAGGACTCCGGCGGCGCCCAGACCCTCGACTCCCCCATCCTGATCCGCACCGCCGACATCGACGCGGCCGGACGGCTGCGGGTGCCGGTCGGCGCCACGCTCGTGCGGGGGTCGGACCCGGCGGGCGAGGTCGCGGAGACCCACGCGAAGGCGGCGGGGGTGCTCGCGGCCCTGGGCGTACGGCCGGGAAGACCACGCGAGGAGTCCGTACGGCCCCGCCTCGCGGACGACCCGCTCGTGCGTGCCGCGCTCGACGGGCGCCGGGCGTCGCTCGCGCCCTTCTGGCTGCGGATGCAGGAGCCGTCCGCCGAGCTGAGCGGACACGCCCTGGTCGTCGACGGGGAGGACACCTTCACGGCGATGCTCGCCCACGTGCTGCGGTCGAGCGGCCTGGGGGTGACCGTGCGGCGCTACGACGAGCCCGGTCTGCGGGAGGCTGTGCTCGCGCACGAGGGACCGGTCGTGCTCGGCCCCGGCCCCGGGGACCCCTCGGATCTCGCCGACCCGAAGATGCGGTTCCTGCGGGAGCTGACCGCCGAGGTCCTCCGCAAGCACCGGCACGGTGTGCTCGGCGTCTGTCTCGGGCACGAGCTGATCGCGGCCGGGCTGGGGCTGGAGATCGTACGCAAGGAAGTGCCGTACCAGGGCGCGCAGACGGCGATCGAGCTGTTCGGGCGGCCGGAGACGGTCGGTTTCTACAACAGTTTTGTGGCGCGCTGCGACGACGAGTCCCTCCAGGAGCTCGCCGCGCACGGCGTCGAGGTCAGCCGGGCCGGCAACGGGGAGGTGCATGCGGTGCGCGGGCCGGGCCGGGCCGGAGGCGCGCCGATGAATGCATTCGCGGGTGTGCAGTTCCACCCCGAGTCGGTCCTGACGCTGAACGGCGCCGTGATCGTGTTGGAGCTGGTGGGTCAGCTGCGCGGGACCAGCACGTTCTCGGAGCGGCGGCCCGCGGTGTAGTCGAGGACGTTCTTCAGCGTGGTCTCGACGATCTGGCCGACGGCGTCCTCGGTGTAGTACGCCTGGTGGGAGGTGACCAGGACGTTCGGGAAGGTGACGAGGCGGGCCAGGGTGTCGTCCTCGATCGCCTGGAGGGACTTGTCGAGGAAGAACAGCCCGGCCTCCGCCTCGTACACATCCAGGCCGACGCCCGTGAAGCGGCCCTCGCGCAGTTCGGCGACGAGGGCCGCGGTGTCGATGAGGCCGCCGCGGCTGGAGTTGACCAGGATCGCGTCGTCCTTCATCGCCTTCAGGGCGTCGGCGTCGATCAGGTGCCGGGTCTCCGGCATCAGCGGGACGTGCAGGCTGACCAGGTCGGACTCGGCGAGGAGCTGGTCCTTGGAGACGTAGCGCATGCCGAGCTGCATGCAGGTGGGGCTCTCGGCGACGTCCCAGCCGAGGAGCTTCATGCCGAAGCCGTGGGCGATCCGCGTGAACACCTCGCCGATCTTTCCGGTGCCGAGGACACCGGCGGTGCGGCCGTGCATGTCTCGGCCCATCAGGCCGTCGAGGCGGAAGTCGAAGTCACGCGTGCGCGTGGAGGCGCGGACGATACGGCGGTTGACCGCCATGGCGAGCGTCCAGGCGAACTCGGCCACGGCGTGGGGCGAGTAGTACGAGACCCGCGCGACCGTGATGCCGAGACGCTCGGCGACCTTGAGGTCGATGTTGTTGAAGCCGGTGGAGCGCTGGGCGACCATCCGGGTGCCGCCGGCCGCGAGGGTCCCCAGGACGCGGTCGCCGAGGTCGCAGTTGACGCTGGTGCAGACGACCTCGTGGCCGGTGGCGATGGGGGCGGTGTCCCCGTTGAGGAAGACATCCAGGCAGCGGACCTCGTGGTGGCCCCGGAAGGCCTGCTCGATCAGGGGCTTCTCGTCGGCCTGCACACCGAAGGCCATGATCTCCACGACGGCTCCCTTTCATGGGGTTATGGGCCGAATATACGGCCCACAACCCCACGCGAAGGCCGGTCAGCCGAAGAAGACGCCGACCTCTTCGTACAGCTTCGGATCCACCGTCTTCAGCTTGGCCGTGGCGTCCGCGATCGGGACGCGGACGATGTCGGTGCCGCGCAGGGCGACCATCTTGCCGAAGTCGCCGTCGCGGACCGCCTCGATGGCGTGCAGCCCGAACCGGGTGGCCAGCCAGCGGTCGAAGGCGCTGGGGGTGCCGCCGCGCTGGATGTGCCCGAGGACCGTCGTACGGGCCTCCTTGCCCGTCCGCCGCTCGATCTCCTTGGCCAGCCACTCGCCGACGCCGGACAGCCGGACGTGCCCGAAGGAGTCCAGCGACTGGTCCTTCAGCACCACGTCGCCGTCCTTCGGCATCGCGCCCTCGGCGACGACCACGATCGGGGCGTACGACGCCTTGAAGCGCGAGGTGATCCAGGCGCAGACCTTGTCGACGTCGAAGCGCTGCTCGGGGATGAGGATGACGTTGGCCCCGCCGGCCAGCCCGGAGTGGATGGCGATCCAGCCGGCGTGACGGCCCATCACCTCGCAGACGAGGACGCGCATGTGGGACTCGGCGGTGGTGTGCAGCCGGTCGATCGCCTCCGTGGCGATGCCGACCGCGGTGTCGAAACCGAAGGTGTAGTCGGTGGCGGACAGGTCGTTGTCGATCGTCTTCGGCACGCCGACACAGGGCACGCCGTACTCGTCGGACAGCTGGGTCGCGACGCCCAGGGTGTCCTCGCCGCCGATGACGATGAGCGCCTCGACCTCCTGCTTGGCGAGGTTCTCCTTGATACGGCGGATGCCGTCCTCCTGCTTCAGCGGATTGGTGCGCGAGGAGCCGAGGATGGTGCCGCCGCGGGGCAAAATGCCGCGTACGGCGGGGATGTCGAGACGGACGGTGTCGTTCTCGAGCGGACCTCGCCAGCCGTCCCGGAAGCCGACGAAGTCGTAGCCGTACTCCTGTACGCCCTTGCGGACGACGGCCCGGATGACGGCGTTGAGACCGGGGCAGTCGCCGCCTCCGGTCAGTACTCCGACCCGCATGGAAATATCCCTTCGCCGCGGTTGCCTGATGAGGCCACGCTAATGGTGATACAGGTCACACAGGGATGGGCGGGAAGGGCAATTCCGGTGAAGTGTCAGGCGGTTGGTTTACGCACCGGTTCGTTCATCGGGTCAGCGGATCGCCGGATCACTCGTCGTCGAGGCCGCGCTCGATCGCGTATCGGACCAGCTCCACCCGGTTGTGCAACTGGAGCTTGCCGAGGGTGTTCTGGACGTGGTTCTGGACCGTGCGGTGGGAGATGACCAGGCGTTCGGCGATCTGCTTGTAGCTCAGGCCCTTGGCCACGAGCCGCAGCACCTCGGTCTCGCGCTCGGTGAGCTGCGGTGCCCCCGGCTGGTCGGCGTCGGGCGCGGCAGGCACCGGCTCCGAGGCGAGGCGCCGGTACTCGCCGAGGACCAGCCCGGCCAGGCCCGGCGTGAACACCGGGTCGCCGACTGCGGTCCGGCGCACCGCGTCCAGCAACTCCTCCGTGGACGCGGACTTCAGCAGATACCCGGTCGCGCCGGACTTCACGGCTTCCAGGACGTCGGCGTGCTCGCCGCTCGCGGACAGGACGAGGACGCGCAGCGCCGGGTTGTGGCCGACGAGTTCCTTGCAGACCTGGACGCCGGGCTTGGCGGGCAGGTTGAGGTCGAGCACCAGGACGTCGGGGGCGGCGGCCTTGGCGCGGCGTACGGCCTGGTCGCCGTCGCCGGCGGTGGCGACCACGTCGAAGCCGGACTCGGCCAGGTCCCGGGCCACCGCGTCGCGCCACATGGGGTGGTCGTCGACCACCATGACCCTGATCGTGTCCTGCTGTGCGTCCGGTCCGCTCGCGGTGTCCGTCATCGCTGCTCCGCCTTCCCCCGTGAAGCGCTGCTGTCCTTCGGTACTTTCAGTTCCACTTCGGTGCCCTGCCCCGGCACCGAGATCAGCTCGGCGGTGCCGCCGAGGTCCCGCAGCCGGCCCCGGATCGACAGGGCGACGCCGAGCCGCCCCTCACCTTCGGCCTGGGAGAGCCGGCCCTCGGGGATGCCGGGGCCGTCGTCCCGGACGGTGACGATCACCTCGTCGGGCTCGTCCTCGACGAGGATCCACGCACGCGCGCCCTCCCCCGCGTGCCGGCGGACGTTGTCCAGGGCGGCCCCGACGGCCGCGGTCAACTCCCGTGCCGCGGCCGGAGCCAGGGACACGGGCGCGCCCGGCTCGGCGAAACTGACCCTGGCGCCGGCGTACGGGGCGAGCAGCACCCGGAGATCGACCGGACCGGTGAGACCGGTGGAGTCGTCCGGCTCCTCGACCGCCCGTACGACCGCCCCCTCGGCGGCGTCCTCCGACACCCGCGACACGGGCACCAGGCCGCCCGAGACCAGCGTGCGCAGCGCGACCTCCTGCTCGCCCGCCATCCGGCCCAGCTCGGCCGCCTCGCCGCCGATGACGGCACCGCGCCGCTGGACCATCGCCAGCACCTGAAGCACGCTGTCGTGGATGTCCCGGGCGAGCCGCTCCCGCTCCCGCGTCGCAGCCTCGATCTCCAGGGCCCGGGCCAGGGTGCGCTCGGAGGCCCGGGCGACCTCGACGACGTAGCCGATGGCGATGGACGCGATCCAGACGAGCAGCACCATGTGGACGGTGTCGCGGGTCGGTACGCCGGAACGGTGGACCAGGTTGGCCGCGGCGACCAGCGTGGAGGCGAAGGCGGCCCAGCGCCAGCCGCCCTTGATGGCGAACGCCAGCACGGCGCCCGCCGTCCATATCGACGGCAGGGTCGGGGCCCCGGCGTCGATCCGCTCGGGTGACTCGGCGAGCCGGGTGAGCAGAATGCCGGCCAGGGCGATGGTGAGGTCCACCGCGAGGAAGCGCCTGGTGCAGCTCGCGGCGTTCGCGACGCGGGGCAGGGTGGCCAGCGTCCAGACGGTCAGGACGGCGAAGTAGGCGATGGCCACCCAGGGTCGGGCGACCTCGTCGTACGCGCTGACGAAGAGCCCGATCGCGTACACCAGGGTCAGCACCCGGTATCCGGTGAGCGCACGCCACAGCGGCTGCTCGACCGACATCCTCATGACCCGCTCGCGCTTGGCCATGCCCCCCACCCCTCGGCTCTGTGCGGCCGACTCTATTCGGACAGTTCCTTCTTCTTCCGCGCCTGTTCCTTCTCGGCCTTCGCCGCCTCCGCGATCTGCCGCTTGGCGGCGGTCGCGTACATGTCGACATACTCCTGGCCGGAGAGCTTCATGATCTCGTACATGACCTCGTCGGTCAGCGCGCGGAGCACGAAGCGGTCGTGCTCCATGCCCTGGTACCGGCCGAAGTCCAGCGGCCTGCCGATCCGGATGCCGGGGCGCATGAGCTTGGGCATGACCTTGCCGGGCGGCTGGATCTTCTCCGTGTCGATCATGGCGACCGGGATGACCGGGGCCCCGCTGGCGAGCGCCACGCGCGCGAGGCCGCCCGGCTTGCCCCGGTAGAGCCGCCCGTCGGGCGAGCGCGTGCCCTCGGGATAGATGCCGAACAGCTCACCGCGCTCAAGGACGTCGGTGCCGCTCTTGATGGCCGCCTCGCCCGCCCCGCGCCCCCCGGAGCGGTCCACGGGCAGCTGGCCGACGCCCTTGAAGAACGCGGCGGTCAGCCGGCCCTTGACGCCCGGCGTGGTGAAGTACTCGGCCTTCGCGATGAACGTCACCTTGCGGTCGAGGACCGCGGGCAGGAAGAACGAGTCCGAGAAGGAGAGGTGATTGCTCGCGAGGATCGCGGGGCCCTCGGCGGGAATGTTCACCAGGCCTTCCACCCAGGGCCTGAAGGCGACCTTCAGCGGTCCCCCGATGGTCACCTTCATCGCGCCGTACAACAACCGAGTGCCTCCTGTGTCTGTCGCTCAGACCTTAACCCGGAGCACTCTCAATGACTCCGACGACCCTGGTCGGTGTCAGTGCGGTCGCGTACGGTGAAGGACACCTGGATGTATCGACTTGCGGCTCCGCCGCGTGGGTCGTTGTGGTTCCTCTCGTCCATGTCGTCCTTACTCACGAACAGGAGACCGTAAGGTGCCGGTCCTTCCTGGAGCCGAGCCCTACCGCCGTGCGGGCGGGGAGGTCGGGGTTCTGCTCTGCCACGGCTTCACCGGTTCCCCCCAGTCGCTGCGCCCCTGGGCGGAGTCTCTCGCCGAGCACGGACTCACCGTCTCGATGCCGCTGCTGCCGGGGCACGGCACCCGCTGGGAGGACATGCAGCTCACCGGCTGGCAGGACTGGTACGCCGAGGTGGACCGCGAGCTGCGCAGCCTGCGCGAGCACTGCACTCGGGTCTTCGTGGCCGGCCTGTCCATGGGCGGCGCCCTGGCCCTGCGGCTGGCCGCGAAGCACGGGGAGGACGTCGCCGGCGTGCTGGTCGTCAACCCGGCGAACAAGGTGCACGGGCTGTTCGCGTACACCCTCCCGGTGTCCCGCCACTTCGTCCGTACGGCGCCGGGGATCGCCAGTGACATCGCCAAGGAGGGCGGCGTCGAGATCGGGTACGACCGGGTGCCGCTGCACGCGGCCCACTCGCTGCGCACCTTCTTCCGCCTGGTCGACGGCGAGCTGCCGCAGGTCACCCAGCCGCTGCTGCTGCTGCGCAGCGCCGAGGACCACACCGTGCCGCCCGCGGATTCGGCCCGGATCCTGAGCAGGGTGTCGTCGACGGACGTAACGGAGGTCGTGCTGGAACAGAGTTATCACGTGGCGACGTTGGACCATGACGCGAACCGGATCTTCGAGGAGAGCCTCGGCTTCATCAGCCGGCTCGCAACCGGCGTCGGCAAGGGAAGGACGACCGCACGTGGCTGAGCACGACTCCGACCGCGAAAAGCGCGAGGACCGCGACGATCGCGAGCCGGAAGAGCAGCACGTCCCGTTCGACGAGGACGCCGCCTGGGCCGCGATCGTCGCCGGGTACGGCGACGAGCCGACGGACCCGCCCGGCTCGAAGCCCTTCAAGTCCGTGGAGGACCTGGCCCTGCTGGAGTCCGACACCAACGACGGGACGGGCGACGGGAGGGACGAGGAGCCGCAGGCCGGGCAGGGCGACAAGGGCGCGAAGGTCAAGCAGACCGACGAGCCCAAGGAGGACACGCCCGCCAAGCCCGCCAAGCCCCTCGGCAGCTCGATCTCCTTCGCCCCCGGCGTCGGCCCACGCGACTACAGCGTGCCCGAGCCGGCCGAGGAGGACTTCGACGCCGCCGACGAGGGCCACTTCGTCCCACCGGAGCCGCCGCCCCTGCCTGCCGCCGACCCGACCGCGAAGTTCGCCTGGCTCGCGGTGATCGGCGGACCGGTCCTGCTGCTGCTCGCCGTCCTGCTCAATTGGGACATGACGTGGTGGCTGGCCACCCTGGGCATCGGTGGGTTCCTGGGCGGGTTCGCCACGCTGGTGATGCGCATGAAGACGGACGACGAGGACGACGACGATCCGGGCCGGGGCGCGGTCGTCTGACCTACTGAGCTGCCGGGACTCTGAGGGCGGCCAGGACCGGAAGATGGTCCGTGGCCGCCCTCAGGTCTGTCTGCGTGATCCCGGGATGGCCGATGGGAACTCCGCATCCGGCCACTTCGATGCCCTTGGTCGCGAAGATCGCGTCGATACGTTGGTGGGGGTCGAGGGGGTCGAGGTGTACTCACTGCCCCAGGGGCCGGCGGCCCAGCAGTCCTGGAGGCCGTCGGCCAGGCGGCGGAAGGTGCGGCCGCCTGGGCGTTCGTTCAGGTCGCCGCCCGCGACGGCGTGCTCGACGCCCATGCCGGCGACCCGGTCGAGGAGCATGCCGCCCTGTTCGTACCGCTCGTCCTTCTGCAGGGAGAGGTGACAGCAGAGCACGCCGAGACGGGCGCCGCCGAAGCGGACCACTGCCGTGGCGAAGCCGCGTCTGTGCAGTCCGGGGGTGAGCGGGAGGAGTACGTCCTCGGTTCGCTCCACGGTGGCCCTCAGACTGCACAGGATCGCCGGGCCCGCGGCTGTGGCGCCGCCCGTGAGGACGACGAGGTTCGCCGCGCGGGCCAGGCGGGAGAGTTTCTTGCGCCAGCGGAAGAAGCGGGGGGCTTCCTGGATGAGGACGAGGTCGGGGGCGCAGGCGGTGATGACGCGGGCGAGGGCGTCCGTGTCGTCGCGCATCGAGCGGATGTTGTAGCTGAGTACGCGGATGAGGGCGGAACCGTCGGGCTCTGTGTGGGAGTTGGGCAGCAGCGCCATGTGGATCAATTTACGCCCAACGGCTCGGGGCGCGAGGCTGATGCGCGAGTGCCAGTCGTGTGTGGCTGGTCGCGCCCACGCGGCGGAGCCGCATGGTGATACCCGCCCCGCGCCCCTGAGGAGTGGGACCCACGGGCCCCTACATGATCGGGTCGGGCTCCCGGGCCAGGTCCGCCGCGCCCACCAGGCCCGCCTTGTTGCCGAGCTGAGCGGCGATCACGTCCGCCACCGGGCGCCAGTTGCCGCCGACGAGCCAGCGCTTGTAGGACTTGCGGATGGGGTCGAGGACCAGTTCGCCCTCGTCCGAGAGGCCGCCGCCGACGATGAAGGCGGACGGGTCGAACAGGGACGCCAGGTCGGCGAGGCCTGCGCCGGCCCAGCGGGCGAGCTCGCGGTAGGAGTCGACGGCGACCGGGTCCCCCTGGCGGGCGGCCATGGAGATGTGCTTGCCCTCGATGCCCTCGGGGCTGCCGTCGCCCATGCCGAGCAGGAGCTCGGCGCTCTCGGGGGTGGCGTTGGCGCGCTGCTTGGCGTAGCGGACCAGGGCACGGCCGGAGGCGTACTGCTCCCAGCAGCCCTGGCTGCCGCAGCCGCAGAGCAGGCCGTCCGGGACCATGCGGATGTGGCCGAACTCGGCGGCCACGCCGTAGTGGCCGCGGCGCAGCTTGTTGCCGATGATGATGCCGCCGCCGAGGCCGGTGCCCAGGGTGATGCAGATGACGTTGCGGTGGCCCTTGCCGGCGCCGAACTTGTACTCGCCCCACGCGGCCGCGTTGGCGTCGTTCTCCACGACGACCGGGAGGCCGACGCGGGCCTCGACCTTCTCCTTGAGCGGCTCGTTGCGCCAGTCGATGTTGGGGGCGAAGTAGACCTCGGAGCGCTGACGATTGACGTAACCGGCCGCACCGATACCCACGCCGACGATCTCGTGCCCGGCGCGCGCGCCCTCCACCGCGGAGGCGATGGCGTCCACGATGCCCTCGGGCGTGCCCGGGGTCGGCACCTTGTGGGTCGAGAGGATGTTGCCTTCCTCGTCGACCACGCCGGCCGCGATCTTCGTGCCGCCGATATCGACGCCGATGGTGAGTCCCATGAATCCCTCAGTTTCGGTCGAGCCCCGCTACGGCCAACCGTACCCGAGCCCCTGTCGTCGCAGTCCCCGTCGTCCGCCCGGCGGACGGGGCCGGCCGAGCCCCTGGACACGGGGGCTCGACTCGTCCGGCGACCGGGGAATCAGTCCAGGTCGATGCGCTCGCCGGGACCGGGCTCGTCGCCCCGGTCGGGGCGCTCGTCCAGGTCGTGCCCGCCCGTCTCCCGGGTGGTCCAGCGCTGTTCCTGGGCCTGGACCGCGGAGCGGTAGGCGGCGAGGAGCTCGCCGCCGGCCGCGGCCAGGTGGTCGAAGACGTCCGGGTTGCGCTCGATGACGGGCTCGACGGCGGCCTTGGCCTGCTCCACGACCTGCTTGACCACCTGCTGGGCGGCGGGTCCGGCGACCGCGCCGAGCAGCGGGGACTGGAGGGTCGAGAGCTTGTCCGCGACGGCGTCGACGAGCTTGCGCAGTTCCTCGGCGGCCGAGCCCGGGGGCGTGCCGTACTGGGCGCGGCGGCGGGCCTTCTCCTCCGCGAGGTCCTCGGCGCACGCCGTGGCCCAGGCGTCGGCGTCGGTCGCCCGTACCTCGTCGATCGCCTCGTGCTCGTCGGCGTCTGACGGGGGGAGCTCTTCGCTCATGACGGACTCCTGACTACGGTTCGTCTCTACGACGTTACCCGAACGGGCGTACCTGCTTCACCGGGTCCTCGGCCACAGATCCGGATCCGGCGCGAACCGGATCCGCAGTTCGCCGTCGCGCAGCCCGGCCCCGTCCACTCCGCACCGGCGCAGGGCGGACGGAAGGGGCACGATACGCCGGAACTGTCCCGCGGTGAGGACGAGTTCGTCGCCGCGTCGGACAAGGTCGAGTTCGTCGCGTACGGCGCCGGGCAGGGGGATGTGCCAGACGAGGACGCCGTCCTCGGCCAGCCGGTCGACCACGGGCCACTCCACGGTGGACGCCGTCGTGTTGACGGCGGGCACTGCGAGCGCGGCGAGGTCGTCGGCGCCCCGGGGATCCCGTCCGAGGTGGCCGACGCCATGCACGTCATGGTCCTGCTGCCATTCCTCCAGGACCTTGCGCTGCTGGGTGACGGGTCCGTCGAGCCAGCTGCCCGCCGTGGCCTCCGCCTCCGGCAGGACGCGGTTGGCGATCAGCAGGTCGGGGCGCAGGCCGCGCAGGGCGAGGGCGACGGTGGCGGCGCGCACGGCGTCGGCGCCGGCCGGGCCGGGTTCGGCCACCAGCCGTACGACGGTCTCGCGGTCGTCGACCACGGCCTCCACGGCGGCGAGCTCGACGTCCCAGCGGGCGGCGGTCTCGTACAGCCACTCCGCGGGCATCGGAACTCCGGCCAGCCGCCCGAGGACGGGTCGCAGCGCGCGGGCCGCCTGCCGTTCGGACGGGATCAGCCGGCGCAGGTAGCGGCGCAGTTCCTCGGGGAGCGAGAGCAGGGCGAGGGCCTGCGGGGTGGCGGGCAGGTCCACGACGAGCAGCTCGTGCCGCTCGGCGAGGGCGGCGTCCCGCAGCGCCCGCAGCAGCGCGAGCTCCTCGGCACCGGGGAGCGGGGTGACCTCTTCCGGGTCCAGCCGGGAGGCGCCGAGGAGGTCGAGGGCGGTGGAGGCACGTTCCTGGAAGCCGGCGAGGTCCTCCCGGAAACTCAGCGCCGCGTCGGGGCGCCAGGCCGTGAGGGTCTCGCTGACCTGCGTCGGAGTCGCACCGGTCGGCACGCCGAGAGCGGCACCGAGGGTGTCGGTGCGGTCGCCGCCGAGAACGAGGGTGCGGGTGCCCTCACGGGCGGCGGCGAGCGCGGTGGCGGCGGCGACGGTGGTGCGACCGCTGCCGCCGGGGCCCGTGATCAGGATGGTGCGCATGGGGGTGAACCGTAACCGACGTCGGGATGAAGGCCGCTTGGACGCAGCCCGGCCTGACCACCCCGACTACCCAGGTGACGCCGGTCCAGGCAATCCGGCCCGTCCGGCGCCCGAGGACGGGGCCGCGGCCTACTTGCCCGACTCCACCCGCTTCTTCAGCCCCGCCAGCGCCCGGTCGATGATGACCTTCTCGGCCTTCCGCTTGATCATCCCCAGCATCGGGATCTTGACGTCCACCGTCAGCTGGTAGGTGACCTCGGTCGACCCCGCACCCGCCGGCTTCAGGAGGTACGAGCCGTCCAGCGACCGCAGCATCTGGGACTTCACCAGCGTCCAGGACACCTCGTTCGCACCGGTCCAGGTGTACCCCAGCACCTGGTCGTCCTTGATCGCCCCGGCGTCCATGACAAGCCGGACCTGCTCGGCGCGGCCCTGGCCGTCGGTCTTGAGGACCTCCGCCTCCTTCACCTCACCGGTCCAGTCCGGGTAGCGGGTGAAGTCGGCGATCACCCCCATGACATCGGCCGGTGCCGCCTCGATCGTGATGCTCGAGCTGGTGTGTTCCGCCATCGCCGTGGCTCCTCCAGATGCGGGCCGGTATGAAGTGATGGTGCGCACGCGTACGCAGCGTGAAGGCTACCGCGCGCCCGACAGTCGACTTCACCCCCACCTGCGATACCTGCCATACCTGCGATCCTGACCGGATCCCGGCGGACCACTCACCATTCCAGTGCCCACGGCTCCCCCGACCCGGCGAAGTGCCCCACGTTCACGCACTCCGTCGCCCCGATCCGCATCCGCCGCACCAGTGGCTGATGGACGTGCCCGAAGAGGGAGTAACGGGGACGCGTACGGCGAATCGCCTCCAGCAGCGCCCTGCTCCCCCGCTCGAAGCGCCGCGCCACGGTGTCGTACACCAATTCGGGGACCTCCGGCGGAATGTGCGTGCACAGCACGTCCACCTCCCCCACGGCCTCGACCTTCGCGGCGTACTCCTCGTCGCTGACCTCGTAGGGCGTCCGCATCGGCGTCCGCAGGCCCCCGCCCACGAACCCGAAGGTCCAGCCCCCGATCTCCACCCGCTCCCCGTCCAGCACCGTCGTGCCCGGCCCGGCGTACTCCGGCCACAGGGGCGGCATGTCGACATTGCCGTACGTGGCGTACGTCGGCGTCGGGAACGCCGCGAACATCTCGGCGTACTGCTTGCGCACCGCCTTCTCGATCACGGCCCCCCGGTCCGAGCCGATCCCGGCCCACAGCCGCGCCCCGAACTCGCGGGCCTCCTCGAAGCGCCGTTCGGTGCGCAGCTCCACGATGCGGTCGGCGTTCTGCGCGCCGAACAGGTCGGGGAAGATGCCGCGCGAGTGGTCGGCGTAGTCGAGGAACAACACCAGGTCGCCGAGGCAGATCAGGGCGTCCGCGCCCTCGCCGGCTTTGGCCAGGTCACGGGCGTTGCCGTGGACGTCGCTGACCACGTGAACTCGGGTCCGGCGGTTTCCGGTCGGTGTCGGTGCCATGGCGATCAAGGGTAGGCGTGTGCGGCAAACGTGAACAGTGGCGGCGGGACCCATGGTTACTGGCCAGTCGTCAGACGGCTCGACTAATGTGCGCCGCAGAAGCACCCATCCGTGAAGCACCAATCGTGTGACGCAGCGAACATCTCGTCGGGACCCCCTGTCGAAGAAGCCATACCGGCGGGTAACGTCCGGTCGGTCCAGTCGTGCTCAGGATTTCAACTTGTGAATCCCTGAGCACCTGCCCGAGCCTTGGACCGCACCGTCGCATCACACAACGTCGTGGCGCCGGCGCCCTATGAGGAGCAGCAGTCTTGCGCGAGTTCAGCCTTCCGGCTTTGTACGAGGTCCCTGCGGACGGCAATCTGACCGACATCGTCCGCAGAAACGCCGCGCAGCACCCGGACGTCGCCGTCATCGCCCGCAAGGTGGGCGGTGCCTGGCAGGACGTCTCGGCCACCGCGTTCCTCGCCGAGGTGCGCACGGCCGCGAAGGGGCTCATTGCCGCCGGGGTCCAGCCGGGCGACCGCGTGGGCCTGATGTCCCGTACCCGCTACGAGTGGACCCTGCTCGACTTCGCGATCTGGTCGGCGGGCGCGGTCACCGTGCCGGTGTACGAGACCAGCTCGCCGGAGCAGATCCAGTGGATCCTCTCCGACTCGGGCGCCACCGCCTGCGTCGTCGAGCTGGACAGCCACACCGCCGCGGTCGAGTCGGTGCGCGATCACCTGCCCGCCCTCAAGCACGTCTGGCAGATCGAGGGCGGTGGCGTCGACGAGCTGGGCAGGCTCGGGCAGGACATCAGCGACGCGACGGTCGAGGAGCGCAGCTCGCAGGCGAAGGCCGACGACGCGGCGACGATCGTGTACACGTCCGGCACGACGGGCCGCCCCAAGGGCTGTGTCCTCACCCACCGCAGCTTCTTCGCCGAGTGCGGCAACATCGTCGAGCGCCTGCGGCCCCTGTTCCGCACCGGCGAGTGCTCGGTCCTGCTCTTCCTCCCGCTCGCGCACGTCTTCGGCCGGCTGGTGCAGGTCGCGCCGATGATGGCGCCGATCAAGCTGGGCACCGTCCCGGACATCAAGAACCTCACCGACGAGCTGGCCTCGTTCCGGCCGACGCTGATCCTGGGCGTCCCGCGCGTCTTCGAGAAGGTCTACAACTCGGCGCGCGCCAAGGCCCAGGCGGACGGCAAGGGCAAGATCTTCGACAAGGCGGCGGACACGGCGATCGCCTACAGCAAGGCGCTGGACACCCCGTCCGGCCCGGCCGTCGGCCTGAAGATCAAGCACAAGGTCTTCGACAAGCTGGTCTACAGCAAGCTGCGCGCGGTGCTCGGCGGCCGGGGCGAGTACGCCATCTCCGGCGGCGCCCCGCTGGGCGAGCGGCTCGGGCACTTCTTCCGCGGCATCGGCTTCACGGTCCTGGAGGGCTACGGCCTGACCGAGTCCTGCGCCGCCACCGCCTTCAACCCCTGGGACCGGCAGAAGATCGGCACGGTCGGCCAGCCGCTGCCGGGCTCGGTCGTGCGGATCGCGGACGACGGGGAGGTGCTGCTGCACGGCGAGCACCTGTTCAAGGAGTACTGGAACAACCCGGGCGCGACCGAGGAGGCGCTGGCCGACGGCTGGTTCCACACCGGTGACATCGGCACCCTCGACGAGGACGGCTACCTCCGGATCACCGGCCGCAAGAAGGAGATCATCGTCACGGCCGGCGGCAAGAACGTCGCCCCGGCGGTGATCGAGGACCGTATCCGCGCGCACGCGCTGGTCGCGGAGTGCATGGTGGTCGGCGACGGACGGCCGTTCGTGGGCGCGCTGGTCACCATCGACGAGGAGTTCCTGGACCGCTGGTGCGCGGACCACGGCAAGCCGGTGGGTTCCACCCCGACGTCGCTGCACGAGGACCCCGACCTGCTGGCCGCGATCCAGTCGGCGATCGACGACGGCAACGCCGCGGTGTCGAAGGCGGAATCGGTGCGGAAGTTCCGCATTCTGCCCGCCCAGTTCACGGAGGACTCGGGCCATCTGACGCCGTCGCTGAAGCTGAAGCGCAACGTCGTGGCGAAGGACTACGCGGACGAGATCGAGGCGATCTACCAGAAGTAGCCGCCTCTTTCCGAGGCGGTACGACGGCTCATGGCGCGGTGTCCTCCACGAGGACCCGCGCCGTCGTCCGTTCGGCGCTACAGCAGCGTTTGCAGCTTCTCCGCCAGCAGGTCCCAGCGCCATCGCTCCTCGACCCACTCCCGGCCCCGCTCGCCCATCCGTCGGCGCAGTCCGGCGTCGCCCAGGAGTGTGCTGATGCGGTCGGCGGCCTCCTCCGGGGAGCCGCCTCGCACCACCCAGCCCGTCTCGCCGTCCAGGACCGCGTCCGGTGCGCCGCCCGAGTCGCCCGCGACCACCGGCAGGCCCGTCGCCGAGGCCTCCAGGTAGACGATGCCGAGGCCCTCGACGTCGAGGCCGCCCCGGCGGGTCCGGCACGGCATGGCGAAGACGTCGCCGGCGCCGTAGTGGGCGGGCAGCTCGGACCACGGCACGGGACCGGTGAAGTGAACGGAGTCCGCGACGCCCGTCTCGTGGGCCAGCTTGCGGAGGTCCTTGTCGTACGGGCCGCCCCCGACGATCAGCAGTACGGCGTCCGGCTCGGCGGCCAGGATGCGGGGCATGGCCAGGATCAGGGTGTCCTGCCCCTTGCGGCGCACCAGCCGGGACACGCACACGACCACCGGCCGGTCCGTCAGCCCCAGCCGCGCGCGGACCTCGTCGCCGCCGGACCCCGGATGGAAGGTCTTCTCGTCGACCCCCGGCGGCAGCTGCACCATCCGCGAGGCCGCGTCCGGCGTCAGCGCGGTGGCGATCCGCGAGCGCGTGTACTCGCCCAGGTATGTGATCGTGTCCGTCGACTCCCCGATCCGGCGCAGCAGTTGCCGGGCCGCGGGCAGCTGGGCCCAGCCCGCCTCGTGGCCGTGGGTCGTGGCCACCAGCCGTTCGGCGCCGGCCCTGCGCAGTGCCGGGGCCATCAGGCCGAGCGGCGCCGCCGCCCCGAACCACACCGACGTGCAGCCGTGCTCGCGCAGCAGCCCGACCGCGCGCCGGGTCGCCGCGGGCGTGGGCAGCAGCATCGTCGTACGGTCCCGTACGACCGTGAAGGGCTGGTCGGCGTCGAAGGCGGCGGTGGCCTCGACGCCCTCGCGGCTGCGCTTCCAGGTGGAGGCGTAGACGACCAGCCGCTCCGGGTCGAGCCGTAGCGCCATGTTGTGCAGGAACGCCTGGATGCCGCCGGGGCGGGGCGGGAAGTCGTTGGTCACGATCAGGGTCTTTTGCACGCCGCCGACCTTACCGAAGCCGCTGTTCACAGCCGGTGCCCGGCCACGTGTGTGGCCTGCGCACAGGTGGACAGGACATCATGTTTCACTGAGGCGGGAAGCGAACGGCAGGGGATCCGGTGGAGACGACGGGCACGCGGCGGTCCTTGGCGTGGCTGCTGGTGATCTGGGGCCTGACCAGGGTGGTCCTGCTGCTCTTCGTGTTCAAGGTGTACATCTTCCCCGGCCCGGACGTCACCAGCGACGTGTCGGTGATCTACCAGGGCTGGTACGAGGTGCTGCGCACCGGAACGTTCCCGCTGGACGACGTCACCTGGCAGTACCCGCCCGCCGCCGCGCTGCCGATCCTCTCCCCCGCCCTGGTGTTCTGGCTGGACTACACGTCGGCGTTCTTCGTCCTCGCCTTCACCGCCGACCTGGTCGTCCTGCTGCTTCTGCTGTACGCGGGGATGCGCCCCGGGCGGACGCCGGCCGGGGCCTGGGTGTGGGTGGCGGGCGTGCCGCTGCTCGGGCCGACCGTGTACGCACGCTACGACGTGATGGTCACCGCCGTCGCCGTGGCCGCGCTGCTGGCGGGCGCCCGGCATCCCCGGCTGATGGGCACGCTGACGGCCTTCGCGGCGATGCTGAAGGTCTGGCCGGTGCTGTTGCTGGTCGCGGCCCGCCGGCGTGGCGCCTGGCTGTCCGCCGCGCTGACCGCCGGCGCCATAGCGGTCCTGTTCGCCGTCGCGATGCCCGGCGCGTTCGCCTTCCTGACCTTCCAGCGCGACCGCGGCACCGAGGTGGAGTCGCTGGGCGCGCTGGTCTTCCACGTGGCCCGGCAGTACGGCTGGGACGGCCAGGTGCTGCTGAACTACGGCTCGGTGGAATTCCTCGGCCCGTACGTCGACGTCGTCAGCACGGCCGCCCTGCTCCTGAGCGGGCTCGCCTTCGGCTGGCTGCTGCTGTGGCGGCTGAGGGCGCGGCGGTTCGCGCCGCACACGCTCGCGGACGCGGCCCTCGTGGCGGTGCTGATGTTCGTGACGACCAGCCGGGTGATCAGTCCGCAGTACCTGGTGTGGCTGGTCGGTCTCGCGGCGGTGTGCCTGTGCTTCCGCGACAGCGGGATGAGGCTGCCCGTCGGCCTGGTCCTCGCGGCGTGCTTCGTGACGGTCCTGGAGTTCCCGGTGTGGTTCGCGCACGTCGTCGCCAGCGACGGCCTCGGCGTCACCCTCCTGTTCCTCCGCAACGGCCTGCTGGTCCTCGCCACACTCCTCGCGGCCCGCGAACTCTGGCGCTCGACGGTCACCCGCCCCGCCCCGGCCCCCGTACCGGCTCAGGCCACCCGCGCCAAGGAAACGTCCCTGCCGTCCTGACACCGGGTGCGCCGCCGGAGCAGCACCAGGACCACGGCACACTGCACCGCCATCGCCGATCCCAGCGCCAGGCACACTCCCGGCAGACCCAGGCCGGACAGCCCGTATGCGAGCGGCAGCTGTACGGCGGTGCCGAGCACCGTCACCCGCAACAGCACGGGCGCTCCCCCGCTCCCCTCGAAGACCCCGCCGAGCGCGATGACGCAGGCCATCAGGATCAGATAGGGCCCGACGCAGCGCAGGAAGAGCACACCGGCGCGGGCGACGTCGTCACCGGCACCGAAGGCGGCCATGATCCATGGCGCGGTCACGCCCAGCAGCACGGCCGCCACGAGCGCGAAGGCCCCCGCGACCAGCACCGCCTGCCGTCCGATCGCCGACCGGGCGTCCGCACCTCCGCCGAACAGGTGCGCGGTGTGGATGGCGGCGGCCTGGCGTACGGCGTAGCAGCCCATGGTGGCGACGTACAGGACCTTGTACGCGATCGAGTACGCGGCCACCGCCGTCACGCCCAGCCGTGCCACGACCGCGACCAGCGCCAGCGCGCCCGCCTGCCGCACGGTGAAGTCGGCCGACATCGGCAGCCCGGTCCGAAGCGTCCGCCGCAGGGCGCCCCCGACCGGCTCGGCGGGCGGCACCTCGGCAGCCGCGCGCAGCAGCCGGTTCCTCCGCAGCGCGGCCAGCCCCACCGCCAGGGCCACGCTCCGGCACAGCACGGTCGAGGCGGCGGCGCCGGGGACGCCGTAGACCTGGATGAGGAACGGGTCGCAGACCAGGATCAGCCCGCCTGCGAGGAGGGCGAGCCGCATCGGCGTCCTGGTGTCGCCGGCCCCCTTGAGGATGCCGTCGACCAGTGTCTGCGCGAAGAACACGGCGACACCCGGCAGCGAGATCGCGAAGTACTGCACGGCCAGGGGCAGCGCGGAGCCGTCGCCGAGCACCAGCCGCGCCAACGGCTCCCGCCCCAGAAACCCACCCACCACGACCACCGGCGTGACCAGCGCCCACACCGCCCATCCCCCGCGCACCGCGGCCCGCATCGCCCCCGGATCCCGCGCGCCCCTGGCATGGGCGACCAGCACCGTCGTACCGGAGCCGAAGACGAGGGCCACGCCGAGCAGGACGTTCTCGGTGTTGGTCGCGACGGCCACGGCGGCCACGGCCGGGCCGCCGAGCCGGGAGACCCAGACGGTGTTGATGATTCCGGCGGCGACCGAGGCGAGGAGCGAGAAGTAGACGGGGTGGGCGAGCGAGATGAGCTGCTTGCGGTGCGCGTTCACGATCCGGCCCCCTCCGTTAGTTACCTCGATTCGAGGTAACTCGATAAGAGGTACCATGGCGCCATCACGCTCGCAAGGAGGACCATGCTGGAGCTGTCGATCCTCGGCTTCCTGGCCGAAGCGCCGCTGCACGGCTATGAGTTGAAGGAGCGGATCAAGGCGCTGAGCGGCCATGTCCGCCCCGTCAGCGACGGTGCGCTCTATCCGGCGATCACGCGACTGATCAAGGCAGGCAAGCTCGACGAGCACACCGAGCCGGGTACGGGAGCGGCCCCGCGCCGGATCCTCTCCCTCACCGGCCAGGGCCGCGAGGACCTGCTGGAGCGCCTGCGCCACCCCAGGCGGGTCGAGATCACGGACCAGGTCCGCTTCAACACGCTCCTGGCCTTCCTGCGGCACCTGCCGGACCGCCGGGAGCAGGCCGGAGTGCTGCGCCGCCGTCTGGAGTTCCTCACCGCGCCCACGAGCTTCTTCTATGGAGGGGAAAAGCCCGTACGGGCGGAGGAGGCGGAGGATCTGTTCCGGCAGGGCATGCTGCGGGTCGCCCGGGCGACGGGTGAGGCGGAGCGTGCGTGGCTTACGGAGGCGATCGCGAAGCTGGATCAGCCGAGCTGAGCCCGCAGATAGTCCCGCCACTCCCCCGTGAACTCCTCCAGCGACGTCCCGAGTACGTCCTTGAGTGCGCCCTCCACCGCCCCGGCCCGCCGTTCGTGCGCCCCGACGGCCCGGTAGAACTCGGCGAGTCTGACCTCGCCCCAGCGGTCCGCGATCAGCCGGCAGGCCAGCCAGCCGCTCTCGTAGGCCCGCGCGAGCCTCCCCGCGTCGCCGCTGAAGCCGAAGTCCTCGTCCGTCGGCAGTGTCTGGGGCGCCCGCCCCTCGGTCACCGCCTGCCACAGTTCGGGCGCGGCCTGGGACGGGGAGCGGCCGCTGCCCAGGTAGCCGATCCAGTCGGCGTAGCCCTCCGAGAGCCACAGCGGAGTGGCTTCGGTGGTGTGGGCGCGGGTGGCGACGTGGGTGGTCTCGTGGGTGAGGACGACCTGCTTGCCGGTGCTCCCGAGGACGCCGTACGCGTCCGGGTTGACGATGATCCGGTCCGCGGGCGCGCTCGCCGGGGCGCCGGTCTCACCGGTGGTGACCGCGGCGATCCCGCGGTAGGAGGACTCGGGCGAGCCGAGCAGGCCCGCCATGTCTCCCAGCGACATCGGTACGAGGATCACCACGCGCCGGGGCCAGTTGCTGCCCCACGCCTGGGAGACGGCCGGCACGGCGTGGTCGGCCAGCTCGGCGTACGACCGCAGTGCCGCGTCGGACTGCCCGACGCCCAGGACGAGGCTGTCGTCACCGTGTACGGCGCTCACCTCGCCCTGGTCCCAGAGCTGTTCGGCGGAGCCCTTCGCGGGCCGCTCGGCCTCGACGTACCAGTGGCCCTCCACGTCCAGGCGCAGGCTCAGGGTGCGGCCGACGCTGACGGGTGCCCGGTCGTGGCCCTGGACGCGGTAGCGGAGCTCGGCGTCGGCGAGGGCGGTGTCGCCGGTGCGCCGCAGGGTGGTCAGGCGGTACGACCAGTCGGCGAGGGGCACCGCGCCCAGGTTGCCGAACCAGTCCCCGGCGCCCGAGCGCAGAAACGCCGTCTCGTCGTGGTCGAGGATCGCGGCCGCCCGGCGGTCCAGGACCTGCTGCACCTCGGCCTTGGCGCTGTCGGTGGCGGGCCGCCCGCCGCAGCCCACCAGTGAGACGAGCAGCAGACAGAGCGCGACGACGACGCGCGTTCCCCGCGCCCCCGACGCCCGCCTTCGACCAGCCATTTCCCGATCGTACGGCGGCGACGGCACGAAGGTCAGACCCGCGTCGCAGCGGCCTGGGCCCCGCGTCAGACCCGGGTGACCGTCGCCCCGGGCATCATGGCCACCGGGTCGTAGCGCACGGGGGCGCCGGGGTAGGGCGCGTGGATCACCTGGCCGTTGCCCACGTACATCCCGACATGGCTGGCGTCGCCCCGGTAGGTGACCACGTCGCCGGGCTGGGCCTCGGAGAGCGGGACCTGCCGGCCGGCGTACCGCTGCCCCTGCGAGGTCCGCGGCAGACCGACGCCGGCCTGGGCGTACGACCACTGGATCAGTCCCGAACAGTCGAAGCCGGAGGGACCGTTGGCGCCCCAGACGTACGGCCTGCCCAGCGCCGAATGGGCCGCTGCGACCGCGGCCGCGGCGCGGCCGGAGGGGGCGACGAGGCTCCCGAAGTCGGGCATGTCGGCGCGCCCGGAGCGGGAGGCGCGGTCGTAGGCGGCGCGGTCGGCCGCGGTGAGGGAGTTCAGCAGCCTGCGGGCCTGGGCGAGTTTGCGCTCGACGGTCCGCTTGTGGGCGGCGACGGTCTTGCGGCTCTTCTCCAGTTCGACGAGTTTCCCGGTCGCCTCGGAGCGTTCCTGGGCGAGTTCGCGCATCGCGTCCTGGAGATCGTCCAGCTCGCCGGCCTGGTGGGCGCTGAGACGGGCGATGCGGGCGGCCTTGTCGAGGTAGTCGGCCGGGTCGTTGGAGAGCAGCAGCGCGAGGGAGGGATCGAGGCCGCCGGACCGGTACTGGGCGCCGGCCAGCGAGCCGAGTGCGTCCCGCTTGGAGTTGATGTCCTCCTGCTGCCGGGCGATCCGGTCCTGCGCGTCGGTCACCTGCTTGCGGAGCTTGTCGGCGCGCTCGTCGGCACTGTTGTAGGCCTCGGTGGCCTTCTCGGCCTCCTCGTAGAGGCGGTCCACCTTGGCCCGGGTGTCGTCTTGTGGCGCGGCCGAGGCCGGGACGGCCCCGAGGGCCGTGGCGGCGGCTGACATGACGCAGAGCGCTGCTCCGGCGCCCCGGTCGAACCCGGTCGTTGCAAAGCGGCGATGGGACCCCACGGGAAGCCGCTCTCCTTCCGCTGGCGGACAAGGACCTTCCCCGGCGAGCGGGGAAACGCGGCAGACAGTAGCTCCGTGCCGGGGTGACGGCCAACGACCTCGGTGGGCACACAAAGTGACGCCCCGCCTCTGACGCAGGTCATGGGCGGGGCGCGGGGTCAGCGAATGTTGTCGTGATTCGCCCGTTCGGGCGGCACGTGGTGTTGATCTTGGGGGTGTTCGGCCGGGGTCAGATCCGGACGCCGAACTGGAACGGCATGTTGTTGATCGACTCGTAGCGCACGACCGTGCCGCTGCGCGGGGCGTGCAGGATCTGGCCGTTGCCCGCGTAGAAGCCGACGTGGTGCAGGTCGCCGTAGAAGATGACCAGGTCGCCGACCTTGAGGTCGGACTGGCTGTAAATGCGCGTACCGGCGTTGGCCTGGTCCTGCGAGATGCGCGGAATGGAGACGCCGGCCTGGGCGTAGGCCCAGGAGGTCAGGCCCGAGCAGTCGTAGGAGGCGGTGCCGGTGGCGCCGTAGACGTACGGCTTGCCGATCTGGCTCTGGGCGGCCTGGAAGGCGGCCATGGCCCGGCCGGAGGCGGAACCGGTGTTGCCGAGGTCCACGCGGTCGGCGGCGTCGCGGCTGGCGCGCTGCTCCTCGGCGGCGAGGGCGGCCTTCTCGGCGGCCGTCAGGCTGTTGAGCAGCTTCTGCGCCTCGGCGAGCTTGCCCTGGACCTGCTTCTTCTTCTTGCCCAGTTCGGTGCGGGTGGAGGCGAGGTCCTTGAGCTTGTCGGACGCCTCGGTGCGCTGCTGGGAGAGCTCGCGCTGCTTGTCCTGGATCTTCTTCAGCGAGTCGACCTGCTGGGCGCTCAGCTGGTCCATGGTGGACGCCTTGTCCAGGTAGTCGTCCGGGTCGGACGACAGGAACAGCTGGACGGAGGAATCGATGCTGCCCGTGCGGTACTGAGCGGCGGCCGCGAGGCCCATGCTGTCGCGCAGCTCGTTGAGCTCTTCCTGGCCGCGGGCGACGTTGTCCTGGATCGTGGAGATCTCCTTCTGGAGCTTCTCCTGCTTCTCCTTGGCGCCGTTGTACTTCTCGGTGGCCTGCTCGGCCTCCTCGTAGAGCTTGTCGACCTTGGCCTTGACCTCGTCCTTGCTCGGCTTCTCGCTGGGGGCCGCGTTGGCGGCCTGGGCACTGATGGCCACGGCAGCAGCGGCAGCGGTGGTCAGCACGGTCACACGTGCTCGGCTCGGCTGCTTGGGTCGACGGTGGGACGCCACTGAGGTGAAACCCTTCTTCTGAGTGATCACCCGCTCGGAGGTTCGAGGCCAGACCCTAGTGACCCAGTTGTGATCAGATCAAATCCTCACACGAAAAATCTCGTCACACCAATCATTCTTTACACACAACTCACATGACGTGACGCAGGATTGACGCTGGGTCGTACAGGATTGACGCCAATTCGGGCATTGCCCCCGTACGTTGGCGTTATCCGGACAGCCGCTTGAGAAGCACCGCAGAAGCCACCGGCCGCGCTCCGGCCCGGGCCACCCCGTCCGCCACCTCACGGTCGGTCGAGGCGACGATGACCGGACGGCCCGGCGGCTCGGCGCGCACCAGCTGGCGGATCAACTCGTCGGCAGTGACGCCCGGTTTGGAGAACAGCACCCGCACCCCGCGCGGCGGCGCGAGAAGCACCGGCGCGGCCAGCTCGGCCCCGTCGAAGACGCAGGTCACCTCGGCGCCGGTCTGCGCGGCGAGCTGCGAGAGCTGGCCGAGCAGCCTGAGCCGCTGCTTCTCCAGGGGCATCTGCGGATAGCCCGTCTTGGTGACGTTGTAGCCGTCGACCACCAAGTGCGCCTGGGGCAGGGCGAGGAGCTGGTCGAGGATCGCGGGGTCGTTCTCGGACAGGGCCCGGGCGGCGATGTCCTTCGGGGTCATTCGTCCCGGTTCGACCGCGTCCACGGTCTCGGCGGGCCGTACGGAGACCGGCGGCAACGCCAGCTCCCGGCGCAGCCCTTGGGCGGAGTCCAGCAGGGTGTCCAGAAGCAGCCGTACGCGCATGTCCTCGACGCTGCGCCCCTCGCGTGCGGCCCTGCGCGTGGCCTCCAGGGCGGCCTCGGCCTCCCCCAGCCGCGCCTTGAGGCGCCGGGTCTCGCTCTCGGCCGCGGAGACCTGGGTGTTCCCCTCCGCGCGCAGGGTCTCGATCTCGCCGTGCACCTTGCGCAGGGCGGCCTCGCCACGCTTGACGTCACTGAGGGCCGAGCGCAGCTTCCGGTGCAGTGATTCGGCTTCCTTCTTCGCCGCGTCCAGCTCGGCGCGCAGCCGCTCGGTCTCGTGCCGGGTGTGCTCACGGGCGTGCGCGAGCTCCTCGCGCAGCCGCTCCAGCTCGGCGCGGTTCTCCTCGTCGGCACGCTCGGCATCGGCCCGCTGAGCCTCCTCGCCGGCCGCGGTGACCAGCTTGACCCAGCCGGTGGGGCGCAGAACATAGGCCGCGGCCGCCACGTCGAGCGGGTCCGCGGCCGGGGGCGCCGAGCCGGCGTCGAGGGCGCCGGCGAGTTCCGGCTGGGCCTCTCTGAACTTCTCCCCGATGCGCTGGCGGAACAGCGGATCGGTCTCCAGCGCCGCCGCCATGGCGTTGCCGGCGAACTTGGCCCGGCGGTTCGGCGCGAATCTGGCGTACTGCCTCAGCTGTGCGGGCAGTTCGCCGACGGTCAGTCCGCCGAAGCCGTCGGACACGATCTGCACGACCTTGCGCCGTACACCGTCGGGCAGCGGACGGTCGAGCACCTCAGCGGCGCCGTCGTCCGGCTCCCCGCCTTGTGTCTCCACCATCCGTCACACCCCAATGCCTGTGCGGGGGCCGCTCCCGTCAGGAGTCGGCGCCCGGCCTGTCCACGAGTTCCACTGTGTCCACGGCGTTGCACCAGCGGCAGCGCACCGACTCGATGGTCTCACTGAGCACCTCGCGCTCCTCGATCTTGGGCTCACCGGCCAGATCGAGGTGGACGTACTCCACGACCTTGGACGAGCGCGTCACGTCGAAGCGCGTGAGGTTGCCGCAGAGGGTGCAGCGCCACCGCGTCGTGGTGGTCGGCAGGGGAACCGTCATCGTGACTGTGCTCTTTCCTTCTAGACCTTCTATTGTCCGCGACGCGCCGGGCCCCCGGTGCGTGTGGCTCGTAACCCTACGGCCTGGCGGGTACCCACCGCCCGTCCGTCCCGGGCGGCGAGGCGGTCTGTGCGCGTGCGTCCGGTTACGTCATGCTCTGTGTCCATGATCGGCAACTGGAGCGTGGCGCATTTCGGGACTCGGTTCGGCAGGGCGGGCCGATCGGTCCGTGCCGTCCTGCGGTCCTCGGCGCCGGTGACGTACGGGCTGATCGTCCTGTGCTGCCTGATCTTCCTGATCGGCCCGGCGGCGGGACTCAATCCGGCGTACGGCTCCGGCGACGAGCTGCTCGCCGCTCAGCGGGCCTACTTCCACCGCTGGGGTGTCGTTCCCGCGGAGCTGTTCGAGGGGGCGCCCCGGGCCGTCCTCACCCCCGCGACGGCGCTGTTCGTGCACGGCAGCTGGGTGCACCTGCTCGGCAACATGCTCTTCCTCTACGTCTTCGGCGTGATGACCGAGGAACGGATGGGCCGCGTCCAGTTCACGCTCTTCTATCTGGGCTGCGGCTACCTTGCCCTGCTGGGCTACGCGGCCGCCAACGACGACTCCCCCCAGTCCCTGGTCGGCGCGTCCGGGGCGATCTCTGCGGTCCTCGGCGCGTTCCTGTTCCTCTTCCCCGGGGCGCGGGTGACAAGCCTGCTGCCGTTCCTGCTCTTCCTGCCGCTGCGCTTCCCGGCCTGGGTCGTGCTGCCGTTCTGGGTGGCGCTGCAGTGGGTGGCGGCGGGGCGGGCGGACCAGGGGCCGGGGGTGGCGTATCTGGCGCACCTGGTCGGGTTCGGGCTCGGCTTCGGCTTCGCGTGGGCCCGATTCCGCCCTGCGACTGCTGTGTCTTCCCGGGGGCCAACCCCCGGACCCCCGGCAGAACAACCGGGCCAACTGGACCACGAGTAGGGTGAGAGCCCCAGCAATGGCCTCCGAGGGAGAGAACCAACCGTGATCACCGCGATCGTCCTCATCAAGACCAGCGTGGACCGGATTCCCGAGATCGCGGAGCGGATCGCTTCGCTGGAGAGCGTCACCGAGGTCTTCTCGGTCACCGGTACGTACGACCTGATCGCCATGGTGCGAGTCAAGGAGCACGAGGATCTCGCCGAGGTCATCCCGGGCCGGATCAGCAAGATTCCCGGCGTGGAGGGGACGGACACGCACGTGGCGTTCCGTACGTACTCGCAGCACGACATCGAGGCCGCGTTCGCCATCGGGCTGGACAGCTGAGAGCGGCCACGGCCCGATCATGAAGAGTTCTTCATGCTGGGCTCATCCTCGGTGCGGGGCATAGGCCGCAGGATCGGCCGCATGGTCTTCTCGCACCGGATCGCGGCGCTGGCCGCCGTCGTGGCGATCCCCCTCGGCATCGCCGCGACCAGCTTCGCCCTCACCGACAACCCGGAGTCCCCCAAGGTCCCGGCCAAGGTGGAGCTGGACAGCGGCTCCCCCACCCCGCCCCCGTCCCGGCCCGCACCGCCCCCAGTGACGAGGTCGTCTCGCGGCCCCCGGTGACAGACGGCCCCACGAGCGACGACGGTGCCGACGACGGCCCCGACCGGGAGACCGGAGACGACGACCGCGGCGAGCCCGGGGACGACGGCTAGAGGTGTCCCGTCGGGAACTTTCAGGGAGTCGGCAAGTTCAGGGGAGTCGGCGGGTGACGACAGTGCGGCTGAGGTGCTCCCCTCCGGGTGCGTGTGTGCCGTTGAGCGGGCACACGGCGTCCGGTGCACGGACGGGGCGTGCGCGGTCCTGTCCGGGTCGGCGCGCCGCTGGCTCACCGCCAGGCTCCACGCCGCCGTCGCCATGACCCGGACGACACCCCCCGACCCCGTGCGCCGCCGGATCTCCGCGCGGGTCCGCATTCTGCTCTGGCTGCTGCTCGTCATGGCCGTCGGGCTGGTGTCCGTGGCGGCGACCACGCGGTCGATCCTGTTGCGGGACGTCGATCACCGGGTGAACGGGCTGCTCGCGCAGGAGGCGGGCGAGTTCGCGAACTTCGAGGAGCGGGGCGTCGACCCCGAGACCGGGCAGCCGTTCACCGACCCGTCCCGGCTGCTGCGCGAGTTCCTGGTACGCCAGTACGCCGATCCGGACGAGGAGCTGATCGGCCTGGTGGGCCGGGCGGGCCGGGCCCCGGCCCAGTTCATCCAGCCGCGCGACATCCCCGCCAACGTCCCCCTGCACGAGGACGCCGACGCCCGCCGCCGCATCTTCGACTCGCCCGACGCCACCGGCACCGTGCACCGGGCGTCCGGCGAGATCCGCTGGGCCAAGGTCACCGTCGCCCGGGCCGGCGGCGAGGCGGAGGCGGCGTTCGTCGTCGCCTTCCACCCAGGGCGCGAACAGGCCGCCGTGAACGCGGAGTTCCGTATCCTGCTCGCCATCTCCGGGGTCGCCCTGCTCATGATGACCGGCATCGGCTGGGCGGTCTCCGGGCGGATCCTCAAGCCGGTGCGGCTGGTGCGCACCGCGGCGGCGCAGCTCACCGAGCAGGACCTGACCCGCCGTATCCCGGTGCACGGGCGTGATGACATCGCCGCGCTCGCGGAGACGTTCAACGCGATGCTCGACCGGCTGGAGCGCGCCTTCGCCGCCCAGCGCGAGTTCGTCGACGACGCGGGTCACGAGCTGCGCACGCCGATCACCATCGTGCGCGGCCATCTGGAGCTGATGGGCGACGATCCCGCCGAGCGCGAGGAGACGATACGCCTGGTCACCGACGAGCTGGACCGGATGAGCCGCATCGTCGAGGACCTGCTGCTGCTCGCCAAGTCCGAGCGCCCCGACTTCGTCACGCCCGAGCCGGTCCAGCTCGCCGAACTCACCGCCGACGTCTACGTCAAGGCCCGCACCCTCGGCGAACGGGACTGGCAGCTCGCCGAAGTGGCCGACGTCGAGGCCGAGCTGGACCCGCAGCGGATCACCCAGGCGATGGTCCAGCTCGCCCAGAACGCCGTGCAGCACACCGCGCCCGGGCAGACCGTCCGGATCGGCTCGCGCACGGACGGGCCGGGCGTCGAGCTGTATGTCGCCGACTCCGGCTGCGGTGTCCAGCCGCAGGACGGCGAGGTGATCTTCGAACGGTTCCGGCGCGGCACGTCCCGGCGCGGCGCCCGCGGCTCCGGAGCCGGGCTCGGACTGTCGATCGTCCGGGCGATCGCCGAGGCGCACGGCGGCCGGGTCCGGCTGCGCGACACCGACGGCGGCGGCGCCACCTTCGTACTGGCACTGGGAGAGGCACACACGTGAACCGCATTCTCATCGTCGAGGACGAGGAAAGGATCGCCTCCTTCGTCCAGAAGGGGCTGCGCTCCAACGGCTTCACCACGACCGTCGTCGGCGACGGCGACGCCGCCCACGAGTACGCGCTGACCGGCAGCTTCGATCTGGTGGTCCTGGACATCGGCCTGCCCGGCCGGGACGGCTTCACCGTGCTGCGCGAACTGCGCGAGGCCCGGGTGACGACCCCGGTGATCGTGCTGACCGCGCGGGACTCCGTACGGGACACGGTGGCCGGCCTGGAGGGCGGCGCCGACGACTGGATGACCAAGCCGTTCCGCTTCGAGGAACTGCTCGCGCGGGTCCGCCTGCGGCTGCGTACGGCGGCCCGGGCACCCGAGGTGACGGTGCTGCGGTCCGGCTCCCTGACCCTCGACCTGCGCACCCGGCGGGCGCGGGCCGGGGAGC
Source organism: Streptomyces sp. NBC_00443 (assembly GCF_036014175.1). Taxonomy (GTDB): domain Bacteria; phylum Actinomycetota; class Actinomycetes; order Streptomycetales; family Streptomycetaceae; genus Streptomyces. The sequence goes on along the minus strand of NZ_CP107917.1, from coordinate 6,865,504 downwards.
GGACCGTGGATCTGACGGCCCGTGAGTTCGTGCTCCTGGAGCTGTTCCTGAGGCATCCGGGCCAGGTACTGTCCCGCGAGCAGATCCTGTCGCACGTGTGGGGCTACGACTTCGACCCCGGATCCAACATCGTGGACGTGTACGTGCGGGCCTTGCGCAAGAAGGTCGGGGCCGAACGGTTCGAGACGGTGCGCGGCGTGGGGTACCGCCTGTCGGCCTGAAGTCCCCTTCGGCCCGTGTGAAGTCTCCTTCATGTACGGCTCATCGACGGCTCACGGCCCAGGTGAACCCTGGATGACGTGACCCTGAACCTCCGACTGGGCGTCGGCCTCTGCGTCGCGCTCTCCCTCTGCGCGCTGCTCGCCGTGCCCGGCAACTTCGCCGGACTCGGCGCCGACGCCCGCCTCACCCTCGCCGTGTTCGCCCTGGCGACCTGCGCCTGGATCGCCACCCCGGTCGACGACACATACATCGCGCTGGGCGCCGGACTCGCGCTCACGGTCACCGGAGTGATCAGCAGCGACGCCCTCTTCGGCACCCTCGGCGACTCGACGGTGTGGCTGCTGATCTGCGCCTTCGTGCTGGCGGCCGCGGTGACCCGGACGGGGCTCGCGGGACGGGCGGCGGCGTTCCTGGTCGGCGGGGCGCGCACCGTCCGGCAGCTCGTGCACCTGACCACGGCCGCCCTGGTCGTCACGGCGTTCGCGGTGCCGGCCACGTCCGGCCGGGCCGCCCTCGCGCTGCCGGTGTTCCTGGCGCTCGCCAGGGCACTGGAGGACCGGCGGCGGCTGGTCGTGATGCTGGCGCTGCTGTTCCCGACCGTGATCCTGCTGTCGGCGGTGGCGACCCTGATCGGCGCCGGCGCGCACCTCATCACCGTGTCGGTGCTGTGGCAGGCCACCGGCGAGCGGATCGGCTTCACCGAGTGGCTGCTGCTCGGCCTGCCGCTGGCCGTGGCGTCGTCCCACCTGGCCGCCGAAGCCGTACTCCTGACGACGACTCGACGCGCGGACCGCAAGGAGCCCGTGCGCATCACCCCCGAGCAGATCCAGGAGCACAGCGACGACCCGGTCACCGGCCCCTGGTCACAGGCCGAGAAGCGGTGCGCGCTGCTGCTGGGCACCGTCGTGATGCTGTGGTGCAGCGAGCCGCTGCACCGGGTGCCGCCGGCGGTCGTCGCGCTGATCGGCGCGGTGGTGGCGGCCTCGCCGGCCCTCGGCACCGTGCACCTGAAGGACGCGCTGAAGACGGTCCCCTGGTCACTGCTGCTGTTCATGGCCGCGACCATGGCGATGGGCGTCGCGCTCGCCGACTCCGGGGCGGCGAAGTGGCTGGTGGCCGAGCTCCCCACGGGCGTCAGCCCGCTGCTGTTCCTGGCCGTGGTGATCGCGATCAGCACGGCGGCCCACCTGATCCTCCAGTCCCGCTCGGCCCGCTCCTCGGTCCTGGTCCCGCTGGTGGTCGCGGCCGCCGTGGGCGCGGGCGTGAACCCGGTCGCCGCCGCGCTCGCGTCCACCGCGGCGGCGGGCTTCTGCCACACGCTCCCGGCGTCCGCCAAGCCGGTCACGCTCTTCTCCGACCTTCCCGGGACGCCCACGTACACCCCGCGCGACCTGCTGCGCCTGTCCGCCGTCCTGGCCCCGCTGACGGCTGCCCTCGTCCTGCTGTTCGCGGTCACGGTATGGCCGCTGCTGGGCGTTCCACTGTGAGTCGCCACGTCATTGCCGTCGGCTGTCTGCGGCGCCGTCGTGGCTGGTCGCGCCCGCGCGGCGGAAGCCGCACATCGATCCGGCCCCGCGCCCCCAAGGGCGTTGCCACAGCTCAGCGACGTCACCCAACCTGCCTAGGAGACCTCTGATGCTGACCCGAGTCGTCGTAGCCCCCAGTGGCTTCAAAGAGTCCCTGTCCGCCCAGGCCGCCGCCGATGCCATCGCGGACGGCGTGCGGCGGGTCCTGCCGGACGTCGTGATCGACCTGATCCCGCTGGTGGACGGCGGCGAGGGCACCGCCACCGCGCTGGCCGCCGCGACCGGCGGGCGGCTCGTCGCCCTGCCCGCCACGGGACCGGTCGGCGAACCGCTCGGCACGCACTTCGCCCTGCTCGGCTCCCGGGACACCGCGGTCGTCGAGATGGCCGCCGTGGCCGGGCTGTCCCTCGTCCCGCGCGCCCTGCGCGACCCGGGCGCCACGACCACCTACGGCGTCGGCGAGCTGATCCGCGCCGCGCTCGACACCGGCGTACGGCGCATCCTGGTCGGCTGCGGCGACTCGGGCACGTCCGACGGGGGCGCCGGCGCCCTCCAGGCCCTCGGCGCCCGGCTGCTGGACGCCGACGGCTTCGAACTCCCCCGCGGCGGCAGTGAGTTGACGCGGCTCGCCCGGGTCGACCCGTCCGGCCTCGACCCGCGTCTGCGGGACGTCGAGCTGCTGGTCGCCTGCAACCCGTACAACGTGCTGTGCGGCGAGCGCGGCGTGGCCCGCGTCTTCGGTCCGCAGAAGGGGGCGACACCCGCACAGGTCGAGCATCTGTCGGCCGGTCTGGAGAACTGGGCGGACGTCCTCACCCGCGACCTGGGGGCCGTGGGCACCGACCTGCACCACGGCCCCGGCACCGGAGCGTCCGGCGGCCTGGGCGCGGGCCTCGCCGCCCTCGGCGCCAGGCTGCTTCCCCGCTTCGACGTGCTCCTCGACCACCTCGATCTCGACGCCCGCCTCGCCCGCGCCGACCTGGTCGTCACCGCGGAGGGCGCCCTCGACCACCAGACGCCCCGCGGCAAGGTCCCGGCCGAGGTGGCCCGCCGCGCCAAGCTGTACGGCCGCCCGGTGCTCGCGCTGGCGGGCACACTCGGCGAGGGCGCGCACGACGTGCCGGGCGTGGACGCGTTCAGCGGCATCCTGCCGGCCCCGATGGCCCTGGCCGAGGCCCTGGTGCGGGCCTCCGAACTCCTCACGGACGCCACCGAACGCGCCCTGCGGATGATCCTGCTGGGCGCCCGGCTACCGGCTCACGCGGAGGTGTCCGGGACGCAACGCCCGTCCTCCGTGCGGTAGTTCCACCGGGCGCCGTCCGTGACGAGCTCCTGCACGGCGTTCACGAACCGCTCGACGTGCTCGTCCGGCGTACCGGCCCCGAAGCTCACCCGGATGGCGTTCAGGGACTTCTCGCCGGGCGCCGCCTCCGGGGCCCCGCACTCGCCCTGCGTCTGCGGGTCGCTGCCCAGCAGGGTGCGGACCAGGGGGTGGGCGCAGAACAGCCCGTCCCGCACCCCGATGCCGTACTCGGCGGAGAGGGCGGCGGCGAAGTGGGAGCTGTTCCAGCCGTCGACGACGAAGGAGAGGACGCCGACGCGCGGGGCGTCGTCGCCGAAGAGGGAGAGGATCCGGACCTCGGGGACCTCGGCGAGGCCCGCGCGGACCTTCTCGATCAGGTACTGCTCACGCGCGACAAGGGTGTCGAAGCCGGCCTCCGTCAGCGCCTTGCAGGCGGAGGCGATGGAGTAGGCGCCGATGACGTTAGGGGAGCCGGCCTCGTGGCGGGCGGCGCTCTCGTGCCACTCCACGTCGACGCCCCCGTCCCCGCGCCTGGACACCTTCCGCGAGGCACCGCCGCCCGCGAGGTACGGCTCCGCCGCGCGCAGCCAGTCGGAGCGTCCGGCCAGGACGCCGGAGCCGAACGGGGCGTACAGCTTGTGGCCGGAGAAGGCGACCCAGTCGACGTCCAGGTCACGCACGCTCACGGGGTGGTGCGGGGCCAGCTGGGCGGCGTCGAGCACGATGCGGGCGCCGTGCGCGTGGGCGGCGGCCGCGAGCTCCCGTACGGGCCACAGCTCACCCGTGACGTTCGAGGCGCCGGTGACGCAGACCAGGGCCGGACCGTACGGGTCACGGTCGGTGAGGGCGCGCTCCAGGGTCTCGACGGCCTGGCGGGGGGTGCGGGGCGCGTCGAGATAGGTCACGCGGGCGTCGCGCCACGGCAGCAGGGAGGCGTGATGCTCGGTCTCGAAGACGAAGACCTGGCAGTCGGCCGGCAGGGCGGCGGCGAGGAGGTTCAGCGAGTCGGTGGTGGACCGGGTGAAGATCAGCTGGTCGTCGGGACGGCAGTCGAGGAACTCGGTGACCGTCCTGCGGGCGTTCTCGAACAGGTCGGTGGAGAGCTGGGAGAGGTAGCCGGCTCCGCGGTGGACGCTGCCGTAGTACGGCGCGTAGGCGGCGACGTCGTCCCAGACGCGCTGGAGGGCGGGGGCGCTGGCGGCGTAGTCGAGCGCGGCGTAGGTGACCTCGCCGCCGGTGACGAGCGGGACAGTGACATCACGGCCCAGAACGGGCAGGGAGGCACAAACGGACTGGTCGGCGGCAGCGATGGAGACAGACATGGCGAACTCCCGTGAGGGGCATGCAGGCTGAGGGGCATGCGAGAAAGAGAAAAGGGTGTCCGGAGGCGGGGCTCTGCGGCCCTATCGCATTCGCTTGCTCACGGAAGGCTCCCTCGAACGACCAGGACCCCTGGTTTCGAGAGGGGCCCGCGCTTGCCGTAGACCTCGCTGCCTACGGCCTGGTCTTCACCCGGGGCACCCCGCCACGGACGGAGGGTTGCCGGACAGTCGGCCGGGGCCTCATGACTGTCACTCATGACCTGGTCCAATATCCTGCCACACGATCTTCAGCTCGCAAGGCGCAGTCCGGATCCTGGACTGCGCCTTGCGTCACATCGCGTGGAACTCAGGCGTTGCTGGCCGCCACCCAGCGGTCCAGCGTCCGCTTCGCCGCGCCCGAGTCGATCGACTCCGCCGCCTTCGCCATCCCGGCGCGGATCTGCTCGGTGAGCGGGGCGCCGGTCGGGTTCAGCGCCACCAGGGCGGCAGCCGCGTTGAGCAGTACGGCGTCCCGTACGGGACCCGTCTCCCCGTTCAGCATGCGCAGCGCCACATCGGCGTTGTACGAGGCGTCCGCGCCCCGCAGAGCCTCCACCGGAACCAGCTCGATCCCGACGTCACGCGGGTCGAAGGCCTCCTCGGTCACCTTGCCGTCGCGCACGACCCAGACCCGGGAGGTGGCCGTGGTGGTGAGCTCGTCGAGGCCGTCGTCGCCGCGGAACACCAGCGAGGAGTTGCCGCGCTCGGCGAAGACGCCCGCGACGATCGGTGCCATGCGCGGGTCCGCCACGCCGACCGCCTGGGCCTTCACCTTCGCCGGGTTCGTCAGCGGACCGAGCACGTTGAAGGTCGTCCGGATGCCCAACTGGCCACGGGCCGCCGCCACATGCCGCAGCGCGGGATGGAACTTCACCGCGAAGCAGAAGGTGATCCCGGCCTCCTCGGCGACCGCGGCCACCCGCCCGACCGGCAGTTCCAGATTGACGCCGAGCTTCTCCAGCACGTCCGAGGCACCCGACGCCGACGACGCCGCCCGGTTGCCGTGCTTGACGACCTTCGCACCCGTGCCGGCGATGACGATCGCCGACATCGTGGAGATGTTGACGGTCTTCGCGCCGTCGCCACCCGTGCCGACGATGTCGACGGTCTGCCCCGGCACCTCGATCACGTTCGCGTGCGCGTACATCGTCCGCACGAGCCCGGTGATCTCCTCCACCGTCTCGCCCTTGGCGCGCAGTGCCACAACGAATCCGGCGATCTGCGCGTCCGTCGCCTCGCCGCGCATGATCAGGTCCATCGCCCACGCGGTGTCGTCGGCAGCAAGGTCCTGACCGTTCAGCAGGCCGTTCAGCAGCAGGGGCCAGGAGCGGGCCGCCGCGGTGTCGCCTCCGGCGGGGGTCACAGCGCTCATAAGCCGCTCCAGGGTCAGGTGTCCCGCACTGCGGGACATGAGTCTCAACGAGGTCCACCCTATCCAGCCCGGGGCACGGCGAAGGGCCCCGTCCGTACAACGGACGGGGCCCTCAACCGTGGCGTAGCAGTCGCAGCGTCAGTGGTGGCCGTGGCCGCTGGTGATCTCCTTGTACTCGTCGACGGTCGGCTTGGGGATCTGGCCGTCCTCGCCGAAGTACGACTTGCTGAGCTTGGCGCGCAGCTTCTCGGAGCCCTTCACCTTGCGCTCGACGCCGTTCTCGTCGACCGTCGGGCCGATCTCGAGCGGCTTGTACTGCTCGTGCGCGGTGAGGGTGTGCAGCGCGTCCTGGCTGAGCGGCTCGTGCACCTCGATGAACTCACCGTGCGGCAGGCGCTTGATGATGCCCGACTCGCGGCCGTGCAGCACCTTGTCCTTGTCCCGGCGCTGCAGGCCGAGGCAGATCCGCCTGGTGATGATGAACGCGAGGACCGGTCCGGCGAAGAAGCCGATCCGGACGAACCAGGTGACCGCGTTGATCGACAGGTGGAAGTGGGTGGCCCACAGGTCGTTGCCACCGCCGACCAGGCCGATCATGTACACCGTGACCCAGGCGACGCCGAACGCGGTACGCGTCGGGGCGTTGCGCGGGCGGTCCAGGATGTGGTGCTCGCGCTTGTCGCCGGTGACCCAGGACTCGATGAACGGGTAGACCGCGATCGCCATCAGGACCAGACCGAAGAGCACCAGCGGGATGAACACGCCGAGAACCAGCGTGTGACCCCAGAAGTTGACCTCCCAGCCCGGCATGTAGCGGACCAGACCCTCGGCGAAGCCCATGTACCAGTCGGGCTGGGCGCCGGTGGACACCACGTCCGGACGGTAGGGGCCAATGGCCCAGACCGGGTTGATCTGCGCGACCGCCGAGATGACCGCGATGACACCGAAGACCAGGAAGAAGAAGCCTCCGGCCTTGGCCATGTAGACCGGCAGCAGCGGCATGCCGACGACGTTCTTGTTGGACTTTCCGGGGCCCGCGAACTGCGTGTGCTTGTGGTAGAAGACCAGGATCAGGTGGCCGACCACCAGGCCGAGCATGATGCCCGGCAGCAGCAGGATGTGGATCGAGTAGAACCGGGCCACGAAGTCGACGCCCGGGAACTCGCCGCCGAAGAGGAAGAACGAGATGTACGTGCCGACGATCGGCATGGACAGGATCGCGCCCTGGGTGAAGCGCACACCGGTGCCGGAGAGCAGGTCGTCCGGGAGCGAGTAGCCGGTGAAACCGGTGAACATGCCCAGGACGAACAGCAGGAAGCCGAACAGCCAGTTGATCTCACGGGGCTTGCGGTACGCGCCCGTGAAGAACACGCGCATCATGTGCACGAACATGCCGGCCAGGAAGATCAGCGCGGCCCAGTGGTGGATCTGCCGGATGAGCAGACCACCGCGCACGTCGAAGGAGATGTGCAGCGTCGAGCTGAACGCCTCCGACATGAGCTGTCCCTGCAGCGGGACGTAACTGCCGTGGTACTCCACCTCGTTCATCGACGGGTGGAAGAACAGCGTCAGATACACACCCGTGAGGATGATGATGATGAAGCTGTAGAGGCAGACCTCGCCCAACATGAACGACCAGTGGTCGGGGAAGATCTTGCGCATGTTGGCCTTGGCGAGGGAGTAGATCCCCAGTCGGCCGTCGGCCCAGTCGGCAACGCGCTCGCCGGCCGGTGCCTTCCCGCGCGAGCGGGACTCCGTGGTCTCTGTCGTGCTCATCCGCGCTCCCAGAATGCAGGACCGACGGGCTCTTCGAAGTCGCCGAGCGCCTCGAGGTAGCCCTCGTCGTTCACGCCGATGCGCAGCTGCGGCAGGGCGTGCCCGGCCGGGCCGAAGATCACTCGGGCACCGTCGGCGAGGTCGAAGGTGGACTGGTGGCAGGGGCAGAGCACGTGGTGCGTCTGCTGCTCGTACAGGGAGATCGGGCAACCGACGTGGGTGCAGATCTTCGAGTACGCGACGATGCCCTCGTGCGACCACTCGAGCTCGCGCTTGTCCTTGATGTCGGCGGGCTGGATCCGCACGATCATCAGGGCGGCCTTGGCGATCTCGTTCTGGAAGTCGTGGTCGTGCTCCTCCAGGCCCTCCGGCTTGGCGAAGGTGAGGGAGCCGACCGCGACGTCCGAGGGGCGCAGCGGCTCGTCGGTGTTCATGTTGACGAGCAGCTTGCCCTTGGACCACAGCGTGTGGCGCAGCTTGGTCCCGGGCAGCGGGCCGAGGTCACGCAGCAGGACGACGCCGGAGAGCGGGAACAGGGCCAGCGCTCCGAACATCGTGTTGCGGATCAGCTTGCGGCGACCCAGCGCGGACTCCTTGGCGCCCTGCTTGAAGTCGGCCATGACCTTGGCCTTGACCTCGGGCTCGGCCGCGATCGGGTGCCGCTCGTCGGCGACCTCCACGTCGGACATCAGGGTGCGGGCCCAGTGGACCGCCCCCGCGCCGATGCAGAACAGCGCCCCGCCGAGGGTCAGACCCAGCGCGAAGTTCAGCGCGTTGAGGTGACCGATCGGGAAGACGAAGATCGACTTGTCGTGCGGGATCGCGACGTACGAGGCGATGAAGCCGACGGTGGCCAGCATCGACACCGTGAACAGCATGGCCACCGTGCGCTCGGACCGCCGGGCGGCCCGCTCGTCGATGTCCTGGATCCGGTGCTCGTGGGGCGGCAGGCCGGGGTCGGCGAAGGGGTTCTTCTCGTCCGCTACCGCGACGTGGGCGTCCTGCTCAGCGGGCAGGTTCTCTTCTGGAATGTCTTGGCTACTCATGACTTCTTGGCCTTTGCGGTCCGAGCGGCGACCCAGACGGCGACCGCGATCAGTGCACCGAGCCCGAAGATCCAGGCGAAGAGGCCCTCACTGACCGGCCCGAGGCCGCCCAGCTCCAGACCACCCGGGTTGACCGTCTCGTCGCTGTTGACCGCGTGCAGGTACGCGATGATGTCCTTCTTGTTCTGCTCCGACAGCGTGGTGTCGGGGAACGACGGCATGTTCTGCGGGCCGGTCTGCATGGCCTCGTAGATGTGCTTCGGGTCGACATCCTCGAGGGTCGGGGCGAACTTGCCCTTCGTCAGCGCGCCGCCCTTGCCGGTGAAATTGTGGCACTGGGCGCAGTTGTTACGGAAGAGCTCGCCGCCCTTGCCGATGTCCGCGCCCTCGGGGCCGTACTGCTCCTCGGTCGGGACGGTCGGACCGGCGCCCAGCGAGGCGATGTACGCCGCGAGCTGGTCGATCTCGGCCTGCGAGTAGATGTTCTTCTTCGCCGGGATCTGGGCGGCCTGCGAGGTGGCGGCCGGCATACGGCCCGTCGCGACCTGGAAATCGACGGAGGCGGCGCCGACGCCCACCAGGCTGGGACCGTCGGAGGTGCCCTGACCGCCGGTTCCGTGGCAGCTGGCGCAGCCGACGGTGTAGAGCTTCTTGCCCTCCTCGATGGTGAGGGACTGAGCGGTTTCCTCGGCCTGTGCCTTGCCCGCGGGCGCGAACACGGCGTACACCCCTCCCGTGCACGCCAGCGCGAGGAGTAGGACGACGACCGCCGCCAGCGGATGGCGTCGTCGTGCGGAGAGCTTTTTCACGGATTACCCCGGTGTCAGGATCTTCTGCGTCGATGCTTCTGTCAGGTGCGTTCGTGGAACGCGCGCGGGATCGGGCCCGGCTACTTGATCATGTAGATCGTGGCGAAAAGGCCGATCCAGACGACATCGACGAAGTGCCAGTAGTAGGACACGACAATCGCGGCGGTCGCCTGCTCGTGCGTGAACCTCTTGGCCGCGTAGGTGCGGCCGAGGACCAGCAGGAAGGCGATCAGACCGCCCGTCACGTGCAGGCCGTGGAAGCCGGTGGTCAGGTAGAAGACCGAGCCGTACGGGTCGGACGAGAGCGAGAGGCCCTCGTGCTTGACCAGCTCGGTGTACTCGTACACCTGACCGCCGACGAAGATCGCACCCATGATGAAGGTGACGATGAACCAGCCCCGGAGCTTCTTCACATCACCGCGCTCGGCGGCGAAGACGCCGAGCTGGCAGGTGAGGGAGGAAAGCACCAGGATCGTGGTGTTCGTCGCCGAGAACGGGAAGTTCAGGGCGTCGGCCTTCTCATGCCAGAAGTCCGGACCGGTCACCGATCGCAGGGTGAAGTACATCGCGAAGAGGGCCGCGAAGAACATCAGCTCGGAACTCAACCAGATGATGGTTCCGACGCTGGTGAGGTTCGGTCGGTTGACCGACGGGTGCGCGTGACCCTTGTCTACTGTCGTTGCTGTCGCCACGACCGACATTATGTCGGTCGCTTATCCCGCCCTCACTCCGGGGGGTGCCGTTCGGAGTGTCTTCCCCATCCGTACCGGTGTTGACGTGGTGTTCAAGGGAGTAGCATCCGGCCCAACGGGCCTGTCCTTACGACGCTGACGTCACGGAGGAACAATGCAGCCGACCGCCACGGTGCTGGTCTACAGCGACGACTCCAACACCCGCGAGCAGGTGAGGTTGGCCACCGGGCGCCGGCCCGCACCGGACGTGCCTGTGGTGCAGTTCCTGGAGTGCGCGACGCCCGAGGCGGTGGTGCGTGAGCTGGACAAGGGGGGCATCGACGTCTGTGTGCTGGACGGTGAGGCCGTGCCCATGGGGGGCATGGGGGTCTGCCGCCAGATCAAGGACGAGGTGTTCAACTGCCCGCCGGTGCTGCTGCTGATCGGGCGGCCGCAGGATGCGTGGCTCGCCACGTGGAGCCGGGCCGAGGCGGCTGTGACGCTGCCTGTGGAGCCGGTGGAGTTCGCGGGGGCGCTGGCTTCCCTGTTGCGCACGCAGAGGCTTCAGAGCGCGTAAGGAAGCCTGCCGGGCCTGGCGATTCAGACGCCTGGCGATTCAGACGCTCTGCGGCCTCAGCCTTGCCCGTTCCGACGGGCTGGGGCCGTCCGGGGTGCCGCCCACCAGGGCGCTTCCGTCGCGCCAGTTCTTCCACTCCAGGTTCCAGTCCCCGAAGCCGTTGCCGAACGGTTCCATGGTGTTGCCGTACGAGTTGATGACCTTGACGATGTCGCCCTCGCGGACGTTGTCGAAGAACCACTCGGCGTTGGCGGTGCTCATGCCGGTGCAGCCGTGGCTGACGTTGGCGGCGCCCTGGGAGCCGACCGACCAGGGGGCGGCGTGGACGTATTCGCCGCTCCAGGTCACACGGGTGGCGTAGTAGACCGGTAGGTCGTAGGACTCCGCGGACCCTTCGGCTATGCCGATGCTCGTGCCGCGCATGCGTACGAAGTACTCCTTGCCCAGTACGACCTTGACGCCGTTGCGGGTCTCGAAGCCGGGCTTGCCGGTCGTGACCGGTATGGACCTGACCTCCTCGCCGTTGCGGTACAGCGTCAGCTGGTGGGACGCGGCGTCCGTGACGGCTATGACCTGGTCGCCCGTGGTGATGCGCAGCGGCTTGGCCTTGCCGCCCCACAGACGGTCGCTGACCTTGATGCCCTCCAGGTTGCTACGGGCCTGGAGGGTGGCGTTCGCGGGCCAGAACTCCTTGGGACGGTAGTGGAGTTTCTTGTCGTCCACCCAGTGCCAGTTGCCCTCGACGGCGGGCGCGGAGTCGACCTTGAGGGCCCGCTCGACTATCGCCCGCTGGTTGCGGTCCTTGATGGGCTGGCTCAGCTCCGCCGTGACGGGCTGGCCGACGCCGTAGGTGCCGGCCTTGGGGCCGAACGTCACCGTCAGGTGCTTCTTGGAAGTCGGCTTGCTGGTGTCGAAGGTGAGGACCTTGCGGCCGGGGGCGCCGTCCTCGTCCTCGGTGCTCACGCGGACCGTGTAGCGGGCGTTGGCGGCGAGCGGAGAGGTGCTGTGCCAGCGGGTGCCGTCGGCGGAGAGTTCGCCCGCGACGTAGCGTCCTGCGGCGTCCCTGGCGGTGACGTCCGTGATACGGCCGTCGGAGTCCTCGGCGGTGACTTCCAGGGGCTTGTCGGGGTCGGCCTTCTTGCCGTCGCCCGCGGGGCCGTTGAAGGCGATCTGGTCGGCCGCGTCGTACGGCTCGGCGGACAGCGGGTTGCCGTCGCTGCTGCAGCCGGCGGCGCTCGCGCCGAGCGCGATCAGCAGGAGCGTGCAACCTATGACGGGGCCCTTGCTCGGTTTTCTGCTCATGGCCTCACGCTAGGAAGCAGCGTCGGCCGCGGCGCGCCGGATAAGGCGTACGGGTGATCGTGGCTACGGCAAACGAAGGAACCCGGACACTCCTGACGGAATGTCCGGGCCCCTATGAGCTCAGCTCGTGTTACTGGGTGCGGCTCTCACCGCGGTAGTACTCGAAGACCCAGCCCCAGATGCCGATCAGGATCAGCGGCGCCGAGAAGTACATCAGCCACCAGCCGATCGCGATCGACAGGAAGGCGAGGGCGCCTCCGACCGCGAGGGAGAGCGGCTGCCAGCTGTGCGGGCTGAAGAACCCGACCTCGCCGGCGTCGTCCGCCACATCCGCTTCCTTGTTGTCCTGCGCACCCGCGTCGACCCGCCGGGCGGTGAAGCCCAGGTAGAAGCCGATCATGATGCACAGACCGAAGGCCAGGAAGAGGGCCGTGGTGCCGGCCGGCTCCTTCGACCAGACGCCGTAGACAACCGCCATGGCGAGCACGAAGAAGCTCAGCCACATGAACATCCTGCCCTGGATCTTCACTTGCCGGCCTCCTTGCCACCAGCCAGAGCCTTCTCACCGTGAGGGGCGTTCTCGAGCTGGTCGAGAGCGGCGATCTCAGGGTGATGCAGGTCGAACGCCGGGGATTCGGAACGGATCCGCGGCAGAGTGAGGAAGTTGTGCCGCGGCGGCGGGCAGGACGTCGCCCACTCCAGCGAGCGGCCGTAGCCCCACGGGTCGTCGACCTCGACCTTCTTGCCGTACTTGGCGGTCTTCCACACGTTGTAGAAGAACGGCAGCAGCGACGCGCCGAGCACGAACGAGCTGATCGTCGAGATCGTGTTCAGGGCGGTGAAGCCGTCGGCCGCGAGGTAGTCCGCGTAACGACGCGGCATGCCCTCGGCACCGAGCCAGTGCTGCACCAGGAAGGTGCCGTGGAAGCCGACGAACAGCGTCCAGAAGGTCATCTTGCCCAGGCGCTCGTCGAGCATCTTGCCGGTCATCTTCGGCCACCAGAAGTGGAACCCGGCGAACATCGCGAAGACGACGGTGCCGAAGACGACGTAGTGGAAGTGGGCGACGACGAAGTACGAGTCGGACACGTGGAAGTCCAGTGGCGGTGAGGCCAGGATGACACCGGTCAGACCACCGAAGGTGAAGGTGATCAGGAAGCCGACCGCCCAGAGCATCGGTGTCTCGAAGGACAACGAGCCCTTCCACATCGTGCCGATCCAGTTGAAGAACTTCACGCCTGTTGGTACGGCGATGAGGAACGTCATGAAGGAGAAGAACGGCAGTAGTACGCCGCCTGTGACGTACATGTGGTGCGCCCACACCGTCACGGACAGACCCGCGATCGCGATGGTCGCCGCGATCAGACCCATGTAGCCGAACATCGGCTTGCGGGAGAAGACCGGAATCACTTCGGAAATGATTCCGAAGAATGGCAGGGCGATGATGTACACCTCTGGATGGCCGAAGAACCAGAAGAGGTGTTGCCATAGCAAGGCCCCGCCGTTGGCGGCATCGAAGATGTGGGCGCCGAACTTGCGGTCCGCCTCCAGCGCGAACAGTGCCGCCGCGAGGACGGGGAAGGCGAGCAGGACCAGGACGGCCGTCAGCAGCACGTTCCACACGAAGATCGGCATGCGGAACATGGTCATGCCGGGGGCGCGCATGCAGATGATCGTGGTGATGAAGTTGACCGAGCCGAGGATGGTGCCGAAGCCGGAGAAGGCCAGACCCATGATCCACATGTCGGCGCCGATGCCCGGGCTGCGGACCGCGTCCGACAGCGGGCTGTAGGCGAACCAGCCGAAGTCGGCCGCGCCGCTCGGGGTGAGGAAGCCGCCGACCGCGATGAGCGAGCCGAACAGGTACAGCCAGTAGGCGAACATGTTCAGCCGCGGGAACGCCACATCCGGCGCGCCGATCTGCAGCGGCATGATCCAGTTCGCGAAGCCGGCGAACAGCGGCGTCGCGAACATCAGCAGCATGATCGTGCCGTGCATCGTGAACGCCTGGTTGAACTGCTCGTTCGACATGATCTGCAGACCCGGCCGGGCGAGCTCGGCGCGCATGAACAGCGCCATCACGCCGCCGATCACGAAGAACGCGAACGACGTGACGAGGTACAGCGTTCCGATCGTCTTGTGGTCGGTGGTGGTGAGCCACTTGACCACGACGTTGCCGGGTTGCCTGCGCCGGACCGGCAGCTCGTTCTCGTACGAGTCCTCAGCTGCTGCCGCGGCACCCTGGGGTTCGTTGAGGATGCTCACAGGTTGTTCGTCTCCCGGTTCTTCTCGTGGCTCGTCTGCGCGATGCCGGCGGGAACGTAACCGGTCTGCCCCTTCTTGGCGAGGTCCTTGAGGTGCTGCTCGTAGCGCTCGGGGGAGACGACCTTCACGTTGAACAGCATCCGGGAGTGGTCGACGCCGCACAGCTCGGCGCACTTGCCCAGGAAGGTGCCCTCCTTGTTGGGGGTCACCTCGAAGGCGTTGGTGTGGCCCGGGATGACGTCCTGCTTCATCAGGAACGGCACCACCCAGAAGGAGTGGATGACGTCACGCGAGGTGAGGACGAAGCGGACCGTCTTGCCCTTGGGCAGCCACAGGGTGGGGCCGGGGTTGCCCGTCTGGGGGTTCCGGCTGCCGGGGGTACCGGCGTCGTAGACACCGCCCGCGTTCGCCGGGAAGTCCTCCTTGAACCGGTCCGGAATGGCCGCCAGGTTCTTGTCGGTCTTCGCATTACCCGTGGAACCGTCGACGGGCTGGACGTAGTTGAAGGCCCAGCTCCACTGATAGCCCACAACGTTGACCGTGAGGTCGGGCTTGTCCTTGAGGCTGAGCAGCTTCGTCTCGTCGCGGGCCGTGAAGTAGAAGAGCACCGAGACGATGATGAGCGGGACCACCGTGTACAGCGCCTCGATCGGCATGTTGTACCGGGTCTGCGGAGGAACTTCGACCTTGGTGCGGCTGCGCCGGTGGAAGACGGTGCTCCACAGGATCAGGCCCCAGACCAGCACGCCTGTGGCGAGCGCGGCCGCCCACGACCCCTGCCACAGGGAGAGGATCCGCGGAGCCTCTTCCGTGGTCGGGGTGGGCATACCAAGACGGGGGAAGTCCTCCCAGTTGTACGAGCAACCGGTGGCTGTAGCCAGGACCAGGCCCGCAGTCATTGCCTGCAGCAGCTTCCGCCGCATCGGGCGCCGCGGCGAGCGGTCGGAGCCGTTGGGACTCACGTAGCGCCTTCCCGAGAGTCTCGCCCGCGCGGATCGGCTGCGGCCTTCTCGCTGGTCGGTCGCCGCCCTGCGTCGGGCAGGGGTTTGGATGTTTATGCGGACCAAACCCTAGCCGACGCTCTCCGAGGGTTCGCGGGGAGGGGTGCCTATGGGGTGGGGTGGTTCGCTTGTTTGGCGGCTGCGGGTTGTTTGTCGCAGATCGCGCCCCGCGGCGAGCCGTAGATGTCACAGCCCCGCGCCCCTTTGGGGCGCTCCTGGTGCCGGACGTTCTAGCGTTGCTGTGTGAGTTACTTCGACGCTGCTTCCAGTGCTCCTCTTCATCCTGTTGCCCGGCAGGCCCTTCAGGCCTCCCTTGATGAGGGGTGGGCCGATCCTGCCCGTCTTTACCGGGAAGGGCGGCGGGCGCGGATGCTGCTGGACGCGGCTCGGGAGGCCGCTGCGGAGGCTGTGGGGTGCCGGGCCGACGAGTTGGTGTTCACCTCATCGGGGACGAAAGCCGTCCACTCGGGTGTCGCCGGGGTGTTGGCGGGGCGGCGGCGCGTCGGACGCCACCTGATCGTGTCTGCGGTCGAACACTCCTCTGTGCTCCATGCGGCTGACGCGCACGAGGGCGACGGGGGGACGGTCACTCGGGTGGCGGTGGATCGTGCGGGGGCGGTGGGCGTACCTACGTATGCGGATGCGCTTCGGGCGGACACCGCGCTGGCGTGTCTGCAGTCGGCCAACCACGAGGTGGGGACCGAGCAGCCGGTGGCGGAGGCGGCCGCCCTGTGCCAGGAGGCCGGGGTGCCGCTGCTGGTGGACGCGGCGCAGTCGCTGGGGTGGGGGCGCGTCGAGGGCGCCTGGTCGGTGTTGACCGGGAGTGCCCACAAGTGGGGCGGTCCGTCGGGGGTCGGGCTGCTCGTCGTGCGCAAGGGCGTACGGTTCGCCGCGCAAGGGCCGGCG
Source organism: Streptomyces sp. NBC_00443 (assembly GCF_036014175.1). Taxonomy (GTDB): domain Bacteria; phylum Actinomycetota; class Actinomycetes; order Streptomycetales; family Streptomycetaceae; genus Streptomyces. Next base: position 6,849,367 of record NZ_CP107917.1, on the reverse strand, counting down.
GACGAGCGGGAGTCGGGGCGGGTCCCCGGGTTCGAGAACATCCCGGCGATCGTCGCCGCGGCGGCCTCGCTGCGTGCCGTGCAGGCGGAGGCGGCCCAAGAGGCGGTACGGCTGCGGGAGCTGACGGAGCGGATCCGGGCGCGGGTGCCGCAGCTGGTGCCGGATGTGGAGGTGGTCGGCGATCCGGGGCGGCGGCTGCCCGGCATCGTCACCTTCTCCTGTCTCTATGTGGACGGGGAGAGCCTGCTGCACGAGCTGGACCGCGCCGGGTTCTCGGTCTCCTCGGGTTCGTCCTGCACGAGCAGCACGCTGACGCCCAGCCATGTGCTGAAGGCGATGGGCGTGCTGAGCGAGGGGAACGTGCGGGTGTCCCTGGCGTTCGGGACGGCGGAGGAGGACGTCGAGCGGTTCCTGGAGGTGCTGCCGGCTGCCGTGGCGGGGGTGCGGGAGAAGCTGGGGGCGCCGGTGCCCAGCACGGTCGTACGGGAGGACGTCCTGGTCGTGGACGCCCTCGGCAAGCTCTGCCCGCTCCCGGTCATCGAGCTTGCCAAGGTCATCGGCGAGGTACCGGTCGGCGGCACCGTGCGCGTCCTCGCCGACGACGAGGCGGCCCGCCTGGACATCCCGGCGTGGTGCGAGATGCGGGGGCAGGAGTACATGGGCGAGGAGCCGGCGGAGCGAGGAACGGCGTACCTCGTCCGCCGGGTGGCCTGAACGCCCTGTCGGCGAACTGCCGCGGGATCAGCCCAGGTGCGTCCGGACCTCTTCACCCGCGTCATGCCCGTATGCCTTGGTGAACCGGTCCATGAAGTGCGCCCGCCGCAGCTGGTACTCCTGCGTGCCCACCGTCTCGATGACCAGCGTCGCGACCATGCAGCCGACCTGCGCGGCCCGCTCCAGGGACACACCCCACGCCAGCCCCGACAGGAACCCGGCGCGGAAGGCGTCGCCGACACCCGTGGGGTCGGCCTTGCGCTCCTCCTCGGCACAGCCGACCTCGATCGGGTCCTCGCCGTCCCGCTCGACGCGCACGCCCCGCGCGCCGAGGGTGGTGACGCGGTGGCCGACCTTGGAGAGGATCTCCGCGTCGCTCCAGCCGGTCTTGGACTCGATGAGGCCCTTCTCGTACTCGTTCGAGAAGAGGTACGTCGCGCCGTCCAGCAGTATGCGGATCTCGTCGCCGTTCATGCGGGCGATCTGCTGGGAGAAGTCGGCGGCGAAGGGGATCTCGCGGGAGCGGCACTCCTCCGTGTGGCGGAGCATGGCCTCGGGGTCGTCGGCGCCGATGAGGACCAGGTCGAGGCCGCCCACGCGGTCCGCGACGGTCTTCAGCTCGATCTGGCGGGCCTCGCTCATCGCACCGGTGTAGAAGGAGCCGATCTGGTTGTGGTCGGCGTCGGTGGTGCAGACGAAGCGGGCGGTGTGCAGGGTCTCTGAGATGCGGACCGACCCGGTGTCGACGCCGTGCCGGTCAAGCCAGGCCCGGTACTCGTCGAAGTCGGAGCCCGCGGCGCCGACGAGGATCGGCTTCGTGCCCAGCTGACCCATGCCGAAGGCGATGTTCGCGCCTACGCCGCCCCGGCGTACGTCCAGGTTGTCGACCAGGAAGGACAGCGAGACCGTGTGCATCTGGTCCGCGACGAACTGGTCGGTGAAACGGCCGGGGAAGGTCATGAGGTGGTCGGTGGCGATGGAGCCGGTGACTGCGATGCGCACGGCGTGGAGTCTCCTGCGAAGAGGATGGGTTGACAGTTCACGCTACCGTTCGTGACCTGGACTCTGAAGCAGTCAAAACTACCCGATAGTAGATCTTTCTTCGCGGGTGTCCACGTGCCTACGGTGCCGCTATGACGAAATTCGAGGTCCGCGCCACCACTCAGGCCGGCCTGGAGGCCGGCCTGGCGTCGCTGCTCGGTGACTGCGCGCGGATGGCTCCCCACTGGGCCGCTCCCGACCGCGTCCTGTCCCGCCCGGTCTCCCCGTCACTCATCCACGGGGTGACCGTGCCCCCGAGGTCGGCGCGGCTGGTGGACGCGATGTCGGACTACGGCGACTGATCGAAACGACGCCATCCATCCGGATTACGCCGGCCGATCGAATTCCGGCGGCTCAATCGGCGCCCTTCAGGGAACCGTGCGCTCCCCCGCTGCGTCCCATCGCTGTCCCCCGTAAAGGGGATGCGGGATACGACCCGGCAGACCCTCCCCTTTGACAGGGTCGGGTCAGGGTCATGGGACATGTGCGCAGCCGAAGGAGCGATGCGGTGAACACCGAGCGACCCGAGAACGACGACACGGGCGCCGACGGCTCCGCCGAGGAGCAGGGCACCCGGCAGGAGAAGGGCGCCGCGGGTACCGAGGCGTCCGGCGCCGTGGCGGACGGCACCGCCGTTCCCGGAGCCGGGGGCGAGCGCGATGCCGGGGGCCACGAGTCCGACGGCGAGGCGGAGGACGGCGGGACCGGGCGCGACGCCGAGGCCGGCCGGACCGACGGCGAGCGCGACGGTGCGGAAAGCGACAGCGGCGCCGCCGGTGGGGAGCAGGCCGGGGACGCGGAGGCAGCGGCGCCCGTTGCCGCTGTGGACTCGGAGCCGACCAGCTCCGCCGGACCGGATCCCACCGCTGCCGCCCGTGCCGCTGCCGATGACGACGGAGCCGGCGGTTCGAGCCGACGCCGCTCCCCCGCGATCATCGCGTCGGTCGCCGCCGCCGTACTGCTCGTCGGAGGCGGCGGGGCCTACCTCGCCGCGAACGCGTCCGGGGGTTCGGACGGCGGTACGACGTCCGGGGCCGCCGACGAGGACACTCCCCCGCCACTCCACCTCGACGGCTACACCGAGGGCGGCGGCACGAACGGCATCGCGCCCGGCGAGCCGAACCCGTACGGCGTCACCTACAAGGCCGACGGGGACCTGGCGGACGGACCCGGCTCGGCGCCCGTGTACCGGGCCGGCGGCGAGGTCGGTGCCGACGCCGTGGCCCGGCTGGCCGACGCGCTCGGGGTGGACGGGTCGCCGGTCGCGCAGGGGCAGACCTGGCGGGTCGGGGCGAAGGACGGGACGGGGCCCAGCCTCCAGGTGAACAAGCAGGCGCCCGGGACCTGGACCTTCTACAGCTACGCACCCGGCACCGATGACTGCCGGTCCGCCACCACCTGCTCGAAGGACTCGGCCGACCCCGGGGGCGACCCGGTGAGCGAGGCCGCCGCGAAGAAGGCCGCCGCGCCGGTCCTCAAGGCGGTGGGTCAGGATGACGCGAAGCTCGACGCGAGCCAGCTCATGGGCGGCCGGCGGGTCGTCAACGCGAGCCCTGTGGTCGGCGGTCTGCCCACGTACGGCTGGACGACCGGGGTGACCGTGAACACCCTGGGCGAAGTGGTCGGCGGCAGCGGCCAGTTGGCGGCCCCGGTGAAGGGGGACACGTACCCCGTGCTGGACGCCGAGAAGACGCTCGGGCTGATGAACGCGGCGCCGGGGACCGACGGCCGGATGGGCATCGGCGGCTGCGCCAGCCCCGTACCGCTGAAGGACCGCGATGAGGCGCCCTGCGGCTCCTCCGGTTCGGAGGCTTCGCCCGGTCGGGGGACCGATACCGGCGCGGGCACGCCGGCCAAGGACACCCTCACGGTCGAGAAGGCCGTGTTCGGGCTCGCCTCGCACTACGTCGACACGCGGCAGGCGCTGGTGCCGTCCTGGCTGTTCGAGGTGCGGGCGCCGGGCGCGAAGGACAGCTTCACCGTGACGCATCCGGCGATCGACCCGAAGTACCTGGTGTCGACCACGCCGTCCCAGGAGCCGCCCGCTCAGCCGAGCCCGCGGCCGTCCGGACCCAAGGACGAGTCGACGTCGGCGCCGGTCACGAGGAACGTGGGTGTGGACGGCTACACCGTCGACGGCAGGGAGCTGACCGTGGCCTTCACGGGCGGTGTGTGCGCCGACTACAAGGTGACGGCGAGCGAGAGCGGCGACGAGGTGACGGTCCGGGTGACCGAGACGTCGCAGCCGGACAAGGTCTGCATCCTGATCGCCAAGGTGTTCCACAAGAGCGTGCAGCTGGACAAGCCGCTCGGGGACCGCAAGGTCGTGGGCACGGACGGGCAGGACGTCCCGCTGGAGAAGCCGGGCACGGTCCGGCCGGAGACGTCGGGGGCGCGGTAAAGGCCCCCGGACACGGGAAGGCGGCGGCCCCGTCGGAGGGGGTCGCCGCCTTCTCGCGTTTCGGCTGGGTCAGCCGGTTTCGGCCGGGTCAGCTGAAGGAGTCGCCGCAGGCGCAGGAGCCGGTCGCGTTCGGGTTGTCGATCGTGAAGCCCTGCTTCTCGATGGTGTCCACGAAGTCGATGGACGCGCCGCCCAGGTACGGGGCGCTCATGCGGTCGGTGACGACCTTCACGCCGCCGAAGTCCTTGACGACGTCGCCGTCGAGGGAGCGCTCGTCGAAGAAGAGCTGGTAGCGCAGGCCGGAGCAGCCACCGGGCTGAACGGCGACGCGCAGGGCCAGGTCCTCACGGCCTTCCTGGTCGAGCAGCGCCTTGACCTTCGCCGCGGCGGCGTCGGACAGGATGATGCCGTCGGTGACGGTGCTGGTCTCGTCCGATACGGACATCTACATCTCTCCCGGGTTGTACGGAGACTGCTTGCCGACGGTTGCAACCGACGGGGCCGCGGATTCATTCCGGGCCGGGCGTTTGTCTTTCGGTCCTTCTTCATGCTCGCACACGGCACCCGAAGCGGAAAACGACCGATTCGGGAATACGCGGCCCCGGCACCGGGATTCACGTCACATCGACATGATGGACATCGTCAAACTGACGTGAACCGGTTATGATAGATAACGTCAATTCGACGAGAAGTCGAAGAAGGTGTCCCGCTTGACCCGCCGGCTCCGGACTTTCCCGGTCCCGGCGAGCCGCAGAACAGAAAGGGTGCGTGTCGTGACCACCGCCCAGACCCAGGAGCTCGACGTACAGCCGACGCCCCTCGCCCTGCTGCTCCTCGGCCGTGAGGCCGACCCGAGGAGCGAGCGTGGCGTCGAGTGTCCCGGCGACCTTCCCTCGCCGTCCGATCCGGACCTGGTCGAGCGCGCCCGCGCGGCCAAGGCGAAGCTCGGGAACAAGGTCTTCGTGCTCGGCCACCACTACCAGCGCGACGAGGTCATCCAGTTCGCCGACGTGACCGGTGACTCGTTCAAGCTGGCCAAGGACGCGGCCGCCCGCCCGGAGGCCGAGTACATCGTGTTCTGCGGCGTGCACTTCATGGCCGAGTCGGCGGACATCCTGACGTCCGACGACCAGAAGGTCGTCCTGCCCGACCTCGCCGCCGGCTGCTCGATGGCCGACATGGCGACGGCCGAGCAGGTCGCCGAGTGCTGGGACGTGCTGACCGAGGCCGGAATAGCCGAGCAGGTCGTGCCCGTCTCGTACATGAACTCGTCCGCGGACATCAAGGCGTTCACGGGCAAGCACGGCGGCACGATCTGCACCTCGTCCAACGCAAAGCGGGCCCTGGACTGGGCCTTCGAACAGGGCGAGAAGGTCCTGTTCCTGCCCGACCAGCACCTCGGCCGCAACACCGCCGTGCGGGACATGGGCATGTCCCTGGAGGACTGCGTCCTCTACAACCCGCACAAGCCGAACGGCGGGCTGACGGCGGACGAGCTGCGCACCGCGAAGATGATCCTTTGGCGCGGCCACTGCTCGGTGCACGGCCGCTTCAGCCTCGACTCGGTGAACGACGTGCGCGAGCGCATCCCGGGCGTCAACGTCCTCGTCCACCCGGAGTGCAAGCACGAGGTCGTGGCCGCGGCGGACTACGTCGGCTCGACGGAGTACATCATCAAGGCCCTGGAGGCCGCCCCGGCCGGCTCGAAGTGGGCCATCGGCACGGAGCTGAACCTGGTCCGCCGGCTGGCGAACCGTTTCGCGCCGGAGGGCAAGGAGATCGCCTTCCTCGACAAGACGGTCTGCTTCTGCTCGACCATGAACCGCATCGACCTCCCCCACCTGGTCTGGACGCTGGAGTCACTGGCCGAGGGCAACCTGGTCAACCGGATCGAGGTCGACAAGGAGACCGAGGCGTTCGCGAAGCTGGCGCTGGAGCGGATGCTGGCGCTGCCGTAGGTATGTCGGTGGTCGCTGCGCGGAGTACGGCGTCGCGCACGCCGGCCTCAGGCGCTCACCCCGACACGGGCTTCCGGTCGGGGTGGGCGGGGTCGACGGTGAAGAGGTCACCGTCCGGGGTGGCGGCGATCAGGGAGCCCTCACGGACCATCACCTCGGGCAGCGACCGGCTGCCCGCGTTCGTCACCCGTCGGGCACGCGGCAGGGTCTCCCACAGCAGCGTGCCCTTCTTCGTGTCGAGGGCGGCGACGCGACCGCTTGCGCTGGACAGGTAGACCGCACGAGCGCGCGGGTCGTGGGTGACGCCGCTGGGCGTCTCCAGACTCGTCGCGGTCTGCCACAGCCGCTCGCCCGTCCGGACCGACACGGCGCTCACCTGGCCGGAGGACGTGACGAACCACAGTGTGCCGTCCCCGAGCGTCACAACGCCCTCGAACTCCTCCGCCAGCTTCGTCGAACGGCCCTCACCGGTCTCCGGGTCCACCAGCCGGATACTGGAGAACGGCCCCTCTTCGCCCGCCGGGACGTTCCGCTCCTCGTCCTCGGCCGGGTCGACGTAGAGCAGCCGGCCGTCGATGGTCCCCACGAGCGTTCCGCGGTTGGGCACCTTCACTCGCCGCGCCGAGCCGTCGGCCCGGTCCAGCTCCATCAGCAGGATGCTCTGGGAAGGCGTGAACTCGGCGACGCACTCCAGCCGGAGGGCCTCGTCCACGCCCTGGGCGTCGCAGTACTGCCCCGCCGGCAGCGGTGTCGTCCAACGCTCGGCGCCGGTGCGTGCCGAACGGGCGGTCACCGCGCGAGCGCCGTCGGCCGGCATGACCACGAGGCTGCCGGAGACCGCCGGGGACATCCCGCTGCTCGCCGCCTTCCGATGCCAGAGCCGCTCACCGGTCCCGGTGTCCAGAGCGGCGACCGTCGTGCTCGACGCCTCCCCGGCGACGGGGGTGAAGTCCTGCTGGACCAGCATCGCGTCATCCACGAGACCGAGGACGGAGAAGGTGTACGTCCCCTGGCGCCGGCCGGGGGGCAGGACGTCGGCGCGCCAGTCGATCCGTCCGGTCAGCCCGTCGAGGCGCATGGGCAGAACACCGTCACCCGCGCAGTAGACGGCACCCTCGTACAGCCGGCATTCCGGGCCGTCTCCCAACCCGGTCCCGCCGGCCGACCCCTTCTTCACGCCGTGCGCGGCAGTGGCGTCCACCGTCGTCTGCCAGGGCTTCCAGCCTGCCGGCATGCCCGCCCATCGGGAAGGCGCGGACGCGGCGGTGCCGGCTCCCGTCCGGGCGTCGTCGTCCCCTTGTCCGGGCCCGATCAGCAGGTATCCGGTCAGGCCGAGCGTGAGGGCACCGACCGTGCCGGCCGTGGCCCACAGCGGGCGTACACGACTGTGTGGCCGGCCGGGAACCTCGGCGACCGGGCCGGCGACCGCGGCGGGCCGGGTCCGGACCAGGGCCATCTCTTCCGTGCGCAGCGTCACGGTGGGCTGGTCGTCGGGACCCGCCTCCGGCAGCGCGGCCACGAACGCCCTTGCCAGTTCGCCCAGTTCGGGCCGGTCCGCCGGTTCCTTGGCGAGGCAGCGCTCCAGGATCGACCGGAGAGCCTGCGGTACGCCGTCCAGGACGGGGGCGTCGTGGATGACCCGGTAGGCCGTGAGGTAGGGGCTGTCCGCGTCGAAGGGGCCCCGGCCCGTGACCGAGAAGACCAGCAGGGCGCCGAGGGAGAAGACGTCGGAAGCCGGCTCCACCGAACGGGCGTCGGTGAGCTGCTCCGGAGACATGAACGGCGGGGTGCCGATCATCTGCCCGGTCTCGGTGAGGGTCTTGTGGTCCTCGGCCGCACGCGAGATGCCGAAGTCGATGACACGCGGGCCGTCGTCGGCGATGAGAACGTTGGCGGGTTTGAGGTCCCGGTGGACCACCCCCGCCCGGTGGATGTCCCGCAGCGCCTCCACCAGACCGAGCGTCAGCCGCCGCAACTCGGCGCCCTTCAGCGGACCTTGGTCGCCGATCCGGGCGGCGAGGGAGAGCCCGGGCACGTACTGGGTGGCCATCCAGGGCCGTACCGCCTCCGGGTCGGCGTCCACCACCGGTGCGGTGAAGGCGCCGCTCACCTTGCGGACCGCCTCGATCTCCTGCCGGAAGCGGGCGCGGAAGACGGGGTCCTCGGCGTACTGGGAGTGCACCACCTTGACGGCGACCTCACGTCCCGAGCGTGACCTGCCCCGGTAGACGACCCCCATGCCCCCGGACCCGAGCCGGTCGACCAGCTTGTAGCCGCCGACCGATTTCGGATCGTCCCTGTGCAGCAGCACGCCCGGAACCCTCCCCCGTCATGCAGTTCGAGGGCTCAGGATACGTAACGGGGGGACGGCTTGGTCCGGGCGAGGACCCTTGGAACCCCGGGTCCCCCTGGCCGAAACGCCGAGACCGGCGCCACCTGGATCGGCCCGTGTTCACCGGACTAGCATGATCGTTCGCATGTGCGATGAACGGTGTAGTTTTCGGCGGGATTTCGGCGGGGGTTGTTTTGAGCGCGGATGCCATGGGGCTGAGGATGCGGTTGGCGGATCTGACGGCGACCGGGCAGGGCGATCTACGCGCGGCCGTCGGCGAGTTCCGTCGCAGCGAGGTGCTCGTGCCGGTGGTGGACGACTCGCTGCTGTCGGCGGCGGCGGGCGGCGTCCGCTGGCTGTTTGCGTTCACGGATGACGCGGCGCTGGCGCGCTTTGCGCAGGCGCGTGGTGAGGCGGTGCCGGAGCGGGTGCCGGTGTACGGGGCGCGTTTGCTGGACCAGGTGGTCCCCGAGGTGGCGAAGGTGGACGGCGGGCCGGTCGGGATCGCGGTGGACGCGGGCAGTGCGGCGGGCCTGGTGCTGCCTCCGGCCGAGGGTGTCGTTCCGGACGCGGCGGCTGTGGACACCGCTCTGGAGTCTGAAGGGGCGGACGCGTGAGTGGCGGGGACGGCTACCGGGTCGATCCGGAGGCGCTGGCGCGGATCACCCGGGGCATCAACCTGGCGATCGACGAGCTGAAGGAGCTGGGCTTCGACATCGAGGCGGCGCAGGGGCGGGGCTTCGACGACCTGGAGCTGGCCGGTCTTGAGGTGGGGGACGCGAACCTGCGCCAGGTGTTCGCCGACTTCTGCGAGCGCTGGAGTTGGGGGGTGCGCTCGATGATGCAGGACGCGAACGGGTTCGCGCAGCGGCTCAACCTGTCGGCGGGGCTGTACCACGAGCAGGAGCAGTACGTTTCGAACACCGTGAAGACGGTGTGGACGGCGGCGGCGGGCAACCCTTACCTGTCCGAGGAGGAGGTCGAGCAGCGTTCCTGGTCGCAGACGTTGAAGGACAACTCCGTGTCCCACTTCATGAACGCGGACTACAGCGCGGAGTCACTGCAGGCCGGCGACCAGGCGGCCCGGCAGGCCTGGGCGCAGGCGAAGGAGGACCTGGAAACCTCGACGGTGACCCCGGACGCCCCATTCGATTCGCGGACGGACTGGCAGCCGGACGGCCCCGAGGCCTCGGTGTCCGGGGAGGTTGAGCGCTGATGGGCCTGGGGGACATGGTCAACGACCTCGGGGACGGCCTGGAGAGCGCCGTCGACGGCGTGAGCGAGGGGGTCGGCGAGGCCGTCAACTGGGGTGCGGACAAGGCGGCGGACGGCCTGTCGGCGGTCGGTGCGGACGGCGCGGCCGAGGGGGTGCGCGACTTCGGCGAGGGGGTGAACAACCGGCTGGGCGGCGATGTCGCCGAGCGCCGGCTGGGAGAGAGCGAGGACCCCAAGGAGTTGGTCCACGGCAGTCCCCAGGCGCTGGAGTCGCGGGCCCGGCATCTGCGGGACTTCTTCCGGGCGTTCGAGAGCGTCGGCCAGGGGATGCGCTCGTTGGACGGCGAGGGCTGGCAGGGCAAGGCGGCTGACGCCTTCCGCGAGAAGTTCGACATGCATCCCAAGCAGTGGCTGACGGCGGCCGATGCCTGCGAGGCGGCGGCCAAGGCGCTGGAGGCGTACGCGGACACGGTGCGCTGGGCGCAGCAGCAGGCGCAGACCGCGATCGACGCCCACCGCAACGCGCAGGAGGACAGCCGGCGGGCGGTGGACGCGCACAACGCTCAAGTGACGGCGTACAACCAGGCCGCCGCCCAGTACAACGCGGCGGCTTCGGCGGGACGCGACCCGGGCCGCAAACCGACCGAGCCGGGCGCCTTCGTCGATCCGGGGGCGGCCGGCCGGAAGGAGGCCGAGGAGATCCTGGCCGAGGCGCGCCGCCAGCGCACCGACGCCGCCCGCGACGCGCAGCGCCGGGTGGCCGCCGCGCTGGAGACGGCTCCGCCGAAGCCGGAGTTCACCGACCGGGTGAAGGCCGACGCGGCGGACACCGTCGTGAGCACGCAGCTGAACCAGGCCCACGTCCTGGGCGGTCTCCTGAAGGGAGGCGCTGACCTGGTGAAGCTGGTCCGCACCGTCAACCCGATGGACTCCTACAACATCACCCACCCCGGCGAGTATGTGAAGAACTCCAACATGCTGCTGGCCGGCCTGGTGGGCACCGCCGCCCACCCCGAACGCCTGCCCAAGGCCGTCATCGGCAGCGGCTGGAGCAGCGATCCGGGTGACTCCCTGGGCTACCTCGCCTCGAACCTGATCGGCGGCAAAGGCGCCACCGGCATGGCCCGAGGGGCCGCACGAGGGGCTGCGGAGGGCGCGGCGACCGGAGCGGCGCGCAGGAGTCTCGGCAAGGCGGCCGAGGGGATCAGGAATTTCGCCCGGGAGCTGAAGTGCAAGGTTTTCGGCGGCGACCCGATCGACATGGCCACCGGCCGCATGTCCCTGCCGCAGACCGACGTCACCCTGCCCGCCAGGCTGCCGCTGCTCTTCTCCCGGCAGTTCGAGTCGTCGTACGAGGCCGGCCGATGGTTCGGACCGAGGTGGGCCTCAACCGCTGACCAGCGCCTGGAGATCGACGCCGAGGGTGTCATCTGCGTCCGCGAGGACGGTTCCCTGCTGTCCTACCCCCACCCCGCGCCCGGGGTGCCCGTCCTGCCCCTGAACGGCGAGCGCCACCCGCTGACCATCGACGCCTACGGCGACTACGCCATCACCGACCCCGCGGCCGACCGCACCTGGCACTTCGCGGCCCCGGGCGGCGACGGCAACGGCATCGCCCTGCTGGAACAGATCACCGACCGCTCCGGCCAGTGGCTCACCTTCGAGTACGACCACGAGGGCGCCCCCAAGGCGATCGCACACTCGGCCGGCTACCACCTCACGATCGAGACGACCGGGGACCGAATAACCGCCCTGAGCCTGGCGGCCGACGGCCACGACATCGAACTGGTCCGCTTCGGCTACGACGACCACGGCCACCTGACCGGGGTGACGAACTCCTCCGGCATCCCGACCCGCTTCACCAACGACGAACTGGGCCGCATCACTGCCTGGACCGACACGAACGACTCGTCCTACCACTACGTCTACGACGACCAGGGCCGCTGCACCTCCCAGTCGGGCGAGGCCGGCCACCTGAGCAACACCTTCGTCTATGGCGACACCGACCCGGACACCGGCCACCGGACCATTACGGCGACCAACTCCCTGGGCCACAGCACCCGTTACGACGTCAACAGCGATCTGCAGGTGGTGGCCGAGAGCGGCCCCGACGGATCGACGACCCGCACCACATACGACCGCTATCACCGCCCGCTGACCATCACGGACCCCCTGGGCCGCACGCGGAGCCACGCGTACGACGAGGCAGGCCGCCTGGTGATGGCCGTCCGCCCCGACGGCCGCTACAGCAGCATCGGCTACGACGACCAGGGCCGGCCGGTGGCCATAGCCGGCCCGGACGGCACCCACGTCGCCCAGCAGTTCGACGAGTTCGGCAACCGCACACAGGTGACCGACACCGCCTCGGGGACCACGACCCGCTTCACCTACGACGACCTCGGTCACCTGGCGTCGGTCACGGACGCGACGGGCGCGACGAGCACGGTCCGCTGCAACCCCGCGGGCCTGCCCGTAGAGGTCACGGACCCGCTCGGCGGGGTGACCCGCTACGAGCGGGACGCCTTCGGCCGCCCGACCACGATCACCGACCCGACGGGTGCGGTGACCCGCCTGGAGTGGACGGTGGAGGGCCGCCTGTCCCGCCGTATCACCGCGGACGGCGCCACGGAATCGTGGACGTACGACGGCGAGGGCAACTGCACCAGCCACACGGATGCCATGGGTGCCGTATCCCGTTACGAGTACACCCACTTCGACCTGATGTCGGCTCGCACCGGACCGGACGGGGTGCGCTACGAATTCGCTCACGACACCGAACTCCACCTGACGAAGGTCACGAACCCCCAGGAACTGACCTGGTCGTACGAGTACGACGCGGCCGGGCGGCTGGTCGCGGAGACGGACTTCGACGACCGTCGGCTGACGTACCAACACGACAGAGCAGGCCAGTTGACGGCCAGCACCACGGCTTCAGGCCGGACCATCTGCTTCGACAGGGACGTGCTGGGCCGCGTGGTGCGGAAGGACGCGGCCGGAGCGGTCACGACGTACGCGTACGACGCGACGGGCGGCCTGGCCCGGGCAGTCGGCGCGGATGCGGTTCTGACGTTGCAGCGGGACGATTCCGGCCGCCTGATGTCCGAGACGGTCAACGGCCGCACGCTCACCTACACCTACGACGTCCTGGGCCGCCGCACCAGCCGCACCACGCCGTCGTGCGCGAGCAGCACTTGGATGTACGACGCGGCGGGCAACCGCACGGAACTGACCACCGGAGGCCACACCCTCGCCTTCACGCACGACGCGGCCGGCCGCGAACTGACCCGGCACATCGGCGAAGCCCTCACCCTGACCAACGCCTTCGACCCCCTGGGCCGCCTGACGAAGCAGGAACTCACCGGACCGGGCGACACGCGCCTCGAGCACCGCGCCTACACCTACCGCGCCGACGGCAACCTGACCGGCATCGACGACCACCTGAACGGCGCCCGCCGCTTCGACCTCGATGCCGTCGGCCGGGTCACCGCTGTCCACGCCGCGAACTGGACGGAGTCCTACGCCTACGACGCGGCAGGCAACCAGACCCGAGCCGCCTGGCCGGACTCCATGCCAGGCCAGGACGCAACCGGCGATCGCACCTACACCGGCACCCGAATCACGCGCGCGGGCAATGTCCGCTACGAGCACGACGAAGCAGGCCGGATCACCCTGCGCCAGAAAACCCGCCTGTCCCGCAAACCGGACACCTGGCGCTACACCTGGGACGCCGAAGACCGCCTCACCTCGGTGGTCACCCCCGACGGCACGACCTGGCGCTACCGCTACGACCCCCTGGGCCGCCGCACCGCCAAACAACGCCTCGCCGCCGACGCCGAAACGGTCCTGGAACAGGTGGACTTCACCTGGGACGGCACGACCCTGTGCGAACAGACCACGCACACCCCCGGCACCGGCCAGTCGGCCATCACCCTCACCTGGGATCACCAGGGCGTACGCCCCCTGACCCAGACCGAACGCAAACACCTCACCGACACGCCCCAGGAGGAGATCGACCAGCGCTTCTACGCCATCGTCACCGACCTGGTCGGCACCCCCACCGAACTCGTCGACGAGCGCGGCGACATCGCCTGGCACACCCGCAGCACTCTGTGGGGCACCACCGCGTGGGACCGTGGCGCCACCGCCTACACACCCTTGCGTTTCCCGGGCCAGTACTTCGATCCCGAAACGGGCCTCCACTACAACTTCCACCGGCATTACGACCCGGAGACCGCCCGCTACGCCACACGGGACCCGCTGGGTTTGATCCCTGCTCCAAACCCTGCCACCTACGTGCAAAACCCCCACACGCGATCAGATTCACTCGGGCTTGCACCGGATTGCCCGCCTGGTGAAAATGCTCGTGGGATCTTCGACTTCAGGGGGCCAAATCCGGATTTCCCTGCTGACGCAGCTGCGGTCGACGCTATGCGCTCGGCACCAATCGGTGGAAATATCGACTGTTCAGAAATCGCCGAATACATCCTACGCGAAAGTGGAGGGCAAGGAAAGGTTATCAACTTCACCATCAAGAACGATCCAATCATCAACATTCCCGAAAATTCTGGCCAGCTCGTGACAGAGTATCGCTATCACGACGTCTACACAGACGGTCGATACGTGTACGATCCTGCGATGAGGGCAGATCCGATTCCGTATGGCGACTATGAGCGAGCTATTCGACTATTGAACCCCGGCAAGAAGCTCGTTGTCCAAAATGGTGGGTACTCGGGCCCCCTATGGTGATGGATGGATGGATTACGGTCATGTCCACTCGAAGCGCGAAAGCGACGCGAGCGCTCAGCAGATTCGGAGAGCTTGCATGGTTTTCCCTTCCTGCTCAGACTCACCCCGTGTACGGCTATCCGCAGGTGCCGTACATGGGATGGCGTTATACGTCACCTCGAGAAGGGGTTGCGCAACTCGTAGAGGAAGCCGTAAAAGAGCTGCCGACTCAGGTCGAGTGGACTCTCGACAGGAGCAGAAGAAATTGGCTTCTCCTGCCATCCCGGGTTCTTAGCGAGGCCCAAGGGCTTGAGAATCCCGCGTTCGCGGACGCCGTACACTCGATCAATGTCAATGACCAGGAATTCTGCTTTAGAGCGCTAGCAGACCTTGAGTTGATTATCCAGCGCCTTCAGGAAATCTCAACCCCAGATGACTAATTACTTTCAGATGCGGGATCGAGTTCACAATTCCAGCCGATAAGCTTGCAAGGTCAGCCTAGCCGGCTTGTTGGTGCCATGGGGGAATCTGAGGGGTTTCCCTCCTGATGGCCAAGAGTCGGCTATGAATTAACCCAGCCCCATCGATCGTGTGGACGGCGGCGACTGGTATCGCTAACCCGTCTTCACGTCCGAAAGATCGATAGGTAAACAATGTCATTCGGGCCACCGCCCGCGGGTTTCAAATCTCCCGACCCACCCGCATGGGCTGCTCCAACGGAAGTGGAACAGGCGTTGCTCGACGCCAAGTCCCGCGAAGACTGGCCAGCCTACTTCGCGACCCTCGCCCGAAATCGGCTTTATTTCGAAGTACTGCGGGAAAAGGCGGAAGCCAGGTTCCTGAACACCTACTCCGTGTTCGGGCACGACCCCCGGGTTCCCGGTGGCAAGGTCTGGGCGGTGTACACGGAGGGCATGCTGCCCGCGCCCGAGCCGCACCGCGTGTTCGACTGGAGAGAGTTCGCGTGGTTCACGAAGGGCTGGACGCCTGACTTTCCGGAGATGATGGTCATCAATCCGGGCAGTCCGTGCGAGGCGTTCCTGCCGGCCGCGCCGCCGCACTCCCACGTCTGGGCCCAGTACGCCAAACACACCGACGGCCCTTCGGACGAACCGGCGCTGCGGACGCTGCGGGTGGGCGGCCCGCTGCGCGGTCCCGTGGCCCACGGACTGGCCTGCGGCGCCCACCTCATCGTCCACCACGGCCGGCCCTGGAACGCCCTGGCATACCACGGCCACGGTTATCGATACGAACGCCGGATGCTGCGCAATTCGTGGGGCGTCACCAGCCGCCCCGAGTGGCAGGCACAGCAGCGCGCCCTGCTGGCCACCGAGGGCGCCAA
Source organism: Streptomyces sp. NBC_00443 (assembly GCF_036014175.1). Classification (GTDB taxonomy): domain Bacteria; phylum Actinomycetota; class Actinomycetes; order Streptomycetales; family Streptomycetaceae; genus Streptomyces. The sequence goes on along the minus strand of NZ_CP107917.1, from coordinate 6,833,639 downwards.
GCCTGTCTGGGAGTTCGCCCTCGGCCTACGCCGCACCATCGCCCAGGAGGTCGGCGGCCACGTCGAGACCGGCCACTGGTGCGAGACCGCCGCCCGCGTCCTGCGCCTGCGGGCGGGAGGCGAGACCTTCCTCACCCCGGACGGCGTCACCACGACTACGCCCATGCCCGCGGCCGAGACTGAGACGCGAATCCAAGGCGTCCAGCACCTCATCGGCCGTATCACCCGCTACGAGGCCCGCATGCGCGCCGACGGTCTGCTCGGCGACGGCCAGTACGTCACCTCCGTGGACGCCTGGGATCTCGGCCGGGCCTCCTGCATGGCGCGCTGGGGCATGAGCACTCGCTACGGCACTCTGCCGGAAGCCGAAGCAGCCGTCGTCGAAGCCGGGTACCACGCAGCACGCCGCTACGAGTCCTGGCAGGGCTTCTCCGTCGGCTTCATCCTCGGCCGCTGCCTGCACTTCGACAACGACAGGTTCGGCAGCTGGTATGAGGACATGGTCACCGTCCACCGGATCCTCATGTCCGACCCCGGCAGCCCCTGGGTCAACATCCCGTTCCGGTAAGCCTCCTCCTCCCCCGTTACCGTTTTCGTGGCTCCGCAATGGAGCCTCCGGCCTTCGGGTTCGGCATGACTTCCCCCCTTGTTGTTCATGATCCGGGGGGTGGTGTCACCGGGCCCGGAGGCATCGACGGACCGCTGATGAGGGGCTTGAGCACCGGCTTCACCCGAGCCGGAAGAGCTCTCCGTAACATGGATGTGGCAGCTCGGTGCCCTAGCAAGGCCGGACGAAAGCGTGATGGAGGAGCCTGCACGTGATCGACACCGGCGACATCGACGTCTTCCTCGGCCTGGACGTCGGCAAAGGCGAACACCACGCCACCGCCATCACCCCGGCTGGCAAGAAGGCCTTCGACAAGCGCCTGCCCAACACCGAACCCAAGCTCCGCGAGCTGTTCGCGAAACTCCAGGCCAAGCACGGAACGGTGCTGGTCGTGGTCGACCAGCCGGCCTCCATCGGGGCCCTGCCGCTGGCGGTCGCCCGGGACATGGGCTGCCCGGTCGCCTACCTGCCGGGCCTGACGATGCGGCGGATCGCCGACCTTTACCCGGGCGAGGCGAAGACGGACGCGAAGGACGCGTTCATCATCGCCGACGCCGCCCGCGCGATGCCGCACACGCTGCGCGCGATCGACTGCGAGGACGAGACGATCGCCGAGCTGGAGATGATCGTCGGCTTCGACGACGACCTGGCCGGCGAGGCGACCCGGGTCGCGAACCGGCTGCACGGACTGCTGACCCAGATCCATCCATCGCTGGAACGGGTCCTGGGACCACGGTTGCAGCACCCGGCCGTCCTGGCCCTGCTGGAACGGTTCGGGTCCCCGGCCCAGATACGCAAGGCCGGCCGACGGCGGCTGATCACCCTGCTGCGGCCGAAGGCGCCGAGGATGGCCGAGCGCCTGGTCGAGGAGATATTCGCCGCGTTGGACGAGCAGACCGTGACGGTCCCGGGCACCGAGGCGGCCGCGTTGATCGTCCCGAGCCTGGCCGGCTCGCTGACGGCCGTGCTTGATCAGCGGAAACTCTTAGCCGGGCGGATCGAGGAACTGCTGGAGGACCACCCTCTTTCCAAAGTCCTGACGTCGATGCCAGGAGTCGGCGTCAGGACCGGAGCCCGCATCCTGATCGAGGTCGGCGACGGCAGCACCTTCCCCACCGCCGGCCACCTCGCCGCCTACGCCGGACTCGCCCCCGCGACCCGCAGTTCCGGATCCTCAATCCGCGGCGAACAGCCTGCCCGGAGAGGAAACAAGCAGCTCAAACGGGCTTTCTTCCTCTCCGCGTTCGCGGCACTCGGCGACCCGGCATCGCGGATCTACTACGACAAGAAGATCGCCCAGGGCAAGCACCACACCCAGGCCCTGCTCTGCCTCGCCCGACGCCGGGCCGACGTCCTCTTCGCCATGCTCCGCGACGGAACCTTCTACGAACCCCGGCCAGCCTCAGCCGGCTGATCCTCAGCCGCCTCGCCGCACACGGCGCAGTCCCGCTCGTCGAGCGAGTCCATCACGACCGGATGACCACAGAAGTCGCACGGCCGCATGCCCTCGCCCGCCGACTCTCGGACAGGCACGTCATTACTCATGACAGCCACACTGCCACCCGACCACCTTGACCAAAGACATAGGGGCCCCCGCCACTCCGATTCCGGAGACGGCTCTGTCGAAGAAAGCCCGCCCCAGGACTTCTCCTGGGATGGGCTTCTTCAGTTGGCCGCCGACTCAGACCTCAGCCAGCTCAGACCCCAGCCGTCTCCGGCTCACCCGAGTCCGAAGCCGAGTCCGCAGCCGGCGTCGGCTGCGCGGTCACCCCGGTCTTCTTCGCCCGCTTCGCCGCCCGTTTCTTCGCCCGCCGTTCCTTCCGAAGCTCCACCATCGCGTACAGCGTCGGTACGAGGAGCAGGGTGAGGAGGGTCGACGTGATCAGGCCGCCGATCACGACCACGGCCAGGGGCTGGGCGATGAAGCCGCCTTCGCCGGTGACGCCGAGGGCCATGGGGAGGAGGGCGAAGATCGTTGCCAGGGCCGTCATGAGGATGGGGCGGAGGCGGTGGCGGCCGCCCTCGATCACGGCCTCGACGACGCCGTAACCCTGGCTCCGGTACTGGTTGATGAGGTCGATCAGCACGATCGCGTTCGTCACCACGATGCCGATCAGCATCAGCATGCCGATCATCGCGGGGACACCCATCGGGGTGCCGGTCGCGATCAGGAGGCCGATCGCGCCCGTCGCCGCGAACGGGATGGAGACGAGCAGGATCAGGGGCTGGATGAGGGAACGGAAGGTCGCGACCAGGAGCATGAAGACGATCGCGATCGCCGCCAGCATCGCCAGGCCCAGGTTGACGAACGCGTCGTCCTGGTCCTCGGAGACACCCCCGATCGAGGCCGTCGCGCCGGCCGGGAGGGTCAGCGAGTTGATCCTGGACTGGAGGTCCGCGCTCACCGCGCCCGTGTTGTCGCCGGTCGGCTTCGCGGAGATCGTGGCCGCGCGCTGGCCGTCGATGCGGGTCATCGAGACCGGGCCGTCCACCACCTTCACGTCCGCGACGGCACCCAGCTTCACCGAGCCCAGGCTCAGGTCCCGAAGCTCCTTCAGGGTCTCGGCAGGCTTCGCCGACTTGATGACGACGTCCCGCTCCGTGTCGTCGAGGGTCGCCTGAGCCGCCGTGTTGCCGCGGACCGCCTGGGCGACGGCCAGACCGAGGGTCTGGTCGTTGAAGCCGGCCGCGGCCGCCTTGTCGTTGGCCTTCACCGAGATGCGCGGCACGCTCTGCGCGAGGTCGCTGGTCACGTCGGTGACGTCGTCCAGGCCGGCCACCGCCTCGCGGACCTGCTCGGACGCCTTGCGCAGCACCTGAGCGTCGGCCGCCTTCACGACGACGCTCAGGTCCTGGGCGCCGAAGCCGTCACCGGCCGCGATGGTGGTCGTACCGATGCCGTCCAGCTTCTTCAGGCCGGCCTCGACGCGGTCCTGTACGTCCTCGTAGGACGCCGAGTCCTCCAGCATCACCTGGTAGGACGCCTGGTTGGTGTCGGTGCCGCCGCCGAAGGCCGCCATGAAGCCGGACGAGCCGATCGTGACCTGGTAGTCCTTCACGCCCTCGGTGTCGGCGAGCAGCTTCTCGACCTTCTTCGCCTGCTCGTCGGTCGCCGTCAGGCTGGTGCCCGGCTTCAACTCCTGCTTGACGGTGAGGACTTCCTGCTCGCCCTGGTCGAAGAAGTTCGTCTTCAGCAGCGGCGCCATGCCGAACGTGCCGATGAGGATGACGATCGCGAGCAGCACGCTGGTCATACGGCGGCGGGTCGCGAAGCGCAGGACGGGGACGTAGAAGCGCTGGAGCCTGCTCTTCGCCTCCTTCTCCTCCGCGATCCGGCGCGCTTCGGCGGCGTCCTCGGGGGTGCCCTTCGGGGCCCGCAGGAACCAGTACGACAGGACCGGTACGACGGTCAGCGAGACCAGCAGCGACGCCAGCAGCGCGGCCGTCACGGTCAGGCTGAACGAGCCGAACAGCTCGCCCACCATGCCGCCGACCAGGCCGATCGGCAGGAAGACCGCGACCGTGGTGAGGGTGGAGGAGGTGACCGCGCCGGCGACCTCGCGGACCGCCTTGAGGATGGCCTCCTGGCGCTCCTCGCCGTAGCCGAGGTGGCGCTTGATGTTCTCCAGGACCACGATCGAGTCGTCGACGACCCGGCCGATGGCGATGGTGAGCGCGCCGAGCGTCAGCATGTTCAGCGACAGGTCGCGCGTCCACAGGACGATCAGGGCCAGGACCACCGACAGGGGGATCGAGACCGCCGTCACCAGCGTGGAGCGGATCGACGCGAGGAAGACCAGGATGACGAGGACCGCGAAGAGCAGGCCGAGCGCGCCCTCGGTGGTCAGGCCGTCGATGGACTTCGAGACCGCCGGGCCCTGGTCGCTGACCACGGTCAGCGTGGCGTCGGAGCCGAGGTCCTTGCGCATCTCGGCGAGCTTGTCCTGGACCGCGTCGGAGATCGCGACCGCGCTGCCGTCGCGGTCCATGGTGACCGCGATCGCGAGGGACGGCTTGCCGTCCGTGCGCGTGAGGGAGTCGGCCGGGGCCTGCTCCTGCTCGACGGTGGCGACGGAGCCGAGGCGGACCGGCTTCTGACCGGAAGCGTCCGCACCGCCGCCCGCACCGCCCGCGCCGCCCGCGCCGCCCGCGCCGGTGACCCTCAGGTCCTCGATCTGCTGCAGCGAGGTGAACCCGCCGCCCACCTGGACGGTGCGGTTGCCGCCGCCCTCGTCGAAGGAGCCCGCCGGGACGGTGGCGCCGCCCGCCCTCAGTGCCTCGGAGAGGTCCGCCGAGGTCAGGCCCGCCTTCGCCAGCTTCGCGTCGTCCGGGGTCACGGTGACCTGGAGGTCCCGTACGCCGTCGACGGTGACCTGGCCGACACCGTCGATGTCCTTCAGGTCCGGCACGACGGTCCGGTCGAGCCGGTCGGCCAGCGCCTGCTGGTCCCGGCCGGAGGAGACGGCGAGGACGACGGTCGGGATGTCGTCCGTGGAACCAGCGATGACCTGCGGGTCCACGTCGTCCGGCAGCTGGGCGCGGGCCCGGTTGACGGCCTGCTGGACGTCGGCGACCAGCTGCTGGTTGTCGGGGCCGTAGTCGAAGGACGCCATGATCACGGCGTTGCCCTCACTGGCCGTGGAGGTGACGCCGGTGATGCCGTCGACGGCCTCGAGGCTGTCCTCGATCGGCTCGACGACCTGCTTCTCGACCACGTCCGGCGCGGCGCCCTGGTACGGCGCCAGCACGGACACCATGGGCAGTTCGATGGAGGGCAGCAGCTGCTGCTTGAGCTGGGGTATCGCGATGGCGCCGAAGACGATCGCGATGATCGACATCAGGCCTATCAGGGCGCGCTGAGCGAGGCTGAACTTCGACAGCCAGGACATGGTTCAGGGTCTCTCTTCTGGGAGCGGCAGAAGCGGCAGGGAGCAGGCTTGGATCAGGCTCGGAACAGGCAGGGAGCAGGCAATGGAGCAGGCATGGCACGCAGGACGTCCACGGCACACGCGTGGGACACGCATGTGCGGCACAGATGAGCGCCCGCCCCTACACCCTGAGCCATCGGGGAGACCGGTTCCGTAGGCCGCAGGTCCCGTTCCTTATCCGGCGCATACTCCGGGCGCAGTACACCCGGGTCGAGCTCACTCCACCCTTGGACGTACCAGCCCGGACTCGTACGCGATCACCACGAGCTGCGCCCGGTCGCGGGCGCCGAGCTTGGACATGGCCCGGTTGACGTGCGTCTTCACCGTCAGCGGGCTGACCGCCAGCCGCTCGGCGATCTCGTCGTTGGAGTGCCCGCCGGCGACCTGGACCAGGACCTCGCGCTCCCGGCCGGTGAGCGCGCCGAGCCGCTCGGCGCGGGCCGGGTCGCGGTCGTCGTCGGCGTCGCCCTGGGCGAGGAAGCGGGCGATCAGGCCCTTGGTGGCGGCCGGCGAGAGCAGGGCCTCACCGCCGGCCGCGACACGGATGGCGGCGAGGAGTTCGTCGGGTTCGGAGCCCTTGCCGAGGAAGCCGGAGGCGCCGGCGCGCAGCGACTGCACGACGTAGTCGTCGACCTCGAAGGTTGTCAGTATGACGACGCGGACGTGGGCCAGGGCCGGGTCGGCGCTGATCATGCGGGTGGCGGCGAGGCCGTCGGTGCCGGGCATGCGGATGTCCATCAGGACGACGTCCGCCCGCTCCTCCTTGGCCAGCCGCACCGCCTCCGCCCCGTCGGACGCCTCGGCGACGACCTCCATGTCGGGCTCGGAGTCGACCAGCACCCGGAAGGCGCTGCGCAACAGGGCCTGGTCGTCGGCGAGCAGGACACGGATCGTCATGCGGGGTCCTCTCCGGGCCCTTGTGCGGGGCGGTGGGGGCGTTCAGTTGTCATACGGAGGTGCGGCGTGCGGCCCGGTGCCGACGGGTCCTGCGTGCGGCCCGTTGCCGGCGGATGAGGCGTACGGCGCTAAGGGGACGGCGGAGGAGGCGTACAGCGGCGAAGGGGACGGCGGTTGAGGCGTACGGCGACGAAGGGGATGGCGGAGGAGGCGTACAGCGGCGAAGGGGACGGCGGTTGAGGCGTACGGCGACGAAGGGGATGGCGGAGGAGGCGTACAGCGGCGAAGGGGACGGCGGTTGAGGCGTACGGCGACGAAGGGGATGGCGGAGGAGGCGTACAGCGGCGAAGGGGACGGCGGGTGAGGCGTACGGCGAACAGGGGGCGGCCTGTTGTCATACGGCGTCCTCCGCGGCGCGCGAACGGCTCTTGACCGGCAGGATCGCATGGACGCGGAAGCCGCCTCCGTAGCGGGGGCCGGTCGTGAGGGTGCCGCGCAGGGCGGTGACGCGCTCGCGCATGCCGAGCAGGCCGTGGCCGCCGCCGTCGACCGTGTCGTCCTCGCCGGCGCCGTCGTCGAGGACGGTGATCTCGACGTTCGGTCCCACGCGGACGACGCTGACCTCGGCCTTGGCGTCCGGGCCCGCGTGCTTCTGCACGTTGGTCAGCGCCTCCTGGATGACGCGGTAGGCGGCCAGGTCGACGGCGGCCGGGAGCGTGGTGCCCTGGTCGGCGCGGGCGACCTCCACCTGGAGGCCGGCGCTGCGGAAGGTACCCACGAGTTCGTCGAGGCGCACCAGACCGGGGGCGGGTTCGGTGGGGGCCTCGGGGTCGCCGGACTGCCGCAACAGGCCGACGGTCGCGCGCAGTTCGTTGAGCGCGGAACGGCTGGCTTCGCGTACGTGCGCCAGGGCCTCCTTGGCCTGGTCGGGCCGCTTGTCCATGACGTGGGCGGCGACGCCGGCCTGCACATTGACGAGGGCGATGTGGTGGGCGACGACGTCGTGCAGGTCCCGGGCGATCCGCAGGCGCTCCTCGGCGACGCGGCGGCGGGCCTCCTCCTCGCGGGTGCGCTCGGCGCGTTCGGCACGTTCGCGGATGGCGGTGACGACGGCGCGCCGGCTGCGGACCGCGTCGCCGGCGGTGGCGCCGATGCCGGTCCAGGCGAAGATGGCGAGGTTCTCCTGGGCGTACCAGGGCAGGGGGCCGGCGAGCATCGCGGAACCGGTCAGGACGGTGACGGTGAGCAGGCCGACGCGCCAGGTGGTGGTGCGGTCGGTGGTCGAGGCGACGGTGTAGAGGGCGATCACCGCGGACATGGCGACCGGGGCGCGGGGGTCGCCGGTGACGGACTCGATCAGGGAGACGGCGCCGGTGACCGCGAGGACCGTCATGGGGGCGCGGCGGCGGAAGACCAGGGCCGCGGCGCCGAGGGTGATGAGCACCAGGCTGAGCGCGTCCGGGGTGCGCAGACCCCAGGTCACGCCGTTCTTCCCGTGCGGGTCCACGAACGAGCCGGACACCATGCAGACCAGGACGCCGACCGCCAACGCCGCGTCCAGCGCCATGGGGTGCGCCTTGAGATGCCGCCGGACGCGTTCCCCTGCGGGGCTTGGGACGGGGGCCAACTGGACGTTCCTCGTGTCATGTGCCCGGCGCTGCAGTGCGCGTCGCCCGGGGGCTGCCGCTCCCGGACCCCGCTTCGGCCCTGAACGGGCCTGGTCCTCAAACGCCGGACGGGCTGATGTGACTCAACCCGGGATCAAGCCGTCATCGCTCAGCAGTTCCCGGACCTCCTCCAGCGTCGCGTCGGGCGACGGGAGGATCAGTTCCGACGGTTCCAGGGAGTCGTCGGGCAGGGGCTCGCCCAGTTCGCGGACCTTCTGGAGAAGGGCGTGGAGGGTCGCGCGGAAACCTGGGCCGTCGCCGTTCTCCATTTCTTCCAGGAGCACGTCGTCCAGCTTGTTCAGCTCGGTGAGGTGGCTGTCGGCCAGCCTCACCTGCCCCTCCCCATGATCCGTACGATCATGTCGCCCTCCTCGGCGATGGGCCCGCCCCGTCTCCGGGGAACTACTGCTTGTCGAAGCGCGGGGTGTCCTGCGACTGCTGCTGCGACTGAGGCTGGTCGGTGCCGCCCTCGATCGCCTGCTGCGACGAGGAACCTCCCGCCAGCTCCGCCTTCATGCGCTGCAGTTCCAGCTCTACATCCGTACCACCGGAGAGCTGGTCCAGCTCGGCCTGGATGTCGTCCTTGTGCATGCCGGACTGGTCGTCGAGGGCGCCGGAGGCGAGGAGTTCGTCGATGGCTCCGGCGCGGGCCTGGAGCTGGGCCGTCTTGTCCTCCGCGCGCTGGATGGCCAGGCCGACGTCGCCCATCTCCTCCGAGATGCCGGAGAAGGCCTCGCCGATGCGGGTCTGGGCCTGGGCGGCGGTGTAGGTGGCCTTGATCGTCTCCTTCTTGGTGCGGAAGGCGTCGACCTTGGCCTGCAGGCGCTGGGCCGCGAGGGTGAGCTTCTCCTCCTCGCCCTGCAGCGTCGCGTGCTGTGTCTCCAGGTCCGTCACCTGCTGCTGGAGGGCGGCGCGGCGCGAGAGCGCCTCGCGGGCCAGGTCCTCCCGGCCCAGCGCGAGCGCCTTGCGGCCCTGGTCCTCCAGCTTCGACGACTGCTGCTGGAGCTGGTTGAGCTGGAGTTCCAGGCGCTTGCGCGAGGTGGCCACGTCGGCTACGCCGCGGCGGACCTTCTGGAGCAGCTCCAGCTGCTTCTGGTACGAGTAATCGAGGGTCTCGCGCGGGTCCTCGGCCCGGTCAAGGGCCTTGTTCGCCTTCGCGCGGAAGATCATCCCCATACGCTTCATGACACCGCTCATGGGCTTCGCGCGCCCCCTTCTGACGGACTCCACTCGAGCACCTGCGACAGAACCCACAGTACGGGCCCTGCATCCATTACCGCACTGTTCGGGGACGGATGCGCTCATCCCCAAGGACGACTGCTGACGCTCCCGCTCCGGCGTAAGGAGTAGGTGACTCCCGGGTGCCGCCCCGGTGCCGCCCACGTGCCTCCCTCATGACCGTCGGGGGAACCGTCTGCAACGTCCCCTCTGTCCCCCTACGACGACTGGTGTTGCCGGATCGTTCCCCACGGGGCTGGGGTCCAACCCCTGGCACCCCGTACCCTTGGGTTTTGTGTTCCGTAGCCGTGCGAAGGAAGAGAAGGCCCAGTCCGCCGACAAGGCGCTGGTGACCGACTCCAATGAGACCCGTCACCCCGAGGCCCCGAAGGGCCGCCCCACGCCCAAGCGCAGCGACGCCCAGTCGCAGCGTCGAAGCGTGGCCAACACGTCGATGACGCGCAAGGACGCCTCCAAGCGGCAGCGCGAGGATCGCCGTGCCGCTCTGGCGAAGCAGCGTCAGGCCCTGGCCGGGGGCGACGAGCGGTATCTGCCGGCCCGTGACAAGGGTCCGGTCCGCAAGTTCGCGCGTGACTTCATCGACTCGCGCTTCAACATCGCGGAGTTCTTCCTGCCGATGGCCGTGGTCATCCTGGTGCTGAGCATGGTCCAGGTGGCGTCGCTGCAGAACATCGCGCTGCTGCTGTGGCTGATCGTGATCGTCCTGATCGTGCTCGACTCGGCCGTCACCGGCTTCCGCCTGAAGAAGCGCCTCGCCGAGCGCTTCCCCGACGACAACAAGCGCGGCGCCGTCGCCTACGCGCTGATGCGCTCCCTGCAGATGCGCCGGCTCCGGCTGCCGAAGCCTCAGGTCAAGCGCGGAGAGCGGCCCTGAGCGCAACCGCCTTTTCCGGGGGTGCGGCAGATGCGTGGCTCGACAAGCTGGGCGGGCTGCGTGACGTCGTACGACAGGAGCTGGTGGGCCGCCAGCTCGACGAGCAGATAGCCGGGCGGTTCCCCGTCGGGCAGCGGCTGCGCGTGCTCGACGTGGGGATGGGCCAGGGCATGCAGGCGCTGCGCCTGGCCAGGGCCGGGCACCAGGTGACCGGCGTGGAGCAGGACCCGAAGATGATCGCCACGGCCCGCGAGGAGCTCGCCGGCGAGCCGGAGGGCATCCGGGAGCGGGTGCGCATCGTCCAGGGCGACGGCCGGGACACCGGCGTACACTTTCTGCCGGGCAGCTTCGACGTCGTGCTCTGCCACGGCGTACTGATGTACATCGACGAGCCCGATCCGCTGCTGGCCGGGCTGGCCCGGATGCTCGCCCCGGGCGGACTGCTGTCGCTGCTCGTCCGCAACGGCGACGCGCTCGCCATGCGGCCCGGCCTCGGCGGGGACTGGCCCGGCGCGCTGACCGCCTTCGACACGACCGCCTACCGGAATCGGCTGGGACTCGACGTACGGGCCGACCGGCTGGCCGACCTGACGTCGACGCTCGCGGGGATCGGGGCCCCGCTGCACGCCTGGTACGGGGTGCGGGTGTTCACCGACACGGCCGCCGACGGGGCGGGCGCCCCGCCGGACGTGGAGACCTTGCTGGCGGTCGAGGAACGCGCCGGGAAGACCGACCCCTACCGGAGCGTGGCGGCATTGCTGCACCTGTGCGGGGTGCGCGGCTAGCCCGGCGGGAGCCGGTCCCTGAGGACGTGAGCGTGACGCCGGAGTCAAGGCCCTTGCCCGTCTCGGGGAGCCTGGCCCGTCCGGGCACGTGACGGCGCGGGACGGCGCCGACTGCTGCTCGACGGCATCCACGAGACCGAGACGGACCCGGCCGCCTCTCGGAAGCACCCTCGCCTCCGTCGCCGCCAAGGGCTTCGCCCCGGAACCCGGTCGCTGAACACGGTGAGCGTGCCGCGAGCCAGCGCCGGCTGGTGCCCCACCGCGTCCACGACGCCGAGGCGGACCCGGCTCCCGTAGCACCCTCGCCCGAGCCGGGACCGTCAGGTCAGCTCGTTCGGGTGCGCAGCGCAGGCCGGGTTCTTGGCCCGCGGGGAGACTCGGGGCATGGATGCTCGCCGTTCCCGTGCCGTGCGGCTCGCTCTTTCGGTTCTCGGGCTCTGCTGCTGTCTCGTGGTGTTCTCCGGCTGTTCCGGCTCGTCGTCCGCCGGCAGGCAGGAGGGGTCGACCACGCAGGCCGCGCAGGCCGCCGTTCCGAAGGCGCTCACGGCGACCGAGGATCTGCAGGACGGCTATCTGAAGGTGATCAGGGACGTCCTGCCGTCGGTCGTACAGATCCAGGCCAGGAACGATCTCGGTTCGGGCGTGGTCTACGACGGCCAGGGGCACATCGTCACCAACGCACACGTCGTCGGGGACGAGAAGACCTTCCGTGTGACGATCGCGAACCGCGAGGACGAAGTCACCGCGCGGCTCGTGTCCTCGTACCCGCAGCAGGACCTCGCCGTCATCAAGCTGGACGACATGCCGGACGGGCTGAAGGCGGCGACGCTCGGGGACTCCGCCGAGGTCGAGGTCGGGCAGATCGTGCTGGCGATGGGCTCACCCCTCGGGCTGGCGTCCAGCGTGACGCAGGGCATCGTCTCGGCGACCGGACGGACCGTCACCGAGGGCAGCGACAACGGCGGTACGGGCGCGACGATCGCCAACATGGTGCAGACGTCGGCCGCCATCAACCCCGGCAACAGCGGTGGCGCCCTGGTGAACCTCGACGGCCGGGTCATCGGCATCCCGACCCTCGCCGCCACCGACCCCGGCCTCGGGGACAGCGCCGCGCCCGGCATCGGGTTCGCCATCCCGGCGACGGCGGTGCAGACGATCGCCGACCAGATCATCAAGGACGGCAGGGTCACCGACTCGGGCCGGGCGGCGCTCGGCATCACGGCCCGTACGGTCGTGAACGACGACTACCAGGCCGCCGGCGTCGCCGTCGTCAAGGTGCAGACGGGCGGCGCAGCCGACAAGGCCGGTCTGGCGCCGGGGGACATCATCACCCGGCTGGGCGACACGGACATCACCACCATCACCTCGCTGTCCGAGGCGCTGGCCGCCGACAAGCCCGGCGAGCGGACGAAGGTGACGTACACCCGCAACGGCAGTGAGAAGACGGTGGATGTGACGCTGGGTGAGCAGTGACGGGGTGGGCGAGGGCCGCAATGCCCTCGCCCCCGTGCGCGCTACGCCTCGGCGTGCAGGTTCATCGGCCCGTAGATCTCCGTGGAGTCCTCGAGCAGCCGTACCTGGTCCGCACCGCCCTCGAGCAGTGCCTTCCAGTGCTCCCCGATCCACGACTCGGCGTCCCCCTGGGTGGTGAACTCCTCGGGCTGCACCGCGGGCTGGACCTCCGCCCCGTCGGCCTTCTCGAACCGCCACGTCCATGCCGCCATGTACGCCTCCAAGGTGTCGGCACGTGCAGAGTAGGAGCCGGATCATGGTCCGGCTCCTGTCCTGAGCCTAGCCGGATGCGCGAGACCCGCGCCGACACGCGAAAATCGGTTCCGTGGAACTCACTCTCCTCGGCACCGGTGCCCCCGCGGGACTCCCCCGCCCCGACTGTCCGTGCGCGGCTTGTGCGAGCGCGCTCGGGGACGACGCGCGGGCTGCGACCTCGTTGCTCGTGGACGGGGCGCTGCTGCTCGATCTGACGCCCGGGGCGGCGTTCGCGGCGGCTCGGGCGGGGCGTTCGCTGGCGAACGTACGGCAGGTGCTGCTTTCGCATCCGCACAACGGTCCCGCCGTCGAGGTGCCCTCCGGCCTGCCACAGCCCGGGCGGGTGCCGGACGGGCAGGAGTTGGCGCTGCTGACGGGGCATCGGGTGCGGGCGGTGGCGATGGACCATCCGGGCACGGGGTACGCGGTGATCGGCCCGGACGGGCAGCGGCTGCTGTATCTGCCGCCGGAGGGCGCGCCGGCCGGTCTGGAGGAGGGGGCCGTCGGGATGTACGACATGGTGGTCGCCGATGTCGTGGGGCGACCGGACGCGCTGGCCAAGCTGCGGGCGGTGGGGGCCGTCGGGCCGACGACGGACGTCATCGCCGTACATCTGGATCACGACGTGCCGCCGGGCGCCGAGCTGCGACGGCGGCTGGCCGCGGCGGGCGCTCGGGCCGTGCCGGACGGGACGACGCTGGAGGTGGGGGCGTACGAGGACGTGCCGGACGTGCCGCGGCGGACCCTGGTGCTGGGCGGGGCCCGGTCCGGGAAGTCGGTGGAGGCGGAGCGGCGGCTGGAGGCGTTCCCCGACGTCCTGTACGTGGCGACCGGGGGCACCCGGGGCGGGGACACCGAGTGGGCGGCACGGGTCGCCACGCACCGCGAGCGCCGGCCGGGGTCGTGGCGTACGACCGAGACGTGCGACCTGGTGCCGCTGCTGGCCGGGGACGGGCCGCCGCTGCTCGTCGACTGTCTGTCCCTGTGGCTGACGGACGCCATGGACGCCGTCGGGGCCTGGGACGACGCGGTGTGGGCGGAGGGCGGGGAGAAGGCACTGCGGGAGCGGGTGCGGGAGTTGACGCAGGCGGTGCGGGGCACCCGGCGGACCGTGGTCGCCGTGTCGAACGAGGTGGGGTCGGGGATCGTGCCGGCGACGGCGTCGGGGCGGCGCTACCGCGACGAGTTGGGGCGGCTGAACGCCGCGTTCGCCGGGGAGTGCGAGCAGGTGCTGCTGGTGGTGGCCGGGCAGGCGTTGGTGCTACGCGGCTGAGGGCGGTGGGGTCGGCTGCACGATCGGCAGAACGGCCGCTGGTGCGGTCGGCTGTGCGGCCGGCTCCTTGCGGGCGATGACGCGGTACGTGTTCGACAGACGGGTGCGGCGCACCACGGGGGCCAGGAGGTGGTCCAGCGCCCAGGCCACGCCGACCAGGGGTGCGCTCGCCCGGGACAGGGGCGCGGGCAGCAGGTGCGTCAGCACCAGTGAGGTGAAGGCCGCGAAGTCGTACGGGATGTGCGTGGCGCGGCGGTCCGCCGAGAGCACGGTGCAGCCCAGGGCCTGGAGCTCCTCGCGGAGGGTTTTCAGGGGCAGCAGGTGCAGGTGGCCCGGGCGGCTGTGCGGGATCCACCACCTGCCGAGCAGGAAGGCGAACACGCCCCGCGGGTTGGGCAGTTCGAGGAGGAGGTGGCCGCCCGGGCGCAGGACCGTGAGGGCGGCGCGCAGTTCCTTGCGGGGGTCCTGGGCGTGTTCCAGGTGGCGGAACATGCTGACGATGTCGTAGCGGGCCCGCAGCCGGGCGGTGATGCGGGGGTCCGTGAGGTGGCCGACGTGGGCCTCCTCCACCCGCTCGGCGACGCGGGCGTCCAGGACGCGGTGGGTCAGGTCGAGGCCGTCGAACGCCGTGTACGGGAAGAGTTCCTTCGCCACCTCCGGGAAGCGGGCGTATCCCGTGCCCACGTCCAGCCAGCTCTCCGGCTCGGGGAAGGCCAGCGCCGCGCGGGCCGCGGCTCTCAGGTGGCGGTACGGCAGCCGTGTGAGCCGCAGATGGCGGGGGACGTAGCTGTGCTCCCGGCATCTGGACAAGGTGAACGCGCAGTCGGCGCGGCGTCGTTCGGAGCGGGCGGTCGCGGTCATGGGCGGCTCCCGGGCACGAGGGCGTACGCGGGGGGGCGTACGGCGGAGGCGGACGGCGGGTGGTGCGAGCATGCCCCGACAATCCACGGCAAAACGGAACGTATGGGATGGCGATCTTGGGTGCAACGACGTCGCTCGGATGGGGCGGGGACGTGGCGGAGCCCGTGGGGGCCATGTGGCGCCGTTCTGTTCGACCAGTGCCGGTACTGTTCGGCGAATGAGCTCGCTTAATCTCGACGACTTCACTGATCTGATCGAGCGCCCCGACGGAGGGGTGCGCCGTGACGCAGAGGCGCGCCGTGAACGTCAGATCGTGCCGCCCGGAGCGCTGGGCCGCCTCGACGAACTGGGTGAGTGGCTGGCGGCCGCACAGTCCGCGGTGCCGGTACGGCCGATCGAACAGCCGCGGGTCGTGCTGTTCGCCGGCGACCACGGCGTGGCCGAGCTCGGCGTGTCGGCGCGGGCGGCGGGCAGCGCCGGGGAGTTGGTGCGGGAGATCCTCGAGGGCGGCCGGCCCGTGTCGGTGCTCGCGCGGCGGGCCGGGGTTCCGGTGCGGATCGTCGACATGGCCCTGGACTGCGACCCGGAGTCGCTGCCGGAGGCGGTCGTACGGCATCGGGTGCGGCGCGGCAGCGGCCGTATCGACGTCGAGGACGCGCTGACGGCCGAGGAGGCGGAGGCCGCCTTCCTGGCCGGGGTGGCGGTGGCCGACGAGGAGGCCGACTCCGGTACGGATCTGGTGGTGCTCGGCGATGTGAGCGTCGGCGGGACCACGGCGGCGGGGGTGCTGGTCGCCGCGCTGTGCGGAACCGACGCGTCCGTGGTCACCGGGCGGGGCGGACTGGCCATCGACGACCTGGTGTGGATGCGCAAGTGCGCGGCGATCCGGGACGCGTTGCGCCGGGCCCGGCCCGTGCTCGGGGACCAGTTGCAGCTGCTCGCGACGGTGGGCGGGGCCGATCTCGCGGCGATCACCGGGTTCCTGCTGCAGAGCGCGGTGCGGAAGATGCCGGTCGTGCTGGACGGGGTGGTCGTCGCCGCCTGCGCCCTGGTGGGACAGCGGATCGCGTTCCGGGCGCCGGACTGGTGGCTGGCCGCGCACAACAGCGGGGAGCCGGGTCAGGCGAAGGCACTGGACCGGATGGCCCTGGAGCCCCTGCTCGACCAGGGTGTGAAGGTCGGAGAGGGTGCCGGGGGCATGCTGGCCCTGCCGATGGTGCAGGCCGCCGCGGCACTGGCGGCGGAGCTGCCGGAGCAGCCGAAGGAATCGGAGGCGGCAGAGGCTGCCGAGACGCCGGAGACGGCGGAGGCCGAGTAGGGCCGGGGGCGCCGCAGCGGCAGCGGCGACAACAGCAGCGAGGAGTCCGGGGCGAAAGGGATGCTTCACCCGACGGTGGGACATATGATCCCCAGCCGTGAGAGCTGAGACTCTCGGCCGCTGGGCCCGTGCCGAGTGGGGGTCCTTGTACCTCGCCGCGCGCGGGGCCTTGGTCGCGCGGCGGTGGCGAGCCGTGCCGATGACCCTCGGCGCCGTGTGTCTGACCGGGATCGTGCAGTTCGCCGGCACCCTCTACGCGCGCGTGGGCATCGCGCTCGGCCCCCACCACCCGATCGGCCTGCCGGCTTCGGACGCGCAGGTCGTGGACACGGGACCGTCGGCCACGGTGGTGGGCCTCGCGGTGTTCCTCGGCTGGCGCTACGGCGCGTATGTCTCGGCCGGTGTGGTGATCGTGGCGATAGCGGTCGAGGTGGTGCTGGAAGAGAACCTCGCCGGGAAGGAACACCTCGCCGCCGTCGCGGCGGTGCTGGTGCTGTGCGCGCTGGCGGCGCTGCGTCAGCGGCGCTCCAGGGCCCGGGGTGGCTCCACGTCGGGAGCACCGCCGATCCAGTCCTGAAGCTTGCGGCTCGGGCCCGCCCAGCGCCGGTCGTGGTGATAGGCGCGCAGCTGGGCCTTGGCGCGGGCGCGCGGGCGGCGGCGGTAGAAGCGTTTCGCCCAGGGGGACGTGGGGCGGGCCAGGCGGATGGCGCCGAACAGGGCGATGAAGGGGATGATCACCCCGAAGATCGCGATGCGGGCCTTGCCCTTGGTGAGGGCGATCAGGGCGAGGAGGAAGTTCCCGGTGATGGTAGTGATCACCGTCCCCCGGCCCTGCGTCTCGTCGTCGTTCAGGTCGTTGACCCCGAAGGGCGCGAAGCCGAGGAGGAGCAGGCCGACCACGGCGGCGGTGAGCACGACCACCTCGACACTCTTGCGGCCGTCCTCGGTCCAGTAGACGTCGTCCAGATGCAGGATCAGCGCGAACTCGTCCATGACCAGGCCCGCACCGATCCCGAAGACCACGGCGGCCACGGCCGAGCCGAAGCCGCGTTGACCGCCCGCGACCGCGCAGAAGCCGCCGATGATCGTGAGGATGATGCCGGGAACGACATGGTGGATGTGGACGGCGCCGGTCTCGATGTTGCGGAAGGGCCCTTTGCCCGCGCGGATGAGGCGGGTGATGAGGCGGGTGACGAGGAAGGTGACCACGAAGGCGGTCAGAGCCAGGAGCAGGGGGAGCTTGCCCGGTTCGATGATGTTGCGCTGCCACCAGTCACCCATGGTTTCAGTGTGTCCGGGGCAGGGGCGGGCCGCCTGGCGGGGACGACGTCCGGGCTAGTCTGCGGGCGTGTCCATGACCCCGCCACCCCTGCACGGCCTCCGTTTCGCCTTCGGCACCCTGAGTGTGCTCCCCGTCAGGGTGAGCCGCTGGGACCGGGAGGCGGCGCGCGGCGGGATGCTGTGCGCCCCGCTCGTCGGGGTGGTCCTCGGCTGCGGTGCCGCCGCCGCGGCGCTCCTGCTGCTGTCCCTCGGCGCCGGTCCCCTCCTCGCCGCCGTCGTCGGCGCCGCCGTCCCCGCCGTCCTCACCCGTGGGCTGCATCTCGACGGCCTCGCCGACACCGCCGACGGCCTCGGCAGCGGCAAGCCCGCCGAGGACGCGCTGCGGATCATGAAGCAGTCGGACATCGGGCCGTTCGGCGTCATCACGCTCGTGTTCGTGCTGCTGGCGCAGGTGGCCGCGCTGGCGCAGCTGTACGACACCTCGTGGGCCCGAGGCACCCTCGCCACCGTCGTCTCGGCCGTCGCCGCCCGCCTCGCGCTCACCCTCGCCGCCCGCTCCACAGTCCCCGCCGCCCGACCGGAGGGGCTGGGGGCCGCGGTGGCCGGCGTCGTCCCCGTACGGGGTGCGGTGGCCCTTGCCCTGGCCGTCACCGGCGTCGCCGCCGCGGCGGGAGCGCTGTTCGGGGCCCACGACATCGCCCGCACCGCCCTCGCGGTCCTCGCCGCACTCGCCGCCGCCGAGCTCCTCCTGCGGCACTGCGTCCGCCGCTTCGGCGGCGTCACCGGTGACGTCTTCGGCGGGCTCGCGGAGACGGCGGCGACGACGGCGCTCGTCGTGCTGTCCCTGGGCTGACGCCCCCCGTCACCGAGCGGGCGCCAGCCCGTGCGGCAACGTGCCCCACGGATGATCGCCCACGCCCGGCACCGCACAGTGCACGGTGGCCCCGCGGGCGCGCGCCGGCTCCGCCAGGTCGACGCCCGCCGGGACGCCGTACACCAGGTGGCACACCCGCACTCCGGTGGTGCCCCGCCACGGCTGCGGGCCGAGCCGGGTGTACGACGCCCAGGGCCCCTCGAAGGTGACCAGGAGGTCGGCGATCCTGGCGTAGGACGGGTGCGGTGCCGTGCCGTGGTTCAGGGCGAGCGTGCCGCAGCCGGCACCCCAGGCTGCCGTCGCGAGCCGTTGGTAGTGGCCGAACTCAGCGCGGTCGGCGGCGACTTGGTCGAGGAATACGCCATCCGCGCGGTACCAGTCGCGGTGCCGCGCGATGTCACGTACGACGTCGGCGTGCGGCCTGCGGCCGTAGTCGGTGTCGGCGTAGCCGAGCACCCGTACGTCCACCGCCCGCAGGCGTGCCGCGACCTCGGCGAACGCCGGGTCGGGCGCGTCGCCGGGGCCGCTGGCCGGGTTCAGTACGACCCCGTAGAGGCGGGGCGCGGCGGCGATGATCGCGTCCCATTCGGCGGGGCGGGCGGACGGGTGCTCGTAGTAGGGGATCAGCAGGCCGGTCATCGGTGAGCGGTCACTCTCCCCAACAGGGCGCAGACCAGGGCGACCTGGGCCACCGCAGCCGTCCCGTGGACGATCAGGCCGACCCAGTGCGGGCTGCCGGTGTGCGTCACCACGGCGACCGTCTGGACGAGGGCGGCCGCGCAGCAGATCGCCGCCGCGCTGACCACCGCACCGAAGGACTGGAGCAGCAGGCCGGTCCACAGGACCACGCCCAGCAGGAGCAGACCGGCGAGGCGGACACCGGCGAAGCCCGCGGAATGCGGCCACAGGGCCGAGGTGGCGAGGCTGAGCGCGAGCAGGGTGACCAGGTAGGCCGAGAGGCACTCGGCGACCGTGAGCACCGTCGTCCGCCGGAACGCCCTCGGTGTGCTGCTGGAGCGCAGGCCCGCCAGGCTGCCGCTCCGGAAGCGGTACAGCAGCCATTCGGCGGGGCCCATGCTGAGGGTCAGGGCGACTGCCGCGGGGGCGCTGCGCTGCTCGTCGGTGAGGTTGTCGCCCAGGGCCGTGTAGAGGACGAGGACGCCGGTGGCCAGGCCGAAGAGGGCGTACGGAACGGACGCGAAGAGGCGGGGGCTCATTGCCGTCAGCCGGCTGCGGCTACGTTGTGGCTGGTCGCGCCCACGCGGCGGTAGCCGCACATCCATTGCAGCCCCGCGCCCCTTTGGGGCGCTCACGGCCGGCGCCACTTCATACAGACAGAGGGCTGCCACCACCGTCAACGAGCCCAGCAGCAAGGCCAGCCTCGCGGCGTCCGGCATCGAGTGGAGCATCGCTACGACCGCTCCCGCCGTCATCGGCAACAACGCGGCCAGCAGGACGCGTTCGCGGCCCATCACCAATAGAACGGTGGCCGCGCCCAGGTAGACGGCCTGTCCGGCCGCGAAGGCCAGTGCGACCGGGTGGGCAGCCCCGGCGACGGCCAGTGCGACCAAGGCGCCGAGCAACGCGCCGAACGGGGCTCCGAGGAGCAGGCTGCGGCGGGCCGCGGCGCGGTCGCCCAGGCCCAGCCAGGAGTAGGCCCGGTGCGCGAGCCCCTGGTTCCAGGTCCAGCCGACCAGGGCCGCGGCCAGCAGCGGGACCGTGCCCGCCGGGAGGCCGAAGTCGTCCTGCGGGCCGGCGAGCAGCGGGGCGCCGAGGACGTAGCCGAAGCCGGGGAGGGCGAAGACGACGCCGCGCAGGAGGCAGCCGAGCAGGCCTGTCTGCCAGGGGTCGTGGACGGGGCCGTCCGGCTCCGGGTAGCGGCGCTCGACCCGCTCGTACAGCTCCTCGGCGAGCGCGAAGGAGTTCTTCACGCCGTAACGCTCGCGTATCTGGTCGTCCGAGAGGCCGTCGGACTCCAGCAGCGCGGCGATCTCGTCCGGGTGGACGGCGGCGGCTATGAAGTCGTCGAGGCGTGCGGCGAGTTCGTCGACGGGGTCGGGCATGGCCCAGCTGGGCCGGTCGCGCTGGCGCGGGATGGCGGGCAGGGTGTCGGGGCGGGAGCCGGGCGGCATCCAGAGGCTGCCGCTCACCAGCCGGTTCCGTCCGTCGCGACCTTCTCGTACCAGGGGTCGTGCAGTTCGAGGGTCCAGTCGGCGACCGTCTCCAGCGTGGGCTCGTACACCTCGGGGCTGCCCGCGAGTTCCTGGTAGATCGTCCGGAAGTTGTCCACGGAGCGGCGCAGCGTGAAGCGGTCGATCACCCGCTGCCTGGACAACTCACCTAGTTTCAGGCGCCGTTCGTCGTCGCGTAGGAGGGTGAGTGCGGCGGCCGCCATCTTCTCCGGCTCGCGGGGCGGGACGACGAGTCCCGTGTCGCCGACGGCCTCGCGTACTCCCCCGACGTCCGTCGAGACGGTCGTACGGCCGCAGGACATGGCCTCGATGATGGAGAACGGGAAGCCCTCGGAGATGGACGACAGCATCACGAGGTGCCCGGCCGCGTAGGCGCGCCAGACCTCGGTGATACGCCCCTCGAAGGTCAGTCCGTCCGTGACGCCCAGCTCGGCGGCGAGCTTCTCCAGCTTGGTGCGGTAGGCCTCGCCGCCGGGCGGGACCGGGCCGAACAGCCGCAGGCGGGTCTCCGGGAGTTCGGCGCGGACCATGGCGTAGGCCCGCAGCAGGGTCTGAAGGTCCTTGATGGGGTCGACACGGCCGCACCAGGTGAGGGTGGGGACCTCGGGCTCGGGGCCGGCGTGCGGGAAGGCGTGCGGGTCGACGCCGTTGTAGACGGTGCGGATCTTGTCGCCGTCGGCGCCGCCGCGCTCCTCCCAGCGTCGGTTGTACTGGTTGCAGGGCGTGATGAGGTCGGCCGTCCTGTATCCGTGCGAGTTCAGCTCGCGGTAGAAGCCGAGCATGAACGCCTTCACGGGCCAGCGCTGGGCCTCGCTGCGGTAGCCGAGGTAGCGCTCGCGCAGATAGATGCCGTGCTCGGTGAGGAGGAAGGGCACGCCGTCCAGCCTGCGGGCGGCGAGGGCCGGGAGGGTGGCGAATCCGCTGCTCACCGCGTGGGCGACCGAGTCCTCGGGGATGCGGATCCCGAGCGGGCGCAGGGCGTGTTCCAGCAGGTCGGTCGCGGTGAGGGCGTCGTGGACGGTGGGGCGGGCGGCCGCGGTCGGCAGCTGCGGCATCGTCCATATCCACATCAGCGAGCGCAGCGCGGATTCCGTGCGCAGGGCCGCCGACAGGCGTCCGTCGCGGGCGAGTTCGGCCAGCTCGTCGAGGGCCTCGCCGAAGTCGCAGCGTGCCTCGGGGTCGAGGAAGGAGAGCAGGAAGCGCTCGTAGGTGTCGGTGAAGCGGCGCCGGGCCCTGCCGTACGGTGCGCGCTTGTGCCCCGGACGCGGGCCCCAGGTCGGTACGGAGGTGTGCCGGTAGACGTTGGGCGGCAGCTCCCAAGTGACGGGTTCGCGGCCGGTCCCGGTGAGGGACACGAGGTGGAAGTCGACCTCCGGCATGCCCTTGACGAGCTGGTCGCACCAGGTGCTGACGCCGCCGTGGACATGCGGATAGGTGCCTTCGGTGAGCATGGTGACATGACGGCCGTTGCGCATCACGCGCGTTCCCCCCTGTGGAACAAGTTGGTGCCTCGGCTCGGAAGCGCACCCCGGCAGGTCGGTCGTGAGATGTGCCGGGGTGCGCCTCAGGTCCGGCTGAGCCGCCCTACGGCAGCTTCAGCTTGAGAGCGGTCTGCAGCAGCCCCGGCGTGGTCCAGGCCGAGCGCTCTCCCGCGTACGGCGTCCCGAACGCGGTGGTGCCGATGAGGAGTTGCTTGACGGTGCCCTGCGGTGCGGTCACCGGGATCTGGGTCCCGGACGGTGCGGTGACGGTGACGGTGTTGCCGATGCGGTACGCCGTGACAGAGCCCTTCGCGAGAGCGGACTGCCAGGCGGCGCGGCGCTGCAGCTCCGTGCCGATGGCGCTCTGCGCGAGGTTCTCCACCGGGGTGTTGTCGGCGAACAGCGCCCGGTAGTCGGCGAGCACCTTGTCCAGGACCGGGTACAGCGTCCGGTCCTCGGCCAGGTTGGACTGGTGGGCGTAGTGCGGGCGCGGGTCGTTGCTGATGGTGTGTCCGAGGGCGGTGCGTGCCTCCAGCGGGACGATGTAGTCGTCGTACCCGGTGGCCGTGTCCAGCGGGTCGTCCAGGCAGGTGGAGGCGGGGTTGTTCTCGCAGATGCCGCTGCCGCCGTCCGCCGTGGAGGTGTAGATCCAGTTGTACTCGTCGACCATCTCCTCCTCGGTGCCCACGTTGTAGTACACGTTCATCGGGTACCGGGGCACGGTCAGCGCGGCGCCGACCGGACGCTGGGCGGGATCACGGGAGTTGTCCGAGGCGATCCACTTGACGCCGTTGTCGGCGAGGGCTCGGGCGAGGTTGGGGTTGTCGTCGGGCTGCTGCGGCAGGGTCTTCAGGCCCGAGTGCTCGCCGGTCACGAGTTCCGTGCGGTCGAGCGGGAGTCCCTTGGTGACGCCCCAGTTGTGGTTGTCCCTGATCTGCGCCGAGATGTCCGCGCGGCTCATGTAGCGCGTCGAGCCGTCGGCGTTCTTGGCGCAGCTCCACGGCACGGTCGAGGTGTCCTGGACGCAGCCGAGGAACGGGTGCGTGTAGGTGTGGTTGATCCAGCGGTACTGCGCCTTGTCGGCGAGCAATTGGGTCGCGAGCGGGTCCGTGCCGCCGTTCTCGCTCTTCCACTCCTCGCCGGAGCCGGCGTTGTAGACCATGTCCAGCTTGAAGCCACGCTCCCGCTGCCACTGCGCGGCGCGGACCGCGTCCTCGGCCGTCATGCGGATCGGCGGGGTCTCCTCGCCGCCACCGCCCACGCAGTCGATGTCACCGGGCGTGCAGTTGCGCTCGGTGTCCCAGCGGGCGTCGGGCGCGAAGACGTCGTCGACGTGCACGGCGAAGTAGTTGCGGGCCTGACCGAGGTGGACTCCCTGGGTCAGCCATTCGACGATGCCGCGGGCGAGGACGCGGAACTGCTGCTGGTACTGGTTGTACGCGAAGGTCACGACCAGTTGACGGCGCCCGTCGTTGGTGTACTCGCCGACCAGGCTGCCGCGCCCGGAGCCGCCCGGCACGGGCACGTCGACGTAGCTGGTGAAGCCGGTACGGGGCCGGGCGACGAAGCCGTAACTCTCCAGTACGGACGGGTCGTTGTCCTCGAACGCGAAGGCGCCGTCGAGGTAGCCGAAGTATCCCGCCTTGCCCTGGGCCGTGACCGCGGCCTGCTGTCCGTCGAGGCTGCCCGCGAAGCCGCCCTCGCTGGTGTAGTCGAGGCCGACGCCGGGGTGGGCCCAGGTGTAGGCGTCGACCTGCGGGATGCCGTAGGTCCGCTCGTAGCTCTCCAGCGCGGTCTGCTCGGCGGAACCCTCGCCGAAGGGGGCCTCGTTGGGCAGGACGACGCCCTGGTACTTCGCGCGGGGCGTGCCGCCCACCGTGTCGCTGAGGAACGCGGCGGTCACGGTCGGGCGGCCGGCGTCGGTCAGGTCGACGGTGGTGTACGGGATGCCCGTGCTCCTGAGCTGGGCGGTGATGGCCTGGACGGGGGCGTCGCCGTTGTCCACGACCAGCACCCTGAGGTCGATGCGCGGCTCCCCCGCAGCCGCGGCGCCGGGTACTCCCAGCCCCAGCGACAGCAGACCGGCGGCCGCCAGAACGGCAGCCGTGTTTCTCCATCTGTGCGCACTCTGCGCCATTGATCGTTCCTTCCCCCCAGAAGATCCCCTTGTGGCCGGTTGCGATGAATCGGCGGAGGATCCGTGGAAATCATGCAAAGCGGCAAGCTGACGGCTCACCGGAACCAGATGAGTGTGACTCAGCTCACCGGTCCCGAGAATCAGGAAATGACCGCGACGCCACCGACAGGTGAACGTCCGAAGGAATGAGCGAACGCTCACACGAGCGTAGGCTCGTCCCGAGTGTTCGCCGCACCGGGGAAGGCCCCGCTGATACCGCACCCGTTGACACCGCACCCGTAGGTCGGAACTAGGGTCGGCCGTCGGGCCCGGTCGACCCACACCGTTCGGCCACTGCAACTTCACATCGGAAGCGAGATTTCACCACCGTGACTGCTCTCACTCTCAGCACCGCCGCGGCGGCCGGCCTGCGCGCCGACGCGATCGTGATCGGTGTCGCCAAGGGCTCTGGGTCCAAGGCCGCCGGACCGGTCGTCGCACCGGGCGCCGAGGCCGTGGACAAGGCGTACGACGGCAAGCTCGCCGGCGTCCTGGAGACCCTCGGTGCCACCGGTGCCGAGGGCGAGGTGACGAAGCTCCCCGCGCCCGCCGGCTTCAAGACCCCGCTCGTGGTGGCGGTCGGTCTGGGTGCCGCGCCCGAGAAGGACGCCGACTACGACGGCGAGGCGCTGCGCAAGGCCGCCGGCGTCGCCGCCCGCGCCCTCGCCGGCTCCAAGAAGGCCGCGTTCGCGCTGCCGCTGAACGACGCCGCCGACATCGGTGCCGTCGCCGAGGGCGTGCTGCTCGGGGCGTACGCCTTCGACGCGTACAAGGACAACGGCAAGAGCGACCGGGACAAGAAGAACGGCAAGGCTCCCCTCGCCGAGGCCGCGCTGCTCGGCGGCAAGTCCCGCGACAAGGAGCACAAGGCCGCGATCGAGCGCGCCACCGCCGTCGTCGAGGAGCTCAACCGCGCCCGCGACCTGATCAACACCCCGCCCAACGACCTCACCCCCGAGTCCTTCGCCGCGGTCGCCTCCACGGCGGCCAAGGAGCACGGCATCAAGGTGCAGGTGCTCGACGAGAAGGCGCTGACCAAGGGCGGCTACGGCGGCATCCTCGGCGTCGGCTCCGGATCGGCCGCCGGTCCGCGGCTGGTGAAGCTGACGTACACGCACGCCAAGGCGGACAAGCACCTCGCGCTCGTCGGCAAGGGCATCACCTACGACTCGGGCGGCATCTCGCTGAAGCCGGCCGGGCACAACGAGACGATGAAGTGCGACATGAGCGGCGCGGCCGCCGTGTTCGCCGCCGTCGTCGCCGCAGCGCGGCTCGGTCTCCGGGTGAACATCACCGGCTGGCTGGCGCTCGCCGAGAACATGCCGTCGGGGACCGCGGTGCGCCCCGGTGACGTGCTGCGCATGTTCAGCGGCAAGACCGTCGAGGTGCTCAACACGGACGCCGAGGGCCGGTTGGTGCTCGCCGACGCGCTGTGGGCGGCCTCGCAGGAGAAGCCGGACGCGATCGTGGACGTGGCGACGCTGACCGGGGCGATGGTGCTGGCGCTGGGGAACCGGACGTTCGGTGTCATGGGCAACGACGACGCGTTCCGCTCCGCGATCGTGGAGGCGGCCGAGGAGGTCGGTGAGGCGTCCTGGCCGATGCCGCTGCCGGAGCACCTGCGCAAGGGGATGGACTCGCCCACCGCCGACATCGCCAACATGGGTGAGCGCATGGGCGGCGGGCTGGTCGCGGGGCTCTTCCTGCGCGAGTTCGTCGGCGAGGGCATTACCTGGGCGCACATCGACATCGCCGGTCCCGCGTTCAACGAGGGCGGGCCCTTCGGGTACACGCCGAAGGGCGGCACGGGGTCCGCGGTGCGGACGCTGGTCCGGCTCGCCGAGCTGACGGCGGCCGGAGACCTGGGCTGACGTCGTCATGAAGTGAGGGGGGTCCGCGCGCGGGTAGGGCGGAGCCCCCCTCACTCATGCCCCCCTTCCATGCCCGCTCAGCTGAACGTGGGACGTCTCACACACCGGCCCGGCGTCTCGTTCGGTGTGGACAAGTGCGAAGATGGGGCTCGGCAGGACAGGGCCCCACCACAGGGCCGAAGAAAGAGCGGCCGGACACCAGCCGCCGACCGGTCACTGCTGACCGGCGTAGGCGCACATGCATGGAGGACGTGACGTGGCGAACGACGCCAGCACCGTTTTCGACCTAGTGATCCTCGGCGGTGGTAGTGGCGGTTACGCCGCGGCCCTGCGCGGGGCGCAGCTGGGCCTGGACGTCGCCCTGATCGAGAAGGACAAGGTCGGCGGCACCTGCCTGCACCGGGGTTGCATCCCCACCAAGGCCCTGCTGCACGCGGGCGAGATCGCCGACCAGGCTCGTGAGAGCGAGCAGTTCGGTGTGAAGGCCAGCTTCGAGGGCATCGACATCGCCGGTGTCCACAAGTACAAGGACGGCGTGATCTCCGGCCTCTACAAGGGCCTGCAGGGACTCGTCGCCTCCCGCAAGGTGACCTACATCGAGGGTGAGGGCCGGCTGTCCTCCCCCACCTCCGTCGACGTGAACGGCCGGCGCGTCCAGGGCCGCCACGTCCTGCTGGCGACCGGCTCCGTGCCGAAGTCGCTGCCGGGCCTGGAGATCGACGGCAACCGCATCATCTCCTCGGACCACGCCCTCGTCCTGGACCGCGTCCCGAAGTCGGCGATCGTCCTCGGCGGCGGTGTCATCGGCGTCGAGTTCGCCTCCGCCTGGAAGTCCTTCGGTACGGACGTCACCGTCATCGAGGGCCTGAAGCACCTCGTCCCGGTCGAGGACGAGAACAGCTCGAAGCTTCTTGAGCGCGCCTTCCGCAAGCGCGGCATCAAGTTCAACCTGGGCACCTTCTTCTCGAAGGCCGAGTACACCGCCGACGGCGTCAAGGTCACCCTCGCCGACGGCAAGGAGTTCGAGGCCGAGGTCCTGCTCGTCGCCGTCGGCCGCGGCCCGGTCTCCGCCGGTCTCGGCTACGAGGAGCAGGGCGTCGCCATGGACCGCGGCTACGTCCTCGTCGACGAGTACATGCGCACCAACGTCCCGACCATCTCCGCCGTCGGTGACCTCGTCCCGACCCTCCAGCTCGCGCACGTCGGCTTCGCCGAGGGCATCCTGGTGGCGGAGCGTCTGGCCGGTCTGAAGACCGTTCCGATCGACTACGACGGTGTCCCGCGGGTGACCTACTGCCACCCGGAGGTCGCCTCCGTCGGCATCACCGAGGCCAAGGCCAAGGAGATCTACGGCGCGGACAAGGTCGTCGCTCTGAAGTACAACCTCGCGGGCAACGGCAAGAGCAAGATCCTCAACACCTCGGGCGAGATCAAGCTCGTCCAGGTCAAGGACGGCGCCGTGGTCGGCGTCCACATGGTCGGCGACCGCATGGGCGAGCAGGTCGGCGAAGCCCAGCTGATCTACAACTGGGAGGCGCTGCCCGCCGAGGTCGCCCAGCTCATCCACGCCCACCCGACGCAGAATGAGGCGCTCGGCGAGGCCCACCTGGCCCTGGCCGGCAAGCCGCTGCACTCGCACGACTGACCCTCGGTCGACGAAGCGACGACTCAGACTTCCGCAATTCGTAAGGAGCAACCGAAACCATGGCGGTTTCCGTAACCCTTCCGGCGCTCGGCGAGAGCGTCACCGAGGGCACTGTCACCCGCTGGCTGAAGGCCGAGGGTGAGCGCGTCGAGGCCGACGAGCCGCTGCTCGAGGTCTCCACCGACAAGGTCGACACCGAGATCCCCTCCCCCGCCGCCGGCGTCCTGGCCTCCATCAAGGTCGCCGAGGACGAGACGGTCGAGGTCGGTGCCGAGCTGGCCGTGATCGACGACGGCACGGGCGCCCCCGCTGCTGCCCCGGCCCCCGCCGCCGAGCCCGCCCCGGCCGCCGAACCGGAGCCGGCCGCCGAGCCGGAGCCGGCCCCGCAGGCCGCTGCCCCGTCCACCGAGCAGGCCGCTCCCGCCCCGGCTCCCACCGCCGAGGCCGCCGCCGGCGGCGGTTCCGCCGAGGGCACGGACGTCGTCCTGCCCGCGCTCGGCGAGTCCGTCACCGAGGGCACCGTCACCCGCTGGCTGAAGTCGGTCGGTGACAGCGTCGAGGCCGACGAGCCGCTGCTTGAGGTGTCGACGGACAAGGTCGACACCGAGATCCCCGCCCCGGCCTCCGGCACGCTGCTGGAGATCGTGGTGGGCGAGGACGAGACGGCCGAGGTCGGTGCCAAGCTGGCCGTCATCGGTGCCGCGGGTGCCGCTCCGGCGGCCGCCCCGGCCCAGGAGGCTCCGGCCCCCGCCGCCGCTGCCCCGGCCGCCCCCGCGGCTCCGGCCGCTCCGGCTGCCCCCGCCGCTCCGGCCGCGCCCGCCGCTGCCGCCCCGGCTCCGGCCCAGCCCGCTGCTCCGGCTCCCGCGCCGGCCGCCCCGGCCCCGGTCACCCCGGCTCCGGCCGCTCCGGCCGCCGCCAAGCCGACCGACGAGGGCGCCTACGTCACCCCGCTGGTGCGCAAGCTCGCCGCCGAGAACGGCGTCGACCTGGCCGCCGTCAAGGGCACCGGCGTCGGCGGCCGTATCCGCAAGCAGGACGTCATCGCCGCCGCCGAGGCCGCGAAGGCCGCCGCCGCTGCTCCGGCTCCCGCCGCTGCCGCCCCGGCCGCCGCCGCGAAGAAGGCGCCGGCGCTGGAGGCCTCGCCCCTGCGTGGCCAGACCGTCAAGATGCCGCGTATCCGCAAGGTCATCGGCGACAACATGGTCAAGGCGCTGCACGAGCAGGCGCAGCTGTCGTCGGTCGTCGAGGTCGACGTCACGCGCCTGATGAAGCTGCGCGGCCGGGCGAAGGACTCCTTCGCCGCCCGCGAAGGCGTCAAGCTCTCCCCGATGCCGTTCTTCGTCAAGGCCGCGGCCCAGGCGCTGAAGGCGCACGCGCCCGTCAACGCCAAGATCAACGAGGCCGAGGGCACGATCACCTACTTCGACACCGAGAACATCGGTATCGCGGTGGACTCGGAGAAGGGCCTGATGACCCCGGTCATCAAGCACGCGGGCGACCTCAACATCGCCGGCATCGCCAAGGCCACGGCCGACCTGGCGGGCAAGGTCCGCGCCAACAAGATCACGCCCGACGAGCTGTCCGGCGCGACCTTCACCATCTCCAACACCGGTTCGCGCGGTGCGCTCTTCGACACGATCATCGTGCCGCCGGGCCAGGTCGCGATCCTCGGCATCGGCGCCACGGTCAAGCGCCCGGCCGTCATCGAGACGGAGGAGGGCACGGTCATCGGCGTCCGCGACATGACCTACCTGACCCTGTCCTACGACCACCGTCTGGTGGACGGTGCCGACGCGGCCCGTTACCTGACGGCGGTCAAGGCGATCCTTGAGGCGGGCGAGTTCGAGGTCGAGCTCGGCCTGTAAGGACCCTGCCGGCTGTATGCGGCCTGCCAGTACGACGATGCCCTTCCCCCGGTCTCCGGGGGGAGGGCATCGCCATTGTGCCGGGCCGACCGAGCGTGTAAGTCTCCGTGTAAGTCTCGTCTCACCTGCACCAAAGCGCCCCCGTGCGCCCCTCCGGCGGAGCGTCCCGGCCTTATTGTCTAAACGTCAAACGCGCCCTAAGGAGCTCTCGCGACCGCCCCCGTCATCCACTCGCTGCGCGAACAGATCCGCGAGCACATCCTGGAGGGGATCATCAGCGGGCGCTGGCAGCCGGGCGAGCGGATCGTGGAACGGCGGATCGCCACCGAGCTGGAGGTCAGCCAGACGCCGGTGCGGGAGGCGCTGCGTGAGCTGGAGTCGCT
This sequence comes from Streptomyces sp. NBC_00443, assembly GCF_036014175.1. Lineage (GTDB taxonomy): Bacteria > Actinomycetota > Actinomycetes > Streptomycetales > Streptomycetaceae > Streptomyces. The sequence goes on along the minus strand of NZ_CP107917.1, from coordinate 6,803,655 downwards.
GCGGCTGATCGAGTCCGCGCCCAACAAGGGCGTCCGGGTACGGAGTCTGACCGCGGCCGACCTGGAGGAGAGCTACCCGGTCCGGGCGGGCCTCGAGGCCATCGCCGCGGAACTCGCGGCCGACCGCCTCGCGGAGGACTGCTCCGCCCTGGAGCCGCATGTCGCCGCCCTGTACGAGGCGGACCGCCTCTCCGACGGCACGGGCCAGGTGCGGCACACGGTCGCCTTCCACCGGGAGCTGGTGCGGGCGGCGGGCAACTCGGTGCTGCTGCACACCTGGGAGGGCCTCGGCATCGAGGTGTTCACGGCCCTGTCGATCCGGTGGCTGGGGACGGTGCAGCAGTCGTACGCGGAGGAGCACGAGGAGTTGGTGGCCGCGTTCCAGCGCCGGGATCCGCGGATCGCCGAGATGGTCAAGTCCCACGTACTCGGGTGCGCGCCGCGGCACGAAGGCGAGTAGTCGGGACCGAGGCAGTCTGTCGTCCCTCCGGCCCGCCCCAGGGCCGCTGTGACGAGCGTGGCTCTCGATATACGCCAATACTGGGATGAACCGCGTCCTCTCCCCGGCGCGGCGCCTCAGCCCGCCGTCGGCCTCTGGAGGCCGCGTGATCTGGCGACAGCTCTCTTCCCTGCTCCCCAGGTCCGCCATGACCGCCACGACTGCCGCGGCCCGGTCCGTCGCACAGGGGCTGACGTCCGTAACGCCGGCACTCCCACTGATCGGACCGCTGCTGCGTCCCGGCACGCCCGGCCGCTGGCCGACTCCCGGCGGCGTGCAGATCGAGCTACGCCGCCTGGGTCAACCCGGCACGATCCCCGCGTCCCGCGAGCTGGAGACAGCCCTGCGACGCCTGCCGGGGGTGACCCGCGCCGAGGTGAACGGCGCGCTGGGCTGCGTGTATGTGGGCTGCGGGCCGGAGACGGACCTTGAGGTGGTGGCTGGGGTTGTCGAGGCGGCCGAGGCCCTGGCGGAGGAGCGGGCGGGGCGTGAGGGGGCGGGGGTGGTGCTCGGGGGAGGGGGCGAGAACCGAGGGCGAGGGGGCAGGGGCTGAGGGGGTCCGGCAGGAGGGGGTCCGGGAGACGGGGGTCCGCGAGGAGGGGGTCCGCGAGGAGGGGTGAAAGCCCCGGCTACTCGGGACGAGGGGCTTGGCCGTTGGGACGCCCCGGAGGCGGGGACGGAACCTCAGGGTGCTCAGGGCGACGAGCCAAGGCCTCGGGGTGATCCGAAGACGGGGTCAGAACCCCAAGGAACTCTGGGCAACGGATTAGGGCCCCTGGGTGACCCGAAGACGGGGCCAGAACCCCAAGGAACTCAGGGCGACGAGCCAGGGCCTCGGGGTGGCCCCGCGGAGGGCGCGTCCTGCGAGGACGCTCGGGGCGGCGGGACGGCGGCTCGGGGGGCTCAGGGTGAGGGGGCGGCAGCCCGAGGCGGTCTCCGGGACGTCGGGGGCGATCGGGGGCGGGAGCCCGTTGGGTATCCCGGGGACAGTCGGGCGCAGGTCGGGGCGGGCATTCGGCTTGGGGCGGGCCTTCTTGCCGTCGGGGTGGCTGCGGTGGGGGACGCGCTTCGGGTGCGGGGGCTGCATCCGCTGGTGCAGTCGGTGATCCAGTTCGCGGAGTCCGCACCGCCGTTGCGTGAAGGCATCGCCCGACGGATCGGCGAGACGGCGACGGAGCGCGGCTTCGCCGTGGTGAACCTGGTCGTGTCGACGCTGACGTTCCGGCCGCTGGGCGCCACCGTGATCGCCGTGCTGGCCGCAGCCCGGTACGCCGAGGTGCAGGCCCGGCGCGGGGCGTGGGCGGACTGGGCGACGCGGCTGGCCGCGCACGAGGGGACGTACCGCCACGACGCGGTGCCGGCCTACGAGCGCCCCGCGCCGCTGCCCCCGGGCCCGGGCGACCGGTACGCGAACGTGGCCGCGCCGGTGTCGCTCGCGGCGTACGGACTGACGTCGGTCGGCACCTTCAGCCACGACCGTGGGCTGGCGCTGCTGATCGCGGGAACTCCGCGCGGCCCCCAGTCCGGCCGCGAGGCGTTCGCGTCCTCGGTGGGCCGGGCCCTCTCCGACCGGGGCGCGCTGGTGCTGCGGCCGGAGGTGCTGCGCCGCCTGGACCGTATCGACACGGTGGTCCTCGACGCCCGGGTTCTGGCCGGCCGCGACTGGACGGTCGAGAGCGTCCTGCGGCTGGGAGCGGGAGGGGACGACGGCGGCAGCCCGGAGATGTTCTCCTCGGCCGGTCCCAGGAACGGCCGCCCGGCGGGCGGCAGTTCGGACGACGCCCCCGAAGACGCGCCCGAAGACGCTCCTGACGACGCTGCTGACGACGTTCCGGACGCCGACGAGATTCACGTACGCATTCACGAGCTGATCGACGCCGCGGAGGCGGCCGCCCGGCGGGCCCGGCATCTCGGGGGCTCCCCGGTGCCCGGGCGGCGGGACGGCTGGGAGTTGCGGCCGTTCGGTGACAGCGCGGCCGACGGATCGGCGGGTGACGACGACGTGCCCCCGGACGCCGCCGCGCAGGCCCGACAGTGGGCAGCGGAAGGGGCGCGGGTCGTGGTCGTGCTGCGGCAGGGGACGCCGGTGGCCGTGGCCGCCCTGGTGGCCCAACTGCATCCGCTGGCGCATCACTTGGTGCGTGCGGCGAAGGAGTGCGGTCAGGTGCGGCTGGTGGGCGGGCCGCCCGGGCTGCACCGGCGGTTCGGGCTGGAGGAGGCCGTACCCACCGGACACCGGCGCACCGCCGCGCTGGTGCGCTCCCTCCAGGCGGACGGGCACGGGGTCGCGGTGGTCTCGCCCTGGACCCGGCGCGCACTCGTCCGCGGCGACCTGGGCATCGGCTCGATCTCGGACCCCCGGCACGTCCCGTGGGACGCCGACGTGGCCGCCCCTCCCGACGTCGTGCACCTGCTGCTGACGGCCCTGCCGGAAGCCCGGCGGATCGGCCGGCTGTGCGCCCGGCTGGAGGCGGTCGGCGCGGTGGCGGGTTCGGCGTTGGCCCTGCTCGTGCCGCGTCCGCGGGCCTGGGCGCGGGCCCGCCTGGTGGCCGATGCGGTCACCATCGGCGGCGTTGCGACGGGCTTCTGGGCGGGATGGCGGCTGCACGGCCGCCCGGCCCCGGCCGCCACCGAACGCACGCCCTGGCACGCGATGGCGGTACGTCAGGTGATGTCCCGGCTCGCCACCTCGTCGCGGGGGCTGGACGTGGCGGAGTCCGCCCGGCGCCGCCAGTTCGCGGGCCACGACCGGCACGACGGTGCGGTCACCCTGATCGGCCGGGTCGCGGAGGAACTGGCCAATCCGCTCACGCCGGTTCTGGCGGTGGGCGGCGGCATCTCGGCTGCGCTCGGCTCGGTGCTGGACGCCGTGCTGATCGGCGGGGTGCTCGGCGTGGACGCGCTGGTCGGCGGCGTGCAGCGGCAGCAGGCCGACACCGCGGCGGAGCGGCTCGTCGAGGCCACCTCGGTGCGGGTGCGGGTGCGCAGGCCCGGCCGGGCGGAGGCGGTGGAGGCGGCCGGCGATCACCTGGTGCGCGGCGACGTGATCGAACTGCGGGCCGGCGATTCGGTCCCGGCGGACTGCCGCGTCGTGCAGGCACAGGGCCTCGAGGTGGACGAGTCGAGCCTCACCGGCGAGTCCCTTCCGGTCGTGAAGAGCGCAGCCCCGACCGCTGCCCGCGCGGTCGCGGACCGTACGTCGATGCTCTACGAGGGCACGACGGTGGCGGCCGGCCACGCCCTCGCCGTCGTGGTCGCCACCGGGACGGCCACCGAGGCGGGCAGCGCGGGCGATGCGGGCCCCGAGGGCGGGCCGCCGGAGAGCGGGGTGGAGCGGCGGCTGAAGGCGCTCGGCCGGTGGTTCCTGCCCCTCTCCGTCGGCGCGGGCGCCGTCCTCTTCGGCGTCGACATGCTGCGCCGACGGCCCCTGGGCGCCGCCCTGGGTTCCGCGGTGAGCCTGTGCGTGGCGGCCGTACCGGAGGGGCTGCCGTTCGTCGCCACGGTCGCCGAGCTGGCCGCCGCCCGCAGGCTGTCCACGCGCGACACCCTGGTCCGCAGCGCCTCCACCATCGAGGCGCTGGGCCGCACCGACGTGCTCTGCTTCGACAAGACCGGCACCCTCACCGAGGGCCGGATCAGCCTCCAGCAGGTCTCCGACGGCCAGGTCTCCCACGACCTGCAGCTCGACCGGAGTTCCCAGGGAACGGAGCCGGGCCGGGACTCCCATGGGCCGGAGCCCGGCCAGGTCTCCCACGACCTGCAGCCCGGTGCGTGCGACCCGCTGCCCCCTGCGCTGCGCCGGATCGTCGGTACGGCCGCCCTCGCCGGACCGCCGGGCGCCGCCGCGGACCTCGCCCATCCCACCGACCGGGCCATCGCGAAGGGGGCCGAGCTGCTCGGCGCCGCTCCGGCCCGGGCTGCCGGGCTCGGGACGGACACCTGGGAGCGGCTGGCGGAGCTGCCGTTCGAGCCGGGGCGCGGCTATCACGCCGTGCTGGGGCGGTCCGACAGCGAGGCACGGGTCGTCGTCAAGGGCGCGCCGGAGGTCGTACTGGCCCGCTGCGACCGCATCCGGCGGGGCGACGCCGATGCCGAACCGTTCGACGAGCGGCTGCGCGCGGAGACGGAGGCGGAGGTCGACCGGCTGGCCCGGCGCGGACTCAGGGTGCTGGCGGTCGCCGAGCGCGTGCTGCCCGAGGGCCCACCGCGGGACACCGCCGAGGGGCCGGGCGACCTCGACGACGACGTGGTCGACGGGCTCTGCCTGTTGGGCCTGCTGGGCCTCGCGGACCCGGTGCGGGCCACCGCCGCCGAGAGCGTGGACCGGCTGTCGCGGGCCGGGGTGCGCATCGTCATGGTGACCGGCGACCACCCCAGCACGGCCGCCGCGATCGCCCGGGAGCTGCGTCCCGAGGAGGAGCCGCGCCTGATGACCGGGGCGGAGCTGGACGCCCTGGACGATGCGGCGCTCGCCAGGACGCTGCCGGACATCACCGTGTTCGCCCGGACCACCCCGGCGCACAAGGTCCGTATCGTCACCGCGCTGCGCTCGGCCGGCCGCGTCGTGGCCGTCACCGGCGACGGTGCCAACGACGCGCCCGCGATCCGCATCGCCGACGTCGGTATCGCGCTCGGCTCCCGGGCCACCCCTGCGGCCCGTGCCGCCGCCGACGTGGTCGTCACCGACGACCGGATCGAGACGATCGTCGACGCCTTCGTCGAGGGCAGGGCCATGTGGGCCTCGGTGCGCAGAGCCCTGGGCATCCTGCTCGGCGGCAACCTGGGGGAGATCGCCTTCACCCTCGCCACCACGCTGTTCACCGGGCGCAGTGCGCTGAACGCCCGCCAGCTGCTCCTGGTCAACGTGCTCACCGACATGCTGCCTGCCATGGCCATCGCCGCCCGGCCGCCCGCCGCGCACAGCGAGCAGCTGCTCGCGGAGGGCCCGGAGGCATCGCTCGGCAAGGCCCTGACCCGGCACATCCGGCTGCGCGCCGCCGTCACCACCGTGGCCGCCAGTGCCGCCTGGATCGCCGCCCGGGCGACCGGCACCCGGGCGCACGCCGACACCGTCGCCCTGGTCGCCCTGGTGACGTCGCAGTTGTTCCAGACGCTCCAGGACGCGGGCCGTGACCCGGTGGTGGCGGCTGCCGTGGTGGGGTCGCTGGTGGTGCTGGGCGTGGTCGTGACCGTGCCGGGGCTCAGCCACTTCTTCGGCAGCCGGCCCCTCGGTCCGGCCGGCTGGACGATCGCGCTGGCGTCGGCGGCGGGGTCGGTGCTGGTGCCCGCGGTGGCCCGGGGGCTCTTGATGCGCTGGCGAAAGTTCACCCGCAGGCAACCCGTGTGCAGCCTGCCGGATGACATCAGCCCGGACAAAGGGAGGCGTACCCCGCACGACGCACACGAAAGGCGGCCACCATGCCGCAGATACTCGGCACGATCCTGACCCAGGTGGCGATCGCCCTCCTCGAGGCCGTTCTGGTGCGCCTGGCCATGCAGCTGTGGAAGGCGTTCGCCACGGGCGCGCGTCCGGCGACCGCGTAGACCTGGGCGCGGTCACTGGACCAGCCTGAGCGAATTGCCCGTTACGCCGGGTTTAGCTGCACGTATCGATGGAAGCCGGGTGGGAAACACCCACACCCCTACCCATGCTTCCCAGCAGGGGAGACAGTGATGACTTCCCCAGAGACACAGACGCAGCAAGTACGGCAGACCGCCCCGCCCGAGGCCGGGCCCCAGGGCGACGGCAAGCACACCGGCGGCAAGGTGGTGCATCTGCACACCGCGCACCCCCGGGTTCCCATCCCTTACGTGACCCCGGGCGACATGTTCTCGGGTGCCCGCAAGGCCACCTCGACGGCGACGTCCGCAGCCGCGTCCACGGCGACCACCGCGATGTCGATGCTCCCCTCGCCCCGCAAGCTGGCCTTCTATGGCGTCCTCGGCGGCATGACCGCAGCCGGAGCCATGGCCTGGCCGGTCGCGGTCGCCGTCGGCGCAGCCACCGAGGTGATCACCCGCGAGTAGGCGGCACGGCACCACCAGGACCACGAGAGCATGACGCCCCCGCAGACCGCGACGAGCTGAACCCGAGCGCCGAGCCCGCCCAAGCTAGCCGCCCACAACTCATGTGAGCAGGGAAAACGCGGCACCGCGTGCCTGCCCTCCCGGCACCGGATGCCAATTTTCGCGGTATAGGGACCTTTTAGCCCTCCAACCTTTGATCGATCATCGATCAGGGAGTTACAGTCGCCGACGGGCTTGCACCCAAGCCCTCCGCCCTGTCCTGCCAAAGACAAAGGGCACCCCCGAACCCTTACCGATGAGGGAACCCCCTTCGACTGAGGAAGGCGGCGACATGACCGACCCCAACGCCATCCAGCCGAGCGCGCTCGACCAGCTCCCCGACCGTGATCCGGAGGAGACCGCCGAATGGCAGGCCTCACTGGACGCGGTCGCCAAGGCAGCAGGTCCGCACCGCGCCGCATACCTGATGCGCCGGACGCTGGAGCGGGCCGAGGGCACCGGCATCGCGCTGCCCAAGCTCCTCGAGACCGACTACGTCAACACCATCCCCACCCCCGCCGAGCCGTCCGCGCCCGGTGACGAGGCGATGGAAGCCCGTATCACCGCATGGAACCGCTGGAACGCGGCCGCCATGGTGACCCGCGGCTCCAAATACGGCGTCGGCGGCCACATCGCCACCTTCGCCTCCGCGGCCTGGCTCTACGAGACCGGCTTCAACCACTTCTTCAAGGGCAAGGAGGCGGACGGCTCCGGCGACCAGCTGTACATCCAGGGCCACGCCTCCCCCGGCATCTACGCCCGCGCCTTCCTCGACGGCCGGCTGAACGAGCAGCAGCTCGACAACTTCCGCCGCGAGTCCGGCGGCGACGGCCTCCCGTCGTACCCGCACCCGCGCCGCCTGCCCTGGCTGTGGGAGTTCCCGACGGTGTCCATGGGCCTCGGCCCGCTCTCGGCCATCTACCAGGCCCGCTTCAACCGGTACCTCACCAACCGCGGCATCAAGGACGTCTCCGCGTCCCACGTGTGGGCGTTCCTCGGTGACGGCGAGATGGACGAGCCCGAGTCGACGGCGGCACTCGCCCTGGCCTCCCGCGAGGGCCTGGACAACCTGACCTTCGTCATCAACTGCAACCTGCAGCGCCTCGACGGCCCGGTCCGCGCCAACTTCAAGATCGTGCAGGAGCTGGAGGCCCAGTTCCGCGGCGCCGGCTGGAACGTCGTCAAGACGCTCTGGGGCACGGCGTGGGACGAGCTGTTCCAGCTCGACACGACCGGCGCGCTCGTACGCCGGCTGCGTGAGGTACCCGACGCGCAGGTGCAGACGTACCAGACCCGCGACGCCGCCTACATCCGCCAGGACTTCTTCGGCAAGGACCCGGAGCTCGCCGAGATGGCGAAGCTGCTGAGCGACGACAAGATCCTGGAGTGCTTCCACCTCTCCCGCGGTGGTCACGAGGCGCGCAAGGTGTACGCCGCCTACAAGGCCGCCGTCGAGTTCAAGGGCGCGCCGACGGTCATCCTGGCCCAGACGGTCAAGGGCCACACCCTCGGCGAGGGCTTCGCGTCGAAGAACGCCAACCACCAGATGAAGAAGCTGACGGTGGACGAGTTCAAGACGATGCGCGACCTGCTCGAACTCCCCATCTCCGACGCGCAGTTCGTCGACGGCGTGGTTCCCTACGGCCACCCCGGCGCCGACTCCCCCGAGGTCCGCTACCTCCAGGAGCGCCGCGCGGCTCTCGGCGGCCCGGCCCCGGCCCGGCGCGTCCACCCGGTGGCGCCGCTGCCCGCCCCCTCCGAGAAGGCCTTCGCCTCCTTCGACAAGGGCTCCGGCTCCCAGAACGTGGCCACCACCATGGCCTTCGTCCGCCTGATCAAGGACCTGGTCCGCGACAAGGAGTCGGGCAAGCGCTGGGTGCCGATCGTCCCCGACGAGGCGCGCACCTTCGGTATGGAGAGCCTCTTCCCGTCCCTGGGCATCTACTCGCCCAAGGGCCAGACGTACGAGCCGGTCGACCGCGACCAGCTCATGTACTACAAGGAAGCCCAGAACGGCCAGATCCTCAACGAGGGGATCACCGAGGCCGGTTCGATGGCCGACTTCATCGCCGCGTCGACCGCGTACTCCACGCACGGCGAGACGATGATCCCGTTCTACATCTTCTACTCGATGTTCGGCTGGCAGCGCACTGCCGACCAGATGTGGCAGCTCGGCGACCAGCTCGGCCGCGGCTTCCTCGTCGGCGCCACCGCGGGCCGTACGACGCTGACGGGCGAGGGCCTCCAGCACGCCGACGGTCACTCGCCGGTGATCGCGGCGACGAACCCGGCCGCGCTGACGTACGACCCGGCCTTCGCGTACGAGGTCGCGGCGATCGTCAAGGACGGTCTGCGCCGGATGTACGGCGAGGCGGCCCCGGGCGAGGACCAGAACGTCTTCTACTACCTCACCGTCTACAACGAGCCGCTCCCGCAGCCCGCGAAGCCCGCCGTGGACGGCGTCGACGAGGGCATCGTCAAGGGCCTGTACCGCTTCAACACGGCGGAGTCGGCGGGCCTGACCCCGGTGGCGAACGCCCCGCGCATCCAGCTGCTCGGCTCCGGCACGGCGATCCACTGGACGCTCAAGGCACAGAGGCTGCTCGCCGAGGAGTGGGGCGTGGCGGCCGACGTCTGGTCGGCGACGTCCTGGACGGAGCTGCGCCGGGACGCTCTGGAGGCCGACGCGGCCCTGCTGCGCGGCGAGGAGCGGATGCCGTTCGTTCGCCAGGCGCTCCAGGGTGCCGAGGGCCCGGTGCTGGCGGTCTCCGACTACATGCGCCAGGTTCCCGACCAGATCGCGCAGTGGGTGGAGCAGGACTACTCCTCGCTGGGCGCGGACGGCTTCGGCCTCTCCGACACCCGCGAGGCGGCCCGCCGCCACTTCGGCGTCGACGCCGAGTCGATCGTCGTCGCGGCCCTGGCCCAGCTCGCGAAGCGCGGCGAGGTCAAGGCGACGGCCGTGAAGGAAGCGCGCGAGAAGTACGGCCTGTAAGAGCTGACCTTCCTGGTCTGCGACGAAGACGAAGGGGTACGGCGGCTGCCGTGCCCCTTCGCCGTCAGCGGGTTCGCCGTCAGCGGGTTCGCCGTCAGCGGGTTCGTCGTCAGCGGGTTCGTCGTCAGCGGGTTCGTTGTCAGTGGGCCCCGGCATGATGGCCGTATGCGTGCTGCCCGGCTCATCAAGATGGTGCTGCTTCTGCAGTCCCGGCCCTCCATGACCGCGGCCGAGCTCGCGCGCGAGCTGGAGGTCTCGGAGCGGACCGTCACACGGGACGCGCAGGCCCTGTCCGAGGCCGGTGTCCCGGTGTACGCGGATCGGGGGCGGGCCGGCGGGTACCGGCTCATCGGCGGGTACCGGACCAGGTTGACGGGGCTCGGGCGGAGCGAGGCCGAGGCGCTGTTCCTGAGCGGGCTTCCGGGCGCGCTGCGGGAGATGGGGCTGGAGGACGCGGCCTCCGCCGCCACGCTGAAGGTGTCGGCGGCCCTGATGCCCTCGCTGCGGGACGCCTCCCGTTCCGCCGCCCAGCGGTTCCATCTGGACGCCCCGAACTGGTTCAGGGAGCCGAAGACACCCGAGCTGCTGCCGGCCGTCGCGGACGCGGTGTGGGACGACCGGCGGATCGTGGCCCGGTACCGGCGCGGGGAGAGCGAGGTCGGGCGGGAGCTGGAGCCGTACGGGCTCGTGCTGAAGGCGGGGGTCTGGTACCTGTGCGCCCGCGTGGCGGGACACGGCTCGTACCGGGTGTACCGCATCGACCGGTTCACCGCCGTGGACCGAGGTGAGGAGCGGTTCGAGCGGGACGGGGAATTCGATCTGCCGGGCTTCTGGGAGGAGCGCGCCGAGCAGTTCGCGCGGTCCCTGCTGCGGGCCGAGGTCGTGGTGCGGGTGTCGCCGGGTGGGGTGCGCCGGTTGCCGTACACCGTCGATCCGCAGTCCGCGCGGGAGGCACTGCGAGCGGCGGACGCCCCGGACGGGGACGGCTGGGTGACGCTGACGCTGCCCGTGGAGTCCGAGGAGGTCGCCCACACCCAGCTCGCGTCGCTGGGGCCGGAGATCGAGGTGCTGGCGCCGGATTCGCTGAGGGAGCGGTTCACGGACGATGCGATACGGCTGGCCGCGCTGTACGGAGCGTGAGCCGGGACACCGGCCGGGCACCGGTCGGACACCGCCCTGCCCGACCGGCCCAAGGCCCGTACGCCGATAACAATCCGTCGCACTCCACGTGCGCCCCACCCTCGCAGGGCCGATGCTGGACGCGTGATGGACGAGACGGAGTTCTGGGAGCTGGTGGACGGCGCCCGTGAGGCCGCCGAGGGCGACCCCGAGGAGCAGGCCGACCTGCTCGTGGAGCGGCTGCTCCAGCAGGACCCCGACTCGGTGCTCGACTTCGCCCGTCACTTCGAGGCCCGCTACAACCGCGCGTACACCTGGGACCTGTGGGGCGCCGCCTGGGTTCTGCTGGACGGGGCCAGCGACGACGCGTTCGACTTCTTCCGGTGCTGGCTGATCGGCCAGGGCCGCGAGGTGTACGAGGGCGGCGTGCACGACCCCGACTCGCTGGCCGACCTGCTGGACGACTTCGACGAGGAGTTCGACGGCGACGCCGAGGAGCTCGGCTACGCCGCGGACGAGGCCTACGAACAGCTCACCGGCACCGTCGCCCCCGACCTCGGCATCCCGCCCGCGCCCCCGGAACCGGAGGGCACGCCGGTCGATTTCGAGAACGAGCGGGCGCTGGCGGACCGGTATCCCAAGCTGTGGGAGCGTTTCAAGGCCTGAGGACTGAGGACTGAGGACTGAGCCGGATCAGGCCGCGGCGGTCCGCCTGCGGCTGGGGTCCGACGGGAGGTAGGCCTGCGGCTGCGCCGGGTCGGCCTGCACCGCGTGGTGCATCGGCGCCTCATTGGCCTGGTCGAGCGCGGACGCCGTGACGGCGGCCGGCCCCAGGACGACGGTCGCGACCGCGCAGACCACGGTCCAGACCCGCTTGCTGCTGTGGTTGGGCGTGCCGTTGTCGCTGCTCATGATCCCCACCTCCGGTCAGTGCGTGTGCATGACGATAGGGAGGCTGTCTCGGGGAGATCGTTGAGTCGGCTACGAGAAGCCTGTGAGCGAGCCGGTGACGGAGCCGGTGAGCGAGCCGGTGAGGAAGCCGGCGGGGGCCTTTCCGGAAGGTTCACGCTCCGTCTCTTGACCGGTTCCGTGATCTCCGGCTTAGGGTGACCGGACCGAACAGGAGCACCCTGCCCATGACCAGCCTGTACGTGCGGGAGATACCGCGCCAGGAGCATCTGGCCCACCTACGGCTGTATCCCGACGCGAGCCATCTGCAGATCCCCGAGTGGGGCGATGTGAAGCCCGACTGGCTGCCGGAGAGCGTGGGGTGGTTCGAGGGCGACGAGATGGTCGCGACGGCGCTGGTCCTGTACCGGCCCCTGCCCGGCACCCGGCGCTACCTGGCCTACCTCCCCGACGGGCCCGCCATCGACTGGCGTACGCCACGCCTGGAACGGTGGCTGGACCCGCTCGTCGCCCACCTGAAGCGGATCGGGGCGTTCTCCGTCCGGATCGGCCCGCCGCTCGTCGTACGCCACTGGGACGCGGCCGACGTGACGGCGGGCATCGCCGACCGCGAGGTGGGTCAGCTGCGCGATGTGCCCACGGCCGGCATCGACGGTTACGCCCTCGACGCCGCGGAGCGGCTGCGGCGGCTGGGGTGGCGGCGGTGCGAGGAGGACGACGGGAGCGGGTTCGGGCTCGGTCAGCCGCGCTACGGCTGTGAGATCCCGTTGGCGGGGCGCTCGGTGGACGATCTGCGTGCCGCGCTCGCACCGCACTGGGAACAGTCGCTGCGCACCGCCGAGGCGGCGGGCGTCCGGATCTCGTGGGGCTCGGCGGCCGACCTGCCCGAGTTCTACCGTCTGTACACCGTGACGGCCGCCCGCGACGGCTTCAAAGCTCGCCCGCTGGACTACTTCCGGCGCATGTGGGCGGCCCTGAACGCCGAGGACGAGGACCGGCTGCGGCTCTACCTCGCCGAGTACGACGGCGAGGTGCTCTCCGCGGCCCTCATGATCAGCGTCGGCTCCAGGGCCTGGCACTCCTACGCCGCGTCCGGCCGCCGGGGTCGTGAACTGCGACCCAGCAGCGCCCTGCTGTGGCGGATGCTGGGCGACGCCCGGGCCGCGGGCGCCGACACCTACGACCTCCGGTCCATCACCCCCACCCTCACCGAGGACCGCCTCCTCGGCCGCCTCCTGTTCAAGACCGGCGCGGGCGGCCGTGCGGTGGAGTACCTCGGCGAGTGGGAACTGCCGGTGGGGAGCCAGGGGAGGGTGTTGCAGCGGGCGCTGGGGGTTTATCTGGGGAGGCGGTGACCGGCCGGGGCGGGGTTGTGCCGGGGCGAGCGCCCGAGGAGTGGGGCACGCCGGGCGGCACGGGGGAGGATCAGACCGGGGCAGGCGGGGGGGCGGGTCACGCCGGTTCGGGCGAGGGCGCGAGCAGGCAGGTCCGCGCTGTAGGGCCCTCGGCCGCACGACAACTCCGGGCCGGCAAGGAGACCGCACGCGTCAGTGCCTGCCCTGCAACCGGGCCGCCGTCTCCCTGATCTCCGGGAGACGCTCGCTGAGGGCGGCGCCCGGGCAGCTCGTCATGTAGCCGACGTCGTGGCCGACGATGGCGGGGAACGTCGCGGTGGTGCCGGAGGCGTAGCGGCTGTAGCTGTTGCTGGAGGTCAGTCGGACCTTCGTGCGGGGGTCCGTGTCGGAGAGCCCCAGTTTCCAGGCGGCCACCGCGGCGATCGCGTCGGTCATCGCCTTCGGCACGGGTACGCCTTCCGTGAAGGTGCCGATGGCGGCGATGCCGGTGGTGCGGTGGTTGAAGCCCTGGGTGTGGGCGCCGGTCACGGGCCGGGCGATGCCGCCCTCACGGCCCTCGTAGATGGTGCCGCAGCGGTCGACGAGGAAGTTGTAGCCGATGTCGTCCCAGTCGCGGGAGCCGGTCTGGCCCGCGTACACGAACCGGATGATCCGGGGTACGTCGGCGCAGTCGTAGCCGTTGGGTGAGTCGGTGTGGTGGACGAACACGGCGACGACGGTGTCGTCGTAACGCGGGGGTGGCTGGGCACGCCGGGTCTCGTGGTCGAGCCAGGCCGACCTCGGCACGATGGTGGGCCGGGGCGCCTGATGCGAGGCGGCGGGCCGCGCCGCGACCGGCCGCGAACCGGCCGCGACGATCCGCTCGACGCCACTCGCGCACAACCCCAGCGCGAGAACGGCGGCGAGGCCGGGGACACAGCCGAGCAGCGCGAACGCGACGGGGTGCACCCGCCATGCCGAGAGCGGCTGCCACCGGCTCCGCCCGTGCATCTGGCCCCACCGACCGGCCGACGGCCACCCGGCCCGGTCCTGCGGCATGTCACCGGGTACCGGCCCGGCCGGCCGTCCCGGCACGGTCGGCTGCGGTCGCAGTTTCGGCTGCCCCTGGAGGGCAGGCCCCTCTCCTGCGGTGGGCGGCCCCTGCGGCGCCGGCTGTTCGCGCACGGGCGCCGCCGCCCCCGCGGGTGGCTGATTCCGCAGTACGGGCCGTGCCGACACGTCCGGCTGCTCCCGAAAGACCGCCTCATCCCGCACAGGCGGCAGCTCGCGCGCGAAGGGCCGGTCCGCCACGACTGACCGCTCCCGCAGCCCCGGCTCCTCCCCCACAGGCAGCTCTTCCGGCACGCGCGGCTCCACCGGCCGGGACGGCCGTTCCGGTACGGCCTCCTCCTGCGCGGGCGGCGCGTCCTCCCCCCGCCCTGGAGCGGGCCCGCCCGCAGCCTCCCGCCATGGGCCCGCGCCGGCTCCTCGCGAAGTGTCCCGCGATGGTTCACCGTCCGATGCCGGTGCGCCCCCCGCCACGCCATCCGGGCCCGCTGTCCGCCCAGCCCCCTCCACGAAATCCCGAGCCCCCGTCGAATCCCCCTGTAACGGCTCCCGGCCCGCGCCTCCCCCAGCCCCCCGCATCCGCGCAGCCCACGGTATTCGTACGGCACGTGGTCTTCGTCTCCCCCGTGTTCCTCGGAAGACCCTTCGGGTGACCCGTCGGAAGGCACGCATGGCTCTACTGTCCGACGGATCCGGTCCGCCCGCGATGTGTGCTGTGACGCCCGGTGGAACCATCGTCCTGGTCCGGGGCGTTTCTCCAGGTGCACGCGGCGTGGCCGGTTCCCGGCGGCGCGTGCGCGGGCACTGATCAACAGGCGTCTCGCGCGCGTACTAAGGGGTCCGAGAGAAAGGCGGCTCTGTGGACCTGCTCGACATCCTGCTGTTGCTGGTGATCCTGGCCTACGCGGCGTCCGGATACCGGCGCGGACTGGTGGCCGGATGCATCTCGCTGGCCGGCTTCGTGGGCGGCGCGGTGATCGGCGTATGGATCCTGCCGTGGATGATGGACCTGGTCACACCGGGCACGACGGGGGCGACCGTGACCGCGGTGCTCACCGTGCTGCTCCCGGCGGTCCTGGTGCACGAGCTGGCGGGACGGCTGGCGCTGCGGCTGCGAAGGGAACTGGACCGCGGGCCGCTCAGGGTGGCGGACGGCGTCGGCGGTGCCGTGGCCAACTCGGTGGCCGTGCTGATCGTGGCGTGGGTGGCCGCGAGCGTTCTCGCCGCGTCCTCCTCCCCGCTGCTGACCGCCGCCATCCGGGACTCCCGGCTGCTCGGGACCGTGCAGGACGCGATGCCGGACACGACCCCCGCCTGGTTCTCCCGAGCCACCTCCGCGCTCACCGAAGCCGGGTTCCCGCAGGTCTTCAACCCCTTCGAGAACGAGTCGACCGCCGAGGTCGCCGAGCCCTCCGGCGACAGCGTCACGCCGGCCGCCGCGAACGCCGCCAAGCTCAGCACGGTCAAGATCGAGGGCACCGCGGGCACCCAGGGCCGCGAGGGCAGTGGCTTCGTCTACTCCCCGCAGCACGTGATGACCAACGCCCATGTGGTGGCCGGCATCGACGCCCCCAGCGTCCGGGTCGGCGGCGTCGGGCCGTCGTACGAGTCGCGGGTGGTGCTCTTCGACCCGGACCGGGACGTCGCCGTGCTGTACGTCCCGGATCTGCGCGCCCCCGTCCTGTCGTTCGACGAGGAGGCCACCCGAGGCGACTCGGCCGTCGTGGCGGGCTATCCCGAGGACGGCGACCTGAACCTCCAGGCGGCGACGGTCGCGAACCGGGTGCGGGCGACCGGGCAGAACATCTACAACGACGAGACCGTCACCCGCGAGATCTACTCGATCCGCTCCACCGTCCGCCCCGGCAACTCCGGCGGCCCGCTGCTGACCACCGACGGCAAGGTGTTCGGCGTCGTCTTCGCCCGCTCCACCTCCGACGACCGGACCGGCTACGTCCTCACGGTCGCCGAGGTCGCCTCCGACGCCAGGCGCGCGGCCAACGCGACGGCGGCGGTGGGTACGGGGGAACTCGTCACCTCATGAGGCCCTGGCGTGCCGGTGTCAGAGGCTGCGCCCCATGAACACATCGTCCACAAACTGCCCGTCCAGGAAGAACTCCTCGGGCAGCACCCCCTCCACCACGAACCCCTCGGACTCGTACAGCTTGCGCGCCGGCGTGTTGTGACCGAGGACGCGCAGGGTGAGCCGGCGTGCGCCCCTGCGGCACGCCTCCTCCACCGCCGCCCGGATCAGCGCCCGGCCCACACCGAGGCCACGCGCTTCGTCGGCGACGGCGAGGCCCTGGATCTGCCGGACGTGCGCGTTACAGGCGAGCGGAGTGGGGAAGCCGAGGCGGACGTAGCCGACGATACGGCGGTCGAGCTCCGCGACCAGATGGTCCTCCGGGGCGTGGCGCTCGGTGAAGAACGGCGGGTAGGGCGGGCGCGGTTCGGGCATGACCGCGTGCGTCGGCGACCACGTGACACGGTCGAGGTGGGACAGCTCCTCCTCGTCATCGGGCAGAGCAGCGCGTATACGGGCTTTGTACGGCTCGGGCATGAGCGTCACCCTACGACCGGACCCCCGGGAACCCGACCGGGGTTTTATGTGGTCAACGGCAGGATTGAGGTCATGGAACTTTCAAGAATCGCGGTGGCCGGCTCCTCCGGACTGATCGGCGGCGCATTGGTGCGCTCGCTGGTCGCGGACGGGCACGAGGTGGTGCGGCTGGTGCGCCGTGCACCCCGCTCGGCGGACGAGGTCCGGTGGGACCCCGAGCGCAGGTACGTGGACGCGGCCGGGCTCGCGGGGTGCGGCGCCGTGGTCAATCTGGCCGGCGCGAACGTGGGCTCGCGGCGCTGGACGGATGCGTACAAGGCGAAGCTGCGCAGCGGCCGGGTGCAGGGCACGGCGGCACTGGCGGAGGCGATGGTGTCGCTGGACGAGCCGCCGCGGGTGTTCGTGAACGGCAGCGCGATCGGCTACTACGGCGAGACCGGCGACCGGGCCGTCGACGAGAGCGCCCCGCCCGGGGAGGGCTTCCTGCCCTCGCTGGCCGTGGAGTGGGAGGGCGCGGCGGCGCCCGCGCAGGAGGCGGGCGTACGGACGGTGTTCCCGCGCACGGGGCTGGTGGTGGCCCGGCAGGGCGGGGCCTGGGGGCGGCTGTTCCCGCTGTTCAAGGCTGGGCTCGGCGGGCGGCTGGGGGACGGACGGCAGTACTGGTCGTTCGTCTCGCTGCACGACGAGGTGGCCGCGATCCGGCATCTGATCGACCGGGACGATCTGTCGGGCCCGTTCAACGTGACGGCGCCGCAGCCGCTGACGAACCGTGAGATCACCGAGGCGATGGGGCGGGTACTGCACCGGCCGACGCCCTTCCCGGTCCCCGCGCCGGTGCTGCGGACGGTCCTCGGCGAGTTGGCCGGGGACGTACTGGGCAGCCAACGGGTGCTGCCGAAGCGGCTGCTGGAGTCCGGATTCACCTTCGCGTTCCCGGACATCGAGGGGGCGATCCGGGCTGCCGCCAAGTAATCGAAGGGTCAAGCCGGGTACCCGCCATGTATCGGTCGGGCGACACCGAGCGCCCGCATGCGACCGCTGTGCGACCGTGCTCTGCCCATGCGCGACTGTTTTTGACCGATCACAGCCCTAACCTCGACCCGAACTCGGGTATCCCCGGAGCCAGTTGGGGGCATGACGTCTCCACCGGCCGCGCAACCTCGAGGAGGGGCACGTGCTTGAGCCCGCGTACCAGGCGGACGTCGTCATCGTGGGAGCCGGGGTCGCCGGACTCTCCGCGGCGCATCGGCTGACCAGCGCAGGAGTGAGGACCGCAGTGCTGGAGGCCGCCCCTTACCCGGGCGGCCGCATGTCGACCGAGAAAGTCGACGGGTTCCGGCTCGACCGGATCGGGCAACTCCTGTCGACGTCGTATCCGGAGTTACGGCTGACACCCGGGCTCGACGCACTGGCGCTGCGCCTCTTCGCGCCGGGCGTACTGCTGCACAGCGACGGGCGCCGGCATCGCGCGGGCGCGGTGGCGAGCCCGTTGAGCGCCCGGCGCGCAAGGGGCGCACTCCACGCGGTGCGCGCCCTGGCGAGCGCCCCGAGGACCGGGCCCGTACGGGGTGTTCCGGGACAGACGCCCATACCGCGGGTCCGCGCGGGCGCACCGCTGGGCACGGCCGTCGACCAGGCCAGGCTCGGCGCCGCGCTCGCCCGGCTGGCCACCGTGCCCGTCGAACGGCTGCTCGCCCGCACCGAGTTGCCCGCCGCGCAGGCTCTCGCCGAGCGGGGCGTTCCGGCGCGGACGATCGACGGCTTCCTGCGGCCGCTGCTCGCCGCGCTGCTGTGCGACCCGGAACTGGCGACGTCCAGCCGGTGCGCGGATCTGGCGCTCCGCTCCTTCGCGAGCGGGCGGATGTGCGTGCCCGAGGGCGGCGCCGAGGCGCTGCCGGAGCTGCTGGCACGGGTGTTGCCGCCGGGCACCGTGCACACCGGGGTGCGGGTCACGTCGGTCGCCACGACGTCCGTGACCACCGCCGAGCACGGCGAGATCCGCTGCCGGGCCGTCCTGCTTGCGACGGACGCACGGACCGCCGCCGAGCTGCTGCCGGGCCTGCGCGTACCGGACTTCCACCCGGTGACCGTCGTCCACCACACGACCGACGAGCCGCCGGCGACCGGCGCCTCGCTGGTGCTCGACGCCGACCGGGGTGGCCCGGTCGCACACACGGCGGTGATCAGCCAGGTCGACCCGAGCCGCGCACCGGCGGGCCGCACACTCGTCTCGTCGACGGTCCTCGGCACGCCGCCGCCCGACATCGACACGGCCGTACGGATGCATCTGTCCCGCCTCTACGGCACCTCCACCGCACGCTGGGAGACCCTCGCCGTGCACCACACCCCGGAGGCCGTCCCCGCGATGCGCGCGCCCCACGACCTGCGCCGTCCGGTGCGCCTCCTGGCGGGCCTGTACGTCTGCGGCGACCACCGCGACACCAGCACGGTCCAGGGAGCCCTCCACTCGGCCCACCGGGCCGCGGCGGCGATCCTGGCGGACCTGGGGGCGGCGGGGTCCCTGCACCGGGCGGAGCCGCTCCCCACAGCGAGGGCCGCCTGAAGCGCCGCCTACCCCAAGGCCGCCACCTTGTCGCGATACCCCCGCACCGGCGCCGCATCCCGGTACGGCTCCAGCCTCCGCTCGAAGTCCCTGACGTACTCGACCGCCCGTACGGAGCGCATCTCCGCGGCAGCGCCCGCGGCCTCCGCGCCCAGGGCGCCGGCCTGGTCGTGTTCGCCGCGGCCGAGGCGGGCGGAGGCGAGGACGACGCGGGAGAAGAGGCGGCTGCGGGCGTAGGCGGGGGCACGCAGCTGCAGGGAGCGCTCGGCATGCTGGGCCGCCGCGCGGAACTGCTGCAGGTCCCGGTGGCAGTGGCCGAACTCGTCGGCGAGCTGCGCCTCGTCGAAGAAGCGCGCCCAGTGCGGCACGTCGTCGACGGGGCGGGCCGCTTCGAGGGCGCGTTCGGCCCGCACCAGGGAGGCGGTGCAGGCTCGCACCTCGCCCAGTACGCCGTGCCCGCGCGCCTCGCACGCATGCAGCAGGGCCTGCACGACCGGCGGCGCGCTGGTCCCCACGCCCTGCTGGGCCACGCGCGCGAGCTGGACGGCCTCACGTCCGTGCCCGAGGTAGACGGCCTGACGGCTCATGGTGACCAGGACGTAGGAGCCGAACGCCCGGTCACCGGCCGCCTGCGCGAGCCGCAGCGACTGCACGAAGTAACGCTGGGCGAGCCCGTGCGCCGCGATGTCGTACGACGTCCAGCCCGCGAGCCTCGTGAGGTCCGCTGCGGCCGCGAACAGGCGGCGGCCGGTCTGCTCGCCGTAGGTGCCGCGCAGCATCGGCTCGCACTCGTGCTCCAGGTAGCGGACCAGGGCCTGCCGGGCGTGACCACCGCCGTACATGTCGTCGAGGGAGCGGAACAGCTCGCCGACCGAGCGCAGCGCGGCGATGTCGCCGCCGGTGACCTTCTGGCCGGGGCCGCGCTCGGCCTGCCCGCGCTGGCGGGGTACGGCCGTCGGGCGGCCCTGCACCGGGATGCGGGCGATCGCCTCGCCGCGGGCGACCTTCTCGTCGGCGCGGCCGATGAGCCAGTCCCGACTGGGCACGACGAGGCCGGCCGGAGTGAACGCGATCTTGCGCAGCTCGGCGTGGCTGCCGGAGTCCTTGCGCCACAGGCCGCTGACGATGTCGACGGCTTCCTCGGGTGTCGCGGCGAACTCCAGCCCCGCGTACACGGGCGCGCAGGCGTCGAGGCCGAGGTCCTGGGCGGAGAGCCGGCGGCCGAGGCGGCGCGTGAAGACCTCGGCGATGAGCGCGGGCGTCGTACCGCGTGGCTGCTGCCCGCGCAGCCAGCGGGTGACCGAGGTCTTGTCGTATCTGAGATCAAGCCCGTGTTCGAGGCCGAGCTGGTCCACCCGGCGGGCGAGACCCGCGTTGGAGAATCCCGCTTCTGCGATGAGCGCGGCGAGCTGACGGTTGGGAGTGCGCTGCGCGGGTCGTTCCGTCATCTGCGGTGCGGTCTCCTGCCTTTCGGGCCTTGCGGGGCCGTACGGCCGCGGGTGCCCGGATTGCCGGTGAGCAGCCCTTTTGGCCTGCTCGAACGGCGCGAATGTAGCGGAGAGTAAGCGGCCGATCGCACATTTCGCCGCCCATTCATCCGATCGTGTGAGGATTGCCCTACCGGGCTGACGCGGACCGCGAGACGTCACCCGAACGAGCCGGTCGTACAGTGGCGTGGGCACGCTTTGTGCCTTACGACCTTCTAGGCACCAGGGAGGCGCTTGCCGTGGGTGAGTTGCGGTTCGTGCGCATGGGGTTCGGAGCGGACGCCGTCGAGTACCAGCAGGCGTGGGACGAGCAGCGCCGGGTGCACGCGGCGCGGTTCGAGGACGAGATCCCCGACACGGTTCTGCTTCTCGAACACCCTCCGGTGTACACGGCGGGCCGGCGCACGGCGGCCAACGAGCGGCCCCTGGACGGCACGCCGGTCATCGACGTGGACCGCGGCGGCAAGATCACCTGGCACGGCCCGGGCCAGCTCGTCGGCTACCCGATCCAGAAGCTGCCGCGCCCCGTGGACGTCGTGGCCCATGTACGGCGGCTGGAGGAGGCCCTGATCCGCACCTGTGCGGAGTTCGGCCTGGAGACCACCCGCGTCGAGGGCCGCAGCGGGGTGTGGGTCCTGGGCGATCCGGTCGAACAGCGTCCGTCGTTCGGCGGACTCGCGCTGGACTTCGACCCCCGCCTGACGGACGACGAGTTCGACCCCCGCCTGAACGGCCCCGAGTACGCCCCCTCCAACGCCGGCCAGCGGCGCGAGGACCGCAAGATCGCGGCGATCGGGATCCGGGTCGCGAAGGGCGTGACCATGCACGGCTTCGCCCTGAACGTGAACCCGGACAACAAGTGGTTCGACCGGATCATCCCCTGCGGGATCCGCGACGCGGGCGTCGCCTCGCTGGCCGCCGAGCTCGGCCGGGACGTCACGATCGACGAGGTGCTGCCGGTCGTCGAGCGGCACCTCACGGACGTACTGGAGAACGCGGAGCTGAAGCCGCGGCTGGTCGACAAGACGCCGGTGACTGTCAGCCCGTCGGGCTTTTGAGGACGAGGCCGTTCAGGCCGAAGCGGGGGCCTGGGGGTGGCAGCCCCCAGCAAGGCCAGCGCCCACGCCGGGCAAACAAATCAACGGGCGTACCCTGGGTCACGCCGAAGAATCAATCGCTAGGGAGCCGGTCGTGTCCGCAGTCTCACCCGACGGACGCAAGATGCTGCGCCTGGAGGTCCGCAACGCCCAGACCCCCATCGAGCGCAAGCCCGAGTGGATCAAGACGCGGGCGAAAATGGGCCCCGAGTACACGAAGATGCAGAACCTCGTGAAGAGCGAGGGCCTGCACACGGTCTGCCAGGAAGCCGGCTGCCCCAACATCTACGAGTGCTGGGAGGACCGCGAGGCGACCTTCCTCATCGGCGGCGACCAGTGCACCCGGCGCTGCGACTTCTGCCAGATCGACACCGGCAAGCCCGAGGCGCTCGACCGCGACGAGCCCCGCCGCGTCGGCGAGTCCGTGGTCACGATGGACCTGAACTACGCCACCATCACCGGCGTCGCCCGCGACGACCTCCCGGACGGCGGCGCCTGGCTGTACGCCGAGACCGTGCGCCAGATCCACCAGCAGACCGCCGAGCGCGAGGCCGGCCGCACCAAGGTCGAGCTGCTCGCCCCCGACTTCAACGCCGTACCGGAGCTGCTGCAGGAGGTCTTCGCCTCCCGCCCCGAGGTCTTCGCGCACAACGTCGAGACGGTGCCGCGGATCTTCAAGCGCATCCGCCCCGGCTTCCGCTACGAGCGCTCCCTGAAGGTCATCACCGAGGCCCGCGACTACGGCCTGGTCACCAAGTCCAACCTCATCCTCGGCATGGGCGAGACCCGCGAGGAGATCAGCGAGGCGCTCCAGCAGCTGCATGACGCGGGCTGCGAGCTGGTGACGATCACGCAGTACCTGCGCCCGTCCGTGCGCCACCACCCGGTGGAGCGCTGGGTCAAGCCGCAGGAGTTCGTGGAGCTGAAGGACGAGGCCGAGCAGATCGGCTTCTCCGGTGTGATGTCCGGCCCGCTGGTGCGGTCCTCCTACCGTGCCGGGCGGCTCTACCAGATGGCCATCGAGCAGCGTCAATTTGCTGCTCCGCAGCGGGGTGGTTCCTACGTCGCCTCGCAGGCGGTGTGATGGCACGGAGTGCCACCCCGTTCATGTGAACCTGCGCACAAGCAACTGCCCTTCGGCACGGCCGATTGACGCGGTCCTGGACGTCCCCGCAGATAGGGGCACCGTCAGGGCCGCGTCAAGCATTTCGGCCCGCGTATCAAGGTTTCATTGGTGTTTGACCGGTCGGTCACGCCCTGGTAACACCAATCAGTGACCCTGTTTGTACACCCCGTGCATCACTCACGAAGCCGCCATTCCCGAGGGGGGACCTCCACCATGCAGGCCGCGCCCGTTCGCGCCACCGCCATCCCGTCGTTCACCACTGCACTGCGTGCCGTCGAGTCGCTGCTGATGAGCAGCGGCCAGCGCACCGCTCGTCGCAACGCCTGGACGTCCGTGCTGGAGGACCGCCGTCGCGCCAAGGACAGGGTCGAGGCGCAGCGCGTCCTGGACCAGGTCACCACGGTCCGTTCCTGACCCCGCCGCGCTCCCCGTGCGCTCGGCACGGCACTGCCGTCGTCGGCGCTCCCGGGGGCACGTAGACTTCGTGGCATGGCGAGGAAGGACACGGCAGCGGACGCTGCAAACCCCGGGCGACTCAAGCAGATCGCTCTGACCTACAAGATGACCCGCAAGGCCGACAAGAAGATCGGTCTTGTACTCGCGGCTGTCGGAATCGTCACCTTCGGTGTCTTCCTCGCGATCGGTTTCTTGATCGGTCACCCCATCTATCTCGGCATCCTGGGCCTGTTGCTCGCCTTCCTCGCGTCGGCGATCGTCTTCGGGCGCCGGGCCGAGCGGGCGGCCTTCGGGCAGATGGAGGGCCAGCCGGGCGCCGCCGCGGCGGTGCTGGACAACATCGGCCGGGGCTGGAACACGACCCCCGCGGTGGCGATGAACCGCAGCCAGGACGTGGTCCACCGGGCCGTCGGCAAGGCCGGCATCGTGCTGGTCGCCGAGGGCAACCCGAACCGGGTGAAGACCCTGCTGGCCGCCGAGAAGAGGAAGATGAACCGCATCGTCGCGGACGTGCCGGTGCACGACCTGATCGTGGGCACGGGCGATGGCCAGGTCCCGCTGAAGAAGCTGCGGACCACCATGCTGAAACTGCCGCGCGTGCTGACCGGCCCCCAGGTGACCGCCACCAACGACCGGCTCAAGGCCATGGGCGACCTGATGAGCAACATGCCGTTGCCGAAGGGCCCGATGCCCAAGGGCATGAAGCTGCCGAAGGGCGGGCCGAAGGCTCGCTGACGTCCCTCGTACGACGATGGGGGCGCCCGGATCACTCCGGGCGCCCCCATCGTCGTATGCGAAGCGTCCGGCACGAGGAGTACGTTCGACTTATGCGAGGCGTACGGAGGTCAGATCCGTACTTCGACCGTGTGGGCCAGCCGGTCGTGCAGGCCGCGGCCGTCGCGGTCCCAGATCAGGGCCGGGATCGCGACGCACAGCAGGGCCGTGCGCAGCAGGGCGCGCAGCGGGTTGACGTCGCCGGTCTCCAGGACGACCACGCGCAGGCCGAAGAGTCGCTTTCCCGGGGTGAAGCCGACCGTGCCCACGGTCAGGACGCTCATCAGGAAGAACAGCAGCAGCGCCCAGTTGCTCGTCGCCTGACCATAGCCGTCCGTAATGAGACCGTATGCGATCAAGACACAGATGCCCCAGTCGACGGCCAGCGCCCCGAGCCGGCGTCCCGGGCGGGCGATGGAGCCCGGCCCCTCCTCGGGGAGACCGAGCTGCTGACCCCGGTATCCGAAGTCGACACCGGCGTCCTCGGCGGCCGCGCGGGGGCCCGAGAGCCAGGATCCGATTGCTTGCCTCTTGTCCACGCGACCACGGTACTGTGCCCGTTTTGCGATGTGGACAGGTGGGGGGAGGTCGGGGATGTCCGGTTAACGTGTGCGAAACAAATGGGTCACGCCCGAGAAATCACCCGTCCCTAGGGTCGAGGCCAGCGTGTGCCACCGCACTGGCCGCACGACCGAACTACCACCCCGGACCGACGGGTCGGGAGTAGGAGGAGCTGGATGTTCCAGAACGCCGACGAGGCCAAGAAGTTCATCGCCGACGAGGACGTGAAGTTCATCGACGTCCGGTTCTGCGACCTGCCGGGCGTGATGCAGCACTTCACGATCCCTGCCACGGCCTTCGACCCGGCCGAGGAGCTCGCGTTCGACGGCTCCTCGATCCGCGGCTTCCAGGCCATCCACGAGTCCGACATGGCGCTCCGCGCCGACCTGTCCACCGCGCGCGTCGACCCGTTCCGCCGCGACAAGACGGTCAACGTCAACTTCTTCATCCACGACCCGATCACGGGCGAGCAGTACTCCCGTGACCCGCGGAACGTGGCGAAGAAGGCGGAGGCCTACCTCGCCTCCACCGGCATCGCCGACACCGCGTACTTCGGCCCCGAGGCCGAGTTCTACGTCTTCGACAGCGTGCGCTTCAAGACCGCCGAGAACGAGGCGTACTACCACATCGACTCCGAGGCGGGTGCCTGGAACACGGGCGCGCTGGAGGACAACCGCGGTTACAAGGTCCGCTACAAGGGCGGTTACTTCCCGGCCCCGCCGGTCGACCACTTCGCCGACCTGCGCGCGGAGATCTCCCTGGAGCTGGCCGCCTCCGGCCTGCAGGTCGAGCGCCAGCACCACGAGGTGGGCACCGCCGGCCAGGCCGAGATCAACTACAAGTTCAACACGCTGCTCGCCGCGGCCGACGACCTGCAGCTCTTCAAGTACATCGTGAAGAACGTCGCCTGGCGCAACGGCAAGACCGCGACCTTCATGCCGAAGCCGATCTTCGGTGACAACGGCTCGGGCATGCACGTGCACCAGTCGCTGTGGACGGGCGGCCAGCCGCTCTTCTACGACGAGGCCGGTTACGCGGGCCTGTCGGACACCGCCCGCTACTACATCGGCGGCATCCTCAAGCACGCCCCGTCGCTGCTCGCCTTCACCAACCCGACGGTGAACTCGTACCACCGTCTGGTCCCGGGCTTCGAGGCCCCGATCAACCTGGTGTACTCGCAGCGCAACCGCTCCGCCGCGATGCGTATCCCGATCACGGGCTCCAACCCGAAGGCCAAGCGCGTCGAGTTCCGCGCGCCCGACTCCTCCGGCAACCCGTACCTGGCCTTCTCGGCCCTGCTGCTCGCGGGCCTGGACGGCATCAAGAACAAGATCGAGCCGGCCGAGCCGATCGACAAGGACCTCTACGAGCTGGCTCCCGAGGAGCACGCGGGCGTCGCCCAGGTCCCGACCTCCCTCCCGGCCGTCCTCGACCGCCTCGAGGCCGACCACGAGTTCCTCCTCCAGGGCGACGTCTTCACGCCGGACCTGATCGAGACGTGGATCGACTACAAGCGCGCGAACGAGATCGCCCCGCTGCAGCTGCGTCCGCACCCGCACGAGTTCGAGATGTACTTCGACGTGTGATCGACGCCTGATCCAGGCACCGAGGCATAGCGCCCGCGCCCCCGCTGTTCTACTGACAGCGGGGGCGCGGGCGTATGTTCTATTCTTCCTCTGCCGATGGACGACACGGGGGTGGACGGGATGCCGGAGCAGCACGAACACGACGATCAAGAACGCGAGTTCGACCTGAGGTGGGCGGACAACGCCGAGCACAAGGAGCCCTCGGCGCGGGCCCGTATGCTCGCCGCGCGCTGGAAGGAGAACCCGCCCGGGCCGGTTCCGTTCCGGGGTGAGCCCGATCATGTGGCCCGGCGGCAGCGCCGGTCGGGCTGGGTGTCGACGGCCATCGTGCTGGGCTGCGTCGCCGGGGTGATCGTGCTGCTGGGCTACATCAACTTCCGCGCGGGCTACTAGGCCGTCCGCCTGCGGTCCCGCACTCCCGGCCTTTGCCTGTCCTGGGGCCGATCACGACCCGTTCATGGGAGTCACCGGGTGCACACTGGGCAGTGGGACGAGTGCCTGAGTGCGCGGGGTGATGCGAGATGCAGAGTCGCTTCCGGAGTGATCGGCGGTTGACCGCCCGTATGGGGATCACTCTGTTTCTGCTCGGGTTGTTGTACGTGGCGTTCGTCGTCGCGTTGATCTTTCTGCTGAAGTCCTGGGTGCTCGTCGTGGTCGTTGCGGCGGCGCTGCTGGGGGCGCAGTACTGGTTCTCCGACCGGGTCGCGCTGTTCGCGATGCGGGGGCGGGTCGTGGAGCGGGAGGAGTATCCCGAGCTGCACGGGGTCGTCGACCGGCTGTGCGCCATCGCCGACATGCCCAAGCCCGTGGTCGCCGTGTCGGAGATGGACATGCCGAACGCGTTCGCCACCGGGCGGAACCCCGATCATGCCGTGGTCTGTGTGACCACGGGGCTGCTGCGGCGGCTGCGGCCGGACGAGCTGGAGGGTGTGCTCGCGCACGAGCTGTCACACGTGGCGCACAAGGACGTCGCCGTGATCACGGTCGCCTCGTTCCTCGGTGTGATCGCGGGGCTGATCGTACGGTTCGCCTTCTACTCGCAGCTGTTCAGCGACGGGCGCCGGGATCAGAACACCGCCGCGATCTTCGCCGTCGTCATGGGCGTGTCGGCGGCCGTGTACGCGCTCAGCTTCCTGCTGATCCGGGCCCTGTCCCGGTACCGGGAGCTGGCCGCCGACCGGGCCGCGGCACTGCTCACCGGACGGCCCTCGGCGCTGGCGTCCGCGCTCACCAAGGTCTCCGGCGACATCGCCCGCATCCCGACCAAGGACCTGCGGACGGCACAGGCCTTCAACGCCTTCTACTTCACGCCGGCCCTGGGCCGCGAGCCCGGCATCGCGCGCATCTTCTCGACTCACCCGAGCCTTGAGCAGCGGCTCGACCAGCTGGGGCGGATCTCCGCCGAGCTGGGTGAGGCGGCGGCTCCCGGAGGGGCGTGAGCATGGGGCTGCTGGACATTCTGCTGGGCCGCACGAAACCGGTCGCGCCCGATCTCGACCAGCTCTTCGGGCTGCCGTCGGCGGCGATCACGCTGGAGGCGGCGGCCGGGTTCCGGCCCACCGGGAGCGGCGCGGTGTGCTTCGCCACGGTCGAGGGCGCGGTCTTCGAGCAGACGCACCGCGAGGTACAGGCGCTGCTCGACGCGGACGCCGAGCGCGAGGGCCGGCCTGTGCAGCTGACGCGGGACGGCTACGGCTACTCGTGGCTGGTCTCCCGGCGCAGTCCCGAGCAGTTGCCGGAGCTGGTCAACGACCTGCACGCGGTGAACAGCGCGATGGAGGTCAACGGCTTCGGCCCGCAGCTGCTGTGCTCGCTGGCGGGATTCGAGTACGCGGGGGGCGAGGAGCCGGATGCGGGTGATCGGTCGGACGGGAGCGACGAGGCGGAGAGGGGCGAGCCGAGGCGGCGGCTGGCGCTCGTCTACCTCTACAAGCGCGGCACCTTCTACCCCTTCGCGCCCCTGCCCGATACGACGGAACACCGCGACAACCCGCTGGAGCTGCGGGTGCGGGCGGCGCTCGCGAACGATCTGCGGATCGAGCAGGACCTGAACCGCTGGTTCCCGCTGTGGGGCGCCCCCGGCCTGTGACCGGGGGCGCCTCGCACTGCGGGCAGAGCCACCGCGGCCTACCACCGCGGGTGGTCTCACTTGCTCTTCTCGCGCTCCTGACGGCGCGACTCGAGCGGGCGCTCGCGGCGGTAGCGGCGCTCCCACTTGGCCTGCATGTCACGGCGGCTGCGGTACGCGCGGTAGTCCGCGGGCATGGAGCCGCCTGACGGGGCCCCTCCCCCGCCACCGCCGGCACCGCCGCTCGGCGCGGAGGCGCTGCGGCCGTACTGCAGGTAGAGGAAGAGCACCGCGACGGCGGCCAGCCAGTAGAGGTGGTTGTCGAATCCTAAGATCACCAGGACGACGGTCCCGGAGATGACGATGGTGCCCATCACGGGCCTCCGTGAGCGTGGGTTGGATCTGGATCTGGTGGATCTCGAGCGGTGACCGATGGATGCCCGACGGGGCGCTGGGGGAGGGCGACCGTCCGTCGGTGCGTAGAGAGTAGCCCCGAGTCCGCAGGGTGACGCCCGCCCTGCGAAAAGCGGCGTGAACTGCTCCGTTACGCATGTCCAGGGTAGGGAGACGGTCACTCGGCGTGCATCTCCTTTTCCCGGGGCCCGAGTTCGGCCGGTGCCCGCTGTGAATGAATGGGGTGCATGACCGAGCTCTCCTCCTTCACACACACCCACGACGGTGAACTGCTCAGCTGCGTGTACGGCGGTGCCGCCGACGGCCCGGAGACGGCCACCGCCGTCCTGCTGCACGGCGCGGGCATCGGCAGCAAGGAACGGCTGCTCCCGCTGCTCGCCGAGTTCGTGTCCCGCGGCTGCCGCGGGCTCGCACTCGACTTCTCGGGGCACGGCCAAAGCAGCGGTGAGCTACGCGACTTGAGCCTGCGGCGGCGCTTCGAGCAGGCGGTCTCCGTGATCGACGCGCGCGTCCCGGCGGACGGTCCGCTGATCCTGGTGGGGTTCAGCATGAGCGGACAGACGGTGACGGATCTCGTCGCGCACTACGGGAAGCGCGTGGCGGCGATCGGACTGTGCGCGCCCGCCGTGTACGCCGAGGAGGCCTGGGATGTGCCGTTCGGCGAGGGCGACGGACGGTTCAGCGAGATCATCCGCAGGCCGGACGGCTGGCGCGGGGCACCCGCACTCGAAGTGCTGCGGGCGTACGAGGGCCGGGCGGTGCTCGCGGTGCCGGGGACGGACGCGATCATCCCGCCGGAGGTGACGGAGGCGGTACAGGACGCGCTGGCCGCGCACGCCCAGTTCACCCGGTTCGAGGTGCCGGGTTCGGAGCACATGCTGGGGTTGTGGTTCCAGGAACATGCCGGGGACCGGCGGGAGTTCGTGACGGCGGTGCTGACCGGCCTGGGCGACCGGGGGTGGACGGCCACCCGGTCGTGGCCGGCCAAGCAGGTGCCGCAGGCACGCACCGGGGCTGCTGGCCCGTGAGGCGTCGGTCCTGACCCTGCTCGCCGCTCAGGAGGGCGTTCGCGCACCCGAGTTGATCGCCGTCGACGCCACCGCCGAGCACTGCGACCATCCCTCGCTGCTGATGTCGCACCTGCCGGGCCGGGTGCGGGTGGACGACGAGGACCTGGACCGCCGCCTGGACCTGCTGGCGGCTCAACTCGCCGCGATCCACCAGGTCGTACCGGACGAGCGCCCGCGGCCGTACCAGACGTGGACGTCGGCGGAGCGGGTGCGCACGCCGTCGGGCGGGCTGTGGGAGCGGGCCGTGGAGGTGATCCGGCGGGAGCCTCCCGCGTACCAAGGGTGCTTTCTGCACCGGGACTTCCACCCGGGGAACGTGCTCTTCCGGGGTACGAGTGAGGACTGCCCCATCAGCGGGGTCGTCGACTGGGTGGAGACCTCGTGGGGCCCGCCGACCTCGACGGCCGTGGCGTGAGCTGGGGCGGACCGAGCTGACGCCCGAGGTGCTGGGCTGGCGGCTGACGGCGTACGTGGAGGGGTTGCTGGAGTGGTACGGCTGACCGTGCCGCCAGGGCCGTACGGCTTGCGTGCTCAGATCCCGGGTGCCGCCCTGACCACCCCGGCGCCGACGGCCGCGCCCAGGGCCGTGTGGTCGCCGACCGTCTGGTTCGCGTAGGCCAGGGCGAAGTCGGTGACCGCGCGGTCGAAGGTGTCGGCGCCGCCGAGGTAGCCGGCGATGGCGATGCGGTCGCCGGAGCGGGCGTGGGCGCGGGCGAGGGTCGTGCCGCACAGGCGGGCGTAGGCGAGGAGGTCCTGCGGGCTCATGCCCGCGACGTCCGTGGAGCCCTTCATCTCGCGTAGCTGACGCCAGTAGAAGGCACGGCCCTGCGGTCCCGACATCCAGCCGAGGAAGACGTCACCGGCCGCCTGCATCAGACGCTGGCCCGCGACGACGCGATGGCCGGGGTGGACGTAGGGCCCGCTCGGCAGATGTTCCTCCAGTACGGACGGCCGTGCCTCCTTGATCTGGAGGAACAGCGGGTCTTCGGTGTCCCGTCCGGCGAGCAGCACGATGAAGCAGCGCAGTCCGACACTGCCGACGCCGACGACCTTGCGGGCGGCGTCCATGAAGCGGTAGCGGTCGAGGAGCAGGCGGCGCTCCTCGGAGAGGGTCGAGCGGTAGTCGCTGAAGATCTTCCGCAGGGCGGCCATGTCGGAGGTGCCGGCGCGTTCGAGGAGCGGCGGGTCGTGGATGATGCGCCGACGTCCGTCGACGATCTCGGTCAGCCTGTCGAAGCCCCGCATGCTGGTGCGGCGGCGTGCGCGGCCGAGGCTGGCCTCGACGCGGCGGCGGTCGCGGGTGGAGCGGACCAGGGGCAGGAGCTGCTGGGTGTCGACGCGCGTGTGCCAGACGGCGAGCTCGCCGAGCTGGGCCAGCCGCCGGATGGTGGTGCGGTACGCGGTCACGGCCTCCAGGGCCGCGCGGCCGGCCTTGGCGTCCGGGTGGCCGATCTCGCGGGCGGCCACGGCGACCGAGGTGGCGAGCCGTTTCACGTCCCATTCGAACGGGCCGCAGAACGTCTCGTCGAAGTCGTTCAGGTCGAACAGCAGGGAGCGTTCCGGGGAGGCGTACAGGCCGAAGTTGAGCAGGTGGGCGTCGCCGCACAGCTGCACGGTGAGGCCGGTGTGCGGGGCGGCGGCGAGGTCGGCCGCCATCACGGCGGCGGCGCCGCGCAGGAAGGCGAACGGGGACGCCGTCATCCGGCCGTACCTGATCGGCAGCAGCTCCGGCAGCCGGTCGCGGCCCTGGCGTTCCAGTACGGCGACGGGGTCGGGCCGGTCGACGGAGGGGACCCAGGCGGCGTGGGCGGAGCGGGACACGTGCTTGCGGGCGGCCTTGCCGCGGAGGGCTCGCTCGGAGGGCGTCACGGGGGTCGTCACGAGGACGCGTTTCTGTCCACGGCCGTCCCGTGCACCGGCCGCCGTATGCCACGCCTGCCCATCGCACCTCCCGCTGCCGCAGCCCGCTCGGGTGAAGTCCGCCACCCCGGTCCGTCCCCCGGTCCGTCCCCCGTCCATCACCCGGTTCATCACTCGGTCACCCGGTTCATCGCCCTCCTGATCGCAGTGAAGACGGGGCCGGGGGTGTGCGCATGCCGGGTACGGCAATCGGGTGACGGGGCGGGCGCCGCTCGGGGGTCGGGTGTGCCCGGGGCCGTGCTGGGCGCGAGGGCCGTTGTCAGTGGGGTCCGGGAAGATGCAGTCACTGGCTGTGTGACGGCATGACGGGTGGAGGCCGGGATGGGTGACGGGCTGCGGCACATCGGGGTGGCGGAGCGGCGGGCGCGGCTGGGGGTGCGGCATCGGCTGGCCGGGGCGGCTCGGGCCGGGCGGCCGGAGGACGTCGCCGAGTCCCTGGTCGCGCTGCACGGCACCGATCCGGCGACCGTGTACCTGGCCGTGGGGGCACGGCTGGCGGAGCCCGGGAAGACCGTCGCGGAGACCGAGCGGGCGCTGTACGAGGAGCGGGCGCTGGTCCGGATGCACGGCATGCGGCACACCGTGTTCGTGTTCCCCACCGGGCTGACGGCCGTCGTGCACGCCTCGACCGGCCTCGCGGTGGCCGCCCGGGAGCGGACCACGCTGGTCAAGCACATGGCTGCGGCGGGGGCGCCGGACGCGGCCTGGCTCGCGGAGGTCGAGGAGGCGGCGCTGGCCGCGCTGGCGCGGCGCGGGCAGGCGACGGCGGCCGAACTCGCCCGGGACGAACCGCGGTTGCGCGAGCAGTTCGTGTACGGGGCAGGGAAGAGCTACGAGGGCGTGCACACCGTTTCGACGCGGCTGCTGCGGGTGCTGGGCGTCGAGGGGAAGGTCGTGCGGGGGCGGCCGCTGGGCTCCTGGACGTCCTCGCAGTTCCGGTGGGCGGTGGCGCCCGAGCATCCCGAGCTGGACGTGGCCGGGGCACAGGCGGAGCTGGTCCGGCGCTGGCTGGCGGCGTGCGGGCCGGCGACGGAGGCCGACCTGAAGTGGTGGACGGGGTGGCGGGTCACCGAGGTACGCCGGGCGCTCGCGGCGATCGGGGCGCGGGCCGTGGCCCTGGACGAGGGGACGGGGTACGTACTCGACGGCGACGACGGTCCGGTGGCGGGGCCGGCGGAGCCGTGGGCGGCGTTGCTGCCGGGGCTCGACCCCACGGCGATGGGGTGGCAGGGGCGACAGTGGTATCTGGCACCGGAACTGTGGCCGTCGCTGTTCGACCGGAGCGGCAACGTGGGGCCGACGGTGTGGTGGAACGGACGGGTGGTGGGCGGGTGGGCCCAGCGCCGGGACGGGGAGATCGTCTGGCGGTTGCTGGAGGATCTCGGGGGTGCGGAGCGGCGGGCGGTGGAGGCCGCGGTCGCCATGGAGGCGGAGGCGCTGCGGGGGTGGGTGGGGCCGGCTCGGGTGACGCCTCGGTTCCGGACGCCACTGGAGCGGGAGTTGTCCGCGTAAGGGATTGTTCCGGGTTGTTCCGGGTTGTTCCGGGTTGTTCCGCGTTTTCCGGGTGCCCTCGACGTTGAGGGCACCCGGCTGCGCTGTCTACCTGGAGTACCTCATGAGCGCCCGCACCATGTGGCACGTCGTGTCCGACGGCGGGTGGACGCCGATCGTCTGCGCGGTGGATCGGATCCTCTCGTTGCGAGCCTGGTTCGGCATGAGGACGCCCGAGTCGAGCAGGGCGATCGCCAGGCGCAGGGCCTTGAGGCGGCGGTTGTGGGTGACGTACCACTCGCGCGGACGGCCCGGCGGCAACGGCCGCTTCTCCAGGGGCGCGTACGGCAGGTCGAGCAGGACCGGGTGCTTGGCGGTGGACTGGGTGGGCTTCGCCTTCAGTGCGGCAGCGGGCACAGGCATCCTCCTGTCGCGGTGGAGCGCCGGTCGGGTTCCTGGCGACGCTCTCGAACACTGACTTCAGTTTACTGCCTGGCACTGACAATCGGGGGGTGCCGGACATCCATGAAATCCCCTGTTCAGCAGGGAAATTGGCGTCGTGTCACGCCGGGTTCGGGAGGGGTGCGTGAGACGCCGGAAAATTCGAACACGGATGGCTCGGGATACGGTGAGCGGCATGGAGATCTGGATCAATCCGGCCTGTTCCAAGTGCCGTAGCGCCCTCACGTTGCTCGACGCCGAGGGGGCCGAGTACACCGTCCGCCGTTACCTGGAGGACGTGCCCGGCGAGGACGAGATCCGGGAGGTGCTCGATCGGCTGGGACTGGAGCCGTGGGACATCACGCGCACCCAGGAAGCCGTCGCCAAGGAGCTCGGGGTCAAGGAGTGGGCGCGGGACGCCGGCTCCCGGGACCGGTGGGTCAGGGCTCTGGCCGAGCACCCGAAGCTGATCCAGCGGCCGATCATCACCGCGCAGGACGGTACGGCCGTTGTCGCGCGCACCGATGACGCCGTGCGGGACGCTCTGTCCCGGGAGGGCTGACGGGTGAGCTGACGGGTTAGTCGACGGGTTAGTTGACGGGTTCTCGGGCGGGGTGTGACGTAGGTTACTTGGGCCAACTCCCGTGACCACTGAGTAACTTCGTTCGGCATCTCGTACATAGCGACGTACGCTCCCCTAGCTCTTCAGGAGGCGCGCATGTCGCGTAGGAGAACTCTCAGTACGAAGAAGAAGCTCGCGCTGCTGGTGAGTGCGGCGACCGTGGCGGGAGGCGGTGCCTTCGTCATGGCGAGCACCTCGAACGCCTCGCAGACGCCGACCGTCAAGTCCGCCGCGGAGTCGACGGTCTGTCAGGGGCTCGCCACCGCGCTCGGCAACAACGAGCGGTTCATCGAGGGGCAACGGGCCGATCCGGACGCGCAGTCCGAGGCGCGGATCGCCAACCGTGAGGCGGTCATCGCGCAGATCAAGGTCCAGCAGGAGGCATCCGGGTGTGGGGTTGGGGAGTCGGCTCAGGACTCCCAGGCTTCGCAGCCGGCGCCGAGCGCTCCCGCGGAGGGTGCCGGTGACGCAGGTGCTGGGGATGCCGGGAACGCGGGTGCCGGGGATGCGGGTGCCGGGAATGCGGGTGCCGGGGAGGCCGGCGACGCGGGGGACGGCGGCGGTGCCGCGGCCTCGGGGCAGCAGGTCTGCAACGGCTCGACCGTCACGCTCTCCGGCGAGGGCGGGGCGCCGGCCGCGTCCAGCAGCCAGTTCCCGGCCGGTACGAAGCTGAAGGTCACCAACCTGGACAACAACAAGTCCACGACGGTGGAGGTCACCTCGGTCTCCGGCAGCTGTGCGCTGCTCAACAACGCGGCCTTCGAGCAGGTGCGTGAGCCCGGCAAGTTCCTCATCCGCCGGGCGCTGATCGAGAAGGTGGGGTGAGGTTCCGCTAGCACCGCGCACGTGATGGGGGGAGGGTCCTGCTGCTCGCGGCCACGCGCGGCAGGGCCCACGTGCGTGTGCCTGCGGGGACATTCGGGCGCTTCGGGCGCTCACATCGTGAAGCGGGCCACACCAACACCAGGTAACACGGGGTTCACATTCGAGCAATGACCGGGAAATCGCCTGTTGACAGGCTCCGGTAGCGCGGCGCCCCAGTGCCGCAGCGCCGCAGCGCCCGCAATGCGCCTAGACCCACCCCCGAAGGATGTGGCCCGTGACCTTCAAGGCTGAGTACATCTGGATCGACGGCACCGAGCCGACGGCCAAGCTCCGTTCGAAGACCAAGATTCTGGCGGACGACGCCAAGGGTGCCGAGCTGCCGATCTGGGGCTTCGACGGGTCCTCCACGAACCAGGCCGAGGGTCACGCCTCGGACTGCGTACTCAAGCCGGTCTTCACCTGCCCGGACCCGATCCGCGGCGGTGACGACATCCTGGTCCTGTGCGAGGTCCTGAACATCGACATGACGCCGCACGTCAGCAACACGCGTGCCGCGCTCGTCGAGGTCGCCGAGCAGTTCGCCGGCCAGGAGCCGATCTTCGGTATCGAGCAGGAGTACACGTTCTTCCAGGACGGCTACCCGCTCGGCTTCCCCAAGGGTGGCTTCCCGGCGCCGCAGGGCGGCTACTACTGCGGTGTCGGCGCCGACGAGATCTTCGGGCGTGACGTCGTCGAGGCGCACCTGGAGAACTGCCTCGCCGCGGGCCTGGGCATCTCCGGCATCAACGCCGAGGTCATGCCCGGCCAGTGGGAGTTCCAGGTCGGCCCGCTGGCCCCGCTCGTGGTGTCGGACCAGCTGTGGGTGGCCCGCTGGCTGCTCTACCGCACCGCCGAGGACTTCGGTGTCGCCGCGACGCTGGACCCGAAGCCGGTGAAGGGCGACTGGAACGGTGCCGGTGCGCACACCAACTTCTCCACCAAGGCGATGCGCGAGGGCTACGACGCGATCATCACCGCGTGCGA
Organism: Streptomyces sp. NBC_00443; assembly: GCF_036014175.1. GTDB lineage: Bacteria > Actinomycetota > Actinomycetes > Streptomycetales > Streptomycetaceae > Streptomyces. The sequence goes on along the minus strand of NZ_CP107917.1, from coordinate 6,767,581 downwards.
GTCGCTCGGTGAGGGCTCCAAGCCGCTCGACCACGTCAAGCACTACGGCGCCGGCATCGACGACCGCCTGACCGGTCTGCACGAGACCGCCCCGTGGAACGAGTACTCCTACGGTGTGTCGAACCGTGGTGCGTCGGTTCGTATCCCGTGGCAGGTCGAGAAGGACGGCAAGGGCTACATCGAGGACCGGCGTCCCAACGCCAACGTCGACCCGTACGTCGTGACCCGTCTGCTCGTCGACACCTGCTGCTCCGCGCTGGAGAAGGCCGGCCAGGTCTGATCCGTGCCCAGTAGTTCCCGAAGGGGCGCCCACCACTAGAACTCAAGCGACGGTGGGCGCCCCTTCGCGTCCGATGAGACGAGGGTCCCGTCGCGGGCGAGTGTCTGCTTCAATGGGGCCATGGCCAGCTTCCAGAAGTACTCCGCGACAGGTCGCCATGACCTCGAGCCCTTCTGGCCGTCCCGTCAGCACCACGACTTCGACCGGGTGTGTTGCCGCGCGGTGAACGCGCGGGCCCTGTAAAGCCGTAACCTTCCGGCCTTCGGCCAGCGCGAAACGACGTACGTCTTCCCAACGGACCTCTCGCGCGAAAGAGCTGACCTCTCATGGCAACCACTCGTTCTCTGTCCACCGCCGCCACGCTCACCTCCCCGAACGGTTCCCGGCATCATCTGCGTGCCGTGGACCGGGACGAGGTGATCGACGTCGCGGACCTGCTGCCGCCGGGCGCCACCTGGCTGCCCGCTCCCCGCACACCCTGCCCACGCTTCCGGGCCGGCCGCCGATGATCGGCTACCTGGTGCTCGTCCCGGCCGACCAGCAGCCGCCGGTCGCGCCGGTCCGTGACACCGGCGGGGACCCGCTCGTCCGTGTCGACGCCGTACGGCGTACGGCCGCGGTCGACGGGCGGGAACTCGACCTCACCTACTTGGAGTTCGAGCTGCTCGCCCATCTGGTGGCCAACCCCCACCGCGTGCACACCCGCGACCAGCTGGTCACCACGGTGTGGGGTTACGGGCACGTCGGCGACGGCCGTACCGTCGACGTCCACATCGCCCGGCTGCGCCGCAAGCTGGGCGCCCAGCACCGGGACACCATCCGCACGGTGCGGCGGGTGGGGTACAAGTACACCCCGCCGGTCGGCCGCTGAGCCGTCGGGCCGCCTCCCTGATCTTCTGCTGACGGCAGAGGCCTGTTCCGTCCCGCGCCCGTACCGTGCAGAGTCGGCCGTATGAGGCTTCTGATGCTGGGTGGTACGGAGTTCGCGGGGCGGGCCGTCGTGGAGTCGGCCCTGGGGCGCGGCTGGGACGTGACCGTCTTCCACCGGGGGCGGCACGAGCCGCCGGCCGGGGTGCGGTCGCTGCACGGTGACCGCACCGCGCCCGGCGGGCTCGCCGCCCTCGCCGAGGCGGAGGGCGACTGGGACGTCGTCGTCGACACCTGGTCGGCCGCGCCGCGTGCCGTGCGGGACACGGCGCGGCTGCTGCGGGGCCGCGCCGGGCGGTATGTGTACGTGTCGAGCTGCTCGGTGTACGAGTGGGCCCCGCCCGCGGGCTACGGCGAGGACGCGCCGCTGGTCGAGGGCGCCGACGCCGGTGCCGAGCACACCGACTACCCGCGGGACAAGCGGGGCGGGGAGCTGGCCGTCGTCGAGGAGTTCGGGGCGGACCGTTCGGTGCTCGTGCGGGCGGGGCTGCTCCTCGGCCCGTACGAGAACGTCGGCAGGCTGCCGTGGTGGCTGACCCGGATCGTCCGTGGCGGGCCCGTACTGGCGCCGGGGCCGCGGGACCTGCCGCTGCAGTATGCCGACGTCCGTGATCTCGCGGACTGGATCCTTGGGGCGGCGGAGCAGGAGCTGAGCGGGCCGTACAACCTGATGAGCCCGCAGGGGCACGCCACCATGGGCACGTTCCTCGACGCGTGCGCGGCTGCCGTCGGCGGTACGGCGGAGCTGCGGTGGACCGAGCCCGAGGTGATCCTCGACGCGGGCATCGAGCCGTGGACGCAGTTGCCGGTGTGGGTGCCGCCGGGCACCGACATGCACGACGCGCTGCACGCCGCCGACGTGTCCCGGGCGGTCGCGACGGGACTGCGGTGCCGGCCGGTCGAGGAGACCGTCGCCGACACCTGGGCCTGGCTCCAGGACATCGGCGGCACGGCACCCCGGCGGACGGACCGTACGGCGAAGGGGCTCGACCCGGACGTGGAGGCCAAGGTCCTCGCGGCCGACGGAGGTGTATCTGGCACCACCCCCTGACCGGGGCCCCGGCCCAGTGACCCGCGCCCCCGGTTCCGTGAGACTGACGCCATGACCTACGACACGAAGAGCGGCACCGGCGGCGACCAGCGGACACGGGCGCGGGGCATGGGACTCGCGGCCTTGCGGGGGCTGGCGCTGGCCCTGGTCTCGCTGCCGGGCGCCGTTCTGTGCTTCGTCCTCTCCCTCGTGTCCATCGCGCTCATCCCCATCGGCGTCGGCATCGTCACGACACCCTGGGTGCTGGCGGGGGTACGGACGTTCGCCGACTGGCGGCGGGTTCTGGCGGCCGAGTGGGGCGGGGTGCGGATTCCCCCGGCGTACCGGCCGCTGCCGAAGGACGCCAACCCGTGGGCCCGCACCTTCGGGATGCTGGGCGACCCGGCGACCTGGCGGGACCTGAGGTGGCTGCCGGTCGACATGACGGCGGGGTTCATCACCGCGCTGCTGCCGGCCGTGCTGCTCTTCTATCCGCTGGAGGGGTTCGCGATCGCGGCGGGGCTGTGGCGGGTCCTGCCCGACGGGTACTGGTACGGCTTTGTACCGGTCACCGGGCAGGCGTCCGCGCTCGGCGCCGCCGCCCTCGGCCTCGGCCTGCTCTTCGTCGCGCACTTCTACACGTCGCGCCTGCTCCAGGTCCACTTCCGGCTGACCCGCGCCGTGCTGGGCGCCGGTCAGGGTGAACTGGCCGAGCGCGTACGGGTGTTGACGGAGACCCGGCGCGACGCCGTCGACACCTCCGCCGCCGAGCTGCGCCGTATCGAGCGGGACCTGCACGACGGGGCGCAGGCGCGGCTGGTGGCGATGGGTATGGATCTCGGGACCATCGAGATGCTGGTCGACAAGGACCCGGAGCAGGCCAAGCAGCTCGTCGCGCAGGCGCGCCGGTCCTCCGCCGACGCGCTCGGCGAGCTGCGCGACCTCGTGCGCGGCATCCACCCGCCCGTGCTCGCCGAGCGCGGACTGGGCGACGCCGTAAGGGCGTTGGCGCTGCGGCTGCCGGTCGCCACCGAGGTGAACGTGGAGCTGCCCGGGCGGGCTGAGGCACCCGTGGAGTCGGCGGCGTACTTCGCGGTCAGCGAGCTGCTCACCAACGCCGTCAAGCACGCGGACGCCGACCGGATCTGGATCGACCTGCACCACACGCAGGGAAGGATGCGCGTCACCGTCACCGACAACGGCAAGGGCGGCGCGGTGACCGGAGCCGGTTCGGGGCTCGCCGGAATCGAGCGGCGACTGGGTACATTCGACGGCGTCCTGGCCGTCAGCAGCCCCGCGGGCGGTCCCACCATGGTCACCATGGAGATCCCTTGCGCGTTGTCCTAGCCGAAGACCTGTTCCTGCTGCGCGACGGCCTGGTCCGGCTTCTTGAGGCCTACGACTTCGAGATCGCGGCAGCCGTGGAGACGGGCCCCGAGCTGGCCCGCGCGCTGGCCGAGCTGGCGCCGGACGTCGCCGTCGTCGACGTACGCCTGCCGCCGACGCACACCGACGAGGGGCTGCAGTGCGCGCTGGAGGCCCGTCGGAGGAAGCCAGGTCTGCCGGTGCTGGTTCTCTCGCAGCACGTGGAGCAGCTGTACGCGCGGGAGTTGCTCGCCGACGGCAGCGGCGGGGTGGGGTATCTGCTGAAGGACCGGGTCTTCGACGCGGGCCAGTTCGTGGACGCCGTACGGCGCGTCGCGGCGGGCGGCACGGCGATGGACCCGCAGGTGATCCAGCAGCTGCTGTCCCGGCGTGCGGCCGACGACCAGCCGCTGGCACGGCTCACGCCCCGCGAGACGGAGGTGCTGGAGCTGATGGCTCAGGGGCGGACGAACGCGGCGATCGCCGAGCGGCTGGTCGTCACGGAACGGGCGATCGCCAAGCACACCGCCAATATCTTCGCCAAACTGGGCCTGGAGGTGTCGGACGACGACAACCGTCGCGTGCTGGCGGTTCTCGCCTATCTCGACCACGGCCGGTGAAAACGGACCCGTTGATTCACCCGCCGTGCGGGATCAACAACTCCTGGTATTTCAGAGCCGGTTGAGCACACAGCGTTCTCACGAATCTCTCAACAATTTCCGGGACTGCTGAACACCCCTGGGACGACCTCCGTATCAAAGGGAGCCGCTTCACTCCTGTCGGGCGCCCTCGATGCCCCCGAAAAAGGAAGTCAGAGGAGTTCCATGGGACGCAACACAAGAAAACGCCGTACGCCGCTGGCCACCAAGGCCATTGCCGCATCGGCAGCCCTAGCGCTCGGTGGGGGCGGGCTTGTATGGGCCAACTTCTATGCCTCGGCGCACGAGGACAACTCTGGGTGGAACCAGACGAAGTCCACGAATGCCCGGGTCGCGACGATCAACTGCCCTGATGTCGGCCAGAAGCTGACGAAGGTGCCCAGGAGCGCGCGCAAGGGCGTCGCCAAGGAGCTGGCGCTGCTGGACAGGCAGGTCACGGATGCCTATAAGCGTCTCGCCGAGACGCGGCAGGCCCAGGCGGGGGACGCCAACTACGTCAACAACGCCATTCTGGGCCCGTTGAAGTCCAAGCGCGTGGCCACGCTCGACCGGATCGGTATCAACATCAACCGGGCCGGCGGCCAGCGCCCTCAGAGCCTCGACCAGCTCGCCCAGTGCCAGGGCGTCCCGGCCGAGCAGCCTGAGACCAACGACGGCCAGCAGGGCGGGGACCAGGACGGTCAGGACCAGAACAACGACGGTCAGGACCAGAACCAGGACGGTCAGGACCAGAACAACGACGGTCAGGACCAGGGCGGCCAGGACGGCGGCGGACAGGACCAGGGCGGCAACGGCGGGCAGGCCGGCAACGGTCCGTCGGCGGACGACTTCGTCGACATCACGCAGGTCCAGGGCAACGCGCAGCTGGGCGTCGGCGCGAACGGCCTCCCCGCGAACGGGGACAGCGGTTCGACCGGCAGCTTCACCACGAACTGCGGCGTCAACCAGAACGAGAACCGCAACTCGGACAACGTGATCGTCGCTCCCGGTGTCAGCAACGGTGCGCAGCACCAGCACGACTACGTCGGCAACCAGGCCAACAACGCTTTCGCGAGCGACCAGGACCTGGCGAACGGCGACACCACCTGCCAGAACCAGGGTGACAAGTCGTCGTACTTCTGGCCGGTGCTGCGGGTGCAGGACGGTCAGAACGACATCGACGCGAACGCCCCGGGCGGCGGTCAGGACGGCAACGTCGGCACGATCGTCGAGGCCAGCGAAGCAGAGCTGAAGTTCGTCGGCAACAAGACGAGCGAGGTCGTCGCGATGCCTGAGGCCCTGCGCATCATCACCGGTGACGCCAAGGCCTTCGTCAACGGCAACGCCAACGCCAACGCCAACTGGAGCTGCACCGGCTTCGAGGACCAGGTCCAGCTGCACGACAAGCTCCCGATCTGCCCCGAGGGCAGCTCCGTGGTGCGGACGTCCAACTTCCAGAGCTGCTGGGACGGTCAGAACATCGACAGCGCCAACCACCGTACGCACGTGTCGTTCGTCCAGGGCGACGGCACCTGCGCCAACGGCTTCCAGGCGATCCCCCAGCTCCAGGTCCGCCTGGTCTACGACGTCCAGGCCCCGCAGATCCAGGACGGACAGGTCCAGAACGCCTTCGCGGTGGACTCCTTCCCGGACCAGCTGCACAAGGCGATCACCGACCACAACGACTTCATCAACTTCTTCGACGAGAACACGATGAACGAGGTGGTCGACTGCATCAACAGCGGCCAGAACTGCCAGTAGCAGTCCTGAACCGGTAAACGAAAGCCGGCGGTGGGAATTCCCACCGCCGGCTTTCGTCCGTCCGGGTCCGCGCGGTCAGCTGTGGTGGCCGCCCTTGTTGTGACTGCCACCGGGGTTCATGTGCGCGGAACCCTCCTCCATGGTCCCGCCCAGCTTGCTCTGCAGCGTCGTGACCGTGTTCTCCTGACCCACGGCGACCCACTTGCGGCCGACGAGGTAGTAGCCGCCGTAGTCCTTCGCGCCGGCCAGCCACTCGGCCTGGCCGCGGTCCGTGGCGAAGGTGGCGAGGATGTACTTCTCCTTGCCGGTCTTGCAGATGGCCTGGCGGAGCTCGTCAGCGTCGGTCTGCATGTTCGGGTCGCACTTCGCCATGGCCGCCAGATGCTCCAGGCTGCCGGTCGCCGTCTTCGGCACCTCGGCCTCCTTGTCGCCGCCGGAGCCACAGCCGGCCAGCGCGAGCACCGCCACCGCGCCGGTCAGCGCGAGCATCGGTCGGGTCAATGTCATCGGTTCCTCCGGTCCATGCCGCACAGAGCCCCGACGGGGGCCCTCGTCTCCCATACGGCTGTGGTGTGCGATGCGCTCAAATCAGAGGCTCTCACGGGCACGGGTGTGCGAGTGTGACTCGGTGGACAAGGACTGGGAAGATCGCGTGACCGCCGCATGGGCAACCTTCGACAGCCACGAGGAGGCCGCCGCCGACTTCCGCGCCGTCATCGACGCCCTGGTCGCCGAACTGCCGCACGACAGCCCCCTGGGCTCCTTCGAGCAGGCGTGCGCCTGGGACTCGACGGGCCACTCGGACAAGGCGGTGCCGCTGTACCGGGAGGCTCTCGCGGGCGGGCTGAGCGGCTACAAGGGCCGGCGCGCCAAGATCCAGCTGTCCAGCTCGCTGCGGAACGTCGGCCAGGCCGAGGAGGGCGTCAAGCTGCTGACGCCCGAGCTGGACGCGCCCTCCGACGAACTGGACGACGCGGTACGGGCGACGCTGGCGCTGTGCCTGTCGAGCCTCGGACGTGATCGCGAAGGCCTGTCCCTCGTACTGTGCGCCCTCGCCCCCATCTGCCGCGCTACCAGCGCTCCATGGGGAACTACGCCCGCGCCCTGCTGGAGTCCGACGACTGAGCTGGCACGGCTGCGCGCCGGGCGGTGTCGCGCGGCGGTGACCAACCGCCGATTCGCTCGTTCTGCTGAACGTGCAGTCACAGGATGTCGCCCCGCGCCCCGCACCCCCCTCCGCCGAGCCGGTCGTCGACGTCGAGCGGGCCGAGGCCGCGCTCGTCGAGCACTATCCGCGGCTCGTCCGGCTCGCCTACCTGGTGCTGCCGCCGAGCCTCGGCCGCAACCGGCGCGTGGTGACCGCGCACTCCTCACCCAGCGCGCGCTGCCCCGTGGCCGGACGGCACCGACGCCCGCGATCCCGGCCCAGTCGACGGGCCGCGACAGCGACCCCGGGTACGCCTTCCTGCGGCTCCGGGTCGTGCGTACGGCGCTGGAGGCGGGCCTGCCGCTGCGGCGCCCGGCCTGGCCCAAGCGCTCCCAGCTGCCACCCCTGCTGCCCCAGGTCTGGGGACTGCGCCTCTTCCCCCGGTCGGGCGGCGCCGACGAGCTCGCCCTGGACCAGCAGTTGTCGGCGCTGTCCGGCCCGGCTCGGGCGGCCTACGTCCTGCGCGGCCTGGAGAAGCTCGCGGACGGCGAGGTGCGCGACGTCCTGACGGCGGCCGGCGTCGAGGACGTCGACGACGCGCTGGAGGAGGCCGGCACCGTCCCGGCCCAGGCCAAGCTGCTCGACTCCCCCGAGTTCGACCCCTGCTCGCTCCAGGCCCGGCCGACCGACCTGATGCGGCGCAGGCAGCACACGAAGGCCGCGCTCGCCGCCGGGGCCGCCCTCCTGGTGTGCGGGGCGCTGCTCGGCCTGCCCGGCGAGGGCTGGGGCCCCGACGGCCCCGCCGCCCCCTCGTACGCGCAGAACCCGGCGGCCGAGGCCGCCCTCGACCCGGCCCAGCTGACGAAGGTCCCGCCGCTGGCCTGGCAGTCGGCCGCCCGCACCGACTTCTCGGTGTGGCCCGCGCGCGGCGACCTCACCGGCGACTCGGCCCTGCTGCGCCGCGCCCTCGCCGTCTGGGCCCGCCCCGGCGAGAAGGTCACGGTCTCGGCGACGCCCGGCACCCCGTCCGGCGGCCCGGCCGGGGCACCGCAGCTGCTGTACGCGGGGACCGTCGACACCGCGCGCGTGGTGATCCTCTACGACGGTCTGCGCATCGCCCGCTACGCCGAGCCGACGGACGGCACGGCCGGCGCCGCCCTGGACTTCTCCCGCGTCGACAACGCGACCAGGTCGGAGGCGAGCGCGGTGGTGCTGAGCCGGGCCGACGGCAACGTCCGCTTTCTGATGGCGCCCTGGGTGAAGCGCGCGGCCGAGCGGGACCTGCTGAAGCCGGGTGCGGGCGCGATGGACCTCGCCGTGACCGAGGGGGTCACCTCGCCGATGGCGAGCCCCACCACCCAGCAGACCGGCACATGCTCCTCGTGGAACGCCCTGCAGCTGACCGACAGCGCCGGCACCCGACTGCTGACCGACCTCTCCGAGCTGGTCCCGGCCCGCCTCACCACCGGCCGCCCCGGGGAGTCCAAGGACGTGACCGGCGCGCAGGCCCTGCACACCTGGGCGCCGTACTCCTGCTGGCTGGGCGCGCTGCGCTCCGCGGGCGTGCGGACGGTCAACGCCTGGTCGTTCGCGCAGCAGACGCTTCCCGACGGGACCGGCACGGCGGACTGGGTGTGCACGCGCGCCGAGACCTGGCGGGGCGGCGGGGAGCGGGTGCTGGCCCAGTTCCGGACGCCGGGCACGCCGCAGGCCGCGGTGGTGGCGAAGGCCCAGAACGTGCCGGCGTGCGGACAGCGCGATCCCCATGTGCTGGCCGGTGTGTTGTGGAAGGCGCAGGCGGGCAGCTGGTATCTGCTGGCGGCGGGCACCCGGGACACGGAGTCGATCCGGGCCACCGGCGGGGTCCGCGGCAGCGCCGAGGGCAGCCAACTGGCCGTGCGGACCGAGCAGGGCGCGCAGGCCGAGTTGAAGGGCACGCTGCAGAGCGGGCGCTCGATCAGCGGGCTTCAGTGAGATCCCGGTGAGACGACCTCAGTGAGACCTGGCTTGCTGACACAAATGTAAATAGGGCCGTGCACAAGGGTTCACCACGGCCCTACCCGTCAGTACATTGACGCCATGTCTAACACGCAGGACCGGATACCCCTCAAGGCCCGCAAGGTGTCCTTCTCCTGGGACGCCACCCCGCTGCACTGGGTGCCCGGCGATCCGTTCACCACGCACACCATCAACGTGCTGCATCTACTCCTGCCCGCCGGTGAACGGTGGTTCGTGCACGTCTACAAGCAGGTGCTGCCCTACATCCGGGACGAGCGGCTCCGCGAGGACGTCATGGGGTTCATCGGGCAGGAGGCCATGCACTCGCAGGCCCATGACGAGGTGCTGCCGCATCTGCGGGAGCAGGGGCTGGACCCGACGCCGTACACCGCGCAGGTCGACTGGTTCTTCGAGAAGCTGCTCGGCGACCGCACGCTGCCGCCGGGCCGCGCGCGCCGCTGGTGGCTGATGGAGCGGGTCGCGCTCATCGCGGCCATCGAGCACTACACCGCCTTCCTCGGCGACTGGGTGCTCAACGCCGAGGAGCTGGACCGCAGGGGCGCCGACCCGACCATGCTGGACCTGCTGCGCTGGCACGGTGCCGAGGAGGTCGAGCACCGGTCGGTCGCGTTCGACCTGTTCATGCACGTCGACGGGGGCTACCGGCGGCGGGTGCGGACCTGGGCGACCGCCTTCAGCGCCATTGTCTTCCTGTGGCAGCGCGGGTCGCGCTTCTTCATGGAGAACGACCCGACGCTGGCGGACGGCCGCGCAAGCTTCAAGGACTTCTACGTCCGGGGCAGGCGGGGCACGCTCCCCTCGACCGGGGACATGCTCAGGTCCATCCCCCGCTATCTGAGCCGGAGCTACCACCCCTCCCAGGAGGGCTCCACCGAGCAGGCCGTCGCCTATCTGGCCTCCTCCCCGGCCGCGCTGGCCGCCGAGACCGCCGAGAAGTCCGCGAAGGGTGCCGCCTGATGCCGAAGCTCCGTACCCTCGCCGTCGTCGCCGGTGCCGCCCTGCTGGCCCGGCGGGCGATGCGGCGCCGGATCCAGGTGTCGCCGCTGTGGCCAATGCCCGCCCTGGAGGAGCCGACCTCCGGGCGGCCCCGGTCGCGGGCGCTGCGCCTGCTGGTGACCTCGCGCGAAGAGGTCGCCGAGGGGGTCGTACAACTACGGCTGGAGGGGCGCGACTTGCCGCGCTGGGAGCCCGGCGCGCATCTCGACGTCGTGCTGCCGTCGGGGCTCGTGCGGCAGTACTCGCTGTGCGGCGACCCGCAGGACACCTCGTCGTACACGGTGGCGACCAGGCTGGTCCCGGACGGGCGGGGCGGCTCGCGCGAGGTGCACGAGCAGGTGCGGGAGGGGACGGAGCTGGAGGTGCGGGGGCCACGGAACCGGTTCCCGCTGGTCGCGGCCTCGTCGTACGTGTTCGTCGCGGGCGGCATCGGGATCACGCCGGTCCTGCCGATGCTGCGGACGCTGCCCGACGGCGTCGAGTGGCGGCTGCTGTACTGCGGACGCGACCGTGCCTCGATGCCGTTCCTGGAGGAGGTCGAGAAGCTGGGCGGCGGGGGCCGGGTGACTGTCGTGGAGGGCGTCCCGGATCTCGGCGCGCTCCTCGCGGACGTGCCCGACGGGGCCGCCGTCTTCTGCTGTGGTCCTCAGGGGCTGATGGCCGCGGTGGAGAAGCGGTTCCCGGGTGTCCACCTGGAGCGGTTCACACCCCGCTCCTCGGCGGGCGGCGCTTTCGAGGTCGAACTCCGGCGCAGCAAGCGGACGTTGACCGTACCCGCCGACTCGACCGTGCTGGCCGCCGTGCGTGCGGAGTTGCCCGACACGGCCTACTCCTGCGAACAGGGCTTCTGCGGGACCTGCCAACAGCGGGTGCTGGAGGGCGAGGTGGACCACCGGGACGAACTGCTGACCGATGCGGAGCGGTCCGACTCCATGCTGATCTGTGTGTCGCGGGCGCGAGGTGATCGGCTCGTACTGGATCTGTGAACGCCGACGATCGGTCCGGGCCGTTCCCGGCCTGATTCGATCGGTAAGGTGTTCGCATGACTACCGGGGTACGCCGAAGAATGGGAGTCGAGGAGCGACGGCAGCAGTTGATCGGCGTCGCCCTCGAACTGTTCAGCCAGCGCTCGCCCGACGACGTCTCCATCGACGAGATAGCGTCGGCCGCGGGCATCTCGCGCCCGCTGGTCTATCACTACTTTCCCGGCAAACTCAGCCTGTACGAGGCCGCGTTGAAGCGTGCCTCAGACGAACTGGCGGGCCGTTTCGTCGAGCCGCCGGACGGGCCGCTGGGGGCGCGGCTGCTGCGGGTGATGCGCCGCTTCTTCGACTTCGTCGACGAGCACGGGCCGGGTTTCTCGGCGCTGATGCGGGGCGGCCCGGCCGTCGGCTCGACGGCGACGAACGCGCTCATCGACTCCGTGCGGCAGGCCGCGTATGTCCAAATCCTTTCGCATCTGCGGGTGGAGAATCCGCCCGCGCGCCTGGAACTGGTCATCCGTTCCTGGATCTCGCTCGCCGAGTCGACGGCGCTGATCTGGCTGGACGGCCGCCGCATCCCGCGCGGCGAGCTGGAGGTCCAGCTCGTGCACGACTTCGCCGCGCTCGCGGCGGTGAGCGCGGCGCACGACGACGAGATGGGCGAGCTGCTGCGCAGCATGCTCAAGGACGAGCCGGGCGACGGGCCGTTCAGCGACCTGGTGACCCGGCTGATCGCCCTGGCGTCCTGAGCGGATCCTGAGCGGACTCCGGCCGACGGCTCAGCTCTCGGACTTGCGGTAGGAGGGGTCGAGGTCGCGCACCTCGGCGGACACGTGCAGCGCGAGCCCGTCGGCCGGCTTCAGGTGCCGGCGCACCAACTCCAGGACGGTCTCGGTGAGTCGGGCCTTCGTCTCGTCCGTACGCCCGGCCAGCAGGCCCATGGTGACGTGCACGACGCCGTGTCCGTCGGTGTCGTCGCCGACGGTGGTGTTCTCGGTCCTGCGGAACTGTGTCTTGCACGCGGGCGGCTTGGCGGCCGCGATCTCGACCACGGCGGTGTGCAGCGCCCGGGCGAAGCCGGGCCGGTCGAAGTCGTCCGCCAGCTGTTCCGAGTAGTCGACGGTGATCTGCGGCATGAGCACTCCTGTTCTGGGTCGGCAGCGCTCACCCTAACCGCAGTGCCAGCATCGCGATGTCGTCCTCCTGGTCCCGTCCGAAGTGGTCCAGCAGGGTGTCGCACAGGGCGTCCACGCCGGGCGGGGCGTCGGCGGCGGCCGTGCGGAGCCGCTTCAGGGAGACGTCGAGGTCGGTGCCGCGGCTCTCGATCAGGCCGTCGGTGACCATGAGCAGACGGTCGGCCGGGGTCAGCACCAGTTCGGTGGGCGCCGGCCGCCGAAGGCCGAGGCCGAGCAGCGGACCGTCCACGGGGACGTACTCGGCGCCGCCCCCGTCCCGCACGACCAGCGGCGGGATGTGGCCCGCGTTGGCGATACGGCCGCGTCCGGTGCCGGGGTCGACCAGGGCCAGGCAGACCGTGGCGGTGACGTCGGGGTGGTAGTGCACGAGCATCCGGTCGAGCCGTTCGGCCAGCGCGCCCGGGTCGCTCTCCTCGACGCAGTAGGCGCGCAGCGCGTGCCGGATCTCGACCATGACGGTGGCCGCGTCGAGCGAGTGCCCGACGACGTCCCCGACCGCGGTGAGCACCCCCTCCCGGGTGCGCAGGGCGGCGTAGAAGTCCCCGCCGATCTCGGCCTGCCGGGACGCGGGAACATACCGGACGACGACCTTCACGCCGGGCAGCGCGGGCAGCCGGTACGGCTGGGGCAGGAAGCTGTGCTGCAGGGTGAGCGCGATCTGCCGCTCCGCCTGGTACATCAGCAGCGGCTCGGCGGCGAGCGCGGTGGCCTGGGCGAGCCGGGCGAGAAGGTCGTCGTCGGGCGGGTCCGCGGCGGCGGCCGGTGCGGCCGGCGGACGCCGGGCCGCCGGCGAGTCGTACGCCGGCATCGGTGCGGCGGGAACCCCGTTGCGCGGGCGCTGGGGCGCGAGGGGGCCGTACGCGGGCATCGGCTCGGCGAGCAGGTCGGGCCGCGGGCGATGGGCCGCGAAGGGGACGTACACCGGAATCGGCTCGGCGAGCACCCCGGCGTGCGGGCCCTGGGGCGTGAGTCGGTCGTACGCCCGAGTCGGTCCGGTGCGTGGCCCGGTCTGCGGGCGCCGGGCCGATGGCGGGGCCGGCGCCGGGACCGGTGCGGCGGCCGGTGGTACGGGCATGGCGACGCACACCGACGTGCGGCCCTCCTCGGTGAACGCCAGGACCAGGCGGGCGTCCTCACGGACGCCGGGCCGGAAGAAGCCGGCGGGCCACAGCGAGGCGGGCACGGTCGTGCTGTACACCCCGGTCCGCCCGGTCCGGCCCTCCGCGATCCGCGTGATCATGCGTGCCGCCGCGACCTGCGGGGCGGTGTCGGGCACTGCGGTGGGGGTGCCTGCCGGACGGGCGAAGCCGTCGCCCCGGGGCAGGCGCAGGGAACTGCCCCAGTGCGGCTCGCCGCCCGGCCCGATCACGAAGACGACGGCGGGCGTGCCGGTGAGCCGGGCCGTGCCCGCGGCGGCGGCGTCGGCCAGCTCCCCCAGACAGCGCGCGGTCTGCACGGTGACGATCGCCTCCGACAGCAGCGTCAGCCGGTGCGCGAGCACCTCGGCCGCACCGCGCCGGCGCGCCCCGCGCACGGCAGCCCGTACAACGGCCTCGATCTCGCTCGGCTCGGCCGGCACGGTCAGGTAGGCGTCGGCGCCCGCGTCGAGACCCCGGCACCGGTCCCCCGGGTCCACGGCCATGGCGGAGAAGTGGACGACGGGCAGCGCGGCCATGGACGGCCGGGCCTTGACCAGGCGGCACAGTTCGAAGCCGCTCATGTCCGGCAGCCCCACGTCGACGAGGGCCACGTCGGGCAGGGCGCCGGCACGCAGCCGTATGTCGAGCTCGCTCAGCGCCTCCCCCGCGCTCGCGACCGGAACGACGTCATGGCCCGCGCGGCGCAGCACGGCGCCCATGGCGAAGCGGTTGGTCGAGACGTCGTCGACGACCATCACGGTCGTGCCCGACTGCTTGCCGAAACCGTCCATCGTCGGGAGCCCTTGGATACGCACGAGTGGGGCGGGCCCGTGACCGGGTCCGCCCCACTCAACTTAGTGCGGTATCAAAGGGCCCGTGAGAAGACGGCGACAGTACGACCCGGAACGGCGAACGTGCCGGATTCGCGCTCGTAGGACGAGGACTTGACGATAGGGTCCGCGCCCGAGGCCTGCACCGAATGCAGTCGATAGCCCTCGCCGGCCAGCGAGGCGATCCGCTGCTCCTGCTTCTGGGGCGTCGCGTTGAAGACGACGACCAGGTCACCGAGCCGCATGGTGATCACGCCGGGCGTCTCGTCCTTCCCGGACAGCGGGAACGACAGCTTCGACTGCACCTGCCCGGCCGTACCGAGGGAGAAGGCACTCTCCGTCGAACGGATGCTCAGCAGGTCCCGGTAGGCCGCCGAGGCCCCCTCGATCTGCTCGCATCCCACCTTCACGGTGCTCAGCAGGGGCTTGGCGTACGGCCACTTGGACTGGTTGTCGGCCGCCGGCGGCAGCCCCCGCCCGAAGCCGTTGCCGTCGGCGCAGTTCCAGTGGATGGCGTTGAACCAGTCGCCGCTGTCGTAGGAGTTGCGGTCCAGCGACTTGGAGCGCAGCAGGTCGGTGCCGGCCTGGGAGAGGGCCGGCCCCTGCGACAGGGTGGCCGTGGCCATGGCGAGGACCTGCATACGGGCCCGGTCGGCGGCGGACGTGTCCTTCGGCAGCTTGAACGCGAGCGCGTCGAAAAGCGACTCGTTGTCGTGCGCGTCCGCGTAGGCGAGGGCGTCGCCGGGGGCGTCCGCGTACCCGGCCGGCTGGCCGTTGTAGTCGACCTCGGCGCCGGTGACCTCCTTGCCGGCGGTGTCGGTGAACCGGTACTGGGCGAGGTTGCCGGACAGGCCGACCTTGATCAGGTCCTGGTAGTGCAGCAGCCGGGCCTTCTGCTCCTCGGAAGTGCCGTTGTTCTCCGACGAGTTGGGCTCGGTGAACAGCCCGGACGCGAAGCCCTGGACGCCGGGGTCCTCGTCGAAGGGGCCGCCGCCGCGTACGGCGTCCCGCGCCCGGTCGGAGAAGGTCGCGATGCCGGTGCCGGCCAAGTTCTTCTGGGTGGCCTGCGTGAAGCGGGCGTCGTCGGCGACCTCGCCGAAGTTCCAGCCCTCGCCGTACAGGATGATCTTCTTGCCGTCGACGCCGTCCTTGGCCGGGGTCAGCGCGTCGAGGGCCTTGCGGACCGCGAGGATGTTGGCCTTCGGGTGGTGGCCCATCAGGTCGAAGCGGAAGCCGTCGACCTTGTACTGCTTGGCCCAGGTGACGATCGAGTCGACGACCAGCTTGCCCATCATGGCGTTCTCGGTGGCCGTGTTGGCGCAGCAGGTGCTGTTGGCGACCGAGCCGTCGGCGAGGAGGCGCTGGTAGTAGCCGGGGACGATCCGGTCGAGGACGGAGGTGTCCGCCTGGCCGCTGGCCGCCGTGTGGTTGTAGACGACGTCCATGACGACCCGCAGGCCGTCCTCGTTCAGCGCCTTGACCATCCTGCGGAACTCGACCGTGCGGCGGGTGCCGTCCGGGTCGGTGGCGTACGAGCCCTCGGGGACCGTGTAGTGGTACGGGTCGTAGCCCCAGTTGTAGGCGTCCTTCGCGGCGGCCTTCGACACGCACTCCTGCTGCTTGTCGGAGTCGGCCGGGAAGGAGGCGAGGTCGCAGCCGACGGTCGCCTGGTCCTCCCGGCGTTCGGGGATCGTGGCGATGTCGAAGGCCGGCAGCAGGTGGACGTACGACGTGCCCGCCTTCGCCAGCTCACGCAGGTGCTTGGAGCCGTCGCTGTCCTTGTCCGTGAAGGCGAGGTAGGTGCCGCGGTCCTTCGCCGTCCGGTCCTCGACGGAGAAGTCCCGGACGTGCAGCTCCTGGATCTGGGCGTCCTTCAGCGGTACGGCCCTGGGCTTGGTGTAGGAGGACCAGCCGCTCGGCGCGAGGGACCTGTCGCCCAGGTCGACGACGAGGCTGCGCTCGGAGTCGGTGGTCAGGGCGACCGAGTAGGGGTCGGTGACCTTGTTGGTGACGACCTTCTGGACACTGGGCGCCCAGACCTTGACGACGTACCGGTAGGGCTTGCCCTTCCAGGATCCCGGGCCGGTGACGGACCAGACGCCGGTGCCGGCGTTCCGCTTCATGGCGACCGTCGAGTCGCCGATCTCCAGCTTGACCGACTGTGCCGTGGGCGCCCAGACGGACAGCGTCGGACGGCCCTTGTCGAAGGTCGGCCCGAGGTCGGCCTTGGTCGCCCCGGAGTACAGGTCGTCGAGCGCGCCGGCGATCTGGACGCCGGTCGCCGCGAGCACGGCGCCGGTCGCGGCCCGCTGCGAGGCGACGACCTGGCCGGAGAGGGCCTCGCGGACCCGGTCGCGGTCGCGCGGGTCGACGGACCAGGCGGGGTAGTCCTTGAGGTGCGGGAACTGCGCCTTCTGGGCGTCGGTGAGGGAGCTCTTGGACAGGCGCAGCCACTTGGCGTCACCGGTCAGCGTGCCGTCCTTGACCGCGATCCCCCCGTCCCGGCTGTAGAGCAGCTGGGTGGAGGCAGCGGCCTCGGAGCCCTTCCAGGCGACCGTGTTCCGGTCGATCCAGACCGCCTTGGAGGTGCTCAGGTCGAGCGCCGCCGCGGAGCCCGCGGGCTGCGGGAGCAGGTACTTCTCCTGGCCGCTCAACAGCCACACCTCATGGCCGTTCGCGGTGAGGTCGAGGGACTGGTCGGTGGGCAGGTCCTTCTCGTCGCCCTTGTGGAGGATGTAGCTGAGGCTGGTGGCACCGTCGGTGAGCGGTACCTCGAAAACCGCACCATAGGCATCAGTCTTGACCGGCTTCAGGGGGTTCGACCACTCGGTGGGGTTCGCGGCACCCGTCCAGGTGTGCAGGCCCCAGCCGTCGTAGCTGCCGTCGGCGCGGTGGTAGTGCAGGACTGCCTTGGACTTGTCCGGCGCCGGATAGTCGGCCGCGGGCTTCTCGGTGCGGACGGCCTCCTTGCCCTGCTCGATCCAGATCTCGCCGGTCTTGGTGAGGTCGATCGCGCGGTCGGCGGAGACGTCCTTGTTGCCGTCCTTGTCGATGACGAGGAAGCCGACGTTCGTCGCTCCCGGCTTCAGCTTGACGTAGGCGAAGGCGCCGTACACGTCACGGCCGACGAAGGGGTGGCTGTCCGGCCAGTTCGTGGACTCGCCGTCGGCCAGGTCGCCCCAGGCGTACAGGCCCCAGTTCGCGTAGTCGCCGTCGGTGCGCTTGTAGTGGACGACCGCGTAGTCGCGGGAAGCGGCGCTGGGGATCTCAGGGGCGGGCGGGGTGCCGGTGGTGGAGGCCGCCGTGGCACTGGCGGTGCGGCCGGCCGAGTCGATGACGACGGCCTTGTAGCGCAGGGCCGTTGCGGCGGGTACGTCCTTCCCGATGGCCTGCGTGACCTTGTACGGGGCGTGGTCGGCGGAGCCGAGGGTCCGCCACTTGCCGTTGCCGACCTGGGCTGCGAACACGACGCGGTTGAGGTGTCCGCCGTCGACGTCCGCGCCGAGCTCCACCGTGCCGGTGGCGCCGGCTGCGGGGGCCTTGAGGGTCAGGGTCGGTGCGGTGGCGGGCTTCGCGGGCCTGCCGGTCGCCTTGAGGACGATCGCCGAGCCGGCCGGGACGGTGACGGTGATCTTCTTGTCGGCGTCACTCCTGACCGCGTCGCGCGTTCCGTGGATCCCCTTGAACGTCATGCCGGCCGAACCGGTGGCGAAGGTCGCCGTCCTCGCCTCGCCCGCGTTGTTGAACGCGACCACGTACTCCGTGCCCGACTTGGCGGCGGTGCGCGAGAAGGCGTAGATCCCGGCGCCGTCGGCCGCGTACCGCTCGGTCTGGATTCCGTCGGCGAGAGCCGGGTTGGCCTTGCGGAGTGCGGACAGTTCGGCGATCTGCCGGTACAGCGGCGCGCTCGTGTCGTAGGCGTCGCTCGCGTGCGTGCGGTCGGTGCCGAGCTGGTCGTCGTCGAGGTAGTCGGCGGTCTTCGAGGCGAACAGGGTCTGGCGGGCGTCCTTGTCGCCGCCGGCGCCGGTGAAGCCCTGCTCGTCGCCGTAGTAGACGACCGGGTTGCCGCGGCTGAGGAACATCAGCTCGTTGGCGAGCTCGTCCTTCTTCAGCAGCTCGGCGTCGGTCGCCTTCGGGTTGTCCTGGTTCAGGAAGTACCCGATGCGGCCCATGTCGTGGTTGCCGAGGAAGGTGACCTGCTCGTACGCGTTGGCCTTGTCGGTCGTGTACTTGTAGTCGTCGCCGAAGACGGACGCCAGCTTCTGCGCGCTGCCGCCCTGGGAGGCGTACTGCCGGGCCGCCTCCTGGAACGGGAAGTCGAGCGTGGCGTCGAGGCGGCCGTCGGTGACGTACGGCGACGTGACCGACGTGTCGGCGGAGTACACCTCGCCGAACATGAAGAAGTCGTCGCGGCCCTGCTTGGCGGCGTAGGAGTCCAGCGCCGTGGCCCACTGGGTCCAGAACTCCATGTTGACGTGCTTCACGGTGTCGATCCGGAAGCCGTCGATGTCGAAGTCCCTGACCCAGCGCTGGTAGATCTTCTCCATGCCGCCGACGACCTCGGGACGCTCGGTCCACAGGTCGTCGAGGCCGCCGAAGTCGCCGTGGGTGGAGCTCTCACCGGCGAAGGTGGAGTCGCCGCGGTTGTGGTACATCGCCGGGTCGTTGAGCCACGACGGGACCTTGACGTTCTTCTTCGCGGCGGCGACGGTCGGCGTGCGCGGGAAGGAGCCGGTGCCGACCGCCGGGAACCCGGACTTCCCGTCCGCGTAGTCGGCGTCGTCGAAGGGCTTGCCGTCCTTCGTCAGGTACGGGAAGGCACCCTTGGAGAGGTAGTCGTACGACTTCTCCTCGTAGTCGACGACATCGGCCGTGTGGTTGGTGATGACGTCGAAGAAGACCTTCATGCCCTTGGCGTGCGCCTTGGAGATGAGGGTCTGAAGGTCCTTGTTGGTGCCGAAGTGCGGGTCGACCTGGGTGAAGTCGGTGATCCAGTAGCCGTGGTAGGCGGCGGAGGCGTTGGCGCCGGTGCCCTGCACGGGCTGGTTCTTGAAGATCGGCGCCATCCAGATGGCGGTGGTGCCGAGACCCTTGATGTAGTCGAGGCGCTTGGTCAGCCCCTTGAGGTCGCCGCCCTGGTAGAAGCCCTTGTCGGTGGGGTCGTGGCCGGTGGAGAGGCGGGAACCGGTCAGGCCGCCCTTGTCGTTGCTCGCGTCGCCATTGGCGAAACGGTCCGGCAGGACGAAGTAGAACTGGTCGCGGGTGGCCTCGTGTCGGGCGGGCTCGGCCGCGAGCCTGGCGTCGGACGGGGGCGGCGGCGGGGCGTCCGCCCGCGCCGCGAGGGGCTGGACGAGTGCTGCGGCCAGCGCGGTCACGGTGACCGCGGCGACCCGTCCGACATGGGTGGTTCGGCGCCTCGACGGCGTCGGCCATCTCGCTATCACAGATGGGCTCCTTGCGATTACGGCTCAGTGGGTCCGACCCCGCGCGACCGTATCGCCGCCGTAAGGCTTACAGCAAGAGGCTTGAAAGCATCGGTAAGAACTTTCAGCTGGGCTCTCGGCAGGGCGAGTTGCCCTACGTCAGCAGTCCGAGCCGCCGGGGCAGGGCGCATAATCGGTCGCCACGCGCGCCGGCTCCTGCCTACCGTCCCCGCATGGAGCAGGAATCGCCCCTCGTTCGCGAGGTCTTCCCGGAGCTCGTCGACGAGCTGGTCCAACTCCTGGAGGAGGAGGGCGAACGCGAGCTCGCCATGTGTGTGTGGGACGTCCGCATGATCGGCGAGTGCGGCTGCGGGGACGACTTCTGCCAGAGCATCCGGACGTCGGATCATCCAGGCGGACAGCCGTACGGCCCGGGCCATCGGGGTGTGCCGCTGTTGCCCTCGTCGGGCGATCTGATTCTCGACGTCGTGAACGGCCGGATCATGTACATCGAGATACTCGGACGGCCACGCCTGCGCCGGCGTGTGCAGGCATGACAGGGGTGGCCGTGCGCAGGGCGTGACGGCTCAGCAGCTCGTCCTGCCGGCGTGGATCGCCAGGGCGGTGTTGGAGCCGAGGGCGGCCGTGAACTGCCCGCTGGAGTTCACCGTCACGCTCGTGTTGTTCTGCACGTTGCAGTACGTACCTGCCGCGAGGGACGTCTGGTAGGTGCGGGTCAGGCTGCTCGACTCGTGGTTGATGGCGACGTAGCCCTTGCTTCCCCGCCCGAAGGCGATGGCGTCGCCGCCGTTGTCCCACCAGTTGGTGACCGGCTCACCGCGCGTGGCGTTGCGGAAGGCGACCATCGACTTGATCTCCGGCCAGGCATGCTGGCACTTCCAGCCGTCCTGCCAGCAGGCGTTGACCGAACCGCCGTTGGGCGGGCCGGCGTCATGGTCGGTGAACTCGTAGCCGGAGTTGATGTCGGGGGCGCCGTACGGGTAGGCCAGCATGAAGACACTGGCCAGTGTGTAGTTGGCGCCGTCCTTGTAGGTGAGGGTGGAGCCGTTGCGCTCGGTGTCGTGGTTGTCGACGAAGACGCCGGAGACGCCGCTGCTCATGTAGCCCCAGCCCTCGCCGTAGTTCTTCAGGTAGGCGAGGTTCTCGTTGTTGAAGACACGCTTGAGGTCGTAGGCGTAGCGGAACTCCTGGACGTCGCCGTTGCCCGTGTACTCGGTGGGCTGGACGGCCTCCCCGCTGCCGTAGATGACCTCCTGCTTCCAGTAGGCCGACGGGTTGCTCAGGCGCGACTTGATGTTGGCGAGGTCGGCGGCCGGGATGTGCTTGGCCGCGTCGATGCGGAAGCCGTCGACGCCGAGGGAGAGCAGGTCGTTCATGTACCCGGCGATCGCCCCGCGGACGTAGGACTCGCCGGTGTCGAGGTCGGCGAGGCCGACGAGTTCACAGTTCTGGACGTTCGCGCGGTCCGCGTAGTTGGTGATCTGCGCGGTGCAGTCGTCGAAGTCGAAGGAGGAGTACAGGCCGGGGTAGTTGTACTTCGTGTACGACGAACCGCCGGTGCCGGTGCCGCTGCCCGCGGACATGTGGTTGATGACGGTGTCGGCGACGACCTTCACCCCTGCCGCGTGGCAGGTGTTCACCATGTTCTGGAAGGCCGTCCGGTCCCCGAGCCGACCGGCGATCCTGTAACTGACGGGCTGGTACGACGTCCACCACTGCGAGCCCTGGATGTGCTCGGCGGGCGGGGAGACCTGGACGTAGCCGTAGCCGGCGGGGCCGAGGGTGCTGGTGCACTCCTTGGCGACCGAGGCGAAGTTCCACTCGAACATCACCGCGGTGACGTCCTTGGTGCCGGGCGGGGAGGCGGACGCGGGGGTGGCGGGAGCCATCAGGGCCGCCGAGGTGGCGGCGAGCACGGTCGCGGTCGCGGTGACGGACCATCTCGATATCACAGGCGTAACTCCTTGCGATGACGGCCAGGCGTCGTTGCCAGGCGCCGGCGTGAACGTACCGCCGCGAAAGGTTTACAGCAAGAGAGTTGAAAGTCATAGCAAGTACTTTCATCCGCAACCTTGACGTGCCCTTCTCAACTCCCTCACGCTGACCCGTAGTTGAAGCCCTGATGGCTGACTCCATGAGTGACGCCTGGAAGCGCAGGAGGGCCCCGCGGCCTGAAATGGCAGCGGGGCCCCAGGCCTGTGAAGCCTGTGACGATCCGTCAGGCTGTCGTCCACCACACCGTCGTGTCGCCCGGCACCTTCGCCTCGCCGTCCGTCTCGCTGATCTCGCCGCTGGCGAGCAGCACGCGTCCGTACGCCGGGGTGGTCACCGACTCCTCGCCGGTGTTGGCCACGCAGACGAACTCCCCGCGCCGGAAGGCGAGGACCCCCTCAGGGGCCTTCAACCACTCCACCGCGTCGCCCGCGCCCAGGTCGGGCTGCGCGCGACGCACGGCCAGCGCCGAGCGGTACAGCTCCAGGGTGGAGTCGGGGTCGCCGGTCTGCGCCTCGATGCTCAGCTCGCCCCACCCCTGCGGCTGCGGCAGCCAGCTGCCACCCGCGCCGAAGCCGTACGACGATCCCGTACGCGTCCACGGGATCGGCACCCGGCAGCCGTCCCGGAAGCCGTCCTGGCCCTCGCCCCGGAAGTACGCCGGGTCCTGGCGCACCTCGTCCGGCAGGTCGACGACGTCCGGCAGGCCCAGCTCCTCGCCCTGGTAGACGTACGCCGAACCGGGCAGCGCGAGCATCAGCAGGGTGGCCGCACGCGCGCGTCGCAGCCCCAGTTCGCGGTCGCCCGCCGTGCGGATCTGGGTGCCGAGGCCTGGCGGGTTGGCGAAGCGCGTGGCGTGGCGGGTGACGTCGTGGTTGGACAGCACCCACGTCGCCGGGGCGCCCACCGGGCGCATCGCGTCCAGGGTGCGGTCCACGACCTCGCGGAGCTCCTTGGCTTCCCACTCCGTCGACAGGTACTGGAAGTTGAAGGCCTGGTGGAGCTCGTCCGGGCGCACGTAGTTGGCGGTGCGCTCGACGGTCGGGGTCCAGGCCTCCGCCACGAAGATCCGCTCGCCGGCGTACTCGTCCAGGATCGTGCGCCACTGACGGTAGACGACATGCACGCCGTCCTGGTCGAAGAACGGCATGACATCGTTGCCCAGCAGCTTGAGCTGCTCGTGGGATCCGAGGTCGGGCAGCCCCTCCGCCTTCACCAGGCCGTGGGCCACGTCGATACGGAAGCCGTCGACGCCCATGTCGAGCCAGAAGCGCAGAATCGAGCGGAACTCGTCCCCGACCGCCGGGTGCTCCCAGTTGAAGTCGGGCTGCTCGGGGGCGAAGAGGTGCAGGTACCACTCGCCGGGCGTGCCGTCCGGCTCGGTCACCCGGGTCCACGCCGGGCCGCCGAAGATCGACTCCCAGTCGTTGGGCGGGAGCACACCGTCCGTGCCCTTGCCGGGGCGGAAGTGGTAGCGGTCCCGCAGCGGGGAGCCCGGCCCTTCCGCGACGGCACGCTTGAACCACTCGTGCTGGTCGGAGGAGTGGTTGGGGACCAGGTCGACGATGATCCTCAGACCCAGCTCATGGGCATCACGGATCAGCGCGTCGGCGTCGAGGAGGTTGCCGAACATCGGGTCGACGGCCCGGTAGTCGGCCACGTCGTAGCCGGCGTCGGCCTGCGGGGAGGCGTAGAAGGGGCTCAGCCACACGGCGTCCACGCCGAGGTCGCGCAGATACGGGAGGCGGGAGCGTACGCCTTCCAGGTCGCCCATGCCGTCACCGTTGCTGTCGGCGAAGCTGCGCGGATAGACCTGGTAGATCACCGCGTCCCGCCACCAGTCGCGGCGCTTGGCGACGGTGACGACGGCGGAGTTTTCGGCCGGTGCGGTGGGGTGCTGGCTCATGGCGTCCTTGTTGCGTAACGGAGTTCGGTTCATGGGGGTAATGGGGTACGAGGCGGCCGCGATGACAGCGGGGTCGGATGGCCACAGCGGCCGCCTCGGGTTTCAGGGGGCGGTTTTGCAACGCCCTTCAGGGGCGCGGGGCTGTATTGATCTGCGGCTACCGCCGCGTGGGCGCGACCAGCCACGACGTAGCCGCAGACAACCGACGACCCACCGCGGCACTGCCGGCGCGGCTCACCCCTTGGTGCCGCCCGCGGTAAGGCCAGTCACCAGGTTCTTCTGCACGAAGTAGAAGAACGCCGAGACAGGTATGGCGATGAGCACGGCCGTCGCGGCCATGAGATTCCGCTGCGCGTCATGCTCACTGACGAAGGTCTGCAACCCGACCGCGAAGGTGTACTTCGTGTCGGACAGCATGAACGTCGAGGCGAACGCGACCTCGCCGAAGGCCGTGAGGAAGCTGTAGAACGCGGCGACCGCCAGACCCGGCTTGGCGAGCGGAAGGATCAGCCGCGCGAACGTGCCGAAGGGGGTCAGCCCGTCGACGCGTCCGGCCTCGTCGATCTCGAACGGGATCGTGTCGAAGTAGCCCTTCATCAGCCAGGCACAGTACGGCACGGTCGTCGTGCAGTAGACGAGGATGAGACCGAGGTAGCTGTCGACGAGCTGGAGCCCGGAAAGGATCTGGTACATCGGCACCATCAGGACGGCCACCGGGAACATCTGGGTCACGAGCAGCACCCACATGAACTTCTTGTAGCCCGGGAAGCGCATCCGCGAGACCGCGTAGCCGGTGGTCGCGGCGATGACGACGCCGATGAGCGTGGTGCCCAGCGTGACGATCAGGGTGCTCGTCAGCCAGTCGAAGAACCTGGTCTCCTGCAGCACGTACGTGTAGTTGTCCAGCGTCATCTTCCCCCAGATGCCACCGGGGTGGAGATAGTCGTCCTTGTCCGGGCCGAGGGACAGGAAGACCAGCCAGACGACGGGGAACAGCGCGATCAGGCTCGCCACGATCAGGATGCCGTGCGAGACGACGGACGTCCTGCGGCTGTTCTCGCCCCGGCGGACCCCGCGCGGTGCGGCCGGCGACTTGGGGGGCTGGTCCGCCGCAGCAGTGGTCTTGACGGTCGTGGTGCTCATGGGGACTCCTGCCTCAGATCGCGAGCTGCGGATCATTGCGGTTCAGCCAGCGGCGGTAGAAGGAGGTGAAGACGATCAGGATGGCCAGCAGCAGGATGCCGTAGGCGGCCGACTGCGCGAAGTCGCGTGGCTGCTGTCCGAAGCCGAGGTAGTAGGCCCAGGTGACGAGGATCTGCGCGTCCGGGGCGGTGTCGCCGAACAGCAGGAAGATGATGGCGAACTGGTTGAAGGTCCAGATGATGCCGAGGAGTACGACGGTGGAGCTGACGGACCGCAGGCCCGGCAGGGTGACGTACCGGAACTGCTGCCACCTGCTCGCGCCGTCCATCTCGGCGGCCTCGTAGAGTGAGGTGTCGATGGACTGCAGTCCGCCGAGCAGCGAGAGCATCATGAACGGCACACCGCACCAGGTGTTCACCATGATCGCGGCGAACCGCTGCCAGAAGGTGTCCTCCAGCCACAGCGGCGTCGGCAGGTGCAGCGTCTCCAGGAACGAGTTGATGATGCCGCCGTCGGCGAGCATGAACCGCCAGCCGAAGACGGTGACGAAGGTCGGCACGGCCCACGGCAGGATCAGGATCAGCCGGTACAGGGTGCGGCCGCGCAGCTTCTGGTTGAGCAGCAGGGCCAGACCCAGGCCGATGGTGTAGTGGAGGGTGACGCAGGCCGCCGTCCAGAAGATCGTCCAGATGAAGTGCGACCAGAAGCGGTCGTAGGCCGTCTCACCCCACAGGATGTCGGCGTAGTTGTCGAAGCCGATGAACTTGTAGGTGGCCTCGATCTCGTTGACGCCGATCGTGCGGGCCGAGTTGAGGCTGTTGGCGTCGGTGAGCGTGAGGTAGAAGCCGTACACCAGCGGATACAGCACGAGAACGCCGAGGACGATCACCACCGGGGCGATCATCACGTAGGCATACCAGTGCTTCTGGTAGCCGTGCTTCAGGCGCTGGCCCAGCCCGGGCCGCGGCGCGCGGTCACCGCGGCGCTTGCCGGTCGCGCGGTCGATGGCGACTGTCATGGTTCGACAACCTTCTCGAAGTTCGGCAGATCAGAGGGTGTACGGCGCACAGTCCGGTGGCCGCCGGAACTCTCCCCATGGAAGTGGGGGAAGTTCCGGCGGCCACTCGGGGTCACTTGCTGAAGTCCGGGACCAGCTTGGCGATGGAGGTCTCGGCGGTGCTCAGACCCTTGTCGAGGGACGCCTTGCCACCGGCGACCTTCAGCAGCTCGGTGTCCAGCGGGCCCCACAGGGAGCTGTACTCGGGCAGCGCGGGACGCGGCTGGGCGGAGGCGAGGACGGTCTGGTAGCCGGCGATGCCCGGGTCGGCCTTCACCTCGGCGGTGTAGGCGTCGTCACGGACCGGCAGCGTGGAGTTCTTGAGCGCGATCGTCTCCTGCGCCTTCTGCGACGTCATGAAGTTCACGAACTTCAGCGCGGCCTTCTGGTGGGCCTCGTCGGAGCCGGCGTACACGGAGAGGTTGTGGCCGCCGGTCGGGGCGCCCGCCTTGCCGGACGAGCCGGCCGGGACGGTGGCGATGCCGAGGTTGGCCTTGTCCTTGAACGCGGAGCCCTTGTAGAAGTTGGTGATCTCCCACGGGCCCTGCATGATCGCGGCGACCTTGCCGTTGACGAACGCCTCCTGGATGTGGGCGTAGGCGTCGGCGGTGGTGTCGGCCTTGTGCAGGCCCTTGCCGTCGAACAGGCTCAGCCAGGTGCCGTAGCCCTTCTTGGCCTCGGCGCCCGCGACGGTGATCTTCTTGGCGTCGGCGTCGACGGTGTCGGTGCCCTCGCCGTAGAGGAACGTCTGGGCGTAGTAGGCCTGGGTGGAGCCCCAGTAGCCGTCGACGCCGGTCTTGTCCTTGATCGTGGCGGCGGCCTTCTTCAGGTCGTCCCAGGTCTTGGGGGCCTCGACGCCGGCCTTCTTGAACAGGTCCTTGTTGTAGACGAAAGCGAGGGTGTCCGTGGTGAACGGAACGCCGTAGACCTTGTCCTCGTACTTGGCCTGCTCGATCAGGCTGGGCTGGAACTTGGCCTGGTCGGTGAGGGCCTCGGTGCCGTCCAGCGGCAGGAAGAAGCCCTTCTTGGCGAAGGCGGGGGTCCAGCCGACCTCGGAGCGCAGGATGTCCGGGGCGCCCTTGGAGCCGGCGGCGGTGTCGAACTTGTTCTGCGCCTGGTCGAACGGCACGTTGACGTACTTGACCTTGACGTCCTTGTTGGCGGCCTCGAACTCCTTGACCAAGGCCTGGTACGTCGGTGCCTCGTTCGTGGCGTTGGAGGTGTCCCACCAGGTGATGGTGACCGGCCCGTCGGCGCTGTCGCCGCTGTCGCTTCCGCCGCAGGCCGTCGCCGCGAGGGCGAGGGACGCCACCAGCGCGGTGGCCGCTATGCCACGCCGCATGAGATCTCCTTGAGGGTGAAAGCCCGTGTGCAGGGGCGGCCCCGTCTGCCTGCCTCTGCTGTCTTGCCGACTGCGCCGTTGCGGCGGCCGGGCGACGTGAACGTAACAGCGCTGAAAGACTTACGAAAGACCTTGCAGAAAAAAAGTGCAAGGGACCGTCGAAGTTATCCGGGCGTGACCGCTCGGCGACCACCATGAGACGCTTCTTTTCAACGGTAGAGCGGCACGGAGGCGGGTTGTGCAAGACTCTGCAAGCTCTTGCCATCACTTTCACGAGGGAGCGCGATGACGCAGCAGCCCGGGCCGCGACGGCCAACCGGTCGCCCACGGCGTCCGATTGGTGTGCAAGGGGACATACGGCCGGTACAGTCCAGTGCCGTGACCACACGGCTTGCCGACATCGCTGCTCAGGCGGGGGTCAGCGAAGCGACCGTCAGCCGCGTCCTCAACGGGAAGCCGGGCGTCGCTTCGACCACCCGCCAGTCCGTGCTGGCCGCACTCGACGTACTCGGCTACGAACGCCCCGTACGCCTGCGCCAGCGCAGCGAGGGCCTGGTCGGCCTGATCACCCCGGAGCTGGAGAACCCGATATTCCCGGCCCTGGCCCAGGTCATCGGCCAAGCCCTCACCAGGCAGGGCTACACCCCGGTGCTGGCCACACAGACGCCGGGCGGCTCGACGGAGGACGAGCTGACGGAGATGCTCGTAGACCGCGGAGTGGCGGGCATCATCTACGTCTCCGGCCTCCACGCCGACACCACCGCCGACATGCAGCGCTACGAGCGCCTGCGCGCCCAGGGTGTCCCCTTCGTCCTGGTCGACGGCTTCTCCCCCAAGGTCCAGGCACCTTTCATCTCCCCCGACGACCGCGCGGCGATGAACCTGGCAGTCACCCACCTCGCGTCCCTGGGCCACACCCGCATCGGCCTGGCCCTGGGTCCCAAGCGTTTCGTCCCGGTCCAGCGCAAGATCGAGGGCTTCGTCCGCACGATGCAGGACCAGCTGAACCTGCCGACGGACGTCATCGAGACCGAGCTGATCCAGCACTCCCTCTACACCCTGGAGGGCGGCCAGGCCGCCGCCACCGCCCTGATCGACCGCGACTGCACCGCGATCGTCTGCGCCAGCGACATGATGGCGCTGGGCGCGATACGGGCGGCCCGGCAACTCGGCCGCGACGTCCCCAAGGAGATCTCGGTGGTCGGCTTCGACGACTCCCCCCTGATCGCCTTCACCGACCCGCCCCTCACCACGGTCCGCAAGCCGGTCCCGGCGATGGGCCAGGCCGCGGTACGCACGCTCCTCGAGGAGATCGGCGGGACTCCCGCTCCCCACAGCGAGTTCGTGTTCATGCCCGAGCTGGTGGTGCGGGGTTCGACGGCTTCGGCACCCGGTGACAGGATTCGTCCGTAAGTCGTCCGCGAGACGGAGAATAGACCTCTCCCTCCCCTGCGTTGTTATGAGTATGGAGCTGTACGCCGGCCGTAGAACGTGCGTCCTGAACCCAACCGGGGGATGATCGGTCGGGGAAGTCTTTTCTGGCAGACTCTGTGCCCATGGGTGACACCACCGTGACGACACTGGAAGGCCGGGAAGCGGCCGTTCTGCCCCCGTCGCGGAAGAGACGGGGCGGGGGCCCTGCGACGACTGCGCACTCCGCGCCGCCCTCGGCTCTGGTTCGAGATCCTGCTGATCGCGGTGAGTTACTGGACGTACTCACTGATCCGCAACGCGGTACCGGAACAGCGGACCGAGGCCCTGCACAACGCCGACTGGCTCTGGAAGCTGGAGGACCAACTCGGCATCGCGATCGAGGAGTCGGTCAACCACGCCGTGAACTCGGTGACTTGGCTCATCGTCGGCATGAACTACTACTACGCGACGCTGCACTTCATCATCACCCTCGGCGTCCTGATCTGGCTCTACCGCAGTCACCCCGGCCGCTACGCGGCCACCCGCCTGGTCCTGTTCGCCACCACAGGCGTGGCCTTGGTCGGCTACTACCTGTACCCGCTCGCTCCCCCACGGTTGATGACCAACACCGGCTTCATCGACACGGTGCTGGCCCACGACACCTGGGGTTCGATGGCCTCGGGCGACCTGAAGAACATGTCGAACCAGTACGCCGCCATGCCGTCCATGCACATCGGCTGGTCCGTCTGGAGCGGCCTGACGATCTTCGCCCTGGCAAGAATCCCCTGGATCCGAGTCCTGGGCCTCCTCTACCCCGCAGCAACACTTCTGGTGATCGTCGCCACGGCCAACCACTTCTGGCTGGACGCGGTAGGAGGCCTCATCTGCTTGGCATTCGGCTACACGGTGGCCCGCCTCTGGTACGGAGCGCTGCCGCACGCACTGCCGAGGCGAGTGGCACCACGACGCACGGACCCGCGGTCGCCCACGGCGGGAAGGGGACGTGCCGGGGGTGTCCGCCCGCAGCGGCGGGCGTCAACGCCGAGAGCTCTTCCGAGGAACCGAGCCGCCCGACCGAGGACGGACACCCCCCGGCACGGCCCCGACCCCAATCACACGGTTAGGCGCGACGCGCACCCCCACACACCGGCACGGGCCGCCGCAGGCACCAGCGCACACCCCCACACACCCGCACAGGCCGCCGCAGGCATCCGGCCCAACCGCCGGAGGCAACCGTCACCCCCCGTAGAACAGCTCGTCCACCACACCCCGAGCCCGCCGAGCGGTACGCCGATACGCATCGAGCATGTCCCCCACGTGACCGAGCTCGTACCCCAGGTAACGCCCCACAGCGGCCAGCTCCCGCGCATCCGACGGAAACGTGTCGCCCGCCCGCCCCCGCACCAGCATCACGGCATTGCGCACCCGGGTCGCCAGCACCCAGGCCTCGTCCAGGGTCGCCGCGTCCTCGTCCGAGATGAGCCCGGCGGCACAAGCGGCGGCGAGAGCCTCCCGAGTCCGGGTCGTCCGCAGCCCCGGTACCGCCGAGCCGTGCTGCAGCTGAAGCAGCTGAACCGTCCACTCGACGTCGGAGAGCCCACCCGGCCCGAGCTTGGTGTGCAGCTTGGGGTCGGCACCGCGAGGCAGCCGCTCGGACTCCATACGCGCCTTCAGCCGCCGGATCTCCCGCACGGCGTCCTCACCCAGCCCGCCCGCGGGATACCGCAGCGGATCGATCATCTCGATGAACCGGCGCCCCAGATCCGCGTCCCCCGCCATCGCCTCGGCCCGCAGCAACGCCTGCGACTCCCACACGAGCGACCACCGGCGGTAGTACGCCCCGTACGAGTTCAGCGTCCGGACCAGCGGCCCCGACTTGCCCTCGGGCCGCAGATCGGCGTCGATCAGCAGCGGCGGATCCGCACTGGGGATCTGCAGCAGCCGCCGCATCTCCTCTACGACCCGGTTCGCGGCCACCGCGGCCTCGTGCTCGTCGACGCCGTCCTGCGGCTCGTGCACGAACAGAACGTCCGCGTCGCTGCCGTACCCCAGCTCCTGCCCGCCGAAGCGCCCCATCCCGATGATCGCGAACCGGGTGGGAAGGGTGTCACCCCAGCCGGCCCGCACCACCGCCCGCAGCGTCCCCGACAGGGTCGCGGCCGTGAAGTCCGACACCGCCGCCCCGACCCGGTCCACGAGGGCCCCCTGGTCGGCCTCGGCCGGCTTCGTCTCGGTGCCGTAGGAGTCGATGATGTCCGCGGCGGCCGTACGGAACAGCTCCCGCCGGCGCACCCCACGGGCCGCCGTGACCGCCTGGGCGTCACCGTCGGCGCGGCGCACCGCGGCGATGATCTCCTGCTCCAGATGCCCGCGCGAGCGAGGCTCCAGCCCGCTGCCGCCGTCCCCGTTCCCGAGCAGCGCGACGGCCTCGGGCGCCCGCATCAGCAGATCGGGGGCGAGCCGGCCGGCCGACAGCACCCGGGCGAGGTTCTCGGCGGCGGCGCCTTCGTCTCGCAACAGCCGCAGATACCAGGGGGTCTTGCCGAGCGCGTCCGACACCTTGCGGAAGTTCAGCAGACCCGCGTCCGGATCGGCCGAGTCGGCGAACCAGCCCAACAGGACGGGCAGCAGGGTGCGTTGGATCGCCGCCTTGCGGGTGACGCCGGAGGCCAGCGCCTCCAGATGGCGCAGGGCGGACGCCGGATCGGCGTACCCGAGCGCGACCAGCCGCTCGCGCGCGGCCCCGGCACTCAACCGGGCCTCACCGGGGGCAAGTTGGGCGACGGCGTCGAGCAGCGGCCGGTAGAAGAGCTTCTCGTGCAGACGCCGTACGACGCTCGCGTGCCGTCGCCATTCGCGGTTCAGCTCGGCGACCGGGTCGGCACGCAGGCCGAGGGAGCGGCCGATGCGCCGGAGGTCGGCGTCGTCCTCGGGCACCAGGTGCGTCCGG
Organism: Streptomyces sp. NBC_00443; assembly: GCF_036014175.1. Classification (GTDB taxonomy): domain Bacteria; phylum Actinomycetota; class Actinomycetes; order Streptomycetales; family Streptomycetaceae; genus Streptomyces. Next base: position 6,736,023 of record NZ_CP107917.1, on the reverse strand, counting down.
CGCAGCCGGTAGAGCTGGATGCGGTGTTCCATGGAGCGCAGGAAGCGGTAGGCGGCGTCGAGCTGTGCGGCGTCCGCACGACCGACGTAGCCGCCCGCGGCGAGGGCCTGCAAGGCATCGAGCGTGGTGCCGCTGCGCAGCGACGCGTCGTCCCGTCCGTGCACCAACTGCAGTAGCTGCACGGCGAATTCGACGTCCCTGAGGCCACCCGGCCCCAGCTTGAGCTGCCGGTCGAGCTCGGCGACGGGGATGTTCTCCACGACCCGGCGCCGCATCTTCTGCACGTCGACGACGAAGTTCTCCCGCTCGGCGACCTTCCAGACCAGGGGCTCCAGCGCGGCGACATACTCCTCGCCGAGCTCGATGTCACCCGCCACCGGGCGAGCCTTGAGCAGCGCCTGGAACTCCCAGGTCTTGGCCCAGCGTTGGTAGTAGACGAGGTGGCTGCTGAGCGTGCGCACCAGAGGGCCGTTCCTGCCCTCGGGGCGCAGATTGGCGTCGACCGGCCAGATGGAGCCCTCGACGGTGGTCTCCGAGCAGATGCGCATCATGTGCGAGGCGATCTTGGTCGCCGACTGCAGGGCCTTGGCCTCGTCGGCGCCGTCCGCGATCTCGCCGACGAAGATGACGTCGACGTCGGAGACGTAATTCAGCTCGTGACCCCCGCACTTGCCCATCGCGATCACCGCGAGCCGGCACAGCGCGGCGTCCTCGGGTGCGGCGGCGCGGGCGATGGCGAGCGCGGCGCGCAGGGTCGCGGTGGCGAGGTCGGCGAGCTCGGCGGCCGTCTGGGCCAGGTCGGTGGTGCCGCACACGTCACGGGCGGCGATGGACAGCAGACAGCGCCGGTAGGCGACGCGCAGGGACACCGGGTCGGTGGCCCCGGCGAGTCCGCGCTCGAACTCCTCCACGCCGGGGTGCAGATCCCGCGGCTCGTACATGGCCAGTTCCTGCCAGTCGCCGGCGTGCTTGGCGAGGTGGTCGGCCAGCGCGGCGGAGGCGCCGAGCACGCCGAGCAGTCGGTCACGCAGGGGCTTGGCCGCTATCAGCGTGTCCACCAGCTCCCGCTGGGCGGCGGGGCCGGGCTGTGCCTCGAGCAGCCGGACGAGTCCGAGCAGGGCGAGGTCGGGGTCGGCGGTGGCGCCCAGAGCTTCCAGCAGGACCGGGTCGTTCCTGACCGGCGCGAGCTGGTCGCTGTCCAGGAGGCGCTCGGCGGCGGACGGGTCGGTGAAACCGTGCCGCAGCAGCCGCGTGAAGGTACTGCTCCTGCGCCCCGGCGCCGTCATGCTCGCCCTCCCGTCCGATCGGGGCCGTACGCGCCCGATCAAGGTCGTACCCGGTCGAGCCTAGCCGGAGAGTCCGACAGTGGCGCCGATGAGTTCGGGCGGTCCGCGGGGTCTTCCTTGTCGGGGGACACGTCCGGCGACACGTTCCGGCGACACATCTGGAGGCCGTCCGATGACCGACAAGCAACCGCAGACCCTGCTGGATGCGCGCTACAGCGACGAGACGGCCACGGCGGTCCCGTGGCCCGAGGCGGAGAAGCTGCTGGCCGAGGCCGAGCTGTTCTGGATCTCCACGGTGCGGCCGGACGGGCGTCCGCATGTGACCCCGCTGCCGGCGGTCTGGTCCCGGGGTGCGCTGCATTTCTGCACGGGCCCGGAGGAGCGCAAGGCGCGGAACCTGGCGGCCAACCCGCACCTCGTGCTGACGACCGGCACGAACATCTGGGACAAGGGCTACGACCTGGTGGTCGAGGGCGAGGCGGCACGGATCACCGACGAGGCCCGTCTACGCGAGCTGGCCGCGGCGTGGGAGGCGAAGTACGGCAGCTTCTGGCACTTCGACGTCGCGGACGGCTGCTTCCGGCACGGCGCGGGACACGCCTACGTCTACTCGGTGGCGCCGAGCACGGTTTTCGGCTTCGGTAAGGGTGAGCCGTTCAGCCAGACTCGTTGGCGTTTTTCATAGGAGGACCAGGAATGGACTTCACGCTCGAAGTGATCCCGCTGCCCGTGAGCGACATCGACCGGGCCCGTGACTTCTACCGGGACAAGGTCGGTTTCCATGTCGACATCGACCAGGAGGTCATGCCCGGCATGCGCATCGTCCAGCTGACGCCTCCTGGCTCCGGCTGTTCGATCGCTCTCGGCGACAGCATCTGGGACATGACCAAGGGCGAGACCGTCCCCGAGCCCGGCTCCTACCAGGGCCTCCAGCTCTGCGTGGCCGACATCAAGGCCGCCCACGCGGAACTGGTCGAACGCGGCCTGGACATCTCCGAGCCGGTCCAGTACACCCCCGACGACGGCGCCACCTTCATGTACTTCAAGGACCCCGACGGCAACGGCTGGTCCATCCAGGAGTACCGCCAGAGGGCCACGAAGCCGCTGCACCAGTTCCTGACGGAACAGGTGAACGAGCGCGGGCAGTAACGCCGTGAGGAGGGCGCGGGGTTGTGAACACGACCCCGTGCCCCTCCTACGCGCAGCCCTGGAGCACCGGCATCTGGTCGAGCAGCCCAGCCACTCGCCCACAAGGCGTTGCGGGACAGCGCTCAGTTGGGCGGAGTACGTACGACTGGCGGCAGCTATAGGGCACACAGAGACTGGATACAGAGGTGGCCTCCAGCGGTGGTCCGACCGGGAGGAGACTCAGATGTTCGGGCACGTGCGCGCGGTTTCTGACAACAGTCCGATTTTCATGATCAAGGTCAGTGTCTATCGCAGTGACCTGACTGAGATCGATCACGTCTTCACCGACGAAGAGGGCCAGTACAGCGTGGCGATCGCCGCAGGCGAAACGGTCACCGTCCGATTCGACACACACCACTCGCTCACCAATGCCGAGGACTGGCAGCCGTCGGTGGTCACAAATGCGATCACCAGCGACGGGACGCCCTTGGACCGCTGCTTGCTTCCAACTGGTCAGGACTTCGGTGCAGCATCGAACATGGATGCCCTGAACGGGTATGTCATCGCAGCGGCAGTGGGTGAGGCCGAGGAATACGCCGCTACGGCGGTGAGGCGCCTAGCCATGCTCAAGCAGCCAAGCCTGGTGCTTCAGGGGCTCCAGCAAAGGCTCCTCGACCATTTCAGCGAATCGACCTAGGTCCACCGGGATCCCGGCCGGCCCAGACTCTGTGACACGCGGTGGGGCCCACGGTGCACGACCGGCAGCCCCACCCGCTTCAGTGCGTAAAGCCGCTCTGACCGGTACCTACAGCACCGGCAGGTTCTTCCGCAGCTCGAACGCCGTCACCTCGGAGCGGTACTCCTCCCACTCCTGCCGCTTGTTGCGCAGGAAGAAATCGAAGACGTGCTCCCCCAGCGTCTCGGCGACGAGGTCGCTGCGCTCCATCAGGGACAGGGCCTCGCCCAGGTTCTGCGGCAGCGGCTCGATGCCCATCGCGCGGCGCTCGGCGTTGGAGAGGGCCCAGACGTCGTCCTCGGCGCCGGGCGGGAGCTCGTAGCCCTCCTCGATGCCCTTGAGGCCGGCGGCCAGCAGGAGGGCGTACGCCAGGTAGGGGTTGGCGCCGGAGTCCAGGGACCGGACCTCGACCCGCGCCGAGCCCGTCTTGCCGGGCTTGTACATCGGGACGCGGACCAGGGCCGAGCGGTTGTTGTGGCCCCAGCAGATGTACGACGGGGCCTCGCCGCCGGCGCCCGCGGTGCGCTCGGAGCCGCCCCAGATGCGCTTGTAGGAGTTCACCCACTGGTTGGTGACCGCGGAGATCTCCGCCGCGTGCCGCAGCAGGCCCGCGATGAAGGAGCGGCCGACCTTGGAGAGCTGGTACTCGGCGCCGGACTCGTAGAACGCGTTGCGGTCGCCCTCGAACAGGGACAGGTGCGTGTGCATGCCGCTGCCCGGGTGCTCGGAGAACGGCTTCGGCATGAAGGTCGCCTGGACGCCCTGCTCCAGCGCCACCTGCTTCATGACCAGGCGGAACGTCATGATGTTGTCCGCGGTGGACAGGGCGTCGGCGTACCGCAGGTCGATCTCCTGCTGGCCCGGCGCGCCCTCGTGGTGGGAGAACTCGACGGAGATGCCCATCGACTCCAGCATGGTGATCGCCTGGCGGCGGAAGTCCATGCCGATGTTCTGCGGGGTGTGGTCGAAGTAGCCCGACTCGTCGGCCGGGGTGGGCCGGGAGCCGTCCAGGGGCTTGTGCTTCAGCAGGAAGAACTCGATCTCGGGGTGCGTGTAGAAGGTGAACCCCAGGTCGGAGGTGCGGGCCAGAGCGCGCTTGAGGACGTAGCGCGGGTCCGCGAAGGACGGGGAGCCGTCCGGCATGAGGATGTCGCAGAACATGCGGGCGGTGCCGGGGGCCTCGGCGCGCCAGGGCAGGATCTGGAAGGTCGACGGGTCCGGCTTGGCGATCATGTCGGACTCGTACACGCGGGCGAAGCCCTCGATCGCGGAGCCGTCGAAGCCGATGCCCTCGTCGAAGGCCTGCTCCAGCTCGGCGGGGGCCACGGCCACTGACTTGAGGAAACCCAGCACGTCCGTGAACCACAGGCGTACGAACCGGATGTCGCGCTCCTCCAACGTCCGGAGCACGAACTCCTGCTGCTTGTCCATCTTGCGCTTCCCCATCCTTGCTGGTCAGGCCGCCTGTCTCCGGTGCGGCGGGAGGCGGTCGGGCACCTGAGCATCACACCACAACACCGTTTCAGGCGCGTTGCGCACCTTGATCGCCGCAGCGACCTCCGATCGAACGCCCGGCAAACGGCAGGTGTCCCGCCGTGATGCCCGGTGAACTGCTCTGCCGCCCATAGTGCCTGCTCGGACCGACATCCGTAATGCCGGGCCCCACAGGACCCACCCCACTTTAATTTGCATCTTGGATGCAAGTTTTAATGAAGGGCGGGCGGTCGCCCTTGCGCCGCCCGGTCGAGCCTGAGGAGACCCGATGCTGTCCGAGCATTCCGTCGCCACCGTGCGTGCCACCCTCACCGTCGTCGGCGGCGCCATCGGCGAGATCAGCGAGCGCTTCTACGCCGGGCTGTTCGCGGCCCGCCCCGAGCTGCTGCGCGACCTGTTCAACCGCGGCAATCAGGCGGCCGGCACCCAGCGCCAGGCCCTCGCGGGGTCGATCGCCGCGTTCGCGACGTACCTCGTGGACCACCCCGACGACCGGCCCGACGCGATGCTGGCCCGCATCGCCCACAAGCACGCCTCCCTGGGTGTCACGGCGGAGCAGTACGCGCTCATCCACGAGCACCTGTTCGCCGCCATCGCCGACGTGCTCGGCGAGGCCGTCACGCCCGAGGTCGCAGCCGCCTGGGACGAGGTCTACTGGCTGCTGGCGAACGCGTTGATCGCGATCGAGAAGCGGCTGTACGAGGAGCGCGGCGGCAGCGAAATGCGGGAGTGGGAGGTCGTCGGACGCGTCGAGGAGACCACCGACGTGGCCACTTTCCGGTTGCGGCCCGCCGACGGCGGCCCGGCGGCGGACTTCCGGGCCGGGCAGTACGTCTCCATCCAGGTCGAGCTGCCGGACGGCGCGCGGCAGATACGCCAATACAGCCTCTCGGCCGCGCCCGGCTCACCCCTGCGCCAGATCAGCGTGAAGCGGGCGCGCGGCGGCACCGCTCCCGACGGCGAGGTCTCGAACCACCTCCACGCGCGCGTGCACGTCGGCGACCGGCTGCGCGTGTCGGCGCCGTACGGCGATCTCGTCCTGGCCGGGAACCCGGCCGGGAACGACCCGGCCGCCGCACCGCTGTTCCTCGCCTCCGCCGGCATCGGCGTGACCCCGATCGTCGCCATGCTGGGGCAGCTCGCCGACACCGGGCACCAGGGCCCCGTGACCGTCGTGCACGGCGACCGCTCCCCCGCCGAGCACGCCCTGCGCGCCGACCACGAGGCTTACGCCGGGAAGCTGCCGGACGCGTCGGTCCACTTCTGGTACGAGGAGGCCGCCCACCGCGACGAGGCCGGCGCGGACGTCTCCCACCGCACCGGCAGGGTCGACCTCTCCGGCATCGCCGTACCGAAGGGCACGCGCGCGTACCTGTGCGGTCCGCTGCCCTTCATGCGGGCGGTGCGGGCGCAGCTGATCGGGAAGGGCGTGGCACCGGCCGACATCCACTACGAGGTGTTCGGCCCGGACCTCTGGCTCGCGCAGGAGAGCTGACGCCGGGCCGGGCCTCAGGGCGTGCGGCCGATCTGAACCAGCAGCGGCCCGGTGGGGTCCGCGGTCACATCGGCCAGCGTCAGCGGGTCCAGCGAGGCGAAGAAGGCCTCCTGGGCCCGCCGCAGCGCACCGCGCAGCAGGCACCCGGTGTGGAGCGGGCAGGGGCTGTCGCCCTCGCACTCGACGACGTCGCCGTCCCCCTCGAAGGCACGCACGACCGCGCCGACCGAAGCGGTACGGCCCCTGTCGGTGAGCGACAGCCCGCCCCCGCGGCCCCGGCGGGCGTCCACCAGGCCGAGGTGCTGCAACTCGGCGACGACCTTGGCGGCGTGCGTGTACGGCACCTCCATGTCCGCCGCGACCTCGCGCGTCGTCGGCGTGCCGCCCTCCAGGACGGCGAGCCGCATGAGGAGCCGTAGTGCCAGGTCGGTGGAGCGCAACAGCCGCATGTACGGCAGCGTAGGTAATGCGCATCCAGGGTTCAAATATCCGGGAAGCGGCCTTCGGCCGACCGGCGGGATCATCCCGATCCGGCCTTTCCTCGGTCCTCTCCACGTCCCCTCTACGAGATGTCACACCTTCCCCATTACGATCAGCGGACCCGACCGTCCCTTTCCCCAGAAGGACAACACCTCATGGGCTCCGCCAAGAACAAGAGCAACGCGGCTCGCAAGGCGCGAATAGAGGAGATGCGGCGTGCCGAGCAGGCCCGTGAGCGCCGTAACCGCATCCTGACGATCGCGGCGAGCGTGGTGGTCGTGGTCGGTCTGGTGGCCGCCGGTGTCATCCTCGTCCGGTCGCAGTCCGACGCCGACAAGGACGAGGCGAAGCGGCCGGCCGACAAGGTCCCCGGGAAGTTCGTCGCCGGCAAGGACGGCGTGAAGACCTGGAACACGAAGCTGTCGAGCACCCACGTGGAGACCAGTGTCGGGTACCCGATGGAGCCCCCGGTCGGCGGCGACCACCACCGGGCCTGGATGAACTGCAACGGTGACGTCTACGACAAGGAACTCCGCAAGGAGAACGCCGTGCACTCGCTGGAGCACGGCGCGGTCTGGGTGACGTACACGTCCAAGGCCTCCAAGGCCGACGTCGACGCGCTGTCGACCAAGGTCAAGCAGACGCCGTACGCGCTGATGAGCCCGGACGAGAAGCAGAAGGACCCGATCATGCTCAGCGCGTGGGGGCACCAGCGCACGGTGACGAGCGCGAGCGACCCGGACGTCGGCAAGTTCTTCGAGACGTACGTCCAGGGCAAGCAGACGCCCGAGCCGGGCGCGCCGTGCACGGGTGGTCTCTCGGAGTGAAACAGCACGTCGGCTGGATTGCGGGGACCGCGGCGGCCGTGCTCGTCGCGGTCGGCGCGCTGACCTACGCGGTCGCCGAGGACGGCGGTTCGAGCGGCACGCCGGGCGCCGACTCGGCGGACGCCGGGTTCGCGCGCGACATGGCGGTGCATCACCAGCAGGCCGTCGAGATGTCGTACATCGTGCGCGACCGTACGAAGGACGAGGAGATCCGGCGGCTCGCGTACGACATCGCGCAGACCCAGGCCAACCAGCGCGGCATGCTGCTGGGCTGGCTGGACCTGTGGGAGCTGCCGAAGGTGTCGTCGGACGGGCCGATGACCTGGATGGGCATGGGCGGCATGCCCGCCGGTGAGGACGGCGCGCTGATGCCGGGCATGGCGACCGACGCGGAGATGAAGAAGCTGGAGGGGCTCAGCGGCAAGCAGGCGGAGATCTTCTTCCTCCAGTTGATGACGGCCCATCACAAGGGCGGCATCCACATGGCCGAGGGCTGTGTCGACAAGTGCGCGGTCGGCGTGGAGAAGCGGCTCGCGCAGACCATGGTGAACGGGCAGCGGTCGGAGATCGACCTGATGGCGGACATGCTGAAGGAGCGGGGCGCGAAGCCGCGGTCATGACGTCGCGGCTGTCGTCGCAGATGTCGTCAAAGGTGTCGTCGCAGTTGCCGAAATGGCCTTGTCATTAGGTTAGTTGGGACCTTCTTGGGCCGGGCATTCCCCTGGCGTGAACGGTTCGTCGCTTAAGTGGCCACCGTCGGGTGATCCACTCGCACACACGAACCGCACAGGGGGTTCCATGAGATCGAACCGTGCCGCGCTGCGCGCCTCGGTGAGCTTGGCGGCGACACTGCCTCTCCTCACCGGCGCGCTGGCGCTCGGCATACCCGCGGCGCACGCCGCGGACCAGGGCCGCGACAGGCTCGCCGGCACCAAGCCCACCTGGGCCACGGCCAGGGCGGACCGGGGCGCGGCCGCGGACAGCGGCCGGGTCTCCGTACGCGTCTACCTCGCGGGCCGGGACGCGGCCGGCCTCGCCGCCTACGCGAAGGCCGTGTCGGACCCGAGCTCGGCGTCGTACGGCAAGTACCTCACCGCAGGCCGGGCCCAGGCCCGCTTCGGTGCGACGAAGGCCCAAGTGGCCGCCGTCAGGGGCTGGTTGACGTCCGCCGGCCTGAAGGTCACAGGTGTCACGCAGCACTACGTGGCCGTCACCGGTGAGGTGGCCGCCGCGGAGCAGGCGTTCGGCACCCAGCTGCACAACTACACCAAGGGCGCGAAGACCTACCGCGCTCCCACGGCGACCGCGTCGGTGCCGGACAGCCTCAAGGGTGCCGTCCTGACCGTCACCGGCCTGGACAACGCGCCGCACCTGGCGAGCCACCAGGACCAGCTCCCGCCGCCGGAGACGGTGTTCCGCAACGCCGGGCCGTTCTCGACGTACCACGGCTCGAAGGTGGCGACCACGCTGCCGGACGCGTACGGCACGAAGATCCCGTACGCCGTCAAGGGCTACACCGGAAAGCAGCTGCGCGCCGCGTACGGCGCGGGCAAGCGCACCGGCAAGGGCGTGCGCATCGCCATCACCGACGCGTACGCCTCCCCGACCATCGCCTACGACGCGGGCACCTACGCGAAGCGCAACGGTGACGCGGCCTGGAAGAGCGGTCAGCTGCGCCAGGTCCTGCCCGCGCAGTACACGCGGACCGAGGAGTGCGGGGCGGCCGGCTGGTACGGCGAGGAGACCCTCGACGTCGAGGCCGTGCACGCGGTCGCGCCCGGCGCGCAGGTCACCTATGTGGGCGCCGCGTCCTGCTACGACGAGGACCTGCTGGACTCGCTCAGCAAGATCGTCGACAACCACCTGGCCGACCTCGTCTCCAACTCCTGGGGCGAGACCGAGGACGCCCAGACGCCGGACCTCGCGGCCGCCTACGACCAGGTCTTCCAGTTCGGCGCGGTCGAGGGCATCGGCTTCTACTACTCCTCCGGCGACGACGGCGACGAGGTCGCGAGCAGCGGCACCAAGCAGGTGGACATCCCGGCGAGTTCGGCGTGGGTGACGGCGGTCGGCGGTACCTCGCTGGCGGTCGGCAAGGGCGACAAGTACCTCTGGGAGACCGGCTGGGGCACCGAGAAGGCGGCCCTGTCGGCCGACGGCAGGAGCTGGACCGACTTCCCGGGCGCGTTCAACTCGGGCGCGGGCGGCGGCACGAGCCGGACGGTCGCCGAGCCGTACTACCAGAAGGGCGTCGTGCCGGACGCGCTCGCCGGGGCCAACAGCGCCGACGGCAACCGCGTCGTCCCGGACATCGCGGCGATCGCCGATCCGAACACCGGGTTCCTGGTGGGTCAGACGCAGACCATGCCGGACGGCACGACGCAGGCCTACGACGAGTACCGCCTCGGCGGCACCTCGCTCGCGGCGCCGGTGATCGCGGCCGTCCAGGCCCTCGCGCAGGAGGCCCGCGGCGGCAAGCCGCTCGGCTTCGCCAACCCGGCGGTCTACGCCCGGTACGGCTCGAAGGCGTACCACGACGTCACGGACGACCCGACGGGCTCCGGCCTCGCGGTCGCCCGCGTCGACTACGTCAACGGCTACGACGCGACCGGCGGCCTGACCACGTCCGTGCGCAGCCTCGGCAAGGACAGCTCCCTGACGGCCGTGCAGGGCTACGACGACGTGACGGGCGTGGGGACGCCCGCGGGCGGCTATGTGGAGTCGTACCGGCGTCGCTGAGCGGCGGCAACGCGGCACGAGCACGGCACGAGCACGGCACAAAAAGGCGCCCCGCCGACGGGGGAAGATCGGCGGGGCGCTGTGGTGCCGCAGTGGTTCAGGGGTGGCCGAGCCCGGCAGGGCTCAGTGGACCGAGTGCTCCTCCAGCGGGAACGTTCCGCCGACGACGTCGTCCGCGAACGCCTTCGCGGCGTTGCCCATGACCTCGCGGAGGTCGGCGTACTGCTTGACGAACTTGGGGACGCGGCCGCCGGTCAGGCCCAGCATGTCCGTCCAGACCAGGACCTGGGCGTCGGTCTCGGCACCGGCACCGATGCCGACGGTCGGGATGTGCAGGACGCGGGTGACCTCGGCGGCCAGTTCGGCCGGCACCAGCTCCAGGACGACCGCGAACGCGCCCGCGTCCTGGACCGCCTTGGCGTCGCGCAGGAGTTGCGCGGCGGCCTCCTCGCCGCGGCCCTGGACGCGGTAGCCCATGGCGTTGACGGACTGCGGGGTCAGGCCGATGTGGGCCATGACCGGGATGCCGGACTCGACCAGCAGGCGGATCTGCTCGTGCGAGCGCTCGCCGCCCTCCAGCTTGACCGCCCCGACGCCGGCCTCCTTGACCAGCCGGGTCGCCGAGCGCAGCGCCTGCACCGGGCCCTCCTGGTACGAGCCGAAGGGCAGGTCGCCGACGATCAGGGCGCGGGAGGTGCCGCGTACGACGGCCGCCGAGAGCATGGTCATCTCGTCGAGCGTCACGGGCACGGTGGTGTCGTAGCCGAGGTGGCAGTTGCCCGCGGAGTCTCCGACGAGCATGACCGGGATGCCGGCCTCGTCGAAGACGGACGCGGTCATCGCGTCGTAGGCGGTGAGCATGGGCCACTTCTCGCCCCGCTCCTTGGCGAGGCCGATGTCGCGAACGGTGATGCGGCGTGTGCCCTTCCCCCCGTACAGCGCCTTGCTGCCGTCGGAGTTCTTCGCCTGAGGCGTCTGGGCAGCCGAAAGCTGCGTCATTGCAACGGCTCCTTCTGTCATCTCGAGGCGCCCTTACGGCGTCCCCGGATCCCCTCCATGGTGGCACCTCGTGCCAGGGACGGCCAGACCTCCCTGTGTGAGTTCCGCCCCGGTGTCCCGCCCTCGTAAGTACTCGGTAAGAATTTAAGATACGAGACGGTTCCGTATCGTAAAGGAGGTAGCGTCGACAGCATGACTTCTCCCGCCGCCACAGCCCCCCGCATACCGGAAGCCGTGCACCGGCGCCGTTGGGCGATCCTCGCCGTGCTGATGCTGAGCCTGCTGATCGTCGTCCTGGACAACTCGATCCTGAACGTCGCCATCAAGACCATCTCGACCCCGGCCCCGACCGGACTCGGCGCCACCCAGAGCGAGCTGGAGTGGGCGATCAACGCCTACACCCTCGTCTTCGCTGGTCTGCTGTTCAGCGCGGGCATCCTCGGCGACCGGCTCGGCCGCAAGAAGGTCCTGCTCGGCGGGCTCGCCGTGTTCGGGATCGGCTCCGCCCTCGCCGCGTTCTCCGGCTCGCCCGGCGAGCTCATCACCTTCCGCGCGGTGATGGGCCTCGGCGCCGCCTTCGTCATGCCGGCCACCCTCGCCGTCCTGATGAACGTCTTCGAGCGCGAGGAGCAGCCCAAGGCCATCGGCATCTGGGCGGGCGGTGTCGGGCTCGCCATCGCCATCGGGCCCATCACGGGCGGGGTGCTGCTCGACCACTTCTGGTGGGGGTCCGTCTTCCTCGTCAACGTGCCGATAGTGCTGCTGGCGGTCGCGCTGATGCTGTGGCTGGTACCGGACTCGCGTGACCCGAAGCCCGGTCGTATCGACCCCGTCGGTGTCGTGCTCTCCGTCGTCGGCCTCGTCCTGCTCGTCTACGGCATCATCAAGGGCGGCCAGCTGGCCGACTTCACGGACCCGACGGTCCTCGCGACCATCGGCTCGGGTCTCGCCGTGCTCGCCGCGTTCGTCGTGTTCGAGAAGCGCAGCGACCATCCGTCCATCGACGTCACGTACTTCCGCAACAAGGTCTTCTCGGCCGCGATCGGCGTGATCGCGCTGGTCTTCTTCGCCCTCATGGGCGTGACCTTCTTCTCGGTCTTCTACACCCAGAGCGTGCGCGGCTACTCGCCGCTGGAGACCGGCCTGCTGATGCTGCCGCTCGCCGCCGCCCAGATGATCTTCGCCCCGCGGGCCCGGCTCGTCGTCGACCGGTTCGGCAACCGGGCCACCACCACCGGTGCCATGCTGCTGATCGCCGCCACGCTGGCCGCGTTCGCCACGTTCGAGGCGGACACGCCGATCTGGATCCTGGAGGTCGTCTTCTTCCTCATGGGCACCGCGATGGCGCACATCATGACCCCCGTCAGCGTCGTCATCATGCAGGCCCTGCCCCGCGAGAAGGCCGGCTCCGCCTCCGCGCTCAGCAACACCTTCCGCCAGGTCGGCGGCGCGCTCGGCATCGCCGTGCTGGGCTCGGTCCTGTCGACGGCGTACCGAGGTGACATCGAGGACCGGCTCACGATGCTGCCCGAGGGCCTACGGCACACCGCGGGCGAGTCCATCGAGGCCACGCTCGGCGTCGCGGACCGGCTCGGCCCCCGGGGCGACGCCCTCGTCGGCGCGGCCCACGACGCCTTCCTGCACGCCATGCACGTCACCGCGCTGTGGGGCGCGGGGGTCGCGGTGCTCGGCGCGGTGGTCGTCGGGCTGTTCCTGCCGGGGCGGCCTGCGGCGTCTCAGGAGGGCGAGACGGAACGGGAGTTGGCTGCCGCGGAGTAGAAGGCGGGGGGTGCGCCACGCGCCGACGCGCCCCGTACCCCGAGACGTCGTGCACGCCGACGCCGTACACCAGGGAGAATCACCCCAACCCACGGAAAGGACCGAGCCAAGTGAGCCTCGCCGACAGCCGGCCCCGGCAGGACGGCCCCACCCGGGGCCGCCCCCGCAGCGAGGCCGTGGAGCGGTCCATCATGGAGGGCATCCTCAAGCTGCTGGAGGACGGCGTGCCGCTCGCGGAGCTGTCCATCGAGCGCATCGCGCGTACCGCGGGGGTCGGCAAGGCCACCATCTACCGCCGCTGGAGCGGCAAGGAGGAGCTCTTCGTCGACGTCGTGCGCGCCGCCGAGCCGCCCGACCCCGAACTGCCCGGCACCTCGGTGCGCGACGATGTCGTGGCGCTGCTGGAGCAGTTGCGGCAACGCGGTCTGATGACCCGTTCGTCGGTGCTCCTGCACAACGTCATCGCCCAGATGAAGAGCAGCCCGAAGATCTGGGACGCCTATCACGCGAGCGTCGTCGAGCCGCGGCGCAGGAAGCAGCACGCGATCCTGCGCCGCGGGCAGGAGAACGGTGAACTGCGCGCGGACATCGACGTCGACGTGATGAACGACATGATCTTCGGACCGATGCTGGTGCGTGCCGTCATGCGCCCGGACGCCGAACTTCCGGAAGGCCTGGCGGAGCAGATGGCCGACGCCGTGCTCGAAGGTCTACGGCCCGTCAGTTCACACACCCCGTAGATCGAATGTGCGCGTTTCGTCACAGAGCGCGCTTTCTCCCGGCGCATCCGGAACTCACGAAGGCGACTTGTACGTCCTCGCCCCCGTACGGCCGTCATGAGTACGGCGGGATCGGAGCCGATCATCCCCTAGGGTTTCTCTGGGCGCGGGGGGACGACGGTGTTGCACGGCAGGTAGTGAGGCGACGGTATGGCGCAGCAGGCGTACGTGACGGAGACGGACAACGGCGGCTCGGGTCCCGAGCGCCGGGAACCCGGGCTTCAGCGCCTGACAAACCGCCTGAAGGGCCTGGCCGCGGGCTGGCGCGGCGACCCGCACATCTGGCGCCGCGGCCTCGTCCTGGCCGCCCTCGCGGTGATCCTCGCCCTGGTGATGCTGCTGCACGCGCAGATCCCGAACGCCATCGGCAACCTCGGCAGCCTCACCGAGACGTTCCTGCCCTGGCTGGGCCTGTTCGTCCCGGTGCTGCTCCTGCTGGCCCTCGTCCGCAGGTCCGCGACCGCACTGATCGCCCTGCTGGTCCCGGCGATCGTCTGGCTGAACCTGTTCGGCGGCCAGCTCACCGACAAGACCGGCGTCGGCGGCGACCTCACGGTGGCCACGCACAACGTCAACGCGGACAACGCCGATCCGGCCGGCACCGCCCAGGACGTGGCCGCGTCCGGCGCGGACGTGGTGGCCCTGGAGGAGCTGACGGCCGACGCGGTCCCGACGTACGAGAAGGCGCTGGCGTCGACGTACAAGTACCACTCGGTGCAGGGCACCGTCGGGCTGTGGAGCAAGTACCCGCTGAGCGGCGTCAAGCCGGTCGACATCAAGCTGGGCTGGGTCCGTGCCATGCGGGCCGCGGTGACCACGCCGTCCGGGCAGGTCGCGGTGTACGTCGCCCACCTGCCGTCGGTGCGGGTGAAGGTGGAGGCCGGGTTCACCGCCCGGCAGCGCGACAAGAGCGCCGACGCGCTGGGTGAGGCCATCGCCGACGAGTCCCTCCAGCAGATCATCCTGCTCGGCGACCTGAACGGCACGATGAACGACCGTGCGCTGAACGCCGTCACCGCCCAGATGCGCTCCACGCAGGGCGCGTCGGGCAGCGGGATGGGCTTCAGCTGGCCGGCGTCGTTCCCGATGGCGCGGATCGACCAGATCATGGTGAGGGGCCTGGAGCCGTTGAGCTCCTGGACTCTGCCGGAGACCGGGAGCGACCATCTGCCGGTGGCGGCGCGTGTGAAGGTCGACACATCAGCGTCCTGAAAACCCCTGGTCAGCGCCGCCTGGACGGGCCCCGGCAACCGGATCGCCATCTGCTGGAATACCGGGCCTGAGAGACTTTGTTCCGTACTTGAACATACGGAATGAACATCACGGAGTACGAAGCTCCGCTCTCGACCCTGAAAGGCAAAGGCACTTTCATGCCCCTGGCCCTGCTCGCCCTGGCCGTCGGCGCCTTCGGCATAGGTACGACCGAGTTCGTGATGATGGGCCTGCTGCCCGAAGTCGCCAACGACCTGGACATCTCGATCCCCACCGCCGGACACCTGGTCTCGGCGTACGCCCTCGGCGTCGTCATCGGCGCCCCCCTGCTGGCCGCGGTCACGGCACGCATGCCCCGCCGCACGGTCCTGATCGGCCTGATGGCCCTGTTCGTCGCGGGCAACGCGCTGTCCGCCTTCGCCCCCGACTACCAGTGGCTGATGGCCGCCCGCTTCCTCAGCGGCCTGCCGCACGGTGCCTTCTTCGGCGTCGGCGCGGTCGTGGCGACGAGCATGGTCGCGCCGGAGCGCAAGGCCCGCTCCGTGTCGCTGATGTTCCTCGGCCTGACGATGGCCAACGTCGCGGGCGTGCCGGTGGCCACGCTGATGGGCCAGAGCCTGGGCTGGCGGGCCACCTTCCTCGGCGTGAGCACGATCGGCCTGGCCGCGATGGCGGCGCTGGCGCTGCTCATCCCGCGCGCCGAGCCGCACGCCGCCGAGCGGGCCGGCCTGCGCGGCGAGCTGGCCGCCCTGCGCTCCCTGCCGGTGTGGCTGGCGCTCGGCACGACGGTCGCGGGCTTCGGCGCGCTGTTCGCCGCGTACAGCTACATCACGCCGATGCTCACCGACGCCGCCGGATACACCGACGCCAGCGTGACGCTGCTGCTGGCGCTGTTCGGTGTCGGGGCGACGGCGGGCAACCTGCTGGGCGGGCGCCTGGCGGACCACGCGATGCGGCGGACGCTGTTCGGGGGCCTGCTCTCGCTGGCGCTGATCCTGGCTCTCTTCCCGCTCCTGATGTCGACGGCGTGGAGCGCGGCCCTGGCGGTCGTCCTGCTGGGCATGGCCGCCTTCGCCACGGGCTCCCCGCTGCAGCTGATGGTGATGGAGAAGGCGTCCAGCGCCCCGTCCCTGGCCTCCTCGGCCAACCAGGCGGCCTTCAACCTCGCCAACGCGGGCGGTGCCTGGATCGGCGGCATCGCCCTCGCGGCGGGACTCGGGGTCACCTCGCCGGCACTGGCGGGCGCCGTACTGGCCGTCCTCGGGCTCGGCGTCGCGGGTGCCGCGTACGCGGTGGACCGGCGTCGGGTCGCCGAGCGGGCCGGGCGGGAGCGCGTGGTCGCCTCGCATGTTCCGCAGCAGGCGGAGACGGTCCAGTACTGAGTCCTGCGAGTCCTGCGAACGGAGGGGCGCCCGGTGATCACCGGGCGCCCCTCCGTTGCACACCCCTCGCGTGCACCCTCACATGCCGCCATCGCTTGTCGGTGGGTCGTAGGCCATGTCGGTGAGCTGTCGGTGGTTTGTCGGTGCGGCCTGACAACGTCGTCCCCATGACGCGAATCGACAAGAACCCCGGCGGCGCGAGCAGCGCCGTATCCGTGCGGGGGTTGGTCAAGCACTACGGCGAGACCAAGGCTCTGGACGGTGTCGACCTGGAGGTGCGCGAGGGCACCGTGATGGGCGTGCTCGGGCCGAACGGGGCCGGCAAGACCACCATCGTGCGCATCCTGTCCACGCTGCTGGCCCCGGACGCCGGAGAGGCCACCGTCGCCGGATACGACGTCCTGCGGCAGCCCCGGCAGCTGCGGAGGGTGATCGGGCTGACCGGTCAGTACGCCTCCGTCGACGAGAAGCTCCCCGGGTGGGAGAACCTGTACCTCATCGGGCGGCTTCTGGACCTGCCCCGCAAGGAGGCACGCACGCGTGCCGACGAGCTGCTGGAGCGGTTCTCGCTGACCGACGCGGCCAAGCGGCCCGCGGCGACCTACTCCGGCGGCATGCGGCGGCGGCTCGACCTGGCCGCCTCCATGATCGGCCGGCCCACGGTGCTGTTCCTCGACGAACCGACCACGGGGCTCGACCCGCGGACCCGCAACGAGGTGTGGGCCGAGGTCAAGGCCATGGTCGGGGACGGGGTGACCGTACTGCTGACCACCCAGTACATGGAGGAGGCCGAGCAGCTCGCCTCCGAGCTGACGGTCGTCGACCGGGGCAAGGTCATCGCGGGCGGGGGCATCGAGGAGCTCAAGGCCAAGGTGGGCGGGCGCACCCTGCGGATCCGGCCGACCGACGCCCTGCAGCTGCGCCCCCTCGCCGGGTACCTCGACGACCTCGGCATCACCGGCCTCGCGACCACCACCGTGGACACCGAGACCGGCACCCTGCTCGTCCCGGTGCTCAGCGACGAGCAGCTCACCGCCATCGTCGGCGCCGTCACCGCGCGGGGCGTCACCCTCGCCTCCATCTCCACCGAACTGCCCAGCCTGGACGAGGTGTTCCTGTCCCTCACCGGCCACCGAGCCAGTGCCCCGCAGGACGCCGTGCCCGCCGACGACCGCGAGGAGGTCGCCGTATGACCACCGCCACCACTCCTGCCGGCACGGCGGCAACCGCCGACGCGCGCATCTCGTTGCGGGCACATCTGCGGCACACCGGTGCGCTCGTACGCCGTAATCTCCTGTGGATCCGGCAGGACCCGGAGTCGATGTTCGACGCCATCCTGATGCCGATCGTCTTCACGCTGCTGTTCGTGTACGTCTTCGGCGGCTCGATCGGGCAGGCGCTCGGCGGCGGCCAGGAGGACTACGTCCAGTACGTCGTGCCCGGCATGATGGCCATGATGGGCATGAGCATGGCCATGTCGGTCGGGACCGGGTTCAACCAGGACTTCAACACCGGCGTCATGGACCGGTTCCGGTCCCTGCCGATCGGACGCGGCTCGGTGCTCTTCGCCAAGATCGCGGTGGAACTCCTGCGCATGATGATCGCCACCACGATCATGCTGATCGTCGGCGTCCTGGTCGGCTTCGACATCACCAACTGGGGCGGGCTGCTCGCGGCCGTGGCGCTGGCCGCGCTGTTCGGGTCGGCGCTGATGTGGGTGTTCCTCACCCTCGGCGTGATCCTGAAGAGCGCGCAGTCCGTGCAGGGGCTCGGCTTCCTGGTGCTGATGCCGCTCCAGTTCGGCTCGTCGATCTTCGCGCCGACCACGTCGATGCCGGGCTGGCTGCAGTCCTTCACCGACGTCAACCCGCTGTCCTCGCTCGCGGACGCCGCGCGCGGCCTGATGGTGGGCGGCCCGGTCGCGCACGACCTGTGGGTGACCGTCGCCTGGTCGGTCGGCCTCACGGCGATCATGGCGCCGATCGCGATCCACAAGTTCCGCACGAAGAACTGACGTTCCATACAAAGAACTGACGTTCCGTACGAGGAACCGACGGACGTCAGATCAGGGCGGTGGCCTCCCGGGAGGAGAGGCCACCGCCCTCCGTGTACGCCGCCTCGTAGGCCGCGTCGCCGAGCACCGCGCGGGTGCGCTCCGCCGCCCCTTCGTACACCTTGCGCTCGTGTGTCGACGCGACGTACCGGGCGGGGAGCAGCCCGTCGGCGGCGCCGAGGCAGCGGGCGGCGTCGCGGGCACGGCAACCGCCGTCGACGCGGGCCAGGGCGAAGGCGGCGGTGCTCAGAAACGCCGAGCGCATCTGCGGGGCGATCGCCTCGGACAGCGGTTCCTCGGCGCGTTCCAGGGCGCGCTTGATGGTGTCCAGGGACCGCGCGTACCGGCCGTCGGCCGCGTCCAGCCAGGCCTCCGCACCGAGAATGAAGGCATCGAAGACGACGAAATGGGCGATCTTGAACTGCTCCCGCAACAACCGGAGTTGCTCACGCGCCTCGGAGATCCGGCCGATCATGCCGAGCCGGCCGGCCAGGATCAGCCGGGCGAACGGCATCGCCTGGTCGTTCCCGCCGCTCGCCTCGTCGATGACCGCACGCAGCAGCCGCTCGCCCCGCTCGCCGTCGCCCGCCTCGATCATGACGCTGCCGAGCCGGGCCCTGAGTACGCCCTTCTGGGCGTGGGCGCCGAGCCGTTCGGCACGCTCGATCGCCGCCTCGTAGTTGGCTGCGGCCCTGTCCCACTCACCCTTGCGTTCGCATGCCTCGGCGCGCGCGGCGAGGGCCTCGGCGGTGCCCCACAGGTCGCCGAGGCGCTCGTAGATCTCCAGCGACTCCTCGGCATCGCGGATGGCGTCGCCCTCGCCCGCCCAGTCGCTGCGGTTGGCGTACAGGTTGGCGCGCCACTGCAGGCTCGCGGCGAGCTCCCAGTCGTACCCGGGCGTCTCCCGGGAGGTGCGGACGGTGGCGTCGAGGACGGTCCGCAGCCTCTCCATGTCCCCGGTGAGCATGACGGCGAAGATCCAGAGGTAGCCGGGCAGCCGGCAGGTCTGCGGCATGCCGGGCTCGTAGGTGGCGGCGATGGCATGCAGCTTGGCCTGTGCCCCAGGGGTCTCCCAGGCCTCCAACTCGGTGTCCATGCAGGCGAGATGGACGAGATGGACACCGCGCCGTGCCTCTTCGAGGGCCTCCCCTGTCCACGGGGGCGGGGTGTCCGTGCAGCGTTCCCACACCGGTTGCGCGGGGCGGACCGGCTCGGTGAAGGGGTCGGGGCCGAGGGCCTGGACCTCGCGGGACCAGTTGCGGGCCTCGATCCGCAGATCACGCATCTGCCAGTACCAGCCCAGCGACAGGATCAGGCACAGCGCCTCCTGCTCGTCGCGGTCGGCGACCGCGTGGCGCAGGGCGATGCGCAGGTTCTCGTACTCGCGCTCCAGCCGCTCGATGGCGGCGAGCTGACCGGGCCCGCGCAGCAGCGCGTCGGTGGTGCGGGCGAGTTCGCGGTAGTACGTCAGATGCGCGCGCTCGGCCTCTACGCGCCGGCCGGTCTCGTCGAGGCGCTCGCCGGCGTACTCGGCGACGGTCTCCAGAAGCCGGTAGCGCATCGCGCCGCCCGCCGAAGGGGCGGCCACCACCAGGGACTTGTCGACGAGCGAGCCGAGCGAGTCCAGGGCGCCCGGTCCGCACACGGCCTCGGCGGCGGTGAGGTCGCAGCCGCCCGCGAAGACGGACAGCCGCCGCAGCACGTCGCGCTCGTCCTCGTCCAGCAGCTCCCAGGACCAGTCGACGACCGCGCGCAGGGTCTGCTGGCGGGGCCGGACGGTGCGGCTGCCGGAGGTGAGGAGGCGGAAGCGGTCGTCCAGGCGTTCCGCGATCTGGCGTGGGGTGAGCATGCGGAGCCGGGCGGCGGCGAGTTCGATGGCGAGCGGGAGGCCGTCGAGGCGCAGGCAGATCTCGGCGCAGGCCGCGGCGGTCTCGTCGTCGGCGTCCACGCGGAAGCCGGGCCGGGCGGCCGCACCCCGGTCGGCGAGGAGCCGCAGCGCGACGGGCTCGGGCAACGGCTCGACGGGCCGCAGCAACTCCCCCGGTACGCCGAGGGCCTCGCGGCTGGTGGCCAGTACCGTCAGCTCCGGACAGCGCTCCAGCAGCTCCGCGACGAGGCGGGCGGCGGCCTCGACGACGTGCTCGCAGTTGTCGAGGATCAGCAGCATCCGGCGTTTGCCGCAGTGCTCGGCGAGCCGCTCGACGGGGTCGTCGTGCCGGTCGGACCCGGCCCGCATGGCCTCGGCGCCGGCGCCGTACAGCACGGTCTCGCGGGCGCCGACGGCGGTGAGTACGGCCTCCGGCACGGCCTCGGGGGCGTCGACCGGCGCGAGCTCGGCCAGCCACACCCCGTCCGGGGCACCGTCCCGCACACTCTCGGCAGCCTCCTGCGACAGCCGCGTCTTCCCGGCCCCGCCGGGGCCGAGCAGCGTGACGAGCCGGGCGGTGCCGAGGTCCCCGCGGATGGCCTCGATGTCGGCTTCCCGGCCGACGAAGGAGGTGAGCCGGGCGCGGAGGTTGCCGGGGGGCGGGGTGACCCGGGGTGCGCCTGGCGGGTCGGCGGAGGCATCCGCGCGGGCGGCGCGGTTGCCGGTCGGGGAGCCGAGCGTGACGGCCCGGCGGTGCGCGCCGTCGGTGCTACGTGCGTCGGGCGCGGCGGCAACGCCGGGGGCGCTCGGAGGGCCGGGAAGGTGCGCCTCGCCGGGCGCGGCCGTGGGGCGTGCGCGGGGGCCGGTGCCCATGCCGGCTCCGGCCCCCGCGCCGGACCCGCCCGTGCCTTCGTCGGCGGGCCTCGTACGCTGCGCTTCGGTGCCGGTGTCGGGGTCGGTGCGGCCGGGTCCGTGGACGTCGGGGGCCGCGGGCGTCCCGCCGTTGCCCGATCGGTCCGCCCCGGCGTCAGCGTCCCCAAGCCCGCCGTCGCGCGCCCGCGGACCGGACCCCCATCCGCCGCCCCTCGGGCGGAGCAGCTCCGTGTGCAGGGAGCGCAGTTCCGGGCCCGGGTCCGAGCCGAGACGCTCTGCCAGGAGGCGTCGTACGTCCTCGTACGCCACCAGTGCCTCCGCCGTGCGGCCCGCGTCGCGCAGGGCGCGCAGGCGCAGGGCCTGGAGAGGCTCGTCCAGGGGGTGGGTGTCGCACAGGGCGGTCAGTTCGGGCAGGGACTGTTCGGCGTGGCCGAGGGCGAGGGCGGCGGTGTGGCGGGCGCGCAGCGCGTCGAGGCGCCGGGTCGCCTGGCGGCCCGCCTCGGCGGTGCGGTCGGGCAGGTCGGCGAGGGCGGGCCCGCGCCACAGTGCGAGGGCGTCGTCGAGGACGACGGCGGCCTTGGCGGGGTCGCCGTCGGCCAACGCGCGCGTGCCCTCGCCGACGAGCCGCTCGAAGCGGTGCAGGTCGATGTCGTCGGGCGCGGCGGCGAGCCGGTAGCCGCCTTCCGCCGAGACCACGGCGTCCGCCCCGAGGGCCCGCCGCAACCGCCCGACGAGCGCCTGCAACGCACCCGTGGCGTCGGCGGGCGGCTCCCCCTCCCACACCTCGTCGACCAGCAATCCGGCCGGCACGGTCCGGCCACCCCTCAGCGCGAGCACGGTGAGCAGGGCACGCAAACGGGCCCCGCCGACAGGAACGGGGCTGCCGTCGGGGTGGAGTACCTGGGTGGTGCCGAGGATGCGATAGCGCACGGGGTCCATTGTCTCTGGTGGTCGCGAGGCCGGTCACGGCATCGGGGGGTGGCGGGGCGAGGCGGCTGCGGGGTGGGGTGCGGGAGCCGTCGGGTGCGGTCCGCCCGCCCGCATAGACCACCCGCCAGAACCCATGCCCCCACCATCTCCGGAACCAACGGCCCACCGCGAGACGTTTTCCGCGTGCGCCCGGTACGGTCGGGCAGTCCCGACGTCCCGTCCCTCCAGGAGCCCGTCCTCATGACCACCGCTCTCACCCGCCGCAGCGACCGGCGGATCAGCCCCGTCTTCGTGGGGATCCTGGCCGTCACGGCGGTGACGGGCTGGGCCACCTGGACCGGGTTCGCCGAGCAGCCCGGCCTGGCCGTGTTCCTGTTCGTGACGGCCGCCTGGATCGTGTCCCTGTGTCTGCACGAGTACGCACACGCGCGTACCGCCCTGCACAGCGGGGACATCTCGGTCGGCGCGAAGGGCTACCTCTCACTCAACCCTCTGAAGTACACGCACGCCCTGCTCAGCATCGTGCTCCCCGTCATCTTCGTGATCATGGGCGGCATCGGCCTCCCCGGCGGTGCCGTCTTCATCGAGCGCGGGCGGATCCGGGGGCGCTGGCGGCACAGTCTGATCTCGGCGGCCGGGCCGCTGACGAACGTGCTGTTCGCCGTCGTGTGCACCGCCCCGTTCTGGCTGGGCGCCCTGGACGGCGTCCCCCGCGACTTCCGGTTCGCGCTCGCCTTCCTCGCACTGCTCCAGGTCACGGCGGCGATCCTGAACTTCCTGCCGGTCCCCGGCCTGGACGGCTACGGCGTGATCGAGCCGTGGCTGTCGCAGAAGGTCAGGCGTCAGGTGGAGCCGTTCGCGCCGTTCGGGCTGCTGTTCGTGTTCGCGCTGCTGTGGGTGCCGGAGGTCAACGGCGTGTTCTTCGACATGATCGACGCCGTCCTGCGCGGCCTCGGCATCAGCGACTTCGACACGTACTGCGGCTACGACCTGTTCCGCTTCTGGCGGGACTCCAACGAGCTCTGCTCGATCAGCGGATGACCCGGTTCGGGCTCAGCCCCTGAGCGAGTCCCGCCGCTCGTCCCTGCCCCGCTTCACGTAGTACCAGCACATGTTGCTGGACAGCCCCGCCAGCAGCACCCAGACGATCCCCAGCAAGCTGCCCTGCGCGAACGAGACCACGGCCGCGGCCACGGCGAGCACACAGACGATCAGGGTATAGACACCAAGGCGGGGCATTTCACTCGGCTCCTTCGGGGGACACTGCTACGCCGACCAGTGTCCCCCATCCCGTCATACGTCCGTGACGCGGAGCCCCGCGTGTGCCTTGTAGCGCCGGTTCACCGAGATCAGGTTCGCGACCAGCGCCTCGACCTGGTGGGCGTTGCGCAGCCGCCCCGCGAAGACGCCGCGCATGCCGGGGATGCGGCCCGCCAGCGCCTGGACGATCTCGACGTCCGCCCGGACCTCGCCGAGGACCATCACGTCGGTGTCGATCTCGTCGATCTCGGGGTCCTCCAGCAGGACGGCCGACAGATGGTGGAAGGCCGCGGTCACCCGGGAGTCCGGCAGCAGGGCGGCGGCCTGCTCGGCGGCGCTGCCCTCCTCCGGCTTCAGCGCGTAGGCGCCCTGCTTGTCGAAGCCGAGCGGGTTGACGCAGTCGACGACCAGCTTGCCGGCCAGCTCCTCGCGCAGGGATTCGAGGGTCTTGCCGTGGCCCTCCCACGGCACGGCGACGATCACGATGTCGCTGCGCCGCGCGCACTCGGCGTTGTCGGCACCCTCGACGCCGTGCCCGAGTTCCTCGGCGGCGGACTCGGCACGCTCGGCGGCCCGCGAGCCGATGATCACCTTCTGGCCGGCCCGGGCGAGCCGGTAGGCGAGGCCCTTGCCCTGCGGCCCGGTCCCGCCGAGCACGCCGACGGCGAGCCCGGAGACGTCCGGGAGGTCCCAGGGGTCCTTGGCCGGGGCCTTCGCGGACGCCTGGGCGGGCTGCTGTGCACTGTCGCTAGAGGTCATGCGCCGACTTTACGTCCGCCCCGCCCGGCCCAAAGGGCTCAGGTGAGCTCCGTCACGGGCACCCGCCGGAAGGTGATGGTCTCGTACGCGCTGAAGTCGCCGGTCTCGTAGAGGAGTCCGACCGCCTCGTCGTCGATCCGTACGAGGTCCGAGTACGCGGCGGGCAGTCCGTCCACCGTGTGCGCCGACCGCCAGGTGATGCCGCCGTCGGTGGAGGCGCGGACGGTCATCAGGGCGCGGAAGCCGGGGTCGGCGGGGCCGGAGTAGAGCAGCACGTCGGGGTCGCGCAGGTACAGGACGCTGCCCTCGCAGACGGGGGCGGCGAGGCCGGCCTGGGGACGGAAGGGTTTCACCAGCGTCGCGCCGCCGTCCTCGGAGTAGGCGTCGGCGCGGGTTCCGGGGGACGTGGAGTCGTTGCGGGTGTTGAAGTAGACGCGCCCGTCCGGGAGTTCGGCGGCGGTGGTCTCGTTGACGTTGACGTAGCCGTCGGTGTTGCCGTCGACGTACCCGATGCGCCAGGTGGCGCCGCGGTCGTCGCTGAGCAGGCAGTGGCCGCCGTTGTACTTGCCCTCCGTGCCGTTGTCCCGTCCGGCGGGCGGCAGGGAGTGGTTGGCGGCGACGACGACCCGGCCGCCGGCCAGCTGGACGGCGTGGCCCGGGGTGGTGGCGTACCAGCGCCACTCCGGCCGTTTCGTGCCCTTGGTGATCTCCGTCGGCGCGGACCAGGTCGCGCCCTCGTCGTCGCTGTGCTGGACCCAGACCCGCCGCCCGTCCGCGGCGCTCACCACACCGCGGCGGATGGCGCTCTCGGTGGCGAGGGCGGCGTTGCGGACGTGGACGAGCAGGATGCGGCCGGTGTCGAGCACGACGGGAGCCGGGTTGCCGGCGAGGTCGTCACCGTTCTTGGCGGCGACCTGGAGCGGGCCCCAGGTGCGGCCGCCGTCGGTGGAGCGCTTCAGCACGATGTCGATGTTCCCGAAGTCGTCGTGCGAGCCGACCCGGCCCTCGCAGAAGGCGAGGAGGGTGCCGGTGGACGTGGCGACGACGGCGGGGATGCGGAAGCTCGCGTAGCCCTCGCGGCCGGCGCGGAAGGGGACGCTGGTCTCTGCCATGGGGGGCTCCTCGGATGGCCGGTCGCCGCGGCTCGGTCACCGGTGGCTGCGCGGCCGGTGTACGGACGGATGTGCGGACGGATGTGCGGACGGATGTGCGGGATAACGAGTCCATCTGCCCAAGTCGGGCGAATTCGTGGTGAACTCCGGGTCACGAGTGGTCGGTTGCGGCAGGATGCGGTCGCATGGATGCCGTACGTGTCGCGTTGCTGCGCGAAGTACTCGCCGGAACCGAGTGGTTGGGAGCCACCCGGCGGTTCGCGGGTGCGCTGCGGACGTCGGCGGTGGCACACAGGGGCGGGCTGCTGCTGGTCGGCACGCCGCAGTACGAGCCGTGGCATCTGGCGGCCCATCTGGTCGACGAGGCCGCGTGGTCGGGCACTCCGGAGCTGGCCCCGACACTCGTACGGCATCACGCGCGCGCCTCGGATCCGGCACATCTGGCGGTCGGCCTCGGACGGTTGGCGGCGGCGCGGCGCGGGGAGACGCTGCTGGTGGTGTCGCCGGAAGGGCCGGGAGCGCCGCTCCTGGAGCGGGTGCACGACGCCCGGCTGGCCGGCGCGACGGTGCTGGCGCTCGGCACCGGCGAGGGTGAACTGACGTCGATGGCCCACGAGACGCTGACCGTGCCGGAGGGTGCGGAGCTGGACCTGGACACCGTGCAGCACCTGGTGAGCGCGGCGGCCGGCGAGAACGCGCTGCCCGCTCCGCGGGGCCGCCGGCGTTTCCGGGACCGCCTGTCCCGCCTGGCGGACTGCCTGACGGCGCCGCCGCCCACGGGCTGGTGACCACTGGCCGGTGACCGGCGCCTCGCCCGCAAATCCGTTTGCCTCGCGGTACCGCACCGCCTGAGCATGGCCCTTCGTGACCGACGACTCCCCCACACCTCCCTCGCCGCCTTCCCGCTTCCGGGGCGTGCTGCCCGACCTGGCCCCTTGGCGGGCCTCCGTCGACTTCCGGAGGCTGTGGCTGGCAGGGCTGGTCTCCTACTTCGGCAGCTTCCTGACCTTCGTCGCGCTGCCCGTGCAGATCAAGGAGCTGACCGGGTCGGCCGCAGCGGTCGGGGCGATCGGGGCCGTGCAGCTGGTGCCGCTGATCGTGTTCGGGCTGTACGGGGGTGCGCTCGCCGACGCGCTCGACAAGCGGAAGCTGATCTGGTGGACGGAGGTCGGGCAGGCGGTCCTCAGCGCGGTGCTGCTGGTCAACGCGCTGCTGCCGAGCCCCGCCATCTGGCCGCTGTATGTCGTCGCCGCCCTGGCCTCCGCCCTGGTGTCGGTCCAGCGCCCGGCCATGGACGCCCTGCTGCCCCGGATCGTGGCCCACGACCACCTTCCCGCCGCCGCCTCGCTCAACGCGCTGCGCTGGCAGGTCGGCGGCGTCGCGGGCCCGGCCCTGGCCGGCGTGGTCGTGGCGTACGCGGGCCTTGGCTGGGCGTACGGCGCGGATCTGCTGACCTTCGTCGTCTCCGTGCTGCTCGTGCTCGGGCTCGCGCCCTCCCCCGCCGCCCACGAGGCCGCGAAGCCGTCCCTGAAGGCCATCGCCGAGGGCGCCCGCTACGCCTGGAACCGCAAGGAACTCCTCGGCACGTACGTCATCGACATCGCGGCGATGCTCTTCGCGATGCCGCTCGCCGTACTGCCGTTCCTCGCCGACGAGTTGAACGCCCCCTGGGCGCTGGGCCTGATGTACGCGGCGCTGCCGGCCGGCGGGATGCTGGTGAGCCTGACCAGCGGCTGGACCTCGCGGGTGCACCGGCACGGGCGGGCCGTCGTCGTGGCGGCAGCTCTGTGGGGCACGGCGATCGCGGCGGCCGGTGTCGTCGGGAACGTATGGCTGGTCCTGCTGTTCCTGACCCTCGGCGGCGCCGCCGACATGGTCAGCGGCATGTTCCGCGGGGTGATGTGGAACCAGACGATCCCGGACGAGCTGCGCGGCCGGCTGGCCGGGATCGAGCTGCTGTCGTACTCGGTCGGCCCGCAACTGGGCCAGACCTACGTGGGCGGCATCGCGGCCTGGCAGGGTGTACGGGCGTCGATCTGGTCGGGCGGGGTGCTGTGCGTGGGCGCGTTGGGGCTGCTGGCGCTGTGCCTGCCGAAGCTGATGACGTACGACGCGCGGACGAGCGAGCACGCGGTGCGGCTGCGGGAGCAGCGGGCGGCGGCAGCGGCCGCGCGGGCGCCGGCGGCGGAACCCGCGCCGGCGCCCGCGAAGGGCTGATCAGTCGTCCTCCGCCGGGCGGCTCGGGGCGTCGTGCCACCGCGGGTCGCCCTCCCACTCCAGGTTGCGCTCACGGGCGAGGTCCATCGCCTGCTGGGCCTCCTGCCGGGTGGCGTACGGTCCGAAGCGGTCCTTGGCCGGGCACTCCGGTCCTTCCTCGACCTTCTTGTGGACGAGGCAGTAGTACCACTCGCCCGGCTTGCCGACGGTCCGCTTCTTGAACAAGGCCATGTCCGGCTCCTCTCGCCATCGACATGTTCCCCCATGGCCGCTGGTTAGACTCGCTGGCATGTCTGGCCAGTCGCTGCTCGTCCCAGGGGAGCTCTCCCCCACCCGTTCCGTGCCCGGAAACATCCGCCGCCCCGAGTACGTCGGCAAGCCCGCGCCGACGCCGTACACGGGTCCGGAGGTGCAGACTCCGGAGACCGTCGAGGCGATGCGTGTCGCCGGCCGTATCGCCGCGCGGGCGATGGCCGAGGCGGCGAAGCTGATCGCACCCGGTGTCACGACGGACGAGCTGGACAAGGTGGCGCACGCGTACATGTGCGACCACGGCGCCTACCCCTCCACGCTCGGCTACCGCGGCTTTCCGAAGTCCCTGTGCACCAGCGTCAACGAGGTGATCTGCCACGGCATCCCGGACTCGACGGTGCTGCGCGACGGCGACATCGTCAATCTCGACGTGACCGCGTACATCGGCGGGGTGCACGGCGACAACAACGCCACGTACCTGGTCGGCGACGTCGACGAGGAGAGCCGCCTGCTGGTGGAGCGCACCCGCGAGTCCCTGAGCCGCGCGATCAAGGCGGTCAGGCCGGGCCGCCAGATCAACATCATCGGGCGGGTCATCGAGTCGTACGCCAAGCGCTTCGGCTACGGCGTGGTCCGCGACTTCACCGGCCACGGCATCAACTCCTCGTTCCACTCGGGCCTGATCGTCCCGCACTACGACAGCCCGCACGCGACGACGGTCATCCAGCCCGGCATGACCTTCACGATCGAGCCGATGCTGACGCTCGGGACGCACGAGTACGACATGTGGGACGACGGCTGGACGGTCGTCACGAAGGACCGCAAGCGCACCGCGCAGTTCGAGCACACGCTGGTGGTGACGGAGACGGGGACGGAGATCCTCACACTGCCGTAACCGAGCAGGTCACCGAACCCGTCCTTCGCCCTGCGGGGGGCGGGTTTTCTCGGTACTCTTTTACCGACACAGCGTCGGCAAACCTATTGACTTAGGTAAGCCTAACCTCAGAAAATGCTCCCATGGACTCCTTCTCGACAGTCATCCGCACCGCCTCCCACGAGCAGCACGTGGAGGCGGAGACCTCGACGTTCATGAGCGACCTGCTCGGCGGCCGGCTGGGCGTGGACGCGTACGCGCGCTACACCGAGCAGCTGTGGTTCGTGTACGAGGCGCTGGAGACCGGCACCGAGCGGCTGGCGTCGGACCCGGTGACCGGCCCGTTCATCCAGCCGGAGCTGTTCCGGCTGACGTCACTGGAGCGGGACCTGGCGCATCTGCGGGGTCCGCAGTGGCGGACGGGCCTGTCGGCACTGCCCGCGACGCAGGCGTATGCGGACAGGGTGCGGGAGTGCGCGGACGCGTGGCCGGCCGGCTACATCGCCCACCACTACACGCGCTACCTCGGCGACCTCTCCGGCGGCCAGATCATCCGCGACAAGGCGGAGAAGACCTGGGGCTTCGCCCGCAAGGGCGACGGGGTCCGCTTCTACGTCTTCGAGGAGATCACCAACCCGGCGGCGTTCAAGCGGGGTTACCGCGAACTCCTGGACCAGGTCCGCTCCGACGACCTGGAGAAGCAGCGGATCGTGGCGGAGTGCAAGAAGGCGTTCGCCTTGAACACGGCGGTGTTCCGGGCGTTGGGCGAGGAGTTCCCGCTGAGCGCCTGAGTGCGCCCGGAGATCAGCGCTCCAGGAAGACCCGCCCTCCGATCTCCACCCAGCCCTCGGGCTGCGGTGCGGTGAGGATCTGGGATCCGGCTCCCTGGGTGATGTTGAGGGCGCGGCCCAGGCGGTCGGTGAGCAGCAGGGCTGCCGCGCCGGTCGCCTCGTCCTCGTCGATGCCGTCGCCGCGGCCGGGGAAGCCGCGGGCCCGGACCCGTCCGGCCGCCTCGTCCTCCCACGCCCAGGCGTACTCCCCTTCACCAGCCGGCGGCACGTCAAGGGCGTCCACCTCGGCCGCCGTCCCGTACTGCCGCAGGGTGCGCGGCGGGGCCCACTCCGCCCGGGCCTCGATCCAGCTGAACTCGCCGTCCAGCCGTGCCCCGACGACGCCGGCCGGGGTGACCAGCTCGGGCACGTCGAGGAGCCAGGCCGTGCCGACGCAGGGGTGACCGGCGAAGGGCAGGCGCAGGGTGGGGGTGTAGACGTCGATGACTCCGCGCTCGGGGTCGTCGACGAACACGGTCTCGCTGTAGCCGAGCTTGCCGGCGAAGGCCTGCCGGTCGGCCCGGTCGGGCATGACGGAGCCCTCGCGGACGACGCCGAGTTCGTTGCCGTATCCGCCGTCGGGGCCGCAGAAGACGCGCAGGGCGTCGAAGTCGGTCACGTCGAAGTCAGTCACGGGGAAATTGAAACATCACCCGGGTGGCGAGCTCGTCCCAGGCGGCGGCTCCGCCGGGGAGGGGCAGGAAGCGGGTGGGGGGCACGCCGTAGGGCAGCGAGGCGATCGTGTCGCCGTACGCCCTTTCCATGGTGGCCCGTTGGCGTTCCGTGCCCGGGTCGTCGGCGCGTGCCGCCAGCCCTTGCATCCGGTGCTCGTGGACCTCGGTCACCTCTTCGGCAGCCCGGCGCCACTCCTGTTCGTCCGGCACCCGCCCCAGCTCCACGCACTCCGGAGTCCGGTCCTCCGCCAGCGCCGCCACGGCCCGATCGTGGCCGTCGAGGATCATCCAGCCGTCCAGGAAGCTCACCCACCACAGCAGGACCGGCGCGAGTGTGCCGTCGCGGGCGTGCTTGCGGTACGCCTTCACTCGCGCGGCATCCGGCGCCGAGAGGCGGCGCAGCGGGAGAACTCCGTGCCAGCCGCCTCCGCAGTACAGCTCCAGTCGGCCGCCCGGCCAGTCCCGTACGAAGTCCTCGGTCCAGATGCCCGGCGGGAAACCGGTCCGCCGGGCCAGCTCCCAGCGTCCGTCCCGCAACGGGGTCCCGTCCGCTTCCTCCAGCCAACGCGCGTACTGGTGCGGCCAGTTGACCGACGACCGCATGGCCGACGACCGCAGCGGCGGAAGCGGTGAGCGGTAGCCGTCGAGGCGGTGCAGACGGAGCTCCGGGCAGCAGCCCTCGCCCGCCGACCGGCCCAGCAGCACAGGGCGGTCTCCCTGCCGCAGCAGCAGCCGTCCCCGGTCCGCGGTCTCGAAACGCAACGCCGGCGGGCCGGGACGGTCTCGTACGTTCAGTACCAGCCGCCCCGGCCCCAGCAGTTCTCTGTGCCCCCTGTTCATGGGGACAGTCTTACGCCTCGGTGCGCCGCCTGCGCATCGCGAACACCACGGCCGCGCCCGCGGCTGCGGTCACCGCGGCGGCCGTGCCCAGCGCCGCCACCGGCACGTCCGAGCCGGTGTTGGCGAGGCCGCCCGTCACACCGCCCGTCGTCGAGCCCGTGCCGCCGGTGGTCGAACCCGCGGTACCGGAGCCGCCGCCGGTCGAACCGCCCGTGGAACCGCCCGTCGAGCCCCCTGTCGAGCCGTCGCCGCCGGGCAGGTCCGCGTCCGCCGTCAGGGCCACCGCCAGGTCGACCGGGTCGAGTTCGGTGCCGGCGGCGTAGAAGCCGCCGAAGGCCTTCGCGCCGGCCTCGGTGAGGGTGGCCTTGACGTCTTCGACCGTGATGACGTCGTCCTGCGCGGTCAGGCCTGACTCGTTCGCCTTCAGGTCGGCCAGGACCACGTCCTCGGTCTTCTCGCCGAGGCTGGTGACATCGGCGGTGAGTTCGCCGGTGCCCTCGTCGAGGGTCGCGCGGAGGTTGTTGAGGGTGAGGTCGAGGCCGTAGCCGCCGCTGTCGCCCTCGCCCTTGTGGCCCTTGAAGTTGACGGCGCCCTCGAAGCTCGCGGAGAGGGTTCCGGCGTCGGTGTCGTACTCCCCTGTCGCGTCGACGAAGGTGAAGGCACCGTTGCCGGTGGCCTGCGAGGCGCCGTCCGACGTCGTGATCTCGCCCTTCGCGACGGTGCCCACGACGTACGAACGGAAGGACTGCTTGACACCCCAGTCGAGCGTGCCGTCGGCTATGTCGCCCTGGGCCGGGGCCTCGGTGGCGGGTTCGGAGGGCTCGGCGCTCGTGGACGGCGAGGCGGACCCGGTCGCCGTGGCAGTCGGGGTCGGGGACTGCGTGGCCGTCGCGGTCGGCGTCGGGGTCGGGCTCGGGGACTGCGTGGCGGTGGCCGTGGGCGTCGGCGTGGGCGTGGGCGTCAGCGTGGGCGTCGGCGACTGGGGAGGCGTCTTCTGTACGACGGTGAGCGGGTCGCCCGCCGCGCCCTCGTAGCTCGCGCTGCCAAAGACGTCCGCGGCCTCCTTCGTCAGCTTGGTCGCCATGTCGGTCATCGCCCGGGTCACGGTGACGTCGGCGAGCGGCACGTCCTGCGCGGTCGTACCGGACTTGGTGACGTCGGCGGTGATCTCGGCGGCCGCGCTGTCGAAGCGCACGTCGGACAGGGCGATGTCGAAGCCGTGCAGCTTGGAGACGATCTGCAGGCCGCCCTTGAAGCCGAGGTCGACGGTGTGGGCCGTGGAGTCGTAGGTGCCGGTGCCCTCCGTGAAGGTGAACGCGCCGTTCCCGGCGGCCTGCGAGGCACCGTCCTTCGCGGTGAAGGTGCCGGCCGCCATGCCGGTCACATAGGTGCGGTACGACTGCTTGATGCCCCACATCAACTCGTAGCCGCTGAACTGGACTTCGGCCGCCGAGGCGGTGCCGGCGCCGAGCGTGGCGAGTGCGGTGGCGCCCAGCGTGGCCGCGGTGGCGACGGCGGCGGCGGCGGCGAGGGCGACGGGACGGCGTCTGCGCGAAGTGGCGGACATGGTCGGGGTTCTCCTTGCGGTGGGTGGGAGTCCGCCGCGGCGGCCGGGGGCGGCGCGGGCACGGCGGTCAGGGCATGGGGAAGTCCTCTTGGGACGTTCAGTCCTCGGTCAGTCCTCGGTGGACGGGGGGACGGCCTCACCGGCCGGCCGGGTACGGCGCCTGCGTACGGTGACGAATGCGAAGGCCGCGCCCGCGAGCAGCAGGAACCCGGCCGCGAGGCCGATGGGCAGCGTGGGGATGCCGTCGTCGTCGGAGGCGTTCGCGACGGGTTCGGCCGACGAGTCGGGCGACGCCGACGACTTGTCCGGCGTCGCGCTCGCCGTGGCGGTGCTGCCCAGGTCGGGCAGGGCGGGCAGTTCGGCGTCGTCGGTGGTGGCGACGGCCAGGGACACCGGGTCCATCTCGGTGCCCGCCTTGTACATCCCCCCGAAGGCCTCGGCGCCCTCGGCGGTGAGCTTCGCGGGGGCCTCAGTGACCTTCGCCAGGCCGTCCTTCGCCTTCAGACCCTTGGCCGTGAAGGTGACCAGGGGGACCTTGTCGCCGGTGAAGCCGGCGCCGGTCACGTCGGCGAGGAGCGTGCCCTTGCCGTCCTCGATGGTGACGCCCCGTCGGGGAAGCGGAACAGCGCACCGCCGTCCTCGGCGCCGGACGACAGGGTCCACTCGCCCTTGGCGATGTCCCCGGTGACGTACTCCCGGAACCTGCGGCGCACTCCCCAGTCGACGGCGCCGTTCACGAGCTTGCCGCTCGAAGTCTCCTTCTTCGCCCGGGACTTGGTGGCGCTCGGCGTGGGCGAGGACGTCGGCTTCTTGCTCGCCGCCGCGCGCACGTCCGCCGACAGACTGACCGGGGAGTGCGCTCGGTGGGGCGGTGGTGTTGCTTGCGGCGGATCTTGCGGCGCGGACGGTTGCGGCGCCGGCGGAGTTGCCGCTGGGTGTTTTGACGGCTCTGTTGGGGAGCCCGTTCTTCTTCTGGTTGCTGCGTCGGACTCGGCGTCGACAAGGGGGGTGGGCCTAGGGGTCGAATGTCGACTGCGGGTGTGTGGGGGCTGGTCGCGCCCACGCGGCGGAGCCGCACATTGACACAGCCCCGCGCCCCTGAGCGGCATCACCCCACCCGCGACAGCAACTCGCCCTCCGTCAAAGGACCCCTTCCATGAGACTCCTCCGCCACCGTCCAACCCCTCCCGCCCCCGCCCAACCCCGCGACACCCTCGCCGAAGCCGAGAACCTTCACGTGCGGCTCGGTGCACGCACCGTCCTGCATGGCGTGTCCGTCACCGTCCGGGCCGGCGAGGTCCTCGCCCTCGTCGGGCCCAACGGCGCCGGAAAGTCCACCCTGTTGAGCGCGCTGGCCGCCGATCTTCCGGCTGCCAAGGGGGTCGTACGGATCCACGGGCGCCCGGCGGGCGACTGGTCGGCGCCCGAACTCGCCCTGCGCCGCGCCGTGCTTCCCCAGTCGGCGTCCCTCTCGTTCCCCTTCACGGTCGAGGAGGTCGTCCGGATGGGCCGCGCCCCCTGGGCGGCCGTACACCCCGACGGGGACGACCGTGCCGTCGCCGAGGCCATGGCCGCCACCGAGGTGACGGAGTTCGCCGTACGGCCGTTCTCCGCGCTCAGTGGTGGCGAGCGGGCCCGTGTCGCGTTCGCGCGGGTGCTCGCGCAGCGTGCCCCGTTGCTGCTGCTCGACGAGCCGACGGCGGCGCTGGACCTCAAGCACCAGGAGCTGGTGCTGCGGTTGTGCCGGGAGCGGGCGCGGGCCGGGGACGCGGTGGTGGTCGTACTCCACGATCTGGGGCTCGCGGCGGCCCACGCGCACCGGGTGGCGATCCTGCGTGCCGGGCGGGTCGCGGCGGACGGGCCGCCCGCCGAGGTGTTCTCCGACCGGCTGCTGTCGGAGGTCTACGACCAGCCGGTGGAGGTGCTCCCGCATCCGCGGACGGGAGAGGTCCTGGTGACCCCACGACGCTGAAGCCGGGCAACCTTTGACGTTCCTTTGACTTCCCCATGGGGACGATTTTGGCCAATTCGACGATCCTTAGGTGCGTTAGGTGAGCCTCACCTTCCCGTTCCGCGTGAGGCCCGTCCCCGTCGTGCACTCTTTTCGGCCACCCACTGGAGCCCTCATGCGACCCGCCAGACTCTCCGTCGTCACCGCCGCCGCCACCGTGGCGGCCCTGACCGCCGTCACGGGGTGCACCGAGAAAGGCAGTTCGGCGGGCGATGACCGGGTCGTCGGCGTGACCGCGACGGACGACAGGTGCGAGGTGTCGAAGAAGGAGTTCCCGGCCGGGCACGTCGAACTCGCCATCGAGAACAAGGGTTCCAAGGTCACCGAGGTCTACATCCTCTTCCCGGACGACCGCATCGTCACCGAGCGCGAGAACATAGGCCCCGGCACCAAGCAGACGGTGACCGCCGAGGTGAAGGCGGGCGACTACACCATCGCCTGCAAGCCCGGCATGAAGGGCGACGGCATCCGGCAGACCGTCAAGGCCACCGGCAAGGGCGCGGCCGCCAAGCGCGACCCCCGGCTGGACAAGGCCGTCGCCGCCTACCGCGAGTACGCGCAGGAGCAGGCCGACGAGACGCTGCCGAAGGCGGAGGCGTTCGCCGAGGCGGTCAAGGACGGCGACATCGAGGCCGCGAAGAAGGCCTACGCCCCCTCCCGCATCGGCTGGGAGCGCACCGAGCCGGTCGCGGAGTCCTTCGGTGACATCGACCCGAAGGTCGACGTCCGCGAGGACGGCCTGGAGGACGGCCAGAAGTGGACCGGCTGGCACCGCCTGGAGAAGTCCCTCTGGCAGGACAAGAAGCTCACCGCCGAGGACACGACCCTCGCCGACCAGCTGATCACTGACCTGAAGGACTGGCAGAAGCGGGTCGGCAAGGCCGAGATCACCCCGACCTCCATGGCCAACGGCGCCAAGGAACTGCTCGACGAGGTCGCCACCGGCAAGGTCACCGGCGAGGAGGAGCGCTACTCGCACACCGACCTGGTCGACTTCAAGGCCAATGTCGAAGGCGCCGAGAAGGCGTACGAGCTGCTGAAGCCGGTCGCGCAGGAGAACGAACCGGCACTGGTCACCGAGCTCGACAAGCAGTTCGCGGCACTGGACACGCTGCTCGACAAGTACCGGGCGGACAAGTCGTCGTACGACTTCACCTCGTACGACAAGGTGGGCAAGGCAGACCGCAAGGAGCTGTCGGACGGTGTCAACGCCCTCGCCGAGCCGCTGTCCAAGCTCGCCGCCGCCGTCGTCGTCAAGTAGGGACAACGCCATGACGGAATCGACCGAAGGCACTCCCTCCCGGCGTGCGCTGATCGGCTGGGGCGGTGCCGGGCTCGCGCTCGGTGCCGTCGCGGCCGGCGGTGCCGTGGCCATGACGCGCACCGGCAACGACGTGGAACCGGTCGGCGCGGCGGCAGGCGGTGCCGTCGCCTTCCACGGTGACCACCAGGCCGGTATCGCCACCCCGGTGCAGGACCGGCTGCACTTCGCCGCGTTCGACGTGAAGACCGACGACCGGGCCGAGTTCGTGCGGATGCTCAAGGACTGGACGGCCGCCGCGCGCCGGATGAGTGCCGGGCAGCCGGTCGGCGAGGGCGGGTTCGGCGGTCTCGCCGAGGCGCCGCCGGACGACACCGGTGAGGCGCTGGGGCTGAAGCCGTCGCGGCTGACACTGACGATCGGCTTCGGGCCGTCGCTCTTCGAGAAGTACGGCGAGAGCTTCGGCATCGCGGACGCCCGCCCCGAAGCACTCGTCGAGCTGCCGAAGTTCGCCGGCGACAACCTGGACCGGAACCGCAGCGGCGGCGACCTGTGCATCCAGGCCTGCGCGGACGACCCGCAGGTCGCCGTGCACGCCATCCGCAACCTGGCCCGCATCGGCTTCGGCAAGGTCGTCATCCGCTGGTCCCAGCTGGGCTTCGGGAAGACCTCGTCCACGACCCCCGAGGAGCAGACCCCGCGCAACCTCATGGGCTTCAAGGACGGCACCCGCAACATCGCGGGGACGGAGACGGACCGTCTGAAGAAGTTCGTGTGGGTGGACCCCTCCGAGGGTCCCGCGTGGCTGAACGGCGGCTCCTACCTCGTCGCGCGTCGCATCCGAATGCACATCGAGACCTGGGACCGCACGTCTCTCCAGGAGCAGGAGGACATCATCGGCCGGGACAAGGGCGAGGGCGCCCCGGTCGGGAAGGCGAAGGAGCGCGACAAGCCGTTCCTGAAGGCGATGCTGCCGGACGCGCACGTCCGGCTCGCGCACCCCGACTCCAACGACGGGGCGACGATCCTGCGACGCGGCTACTCCTTCACCGACGGCACCGACGGCCTCGGCCGCCTCGATGCGGGCCTGTTCTTCCTCGCCTACCAGCGTGACCCGCGCACCGGGTTCATCCGGATCCAGCGCAACCTGGCCCCCGACTCGCTCAACGAGTACATCCAGCACGTGGGTTCGGCGCTCTTCGCGGTCCCGCCCGGCGTCCGCGACAAGGACGACTGGTGGGGCAGCACGCTGTTCTCCGAGGAGGCGTAGCCCGTGTTCTCCAACTACCTGATCGGCCTGCGCGAGGGGCTGGAAGCGAGCCTCGTCGTCTGCATCCTCATCGCGTACCTGGTCAAGACCGACCGCCGGGACGCGCTGAAGCCCATCTGGATCGGCATCGGAGTCGCCCTCGCCCTCGCGCTCGGCTTCGGCTGCGCGCTCGAATTCGGCTCCCAGGAGCTGACGTTCGAGGCACAGGAGGCGCTCGGCGGCTCCCTGTCGATCATCGCGGTGGGCCTGGTGACGTGGATGGTCTTCTGGATGCGGCGCACCGCCCGGCATCTCAAGTCCGAGCTGCACGGCAAACTGGACGCCGCCCTTCAGATGGGCACGGGCGCGCTGGTCGCGACCGCGTTCCTGGCCGTCGGCCGGGAGGGCCTGGAGACGGCCCTGTTCGTGTGGGCGTCGGTGCGCGCGGCCGGCGACGGCACCCCGCGCCCGCTGATCGGCGTCGCCCTCGGCATCGCCACGGCGGTCGCCCTGGGCTGGCTCTTCTACCGCGGCGCCGTGCGCATCAACCTCGCCAAGTTCTTCACGTGGACCGGCGGCATGCTGGTCGTCGTGGCGGCGGGCGTGCTCGCGTACGGGGTCCACGACCTGCAGGAGGCGCGCTGGGTGCCGGGCCTGAGCGACAAGGCGTTCGACATCAGCGACACCGTCGATCCGTCCAGTTGGTACGGGACCCTGCTGAAGGGCGTCTTCAACTTCCAGCCGGACCCGACCGTCCTCCAGGTCACGGTGTGGCTGCTGTACCTGATCCCGACGCTCGCGCTGTTCCTCGCCCCGGTAGGGTTCGCCTCCGGGAAGGGGAAGGTGAAGGCACCTGATGAGCAGGGATCGCGGCCCTCGAAGGCTCCGCAGGCTTGACCGGAGCGCACTGATAGCGGCATCGCTGACCGCTTTGTCGTTGACGGCAAGCGGATGCGTGGTGGTTCACGGGGAGAAGGAAGTGCTCCCCTCGGCCACCAAGGCGGAGGCCGCCAAGGCCCTCCAGCAGTTCACCGCCGCGTACAACAAGGCCGACAAGGCCTACGACAGCTCCCTGGACGCCGACCATGTCACCGGCGCCTTCGGCGCCATCGACGAGGCGC
Organism: Streptomyces sp. NBC_00443; assembly: GCF_036014175.1. Taxonomy (GTDB): domain Bacteria; phylum Actinomycetota; class Actinomycetes; order Streptomycetales; family Streptomycetaceae; genus Streptomyces. The sequence goes on along the minus strand of NZ_CP107917.1, from coordinate 6,697,937 downwards.
GGCTGAAGGCGGGCAAGGCGGTCAGTCCCGAGGGCAACGCGGCGCACACGCCGCTGGAGCTGTCGGACACCACGTTCACGATCCCCAAGAAGGCGGGCTGGCCACGCTGGTTCGTGGCCGACGCGGCCGCCAACAAGGGCGGCACCGCCCGCTGGGTGTTCGTGTTCAGCCGCGACAGTCTGGCCGATCCGTGGGAGGCGGCGTATCTGACGCTGCTGGCCCCCGATGACGTACCGGAGTTCAAGACGGACAAGGACGGCTGGGCCGAGGCCGTCTCCGCGAACTCCACCGAACTGGCCGTGGCGCCTAAGGACTTGAGCAAGGACTACGCGACCTACCTCAAGGACGGCGGGGACACCTTCGCAGGCGGCCGTCACACCAGCACCTGGCGTACCGAGCGGTCACAGAAGGCCGAGCGGCCGGGCCTGGTCAGGCAGTACATCGACGAGCCGCTGACGAGCGGCGACTACCAGCCGCTGGCGCTGCGCACGAAGGACGGCGGGGCGCTGGTGTTCTTCACCACGCGCCACTACGAGAAGGAGACCGCCCACACGGGCGCGGCCGTCCCCACCCCGAGCAAGGGCGTGCTGGCGCTGACGAACGGCGAGATCAAGCAGTCGCTGACGATGGAGTTCGTCTCCACCGAGGTGGCGCTGGACCCGAAGGGCTCCGGAAAGGTCCAGGTCATCGGCCGGATCCAGGGGATGACGTCGGCGAAGGGCGAGTAGCGCGCGGCCGGGACTCAGTGGCGGCGCAGGGGCCAGGCCGCGGAGACGTGGTCGGGCTCCTCGCCGACGTAGCGGGCGCAGGCGTCGGTGAGGATCTCCAGGAGGCTGAGCGGGTCGGGCAGCGGGTGTTCGAGGCCGCGTACCCAGTGGACGGTCTGGTCACCGGGCAGCTGCGCGGGCGGTACGAGGACGTAGGAGCCGCGGCAGTGCCAGCGCAGTCCCGGGTGCTCGTCCATGGTCTCGGGGTGGCAGTCCAGCTCGCAGGGCCACCACTCGTCCTCGTCCTCGGGGGTGCCGCGAGTGAGGGTGAAGAACAGCAGACGGCCGTCGTCGCTCTCGGCGACCGGGCCGACCTCGATGCCGGCGTCAAGCAGCCGCTGCAGCGCCTCGAGCCCGGCCTCGACGGGGACGTCCATGACGTCGTGCACCATGCCGGTGGCGGTGATGAAGTTGGCCTGCGGCTGGTGGCGGGCCCAGCGCTCGATCTGGGCGCGGTCGGTGGTGGACTGCGTCTGCCAGGCGAAGGACACGGGGTGCCGGGCGGGCGTGGGACAGCCGACGCGATCACAGGAACATCGGTAGCCGGCCGGGTGCGCGGCGGGCGCGAGCGGCAGTCCCACCGCCGCGGCGGCGAGCAGCAGGGCCTCCCGGCCACCGTCGCCGGCGGCCTCCTTGGGGCGGCGGCCGCGCAGCCACTGGGAGATTTTGCCCTGCAGGCCGGTCCGGCCCAACTCCGCGCTCATCTATCCCCTCGCCTCGCTGTCGTGCGGAACAGCATGCCCTATGGTCCCACCATCGTGCGCTTCGGGGGGCCGTAGCGGACAACCGGGCCAGGTGGGGCGAGGCGTACACAGCACGTGGATCATCAGCAATGCGCTGCTTCGGCGGTAATTACGCCCTTACCGCGTGCGCGGGGCGATGCCGTGCAGGGCGTAGTCGACCAGGGTGTCCGTGTACTCGTACGTGATCGGGCCCGTGTACTGGAGCCAGCGCTGGGCAAGGGGGGAGACCCAGAGTTCGAGGGCGATGCGCGGATCGACGTCCTGCCGGACCTGGCCGGCCTCCTGGGCGGCGCGCACCCGGTCGACGTACAGCTGGAGCGAGGGTGCGAGGAGCTTGGCCACGAAGACCCGGCCGAGCTCCTCGTTGACCACGCCCTCGGCGGCCAGGGCGCGGGACGGGATCTCGAAGCTGGGGTCTTTCAGCTGGTCGACGGTGAGGCGCAGCACAGCCTTGAGGTCGGCGGCGAGGTCGCCGGTGTCCGGGATGGCGAACTCGTACTCCGGGCCCGCGTCCCGGGACGCCTGTTCGCTCAGGTCGAGGAAGGCCTCCAGCAGGACGTCCGCCTTCGACGACCACCAGCGGTAGATCGTCTGCTTGCCGACGCCGGCCCGGGCGGCGATGCCCTCGATCGTGGTCCTGGGGTAGCCGACCTCCCCGACGAGGGCGAGGGCGGCGTCGTAGATGGCCCGGCGGGACTTCTCGCTCCGGCGGGTGCTGTTGGGTGCGGGCTGAGCGGACTTCTGAGCTGCCATGGCTCGAATTTACCAGGTTGACAAGACGGAGCGTCTCGCTGGACTCTGAGGGAGTAGTGAATCGAGACGATACGTCTCGTAACTCACTTGTCGGTGATCAAGCGATGGAAGGAGCCCACCATGGCCCGAGGCGGCGGAAACATGCTGGGAGTCGGCGGCACACGTCGGAACCTCGACCGCAAGGCGCTGCGCGGTGGCGACCGCGGGGGTCGGATCGGCGGGGTGGACACCGATGCGCAGAAACGGGAGTTGCTGCGCAAGTTCCAGGAGAGGAACGCCGAGCAGGAGGACAGGACGGAGGTGTCCCGGGAGCCCCAGGAGTCTGAGGAGGCTGAGGAGGGCGAGCGCACGTCCTAGTCGGCCGCCGGCGGCCACTCGTCGCCCCAGTGCGCGTCGCGGGCCGCCTTGTAGAGGTCGCCGTGGCGCTTGGTGACCGTGGTGCGGCGCAGGGCCGGTTCGGTCTCGCACAGGTCGAGGAGGACCTGGCCCTTGCGGATCTGCGGCTTGCGGACGATACGGGCGGGGGCCGGGGCGACCGGGAGGCGGGTGGCGGCGACGTAGCTGAACTTCTCGTCCTCGTAGGCGAGGGAGCCGCCCTTGATCTGGCGGTGCAGGGAGGAGCGGCTGACCCTTGCCGAGAAGTGGCACCAGTCCGTGCCGGGGACGATCGGGCAGCCGGCGCTGTGCGGGCAGGGGGCGGCGATGCGGAATCCGGCGCCGATCAGGTGGTCGCGGGCCTCGATGACGCGGGCGTAGCCGTCGGGGGTGCCGGGTTCGACGATCACGACGGCCTGTGCGGCGGACGCCACGGTGTCGAGGAGGGTGGTGCGGTCGGGGGCGGTGAGCTCGTTGAGGACGTAGGAGACGGTGACGAGGTCGATGGGGTCGAGGGTGAGCGCCGAGCCGATGCGGGCGCGCTGCCAACGGGCCTGTTGCAGCGCCGGGTTGGCGGCGGCGATCTCCCTGCCGGTCTGCAGGGCGGGCTCGGCCCAGTCCAGCACGGTGACGCTGCGCTCGCCCGGCCAGGTCGCGGTGACGGCCCAGGTCGCGGCGCCGGTTCCGCCGCCGACGTCGGTGTGGCTGCCGGGGGTCCAGTCCGGTACGGCCCGTGCGAACGCCTCCAGCGCCGAGTGGACCGCCTCGAAGGTCGCGGGCATCCGGTACGCGGCGTAGGCCGCCACGTCGGCGCGGTCGCGGAGGATGGGGGCGTCGGTGGGGGTGGCGCCCCGGTAGCTGGCGATCAGCCGCTCCACCGCCTGCGCGGCCTGGCGGGGCGGGAGGCCGTCGAGGAGGGTGGCGAGGCTGCCGCGCAGGGCGTCCGCCGGGGATACTGGGTCGTTCACCCGGCAATTCTACGAGGCCGACGCCGGACGGGCTGAAAGGCCTGGACCGGCACTAAAAATCAGCCTCTCCCCCACAGCCCCCGCTACAACCCCCGCACAGCCCGCGCCACCCTCGTCCCCACCCTCGCCCGCGGCCTGCTGTCAGCCGCCCGCCGCCGCGGATGCACCGCATTCGCCAGCAGCACCACAAAGGTGTCCGTCACCGGGTCCACCACCAGCGACGTCCCCGTGAACCCGGTATGCCCCGCAGCCCCCCGCCCCGCCAACTCCCCCATGAACCACGGCTGATCCACCGCGAACCCCAGCCCGGGCTCGGACAGCAGCAGCTCCACGAAGTCCGGACCGAGGATCCGGGCGGGCCCGTACGCGCCGCCGGAGAGCAGGGCCCGGCAGAAGACCGCAAGGTCACGTCCCGTGGCGAAGAGGCCGGCGTGGCCCGCCACCCCGCCCAGCGCCCAGGCGTTCTCGTCGTGGACGACGCCCCGCAGCATCCCCCGGTCCGCCTTGGCCCACGGCCGCCGCTGGTCCTCGGTCGCCGCCGCGCCGGGGCAGGGGCCGAAATGGGTCGACGTCATGCCCAGGGGCCGGGTGATCCCGTCGTGGATCAGGACGTCGAGCGTGCGGCCGGTGATGCGTTCGAGCACGTGCTGCAGCAACAGCAGGTTGAGGTCCGAGTAGCAGTACGTCCCCGGCACCCCCACCGGCGGCTCCGCCCGCAGCCGCTCCAGCCGCGCCGCGTCGTCCGCGCAGTCGTACAGCGGCAGTTCGGGCCGCATCCCCGAGGTGTGGGTCAGCAGCTGACGCACCGTGACGTCATGCCGGGCCGCGGCGCGGAAGTCCGGCAGATACGCCCCGACCCGCGCGTCGATGCCCAGGGTGCCGCGCTCGATCTGCTGCACCGCTGCGACCGAGGTGAAGAGCTTGGTGAGGGAGGCGAGGTCGAAGGGCGTCGACGTGGTCATCGGGACCTGCGCCTCGGGCGGCAGTTCCACCCCGGCGTCCTTCTCCCCGTCGTAGGAGGCGTACCGCACGGCCCAGCCCACGGCCTCCTCGACGGCGAGGTAGGGCCCCCGCCCGACGACGAGCACGACGCCGGCCGCCCAGGGGCGGGAGCCGGTCGTGAGGTCGTGGACCTCGCGGACGAGCTGACGGATCTCCTCGGGGTCGAGTCCGGCCCTCTCCGGCGTGTCCCCGCGCAGTCTCGGCGCGCTCAGCTCTCTGCTCCCTCCGCACCCGCACGGCTGTTCCAGGGACGGCACAGTCCCATGAAGCAGGCCAGCGCCACCAGTGCTGCGGCCAGTTGGACGACGGCCATCGGGACGGCGGTGTCCTCTCCGGCGATGCCCACGAGGGGCGAGGCGATGGCGCCGATGAGGAATGAGGACGTGCCGAGCAGCGCGGAGGCGGACCCGGCGGCGTGCTTGGTGCGCAGGAGGGCGAGGGCCTGGGTGTTGGGCAGGGTGACGCCCATCGCGGACATCAGGACGAAGAGGGCCGCCGCCACCGGTACCAGCCCGACCTCGCCGAAGACGCCCAGCGACATCAGCAGCAGCGCGGTCGCGGCCAGGGTCACCACGGCCAGCCCCGCGCCGAGCACCCGGTCCAGACTGACCCGCCCCACCAGCACCTTGCCGTTGATCTGGCCGACGATCACCAGCCCGACGGAGTTGAGCCCGAACAGCAGGCTGAAGGTCTGCGGCGAGGCTCCGTAGATCTCCTGGATCACGAACGGCGACGCCGCTATGTAGGCGAACAGCGCGGCGAAGGCGAACCCGCCGGCCAGCACGTACCCGGTGAAGGCGCCGTCGGCGAGCAGCCCGCGCATGGCCCGCAGGGCCTCACCGACCCCGCCGCTGTGCCGGTCCTGCGGCGCCAGGGTCTCGGGGAGCCTGCGCCAGACGAGGGCGGCGAGCAGTACCCCGACCACCGTCAGCACGACGAACACGCCCCGCCAGTCCGTCACCCGCAGGACCTGGCCGCCGATGAGCGGCGCCACGATCGGGGCGACCCCGGAGATCAGCATGAGGGTGGAGAAGAAGCGGGCCATGGCCACGCCGTCGTACAGGTCGCGTACGACCGCCCTCGCGATCACGATCGCCGCCGCCCCCGCGAGGCCCTGCGCCAGCCGGAAGGCGACCAGGAACCCGATGTTGGGCGCGAGTGCGCAGAGCGCGGTGGCGACGACGTACACGGCGAGGCCCGCCAGCAGCGGGCGCCTGCGTCCCCACCGGTCGCTCATCGGGCCGACCACCAGTTGCCCGAGCGCCATGCCGGCCAGGCAGGCGGTGAGCGTGAGCTGCACGGTCGCGGCGGGGGCGTGCAGGGACCCGGTGACCTCGGGGAGCGCCGGGAGGTACATGTCCATCGCCAGCGGGGGCGTCGCCGCCAGACCGCCGAGGATGAGGGTGACGAGCCATCCGGTGACCCGCAGGGATCGGGCGGGCGGTCTGTCCGTCTTCGGTACGGCCGACTGCGACACGTCCGGTATCGGCTCCGCCGGCTGTATCGGCCCCCCACGGTCGCCCATGTGCCCCTCCCTCTGCGAGTGATCCGCCCTCTATGCTCTCAGCTCGTACAGAGTGCCGAGGGTCACATGAGCGAGGGGTGGGACCGCAGTGACGGAACGAAGCGTGCGGTGGGGGATCCTGGCGACCGGCGGGATCGCGGCCGCGTTCACCGCGGATCTCGTGGACCTGCCGGATGCCGAGGTGGTGGCCGTGGCCTCGCGGAGCCAGGACTCCGCCGACGCGTTCGCCGAGCGCTTCGGGATCCCGCGGGCGTACGGCGACTGGAACGCGCTCGCCGAGGACGGCGATGTCGATGTCGTCTACGTCGCCACCCCGCACTCGGCGCACCGCGTCGCCGCCGGGCTGTGCCTGGAGGCCGGGCGCAACGTGCTGTGCGAGAAGGCGTTCACGCTGAACGCGCGGGAGGCCGAGGAGCTGGTCGCGCTGGCGAATGCGCGCGGCAGTTTCCTGATGGAAGCCATGTGGATGTACTGCAACCCGCTCATCCGGCGGCTCAAAGCCCTCGTGGACGACGGCGCGATCGGCGAAGTGCGCCATGTGCAGGCCGACTTCGGGCTGGCCGGCCCGTTCCCGCCCGCGCACCGGCTGCGCGACCCGGTGCAGGGCGGCGGCGCGCTGCTGGACCTCGGCGTGTACCCGGTCTCCTTCGCCCAGTTGCTGCTCGGGGAGCCGTCGGATGTCACGGCGCGCGCGGCGCTGTCGGCGGAGGGCGTCGATCTGCAGACGGGCGCCCTGCTCTCCTGGGACAGCGGCGCCCTCGCGTCGGTGCACTGCTCCATCGTCGGCGGTACGGCCACCTCCGCGTCGGTCACCGGTTCGGGCGGCCGTATCGACATACCGCACGGCTTCTTCTTCCCGGACCGTTTCGTCCTGCACCGTGACGGCCGTGACCCCGAGGAGTTCACGGCCGACCCGGCGGACGGGGCGCGGGGCAGCCTGCGGCACGAGGCCGCCGAGGTGATGCGGGCCCTGCGCGCCGGCGAGACCGAGTCACCGCTGGTCCCGCTGGACGGCACGCTGGCCGTGATGCGGACGCTCGACGCGATCCGGGACCGCGTCGGCGTCCGCTACCCGGGCGAGGCCCCCGACGGGGGCGCGGGCGAGGACCTCGCGCCCGAACTCACGCCGGCGTGAGCCCCGGCTCCCCCACCTCCGTCACGAAGGACGCGGCCGTCGTGACCGGCGCCCCGGGCGTGGTCACGTACGGCACCGTCTTGAAGTCGGTCCGCGCGAGCTGCTGCCCCAGCGCGACGGTCACATAGCCGCGCCGCCCGTTGTAGAACTTCATGTGCGGGTTGGCCTGCATGTACGTGTCCCAGTTGGCGGGCTTGTCGATGCCGTCCCGGCCGCTGGCGATCGACGTGGCGACGATCTCCGTGCCGAGGGTGGCGGAGTCGGGGTCGTCGAAGTCGGCCTTGATGTCGAAGCCGTACCCGACGTGGACGTCTCCGGTGAGCACCATCAGGTTCTCGACGCCGGCGGCCTTGGCGCCGTCCAGCACACGGCGGCGGGAGGCGCGGTAGCCGTCCCAGGCGTCCATCGACACCCGTGAGGGCTCGGTGAGGTCGAACTTGCGCTGGGCGAAGGTGACCTGCTGCGGTACCACGTTCCACAGTGCCGCCGAGTCGCGCCAGCCGTCGAGCAGCCACCGCTCCTGAGTCGCCCCGGTCATCGTGCGCGCCGGGTCGTCGACGTCCGGGCCGGGGATCTGCGAGCCGTCGCCGTACGCCTGGTTGGAGCGGTACTGCCGGGTGTCCAGCACGTCGAACTGGGCGAGCCGGCCCCATCGCAGGCGCCGGTAGAGCTGCATGTCGGGGCCGACGGGCTGCTGCGGGCGGCGCAGCGGCTGGTTCTCCCAGTAGGCGCGGTAGGCGGAGGCCCGGCGCAGCAGGAACTCCTCCGGCGGGACGCTGTTCTCCGGGATGTCGTCGGCGTAGTTGTTCTCGGTCTCGTGGTCGTCCCAGGTGACGACGAACGGGTGCGCGGCGTGCGCGGCCATGAGGTCGGGGTCGGACTTGTAGAGGGCGTAGCGCAGGCGGTAGTCCTCCAGGGTCACCGTCTCGCGGTTGAAGACCGCGGGGAGCGTGCGGTCGGTGTAGTTGCGGTAGCCGCCGACCGAGTTGACCGCGTACTCGTACAGGTAGTCGCCGAGGTGGAAGACGACGTCGACGTCGTCCTGGGCGAGATGGCGGTACGGCGTGTAGTAGCCGTCGGTGTACGCCTGGCAGGAGACGGCCGCGAGGGTCAGCGAGGTCGCCGTGCCGGTCGGCGCGGGGGCGGTGCGGGTACGGCCGGTCTCGCTGATCCAGGTGCCGGCACGGAAGCGGTAGTAGTAGACGCGGTCCGCGTCGAGCTTGCCGACCTCGACGTGGACCGTGTGGTGGAACTCGGGGTACGCGATGGCCGCTCCGCGTCTGGCGACCCTGGTGAACTTCTCGTCGTGCGCCAACTCCCAGTGCACGGTGATGCGTTGGGCGGGCAGTCCGCTGTCGGGCTGGTACGGGGCGGGGGCGAGGCGGGTCCACAACAGGACGGAGTCGGGCAGCGGGTCGCCGGAGGCGACGCCGAGGGTGAAGGGGTTGTCGGTGATCCGGCGGGCGTCGAGCTCGGCGGCGCTCGCGGCGCCCGCGGCCGGCAGGTTCACCGCGAAGGCGAGCGCGGCGGCGGCGCCCGTGACGGTCAGGAAGCGGCGGCGGCCGATGTGGCGGGCTGCCGCGCGCAGTTCGGGGCTGTGCTGGGGCGGGTCTGTCGTGATGGTCATCCGGTCCTCCCCTGACTGATGGATGCACGAGGCATTGCAGTGGCCGGGGACGACACTCGCTTGGCGCGTACACAACACCCAGATGGCAGACAGATGAGTTCCGAATGGCGGACCGTCGCGTAGCCTGCGGCCCCATGAATGACAGGCAAACGGACACGAGGACGGACGCGAGGACTGCCGTGGTGACCGGCGCCGGCTCGGGCATCGGCCGCGCGGTCGCGGTGGAGCTGCTGCACGCGGGCTGGTCGGTGGCGCTGGCGGGGCGGCGTGTCGAGACGCTGGAGGAGACGGCGGGGCAGACACCCGGAGCCGCCGCTCTCGTCGTACGGACCGACGTGTCACGGCAGGAGGACGTGGCCGCGCTGTTCGCGGCCACGGTGGAGCGGTTCGGGCGAGTGGACCTGCTGTTCAACAACGCGGGGACGTTCGGGCCGGGCGGGGTGCCGGTCGAGGAGCTGTCGTACGACGCCTGGCGGCATGTCGTGGACACCAACCTCAACGGGGCGTTCCTGTGCGCTCAGGCGGCGTACCGGCAGATGAAGGAGCAGGACCCGCAGGGCGGCCGGATCATCAACAACGGCTCGATCTCCGCGCACACGCCCCGCCCGCTCTCCGTCGCCTACACGGCGACCAAGCACGCGCTGACCGGACTGACCAAGTCCCTGTCGCTGGACGGGCGGCCGCACAACATCGCCGTCGGCCAGATCGACATCGGCAACGCGGCGACCGACATGACCGCGCGCATGCAGACGGGCGCCCTGCAGGCCGACGGCTCGGTGGTGCCCGAGCCCGTGATGGACGTGGCCGACGTGGCTCGAACGGTGCGGCACATGGCGGAGCTGCCGTTGGAGGCGAACGTGCAGTTCGCGACGGTGCTGGCGACGGCGATGCCGTATGTGGGGCGCGGCTGAGGCCCCTCCCCTCCCCTTGACCTCCACAACTTGCACAAGCGGAATGGGAAATTCCGACACATCGCGGCCGGTCGGCGACTTATGCTCAAGTCGTTCTGCACCAGAGCTTCACATATGAAGCAGACGGCTTCCGCAGGCCACTCCGAGGGGGGAGGCGGCAGCCGTTCCATGACACCGGGTGGGGGTGGACGTCGCGTGGGACCGCGAGGTACGCACCGGTGCGTGGAACGGCTGCCGGTTAAGCGGTACGACGGTGCTCAGCAGCCCGTACGCACGGTGCTCAGCGGCCGAGGATCCGGTCGATGTCGACCATCTGCCCGGCGGTGAGCGGCCCCTGGGCGATCGCGCCCGCGTTCTGCTCGGCCTGCTCGACGGAACGGAACCCCGGGATCGGTACGGTGCGCGGGCTGCGGGCCCACAGCCAGGCGAGGGCGCCCTGGCCGAGCGTACGGCCGCCGCCGGTGAGGACGTCCTTCAGCGCGTCGACGCGCGCGAGCCACTGCGGGTCGGCCCCGGACCCGTCCTCGAAGCCTTTCAGCCACTGCGGCGGCCGGCTGCGGATGTCCCCGGCCTCCAGGGCCTGCCCGGTCCTGCGCTTGCCGGTCAGCAGGCCCATCGCGAGCGGGCTGCGGTTGATGCTCGCCAGCTCCAGCTCCTCGCACAGCGCGAACATCCCAGGGGCGTCCTGCAGCACGTTGGCCGCGTGCTGTACGGCCGCGCAGTGCTCCCCCTGCGCGAAGACGGCGGCACGGGCCGGGTCGTCGGTGCTCCACGCGTAGGCACGGATGAGCCCCTCGCGCACGAACTCCTCGCAGACGTCACGCAGTTCGGCGGCACGCTCCGGGTCGGCGTCGGACAGGTGCAGCTGGTACAGGTCGACGTAGTCGGTGTCCAGGCGCCTCAGCGAGGCGGTCAGCGCGCGGCGGGCGTACGGCACGGTGTCGTCGGCACCGGTGAGGGTGCGGGTCTCCTCGTCGAAGACGTTGCCCCACTTGGTGGCGACGACGACATCGGCACGGCGCTTGCCCAGGGCGCGGCCCAGGACGCGTTCGCTGTGGCCCGCGCCGTAGGTGTCCGCGGTGTCGAAGAAGGTGACGCCCAGGTCCAGGGCGCGCCGGACGGCCCGTACGGACTCCTCGTCGTCGACCTTGCCCCAGCCGAGCGGCTGCCCGTCGGCGGACTGCCACTCACCGCCGATGGCCCAGCAGCCGAAGCCGAGCGCGCTGACCTCGATGCCGGTCCGTCCCAAAGTCCTCTTGGTCTCCATGGGGTGGGACGTTAGAAGTTGAAGTGCACACGAGGGCAAGCGCTTGAGCGGCTCCGGCGGTGGCTTGCTCGCCGCCGGCTATGCCTGGCCGGTCTCGAAGCGGGAGATCCTGCCGTCGCCCTCGACCTCGAAGTGCCAGCGGGTACGCATCTCGCCCCAGGTGTCGTTGCGGTAGTGGGTGAGGAGATCGCGGCCGCTGTTGGACTCGTTGTCGACTTCCATGTGGCCGTTGGAGGAGAAGATCTCCCGCTCGATCCAGTCGGCGAGGTCGCGGTCGCTGCCGTCGTCCGCCATGGTCGCGCCGGGCGCGAGGATGCTCATGAAGCCCTCGCGGTCGTGGGCGTTGACGGCGGTGACGAAGGCACGGACGGCGGGGTCGCTGAGTTTGGACGTCTGAATCGTCATGGCAGTCAGCCTCACACCGCCCCCGGAGCCCCGCCACCCGAACGGCGGCGCGGGCAGGCCGGGCGGGTGACTTCGATGCGACGGTGGATACGAGGGCGGGGATCGGACGGGGATCCGTCACCAGTGGTCTGTTCCGGGAGTCATCGGGAGTCATTGTGAGTGCTTACGACCGACATGATCTGGGCCTGCTGTTGCTCCGGCTCGGCGCCGGCGGCGTGCTGATCGCGCACGGCACCCAGAAGCTGTTCGGCTGGTTCGGCGGACACGGCATCGAGGGCACCGGCCAGTTCATGGAGTCGATCGGCTACCAGCCGGGCAAGGCCAGCGCGACGGCCTCGGGCCTCGCGGAGGCCGGCGGCGGCACCCTGCTGGCGCTGGGCCTGGCGACCCCGGCGGCGGGTGCGGCGGCGGCCGGCGCCATGGCGGGCGCCGCCGCGGTGCACGCCCCGAACGGCTTCTTCAACCAGGAGGGCGGCTACGAGCACGCGGCCACCCTGGGCCTGGCCGCAGCCTGCCTCGCGATCACGGGCCCCGGCCGCCTCTCCCTCGACCACGCCCTCGGCCATGTCGTCGACCGCGGCTGGATGGTTCCCACGGCACTGGCGGCGACGGCGGCGGTGACGGCGGTGGTGATCGGGACGCGGAACAAGAGGCTGGACGAGGCGAGGACGGACAGGGAGGAGCAGGCGGGGGCGTTCGAGGATCAGGAAGCCTTGTTCGAGGAGTAGGCGGCCGCTGTGCCAAGCTGCCCGCATGACTGATCAGGCAGCCCCTCCCGGCACCGCCGCCGAGCCCGCCACCGAGACCGCCGACGACCTCTGGGCAACCATCGACGACCTGTGGACCTGGCTCGACACCGACCAGCCGGTCGGCGGCAAGGAGGGCATGCTGCTGCGCATGCTGAAGTTGTCGGAGGAGGTCGGCGAGGTCGCCGAGGCGGTGATCGGGGCGACCGGTCAGAACCCGCGCAAGGGCGTCACCCACACCTGGGAGGACGTACAGGGCGAGCTGTGCGACGTGGTCATCACCGCACTGGTCGCGCTGCGGACGCTGACTCCGGACACGCGTGAGGTGTTCACCGAGCATCTGGCACGGGTGAGGGAGCGCTCGCTGGGCCCGGCTTCCTAGAAAATTCCGGTTCAGGAACGCGCCCCGAAAGGGGCGCGGGGAACTGCGCGACCCGCCCCCACCGGCCCGCAGGTCGACCGCTGCCCGGGCGTCAGCCGCAGCACCGTCCCCTCCCCGTTCGCCGACAACAGCAACGCACCGTCCGGCGCCACCGCCAGCCCCGCAAACCGCCGCGCCATTCCTGGCATGCCACCCGCGAAGAGAGCAGGTTCCGCCCGCGGAACCACCCCCGGCGGCGCCCCGACCGGCAGGTCCTCCGCGTCGGTCCGGCGCTCCCCCGTCGTCAGGGACACCGCAAGCAGCCGGCGCCGCCCCGTCTCCACCGTGAACAACTCCGCACCCAGGACAGCGAGCCCCTGCGGTGCGTCGAGCCCGTCCACCACGACCGTCGGCGGCCCGTCCGGCTCGACCCGCAGCACCGCGCCCAGCCGCTCGTCGCTGACGTAGCAGCGCCCCTCGGCGTCGAAGGCCACGTCCACGGGCTGTTCGAGCCCGTCCGCGAGCACGGTGAGCCCGTCCCGCTCATCGACGGCCACGACCCGCCCCGCGTCCGACTCGGCGACGACCAGCGAGCCGTCCGGCGCCACGGTGATGCCGAGCGGCCGCCGCAGCCCGCCGGCCCGTTCCCGGGTGGTCCCGGCCCCGGGGTCGTACGTCTGGATCTGCCCGAACTGCGAGGTGGTGTGCAGGAGTCCACCGTCGGCCACGATGCCGTGCGAGAAGGGCCGCAGGGAGTGTGTGGTGACGCCGCCCTCCGGCGAGCGCTCGGGGCTCGCGACCCGGTAGTGGTCGGCGGCGTACACCTTGCCGCCGAGGTCGACGGTCACGCCGTACGGTCCGTCGAGTCCGCGCGGCACGATCTCGCGGGTGCGCCCGTCGGGGTGCATCTCGGTGACGCCGCCGCTGGCGTAGCTGGAGACGAACATGCGGTTATCGGCGTCGAAGGCCGCGTTGTCCAGCCCGACGACGCCGCTGGTGACCAGGGTCCGTGAGCCGCTGCCGTGCAGGTCGATGCGGGTGACGATGCCCTCGGGTCCGCGGGACAGCACATGCAGCATCCCGCCCTGGTCGAACCGTACGGCGACCGGCTGGTGGACGTCGTCGGCGACCACCTCGGGCGCGCCCCCGTCCGGCTGGATCCGCCAGACCTGGCCGGTGAGCAGGGGGTTCGGGCCGCTCATCATGTGCGGGTAGTAGAGGTGCCGGTCGGGCCCGAGCTGCATGGCGTTGCCGAGAGCCAGCCCCGACGTCAGGACCCGCGGGTCGCCTCCGTCGGGAAAGAGCTCCATCAGCCGGCCACCCGGCTTCATCTCATTCACGAACAGCCGGTCGCCGACGCAGGTGATGCCGTTGGGGTTGTCGACATCCTCGGAGACGAGCGTGTACTCCCCCTCCGGACCACGCCGCCACACCCGCCCCGGCACCAGGTCGGCGATGTACATCGAGCCGTCGGCGCCGAAGGCGAGGTCGTCCGGCGCCTGCACGGGACTGTCCATCGGTACGACCACCTCGACCTCCCCGGTCGCCGGATCGACGGCGCTGATCTGCCCGGCGAGGAACTGGGCGACGTACAGCCGCCCGTCGGGCCCGAACGCGACGCCGTTGGAACCCCACAGCCGGCTGGGCGGATTGAGCCGCTCGGCGGCCCAGCGGACGCTGGTGGTGATGTGCCGGTCGCCGGTCGTGTCGTACCTGCTCGGCTCCACGGCGCTCATGCCTCGCCCTCGACCAGCACCTCGCGCATGCCGCCCTCCGTGCGCCAGCGCCGCAGCAGCTCGTGAAAGGCGACCGGCCCGTCGCCGTACGACTCGCTGCGCTCTCGCGGCCGCCCCTCGTTGTTGTAGTAGCCGGGCGTGCACTCGGCCTGGAACTTGTGCAGGTCGGCGGCCTTCTGACGGATCGTCGCCACCCAGGCGTCCTGCGCCTCGGCGGTCGGCTCCACGCACCGGACCTGCCGCTTGCGCGCCTGAGCGACGACCTCGGCGACGTGCGTGGCCTGTTCGTCGAGGATGTGGACGTAGTTGACGGAGGCGGCGTTCTGCATGGAGCCGAGCAGGAAGAGGTTGGGGAAGCCACGGGTGGTGAACCCGTGCAGTGTCTTCAGCCCCTCGGTCATCCAGGTCTCCAGCAGCCCGGCGCCACCGCGTCCGTACACCGGTAGCTTGCCGGACAGCACTCCCGACCTGCCGACGTCGAACCCGGTGGCGAAGACGATGCAGTCGACCTCGTACTCGGTGTCGCCGACCACGACGGCGTTCTCGGTGATCCGCTCGACGCCGTGGGTGTCGGCGGTGTCGACGAGGGTGACGTTGGGCCGGTTGAAGGTCTGGAGGTAGTGGTCGCTGAAGGTGGGCCGCTTGCACATGTACCGGTACCAGGGCTTGAGCTTCTCGGCGGTCTCCGGGTCCTGCACGGTCGTCTCGACGCGGGCGCGCAGCTCGTTCATCTTCTGGAAGTCGGCGATCTCGTAGGCGAGTTCGCGCTGCTCGGCCGGGACGTCCGCGTAGGCGTTGGTCGGGATGAGCTTCTCCTGGAGCCGGGCGGTGCTGGTCCAGGCGTCGTTCACCAGGTCCGCCTCCTCCCGGCCGCCGGTGACGACCTTGAGGAAGTTCTCCATACGCTGCCGCTGCCAGCCCGGTTGGAGGGACGCGGCCCACTCGGGGTCCGTGGGCCGGTTGCCGCGTACGTCGACGGAGGAGGGCGTGCGCTGGAACACGTACAGCTGCTCTGCGTCCTGTCCCAGGTGCGGCACGACCTGGATGGCGGTGGCGCCGGTGCCGATGAGGGCGACGCGCTTGTCGGCGAGCCCCGTCAGACGGCCGCTCGCGTCGCCGCCGGTGTAGTCGTAGTCCCAGCGGCTGGTGTGGAAGGTGTGCCCGCGGAAGGTCTCGATGCCGGGGATGCCGGGCAGCTTGGCCTGACTGAGGGTGCCGCTGGAGACGACGACGTACCGGGCCCGGATCTCATCGCCCCGATCGGTGCCGACGATCCATTCCAACCCGCCTTCGTCCCATCGCAGTTCAGTGACCTCGGTCTGGAAACAGGCGTGCTCGTAGAGGCCGAAGTGCCTGGCGATGGCCCGCGCGTGCTGCCGGATCTCCTCGCCCGGCGAGTACTTCCACCGCGGGACATGACCGAGCTCTTCGAGCAACGGCAGATAGATGTACGACTCGATGTCGCAGTGGATGCCCGGGTACCGGTTCCAGTACCAGGTCCCGCCGAAGTCCCCGCCCTTCTCGACGACCCGGATCTCCTGCACACCCGCCTGCCGCAACCGCGCCCCGGCGAGCAGCCCGCCGAACCCGCCACCGACGACGACGGCCTCGACCCGATCGCGCAGCGGCTCGCGCTCGAACTCCGCATCGGCGTACGGGTCCTGGTCGTACGCACCGAACTCGCCGGTGAGGTGCCGGTACTGACCGCTGCCGTCGGGCCGAATCCGGCGGTCGCGCTCGGCGCGGTACTTGGCGCGCAGGGCATCGGGGTCGAAGCCGAACTCCGCGTCCAGGCTGATGCTCACGTCCTGCGGCTCGGGCATGGGTACGCTCTCCTCGGTCGTGGGGCCGGCCGCGGGAGGGCCGGGACAGGGGAAGTCGGAGGTCAGTCAAGCGAACCGGCCTGACAGCTCCCAGACATATCCCGGACACGTGATCAATGTGACCCAGGACACAAGCTGCCGGGGGCACTTACGGCCGTGCGGGGCTTACGGCCATGCGGGGCTTACGGCCGTGCGGCCCCGCCCAGCCAGTAGCCGAAGCCGCGCCGGGTGTGGATCAGCGCGGCCTGCCCGCCCCCCGTTCACCTTGCGGCGCAGCCGCGACACGAGCCGCTCGATGGCGGCGTCGGTCGGCGGCTCGTCCCAGACGTGCCGCCCGATCTGCTCCTTGGACAACACCCGCCCGGCGTTCACCAGCAGACGGCGCAGCAGCCGGCACTCGGCGGGCGTGAGCTCGATGGTGCGTTCACCGCGGCGCGCCCGACGGGTGGCGTAGTCCAGCACGAGATCGCCGTGGCGCAGGGCGCCGTCCCACCCTGAGGGTTCACGGCTCCGCACCAACTGCCGGGCACGGGCCAGCACTTCAGCGACCCGCCCCGCCGCTCGCCCTGCCGGCCTCGGTCGCGCGGTCCACCGCGACGGTCCGGTGGCCGGCGAGCTCCGGCAGCGCGGAGAGCGGCTCGGAGGTGCGGGGATCACCGACGACGAGGAGGACATCCGGTTTCGCCGGTACCGCCGGTTCCGCGTCGGTCGACTGCGGCTTCGGCATGCGGTCACTTTACCTGCTGAATCCCGTCGCAAGGCTCAGCCGAATAATCGCGCCCCTTCAAACCGAACGAATCGCGCATGCGCCGGAAGGAAGTAAGCCCGGGTGCCATTTTCACCCCATACGCCCCATTTGCATGCATAAAGTAATCCATTGTCACCCCTGCATGATTCGGCATTGCAGGTCCTCACCATTTCCCCCCTGACCGCCGGGAGCGCCACACCGATACCGTGAATAGCGCCACAGGGCGATACGAAGGAAGGGCAACCTTATGCGGAACCTTTTCCCGACACACGGAACTTGCGGTACGGCACTTTTCGGCCTGAACAACGACGACGGGGACTCCGCCTGGGGCTGAACGCCACACCGCGTTCGTTCCGGCCGAAGTGGATGCAAGGAGGACACATGCCGACGATAGAGTTCTTCGGCATACAACGCGAAGCCCGCAATGCCCTGGAGAACCAGGTACGCGGGCTTCTGGCGGGGGAAGAGTTCCGCGAGGACTGCGTTTTCGTCACCGCGGCAGATTCCCGCGTTCTGGACTGGCAAGGTCGCAGCCGCCCGTTCATCCGCGTCAGCACGCGGTCGGCGGAGCGCGCCGACCGCTTCCGGAAACTGCTGCACCACACCTGCGATCTCGAAATCGTTCGTATCGACTTCCAGCCCATGGCCGAAAGTTCACCGGATGAGGGACAGCACAATGGATGAGGGATTCGAGCTCCGGCTCATCGAGGCACTACAGCCCGTCCGTGGTTTCGCGCTGGCGCAGGGCATCTACCACCTGTTCAGCAGTGGCCTGTACGAACGCATCGCGGACGGTCCGCAGTCGGTCCAGGAAGTGGCCGCGGCCCTGGAACTCGACGCGGCACGGACCAGCGGATTTCTGCGCTACCTCGCCAACGAGAACTATGTGACGCTGCGCGGCGACACCGTGGCCCTGACGGAAAAGGGCCGCGGTCTCGGACCGTACCGACCCTGGTACGAGCTGCTGGTCGGCGGCTATGCAGAAACGTTCCAACAGGTCACGCACGTCTTGCGTGGCAAGGGGTACGCGAGCCGCGACGGCAGGCTCGTGGGCATCGGAAGCTGTGGGATCAGTGCCTACGACGCACTGCCGCTCGTCCGCGAGCTGATGTCCGATCTGCCGGCCACGCCGGACTCCATCGTGGACCTCGGCTGCGGTGACGGGACCTTCCTCGCGGACCTGGTCGGCGACTCCGGCACGGTCACGGGCATCGGAGTCGACCCATACGCTCCCGAGGAGTCCTCGGCCGCGGGCCTGGACTTCGTCCGCTCCGGCGCCACCGACTACGTCCGGAACACGGTCGCTTCCGACGCGGAGCCGGACTCCTCGGGGCTCTGCCTCGCCGCGTTCCTGCTCCAGGAGATCCTGGAACAGGAAGGCCGCAGCGCGGTGGTGGAGCTGGTCCGCGCGGCCCTGCGCCACTCCGGCCACCTCGCCGTCGTCGAGGTGGACCACCGCCCCGCCGACCCGCAGGTCATGCAGCACGGCCTCGGTCTGGCCTACTACAACCCGTACTACCTCCTGCATGTCCTCACCGAACAGCGGCTGGAGACCGACCAGTTCTGGCAGGACCTGTTCCGAGAGGCCGGCGCCTCGGTCGTGTCCCGGCGCGTGGTCGATCCGCGCGTGGACTCCACCGGCCTTGAGGTCGGCTATCTGCTGAGTCGGCAGGGAGGTGCCGCCCAGTGAGTCTGACGCCGCTGGGACAGCGCCTCGCGGTGGTCGCGGCCTCGCCGCAGGAGCCGTGGGAGATCCTGGCCGAGAACGTGCCCGTCTGGCCCGAACCGCCCGGCCTTCAGACGGTCGGCTGGGAGCTGGACGCGCAGTACGCCCCGAGCCAGGGCACCGAAGAGCTTCTGGATGCGCTGTGCCTGAGGATGCGGGAACAAGACGTCGACGTGGGCACGGATGCGCTCCTCGTGACCAACGGCGCCTTCGACGGGCTGGGGCTGATCGCCCGTCACCTCTTCGGGAACGGAACGCGGCGAGCGGTGTGCAGCGGCCCCGTCCTGCTGAGCGTCGCCGATCTGCTGCAGTCCATCGGCTTCGACACGCAGGTGGTGGACTGGCCGGACCTCGTCGGGAAGCACTCCTGGACCGAGCTCGGCCTCGGCCCTGAAGACCTGCTCTACGTCAACTCCCCGCACAACCCGACCGGTGCCTGTATGGACGAGGCAACGGCACGCGCCCTGCTCGCCGCCCAGCGTCGGCTCGGCTTCAGGCTGGTCCTCGACCTGGCCTACGACTCCTTCCTTCAGGACCCCGCAGCTCTGGCCGCGCCGCTGGCTCTGGTCGAGAACTGGCGTGGCGTCTACGGCTTGAACAGTTTCTCCAAGAACTACGGCGCCCCCGGACTCCGCGTCGGCTGGATCACCACCGCCCCTGACGAGGTCGCCCAGCTCACCGCACGCATGGAGTGGGAACGCATCGCCGTGTCCACGCGGGCCCAGAACCAGGCGGCCCAGCTGTGCAAACTGGGCAACCAGCCGCTGACCGAGCGGGTGCGGGCCGGCCATCGGCTGGTCCTCGACTGGGCGCGGGCGAACGGCATGCGGGTATCCCCTCCGCAAGGTGGCACGCATGTGTGGGTGGACCCCGGGGTGCCCGACACGGAGAAACTGGCGGACGAGCTGATGTCGGAGCACCGCCTCGTCATCACCACGGGCGCGCACTACCACCCCGCCGACTCCCGCCATATCCGCATCCCGACCGGAGCCGAACCCGCGTTCCTCGCCAGGTCCCTGGAGGCAATCTCCGCCACCAGCGAGAGGCTGCGCCGTTTCACGGCGGTGTCCGGAAACCCTGAGTGATTCAGTCTGCTTTGCCCATGTATGGGAACGCTGCATGTTCCCGCAGTGCAGATGCCCAACCACAGCATTCCAACCGCTGAGATGGGCGCCCGGCTACGGTGAGCGAGAACCGTTCGAAAGGCGCCCGGGCTTGCAATTCGGCCCCGATTCCATCATTCGCATAGATGCGCACCGCTTTCGTGCGTCATTTATGCGGCGGCCCTCGAGAGGTAAGGACAGCCCGTGAAGCATCCCGCACAGCCCACCGCTCCGGACATCGCCGTCAAGAACACCGACGGCGAGAAAACCCTGTACATCGACGGGTCGCAAGCCATGCAGGAGTGGGAAGCACCATTCATGCGCCGCTCGGCCGAGATCCTCTGCCGCACCGGAGGCGTATTCCTGGAGTGCGGACTCGGCTTCGGGCTCTCTGCCATCGCGATCGCCGAACAGCCGAAGGTGGAGAAGCACACGGTCGTCGAGATCTACGACGATGTCATCCAGGAGTTCAAGAAATCGACGCCGGCTCTCCCCGACAACCTGGAGATCGTCCAGGCCGATTTCTTCGAGTACATCGACTCGATCCCCTCCCGGACCATCGACGGCATCATGCTGGACCCGTGGCTCCCGAAGCAGATGCGGGACGACGCGGAGTGGTGGGACACGCTGATGCGTGAGCAGATCACGCGCGTCCTCCGCCCCGGCGGGCACTTCATGTCCTTCTTCGTGACCGAACCGAAGATCGAGCCGCGCTGGGAGCCGTATTTCGACGAGGTCCTGATCGAGCGGCATCCCTATGACAGTTACTCGACCACCAGCTACCTGGAGGGCAGGCCGTCCGGCCATGCCTACCTCCAGTGCTTCACCAACCGTCACTGATTCGCCAGGAGGAAGAAATGCCACTGCACTTCACCGGGGTAGCAAGCGACGTCGAGATTCAGATCGGCGGCAAGGTGAAGTACCGCGTGCTCGCCGTCGCATGGGACGACGAGAAGAACCTCCAGCGGTATCTGATCATCGGGAAAGAGCGGCCGATCTGGGTACCTGAGAGCGACGTCACGGAGTTCTTCCCGGCGCCGACGCCTGTGGCGGGATAGCGGTCGTCTGTCATGGCGGGGGTGACGAGCACGGCACCCCCGCCGCACTCGTACGTGCGGCTGATCCGCCGCAGCACCCGCTTCAAGACGCCGCGAACCGAAAAGGGATCGGCCAGTCATGTCAAGCTCTCCAACCGAGTTCTGCACCAGACTCTTCAACCCGATCGACGACCATGCCGAATACGCCGATGCCGTCGCGCGTTTTCTGGCCGCACCGGACCCGGATTCCATCCCGGTGTGGGTGGACGGCCGTGCCGATCTGCTGTCCGCCATGCAGCTGGCAGCCGAGCTCTACCGAGGCATCGCGCAGCCGGCGGCGTTCGCGCAGGGCGTGCTCCTGGGGGGATCCGAACTCCCCGCCGGTCTACGGTCCTTGATTGGGTCGCTCGCTCTGCAGTGGCTGGACGAGGAGGAGTTGAGCGTCCAGTACCCGGAGCCGGCGGAAACCCTCCCCGGCGGGCGATCCCTGCTGGTCGTGGCCGCGTACCCGCATCTGACCTCGAGCCCGGTCATGGAGATCGTGCGGCAGGCCCAGCGGGTCACCGGTCGGCAGGTGGGGCTTCTGACCGGCCGGGACGCCGCGTCGCTGGCGTGGTTCACCGCCAAGCAGTTCTGCGTGCCTGATCCGGAGGTCGCGGCGTCGGGCTTGTTCACGTCCACGGACCGGCCGCAGGCTCTCGGCGGCGTAGAGGTCTACGACGACCGCGCTCTGGAACGCCAGGACATCGGTACCGAGCTTCTCGGAAGGCGATGGCGCCGGCTGCTGCTTCAGGGCCACGGACGAGACGACTCGATCAACCTCGCCGACTTCACCATCTGCGGGCTCAACCCCGCGGTGCCCCGCCGGCCGGAGCTGCTCGGGCCGCGCTGCGCCTACGGTCCCGACTGCTACAAACCGTCCGAGAAGCTGATCCCTCTGAACCGTGTCTCCGCCGTCGAGATCGTGCTGAGTTCGTGCAACAGCGGTCCGTTCGCCGACGCTGTGGCCTACGACCCCAAGTACCAGCTGATGCTCAATGCGGTGGACGGTGTGGCCAGAGATGTGGTGGCGGCGCCCACCGTGCATGACTCGGCCCGGCCCGAGAACACGATCTGGATGCGCGCGGCGGAGGCCGAGGCACCCTCCGCGAGGAGCCTCAACTCCACGATCACCGCTGCCCAGCCGGACCCTGCCTACCTGCACGTCGGCATGGCCGTCGACGGGGGAATCGAGCTTGACCCCACGCCCCAGCTGCCCCACCCCCTGGTGCTGTCGACGTCCTCCCGGCTGACCGCGTACCTCGCCGGCGGCCTGCTGCCGGCTGGACACGCGCTGCGCCCGCGCCTCACGAGGATCGCGGGCAAGGTGGAGCGCTGGGGGACTCGGGGAGCCACGGCGGCGGAGGGCGAGTCGGCCATCCTGCGTGCCCTGTCCGACGATCTGCAGTCCCTCGATCACGTGATCAGCACGCAGATCGTGAACGACCCGGAGACCGAGTTCACCGACTTCCAGGCCTACTTCGGCCAACGGAGCACCGTTGCCCGGGAGTCCGTCTCCGACGTGCTGTGCCACTGCGGCCGATCTGCCCGGCAGTTCGTGAAGCGCGCCCTGGTCCCCACGGCACTGGACACGGTCTGCACTCTCTGCGTCCGGTGCGGTGACGTGGCATGCCGGGTCGTTGGTTCGCCCGAGTTGCGCGTCAAGGCAGCGGAAACGGTCCACACGGGCGGGACGCTGCACGCACGCGTGCAGCTGCGTTCCGAACGCCGAGGGCCGGTGAGGATCGGCGTGTTCGTGCCCCGCCACCTGCGCTCGGACTGCACGGTGTCTCCGCCTCAGAGCAGGATCAGGGCGACCGCGGGGCAGTGGCACGAGGCGGAGTTCTCTCTCGCCGTCGATGCCGGGGCACACCCGCAGGCGTACTACTTCACGGCATTCGCCGTTCAGGACATCGGCCTGTCGACAGCACGCTGGGACTTCGGCGTCCTGCCCGCCGCCTGACCGCCGGCACACGAGAAGTCGTTCTGGAAGGCGGCCCCGCTTCCAGAACGACTTCTCGTGCGTACACGCCGTCTTCACATCACGTCTCCGTACGCACGACACGGTACGAGGTCGTACCGGGCGCGCCCACGACATGGACGAGGCAACCGTCGAAGCCCGCACCGACGAGTATCCGGCCGGCCTCCGGTGCCGGCCCGTCGCCTTCGACGACCAGGAGGCGCAGGGCCGCGAAGCCCTCCACCCCCTCCCCCACCACGTGATGCAGAGCGGCGGCGGGAAGCACCAGCGCCGTGACGCCCCGCCGGCTCAGCTCGTCGTGGAGGCCCTGTTCGATCAGCCACGCCAGCGGCGGCAGAACCACGAGGTGTGCCCCTTGGGCCAGCCCGACCCACAGGGACAGCAGCACGGCGGACAGCGGCACGTCGCCGAGATATCCGAACCGCTGTCCCCGCAGGGCCGGGATGTTCAGGTCGCCGAGCCATGCCTCGGCATGGGCGACGATGTCCGCGTGGTCCACGACCGACGCACGGCGCGCGCTCGCCGAGGGAGCGACGACACATGCCGCGGTGGCGAGGCGGGGGTTGGGAGCCGAGTGGTGCACGGCGGTGTGCGGGCCCGCGTCCGCGAAGGGTATGACGACCAGTCCCGGGATTCGGCGGGCTTTGCGCGCCCGGTCCGTCAGGCAGAAGGACGCACCGCCCCTGCGCACCACCGGCCCGCCCGGACAGCCCGGACCACCGGGCTCCGTCGTCACATGGACGGCCCCTCTCTTGAGGATCCCCAAGAGAGCGGCCCAGCCTCCCGAGGAGTGGGCCACGCGCAGCGCGACCCGGTCCCCGTGCGACACGCCATGCACCCGGAGCAGCCCAGAGACCGCGTCGGAGCGCTCGTCC
Source organism: Streptomyces sp. NBC_00443 (assembly GCF_036014175.1). Classification (GTDB taxonomy): domain Bacteria; phylum Actinomycetota; class Actinomycetes; order Streptomycetales; family Streptomycetaceae; genus Streptomyces. Next base: position 6,674,284 of record NZ_CP107917.1, on the reverse strand, counting down.
AGTTCCCGGTACGTCAGCACTTCGCCGGCCTCGGTGATCGCGGGCCGCTCCGCATGCTCGGTCAGGATGCGTGCGAACAGCTCCGGCAGTGTGGTGACCCCGTCGGCGACCGCAGCCCTCGTCATGCCCTCACAGGCTCCGTCTGAATCGTGAAATGGTCGAGCACGTTCCGCATCCGCTGCTCGACCTCGGCCGCGGTGGCTCCGGCGACATGCAGGTATCCCGACGACGCGTGGGACGCACGCGGCGGCTCGGCGACGTCCCCGACGGCCAGCTTCATGCGCACGGCCAGGACACCGGGCAGCCGGCTCAGCTCTTCCTCGGAGGTGAGGCTCACCACCTTTCCCGGTTTCACCGGCAACAGCAGGTCACCGACGGCCCGGTCCTCCGTGTAGTCGAGGTCGGGTGTGCGGCCGAGGTAGGTGTCGAGCGTTGCCCGGTGGATGTCGAAGCCGCGGGACATCCCGTGGTTGGCCGGTACCTCGCAGCCGGTTATCCGTGCGGCCGCCTCACCGACGCACAGCGTGCCGTCGTCCATCAGGAAGCACTCCGCATGGAAGTAGCCGTGGTCCAGGCCCAGGCCGTCCACCAGTTCCTGGCACACCGACCGTACGTCCAGCGGCAGTTCCTCTCCCGGGGCGAACGTGATGTTGGCGTTGATCGCTCCGTCCAGTACTTCCAGAATCGGCACCGGGTTGACCGACAGATAGGCGTCCACCACCTTGCCGCGGGTGACGAGCGCGCACAGCTGGTGCTCGGTACCGCGGATGTACTCCTCCACCATCCACTGGCGTTCGGGCGCCGGTTCCGGAACCTTCGCGAGCTCGTCCGGGCCGTCGATCCGGTAGGTCCCGATGCAGGCGAAGGAGTCCATGGGCTTGAGAACGACCGGCCAGCCCTGCTCCTCGGCGAACAAGGCCACCTCGCTGAGTGATGCGACCTTCCGGTAGGCGGCGCACCGCATTCCGAGCTCGGCGAACCTGTCCTTCATGGCCGTCTTGTGCCGGACCCATTCGACCTGCTGCCTGGTGAGATGCGGAAGTCCCACCAACTCGGCGAACGGCTGGGCCACTTCCTGGTGCGGCTCCTGCGGATTGCAGAAGTAGGTGGGCACCTGTTCCAGCGTCTCGACCCACTTCAGGTAACGCTCCGCCTCTTCGGCAAGGTTCTCGTCCTGGGCGACGAACGCGGGCAGATGCGCCGTACGGTCCAGGTACTCCTGCGGGAGGTCCTTGAGGGCCGAGGTGAAACGCAGCAGGACGATGTGTACGTCGTCCCTGTCCAGCGCGTTGCGCACAAAGGTGGAGGGCCTGCCGTCCACCAGCAGCACTACCGGGAGGGCGGATATCTCAGGAGCTGAGGTCGTCATGAAGGATCTCCAGGGGTCGCAAACGGATGGTCGCGGACGGATGAAGGAGCGACTTTCTGCGATTTGGCTTATTTGTCGGTTCCCAGAGAGGCCGGATCAGCGTCCACGGGGTCAGAGGGAGCCTCCGTGGACGCCTCGGTCATCCGGTGGCGAACGGCGAAGGCGACGAACGTCGCGCAGATGCCGGTCGGCACTCCCAGAGCGAATCCGGCCGACCAGCCGAAGCGGCCGATCAGCACTCCGGCCAGCTGCGACGCCACGGCCCCTCCTGCCGCGTTCACCGTCAGAACCCACGTGAACGCCTCGGACACGGTGCCCTTCAACGCGGTCGAGCCGACCAGTTCGTACAGGATGGCGGTGAGCGGGGCGATGGTGGAGCCCTGGATCGCCATGGCAACCGCCATCGACCAGATGTCCCAGGCCAGGAGAGGAACCGCGGCGGCCAGGGTGAACGCGACACACGCCAGGGGCAGGTAATGACCCGTCGGCGCGCGGAAGGACCGGCTGCCGAACCACAGCCCGCCGATGGCCCCGCCGACGCCCGATGCGCCGTACAGGAACCCCACATCGCCCGCGGAGCCCTTGTCCTCGCTGAAGGCAGCGAGCGCCAGAGTGAGGACGCCGAGGGTCAACGCGGCCAGGAACAGCAGAAGAAGCAGGACCAGCAGAGAACCCGACCGCAGAGCGCCCAGCAGATCACGTTGTGCCGTGGGCTCGGGCGTCCACTGGCGGGAGGCCTTCGTGGTGGCCAGGCCAAGGGCGCCGACTCCGGCCAGAACCCCGCCCACCACTGCGGCGGTGCCCGCCTCACCCAGCACCATCAGTCCGCTGAGCAGCAAAGGTCCGCCGATGACGAAGAGTTCGGCGAAAATGGATTCCAGTGAATACGCGGTCGAGCGTTCGTTCCTGCTCAGCGGAAGGGTGCTCCACAGCGCCCTGATCACTTGGCTGACCGGGGGGACCGTGCCGCCGGCCGCGAAGGCAAGAACCAGCTCCAGGCTTCTCGGCCCGGACGCCGCGGACACCGCTCCGAGGAGTGCCAGAGGATGCGCGATCGCCGTCGTGATGAGCATCGCCGACTGCCCTCGCCGGTCGATACGGCGAGCGATCAGCGGACCGAGCGTGGCCGTGCCCACGGTGTAGGCGGCCAGCACAAGTCCGACCGACGCGTAGCTCAGTCCCTCTTCAAGGAGGTGGAGCGTCAACGCGAGGCTGACGAGATACAACGGCAGCCGGCCGATCAGCCCCCACAGCACCGGCCCCTTGACGAGCCGGTGGCGCAGCAGATCGGTGAACCGGGAAACGGCAGATGACACGAGGACACGTCTCTTCCATCAACGAGGCAGGGATACGGCCAAGAAGCGCACGGACCATGGGCACGTGGCCGCCCCGATCAGCATCTCGAGAACTCGGCGATATCTCGCCACGGTCGAGCTACAGGGCGGCCAGCGCGGCGGCCACTTCCTTGGCCGCCTGGGTCTGGCCGGTCTCGTCCAGCTCCGGGGCCAGGGGCAGGCACAGCGTACGTCCGAGCGCTTCGCGGGTGGCACGGAAGCCGTCACGACTGCGCGGCCGGTAGCGCTGCGCACCGTCGTCGAGGTTCCATGGGAACCCGTCGGCGTACACGGACACACGATCCCGCACGACGGGGTGCTCGGGCAGGAAGTACTTGTCCAGCGTCCAGCACGCAAGGCCCCGGTCGGTGAGGTCGGCCAGCGCGCGGTCCCGCAACTCGCGGGACCCCAGCTCGATCCGGACGCTCACCTTCACGTCTCCGCCGGTCCGTACGACCCGCCTGATGTCCGAGCGGTCGGGAAGCTCCTCGGCGAGGATCGCGTGGTGCCGCTCCAGGCTCGCCAGGATCTCGTCGAGGTGGCGGAACTGCTGGAGCTGGACGGCGGCCACGGCCTCGTTGGCGCAGAAGTTCTCGCCGTAGAAGGCGCCTTCACGCCACACCGGATACTTGCCGTGCTCCCGGTCGGAGCCGTGGTCGTGGTACGAGCGGAGCACCTCCCAGTCGTCGGGGTCCCGGACGACGACGAGTCCGCCCTCACCCGACGTCAGCACCTTCGCATGGTGGAAACTGAACGTTCCCGCATAGCCGACCGTGCCCGCGTGGCGGCCGTCGGCGTGCCGACCTCCCATCGCCTGGGCGGAGTCCTCGATCAGATAGGGCACGTCCTGCGGGAGAGGCCCGACCATGCCTTCCATGTGCGCGACGATCACGCGCTGTGCGTCCGCCGGCAGGAGTGCCGAGTCGAGGCCGAAGCGCTCGTCCACGTCCACCGGCACCGGCACCAGACCGCAGGAGAGCACGGCGCCGGCCACCGCGACGAAGGTGACCGCCGGTATGTACACCGGATCACCGGCGCAGGGCCGGGTGCCCATGAGTGCGAGCCGCAGCGCCTCGGTTCCGTTGTGCACCGCCAGTGCCCTGGTGGCACCCAGTCGTTCCTCGACCAGTTCCTCGAGTCGGCTGGACACGCTGACGCCGGAGGAGATGTACCGGAAGAGCGACTTGTCGTCGACGGCACTTCGAAGCTCATGCATCTCCTCCCATTCGAGGTAGTTCGCTCCGTAGGGCAGTCTGCGCAACATAGAGGCTCCAAGAGATCGGTGGAGGCGCCGAGTTGGCGAGCCACACGTGGTCTGACCTGCATTACATGGGGGCGAGCAGAAGCTGGCGGACTCTGCGGGCAATGCGCTGCGCCCCGCGCCGATCGTCGCCGGCCGCCCGCTGAGCGGCGTCGGTCCACACGCTCAGCTCTTCCGGGGCGTCGAGAGCGCGGCGCAGCGTTCCGGCCTCGTACGTCCAGTCGTCCCGGTCGCCGCTCGGTACGACCAGGGGTGCGCCCACGGAGGCGAGCACGGAAGCGGCCTCCTGCTGGACGGCGTCGAACGGGGGCAGCAGGGCAAGGGGGACCCGGGCCGTCTGTGCCAGCGTCACGCCTGTCAGGCCCGGTGAGGAGACCAGCAGTGACACGTCGGCAAGGGCCCGTTCGGCTGCCGGATCCCCGTCCTCGAACACAGTGGGGCCCGGCACGAGCGTCCGCAGCTTCTCGGCGACGTTCGCGCTGCCCGGACCGTACAGCTGCACGGCGGAGACCGGGCAGTGCGCACCTTCCGTGAGCGCGTCCTGTGCCCTGCGCAGGAGACGGGCGCATGCCTCGGCCTGTCCGGCGCCCGGCACGGCCAGGCGGATCAGCGCTCCCTGACCGTGCCGGGCGCGAACCGCACGGGGTGGCGCGACCGTCCCGGCCTGGTGGACGCCCTGCGACCCCGAGTCCGGTAGCCAGCCAGGACGATGCAGACTCCGGAGCCGGGTGGGCGGCCAGCCGCTCACGGGCCTAGTCCCGGTGCTCGACACGAAGACCACCGCGGTTCCCGACCGTTCGGTGCGCTCGGCCAGGACGGTGTCGTCGCAGATGATCGCGACGTCGGCGGGCTCGTCCGGCGAGTCGGCGCCGGAGCCCGTCCGCTGGCCCGGCACCAGTTCGACTTCGGTCAGGTGAGCGCAGATCCAGCGCAGTACGGTGTGCGATTCGGGATCTCCCGGCAGGGCGGCGGTCAGGACCCTCAGGCCCGTCTGCGCGGACGTGCGCCGTGTCGTCATGGATCAGTAGCTCCATTCCGGGACCGCGCCGAGTCGTGCGAGATCGTCGCTGTATCCGGCGGCGGTGGCGGAGCAGCCGTTGCACAGGGAGGGCCCGTTCAGCTTGAACGCGTCGGCGTGCTCGCGGAACCGGGGGCCGGCCAGGTCCACCTTCCCGGACGTGTCGCGCAGCGGGGCGCCGCCGGCGTCCTCGCCTTCCACGTGCGGAAGACAACTGCACGAGTAGGCGCGGCCGTTCTTGCCGTCGAGGTAGATGACGTCGTCGGTCACCAGGCACAGCGGTCCGGAAGGCCGGGGAGTGATCGAATTCTCGAAATAGGCTTCCTGTTCGTCGGGAGTGTCCCCGTAGAACCTCTTTCCCAGCGGGACCAGCATCTCCTCGGGGTCGGCCGCGTAGATGGGATCGCAGGTCACCAGGACGTCTCCACGATCCGGATAGCGCACCTCCCGGCCCAGCTTGATGGCGGACAGTTCCCACTGCTTGACGCCCGCGTCGGTGAGCAGCCGCTGAAGGTCGGGCATCTGCGCGTAGTTGTGCGGGCCCACAACGGTGTTGACCCGGGGAATGATTCCCAGCTCTCCGGCCCGTCGCAGGCCCTCCATTCCGGCGTCGAACATTCCGGGTGAACGGCGGTACACATCGTGGGTCTCACCCGAGGAACCGTCGAGGCTCACGATGACCTGGGCGAGGCCGGCGTCCGCGAGCCGATCGACGAAGCGCGGGAGGAACATGCCGTTGGTGATGACGGACATCTTCATCCCGTTCTCGGCACCCAGGCGCACGAGTTCCAGGATCTCGCGGTGCATCAGCGGCTCACCGCCGGTGAATCGCACGTAGCCCACTCCGGACGCGATCGCGTCCGGCATCAACTCGGCGAAGTCCTCGGGAGAAAACCGGTAGGTGTCACGGGACAGCGCGTACTCGCACATGAAGCAGTCGGCGTTGCACGCCTCAAGAATGCGAACGAAAAGGTACTTCCTCCGAGAGTTCTCCATACTTCCCCACCTTTCAAGCATCAGCGGGCTCGGCCCAGCGGGACAGGATCTCTGCCGCAACACGCTCGGCCCCACTGAAATCCTGAGCGATTCGAGCGAAGGACGGGGCGCCGCTCGCGAGCAGAGCGAGGCCCTTTTCGATATCGGTGGTGAGCTCGTGTACCACGCCGTCGCGAAGATACTTCGAGCAGGCGGCCGAAATACTCGCCCGGATACGCTCGACGGCGTATTCCTCGCCCTCACGGTGCCAGGTGTCGGTGCTCGACCGGGTGAGCACGTGGGCGGGCCAGAAAGTCCGCAGCTGCGGGGAGCAGCCGTATTCGACCAGATCTCCGTTGAGTACCTGGCTGAGGTTCTGGGGTGGCAGGAGCACCGCGCTCCTGCCGATCGCCGCGATCTCCAGCATGGTGGTCAGCCCCGGTGACGTCAGAATCCATCCGGCCCCGAGCAGGAGATCGACGAATTCTCCGTGGGCACAGCTGCGGACTTCCACCGTCATCGGGCCGCGATAGGGCACGACCGCGTTCGGTGCCAGATTCCCGGTGATCACCACCCGCTCCACCGCCATCCTCGACAACGCCCGGAGCGCGGGTTCGAGCACCAGGCGCTGATACGAGTCGTCGGCGCTGCCCGTGAACGGGGAGTGCAGCCCGCCGAGGTTCAGAACGGCGAGACCGGCATCCGGGGAGATCTCAACGCTCCTCGTGCGCTGCGCGGCCCGGGACAGACCGACGGAGTCGGGCACGATGGGCGGGACCCAGGTCAGGTTCTCCACCCGGCCCAGGGCCGATTCGGCTGCGGGCGGCAGCGGCAGGGTGCGCTGGGCGCAGTAGAGCGCGACGTCGACGGGCAAGGGGTCGTGCTCAGTCCACAGGAACGGCAGGCTGTCGACGTAGATCACGGGACAGCCGGCGTTCTGCAGAGCCGTGGCCAGCTCCGGGTCCAGGATCACCAGCCCCAGATCAGGGGCCAGTTCGGCGACCAGCGCGTCCACCTGAGCGGCGTCCGCCGCGTCGACCGTACGCCATCGGGTGATGCCGAGGCCGGCCAGCACCGGACGCCCCAGCTCGGTGCCGACACCCGTGACCTCCAGGTCCGTCCGGGCGCCGAGAGCCTGGAGCACGCTGGAGAGTTTGCCCGCGCTTCCCCACCCGAAGTTCACGCCGGAAGCCAGGATCCGCAGGGGACGCGAGCCCGCGGGCACCCGCTCGTCAGACATCGCCGATGGGCCGCTCGACCGCCTCGTAGCCGTTCGGGAGCGACGTCTTCGGATAGCCGACGACCGGCTCGGCCACCCGCAGGGCGCACGGGGAGGAGGCCCCCTTCTCCACGGCGGTCATGATGTCGGCCAACTCCCCCTCGGTGAACTCGTCCGCGAGGCCCCGCCGCGTGGCGCTGGTGACCTCGCCTATTCCGGCCACCAGGGCCGGCGCGGACGTGCCTTCCTGCAGCAGGACGATCGGAACTCCCAGTGCGGACGCCCAGCCGATCTCGATCATCACGCCCGGCGACGGCGGCTCGCTGACGATGGCGCACATGACGTCCGCGTTCGACACGGCGAGGAAGTCCGCAGGCGTACAGATCTCGGGTGCCAGCCAGGCCTCGCCCCACTGTTCATTGTGATGCGCGCTGAATACCGCATGCCCTCGGTCGATGAATGCCTGACGAAGCGTCTGAAGCTGTTCTTTGCGATCCGGTTTCAGTTCCCCAGTGGACCAATCCATCCACTGCGTGTACGGGGCAGCAAGAAAGACGTACGACATTTGCCTGCACCTCGGTCCGTTTCTACCGACGCTCTCGGACGACCAGAAGATCTCGTGTCGCACGTCGAACACAAGAAGGTCATGCGAGCATGAATCTGCAGGACAGAACATGAAGGAGACGCGCATGTGCGGAAATACCCACGAGGGAGACAAAACGGACATGATGGAGATCTGTGAGCGTGGGCTGAACGTCTACGAGTCCGCGATCTGCGACGGGGGCGTCTCCGGGGACATTCCCGAGTGTGTATTACAGCTCGGCCTGCTGCGCCCCGACCCCGAATTGGCCGAATCCTACCTCGCGGTTCCTCCGGATGTGGCTTATGCCAGCGCGGCGCAGCCCTTAGAACGCGAGATAGAAAACCATCAGAAAGCCTTGGCGGAAGTACTGCTCGCCATTGACGGGATACGCCACGTCTACGACAAGACCCATCGGCAGTGGGTGGCCCCGGTGGAGACCCTGGACGATTCGGCCATGATCGCCACGGCACTTCAGCAGGCGGTTCAGTCGTGCCAGGAAGAACTGCTCACGGCACAGCCCGGCGGCGGACGGTCACCCCAGACGCTCATGGAGGCGTTACAACGGGACCTGGAACTCAACCAACGAGGTGTCGTACAGCGGACGTTGTACCAGCACACCGTGCGGACACACGCCCCCACCATGGCCTACATCGAGCGGGTGACGGACGTGGGGGCCCAGGTCCGGACGCTGGACGAGGTCTTCGACCGAGTCATCATCTGCGACCGGAGGGTCGCGTTCATTCCGGGCGGAGGCGACCGCAGCTCTTCCGCGCTCATGGTGCAGCACCCAGGTCTGGTGAATTGCCTGGCCACCATGTTCGAGTACATGTGGGCGCGTGCCCGATCCGTCGACCGGAAGTCCGTTTCCCAGCGGTCCGCGCTCATCACCAACGAGACGCGCAGCGCGGTGCTCCGGCTCATGGTGGACGGATTCACCGACGAGGCCATTGCCAAACGACTGGGCATGAGCGTCCGTACCGTTGCCACACACGTCAAGAAGACCTCGGAGGCGCTGGGCACCCGCAGCCGCCCCCAACTGGCCTATCTCATCGGCAAAACCGGCCTGCTGCGCGAAGCGGCCGACTGACGGCCCGGAAGCGCCTCGCGGAGTCCACCGGGATCAGCGGTGCAGGCGGCGCCGGGTTTCCGCAGTCACCGGCTGCGGGCAACCCGGCCCTCGTCCCACACCGGTTCCTGAGTCTCGCGGACCCGGCCGTCCGCGCTGAAGAGCAGATAGCGGTCGAAGCTCTTGGCGAACCACCGGTCGTGCGTGACGGCCAGCACGGTTCCTTCGTAGGTGCTCAACGCCGCCTGGAGTGCCTCCGCGCTTTCGAGATCCAGGTTGTCCGTGGGCTCGTCGAGGAACAGCGCCGTGGTGCCCTGGAGTTCGAGGAGCAGGATCTGAAAGCGCGCCTGCTGCCCGCCGGAGAGCCTGTCGAAGGGCTGCTCTGCCTGTCGGCTCAGCTCGTAGCGACGCAGCGCGGACGTAGCGGCGCCGCGGTCGAGAGCGTGTTCCTCCCAGAGGATCTCCAACAGGGTGCGGCCTGTGAGCTCCGGGTGAGCATGCGTCTGCGCGAAGTGTCCGGGCACGACGCGCGCTCCCAGCTTCCACTCTCCGCTGTGCTCGATGTCATTTCCCGCGAGCAGCCGCAGGAAGTGCGACTTCCCGGAACCGTTGGCGCCCAGGACCGCCACCCGTTCGCCGTAGAAGACTTCCAGGTCGAACGACTTCATCAGCCCCGTCAGCTCGAGGTTGTGGCAGGTGATGGCCCGAACACCGGTACGGCCGCCGCCTAGACGCATCGTGATCTTCTGCGGCCTTGGCGGCTGCGTCGGCGCTCCGGCCTCCTCGAACTTCCGCAGCCTGGTCTGAGCCGCGTGGTACCGCGATGCCATCACATCGCTGCGCGCGGCGTACTGCTGCATGTCCAGTACCAGTCGCTTCAGCTGTGCGTGCTTCTCGTGCCACCGCCGGCTCAGCTCGTCGAACCGTTCGAAGCGCTGATCGCGAGCCTCGTGGTAGGTCGCGAACCCCCCGCCGTGCACCCAGACGTCGCTTCCCCCGGCGGCCGGCTCCACGCTGACGATCTTTTCCGCGGAGCGAGCCAGCAACTCCCGGTCGTGGCTGACGAAGAGGACCGTCTTGCGGGTCTCCCGTAACCGCTCCTCCAGCCAGCGCTTGCCCGGCACGTCGAGGAAGTTGTCCGGTTCGTCGAGCAGCAGCACCTCCTCGGGCCCACGCAGCAGAGCCTCCAGACACAACCGCTTCTGCTCACCGCCGGAAAGGGTGCGCACCTCTCGCCAGCGCGCTCGTTCATAAGGGATGCCGAGCGCCGCAGTCGTGCACATGTCCCAGAGGTTCTCAGCCTCGTAGCCCCGGACTTCGGCCCAGTCGCTCAGCGCCTCCGCGTAGTTCATCTGCGTCGTTTCGTCATCCCGTTCCATCAGCCGGAGTTCCGCCTCGTCCACGGCGGCGGCGGCCTCCTGCACGGGTAACTGCGACACGGAGAGCAGCAGATCCCGAACGGTCTGCTCGTCCCGGACGGACCCGATGAACTGCGGCATCACCCCGAGGCCGCCACTGGCGGTCACGGTGCCCCCGTGGGGCTTCAACTCCCCGGCGATCAGCCGTTGCAGGGTGGTCTTGCCGGCGCCGTTGGCACCCACGAGAGCGACGACGGAACCCTCGGCAACCTTGAATGAAACGTCCCCGAAGAGTATCCGCCCGTCGGGCAGGTAGTACTCGAGATGCGCTGCTTCCACGTGACCCATAAAGGATGGTTCTCGCTTTCATGCATTCCGGACGCGAAATCCCAAGAGCCTACCTGGCGACGTGACCTCGCCGTAGGTCACGCGGGTCGGCACATGGAGGCAGCAGAATTGCAACAGCGTTCAAAGCCACAAGTGGCGGCAGACGAGTCGGGCTGTACGCCGGGGAGAGCCGTCGCAGAGCTATGACGTGCACAGATGGGCGTAATGTCCACCAACGTGGCTACTTTGACGGCTACGCAAGCGCGGATGCGTCCCGTCTCCCCCGCACCAGCAAGTCCCTGCCCCGGTACCAAACCGTCCAGCAGAGCTGTGTCGCTTCTGGGGCAGTCGGTCCGCAGCGTCCAAACCCTCACTGAGTAGAGTGCAGGCCCTCGTCGGCGTACAGTTCGGGCCACGATCAGCTGCTGGAACCTGGTCATGGTCATCGCCTGGTGTTGCGCAATCTTCGCCTTCGGCGAGGATACGGCGGGCATGCTGAGAGCCTCGATCGCCACGATGGAGCGGCCTTCGCCGGGTGAACGCTACTACTGCGTGATCGATGAAGCTGGTGCACACGGCGAGGCTGCCGGGGAACGCCTGGGGCAACCATTCACCCAGGAAGCCGGGGAAGAGGTAGCAGCAGACCTGGCGGATCTCGCAGCGATCGTCGGCGAGGTGCTGCGGTCGGTGGCGTCACTACGCCTGCTGAATCGGATGTGGGCCGGGAGGCGGCCGTTGAGGTCGGCTCGTCGCCGGCCGACGTGTCCCGGCCTCGCGAGACCGATCTGCGTGGGGTGCCATCCAGGTACGGGGCCGACGCGGAGCACGAAGATCTCCTGGCAGTGGCGCACAGGGAACGCCTCACGGCTGTGGCCAAATATCTGTTCGTCGTCGTACAGCGGACTGCGAGGACCGGCTTCGTGGACGAGTGGTTTGCAGAGGATTCGCTGCGGATGGCAAGGGCGGCTCTTGTTCAATGGCTGAGGTGCCTGGAGCTGCGGCAGCACGACGTTGGGAGGTAAGCGGCAGTCTGCAGCGGCCCTCAACCGGAGGCGGTATCGGCCGACTCGTGTGAGGCTCGCTCAAAAGCCTGTTCGCCCGAAGACTGACTCAACTCCTGGCTTGGCCCGAGTAGTCATCATGACCGTCAACGAACCGCACGCGTTCAGATAGCACTCGCGCTACCGACTCCAGGTCCGCCAGCCGCCTTGCCAGCGTCGATTCGGCGAGCTTGGGCGGCAGTGCATCCGCGAACTTCAGTCCTTTGACCGCCCGCTCGTCGACCTCCGGCAGGCACAGATGGTCTGAGGCGGCAACCGAAACCTGTTTCCAGGCGTCCGGGCTGAGGTCCTCACGCAGCCGGATCCAGCAGTCGTTGATCTGCTGGGCAGGTACGGCGACCTCAGCGAGCGTCGCTGCGAGTGTGGCGTTCGCCCGATGGCCGGCCCATGTCCACCACCTCACGTATCCTCCGGAACCGCGGGTGATCACCGTGCCTCCGGGGTGCACCGCTTCCATGAAGTGCTCCCGTGCTTCGACCAGGTACTTCTCCGCTCGCGCCGTGAGGTCCACCGGCGGGTTCGCCCCGAGGAGCACTTCTCGTACTGCGCGGGTGAGTTCGAAGGAGATGCCGAAGTCGAGCCCGGCACCGCTCCACTTTGCTCTGCCGCCGCCGTCGACGGGTTCGACGAAGCACCGCTTGCGCTTCCAGTCGATGTACGTGACCTGCCAGCTCCGCCCGGCCAGGAGCAACCGCCTTGGTCCGTCGATCCGTTCGGTGAGAAGGCTCGGATCGGTCCTGCCGATCTCCCGGCGGCCTTGCAGCACGGTGAACTGGGGAGCCGCGGTGAAGACCGCCGTGAGGTTCATGAAGTGCCGGTGCCCGAAGCGCCGTTCCGCCTCGGGGCCGATGAACAGGAGTCCGCCGTCCTGGTTCAGGTAGCCGTTGTCGACCAGGTGCCGGACGATCGGCTCGGCGGACTGGCCGAACGGGCCGAGGCCATTCCACCATTCCTGCCAGAGACGGTCCCCGACCTGCGGTTCCTGCAGGCACAGCGCGAGAAGCTGTTGGGCCACGATGTGTCGCGGCTCCGGCGGGGCGACGACAGGCTCCACCCAGCCGCGCGACCACTGCATGAGAAGGGCCGCGGCTCCGAGGAGTCCATCGCGGTCCAGCGCGAGGAACAGGCAGTTGCGTGATGTCCCGGGCCTGCGTCCGGTGCGGCCGAGCCGTTGCAGGAAGGAGGCGACGGTGAGCGGGGCGTCGATCTGGATGACCCGGTCCAGATCCCCGACGTCGATGCCGAGTTCGAGGGTACTCGTGGAGACGATGACACAGTCGCGGGCCTCGGCGAATGCCTGTTCCGCGCGACGGCGTTCGTCGACCGAAAGGGAGGCGTGGGAGAGGAAGGTCGTCACGCCTTTTGCTCGCAGCTTCTCGCCCAGCTCCTCGACGAGCCGACGGGACTCGCAGAAGACGAGCCGTTTCTCGCCGCGGTGCAGGGCCGCGATCACGGTGGCGGCGTTGTCGACGGAACCCACATAGTCGAGCTGGATGTCCGCCGGGGGCGGCGACACCGCTCCCTGTGTCTCCGGCTGCGGGTCGGCCAGATGCGGTGCCACCACCACGGACGGCTGCTTCCCCGCTCCGGATCCTTGAAGCCACAGCAACAGCTCCTCAGGGTTGCCGACCGTGGCGGACAGCCCGACGCGCTGGACGGGGCGCCCGACGACGCGCTGCAGCCGCTCCAGGACCGCGAGCAGATGCCAGCCCCGGTCGTCCCCGGCGAAGGCGTGCACCTCGTCGACGACCACGGTGCGCAGTCCGGAGAAGAAGGACGTGTGATCGACATTCGCGCTCACCAGCATCGCCTCCAGCGACTCCGGCGTGGTGAGCAGGATGTCGGGCCGCGCGGCCAGGATCCGCTTCCGCGCGCCGGAGGTGACATCCCCGTGCCACAGGGCGGCCGTGCGTCCGAGCCACGAGCTGTACGTCTCCAGCCGGGGCAGCAGGTTGTTCAGCAGCGCCTTGAGCGGACACACGTAGAGGACGGACGTCCCTGACCACTTCCGCTGCACCATCTTCGACAGCAGCGGAAACGAAGCGGCCTCCGTCTTGCCTCCGGCGGTGGGTGCCAGAAGGATCGCGTCGTCGCCCGCGAGCAGCGGCCCGATGGCCTCCTCCTGCAGAGGGCGCAGTCCGGGCCAGCCGAGCGTGTTGACGATGTGGTGGACCAGCGCGGGTTCGAGATCGTCGATGCCGCTCACGGCATCTCCAGGTCGATGTCGTCCGCGCGTGCAGCCGCCGCGTTGCGTTCCACTTCGGTCAGCTCGCCGTCCGCGATGGTGAGCGCGTAGTGCTTGCGCGGATCGAAGTCCTCGAACTCGTCCACCCGGTCGAGCACATCGGCGACGAGCTTGCGCAGGAAGACGCGGGGCGCTACCCCGACCTTGCCCCCGAGTCCGCCGGTGACGGCAGTGGCGAGTTCCATGAGATAAGCGTCGTCCACCTGCTGCTCGACTCGCTGCGGATACCGGGCAGCACCCGCGTACAGGTCGCGCACCCGCCTGCCCAACTCGCCGAGCCGCTCCAAGTTGAAGCCCGCAAGCCGCAGTTGGACCGCTCGCGGAGAGTCGAAGCGCGGGTCGGTGCTGAAGTCGGTCGCCAGCCGCTGCGCCAGCGGCGGAAGCCGCTGCACTCCCTGCTGACCGTCGAAGAATGCCGGGGTCCCGGTGATGACGAGAAACAGCCCGGGAAAGCGCCCCGCGTCAATCTCGTCGAGAAGCTGCCGCAGAGCGTTGAGCCCCTTCTCCCGCACATCACCACGTACCCGCTGGAGAGTCTCGATCTCGTCGAGGACGACCAGCAGGCCGGGATGGCCGCAGTCCCGCAGCACCGTGAGCAGTCCCTGCAGGAAGCCGAGCGCCGCGAAGTGGTCGAGGTCTCCCCGGACTCCGGCGGCCCTGCGGGCAGACGCCGCGACGGACTTCTGACCGCCGAGCCAGGCGATGAGGGCTTCGGCGGTCGCCGCGTCGTCGGCCGCGACCGCGCGCCGGTATCCGCGGAGCACCGCGGCGAACGCCGGTGTGGTGCGGGCCACATCGGCAAGCCGACGCTCCATCAGTACGTCGACGGCCGCTGCCAGCGCCACTTCGTCGTCCTCGTCCGCGTCCCCGTTGTCGAGGACCTCCTCCTCCAGCGTGTAGAACCAGGAGTCGACGATCGCACGCAGCGCACTGGGCTGGTGGGTCGCCGTGGACAGCCGCTCGGTGAGCCGGCGGTACACCGTCTCCAGCCGGTGCAGAGGCGTCTCCGTCTCGGAGATCTGTACCTCGGCCGTGGCGAGCCCGGCGCGCTTGGCCCGCTCGGCGAGCCAGCGTGCGAAGAAGGTCTTGCCGGAGCCGTACTCACCGCGGATGGCGTGAAAGGCTGCCCCGCCCCGCGCCACCGTGGCCACGTCCTCGTCGAGGGCGCCGGTGAACCGGTCGAGGCCGACCGCGAAGAGGTCGAGCCCGGAGTGCGGCACGGTGCCCCGGCGCAGTGCGTCGACGACCTCCCGCCGCCGGACCGCGCTCACGTCGGGCGACGGCGTCATCGGCGTCACGTCGGCTCCTTCGGGAAGAACTGGTCGCGCAGCAGGGTCACATCGAGTTTCACCGTGTGCCCGGCGTCGATGAAGCCGAGGACCGGGTAGCCCTCGATGTTGAGCAGCCGCTGCACGGTGGCGATGAACCCGTCGATGTTGCGCCGCACCCGCCCGGTCGCCGAGATGGCGCCGGCGAGCGCGGCCGGTGACATGGTGCCGCCCGCCCCGGCCAGCGCGTCGATGACGGCCGCCACGACCTTGCTCTCGGGAGCCTTGCGGACGTACTCCTTCTGCGCCTCGTACACCTCGCTGGCGACCACCCGCTCGCCCAGGGTGGCAGGGGCGGCTCCGTCCGCGGTCGGCACTACGACGTCGGCAGCGGCGAAGAGCCCTTCACCCGCGTGCTGCTCCTTGGGCTTTCCCCGCTTCGGTTTGCGTGGTGGCTCCTGCGCTGCCACGACCTCCCGCCGCCCGCCCTTGTAGGGGGCCCACCACCGGGGGACGGCCTGCTCCCGGGGCAGGGCCTCCCACCCCTTCGGCACCAAGTCACGGTCGGGCACCAGGACGAGCAGCGGCACCGTGACCTCCGCGAGCGCGGCTCCGCCGTGGTACCCGGCCCGGCGGCCGGTGTAGCGGATGTCCTCCCGCCAGGGCGCGACGATGCTGCCGCCGCCTTCCAGTACGCGCGGCCCCGACAGCTGGACCTCGCCGTCCTTCGCCGCGCCGGTACGCCATCGGGCCGAGCCGGACCCCGCGCCCTCGTCACCCCCAGGTCCTTGGCTCGCGCCCCGCTCCAGCACATGGCCATGGTCCGCGACGAGCACGACCGGGCGGCCGTACCCCTTGGCCGCCGACAGCAGTTCCCGCAGGTAGGTGACGTCACCCAGGCTCCATTGGGTACGCCGCCCCTGCTGTCCCTTGTCGAGGGCGTCGTCGATGGTGTTCAGTACGACGCCGACGACCGCATCCGAGGCGAGCGCGGCCACGACCTCCTCGGAGAGGAACCTTCCCGCTCCTCCCTCTATCCCCGCCTTGTGGAAGAGCAGCGCCTCGAGCCGCCGCTGCTTCCAGAAGGCGGCGAATCCCGAACTCTCCTTCGCCTGCCCGCCCTTGACTGCCGTTCCGGTGAGCAGGGAGGCACGACTGACCTCGGTGACCGAGGGGAGCATGGACACCGCGGCCATCCGCCGCGGCTCTTCTTCCGAGCCCGCCTTGCCGGGCACGGCCTCGGTCCAGCCCTCGCGCTCGACCTCCTCGCCCAGTTGCGCGGCGACGGCGCAGCTCATGCCGTCCAGCACCAGGACGAGCGGAGCCGTATCGCCGACCACCGGCCTTACGGCTTCGGCCAGTACGTTCTCGACGACCAGGCAGCCGCCGGGGTGGAGCGCGGTGGCATTCGGCGTCCAGGAGGCGAGCCGCCGGGCGAACTCCTCGTCCAGCCGCTCGCGCCGCTCCCTGGCCGCCTCGTACAGCGCACGAAGGTCCTCGCCCGCGGCGGCGTCACCCTCGGGGTCGCCGGCCCACAGAACGGCGAGCGCCCGGTCCGCCCAGCCCCAGTCCCCTGCCTGGTCCCGTACTCCGGCCGCCACCGACGCCACCGAGGGCCGCGGAAGGGCCAGCCAGCGGGCGATTCGTACGGCCATCTCGGCCACGCCGGCACGGTCCGTGTTCAGGCGGGCCAGCATGTGCGCGTTCAGCTCGGCCAAGGCGGCTTCCCCCGCTTCCGGGGAGGTACGGGCCGCTGCCGTCACGTGCCGCAGCTGGGCCGTGAAGCTGGACGGCAGGAAGCGGTTGGATTCGAGGGCCGTGGTGAGTCCGGCGTCCTCGGCGAGCTTATCGGCGCGCTTGAGGACGGCGGAGACCCGCTCCAGTGCGGCGGTGTTGTGCCGGGCCTCCCCGATCCAGCGGATGAGGGCGCCTTCGACGGCCTCGGTGAAGGACTGCAGTTCGGTCCGGCGCGGCATCACCTGCCCGAACAGTCCGCCCACGGCGAGCACCACGTCCGGGCTCGCGGCCTGGTCGCGCAGGACGGCTCCGAGTAGACCGAGCGGCATCGCGTCCGGTCCGCGCCCGGTCTCGGCCAGGGACATCAGGACCGGTGCGGCCGGCCCCGTGGTCTCACCGAGCCACTTCTTCAGCTCGTCCCGTTCGGTCTGGTCCAGCTCAGCGAAGCGCAGTGGCCCCGCAGGCGTACGGGACCACGTGAGCAGGGCGTCCAGATCGACGACAGTCCCCGCCGCCGGGGCCGCCCCGTCGTCGCCGTCGCCCAGCCCGAGCCGGGCCACGACCAGCGCGCGCAGCGCCGCGTCCCGTGTCAGGACGGAGCCCGCACGCTTCCATCCCTGGGCGGGCTCGGCATCGAGCAGCGCCTCCAATAGCCATCCCTCGTCGTACATGCGCGGGTCGAGTCCGGCCGCTCCGAAGCGCTGCATGACGATCTCGGCGTTCTCCACCGTGAGGGTCTGCCGCCGTACCGCGTGCCCGCGCAGGTCCCAGCCGATCTGGCCGTCGTCGACACCGGTGGTGACGACGAGAAGGTCCGCACCGGGGGCCTTGTCCCGGTGCTTCGTCCACTCCTCGAGGATGCCCAGGACGGACGCCTGGTGGCTTACGCGGACGCGCCGCGTCTCCTCCCCCGTCCGCACGGTGAACTCCTCGGGCGCGCCGGCTGTGTAGCGCCCGTGCACCAGGACAAGGCGCCGGTCTCCGAGCCCGGAGGCGTGCGTGGCGAGCAGAGCCTCGATGGTGCGACGGCCCACCTGGGGCAGGGCGACGCCCATCAGCGCTCGGTTTCCTGGCCGTCGGTGGACACGGGGCGCCAGGTGACCTGGATGCGGGTGCCCGGATGGGCGGCCAGGTACGACCTGATCTCCTCTTCCACATCGACGACCATGGCGGCGAGGGACGCTTCGAGCCGAGTGGGCTCGACGACATGCGGAGCCCCCGGGCGTACAGCGGGAGCGGGTACGTCGATCGGCCGCCCGCCACCGTCGACCTGCTGCGGCGCGGCCTCCGGCACGACAGGCGCCGACGGGATCACCGGCTTCCCGTGTTCCGTGAAGCTGATGTCGTCCGCGGTCGGCTGTGGTTGCGGCTGCGGTGGCACGGGCTGGGCGACCTGCGCGAGGCGTGCGACTTCGTTGACGAGGGCCAGCGCCCGGTCCTGGAGCTGTTCGAGTACGGGGACGAGCGAGCGGGCCTGCTCGTGGTCGTTCGCGGTCTCCTCGATGAGCTGGATCAACCGTGCGGCCCGATCGCCCACGCCGTCGTCCCGGCCGGTGAAGCCGCGCACGCTGCCCAGCAGCTTCCAGTTGGTGTCGTCGAGCGCGGCCAGCACCTCGGGGGCCTGCTTGAGGGCTGCCCCGATCTCCTGGTCGGTCACGTCGTACGCCACCGCCGCGAGCTCGCGCACCACCACGGCCGCGTCGTCGGTGCGCCCGAGCCGGGCCACGAGGTCCGCCGCGGCCTTCATGGACCTCATCCGCGGGGCGTCCGCCCCCTGGGGGCCCTGCAGCCCCAGCTCCCCGGCCCGCTTCTGCAGCACGGACCGGACCCCGCTCACGGCATCGCGATGCCTCTCGGCCACTTCCTTCACGCCGGTAGCGAGTTTGGCGACGTTCAGTGCGATGAGCGCGGGCGGTACGTGAACCCCGAAGATCCTTCCGGCCCGTTCACGCGCGGTCGCGAACTCCTCGTCGGTCGGCTTCTCGACGGCGCGCAGTCCGTAGCCGGGACCGATCTTGTCCAGCTCCGGCGCCTGCCGCAGCGGTGAGGTCTGGTACACCCACGTCCGGTCGTCGAGCAGTGCGTAGGTGGCGATGATCAGGTTGCTGACGTTCTTCTCCAGGCCGGTGAACCCGAGCTGGCTGATCCACCTGCGGATGTCTTCGACGGACAGGTCCGTCCCGGCGTGCGCGTCGGCGGCCTTCTGGTTGATCCGCAGCCGCCACTCACGGCTGACGTTCAGCGGACCGTCGTACACCTCGCCCAGTCCCAGCGGGTGCACGATCTTCTTCACCATGGCCAGCTGGTGGCTGTCGACGACGATCCGTCGCTCGCCGCTCTCCATGGCTCGGCCGATCCATTCGAGCGCCGTCTTCAGCTCGCGCAGGGTGACCGGCTTGCGGGTGAGGGCGGGGTCGAAGTCGGGGTGCTTCGGGTAGAGCACGGCGAACATCTCGTCCGCGAGGGCGTAGAGGTTCTTCTCGAAGCCGATCCCGGGCTCGGGCTTCTGCCGCGTGAAGCCGGGCCGCAGCGACCACACGTGCTGGTCCGCCGGGACCTCGGCTCCGACGTTCGCGGCCTCCGCCTTGCTGATCCCGTACAACTGCTCCAGTACGGCGGAGAGTTGAGTGGTGAGATTGTCGCTCTGCGCCTTGAGCTGGTGGCGGATCTGGATCCGTTCCTCGGTCGGGCGGGTGGCGGTGACGTCGTCGAGGCGGTCGCGCTCCAGCAGGTAGTTGATCTTCAGGAGTCGTCCGAGCTGCCGGGCCCGCTGCTCGGAGAAGAAGTCGGGCAGCCAGACGATGGTGTTCCCGGACCGTCCCGACCGCTTCAGGGCCTCGATCCGGTGGACGTCCTCGATGGGCGAGCGCTGCGGCTCGTCGAAGGGATAGTCCAGTACGAAACGGATGTTGCCGTCCGTCTGCGGTTCGAACTGCTCGTCGGGCAGATGGGGATCCCGTACGTTCCCGAAGACGAACTCGGCGGTCCGCTTGGTGCCCCGCCAGACGATCTCGCGCTCGCACACGAACGCCTGCGTGTCCTTGATGCCGAAGGCCGCCCACAGCTGGTCCTTGACCCACTGCCGCCGGTGTCCGCCCTTGTCCGCGACCCCCTGGACCTCTTCGAGCAGCGGCTCGACGTCCAGGTCGGACAGGTGCAGATGGAACACCGGGTCGGCGTCGCCCTCGCTCCTCAGCTCCCCGAAGCCCTGAGCCTGGAGGTCTCGCAGCGCCTTGACCGCGATCGATCCGGCCGACCCCACCCGGGCCCTGATCGTGCCGTGGTTGAGGGCGGCGAGCCGTCCACCGGTCAGCCGTGCCAGAGCCGGGACGTTGGGGGCGAGCGCGGCGAGCAGCAGCGTTTTGACGAGCCGGTCGTCCCGCCGGTAGCGCGGATCGTCGACGGACCCGTACTTCTCCAGCAGATGCGCCCGTACGCGTGCGTGGAAGCGGTGCGCGATCTCGGACTCGCGGCGCAGCTTGGCGGTGAACGCCTCGCCGGTGCCCGATGCTATGACGTCCCACAGATCGCCGAGCGGGATCAGCTCCCCCATCCTCAGGTCGTCGCGCCGACGCCGCAGCAGTTCCTGGACGAGTTTGAGGCCGGTGCGTTCGCGCTGGAGCGCTCCGGAGAGGTCCACGAGGACGTTGAGCAGCGCGGGCGAGAGCGGGTACAGGGTGCGGAAGTCGTCCCAGCTGGCCTCGGTCCGCCCGTGGGCGTCGAGCAGCACCTGCCGGACCTCGTCCTTGGACGACTCGACGAGCGTGAAGGCCTCGTCGCGGGCCGATTCCATCCCCGGCTTCGGTTCCAGCACACGGCGCTTGATGATCTCGACGAGGTTGCTGTCCTCCAGATTGACGACGTCGATGCGTCCGGCCAGGTACTCGATCTGCTGCTCCAGGTTCTGCACCTCGGCGCCCGCCACGTCGGAGCCGATGAGCTGCGACAGGTCGCGCTGACGCGAGATGAACGACACGATCGGCACGGGCCGGTCGGTGTCCCCGGACTCGATCAGCTTGACCAGCCGCTGCACCTGGTCGCGCACGAAGTCCTGCTCGCCCATATGCGCCTGGAGCCAGAGGATCAGCTCGTCGAGGAAGAGCACAATGCCGTCGTAGCCGAGGGACTTGGCGTGCCGGGAGATGACCGACAGCCCGTTCTCCAGCGGTACGAAGGCGTCCTTGTCGCCGCGGGCTCCTTGCGCGTACGCCGCCATGGGCCCGGAGAGCAGGGCGGACACGAGCGCCTCGCGGTACGGGTCCCCGGCGGGCGCGTCGAAGGCACGGTCCAGGTCGGCGGAGGTCCAGCTGCCGGCGGCCGGGGCGGCGTCGTCCGCGTCCAGCATGTCGAGGTCGTCGTCATCGCCGTCCGCGCCGACGGCACCGCCGCCCGGGGTCACCGCGGCGGCCCCGTCCCCGAGCCACTGCACGAACTTGGCGTCGTCGGCGAGGAACTCCCGCTGCCTGCGGGCGTCCGCGAGCGCGGAGTCGGCCCGGTAGACGGCGGGGGTCGGCTTGTTCCCGTCGAGGGAGCGCACGGCATGCACGTAACCGCCGAGGATGGCCGAGTCCAGGTCGGTGGAGCCCACGAGGTGGTAGGGCACCATGAGGAACTTGCTGTCGCGCAGCCAGTCGTCGTGCTCGGCGATGACCTCCTGAAGCCGGGGCTTGGAGCGGGCCGCAGCGCTGTTGTTCAGCACGGCGTGCAGCACGGTCAGGAAGTGGCTCTTACCGGCACCGAACGAACCGTGCAGATAGGCGGCATGCGAGTTCCCCGACCTGACCGCCGCCCCGACCAGCCCGAGCGCACTGCGGAAGGCCCCTTGCAGCTGCTCGGTGACCACGTACTCCGCGACGCGGGCATCGGTTTCGGTGAACCCGCCGGACAGCTCGACCTTGAAATCGCCGGCATGGACGTCTTCCTTGATGTCGATGACATCCCGCAGGAAGAGTTCGCTGGTGGGCATCCGGCTCTCGTTCCCTCACTCGGCAGCAGTCGGGGCGCGCCGATCTCCCGGATCTCACGCGCGACATCCAATCTTGCCAGTCTTGCCATGCCTTGCGCCCAGGCCAGACGCAAGTTGCGTGACGCTGGTGTCACGTTGAGCGACTCGAGAGGAGGGAACTCTCACGCAAAGCGACGAGTATGCACCTCTCCGTGACATCTGTCTGGGTGCAGGCATGCCGACAGCCTGGCCGAGAACCGCTTAAGCGTGCATACGACCGTCTTGTGCTCCTTTTCGACCGGCTCCGACACTCGTGACCAGCGGGACATGCCGGCGTGCTTGAGGACCGCGAGGGGGACCCCATGGGGAGCACCGGGATCGAGGGCTTACTGCGCGACCGATTACTGATCATGGTGAACGACAGGTCGGCGATCGGCCTGCTTCCGCACATCGACGGCCACACCGGGGGCCTACTTCTCACGGGCGCCGATGCCGCCGTGCGGTGCCGGAACATACGCAACAGCTACCCGGACACCGTCGTGGCCGTCGACTACGGCGGCCACGAACACCGGGTCGCGACCGCCGACCGCCCCTTCGGCCAGCAGGCGTCCGACGGCTGGCACGGGCTGGACCACTCCGGCCTGGAGGAGGTCCTGAACGGCCAGCTGGCCAACAAGGCGGCGTTCGCGGTGACCCCGACCTGCTTCATACCGCCGCCGGACGAGGACGGCGACGCGCGCGTGCTGCGTGCCGTGATCACCCAGGCCAACCGGCTGGAGCGGACGGACACGGTGGTTCTGCTGCCGTGCAGCTACCGCTGGCTGCGGGACGAGTCGCTGCTGCACCTGGTGGCGGCGGTACGGGACAGTCGGCATCCCGTGGCGTTGATCATGCAGCACTACAAGGACCCGCTGGAGCGGGTGGGCGTGGCCGAGGGCCTGCGTGTGCTGTACCGGTCGTGCCCGCGTCTGCTGCTGTGGCGGACGGACCTGGCCGCGTTCGACGCCCTCGCGCACGGCGCCCTGGGCACGGCAGTGGGGGTCACCGCCATGCTCCGTCACGGCATGGACCCGCGCCGCAAGGGCCGCGGCTGGCGGCCGTATCCGGTGGTGCTCGTCCGTGACCTGCTGAAGTACCACCGGGTGGAGGTGCTGCAGAACTGGTTCGCACGCGTCGAACCGTGGACATGCGGGTGCGCGGTGTGCGAGGGCGCCGAGTTGTCCCGCTTCAGCGAGAGCAACGCCGGCGTACGCGAGTCGCAGTGGCACAACACGTGTGAGCTGTACGCGCTGCACGATGAGTTGCTCTCGGCCGACGCGGGCCCGGACAGGCCGGAGTGGTGGCGGCAGATCGTCGACGACGCGGTTGCCCGGCATCACCTGCTGACCTCCGGTCTCGGGGAGGAGGTCGCGCATCCTCCGGTGCTGCACTACTGGCAGCGGCCGAGCCCGCCTGCGGTTCCGATGCCGTGACGGATGCTCGGGGCGCTGTCGAGGAGGTCGATCTCGACCCAGACGACCTTGCCGGGCCCTCGACGGTCGGCGACGCCCCAACGGGAGGAGAGGGCGTCGACGATGACGAGGCCCCGGCCGTGGTCTTGATCGGTGGTCGCGCCCGTGGCGCCGGTCGCGTGCGGCTGTGCGGTGAGGGGGCGGTCGCCTCGGGCGTCGGCGACCTCGAGGCGGAGTGCGTCCGTACGGTGTTCAAGACGGAGGGCGAAGTCGCGGCCGGGTACGCGGGCGTGGAGTACGGCGTTGGAGGCCAGCTCGGCGACGACGAGGGCGGCAGTGTCGGAGAGGTCCGAGCCGAACGGGATGCCCCAGGCGTCGAGTTGGTGCGTGGCGAGGTGACGGGCGAGACGGGCGCCGCGACGGGTCGCACTAAGCCGCTGGAAGAACACACGTACGGTGACGGCCGGTTGAGTCTGAGGTGCGGTCATGCGGCCAGCGTCATGGGAGGGAGAGCACTTCAACAGGCACGGCGCTGGTACAGCCGAGGCTGGGTGGGTTCACTGAGTGGACAGGGTGGGTGACGCCCCGTAACCATGGGTGGGTTGATGTCCCGGTGGGGTACGTGGGAGGTGGGCCGGGCGTGTTGGACGGCGTCGCGAGCAGTGAACCGGAAGTGTCGGACGGCCTCAAGAGCTTCGGTGCGGTCCTGAAGGCGTTGCGGGAGGAAGCGGGCCTGACGCAGGAGGAGTTCGCTCCGCAGGTGCGGTACTCGGTGCATGCGGTGGCCAAGCTGGAGCAGGGGAAGCGGTTCCCGTCGGTGAGGTTCATCGAGCGGGCCGGGGTTGTTCTACAGGCACCGAGGGTTCTCAAGGCGGCGGCACGGCATCTGACGCGGAGGCAGGGGCTGGCTTCGTGGTTTGTGCAGTGGGCGGGGATCGAGGAGGAGGCGATCTCGCTTTACGCGTATGAGTGCCGGGCTATTCCTGGGTTGTTGCAGCCGGAGGCGTACGCTCGGGCGGTCTTCCTGAGTAGCTTGCCTCCGCTGACTGATGAGCAACTCGAACGGCAGGTCGAGGCACGGCTCGAACGACAGCGCGTTCTGTCGGAGAAGCAGAATGTGGCCTTCAGCTTCATCATCGAGCAGGCGCTACTCGAACGCCGGACGGGTGGAGACGAGGTCACCGCCATCCTCATCGACCACCTGCTGCAGCGGGCCGAACTCCGCAATGTGCAGCTCCAGATCATGCCCATGCGCCAAGACGATCACGCCGGACTTGACGGCCCCATGTACCTGGCGGAGTCTCCGGAGAACCAGTGGTTCGGCTACTTCGAGGGGCAGCAGGGAAGTGCCCTGATCACCGGCTCGAAAGACACCAGCGCCCTCCTTCAGCGCTATGGGAAGATGCGCTCGCAGGCCCTCAGCCACGAGGCAACCGTGGGGCTGTTGAAGCAGATGCGAGGAGCGCTATGAGCACCACCGAGCTGACTTGGTTCAAGAGCAGCTACAGCGGGACACAGGGCGACAACTGTGTCGAGGTCGCTCACTGCACTGAAGCTGTCCGCGTCCGGGACTCCAAGGACAAGGAGGGCGGCCAGCTGGCCCTCTCCCGCACCACGTGGTCGACCTTCATCGCGTATGCGGCAGAGGACCGAGTCTGACACCCGCCCAACGCCCGTGGGCTGGCCGAGTTCTGAACTCCGCCAGCCCCCACCGTCACCACGTTCCGCCTACTCGCCGTCGAGGGCGGGCTGCTCCGGGGCGCTGGCCTTCTTCGACGCGGCAGCCTTACGCCCCCGCGCCCGCTTCACCGGCCGCCAGGCCTTGAGATCCGCCGCGCTGAGCCGATGCTTACCCATCTGCTCCTCCAGGAAGGCATCGCAGTCCTCCGCCGGCACGGACTCCCACTCGGGGTCGTACTCCCCGTGCCACTGCCGCACCCAGGGCATGGCCTCATGCAATCCGGCGATCAACGGGGTGAGCCGCTCGGTGTCCCAACCGCTCTGCTCCGTACGGTCCTCGATGAGGTTGATGAGCGCCTGGGCTTGATCCTTGTGGTCCCACCCGGCCCACCCGAGCAGTGTGGTCGGGTCGGCCTCGGGCCCGACCTCCAAATAGGAGATGAATCGCTCTTTGGGTACGTCGAGTTTGCCGCGGTTGGACCAGTACGAGTGCCTGAGGAAGTCGGCGGACGAGTACTTCGGTGGTACGGGGATATCGAGCCGCCGCCCGGTCCGGTCCTCCTCGCGCTGTTGCTTCCAGACCTCTTCCCACTGCTCGCGCTTGCGGAGGCCAGGGTCCTTGTAACGCATGGCAGCGAGGTACGGCACGTGCTCGTCGGCGATGACATCGGCCAGCACCTGCCCGAGCGGAAGATCCGGCTTGTTGAGGTGATCGGAGGCGAATAGAGCGGCGACGGAAGCGAAGTCAGCGTCGGAACTCAGGACATCGGCAAGCTGGTTGACGGTGAGCGTCCGCGGCTGCTTCACACCCTCGCGCAGGCTGAACCAGAGCGCGGGGTCCTCGCACCGGGCCAGCAACCACGTGCGGAGGGCGGCCTTCTCCTTCTTCTCCCAGGGCTCGACGGACCAACGTCGCTTGCAGTCGGGCCGCTCGATGAGCGCGATGTCCTTGCGACCCTCGATGATGTTGATCCGGGCCTCGACGATGGCCCGGTACCAGTCGGGCCAGTGCCCTGGGATCTCGACAACAGGCGTCGACCCATGTCGCTCGAACCACGCGGTGTCGACCTCGCCAGCCGCCCGCTTACGGGCAAGCACAATCTCGAACGCCCGCTCCCCGAGCCGCACTTCGGGAACAGTGTCAGGATCGGGCGACGGTACAGTGGTTCGCGCTACGTCCGCATCGGACAGCAGACCGTACAGCCCATACACCTGCCAATCCAGCTCCTCTTGCAGAGCGATCATGTGCTGACGGAGGTGGGTGTACTCAGCCCGCATGCCGTCAAGGGCTGCACGAACAGGAACGGATCCTTTTCCAAGAGCCGCAGGCTCGACCTCGCTTAGCTCCTGCGCAAGGGAGTCTAGGATGCGTGCCAGCGCGATTGGTAGCCGCTCCAGCAACGGGAAGTCGCCGACCCTAGTCCCGTTGTACTGGTAAAAACGCTCCCATCCAGCACTTGTAATTCCTCCACCTTCGCCCCTGTTCCCCTTATCGTGACAGACCTGCTTCAGCCAGAAGCAGGCCGTCGATGAGTTGAGAACTCCTAGCAGCTCCAGATGCTCATCCTCCGTCGCCCCTTCGGGCAACTTGATAACAGGAGCGGTCTGCTTGAAGAGCTTTCCACCACGGTCTAGGACGAAGTGGTTATGGGTCGATACTTCAGCGAACGTAATCGACAACGGAGTTCGAAACTTGCTTCGCGTCAAGCGCCCGAACTCCGTCCATTTGAGGCCTCCCTGAACCTTCGTCTGCCGCCCGAAGAGAAGGTTGTTTGAGATTGTCGTGCGACAAGGCCACATATAGCGCAGGAGCGAGGGTTCCCCCTCTACGTCCACCGGTTCAAACGCCTTCGTGTACGGGAAAAGAGCATGCTCAAATTCGCCACCTCCCCAATCACGCAACAAGTCCCCCGTGACCATTGGAAGGGATCTTCCGGCACCGATTCCTTTACGCCTGGCATTTTGCTCGGGCAGCAAGTACAGGTCGTCTTCCAGCGTGAAGCTCGTGATGCCGAGCGACTCGGCTCGTTCAGCTAGCCGGACTTGCGCAGCGCCTTCAAAATGCGAAAGCAGAGCGCCTGCTCCACCTCCGCTCAAAGACCATGGGTGCGACGCAAAGGCCTGGGCTGGACTATCCTCAACCGACACCCACTCCGACTCACTTCCCGGCTTCCCTACTTGCTCGACAACCGCCCGCCAGACAAGCCCCTCCGCCGCCGGCTTCGGCTGCGATGGCTCACCCCGAACACCCAACACCGCCCGCACAGTTCGCTCAGAACTCGGCACGCGGTTCCGTCCCACCAAAATAACGGTCGGAGTCCCATGCCCGGGAATAAACGCTCCCGACGTGTCAATCACGTGCGACAATTCGACCCGGTCACGGAAGACAGTTTCGATGAGCTTCTTACCGAACTCCCGCTTCATAAACGAGTTCGCTGTGATCTGCCCGACGAAGCCACCCCCACCCTTACTTCCACCCGCACCCTTCAAAGCCAGCTCAAAGAGCCGCTGCGCAAACGGAACCGACAAGGCATACTTCCCCGCGCATGCATCATAAGACGCCCGATAGTTCTCGTTCTCCTGCTTGTCCTTCACCGTAATATACGGCGGATTCCCCACCACAACGTGATATGACCCGCGCCCCAGCAAGTCCACCTCCCCGGCGAACTCCGCCACATCCTCCGTAGAGTAAACAAAGGCACTCCCACCCCCAGAGCCGCCCCCCTCCAACTCCTCAAACAACGTCCCAAAATCCGCCTGAATACCCGCCGCGTCCCGCCCATGCAGCAACGAATCCCCCACCGCCACATTGATGGGAAACACCGGCGCATCGGCCAAGCGCTCAGCCCCCGCAGCCCGCATAGCCGCGACCAACAACCGGAACCGAGCGATACTCACCGCAAACGGATTCTTGTCGCACCCGTGAACGGACTCCAGAGCTCTCCGCACCACAGACCACTCGTCCGCGCCCGGCTCCGCCTCCCGCCACTTCTCCACGAGCCGCTCGAGAATACCCAGCAAGAAGTGCCCGGACCCGCACGCAGGGTCGATCGTCCGCAGCCCCCGCCGCTCGACACCCCCCAGCCCCTCCACCACAGGATCCAGCCCGAACTCCTCGATGGCCGGCTCCAGCGTCAAATCAAGAATGAACTCCTCGACGAACTTCGGCGTCTGCAGCAGCGCGTACGTCTTGCGGGCATGGTCACTCAGGTCCTGGTACAGGTCACCGAGGAACCGCGTATTCCACTCCAGATACGAGAAGTCGTAAACGATCCGCCCGTCCGCGTCCCAGCGCCGCCAGAACCGCAACACCTCTGTCGCGGCCTCATAGCTCGGCATCAGCTCCCACAGCGGATTGTGCGCCCGGTTGAAAAGACCGGCTACCGTCTCATGGGCCCCCGCAAGATGCTCGAACGCCGCAAGCAGCCAGTCCCGGTCATTGTGATCAGGATGCTCACGGAAGTGCGCCTCATGCCGCTCCTCCGCCTCGACCAACCGCTCCCCGGGCCCTGCGATGAACGGCGCATCGATCAGCCCGTGGTCCTCACAGAACCGTACGAAGACACAGGCCAGCACCCAAGCCACCGCAGCCTGAGTCACCCGCTCGTCCCGCCACGCCCCATACGTCGCTGCCGTACGCTGTGCCTCCCGGGCCCGCCGGTACTCGGACTCCAGCCGGACGCGGTACTCCTCCACAGACTCACTGCGCGCACGCAGATCGTCCTCCAGGATCACGACCTGCCGCCGCAGATCCTTCAGCAGCGCCGCCTGGTCCAGCCCTGCCCGCGCATCCTGGCCCGTGACCGTCACTCTTCGCATCCCTCTCGCAGCACCACGTCACCCACCGCAACATCGCCATACGGTTTCGCGTCCCAATCCTGCCAGCACCGTCGACCGAAACAGATCCCGCAGGAGTCATGGCAAAGTACTCTCATCTGCCATGATCACGCCGCTAAGGTGATCACCGTGACGGCTCAGACACCTCCTCCGGTCCCGGCGGCCTCGCCCGCACCCGGACCCGCCCACCAACACTCGTTCTTAGAGGTGGGCCGCTGCCACTACGACGCGGCAACGCAACTCGCCAAGTCACCCCCGCTCTTCGGCTCCGCCGACCACCTGGCCGGAATCGCGGCGGAGTGCGCCATCAAGGCGATGCTCCTCGACTTCTTCGGTTCCAAACAGGACACCCCGCTCGGGATCCCGTACAGCCCGGCGATCAGGAACAACCCGGCGGCGCCGAGCAAGACCCAGATCGAGAAGGCGAGGCGAGCCTCCGAACACTGTCACCTGCCCCACGTCTGGGACCAACTCCTCCTGCTCGCGAACGGCCACCGCGGCGCCACCGTGCTCGCGCAGATCCCCCAGCAGAACCCCTTCCGGGAATCCACCGACGAGTGGGACGTGGCCCACCGCTACCGTGACAGCAGGCAGATATCGGATCAGCGCGTGAAACGTCACCTCGCCGCGGCCCGTACCGTGATCGCCGCCTACCAACAGGCGAAGTAGCACAAAGCACAAAGCACAAACGCAGCCGAAGCCAAAGCCAGAGCCGAAGTGGAAAAGCAGGCGCCCGCCCCATGAACCCCACCCGATTCGACGCCGCGTGGCACGCCGCCCTGGGCCACGCCCACCGGACCGCCGAAACCGGCCGGGACACCGTCCTCGTACGCGACCTGTTCGGGCGTGCGTCGCTCCTCATCGACGACGAGTCCGAGCCACTGCCCGCCGAGGAGCTGGAATCGCTGGCGGAGGCGTTCCGACACGACACTCAGGCCTTCGCAGGCCCCCAACCCGTCCAGGCCGCGTCCACGATGTTCGCACCGGAGATGTTCTTCGCCTCCCCCGAACTCATCGTGCAGAACGAGGGCGAGCAAGGCCACCGAGGCCGCGTCGCCGTACTCGAACGGACCGTCGTGGGCGCCGACTGGGCCCGGGAGGCCGCACCGGGCGCTTCACCGCAGCCCGAGGTGCGAGAGCGACGCGTCGCCCTGTACGGGTTCAAGGGCGGAGTCGGGCGCTCCACCGCGACCGCCGTCCTCGCCCGCCATTTCGCCGAGAAGGGCCACTGCGTCCTCGTCGTCGACCTCGACCTGGAGTCCCCGGGAGTCTCCACACTCCTGCACGGCCTCGACGAGCTGCCCGAGCACGGCATCGTCGACCATCTGGTCGAGGCCGGCGTCGGCAACGCCGAAGGGCTTGAGTTGGTCACTCAGAGCTCGTTCTTCACCCCCACCCAGGGCAACGGCGAGATCTGGCTGGCGCCCGCCGGGGGCAGCCCCCGCGACGACTACGACTACCTCGCGAAGCTGAACCGCATCTACAGCGACCTCCCGCCCGCAGAACCGGGCGGCGCGCCCAAGCCGTTCTGCGTACGGCTGGAGGAGGCCATCGCCGCCTGCGAGGCGCAGGTGGCCGGAACCTCTCGGCAGCCGGACGTCGTCCTGCTCGACAGCCGCGCCGGCATCCACGACATCGCCGCCGTCACCCTTACCCAGCTCAGCGGGCTCTCCCTGCTCTTCACCGTCGACAACCCGTCCACCTGGTACGGCTACGGCATGCTGCTCTCCCAGTGGAAGCAGCGACCGGACCGCGCCGTCGACCTGCGCGAGCGGCTCCGTATCGTGGCCGCCATGTTCCGGTCCGTCGGGGACATACAGCGCCTGCACAAGCTCCGCGACAACGCCCAGAAGATGTTCGCCGACACGCTCTACGACGACGCCGAGGGCGCGGACCTGGACGCGTACCACCCGGCCCTGGAGGACGACCAGGCCCCGCACTCGCCCATCCCGATCCTCTTCAGCCACGACCTGATCGGCCTCGACCCGCTCCAGGACCGCGACTGGCCCGAACTGCCCTTCGTGGAGGCCGCGTACAAGAGGTTCCTCGACGAGGTCTACCAACTCGTCTTCCCGAGAGAGGAGCTGTCATGACGGACCGGGACCCGCTGTCCACCGACGAGTACCGGACGCTGCTCGCCACCGCCCCCGGCAGCGCCTTCGACGCCGACACCGTGAGCCCCGACGTCACGCGGCTGTTCACGCCGTCGAGCCACCGGCGTGCGCTGGACCCCGACGTGACAGTGGTGCGCGGCGCACGCGGTTCCGGCAAGACCGTGTGGACCAAGGTCCTCAGCGACGGCAGGATGCGCGAGATCGCGGCGGCCTCGTACATGATGCCCCGGCTGGAACGGATGACGGTCGCCACGGGCCATGCGAGGGGTGGCGAGCCGAACCTGCACCACCCCAGCAAGCACAGCATCAGCAAGCTCATGGAGGATCCCCGAGTCACACCCCAGCACCTCTGGTCCGCGGTCGTCCTCACCGGCCTCCGGGCCCCGGAGATCCTGCGCATCGAAGGCTGGGACAAGCGGGTCCGCTGGGTCGCCGACCACATGGAGTCCTACGAGCGGGCACTGTGGACGATCGACCAGGAGGCCCGCAAGAGCGGCCGCACCCACCTGCTCATCTTCGACGCCCTGGAGCATCTCCACAACGAGCGGCCGGTCGTCGACCAGCTGGTGTCCGGCCTCTTCGAAGTGGCACTGGACCTCCGCATGAGCACCAGCGCGATCCGGGCGAAGATCTTCGTCCGCCCGGACATGTACGAGAGCGCCCCCAAGCACTTCCCCGACGCCTCCAAACTCGGCGCCAACGCCACCGACCTGACCTGGACCACGGAGAACCTCTACGGCCTCCTCTACCACCAGCTCGGCAACCACCCGAGCCCCGAGGCGGAGAAGTTCCGTGCGTGGACGGGCAGTTGGCGCAGTGAGGGCGAAGGCAGGTGCATCGCCCCCGTCGACGTCATCGCCACCCCGAAACGCCAGCACGATCTGTTCGTCACCATGGCCGGCCCGTACATGGGCCCGAGCCACCGCCGTGGCCACACGTACACCTGGCTTCCCAACCACCTGCAGGACGGCAAGGGCCAGGTGAGTCCACGCACGCTCCTCCAGGCCGTCTCCACAGCGGCGACCATCAGCCGGGATCGATACCCCGCACACGAATACGCCCTTCACTACGACGCCATCCGCGCGTCCGTGAGTACCGCCTCCCAGATCCGCGTGGACGAGATCACGGAGGACATCCGTTGGGCGGCGGTCGCCGTCGAGCAACTGCGGGGCGGCCAGGTACCGATGCAGCCGTCCGTGGTCCTCGCCTACTGGCGGGACTCCTCCCTCTCCGCGAGGCTGCGCGAGGTCCTGGCGAACGGCTCGCAGGGCAGCGGCCCGGAGGATGTCGACAACCACCGTGAGCTGATCGACGAGTTGGAGAGGCTCGGCGTGATGACACGGCGCGCGGCGGGCGCCACCGACCTGCGCGACTACGCGGTCGACATCCCCGATGTCTACCGCCTGGCTTTCGGCATCGGCCGCAAGGGGCGTCTCCCGGCGCGCACACTGACCACAGGCAGATCCCGGTGCGCGGCCTTGAAGGCGGCGGAGGGCGCCGAACGCCCCGAGGGAGCGCGGGGAACTGCGCGACCAGCCACGACGGCGCCACAGACGACCGACGGCACATCGCGGCACTTCCACCCGGCACTTCCGGCGGAGCGCTCAGGCCGCCGCAGTCACTGCCATCAGGAAGTCGCCGTCGAGGTACGCCCGTTCCCCGTCGCCGCCGATCACCTCGACCGTCCGCCCGTCCAGATGCGGGACCTGCGTCCGCGTGTCCACGGGGCACAGCAGCCACAGCCCGTGCGGGTCGTCGGCCGGTCGGCGGGCCGCCGTCTGCAGCCGGACCAGGAGGTCGTGGCCGCCTTCGTCCCAGTACCGGGCGAGCAGCCCCGTGTCATGCAGGAAGAGGACCGTGCGAGGTGCCACGGCCCGCTCCAGCAGGGCCGCCTCCAGACGTACCCAGACCGCGCGGACGAACGAAGCCAGACCTCGCTTGATCTGCCCCGGCGCGGAGCCCGCGTCGGCGCGCAGGACCTTCTCCCAGTCCTGCCCCTTCTCCGCCGCCAGCGCGCGGAACTCGGCGAGGAACTCCCGCCCCAGGTCGACGGGTTCGACGGGGAACGCCGCGGCCACCGCCTCGGCGGCACCCGGCAGCCGGCTGCCCTTCACGGTCAGCGCGAGGAAACCGCCGCGCAGAACGCGGGAAGCGAGCCTGGCACGGGTGGCGGCGTGCGGATCCCCGTCCACCTCCGCGACCGCCGGGATGCCGGGGCCGGGCGACACGTAACTGGTGCCCGTCCCGGTGGACGTCCACTGGCCGACCGTCTCCAGGGCCGGCGGGAAGAACCGCTCCAGCTTGGTGTCGTACCGGAGCTCGAAGCGCGCCTCCCTGAGCGGGTCCTCCAGCTCGACGTACGTCGGCTCTCGCTCTGTGGAGAGCGCATCGAGCACGGGGAAGCGCGCACGCAGCCGCGCCAGCAGCTCGGCGACGGTGACGCCACGGTCCCGTCGTACTCCCGCCCCTGCCTGCGAGATGCGCAGGGCGCGGTCCAGGCTGAGGTCACGGGGGTACAGCTCCAGGCGCGGAGTGACCTCGGTCCCCACGGCGACGGCGGCTGCGAGGTCGACCAGCCGGGTGTCCGCGAGCGGGGCGAAGCCCTCCGGGGCGGGTACCGCGCGCAGGTCCCGGACCACCGCGGCTCGTCCCGGCAGTGGCTCCTGACGTGCCAGTCGCTCCGCCACCGACCCCAACTCGGCCGCATAGTCGGCCAGTTCACGGGGGCTCGGGTCGTCGGTCCCGGGCAGCGACTCCGCGGCGATCAGTACGGTGTCGCCTCGTCGGTGCACGGCCAGGCGCGGCTCGTGCTGTTCCACGCCCTCGCCGTCCCACAGCTCGGCCTCGGTGGCGGCCCGTACCACGGCCAGCGCCCTCGCGAGCGTACGCTCTGGCGTGTCGTCGCCCGCGCCGTGCCGGACGCGCAGCTCGGCGGCCGCCTCCTGCGCGGTCATGACCCGCCCGGCCGCCGTGACGATCTCGACCAGCTCTTCGCGCACCCGCCTCAGCCAGTCCGCCTCGGCCCACTGCTTGATCTCGATGCGGTGGTGACGCGAGACCGGCGGCTGCTTGATCTTGAGATGGTCTGCGATGCGGGCCTGGACCGGCCAAGGACCCAACGGCGACAGTCCGCCCTCCTCGGGCGGCAGACCCAGCGTGAGCCGGACCACCGGCGCACGGTGAGAACCCTTGCGACCGGGTTCGGGGGTGAGCCTGGCGGCCATGTCGTCTATCGAGAGGATCAGCGATCCGTCCGGCTCGGGGTCACCGTCCGTGCGTGTGGCCGGTACCGCGGGTCGGACGTCGGCCCCGGTGGGCTGCCGCAGGGCGATCGCCCACTGCTTGCGGCGCCGGTTGAGTTCCTTGCGTACGAGCGCACCCGCGCCCCGCGCCTTCGAGATCGCGTACGGCTGGACGTTGAGCAGCTCTCCCACCTTGGTGGCGCCCAGCCCGTGCGCGACGGACACGGCCCGGGGCGACAGGCCTGCGGCGTCCAGCAGGGTCTCGGCGTCCGCGGCCTCGGCGGCGGCGTCACGGGCCTCCTCCGCGTCCTCGGCCTGGGTACCGACCGTGGCCGGGGTGGTGGCCGGCTTGGTCGCGTCGGCAGCCCGGAACACCTCGCGCCACTCGTCGTGCATCTGCCGCAGCGTGTCGAAGCGGTGCTCGGTGTCGCGGTGCAGCGCTCGCCTGAAGAAGGACGTGAGGCCGTCGTTGAGAGCCGGTTCGAACAGCTCTGACGCGACGTACAGTTCGGCGGACTCGTTGGTGAGCGGGTCCACCTGTCCGTCGCCCCACATGGGGCGCTCACCGCCGGCCATCTCGTGCAGGGTGACGGCCGCCGCGTACCGCTCGGCGTGGTCGTCGTAGTACGGCCGCCGCAGGGAGCCGAGGAAGGGGTCGAGGTAGCCGCGCGTGCCCGCCTTGATGTCACGCTCGGAGGCGTCGGCGAGGGAGAAGTCGAACAGCTTCAGGCGCCAGATCCGGTCCTTGCTGTGGTGGATGCCGAAGTTGTCGGGCTTCAGGTCGCGGTGCAGGACGCCGTTGGCGGCCAGCTGGTCGAGCGCCCTGAACAGATCGTCGCCGAAGCGCTCCAGCTCGTGGTACGTCAACTTGCCCTTGCCTCGCAGCCGGGCACCCAGGGACTGCTCACCGGCGTACTCGAGCTGCAGGACGGTGCGTCCGCCGATCTCGCGCAGCCCTTCCCCCCGCAGTTGTACGACCGCGCCGCCCCCGACCTCCTTGAGGACGCCCGCCTCGGCACGCAGCCGTTCGGCCTTCTGCTCGTCCAGAGCGACCTTGAAGACGCGCTCGTCGATCTGTGTGCGGCCGTCCTCGTCCTCGACCACGCGCTCCACGAGAAGGGCGCGGGCCGTGGCGCCGGTGCCGAGAACGCGGCGTACGGACCATTCCGCGTCGAGCGACTGGCCGGGCAGCGCCTCCAGCGGGTCGACGCCGACGGCGGCGGGTGCCTCGGGCAGCACGCTGGCGCGCTCCGCCTTGTCCAGGAGGTCGAGGAACTCCTCGGCGGAGCCGAGGCGTTCGGTCACGTCGGAGCGGGTGGCCTTGAAGACGAGGTCGTCGAGGGCGTCCGAGAAACCGTCGGCGACGGCGTACAGATGCAGCCCCGAATCGGTGCGCAGGCGCTCGCTCAGCGCGCTGCGCTGAGTGGCGGGAGGCTGACCGGTGAGGATCAGGTACGCGACAGCGCCGAGGCCGAACATGTCCAGGTCTGCCGGTTCGGCGTACGGCTGGTCGGTCTCGGGGGCGAGATAGAGGCGGGCCGCGTCCTCGATCAGAGCGGCGTCGAGTGCCGAGCCGCCGATGGAGCGGAAGAAGGTGGCGTTGCTGTCGAAGTCGCGGGCCGCGGTCTGCCAGTCGGTGATGCGCAGCTCGGGGCGCGTCCCGTCGGACCGGAAGGAGACGTAGACGGAACTGGCCGCCAGGGCCCGGTGGTAGAGGGCGCGGTTGTGCGCGTAGCGGACCGCTTCGGCGAGCTGTCGTACGAGATCGAGGCGGATCTCGGGGGTGAGCTTGCCCCCGTAGATGGCCAGGTACTGGTCGAGGCGCAGGTCCGTGTGCCGGTGGCGGAAGAGGATCGCGGGTCCGCCATGGTGCTCGCGGATCTCGACGGCCTCGACGATGCCGCGGTGCGTGATGCCCTGCAGGACCTGGTACTCGCGGCGGGCCGCGCGATCGGTCGACTTCTTCGCGGCCTCGGTGGCCATATGGCCGACCAGGTAGATACGGACGCGGCCCTCCTCCTGGACGAGGCCGTCGTCGCGCGTGGCCAGGCGGTCCTCCCAGGACTGCCCGCGGTCCAGGGGGTGCGGCTGCAGCTTCCAGGCGTCGCCGAACCTGAGATGGGCCGTGGACTGCTGGACACCGATGGCCTTCAGCAGACGCGGCAGCGTATTCCGGGAGAAGTCGGGCGTGATGCGGCGGTCGGGGCGGTCGGGCGGCAGGCCGAGGAAGTCCTGCCAGATGCGCTTCAGGCCGGTGGGGCGGTCGTCGCGACCGTAGACCTTGACCTTCTGGACGTCGTCGAGATGGCTCTCGAGGTCCGGAGCCGAGAGGAAGATCGCCGGTTCCACACGCGGCACGGAGCGTTCGGGGATGCCCAACCTGCGGGCCGCCCACAGGAGTCTGCTCTTGAGGTCCTTCGACTTGGCATCGTTGAAGTGCAGCGGGTTGTTGATCGTCCGGGTGCGGTCGGAGCCTCGGAAGTTCCAGGTGGATCCGTTGTTCTCCAGGCGTCCTGGATGGCTCTTGATCTCGACCAGGTAAAGGCCGGCGGGTACCGCGATCAGCAGGTCGCACTCGTTGATACGGCCCGACTGCGCGGTGAAGGAGAAAGTGGCCCAGGCGCGATACGGCTCGGCGGCCGGCATCAGGCGACGCACATGGTCGAGAGCGTCCTGCTCCCAGGGGTACGGGGAGGGGCGATCCTGGAACCACTGCTGCGCCGGACGCGGCGGTCCCGGCTTGGGCACCGGCCGCGAGCCTCCTGCCGTCACCGTCCGACCTCCGCTGTCTCCTCACGCCCTTTCGGGCCAAAATCCCTGGTTGACCTTACCGCGCCCGACTGACAGGCAGCATCCGTTCGCCGTGCTCCCAAGGTGGGCGGGCAGGCGGCGACCGGCGAAGAGTTCAAGACCGAGCTGATCAAGCCTCGTCGGCCCTGGAAGACGCCGTCCGAGGTCGAGCCGGCCACCGCCGAGTGGGTCGACTGGTACTGCCACCGCCGACTGCACGGTGAGACAGGGCACATCCCACCGGCCGAACACGAGACCAACTACTACCGCGAAACCACGAAGCACCAGGTCACAGTCACCGCCTAGAGTCTCGATCAAACCCGGAACAGTTCACATTCCCCTCTGGTCGGAGGGCTGGCCATAAGGACGCTCATCCCCAGTGTTCCTCCTGGTAGCGCAGGAGGTCATCGCCGTGGAGCTGCTTGGTGGCGTTGCCGACCCGGACCCAGAAGTCGGTGGCGCCGTTGCCGCCCTTGGCGGGCTTGGCGAACACCGGCCTACCGGCCGCGGCAACGCCGATCTGACAGACGACGTTGCCGGAAATTTCGGGGAAGCGTACGCGGACGGTGGTCGCTGTCGGGGTCGACAGGCTGCTGTCGAGGAGTTGGCGTACGAAGAGCTCGTACCCGTCGACGTCGGCCTGCGACTCCAGAGTGGTGAGGTCGTTCTCGATGCCGAGGACAGTCCCGTCGTCGGCGACGCCGATAAACAGGTTTCCGCCCTCGCCGTTCAGGAAGCCGCAGACGGCCTTGACGATGTTGTGCCGTAGGGACTTGTCGGCCTGCCGGGTGTGCACGTTCCAGCGGGCACTGGCCTTGAACTCGGTGCCCTGGGACTCGCCGGCGGCGATCATGTCTGCCGGGGTGGTCGGGACGTAGGCGGGGCGTTCCCCCGTAAGGGTTTCGAACGCTTCCCGCACGACCTTGGCGATCAGCTGGCGCCGCCGTTCCAGGAAGGTGAAATAGTCGAGCTGTTCCCAGCCGACCGGGAGCGCGTGCCACCGTACCTGCCGCTCGAGCACCTCCGGGTCCATCGCTTCCGTGATTCTCGGCCAGTAGTCATGTGGTGCGTCGGTGTTGGACGGTTCATCTGCCGGCCACGTCACGTAGGCCATGTTGGCGATGGCATTGACTTGGCGCCGGTCGGTGATACCCAGTCTGGCGAGCGCCTTGCGGTGGAACAGGTTGTCCCGGTCGACAGCCCTGGCGGGTTTGGCTGAGGGGTCCAGCAGATCACGGATTCGTTGGTCGCCGAGGAGCATTTCGGCGTCGAGGATGTTGAGCGCCGCCTGGTAGGCGAACAGCACCGGTGAACGCGACGAGGAGGTGTCCAACCGGTTCGGCAGGGAGATATCCCAGTAGTCGCCGGTGAAGTTCGCTGCAATGATCCGGTCGAGTTCCGCGGTGAAGGCTCGGCCGTCACCTGGCGGCAGACTGCCGATGCGTCCCAGATCGAACTCCATCTGTGACTCCGGCGAGTTGGAGTACCTGCCGGTGGTGTGCGCCATGAAGAACCACCGTTCGATCACGGGGCGGAGTTCATCGGCCGTCAGCCCGAAGTCGTGGCGTCCGATCAGCCAGATCGTGTAGCTGTACAGCAGGGCGTTGTCGGAGGTGATCATCTTGCGGCTGCGGAAGCCGGCCGCCGTGACGCACTGGAAGAACTCATGCCAGCTGGTCAGGTCCAGGACCTTCGTGTGTGCTTGGGCGAGCCGGTCGAACTGCTCCTGCCGTCGAGCGGCGGTGACCTTGCCGGTTTCGAGGTCCTTTCCTCGCAGGACGCTATAGACGTGCTGCAGCCGGGCGCGCCGGAAGGCGACAGCGACGGCTACGCGCAGCAGCTGGTCCGGGCTGGGATCCAGAAAGGCGTTCCGAGGGCTCGGACCGGGGAGTCCTGCGATCACCGCGCCGCGGCTGAAGTCTTCAAGCTGGCGGCGCCCCTTCTCCCAATGCACTGACATCAGGGTGA
Organism: Streptomyces sp. NBC_00443; assembly: GCF_036014175.1. Taxonomy (GTDB): domain Bacteria; phylum Actinomycetota; class Actinomycetes; order Streptomycetales; family Streptomycetaceae; genus Streptomyces. The sequence goes on along the minus strand of NZ_CP107917.1, from coordinate 6,635,436 downwards.
GGATGAAGTCCGACTGGTTGAGCTTCACGCCTTCGGAGTTGATGCGCACGAAGATGTCGGCGACCTGCTCCTCGTTTGCCGAAGCGCCAAGCTCCACAACCTGAAAGCGGAACTCGTGCAGGTCCCGGACCCCGTCGATGCGTTCTTCGAGCTCATCCTTGGCAGCGTCCGACAAAGGCTGACCGCTGGCCTGTTCGAGCCGTTGAAAGAACTGCCGGACGGTGGGCTTGTAACCGCCGTGGGCCCAGAGCGCGGTGATGTCCGGAATGAAGTGGGCGTCACGCTCGATCGCCGCGTCCGTGACCTCGAAAGTCTGGTCCTCCGGGCGGAACGCGATGCGAACGTTGATCTCGTCGAAAGACTTAGTGACGATCTTGCGCCCGGTGAGGACAGCGAACAGGGCGGTGAGCCGCTGCTGCCCGTCAACGACCAACAGCTGGGGCGCTCGATCGCCGACTTGCGTTCCGATCTGCCGCGTCCCCACCTCAGCGCCGGTCTCCCAGAACATCAAGGTGCCGATCGGGTAGCCCCGATACATCGAGTCGAAGAGATCGCGGGTCTTCGCCGCGGACCAGACGAACGGGCGTTGGATGTCGGGGAGTCCGATACGGCCGCCTTCGATGTTCTCGATCAGGTGCCGGAGCGTGTAACCAGTGTCGCGGTACAAAGTGGGTGGCACAGCCGAGGGGCTCCTAACGTCCGAGGGCAACTGGCCGGCGGAAGCGGTCAGAGCGTGGGAACAGCATCAGTTTTCTACCACGCAGACACGCCGCAACGCAGGACCAATGGCCCTTGCCACAAGGAGGATTGCACGGCAGCGGGACCCAACTAGGGCCTGCCTGAAGTCGTGATCACTGGAGGCTGCACATCCAGATCACTGCTCCTCGCAGATGGAGGCCGGCGGTGCTGCCGCGGACTCCAGCCAGCGCCACCCCGGCCAGGGCGGTCACCACGGTCGCCGCCAGTGCGATCCGGGCGGACAGCACCCCGTCCCGGGCGAACAGCGGCCGACGCCTGCTCAGCACCCAGCCGCCAAGGACTGCCCAGGCCAGGCCGATGGCGATCAGTCCGGCGAAGGCGGCCTGGGTACGCGTCGGCAGAGCATCCGGCTCGGTGGCCCACAGCACCGCGATCATGGCCGCGCCGCATCCCCCGGCCAGGCCCACTGCCACGTGGCGCAGCCGGGACCGCAGTGACACCTCCGTGGCCAGCGCGCGCTCCAGTTGCTCGGGCACGGCCCGCTGCGCTGCACGGTTCTGCTCGCTCATGCCTCGTATCCCTTCTCGGCAAGGTGGTTGCGCAGCATGCGCCGAGCGCGATACAGCCTGCTCTTGACCGTGCTGGCCGGTACGCCGAGCACCTCCGCGCAGGAAGCCAGTGGCAGGTCCTCCAGGTGGAAAAGGATCAGCACCTCGCGCTCCAAGGGCGGCAGAGCAGCAAGACCTGCCTCGATCTGCATCATGGTGAGCACACTGCCGAGCTCGTCGTCGGCGACGACAGTCGAGGCTTCCTCCATGGCCGTCTCCGGAGCCTTGTACGTCTGCCGCAGATGGTCGGTGACCGTGCGCCGGGCGATGGTGAACAGCCAGGGGGCGAACCGCTCCGGCTGCCGCAGCCGCGGCCGACCGCGCACCACAGCGACCCACGCCTCCTGAGCAAGATCGTCCGCGAGGTGCGGAGAGCTGACCATGCCCCGGACATAGCGCCACAGCCGGGGGTGCCACATGGCCACCAGTTCGCGGAACGCCTCCCGCTCCCCAAGCTGGCAGCGGACAGTCGGGGAGCCATTTAGAGAGCCACCGCCCGCGACCGATGGCGCGCTCACCTGGACAGTCATTCATGGACACAGTGAAGCGCCCTGACCATGAACTCCGGCCCTGCCCGTCGGCCCGCTTCCAGAGCGGTTTTTTAAGCAGGGCTGTCTGAGAGGTACAAGCCAGAAGCGGCTGCACTGCATGCTCAAGCATCGCGGCGGAACCGTCCCGATGCCCCAGGACAGAGGCCGCCTGCACCTGGTCAGACCCCGCCGCGGCCGATCTCCGACCCCACGATTCATGGCTACTCTCGCGGCTACTTACGTAGCCGAGCGGTCCGGTTTGAACCGGTGCGGAACGGGGTGTGAGCGAGCCCCTGATCCGGCAAAGAAAGGCCTTTGACCAGCACTTTCGCTGGTCAGGGACCCTTGGCGGCAGACGAGTCGGGCTGTACGCCGGGTTCTGTTCCCAGGGTTCCTCGCGGAGCCCTGGGCGACGGCCATCCATCTACGACCGGCGTTGCCGCCGGCCTCCTGCGGTCTACCCGCGGACTCGGGCGGGCAGCCCTCGAACGTCCGCGCAGGGCCACCGGTTAAGGCGGCCCCTTCTTGACCTTGCTCCGGGTGGGGTTTACCTAGCTGCCCAGGTCGCCCTGGGCACTGGTGGTCTCTTACACCACCGTTTCACCCTTACCCGGCGCCGAAGCGCCGGGCGGTTTGCTTTCTGTGGCACTGTCCCGCGGGTCACCCCGGGTGGCCGTTAGCCACCACCCTGCCCTGTGGAGCCCGGACGTTCCTCGGGAAGCCCCCTGAGGGACTTCACGCGGCCGTCCGCCCGGCTCGTCTGCCGTGTGGACCATGTTACCGGCCTACGGGGGGCCGTCGTCGCCAGTACCGAGCCCGCGAGGATCAGAGCGAAGGCCACGGCGATCCCGGCGGTCAGGGACTCGTCCAGGAACAGGGCCCCGGCCGCCACCGCGACCGCCGGATTGACGTACGTGAAGACCGTCGCCCGCGTCGGGCCGACCTCCTTGATCAGCTCCAGGAAGGCCACGAAGGCGACCGCCGTGCAGATCGCACCCAGGGCGGCCAGGGAGGTCAAACTCTCAGCCGACGGCATCACGGCCGGCCGGGTCAGGGCCGCCGCGGGGGCGTAGACCAGGGCCGCGAGGGTCAGGCAGGCCGCGGTGAGGTGGAGGGAGGGGACGTCTCTCAGCCAGCGCGCCGCGATCAGGGGCGCCGTCGCGTAGCCCAGCACCGTCAACAGGACCTCCGCCAGGGAGCGGGCGTCGCCGCCGGTCAGGTGGGGGACGGTCAGGGTCGCCACGCCTGCCAGGCCCAGGAGGAGGCCGGTCAGGCGGCGGACGCCCAGGTGCTCCGTCTGGCCGAAGAAGCGGGCCAGGGCGACGCCGACTATCGGTACGCCGGCGATCAGCAGGCCCGCCGTCGAGCTGGACAGGTGGCGTTCCGCGTCGGTCAGGGTCCACCACGGGCCGATGATCTCTATGAACGCGAAGGCCAGCATCGGCCGCCAGTGCCGTCGTACCGTCCGGGGCAGGCCTCCCTGGCGGATCGCGAACGGGAGCAGGAGCGTCGCGCCCAGGGCGCACCGCGTGAACACCACCATCGACGGGGAGACCTCGTCCACCGCCACCTTGATCAGTAGATACGGGATGCCCCAGACCACGCTCATCAGGGCGAAGAGAAACCAGCCGCGTGCAGTCATGCGGCGAGTGTCGGTCGGCTCACACTCCCGTGTCTTGAACGCTGTTGCGGTACGCCGCCGGGGTGACGCCCAGGACGCGGCGGAACCAGCGCGTGAGGTGCGCCTGGTCCGCGAAGCCGACCAGGCCTGCGACCTCGGCCGGGCGCCGGCCCGTCTCCAGCAGGCCTCGTGCCCTGCTCACCCGGTGCTGGGCCAGCCAGGCGTACGGCGGCACCCCCATCGTCGTACGGAAGGCACGCAGGAGCTGGTAGCGGGAGAGGCCGAGGTCGGTGGCCAGGGACGCGAGGGACGGTGGGGCCGTGAGCTCGTCGGCGAGGCGGTCGCGGACGGTCCTCGCTATGTGATCGGCGCCCGCGACCGTGTCGGGGACCGCCCGGGCCGTGGAGTGGCGGCGGGCCAGGGCTGTCATGAGCCACGGGATGCGGGACTCGGCCTCCAGGGGGTCCGGGCAGGCGGCCAGTTCGGCGTGCGTGCGGCTCAGGGCGGTGGCCAGGTCGGGGTCGTCGAGGAGGGGGTCGCGGAAGTGCGGGGAGGCGGTGCCGAGGGTGCCGTCGGTCAGCAGGGACGGATGGGCGTACAGGGCCCGGTAGGCGTAGCCGCCGGTCTCTGCCGGGCCGCCTGTGTGCATCTCTCCCGGTGCCAGTACGACGATGGAGCCGGGGGCGGGGCGGATGCGGCCGCCCCGGTAGTCGATGATCTCGCTGCCGCCGAAGCACACGCCGATCGTGAACTCGTCATGGGCGTGCGGGGCGTAGACGTGCCGGTCGAAGCGGGCGGTGAGCAGGTCGAGCGGGGGGCCGTCCCGGCCGAGTCGCGCTCTGGTCCACAGTGCCTGTTCCTTCACCGCACACCCCCAGCGTGTCGTCCTGGGGGTGCAACACAGGCAGCGTCACAGAAAGTCCGCTGTCTCCAGCTCGAAACCGAAGGGCTCCGGGAGAGAGAGTGGTTTGCCCATTGGACGGGTGCAGTGCTCCCGATAGTCGTCCTTCTCGGGATCGCTGAACAGCGTGATCGAGGAGGCTTCGCGGTCAACGAGCAGGTAGAGCGGGATGCCGCCGCGGGCGTAGCACCGACGCTTGGCCTCACGATCGGCCCTGGGCTTGGTGGATGTCACCTCAAGCACCATGGTGACACCGTCGCAGGGCATCCATGAGTCCGCACCGCGGTAGAGGCGTAGTTCTCTGGGAGCGAAGGTGCCGTCAGGGATCACGCGATCTTTCTGGCCACCCCCACTGCCCGGCAGAATCAAACCCTTGGTTCCGGCGAACTGCATTCTGGTCCGGGAATTCAGATACACCTGCTCCAAGATCAGCCCGATGCAGTCCTCGTGATCCCCGTCCGGCGGCGGCGTCACAACGATCTCCCCCTCGATCAACTCGGCCCGGAAGCCCTCCGGCGTGTCCAGGGCGAGAAAGCCCTCCAGCAGGACCTCTTCCTGCGTGAGCGGCTCGTGGGCCATGGCAGTCATGTCACGCCCCTCCTTCGGTCGCTCGCCAGCCTGGGACATCGGAAGATCACCTGTCCGAGAGATCGGGAACCGTTCCCTCGATCGTGGCACAGGACCAGCGCCACCGTCAGGCGCCGAGCCGGTCACTTGACCCTGCCGCAACGTCAACGTCTCTACTGATCCCATGCGGATCGGAGAACTCGCCGCCGCCGTCGGCGTCACCACGCGCACGGTGCGGCACTACCACCATCAGGGGCTGCTGCCCGAGCCGGAGCGGCGGCCGAACGGCTATCGGGAGTACACGCTGCGGCATGCCGTCGTGCTGGCGCGGATCCGGCGGCTGACGGAGCTGGGGCTGGGGCTCGCGGAGGTGCGGGACGTGCTCGCGGAGGATGCCGGGAAGGATCTCGTCGAGGTGCTCACCGAGCTCGATGAGGACCTGGCCCGGCAGGAGGCGGCGATCCGGGAGCGGCGGGTGCGGCTGCGGGTGTTGCTGGAGGCGGAGGGCGGGCTGCCCGAGGAGGGACCCGTGTCGCCGCAGCTGGCCGCGCTGTTCCGGGACATGGCGCACCTGTCCGACTCCCCCATGGCCGCCAAGGACCGCGAGATGCTCGCGCTGATCGAGACCACGGCCGGTCCCGAGGCACGGGATCAGCTCATGGGCGCGCTGGGGAGTGCGCTCGACCGGCCGGGCGGCAAGGAGCGGGCCCTCGCCGCCTACGCCCTGCTCGACGAACTCGTCGACGCCGACCTCGCCGACCCGCGTGTGGAGGAGGCGGCCCGGGCCCTCGCGGACTGCCTGCCCCGCGATCTGCTTCCGCAGCCGTTGGACGTCGACCCCGACAACAGTTTCCTGCGCGCCTTCTACGCCGACTTCGCCCCGGCCCAGGCGGAGGCGATCCGCCGCACCCTGCGCCTGCTCATGGAAGGGGACGGGCCGTGATGCGGACCGCGCTCGTCCTCCTCCGGCACGAGGTGCGGCTCGTCGCCAGTCTCTGGCTGTGGGCGATCCGGCGCCGGCACGGGGTCGGGGACGGGGACGGCATCGGCTACGGGTACTCGCGCGGGCAGGGCACGATGATGCTGGGATTCGGGTTCGTGATCGTCATCGAGTCGATCATGATGTCCGTGCTGTTGCGGAACTACCCGGCGGTGCAACGGGGGTGGTTCATGGTCGACATGTACACCCTCGTGATCATCATCGGGATGCACGCCGCGTCCGTCGTACGACCGCACGTCCTCGACGCCGGCTACCTGCGCATCCGCCGTGCCGCGCACGTCGATCTGCGCATACCGCTGGAGAAGATCGCGCACGTGCGCCGCGAGCTGCGCACCACCCATGAGCGGGCCGACGGTGAACTCAACCTCGCCATCGGTGCGCAGACGACCTTGACGCTCGAACTCACCGAGCCCGTGGCCCACTTCACGTTCCTGGGCCGGCGGCGGGACGTCCGACTCGTGCGCTTCCACGCCGACGACTCCGACAGCCTCGTACAGACGGTCGTACGGGCGGTCAAGCAGGCTCGAACCGCACCTTCGGCGCTTCCGGATCTGCCTGTGTGAGGCGGACCCTGAGCCGCTCCCCCAGCGGCAGCGCACCCGTGCCCTCGATCCGGCCGATTACCGCCGGTGACTCCAACTGCACGGTCCCTACGGCGGGTTGACGCTCCTCCACCTCCACCACCCAGCCGTCGAACACCTCCCCCACCCGGTCCTTGAGCAGCGCCGCCTCCACGAGGTCGAGGCACGCACGCTCGACCGTGCCCGCGCGCCGGGTGCCCTCGGCCATCCGGGCGGGCAACGCGTCAAGGACCGCGAGAACCCAGTCGGGGACCGGCCGGCCGGCGGCGGCTGCGAGGCAGATCTCGGAGGTGTGGCGATCGGCCAGGCGACGCAAGGGGGCCGTGCAGTGGGCGTAGGGGGCGGCCACGGCGGAGTGTGTGGTGATGTCCGGCAGGGCTCCGTCCCGGAAGACCGTGTAGCCGGCACCGCGCAGCAGCGTCGTGCACTCCTGGAGGAAGGCGGCGTGGTTCGGGCGGTGGGGGTCGAGGGAGCGGACGAGTTCGGCGTACGAGACGTGGTGCGGCCAGTCGACGTGCAGGGCGTGCGCGGTACGGCGCAGACGGCCGACGGCGCCGTCGGGGGCGGCGGGGAGGGTGCGCAGGATGCCGGTGCCGGCCGCGAGCATCAGGTCGGCGGCGGCCATGCCCGTCAGCAGGGAGATCTGGGAGTTCCAGCCGTCGGCGGGGAGCGGGGCGCGATAGACGAGCTCATAGGCGTGATCGCGCTCGACGATCTCCTGCTCGGGCACGCTGAGCGAGATTCCGCCCCGCTCCACCTCCAGCCGCTCCCTCAGCTCCCCGATCTCCTTCAGCAGGGCCAGCGGTTCCTCGGCGGTTTTCTCGTCGATCTGCTTCTGTACGCCCGCGTAGTCCAGCTTGGCCCGGCTGCGGACGAGGGCGCGGCGGACGTCGACGGCGAGCGTACGGCCGTCCCCGTCGAGGTCGATGGTCCACAGGACGGCGGGGCGGTCCTGGTCCGGGAGCAGGCTCGCCGCGCCCTCGCTCAGCAGCTCCGAGTGGAGCGGGACCTTCCCGTCGGGGAAGTAGAGGGTGGTCACCCGCCGCTGCGCCTCCTGGTCGAGCGCGCCCGACGGTACGACGAAGGCGGCGACGTCGGCGATGGCGTACCGGACGCGGTAGCCGGTGCGAATGCCGGTGCCGGTTCCCTGCCGGGACAGGTGCATCGCCTGGTCGAGGTCGGTGGAGGTGGGCGGGTCGATGGTGAGGAACGGGATGTCGGTGGCGTCGTACGAGTCGTGCGACGGGAGGGCGGGGGCCTTCGCGGCCCGCTCGGCCTCCGCCAGTACCTCGGGCGGGAAGCTCCCTGGGACGCCGAGTTCGGTACGCAGCGCGGTGAGGGCGGCCCGGAGGGGGGCTTCGGGGGCGCCGGTCACTCGGATGTGGCGGCGGGGCATGAGTCGAGCGTAGGGCGAGGGTGGCCGAGTGGCACGCCGTAACCTGTGGTGGGGTTCGATCGAAGGAGTACGTGTGCTTGTCCTGCTGCCGCCTTCCGAGGGGAAGGCCCCGTCCGGCCGGGGTGCCTCGCTGAAGCTGGAGTCGCTGTCCTTGCCGGGGCTCACCGAGGCCCGGGAGGCCGTACTGAGTGAGCTGGTCGAGCTGTGCCGCGGCGACGAGGACAAAGCGCGGGACGTCCTCGGGCTGAGCGAGGGGCTCCGGGGGGAAGTCGCGAAGAACGTCGAGCTGCCTACGGCGGGGGCGCGGCCGGCCGGGGAGATCTACACCGGCGTGCTGTACGACGCCCTCGACCTGGCGTCGCTGGACGCGGCGGCGAAGAGGCGGGCTACCCGGTCGCTGCTCGTGTTCTCGGGATTGTGGGGCGCCGTGCGCGTCAACGACCGCATCCCCTCCTACCGCTGCTCGATGGGCGTGAAGCTGCCCGGCCTCGGTGCGCTCGGGGCGCACTGGCGGGCGCCGATGGCGGACGTGCTGCCCGAGGCGGCCGGGGACGGTCTGGTGCTGGATCTGCGGTCGTCTGCGTACGCGGCGGCGTGGAAGCCGAAGGGCGAGATCGCCGGGCGGACGGCGTCGGTCCGTGTGCTGCATGCGCCGACCCGGAAGGTCGTCAGCCACTTCAACAAGGCGACGAAGGGGCGGATCGTACGGAGCCTGCTGACGGCGGGTGCCGTGCCCGCGGGTCCGGCCGGGCTGGTGGAGGCGCTGCGGGACCTCGGGTACGAGGTGGAGGTGGAAGCGCCGGCCAAGGGCGGGAAGGTGTGGACGCTGGATGTGCTGGTGGCGGAGATCCACTAGCGAGGAGAGCCGCCCGTTGCAGGCGTTGCAACGAGCTTTGCGCAGGATGCTCGCCGTCGGCAGGATGAGGCCATGACCTCAGTCCTGGATCTCGCGCCCGTCGTCCCCGTGGTGGTGGTCGACGACCCCTCCGACGCCGTACCCCTGGCCCGGGCGCTGGTCGCGGGCGGGCTGCCCGCGATCGAGGTGACGTTGCGGACGCCGGCCGCGCCGGCGGCGATCAGGGCGATCGCGGACGCGGTGCCGGACGCGGTGGTCGGGGCGGGCACGGTGATCACGCCGGAGCAGGTGACGGACGCGGTCGCGGCGGGGGCGGGCTTTCTGGTGAGCCCCGGCTGGACGGACGTACTGCTGGATGCCATGCGTGCGTCCGGGGTGCCGTATCTGCCGGGGGTGTCGACCACGTCCGAGGTGGTGGCGCTGCTGGAGCGCGGGGTGCGGGAGATGAAGTTCTTCCCGGCCGAGGCGGCGGGCGGTACGGCGTATCTGAAGTCGCTCGCCGGGCCGCTGCCGCAGGCACGGTTCTGCCCCACGGGGGGAATCGGGCCGGGCAACGCGCCGGAGTATCTGTCCCTGCCCAACGTCGGCTGCGTTGGCGGCACTTGGATGCTTCCGGCGGACGCGATCGCCGCGCGGGACTGGATCCGGGTGGAGAAGCTGGCCCGGGAGGCCGCGGGGCTGCGGAACGGCTCAGGCGCGCAGGTGTGACGTGTCGTTGAAGAGCCGCACGCTCGCGTTGCCGTCGGCGTAGTACGCCACCGCGGAGAGGGAGGCCGCCGAGAGTTCCATCCGGAACAGGGACTCGGGCGGGGCGCCCAGGGCAAGGCGTACGAACGTCTTGATCGGGGTGACGTGCGTGACCAGGAGGACCGTGCGGCCGGCGTACGCCGCGATCAGCTTGTCGCGGGTGGCGGCGATGCGGGTGGCGGTCGCCGCGAAGCTCTCGCCGCCGCCGGTGGGCCGGGCCTCGGGGTCGGCCAGCCAGGCGTTGAGGTCGTCGGGGTGACGCTCGCGGACCTCGCCGAAGGTGAGCCCCTCCCAGGCGCCGAAGTCGGTCTCGCGCAGACCGTCGTCGACGCTCACGTCAAGGCCCAGGCGGGCGGCGACGATGCCGGCGGTCTCCCGGGTACGGGCCAGCGGCGAGGCCACGACTGCCTGGATCGTCCCGCGCCGGGCGAGTGCGGCCCCGACCCGCTCGGCCTGGTCCCGGCCGACGTCGGAGAGGGCCGGATCGGTACCGCCGCTCCCCGAGAACCGCTTCTGCGGCGTCAGGGGCGTCTCCCCGTGCCGCAGCAGAACGAAGGTCGCGGGCGCCCCCATGTCGGCAGGAGCCCAGCCGGACGACGGCGCGGCCACGGTGCGCGCGGCCCTGACATCGGCCTCGGCCTTCCCGGGCGCGGTGGAGGCCGGCCCCTCGGCCAGCGCCGCACGCGCCCGTGCCGCGCCCGCGGCGGCGTCTCCCGGCGGGCCGGACGGCTCGGCCTCTGCCGCGGCCCGCGCAGCCCGCGCAGCCCGCGCGTCCGCCGCCGCCAGTTCGGCCGTGGAAGCCGCGGGCGACCACTGCTCGCCCCGCCGCCCGGCATCCATCGCCTCGTTGGCGAGCCGGTCGGCGTGCTTGTTCTGCTCCCGGGGGATCCACTCGTACGTCACCTGAGACGCCGGGAAGACGGCTGCCGCCTCGAACGCCAGCGGCTTCATGTCGGGGTGCTTGATCTTCCAGCGGCCCGACATCTGCTCGATGACCAGCTTGGAGTCCATGCGGACGTGGACCGTGGCCGTCGGGTCCAGTTCATGCGCGGCGCGCAGGCCGGCCAACAGGCCGCGGTACTCGGCGACGTTGTTCGTGGCGACGCCGATGTACTCGGCCGCCTCGGCCAGCGTCTGCCCCGTCACCGCGTCGATGACCACGGCACCGTAGCCCGCGGGCCCCGGGTTGCCCCGTGACCCGCCGTCGGCCTCGACGATGAACTCCCGCACGGCACAGGCTCCTAGAGGCCGGACTCGGCCGTACGCACCAGAATCCGGCGGCAGTTCTCGCACCGCACCACGGTGTCCGGCGCCGCCTGGCGGATCTCGTTCAGCTCGGTGATGGCGAGCTCCTGGCGGCAGCCCTGGCAGCTGCGCTGGTACAGCTTGGCCGCGCCGATGCCGCCCTGCTGCTGGCGCAGCTTGTCGTAGAGCTTGAGCAGGTCCGCGGGGACCGAGCCCGCCATGACCTCGCGCTCCTTCGTGACCGTGGCCACCTCGCCGTCGATCTCCTCGAACGCGGCTTCCCGGCGGGCGGTCGCGTCGTCGACCTTCCCCTGCACGGCGCCGACCCGCTCGGTCAGCTCGGCGACCCGCTCCTGCGCGGACTCGCGGCGCTCCATGACCTCCAGGACGACGTCCTCCAGGTCACCCTGCCGCTTGGCGAGGGAGGCGATCTCGTGCTGGAGGTTCTCCAGGTCCTTCGGGGAGGTGACGGCACCGGAGTCCAGGCGCTGCTGGTCGCGGGCGGCGCGCCGGCGCACCTGGTCCACGTCCTGCTCGGCCTTGGTCTGCTCGCGGGCGCAGTCGCTCTCCTCGGTCTGCGCGGCGACGAGCAGGTCGCGCAGCTGCGTGTGGTCCTTGGTCAGCGACTCGATCTCGGCGTGCTCGGGCAGCGACCTCCGCCGGTGCGCGAGCTGCTGGTGGCGGACGTCGAGGGCCTGGACGTCGAGGAGGCGGATCTGGTCGGCGGGCTCGGCGTTCAGTTGGGGGCTCCAGATGTATCCGTGATGGCGGACGCCGCGTGGGCGGTCCAGGGGTCGGTGACCGTCTTCGAGACGTGGACGCGCAGGTCCCATCCGTTGCGGTCGGAGATCTCGTCGAGCTGGGTGGCGGCCAGCTCGCACCAGGGCCACTCGGTGGCCCAGTGCGCCGCGTCGAGCAGCGCGAGAGGTGTGTGGGCGGAGCTGTGGGCGCGGTCCGCGATGAACTCCGACGCCGGGTGGTGGCGCAGGTCCGCGGTGAGGAAGGCGTCGACGCCGGCGGCGCGCACGTCGTCGAAGAGGCTGTCGCCGGAGCCGCCGCTCACGGCGACCGTGCGAACGGTGGCCTCCGGGTCGCCGGCCACGCGGATGCCCTGCGCGGTGGCGGGCAGCCGCTCGGCGGCCCGGGCGGCGAGTTCACGGACGGTGAGCGGGTGGTCGAGTTCGCAGACACGGCCCAGGCCCCTGCGGCCTTCCGGGTCGCTCGGGTCCGGCACCAGCGGGCGTACGACTCGCAGGTCCAGCGCGCCGGCCAGCGCGTCGCTGACGCCGGGGTCCGCCGTGTCGGCGTTGGTGTGCGCCACGTGCAGGGCGATGTCGTTCTTGATGAGGGTGTGGACGACCCGGCCCTTGAAGTGGGTCGCCGCGACCGTCGTCGTACCGCGCAGGTAGAGGGGGTGGTGGGTGACGAGCAGGTCGGCGCCCAGCTTCACCGCCTCGTCCACGGTCTCCTGGACCGGGTCGACGGCGAACAGGACCCGGGAGACCTCCTGGTCGGGGTCGCCCACGACGGTGCCGACCGCGTCCCAGGACTCGGCCCGCTCGGCGGGCCACAGGTTCTCCAGCGCGGCGATGACTTCAGACAGACGGGGCACGCAGGCAAGGCTACCTGCCTGGTCCGTACGGCTGTACCGGCACGGGAGGCGGCGTAAGGCTCCCGCGGGTCATGCCCCCGCCGGCTCCAGGTCGTCCGGGTGGGCCACCCTCCGGTCCCCCTGACCCCGCTCAGCACAAGCACCCCCGTTTCCTCAGGCGAATCGTTCCTCGGCCACCCCTTTGTGTGAAGCGGGCCTCGCCGATCCCACGCCTGTGCGTGCGAAAACTAGCTTCGTTACCGGAGGTGACCGGACCATGACGGCCTGTGCGATCGAACCTGCGGCGGAGCACGAGGACGGCGACGCGCCTCGGGCGGGATGCACCATCACGGCGGACGGTTCCTACGCGGCCCGCCTCGCGCCGGCCGGCGACTGCTGGTTCCCGGAGCGCTGGACCCTGGACGGCCCCGAGCCCTACGCCGTGCCGCTGCCCGCCCACCAGCCGGAGGAGCCCGGCACCGAGGTGCAGCCGATGGGCGACGGGCGGGTCCTGATCTGCCGCCCGACCGACGGACGGCACCTCTTCTCGCTGCTGTATCCGACCGGTCCCGGCACCGGCGAGCTGCTGCTCGGCGCGGTCCGGTGCCCGCCGGAGCAGACCCGGCTGCGGATGCTGCCCCCGGCACCGGGCGGCGGCAGGGCCTACGCCCTCGCGGTGGGCCGGCACTCCAGCGCGGTGTGGCTGGTGGCGGGGGGTGCGTTCGGGCCGGAGCAGCTCGCGGAGGTCCCGGGGCGCTGCTCGGGCGGGGTGTGGCTGGACCGGGGGGGGCGGATGCTGGCCCTCGACCGTCTCGACCCGGAGCCCGGGGGCCGTACGAAGGCCGTCGTGGTCGACCTGGAGCGGGGCGGCGAGGTGTCGCCGCTGCTGCAGATCGCGGACGGCAGCGACGACCGGCTGCTGCTCGCCGACCCGGACAGCGGGCTGCTGCTGATCGGCTCGGACGCGCCCTCGCCCGGGCAGGAACGATTGGGCTGGGGCGTGCTGGGCAGCACGCTGCCGGTGCGCTTCCCGGAGTGCCTGCGGATGCCCGACTGCGCGGTGACGCCGTTTGCGATCCAGCCGGGGCAGGTGCTGACGCCGGAGAGCTGCGGGGTGGCGTTGCGGGTCGACGGGCCGGTCGGGAGTTGGGTCGGGGTGTGGCGGCCCGCCGAACGGCAGGTACGTCATCTTCCGGCACCCGAGGGATGGTTGGCGGGTGCCGGGTGGTGGACGCGGGACGGGGTGCTGCAACTGCCGTATGCCACCGAGGAGGTGCGCTGCGGGGTGGCTCGGGTGGAGGTGCCTTCGTCGGGGGCGTCGGCCTCGAACTCGGCCTCCGGGAAGCCCGATTCGGCATCGAGCGAGCCGTCGGAAACGGACCCTCCGGCTCCCGTCACCCCCGTCCCGTGCCTTTGCAGCAAGCCCCCTTGGGCGGTCTTGTAACGAAGTAGTGGCGGTTGGCGTGGCCGCCTGGATTCGGCCCCTGGGGGTTGGTTAAACTCGCCCGGCTGTGAGCAAAAGATCATGTTGACGGGGTGAGTTTTCCGATGAGCAACGCCAGCACGACCCAGCCGGGGCCGGCCGACGTTCACGACGTTCAGAAGGACACCGGTCACGGCAGGCACCGGGGTCCGGTGTCCGCCCAGGACGGCGAGACGGCCCCCCGCGGCCGTCACCGCAAGCCGGCTGAGGAAACCGGGACGGCGGCCTGACGCCGGTTCCGCACGGCCCCGCCCTTCACCGCGAAGGGCGGGGCCGTTCCCGTTCCCCACGCCCTGCCTGACTTAAGCCCTCTTCAGTCCCAGCACCTCCACCGCCCCGAACGTCTCCCCCTCCGGCTGCTCCGCGTAGTGCGGCGTGAGCAGCGCGTCCAGTTCGTCGTACGTGAACGTCTCCTGCTTGCTGTCGAACTTCGCGGCCACCCGGGGCCGTTCGACGACCGCCACCATGCCGCCGTGCACGACGAGCAGCTGGCCGTTGATCCGGGCGGCGGCCGGTGCGGCCAGGTAGCCCACGAGCGGGGCGACATGCTCGGGGGCGAGCGGGTCCAGGCCGTCCTCGGGCTGGTCGAGGCCCGCGAAGACGTCCTCGGTCATGCGGGTCCGGGCGCGCGGGCAGATGGCGTTGGCGGTCACGCCGTACTTGGCGAGCGCCAGGGCGGTGGAAGTGGTGAGCCCGACGATTCCGCCCTTCGCGGCCGCGTAGTTGGGCTGTCCGGCGGATCCGGCGAGGAACGCCTCCGAGGACGTGTTCACGACCCGGCCGTACACCGGCCCTCCCGCCGCCTTGGACCGCTCGCGCCAGTGTGCGGCGGCGAAGCGGATGGTGTTGAAGTGGCCCTTGAGGTGGACCCGGATCACCGAGTCCCACTCCGCCTCCGCCATGGAGAAGACCATGCGGTCGCGCAGGATGCCGGCGTTGTTGACCAGGATGTCCAGCTTGCCGAACTCGGCGACGGCCAACTCGACCAGCGTGCCCGCCTGTTGGAAGTCCGCGATGTCCCCGGTGTGGGCGAGTGCCGTGCCGCCCGCCGCGCGGATCTCGGCGGCGACCTCCTCGGCGGGCGCGGCGGAGGCCTCACCGGAGCCGTCCCGGCCGGGCTGCCCGTAGTCGTTGACGACGACGGCCGCGCCGAGCCGGGCGAGTTCGAGCGCCTCGGCCCGGCCCAGGCCGCGCCCGGCGCCGGTGACGATCGCGGACAGTCCTTCGAGTGGCAGTGACATCAGGCTCCTAGAGAAGCGTGGCCGTCAGGAAGCTCGGTCGTCCGCAGGCGCGGTCGTCAGATCTCTATGCACGTACGCAGTGCCGTGCCCGTCCGCATCTGGTCCAGGGCCTCGTTGATGTCGGCCAGCGGCACCCGGTGGGTGATCAGGCCCGCGAGGTCGATCCGGCCAGCCCGCCAGAGGGCGATCGTCCGCTCGTAGGAGCGCAGGACGTCCCCGCCGCCGTACATGGACGGCAGGATCCGCTTCTCGTCGAAGAACAGCTCGAACATGTTGAGCTGGAGGAAGTCGTCCATGGCGCCCGCGCCGACGACGACGAGCGTGCCGCCGCGCCGGGTGTACTCGTACGCCGTGCGGGCGGTGGCGGACTTGCCGACGACCTCGAAGACGTAGTCGAAGCCCTCGCCGGCGGTGACCTGCTGCTTGGCGTCGGCCAGTTCGTCCGGTGAGACGGCCCTGGTGGCGCCGAACCTGAGCGCGGACTCGCGGCGCGAGGCGACCGGGTCGACGGCGACGATCTCGGCGGCGCCCTTGAGCCGCGCCCCTTGGATCGCGGAGATGCCGACGCCCCCGCAGCCGATCACGGCGACCGACGAACCGGCCTCGACGTCGGCCGTGTTGAGGGCGGCGCCGAGTCCCGTCGTCACCCCGCAGCCGATGAGGGCGGCGATGTCGAAGGGCACGTCGTCGGGGATCGGTACGGCGCAGCCGGCGTCGACGACGACCTCCTCGGCGAAGGTGCCGGTGCCGGCGAAGCCGAAGACGTCACCGCCGGGGCGCTTGAAGTTGGGGGTGCCGGCGTTCATGAACCCGGCCAGACACAGTTCGGTCTGGCCGCGCTTGCAGGCGGGGCAGGCGCCGCAGGCGGGCAGCCAGCAGACGACGACCCGGTCGCCCGGCTTGAGGTGGGTGACGGTCTCCCCCACCTCGAGGATCTCGCCCGCCCCCTCGTGACCGGGCACGAAGGGCGCCGGCTGGGGCAGCACCCCCGCCATCGCGGACAGGTCGGAGTGACACAGCCCGGTGGCCCGCACCCGGACCCTCACCCTCCCGGGGCCGAAGCCCACCGCCTCGACGTCGTCGAGGACCTCCAGCTTGTCCTGACCGATCTCGTGCAGTACGGCTGCGCGCATGGTGCGGCTCCCCTCGTGCGGCGATCTACGACGTTCTGAACTCAGGTGTGTTCGACGACGGTGTCGGCGAGGACGGGCGCGTCGTCCCGCTCGACGGCGCTCACGGCCACGCGGACGGTGCCCGCACCGGGCCACATGCGGATGCGCAGGGTCTCCCCCGGATACACGACCCCGGCGAACCGGGTGTCGTACGACCGCACCCGGGTCACGTCCCCGCCGAGCAGTGTGTCGACGACGGCCTTGAGGGTCATGCCGTAGGTGCACAGGCCGTGCAGGATGGGCCGCTCGAACCCGGCGACCTTGGCGAACTCCGGGTCGGCGTGCAGCGGGTTCCAGTCGCCGGAGAGGCGGTACAGCAGGGCCTGGTCCTCGCGGATCGGCCGCTCGACGGTCCGGGCGGGCTCGCCCTCGGTGGGTTCGAGACGGGCGGACGGCCCCCGGTCGCCGCCCCAGCCGCCCTCGCCGCGGATGAAGATCTGGGCGTCGTTGGTCCACAACGGGCCTTCGGCGTCCGCCACTTCGGTGCGCAGCACCAGCACGGCCGCCTTGACCTTGTCGTACAGGGCGGCGATCCGGTTGGTCGCGGTGGCGGTGCCCGCGGCCGGGATGGGCCGGTGGATCACGAGGCTCTGGCCGCCGTGCAGGACGCGGGCGAGGTCGACCTCGATGCCCGGCATGGACAGTCCGCTGATCACTCCGGGCGAGCCGGATCCCGCGACGGTGGCGAAGCTGGGCAGCACGTGCAGCCGGGACTCCAGGGTGTAGCGCAGTTCGTCGGGGTCGGTGGCGGGGCTGCGCCGGTCGGGATTGGCGGCGGCGCCGATGCCGAGGTGGTAGAGCTGGACGTCCTTGGAGTTCCAGGAGATCTCGCCGGTCCGGGGCTCGGCGGCGAGGGCCTTGGCTGCGTCGATGGGCATACGGCTCCTGAAGGTGGCGGAGTCAAGACCCCGGTACGGCCGTCCGCACCGTCGGCCGCACCGAGGTCGTCACGGGCCGTTCTAGAACGCGTTCCAGTCCGGCGCCCTCTGTATAGCCGAGCGCTCCGCAGTTGTGAAGGCTCCTGACGTGGCATCAGATCCGGTTGCGCGTCCTTCGGCTCACCGGAGACCGTGACATTTGTCCTGCCGGAGTGCTGACAACCGGACCTGCCGTACGCGGGCCTCGATCCGTAGCGTCTGAGCCATGACACTGGGGACGGATCCGACGAACGGGGGACGGGACATGTCCTGGACGCGCAAGGTGTCGTGCACACCGACTCCGCTGAGGGCCGGACGGCTCCCCGGCACCCCGGGCCCGCGCCCGACCGGGTTCGCCCTGCTGCCGTGGCTGCTGCTGGGGATGGGCTCCTTCTCGAACCTCTTCCAGGGGGAGACGCCCAACCCGTGGATCGGCGGCCTGGGGCTGCTCACCTTCAACTCGCTCTACATCTACGTGTCGTTCCGCGCGTTCGTGAAGGAGAAGCGCGAGGCCCGCTCCACGCAGCTGGCGCTGGGCCTGCTGACGGCGGTGACCTGCGCACTCGGCCTGGGCTACGGCGGCAGCTGGCTGCTGTTCTTCCCGCTGCTCGGCCTCGCGACGGGCGCGGTCGTAAGGATGCCGCGGCTGCGCCTGACCGGGGCGGCGGTGACCGTGCTCTCCGGCCTGGTCGCCTTCCTGCAGGACGGCTGGGGCGGCCTCGACATCGCTTACGCCACCTGGATCTCGACGATCGTGACGGCGGCGATCCTGTCCCTGTCCGAGGCGGTACGGGAACTGCGCGCCGCCCGCGAGGAGCTGGCCCGGCGCGCGGTCGAGGAGGAACGCCTGCGCTTCTCCCGCGACCTGCACGACCTGCTCGGTCACACCCTCTCCGTGATCGTGGTGAAGTCGGAGGCGGCGCGGCGGCTGGCCGTGCGGGACCTGGACGCGGCCGTCGCCCAGGTCGCCGACATCGAGTCCGTGGGCCGGCAGGCGCTCACGGAGATCCGCGAGGCGGTGACGGGCTACCGCAGGGGCAGCCTGGCCACGGAGCTGGACCGCGCCCACTCGGCCCTGGCGGCGGCGGGCATCACCCCGGCGTTCCACCAGTCCGGCCCTCCCCTCCCCCAGCAGACGGAGGCCCTGCTGGGGTGGGTGGTACGCGAGGCGGTCACCAACGTCCTGCGGCACAGTGGCGCGGCCCACTGCGAGATCACGGTCTCGGGCGACGTGGAGCGCGTCCACGTGACGGTGACCGACGACGGCTCCGGCACCCCTTGACGGCCCCCCGGGAGGGCATCGGCGGCACGGGCCTGCGGGGGCTGACGGAACGCCTCTCCGCGGCCGGGGGCACGCTGACAGCGGGGCCGGGGCCGCGTCAAGGGTTCCTGGTGCGAGCGGAAATGCCGGTGGAGGAAAGGGAGTTGGTGCCGACGGGCTGAGCGGGCGGTGCACTGACCGCTCCGGGGAGGCGCGGGACGGTACCGGGCAGCGGCTCCGCTGCCTGGGCGGGACCGGCTGCCGGCCTTGTGGGTGGCGGTGGGGGCGGGCCCGGGCGATGCGGTGACCGCCCCGGAGACACGGGGCGGTACCGGGCAGCGGCTCCGCTGCCTGGGCGGAACCGGCTGCCGGCCTTGTGGGTCGCGGTGGGGGCGGGCCCGGGCGATGCGGTGACCGCCCCGGAGACACGGGGCGGTACCGGGCAGCGGCTCCGCCGCCCGGGCACGACCGGCTGCCGGCCCTGTCGGGGCCGGTGAGGCGGGCCCGGGGCGGCGCGGCGACCGCCCCCAGAGACACAGAGCGGTACCGGGCAGCGGCTCCGCCGCCCGGGCACGACCGGCTGCCGGCCCTGTCGGGGCCGGTGAGGCGGGCGCGCCCGTGGCTCAGCTCGGCAACCACTTTTCGCGCTGACCGGGGACGGTCCGCCGAACCCCGGGCGCCCTACTCTTGCCCCGTGAACGAGATGCCGCGGGAGCACCGGCCCGCCAAGTCCATCCGGGTGCTGCTCGCGGAGGACCAGGGCATGATGCGCGGGGCACTCGCTTTACTGCTCGGGCTGGAGCCGGACATCGAGGTCGTGGCGCAGGTGGGGGCCGGGGACGTGATCGTGGACGCCGCCCTCACCCACCGCCCGGACGTCGCTCTCCTCGACATCGAACTCCCCGGCCGCAGCGGGCTGGACGCCGCGGCCGAGCTGCGCGACCAGGTCCCCGACTGCCGGGTGCTGATCCTGACGACCTTCGGCCGCCCCGGCTATCTGCGCCGGGCCATGGAGGCGGGCGCCGCCGGCTTCCTGGTCAAGGACGGCCCCGTGGAGGAACTGGCGGCCGCCGTCCGCCGCGTGCTGACCGGCGAGACGGTGATCGACCCGGCCCTCGCCGCGGCTGCCCTGAGCGCCGGCCCCAACCCCCTCACCGCCCGCGAACGCGACGTCCTCAACGCCTCGACGGACGGCGCGACGGTCGCCGACATCGCGACCCGGCTCCACCTCTCCGAGTCGACGGTCCGCAACTACCTGTCCTCCGCGATCGGCAAGACGGGTACGCGCAACCGGATGGAGGCGACGCGGGAGGCCCGGCAGCAGGGGTGGTTGTAGCGGGGCTCGTCCCTGCGAGGACCTCGTCCGGGTCGGCCGGCGCCGGGGCGCCGTTCCGCCACTCTGCCGGTGACAGGCACTCGCCCGCCCGGCCCCGGTAGCCGACCACCGAGCCACCGCAGACGCGGAGACGAAGGCACCGGACGCCGGCCCGACCGCGCCGCCCTCCCGCCGAACTGGCCTCCCCCGACCCCTGAGCTTCACCGGCCGCCAGTCACGGGCGACCGCAACCCCCCGCCCGAACCACCCCGCGGCAATGCCGAGCCGACATCCCCCGCGTCACCTCACCCCCTCACTGCCCCGTCCCCTCCGCGGCAGCCAGACCACCATCAGCACCGCTCCCCCGGCCAGCACCCCCGCCCCCGTCCGGAACGCCAGCGCATACCCCTCCGTCAGCGCCGCCGGCGTGTCGCTGCCGCCCGAGCGGGCCGCTGCCAGGGTCGACAGGACCGCGAGGCCCAGTGAACCGCCCATGGTGCGGGAGGTGTTGACGAGACCCGAGACCAGGCCGGCCTCCCCCGGCTCCGCGCCGGACGTGGCCAGGGCCGCGAGGGGTGTCGCCGCCAGGCCCGCGCCGAGCATCATCAGGACGCCCGGCACCATGATCGAGGTCAGGTACGCGCCGTCCACGCTCAGCATCGACTGCCGGCCGAAGCCGGCGACCGCCACGAGCGTGCCGGTGGCCGCGACGGTGCGCGGGCCGAACCACCGCATGAGCAGCGGCGCGAGCTTGGAGCCGAGGATCACGGCCAGCGAGCTCGGCACCAGCGCCAGACCGGCCTCCAGCGGGGTGTAGCCCAGCACGTTCTGCGCGTACAGCGTCATGAAGTACCACATGCAGAACATCGCCGACCCGCACAGGAACATCGCCGCGTTCGCCGACGACACCGCCCGCACCCGCAGCAGCCCGAGCGGCATCAGCGGCGCCGCCGTACGCGACTCCACGACCAAGAAGACACCGATCAGCGCGACCCCGGCGAGCAGGGGCAGGACCGTGGCCGCCGCCGTCCAGCCGGAGGCCTCCGTCTGCGAGATGCCGTACGCCATCGTCGCCAGCCCCGCCGTCACCAGTACCGCCCCCGGCAGATCCAGCCGCCGCCGGTCCCCGGCCCGGCTCTCCGAGAGCCACAGCACGGAACCGGCCAGTACGACCGCGCCCACCGGCACGTTGATCAGCAGGACCCAGCGCCACGACAGGGCTTCCACCAGCAGCCCGCCGACGAGCCCGCCCGCCGCACCACCGCCCGCGCCGACGGCGGTCCACGTGCCTATGGCCCGCGCCCGGGCCGCCCCCTCCGGCACCGCCGCCGTGAGGATCGTCAGCGTCGAGGGTGCCAGCACCGCCGCGCCCAGCCCCTGCACGGCCCGCGCGGCCAGCAGCTGCCACTCCTGCTGGGCCAGCCCGCCGGCCAGCGAGGCCAGGGTGAACACCCCGAGCCCGACGAGGAACATCCGCTTACGGCCGTAGAGGTCCCCGGCCCGTCCGCCGAGCAGCATGAACCCCGCGAAGGCGATGGCGTACGCGTTCACGACCCACTGCAGTCCCTGGGCGCTCATCCCCAGGTCGGCCCGCATCGAGGGCAGTGCCACGTTCACGACGGACACGTCGAGCACGACCAGGAACTGCCCCGCACAGGCGAGCGCCACCACCAGCCAGGTGGGCGGCGCGGTTCGGCGGGGGGCACGGGTGACGTCGGCGGCTTCGAGCATGCCTGTCATGCTCTCAACGACAGACGCTCCTGGCATCGGGAATTCGCCCTAGGCCAATGACCCAGTCAGCCTGGGCCGCCGGGGCGACCAGCGCCCGCCGGCCCCCCTTTCCCCAAGAGAAGGTCAAGATTTCGTTAGTGACCCAAAGCATCGGAATAGTTGCCCAGGCACACGGAGTTCGAGGTACACATGACACAAACGACGACCGAAAAGCCCACCGGCGGAGCGACCGGCCCCCTCGTCCCGGTCCTCGCCTTCGCGGGCATCGTTGTCGCGGTAATGCAGACCCTGCTCGTCCCCGTGATCAAGGACCTGCCGCAGCTGCTGAGCACCGCGCCCAGCAACGCCACCTGGGTCCTGACCTCGACTCTCCTCTCGGGCGCCGTCGCCACCCCGATCATGGGCCGCCTCGGTGACCTCTACGGCAAGCGGCGCATGCTCATAGCCAGCCTGTCCGTGATGGTGGTCGGCGCGCTGATCAGCGCGTTCACCAGCACCCTGCTCCCCATGATCGTCGGACGCACCCTGCAGGGCTTCGCGATGGGCGCGATCCCGCTCGGCATCGGCCTGATGCGCGACATGCTGCCCCGCGAGAAGCTCGGCTCGGCCATGGCCCTGATGAGCTCCTCGATCGGCGTCGGCGGCGGACTCGCACTGCCCGCCGCGGCCCTGGTCGCCCAGAACGCGAACTGGCACGCCCTCTTCTACGGCGCCGCCGGCCTCGGCGTCCTCGCCATCGTCCTCACCCTCGCCGTCGTACCGGAGTCCAAGCTCCGCGCGGAGGGCTCCTTCGACTACCTCGGCGCCCTCGGCCTCACCGTGGGCCTCGTCCTCTTCCTCCTCCCCATCACCAAGGGCAGCGACTGGGGCTGGACGTCCGGCACCACGCTCGGCATGTTCGGCGCGTCGGCCGCCACCCTCCTCCTCTGGGGTGTCTACGAGCTGCGCACCAAGGCCCCCCTGGTCGACCTGCGCACCACGGCCCGCCCGGCCGTCCTCTTCACCAACCTCGCCTCGATCATGGTCGGCGTCAGCTTCTACGTCGTCTCCCTGGTCCTCCCCCAGCTGCTCCAGCTGCCGAAGGAGACCGGCTACGGCCTCGGCCAGTCCATGGTCGTCGCGGGTCTGCTGGTGGCCCCGCTGGGCCTGACGATGATGTTCACGGCGCCGGTCTACGCCCGCCTCTCGGCGAAGTACGGCCCCAAGACGACCCTGATCCTCGGCATGCTGATCATCGCCATCGGCTACGGCGCCGGCCTCGGCCTGATGAGCGCCCCCTGGCAGAGCCTCGTCATCGCGGTGATCCTCGGCGCGGGCATCGGCCTCGCCTACTCCTCCCTCCCCGCCCTGATCATCGGCGCGGTCCCGGCCTCGGAGACGGGCGCGGCGAACGGCCTCAACACGCTGATGCGTTCCATCGGTACGTCGGTCTCCAGCGCCGTCATCGGCATGGTGCTGGCCAACACCGCGAACAACGTCGGCGGCGTCGAGGTCCCGACCATGCACGGCTTCCGCGTCTCCTTCCTGATCGCGACCGCCGCGGTCGCCGTCGGCCTCCTGCTGGCCCTCTTCCTCCCGAAGCAGCGCCCGGCCGCGGCCCACCCGCAGCTGCGCGCCAGCAGCGAGGAGGACGCCAACCTGGAACGCGCCGAGGAGGCGCTGCGCGGCTTCCGCGGCCGCGTCCTGGACGCCGAGGGCACCCCGGTGGCCCGCGCCAAGGTGACCCTGATCGACCGCCGCGGCCGTCAGGCAGGCGCGACCCTCTCCGGGGACGACGGCAGCTACGCCCTCACCGTCCCCACCCAGGGCGCCTACGTCCTGGCCGCCCGCGCCGACGGCCACGGGCCGCTCGCCTCTTCGGCGACGCACGCGGGCGACGACAGCGCGGTGGATGTGGACCTGCCACTGCCGGAGGAGACGGTCACCGTCTGAGGAGACGTCACCGGCCGGAGGCCCGCCCGGCCGCCATCACACCCCCCGTCACCCACCTGACGGGGGGTGTGATGCACGATGGGCCCCACCTGCTCGTACGACCGAAGGGACCCCGATGACCCCGGCCCCCAAGCCCGAGATCCTGGCCGCGTTCGAGGCCGCGAAGGGCTTCATGCCCACGGGCGAGGGCCTGGCCCTGTACGCGGCCGCCGTCGAGGCCGGCCGCCTCGGCCTCCCCCTCCTGGAGGTCGGCACCTACTGCGGCCGCTCCACCATCCTGCTCGCCGACGCCGCCCGCGAGGCAGGCGTAACCGCCCTCACGGTCGACCACCACCGCGGCAGCGAGGAGCAGCAGCCGGGCTGGGAGTACCACGACCCGGAGACGGTCGACCCCGAGCTCGGCGTGATGGACACGCTGCCGACGTTCCGCCGGACCCTGCACCGGGCCGGCCTGGAGGAGCACATGATCGCCCTCGTCGGCCGCTCCCCGCAGGTCGCGAAGATCTGGAACTCCCCCCTCGCCCTCGTCTTCATCGACGGCGGCCACACCGACGAGCACGCCACCGCCGACTACGAGGGCTGGGCCCCGCATGTCGCCGAGGGCGGCCTGCTCGTCATCCACGACGTGTTCCCGGACCCGGAGGACGAGTTCACCGGGCAGGCGCCGTACCGGGTGTATCTGCGGGCGCTGGAGTCCGGAGCGTTCACGGAGGTGTCGGTGACGGAATCGCTGCGGGTGCTGAAGCGGACGGGCTCGGGCGTCTGATCTCTGACGCCGCTCGACCGTGCCTCCCGGTGAAGGCCATGTTCGGCCCGTAAGGTGTCAGGCGTGTCGTACGTAGGTCCGGACTTCGATCCTCCCCAGCCCCGCCGCAACCGGCGCCGAACCCTGACCGTCGCGGTCGCCGCGCTGGTGCCGGGGGCCCTGCTCGGGTGGGTGATGTACGAGGCGCTGGGCGCCCAGGGCGACGGCGGCGGCTCCGGCAACGCTGCCGTACAGCCGTCCTCGCCCCGGTCGGACTCGACGCCGACGGTCTCCTCCACGAACGACGACAAGCCGCCGGGGCCGACCCCCACCGCGGACTCCACGTCCGCTTCCGGCCCCCTCCAGGGCAAGGTCGTCGTCATCGACCCGGGCCACAATCCGAACAACTTCCAGCACACCGCCGAAATCAACCGCAAGGTGAACATCGGCACGAACTGGAAGGAGTGCGACACCACGGGGACGTCCACCAACGACGGCTACACGGAAGCCAAGTTCACCCTGGACGTCGCCCACAGGATGCGCACGCTGCTCCAGAAGCAGGGCGCCACGGTCAAGTTCACGCAGGACGGCGACCGCTCGTGGGGCCCCTGCGTCGACGAGCGCGCCGAGATCGGCAACAAGGCGGACGCCGACGCGGTCGTCTCCATCCACGCGGACGGCGCCGGCGCAGGCCAGCGCGGCTTCCACGTCATCCTCCCCGGCGAGGTCGACGCGGGCGCCGCCGACACCGGCCCCATCGTCGCCCCCTCCCGCGACCTCGGCGAGCGCATCGCCGGCTCCTTCGTCCGCGTCACGGGCAACGCCCCCTCCAACTACATCGGCGACGGCACCGGCCTCGTCACGCGTAAGGACCTCGGCGGTCTCAATCTGTCAACGGTTCCCAAGGTGTTCATCGAGTGCGGCAACATGCGCGATACCAAGGACGCGGCGTTGCTCACCAGTGGGGCGTGGCGACAGAAGGCTGCGCGAGGGATCTCTGAGGGAATCGCGGATTTCCTGCGCGGGTAATGGTCCACGGGTTGATCCCGGCGGACACCCTCGTCGGTCGGACGATAAGGTCATTCCTACGATGAGGGGCCACCCCCGCGCTTCACACCGGGGCCTGACGGCGACATGGTGACAGCGACGCCTCCAGCGATGCCGATGTTGAGACGACTGACGAAGGACCTGAAGTGAATATCCGCTCCCTCACTCGAGGCGACGGCGTGGTGATCGGAGCAGCGGTATTGCTGTTCATCGCGTCGTTCCTCGGCGTTGCCAGCTGCGACGGCCCGGAAGCCTATTGCGAGAACGTCAACGTTCCGAACGCCTGGGACGTGAGCATCGGCCTCGGGCTCGGTACGTACATGACCGGCGTGATCGGCGCCGCACTCATTGTGGTCGCCCACCTACTGCCCCAGCCGCGCAAGGTCGCCGGACTTGAGTTGGGCCCCCTCGGTGTCGGCCTGAGCGTGGCGGCCGCCTGGTCGCTGTTGTGGTGGACGATCGACGCGGAAAACACGGGCGTCGGTCTCATCCTCGGCCTGATCGCCACCCTGGCCCTCGCCGGCGCCGCCATCGCCACCCCCCTCGTCCCCGCCCTCCAGGCCGCCCTGCTCCCGGCTCCCCGCCCCGCCGCCCCCCAGCCCTACGGCGGCCAGCCGCAGGGTGGTTACGGCTACCCGGGTGCCCAGCAGCCGCAGCCGGGGCAGCAGCCCTACGGCGGTCAGCCGCAGCCGGGGCAGCCCTTCGGTGGCGGCCAGCCGCAGCCGGGCGCGCCGGCTCCGGCGACGGGCGGGGACTTCTCCCCGTTCTGGTTCGCCGTGCCCGTGCCGCGCCCGCTGTTCGGAGAGGACGGCTCGCCGACCCCGATCGCCGAACTCGCGCCGGGCACCTGGTACCTGGCCGTCGAGCAGCGCGGCGCCGCCCTGGTCGCGCAGACGCAGGACGGCCGCCGTGGCGTGCTGCAGGACACCTCGGGTATTCAGCGCGGCTGAGCCCCTGAGCGTCCCGTACGGCCCCTCACCCTTCCCGGTGAGGGGCCGTCGTCGTACAGTCGCAAGCCTCCAAGCACATCTGACGTACCGTCAGGAGGCGGACATGCGGCTCGGGCTCGCACTCGGTTACTGGGGCCGCGGCCCCTCCGCGGACCACGTACCCCTCGCCCTGGAGGCCGAGCAGCTCGGCTACGACTCCGTGTGGACCGCGGAGTCCTGGGGCTCCGACGCTTTCACGCCGCTGACCTGGATCGCCGCGCAGACCTCAAGGATCAAGCTCGGCACGGCCGTTGCGCAGATGGCCGCCCGCTCCCCCACCACCACCGCGATGCACGCCCTCACGCTCGACCACCTCTCCGGCGGCCGCATGATGCTGGGGCTCGGGCTGTCGGGGCCGCAGGTGGTGGAGGGCTGGTACGGGAGGCCGTTCCCGAAGTCGCCGTTGACCGCGACGCGGGAGTACGTCGATGTCGTACGGCAAGTGCTGCGGCGCGAGGCGCCCGTCGAGGTCGATGGGCGCTTCCACTCCCATCCGTACCGCGGTCCGGACGCCACCGGCATCGGCAAGGCGCTGAAGCCGATCACCCACCCCCTGCGCCCGGACCTGCCCGTACTCCTCGGTGCCGAGGGGCCGAAGAACGTCGCCCAGACCGTCCGTATCGCCGACGGCTGGCTGCCGTTGTACTGGTCGCCGAGCAGGCCTGACGTGTACGGGGAGGCGGTCGGCGATCTTCCCGACGGCTTCCTCGTCGCCCCCATGGCCCGCGTGCGGGTCTGCGACGACGTCTCCGAGGGTCTCCTCCCCGTCAAGGCCATGCTCGGCCTCTACATCGGCGGCATGGGCCACGCGGCCCGCAACTTCCACGCCGACCTCATGGCGCGGATGGGGTACGAGGAGGAGGCCCGGCGGATCCAGGAGCTGTTCCTCGACGGGCGGCGCGAGGAGGCCGTATTCGCCGTGCCCGACGCCTTCGCCGACGAGATCTCCCTCGTCGGGCCCCGTGAACGCATCGCCGAGCGGCTGGAGTTGTGGCGCAAGGGGCCCGTGACCGATCTGCTGGTCCTCGCGCCCGATCCGCACACGCTGCGCGTGCTCGCCGAGCTCAACTCCTGAGCCGGACGCAGGACGGGTCACCAGAAGATCGCCAGCGCCTCCAGCGTCGCCTCCCGAGTCTCCTCGCGCCAGCCCGTCATCTTGCCGAGGCAGCGGGCCGTGAACGTGCCGGCGGGGATGGAGCGACGGGCGTTGCCGGAGGCTACGACTCGCATGTAGACGGGGGGTTGATCGTCGCCGTACTCGGCGCGCAGGACGAAGCCCTCCGGCACGTCCGGTACGCGCGTGAACTCCGCTCGTACCGAGACGAACTCCCCGATGCGGCTCAGGGAGACTTCGCGATCGTCGCCGAGGCGGTCGGCGAGTACGCGGTTGGGGACCACGGTCATCGTGGGCAGGTCGGCGTGGACGATGACGTCGGCGCGTTCGAAGGCGTCGATGAGCATGCCGATCACGTTGATCGGCTTGTCCTTGCGGACGAACTTGCGGAACGTCTCCTGGCTGACGTCCCGCTTGGCGCGGAACAGCCAGGCCAGAAAGCGGGTCCAGATGCCGACACTCGTGTCGACCTTCGTCCGCAGCTCCACGGCCTCCTCCAGCGCGGACCGGTAGTTACCGATCTCGTAGAGGTCCATGACGGACTGCTCGTCCAGGTACAGGCAGATGCTGTACGCGGACTGCCACCGGCGCATCCGGCGGCGCCGCTCGCGGGACTGGCGTACCAGGACCGCCGCGAGCACCACCGCTCCGACGGCCGTCGCCAGCCAGACCGTCATCCACGGCCACCACATGCTCCACCACAGTGCGTCAGTGACAGCCACGGATCTCCTTGAACGCCTCGGAAAGGGAGGAAGGGGCGGAAGGGGAGGAGTCGGCGGCTTCCACCATCCGCCCGCCCGTCTGCGCCGCCGCGCGCCGCAGTTCTGCCGCGTCGGCGTCGCCGAAGTGGACGGGGTAGGTGTGGACGCCGGTGCGGACGGGGGCCGGGAGTGCTTGGTGGCTGCGTACGAAGTCCGCATAGGCAAGGCCCGCGTTGTTCTCGCCGTCCGTCATGAGGACGAGTGAGACGGCACGGTCGGGGTCGTCCGCCAGCTCGCGGGCTGCGGTGCGGTAGCCGTGGTCGAGGGCGGACCATACGGCCGTGGAGTCGCCGTAGCCGCCGCGGGCCACGATGTCGGCCAGCGTCCGCAGGTCCTTCGGGCCGGTGACGGTGACCGTCCTCTCCTCCAGGACGCGGCCGCCGAAGCGGACCACCGTCAGCCGCTCGCCCCGGTAGAAGCGGGCGAACTTGCCGGAGGCCGTGGAGTCGGCGCCGCTCAGGTCGGCGAAGGCCTTGCGGAGCGCGGTCATCCGTTCGCCGCGCATCGAGCCGGAGAAGTCGAGCAGGAAGACGACCTGGCTGGCGGTACGCCGGTCGGGGTCGCCGTAGTCCGCCAACAGGGTTTCGATGACGGTGAGTTGGTCGGGGAAGTAGAGCGCGTTGCCGACCGGCTCGCGTAGCTGTGGGTCGCGGGTGACCGTGGTGCTGACGGGGCGGCGCAGGGTGCGCCGCATGATCTCCTGCTGCACCGAGTCGCGCTGGAGCCACTCGGTCACCTTCGCGTAGGCGGCGCGGTGCGAGGCGTCGAGGAGGAGCAGGGGGAAGTCGGCGAGGACCATGCCGTCCTCGGGGCGGACGACCTCCAGGCGGTCGTCGAGGCGGTCGGTGGCGTTGAGGGCGAGCAGGTCGGACTCGTACGTGATGAGGGCGTTGGCCTCGTCCTGGTGGTCGACGTAGGTGTCGACGAGGTCCGGCGAGGTGTCCGCGGTGAGGGCCTGGCCGGAGCGGAAGCCGCGCAGCCGGTCGCAGGAGACGTCGCCGGGGCGCAGTACCCCGCCGGTGCCGGCCGCGGCCGTGGCGACGCCGACCAGGGCGGCAAGCCCGCTGGCGGACTGCCGGGGATCCGCCATCCCGAAGCGGACGGTGCCCGTGGCGGCGGCGTCCGCGATGTCCGCCCAGGTGAGCCGACCGCCGGGCATCTCCGTGCGGAGTTTGCGCGCCGCGTCGGGCTTCAGTCCGATGACCACCGGGGATGTCATGGTCGCCGTGCGCTGCAACCCCTGGACCGCACTCCTGGCGGTAAGCCGCAGATAGCGGTCGGAGGACAGCCAGGCGAGGTCGTAGCGGTCGCGGTCCGGTGCCTTCGTCTCGGCGTCGGGCCGCAGGTCCAGCCGAAGGTCGACGCCGGTCTCCTGCTGCAACTCGCCGAGGAGTGGGGTGAGTACGGCCAGGTCGGGACTGGCGAGTACGCGCAGCCGGACGGGCTCGTCGCCGTCGTCGCCCGAGCAGGCGGTGAGTACGGCGGCCAGGAGGGTCAGGCAGAGCGCCAGACAGGGAACCAACGGGCCTGCCCCGCGCCTCACTGGACGTCGCCCTTCCGGTCCGGGCAGTCGCCGACCGTCTTGATCATCTGTTCCAGGAGGGGCAGCGGGGGCAGCACCGCACGGGTGTCGTTGGACGAGGTGGTGGGCACGGGGATGTGCCGCCGGGTGAGGAACTCGGTGAGTTCGTCGCCGGTCGTGCCGCCGTTGTTGCTGTTGCGGGCGCGGAAGCCCAGTTCCATGGCGCGGTGCTGGAGTTCGGGGTCCTCGCTGACGAGTTCGCCGAGCCGAGCGCCTTCGCCGGTCAGGGCGACGAGCTGGGGTTCGGTGACGAATCGCGTGGAGGGGTAGAGCAGGACGCGGTCGTCGTCCGTCTTGCCCTTCTCGGCCTGGTGGCGGATCTGGTGGGCGAGGAACTGGTGTTCGTAGATCACGGAGATCGGGGCGATGCTCTGCCCGTCGGGGGACAGATACGTTTCCGCCCGCTCGGAGGACGGCAGGCCCTGTTCGACGAGGAGCGGCTTGATCTCCTGGGCGACCCGGGCGGCCTCCTTCTCGTCGTCCGGGGCGTCGTTCTCGTTCTGGACGAAGGCGACGAGGCCGAGGTAGGTGCCGGCGGAGTTGGACTCACAGATGTCGGAGGTCTGGGCGAGGATCTTGTTGGAGTTCTCGACTCCGTGCCGGCCGATGCCGATGTCTTTCCAGCGCCTGTCGTCCTCGGTGAGTTTGACGAAAGGGGTCATGTCGAGGGTGTAGTACATCGGTCGGCCGCCCGGGTTCGGCTGCGCGTCGGCGATGTCCGCGTCGTCGGACTCGTTCGCGTAGCTGTCGAGCGTCTCCGCGTAACTCCGGTACGTGGCCAGCACGATGGGGCTGACGAACGGGCGGTACAGCAGCACCGGGCGGTTCACCGCGGCGCGCTCGCGGCTGATCAGGTCGGCCGCGGGCTGACCGGAGGGGAAGACGACGTCGTATCCCTCGAAGTCCTGGTTGGCGATCTCGCGCGAGCCCATGCTCGTGATGTGCACGCGGAATCCGTGCTTCATCAAAAGCCGCTCGACCTCGGGGTCCTGGAAGAAGTCCCGCTTGGAGGCCATCTTCGCCTCTATGGTGACGACCTGCCGCAGCGGTAACAGCAGGTTCCCGGTGGCCATGAGGAGGATCAGGCCGACGATCGGGACCGGCAGCGCGAGCGCAAGCACTCTGCGGCGCGGGCGGGCGCGCGGGGGTCTGTTGACGGCTAAGCGGGGCTCTTCGGAAGCGGGTCTGTTCGCGGGCACCTGCGTCTCCCCCCGTGGCTGGGGCAGGATCGTCGGTGATCGCGATGACGGGTGAACGACCTTACGGGAAACGCCAGTTGAACGTGAGGACCCGTTCGGGTTCCAGCCGGAATGCTCAACCGCGAGTTTTGGTCAAGGGTTTCAGTCACGCGTCCCGGGCTACCCGCAGGGCATGTCCCCTAGATATCGCAACGGTTCCAATCAGGCCGGCACGGCCATAGCGATCGTCGCTGACGTCATGGCCCTCATCCTGGGCATGTGGATCCTGATGTACCTGCTGGACGCCAACCGGGCGAACGACTTCGTCCAGTTCGTCCACGACGCGGCCCGCTGGCTGGCGGGGTGGTCCCACGATCTGTTCACCTTCGACGAGGAGTGGGCGAGGGTCGTGGCGGGGTACGGCCTGGCGGCGGTCGTGTACCTGTTCGTGGGCCACGCCATCGCCAACCGGGTCCACCGCCACTGACCCCGACGTCAGCCGCAGCAGTCCGGGTCCAGCCCGGTCGGCAGGCGATCCCCGCCGAACACCGCGCACGTCGCCTCATGCCCGCCCAGCGCGGCGACGGCCAGCAACAGCGAACCGGCCGTCCAGGTCGTGAGTTCGAGCGGCCAGACAGCGGCGTCCTCGAAGACGTAGCCCGTCCAGTACAGGCCGCTCTCCGGGTCCCGCAGATGCTGGATCGACTGGAGGATGTCCAGTGCCCGGTCGGACTCGCCCATCGCCCACAGGGCCAGGGCGAGTTCGGCCGACTCGCCGCCCGTCACCCACGGGTTGGGCACGACGCACCGCACTCCGAGTCCGGGCACGACGAACCGGTCCCAGCCTTCCTCCATCCGGGACTTGGCCTCGGCGCCCGTCAACGCCCCGCCCAGCACCGGGTAGTACCAGTCCATCGAGTACCGGTTCTTGTCGAGGAACCGCTCCGGGTGCCGACGGATCGCGTGCCGTAGCGCGCCCGCCGCCAACTCCCAGTCCGGCTGCGGCTCTTCGCGCTGCTCGGCGATCGCGAGCGCACACCGCAGCGCGTGGTGGATCGACGACGAACCGGTCAGCAGCGCGTCCGCTGTCGCCGTGCCGTCGTCATCGCGCCGCCAGCCGATCTGCCCGCCCGGCTGCTGGAGCTTCAGGACGAACTCGACGGCCGCGTAGACGGACGGCCACATCCCGTCCAGGAACGTGTCGTCGCCGGTGGAGAGGTAGTGGTGCCAGACGCCTACGGCAATGTAGGCGACGAAGTTGGTCTCGCGCCCGGGGTCGGTGACGTCGTCGTGGGCCCCGTCCTGGTAGGCGGCGTACCAGGAGCCGTCCTCGTTCTGGTGGGTGGCCAGCCAGGTGTACGCCCGCTCGGCGGCGGCGTGTTCACCGGCCGCGTCCAGCGCCATCGCCGCCTCGACGTGGTCCCACGGGTCGAGGTGATGCCCACGGAACCACGGGATCGCCCCGTCCTCCCGCTGCACGGCGAGGATCCCTGCGACGGTCGCGGCGGCCTGCTCGGCGGTGAGGACCCCGGGCAGGACGAGGTGTTCTGTCCGGGGGGTCGTCACTTGGCGGCCGCCTCGGAGAGCCGGGGCAGGTGGGGCTTGGTCGCGTACGCCACGAAGCTCTTGCCGATCAGCGGGTTCAGTGCCTGTTCGGCGACCCGGGTGGCCAGCGGTTTCTTCATGATGTCCCAGACCAGCAGCTTGTGGTACGCCCGCACCGGCAGCGCCTTGTCGTTGTCGACGCCGAACGCGCACTTCAGCCACCAGTACGGCGAGTGCAGCGCGTGCGCGTGATGGGTGCCGTACGGCTTCAGGCCGGCCTCGCGGATCTTCGCGAGCAGTTCGTCCGCCTTGTAGATGCGGATGTGGCCGCCCTCGACCTCGTGGTACGCGTCGGAGAGCGTCCAGCAGACCTTCTCGGGCCCGTAGCGGGGCACGGTGACGGCGATCCGCCCGCCGGGCTTCAACACCCGCACCATCTCGGCGAGTACGCCCTTGTCGTCCGGGATGTGCTCCATGACCTCGGAGATGATCACGACGTCGAAGGACTCGTCGGGGAACGGCAGCGCGAGCGCGTCACCCTCCATCGCGGTGGCGGTGGCGCCCTCGGGGGCCTCCCCCGCCTCCTCCATCGCCGCGAACCACTTGGCGACCTCGCGGATTTCCTCGGCGTTCTGGTCCAGCGCCACGACCTGGGCACCGCGCCGATAACACTCGAACGCGTGCCGGCCGGCCCCACAGCCGAGATCCAGAACACGGTCCCCCGGGGCAAGCGGGAACCGGGAGAAGTCGACGGTCAGCACGTGGCCCTGCTTTCGCGGTCGGAAGGGTGGGGGTGAGGGGAACAACTGGGGCGATGGGGGTGGGCGGGCGTGTGTACGACGGTCACTGGGCGGCCTCGGACACGCGCGCGGCTCGGCCGATTCCGGCGGCCGTCGCGGCAGCGTCCGTCACAGGTACGGCCTCTGCGAGCCCGGCGGCCTCGGCCACCGGCACGGCGTCGCCCGCCACGGCAACCTCAACTTCCGTCACACGTGCGGAATCGCCGGACTGCGCCGCCTCGGTCGCCTTGTCTGCCCCGGCCCCCCTGTGCCCCCCGTCGCGACCCCCTGAGCGGGATATGGCCTCGCGGTAGCGGGACACCGTCCCCTCTGCGGCCTTGGCCCAGGTGAAGTTGCGCAGGACCCGGTCGCGTCCGGCCGCGCCCAGGCGGTCGCGGAGTTCGGGGTCGCCGAGCAGGCGGCTCAGGCCGGCGGCCAGGGCGCCCGGGTCGCCCGGCGGCACCGCCAGACACGTCTCGCCGTCGCGGCCGGCGACCTCGGGAATCGCCCCGCCGGTCGTGGCGACGAGCGGCGTGCCCGTGGCCATGGCCTCGGCGGCCGGCAGGGAGAAGCCCTCGTAGAGCGACGGCACGCACGCCACCTGCGCCGAGCGGACCAGGTCGACGAGCTCCGCGTCGGAGATGCCCTTGACGAACTCGACGGCGCCTTCGAGGCCGTAGCGCTCCATGGCCTGCGCGACCGGGCCTTCCTCGGGCCGCTTGCCGACGACGACCAGGTGGGCGTCGGGATGCTCGGCGCGGACCTTGGCGAGGGCCTCGACGAGGAAGACCAGGCCCTTCAGCGGGACATCGGCGCTGGACGTCGTCACGATGCGGCCCGGGATCTGCCGTACCGAGGGATCCGGCGAGAACAGGTCCGTGTCCGCGCCGATGTGCACCACGTGGATACGGTCCTGCCGGACGCCGAGGTGGTCGACGATCTCCGAGCGGGACGTGCCCGACACGGTCAGCACCGACGGCAGCCGGCGCGCGACCCGCTTCTGCATGCGCGTGAAGGCGTACCAGCGGCGTACGGACATCCGCCGCTTCCAGCCCTCCGCCGCGTCCAGCTCCAACTGCCGGTCGACGGTGATGGGGTGGTGGATGGTGGTGACGAGGGGCGCGCCGACGTCGCCCAACAGGCCGTAGCCGAGGGTCTGGTTGTCGTGCACCACGTCGAACTCGCTGCGTCGGGCGCGCAGATGGCGGCGGGCGCGGAGCGAGAACGTCAGCGGCTCGGGGAACCCGCCGGTCCACATGGTCGCCACTTCCAGCGCGTCGACCCAGTCGCGGTACTCGTCACGCTTCGGCGTGCGGAAGGGGTCGGGCTGGCGGTAGAGGTCGAGGCTGGGGAGCTCGGTGAGGCTCAGGCGGCCGGCGTACTCCGCGCCCTCGTCGAGGACGGGGTAGGGCTGGGAGCCGATGACCTCGACGCGGTGCCCCAGGCGGGCCAGCTCGCGGGAGAGGTGCCGGACATAGACGCCCTGGCCGCCGCAGAACGGGTTCCCTTTATAGGTGAGAAGCGCGATGTCGAGCGGTCGCTCGCCGTCGGCGGCAAGGTCCCTCGGGGACCCGGCCTCCCTGGCCTCAGCGGTCACTCTGGGCCCCCTTCTCCCTGCACTGTCCCGCGAGATTACGCCGGGACGCTAATCTAGAACAAGTTTCAGACTTGATCGTTCAAGAGGCTCTGAATCTACCGGCAGGTAGCGCCGCTGTGAGCGATGGATCAGGTGATTCACGCCACGACCGACGCGCTGGCATGCTCTGTCCGGTCACTCACCCTCACCGACTGTCACGGAACGGGATCCATGCCTGCGGAAGTCAGTAGCGCGAGCGCCGCCTCACCGCCCCTCACCGAGCGGCAGGAGGCCCGCCGCCGGCGCATCCTGCACGCCAGTGCGCAGCTCGCCAGCCGGGGCGGTTTCGACGCGGTGCAGATGCGCGAGGTCGCGGAGTCCTCGCAGGTGGCGCTCGGCACGCTGTACCGCTACTTCCCGTCGAAGGTGCATCTGCTGGTCGCCACGATGCAGGACCAGTTGGAGCACATGCACGGCACGCTGCGGAAGAAGCCGCCGCAGGGGGAGACGGCGGCCGAGCGGGTCGCGGAGACGCTGATGCGGGCCTTCCGCGCCCTTCAGCGCGAGCCGCATCTGGCCGACGCCATGGTGCGGGCCCTGACGTTCGCCGACCGCAGCGTCTCCCCCGAGGTCGACCAGGTCTCCCGGCAGACCACGGTGATCATCCTGGACGCGATGGGTCTGGAGAACCCGACGCCCGAGCAGCTCTCCGCGGTCCGCGTCATCGAGCACACCTGGCACTCGGCGCTGATCACCTGGCTGTCGGGCCGTGCCTCGATCGCCCAGGTGAAGATCGACATCGAGACGGTGTGCCGGCTGATCGACCTGACGACACCCACGGACGCGCCGGACGCGTGAATGACCTACGAGACGGGTTCCCTTCGCCGGCATTGCCCGGATCAGGTACTGGGGGTCGCCTTCCGGCCCGACTGCTGCCTTCCGGCCTCTCAGCCCGGACCGTCGATGTCGGCCCCAGCGGAAACCGTCTGCTTCTCGCCAGAGTCGGCTACTCCGGTTCGGACTCCCTCACTCGTCCCGTAGGCCGACTTCCAGAATAGAACATTCGCCCGGAAATGAACCCCCTGAAAAGGGATTTTCTGGCGCTACTCCTCCGGCGGGAACACCGGCTCCCCGCTCCCCAGCAGCGTGACCACGATCGCCTCCACCGGGCAGCCCTCCGCCGCCGCCAGAATCGTCTCGTTCGCGTCGGTCTCCGGGTCGGCCGGATGGGACTGGCGGGCGGTGTCGAGGCGGAAGCCGTCGGGGGCGTGGTGGACGCACTGGGCCGAGCCGATGCACACCGACCGGTCGACCTCGACGTGCCAGCGGTCGCCCATCCCTACGCCTCCCAGCCGGCCGGCAGGTGGATCATCTTGTGCTCCAGGTACTCCCCGTACCCCTCGGGCCCGAACTCCCGCCCCAGGCCGGAGTTCTTGTAGCCGCCGAACGGGCCCAGCATGTCCAGGCTGAAGGTGTTCACCGAGTAGGTGCCGGTACGGACCTGGCGGGCGATCTCGATGCCGTGCGCGGTGTCGGCCGTCCAGACACTGCCGCTCAGGCCGTAGTCGGAGTCGTTCGCGATCTTGACGGCCTCGGACTCGTCGCCGTAGGGCAGGAGACAGATCACCGGACCGAAGATCTCCTCGCGGGCGATGCGCATCGAGTTGTCGACGTCCCCGAAGAGCGTCGGCTCGACGTACCAGCCCTTCTCCAGCCCCGCCGGACGGCCGCCGCCGGTCAGGATCTTCGCGCCCTCTTCCTGTCCGATGCGGATGAAGTCGAGGTTCCTGCGCTGCTGGCGCTGCGCCACCAGCGGGCCCACCTGTGTCGCCGGGTCCAGCGGGTCGCCGACCACCAGCGCGCCGGCCGCCGCGGCGAAGGCCTCGGCGAACTCGTCGTAGCGGGAGCGCGGGAGCAGGATCCGGGTCTGGGCCACGCATGCCTGGCCGTTGTTCATCCAGGCCGCCGGGACGACACCGGCGACGGTCGCCTCGACGTCCGCGTCCGGCAGGACCACGGCGGCCGACTTGCCGCCCAGCTCCAGTGTCACGCGGGTGAGGTTGCGGGCGGCGACCTCCATGACGCGCTTGCCCGCCGCCACCGACCCGGTGAAGGAGACCTTGTCGATCCCCGGGTGCCCGACCAGGTACTCACTCACCTCGCGGTCCGCCGGGAGGATGGACAGCACGCCCTCCGGCAGCCCGGCGTCCTTCGCGATCTCGGCGAGGAGGTAGGCGTCGAGCGGCGACTCCGGGGACGGCTTGAGGATGACCGTGCAGCCGGTCAGGAGCGCGGGCGCGAGCTTGGCGGCGGCGACGAACTGCGGGACGTTCCAGGGCACGACGGCGGCCACGACCCCGACCGGCTCGCGCCGCACGAGGATCTTCCCCAGCACGCCGTCGCGTGTCTCCTCGTACGTGAAGTTCCGCGCGACCGTGATCGCCGAGTCCCACACCATCATCGCGCCCAGCGCCTGCGCGAGGACGCTCCAGGAGTACGGGGAGCCGTTCTCGGAGGAGATCACGCGGGCGATCTCCTCGTGCCGCACGGCGATGGCGTCCTTGATCCGCGTGACGACCTCGATCCGCTCGTCGAGGCTCATCCGCGGCCAGGGCCCCTCGTCGAACGCCTTGCGCGCCACCGCGACCGCCCGGTCGACGTCGGCCGGCGAGGCGTGCGGCACGCGTCCGATGACTTCTTCCGTGTGCGGCGAGATCACCTCGATGACGTCCTTGCCCAGGGGGTCGGTCAACACCCCGCCGATGAACAGCTGTCCGTGTTCCACGAGCTCGGTCATGGCGACTGCCTCCCCTGGAGCGAGACTCTGAACTCTGGCTCTGACTCTGACTCTGACGAGCCATCAGATATCCCTGAACTGATACCAGTTCCACTCCAAGGAGTCCACGGACCGCACATGGATGACTCGGGCTCCCATCGAAACGCGTTCTAGTTATAGTGGCCGGGTCGGCCGGAAACGTGTCGCGGCGATTGGGGAGCCCATGGCGCAGGTGTACGACCACGGCGGCGGTGTGCGGTCCATCCAGGTCCCCATCCCCGACAACCCACTCGGCCACACCCTCGTCTACGTCGTCGACACCGACCGCGGCCCGGTGCTGATCGACACCGGCTGGGACGACCCGGCCTCCTGGGACACCCTCGCCGAGGGCCTGGCGGCCTGCGGCACCGCGCCCGCCGACATCCAGGGGGTGGTGATCACCCACCACCACCCCGACCACCACGGCCTGTCCGGCAAGGTGCGCGAGGCCTCCGGCGCCTGGATCGCGATGCACGCGGCGGACGCGGCGATCGTCCGGCGCACCCGCACCACCCGCCCCGAGCGCTGGTTCTCCTACATGGCGGCCAAGCTCACGGCGGCCGGCGCCCCCGACGCGCACGTGGCCCCCCTGCGCACGGCCCGCCGCCCGAGCACCCTGCCCGGCTTCTCCCCCGCCGCCCCCGACCACGAGATCGTCCCCGGCGAACTCCTCGACCTCCCCGGCCGCCACCTGCGCGCGATCTGGACCCCGGGCCACACACCGGGGCACGTCTGCCTGCACCTGGAGGAGCACCACCCGGCCCAACTCCCCGGGCGTGGCCGCCTGTTCTCCGGCGACCACCTGCTCCCCGGGATCACCCCGCACATCGGCCTGTACGAGGACCCCGACGACACCACCGTCACCGATCCCCTGGGCGACTACCTCGCCTCCCTCGAACGCGTCGGCCGCCTCACCCCCGCCGAGATCCTCCCGGCCCACCAGCACACGTTCACCGACGCCCCTGCCCGCGTAAGCGAGTTGCTGACCCACCACGAAACCCGCCTCACCGACCTCCTCGCCCTCCTCGCCACTCCCCTCACCCCCTGGCAACTCGCCGAACGGATGGAGTGGAACCGGCCGTGGGACCAAATCCCGTACGGATCACGGAACATCGCGATCGCCGAGGCGGAGGCCCATGTGCGGCGACTGGTGAAGCTGGGGCGGGCGGAGGCGGTGACGGGGAGTGAGCCGGTGACGTACGTGGCGGTGTGAGGACACCGGGTGTAGTTCAGGTGGTCAGTCGCGGCGAAGGGCTCCTCACAAGGCCGTTTCGCTCGAACGGTTGGCCGGAGGTCGTCTTGTCATGGGTCTTGCGCGAATGCAGCATGAAGGTGTCGAGTTGCCGACGCCGCTGCCGGAATACCCAGTACGGGAAGCGACACAAATGCGGGTTTCAGGTGCTCCGGGGCGCATCACCCGAGGGGAACTGTCATGCAAAGCGACGTAGAGAACCGCGCCGCCGCAGGACCAGTGGGTGAAGCCCGTCGTACCGCGAGCAGCACCGCCTGCCCTGACCGTGTGTCCCTGTGGAGCCTGACTCATCGAGGTGAGCGAAAGGTCATGCGGGTCTCGTCGACCGACAGCCCCACGTCCGCAGGATTTCAGTCCAACGTCTGAGACGGAACGCGGACGACGTGCCAGCGCTCGTGGCGATACGGCCATTCCGGCAGTTCGTGATGAAGGTCCACAGCAGGTGCGACCTCGCCTGTGACCACTGCTATGTCTATCAGCACGCCGATCAGAGCTGGCGCCGTCGCCCCCGGGTGATGGCGCCGCGCATCGTCCGGGCCACCGCCGAGCGCATCGCCGAGCACGCGCGAGCGCACCGCCTGAAGCGGGTGACTGTGGTGCTGCACGGCGGTGAGCCACTGCTCGCCGGACCCGAACGGCTCGCTGCCCTGGCCCGCGAACTGCGCCGCTCACTGGACGGCATCGCAGTACTCGACCTCCGTATGCAGACCAACGGACTGCTCCTCGACGACGAGTTCTGCGCACTGCTGGTACGTGAACGCATCCACGTGGGCGTCTCCCTGGACGGGGACCGGGCGTCCCACGACCGTCACCGGGTGCGGGCCGACGGATCAGGGAGCTACGACGACACGGTGCGCGCGCTGCGACTGCTCGGGCAGACAGCCCACCGTCCCGCGTTCGCGGGCCTGTTGTGCACTGTCGATGTCCGCAACGACCCGGAGGCGGTCTATGGCGCTTTGGCCGACGTACGCCCTCCGCGCGTGGACTTCCTACTCCCTCACGCCAATTGGGACCGTCCACCGGCTCGACCGTATGGCACCACGGACTACGCGGACTGGCTGATCACCGCGTACGAGCGGTGGAACCGGGACGACAGGCCGTTCAGCATCCGCGTCTTCGAGTCCGTGGAGGCAGCGGTGATGGGCGAGCCCGGCTTCACCGAGGCACTCGGGCTGGGCACTCCCGATCTCCTGGTGATAGAGACCGACGGGGCGATCGAGCAGGCTGACTGGCTCAAGACGGTGGCCGAGGGCGCCCCGGAGACCGGCTATCACGTCCTGGTCAACAGTTTCGACGAGGCGGCCCGGCACCCCGGCTTCCAGGCTCGAAGCCTCGGCATCGACGGACTGGCCGACCAGTGCAGGGCGTGCCCGGTGGTGAGCATCTGCGGCGGAGGGCTCTACGGTCACCGGCACAGATCCGCGACCGGCTTCGTCAACCCCTCCGTGTACTGCGCCGACCTGCTCAAGCTCATCCAGCACATACAGTCGACCACCCCTGCGACACAGTTGCTCGCCGTGCCGCCAGCCGACATCGGCGCGCTCACTGCTGGCGGCGCACCGGAGCACGCGGCCGTACTGCGCCTGTCGAAGGCCCAGTTGGACCTGTGCCGCTCGATGCTGGCGTATCTGAACCAGGCCGGCGTCGGCTCGGAGGAGACCTGGCAGGCTCTGCTGGACCTGGACGGTCCCGACCTCGACCTCGTGCTCGCGGATCCCGCGGTCCACTCGTGGGCGGTGGCGGCATGCTCCGCCGACACAAGCGGGCAGGCCGTGCCGGACACCGAATTCCTCGCGGGAATCGCCCTGGCCGCGGCACTTCGCTCAGGGCAGCGTCTGAAGCTCACGGTCCCCATGAGCACCCCGGGCATCCTGACCCTGCCCTCGGTCGGTCGGCTACGGATGCTGCCGAACGGGGTATCCATCTCGTCCGGGAAGGGGATCCGGGTGCGTACCGACGACGGACGCGTGTGGCGGGCGGACGGCGGCGGGGCGATCTGGGAACCCGTACAGAACTTTTCGGCCGGGGGGTTCGACGTGTCACTGGAGTCGAACACCCTTCGCCCGACGGCTGCCGGGTCGCCGGCCGACCTCGCGGCCAAATGGCGGCGGCCACTCGAAGCGGCCTGGGCAGCCCTCTCCCATCAGCACCCGTACCAGGCTGCCGCCCTGGCAGCCGGTGTGAAGACACTGGTGCTCCTCGACAGTGAGCCGCCGCAGAACGCTTCCCGACCGCCATTCGGCGCGCTGGCGCTGGCACCGCCCGGCACCACCCAGGACCTCGTCCTGGCCCTGCTCCGGGAATGGCAGTACGCGAAGTTCGCGGCCCTCCGCGACCTGCACGACCTCGGCGGCACGGGGCAGGAAACGGCGCTGCGGGAGGCGTACGCTCACCTAGCCGTGGCTCGCGTATGGCACACCCGTCCGGGGCCGACCGCCCAGGACCGGGCAGCCACGTGGGGGAAACGCTCGCTCGCCGCCCTGGATGCCTTCGCCTCCGAGACCGACGCCGCCCCGGCTGCTACCGGCCTGCGCCTCGCAACGGAGATCAGAGCAGCCGCCGACTCGCTGATCGCTGCCCCATGACAGCGGCGTACACAAGAGGCAGGCTCACCGATGATCTTCGGTCCCTCGGGCTGCGTCCGGGCGACATCGTCCTGGCGCACTCTTCACTGAGCCGGATCGGCCCGACTGAACGAGGGGCGGCAACAGTCGTAGAAGCTCTGCGCGCCGCTGTCGGCCCCGAGGGGACCATCGTCGTACCGACGTTCACAGCGGCCAACTCCCTGTCGTCCCCCATTTACCACGAACGCACCAGGGGCATGACCGCTCAGGAGATCGACGCGTTCCAGGAGGCCATGCCGGGGTTCGACCCCGCCATCACGCCCAGCACCGGAATGGGCGCCGTCGCCGAACTGGTGCGCACCACGCCGGGGGCACGGCGCAGCGCGCACCCGCAGACGTCGCTGGCCGCGTGGGGGCCGCGGGCCGAGGCCATCACCCGGCGCCACCCCCTCAACTGCCCCCTCGGGAAAGACTCTCCGCTGCACCTCCTCTATGAGCTCAAGGCGCGCATCCTGCTGCTGGGGGTGGGCTACGAGTCATGCACGGCCTTTCACCTCGGCGAGTACAGCTCGCCCGCCCCGCCCATGGGCGTCTACGAGTGTGTGGTCGCCGATGGCCGGAAGGCCAACGGTCAACCCGGGCGACAGTGGCGGTCGTTCGAGGCCGTGGCCTTGGACGACCGGGACTTCGGGCGCCTCGGGGGGTGGCTGGAGCACCAGCGCACGGACACGGGACAGCGCGTGGTGCGGCGCGGTCGGGTGGGCGGAGGAATTGCCCGGCTCCTCCCTCTGGCTGATTCGGTGGACTTGGCTGTGGAATGGTTCAAGGAACACCGCACGGGCTGAGGGGGCAGCGCTGGTGACCGAATCGCACTTATCGGGCCGCCCGGCTGACAGCCAGGATCTGTACTTTTTCCACAGTTATGCACAGTTGCCCGGCGCCGCAGGC
Source organism: Streptomyces sp. NBC_00443 (assembly GCF_036014175.1). Taxonomy (GTDB): domain Bacteria; phylum Actinomycetota; class Actinomycetes; order Streptomycetales; family Streptomycetaceae; genus Streptomyces. Next base: position 6,593,147 of record NZ_CP107917.1, on the reverse strand, counting down.
CTGCGTGCGCCGGACGAACGGCAGGAGGCATTCCATGCGCTGCTGTCCCAGTTCGTCTTGCAACTGACCACGCACGACGGGGAAACTCCGATCGGCTTTCTCGACAAGCGCATGCCCCTGGGCGGCGCGTGGGAGAAGCATCTGAAGGAGGCGCTGGCGACCTGCCGCGTCTTCATGCCGGTGTATTCGCCTCGCTATTTCGCCAGTCACTGGTGCGGGATCGAGTTCGACGGCTTCCTCCGACGGCAGGCCGAGCACCACCGCAGTGAGCGCTACACCGTCAGCGCGATCGTCCCGGTGCTGTGGACGTCTCCCGGCAGGATCGTGCTGCCCGAGGTCGTCGAGCCGTTCCAGTGGTACAGCCTCGACCTCGGAGACGACTACCGGCGCATGGGGCTGCTGGGTCTGATGGAGGCGGGCAAGTGGCGCATCTACCGGCGAACCGTGTGGCGGCTCGCCGAGCGGATCGTCGACGTCGCCACGGCAGCCCGGCTCAAATCCTGCGACGTCAGCCTGTTCGACGGTCTGAGCAACGCCTTCGCGCCACGTACTCAGGGGGACTCATGACGGACTCGACTCCGGTCTTCTTCCTCAGCTACGCCCGCACGCCGGGGCCTCAGGGGGCCAACGCCGACCGGCCGGTCTTCTCCTTCTTCGAGGAGCTCAGCGAGCGAGTGGCCCGGCTGACCGGCGTGCCCGCGGAGCATGCCGGTCACGTGGACCGTCCGGACGCTGCATCCGATGGATGGCTCTCGAAGCTGACAGCCAGCAGTGTCTTCGTCCCTCTGTACTCACCGCGGTACTTCACCGATCCGCTCTGCGGACGCCAGTGGACCGCTTTCAAGCGACGCGTGGGCCTCGACTACGGCCGGGCCGTGGTCCCCGTTTTGTGGATCCCGCCCACCCATGGCACCACACTGCCGATGGCCGCCCTCGATATCCCCACGCACCTGCCGCGCGAGGGCGGGGACGAGGAACAGCACGCACAGGACCGCTACGCCGAATCCGGCCTCTATCAGCTCATGGAGATGGAGGAGGACGACCAGCGCGCCTATGGCGCGGTCCTGGGACGACTGGCCCAGCGCATCGCGCGGGCGTGGGAGGACACACCTACGCGGCCAGTCAGCATCGAGCGGCTGACCGATCGCCGCGGTCTGGTGGACGCGTTCGCGGCCCAACCCTCGAAGCCGACCCTGCGAATCACGGTTGTCGCGCCGACCGCCGGCCGACTCCCGCCGGGGCGTGAGGCAGTCTCCTACGGACCGGACACCGAGTCATGGAGGCCCTACCGCACGGCGCGTGGAACGCTGACCCAGCAGGCTTTCGCTCTCGCCCGCAATCTCGGCTTCGAGCCCGAACTGATCCCCCTCGAAAAGGCCTACGAGAGCATTGCCTACGACAGTTCCGCGCGCGAACCCGTCAGGCCCATCGCTCCCTCAGTGCTCGTGGTCGATGCGTGGGTACTGGGCGATCTCAGGATCGCGGAGCGGGTGCAGCACATCGTCCGGGCCGACCGGCCGTGGCTGGCGGTGATGGCAGTGCTGGCCGAGGACGACCCACAGACCCGGAGCAATGAGGCACGACTGCGGGCGCTGCTGGAGACGACGCTGTCCCGGCACCGGCATCTGGGCGAGATGCCCCGCACCGCTCGCGGTACCGCCGCACGAGGCATTCCGAAGGCCGATGCGTTCGCCTGGCTCTTCGCGGAGTTGGCGAAGAGTTGCTATTTGCGGTATCTCGATTCCATCCAGGATGTTGCCCCGCGCCCGTCGGCCGACCCGGCGGGGAGTCCCGGGGTTCGGAGGCCAACCAGTGACTGACGTGAAGGGCGCGGATGAGATGGCGGGAATGCTGAATCCGGGTCCGGAGGAAACGGCCCGAGGGAAGGTCATCACCTTCTACTCGTACAAGGGCGGCACCGGCCGCACCATGTCCCTCGCCAACACCGCCTGGATCCTGGCATCGGGTGGAAAGCGGGTGCTCGTCGTCGACTGGGATCTCGACGCGCCCGGCCTCGACCGCTTTCTGCATCCCTTCCTGGAACGCGACCGGTTACGGACCGCGCAAGGCATCATCGACCTCTTCCTGCACTTCAACCAGACCGTGCTGGAGCAGCGGAAGCAACCGGAACCTCACGCACAGGACGAGTGGGAGACCGCCGAAGCGGCTTGGGTGGCCACCCAGGCCCATTTCAACCACTGTGTAATCCCGATCGACTGGGAGTTTCCCGGCGGCGGTCGGTTGGACTACGTCTCGCCCGGCACGCAGAACAAGGAGTACCTGTCGGCGTACTCGCAGTTCGACTGGATGCATTTCCTGGACCACACCTGGCACGGACCGGTCTTCGTCCAGGCACTGAAGCGCGAACTCACTCAGAATTACGACTACGTCCTGATCGACAGCCGCACCGGTCTGAGCGACGTCTCCGAGGTGTGCACGGTGCTGCTGCCGGACGCCCTGGTCGTCGCCTTCACACCCAGCAGCCAGGGAATGGACGGCGCACTGGCCGTGGCGCAGAAGATCGAGGGTCTCTACGGCTATCGGGGGATCCGCATCATTCCGGTCCCTATGCGCGTGGAGGACGCGAACGGCGAGGCCGACCGCCTGGAGGCGGCGCGGGAGCAGATGCGGGCGAAGTTCGCCGACATCGTGCGCCGCCACTGCGCCCTGGACACCCAGGAGTACTGGGGCAAGGTCGAGATCCCTTACCGGCCCTTCTACGCCTACGAAGAACTGCTGGCCCCCTTCCGTGATGCTCCGGGCAGCCCCACCTCGCTGCTCGCCGCTTGCGAACGGCTGACTGATGTCATCTCCGAGGGCGAAGTCACCGCGCTTCCCCGCTTGGACGATTCCGAGCGCAAGCGGGTTCTCGCTCTCTACAAGCGGCCCAGACCGCTGGAGAACACCACAATCCATGTCAGCTTCGTCCCCGAGGACCGCACCTGGGTCGACTGGATCGAGTTCACCCTCAAGTCCGTTGGTTTCCAAGTACGTCTGCTCTCCAACGGCACCACCACAGCACCGCCGCGAACCACGGGCAAGAAGACGGTGGAATCACCCACCCGGACCATCGCGGTCCTCTCCCAGGCCTACCGACGGTCCGCGGAGACACGCGCGGTATGGGAGGCGGCCGACACCGTCGACGACCTGGGCAATCGGCGCAGTCTGGTTACCGTCCGGGTGGACGACGTACGGCTGAGTCCGCCGTTCTCCGAGCGCACATCCGCGGATCTGTCCCGATGCGGTGCCGATGAGGACGCCGCCAGGCAAGCGCTGCTGAATGCCGTGGAGGCTCCGGCCCAGACGTTGTTCAGCCCGGCCGTCACGAGCGACGGTGGTCCTCGCTTCCCCGGAGCCGAGCCCGCAGTGCTGTCCCCGGACATGCCGATCCGCAACCCGTCTTTCACCGGTCGCGAGCAACTGCTGGAGTTCCTGCGCGAGCGGCTGCTGGCCGGCGACGGCACGGTGCTTCTGCGCGGCTTGGGTGGCGTGGGCAAGACGATGTTGGCCATGGAGTTCGCCCACCGCTTCAAGAGCGGTTACGACGTCGTGTGGCACGTCCAGGCCGATCAGCGAAACCTTGCAGTGGAACAGTTCGCGGGGCTGGCAAGCTATCTGAATGTTGCCCAGCGCAAGAACCCGACGGCGACGGCAGCCGGCGTCAAAGATGCGCTGCGTCTGGGCCGGCCCTACAGCCGCTGGCTGCTGATCCTCGACAACGTCGAGCACGTGAACGATCTGTCCGACCTCCTGGTGAGCAGCAAGTCCGGCCACATCCTGGCCACCAGTCAACGCTCCGAGGGCTGGGAGCGGTATGCGGAGATCGTCGATGTCGGCGTCTTCAAGCGCGCGGAGAGCGTGTTGCACCTCAAGCGCAGGCTCACCGAGTGCAGCACCAAGGAGGCCGACGAAGTGGCCGCCGCCCTCGGCGATCTGCCGCTGGCCGTCGAGCACGCGGCTGCCGTGCTCAAGGAAAGTGGCCTTCAGACCCGTGAATACGTGAAGCTCCTCGAGCGCCAGCCCTCCGCCGACACACCCGATCTGGGCCCCGAAAATCGGGTACTCGACGTCTCCCAGACCTGGAAAGTGGCCATCGATCAACTCAACAAGAACTTTCCGCCGGCAGCTCAACTGCTCAAACTAGCTGCCTGGTTCAGCCCTGAACCGATCTCCATGAACCTGCTTCAGGGCACGCAGATCGCACAGTCCCTGATCGGCCCGAGCACCTCGGGCGATCAGGAGTTCCGGCCGCATGCCTTCGACAGCACAGAGATGATCGCTCGGGCGTTCCGGGAGCTGAGCCGTCTCTCACTCGCCGCTGTGGACCGCAAGTCGAGCAGTCTCCGCGTGCACCGACTGGTGCAGATGTCGGTGCGCCAGAACATGACGGACGAGGAGCAGGAGGCCACCCGGGACGTCGTGTTCCGCACCCTGGTGGCTGCCCGTCCCGAACAGGACGACCCCGAAGACCACCACACCTGGGAGCGCTACCGCATCATCTGGCCACACTTGGGAACTCCGTGGGCCCTCACTACACCCGACTACGGCATCCGCAAGCTGATCGTGGACCGGGTACGCCAGTTGCGTCGCCGCGGTGAGCTGAGGCAAGCGCAGGACCTCAGCACTCGCGTGCATCAGGGTTGGCTCGAACACAGCGGGCCCGACGAGCGCTGGGTGCTCCACATGGGCTTTCAGATCGCCAACATTCTGCGTGCGCAAGGCAGGTACAAGGAGGCCCTGGACATCGGCACAGATGTACTGAGGCGCCAGGAAGCGGCCCTGGAGAGCCCATACGATCTCCATATCCTCATGACCTCCGGCGGTGTGGCAGCCGACCTGCGTGGTCTGGGCCGCCATGGCGAAGCACTGGAACGCGACCGCCTCAACCACGAGAGGTTTCTTGAGTTGTTCGGCGAGGACCATCCACGCAGCCTGGTGGCAGCCAACAATCTCGCCGTGTGCCGAAGGGTGTTGGGGCAGTACTCGGACGCGCTGTCACTGGACCGCAGAACGATGGAAACCCGGAACAAGATCCTGGGCGCGGAACACCCCTACACGCGGGAATCGACTATCAACTACGCCCGCAACCTGCTCGACTGCGGCGAATACGCCGGATCCGAGCTTCTGTTGCGACGTACCTACGACCACTGTCTGGACAACAAGGAGTTCGGCCCGTCCTCTCCCACGACCATCAACGCGGGGAGGTCGCTTTCTGGAGCCCTGCTCCACCTGGGCCGCGCCCAGGAGGCGGAGCAGCTGACGCGCACGGTGCTGGCCAATCTACCCTCCGAGGAGGGCTCCGCCTCCCCCAACCGGCTGCTGCTCCAACTGGGACTGGCCGGGATGCTGGGCGCGCAGGGCCGTACGGAGGAAGGCTGCGACCTGGCACGCCAGGTCCTGGACGACTGCCGTCGGCTCTTCCATGACAAGCACCCCTACACGGTGGCTTGTTACGCGAACCTGGCCGTGCTCCTCTACTCGGCCAACGAGGTGGCCTCCTCCCTGGCCTACGCAGAGCAGGCGGCACGGGCCTTCGCGGAGATCTTCGACGACGACCACCCGTTCACCCTGATGTGCCGGATGAACCTGGCCAATGCCCAGGCCGCCCTGGGACAGCGGGAACGAGCCCGCGCGACGTACGAGGAGGTACTGGACCGGCTTGGCGACGTCCTCAACGACAACCAGCACCCCGCCCCGCTGGTCTGCGCCGCCAACCTCGCGGTGGTTCTGAACGAACTGGGAGAGGCGGAGGCCGCCGAGCGGCTTCGCGAGGAGGTGCTGGGGGCGCTCACCGCGCGACTCGGAGCCGACCACCCTAGGGCTCTCGCCCTGCGCAAGTGGAGTCGCTCGGGCTGGGAGTTCGACCCTCACCCGATCTGATCTGCGGGAGGGGGCGCTCCCTGGGCTCCAGCGAGCGCCCTCGCTACACGACGGCCCCGAAGCGTTCGCGGGCCCGGTCACGAAGCCACGCGAGTATTTCCGGTACGGCCGGCAGGGCGGCGAAGTGCGCCGCCTCACGCTTCAGCACGGGTGTCGCTGAAGGGATGCGGGCAGCCAGCCATCGGAAGTGGCCAACGGGCGAGAAGGTGTCGTGTTCGCCATGCCAGAGCATGGTCGGAACTTCGACGATCTTGCCTGGCTCGAAGCCCCAGTCCTGTCGGAACGACAGCACGTCGTCCAGCCAGCCGAATGAGGAATGCACCGCGCTGGCCTGGTAGTTGGCTAGGAGTAAGTGCCGGATGCCGCCATGTCCCACCACTAGCCTGTCGGCCGCCGGCATCTCCGGGGTTAGCCAGGTCAGCAATGATTCAGGGTTGTCCCTGATGGCATCCGCGTTGCTGGCCAGGTTGGCCCTGAGGCGATCCAGACATGCCGCGGAACCGTCGCTGAGTGCCTCGGAGGCGGTCCTGTAGGCGTCGATATTGGATTGGGCCATCCCTTCATACCAGTCGAGCCCGTCGGCATCTGGCGGCGCGATGCTGACCAGCGCGGCAGCACTGGCCACCCGGCCCTGAAGCAGCGTCGCGCAGGCCAATGCATGCGGCCCGCCACCAGAACGGCCGAGCACGGAGAACGGTCCGAGATTCAGGTGGTCGGCGATTGCCTGCACGTCCGCTGCAGCATGACGCACAGTGCGGCCTTTTAACCGCTGCGACTCCCCGTAACCCGGCCGGTCATAGGAGATGAGCCGAATACCCAGTTTGTAGAGAACGCTGGTACGTGGACGCGGCCCGACCCTGCTGCCCGGAGTGCCATGCAGCAAGAACACCGGGTGCCCCTTCGGGTCCCCCGACGTCTCGAAGAAGAGCAGCCTCTTGCCGTCGCCGCTCTTGACACTTCCCAACACCAGGTGTGCCTCCCGTCGCCAGCGCCGCGGCCGCCCGGAGCAGGACCCAGAGAACCAGCATCCCGCCCGTCAGGGGGCCAGTCGACACACAAACCAGCCGTCATGGCGACGGACCAAGGGTTTCCGTAAGACGCAATGCCACGGGGTGACGGTTGCGCGTCCCGTAGGGCCGCTCGCACCGACCAAACGGTAGAGGATCCCCACCCTCCGGCAGGTCATTCCAGCCACACCGATAACCATTCGGCGCAAAATGCATGTTTGGTTTGACACTTCAGTGATCACAACGCCCCAGGGCAGCGATCACGCAGACCGAGGGCAGTACCCACATGATGGGGCCACCCGACTCGCCGCGCATTCTGACGTCGTCCGATTCCGGTCCGTCCGCGAGGAAGGACCGACGCCATGGCCGGGATCATGCACACGCCCACGGCGAAGCCCGGCAACCCGGTCGACGTCCATAGGCGAATTCCAGCCGAACCGGCCGCCCTCAACCTCGCTCGACACCGGACCGCCTCCGCCGTGCACAGCCCCCTCTCAGCCCCCGCCTACCCCCGGGTAGAGTGTCGCCGTCGTCATCACACCCGTACGGGGGAAAGCCGGTGCAAATCCGGCGCTGACCCTCCCCCAGTGCCCTAAGGGCCTGGGAGGGACCCCCATCGTGAACCGGTCGTCGAAGGCCGGTGAGCCGGATCGCCGCGTACGGGACAGTGACCGGCTCACGTGCACCGGCAGCCTGCCGGAGCGCGGCACCGTCGAGGTATACGGAGCCGAGCCGCCGGGGGTTTTCCCTGTGCTGCCCGGTTCCCCCTAGGGAAGGGCACCCGCCGATCATGTACGTCCGCCGCAGCGCAGCGGCCCTGGCCGCCACCGTCGTGATCGGCGCGGCCGGGCCCGCCGTGGCCGCCGACCCGACCCCCTCCACGTCGCCGTCGCAGGCGTTCCCCGCCGAGCTGTACGGCGACTCCGACCCCACGTACGACGGCGTCTGGCGCCAGTCCCTCGCGCTGCTCGCGCAGGACACCGTGGACGTGAAGCCGGCGAAGGGTGCGGTGGACTGGCTGGTCGGGCAGCAGTGTGCGAACGGGGCCTTCGCGCCCTACCGCGCCGACACGAGCGCGGACTGCAGCCCGAAGGATCTCATCGACACCAACAGCACCGCCGCCGCCGTCCAGGCACTGGCCGCGCTCGGCGGGCACGACGCCGTCGCCGACAAGGCGGTGTCCTGGCTGAAGTCGGTCCAGAACAGGGACGGCGGCTGGGGCTACACCGCGGGCGGGCCCACAGACGCGAACTCGACGTCGGTCGTGGTCGGCGCGCTGGCCGCCTCGGGCGAGAAGCCGGCGGAGGTCGTGAAGGGCGGGAAGTCCCCGTACGACGCCCTGATAGAGCTCGCCCTGCCCTGCAAGGGCGCCGACGCGGGTGCCTTCGCGTTCCAGCCGGACAAGAAGGGCGGCCTGGCCGCCAACGCGGACGCGACCGCGGCGGGCGTCGTCGGCGCGCTCGGCAAGGGCCTCGTGGTCAGCCCGGGCAAGCAGTCGGACGCGGCTTGCACCGACGCCGGCTCCGCGACCCCCGAGCGGGCAGCGGCCAACGGCGCCGCATACCTGACGCAAGCCCTCGCCAAGGACGGTCACCTGATGTCCGCCCTCCCGGGCGCCGAGGACCAGCCCGACTACGGCAACACGGCCGACGCGGTCGTCGCCCTCGCCGCGCAGAGCGGTGCGAGCGCCACCCAGAAGCCGTTGCGCTGGCTGGAGCAGAACTCCGAGCAGTGGGCCGCGCAGAGCGGCCCGGCCGCCTACGCCCAGCTGATCTTCGCCGCCCACGCGACCGGCGCCGACCCGCGTGACTTCGGCGGCGCGGACCTGGTCAAGCAGCTCAACGCGACGGGCCCGGCACCGCAGTCGGCGCCGAACGGGTCGGTGATGGCGTCGGCGAAGGCCTCGGACAAGCAGGAGGACGACGACAACGGGTTCGGCGTGTGGTGGTTCGTCGGCGTCTGCCTGGTCGCGGGCATCGGCGTCGGCTTCCTGCTGAGCGGCCGCAACAAGGCCAAGCGATCGTGATCCGCCGCGCTCTCACGCTCCTCCTGGCCGCACTGGTCCTCGTGACCGGCGCGGCCCAGGCCGCCCAGGCGACCGGCTACCGCTACTGGTCGTTCTGGGACCGCGACGGCGGCAAGTGGACGTACGCCACCCAGGGCCCCTCCACGGCCCGCCCCTCCGACGGCGATGTCCAGGGCTTCCGCTTCGCGGTGAGCGAGGACTCGAAGGACGCCGCCCAGCCGAGGGGCGCGGCCGAGTTCGCGGTGATCTGCGCGCGGACGCCCGCACAGGACGGCAAGAAGCGGGTGGCTCTGGTCATCGACTTCGGTACGGCGGCCGGCGCTCCGTCGGGCGAGACGCCCCCGGCCCGCCGCACCGTATGCGCCCGGGTCGCCCCGAACGCGACCACGGCAGAGGCCCTGGCCGCGGTGGCCAAGCCCCTCCGGTACGGCACGGACGCGTTGTTGTGCGCGATCGGGGGCTATCCGGAGACGGGGTGCGGGGAGCAGGTGGCCGGGGGCGACCAGTCGACGGCGGCGTCCCCGAAATCGCCTTCCGAGGAGTCGTCCTCCGCGCAGTCGTCCTCCGCGGAGAACAAGGACGCCTCGGACGACGGTCCGTCCCTGGGCCTGGTGGCGGGGGTCGGCGTGGTGGCGGTGCTGGGCGCGGCAGCGGTGTGGCAGGCACGGCGGCGGCGAACCTGATGGCAAGCCGCCCCAGCCGGCCCGCGGGCACTCGTGCCGCCGGGGAGGCGCACGTCCCGAAGAGAGACGGCACCCCACCGGCGCCGGCAGGCGGCCCCGTCCCCCATCTGCGTCCCCGTGCACAGCTCCACCCCGGCGCCTGGTGGCTCTGGGCCCTCTCCCTCGGCACCGCGGCCACCCGCACCACCAACCCCCTCCTGCTCACCCTCCTCATCGCCACGTCCGCCTACGTGGTGGCGACCTGCCGCCCGAACACCCCCTGGGCCCGCTCCTACTCCGCCTTCGTCAAGCTCGCCCTGGCCGTCCTGCTCATCCGTCTCTTCTTCGCCGTGGCCCTCGGCTCCCCCATCCCCGGCACGCACGTGATCGTCACCCTCCCCGAAGTCCCCCTCCCCGACTGGGCCCAGGGCATCCGCCTGGGCGGGACGGTCACCGCCGAGGCGCTCGTGTTCGCCCTGTACGACGGCCTGAAACTGGCCACGCTCCTGATCTGCGTGGGCGCGGCGAACGCCCTCGCCAACCCCACCCGCCTGCTGAAGTCCCTCCCGGGCGCCCTGTACGAGATGGGCGTGGCGGTGGTCGTCGCCCTCACCTTCGCCCCCAACCTGATCGCCGACGTCCAGCGCCTGCGCGCCGCCCGGCGTCTGCGCGGCCGGCCCGACCACGGCATCCGCGGCCTCCTGCACGTCGGACTCCCGGTCCTGGAGGGTGCGTTGGAGCGTTCGGTCGCCCTCGCCGCCGCGATGGACGCCCGCGGATACGGCCGTACCGCACAGGTCCCCGCCCCGGTCCGCCGCACCACCACCGCCCTCACCCTCGGCGGCCTGCTGGGGGTCTGCGCCGGCACGTACGGCCTGCTCACCGCCCAGGGCGCCACCTACGGCCTGCCCGTCCTCCTCGCCGGCCTGGCTGCCGCGCTGGCCGGCCTGTGGCTCGGGGGCCGCCGCACCCCACGTACCCGCTACCGCCCCGACCGCTGGGACGCCCGCGCCTGGCTGGTCACCGGCTCCGGCGTCGCGGTGGCCGCACTGCTCACCCTCGCCGCCTCCCGCGACCCCGAGGCGCTGCACCCCGGTGTGGTCCCCCTGGTCGCGCCGGCCCTCCCGCTGTGGCCGGCGGCGGCCGTACTGCTGGGCCTGCTGCCCGCCTTCGTGATCCCCAAGGAGCCGTCGTGATCCGCTTCGAGGATGTTTCGGTGACCTACGACGGCGCCGTCGAACCCGCCGTCCAGGGCGTCGACTTCGAGGTGCCCGAGGGCGAACTCGTCCTCCTGGTCGGGCCGTCGGGCGTGGGCAAGTCCACCGTCCTCGGCGCCGTCAGCGGCCTGGTCCCGCACTTCACCGGCGGCACCCTGCGCGGCCGCGTCACGGTGGCCGGCCGCGACACCCGCACCCACAAGCCGCGCGAACTCGCCGACGTGGTGGGCACGGTCGGACAGGACCCCCTGTCCCACTTCGTGACCGACACGGTCGAGGACGAACTCGCCTACGGCATGGAGTCGTTGGGCCTCGCCCCCGACGTGATGCGCCGCCGCGTGGAGGAGACCCTCGACCTGCTCGGCCTCACCGACCTCCGGGCCCGCCCCATCGCCACCCTCTCCGGCGGCCAGCAGCAGCGCGTCGCGATCGGCTCGGTCCTCACCCCGCACCCCAAGGTCCTCATCCTCGACGAGCCGACCTCGGCCCTCGACCCGGCCGCCGCGGAAGAGGTCCTCGCGGTCCTCCAGCGCCTGGTCCACGACCTCGGCACCACGATCCTCATGGCCGAACACCGCCTGGAACGAGTCATCCAGTACGCCGACCAGGTCGCCCTGCTCCCCTCGCCCGGAGCGGCCCCCATCCTGGGCACCCCGGCAGAGGTCATGGCCGTATCGCCGGTATACCCCCCGGTCGTGGCCCTGGGCCGCCTGGCGGACTGGTCCCCGCTGCCACTAACGGTCCGCGACGCGAGGCGAAAGGCGGCAAACCTACGTCAACGACTTGAGGGCCGGGACTGCAACGCCGCCCTCCAGGGGCGCGGGGCTGTACTCGATTTGCGGCTACCGCCGCGTGGGCGCGACCAGCCACAACGGACCGGCAGTCGCGACGAAACCGCACCCTCCACCCCCGTGGGCGCCACCCCCGCTGGTTCCAACGCAAACGCACCGAACCCACTCCACCCTCCCCCACACGGCCGAAGTACAAGCCCTCGCCGTAATCCGCGACCGCATCCAAGCCCTACGCCACATAGACCTGACCGTCACCCCCGGCGAAACCATCGCCCTCATGGGCCGCAACGGCGCCGGAAAGTCCACCCTCCTCAACACCCTGGTCGGCCTCGTGGAACCGTCCGCCGGCAAGGTCCACGTAGGCGGAGCCGTCCCGCACCGCACCCCGCCCCGCGACCTCGTACGCAGAGTGGGCCTAGTCCCCCAGGAACCCCGCGACCTGCTCTACGCCGACACGGTCGCAGCGGAGTGCACGTCAGCCGACGCCGACGCCGGCGCAGCCCCCGGCACCTGCCGAACCCTCGTCTCAAAGCTCCTCCCGGACATCCCGGACGACATCCACCCCCGCGACCTCTCCGAGGGCCAGCGCCTCACCCTCGCCCTGGCCGTCGTCCTGACCGCCAAGCCGCCCCTTCTCCTGCTCGACGAACCCACCCGCGGCCTGGACTACGCGGCGAAGGCCCGTCTGCTCGGCATCCTGCGCGGGCTGGCCGCCGAGGGGCACGCCATCGTCCTGGCCACCCACGACGTGGAGCTGGCCGCCGAACTGGCCCACCGGGTGATCCTGCTCGCCGACGGCGAGGTGATCGCGGACGGCCCGGCGGTGGACGTGGTGGTCGCCTCCCCCTCCTTCGCCCCGCAGGTGGCCAAGATCCTGGCCCCGCAGAAGTGGCTCACGGTCGCCGAGGTACGGGAGGCGCTGGCATGAAGGGCCGCTCCGCTCACCCCGCTCACCAAGCCGGATCCACCCGCCCCACCCCCCAGGCCCGAGCCGTCCGCCTCGGCCCGCGCTCCCTCGCCGCCCTGGCCCTCGTCAGCGCGGTCGGCGTCGCGGCCTTCGGCTGGCCCTTCCTCACACCACCCACCTCCCAGCTCAGCGCTCACGCCCAGGACGCGCCCTGGCTCTTCTCGGCTCTCCTGGTCCTGCTCGTCGCGGTGGTCGCCGCCACGATCTCCGAGTCGGGGCTCGGCCCGAAAGCGGTCGCCATGCTCGGTGTGCTGGCGGCGACGGGGGCGGCGCTGCGACCGATCGGGGCGGGTACGGCCGGCCTTGAGCCGATGTTCTTCCTGATGGTGCTCAGCGGGCGGGTCCTGGGCCCGGGCTTCGGGTTCGTGCTCGGCGGGGTGACCATGTTCGCGTCGGCGCTGCTGACGGGCGGGGTGGGCCCCTGGATGCCGTTCCAGATGCTGGCTATGGGCTGGTTCACGATGGGCGCGGGCCTGCTGCCGGGCCAGGACCGCCTGCGCGGGCGGGCGGAACTGCTGATGCTGGCCGTCTACGGCTTCCTCGCGGCCTTCGTCTACGGCACGATCATGAACCTCGCCGGCTGGCCCTTCATGGGCGCCCTGGCCTCGAACGTGGCGTTCGACCCCGAGGCGGCCGTCCCCGCGAACCTGGCCCGCTTCGTGGCGTACTGCCTGGCGACCTCCCTCGGCTGGGACCTCGGCCGGGCGCTCGTCACCGTCGTCCTGACCGTCACCCTCGGCCCGGTGATCCTGCGGGCGCTGCGCCGTGCCACGCGCCGGGCGGCTTTCGAGGCCCCGGTCACATTCGACGCTCCCACAGGGTGAGGGGCCACGCGCGGTCCGTGATCCGCACGGTGAACCACCCCACATGACACACATCACCTACGATCCACCTTAGTCGGACAAATCGGATGCCATGTGCATGCCGAAACCGGCCCTGACCTGTACATCGAGAGCCACGTCACACGGACGCCACTCCCCCCGCATACGACCACAACTAGCAAAACGACTCATTGCGGACACCTTCCCGGCCTGTTTCTCTGGACGACGTCGCACGGCGCCGACGTGCCCTCAGGGCCTCGGCGCCGACGTACGCCCCCGCCTCGCATCGCGTGGTTCCGGCTTGCCTGCGGCCCCTGTCCCCGAAGAAAGGCTCTCCGTGTCCGCGATTTCTACCTTCCGCCGCATCTCCGCCCCGAAGAAGGCTCTCGCCGGTGCCGCCCTGGCCGCCACGGCCGCCGGCACCCTGTTCGCCGCCGCGCCCGCCCAGGCCGCGTCGACCGAGACCGGCTCGGCGCAGAAGGTCGCGAAGAAGATGATCTCGGACTCGGCCCAGTACCAGTGCTTCTCCAAGATCGTCGATCACGAGAGCGACTGGAACGTGAAGGCCACCAACTCCTCCAGCGGCGCCTACGGCCTCGTCCAGGCCCTCCCGGGCAACAAGATGGCCTCGGCCGGCTCGGACTGGAAGACCAACGCGGCCACCCAGATCGAGTGGGGCCTGGACTACATGAAGGACCGCTACGGCAGTGCCTGTGGCGCCTGGGACTTCTGGCAGTCGAACGGCTGGTACTGAGCCGACCCTGCCAGACCCTGAACCGAAGGCGGCGGCCCCCGATCCCCGGGGCCGTCGCCTTCGCCATGCGTACGAGTCACCCCGTGCGCCGACGGAGCCGTCTCGGGGGAGGCAGGAACGGGGCGTAGGGATAAGGGGTGCTCCTGCCTCCCTCGGGACGGGCCGACGGCGCCGGGAAGCCGTCGGCCCGAGTGTGGCGCCGTGCGTCTCGTCAGTCGGCGGTCACCTGGAGCTCCTTGACGCCGTTGATCCAGGCGGAACGCAGTCGGCGCGGGTCGCCGACCATCCGCAGGCCGGGCATGGCGTCGGCCACGGCGTTGAAGATGAGGTCGATCTCCAGGACCGCAAGGGACTTGCCGAGGCAGTAGTGGGGACCGCCACCGCCGAAGCCCAGGTGAGGATTGGGGTCACGGGTGATGTCGAAGGTGTCCGGGTTCTCGAAGACCTCGGGATCGTGGTTCGCCGAGGCATAGAAGATTCCTACCCGCTCCCCCTTCTTTATGCGCTTTCCGCCCAACTCCGTGTCCTGAGTGGCCGTCCGCTGGAAGGAGACGACGGGCGTCGCCCAGCGGACGATCTCCTCGGCCGCCGTCGCCGGGCGCTCCCTCTTGTACAGCTCCCACTGCTCGGGGTGGGTGAGGAAGGCGTGCATGCCGTGCGTGATGGCGTTGCGAGTGGTCTCGTTGCCGGCCACCGACAGCATCAGCACGAAGAACCCGAACTCGTCGGAGCGCAGGTTGCCCTCGTCCTCCGCCGCCACCAGCGTGGTGACGAGGTCCTTCGCCGGGCACTCCTTGCGGTCGGCGGCCATGTTCATCGCGTACGAGATGAGTTCGGTGGCCGACTCCTGCCCGACCTCCTCGGTGATGGCGTACTCAGGGTCGTCGTACGCGATCATCTTGTTGGACCAGTCGAAGATCTTGGCCCGGTCGTCCTGTGGGACGCCGATGAGCTCGGCGATGGCCTGCAGGGGGAGTTCGCAGGCGACCTCGGTGACGAAGTCGAAGGGGCCGGAGTGCTGCCGGGCGTTGGCGGCGATCGACAGCGCCCGCGTGCGCAGGCGTTCCTCCAGGGCCCTGATGGCCCGCGGGGTGAAGACGCGCTGCACGATCTGGCGGACCCGGGTGTGCTCGGGCGGGTCCATGTTCAGCAGGATCAGTCGCTGCGCGTCGATGGCGTCGCGCTCGATGTGCTCGTTGAAGCGGATGATCGCGGTGTTGAGTGAGGACGAGAACAACTCCGGATGCGTGGATACGTACTTGACATCCGCGTGCCGGGTCACCGCCCAGTAGCCCTCGTCCTGGAACCCGGCTACGTTGCCCGACTGCGGGATCCAGCGGACCGGTTCGGCCCGGCGCAGCTCGGCGAACTCCGGGAGGGGTACACGGTGTTGCAGCACATCGGGGTCGGTGAAGTCGAACCCGTCGGGAAGCGCTGGACAAGGCATCGGCAACTCCAGCCATCTAGCCATGTAGCCATCTGACGGACCATCAGAACAAGGATTGCCGCGAAGGTAGTAACGGGTTCTACAAGTGGCAAGAGGCGCGGCACCCCGAATTGCGTGCGGGATTCGTGCAGATCTCCACAGATCAACACTTCAGACGCTGCACGACTCTTGCGGCAGTCGACACGCTGTCAGCAGACTGCAATGGGAACTAGTACGTGTTCTAGTTCCGCGTGGCGGGGCCGGCCGGGACGCCCCCGCGCCGCGCGGGTAACCGAGGAGAGGACACTCCCCATGGCCGCGGAACCCGTGATCGTCGAAGCAGTACGCACCCCCATCGGCAAGCGCGGCGGCGCGCTCGCCAACCTCCACCCCGCCTATCTCCTGGGCGAGACGTACCGCGAACTCCTGGGCCGCACCGGCATGCCTGCCGACGCGGTCGAGCAGATCGTCGGCGGCACGGTGACCCACGCCGGCGAACAGTCCATGAACCCCGCGCGCACGGCCTGGCTGACCATGGGCCTGCCGTACGAGACGGCCGCGACGACGATCGACTGCCAGTGCGGGTCCTCGCAGCAGGCGTCGCACATGACGGCCAACATGATCGCGGCGGGCGTCATCGACGTCGGCATCAGCTGCGGCGTCGAGGCGATGTCGCGGGTGCCACTGGGATCGGGGTCGAAACACGGGCCGGGGAAGCCGTTCCCCGACGAGTGGAACGTGGACCTCCCCAACCAGTTCGAGGCGGCGGAGCGGATCGCCCGCCATCGGGGGCTGACGCGCGAGAACGTCGACTCACTGGGGCTGGTCTCGCAGGAGCGGGCGGCTGCCGCCTGGGCGGAGGAACGCTTCAAGAGGGAGACGTTCGCCGTCCAGGTCCCGACGACCGAGGACGAGCAGCGTGCCGGACAGGGCATGTGGCGGCTCGTCGACAAGGACGAGGGGCTGCGCGACACGTCCATGGAGGCCCTGGCGAGGCTCAAGCCCGTCATGCCGACGGCCGTGCACACGGCGGGCAACTCGTCCCAGATCAGCGACGGAGCGGCGGCGATCATGTGGGCGTCCAAGCGGATGGCTCGCGCCCTGAAGCTGCGGCCCCGGGCGCGGATCGTCGCCCAGGCACTGGTGGGCGCCGACCCGCACTTCCACCTCGACGGCCCGATCGACGCGACGAATGCCGTGCTGGGCAAGGCGGGGATGTCCCTGAAGGACATCGACCTCGTCGAGATCAACGAGGCGTTCGCGTCGGTGGTGTTGAGCTGGGCTCAGGTCTTCGAACAGGACCTGGAGAAGGTGAACGTGAACGGCGGCGCGATCGCCCTCGGGCACCCGGTGGGAGCCACCGGGGCCCGCCTCATCACGACCGCGCTTCATGAACTGGAGCGGGCGGACAAGGAGTTCGCGCTGGTGACGATGTGTGCGGGCGGGGGGCTTGCCACCGGCACGATCATTCAGCGGCTGTAGCCCAACCCAGGAACGCGTTGAATGCGGCGGGGTCGAGGGTGACGATCGGCCCCGCCGGGTTCTTGGAGTCGCGGACGGCGACGGTGGTGTGGGGGGTTGCGGCTATCTCGACGCACTGGCCGCCCTCATCGCCGCTGTAGCTGGACTTACGCCACTGGATCCCCGCCAGAATCTCGGTGCTCTCCATAACGCTCCTCCATTACGCGCCGGATCAACTCCGCCGAGTCCTTGATGGAGAGTGCGGCGGCTTGCAGATGATCGTAACGGAGCGAGCACATCCTGACGGTCTCCGGGTTAGCGGTCGGATGCCCGCTGCCGCCGTATCCCTCCGTGTAAACAGTGGTCGGGTCGCTCGCAAAGCGGTAGAGGTCAAATGAGCCTTGCAGGCCCGTATGCGCACCCGCCGCGAAGGGCAGCACCTGGATGTTGACCCGGGGATTGTTCTCGAACGACAACAAGTGGGCCAGTTGCTCCCGCATGGTCCCCCGGCCACCGATCTCCAAGTACAGCGCTGCTTCACTGAGGATCGCCCAGAAGACCGGCGACTCCTGCTTCTCAAGGATGCGCTGACGGGCCAACCGCACCTCGGTGCGATCGTCGAGGTCGGTTTCGTCCAGCACACCGAGCACGGCACGCGCGTATGCCCTGGTCTGGAGGAGACCAAGCACCATGTGGTCCTGGAAGGAGCAGATCTCGATCGCCCGCGCCTCAAGCTCCGCCACCTGCTGAAACCAGGCCGGAAGTTGACTACGCATCACCAGCTCATGCAACCGGGACAGCGCCCCGCCCGTCCCCAAGGCGATATCCACCCGCTCGCTGAACGGCAACGTCGGCAACTTCCGTGCCGTCTCGATCTGGCCGACCAGTGACCCCGTGCAGTACACGATGTCCCCGAGCTGCTTCTGGGTCAGACCGGCGGCCTCGCGGTGGCGGCGTAGTTCGAAGCCGTAGTAGTCGAGTGGCGAGGCGCCCGGGTCGAGGGTGTTGATATGGGTCACGCAGCGGCCCTCTCACGCAACTCGGCCCACTTCGGGACCTGTTGTATCTGTTCGGTAGCCCAGAGTAGTTGCGCGAGGTCACGCTCGTACCGTGAACGGATACATTCCCCCACCTCCCTGGTCCCCTTCCGTGCCCAGTACCGCCTGCGCCTCACCGTCGGCGAACACTCGGCCCGGCACATCCGCACCATCGCCCGCTCGCTGCTCGCCGAGTGGGCGATGTCCGCACTGACCGACGCCGTGGAGCTGGGCGTGACCGAGCTGGTCGCCAATGTCGTACGGCATGTTCCGGACCGCCGGTGCGAGGTGCTGATCCTGCGGCAGCCGGGCGGGGTGCGGGTCGAGGTGGCGGACGGCTTCGCTCAACTGCCCGCGTTCGCCGTGCAGTCGGGGCCGGACGACGAGGGCGGCCGGGGGCTCCTGCTGCTGGACGCGGTGGCCGGCAAGTGGGGCGTGGATCCTGTGGCAGGGGGCGGCAAGGTGGTGTGGTTCGAGTGCTGGTGCGGCAGTGGCTGTGTCGCACCTCCGCTGTGAGAGATCCGTCCTGGTCGGAAGATCCCGCGGCGCGACGAAAAGGCTCAGCTCCGCCGCTGGTTGCCGCTGTGCCGACGCAGCTGGTCGGTGTGGAAGGCGAGGTCGTCGATGCGCGCTGCGAGGTCGGGGTGGCCGGACGTCAGATACGTGTGCGTGACCGTCAGGGGGCCGACCAGGGCGGCCGGGTCGTTGTCGGCAAGGGCGGCTTCGAGCTCGGCGAGTGAGGTGTTGGCGGTGGCGGGGAGGTCGGTGAGTGCGGTGATCTGGCCGGCGAGCCGGCGCAGATCGGCGGCGTTGGCGCGGGCCCAGGCGGTGACGGTGCGGTCGGCGGCGCGGCGGTCGCGGGTGGCCTGCACCCGCTGCTCGCCTGTGGACCCCGGGGTTCCGGGGCGTACCCGCAGGTAGCGGCGTTCGGCGGCCTGACGGCTGGAGACGCCGAGGG
Organism: Streptomyces sp. NBC_00443; assembly: GCF_036014175.1. Classification (GTDB taxonomy): domain Bacteria; phylum Actinomycetota; class Actinomycetes; order Streptomycetales; family Streptomycetaceae; genus Streptomyces. The sequence goes on along the minus strand of NZ_CP107917.1, from coordinate 6,574,140 downwards.
GGTGGGCGAGGTCGGCCCAGCTCGCGCCCGCCTCCCGCGCGGCCTCGATCAGGCCGGGCTCCCATTCGGCGAGCTGATCGCGCGCTTCACGCAGCATCAGGAGGGCAGCGAGTGCCTGTTCGGAACTGGCCTGGTCGGACCCGGTGCGCTTCCCGTCCCGGTTTGACCGGGCGGCGTGCAGTGCCTCGTGGATCGAATTCAGTGCCGCGGCAGTGGCGATGAAGGACGCCGACGTGAGACCGCGTGCACGGGGTGTTGGCTGATCATCCTGCTGATCATCCCTGGTCACGGGACCTCCAACTGGTGTCGTCGTCATCTGGATGACCTTCCGCTTGTCATCGCTTGGACGACATGCTACAACGATGGCAGGTGAAACGCATTGGCAGCACAGTGCCTGACCTGAACGCCGGAGGTGTTTGACAATGTTGATGCGCACCGACCCTTTCCGTGAGCTCGACCGGCTCACCCAGCAGCTCCTGAACACGACCGGGACCTGGTCGCGGCCGTCGGCGATGCCGATGGACGCCTACCGCGAGGGCGAGGAGTACGTGATCGCCTTCGACCTGCCCGGCGTGGCCACGGACGCGATCGACATCGACGTCGAGCGGAACATGCTGACCGTCAAGGCCGAGCGGCGGCCCGTCACCAAGGCGGACGACGTGCAGATGGAGCTGTCCGAACGGCCCCTGGGCGTCTTCTCCCGCCAGGTCGTGCTGGCCGACACCCTGGACACGGAGCACATCAAGGCGGACTACGACGCAGGTGTGCTGACCCTGCGGATCCCGATCGCCGAGCGCGCCAAGCCCCGCAAGATCGCCATCAGTGGCGACTCCACGCGCAAGGAGATCAGCGGCTGAGTCCCCTCCCGGCCGCACCGGAGACGGGGGACGGCTGTCCCCCCGCGGCCGCCCCCGTCTCCGCTCACCGCCACACACGCACGGGAGCAGCGATGACCATGCGATGGGAGGCGTTCCTGGACCAGGTCAAGGAACGCGGCACATACGACACCACCCAGGAAGCCGAGCGGGCGGCCCGCACGGTGCTGGCGCTGCTGGGCGCGCATCTGGTGGGCGAGGTACGGGCGGAGCTGGCCGCCCGGCTGCCAGAGGGTCTGGCACTCATCCTGCTCAGTCCGCTCCAGGCGCGCGAGCCGCTCTCCCCGAGCGGTTCGTGCGGGCCACGGCGGCCTGGATCGAGGGAGCCACGGAGCAGACCGCGGCCTGGGACGTGGGGGCCGTGCTCAGCGTTGCCGCGGACGCGGCGGGCGAGGAACTCACCGACCGCATCCTGCTCCAGCTCCCGGCGGGCTACGACCTGCTGTTCGGCCACCCCCAGCCCGTCCAGCCCGTCCAGCCCGCAGACATCACCCCTCCCCTGACCTGCGCGACACCGGTGGCCGGCGGAATAGTCCCCCGGCCGCCGCCTCGCGACGACTTCGACGAGAAAGGCAAGCACGTCAGCGATGTTCTCCCAGCAGCAGCCGCGCCGGTACACCGCGGGCATCACGTTCGAGCAGATGCTGGAACGAGTGCGCTACGAAGGCGCCTATGCCACCCGGGCACAGGCCGAGGAGGCTGTGCACGCCGTGCTGGCCGCGTTCGGGCGCCAGCTCACGGGCGATGAACGCGTGGAGCTCGCGGCCAGGCTGCCGCATGAGGCCGCCGTCACCTTCACGTCCGCGATCCCGGCCACCGCCCCTCTCACCGGCTGGGGCTTCGTCAAGGACCTGGCGCACCGCACCGGCGGCACAGCGGCCACCACCCGCTGGGACACCGGCACCGTCCTTCGGATCGTGGCCCAGCTCGCCGGCGAGGACCTCCTCACCCGCATCCTCGCCCAACTCCCGGCCGGCTACGCCCTGCTCTTCGGCCGCGCCGAACTCACCCAGGCGGCCTGACAGGCGCACCGACGGTCCACGGCGACGGCCGCCGATGCCCCGGCCTGAAGCGGAGGAGACGTAGCCACTTCAGCCGCCAGTGAACGTTCCCACCCGATTCCACGTCTTCGATCACGTGGCCCAAGCCGACCTCACCAGCACCCGCACCCGCCCGAGCGCCCCGCAGCAGGCACCGCCTGCCCGGGAGCGGCTGCTGGACAGGGTCTGGAGCCGCCACCGAATACCTCTCCTGGCCACCCTCCCCACCGTCCCCCTCTACGCGATCTGGGCCCTGTTCCTCGCCACCGGCGGCGGCGACCTGGCGGCGCAGGACGCCTGGACCGGCTTCGCCACCCGGCACGGCGGTTCGGCCTACAACCTGTTCTGGTACGGCGGCACGCACACCGCCAACTACAGCCTGATCTCGCCGTACCTGATGGCCGCGCTCGGCGTCCGCACGGTCACCGTCGTCTCCGGGCTCGCCGCCACCTGGCTGGCGGCAGTCCTCATCACGCGCGCCAAGGGCATCCCGCGCCCCCTCGGCCCGGCCCTGCTCGCGGCCTTCGCCCTGTGGTGCAACGTGGCCTCCGGGCGCACCACCTTCGCGCTCGGGGTGGCCTTCGGACTCGCCGCCTGTCTGCTGCTGACCCGTGAGAAGCGGGTCGTCCTCGCCGCCGCGTACGCCGCCCTGGCGACGATGGCGAGCCCGGTGGCAGGGCTGTTCCTCGTCGTCGTGGGTGCCGCGTTCCTCCTCACCCGCGAGTGGGCCCGCGCCCTCACTCTCCTGCTTCCGCCCGCCGTCACCGTCGGCGTGACGACTCTCCTCTTCCCCTTCAAGGGCGAGCAGTTGATGTTCGCCGACCGAATATGGCCGCCCTTCTTCCTGGGCCTGGCCGTCACCTTCCTCGCCCCGCGCTCCTGGCGCGTCGCACGCTGGAGCGGTGCCGTGTACGCGGCCGGGGCGGTCCTGACGTATCTCATCCCTTCCCCCATCGGCACGAACGTCGAGCGCTTCGCCGAGCTGTTCGCGCCCGCGGCCCTCCTCGCCGTCCTGGTGGCCCAGCCCCGTCTCGCGAAGGTCCGCCGGAACCTGCTGATCGCCGCCCTCGTCCTCTCGGTCGGCTGGGTCACCAAGAAGACCGGCGACGATCTCTACGTCTCCACCACCGTGCCCGCCTGGGCCACCGAGACCCACGGGGTGGTCCGCGCCCTGGACCATCTCGGCGCCGACCTCACCCGCGTCGAGGTCGTCCCGGCCCGCAACCACCGCGAGGCCAGCGGGCTCGCCCCGCACGTGAACATGGCCCGCGGTTGGAACCGCCAGCTGGACATGGAGCGGGCCCGGCTCTTCTACGACGGGTCGTTCTCCGCGGCGACCTACCGGAAGTGGCTGGACCGCTGGGCCGTCGGATACGTCGTCCTCCCGCTGGGCAAACCCGACGGGTACGCCAAGGTCGAGGCCCGGCTCATACGCGAGGACCGGCCCGAGTGGCTGGAGCCCGTGTGGCAGGACGAGCACTGGCGGATCTTCCGGGTACGGGACGCCGTACCCCTCGTCTCCGATCCCGCGAGCATCGTGTCGACGTCCAGCGCCGACCTCGTCGTCCGCATGTCCCGGGCCGGATCGGCGACCGTACGCGTCGCCTACTCGCCCTGGCTGCACGCCGACGGCGGCGGCTGTCTCACCCGGCAGGGCGAGTTCACCCGCCTCACCGTCACCGCCCCCGGCACGTACCGGATCAGCTCGGAGTACCCTCCTTCGCCGGAGCCTGGGAGTCACTGCTGACCTTCTCGGCCTGTGCCGTGACCAGCCGGGCCCGCGGCCCCTGGAACAGGTACGTCATCCCGAAGCCCGCACCCACGACGGCCGCACCGCCGACCGCGTCGAGGACCCAGTGGTTGCCGGTGACGATGATCGCGCGATCTGCCCGACCAGCGACCCTGTGCAGTACACGATGTCCCCGAGCTGCTTCTGGGTCAGCCCGGCGGCCTCGCGGTAGCGGCGTAGTTCGAAGCCGTAGTAGTCGAGTGGCGAGGCGCCCGGGTCCAGGGTGTTGATGTGCACGCAGCGGCCCCTCTCACGCAACTCGGCCCACTTCGGGACCTGTTGCTGGGCGTGACCGAGCTGGTCGCCAATGTCGTACGGCATGTTCCGGACCGGCGTTGTGAGGTGCTGATCCTGCGGCAGGCGGCAGGAGTTCGCGTGGAGGTCGCGGACGGGTCGGATCAGCTCCCGGCACCGTCGTGCGGCCTGTGCCTCGGCGCGGAGAACGGGCGTGGCCTCGTGCTGCTGGACGCGCTGGCCGACAAGTGGGGCGTGGCACGCTGCGCGGAGGGCGGCAAGGCCGTGTGGTTCGCGTGCGGGGTCACGTGACGGCGGGCGCGGCGGGTGACCAGGCGGTCCGCTTCGGGGGTTCGCTGGTAGTAGACCCGGCTGCCTTCGCGGGTGCGGTTGAGCAGTCCGACCCGGTACATGCGGGTCAGGTGGTACGACACGGTGGAGGCACTCATGTGGTGGCGCTCGGCGAGTTCCGTGGTGGTGCGGGAGCTGCCCAGATCCGCCAGCAGGAGCAGCCGGGCCTGCCCGATGACCTGGCCCAGGGAGTCCGCCTCGGCCGGGTCGTCGGAGCGGAGTTCGCCCTTCGGGCCGGGGCGCACCGGGTAGGAGAGATGCGTCCCGTCCTCGCCCCAGGGGTCGTGCCGCAGCTGCCACGTGCTCACCAGCGGCGAGGGGTGCAGCACGATGCGCCTGGTCTCGATGACGTTCCGCACGGACGCGTCCTGGATGTGGAGCGTGCCCGATTCGTACGAGACCCCGGGGTGCAGGGAGTTGAGTGTGGCGGCCAGTCCGCGCTCGGCCATGGACGCGGCGCGGTGCCGGATGTCACCTTCCATGAGCGGGCGCAACGCGTTCCATCGCGCGGACACGCACGCGGTCCAGAAATGTCCCAGCTCGTCGGCGATCCGCCGGGCGAACGCCCGCTCGCCGCCCTCCAGCGCGGCGGTGATCCGGCGCAGTTCGCCGGACTCCCACCGATCGCCGCCCCGCGCGGACTTCATGAACCGGTGCATCTGATGGGCGATCACATCGCCGGGCGCGTCGGCCACTTGCCGGAGTTCCTCCTCCAGGGACGCGTGCCCGTCCGCGTCGGCGAACATGAAGCCCGGCACGTAGTCGCGCTTCTCCCTGCGTAACGCCATGAGCAGGGCGACGTCGGGACTCCTCAGCACCTTTCCCGGCGGCCGCTCCGAAAGGTGCCCGGCGCCGACGGCCGGCAGGCCGAAATTGAGCAGCAGTCCGATCTGGGCCAACGGGGAAACCACGAATCTCGCGTCCATGAGTGCGTCAGAAGCCAGGCGAACCGATATCAACAATCCCCCAGGGTCGTTTGCCGGCGCACCCTCGACCAGGTCAGCGATCGACGAGGTACACGCGGTCCACGCATACGGGGGTCGGGAACGACCCCCGTCGTCGTTCGATCGGATCCTCACACGCCCCCGCACGTTCCACCAGGTCAATTCGGGGACAGAATCGCCAGATAACAGACATTCGAGCGCGTTCAAAAGTTATGTGCCGCGGTCATGTGCAGTGGCCGGGGCGGGCGTACACCAAGACCTGTGCGCCGTGGACCGCGATCCGGTCACAGATCCGGAATTGAGTCTTCAATATCTGGCGTTTGATCTTCTCCTGCGGAAAGGGGTCGAGCGGCTGACCCGCCGGGTCGGTCAGCGCGATGACCCGGTCGGCGGCGAGAACGCGGCGCCGGATGGTGTCGGCGGGCAGTTCGGTGCCCTGCAGGGTGTGCGAGGCCGTCGGGGACTCGGCGAGGGCCACGTCGTCCAGGCGGCCGAGCACGGCCGGATAGGACAGCAGCCATTCCCGGCGTCGGGCGGGCATGAACAGGACGGCGTCCCCGTCGCGGGCCGAGTCCTCGACGGCCCGGGCGACGGCGACCACATCGTCCTTGCGGCTCTCGGGCGAGCGCACCAGCAGCGACCACGGCAGCAGCACCGCGACCGCCGTACCGGCCGCCAGACAGGCCGTCAGGGCGCGGACCGGCCCGGCGAGACGGCGGCTTCGCCGGATGGCGTGGGCCAGGGCGGCGCCGGTCAGCAACGCCAGTCCCGTCATCCCGTACAGGACGTACCGCTCGACGTACCACGGCCTGGCGAGGGAGACCACCATGAGCAGACCGGTCGGGGCGAACGGCAACGGAAGGGCGAGCGCGGTCAGTTCGGTAGCGCCGCGGCGGCGCAGCAGGAGCCGGCTGAGCAGCACAGCGACGACGGAGACGACCAGGAACTGCAGCCACGCGTTCATACTGGGCCGACCCAGCCAGCCGAGCTGCCGGTCCGCCTGTCCCGCGCTCACCGCCATCAGGGGCAGCAGGCCGAGACTCACGCCGGCCGCCGCCGCGCCCCATCCCCGCCACACCCGCCTCGGCACGCGCAGTCGCCACAGTGTCAGCGCGTGGGCCACCATCGCCAGGGCAGCGAACTCGTGCAGCCAGCAGGCGAGCGCGAGCAGCACGCCGTACGCGGTCCACCAGCGGGGGCCGGGCTCGCGGACGGCGCGCAGGAAGGCGTACGTCCCCCAGGTGACGGCAGCGGTGACCAGCGCGTACGAGCGGCCCTCCTGCGCGTACTGCTGCGTCACCGGCAGCAGCGCGAACACCAGCCCGGCCAGGGTCCCGGCGAGCCGTCCGGACAGCCGGGCGCCGATCGCGCCAACCCCGGCCGCCGCGCCGGCGGTCGCCAGCACCGAGGGCAGCCGCAGGGCGACGAGCCCGCCGTCCCACAGGGCGAGGACGGCGTGCATGAGGAGGTAGTACAGGCCGTGCACGGCATCGATGTGGCCCAACAGGCCCCACAGTTCACCGAGCGGGCGGTGGGCGACCTGGTAGGTGACGGACTCGTCGCGCCACATGCTGTCCTGCCGGTCGATCCCCCACAGGCCCAGGATCAGCGCGGCCACGGCCGGAACGATCAGGTGCAGGCCCCTCGCCCCGGCCCGGTCCGGCCGGACGGCGGTCGGGAGACCGTCATGGACGCGGTCGGCGAGCTCGCGGTCGGCTTGCTGAGTGATGGTGTCCTCCTGGGGGACGGGGTCGCAGGTCGGGGGTCGCAGGTCGGGGGCCGGGGTCACGGGCAGGGGGTCGGGGGTCGCAGGCCAGGGGCCGGGGTCGCGGGCCGGGGGCACGGGTCAGGGGCCGAGGGGCACGGGTCGCGAGCCGGGGTCGGGGGCGCGAGCCGGGGTCGGGGGCGGGGTCGCGGCCCGAGCGGTCGGGTGGGCGTGGTCAGGGGGCGTGGTCAGCAGTGGTCGCCGCGCTCGTACACCTCGATCCGCGCGGTGCCGACGGCTGTGCGGTCGCATCGCGTGAAGTGGTCGCGTAGCGTCGCTTCCTTCGCCTCCTCCCGCGCGCTCGCCTCGTGGCGCTCGCGTGCGGGTTCGCGCACCACGACGACCCGTGGGGCGAGCAGGACCCGGTCGCGGATGGCCGCGGGCGGCAACTCGGTGCCGTAGAGCGTGTGCGAGCGCTGCCGTGACTCGGCGAGCGCGAGATCGAGTGCGCCGTAGGAGGCGGGCTCGTGGCCGAACGCCCAGACGCGGCGGCTGCCGGGCAGGAAGAGCACACCGTCGCCGGGCACCGCCGTCTCCCGTAAGGCGTCGGATACGGCGGTGACGTCGTCGATCCGGCTCTGCGGGCCGCGCAGATGCGTCCCCACCGGGCCCAGCGCGACCAGCACGCCGGCGGCGGTCACGAGCGCCAGGGCCACGCGCGCACGCCCGGCCCGCCACAGCGCGTCGAGTGCGGCGCCCGCGAGGAGGGCGAGACCCGCCTGCGCGTACAGCACGTACCGGTCGACGTAGAGGGGCTTGACCGCCGACGCCAGCAGGAGCGAGGCCGGGGGCAGGACGAGCATTGGCAGGGCGAGTGCGGCGAGTGCGCGGGAGCCCCCCGTCCGGCGGTGAACGGCCGCGCAGGCGATGCCGGCGCCCGCGAGCAGCGCGAAGCCCAGCACGTCGGTGTCCCAGGACACCTCGATCCAGGCGACCTGCCGGGACTGACGCATGCTCAGCATCACCACGGGAACGACCGCCGCCACCGCGCAACAGGCGGCCGTCGCCCAGGCCGCGAGGACCGCCCGAGGCGCCCGGGCGGCGAGCAGGGCGACACCGTGCGCGGCGAGCGCGGGCAGCGCGAACTCGTGCAGCAGGCCGGACACGGCGGCCAGTACGGCGTATCCGGCCCACGCGGCGCGGCGCCGTGCGGTGCTCGCCCTGACCAGGAGCCAGGTCTCGGCGACGACGAGCGCCGTCACCAGGGCGTACGCGCGGCCCTCCTGCGCGTAGCGCTGGGTGACGGGTAGCAGAGCGAACACCAGGCCCGCGGCCAGGCCCGCCCGCGGTCCCGCCAGCCGCCGGCCCAGCGCCGCGACCCCCGCCGCCGCGCCCGCCATGGCCAGCACAGAGGGCAGCCGCAGGGCGACGAGCCCGCCGTCCCACAGCCGGAACACGCCGTGCATCAGCAGGTAGTAGAGGCCGTGCACCGCGTCGGCCCCGCCCAGCGTCACCCACAGGTCGGGCAGCGTGCGGTGGGCCATGTCGTACGTGACGGCCTCGTCCTGCCACAGCGAACCCCGCCGGCGGATGCCCCACAGGCCGAGGGCGAGGGCCAGGGCGGCCGGGGCGAGGACGGTGACGCAGGCCGGTGTGCCGGGCCGGGTGGCTGGCGGGCCGAGCGGCGCGGACGGGCGGACGGGGGATACACGGGTCGCGGTGGTGATGGCCGACTCCTTGTCTGGCTCGGGGCGCTGATCAGGAGTCAACTGGCTGGAAAATTGATGGTCAGCCGTCTGATGGGCCGCCTATCAAAGGGGCATCGCGTAGCGTGAGCCACTGATCGCGGAACGGAGAGCAGACGGGGAGCACAGGGGGAGCCACCGTGGGTCGTGCCGAGAAACCGCTGGATCCGCAGGAGGGACCGGTGCAGCGGTTCGCCCATGAACTGCGTGAGTTACGCCGGGCGGCGGGCAGTCCCACCTACCGGGAGATGGCCCGTCGCGCGGGATACTCCGCCCCCACCCTGTCCGGCGCCGCCGCGGGCGAGCGGCTGCCGTCGCTGCCGGTGGCCCTGGCCTACGTCGAGGCCTGTGACGGCAGCAGGCAGGAGTGGGAGCCTCGCTGGCACGCGCTCGCCGGGGAACTGTCCGCGCAGCCCGTGACGGACGCCGAGGACGAGCCGGCGCCATATCGCGGTCTCGCCCGGTTCGGCACGGAGGACGGCGCGCTGTTCTTCGGGCGCGACCAACTCGTCGAGGATCTCGTCGGCCTGGTCGGCAAGCACCGGTTCGTCGCCGTCGTCGGGGCGTCGGGCAGCGGCAAGTCCTCGCTGATGCGGGCCGGTCTCGTCCCCGCGCTGCGCGGCCTCGGCGAGCGGGACGGGCGGCCGGCCGCCATCCGCATCTGCACGCCCGGCGCATCCCCGCTGCGCACCCACGGCGAACTGCTCGAACCGGTCGAGGGCGAGACGGACACGCTGCTCGTGGTCGACCAGTTCGAGGAGGTCTTCACACTCTGTCAGGACCCGGGCGAGCGCACGCAGTTCATCGACGGCCTGCTCCACTCCCGTGCTGAGGCCCACGGCTCCCGGCTGCGCGTCGTGATCGCGGTGCGTGCCGACTTCTACGGCCGGTGCGCCGACCATCACGCCCTCGTCGACGCGCTCAACGCGGCGAGCCTGCTGGTCGGCCCCATGTCGCCGGAGCAGGTGCGGGAGGCGATCGTGAAGCCGGCGGCGGCCGGGCGGCTGGTCGTGGAGCGCGCCCTGACCGCCCGCATCGTCTCCGACGTGGCGCGGGAGCCCGGCGCGCTTCCCCTGATGTCCCACGCCCTGCTCGAACTGTGGCGCCGCCGCCGGGCCCGTACGCTCACGATGGAGGCGTACGGGGCGATCGGCGGAGTGCAGGGCGCGGTGGCCCACACGGCCGAGGAGGTCTTCGCGGGGTTCACGGCCGAGCAGACCGAGCTCGCCCGCGCGCTGCTGCTGCGGCTGATCACGCCGGGGGACGAGGCGCCGGACACCCGGCGGCCGGCCGAGCGCGCCGAGCTGGTCCGGTCCGAGGAGTCGGCGGCGGTGCTGGAGGCGCTGGTCCGGGCGCGGCTGGTGACCGTCGACGGCACGGGCGTGGACCTCACCCACGAGGCGCTGATCACCGCCTGGCCACGGCTGCGCGGCTGGGTGGAGGCGGACCGCGAACGGCTGCGTCTGCAGCGCCGGTTGACGGAGGCGGCCAAGGAGTGGGAGCAACTGGACCGGGATCCGGGCGCGCTCTACCGGGGCGCCCGGCTGCTGGCCGCGCGGGACGCGTTCCTGGGGCCGGACGGACCGGCGTCCGATCTGACGCCGCTGGAGCGGGAGTTCCTCATGACGAGCATCCGCACGGGACGCTTCGTGCAGCCGGCCCTGGTGGCCCTCCGGCGTTTCGTACGGAGCAGGTGGTGGCTGGTGACACGGATCGGGCTGGTGCTGGGGGTGGTGCTGTGGACCCTCTGGTTCCTCGACCGCGACCATCCGTGAGACCGCGGCACCAGAACGGATCCGTACCGCGGGTCCGTACCGCGGATCCGTACCGCGCGGCTGAGCCGATCCGCAGTGCTGAAACCGACCCGCACCCCGAAACCACCCCCACGCCGCTGAACCCGATCCGCACCGCTGAAACCACCCCGTGCCCCGCGCCCCGTCAAGTGCGGTCGAGCACCTCTCGGGCCGCCGCGAGGTGGCGTTCCTTGGCCGACATCAGCTGCACGAAGTACGCCCCGTTCTCGCGGATGCCGCGCTCCTGGATGCCGCGTTCCGTCTCGCTCAGCAGTTTCACCAGGCCGACCCGCTGCTTGCATGCGACGTCCGCCTGCGCGGTCTCCTTCTCGGCGGGCGTCGGCTTGTCGGACCGTGCCCAGCGGGGGTCCTCGGCGGCGGCGTAGAAGTCGTCGTACGGGCGCCCCTCGTCCGCCATGCAGGCCGCCCAGGACCGTGTCGCCCGGACGACGTCGGGGGCCTTGAGCGCCGCGTCGAGGCTCCTGCCGTTCAGCCTGTTCACCAGGTCCTCGTTCACCTGGCTGTCCCGGGCCAGCCGGTCGCCCGCGAGCTTGTAGCAGCCGTCGACCGGATCCGAGGCGGCCTTCAACTCGCCAGGTCCCAGCCGTCTCTCGCGGTCCACCTTGCGGGCCGTGACCTCGGTGGAGCCCATCAGCCGGGCGTTGGTCCGGTAACCCATGCTCCTGGCCACCGGCATCTCGATGAGGCCGTAGCGACGGCGGTTGCGCAGGTCCGGGTACCGGTCACGGTCGTCGATGACCTCCCAGTCGAATCCCCGCCGTTTCATGCAGTCCCGGGTCAGGACGTCTTTGGCGCTCTCGATCAGGTAGATCTCGTTCACGGACAGCTGATAGTGGTCGAGGGGGAGGACGAGCCCGCGCACCTGCGCGGTCGGGCCGGGAGCCGCCTCCAGCACCGCCTTCGGGCCGGCGTCCTGCGGCTGGGTGCCTCCGCACCCCGTGGCGAGGAGCACGGACGCCGATACGGCGACGATCCCCAGCAGCCGGTGCATGGTCATTCAGCCACTCCTGAAGTCCGCGAAGTCCGCCTGGGCAGACACTGTCGGAAGATAAGGAGAGGGCGGCACCGGACCCGGCCGGCGCCGCCCCCGAGTGCGTCAGAGGAAGCGGACGCAACTCGCCTTGTTGTCGAACTCGTTGTTGCTGAAGTCGGTGTCGACGCTGTTCGGCTTGGCCGTGTAGGAGGCGCCGGTGCAGGCGGTGCCCTTGTCCCAGACACCGACGTAGGAACCGGTGAAGTTCCGCATGGAGCTGGCGCCGTTGTTCATGACCTGGCTGGTGCCGCCCCAGTACTTGTTGTTGAGCTCCTTGTCGGTGCCGGAGAAGTTGGCGTAGTGACCGCCGTAGTTGTCGTGCTGGTAGAGCACGAAGTACGGGGCCCGGGCCCCCGTGTCGGCCGCTGTCGCGGTCGGCGCCAGTGCCACCGCGCCCGCGGCACACAGGGCCAGAGCTCCGAGCGACACGCCCAGCTTGCGGATCATCCGTGGTCCTCCCGTTGGTCATGGTCATGGTTGCGGCGGGTGGATCTCCATCCGCCGCACACCAGTTCATACGAACGGCAGTGCGAGACACAGATGATTAGAAAACGTTCGAAAGTGGCCTCTGGGGCGAAGTCCGGATGTCAGGCGCGTGATCGCGCCCCGCCGGAGTGCGCCTCGCCGACGTCCGTCCGCGGGGCGTTCCCGGCCACGTCCGGGGCGTGGGCGCGCCGCCCGGACAGGACGTGGGTCAACCCGAAAGCGGCGCCCACCACGACCGCCCCGCCCACCGCGTCCAGCACCCAGTGGTTGCCGGTGACGACGATCGCGGTGAGCGTGAACAGGGGGTGCAGGAGGCCCAGGGCCTTCATCCACCACCTGGGGGCGAGGATGAGGACGACGAGGCCGCACCACAGGGACCAGCCGAAGTGCAGGGACGGCATCGCCGCGTACTGGTTGGTCAGTTCGGTGAGGGTGCCGTAGTCGGGCCTGGTGAAGTTCTGCGGGCCGTGGACCGTGTCGATGAAGCCCAGGCCCGGCATCAGGCGCGGGGGCGCGAGTGGGTAGAGCCAGAAGCCGATCAGGGCGAAGACGGTGGCGAAGCCGATGGCCGTGCGGGCCCAGCGGTAGTCGACGGGGCGGCGCCAGTACAGGACGGCGAGGATGGCGAGCGGGACGCCGAAGTGGAACGACTCGTAGTAGAAGTCGAAGAAGTTCCGGACCCAGTCGACCTGCACGACGGCATGGTTGGCCCAGCGCTCGATGTCGATGTGCAGGGCGCGTTCGATCGAGTAGATCTCCTCGCCGTGTTCCTCGGCGGTGACCCGTCCGGCCGAGTTGGAGCCGCCCGCGGCGGCCAGGCGGATCTGGGCGTAGGCGTAGTACGTGACCCGGATGAGGAGCAGCTCGAAGAGCAGGTTCGGGCGGGTGATCACGCGGCGCAGGAACGGCACCAGCGGGATGTGCCGGAAGCGGGACGGCACCGGTGTGGCGTACTGGGTGGGGATCGGCGTCTGCCAGTACTGCGACGTGCGGGACAGGAAGGGCACGACAGCGGCCGTGGCGAGGGCGGCCAGGAGGACGAGGTCGGCGCGCAGGGGGTGGAGGATCAGCTTGTCCGGCACCATCATCCGCGCCGGCAGCGTCATGATCAGGATGACGGCGACCGGCCACACGTACCGGTCGGAGTCCCGTCTGCCGACCTGGCCGACGATCGCGAGCAGCACCCACAGCAGCTGGTGCTGCCAGGCGGTGGGGGACACGACGATCGCCGCGCAGCCGGTGACGGCGACTGCCAGCAGGAGCTGCCCGTCGTGGGCGTAGCGAACGGCCCGGCGCAGCGCGAGGACGGCGACGGCGGCGCCGAGGAGCAGGAAGAGGGCGATCTCCAGCGGGCCGGTCAGCCCCAGCCGGAGCAGGGCGCCGTGCAGGGACTGGTTGCCGAGGTCGTCGGCCCGGCCGCCGAGCCCGACGCCGGCCATGTGGTGCACCCAGTAGGTGTACGAGTCGCGCGGCATCGCCGCCCACGCGAGCGCCGTGCACGCGGCGAATGTGACCCCCGTGGAGAGCGCGGCCCGGCGCCTGCCGGTGAACCACAGCAGCGGGGTGAACAGCAGCAGGGTCGGCTGCAGCGCGGCCGCGACGCCGATGAGCACGCCGCTGGTGCGCTCGCCGCGGACGGCGAAGCAGCCGAGCAGCACGAGCAGGACCGGCATGATGCTGGTCTGGCCGAGGTAGAGGGTGTTGCGCACCGGCAGCGACAGCATCAGCAGGCTGATCGCGACGGGCGCGGCGAGCAGCGAGGTCCGGCGGCTCACCGGCTGTGGCAGGGCGCGGGCGGCGACCAGGCCGAGGGCGACGACGAGCAGGAGGGTGCCGAACGTCCAGCCCCAGCCGAGGGCCTGCTCGGCGGCGCGGGTCAGCGGCTTGAGGACGAGCCCGCCGAACGGCGTACCGGTGAACTGCGTCGAGTCGTACAGCGAACCCTTCACATGCAGGACGCCGTTGGGCCCGACCCAGGTCTCCAGATCCGTCAGCCGCTCCCCGCGCGGCGTACTGAGGACGACGGCCACCTGCCGTAGGGCGAGCACCGCGACGACCAGCCACAGGCCGAGGCGCGCCACGCGCACGCGTGCCTGGACCGTGCCGACGGCCGTGGCTCCGAGTGCCTCCGCCGGTCGCCCACCGCGATCCGCATTCGCCACGCCTCGTCGGCCTCCCGCCCCGGTCGTCGCACACGTCCCACGCGTCAGGAATCCTTACGAACCCTATGCGGCTTTCACCCCCGCAGGGAGGGACGCAGGCAACCCCGGCTTCACCTGAAGTCCGCTCTCCTTTTGTCCGGAGACGATAGTCGGAGGGCGGTTCGCCCGCCTCCGGTGGGTCACCTCGGCGGGGCGGAATCGATCACATCGCCGGGCCCCGGCCACGGAACCGTGGCATCCGCCGTACCGTCTGAACCGCCGCTGTCACGGTGGTGGTGGGGCATGCGGGGAGGGAGGGGCTGCGCGATGGCGGACTTACTGCGGGCAGGTACTCGAAGGCGGGCTGTGACCGTCGTCCTGGCGTTGCTCGCCCTCCAGCTCGGGCAGCTCGCGGCACCCGCCTGGGCGTGCGGCTGCGGGGCCATGGTGCCCGGCGACGCGGCGCGCGTGGCGGTCGGGCGTGAGGAGTCCGTCGTGCGGTGGGACGGGGCGCGCCAGCAGGTCGTGATGCGGCTGACCGTCGGCGGGGACGCCGAACGGGTCGCGTGGATCATGCCGGTGCCGCGCCGGGCCACGGTCCGCCTCGGCGACCCTGCCCTCTTCGAAGAGCTGCACGACATCACGGCCCCCGTGCACCGCACCCGGTACCACTTCTGGCCCCAGGACGGCGACTGGCCGCTGGTGAGCGGCGGCGACGGCACCGCGGGCGCCCCGCCGCCCCCGCCCGGCGCCGGCGCTCCGGTGGGCGTCGTCGGCCGGCAGCGGCTCGGCCCCTTCGACGTGGCCCGGCTGACGGCCACCGACCCCGATGCCCTGGACGGCTGGCTGGACAGCAACGGCTTCGCGCTGCCGCCCCGCCTGACGGGAGCCCTGCGCCCGTACGTCGACCAACGCTGGGAGTACGTGGCCGTCAAGCTCACCCCGCAGACCACCGGCGCTCCCCTCACCGGCGCCCTCGACCCCCTGCACCTCACCTTCCGCACCGACGAGCCGGTCTACCCGATGCGCTTGTCACGCCTCGCGGACACGCCCCAGTCCCTGGGCCTGTACGTCCTTGCCGCGCACCGCATGGAACCGGCGTCCCCGATCGGCGGGGAACGTCCTCGCGTCACCTACGCGGGCCGGGTCACGCAGCGGACGGGCCCGCTCGCCGAACTGGCGGCCGGCACACCGTTCCTCACCGCGATCGGCCAGGAGTTCCCGTATCCCGAACGCATCGCGGGCGACCACGAGCTGCGTCGCGCACCGGCCGACGACCCCTTTCAGCAGGTGATCCACGAGGACCGGCTGCGCACGGTGGCCGGAATCCCGGCATGGCTGCTGACGGTGACGGGCGGGTTCGCCCTGGCCGTGGCGACGGCGGCCTGGTTCGCCGTACGACGCACCCGGCGGCCGGAGCTGCCGACACCCCCGGCGCAGCCGCCTGCGCCCGCCACCTGAATCGACCATCCTGGTATCACCGACGGCGAAGACGGGTAGTTAGCGCATCTAACTAGCCATAGGAAAGGCAAGGCGATGAGCGAGTCGCAGCTCTGGGACGACGTCGACGAGTACTTCTCCGCCCACCTCTCACCGGATGACGAAACGCTCCAGGCGGCCCTGCGGGAGAGCGACGCGGCCGAGCTCCCGCAGATCGCCGTCAGCCGGTCCCAGGGCAAGTTCCTCCAGCTCCTCGCCCAGATCCAGGGCGCCCGCAACATCCTGGAGATCGGCACGCTCGCCGGCTACAGCACCATCTGGCTGGCCCGCGCCCTGCCCGCCGACGGCCGACTGATCTCGCTGGAGTACGACCCCAGGCACGCCGAGGTCGCCACCCGCAACATCGCGCGGGCCGGCCTGGACAAGCTCGTCGAGGTCCGGGTCGGCCCGGCCCTGGAGTCGCTGCCCAAGCTGGCCGACGAGAACCCGGCCCCCTTCGACCTGGTCTTCATCGACGCCGACAAGGCCAACAACCCGCACTACGTCGAGTGGGCCCTCAGGCTCACCAGCACGGGCAGCCTGATCGTCGTCGACAACGTGGTGCGCGGCGGCGGGGTCGTCGACGCCGACAGCACGGCCCCGGACATCCGGGGCACCCGCACCGCGATCGAACTGATCGGCAGCCACCCGAGGTTGAGCGGCACGGCGATCCAGACGGTGGGCAGCAAGGGCTACGACGGCTTCGCGCTGGCGCGCGTACTGGCGTAGGGCGCAGCTCAAGCCTCGTGATAGAAGCCGACGTTGATACTGCGCGGCTCGGTGCGGTCGTGGATGATGATCTCGCCGCTGCCGCCCCTGGGCAGCGGCACGGTCCCGCCGTAGCCGATCGGCTGGGCGTACTGCCCCACGGTCAGCCGCACCTCGGAGGACGGGTCGGGTTGCGAGCCGCGCAGCCAGGTCACCTGCCAGCTGCCGTCGGGTCCGCACAGGAACTCCAGGTGGACCCGGGAGATGAACAGCCACTCGTCCGGCGTCACCAGCCGGCACACCGACTTGTCGCGGCCCACCCGCAGCACGGCGCCCGGCTCGCTGGGCGCGTCGGCCATGAGCATGCCGGCCGTGGCACCCTCGTCCGCCGCGGTGACGGCGGCCATGGTGAGTTCGAGCACGAGCGCCCCTCCTGAAACATCCTTGAACAGCGGCCGTTTGGCCACCGCGCCCGCATGATAAATCGCCCGGCACTGCCGCGTCCGGCACAATGAACTCATGACCGAGCGAAAGCCCCCCGGCGTCCCGTTCGAGTCCTGGGTCGACAAGCAGATCCACGACGCACAGTCCCGCGGCGACTTCGACAGACTGCCAGGCACCGGAAAGCCGCTGCCGAACGACCTGGAAGCGCCGTACGACGAACTGTGGTGGATCAAGCGCAAGATGGCCCGCGAAGGCCTGTCGGTCCTGCCCCCGGCCCTGGCCCTGCGCAAGGAGGCGGAGGACGCCCTGCTCGCGGCGTATGCGGCGCCCTCGGAGCGGACGGTCCGGAAGATCATCACGGCTGTCAACGTCAAGATCCGCGACATGCTGCTGAAGCCGCCGCCCGGCCCTCCCCTGGGCCGTAAGCCGTACGACGTCGAAGAGGTCGTACGGCAGTGGCGGGAGAGGCGCCGGGCGGCGGGCGAGTCGGATGTTGCGTCAGATGCGTAGGAGCCGTTCCGCCAGCTCGCGGTAATCACGCAGCGCCAGCCGCAGCTGCTCGGTGTCGGTGCTGGACGCCCCGCGTTCGCCCTCGCCCTGACCGGCCGCCTGCCAGGCCCCGCGCAGAGTACGGCGGCGCTCGGTCACCGCCGCGGTGAAGCGGGCGGCGAGCTCCTCCAGGACTCGGTCGGCCTCCTCCACGGCGCCCCGGGGCCCGTCGACGAATCCGGAGACGGCGTGCTGGAGCTTGAGCTCGAACTTGTCGGACTCGTCGTGCGGAAAGAGCCGCGCAACCTCACGCCCGCCCTTCGCGGGAGCCACGGCACGCGCCTCGGTGCCGGGCCGCTCGCGCCCACCGGTGGGCGCGACCGGAGGCGTGCCCTTCGCCAGGTCATGATCCGTCACCTTGCCGGCACCCATGCCGGTCGTGGCGTCCGTCATGTCACTCAACTCCCCTTCGCGTGACGGGTGAACGTCCACGGCAGATGCCCGCGGTGGCCGTTGCTGCGGGCGGGTGCCTGCCCGTCGGTGTCCCTGCGGGACTCGTGGGAAGCCCGCCGCCGCCCGACCGGCCCCGTCAGCTCCTCGAACAGGGCCCGGGCCTCGATCATGGCCTCGCGCATCTCCTCCGTACCACCCCCGCCTTCCCGTTCGCCACCCACGCGCGCGTGGGAGACGTGGTGCACGTGCCGGTAGCCCTGCACATGGTCCGCGTGGTGCACGGCCAGTGCGGCGAGCTGCTCCTCGTACTGCGCGCCGTCCGGGAACCCGCGTGCCTGCGCCAGTTCCGCGAGCAGCCGGTCCGCCTCGTCGACGGCCTCCTTGGGCGACTCGACGAAGTGCTCCTGGGCAGCGGCCCAGCGCGCCTCGAACCGCTCGGCCTCGGTCGGCTCCAACGGCCGCTCCCGCAGCCCGCCGTGCCGCTCCACCAACTGGGCCAGCTCACGCTCGGCAGCCTTGACGTCTCCGTCATGCCGGGTCACGGCCCGCTCGTATTCAGGCCCGAAGCGCCGCTTCAGACCCCGACCGCCCTGCGCATCCCGATTACGCAGAGCCAGGACGGCCACGCCGAGCACGACGACGACCGCCACCATCACGATCAGAATGATCACACCTGTGGACATGTGTGCCGGGTTGCCCCCAGAACGCTCCTCAAACGACCGCGGATCCGGCCACCCACAAACTCGCTTGCGAACCCACCGGCCCCCTCGCCGACAATGCGGCCATGACCTGGACCGTAGCCCCGGAACCCCCCGACTCCCTCACAGCCAAGGCCCTCTGGCGGGCGTACTACACCGAGGTCAGCGACCGCTACTACCTACTCCACAAGGGCCACCGCACCGACCCGTCCGAACTGGCCCGCGAGCTCTCCCACCCCCCAACCACCGAACTCACCCTTCCCAAAGGCCAGTTGCTGGTGGCCCACTACGAGGGCGAGCCGGCCGGATCAACCGGCATCAGACTCCTGGACAAGAACACAGCCGAACTGACCCGGGTGTACGTACACCCGAGGATGCGGGGCAAGGGCGGCGGCAAACTCCTGCTCCGCTCAGCCGAGTCCACGGCCCGCACACTCAACGCAACCCGCATAATCCTCGACACCCGCCACGATCTGACAGAGGCCCGCGCCCTGTACGCGGCCCTGGGCTACGAGGAAACACCCCCACACAACAACGGCATCTACGCCGAACACTGGTTCACCAAACCCTTGCTCTGACGAAGCCCTTGCTCTGACGCCCGGCGGACGCCGCCCCCGCGGCGCCGCAGCCGCGTACGGCGGCAAGGGGCGTGCCGGGGGTGTCCGCCCGCAGCGGCGGGCGTCAAGAAACGGCCCCTCTTGAGAGAGCTCAACCGCCCGACCGAGGACGGACACCCCCGGCGCGGCCCCGACCCACCCCCACCCGCAGGCGCTACGCGAACCCCCACGCACCCGAGCGGGCCGCCGCAGGCATCCCCGCCCACCCGCCGGAGGCACCCGGCATCCCCGATCAAGAATCCCGCGGCTGCTCCCGATCAGACCCACACAACTCCGCATTCAACTCCTTGACCAACTGCACCAGATCGGTAGGCCGATCCGGCCCCCACCAGTCCCCCAACAACTCGGCCAACGACTCCTCCCGAACGAGCGCCAACCGCTCGGCAACCTCCCGCCCCCGATCCGTCAGCACCAGATCGAGCCCCTCCCGAACAGCCAACCGCCGCCCCTCCACCTCCCGAGCGGCATCGAGGATCACGGACAGCGGCACAGAGCTCCGCTCGGCGAGCACCCCCGGCTCCACCCACCCGTACCTCTTGATCCGCAACAACAGCCAACTGGCCGCAGGCAACAGGTCGTACCCCGCCCGCGCGGTGATGTCCCGATACACCTCCCGCCGCCCCTCCCGGGTTCCGAGCACCGACAACGCCCGGCACACCTCGTCGTAGGACGACCGCTGGACGGGATTGCTGGCCAGCGTCTCGGTGACATCGGGTGCGGTCACGGACCCCCGCAGCTTGTCCTCCCGCAGGAACCAGGCGAGCACGAACCCCACCAGCGCGACCGGCGCCGCATACAGAAACACATCGGTGATCGACGACGCATAGGCGTCCAACGCGGCCGGCCGCAACGCCGCAGGCAGTTCCCCAATGCCCCGCGGATCCGCCTCCAGCCCCTCCAACGAGACCCCGGCCGGAAGCGAGACCCCCCGAAACGCCTCGACCAGCTTGTCATCGAGCCGGCTGGCGAAGACCGTCCCGAAGATGGCCACACCGAACGACGCCCCGATGGACCGGAAGAACGTCGCCCCGGAGGTGGCCACGCCGAGATCCTCGTACGACACGGCGTTCTGCACGATCAGCACCAGCACCTGCATGACCAGCCCGAGGCCCAGCCCGAAGACGAAGAAGTAGACGCTCATCTCCCAGGTGGAGCTGTCCATGTCCAACTGGTGAAGCAGCAGCAGCCCCAGCGTGGTGACCCCCGTCCCCGCGATCGGGAACACCTTCCAGCGTCCGGTACGGCTGACGATCTGCCCGGACCCGGTGGACGCCAGCAGCATGCCGGCCACCATCGGCAGCATGTGCAGCCCGGACGTGGTCGGGCTGACTCCCTGCACGACCTGGAGAAACGTCGGCAGGTAGGTCATCGCGCCGAACATGGCGAACCCGACGATGAAGCTGATGACCGCGGAGAGCGAGAAGGTCCGCACGCCGAACAGCTTCAGCGGCAGCACAGGCTCGGCAGCCCGCCGCTCAACGGCGACGAACGCAACGGCGAGCACCACCCCGAGCACCGCCAGCCCGACGATCTGAACCGACCCCCACGCCCATGTGGTCCCGCCGAGGGAAGCAACCAGCACGAGACAGGTCGCGACAGACGCGATGAGGAAAGTGCCCAGATAGTCGATGACATGCCGCGTCGACTTACTCGGAAGGCGCAGCACGACAGCGATGACGGCAAGGGCGACGGCCCCGATGGGCAGGTTGATGTAGAACACCCACCGCCAGCTCAGATGCTCCGTGAACACCCCGCCGAGCAACGGCCCGAGCACACTCGTCGCCCCGAACACGCCCCCGAACAGCCCCTGGTACCGCCCACGCTCCCGCGGCGGGACGATGTCGCCGACGATCGCCATGGACAGCACCATGAGCCCGCCGCCCCCGACCCCCTGAATGGCGCGGAAGGCGATGAGCTGGGCCATGTCCTGCGCCATGCCGCACAGCGCGGAGCCGACGAGGAAGATCACGATCGCGATCTGGAAGAGCCGCTTGCGCCCGTACTGGTCACCGAGCTTGCCCCACAGCGGAGTCGCGGCCGTGGACGCCAGCAGATACGCGGTCACGACCCAGGACAGATGCTCCAGGCCGCCGAGGTCGCTGACGATGGTGGGCAGGGCGGTCGACACGATGGTCTGGTCGAGTGCGGCGAGCAGCATGCCGAGGAGCAGCGCGCCGATGGAGACGAGGACGTTGCCGGGCACGTTCTCGTGCGCGTCGGCTCGCCGTTGCGGGTCCTGCGCGTCACGCACATTTCCCGTCATACCGTGCGCGTCCTCGGCCATGAAGACCTCCCGAGCGTCTCGTTACACCTCCCATGCACCTCCCATCGTGATCGGTTTGATCAGTTATGGCCTGTTGAGCCCCATTGGAAGCAGTCCTTCCGGGGGCTTGGGGAGACGACGTGAGGAACGTCTGCATAATCTGGGGAGTTCGCGAGGGGAGGGACGAACACGTGACTGAGCCGACGGGCGCGAAGGGTCCGGACAGCCAGGATGGCCCGATAGGCCAGAACGGTCACCTTTGCCCGGAGTGCAGTGCGCCGAGAGGGACCGACAACACCCCGTCCTGCGGCTGCGGCCCGCGCGCGTCCGAGGCCCTGCGAGACGCCCGTACGGCGGAGGCGGCCGCGGCGGAGGACTTCGATCCGCTGCGGATACGGCCATACGTGGAGCTGGAGGGTACCGGCGAAGCGGGCGGCGAGACGATGCCGCTGCGGGCGGTGCCGGCAGCGCCGCCCACTCCCTTGGCGCCTCCGGCCACGACACCGAGCGCACAGGACCTGAGCCTGTTCGAGCCGGACGGGGTGTCCGACAGCGCTGATCCTGCCGACACTCACGGGACGGCCGCCGCCCGTCACCGTCCCCGTCGTGCGCGTACGGTCCTGCTCGGGGCGGGCGGAGCGCTCGTGGCCGTGCTCGCGGCGGCGGGCCTGGCGAGCGGCATGTTCACGTACGAGGCGCCGGTAAGGGACACCGCACTGCCGGACGACGTACGGGCGAGCGTCCCGGCGCCGTCGACGAGCGAGGCCCGGGAGACGCCGTCCCCCACGGCGCCGTCGACCCAGTCGGCAGCGCCGCCGGTGTCGCAGTCGCCGACGCGGAGCGCGTCCGCTTCCCCGACGCCGTCGAGGTCGAGCGCGCCCCCGTCTCCGTCAGCGACCTCGGAACCGACGAACGCCCCGTCCACCACCGAGGCCGCCGGCTCCCAGGAGGACTCCGCCGCCGCGCGGGACCCCGCGCCTGCGACCCTCCAGCGCGGCGACCGGGGCCCCGAGGTCACGGAACTCGAACTCCGCCTGACCCAACTCGGCCTCTACACGCGGGAGGCCAGGGGCAGCTACAACGAGGGCGTCGAGGACGCGGTCCTCCGCTACCAGTGGGCCCGGGGCGTCCAGCCGGACGAGTACGGGGTATATGACTTGGCTACGCGGGAGAGGTTGGAGTCGGAGACTTCCGAACCGTGACGCGGCGCGCCTGAACTCGGGAGCCCAGGTCCGATGGCGGCTGCGGGCCACGCGTGGCTGGTCGCGCAGTTCCCCGCGCCCCTGGGTGGGCCGCAGCACCGCCGGCAACCAGCAACGGACACCGCCCTGACCGACGTACACCCGCCTGAGAACTCGGGAGCCCGGGTCCGATGGCGGCTGCCGACCGTGCGTGGCTGGTCGCGCAGTTCCCCGCGCCCCTGGGTGGGCCGCAGCACCGCCGGCAGTCAGCAGTGGGCTCCGTCCTAACCGATGTACACCCGCATCGTCCCGTCCCCCGAAGCCTCGACCCGAACCTCGCGCAAGTCCGAGACCAGCGCATCCGGCCCATGGAACCCGGCACGGGGGCCCACCCCGACGACCCGCATCCCCGCGGCGCGCCCCGCCTCGATCCCCGCGCCCGAGTCCTCGAAGACGATGCAGTCCTCCGGCGCGATCCCGAGCTCGGCGGCGCCCTTCAGGAAGCCCTCCGGATCGGGCTTGCTGGCGCCCACCGACTCCGCGGTGACGCGGACGTCCGGCTGCTCCAGCCTGGCGGCAGCCATCCGCGCCGTGGAGAGCGGCACATCGGCGGACGTCACGAGCGCATGCGGAAGCCCCCGCAGGGAGGCCAGGAAGTCCGGCGCCCCGGGAATCGGCACCACGCCGTCCACATCCGCCGTCTCCTCAGCGAGCATGCGCGCGTTGTCGGTGTGGTTCTGCTCCATCGGCCGGTCGGGCAGCAGCAGGGCCATCGAGGCGTACCCCTGCCGCCCGTGGACCACCTTCATCACCTCGTCGCCGTCGAGCCCGTGCCGCTCGGCCCAGCGACGCCAGATCCGTTCCACGACGGCGTCGGAGTTCACGAGGGTGCCGTCCATGTCGAGCAGGAGGGCACGGGCGGTCAGCACGGTGGGCGCGGCGGTGGCCGACATCGGCAGCTCCAGGGCGAGGGCGCGGGGCGCGGGGGTGACAGGGGTGGCCCCCGGAGGGACAAGGTGGCCCCGCCCGCCGGTCAGGGAAAACGGGCGGGAACCACTTTGTTCCCTCACGGTACAAAACGCGGCCCCCTTCGCGCCACCGCCTCCGTGAACCATTCACCGACAGTTCAGCCGGCGATCGCCTCCCACAGGCTCCACAGGCCCAGCCCGAGCATCAGCAGCGCCGCCACCTTGGTGATCAGCTTCAGCGGCACCCGACGCATCAGCGCCTTCCCGCCGACGATCCCGATCGCCGCCACGCTCCACAGCGCCAGCACCGCACCGATACCGACCGACAGCGGATCGTCGTAGCGGGCCGCGAGGTTCGCCGTCATGATCTGCGTCAGATCGCCGAACTCGGCGACCAGGATGAGCATGAACCCGGCGCCGGACACCTTCCAGAAGGACTGGTTCTCCGGCTTGCGGACCTCCGCCTCGTCCTCGTCCCCCTTCATCAGCAGCACCGCGGCGCCACCAAGGAAGAGCACACCGGTGAGCGCCTGCACGAGCTGCTGGGGCAGCAGCGTCAGCACACTGCCGGCCGCCACTGCCAGCGCGACATGCACCGCGAAGGCGGCGGCGACGCCGGCGAAGACGTACGAAGCGCGATAGCGGGTGCCGAGGACGAGCCCGGCGAGCGCGGTCTTGTCGGGCAGTTCGGCGAGGAAGACGACGCCGAAGACGACCGCCGTCACGGTAAAGCTGATCAAGGTTCCTCAATCGGTCGGGCTGCCCCACCGAGAGCACTGTCACTGCGCTGCGACACCTCGGCACGGCAGCACACTCGGCGCCCGTGCCGTACGGCATGGGCGTGCACTGCTTGCCGAAGGTCTCGCTGGCCGACCTCGGATACGAGGTCCGCCTCCGGGCGCCGGCTCAGACGAGCTGAGCAGTATGTCGACGGTCCGGCGAAGAGCTACTCCCCTTCTGCGCGACCCATCGTACGCGAGGCCGCTCACCAGTCCACAGAAAGAAAGTCCGGCCCTCAACCTTGTCGTGTCATGAACGCGACACTAACTTCTCACCCGACGCACACCTCCCCGCAACACGGTGCGGCGAGCATTCCATCGCTCGCACGCCAACACCCCCACCTCCCAAGGGAGTTAGCATGTCGAAGTTCTACGCGCGTCGACGGGTCAGCATACTCGCGGCCCTCAGCGGCCTCATAGCCTCCGTCGCGCTTTTCAACGCTCCGACCGCCTCCGCAGCGCTCCCCACCCCCGTCAGCGGCGCCACCGCCCGCAGCTACCTCGCCCAGCTCACCGTGGCCACCGAGGACCGCACCGGCTACGACCGCGACCTCTTCCCGCACTGGATCACCCAGTCCGGCGCCTGCAACACCCGTGAGACCGTCCTCAAGCGCGACGGCTCGGGCGTCGTCACCGACTCCTCCTGCGCCGCCACCAGCGGCAGCTGGTACTCCCAGTACGACGGCGCCACCTGGACCGCCGCCTCCGACCTCGACATCGACCACCTGGTCCCGCTGGCCGAGGCCTGGGACTCCGGCGCCGACAGCTGGACCACCTCGCGGCGCCAGTCCTTCGCCAACGACCTGACCCGCCCGCAGCTGATCGCCGTCACCGACAACGTCAACCAGGCCAAGAGCGACCAGGACCCGGCCACCTGGATGCCGTCGCGCACGGCCTACCGCTGCACCTACGTGCGCGCCTGGGTGCAGGTGAAGTACTACTACGACCTCTCCGTCGACTCGGCCGAGAAGTCCGCCCTGACGAACTACCTCTCCGGCTGCTGACGGAGCACTGAGGCAGCACCGACGCGGTACTGCTTGAGTTCGGCAAACCGTGATCTGCGGAACCTCCCCGTTCCCCTCCGTCGTTCCGTACCGTACGGGGCGACGGAGGAGGGCGATCACGTGGCCGAACTGCGGCTTGGTCCACTGCTGAGGTACGCCGACGGCACGTCCGCGACCGTCTGGGTCGAGGCGAGCCGTCCGTGCACGGCCGAGGTGCGCGGCGCGGACGGCGGGCACGGCGAGTCCCGTACGTTCCAGGTCGCGGGCCATCACTACGCCCTGATCCCGGTGACCGGCCTCACCCCGGGCACCGCACAGGCGTACGAGGTCCTCCTCGACGGCGCCCGCGTGTGGCCGCTGCCCGACTCCCCCTTCCCGCCCTCCCTGATCCGCACGCCCGCCGACGGCGACCCCGTCCGCCTCTCCTTCGGCTCCTGCCGCTGGGCCGCGCCGCCCGCCGGCGAGCCGGACCCGGTCGGACCGGACGCCCTGGACACGCTGGCCGCACGGATCGCCGCCGAGCCGGACGGTGAGCGGCCGGATGTGCTGGTGCTGCTCGGCGACCAGGTGTACGCCGACGAGACCTCCAAGGCGACCAGGCGCTGGCTGGCCGCGCGCCGCGACCTGAGCGAGCCGCCGGGCGACGAGGTCGCGGACTACGAGGAGTACACCCGGCTGTACTACGAGTCCTGGCTCGACCCCGAGGTGCGCTGGCTGCTGTCCACCGTGCCGAGCTGCATGATCTTCGACGACCACGACGTCATCGACGACTGGAACACCTCGGCCGCCTGGCTCGCCGACATGCGGGAGACGAGCTGGTGGCGCGAGCGGCTGCTCAGCGGACTGATGTCGTACTGGGTCCATCAGCACCTCGGCAACCTGTCGCCGGCCGAGCTGGCCGCCGACCCGCTCTACGCCGCCGTACGCGAAACCCCCGACGGCACCGACCTGTTGCGCTCCTTCGCCTGCAAGGCGGACGCCGATCCGGCCTCCGTCCGCTGGAGCTACCGGCGCGACTTCGGCCGCGTACGGCTGCTGATGGTGGACACCCGGGCGGCCCGCGTTCTCGACGAGGGTTCGCGTTCCATGCTCAACCCGGGCGAGGCGCGGTGGCTGCGCGAGCAGGCGCTCGACGCGCGCGGTTCGTACGACCATCTCCTGATCGGCACGTCCCTGCCGTGGCTGCTGCCGCACCTGGTGCACGACGCCGAGGCGTGGAACGCCGCGCTGTGCCGGGGCGATCGCGGCGAGCGCTGGGCGCGCTTCGGGGAGGATCTGCGGCGGCGGGCCGATCTGGAGCACTGGGCGGCCTTCCCGCCGTCCTTCGACGCGCTGGCGGAGCTGATCGCCGAGGCCGGGTCCGGGGCACAGGCACCGGCGACGGTGTGCGTGCTGTCGGGGGACGTGCACCACGCCTATGTCGCCGAGCCGACCTGGCCGGACGGCGGCGGGCCCGACGCCCGGGTCCTGCAGCTGACCTGCTCGCCCGTCCACAACGCCATCCACGCGGCGATCCGGCTCGGCTTCCGCTTCGGCTGGAGCGGGGTGGGACGCTGGCTCGGGCGGCGGTTCGCGGGGCACGGCAGCTGTCCCCGGCCGCCGATCGACTGGCGCCGCACGGGCGGGCCCTGGTTCGGCAACCAGCTCATGACGCTGACCCTGCGGGGGCGTTCGGCCCGGCTGCGGCTGGAGCAGGCGCGGGCGGTGCGAGGAGCGGGGCCGCGGGTTGCGGGGGCGCGAGGGACGGGGGCACGGCTGCGGACTGTCTCGGAGTCCGAACTCGCCCCTTGAACAGCCGGTTTCACCACATAGGGGCCCGCGTGTGGCGTGACGCACGTGATGTTCGTGATGCATCCCACACTCACTCGTCCCAGGGCACGGTTCACCCCGCTCCCGACGGCATGATGAGCCGGACCGTCCGCTTCCACTCGGCGGTTCGCTCCAATGCGCCCCACACGCCCGGGAGTCACCCTTTTGTCCGCACCGCCCTCAGCACCGACCCCGGACTCCCCCACGGTCTCCGTCGCCCTGGTCGGCGCCGGCCCCCGCGGCACCAGCGTCCTGGAGCGCCTGTGCGCCTCCGCTCCCGAGCTCCTCCCGCCCGGGGCGCGTCTCACGGTCCATGTGATCGACCCGGCACCGCCCGGCCCGGGTCGTGTGTGGCGGACCGCCCAGTCGCCCGAGCTGCTCATGAACACGGTGTCCTCGCAGGTCACGCTGTTCACCGACGAGAGCGTGGACTGCTCGGGCCCGATCCGGCCCGGCCCCAGCCTGTACGACTGGGCGGCCGGCGCGCTGGGCCCGGACGAGTACCCGACCCGCGCCCACTACGGCCGGTACTTGGAGTGGGTGTTCGCGAAGGTCGTCCACGAGGCGCCGCCCACCGTGCGCGTCGAGACGCACGCGGCCCGCGCCGTACGGCTCGACGACACGCTCGACGGCAGCCAGGTCCTCACCCTCCACGACGGCCGTGTGCTGCCCGGCCTGTCCGCCGTGGTCCTCGCGCAGGGGCACCTGCCGACGGCCGCCGACGCGACCCAGCACCACCTCGCCGGGTACGCCGAGAGCCAGGGCCTGCGCTACGTGGCGCCCGCGAACCCGGCCGACGTCGACCTGTCCTCCGTATCCCCAGGCGAACCGGTGCTGCTGCGCGGCCTGGGCCTCAACTTCTTCGATCACATGGCCCTGTTGACGACGGGCCGCGGCGGCAGCTTCGTCCGCGCCGAGGGCCGCGTGGGTCTGCGCTACGTCCCTTCCGGCAACGAGCCGCGCCTGTACGCCGGTTCGCGGCGCGGCATCCCGTACCAGGCGCGTGGCGACAATGCGAAGGGGGCGTACGGCCGCCACCTTCCGCTCCTGCTGACGCCCGAGGTGATCGCCGGTTTCCGCAAGCGGGCGGACTCGGGCGAGACGCCGGACTTCCTCGCCGAGATATGGCCGCTGGTGGCGAAGGAGGTGGAGACGGTGTACTACACGGCGCTGATACCGCAGGCGCGGCAGCAGGCGGCTTTCGCGGAGCGCTTCCTCACCGTCCCCCACCGCGACCCCCAAGAGGCCATGCTGCTCGACGAGTTCGGCGTACCGGAGCGTGAACGCTGGAGCTGGGACCGGGTGTCCCGGCCGTACACGGGATGCGGCTTCGCGGATCCGGGGCAGTGGCGCGACTGGCTGCTGGCGTATCTGCACGAGGACGCGGCCCAAGCCGCCCGGGGCAATGTGCGCGGCCCGCTGAAGTCGGCCCTCGACGTGCTGCGCGACCTGCGCAACGAACTGCGGCTCGTCGTCGACCACGGCGGCCTCTCCGGCGCCTCCCGCCGGGACCATCTGGACCGCTGGTACACCCCGCTCAACGCCTTCCTGTCCATCGGCCCGCCCCGGCGGCGCGTGGAGGAGCTGGTGGCATTGCTGGAGGCGGGTGTGGTGGAGGTGCTCGGGCCACGGCTTGAGGTGCGGGAGGAGCAGGGTGCGTGGGTGGCGCACTCCCCCGAGGTGCCGGGCTCGGCAGTGCGGGTGACGACCTTCGTCGAGGCGCGGCTGCCGGAACCGGACCTGCGCCGCAGCGCCGACGAACTGCTGGCGCGGCTGCTGAAGACCGGTCAGTGCCGACCGCACACCGTCGATGGTTACGAAACGGGCGGACTGGACGTAACACAGCGGCCGTACCGTCTGATCGACCGTCAGGGCCGCGCGCACGCACGGCGGTTCGCGTTCGGGGTGCCCACGGAGGGCGTGCACTGGGTCACGGCGGCCGGGGCGCGGCCGGGTGTGGATTCGGTCACTCTTTCGGATGCGGATGCGGTGGCGAGAGCTGTGCTACATGCGGTTGTTCCTGGGCCGGAAGGGGACACCGAGGCGACGCGATGGCCGAATGTTGAACTTGCAAGTGTTGATTAGGGCTACCTAACGTGGGGCCTACCGATCAGTATCCGTCCCCACACCCGTTCCTTACTGGGACCGGTAAACCTCAGACCGAGGGAGTCCCCCACATGACCGGACGCCTCAACAGCGCCCAGCCGTATGCCATCGGCCTGTTCCGCATCGTCGTCGGCCTGCTCTTCGCCTGCCACGGCGCCATGTCCCTCCTCGGCGCCTTCGGCGGCGTGGACGGCAAGGGCGGCACCGCCGCGACGGGCGCCTGGCCCGACTGGTACGCGGCCGCCATCGAACTCGTCGGCGGCAGCCTGGTCCTGCTCGGCCTCGGCACCCGCATAGCCGCGTTCATCGCCTCCGGCGCCATGGCCTACGCGTACTTCAAGGTCCACCAGCCCGAGGGGCTGTGGCCCATCGAGAACAGCGGCGAAGGTGCCGCGATGTACTGCTGGTCCATGTTCCTGCTGGTCTTCACCGGCTCCGGCGCGTTCGGCCTGGACCGGCTGTTCGCCAAGCGCTCCGGCACGGAGAGTAGGACGGCCCCGGACCAGACCCCGGTCACGGCCTGACGGCCACCGCTCGCGCACGACGGCGCCTGCACCCGCGAGGATCAGCGGGTTCGGGCGCCCGTTCGCTCAGGCCGTGTGAACATGCTGTGCCGAACACACGAGCCCCCGATGAACCTCCTGTCACACCCCCGGCGTACGCTGTATGGCTGTCATAGGCCGCCCCTGCCGCTCCCCCGCGACGTCGCGGCACGGTCTGGCCACGGGGGGAAACACGGGGAGTTGCGGTGCTCGAGGGTCTCGAGGACGTGGGTTCGCTGACAGCGGGCCCTTGGATCTATGTGGTGGTGGGCCTGTCGGTCCTGCTGGACGTGTTCGTGCCGGTGCTGCCCAGCGGCGTGCTGGTGATCACGGCGGCGACGGCGGCTGCCGCCGGTTCGGGTGCCGCGACGGGTCAGGTGCCCGGCGAGGTCCCCGACATCCTGGCCCTGACGCTCTGTGCCGCGACGGCCTCCGTCCTGGGTGACCTGGTCGCCTACCGCCTCGCCTGGCGCGGCGGCGCCCGACTGGACCGCGCGATCGCCCGCTCCCGCCGCCTGACTGCGGCGCAGGAACGTCTCGGCACAGCCCTCGCCCGAGGCGGCGGCGCCCTGGTGGTACTGGCCCGCTTCGCCCCCGCCGGCCGCTCGGTCGTCTCGTTCGGCGCGGGCGCCGCCCACCGCAGCGCCCGCGACTTCCTTCCCTGGTCCGCCCTGGCCGGCCTCGCCTGGGCCGTCTACAGCGTGGCCCTCGGCTACTTCGGTGCCCAGTGGCTGGGCGCGACCTGGCTGGCGACGGCGGTGTCGGTGGGCGCGCTGTTCGCTGCGGGGGCGCTGGCGACGTACCTGGTGCGGCGCAGGCCGGCCTAGACGTCTGTGACCTTGAGTGGCCGCACGACCCCATTACGTGCACGATGAATCCCACGTAATGGGGCAAGAACCGCCTACTAGGTCGCTCGATGTCAATCAGGTTGATATCAATCAGGTCGCTCGATTGGTTCGCGTCCGACTCGCCCCGCCGCCGCGAGGAAAGAGACCCCCTGGCATGAGTGCCCGCGCGACGAAGGTGACGAGACCATCCCATCGCGCCCGCGTGCGCACCGCCCTGGCCGGAGTGCTCCTCGCGGCCACGGGTGCCGCGACGCTGGTCTCGTGCGGCGGGGACGACGACGGCGACGGCGCCGCCTCCCCCATGCCGACCCCCACGCGCCCCGACACGGCCTCGTTCTCCGGCACGGCCGCCACGGCCCTCTCCTCGCTCGAGGCGTCCGCACGCGAGCGGGCCTCCGCCGCGGCCTCCTCCGCCTCCGCCCGCGCCTCGGAGTTCGAGGCATCCGTGTCGGCGGAGATCATGCGGGCCAACCAGGCCGCCCAGCGGGAACTCGAGGACGTCGACGGCCGCGGCAACGCCACCGCGGACGTGTCGCTCACCGGAAAGCCGCGCGCCGATACGGGCGGTCTGCTGGCCGTCGTCGTGAACATCACCAACCGGACCGACGAGACCGCGTCCTACGCGGTGCAGGTCGACTTCCGCGACCCCGACGGCAAGGTCGCCGAGACCCGGTTCGTGGGCGCGGAGGATCTCGAACCCGGCGAGAAAGCTCAGCCGCTCGCCATCAGCCGCAAGCCTCCCGAGCCACGCCTGACCGCCGAGATCGCCAAGGCGCAGCGGTACTGACGCGGGTACTGACGCCTCCCTCACCGGAAGGCGCCTCACTCGATCCGGCGGGCTCCGGAGGAACCCTCTAGCCCGCCCGGCGGGCGGCCTGCCCCCGGATCTCCAGACCGGCCAGCAGGTCGGCCGTGGCTTCGGCGATCACATCGACGGCACGGTCGAAGACCTCCTGGTTGTGCGCGGCCGGGGCGCGGAAGCCGGAGACCTTGCGGACGTACTGCAGGGCGGCGGCGCGGATGTCTTCCTCCGTCGCCTCTTCCGGCAGCGCGGGCGGACGAAGTGTCTTGATGCTGCGGCACATGTCCAACAGTGTCCCTCGGACAGGGCCCTGTCTGCCATGATCACGTCCGAGGCGGCCACCGCTGAGGGGCCGACCGACGAGAGGAACCGCATGACGGCACATCGCACGACGGCGCACGGCCGACTCACGGTGGCGGTACTGGGCCCGGGCGGCATAGGCGGCCTGCTCGCCGCGCTGCTGTCCAGGTCCGGGCACCGCGTCATCTGCCTGGCCGCCGACGAGACGGCCAAGGCCCTGCGTACGACCGGAATCCAGGTCCGCAGTGGCCGCTTCGGGGACTTCACGGCTCAGGTGGAGGCGGACACCGAGCTCCGCGAACCCGTCGACGCCTGCCTGATCACGGTCAAGGCCACCACCCTCGACACGGCCCTGGCCCGCGCCCCGCGCACAGCGCTCGGCGACGCCCTGATCGTCCCGTTCCTGAACGGCGTCGAGCACCCGGAGACCCTCCGCGCCCACTACCGCCCGGACCGCGTCGCCCCCGCAGTCATCCGCGTCGAGTCGACCCGCGTGGCGCCCGGGCAGGTCGAGCACACGAGCCCCTTCGCCGAGATCGACCTGACGGGCGACACAGTCCCCCGCGACCGCGTCGAAGCCCTCGCGCAGACTCTGAACGCGGCCGGCCCCACCACCCGCGTCCTCCCGGACGAGACGGCAGCCCTGTGGGCGAAGATGTCCTTCCTGGCCCCGTTCGCCCTCCTCACCACCCGCCACGCCCTCCCCCTCGGCGACGTACGCACGCACCACCGCGAGGAGTTGACCTCCCTGGTCGAGGAGACGGCAGCCGTCAGCCGCGCCTGCGGCGGCCCCGCCGACCCGACCGCGGCACTCGCCCGCTACGACGCCTTCCCACCCGCCACCAAGTCGTCCATGCAACGCGACGCCGAAGCCGGCCGCCCCCTCGAACTGGACGCGATCGGCGGAGCGTTGCTACGAGCCGCCGAACGCCACGCGGTACCGGCACCCGTAACAGCGCGTCTGGTCGGCGAGTTGAGGGACGCGGGCCACCAGCCGCCGCACAACCACCCGCACACCCGTTGAGACGAGCGCTCTGGTCGGCCCGACCGGCCGGCCAGAGCGCCCGAAGGGTCAGCGGGTGGCGAGGAACTCGAGCGTGTCGATCACGCGGTTCGAGAAGCCCCACTCGTTGTCGTACCACGCGACCACCTTGACGTGGCGGCCGTCGACGCGGGTGAGGGCCGAGTCGAAGATCGACGAGGCGGGATTGCCCACGATGTCGGACGACACCAGCGGGTCCTCCGAGTACTCCAGAACACCGGCGAGCGGCCCCTGAGCCGCGGTGCGGTACGCCGCCAGCACGTCGTCGCGCGTCACGTCGCGGGCGACGGTCGTGTTGAGCTCGACGATGGAGCCGACCGGGACCGGTACGCGGATCGAGTCGCCCGACAGCTTGCCTTCGAGGTTCGGCAGCACCAGGCCGATCGCCTTGGCGGCGCCGGTCGTGGTCGGCACGATGTTGACGCCGGCGGCGCGGGCGCGACGGGCGTCGCGGTGCGGGCCGTCCTGGAGGTTCTGCTCCTGCGTGTAGGCGTGCACCGTCGTCATGAAGCCGTGCTCGATACCGGCGAGTTCGTCGAGCACCTTGGCCAGCGGCGCGAGCGCGTTGGTGGTGCAGGAGGCGTTCGAGACGATCGTGTGCACGGCCGGGTCGTAGGCGTCGGTGTTGACCCCGAACGCGAGCGTGACGTCGGCGCCGTCCGACGGCGCGCTGACGAGTACCTTCTTCGCGCCCGCGTCGAGGTGGCCCCGGGCGGCCTTGGCCGAGGTGAAGCGGCCGGTGGCTTCCAGGACGATGTCGACGCCGAGTTCGGCCCACGGCAGCTGCGCCGGTTCGCGCTCGGCCAGCACCGTGATCCGACGGCCGTCGACGACGAGGGCGTCCCCGTCGACGGTCACCGGGCGCCCGAGCCGGCCGGCCGTGCTGTCGTAGGCGAGCAGCCGGGCGAGAGTGGCGGGCTCCGTCAGGTCGTTGACGGCGACGATCTCGAGGGCGCTGTCGCGCTCCAGCAGGGCGCGCAGCACATTGCGTCCGATGCGGCCGAACCCGTTGATGGCGATGCGAGTCATGAGTGATGTCCCTTCCGTTCGCCACCAGGGTCGCCCGCGGCTCGCGCCGCTGACAGTGGCGGGATCGCCATGGTTCAAAAGGATCCCGCCACACCCCGCCACACGGCACCGGCCGGGTTACTCGCCCCGGGTGAAGGTGCGCCGGTATTCGCTCGGTGTGGTGCCGAGGATGCGCTGGAAGTGCAGGCGCAGGTTCGAGCCGGTGCCGAGCCCGATGTCGGCGGCGATCTGTTCGACGCTGCGTTGCGAGCGCTCGAGCAGTTCGCGGGCCAGGTCGATACGGGCGCGCATCACCCACTGCATCGGCGTGTAGCCGGTCTCCTCGACGAAGCGCCGGGAGAACGTGCGCGGCGAGACCTCGGCCTGCCGCGCCAGTGTGTCGAGGGTGAGGGGCTCACCGAGCCGGTGCAGCGCCCACTCGCGGGTGGCGGCGAACCGCTCGCCGAGTGGCTCGGGGACACTGCGCGGCACGTACTGGGCCTGGCCGCCGCTGCGGTAGGGGGCGGCAACCAGACGCCGGGCCGCGTGGTTGGACGCGGCAACGCCGAGGTCGCCGCGCAGGATGTGCAGGCACAGGTCGATGCCGGAGGCGGCGCCGGCCGAGGTGAGCACGCTGCCCTCGTCGACGAACAGCACGTTCTCGTCGACCTGGACGAGCGGATGCCGTGACACGAGTGCCCGCGTGTAGTGCCAGTGCGTCGTGGCGCGCCTGCCGTCGAGCAGGCCCGTGGCGGCGAGCGCGAAGGCGCCCGTCGAGATGGCGGCGAGCCGCGCGCCCCGGTCGTGGGCGGCGATCAGCGCGTCGACGACGGCCTGCGGCGGGTCGTCACGGTCCGGGAACCGGTAGCCGGGGACGAAGACGATGTCGGCCCACTCAAGCGCGTCGAGGCCGTGGGCGACGTAGTACGCAAGGCCGTCGCCGCCGGCCACGAGACCGCGTGTCGCCCCGCACACCCGCACCTCGTACGGCATGCTCGCCCGGGTCGTGAACACCTGCGCGGGAATTCCGACATCGAGCGGCTTCGCACCCTCGAGCACAAGGACGGCGACGCGACGCAGGGGTGAGGCTGACACAGGAAGAGGTTACGTGGGGCGTGACTTCGGTACGCCTCCCGTCCGGACCGGGCAAACGGTGCTGCGTGGACAACTGACGTGCTCCGGCACACCCGTTCGCATGAACCGCCCAAAGACGCTCGCAACCCAAAATCGAACAGGCGTAGCATTGGCCCGTGGCTACGCCCTATGACTTTCCGAGTGACCTGCTCGCCGGTCAGGAGGAGCTGCATCAGGTCCGGGCCGAGCTGTCGGCCCTCCTGAAGCGCCTTCCCTGGTCGGTCGTACCCCTGGACGGCTTCAGCGACGACAACGGCTGGCGCAAGGTCGAGCGCCCCGCCTCCCCGGGCTGGACCCAGGACGACCAGGCCGAGGTGGAGAAACTCCGGCAGCGCGAGCACGAACTCGCGGTCTTCGTCAGCGGCCACCGCTTCTGGTCGGAAGTCACCGGGGCAGAGCGGGTGGACGCCCGCACCAAGCTGAAGCACGCCCACACGCCGTCGGGCGACGAGCACTGAAACGCAGGGGACTCCTGACGGGTTCACAAAGGTCCGCCACCGTGCGGGCCTTCGTCATTTCCGGATCCTGATCCACTTAGGTCACAGAACCATTGCATCGTCTTCACACGTCCCACACATCAGTTAGATTCACCCTCCACGCAATTGCGCCAAGGGGGGCACATGAGCCAGCAGTACCCGCAGCAGCCCGGATACGGGGCGCCACAACAGCCGACGCAGCCCGGCTACGGCTATCCGCAGCAGCCCGGTTGGGGCGCTCCCCCGCCCCAGCCGCCGAAGCGGAAGACCGGCAAGGTCCTCGGCATCATCGGCGGCGTGTTCGTCGGTCTCATAGTCATCGGTGCCATCGCCGGTGGCGGCGACGACTCCACCGACAGCAGCAACAAGGACAAGGCCATCGCCGCCACTTCGGACAAGCCCAAGGCCGCTGAGGAAGCCGCCGACAAGCCTGCGGATGAAGCCGCTGACAAGCCCGCCGAGGAAGCGCCGGCCGCGGACAAGAGCCAGGCCGAGCAGTTCAAGGACTGCGTCACCAAGTCCGGCACCGCAGCCGAGAAGGCAGCCGTCGGGCACGTCACCAAGGTGACCGGCGCCGACAAGAGCAACGACATCCTCGACGCCGCCGAAGTCTTCACCGACTACAGCGGTGGCTTCATGAGTGAGAACGCCGGCGACGCCAAGCTGATCGCCAGCGCCTTCGCGTCCTGCTACGAGTCGGAGAACGGGCTCGTGACGGTGTACGGCAAGGACGGCGACATGATCTCCAACGGCAACTACTGACCCACCCCGAGACCGGCCCGGCCCGCGCCCGTGCGCGGCCGGGCCTTCGTACGCCTGGAGGTGACCCGGGCTATGGATTCTCCGTGGACTCCGGCCACGAGAACGGCCCCCCGAAGAGAACTCCGAGGGGCCGCGAAACCCTGGCTGAGCCGGGGCTTGGTCACCGGTGGGCGCGGACGGTTTCGAACCGCCGACATCCTGCTTGTAAGGCAGGCGCTCTACCCCTGAGCTACGCACCCGAGAACGATTCGACAGCCTACCTTGCCAGGGGCCATGCCCCGCAAACCCCTATCGCGGACGTCCGGGAAGCCGGGAAGACGGGAAGCCGGGAAGACCGGGTTGACCGGGATGACCCTGGGGTTATCCCCACCACGGATCCGGGAGCGGCCCGGATCCCGCGGCACGCCCGGGCTCCGTACGGTCGAAGCATCACCGCAACCCTGGGCCGTCAAGGTCGGCATCAGGGAAGTCCCGAGGAAGTCCAGGGGGAGATCGTCATGGCCCGTACCGTTCCCGTCCGTGCTGTCGTAGTCGCCGGGGCCGTCGTGGTGCTGCTGGGCGGGGTCACCGCCTGCGGGGCCTCCGCCGGGGACGACAAGGACCCTGAGCAGCGGTCCTTCGCGTTGGAGGGGCGGACGCTGACCATCGACTCCGACGACTCCGCGTTGGAGATCGTCGCCGCCGACAAGAACAAGGCCGGCGCCGTCCAGGTGACCCGGTGGTTCCAGGGGTCGGTCGCGATCGGGTCGGATCCGAAGGTGACGTGGGCGATGGAGGACGACCGGCTGGTCCTGCGGGAGAAGTGCTCGGGCATGATCACGAACTGCTCGACCAAGCACCGTATCGAGGTGCCGCACGGCGTCACCGTGAAGGTCGAGGACGGAGACGGGAGCGTGCGGGCGCGGGGGTTCCGGGACGCGCTGAGCGTTCGTACGGGGGACGGGTCCGTGCGGGTCACCGACTCCAGCGGACCATTGGACCTGCGGACGGGAGACGGGTCGGTGCGTGTTTCCGACGTGTCCTCGCGGCAGGTCAAGGCGCAGACCGGAGACGGCTCGGTCCGGCTCGAACTCGGCACCGTGCCGGACCTGGTGGAGACCCGCAGCGGCGACGGTTCGGTGACGATCGAGCTGCCCCGGGCCACCTACCGCGTGTCCACCGAGACCGGTGACGGCTCGGTCGATGTGTCCGTGCCCCGGGACAACACCAGCTCCCACGTCGTCTCCGCCCGCACCGGTGACGGAAAAGTCACTGTCCGAACCGCGAACTAACCGGCCCGTGTGTTCGTCCTAAACCGGTGGGAGAATGACACCGGGCAGGGTGAATGACAGCACGGGAGAGGGATGTGACGGCGACACCTCCGCAGCCGAACTCGCCGTCAGTGCCGGGCGCGCAGGGGCATCCCGCGCGGCAGGCCTCGTTTCCCCAGGTCCGTCCCGCCCGGGGCGTGCGCCGCGCCGTCCGTGACACCCTCGCCCTGGTCGCACTCCCCCTTGTCGCCGCCCTCGTCCTGCCCGCCGCGTTCGCCGGTGGTGGTACGCGACGGTGGTTCGGCGGGCGGGCCGAGAGTCAGCGGGCCGAGGCGCAGGCCGCGAAGGACGCCGCGGCGGCCGCGTTCTACGAGCTGGACACCGCCCAGCGGGATCTGCGGATCTCGATCGAGACGATCACGGCTGTGGACGACTCGCCGGCCGCCCGCCGGGCGATCACCGACTTCGAGGCGCTCGGGCGGCGTATCGACGAGGTCAGTCACCAGTACATCCAGGCCGTCGACGCCCATGACCTCGACCGTGACGACCTGGAGGCGTCGGCCGCCTCCCACGCCCGTACGGAGCTGACGAAGGCCAAGGACGAGCTCGACAACGCCAAGCGCGAGCTGGACCGGTTCACGGACGGGCTCGGGCCGCTGCTCGGCAAGGCCGAGACGCAGCTGGCCCGCCTCGCCCCGGCCGTCGAGCGCGCCCGGCAGGGCCTGCTGTCCGCGTCGAACGCCCTGGATGCCGTACGGGGATCGGGGCTCCGGGCGGACGACCTCGCGGCCCGGCTCGCCGCCCTCGCCCCGGAGCTGACCAAGCTGAACCAGGGCGCCGGGCAGCATGGCGTCCCGCAGACGCTGGAGCGGGCCGAGCGGGTCGCGCGGGAGGCGGAAGCGGTCCGGGTGGAGGCCGAGCGGCTGCCTGAGAAGGCCGCCGAGATCGATCACCGGCTGGTGTCGCTGCGGACGCGCGCGCAGGCGCTGACCACGCGTGCCGGGCAGGTGGAGCCGGTGCTGAGCGAGCTGCGGCGGCGGTTCACGGTGGCCTGCT
The DNA here is from genome assembly GCF_036014175.1 of Streptomyces sp. NBC_00443. Lineage (GTDB taxonomy): Bacteria > Actinomycetota > Actinomycetes > Streptomycetales > Streptomycetaceae > Streptomyces. The sequence continues at coordinate 6,535,765 of NZ_CP107917.1, read as the reverse complement.
GGCAGGACCTGCAGAGCGTCCCGGACCGGGCCGGGGAGAACCTACGGCAGGCCGAGCTGAAGCTGAAGGAGGCGCAGGCCGCGCGCGACGAGCAGCGCTGGCCGGACGCCACCGCGCTGCTGTCGACGGCGCGGGCGCTGCTGAACGGCACCGACGAGTCGGTGTCCGCCGCCGGTGACCGGCTGCGGCAGCTGAACGCCGTGCAGAAGGATCCGCAGCAGGAGATCGACCGGACCCGTTTCGCGATCCGGGACGCCCAGCGGCTGGCCATGGCAGGGCGGAACACGCCCGATCCGCGGCACGCGCGCCCGCTGGACGACTCCGTTGCGCGGCTGGAGCGGGCCATCGGCACACTGGAGGGCCGCCACCCGGACTACTGGCACTTCCTGACCGAGACGGAGGCGGTACGGCAGACGGTGGCCCGGGTCGTCGCCCAGATCCGCGAGGAGCGTGGGGGCTCCGCCCACTGACGGTTAGCCTGTGCGCATGCCTCGCTACGAGTACCGCTGCCGCAGTTGCGGCGACACATTCGAACTGAGCCGTCCGATGGCGGAGTCGTCCGCGCCCGCCGCGTGCCCTGCGGGGCATGACGACACCGTCAAGCTTCTGTCGACGGTGGCTGTGGGCGGCGCTGCGAGCGCCCCCGCGGCGCCGAGGCCTGCCGGCGGCGGGGGCGGGTGCTGTGGTGGAGGGTGTTGCGGCTAGGTAGTGCGTGCGTTGTCGTCTGCGGGTGCGTGGGGGCTTGTCGCGCAGTTCCCCGCGCCCCTGAGGGGCGCTGTCGTCCCGGTCGCTTTCAAGAACTCCCGTAGGATCCGCTCCCCCGCCAGCACCCCCCGCTCCGGCAGCGCGCTGATCGCCGGGGCGGTGAATTCGGTGTCGGCCAGTTCGCCGTGCCCCGGGCGCCAGCCGCGGTCGGCGGCCAGCAGCAGGTCGGCGTCCAGCAGGGAGTCACCGGCCGCCAGCGTCACTTCCGCGCCGGTGCGGCGGGCCAGCTCGTGCATGGCGGCGCTCTTGGTGAGGGGCTTCGGGACGGCGTAGAGCTTGCGGCCCTGCAAGGACACCGTCCAGCCCCGGTTCTCCGCCCACACCGCGAGCTCCTTCACCCACGCCTCGGGCAGCAGCTCGCGCTCGACGACGAGGTAGGCGAAGAGGTCCTCGGCGATCCGGTGCTTGCGTACCCACGCCGGGGACGCCGTCGCCATCAGATGGTCCTGCACCTCCGCGAGCGGCGCGCACTGCTCAGCCAGCCGGGCCGTGACCTGTGCGTTCCAGTCGGGGTCGGAGACGCCGTCGACCAGGATGTGGCCGCCGTTGGCGCAGATGGCGTACCTCGGCGCGGGGCCCGGCAGGTTGATGCGCTCGTACTGCTTGCGGGTCCGGGTCGTCGTCGGCACGAAGACCGCCGCGTCGCCGAGGTCGGTCAGCAGCTGGCCCGCGGTCTCGGTCATGTACGACAGCGGCTTGCTCTCGTGCACCTCCACGCACAGCAGCCTGGGCGCCCGCGCGTCCGGCATGGTCAGCGCGAGGGCCGCGGCGGAGTAGATGAGCGTACGGTCGAGGTCGCTCGCCACCAGTACCGGCATCAGAGGTTCACCGCCTTGCCGTCGGCGCCCGTCGCGCCCCGCGTGTACTTGGGGTGGATCAACCCCACGCAGGTGTACGGCAGTTCGGCGACCTCTTCCACCGGGACCCCTCTCTGTTCGGCCAGCAGTCGTACGTGGTCCAGGTCGGCGCCGGCCCCGGCCCGCGCCAGGATCTTCCACGGCACCCGGCGCAGCAGCACCCGCGTGGTCTCGCCGACGCCGGGCTTGACGAGGTTCACGTCGTGGATGCCGTACTCCTCGCTGATGCGCTCGACGGCGGCCCAGCCCTCCCAGGTCGGCTCGCGGTCGCCGGACAGCAGCTCCTTGGCCGTCGCCTCGACCGCGTCCACGACCTCGGGGAAGCGCGCCGCCACGGCGTCCAGGAAGGTTACGGAGACGTCGGCGCCGGTGAGTTCGCGGTAGAACTTCGCGCCGTGGTAGTCGTTCGGTCCGACCAGGTCCGCGCGCAGGACCGTACGCGAAATCAGGCCGGACACCGTGGAGTTGAGGCAGGCGGAGGGGATGAGGAAGTCCTCGCGGGTGCCGTACGTCCGCACGCACGAGCCCGGGTCGGCCAATACGGCGATCTCGGGGTCGAAGCCGGTGACGCCGTCGGACGTCTCGAACTCCTCCAGGGCCACCGCGAGTTCGCGGGTGATGGCGCCCTTGCCGGTCCAGCCGTCGACGAAGACGACGTCACGCGGGTCGTGGTGCTGCGCCAGCCAGCGCAGGGCGTTGGCGTCGATGCCCCGGCCGCGCACGATCGACACGGCGTAGTGCGGGAGTTCGAGGCCGTGCCGGAACTGGGCCCAGCGGCGCATGAGTACGCCCACGGGGGTGCCGGCGCGGGCGAGCGAGACGAGGACGGGGCGCGGCGACCGCTCGGCGAGCACGAGCTCGGTGACGGCCCCCACGGCCTGCGCCAGTCGCACCGTCGACTCTTCCAGGGCCGCATGGAACAGCGCCTGGTACTGCTCGCTCGGCTGGTACTCCACCGGCAGCGACTCGGCGTAGTGCGCGCCGCCGCTCTGGATGGCCTCCTCGCGTTCCTCGGTCGGCGCCTCCAGGGTCACGTCCGAGAGGTCCTGGAGCAGCCAGCCGACCTCCTCAGGGGCGTACGAGGAGAAGGCGGGGCCGCGCAGGGGCTCGGGCAGCATGGTGGATGTGTCTCCAGGAGGAACGGCGAGGTGCGGCGGCTCGGGGATGTACGACGGCACGACCGCGAGCAGGACATGCGGGGTGTGGGCGGCGAGCTGCGCCAACAGGCCGTCGGGCGCGTGCAGTTCGGGCGTGTCGGCGGCCGAGTCGACGACGGCGATTACGGCGTCGAAGCCGGCGCCCGCGACGTTGTAGGCGTAGCGCTCGCCGGGGCCGTCGGCGGGGTCGTCGTGGGCCGGGAAGACGAGGCGGGTGCGTATCGCGTACCCGGGGTCGTCGACGGCGAGGACGGGTGAGCGGGTCGTGGTCGAGTAGCGGACCTCCGCGTCGGCGACCTGCTCCAGCTCGCGGGCGAGCCTGAGCGGGGCGTACATCAGCTCTTCGAAGCCGAGTATGTGCACGCGCCGGGCACTCGTGGGCAGCGCCTCCGCCAAGCGGGCGGCCATGGCGGGGAGGGCGCCTTCCAGCCGGGTGCGGTGGGCGGGGGTGAAGCCGTGCCGGCCGCCGTCCGGGAGGCCGGGGGGCCAGCACAGGTCTATACGGGTGACGTGGGGGTGGGTGCGGCTGTCGTCCGAGCGCGGGCCGGTGGGGGCTGGTCGCGCCCACGCGGCGGTAGCCGCAGATTCAGCACAGCCCCGCGCCCCTGGGGGGTTGGCCCTCTGGTCCGCTTCAACGGCAACGCCGCTGTCTGGGGGCGCGGGGAACTGCGCGGCCGGCCCCGACGGCGCCGCAGACGACAAACCACCCCCCGCGGCACTCTCCGCCTCGTACCGCGCCACCAGCTCCTGTCCCTTCTCCAACACCCCCTCCGGCAGCCGTACGGTCCCCGAAGCGGCCGCCACCAGATCGACCCGGGCACCGATCTCCCCGGCGAAATCCGCGAGGCGCCCCGCGTCCGCCGCCGACCGCATGTCGACCAGGGCGACGACCACGTACCTCCGCCGCGGATACCGCGAATGAAGATCCCGAATGGTGTTCAGCACCGTGTTCCCCGTGGAGAACTCGTCGTCGACCAGAATCAGCGGCCCGTCGCCGACCAGCAGCGCCGGGTCCTCCGGCAGCAGCAAGTGGGACGTGGCGTGCGAGTGGGACTCCTCGAAGCCGCCCGCACGGGCGACCCCGGCGACCAGGCGGCGCGTGGAGTGCAGATACGGGGCGAGACCCACACCGTCGGCGACGGAGTGGCCGAGCCCGGTCGCCGTCTCCGCGTAGCCGAGGACGACCGCCCTTGCGGCCTCATCGGCGCCCAGAAGGTCCCGCACCCGGCGGCCGAGGGCGAAGCCGGCGCCGTACACCACGGAGGGTGACTGCGGTACGTGCTTGCCGAGCACGTTGGAGACGAGCAGATGCGCCCGCTTGGGGTTGCGGCGCAGGGCGAGCCCCAGCATCTCCATGAGCCCGTCGTCGCCCACGAGCTGGACTCCGAGCCGCTCGGCGACCCAGCTCCCGGACCAGACCCCGTCGTTCACTGCGTTGTTCATGCGTCCCTTGGTTTGCAGCCGTTAGGCCGGTGGAGTGCGGCCGTCCGGCCTGGTCAGGCCGGGATTCCGGCGGCGAGCAGTTCCACGAAGCCGATGTCCTCGTTGGCCACACCGAACACCTCGGCCCGCAGCATGGTCCGCTCGGCCCACGCTCGGTGCGGCTTCACCTCGTTCATCTTGTTCGTGTACTGCGACCTCAGTACACCCCCGCCGCAGCGCTCGGGCTTCAGGATGTCCTTGGCGTCGCTGAACTCCTCGTGACTGACCACGGACAGTGCGTGCACCGGCAGTACATGGGAGGGGTGGATGCAGGTCTTGCCGAGCAGGCCGTTGGCGTGGTCGAGCGTGATCTCGCGCAGCAGGCCGTCCATGGAGTGCTCGAGGAGGGCCTCGCGCAGTTCCTCGGCCTGCCCTTCGAGGAAGGGGCTGCGGCGCAGCTGCGGCTTGAACATACGTTCCTGCACGCGGAAGTACTCCCACACCGGCCCGGTCACCGTGAACCCGGTGCCGTCGGCCCGCCCCAGCATGTTCACCACGTCGGCGATCACGGAAGCGACGATCTGGACGTCGTACGCGGTCATGTCCGGGGCCCGGCGCAGTCCGTACGACGAGCAGAAGTCGGTGACGCCCAGGCGCAGCGCCAGGACCCGCTCCCGGTACTTGTCGACGGCGCGGAAGATGCCCTCCAGGGTCTCCACGCGTGACTCGCGGTAGAGCAGGGCGGGCGATTCGAGCACCGGCATGGCGAACAGCCGGCGCCCGCTCTCGGCCTCGGCGAGGGCGAGGGCCTCCAGGAAGGGCATGCCGCGCTCTTCGGTGAACTTCGGCAGCACGAATCCGGACAGCAGCCGTACGGCGAGACCGAGCCGCTGTACGAGATCGGGGATCTGCTCGGGCGTACGGACCCGGATGAAGAGCAGCGGCAGGTCCGTCGCGCCCTCGCGCCCGGCGAGGTCGGTGAACTGGCGGACCAGGTTCTCCTCGCCCTCCACCACGTCCTCGTCACCGATGGAGTCCTCCAGGCACAGCACCATCGAGACCACACCACGTCCGGCCTGCTTGACGATGTCGTCGGCGAGCTGCGGCCGGGTGGCCGGACTGTAGAGCGTGGCGCCGAGGGCCGCGGAGAGCAGCCTGGCCGGGGAGCCGGCGGAGAACTCGCTCGGCTCCCGGTGGAAGAGGCGCTGCCGCACCTCCGGGGCGATGTGCCCGAAATGACGCATAGAGCTCCCCCGTGGTGTCTCTGTGGCCCCTGTGACCGGTTCACAGGTGGCCGGTAATAGTACGTAGATACCCATGTCAGGGGTTCCCGACGGGCATGAATTTCTGGTAACGCGGACAAACACGGGCGCGCACGCCCTGTGCACCCCCGCGTTGTCGTGACCAGGACGGAGAGGGCAGGATGATCGCATGACGCACGCGATGTTGAAGGGGTCGAACGTCCCGCTCGAAGTCACGACGGTACGCGCCGTGCTGCGCTGGACGCCCGGGCAGGGGGTCCCGGACGTCGATGCCTCGGCACTCCTCCTCGGCCCCGACGGTCGCGTGCGCTCCGACGAGGACTTCGTCTTCTACAACCAGCCCCGGCACCCCTCCGGACAGGTCTGGCGCCTCGGCAAGAAGCGGGGCGCCGAGGGCCTCACCGACACGATCCAGACAGATCTGTCCGGTGTCGAGCCGAGCGTCGGCCAGATTCTTCTGGTCGCATCGGCGGACGGCGTCGCCTTCGACCGCGTACGGGATCTGCGCATCCTGCTGTACGACGCGGCGGCCACCGACGGCGATCCGCTGGCGTACTTCGACATCAAGCCCGAGACGGGCGAGGAGACGGCCCTGATCTGCGGCGAGCTGTACCGCCGCGGCGAGGTCTGGAAGTTCCGCGCGCTGGGCGAGGGCTACTCGGACGGCCTCAGGGGCCTGGCCACGGACTTCGGCATCTCCGTGGACGAGTCGGAGATGGCCGAGGAGCCCAGGCCGACCCCCACGCCGGAGATCTCCCAGCCGCTGCCCCCGGAGCAGCCGACGACGACGCTCCCGCCCCAGCCGTCGTACGGCTACCCCCAGCAGCCCCCGCCGACCCAGCCGGCCTACGGCTACCCCCAGCCGACGAGCCAGCCGGCGATGGCCCAGTCGGGCTACGGCTACCCGCCGCCGGTGACGGCACCTGCGGCCCAGGGCTTCAGCCTGCCGCCGCAGGGCCCGCAGTTCATCGGACGGTGACGGGAGCGCCCCGTCAGGGGCGCGGGGAACCGCGCGACCAGCCAGAACAAACCCGCAGCCGCGACACGACGGTGAGCCCCGAGCTACTGGGCGCACCGGCCGAGTCCCAGCGTCAGCGCTCCGCCTTCGTCTTGTAGCCGCGTCCCCACTGCAACCCCCACCCGAACAACCGGTCCAGCTCGGCCTGGAAGCCGTAGACGAACTTGACCTCACGGCGGACCCAGATCTCCCCCTTCACGTTCTCGATCATCACCACCGCACAGGACCGGGCCTGCGGATGCCGCTCGTCGAGGCCGATCTCGATACGGGGCCCGTTGCTCGGATACAGGGTGACGATCGCGTGCGTACGGTCGAAGGCCGGCGTCTGGTCGTAGATGTACACGAAGACCAGCAGCCGCTTGATGGACTCCCGGTGATCGAGGTTGACGTAGATCGTCTCCCCGGACGCCGAACCGAACCGGTCGTCCCCGCTGAGCTTCACGTACGGCGGCCCGTTGGCGTCCCCGAGGAACCCGCCCAGCGGCTGGACGACCCCCTTCGTCCCGTCGGTGAGTTCATACAGCGCCCCGAGGTCGAGGTCGACGTTGACCATGCTCTGGCTGTGTCCGACCACCTCCGGCGGTTTGAGCGCCCTGAACGGATGCCGCAGCAGGCTCTCCCGCTGCGACCCGCCGATGTCGGACGTGCGCATGCGCCACGTCAGGTTGATGCGCAGATGCCCGGTGGCAGCGCCCTGCTTGGTGAGCGAGACCCGGTCGTGCCGTTTCGTCAGCTCGATCGAGTTCGACGACGCGCTGCCCGAGTCGAACTCGGCCACCCGGCCCCGCCAGAGGCCGTCCAAGAAGCCCATTCCGCCCCCACGTCCCACTAAGCCCCGCGTCCACTGGAAATACCGACGGGGCGGCCGGACGTCCGGCCGCCCCGTCGAGAGCGTTCCTCACCCGCAGGGGTGTCACACCCCGGACGAGACCTCAGTCTTCTCGTCCGAGCCCTCGGCTTTTCCCTCCGCTGCCGCCAGCGCGCGGTTGCGGCGGACGGAGGACCAGAAGGAGGCACCGATCAGGACGACACCGATCAGGCCGGTGATGATCTCGTTGATCTCGTACTGGATGGTGACCAGCAGGATCATGGCGAGCGCGCCGATGGCGTAGTGCGCGCCGTGCTCCAGGTAGACGTAGTCGTCGAGGGTGCCCTGGCGGACCAGGTAGACGGTGAGCGACCGGACGTACATCGCGCCGATACCGAGACCCAGCGCCATCAGGACGATGTCGTTGGTGATGGCGAAGGCGCCGATCACGCCATCGAAGGAGAAGGACGCGTCCAGGACCTCGAGGTAGAGGAACATGAAGAAGGCGGCCTTGCCGGCCAGGGCGACCGCGGAGCGCGGCTTGCCCGTGCGCTCGGCTTCCTCCTCCGCCTCGTGCTCGCGTTCCTCCTCCTCTTCGAGCTTGTCCTCGAAGAAGCCGGAGAGACCGCCCACGATCATGTAGGTGATCAGGCCGCCGATGCCGGAGAGCAGGACCGTCTCCGCCTTGTCGACGTGTGCGCCGCCATGCTGGTGGGCGTTGGCCGCGAAGGTCAGCGCGGAGATCAGCAGGACGATCAGCGCGATGCAGACCGACAGCATGTCGACCTTGCCGAGCTTGGCCAGCGGGCGCTCCAGCCAGCCGAGCCACTTGATGTCCCGGTCCTCGAAGATGAAGTCCAGGAAGATCATCAGCAGGAACATGCCACCGAACGCGGCGATCGCCGGGTGGGCGTCGGTGACGAGTTCCTGGTAGCGGTCCTTGTCGCTGAGCGCGAGGTCGACCGCCTCGATCGGGCCGAGCGAGGCACTGATCGCAACGATGACGACGGGGAAGACCAGTCGCATGCCGAAGACGGCGATCAGGATGCCGATGGTGAGGAAGATCTTCTGCCAGAAGGCATTCATCTTCTTCAGAATTCCGGCGTTGACCACCGCGTTGTCGAAGGACAGCGAGATCTCGAGGACGGAGAGGATCGCCACGATGCCGAGGGCGGTCCACCCCCCGAAGAGGACCGCTGCAACGAGGCCGAGCGCGGTGACCGCGAACGACCAGCCGAAGGTTTTCAGAACCACTGGCTACCCAATCCCTGTGTGTACGGGGCTGCCCCGCGCACTCGGCTTTACGAAACTTTGAACCGAAGTCTAGTCGGCCACCCTTCGCACCCCACCGGGGCCCGGCTTTTGCTCATATCGCGTTACGAGATGTTGACCCCGAAGTCGAGTGCGATGCCCCGGAGTCCGGACGCGTACCCCTGTCCCACCGCTCGGAACTTCCACTCTCCCTGATAGCGATAGACCTCGCCGAAGATCATCGCGGTCTCGGTGGAGGCGTCCTCGCTCAGGTCGTAGCGGGCGAGTTCCTGGCCGTCGGCCTGGTTCACCACGCGGATGAAGGCATTGCTGACCTGGCCGAAGGTCTGTCCGCGCTCGTCGGCCATATGGATCGAGACGGGAAAGACGATCTTGTCGCAGTGGGCCGGCACCTTGGACAGGTCGATCAGGAGTGACTCGTCGTCGCCGTCACCCTCGCCGGTGAGGTTGTCCCCGGTGTGCTCCACCGAGCCGTCCGGGCTCTTGAGCTGGTTGTAGAAGACGAACCACTCGTCGCCCAGGACTCGTCCGCTGCTGCACACCAGTGCGCTGGCGTCGAGGTCGAAGGGGGCTCCGGTGGTGGAGCGCGCGTCCCAGCCGAGCCCGATCATCACCTGGGTGAGATTGGGTGCGGCCTTGGACAGGGAGACGTTTCCTCCCTTGGCGAGCGTGACGCCCATGATGCTGGTCCTCCCCGCGTGATGCTTGTTTGGTTGTCCTGCGCTCCCCCAGAGGGGGACCCCCAGGCGCCGCACCCAAACGGATGCGGCGCCGGGCCCAGCCAGTGGTGTCCTGAACGGTCACCTCCGATGTCGAACTCAGACGTTCACACCGAAGTCCTGCGCGATGCCGCGCAGGCCCGACGCGTAGCCCTGGCCGATGGCGCGGAACTTCCACTCCGCACCGTGCCGGTACAGCTCGCCGAAGACCATCGCCGTCTCGGTGGACGCGTCCTCCGAGAGGTCGTAGCGCGCGATCTCGGCGCCGCCGGCCTGGTTGACGACGCGGATGAACGCGTTGCGCACCTGGCCGAAGGACTGCTGGCGGTTCTCGGCGTCGTAGATCGACACCGGGAAGACGATCTTCTCGACGTCCGCCGGGACGCCGGCGAGGTTGATCTTGATCTGCTCGTCGTCACCCTCGCCCTCACCGGTGAGGTTGTCGCCGGTGTGCTCGACCGAGCCGTCGGGGCTCTTCAGGTTGTTGAAGAACACGAAGTTCGCGTCGTTGCCGACCTTGCCCTCCGCGTTCGTCAGCATCGCGCTGGCGTCGAGGTCGAAGTCGGTGCCGGTCGTGGTGCGGATGTCCCACCCCAGACCGACGATGACCGCGGTGAGGCCAGGGGCCTCCTTGGACAGAGATACGTTGCCGCCCTTGCTGAGGCTGACTCCCACGAGTCCTCCATTGGTGTCCAGGGGCGGGGAGCCCCGCCGTGCGTGTGATATCGGATCAACGAGTCGATCCTAGTAACGGGTTCCCGTGCCTTGCATGCCCTGGTACCGAAGAATCACGGGTGTCGGTCACCAGTGGGACGGACGGGATCAGAGGGTGTCGAGCGCCTTGACGTACTCGCTCAGGTCGCGCGCGTCCGGCAGGGCGTTGACGACGGTCCAGCGGACCACGCCCTCCTTGTCGATGACGAAGGTGCCGCGCACCGCGCAGCCCTTGTCCTCGGCGAAGACACCGTAGGCACGGCTGACCTCGCCGTGCGGCCAGAAGTCGCTGAGCAGCGGGTACTCCAGGCCCTCCTGCTCGGCGAAGACGCGCAGGGTGTGGATGGAGTCGTTGGAGACGGCGAGGACCTGTGTGTCGCGGTCGGCGAACTGCGGCAGGTTGTCGCGCACCTCGCACAGCTCGCCGGTGCACACGCCGGTGAAGGCGAAGGGGTAGAAGAGCAGGACGACGTTCTTGGAACCGCGGAAGTCGGAGAGCTTCACGGTCGCGCCGTGGTTGTCCTTGAGCTCGAAGTCGGGGGCCTTGTCGCCGACCTGGATCGCCATCGTCGTGAATGTCCCTTCGGTGAGGCTGTTCGGGTGGCATCCACCCTACGCAGCGATCACCGGGGCATATGCATGAGCCGGGCTGGACTTTGCAGTCCAGCCCGGCAGGGTGGGCCCGTACGGCGATCGTCTCAGCCGTGGGTCACTTCGATTCGGCTACTTCTTGGACTTCGCGGCCTTGGGCGTCACCAGCCGGCTGCCACTCCAGTCCTTGCCGACGCTGACGCTCTTGGACGCCGACAGACCCGCTGTGGTCGACGCTTCAGAGATGTCGCTGGGCTCCACGTAGCCGTCACGGCCGGTCTTGGGCGTGAGGAGCAGGATCGAGCCGCCTTCTTCGATGTACGTGGTGGCGTCCACCAGCGCATCCGTCAGGTCGCCGTCCTCGTCGCGGAACCACAGCACCACGGCATCGGCTACGTCGTCGTAGTCCTCGTCCACGAGTTCGCTGCCGACGACTTCCTCAATGGACTCGCGGAGTTCCTGGTCTACGTCCTCGTCGTAGCCGATCTCCTGGACCACCTGCTCGGGCTGGAACCCCAGCCTGACGGCAGGGTTCGTCCGCTCCTCCGCGTGGTCCGCGGTCGCGCTCACGGGTTGCCTCCTGATCATGTTTTGGGAATAACTCAGCCACGCGCGTGCGCGAAGCATTGGCCGTAGTCCACACGGGCGGGGCGGATCGCGCAAGTACCCGGCCGTTCAGACCGCCGAAACGGTGACGTTCCTGAACGTGTCACCGCAACTCCAGGCACGCCACCATCGTCTCAAGGTGACGCGCACCACACCAATCTGCCCCCTTTGTGCGTTTGGGAACCATCCATGGTCACTCCGCCGTTCACCAGGCCCCGGGTTACCTCACAGTAGAGATGACGTTTGGCCCCCCGAGGTACACGATGGGGAGCGGTGCAGACCCTCAGAAACACGGCCCTCTGACAGGTAAGGAACAGCGTGGCTTCCGGATCAGATCGCAACCCGATCATCATTGGCGGCCTTCCGAGTCAGGTTCCTGACTTCGATCCCGAGGAAACCCAGGAGTGGCTCGACTCCCTCGACGCCGCCGTGGACGAGCGCGGCCGGGAGCGGGCCCGCTATCTGATGCTGCGGCTGATCGAGCGGGCCCGCGAGAAGCGCGTGGCCGTGCCCGAGATGCGCAGCACGGACTACGTCAACACGATCGCCACCAGGGACGAGCCGTTCTTCCCGGGCAACGAGGAGATCGAGCGCAAGATCCTCAACGCGACCCGGTGGAACGCCGCGGTCATGGTGTCCAGGGCCCAGCGCCCCGGCATCGGCGTCGGCGGTCACATCGCCACGTTCGCCTCCTCGGCCTCCCTCTACGACGTGGGCTTCAACCACTTCTTCCGCGGCAAGGACGAGGGCGACGGCGGCGACCAGGTCTTCTTCCAGGGCCACGCCTCCCCGGGCATCTACGCGCGCGCGTTCCTGCTGGACCGCCTCAGCGAGCAGAACCTCGACGCCTTCCGGCAGGAGAAGTCGAAGGCCCGTCACGGCCTGTCCAGCTACCCGCACCCGCGGTCGATGCCGGACTTCTGGGAGTTCCCGACCGTGTCGATGGGCCTCGGCCCGATCGGCGCGATCTACCAGGCGCGGATGAACCGCTACATGGAGGCGCGCGGCATCGCGGACACCTCCAAGTCGCAGGTGTGGGCGTTCCTGGGTGACGGCGAGATGGACGAGCCGGAGTCGCTCGGCCAGCTGTCCATCGCCGCGCGCGAGGGCCTGGACAACCTCACCTTCGTGGTCAACTGCAACCTGCAGCGCCTCGACGGGCCGGTGCGGGGCAACGGCAAGGTCATCCAGGAGCTGGAGTCGATCTTCCGGGGCGCCGGCTGGAACGTGATCAAGCTGATCTGGGACCGCACCTGGGACCCGCTGCTCGCGCAGGACCGTGACGGCGTCCTGGTGAACCGGATGAACACCACGCCGGACGGCCAGTTCCAGACGTACGCCACCGAGACCGGCGCCTACATCCGCGACCACTTCTTCGGCGACGACCAGCGGCTGCGCGCGATGGTCGAGGGCATGACCGACGACCAGATCCTGCACCTGGGCCGCGGCGGTCATGACCACAAGAAGGTCTTCGCGGCGTTCTCGGCGGCCAAGGCGCACAAGGGCCAGCCGACGGTGATCCTGGCCAAGACGATCAAGGGCTGGACGCTGGGTCCCAACTTCGAGGGCCGCAACGCCACGCACCAGATGAAGAAGCTGACGGTCGACGACCTCAAGCGCTTCCGTGACCGGCTGCACCTGCCGATCGCGGACAAGGACCTGGAGAGCGGGCTCCCGCCGTACTACCACCCGGGGCGGGACTCCGAGGAGATCCAGTACATGCACGACCGCCGCAAGGGGCTCGGCGGGTACGTCCCGACGCGTGTCGTGCGGTCGAAGCCGCTGGCTCTGCCGGACGACAAGACGTACGCGACCGTGAAGAAGGGCTCGGGCCATCAGTCGATCGCGACGACCATGGCCTTTGTGCGCCTGCTGAAAGACCTCATGCGGGACAAGGAGCTCGGCAAGCGCTTCGTACTGATCGCGCCGGACGAGTACCGCACGTTCGGCATGGACTCGTTCTTCCCGAGCGCGAAGATCTACAACCCGCTCGGCCAGCAGTACGAGGCGGTCGACCGCGATCTGCTGCTCGCCTACAAGGAGTCGCCGCAGGGCCAGATGCTGCACGACGGCATCTCCGAGGCGGGCTGCACGGCCTCGCTGATCGCGGCGGGTTCGGCGTACGCCACGCACGGCGAGCCGCTGATCCCGGTGTACGTCTTCTACTCGATGTTCGGATTCCAGCGCACCGGCGACCAGTTCTGGCAGATGGCCGACCAGCTGGCGCGCGGATTCGTGCTGGGTGCGACCGCCGGCCGTACGACCCTGACCGGTGAGGGTCTCCAGCACGCCGACGGCCACTCGCAGCTGCTCGCCTCGACGAACCCGGGCTGTGTCTCGTACGACCCTGCGTACTCGTACGAGATCGCGCACATCGTGCAGGACGGTCTGCGCCGGATGTACGGCGGGGACGCCGAACACCCGCACGGCGAGGACGTCTTCTACTACCTGACCGTCTACAACGAGCCGATCCAGCACCCGGCCGAGCCGGCGAACGTGGACGTCGAGGGCATCCTCAAGGGCGTCCACCGCATCAGCGAGGGCACGTCGGGGTCGATCCCGGCGCAGATCATGGCGTCCGGTGTGGCGGTCCCCTGGGCGGTCGAGGCGCAGAAGCTCCTGGCCGAGGAGTGGAACGTCAAGGCCGACGTGTGGTCGGCGACCTCCTGGAACGAGCTGCGGCGCGAGGCCGTGCAGTGCGAGGAGCACAACCTGCTGCACCCGGAGGAGGAGCAGCGGGTGCCGTGGGTGACACGGAAACTGAGCGGCGCCGAGGGACCGTTCGTGGCCGTTTCCGACTGGATGCGGTCGGTGCCGGACCAGATCGCGCGGTGGGTGCCGGGGACGTACCAGTCGCTGGGTGCGGACGGGTTCGGTTTCGCGGACACCCGCGGTGCGGCCCGGCGCTTCTTCCACATCGACGCGCAGTCGATCGTGGTGGGGGTGCTGACGGAATTGGCGAAGGAGGGGAAGGTGGACCGGTCGGTGCTGAAGCAGGCGATCGACCGTTACCAGCTGCTCGATGTGTCGGCGGCGGACCCGGGGGCCGCGGGCGGCGACGCGTAACGTCCGTCAACTGCTCGATGGGGTGGTGTGCCCGTGGGTGACCTGCGGGCACACCACCCTTCACATTTCCTACGATGCGGCCATGAAGCGACCGCTCGCGCAAGTCCGTTGGGAACGGTTCACCCAGCGACCCCTTTTCGCCCTCGCCCTGGCCTTTGCCGTGGCCTATGCCGTGCCGATCGTCTCGCCCGACGCAGGGCGGGACGTGGTGGACGCGTGCCTCGCGGTGGAGTGGGTGGTCTGGGGCGCGTTCGCGGTGGACTACGTGGTCCGGCTCGGACTCGCGGAGCGGCGCGGGGAGTTCGTGCGGTCGCACTGGCTGGATCTGTGCGCGGTGCTGCTGCCGGTGATACAGCCGCTTCGGTTGCTGCGGCTCGTGTCGACGCTGCTGCTGGTGGGACAGCGGGCGCGGATGGCTTCGCAGATACGGCTGACCACGTATGTCGCCGGGGCGGTGGTCGGGCTGCTGATGTTCGGGTCTCTGGCGGTGCTGTCCGTGGAGCGGGACTCGCCGAACGGGAACATCAAGACGCTGGGTGACGCCGTGTGGTGGTCGTTTACCACCATGACGACGGTCGGCTACGGGGACCATGCGCCGACCACCGGGGTGGGGCGGATGCTCGCGGTGGGGCTGATGCTGTCCGGGATCGCCCTGCTGGGTGTCGTGACCGCGAACATCGCCGCGTGGTTCATAGCGCGGTTCGAGAAGGACGACGTGGAGGAGCGGCGGCAGACGGAGGCGATACGAGCGCTCACGGAGGAGGTCCGGGCACTGCGGGCGGAGGTTGCGCTGCTGTCGGGGGCGACTGTGCCGGGGCAGGTCGCCGAGGAGCAGCCACGTTGAACGGTGGCCCGGCGTTGGGCTGACGCAGGGTTGGCACAATCGCCCGCGCCGGCGCCAGTGAGGGCGTCGGCTCCGGTTGCGTGGGAGCAGCCTCGTTCGGCCCGTGGCCGGCGTTGAGGCTGGGGCGGGGTCGGCACGCTCGCCCGCGCCGGCGGGGTGCCGCCCCAGCGGCACGACTGCCCGCAGTTGGGTGGGCGCAGCGGCTCCGGCACGGTTGCCTGCAGCCAGGGAGCGCAGCCACACCGGCACGACGGCTACCCGCAGCCAGGTGGGCACGGCGCCCGCGAGTGCGTTGGTGCAGGGGGCGCGGCCATTTCTGCAGCAGGGCGCAGCCACACCGGCATGACGGCTACCCGCAGCCAGGTGGGCACGGCGCCCGCGAGTGCGTTGGTGCAGGGGGCGCGGCCATTTCTGCAGCAGGGGGCGCAGCCACACCGGCACGACGGTTGCCCGCAGCCAGGTGGGACCCGACACCCGCGGCCACATCGGCACGCTGGGCGCAGCCACCTCGGCACAGTCGCCCGCGACCATGCGGGGCCGGCGCCCCGGCCACATCCGCGCCGACGGGCGCAGCACCACGGGCACGATCACCCGCAGCTACGTGGGTCCGGGCACCCGGCCACGTCGGCACGCGTACGTGCAGCCGCGCCGACGCCCCCGGCCGGCTCAGCAGGGCTGCCCGCAGCCGGCCCAGGCACGTTCGCCCGTAGCGCTGTCAGAAGAAGCCGTTCCCCGGTGTCGCCGTCCCCGCGAGCCACAAGATGGCCAGCAGGGTGTCGATGGCGCCCAGGACCACCGCGATCAGGGCGGGGACGGGGCGGGCTCCTGACCAGGTTCGGCCCATGGCCAGCCAGCCGCAGATGATTGCTGCCGGGCCGAGGATGAGGCCCAGTACGAAGAAACCGGCGACCGCGCAGATGGTTCCGACGATCCCCAGAGTCGCGCGATCCGGCCCGGTCCGTGACCACGTACGGCCACGTGAGCGGGGGTGCCTGCGCGTTCCGTGCGAGAAGCCCGCCATCGTCAACTCCCTGATTCGGCGTTCGACTTGGCGAGTACCCACAGTGCGCGGCTCATGCCTGCGCGTCCGGGCCTGTGGCGCGCCGACCCCCTCCGGCAGCGCGCCACAGGCCCTGGCTTGACCCACTGTGACCTGCACGCTTGCCGGAGGGGAGGGTTCTTCGGCGGAGTCACTCTGATAGGCGAACTCCGTTGGAATCCCGTGGAATCCCGTCAGATGTGGGCCGCGCCCGCACCCGCTTCCGCGTTCTCGCCCCGCTTGGTGAGGAACGCCACGAAGACCGCGACGACCGCCACGCCCGCGGCGACCAGGGACGCCAGGCTCATGCCCGAGATGAACGTGTCGTGCGCGACGTCCGTGATCTTCGCGGCGATGGCGTCCGGCGTGCCGGGAGCCAGCGGCGCCACGCCGACCTGGACCGCCTCCGAGGCCTGGGCCTCCTGGGCCGCGGTGAGCGGCGGCAGGCCCGCGGACGTCCAGTTGCCGGCGAGGTCGCTGTCGACCTTGGAGGCCATGACGGCGCCCAGGACGGCCGTACCGAGGCTGCCGCCGATCTGCATCGCGGCCTGCTGGAGACCGCCGGCCACACCGGACAGCTCCATGGGCGCGTTGCCGACGATGACCTCCGTGGCGCCGACCATGACCGGCGCGAGGCCGAGGCCGAGCAGGGCGAACCAGACCGACATGATGCCGCTGCCGGTGTCCGTCGCCAGCGTGGACATGCCGTACATGGCGATCGCGGTGAGCGCCATGCCGCCGGCCAGCGGCACGCGCGGACCGAACTTGGTGATCATCGCGCCCGCGAGCGGCGAGCCGACGATCATCATGCCGGTGAGCGGCAGCAGGTGCAGGCCGGCGTCGATCGGGCTCATGCCATGGACGTTCTGCAGGTAGAACGTCACGAAGAACAGGCCGCCCATGAACGCGATGGCCATCAGGACCATCAGCACGACACCCGCGGAGAGCGGGACCGAGCGGAACAGGGCCAGCGGGATCAGCGGCTCCTTGACCCGTGTCTCCCAGAAGGCGAAGAGCGCGAAGCCCACGACCGACCCGACGATGAACAGCCACGTCTTGTCGTCGCCCCAGCCCCACTCCGGGGCCTTGATCAGGGCCCAGACCAGAGAGAACATCGCCGCCGAGAGCAGGACTATGCCGAGGATGTCGAAGGAGCGCGGGGCCTTCTCGGCGCGGTGGTCCAGGAGGATCACGACGCCCAGTACGACGGCGAGGATGCCGACCGGCACGTTGATGAAGAACACCGACTGCCAGTTGACGTGCTCGACGAGGACGCCGCCGAGGATCGGGCCGCCGGCGGTGGAAGCACCGATGACCATGCCCCAGATGCCGATGGCCATGTTGAGCTTCTCGGCCGGGAACGTCGCCCGCAGCAGGCCGAGCGCGGCCGGCATCAGCAGCGCGCCGAACAGGCCCTGGAAGACACGGAACGTGACGACCGCCGCGATGCTGCTGGACAGGCCGATCGCACCGGAGGCGGCGGCGAAGCCGACCA
Source organism: Streptomyces sp. NBC_00443 (assembly GCF_036014175.1). GTDB lineage: Bacteria > Actinomycetota > Actinomycetes > Streptomycetales > Streptomycetaceae > Streptomyces. The sequence continues at coordinate 6,518,130 of NZ_CP107917.1, read as the reverse complement.
CGCCGATCAGGAAGGTCTGCCGGTGCCCGAACCGGTCACCGAGCTTGCCGGCGGTGATCAGGGCGACCGCGAGGGCGAGGAAGTAGCCGTTGGTGATCCACTGGACCTCGGCGAAGGTGGCGCCGAGGTCCTTCTGGATGGCCGGGTTGGCGATGGCCACGATGGTGCCGTCCAGGGCCACCATCATGACCCCGACCGCGACGGTGATGAGGGTGAACCAAGGGTGGCCTCGCAGCCCCTTGGCCGGCGTCGCATCCGACGGGGCTACTGGTGCCTGGTCCCCCGGCCCCGTCGTTTTGATGGTGGTCTGACTAGTCATACGTTCGAGGCTAATGACAGCCACTGACAATTGACAAACCAATTCACAAGTCGGTAACTGACACGTATGGAAACACTGCGCGAACGCAAGAAGCAGCGCACCCGGGAAGCACTGCTGCGTACCGCACTGGAGCTCTTCACCACCCAGGGTTACGAGCACACCACCGTCGACGACATCGCGGCGGCCGTCGACGTGTCGCAGCGCACGTTCTTCCGCTACTTCGCCGGCAAGGAGGAGGCCGCCCTCGCCCTTCAGGACATGACGGTGGCGCACTTCCTGGAGGCGGTGCGCGAGCGCCCGCCGCACGAGGCCCCCATGCAGGCACTGCGCCAGGCCGTGCTGGAGGGCTGGGACACGCTCAACGAGGCGATCGAGGCCGTCGCACCCGTCGAGCTGTATCTGCGGATGTACCAGGTGATCGAGTCGACGCCCGTCCTGCTCGCCGCACATCTGCGCCGCTCGGCGGAGATCGAGGAGGCGATCGCGCGCATCCTCGCCGAGCGCGAGGGGGTCGACCTCGACACCGATCCGCGACCGCGGCTGGCAGTGGCCGTGTTCGGCGGCGTGATGCGGCTGACGGAGCGTCAGTGGAGCACCGGGGAGGACTTCAGCCTGGACGCTATGCGGGCACTGACCGTCTCACATCTCGAACAGGTCGGCCCGGCACTCAGCGAGAGCTGGCGAACACGCTGAGGTCATCGGCCCGTTAACACCGTCTTGATCGAAACGTGATACCCATCACTTGGTTAACGCGAGACCCTCTCGTTCTCCTAGTGTGTCCTCCCAGTGACTTCCTTCGACACGACCCCGCAACTGAACGTCTGGCGCGCACTGCTCGCACTGGCCGTGGTGTTCGTGATGCTGGCGACCACCGGCTGGACCGCCCTGCAGCACCACCGGAACGCCGCACCGCTGCAGGCCTCGATCAGCGCCTGGGAGCACGGCAGCATCACCGGTCACCCCCTGCCGGACGCCGACTCCTCCCCCGCGAAGCTCACCCGGTTCTTCGCCTCGCTCACCGATGCGCAGCGCGCCGGCCTCGTCCAGCGCTATCCGCTCGCGGTCGGCAACATGAACGGCGCGCCGGTCGAGCTGCGCTACAGCGCCAACCGTGTCGCCCTCGACCAGGCCCGCAAGGTCGAGCGCAAACGGATGCACGACGAACGGCTCACGCCCGCCGGTCAGCGCGAGGCGGGCAGCCGTATGCACCGCTTCGAGGCGATGATGGAGCCGGACCGGCACATCCTCGCCTTCGACCCGGACGGCGCGGGGCGGGTCGCTGAGGTGTTCGGCGATCTGAACCGGGCCGAGCGGATCTCGGTCGTCGTCCCCGGCGTCGACACCGACGTGCTCACCTTCCAGCGCACCAACACCAGCCGCAAGTACTCCGCACCGGTGGGCATGGCGCAGTCCCTGTACGCGACCGAGCGCGAGGTCAGCCCCTCGACGCGTACGGCCGTGATCGCCTGGGCCGACTACACCTCGCCCGGCGGACTCGGCATCGAGTCGGCGACCGCGATGCGGGCGCAGAGCGGGGCCGTACGGCTGAACGCGCTGGTGCGCGGCCTGCCAGGCAGCTCGCCGGTCTCCCTCTTCTGCCACAGCTACGGCTCGGTGCTGTGCGGCCTCGCCGCGCCCGAGCTGCCGGACCGCGTGGCCGACATAGCGGTGGCGGGCAGTCCCGGCATGCGGGTCGCGAAGGCATCCCACCTGCGCACGTCCGCGCATGTGTGGGCGATGCGGGACGCGGACGACTGGGTCCAGGACGTGCCGTATCTCGAGGTCGGCGGGCTGGGTCACGGCGAGGACCCGGTGTCGTCGGCGTTCGGGGCGCGCGTGCTGTCGGCGCGCGAGGCGAAGGGACACGGCGGCTATTTCGAGCCGGGTACGGACAGTGTGGCGAACTTCGCCGAGATCGGGGTTGGCGCATACGACTCCGTGCAGTGCGCGGACGATGCCGAGGCCTGTCGGGTGGGTTTGTCCGACACGGCGTCGGCCGGACGCGCGTAGAAGCACAGGAATTGCGGTGTGCGCGGGGTGGCGACGGAGGAGCACGTGCCGCATACGATGAGCCGCATGGGTGACGTACTGGCCGGATTTCATGCCGCCTGGGAGTTCGAGTCCGACTCCGTGCTCATCCGTTACGAACGAGGGATTCGAACACCCAAGCTCTTCCAGGCGCTTGGGGAACGCCGGGTGCCGCTGGAGGCGATCGCCGGCGTGACGCTGACGCCGGGTCGGCGCGGGACGGTCGTGCTGCGCGTCGAACTGCGGCCCGGTGCCGATCCGTTGATGGAGGCGGCGGCGGGGCAGCTCAAGGAAGGCGGCGATCCATATCGGCTGGTGCTGCCTGCCGAGCGGGAGACGCTGGCCGAGTACTACGCCGACGAGTTGCGGGCGCAGCTGACGCAGTCGGGCGCGGCGGACGAGTTCCTCGTGGGCGCGCCGGATGTGCCGTTGTCGTTCAAGGCGTACGACGGGAAGGCGTCCTTCGACGGGGAGAACGTGCGCTTCCGCTGGTTCTGGACGGGGGCCTCGTCGGCGAAGTGGAAGGCGGGGGACCAGAGCTTCGCCGTCGCCGAGTTGAGCGGGGTCGAGTGGCGGTCGCCGGAAGTCTTCGAGGGGCACCTGCGGTTGCTGCAGCGGGACGCCGTGGACGACCGGACCGCGCAGGCCGATCACGACCCGGCGGCTGTGGTGTTCGGGTTGGGGTATGGGCCGGTGCATGAGTCGTTGCCGTTCGCTGCGGCGGTGTTGTCGGCGGTGCGGGATCGCTCCGCGGGGGATGCGGCTGTCCCGGCTGCGGCTGTGCCGCGCCGGGATCCTGCCGACATCGCCGAGCGGATTCGTCACCTCGGGGAGCTGCATCAGGCCGGGTTGGTGACGGATGAGGAGTTCTCGTCCAAGAAGGCCCAGTTGCTGGCCGAGCTGTAGGGCTGCGCGTCTGCCGGGTTCGGTTGTTCGGCGGGTGCGGGTCCGATGTGGCTGGTCGCGCAGTTCCCCGCGCCCCTGGGTGTGCTGCAGCCGACGGCGCCTACGAAGATTGCTCTTACTCCCTGCCCGCGGACGTGAAGGACATGTCCGCGTAGCGGTTGCCGGAGACCTTCGCCGCGATCGGCTCCAGCAGGGTCAGTTCCTGCTCGCTCAGCACGATCCTCGTCGCCGCAGCGTTCTCCTCCACCCTGGCCGGCCTGCGCGTGCCCGGGATCGGCACGATCGGCAGGCCGTGGACCGAGGCTCGCTGCTGCACCCAGGCCAGTGCGATCTGGCCGAGGGTGGCGCCGTGGGCCTCGGCGACCGTGCGGATCGGGTCCAGGAGGGCGGCGTTGGCCGCTGCGTTCTCGCCCGTGTAGCGGGGCTGTTGGCGGCGGAAGTCACCGGCCGTCAGGTCCTCGGCCTTGGCGAACGAGCCGGTGAGGAAGCCGCGGCCCAGCGGGGAGTACGGGACCAGGGTCACACCCAGGTCGCGGGCTGCCGGGACCACGTTCGTCTCGATGTCCCGGCTGAACAGGGACCACTCGGACTGCACGGCCGCGATCGGGTGGACGGCGTACGCGTCCCGCAGTTCGGCCGCCGTCACCTCGCTCAGGCCCAGGTGCTTGACCTTGCCCTCGCGGACCAGTTCCGCCATGACGGCGACGGTCTCCTCCAGAGGGACGTCGACCTCGCGGCGGTGCATGTAGTAGAGGTCGATCGCCTCGACGTCGCGGCGCTTCAGGCTCGCCTCGACGCACTGGCGGATGTAGGGCGTGTCGTTGCGGATGATCCGCTTCGTCGGGTCGTCCGGGTGGATCGCGAGGCCGAACTTGGTGGCGATGACGACCTCGTCGCGATGCGCCTTGAAGAAGGGGGCGAGGAATTTCTCGTTCTCCCCGGCGCCGTACGCGTCGGCCGTGTCGTACAGCGTGACGCCCAGCTCCAGTGCCCGCTCCAGGGTCGCCCTGGACTCTTCCGCGTCGGAGGGGCCGTACCCGAAGTTCATGCCCATGCAGCCGAGGCCTTGGACCCCCACCTCGGGGCCCTGCGCGCCGAGTCGTGCTGTCGCGATCCTGCTGTCCGTCATCCGGCCTGCTCCGCCTTCTCCTGCTTGTACGTGTCCTGCTTGTACGTGTCCTGCTTGTACTTGTCCTGCTTGTACGTGTCCTGCTTGTACTTGTCCTGCTCGTACAGACGGCCCGCGTCCGCGTAGAAGCTGATCTTCCGGTCGAGCACGGCCAGCGTGTCCTGGAGCTCGGCGATCCGGGCGAGGACGTCGCGGCGGGTGGTCTCCAGCAGCTCGAAGCGCTCGCCGAAGGTGTGGTCGCCCTCGCGCACCAGTTCGGCGTACCGGACCATGTCGGCGACCGGCATGCCGGTCAGCCGCAGCTTGCCGACGAGGTCGAGCCAGTCCAGGTCGCGGTTGCTGTAGCGGCGCTGGCCGGTGTGCGAGCGGTCGATGTGCGGCATGAGGCCGATCCGCTCGTACCAGCGCAGGGTGTGGGCCGTCAGGCCGGTGAAGGCGACGACCTCGCTGATCGTGTAGCTGTCCTGGCCTGCAGGCCGCCGGTGCGGATGCGGCGGGGCGGCACAGCTGTCGGTCCTGGTACTCGTGGTCTCCATCACCGTCATGCGCTCCACGCTATGGCCTTGGAGTGCGCTCCAAGCAAGCGGAAACGGTAAGAAAACCGCGGGACATGGCGTGATCACCGTGGTTAGCGTGCGGGGCATGAGTCCCGTACGCCGTGCCCTGCCCGAGGACGCCGCCGAAGTGCTGCGGCTGCGCCAGGTGATGATCGACTCGCTGGCCGAGACGGCCGGTTCGACGGAGTGGCACCGGGAGTCGCTGCCGACGCTGCGGGCCAGGCTCGCCGAGCCGCGGAGCGACTTCGCGGCGTTCGTCGTCGATCACCCCGAGCGGCCGGGGACGCTCGCCGCGCTGGTGGCGGGGACGCTGGAGTACCGGATCGGGCGGGCCGGCCATCCGCACGGGATGATCGGGTACGTCTTCAGCGTCGCCACCGACCCGGAGGCCCGGCGCCGCGGGTACGCGCGCGCCTGCATGGAGGAGCTGCTGGCCTGGTGCCGCGAGCGGGGTGCCAGTCACGTCATGCTCACCGCGTCCGCAGACGCCGAGCCGATGTACACGGCACTCGGCTTCACCCGGGACACGGACCCCTCGATGCGGTTGTATCTGTGAGCGGCTTAGGCTCACAGGCATGTCGCTGAGCAGCCTCGCACTGATCGAGAACTGGCCGGTTCCCTCCGCCGCGGCGGGTGTCGTACGGGCGGACGGCACGGTCCTGGGTACGCACGGTCCCGTCGCGCACCGCTTCCCGCTGGCCTCGGTCACCAAGCCGCTGGCCGCCTACGCGGTCCTCGTCGCGTACGAGGAGGGGGCCGTCGAGCTCGACGAGCCGGCCGGGCCGCAGGGCTCGACGGTGCGGCATCTGCTCGCGCACACCTCGGGGCTGGCCTTCGACGAGCACCGGGTGACGGCCCCGCCCGGGGAGCGGCGGCTGTACTCGAACGCCGGTTTCGAGCAGCTCGGGGACCATGTGGCCAAGGCGACGGACATCCCGTTCGCGGAGTATCTGCGGCAGGCCGTGCTGGAGCCGCTGGGCATGACGGGTACGTCGCTGGAGGGTTCGCCGGCGAAGGACGGGGTGTCGACGGTCGAGGATCTGCTGCGGTTCGCGGCGGAGGTGCAGGCGCCGCGGCTGCTGGACCCGCGGACGGTCGCCGCGGCGATGACCGTGCAGTACCCGGGGACGAAGGGTGTGCTGCCGGGGTACGGGCACCAGAACCCCAACGACTGGGGGCTCGGTTTCGAGATCCGGGACGGCAAGTCGCCGCACTGGACGGGGTCGGCGTCCTCGCCGCGTACCTTCGGGCACTTCGGACAGTCGGGTACGTTCCTGTGGATCGACCCGGTCGCGAGCGCGGCCTGCGTCGCGCTGACGGACCGGGCGTTCGGGCCCTGGGCGGTCGAGGCGTGGCCGGCGTTCACGGACGCGGTGCTCGCCCAGATGTAGCCGTGCCCGCCCCGAGTGCCTCGCCCGCTCCCTCGGTGTCGATGTGCGGCAGGATCCTGTCCAGCCAGCGAGGCGTCCACCAGGCGTGCTTGCCCAGCAGCGTCATCACGGCGGGCACCATCAGCAGCCGGACCACCGTGGCGTCGATGAGCACACTGACGGCGAGGCCCAGGCCCAGCATCTTGACCACGATGTTGTCGCTGATGATGAAGGCCGCAAACACGCTCACCATGATCAGCGCCGCGCAGGTGATCACACGCGCGGTGATCTCCAGGGCATGGGCGACCGAGTCCTTGGCGTCCCCGGTGCGCAGCCACGCCTCGTGCACCCGGGAGAGCAGGAAGATCTCGTAGTCCATGCTCAGGCCGAAGATGATGGCGAACATCATCATCGGCACATAGCTCTCGATGGGCACCTTGCCGTGCACCCCCAGCGCGGGCCCGCCCCAGCCCCACTGGAAGACGGCGACCACGACGCCGTACGAGGCCGCGATCGACAGGACGTTCAGGACGGCCGCCTTCACGGCGACCAGCAGGCCACGGAAGACCGCCAGGACGATCAGGAAGGCGAGGCCCACCACGACGGCGATGATCACCGGCAGCCGCGCCGCGACGATGTCGCGGAAGTCGACCTGGGCTGCCGTGGTCCCGGTGACGTAGCCCTTGGCGTCGGTGCCGGATGCCGCGTCGGGGAGGGTGTGGTCGTAGAGCCGGTTGGTCAGGTCGGTGGTGTCCTTGTTCTGCGGGGACACCGACGAGTAGACCGTGCCGACCAGGACGTCACCGTCCTGCGTCGGCATCAGCGGGCTGACGAAGGAGGTCCCGGACTCGTCGTTCAGGGCCTGCTGGGTCTTCGAGGCCAGGTCGGAGCGCTGCGACTCCGGTACGTTCGTCTGGTCCACGACGACGGTGAGCGGCCCGTTGGAGCCCGCGCCGAACGCGTCCGTCATCAGGTCGAAGGCCCGCCGGTCGGTGAAGGACGTGGGGTCGGCGCCGTCGCCGATGTGACCGAGCTGGATCGAGAAGACGGGGATGGCCAGCACCGCGACGGTGACCACGCCGGCGGACAGGTACCGCCACGGATGGTGCTCCACGCGCTTGGCATAGCGGTGCCAGGTGCCCTGGGACGTGTCGCCCCCGGCCTCGGTCTCGGCGATGGGCCTGCGCACGTGCCAGCGGTCGACGTTGCGGCCGATCAGCCCCAGCAGGGCCGGGACCAGCGTCAGCGCGCCCAGGACGGCGGAGACGACCGTGACGGCCGCGGCGACGCCGAGCAGGCCGATGAAGCTCACACCGGACACCCACAGGCCCATCAGGGCGACGATCACCGTGGTGCCGGAGACCAGCACCGCACGTCCGGAGGTGGCGGCGGCGTGGCCGGCGGCGCGCACCGGATCGGCGCCGTCCATGAGGCCCTGCCGGTGCCGGGTGAGCAGGAAGAGGGCGTAGTCGATGCCGACGCCGAGGCCGATCATCGTGGCCAGGGTGGGCGAGACCGTGGCGAAGGTGAACGCGATCGCGAGCAGCCCGAGGCAGGCCAGCCCGCCGACCACCCCGATCAGCGCGGTGACCAGCGGCAGTCCGGCGGCGAGCACGCTGCCGAAGCCGACCAGCAGGACGACGATGGCGACGGCGAACCCGATCGCCTCGCTGATCCGGTCGTTGCCGGCGGGCCGCTCCAGCTCGCCGAGCGATCCGCCGTACTCGACGTCGACGCCGGCCTGTCTGAGCGGCTCCACGGCGTTGTCGACGCCCTTCAGGTAGCTGTCGCCGAGGAGGGAGGGCTGCTCGTTGAAGCGGATGGTGATGTAGCCGGTCTGTCCGTCCGAGGACAGCGGGCCGACCTTCGAGGAGGTGGCCTCCAGCGGGTTCTGCACGGACAGCACGTTCGGCAGCTTCTGGAGGTCGGCGACGGTGGTCGACATCTGCGAGCTGACCGAGGTCAGGGCCTTGTCGGCGTCGTGCATGACGATCTGGCTGCTGTAGCCGCCGGCCTGCGGATCATGCTCCTTGAGAATGTCCAGGCCCTTCTCGGACTGCACGTCGGACAGGGCGAAGTTGTCCGAGTACTCCCCGCCGTGGATGTGGTTGAGGGCCTGGAGCACGCCGAGCGCCACGACCCAGGCGACGATCACGATCACGAAGTGCCGGGCGCACCACTCACCGAGCCGTCGCAGTCCCCCGGTTCGGGTCCTGTCCTGTCCCCCTGCTGTTCCGCCTGCTGCTCTGCCTTTGGTCATGGCCCCCGGCTCTTCTCTGCCGAGCGAGTGTCCGACCCCTTCATTTGAAGTCCCTGTGATCACCCCGGCATCCTGAGCCCCACGCTTACTGGGCCATTGGGGCCATCTCCCACACCAGCAGCTCCGCCGCGCTCACCGCGACCGCCTCCACGTCCTTGGCGTCCGTGATGCGCACCGCGTCGCCGGCGCCCAGCTCCGCACCGTCCAGCCGCACGTCGCCGCGCACGACGTGCACGTACAGGAACGCCCCGTCCGGCACCGCCGTCCGCTCCCCCGCCCCCAGCCGCCGCACATGGAGCATCGCGCCCGCCTCCGGGACGGCGTACGGCGTCGAGTCCGCGATGCCGTGGACGATCTCGTACGCCGGGTCGCCGCCCGGCGTCAGCGGGGCCAGCCAGGTCTGGATGAAGGCGAGGGGCGTGTCGGCGTCGTTGCGTTCCACGTGCCGTACGCCGCCCGCCGAGCTGAGCCGCTGTACGTCGCCGGGACCGACCCGGGTCTCGTGGCCCGTGGAGTCGCGGTGGGTCAGTTCGCCCTCGACGACCCACGTGACGATCTCGGTGTGGCTGTGGGGGTGCTCGTCGAAGCCGGCGCCGGGGGCGAGCCGCTCCTCGTTGCAGGCGATCAGCGCGCCGAAACGGAGGTTGTCGGGGTCGTAGTGCGGGCCGAAGGAGAAGGCGTGGCGTGACTCGATGCCCGCTGCCGGATCCCCTCCCGGATAGCGCTCCGCGGCGCGCCGTACGTCCATCACGGGCACCACGGTAGCCCTGCCGGGCGGCCGGACACGGCAAGTGCCCACCAAGCAGCCGGACACGGTAAGTGCCCACCAAGCGCGCCTGGTCCGACGACACCGGCCGCGAGGGAGCCGTAGGGGCGCGCCGGGTGTCGAGACGACTGGGGGCACCCCCTCTGGGGGAGCGCGGAGGCCCGAAGGGTCGAGCACGATCGTCGTCTCGACACCGGCTGAGGCGCCCCGAAGGCGACCGAGACATCGAGCACAGCACCCTCTGGCACGCACTCGCGTCCGGATAAGGCAGTCTTGTCCCCGTGCCCGAACCCGTAGCCCGTAACTCCCAAGCCGCCGCGCACGCCGTCCACCAGCACGCCGCGACCTTGAAGCGGCTCGAGAAGTCCTCCGGATCGCTCGCCGCGCAGGCCATCACGCGGATGGACGAGACGCTGCCGTGGTACCGGGCCATGCCCCCGGAGAACCGTTCCTGGATCGGCCTCGTTGCCCAGGCCGGTATCGCCGCCTTCACCGAGTGGTTCCGGCATCCCGACGCGCCCCAGGCGATCTCCACCGACGTCTTCGGGACCGCCCCGCGCGAGCTGACCCGCGCGATCACCCTGCGCCAGACCGTCGAGATGGTGCGCACGACCATCGAGGTCATGGAGTCGGCCATCGACGAGGTCGCCGCTCCCGGCGACGAGAGCGTGCTGCGCGAGGCGCTGCTCGTGTACGCCCGTGAGATCGCCTTCGCCACCGCCCAGGTCTACGCCCAGGCCGCCGAGGCACGCGGTGCCTGGGACGCGCGCCTTGAGTCGCTCGTCGTGAACGCCGTGCTCAGCGGCGAGGCCGACGAGGGGGCCGTGTCACGGGCCGCCGCGCTCGGCTGGAACTCGCCGGAGCATGTGTGCGTGGTGCTCGGGACGGCGCCCGACGGGGACAGCGAGCTGACGGTCGAGGCCATCCGGCGGGCCGCCCGGCACGCCAAGCTTCAGGTGCTGACCGGGGTGCTCGGGGACCGGCTGGTCGTCATCGCCGGTGGCAGTGACAACCCGCTGGCAGTCGCCAAGTCGCTGATCGGGCCCTATGCCGCAGGTCCCGTCGTCGCGGGGCCCGTCGTGCCCGATCTGCTGGCCGCCACGCGGTCCGCGCAGGCCGCGGCGGCCGGGCTGAAGGCGTGTACCGCCTGGCAGGACGCCCCACGGCCGGTCCTCGCGGACGATCTGCTTCCGGAGCGTGCCATGGCGGGCGATCCCAGTGCGCGCGAGCAGTTGGTGGAGGAGATCTACAGACCGCTTGAGGAGGCTGGGTCGGCCCTTCTGGAGACGCTCTCCGTCTATCTCGAACAGGCGAGCAGTCTGGAGGGCGCCGCGCGGATGCTGTTCGTGCATCCCAACACCGTGCGCTACCGGCTTCGACGTGTGACTGACGTCACCGGCTGGTCGCCGTCCGATGTACGCTCCGCGTTCACTTTGCGGATCGCGCTGATCCTGGGGCGTCTGGTCGACGGCGATCTCCAGCTCTAGGCTTTTGTCGGGGGCCCACAAAACCCCCTCGTGTTCTTCGTCCTTGTCCCCACGGGCGGCCGTGCCCGTCCCCAAGAGAGAGTGTGAGAGTGCTCGTACTCGTCGCTCCCGGCCAGGGTGCCCAGACGCCCGGCTTCCTGACCCCCTGGCTCGAACTCCCCGGTGTCCGCGGTGCCCTCGAGGCATGGTCCGACGCCGTGCAGCTCGACCTCGTCCGCTACGGCACCGAGGGTGACGCGGAGGAGATCCGTGACACCGCGGTCGCCCAGCCGCTGCTGGTGGCTGCCGGGCTGGCCTCCGCGTACATGCTCTTCGACGACCCCGCCGAGCTGCCCCGCAAGGTCGGTGCGATCGCCGGGCACAGCGTCGGCGAGCTGACCGCCGCCGCCCTCGCCGGGGTGCTCCCCGACGAGGAGACCGTCCGGCTCGTCCGCGCCCGTGGCCTGGCGATGGCCGAGGCCGCCGCGATCACCGAGACCGGCATGTCGGCGCTGCTCGGCGGCGACCCCGAGGTCAGCGTCGCGCACCTGGAGAAGCTGGGCCTGACTCCCGCGAACATCAACGGCGCCGGGCAGATCGTGGCCGCGGGCACGATGGAGCAGCTCGCCGCGCTGAACGAGGACAAGCCCGAGGGCGTGCGCAAGGTCGTGCCGCTGAAGGTGGCCGGTGCCTTCCACACGCACCACATGGGCCCCGCCGTGGAGAAGCTGGCCGAGGCCGCCAAGGAGCTCGTGCCCGGCGACCCGCGGCTCACCTACGTCTCCAACAAGGACGGCAAGGCGGTCGCCACCGGCGCCGAGGTGCTGGAGCGTCTCGTCGGGCAGGTCGCCAATCCGGTCCGCTGGGACCTGTGCATGGAGACCTTCAAGGAGCTCGGCGTCACGGCTCTGATCGAGGTGTGCCCGGGCGGCACGCTGACCGGTCTGGCCAAGCGCGCCCTGCCGGGTGTGCAGACCCTGGCACTCAAGACCCCCGACGACCTGGACGCTGCTCGCGAGCTCATCGCAGAGCACGCCTGACAAGGAGCCCTGAGCATGGCGAAGCTGAAGCCCAGCAAGGGCGCCCCGTATGCGCGCATCCTCGGCGTCGGCGGGTACCGTCCGATCCGGGTCGTGCCCAACGAGGTGATCCTGGAGAAGATCGACTCGTCCGACGAGTGGATCCGTTCGCGCTCCGGCATCGAGACGCGGCACTGGGCGAACGACGAGGAGACCGTCGCCGCGATGTCGATCGAGGCGTCCGGCAAGGCGATCGCGGACGCCGGGATCACCGCCGGGCAGATCGGCGGCGTCATCGTCTCGACCGTCTCGAACTTCCGGCAGACCCCGGCCGTCGCCACCGAGATCGCCGACAAGCTGGGCACGAACAAGGCCGCCGCCTTCGACATCTCGGCCGGCTGCGCGGGCTTCGGCTACGGCCTGACCCTCGCCAAGGGCATGATCGTCGAGGGGTCCGCCGAGTACGTCCTCGTCATCGGCGTGGAGCGGCTGAGCGACCTCACCGACCTGGAGGACCGCGCGACGGCCTTCCTGTTCGGCGACGGCGCCGGCGCGGTCGTCGTCGGTCCCGCCCAGGAGCCGCACATCGGCCCGACCGTGTGGGGCTCGGAGGGCGACAAGTCCGAGACGATCAAGCAGACGGTGCCGTGGGACCAGTTCCGGATCGGCGATGTCTCCAAGCTTCCGCTGGACAGCGAGGGCAACGTCAAGTTCCCCGCGATCACGCAGGAGGGCCAGGCGGTCTTCCGCTGGGCCGTGTTCGAGATGGCGAAGGTCGCCCAGCAGGCGCTGGACGCGGCCGGAATCAGCTCGGACGACCTGGACGTCTTCATCCCGCACCAGGCCAACGAGCGGATCATCGACTCGATGGTGAAGACACTGAAGCTGCCGGAGCACGTCACGGTCGCCCGCGACGTGCGCACCACCGGCAACACCTCGGCCGCCTCGATTCCGCTCGCGATGGAGCGGCTCCTGGCGACCGGCGAGGCGAAGAGCGGCGACACCGCACTAGTCATCGGATTCGGGGCGGGTCTCGTTTACGCCGCCACGGTCGTTACTCTCCCCTAGGCACTCCGTGCCGGATCATGCGAACCGGCACGGGAAAAAGCACCACCTGCCGCTGCCGCGGCGGGCGCGCCAAACCCACTGAAGAACCTGAACAACAACGAAGGAGCGCCAAGATGGCCGCCACTCAGGAAGAGATCGTCGCCGGTCTCGCCGACATCGTGAACGAGATCGCCGGCATCCCGGTTGAGGACGTCCAGCTGGACAAGTCCTTCACCGACGACCTGGATGTCGACTCGCTGTCCATGGTCGAGGTCGTCGTCGCCGCCGAAGAGCGCTTCGACGTGAAGATCCCGGACGAGGACGTCAAGAACCTCAAGACCGTGGGCGACGCGACCGACTACATCCTCAAGCACCAGGGCTGATCACTGATCAGGCCCCTGGGCTGACTTGCCCCGCCACCCGGCGGTGGCGCCGCTGAATCCTCGTATCCGTTGGAGAAAGAATTCCCGTGAGCTCGACCAATCGCACCGTGGTCGTCACCGGTATCGGCGCAACCACACCGCTGGGTGGCGACGCAGCCTCTACCTGGGAGGGCCTGGTCGCCGGACGTTCCGGCGTCAAGCCCCTGGAGCAGGACTGGGCCGCCGACCAGGCGGTCCGTATCGCCGCGCCGGTCGCGGTGGAGCCGACCGAGGTCATCCCGCGGCCGCAGGCCCGCCGACTGGACCGCTCGGCGCAGTTCGCGCTGATCGCGGCTCAGGAGGCCTGGAAGGACGCCGGCTTCGAGGCGAAGGCCGGGGAGGACACCACTGTCGCCCCGGACCGCCTCGGTGCCGTCATCGCCTCCGGCATCGGCGGCGTGACGACCCTGCTCGACCAGTACGACGTGCTCAAGGAGAAGGGCGTCCGCCGCGTCTCCCCGCACACCGTCCCCATGCTGATGCCGAACGGCCCGTCCGCCAACGTGGGTCTGCTGGTGGGCGCCCGCGCGGGTGTGCACACGCCGGTCTCCGCCTGTGCGTCGGGCGCCGAGGCCATCGGCTACGCCATCGAGATGATCCGCTCCGGCCGCGCCGACATCGTCGTCGCGGGTGGCACGGAGGCGGCGATCCACCCGCTGCCGATCGCCGCGTTCGGCAACATGATGGCGATGTCCAAGAACAACGAGAACCCGCAGGGTGCGTCGCGTCCCTACGACGTCGCCCGCGACGGCTTCGTCCTCGGTGAGGGCGCCGGCGTGATCGTCCTGGAGTCCGCCGAGCACGCGGCCAAGCGCGGTGCCCGCGTGTACGCCGAGGCGGTCGGGCAGGGCATCTCCGCCGACGCCCACGACATCGTGCAGCCCGAGCCCGAGGGCCGCGGCATCTCGCACGCGCTGCAGAACCTGCTGGACCGCAACGACCTGGACCCGGCGGAGATCGTGCACGTCAACGCGCACGCGACGTCGACGCCGGCCGGTGACATCGCCGAGCTCAAGGCGCTGCGGAAGGTGTTCGGCGACGACGCCGACCACATGGCGGTGTCCGCGACGAAGTCGATGACCGGGCATCTGCTGGGTGGCGCCGGTGGCGTAGAGACGGTGGCGACGGTGCTCGCGCTGTACCACCGGGTCGCTCCGCCGACCATCAACGTCGAGAACCTCGACCCGGAGGCCGAGGCGAACGCCGACGTGGTCCGCGGTGAGGCGCGCAAGCTGCCCGTCGAGGGCCGGATCGCCGCGCTGAACGACTCGTTCGGCTTCGGCGGCCACAACGTGGTGCTGGCGTTCAGGACGGTCTGAGCAGCAGCCGTACGCACGTGAAGGGGCCCCACCTTTCGAGGTGGGGCCCCTTCACGTGTCCCAGCCTCAGACCACCTGGTGCAACCAGCGCACCGGCGCTCCCTCTCCGGCATACCTGAACGGCTCCAACTCGTCGTCCCACGGCTTCCCGAGCAGCTTGGCGATCTCTGCCTCCAGGTCGGTCTCGCCGTGCTGGGAGCGGGCCAGGGCGGCGCGCAGGCGGTCCTCCGGGATGAGGATGTCGCCGTGGATGCCGGTGACGGCGTGGAAGATGCCCAGCTCGGGGGTGCAGCTGTAGCGCTCGCCCTCGGCGGTGGGGCAGGGCTCGGCCGTGACCTCGAAGCGCAGGAGGTGCCAGCCGCGCAGGGCGGAGGCCAGCTTGGAGGCGGTGCCCGCCTCGGCCTGCCAGGAGAACTCCGAGCGCCAGGTGCCGGGCGCGGCCGGCTGCCGGATCCAGTCGAGGTTGACGCGCGTGCCGAGCACCCCGGCGACGGCCCACTCGACATGCGGGCACAGCGCGCGCGGCGCGGAGTGCACGTACAAAACCCCACGTGTCGTCACCGGGACCTCCGGGCAGAGCGGACATCTTGCGAACTGACGGACGATAGTGGCCGGGCAGCCACGTTGATGGCGAGGCTACCGTGCGGCGGCGCAAGGAGTGTGACGTACCGTCGGTCCAGGTGCCGGGAAACGCCCGCCATTCACCCGGCAGGACGCTTGTACGGGTGTGAGCCGTTGCATGAGACGGGCGGGAACCCTCGTGCGTTGTTATTGGTTGTGAACCATGACAGGGCCGAGTGAGGGGATGGACCGGGGTATGCGGAAGCGACGGCACCTCTCGCGCGCTGTCCTCGCCGCCGTGACCGCGGCCGTCCTGGGCGTGGCGGGTTGTGACGCCGTCGGCGGCAACTCGCCGGAGCCGTCCGGCAGCGACGCGCGCAGCGCGAGGCCGAAACCGACCCCGACCTGGGACCGCAGCCCTGCCTCGATCGCGGCCGTGGGTGACTCCATCACGACCGGTTTCGACGCCTGTTCGGTCCTGTCGGACTGCCCCGAGGTCTCCTGGGCCACCGGCAGCAGCCCCCGCGTCGACAGTCTCGCCGTCCGGCTGCTGGGCAGGGCGAAGGCGGCGGAGCGGAGCTGGAACTACGCGGTGACCGGGGCGCGGATGACCGACGTGGCCGGGCAGCTGGCGCAGGCGGTCACGCGCAGGCCGGAGTTGGTGGCGGTGATGGCGGGGGCCAACGACGCCTGCCGGGACACGACCGACGCGATGACGTCGGTGGCCGACTTCCGGGCGCAGTTCGAGGACGCGATGGGCACATTGCGCGAGGCGCTGCCGAAGACTCAGGTCTATGTCGCGAGCGTACCGAATCTGATGCGGCTATGGGAGCAGGGCCGTACGAGTCCGATGGGCAAGCAGGTGTGGAAGCTCGGCATCTGCCCGTCGATGCTGGGCGACGCCGACTCCCTCACCGCGGCGGCGAACCAGCGGCGCGCGACGGTGCAGGAGCGGGTCGAGGCGTACAACGACGTGCTGGAGCAGGTCTGTGCGAAGGACCGCCGGTGCCGGTTCGACGACGGCGCGGTGTACGAGTTCCGCTTCGGCGGCAAGCAGCTGAGCCAGTGGGACTGGTTCCATCCGAGTGTGAACGGTCAGGCGCGGCTTGCCGAGATCGCCTACCGGACGGTCACGAACTAGTGTTTCGCTCATGAGCGAACACTTCGGCACACTTTCCGACGGCACCCCGGTCCACCGCTGGACGCTGGAGCGTGCGGGCCTTCGGGTACGGGTGCTGTCGTACGGCGGGATCGTGCAGTCGCTGGAGGTGCCGGACCGGGAGGGACACGCGGCGAACGTGGTGCTGGGGTTCGCCGACCTGGACGGCTATCTGTCCCACCCGGGGCCGTATCTCGGCGCCCTGATCGGCCGGTACGCCAACCGGATCGCGCACGCCCGCTTCCCTCTGGACGGCCTGACGTACGCGCTCGACCCCAACAACCCGCCCAACTCCCTGCACGGCGGCGAACGCGGTTTCGACAAGCGGGTGTGGGAGATGACGCCGGTCGAGCACGGTGTGCGCCTGAGCCGGGTCAGCCCGCATGGCGAGGAGGGCTTCCCGGGGCGGCTGGAGGTCTCGGCGACCTACACCCTGTCGTCGGACGGGGCGCTGCGGATCGTGTACGAGGCGGTGACGGACGCGCCGACCGTGGTGAACCTGACCAACCACAGCTACTTCAACCTCGCCGGGGCGGGTTCGGGCGACGCGGGCGGCCATGAACTGCGGCTCGCCGCCTCGCGGTACACCCCGGTCGACGCGGACCTCATCCCTACCGGCTCCCTGGACGAGGTCGCGGGCACCCGCTTCGACTTCCGTCAGACGCGCAAGGCCGGCTCCGGGTACGACCACAACTTCGTACTGGACAAGGGGGTGACGGGCGCTGCGGAGGAGGTCGCCGAGCTGTACGACCCGTCGACCGGGCGGGCGCTGACGGTGGCGACCACCGAGCCCGGACTCCAGCTGTACACCGCCGAGCACCTGACCGAGCCCTTCGCCCCGGGCGACGGCATCGCACTGGAGACCCAGCACTTCCCCGACTCCCCGAACCGGCCGGAGTTCCCGGGCACGGTGCTGCGGCCTGGCGAGGTGTTCCGGTCGGAGACGGTGTACGGCTTCTCCGTCCGATAGCGGGAGTTCAGGCCCTACTTGCTCAGGGACAAGCCCCGGCCCGGGCGTCAGGACCCGGACCGGGGCTGTTCCTGGGGCACTTCTCCCGCCTCAGACGTTAATCGTCGCCGTCACCCGACGGTCCGCGATCGAGCGGCTCACCTGGATCTCGTACGAACCCTTCACAAGCGTCCACGAATTGGTCTGCTCGTCCCACATCTCGAAAGCGCGGCGCGGAAGTTCGATCACGGCCTCGGCCGTCTCCCCCGGCCCCGCGGCCACACCCGCGAATCCGGCCAGCCGGCGCGCCGGGCGGTCGGTGCGGGGCTCGGCCGGCGCCAGGTAGACCTGCACGACCTCGCGGCCCGCACGCTCGCCGGAGTTGCGGAGGCGGACCGTGACCGTGGTCCCCTCGACCTTGGCGGACTCGTACGTCCACTCGGTGTAGCCGAGGCCGTGCCCGAAGGGGTACGACGGGACCCGGCCCTCCTTCTCCCAGGCACGGTAACCAATGAAGACACCCTCGCTGTACGGGAGTTCGCCGGCCGAGGGGGCTACCTGGGTGACCGGGGCGTCGGCAAGGGAGCCCCACGTGGTGGGCAGGCGCCCGCCCGGCTCGTGGGCGCCGGTGAGGACCTCCGCGAGTGCCGCGCCGGCCTCCTGGCCGGGGAACCAGCTGAGCAGCACGGCGGCGACGTCCTCGCGCCACGGCAGCTCCACCGGGGAACCGGAGTTGACGACCACCACGGTGTCGGGGTTCGCCGCGGCGACGGCGCGGACCAGGTCGTCCTGGCGGCCGGGCAGGGTGAGGTCCGTGCGGTCGAAGCCCTCGGACTCGACGCGGTCGGTGGTGGCGACCACGACGACGGCCGTGTCGGCGTTGCGGGCGGCCTCGACGGCCTCGGCGATCAGCTCGTCGGGGTCGCGCTGCGGCTCCTGGTGCGCGAGGGTGAAGCCGACGACCCTCAGCGGGACGCCCTCGGGGAACGCGACGACATGGGTGAGGGAGACCTCGACCGGTGCCCCGGCGGTGAGTTCGGGCTGGGCCCGGGGGACGGGAGCGCCGAAGAAGGCGGCGAAGGGGTCCTCCTTGGCGGGGCGCTGGACGTCGTCGTAGTACGTCGTGCCGTCGATCGTGAGCCTGAAGGCGCCCATGCCCTTGATGCCGAAGATGTGCGGGCCGGTGTCGCGCGGGGTGAAGGTGCCGGTCAGCTCGACGGTGCGCAGGGCCTCGTGGGTCACGCCCTCGGGGAGGTCGCTGCCCATCCACTGGATGTGGCCGTTGGGGGCGGAGCCGGTGCCGATGACGTTCCCGTCGGCGTCCCGGCACACGGCCCGCAGCTCGAAGCCCTTGTCGGCGATGCCGAGTTCGGTGTTCGGGTCGGCGCCGACGGCGTAGGTGAGGGTGCCGTCGGGGAGGGCGGCGGTGAGGCCGTCGAGCGGGGAGACGATCCGGTCGGGGAAGACGGTGGCGGAGCCGCCGCCCAGCACGCGGGCGTCCCGGGCTGCCGCGCCGATCAGCGCGACGGTGCCGTTCGGCCGCAGCGGGAGGGCGCCGCCCTGGTTGCGGACCAGGACGAAGGAGCGGCGGGCGATCTCGCGGGCGAGTTCGGAGCCGTCGACGCTCTCGGGGTACTCGTTGACGACGGGCTCGGCACCGTCGAGGATCCCGACGCGGGCGGCGAGCCGCAGGACGTTGCGCACGGCGTCGTCGACCTTGGCCTCGGCCACCTTCCCGTCCCGTACGGCCTGGGCGAGGGGCTCGCCGTACACGGTCTGCGGTCCGGGCATGGCCACGTCGAGGCCGCCCTCGATGGCCCCGACGGTGGACCGGGCGGCCATCCAGTCGGAGACGTTGTAGCCGTCGAAGCCCCATTCCCCGCGCAGGACTTCGTTCACGAGGTGGTGGTGCTCGCTCATCGTCGTGCCGTTGACCGTGTTGTAGGCGGTCATGATGCCCCAGGGGTGGGCGTTCTCGACGATGATCTCGAAGGGCGCCAAGTACAGCTCGCGCAGGGCGCGTTCGGAGACGAGGTTGTTGACGGTGAAGCGCTCGGTCTCGGCGTCGTTGGCGACGAAGTGCTTCACGGTGGTGCCGACGCCGCCGGACTGGACGCCGCTGACATATCCGGCGCCGATCGTCCCCGTCAGGTACGGGTCCTCGCTGTACGCCTCGAAGTGGCGGCCGCCGAGCGGTGAGCGGTGGAGGTTGACGGTGGGAGCGAGGAGCACATGGACGCCCTTGCGGCGGGCCTCCTGGGCGAGGAGGGTGCCGGCGCGGCGGGCGAGGTCCGGGTCCCAGGTGGCGGCGAGGGCGGTGGGCGAGGGCAGCGCGACGGACGGGTCGTCGGCGGTCCAGCGCACACCCCGCACGCCGATCGGGCCGTCGGACATGACGAGGGACTTCAGGCCGATCTCGGGCAGTGCGGGCAGGGTCCAGGTGTCCTGGCCGGAGAGCAGCCGCGCTTTCGCGTCGAGGTCGAGCGCGGCGAGGGCGACCTCGACGGCCGCCTCGCGCGCTTCGTCGGCCTGGGTACGGGTTCCCGCCATCGCGGTGCCTCCTCGTTGAGTCCGGGCTGTGCCTCCATCCTCCTGGAGGTGATCGCCGAGCGCGGTTACCGGGGGGCGAGCCTCGCCGCGGTGGCCGAGCGGGTCGGGCTCACCCAGCAGGGCCTGCTGCACTACTTCCCGACCAAGGACGCGCTGCTCGTCGGGGTGCTCCAGGAGCGGGACCAGTGGGACGCCGTACCCGACACCCGGTGGCGCGTCGACCTGCTCGCCTCGCTCGTCGAGTACAACGCGACGCGACCCGGCATCATCCAGACCTTCTCGGCGCTGCTCGGCGAGAGCGTGACTGAGGGGCATCCCGCGCGCGAGTACTTCACCGAGCGCTACACGCGCGTACGGGCGAGCATGGCGGAGGTCCTGCGCGTCGAGTACGGCGACCGGCTGCCGAACGGGCTGACACCGGAGCGTACGGCGCCCTTGCTGGTCGCCGTCATGGACGGGTTGCAGTACCAGTGACTCCTGGACCCGGACTCGGTGGACATGCCGGGCGCGTTCCGCGACTTCCTCAGACTGCTGGGCGAGAACGCGGACTGACGGCGGCGACGACCTCGACCTCCACACGGGCCGCCGCCCTGAACAGCCTCGGCACCTCGAAGGTCATGCTGGTGGGCGGAGTACCGGTGAGGAACTGCCGCCGTACGGTGCCGTATTCGTCCAGGGTGCCGATGTCGGTGAGGCAGGTGCGGATGTTGATGACGTCCGCGAGCGTGGCGCCATGGGCCCCGAGCAGGGCGGCGATGGTCTCGAAGATGCCGCGGGTCTGCTCGGTGACCGTGGCGCCCTCGGCGATCTGCCCGGAGACGAACAACAGCGCGCTGCCGTCGGCGTGTTCGACGCGGGCGACCTGGGAGTAGTACGGGCTCAAGGGCTGCGGTGCGCAGGGCGGGTTGTCGACGGTGATCTGCATGCCGTCGACGCTAGGCGTGGGCTTGCGATGCGACAAGCGAATGTCCAGCATGACTGCCATGCCGAAACAGCATGAGTATCAGCAGGAGGCTCAGCTTGAGTTCCCCGAGGTCTCCAGTGTGTGGTTGAGGGCGTTCCTGGAGGTCGCCCGGCTCGGTTCCTTCACCGGCGCCGCCCGGACTCTCGGGTGGACGCAGTCGGCGGTGTCCCGCCAGATCTCCACGCTGGAAGGGGCCCTGGGCGGTGCCCCGCTCTTCGACCGGCTCCCGCGGGGCGTGCGGCTCACCGAGGCCGGGCGGGTTCTCATGCCCTATGCCGAGGCCGTCGCCGAGTCGTTGCACGGGGCCGTTCGGGAGCTGGCCGCTCTGCGTGAAGTGGCGGGCGGGCGGCTGCGGTTCGGTGCCTTCGCCACGGCCGACGCGGGGCTGGTGCCCCAGGCGCTGGCCGCCTTCAGCGCCGCGCACCCTCGCGTCCACGTGACCCGCGAGGAGGGCTTCACCCCTGCCCTGCTGGACCGGCTCACCGCGGGCCACCTCGACCTCGCGGTCGTCTCGACCACGGGCCGCGCCCCGCTGGAGGCGTACGAACTCCACCACCTGCTCGACGAGTCCCTGTACGTCGCCGTCCCCGCCGGTCATCCGCTGGCCGCCGGCGGCCACCCTGTCCGGCTCGGCCGGCTCGCCGATGCCGAATGGATCTCCGGCAGCTCCCGCCCGGAGGGCACCCTCCTCGACGTGGCCCTGCGGCAGGGCTTTCGGCCGCGTGTCGCGCACGTCGTCGGCGAGTGGACCGCCAAGCAGGGCTACGTCGCCGCCGGCCTCGGAGTGGCGCTGGTCCCGGCGCTGGCGGCGGCGTCCGTGCGCCCCGACGTCCGGCTGGTACCGGTGCTGGACGAGGGCGGGCCGGCGCGTGCGGTGTACGCGGCGACGGTGCGGGGGCGGTCGCCTGCGCCGGCCGTGGAGGCGTTCGTGGGGGCGCTGCGGGAAGCGGCGGCGTCGGTGCGGGTGCGGCGCGAGCCATGGCGTAGTCCCCTCCCGCCACGCGATACTTCCGGCGTCCCGCACGACGCACGCTCTGCCTCACCCCCCACCGTGACGGAAGGACCGTAATTCCCTTGAATTCCATACGCGTTCGGATCGGCGTCCTCTCAGTGGCCCTGCTGGCCGGACTCTCGGCTCCCACGACCGGGACCGCAGCCGCCGCGCAGTCCGCCCCCGCGCCGACCGTCGAGGAACAACGCCTCGACAAGACCGTCCCCCAGGAGATCCTGCGCCGCTCCGGATTCGACGCCGCGGCGGCGGAGTTCGCCGACGACCTGGCCGACGCGCGCTCCTACGCGCAGGCCCACCGGGTCGTCACACGCGAGGGATCGGCGCTGTGGCGCAGGGCCGTGGACCGGGCGCAGGGGCGGGGTCCGGCCGGAGGTGAACTGAGCCGGGACGACGATCGGCCGTTGTACTGGGCGCGGTTGTCGATGACGCGGGACGTGCGGACGTTTGAGCCGGAGTTCGGGCTGAGCGACGCCCAGCGAGCTGCTCTCATCGGCGCGTTGGAGCGGGCCTCGCGTGGTCAGAGCGACCTTCGCCATGCGGCCGGTGCCGCCGGGGCGGGCATGAAGCGGATCCTCGTCACCGGGTTCGACCCGTTCACGCTCGACCGGGACATCCGTATCTCCAACCCGTCCGGCGCCACCGCGCTCGCCCTCGACGGCGCGGTGATCGAGACGGCGGAGGGTCCGGCCCGCGTGGAGACCGCCGTGTTCCCGGTGCGGTGGCAGGACTTCGCGGACGGGACGGTGGAACGGGCGCTGCGGCCGTATCTGAAGCAGGTCGATCTGTTCACGACCGTGAGCCAGGGGCGCGTCGGGCGGTTCGACGTCGAGCGGACCAACGGGGCCTGGCGGGGCGGCTTCCAGGACAACGACAACATCGGGCGGACCGAGACGATCCCCGTCGCCGATCCGGCCTCGCAGCCGCAGTGGACCACGACGACGCTGCCGTACCGGGAGATCGTCGCCGCGGACACCGGGCGGTTCCCCGTGTACGACAACACGAGCGTGACCGAGATTCCGGCGGGCGGCACGACCGCGGTCGTACGGCCGGACGGGCCGACGCAGGGCTCCACCGCGCGGGCCGGGGGCGGCGGGGACTACCTCTCCAACGAGATCGCCTACCGGGCGACGCTGCTGCGTGACCGGCTCGGACTCCATGACTCACTGCCGGGCGGGCATGTGCACACCCCGGTGCTGCAGTTCGGGGCGGGCAACACGGATCCGGCGACCGGGGCGGTGACGGATCCGGAGTTCGTACGGAACCGGCTGGACATCATCGCGCAGGTGCGGGGGATTCTGACGGCCGCGGTGGAGGCGACGGCGGGTTCGTAGGCACCCGGCGTCGGGCCTCGTCCTCAGACGCCGGACGAGCTGGTACGCGCGGGGTGCCCGTCAAAAGGGGCGGCGCCCTTCGCGTCCCTCTCCTCCGCCGTCTCCTCCCCCATCAGCTCCCGAGCCATCAGCGTCGCCCCCGCCACCGCGCCCGGCATCAGGAACACCGCGACGAAGGGCACCAGGAAGGATGCTGCGAGGGGGGCTCCGAAGCCCCAGATCAGGGG
This sequence comes from Streptomyces sp. NBC_00443, assembly GCF_036014175.1. Classification (GTDB taxonomy): domain Bacteria; phylum Actinomycetota; class Actinomycetes; order Streptomycetales; family Streptomycetaceae; genus Streptomyces. Next base: position 6,494,769 of record NZ_CP107917.1, on the reverse strand, counting down.
CTTGCGGGAGCGGAGCATGGTGAGGCGGTCGCGGAGTTCGACGCGGCGGCGCTGGAGGGCTACCGCCGTGAGTTCCTCGGTGAGGAAGAAGCCGGTGACGAAGACGCCGATCACGGGGACGGCCGTCTGGCCGATGACCGGGATGAAGCCGAGGGCGAAGAGCAGGACGCCCCAGAGTGCGGCGCGCAGGACGATCCGCAGGCTGTCGCGGCCCGAGATCCACAGTTCGCGCCAGAGCGGCAGGCCGGACTCGGGGGCCGTGCCGTCGGGGGAGACGTCCCGGTCGACCTTCTCGGAGAGGTTCTCGTAGAAGGGCTGGCCGATCAGCAGGGTAACCGCCGTGAAGGTGATCACCGACAGGAGCAGGCCCAGCGCGAACAGGACGGCGGTGAGGAAGCCTCGGAACAGGCCCTGCCACGGGCTCGACCAGTCGTCGGCGAACGGCGTCGACCAGGACACGAAGTCCTCGCCCCAGAGCGCGAGCCCTACCAGCGCGGCCACGTAGAGCACCAGGGTGATCAGGCCGGGGATCAGCCCGAAGCCGTACTGCTTGCCGTGGCGGGCCACCCACCGCTGGCCCCTGAGGAGATACCTGAACCCGGTCCCAAGATCGCGCATGGTTCGCACTCTAGTCGGGCCGTGTCACACGGCAGTCACGGTCGCTTCGGGGCCTGGTCACCGCTGCCCCCGGACGCCGCTCACGCCGGCGTCACCGCCACCACGACCCCCCGGTCGGCCGCCGGGCTCACCGCCGCCGACACCCGTACCGCCGCCGCGCGTGCCACCCGCCCCGCGCCCGACGCCCCGGACAGCAGCAGGGGCTGTATCCGTTCCAGCCCGGCGACTAGGAACTCCTCGCCGGCGATCAGTGCCGGACGCGCCGCCTTCGTCGTGGCCGCCGCGGCCTCGGTGAGGTCGGCGAGGGGTGGCAGCGTCGCCCGGACGACGTTCGCGCCGGCCAGGGCGACCTGGAGCGGCATCAGGGGCGCGAGCGCGGCCGTCAACGCGTCGGCGATGCGGTGGAGTTCGGGGGAGGACTCGCGCAGGATCTCGGCCGCGGAACGGAGCAGCGGGGTCAGCGCGAGCAGCACACCCGCGGCCAGGCCCGCCGTCGCCGGCAGCAGGGGCGACGTCGCCTCGACCAGCTCGCCCAGCGCCGCCGCGAACTCCTCGACCGCCGGCTCGACCGCGTCCAGCACCGGCAGCAGGCTGTCGCCCAGGGCCGCCAGCAGGGCCTGCGCCGGCTCGCTTACGGGGTGGACCGCGAGGGGCGCTCCGCTGGTGCCGAGACGGGTGAGGGTCTCGACGATGCGGTAGAAGGCCTCCTGGGCCTGTGGCGAGGCGCTCGCCTCGGCCAGTTCGGCGGTGGTCTGCCGCAGCACCCGCAGGACCTCGGCGCCCGATCCGTCCCTCGGGTCGAAGGTGTTCATCGCGATACGGGTGAGGTTCCCGGCCGTGTCGAGGAGTTGGCCGGTGATGTCGGTCGTGCTGCGTGCCATGCGGAGTACGTCATCCCTGCTGGGGATCGAAGGGATCGTTGCCATGGGCTCTGCTCGCCTCCTGCCGCCGCCGGTGCGCTCTCAGCATGCCCCGTCCGGCGGCCCCCGCATGAGCCATCCGGGGCATCCGTGGCACCAACTCCCTCTTGTTGCGGTTGAGTCGAACAGGTACACCTCGCCGTACCGATCTTTGAAGTTCCGGAGGAGGTACGCGTGCGCATCACGAGAACCGTTCCTGCGAGACCCGTTCTGATCACCGCCCTCGCCCTCAGCACGGCGGGCTCCCTGCTCCTCACCCCGCACACCGCCGTCGCGGAGCCCCAGCCGCCGGGCCACCCCCCGGTCCACCGCGAGGCCGCGCTCGACCGGGAAGCGGCGCGGACGCCCGCGAGCGCCGCCCAGCGGGCCCTCGGCACCGCCGAGTCAGGCCCCGAAGCGCCCTCCGCGGCGATCGCCGACGACAGCCGCGGCTACCCGCGCCGGCAGGTCCTCACCCCGGACCCCGAGAACCCGGCCGACAAGTCCATCAAGCTCGGCCTCACCCCGTACCACGCCATCGCGCCGAAGCTGAACTCCCTCCAGGCCCTCGGCGACCGCGTGAGCGTCGAGGTCGCGGGCCGCTCGGCGGGTGGGAACCGGCTCTACCTGGTCACCGTCACCGCCCCGGAGACCACCCGCCAGGCCCGTACGCAGGCACGGATGCGCGAACTCATCGAGAACGCCCCCGCTCTCGCCGCCAAGTCGCCGGAGGTCAGGAGGAGTTACAAGGCGCCCGTCTTCCTCAACAACAACATCCACGGCAACGAGTGGGAGGGCACCGACGCCAGTCTGAAGCTCATCGAGCGGCTCGCCACCGCCACGGACGCCGGGACGCGCGACCTCCTCTCCCACAGCCGGCTGTACTTCAACATCACCGCCAACCCGGACGGCCGTATCGCCGGAACGCGCGCCAACGCGGGCGGCTTCGACATGAACCGGGACTTCGTCACCGCCTCGCAGCCGGAGACGCGGGCGATGCGGCAGATCATGGTCGACAAGCAGCCGGCCGTCCTGCTCGACCTGCACGGCTACGTCAACGGCACCCTCATCGAGCCCACCACTCCCCCGCACGGCGAGAACTACGAGTACGACCTGTTCCTCAAGAACACCTATGCCAACGCCCTGCGCATGGAGGCCGCCGTCAACGGCCTCGGCTACACGGCGGAGAAGGACGGGGTCGCACCCGCGCAGATTCCCTTCCGGGACCAGGAGGAGGGCTGGGACGACTGGCCGCCCATCTTCACCCCGCAGTACGCGGCGTTCCACGGCACGGTCGCCGCGCACACGGTGGAGATCCCGCTGACGGTGAACAACACCGCCTACACCACCCTGCCCGTCACCGAGTTGCGCCGCCGGTCCGCGATCAACGTCGATGTCGCCGGGGCCGCCCTGCGCGCCTCCCTCGACTTCGTCCGGGAAAGGCGTACGTCACTCGTCGCCGACCAGATCGAGGTCTTCCGGCGGGGAGCCGCGGGCGCCGCGCAGGTGCCGGTGTCCGAGGAGACCGTCCCGGGCGTCCCCGGCATCGGCCCCGAGGACGTCTACACGACCACCTTCCCCCGCGCCTACGTCATCCCGGCGGGCACCGGCGCCCAGCGCTCGGCCCCTGCCGCCGCCCGCCTCGTCGACCACCTCCTGGCCAACGACGTACGGGTCAGCCGCGCGGCCCACTCCTTCCGGCTCGGCGGACGCACGTACGCCAAGGGCTCGTACGTCGTCGACATGCGCCAGCCCAAGCGCGGCCTGGCGAACGCGCTGCTCGCGGACGGGCGGGACATCAGCGCCAAGGTCTCGGCGATGTACGACATCTCGGGCTGGAGCCTCGGCCGCCTGTGGGGCGCGGCGGTCGAGACCCTGCCGCGGATGCCGTACGGCACCGCCCTGCGCCCCGTCCGCGCGGCGGCCCCCGTGGCGTATGTCGCCCCGCGCGGTGAGCTCCGGCTGAGGCTCGACGACCCGAACGAGGTCGCCGCCCTCAACGCCCTGCTGCGGCAAGGCGTCGATGCGCGCCGTGCCGCCGACGGCAGCGCGATCGTGCCGGGCTCGGCGCGGCGACAGGCCCTGGCAGCAGCCCGCGCCTACGACGTCGCCTTCCACTCGACGAAGCTCACCGGCACCGTCCCGCTGCACCGCACCCGCGTCGCCGCAGCCGTCACCGCGGGCGAGCTGTTCGCGTTGCGGGAGATGAACTTCGAGGTCACCCCGGTCTCGACGGAGGTGCTGAACGCCGGGTTCGACTGGTCGTCGGTGGACGTGCTGTTCGTGTCGGCGGGGATGGAGTACGACGACCTCACCGCCCCCGCCCGTACGGCCCTCGACGCCTTCCTCGACGGTCACGGGCTGGTCGGCCGGGGTGCCACCGGTGCCGCGCTCAACACGGCGACGGGGCTGCTGGCGGCGAAACCGGTCGAGGGCAACGGGGACGCCAACGGTGTAGTACGCGTGGTGAATTCGGGCAGCACTCTGATGTCCGGCGCCCCGGGCCACGGCTTCGTCTACGCGCCCGTGTGGTTCACCGACCTCGGTCGGGACGTGCGGGTCGAGCAGGCGTACGCGACCGGGAACCCGCTCGTCTCCGGGCACTGGCGGGCGGCGGCGGACGGGTCCGGCGGGCCGGCGGACGCGGCGGGGCAGGCCTCGGTGGTGAGCGGCCCGCAAGCCGTGCTGTTCGGCACGGAGCCGCTCTTCCGGGACCATCCCAAGGGAGAATTCGCCCAGGTCGGCAGGGCGTTGTTCAGCATGGCGCAGGCCAGTGGCACCAGATGAGGAGAGCGGATGACACCAGTGATCCACGGCACCGTAGTGGACGGCTTCGAGCGGGTGCGTGAGGAGTTCGCCGCGTTCGTGTCGGGCGAACTCCAGGACTACGAGGGTCAGTTGTGCGCGTACGTGCACGGTCGCAAGGTAGTCGACCTGTGGGCCGGTGAGGGCTGCGAGGCCGACTCCCTCTACGGCGTGTTCTCGTCCGGCAAGGGCGCCGCTCACCTCGTGGTCGCGCTCCTGGTCCAGGAGGGCACGCTCGAACCGGACCGCAAGGTGACGTACTACTGGCCGGAGTTCGGCGCCGAGGGCAAGGGCTCGCTGACTCTGCGCGATCTGCTCGCCCACCGGGCCGGGCTGGTCGGGCTCGACGCCGGGTTCACCGACGAGGAGCTGGCCGACGACCGCGCCATCGCCGAACGCCTCGCCGACCAGCGGCCGTTCTGGCGCCCCGGCACGGCCTTCGGCTATCACGCGCTCGTCATCGGCGCGCTCACCGGCGAGGTCGTGCGCCGCGCCACGGGCCGTACGCTGCAGGAGGTGTACGAGGAGCGGGTTCGGGCGCCGTACGGCCTGGGCTTCCACCTCGGGCTGCCCGCGGACCTGGACCACCGCTACCGCTCCGTGCAGCCGATGGCCCCGACGCCGGAGCAGCAGGCGGTGCTGGACTCGGTACCGCAGGGGCCGCACACGCTGTCGTCCATCGCCTTCAACACGCATGTGCCGGAGCCGGGGGGACTGGCGGACTACCCCAACTCCCGCACTGTGCGTGCCAACGGTCCCGCGTCGGCGGGGGGCGTCGCCTCCGCGCGCGGGCTCGCCGGCATGTACGCGGCGGCGATCAGCGAGCTGGACGAACGGCCACCCCTGCTCAAGCCGGACACCATCGCCGAGGTCGGCCAGATCCACTCGACCGGGTACGACCTGGTGGCCCGCGCCCACAAGTCGTACGCCCTCGGCTTCCAGGCGACGGCGGACACCTGGTACCCGTTCCTGGGCGCCGGCACCTTCGGCCACAGCGGCGCCGGCGGCTCCCAGGCCTTCGCCGACCCCCGCAGCGGCCTGACCTACGGCTACACCCGCCGCCGCTGCGCCTTCCCGGGCGGAGCGGCACCGGAGAACCAGCGGTTTGTGAGGGCGGTGCATTCGGCGGCGCTGGTGAGCTGACCCAACCCCAACCAACGGCCAGTGCCCACCAAGCTCCACTGGTCCGACGACACCGGCCGTGAGGGAGCCGTAGGGGCGCGCCGGTGTCGAGAGGGCGAACGCGCGGAGGCCCGAAGGGTCGAGCACGATCGCCGTCTCGACACCGGCTGAGGCGCCCCGTAGGCGACCGACCCATTCAAGGGGTGCGGCCTCCTGCCGTACGGAACGAGCCGGCTCAGACCAGCGTCACGGTGATGTTGCCGCGGGTCGCCTTCGAGTACGGGCAGACCTGGTGGGCCTTCTCGAGCAGGTCGCGGGCCGTCGCGGCGTCGACGTTCGGGATGGCCGCCGAGATCTCCACGATGATCCCGAAGCCGTCGTCGTTCTTGCCGATGCCGACCTTCGCGGTGACGGTCGAGCCGGTGATGTCGGCCTGCTCCTGGCGGGCGACGACGCCCAGGGCGCCCTGGAAGCAGGCGCTGTAGCCGGCCGCGAAGAGCTGCTCCGGGTTGGTGCCGGCGCCGCTGCCGCCCATCTCCTTGGGCGGGTTCACGACGACGTCGAGCTTGCCGTCGTCGGTGGCGACCCGGCCGTCGCGGCCGTTCTCCGCGGTGGCGACGGCGGTGTACAGGACCTCGGACTGCTGGATGGACATGCGGTGTCTTCCTCCTCGGTCCGCCGCGACTCGCGCCCACGATCGCGACGGATTTCGGAAAGAAGTTACCGCATGTCGGAAACTCAGCACAGGGCGCGGCCCGGATCCCGGTGCAAGCCCCAGCCCGGCCCTACAGCTTGACGATCATCTTCCCGGTGTTGTCGCCGCGCAGGACCCCGAGGAACGCCTCCAGGTTGTTCTCGATGCCCTCGACGACCGTCTCGCGGTACTTGAGCTGACCCGAGGCGACCCAGGGGCCGACCTCCTGGACGAACTGCGGCTGCAGGTCGTAGTGGTCGCCGACGAGGAGGCCCTCGATGCGGGCGCGGGTCGCGATGAGGCGGGCGAGGTTCTTCGGGCCGGGGGCGGGCTCGGTGTTGTTGTAGACCGAGATCATGCCGCAGATGGCGATCCGGCCGTGGAGGTTGAGCTGCCCGATGGCGGCCTCCAGGTGGTCGCCGCCCACGTTGTCGAAGTACACGTCGATGCCGTCGGGGGCGGCCTCGCGCAGCTGCTCGGCGACCGAGCCGTTCTTGTAGTTGAAGGCGGCGTCGAAGCCGTACTCCTCCACCAGGAGTTTGACCTTCTCGTCGGATCCGGCGGAGCCGATGACCCGGGAGGCGCCCTTGAGCTTGGCGATCTGCCCGACCTGGCTGCCGACGGCACCGGCCGCACCGGACACGAAGACGGAGTCGCCCTCCTTGAATACGGCGGTGCGCAGCAGGCCGGCGTAGGCGGTGAGGCCGGTCATGCCGAGGACGCCGAGGTACGTGGACAGGGGCGCGGCGTCCGGGTCGACCTTGACGGCGGTCTTGGCGTCCACCGCGGCGTACTCGCGCCATCCGAAGAAGTGCAGGACGTGGTCGCCGACGGCGATGCCCTCGGCGTTGGACTCGACGACCTCACCGACGGCGCCGCCCTGCATGACCTTGCCGAGCTCGAAGGGGGCGACGTAGGACTTGGCCGCCGACATGCGTCCGCGCATGTACGGGTCGACGGAGAGGTACTTGTTCCGTACGAGGACCTGGCCCTCGCCGGGGGTCGGCATCTCGGCCTCGACCAAGGCGAAGTCCTCGGGCTTGGGCCAGCCGACGGGGCGGGAGAGGAGGTGCCATTCGCGGTTGATCATGGGGGGTGCGCCTTTCCGTCCGTGCATTTTTACTTCAGTACCTGAAACAACCATGCTCCTGAATATTTCAGGATGTCAAGTAATGGGGGTACCCTGAGAGCATGGCCACCATTCCGCAGAAGACCCAGCGTCCCGATGAACTGACCCTGGAAGTCGTCGACCTCATCGGCTCGGTCGTGGCCCGCTACCACGAAGAGTACGAGGAGGCCGCCGCCGAGCACGCCCTGACCGGCGCGCAGGCGCGGCTGCTGAGCCTGCTGTCGCTGGAGCCGCTGCCGATGCGGAAGCTGGCCCAGCGGCTGCGCTGCGAGCCGTCGAACGTGACCGGCATCGTGGACCGGCTGGAGTCCCGCGGGCTGGTGGAGCGCCGCCCGGACCCGGCGGACCGACGCGTGAAGCTGGCCGCGGCGACCGACGAGGGCCGCCGGGTGGCGCGCAGCCTGCGGGATTCCCTGCGGTTCGCCCGCGAGCCGCTGGCGGGTCTGTCGGACCAGGAACGGCTGGCTCTGCGCGACCTGCTGCGGCGGATGCTGGACGCCTGACCGGCTGGAGTCCCGCGGGCTGGTGGAACACCGGCCGAACCCCGCGGACCTGCGCGTGAAGCCGGCCGCGGCGACCGACGAGGGCCGCCGGGACCCGGAACGGCCGGCCTGAAGGACCTGCTGCGGCGGATGCTCGACGCCTTACCCGCTGGAGTCCCCCGGGCCGGCGGAACACCTGCCGAACCCGGCGGACCGGCGCGTGAAGCCGACCGCAACGACCCAGACGGACCGCCGGGACCCGGAACGGCCGGCCTGAAGGACCTGCTGCGGCGGATGCTCGACGCCTTCCTTGGATGCCGGGCCCCTGGCCCGCCCGGTGATCGCCGGCGGGCGGGCTGATCGCTTGCGGGCGGGGCGGTCCGGGGTGACGATCGGAGGGTGGGTGTTGAGGGTGTCGTATCGCTCGGGCATCCACGAGGCGTGTGATGGGTACGAAGTCACGCTCCGCCGACGGGAGCCACGGCGATGCCGGAATGAGGGCGGTGACCCCGGGCGGTGACCCGGTTCTCGCCGCACGGTTCGCCGTGCCGACGGTCCCCCGGACGTTCGTGCGCCGGGCCCGGCTCCTCGATCAGCTGGCCGAGAGCCTGCGCACTCCGCTGACGCTGGTCAACGGGCCCGCGGGCGCGGGCAAGACCCTGCTGGTCGCCGACTGGACCACGGCCCGCGAGCCGGGGGACGTCGCGTGGCTGACGGTGGAGCCGGAGGACAGCGCCCCCGGCGTGTTCTGGACCTACGTCCTGCATGCCTTCCGGCATCACGGCATCGCCCTGCCCGCGGACATCGGCAGCCCCGCCCGTCCCGGCGAGGTGGACCACTCGCTGCTGGCGCGGGTCGCGGCCTGGCTGGACGGACGGGACAGGCCGGTGACCCTCGTCCTGGACGAGTTCGACCGGGTGGCCGGGTGTGCCGAGGTGGCCGAGGGACTGCAGTTCGTGCTCCGCCACGCGGGCGACGGCCTGCGTCTGATCGTGATCAGCCGTACGGAGCCGCTGCTGCCGCTGTACCGCTATCGGGCGACCGGTGAGCTCGTCGACATCCGGGGCGCCGATCTGGCGTTCCGCGCCGAGGAGACGGCGGCCCTCGCCGACCGGCACGGGCTGGCGCTGTCGAGCGCGGGCGCGCGCCTGCTGACCGCGCGCACCGGCGGCTGGGCGGCGGGACTGCGGCTGAGCACCCTGGCCGCGCAGCGGGCCGACGACCCGGAGGGCTTCCTGGCGGAGTTCGAGCCGGGACACGGCACGGTGGCCGACTTCCTGCTCGGCGAAGTGCTCCGCGCCCACCCGCCCGAGACCCAGGACCTGCTGCTGCGCGCGAGCATCCTGGAGAAGATCCACCCCGATCTGGCCAACGCCCTCACCGGCCGGGTCGACGCGGAGCCGATTCTGGAGGGCCTGCAACGGGCGAACGCGTTCGTCGAGCCCATCGGGCACTCCTGGTACCGGCTGCACCCGCTTTTCGCCGAGATCCTGCGGGTGCATCTTGGCGTCCGCCACCCCGGTCTGGAGCCCGCGCTGCACCGTACGGCCGCCCACTGGCTGAGCCGGGCGGGGCTGCTCGACGAGGCCCTGTCACATGCGGCGGACGCGGGTGACTGGGAGCTGGCCGCGGACGAGTTCATCGGCCGGCTGGCGATCGGCCGGCTGCTGACGGGGCTGTCCGCCGAGCGGCTGGACGGCCTGTTCGCGAGGATGACACCGGAGACGTCCGGGCCGGCTCCCGATCTGGTGCGCGCGGCGCGCGAGTTGGCCCATCACGACGTCGAGCGGGGAATCACCTACCTGGGGCGTGCGGAGGAGAACCTGCCCGACGGCGACTCCGGCGACGCCGCCGCGGTGCGGTTGAGCTGTGCGGTGCTGCGGGTGATGGCCGCCCGGGTGGCGGGCTCGGCGGACCTGGCCGAGCTGGCGGCGAAGGCCGCCGCGGAGGCGGAGCGGGCCCTGCCCGCGGACCGGCTGGACCAGTGCCCGGAGCTGACGGCCCTCATGCTCACCGACCTCGGAACGGCGCAGCTGTGGGCTGGCCGCTTCGATGCCGCGCGCTCGACGCTGGCCGACGCCGTCCGCTCCCCCCAGGAGCCCTCGACGGCCTTCGCGCGGCACGAGGCGCTCAGCAGGCTCGCGCTGATCGACTTCCTGCAGGGCCGTCCCGGCCGGGCCGAGTCGCACGCCAGGGGCGCGGTCACCGAGGCGGAGCACTCCGGGCTGCCGGTGTCCGACCGGACCGGGATGGCCCACCTCGTGCTGGCCGCCGTGGCCATCGACCGCGACGACCTGGCGGACGCGCAGGGCCACCTCGACCGGGCCGCCGCCACGTCCGCCGCCTCCCGCGATCCCGTCGTGGCCGTGGAGCTGGCGATCCTGCGTTCGCGGATGCTGTTCGCGAAGGGGGACCCCCGCTCGGCGCTGCTGGCCCTCGACGACATGGCGAAGCAGCCGCTGGTCTCCGCCGAGCCCTCCCCGTGGGTGAGCGACCGCATCGCGATGGCCATGGCCGCGGCGCATCTGGCCGACGGCGATCCGAAGGCCGCGGTGAAGGTCTTTGAGGACCGGCCGGCCCACGGCCCGGAGAGCCTGGTGGCCGAGGCCCGGGCTCGGGTCGCCGCCGGGGAGGGCGAACGGGCCCTGCGCATCCTCGACGAGCTCGAACTCCCCGAGCACCGCAATCCCGGACCCGTCATCGACGTATGGATTCTGCTGACCCGTGCGCAGGCCGCCGACGCGCTCGGCGACGCCGCCGCCGCCGAGAGCCTGCTGCGGCGGGCCCTGGCCGCCGCGCGCCCGCATCACCTGAGGCGGCCGTTCCTGGACGCCGGGGCCTGGGTCAGGCGGCTGCTGCGCCACCGGCCCGCGTCGGCCCGGGAGCACGCGTGGCTGACCGGCACGCTCGCGCCCGGGCGGGAGGAGCCGGTGGGTCCGCGCCCGGAAACGCTCAGCGCGCGGGAGCTGGACGTCCTGGAGCGGTTGGCGCAGCTCATGTCCACCGAGGAGATCGCCGCCGACCTGCATCTGTCGGTGAACACGGTGAAGACGCACCTCAAGAGCATCTACCGCAAGCTCGCCGCCACCCGGCGCGGCGAGGCGGTCCGCCGGGCCCGTGAGTTCGGGCTGCTCTGACGTGTCACCTCGCCCGGGTGATGCCACCCGTGCCCCAACTGGCCGAGCATGAGGTCATGCGCTACGAAATCCGCGTCGACGGGCAGATGTCGGATGAGTTGACCACGGCGTTCCCGGAGTTCGACAGCTTCGTCGTCCTCAACCAGACGGTGCTGTACGGCCAGGTCGACGACGAGGCGCACCTGTACGGCCTGTTGATCCGTTTCCAGTCGCTGGGGCTGCGCGTGGCGGAGTTCCGCCGGCTTCCGGAGTGACCGTACGGCTCAGCCCGCGAGCACCTTCGCCTTGGCTTGCTCGTACTCGGCGTCGCTGATGTCGCCGTGGTCGTGCAGCCCGGCGAGCTTGGTCAGCTGGTCCGCGTGGGTCGGCCCGGTGCGCGCGGTCGTCCCGGTCGTCCCGGTAGGTGCGGTGGTCCCGGTCGCCGGGGCGTCGGAGGCCACCTCCTGGACGTAGGAGCGGAACGCCTCCTCCTGCCGCCGTTGCTGGCGCACATCACGCTCACCCATGCCGCGCCCGCGGGCGACCAGATAGATGAAGACGCCGAGGAACGGCAGCACACAGACGAAGACCGCCCAGCCCGCCTTGCCCCAGCCGCTCATGCTGTCGTCCCGGAAGATGTCCCCGAAGACCCGGAACAGCATCACGAACCACAGCACCCACAGGAAGAACCAGAGCATCGTCAGGAAAACGTTGAGCAGCGGATAGTCCACGGTCGCCTCCACCTGCCGGCCGTCGTGGGGCCACGGCGGCACTCCAAGCCTGATGTGTTCCACGATGCGGCTGTGGCCCCGGGACGGCATCACCCGGAGCGGGTGGGGTGCAGCCGTCGTCCCGCCGGTTTCACCTGCCAGGGGTGAAGCCCCGCCCCCGAGCGCTCTCGAACAATGAACGGCATGAGCGACCGCTATCCGCCCATCGCCGAGCACGGAATGGTCGGCGACCTGCAGACCGCGGCTCTGGTCTCGTCCGCCGGAAGCGTCGACTGGTGGTGCACACCGCGCTTCGACTCGCCCAGCGTCTTCGCCTCGCTGCTGGACAGCGAGCGCGGCGGTCACTGCAAGTTCGCCGTGGAGCTCCCTGAGGGCGAGCAGCTGACGGTACGACAGCTGTACCTGTCCGACACGGCGATCCTGATCACGCGGTACATGGCGCCCGGCGGCGTCGGCGAGGTCGTCGATTTCATGCCCCTGTCGACTCCCCGACGCCGACGGACCGGCACCGGCTGATCCGGATCGCCCGCGTCGTCCGGGGCAGTCTGCCCTTCACCTTCGCCTGCCGCCCCCGCTTCGACTACGCCCGCGCCTCGCACACCCTCACGCTCCCGAGGGACGACGACCGCTCGGCGGCGGTCTTCCACGGCCCGGGAACCGACCTGCACCTCCAGGGCACCGCCGGGGTCGCCTTCCGCGCGGACGGCGACGACGTCACCGGCCGCTTCACCCTCTCCGCCGGACAGGCGGTGGCCGTCGTGCTGACCGGTGCCGCGAGCGGCGGCGCCCCCGGGCCCGCGCCGACGCTGGGCAGCCTGGTCGAGGACATGGGGGCGTGCCGCACCTTCTGGCTGTCCTGGCTGCGCCCCTGCACCTACCGAGGGCGCTGGCAGGACACCGTGAACCGCTCCGCGATCACGCTCAAGCTGCTCACCTACGCCCCCACGGGCGCGCCCATCGCCGCCGCCACCATGGGGCTGCCCGAGCAGGTCGGCGGCGAGCGCAACTGGGACTACCGCTACACGTGGGTGCGTGACGCCTCGCTCTCCGTGCGGGCCCTGATCGATCTGGGCTTCGAGGCGGAGGCGTACGCGTACCGCCGCTGGCTGCGCGAGCGCGTCGACGCCGGGACCGCCGCAACGGGCGACCCCCTGCAGATCATGTACCGCGTGGACGGCGACCCTCATCTGACCGAGGAGACCCTCGACCATCTGGAGGGCTACCAGGGCTCACGGCCCGTCCGGGCCGGCAACGCGGCCGCCGGTCAGCTCCAGCTCGACATCTACGGCGAGGCGGCCGACGCGCTGGCGGTGCGCGGCGACATCGGGGCGATCCGCGGCTGGGACGCCATGCGTGACGTACTGGACTGGCTCTCCGACCACTGGACCGGCCGGACGAGGGGATCTGGGAGACCCGAGGGGGCCGTCAGAACTTCACCTACAGCCGCCTGATGGCCTGGGTCGCCTTCGACCGGGGCATCCGCGGGTCCATCACCCACGCCCGCCCGGGCCGGATCGGCCACTGGACCGACACGCGCGACGCGATCTTCCAGCAGATCATCGAACGCGGCTGGCACCCCGAGCGCCGCGCCTTCGTCCAGCACTACGACACGGACGTCCTGGACGCCTCGCTGCTGCTGATGCCGCGGGTCGGCTTCATCTCACCGCACGACCCGGACTGGCTCACCACCCTCGACGCCATGGAGGAGGAGCTGGTCAGCGACAGCCTCGTCTACCGCTACGACCCCAAGGCCTCCCCCGACGGACTGCGCGGCTCCGAGGGCACCTTCAACCTCTGCAGCTTCTACTACGTCGAGGCCCTCGCCCGCAGCGGCCGGCTCGGGAAGGCCCGGTACGCCTTCGACAAGATGCTCACCTACGCCAACCCCGTCGGCCTCTTCGCGGAGGAGATCGGCCCCTCGGGCGAACAACTCGGCAACTTCCCCCAGGCCTTCACCCACCTCGCCCTGATCACCGCGGCCACGGCCCTGGACGAGCAACTCGGCCGGGCCGAGGCGAGTCCGACACACGGCGACGGCCAGTACGGGACGCCTCACGGCTACACGGCGCCCGTCGCGTCGGCCGACGGAGACGGCGACAGCGACAGCGACAGCGACAGCGACAACTGACAGTCAGGCAGTCACCTGACCGCCCCGGTGGTCCCGTGGCCTTCACCGTGCGCCGGGCCGGTCCGTCCGGCATCACCCCTCACGGGTGGGCGGCGCGGCCTCAGCCCGGCCGCCGGCCGCGAGCAGCGCGAGGACCGTCAGTGTGCCGAGCAGGACGAGAGCGAAGGCCAGGATCGTGAGCGGGGTGGGGCGGTTCCACACGGCGAAGATGAAGGCCAGGACCGCCAGCGCGGACAGGGCGATCGACCGGCGGTGGGCCTGTGCCCATGTGCCGACCCGTCCGGCCCGGATCTCGTGCCCGTAGGCCCAGGTGGCGAGCGAGTCCGCGGTGCGGTCGCAGCCGCGGCGGATCGCGACCGGCAGGCGGCCGGGGCCAATCAGATAGGCGCCGAGCGCGACCACGATGCCGAGCACGATCGTGGTGCGCAGGGCGGCCTTCAGGAAGCGCAGCAGCGTGTCGAAGACGGCCGCGGCGGCTGCGTCCGACTGCACGGCGGCCGGGAGGTGGTCCAGGTAGTAGCGGCGTACGACGACCAGGGCGATGACCACCACCAGGCAGGCGAAGGCGGCGCCCAGCGCGGTCCAGGCGAGCGCCCGCCGCCGCCGGCGGGCCACCAGCACCCCGACAGCGCCGATGACGACGGTGAGGACGGGCAGCCAGTAGCCGACGACGTCCAGCAGATGCGCGCCGTCGCGGACCTTCTCCAGTTCCTCGGACTGGAACAGCACCAGCTGCTTGTCGACCTGGGGGATCGCCTTCGCGGGCGACAGACCGGCGTTGACGAGTTCCGTCTTCACCTGCTCGACGAGCGTGCCGACGTCGAGGGTGACGGTGCCGCCCGCGACCCCGACGGCGCCCCGGCCCTCTCCGGTGAGGGCGTGTACGACGGCGCTGTGGGCCTGATTGTTGGCGTTGCGCCACACGGTGTCGAAGGCGCCACTGCGCACGATCCGCGTGACGACCTTCTTCACCGCGCCGTCCACGGCCGAGTCGATCTGCGGCCCGAGCCCCTGGATGGCGGTGGCGGCCTGGGGCGGCAGGCCCTGGGACCGCAGCCAGTCGGCGAGCTGCGCGGCGGCCTGGTCCCCGTCGATGCGGACGTCCACCGCCTCGGAGATCCGGTCGATGGCGGCGTCCTGGATGGCCGGCTTACCGGCCAGCGGGGCGACGGTCTTCACATACCGGTCGGTGTCGAGTGCGATGTCGTGGACCCACACGGTGATCAGTGCGACGGGTACAAGGACGCAGGTGACCACGATCAGCACCGCGGATGCCGTGGCTCGGGCGATGCGCCCGGGCGCGGAGGGCTTGTGCGCGGTGCTCATGCGGGCTCCAGGTCTTCCGGGATCCCCGCCCTCCCTTCAATTGCGTCCGCGCACCACGCAAACGGCATGCCGAACTGGCCCATACGGGCGCCGGGAAGAACCTAATCGGCGAATTGGTCCCGCTTCACCACGCACAGAGCCCAGATGATGAACGCGTACAGCGCGATCAGCGTGAGCGACCACACCGGGTAGTACGGGATGGACAGGAAGTTGGCGATCAGCAGCAGTCCCGCGATGGCGACGCCGAAGACCCTCGCCCAGGTCTTCGCTCCGAAGAGGCCGATGCTCACGACCACGGCGAGCGCCCCGAACACCAGGTGGATCCAGCCCCAGCTCGTCAGGTCGAACTTGAAGACGTAGTTGGGGGTGGAGACGTACACGTCGTCGTCGGCGATCGCCATGATCCCGCGGAAGACGTCGAGGAGCCCGGAGATGAAGAGCATCACTCCGGCGAACAGTGTCAGGCCGGTGGCGGCTGTCTGCTTCCCCGCACCGTGGCGGGTAGCGGTGGTGGCCATGTCCGGCCTCCTTTCCTCACCGGGCTGCTGCACGCAGCCGTACATCACCGAGCCTGATCCCTTGGGGGCATGCCCGTCGTCACCCAGGGAGGGTGAGGATCACGGTCACGCCGCCAGGTCGCTCCGTGCCGTGACGCGGCCTGTGGTGACCGCGTCGGTCAGGGCCTGGTGGTCGCGTTCGTTCTGGTCGGCGTAGGAGTGGGCGAAGTGGGCCAGGGCGCGATCGAAGGTGTCGCCGCGGCCGAGGTAGGCGGCGATGGCGATCGGGTCGCCCGAGCGGGCGTGGGCGCGGGCGAGGGAGGCGCCGCACAGCCGGGCGAAGAGGCCCAGGGTCCGGGCGTCCATCGTCTCGGGGCGGGCGATACCCTTCCAGTCGAGCAACTGCCGTATGTAGAAGTCGCGTTGGCGGCCGTCGATGCCCGTGACGTGCTCCCAGCCGAGGAAGATGTCGCCGGCGGCCTGCATGAGCCGCTGCCCGGCGACCACCCGCTCGCCCTGGTTCTCGTACGTGCTCGCGCCGCAGTGGGGGGCGAGGACCGAGTCGCCGGCTTCCTTGGCCTGGAGCAGGAGCGGGTCCTCGTCGTCGCGGCCGAGCAGCAGGATGATCCAGCAGCGGGTGCCGACGCTGCCGACCCCGACGACCTTGCGCGCCACGTCCACCACGCGGAACCGGCCCAGCAGATGCCGCCGCTCCGACGACAGGCTGGTCTGGTAGTCGTTGACCAGCCCCCGCAGGGTCTGCGCCACGTCCTCGCCCTCCGCTCCCGGCAGCAGCTCCGAGAGCGGCGTGATCAAAGGGGGATCCGAGACGATCCGGGGTACGCCGTCCACCACCCGGGTCAGTTTCGCGGCCGCCTGCAGACTCGTCCGGGCACGGGCCTTCTCCGCCGCCCGCACGGCCCGCTGCTTGGCCTGCTTGCCCGGCCGCTCGGGCAGCAGCTGCTCGATCTGGTCGAAGTCGTCCCGCGCGTACCAGACGTCGAGGGTGCGCAGCCCGGCGAAGTCCCGCATGCGTTCCCGGTACGACGCCACGCCGGCCCGGACGACGGCGTCGCACTCCTTCGCCGGGAACCCGTTGGCCCGCCCGGCGATCACCAGACTCGCGGCCAGCCGCTTGACGTCCCACTCGAACGGGCCCGGCAGGGTCTCGTCGAAGTCGTTGATGTCGAAGACGAGGTGGCGTTCCGCGGAGCCGAGGAGCCGGAAGTTCAGCAGATGCGCGTCGCCGCACAGCTGGGCGTACAGCCCGGTGTGCGCACCGGCGCCGAGATCGGACGCCATGATCGCGGCGGCCCCACGGTAGAAGCGGAAAGGCGATTCGAGCATCCGCCCGTACCGGACGGGCACCAGCTCGGGAACCCGGTCGGCGGACTGGCGCTCGATGATGTCGATCGGATCGGGCCGCTGCCCGTCAGGCGCGAAGACGGCATGCTCGGAGCGCGGCACCTGGGAACGCGCCTCCTTGCCGAGTGCCGAGCGCTCGGCCGGGGTGAGCGGACGGTCGTGCATCACCGTCAGCGGACCGCGGTGCGTGATGGCCATGGTCGGACCTCCTTGCCCGCAGGGTCGACCGGCCCTCCCTGCCCGCGTGGTCGACCGGCCCCCTGACCCGCATGCTCACAGCCCCGCGCTCCGGTGGGATCACCCGGAGCAGGTGATGCGGGGGCCGGGCGCGCGAGGTGGGATGCCGCTGTGGGCGGTACGCGAAAGCCGGCTGGGACGTCCGGCACGGCCGATCGTCCCCGTGCGGCGGCTCATCGGTGGGCGGCACGCCTGGCCCTGCTCGTCGCGGCCGCCGCGATCGCCGTGCTTGTGGCGGCCGCCGGTATCAGGAGCCTCGCGGTGCTGGCAGTGGGCCTGGCCGGCCTCGCCGCGACGGCCGCAGCCCTGTGGTGGGCGCTCTCCCGGCGCGGCCCGGTCCGGCTGCTGGCCGCCGCACTCGCCGCCCTGCTGCCGATCGCCGTGCTGCTGAACTACGCCGCGGTGGGCCTGCTCTGGGCCGCACTGTCCGCCGTGGCGCTGTGGATCGCGGCGCTCCTGATCGGGCAGGCGGCCCTCGCCGCGGACGCCGGCCGGCCCGGCCCCCGGGAACACCCGGCCCCACCGGCCCGAGCCCCG
This sequence comes from Streptomyces sp. NBC_00443, assembly GCF_036014175.1. Taxonomy (GTDB): domain Bacteria; phylum Actinomycetota; class Actinomycetes; order Streptomycetales; family Streptomycetaceae; genus Streptomyces. The sequence continues at coordinate 6,477,083 of NZ_CP107917.1, read as the reverse complement.
TTCCTCATCATGAACCCGCGTTCCGGCGGCGGAAAGGTCGGCAGATACGACCTCGTGGCCAGGGCCCGGGCCCTGGGCGCCGAGGTCGCCGTACTCGACCCGGCTCACCCGCAGGACGTCGCGGAGCTCGCCGAGCGGGCCGTGGCCAGGGGCGCGGACCTGCTGGGGGTCGCCGGCGGGGACGGCACCCAGGCGCTGGTGGCGGGGGTTGCGGCCCGGCACGATCTGCCGTTCGTCGTCATCTGCGCGGGCACCCGCAACCACTTCGCCATGGACCTCGGCCTCGACCGGACCGACCCGTCCGCCTGCCTCGACGCCCTCACCGACGGCGTCGAAGTGCGTATCGACCTCGGTCTCATCGGCGAGCGCGTCTTCGTCAACAACGCGTCCTTCGGCGTGTACGCGGCGGTCGTGCAGAGCCCCGCCTACCGCGACGACAAGGTGCCGACCATCCTCCGGGAGCTCCCGGACCTGCTGACCCATCAGGTCGGACCCCGTCTGACCGTCCGCGCGCGGGACGTGGTCCTCGACGCTCCCCAAGGGGTCCTGATCAGCAACAACCCCTACGAGTTGGGCGATCCCGCCGGCCTCGGCCGCCGCGCCCGGCTGGACTCCGGCGCCCTCGGCGTCCTCGGCGTCAAGGTCGACAACGCCGCACAGGCGGCCGGGCTGGTGCGCGGCCATCAGGCGCGCGGGCTCACGGTGCTGGCCGTGCACGAGGTGGTGGTCGAGGCCGACGCCCCCGACATCCCGGTCGGTGTGGACGGGGAGGCCCTCCTGCTGCCCACGCCCGTCATCTGCCGCATCACGCCCGGCGCCCTGCGGGTCCGCGTGCCGCGCGACCGTCCGGGAGTGCCCGGGGCGAGGCCGCGGATGGACTGGCGGAGGCTGGGCCGGCTGGCGTTGCCCCGCACTCGCGACTCAGTCGGCCACGGGCACTCACATTCGCGAACGTGAATGGTTCTCGCCGACCTGCGGCCGGTTCACGTGCACCACCACAGGAACCGATTGCACGTCTCCGTGGGTGTCGGGTCCGGGGTCGGGTCCGACGCGGTCGGTTCCTCGGTCGGGGTCGTGGGGTCCGGCTCGGACGGGGTGGTGGGGGCCGAGGTGTTGCCCGAGCCGCCGCTGCCCGTCGTAGCCGACTGGCCGTCCTTGTCGGGGGTCTTGTCCTCGTCCTTCTTCTTGTCCTCGTCCTTGGGCGACTTGGAGGCCGAGGGAGACGCCGAGGGATCCGCCGACGGCGAGTCCCCGTCCGTCCGCGGCGTCCCGTCCGTCGCCTCCGGTGACGCGGTCACCTCCTCCGATGCCGCGCCCTCCGCCGACTCGTCCCCGGCAGCCGCGGGCTTGGGGCTCGTGCCCGGGGCGTCCATGCCGAGTTCCGCGAGGCTCAGCCCCCCGGCGGCCAGCACGAAGCCCGCGGTCACCAGCAGGACCCGGCGACGGCGGCGCCGGTGCGCGGCAGCCTTGCGATCGCGACGGCTGGCGCCGGCCGACGCGGACCCGTCGTCCAGGTCGTCGCCCTCGTCGCCGTCCACTTCCTCGTCGTACGGGTCTTCGTACGCGTCGTCGTGCTCGGCGTACTCGTCACGGCCGCGCCCCCTGCCACGCCGCTGCGCCGCCCGCCGCGCGGCCCGTCCACCCGCCGGTGCGACCGGCGCCGCCTCCGAGGCCACCTCGCCGGTGTCCGCAGCCTCTGCGTTCTGCGCTTGGCCCGCTTCGCCGTAGGGGCCTTCGTGGCGACTCGCGCCGTACTCGCCGCCGCCGTACTGCCCGCCGCCGCTCCCGTACTGCCCCGAGCCGTCCCCGTACGGGCCCGTGGCGCTGCCGTACTGGCCCTCGTACCCCTCGTACGCCCGCCGGCCCTCCGCACCCCGCTCGGCCATCTGCGGGTACACCTCGTTCGGGGCGCCCGCGTACACGCGCAGCTCTTCGATCGAGGCGCCGCACCCCGGGCAGGCGAGGGCGCCATTCAGGTGCCGTCGGCACGGGTGGCAGTAGTCCATGACGCGGGAAGACTAGGTTCCGCACAGGCACCGTTGATAGTCACAGCTGTGAAAGTTGTGTATGGAACTTTCCGTTCCGGCATGGCGTGTTGACGGATATGCCGGGACTCGCCAGACACGCCCCCCACGCTCCGCGACCGGCTGCCCGAAATCCGTATCGAAAGCAGTGTCGAAACCGTTATGCGTTGGACCCATTGACACTCCCGGCGCCGCCTCCCTACTGTCACGTCAGCATTTCGAACGTGTGACGAAATTTCGAACACGCTGGGGTGCGACGCCAAATGAGCCGACGACGCAGCAAGGGGCAACTGCCGTGCGCATCACCGGAATCAGCACACACGTGGTCGGGACGCCGTGGCGCAACCTGACATACGTCCTGGTGCACACCGACGAGGGCATCACCGGAGTCGGCGAGACCCGGATGCTGGGCCACACCGACGCGCTGATCGGCTACCTGCGGGAGGCCGAGACCAACCACATTCTGGGTTCCGACCCGTTCGCTGTCGAGGACCTGGCCCGGCGCATGAAGTACGGCGACTACGGGCGGGCCGGCGAGATCGTGATGTCCGGGATCGCCGTGGTGGAGATGGCTTGCTGGGACATCAAGGGCAAGGCCCTCGGCGTGCCCGTGTGGCAGCTGCTCGGCGGCAAGGTCACCGACAAGGTCAAGGCGTACGCCAACGGCTGGTACACCACCGAGCGGACGCCGGAGGCGTACCACAAGGCGGCCCAGGGCGTGATGGAGCGCGGGTACAAGGCGCTCAAGATCGACCCCTTCGGCACCGGCCACTTCGAGCTCGACCACGCGCAGACCCTGTACGCCGTCTCCCTGATCGAGGCCGTGCGGGACGCCATCGGCCCCGAGGCCGAGCTGATGCTGGAGATGCACGGCCGCTTCTCCCCCGCGACCGCCGTACGGCTCGCGCGCGAGCTCGCGCCGTTCAAGCCGGCCTGGCTGGAGGAGCCCTGCCCGCCGGAGAACCTGAAGGCGCTGGAGAAGGTCGCCGCGAAGGTCGACATGCCGGTCGCGACGGGCGAGCGGATTCACGATCGCATCGAGTTCCGTGAGCTGTTCGAGAGCCAGGCCGTCGACATCATCCAGCCCGACGTCGGCCACATCGGCGGCATCTGGGAGACGCGCAAGCTCGCCGCGACGGCCGAGACCCACTACGTACTCGTCGCACCCCACAACGTCGGCGGCTCCGTCCTGACCGCCGCCTCCCTCCAGGTCGGGTTCACCTCCCCGAACTTCAAGATCCTGGAGCACTTCAACGACTTCGCCGACGCGGAGATCAAGAAGGTCGTGAAGGGCGCCCCGCAGGTGAACCCGGAGGACGGTTGCTTCCACCTCTCCGACGCCCCCGGCCTCGGTGTCGAGTTCGACGCCGACGCCGCCGCCGAGTTCCCGCAGCAGCAGGCCCGGTTCGACCTGTGGGCCGAGGGCTGGGAGCAGCGCAAGCCCAAGGGCGCCCAGTGAGCACCGCCGTCGTCATCGAGGCGCCCGGCGAGCACCGGCTCACCGCGCACACGCCGCGCGAGCCGGAGGCCGGTGAGGCGCTGGTCCGTGTCCACGCGGTCGGCATCTGCGGCAGCGACCGCGAGGTGTACCAGGGCAACCGGCCCGAGGGATACGTCCGTTACCCGCTCACGCCGGGCCACGAGTGGTCCGGGACCGTCGCGGCGGTCGGCGCCGGGGTGCCGGACGCGCTGGTCGGCCGCAAGGTCGTCGGCGAGGGCTTCCGCAACTGCCAGGTCTGCGACCGCTGTCACGCCGGTGAGACGACGCTGTGCAGCGCGGGGTACGAGGAGACCGGGTTCACCCAGCCCGGCGCCATGGCCGCCACGCTGACGCTTCCGGCCCGGCTGCTGCACGTCCTGCCGGACGACAGCGACCTCACCGCCGCCGCCCTGCTGGAGCCGGCCGCCTGTATCGCCGCCGCGGCGATCAAGGCCAACGCGCTGCCGGGCGAGCGCGTGGCGGTCGTGGGGACCGGGACGCTGGGCATGTTCGCCGTTCAGTTCCTGAAGGCGGGCTCGCCGGCCGAGCTGCTCGTGGTGGGCACCCGGAGCGACCGGGAGGCACTGTCGCGGCAGTACGGGGCGACCGACTTCCGCACGAAGGACCAGCTGCTCCCGGACGACTTCGACGTCGTCATCGAGACCGCCGGGTCCGCCGACGCCGCGCGCACCTCCGCCGCCCTGCTCAGGCGCGGCGGGCGCCTCGTCCTCACGGGGATCCCGGCGCCGGGCGCCCACGGACTCGACCCGACCGATCTCGTCGTACGGCAGCTGGAGGTGCACACCGTGTTCGGGGCGCCGCCGGATGCCTGGGCGCACACGGTGCGAGTGTTCGCGGCGGGGCTGCTCGATCCGCTGCCGCTGGTCACGCACGAGTTGCCGCTTCAGGAGTTCCCGCAGGCGATCGAGCTCGTCGGGTCCGGTGATCCGAAGGTGGGCAAGGTCCTCCTTCGCCCCTGAGCACCCCTCAGCCGTACGCCGGTACGGGGGCAACCTGACGGTCCCCGTACCGGCGTACACCAAGCCCCGCACACCCTGAGCCGCGAACCTCGTCCGACATATCGAACAAGAAGGACAGCTTGTGACCGACGCTTCCGCAGCCCGCCGACCCGGTGAGCAGGCGCTCGCCGCCCTCGGCCTGGCCGCGCCCGACCTCTCCCCCGCCGACGCCTCGCCCCACACCTTCCCGGGCGGCGGTCGCTGGCGCACCGAGATCCCCTCGTGCGAGGGTCCCGAAGCGCTGGCCGTCGTCCTGAAGGAAGCCTCGCTGCTCGACGTGCCGATCCACCGGATCAGCCAGGGCAGCGGCGTGTGGATGCTGACCGACGCCGAGATCACCGAGATGGTCCAGGCAACGGACGAGCGTGACATCGAGCTCTGTCTGTTCACCGGCCCGCGCGGCACCTGGGACATCGGCGGGTCCACGCGCACCGACTCGCGGGGGGCCGGACTGCGCGCCCGGGGCCACGACGCCGTCGCCGGCTGCATCGAAGACGCCGTACGGGCAACGCAGTTGGGCGTGAAGTGCCTCCTCGTCGCCGACGAGGGCGTGCTGTGGACGCTGCACCGGGCGAGAGCCGCCGGGATCATCCCGGCCGACACGACGCTCAAGGTGAGTGCGCTGATCGGACCCGTCAACCCGGCCGCGTACGCGGTGTACGAGAACCTCGGCGCCGACTCGGTCAACGTGCCCAGCGACCTGACGCTCGATCACCTCACCGAGATACGGCGGGTCTCCGCCACCCCCATGGACATGTACATCGAGGCCCCCGACGACCTCGGCGGCTATGTGCGGATGTACGAGGTCGCCGAGCTCATCCGGCGCGGCGCACCGCTCTACCTGAAGTTCGGGCTCTCCAAGACCCCCGGCATCTATCCCTACGGCCACCACATGCGGGACCTGACGCTGGCCACCGCCCGGGAACGCGTACGGCGCGGACGGCTGGCCCTGGACCTGCTCGCACGGCACGGAGCTGACGGCGACATGGCGCCTCTCGGTTCACGGCTGCCCGGAACGCTGAAGCGATTCGAAACTCCCGCATAACGTTCCGGACAAACCCCCTTCACAGAAGAAGACGCAGTCGAACACAATCCCACACACCCTTGCTTCACTCCGTTCAGTCCTCGAAGCGTCTTCGCACCGCCCGACCGAGCCCTGCTCACACACATCAAGGATGATGACCATGCGCACTCGCAGAGCCGCACTCGCCGCCATAGCCTCCGCCGCATCCCTCGCGCTGACCCTGACCGCCTGCGGCCAGAGCGGCGAGGGCGGCTCCAAGGAGGACTCGGGCAGCTCCGAGGGAGCCACCATCGGCATCGCGATGCCGACCAAGTCCTCCGAGCGCTGGATCGCCGACGGCAAGAACGTCGTCGCGGACCTGGAGTCCAAGGGCTACAAGACCAAGCTGGTCTACGGCGAGGACGACCCGGACCAGCAGGTCTCGCAGATCGAGAACCTGATCACGCAGGGCGTCAAGGCGCTGATCGTCGCGGCCATCGACAACAAGTCGATGAACAACGTGCTCCAGCAGGCCAAGGACGCGAGCATCCCGGTGATCTCCTACGACCGCCTGATCCTCGGCACGGAGAACGTCGACTACTACGCGTCGTTCGACAACGAGAAGGTCGGCGAGCTCCAGGCCGACTACATGGTCGAGAAGCTCGGCCTGAAGGACGGCTCCAAGAAGGGCCCGTTCAACATCGAGCTGTTCGCCGGATCCAACGACGACAACAACACCCGCTACTTCTTCGGCGGGGCGATGAAGGTCCTGCAGCCCTACATCGACAAGAAGCAGCTCGTCGTCCGCTCCGGCCAGACCAAGCTGACCCAGGTCACCACCCTGCGCTGGGACGGCGGCACCGCCCAGAAGCGCATGGACGACATCCTGACCTCGGCGTACAAGAGCGAGCGCGTCGACGCGGTCCTCTCGCCGTACGACGGCATCTCCATCGGCATCCTGTCGGCGCTGAAGTCGGACGACTACGGCTCCAAGAGCAAGCCGCTGCCGGTCGTCACCGGTCAGGACGCCGAGGTCGCCTCGGTGAAGTCGATCATCGCCGACGAGCAGTCGATGACCGTCTACAAGGACACCCGCGAGCTCGCCAAGGTCGCCTCGGGCATGGTCGACGCCCTGCTCAACGACAAGAAGCCCGAGGTCAACGACTCCAAGACCTACGACAACGGATCGAAGGTCGTCCCGGCGTACCTGCTGGAGCCGGTCGCGGTCGACAAGACCAACTACCAGAAGGAGGTCGTCGACTCCGGCTACATCAAGGAGAGCGACCTCAAGTAACCGCCGGCCCACTCTGATTGGAAGGCACGACCATGGCGGGACCCGTCCTGGAAATGCGCTCGATCGTCAAGACCTTTCCCGGCGTCAAAGCGCTGTCGGACGTCACGCTGACCGTCCGGCAGGGCGAGGTCCACGCCATCTGCGGGGAGAACGGCGCCGGCAAGTCGACCCTGATGAAGGTCCTCTCCGGCGTCCACCCGCACGGCACCTACGAGGGGGACATCCTCTTCGAGGGGGAGGTCTGCGAGTTCAAGGACATCCGCGCGAGCGAGCACCGCGGCATCGTCATCATCCACCAGGAGCTGGCGCTGTCGCCGTTCCTCTCCCTCGCGGAGAACATCTTCCTCGGCAATGAGCACGCCAAGGGCGGGTTCATCGACTGGCGGGAGACCCTGCGGCACGCCACGGAGCTGCTGCGCCGGGTCGGTCTCTCCGACCACCCGGACACCCGCGTCGCCGACATCGGCGTGGGCAAGCAGCAGCTCGTGGAGATCGCGAAGGCGCTGTCGAAGAAGGTGAAGCTGCTCATCCTCGATGAGCCGACCGCGGCCCTGAACGACGAGGACAGCGGCAAACTCCTGGATCTGATCCTGGAGTTGAAGAAGCAGGGCATCACCTCGATCATCATCTCCCACAAGCTCAACGAGATCCGCAAGGTCGCCGACTCGGTGACGATCCTCCGCGACGGCCAGACCATCGAGACGCTCGATGTGAAGGCGCCGGAGACCACCGAGGACCGGATCATCAGCGGCATGGTCGGCCGGGACCTGGAGCACCGCTTCCCCGACCGCACCCCGCACGAGCCGGAGAAGGGCGCCGCCCCCGCCCTGGAGATCCGCAACTGGACCGTGCACCACCCGATCGACCAGCAACGCAAGGTGGTCGACGATGTGTCACTGTCCGTGCGGCGCGGGGAGATCGTCGGCATCGCGGGCCTGATGGGCGCCGGCCGCACCGAGCTCGCGATGAGCGTCTTCGGGCGGACGTACGGCCGTTACGCGGGCGGCACGGTCCTCAAGGACGGCAAGGAGATCCGTACCAAGACCGTCCCCGAGGCGGTCAGGAACGGCATCGCGTACGTCACCGAGGACCGCAAGCACTACGGCCTCAACCTCATCGACACCATCAACCGCAACATCTCGCTCAGCGCGCTGGGCAAGGTCGCCAAACGGGGCGTGGTCGACGAGCACGGGGAGCGGCAGGTCGCCGAGGGCTTCCGCAAGTCCATGAACATCAAGGCGCCGACCGTCTTCGAGCCGGTGGGCAAGCTGTCCGGCGGCAACCAGCAGAAGGTCGTCCTCAGCAAGTGGATCTTCGCGGGTCCCGATGTGCTGATCCTGGACGAGCCGACGCGAGGCATCGACGTCGGCGCCAAGTACGAGATCTACACGGTCATCGACCAGCTGGCCGCCCAGGGCAAGGCGGTCGTCTTCATCTCCTCCGAGCTGCCGGAGCTGCTCGGCATGTGTGACCGCATCTACACGATGGCCGCGGGGCGGCTGACCGGCGAGTTCTCGCGGGCCGAGGCCTCGCAGGAATCGTTGATGCGTCAGATGACAAAGGACAAAGAGGTATCCCGATGAGCACGGATGTGACCGCCAAGAGCCCGGCCCCCGCGCCGCCGGGCAAGAGCTCGGGGGCCGCGGGCGCCGGCCTGCTCCAGCTGGTGATGGACGGTATGCGCCGCAACATGCGGCAGTACGGCATGCTGATCGCGCTCGGCCTGATCGTGGTGCTGTTCGCCGTGTGGACCGAGGGCGACCTGCTGCTGCCGCGCAACGTCTCCAACCTGGTGCTGCAGAACAGCTACATCCTGATCCTCGCGATCGGCATGATGCTGGTCATCATCGCGGGCCATATCGACCTGTCGGTGGGATCGCTGACGGCGTTCATCGGCTCGATGGCGGCCGTGTTCATGGTGAGGAACGACCTGCCATGGCCGGTGGCGGTGATCCTCTGCCTGGCCATGGGCGCCCTCGCGGGTGCGGCACAAGGGTTCTTCATCGCGTACGGCGGCATACCATCCTTCATCGTGACCCTCGCGGGCATGCTGATCTTCCGTGGTCTGACGGAGATCTTCCTGGAGGGTCAGACCCTCGGCCCGTTCCCGGAGGGCCTGCAGAAGGTCGCCAACGGCTTCCTTCCCGAGGTCGGCCCGACCACGAACTACCACAACCTGACACTTCTGCTCGGCTTCGCGATGATCGCGTTCGTGGTCTTCCAGGAGTTCCGTGACCGTCGCCGGCAGCAGGAGTTCTCCCTCGAAGTCCCGCCCTTCAACCTGTTCCTGCTGAAGCTGGTCGCGCTCGGCGCCGCCATCCTCACGCTGACGATGCTGCTCGCCAGCTACAAGGGCGCCCCGATCGTGCTGCTCGTCCTGGGCGTGCTGCTCGTCGGCTTCGGGTACGTCATGCGCAACGCGATCATCGGCCGCCACATCTACGCCATCGGCGGCAACCTGCCCGCGGCCAAGCTGTCGGGTGTGAAGGACAAGAAGGTCACCTTCCTGGTCTTCCTGAACATGGGCATGCTCGCGGCCCTGGCGGGTCTGGTCTTCGCCGCCCGCTTCAACGCGGCCTCTCCCAAGGCCGGCCTCAACTTCGAGCTGGAGGCGATCGCGGCCTCGTTCATCGGCGGCGCGTCGATGAGCGGCGGCGTCGGCACCGTCCTCGGCGCGATCATCGGTGGCCTGGTCCTGGGCGTGCTGAACAACGGCATGAACCTCGTCGGCATCGGCACCGACTGGCAGCAGGTCATCAAGGGCCTGGTGCTGCTGGCGGCGGTCGGGTTCGACGTGTGGAACAAGCGCAAGGTCGGTTCGTAAGTCCAAGCACAGGGCCCCGCCGGAAGGCGGGGCCCTTCAACTTCCCGAGCAGGAGCCGCACATGGACATGAGCAGACGTACGGTCATAGCCGGAGCCGCGGCGGCGGGGATCACCGCCGCGACCATCGGCAGCGCACACGCCACGGGAGGCAGGACCCCGGTGAAGTCGCTCTTCGGCAAGCTTGCCGACGGCACCAAGGTCTACAGCTGGTCGCTGGCCAACGGCGGCACCCGCATGAAGGTCCTCTCCTACGGCGGCGTCGTGCAGTCCCTGGAGGTCCCGGACCGCCGCGGCCGGCTCGCCAACATCTCCCTGGGCTTCGACAACATCGAGGACTACGTCGCGAAGAGCCCGTACTTCGGCGCCCTGATCGGCCGGTACGGCAACCGCATCGGCAAGGGCAAGTTCACGCTCGACGGCAAGGCCTACCAGGTCAACGTCAACGACGGCGAGAACAGCCTGCACGGCGGCGCCCAGGGCTTCGACAAGCGCGTGTGGGACGTCGAGCCGTTCACCAAGGGCTCCGACGTCGGCCTGCACCTGTACTACACGTCCGTCGACGGCGAGATGGGCTACCCGGGCACGCTCAAGGTGAAGGTGACGTACACCCTCACCAAGCACGGTGACTGGCGCATCGACTACGAGGCCACCACCGACAAGGCCACGGTCGTCAACCTCACCAGCCACGTCTACTGGAACCTCGCCGGCGAGGGCAGCGGCACGATCGAGAACCACCAGCTGAAGATCGACGCCTCCCGCTACACCCCCGTCGACTCGGGTCTCATCCCGACCGGGCAGCTGGCCCCCGTCGCGGGCACCCCCTTCGACTTCCGCCGCACCAAGGCGATCGGCGAGGGCCTGCGCGAGGCCCACCAGCAGCTGCTGTACGGCAAGGGCATCGACCACAACTGGGTCCTCGACAAGGGCATCTCGCCGCGCCCCGAGTGGATCGCCACCCTGAAGGACCCGTCCTCCGGCCGCACCCTGCGGATGGCGACCACCGAGCCCGGCCTGCAGTTCTACTCCGGCAACTTCCTCGACGGCACCCTGGTCGGCCCGTCCGGCCGCACCTACCGGCAGGGCGACGCGCTGTGCCTGGAGACGCAGCACTTCCCGGACTCGCCGAACAAGCCGTCGTTCCCGTCGACGGTGCTGCGACCTGGGCAGACGTACCGGTCTTCGACGGTGCACTCGTTCAGCTGCTGAGCCGCTGCCGGCAGCACTCGGACCTCCCCTTCTGCCGGTTCTGACGGTTCTTCACAGGTGGCACACAAGTTCCTACCGGTTTCTCAGTGGTTGAACAGCGCCACCCCAGCCTCCGTATGTAAGGGCGGCCCGCGCTCCCCCGCGCGGGCCACCCAAAGACGACGGGCCCGGTCGTCCCCGCCGGGCCCGCCCCATACGGAGGTTCCATGGCCGACAACGTCACCTCGCTGTTCCGCAGCACCGCGGCACACAGCCCGTCGATGGCGGCGCTGACGCGTGAGGGCGGCGACGGGGCCGGTCCGGTCGACTTCTGCATTCCCTGCAACCCGTACTTCCCGACGCCGGAGATGTTCCAGGACATGGGGGCCCGGCTGCGGGACATCATCACGTACTACCCGAGCAGCGCGGACACGATCACGGCCGAGCTGTGCAGTCTGCTCCAACTTCCGCCGCAGTGCGTGGCGATGGGCAACGGCTCCACGGAGCTGATCACCTGGATCGACCACCTGATGGTCCGGGAGTCCCTCGCCATCCCCGTCCCCACCTTCGGCCGCTGGACCGACCAGCCCATGGAGACCGGCAAGCGGGTCGACATGTTCCCGCTCCAGGAGTCCAGCGGCTTCGCCCTCGACCTCGCGCAGTACGCCGAGTTCATCCGCGCCAGGGGGACGCGGGTGGCGGTCATCTGCAACCCGAACAACCCCGACGGCGGCTACCTCCACAAGCACGCGCTCGTGCAGTTCATGGACGCCATGGCCGACCTGGACCTCGTCATCGTCGACGAGAGCTTCCTGGAGTTCGCCGACGCCGAGCAGGAACCCTCGGTCGTCCAGGAGGCGATGCTGCGGCCGAACGTCATCGTCCTGCGCAGCCTCGGCAAGAACTTCGGTCTGCACGGCATCCGCTTCGGCTATCTGGTCGCCAACCCGGCGCTCGCGGGCATGGTCCGCTCGAGGCTGCCGAAGTGGAACCTCAACGCCTTTGCCGAGCACGTGGTGTTCATGCTCAAGAACCACGGCGCCGAGTACGCGCAGAGCCTGCACCAGGTGCGCCGGGACCGCCTCGACATGGCCAGCCAGCTCTCCTCGCTCCCCGGCCTGACGGTCTACCCGTCGCAGGGCAACTTCCTCTTCGTGCGCCTCCCCGTGGGCGCCGAAGGCACCGTGGTCCGGGATCGGCTGCTCACCGAGCACCGGATCCTGGTCCGCGAGTGCGGCAACAAGATCGGTTCGTCCAGCCGCTTCCTGCGACTCGTGGTGCGCCCCCAGGTGGACGTGCGTCGCCTGGTGTCCGGCCTGGAGCAGGTGCTCTACGGGTCCAGGAGGGGAGCCGCCGTACCTGAGCTGGGTACAGGAATCAACTACAGCTCGGGTACGGCGGCCGTGGACCGGCTGGTCAGCTCCACGAACGGTGCGGGGATGCCGGGGCTCGCCGCGCAGGCCATGGGTGCGCCCATGCCGGCACCTGCGCCGGCTCAGCCGCAGCCGGTGGCGCCGGCCGCTGCCGCGGTGCCTCCGCAGGGTATGGGGATGCCCATGCCTGCGCCGGTTCCGGTGGCTCCGGTCCCGGCGCCCATGCCTGCGCCGATGCCCACGCCTGTGCCTGTGCCGGCGGCTGCGCCGATGCCCACGCCCGTGCCTACGCCTGTGCCTGTGCCGGCGGCTGCGCCCGCCCCTGCTCCGACGCCGTTCCCGTCGCCCATGGCGCCCATGGCGCCCGCCGCGGCTGCGATGCCCGGGCCTACGCCGCCCGGAGTGCCGGCCCGCGGTGGGCTTACGGCCGCGCAGGTGCGGGGGACTACGGGGCCGGGGCTTACTCCGGCGCCGGCGACGGGGTGGCCCAACAGTCAGTCTTGGCCGAATGCCGCGGGTATGGGGGCGGCCGGGTAGCGCCCTTTCGCCGGAGGGGTGCGGGCGTATGTGCGGCTGCGAGTGCGTCGTGGCTGATCGCGCAGTTCCCCGCGCCCCTAAAGGCGTTGCAGGCAGGTCGGCTTCAGGTACACCCTGATCAATACGCCACGGGCCAGCCGCTGCTCCAGTTCAAGAGGTTGACGCCCAGCTTGGGTGTGCCGTTGTCGTTGGCGTCGTAGTAGTGGTAGACGATCAGGTCGCCGTCGACGTCGTTCATGATCGACTGGCCGCCGGGGCCGATGATGCTGCCGTGGGACTCCAGGACCGAGGTCCCGCCGTTGTTCATCATCGAGACACCGCTCTTGTCGACGTACGGGCCGGTGACGCTGGTGGCGCGGCCGACCTTGACCTTGTACGTGGAGCTGGTGCCCGCGCAGCAGGTGTCGTAGGACGCGAAGAGGTAGTAGTAGCCGCCCCGTTTCACGATGAAGGGTGCCTCCACGGCCTTGGTGCCGGTCGGGCGGGAGGCGAGGGAGTAGCGGGTGGTGTTGGAGGAGAGCTGCTTCCCCGTCGACGGGTTGATCTGGATCATCTTGATCCCCGTCCACCAACTGCCGAAGGAAAGCCACCACTTGCCGTCGTCGTTCACGAAGAGGTTCGGGTCGATGGCGTTGTAGTCGCTTGAGGAGCTCGACGTGTGGACGGTGCCCTGGTCGGTCCAGCTGCCGGGCAGGCCGGTGGTGGAGGTGGCGAGGCCTATGGCGGAGGTGTTCGAGCCGAACTTCGAGACGGAGTAGTACATCAGGTACTTGCCGCCGTGGTACGAGATGTCCGGCGCCCAGGCCTCCGGCACGGAGGAGTAGGTGGACCACCAGCCCGGCCGGGAGGAGAACGCGTCGGCACCGTTCCTGAAGGCGGTGCGGTCGCTGGAGGTCTTGTTGGCGATGCCGCCGCCGGTGGCGTACAGCAGGTACTGGCCGGACGAGGTGCGGAGCATCGTCGGGTCGTGGGTGACGATGTCGCCGGTGACGCGGCCGGGGTTGGGGTACGCGGTCGCCGAGGACGGGATGAGGGCGAGGAGAGCGGCGGCGGGGAGTGCGATCAGGGCTGTGCGCTTGCGGAGGGTGGGGGGCATGCGGGTCCTCCTTGCGGTGGGGGCCGGGTCGTCGGCCGATATACCGAACGGCGCTCGCAGATTCGAACGGGACCGTAGAATCGAACCCCTTGCGCGTCAATGGTCCGCGCAGCAACAGCCGTATCCACACCGACGACTCTTCGCCGTCGGTGTGGATACGTTGAAGATCCGTTGACCGGCCGTTTAGGGCCGCGGCGGACGATCGAGGCTCAAGGAGAGGCCCAGGGCAGCGATGTGAGGGGAGGCCCTGTGGAGTTCCGGGTGCTCGGCGTGGTGGAGGCACACCGGAGGGCGCGGGCGGTCGACCTCGGGCATGCCAAGCAACGGTGCGTGCTGGCGGTGCTGTTGTGCGAGGCGGGCCGGGTCGTGCCGGCGGAGCGGCTGATCGACCGGGTGTGGGGCGAGGATCCGCCGGGCTCGGTCCGCAATCTCCTGTCGGGATACGTCGGCCGGCTGCGCAGCGCCCTGCGCTCCGGGGACGCGGAGGCCCTCGGCGTCCGACTGGCGCGCAGCTCCGGCGGCTATCTCATCGACGTCGATCCCGAGCGCGTCGACGTCCACCGGTTCCGTCGGCTGGTGGGCGAGGCTCGTACGGCATCCGGCGAGTCGGCCGCGGGCCTGTTGCGCGACGCCCTCTCCCTGTGGCGCGGGGAGGCCCTGTCCGGCCTGGGCGGCACCTGGGCGCGGGAGACACGAGCCGCACTGGGCGACGAACGCCTCACGGCCGAACTCCACCACCACGAGGCCGAACTACGGCTGGGCAGGCACGGCCGGGCGCTGGAGCGGCTGCGGCAGCTGGTCGCGGCCCATCCGCTGGACGAGCGCCCGGTACGACACCTGATGACCGCCCTGTACCGCGGCGACCGCCAAGCCGAGGCCCTGGAGACGTACGAGGACACCCGCCGCCGTCTCGCCGAGGAACTCGGCGTCGACCCGGGCACCGAGTTACAGACCCTGCACCGGGAGATCCTGCGCGGCACCACGACCCAGGCACCGGAACCGGCACCGCGACCCGTCGCCTCACGTGTTCCGCCTGCCGAACTGCCGCACGACGTACCGGGGTTCAGTGGCCGCACCGATGCCCTGACCTGGCTGACCGCCCTGTTGACGGCCGGAGGGGGGACGCCCGAGGCCGGCAGCCCCGTGGCGATCGCCGTCATCAGCGGAGCCGCCGGTGTCGGCAAGACCGCGCTGGCCGTGCACGCCGCTCACCGGGTGCGTGACCGGTTCCCCGACGGGCAGCTGTACGTCAACCTGCGCGGCTTCGACCACGACAGGGCTCCCATGACCCCGCAGGAGGCGCTCGGCCAGTTGCTGGGGAGTCTGGGGCTGAGGCCCCAGCAGATCCCCGCCGATGCGGACGAACAGGCCCGCCGCTACCGCTCGTTGCTGGACGGGCGGCGGATGCTGATCGTGTTGGACAACGCCGCCTCCGTACGGCAGGTGCGGCCGCTGTTGCCCGGCAGCCCGACGTGCCGGGTGCTGGTCACCAGCCGCCACCGGCTGACCGGTCTGATCGCCCAGAACGGCGCCGACCCGCTGCGCCTCGACGTCCTCGCCCCCGGGGAAGCGCGGGCGCTGCTGGCCGCCGTACTCGGCGAGCGGCGGGTTACCGCGGAACCGGAGGCAGCCGATGAACTGGCCCGCCGGGCCGGCCTGCTGCCGCTGGCGCTGCGGGTGGCCGCCGCGCAGCTGCTCGGGGACCGGCACCGGCGTATCGCGGACCTGGCCGCCGGGTTGGCGGACGGGGACCGGCTGGCCGCGCTGGAGCTGGACGACGACCGCTCCTCCGCCGTGAGCGCCGCCTTCGACCTGTCCTACCGAGCCCTGGCCCCCGACGCCCGCAGGCTCTTCCGCCTCCTCGGCCTGGTACCCGGCCCCGACCTCACCCGGCCCGCCGCGGCAGCGCTCCTCGACACGTCCGAGTCGACGGCGGGTGCCCTGCTCACCACCCTGGCGACGGCGCACCTGATCGAGTCCCCCGCACCCGACCGGTACCGCTTCCACGACCTGCTGCGCGACTACGCCCGTGAGCGGGCCGCAGCAGAGGAGCCGGCGCCGGAGCGGGCGGCGGCCGAGGAGCGGCTGTTCGCTCTCCACCTGCGCACCGCCGAGGCCGCGGGCGGCGCCCTGCCCTGGCAGTACCCGCAGCTCCCGCGGGATCCGGCCGGCCCGCACGGAACACCCGCCGGCCCGGACGGGGCCGCCGACGCCCTGAGCCGCCTGGAAGCGGAACGCGCCAACCTGCTCGCCGCCGTGGAGCACGCGGCCGGCACCGGTCCACGAACCCGGCGGCGCTTCGCCTGGCTGCTGATGGCATCGCTGCTGCGGTACTGCTGGCTCCGGCTGCCGCGCGGCGCCTGGCGGGCCGCCGCCGAGGCAGCACTTCGGGCGGCCGAGGCCGACGGTGACAGCCATGCTCGGGCGGCCATGCACCGCAGCCTGGGCATCGCGCACTGCGATGCGGGCAATCACCCGCAGGCCGTCCATCACCACACCCAGGTGCTGAGACTGCACCGCGGAACCGGCGATGTGCTGGGCCAGGCACTGGCGTTGGGCGGACTGGGCCTGGCGGACACCGAGGCGGCACGCCTCGACGACGCCGTGGACCACTTCACCCAAGCCCTACGGCTGTCCCGCGAGGCCGGCCGCCTCGACGCCGAGGCGCAGGCACTGATCGGACTGGGCCTGGCGTACCGGGACCGGGGGCGGCTGGAGCTGTCCGCCCGCTATCTGCTGCAGTCGCTGCGCCTGCACCACAGGGCCGATGACGACCCCGGTGCCGGTGACCAGGCCCACCGGCTGCCCGCACTGAGCGCGGTCTACTGGGAGCAGGGCAGGTTGAGGGAGGCCGCGGAGGCACTGCCCGCCGCCGACGTATCCGAAAGCGGCGTACGCGACCCCGGCGAACCGGCCGAGCCGCAGAGCGCCAACCCCACCACCCTCGACCTCACCGCCCGGATCGAACTGGACCTCGGCCACCACCAGCAGGCGCTGGAGTACGCCGAGCGCTCGCTCCGGCTCGCCGAGAACACCGGGCGGCACCGGCTGCTCGCGATCGCCCTGACCACCCTCGCCGACGCCCACCTGCGGATGGGCCGCGCCGAGGAGGCCGCCCGGACTCATGCGCGCGCCCTGTCCGTCGCCCGTGACGTCGGCCACCGGCGCACCGAGGCCGAGAGCCTGCTCGGGCTCGCCGAGGCACATCGCGTACGGCACCGGCACGGCGAGGCGCTGGCCTGCGCCCGCCGAGCACTCGCCGTCGCCCACCGGGGCGGGTTCGACGTCGTCAAGGGCCGGACGCTGACCGAGCTCGCGGCCATCCACAGCGCGCGAGGACGACCGGCGGCGGCACGCTCCCGCGCCCGCACCGCCCTCGCCGTACACCGCCGCACCGGCCACCGCCTCGGCGAAGCCAGAACCCTGGTCGCCCTGGGCCAGGCCCTGCACGCCCTGGGCGACCCGGCCGCCCGGGCCGCCCGGCACCGGGCCCGCGCCATTTTCCTGGACACGGGTGCCCGGCCGCCCAGGGACCTCGCCTGAACGCCCGTGCGGGGGCGGCGGCACCGGCCACCGCTCCCCGCACGTGTTCCGCGCTGCGCGCTGCAGGCCGGTCAGCACATCTCGACGCGCGGGCTGTAGATCTCGCCGCCGGCGCTGTCCTGCGTGTAGGTGTAGTAGAAGCCCTTGCCCTTGCAGGTGCCGCGACCGGTCAGCTCGGTGTTGGCGGCGGAGTCGGTGGCGGAACCGACCTTCTCGTCGGGCCCCAGATCGACCCACTTGTAGACCGTCACCGTGACGTTCTGGGAGTCGCCGGGGGCACAGCCTCGGCGACCGCCCGTCCCGGAGAGCTCGTTCCCGTTCTGCGCCACGTTGTTGGCGTACAGCTCGCAGGCCTTGGGCTGCGGTGCGGAGGCGGGCGCGGCTGCGGCCACCGGGGCCGTCAGGCCGGCCATCGCTACGGCGGCGAGGGTTCCGGTCAGGATGCGACGCTTGATCATGTTCAACTCCCCGTGTCGTGTCGGGCTTTCATCGCGTACACGATCGGGGCCGCCGCCCCGCATGTCCGGCACGCCTGTGACGTGAGTCACTCGGGAGGAGGTCGCGCAGTCGGCGCATGGCCCGCGTCCGGTACCGGGCGGCAGTCCCCCGCCCTATGCCGAGAATCCGTGCCGCCTGCTCGGTCGTGTAGCCGTCCAGGTCGACCAGGATCACCACGCCGGCCTGCTGACGCGGCAGTTGCGCCAGCAGCCGTACCGCCTCGATCTCCCCGGCACGCTGCTCCACCCCACCGTCCCAGGAGCCGACGGCGTCGCGGTCCGGGTCCGGTTCGGGCACCTGCCGCCGCTCACGCCGCCAGGTGTCCCGGGTCATGCTCGACAGCGCGGAGAACGCGTACGCGCTCGGCTCCGGATGCTCCAGGAACCTCCGTGGCCGCGAGGCCAGTTTCAGATAGACGTCGTGAACGGCGTCCTCGCCCCACTGCGCGGCCCCGGTGAGAGCGGCCGCCCGGGCATAGAGCTTGGGCAACAGCCCGCAGAACACCTCGTCGAATGCCGCATTGCGGGAACCGCAGGAATCGGTCGATGGCTTGCTCATGGCGGCAGCGTTCCGCGCGCGTGTGGAACGAGGATGGAACAAACGTTGAGCGGCGGGACGGGTATGCCGATGGACGGGTGGACGGGTGGACGGGTGGGCTATTGACCGCCCCCGCGCATCCGGACCAGGGCCAGCCACCCCGGCAGGTCGACCTCGGCGCAGATGGTCTTGCCGGGCGACTCGCCCCGTTCCACCACCTCCCACCGGTCGGCCAGCGCCTCGACGAGGACGAGACCGCGGCCGTGTTCGTCGAGGGGGTGCGGACTTCGTACGTGGCCGGGCTTCGGGGGATGGGACTCGGTACGGGTGTCACTGACCTCCACGCGGATGCTGCCCGTGGGCAACGACAGCCGCAGCTCGAAGTCCCGGCCCGGGACCCGGCCGTGGGTCACGGCGTTCGCGGCCAGCTCGGCGACGATCACCGCGACGGCGTCGGAGGCGACACTGCCGTGCGGGATACCCCAGGCGTGGAGCTGGTTCACGGCGAGGTGCCGGGCGAGGCGGGCGCCGCGCGGCGTGGCGCTGAGGCGCTGGGTGAACGTACGTACGGTAACCGGGGGTTGGGGGGTGTGGGGTGCGGGCATGCGCTCAATCTGGCGCGTGGGGCGGGCAGTTCACCAGGTGAGAGGCGCGTACGCTGCGGCAACGTACGCGGTTACGGACTGGACAGTACTCATCACCGGCCGTGACCATGGGTTCGGGAGGTGACCGACCGTGGTCGATGGCGTGGTGGGTGCGGGTGGCGAGCCGGAGGCGTCGGACAGTCTGCGGACGTTCGGGGCGGTGGTCCAGGCGTTGCGGGAGCATGCCGGTTTGAGCCGGGAGGAGTTCGGGGACCTGGTGGGGCTGTCCAAACACACGGTGGTGTCAGTGGAGTTGGGGCGGCGGATGCCAGATCCGACGTTTGCGGTTCGGGCGGAGGGGGTGACGGGGAATACCGGGGCGTTGCTGAAGTCGGTTCCGCATCTGGCTCGGCAGCCGGGGTTGGCGGCTTGGTTTCGGCGGTGGGCGCGGCTGGAGGCGACGGCGATCACGCTGTACACGTACGAATGCCGGTTGGTTCCGGGGTTGTTGCAGACCGAGGCGTATGCGCGGACGCTGTTCACGAATCAGCTCCCGCCTCTGGACGACGAGCAGATCGAGGCGCAATGGGAAGCGCGCGCCGAACGGCAACAGCTGTTGCGGGAGCGGCCGAACACTGCGTTCGCCTTCATCCTGGAGGAGCACTTGTTCCGGCGGCGAACGGGCGGTACGGACGTCACGCGGAAGCTCATTGATCACGTGCTGGACATCGCCGGAGTGCGGAACGTCGAGGTTCAGATCATTCCGACCGTCCGAGAGACACACTCGGGGCTCGACGGCCCGATGCAGCTCCTTGAGACCCCGGAAAACAAGTGGTTCGCCTATTGCGAGGGCCAGCGTGGCGGCCTGCTCATCTCCGACGCGAAAGAGGTCAGCGTCCTCCAAAGGCGGTATGCCAGTATGCGTTCGCAGGCTCTCACCCCTGAAGACTCCGTGAGCCTGTTGCAGCGGATGCGAGGAGAACTATGAGCACCAGCGAGCTGGCCTGGTTCAAGAGCAGCTACAGCAGCGGTAGCCAGGGCGACTGCGTCGAAGTGGCCCTCGCCTGGCACAAGTCCAGCTACAGCAGCGGTGGCGACGGCGACTGCGTAGAGGTAGCCACCTGCCCCCACACCATCCACGTACGCGACTCCAAGAACCGGCAGGGCCCCGCGCTCACCCTCTCCCCCGCCACCTGGACGGAGTTCATCGCGCACGTCCGTCCAGCAGGGCAAGCCCCAGCGGCGTAACGGAGTGCAGCGCGGCCTTGCCCGCCCTGCACGTGCTCAGTAACCCGGCCTTGCGCAGGATGCCCACATGATGGCTGGCCGTGGCCGGTGAGATGCCCGCGTCGTGGGCGAGTTCGGTCGTCGTCACGCCGTGGTCGGCGACCGATTCGAGGATCCCGGCGCGGGTGCGGCCGAGGAGGGCGTTCAGCGAGCGGAGCCCGGTGACGCCCCCGCTCAGAACCGTCTCGTGGGTCATCGGATAGACGACGACGCACGGCAGCGCGGGATCCTTCAGCAGCGTCGGCTTGCGCCAGCAGAAGTACGACGGGAGGACGAGGAGCCCGCGCCCGTCGAGGCGGACGTCACGGTCCGCGCCCAGCCCCGTAACCTCCAGTACGGGCCGCCGCCAGACGAGACCGGGGTGGAGGGCGCCGAGCAGCGCGCCGAGGTCGCCGTCGGCCAAGTACCGCCCGTGGGCGGCACGTTCGGCGCCGAAGCGGGTGCGGAGGCGACTCCACCAGGGGGCCAGCGCGGCCGTGAAGTACGCCCGGAAGACGCGCGCGAGGTGGCCGACGGCCTCCTTGTCACCGTCGGCCAGGGAACGCGCCCAGGGCGGCAGCCGTCGGCCCGCGCGGGACAGTTCCACCAGGTCGCCCCGCAGCCGCTGCCGTGGTGTGGACAGCAAGGCCCCGATCCCGGCGTCCAGGCCGCCCGTGCCGGCGGCCGGGGTGAGGAAGTCGGCCGAGTAGCCGACGGGCGGGGCCATGCGGAGCAACGGACGTACGGCCCGCGGTAATTCGCGTCGCACCCGGCGCCGCCAGCCGCCGAAGACGGCGGAACCGGTGTCCGTCTGAAGCATGTGCATGCTGAGCAGCGCCTCCCACATGGGGTCGGGAGCCTGCGCCAGCCTGATCTGGGCGAGATCGTCGTCGGTGAAGTGAATGCGTACGGCCATGTGAGCCATCCCCGTTCG
Organism: Streptomyces sp. NBC_00443; assembly: GCF_036014175.1. Taxonomy (GTDB): domain Bacteria; phylum Actinomycetota; class Actinomycetes; order Streptomycetales; family Streptomycetaceae; genus Streptomyces. The sequence continues at coordinate 6,455,885 of NZ_CP107917.1, read as the reverse complement.
GCACGTCGTGCACTCACATGCTCCGGGGTTCGTCACCTCTTGACACCCTCAGAAGTCATGGGGAGCGAGCGCCCCGCCGCACGGTCACGTGCGGCGGGGCGCCTCTCCGGGAGGGTCCGGCAGGGCTTGCTCCTCAGCACTCCTCGACGGAGCTGACCTGGTCCCGGACGGGCGACGCGAGGTCGAGCGCCTGCCCGTCCAGGATCACCTGGATCTCGTTCTCGTAGTCCGCGTCCCGGTACAGGCACCACGAGCTGCCGGAGATGTTCTTCACCGACCACACGTGGTCATTGAGACCGCCCGCCAGCTGGCCCAGGTTGGACGCGCCGTCCGACAGCGAGTAGTGCGCGCCGCCGCCCTGCCCGTCGTGGTAGATGCAGAACTCCGACGGGTCGCAGGGCCAGGTCGCCGGGTCCCCGGCCGCCTGCGCGGACGTGGGAATCGCCAGCATGACGACGCTGCCGGCGAGGGCTGCCAGGCCGAGGGAGAGACGACGCTTACGGATGGACATGAGGTTCTTCCTTTCCCCGTTGTCGTGCGTACGAGGACCAGCCTGCGGTCCGTGCGCCACACCCGCACGTGCCTTCGACGCAGATCGAATCGAACTCGCATGGCGGGGTTGGGGAACGTCGACGCCGGTTCAGTCATTTGCCGGCGAGAGACGCCAGAGTGACGTGACTTCCGCGGCGCGGGCGGCGTGGAGGGGATCAGTGGTGTCCCTCGCCCGTGGGTGCCGCGGCCCGGTGTCGATTCTGTCCACCACACGCAGGCCCGCTGCTTCGATGCCGGCCAGCAGTTCGCCGCGCGTCCTGAGTCCGAGATGCTCGGCCAGATCCGACAGGATGAGCCATCCCTCACCTCCCGGTTCGAGATGGGCGGTGAGTCCGTCCAGGAAGCTGCGGAGCATGCTGCCGCCCGAGTCGTAGACGCCTTGCTCCACGGCAGAGGTGGGCCGGGCCGGGATCCAGGGCGGGTTGCAGACGACGAGGTCCGCGCGCCCGTCCGGGAAGAGGCGGGGGCCCACGATGCCGATACGCCCGGTGAGGTGCAGCCGACGGACGTTGTCGCGTGCGCAGGCCAGGGCACGCGGGCTGATGTCGGTGGCCACGGTGCGCTCGATCCCCCGGCGGGCCAGGACGGCTGCGAGCACTCCCGTTCCCGTTCCGAGGTCGAACGCCGTGCGGCGACCTGTGCGACGGTCCGCGGGCGCAGGGAGTGGTGCATGGGCGACGAGGTCGACGTATTCGCCCCTGACGGGGGAGAACACTCCGTAGTGCGGGTGAAGGCGAGCGTCGAGGGCCGGTACCTCCACGCCCTTCGTGCGCCACTGATGCGATCCGGTCACGCCGAGCAGTTCTGTCAGCGAGACAGCCATCGGCCGGAACGGCGGACCGTACGCCTCGGTGCATGCCTGGCGCACATCGGGCGCTCTGCGCAGGTTCAGGCGGTAGTCGTCCTCCAGCAGAACGAGCAGCCTGCCCAGCACGCGGGCCCGGTGGTTGCGGGTCCGGCGATGCAGGTGGAATTCCTCCGCCGGGCTGTCGCCTCGCCCAGGAGGCTTCCGGTCGATGCGGCGGCCCATCGCCTGCAGGAGTTGACGTGCGTTGTGGAAGTCGCCGCGCCACAGCAGGGCGGTGCCTTCGCAGGCCAGTCGGTAGGCGGTGTCGGCTTTCATACGGTCGTCCGCGCCGATGACCCGACGGGGCGGCGCTGTCGCGTTCTCGGAATGCCAGTGGGCGGAACGGGGGGTGTTCGTCTCGGTCCAGTGGATGGTGGACACCGAGTACTCCTCGTGATCGAACGTGCAGGGGCACGAAGAGCACTTCGACGAGGAGCGGGGCAAACGGCCCGTGCTGCGGCACGGGCACGCGTGTCAGGGCCGGTGGGGCTACCGCTCCCGCGTCGAAGCGCGAGAGGAGAAGTCGCCGAGAACCATGCCGAGAACCATGGCGCGGGTCATGACCAGCCTTTCAGACAGAGGGCATCAACAGGGTCGCACAGCCGCGTACTTGTCGGTGTCAGCCGAGCATGCCCCCGCCGAACGGCGTCGTCTGCCACTGGTCGACAGCCGGCTTGAGGTACTCCACCAACTCGGGCAGCTGTGGCACGAGCGTGAGGGAGGCGATGATCCGCAGCATCCCGACGGCGTTCACGAAGCTCAGGACGTCCTCGTTCAGCGGCCTCGTGCCGTTGCGCCGCGCGCCGCGGTTGTAGGCGGCTTCGTGGACGGGCCCGAGAGCGGCCAGGTCCCACTCGACGGGGCCCAAGGTGACCAGCTCGAAGTCGGCGTAGAGGTCCCCGTCCGCCCCGGAGAAGATGTTCGCGGGCGGGGAGTCGCCGTGGATGGGCTGGAGGTCGACCCCCGGGAACGCTTCTTCGAACGCCGTGCGTGAGCGCACGAGGGGTTCCAGGATCTGCCACTCCCGGCGTGCGCGGTCCAACTCGCTCGCGCCGATGAGGCCGGGGAGCCTTTCGAGCAGCCCAAGGCTTTCCGCGATGAACCGCGGGTCGGCCGCGGACAGAAACGACAGACGACCCGGGTATGAGCGCATCGCGGCGTGCAGGTCGGCAACGCTTTCGGAGTTCGCCACGTAGTCGGGTTCCTTGTCCCGGTCCTCCTCGACGAACTGCCAGAACGTCATCGAGAATCCGTCGCGCTGAACAGGTTCCCGTGGCACGAAAGGGCTGGGAGGGATCACGGGGGTTCCCTGGTCGGCGAGCCATCGTGTCACGTCGAGTTCCGCCTGCTGGCGGCGCGCGAGGGAATCGAGGCCTTCGCAGTGCGGCAGGACGGTGGGGATCCGGGCCACGACCGGTGAGGGCGCCAGGTGGACCACGACGGAGAAGACGTCATGGAGCAGCGTGGCATCAGTCACCGTCAGTCCGAGGTCGCGCCCCGCTCCGACAGCCGCGTCAACTGCGGCGGAGGTGCGGCGAGCGACGTGTTGCGGTGTCACGAATTCGGTCATGGTTCCGGTTCCAGGTGATGTTCCGACGGCCACACCTCACCATACAAGACGATGCGTATCGTCTCCATATGCGCCGGGCATGGAATCCAAGATCCACACCACCCATCCCAGGACAACCTCCATGGCCTGCATGGAACTTGACAGGTACTCACTTTGCTCAACTCACAGCCCATCAACAGCACGCCTCCCTACGGTGCCGTGTCCATGACAGACGCTTCGAGGAAAACCCCCACCGCGATCGGGCGCCGCACCGTGCTGATCGCCACCGGCGCCACGGCCGTATCGCTGGTCGTCGCCGCCGCGCCTGAAGACCCCACAGCCGAGGCGGCCGACCCGGCCCCCGTCGCCGCCGCGGCCGTCTGCACGCTCACGAAGGAGATGACCGAAGGCCCCTACTACCTGGACGGACAGCTCGTCCGGGCCGACGTCAGCGAGGACAAGACCGGCATCCCGCTGGAGCTCACGCTCACCGTCGTCGACGACAGCACCTGCGCGCCGCTGAACAGCGCCCTGGTGGAGATCTGGCACTGCGACGCCCTCGGCGAGTACTCCGGCTTCGTCGGCAACAACGGCCACGACGAGCCCGACAACGGCACCTTCCTGCGGGGCGGCGTGCTCACGGCGTCGGACGGCGTCGCGCGCATCACGTCCGTGTACCCCGGCTGGTACCGCGGCCGGTGCGTCCACATCCACGTCAAGGTCCACACCGACGTCACGCTCACCGACGACGGCTCGTTCACCGGCGGCCAGGAACTCCACACCGGCCAGCTCTTCTTCGACGAGACGATCACGACCCGGGTCGCCGCGCTCGCCGTCTACGCCGCGAACACCGTCCCACGCACCACCCTCGCCCAGGACGGCATCTACGACGACGGAGGCGCCGCGTCCGGACTGCTGACCCTGACCGCACTGGGCAGTTCACCCTCCGCCGGCTATGCGGGGGCGCTGACCCTGGGGGTGGAGAGCTGACGTGACCTGACCCGCATCGACGCCAAGCCGCGCCCGGCTGCCATCAGCGGGCGCGGCTCGGCCTGTGCAGGCGGTACTGCTACTTGCCGGGGCACTCCTTCCACGCCAGGTGGTACACCGTGCTGATGTCACCGTCGGTCGAGTCCATGGTCATGAAGCTGACCTTGCTCGGAGACGACGAGCCGGCGTTCACGCGCAGCTCGGTGTTGATGTTGAAGTTGCGCTGCTTTCCACAGGGCGCCCAGATCAGCTGGGCCCAGTCTGTCTCGTCGGTGGCCTGCCAGTTGTCGTTGAGGGGGCCGCTGAAGGGGTGGCTGCGGAACTGCGTGTTCGGTGAGCCCTGGAAGTAGTACGAGGCTCTCTGCATGGCGTTGGCGCCGGGCTGGAGGGCGGCGAAGCCGCGGTAGTCGGCGCTGGCGATGGCGTAGGTGAAGCCACCGGGGACGTGCACGACCAGGCTGAGCTGGCAGTTCTTGCGGAACGCCGTGGGATCGGAGTTGCCGCCGACCTGGGCGAGGTAATCGCTGTAGGTCACCGTGAACGCGGTGTTGTCCTCGGAGACGGCGACGGCGGTGGTGCCCTGGGGGCAGCCGGAGCCGTTCACCGTGGCGACCTTGATGACGATCTTGTCCGGCGGCGGGTCTTCGAACGCCGGCGCGGCCTGAGCGGGCAACGTCGCGGTGAGCAGAGCGGCCAGCGCGCCGCCGCTCAGCAGGAGTCGCAGGAGTCCACGTGCCATGGAGCTCTCCTTGGGGATGGGGGGTGGCTGCGCCTCCGGCCCCGTTTTCAAGCCGGTTGAATCTTTGAAGGAACAGTGACTTTTCCGTGAAGGCCGAAGGCGTTCGCATCGTAGGGGGCCGCGCATGGCATGGCCACGACGAACTCCAGCCATTCACAGGCAAGTTGAGACATGCCGATGTGTCCGCCCGGTCGGTCAGGTGCCGACCGGCTGACGCTCCTCGGCGGGCTCGGCCGCGGCCGCGTTCCGCTCCTTGAGGTGGGCGCGTACCGAGTACGCCACGGCGGCGGCCCACAGCGCGTACAGGGCGGCGTAGAGCACGTCACTCGGCAGCAGGGTGCGGGCGTTGGTCACGACGATCACTCCGCCGACCGCCGATCCCAGCACCCTCGGCGGCAGCAGCCGCACCAGCCAGGCGGCGAGGGGCGCGGCGACCAGACCGCCCAGCAGGAACGCGGCGACCCACATGCCGTCGATGCCCTGGGAGCCGAGCGAGAACAGGAAACCGAGGCTCGCGGCCACCGCCACGAGGAACTCACTGGTGTCGATGGAGCCGATGACCCTGCGCGGCTCCATCCGGCCGGAGGCGAGGAGAGCGGGCGTACCGACCGGGCCCCAGCCCCCTCCCCCGGTGGCGTCGAGGAAGCCGGCGACCAGCCCCAGCGGGGCCAGGAACCGGCGCCCGAGCGGCCTGCCCAGCCGGCCCTCCGGCAGCCCCCGCAAGGTGAACCGGACCAGGACGTACACACCCAGCCCCAGCAGGATCGCGGACATCACCGGCTTCGCGACCTCCGTCGACAGCCGGGACAGCACCGTCGCCCCGAGGAACGCACCCACCGCGCCCGGTACGCCGATCCGCCCGACCACCTTCCAGTCGACGTTCCCGAAGCGCCAGTGCGCCGCCCCCGACATCAGCGTCGTACCGATCTCGGCGAGATGGACGGTCGCGGAGGCGGCGGCGGGATTGGTGCCCAGGGCCAGGAGCAGCGTGGTCGAGGTCACCCCGTAGGCCATGCCGAGGCTGCCGTCCACGAGCTGGGCCCCGAGGCCCGCGAGGGCGAGCAGGATCAGCGTGCGCATGGGGGGCGACGGTAGGGCCCCAAGCTGAGCAAAGCCTTTGGGAAGCTGAACGCAGTCTTGGGGCCCTGTGAAGATCGTCCGTCCTGTCAGCTCAGGCGGATCACGTTCCAGGACAGCGGTTCCAGTACGGCGGTGAGGCCGCCGTCCTTGAGTGCCGCTCCCTCGACGGCGTGCGGAGTGACCCGCTCCGGCTCGTCGAGGGTGTTGCGGGCGTCCGGGTCGGTGTCCGCGAGGGCGCTGTGCTCGACGACCGTCGTCAGGTCGAGGCCGTTCAGCGCGACCTCCAAAGGCAGCGGCTCGGTGCGGCTGCGGTTGACCGCGAAGACGGTGACCGTGCCGTCCTCGGCGCGCACGGCGGTGGCGTGCAGCAGGTCGGCCTCGCCGTACTTCTTCGTCTCGAACGTCGGGGAGTCCACCCGGACGTCCAGCACCTGGCCGCGGCCGTACTTGGCGGCCTGCGCGAACGGGAAGAACGTCGTCTGCCGCCACGCCGGGCCGCCCGGCTCGGTCATGATCGGCGCGATGACGTTGACCAGCTGGGCGAGGCAGGCGACGGTGACGCGGTCGGCGTGCCGCAGCAGCGCGATGAGGAGCGAGCCGAAGACGACCGCGTCCATGACGCTGTAGTTGTCCTCCAGCAGCCTCGGGGCCTCGGGCCAGTTCCGCTCCCCGATGCCGTCCGCGTGCTCGTGCCAGTCGGGGATGTACCAGACGTTCCACTCGTCGAAGGAAAGGTTGATCTTCTTCTTCGACTTGAGGCGGGCGCCCACGTGGTCGCACGTCGCGACCACGTTCTCGATGAAGGACTCCATGTCGACGGCGGAGGCGAGGAAGGAGTCGACGTCGCCGTCCTCGGGCCAGTAGTAGGCGTGCAGCGAGACGTAGTCGACGAGGTCGTACGTCTCCTGAAGGACCGTCGCCTCCCACTCGGCGAACGTGGCCATGCCCTGGCTGGAGGAACCGCACGCCACGAGTTCGACCTTCGGGTCGATCTGGCGCATCGCGCGGGCCGTCTCCGCGGCGGTCCTGCCGTACTCCTCGGCCGTCTTGTGGCCGGTCTGCCAGGGGCCGTCCATCTCGTTGCCCAGGCACCACAGCCGGATGCCGAAGGGGTCCTTGTCGCCGTGGGAGACGCGGAGGCCGGAGAGTGCCGTGCCGGCCGGGTGGTTGGCGTACTCCTGGAGCTCGAGGGCCTCGGCGACGCCGCGGGTGCCGAGGTTGATGGCCATCATCGGCTCGGACTGGGGGCCGATCTTGCGGAGGAAGTCGATGTACTCGGACAGGCCGAAACGGTTGGACTCCGTGGAGTGCCAGGCGAGGTCGAGGCGGCGGGGACGGTCCTCGGCGGGGCCGACCGAGTCCTCCCACTTGTAGCCGGAGACGAAGTTGCCGCCGGGGTAGCGGATGGTGGTGACGCCCAGTTCACGGACGAGGTCCAGGACGTCCTGGCGGATGCCGGTCTCGTCGGCGGTCGGGTGGTCCGGTTCGAAGATGCCGGTGTAGACGCAGCGGCCGAGGTGTTCGACGAAGGATCCGAAGAGACGGGGGTTGACCTGGGCGATGGTGAAGGCGGGGTCGAGGGTGAAGCGGGCGGTTTGCATGGTCGCCTTTCGAAGGGGGTGGTTCTGAATCGTTGGCGGCTGCGGGTGGGTGGGGGTTGATCGCGCCCCCGCGGCGGAGCCGCATATTGCGACGGCCCCGCGCCCCTTGAGGCGCTACTGGCCGGCCAGGCCCGTATGGGCGACGCCTCTTACGATCTGGCTCTGGAACAGGACGAAGGCGGCTATCAGGGGGAGGCCCGCGATGATGCCGCCGGCCATGAGTTGGGGCCAGACGATGCCGAAGGCGTTCTGGACGGTGGCGATGCCGTTCGGCATGGTCATCAGGTCGGGGTTGTTGGTCACCATGTACGGCCAGATGAAGTTGTTCCAGGAGGCGATGAAGGTGAAGATCCCCACCGCCGAGAGGGACGGCTTCGACAGGGGCAGGACGATCGTGAAGAAGATCCGCCAGCGGCCCGCGCCGTCGATGAAGGCCGCCTCCTCCAGTTCGCGGGGCAGCGACTGGAAGAACTTGTAGAGGATGTAGACCATCGCCGCGGGCGCGCACTGCGGCAGGATCATGCCCCAGTAGGTGTCCACCATGCCGAGCGACTGCACGGTGGTGAACAGCGGGACGCCGAGGACGGCCGGGGAGAACATCAGGCCCGCCATCGTGACCGCCATCAGGGCCGACTTGCCGCGGAACTCCGTACGGGCGAAGCCGTATCCGGCGAGCGACGACACCAGCAGCACGATGAAGGTGACGCAGACGGACACCACGACCGAGTTCACGAACCAGTTGGGGATGTTGCCGGCGTCCAGGACCCCCCTCCACGACTCCAGCGTGAAGTCGTCGGGGATCCAGTGCGGGGCGGCCACCGATTCGGTCGGGGTCTTCAGGGAGGTGGACAGGGCCCAGAGCAGGGGGGCCACCCAGATCGCCGAGAGGGCCGCGGCGACCAGGGTGAGCGCGATCTGGCCGGGGGTCCAGGTACTGCGGGGCCTGCGCGGCACGGGCGTCGTCGGGGTCGTCATCGGGCGCCCTCCTCGCGGTTGCGCAGCAGCCACATCCGACCGAGGGCGACGACCGCGATGATCAGGAACAGGATGAAGGAGATCGCGGAGGCGTAGCCCACGCGGTAGCTCGTGAAGCCCTGTTCGAGGGTGTACTGGACGAAGGTGCGGGTCGATTCCTCGGGGCCGGGCCCGAACTGGTACATGACCACGGCCTGGTCGAAGACCTGGAGCGAGGCGAGGACCTGGAGCGCGATCACCAGGCCGGTGATGTTGCGCAGGTTCGGCACGGTGATGTGGAGCAGGCGCTGGAAGGCGTTGGCTCCGTCCAGTTCGGCCGCCTCGTATAGGTGTTGGGGGATGTTCTGGAGGGCGGCCAGGTAGAGCAGGAAGCTGAAGCCGACCGTCCACCACAGGGTGGCGACGACGACGGCGAGCAGGGCCGTGGACTTCTGGGTGAGCCAGGGGGCGTCCAGGCCGAGGACGTGGTTGACCATGCCGTTGGTGGGCTGGAAGAGCCACCACCACAGGTTGCCGATGACCGCGGACGGCAGCAGGAAGGGGGCGAAGAAGCAAAGCCGCCACAGCCACTTGAAGTGCACGGTGTGGTGGGCGACGAGGGCCATCAGCAGCGCGACGACGACGATGGCCGGGACGACGTACAGGGTGAACTGCACGCTGTGCGTGAGGGAGTCCCAGACCAGGTCGTCCTTGAGCGCCTCGCGGTAGTTGTCGAGGCCGACGAAGCTCGTGTGGTCGCCGGAGATGTTGGCGTCGGTGAAGCTGAGGTAGAGACCGCGGACGACCGGCAGGATGACGAAGAGGCCGTACAGGACGAAGAACGGGGCGACGAACCAGCCGCCGTGCTGGAAACGGTTGCCCCAGCGCAGTCGGGCGGAGTCGGCGGCGGTGGTCGCGCGGGGGCGCAGCACCCCCTGGGCGACCGTGGTGGTCGTACTGCTCATGCGCCCGCTCCCTTCAGTTCCCGGGCTGCCGTCAGGCCGGTCATGGGGTTCTTGGCCGTGAGCAGTTGGTGCAGGAGGGACTTCATCCGGCGGGCCGCCGCGTCGGGCTGCGCCGAGCCCAGGGTGGACGAGGCGATGACCGGGCCGAGGCGGGTGGCGAGGATGCCCGTGGAGCCCGCGAACCAGATGTGGGGTTCGGTGGCCGGGTGTTCCATGGCGGGCCCGGAGTACTCGTTCTGCGGGGTGAGTCCGAGGTAGCCGGGGTCCTTGAAGGTGGGCAGATAGGCGGGTACGTGTCCGCCGTTCGCCCAGGTGGTGGCGTGGGAGACCATGTAGGCGGCGAGTTCGTAGGCGCCTTCGTTCGGGGCGCCGCCGCGGTCGGCCTGGTGGGGCAGGACGAAGGCGTGCGACTCGACGTGGGTGGCCGGGGTGCCGAAGACCGGGGGCAGGGGCTGGGCGCCGTACTCGATCTTCTCGCCGTTGAAGTAGGGCACCGACCAGTTGCCCTCCCAGGTGAAGGGCGATCCGGCGATGAAGGCCTCGCCGTCCGCCTCGCCGACGGTGACGTAGCCCTCGGTGACGTTCCTGCGCAGGAACTCCAGGACCTGGGTGGCCTTGTCGGTGTCGAAGGTGACCTGGGCCTGGTCTTCGTCGAAGTAGGAGCCGCCGAGCTGCTGGTAGAAGGAGACGAAGAACCACCAGGCGAAGTTCTGGTCGCTGGCGTGCAGCCCGAGGGTCTGCTGCCCCTTCTTCAGCTGTCCCTTGGCCGCCGCGAGGATCTCGAACCACTCGTCGGGGGACCCGGCGGCGGGGAGGCGGCCGTCGGAGTCCAGCAGGCCGGCCTTCTCGCACACGTCCTTGCGGTAGAAGTTCAGCTGGACGTGGATGTCGAGGGGCAGGGCGTACAACTCGCCGTCGACGATGCCGCGGCGCCACAGCACGGGGTTGAAGTCGGCGTCCCGTACGCCGTACTCGGCGAGCAGACCCACGTCCCAGGGGTCGAGCAGGCGGCCCGGCGCGAAGCCGGGGATACGGCCCTGGTGCATCACCGCGAGGTCCGGCGCGCGGTTGCCTGCGGCGGCCATGGCGAGCTTGGTGTAGTAGGGGCCGCCCCAGGTGAGGGTGGAGTCCTTGACGGCGACGTCCGGGTGCGCCTTGCGGAAGGCGTCCACCATCGCGACCTGGTTGGTGCCGTCGCCGCCCTGGAAGAGGTTCCAGTAGCGCACCCGGGTACGGGCACTGGACGCGAGCGCGTCCGCGCCCGTCCCGAGCGCCGCGAACCCGAAGCTGCCGGCCACCGCCAATCCGCCTGCGGTGGCCAGAAGTTGCCTGCGATTGAGGTCAGGTCGTCCCATTCCTGCCCTATCTGTTCGAGATATCGACATACGCCCGTAACTTCGAACGGACCGTAGGCTGCAAGCGCTTACCAGTCAATGGTTTGTGCACGAATCCGAGCGACGCGGTCTTCCCCGGCTCATCCGCGGTCGTTCCCCCGGCTCATTCGCGGTCGTTCCCCGTTTAACCACGGCCGCCGGACCACATGACGGGGACACATCCGGACGCGTAGGCTCGAACGGCCCGCCGACGGGCGGAGGAACTGGGGGTGCGATGGACATCGCGGGCGCGCGCACGAGGGCGGCCCGGGTCGCTGCGGTGCTGCGGCTGCGGCGCTCCCGTTCCGGTTCCGGGATGCGTGAGCTGGCCTCCGAGCTGAGCGCCGCCCTGCGGGCCGGACCCCACCCCCCGGCCGACGTACGCGAGTTGTGCCATGCGCTGTGCGCGGAGATGAGCGCGCGGCGCGGCGGACGGCCCGTCGAGCTGCGGTTCGAGCGGTTTCCCGACGAGATCGAGGTGACCGGGCTGTGGGTGGAGTTCCAGGACTTCGACCTGGTCATCGTCGAGGAGCGGGCCGAGGCGATGCAGCAACTGGTCATCCTGGGCCATGAGTTGTGGCACATGCACGCCGGCCACGGCCACCACCACACCGACGGCACGGCGGCCGCACACGCGCTCGCCGGCACCCCCGGCTGGAAGGGCATCGCCCTCGCGGTCGCCGCCCGCAACGGCTCCCGGGAACGGGACGAGGCCGAGGCGGACGACTTCGGGCACCGGCTGGCGGCTGTCTTCCGGCCGCTGTTGTCGGGGCGGGGAGGGGACGTGGCGCTGGGGCCGGTGCAGCGGTCGATGGGCTACCGCGGGAGCGGGAGCGGGAGGACGGCGCGGTGACCGTGCTGGCGTCGACCTCCTCAAGGCTCTTCGGCGATGTCCATATCTCCTTCTGGATCCCCACCGTCGCCCTGGCCGCCGCCCTGGCGATCAAGCTGCCCAGCATCCTCAGGATGTGGCGGGACCCCCTGCTGCGCGCCGTCGGCGGCCTGCTGCTGTTCGCCTGCGCGGTGTTCGTCTTCGCCGCCCCGGCCACCATCGCCTGGACCAACCGCGTCACCGGGGTACCGAACATCTCGGCCCCCTGGGTGTACTCGCTCATCACCGCGCTGTGCGCGTCCTGGCTGCTGATGATCATCGCCTGGCGCAACGGCCTGTCCAACCGCTCGGCCGCCACGCGCCGCGCGACCCGCTGGGTCGTCTCCGTCTACGCAGGCGTGGTCATCACCCTGTGGGCGCTCTTCGCGCTCGCGGACGCTCCCGTGGAACGGCTGCGGGACCTGGACACGTACTACGCCACTACGCCCTTCATGCGCGAGCAGATCCTGCTCTACCTTCTCGCGCACACCGTGGCCTGCACGATCACGGCACGGCTGATCTGGAACTGGATCCGCACCGAGGGCCTCGACGCGTGGCTGCGCTGGGGCCTGCGGTTCCTGGGCGTCGGCTACGCGACGAACCTGCTCTTCGACGCGTCCAAGCTCACCGCCGTGGTCGCCCGGTGGACGGGCCACGATCTGGACTGGCTGAGCACCGACCTGGCGCCGTCGGCCGCCTGCGTCTCCGCCTCCCTGGTCGCGGTGGGCTTCATCATCCCGCACGCCGGCCAGTACCTGCACGAGCGCTGGCGCATCCGGCGACGCCACCGGCACCTGCGTCCCCTCTCCGTGCTGATGCGGTCCGTCAACGGCGCACGCGAGCCCATCACCCTGCGCGGCACCCCGGAACTGCGGCTGATCCGCCGTGAGACGTTCGTCCGCGACGGGCTGTTGCAGGTGTCCCGGCACCTCGACGAGGACCTGCGCGGACGGTCCTACGACGCGGCCCTCGCCCTCGGCTTCGAGCCCACCCGGGCGGAGGCCCTCGCCGCGGCCGTGACGATCCTGGACGCCGTCGACGTCAGGCAACGGTCCCCGAAGGCCGACGCCGACGCCTCCCCGTCCGGCCCGGACACCGCGTATCTGCTGCGGGAGATCCAGGCCGTGTCCCGAGCCCTCCGCCATCCCAACGACATCGAGGCGGTACGCGCCCGAGCGACCGCCCCGGCAGAGAGTGCCCCCGCATGAATGAACGCCCCGCCCCAGACGTCAGAACCGCCGTCGTCCTGGGGGGATCCCACACCGGCATGCTCGCGGCCCGCGTGCTCGCCGGATTCGTCGACCGTGTGCTCGTAGTGGACCGGGACACCCTGCCCGGCGGTCCGGACCCCCGCAAGGGGCTGCCGCAGGCACGGCACGCGCACATGCTGTGGTCGGGCGGGGTCCGGGCCATGGAGGAGCTGCTGCCGGGGGTCACCGAGGTGCTCCGGGACGCCGGGGCGCGCCGCCTGCCGGTCACGACGGACGTGGTTGCCATGTCGGCGCGGGGCTGGTTCCGGCGCTGGCCCGAGTCCCACCATGTGATCCTGGCCGGCCGGGACCTGCTGGACGCGACGATCCGGGCGCAGGTCCTCGCCGACGAGCGGATCGAGCTGGTCGAGCGGGCGGAAGCGGTGGGGCTGGCCGGTACGGACGCCGCCGTGACGGGCGTACGGATCCGGGCGCACGACGGCGCCGAGCGCATGCTCCGGGCAGGCCTGGTCGTCGACGCCACGGGCCGCGGCTCCGGGGCGCCCCGGTGGCTCAGGGCCCTCGGTCTTCCCGCACCTCAGCGGCGCGAGGTCGACTCCGGGCTGGCGTACGCCAGTCGGCTCTACCTTGCCCCCGAGGACGCCAGGGACGGCTTCCCGGTCGTCAACGTGCAGCCCGACCCACGGGCCGGCGGACCGGGCCGGGCGGGCTTCCTGCTGCCGATCGAGAACGGCCGGTGGATCGTCACCCTGTCCGGCACCCGGGGCGGCGAACCCACCGACGTGGCCGAGGACTTCGTTCCGTGGGCCCGCGAGAAGCTGCGCCACCCGCTGATCGGCGAACTGCTCGAGAACGCGGAGCCGCTGTCCGACGTGTCGGTCACCCGTGCCACCGTCAATCGCCGCTACTTCTATGAGCGGATGCCGGTGTGGCCGGAGAACTTCGTCGTCCTCGGTGACGCCCTCGCCGCGTTCAACCCGGTCTACGGCCATGGCCTGGCGGTCGCCGCCCAAAGCGCCGTGATCCTGCGAAATGTGATAGGCCGTCAGGGCTGGGCCGCACCGGGCCTGTCACGCCGCGTCCAGAAGGCGGTGGCCCGCCCGGTCGGCGCGGCCTGGGACCTCGCCATCGGGCAGGACGTCTTCTACCCGGGCGCGACAGAAACCGGCCCCACCCTCCGCGAACGGCTCGTCGCGGCCTACGTGGGCCGCCTCATGCACACCGCCACCGGCAACGGCCGAATCGCCCGCCGAGTCACGGACGTGACGTCCCTGGAACGCGCCGCCGAGGTACTGCTGTCCCCGTCCGTCCTACTGGCCGCAGCCATCGGCCCGCTCAAGCCGGCTCTCAACGGACCGCCGTTGACCGCGGAGGAGCGGAAGTCGGCGGGGCTGGGGTAGGGGTGTCGGGGCTGCTGTCAGTCGCGCAGTCGCTCGCGATATTCCCGGCGGCGCGGACGGTCGGTTCGGGATACTCGTCGCCATGGATGAGGTCAAGGTCGTCGTCGCCCATTCCGAGCGCGCGACCCTGCGCGTCGGCGACGTGTTCCTGAAGGTGGACGCCGATCAGGCGCGTATCGACGTCGAGGTCGAGGCGATGGCGGTGGTGCCGGTCCCGACCGCGGAGGTCCTGTGGCGCAAGCCTCCCGTGCTGGCGATCGCCGCGGTCCCGGGGACGGCGCTCGGCCGCCTCGGCGAGCCGTCGAACGCGTCCCCGGCGGCGTGGGCCGCGGCGGGTGCCGCCGTCCGGAAGCTGCACGACGCGCCGTTGCCTCCCCGGCCCGGCCGGGCAGGCCGGAGCGTCGACGCGTTGGTGGCGGAGCTCGCCGGCGAGTGCGAGTGGCTCGTGACGAACGGTGTCCTGCCCGCCGACCTGGTCACGCGCAACCGTCAGGTCGCCGAGGCCGCGCTCCGGCCGTGGACTGCGGCGTTCACGCACGGCGATCTGCAGATCGCTCACGTGTTCGTCGACGGTGACGAGGTCACGGGCATCATCGACTGGTCGGAGGCGGGCCGGGGCGATGCCCTGTACGACCTCGCCACCTTGACGCTCGGACACGAGGAACACCTGGGCGACGTCATCGCCGGGTACGGCACCGACGTCGACCTCGACGTGATCCGCGCGTGGTGGTCGCTGCGCAGCCTGCTGGGGGTTCGCTGGCTGGTCGAGCACGGCTTCGACCCGTCCGCGCCGGGCTGTGAGGTCGACGTACTGAGATCCCGGATGTGACGCGACGCTGCGCGGGCGCTCGACCCCCCGGACAACGGCCGCCTCAGCCCTTGAACGCCGGCTGTGCCAGCCCCTTCCCCGCGCCCGGCACCACGAACACCGAACCCGACAGCGCGGGCGGCGAGGCGAGGCCGACGCGGGCCGTGGTGATGTACAGGTCGGTCAGGTCGGGGCCGGCGAAGGCGCACGCCGTCACCCGGGGCACGGGAAGCGGGACCACCCGGTCCAACTCACCGTCGGGCGTGTACCGGCGCACCGCCGAGCCCTCCCACAGCGCCACCCACACGCAGCCCTCGGCGTCGACGGTGAGCCCGTCCGGGAAGCCGGCGCCGTCCTCGATCTCGACCAGCGGGCGCCGGTTCAGAGCCCGCCCGTCGGCGAAGTCGAAGACGTCGACGCGGCGCGTCGGCGAGTCGATGTAGTACATGAGCTGCCCGTCCGGACTCCAGCCCGTGCCGTTGCTCACCGCCACGTCGTCGAGGACCACCTCGACGGAGGCCTCACCGGTGATCCGGGACAGGGTGCCGCCGCCCGGCGCCTCGTCGTAGCGCATGGTGCCCGCCCACAGGGACCCGTCGGGCGCGACTGCGGCGTCGTTGGCGCGGCGGCCGGAGACGGGTTCGTGATGCAGCCAGCGGAAGCTGTGGTCCGGGTCGAGCACCGCCACGCCGTCCCGGAGGTTGAGGACGAGCCCGCCGCCGACGCGCGGCTTGACGGCGCCGATGTGCTGGTGCGTCGTACGGACCGTGCGCCGCCCGGAGACGGGGTCGTAGGTGTGTATCCGCGCACCGAGGATGTCGATCCAGACGAGCCGGCCACTCGCCGGATCCCAGGTCGGCCCCTCACCGAGCTGCGCCTCCGCACGCACCGCCACCTCGTACGGCGCCCTCACGCAACGCTCCGGTGCCCCAGGCGCTCCGACAGTTCGGCGGCCCCCTTGGCGGAGAGCTGCTCCAGCTCGGCGAGCCGCTCGTCGCTCCAGCGGATCATCGGCACGGAGATGGACAGCGCGGCAACGACCTGCCCGGTACGGTCCCGCACCGGCGCGGCCACGCACGACACGTCCGGGTTGGACTCCCGGCTCTCGACGGCGATGCCGCGCTGCCGAATCTCAGCGAGGGCCTCGCGCAGCGCGCCGGGCTCGGTGATGCTGTTGGGCGTCATGGCGACGAGCTCGGCCCCGTCGGGGATACGGGACGACAGCTCCGAGTCGGGAAGGGAGGCCAGCAGCATCTTGCCGACCGACGTGCAGTGGGCAGGCAGCCGACGGCCCGCCGCGGACACCATCCGCACCGCGTGCGTCGAGTCGACCTTGGCGATGTAGATGACGTCCGTGCCCTCCAGGATCGCCACGTGCACGGTCTCGTCGCAGGTCTCCGCGACGGACCGGGCGACCTGCTGCCCCTCGGCCGCGAGGTCGAGCTGCTCGGCGTACCGGCTGCCGAGCTGGTACGGCCGTACGCCCAGGCGGTACCGTCCCGGCTGACCCGGCACCTGGACGATGTACGACCGAGCGGCCAGAGTGGTCACCAGCTCATGCACGGTGGTCCGCGGCAACTGGAGCTTGCGCACGATGTCGGGGGCGGAGAGCGTCCCGTCCCCGTCGAGGAAGAGCTCGAGAATGTCGAGAGCCCGGGTCACGGCTGGTACGAGGCGTCCCACGTGCGGCCCCCTCCCTTGCATGCGAGGCTGCGTTCGAGATTTCAACAGCCGATCGGAATAACGAACACAGGCTACTCAAAGTGCGTTTCCCCCGGCAATGGCCTTGCGCGGACCGGCTCGATTCCTGCCCCGTCGGCCCCTTCGGTCAGTCCCGCTCAGCTCTGCGGCTTCCCCACCCGGGGAACGGGGCGTTCGGGCCCCACTCGCCCGGGAGGGACGTCTCCGGGACGACGTCCGAGCGCTGGACGAGGAAGGCGCCGCCCTCCAGCCAGGCGAACTCCGTCCGGAAGGGGCCGACGCTGCGGGCGACAGCCCACAGGTCCCACTCGCCGACGAAGGCGGCGAACGGAGCAGGGCGGGCGGTGCCGGGTACGCCGACGTCAGTACGCGGGGTTACTCCCGCCGTCAGACGTCCTCGGCGACCTGGCCCGGCACGGTGGTGTCCATGTCCTCCACCTCTTCCAGGTCTTCCACGTCATCAAGGAAACTGAGCCGGCCCGCCCGCCGGGCCGCCCTGGTCGTCCATGTCATCGCCTCCGCCGGCTGGCTCGGGCTCACGCTCGGGCTGCTCGCGCTCGGGGTCACCGCGGCCACCACCGGGTCCGCGGTGACCGTGGAGGCGTCGGTGCGGGCCATGAAGCTGTTCGCCGACTGGCTCCTGCTGCCGGTCGCCTCCCTCACGCTGCTCAGCGGGCTCGTACTGGCGCTGGGCACGCAGTGGGGGCTGGCGCGGCACCGCTGGGTCTACGTCAAGTTCTGGGTGACCCTGGGCACGACCACCGCCACCGTCTTCGCCCTGCGCCCCGGCGTGAACTCCGCGGTCGAGGCGATCGCCGCGGGCGGGCCGCTGCCCGACGCCGGGGACGTCCTGTTCGGGCCGATCGTGTCGCTGTCGGCGTACGTCTTCATGACGGTGATCTCGATCCTCAAGCCCTGGGGACTCACGCGCCGAGGCCGACGCCTGCGCGCCGCGTCCGCCCGCACCCCGTCCCGCCGCACCGAGCCCGCCCGTCAGACCACCTGAAAGCAGGTACTGAGCAACCAGCACCTTCTACCTAGGCGCCTCCCCCAGCGCCCCCCTCAACCGCTGGGCCCGCAACACCAGCTCCAGCTCGAACCGTCGATCCGGGTCGTCCATCTCGTCGCCCCACAGCTCCCGGATCTGGCGGAGGCGGTACCGAACCGTCTGGGGGTGGACTCCCAGACGGGCCGCCACCTCCGGCGCCCCGCCCCTGGTCTCCAGCCACGCCAGTAACGTCTCCGCCAGCCGCCGCCCGTGCGTCGGCCCGCAGTGCTCCAGCGGTGCCAGGCACCGCACCGCCAGGTCGTCGATCAGTTCCTCGGGCTGCAGCAGCACGAGAGCTTCCGTGTGCTCGGTGCAGTACAGGACGTCGCCGGCCGGCAGCAGCCGCCGTTCCATCAGGCGTACGGCCGCCTCGGCCCAGCGCAGCGACTTCGCCGCGTCGGCCAGGGGCACCGGGGGCCGATCGCGCCCGCCCAGCCGGTCAGGGCCCGGTGCAGCAGTTCGGGGCGGCCGCCGGCCTCCGGCTCGGGGACGACCATGCGCGGCTGCTCGTACTCCATGTCGAGCAGCACCCCCTGCCCCACGGCCGGCGCCACCGCCTCCCGCGCCGGGCGCAGTAACACGCCCACGGCGACCTTCTCGGGCAGCGGCCAGCCGATCCGGGCCGCCCGCTCCGTCAGGGCGTCCGCCGGATCGCCCCGGTGGTGTTCGGCCAACAGCAGTTCCATCAGGCGGCGTTGGAGACGCAGCCGCTCGCCCGCCTGCCGTGCCGCCGCCTCGGCGTAGCCGCGCACCGACTGGTCGACCAGGCCGTCCAGGTACTCGTAGCCCGCGTCCACCAGCTCGTACATCGCGGGCGGCGGAATGTCGACGCGCTGGCCGATCTCGGCGAAACGGCGCCAGGCCAGCCGTACGCCCAACCGGTAGATCGCCTGGAGCGAGTCCAGGGAGCGGCCGTTGTAGCCCTCGCCGCGGCCGAAGTCCTGGAAGACGCCCGGCGGTACGGTCGGGCGGCCCTCCGACTTCTCCAGGTGCTCGACGAAGACCTCGATCGCGCGCCGTATGCCGACCAGGGCCATGGGCTCGCCCGACTCGTCGAGGACGACGGGCAGTTGGGGGTACTCGCGCTGGATCTCGCGCAGGATCTGTTCGGCGAGCGCTGGGGCGTCCGCCATGACCAGCTCCGCGAACCGGCGGACCTGGAAGCGCGGTACGTCACGCCAGGCCGAGCGGGTGGGCGCGGCCGGGGTGGCAGGGGGTACCGGGGAGGCCGGGGATGCCGTGGAGCGGGTCGCGGCCACGGTCAACTCCCCTGGCCCGCTTGCTCGTACGTGATCAAGGGTGTGTTCGGCTGGTCGGGTGTCGCTTCCAGCAGCGCGACGACGCCGAGCGCGGCACCCACCGCGAGTACGGCGGCGAGCGCGACGGTCAGCGCGGCGGCGAGCATTCTGGACATCGCAGGGTCAGCCTCTCTGCATCCGGAGGTCGTCCCCACCCCGGTGGTGCCAGCCTGTACCCGACCCCTGCCTGTCGGCTTCAGTCTCGACAAGCGGGGACATCCCGTCAAGACATTGACACTCCGTCAAGGGACGCCTACGGTTCCCGGCCCAAGAACGGCCAGGCAACGACCGTGCACCGACAGTGCATCGACCACGCGTCAACCCCCCAGGAGTGCCGGATGCGCCGTACAGCCTCACCTGCCTCGTTGATCCTGCTGGGCCTCGGCACGTTTCTGCTGGTACTGGCGCCCATGCTCGCCTGGTACGTGGCCCCGCGTGCCGCCGTGAACCCCATCGACATCGACACCACCGCCGTCTACAAAGGCACCGGCAGCGTCTTCGACACCGACAAGGTCGAGACCGTGCCGGACCAGAACATCACCGTCACCCAGCGCGTGCGCGGCAATGTGGCGGAAAGTGAGCGCAGCGGCAACGCCGTCTGGGACGTCATCACCACCGTCGACACCGACAAGTCGCTGCCGGCCGACGACCCGCACGACGCACTGGACTTCACCCCGCACCGCTGGGTGATGGACCGCACCACGACGAAGCCGGTGCACTGCTGCGAGGAGACGCCGTACATCGAGGGCGAGGCGTATCTGAAGTTCCCGTTCGACGTGGAGAAACGCTCCTACCAGTGGTGGGACAACACCGGCGGGACCACCATCACCCTGCGGTACGACGGCACCGAGAAGATCCAGGGCTACACGGGATACCGGTTCACCGGGACGGTCGCGCCCCGCAAGGTCGGCACCCGGCTCGTCCCCGGCACCCTCGTCGACGAGCCGGACCGGCCGCAGGTGCTGGCCGAGGAGTGGTACTCCAACCACGGGTTCAGGCTGGTCGTGGATCAGGCCACGGGCCGTGTGATCTACGCGCAGACCGGCCCGCGCCGCACCCTGCGGGCGCCCGGCGGCGAGAAGGACGCGGCGGTGCTGCTGGACAGCGAGAAGATCGCGTTCACCACGGCCACACAGAAAGAGGCCGTACGGCAGGCGAAACGGGACAGCGGTCTGCTGCGCATGGTGGGCGAGATGCTGCCGATCGGGACTGCTGGGGCGGGATTCGTGCTTGCGGTGGTGGGTGGCGTTCTGGTGGTACGAGGCCGGAAGCGCCCTGAATCTCCCGGTGCGGTCGAGATGCCCCAGCCGTCGCTCACAATGTGACGTGACGTCAGCTCTAATAAAGCCGGAAATTGTCACGTCGGTGAGTAGCCGTGGCGAACGGCTGGGCGAAAACTGTCCAACCCCACCCGGACACAGCCTGTCCACAGCCCCCGCAGGACGACCGTAAGAGGCCCGAGAAACCCCGAGAAAGTCCGAGAAGCACCGCATCTCCCCACAGGAACCAAACCCTCCCTCCCCCACGCTGAGTTCCGCACCCTGAGACGAGTTGGAGCACCCATGCCCCAGCACGTGCCTTCCCAGCTGCGCGCCACCCTCCCCTGGGCGTCGCAGCAGCACCCTCCGGCGCTTCCCCCACATCCGCGCCGAATCGTTTTTCTCGCCCACCGTGACCTGGGCAACCGGTCCGCCGGCGGCTCCGAGCTGCTGGTCGACCGTCTCGCCGACGGACTGACCCACCTCGGCCACCAGGTCACCCTCCTGTGCGGGGGCCCCGCGGCCTACCGCGACTACCGGGTCGTGTCCGCCGGTGGTTCCTACGGTCACTACCTGCGTGCCCGGTCCGCCTTCGCCCGTCAGGTCGGTGACTGCGATCTGCTGGTCGAGGTCTGCAACGGGATGCCGTACTTCGCCCCCCTCTGGCATCGCGGGCCGACGTTGTGCCTGGTCAACCACGTACACACCGACTTGTGGAAGATGCGGTTCGGCGGGGCACTGGCGCCTGCCGCGCGGCTCGGGCGAAGACTGGAGCACTGGGCGCTGACCGGTGCGCAGCAACGGAGTCTGATGGTTGCCGTGTCTCCGTCGACCGCGCAGGCGCTGCGCGGGATCGGCGTCGACCGGGAACGTATCCGTGTGGTGCACAACGGTGTGGAGGAGCCCGGCCCCCTGGGTGACCGCTCGCCGGAGCCGCTGTTCGTGGCCGTCGGGCGGCTGGTCGAGTACAAGCGGATCGATCTGCTGCTGCGGTTGTGGGAGCGGGTGCGGCCCGTGACCGGGGGGCGGCTCGTCATCGTCGGGGACGGGCCCGAGCGGGCGTCTCTTGAGCAACTTGCCGGGCCCGGCGTCGAGTTCGTCGGCCATGTGCCGGAGGCGGAGAAGCACCGGCTGCTGTGTGCGGCGTGGCTGCTGCTTCATCCCTCGGCCGTGGAGGGGTGGGGGCTCGTCGTCACCGAGGCCGCCACCCGGGAGACGCCGACCATTGCCTTTGATGTGCCTGGGCTGCGGGATTCCGTCGTGGACGGGGAGACGGGGGTGCTTGCCGCCGGGGAATCGTCCTTTGCCGCCGCCTGGTGCACGCTCGCGTTGTCCGGACATCGGCGGGAGTTGATGGGCAAGGCCGCGCGGGACCGGGCGGCGCGCTATCGCTGGGACCGGACTGTGCGGCAGTTCCTGGCGGTTGCTTCGGAGGCCGTACGCCGTGACGCCTAAACGCCGTAGTGGGTCGGCCGGCTCGCGAGTGCCGGTGCGTCGTGGCTGGTCGCGCTCACGCGGCGGAGCCGAAAATGTCACAGCCCCGCGCCCCTATCGGGGCGCTTCACCACCCCCGGTTGTCAAGGACCCCTCCTTTCGGCGGTCCCTCGCTCTCTTCCGGGCCTTTCTTCATGAGCAGGACGATCCCGAGGCTTGTTATTCACTGCTCGCCCGTGACGCCGTCGATCAAGTCGAGGCCTACGACGGTCCCGTCGCCGGGCGTACCGTCGTCGATGTCGGTGGTGGTGGCGGGTATTTCACCGAGGAGTTCCGGCGGCGAGGTGCGTATGCCTACCTCTTCGAGCCGGACGTGGCGGAACTCGGTGCGAAGCCGCCCGAAGGGGCCGTCGTCGCCGACGGGTACTTGCTCCCCCTGCGTGACGGTGTCGCCGATGTCACGTTCTCCTCCAATGTGCTGGAGCATGTGGCCGATCCGCAGACGTTCCTCAGCGAGCTGGCCCGGGTGACCCGGCCCGGTGGGCTGATCTACGTGTCGTTCACGAACTGGCTGTCCCCGTGGGGCGGTCACGAGTGGGCCCCCTGGCACTACTTCGGTGCCGAGCGGGCCCGGGCCCGCTACCGGCGCCGTACCGGACGGGCCGCCAAGCACACTCTCGGCGAGAACCTGTTCGCCGTGCACATCGGCGCCACTCTGCGTCAGGTCCGCGCCCGTGACGACGTAGAGGTCGTCTCGGCGCGCTCCCGCTACTGGCCGTTCCTCGCGGAGGCCGTCGTGAAGGCGCCCGGCATACGCGAGTTCGCCACCTGGAACCTCCTCCTCATCCTCAGGCGGTGCCCACCATGACGACGACCACGGTCCAGGCTCCTCCCCCGGCAGCCGTGCCCACCTCCGCCCCCGCCTCTGGGCCGTCGGAGGGGCCGCGCTCGCGGCGCTGGCTGCTGGGGTTCTGGGCCGTGGTGTTCGTGCTGTTGCTGGCGGTGCAGCCAGGGCGGCAGACGTTCGACACCAAGCTGGGCGTGACGGTCGATCCGGGGCAGTTCCTCGCCGACCTCGGGCAGTTGTGGCAGGACGAGGGCAGTTTCGGCGGGATCCAGAACCAGTACTCGGGCTATCTGTGGCCGATGCTGCCGTTCTACTGGCTCGCCGATGTCGTACGGCTGCCGGTGTGGCTCGCGGAGCGGCTCTGGCTGTCGCTGATCGTGTCGGTGGCCTTCTGGGGTGCGCTACGGCTGGCCGAGCGGCTGCGGGTGGGGAGCGGGGCGTCGCGGCTGGTGGCGGCCGTGGCGTACGCGCTGTGGCCCGTCTTCACCGTCGTCGTCGGGTCCACGTCCGCTGCCGCGCTGCCCGGTGCCCTTCTGCCGTGGGTGCTGCTGCCGCTGACCGACGAGCGGTACGCCGCGCGGGTCGCCGCGCTGCGGTCGGCGCTGATCATCCCGTTCATGGGTGGCGTCAATGCGGCCTCCACGCTGGCCTCACTGCTTCCCGTCGGGCTCTATCTGCTCTCCCGGCCGCCCGGGCCACGGCAGCGGAAGCTGATCGCGTGGTGGGTGCCGGGGGTCCTCCTGGCGACCGCCTGGTGGGTGGTCCCGCTTCTGCTGCTCGGCACGTACGGCGAGAACTTCCTTCCCTACGTGGAGAGTTCGCAGACCGCGACCGAGACGATGGCGGCGACGGAGGCGCTGCGCGGCGGCGGCAACTGGGTCGCCTATCTGCACTTCGGTGAGGCCTGGCTGCCCGCCGGCTGGACCGTCGCCGCGTCCGTCGTCGTGATCGTCTGCTCGGCGCTCGCGGCCGGGCTGGGGCTCGCGGGGCTGGCCCGGCGGGACATGCCGGAGCGGCGGTGGCTGGTGCTGACCGTGGTGACGGTCGCGCTGATCCTGCTCGCCGGGTACGGCGGGTCGTTCGGGGCACCCTTCCACGGGGTCGTGCAGGACTGGCTGGACGGCGGGCTCGTCCCCTTCCGCAACATCTACAAGTTCCAGACGGGGCTCGCCCTGGCGCTGGTGCTGGGCCTCGCCCATCTGGCGGGCGTGGCGGCCCAGGCGCGCGGGGCACGGCCGGTGCGGGGGCGGCGGTTCGCGCCGCTGATCGCGGCCGTGCTGGTGCTGCCGGGGCTGATGTGGCCGTACCTCAACGGCTCGATCCTCAACCCCGGGTCCTTCAAGGAGATCCCCAAGTACTGGCAGGGCACGGCCGACTGGCTGGAGAAGTACTCCCCCGACGCCCGCGCCCTCGTCGTGCCGGCCACCGCGCACGGCATCCACACCTGGGGCTCGACCATCGACCAGCCCCTGGACGTCCTCGCCGACTCACGCTGGGCGCAGCGGGACTACGTCCCCTTCGGCACCCCCGGCAACCGGCGCGCGATGGACGCCGTGGAGCAGGCGCTGGTCAGCGGCAGCCAAGTGCCGGGACTGGCGGACTACTTGAGCCGCGCCGGGATCTACTACGTCGTCGTCCGCAATGACCTCGACCCCGACCAGATCGGCCACATACCGACGACGACGGTGAAGCGGACTCTTGAGCAGTCCGGATACGAGCGGGTGACGGGCCTCGGGCCGGTCACGACCGGCGGGACGATCGCGCCGGGCACTCCGCTGCAGGTGGAGGGGCTGTATCCGCGGCAGCGGGCGGTGGAGATCTACAAGCCGGCCGCCGCGGACGTGCCGCGCCCGCACCAGGCCGGGCTGCAGCCGGTGGCCGACACGGCCGTCGTCTCCGGCGGTCCGGAGGCGCTGCTGCCGCTGGCCTCCGAACTGCGTGGCAGGGCAAGCGTGCTGACCGGTGACAACCACCCAGGGCTCGGCTCGCCTCCGGTGCAGGTGATCGGGGACGGGCTGCGGCGGGCGGACACCCGGTTCGGGCTGGTCAACGCCAACACGTCGTACACGTACACGCGCGGCGAGCGCAACGCGCCCGATGCCGCGCAGGACGCGGGCGAAGAGCCGCACCAGATCCTGCCGACGTCCGGCCTCGGCCACCAGACGGTGGCCGAGCTGCGCGGCGCACGGTCGGTGACGGCCTCGTCGTACGGCAGCTGGCTCTTCCATCTCCCGCAGTTCGACCCGGTGAACGCCTTCGACGGCAACCCGGACACCGCGTGGACGGAGGGCTCGGAGGGGTCGCCGGTCGGCGAGTGGCTGCGGATCGCGTTCGCGGGCGGCTCGTACGACATGCCGTCGTCCTTCAAGGTCAGGCCGCTGCCGCAGGAGGGTGTGCGGGAGGCTGCGACGCGGGTGCGGGTGGAGACGGAGAAGGGGGCGGTGAGCTCGGTCCTGCGGCCCGACGGAACGACGCAGACGGTCAAGGTGCCTGCGGGTGAGACGAGTTGGATGAAGCTGACGATCACGGACTCCGTCTCCCGGCGGCCCGGACTGACCGGGGCGGGCTTCTCCGAGATCGACCTGCCTGACGTACAGGTGACCCGGCTGCTGCGGCTGCCCGCCGACGCCGGGAAGTCGGGGGCCGCAGCCGAGATCGTCTCCCTGTCCCGTACGGCCGACGCCACGGGCCTGTCGCCGACGGGCACGGAGGCCGGTCTGCACCGGCGCTTCACGACGTCGACGGCGGGGACGTACGAGGTGCGGGCGAGTGCGGTGCCGGTCGCGGGCGAGGAGCTGGACCGGCTGCTGTACGAGGTGGCGCCGGAGCAGCAGAACCGGATCGTCGCCACCGCCGACTCCACCGCCCGGCTGGGGGCGGGCCTGTCGCCGCGCAACCTCACCGACGGCGACCTGACCACGGCGTGGATCGCGGGCGACCGGCCCACGATCCACCTCCGCTGGCCCGGAAAGCAGGCCGTGGGGGAGATCGTGCTGGCGCCGGCGGGCGGTCTGGCCACGCGTCCGACCGAGGTGCACATCAGCTCACCGGACGGTGCCGTGATCGCCGGGGTCGACGAGAACGGCTGGGTCCGCTTCCCGCCCATCACGACCGACCGGCTGGACATCACCATCACCGAGACCGCCCCGCTCACCCTCTACAACCCGATGGTGGACGAGGACCTACGGCTGCCGGTGGGCCTGACGGAGGCCTACATCCCGGCCCTCGACCAGTACCGGACCCCACAGCCGAGGGAGTCCCGGCCGTTCTCGCTGCCGTGCGGGAAGGGGCCGGTCGTCGCGGTGGACGGGGAGTTGTACCGGACGAGCGTGCGCGGAACGGTACAGGACCTGATGGAGCGGCGACAGATTGACGTGACGCTCTGTCAGCAGGGTCGCGATGACACGGAGTTGCGGCTGTCCGCAGGTGACCATCGAGTCGAGGCCGGGGACGCGGGGCCGCTCACGCTGACCGCGGTGACGCTCACCCGCGGCACGGTTTCCGAGGCCTCGGCCGCCGGGCGTCAGCTGGGGATACGGGACTGGCTCGGTGACCGGCGCGCGGTGACCGTCGGGTCGGGCGCGGCGAGCTACCTCACGACGTACGAGAACTTCAACGACGGCTGGCGCGCCACGCTGGGCGGCAAGGAACTGACGCCGGTACGGCTGGACGGCTGGCAACAGGGCTGGCGGATCCCGGCGGGCGCCGGCGGCACGGTCGAGCTGTCGTACGAGCCGGCGGTGATGTACGAGGGCGGGCTGATCGGCAGCGCGGTCGCGATCGCGCTGCTGGCCGGGCTGGCCCTGTGGCGCCGCCGCGCACCGAACCCCGACGAGCCGCAGCCCGCCCCGCCGCTGCCTGGCCTGTGGCTCGGCACGGTGGCCGTGACGGTGGTGGGCGTTTTCATCGCCGGCTGGTTCGCCCTGCTGGTACCGGCCCTGGCGCTGGTGGCGTGGCGCAGGCATGCGCTGCTGGTGCCGATCGCGCTCGTGGCGCTTGCGGGGGCAGGGGTCGCCGCGGCGGTCGGCGCCGGGGAGCCGGTCGGGGCGGAGGAGGGCGCCTTCGGGCCGGTGGCCCAACTGCTGGCGTTGATCGGGTTGTTCGCGGGTGTGGTGGGGGTTCGGGAGTCGGCGGCGGCGGTCGGACCCATGGCGGGCCCCGGCCAAGGATCGGACCTGCCCGGCTCCACGGCTGTGCTGCCGCCGGTTGCCGGAGGTGGCGGTGTTTCCGGCTCGGCCGCCCCGGAGCGGCCGACGCGCCCCTTGCCGCAGCGGGAGCGGGGCCGCAGTCCCATGGGGACCGAGCCGCCCGGGCCGACGGGCCGTAGCGACTCGGGGCCGACCGTCTCCGCGCGCGGTCCCGGTGCGCCGGTTCCGGATCCGCCGACCGCGCGGATCGCGCCCCGCAAGCCGCGCTTCCGGGCGACCGGACCCGGGACCCCGCCGGAGTCCGACGACCCCGGGAAGACCGGGAAGGGCGAAGCCACATGACCGCACTGCAGCAGCCCGCACGCGCCGAAGGTCCGCTGCGGCCGCCGGTACGCGTCCCGTTCCCCGTCGTGGACGAGGTCGCCCGGCACTGCCTGCAGGAGGAGGAGCCGGAGACGGTGCACATCGAGGTCCACCTGCCGGGGCCGCTGGACGCGGGGCGACTGCGTACGGCCTTCGGGGAGGCGCTGCGCCGGCATCCGCGGATCCTCATGCGGGAGGCGCCGGGGCGGTGGTACCGGCGCCGCTACGAGTGGGAGCTGACGGCGGAACCTGACGTGGAGGTGGTGAGCTTCCCGGCGCCGGGACGCGATGCGCTGCGGGACGCACGGACGCGGGCGCTGACCCAGGCGCCGCCGCTGTCGTTGTCGCCGCCGATCCGGCTGGAGGTGGTGGAGGGGCCGGGGCGGGTCGAGGGCAGCGAGGCGACGGACGCCGTAGGGGACGCACGCGCGGCAGGTGCGCCCACCCGTGCCGCCCCGAACGGCACGACTGCCGGCAGGCCGGGCGGGTCACACGGGACCGTGCTGTTCCTGACCATCAATCACACGGCGCTGGACGGCCCCGCCTGCCTCCGTGTCGTCGCCACCGCCGCGGAGCTGTACGGAGGCAGGGACAACTCCCCCGCGGCCCCGCCCAACCGGACGACCGAAGCCCAGCCCCTCACCGAGGAAACGCCCTCCAACTGGTCGCCCCCCGCCCGGGTGGCCCCCGGCACCCCCGAACCCTCCCCGGGCAACGGCATGCTGGTCACCGAACTCCCGCTCCCCCACCGCCCCAAGGGCTCCCCCTACACGGTCAACGACCAGCTGATGGTCACCACCGCGCTGACCATCGCCCACTGGAACCGCGAGCACGGCGCCCGACCCCGCCCCCTGCGCATCACCATGCCGGTGGACGACCGCCCGCGTGACGCCACCATGCCCATCGGCAACGGCACCCGGCTCGTGGAAGTCCCTTTCAGCACAGCGGAGTTGGCGGCACACGGCCCGGACGACATGCCCGCCCTGCTGCACCGCACGGCCACCCGCACCCGTGCCCTCAAGTCCCTGCCCCGCCCCCAACTCGGCCACGGCGCCTCCCTCCTCACGGCCCCCTGGGCGCCGGTCGGCGTCCGCGCCGCCCTCACCCGCGGCCTGCGCAGAGCCGCCGCGCCCTGGACCTCGACCACGCTGCTCAGCAACATCGGCCGTATCCCGTACCCCCTGGACTTCGGCGACGAAGCCGGCCGCGCGCACGCCGTGTGGTTCTCGGCGCCCGCCCGGATGCCCCGCGGCCTGACCGTCACCACCGCCTCCACCGCGGGCCGGCTCCACCTCGCACTGCGCTGGTCGCGCGCCCTGCTCAGCCACGGCGACGGCGCCCACCTGCGGGACCTCTTCGAGCACTACCTGCACTGCACGGAGGTGACCCCGTGACGACCTCCCCCGTGAAACCTCCAGAACTGCGTGACTTCTACGAGAACCCCGCCGTCCCCGTCGCCTCCGGCAGCCCCCGCAGCCGCCGCCAGGCCCGCATGCTCGCCGAGGCCCTGGCGCCCGGGCGAGAAGCAGGGACGGGGGCGACGGGCCGTACCCGCACGATCCTCGACATCGGCTGCGGCGACGGCACCGCCGCGGCCACCGCCGCCCCCTACCTCCCCGGCCACCGCATCGTCGGCATCGACTGGTCCCAGGACGCCCTGCGCCGGGCCCGCACCCGGATCCCGTACGCCGTCCGCGGTGAACTCACCGACGGCGGGCTGCCGTTCCTGACCGGTTCCGCCGACGCGGTGCTGTTCAGCGAGGTGATCGAGCACCTCGTCGACCCGGACGCCGCCCTGGACGAGATCCGCCGCGTGCTGCGCCCCGGCGGCCACCTGATGCTGTCCACCCCGAACCTGGCCGCCTGGTACAACCGCGGCCTGCTGCTGGCCGGGGTGCAGCCGGTGTTCTCCGAGGTCAGCCTGCGGGGCATCCACGGCCGGCCGGGGCGGGAGGTCGTGGGGCACCTGCGGCTCTACACCGCCCGCGCGCTACGGGAGTTCGTGGCCGCGTCCGGCTTCGAGGTCGTACGTCTCGCGGGTGCCCCCTTCCACGGCGTACCGCGCCCGCTGCGCCCCCTGGACCGACTGGCCTGCGCCAGACCGCCGCTCGCGTCGATCCTGCTGCTGCACGCACGACGGACCTAGGGGGCGTACACCATGTGGTGGGGAGTGGCCGCGGCCCTGATGGCGAACACCCTGTACAGCCTCGGTTTCGTCCTGGAGAAACGGGCGCTCACCTCACTTCCGCAGGTGAGCGTCCGGCAACCCGCCCGGCTGCTCCGGCTGGTGCTCGGCAGCCCGCTGTGGATCGGCGGCTCCCTCGCCCTCGCCGCCGGTTTCGGAGCGCAGCTCGTCGTCTACCGCACGCTGCCCATCGCCGCCGCACAGGGCATCTTCGTCTCCGGGCTCGTGCTCCTGGTGCTGCTCTCCGCACGGCTGCTGGGCGAGGAGACCAGCGGGCGGGAGCGGTACGCGCTCGGCGCGATCCTCGCCGCGCTGCTGATGGTCGTGCTGTCACTGCGGGAGGGACCGGGCGGCGGCGAGGCCGTGGGCCGGGCCGCCCCGTATCCGCTGATCCTGCTGGTGTGCGTGCCCTCGCTGGCGGCGGGCGTGTGGCTGTACAACTCCGCCGAGCGCAGGGCCCGGCACCGGCACCGGCTGCCCACGACCGGCGTCGAGTACGGCGTGGCGGTGGGGCTGCTGTACGGGGTCAGCTCGCTGGCCATCAAGGGAGTGTCGAGCTACCTGACGACGAGCGGGATCGGCGGCGCCGTGCTGGACCTGCTGCGCTCGCCGTACCCGTACCTCCTGCTGTTCACCGGCGCGTTCGGGCTGGTCATGTCGCAGGCGGCGCTGCAACGCTGCCGGGCCTCGCTGATCGTGCCGGTGTGCACGACGGTGACCTGCCTGTACACGGCCGTACTCGGCACGCTGTCGTTCGGCGAGGCGCTGCCCGAGGAACCGCTGCGGCTGGCGCTGCGGGTCGCGGGTACGGCGCTCGCCGTCGTCGTACTGCTGTCGATGCCAAGACACGACCCACCGGCCGCACCGTCTCCCCAACCCACCATCGGTGCCAAGGAGTTGACCCCACCATGAAGCCCGACGACCCCCTGCTCCAGATCCTGGCGTGCCCGCTCGACAAGGGGCCGCTGCACCTCGTCGTACCGGACGGGCCGGATGCGGCGGAGGAGGAGGCGGTGGCCGAGGCGCTCTACAACCCGCGCCTGCACCGCCGTTACCCGATCGTGGACGGCATCCCCCAGCTGCTGCCGGCCTCCGGGGAGCAGGTCTCCGACGACGAACACGAGGAACTACTCAAACGGATGGCCCCATGACCCTGGCCGCGAGCATCGCCCCACTGCTGCCCACCCGCCTGGTCGCAGCCGTCGCCCGGGCCGTGTACCCGCGCTTCGAGCCCGAGCTGGCCCGGCTGGCGGAGCTGTGCCCCGCCGGGTGCGGGACCGCCGTGGACGTCGGCGGGTGGTACGGCCCGTGGACGCGGCGGCTGTCGAGACGGGCCCGCCGGGTGGTGACCGTGGAACCGGTCCCGCACCTCGCGCGGCTGCTCGCCGCGACGGCCCCGCCCAACGTCCGGGTCGTGCAGGCCGCGGCGGCCGAGCGCCCCGGCACGGCCCGGCTCTGGCTGCCGCCGCACGACGCGGGCGACCGGGGGGTGTCCTCGCTGGTCCGCCGGAACATCCACGCCACGGCACTCCCGGTCAGCTGTGTCACCCTCGACGAACTCGGCCTCAAGGACGTCGGGTTCGTCAAGGTCGACGTGGACGGCAGCGAGCTCGCCGTGCTGCGCGGCGCGACCGCGATCCTGGCCCGCGACCGGCCCGCCCTGTTCATCGAGCTGGAGTCCCGCATCCAGCCGATCGCCCCGGTGCTGACGTATCTCTCCCTGCTCGGCTACGACGGCTGGGTCCTGCCCGGCCGCGACTGGATCCCCCTGTCCGCCTTCCCGCTGGAGGCCCACCAGGCCGAGGCCGCCCATGTCGTCACCCACGGCCTGCTGCGCCGCGTGCTGCCGTTCCGAGGCCCGCGATACGTCAATTCGGTCCTCTTCCTTCCCGACGGCCGCCGTCCCGTGGGCGACGATGGAACGCATGCCCTCCGGAAAGCACCCCGCTAGCCCCTTCACCCCGCTCGACTTCCAGCTGGTGCTGCTGCGCCGCATGGCCGACCACAACCCGGACCTGGTGGACGGCGCCCGCCACGAGCTGGGCGCCTCGATCGCCGGCATGCGCGAGGCCAACAAGCGCTGGCAGGCGATGGTCCGCTCCCCGCGAGCCCGCGGGGCCGCCTCCCGGTACCGCTCGGTGCTGGGCGCACCCGAGTCGGTCATCACCCGCAAGGTCGGCGACCTGGAGTGCGAGGCCTGGCTGTGGCCGGTCCCGCTCTGGCCCGACCTGCGCTTCGAGGTGCTGCTCGCCCCGAACGGCGCGGTCTGGAACGAGTGGCTGGTCCGCGCCCCGGACTCCGAGGCCCCGCCCCTGCACACCCTCGCCGACCTCACCCCCTGGTCCTGCACGGTTGACGAGGCGGCCCGCGCCTTCGCCCCCGCCCGGCCCCTGGAGGGGACGGCCCCGACGCGGTGGGGGCTGGCGTTCGCGGCGCCGGACGGGGAGGGGGTGCGGCGGGAGGTGGTCGCGGAGTTCACGTGGGGGTTGTTGCAGCGGGTGGCGGTTCGCGGCTAACCGACGGCCGCCGCGAGGATCGCTTCCACAACCGCCGGCACCGACCCGGCATGCAGCGACAGGAACAGATTCGGCTCCACGAGCTCCAGCTCCATCACCCGCGGCTGCCCGCCCGGCCCGTCCTCCCCGTCGACGAGGTCCACGCGCGCATACAGCAGCTCGGCGGTGTGCGGTACGGCCGCCAGGGCGCGTTCGGCGACGGTGAGTTCGGCCGGGGTCGGGGTCCAGGTTTCGAGGCAGGGGTGGGCGACCTTGCGCTCGTCGTACGGTGTGCCGGGGGTCAGGACGGCACCCTTGCGGCTGGCGTGCAGCAGCCGGCCGCCGTAGAACTGCAGGGCTCGCTCCCCGCTGACGTCGATGCCCTTCACATACGGCTGGACCATCGCCGTGAGTCCCTCGGCGTGCATGCGCGCGAGGTGCCGTACGGCCGTCTCGTGCCCGTCGGGCGTGTACCGGGCCGCGAAGCGGGCGCCGGCGCCGGAGGTGGGCTTGATGACGTACTCGTGGTCGAGGGGGACGTCGGGGGTGTCACCGGGGACGAAGTAGCGGGTGGGCACCACGGGCACGCCGGCCTCGGCGAGGTCGCCGAGGTAGCGCTTGTCGGCGTTCCAACGGACCACCTCGATGGGGTTCGCCAGCCGGGTCGCCTTGCCGCAGCGCTCCGCCCAGGCCAGGAACTCGGCCGCGCGCCAGCTGTAGTCCCAGGTGGAGCGGATCACGGCCAGGTCGTACCCGCCCCAGTCGACCTGCTCGTCGTCCCAGTACACGGCCTCCGCCTCGGCCCCGGCCTCCCGCAGCGCCCGCACCAGAACCGGGAGGTCACGGTCGACGCTGACCTCGGGACCGGGACGGCAGGTGACGAGGGCGATGCGGGGCACGGCGGGTTCCTCCGGTCAGGACGGTTGTTCGATGCGCAGGCTAACAAGCCCGTCCGGAACCGGGACAGCTCGGTGGCCGCGTCGGCTGGGCATGCCGCGACCCGCCTACGGCTCCCGCTCCTCCTCCGGTTCCCAGTCCAGCAACCGCACCTTCGCCACCGTGCGGACATGGCGGCGCATCGCCGCTGCCGCCCGCCCGGGACGCCGGTCGGCGATCGCGTCCAGGATGGCCTGGTGCTGGGCGAGGGAGCGGGCGGGACGGTGGGGCTGGCGGAGCGACTCCGTGCGGCTCTCGGCGATCTGGTCGGCGATGGAGCGCATGAACTCGGCGAGGATGCTGCTGTGGGCGGCGGCGGTGACCGCGGCGTGGAAGAGGCGGTCGCCCTCCACGCCATGGCCGTCGCCCTCGATCTCCGCGGCCATGTGCGCGAGGGCCGCCCGCATCGCCGCGAGGTCCTCGTCCGTACGGCGCTCCGCGGCCAGTTCGGCGAGTTTCGTCTCCAGCGCCTCGCGGGCCTCCAGTACGTCGGGGAGGCGCCTGCGGCGCTCGACCAGCTTCTCGACCGGCTCCACGTCGAGGCTGTCGCGGACCAGGTACGTGCCGCCGCCGTGCCGCGCCTCCACCAGGCCCTGGACCTCCAGCACCACGATGGCCTGCTTCACCGAGGCCCGGCTCACACCCAGCCGCTGTGCCAGGTCCCGCTCGGGCGGCAGACGGTCACCGGCACGCAGGCCGCCCTCGGTGACGTACTGCCGCAGCCGGTCGAGCACCTGCTCGTACAGGCGCTGTTTGGCCATGGGGCGCAGGGCGTCGGTCACGGGCTCCCCCTCTCGTCGGGAGCGTAACACCGGGACCCCGAGTGGCAGAGTGGCTCAGCCAATTTGCGCGCGACCCCTTGACGCGCCCGGTCGGCGCACCCACGCTAACCAGCCAGGCCCCCCAATTGGCTCAGCCACTCGTCCACTCATTCCTCGCTGTCCATCGCTTTCCATCGCTCGGGACCCAAAGACGGGAGCCCGCATGTCCCCCGAACTCATCTCGATCCTCGTCCTCGCCGTGGTGTTCGTCATCGCCACCACCCGCTCGATCAACATGGGCGCGCTCGCCTTCGCCGCCGCCTTCGCAGTCGGCACCCTCGTCGCCGACCTCGACGCTGACGGCATCTTCGCCGGCTTCCCCGGCGACCTCTTCGTCGTTCTCGTCGGCGTCACGTACCTCTTCGCGATCGCCCGCGCCAACGGCACCACCGACTGGCTGGTGCACGCCTCGATCCGGCTCGTGCGGGGCCGGGTGGCACTCATCCCCTGGGTGATGTTCGCCCTCACCGGCGCGCTCACCGCGATCGGTGCCGTGAGCCCGGCCGCGGTCGCGATCGTCGCGCCGATCGCGCTGAGCTTCGCCGCCCGCTACGGGATCAGTCCGCTGCTGATGGGCGCGATGGTCGTGCACGGCGCCCAGGCCGGCGGCTTCTCGCCGATCAGCATCTACGGCTCGATCGTCAACGGCATCGTCGAGCGCGAGAATCTGCCGGGCAACGAGGTCGCGCTGTTCCTGGCGTCACTGTTCGCCAACCTGGTCATCGCAGGTGTGGTGTTCGTCGTATGCGGGGGTCTGCGGCTATGGCGACAGGGCTCACTCGCCAAGGGCGCGGGAGACGCCCCTCAGGGGCGCGGGGAACTGCGCGACCAGCCACAACGAACCGGCACAGGGCCTACGACAGATCCCGGCACCCACCCCTCCCCCACAACCACCGCGACCGCCACCCGCGAAACAGCCCCCACCCTCTCCCTCACCCCACCCCGAATCGCCACCCTCATCTCCCTCGTCGCCCTCGTCACCGCCGTCCTCGCCTTCGACCTGGACGCAGGCCTGACCGCGATCACCCTCGCCGTCGTCCTGAGCACGGCGTGGCCGGCGGACAGCCGTACGGCGGTCGGCGAGATCGCCTGGCCCACGGTGCTGCTGATCTGCGGTGTGCTGACGTACGTCGGCGTGCTGGACGAGATGGGCACCATCACCTGGGCGGGCGAGGGCGTCGGCGGCATCGGCGTGCCGCTGCTGGCCGCCGTCCTGCTCTGCTACATCGGCGCGCTCGTGTCGGCGTTCGCCTCGTCCGTCGGCATCATGGGCGCGCTCATCCCGCTCGCCGTGCCGTTCCTGGCGCAGGGCGAGATCGGGGCCGTCGGCATGGTGGCGGCGCTCGCGGTGTCGGCGACCGTCGTGGACGTGAGCCCGTTCTCGACGAACGGCGCGCTGGTACTGGCCGCGGCACCGGATGTCGACCGTGAGCGTTTCTTCCGGCAGCTGATGGTGTACGGAGGGATCGTGGTGGCGGCGGTGCCCGCGGTGGTGTGGCTGGTGCTGGTCGTGCCGGGCTGGGGGTAGGTCGTCGGACGGCAACACTCGGTGTCCGTTGAACAGTTAAGGAGTACGACGCGTGTCCTCTCTCTTCCCGGCCCTGACGGCCGGTCCGGCGGGGCGGGTTGCCCTGCGGTTCGGTGACCGGGCCCTGACATACGCGGAGCTCTCCGCCGCGACCGGTGCCCTCGCGGGCCGGATCGCGGGGGAGGCGCGGGTCGCGGTGTGGGCGACGCCGACCCTGGAGACCGCCGTCGCCGTGGTGGCGGCGCTGGAGGCCGGGATCGCCGCCGTACCGCTCAACCCGAAGTCGGGCGAGAAGGAGCTGGGGCACATCCTGTCCGACAGCACACCGAGCCTCGTACTCGCCGCACCCGGCGATGAACTCCCCCAATCCGTCCGCGAGTTGCCGCGAGTGGACGTGGACGTACGGGCCGCCGCCCCCCGCCCGGCCGAGCAGGCCGACGAGAGCGACCCGGCCCTCGTCGTCTACACCTCCGGCACCACCGGCCCGCCCAAGGGCGCGGTCATCCCCCGCCGGGCGATCACCGCCACCCTGGACGCGCTCGCCGACGCCTGGCAGTGGACCGGCGACGACACCCTCGTGCACGGCCTGCCCCTGTTCCATGTGCACGGACTGGTCCTCGGCATCCTCGGCCCGCTGCGCCGCGGCGGATCCGTGCGCCACCTGGGCCGGTTCGACACGGAAGGCGTCGCACGCGAGCTGAACGACGGCGCGACCATGCTGTTCGGCGTGCCGACGATGTACCACCGCATCGCCCAGGCGCTCCCCGACGACCCGGGGCTGGCGCAGGCGCTCGGCAAGGCCCGGCTCCTGGTCTCGGGCTCGGCCGCGCTCCCCGTGCACGACCACGAGCGGATCACGGCCGCGACCGGACAGCGGGTCATCGAGCGGTACGGCATGACGGAGACGCTGATGAACACCAGCGTCCGCGCGGACGGCGAGCCGCGGCCCGGTGCGGTGGGCGTGCCGCTGCCGGGCGTGGAGCTGCGGCTGGTGGAGGAGGACGGGACGCCGATCACGTCGTACGACGGCGAGACCGTGGGCGAGATCCAGGTGCGCGGCCCGAACCTGTTCACCGAGTACCTGGGCCGCCCCGACGCGACAGCGGCCGCGTTCACCGAGGACGGCTGGTTCCGCACCGGCGACATGGCGGTGCGCGATCCCGACGGGTACGTCCGGATCGTAGGCCGCAAGGCCACCGACCTGATCAAGAGCGGCGGTTACAAGATCGGGGCGGGTGAGATCGAGAACGCGCTCCTTGAGCACCCGGGCGTGCGGGAGGCCGCCGTCACCGGCGAACCGGATGCCGACCTGGGCGAGCGGATCGTGGCCTGGATCGTCCCGGTGGACCCCCAATCACCGCCGGGCGCCGATGAGTTGGCGGACCATGTCGCCGTCCGCCTGGCCCCGCACAAGCGACCGCGCCGGGTCCACTACCTCGACGCCCTTCCCCGCAACGACATGGGGAAGATCATGAAGCGGGCCCTGACCCATGACTGAGCGGCGCCCGTCGGCACGCGAGACGATCGCGCTGGTCGCCGACGACTCGACCTTCACCGAACTCCCCTACCCGGAAAGGGACTCCGGGCCGGACGGCCCCCTCGGCTGGCAGGGCTACGACGCCTCACGCGCGCGTGCCGGCGAGCGCACCGGCGAGGAGGAGTCGGTCGTCTGCGGCACCGCGAGCGTGGCGGGCACCCGGGCCGTGCTGCTGGCCTTCGAGTTCGGCTTCCTGGGCGGCTCACTCGGCCGGCGCACCGGGGACCGCCTGGAGTCGGCGTACGCCCATGCCCGCGCCCACCGCCTCCCGGTCGTCCCGCTGGTCGCCACGGGCGGCAGCCGGATGCAGGAGGGCATGTTCGCGCTGACCCAACTCCAGCGCGTGGCACGGCAGTCGACGCTCACCCGGGAGGCCGGGCTGGCGCAGATCGCGGTCCTGCGGGACCCGACGACCGGCGGCGGCTGGGCCACCCTGGGCGCGGGCGCCGACGTGACCCTCGCCCTGCCCGGCGCCCAGGTCGGCTTCGCGGGCTCCCGGGTCCGCCCGCCCGACGCCGATCCGGCGGCGTACACGGCTCAGGCGCAGGTGGCGGCGGGGGCGGTGGACGCGGCGGTCCGGCCGCAGGAGCTGCGGGCGGAGCTGGGGCGGTGGCTGCGGCTGCTGGCGGGACCGCCCGCACAGGAGGCGCCGGTACCCCGAGCCCTGGGCGCGCCCGACCTGCCGGGCACCGGCTGGGAGGCGGTCCGGCGGGCCCGTGCCCCGCAACGCCCGCACGCCGAGGCCTACTTGGATGCCTACTTCACCACCCGCGTCACGATCAGTGGCGACCGCTGCGGCGGCACCGACCCCGCGGGCATCCGCTGCGGCTTCGGCATGCGCGACGGCCGTACGGTCGCCTACGCCGCCCAGACCGGCTCGGCCACCCGCCCCGCCGGCTACCGCACCGCCACCCGTCTGATCCGCCTCGCGGACCGGCTCGGCATCCCGGTACTCACCCTGGTGGACACCCCGGGCGCCGCCAACGACGCGCAGGCGGAACGGCAGGGGGTCGGCGCGGCCATCGCGGACCTGTTCGCCGCGGTGGCCGGCGCCCGCGTCCCGATCACCACGCTGCTCATCGGCGAGGGCGGCTCGGGGGGCGCGCTGGCACTGGCGGCACCGGGCAACACCTGGGCGACGCCCGACAGCTACTTCTCGGTGATCGCGCCCGAGTTGGCGGCGGCGATTCTGAAGCGGGGAGTGGAGGAGGTGGAGGCGACGGCGGATCAGCTGCGGATCCGGCCACAGGACTTGGTGGAGCTGGGGGTGATCCGCGGAGTCGTGGAGGGTTAGGGGGTGAGGTGCGTCGAAAGACGGGGTGAGGGCAGGCAGGGGCCGGAGCCCGGGACAACCCCGGCTGCCGTCCTGAACGATGGGCATGCTCGCCGGACGACGACGAGCAGCAGGACGACGGGGGCGTCACGACAGGCCTGAAGGGTGCCGAGTGGCACGCCCGGATCGAGTGCGGGGCCGGGTGTCCGGCGCGGGCTTCCTGGTGGCCCGCGACAAGGTGCTGACCTGTGCGCATGTCGTGGAGGACAGCGCCCTCGACCCGGTGACGGTGACCTTCCCGCAGCGTCCGGGGAACGCTCCCGTGGCCGCGCGGGTCGTCGTGCACGGCGGCTGGGACGGCGGCGCCTCCGAATTGGCCGATCCGGCGGTTCTGGAGCTGGACCGCGAGGTGCCGATCGCCCCGGCCCCGCTCACGCCCGCCGACGTCGCGCCCGGCGACCGCAAGCCCGTCGCCTACGGGTTCCCGGCCGGGTACGACATCGACGGC
This sequence comes from Streptomyces sp. NBC_00443, assembly GCF_036014175.1. Classification (GTDB taxonomy): domain Bacteria; phylum Actinomycetota; class Actinomycetes; order Streptomycetales; family Streptomycetaceae; genus Streptomyces. The sequence continues at coordinate 6,417,564 of NZ_CP107917.1, read as the reverse complement.
ACGATCGCCGAGTTCCGCGGCGTGACCGAGTGGCTGATCAGCAGGGAGTGGACCCAGCTGGAGGCCTGGAGCGGCCACGGCCGGCCGCTTGCCTCGGCTTCAGCGGCTCCGCGGTCGCCCTGGTCGACGCCGGTGAGGTCATCGGCATGGTCACGGCCTGATCTCCGCCACCGCGGCCGAGGCCACCGCCGCCCAGCGCATCGGCCTCCCCGTCATCGGCTACGCCGGCTCCCCCGCCGCCGGCCGCCGCCTCCGCAAGGCCGGCTGCGACGTGATCGTCGACTCCCTGCGGCCCATACTCGACGCCGCCCGCTCCCTGTGACCCGACACACCGAACTGACCCCTCATCAGATACAGAAACCCCCATTCAGCGGCACCCCACCCGGCCCCCTCCAGAAGGCGCCCCCCTCCCCGCCGCCCGCACGATCGAGGTCACGGAGGCCCGCCACCCAACCCGGCGGACCCACGGTCTGCGCTCTCGGGAGGACCCCCATGACCGCCACGCTGGAGCAGCTGCGTCGCTGCCATTTCGCCGTCGACCTGGGGGCTGCCAGGACCCGCGTCTATGTGAAGGGCGCAGGACTCGTCGTCGACCAGCCCTCCGCCGCCGCCGTCAACACCCGCACCGGCGCCCTCATCGCGGTCGGCGAGTTCGCGGAGAAGATGACCGGGCGCACCCCGGACTACATCCGCGTCGTACGGCCCGTCTCGGGCGGCACCGTCGTCGACATCGAGATGGCGCAGCGCATGCTGCGTCACCTCCTCGGCGACAAGATGCGCCGCGCCCTGCGCCGCAAGCCCTTCCTGCGCGCCGCCGTGTGCACGCCGCACGACGCCGACCCGCTCGCGCAGCGCGCCGCCATAGAAACCCTGGTCGGGCTCGGGGCCCGGCGCGTCGAGCTCGTCGACACGCTCATCGCCGCCGCCGTCGGGTGCGGTCTGCCCGTGGAGCAGCCCGAGGCCAGCATGATCATGGTGTGCGGGGCCGCCGCGACCGAGGTCGCCGTGCTCTCCCTAGGCAACATCGTCACCGCGGAACGCATCCGCGTCGGCGGCGAGGCGGTGGACCACGCGATCGTGCAGCACCTGCGCCACCAGCACGAGCTGATGCTGCCCAGCCAGAACGTACGGCCCCTGCAGCTCGCCCTGTCCGGCAACGGGCTCACCCCGCAGGGCCCGGCCTCCACCGAGATCCACGGCCGGGACGTCTGCACCGGCCTCGCCCGCTCGGTGCAGGTCGACACCGCCGCCGTACGGGACGCCATCCAGACCCCCCTCACCGCCGTCCTCGACAGCATCGGCAAGGTGCTGCGCGACTGCCCGCCGGACCTGGTCGCCGACCTCGCCGACCGCGGGATCATGATGGTCGGCGGCAGTGCCCTGCTGCCCGGGTTCGACGAGATGCTGCGGCAGGCCACGAGCATGCCGGTGCACATCGCCGAGCGGCCCGACGTCTGCGCCGTACAGGGTCTCGGCACCATGCTGGAGGGCAAGATCGAGCCCCTGGAGCTGGACCCGGCCACCTGAGTCAGTACGGCTGAGTCAGTACGGCAGGATCCGCCCCGAAGGAGTGCGCCGGTCGATCTCGCCCCTCGTGTCACGGGGAGCGGCAGGCCGGCGGGTGACACGAACGCGAACGTGGGTCTGGCGGTTCATGGCGCCCTCCTCGTATCCGGGGTCCGTTGCGACCAGCCTTCTCTCCGCAACCTTTCGGCACATCGTGCCCACGGAGACACTTGTCATGCCTCCGCGGCAGGAGCGGGTGTACCCCGGGCTACTTCCCGGGTAGGAGGGCACCCCTCGGGGCACTCGGCGGCTCGCACCGGCCCCGGCCCGGCAAACGGACGCAGGCTCGTCGGTGGGGCCCTGACCCGTTCGGAAGTGATTCTCGATGGAAGACAAGCACTGGACCGTCCGGATCCACATCACCGAGGACGGCGACGACACCCGCGCCGAAGCCGTATTGACCGCCCGGGACAAGCCCGAGGACATGCAGGCCGTCACCGGCCGGGGCATGGCCCACCGCAACCCGGTCGACCGGTCGGTCCCCGAGATCGGCGACGAGCTCGCCGCCAGCCGCGCTCTGCAGGACCTGGCGGTCAGGCTGCACGACATCGCCTCCGACGACATCGTCCGGCTGGCAGGCCCGGTCGATCAGGACGGCAGCCTGGCGTGGGAGAGGCCCTAGCCGGCCAGCCAGCTGTACCGCCGCTCCGGCCGCCCCGCGTGCCCGTACCGCAGGGACACCTCCGCCCGCCCCGTGACGCTGAAGTGCTCCAGGTACCGTCGGGCGCTGACCCGTGAGACCCCGAGGCGGGCCGCGCACTCGGCGGCGGAGAGGCTGCCGTCGGCCGTGCGCAGCTCGCGTTCGATCAGCTCGGCGGTCTCCACGCTCATGCCCTTCGGCAGGGTGGCCCCCGCGGCGGCCGGCGCCGCGCCCCGCGCCAGCGCCCGGTCCACGTCGGACTGGCCGCTGACCACGGCCGCGTACAGGTTGCTGCGCCGGGCTGCGTACTGCTCGAGCCGCGCCCTCAGGTCCTCCGCGTCGAACGGCTTCAGCAGGTAGTCGACGACGCCCTGGCGCACGGCGTCCCGGACCGCCTCGGACTCACGCGCCGCGCTGATCACCATCACGTCGCAGTCGTGCCCGGCGCTCCGCAGCCGCGGGATGATCTCCAGCCCGAACATGTCGGGGAGATAGAGGTCGAGCAGGACGAGGTCGGGCTGCAGCTCGGCGACCGCGGTGAGCGCCTGCTCCCCGCAGTTCGCCGTGCCGATCACCCGGAACCCGTCGACGTCGTTGACGAATCCGCGGTGGATCCGCGCCACCATGAAGTCGTCCTCCACGATCAGCACGTCCAGTACGTGCCGTGCGTCCCGTGCGTCCCGTGCGTCCCGTGCGTCGATCATCGGACTGCCTCCGTCCCTCGTTCGGCCGGGCGGCCGACGGACATCCGGGCGGTGAACATGGCACCCGCCAAAGTGTTGGTCACCGACACCTCGCCGCCCCGGCGTTTGCACACCAGCCGGGTGAGCGCCAGGCCGATCCCCCGGTCGCCGCCCTGCGCGGCCTTGGTGGTGAACCCGTGCGAGAACACCTCCTGCGCGAGCTCCGGAGCCACGCCCGGCCCCGAGTCCCGTACGACGATCTCCACACTGGAGGCGTCCTGGCGCAGTTCCACCTCCACCCAGGCCTCGTGGTCGTCGTCCCCCGCTCGGGAACCGCTCGCGGCGGCGTCGACCGCGTTGTCGACGAGGTTGCCGAGTACGGTCGCCACGTCCGCGGAGTCCGTCGGCTCCAGCCGGTCCAGTGCCGTGCGCTCGGAGATCCTCAACCGCACCTTGCGCTCCGCGGCCAGCGCCGACTTGGCCATGAGCAGCGCGGCGACGGCCCGGTCGCGGACCCGGCTGGTGAGGTGCAGGTCGAGCGACTCGCGGTGTTTGCGCAGGGCGCGGACGTACCGTACGACTTCGTCGTGCTCGCCGATCTGGATGAGCCCGGAGATGGTGTGGAGCTGGTTGGAGAACTCGTGGGCCTGGGCGCGCAGCAGCTCGGTGGTGCTGCGGAAGGAGCCCAACTCCCGCTCCAGCTGGGCCAGTTCGGTGCGATCGCGCAGGGTCGTCACCGAGCCCAGGCCGCGGCCGTCCTTGGTGACGTCCATCCGGTTCATCACCAGGACGCGGCCCCGGCGTACGACGACCTCGTCGCGCCGTGCGGGATCGGTGGGCTCCCCCTCGGGCGCGGTCCCGGCCAGGACGTCGTACAGCCGCCCCTCGATCCCGAGGTCGGCCAGGCTCATCCCGACGCAGGCCTCGGGCAGATCCAGGAGTCTGCGGCCGACCGAGTTGACCAGCGTGAGCCGCTGCTGCGGGTCGAGCGCCACCACGCCCTCGGCGATCCCGAACAGCATCGCCTCCCGGTGTTCGGCGAGCCCGGCGATCTCGCGCGGTTCCATGCCGAAGGTCTGCCGCTTGATCCGCCGGGCCAGCAGCCAGGAGCCGGCCACCCCGAGGACGCTGGCGACGCCGAGGTAGACGAGCAGATACGACGAGGCGCCCACGAGCCGCTGCCAGACCGACGGCGAGGCCCGCCCGATCATCACCGTGCCGAGGTGGTCCCCGGCGTTGTCCAACTCCGCGCCCAGCACCGGCGCCTGCGCCACCAGCTGGATGACGCCGTTCACCGGCAGCTCGCCGGACCAGCCACGGCCCCCGGCGACCTGTGGGCCGTCGGACGGCATCCGTGTGCCGACCAGCGTGGGGTTGGTCGAGGCCACGATCTCGCCGTCGGCGTTCGCGACCGTGGCGGACGTGACGCCGGACCTGGTCAGCGTGGACTGCAGGAGGGGGGCGAGCATCTCGGCCGGGGCGGGCCGCACGAGCTGGGTGCGGACGAGCGGGTTGCCCGCCATCTCCTCGGCGAGCGCGGTCACCCGGCGTCCCTCGACCCGGTCGAACGTCGCCTTCGACTGCGCCAGCGACACCGCGGCCACGGCGGCCAGCACGATCACGACAATGGCGAGCTGCCATACGAGCAGCTCGCCGGCGAGCGTCTGACGCCGCTGTTTTCGCGACGGTGACCGTGACGTCATGACCACTATGAACTCAACCTTCAATGGTCACATAACCGAGACGGGGTGTCTCAGGAACCGCACAATCATGGCGCCGGAACGGGCCGAGCGAAAGAGATGAGCCATGAGAACTCGACGAGCCGCACTTGTCGGAGCACTGGCCGCCGTGTCGATGGTCGCGGTCAGCGCCTGTGGCGCCACCGCCGACCAGGAGGAGTCCGGGGGCGGAAGCGGGTCCGGGAAGCCCGTGACAGGCCTCCGGCTCATGGTCCCCAACACCCCGGGCAGCGGTTACGACCTCACCGCCCGCACCGTCTCCCAGGTCATGCAGGACACCAAGGTCGCCTCCGGCATCCAGGTGTTCAACCTGCCCGGCGCCAGCGGCACCGTGGGCCTGCAGCGCCTGGTGAACGAGAAGGGCAACGGAAAGATGGCCATGCAGATGGGCCTCGGTGTCGTCGGAGCCTCGTACACCTCCAAGTCGAAGGCGACGCTGACCGACACCACCCCGGTCGCCAGGCTGATCGAGGAGGCCGGCGCGATCGTCGTGCCGAAGGACTCCCCGTACAAGACGATGGACGACCTCGTCACCGCCTGGAAGAAGGACCCCAGGAAGCTCGCCGTGGGCGGCGGTTCGTCGCCGGGCGGCCCCGATCACCTCCTCCCGATGCAGCTGGCGAAGGCCGTCGGCATCAAGCCGAAGGACGTCAACTACGTCTCCTACGACGGCGGCGGCGAGCTGCTTCCGGCCATCCTCGGCAACAAGATCGCCTTCGGGGCCAGCGGTTTCGGTGAGTTCCTCGACCAGATCGAGGCCGGGCAGGTGCGGGTCCTCGCGGTGACCAGCGAGAAGCCGATCGACGCGCTCAAGGACGCCCCCACCCTCAAGGACTCCGGAATCGACCTGGTCTTCACCAACTGGCGTGGCATCGTGGCCCCTCCGGGCATCACCGACGAACAGAAGCAGACCTGGGTCGACTCGATGACCAAGATGCACGACTCCGTGGAGTGGAAGGCGCAGCTGGAGAAGAACGGCTGGGTGGACGCCTTCGCCACCGGCGACGAGTTCGGTGCCTTCCTCACCGAGCAGGACAAGGCGGTCGCCGACCTGCTGGCAGAGCTCGGGCTGGCATGAGTTCCGAGGTGAAGGACGAACGGACCGCGGAGGACTCCCCTCCGCCCCGGGAGGGCGGGGACCGCGCACAGTACGGCGTGTGCGTGTTCCTCGCCCTGCTGGGCACCGCGGTGATCGTGGACGCCCTCGGCATCCCGCACATCACCAGCGGCACCGACCCGGTCGGCCCGCGCGCGGTCCCGCTGATCCTGGGCGCGCTGCTCGTGCTGCTGGCCGTGCTGTACGCCGTCGACGTGGCCCGGGGCGGCCACGGTGAGCCGGAGGCCGGCGAGGACGTCGACCTGTCGGGCGGCAGCGACTGGCGCACCGTACTCCTGCTGGTCGCGGTGTTCGTGGCGAACGCGCTGCTCATCGAGCGGCTCGGCTGGGTGATCAGCGGCGGTCTGCTCTTCTGGGGTACGGCGTTCGCCCTCGGCAACCGGCACTACATCCGCAACCTGCTGATAGCGGTGACGCTCTCCCTCACGACCTTCTACGCGTTCGCGATCGGCCTCGGCGTGAACCTCCCCGCCGGTGTCCTGCAAGGAATCCTGTGAGGCCGCGATGGACAACCTGAACAACCTCATGCAGGGCTTCGCGGACGTCATGGCCCCGCTGAACCTGCTGCTCGCCCTGGTCGGCGTGATCATCGGCACCGCGGTCGGCGTCCTGCCGGGCATCGGCCCGGCGATGACGGTGGCCCTGCTCCTGCCGGTCACCTACGGCATGGAGCCGGTGCAGGCGTTCATCATGTTCGCCGGCATCTTCTACGGCGGCATGTACGGCGGCTCGACGACGTCGATCCTCCTCAACACCCCCGGCGAGTCGTCGTCCGTGGTCACCGCCATCGAGGGCAACAGGATGGCGAAGGCGGGCCGCGCGGCACAGGCCCTCGCCACGGCGGCGATCGGCTCCTTCGTGGCGGGCACGATCGGCACCCTGCTGCTCGTCCTGATCACCCCGTTCGTGGTCGACTTCGCCGTCAGCCTCGGCGCCCCCGACTACTTCGCGCTGATGCTGCTGGCGTTCATAGCGGTGACCTCGGTGCTGGGCTCGTCCCGCATCCGGGGCTTCATCTCCCTGCTCCTGGGCCTGACGATCGGCCTGGTCGGCATCGACGCGGTATCCGGCCAGCAACGACTCACCCTCGGCGTACCGCAGTTGGCCGACGGCATCGACGTCGTCGTGGTCGCGGTCGGCATCTTCGCGGTCGGCGAGGCCCTGTGGGTGGCCGCACACCTGCGCCGCAAGCCGGCCGAGGTGATCCCGGTCGGCCGCCCCTGGATGGGCCGGGACGACTGGAAGCGCTCGTGGAAGCCGTGGCTGCGCGGCACGGCGTACGGCTTCCCGTTCGGCGCGCTGCCGGCCGGCGGCGCGGAGATCCCGACCTTCCTGTCGTACGCCACCGAGAAGCGGCTCACCAAGCACCCCGAGGAGTTCGGCAACGGCGCGATCGAGGGCGTGGCGGGCCCGGAGGCCGCGAACAACGCGTCGGCGGCGGGCACGCTGGTGCCGATGCTGGCGATCGGCCTCCCGACCAACGCCACGGCGGCCGTGATGCTGGCCGCCTTCCAGTCGTACGGCATCCAGCCCGGCCCCCTGCTCTTCGAGCGCGAGGCGAGCCTGGTCTGGGTCCTGATCGCGAGCCTGTTCGTCGGCAACCTGCTGCTTCTGCTCCTGAACCTCCCGCTGGCCCCGGCCTGGGCGAAGCTGCTGCAGATCCCGAGGCCGTACCTGTACGCGGGCATCCTCTTCTTCGCCTCGATGGGCGCGTACGCGGTCAACGCCCAGCCACTGGATCTGTTCATCCTCCTCACCCTCGGCCTCCTGGGCTTCGCGATGCGCCGCTTCGGACTGCCGGTCCTGCCGCTGATCGTCGGCGTGATCCTGGGCCCGCGCGCGGAGTTGCAGGGCCGCCGCTCCCTCCAGCTCTCCGGCGGCGAGTTGTCGGGGCTGCTGGGCGGCCCCGTGTCATACACGGTCTACGCGGCGATCGTGCTGGTCCTGGGGTGGCCGCTGATAGGCAGGTTCGTCGTAGGCCCCCGGCGCAGGCGGGTCAGCGCCACATGACGCATCCAGACATCCAGACATCCAGACACTCACACACCCAGACCCCCGAGACAGCTGGAGATCGAGATGACCATCCTGGTCGGCTACGTCCCCTCCCCCGAGGGTGAGGCGGCCTTGCGCGCGGGGATCGACGAGGCCCGGCGGCGCGGCGAGAAGCTGCTGGTGGTGAACACGACCCGGGGCGACGCGTACGTGGACCCGCGCTTCGCCCAGGACCCCGACCTCTCGCACGTGCGCGAGGACCTCGCGGCCCTGGGCGTCGACTTCGACATCCGCCAGGTCCTCGGCGCCCGCGACGCCGCCGCGGAGATCATCGACATGGCGACGACGACGGACGCGTCGCTGGTGGTGATCGGCCTCCGCCGCCGCAGCGCGGTCGGCAAGCTGATCATGGGCTCGGCGGCCCAGCAGATCCTGCTGGGGGTGGACTGCCCGGTCCTCGCCGTGAAGGCGGAGGGGTAGGGCCTGCCGCCGGCGCTGCGAACGTTCGGCTGGTGCTTCGCCGTGCCCATGCCCTGCACCGCCGAGGGCGTCCCGACCGGCCGCGCCGACTCGCGGCCGTCGTCCTGACGGCTCTGGCATTCCGCAGGCAAGGAGGACCGCACGTCGACTCCGTCCGCAGAGGCAAGGCCGCCTGCACGACCACGCCGGACCAGGAACCGAGGACACCACCCCGGGCTCGCCCGACCCACCCCGCACGCACGCCCGCCCGCCCGCAACACACCCGCCACCACCCCGCCCGCCTGCGATCCACACCCTCCCCCCGCACCGGCACACCACCACCCGCCCGCCGCAGGCGACGCAGACCCCCATCGACTCCGTCCCCAGCGCCAAGGCCGACACACACCACGCCGGACCAGGAACCCCAGACACCACCCCCGGACAGGCCCAGTCCCCCGCACGCCCGCCCGGCGGCAACTCGTCCGCGACCACCCCGCCAGCCTGCGATTCCGCATCTGCCGCCCGCACCGGAACACGACCACGCGCCCGCCGCAGGCGACCAGGAACCCCAGACACCACCCCCGAACACGCCCGGCGGCAACACGCCCGCCACCACGCCCGCCTGCCATTCCGCACCCTCCACCCCGCACCGCCACCGACCACGCACCCGCCGCAGGCCACGAAGACCGCCCATCGACTCCGTCGTCAGAGGCAAGGCGGGAGTGGACCACGCCGGACCAGGAACCCGGGACACCAATCCCGGACCCACTCAGCGCACCCCACACACCCCGCGCACCCCGACGGCGACACGCCCGCCACCACCCCCCTCGTGTGCGATCCCACACACCCTCCGCCCGAGCGGCACTGGGCACGCGACCAAGCGCGACGCGGCCAGCCGCCCCCGAGGGCGCCCCTTCGAGGGACGTCCATATACCCCCGTCGGCAGGACACGGCGCGTGATCCGAAACATACGTGGCCTGGGACATATACGTTTTCGCCCGATTGTGGCTAGCTGGATGTGTTTGCCTCGCGCACAGCGGCGCGTCATCCGACACGTCGCCGTCCTGTCGATCGTCCGCCCGGGAGACCCATGCGCCTGCGCGCCCCCTCCGAACCTCCGAACGCCTCACCACCCCGCATCGCCGCCATCCCGCCCCTTGCCCTGGCCGGCGGCGCCCTGGCCCTGGGTGTCGGTGGGCTGTATCTCGCCGGGCTGCTACTCGCGGGCGGGGACATAGAGGCCGGGACGACGGTGCGCGGTGTGGACATCGGGGGCCTGAGCCGTGCGGCGGCCATCGAGAAGCTGGAGCAGCGGCTCGGGCCCGCCGGCTCGCGGGACCTGCCCGTCACGGTCGGTGACCGCAAGGGCACGGTCGATCCACGGCAGGCCGGCGTCACCTTCGACTTCGGGGAGACCGTCGACCGGGCGGCGCGCACCCACGACGCCGATCCGTTCACCGTGATCGGCGGCCTCTTCCGCTCGGGCGGCACCGTCGACCCGGCCGTGAACGTCGACGAGGACAAGGCCCACGCCGCCCTCGGAAGGCTGGCGAAGTCCCTGGACCAGAAGGTCCGCGACGGCGCCGTCACCTTCACGGACGGCGAGGTCCACGAGATCGCGCCGCACAACGGCTACGCGCTGGACAAGGACGCCGCGGTCGACCCCCTGCGCACGGCTTTCCGTAACGGCAAGGCCGACGCCGTCACCACCCTGCCCACCCGCGAGACGAAGCCCAAGGTCACGGACCGGGAGATGCGGCGAGCGGTACGCGAGTTCGCGCGCCCGGCCATGTCGGCGCCGGTCACCCTCGTCGCGGCCGGCCATCGCTTCACGATCGAGCAGCCCGTCCTCGGCGAGTACCTGACGATGCGACCGGACGACGCCGGCCGGCTCACCCCGAGGCTGGACGCCAAGGGCCTGCGCGCCGACCCGGAGGTGGACCGCCCACTGTCCGTACTGCACAGCACGGCCCGCAACGCCGATCTACGCCTCGTCGGCAACAGGGTCGCGGTGGCCGAGGACGGCCGGGCCGGCCACGTGATCACCGACAGGGCGCTGAGCAAGGCCGTCATGCCGCTGCTCAGGCGGACGGGCGCCGAACGCAGCGGCGAGATCGCCACGCGCGTGAACGAGCCGCAGGTGACCCGGGACAACGTCGAACGACTCGGGCTGCGCGAGCGGATGTCGTCCTTCACCGTCAACTTCGAGCCGGCGCCGTACCGCACGCGGAACATCGGCCGCGCGGTGGAACTCATCAACGGCTCCGTGGTCATGCCGAACAAGACCTGGAGCTTCAACCGCACCGTCGGCGAACGCACCGAGGCCAACGGCTTCGTCGACGGCGTCATGATCCTCAACGACGAGTTCCACAAGGCCCCCGGCGGCGGCGTCTCCGCCGTGGCGACGACCATGTTCAACGCGATGTTCTTCGCGGGGGTCGACCCCGTGGAGTACGGCGCCCACTCGTTCTACATCGAGCGCTACCCGGAGGGCCGCGAGGCGACGGTGGCATGGGGCAGCCTCGACCTCAAGTTCAACAACGACTCCGGCAACGCCATCTACATCCAGGCCGAGTCCACCGACTCGTCCGTCACCATCACCTTCCTCGGCACCAGGAAGTACGACGAGATCGGCTCGATCACGGGACCGCGCACCAACGTGAAGGAGCCGGAGAAGAAGGTCAGCACCGACGAGCAGTGCGTGCCGCAGACCCCGTTGGAGGGCTTCGACGTCACCGTGCAGCGGGTGTTCGTCGCCGACGGCCGAGAGCTGAAACGAGAGCCGTTCCGCACCCACTACAAGCCGCGCGACGAGATCGTCTGCGAGCCGCAGTCGCCCTAGCGGATCGCCGCGGTCGCGCTGTGCAGCTGAAGCCCGTGCGGCCAAGGGGGATACTCCCTACGGTTCACCCGAAGGGCCTGCCTGGCGTGCCGTCCGCGGCACGCCGGAGCCGCCCGGTATGCCTGAACCTGGCCTGATGGCTGCAACGCGTGTCCATCGTGAGGGCGCGCGGGTGTTTCGATTCCCCGGAAGGCCCCCGTGATGACCCAGGGATTCTCCAGAGAGCCAGGCACCCACGGCTCCAGGGTGGGAGCGCCTGCCTCGGGACTCCGCAAGACCCGTCTGCGGGCCGAGGCCCGCTTCCGGCGCCCGGCACCGGACGGGACGGCGCGGCGGGGGTGAGTCCAAGGCCGAAGCCGACCGACCGCGCGTCGGCGCGGACGGGGCAGGGCCGGCTGGCGAGCGCGCTCTCCCAGGCGGGGGAGAGGATGACTTCCGGCATGTGGCCGGTTCTCCACCAGACCGCGGCCGCTGTGGCGGCCTGGGTCATCGCCGAACACCTCATCGACCATCACCAACCGATCTTCGCGCCGATCGCCGCACTGGTCGGGCTGAACGCCTCGCGCGGGGACCTGCGGCGAGGACAACAGCTCGGCGACCGGAAGATCGACGTCGCCTACACACAGCTCCACCGTGACGCCGACGGGCGCGCACGGGTCCGCCTCACGGATCCCGACGGGACGACCACCACCCTCTGGGCGGACGAGGCATACCCGTACTTGGAGATCTTCACCGGTGACACGCTTCCGGAAGCCGACCGTCGACGCACCGGCCTGGGCGTCGAACCGATGACCTGCGCCCCCTACGCGTTCAACTCCCGAACCGGCCTGACCGTTCTGCAGCCGGGCGAGACACACCAGGCACGATGGGGCATCGAACCCTTTCTCGAACCCTTCCCTCAGAGCGGCTGACCGGCGTTGATCGACTCCGCTGCCCACCCATCCAGCGCGGTCGGGGTGCGGGTCCCCGACGGCTCTCCGAAGCTGGAGGTCGGCGGTCGCCTCACACCGAGCGGAGAGAGACCTTGAGCGTTGCCACGGCGTAGGCTCCGCCGCCGTCCGGTGCTGGCCGGCGCCCTCGAGCGGTACTACACGCTCGTCAAGGACCGGCTCAGCCTGGACGCCACCCCGCCGCGCCCCACACGAACCCGCGGGCTGGTCATCGTGCCACTGGGGGGCGTCGACGCGGTCGCCGTGTCCGCCCTCGACGCGGCCTACGCGCTGGGTGACGAGGTCGTCGTGGTCGCCGTGTTCGACGCTCAGGCGAAAGCCGAGTCCATGCGTGCCGACTGGGCACGGTGGGACCCCGGCGCACGGCTCGACATCATCGACAGCCCTCAACACGCCCTGGTGCACCCGGTCATCGACTACGTCGAGCAGATCCCCCACGACGACAGACCGGTCACCGTCCTCATCCCGCAGGTAGAGCCGAGGCACAGCCGCTACCGGGTGCTCGAGAACCAGCGAGGCTTTCTGATGGCCGGCCTGCTGAGCTCCCACACCGATGCGATCGTGTGCCTCCTCAAGCTGGAGCTGGACCTGTGAGTCCGGACCCGCACGTACGGGGCTCCGCGGACCGGACGCCGGGCTTGAGGAGCTCCGTCACGAGATAGCCGCCGACGTGGTTCTCCAAGAGCTCGTCGTCCATGGGGCCTTCGCCACATCTTGTGGTGCGCGGCAGTCAGGTGATGACTGGGCCGTCGGGGTCCGGACCGACCCGACTCCGCTCTCCTCGGCATGGTCACGCTTGCCGACGCGCGCTGTGACCTGCGCCTTCTGCCCTGTCGACCACGAAATCGTGAACATCGCAGAGTCGCCGCGCCCCGCCCTCGACCCGCCCGCCTCGACCAGCAGAGACAATGGTCAGAACGATTCTTCATAACCACGGAGTGGTGGGGCGGGTGGGACTCGAACCCACGGCCGACGGATTATGAGTCCCCGGGTGTCGAGGTTCGCCCGGTGACGGATTCTGTCAGCCCCTGTCGACCCCGGTCGGATCGTGCTGGTCAGCGACCCATCCGGACCCTCGTCCGCCCGGCCCTGCTGTCACATCCTGACGCATCCTGTCAGCCCGTTACGGATCCTCCGAGCGAGCAAAGAGCGAGCAGAGACCCCCCGCCACCTGCGGTGACGAGGGGTCTGGTGACTGCTCGCTCCGACCCTACTCCTCGGCCGGGACGACGGCCTCCCGGCTCCTTCGGGCGCGCGGGACGAGGGCCGCAGCCTTCTCCGCAATGTCCCGGTCGACCTCCTCCAGCAGCTCGGTATACGTGTCCGCCGTGAGCTGGCTCGTCGCGTGCCGCAACGTCTTCTGTACCGCGAAGATGTCGCCGCCGCCCGCGTGGACGAGGGTCCCGGCGACGTGCCGACAGTCCCGCAGGTTCACCGGGGGCAGGCCCGCCCGGTCCCGGATCCGGCGGAACTCGTCACTCACCTTCTCCGGGTGCAGCCATGTCCCGTCGACGTCGGTGAACACCTTGCCTGTGTCGACCCAGTCCGCGACGTCCTCGCCCTTCGCCCGCTCCTCGGCCGCGTACCGGTTCCACGTGTCGCGTTCGGCGAGCTGCCGCGCGCGGTGCTCCCGCAGGACGGCGACACTCTCGTTGTCGAGGGCGATCGTCGACACGGACTCCTCGGTCTTCAGGTCGTCCTCGAACACCTGCCAGTCGTCGACGACCAGCTCCCGCGTGGGCGTGATGAGCCCGGCGTCGAGGTCGACGTGAACCCAGTCCTGACCAACGCCCTCGCCCCGGCGCAGGCCACGGAACATCAGCAGGTGAAAGAACGCATAGAGCCGCGACGCCTCCGCCTCGTCGAGGAACGCCCCGGCCTGCTCGGGCGTCCAGACCATGACCGGGCTCGGCTTCTCCCCGGTCTGCTCCCAGTAGGCGACGTGCGCGGCCGTCCAGAGCTTCGCCTTCGGCCGCTTCCCCGACTCCAGGTCGACCCACTCGGCCGGGTTGAACGTGATCAGCTGCTTCCGGATCGCCCCGTTGAGCGCGGCCCGCAGCGTCGCCCGGATCCGCTGCTTCGTCGCCGGACCGGTGATCTTCCGGTACGGAGGCATTGCGGCCAGCTTCTCGCGCTCCGCCGCCAGGCGCTCGGACTCCGCCCTCGACGGCCGGCCGTTCTTCCCCCACTTGCAGCCGGCCTCCTGCTCTCGGCGCTGCTGGTTCTCGGCGGCGATCACCTCGTTCGCCTCGTCGATCGCGTCGAAGAACTGCTGACAGTGCGCGATGTTCAGCCGGTCCAGGCGCCGGCCCCCGAGTCCCGGCTTCAGGTGAACGCGGATGTGTGACTCGTACCCCTTGGTCGTCAGCCGCTTCGTCTTCTTGGCGGCGACCCACGAGTCGAGCCACTCCCCGACGGTCATGGTGCCGACCAGCTCGACCCCGGCCGCGAGGCGACGTTTCACCTCGGTCGCGTCCGGGATCGGCGCCCGCTCGCTGCTCACCTGGCCCAGCAGGTCACCGATCTGCGTCGCCCACTGCTCCTCGTCGTCGCCCTCCTCGATCAGGTCGAGGATCGCGCGGACCTTGTCGAGGTCGCCCTGTGCGTCCTTGACCTGGGCGTAGCCGGTGCGCCGGAAGATCCTCCGGGTCCCGTCGGCCTTCGGCGGCGTCTCCTGCTGGATCTGGTAGGTGCCGTGGTTCTTCTTCGTGAGCTGCGGACAGTCCTTGCCCAGCCGCTTCCCGCCCTCCCCCCGGCACTCGCAGCGCTTCGTGATGCTCCCGGCACGCCGTACGGCCATGCCTCCCCCTTAGTCCCCGTCGACGTCCAGCCCGGCCGAGGGCGGCAGCACCAGGCCGCGCGCCCGGATCTCGGTACGGACCTCCCGCAGCTGCGCCGTCAGCTCCTCGGCGACCTCGCGGGCGGCCTGGGCCTCGGGGCCGTCCGGCTCCCCCGTCTCGGCCGTGTCCCAGATCCGGCGGTAGTGCCCGCGGATGCGTTGCTCGAGTTGCCGGTGTTGGAGTAGCAGGGCGAGGGCGCTGTCGTCGTCCCGGCCGGTGCCGTCGAACCAGTCGCGGGCGTCCAGCGGCGGCGCGCTCTCGCCGGGCAGGTACTCGACCGTGGCGGCGTAGCCGACGGGGAAGGCGAGCACGACCGGTGGGACGTCGAGCGCCGCCGCCAGGACCAGCACCTCGGCGAAGGTGACGTTCCCGCGCCGGCCGTTCTCCAGGTTCGCGATGACCGAGCGCGGCAGGGACGTGATGCCCAGCTCGGCGCACCGGTCGGCGAGGGCCTGCGCGCTCATACCCCGGGCCTGGCGATGACGGCGCACCTCGGCCGCGATCGTGCGGCTCGTGGCGGACGCCCAGTCCTGTTGCTCCACAGCAGCACAACGTAGGGCAGGTGTTGTGCTGTGACAACCCGTGTCGTATCGTGCGCTCCAGTGACACACAATCCGCACTCACCGGACGGGAGTTGTGCAGTGACGACACAAGCCGCGGGGCTCGACACCGCCACCCTCACCACGGCCGACCTGCTGTCGCTGCCGCCCACCGTCGACGTCGAAACAGGGGGGAGGGCGTTCGGTCTGGGGCGTACGACGGCCTACCGCCTCGCCCGCGAGGGGCAGTTCCCGTGCAAGGTGATCCGGGTCGGAGGGGCGTGGAAGGTGGTCACGGCGGATCTGCGGCGCGTCCTGGCGCTCTCGGAGGCCGAGGAGGCCCCTGCCTGCTGACGTACACCCCTGGACGCGACGAGGCCCGGCGAGGATCGTTCCTCACCGGGCCTCGGTGTGTTGGCGGGCACTTGGGGCACATGGGGGGTTGTGAAGGCGGAGTGTGCGCAGATTCACTGCGCCATCACTGCCCTCTCGGCCGTATAAGGAGGGCAGTGGGCCCGGCAACAAGACTGCCGGGCCCACGCCGTCTCGACGCCACCGCCTCAGCCTGCGGAGCATGGAGCGGCGACGCCGGCCGCCACCCACGGCGAACCGCAGGCAACGACGTTGTAAGGGGCTTCTGTCGAGTGAAGCCTGTCCGGGTCTATCTAACCTGGCCGCACGGTCTGTGACTAGATGAACGCGAAATCACACTCGAACGTGTGAGCGATTCATAGTGTCTGTCCCGTGAGGTGGCCAGAAAGCGCTCACCTGTAACCCCTCAAGTTCCCCACTATCTGCCCCACGCAACTCACTCACACGAGTGAATGATGGGGGTCAGCCGCATCCCTTGGTGAGCCCGGAGAGGAAGTGAGCGTTCTCCGCGAGGTCGTGGCCGAGAACCACGCTGTGGTGAGGCAGCTCCGCCAGGAGCCGGGCGACCTCCCGGCGGGCGCCGACCGCCCCGCCGCCGTCCATCCCCAGCAGACCGAACACGTCCGGGTAACGGTCTTCGGTCGCGCCGCTCATGAAGTCCCGGTCACTCAGGGACCGGTCGCGCTCCTCGACGGCCGGCACCGCCTCCCGGTCGATCCGGGGGAACACCAGGGCCGCGGCCTCGCCCTCGGTCGCCAGGGGCACCCCGAACCACTCCGGGAACTGGTCGGGGAACACCTGCGCCTTCAGCTCCTTCCCGCCGTCCCACATGGGCGTGGAGTCCCCGGTCCGGATCGCCTCGGTGACCCGGCCGTCCTGCGTCGGGTGCAGCGACTCCCCGGCCTCCAGGCGCTCGCGCACCTCGGCGAACCAGCCGAGGGCCTTCAGCAGCCCAAGCCCGAGCGCGGCGGCCGACGGCCACGGCAGGACGTCCACACCTCCCCGGTCGTTGGGGCGGACGAACACCCGGTCGTTCGCCAGGAGCCCGTACCCGCCGCCGGCCGCGAGGGCGAGGGCCGTCGTCGTCTTCCCCGCTCCCTTGCTGCCGAGGGTCAGGACGGTCCGTCCGTTCTCGTCGACGACGGCCGAGGCGTGGAGCACCGCCCACCCGTCGCGCAGGAGTTGACCGCGCATCATCTCGCGGGCGAGGCGGGCGGTCGCCGTGGCGACGTCCTCGGTCTGGCAGCCGAACACGTCCAGCCGCCCGGCGCCGGGCTCGGACCGGTAGGCGAGCGCCTGCTTCGGAGACGTGGCCCGTACGGTCCCGGCCGAGACGTCCCGGGCGAGGAGGAGCTGAGCGCGCGCGTACTCGGTGCTGGTGTGCGGGGCCTGCGTCACCGCGAACGACACGTCGTCGTACTGGCTCGTGTCGACCGCCGCGGTCACCACGGCGCCCGTGCACACGCTCTCCGACGGCACCTCGGCCGCCTTCCACCACGGTCCGAAGTACCGGGCCGACCAGTCGGTGACGGCCCGCTCGGAGGAGACGACGGTCACGGACGCGCCGGCGCTCTCCAGGCGTACGGCATGAGCAGTCATGATCCATTCCTTCCGGAGGGGAGGGGTTGCAACGGGACACCGCGCACGGCCTGATAGGCGGCGCGCAGCTTGGAACTCGCGGCCTCCAACTGCCGGGCCTCGGCAGCGTCCAGCGGAGGCAACGACGGTAGGGGCTCGCCCCCGGTGAAGCGCACTGGAATACCGAGCCAGCTCTCCCCGTGTGGGGCGGACAGCTCGGTCGTTCCGTCCTCGACACCGCAGGCCAGGCGCAGCGTGGACGTCACCGCACCAGCGGGACCGCACCGCGTGCGGCCGATCCCCGAGTTGATCCGTCCGGGCCTGGCCCTCAGCTCGTCCCGAACCTGCTGGAGGGGGACGGGCACGGGCAGGCCGTTGACGGTCGTCGACGAGGCGCACACGACGTGCGCCTCCCCGTGCTCGCCGATGACGTGCCCGGCGACCGCGCCGACGGGCACGTCCAGGAGCCGGGCGAGGGTGAGCCGGTAGCGGGCGGAGTCCAGGCCGGACCCGATGCCGAACACCCGGCGACAGCCGGACACCTCGGCGAACAGGCGCGTCAGCAGGTCGACGGGGTTGGTAACGACCAGCACCGTCCCCCCGTAGCCCGCCAACTGGCCGGCGAGGGAACGGATGACGGGCCCGTTGGCCTGCGCCCCGCCCATGCGGACGTCGCTGGTCCTCGTGTTCGTGAACCGGGCGCGGACGGCGACCACCACGGCGGCGCACGCGCGCAGCTCCTCGACCTCGGCCGCGGCCGGCCAGACCGGGGAGCCCACCGCCGCCCGCATGTCGTCGAGGTCGTCGACGAGGGCCGCGGCCTGCTCGACGGTGCGGGAGGCGACGAGGAGCCGGTCGCACAACCCGGAGGCCACCAGGGCGCCGCAGACGGCCTGTCCGACCGCGCCGGTACCGATGACGCCCACGGCGGGGGCCCGGGCCGTCACGCGGCCACCTCGGCGATCCTGTCGAGGATCCTGTCCCCGGTGCCACGGGCGGCCGGGTCGAGGAGGTCGGCGCTCACCGTGTCGACGAGGAGGCACAGCGGGAGCGCCCGCTCGACGAGGGCCAGGCCGAGCCGGGGCAGGGGCAGCGCGGCCGGGGCGGACAGGTAGGTCGTGGTGATGTTGAGGGTGTCCATCAGCCACAGCGTCAGCAGGTGCCGCAGCCACGGCCGCCGCTCCCGCGCGCCCAGGTGCCCGGCGCGGGACAGGGCCAGGAGCGCGAGGCCGTCAAGGATCTGACGGGTGACCACCGGGTCCGGCCGGTGCGCGACGAGGACCAGCACGGTCCGGCTCATCAGCTTCGCCAGGTCGACCATGGGACTCCCTCGCAGGAGCCCGGGGTCGAGGAGCACCGGCCGGCAGTCGGGACCGTCGGGCCACACGACGTGTTCGGGCTTCAGGTCCCCGTACGCGAGGGACGTGCCGACCGGGGCGGGCAGCGTCATCCGCAGCCCGTGAAGCCGGGCCACGCTCGCGCGGACCAGCTCGACGACCGCGGCCCGGGTCTCGGGGTCGCACCGTTCGGCGCCGAGGTCGTCGACGTACTCGGCCGCCGCACCGTTGAACTTCCGCAGGAACGTCCCCCCGATGCTGCGCTCCCCGATCGTCCCGGCCGGGTCCAGGCGGCGCGCGGCGCCCGGCCGGTGCAGGGGGCGCAGCTCGGCGAGGGTCTGCTCCATCAGCTCGCGTGTCCGCTCGGGCATGCCGAGGAGGAGGTCCGCGAGGGTGGGGCCGGGGACGGCCTCGGTGAAGATGACGCCGTCATGGATGCCGGCGACCGGGCAGACCTGCGGCCCAGCCGGGCCGGACAGGATCCGCAGTTGCGCGGCCTCGCGGACGAGGAGCCCGTCCGGCCGCTGCTCGTACTCCTGTTGTTCCTGGAGCACCGTGGGCCAGGAACCGCAGGCGCCGCGCAGCAGGGAGACGAGGGAGACGCCCAGGATGGACGTCTTGGCGTACAGGGTGCGCTCGCCGACCCGGGCGCGGTGCACGTACCCGGTGACGCTGGGGACGTGCGCGTCGAGGAGTACGGGCTCCCCGGGCCAGAGCGCGGCGGCGGCCTGGTGGATCCGGGCGGCTGCATGGACGAACACCTCGGCGACGGTGGGCCGAGCTAAGGGGGTGCGGCATAGACGCCGGTGGTCACGACGAACGCCTCCTCGGGGGTTCGTGAGAGAGGGCTCCGGCCGCCCGACGGGGTTGCGGGCGGCCGGAGGTTGAGCCCCGCCGGCGAGGAGTCGTCACGCGCCGGCGGGAGTCGGGAAAGGGGGCTGCCCCGCTAGTCGGTCTCGGGGAAGCCAGGGCGCCGGTACAGGACCAGCAGAGCGCGGGCCGACACGGCGAGGTCGTGAGTGCGCCCTATCGGGGTGAGCGGGGTGACGGCCGCGACCAGCTCCAGCGTCTCGGCCGCCCGCTTCAGGCAGTGCTCGGCCTGCTGCCGGCGCCTCGGCTCCATGTAGGGCAGGAGCGCCCGCACGGCGGGCACGAGGGCGCGGACGTGCTCGGTCAGCGGCTGACGCAGCTCCTCGGCGCGCGCGTCCGTCATGGCGTTGAGCCCGTCGAGGAAGTCGCGACGGATGACCCCGGCGTTGAGGCGGTGCTCCTCGGCGACCGTCATGACGTCCCCTCCTGCTGCGTCATGGGCCTCCGTCCTCGCCATCAGCCGGGGTCCGGTCATGAGATCGCCCCCGTGCTGACGACCTGGAAGCAGTCGGCGAGCTGGTGGCGGATCTCGTCGCCGTGGATCAGCTTCCGCGGCTGAGTGCTCGCCTCGATCCACGGCGCGGTGTCCCACCGCACGCCCCGGCTCGGCGGGAGGGCGATCCATCCCTCGGAGCCGGTGCGCACCTCGACCCGCTCGTCCACTGCGGCGTACCGGCCGGTCGACGGGAGGACGAGCAGGGCGTAGGTGTCCTGCCCCACGACCAGGCACGTGACCGGGCTCGCGCGGTCGAGGAGGACCATCGCGGCCATGCCGATCTGACGGGGGACGAGGACCGCGTCGAACCGCTCGGTGTAGGCGATGAGCCCGGCGCCCGGCGAGGACTCCAGAGCGCCGAGGAGAGACGACTCGTCCAGGCGAGCCGCGGCGGGGTCGGGATGCGCCCCGGGAATCGGACAGTCGGCTCGGTCGCAGGTGCAGCCCTGCTTGGGCCGGTACCGGTGGCCCAACGCGAGCGGCCACTCCAGGGCCAGGTAAGCCCTTGCTGCGGTGGCCGAGTCGCGGGTGTTGATCGGCTCCATTGCCGATACCCCCTGGTGTTCACTCGGGTACGAACTGTGACCCCACCAGGGTTGTCCGCAGACAAGCCGCGGACCCTACTTTTTTCGCAGGGGCGCTCCGGTAAGCAGGAGCGCCCCCTCGTGCGCCCCGCGCTACCCGACGAGTTCCATGTTCCGGATCAGCCCGGAGAGCGCCGACGCCTGTGACGGCACGTTGACCCGGGCCAGGTCCGACACCAGCGCCCTCGCCATCGGGTCGGCGTAGACGTAGTACGGCGCTTGCCCGGCGGCCTCACGCAGCTTCACCACGGCCGAGGCGCTGCGCCCCATACGGTGCAGGGCGCGCGCCTTGTCGATCGCGAAGTGAGTGCGACGCTCCTTGCTGGGGACGTCGTTGACGTCGGCGTTGGGCACCCGCTTCAGGCCCGTGTCCGGCTGGTCTACCTCGACCCCGGCCTCCGCCGCGTGCACGGCCACCGTGCCCCGCCCGAACACCGTCTGTGCCTCCAGGTCGTACCAGGCCGGGCCGAGCCGGTCGGCGTCCTCCAGCGCGGCGTCAACGCGCGCCCAGGCGTCGTCTGCGTGCCCGCCGCGGGCGTGCCCGATCGCCGCCCGCAGGTGCAGCGCCCCGCGCAGAGACACCGCCCGCTCGTCGGCGCCCCGGGCGGTCGCGTACGGCTCCAGGTCCCGCAGGGCAGCATCGGCGACAGCGATCGCCTCGCGCAGGGTGGCTTGGTGCAGCAGGGCGCCGCACCGGTCCCAGGCGACGGCGGCCTTCACCACGGGGTCGCCGAGCATCGTCGCCGCGCCGGCCGCGACCTCGGCCGAGGACCAGGCGAGATCCGGGTAGCCGAGCTGGTTGAGGCACATGCGCGCGGTGCGGGCGGCGTCCGCCAGGAGCCGGAGGGCTTCCTCGCGGGCGGGGCCGTCGACGACGAGGAGCGCGGTGTTCAGATCCTCGACAAGGGGCGGGAGGAGGGTGGCGACCTTCGGGAGGTTCGCCGCCTGGCGGGCGGAGTTCGCCGCGGCGGAGCGCCGGCGCAGGACCGCGAGGTCGACCGGCGCCCCGGAGGGGTCCATCCCTGGGTGTCCGGACAGGATGAGGTTCGAGCGGCGCAGGCCGGTACGCAGGGCCGGGATGTGGGCGTGCGCGAGGCTGCCCCCGTTGCGTTCCAGACGGTACGGCTGGCCCAGGAGCCAGACCACGTCAACGTCACACCGTTCGGCGATCGCGGTGATGACAGAAAATCGGTCCAGTGCTCTACGGCCGTTCTCGACGCCAGCGACCCAATCGGCCGTCCTGTCGAGGAAATCCGCTAGCTCAACCTGGGTCAATCCGGCAGCATTCCGGGCGATCCGGACGCGTGTGCCGATGTGCTCGTCACTGCTGAGGGGCATACTGGTCTCCTCGTTCTGACCTAGACACTCAGAACGCTACTCCGATCTGCGCCCCCTCGTCGCTCCCGAGCCGACGAGGGGCGCAGCTCTGGGCGACCCTCCCCGGTGTCAGTGCCAGCTCGTACGGTGACGTCATGCCCTCCCGCTCTCGGCCTCACGGCCCGCTGCAGCGCGCCCGCACACGGGTCAACGCAGCGATCCGCAGACTGATAGACGAGCCCCCAAGTCCCCAGCGCACAGACCGATATGAGCGCCTGCTCGCCCAGTGGCGCGAACTCCACGAGGACGACTACACCCCGGCCGCCTGAATGCCCAACGCCCGCCCGGGAGCTGGGTCTCCGGGCGGGCGTCGGTTGTCGAGTAGCAGCAGCACTATCTGACGTCAGGGACCGTAGCCGGGGGGTGCATTACTCGCTGGCGGAGGGGTCGCCCGTAGACGAGCGGGTACGGCAGGACGCTCGGCGGACGGTCCATCACCGCGGCGAAGGTGAGCGGCGCCTCGGGAACGGTCAGCCGGTCACGGATCTCTGCGCAGGCCCGGCATGACGGACGCTCACGTCCTCGCGTGCACACCCGGTGCCCGCCCCGCTCCTCGTGCTCCTCGATGGCATGCCGGCACCAGGGGCACCCGGGCTCGGTGGTCTCGTCGGTCACGACTCTCCTCGGACGTACGGCGGCCCCGCCATCGGGGGGGAGGAAGGCGGGGCCGCACCGTGGCTCCCAGCCGGGGGGGATGACTGGGGGCGCGCTCCCAGTGTGCGCACACCGTCGTGATCCGAATGCGCCGTTCCCAGATGTTCGCGGATCCCGTTCTCGATCCGGGCCCGCAGCGCCTCGGCGCGGGCGTCCGCGCGCGCGTTGAACGCCCGGGTCATCTCCTCCTCGGTCCCGGCCGGGATCACGAACGGTTGGCACGCCTCCTCCAGGTCGTTGACGACCGGGTCCTCCAGGTGCGCCCACCCGCACCGGTGCGGACAGGGGAACGCGAGCACGGGCGACGACCAGCGGCGGCCGTTCGGAAAGACGTGCTCGGGTGGCGGGATGACGCTCGGCGGCGGCGCGCTCTCGGCCCGCCGTCGGGCGGCTTGGATCTCGTCGAGGATCTTCCGGGTGTCCAGCGGCGGGAGCGCCGCGAGGAGATCGTCGAGGTCGGTGTCAGCAGTCACGGGTGTCCTCCGTCTCGTGCGCCGGACAGGATCCCACAGACGAGGCAGGACCCCCGCCCTCCCGGACACGGAGGAGGGCGAGGGTCCTGGTCATGGGGCCGGGCTGGCCGGCGGTTCCTCGGGCGGCGACGGAGGCGGGCCACACCCTTGCCGTGAGTCGCCGCACCCGGGCTCGGGGTCCGGGCACAACCGGGCGAGCCGTTGGTTCGCCAGGTCGACCGCGTCCCGCAGGCTCTCCCCCGAGTTGGGCCGCACCTCGTGCCGGAGGTGGTCGAGGCCGTCCTCCAGCGACGCGAGGCGCTGCATGACGCCCGGCCGCTCCGGGACCCCCGGCCTCTCCTCCTCCCCATACCAGTCGTCGAGGAACTGCCCCGTACGGCCGACCACCCGGGACACCGAGCGGATCGCCCGCCATGCGACCGTGACGACGGTCGCCAGCACGGAGACCGCGCCGCCCCACACGAGGGCGGCGTCGAGGCCCGCGATACCGGTGCTCACGTTCACCCGCTCACCTCCGCAGGTTGGGGCGCGGCGTGTGCCTCGCCTTCCACCCGGCGGCGAACGTGATCAGGCCGGGGACCAGGGACAGGACGAGGGGGCTGATGCTGTCGGGCAGCGGCTCCAGGACCCGGGCGTTGTCCTGCACCGCGGCGAGCACTCCGAGGAGCCCCGACGACGTCAGGTAAGCCGCGGCGGTCGCCCACTTCACCTTGCGCTCGATCGGCTCTGCCATGGCTCAGCCCTCCCACACCCACGCCGTCAGGACGGCGCTGGCGACCTCGATGTGTTCCTCCGACTGGTTCAGCAGCCGGACCCGCATGGACCGGCCGGGGCCGACCCGCTTCGTCAGGGGCACCACGGAGAACGTGCCGCCCGCCGTGCCGATCACCTCGTGAATCGGATGGTTCGCCTTCAGCTCCCCGGCCGCGTCGTATTCCGACATGCGGACCTGGACGACCTCGCCCACCGGCAGGTGCGCGAAGCGGAACGACACGGACCCGGTGAACCCGGCCGGCCCCTCCACGAACGTCGGGCTGTTCGGGTCGTGGTCCCCGGCCTCGTCGTTCCACTCGGTCGTGAACTCCACGTCGTCCCACGTACCGGGAGCGAGCTGGTAGCCGTGCGCGAGCCCCAGGTTCACGTAATCGGGCATGGTGGTGACCTCCTCGGTGGGCGGGGACCAGCTCGGCGCGTGCGCCAGGCGCTCATGGACGTCGGCGCGGAGCTGCCCCATGGTGAACTGGAAGCGACCGCGCCGGCCGTAGCCGTCGACGGGCCCCTTCGGGTCGGGCTTGCCCTCGACGCTGGTCTCCAGGTGCCCGGCGCAGGATCCGGCGCCCCAGCCGTGGAAGCGGCAGATCGCGGCGTTGAAGCGGACCCATGCGTCGTACTGGGCCCGGGTGTAGACGTCCGTCCCGTTGCCGAGATTCTCCGTCTCCAGGCCGTACAGGTGGTCATTGCCGTCGACCGTCCCGGACGCCTTGGACGGCCTCGGGATCGGCTTCTCGGCAACGATCGCGTCGAACGAGTTCTTCGCCGCCAGACCGGCATGGTTCGCGCGGCCGTCGGCGACCAGGACGACGACGCCGTCCTTACGCAGCAGCGCGTGAGCCAGGGGCGGCGGGACGGCCGCCCCCTGCCCGCGGTAGGCGATCAGGTCGAGGGAGTCACGCCCGGCGGTGTGGTGGTTGAGGACCCCGTTCACCGGGCCGAAGGTCTTGCCGGTGGCCTGGTCCCGGCCCCGGGTGGTCCACCCGTCGAGCTCGATGAAGCGGACGCCCTCGGCCTTCAGCGCCCGGCGCCAGTCGGCCGGCGCCATGGGAGCAGCCATCACACACGCTCCGGGTAGTGCCAGGTACCGCCGAGCTTCGTGGTCTCGTCGTGACAGGCGTCGTCGTAGAAGTCGCCGCGCGGGTTGAAGACGTGCAGCGCGACCCACTCCGCGCCCTCGACCCCCGGGATTACCTCGGGGTCGGGGTGCGGGTTGGTCTCGTCGTAGACGTCGGTGATGAGCGCAGCCCGGCACCGCGGCGGATGCGCCTGTGTGCCGTCCTCACGGATCGGCGTGCCGTGGCTGCGGTAATGAACGATCCGGCCGACCGTGGGCCGAGGTGGGGAAACCTCGCTGTGGGACATGGACGTCTCCCGTGGGAGGAGGTCTGCCCGGCCCAGAACCAGCGGCGTCGTGCTCGGAGTGTAGCTTTACGCCCCCTCGGCCGGACCGTCGTAGCCGGACAGGGACCGCGCGGTCGCCTCCCGGACACCGGCCGCTAGGAGGTCGTCGTACTGGTCGCGTCGGAGCTGCGCCTCGACGGCCTCCATCTCGGCGAGCCGCGCCTCATGCCGCTCGCGCATCTGCCCGCGCAGTTCCTCGTAACGCTCCTGCGTCACCAGCTTCGCGCCCTCGGGGAGGGCGGGCTCGGTGACGGCGGACGCGGTGATCTGGCTGAGCATGCCGTCCGGGAAGAGGACATACAGCGTCTTCGTGACGAGGTCGGGCAGCGGCAGACCGGGCAGGCCGGGGACGTCGAGCATGGGTGCGCTCCTCACAGACTGATGATCAGGGCCCGCAGGACGAAGTTGACGAGGTAGTAGTACGCGCCGCCCGAGCCCCGGCCGGCCGTCGCGTTCAGGGTGATCGGCGCCGTCGCGCCGGGGCCGAGCGTGAACGTCTCGGGCAGGAACTTCGTGGCCTGCGCGTGCGCGCCGACGATCGTGCCGGTCCCCGTGTTCCGCATGTAGAACATCTCGTCGGAGCCGTGCCCGGTGCCCGCCCCGGCCCCGGCCGGGAGGACGACGCGGACGTCTACCTCGCGCTCGGTGTAGACCTGCGCCGGGCGGCACGGATCTGGATTGGTGACGTTGACGGTGAACGAGTCGATCACGGTCGTCGCCGCCGCGGGGACCGGGACGTCCGGGTAGTCGCGCTCGTCGAAGTACGAGGTGAACGTCATCCGGGGTCGAGGGTCGGAGCGCAGGACGCCGCTGCTGTCGCAGTAGACGCCGCCCGCCTCGGTGTCGACAGAGCACGGATAGGGCCATGCCTGGGTGGCCGCGACGAGGGGCGCACTGCCGGTGCCGTCGCCGTCGAGACCGCACCCGGTGAGGACCGCGCCGCCAGCCGTCGCCACATACAGGCCGTCGGGCCCGACGACGAGGTTGTTGCCCGCCTGCCCGGAGACGTCGGCGGAGATCTCTCCGCTCGCCTGGTTGAAGTTGATCCCGGGCCCGGCCGACAGGCACGCGCGGACGTCCTCGCACGGGACCTCCGCACTCACCACGTAGGGGTTCGCCGCCGAGCCGGACCCGGACACGACGACGTTCGTCCCGGCCTCGACCACGCAGTTACACAGGCCGCCACCGCAGCCGCATCGCGCCACAGATCCCACCGTCCTCGCGGGGTTGTCTCGGCCCGGCCCACAACCAGCGGCGCGCACCGTCCACTGTATGCCGCCCCCTCGCGTCCGCCCGGCGGACGAGGGGCGGACGCGCCCCGGACGGACCGTCCGTCCAGGGGCGGACGAGGTCGGACGCCAGGGGGCGGACGGGGTCGCTGAGCTGCGCGGACGCCGTCCGTCCGCGGGCGGACGATCCGTCCGGGATCGGGGTCAGCCGTAGAGCCAGACGATCACGACGCCGCCCTGTCCGGGGGTGCCGTTCGTGCTGTCGCCGTCCCGCGCGAGGGCGCCGGCCGCGCCTCCGCCGTAGCCGCGGCCCGCACCGCCGCCACCGGTAGAGGCACGCTGCCACCCGCCGTGACCGAGCCGCGCGTCGCCACCCGGGCCGCTCTGCCCCTGCTCCCCGCTGATCCGGAACGGGCCGCCGCTCGCCCCTCCGCCCTCGGCGATATCACCGATCCCGGCGAGAGGGCCAGCCATACCCGAGTAGCAGACCGGCCCCGCCCCCGAGGACATGACCACCTGTCCGCCGAAGCCCCCGTTCGCGGTGCAGAACCCACCGAAGGAGCTGTTCCCGCCGTTGCCACCGTCGACGGTCGGGGTGCCCGCGCTGCCGGGCTCGCCGACGACGATCGTCTCCGTCGCGCCGAGCGCCGATGCCTCGATCAGCCGCTCCGCGTACCCGCCGCCCGTTCCCCCCGGTCCGGCGACCAGTTGGCCCGCATTCGCCCTCGCGCCGGCCGCGCCGCCCCCGGCTGCCTGGACCTGGACCCAAATACGGGCGAGCCAGGGATAGGCGGCCTTGTTGAACTCGTGGGTTCCCGACTCCTTGAAGTACAGGATGTCTCGCAGCCCCAGGGAACCGGGGACCATCGTCAGCCGACCGTCAGGTCCGACGTCGAAGTAGCTGTCATCGACACACACACTGGCCACGGGCGCACTCCAGGCAGGAGAGGGACGGCCCGGCCCACAACCAGCGGCACGACCAGCAGGGTAATCGTCAGCCGCAGCCCGAGCAGACGGCCGAGCACCGGCCGCAGCCCGAACACCGCTCGTCGACCGAGCAGCAGGAGCAGCGCCGAGGGTCGTCGAGGCGGTAGAGATCTTCGAGCCACAGGACGACCCCGCCGGGGAACCGCTCCAGCACCGCGCCGAGGCTGATGCCGTACACCGGGAGTTCCTGCTCGTCCTCGGCGCCGTCGACGAAGGCCCGGCCGCTGGGGAACTGCGCCCCGTGGAGCACCCGCTCCCCGGGCAGGTGGAGTTGGAACGGGCGGGCGAGGGTGCGGTCAGTCATGCCCGGAGGGTACGGCGGCCGCCATCACATGGACGCGCACGCCCGCCCCGGCAGGGGCCGCGACCCCGGTACCGCGGCGGGGCCTGGTCTGCCAGACGCGGACGGTCGCGTACCAGCCGGTGACCTCCTCCAGCGCTGCCCACACCGTGCGCTCGTCGTCGCCCGGGTCCGGGTCGACGGCGGTCGCTGTGACGGCCGGGACGGTGCCGTACGGGGCCGGGAACGCCCACCGTGCCCGTCCGTCCTCCTCGGTCTCCAGGACGGCCGCCAGGGGGCCGCCGGGCGCCGCGACGGGCGCGGCGGGGGCGGGCGGGGGCGGGTCCTCCTCGCGCGGCCCCTCGGTCCTCGCGGCGCGGCGCTGACCGCCGATCCTGGCCCGCTGGTCGAGGTGGCCGAGGACGCCGGCGAGGGGGTTGCCGACCACCCGTCGCGCCGGGGATCCACGCATCGCCATCAGGCGGCCTCCGCTCCGCTCGCTGCTACCTGGACTTGCACGCTCTCCGTGCCGGGGGTGTCCTCGTCGCCGCCGGTCTCCTGCACCCGCACGCCGGTGATCTTCAGCCGCTGGGACACCTGACGGCACGTCGACGCCGAGGTGACGTCGAGGGTCCAGCCGGGCACGAGCGAGGGCACGTCGATCGCCGCGTCCGGGCTGATGGTGACTTGCTGGGTGTCGACGAACACGGGCACCACCCGAGACACCCGCTGGCGGGCCTTCGCCGCCTCGGCCGCCGAGGTGTTGTCGGTGATCTCGCTCATCTCGACGTACCGCTCGTGCAACCCGTAGTAGGGATCGACGCCGCCGAACGAGCCGATGGCGCCGCTGTCCTCGGACCCGGCGACGACCCACCGGGTGACGAGGGACGCGCCGTCCTCGGCGACCTCCAGGCCCTCGGGGAGGTCGACGTCGGAGAGGCGGCCGACGTTGGCCATGTGGGTTTCCGGGAGGAGGAGGATCGTCGACCCGATCGCCGTGAAGTCGATCCCGGCCTCGGCGAGCTGGCGGAGGTGGTCCCCGGTCTGCCCGACCCCGATCGTGTACGTCCGCGAGCCGGTGACTCCGGCCGGGTCGACGACCCGCACCGTGTGCCCCGGGTCGTCGGGGGCGTAGCCGTCCTCGATAAGCCATGCCGCGATCTCGGCGAGGTCGACGTTCGTGAACGTCCGGGAGGCGTGCGGGACCCGGTTGTCCAGCCACGCGAGCACGTCCTGTGCGCGCAGCTCCACTTGCCCCAGGGACCACGAGATCCCGGTGACCGGCCCGTCCCACACGTATTGCTCGTCACGGAAGATCATCAGCCGGTGCCGCCAGGTCGACACCCGGCCGAGCCGGTTGCAACAGTCGCCGTCCGGCTGGATCGTCACCCGGGCCGTCGACACCGCGTCGAGCGTCCTCGTCCATTCCGTCTCGGTGAGCACGTCAGCCGTCGCGACGGTCGCCCCGTTCCGGTCGACGACCCGCGCCGTATGGGTACCGCACCCTGCGACCGCCATTACAGGCCCCTCCCCGAGACGTTGACCGTGACGAGGGCGTCAAGGGCAGGAGGCGCCTGGAGGTCCGTGGAAATGCATACGCAGTAGCTCGCGCACTCCAGGGGCTTGTACGTCGCCGGCATCCCGTCCCGGCCGTAGACGTCCGGGCTCGACTCGCACACCCCGCCGCACTCGACCGTGGCCCGCCCGGTCTGCCCGTCGAGGGTGACCGCCCCACCGGCCGGGACGTAGGCGACGTGGAAGAACGAGTGAGGCGAGCACCGTTCCATGTCGGCGGTCTCCTCGCACGTCAGGCCCTCCTCGCTCTGCTCGTAGATCTCGATCGTCAGGTTCCGCAGCTCCGACGACCCCGAGCGGACGGTGATGACCGGCACGTCCGACGACCAGTTCGGCCGGCCGGTGAGGTCCATCTCGTAGCAGGCCCGCTCCGACGCCAGGGGGAGGCAGAAGCAGGTGTTCAGCGGCGACCCGGGCAGCGGAGGAGGGTCGACCGCACAGCGGGTGTCGGCACACGCCGCGGTCGGGTCCGGGCAGTCGGCGAACCGGCAGCCGCCCGGACACCCGGCGTCCCCGGCCGGGTGGACGCACCACTCCACACACGACCCGTCGAGGTCCATGGGCGGGGTGACCTCCAGCACCGGCATGGGGTCCGTCCACAGCCACGGCACGGCCGCCGTGAGGACGAACTCCACGGTGAGAATGTCCGCGCCGTTCTGGCACTCGCCGATCCCGCAGCCGTCGCCGGCGCGCGCGGTCACCCGCGGCCCCTCGACGAGGGCGACCCGGCGCAGCGTCCGCCGGTGCCGGGTCTGGAACTCCTCGGGGGTCAGCTCCTCCCCGGGGCAGCAGTTGAACACCTGGAGACAGTCCCCGTCGCACTCCCCGGACGTGCACCCCTGGAGCACCTGCCCGAGCCAGTGGAGCCCGTAGTCCACCCCGCAGCAGGTAGCGCCGAGGACGAGGGCGGTGACGGTGATCGTGCGGGGCAGCGCGCGGGCCGGGCCGATGGCGCCGCCCCCGGCGATCCCCCCGGTCACCGTGCGTTGGACCGGGTAGTCGTCGAGCCCGGCGACGTCGAGGACCAGGAGCCCGGCGAACTCGAGACTCGCCGGGACGTCGGGGTCGTACCACGGTGCCGGCGAGTCGGGGTCGTCCGGCGTGGTGTACGGCAGCTCTTCCAGCATCGCGGCGCCGAACGAGGGGCAGCCGCACGCCCCCTGACTCGACAGCGGGGAGCCGACGGTTTCGAGGTACGCCTCCAGCCGGGCATGGTTGGCGACCTCGACGCCGCCGTAGTTCAGGTACCACTCGGCCGCCATCAGCTCACTCCCGCATCGAACGCGAGCCGGTTCAGTACGCGCTGCGCGGTCACGTGCGCATTGCCCACCTCGCGGATCTCCCAGTTGTTATTGATCACCGTGCCGGGGCCTCCGGGTCCTCGGCCGCGGAACAACGCGGCGAAGTTCCCGGCGTCGGACGCCTGCCGCGAGCGCTGCCCGCGCGTCAGCGGGATCGGCTCCGCGCTGAGCCCGTGGAGCTGCGCGGCGATGCCGTCGGCCATGACCCGGGCCGCGGCCTGGCTCGCGGTCTGGAGCGCCGACAGACGGCGAAGCAGACCGATGTGCAGACCGGCCCCGGTCATGTCACCGATCCGCATGAACACCCGTGAAGGGCTGCGGATCTTCAGCGCCGTACGGATGGCGGCCTGCATGCCCCGCGCAATGTCCAACATCAACTTCTCGATGGACTTGCGCTGACCCTTCAGCCCCTCCAGGAAGCCGCGCCCGGCGTTCTTCCCCGCGTCATACAGCACGTCGGCCGAGGTGTTGCCAAGGGCGCCGGCCGCCTTCGTGAGCTGCCCCTGAAGGCTGTTGATCCGCTTCAGGTTGTCGCTGGTCGAGTTGGCCAACACGTCGGCGAGCTGCGCCCCCTGCTGAGGGCCGAGGCCGATGATCTGCGCGAGGAGATCCTTACGCAGCCCTCGGCGCGCGAGCCGGTTGAGGTCGGCGCTGAACGCCTTCACCCGGGCGACGGCGTCCTCCAGCCCGGACGTGATCGTCCTCGCCGTGAACGCCTCCGCGCCCTGCGTCAGGTTGGCCAGAGAGAACGCGTCGACGGCGGCCTTCGTCGTCTCCGCCGCGAACTTCTGCGCGTCGGCGATCCGCTTCGCGAGGGCGTCACGCTGCGTCGCGAGCTTCTGGAGCTTCTTGTTCCCGGCGTCGACCATGGCGACCAGCCGGTCATCGAGCGTGGAGCGGCGCCCCTCGAACGCCCGGATGATCGACTTCGCGACCTTGTCCGTCGTCGCCTTGATCTGGGCGGCGGTGCCGGTCAGACCGGCGATGAAGCCGCGGCCGGTGTCCCGGCCGATCTGCCGGAACACCTTGGACGGCGAGGAGATCCCGAGGGCGTTCTTCGCCGAGGAGATCGCGCCGGATACGACTTCCTTCGCGGCCGAGGCGATCGAACCGGCCATCTCCTTAACGCCGTTGATCATGCCTCGGATCAGGTCGCGGCCAGCGGAGACGAGCGCCGTCTTCGCGTTGGACAGGGCGCTCGCGGCCTGACCCGGCAGCTTGCGCACCGCGGCGACGACGTCACTGACGAACTTGGAGGCCGCCGACAGAGCCGAGGAGGCGGCGCGGCGGATCGGCCCGACGATCGCCGACACGATCGACGAGAGGGCACTCGCGGCACGCCCCGGGAGCTGCCGAATCCACCGGATGATCCCGTTGATCAAGTCGGGGATGATCGAGTTCCCGACGAGGACGTTGTACAGGTACTTGAAACCAGCAATCACCGCGTTGACGAAACTGGTGACGAAGTTGACGACCGTCGTCAGGATCCCGATCAGCTTGCCGAGGGCGCCGACGATCAGCGAGATCAGCGGGACGACGATGTTGATCGCCGCCCACCCGGCGAACGCTGCCGCGACCTGGAGGATCGGCGCAACGATCCGGATGATCGTCGACACGAGCGGTACGAGCGCCTGGACCAGGCCGAGGATCGGCGGCAGGAGCGGGATCACCGCCGCGACGATCGCGTTGAAGGCAGCGATCAGGGGCGGCAGCGCCGGCAGCAGGGCGGCGATGATCTGCGCGATCAGGGGGGTGATCGCGACGACGACCTGAACGATCACCCCGGCGAGTTGCGCGAGGAGCGGGGCGAGCCCGGCGACGGCTTGGCCGAGGGCCTGGCCGATGGCGACACCGAGCGGGATGAGCGCCTGGAGCAGCCCGGCGAAGGCTTGCGTCAGGGGCGGGATGATCGGCATCAGGGCGCCGACCAGCGCACTGATTACAGGCTGTAGCGCTGCCGCTACGATCTGTAGCGCTGGCGCCAGCAGGGAGGCGACCATGTTCGCCAGGGACCCGACCAGCGGCAGGACCGGGGCGAGGGCGGTCAGGATGCTCGCCAGGGCACCGCCGAGGGGACCGAGGGCGGGACCGATGGCGGCGAGCCCGTCGGCGAGGGCGGTGCCGACGGTCGCCAGGGCGGGGGCGATCTGCGCGAGCGCCGGACCGAGCGAGTTGATCAGGTTGACGATCGCCGGACCGAGCGCCGTGAAGATCGGCGCGAGGCTCGGCGCGATCGCCCCGATCTGTGTGACGAGGGCGCCGATGATCGGCCCGAGCTGGGCGGCGATCGTGCCGACCGTGGCGAAGATGTTCTGTAGGGCCGTCTGTCCCTGGGCCGACTTGACGAACGCTTCTAGCTGCCCCGTGATCGTCGCGAGGTTCCCGAGGAATCCGGCGCCGGCCGTCTCCCCGGCCTGGAAGACGCCGCGGATGATCCCGCCGACGTTCCCCGCGATCTCGCCGAGCTGCCGGAAGACGGCGACCGCGTCCCGGACCCACTCGACGGCACGGCCGGACGCGGCGAACGCCGACAGGCTCGTCCCCAGGGAGGCGCCGGTCTGCGCGATGCTCTTGCCGACCCCGGGCCCGAACGCCTTCAGGACGGCGGCGGCGACGTCGAGGAACCCCTTCGCGAGGGGCGCGGTCGCCGTCGACAGACCGGAGACCGCCGACTTCGTCCCCGCGAGGATCGTCTTCAGCGGGCCGAGGGCCTGCGAACTCGCCGCGAACTTCAGGCCTTCCGACGCCGCCTTGCCGAACTCGCCGGCGATGCCCTGGAGCCCCTTCCCGAGGGGCAGCAGGTTCTTGACCGCCGGGGCGATGTCGTCGGCGAACTTCGAAAAGAACGACTCTTGTACGGACTGCTGAAGCTCCTTGAGCTTCGGCTGGAACGCGGTGACCGCCGTGACGGCCTCGCGGGCGGCCGGGCTCAGCTTCTCCAGGGCCTCGGCGAACTTCTCCGCGTCCCCCGAGAACCCTGCCTTCAGGGCGTCGCCGACGCCCTGTGTCGCGAGCTTCAGGGCGCCCATCGCCGCGGCGGCCCCGGCGATGACGGCCGGGAGGGCGGCGACGATCCCGGCGGCCGGGGCGAGCGCCGCCAGGAACGCGCCGACACCGGACGCGGCGCCGGCCGCGGCGATGCCGATCGCCCCGAACTGGAGGAGCCCGGTCAGCGCGCGGCCGGCGCGGGCGGCGATCCCGGCCACCCCGGAGAACATCCGCGACAGCGCGGAGCGGAACCGGTCGCGGTCCGGGTCGACAGGGACGACGAGGGGTGCGGCCCGGTGGTTGGTGAGTGCCTGGTTAAGGCGGGTGAGGTCCGGGTCGACGCGGATCGAGATCGGGGGCAGGCCGCGGAGGGCGCGCTCCAGCCGTTGCCGGAACCGTACGGCGTCGGCCTCGGCCTGGATCGTGACCGTGCCCAGCGCGCGCAGCCGCAGGCGCAGCCGGGCGGCGAACCGGGAGACGTCCGGCTCGACTCGGACGTTCGCCGTCATCCCCCGGACGGCACGGTTGAGCCGGACCTGAAACCGGCTCATGTCGGGGCGCAGCTCGACCGTGACGGCCAGGCCGCGCACCGCGTTCTGCACCCGCGCCCGGAACCGGTCCGGGTCGATGGTGGCTTGAAGGGTGACCGTGCCGAGGGACCGCAACGCGGCCTGTACGCGCGCCTGGAAGGTGGCGGCGTCCGGGACGACCGGAACGGTGACGCTGCTCCCGAGACCGCGCAGGGCGGCCGTCAGCCGGGTCGCGAACCGGGAGGTGTCGGGGCGGACGTCGACCGTCGCCGACAGACCGCGCAGCGCCCGCGCGAGACGGATCTGAAACCGGGTCGTCTCGGGGGTGACGTCGACGGCGGTCGACAGGCCACGTAGGGCCCTCTGGAGCCTCGTCTCGAACCGGGCGGTATCCGGCTCCACCCGAACGGAGATCGCCGCCGACAGGCCCCGCTCGATGTTCCGGCGGATCTGCTGCCCGATGTTCCGGGTAGCCCGGTCGATCGCGGTTTGGATCCGCTGCCCGAGCGCCTGCGAGTCGGCTACGGCGCCGTCGTCATCAAGCTCGATGCGGATCCGGGCGGACCCGTAGTCCTCTTCCTCGCCGGCCATCGGACAACCCCACGGATAGTGGTGCTGCCCGGCCCTTAACCAGCGGCGACGCCCGGCCCATAACCAGTCGGCGAAGAGCGGCGAGGCGCGCGGCCTGGCCTGGTCCCCAGGTTAGCCGCTGCGCCTGCCGGTGAGCTGTGCGTCCTGCGCCGCCAACTGCGCCATGAGTGCCTGTGCGCCGTCCAACGTCATACCGCCGGCGGCGGGCTTGGGGCGCGGCGCGTCAGGGGCACGAGGTGCCCGTCGACGAGCCCGCTCGGGTGGCGCGTAGAGCTTGGCCCGGTTGCGGGCCCGTTCCTGCTCGTCCTCGGCCGCGGCGTCCATCTGCGCCTCGGCGGCGGCGAGCATCCGCCTTAGCGTCCAGCTGCGGGGGTCGACACCCTGGAGGGCGAGACTCCCATCCCACGCCTCCCACCCTTCTGCGATCGCGGAGCAGAGGCGGAGGACGACGTAGGAGGGCGCTGGTCGGCACCTCCGCCGTACAGCTCGGTCACCCATTCCATGAGTTCCACGAGGACCCGGTCCGGCAGCCGCAGGGCGTCTTGCACCTTCGCGCCGGCGATCCCGTCGGCGTGCTGCTGCGCCTCCTCGCGGTCCTGGTAGGAGCCGACGACCGCCCCGTCCGCGACGACGTCCAGGCGCGTGAACAGCTCGGCCGACTCGGGCAGCATCAGCTGTGCGAGGAACCCGCGAAGGCCGCGCGAGGCGCTGCGCAGCGCGTCCGGGTCGAGGGTCTGCAAGTCCTCCAGGTCGATGCCGGAGGCGGCTTTCTGCGCCTCGCGCAGCTCGCCGAGCGCGTCCATGAACTCATCGCCCATGACCTCGGGCTGAAAGGCGAGTTCCGTCCCCCCGACGTCGGCGACGTGCGGCTCGGTGTTGAGAGCAAATGACTTCTTGGCCACGGGGTGTGTCCTTGTCTCCCGCGCGATCGCCCGGCCCAGAACCAGCGGCGTACGTGGAAGCGTAGAGCACGGCACCTAGTGCCTGGACCGGTCCGTAACCGCTGATGTTGCTCAAATCAGGGTGAGGGTGACGTACCGGGCGGAAGACTGCCGGCATGAGCATCTTCCGGCGCCGCAGGGCGCAGCAGCCCCGTTCGTCCACCTCGTCGACCACGGCCCCGGCCGCGACGGCGCGCACCTCCTACGACCCCACCCCGTACACCTCGACCGTCTACGACAGCGGGTCGACGAGCGGGTCCTCCTCGTCCTGCTCCTCGTCCTCGTCGTCATACGACTCCGGGTCGTCGTCCTCGTCGTCGAGCTGCGACTCCGGAGGGTTCTGACCGCAGACACCGCGAAGGCCCCGGGGGCACCACCCCTCGGGGCCTTCGTCGTTAGGCGCTGGACCCACCAGGATCACCACGCGGCCGGCACCGACTCTACCGGCCCAGCCGCAGGGCCTCGGCCATGAAGTTGTTGGGCCTGGTCCCCGGATGCCTCACCCGCTTCGCGAACACGATCCCGCCCGAGGCACGGAACCGCAGGGCCTTCGCCCGGCGGGGCACGATGATGTGGGGCCGGGTGCCGTCGAGGACGAACCGCACCGCCGGGTGGTCACACCGCACGATCCCCTGAAGCCCGCCAGGGCCCTCCTCGACGGTCCACGTGACGTAGTCCCCCATGCTGCCCGGCGCACGGTCCTCGGCGATGCCGGCGACCCTGCGGGTGCGCTCCTCCAGCTTCCGCCGCGCCGGTCCGCTCCGGGACCGGAGCAGCCTGCGCAACGCCCCCTGATCTAGCCGCACCTCGACGCTCACGACACCTCCTCACCCGGGCATCGGCCGCAGCCGGGCAGGGCCACCGTGACACGCTGCTCGACGCCCACGCAAAGCCCTTCCGGGCCCACCGTGCGCTGAACGCCGAGGACGAACTTCGGCCCGCGCCGGCCGCTGCCCGTCTTGGGCAGACAGCAGATGAGCGCGTTGTAGACCGTGGTGGCGTCGACGTGGAGTTGCCGGGCCGAGGCCGCCAGCTCCTCGCACGAGGGCGGGCACCCTCCCTCGTCCGGTCCGGGCGCGCACCGCAGGAGCGTGATGACCAGCTCGGCCGCCGTCACGGCTGGCGGGGGGCATGACCGCGCGCCCCGGACCTCGCGGTCGAGGGTGGGGAAGCTGGTGGACGGGAAAATCTGCGCGACGTTCACGGTGAGCTGCCCGGAGGTGCCGCCGCCGCACGGGTCGTCACAGGAGTCCCATGCCGCCTTGCCCGGGACGACACAGGCCCGGTCGGGGCAGCCGAGGACGTCCTCCTCGTCGGCCGCCACGGCGTCGAGGGCGGCGCAGACACAGGCGAGGACTTGCTCCGCCAGGTCGTGAAGGGCGAACGGGGTCAGGGCCATTGCGTCACCCGCGGGCGCTTGAAGTCCGGGGAGTACACCCGCGAGGCGTCGCGCTGCCCGTAGGGGTTCACGGCGCTCAGCCACAGGTCGACGAGCGGGAGCCCGGTCCGGCCCTCGGCATAGATCAGCGTCGGGTCGATCTCGATCTCTACGCCCTGACGCTGGAGCCGGGTGACGTTGCGGTTCGCCTTGCAGCCGCACGCACCCGAGCCGCCGCACCCGCGCAGCAGGTGACAGGCGAGTTCCGACACGGCGGCGACCGCCGCGGCGTCGAGGGGCAGGCCCCACCGGTAGGTGACGGTGAGGGTGTCGGGCTGTCCGGGCGCGGCCGCCATGTCCTGACACGAGGGCCAGCAGCCGCCGCCGAGACGGACCAGGCGCCCGGGTGCGTCAAGGCGATACTCGAGACCGGGCGCGAGCACCTGGCCCCCGAGGTTCACCTCCGTCACGTCGTACACCGGGCCGGGGAGGTAGATCTCGCACAGCTCCGAGCAGGAGCACGACGACTTGCAGCCGCAGACCGAGGCGTTGCGCCACTTCCCGCCCGCGTCCATGTACGGGATCCACGGGCCGGCCGTCGCCCCCCACCGGACGAGGAGCGGCGAGCCCTCCAGGCACGACCTACGGCACGGCCGGACGGTCACCGGGCACGGACCCCACCGCATCCCGGACAGGCGCCACAGGATCGACGAGGCGACCGCGACCCACCGGGTCACGGTCTCGGCGTCGTACTGCTCGATCTCGCAGCACGGTTCGAACGGCCACGGGTCACATGGGGCGGTCTGGAGCGTCACCCGCCGCCTCCCCTCTCGTACCGGCACGCCCGGGGGAAGGTGCGCCGGATGTGGGCACCGACCATGCCGCTCGCGAAGGCGTCCGGCATGGTCGACAGGAACGGGCCGTCGGTCGGGAACTGCGGGCCACGCCAAAGGATCTTGACGTCCTCGGCCCGCTCCCCGCCGATCCCGGCGAGATTCCCGTACGCGGTCCGCTTGTGGAGCACGTCCAGGCGCCGGCCGACGTCGAGGGTGTGGAGCATGCCCTCCTTATGCACGACCAGCGGGACATGGAGCTCGTAGGACACCGGGTCCTCGTGGCCCAGGCCGACGAGGAGGTCCCGGGTCTCGCGCAGCCCCCGCAGATAGGAGCCGTTGCCGCGCGTCGCGTAGTACGCCTCGACCTCGGCGACCGGCCCACGGTGCAGGGTTGGCACCCCGTCAGGGAGCGGCTGCATCACGAAGAAGTCGTCATTCATCAGGACGAACGGGTCACTGACGCCCTTGTTGCGGCACGCCGCGGCGACCGCCCTGGTGGTGTTGACGTACTTCGTTCCGGTCTGCGGGGTCGCCAGGTACCGAACGCCGTCGACCCACGGCGGCCGGTACCCGATGAGCCACACGTACCGGTGCGGCAGGTGGGCGACCCATGAGCGCAGGGCGTACCTGAGCTGCTGGTTCACCGCACCCGTCCGCACCGGGACGACGAGGTCCATGTCCGTCACGGCGTCAGGACGCCAGGCACAGACCGCCGGTGACCGGGGTGTACTCGCACACCGGCTCCGGGGGCGCGATCGTCGTGAGCTGAATGCGGCGGTGGCAGTTCGCGCCGAGCGGCGTCAGCAGCGGCCCGGCGGTGCCGGCCGCGTCCGTCGCCACGACGTCGTACGGGCCGACGCCCCAGCCGCCACCCGAGCGGGTCGCGCCGGTCAGCTGGAGGGTCACGGCCTCCGAACCGACTTCGAGGTCCCCGAGCTGGCCGTTCGTGACCCACGGGAGCAGGAAGTAGATCCAGGCGCCGTCACCGCCGCCGTCGGCCGCACAGACGTCCTCGCCGAGGACTTCGGCCCACAGCTCCAGGGCGAAACCGGAGTTGCACTGAAGCGAGCAGTCGTCGTAGCCGACCGGGTTGCCCGCGAAGTCGTAGACCACCGGGTTACCCGTGGTGATCTCCAGGAACTCGGGGCTGACGCTGAAGAAGTTGATCTCGACGTCGTAGCCGTTGAAGCTCGGGCAGCCGCGCTTGAATCCGCACTGCCGGCCGTTCGCGGCACGGTAGGTGACGTCCTCGCCCTCTTCCACGTTGGGGTTCATCGCCACGGAGGCGAGGCAGTCGAACACGAAACCGTTGTCGAGGCCACACACGGGCCGACCACAGGAGTCGACGCGGGTGACACGGACGGTGTCGAGATTGGCGATCAGGGGGCAGGTCACTGGGGCCCTCCAACACGAGACGTGTGGTGGCTCGGCCCACAACCAGCAGCGTCATACGTGGGGGAGAGCCCGGCCCAGAACCAGCGGCATTCCTACGATCAAGGAGTCTAGCTGCGCCCGGCGTCAAGCACCGGGCGCATGGTCAGTCGCCGTCCGGCGTCGGCGCGGGCGGCTCGATCGTGATGACGCCAGCCGCCGCGTTGTACTCCGCTTCGGAGACCTCGCGGTAGCCGTCGGGGATCACGCCGAACACGTCGGCGTCGCCGCTGAGGGAGATCCATCCCCCGGCGTCGTTGAGGAAGTAGCGCACGGTCGCAGCTCCTATCGGGTCATCGCGATCAGGTCGGTGTCGGTGATCCACTGGTTGAACGTCACGGATCCTGCGATCACCCGGACCGCCGGGTAGACCCGCACCGAGTAGCCGGTGTGGGGAGGCAGGACCGCGGCCTGCGAGACGCCGAAGCTGTACCGCTCCCGCCGGGCCGGGCCGTTGACGTAGACGCCGTGCAGGACCCGCACGGCCAGGCCGCCGCCGTCGATCTGGACCGCATAGCCCAACTCGAACTGCGCGTTCGCGGGCCAGGTCAGTTCGACGTGCCCGGTGAACCGGGTCGAGAACGAGACCCCCCGGCACGGCGACAGGGTGTCGGCGGTGTAGGTGCCCTCACTCCAGGCGTTCGGGTCGACGAGGACGAACCCGGCCGTGACGCCGACCGTGGGCGTGCCGAGGGGGTGGTTCTGCTGGAGGGTGACCGCGGCTGACGTGTGCTCGGGAGGCGTCCACAGCGCGCCCGACGTCGGGTCGCACTTCAGCGTGGAGTTCGCGGCCGGGTCACAGTCCCAGTCGTCCGCCCACGGCTGCGACCCGGCGACCGGGAACGCCGCCAGGGGCGCGCCGGTGCTCCCATCACCCTGGAGGCCGCAGCCGACCTCCGGGAGCGCAGCAGGGGGCACGTACAGGCCACCGTCGGGCCCGAAGACGACCGTATTGTCCGCCTCGGTCGACAGGCGCGCCTCGACCTCTCCGGTGCCCGGGGTGTAGGCGGCGCCGTCCCCGGCCGAGAAGCACGTCCGCACGTCCGCGCACTCGACATAGAGCCCATCGGGCCCCTCCTCGATCAGGTTCGAGCCGCCGCCGGGTGGGGCGGGGTCGAGGATCACCGCGGCGCTCACCTCGTACGGGTCGCCGGCCGCCCCAGTGCCGGTGACGGTGACGTCCACGCTCGGAGTGTCGGCGGCCTGGAGCGCCGTCGACGAGGCCGGGGTGTAGAGGCCGCCGTCACCGCCGATCACGGTCGTGTTCCCCGGGTCGGCCGAGACGCGCGCGGTGATCTCCCCGGTGACCGGGTCGTACCCGGCGCCGTCCCCGGCCGAGAAGCAGGACCGCACGTCCGCGCACTCGACGTACAGGCCGTCAGGACCGGTCTGGAGGAGGTTCGTTCCCCCGGCCGGCGGGGCGGGGTCGACGATGACGTCCGTCGTGACGACGTACGGGTCCCCGGCCGCCCCGGTGCCGGTGACGGTGTTGTTCGCGGTCGGGGTGTCCCCGGCCGTCACGACCGAGGGAGCGCCCCCTCCGCCCCCGACCGAATAGAGGCCGCCGTCCGAGCCGAACGCCACGGTGTTCCCGGCATCGGCGGACAGGCGCGCGGAGATCTCCCCAGTGACCGGGTCGTACGCGGCGCCGTCCCCGGCCGAGAAGCACGTCCGTACGTCTGCGCATTCGACGTAGAGCCCGTCAGGGCCCTCCTCGATCAGGTTGCTCCCCCCGCCGGGCGGGGTCGGGTCCAGGCGCACGGCGGCGCTCACGTCGTACGGGTCGCCGGCCGTGCCGGTGCCGGTGACGGTGACGTCGACGCTGGGGGTGTCGGTGGCCTGCACGGCGGTCGACGACGCGGGGGTGTAGAGGCCGCCGTCCCCGCCGATCACGGTCGTGTTCCCGGCGTCCGCCGAGACGCGTGCCGTGATCTCTCCGGTGGCCGGGTCGTACCCGGCGCCGTCCCCGGCTGAGAAGCAGGACCGCACGTCCGCGCACTCGACATACAGGCCGTCGGGCCCGGCCTGGAGGAGGTTGGAGCCCCCGGCCGGTGGGGTGGGGTCGAGGACGACGTCCGTCGTGACGACGTACGGGTCCCCCGCGGCCCCGGTGCCGGTGACGGTGTTGTTCGCGGTCGAGGTGTCCCCCGCCGTCACAACCGTCGGAGCGGCGCCTCCGCCGTCGGTGCTGATGACGTAGGGGGCGCCAGGTGAGCCGTTGCCGTCGACGGTGATGCCGGGCCCGGCGGTGACGCGGCAGGTGCAGCGCGCCGCGCCGCAGCAGTTAGCCATGAGGGTGCTCCGTCTCGTGGGGGTCGTCAGTCGCCGTCGGGGCCGGTGTAGCCGGACAGGCGGCGCGCGGTCGCCTCGGGGATGCCGGCCGTCCGCAGCGCCGTGTAGTCGGCCGACT
The DNA here is from genome assembly GCF_036014175.1 of Streptomyces sp. NBC_00443. Lineage (GTDB taxonomy): Bacteria > Actinomycetota > Actinomycetes > Streptomycetales > Streptomycetaceae > Streptomyces. The sequence continues at coordinate 6,375,804 of NZ_CP107917.1, read as the reverse complement.
GGTTCGCCTCGGCCTCCTCGGTGAGCTGCTGCGCGTGGGCCTGCCGCTGCGCCTGGACGTCGGCGAGCGCGTCGGCGTACTCGGCCTCGGTGAGGGCCGTAGCGCCCTCGGGAAGCGTCGGGGGCTGCGGGTCGTCGCCGGTCGCCGTCCGGGACGCCAGGACCCCGCCAGCCGTGCGGTAGTGCAGCGTTACGTCAGCCATGGTCGAGGGCTCCTACAGGACGATGACGAAGGCGCGGAGGAACGACTGAACGCGGTTGTACGTCGCGCCGCCGGACCCCCGTCCCATGCGAATGGAGAGGGTGAACGTGAGCGTCCCGCCCGGCGGGATCGTGCCGCCGTTGACGACTTTCGTGCCCTGGATATGGGTGTCGAGGATCGCCGTCGCCCCGGAGTTGCGGAGGTAGGACATCTCGTCCGTGGCGATCCCGAGGGCGGCGCCGGCGCCTGCGGGGAGGTTGAAATCCGCGTCGACCTCGGCCTCCATGATCAGGAAGGCAGGGCGGCAGGGGTCGGGGTTGGGCACGTCGAGGACGTGGGTGGCGACCTCGGTGTCCTCGGGCGTGGGGACCACCAGATCGGCAGGGTTGAGGATCTGCTGATCCTGGAGGTACGTGATCGAGCCGCGGGGCTCGGAGCGCAGGGCGCCGGCGCTGTCGCAGTACACCCCGCCCGCGTTGGCGTCGACGTCGCACGCGTAGGGCCAGGCGACCACCGCGGCGGCGAGGGGCGTTGCCGGGGAGCCGTCCCCGGTGAGACCGCACGCCGTGTCCACGGTGGCGCCCCCTCCCGTCGGGGCGTAGAGCCCGCCGTCGCCGCCGATGGTCACCGCGTTCCCCGCGTCGGCCGACACCCGGGCGGAGATCTCCCCGGTGGCCGGGTCGTAGGCAGCGCCGTCCCCGGCCGAGAAGCACGTCCGCACGTCCGCGCACTCGACATAGAGCCCGTCGGGACCGGCCTCCAGCAGGTTCGCCCCACCCCCGGGCGGCGCCGGGTCGAGGACGACGTCCGTCGTGACGACGTACGGGTCCCCGGCCGCCCCGGTGCCGGTCACTGTGTTGTTCGCCGTTGGGGTGTCCCCGGCCGTCACGACGCTCGGAGCGCCCCCTCCTCCCCCGGCCGAGAACAGGCCGCCGTCCGAGCCGAACGCCACGGTGTTCCCCGCGTCCGCCGACACCCGCGCGGAGATCTCCCCGGTGACCGGGTCGTACGCCGCGCCGTCCCCGGCCGAGAAGCACGTCCGCACGTCGCTGCACTCGACGTACAGGCCGTCAGGACCGGCCTCCAGCAGGTTCGCCCCACCACCAGGCGGAGCCGGATCGAGGACAACGTCCGCGCTCACCTCGAACGGGTCTGCCGCGGTGCCGGTCCCGCCGACGGTGGCGTTGACGGTCGGGGTGTCGGCGGCCTGGAGCGCGGTGGGCTCGCCTGCGGCCGAGCTGACGATGTACGGGTTGGTCGGCGAGCCGTCGCCGTCGACCGTGACGCCGGGACCGGCAGTCACGGCGCAGTTGCAGCCGTTCGCGCCGCAGCACTTAGCCATGAGAGGGCTCCTCGTGGTGTCGAGGGAGGAGTCGCCCGGCCCATAACCAGCGGCGGTGTTCGATTGTCTGGCGCGCGAGGACGCCGGTCTACGGGGCCACGGCGTGCGCGTGGACGGTGACCCCGGCGGCGGGCGCACCGGCCGCGAGGACGCCGATACCGAGGAGCGTCACCCCGGCCGCGGCGAGGACGTTGACCGTTGTCGAGGTGGCGGTGTTCGCGGTGATCGATTGGGAGCGGAACGCGGCCGGCCCCTGGATCGCCACGGTGACGACCGGAGGCGCAGCGAAGGCACCGGCGGGCCACGTGAAGACGGCGTTCCCGTTCCCGTCGGTGACGGCGGTCGCCCGCTCCTGGCGCCGCTGCGGCGCCTCGTAGTCCCCGGCCGTGCCCATCAGATCTCGCGAGTGGACGTGATCAGGAGATCGGACCCGGCGACCCCGGTGAACGCGTAGGCGTCCTGGAGTGACTCGCCCGCGTCGCCGCCCCGGTCGACACCCCACGACAGGGAGGTCCCGGCCGGGACGGTGACGGGCGAGCCGCCGCCGATCGCGACGGCCGCCGTCCCGGTGACGACGACGAGGGTCACGGACCGGGCGCCGGCCGGGACCGTGACGGTGCCAGCGCCGGTCTGCCGCTGGAGCGTGCCGTCGAGGACCGGATTCGCCGGCGTCGCGGGCGCCTCGCACCGCACCACGGTCCCGACCGCGTTGTAGTCGGCACCGTCGAGGGTCGCGTCAACTGGGACCAGGGCCCCGGCGTCGTCGAGGACGTACCGGCGCAGGAACGCCCCGTTGTCGTCGCACAGGACCTCGTACTCAACGTCAGGCCTACCGGCGACGCTGCCGCTTGTGCCCGCCACTCGGGACCGCCTCCTTCGTCGTCTCCGTGCTGTCGGTGGCTGCGGCGGGCTGAAGGAGGGCGGTACGGGCCTCGTCCTGCTTCCCCTGTTCCGCCTGGTATTCCTCGGCGGTGATCTCGGTGAGACCGGCGTCCGCCAACACCTCCGCACCCGTGTCGGCGAGGGCAACGTAGACGGAGACAACCCCGTCCCGGTTCTTGAAGTAGCGGGCAGTCATGGGGATCTCCTAGTCGCTGACCTTGAACATTGTGACGCGGGGGGTGAAGGTGAACGTGGCGTCGGTTGCGTTGGAGTGCACGTTGTAAAGGGCGATCTGGTCTCCCGCGAGGAACGGCCCCACGTACGACTGAGAGGTTGTGCCCCGGTCCGCCTGACCCGCGTTCTTGGACGCGCTGACGAGGGTGGGCCCCCACACGTCGTTGTACTGCGCGATAAGCGCGCCGCCGCGGACATGACCGATCCGCAGGTCGTTCGTGTAGGTGTAAACCCCGCCGCCCGTGTGCGTGGCAGACCAATAGGTGTCGATCTGCACCGCCCACACGCCAGCTTCCGGGATCGTCACCCCGCTGTACGTCGCCGGAGGAGCGGTGCTGCGGTACTCGACGGTGCTGGCATAGACGGTAGGGATGGTCACCGAGCCAGGGATCACGTCGGCGCGCAGGGCACCGGATGGGGTGATCGTGAGGTCAACCGTTGAGCTGTCCTCGACGGTGAGCGGCGCACCACCGGCCGGAACGAACAGACGCCCGTCCGAGCCGACGCTGAGCGTGTTGCCCGTGTCGGCCGAGGGCGCGACGAGGAGGCCGCCCGCCGCCGCCTCCACGCCGTTCGGCTCCGGAGCGACGATGACGGCCGCCGAGATCGGCGCACTGACCGTGCCGTCCCCGGACAGGTCGACCGTCGGCGTGTCGGTCGTGGCGACCGCGGCCAGGCCGCCGCTTCCTCCGCCGCTACTGGAGCCGCCTCCGCAGCACCACATCTTCCCGGCCACTGGATACCTCCTTGCTCAGGGTGGCGGGCCCCTGGCGTGGGGCCCGCCGGGTGGATTGGGTCAGGCGGTGTAGGTCCAGGCGAGGAGGTAGTCCGCCCCCGCCTGCCCGGTGGCCGACCAGCCTCCGAGGGGGCCGGCCTCGCCGTCGAGGGCGGACCAGGTGAGGGACGTCCCGGCCGGGATCGTGGCCCCGAACGAGGAGGCGGCCACGGCGACGTTGCCCGCGATGACGGTGAGTGTCACCGACTGGAGGCCGGGGAAGTCCGCCGACAGGTTCCGCGGGTTGGTGTCGGTCACGCGGACGAGGCCGGTGAGGACCGGCGCCGCCGTGGCTCCGTCGTCGTCCGGGCAGTCCATCGGCGCGGCCGGGGTCAATGGCTGGTCGAAGTCGCCGTCCACGTAGGTGCCGACGAGGAGCGGCGTACCGACGCCCTCGGGGTCGACCGACCACAGCTCGACGTAACGGGTCTCGGCGATGCCGTCGCCGTCCTCATCGGAGCAGCCGCAGCGCTCCACGAGCTGCCGGCCGCTCGCCGTGGTGCCGCCGCCTACGCACGGGTTGGGCGGCAGCGGCTCGGACACGTCGCCGACCGGCTCGTACGTCTCGCCGTCGGTCAAAGTCGTCTGCGTGACGCTGACGACGTTCCCCTCACAGTCCCGGCAGGTGGTGCGGGCGAACTGCTGACCGCAGCCGGTGATCTGGGAGGTGACGATCGTCCGGAGCTGCCGCACCTCCCACGACCGCTGTGCGCCGGCCGCGTCGACGGTCTCCAGGTCGACCGTGGCCGTGATCTTGCCGTCGATGACGTCCTGGAGGGACACCGTGGCGAGCGTGCAGAACACCGCTGCGCCGCCCGTCACGATGGGGTTCGGGTATGCCTGGCTGTGGATCTCGGTCGTGCCGTTGAAGACCTTGAACCGTGCCGTGCCGCCCGGGGCGTCGGTCGGGCCGTTGTTGTGCCAGTCCGCGCAGACCTGGACGTTGACCTGTCCGTCCGCGCCGCACGGCGGGCAGCCGTCGAAGCCGATCCGGGCCGCGGCGAACACCCTCTGTCCGTTGGCCGCCGGGGCGACGGGATTGAAGTCGGTGTCGATGCGGTCCCATGCCTGCTGAGACGTCGCGAGGTCGACCGCCGCGTTCGGCGCGCCTCCGGTGTACGGGGTGGCGTCTACCGCGGTGCTGGTGAACTCCAGCTCCAGCGGGGCGGAGTCCGCAAGGATGACGGTCTCGCAGTGGATGCACGAGTCCCCACCGCCGCCGGGGCAGACGGTGACGCTGCCCCCGGCCGGGACGGTCGCCGGGTCTCCGGTGACGGCGTCGACCAGGCGCGGCGCCCCGGTCGCAACTCCCGCCGTGTCGTAGACCTGCTCCGCCCGGACCTGCTGCACGACCGTCCCGGTGCTGTCGAGGATGCACAGGGGCCAGGTCTCGACGTCGAACCCGTCACCGCCCGTGCCGCCGGGGCACGGAACGATGGTGTAGTCCGCCGGGATGCCTGTCTGGGGGTTGCCGTCCCCGTCGAGGTAGCTGATCGAGCCGTCCGAGCAGGTGGTACGGAGCCACTGCTCGTAGGCGCTCGGGTCGACGTCGTACGTGACGATGAGGTGCATCATCACGCCGGCGGCGCCGCTACCGAAGACCGTCTCTCGTCCGTGGACGTAGATCGTGTTCGTGCCCGCCTGCGCACCCGGCACGGCGGCCGGGCCGAAGGTGTAGGCCGGCGGCTGGTGGTTGCGGCCGACGGCCTGCCAGGGGCCGGCGTTGAGCCGCCACTCCACCGCGAGCTGGTCCGCGTTGAGGACGGTGGAGGCGACCTGGATGGTGGCCGGGTCCGCGAACGACGGCAGCTCGAACGAGGCCCGCGCGTACCACTCCGGGTTGGCCGAGGTCAGGGTCGGCCCCTCGCCGTCCAGGCCGGTGCTGGTGACCGTGCTGTTGGGGTGCAGGGCCACCCAGTGCGCCGTACCGCCCGGCGTGCCCGCGTCCGTCACGGTCCAGCCGGGGAAGATGCCGACCTGGTACATGTCGTACCAGGGGCCGGCGAGGCTCATGGACGACCACTTCCACACGGAATCCACGGCGCCGGTCGTGCGGTTCTCGGCGTTGCTGATGAACTCCACGACACCGGAGGGGCGTACACACAGAGGCGTGCTCGTGCAGTCCACGGGGCGGCACTGGCCCACGGTGCCGCTGCTCGTGTCGAACGTGGCGCCGTCGAGGGTGTAGTCCGCGTGGCCGACGATGGCGCCGGTCTCGTCCCGCTGATAGTCGCGGACGATCTCCGTGACCGTGCCGTCCGTCGCGGTGTGGCACAGGAGTACCGCGTCCTGCTCGGGCGCCGGGTCGGGCTGCGCCTGGCCGGGGTGGCACTGGTCGACGGTCCCGGCCGGGAGGTAGGGGGTGACACCGTCGAGGAGGGTGTTCGTCACGGTGGGCGTGCCGTCGCAGGAGCGGCAGATGTGCCGCAGGAACGGGCCGCCGGGCACGACGGAGACGGCGCCCGCCCAGTAGGTGAAGAAGATCCCACACCGGGCGATACGGCTGTTCGGGGCCGGGGCCGTGGTGAAGGTGGTGACGGCGCTGGTGGTGCGGAAGCGGGCGCTGCCGATCACCTGCGGGTCCGTCGTGTACGAGCACGGGTCGGGCGGGTTGCCGTCGGACGTGCGGGTGAGCACGCCGCTTGCCGGGTCGTAGGCGTACCCGGTCGGCAGCGACACCGGTTCGAGGCCGGCGGGGAGCTGCGCATGGTTCAGCGCCGGGGCCGTCGAGTTGTAGGCGATGTAGACGGAGAACTCCACGAACGACGGCCGGGAGAACGTCCACTTCGTCGGCGTGGTCGTGGCGAGGGGGAAGGAGGGCATGCCCCACCAGGAGCCATCCGCGTTGTTCCTCTGCGGCGCGTACGTGGCGTTACTGGGGCTCGTGGACGTCCAGCTCACGCCGTTGGACAGGGTGCCCGAGGCGGCCGTCCCGGTGATCCGCACGGGCGCCGCGGTGGGCACGTCGCACAGCACCAGCGTCTCGCAGTCGGTGCAGCTGCCCGGCTGGCAGACGCCCACCGTGCCGGTCGGGTCCGGGGTGTAGGGGGTGCCGTCGAGGAGGTAGTCCGAGTGGCCGGTGATCGTGCCGGTCTCGTCGCGGCGGTAGTCGCGTGCGAACTGGGTGACGGTCGTGCCGTCCGCGGCGGTGTGGCACAGGATGACGGCGTCCTGCTCGGGCTGCGCCGTCCCGGTCGGGCAGACGGTGACGGTGACCCCGGCGGGCGGGACGTAGGTGGCGCCCGTGGTGGCGTCGACCAGGCGCACCGCGGAGATCGCCCCGGTGTCGTCGTAGGTGTACTCGACGAGGACCAGGGCGACGACGTCCTCGGTGGCGTCGTCCACGGCGCAGAACGTTCCGCTGACCTGGATCGACCGGGAGTCGCCGCATGCGACGGTCCCGGCCGGAACCGCGCCGGCCGACCACGCCCCTGTGCTGAGGTTCAGCCACCCCTCGGACACGGTGGCGCCCGTGCAGTCGCGGGTGATCGTGACGGCGATCGGCGTCCCGTCCGCCAGGCACAGGCCAACGGAGGTGACGGGGGTGGTCGGGGACGCGCAGTCCGCGTTACCCGGGCACGGGACGATCACCGCGCCAGGCACGACCTGCCCGGTGTTCGCGTCGCGGACTGTCGGCAGCCCGGTCACCGGGTCCAGTGTGACGAACCCGACCTGCGTGCCGTCTCCGGTGGCCGCAGGGCCCACCTGGACGGCGAAGCTCACCGTGCCGTCGCCGGACACGGTGACGACCGTGCCGTCCGTGAAGTCGAGCCGGTCGAACGCGCCCGGCGTGTCCGTGACGATCGTCCCAGCGAATCCGGCCGGGACGTGCCAGGTGAGGGTGTGCGGGCCGCCGGTCTGCGTGAGCTGCCCGCCCGCGTAGGTGAGCCCGGCTGCCGCGCCCTCGACCGTGGCGGTGACCTCCTGGCCGCCGCAGTCCAGCGTCAGCAGGGCCTCATAGCCGGTGGTGACCAGCCCGATCTCACGCCATCCGATGTCCGGGTTCGGGGTCTCGGCCTGGGGGACCTTCGCCAGGTTGGACAGGCGCATCGTGGCCACGCCGTCGACCGGGCCGCCGAGGTCCGTCAGGCACGGCGTGGCGTAGTCGCCCGCTGTCGGGCTGCACGCGTTCAACGGCCCGGTGAACAGCGTGTTCCCGTCCGCGTCGAGGAGCGTCAGGGTCGCGGAGCCGATCCCGTCACGGTCACCGATGGCCGCACCGAACGCGTTCCACAGGTTGACCCCGGTGACGTTGCTCGCGGGAGGCGTGATCGTGTAGTCGATGACTACGCCGGTGTCGCCCTCGAAGTCGTTGCAGTTGATGACGCCGAAGCCGGTCGTCGGGCCGCCGGCCGCGCTGGTGTCCCCGTCCCAGGTGGACGCCAGGCCGCCAGCGGAGATGGGCCAGCCCTGCGGGTTGGCCACTGCCGCGGCGGCCGTGATGGCTCCGCTCGTCAGGTCTGTCACCGTCACCGTGCCACAGGTGACGGGCGGCGTGGACGGGGCGGTGTAGCAGACCTGGGCCGGGTCGCCTGCCGCGCCGGGGCACGGCACGACCGCAGGCGCGGCTACCTCCGCACCGGTTTCGACGTCGACGTACCGGACGGTCGTGTCGTCGCATCCAGCGCAGCGCACGACCGCGGCGGTGCGCACGGTGCCGGTGCCGTCGTCGTAGCAGATGTGGCCGAGGACGATCGGCGCGGCGACCTCCTCGGGCCCGGCGGCCGGGCAGTCGACGGGGCTGACGGGCTCGTAGGGCTGTGTGAAGTCCCCGTCAAGCCAGGTGCCGAGGAGGAGCGGCTCGTCGTCCGGGACGCTGGTGTCGACCGACCACAGCTCGACGTACCGGACGATGCCACTCGCCGTCTGGTCGCAGCCGCACCGCTCGATGACCTGGCGGCCGCTCGCCGTCTGGCTGGTGGGGCCGCAGACTGCGACGACGGCGCCGGCCGTGTCGTACTCGGTGACGCCGTCGAGGGTCGTGTCCGTGACGGTGGCGATGCCGGTGCAGGTGCGGCAGATGTGCCGCAGGAAGGGCGTGGGCTCCCCGTCGGGGACGAGGCAGCCGGTGACCGCGACGGGCTCGGCGGTGATGGTGAACTGGTCGACGGTGTACGCCTGGCCGACACCCGAGTCGTTCGGGGTGCACCCGGTGCCGTCAAAGGTGCTGTCCGCGCCGACCTGGACGTTGAGCTCGACGTAGACGTTTCCGGCGAGGAGGTCGGCGTTCGAGACAGTGGCGGTGCGCGTCGGGTTGACGGTGGCGCCGGGGGCGATGCCGGTCCCGCTGCTCAGCACGCCGAGACCTGAGGCGGGGGCGCCGACCACATCGACACCGTTCGCCCAGACGGTGAAGCGGCCCCACAGACCGCAGCCCGCCCCGGTGCCGTCGTTGTGGATCCGCACGCCCAGGTTCAGGACGGTGCTGCCGGCCGGGTCGAGGCCGCCGCAGTCCGGCGCCAGGTCGACCGCGCCGACGATGTAGGTGTGCCGGTCGTCCGGGCCCGCCGCGAGGACGGCGCTGGAGCCGTCCCATACGGCCTGTGAGTCCGTCAGCGGCGCGTTGAACGGCGCTCCCATGACCGAGCCCGGGGCACCCACGCCGGGCGTGCTCGCGGTCACGGTGACCGTGGCGTCCGAAGTCGGCTGCTCAACGGGCGCGAAGGCGCACAGGAGGACCGTCTCGCAACTGCACTGCTCGGGTGCCGGGCAGGGCTGCAAGGTGCCCTGTACGAGGTAGTCGGCTCCTGTTACGGGGTCGACGGGGCGGGTCCCGATGCGGGTCCCGCTGCTCGTGTCGTAGACGGCCTCGACGAGGGCCTGACCGACGACCGTGCCGTCCGCGAGGACGTCGCACATGAGGCTGCCCTCGACGTCCACACGGGGCACCGGGGGAAGGCTGGTGATGACCGGGCTCGGCCCGCAGCATCCGCTCATTACAGCTGGACCTCTCGGGTGTAGGTGACGGACACGGTGCCGTCGGTGGCGGTGATGGTGAGGGGCCCGGTCAGTCGGGCGTGGGTGTCTCGGGCGACCGACCAGGCGGCGCGTTCGCCGTCGAGGAGGGTGCTGGTGCCGTCGGCCGTGGTGATCGTGCCGGTGCCTCCGGACGCCGCGGCGGTGACCGTCTGGAGCGTCGGCACGGTGGCCCCGTCCCACGACTCGCCCGGGTCGAGGACCACGCGCCCGGCCTGGACGCCGAACACCGGGGGCGCGCCGAGGTCCGCGCCGGCGTCGCAGTCGATCGGGGCGACCGGCGCGTACGGGGCGGAGTAGTCGGGGAGGTACGTGCCCAGGCTGGTGACCGCGCCGGCGCAGTCGACCGCCAGCAGTTCGACATAGTCCGTGTCGGCCGCGCCGTCCCCGTCGGCGTCGTCGCACCGGCACTGCTCCAGCACGGATTGCGCCGGGCAGTCGGGCTCCGCCTGGCACAGGCGCGGGGTGCCGGTCGGGAAGTAGGTGGCGCCGTCGAGGGTGAAGTCCACGACGTCGGTGATCGCGCCGGCCGCGTCCTGGACGTACTTGCGGACGAACGTGCCGAGGTCGTCGCAGAGGATCACCTCGCCGTGGAACACCTGCGGGACGACGGGGACCGGGTCCACGATCTCGGCCGGGCACTGGCCGACCGTGCCGGGCGGGTCGTACGGGGTGCCGTCGAGGAGGTAGTCCGTGTGCCCGGTGATCAGCGTATTCTCGTCGCGCCGGTAGTCGCGGACGAACCGGGTGACGGTGCCGTCGGGGTCGGCGTTGCACAGGACGACGAGGTCGTTGTCCGGCTGCGCCTGTCCGGCCGGGCAGGTGCGCAGCTCCCCTTGCAGCAGGTACGGGGTGCCGTCGGCGGGGTTGACGAGGTCGACGCCTGCGAGGGAGCCGTCCGGGTTGTAGACGTACTGGACCAGGGCCAGGCCGAGGACTTCCCCGGTGGCCGGGTCGGTGTCGCACAGGATGCCCGCGAGCTCGAACGACCCGGGGGCGGTGCAGGCGCCAACACCGGCCGGGGGCGCGCCGGCGCTGTAGGCGCCGGTGACTAGGTTGAGCCAGCCGTCGCGGGTGGTGGTGCCGTCGCAGGCTCGGGAGACGACGACGGCGATCGGGGTGCCGTCGGCGAGGCACAGGCCGACGAGGGCGAGGGGCGGGGTCGGGTCGCAGTTGGGGCAGGCACCGACGGTGCCGGTGACGAGGTGCGGGGTCTGCCCGTCAAGGGCGACGTCCTCGTACGTCCCGACGCCGTTGAGGAACACATAGCGGCGCAGGAACGGACCGGAGTCGTCGCACAGGAGCAGCGTCTCGCCCTCGGGGCAGCCGTGGACGCAGTCGACCGGCGAGACAGGGGCGTAGGGGACGGACGGGTCGTCCTGGTAGGTGAGGAGCAGCGTCGCCGTGCCGTCCGCGGCGAGGCACCACAGCTCCGTATACGTGGTGTCGGCCGCGCCGTCCCCGGTGGTGTCGTCGCAGCGCTGGCGGCACAGGGTCTCGACACACGGTGGGAGGGCCGTCTCGCACGGTCCGGCGTCGGCCGGCGGCGCCCCGGGGGTGAAGGCGCCCGTCCCGGGGTTGATCCAGCCGACGACCGTCGGGTCTGGCGCCGGGGTGCCGCAGGTGACGCACGGGGAGCGGACGACGACGAGGATCGTGGTGCCGTCGGCGCGACACAGAGGGCTCGTGGCGATGGACGGGGAGCAGTTGCAGGCGCCGGGGGTCCCCGTCCCTCCGTCGTCGCAGGGGATCGGCTCAACGGGCATCCGTCAGTCCTCCCGGTGCGCCTGGCGGCGGTGGGTGTCCCGGCCGCGCTCGGTGTCGAAGCTGCGCGGGCACAGGTCGCAGCCGTACGGCCGCCCCTCGCGCCCGTCGTCCTCGTCGCCCTGGTCCTCGTCCTCGGCCGGGGCGTCGTCGAGCGGGGCGAAGTCCGGTCCGCTGTCGTCCCCTCCGGCGGCAGCGAATCCCTCCTCGGTCGCCACGCCCAGCAGCTCGGCGCCCGGGGGCGGGGTGCCGTTCGCCTCGTCCTCGGCCGGGGACACGTACCGGTGTCCGTCAACGAAGGCGCCGATCAGGATCTCCTCGGGGGCGTCGACGAACTGTCGGGGCTCGACGGCGAACGTCGAGATCCCGACGGTGCGGGCCTTCGGGGTGAGGGTCGTGCCCCAGCGGGCGAAGGCGACCCGGTTCTCGGGGGTCGGCTCGATGTGGATCTCGTCTCGGCTCACGGGCACAGCTCCACCTGTACGGCGCAGGTCACGCACGTCGTGGCGACCACGTAGGTCCGCTCGACGAGGACCCGGCGGTCGTTGGTCCGGATGTTCACCGACGCGTTCCGGTCGGGGATGGTCTCGACGGGGCCGCGGCGGATGACGAGGGGGCCGGTGGCGTACAGCCACGCCGTGCCCGGTTCGGCCGGCACGTTGCCGGGGCCGGTGTTCATGGCGGAGTACCCGGCGCCGATCACCACGCAGTTCCCGGTGAGGGTGCGCAGCGTGCCGGTTGCCGGGTCCTCGTGGACGAGGTTGCAGCAGCCGAGGAGTGCGGCGGCGCCGGCCGGGACGTGGATCGTGCCGACCCCGCCGTACTGCTCGGCGAGACAGCCCTCCAGGGCCGCCAGACCGGCCGCGATGTTCACCGGGGCGTCGGCGACGGGCTGACCCTCGGTGGCGAGCCGGTCGCGCCAGAACGCGGCCTCTACGGCCTGCTGCTCGCCGAGGGCGAGGGATGCCTCCGCGTGCGCGCGGGCCTCCTCGTACGTCCACCCGAGGGTGGAGCACTCGGCCCCGGCGTAGACGTTGATCGGCTCGGCGTGCTCCAGGTCGGGCCGGTCGAAGATCTTCGCCTGTGGTGCGCCCGGGGACTCCTCGCCGGGTGACTCGTCGTTGAGGCACGGGTCCACCCAGTCGCGGACCGGGGAGCAGCCGAGGCCGAGCCACTCGATCCCGAGCAGCTCGTGAACGTCGTCGACGTCGCGGACGTCGGCGCAGCCTCCGAGGATGCCGTGTGGCAGGGGCGTCCCGGGGATGGCCTCGACGTACTTACGCAAGCCCTGCGCCATTCACGGCACCTCCGTTCGGTGATCGGGGTGGCGGGCCCGCGCTCAGGTATCGCGGGCCCGCCACGAGGGGGAGGTGGGGTGTTCAGGCGGCCGGGCAGGTGATCGGCTCCTGAGCGCCGGTGGCGCCGTCGGGGCAGACCGGCACGGTGACCGCGCGGGTGTCGACGGAGCGGTCCACGAGGGCGACGCATTCCTCACTGAACAAGGCCGTGTAGTCGTTGGTCACGAACTTGTTCGAGTCGTGGATCACGCCGAGGTTGACCTCCTCGCCGCGCCCGATCTGGAGCTGACCGGACGGGTACATGAGGAACTGCACCTCGCTCGGCCACACGGTCGCCGGGGTGGCGCCGCCGATGTTCGTCGGGACGGCCGGCGGGAGGGCGCGGGCCCACTGGATGCGGACGCCGAGCGGGCTGAACACGTCCTGTACGTCCTGCGTCGAGACCTCGCTGATGCAGCACCCGTTGCGGCGGGCCAGGTCGGCGAGGAAGAGGTTCCTCGACCACCACGGGAAGACCACTTCGAGTGCGGTCCCCTCGCACAGGCTGTGACGCTCGATCATGTCGGCGGCCTGGAGGGCGACCGCGCTGAACACGGCCGAGACCGCGCCGAAGGTGGCGCCGATGGTGACCGGCTCGGCGGTGGCGAGGGCCTGCGCGAAGAGCTCCTGACGGATCCGGATCTCGTGGGCGATCATCGCCTTCCGGAGGTAGTGCTCGACCAGCTCCGGGAAATGCCTCTGCGTCAGAATGCCCGCTTCGAGACACACACCGACCGCGTCACAGCGGACCTCGGTGGGCAGGGGGCAGGGGATCTTGTAGCAGGGCTTTTCGTTGCCCGCGATGTCGTCGGCCTCGGTGTGGACCCACGTCATCGCACCGACGTCGAGGCTCGGGGTCTTGTAGTACCTGAGCCCTCCGCGCGCGAGCTGGATCTCCGGGGCGTCCCACAACATATCCGGGCACGCGACCTCGACCAGCTCGTACAGCGTCTCACTCGGCGCGCACCAGCCGCCCGAGGCGACGAGGTTGGTCTGAGGCAGGCGCCGCTGATCGGCCGCGCGCATGGCGACCGTGGTGCCCTCGGGGGCCGACGAGGAGTCGGTGACGATCAGGTCCCGGCTGAACGGGTGCTCGTACGAGATCACGAGCCCCACGCCGCCGCCCGCGGTCTTGAGGCTGTTCGCGCGGGAGGTGAGGCCCGCGGTGATCTCGTCGAAGCCGATCTCCATGCCCGGGGTGTAGCCGGGGACGTCGACGGCGGCGGTGATCTTCGTCTTCGGTGCCGGCGCGTCCGGGAGGACGTGCTGAGCGCGGCGGCGGACGTTCGACAGGTTCAGCGCCGGCGAACGGGGGCGACGGCGGCGGTGACCGGCTGCTCGGCCGGGGCCGCGGCGGGCTCCTCGGCCGGGGGCTGCTCGGTGTCGGCCGCGAACTCCGTACCGCCCTCGGCGCCCTCGGCGGCCGGGGTCGTGTCGTCGGTGGGCTCCAGGCCGAGGACGTCGGCCGCGAGGGCGTCGATCTCGGCGGCGGCGGCCTCGGCCGCGGCGACCCGCTCGGCCTGGACTTCCTTGATCTTCTTCACGGCCGCGCTCAGGGAGCGGATCGTGTCCATGTCCTTGCCGGTGACGGACTGCGCGCCCATCTTGGCCTTGAAGGCTGCGGTCGCGCCCTCAAGCGCTGCGGCGAGGGCGTCGTCGTCGTAGGAGGCGAAGGCGTTGAGGTCTTCGGGAAGCTCGAACTCGTCCACGGACGGATCTCCAAGAGAGAGCTTGGAAACCCGGCCCACAACCAGCGGCGGCGACCCGGCCTATCACCAGCGGTCAGACGTGAGGATCTTAGCCCGCCGCGAGGTGCGGCGGGCAGATCTGTCAAGCGGACAGGCTACGCGCCCGGCACGGTTTCCGGGACGACGAGGGTGATCGTCTCCCCGGTCTCGGTGTTGCGGGCGGTGGGACGGTCGTGGGTGGCGGCGACCTTCGTGAGGAGGTCGAGGTCGTCGGTGCGCAGCAGGACCGCACCGTCGGCGGCCGTGAGCTCCAGCGCGCCCTTACCGGCGAACACGATCTGTCCGGTCTTCTGGTTGCGGACGATGCTGCTCCCGTAGCGGCCGGAGACGGTGACGGCCGTCGACTGGACGCCGGAGCGGAACACCACCTTCCCGAGGCCGCCCTCCCGGATCACCTCGAACTGCTCGCGGTTCTTCTGGCAGCTGCACCCCATCAGTGGTCTCCCTTCGGGTCGTCGCCGGCCGGGACGGAGGCCGTGACGGTGTCGGTGGTGTCTTCCAGCTCGGCCGCGAGGCGGGCGATCTCGGCGCGGCGCTCTTCCTGTGCGGCCTGGTGGCTCTCGACGGCGGCGACGAGCCGGTCCATGAAGCCGGGGCTTTCGAGGGCGGCGACCAGGGCCTCGGCGAGGACGTCGGCGGACGGTCCGTCCGTGGGGGCGGACGGCGGGGCGGACGAGGGGACGGACGACGGTCCGGCCTGGTCAGTGGGGGTGTTGTCCACAGGGGCGGACGGTCCGTCCACAGGGGCGGACGGGGTGGCGTCCGTGGGGGCGGACGGCGCGTCCGCGGCGGCGGCCGAGGCGCACAGGGCCATGTTCGCCCGCTCGATCGCGGCCGCCAGGAGCGGCGAGGAGTGACCGGGGACCGGCACGGACAGGACCGCGCGCAGCTCCCATTTCCCTCCCCTGCCCTGGTTCAGGTGGTAGGAGGGCTGGCAGCCGAGGAACACGGTGCGATCCCACGCGGACAGCCACGGCGCGGCTGCGCCCGAGAACCACAGCCCGCCCTTACTCATGCCAACCGTGATGATCGCCGCCACAGTGCGCGAGTCGTCGAACTGACAGACCGCCGTCTCGCACTCCGCGCCGTCCCTGTGGTGGCCTGCGTTCATCGTGAACGCCCCGGCCTTGACCATCGTCCCGTCGTCGAGGGGGAACCGGGCGCGCAGGAAGTGACTGAAGTCGAGGCCCTGCTTCGCGAGCTTGTCGATCGTCAGGTTCTTCCCCGGGTAGCCCGCGTGCGGCACACCGGCCTGTGCGACCCATCCGTAGATCCGGCCGTTCGCGTAGTGCACGCCACCGGAGCCGGGCGGTAGTTCCTCCTCGGTCGGCTCGCGGAACCATTCGGCCGGCATCGGGGGGAGGTCGCGCATCGCGGTCCAGGCGGAGGCGACGAGGACGTCCAGGCCCTCGGTGCCGTCCGCTGAGGCGGTCGCCTCCCCGGGGCCCTCGGGGAGCGTCGACGGGCTCGTGTACTGGCCGGGGCCGAGGCGCAGCAGGCGGCCGGCCGAGGTGGCGCGGCCGAGGTGCGCGCGGGCCTGCTCGACGGTGATGCCGAGGGCACGGGCGACCTGCGCCGGGCTGAGGGGGACGGGGCTCACGCGGACGTGGTCGACGACCCGCTCGTACGTCTCCGCCTTGGACGCGGCCGTCACCGCGGCGGCCGTCGCCTCGTCCTCCTCCTCGGTCTCGGGGTCGTCGAGGACGATCCGGGCGTTGGCGAACGCCGGGACCGTCACGAGGGTCGCGCCACGGAGCCGGGCGCGGGTGATGCGGACCAGGAAGTCCCCGGAGCGTTCGGCGTGGACGACGATGCCGTCCTCGGGGTCGTCGGCGTCCCCGGCCGCCGCGGTGAGGGTGCCCGTCGCGGCCAGCTCCCGGACGGCGTCCGCGGTGACGGCGCCGCTCGGGCTGGTGAAGATCTGCGCGGTGCGCCGGGTCCGGGTGAACGTGGCGCTGTCATCGGCCGTCGAGGAGGCGGCGAGGCCGGTCGTGTTGGACGCGGTGATGCACCATGCCCCGTCGGCGAGGCGCAGCACGCTCGCGGCCGGGATGCTCGCGAGGAGGAGGCCGGGCTCGTCCTCGTCGACGTTGCGGGCGACGAACTCGACGTCGACGTCATCGAGGTCGACCGAGACGCCGAGGGGGGCCTCCTGCTCCAGGAGCATCGCGGCCTCGGCGCCGGCCCGCTGGGACAGGTACAGCACGCCGTTACCGGGGATGCGGTCGCCGTCCCGGCCGAGGCCGTAGATCGCCCCCGCCAGCTCGGCGCCCTCGTGACCCATCAGCATCTCGTCCGCGTACTGCAACGGCCACGGGCCGGAGCCGTCCCACGAGAGGGCGCCGGCCGCGAAGATCCTGCCGTCCCCGGTCTGCTGGTTCTCGAACGCGAGGGCCGTATCCCCCGGGGTGCTCCATGCGCGGGTGGGCAGGGCGGCCGTCACGGTCGCCGCGGTCTGTTCGTCCATCGGTGGCTCCTCCTCGGGGCCGAGTGGAATGTCCGTGTACTCGCCCGCGAAGGCGACGCGGACGCGATCGAACGTGATCTCTCCGAGCCGGTCCGCCATGGCGTCCAGGGGCCACGTCTCGGCCGTGTACACCCCTGTCACATGGGCGACCCACGGGGAGTGCTGGCGGGGGATTTCGGGGCGCTCGTGGGTGTCCTCCAACGCGTCCTGCACGAGGTAGCGGGCCTCTTGCAGCCCGGGGCCGTCGTCGCCGTCGTCGCTGACCGCCCACACCCACACCGGATCGTCGCCCCCGGGGTTCCAGTGGTTCACGCCGAACAGGCGCGCCCGGACGGGGCCGTCGAGGCTCGCGGCCCGCGCGCGGACCCCGTTGATCAGCTCGTTGCGCTGGTCCTCGTTCCACTGGCTCGCGTCTTCGCCGAGGTAGAACGCCGTGCAGTGCAGCTCCCCGGCCTCCTCGCCGTCGTCGAGGGCCAGGCGCTCGGCGTCCTCCTCGGTGGGGATGAGCGCGATCATTCCGCCGGTGTGCTCGACCGCCGCGGCGGTCACCTCGGGGTGGGAGACCTCGGCGCCGTACGGGAAGGCGTTCCGGTCGGGGTCGGCGAGGAACGGGATCGGGGTGGTGTCCCACTCGAACCGGTACCGGCGGCCGGTGCCGGCCGAGGCCGCTGCGAGTGCCGGCGCGAGCGCGGCCGTCAGGTCGTCGGTGATCCGGCCCGCGCTCGCGGTGATCTCCCTTGGAATCTCAGACGCGGCTCGGGCGGCCGGTTTCGATTCTGTGGGCCAGGCGGAGAACGCGGCGATGCGGTCGGCGGTCCCGGGCGGGGCGTCGGCGAGCCATGCCGGGACCGGCGGGCCGGCGGCGCTCCTCTTGGGGGCGCGCTCCAGGCGCAGCACGCACCGGCAGTTGATGACCAGCTCCGGGGGTGCGGTCGGATCCCCCGGGGCGGACATGGACACCCCGGCGACGGTGAACGGCTCGTCGATCAGCCGGAGCTGTCCGTCCACGTCGTCGTGGGCGTCGCGGACGAGGGTGTCCCTCCTCGTCTGCCACTGCTTGACCAGGGGGCGGGAGGGGCCGGTCAACTCCTGTGCGGCGGCGAGGGTCGCGGTGTTCCAGGCGCGGGCGGACTCGGTGCGGGCGATCCGCTCCTCCCGCGTCTCCCCCAGCTGCGCCCCCTCGGCGTCGAATACGGCGCGCAGCCTGGCGCGCAGGGCCTCGACGTCCTCGCCCTCGTCCAGGCCCTCGGCGAGCGCCTGGACGGCCCGGTCGGCGAGCCGGTCACCGACCGCGCGGAGCAGGTGCTCGGTGGTCTCGGCGTAGTCCCCGAGGGACGGGGGGAGGGTGTCGTCGTCGTACCGGCCGGGGAGGTCGTCCCAGCCGTTCGGGAGCCGGGTGTCGACGCTCTCGGCGGCGTCCTCGGCAGCGGTCTCGGCGACGCGGAACAGGCGTCGCACCAGGCGCGGCACGTGGCGTGACCACATGCCGGCGATCCGGGAGACGCTGAACCTCGCGGCGACGATCTCGGTCGCGTCGTCGAGGGCGTCGGCGAACTCCTCGGCGACCTCGTCCAGGACGGCGCGGACCTCGGCCGCGACGTCCTCCTCGGCCGCTGTGAGGGCGGCCTCCCAATCGTCAGCCACGGCTCTCCTCCTCGATGGCGGGTACGGCGAGATACGGGGCGTCGCCCGGCTGGCAGTAGCAGGCGGCCGGGACGGCGTCGCATGCGGTGCAGAACGCCCACCCGCCGACCTCCCGGCGGGTGCGGCCCTCGACGACGGTCACGGAGACGACGGTCAGCGCCTCGGCGCCGCAGGCGGGACACGGCCGGTCCCGCTTGGCCGCGAGGTCGATGACGGGGTCCGTGTTCGCGGCCGAGGCGGCGAGGGCGGCCTGTCGCGCCTCGTGCTCCCGGTTGGCGCGGGCGCGCCAGGCGACGACCTCCTCGGCCGGGCCGTGGTCCTTGCAGTGGGAGCACCAGCCGAACGCCCGGTGTGCGGCCATGCTGTGCCCCCACGGCGCCGCCGGGTGCTCGTCGTTGGCTGCCTCGTCGGGGAGCCTGATGTCACACACGGGGCGGCGCCTCCTCGGCCATGTCGCACGTCTCGCACCACGCCCAGTAGCCGACCGGGACGATCCCGTCCGGGCGGACGAGGACGGTCTCCCCGGTGAGGAGCGTGAACGCCTTGCACAGGGGGCACCACTCGGCGACGACGTTGGACACGTCGCCGGCGACCTCGGCGACGAGGGGGCGCGGCTCGGGGGCGGGGCGGCTGGTCATGCTGCCGCCGCGTAGTCGGTGCAGGCGGACAGGGCGGCCGGGACGACGTCGTAGGTGTGGACGACCCCGGCGGCGATCAGCTCCCGACAGTAGGTGTCGAGGGCCGTGGTCATGCATGCCGGGTCGAGGCCGTACCGGGCGGCGATCTCGGGGACTCGGGCCCATACGCCGTCGAGGAGCTTCCACTCGTCGATCTCGTGGACCTTGACGGGGAAGACGGTGTGCAGCTGCGCCGACTGGACCTCGCGCGCCCGGCCCCGTTCGCTCCTCGGGCAGAGGGGGGTGCGTTCCAGCTTGCGGCCGGCCGCGGTCAGGGCGTGCCAGACGAGGCCGTCGGCGGCGGCGATCAGGGCGTCCCGGCCGGGCACGGCGGATGCGGTGACCGGTACGACGGGCTGCACCTGGCGGCGGTCGTGCTCGCGGAGGAGGCGGTCGAGGGACGCGCCGATCATCTGGTCCGCCGCGGTGAGGAACGCGGTGCGCAGCGGGGCGAGGTCAGCGGCGGCGACGAGGGTGTCCGGTGGGGCCTCGGTCTCGTCGACGGGGAGCCGGGTGACCGTGCCGCCGTTGTCCTCCTCGTCGGCCGGCCGCTCCCGCTCGCGGCGGCGTGCGGCGACTTCCTCGGGCTTGGGGGCGTCGCCCTCGTCGAACCCTGTCTCGCGGCGCAGGGCCTCGGCCGAGATGGCGCCGAGCTCGAACAGCTTCAGGGCGGTCTCGGACCGGTTCGTCCGTACGCGGAGGGGGCTGGAGTCGTACCACACCATGAACCGGTGCCAGTCCTGGACGCCCTCGGCCTCCAGCATGGGGCGCAGCCACTGTGTGGTGAGGGCGTGGGCGACGGTGCCGAGCTTGGGTTCGATGCCGAGGCGGATCGCCTCCGACGTGAGCGCCCAGGCCCCCCAGTGGTTCGTGTCGCCGAGGCCGAGCAGGATCTCCGCCGGCATCTCCAACCCCGTGGCGAAGCGGCGGATCGCCTCCTCGCGGAGCTTGATCGCCAACTCGTCAAAGTCCGACTCGAACGTCAGGCGCTTGATCTGGCCGACCATCTCGGGCGGGACTTCGAGGATGATCGGGACCGTCGCGGCGGCGCTGTCCGGCTCGCGGATCGCGGTCTCGGCGACCGTCATGAGGACTTCGATCAGGTCGTCCTCGGCGTCGCCCTGCGTCGGCGTGGTGGGGAAGCGGGTCCCCTTCGGAATGATCACGATGCCCCGGCCGGTCAACCGGCTCCGGGCGATGGCGGCGACGGCCGCGTTGAGGAGCTGCAACTCCTCCAGCAGGTCGAGGCTCGCGCGGACGGGGCTGTCGGCCTCCAGCTTCCGGCGCGGGTGCGACTCCCATACACGGATGGCGACGGGGGCGTCCTCGTCCGGGTTGGCCGGGTCATACGGGGGGATCTCGACGTCCACGCCGTCGATCTCCGCGACCATCTTCTGACCGTCCTTGCGGACCTCGCGGACGGAAAGGACGTGCCACTCCTCGTCAGCGGTCTCGGGGTCGTCGGGGATCGGCGCGGTGGAGTCCTCGGGGCGCGGCCGGATGACGACCCAGAACTCCCCGGCCACGGTGAGGTGCGGCCCGGCGTCACCGAGCATCTGCGACTGACCGTCGGGGCCGCCGGCGAGCTGCGCGACGAGGCGCTGAGCGGGGTGGTCGTCGGGGGCGCGCTGGATCGTGCCGTCCTCGTCGCGGTAGCCCGCGTAGAGCAGGGCGCCGCTCATGGCGTTCGCGGTCCAGTTGGCGGCGAACCGTACCTCGGGCGTCGTGTCGTAGAACGACCAGGCGCGCTCTTGCCAGGACTGGTCTACGGGGCGGGTGCGGATCTTGCGGGAGGTGTAGCGGGCGGCGGCGGCCGTCAGCTCCCGGCGGTCGCGGGGGCTCATGCCGCGCCCCGGTCGCGCGAGTCGTCCCACCGGTTGAGGAGGGCTTGCCCGCCGGCGACGGCGAACCACTCGACGAGGTGGAGGACGAGGGGGGTGCCGGTCCAGGCGCCGGCCGCGAGGAGGTAGACCGCGAGGACGAGGCCGGACACCCACCACCCGGCGCAGTAGGTACAGGCGATCAGGGTGACGATCGCGTTGCGGAACGAGGAGTCGGGGCGGCGCTCGTGCCAGGCGATGACCCGGTCCCGGATCGGGTCGCCGATGGAGTCGTGAACGACGAGCTGTGTGCCTCGGTAGGACGCGAGCGCGAGGACCGCGAGCGTAGGGATACCGACCATGTGTGTCCGCCCATCGGTGAAGATCTTCCGGTTTGCGGCGGGCAGCATAAGCCATCTCCGGAAATCCTCCGACAAATTGGATCAGGGACCGGAAGATTTGGATCAGGCCGGTGTCTGCGGGACAGGGCGCAGCGGCCGGCGCTACGGTGGCTGTCCACCCGATCGCCCGCGAAGGGGTGGAGCCCCCGAGCCGCTGGACTATGGGCCGGGCAGGGGGCCGACGATCCCCGGCCGCTGGTCTAGGGCCGGGCCGGGGATCCTGGGAGACTCCCCTCATGACTGCCACCACCGCAACACCCGAGCCCGGTACGACCCGCTACCTGTGCCCGCTTGAGTGCGGCTGGCATCACGACGTACCCCCACCCGCCCTCGCCGACATGAACGGGATCCTCCCCGACCCCGACGCCCGCGAGTGGCCCGAGTACGTCACTTCCGTGGTCAGACAAGCCAGCCTGCGGCGGATGAATCAGACCGAGCAGGCGTTGAGCGAGCACCTGACGACGCACACGACAGAGCAATTCGTGCGCGTCATCCACGACCTGCGCGTTGAAATGGCGCAGCTGAAGGGCGCCGGGGAAGCGTTGGCCCGCGAGGCGGTCGAGCGCCCCGTGCGGTGACCCGGCGGCGCCCCGTGACGCGCCCTCACCGCCCCTGTGCGCCCCTATCGCCGCCCGCGTGGCGGTTTCTACCGTGGGTGCATGTCTGGTGACGCTGAGCAGCCGTCCATGGACTCGGGTCCGGCGCTCAACACGGTCGAGCTGCACACCGCCGAGGGGATAGACCTCCTGATCTACGGCCCCGGCCCCGGGTACGAGGTCGTCGAGATCTCGTTCGTCCCGGCCGCCCTCGTCGACGAGGAGAGCTGAGCCCCTACCCTCTCCCCATGACGACACCCGACCCCCGCGACGCCTTCCGGAACGCCCTGCTCGGTGCCCTCCGGGACGCCCCGGCACCCCGCACCGTCGAGATCACCACGGCCGAGGGACGCGAGGTCATGTTCTACGGACCCGGACCCGACCATGCCGACGGCGGCGTCCTCCTCATCCCGGCCGCCCTCGTCGACGAGGAGTCCTAGCGGCGGCCGCGCCCCGACCCTCCCCCTCCGCCGTTGCCGATGCTGCGCCCGTACCGCTGCGCGCCGCGCGAGACCTGGCCCCCGGTCTGCCCCCGGCGGGCGGGGCTCTGGACGTGGGAGGTGCCGACGAGGTCCAGCTCCGCGACGACGTACCGCATGGTGTCCATGCCGTGATCGTCGACCTTCAAAGGTTCCTCGGGCTCGGGCTTGCTCTCGGCGTTCTTCGCGGTCGGCTTGGCCCACACATAGCCGGTGATCTCGTCGGCCGTGCACAGCGGCTTCTTCGCGTCGGCGAGGGCCTGGTCCCTCTCGACGAGGGTGTCCCGCATGAGCAGCAGCCGCGGCATGCCGTCCCCCGCCGGTTTGAGCCTCGTCTTCACGGCCTGGAGGCCCGTCTTCACGTTCTTCCGCGCCGGGGTGGTCGACAGCCCTAGCTCGCGCTCCAGGATCGCCCGGTCCCCCGCGTCGTGGTCGGCGACGACCGCGACCGGCTTCGGCTCGGTCCACGTCCGCTCGCCGGTCTCCTCGTCGACGACGGTCACCGCGTCGAGGATCGTGCGCGCGTGCTCGTCCACGGTGCGCCTGGTCAGGTAGACCTCGCGGTACAGCCACAGACGGCCGTCGGGGTCGATCGCCCACCACTGGCAGCAGAACGGGTTGGTATAGCCGAAGTCCACGCCCCAGATCCGCGGCCAGTCGGCCGGCACCTCGAAGTGGTCGACGAGGTGGACGGTGTCGTCGTACTCCTCGTAGATCACGCCCTCGGCGGCCGTCCATCGGCCGTCACGGAGCCGCATCCGGCGTACCCCGGTCAGCGCGTCCAGCTTGGTCATATAGTCGCGGCCTTCGGCCGTGTACGAGCCGTCACGGTTCACGTAGTGCGGGTTGTCACGGTGGGAGGAGGTGATCATCGTCAGCCCGCCGTCGTCCGCGCGCTGCTTGATCCAGTGCTGAGGGTGGGACGGGTTGGTCGCGAGCATGATCTGTCGGTACGTCTTGGCCTGCCCGCGGAGACGGGTGATCAGCACCTCCCACAGGTCGAGGGTGATCTCTACGCCCTCGTCGACGAAGATCCGATCAAGCTCGGCCGACAGGAACTTGTCGGGCTTGTCGCCGCCCGCGACCAGGATCTCGGAGCCGTTCGCGTACCGGAACGCCGCCGGGTCCTTACCCGATCCCCCGTACCAGCGGACCGAGCCGTCCGCCAGGGAGGCGAGGGCGACCTGACGCTGAAACGTCACCAGGGTCGTCGCCGTCAGGGAGGTGTGCGTCGCCCGGAGCATGAGGGCGCGCAGCCCCGGGACCTTCATGGCGGTGAGGTGGAGCTTCCAGCAGGCCGCCAGCGTCTTCCCGGTGCCCGCCCGGCCGACGGCCGCGACCTCGGTGTCCCGGCAACGGAGGAGGTCGAGGTTCGCCCCCCGCAGCTCCACCGTGACGACCGGCCGCTCCTGCTCGGTCGCGGCCGGGCTCACACCAGCTCCTCGGGATCGAAGCCCACGATCCGGTACTCCGTGGTCACCTCGCCCGAGTGCTCGACCTTCGCCGGGGCGGCGAGGCCCTGGAGCCGCTCCCGGCCGGCGATGCACTTCAGGACGATGTCGGCCGCCTTCTTGTCGCGGTCCTTCACGGCCGGGGACCAGAACGCGGCCTGTAGCCGGTCGTAGCGCATGACCTCGGCGCGGCGGAGCGCGTCGACGTCGTCCTTATCCCGGGCGATGGACTCCTCAATGGCCCGGTCGATCGCCTTCTTCGCTGCGCTCGCGTCCGCGTAGCCGACCTGATCAGCGATCGTGCGGAGGTCGACGCCGGCGAGTTGCAGGCCGAGTGCCTGCTTCCGGCGCTGGGCGGCGGTCAGCCGTTGGCGGGGGGAGCTGCCCATCGCGTGCCTCCTCGGTGTCGAAATGTGTCCATGTTGCGCTTTCAAGTACCGGGGTGGGGTGGGGCGGGGGTTCCGTCCCGGGGGTGGGGTGGGTCAGCCGTTCATGAGGAGGTGCAGGTCAGCGCGTGCCTGTGGGTCGTCGCGGAAGATCCCGGTGTAGGAGGCGGTGACCATGCGGGCGCCGGGCTTGCGTGCTCCTCGGTGTGCGAGGCAGCCGTGTTCGGACCGGATGATGCACGCGGAACCGGCCGGGGTGAGGTGCTGGTCCAGTGCGGAGGTGACCTGAGCGGTGAGTTCTTCCTGTGTCTGGAGGCGTCGGGCGTAGACGTCGAGGACCCTGGGGAGCTTGGACAGGCCCGCGACGGGGGCGCCGGGGCGTGGCTGGTAAGCGATATCGGCGGTCCCGGTGAACGGCAGCAGGTGATGGGCACACAGGCTGCTGAAGGGGACGCCGGTGACGACGATGGTGCCGCCGTTGTGGTCGACGTCGAAGGTGCGGGCGAGGTGGACGGCCGGGTCCTCGTCGTATCCGGCGGTCATCTCGTTCAGCGCCCGCAGGACGCGGAGCGGGGTGTCGACGAGGTCCGGGCTGTCGGGGTCGAGGCCGCGGGAGGTCAGCCAGGTACGGACGCCGTGCGCGTACGTCGCCGCGACGCCCATGTAGGTGCGCGGGGCGGAGGGCTCGGGGGTGCCGTCGGCGGCCGGGGCCGTGGTGGTGGTCGTCATGGCTCATCGGCCTTTCTCGTCGCCCCACACGTGCACGTGGAGCCGGGTGGACAGGTTGAAGCCGGCGGCGATGGCGGGTTCGGCGAGGACCGCGAGGCGGGCCTGTAGCTGGTCGTGGCTGGTGCCCTCGGGCATGACCCACACCAGGCGCTCGGGGATGTTGTGGTCCCGGGCGAAGGCGGCCACCTCGTCGACGTCCTCGGGGGTGGCGCACACGAACTTGAAGGCGACCCGGCCGGTCCAGCGCAGGACGGCGAGGGCCTTGCCGTTGATCCGTTTCGCCTCGGGGTCGCCGGCGTGGGCGAGCTTCGGTGAGCAGTTGAAGCGGGTCACCTTGCTCGCGGTGTGGGGGTGGGCGGGATCGTGCCGTTCGTCTCGACCTCGATCTCCACCCCTGCGGCCGCCAGGCGGACGAGGAGGTCGTCCCACGCCCTTTGCCGCTGGTGGAGCAGGGGCTCGCCTCCGGTGATGACGACGAGGCCGGGGGCGCCGACGAGGGCGCGGGCGACGATCTCCTCGACAGGGGTACGGGTGAGGGTCTGGCGCAGGTCGAAGCGCCGGCCGTCCCACGTCTCGGGGGTGTCGCACCACTTGCACGCCAGGTTGCAGCCGCCGAGCCGGATGAACGAGCAGCGCCGACCGCACGACGGTCCCTCGCCCTGGACGGTGCAACCGAACACCTCGGCGACGACGAGGGTCGTCGCCGAGGTGTCGACGAGGGGCAGCGGCTTCACGCGACGGCCCCGGCCGGGATCGTGGGGGCCTCCCACGTCGCGGCGTTCACGTGGGTCTCGGCGAGGTGGACGCGGGACACGTAGGCGCCGGGGGCGCGGACGAGGTCGGTCAGCACGTCGCCGGCGACGTCCGCCAGGAGCGCGGCGACGTTCTCGACGGTGGGCCAGCCCTCGACCTCGAACACCTTGCAGCGTTCGGCCCGCAGCACGGGGAGGAGGGGGTCGCCGGGGCCGAGCATGGTGCCGTGGTCGAGGTGCTGGTCGATCCAGGCGCGCAGCTCCCGCTTGAAGGTGCCGAACTCGACGACGGTGCCGGCCGCGAGCTCGGCGGCGGTGACGGTGACCTCGGCCCACCAGGAGTGCCCGTGCAGGTTCTCGCACTTCCCCGCGAGGTGAGGGATGCGGTGCGCCGTCTCGAAGTTGTGCCGGACGGTGACGGTGTGCGGCATCAGACGGTCTCCTCGACGGCCGGGGCGTACGTGGTGGGGTCGGTCAGCCCGGCGTCGTTGAACGCCTCCCTACGCTCGACGCAGGTGCCGCACCGGCCGCAGTGCAGGGGCCCGCCCTGGTAGCAGGACCAGGTGAGGGCGAAGGGAACGCCCAGCTCGGAACCCCGGCGGGCAATGTCCGTCTTGCTGAAGTGGATGTATGGGGTCTCGATGACGGGCGTCGGGAAGCCGTCGAGGGCGGCCGTCACGGACTGCTGCAGCGCCTCACGGAACGCGGGCCGGCAGTCGGGGTAGATCGCGTGGTCCCCGGCGTGGATCCCGAGGGCGACGACGGCGGCGCCCCGGGCGGAGGCGATGCCGGCCGCGATGTTCGCCATGATCGCGTTGCGGTTGGGGACGACGGTGGCGCGCATCGACTCGGCCGCGTAGTGGCCGTGGGGGACGTCGACGGTGCGGTCTGTGAGGGCGCTGCCGGGCATGAGGCGGCCGACCCCGGAGAGGTCGACGACGTGGTGTTCGGCGTTGAGGTGGGCGGCGACCTGGCGGGCGGCCTCCAGCTCGCGCACGTGCCGCTGCCCGTAGTCGAAGCTGATCAGGAGCAGGTCGTAGCCGAGCCACTGATAGTGCGCGGCGAGGGTCGTGGAGTCCATGCCGCCGCTGAAGACGATCACGGCGAGGGGCCTGGTGGGGGTCATACGGGCGTGTCCTTTCGGGTGTGCGCACCCACAGCCGCGGCGGCCGGGGTGAAGTTCTTGAAGTGGGTGTCAGCCAGGTACAGGCAGGTCCCGGGGCTGTCCCAGCCGGGCGGCGCCGGGACGCGGTGGCGGGCGGTGAGGAACTGGCCGAGCCGGTGGTAGGCGACGCCGTTCGAGCCGCGCATCATGTGGTCTTCGCGGAGGAACTGCTCGTCGCTCTTGCCTTCCTGGCGGATGGCGAAGCCGCGGCGGCCGACGAGGAGGGGGTCCATGCCGTGCTGGCGGAGCTGGGCGGCGTGGCGCTGCGCGCGGGTGTGGTCACCGGCCTGGAACTCGGTCATCTTGCCGCGGACGTCGTCCCAGATGCGGACCTTGCCGTAGCGGGCGCCGCTGGCCCACGTCGAGGAGTCGACGGAGTAGAACGGCAGGGCCTTGATGATGTCGAGGTTGGTCTGTCCGAAGCCGTGGAAGACGGTCCCCGTCCCGCGGGCGATACGGAAGGCGTGGACGAGCCAGCGCATCAGCTCCTTCGGCCGGCGCCAGTACGGGACCATGCCGCCGAGGGCGACGTACCGGTACCGGGCGCACAGATCCTCCAGCACGGGCCACGAGGTGCCGACGTGGAACGTCGGGAGGACGGTCAGGCCTGACGCCTCCAGGGCCTCGGTGTTCCGCGCCGTGGCGACGGGGTCGCCGATGACGTCGAGCGTCGCCGCCGTGGTGATGACGTCCCGCCAGTCGGTGAGCCAGGCCCGGTAATCGGGGAGGCTGATCGTCGCGCCGAGGGTGACCGCGGAGAACGCCCCGGAGTCGGCGAACACGTCGACGTCGCCCCCGTAGCCGGTGTGGAGCTGGTCGACGAGGTCCGACATGTCACGGTCGCGGAAGTAGTGGAACGACGTCAGGACGCGGAACGTCACCGGGTCACCTCCGCCACGGGGTCGAGGAGGCGCAGCAGGAGCGGCCGGTCGCTCTCGCCGCCGACGGCGAGGTAGACCTTCGTACCCGGGTCGCCGCACCTCGGGAGCGGGGGCGCGGTCACGCGGTGCCGGGCGGTGAGGGTGCGCTCCATGAGGGCGTACGCGCGGGCGCCAGCCGCGCCGACGGCGACCCGCTCCTCGGCGAACGTGGGGGTGCCGGCGCGCATGAAGTCCGGGCGGACGACGGCGGCCGGGTCCAGGCCGTGCGTGCGGAACAGGTCGGCGTGCGGGCGGACCTCGTCCGCGTTGCGGAAGAGGACGGACTCCATGCGCAGGGCGGGGGCGTTCCACAGGTAGGCCAGGCCCCACCGGATCCCGAGGGTGTAGCTGGAGGAGTCGACCGAGTAGAACGGCAGGTTCTTGACGAGCTGCGCCGAGGTCATGCCGAAGCCGTGGAAGCGGGTGCCGTGCTCTGCGGCGATCCGGAAGCACCGCACGAGCCAGCGCATCAGCGGGCGTTGCTTGGACGCGCCGACGGCGTGGAGCGCCATTCCGCCGAGGGCGACGTACCGGTTGGCCGCGCACAGAGACTCGAGCACGGTCCACGGCTCGCCGACGTGGAAGACGGGCATCACCTCGGCCCCGGCCGCCCGGAGGGCGTCGGTGTTCCGGGCGGTGGCCTCGTGGTCGCCGATGACGTCCAGGCCCGCCCGTACGGTCCACAGCCGATCCCAGTCGCGCAGCCATGCCGCGTACTCGGCGACGCGGATCGTCGCGCCGGTCGTCGCGGCGCTGTAGGCCCCGGAGTCGGCGAACAGGTCGACGTCACCGCCGAAGCTGTCGACCAGCTCGGCGAGGTCGGTGCCCCGGTGGTAGTGGTACGAGACCAGCAGGCGAATCCTCATGCTGCGTGGTCGGGGGCGTTGCGGGCGCGGTCGAGGAGGTAGCGGAAGCGGACGTTGTCGTCGTTCGTGTCCGTGCAGTTGATCGTCAGGCCGTAGAAGGCATCCCGGATCTCGGGTGACACGCGGAACTTCAGGACCGGCCAGAAGTCGTCTGTCTCGGGGTCGCCGTAGGTGTCCGCCAGCTCTTCCAGGGAGGGCGGGGGCGCGATCAGGAGTTGGACGTCGGCGTCGGTGTAGCCGGTGCCGCCGAGATCGTCGTCCATGTACGACAGCAGCTCGGCGAGGGCGTCCCGGTCGTAGCCGCCCTTTTCTGAGCTGCGGTTGTCCACGAGGTTCACGCGCCGCGCGGTGTCGTCGTCGCACACGACGACCTCGACGCGGGCGGTCAGCTCCCATGCCCGGTCGTTGCCGCACACGGCACAGGGCCGGGTGCCCTTGCCCGTCTTGACGGGCTCGCCGCAGTCGCCGGGGCCGTGGAGCTCCAGCGCCATCATCGTGTGGTTCCCGGCGAGGACGGTCAGCGGCTCGTCGTCGACCTGGCGGGCGATCAGGGAGCGGTACTGCCCGTTGCGGCGGAGGCTGTCGAGGATCGTCGGGACGTCGCCCCTCTTGGCGTTGCCGGGGAAGTGACGGAGCTGGTCGAGGGGCAGGGTGACGGTACGCAGGTACCGGGCTGGTTCGTTCATGACGTATCCCCTGGTCGCGTGAGGCGGTTGCGGCGGGGATCGTAGGTGGACGCCGTGATCTAAATCGGGGCAGATCGAGGGCCCGCCTGGACGGATGCCGGGCGGGCCCTGGTCGAGGGGTGGTCAGCGGCCGGTGTGCGCGGGGAGGGCGTGCTCGGCGAGGGTGGTCAGCTCGGCGCGGGTGCGCTGCCCGGGGATCGTCGCGGTGCGGCGCAGGACGGCGGGCGCCTGGTCGGCCGGGACGATGCGGACCCCGTCGACGACTAGCTCCCCCACCGTGCTCCCGTCCGGGCCGAGGAGGCGGGCGCCGCCGTACATGAACACGACCTTACGGACCCGTACGCCGCCCAGCAGGCGGGAGACCTCGCGGGCCTCCCAGTGGAGGCCGTCGAGCCAGTCGGTGACGTCCTGGCGGCCGTGGAGCAGGCGGCCGGCGCGGACGGTCAGCGCCCCGCGCCGGGCCGACCACCATTTCGTGTCGCCGACGGTGACGTCCCCGAACGGGCCGATGACGATGTGATCCACGTTCTTCCCCCGGAGCCACCGGTCGTGAAGGACGCTGAAGCCCTCGGCGGTGAGCTGTTCGAGGAGGGCCCCGACGCGGGCCTCACTGACCGCGGCGGCCTCGAAGTTCCCCGCCCGCCGCCCGGCCCTCGTCTGGACCCCGAGGGTGTCGGCGAGACGGACGAGGGGGGTGCGCAGGGCGCGGGCGTGCCGTTCGGCCGAGGCGCCTGCCCCGGTGGTCGGGGTGCGGCGGCGCCACTCCCACACGGCCCAGCCGACGGCGACGACGAGGAGGACGGTGGTCAGCATCAGCGACACTCGCACTTGCAGGGACAGTGACCACAGTCGGGGTTGGGGCAGTCCTGGTGCCGGCAGTGGCCGCATCCGTAGCGCTGGTACGGCTGGCAGGGGTCGACGGTGACGGTCTCGTACTCGGCGCGGGTGCGGCCGGCGCCGTCGACGTCGGGCTCCTGATCGTCGTCCTCGTCGAGGCCGAGGGCTTCGGCGATCGTGTCGGTGTCCAGCTCGGTCACACCCTTGGAGCGGGCCCGGTCGACGATCGTGGCGACGGCCGCCCAGAGGCGGGCGCGGTCGATCTCGCGGGGGTCGGGGCGGTGCTCGTCGACGAGGGCGGTGACCCACGGTTCGATGGGGTC
The DNA here is from genome assembly GCF_036014175.1 of Streptomyces sp. NBC_00443. Lineage (GTDB taxonomy): Bacteria > Actinomycetota > Actinomycetes > Streptomycetales > Streptomycetaceae > Streptomyces. Next base: position 6,345,346 of record NZ_CP107917.1, on the reverse strand, counting down.
GACGTCGTCCAGGTCGAGGCGGACGAACAGCTCCTCGGTCGTGGTGAGGATCGTGATCGCCTTCGTCGTGGTGCCGTCGTAGGCGATGCGGAGCCCGGTCGGCTGGAACGTCTCGACGCCGAAGCCGCGGACCTCGATCGGCGGGGCGCCGGTGACGGTGAGCTCCACCTCCTCGGCGCGGGCGCGGCGGGCGACGGTGGCGGTGACGAGGGGGGCGGCGGTCTGCACGGGGGTCCTCTCGGGTGGGGCGGACGTGGGTGGACGGACCGTCCGCCCCTGGCGTCCGGGGTGCGGACGCGAGGGGCGGACAGGGAGGGATCGGAGCTGGTCAGCGGGTGCGGACGTCTCGTCCGGCCCGGGGGCGGACGGCACGTCCGGGGGGCGGGTCAGACCTCGTCGACGGTGACGCCGGCGCGGGTGTCGTCGATCTCCTCGACGGCTCCCCACGCGTAGCGGACCTCGACGCGGCCGGGCCAGACGTCACCGGTCTCGTCGTCGCCCTGGAGGGGCGAGACGACGCGGACGAGGGTGACGGGGAGGTTGTTGTCGACCATCAGCTCGTCGCCGACGTTGACGGCCGTGCCGTCGCTCGTGCGGGTCACCTTGATACGGGTGCGGGGCATGGGAGGGGGTTCCTCTCTCGGGTGTGGAGGCGGCGGCGCCCGGTGCGCCGCCGCCGAGGGGGTCAGGGGACGAGGTCGACGACCCGGACGGTCGCGTTGTCCACCTGGTGGGGCAGGCGGAACATGCGGGAGCTGGAGACGGCGGTCTCGACGAAGTCCTCGGCGGCCCCGGCCGGGAAGCCGGTCAGGTAGGCGTGGAGCGGGCTCCCGAAGTCCTCCAGCGGCTCGTATGCGCCATCGGTGGCCAGGACGAGGCGCAGCTCCTCGCGGTCGACGGTGGCGGCCTCGATGGCGGGGTGCCCACAGACCTGCTCGATCTCGTGAGCGCTGTTCTCGCCGCCGAGGCACGAGGTGACGTGGTTGCGGTCGCCCTCGCCGACCGGCCGCCCCTTGTCCTGGAGGACGCGGCGCCAGTTGTGGTCACGGGTCAGCTGCTCCGCCTGGTCGTCGCGGATCGCGTAGGCCCGGACGTCCCCACGCCAGGCGAGTTGCAGCGGCTCGCCCGGGACGACGAGGGCGACGAGGGCGCAGGCGGCCGGCGGCTCGTGCATGGCGAGGCGGTCGGGGTCGGCGTCGATCTCGTAGGAGATCTGGCGGACGGCGGCCTCGGCGCTTCGCAGGCGGACCGCGGCGCGGGTCAGCCGGTGGGCGGCGCTGCGGGTGAAGCGGGCCACCTCGTCGGAGGAGCCGATCCCGTCGAGGACGGCGAAGGCGACGACCCCGCCGGGCGCGGCGGCGACGGCGGTCGCGTCGCACTGGTGGGACCGGCCGCCCGGCTGCTGGGCGGAGGCGTGAGCGGTGAGGAACATCGGGTCGGCTCCGATCGTGGTCGATGGGGCCGGGCGCAGTACCGGTGCGCCCGGCCGGGGCGAGGGTGGGTCAGGCGGTGCGGAGGTCCGGGCGCAGGTACCGGCGGCGGTGGGGGATCGCGTTCTCGGTCCGGCCGAGGGCTTCCGCGATCTGCGCGTTGTGGTGGTGCCAGTGGTCGAGGAGCCACCGGTCCTCGCCGGGCGTCCAGGGGAGCCGCTGCGAGTCGGTGGCCTGGACCCGCTCGCGCGCCTCGGTCGCCTGCTGGCGCTGCTCGCGCATGACCGGCTGGCACAGGGTCAGCAGGTGCTCGACCGCGCGCGGGTGGGTGACCTGCCAGGTGTGCCGGTCGCCCTCGGTGCGGGTCTTGCCGGTCTGCCAGACCTGGGCGAGCCACTCCACGGTGTCGGCCGTGTCGGGGCTGGCGGTCCGGGTGATCGTGACCTCGGAGCCGTCGGGGGCGATGGTGCCGGCCGCGTCGAGGAGACCGGCGGTGTAGGCGATGACGTCGGCGGCGGGGGTGTCGTAGTGCGGGTACATCGGCTCTCTTCCTCGGGTGTGGGGGCCGGGCACGGGGTGTGCCCGGCCGGGGTGGGTCAGGCGGGGGCGTTCTCGGCGCGCAGGCCGCGGATGACGGTGCGGGCGATCTGGTGGGTGTGGGCGGTGAGGGGGAGGCGGTAGAAGCGGCGGACGGCGGCGAGGAGGGCGTCCCGGTCGTGGCCGGTGGGGAAGCCGTCGGCGGCGGCGTAGTGGCTGATGGTGCGGAAGGCGTCGCGGGCGCCGAAGCCGCCGCGGGGGGTGTAGGTGCGGCCGGCGTAGGTGGTCTCTCCGGTGTTGGGGTTGTAGGCCATGGGGTTTCTCCTCGTTCGTCCCGCTCGATCTGAGTACAGAGTATGCCTACTCAGTAGGCATGTCAACTCGCGGTGCGGGTGTGGCTGCGGAGCGTGACGACCGCGGGCCGGGCGCAGTACCGGTGCGCCCGGCCGACGGGGAGGAGCTACGCCGCGGCGGCCCACACGGGGCCGTGGTCGACGCACTCGGCGTCGAAGCAGTACGCCCACGGGCAGAACCGGTTGCGGATGACGCGGACGGGCTCGGGGTCGAGGAGGGCGTCCCGGCCGAGGGAGACGTCCCCGACGTTGCGGCGGTAGTGGTCGAGGACGCGGGCGATGCCCTGCGTCATGACGGCGTCAGTGTGCCCGGCCGGGTAGAAGTCATCGGTGGCCGGGTCGTACCACTCGACGCGCATCCGGCTCGCCCGGTGGCCGAGGGGGAGGATCACGCCGAGGAGGGCGCCGTCGCTCGCTCGGACCTCGTACCCCTCGACGGGGGCGGTGCCGTCCATCTGCCCGCCGAGGAGGTCGGACCAGAACCGCAGCTCGGCGAGGCCCATGCGGACGAGGAGGACGGTCACGGAGGCGAAGGCCAGGGCGGCGCCCTCGCGGCCGGTGTAGACGTCGACGGTGCGGGCGGAGACGGTGTGACGGGCCATGGTCGGTGTCCTCCTCGGTGGGGTTCGGGTGGGAGTGAGGGCCGGGCCCCGGGGTGGGGCCCGGCTCGGGGCCGTCAGGCCTCGTCGTCGGTGGGGATGCCGGCCCGGTCGCAGTAGCTCGCAATGACGGCCTGACCGGTGGCGGTGAACGCGTCCTTCACGGTCGCGCCGTCCTTCGCGAGGTTCCGGGTGAAGGAGCGCCGGATCGCGTCGAGGACGTCGTCGCTGGTCATGATCGCGCCGACCGTCTCCAGGTCGTGGCCCTCGTGACCGCCATCGGCGATGACCTTCGTGGCGAGGGCGGCGATGCGGGCGACGGCGTCCTCGGTGTTGCGGATGGTGATGGTGCTCATTGGGGGTTCCTCCCGTTTCCCTCGTTCGTTCTGAGTACAGAGTATGCCTACTCAGTACGCATGTCAACTCGCGGTGCAGCCGTGGCGCTGGAGCGTGAGGAGCGGCGGCCGGGCCCCGGGGAGGGGCCCGGCCGGGACGGTCAGGCGGCGATCTGGCGGAGGCGCGCGAGCTTGCCGTGAAGGGTGACGAGGGCGTCCAGGGCGGCGCGGAGGATGTCGTCGTTCTCGCTGCTGAGGTGGTTCTCGCGGACGGTGTTGATCCGGGCGAGGAGGTCGAGCTCCTGGCGGGCGAGCTGGGGGCTCTCGGCACCCTTGGGGCCAGTCTCGGGGAGGGTGCCGGTGATCGGGGCGGTCACGTAGTAGAACACCTCGTCGGCGATCCCGGCGGCCGGGACCTCGACCGCGATGCCCTGCGCGAGGGCCAGGAAGAGCGCCCCCATGGCCGGGGTGTGGTTCGCGCCGTCGACGGCCGGGACGTGCGCCTCGATCGACTCGGCGGCGGTGTGCAGGTGGCCCGCCATGGCGAGGAGGGCGTCCCGCTCGGGATGCAGGGCGATCCGGTCGCGGATGACGGCGGCGAGGGCGCGGGCGGTGCGGGCGGCGGCGATGTGGGCGACGGTCGTCATGGTGGGTTCCTCCCGGTTCGTGCTGACCAACTGAGTACAAAGTATGCGTACTCAGTAGGCATGTCACTTCTCCGGGCACCCCGGCCGTGGACGGCGTGGCGGCGGGAGGCGGGAGGATGCGGTCATGACCCTGCGCAAGCGGCTGCGGCTGTTCCTGCACCGGCGAGGCTGGCGCCGGTCGGTGTCCCTCGCCCTCCTCGACGCCCGCCCGGTGGACGCGTTCCTCGACGGGATGCGCCAGGCCGAGGAGCGGCGCCAGACCGGCGGCCGGTGACGTCTCGGCCGACGCCTGCTCGGCCGCGACCTCGGCAGCCTCGGCGCGCAGCTCGGCGACGACCTCGGGGTCAAGGAAGTGCCGGCGGACGTCCTCGTCGGTGGGGGCCCAGCCGCGCGGACGCTTGGCGAAGGGGTTCCAAATCCCCTCGACGGTCGCCCACGCCTTGCGGAGCGGGGCCTCGCGGTCCTCGGCAGCGAGGCGGAGATCCATCTCGGCGTACCAGCGTTCCCGCTCGACGCGGCGGCGCTCCATGTCCGCGGCGAACTCCTCGCGCTGCCGGGTCCACAGCTCCCCGTACAGCAGGGGCTTCAGCGGCAGCCGCTCGCGCTTGCGGACCCGCTCGACGGGGACCGGGGCCTCGGTCTGCCAGACGAGGAGGGCGCGGCGGCCGTCGGCGGTCGCCTCGATCCGGCCGGGGCCGTCGGCGGCCGGGACCGTGGCGAGGTGTCCGGCGGCCTCCAGGGTCGCGACGCGGTCCGCGTTGACGCGGGCGCCGGCGCGGCCGGGACGGGTGACCCGGCGGGGCGTGCCGTCGGCGTCGCGGACCAGCTCCCCGGCGACCGCCCAGCCGACCACCTCGGCGTGCTTCGTCGACCAGCCGAGTGCCTTCGCCTGCTCCGCGCGGCGCCAGCTCGCCCGCCAGTCGACGGCCGGGGTCTCGGTCCCTTCGGTCCCTTCCGGGGCCTCCTCGGCCGCAGGGACGTCCTCGTCGGCCTCGGCCGGTGCGTCGGTCGCTTCGGTCGCTTCCGGGGTCTCCTCGTCCGCCTGGTCCTCCTCGACGACCTCGGCCGGGGCGGTCTCGCGGACGCGCTCGCCGCCACCGTTCCTGACGCTGGTGAACACCCGACCGTCGACGTAGCGGACGGACACGGTGAAGGCGAAGCCGCCCAGCTCGGGGGACTGCTCGATCCGGTCCGCGTTGGCCGCGACGATCTCCTCGGCGCGCTGGTTGAGCAGGAGCACGTACGTGTGGCGGCGCTCCTTGCCCACGTAGTGACCGGCGGTGCGGAAGTCTCCGCCTCGACCCTGCTTCAGGCCGAGGGCGCGCAGGGCGCGGGCGATGGCGACGGACGGGGTGCGGGGGGTGGGGACGAGGGCCACGGTGGGGGTTCCTTCCTGGAGGGCGGGGGCGGCGCCGGGTGAGGCGCCGCCCTGGTGCGGAGTGGGTCAGGCGGCGGGCACGTAGCGGCGGGTGCGGGCCTCCTCGCGCACCTCGCGGGCGGTGTCGCGGACGGTGGCCATGACGTCCGCGGCTTGTTCCGGCGTGAGCTGGTCCCCGTCGCGGGGGCCCTCCTCGGCCTCCACCACGGCGAACACCGCGGCATAGATCTCGGTGGCGAGGAGCCGGGCGCCCTTCATCCGGCGGGCGATCATGCCCTTCGCGGCGTCGAACTCCTCGCGGGCCGCGGCAACCTTGCCGCCGTAGTAGAGAGCGGAGCCGAAGCCCTCGCGGTAGTGCTTTCGGACGGTCGTCTCCGCGATGCGGAGCCCATCACGGATCGCGGCGTTGGCCTGCGACCGCTCCATCAGGCCGTCACGGACGTACTTGTTGACGACGTCCCGCGCGGCACGCTCGGTGTCGCTCATCTTCCGTGCCATCTGGTGCCTCCCGGCTTCCCGTTCACTGCCTTACGAGTACAGAGTAGGCGTACCAAGTAGGCATTTCAACTCGGTACGCCTACCGGCGCGGCGGTGTTCGAGCTGGTCAGGCCAGGTGCCGGGCGACGGCCGCGGTGATCGGCTCGGCTTGCTCCCCGGCCGGGATGCCGGCCGACCGGCAGCGGCGCCACTCCAGGGCGACGGCCCCGGCGAGGCCGACGGTGACGACACCGTCCCGGTCGACGGCGAGGTAGCCGTGACGGACGTGCCGGTTCATCGCCCATGGGGGGACGACTCCCCCGGTGGCCTGGACGATCAGGCCGCGCGCGGTGCGCAGGGCCCGTGCGGGGCCGGCCGCGACGAGGAGGAGCTGAGCGGCCATGTCGGTGCTCAGGAACGTCGGGAGAGCCACCGGGAACGGCTCGAAGCTGATGCCGGTCTCGACGAGGAGGACGGCCCCGGCGGCGGTGGCCTCGACCCGGCGGCCCCGGGCGAGGTGCGCCCGGGTCTCGGCGGTCGCGGCTGCGGCGGTGACCTCCTCGGCGGCGGCCGGGGCCATGCTGTGGCGGTGGTGGACGGGGCGGGTGGTGAGGTATCCGGTCTCGGGCATGGCGGGCGCCTCCGGTCAGCGGGTCGCCGTGGTGTCGACGTCGACGCGGACGGTGGGGTCGTTGGCGAAGGTCTCGGCGTAGGTGGTGACGAGGGCGGCCAGCTCGGGCAGGGACGTCGCGTCCTCGCACCGGACCAGCTCCTCGCCGCGGCGGGCGGTGATGCCGTACAGGGCGGTTGCGGCCATAGGTGGTGTCCTCTCGGGTCGTTGCGGTGGGGTGGCCGGGCGGGCGCAGTACCGGTGCGCCCGGCCGGCCGGGACGGTCAGGGGGTCAGCGGCGGCGCTTGCGGCGGGGGGAGTGCTCGCCGCCGAGGACCCGCTCCCGGGTGCTGACGGTGAACTTCCGGGTGCCGAGGTCGAGGACGACCCACGGGGCGTGAGCGCGGGCGGGGGTCGAGGCGTACGGCTGGTGACGCCAGCCGTTGACGCCGCCGTAGAGGTCGTGGAAGTCGGGGAACTGCCCGGCCTCGACGAGGACGTTGAGCGCGTCCGCGAGGGCCTGCCACGGGTCGACGGGCTCCGTCTCCTCGACGGGGGACTCCGCGGCCTCGGGGGTGCCGCCGACGGCCGCGAAGGTGAGGGCGGCGTCGACGCCGTCCCGCCAGGCGGCGGCGCTGATGGTGTCCCAGTCGTCGCCGATCCACTCGGGGGCCGGGACGCCGCGGTACGTGCTGGTCGGCTTGGGGGTGGTGCTCATGAGGGGTTGCTCCGTTCCTGGGGTGGGGGCCGGGCGCGGTACCGGTGCGCCCGGCCGGGTCGGTCGAGGGGGTCAGTCGGTGGGGGCTTCGAGCTCCCGGAGTGCGCTCGCGTGGTCGGACGCCTGGTGTGCGTCGGCGAAGTCGCCCCGGTCCCAGCGGGCGAGCATGACGCGCTGGTTCGGGAGGCTGAGGCGGGAGACGTACCAGGCGAGGCCGACGGGGAGGGTGCCGGCGTCGAGGGCGTCGCGGCCTGCCTGGCACAGGTCGAGGAGGCCGATGCGCAGGTCCACGAGGTTCCACGTCTTGCCCGCGAGGACGGCGATCTCGGCCGGGGTGTAACCGGCCTGGGCGACCAGGCTGTAGAGCTGGCCCTCGCGGAGGGGGGTGGTGCCAGGCTCGTCGGCCTGGCGGGCGATCTCGCGGGCGAGGGAGGCGGGGATCAGCTTCTCGGGGGTGGTGGCGCTCATGGGGGTTGCTCCGTTCCTTGGGGAGGGGCCGGGCGCCTGGTGCGCCCGGCCGGGCTGCGGGTGGGTCAGGCGGCGAGGAGGAGGCCGAGGTCGTCGGCGGTCTCGACGACCTCCGCCAGGCCCGCCAGGTCGGCGACGAGGGCGGTGGCGTCGGCCTTGAACGTGGACTTCCGGGCCTTGCGGGGGGCGGTCAGGCCGCGGGCGGCGTAGTCCAACGCGACCTGCGTGCCGTCGAGGATGGAACCGCCCGGGGTGCGGGTGATCACGACCCGGCCGTAGGTGCCGACCGGGAGGGCGCGGAGCCACTTCTTCTCGGCCTCGGCCTCGCGGGCGGCGGCCTTCGCCTTGCTGTCGGCGGCGGCGTACCGGGCGGCGTGAAGCTCGATCTCCTCGACGGCGGGCAGCTCCTCGACGGGGAGGGTGCTGTCCTCGTCGGCGACCGGGGTGAGAGCGGTCTCGCCGAGGCGCTGGCCGATCTTCTCGACGGCGCGGGAGGCGGCGACGGCGGCGCGCAGGGACAGGCGGTCCATGCGGCGCTCGGCCTTGCGGGCGGCGCGGCGGGCGACGGTGGCCTCGGCCTTCGCCTCGCGAAGGATCTCCTTCGCCTGGTTGAGCTTGTCGGTGCAGCGCACGGACTTGCGGGCGGCGGCCTTGACGGCGGGGGTGACGCGGTGCTTCGCGGCGCGCTCGGCCGCGTTGAACGCCTTGCTCGCCTCGGCGTCGGCGGCGCGAGCCTTGTGAACGCGCTGGGCGGCGCGCTCGACGGCCTTCGTGGCGCGGGTCTCGGCCTTGCGGGCGGCGGCGGCCTCGGTCTCGGCCTCGACGAGGAGGGTCATCAGCTTCGCGGCCTTCGCGGTGGTGGTGCTCATCTCGGGGTTCCTCCTCGTCGTCCTGACCAACTGAGTACAGAGTATGCCTACTCTGTACTCATGTCAACTCGGTACGCCTACCCTGTAGGCGTGGCGTGTCGGGTCCGGGAGCGCCGGCGCCCCGCCCTCCGGGGAGGTGCGGGGCGTCCGTGGCGGGGCGGGCGGTCAGGCGCCGGGGGCGGCCCAGAACCGCGTAGCGGCGCCCCCGAGGCTGATCTCCCGGCCGCTGGCGTCCCGGCCGTGGCGCGCGGTCCCCCGCTGCGTCGTCCAGACCTCGGCGATCACCAGGGGCTCGCCCGTGACCTGCGTGCGGTCCCCGGCCGGGCGGAACCATCCGCCCTCGCGCTCGGCGCCCCACAGGCGGAACGGGGCCTCGAAGCCCTTCAGCGTCCCCCACTGCGGGCCGGGCAGCTCGGCCGGCGCCTCCTCCTCGGCCTCGCCCTCGGCGCACTCCTCGCAACCGTCGGCGCGCTGCTCCTCGTGCTGCCCGCACAGGACGGCCCACGTGTAGAGCGGGCCCTCGTCGACACTGCGCTCCCGGGCATCCTCGTCCTCGGCGTTCATCACGTACGCGGCGCTGGCGGCCTGGACGGCGCAGTCGAACGCCTCGACACACCCCTCGTCGTTGAACACGCCGACCCTCGCCCCCGGCCCCTTGCGGTCGCAGACGGCGGCCGGGTCGCCCTCGACGCCGGCGGCGTACTCGCCGTGCACGCAGTGCCCGGGGGCGAGGTCGAGGACGAGCGGGGGGACCGGGGCGGCGAGCCGGGTACGGACCTCGGCGGCGGCCTCGCGGGTCATCTTCGTCGCCTGCCCGGACGCGGCGGCGATCGCCAGGACGGCGCGGCGGCCGTCCGCCTTCCACTCCTCGGTGACCTCGTACGCGGCGCCGAGGACGTCGTCCAGGGACCGGCCGGTCTCGGCGACCAGCTCAGCCGCGGTGACCGGCCATGCCTGGACGACAGACTCGACGACCTCGGCCGGGTCGCTGGTGAACGCGGTGACGTTGCCCGGGGTGCCGGCGTACGGGGACCACCCGGCGAACCGGCCGCGCTTCATCTCGGGTCCCTCGTCGAAGATCGTGCCGAGGAAGTCGCCACCCCGGACGACGATCCACTTCCCGCGGTCGTCGGCCTTGACCTGGACGCCGTCGGTGCGGACGACGTCGGCCGGGGTGGGGGTGGCCGGGGCCTCCTCGACGGGAGCGGCGTGGAGCGGGTCGACGGTGGCGCGGATCTTGCGGGCCTCGGCCTCGGCGCGGTCGACAATCTCGGCGTAGAGGCCATCCCGGAAGGTGCGGGCGGAGGTGTCGAGGCCGACGAGGTGGCCGCGCTTGACGGTGATGGCGATGACGGCGGCGCGGATGACGATGGCGACGACGCCCTCGCTCGCGACGACGACGACGTCCCCGTCACGGACGCCGGCACCGTTGAACGTCGAGGCGCCGGCCCGCATGGTGTCGTCGAAGTAGCGGACCGAGCGGCCGAGAGCCTGGGCCTTGACGAGGCCGGACTTCGAGCACGTCCGGTAGGTGTCGCCGGTGCCCTCGACCAGTTCGGCCGCCTTGCGGCGGGCGTCGTCGAGGTTGTCGTACGTGCCCATGAGGGTCGAGGCGATCCGGCAGCCGCAGTTGATGTGCAGGTAGGTGCGCAGGCCCTTGACGCTGCCGTTGGTGTAGGCGCGGGTCGCGACGCGGATGACGTCCTTCGCGGTGGTGGTGCTCATGGGGGGTTCCTCCTCGTTCATGCCGACCAACTGAGTACAGAGTATGCCTACTCAGTACGCACGTCAACTCGGTACGCACACTCAGTAGGCATGTCGCGCGACGGGCCCCGCCCCCTGCTGGAGGGGACGGGGCCCGCGGGACGAGGAGGTCGTCAGCTCGCGGCGCCGGCCGTCTGCTGGTCGCCGTACAGGAACGCGCGCTCGGCGGTCGTCCGGTACTCGTAGAGCCCGACCGGGGAGACCTCGGCGAGGCGGGTGACGATCCCGTACCGGGTGCCCGCGCCGTACGCAGTGGCGAAGGACCAGGCGGACGGCTCGTCCTCGTCGGGCCGGTGGACCGGCTGGAACCGGGACGCGTCCGGGTGCACCCGCTGTGCCGCGTCGCGGGCGGCGTCCTCGGCGAGAGCGACGCGGACGGTCGCGTCGGCGGCCTTGAGGAAGTCGAGGGCCTGGCCCAGCTCGGCGAGGGCGGCGCGCCACTCCGGGTCATCCGGGTCCGGGTTGCTGCGGACCCGGGCGCCGGCGGCGTTGCAGCGGCGGTGCGCAGCGAGGACGTCCTCCCAGTTCGCGCGGAGGCAGTTCTCGGCGATCCACTCGGCGCCGCCCTCGACCACGACCCGGGCAGGCTCCCCGGCGATCTCGGGGGCCATGGCCTCGACGGTACGGGTGACGCCGTCGGCGCAGACGATCCGGTCACCGCGCTTGAATGCCGGGGCCTGCTGCTCCTCGTCGGCCGGCGCCTGGTCCTCGGGGAGGTCGAGGGTGCCGCCGTTGCGGACGATCAGCAGCGTCCGCGCGAGCGCGTCGCCGGTCTGGCTCTGGAGCCGGGCGTAGGCCGCATCGTCGGCCGGGGGCTGCTCCTCGACCATGGCCGCCATGCACTCGTGCCGGAGGTTGCGCTTCGCGTCGACCACGGAGGGGACCCCGGCGCCAGGGCAGACGCGGCCGGTGGCCGTGACCCACGCATAGGTGCGGTCCTCGCCCTGGCCCACCCGGAACGTCCAGCCGATCGGGTCGCGGCTGTGGTCGCCGTTGAGCAGCACGGGGTGGAAGTGCCGGGCGGTGGGGTGGGCGAGGCGGGCGAGGGTGCGGGCGCGGATCTCGCGGCGGACGGTGTTGCGCATGCACTCGGCGGCGGAGTTGTCCGCCGGGGTCATGGGCTCGACACGCCCGCGCTCCTCGTTCGGTCCGGCGACGTACTCCAGGTCACCGACGAGGCGCCAGCCGAAGGCCGCGAGGACGTCGACCGTGTCCCCGGTCGAGGTGGGGAGGGCGATCAGGGCGAGGGGGTCGGCGTGGCCGCGGGGCTTGATCTCGACGCGCAGCTCCCGGTATCCGGGGGCGCTCTGGGCGATCGCCGCGGTGGTGACGTAGTGGCCGGCGGTGCTCTGTGACATGGAGTGTCCTCTCGGTTCCTGTCCGTACTGGACGCCTACACCGTATGCACACTCTGTACTCATGTCAACTCAGTATGCCTAGCGTGTACGCATACTCTGTGGCACACTGCTCCCATGCCTGCGAACATCACCCCCTCGAAGCCCCAGCCGAAGCCGCGCCGCCTCACCGCCGAGCAGCGGGACCGGCTCGCCCATTTCGAGGACACCCCCGACAGCGCCAAGAGCGAGGCCGAGCTCCTGGAGGAGCTGCGCCTCCGCACCCTCGCGGACGCGTGGAACCGGTACCGGATCGCGCAGAACATCCGGACCCTGCTCCCGAGCACGGACGTCCGCCGGGGCCTGGTCACCGACGTCACCGACGCCTCGCCGTACAAGCGGGAGTACGTCGGCCGGATCCGGGACGGCCTCGCGGCGAACTACCGGGACTGACGGCCGGCCGCTCAGCTCTTGCGCCGCGCGCCGTCCCGGCCGGCCTCGATCCGGGCGATCTGCACGCGCCCCCATACGACGACCGCCAGGCCGACCACCGAGCAGCCGCCGAGGAGAACACACACCGCTGCCGTCGTGGTCGCCATTGCCTTACCTCCGCTTTTCGTCCGGCTCGCGGCCGGAAGACTAGCGGCCCACCACATACGAAAGGGCCGCGCACCCTCCCTCCCTGGGGTGCGCGGCCCTTTATGGTGTCGCCGTCATAGCCACTGGCTGATGATGGCGAGGAGCATGATGACCGCGAATACGACGACCGCGGTGCGCTCGCTGCCCTGCGGGGCGCTCCATTCTCCGGACGTCAGGATGCATTCCCCGGTCGGGTGCATTCCGTCGTGACGGCGGTCGCGGTGGTCGTCACCGATGTCGTCCGCTTTCGACCGCAGGAAATACGGGTCGGAAGTGAGCCCGCAGGACGGGCAGTGATAGCGATACGGGCCGAGCACGGTGCCCCCCTCGGTGGGCTCAGGTGGATCACGACGCATTCACGGTAGCGGGACCCGGGTGGTCGACGCACCGCCTCCGGTTGTATTCGAGGCTTTATCGAACGCGCCGGGCGGCCCGTCGACCCCTCCCCTCGCCCGGGTACTGAGGTAGGTACTCGGTACTCAGTAGGGGTACGGGCCCCCTCTCGGGGCGGGGGAGGGGAGGGGCCCGCGTCACTCCCCTGCTGCCGGCCGGACGCCACCCAAGACGGGGCCCCCGTGCGGGCCGGTGTGCGGGGCCTGGACGGGGGCCGGGAGGAGGGGCCGGGCGGGGCCTTATCCGAGGTGGGATTTCACCTCTCGGGAGGGGCCCGGCCGGGGGGTGAGATCGGGCACCAAATGGGCCGGGATACGGGGCCGAAATCCGAGGTCATTCGTAAGGTCGTCGACGTGCACACCGGGGGGTGTTTTCTGCTTACCGCCGATCCGGAATTTCATCTGTTGCCGGACGGTGATTCCGGCCCTTTCGAGGAGGTCGAGCATCGCGTTCCGGTCCCACCCTCGGGCGGAGCCGCGGCGCTGGAGTTCGGCGAGGAGGGCGTCCACCGGAGCGCCCTTTCCTTTCGCGTCGCGGTGACCGGCATTCCCGGCCGCGACCTCGGCCTCGACGAATGCCCGGATGGCCTCGCGCTGGGCTGGCCACGGGTCGGTTTCCTGGTCCTCCTCCCCCGCCAGTTTTTCATGATCGTTTTCGGTGGGGTCCTCCTCGTCGACCTCGTCCTCCCCCGGCTCCTCGTCCTCGTCGACGGGCTCCTCGTCGCGGGGGGCGACGATCGCCGCGGCGACGCACCAGACCACGACGAGGACGAGGACGATGCCGCTCGCGTACGGGGCGAGGAGGCTGCCGAGGGTGCCGAGGAGCATGCCGCCGAAGGCGACGACGAGGACCAGGACGAGGAAGCCGATACCGGCCAGCTCCGCCAGGTCCCCGAGGCTCTTCCCGGCCGGGGCCGGGGCGGGCTCCTGCTTCGCGGGTGCGGCCTTCGCCGGGGCCTTGCGGAGCTTCTTCCACGGCGGCGCGGCCGGGGCCTCCTCGGCGTGCTGCGCCTCCTCCTCGGGCTGCTTCTGGTCCTCGCCGTCGGCGGCCGGGGCCTGCTCCTTCGGTTCTGGCTTCGCGGCCGGGGCCGGGGCGGGAGCGGCGGCCCCCGCGTCGGCGCTCCTGCTCGCGGCTGCCCGTACGCCCGTGGCGATCCCCCGGAGGATGAGCACGAGCAGGGTCGGGGTGCCCCGGAGGGCGTCCCAGAGGAAGCAGATCGACAGGGTCCACAGGGCGCGCAGCTGGCGCCACCCGAAGCGGACGAGGCTGCCGGGCAGGCGGCGCAGCCAGGCGCCGAGGGCGCGCAGCTCGTCGGCCGCGCTGCCGCGGGCGGCGCCCTCGCGGTATCCGGCGCGGAACTCCTCGCCGAGTTCGCGGACGTCCATGTCACATCACCTTCGTGGCGACGGTGCCAAGCAGGATCTTGAAGACGTTCGCGGCGATTCCCCACAGGCCGCCGGCGTCGGCCATGCCGATCCCGAGGGCGAGGCCGCACATGGCGGGCGGCACCATGCGCTTCCAGCGGAACGCGTAGGCGATGACGAACAGGATGAGGCAGACGCCTCCTTGTCCGGGGGCCGAGCCCAGCAGCTCGGAGCCGCCGAACACGCCGTCGCTGATGTCCTCGACGCCGGACGCAATGTCCGCGAGGGTGCCCCCGGCCGCGATCCAGAGCTGACCGATCATGGCGCCCCAGACGAGCGCCTTGACCTTGTTGTCGATCTTGATCTTGTCGCTGCCCCTCAGGCCCGCGATGAATGCGAGGGTGGCCGCGCCGGCGAGGCCCGCGACGGTGACCGAGCCGAGGATCTGGCCTCCCACCCCGGCGGCGAGGGTGACGGTGTCGTGGTGCACGGGGGTGCCTTTCTCAGCTGATGGGGTTGCCGTGGGAGAGGGTGACGACGACGGCGGTCGCCAGGGGGATGCGGAAGAACCAGCGCACGACCCAGTGGAAGCGGCGGAACCTGCGGTCGATGCACCACCACAGGGCGAAGGTGATGCCGCCCGAGGTGATCAGGAACGACACGGCGTTCGGGCCGAGCCCCCACTCCGTGCCGGTCTCGTTCAGCCAGGCGACCGGGACGGGCGCGATACGGCGGCCGGCCTCGGCAAGCCCGAGACAGGCCGCGAGCCGGATCACGCCCCAGTACGGCAGGCACGAAAGGATTTCCCGCACGCCGGGGCGGCCGGTGACCCACCACGTGCCGACGGCGCCGACCACCGCGAGGAGGAACGCGAACACCCCGCGGGCGGCCTCCTCGGCGAACGTCAGGTAGGTCTCGACGATCCCGGCGAGCGGGGTCCCGTAGCCGACCGCCGCGGCGGTCAGGTTGAAGACGGTGATCCGGAGGCTCGGGTCGTCCTTGCTGAGCGTCGGGCCGCGCCGGGCCTTCGGCTTCACGGGCTTCGCGCCGGGCGGGACCTTCGCCACCGGCCCGTTCGGGACCGGCGCGGCGGGCGCGGCCGGCGCCTTCTCGACGTCCTCCTCGTCGGCCTCGTCGACGGGCTCCTCCTCGGCCTGGCCCTCGTCGTCGACGGCCGTCTCCGTACCCGGCTCGTCGCCCTCGTCGTCCTCTTCGCCGAGGTCGATCGTGCGGCCCGGGGCGGGCAGACGCCCCGTGGCCACACTCGAGATCCGGCGCACACCAGCCGGGGGCCAGCCGCGCGCCGGCGGGGTCGGCTGGATCGGGACGACGGGCGCGGCCGGGACCGTGTCGTCCTCGTCGTGGGGCTGCTCGGCGTGACCGACGGGGCGGACGCCGAGGCCGCCCATGACGCGCTGGACCCAGCGCTCCCCCGGGGTCATCGGCGCAGCCCCATCACTTCGAGGACCCCAGTGATCACCTTGACGGCCGGGATCGAGAGCAGGCAGGCGAGGGCGTACGCGCCGATCCAGAAGAACGGGACCGCCATGCCGCGTGTCGGCACGATGCGGACGAGGACGTAGCAGACGAGGACGGTGACCAGGCAGGCGACGGCCAGGGTGCCCATAGGGATCACTTCCGGTGGTGGTGGTCAGGGGTCAGGGGGCGCCGCCGCGGGCGTGCTGGACGATGTGGTCGACCAGCAGCAGCCACGCGGCGGCGGCGAGGACGGTGACCAGCCACCACGAGGGGCGGCCGGTCACGGGGAGGGCCAGGCGGGCACGGTCACGACGCCTTGACCCGGAGGTTGCGCTTCACCGTGGCCGCGAACTTCTTCGGGTCCGCCTTGTACTGCTGGGGCATCTGCTTCGCGGCGAGGTCGATCAGCTCGTCCCGGCGGTCGACCTCGGCGAGGCCGGGGTCATTGGTCGTCAGCGTCCGGACGACGGCCGCGATCGTCGGCGTCCCGATCGGGGTGACGGACGGGGCCGGTGCGGACGGGGTCGGAGCCGGGACGGACGGCGCGGACGCCGCCGCGGCGGGGGCGGACGGAACCGCCGGGGCCGGGGCGGACGGAGGTGCGGGAGGGGCGGACGGGGCCGCCGCCGGGGCGGACGGCGCCGGGGCCGGGACGGGCGCGGCGGGAGGCGGGACCGGAGGGCCGGCCGGGACGGACGGCGCGGACGGCTGCGCCGCCTCGACGGCCGGGGCCGACGGCAGCTCGGGGGCGGGCACGGCCGGGGTGATCACCGGCCGCGCCGAGGCGTCCACACCGAAGTGAGCGAGGTACGCCTCCGTACCGCTCATGCGCTGCTGCTCGCCGAGCATGACGCGCTCAACGGCGAGATCCTGCCGCTTCGAGTTCAGCCACCCGGCACGGTCGTCGTCCAGCTCCACATGGAACAGGCCGATGATGACCCACCACAGCCCCTTAGCCACGACCGAGACGAACGCCCCGAGGATGCCGACCTCGATCGCGTCGACCCGGTAGCCGTCCAGGATGATCGCGGCGACGACGATGCCGAGGCCGATCCATCCGGCGATGTTGACCGGCTTCGCCTTGTCCGGCTGATTCCGCAGGACCCAGCTGATCGCGAGGCACGTCACCCACGGGAGCTCGAACGAGGCCGCGCCGAGGTAACCCACGTCAGGGTGCTCGGGGACGAGGTGGCCGAGCTGCCGGCCGATCGCCATCGTCGACCAGACCACGGCGACCCCGGTGAGCAGAACGGCAACGCAGACGGCCGCGCGCACGTAGAGCAGATCGAGGTTCAACGGCAGCCGGGGGACCTCCTCGGTCCACTCCCGCTTGACCATCTTGGTCTCGCCCTTGTACGTGACCGGCACCCACGCCGTGCGCTTCACCTTGCGGTATCGCACGCCGGGGATGCGCGGCTGTGCCTGCGGCTGCTGGTCGGTCATCGTGACGCCCTTCACGCTGGATCTACAGGGGTCGGGCCGGGCGCCTCCTCGGGGGACGAGAGGCGCCCGGCCCAGTTCTCAGGGGTTGACGCCCGGGGCGGGGGGCTCGAACGGGCCTCGCTTGCTACGGCGGCCCCGTGCTCTGCTCTCCGCCACCTCGGCGGGGGTGCGGTTCTTGTCGCGGTCGCTGATCGCCCTCACGGCGTCCGCCCGGTCTGACGCGGCCCGCCTCTCGGTCGCCTGCTGCTTCCCGCGCAGCTGTGCGGCCAAGGCGTGGTCATTGCCGGGCTTCAGGGACCGGATGAAGTCGCGCGCTCCCATCAGCGAGCACCCCCCGGGTTGCTGCCGGAGGTGTTGCTCGCCCCGGTGCGCGCGTTGTGCTGACCGATCTGTACGGCCTCGGGGTCGCGCTGCCCACGACTGTCCGCGTACGCCTTCGCGGCGCGCTGCTGCTCCGTCACCGCGAGACCTCCGCCCGCTGCTCGGGACGAGGGGCCGGAATCGTCGGGATGACGCGCCGGTTGTCGTCGGCCGACCAGTCGTAGCCGAGGGCCTGCGCCCCCTGCGCGACCTGGACGGCGAACACCTCGCGGGACACCCCGACCGGGACCGCACCCACCGTGCGCAGCGCGAGACGGGAGACGTTCTGCCCGCTCGTGATGCCCGTACGGGCGGCATGGATCCCGACCATGATCGGGAAGTCCGTGGGGTCGACGACGACCTCGGGGTCCTTCGTCGCCAGCTCCCCGGCGACACCAGCCAGGACCACCGCGGCCCTGGACTCGTGTTCACCCGTGACGCCCTGGCCTACGGCCGGACGTGGATCAGTACTCTGTGCCATGCGTCAGCTCCATCTGACGTGGCCCCCGGTCGGCGTTTCCTAGGCCCCGACCGGGGGCCGCTTTGTACTCGCAACTGGTGTTGCTTGCCCGAGAGTATGGGAGTCCCATACATTCGGGCAAGCGGCCACGGCAGATAGGAACCGGATGGCCGAAGAAAGCGCGGGCGGCACGGAGGAGGCACGACGCGTGATCGACGCGATTGAGGCCCTTAAGGCCATTGAGGACGAGACCCTCCGGGCCAGGGCGATCAGTGAGTTCCTGCGGGTCTCGGGGCCGAAGATCAAAGAGTTGAGCGACCTCCGCCGGGACTACGTCCGAGGGCAGCGTCGACAGAGCGTGCCGCACCGGACGATCGCGAAGAACATCGGCGTGTCGTCCTCCACCGTCCAGGACATCGAGCGCGGCTACTCAGGGTCGGGGAAGTCCCGGCCACGGAAGGTGAAGGATGACGACGGAGACGGCGACGACTGAGCCCCCACCCGACACAGCCCGGGGGACGATCGTCCACCCGACGGGGCCCGACGACGTGGCGGTGTACCGCCTCTATGACGCCGCTGGAGCCCTGCTTTACGTCGGGGCCAGCAAGGACCCCGTCCACCGGTGGGCCGACGAGCACCGACACACGCACTGGTGGTCACAGGTCGCGTCGTTCGACTGGACTTGGCACCCGTCCCGCAAGGCCGCTCGCGCTATCGAGCGGGACCTCCTCGCCGCAGGAGGCGGCCGGTACAACGTCCACGGCACACCTCGACATGGCCCCAACCAGCTCCGCCAGCGAGCCGCCGCCAGAGCGTGACCCCGAACACAGAACGACCCCCTGCCGGATTCGGGCTGGCAGGGGGTCGTTCTGTGTGGACAACCGTCGTGATCGGAACGGAGGAACGCGCGGGGCGAGCGTAGCGCGGTCTCGTGATCTAAATCGGGGGTCCGGGGAACGCCACGGCCCCTCGCGGCTGAGGCCGGCGAGGGGCCGCTGTGGAGCGGTGCGGCGGGGGCGTCGTCCGCCGGCACCTCGTGCGCTCGTCCCCGAGTGCGCCCGTCGAGGGTAGCAGTGGGTGACGCAGCGGGTGCAGGTGGTGACCAGGGGGCCGCTCGACCGGGTGAGGATGGGGCGGTTCGGTCTGCGTGGTGGGTTTTGCGGCCCTATGGTGCGGTCCGCGTTTTGCACACCGAACCATGAGGGGCGTCATGACTACTTCAGCCGACCAGCAGCCGCCGGGCCAGCCGTACCAGGGGCCGCCGATCGTGATCAACAACGTGTCATCGGCTTCCGCTTCGGCGTCGGCCGTCGCGGGCGGTTACGGGCGGCGTCGGCGTCAGTCGGCGGCGGTGCACTTCTGGCTGTTCCTGTTCACCGCGGGGATCGGGAACGTGCTGTATGTGATGCACATCAGCCGGTGGAACCGGGAGCGCGGGCTTTAGGTGAGGGACCGGGCGGCCCTCGTCGGAGAGATCCGGCGGGGGCCGTCGTCGTGTCCGGGTCAGCGCGGCCGGGGCCGTTCGGGGTGCCGTTCCCAGACGTGGGCGACGTCGTTGAGGCGACGGACCCGGCTCCAGGTCGGGACTGGGGCGCACTGGTAGGTGAATGCCTCGATCTTGCGCCAGGTGCGGGCGAAGCGCCGGCGCTTCAGGCGGCGGCGGATGCTGTGCGGGAGGAGGTGCACGGGTCACCGCCCGCCGGCGGCGACGGCCGCGGCGAGGGCGATCCAGCCCTTATGCCATGCCTGGTCCATGAGGGGCCCGGCGGCCGGGTCCTTCGTGAGCCACGGGGAGTGTCCGGCGTCGTGGGCCAGGCGGACGAGGAGGGGTGCGCCGGGGCCGTTGTCGGACCACTGTCCGGCGCACCGGTCGGCGACGTAGTGGGTGGCGGCAGACAGGGCGAGACCGGCGGCGGCGCGGCGCCAGGACAGGCGGAGGCCGAAGGCGCGGTTCACCGCGGCGACGGCGACGGCTTGGGTGGCGGTGTAGGTGGCGACGTGCCGGACCGCGGCGGTGACCCCCTCGCGGCCTGGCTTCCCCTTGGCGACCGCGTCCGCGTCCTGCTGGACCCAGTAGTCGCCGACCTCGTGGGCGGCCGTCAGGGCGGCGTACAGGGCGGCGAAGCGGGCGGCTGACGAGGTTTCGGGCATGGCGGGTTCCCCCCTGGTGGGCTGTTGGGTGGTCGGCACTCAGCGTGCCGGGGAGGCGACGGTCCGTGTGCACAGAACGTGCACACGGACGGTGTCGTCGGTCACACGTTGAACGGCCGTAGCGGTGCCGGTGGTGGCGGGACCCGGGTGACGGCCTGGCGGACGTAGGTGCCCGGGTCGAGGGGGCGCTCCGGTCCCGGGTAGGGGCGCGGGGCGGCGGAGGTGTGGGCTTCGTTGGGGTGGACCTCGCCGGCCGTGCGGACGGTGATCGGGGGCTCCTCCTCCAGCGGCCAGTCCTCGACGCCGAGCGGGAGCCGGACGAGGAGGGGCAGCAGGACGTACCACCAGCTCGGGCGGGCGCCGTGTCCGGGGACCACGCTCCACGTCTCGACGGCGACGCCTTCGGTGTGGTGGTCGTAGAGGTACCGGTCGACGAAGTCCGTGGCCCTCTCGCCGATGAAGCCCTCCCCGGTGAGCAGGGCGGCGTACACCTGGCGCAGCTCGGGGCCGCGCGGGGTGAGGAGCCCGCCGGACGGGTTGAACCGGTAGACGTTCACCAGGGACAGGGTGACCGGGTCGGCGAACGACCAGACGAACGCTGCGCCATGGTCGGGAACCCGGGCACGTACCGGGGTGAGGCGGATGGTCTCGACGGGGACGGCGCTCTCGCGGACGGCCTCCAGGTCGGTGCGGGTCACGGCGCTCCCTCGTCGCGGTGGGCGGAGTGGACGATCGGGATCTCGTCGTCGCCCACCTCGACGAACGCTCTGGCCTGCGGGTTCTTGCAGGAGTGGACGATGATCGCGGCGTTGGGGTTTTCCTCGTCCGGGAGGTGCTCGAACGCGACGAGGATCGCGCGGAGGTCGGCGAGGGCCTGGCGGTAGCCGTCACCATGCTCCCCGGCCGCTTCCTCGGTGTCCTCGTGGGCGAGGTCGCAGACGGCGTTGATCAGGCCGTGTGCGCGGGAGAGCGCGAGGGCGCGGCGGACGGCGCGGCGTCGCCACATCTCGGGGCCGCCGTAGTCGTCCTGGTGGGAGGCGCCGGCGGCCTGGCGGAGCAGGCGGGCCCAGTGCCGGGCGCCGGTGGTGCGTTCCATGTCGTCGAGGACGTCGCGGACGGCGGACAGACGGACCTCGGCCACGGTCGCCCGCTCGTACGCGCTCGCCCACCAGGCGACGGCCGGATGTGGCTGCTCCTCGTCCGGGGCGGCGTGCGCGTGCAGCCCTGCGGGGTCGACGGCCAGGAGCTCGCCGGTCGCCCCGCAGGAGCAGCGGGCGGGCCCGTCGAGGAGACCGGGCCGGGCGGGGGTGGCGTAGCGGGGCATCGCGTGCAGGGCGCGGCTGATCGCGAGGGTGAGGTCCCACACGGCGTGCGCGTCGGCGTGGGACAGCTCGGCGTTCAGCGTGTCGCGGATCGTCTTGCGCTGGCGCTCGACGTCGGTGAGCCCGTCCGGGCCGAGGGTCAGCTTCCCGGCCGGGATGATCCGGACCGGACGGCCGTCCTCGTCCGGGGCGAGGAACGCGCCGTCGATGGCCTGGCGGACCTCGGCCCGGCGGTCGCGCGTCCGGCCTGCGTCCGCCTCGTCGTCCGCGCGGACGTCCGTCCCCGGACGGACGGCGTCCGCGCTGGTCGCGGTGGGTGGACGCTCGCCGAGGACCGGGTCGCGTCCGGGGCGTCCGGCCTCCTCGTCCGGGGTCGGACGGGAGGGCGGACGGACGTCCTCGTCCGGGCGGACGGGGGTGTTGAGTGCGGCGGTGAGGGTGGCCTCGGCGGCGCGGAGGTAGTCGGGCTCGACGTCCTCGGGGTAGGTCCACGGGCCCCCGTCGGGGGACGGGAGGAGGCTCCAGCCGTACAGCTCTCCGTTGCCGTAGGCGTGGACGGCGAGGGCCAGGCCGCGCGGGTGGAAGACGACCCGGTTGATCAGCCAGAGCAGGCCGGAGGCGCGCAGCTCGGAGAAGCGGCGGGCGTCCTGTGTTGCAAGGGGCATGGTTCGGCTCCTGGTGGTCAGTGACGGCGTCGACGAGCGGGCGGCCCGTAAGGGCTCATCCATGCCGGCCGGGACGGTCCGGCCGCCGCGGCGTAGGGCGACCGGTTCCACGTCTCGACGAACTGTCGGATCGCGTCGAGGGCCGTGCGGACGAGGGCGCGGAGTTGGTCGACGATCTGTCGCACGTAGCCGAGGGCATCGGCGATGCGGGCGCCGACCCATCGGGCTTGCTCGGGGGTGAGTTTGGTGATCGTCACGGTCAGGCCTCCGGGGTGGCGAGGGTGTCGGGGTCCTGCGGGGCGACAGTCGGGGGCGGGG
The DNA here is from genome assembly GCF_036014175.1 of Streptomyces sp. NBC_00443. GTDB lineage: Bacteria > Actinomycetota > Actinomycetes > Streptomycetales > Streptomycetaceae > Streptomyces. The sequence goes on along the minus strand of NZ_CP107917.1, from coordinate 6,323,233 downwards.
GCTCCTCGGGCTGCCACACGGCGTGATCCCGGACGGGAAGGACGACGGCCATCTCCAGGAGCCGGGCGGCCATGTGGCGGAGGAGGGACCGGTCGAGCTCGACCGGGTACGGGGTGGAGTTGTCGAGGGCGTGGACGAGGTCGTCGACGCTCAGGCCGCCGTCGGCCTGGTCGTCGACGGGGAGGGCTTCGTCCCATGCGTAGTCGCAGCGGGCGCAGGTGCGTTCCAGCCGCTCAGGCAGGGGGCCGCGACGCGTGGCCCCGTTGAACTCCTCGCGGGTCCGGTCGGACAGCGCCGGCCGGTAGCGGGTGAACGCCTCCAGGTAACGGCACTTCGCACAGACGGTGTCGCTACCGGAGAACGGCGGGAGGATGGCCCCGGCCGGGGTCGTGGTGGGGGTGGTGCCGGTGTCGAGGAAGCCGACGGCATCCATGGCGGTCTTCACGGGGTGCCTTTCGGGTCTGAGGTGGGCCCGGCCGCCGAGGTGGGCGGCCGGGCGGGAGGGGTCAGGAGGAGGCGCGGACCTGGGCGACGGCGGCGCGCAGCCGGGGCACGGTGACGCCGCGCTCCCCGCCGACGAACAGGCGGCCGAGGAAGTCGCCAGCGCCGAGGGCCTGCATGTCGGTCAGCAGCGGGTCACCGGGGTCGGGCTCGCGGTGGACGGCGCGGCCGGCGCTCACGGTCCACTCGGCCGCGAGGTCGCCCTCCCCCTCGTCGGTGACGAGCTGCGCCCGCAGGTCGAGGTACGGGAACGCGGCGGCGATCCGCTGCCACTCGTCGGTGACGGTCTCGACGTCGGGGTGCTTGCCGATGTTGTAGTTGGCCGCGCCGATCGTGCCGTCCCAGTCGCACCAGCCGTGCGGGCCGCCGATCCACGAGGACGAGATCCGCGAGGTGTAGAGCCACTGGAGTTCCAGGCACCGCAGCTCGGTCGCGGCCGCGCGGGTCGACTCCGGGGTCCAGAAACCGAACTTCCCTGCCTCGACGCCGAGGACGTCGCCCACGGTGGCGTTCCATTCCCGGTCGTTGACGTGCAGGAGCCAGAGGTTCGCGGTGCGGATCAGGATCTCGTTCGCCTGCTCCTCGGTGACGGGGGTGCCGGTGACGAGGAGGCGGGGCCACTTGCTGAGTTCCACGGGGTGTGTCCTTTGGTTGTGCGGGTGGGTCAGGCCCGGGGGGCGCCGCCGCGGCGGTCGGCCCATCCGGGGTCGTACTGAGGGACCGGGACGGGCTCGCGGTGCCGTCGGCGCCGCGCCTTGTTGTCCCGGTAGTTGGCGAGGGTCCGGCGGGGGTGGACGAGCCACAGGACGCCGACGGCGACGAGGGCGATCGGGACGGCGAGCCAGAACCGGGGCGAGCGTCCCGGCCGGGTGGTGAGCTGGTCGTCGGCCCAGTCGACGAGGTGGTCCTCCAGGCGGAGGCGGCCGGTCAGGTACCCGGCCGCCCACACGAGGACGAACGCCGTGACGAGCCCGGTCACCGTGCGGGCTCCTCGTCGACGGCCGGGTCCGGGAGGTCGCTCCAGCCGAGGGGCTCTCCCCGGTCGGTGTCGACGACGACGGCGAGGATCCGGCGCAGCTCGGCGTCACGAGGGTCGTCGGTCATGGCGCTCCTTCACTGGTGAGGGCGGCCGGCCGGCGCGGGCGCCGGGGGCGGCACGACCCGGCGACGACCGAGGGCAGCGCCCGGGACAGGGCGGTCTCGACGGCCGAGGCGAGGGGGTCGACGTCGGCCGTGCACAGGGCACAACGACGGTCGGTCTGGTGGCCGTTGGGCGAACCGTGCGGACGGAACCCTCCGTCGGACCACACGCCGGTTTTCGGGGTCGTGGTGAGGACCACCTCGACAAGGGTGCGCAGCGGGCCGCGGGGCAGGCCCAGCGGGCGCGGTCCCCGGGTGCGGGGCCGGGTGGCGCGCAGGTTGGCGACGTCGGCGTCCGGGAACGCGACGACCAGGGCCTCGGTGGTCTGGTCGGCGAGCGTGCGGACGTCGCCGGCGCACAGGGCACACCGCTCGTCGTAGACGTGGCCGTCCTCGTCGCCGTGGGGCAGGAAGCGGCGGCGGACGGTGCCGAGGCGCTGCGTGCCGGTCAGGACGATCGCGACGAGTTCGCGCACGGGGCTGACGGGGTGTCCCTGGCAGGTGACGGCGCCCAGGTTGGGGGTGACGCCGTGGAAGCGGGGCAGCGCGGTCGGGGTCACGCCGCAGCACGGGGTGATGGTGAAACCGGGCGGCGGTGCGGCGTGCGTCGCGCACGCCAGGTGACGGGGACTCATGCGGGACGGCTCCTGTTCTTCGCAGCTCGGCACCACGGGGCGTGAGGCCGGTCCGGGGAGGGCCACCAGGCCGCGTCACAGGTGCACGCCGAGTTGCGGACGATCGCGCGGGCCTCGCGGTCGACCCGCCAGCGGCGGAACCATCCGAGGTCGGTGCGCTGGTCCCGGCCGTCGAGGGTGGCGCGGGAGATCTCGCGGATCATGGCGACCAGGGCGGCGAAGGCGACGAGGTAGAAACCGGCGGCCTGGCGGAAGGTGCCGGCGCCAAGGTGGGCGACGCCTTGCCCGGCGGCGCCGAGGAGGACCAGGCCGTACAGGGCGAAGGCCGCGCGGCCGGCCGGGCTCACTGGGCCCACCTCCGCCATGCGCGGATGGCGCGGCGGGTGCAGAAGTAGACGATCGGCATCTCGATCGGCAGGAAGAGCACGCCGATCAGGGCGAGGGCGGCCGAGTCGTCGAGGCCGAGGATCATGCAACACCTCCGGGTGCGGGTAGGGTCTGCCGCGCGAGCGGCGCCTCCGTACCGGGAAGGCGCCGCTCGTGCTGTGTGGTCAGGGGCGTCGGGCGATCAGGGCCGGGCCCATGCCGAGCCAGCGCGGGACGCCCGGCCGGGTGGGGTGGCCGGTCTCCTCGGCCGCCCGGTCGACGACGCGCTGAACGCCGGCGCGGCGGTCGTCGTCGCAGCGGACGCCGCTCTCGACGTCGGCGAGGACCGGGCGCAGCGCGTACGCCTCGACGGTGATGCGGCCCCGGGTTGAGCGGGTGCAGTTGAGGTCTCCGATGTGGAGCCAGTCCGCGGCGTCCATCCCGGCGGCGAGGGCGACGCGGTCCACCTCGTCGCCGAGGGGCCGGCCGCCGTCGGTCCAGGCGTGCCAGAGGTTCGCGCCGCCGTCGGGCCGGTGGAGCACGATCCACAGGTAGTGCTCGGGGTCGTGGTCGGCGGCGATGCTCTGGACGATGGCGCGGGCGACGGGGGTGTTGTCGCTGCTCGGTGTGAGGGCGATCCGCTCGGGGGCGGTCAGGATGGCGGTCATCAGCAGGGCTCCAGGTGCTCGGTGGACGGGGCCCGCCCCGGTACCGGCGGGGCGGGCGGTGCGGGGCATGGTCAGTCCTCGCGGACGGCGAGGCCGTCGCAGACGGCGGTGCGGACCGCGTCGACGGCCTCCGTGCTCAGTTCGAGGTCAGGGCTCAGCGCGATGTGCACGGCCGCGTGAACGGTGCCGGTGCTGCCGCCGCGGATGGGGATGTTGGTGAACGGGGTGAGCCCGGCCACGCGGCAGGTGCGGGCGTAGTCGTCGAACGGGGCCGTCACCGTCTCGCCGTCGCCGAGCTTCCCGCCCTCGATGGCGGCGACCCACCGGTACATGCCGGTCAGCTCCAGGACGCTGTACGCCTTCGGGCTGGTCGGCGACTCGTACAGGGCCGCGCCCTCGTTCGCGTGGTGCTCGCCCTGGTAGGTCCAGGCCCGGCCGTCGTTGGTCACGTACGTCGTCGGCCGGCGGTGCTCCATCGCGTCGCGCCACCCGGCGAGGACGTCGGCGACGTAGCCGACGGTGCGGCGGTGCCGCTCGTCGGTGCTCTCACCGTCGCGCGGGGCGTTGCCCTTGTGCATGGCGAGGGCGATCTCCCCGAGGAGGTTGCCGAACTCCTCGCCCCGCAGCACCGACAGCCACGGCAGCGCGGGCGGGAGCGCCGGCCGCTCCTCGTCGTCGGTCGGCTGGTCGGCCTCGGGGACGGCGGCGACGTACGCCGCGGCGGTCTCGTCCACGGTGGCGTGACCGAGCTCGGCGGCCGCCGTCTCGCGGTGGTCCTCGAAGTGAGGGTTCGTCGTGCGGAGGTCGTCCAGGCGCTCGGGACAGTCGTTGCAGCGGCGGGCCTGGACCCACTCGTCCGTCTTGGCGTCGCGGTACTCGCTGGTGACGTCCCACGACTCGTGAGCGCAGGGCGTCTCCTCCTCGTCGGCCGGGGCCGCCGGTGTCTCGGCGGGGGCGAGGAGCGCGGCAGCCAGGCGCCGGCCGTCCTCGCACGTCGCGGACAGCACGCCGTTCCGGGTGCACCAGCAGCAGGAGCGGGCGTGCTCGGTGGCCTCGGTGGCGAGGCCGAGGAGGCGGTCGCTGGGCTCCTCGTCGCGGATCCATGCGAGGACGGTTGCGGCGTAGGCGTGGCGCATGTCCTCGGCGCGGGCGGTGAGCTCGGCGGCGGTGCGTCCGAACGCGCTGAGGTAGGGCGGGGCGAACTCCTTCAGCGCCGCCGCGTACGGGTCGGGCAGGGCCTCGACGAGGCGGGTCGGGGTCCGCTTGTCCCGGCCGGGGCCGGGGTCGATGCACAGACGCAGGAAGCTGCGGAAGTCGTCGGCGGTGGTGAACTGCACGGCGTGTGTCCTCTCGGGTGTGGTCCAGCCCCCGGGCGGGGGCGCGGTGGTCAGGCGTTGGGGTGCTGTCCGCCGACCTCGGCGAGGAGGGCAAGCAGTTGCTCCGCGCCGCTGGGGCCGAGGAGGTTCGCGACGGTCATCGCGTTGCGCGTCCAGTCCACGAGCGGGGCGACCTTCTCGGCGGCGCCGTTGGCGGCCTCCTTGGTCTCGAACGAGGCCAGGGCGCGGCCTTCGTGGTGGGCGAGGATCCAGCGCAGCGGCGACAGCACGTTGACGTGCTCCGGGATCTCGTAGACGTGCAGGCCCGGAACGGGCTCGGTGGCGGTCACGGTGACCGGGCCGGCCGAGGTGCTGAGGATTTGGTCGGGCATGACGCTCCTTCGGTTCGGGAGGACCGGCCCCCGGGGCGGGGGCCGGAAGTCTTCAGATGGCGCCGGTCCAGGCCGAGAGCTCGGCGCCTGCCTCGGCGTTGGCGCGGACGAGGTCGTCGCGGTCGGCGAGGAGGTCGACGAGGGCGGTGCGGGCGTCGGCGAGGAGGCGGGGCACCTCGTCCGGGTCCGGCCGGCCGCCGAGCCGGGAGGCGAGGAGCCGGATCTCGTCGACCCGGCCGGCCTCCAGCTGGACCCGGCGGGGCTCGGGCTCGGTCGTGTCGCTCACGCGGCCTCGCGCTCCCAGTCCTCGACGGGCCAGGTGTAGCCGTCGCCGTCGTCGTGGTCCTCGGTGTGGAGCGGGTCCTCGTTCTCGCAAAACCGCTCAGAGCCCACGGAGTTGTGGGTCATCGCGCCGCACACCGTGCGCTCGGTCTCGGCCGGGACGGGCTCCTCGGCGATCCCCCGGGCTGCCCGGCGGGCCTCGACCTGCGCCTCCGTCGGGGCGGTCCACTGGTGCCAGTCGACGGATCGGGCCCACCCGGACGAGCCGACGTGGAACTCCCCGCACCAGCGGCAGCCGAGCACCTGCGGCGGGGTGCCGTTCGGGTGCCGGATCGCACCGCGGCTCAGACCAGTCGCCGGGTCGGTCAAGGGCAGTCGGTCTCTCACTGGTTGCTCGCTTTCTCGGTCTCGTCCTCGCGGCACTCGGGGCACAGCCCGGCCGGGGCACCAGCGGGCGCGGGGAAGCTGTTGGGACACACGCGGTTAGCGCAGTCGTGCGGCACCAGACGGCCGCGAGGGGTGGGCACCGGGGCGGGCACGGGAGCCGAGGGCACCGACACCGGGAACGCGCCCTGCACTGGCTCCTGCGGCGCCGGGCGGCGGTCCTCCCGGTCGCGCTCGCAGGTCCGGCACTCCTCGCCCGTGTCGAGGTCCGTGCCGTCGTCACATCGGGGGCTCGTGCACCGCCCGGCCCGCACCAGCGAGATCAGCGCACCGACCGGGGTCCGGACACCCTCGCCCTCGGCGGACTCGATGTCCCGCTCGATCCCGAACTCGAGATAGCGCCGCTTCGCCCGGGTCACCAGCTGTGCCGGGGACAGGCCCCTCGCCAGCTCGGTACGGATCGCGCCCTCGATGGCTGCCGGGATCGGCTGGTCCTCGGGAAGGCGGTCCATCAGCCGACGGGGGAGGTCGCGGATCACGGCACCGATCGCGCTGTTGGAAACCTGCTCGCTCTCGTCTCGCCGCGCGGCGGAGCCGCCACCACCCGAGCCCCCACTACCGGTAGAGGCCTGACGGCCGTCACCACGAGAAGTCTTGGGGTAGTTGCTTGGGAACCCTTGGGATGTAGAGGGTGCATCCCCCTTTCCCTGGGGGGTGCATCCCCCGTTCTCCGAAAGGGGTGCATCCCCCCTTTCACCCTGGAGGGGGGAAGCGGGTGCATCCCCCGTTCCCTGGCCCTCCCAGACCCTCGGGGTGCGGCGCTTCGGCTCGGCCTTCGTCGCCTTCAGCACCTCGACCGCGGCGGCCCAGTTCGGCGTATCGGTCACGACGGCCGCGTAGACCGGGGTGTATCCCTTCTTACGCTCGCCAGACACCGTGACGACCCCGGCCGCCATGGCGGCGTTGATGTACCGGCGTGCGTCCTTCGGGTCGACGCAGGCCGCGCGGGCGATCTCCTTCAACGTGATGATCCGGCCGTCCCAGAACACCATCCGGCCGGACTCGTTCGCCCCGGCGCCGAAGGCGTGCAGCACCTTCACGAAGCCCTCGCGCAGCGGCCGGGGCAACTCGTCCGACCACCGCCAGAACAGACGGTTACGGAAGAGGTGAATGCCGTGCGGCGGCTTCCCTGCCTGCTCCTCGGTGGTCACCTGGCGGCTCCTCGTCGTGCTTGGGCTGTTTCGAACTGACAGTCACGGTGGAATCCCGTTCCGTAACCGGCGATGTGTACACTAGCGTACTCTGCTGTACACGTCGCGTGTACACCAGCTACCATCCGCGTATGCCTGCGAACACAAGCGACGAGACGACCGAGATCGGCATCCGGGAACTGCGTGCGTCGCTCAGCGACGTCGTGAACGAGGTGGCGGTCCGGGGCCGGGTCACGTGGGTGACCAGCCGCGGCCGGCGCCTCGCTGCGATCGTTCCGGTGCCGGACGCGGAGGGCATCGTCGAGGCACGGAAGAAGTCCGGGGACACCCCGGCTGAATAGGGCAGGAGCACCATGACGACCACTCCCGACGAGGCGCAGCACCCGGCCCGGCTGACCGTGTGGACGCCCGAGGTCAGTGACCAGATGGCTCGTCAGCACATGGCCGGCGGCTGGTTGCGGGCCCTCCCCCCGGCCGGCATGCAGATCCTCGGCGCGATCGCGAGCCGCTGCGAGACCGTGACGCGCGACCAGCTCGGCCGCGTCCTCCCCGTGGAGCCGGTCGACGGCGACCGCTGGTCGGTTTCCTGCTGGTACGACCTCGACGAGCAAGCGGAGCAGGCCGCCACACTCGACCGGTACGCCGCGGCGCACGACCGCGGCCCGGTGCGCACGTGCGCGGACCTCCTCGACCTCCTCGTAGTGGCGGGGGTGCTGTGGACCGAGGACGGCCGGATCGGGCCCGTGGCGCCCGTTCCCGGGGTCGACGAGGTGTTCCCGGTCAGCAACGACGAGCGCGCCGAGATCGCCCGCATGCGGGCCGTGGCGGCGCGTCTCGGCTGACGCACGGGTAAAGGGAGGGCGGCCGTGTGCCGCCCTCTTTTCGTGTGCCGGTGCCCGGGTCACCGGTCGCCCCTGAGCCAGCGGAGGAGGTCGTCGTCGCTGCCGGTGGTCACGGCCTGGTGCCAGTCGACCGGGTGGCCGGCCTCCTCGGCGAGGGTCGCAGCCGAGTAGCACGAGGTGCACACGTTCCGGATGAGGCCGTCGCGGGTCGACCGGTGGGAGCTGAGGTGCTTGCCGTGGCCGCACAGGGCGCAGCGGCCGACCGGGGGCAGGGTGCCAGGGTTCACGCGCGACCGCCGTCCTGCGCCTGGCGCCGGTCGTCGAGGCGGATGAGGCCGAGGCACGCGGTCTGCTCGGGCTCGGGCGGCCGACAGGTGGCGACGTGGGGTTTGTGGAGCCGCTCGTAGGGGGCGACGGGCAGTTCCTCCGTCGGCCGGCGCGACAGCCACACGCCGCGGCCGTCGCGGCTGACGGCGGTGTTCCCGCTCGGGTCCGGGGTCAGGTCGACGGCGAGCCGCTTGCGGTTCTCCGTGACCGTCCAGCGGATCGCGGCACCGCAGGCGCGGCAGTACGAGGGGCGGGGCATCGGTCATCTCCTTCCGGACGCCCGGGGTGTGGGGACGAGAGGGGCGCGGGTCCGGGCGCCATGGGGGAATCGCCCGGACGCGCGCGGCATGGGGGTCAGTCGCCGACGTACTCGCCAAGCCAGATCAGGGCGAACACGACGAGGGCGACGACCGGCCACCATGGGCGTACGGGCTCGATCGCGTAGGTGACGCCGCCGGCGGCTGCTCCGCCGACCACGCCCCACCAGAACCGGGGCCAGGTCATGAGGCCGGTCTCCTTCAGTCGTCGCAGAGGTCGAGGTCGAGGTCCCCGTGACCGTGGCCGTGCGCGGGCCGGTGCCCGGGGCGGGACGAGGTCGTCGTCGCGACCGGGGACGGGGTCCTCCTCGGTGCGGTCGAGGCGGCCGGGGCCTTGCTGACCGAGACCCGCGGCCGGTCCGCGGGCTTCACGGGCTTCGCCGGGGGCGCCGCGGGCTTCGCCGGGGGCACGGCCGGGCGCGGCCGGGACGATGCCGGCGCCTCGACGGCCGACAGCCCTACGTCGTCGCAGTCGTCCTCCTCGTCGCCGTCGACGCGGACGCACGCCGCGAGGACGAGGAACACGACCACGGCCAGGAGCGCGAGGATCATCAGCGGATTGGGCCGCCGGTTGTGCTTCAGCATCGGGTGCCTTTCAGGTGGTGGGAGGTGCGGGCAGTCGGCCGGCGCGGTCGCGCATCTGCGTCCCGGCCGCGAGGAGCCACCGGTAGGCCGTGCCGTACGACAGGTCGTGACCGGCGGCCACACCGCGGACGCTGTTGCCTGCCTCGTACTCCTCGCGCATCCGCGCGGCGACGGCCTTGCGGTCCTGCGGGGTCATGCGCGGCCGGTAGGTCACCCGGCGGCCGTCGCGTACAGCGGTCGTCATCGGCGGTCCTCCTGCTGGTAGTAGGCGGCTGCTGCGTCCTCGGCCTGCTGGTCGAGGGCCGCCTCCGCGCACACCTTGTGCGCTGGCTTCTTGTCGCTGTCGCGGAGCTGCGTCAGGCCGTCGCAGTACCGGCACGGCCGCGCGCGGTCGTAGTCCCAGTGCGGGCCGGTGGTCCAGTCGAGGAGGGCGCCCCGCGTCCACTCAGGCCGCTTCCGTGACGACTTGCGCCTCGGCACGCTTCGCCTCCTCGCGCTGGCGGCGCGCGAGGGCGCGGCGCTCGGGGGCGGTCGTCCCGCCCCACACCCCGAACCGCTCGGGCCGCTGCATCGCCTCCGCGAGGCAGTCGTCCAGGGCCGGGCACTGCCGGCAGTACCCCTTGGCCTCCTCGGCGACGAGGACGGCCTCCGCCCCGGCGAAGTCCTCCGGGAAAAAGATCTCCCTCGGGGCCCTGCGGCATGGCGCGTACTTCCCCCAGTGGTCCGGGCGCGCGAGGGTGTCGGGCGCATGGTTGGGACGCCGGCGGAACACAGAGTTCTCGGTCACAGGCCACCTCCGTCCTCACGTCCGCCCAGGGGCGGACGACCGTCCGCGGATACGACCGGACGACCGTCCGCGCTGGTCACAGGGCATGCGTCCGGGGTGGACGGGGGTCCGTCCGGCCGGGGGCGGACGAGGGCGGACGCGGTGACACGGACGGTCCCCACGACCGTCCGCCCCGCCGTCCGCGCAGCCGTCCACGGGGCGGACGGCGTCCGGTGCCGTCCGCCCCCGGGGCGCATCCGCCAGCCGCCGACGGCGAGGCCCGCGCCGAGCAGCGCAGGCCCCCACACGTCCCCGGTGGCGCTCACCGTCTCCACCACGTCAACGAAGCCGACGAGGAGGTCCAGCCAGGTCACGGCGGACCCTCCTCACCGCTGCGGCCGTACGTGCCCGCGTAGCCGGGCGAGTACCGGGCGACGGTCAGCTCCGCCAGACCGAGGGCCTTCGCCTTGCTGCGCACGCTGCCAGGGCCGTGGACGATCGCGTAGAGCTTGTGGTCGTCGTCGAGGACCGACGGCGGCCGGCGCCCGGCGAGGACCAGACGCACGGCCACGAGGTCGATCGGGCCGTGCCACGACGCCCCCGGCAGGAGCGCCGCCTTCGGGAGGCGGGCGTTCGCGAGGTCGTTGCGCCTAGTGGTCATGCCGCGATCACCGCCCCGGCCGGGGCCGACCGGCGCCGCTCCTCGCGGACACGACGGTCGGCCTGGTGCCCCCGCGCCACGCAGTGCGGGAAGGTGCACGACACCCGCACGTATCCGACCGGCGGCCGGCCGGTGACCATCTGGAACGCCACACGGTGCGCGGACTCCTGCCCGAACCGCGTGGTGACCATCGGCACGCCGTCCCGGGTCGTCGTCCCAGTCCAGCGCTGGTGTCCGCCGCCGACGTCCTCGACGTGCGCCAGGTAGGCGGCCTCGACGATCTCGCGGCGGGCACGGCGCCCGGCGCTGAACACCGGGAGCCCCTGCTCGGTGCGCACCCGGGCGACGAACTCCTCGTCGACGTGGAGCCGTTGCGCGAGGTCGCGGTCCGACAGCTCGCGCGGGTCCCCGTTCGTCAGGGCGCGGACGATTCCCTCGTAGCTCACCGGCCGGCCCCCTTGGCGTCGAGGGGCCACAGCTGGATGACGCAGCCCGGTCCGTCCAGGACGAGGGGCACGGTGCCGTGGTCGGTGTCGTACCACTGCCCGAACGGCGCCCGGTACTCGACGACTTGCGCGTCATCCCGGTACACCCGGGCCGTCTTGAGCGCGTCGCACGTCGCCCTCACGAGCTTGTCGAGGTCCGGGGTGACGTCCGGCCGCGCCGGGGCCGAGGGGCGGACCACCTCGGCGTTCCGGCCGGTCCCGAAGTGGGAGCGGGGCCTCGGCATGGTGAACGTCAGGGACAGGGCGACCGGCCCGGTCAACTGGCTCCAGCCGCGGACCCGGTTACGGGCGGCGATGGCCGACCAGGCGACGACGTCCCGCCACGGCTTGACCTTCGCCGAGGACTCGATCATCCGGCCGCCGCCGACGTGTGTCTTACTGCCCTGCGGTCCGGGCAGTCCACGCGCGATGACCGACAGGACAGGCGGGACCTCCTCCTCGGCCCCGGCCGGGGCGCCCGGGTCGTCCTCGTCCCGGGCCGTCAGCCACTCGGCGGGGACGGGCGGGCACAGCCCGAGGCCCGGCCACTCCAGGTGTTCACCCGAGGTGTCGTCGTTCTTCGGCGGATTGTTCAGGTCGAGGTCGGCGAAGAATCGCAGGCCGGGCAGATCCTCGGTCTCCCTGCCCGACACGGCCAGGAACGGCGCGGCGTCGGTGAGGAACGCCCGCCGCGGCGACCAGGCCGTCACGCGCACCCACACGGCCGGGCCGTCGGCGTCGCAGCACCCGAGCCGGGTGTTCGGCTCGGCGGCGAGGACGGTGATCACCGTCTTCAGCGGCTTGTCACTCGGCACTGGTGACGCTCCCGTCCATCCAGCCGTCAGGCAGCTCGGGGGCGATCCGCACCTTCGTCAGGACGATCTCGTCGGCCGTCGCGGCGTGGCAGTTGGCCTCCGCCTCCAGGTGCTTGCCGGGCAGCTCCTCGGCCTTCAGCCCGGTCTCGGTGACGAGCTGGTCCAGGAGCACGGTGACGCCGCGCTCCAGGTGCCAGCCGACGACGACGACCGTCGCCGTGCGCGCCTTGTGGTCGACCGCCTCGACCTCGACGGGGGTCATGAACCGGGAGTCGGTACGGGCCGCGAGGTAGCGCCGGCCGAACGGCGTGATCACCGGACGTCCGGCGTCGGTGACCCCGGCGTACCGGTACGCCTTCAGCATCCCGAGCAAGTCCTCCGGGTCCTCGACGTCCCCGCCCTCGGCGGTCTCCAGGGCGCGCAGCAGCAGCGCGGCCGGGGTACGGAGAGGGCGCTCGGTGGCGTGCCGGACGATACGGATCATCGCGGCCCGCCACGCGTGCGTGCCCTCGGTCGTCTCGGCCGAGCACGGACACCCGGAGACGAGCTGCATGGTGCTCGCGTCGGTGTGCCCGGCGCACCGCATGGTGGAGCGCCGGCCGCGCTCGCACAGAGGCGCCGCGCAGCAGGAACAGTTGGGGCAGTCCGGGGACTTGGGCCGCTCGTACAGCGGGCCGAACGTTTCAGTCATCGCACACCTCGGGGGAAGAGATCAGCGGCGGCGACCGCGGCCTCAGCGCGGCCGACACCGGAACGGGAGAGGGAGGGGAGGACGCGCTCCAGGGCGGCCACGACGACCGTCGGGAGGGCGACACCGGACACGGCGCCGCCCACCCCGACGAGGACGTCCACGGCCGCACTCACCGGCCGCTGCCCGTCGCCACGGGGACCGGGATCATCGGCCAGTCCAGGCGCACGGTGGCGGCCTGGTGCTCCTTGCCGGGCGTCCGCGCGAAGTAGTCCCGCAACCCCTGCTGCTGGTCGGCCGCCCACCGGATCTGTTCGGCGTGCAGCCGCGGGAGCGGGGTGTCCGCGAGGAACCGGTACCGGTTGCCGATCTTGTAGGTGACCGCGCACGCCGCGACGGCATCGGCCTCGGCCGAGTGCGCACCGAACAGGGGCACCACGTAGTGACGGGCAAGGTCGGTCAGGGTCCGCGAGCCCCGCCGTCGGCTGACCCGCTTGTCGAGGACGCGCGGGTCGAGGACGTACGGGTCACACCGGTCGACGAGCGGGGTGACCCCGTGGCGGCGGGCCTCGCGGTCCAACATCGTCAGGTCGAACGGCGCGTTCATCACGACCAGGGGGCAGCCGTCGGCGACGGCCGCCGCGACGGCGGCCGTCACCTCCTCGACGACCTCGACGGCGGGGCGGCCGGCCGCCCGCGCGTACTCGGTGGTGATGCCGTGCACCGCCGTGGCCCCGGCCGGGATCTCGACCCCGGGGTCCGCGAGCCACGAGGTGCGGCCGGTCGGCCGGCCGCCGCCCCGAAGGACGACGGCGGCCGACACGATCCGGTCGGACTCCGGGTCAACACCCGTTGTCTCGAAGTCCAGGCCGCACATGGGGCGGTTGAGCCAACCCCCATCACGCACGTCCCCGCGCGCCACGGCGCCCGCCGCGCTGCTTCTTCGGCTTCGACCGGCCGCGCCCCTTGGCCTTGACCTTCAGCGTGCCGGACGGAACGTCCTGCGACCCCTCGGCGGCGCGGGCGGCACGCTCGGCCTCGGCGACCAGCGCGGCGGCCTCCGGGTCCGGCGCGTGGTCGAGCTGCGGACGACCGGCTTCGGCCGCCTCCTCGACGGCCTCCAGGGCGCGCATCTCGGCCGATGTGGGGACGAGCTTGTACAGGCGCCGGATCGCGCTCTTACGCCACATGTCGAGGCGGTGGGTGTGCCAGAACGAGTCATCGGTCCCGGCGTCCCGCGCCCGCTGGTACGCCTTGCTGTAGAGGTCGCGGATCTCGTCGGCGTCCTCGCTGGACAGGATGATCGGCTGAGACCGGTCACCGCCCCGCAACCAGGCGAAGGCGTACGCGAACCTCGGCTCCCCGCGCTTGTCCTTCGGGACGTCGAGGTTGGGCCGGTGGACGAAGTCATCCGGCGCCGGGCGGGTCGGCTCGTAGGTGAACTCGTCGCCCGCGTAGACCATCTCGACCCGGACCGAGGTGACGAAGCCCGAGTTGTGCATCGCCTTGACGTAGCCGCGGTACGTCGGGATGAACGTGGCGAGGGCCCCGTCCCGGGTGAGGACGGCCTCGCGGCCGTCGGGGATGAAGCCGAACGACGCACAGGCGAGGACGGCGTCCAGGATGCTCGCGGGCGAGCAGCCTTCCAGCGCCGGGAGCCGATCGCGGACGGCCGCCAGGAACGCCCCGGCCTCGACGTGCGAGGGCAGACGGCGGGCGATGTGGCCCTCGTACCGGGTCAGCCAGGTGTGCAGCGCCTCGACGGTCTCGGCGTTGCCCGGGGCCGTGGGGACGTTGCCGGTGGCGGCCTCCTCGGCCCCGGCCGGGCGGCCGGCCCCCGAGGGGGTACCGGCCGCCGACGCTGCCCGCACGCGGGCCAGCAGGTCAGTGCTCATGGATCAGATCTCCTTCGCAGGCACGAGCAGCACGCGTGCGCGGCACTTCGTGTGGATCTCGGGGAGTTCGGCCTTCACGCGGGCCGAGTCGATGACCTCGACCGTGGTCGTGTACTGGGCGACGTGCTCCGGGTACTTCTCGCGGAACTGCTTGTCGCTGAACTTGCCGGTGGGCTTCCAGGTCCAGGCGATGCCCTTGCCGGACTTGACGATCGCGTCCTCACCGGCCCGGTCGCGCATCTGGTTTTCGACCTCGTTGAGCTGCTGCTCCAGGGCCTTCGCCTGGTCCTTCAGGGAAGCTCGGCGGGCGCGCAGCTCCTTCGCCTCGCTGAGGGGGATCTCCTTGACCGCCTCGGGCTTGACGTCGTAGAGGGCGGCGAGGAGATCCTTCGTGCCCTTCAGGCCGTCGGCCTTCGGGCGGACACCCTCGACGATGTGGCGCTGATACCACTCGCCGCAGATGCGGAACAGCTCGGCGATCAGCTCCTCGTTCCGCTCCTGCCGGAAGACGGTCAGCCGGTTCCCGCCGAGGAGGGCGGCCACGTACGAGTGCGAGTAACCGCCGACGGCCGTGTACCAATGCGCCTGGAGCGCCGGGGCGTCGGGCGCCTCCTCGGTGTTCTCCCACTTCCGCGCGACGTACTCGCTCTTGTTCTTCAGCTCCAGCGGAGCGACGACGACGCCGTCCTCCAGGACGTGACGGTCGATGTTCGCCAGCGCCCAAGGGTGGTCGAGGTGCGCGAACGTCCCGGCCGGGATCGCGGTGACGAGACCGGTCTCCTCCTCGAAGCCCTCGGCGATCACGCCCTCCAGGCGCGTCCCCCACTTCATCCGGTCGTTCGACGGCTCCTCGTATCCGGCCTTTTCCTCCCACACGCGCAGGGCGCCGGCGTACTCGTCGAGGCCGAGGATGCGGGCGACGTCGGAGCCGCCCAGACCGGCACGACGGACGGTCAGCCACTCCTCGCGGGAAGCGCCGGCGGGAAGGATGAGGCGGGCGGTCGGCGCGTCGGGCCGACCCTCGGCCGAGACGCTGGTCTCGGCCGAGGCGGTCATGACGGTCATGAGCGGGAGTCCTCTCGAACGATGTGGGTAGCGAGGGAGCGGCAGGCGACGCAGCGGCACGAGGGCTTGTGGCGGCGGGCGCGCAGTCGGCGCAGCCCGGCCAGGGCCTCGACGTGCGCGGCCACGAGGACGCCGTCCGTCTCGAAGTAGCCGGGCTCACGGTGCGGGCGGCCGTTGACCTCGCGGTCGGTGAACTCCAGGACGAGGGACCGGAATCGGTCCGGCTCCTCGGAGGAGGCGACGCGACGCCACGCGGTCGCCTCGACGGCCTCGGCCGCCGGGCCGACGTTGGGCGTGTCCTTCACGGGGGCGGCCATCACGCCTCACCGCCCCGGCCGGTCTCGGCCCGCTCGACGAGGTACGTGACCGTCTGCTTCGCGGACAGGTGCCCGTTCTGGATCTTCAGCAGGGTCTCGACGGCATCGGCCTCGGCGGTGAAGCCCTTCGCGGCGAGGAGGTCGGCGGCCTGGCGGCCGTGGTTGACGTCCCGTCGGTTCGCGGCCGCGAGGACCAGCGCCGCCGCCGGGACGGTCTTCACCCGGTGGGCGTGCCACGCGTCGGTGCGCGGCCGGTGAACGTCGACCAGACGCAGCCGCGCCCCGTTGTGGCTCGTGCACAGGTCCCCAGCCTTCGCGCCGCACCGGGTGCACGGCACGGCGAGGGCCGGGAGCTTGCGCGCCGGGGCGTCCTCGGGGGTCTTCCCGCCCGGTGCGGGCGGGGTGCGGCGGGCCTCGTCGAGGACGAGGTCGTAACGGTCCTGGTGCCCGCAACGGTTGGCCCACCGGTCCCGGACGAACGTCTCGCCGTCCCGCATGAACGGGTCCGCCTTGACGTCGTCGAAGCCGCGCGGACCACCGCACACGGGGCAGGTCGGCGCGATCGACACGGTGACGATGCCGACACCGCTGTAACCGGGGCCGCTGCCGTACGTGGGCACGCGGACCGTCATGCGCTGCGGCATCGGCTCCAGGGCCGGGCCGTCACCGCCGACGTGCCGCACCCACAGGGCGCCGCCGTCCTCGCACCGGGCGCCGTACGCCTCGAAGTCGCCGATCGGCAGGTAGGCCGACAACTGGCGGGCCAGGGGCACACGTCGCGCGGCGGCCTGCGCGCTCTCGACGGTCGGGTAGACCGGACCCGGCACCCACACGCCGCGCTGCTTCAGCGCCGCGCGGGCGGATGCCTGGTGGTCGGTGAGGGTCTGACGGTTCTTCACGCCTGGCCTCCCTGCGTGCGGCGGTCGGCCGGCGCCTGGCGGACGAGGAGGCGACGCACGAGGGCGGCGTCCTTCGCGTTCGCCGGGTGGCGCATCAGGCCGCACGGGGGGCAGTTGCGGTGATCGTGCTTCGCCATCACCGACCGCCTCCCTTAGCGATCCGGCGCGCGACGATGCGGCGGGCCAGAGCGGAGGGACGGACGGGGACGGTGCGGCCGGCCACGACCGAGACGATCAGCAGGCCGACGCAGGCGACGAGGGCGAGGAGGACCGCGGTACGGGCGACGTCCATCACCGGCCACCTCCCACCGGGGCCAGGACGGCGACGGCGCCGAGGGGCAGCGGTTCGGTCTCGACGGGGGTCTCGTGCGTGGCCCAGACGTCGAAGTGCGCGCCGTGCCACACGGTCACGAGGGCGGTCAGCGTCAGCCGGTCGCCGACGGGGTTCGTCGTGGTGGTCGCCACGGGCGTCCCGCCGATGATGCGGGCGAGGCTGGTAACCGTGCGGCCGTCGTCGTCCGGGTTGGACCCGTGGACGACACCGGACGGGTCGATCGACCACGTGAGCCCGGTGATCTCCGGGTGTTCGGTGAGCAGAGCCGCGAGGGTCTGCGTGGGGGCTTTCTGGGCGTTACTCTTCGCCACTGGAGGGACCTCGATTCTCGGTTGGTTGAGGTGCCTGGTGATCCGGGGCGTCGGGACCGGGCATGGTCTCGGCGGCCCCGGTCGCCGTCAGCCGACGGCGGCGGCCGTCCGTACGGCCTGTGCGGGGATCCGGAGCGGGGTGCCGTCGGGCCTGGTGAGCAGGTCCTCGATCGGGCCGCCGTAGGCCGCCGCGAGGGCGACGACCGTTTCGAGGCTCGGGCTCCTGGTCCCGGCCAGAAGCCGGGAGAGGGCGCCCTCGTCGATGCCGGTCCGGCGGGCGATCTCCCGCTGTTCGGTGTCGCCGGCCGCCCGTGCCTTCTCGCGTAGGGCGTCGGCGTTGAGGCGGTACCGGTGCGGCTTCGCGCCCCGTTCTCCGGGGCTTCGACTGCGCATGGACACGCGGTCACTCCTCCACTCGTGCGCTTGCTCGCGAGCTACCTGCTCGCTTGCTCACGAGCAAACATAGGTGGTCGCTTGCTCGCGAGCAACCACCTTCAATGGATCAGTGGATGTGTCTTTTTGGTGACGGCGCGCGGGCGCACTCCCGCTCCGACCAGCAGAAACCCTCTACACAGCCCCTGACCTGCACGCTTGCTCGCGAGCAAGCGATGGCGCGTCGCTTGCGAGCGCGCTACCGTCGATGGACATGCGGAGCATGGAAGAACGAAAAGCAGTGGCGAGGCGCTTCGGCGCACTGGTCACACAACTAGCCAGAGACAAGGGGATCGCGATTGAGTCCGGCGCCGGCGGCCGCGCAGAGCTCGCCACCAAGCTGGACATCAACGTCTCCATGGTCAGCCGTGCCCTCGACGGCGAAGTCCTCCCCCAAATCTGGCAGTTCGCCAAATGGGCGAAAGTTCTGGACTATCCCCTACGCAACCTTATGGTCGAGTCGGGAGTCATTGATGCCGAGGACTGGCCCGAAGACGGGGTTCCGGTTGTACCCTCGGTGACCACACCGCCACAGCCGTTGACACCTGACGCTGCGGCCGACTCCTGGCAGATCACCAACCCCCTCATCCGTCGGGGCCTGATCGCCAGCATTGAGAACGCGCTTGCGATGCAGGCGGAGGAAAACGCGCGAAGCGGCGTCGACGGGGGTGCCGCAGCTAGGGGGTAGCGGGGATGCCGGGCAGAACGACAATCGGCGCAGTCAGCGGACTTGCAGCAGGGATCACACTGACCGTGGCGGGACTCGACGAGATCTCGGTCGACGACGTCCCGGGTCTGTTGCTCCTGATGGCGGTCCGCTTCTTCCCGGTCCTCGTGGTCACACTCATTGCCCTCGCCGCACTGCGCCGCTGGATCGCCCAGCATGAGGAACACAACCGGCGAGATATCGAAGCCCTGACGGAGCAACGGCGCCAGCTGGGCGAGGAGTTCGACCGGCGTTCGGCCGCTCTCCGCGACCGGGAAGAGGCGGTGAATCGTCACGCCGCCCTCAGCCAGGGGCAATACCGCACGCTCGTCGACCAGCTGAGGGACGCCCGAGCCGAACGCGACGAAGCGGTCCGCAAGCACGATGAACTGCGGACCGACTTCGACGCCCTCGCGGCCGAGTACAACGGGATGGTCCTCGGCGAGATCGACGAGCGGGCCGCCCAGTTCGCCCGGCCGCGGCGACCCCGGCCGGGCGCCGGCCGTGACCGCCGCCGGGAGCGCGGGACGACCGACCCGCCTTACGTGCCGTACATCGGACGGCAGCAGCAGCCGGAGCCCGAGCACCACGCCCGGCCGGCCGAGGGCTGACCGCCAGGACCAGGAACGAGGAAAGGGGCCCCGCGGGGCCCCTTCGTCATTTCCGGACCGTCCCGGCCGGGGCGGTGCCCGCGTGGTTGGGAGAGACCTCCCTGACGCTTCGAGCGAGCATGGAGCGAGTAGATGATCTTGGACCCTCTCAGGGGGGCCTCCGCCCGACCGAGTTTGGGGCTCCGCCGCTGGTGAGAACGATCCTGCGCCGAGGGCGCGGAGTGGGGCGGGTGGGACTCGAACCCACGGCCGACGGATTATGAGTCCGCTGCTCTAACCGGCTGAGCTACCGCCCCATAGCGGCGTGTCGCGTACATGTGTGCGCGCCGTCTGCCGCAGCATAGCCGCTCATACGATCTCCTGCTTCGTATGGTCGACTTCGCATGCCCTCAAGGACTCCCCCACGACCTGCACGGTTCCCGCGACAGGTGATCACACATGAAAAAGGACCCCATCGGGGTCCTCTTCAGCATGCTCCCCCGACTGGACTCGAACCAGTAACCTGCCGGTTAACAGCCGGCTGCTCTGCCAATTGAGCTACGGAGGACCGAGCTCCCCCGACTGGACTCGAACCAGTAACCTGCCGGTTAACAGCCGGCTGCTCTGCCAATTGAGCTACGGAGGAATGCCTCGTTTGCATCGAACGTACCTACCTGGGTATTCGCCAGGGGGCGTGCGCTCGCTGCGACACATACATTAGCGCAAGCAGGGGGGTGCTCCGCCAATCGGTTCCCCCCGGCGCCGACGCCGCACCAGGGACCTACGCAAGGGAAGGGTGGCCGCCATGCGCTACCGACTCACGTTCGTCATCGGACTCGCCGTCGGTTACGTCCTCGGCACACGCGCCGGACGCGAGCGCTACGAGCAGCTCAAGAAGTCCGCGCGCCAGGTCGCGCAGAACCCCGCCGTCCGCAACACCGCGGAGACGGCGGCACAACAGGGCCGCGTCTTCGCCGGCAAGGCGTACCACACGGTCAGCGACAAGATGGGCGAGCGAGTCCCCGAGTCCGTCGCCCAACGAGTCCGCTCGCTCCGCGAACGCAGCGCCCACAACGGAGGCGCAGAGGACGACTGGGGCACCACCAACACGTAACGGGACCTGTCGGATGCTCGGGGTATCGGCACCTCCACGGCGCCGGGCCCTGCCATGCCGCCAGGAGCGCGGGGCTGTATCGATTTGCGGCTCCGCCGCGTGGCGCGAGCAGCCCCACACAACCCGCACCCGGAATCCTGCACGCACCCCCTACGACGCCCACGGCCCAAGCCGGCGCAGCGCTACGGCACAATTTGGGCCATGGGGATAGTCGCCGGGTTGGACAGTTCGCCCGATTTCACTCGCATCGTCGTCTGCGACGCGGACACAGGCGCCGTGCTCAGGCAGGGGTATGCCCCGCACCCGGTGGATTCGCCGGACGGTGCCGCGCGCCCCTCCGACGTCGATCCGCAGGCCTGGCTGCTCTCCCTCGGTGAGGCGGCAGGCGGCGGGCTGCTCGAAGGTGTGCAGGCCATCGGCGTGTCGGCGCAGCAGAACGCGGTGGTGCCGCTCGACGCGCAGGGCAACACCGTGCGCCCCGCGATGGTCGGCGGCGACAAGCGGGCGCAGGTCGCGGCGGCCGATCTGATCGACGCGCTGGGGGGACGCGAGGCGTGGGCGCAGGCCGTGGGGTGTGTGCCGCAGGCCGCGCAGCCGGTGACGAAGCTGCGCTGGCTCGCCAAGACCGAGCCGGAGAACTCCGTACGCGCCGCCGTTCTCCTGCAGGCGCACGACTGGCTGGTGTGGCAGCTGCTCGGCCGGCCTGTGAGAAGGACCACGGACCGGGGCGGCGCCTCCGGCACCGGCTACTGGTCGGCGGCGACCGGGAACTACCGCAGCGATCTCGTCGAGCTGGCGCTCGGCCACCAGGCGATGCTGCCCGAGGTGATCGGGCCCGCCGAAGCGGCCGGTACGACGCCGGAGGGGCTGCTGATCTCCGCGGGGACCGGCGAGACCATGGCCGCCGCCTTCGGGCTCGGCATCGGGCTGGGCGACGCGGTGGTGTCGCTCGGCGCCTCCGGGTCCGTGATGGCGGTGCACCCCGAGGCGCTCGTCGACAGCAGCGGGATGATCACCTCGCTGGCCGACGCGACCGGCATGCACCTCCCGGTCGTCACCACCCTCAACGCCGTACGCACCCTGCGCGGCGCCGCCGAACTCCTCGGCGTGGCCGATCTGGAGGCTCTGTCCGACCTGGCGATGAAGTCGACGCCGGGCTCGCACGGCCTGGTGCTGCTGCCCTATCTGGAGGGCGAGCGGACGCCGCATCTGCCGCACACGGCGGGCATGCTGGCGGGGCTGCGGCGGGAGTCGATGAAGCCGGAGCATCTGGCGCGGGCCGCGTTCGAGGGCATGCTGTGCGGGCTCGCGGACGCGCTGGACGTGCTGCGCGGCCGGGGTGTCGAGGTGCGGCGGATCTTCCTGCTGGGTGCGGCGGCCGAGCTGGCGGCCGTGCAGGCGGCGGCGCCCATGCTCTTCGGTGCGCAGGTCGTCGTACCGCAGCCCGCGGACTACGCGGCGATCGGCGCGGCCCGGCAGGCCGCCTGGGCGCTGGGTGTGTCGCAGGGCACGCTCGACCCGCGGACCCCGCCGGTCTGGCAGGGCGCGGCCGCGCAGGTCCTGGAGCCCGGTGAGGAGCTGGCGGTGGGGCAGGCGGTGCGGCAGCAGTTCGTGTCGGTGCGGGAGCAGACACATCCGGGGGCGTTCCGGGCGTAGCGATGGCCGCCGGCCCCAGGTGGAAGGTAAGAGACCGGTAGGAGTTCGAGGGAGTTCGCACCCGGAAGGCCGTATGAAGCGGCGCTGACGGATTAATCGGTTGAGGTAACGCGGCCGGAGTGTCCGACGATAGGGGCCAGGGGCAACCAATCGCCCCTTCGTCGACGCCGAGAGAAGCAGCGTGCTCATACGACTTCTGCGGACCTACCTCAGGCCCTACCGAAAACCCATCGCCTGGCTGGTGCTGCTGCAGTTCCTGCAGACCTGCGCCACGCTCTACCTGCCCACGCTGAACGCGGACATCATCGACAAGGGCGTCGTCACCGGCGACACCGGCTACATCCTGTCCTACGGCGCCCTGATGATCGGCATCTCGCTGGCGCAGGTCGTGTGCAACATCGGTGCCGTGTACTACGGCGCCCGTACCGCGGCGGCGCTCGGCCGGGACGTGCGGGCCGCCGTCTTCGACCGGGTGCAGTCGTTCTCGGCGCGTGAGGTGGGGCACTTCGGCGCGCCCTCGCTGATCACCCGGACGACCAATGACGTCCAGCAGGTGCAGATGCTGGCGCTGATGACGTTCACGCTGATGGTGTCGGCGCCGATCATGTGCGTGGGCGGCATCGTGCTCGCCCTCGGCCTGGACGTGCCGCTGTCCGCGGTGCTGGTGGCCGTGGTGCCGGTCCTCGGCATCAGCGTGACCTTGATCGTGCGGCGGCTGCGGCCGCTGTTCCGGACCATGCAGGTGCGTCTCGACACGGTGAACCGGGTGCTGCGCGAGCAGATCACCGGCAACCGCGTGATCCGTGCCTTCGTCCGCGACGAGTACGAGCAGCAGCGCTTCCGCAAGGCCAACGTCGAGCTCACCGAGATGGCGACGGGCACCGGCAAGCTGCTCGCGCTGATGTTCCCGATCGTCATGACGGTGGTGAACCTGTCCTCGATCGCGGTGGTGTGGTTCGGTGCCCATCGCATCGACAGCGGCGGGATGCAGATCGGTGACCTGACGGCCTTCCTCGCCTATCTCATGCAGATCGTCATGTCCGTGATGATGGCCACCTTCATGTTCATGATGGTGCCGCGCGCGGAGGTCTGCGCCGAGCGCATCCAGGAGGTCCTGGACACGTCGTCGAGCGTGGTGCCGCCGGTCGCGCCGGTGCGGGAGCTGCGCCGGCACGGTCATCTGGAGATCCGGGGTGCCGGGTTCCGCTACCCGGGTGCCGAGGAGCCGGTGCTGAAGTCGATCGACCTGGTCGCGCTGCCGGGCGAGACGACCGCCGTCATCGGCTCGACGGGCAGCGGGAAGTCGACCCTGCTGGGGCTCGTCCCGCGGCTGTTCGACGCGACCGACGGGCGGGTGCTCGTGGACGGGGAGGACGTGGCGGCCATCGATCCCCAGCTGCTGGCCAGGACCGTCGGGCTGGTGCCGCAGAAGCCGTATCTGTTCGCCGGGACGGTGGCGACCAACTTGCGCTACGGCAATCCGGACGCGACGGACGAGGAGCTGTGGCAGGCGCTCGAGGTGGCGCAGGCCAAGGAGTTCGTCCAGCGGCTGGAGGGCGGGCTGAACGCTCCCGTCTCGCAGGGCGGGACCAATGTCTCCGGTGGTCAGCGGCAGCGGCTGGCGATCGCGCGGACGCTGGTCCAGCGTCCGGAGATCTATCTCTTCGACGACTCCTTCTCCGCCCTCGACTACGCCACCGACGCCGCCCTGCGTGCGGCGCTCGGGCGCGAGACCGCCGAGGCGACCGTCGTCATCGTCGCCCAGCGGGTGGCGACCATCCGGGACGCGGACCGGATCGTCGTGCTCGACGAGGGGCAGGTCGTCGGCACGGGCCGGCACCACGAGCTGATGGCGGACAACGAGACCTACCGGGAGATCGTGCTCTCCCAGCTGACGGAAGCGGAGGCTGCCTGATGGCCGGGCCGATGGGGCGGATGATGGCCGGCGGCGGCCCCGATCAGCGCTCGCTGGACTTCAAGGTGTCGGGCAGGCGGCTGGTCGCGCATTTCAAGCCCGAGCGGGTCACCATCTACGCGCTGCTGGTCTGCGTGGTCGTGAGCGTGGGCCTGTCGGTCGCCGGGCCGAAGATCCTCGGTGCCGCCACCGACCTGGTCTTCGCGGGCATCGTCGGGCGGCAGTTCGAGTCCGGGATGAGCAAGGAGCAGGTCCTCGCGGCCATGCGGGAGCGCGGCGACGACCGGATCGCCGACATGCTGCGCAGCACCGACTTCACGCCGGGCCAGGGCATCGACTTCGGCGCGGTGGGGAACGTACTGATCTTCGCGCTCATCGTGTTCCTCGTCGCCGGTCTGCTGATGGCGGTGGCGACGCGGCTGGTGAACCGGGCCGTGAACCGGACGATGTTCCGGATGCGGGAGGATGTCCAGACGAAGCTGTCGCGGCTGCCGCTGTCGTACTTCGACAAGAGCCGGCGCGGCGAGGTGCTGTCCCGGGCCACCAACGACATCGACAACATCGGGCAGACCCTCCAGCAGTCGATGGGCCAGCTCATCAACTCCGTGCTCACCATCATCGGTGTGCTGGCGATGATGTTCTGGGTGTCATGGCTGCTGGCGCTGGTCGCGCTGGTGACCGTGCCGCTGTCGTTCGTGGTCGCCACCCGCGTCGGCAAGCGGTCGCAGCCGCACTTCGTGCAGCAGTGGCGGACCACCGGCAAGCTCAACGCGCACGTCGAGGAGATGTACACCGGGCACACCCTGGTGAAGGTGTTCGGGCGGCAGGAGGAGTCGGCGCAGCAGTTCGCCGAGCAGAACGAGGCGCTGTACGAGGCCGGGTTCAAGGCGCAGTTCAACAGCGGGGTCATGCAGCCGCTGATGCTGTTCGTGTCGAACATCAACTACGTCCTGGTCGCGGTGGTCGGCGGGCTGCGGGTGGCGTCCGGCTCGCTGTCCATCGGTGACGTGCAGGCCTTCATCCAGTACTCGCGGCAGTTCTCGATGCCGCTGACGCAGGTCGCGTCGATGGCGAACCTGGTGCAGTCGGGTGTCGCGTCGGCGGAGCGGATCTTCGAGCTGCTGGACGCCGAGGAGCAGGACGCGGATCCCGTGCCGGGTGTGCGGCCGGAGGAGCTGCGCGGGCGGGTGGCGCTGGAGGGCGTGTCCTTCCGGTACGACCCGGAGAAGCCGCTGATCGAGGACCTGTCGCTGACGGTGGAGCCCGGCCACACGGTCGCGATCGTGGGCCCGACGGGCGCCGGCAAGACGACTCTCGTGAACCTGCTGATGCGCTTCTACGACGTCTCGTCCGGGCGCATCACCCTCGACGGGGCCGACATCGCCCGGATGTCCCGGGACGAACTGCGGGCCGGGATCGGGATGGTGCTGCAGGACACCTGGCTGTTCGGCGGCACGATCGCGGAGAACATCGCGTACGGCGCCGCTCGGGACGTCACCCGGGGCGAGATCGAGGAGGCGGCGCGGGCCGCCCACGCCGACCGGTTCATCCGTACGCTGCCCGACGGGTACGACACGGTGATCGACGACGACGGCAGCGGGGTCAGTGCCGGTGAGAAGCAGCTGATCACCATCGCTCGGGCGTTCCTGTCCGATCCGGTGATCCTGGTGCTGGACGAGGCGACCTCGTCTGTCGACACCCGTACGGAGGTGTTGATCCAGAAGGCGATGGCGAAGCTCGCGCATGGGCGGACGTCGTTCGTGATC
Organism: Streptomyces sp. NBC_00443; assembly: GCF_036014175.1. Classification (GTDB taxonomy): domain Bacteria; phylum Actinomycetota; class Actinomycetes; order Streptomycetales; family Streptomycetaceae; genus Streptomyces. Next base: position 6,297,852 of record NZ_CP107917.1, on the reverse strand, counting down.
GCGCATCGGTTGTCGACGATCCGGGACGCGGACACGATCCTGGTCATGGAGAACGGTTCGATCGTGGAACAGGGTGCGCACGGGGAGCTGTTGGCGGCCGACGGGGCGTATGCGCGGTTGTACAAGGCGCAGTTCGCGCAGGCGGTGGCGGAGGTGGACTGACGGCTGCGGGCCCGTTGTGGCTGGTCGCGCAGTTCCCCGCGCCCCTGAAGGGGCGCTAGCTGCACGTACCTAAGGGGCGCGGGGAACTGCGCGACAAGCCCCCACCGGGCCCGCAGACGGCGTCAGTCCAGATAACCCCGCAGCTGATCCGCAAAGGCATGGTCCCGCAGCTTATTGAGAGTCTTCGACTCGATCTGCCTGATCCGCTCCCGCGTCACCCCGAAGATGCGGCCTATCTCCTCCAACGTGCGGGGGCGGCCGTCCGCCAGGCCATACCTCAGCTGAACGACCTTCCGCTCTCGCTCCCCCAGTGTCGACAGCACCACCTCCAGGTGCTCCCTGAGCAGCAGGAACGCCGCCGACTCCACGGGTGACGTCGCGTCGCCGTCCTCGATGAGGTCGCCGAGCGCCACGTCGTCCTCCTCGCCCACCGGCGCGTGCAGCGACACCGGTTCCTGGGCCAGCCGCAGCACCTCGCTGACCCGCTCGGGCGCGAGGTCGAGGTGGGCGGCCACCTCTTCCGGCGTCGGTTCGTAGCCGCGCTCCTGGAGCATGCGGCGCTGGACGCGGACGACCCGGTTGATCAACTCGACGACGTGGACCGGCACTCGGATCGTGCGGGCCTGGTCGGCGAGGGCGCGGGACATCGCCTGGCGGATCCACCAGGTGGCGTACGTCGAGAACTTGTAGCCACGGGCGTAGTCGAACTTCTCGACGGCCCGGATCAGGCCGAGGTTCCCCTCCTGGACGAGGTCGAGCATGGTCAGCCCGCGGCCGACGTACCTCTTCGCGACGGACACGACGAGGCGCAGGTTCGCCTCGATCAGGCGGCGCTTGGCCATCCGGCCCATGACGACCAGGCGGTCCAGGTCGAGGGCGAGGCGGCTCTCCAGGTCGGGGGCGTTGCCCAGCCTCTCCTCGGCGAACAGGCCGGCCTCGACGCGGCGGGCGAGTTCGACCTCCTCGGCCGCGGTGAGCAGGGGGATGCGGCCGATCTCCCGCAGGTACTGGCGGAACAGGTCGGAGGAGGGTCCGCTGGTGTCGGCGGCGCGAGAGCGGGCCGGCGGCGGTGCTTCCACCGGCTCGGCGGCGTCGGCGCCGTCCAGCGCCCCGGCGGGCGGCTCCGCGGGCTCGGGCGAGGCCTCCGGCTCCGCCTCGGGGTGGTGCGCGACACGGCTCTGCGGCGGGACCGCGACGAGCACGCCGGTCTCCGCGTCCGGCTCCGTGCCGTCCGTACTCTTGTCGGTCTCGATCAGGGTCTGGGTCTGCACGGGGGCGACCTCCAGGATGATCGCTGCCGAGGCATACGGCAGCGCTGCTTCGAGGGCGGAGTCGGCGGCCTCGCCGCTGTCCGTCCCGTACGCGATGAGCGGAACCGCGGGGGTGTGGGACCCGTGGGAACGGATCGGCCGCGCTCCGAGGACTCAGGCACCGGAACCCAGTGTGGAGTACGACACATCGCCGCCACGAGGGGCGTGCGGTGACTTTTTGCGTCCGGTCCGTGACCGCGTGGATACCCCGCCGTAGCGGATGCCCGCGGATCCGTCAGAGCGCTGCGGCGCCCTGCCCCTGCAATGCCTGGTCGTACTGCTGCAGCACCCACAGTTCGTTCTGCACGGCGGCCAGTTGGGCGGGGTCGCCGCCCGTCGACAGGCGGGTCATCTGGGACTGGACGTCGCGGATCCGGCGCTCCACGGCGCGGCGGCGGACCTGGACCAGCACCGTGCCCGCGTACACCTCGTCCACGGTGCGGCGCATGATCGGCTCGACCGCCAGCTCCGTGACCATCGCCCGGACCTGGTCGTCGGGGGCCGCCTCGCGGACGCGGACCAGGTACTCCTGCGGGTCCTGGATGCCGTACTCCGCACCGCCCGCGTCCATGATCGTCTGGCGTACGGCGGCGTAGGGCGCGGCGGTGAACTCGTCGACGCCGTACGCGTCGAAGGCCGGGGAGGCCAACTCGGGGCGCTGGAGGGCGAGTTTGAGGAGCTCGCGCTCGGTGGCGTAGACCGGGTTGCGCAGGGTGAGGGCGGGGCCGGAGGTGCGGGGGCCGGGGGCGGCGTCGTACTGACGGGTGTCGCGGGACTGCGGGGCCGGGCCGCGGCCGCCCCGGTCGCGTGCCCAACGCGCCAGCTGTGCCACCCGCTTGACGACGAACTGGGTGTCCAGGATGCCGAGCATGCCGGCGAGCTGGACGGCCACCTCGTGCTGGGCGCCGCTGTTCTTGATGCGGGCGACGATCGGGGCCGCCTCGTCCAGCGCGGCGGCGCGGCCCGCGGGGGTGTCGAGGTCGTAGCGAAGGACGATCTGGCGCAGTGCGAACTCGAAGAGCGGGGTGCGGGGCTCGGCCAGGTCGGCGACCGCGTCGTCGCCCTTCGCCAGGCGCAGTTCGCAGGGGTCCATGCCGTCCGGCGCGATGGCGATGTACGTCTCCGCCGCGAACTTCTGGTCGTCCTCGAAGGCGCGCAGGGCCGCCTTCTGGCCGGCCGCGTCGCCGTCGAAGGTGAAGATGACGCGGGCCGAGCCGTTGTCCATGAGCAGTCGGCGCAGGATCTTGATGTGGTCGCCGCCGAAGGCGGTACCGCAGGTGGCGATGGCGGTGGTGACGCCGGCGAGGTGGCAGGCCATGACGTCCGTGTAGCCCTCGACGACGACCGCGCGGCTGGACTTCGCGATGTCCTTCTTGGCGAGGTCGATGCCGTAGAGGACGTTGGACTTCTTGTAGATCGCCGTGTCGGGGGTGTTGAGGTACTTGGGTCCGTTGTCCGCTTCGTACAGCTTGCGGGCGCCGAAGCCGACCACGTCGCCGCCGATGTCGCGGATCGGCCACATCAAGCGGCCCCGGAAGCGGTCGATGGGGCCGCGGCGGCCCTCCTGCGACAGCCCGGACAGGAGAAGTTCCTTGTCGGTGAAGCCCTTGCCGCGCAGATAGCGGGTCAGGTGGTCCCAGCCCTGAGGGCTGTAGCCGACGCCGAAGTGGACGGCGGCGGCCTGGTCGAAGCCGCGGTCGGCGAGGAAGATCCGGCCGGTGTCGGCCTCGGGGCTGCTCGCCAGCTGCTCGGCGTACCACTCGGCGGCGATCTTGTGGGCCTCGACCAGGCGGATCCGCTCGCCGCGCTGGTGCGACGGGTTGTACCCGCCCTCCTCGTAGCGCAGGGTGATGCCGGCCTGGGCGGCGAGCCGCTCGACCGCCTCGGAGAAGGAGAGGTGGTCGACCTTCATCACGAACGTGATGGTGTCGCCGCCCTCCTGGCAGCCGAAGCAGTGGAAGAACCCCTTGCTCGGGCTGACCTGGAAGGACGGCGACTTCTCGTCATGGAAGGGGCACAGCCCTTTGAGGTTCCCGCCCCCGGCGTTGCGCAGCTGGAGGTACTCGGACACCACGGCGTCGATCGGGACCGCGTCCCGTACCGCCTTCACGTCCTCGTCATTGATCCGTCCTGCCACGCGTGAATTCTACGGTGGTGGACTGACAGCTATGGTGCGAGGTTTTCGAGTGGAATGTGCGGGTCGGCCAAGGCGTCCGTGTTCACCTGCGCCTTCGAGCGGATCAGCTGCTGAATGGGGTCTGTGACGTCCCACACGTTCACGTTCATCCCGGCCAGCACCCGGCCGTCCTTCACCCAGAACGCGATGAACTCCCGCTTCCCGGCGTCCCCGCGGATCACCACCTCGTCGTACGACCCCGGCGGCGCCCATCCGCTGTACTCCATCCCCACGTCGTACTGGTCGGAGAAGAAGTAGGGCACGCGGTCGTAGGTGACGTCGCGGCCGAGCATCGCGCGCGCCGCCGCCGGGCCGCCGTTCAGCGCGTTGGCCCAGTGCTCCACGCGCAGCCGGGTGTCGAAGAGGGCGTGCGGGAAGGAGGCGACGTCGCCGGCCGCGTAGATGTCGGGGTCGGAGGTGCGCAGCCGCTCGTCGACCACGACGCCGCGGCCGTAGGCGCGGTGGGCGATCTCCAGTCCTGCCGATTCCGCCAGCGAGGTGCGCGGGGCGGCGCCGATGGCCGCCAGGACGTCGTGCGCGGGGTGCTCCTCGCCGTCGTCCGTGCGGGCGGCCAGCACCATGCCGTCCTGGCCGACGATCTCCGTCAGCCGCCGCCCGAAGTGGAAGCGCACCCCGCGCTCACGGTGCAGCTCGGCGAAGAGCCCGCCCAGCTCGGGGCCCAGCACTCCGTGCAGCGGCGTCGGCTCCGGCTCGATCACGGTGACCTCGGCGCCGTACTCGCGGGCCGCCGCCGCGACCTCCAGGCCGATCCAGCCGGCGCCGGCGATCACGATGTGTCCGTTGTCCCGGCCGAGTGAGGTGAGGACGCCCTTGAGGCGCTCGGCGTGCGCGAGCCGGCGCAGGTGGTGGACGCCGGTCAGGTCCGTGCCCGGGATGTCCAGGCGGCGCGGCTCGGCGCCGGTGGCCAGCAGGAGCTTGTCGTAGTGGACGACGGTGCCGTCCTCGCCGAACCGCACCGTCTTCGCCGTGCGGTCGATTCGGTCGACGGTCTGGCCGAGGTGCAGCTCGATGTCGTTGCGCGCGTACCAGGCGGGTTCGTGCACGAAGACGCTGTCGCGCTCCTCCTTGCCGAGGAGATAGCCCTTGGACAGCGGCGGCCGCTCGTACGGGTGGTCGCGCTCGTCGCAGATCAGTATCACCCGCCCGGTGAAGCCCTCCGCTCGGAGCGTCTCGGCCGCCTTCGCGCCGGCGAGTCCGCCTCCGACGATGACGAATGTCTGATCCGCGTCGACCACTTGATGCCTCCTCGTAAGGGTGCCGCCACATGAGCGTCCCGCACGCAGCGTGATGCGGGAAGAGGGGGTGACCCGATCAGGCCACGCAGGGTCACTTTCGAGTGCCCGTTCGCCACAGGTGTCTCACCCGCACCGGTCGGGTGAGCGCACCGCCCCTGTTTCCCGGGTCCCTTCAGGCCCGCTGCGTGAGCCGCGTGTGCAGGGTGCGGGCCGACGCGTCCGTCAGGGAGGCGATCTGGTCGACGATCACGCGCTTGCGGGCGCGGTCGTCCTCGGCTTCGTCGAACAGGGCCCGGAACTGCGGGTCCAGCTCGTCGGGCGCACGGGCGGTGAGTGCCTCGGCCAGTTCCGCGACCACGATGCGCTGGTCGGCACGGAGCCGCTCCTGCTCGGCGCGCTGCATGACGTACCGGTCGGCGACGGCCTTGAGGACCGCGCACTCCAGGCGCGTCTCGTGCGGTACGACGAGTTCGGCGGCGTAGCGGGAGAGCCGGCCGGCGCCGTACGCGGTGCGCGTGGCGCTCTCGGCGGCCAGGCAGAACCGGCCGATGAGCTGGCTGGTGGCGTCCTTCAAGCGGGCCTGGGCGACGGCCGAACCGTCGTAGCCGTGCGGCCACCACGGTTCTTCCTGGAGCCGGTCGAGGGCGGCGGCCAGCTCGGCCGGGTCGGTGTCCTCGGGGACGTACCGCCCGATGGCGACCGCGAAGATCTCCTGCCGCTCCGGCTCGGCGTGCAGGCAGTTGGGGTCGATGTGGCCGGCGTGCAGGCCGTCCTCGACGTCGTGCACCGAGTACGCCACGTCGTCGGACCAGTCCATGACCTGGGCCTCGAAGGTGATGCGGGTGCCGGGGGCGTCCTTGCGGACCCAGTCGAAGACGGGCCGGTCGTCCTCGTAGACACCGAACTTCCCGGACTTCGGGTCGGCCGGGTGGGCGCCGCGCGGCCAGGGGTACTTGGTGGCGGCGTCGAGGGTGGCGCGGGTGAGGTTGAGGCCGACGGAGCCCTCCGGGGTGAACCGCTTGGGCTCGATGCGGGTGAGGAGCCTCAGGGACTGGGCGTTGCCCTCGAAGCCGCCGCAGTCCTCGGCGAACTCGTTCAGTGCCACTTCGCCGTTGTGGCCGAAAGGGGGTGGCCGAGGTCGTGGGAGAGGCAGGCGGCTTCCACGAGGTCGGGGTCGCAGCCGAGGGCTGCGCCGAGTTCCCGGCCGACCTGGGCGCACTCCAGGGAGTGGGTCAGGCGGGTGCGGGGGCTGGGGTCCCAGGCCTGGCTGTGGGTTCCCGGGGTGACGACTTGGGTCTTGCCGGCGAGTCTCCGTAGGGCCGCGGAGTGGAGTACGCGGGCGCGGTCGCGTTGGAAGGCCGTGCGGCCCGGTCGTTTGTCGGGCTCGGCTGCCCAGCGTTCGACTGCCGACTCGTCGTAGTACATGCACCGACAGTACGGGCAGGCAGTGACAAACGGAGGGCTGTGTTGCGCCTACTCGGCTGCCGGGTTCTGTTGCCTTGCGGATGCGGGTTGTGGGGGCTGGTCGCGCAGTTCCCCGCGCCCCTTGAGGGACGTCACCGTCCTGGGCGTTTCAAGCCGACGCCAATTCCGGTGATGTCGTGACCGGAGTCGTCAGCATCTGGTCGTAGCGGTGGAGCAGCAGGCTTGCCATCGCGGCGTGGGTGCCCAGCGGGGCCGCCGCGATCCACGGGGCCGCCGCCGCGCACTCCGTTGCGAAGCGGCCCGGGGCCGTGAAGTAGGAGGCGATCGCGACCCTGGTGCGCCCCCGGGCGGCGAGAGCGCTGATGGCGTCCGGGACGGTCGGGGTCGCCGTCGTCGCGTAGGCCGGGATCACCGGGACGCCCAGGCGGTTGGCCAGGAGGTGGGCCGTGCGGGCCGTGTCGACCTTGGACTCGGGGTCGCGGGAGCCGGCCGCGGCCAGGACGACCGCGCTCGCTCGGCGGGTGGGCTCGTCCATGCGGGTGCGCCAGCCGGCCTCGACGAGGCGGGCGCGGAGTGCCTCGACCAGCAGGGGGTGCGGGCCCAGGGCGGGGGCCACGCGCGCGTGGACGTCGGCTTCGGCGGCCATCTCGGGGATGTCCCGCTTGACGTGGTAGCCGCGGCTGAGGAGGAGGGGGACGAGGATCGCCTCGCGGGTGCCGAGGGCGGCGAGGGTGTCGGGGAGCAGGGGCTCGTTCAGCTCGATGTGGCCGAGGTGAACCGGCAGGCCGGGGCGCAGGGCGCGGACCTTGTCGAGGAGCGCGCGGACGGTGCTCAGGGCGCGCGGGTCGCGGCTGCCGTGGGCCACGACGACCAGCGCGGGCGGTTCGGGGCGCCGTCTGCCGTCGAGCGAGACGAGGCCGAGCTGGCTGGCGAGCTGGCTGCTGATCCGGTTCATGATGTGCGCCGTACTGTCGAGGTGGACCATCGTGGACTCGTCGTGAAGCGGGTTCGACGCCGTCATGAACCGATGGTGGCGGCCGGACGTTGCCTCCCCGTTGCGCGGGAATGACGGGTTTTTACACCGGGTTCACGGTGCGGGGTGCCGGGTGTGTGAGGTGGGGTGACCTGCGGTTTCGCAGGGTGGAGTGAAGCTGGTCACGTCGTCCGTGGTGAACCGCGGGGGCTGACAGGACGTCCCTCAGTGTCGAGGACAGGTCGAGAACAGGCGGTTCGCCGACCGGGGAGGGACCATCCACATGCGCCGACCGAAGCTGCGGAGACCACGTCTGCCGCGCACCCGCGCCGGGCAGCGGCGGCTGGTGCAGGCCGTGATGGCCGGGTGCGTGCTGGGGCTGCTTCCGGCCACCTGGATGTACGTCGTGACCGGCGGCCGGCTGCACACCACGGCCGACGTGCCGCGCACCGACGTCGCCGTCGTCTTCGGCGCCGGCCTGTGGGAGGGCGAGCCGTCCCCCTACCTCGCGCACCGGCTCGACGCGGCGGCCGAGCTGTACCGCGAGGGGCGGATCGAGGCCGTGCTCGTCACCGGCGACAACGGCCGCGAGGACTACGACGAGCCCGACGCCATGCGGACGTATCTGACCCGGCACGGCGTGCCCGGCTCCCGCATCGTCAGCGACTACGCCGGCTTCGACACCTGGGACTCCTGCGTCCGCGCGAAGAAGATCTTCGGCGTCGACGAGGCGGTGCTGATCAGCCAGGGCTTCCACATCCGGCGGGCGGTCGCGCTGTGCCAGGAGGCGGGCGTGACGTCGTACGGCGTCGGGGTCGACGACCGGCACGACGCCACCTGGTACTACGGCGGCACGCGGGAGATCTTCGCGGCCGGAAAGGCGGCCCTGGACGCCGTGTTCGAGCCGGATCCCCGGTTCCTCGGGCGGCGGGAGGCGGGGGTGGCGAACGCGCTGGCGGCGGAGCGGTGAGGCGCCCGGCCGGGGCGGCTCATGCTCTTACGCGCAGGTTTTCAAGGGCGTCCTCTGACCAAGGACCGTCCCTGACCGGGCGGGAGCGGGGTCGATGCCCTGCTCCCGCCCTTCGGCGTGCGGGGCCGTGTCGGCATCCGGCTCGCCTCACGGCGCCCCGACGCCTGCGAAGAGGTCACCGTCCCGGGCGCGTAACAGGGAGCCGTGCCGCACGTAACACGCCCGAAGCACGCTGAACGACATGCCGAACTCCGCGACGCCCACGCACTGCCCGTACTGCGCCCTGCAGTGCGGGATGAACCTCACGCCCCTGGAGGGCGGAGGTGTCGCGGTGGTCGAGCGGCCGGACTTCCCGGTGAACAAGGGGGCACTGTGCGGCAAGGGCCGTACGGCCCCCGCGGTGCTGGAATCGAGCGTCCGCCTGACCTCGCCGCTGGTGCGGTCGGGCGGCACGCTCGTGCCCGCCACCTGGGACGAGGCGCTGGACCGCGTCGCGGAGGGCCTCGCCCGCACGCGTACGGAACATGGCCCGGACGCGTGCGGGGTCTTCGGCGGCGGCGGCCTGACGAACGAGAAGGCGTACAGCCTCGGCAAGTTCGCGAGGATCGTGCTCGGCACCTCGCAGATCGACTACAACGGCCGCTTCTGCATGTCGTCGGCGGCGGCGGCCGGGATCAGGGCGTTCGGCCTGGACCGGGGGCTGCCGTTCCCGCTGGAGGACATCCCGCGGACGGGCTGCGTCATCCTCGTAGGGTCCAACCTCGCGGAGACGATGCCGCCCTCGCTCCGCTTCTTCAACGAGCTGCGCGAGAACGGCGGCACGCTCATCGTCGTCGACCCGCGCCGCACGAAGACCGCCGAGCAGGCCGACCTGCACCTGGCACCCCGCCCCGGCACCGACCTCGCGCTGGCCCTCGGGCTGCTGCACCTGATCGTCGCCGAGGGGCGGGTGGACGAGGAGTACGTCCAGGAGCGCACGGCCGGCTGGGAGGACGCACGGGCCGCGGCGATGGCGCACTGGCCGGAGTACGTGGAGCGGATCACGGGGGTGTCCGTTCCTCAACTCCGGGAAACCGTGAGGCTGTTCTGCGAGCCGGAGCACGCGATGGTGCTCACCGCGCGCGGGCCCGAGCAGCAGTCCAAGGGCACGGACACCGTGGGCGCGTGGATCAACCTGTGCCTGGCGACGGGACGGGCGGGCCGGCCGCTGTCCGGGTACGGCTGTCTCACCGGGCAGGGCAACGGGCAGGGCGGGCGCGAGCACGGTCAGAAGGCGGACCAGTTGCCCGGCTACCGCAAGCTGGACGACCCGGCGGCGCGGCGGCATGTCGCCGAGGTGTGGGGCGTGGACCCGGACAGCCTGCCCGGGCCGGGGCGCAGTGCGTACGAACTGCTGGACGCGCTCGGCACGGACATCAGGTCGCTGCTGCTGATGGGCTCCAACCCGGTGGTGTCGGCGCCGCATGCCGCGCACATCGAGGAACGCATCAAGTCCCTTGATTTCCTCGCGGTGTGCGACGTCGTGCTGTCGGAGACGGCCGCCCTGGCGGACGTCGTCCTTCCGGTCACCCAGTGGGCGGAGGAGACCGGCACGACGACCAACCTGGAGGGGCGGGTGCTGCTGCGCCGGCGCGCGATCAGCCCGCCGGAAGGCGTTCGCAGCGACCTGGAGGTCATGCACGAGCTCGCGGCGCGGCTCGGCGACGGAGAGGGAACGGCCCTGGAGAAGGGCTTCCCGACCGACCCCGAGGAGGTCTTCGAGGAACTGCGGCGGGCCAGTGCGGGCGGGGCGGCGGACTACTCGGGGATCACGTATCGCAGGCTGGCCCAGGAGAACGGGGTGTTCTGGCCGTGCCCCGCGGTGGCCGACACCGACGACGCCCACGACGGGGGCGCCACGGACTGCGAGGACTCCTCGCCGGACCTGGCCGCAGTGCCCGGCGACGACGACCCGGCACGGGACGGCGAGACCGCCGGCGCGGTGCACCCCGGCACGCCCCGCCTCTTCCTCGACCGGTTCGCCACGCCGGACGGACGGGCGCGGTTCGTCCCCGTGTCGTACCGGGCGGTCGCCGAGGAACCCGACGACGAGTACCCGGTCCTCCTCACGACCGGCCGGGTCGTGGCGCAGTACCAGTCCGGCGCCCAGACCCGCCGCGTCGACGAACTGAACGCCGCCGCGCCGGGCCCGTTCGTGGAGCTGCACCCCCGGCTGGCGGCGCGGCTCGGGGCGGCCGAGGGCGACCCGGTGGCCGTGGTGTCGCGCCGGGGCCGTGCGGTGGCCCCCGCCCGCATCACGACCGGCATCCGCCCGGACACCGTCTTCATGCCCTTCCACTGGCCGGGCGAGGGCCGCGCCAACACCCTGACCAACCCGGCACTCGACCCGACGTCACGCATGCCGGAGTTCAAGGCGTGCGCGGTGCGGGTGGAGACGGTGAAGTCTTAGGCGGGGCGGGGGTTGTCGGGCACGCCGCCGAGCTACGGGGCGGCTGCGGCTGCGGCTGCTCGACTCGGTTGGGTGGGCGGGGGGCTGTTGGGGCGGGGCGGCCGCTTGGCTCGGTTGGACGGGCGCTCGGCTCGGTTGGACCGGCGCTCGACTCGGTCGGACCGGCGCTCGGCTCGGTTGGACCGGCGCTCGGATTACCCGGGCGGACACTCGCCTCAGCCGCGCTCGGCTCCGCCAGGCGGCCACTTGACTCGGCAGCCGGACACTGACCACAGCAGCACTGACGCTGGACACAGCCGCGCGGGCACCCGGCTCAGCGCCGACGTTCAACACGGCCGCGCGGACACTCGGCTGAGCAGCGCCGACGCTCAACACAGCCAGGCGGCCGTCACCCAGCCGTGCCGGCACCCGGCTCAGCAGCGCCGCCGCACAACACAACCACGCGGCCGTCACCCAGCCGTGCCGGCACCCGGCTCAGCCCGGCGGCCGCCTCGTCCAATCGCCGCTCTCGATGAGCCTGCCGCGGGTACGCAGGCGGGCCGCGACCGGGGGTGCCGCGACATACACCCACGCCAGTACGGCCGTTCCGTCGGTGTCGCGGAGCACCTCGCGGGGGACGCGTTCGTAGAGGCTGCGCGGGTCGTTCGGGGCGTACTCCTCCAGGTGGTCCAGAGCGGCTAGGAGCGCGGGGTACTCCTCGGGGCGAGCCGTGACGAGATCGCCGTACACCGTGCCGCGCCCGCCCAGGGCCTCGACGGCGTACGGGTAGCCGGGGCCGTCGTACAGCACCGCCCCGGCCAGTCGTGCCGGTTCCTCGGTGAGGGTGCGGCCGCGCAGGAAGGCGTCGTGGTTGGGCTCGCCGGGGCGGAGGGTGCCGTAGACGAAGAAGGGCAGGGGCGGCGGGGTCACTTGGGGCCGTCTCCTCGGCGCGGGCGCCGGCGCGGCGCAGGGCTGGGGCAGGGCGGGTGGCCGGGGGCTGGGGGCGGCCGAGGCGCAGCGTACCGACCGGGGGCGCGCGGTCGGGGTACCGGCCTCGGGGGCGCGGTGGGCACGGGCGCGCACACCAGGATCACCGCCTTCGCAGAAACGGTCCTCTCCCCTCACACACCTGCACGTACTCACCCTGTCCACGGCATGCGCACGGCCCCTTGAATCTTGGTCATCCTCTGTGCTCCCGCCCGCTCGAAGGAGACCGATGAGCCGAATACGGCCGCACCTCCGTGGTTCCCGACTCGCCACGGCCGGCATCGTCGCCGCCACCGCCACCCTGCTGGCCACCACGCTCTCCCCCAACGCCGACGCGGACGACAGTCCGACCAGGGCCACCGCGCTGAAGAACGCGGCGTCGGCCCTGAAGGAACACGCGGGGAGCCTGGGGCTGACGGCCGCGCAGGACACCACCGTGCGGGACGTGATCGTGGACACGGACGGCACCCAGCACATCCGCTACGACCGCTCCTACCGCCAACTCCCCGTTCTGGGCGGCGACTTCGTCGTCCACCTGGCAAAGGACGGTACGTACCGCAGCGCCTCCCGCGCGACGAAGGACGCGCTCTCCCTCACGAGCGTGACGCCCAAGGTCTCGGCACCGAAGGCGGCCGACCTCGCGGCGACCGTGCTGCGTGCGGCCAACGTCGGCGAGACGCTGAAGCGGCTCACGTCCAAGCCCGAGCTGGTGGTCGACGCCCTGCACGGCGCCCCGAAGCTGGCCTGGCGCACCGACGCCGCCGCCCAGGACTCCGCCGGCAACCCGGTCGCCCACACGGTACTGACGGACGCCCGCACCGGGGCGCGGATCGACGCGTGGGACAGCATCGAGAAGGCGTCGGGCGAGGGGAAGTCGCTGTACGCGGGCACGGTGCCGCTGGAGACGACGGCGTCGGGGTCGGCGTACCAGTTGAAGGACGCCACGCGCGGAGGCACGTACACCGGGGACGCGGCGAACAAGACCGACCTGTGCATCCTGACCATCTGCCTCAACCGCGCCCCGTCGACGGTCTTCACGGACGCCGACAACCGCTGGGGCACCGGTGCGGCGAGCGATCGTGCGACGGCAGCGGTGGACGCCCAGCACGGCACGGACATGACGTGGGACTACTACAAGGACGTCCACGGCCGTAAGGGCATCGCGGGAGACGGCAAGGGCTCGTTCAACCGCGTGCACTACGGGAACGACTACAACAACGCCTTCTGGGACGACAGTTGCTTCTGCATGACCTACGGCGACGGTGACGGCACCCAGCTCGGGCCGCTGGTGTCGCTGGACGTGGCCGGCCACGAGATGACGCACGGCGTGACGTCGAAGACGGCCGCGCTGACGTACTCGGGCGAGTCCGGTGGCCTGAACGAGGCGACGTCGGACATCTTCGGGTCGCTCGTGGAGTTCCACGCGGGCAACTCCGCGGACCCGGGCGACTACCTGATCGGCGAGAAGGTCGTCAGGTCGGGCCTCGGCCGGAACGCCCTTCGGTACATGGACAAGCCGTCGAAGGACGGCGTCTCGGTGGACTGCTGGAGCACGGGGACGGCGGAACTCGACGTCCACTACTCGTCGGGCATCGGCAACCACTTCGCGTATCTGCTGGCGGAGGGCAGCGGGGCGAGGACGGTGAACGGCGTCAGCTACAACTCGTCCACCTGTGACGGCTCTTCGGTGACGGGGATCGGTCGGGCGAAGCTCGGCAAGATCTGGTACCGGGCGCTGACGGTCTACATGACGTCCTCGACGAACTACGCGGGGGCGCGGTCTGCGACGCTCAGCGCGGCGAAGGACCTCTACGGGACCGGGAGTGCGGAGTCCTCCGCGGTTGGGGCGGCCTGGCGTGCGGTGAACGTGGGCTGAGTTGCCGGGGGGTGACGGCGGTTGTGCGCCGTGGGGTGGGGGTGAGAGTGGGGTGCGTGGCCGGGTGCGGGCTGTCCGTGGCTGATCGCGCCCACGCGGCGGAGCCGCAAGTCGATACAGCCCTACGCCCCTGGGTCGGCTGAGTTCACGGAGGTCGGGCAGCGGGGTCGGACAGGCTCCGCTGCCGTCCTGCCCTCCCCCTCGCCGTAGGGCTCGGGGGGAACCGTCCGGCTGAATCGGCTGCCCGTCGGCCCTCCGGCCCGTCATCCGGCCTCGGTCCCGAAGTGCCATCGGTACCGTTCCGCTGAGCCACCCGTCGGTTCTGCCACGCCTTGCCTCCCCGGGGCCCTCCGGCCCGCCTCGGCCGCCCCTCCCCCGGCCTGCACTCTCCCCCCTCGCCGGACGCGCCGCCTGTCCCCGGCCAGCCCTCGGCCCGGGGCACCCATCCGGCCCCGCTCCCGGAGCCGACCCGCCTGCCGTCCCTCGCCCGCCGGTCGGCCCCGTCACCCCCTCACCCCCCTCGCCCCGGCGCCAAATCACCCGTTCACACCCCCACCCCCCACCCAACGCATTCTCTTCCTCCAACGCACCCCGCACCCGGCAATGACCTGCTGAAACAGTGCCCGCCCCATGCTCTCCCCCTCCCTCACGACACCCGTTCACCCCATTTCCGGCGCCTTCTCGGGAAGCGCTCGTGGCGTGGTGGCCCTTTGCTCGGAAGGGCAGGGCTCGGCCGAGGCGGCGGCACTTGGGGGTGCCGCGGGTCGTGAGTCCGTGCGCTCGGAGGAGCTTCGATGCGACGTACCGCCCGTCTGCTGACCGGGACCGCGCTGGCGGTCGGCGCCGTCGGTCTCGTCGTCGCACCCGCGTACGGCGGCGACGGTGGTGACCTGAAGGTCTCCCCGGCCTCGGTCGTACCGGGCGGGCAGGTCACCGTGGACACGGCCGCCTGCCGGGACGGCGGTGCGGCGGGCGACGCCAGCGCGGTCGGCGCTGGTTCGTTCGCGCTGGCGCCGAACACGGACGAGGAGGACGCGAGCGGGCGGTTCCGGGTGCCGCCGAGTGCGCAGCCGGGGACGTACGAGATCGTCGCGACCTGCGCCGACGGCGGCCGGAAGGTGACGGGCGACCTGGTCGTCACGCTGACGGCCGCGGGCGGGCAGGTGCATCCGAGAGGAAGTGTGAAGACGGGGGTCGGCGGCGCTTTCGGCCGCGATCCCGTGCAGACCGCGGCCGGCGTCACGGCTCTCGCCGTCGCCGCCGCGGGCGGTACCTGGCTCCTGCATCGCCGGGCGAGAGGCGACGGGATCTGACGGACACCCTCCGCTGTCCGTCGCCGGTACCGCACGTCCCCTCCCCCTCCGGGTCCGACGCCCCTCGCGGCCCGGAGGGGGATGAGGGCGAACCGAGGAGAGTCCCGGGAGGCTCACGTGCGCAGTCGCAGTCGTCGCAGTCGTGGTCGCAGGAGCGTCGGCAACGCCGCCATAGCCGGCGTCACCGCTCTCGCCCTGTGCTCCGGTGCCTGGCTTCTGCGCAACGGCACCGAGACGCACGCCCCGCCGCAGCCGTCGGCCGCGCAGGCAGATGCCAGGAAGGGTGCCGACGCGAGGGCCCACGCAGCGGCCCGCGAGACCGCTGCCGCCGACGAGACCCCCCGAGCCGACCGGACCGCGGCCCCCGCACTGCCCCCCTCCCCTGCCGACCACATCCGCATCCCCTCGATCCGCGTCTCCGCTCCCCTCATGGGCCTCGGGCTGACGACGGCGGGCAGCCTCGATGCGCCGCCCGCCGAGCGGAAGAACCTCGCCGGGTGGTACGAGGCCGGCACCACGCCCGGTGAGACCGGCACCGCGATCGTCGCCGGACACGTCGACAACGCCGAAGGGCCCGCCGTCTTCTACCGCCTCGGCGCCCTGAGGAAGGGCAGCACGATCGAGGTGGACCGGCGCGACGGCCGCACGGCGCTGTTCTCGGTGGACGCCGTCGAGGTGTACGACGCGAAGGCCTTCCCCGACGAGAAGGTGTACGGCCCGGCACCGCGCCCCGAGCTGCGGGTGATCACCTGCGGTGGCGGTTACTCACGGACGACCGGGTATCAGGGCAACGTCGTCGTGTTCGCGCATCTCACCGGCAGCCGCTGAATCCGGCGTCGCGGACCCGTGCGCCTCCTCTGCCGGTTCCCCGGCCGGCTCGCCGGCGCCGCCCAGGATGTTCTCCCGGCCCCAGACCCCGAGCGGGCCCAGCGCCACGTTGAGCGAGACCCCGAGCGGCGTCAGCGAGTACTCCACCCGCGGCGGCACCTCGTCGTACGCCTCCCGGTGCACGATCCCGTCGGCCTCCAGCTCCCGCAGCTGGGCCGCGAGCACCTTCTCCGTCACGCCGGGCAGCTCGCGCCGCAGCTCCCCGAAGCGGTACGGCCGCTCATGCAGCGCCCAGAGGATGAGCACCTTCCACTTTCCCCCGACCACGTCCATCGCCGCGTCGATCCCGCAGGCGTACGCCCCCGGCCGCCTTCCGATCCCCATGCTGCCGTCCTCCTGCCTGGACTCATTCCCCGTGGTAACCACCCACTCCAAAGTGCGTACTTGAGCGAGCGATCCCCCTACCACGAGCCTAAACGTCATGACTGACAACGCCCCTGCGCCCAGCACGACCCCGACCCCCACCGCGACCCCCACCCCGGCCCCTCTCACCCTCCTCGGCACCGGTGCCATGGGCACCGCCCTGGCCCGCGCCTGGCTCGCCGCAGGGCACCCGCTCACCGTCTGGAACCGCACGCCCGCCCGGGCCGAACCCCTGGCCGCCGAGGGCGCGACCGTCGCCGCGAGCGCCGCCGACGCGGTGGCCGCGAACCAACTGGTCGTCGTCTGCCTCCTCGACGACGCCTCGGTCGGCGAGGCCCTCGACGGTGCCGACCTGTCCGGCCGTGACCTGGTGAACCTCACCACCGGCACCGCCGCCCAGGGCCGCTCCCGCGCCGCGTGGGCCGAAGCGCGCGGCGCCCGTTTCCTGGACGCCGGGATCATGGCCGTACCGCCGATGATCGGGGACGCGGCGTCGGGGGCGTACGTCTTCTACAGTGGCTCCCCCGAGCTGTTCGAGGAGCACGGCGAGACCCTCGCCGTGCCGGCCGGCACCCGTTACGTGGGCGCGGACCCCGGCTTCGCCGCGCTGCACGACGTGGCCCTGCTGAGCGCGATGAACGGCATGTTCGCGGGCGTGCTGCACGCCTTCGCGCTGATCCGCCGCGAGGACATCGCCCCGACGGACTTCGCGCCGCTGCTGGTGTCGTGGCTCGGCGCGATGGCGCCCGCCGCGCACCAGGCCGCCGAACAGCTGGCCAGCGGCGACTACGGCAAGGACGTCGTGTCCAACCTCGCCATGCAGGTCGCGGGCAACGCCACCCTGCTGGCCACGGCCGAGGAGCAGGGCGTGAGCGCCGAGTTGCTGACGCCGTACACGACCCTCATGGAGCGGTGGCTC
The DNA here is from genome assembly GCF_036014175.1 of Streptomyces sp. NBC_00443. Classification (GTDB taxonomy): domain Bacteria; phylum Actinomycetota; class Actinomycetes; order Streptomycetales; family Streptomycetaceae; genus Streptomyces. Next base: position 6,280,806 of record NZ_CP107917.1, on the reverse strand, counting down.
GCCGCGGGACACGGCGACGAGGACACCACTGGCATGGTCGAACTGCTCGACCTGCGGAACAGGTAGACCCCGCCAAGGAGCCTTGGCTCACGCCAACCACTGCTCATACGCCAGCTTCGTCACCAGCGCGAACACCACCGTCAGCAGCACCACCCGCACGAATCCGCTGCCCTTCTTCAGTGCCGTACGGGCTCCCAGCGTGCCGCCCGCCAGGTTGAACACGGCCATCACCGCGGCCAGCTGCCACAGGACCGCGCCCTGCCAGGCGAAGGTGGCGAGCGCACCGGCGTTGGTGCAGCAGTTGACGATCTTCGCGGTGGCGGAGGCGGTGACCAGGTCGAGGTGGAGCATGGCGGTGAGGGAGAGGACCAGGAACGTACCGGTGCCGGGGCCGACCAGTCCGTCGTAGAAGCCGATGCCCAGGCCGGCAAGGCCGATCGCGGCGAGGGTCCGGCGGCGGGAGGCCGGGCCCGTCGCCGGTGCCGTGCCGAACGCCGGGCGCAGGATCACGAAGGCGGCCACGGCGAGCAGCACCACCATGATCACGGGCTTCAGCACCTCGGTGCTCATGCCGGCCGCGAAGAAGGCGCCGCCGGAGGAGCCCGCGAGCGCCGCGAGACCGATCCGTACCGCGAGCCGTACGTCCACGGGTGCCTTGCGGGCGTAGGTCACGGCGGCGCCCGAGGTGCCGACGATCGCGACCGCCTTGTTGGTGCCGAGCGCGTACGCGGCCGGGGTGCTCGCCGGGAGGCCGAGCAGCAGCGCCGGGAGCAGCAGGAGGCCCCCGCCGCCGACCACGGCGTCGATCCAGCCGGCCGCGAGGGCCGCGAGGCACAGGACGACGACCATGGTCAGCGATATGTCGGGCATGATCGCGACCCTAGGCAGACGATGCGTGTGCCGTCCATGTACATGAGGAGCTTCTGAGGTTCGGGCAACGGCACCGGACCGCACCGGGCCGACCTCACAGCCCGCCCTCTTCGCGACCTCCGAACCCTCACACCGCCTCCGCGCCCCCGCTGAGGGCAGCGTTCCTCGTGGGAAACAGTCGTGATGCGGTCGGGAAACACCCGCACCGCACGCTCGACGCCATGACCTCGAATACGCGTGTGGTGGTGATCGGCGCCGGCCTCGCGGGCGTACGACTCGCCCGGCGGCTCGGCGAGCTGGGCACGCCCGTGACGCTCGTCGGCGACGAGGAGCACCGCCCGTACAACCGGGTGCTGCTCGCCGAGGTGCTGGCCGGACGGTACAGCCCCGACGTGATCGCTCTCCCGGCGCCGGCGGAGCTCACGCGCGGCCGGGTCACCGGCATCGACCGCGAGGTGCGAGCCGTACACCTCGCGGACGGGTCGGAGATCGCATACGACACGCTGGTTCTGGCCACTGGTTCGAACCCGGTGCTGCCGCCCCTGCGCGGTCTGTTCACGCCGGACCACGTGCTGCCCGAGGGTGTGCACGCGTTCCGGACCATGGACGACTGCCTGGGCCTGTCCAAGGCTGTACGTCCCGGTGTCCGGGCGGTCGTGATCGGCGGCGGGCTCCTCGGGGTCTCCGCCGCTCGTGCCCTGGCGCTGCGCGGCGCGCAGGTCGTGCTCGCCCAGCAGTCCGAGCGGCTGATGGAGCGGCAGCTCGACCCGGCCGCCTCGAAGCTGGTCCGGCGCCATCTCGTCGACCTCGGCGTGGAGGTGCACACACACCTGCGCGTGCGTGACGTGCGCTGCGTCGGCGGTGCGGTCCGCTCGGTGGAGATGGCCGACGGATACGCCCTCGACGCCGACCTCGTGGTCCTGGCCTGCGGGGTGCACCCGCGCGCGGGGCTCGCGCAGCTCGCGGGACTGGACGTCCGCAAGGGGATCGTCGTCGACGACGAGCTCCGTACGTCCGACCCGCACATCCGGGCCGTCGGCGACTGCGCGCAGCACGACGGCACCGTGTACGGGCTGGCCGCACCCGCGCTCGAACAGGCCGACGTCCTGGCCGAGTTGCTGGCGGGGCACGGCACCGCCCGTTACACCGGCACCCGGGCGCTGACCCGGCTGACGCTTGCCGGTGAGGGCTTCTTCGACCTCGCCGCGTTCGGCGAGACGGAGGCCCGGCCCGGCGACGACGTCGTCCAGCTGACCGACGCCACCCGCGGCACCTACCGAAAGGTCGTCGTCCGCGACGACCGCCTGGTCGGCGGGGTCCTCGTCGGCGAACTCGGCACCGTCGGCGCGCTCGCCCGCGCCTGGGAGGGAGCAGAGCCGCTCCCCGACGACGCCCCGCTGCTCCACCTGCTCACCAACGATGGAGGCTCCTGATGACCGCCACCCCGGAGGCCACGGAGGCCACCCCCACGATCGTGCTCGTCGGCCACGGCATGGTCGGCCAGCGCTTCCTGGAGGCGCTCGCCGAGCGCGGCCTGACCGCCACACACCGCGTGGTCGTGCTGTGCGAGGAGCCGCGTCCGGCGTACGACCGCGTGGCGCTCACTTCCTACTTCTCCGGCAAGACGCCTGAGGACCTCTCCATGACCGACATGGAGTTCATCAAGGACCACGGCATCGAGCTGTACGTCGGTGACCCGGCGGTCTCCGTCGACCGCGAGGCCCGGCAGGTCACTGCCGAGTCCGGCCAGATGTTCGGGTACGACGCCCTCGTCCTCGCCACCGGCTCGTACCCGTTCGTGCCCCCGGTCCCGAACAAGGACGCCGCCGGCTGCTTCGTCTACCGCACGATCGAGGACCTGCTCGCGATCGAGGAGTACGCGAAGACGAAGGCCACGAGCGGTGCCGTGGTCGGCGGCGGTCTGCTGGGTCTGGAGGCCGCGGGTGCGCTCAAGGGACTCGGTGTCGAGGCGCACATCGTGGAGTTCGCGCCGCGGCTGATGCCGGTGCAGGTCGACGACGGCGGCGGCGCGGCGCTGCTGCGCACCATCGAGAACATGGGCCTGACCGTCCACACCGGCGTCGGCACGCAGGAGATCGTGGTCGGCTCGGACGGCGCCGTCACCGGCATGAAGCTGTCCGACGGCTCCGAACTCGCCACCGACATGGTGGTGTTCAGCGCCGGTGTCCGCCCCCGCGACCAGCTGGCCCGCGACTGCGGCCTCACCGTCGGCGAGCGCGGCGGCATCACGATCGACGAACAGTGCCGTACGGTCGCCGACCCGCACGTGTTCGCGATCGGCGAGTGCGCGCTGGCGTCGGACGGCCGGGTGTACGGCCTGGTGGCCCCCGGTTACGAGCAGGCGGAGACGGCGGCGGCGACGATCGCGTCCGACGAAGCCGCGTTCGTCGGCGCCGACTTGTCGACAAAGCTGAAGCTGCTCGGCGTGGATGTCGCCTCCTTCGGTGACGCGCACGGCACCACTGACGACTGCCTGGACGTCGTGTACTCCGACTCCCGCGCCGGTCTGTACAAGAAGCTGGTCATCGGCCGCGACGGCACGCTGCTGGGCGGCATCCTTGTCGGTGACGCGGACGCGTACGGCACGCTGAAGGCGTTCACCGGCTCGGTGCCGCCGGTCTCGCCCGAGTCCCTGGTGCTGCCGGCCAGTGCCGGGGCCCCCGCCCAGCTCGGCCCGTCCGCGCTGCCGGACGACGCGATCATCTGCTCCTGCAACAACGTCCGCAAGGGCGCCATCCGCGAGGCGGTCACCGACCACCAGTGCACCACCGTGCCCGAGGTGAAGAAGTGCACCAAGGCCGGTACGACCTGCGGCAGTTGCGTCAAGGTCCTCGGCCAGCTGGTCACCGCGGAGCTGGAGGCGTCCGGCGTCGAGGTCGACAAGGGCCTGTGCGGCTGCTTCTCGCAGACCCGCGAGGAGCTGTACGAGATCGTCCTCGCCCTGCGTATCAACACCTACCAGGACCTGCTGGACCGCTACGGCCGTGACGGCGCCCGGGGCGGCGACGGCTGCGAGATCTGCAAGCCGGCGGTGGGGTCGGTCATCGCGTCGCTGGCACCCACGATCGGCGCGAGCGGCTATGTCCTGGACGGCGAGCAGGCGGCGCTGCAGGACAGCAACGACCACTTCCTCGCCAACATCCAGAAGAACGGTTCGTACTCGGTCGTACCGCGTATCGCCGGTGGTGAGATCACCCCGGAGGGGCTGATCGTGATCGGCGAGATCGCCCGCGACTTCGGTCTCTACACGAAGATCACCGGCGGTCAGCGCATCGACATGTTCGGCGCGAGGGTCGAGCAACTCCCCCTCATCTGGGCCAGGTTGGTGGACGCGGGCTTCGAGTCCGGTCACGCCTACGGCAAGTCGCTGCGCACGGTGAAGTCGTGCGTCGGGCAGACCTGGTGCCGCTACGGCGTCCAGGACTCCGTCCGCATGGCGATCGACCTGGAGCTGCGCTACCGGGGCCTGCGCTCGCCGCACAAGCTGAAGTCGGCGGTGTCGGGCTGCCAGCGGGAGTGCGCGGAGGCCCAGTCGAAGGACTTCGGCGTGATCGCCACCGCCAACGGCTGGAACCTCTACGTCGGCGGCAACGGCGGCGCGACCCCGCGCCACGCCGACCTGCTGGCCCAGGACCTGTCGGACGCCGAGCTGATCCGCCTGATCGACCGGTTCCTGATGTTCTACATCCGCACGGCGGACCGCCTGGAGCGCACGAGCGTGTGGCTGGAGCGGATCCCCGGCGGCCTGGACCATGTGCGTGACGTGGTCGTCGAGGACTCCCTCGGCATCTGCGAGGAGCTGGAGTCCCTGATGGCGGCCCATGTCGCCAACTACCGCGACGAGTGGTCGGAGACCATCAACGACCCCGAAAAGCTGGCCCGGTTCGTGTCCTTCGTGAACGCCCCCGACACCCCCGACCCGGTCGTCGGCTTCGTCCCCGAGCGCGACCAGATCAAGCCCGACCTGCCGCTGCTGACCATCGGCCACCGCCCCCTGGAAGGAAGCGCCCAGCGATGACCCTGGCACCCGAGACGACCGACCTGAAGGTCCAAGTACGCCTGGGAACGGATTGGTTGACGGTCTGCGACCTCATCCACCTGCTCCCCGGCCGCGGCGTGGCGGCCCTGCTGCCGGACGGCGGCCAGGTGGCCCTGTTCCGCGACCGCGCCGGCCGGCTGTACGCCATCGACAACCGTGACCCGTTCGGCGGCGCCGCGGTCCTCTCCCGGGGCCTGACCGGCACCCACCAGGGCCGGCCGTTCGTCGCCTCTCCCCTGCTGAAGCAGCGCTTCGACCTGGAGACCGGTGAGTGCCTGGACGACGAGGGGGTGCGGGTGACCGCGTACGAGGTGCGGGCTGCCGGGTAGCGGGGCTCGTGGGGTGCCCTCGTGAAGGGGGCCTCGTGCTCACACCTTCAGGTCGTCGTACACCACCCCGGTCAGCCGCTCCGAAGCCTCCCAGAGCAGCTCGCCCGCCCGGTCGTTGCGGGTCCAGGGCGCACGCCGGGACGGGACGGGTGAGCCGCGCCAGCCGGCGATGGAGGGGCCGGTGAAGGAGTCGGGGCGGACGTCAGGGGCGGTCGCGGCGTACAGAGTGGGCAGGGCGCCGGCCTCGGCGGACTGGGCGAAGACGCGGTTGCCGAGGCGCGCGAACCACTCGCTCGCCCGGCTCCCCGCCATCCGCGGCCCCGCGGTCTGCAGATTGGTGTCCGCGTACCCGGGATGAGCGGCGGCCACCACCACCCCCGCCCCCTGCCCCTCCAGCCTGCGGGCCAGCTCGTGCGTGAACAGCAGGTTGGCGGTCTTGGACCGGCCGTAGGCGATCCAACGCCGGTACCGGCGCTCGCTGTTGAGGTCGTCGATGTCGATGTTGGACATCGCGTGCAGCGGACTGGAGACGGTCACCACCCGCGCGCCGGGCACACCCAGCAGCGCGGGCAGCAACAGCCCGGTGAGCGCGAAGTGCCCCAGGTGGTTGACCCCGAACTGCGTCTCGAAGCCGTCCGCCGTGGTGCCGTACGGCAACGCCATCACACCGGCGTTGTTCACGAGCAGGTCGAGACGGTCGTAGGGCAGGGACGCGGCGAACTCCCGCACGGAGCCGAGGTCCCCGAGGTCCAGCCGCCTCAACTCGACCTGCGCGTCCGGCACTTCGGAGACCATCCGCGCCTCGGCAGCCGCCCCCCGCACCTCGCTCCGGCACGCGAGCACCACCCGGGCACCCTTGCGGGTCAGCTCCCGCGCCGTGACGTACCCGAGCCCGCTGTTGGCACCGGTGACGACGGCGACGCGTCCGCTCTGGTCGGGGATGTGCTGTGCGTTCCAGCCGGGCATGAGGAGCTCCTTCCGGATGTGGACGACTTCGTCCCAGCCTACGAGCGGGCGTCCGTCCGGCGCAGCCTGCGCACCGCCACCAGCACCCCACCGCCGGCGAGCAGAGCGGCCGCACCGCCCGCCGCCAGGTACGGGGTGCTGTCGTCGCCGCCGGTCGCGGCGAGGTCGGTGCCGTTCTCCGCTTCCGATTCCGCCCCCGCCTCGCCGGGCTTGTCGTCGGCCGGGACGAAGCCGGCGGGCGGGTTGTCGCAGCCGAGGCCGTCGCCGTCCCGGTCGAGGTGGGAGCCGTAGTGCTCGTCGCCCTTCGGGATGTCGGAGTGCCCGTTGGCGTAGGCCTCGGTGCAGTTCTTGAACGGGTGGTCACCGTCATGGGCAGCGGCGGTGGCCGGCAGTGCGGCCAGCGCCAGCGCGGCGACGACGATGGCGCCGGGCTTGCGGAGCAGGTTCACGGGAGGGTCCTTCCCTGGTCGTGCGTGAGGTGACGAACGTAGCCAGGGGCCGCAGTTGCGGAGGAGATATGAAGGACCCGTGATGCTAACGTGACGTGACCGGAAAGTAGCTCTCCGCATGGTCTGCGTGGCCGTCGGACGGCGGCCGGGTGTCCAGGTAGAACCACTCGGCGTCCGGGCCGGGGGCCGACGATGCAGGCGGTGTGGGAGCCGGTGTCGCGACGACGGGTGTCTCTGTCCTCGCCGGTCCCGGCATCAGCAGCTCCACCCGCATCCCCAGTCCCCGCTGCTGCGCCGTGAACTCCTCCACCTGGCTGCGGCAGGCGTGGTCCAGATGGGTCACGCCGGTCAGGTCCAGGCGGATGCGCGGCTTGCCCGAAGCCGCCGCGTTCTCCAGTGCCTCGATGACCTGCGGCAGCCGTAGGAAGGTGGCGTTGCCGGCCATGACGACCTTCGCGGTGTCGTCCTCGACGTGTTGCCGGATCACCGTCCGGGACATGCGCAGGGCGGCCAGTACGATCCCGGCGGCGAGGCCGATCAGGACGCCCTCCAGCAGCGCGGTCGCCACGATGACCAGCGTCGTGGTCGTCATCACCACGAACTCCCCCCGGTCCTGCCGCCACATCTTCGGGAACTCGTCCGGCGCGAACAGCTTCCAGCCGCTGTGCACGAGGACGCCCGCCAGCACCGAGATCGGGATCAGGGCCAGGACCTGCGGCAGCAGCAGCGCGAACGCCAGCAGCCACAGACCGTGCAGGGTGCGGGAGATGCGGGTCTTGGCGCCGGCCTGGACGTTCGCCGAGCTGCGGGCGACGACTGCGGTGATCGGGAGGGCGCCGAGGATGCCCGCGACGGTGTTGCCTGCGCCCTGGGCGATGAGTTCGGTGTTGTAGCGGGTGCGCGGGCCGCTGTGCATACGGTCCACGGCGGCCGCGGTGAACAGGCTCTCCGCCGAGGCGATGACCGTGAAGGTGAGGATGGCCGTGATGACCGCGGGCTCCGCGAGGCCCGCGAACTGCTCGGCTCCCGGCACCTGCACCGACGCCACCAGATTGCCGACCTGGAGCGTCTTCACGTCCACGCCGGGCAGCGCGGCGACCGCGATGCCGATGCCGACCGCCACGAGCGCGGCCGGGACCTTCTTCGCCGGGCCCGGCACCTTCTTCCACAGGAAGCTCAGCACGATCGTGGCGACGCCGAGCAGCGTGGCGATCATCGCCTGGGGGCTGGTGAGGATGTCCGCGAACAGGCCCGGGATGCCCGCCATGTTCTCGATCGGCGTGCCGGGGGCCTTGGCGTCGGCCATCGGGTAGGCCTGGCTGAACATCAGCGGCAGTCCGATGCCGGCCAGCATGCCCTGGACCACCGCGAGGGAGATCGCCTGGAACATCCGGCCCAGGCGTACGACGCCGAGGACGATCTGCAGGATGCCCGAGAACAGGACGATCACGCCGAGCATCGCCACGCCGAGCTCCAGCACCGTCTCCGCGACCAGCGCGGCGAGCCCGGCGGCCGGCCCGCTGACCTGGAGCGTGCTGCCCCGCACCGCGCCGACGACCAGGCCGCCGATCACCCCGGAGATGATCCCGAGTTCGGCGGGGACGCCGGAGGCGACGGCGACGCCGATGCAGAGAGGGAGGGCGACGAGGAAGACGACGAGGGAGGCGGTGATCTCGTTGGCGAGGTCGAGCTTCGCACCCCCGGCGGCCCGGGCGGCCCCGTTGCCCCCGTGGCCCTCGTTGCCCGACGGCTTGACGCCACCCCCGGTCGCCCCGTTGCCCGTCGGCGGCTTCGCGGCGCCCCCGATCCGCGGCATGCCCACCTTCGTGCGCGTACGCCCGCGCGCATGCGCCCCGCTCATCCGGCATGCACCCGGAACCGGCCGTCGTCCTCCAGCTCGTGCAGCCGCCCGGTGTCGACCTCGTAGTACCAGCCGTGCAGCCGCAGCCGCCCCCCGTCCAGCCGCTGCCGCACCACCGGGTAAGTCCGCAGTACGGCAAGCTGGTTGACGACATTGCCCTGAGCCACGTCCGGCAGCGACGGGTCGTCCGAGGCGGCGTCGAGGACCGGCGCCAGTTCGGGGCGGGCCAGCTGCAGCCAGGCGTCCACGCCCGGCAGCGCGGTCAGGTCGTCGCCGGACTTCAACGCGCCCATCGCGCCGCAGTGTGAGTGACCGCACACGACGATGTCCTGAACCCCGAGCACCTCCAGTGCGTACTCGATGGTGGCCGCCTCGCCGGAGGCACCAGGGCTGCCGTACGGCGGCACGATATTGCCCGCGTTTCGCAGCTCGAATATCTCTCCGGGCCGTGCTCCGGTAATCAGGGCCGGTATGACCCGTGAGTCCGAGCAGGCAATGAAGAGTGCCTCGGGATATTGCCCCTCGGCCAGTTTCCGGTATTCACGGTTCTCGAAATCGACCCGTCGCTTGAACGAGCGGGCACGGTCCAGCAGCGCCTTCAACGATGTCTCCTCGGTGGGGAGTTCGGCCAGTTCACAGCACCGTAGAGGAGCCCGCACCAGAGGAAGGTTAAGTAAAGGCCAGAGCGCGTCCAGTAATTGGACATTCTTTGTCGCAACTCCCCGCAAGCGCTTGTCTCTTGTAGCGTGTCGACGTCAGGGCAGAGAATGCAAATTCACCGAGAGACAGGACGCATGGGCATACGAGTGCTGCTCATCGAGGACGACGAGACGATCGCCGAACCGCTCACCGAGGGCCTCGGCCACTTCGGCCTGACGGTGGATCACGTGACCACCGGTGCCGAGGGACTGAGAAGGCCGTACGGCGATGTCGTCCTGCTCGACCTCGGGTTGCCGGACATGGACGGCATCGACGTCTGCCGGGGCATCCGGAAGATCTCGGACGTGCCGGTCATCATCCTGAGTGCGCGGGGTGAGGAGGCCGACCGGGTCCTCGGGCTGGAGCTGGGGGCGGACGACTATCTGGCGAAGCCGTTCAGCGTGCGGGAGCTGGTGGCGCGGGTGCGGGCGGTGACCCGGCGGACCCAGCGCACGGAGCCGGCCGAGCGCACCACGGTGGCGGAGCCGGTGGGCATGACGGCGCCGGTGGCCGTGGCGGCACCGGTCGAGCGTGGCCGTACCGAAGCGCTGGTGGAGCGGCTGCGCGCGGAAGCGGCGGCCGCGCCGGCGATCACCACCCCGCCACCCGCACCCCTGTCGCGCGAGACCGCGCCGGGCCCGTCGTACGACGAACGCGCCCCCTCACCCCCGTACGCCCCCGGCCCGCTCGTCGTCGACCGCCGCACCCGTCAGGTCTGGGTCGGCGAGGTCCCCGTCACCCTCACCCCGAAGGAGTTCGAGCTGCTGGCGCTGCTGACCGAGGATCCCGGCGCGGTCTACTCACGACAGCAGATCCTGGACCGGGTGTGGGACCCGCACTACGAGGGTCCGACCAAGACGCTGGACGTCCATGTCGCGGCACTGCGGAAGAAGTTGGGTCACCCGGCGTGGATCCAGACCCTGCGCGGGGTCGGCTTCCGGCTGGCGGTGCAGACCGAGCCGGGCGGGCCGCGGGTGTCCTCGCCATGACCCGCCGGCTGCTGCTCAGCTACCTCAGTCTCGCCGCGCTCGTCCTGGTCTGCCTGGAGATCCCGCTGGGCTTCGTCTACTCGCGCAGCGAGCGGGAGCGGGTGGTGAGCGCGGCGAAGGACGAGGCGGAGTCGGTGTCCGCGTACGCCTCGCTGTCCCTCAGCGCGGGCCGTGCCGAGCGGGATCTGCCGCGCCGGGTGGTGCGCTGTGCCGAGCGCATCGGCGGGCAGGTGGTGATCGTGGACGCCTCGGGCGCCCTGCTCGCCACCTCGCATCCGCGGGCGGCGGTGATGTCGTCCAACCTCGCCTCCCGCCCCGGTATCGCGGCCGCCCTGCGCGGCACGTCCACCGTGGACGTCCGTACGTCGACCATCGGCGGCGTCGAGTACCTGTCGGTCGCCGGGCCGGTCGTGCGCGATGAGCGGCTGCAGGGTGCCGTGTGGCTGACGCTGCCGACGCGGACGGTGCACGAACGCGTCCATCATGTCTGGCTGTTGCTGGCCCTCGGCGGGCTCGGGGTCCTCACCGCGGTCGCGGTGGTCGGGTTCGCCATCGCCTGCTGGGCAGGACGTCCCATCCGTGAACTGGAGCGCGCCACCCATGAGTTGGCGGAGGGCGGGCGGGCCCGTCCGGTGACGATGACGAAGGGTCCGCCCGAGGTCCGCCGGCTGGCCGCCGCCTTCAACCGTACGGCGGCCCGGCTCGCTCATCTCCTCGCCGCCCAGCGGGCGTTCGCGGGCGAGGCGTCGCACCAGCTGAAGACTCCGCTCGCGGCGTTGCGGCTGCGGCTGGAGAACCTGGAACCGAACGTCTCGGACCGCGGCATCGGCAGCCTCACCGCCGCCGTGACCGAGACGGACCGGCTCGCGCGGATGGTCGAGGGGCTGCTGGCGATGGCCCGCCTGGAGGAGGACTCCGCGACGCCCGCCCCGGTCGACGTGGGCGCGGTCTGCGCGGAACGGCACCGCACCTGGCTGCCGCTGTTCGAGCAGCAGCGGGTCTCCCTCGTCCTGTTCGCGGGCAGTGTGGGGCCGGTTCTCGCGGTGCCGGGTGGGGTCGAGCAGATCGTGGACAACCTGCTCTCCAACGCCCTGCGCGCCTCCCCGCCCGACAGCACCGTCGCCATCGAGCTACGGCTCCATGTGCCGGTCCGCCGCGCCCTGCGCGACGCCCGCCCCGCCTGGCTCGACCTGCACATCACCGACGAGGGGCCCGGCATGACCCCGGAGCAGCGCGCCCGCGCCTTCGACCGCTTCTGGCGCGCGCCGGGCGCCCCCAAGGGCGGTACGGGGCTGGGCCTTTCGCTGGTCCATCGGCTCGCGCACGCGAGCGGCGGTGAGGCGAGCCTGCACGCCTCGGCCGCGGGCGGTCTGGACGCGGTGGTCCGGCTGCCGTCGGCGGAACCGCCGCGCGAGACACCCGGCCCGGGTGTCGAGCGGCCCGGACAGCGGAGGCGGGGAGTGCCGGCGCTGCGCGCATGACCTGCTCGCCCATGGACGGCTCCCAGGTACGCCGTCCGGCGGCCACCATTTGGCCACGGTCCGTCCACCATGCTCCCTTAGGTTCCATGCCGCTCCCCTGGCACGACCCCGTCGTCGACCGGCGGCGGGGCGGTACGGCACCTCTTGGAGTGAGAGTGGAACGTCGTAGCCTCCTGCGTGCGGCCGTCCTCGGCGGCTCTGCCGCCGTGTTCGGCGGAACCCTGTGGCGTGGCGCCGCGTACGCGGCCCCGGCCCAGCCCGGCACCGGCCCCTACGGGGCGCTGGGCTCCCCCGACGCGAACGGCATCAGACTCCCCAGCGGCTTCACCAGTCGCGTCATCGCCCGCTCCGGGCAGACCGTCTCCGGTACGTCGTACACCTGGCACAACGCCCCCGACGGCGGCGCCTGTTACGCGGACGGGTCGGGCTGGATCTATGTCTCCAACTCCGAGATCAACCCCTCCGGCGGCGCGAGCGCGGTGAAGTTCTCGTCGGCGGGTGCGATCACGGCCGCGTACCGCATCCTTTCCTCCACCCGCCAGAACTGCGCGGGCGGCAAGACCCCGTGGAACACCTGGCTGTCCTGCGAGGAGGTGTCCCTCGGCTACGTCTACGAGACGGACCCGTGGGGCGCACAGGCGGCGAACCGGCGTGCCGCGATGGGCCGCTTCAAGCACGAGGCGGCGGCCGCTGACCCGGTGCGCAAGGTGATCTACCTGACCGAGGACGAGACGAACGGCCGCTTCTACCGCTTCGTCCCGACGACGTGGGGCGACCTGTCCTCCGGCACCCTCCAGGTGATGGTCGCGGGCAGCGCCACATCGGGCTCCTTCACCTGGGCCAACATCCCCGACCCGGACGGCTCCCCGACGGCCACCCGCTCCCAGGTCTCGGGTTCCAAGTCCTTCAACGGCGGCGAGGGCTGCCACTACGCCGACGACACGGTGTGGTTCACGACGAAGGGCGACAACCGGGTCTGGCAGCTCAACCTCACGTCGAACACCTACGAGCTGGCCTACGACGACTCCCTCGTCACCTCCGGCACGGCCCCCCTCACCGGCGTCGACAACATCACCGGCTCCTCCTCCGGCGACCTCTTCGTCGCCGAGGACGGCGGCAACATGGAGATCTGCGTCATCACCCCGGCCGACGTCATCGCCCCCTTCCTGCGCATCGACGGCCAGTCGGGCTCGGAGATCACGGGTCCGGCCTTCTCCCCCGACGGCACCCGCCTGTACTTCTCCAGTCAGCGGGGCACGAGCGGGAGTTCGTCGGGCGGTATCACGTATGAGGTGAAGGGGCCGTTCCGCGTGTAACGGTCACGAAATAGCCACACCTCCTCCACAACTGGTCGCTCGGCACTACGGTCATCCCCTCACGTCAGGCCACACCAGTGGGGGGATGACATGACCAGTCCGTACACTTCGGCACCCATACCGCAGCCACCGCAGCCGCCCTTCCGCCCGGCCCCTGGATGGGCCCGCAAGCGCTACGTACTTCCCGCTCTCGGGCTGGCCTTCTTCCTCGGCATCGGCGCGGGCGCGTCGGGCGAGGACTCGAAGACCACCGAGGCGAAGCCGACCGCAGCCTCAGCCCAGCCCACGGTCACTGTCACAGCGACCACGACGGCGGCAGCCGAGGAACCCGAACCGGCGCCGACGGTGACCGCCACCAAGACGGTCAAGGCCACCACCACGGTCACGGCGACGCCCGCGGCGGACAGCGGCTCCGTCTCCGACGGTGACGGCGACAGCGACTCGTCCGGCAGCGACGTCTACTACGCCAACTGCTCGGAGGCCCGCGCGGCCGGCGCGGCCCCCGTCCACCGAGGCGAACCCGGTTACGCCTCGCACCTGGACCGGGACAACGACGGGGTGGGCTGCGACAGCTGAGGGACCGTGAACGACGCGCTCCGAGGTCTCCAGTTCCTCGGGGGTCCACTCGGGTGCCTCGGAGTCGAGGTACAGCCGCTCGGCCGATGCGACGCGGACGCGGCGGCCGAGCCGGACGTCGTCCGGTGAGTGGACCACTGGCGCCACGCGCCTGTCGTGCGGCTCGTCGCAGTACGCCCACGGCTCGTCGGCGGGCCGGAGCAGCGGGCCGCCGACAGAGCTGTCCTGCACGGTCGGGGACCCGGGGCGCGGGTGCAGCCGGGTCGCCGTACGCGCCGGCGGGGTCAGTCGAAGGAAGAGCGCGGTCACGTCGACCGGCCGCGGCGGAGTGGTGCAGATGGCGTCTATGGCGGTGATGCTGCCGGCAGCGTCTGACATGCGTGTACCGATCCGCGTCGGCTGACATCACACAGCCGAGGAAGATCCCAGCGATATTGAGTCCGGCCAGGTAGACGGTCGCGGTCTTCTCGTAGCGCGTGGACGCGCCCGACGGTGGATCGCTTCCCCTGGTGAGCAACGTAGCCAGACAGCCTCCACAGGCAACACAGAAAAGGGCGGCACCCCGCACAGGGTGCCGCCCTCCTTGGTGCACCGGAGTCGTCGCCCATCGGTCTTGAGGGTCGGGGACAGGCGACGACTCCGGAGTTCAGTGGCCGTACGGCCTAGCGGTGGTCGCTGCCCACCGACTGGGAGGCCGCGCGGCCGGCCTCGAGGCGGGCGACCGGAATGCGGAACGGGGAGCAGGAGACGTAGTCGAGGCCGACCTCGTGGAAGAAGTGGACCGACTCCGGGTCGCCGCCGTGCTCGCCGCAGACGCCGAGCTTGAGGTCGGGGCGGGTCTCACGGCCCGCCTTGGCTGCGGCCGTGACCAGGGAACCCACGCCGTCCTTGTCGATGGTCTCGAACGGGGAGACGCCGAAGATGCCCTTCTCCAGGTAGGCCGTGAAGAACGAGGCCTCCACGTCGTCCCGGCTGAAGCCCCACACCGTCTGGGTGAGGTCGTTCGTGCCGAAGGAGAAGAACTCCGCGGCCTCGGCGATCTGACCGGCCGTGAGGGCAGCGCGCGGGAGCTCGATCATCGTGCCGATCGAGAGCTTCAGCTTCGTGCCCGTCGCCGCCTCGACCTCCGCGATGACCTGGTCGGCCTCCTCGCGGACGATCTCCAGCTCCTGGACGGTGCCGACGAGCGGGATCATGATCTCGGCGCGCGGGTCGCCCTTGGCGTTCTTGCGCTCGGCGGCCGCTTCCGCGATCGCGCGGACCTGCATCGTGAACAGGCCGGGGATGACCAGGCCCAAGCGTACGCCGCGCAGGCCCAGCATCGGGTTCTGCTCGTGCAGGCGGTGCACGGCCTGGAGCAGGCGGAGCTCGTTCTCGTGGGGCTCCTGACGGGACTCCGCCAGGGCCACGCGGACCGAGAGTTCCGTGATGTCGGGGAGGAACTCGTGCAGCGGCGGGTCGAGGAGACGGACCGTCACCGGCAGACCGTCCATCGCCGAGAACAGCTCGACGAAGTCCTTCTTCTGGAGGGGCAGCAGTTCCGAGAGGGCGGCCTCGCGCACCTCCTCGGTGTCGGCGAGGATCAGCTTCTCGACCATCTCGCGGCGCTCGCCGAGGAACATGTGCTCGGTACGGCACAGGCCGATGCCCTGGGCGCCGAAGCGACGGGCGCGCAGCGCGTCCTCGGCGTTGTCCGCGTTGGCGCGCACCCGCAGCCGGCGCTTGCGGTCCGCGAAGGCCATGATGCGGTGGACCGCCTCCACCAGCTCGTCGGCGTCCTGCGCGCCCGCGTGCATCCGGCCCTCGAAGTACTCCACGACCGGGGACGGGACCACCGGGACCTCGCCCAGGTAGACCTTGCCGCTGGAGCCGTCGATGGAGATGACGTCGCCCTCCTCGACGACGTGTCCGCCCGGGACCGTCATCCGGCGGCGCTTGGTGTCGACCTCCAGCTCCTCGGCACCGCAGACACAGGTCTTGCCCATGCCGCGCGCGACGACGGCCGCGTGGGACGTCTTGCCTCCGCGGGAGGTGAGGATGCCCTCCGCCGCGATCATGCCGTCCAGGTCGTCGGGGTTGGTCTCCCGGCGGACCAGGATGACCTTCTCGCCCGAACGCGACCACTTCACCGCGGTGTACGAGTCGAAGACGGCCTTGCCGACCGCCGCACCCGGCGACGCCGCGATGCCCCGGCCGACCTGCTCGACCTTGGCGTCGTCGTCGAACTTGGGGAACATCAGCTGCGCGAGCTGGGCGCCGTTGACGCGCTGGAGCGCCTCCGCCTCGTCGATGAGGCCCTGGTCCACGAGCTGGGTCGCGATACGGAAGGCGGCGCCCGCCGTGCGCTTGCCGACGCGGGTCTGGAGCATCCACAGCTGACCGCGCTCGATGGTGAACTCGATGTCGCAGAGGTCCTTGTAGTGGTTCTCCAGCGTCTCCATGATCTGCATCAGCTGGTCGTACGACTTCTTGTCGATCGACTCCAGCTCCGCGAGCGGGACGGTGTTGCGGATGCCCGCGACCACGTCCTCGCCCTGGGCGTTCTGCAGGTAGTCGCCGTAGACGCCCTGGTGGCCGGAGGCGGGGTCGCGGGTGAAGGCGACGCCCGTGCCGGAGTCCGGGCCGAGGTTGCCGAAGACCATCGAGCAGACGTTGACGGCCGTACCGAGGTCGTGCGGGATGCGCTCCTGGCGGCGGTAGAGCTTGGCGCGGTCGGTGTTCCAGGAGTCGAAGACCGCGTGGATGGCGAGGTCCATCTGCTCGCGCGGCTCCTGCGGGAAGTCCCGGCCGGCCTCCTTCTTCACGATCTTCTTGAAGGCGGTGACCAGCTTCTTGAGGTCGGCGGCCTCCAGGTCGGTGTCGACCGTGACCTTCTTGGCCTCCTTGGCCCTGTCGAGGGCCTCCTCGAAGAGCTCGCCGTCGACACCGAGGACCGTCTTGCCGAACATCTGGATGAGGCGCCGGTAGGAGTCCCAGGCGAACCGCTCGTCGCCCGCCTGCTCGGCGAGGCCCTTCACGGACTTGTCGGAGAGTCCGATGTTGAGGACCGTGTCCATCATTCCGGGCATGGAGAACTTGGCGCCGGAACGGACCGAGACGAGCAGCGGGTTGTCGGCCTGGCCGAGCTTCTTGCCCATGCGGGACTCGAGGGCGTCGAGGTGCGCACTCACCTCGTCACGCAGTGCCGCGGGCTCCTCGCCACTGACGAGGTAGACCTTGCAGGCTTCCGTCGTGATCGTGAAGCCGGGGGGAACGGGGAGCCCCAGGTTGGTCATCTCGGCGAGGTTCGCGCCCTTGCCACCCAGGAGGTCCTTGAGGTCCTTGTTTCCCTCGGTGAAGTCGTAAACGAACTTCGCTACGTGGGGTTCTTTGTTTTCCGACACGGTCCGACTCCCTCGAGGACGCGGTGGCTGCCCTGACGGCGAGGAACATACCCAGATCGAAGGCGCCTGGGTACGTCTACTCACGCGTCATGCGCCTGTAACCACCCGTCCGCCAGTGGATCGAAAGTCAAAGCTTGGCAAGCCATGACGGGCAGATGTTTTCACTTCTTGAACGCAAGAGGGTTCACGGGTGCGGTATATCGCTCAGATGAGCATCCATCCCGCACGTTTGATTTCGATCGATGAACGATCAAGAGGTGGCACCGAGTGCCACCCCTTGGAGAAGTGCAGCCGCTCAAGATCCGCTCATCTGAGCGCAACCCTTATCAAGGGTGGCGAGAATCACGCTGCCACAGCCGACGAGATTTCACCATGCGGACGTGCCCCCGAGACGGAAACACGGACGTCACACCCCCAGTGCGAGCAGCCGTTCCTCCACCCGCGAGGGCGCGTACAGATGCTCCACGACCAGCGCCCCGGCACCCACGAGCCCGGCCCGGTCCCCCAGCCCTGAGGTCACGACGTTCAGATGAGCGGTGGAGCGCGGCAGCGCCCGCTGGTAGAGCAACTCGCGTACACCGGTGAGGAAGGGCGTCCCGGCCAGATCCCCGGCGATCATCAGCACCCCGGGGTTGAGCAGCGTCACGACCGTCGCCAGTACGTCCCCGACCTGCCGCCCGGCCTCCCGTGCCAGCGCGGCCGCCCCCGGATGCCCGGACGCCAGCACATCCCGCACATCCGAGCCGGACGCCGCGGGCACCCCCGCCTCGGCCAGCCGCCGGGCCACGGCGCCACCGCTGGCGACGGCCGCGAGACAGCCGTACGAACCGCACCGGCACAGCGCATCCGCGCCCGCCGGCACCCGGATGTGGCCGATGTCGCCGGCACCCCCGTCGATGCCCCGGTAGATCGAGCCGTCGACCACGACCCCGGCGCCGATGCCGGTCGAGACCTTGACCAGGACGAACGCCGAGCAGCCGGGGAAAGCCGTGCGCTGCTCGCCGTACGCCATGAGGTTGGCGTCGTTGTCGACCAGCACCGGGACCGGCGCGGCGCCGGTGGCCTCGGTGAAGGCCCTGGCCAGGCGTCCCGTTATGTCGTAGCCGTCCCAGCCCGGCATGATCGGCGGCTGGACGACCCGGCCGGTCCCGCTGTCCACCGGCCCCGGCACCGCGAGCCCGATGCCGCCCACCTCGCCGGCCCGGCGCCCGGCCTTCTCCAGCAGCTCGGCGAACCATCGCCCGAGCTCGCCCAGCACCACGTCCGGCCCGTCCTCGATGACCAGCGTGCCGGTGTGCTCGGCGAGGATCTCGCCGGTCAGGGAGAGCACGGCGGCACGCGCGTGCCGGGTCTCCAGGTCGGCGGCCAGGACCACGGCGTGGGCGTCGTCGAACTCCAGGGTGATGGAGGGACGGCCGCCCAGCGGGGAGCCCACGGGACCGCCGGCGCCCTCGCGCAGCCAGCCGGCGCGGAAGAGGCGGTCGAGGCGCTGGCCGACGGTGGCCCGGGAGAGACCGGTGGCCTGCTGGAGCGCTCCGCGCGTGACGGCTCGCCCGCTCCGCACCAGTTCGAGCAGTTCCCCGGCACTCGCCTGACCTCGTGCGCCCATGCACACCCCCTTGTGCTTCTCAACTCTGCATTACATATTGGGTTTTGCGTGTTAAATAGACGTAACCCTACGGTAGCCATGACCGAACCGGTCGGCCGGACGTCTTTCGGGGAGCCCCGAGTGGATCGCACTGCCCAGCTCACAGCCCGTCGCGCGGCGCATGACATTGCATACGATCCGCCCCCCGCGGCGGACTCGCTGCACGTCAAAGCCGCCCGGGTGCTGGAGGACAACTGGACGGGCACCTCGACGGTGCCCTCGCGCAGTCTGTATCCGCACCAGTGGTCCTGGGACTCGGCGTTCATCGCGATCGGCCTGAGGCACGTGTCGCCGCTGCGGGCGCAGACGGAGCTGGAGACGCTGCTCGACGCCCAGTGGGGTGACGGGCGGATCCCGCACATCGTCTTCAACCCCTCCGTGCCGCTCGACGCCTACTTCCCGAGCCCCGACTTCTGGCGCTCCTCGACCGCGGGGCGCGCTGCGGGCGCCCCGCGCACCGTACAGACCTCCGGCATCGTGCAACCACCGGTGCACGCGCTGGCGGCCTGGCTGGTGCACCGCGCCGACCCGGGACTGTCCCGGGCGCGCGGCTTCCTCACCCGGATGTATCCCCGCCTCGCCGCCTGGCACCGCTATCTGCTGCACCGGCGCGACCTCGGCGCAGGCGGCCTCGCGTCCGTCGTCCACCCCTGGGAACAGGGGATGGACAACAGCCCCTGCTGGGACGCCCCGCTCTCCCGCGTCACCCCGGCCCCGGCCCGCTCCTTCCGCCGCGCCGACCTCGACCACGGGGCGGCCGAGGACCGGCCGACGGATCTGGACTACGGACGGTATGTGCGGCTGGCGACGGACTACCGCGACGGGGGGTACGCCGATGGCCCCGGCGGCTTCGCCGTCGAGGACCCGGCGTTCAACGCCCTGCTCATCGCCTCCGAGCACGCGCTGGCCGAGATCGCCCGGGAGCTGGGGGCGACGGGCACGGCCCGGCACGCGCGCGCCGAGCGGCTGACGGCGGCGCTGGTCGAGCGACTGTGGGACCCGGCGGAGGGCATGTTCTTCTGCCGGGACGTGCGGAGCGAGGGGCGTAGCGACGGACCGGGCGTGCGCCGTAGCGACGGACCGGGCGAGGGGCGGGCCGACGGGCCGGCGGCCGGGGAGCCGATCCCCGAGCGCAGCGTCTCCGGCCTCGTCCCCCTCCTCCTCCCCACCCTCCCCCGCGACATCACCGCCGCCCTGGTACGGACGCTGGGCGGATCGCACTTCGGCCTCGGCGGCACGACCCGACTCGTGCCGAGCTACGACCTCCTGGGCGAGGCCTTCGAACCGCACCGCTACTGGCGGGGCCCGGCCTGGTTCAACACGAGCTGGCTGCTGGAGCGCGGGCTCCGGCTGCACGGTGAGCGCGGCCGGGCCGACGCCCTGCGCAGGGCGATCCTGCACACCGCCGACGCCTCCGGGTTCGCCGAGTACGTCAACCCGTACACCGGCGACGCCTGCGGAGCCACCGGCTTCGGCTGGACCGCCGCGCTCACGCTCGACCTGCTGCACGACCACCCCGCGTGGGACACGAACGCCGTCAGGGAACGCAAGGGAAAGGGAAGGGACCGGGGATGACGGACCGCCATCATCTGCTCGTGTACGGGGGACGTTCGCCGCCGTGGGCGACGGCGGGGACATCAGCGGCGTACGGGCCGCCGGCTCCCCGGAAGGGTTATTCGTACGTGACGCCCGGCACCTGAGCCGCTGGCAGCTCACCGTGGACGGCGCGGTACCCGAGGCGCTCACCCCGGTCGCCGACGGGGACACGGCCCGCTGTGTCCTGGTCCCGCGCGGCGGCCGCAACGAGCCGGCGGCCTACACGCTCTTCCGTGAACAGGCCGTCGGGGACGGCTCATTCATCGAGTCCCTGCGCGTGACGAGCAACCGCCCGGTGCCGACGACGATCCGCCTGGCGATCACCGCGGACGCCGACTTCACCGACCAGTTCGAGCTGCGCTCCGACCACCGCACGTACGCCAAGACCGGCGCCACCCGCTCCCGTCAGGTCCTGGACCACGGTGTGGAGTTCGCCTACCAGCGAGGCGAATGGCGTTCGATCACGACCGTGACCGCCGACCCCGCCCCCGACGGCGTGGAGGAGACCGGCACCGGCGCCCGCCGCCTGGTCTGGGCCCTCGATCTCGACCCGCACGGCACGGCGGAACTGACCCTCCGGGTGATGGCCCGCCCTCACGGCGACAAGCGGGCGCTGCGCGTCCCCCGCTCCCCCGCGGCCCTGACCTCCCAACTCCTCTCCCAGGAGGGCGCGTTCGTGGAGGGCGTGGCCTTCCCGACCGGCTGGCCCGAGCTGGCCGCCGCCTGCGCCCGGGGGCTGGCCGACCTGGCCGCGCTCCAGGTCCCTGCGACGGGCCCGGACGGCGAGGAACTGCGCGTCCCCGCGGCCGGCGCCCCCTGGTTCCTGACCCTCCTCGGCCGCGACGCCCTCCTCACCTCGCTCTTCGCCCTCCCTTACCGCCCCCGCCTCGCCGCCGCCACCCTCCCCGCACTGGCCGCGACCCAGGCCACGGAGACGGCCCCCGAGTCCGTCGCCCAGCCAGGCAAGATCGTGCACGAGGTACGGCACGGCGAGCTGGCGCACTTCGGGCAGGTGCCGTACGGCCGCTACTACGGCTCGGTGGACGCGACCCCGCTGTTCCTGATCCTGCTCGGCGCGTACGTGGAACAGACGCGTGACACGACCACGGCTCGCCGGCTGGAGCCCAACGCCCGCGCGGCGATCGGCTGGATGTTGGACCACGGCGGGCTGACCTCCCGCGGCTACCTGGTCTACCGCGCCGACCAGGGCGGTCTCGCCAACCAGAACTGGAAGGACTCCCCCGGCGCCATCTGCTCGGCAGACGGCACCCGCCCCGGCGGCCCCGTGATGGCGGCGGGCGCCCAGGGCTACGCGTACGACGCCCTGCGCCGCACGGCGTGGCTGGCCCGCACGGCGTGGCAGGACGAGACCTACGCGGCCCTCCTGGAACAGGCGGCGGGCGACCTCCGTGACCGTTTCCAGCGGGACTTCTGGATGCCGGAGCACTCCTTCCCCGCCCTGGCGCTGGACGGCGGGGGCCGCCGGGTCGACGCGCTGGCGTCGGACGCGGGGCATCTCCTGTGGTCCGGCCTGCTGGACAAGGAGTACGGCGAGGCGGTGGGCCGGCGCCTTCTGGAGCCGGACTTCTTCTCGGGCTGGGGAGTGCGCACCCTGGCCTCCGGCCAACCTGCCTACCACCCCCTCTCCTACCACCGGGGCTCGGTCTGGCCGCACGACAACGCGCTGATCACCCTGGGCCTGGCCCGCTACGGCCTGCACGACGAGGCCCGCACGGTGGCCCATGCCCTGGTCGACGCGGCGACGACCACCGGCCACCGGCTCCCCGAGGTCCTCGCGGGCTACGGCCGCGACACCCACGCGGAACCCGTGCCGTACCCGCACGCCTGCGTCCGCGAGTCGCGCTCGGCGGCGGCCCCGCTGGCGCTGCTGACGGCGGTGGGCGGGGCGTAGGCGGACGGCCACGGGCCTGTTGGCCTGCCGTTTGCCCAGCGTTTGCCGAGCGCTGGGGCACGGGAGCTGAACACCGGCCGGGGGCCGACCGTACGGGAGGACGGCGGGCCCCCAGCCTCCCCAGCGAGGCCCGCCGCACCACTCCACCAGGGGCCTCGCACGGAAGGACCTTCGGGTGCCTGTCTTCACGCGCCTACGTCAGCTACCCGGCAAGAAGAACGCCTTGCCCGACGAGTCGGCCACCCCCAGCGAGCCCCCCGCAACGGCAGCCGACGGGGACTCCCCCACCGAGGGCGAGGACTCGGCACAGAAACCCACCGCCCCCTCCGCCGAGGACGCACCACCCCACGACGAACCCGCGGCAGCCGACGACGAGGACGCATCTCCCGCCATCGAACCAGCAGCCGCCGACGGCGAGGACCCCCCACAGGGGCCACCCGCACCCGACGACGAAAGCAGCACGGGTGGTGCGGGTGGGAACAACACGGGCGATGGCGAAGCCGAGCCCGAAGCGAAGCCCACGACCACCCGCGCCCTCAAGATCAGCCGCACCCTCAAGATCAGCCGCACCCTCAAGATCGGCCGCACCCTCAAAATCAGCCGCACCCTCCACTGGACGGCCACCACCCTCGCCGCCGCCCTGATCCTCGGCGCCCTCCTCCTCCCCAACACCCTCCCCGCCCTGCAGCCGAACAGATTCACCCGCATCCCCGCGGAGGCGATCATCGGCGCAGTCGTGATGCTCGCCCTCCCCCGCCGCCCCCGCATAGCCGCGGCAACGCTCTACGGCATCGGCCTCGCCGTGCTCACCGTGCTGAACCTCCTCGACATGGGCTTCAACGAATACCTCGGCCGCGGCTTCAACGCCGCCCTCGACTGGGACCTCCTCCCCGACGCCCAGTCGTACGTCGCCGACACGATGGGCGGAGCCGTAGCCACCGGCGCTGCCATCGGTGGCGTCATCCTGATCCTGCTGCTGATGGCCCTCATGGCAGCCGCGACGATCCACCTCAGCACCCTCCTCACGATGCACAAGGCGAGGGCCACCCAGGGCGCGCTCATAGCCGGCACGGTGTGGATCACCTGCACCGCACTCAACCTCCAGGCCTTCGGCATGCCGATCGCCTCCGACCACGCGGCCGGCGCCTTCAGGACCCACGCACAGCGGACGGTGGACTCCCTCGAGGACGAGGCCCAGTTCGCCATGGAGGCCGAGGCGGACACCTTCGGCAACACTCCCCCCGACCAACTGCTGCCGGACCTGCGCGGCAAGGACGTCGTCTTCACGTTCGTCGAGAGCTACGGCCGCAGCGCCATCGAGGACCCGATCATGGCCCCCGGCGTCGGCAGAACCCTGGACGCGAGCAACGAGGCCCTGACCGAGGCGGGCTTCCACGCGAAGAGCGGCTGGCTGACCTCGGCGACCTTCGGCGGCAGCAGCTGGCTCGGCCACTCCACGACCATGGCGGGCCTGTGGATCGACAACCAGCGGCGCTACCGCACCGTCACGGCCGGCGACCATCTCACGCTCACCAAGGCGTTCCAGAAGACCGGTGCCTGGGACACGGTCGGGGTGATGCCCGGCGTGCAGAAGGGCTGGCCGGAGTCGAAGTGGTACGGCCTCGACAGGATGTACAACGCCTGGCAACTGGGCTACAAGGGCCCGAAGTTCAGCTGGTCGACGATGCCCGACCAGTACGCCCTGGAGGCCTTCCAGCGCCAGATCCACGGCAAGAAGCGCGACAAGCCGCTGATGTCCTTCGTCATCCTGACGTCCAGCCACCAGCCCTGGGCTCCGCTGCCGAAGATGGTCGACTGGAACGACCTGGGCGACGGCTCGGTCTTCGACCCGATCCAGAAGGCCGGGATGAAGGCGGGGGACGTCCTCACCGACACCACGAAGTCCCGTGAGGAGTACGGCAAGTCCGTCGAGTACTCGCTGACCAGCCTCACGCAGTGGATGGAGCGCTACGGCACCGACGACACCGTCCTCGTCTTCCTCGGCGACCACCAGCCCATGGCCCGGGTCAGCGGCAACCACGCCAGCCGTGACGTACCGATCTCCATAGTCGCCAAGGACCCGAAGGTCCTCGACAGGATCGCCGACTGGAACTGGACGGACGGCATCGAGCCCGCGAAGGACGCCCCGGTCTGGAAGATGAGCGCCTTCCGGGACCGCTTCCTGACGGCGTACGGCTCGACACCGCACGCCTCGGACTAGGCCGTGTCCGCAGCGCTCAGCCCCCGGACGTGTCCAGCTCCGCGTCCTCGCCCACACCCGCGCAGTCGTACGGGTCCTTCAGCCAGCCGTCCGGCAGCACCACCCGGTTGTTGCCGGACGTACGGCCACGGGGCCCGTCGGCGCCGGCCGGCCACGGCTGGTCGAGGGCCAGCTCGTCCAGCCCGGACCGGAGTTCCTCGAGCGACGACGTGATGGCGAGCCGCTTGCGCATCTCGGAGCCGACCGCGAAGCCCTTCAGATACCAGGCGACGTGCTTGCGGAAGTCGATGACGCCACGCGCCTCGTCCCCGATCCACTCACCCAGCAGCGCGGCATGCCGGACCATGACGTCGGCGACCTCGCGCAGACCGGGACGCGCGACGTTCTCGTCCCGCCCCTCGAAGGCCGCGACCAGGTCCGAGAACAGCCACGGCCGCCCCAGGCACCCACGCCCGACGACCACCCCGTCGCACCCGGTCTCCCGCACCATCCGCACCGCGTCCCCGGCCGACCAGATGTCGCCGTTGCCGAGCACGGGGATCTCCGGGACGTGCTCCTTGAGCCGCGCGATGGCGTCCCAGTCGGCCGTGCCGCCGTAGTGCTGGGCGGCCGTACGGCCGTGCAGGGCGATGGCCGTCACGCCCTCCTCGACGGCGATCCGGCCGGCGTCGAGGTAGGTGATGTGATCGTCGTCGATGCCCTTGCGCATCTTCATCGTGACCGGCAGGTCACCCGCC
Source organism: Streptomyces sp. NBC_00443 (assembly GCF_036014175.1). Classification (GTDB taxonomy): domain Bacteria; phylum Actinomycetota; class Actinomycetes; order Streptomycetales; family Streptomycetaceae; genus Streptomyces. Next base: position 6,255,713 of record NZ_CP107917.1, on the reverse strand, counting down.
CCGCTGACCGCCTCCCGCAGGATCGCCCGCAGCAGGTTCCGCTTGTACGGCAGCGCGGAGCCGCCGCCCTTGCGCGTCACCTTCGGCACCGGGCATCCGAAGTTCAGGTCGATGTGGTCGGCCAGGCCCTCCTCCGCGATCATGCGGACGGCCTTGCCGACGGTGACCGGGTCGACGCCGTACAGCTGGATCGAGCGCGGCTTCTCCGTCGCGTCGAAGTGGATCAGCTGCATGGTCTTCTCGTTGCGCTCGACCAGCGCCCGGGTCGTGATCATCTCGCTGACGAACAGCCCCTTGCCACCGCTGAACTCCCTGCACAGCGTGCGGAAGGGCGCGTTCGTGATCCCGGCCATCGGGGCCAGGACGACGGGCGGCTGCACGGTGTGCGGGCCGATCGGCAGGGGTGGGACGACGGGCGTGACAACGGGCGGGGCGGTCATGGACATCCACCCATTCTCACGTACCGGACCGGGTGCGGCGAAATTCATTAGTTAGGCGTACTATTCATGAATGCCGGAGCTCAGCCCACGCCGCCGAGTGCTGGTCCTCGCGATCTGCTGCATGAGCCTGCTGATCGTGAGCCTCGACACCACGGCCCTCAACGTCTCCCTGCCCTCGATGCAACGCGACCTCGGTGCGAGCACATCGGGTCTGCAGTGGACGATCGACGCCTACACACTCGTCCTGGCCTCCCTGCTGATGCTGGCCGGCTCCACGGCGGACCGGATCGGCCGCAAGCGCGTCTTCATGACCGGTCTGGTCCTTTTCACCATCGGTTCGGCCCTGTGCTCCGTCGCACCCACCCTCGACTCGCTGATCGTCTTCCGGATGGTGCAGGCCGTGGGCGGCTCTATGCTCAACCCGGTCGCGATGTCGATCATCACCAACACCTTCACGGACCCGCGCGAGCGCGCCCGGGCGATCGGGGTCTGGGGCGGGGTCGTCGGCATCTCGATGGCCGCGGGACCGCTGGTCGGAGGCCTGCTCGTGGACGCGGTGGACTGGCGCGCGATCTTCTGGGTCAACCTGCCGGTGGGCCTGGCCGCCCTCCTCCTCACCCTCCGCTTCGTCCCCGAGTCCCGGGCCCCCAGGGCCCGCCGCCTCGACCCGGTCGGCCAGATCCTGGTGATCGCGCTGTTCGCCTCACTGACGTACGCGATCATCGAGGCCCCGAACGCCGGGTTCGCGTCGGTCCTGCCGTTCGCGGCGCTCGCGCTCGCGGCTCTGCTGGGTCTCCTGTGGTACGAGCCGCGCCGCGCCGAACCCCTTATCGACCTGCGGTTCTTCCGGTCGGCGCCGTTCAGCGGGGCGACGGTGATAGCGATCGGCGCGTTCGCCGCGCTGGGCGGATTCCTGTTCCTGTCGACGCTGTACCTCCAGAACGTACGCGGCCTGAACGCCCTGCACGCCGGGCTGTGGATGCTGCCGATGGCCATGCCGATGTTCCTGTGCGCGCCCCTGTCGGGGCGGCTGGTGGGCACCCGGGGGCCGCGGCTGCCGTTGCTGATCGCCGGCACCGCGATGACCCTGAGCGCGGCCCTGTTCGCCCTCTTCGACGCCGAGACGTCCAACGTCACGCTGATCCTCGGGTACGCGGTGTTCGGTATCGGCTTCGGGTTCGTCAACGCGCCGATCACCAACACGGCGGTCTCCGGAATGCCGCGTGCGCAGGCCGGGGTCGCGGCGGCCGTCGCTTCCACGAGCCGGCAGTTGGGGCAGACGCTGGGGGTGGCCGTGGTCGGGGCCGTGCTGGCGGCCGGGGTGTCGGTGTCGTCGTACCGGGAGACGTTCGTCGACGCCGCCGTGCCCGGCTGGTGGATCCTCACCGGGTGCGGGGTCATGGTCCTGGTGGTGGGGGCGGTCACGACTGGACCTTGGGCTCGGCGTACCGCTGAACGTACGGCTGCGGGGCTGGAGTCGGCGGAGCTTCGCGACGCGTCTCGGGTCAGTGCGTAGTTCGGCGGCTAACGGCCGGTGGGGGCTGGTCGCGCAGTTCCCCGCGCCCCTGAGAGGGCGATTTCGTGCAGCTTCTCCAGGCGCGCCCTCGATTGCTCGTCCGCCGGCACGTACGTCACCATCCTCGGCCCCACCTCCGGACTCAGCCACAGGTCCGTGTGGTCGACGACCACCCGCCCCACATGCCGGTTGAGGAACTCCTTGCGCTTGCTGCGGTGGGCCACCACCTCGTGGCGGTCCCAGGCCTCGCAGAACTGCGGGGACTCCACGCGCAGCCTCTTCAGCAGCATCTTCCAGACGGGCTCTGGAGCACTCCACCGGGACATGGGCGGCCCGCAAGCGGGACCTGACGGGCGTCTCGTCGTCCAGGTGGGCAGGCAGCATCACCAAGGCCACGCACGATCAGTGGGCACTCGCCCGGCGTGGGCAGTTGGCGCACATCCATTCCCTCGAAGCGGGCGTCAGGACGCTTCGGCACCGACTTTCCCTGCCGGTCGGCGAGAAAGGAACCAAGCGTTCCCCGGGCGGCTACCGGTCGGCGCACGAATGGTTCCACAAGACACGCCGCCTGCATGTACTCGAAGACCGGCTCGGACAGGTTCGCGCAGACCGCGAGGCCGGACGCGTCCGCGTAGCACGCGGCGGCAAACGCCTGCTGGGCACCCGCCAGCACCTCGACGCCGCCCAGCTCAGCGAGTCGCAGTGGCGTCAGCAGTGGCAGACGGCGCGCTGGTTCCTGTCCGCTGACGGGGAATCGGGCAAGCGGTACGGCAACGAGACGATCCGCGTCACCCCGGACGGCGAGATCAGCATCAAGCTGCCCGCACCGCTTTCCCATCTGGCCAACACCCGGCACGGCCGGTACGTCCTCGCCTGCGCGGTGCGGTTCGCGCACCGGGGCACCGAGTGGGCCGACCGTGTGGAAGCGAACCGCGCGGTGGCCTACCGCATCTCCTACGACGTGCAGCGCGGGCGCTGGTACGTGGACGCTTCCTGGACGTTCCCCGTCACCCGGACCATCCAGATGTAGACGGCACTCGCGCACGGCGTCATCGGCGTAGACACAAACGCCGACCATCTCGCCGCATGGCGCCTCGACGAGCACGGCAACCCGACCGGCCGTCCGCGTCGCTTCTTCTACGATCTGTCCGGCACTCGGGATCATCGCGACGCCCAGGTCCGGCACGCGCTGTCCGGGCTGCTGAACTGGGCCAAGGTCTGCGGCGTCAAAGCGATCGCCGTGGAAGACCTCGACTTCCAGCCCGAGAAGACCAGAGAGAAACACGGGCGCAAGAAGCGCTGCCGGCAGCTCATCTCCGGCATGCCTACCGGCAAGCTCCGCGCCCGACTCACCTCCATGGCCGACGCCACCGGAATCGCGGTCATCGCCGTGGATCCGGCCTACACCTCACAGTGGGGCGCCCAGCACTGGCAGCACCCCATGGCCTCGAAGACCCGCAAGACCCCCCGTCACGATGCCGCGAGCATCGCGATCGGACGACGCGCCCAAGGGCACCCGATCCGGCGACGGACGACACCGCCCCCTGCACACCAGAGCGATGTGCACGGGCATCGGACCGTCCAGGCCAGGCCGGAGCCCCTTGGACGTGAGGGACCCCGCCCCCACGTTCCCGGACCACGGACACGATCTGTGCCGCCGGACGCGGAGAGTACGCGGGCGACCAGGACACCCAGGACCGTTCGGGATGTCCGCAGTGACCAGGAGTGGGTACAACACTCACTCCCGCTCACTGATTAGGAACGGTGATGATCACGACCCAGCAGGCGTCGCTGGCCCTGGGTGTGGCAACGCTGGGCACCCTCTTTCTCTCCCTGGCCGCCACGGTGGGCATGGGCGACGCCCTGGTCACCACGCTCCTGGTCCAGTTGGCCGGAGTGGTGCTGACAGGCCTGCTCAGCCTGCGTCTGCCGCGCACGATCGGCTGAGCGAGTTGTGAGGGTGTGGCCACAGGTTGGTCAACGCACCGGGAAAGTGTCCCTGTTGATGTTGGTCTTGCTGCACACTCCTTGCTGCGCGAGGGCGCGCACGCAGACTCGATGTCCCGGGACGCTGGAGGCGTCATGCTGGAGATCAACCAGAGCAAGGTGAGCCGCTGGGACCACCACGGGCGCGAGCACGTCGTGCGAGTACAGCGCAAAGGCGCGCAGCGCTCGATCAGATGCGACACCTGCGGCTGGCGCAAGAGCACGCAGTTCCTGCCCTGGCTGAAGGCGGAGGAACACCTGGCGGAGGCACACCAGGCGACCGTGGACCCGGGAGGCAACCAACCGGGCCTGTGACGGCTCAGCCGCGCGCCCGCAGTCCCCGGATCAGCAGGTCCACCACGGCCTCGAACTCCCCGTCCACACCGGGCCGTACCCACTCGCCGGCGTAGTGCGGGTCGTGGAAGCGGTCGGTGGCCCGGAAGAGGGCGAGAGCCGTGGTGGCGGGGTCCTCCACGGTGAAGGTGCCCGCGTCGGCGCCCGCGCGCACGATCTCGGTCAACTGGCCGGTCAGCTCGGCGATGTGCTCGCCGACGACCGTCTCGACGGTCTCGGTGGTCAGCACCGAGTAGGTGGCGAAGAGCTCCGGGTCGTCGAACGCCTTGCGGCGCTTGGCGGCAAACAGCGCCGCGAGCCACTCACGCACCCGGGTCTCCGGGTCCAGGTCCGGGGCGGCGACGATGGCGGCCAGGAGCTCCGTCGTCCGGTCCAGCCACCTCTTCGTCACCGCCTCCCGCAGCGCCGCCTTCGTACGGAAGTGCCGGTAGACGCTGCCATGGCTGACGCCGAGCGCGCGGGCCACGTCGACCACGGTGGCCTTGGCCGGGCCGTGGCGGCGCAGCACCTCCTCGGTGGCTTCGAGGATGCGCTCGGCGGTCAGGGTCGTGGGCGTCTGCGACATGTCCTAGACCGTACCTGGCCCAGGACCCGGCGCCGGGGCCACTACTTGCTGCCCAGGTGCGCCATCTGCGCGGCCGGGTAGCGGTCGCCCGCCGCCGCGTCCGCCGGCACCGCCTCCTCGATCGCCGTCAGGTCGGCCGCGTCCAGCGTGAGGTCCAGCGCTCCCAGTGACTCGGCGAGCCGCTCCCGGGTGCGGGCGCCGACGAGCGGCACGATGTCGTCGCCGCGGGAGAGCACCCAGGCGATGGCGATCTGGGCGACGGAGACGCCCTTCTGGTCGGCGATCTTCCGCAGCGCCTCGACCAAGGTCAGGTTGTGCTGGAGGTTCTCGCCCTGAAAGCGCGGCGAGTGGGCGCGGAAGTCGTTCGCGGCGAGCTGCCGGCCCGGGGCGAAGTGGCCGGAGATCAGGCCTCGGGACAGCACGCCGTACGCGGTGACGGAGATCCCCAGCTCACGAGTGGTCGGCAGGACCGACTTCTCGATGCCGCGGGAGATCAGGGAGTACTCGATCTGCAGGTCGGTGATCGGCGCGGTGGCCGCGGCCCGGCGGATCGTCTCGGCGCCGACCTCGCTGAGGCCCACATGCCGCACGTACCCCTTCTCGATCAGTTCCGCGATCGCGCCGACCGTCTCCTCGATCGGTACGTCGGGATCGAGCCGGGCGATCCGGTACACGTCGATGTGGTCCACGCCGAGCCGCTGCAGCGAGTACGCGGCGAAGTTCTTCACGGCGGCGGGTCGGCCGTCGTAACCGACCCAGCCGCCGTCCGGGTCGCGCAGCGCGCCGAACTTCACGCTGACCAGGGCCTGTTCGCGCAGGCCGGCGGGCGCGGCGCGCAGGGCCTCGCCGATCAGCATCTCGTTGTGGCCCATGCCGTAGAAGTCGCCGGTGTCGAGCAGGGTCACGCCGGCCTCCAGGGCGGCGTGCACGGTGGCGATCGACTCGGCCCGGTCCGCGTCGCCGTACAGCGCGGACATGCCCATGCAGCCGAGGCCTAGGGCGGAGACCTGGGGTCCGGTGGTTCCGAGGGAGCGGGTTTGCATCGTCATGTCATCCACCCTGCCCTAACAGCTGACAGATTTCAATATCTGTCACTCCATACCTGTCACTCCATATCTGCAAGAGAGGCTCCAGAATGGTCCAGACCTATTGACGGGAGGTCTGGACCACGAGCACTGTCATGCCTACGACACCTCACCGCACCCCCACCGGGAGGCCCCGTATGCTCCGCCGCGCCCTGCGCCTGCTCGCCACCGCCCTGGCGACCGCCTGTCTGCCTCAGCTCCCCGTAGCAACCCCTGCCTCGGCCGCCGACACCTGTGCCGTGAAGTCGAAGCCGTCCGGAAAGGTCCTCCAGGGCTACTGGGAGAACTGGGACGGCGCCGCCAACGGCGTCCACCCGCCCTTCGGCTGGACCCCGATCACCGACTCCCGTATCGCGGCCCACGGCTACAACGTGATCAACGCGGCCTTTCCGGTCATCCGCTCCGACGGCACCGCGCTCTGGGAGGACGGCATGGACACGGGCGTGAAGGTGGCGACGCCCGCCGAGATGTGCGCGGCGAAGGCGTCGGGTCAGACGCTCCTGCTGTCGATCGGCGGCGCGACGGCCGGCATCGACCTCAGCTCGACCGCCGTGGCGGACCGATTCGTCGCGACGATCGTCCCGATCCTGAAGAAGTACAACTTCGACGGCATCGACATAGACATCGAGACGGGCCTGGTCGGCAGCGGCAACATCAGCCAACTCTCCACCTCACAGGCCAACTTGATCCGCATCATCGACGGGGTGCTGGCCCGGATGCCGTCCAACTTCGGCCTCACCATGGCCCCCGAGACGGCCTACGTCACCGGCGGCAGCGTCACCTACGGCTCGATCTGGGGCGCCTACCTGCCGGTCATCAAGAAGTACGCCGACAACGGCCGCCTGTGGTGGCTGAACATGCAGTACTACAACGGCAGCATGTACGGCTGCTCCGGCGACTCCTACTCCGCCGGCACCGTCCAGGGCTTCACCGCCCAGACCGACTGCCTCAACAAGGGCCTGGTCATCCAGGGCACGACCATCAAGGTCCCGTACGACAAGCAGGTCCCCGGCCTGCCCGCCCAGTCCGGCGCGGGCGGCGGCTACATGTCCCCGTCCCTGGTCGCCCAGGCCTGGCGCCACTACGGCACGTCCCTCAAGGGCCTGATGACCTGGTCGCTCAACTGGGACGGCTCGAAGAACTGGACGTTCGGCGACAACGTGAAGTCCCTGCAGGGCCGTTGAGGCTCACTTGGTCGTGAGGGCGAGCTTCGCCCCCAGCGCCACGAACGACCCCGCGAAGCTCCGCCGCAGCCACGTCATCACCCTCGGCCGGGAGGTGACGTGGCTGCGCACGGACGCGGCCAGGACGCCGTACGCCGCGAAGACCAGGAACGTCGCCAGCATGAACACCCCGCTCAACGCCAGCATCCGGATCAGCGCGTGCGGCTCGTGCGGGCTCACGAACTGCGGCAGGAACGCGAAGAAGAAGATCGTCAGCTTCGGATTGAGGATGTTGATCAGCACGGCCCGGACGACCACCTGCCGCGCCGAGTCCAGGGTGGTGCCCTCCTCGACGGCGATGGCGTCCTTGTCCCGCACGGTCGCCCACGCCATGTAGAGGAGATAGGCGACACCGGCGTACTTGAGGACCTGGAAGGCAGCGGCACTGGCATTCAGCAGCGCCGCCAGACCGGTCACCGTGGCCAGCACATGCGGCACGATCCCGAGCGTGCACCCGAGCGCGGCGACGACACTGGCCCGCCGCCCGCGGGAGAGCCCGGCGGCAAGGGTGTAGACGACACCGGTGCCAGGAGTGGCGACGACAACGAGAGTGGTCAGCAAGAAGGCGATACTCATGCCGGCCACCCTCCGCCCACGGGCACCCCGCCAACAGGTCCAATCGCCCGCGCCCAAAGAGGACCAATCCCCGCGCCCCATAAACGCCGAGTTCCCCGCACCCACCCAAGGGGCGCGGGGAACTGCGCGACAAGCCACAACGAACCCGCGGCCGGCGAATCACCCGAGCAAGGCAGACGCAGCCCCGCTCAGCGACCTGGCACCGCCTAGCAGCCGACGAGCCGCGCAGCCAGGTACCCCTCGATCTGGTCCAGCGACACGCGCTCCTGCTTCATCGAGTCCCGCTCGCGCACCGTGACCGCGTTGTCGTCCAGCGTGTCGAAGTCGACGGTCACGCAGTACGGCGTACCGATCTCGTCCTGGCGGCGGTAGCGACGCCCGATCGCACCGGCGTCGTCGAACTCGATGTTCCAGTTCTGCCGCAGCGCCTGGGCGAGGCCCTTGGCCTTCGGGGACAGCTCCGGGTTGCGCGAGAGCGGCAGCACCGCGACCTTCACCGGCGCCAGACGCGGGTCGAGCCGCAGCACCGTCCGCTTCTCCATCTTGCCCTTGGCGTTCGGCGCCTCGTCCTCGACGTACGCGTCGAGCAGGAACGCCAGCATCGCGCGGCCGACACCGGCCGCGGGCTCGATGACGTACGGCGTCCAGCGCTCGCCGGCCTCCTGGTCGAAGTAGGAGAGGTCCTGGCCGGAAGCCTTGGAGTGGGCGTTCAGGTCGTAGTCGGTGCGGTTGGCGACGCCCTCCAGCTCGCCCCACTCGCTGCCGCCGAACGAGAAGCGGTACTCGATGTCGGCGGTGCGCTTGGAGTAGTGGGAGAGCTTCTCCGCCGGGTGGTCGTACCAGCGCATGTTCTCCTCACGGAGACCCAGGCCGGTGTACCAGTTCCAGCGCTCCTGCATCCAGTACTCCTGCCACTTCTCGTCCTCGCCCGGCTTGACGAAGAACTCCATCTCCATCTGCTCGAACTCGCGGGTGCGGAAGATGAAGTTGCCGGGCGTGATCTCGTTGCGGAAGGACTTGCCCATCTGCGCGATGCCGAACGGCGGCTTGCGGCGCGAGGTGGTCTGCACCTGACCGAAGTTGGTGAAGATGCCCTGGGCGGTCTCGGGGCGCAGGTAGGCGATCGAGCCGGAGTCCTGGGTCGGGCCGAGGTGCGTCGACAGCAGACCCGAGAACTGCTTGGGCTCGGTGAACTGGCCCTTGTTGCCGCAGTTGGGGCAGTTGATGTCGGCGAGGCCGTTCTCCGGGGTGCGGCCCTTCTTCTCCTCGTACGCCTCCTCCAGGTGGTCCGCGCGGAACCGCTTGTGGCAGGAGGTGCACTCGGTGAGCGGGTCCGTGAAAGTGGCGACGTGGCCGGAGGCGACCCAGACCTCGGGGGCCAGGATCACGGACGAGTCGATACCGACCACGTCCTCGCGCGACGTCACCATGTAGCGCCACCACTGGCGCTTGAGGTTCTCCTTGAGCTCGACACCCAGCGGCCCGTAATCCCATGCGGCACGCTGACCGCCGTAGATCTCACTGCAGGGAAATACGAAGCCACGGCGCTTGCTCAGGCTGACGATGGTGTCGATCTTGTCGGCGGCCACGGTGCTCTCTTCATTACGACGACGGGCGACGAAGCGAGGCGCTTCACAGCGAATGCTTCAGGGTACCGGCGGGGCCTCCCCCTCAACCAAATCGGTAGCCCTCTGTGGACAGCCCCTCACGCTTGTTGACAATCGTTTCCACCTTTGCTGAAAATGACTGTCATGAACGTACGACGACATCACATATCCGGGCTTGCGCTGGCGGCCGTCACCGCTCTCGGTATCGGCACGCTCTCCGCCTGCTCCTCGGACAGCGCGGCCGCGGGCAACACGGACAAGTTCGACGTCGTCGCGTCGTTCTACCCCATGGCCTTCCTCGCCGAGCAGATCGGCGGCGACCACGTGAACGTCTCCAGTCTGACCGAACCCGGCCAGGAGCCGCACGACCTGGAGATCAGCGCACAGCAGCGGGCCCAGCTGGAGGACTCCGACGCGGCGCTCTACCTCAAGGGCCTCCAGCCGTCCGTCGACGAGGCCATCGGACAGGCGGGCCTGGACACGAAGATCGACGCCGCCTCGCTGACCAAGCTGGAGGACCACGGCGACGTCGAGCACGAGCACGCGGGCGAGCACGCCGAGGAGGAGCACTCCGAGGAGGAGGGCCACGCCCTCGACCCGCACGTCTGGCTCGACCCGGTGAAGTACGCCGAGATCGCCAAGGGCGTCGGCGCGGCCTTCGAGAAGTCCGACCCGGATCACGCGGCCGACTACAAGAAGAACACCGACGCGCTGGTCAAGAAGCTCGACGAGCTCAACACCCAGGTCGCGGACGGGCTCAAGGACACCAAGACCAAGGTCTTCTTCACCAACCACGCGTCCTTCGGCTACTTCGCGGAGCGCTACGGCCTCACGCAGGAGGCCATCTCCGGCATCGACCCGGACAGCGAGCCCAGCCCGGCCCGGATCAAGGAGCTCCAGACGGAGGCCAAGGCCGACGGCGTGACCACCGTGTTCTACGAGACACTGGTGTCCGACAAGACCGCGAAGACCCTCGCCGACGACGCGGGCCTCAAGACGGACGTTCTCGATCCGCTGGAAGGCATCACCGACAAGTCCAAGGGCGACGACTACTTCCAGGTCATGGAGGCCAACCTCAAGGCGCTGCAGACCGCGCTGGGGGCCAAGTGACCAACCTACGGAGGACGGCATGACCGAGCCCGTCATATCGCTGCGCGGCGTCCGCGCCGAGCTGGGCTCGCGCCCCGTCCTGCGCGGCATCGACCTCACCGTGGGCCACGGTGAGGTCGTCGCCCTGCTCGGGGCCAACGGCTCGGGCAAGTCGACCGCCGTGCGCAGCATCATCGGCCAGGTGCCGGTCAGCGCCGGCGAGATCGAGCTGTTCGGCACCCCGCGGGCCCGGTTCCGCGACTGGGCGCGGGTGGGCTACGTCCCGCAGCGCACGACGGCCGCGGGCGGCGTGCCCGCCACGGTCGGCGAGGTCGTCTCCTCGGGCCGCCTGTCGCGCACCCGCTTCGGCGTCTTCCGCAAGGCCGACCACGCCGCCGTACGCCGCGCCCTGGATCTGGTCGGCATGACGGACCGGGTGAAGGACTCGGTGGGCGCCCTGTCCGGCGGCCAGCACCAGCGGGTGCTGATCGCCCGCGCCCTGGCCTCCGAGCCCGAACTGCTGATCATGGACGAGCCGATGGCGGGTGTCGACCTGGCCAGCCAGGAGGTGCTCGCGCAGACGCTCAGGAAGCAGGTCGCCGCCGGCTCGACGGTCCTGCTGGTCCTGCACGAACTCGGCCCGCTGGAGCCCCTGATCGACCGGGCGGTCGTCCTGCGCGACGGCTGCGTGACACACGACGGCCCGCCCCCGCAGGCCGTCGGCCAGCACGCGCTGCCCGGCCACGACCACGTACACCCGCACGCGGCTCACGACGCCGAACCGATCCGGACGGGGCTGCTGAGCTGATGGACTTCCTGAACTACGACTTCATGCAGCGGGCGCTGCTCGCCGCCGTCCTGGTCGGCATCACCGCCCCGGCCGTCGGGATCTACCTCGTCCAGCGCCGCCAGGCCCTGATGGGCGACGGAATCGGCCACGTGGCGATGACCGGCGTCGGCCTCGGCTTCCTGCTGTCCTGGTCGCCGGTGTGGATGGCCACGCTGGTCTCCGTCCTCGGCGCGGTCCTGATGGAGCTGATCCGCTGGTACGGCAAGACGCGCGGCGACATCGCCCTCGCGATGCTCTTCTACGGCGGTATGGCCGGCGGCGTGATGTTGATCAACCTCGCGCCGGGCGGCTCCAACGCCAACCTGACGTCGTACCTCTTCGGCTCCCTCTCCACGGTGAGCGAGTCGGACGTGACGGCGATCATCCTGCTCGCCGCGTTCGTGGTGCTGGTCACCCTCGGCCTGCGCCGCCAGCTGTTCGCGGTGAGCCAGGACGAGGAGTTCGCGCGGGTCACGGGCCTTCCGGTGCGCGCCCTGAACCTGCTGACGGCGATCACCGCGGCGGTGACCGTGACGGTGGCAATGCGCGTGGTCGGGCTGCTGCTGGTCAGCGCGCTGATGGTCGTGCCGGTGGCGGCCGCCCAGCAACTCACCCGGAGCTTCGCGGCGACGTTCGCGATCGCCGTCGCGATCGGCGTCACGGTGACGATCGGCGGCACGGTCACGTCGTACTACCAGGACGTCCCGCCCGGCGCGACGATCGTGCTGCTGACCATCGGCGCGTTCATCGCGCTCACCGCCCTGGCGACGCCACTGGCCCGCCGCAGGGCCCGCGCGCTGGCCGCGGCACACCCCGAAGGCGATCCGGCGGAGTGCGCGATTCCGGCCAGCCGGGATGCCACGGGCAAGGTCGGCGTCTGACTGCTGACAGTCCGGGCTGGCACAATGGCCCGGCAAGTGCAGACGTGAGGAGGCAACCGGTGACGACCGTAGGACCGCCCGTCAAGGGCCGCGCGACTCGGCAGCGGGCCGCCGTGGCGGCGGCCCTGGACGAGGTCGACGAGTTCCGCAGTGCGCAGGATCTCCACGACATGCTGAAGCACAAGGGCGACTCGGTCGGGCTCACCACGGTCTACCGCACCCTGCAGTCCCTCGCCGACGCCGGCGAGGTCGACGTGCTGCGCACCTCCGACGGCGAGTCGGTCTACCGCCGCTGCTCGACCGGCGAACACCACCACCACCTCGTCTGCCGCGTCTGCGGCAAGGCCGTGGAGGTCGAGGGCCCGGCGGTGGAGAAGTGGGCGGACGCCATCGCGGCCGAGCACGGCTTCGTGAACGTGGCGCACACGGTGGAGATCTTCGGCACGTGCGCGGAGTGCTCCGCAGGCTGAGCGGAACCGGGTTGAGCTGAACCGGGTTGAGCTGAACTCGCTCCCGCCGGGGGCGAGTTCAGCATGGGTGGTTACACGCGAGGCAGGTGGCGGCCCAGCAGTGCACGCAGTCGGTCCACGTCGGCCGGATCCGCGGCGCCCCGCTTGGGCAGCACCTCCACCAGCAGGATGTTCGGGTCCCGGCTGAGCACGACGAGGTGATCGCGACTCTCCCGGTAGCCCCGGAACACGGACCAGCGCTGCGTCAGCGTCACATGCTCGGTGACGGTCGTGATCCCCGCGTCGGTGACGGTCGTACGGTAATCGCCCTGCCAGGAGACGGTGCGCAGCCCGTGGTGGGCCTGCAGGTGCGGAATCCCCCAGATCATGACGGCGCACAGGGCGCCGAGTACCACCCCCGACGACCAGCCCGAGATCGCCTGCGCGACGGTGAGCAACGCGAACAGCGCGACAAGGCCCCAGCGCAGCAGGTTCAGCCGGCGGACGCGCTCACGCACCAGAACGGCGTTGAGGAGATCCCCGCGCGAGGGCCGATAGGCCAGCTCCACGGCGTCGGTGCCCTGATTCATGTCCCGCCCCTGGTGATCCATGGGCGGAACCCTAGCGTTCCGCCCACGGCACCGCCCCTCAGTCCTGCCTGCCCTCCATCGCCAGCAGTTCCTCGTTCGGGATCGCCCCGCCGAACCGCCGGTCGCGCGACGCGAACTCCACGCACGCGCGCCACAGGTCACGCCGGTCGAAGTCCGGCCACAGGACGTCCTGGAAGACCATCTCGGCGTAAGCGCTCTGCCAGAGAAGGTAGTTGGAGGTGCGCTGCTCGCCGCTCGGGCGCAGGAACAGGTCCACGTCGGGCATGTCCGGGTAGTACAGGTACTTGGCGAAGGTCTTCTCGTTGACCTTGGACGGGTCCAGCCGCCCCGCCTTCACATCCGCCGCGAGGGCCTGCGCGGCGTCCGCGATCTCGGCCCGGCCGCCGTAGTTCATGCAGAAGTACAGCGTCAGCTTGTCGTTGTCCTTGGTCTGCTCCTGGGCGATCTGGAGCTCCTTGGCGACGGACTTCCACAGCTTCGGCATCCGGCCGACCCACCGCACCCGGATCCCCAGCTCGTCGAGCTGGTCGCGGGTCTTGCGGATGAAGTCGCGGTTGAAGTTCATGAGGAAGCGCACCTCGTCCGGCGACCGCTTCCAGTTCTCGGTGGAGAACGCGTACAGGGAGATCGCGCCGACGCCGATCTCGATCGCGCCCTGGAGGACGTCGAGCACCCGCTCGGCGCCGACCTTGTGGCCCTCGGTGCGCGGCAGCCCGCGCTCCTTCGCCCAGCGGCCGTTCCCGTCCATGACGATCGCCACATGGTTGGCGACCAGCTCACCGGGGAGCTTCGGCGCGCGGGCACCGGACGGATGCGGCTCCGGTGCCCTGTACTCGCGGCGTCGGCGCCCCAGGAACCCACTCACAACCATGTGCTTTCCGTCTCCCTTACTTTTCCACGTACCGAAGCGAGCGCAGCCCGCGCTCCAGGTGCCAGTGCAGATAGGCGGACACGATCCCGCTGCCCTCCCGGACATACCGCGACTCGCTGGCGTCCGCCGTCTCCCAGTCTCCCGTAAGGAGCGCGGCGAGCAGTTCGAGTGTCTGCGGCGACGGTACGACGCTACCGGGCACCCGGCAGTCGACACAGACCGAGCCCCCGGAGCCCACGGAGAAGAAACGGTTCGGACCGGGCATACCGCACTTCGCACAGTCGCTGAAGCTGGGGGCGTAGCCGTTGACGGCGAGCGACCGCAGCAGGAAGGCGTCGAGAACAAGGTGCGGGGCGTGCTCGCCGCGGGAGAGGGTGCGCAGGGCGCCGACGAGCAGCAGGTACTGCTGCACGGCCGGCTCGCCCTCGTGATCGGTGAACCGCTCGGCGGTCTCCAGCATGGCCGTCCCGGCGGTGTAGCGCGCGTAGTCGCTGACGATCCCGCCGCCGTACGGAGCGATGGTCTCGCTCTGCGTGCACAGCGGCAGCCCGCGCCCGATCAGCTCGCTCCCCCGCGCGAAGAATTGCACGTCGACATGGGAGAAGGGTTCGAGCCGCGCCCCGAACTTCGACTTGGTCCGCCGCACACCCCGCGCCACGGCCCGCACCCGCCCGTGGCCACGGGTGAGCAGCGTGATGATCCGGTCGGCCTCGCCGAGTTTCTGTGTCCGCAGGACGATGCCGTCATCCCGGAAGAGACTCATTCCGCACCCCCGCGGGCTTCCGGCACGCCCAGCTTCTGGGTGCGCAGGACGATGCCGTCGTCGCGGAACAGACTCATGGGGTCATTCTCTCGTACGCCTGGAGTCAGCGGGTGCGGTCGGGGTGGCTGATGGAGTCCCAGGGGGCGAGGTTCCAAGGGCTGGAGCGATTCGCCGGGTCCAGCAGCGACCGCAGATGCGCGTCGGCGGTGGCCTGCGGAGCCGGGAGGTCCGAGGCGGACTCGGCCCTGCCCCGCAGCCCGTCCCGCCAGACCTGCCGGCCGAGCAGATAGTGAGCGGCGTACTGCTGCCAGGAGCCGTACGTCCCCACCACCGCCGGCACGATGTTCTTCAGCGCGGTCCAGGCGTCCGGCTCGTCGATCAGCCCGCAGCCGAAGCCACGGCGGGTGATGTCGACGTACAGCGCGGCGTCCCAGGCGAGCGGCGCGACGCCGGTGACCCGCAGCGCCCGCGTCCGGTACCCGCTGCGGGACAGGTCGTCGAGCCGGTCGACCAGCTCCTCACGCGAGGTGATCTCCCACTGCTCGGCCAGCCAGCGCCGGGCACTGTCGTCGTCGATCCGCGTGTACGGGTAGAGGGTCTTCCGCGAGACGCCGCTGTCCCGGCTCACCGGCGCGCTCAGCGACACCATCCACAGCTGGTGCGTGCTGAGCGGCACGGGGTAGCGCCGGGACGCCTTCGCCCTCGCCTCCGCCATCTCTTCCACAAGCCCATGCCGCCGCACCTTACGGGCCCGCCCCAACGTCAAGGAACCTCCCCCCGGCTGCGTGCGTTGGCGTACGCCGTCGCCGCGCGCAGCCGCTCGGCGGGGGTGGCCGTGCGTACGGCGCCCGGCTCGGCGTCCCACTCCTTGCCGCCTCCGTACGGTCTCAGCTGAACGTACGGCCCCTCATGTCCCATCACGACGCCGATCCTCCCCCTGCGTGTGTCCACGACGTACGACCCGATCGGTGGCTTCACCGCAACACCGCCGCGAGGCGCTGCGCGGTCTCGACCGAACACCGGCCCAATTCGACGAGCGGGCAAGGGGCTTCACGCGCAAGACTCGCCGGATCGATCCGGAGTGTCGGAAGCGTAATTCCTGCCTTCTCCAGCACCGCCCGCAATTCCTTCACTGCTTCCTCCGCTTCTTCGACGCAGCGCGCCGAGTGTCGTGCCGTCACCTTGATCCCCTCCCCTTTGGGTTTCACGCATTTCATCTCCATGGTGACCTGCGACGCCTACACTCGGCAGGAGTCTGTGCCCTACAAGTGCAGGGCAGTACAAGGGGGTTGGCCATGGCCAATGGTTCGCGGCAGGCGGCCTGGGAGTTCTTCGGCGCGGAGTTGAAACGGCGAAGGGAGGACGCCGGGCTCACCCAGGTGGAGTTAGGGGCTCGGGTATTTGTCTCCGGCGGATACATCGGCCAATTCGAACAGGCCATTCGGAAGCCGCAGCGGGATGTCGCGCAGCGGATTGATGAGGCCCTGCAAACCGACGGTATTTTCGAGCGGATGTGGCGCCAGCTCATCAAGGATCAGCGATACGCGGATTACTTCGCCAAGGCGGCGGAGTTGGAGCGGCTCGCGACAAAGATCTGCGAGTTCGCGCCCGCGCTGGTGCCGGGCCTGTTGCAGACGGCCGGGTACGCGCGGGCGGTGACCTTGGCAATGAACCGCTTCGCGACGGACGAGTACATCGAGGACAAGGTGTCGGGCCGTCTGGAGCGCCAGCACATCCTCAAGGACGCTACACGGCCCGTGTATTGGGCCGTCCTCCACGAGAACGTGCTCCGCATCCCGGTCGGCGGCCCGGCCGTCATGGCGGAGCAGCTGGAGCGCGTGGCGGCGCTGACGCGGGAGCGCACGGTACTGGTGCAGGTGCTGCCGTACGCGGCGGGGGCCTACGCCCTGATGACCGGTTCGCTGAAGCTCATGGAGTTTGAGGACGCCCCACCAACGGCCTATACAGAAGCCGTGTATTCGGGGAATCTGCTGGACGATCCGGCTGTGGTGAAGCACGCGTACGCGGCATACGATCTGCTCAGGGCCGCCGCGCTGTCGCCGGAGGCGTCCCTGGCCCTGGTCGAGTCGGCGGCGGAGGACTTCAGACGATGCGCGAGTACGACCTGAGCAACGCGAGCTGGCGCAAGAGCAGCTACAGCGACGGCAACGGCGGCGACTGCGTCGAGGTCGCGTACGACTTCCCAGGCGCCGCCCGCTGGCGCAAGAGCAGCTACAGCGACGGCAATGGCGGCAGCTGCCTCGAAGTCGCCGACGGCATACCCGGCGTCGTCCCTGTCCGAGACACCAAACTCGCCTCGGACAGCCCCGTACTCCTCATCCCCGCCCACGCCTGGCGCGGGTTCCTCACGTCTCTGCGGTGACCCGCGGAGTCGTCTGCTGACGCTCCGCCTCCGCCCACAGGTCGGTGAACTGGGTGATGTGGTCCTCGATGTGGTCCGGTTCGGCGCTCAGCAGCGTCCCGTCCGGGTTGGACTCCTGGTCCGGCTTGGTCTCGTAGCAGAGTTCGCCGTCGAAGACGATGAAGTCGCTCACCCTGGGGTTCGACTCCATCAGCGACCGCACCACGATGCGCGCGTCGATGCCCCGCCTGCGGTGGTCCTCGCACAGCCCTCTGAGCTCCGGCGTGACCTCGTACTCGTCCCGCACCACGAACAGGCGCCGGATCTCCACGCCCCGCCTCTTGATCGCCTTCTCCTGCGCGGCGAGATACCGCTCGGCGGGCCCGCTGCTCCAGAACTCCCGGTCCACCGAGGTGCTGGTGGCGTCGAGGGTCATCTTGACGCAGTCGGTGATGTCGATCAGCCACTCGTGGTTCTCGCCGGGGCAGTCCGCGCTGCCGCTGCCGAGGCCTTCCATCATCTTGGCGAGCCGGCCCAGTTCCTTCTCGGCGAAGGCCTGCATGATGTCGCCGCCCTGCTCACGGACCTTGGTGTAGCCGAGGACCAGCCGGGTCACCTCGTCGGAGCGCAGCACCGACCCGTCGACCTGGCTGAACAGCGTCGTCGCGGCGAGGATCTCGTTGAAGCGCCGGTCGACCTTCTCGAACCGCTCCCCGAAGTCGATCAGGTACTGCACGATCAGGGCCGCGCTGCCGATGACGATGGACGCCACCCACTGCCAGATGTTCCCGTCGTCCTCGCTGAGGATGCTGGTCAGCAGGAAGGCCCCGCCGGCCGCTCCGGCGGTGATCACGATCCGCCAGAACATCTTCGGCATGCGCGGTTCCTGGCGCGGTACCCCTTGCCCGTTGCTACTTGCTCCTAACGATGACGCTCCGCCCATTTCTCTTCCCCCGTCGGGTATCTGGTTCCGGTACCGCCCCTCAGCGCGTGCTGAGCGCCTGGTGGGGCACCGCCACGGCCTGGAGGGCCAGTCGATCTCTGATGCGCCGGCTCAGGTTCTCCCACTGACGGGAGAACCCCGGCTTCTCTTCGAGCACGTCCCACAGGTGACCCAGCGCGGGGTCCACGTGTGCGCGCGGCATCCACAGATGCAGCAGATGAACCACGACCGGATGCAGCGCCTCGACCACCGAGGGTCCGTCTATGGCGCCGATCCGGTTGTTGTCCAGCATGTGCTGAACGGTCGTCAAAAGCCAGTCGTGCAGGGCGAGATCCTCGCACAGACCGGCCGCGGCGGAGGCCGGGACGTCCTCCGGAAGCAGTAGCTCCACGGTCCGCAGCCCGCCCTCGGCGACGGTGAAGTTCGCCAGGGACGCCCGCTCACCGGCCGGGGTCCGCCGCGCGACCCAACGCAGCCGCGTCGGGCTGGACTTGAAGGGCACCCGGCGGTCCAGCAGCGCGTGGCGGCGGAGCTGGGCGAGCAGGCCTTCGGAAATCATCCCGAGGTCGAGTTCGCCACGCCCGGCACCGCGCAACACGCCGTCTGCGGTGGCCTGTTGGGGCAGCTTGCCGAAGGGCTCGACCAGGCCCGGCCGTACGAGGTACTGGCCCCAGGGGCGCCGCATGTCGGGGCCGGCGGCCGGGAGGCTGAAGTACGCGGTCGACTGGAGCAGCCGGCCCTCGGTCAGCGCCGCGCGGGCGGCCACCGTACCGACGCCCCGGACCTTGGTGCCGTTGGCGGCGGGCAGCCGGCAGTCCACGCCGGTCAGGACCTCGGGGGAAAGGACGTACATGCTGGGCCGTTCCGAGACCCGGACGTGGACGTCGGCGCGCAGCCTGAGCAGCTGGGCGGCGGCCCGGGCGTCGAGCGCCTGGAACGACGGCAGCAGACAGGTGCGCACCTCACCGCAGGCGAGGACCGAGCGCGCCGGTTGTCCGGTGGCCGCCGTCATCTCAGTTCTCCTCGGGCCGGGAGGAGTCGCCGGGCTCCTCGTAGAAGACGTACGCGGCGCGCTGTGCGACCGCTGCCGGGACCGCCATCCCCTCGTCGGCGGACCGCTTGGCGACCTGCTGCAGCGCGCCCGCGTCGACGTCCGTCTGGTCGAGGATGAGCCGGACGGCGTCCTCGACGGCGAGGAAGCGGTTCGGCATGAGGGTGCAGGTGCGGTAGGCGCTGAAGGCCGCCTTGGTGTCGGTGAGCTTGACCAGGGGCGCCAGCAGGTCCCAGTCGTGCGGGAAGTCCTCGCCCTGCCAGTCCTTGGGCTGCAGCACCGGCTCACCGAGGTGCCGTAAGAGGCCCAGCCGGGCCAGTTGCCATACGGCGGCCAGGAAAGGGCAGGACCACAGCCGCTTGCCGTCCTTCTCGGACCACAACTCGACGTCCATGAAGACGGAGTGGTTGCGGGCGGCGGTCTCCTGGGGCGGTTCCCAGCCCTTGACCGCGCCCAGGGCGCTGCGGGACGTCGAGGGGGTGCGCTGGCCGTTGGCGAGCCAGCCGGTCTGGCTGACGGGCGGGCGGGAGCCGTAGCTGCCGGGCGGCGGGGACTCGACGAGGCGGTGCATGACCGATTCCGCCAGTTCGATGCGGTCGGCGACCGCGCAGGCCGACTCGCGGGCGAGGTAGTCGATGACGAGGCCGGCCTTCTCGGCCTCCTTCAGCACCATCGGGATCAGCTCGGCCGGGGTGGAGAAGCGGGTGAAGTAGTCGTCGATCAGGAAGCAGGTGCTGATGCGGGGCCGCTTGCTGCGGCGGGCGGCCGAGGCGCGCACCGCGTCCGCCCACACCCGTACCTCCGCGAAGTGCTCGCCCAGCCGCTTGGGGCCCGCCTCGAAGTCCTCCATGTAGAGGTGGCCCAGCTCCAGGGAGAGGTGGGACAGCGGCACGGACTGGGTGCGCAGCTCTGCGGTGGTCTCCTGGAACACGGCTTCGCTCACGCCTGCTCCCAGTACTTGTCGTCGGTCAGACGGCCGGCGAGCCGGCTCAGTGCCTGCCAGGTCTCCTGGTTGGCGATCTGACTGTCGAGCACGTCCTCGTCGGTGATGAGCTGCTCACGCCACTGCAGGACCGGTTCGAGCGGCACCGAGCCGAGGACCTGGCTGTAGCCGATGCCGTGCGTGGAGGCGAGCTGCTTGAGGTCGCCGTCGGTCTTGCGCATCCACGCCGACTGGGTGGGCGAGACCTGCGACCACAGCGGCGATTCGGGGTCGGGGACGGCGGCCCGTACGAAGCGGATGGCGTTGCGCAACGTCTCCTCGTCGTGGCCGCGGTCGGCGCCGCCCGCGACGATGCCGCGCTTGCCGAAGACCAGGCTCGCGGCGGCCTCGACATGCTGGCGGGTCCAGCGGTGGAAGACCAGCCAGCGGGCCGTGACCTCGCTCATCTCGGGCTGTGCGGTGGCCTCCAGGACCATGTCGACGGCGTAGGAACGGCCGGCGCTGAGGTCGACGACGACCAGGTCGAACTCGTAGTACAGGTTCATCAGCAGGTCGACGCAGCGGCGCAGGTTGTCGTCGCTGGTCGCGAACTCGCCGCCGCTGACGTCGCCGGGCATCAGGACCAGCCGGCCGCAGCCGGGCGGCGGGAAGCGCAGCACCTGGTGCTCGGTCTCGGCCCACACGTCGATCCGGGCCGGTTCGCTGACCTCCCCTATCAGGTAGGCGTGCAGGCCGCGGTCCTCGGTGGCCTGGCGGGCGTCGCCCACGT
The DNA here is from genome assembly GCF_036014175.1 of Streptomyces sp. NBC_00443. GTDB lineage: Bacteria > Actinomycetota > Actinomycetes > Streptomycetales > Streptomycetaceae > Streptomyces. The sequence continues at coordinate 6,234,800 of NZ_CP107917.1, read as the reverse complement.
CGAAGACGGCCGCCGCGGTCGGCGAGCCGAAGTCGAAGTCCAGATAGCAGACGTCGTCCCCGGCCATCGCCCGGTGGTAGGCGAGGTTGGCGCTCGTGACGGAGCGCCCGGTGCCTCCTTTGTCGGAGGCGGCGAAGATCAGCACCGTGTCACACTCCCCGGTCCGCGGCTTCGCGGGCCCTGGCGAGCGAGTCGAGCTGCCCCAGCACGTCGAGCGTCAACGCGTAGGCCGTGCCCGGCTGTTCGTCCACGAGGCTGCGGGCTCGGCGCAACTTGACCTCGATGTTCCGCAGTTCCATCCCGTGCCGGCCGGAGTCCGTGGGCGCGGGTTCCATCTGTTCGTTGCCCAGCAGGTGCGCGGACTCACTGAGCAACGCCCTTGCCAGCTCGGTCAGTTCGAGGCTGCGGATCGGGGGCTGCCGGTACATGTCGTGGGCCTGGACCATCACCTCGGTGACCCGCTCGGTGATGCTCCACGACACCGGTACGCGCCGCTTCTGGATCTCCGCCTGGGGATAGGCGGCGTGGACGTTGTCCCAGAGGCCGACGCCCTCGCCGTCGCGGATGCGGCGCGCCCACATGTGGTCGAAGATGTCCTCGGCCAGCCTGAGCAGCCGGTCGTGCGAGGCCAGGCTGCGCGACAGCGTGCACAGCTGGACGGTCCGCTTCAGCAGCTGTGCCGAGAAGTCGGTCATCGACCATGTCATGGGCGGGCCGAGCCGCTCGCTGCCCTGCAACGGCAGGGCGACGCCCAGGTTGTGCAGCTCCTCGACCATGGGGTCGTCGCGCGTCATCCGGCTGGTGACACGGCCGCGCTCGGCGAGGCGCTCCATGATGCCGACGGTGCGGGTCAGGTCGTCGTCGGTGGCCCGGCGACGCATCAGGTCGTGCACGAGGATGGCGGCGACGGACAGGGAGAAGTACTCGGACTCCAGCTTCTGTCCCGTCGTACGCCAGGGAATGTCCTCCAGGGGCCAGCGGTCGTCGTCGAAGCGGGCGATGCGGGACCAGTACTGCTGGGTCAGCTCCCACCGCAGTCGCAGGGCCTCGGCGAGCTTCTGCTGCTCGGTGTTGAGCAGGCCGAGGGTGAGGGTGCGGTCGGAGAACAGGTCCTGGATGCCGTCGAGGGCGACCACGGTGAAGTACAGGTACGGCACCGCGTTGGCGACGCCCTCGGGCTGCGGCCCGATGGGTTCGTCGGTCTCGACCTCGGGAGCGTCCTTCACCATGCTCCACGCCCAGCCGCACTCGAAGAGCTGGTTCTCGTCCTTGAGGCCCTCCTGGACGTCGATGCCGAGGAACACGCTCTCGTTGATCGCCGCGCGCAGCGAACGGAAACGGTTCTGGAATTTGCTGAGCACCTGCCGCTGCGACAGCCGTCCCTGGCCGAGGAGTTCGCAGAGCGTACGGCCCTGGGAGGCGTCGACGTCGAAGACGTTGACGGTGAAGGAGCGCAGCAGGCTGACCATGGCGGCGGTGAGCCGGTTGCTGGTGGCCTGGCGCAGCTCGGCGATGGTCTCCTTGACGTCACTGCGCCGGGTCCTGGTTTCGTAGATCTTGAGGAAGCCCAGTGTGGCGAGGCACAGGGTGATCGACATGGAGAACGAGTCGACGACGCCGAGTTGGCGCTGTTCCTCGGTGACTTCCCTGGCCTTGTCGGCGGACCCGAAGTAGTAACCCCCGGCGAAGGTCGGCCTCTTGTCCTCGCCGGTGTGCGCCCGCATGAAGTCGGCCATGGCCGTGACGAGGTTGGCCGGGACCTCCAGCCGTCCGCCGGCCCGCTTCAGGACCTGCTGGACGTCCTCCTGTGTGGTGTCCGGGTCGTCCAGCCGGAAGGCGGGGATCTCGGTGGCCGGGTACAGCAGGCAGAGCAGCCGCTCGGCGTCGGCCACGCTGCTCTCGTTGCCCCACTCGCCCCACTCCCACTCTCCCCCGTCGAAAGAGTGGCGGGCTACCGCCTGCCAGATGTCCAGCAGATGCTGGCGTGGCTTGATCTGCATTCCATGCCCCTCACACAGACCGCACTGCCATCACTAGAGGAATATCGCTGTGCTGTTGTGAAGCTCCACCGATCAGCCGATCGGAATGAGCGCGTCCGAATTTCGCCAGCCGTAGGCGACGATCATTCCCGAATACCCGTCGCGCACCTCGGCCGCGGATTCGAGCCGCTGAACCTTGAAGTCGCCCGCGAATGCCTCAAGGCTCGCGCGCACCTCGGATTCTCCCACGTCACAGGCCGGGAAGAAATGCTCACCGGCGTGATAGCCCGTGGAATGTTCCATGAAGGCGGTCGCGAAGGGGGCGCCGGGGACCAGGGCGCGCATGAAACGCTCGACGCCGAGCGAGAACTCCTGGTGGGACGTGGTCATCGACTCGGCGACGAAGAACATGGTCCCCATGGACCACCGGCGCCCGTGCCGCGCCAGGTCGAAGAGGTCGCCCTGCTCGACGGAGACGACCTTGCGGAACCTCTCCCGCGGGTCCGCGCCAAGGGAGTTGTAGGCCTCGTGCTCGCACAGGGCCTCCCAGAACTGGTCCCAGTTCCGGTCGTAGGACTCGGCCTGGCGGGAGAGGTACCGGACGTTCGACGGCGAGCGCTCGAAGAGGGTGATCTCCTCGCACCACGGCATCATGGCGAGTGCGGGATAGAGATTGGCACCGGCACCTACGTCGATACCGGAAACCGGGCCGAAGCCCTGCTTCCGGAAATGATCGCCGAAATGATCCCGGATCATGTGCAGGATCTCCGCGTCCTCTGCCTGTAAGTCGCGGTAGTTGTGATCAACGTAGGCGATCGGGTCGAACGCCGCCCAGCGCACATCTTTGTTCTTCAACCGGACGTCCCCCGACGATCTCTGGGTCATTCACTCACGGTACCAAAAGAAGGCGCACTGGGAGCGCGTCGAGGCATAAGGTCCTCGCACCCTTGAACCAAGGGATTGCCCTGCTCAAGATGGGCGGATCTCGAACCGAGCGCCTGAAACGGCAGGCAACGGGTGCTCACCCGCATGAGTGACTCCAATCCATCACATAGGGGGCAGTCGATGGCCATGCCGGAGGAACGTTTCCCTGTTCTGGGCCGCCGCTCCGACCAGGCGTGCTTCGCCGGCAGCAGCGATCGGCCACTGACGACCCGAGGAGTCACCGAGGCGGACCTGCCCGAGCTCCTGCGGGTGGACCGGGAGGTGTTCCCCGAGGAGCCGTACCCCTACTTCGTACTGCGCCAGCACTTCGACGTCCACGGCGACCGCATCCTCGTCCTCGACGACGGGGACTGCCTGCACGGCTACGTCCTCTTCGTCACCACCTCTGACGGCTATGTGTGCTGGGTCCTGAGCCTGGCCGTCAGCGCCGACCGGCGCGGCCGGGGGCTGGGCAAACGGCTGATGCTGGAGGTGCTGCGGCAGTTGCGCCGGGAGCGGGTGCACGAGGTGCGGCTGACCGTGGAGCCGGCGAACGCGGCGGCGATCATGCTGTACCGGACCCTGGGGTTCTCGGCCGAGGGCGGGGTGCGCCGGGACTATCTGGGGCCCGGGGAGGACCGGCTCATCATGGTGCTGGTGCTGGCCCAGTGGTCGTATGGGGGTAAACCCCAGGAGGGATACGGGAGGTAATCCCCAGGGAAGATACGGGAGTTGCCCGGATGTGACGCTCCGTGAAGGTCCGTCAGGCTGCTGTGCATGAAGCAGATCACGAAGAGTGCCGCCCTGATCGCAGCCGCCTCCGGAGTCGTCTTCGGGCTGGTCACCCCGCTCACCGCGAACGCCACCGGCTCGCCCACGCCGCTGAAGTGGACCAAGTGCGAGGGCGAGGGGCTCGATCCGCGCCAGCAGTGTGCGACCCTCGCCGTCCCGATGGACTACGCCGACCCCGGCGGCCCGAAGATCGACATCGCCGTCTCCCGCATCCCCAGCGAGAAGCCGTCCGCACGGCGTGGCGCCCTGCTGCTGATCGCCGGCGGGCCGGGCGGCGACAGCCTGGGCGAGCCCTCGGACAAGGGGCAGAGGCTGCCGCAGAAGGTGCGGGACACCTACGACCTGATCGGGTTCGCGCCGCGCGGCAACGCCCCCTCGACGCCGGTGAATTGCGAGGTGGAGCACCGTGACCTCGCGCGCACGGCGCTGCGCCCCTGGCCGGCCCCGGACGGGTCCGTCACCGAGAACATGGCCACCGCACGGCGCATCTCGGACGCCTGCGCCCGCAACGGCGGCGAACTGATGAAGCACATCAGCACCAAGAACAACGCCCGCGACATCGACAGCATCCGAGCCGCGCTCGGCGAACGCAAGCTGTCCGCCTGGGGCGACTCGTACGGCACCTACATCGGCTCCACCTTCGCCGAGCTGTTCCCGCACCGCACGGACCGCATCGTGCTGGACAGCAACGACAACCCCGACCCCGTACGAGCGGAGCGCGCCTGGCTGGAGTCGTTCGAGGCGGGCGTCGAGGACAACTTCCCCGTCTTCGCCAAGTGGGCGTCCCGGCCGGGCAACCCGGACCGCGTCGCCGGCACACCGGCCGAGGTGCGCTCGCGGTTCCTCGCCCTCGCCGCCCGTCTGGACCGCGAGCCCCTTCCCTGGCCCGGCGCCAACCCGGCGCAGCTGGACGGCAACGGCCTGCGCCAGACGATGCTGGACAGCCTGTACGACCCCGAGGACTACCCGGTGCTGGCCAAGCTGATGCTGGCCGCCGGCAAGGGCACGCTGCCGCCCGCGCCGGAGAACCCGCCGGAGGCGCTGCTGCAGAACTACATCGCCGTCGGCGCCGCGACCATCTGCAACGACGCCGCCTGGCCGCGGTCGGCCGCGGTGTACGAGAAGGGTGTCGCCGAGAGCCGCGCGAAGTATCCGCTCACCGCGGGTATGCCGAGGAACGCGATGGTCTGCGCCGCGTGGCCGTCGCAGCCGACGGAGGCGCCGCCGCGGGTGACCGACCGCGGGCCGTCCAACGTCCTGCTGATCCAGAACGAGCGGGACGTGGCCACACCGCTGAGCGGCGCCCTGAAGATGCGCGAGGCCCTCGGCCGGCGGGCCGTCATGGTCACCGTGAACTCCACCGGCCATGGCTCCTACCTCGAGAACGGCAACGCGTGCGGCGACGCGACCGTCTCCCGGTTCCTGGCGACCGGCGAGCGTCCGCCCCGGGACACGTACTGCAAGTAGGTCAGCGTTCAGTCAAGGGGGCCGGGGACTCCTGGACCGCCCAGCCGTTGCCGTCGGGGTCCTGGAAGAAGAGGAAGGAGGTCCAGCTCTCCTCGCCCCGGCCCTCCGACCAGCCGGACGCGCCCACATGCAGCACCGGGCTCACATCGATCCCACGCTCCACCAGCTCGGCCCTTGCCGCCTCGATGTCCGTGACGCAGAGCTGAAGGCCCCGGAGCGAGCCGGGCGCCATCCGGGACTGGCCCGGGGCGTCCGGCATTCCGGCCTCCAGCACGATGGAGCAGCGGGAACCGGGCGGGGTGAGCTGGATGAAGCGTGCCCCGTCGAAGAACGGCGCGTCGATGTCGACGTTGAAACCGCACTGGTCCTTGTAGAAACTCTTGGCCCGGTCCAGGTCCGTGACCGGCACACCGATCAGCTCAAGGGTCCAATCCATACACGCGCACCTCCTCAGCCATGGTCACCCCGGCGGCCGGTCCCCGCCCGTCGGCCGTACTGCCGGGCCACCGCGTGGAAAGCCTCCTTCGGTTCCCAGTGCCAGTTGGAGGACGGGTCGTCGGGGCGGTCCTTGATGGCCTTGGTGATGCCGTAGCTCGCCAGGTCGAGGTCGTAGCGCGGGTTGTCGGCGCGGTGCGGGGCGTCAGCGGTGACGAACTCGAAGGCCATCGCCGCGTACAGGCCCATCGACTCGAAGACCTCCAGCAGGTCGACCAGGTAGGCGGCCTGCGTGCGCTCGCTGCGCACCGGGTCGCCCTTGATCTCGTTGGGCTCCTTCGTGTAGTCGACGATGTCCCAGCCCATGCCGCCCGCCTCGGGCGCCCCTACGTACGCGCACGTGCCGAACTCGGTGATGGCCAGGGGCTTGCCCCAGCGCAGATGGCGGCGCAACTCTCGGACGTAGTCGGCCGGTTCGTGGAAGTACGAGTAGTAGTCGATGCCGACGACGTCGAAGAGGTTCCAGTCGACCGGTTCGAACTCCTCGTCCTGGGCCGCGGCGTAGCTGAGGCGGCCGTGGAAGACGGAGCGGCCGACGGTGGCGGCCTTCGCGGTGAAGCGGGCCAGGCGGCGCTGCATCTTCGCCATGTCGACATTGCCCTTCTGGAGGTTGTCGACGCGCTCCAGGACCGTCGCGCCGGGGATGATCCCCGGCACGAACAGCCAGAACTCGCAGCCCACGCTGAAGTCGACGCTCGCGCCCTGCCGGCGCAGCCGCTCCGCGAACCGGCCGCACTCCGCGATGCTGTCGAGGATCTCCCGCTCCGGCACATCGCCGAGGGTCGGCTGGAGCCAGACGTGCAGGCCGCGTTCGGCGGCCTCGGCGGCCGTGGCGGTGAGGCGCTCGACGCCGTCGCCGGTGACGTCGATGGTGTCGGCGTGCAGGTCGTCGCGGATCACCCGGACGTCCCTGCGCATCCGGGCGGCGCTCCACGCGGTGCCGGAGGTCTCGCCGGCGCCGACGGTGTAGACGACGCCCCGGTGCTTCAGTCCGCGGTGCTCGTGCCCTCGCCCGGTCGCCGCTGCCCGCCCGGCGGGCAGTACCGCCCCCGCCAGCCCGACGGCCGCCGCCCCGGCCAGAAACCGTGCCCTGCTGATCCCCTCGGTGTTCTCCATACGGCCACTGTGGCGAGCGCGGGCCGGGAGCGCCGTCGGCCGATGGTCTACGGCGTCGCAACCAAGGGATGACGGGCGGCGTCGATCAATGAAGAGATCGTCGACGACCCACGAGCGAAGGAGAGCAAGATCCGAGTCTCCGCCAAGTCCCCGATGACCCGACGCACCCTCCTCACGGCCGGCACCGCCGCCACCGCGGCCGCCCTGCTCGCGAGCACCCCCGCCCACGCCACGGACGGCACCGATGTCACCGCCGGCCTCCGCGCGCTGGAGCGCCGGCACGGCGCCCGCCTGGGCGTGTTCGCGCACAACCTCGACACCGGGCGGACCGTCCGGCACCGCGCCGACGAGCTCTTCCCGATGTGCTCGGTGTTCAAGACCTTGTCGTCCGCGGCCGTCGTGCGCGACCTCGACCGCGACGGCGAGTTCCTGCGCCACCGCATCCACTACACGGAGGCCGACCTGCCGAAGGAGGGCTCCGACAAGACCAGGGAGAACCTCGCCACGGGGATGACGGTCGCCGAACTGTGCGAGGTCGCCATCACCTACAGCGACAACGGCGCCGCCAACCTCCTCCTGCGCGAACTCGGCGGCCCCACCGCCGTCACCCGCTTCGCCCGCTCCCTCGGCGACCGGGTGACGCGCCTCGACCGCTGGGAGCCGGAGCTGAACTCGGCCGAGCCGTGGCGGGTCACGGACACCACGAGCCCCCGCGCGATCGGCCGGACCTACGCCCGCCTGGTCCTCGGCGACGACGCCCTGAACCGCGCCGACCGCGAGCTCCTCACGCACTGGCTGCTGAGCAACACGACCAGCGGCAAACGCTTCCGCGCGGGTCTGCCCCCGACCTGGACGATCGCGGACAAGACGGGTTCGGGTTCCTACGGCACCACCAACAACGTCGGCCTGGCCTGGACCCCCGAGGGCACCCCCCTCGTCCTGGCCGTCCTGTCCACGAAGCCCGCCCAGGACGCGGAGTGGGACGACGCCCTGGTGGCGGAGGCGGCCAGGCTGCTGGCCCAGGCACTCACCTGAGGCGCCGCGTTTGTTCGGCTGACGGGCCGGGGGCGCCGCACCAGGCGCGGCGCCCCCGGCCCGTCACGATGCCTGCGGCTGCGCCGAGCTGACCGGCGCCTTACCGGCGACCGCCGCCGCCCGGCTGAACGGCACTTCCCTGTTCCGCAGCGGCCTGGTCACCTGTTTCGCCACGCACGACGGAATCCCCGCCGTCTCGTCCGCCGCCTGCCGCCGGTAGGCGCTGGGCGTCATGCCGACCAGCTCCGTGAAGCGCGTGCTGAAGGTGCCCAGCGACGAGCAGCCGACCGCGAAGCACACCTCGGTGACGCTGAGGTCGCCCCGGCGCAGCAGCGCCATCGCGCGCTCGATCCGCCGTGTCATCAGGTAGCCGTACGGCGACTCGCCATAGGCGAGCTTGAACTCGCGGCTGAGGTGCCCGGCCGACATGTGCGCGCCGCGCGCGAGCGCCTCGACGTCCAGCGGCTGGGCGTACTCCCGGTCCATCCGGTCACGGACGCGGCGCAGCAGCGCGAGGTTGCGCAGCCGCTGGTCCTCGGACGTCGAGTTTGATCGCACACCCACATTCTCGCGGGCCAGGTCCCGGCCCGTCCAGAAGCACATCGCGGGTCAGCCGCCGACGTAGGCCGCGAGGTGCTCGCCCGTGAGGGTCGAGCCGTCGGCGACGAGGTCGGCGGGGGTGCCCTCGAAGACGATCCGGCCACCGTCGTGACCGGCGCCGGGGCCGAGGTCGATGATCCAGTCGGCGTGGGCCATGACGGCCTGGTGGTGCTCGATGACGATGACCGACTTGCCGGAGTCGACGAGCCGGTCGAGCAGGCCGAGCAGTTGCTGGACGTCGGCGAGGTGGAGGCCGGTGGTCGGTTCGTCCAGGACGTAGACGCCGCCCTTGTCCCCCATGTGCGTGGCCAGTTTCAGCCGCTGCCGCTCGCCGCCGGACAGCGTGGTCAGCGGCTGGCCGAGGGTGAGGTAGCCGAGGCCGACGTCCGCCATCCGCTCGACGATCTTGTGCGCGGCGGGGATCCGCGCCTCGCCCGCGCGGAAGAACTCCTCGGCCTCGGTCACCGACATCGCGAGCACCTCGCTGATGTCCCGGCCGCCGAGGTGGTACTCCAGCACCGAGGCGTCGAACCGCTTGCCCTCGCAGTCCTCGCAGGTGGTGGCGACGCTCTGCATGATCGCCAGGTCGGTGTAGATGACGCCGGCGCCGTTGCAGGTGGGGCAGGCGCCCTCGGAGTTGGCGCTGAACAGGGCCGGCTTCACACCGTTGGCCTTGGCGAAGGCCTTGCGGATCGGGTCGGCCAGTCCGGTGTACGTCGCCGGGTTACTGCGCCTGGAGCCGCGGATCGGGGTCTGGTCGACCGACACCACGCCCTCGTCGGAGGGGATCGAGCCGTGCACGAGCGAGCTCTTGCCGGAGCCGGCGACGCCGGTGACGACCGTCAGCACGCCGAGCGGGATGTCGACATCGACGTCCTGCAGGTTGTTCGCGCCGGCGCCGCGGATCGGCAGCGTGCCGGTGGCCTTGCGGACCGTGTCCTTCAGGGTCGCCCGGTCGTCGAGATGCCGCCCGGTGACCGTGTCACTCTTGCGCAGCCCCGCCAGCGTGCCCTCGAAGCACACGGTGCCGCCCGCCGTGCCGGCGCCGGGGCCGAGGTCGACGACGTGGTCGGCGATGGCGATGGTCTCCGGCTTGTGCTCGACGACGAGCACGGTGTTGCCCTTGTCCCGCAGGCGCAGGAGCAGGTTGTTCATGCGCTGGATGTCGTGTGGGTGCAGGCCGATGGTCGGCTCGTCGAAGACGTACGTGACGTCGGTGAGCGAGGAGCCGAGGTGGCGGATCATCTTGGTGCGCTGCGCCTCGCCGCCGGAGAGGGTGCCCGAGGCGCGGTCGAGCGAGAGGTAGCCGAGGCCGATCTCCACGAAGGAGTCCAGGGTGTGCCGGAGCTTGGCGAGCAGCGGCGCCACCGACGGCTCCTTGAGCCCGCGGGCCCATTCGGCCAGGTCACGGATCTCCATGGTGCAGGCATCAGCGATGTTGATCTTGTCGATCTTCGAGGAGCGGGCCAGCTCGCTGAGGCGGGTGCCGTCGCAGTCGGGGCAGCGGGCGAAGGTGACCGCCCGGTCCACGAAGGCCCGGATGTGCGGCTGCATCGACTCGCGGTCCTTGGACAGGAAGGTCTTCTGGAGCTTCGGGATCAGCCCTTCATAGGTGAGGTTGACCCCGTTGATCTTGACCTTGGTCGGCTCGCGGTAGAGGAAGTCGTGCCGCTCCTTCTTGGTGTACTTCCGGATCGGCTTCTCCTTGTCGAAGAACCCCGACTCGGCGATGACCCGGACCACCCAGCCGTCCCCGGTGTAGGTGGGGATGGTGAACGGGTCCTCGGCGAGCGACTTCGAGTCATCGAACAGCTGCGTGAGGTCGATGTCGGAGACCGTGCCCCGGCCCTCGCAGTGCGTGCACATGCCGCCGGTGCGGCTGAAGCTGACCTTCTCGGTCTTCGTCTTGTCGGCACCGCGGTCGATCGTGAACCCGCCGCTCGCGGAGACCGAGGCGACGTTGAAGGAGTACGCGGCGGGCGGGCCGATGTGCGGCTTGCCGAGCCGGCTGAAGAGGATGCGCAGCATCGCGTTGGCGTCGGTGGCGGTGCCGACGGTGGAGCGGGGGTCGGAGCCCATGCGCTGCTGGTCGACGGTTATCGCGGTGGTCAGCCCGTCGAGGACGTCGACCTCGGGCCTCGCGTTGTTGGGCATGAAGCCCTGCAGGAACGCGCTGTAGGTCTCGTTGATCAGCCGCTGCGACTCGGCGGCGATCGTGTCGAACACCAGCGAGCTCTTGCCCGAGCCGGAGACGCCGGTGAACACCGTCAGGCGGCGCTTCGGGATCTCGATGCTGACGTCCTTGAGGTTGTTCTCACGCGCTCCGTGCACGCGGATCAGATCGTGGCTGTCGGCAACGTGCGGCTCGGTCATCGTGAAATCTCCATCTGCAACTCGGTCGGGAACGCTGCCGGCGAGGGCGAGGGCGGGGGTGGGGGCAGGCTGGGTGGGCTGGCCTCAGCCCCGCTCCTGGATACGGATCAGGTTGCCCGCCGGGTCGCGGAACGCGCAGTCGCGGATGCCGTACGGCTGGTCGGTCGGCTCCTGGACGACCTCGGCGCCGCTCGCCTGCACCTTCTCGAAGGTGTCGTCGACGTTCGAGGTGGCGAGCAGGATCCAGCCGTAGGTGCCCTTGGCCATCATCTCGGCGATGACGCGGCGCTCGTCCTCGGTGATGCCGGGGTCGGCGGTCGGGGGTGCGAGGAGGATGGACGTGCCGGGCTGACCGGCCGGGCCGACCGTGATCCAGCGCATCTTGTCCTGCCCGACATCGGTACGGACCTCGAAACCGAGCGCGTCGCGGTAGAAGGCGAGGGAGGCCTCGGGGTCGTCGTGCGGGAGAAAGCTGGCGTGAATGCTGATGTCCATGGCGGTCACGCTAGCGGCGCGCAGGTGCGGGCGCTTCTCGATTCCTGACCGGTCAGGATGATTTTCAGGGTAGGGGCGGCGGGGGCGAAAAACGCTCCTGCCCCGCCCTCGCCGCGATCCCCCGGAAATGCACCGCCATCGCCCGCTGCGCCCCCTCGACATCGCGCGAGCGCAACGCTGTCACGATGTCCCGGTGCCGGCCCGCCGTGAGGTCGGGCGAGGGGTCGTCGGGGCGGCCGCGGGCGCCGGACACCCGCCGGAAGACCGTCCAGAACGCGGCAAGCAGCTGCGGCACGAGGTCGTTGCCGAGAGACGCGTACAGCAGCTCATGGAATTCGCGGTCGAGGTCGGGAAAGGCCCGCCCCGCCCGCCCGGCCACCTCCATCCGCGCAACGACCGCCTCCAGCCGGTCCAGCTCGGCGTCCGTCACCATCGCCGCCACCCGCCGGATCAGCCCCTCCTCCAGCACCTCCCGCACCTGAAGGATCTCCGCCAGCGCCCCCGAGTCGTCATGGTCGTGCCGGGCGAGCGTGCGAAACGTCAGACCGTCGATCAGCGGCGTGAGCGAGGCCTGGCCGACATACGTCCCGTAGCCGTGCCGGATCTCCACGATGTCGAGGGCTTGGAGCGCCTTGAGGGCCTCACGGACGGAGTTGCGGCTGACGCCGAGGTCCTCCATCAGCTCCGCCTCCGTGGGCAGCAGCGCGCCCGCCTGGAGCCTGCGGTCGATGATCAGCTGCATGACCTGCCGCTGGATCCGGCTGTTCCTGGACTCCTCGGACGTACGGCTGTTCCTGGGCTGCCCGGGCATGCGGCGCATCGTACGCGCACCCGGACGTCCCACGTCCCATGTCTGCCCGAACGGCACCTGACGGGGGGTCAACTCGCGCCATTTCACAGCGCCATTGGTCCGACCTGTGGCAGATGCGCCATTCGTGTGAGATCCCTTGACCGCCCCCACCACCCCACCTATGGTCGCGCTGACCGTCAGGACGTAGGACGTCGTATCTCCTCACACCATCCATCGCCGGAGCACACCACCCCACCGCTGGAGGACCCGTGCGCGACGTGACCCACGACGTGCCGGCGCTGCACCGCCGGTCGTTCCTGAAGTACACCGGCGCGCTGAGCGCGGCCGCCGCCGTCTCCGCGTCGCTGTCGGCCTGTTCGTCGGGGCCCCAGTCCACGAACGAGACCGGCGGGGGCGGAGGCCAGAACCGGACGCTGACGGCGGTCATCGGCTACGGCAACGACGGCAGCTGGGACCCGACCCAGACCGCGTCAGCCTTCTGCATGGCCGCCAACAACCACATCTACGAGGGGCTGCTGGACACCGACCCGATCTCGCGGGAGCCGTACGCCGCGCTCGCGACGCAGGTGCCGGCCGACCCGAACGCCACGTCCTGGAAGTTCACCCTGCGCGCGGGCGCGAAGTTCCACGACGGCAAGCCGGTCACGGCCGACGACGTGGTCTTCGTCTTCGACCGGATCCTCGACCCGAAGACCCAGACCCTCGCCAAGGGCTTCTTCGCGAGCTGGCTGAAGGAAGTCCGCAAGATCGACGCGCAGAACGTCGAGCTGGTCCTCAAGTTCCCCTTCCCGGACGGGATCTCGCGGCTCACCCTGGCCAAGATCATGCCGAAGCACGTCTTCTCCCAGCCGGGCGGCTGGGAGGACGCCATCGCAGGCAAGGCGATCGGCTCGGGGCCGTACCGGCAGACCGCGCACCACCCGAAGTCCAACACCACCTTCGAGGCGTATCCCGGCTACAACGGCCCGCGCAGGGCCACCTTCAAGAAGATGAACTGGCTGACGATCGTGGACGCGGCGCCGCGCGTGGCCAGGATCTCGGGCGCGAGTGCCGGTGCGCAGATCGCCGACAACATCCCGTACGCCAACATCGGCCAGCTGGAGGGCGGCGGGCTGACGGTGGCGGGCGGCGCCGGGATGAACAACCTCTTCCTGATGTTCAACACCAAGCACAAGCCCTTCGACGACGTACGCGTCCGCCAGGCGCTGCACTACGCCATCGACACCGGGAAGATGATCGAGGTCGCCCTCAAGGGGCACGGGAAGCCGGCGTCGTCCTTCCTCAACGAGGCCAACCCCAGCTACCGGCGCGCGAAGGCCGTCTACGACTACGACCCCGACAAGGCGAAGGCGCTGCTGAAGGAGGCCGGGGTCAGCGGGCTGAAGATCGAGATCCTGGCCGTCAACGTGAGCTGGATCGTCGACTGTCTGCCGACCATCAAGGCGTCCTGGGACGCGATCGGCGTCAAGACCACCCTCTCCCCGCAGGAGACGACGGCCGTCTTCACCAAGATGGACCAGAAGCAGGACTACCAGGTGGTCGCCGCCGCCTCGAACCCCAACCAGTTCGGCCTCGACGCCGACCTGATCATGCACTACAACTACGGCCCCGAGAACTTGTGGATGCAGTACACGCGGTGGGCCGACAACTCGATCGCCAAGGCGCTCTTCAAGGACATGGACCGGGCGACCCGGGAGCCGGACGCCGAGAAGAAGAAGACGATCGTGCAGGACTACATCGACGTCGTCGCCGAGCAGGCCGTGCTCTACCCGGTCGTCCACAACGAGCTGATGACGGCCTGGAACCCCAAGCAGCTCACCGGGATAAGGGCACAGCCGTACCCCGGCATCAACCTCCTCCAGGCCAAGTGGGCCTAGGAGCCCTTCTGTGATCACCGTCGTAAGGATCCTGGCCCGCCGCGTCGTGCTGCTCGTGCCGCTGATGCTGGGCATCGTGCTGTTCGTGTTCCTGGTCATGCGGTTCTCGGACGTCGACCCGGCGTCCGCGTTCTTCCAGGGCGCGAACCCCACCGCGCAGCAACTGCATGACTTCCGCGAGGAGAACGGCCTGCTGGACCCCCTCCCCGTCCGCTACGTCGCCTTCATCGGCGACCTGCTCCACGGCGACATGGGCATCAGCGCCCTGACCCGGGCGCCGGTCGTCGACCAGGTCATGACCGCGCTGCCGCTGACCCTCCAGCTCACCTTCCTGGGCCTCGGCATCGCGGTCGTCCTGTCCCTGGTCGGCGGCGTGACGGCCGCCATCTACCGCGACCGTCTCCCCGACCAGATCATCCGGGTCGTCTCCCTCACCGGTGTCGCCGCCCCCGGCTTCTGGCTGGCGCTGCTGATGATCCAGTACCTGGCCGTCGACCTCGGCTGGTTCCCGACCGGCGGCTACATCAACCCGGCGGACTCCTTCACGGGCTGGCTCAAGACCATGACCCTCCCGGCCCTCGCCCTCTCGCTGCCGGTGGCGGCGCAGCTGACGCGGATCGTGCGGACGTCGGTGGTGGAGGAGCTGGACAAGGACTACGTCCGCACGGCGATCGGCAGCGGGCTGCCGCCGCGGGTGGTCGTCGGGCGCAACGTCCTGCGCAACGCGCTCATCAACCCGCTGACGGTCCTCGGTCTGCGCGTCGGCTACCTGCTGGGCGGCGCGGTCGTCATCGAGACGATCTTCTCCCTGCCCGGGATGGGGAAGCTGATGATCGACGCGGTGAAGAACGGTGACCCGGCGGTCGTCCAGGGCGTCGTCCTGACCACGGCGACCGGCTTCGTGGTCGTCAACCTCGTCATCGACATCCTGTACCTGCTGGTCAACCCGCGCCTGCGGGAGGCGACATGACGTTCAATCGCAAGCGTCTCGCCGAGGCGCTGTCCCGGCCCGGCATCCGGCTGCGCGGCTGGCGCCGGCTGCCGCTGCTGTCGAAGGTCGCCGTCTGCTTCCTGGCGGTGGTGGTCCTGACGGCCCTGCTCGCCCCGGTCCTCGCCCCGCACGACCCGCTCGACCAGCAGCCGCCGATCGACGGCACCGGTCATCCGTCCGCCGAGCACTGGATGGGCCAGGACAGCCTCGGCCGGGACATCCTCAGCCGGCTGATGTACGGCGCCCGCTGGTCGCTGGCGATCGGGCTCGGCGCGACCGGACTCGCGCTCGTCGTGGGTGCCCTGATCGGCGCGATCGCGGCGACCTCACGCAAGGCGGTCGACGAGACGCTGATGCGCTGCCTGGACGTGGTGATGGCGTTCCCGGGCATCGCGCTGGCCGCCGTGCTCGTCGCCGTCTTCGGCGGCGGGATCACCGTCCTGATCTGCGCGATCGCGTTCCTGTTCACGCCGCCGGTGGCCCGAGTCGTCCGGGCGAACGTCCTCGACCAGTACGGCGAGGACTATGTGACGGCGGAACGGGTGATCGGCGCCCGCACCCCGCACATCGTCATCAAGCATGTGGCGATCAACTGTGCCGCCCCGGTGCTGGTGTTCTGCACGGTCCAGGTGGCGGAGGCGATCGTCTTCGAGGCGTCGCTGTCCTTCATCGGCGCCGGCGTCCGTCCCCCCGACCCCTCCTGGGGCAGCGTCATCGCGGACGGCAAGAACATGGTGCTCACCGGCGGCTGGTGGGCGACCGTCTTCCCCGGCCTGCTGATGCTGGTGACGGTGCTGTCGCTGAACATCCTCTCCGAGGGCGTGTCGGACGCATGGGCGGCACCCTCGGCCCGCGAGGTCGACGTACGGAAGCACGACGACCGCCTCGAGGCGCCGGAGCCGGGCAGCGGTGAGGTGCTGCAGCTGCCGGGGCTGACGGAGGCGGCGGCGCGGCTGCGGGCACGGGCGCGGCCGTTGCCCCAGGGGCAGCTGCCGGTGCTCGCGGTGGAGCACCTGGCGATCGGGTTCGAGGGCCGGCACGGCGGCGTGGACATCGTCGACGGCATCAGCTTCGAGGTGCAGCCGGGTGAGGTGCTGGGGCTGGTCGGCGAGTCGGGCTGCGGCAAGTCGCTCACGGCCCTCGCGGTGATGGGCCTGGAGCCGAAGGGCGCCCGGGTGCGCGGCCATGTCCGGTTCAACCAGCGGCAGTTGGTGGGCGAGCCGATGCGGGTGCGCCGCAAGCTGCTGGGTCACGAGATGGCGATGATCTACCAGGACGCCCTGTCCTCCCTGAACCCGGCGATGACGATCCGCTCCCAGCTCAAGCAGGTCGTACGGCGCGGAGGCCACCGCAGCCCCCACGAACTCCTGGGGCTGGTCGGCCTCGACCCCGACCGCACCCTGCGCAGCTACCCGCACGAGCTCTCCGGCGGCCAGCGCCAGCGCGTCCTGATCGCCATGGCCCTGTCCCGCGACCCCAAGCTGATCGTCGCCGACGAGCCGACGACCGCGCTGGACGTCACCGTGCAGGCGCAGATCATAGAGCTGCTGCTGAGGCTGCGGGAGGAACTGGGCTTCGCCCTGATCCTCGTCTCGCACGACCTCGCGCTGATCGCGGACGTCACCGACCGGGTGGTCGTGATGTACGGCGGCCAGATCGTGGAGACCGGCGTGACCGCCGACCTGGTGGAGGCGCCGGCGCACCACTACACACGGGGCCTGCTCGGCAGCGTGCTGTCGCTGGAGTCGGCACAGGAGCGGATGACGCAGATCAAGGGCGTCGTCCCCTCCCCCGCCGACTTCCCGGCCGGCTGCCGTTTCGCGGACCGCTGTCCGCTGGCGAGCGAGGTGTGCCGGACGACACCGCCCGACCTGGTGGGAACACCGACGCACACGGCGGCCTGCCATCACCCGGCGATCGTGCTGGCCCCGACAGACCGCTCCGAAAGCGGGGTCGTCCAGTGAACGCGCTGGTGGAGCTCTCGGACGCGCACGTCGTGCACAGGGCGCGCAGCGGCGGTCTGTTCAGCCGGGACAAGGTGTACGCCCTGACCGGCGCCGATCTCGTCATCGCGCCCGGCGAGACGCTGGGCGTGGTCGGCGAGTCGGGGTGCGGCAAGTCGACGCTGGCGAAGGTGCTGGTGGGCGTGCAGCGCCCGACCACGGGGACGGTGGCCCTGCGGGGCCGTGACCTGTGGACGATGTCACCGGCCGAACGCAGGACCGCGGTGGGCGCCGGCATCGGGATGATCTTCCAGGACCCGTCGACGGCACTGAACAGGCGTCTGACGGTCCGGCAGATACTGCGGGACCCGCTGGACGTGCACGACCGGGGCACGAGGAGCGAACGCGAGGACCGGGTACGGGAGCTGATGTCCTTGGTCGGCCTCCCGCGCGCCCTCACGGACGCCCTTCCCGGCCAGCTCTCCGGCGGCCAGCGCCAACGCGTGGCCATCGCCCGCGCGCTGGCTCTGGACCCCGACCTGGTGGTGGCGGACGAGCCGACGAGCGCGCTGGACGTGTCGGTGCGGGCGCAGATCCTGAACCTCCTCCTCGACCTGAAGGAACGGCTGGGCCTCGCCCTGGTCTTCGTCTCGCACGACATCCAGACGGTACGCCGGATGAGCGACCGCGTGATCACGATGTACCTGGGCCGGATCGTCGAGGAGGCCCCGGCGACCGGGGTCACCGACGGCTCCCGGCACCCGTACACCCGTGCCCTCTTCTCCGCGACCCCCGGCCTGCTCGACCCCATCGACCCGATCCCGCTGGTCGGTCCGGTCCCCTCCGCGACACGGCCGCCGAGCGGGTGCCCCTTCCGTACGCGATGCTGGAAGGCGGACGAGGTGTGCGCCGAGGCGATGCCGGACTTCTCGGCCGCGTCGACGCCCGAGCACCGTTACAGGTGCCACCATCCAGTGGAGGAGGGCGAGGCCACGCGCGACCTCGTACGACAGAGCCACAGTTCCAGGGAGCCTTGATCATGATCCCCACCCCGCTCACCGGTGTCATCCCGCCCGTCTGCACGCCCCTGACACCGGACCGCGAGGTGGACGTCCCGTCCCTGCTCAGGCTGGTCGACCACTTGATGGAGGCCGGGGTGCACGGCCTGTTCGTGCTCGGCTCGACGTCGGAGGCGGCGTATCTGACGGACGGGCAGCGGCGGGTGGTGGTGGAGGCGGTGGCCGGGCACGTCGGGGGCCGGCTCCCGGTGCTGGCCGGCGTGATCGACATGACCACGCCGAGGGTGCTGGACCACGTACGCGAGGTCACACGGGCGGGTGCGGACGCGGTGGTCGCCACAGCGCCCTTCTACGCCCGGACCCACCCCGCCGAGATCGCCCGCCACTACCGCCTGATCGCGGCCGCGTGCCCCGTCCCGGTGGTGGCGTACGACCTCCCGGCCGCCGTCCACGTGAAACTCCCCGGCGACGTCATCCTGGACCTGGCCGCCGAGGGCGTCCTGGCCGGCCTGAAGGACTCCAGCGGCGACCTCGCCGCCTTCCGCGAGGTCGTCATCGGCGCCCGCACCCGGTCCGACATCACCGGCTTCAGCGTCCTGACCGGCTCCGAACTCATCGCCGACGCCGCGCTCGCGGTGGGGGCGGACGGGGCGGTGCCGGGGCTCGCGAACGTCGACCCGCGGGGGTACGTGCGGCTCTTCGAGCTGTGCCGGTCCGGGGACTGGGAGTTGGCCCGGGCCGAGCAGGAGCGGCTGTGCGGCCTGTTCGGGATGGTGACCGTCGGGGATTCCGGGCGGATGGGGGGTAGCTCGTCGGCGTTGGGAGCCTTCAAGGCGGCGCTGCATCTGCGGGGGGTCATCGACTGCGCGGCTACGGCGGAGCCGCAGGTGGCGCTGTCGACGGAGGAGGTTGAGCGGGTGGGGAAGTTCTTGGCGGGGGCGGGGTTGTTGTAGGGCCTTCGGGCCAGGGGCGGAGCCCCTGGACCGGGCGACAAACTACCCCAGCTCCGCCGTCGGCAGCCTGCGGAACTCGATCGTCTCGTACGTCCCCTCCGCACCCGTCTCGTACAGAATCCCGACCACCCGCCGCCCCAACGGCACCAGATCCGAGTACCCCGCCCGCTGCTGAGACAGCGTCAGCGCCTTCGTGAAGGTCGCCCCACCATCCGCACTCCGCCACACAGCCATCGATTGGCGCACAGTGGGCACGGAGGGACCGGAGAACAGCAACGCACCCCGAGAACCCGCGAGTTGGAGGACGCTGCCCTCCACCACCGGCACCTCGTTCAGCGCCGGCTGAACCGTGTACGGCCGGTCCAACGTCTCCCCGCCGTCACTGGAGTGACTGTCGAGCCGGTTCCCGGCACTCGTGCCGTGCTGATCCCGGGAGTTGAAGTACAGCCTGCCGTCGGGAAGTTCGGCCGCGGTGGACTCGTTCGCGTTGCTGAAACCGTCGTACGAGTCGTCGACGAAGCCCATGCGCCAGGTACGCCCGCCGTCGTCGCTGTAGATGGCATGGGCGCCGTAGTACCTGGGCTCCTGCCCGGTGTCCCCGGACCCCGGCGCCGGCGCGGCCGAGTGGTTCGACGGGACGACCAGCCGCCCCGCATGCGGACCGCGCCGCAGCGCGATCGCGTGACCGGGCCCGGTGGCGTACCAGCGCCAGTTCGACGGCTTCACCTGGCCCGTGATGTCCCGCGGGGACGAGAAGTGGCGGCCGTCGTCCGCGCTGCGCTGGACGAACACCCGCCGGCTCTGCTCCGGCGTCGCCTCGCCCCGCATGATCTGCGCCTCCGTCACGTCCCCGCTGTTGTAGGAGGTGACCAGCACGACCGCGCCGGTGCGCGGATCGACCACGGGGGCGGGGTTACCCCGCGTGTCCCCGTCCCCCGAGGCGACCACGGCCTGCGGGCCCCAGGTGCAGCCGCCGTCGAGGGAGCGTCTGAGGACGACATCGATGTCGCCGGTGTCGCCCGCCCCGTCGTGCCGGCCCTCGGCGAAGGCCAGGACCGTGCCGCGCGGGGTCGTGATCGTCGCCGGGATGCGGTAGGTGTCGTAGCCGCCCTCGCCCGAGACGTACGGCACGGAGGACGTGCAGCCGGCTTCCCCCGCCGAGGCGTTGCCGGTCGCGACCAGTGGGGTGGTCAGGAGTACTGCGGTGACTAGGTACGTACGACTGAGTGAGCGCCTCAGGATGGCCATCGAGCTCCTTTGACGGAGGGTCAGACATTGCCCTGTCCGTCACAGGATCCCCGGTGTCACCATCCCTGACTCATAGGCGACGATGACCAACTGCGCCCGGTCGCGGGCCCCCAGCTTCCCCATGATGCGGCTGACGTGTGTCTTCGCCGTCAGCGGGCTGAGCCCCAATGCTTCCGCGATTTCCGTGTTGTTGAGCCCGCGGGCGACCAGCGTCAGCACTTCGCGTTCACGTTCGGACAGACATTCGGGCCCGCCTGTCGTGGGGGCGGAGGGGCTGCGCAGGAACCGCTCGATCAGCCGTGCGGTCGGCCCCGGCGACAGGAGCGCCTCGCCCGCGGCCACCGTGCGGATGGCGTCGAGGAGTTCGGCCGGGCGGGTGTCCTTGACGAGGAATCCGGAGGCGCCGGCGCGCAGCGCGTCCACGATGTTCTCGTCGGTGTCGTACGTGGTGAGGACCAGCACCCGCACCCCGGCCAGGTCCTCGTCGGCCGCGATCAGGCGGGTCGCCTCGATGCCGTCGAGGTCGGGCATGCGGATGTCCATCACTACGAGGTCGGCGCGGGTGCCGCGGGCCAGTTCCGCGGCCTCCCGGCCGGTCGCCGCCTGGCCGACGACCTCCATGTCGGGGGCCGACTCGACGAGCATGGCGAACGCCTCCCGCACGAGCGTCTGGTCGTCCGCGAGCAGGACGCGGATCATCTCTGTCCTCCCCCGTCGCTCCCGACAGGCAGTACGGCGCTCACCCGGAAACCCCCCTTGTCGCCCGGCCCGGCGTCGAGTGTGCCACCCACACTGCGGGCCCGCTCCCGCATGCCGACGAGGCCGTAGCCGGGGACGGATGTGGTGGAGCCGGGGGCGGGGCGGCTGCCGTCGTCGGTGACGGACACGTGCAGGGCGCCCTGCTCCTCGTACAGCTCGACGCGTACGGCGGGTTCGGGCCCCGCGTGCCGGACGACGTTCGTCAGCGCCTCCTGCACGATCCGGTACACGGCCGCCCCGACGGCGGGCGGCGCCTCCCGCACCCGCACCTCCGACGCCACCCGCGCGCCGGCCAGCCGCGCCGCCTCCACCAGGTCCGGCACCCCGTCCAGCCCGGGCAGCGGGCCGCGCGCCTCGCCCACCGCGCCCTGCTCGCGCAGGAGTTCCAGTGTCGTACGGAGCTCGCCGCGGGCCGTGCGGCAGGTCCCGGCGATGTCGTCGAGCGACTTGGCGATCGCCTCGCGGTTCAGCCGCCCGGGGTCGGCGGCCAGGACGTGCGCGGCCACCGATGTCTGCACGCCGATGAGCGTGATGCTGTGGGCGAGCAGGTCGTGCAGGTCGCGGGCGATGCGCAGGCGCTCCTCGGCGACCCGGCGGCGGGCCTCCTCCTCGCGGGTGCGTTCGGCGCGCTCGGCTCGTTCGACGATGGCGGCGACGTACTGACGGTAGTAGCGCACGTCGATGCCGCAGAAGAGGAACGCGAAGACCCAGCCGGAGATCCGCAGGATCTCCACCGTCCCGTCGGGGTTGGTGAGGGCGTTGAGGACCAGTGTCACGCCGAGGACGGCGGCGCCGGTGAGCAGCGTGCGGCGCACCGTGCCGGTCGCCGCGACCGTGTACAGCACCACCATGGTCGCGAAGATGGGCGCGGCGTGGTTGTTCTCCAGGGCGTGGTACGGGGCGATGCAGACCATCACCGCGAGCAGCACCAGCAACGGCCGGTGGCGCCGCCACACCAGGGGCACGTGGGCGGCGAGCAGCAGGGTCCAGCCGAGCGCGTCGGGGCGCCGTTCGGGGTCGCCGAGCAGGGCCATGACCGTGGCGAGAGCGGCCCATGCCAGGGCCAGCAGTGCGTCGTTGCGGGTGCGGTGCGGGGCGGTCAGGGGATTGCGGTTGATCGCTGCCATGGCCCGCTCGCCGATGCGGGACCGATGGGCCGTCGTGGTTGCCTGCACGGAGTTCATCTTCCGGGACGGGGGCGCCCCTCCGGGAAGGAGGGGCGCCGGTCGGTCAGGACACGGAGACGGCCACGGGCTCCGGTTCCTTCGGCGGGACCGGCGGCCGGGGTCCCCCGGGAGCGCGGGAGAGCCGGCCCGGCCACCACATGCTGCGCCCCAGTGCCACGCTCGCGCTGGTGACCAGGTAGGTGCGGACCAGGAAGGTGTCCAGCAGCACGCCGACGGCGATGACGAAGCCCAGCTCGACGAGTGGGACGAGCGGCATGCTGGTGAGCACCGCGAAGGTGGCGGCGAGGACGAGCCCGGCCGAGGCGATGACGCCGCCCGTGGTGCGCAGCGCGGTGAGCGCGGCCGACGCCGGTTCGGCGCCGTTCAGGCACTCCTCGCGCATCCGGTGCATCAGGAAGATGCCGTAGTCGACGCCGAGAGCCACCAGGAACACGAAGGAAAGCAGTCCCAGCCCCGGGTCCGTGCCCTCGAAGCCGAAGAGCGGCCCGAAGGCGAGCCCGCCGATGCCGAGCGCAGCGCCCCACACGGCGACCACGGCGGCCACCAGGATCAGCGGCGCGACGAGCGAGCGCAGCAGGGCGATGAGGATCAGCAGCACGGACAGCAGCACGAGCGGTACGACGACCAGGCGGTCGCGGGCATTGGTGTCCTTCAGGTCGAGCTGCTCGGCACTCGGCCCGCCGACGTAGGAGCCGTCGAGCTTGTCGCGCAGGACCTCGATGGTGGCGGTCTCCCCGGCGGACTGGGGCGGTGCGGTGGCGAGGACGGAGATCTCCGTCCAGCCGTTTCCGGTACGGCCTTCCTGCGCGCTGTCGACGCCGTCGGTGCCGCGGATCGATGCGAGCGCCTCGGCGGCGCGGCCCTCCCGCGTGATGACGGTGATGGGCTGGGTGCCGCGCTCGGGGTAGGCCTTGCCGAGCGTCTCCATGGCGGCGACCGCGTCGGGCTTGCTGGTGAAGGAGTCCTCCTGCTTGAGGTTGCCGGGCAGGTTCAGGGCGCCGAGCGCGAGCGCGCCGAGCAGGACCGCGCCGCCCGCGAGGACGGTCAGGGGCCGGCGTCCGGCGGAGCTGCCCATCGCCGTGAACAGGGACCGGCGGGCCTTGGGCGTGCTGCCGTACCGGGGCACCAGCGGCCAGAACACGCGCCGGCCGAGCAGCACGAGGATCGCGGGCAGCAGCGTCAGCATGGCGGCCAACGCGCACAGCACGCCGACGGTGCCGAGGGGGCCCATGCCCCGGCTGGAGTTGAGGTCGGCGGCGAGCAGGCACAGCAGTCCGGCGGCGACGGTGCCGGAGGAGGCGAGCACGGCGGGCCCGCAGCCCTTGAGCGCGGCGGCCATGGCGTCGTAGGGCCGCTCGATCCGCCGTAGTTCTTCCCGGTACCGGGAGACGAGCAGCAGCGCGTAGTCGGTCCCCGCCCCGAACACGAGGATCGTCATGATCCCGGAGCTCTGGCCGGAAACGGACGTTCCGAACCCCTGGTTGAGGCCGTAGGCGACGCCCATCGACAGGTAGTCGGCCATGCCCGCGACGGCGAGCGGGACGAGCCACAGGAACGGGCTGCGGTAGATGAGGATCAGCAGCAGCGCGACCACGGCGGCCGTGGTGTACAGCAGCGGTCCGTCGAGCGAGTTGTAGACCTCGCTCGCGTCCGTGGCGAGCGCGCCCGCCCCTCCCACGTCGACGCTCAGTCCGTCACTGTCCTGGGCGATGTCCCGCACGGAGTTGACCAGCTCGTCCCGGGCCTTCTCGTCCTGGCCCGGTTCGGTGCTGGCGACCGGGTACATCAGGGTGGTGCCGTCCTGGGACGGAATGCCCTGCGGTTCGCCGGTGAGCCTGTGCGCGCCCGCGATCCGCTCGATCTGGTCGGCGGCGGTCGCCCTGTCACCCGCGCTCAGCCCGCCGTCCCGGTGATAGACGACGACCATCTCGGTGGCCTCGCCACCCGGCAGCCGGTCCTCGATCTTCGCCACCTGCGTGGAGTCGGCGCTCGCCGGCAGATAGTCGACGGCACGGTCCCGCTGCACGTCCGCCAGCTTCGACGCGAACGGCGAGGCGAGCGCCAGTACGGCGATCCACAGCCCCAGCACGAGCCAGGGCACGGCCCTCCGTCGTCGTGTGCTTGTCCTTGCGGCCCCCATCTGACGGGCCTCCCTCCGCGTCGGGTGTCCGGGTCGCTTCCAGACTTCCGGCGCGAGAGGGCTGATTCGTCGGGCGGGAGGGCGAGTTGGGCGGTACTGCCCGGGGTGACACACGGGCGGGGCTACTCCCTGGGGAGTAACGACCGCCGGGGCCTACGACGGCGTCCGTGCCGCCGCGGCCAGCAGCCTCGTCACGTCCTCCGCGCAGATGGTGAGCGCGGAGCCGACCGTCGCGAGGACGTCTCGCTCGGCCGGGGTGTAGGGGCCGTCGGCCAGGGCGATGCGCGCCCCCTGGAGCAGGATCGACTCCCGGCCGGGCGGCGCGAGGTGCGGGGCGAGGGGGTCCAGGGCCTCGTGGAGCTCTATGGCCAGTCCGGCACCGCAGGGCTCGGAGAACACGCGCCCGGTGTCCGCCGCCAGGGCCTCGACCAGGGCGTTGAGCTGCTCCTCCGTGCAGTCGTCGAAGCCGGCGGCCCGCACCGTGGCCGCGGCGGCCTCCAGGGACGGACGGGCACAGGTGCCGCCTGCGGCCAGCACCGCGAGGGCGACGGTGTGGACGGCGTCACGGAGCATCGCGGAGAAGCGGGTGGTGGTGGGGTGGTCGAGGACGTCGGTGCCGAAGTGACGCCGGCAGGCCGCACACTCCACGACCGGGGCGGTCTCGCCGCGCGGCAGGACCGGCACACCGAGCAGGGTGAAGCGGCGGTGCCCGGTCAGCCGCTGGAAGTTGCGGTCACCCCCGCAGCCCGGGCAGAAGAACTCGCCGTCACCGACGGCCGACCATGCGGTGCGGGTGCCCAGAATGCGCGCAAGCCTGGCGGCACGGCCGTCTTGTCCCCGTCCTGGCAGCACGTCGCACCTCCGTAACCCCGCGGCAACATCGCCGCGCTTGCGTGATGTTAGCCACATCATGGAGGCGGAGTCAGCACCCTGGACGAGACCTTTCCGTGACCTGCACAGGTCAATGGCCGAAAACGGACGGGCCCCGCCCACCGAGAATCGGCGAGCGGGGCCCTCTGAACCAGGGTTGGGCAGCGCCCCGTAAGGGGCGCGGGGAACTGCGCGACCAGCCCCCACGGCGCCGCGGCAATCCCACGGCCTACCGCGGCACGACCTACCGGTGTCCCCCAGCGGAGCGCCCCGCCCGGTTGACCGCAGACACGACCGCCTTCAGCGACGCACGCGTGGTGTTCGCGTCGATCCCGATCCCCCACAGGACCGTGCCGTCGATCGCGCACTCGATGTACGAGGCGGCCTGCGCCGACGCACCCTCGCTCATCGTGTGCTCCTGGTAGTCCAGCAGCCGTACGTCGATGCCGATGGACTGCAGGGCGTCGAAGAAGGCCGAGATCGGACCGTTGCCGGTACCGGACAGGACGGTGTCGACGCCGTCGACCGTCGCCTCCACCTTCAGCGTGTCCACGCCGTCCGTGTCCGTCGTCGACTGACCGTTCTTGACCTGGATCCGACCCCACGGGTTCTGCGGGTTCGGCAGGTACTCGTCCTGGAAGACCGCCCAGATGTCACCACCGGTGACCTCGCCGCCCTCGGCGTCCGTCTTCGCCTGGATGAGCTTGGAGAACTCGATCTGCATCCGGCGCGGCAGGTCCAGCTTGTGGTCGTTCTTCAGGACGTACGCGATACCGCCCTTGCCGGACTGCGAGTTGACGCGGATGACGGCCTCGTAGGAGCGGCCGACGTCCTTCGGGTCGATCGGCAGGTAGGGCACGGCCCACTCGACGTCGTCGACGGTGACGCCCTTCGCGGCCGCGTCGGCCTCCATGGCGTCGAAGCCCTTCTTGATGGCGTCCTGGTGGGAGCCGGAGAAGGACGTGTAGACCAGGTCGCCCACGTACGGGTGGCGCGGGTGGACCTCCATCTGGTTGCAGTACTCCCACGTACGACGGATCTCGTCGATGTCGGAGAAGTCGATCTGCGGGTCGACGCCCTGCGAGAACAGGTTCATGCCCAGGGTGACCAGGTCGACGTTGCCGGTGCGCTCGCCCTGCCCGAACAGGCAGCCCTCGATGCGGTCGGCGCCGGCCATCAGCGCCAGCTCGGCGGCGGCGACGGCCGTACCGCGGTCGTTGTGCGGGTGGACCGACAGGACGACATGCTCGCGGCGGGACAGGTTGCGGTGCATCCACTCGAAGCGGTCCGCGTGCGTGGACGGCGTCGAACGCTCCACCGTGGCGGGCAGGTTGAGGATGATCTCGCGGCCGGGACCGGGCTGGTAGACGTCCATCACCGCCTCGCAGACCTCCAGCGCGAAGTCCAGCTCGGTGTCGGTGAAGATCTCGGGGCTGTACTGGTAGCCGAACTCCGTCTCCGGACCCAGCAGCTTCTCCGCGTACTCGACGACCAGCCGCGTGCCGTCGACGGCGATCTGCTTGATGTCGTCCTTGGAGCCGCGGAACACCACCCGGCGGAAGACGGGGGCGGTGGCGTTGTACAGGTGGACGGTGGCCCGCTTGGCGCCCTTCAGCGACTCCACGGTCCGCTCGATCAGGTCCTCGCGGGCCTGGGTCAGTACGGAGATGGTGACGTCGTCGGGGATGGCCCCGGGTTCCTCGATGATCGACCGCACGAAGTCGAAGTCCGTCTGGCCCGACGCCGGGAAGCCGACCTCGATCTCCTTGTAGCCCATCTTGACCAGCTGGTCGAACATCCGGCGCTTGCGCTCGGGCGACATCGGGTCGATCAGGGCCTGGTTGCCGTCACGCAGATCGGTGGAGAGCCAGCGGGGGGCGGTGGTGACACGCTGCTGGGGCCAGGTGCGGTCCGGGATGTCGACCTGATCGTAGCGGCCGTACTTGTGGATCGGCATGGAACTGGGCTGCTGGCGGTTCGCCATGATGCTTCGGGCTCCTCAGGATGTCCGGAAGGACGGCCGACGACGCAACGCCAAGCTCCGCGGGGAGGGAGTCGACCTGGACTACAGGCCCTCGCCGCGGCAGCTAAGAAGAAGCAGCCCGAAACGCATGATGCGAAGCATGCTAGCCGAGCCGCTCCCCGTGCGGGGCGTCGTATCAGTATGCGGGACCCGAGGGACGAATAGGACAAAACGTGCGCCATACCACTTCGTCACAGAGCGTGCAGCCCTCTATCCGCATATTTCACCAATCATGGTTGCGACTAGTGACAGCTCGCTAACGCAGTGCAATGGTGCCGGTCATGACGACCAACGGGGGCTTCGAGCCCGTCTTCTGCACCGTCGTACCGCCGCACGTCCTGGACAAACTGGCCCGGAACGACGACCCGGCACTCTCCGGCCCGGCTCGCCGGACCCTGATGCGCGACAGCGAGCTGCGCGGCAGGCGCCGTGTCACGACCGAGTTCGCCCTCGCGGCCGCCCCGACGGCGAAGGCACCGTCGGACCAGCCGCTGCGCACCATCTACGACGCCCGGCACCGGACCTCCCTGCCCGGCGCCAAGGTCCGCGGTGAGGGCGCGGGCCCCGGCCAGGACGCCACGGTCAACCGCGCCTACGCCGGCCTCGGCGCCACCTTCGACCTCTTCCTCAAGGCATACGCCCGCCACTCGATCGACGGCGACGGCCTGCCCCTGGACGCCACCGTCCACTACGACGAGAACTACAACAACGCCTTCTGGAACGGCGAGCAGATGGTGTTCGGCGACGGGGACGGCGAGATCTTCCTCGACTTCACCATCCCGATCGACGTCATCGGCCACGAGCTCAGCCACGGCGTCACCCAGTACACGGCCAACCTGACCTACTACGGCCAGCCAGGCGCCCTGAACGAGTCCATGTCGGACGTCTTCGGCGCGCTGATCAAGCAGTACACGCTCGGCCAGACCGCCGCCGAGGCCGACTGGCTGATCGGCGCGGGTCTGCTGGCGCCCAGCGTCTCGGGCAAGGCCCTGCGCTCCATGAAGGAGCCGGGCAGCGCGTACGACGACGACGTCCTCGGCAAGGACCCGCAGCCCGCGACGATGGACGACTACGTCCGCACCGGCCGCGACAACGGCGGCGTCCACATCAACTCCGGCATCCCCAACCACGCCTTCTACCTGGCCGCCACCGCCCTCGGCGGCAACGCGTGGGAGAAGGCGGGACAGGTCTGGTACGACGTCCTGACCGGTGGCGAGCTGTCGGAGCGGGCCATGTTCACCGACTTCGCCAAGCTGACCGTCAAGGCCGCCCGCGAGCGCTTCGGCGAGGGCGGCGAGGAGCTCCAGGCCGTGTCGAAGGCGTGGGAGCAGGTCGGGGTGCGGATCCAGTAGGTCCGTACTAGACAGGGACCCATGCGGATTTTGGTACGGCGCACGGGTGGATTCGCGGGCATCGAGCGGCACGCCGAGGTGGACACCTCGGGGCGGCCCGACGCCCAGGAGTGGCATGCCCTGGCCGAGCGCGCGGTCGCGTCCGGCCGGGGCACGCCACCCGTCGGGGTTCCGGACGGGTTCAGCTACCAGATCACCGTGGACGGCAAGACGGTGTACTGCTCGGACCCCCGGCTCACGGACGAACAGCGCAAGCTGATCTCCAGGGTGCTGAAGGAAGGTGCGTAACCAGCGCTTCATGCCTGGGCGTTGACTTCTGTTACCAGCGGTACGGATGATCCGGCCCATGGCGACGAACCCGATATCCCAGTTCCCGGCCGGCTTCCTGTGGGGCGTCTCTACGTCCGCCCACCAGATCGAGGGCGCGGTGGGCGAACGCGAGCAGTCCGTGTGGGACGCCTTCACGGCCGAGCCGGGCAGGGTGAAGGACGGCTCCACGGCGGCGGTGGCCTGCGACCACTACCACCGCTACCGCGAGGACGTGGCGCTGCTGGCCGGCCTGGGCGTGGGCGCGTACCGCTTCTCGATCTCCTGGCCGCGGGTGCGCCGGGAGGGCGGCCTGGACTTCTACGACCGCCTCGTGGACGAGCTGTGCGCGGCGGGCGTCCGCCCGGTCCCGACCCTCTTCCACTGGGACCTCCCGGTGTCCCTCCAGGAGAAAGGGGGCTGGCTGGAGCGGGACACGGCGTCGCGTTTCGCCGAGTACGCGTCCGTCGTCGCCGACCGCCTCGGCGACCGCGTGCAGAAGTGGATCACGCTGAACGAGCCCGCCGAACACACCCTGTTCGGGCACGCCCTGGGCGCCCACGCCCCCGGCAAGCAGCTCATGTACGACGCGCTCCCGGTCGCCCATCACCAGCTGCTGGCGCACGGTCTTGCGGTACGCGCCCTGCGCGCGGCCGGCGCCACGGACATCGGCATCGCCAACTCGCACGGCCCGACCTGGCCCGCGTCGCGGGAGCAGGCGGACCTGGAGGCGGCGGACTTCTACGACGTCCTGCTCAACCGGCTGTTCGCCGACCCGCTGCTGCTGGGCGCATACCCGGCGGGACTCGATGAGCTGATGCCGGGGGACGTCTCCGCCGACCTGGAGGTCATCGCCGAACCGATCGACTGGTACGGCGTCAACTACTACGCGCCGACGCGGGTGGGCGCACCGCAGGGCGAGGACATCGAGTTCGGCGGCCTGACCCTTCCGGCCGAACTCCCCTTCTCCGTCAGGGAGGTCGAGGGCGTCCCGGTCACGGACTTCGGCTGGCCGGTGGTGCCGGAGGGTCTGACGGAGCTGCTCACCGGCTTCCGTGAGCGCTACGGCGAGAAGCTCCCCCCTGTCGTCATCACGGAGAACGGCTGCTCCTACGAGGGGACCGACGACCAGAAGCGGATCGCTTACCTGGACGGTCACGTCCGGGCCCTGCACAAGGCGATCGAGGCGGGCGTGGACGTACGCGGCTACTTCGTCTGGTCGCTGCTCGACAACTTCGAGTGGGCGGAGGGATACGCGCGACGGTTCGGGCTGGTGCACGTGGACTACGAGACGCTCGCCCGGACTCCGAAGGCGTCCTACGCCTGGTACCGGGAACTGCTCCGGGCCCAGGGGTGACCTCGGCCCTCGCGGAGCCCGTCGACCGGGTCGGCCGGGGCTGGACGGCGGGGCTGTCACTGGCCAATGTGGCCGTCTGGGTGGGCTGGTACGGCCCGATGCAGATCCTGCTGGCCCAGCAGGCGGAGGACTTCGCGCCCGGCACCGGGATGTCGAAGGAGACGCTGCTGGCATGGGTGACCGGCGCGGGCGCGGTCGGGTCGCTGGTGGCGAACCCGGTCTTCGGGGCGCTGTCGGACCGCACCACGGCCCGCCGGGGCCGCCGCACGGTGGGGGTCCCCCCGCTCGAGCGAAGTCGAGAGTGGGGGAGGATCGTGGCGGCGCGGCGGGCGGCGCGCTGTCGCTGCTGCTGCTCGCCGGGGCGGGCGGGCTGTGGGCGATGGCGGTCGGCTGGTGTCTGGTCCAGCTGACGCTGAACGCGTCCTTCGCGGCGGTGACGGCGGCGGTGCCGGACCGGGTGCCACGGCTGCAACGGGGTGTGGTGGGCGGCTGGTTGGGGGCCGCGCAGATCCTCGGGGCGGTCGTCGGCACGGGTCTTGCGACGGCGGCGGGCGGGATCGCGACGGGGTATGCGGCGTGCGCGGTGTTCGCGGTGGCGGGTGTGCTGCCGTACGAACAGCGTGACCCTGGTGGCCACGGTCGTGGTGGGCGGCGCCTGGTCGGACCGGGTGGGCCGGCGCAAGCCGTTCGTGATGTGGTCCGGGGTGCTGATGGCGGCGGCCACGGGCCTGCTGGCCGGCTGGCAGACCTGGACGGGCGCGATCGTCGTGGTGGCGCTGCTGGGCCTGGGCCTCGGGGTGTTCATGTCGGTCGACTTCGCGCTGATGACGGACGTCCTGCCGAAGGCCCTCGACCGCGGCAAGGACCTCGGCGTCATCAACGTGGCGAACGCCCTCCCCCAGGTGGCGGCCCCCGCCCTCGCCGCCCCGATCGTCACCCACCTCGGCGGATACCGGGTGCTGTACCTGGTGGCGGGGCTGGCGGGGGCGGTGCTGGTGGGACGGATCCGGGGGTGGACTAGGCAGCCCACGGTTCAGCAGCGCCCCAAGGGGCGCGGGGCTGTATCGATCTGCGGCTCCGCCGCGCGGGCGCGATCAGCCACGACGCGCCCGCAGACGCTGGACGGCCCAGAGCGGCACTCCGTCACAGCGCTCCGGCGTCCCGCGCGGCATAAACCGACGGAAACAACGGCCGATACCCCAGCTCCCGACGAATCCGCTCCGTGGAGGTGATCGCGGCCCACGGATCGGGATCGGCACGGGTGTACAACTCCGCCGGGATCTCGACCCCGTTGAGCTGATGCAACTCGACCGCCGTCACGGGAACGTCGTCGGCGATGTTGTAGGCCCGTCCGGCGATCCCCGGCGCATGCAGGATCCGCAGCAGCCCCTGGGCCACGTCCGCGTGATGCCCCATGTGCAGCCGCTGGGTGGCAGCCCAGTTCTTGGCCCACATCAGGGACTGCGCGAGATGCGGATCGCCCTCGCCGTAGACGAACGGGAGCCGGGCGACGCGTACGTCGAGCCCCTCCATCCCGCGCAACTCCCGCTCGGCCGCCGCCTTGGACTCCGGGTAGGCACCCCACATCGCCCCGCCGGGCCGGCTCTCGTCGTCCTCGGTGAGCGGGCGGCCGCGTCCGGTGCCGTACACCAGCCCCGTACTGACCTGCACAAAGCGCCGCACCCCGGCAGCCAGCGCCGCACGCCCCAGCTCCACGGCCGCGTCCCGGTTGACCGCCCACGCCTCCTCGTCGGGGACCCCGCGGAAGGAGGCCGCGACGTTCACGACCGCGTCGGCCCCGACGACCGCCTTGCCGAGCGACTCGGTGTCCCGCAGATCGCCGACCACGACCTCGGCGCCCAGCTCCGCGAACGGCTCACCCCGCGCCGCGTCCCGCACCAGCACCCGTACCTGCTCCCCCGCCCGGGACTGCGCCAGCAGCCTCGGCACGAAGCGCCGGCCGACCTGTCCTGTCGTGCCTGTCACCAACGTCAGCATGTTCTGCTCCTCTCGTCACCGACCACCCTCGGACGGGATCGGTGCGGGCGGGAGAGACCCGTTGATCAGGGGATCGGCAGTCCCTGGATAAGCCGGCCGGACTACCGCAGGCTGGAGAGGTGAACCGAGCCGAACTCGCCGACTTCCTGCGCCGTGGCCGCGCCCGGCTGACCCCGTCGGACGTGGGTCTGACCCCGGGCACCCGGCGCCGCACACCGGGCCTGCGCCGCGAGGAGGTGGCGCAGCTGGCGGGGATGTCGGTGGACTACTACACCCGGCTGGAACAGTCCCGTGGCCCGCGCCCGTCCCGCCAGATGCTGACGGCGCTGGCCCGCGCGCTGCGCCTGACCGCCGTCGAGAGCGACCACCTGTTCCACCTGGCCGGCGAGGAGCCCCCGCGCCGTGAGACGACGTCGGCGCATGTCCGGCCCGGGCTGCTGCTGATCCTGGACCGGCTGCACGACACCCCGGCCCAGGTGGTGAACGACTGCGGCGAGGTGCTCGCGCAGAACGCGATGGCCCGGGCGCTGGTCGGTGATGTGATGTCCCGGCCGCGGCGCCAGCGCAATCTCGCCCGGCTCTACTTCCTGGACCCGGCCGCGCGCTCGCTCTTCCCGGAGGAGGACCGCGCGGGCCACTCGCGCGCCCATGTGGCCACCCTGCGCGCGGTGGCCGCGGCCCGCCCCGACGACCCGGAACCGGCCGCGCTGGTCGCCGAACTCCGGGCGTCCAGCGAGGAGTTCGCCCGGCTGTGGGATGAACACGAGGTGTCGCAGCGCAACCGTGCCACCAAGCGTTTCCTGCACCCCGTGGTCGGCCTCCTGGAACTGGACTGCGAGGTCATGGTCAGCCACGAACACCACCACTTGCTGGTCGTTCACTCGGCCCGGCCCGGGACCGATGCTTACGAGCGCCTGCAACTCCTGCGTGTGGTGGGCCTCCAGGACATGTCACCCAGCAAGGCCTGATCCGGTAGCTGACCTTCCGGTAATGGAGGCCGGAAATCACCCTTGCCGACCCTCGCCCCACGCGCATCAATGGAAACGGCGGTTCCGACGGACCGTCAGATTCAGCTCTTCACGCAGTGTGTCCGCATCCACCTGCCGAACAGTTCCCCCACCCCCACCCAAGGAACTCCCCCACCCTTGAAAGGGACTGAATCCCCATGAGACGCATGCGCATTGGAGCAGGTGCCGCGCTGGTGGCCGGGACCCTCGCGGTCACCGGGCTGGCCTTCGCACCCGCCGCCCTCGCCGTCGCCCCCGGCTCGGCGACGATCACCGCCGACTGCGGCAGCTTCGGCGGTGGCGAGGCCACCCTCACGGCGACGCAGGACGGCACCGCCGCCACCATCACCGTCAACTCCTCCGCGATCACCGCGCCGATCGCGCTCGGGGAGGACTCCATCTCCTCGACGCTCACCCTGGTGAAGGCGAGCGGCGGCACCACCGCCTTCACCGGCACGGAGAACCCGGCGATGGCCGCCGGTGACCCCGTCCAGGTCGGCCCGCTCAGCGGCACCGTCGCCTCCGGGGACAGCCTCGAGGCCTTCGGCGGCTCGCTGACCATGACCGTCTTCGGCATCACCATCACCTGCACGGCGACCGGACCGCAGTCGCCGGGCCCGTTCGTCTTCGACTGAGCCGCGTGACGCACTGAAGGCTCTGACGTTCTGAAAGGGGCGCGGTCCCGGCGCTGTTACGGCTTCACAGCGCGTCGGGGCCGCGCTCGCCCGTCCGTACCCGTACGACCGTCTGGACCGGCAGCGCCCAGACCTTGCCGTCGCCGATCTTGCCGGTGTGCGCGGCCTTCACGATGGCGTCGATGACGTCCTCGGACAGCGCGTCCTCCACGACGACCTCGATGCGGACCTTCGGCACCAGGTCGACCTGGTACTCCGCGCCCCGGTACACCTCGGTGTGGCCGCGCTGCCGGCCGTACCCGCTCGCCTCGGTCACGGTCAGACCGTGCACGCCGAGCTCCTGGAGGGCGGTCTTGACCTCGTCGAGCCGGTACGGCTTGACGATCGCGGTGATCAGCTTCATGCCTGCTTCTTGACCTTCTGCGCGGCGGAGGGGGAGGAGGAGACGGACGAGGCGAGGGACGCCGTGACCGGGGCGCCGTGCCCCAGGACCCCGTGATCGTAGGCGGTCTCGGCGTGCACCGTAAGGTCCAGGCCGGTGTGCTCCTGCTCCTCGCTCGCCCGGAAACCCATCACCTTGTCGATCAGCTTGGCGATGCCGTACGTGACGAGGAAGGCGTACGCGCCCACGGCCACGATCGCCACCGTCTGCTTGCCGAGCTGGGCCAGTCCACCGCCGTAGAGGAGACCCTCGGCCCCACCGGTCATCGTGGCCGTCGCGAAGACGCCGATCAGCAGAGTGCCGATGACACCGCCGACGAGGTGGACGCCGACGACGTCCAGGGAGTCGTCGTAGTTGAATGTGAACTTCCAGCCGACGGCGTACGAGCAGACGACACCGGCGGCGAGGCCGATGACGAGCGCGCCGAGCAGCGAGACCGAGCCGCAGGAGGGCGTGATGGCCACCAGACCGGCGACCGCGCCGGAGGCCGCGCCCAGCGTCGTCGGGTGACCGTCGCGCCTGTGCTCCACGAGGAGCCAGCCGAGCAGGCCGGTGCAGCCGGCGGCGAGGGTGTTGAGGAAAGCGGCGGCCGCGAGGCCGTTGGCGCCGAGGGCGGAGCCGGCGTTGAACCCGAACCAGCCGAACCAGAGGAGACCGGCGCCGATCACGACCATCGGCAGGTTGTGCGGCCGCATGGCGTCCTTCTTGAACCCGAGCCGCGGGCCGAGCACCAGGGCCAGGGCGAGCCCGGAGGCGCCGGAGGTGATCTCGACGGGGAGTCCGCCGGCGAAGTCGAGGGCGCCGAGACGGTCGAGGATCCAGCCGCCGGGACCCCAGGTCCAGTGGGCGACGGGAACGTATACGAGCAGCGCCCACACCGGCACGAACACGACCCAGGCCCCGAACTTCGCCCGGTCCGCGATCGCGCCGCTGATCAGCGCGGCCGTGATGATCGCGAAGGTCAGCTGGAAGGTGGCGAAGAGGAGGGTGGGGACGGTCCCCTGGACGCTGTCCGGTCCGAGCCCGGCCATACCGGCGTGGTCGAGCCCGCCGATGAGTCCGCCGAGCGTGTCCTCCCCGAAGGCGAGGGAGTAGCCGCAGGCCAGCCACACGACGGTGACCAGGGCGATGGACACGAAGCTCATCATCAGCATGTTCAGGACGCTCTTCGTGCGGACCATGCCGCCGTAGAAGAGGGCCAGGCCCGGGGTCATCAGCAGGACGAGGGCGGTGGCGGCGAGCAGCCAGGCGGTGTCGCCGGTGTCGACGCTTGCGGCGGCGAGGGTCACGGTCGTCTCCAACGGTGCGGGGGCTCGTCAGAGGTTCACCGCTGTGCGTTTCCGGTCGTGCACGGCCGTGTTTCCGCGACGTTTCGTTGCGCGGGGGTTTCCGGAAGCTCACCGGACAGCCGGCGGTCGGTCTGTTGTGCGGCGAGGGTCTGTGGATCAGGGAGAATGGGCGCCATGAGCGTTCGCAGCCAGTCATCCGAGCCGTCCGCATCGTCGGGGGCACCCCACCGCGCCGGCTTCGCCTGCTTCGTGGGCCGCCCCAACGCGGGCAAGTCCACCCTTACGAACGCTCTGGTCGGCCAGAAGGTGGCGATCACCGCCAACCAGCCCCAGACGACGCGGCACACGGTACGCGGGATCGTGCACCGGGAGGACGCCCAGCTGATCCTGGTCGACACCCCTGGACTGCACAAGCCGCGCACCCTGCTCGGCGAGCGCCTGAACGACATCGTCCGTACGACCTGGGCCGAGGTCGACGTGATCGGCTTCTGTCTGCCGGCGAACGAGAAGCTCGGCCCCGGTGACCGTTTCATCGCGAAGGAGCTGGCGTCGATCAAGAAGACGCCGAAGATCGCGATCGTCACGAAGACCGACCTCGTGGACAGCAAGACGCTGGCCGAACAGCTCATCGCGATCGACCAGCTCGGCAAGGAGCTGGGCTTCGAGTGGGCCGAGATCGTCCCCGTCTCCGCGGTCGGTGACGATCAGGTGGGCCTGCTGGCCGACCTGATCGTCCCGCTCCTTCCGGAGGGGCCGGCGCTGTACCCCGAGGGCGACCTCACCGACGAGCCCGAGCAGGTCATGATCGCGGAACTGATCCGCGAGGCCGCACTGGAGGGTGTCCGGGACGAGCTGCCCCACTCCATCGCGGTCGTGGTGGAGGAGATGCTCCCCCGCGAGGACCGCCCCGCCGACAAGCCCCTCCTCGACATCCACGCCTTCGTCTACATCGAGCGCCCCAGCCAGAAGGGCATCATCATCGGCCCCAAGGGCAAGCGCCTGAAGGAGGTCGGCATCAAGTCCCGCAAGCACATCGAGGCGCTGCTGGGGACGCCGGTCTTCCTGGACCTGCACGTCAAGGTCGCGAAGGACTGGCAGCGGGACCCGCGGCAGCTGCGGAAGCTGGGCTTCTGAGCCCGAGGGCTCACTTGCGGGGCGAGAAACCCGACCCGGGGTGACAGCGGGCGTACCCGATGTGCACGGATGGGGACCATGGGGAAAAGGCCTACGGCCTTGTCAGTCCCCCGGCGTACTCTGGAAATCGCCAGGCCGCCCATGTGGCGGGCGAGTCGTTTCGAGGAGGACGAGCAAGGCCTACGAGCCGGCCCATGACTCAGACACCCACAGCTCACACACCCGCGCAGGGGCAGGCGAGAGCACAGTTCACCGTCCCCGCCCAGCACCCCATGGTGACCGTGCTGGGGTCCGGCGACTCCCTGCTGCGCGTGATCGAGAAGGCCTTCCCGGCGACCGACATCCACGTCCGGGGCAATGAGATCAGCGCGGTCGGCGATGCCGCTGAAGTCGCCCTCATCCAGCGCCTGTTCGACGAGATGATGCTGGTGCTCCGCACCGGACAGCCGATGACGGAGGACGCAGTGGAACGCTCGATCGCCATGCTCAGAGCGAGTGAGAACGGCGAGGGCCCGGAGGAGACCCCGGCCGAGGTCCTCACCCAGAACATCCTCTCCTCGCGCGGCCGCACGATCCGCCCCAAGACCCTCAACCAGAAGCGGTACGTCGACGCGATCGACAAGCACACGATCGTCTTCGGCATCGGCCCCGCCGGTACCGGCAAGACCTACCTCGCCATGGCGAAGGCGGTGCAGGCCCTGCAGTCCAAGCAGGTCAACCGCATCATCCTGACCCGGCCGGCGGTCGAGGCGGGCGAGCGGCTCGGCTTCCTGCCGGGCACCCTGTACGAGAAGATCGACCCGTACCTGCGTCCGCTGTACGACGCGCTGCACGACATGCTGGACCCCGACTCGATCCCCCGGCTCATGGCCGCCGGGACCATCGAGGTCGCACCGCTCGCGTACATGCGCGGCCGTACGCTCAACGACGCCTTCATCATCCTCGACGAGGCCCAGAACACCTCGCCCGAGCAGATGAAGATGTTCCTCACCCGCCTGGGCTTCGAATCGAAGATAGTCATCACCGGTGACGTCACCCAGGTCGACCTCCCGGACGGCACCAAGTCCGGTCTGCGGCAGGTGCAGGACATCCTGGACGGCGTCGACGACGTGCACTTCTCACGGCTGTCGTCCCACGATGTCGTCCGGCACAAGCTGGTCGGCCGTATCGTCGACGCGTACGAGAAGTTCGACAACACGCACGGCACCCAGAACGGCACGCACAAGGGCCGCGGCGGCAAGGCCGGGCACAAGGGGAAGTAGAGAACACGCGCGACCATGTCGATCGACGTCAACAACGAGTCCGGAACCGAGGTCGACGAGCAGGCGATCCTCGACATCGCCCGCTACGCACTCGCGCGGATGCGCATCCACCCGCTCTCCGAGCTCTCGGTGATCGTCGTGGACGCCGACGCCATGGAGCAGCTTCATATCCAGTGGATGGACCTGCCGGGTCCGACGGATGTCATGTCCTTTCCGATGGACGAGCTGCGGCCGCCTTCGAAGGACGACGACGAGCCTCCGCAGGGGCTCCTCGGTGACATCGTGCTGTGCCCCGAAGTCGCCGCGAAGCAGGGGGCCGAGGCGCCCACGCAGCACTCCATGGACGAGGAGCTCCACCTGCTCACCGTCCATGGCGTGCTGCATCTGCTCGGGTACGACCACGAGGAGCCCGACGAGAAGGCCGAGATGTTCGGCCTGCAGGCCGCCATCGTGGACGGCTGGCGTACGGAGAAGGGCCTGACCGGCCCCTCCCCTGCCCCGACCGTGTCATGAGCCTCCCCCTCGTCTCCGGCGCGATCGCCCTGGTGATCGTCGCCTGGCTCGCCGCCTGCGCCGAGGCGGGCATCGCGCGCGTCTCCAGCTTCCGCGCCGAGGAGGCCGTACGCAGCGGGCGCCGCGGCAGCGAGAAGCTGGCGCTCGTCGCGGCCGACCCGACCCGCTATCTGAACGTGTCGCTGCTGGTGCGTGTGGCCTGCGAGATGGCCGCCGCCGCGCTCGTCACATACGCCTGCCTGCAGGAGTTCGACAGCACCACCGAGGCGCTGCTGGTCGCGATAGCGGTCATGGTGCTGGTGTCGTACGTCGCCGTCGGTGTCTCCCCGCGCACCATCGGCCGCCAGCACCCGCTGAACACGGCGACGGCGGCGGCGTACGTGCTGCTGCCGCTCGCGCGGATCATGGGGCCGATCCCCTCTCTGCTGATCCTCATCGGCAACGCGCTCACGCCCGGCAAGGGCTTCCGCCGCGGCCCGTTCGCCTCCGAGGCGGAGCTGCGGGCGCTGGTCGACCTCGCCGAGAAGGAGTCGCTGATCGAGGACGACGAGCGCCGCATGGTGCACTCGGTCTTCGAGCTGGGCGACACACTCGTGCGCGAGGTCATGGTCCCGCGCACCGACCTGGTGGTGATCGAGCGCTACAAGACCATCCGCCAGGCCCTCACCCTCGCCCTGCGCTCCGGTTTCTCGCGCATACCGGTCGTCGGGGAGAGCGAGGACGACGTGGTCGGGATCGTGTATCTGAAGGACCTGGCCCGCAAGACGCACATCTCCCGGGAGGCGGAGAGCGAGCTGGTGTCGACGGCGATGCGGCCCGCCGTCTTCGTACCGGACACCAAGAACGCCGGTGACCTGCTGCGCGAGATGCAGAAGGAACGCAACCACGTCGCCGTCGTCATCGACGAGTACGGCGGCACAGCCGGCATCGTCACCATCGAGGACATCCTCGAGGAGATCGTCGGCGAGATCACCGACGAGTACGACCGTGAGCTGCCGCCGGTGGAGGAGCTCGGCGGGGACCGCTACCGCGTCACCGCCCGCCTGGACATCACCGACCTCGGCGAGCTGTACGGCCTCGACGAGTACGACGACGAGGACGTCGAGACGGTCGGCGGGCTGCTGGCGAAGGCACTCGGCCGCGTCCCGATCGCCGGGGCGTCGTCCCTGGTCGAGCTCCCGGACGCCCGGGCACTCCGCCTGACCGCGGAGGCGGCGGCCGGCCGCCGGAACAAGATCGTGACCGTGCTCGTGGAGCCGGTGGGTCCCATCGGGCCGCTGGGCAAGGAGCCGAAGGCCAAGTGACGGAGTGACGGAGTGAACCCTCAGGGACTGCGTGCGTTCTGTCTGTCCTTCAACGCGACCGTGGAGGACTTCCCGTTCAATCCGGAGACCTCGGTCTTCAAGGTGCTGGGCAAGCTGTTCGCCCTGACGAATCTGGACGCGCGGCCCCTGACGGTCAACCTCAAGTGCGACCCGGAGGACGCGGTCCGCCTGCGCGGCGAGTATCCGGGGCTCATCGTCCCCGGCTATCACATGAACAAGCGGCACTGGAACACGGTGACCGTCGACGGCGAGCTCCCGGACCGTTTCGTCCGGGAGCTCGTCGAGGACTCGTACGACCTGGTCGTGGCGGGCCTACCGAGAGCCGACCGGCTCCGCCTCGACCGCCCCTGAGCCGTTCGCCCCCGAGCCGCTCTTTGTTGATCCGGCCGTGCGCCCGGTCCGCAGGCCGACGGCGATCAGGGCCGCGGCGGTCAGGACGATCGCCGCGTCGAGCGCCAGGACCGTACGGGTGCCGGCGAGCAGGTCACCGGAGGTCGTCGCGAGGACACCCAGCAGCGGGATGCCGATCGTGATGCCGACCTGCTGGGTCGAGGTGACCAGGCCGGTGGCCAGACCCTGCTCCTCGTCGGGGACGCCGGAGGTCACGGTCAGGCCGTAGGAGATGATCGCGCCCAGGTGGAACATGCTCGCCAGCGAGACGGCGGCCGTGACGAGCCAGACGGACCAGGCGTGCGCGTTCAGGAACAGCAGGGCGACACCGAAGGCGCCCTGGCCGGCGAGCGAGGCGACCAGGACGCGGCGCGCGCCGAGACGGCTGATGAACCTCGGCGTGAGCGACCCGGCGATCACCGACATGACGCCCTGCACACCGAAGACCAGGCCCGTCTCCCAGGCCGACAGACCGAGCACTTCCTGCAGGTACAGGGTGAGGACGAAGACCACCGTCGACATCATCGAGAAGGTGACCAGTCCGCCCAGGTTGCCCCACGCCACCGTGCGGCGGCGCAGCATGGGCAGGGAGACCAGCGGTGACTCGGTGCGGGACTCGACGACCGCGAAGGCCGCCAGGAGCGCGAGGCCCGCGATCAGGGTCGCGATGACGTCGGCGCGGGCGAAGCCGTCGTCGGCAGCCGTCGTCAGGGCGTAGATCAGGGACAGCAGTCCGCCGGTGACGGTGATGGCGCCGGGCACGTCCAGGTGCGGGCGGTCCGGGATGGGGGCACCACCCATGCCCTTGAGGCTATGGGGGAGGGACTCGGGCAGCAGGCCGGGCGCCAGCGGCAGCACGACCAGGGCGAAGACGGCGAGCAGGCCCATCGTGGAGCGCCAGCCGAGCGCGTCGGTCAGGACGCCGCCCGCGACCACGCCGATGGTGAAGCCGAGGGACATCAGCGTCCCGGAGATGCCGAGCGCTCGGTCCCGGGCGGGGCCCTCGGCGAAGGTGGTGGTCAGCAGGGACATGCCCGTCGGGACGATGACCGCGGCGCCGAGGCCCTGCAGGGCGCGTCCCGCGAGGAACGACGCCGGGTCCCAGGCGAACGTCGCGAGCACCGAGGCCGCGGCGAACAGGGCGAGTCCGGTGAGGAACAGCTTGCGGCGGCCGTACAGGTCGCCGATGCGGCCGAAGAGGAGCAGGAATCCGCCGGACGGCAACGCGAACGCCGTCACCGCCCACTGCAGCGCCGAGGGGCTCATGCCGAGGTCGGCGCCGAGGACGGGGAGGGCGACGTTCAGGACGGAGAAGTCGAGCGCGACCATGAACTGGGCGGCGCACAGGACGAACAGGACGAGTTTGTCGCGCGTCGACATCCGGGGGACCGGGGGTGCCGAGCGGTGGGGTGGGAGTGGCAGGGGGATTGGTGGTGTCGATCGCCATGGGCAAGAGCCTGCGGGCACCGGAATAGTCGTGGGGAGCGGGAAGTTGTGCTGGTGGTGGCACCACCAGCCACCGGGATGAGGGGGATCCGCACGTGTCCGACGTGTCCGGGAGCGCGCTGAAGAGTCATCGGCGGCGCGAGCTGCGCGAGTTCCTGATGAGCAGGCGGGCCCGGGTGACACCGGGCGAGGCGGGACTGCCGGACGGTGGGGCGCGGCGCCGTACGCCGGGGCTGCGGCGCGAGGAGGTCGCCGTGCTCGCCGGAGTGGGCGCCTCCTGGTACCAGTGGCTGGAGCAGGGGCGGGACATCTCCGTGTCGCCGCAGGTGCTGGACTCGGTGGGCCGGGTGCTGCGGCTGAGCAACGCCGAGCGCCGGCATCTGTATCTGCTGGCCGGGCTGAACCCGCCGGCCCCCGAAGTGGCGCCCGAGAAGCGGGACATGTGCGACGGGCTGCGGCGGCTGATCGACGCGTGGATGCCGTATCCGGCGCACATCATGGACCGGTACTACAACGGCGTGCTCTACAACGACGCCGCTGCGAACGTGCTCGGGATGCGGCCCGGCAAGCGGTGGAACTGCCTGATCGACTTCTTCACGGACCCGATGTACCGGTCGCGTTCGAGGAGTTGGGAGCAGAACGCCCGTACGGTCGTGGCGCAGTTCCGTGCGGTGTGCTCGGGCTCTCCCGACGACGAGGGCTTCCAGTCCGTGCTGGCCGAGGCGAAGGCGTCCAGCCCGGAGTTCACCGCGCTGTGGGAGCGGCGGGACATCGAGGACGCCGGGCAGATCCGCAAGGAGCTGGACCATCCGCTCGTCGGGCTGCTGTGCATGGAGTCGAGCGTGATGCAGATGCCGGTGCGGCCCGACCTGTCGATCGTCCTGCACACGCCGCTGGACGAGGCGAACACGGCGTCGAAGCTGGAGTGGCTGGCCTCCCCGGAGGGGCGGCGCGGGGCCATGTACCCCGTGGCCGGTTAGCGCGGGCGCCGCTACGTATGCTCAGGTCATGACCGACAACAGCGCGCTCGACCCCGAGGACCGCAAGATCGTCACCCTGGCCCGTTCCGCGCGGGCCCGCAACGGAGTGCCCGAGGGTGCGGCCGTACGGGACGAGACCGGCCGTACGTATGTCGCCGGGACGGTCGCCCTGGACTCCCTGAAGCTGAGCGCGCTGCGCACGGCGGTGGCGATGGCGGTGGCGTCGGGGGCGAAGTCGCTGGAGGCGGCGGCGGTCGTGACGGACGCCGAGGGCGCCTCGGACGAGGACCGCGCGGCGGTACGGGACCTCGGCGGACCGCAGACGCCGGTGCTGGTGGCGGGGCCGGACGGGGCGGTGCGTACGACGGTTACGGCGGGCTGAGATTCAGGGACCGGCAGTCTCAGGTGGCCCTCGGTCTCCCGGGAGTTCAGGTCCGGGCCGCCGGGGTGATGTGGCTGAGCACGCAGCGCCATCGGTCGTCCCGCCGTACGAAGACGTCGGTCGTCCATTCGTCGGCGTCGAAGCGCTCACCCTTGTAGTGGGCGGTGTTCGTGATGCGTGCCGTCACGACCGCCGAGTCGCCGTGCATACGGATCCTGGGCTCGCCGACGAGTCGGAACGACGAGTGGGTCAGCTCGCCGGACTCGACGAACGACAGAAACTGCTCCCTGGTCGAGATGCCCGACCCGGAGACGATGGCCCAGTCGTCGGCCATGAAGTCCGCGATCCGCCCGGGGTCGTTGGAGACCATCGCCGCCGCCCAGTCGTGCGCGACGGCGGCGAGGCCCTGTCGGTCGTGAGGCTCGTCGTCCCTCATGGCCGGATCGTAACCAGAGCCGGCGGGCACGGCACCCCGTCGCGCCACGACGGGCGGTTGTCAGTGCCGGGTGTCACGCTGAGGTCATAGCGGATCTGCGAAGGGACTCGTCATGATCACCACTGACCTCGCGCCCGGCTCCCCCTGCTGGCTCGACCTCGGCGCCCGTGACGTCCGGGCCGCCGCGGCCTTCTACGGCGCGGTGCTCGGCTGGGAGTACGAGTCCATGGGCGACGGCGGCGACATGGAAGGCGGGATGTTCAAGAAGGACGGCAAGACCGTCGCCGGGCTCGGCAAGCTCACCGAGGAGGGCGCCCGCTCGGCCTGGATGATCTACTACACCGTCACCGACGCTGACGCCACGACGCAGGCCGTGGAGCGCGCGGGCGGCACGGTGCGGGTGCCGCCGCGGGATCTCGACGACTGGGGACGGATGGCGCAGTACGACGACCCGCTGGGCGGCCAGTTCGCCGTCTGGCAGCCGGGGAAGAACTCGGGCTTCGAGCTGGCGGACGAGACGGGTTCGCTGTCGTGGACGGAGCTGTACACGACCGACGCTGCGGGCGCGAAGGAGTTCTACAGCGGTGTCTTCGGCTGGCAGTTCAGCGACATGCCGATGCCGGGCGGCGGGGGCGGCGCGTACACCCTCATCACCCCGGCCGGGCAGCCCGAGGAGCGCATGCAGGGCGGCCTGATGGAGCTCCCCGTGGAGAACCTCGTACTGGCGGGCGGGCGGCCGTACTGGCACCCGGTCTTCAACGTCACCGACTGCGACGCCGCGGTCGCCAAGGTCACTGAGAACGGCGGCAGTGTGCAGATGGGACCGGAGGACGCGGAGGGCGTCGGCCGGCTGGCGGTGTGCGTGGACCCGTCGAACGCCGACTTCGTGGTGCTCAC
Organism: Streptomyces sp. NBC_00443; assembly: GCF_036014175.1. Taxonomy (GTDB): domain Bacteria; phylum Actinomycetota; class Actinomycetes; order Streptomycetales; family Streptomycetaceae; genus Streptomyces. Next base: position 6,190,552 of record NZ_CP107917.1, on the reverse strand, counting down.
GCCGGCCACGCCCAGCTGACCCGGCCGCTGGAGGGACCCACCCGCGGGAGGCGGCGTCGGTCCGAGTCGTCGTCGGTCCGGGTCGTCACGCCGACCGGCGGAACCCGATCGTCGGTACCGCCCGCCGCAGCGGCCAGGGCCTCCCCTGCTCCTGCGGCACCAGGTCCGCCAGGAACGCGTACCGGCGCAGGGCCTCGGGGTCCTGCCGGTCGAGGGACTGGACCTGGCGCCACCAGGCGCCGATCTCGGCCCAGCCGGGGGCCGACAGGGAGCCGCCGAACTCCTGGACGGACAGGGCGGCGGTGAGGCCCGCGAAGGCCAGCCGGTCGGCCAGCGGCCAGTCGGCCAGGGTGCCGGCGACGAAGCCGGCCACGAAGACGTCACCGGCGCCGGTCGGGTCCAGGGCCTCCACGGCGATCGCGGGGACGACGGCCGTCTCCCCGGTCCCGCTGTCCACCGCGTACGCGCCCTCCGCGCCGAGGGTGACCACCGCGACCGGGACGTGCTCGGTCAGGGCGTGGGCCGCCTCGCGCGGGCAGTCGGCGCCGGTGTACCGCATGGCCTCCTGCGCGTTCGGCAGGAACGCCTCGCAGTGCTCCAGGTCGGCCAGCCCCGCCAGGTCCCACTCCCCCGTGTCGTCCCAGCCCACGTCGGCGAAGATCCGGGCACCCTTGCGCGCGGCCTGCGCGATCCAGGGTGCGCGCGTGCCCGGCACCAGGGAGGCCACGGCGGCCCGCGCACGGGGCGGGCAGTCCGGCGCCGGCTCCTCCGGCGGCGGCTCGTGGCCGTGGGAGACCATCGTGCGCTCCCCCTCGTACGCCATCGAGACCGTCACCGGCGAGTGCCAGCCCGGCACCGTGCGCGACGGCGAGAGGTCGATGCCCTCGCCGTGCTCCAGCGCGTCCCAGCAGTACTCGCCGTAGTGGTCGTCGCCGAAGGCCGCCGCGAGCGACGTCTTCAGGCCGAGGCGGGCCAGGGCGGTGGCCATGTTCGCCACGCCGCCGGGGCTCGAACCCATCCCGCGCGCCCAGGACTCCGTACCGCGCACCGGGGCGGAGTCGAGGCCGGTGAAGATGATGTCGAGGAAGACCGTGCCCGTGAGATACACGTCCCACGGCGGGTCGGCGGCCGTGCGCAGACCGACGAGGGGGTCGACGTGGGCCCGGCGATACGGCTCCCCTGCTCTGGACGACGGCCTCTGGGGCGAGGCTCCCTTTCCGGTCGGCGCGGTGGGCGTGGTCACGGTGCGCTCCCTGACGTGGTGCTGATCTGGCCAGTCTGCACCACACCACTGACAACGCCACCGCGATCTTGCCCAAGCCCCTCCCGAGCCCCTCCCGGTCCCGTCCCGCGCCCCTCCCGCGCTCCTTCCGCGCCCCTCCTGTGCCTTCTCCCGCGCCGCTGGTGAACGACCTCACCGAGGGGGTCAGCGAGGCGCTACCAGCGCGGCACCGACGGCGTGACCCAGCCGGGCTCGGCGACCCGCATGGCGGCCGCGTCGTCGCGGTCCCGCAGCGAGCCGTCGTCATCCAGCCACCGCCGGTGCAGCTCCGCGAGCCGGTCGCGGTCCAGTTCGACGCCCAGGCCGGGCGCGTCCGACACGGCGACCTTGCCGCCCTCGAAGGTGAGGCGCTCGGTGAGGACGTCCTCGGACTGCCAGGGGTAGTGGGAGTCGCAGGCGTGGTGGAGGTTCGGGACGGTCGACGCCACGTGGGTCATCGCGGCCAGGGAGATGCCCAGGTGGGTGTTGGAGTGCATGGACACCCCGACGCCGAAGGTGCGGCAGATCGCCGCCAGTTGCTGGGTGTTGCGCAGCCCACCCCAGTAGTGGTGGTCGGAGAGCACGACCTGCACGGCGTCCTTGGTGAAGGCCTCCTTGATCTCCGCGAACGTCGTCACGCACATGTTCGTCGCCAGCGGCACCCCGCTCCGCGCGGCGACCTCCGCCATCCCGGCGGTACCCAGCGTCGGATCCTCCAGGTACTCCAGGACGTCCCCCAGCTCCCGTGCCACCTTCAGCGAGGTTTCCACGGACCAGGCCCCGTTGGGGTCGAGGCGCAGGGGGTGCCCGGGAAAGGCCTCCGCGAGCGCCCGTACGGCGGCGATCTCCTCGTCCGGAGGGAAGACGCCGCCCTTGAGTTTGAAGGAGGTGAACCCGTACCGCTCCGTGAACGTCCGCGCCTGCTCGACCACCCCGGCCGGGTCGACGGCGGCGCCCCAGTCGTCCTTCTCGGCCGCGACGCCGGCCGGATGATCGGCCCACTTGTAGAAGAGGTAGGCGCTGTACTCGACCGTGTCCCGCACCTTGCCGCCGAGCAGCGTGTGCACGGGCAGCCCGAGTGCCTTGCCGAGGGCGTCGAGGCAGGCGACCTCGAAGCCGGAGACGACGGACAGCCGCAGCTTGTCGGCGGTCTGGACACCGCGCAGCCCGCCGACATCGACCTGTCCGGACACCCGGGACCGGTCGACGGCCACCTCGTCCGCGACGACGAACAGCCCGTTGAGATCGCTTACTTGACGGCCGAGCAGTTTCTGCGCGAACAGTGTGGCGAGCTCCAGGTACTTGGTGTCGCCGTACGTCTCGCCGACCCCCGTGATCCCGTCGGCCGTCACGACCTCCACGATCAGGCGGGCCGTGTACGGCTGGTGGACGCCCTGGGTGTTCAGCAGCGGTGGATCGGCGACCAGGATGGGCGTCAGGCGGACGTCGGTGATCGTGAGGTTCACAGGGCGGCTCCTACGAGGTCGAGTCCGGTGGCGAGGAGAGTGCGCAGGTCGGCCAGGTCACCGGCTGACGGGTCGGTGAGCGGGGCGCGTACGGGGCCGACGGGGCGGCCGCGCAGCCGGGCCGCCGCCTTCACCAGGGACACGGCGTATCCGGGCACCCGGTCGCGGAGCTCGACGAGCGGGACGTAGAAGTCGCGCAGAAGCTTGTCGGCGGTGCCGTGCTCGCCGGCCCGGAGTGCGGCGAAGAAGGCGTTCGCGATCTCGGGGGCGAAGGCGTGGACGGCGGAGGAGTAGGCCGGGACGCCGACGGCGGCGTACGCGCGGGCCTGGATCTCGGCGGTGGCGGCCCCGTTGAAGAAGAGGAAGCCCTCAGGGGCGGCGAGGGTGAGGCGCTGGAGCCGGTCGAGGTCGCTGTGGCCGTCCTTGAGGCCGATGACGTTCGGGATGCGGGCGATCCGCCGAAACGAGTCGGCGGTGAAGGCGACTTGGCCGCGCTGGTAGGCGATGAGCGGGAGGCGGGTGCGGGCGGCGATCCGCTCCAGCTGGGCGACCAGTCCGTCCTGCGGGGCGGCGACGAGGTAGTGCGGCAGGACGAGGAGGGCGTCGGCGCCGGCCTCCTCGGCGATGCGCGCGAACCGCGCGGCCTGCGCCCAGCCGTACCCGACCCCGGCGACGACCGGCATCCGTCCGCCCGCCTCCTCGACGGCGATCGACACGACCTGCCGGTACTCGTCCTCGTCCAGCGAGAAGAACTCGCCGGTGCCGCAGGCGGGGAAGACCGCGCCGGGTTCGGTGGCGACCTGGGCGGCGACATGGGTGCGGAGGCCGTCCGGGTCCAGCGAGCCGTCGCTGTGGAAGCTCGTGAGGGGGAACGACAGCACGCCGTGCGCCATGCCGTCCCGCAGCCGCCGGGTCGTGTCGGTATCGAGGCTCACCTTTGCCATCTCCCCATGTAGACGTTATCCACGTATGAGAATAGAGGTTAGATACGCGAACCCCGACCGTCAATGCCAAGGCCGATCCGAGGCGCTCCGATTACCATCGCCCCATGTCAGAGACAGGTGGCGTCCGCGAGGTGAAGTCCGCGGCGCGCACGGTGGAGCTGCTGGAGCTCCTCGCCGCGCGCGGCGACCGCCCTGCCCGCCTCCAGGAGCTCGCCGACGCGCTGGACGTGCCGCGCAGCTCCATGTACGCGCTGCTGCAGACCCTGATCTCCCGCGGCTGGGTCCGCACGGACGTCACCGGCTCCCTCTACGGCATCGGCATCCACGCCCTGCTCACCGGCACCAGCTACCTCGACTCCGACCCGCGCGTGCGCGCCGTACGCCCGTATCTCGACGAGGCGTCCCAGGCGCTGGGCGAGACGATCCACATGGCGCGGCTGGACGGCCGGGACGTGGCGTATCTGGCGACGCGCGAGTCGCACGAGTACCTGCGGACGATCAGCCGGGTCGGGCGACGGCTCCCCGCGCACGCGGGAGCGCTGGGCAAGGCACTGCTCGCCGAGCACCCGGACGACGACCTCCCCGAGGGCCCGTACGAGCCCCTCACCGCCCGCACCCACACCAACCGGGACTCCCTCGCCGCCGACCTCGCCGAGGTGCGGGCGCGCGGCTACTCGATCGACCGCGAGGAGGGCGTCCCCGGCATCGTCGGCTTCGGCTTCGCCCTGCGCTACGACTCCCCCGCCCAGGACGCGATCAGCTGCTCGGTGCCGGTGGCACGGCTGTCGGCGGGACATGAGGAGAGGATCGTCGCGGTGATGCGGGAGATCAGGGCGAAGATCGAGGCGACGGCACCTGCGGCGGGCGGGGCGGTGCACTGGCGTTAGCGCCGCCCTCGAAACGCCGGACGGAAAGGCCTCGTTTACCCGGCCTTCCCCACCCCAAACGCAACGTGCGCCAGATCACACCCCCCGCGCTTCTTCTCCGAACCGTGTGCTTGATACAAATTCTCCGCGCGTTCCTGTCCGTCGACGGCCTGCGCTCCTCCCCCTCTTGAGCCGCTCCTTTCGCATGCCCTGGGAACGCCCGTGTTCGCCCCTCGCACCACTGCCTGGCCCCTCGTCGCCCTTTTCACGGCCGGGTACCTCGCTCCGTATCTTCTGCCGACGGTCGTCGGCAGGCTCGACTCCGGTCTTCCGCTGTCCCCCACCCAGGCCGGCGCCGTCGGCAGCGCCCTGCTGCTGAGTTCGGCGTCGGCGGGCTTCCTGCTGGCCTCGCGCGTCGAGCGGATCGGCGCACGCAGGCTCGCCCGCATCGGCCTCACGCTCGCCGTCCTCGGCTACGGCGTGGCAGCGCTCGCGCACGCCGTACCGTCCGTCGTCCTGGGCGTCCTGATCGGCGGCTTCGGATCCGGTACGGCCACCGCGGTCGCCGCCACCCGCATCGCCGCCCAGCCGGACCCGCACCGGGCCACCACACTCGGCCTCCTCGGTGTCTCCGCCCTCGCGGGCGGCGTCTATCTGACGGTGCCGCACCTCGGTCCGGGCCATGGCCAGCCGCTGGCCGCGATCGCGCTCACCGCGCTCGTCGTATGGCCGCTGACGGGCCGGCTCCCGGCCGCCACGGCCACGTCGCACCAGCCCGGCTGGGACGGCTCCGGTCTGCCCCACCGCCGCCAGGGCCTGACCCTCGCCGCCTGCATGCTGTGCTGGTCGCTCGCCCAGAACTCCCTCTGGGGTGTCAGCGGCCGAATAGGTTTGACGCAGGCGCAGTTGACCGAGACCACGGTCGGCGCGGTGTTCGCCGTCGGGCTCGGCGCGGGCCTGCTGGGCGTGACCGGGGCCGGCGCGCTCGGCCCCCGCCTCGGCAAGGCACTGCCCATCGGCGCCGGGACAGCACTCATCGCTGCGTGCATCGCGCTCAGCGCGTCCGCCACCGACCTGACGACCTTCGCGACCGGCGAGATCGCCTGGAACACCTTCTACCCGATCGTCCTGTCGTACCTCATCGGCCTCGCCGCCTCCCTCGACACCCGCGGCCGCTGGGCCGTCCTCGTCGGCTCGGCGTCGTCGCTGGGCACGGCGGCGGGCCCGCTGACCGGGAGCGTCCTGTCGGCACAGGCCGGGTTCCCGGCCATGGGCGCGGTCCTCGCGGTCGGGCTGCTGGTCGTCGCCGTACCGATGACGGCGGTGGCGCTGGGCCGCCGCAGCCGGCGGACGATCGAGGTCGTGGAGAGCATCCAGGTTTTCGAGGTCGTCGAAGTCGTCGAGATCCCCCTGGACACCGCCGAGGCCGGCCCCGCAGTCCACGACCGCCTCACCGCGGCCACGTAGCCTCGGCGACTACCCGAACTCGTAGGCCTCGACCTCGGCCAGGTAGCGCGCCCGCAGCTCCTCGTCGTCCTCCAGGAAGGAGGCGAGGAACGAGTTGCGGGCGAGCTCCCGGAGCCGTTCGTCGATGAGGCCGAGGGTCTGGCGTACGGCGTCGAAGTTGTCGCCGGCGTACCCGCCGAAGTAGGCCGGGTCGTCGGAGTTGACCGTGCAGTGCAGCCCGGCGTCGAGCATGGCGGGCAGCGGGTGGTCGGCGAGGACGTCGATGGTGCGCAGCCGTACGTTCGACAGCGGACACAGCGTCAGCGGCACCCGCTCCCGCACCAGCCGCTCGACCAGCGCCGGATCCTCCATGCACCGCAGCCCGTGGTCGACGCGCTCGACGCCGAGGACGTCGAGGGCCTCGGTGATGTAGGCGGGCGGGCCTTCCTCGCCCGCGTGCGCGACGCGCCGCAGACCGAGCGCGGCGGCGGCCTCGTAGACCTCGCGGAACTTCACCGGCGGGTGGCCGACCTCGGCCGAGTCGAGGCCGACGCCGGTGATCCGGTCGAGATACGGCTCGGCGGCCCGGAGCGTGTCCATGGCCGACTCGGCCGAGTCGTCGCGCAGGAGGCACATGATCAGCCGGGTGGAGACCCCGTGGTTCGCCTCGCTGCTCCCCAGCGCCCGCCACAGCCCCTCGACGACCGTGCCCAGCTCCAGGCCCCGCTTGGTGTGCGCCTGCGGGTCGAAGAAGATCTCCGCATGCCGCACGCCCTGCGCGGCGGCGCGGGCGAGGTAGGCGTTCGCGAGGTCCTCGAAGTCCCGCTCGGTGCGCAGAACAGCCATGAGCTCGTAGTACAGGTTCAGAAAGGACTGGAGGTCCTCGAACTGATAGGCCTTGCGGATCTCGTCGGTGTCCAGGTACGGCAGCTCGACGCCGTTGCGTGCGGCCAGTTCGAAGGCGAGCTCGGGTTCGAGGGTGCCTTCGATGTGGAGGTGCAGTTCTGCTTTGGGGAGGGGCATCGAAGCATCGTACGGCTGTGCTACCGCCGTTTCGGAAGGGGCACCCGCAGCAGGTCGTGCGCGACGGTCAGCTCCCCCTCGAACCCGGCGGCCCGCGCCTGCCGCTCGAATTCGTCCGGCTCGCTGTAGCGCTGGCTGAAGTGGGTGAGCACGAGATGCCGTACGCCGCAGTCGAGTGCGACCCGGGCGGCCTGACCGGCGGTCAGGTGACCGTGCTCGACGGCGAGTTGCTCGTCCTCGTCCAGGAAGGTGGACTCGATGACGAGCATGTCGCAGCCGTCGGCGAGGCTGTACACGCCGTCACACAGCCGTGTGTCCATGACGAAGGCGAACCGCTGCCCGCGTCGGACCTCGCTGACGTCGTCGAGTGAGACCCCGTCCAGCACCCCTTCCCGCTGGATCCGTCCGACGTCCGGCCCCTTGATGCCGTGCGCGGCGAGCCGTTCGGGCAGCATGCGGCGGCCGTCGGGCTCGACGAGACGGTAGCCGTACGACTCGACGGGGTGCGAGAGCCGCGCGGTCTCCAGGTTGTGGCCGCCGGTGGCGGCGATGACGCCGTCCTCGCTGATCGGGGCCTCGGCGATGTCGACGGTCTCGCGGTAGGCGGTGGCGTACCGCAGCCGGTCGAAGAAGCGCTGCCCGGAACGCGGGTAGTGGGCGGTGACGGGATGCGGAACCTTGTCGAGGTTGATCCGCTGGATGACCCCGGCCAGTCCCAGCGAGTGGTCCCCGTGGAAGTGGGTGATGCAGATCCGGTTCAGGTCGTGCGCGGCCACCTTGGCCCGCAGCATCTGCCGCTGCGTGCCCTCGCCGGGATCGAACAGGATTCCCTGTCCGTCCCACCGCAGCAGATACCCGTTGTGGTTCCGGTGCCGGGTGGGGACCTGGCTCGCGGTCCCGAGGACTACCAATTCACGTACGGACACGGCTGCTGCGACCTATCCGGGGGGCCACTGCATGCCGCGGCCGCCGAGGATGTGGGCGTGCGCGTGCCAGACGGTCTGGCCGGCGCCGGCGCCGGTGTTGAAGACGATCCGGTAGCTCTCCAGCTTTTCCTCGTCGGCGACGGCCTTGGCCTCGCGCAGCATGTCCGCGGCGAGAGACGGTTCGGCGGTGGCGAGGGCGGCGGCGTCCTTGTAGTGCGCCTTGGGGATGACCAGGACGTGGGTGGGCGCCTGGGGGTTGATGTCCCGGAACGCGACGGTCGTCTCCGTCTCCCGGACGATCGTCGCCGGGACGTGCCCCTCGACAATCTTGCAGAACAGACAGTCGTCCTGCGGCTCGCCTGCCATGAGGGTTCCCTCCGGGAGTGGGGCGCGTCTTTACGGGAGGCATCGTATCGTCGTCGGCCTCGGGTGATCGGTTTCCGGTCACGGGGGTTGCTTCACGCGGCACTCGTCGCCACCGTCGCCCACGGCCGCCAACGCGATGGGCGGCCGGCCATGCCTGGTTGCCGATGCCGAGGAAGAGCGCCGCCGTCGCGAACAGCCGGACGTGCCGCCGACCCGCATCAGACCAGCAGAGCCGTCGACCCGCCTCAGACCAGCGGAGCCATCGGTCCGCCTCAGCTCGGCAGCGCCGGCGGTGTCTTCGCCGGCCGTTCCTCCAGCCCCGCCAGCGCGATCCGGATCGCCTCGTCCAGCTGGGCGTCCCGCCCCGCCGCCCAGTCCTGCGGGCGCTGGAGCACCTCCACGTCCGGGTCGACGCCGTGGTTCTCCACGTCCCAGCCGTAGCCCTCCAGCCAGATGGCGTACTTCGGCTGGGTGATGAGCGTGCCGTCGACCAGGCGGTAGCGGCTGTCGATCCCGATGACGCCGCCCCACGTCCGCGTGCCCACCACCGGGCCGAGCCCCAGCGCCTTGATGGCGGCGTTCACGATGTCCCCGTCGGAGCCGGAGAACTCGTTCGCCACCGCCACGACGGGTCCGCGCGGGGCGTCCGCGGGATAGCTGTACGGCCGCATCCCGCGCGGCAGTTCCCAGCCCACGATCCGCCGGGCCAGCTTCTCGACGACGAGCTGCGAGGTGTGCCCGCCGCCGTTCTCCCGCACGTCCACGACGAGCCCTTCGCGTGCCACCTCGACGCGCAGGTCACGGTGGATCTGAGCCCACCCGGGCGCCTGCATGTCCGGCACATGGAGGTAGCCCAGCCGGCCGCCGGACTTCTCGTGGACGTAACCCCGCCGGTCCGCCACCCAGGCGTGGTACCGCAGGGGCTGCTCGTCGGCGATCGGGACCACGACCGCATGCCGTACGTCTCCGCCCCCGGCCGGCGAGATCGTCAGCTCCACCGCCTTGCCCGCCGTGCCGACGAGCAGCGGGCCCGGCCCGGTCACCCGGTCCACCGGCGCGCCGGCCACCGCCACGATCGCGTCCCCGGCGCGCACGGCGACCCCGGGCGCGGCCAGCGGGGCCCGGGCGTCGGGGTCGGAGGTCTCCGAGGGCAGGATCCGGTCGATCCGCCAACTCCCGTCGGCGTGGCGGGAGATGTCTGCGCCGAGCAGTCCCTGCCGGGCCCCGCTGGCGTACCCGCCGCGCGGGGAGACGTAGGCGTGCGAGGTGCCCAGTTCGCCCTGCACCTCCCACAGCAGGTCCATCAGGTCGTCGTGGGTCGCCACCCGGTCGAGCAGCGGGCGGTAGCGGTCCAGCACCCCGGACCAGTCCACCCCGCTCATGTCCGGCCGCCAGAAGTGGTCGCGCATGATGCGGCCGGTCTCCTCGAACATCTGCCGCCATTCGGCCGACGGGTCGACCGTCTGCCGTACCCGGCTCAGGTCCACGGTGATGTTCGTGTCGCTGTCGTCGTCGCCGGAGGCCCGCCGGTCGCTCGGTACGACCTTCAGCCGTCCGTCGGTCCACAGCAGCACCCGCTTGCCGTCGCCGCTGACCTCGAAGTCGTCGGCGTCGTCGGCGAGATGCTCGACGCGCCGCTGGACGAGGTCGTAGCGCTCCAGCTCGGTCTTGGGCTCGGGGTCGTCCGGCGTGGCCCGGGAGGCACCCAGAGCGCCGCGCACGGGGTGCCGCAGCCACAGCACGCCGTCCTTGGCGGTCCGCAGAGTGGTGTAGCGGGCGGCCTCGACCGGGAACGGCACGATCCGGTCGGCGAGTCCTTCGAGGTCGATGCGGGTGGACGGGGTGCCCTCGCTGTCGGGTGTCTCGTCCTTGTCGGGCGCGTCGAAGGGGCGGCCGTGCCGCTGCGGACCGAAGGGGGACGGGGTGGTCGCGGCGAGGGTGATCAGGTGCGGGCGGGAGCCGACCACGAACGCGAGGTCGAAGACATGCTCGTCGTAGACCGGGTCGAAGGCCCGCGTCGACAGGAACGCCAGGTGCTTGCCGTCCTGCGTGAAGGCCGGCGCGTAGTCCTGGAAGCGCAGCGGGGTCGCCTCGGACACCGACAGGTCGGTGGTGTTGGCGAGCTTGAGCTGGGACAGCGGGCGCGGGCCGGGGTGCGACCAGGCGAGCCAGGCCGAGTCGGGCGAGAAGACCAGCCCGGAGACGTCCCCGTCCACGCTGCGGTCCACCTCGCGCACCTCGCCGGTCTCCCGCTCGACGAACAGCACGCGGCCGTCGTGCGCGGCGACCGCGGCCCGGCTCCCGTCGGGCGCCATGGCGAGTTCCAGGACGCGGCCCAGCTGCCCGGCGCCGAGCCTGCGCGGGGTGGCTCCGGGCGCGAGCCCGGTCGCGGGCGCGAACTCCAGCGCGTCGTCGCCCTCCGCGTCGGTCACCCACACCACCCACTCCTCGCCCTCCGCGCGGAAGGTGCGCGGCAGCCGGGCGCGTACCCCCGGCTCGGCGGCGAGCGCACGGGCGGGGCCGGAGCGGTGGGTGACCCAGTGCACGGCACCCCGCACGGAGACCGCGCTGCCGCGCGCGGTGTGGTCGGGCGCCGCCTCCCCGAACGCGCGGGCGGCGTTCAACGGGTACGTCTGCCGGTCGGTGCGCTGCCCGCCGAGCCGGATGTCGAGCCGGCGCGGCTCGGCGCCGTCGAGGTCGTCCAGGAGCCACAGTTCACCGGCCGAGGCGTACACGACGCGGGTGCCGTCGCTCGCGGCGTGCCGGGCGTAGAAGCCTCCCCCACTCTCGGCTTCGCTCGAGCGGGAGGCGCCCCCATCAGGGGTGTGCCGTCGCAGGTCGGACCCGTCGGCGAGGGAGGAGTACACGGCCCCCACGCCCTCGTGGTCGGAGAGAAAAGCGACCCTCTCTCCCACCCACATCGGGTACTCGATGTTCCCGTCCAGCTCCTCATGCAGCCGTACGAAGTCCCCGTCGCCCTCGGCCTCGATCCACAACTTCCCCGCCGTACCGCCCCGGTAGCGCTTCCACCGGGCCGCCTCCAGCCCCATGGGCGCGGACGCGAGCAGCAGCCGAGGCCCGTGGACGACGTCGGCGACGGGCCCGTACGGCAGGGTGGTGGCCGGTCCGCCGTCGAGCGGGACCGTGTGGGCCCAGGTGCGGCGGCTGCCCGCCTGGCCCTGGGTGCTGATCGCGAGGACCTGGCCGTCGGGGGTCCAGCCGCGCACCCGGGTCTGCCCGCTGCCCCAGTGGGTGAGGCGCCGGGAGGGGCCGCCGTCGACCGGCGCGATGTGCACCTCGGGGGCGCCGTCGCGGCTGGAGGTCCAGGCGACGGTCGTACCGTCGGGCGAGATGCGCGGCAGGGAGACCGGCACGTTGTCGGCACTGACCCGCCAGGCCCGGCCGCCGTCGAGAGGGGCGAGCCATACGTCGTCCTCGGCGATGAAGGCGACGAGGTCGCCGTGCAGATGCGGATACCGCAGATACGACGGCGCGGGGACGGGGGCCGAAGTCGGAGCAGGCGTCGCGGACTGTGTCACCCGATCACCCTAGGCAAGCGCGGCGCCCGCGAACAGGCCTTTGGATCACTTGGCCCAACTCCCGCCGGGAGACGGTCACTTGCCCTCCGGCCAGCAGTTCGGGTGCTGCTTGCAGTAGACGGTCTTGGTGACGGTCACCGTGACCGTGGGGCCGGGCTGCTGTCCGCCCCCGGACGGGTTGACGGGCGAGGGCGTGGCGTCGCACTTGCCCAGCCCGTTCACGTGGAACCACTCCTTGCCGTCGATCTTGGCGACGAGGTCCCCGCGCACACAGGAACCGCTGACGGCCCGGGTGATCCGGCCGGTGACGACGATGTCCTTGCCGTCCTTGGTCTCACCCTCGCAGTCGACCTTGACGACGGTGTTCTCACTGGCGGTCGGCGAGCTGCCGTTGCCCCTGTCGTCGTACGAGCCCGTGCAGTTGAGCCACTGCACGTCGGCCTTCTGCCGCTGCAGCTCCTCGGTCACGGTCTGATCGGTCGTGAACGCCACGGTCGCCGAGCTCAGCCCACCCGGATCACACCCGACCACCGAGCCGACGGCGACGACCGCGAGCCCCGCCACGGCAGCCACCCGCGCACGACGCCCCGCACGCCGGTCGACGCGAGACCAAACCCTCCTGAATGCCCCCATGGGACGGCAGCCTGCCACTGTCCCGGCCGCCGCGGTAGAGCGCATACGGCCACTCCCGGCTCGCCCAGTTCACGGCGGGGCGGGCTCCTCAGGTGCGCAGCAGCAGCCACTCCTGAAGTTCCACCAGGTTCCCCTCAGGGTCCTTGAGGTGGGCGACGCGCATGCGGTCGGTCAGCGGGGTGGGGTCGTGGAGGAGGGTCGCGCCGCGTTCGGTGATCTGTGTGCAGTAGGCGTCCAGATCGTCGACGCGCAGGACCACCAGTGAGCGATGTCCCCTGGCCTCGTCGCCGAGTTCGCCCAGGACCCCGGCCATCATCGCCCGGTCCTGGAGGGCGATGCCCGCCGAACCGGTGGCGGGGCTGAACTTCTCGTAGGGCCCGTTCGTCGCGCCCGACTGCGGCTTGAGGCCGAGGACATCGGCGTAGAAGCGGTAGCAGGCGGCGAAGTCGCCGACCAGGAGCCTTACTTGGGCGAGTTCCACGGCGGACGTCCCTCCTGGTCAGGCCCAGCGGCCGGTGCGGCCGAGGAGCAGTGCCGTCGCCGCGGTCCCGGCGGTGGAGGTGCGCAGGACGGTACGGCCCAGACGGTACGCCTTCGCGCCCGCCTCCTCGAAGAGGGCGAGTTCCTCGGGGGCCACGCCGCCCTCGGGGCCGACGACGAGCACGATCTCGCCCTCGGCGGGCAGTTCGGCCGTCGCGAGCGGCTCACTGCCGTAGTCGCGCTCCTCGTGCAGTACGGCGGCGAAGTCGGCGTCGGCGAGCAGCGCCGCGACCTGCTTGGTCGTGGCCGCCTCCGCGATCTCCGGGAAGCGCACCCGGCGCGACTGCTTGCCGGCCTCGCGGGCGGTGGCCCGCCACTTGCCGAGGGCCTTGGCCCCCCGCTCGCCCTTCCACTGCGTGATGCACCGGGCAGCCGCCCACGGCACGATCGCGTCGACGCCGGTCTCGGTCATGGTCTCGACGGCCAGTTCACCGCGGTCGCCCTTGGGGAGGGCCTGGACGACGGTGATACGAGGCTGTGCCACCGGCTCCTCGGCCACCGCACCCACGCCCACGACCAGCCGGTCCTTGCCCTCGGCCGCCTTGACGACACCCGCGGCCCAGCGCCCGAGCCCGTCGGTGAGGACGACCTCCTCGCCGACCCGCAGCCGCTTCACCGAGACGGCGTGCCGCCCCTCGGGACCGTCGAGCACGTACTCGCCGCCGGACAGGTGGCCCCGCTCCAGCGACTCGACTACGAACACCGGCGCCGTCATCCGACCGCACCCCCGTTGGGCGCCGCCGACAACGCTGTCACAGCGGCGGCCAGCTCGGCGGCCAGCACCTCCACCAGCTGCCCGGCGGGCAGGTCGCGTGCCATACGGTGCCCCTGTCCCGCCCACAGGGCCATGCCCTGCGCGTCACCGGACGCGGCGGCCTTCTTGCGCAGGGGAGGTCAGGTGGTGGACCTCGGGGTAGGCGGCGGGGGCGTACGGCCCGTGCTCGCGCATGAAGCGGTTGACCAGGCCGCGGGCGGGCCGGCCGGAGAACGCGCGCGTCAACTCGGTCCGTACGAACAGGGGGTTGGTCAGCGCCTGCTTGTGCAGGGCGTTGGCGCCGGACTCCTGGGTGGCGAGGAAGGCGGTGCCGAGCTGGGCGGCACTGGCCCCGGCCGCGAGGACGGCGGCGATCTGGCTGCCGCGCATGATGCCGCCCGCGGCGACGATGGGCAGGCTCACGGTCTCGCGGACCTGCGCGAGGAGGGAGAGCAGCCCGATGCCCGACCGGTCCGTCTCCGGGTTGTCGCGATGCGTCCCCTGGTGCCCGCCGGCCTCCACCCCCTGCACGATCACGGCGTCGGCACCGGCCTGCTGCACGGCGAGGGCCTCGTCCGTGGTGGTGACGGTGACGAGGGTGAAGGTTCCGGCGCGGCGCAGGGACTCCAGCGCATCGGGCTTCGGCACCCCGAAGTGGAACGAGACGACCGGCACCGGGTTGTCGAGCAGCACGGCCAGCTTTGCGTCGTACCCGTCGTCCCGCCCGCTGTCCGGGTCCCCCAGCTCGGTCTCGTACCAGGCGGCCTCACCGGCGAGCTGATGCGCGTAGACCTCCACGGCCGCGGCGTCGGCATACTCGGGCTGCGGCATGAACAGGTTGACCCCGAAGGGTCGGCCCGTCAGCCCCCGCAGCTGCTTGATCTCCTGGTACATCCCGTCGGCGGTCTTGTACCCGGCGGCGAGAAACCCCAGCCCACCGGCCTCGGACACGGCAGCCGCGAGCTGCGGCACGGAGACGCCGCCCGCCATGGGGGCCTGCACGATCGGATAGGGGAAGAGATCGGTCAGCGCGGAGGACATGACGGCATGTTGTCACGTCCTCCGAACAAGTCCGAATCGGCCCTGGGCCGTGCGATGCAGGGGACTGCCCGACCGGACTCAGCGCCCGTTGAACGCATCCTTCAACCGCGAGAACAACCCCTGCTGCCCCGGCTGACTGTGCCTGCCCGGGGGCCAACCCCCGGACCCCCGGCAGCACCTCGCAAACTCGCGTCAGCGCCCGTTGAACGCATCCTTCAACCGCGAGAACAACCCCTGCTGACCCGGCTGGAACTGCCCCGTCGGCCGCTCCTCGCCGCGCAGCTTGGCCAGCTCACGCAGCAATCGCTCCTGCTCGGGGTCCAGCTTGGTCGGCGTGGTGACCTCGACGTGGACGATGAGGTCGCCGCGCCCGCCGCCCCGCAGATGCGTCACACCGCGTCCGTGCAGCGGAATCGACTGACCGGACTGGGTGCCGGGCCGGATGTCGACCTCCTCCACGCCGTCGAGGGTCTCCAGCGGCACCTTCGTGCCGAGGGACGCCGCGGTCATCGGGATCGTCACCGTGCAGTGCAGGTCGTCGCCGCGCCGCTGGAAGGTCGAGTGCGGCAGCTCGTGGATCTCGACGTACAGGTCACCGGCGGGACCGCCACCGGGGCCGACCTCGCCCTCGCCGGCGAGCTGGATCCGGGTGCCGTTGTCGACACCGGCGGGGATCTTGACCGTGAGGGTCCGGCGGGACCGTACGCGCCCGTCGCCCGCGCACTCGGGGCACGGCGTGGGAACCACGGTCCCGAACCCCTGACACTGCGGGCAGGGCCGGGAGGTCATGACCTGGCCCAGGAAGGACCGCGTCACCTGCGACACCTCACCGCGACCGCGGCACATGTCACACGTCTGGGCGGAGGTGCCGGGGGCAGCCCCCTCACCGTTGCAGGTGTTGCAGACGACGGCCGTGTCGACCTGGATGTCCTTCGTCGTGCCGAAGGCCGCCTCGTCGAGCTCGATCTCCAGCCGGATCATCGCGTCCTGGCCCCGGCGGGTGCGCGAACGCGGGCCGCGCTGGGACGCCGTACCGAAGAAGGCGTCCATGATGTCCGAGAAGTTCCCGAAGCCGCCCGCACCGAAGCCGCCCGCTCCCGCGCCGCCCGCCTGGGACAGCGGGTCGCCGCCGAGGTCGTAGACCTGCTTCTTCTGCGGGTCCGACAACACCTCGTAAGCGGCGTTGATCTCCTTGAACCGCTCCTGGGTCTTCGGGTCCGGATTGACGTCCGGGTGCAGCTCGCGTGCGAGCCGCCGGAAGGCCTTCTTGATCTCTTCCTGCGACGCGTCGCGACGCACGCCGAGAACGGCGTAGTAGTCCGTGGCCACTTACGACTCCGCCAGGATCTGTCCGACGTACCGTGCCACTGCGCGTACCGCTCCCATCGTTCCCGGGTAATCCATGCGGGTCGGTCCGACCACGCCGAGCTTGGCAACTGCCTCGCCGCCCGAACCGTAGCCGACCGACACGACAGACGTGGAGTTGAGTCCCTCATAGGCGTTCTCGTGACCGATGCGTACGGTCATGCCCGAATCCCCTGCCTCGCCAAGGAGTTTGAGGAGCACGACATGCTCCTCGAGGGCCTCCAGGACGGGCCGGATGGTGAGGGGGAAGTCATGTCCGAAGCGGGTGAGATTGGCGGTGCCGCCGATCATCAGCCGCTCTTCGTTCTCCTCGACGAGTGTCTCCAGAAGGGTGGAGAGCACGGCCGAGACGGTGCCGCGGTCCTCTGTGTCGAAGCCCTCGGGGAGGTCCTCGACGAGCGTCGGCACATCGGTGAAGCGCCGCCCCGCGACCCGGCTGTTGAGCCGCGCGCGCAGATCCGCGAGCGAGGCCTCGCCGAACGGCGCGGGACAGTCGATCATCCGCTGTTCGACCCGCCCGGTGTCCGTGATCAGCACGAGCATCACACGCGCGGGCGCGAGCGAGAGCAGCTCCACATGCCGGACGGTGGACCGGGTCAGGGACGGGTACTGCACCACGGCGACCTGCCGCGTGAGCTGCGCGAGCAGCCGCACGGTGCGCGCCACGACGTCGTCGAGGTCGACGGCGCCGTCGAGGAAGTTCTGGATGGCGCGCCGCTCCGGCGGGGTCATCGGCTTGACGCCGGCGAGCTTGTCGACGAACAGCCGGTAACCCTTGTCGGTCGGGATGCGCCCCGCGCTGGTGTGCGGCTGGGCGATGAATCCCTCGTCCTCCAGGGCAGCCATGTCGTTGCGGACGGTCGCCGGGGAGACCCCGAGGTTGTGCCGCTCGGTCAGCGCCTTCGACCCGACCGGCTCCTCGGTCCCGACATAGTCCTGGACGATGGCGCGCAACACCTGAAGCCTGCGTTCATTCAGCAACCGCGCACACCTCCAGAAGTCGCTCCTTGACATCTCGCCTGGCACTCTGCGCTGGTGAGTGCCAACCGTCCCCGGCCAGTGTACGGCGGTGGGGTACGCCCCGGGCAAGGCCGGTCCCGCACCACCATGCCCGACGGTGGTGTCTTGGTTAGCGTCGCCGTATGACGGTGACTTGGGAAGAGCTCGGGTGGGAACGGCTGGCGACCGGGGTGGGCAGGTGCCGGCTCCCGAGCTGGGACTGCACGGCGGGGCTGGTCTTGGGCCGGGACACGGCGCTCGTGATCGACGCCGGGTCAAGCCTCGGGGAAGGTGTGCGGTTGCGTACGCAGGCACAGTGGCTCGCGGGTCACCGTGTGACTCATCTCGCGCTCACCCATCCCCACTTCGATCATGTCTTCGGGGCTGCGGCGTTCGCGGGGGCGGAGGTGTACGGCCCGGTGGGCATGGACACGGTGTTCGCGCACGAGCGTGCGGAACTGCGCTCGGACGCCGTGGGCAACGGCCTGGACCCGGACGCCGCCGACGAGGCGCTGGACGCCCTGGTCCGCCCCCGCCATCAGGTGAGCGGCGAGTGGACCCTCGACCTGGAGGGCGGCCGCCAGGTCCTGCTCGCGAACGTGGGCCCGGCCCACACGGCCCACGATCTGGTCGTGCTGGTGCCGGGCGCGGCCTCCGGTGATCGGGAGGTCGTCTTCTGCGGCGACCTGGTGGAGGAGTCCGGCGAACCCCAGGCGGGCCCCGACGCCGTACCGTCGCACTGGCCTGCCGCCCTGGACCGCCTGTTGGACCTGGGCGGCGAGGACGCGCTGTACGTGCCCGGTCACGGAGCGGTGGTGGACGCGGAGTTCGTACGACGCCAGCGCGACGCCTTGGCGGCCCGTTTCGGCGTGTCGCCCTGATCCGCGAGACGTACCCGCGGGGCTTCTCCTATCGTCATCCGAATGCGCCAGTACTCCCCGGACCTGACCCCGCCCTGGAAGAAGCCCAAGCCCGCCCCCGAGGTACCGGCGGACCCGGGCCTGGTCGTGGAGGAGCCGGGCACGGGTTTCTGCGGCGCGGTGATCCGCTGCGAGGCGGGCACGGTGACGCTGGAGGACCGCTTCGGCAAGCACCGGGTGTTCCCGCTGGAGCCGCGGGGGTTCCTGCTGGAGGGCAAGGTGGTGACGCTCGTACGCCCGTCGTCCTCGGCTCCCGCACGTCCCAGCCGTACGGCGTCCGGTTCGGTCGCCGTCCCCGGCGCACGCGCACGCGTGGCCCGCGCCGGCCGTATCTACGTGGAGGGCCGCCACGACGCCGAGCTGGTCGAGAAGGTCTGGGGCGACGACCTGCGCATCGAGGGCGTGGTCGTGGAGTACCTGGAGGGCGTCGACGACCTGCCGTCCATCGTGACCGAATTCGCTCCGGGCCCGGACGCCCGCCTCGGCGTCCTGGTGGACCACCTGGTCCCCGGCACGAAGGAGTGGCGCATCGCCGAGTCGGTGACCAGCGAACACGCCCTGGTCGTCGGCCACCCGTACATCGACATCTGGGAGGCGGTGAAGCCGTCGGCCCTGGGCATCGAGTCCTGGCCACGCGTCCCGCACGGGCAGGACTGGAAGACGGGGGTGTGCCGGGCACTGGGGTGGCCGTCGGAGAACACCGGGGCGGTGTGGCAGGCGATCCTGAAGCGGGTGGGGTCCTACAAGGACCTGGAGCCGGAGTTGCTGGGGCGGGTGGAGGAGCTGATCGACTTCGTTACGGCAGCCGGTGACGCCTGACCCCGGTGAGGGTTCCGAACTCGCTCGTGTCCAGCTCCACACCGATCACTTCGAGTGGCACGGGGTCACCGAACTTCGTAATCCACTGCCCGCGATAGTCGGCTTGATCTCCATCGCCGATGGGGTCGGTGAGCAGAACACAGTGCGCCATGATCGGGTCGATGATCAGGTAGGCGGGGATCTTGCCGGCCGCGTAAATGGAACGCTTGAGCCCGTAATCCCGGTCAACACTCGTCTTCGAAACCACCTCGACCACCAAGGTGACCAGCTGGGACGGCACGAGGTTGCCTGAGGCTGGGGCCACACCGCGTTCCAGCACCACCAGGTCTGGAATGGGCTCGCTGGCCTCTTCGAAGATGTCCAGGTCCGTGGTCTGGAGTCGTTCCCAGGGCTTGCGCGGGATCTGGTCCTGCACGTCCACCACGATCCGGTTGTGCACCAGATCGGGAGCGGCCATCATCACGATTTCCCCCCGGAGGAGCTCGACCTTGACGCCCTCGGGAGGCTCAAGCTCCTCGAAGTACTTGGTCATCCCACGCTCGTCCACAGCGGTCATCTCCGTGGCCCTCCACATCCGCCGCGTCCTGTTAGCGGCAGCCTACGAATCAGGTTAGGGACCGAACCGACGTTCCGCATCGATTCACTCGCCCGAGTGATCAGTCCACCAAATCCCTGACCACCGCATCCGCCAACAACCGCCCCCGAAGCGTCAGCACCGCCCGCCCCTCCTCGTACGGACCGGTCTGCAAGAGCCCTTCTGCGAGGGCTCGGCGCGAGGCAGCGAGCCCTCGCTCCCGCAGCAGCTCCAGCGGCACCCCCTCCAGCAGCCGCAGCTCCAGCAGGATCCGTTCGACCCTGCGGTCCTCCTCGGACAGCAGCTCGCGCCCGGCCCCCGGCGACCGCCCCGCCGCCAGGGCCGCCGCGTACGCGCCCGGATGCTTCACGTTCCACCAGCGGACGCCGCCCACGTGCGAGTGGGCGCCCGGACCCGCGCCCCACCAGTCGGCGCCCCGCCAGTACAGCTCGTTGTGCAGGCAGCGGCCCGCCTGTGAGGTCGCCCAGTTGGAGACCTCGTACCAGTCGAAGCCCGCCTCCGACAGCACCGACTCCGCGATCAGGTACCGGTCCGCGTGGACGTCGTCGTCCGTCATCGGGACCTCGCCCCGGCGGATGCGGCGGGCCAGTTGCGTGCCCTCCTCGACGATCAGCGCGTAGGCGGACACGTGGTCCGGACCGGCGCCGATCGCCGCCTCCAGCGAGGCCCGCCAGTCGTCGTCCGACTCGCCCGGTGTGCCGTAGATCAGATCCAGGTTGACATGCTCGAAGCCCGCCGCGCGGGCCTCCGCCACGCACGCCTCGGGGCGGCCCGGGGTGTGGGTGCGGTCCAGGACCTTCAGCACGTGCTGCTTCGCGCTCTGCATGCCGAAGGAGAGCCGGTTGAAGCCGCCCTCGCGCAGGGTGGCCAGATATGCCGGGTCCACCGACTCCGGGTTCGCCTCCGTCGTGATCTCCGCGTCCGGTGCCAGCCCGAACTCGTCGCGGATCGCCCCCAGCATCCGTACGAGATCGTCGGCGGCCAGCAGCGTGGGCGTACCGCCGCCGACGAAGACCGTGCGGACCTCGCGCGGGTCGTCGCCGAGGACCTTGCGGGCCAGGCGGATCTCGTCGACGAGGGTCTCGGCGTAGTTGTCGCGGGACGCCAGCACTCCGCCCGTGCCGCGCAGCTCGGTCGCCGTGTAGGTGTTGAAGTCGCAGTAGCCGCAGCGGGTCGCGCAGTACGGGACGTGCAGGTAGAAGCCGAGGGGGCGGTCGGCGGCCCCGGCGAGGGCGGACGCGGGGAGCGTGCCGTCGTCGGGGACGGGCTCGCCGTCGGGGAGTGCGGAAGGCATGGGTTCTATTGTCCAGCACGCGCGCGTGCCCGCCGGAACCGAGCGAACCGCTACTCGGCCTGGAGCACCAGCAACGCCAGATCGTCCTCCGGCGGACGGCCGCTGAACTCGTGCACGAGCCTGCGGATCCGCTCCGCGATCAGCTCGGCGTTCAGCCCCGCGCACCCGGCGAGCGCGGTCGCGAGGCCGTCGCCGTCGTCGAACTGGCGGGTGCCGCTGCGCCGCTCCGTCACCCCGTCGGTCACGCACAGCAGGGTGTCCCCGGAGCGCAGCTCGAAGGTCTCGCTGGTGTACGTGGCGTCCTCGACGACCCCGAGGAGGGTCTGCGGATGCGCGGCGGTGTAGACCTCGCCGCCGGCGCCCAGCAGCAGCGGCAGCGGGTGTCCGGCGGAGGCGAGGGTGCAGCGGATGCCGCCGTCGAAGGGGGTGAGTTCGCCGTAGAGGAGGGACAGGAAGCGGGTCTGCGGGCCGTCGCCGGGCGCCGGCGGGACCGGGCCGACGAGGGCGCGCGCGGCGGCGTCGGCGGCCTCCGTGGCGTCGTCGAGGAGGAGCTGGTTGAGGCGGTCGAGGACGTCGGCGACCCGGTAGCCCTCCCGGGCGAGGAGCCGCAGCCAGGGGCGCGCGATGCCGATCACCACGGCCGCCTCGGGGCCCTTGCCCTGGACGTCCCCGATGGCGAAGCACCAGCGGCCGTCGCCGGCCGGGAACAGGTCGTAGAAGTCACCGCTCGGGCCGCCCTTGTCGCACGGCTCGTACACCAGCGCGCTGGCCACGCCGGGGATCTCCGCGACGGCGCCGGGCAGCAGTCCGCGCTGCAGGACCCGACTGATGGTGACCTGCCGGGCGTACTGGCGGGCCGCGCCGATGGCCAGGGCCACCCGGCGGCTGAGGTCCTCGACGAGCCCGGTGACCTCGTCGGGGAAGCGCATGAGGTCGGCTCGCCCGATGACCAGCGTGCCCAGTGGGCGGCCCCCGGCGATCAGGCGGTAGGCGAGCGCCGTGCCGCGCATCCCGCGCGCGCCGAGCGCCGCACCGGGCCAGGGGTAGGCGACCGGGCCGGTGCGGTGGTCGTCGGCCGGGAGCGGCGGCTCCTTCTCCAGGGCCTGGCGCAGCTCCTCGATAACGTTCTCGGAGCCGTGCCAGACGCGGGCCAGCCGAGGCCCGTGCCCGGCCGCGCCGTCCGCCGCCCAGCCCGCCCCGCCCCCCGGCTCACCCGATCGTGGGTATCCCCAGCGCCCGGCGACCTCGTCCTCCAGCCACACCGCGCACCAGTCCGCCAGCCGCGGCACGATCAGCTGGCCGGCGAGCGCGGCGACCAGGTTCTCGTCGAGCTGCCCGGCGAGCAGGTCGGAGGCCTCGGCGAGGAAGGACAGGGCACCGCGGTTGAGCCAGTCCCTCTCCCGCTCGGCACGCTGGGGTTCGGGGGCAAGGATCTCGGCGACACGCAGCCCGCGCTCCAGCGCGCGCTCCTCGGCGTAGGCCTCGATGTCGTCCTTGGCCGCCACGGGGTCCTCGGCGGGCAGCCGTGCCCACACGGTCTTGGCGCCGGTGCGATAGGTGACGCCCCAGGACTCGGCGAGCCGGGACACCAGCCGCAGGCCGCGCCCGTACTCCGGTGTCTCGTACGGCGCCTCCACCTCGCCGTCGCGCGGGGCGCGCGAGGGGTGGTGGTCCAGGACCTCGACGACGAGGGCGCCGGTGTCCTCCAGCCGGCAGGTGAGCTCCAGATCGGTGCCGGCGTGCACGACGGCGTTGGTGACCAGCTCGCTGACGGCCACGACGGCGTCGTCGACGAGGCGGGCGCTGAGGTGCTCGGTGCCGGGGAGCCCGGAGGCGGCCCATTCGGTGAGGGCGTTGCGCACGAGGGTGCGGGCGGAGCCCGGGGAGATCGGACTGCCGGGGAGGATGGCGCGGGTTTCCGCGCCCACGCTCCCGGGCGCAGGCGCATCAGAGGCACGGGAAACGGTCTCCCGTTGCGCCGGAATGGCCCCCATCTACAGCTCCCCGAACGGTTCGGACGAATACGCCTCAGTCGACGCCGACAGAGTGACAGACTGGCCACGCCCATAAGCACCGAGTTACCGAAGTGGGCCGCCATGAGTGATGACCGTGCTACGCGTGTGCTCGAAGACGGACAGAAAGACGGTCAGATTCGAGCATCGGAACTGCGCCCGCTGCTCGCCGCGATGACCGCGGCGAGGGACGGCGACTTCCGGAGGCTGCCGGAGACCGGTGAGGAGTGGTGGCCGAGCTGACGGCGGTCTTCAACCAGATCATGGACCGGAGCACGCACTTCAACCGTGAAGTGCAGCGGGTCAAACGGGAGTTGGTCCGGCACGGCAGGCTCGACGAGCGGCTCTCGGCGAGCCCGGGCCCCGGTGACTGGACGACCCGCGTCAACGACGTCAACCAGGTGCTCGACGCCCTCGTCGCCCCGGCGGCGAACGCGACGCGCGTACTCGACGCGGTGGCCGGCGGTGACCTGACCCAGCGTGTCGATCTGCACGACGGCAGCCGCCAGTTACGCGGCGACCTGCGCCGCCTGGGCCGCGCCGTGAACAAGATGGTCGACCAGCTCTCCCTGTTCACCGGCGAGGTCACCCGCGTGGCCCGCGAGGTCGGCACCGAGGGCCGACTCGGCGGGCGGGCCAAGGTGCAGGGACTGTCGGGAAGTTGGCGGGATGTGACCGAGGCCGTCAACACGATGGCGTCCCGGCTGACGGCGCAGGTGCGTGACATCGCGCTGGTGACCACGGCGGTGGCCCGCGGCGACCTGACCCGCACGGTCACCGTCGAGGCGACCGGCGAGCTGCTCGAACTCAAGCTGACCGTCAACACGATGGTCGACCAGCTCTCCGCCTTCGCCGACGAGGTGACGAGGGTCGCCCGTGAGGTGGGTACGGAAGGGCAGCTGGGCGGCCGGGCCCAGGTACGCGGCGTCAGCGGCGTATGGAAGGACCTCACCGACAACGTCAACTTCATGGCGTCGAACCTGACCTCCCAGGTCCGCAACATCGCCCAGGTCACCACCGCCGTCGCCAACGGCGACCTGAGCCAGAAGATCACCGTCGACGCCCAGGGCGAGATCCTCGAGCTCAAGTCGACCATCAACACGATGGTCGACCAGCTCTCCGCCTTCGCCGACGAGGTCACCCGCGTCGCCCGCGAGGTCGGCACCGAAGGAAACCTCGGCGGCCGGGCCCAGGTACGCGGCGTCAGCGGCGTGTGGAAAGACCTCACCGACAACGTCAACTTCATGGCGGACAACCTGACCTCCCAGGTCCGCAACATCGCCCTGGTCTCCACCGCGGTCGCCCAGGGCGACCTGGGCAAGAAGATCACGGTGGAGGCGAAGGGCGAGATCCTCGAACTCAAGTCGACCATCAACACGATGGTCGACCAGCTCTCCGCCTTCGCCGACGAGGTCACCCGCGTCGCCCGCGAGGTCGGCACCGAAGGAAACCTCGGCGGTCAGGCCCAGGTACGCGGCGTCAGCGGCGTATGGAAAGACCTCACCGACAACGTCAACTTCATGGCGCTGAACCTGACCTCGCAGGTCCGCAACATCGCGCAGGTGACGACCGCCGTCGCCAACGGCGACCTGTCCAAGAAGATCACCGTCGACGCCCGCGGCGAGATCCTCGAACTCAAGGACACCGTCAACACGATGGTGCAGCAGCTGCGCGCCTTCGCCGACGAGGTCACCCGCGTGGCCCGCGAGGTCGGCACCGATGGCCGGCTCGGCGGCCGGGCGCAGGTGCTGGGCGTCTCCGGCGTCTGGCGGGACCTGACCGACAACGTCAACTACATGGCCGACAACCTCACCTCACAGGTGCGCAACATCGCGCAGGTGACGACCGCCGTCGCCAACGGCGACCTCTCCAAGAAGATCGACGTGGACGCGCGCGGCGAGATCCTGGAGCTGAAGACCGCCATCAACACGATGGTCGACACCCTCTCCTCCTTCTCCTCCGAGGTGACCCGCGTGGCCCGCGAGGTGGGCTCCGAGGGCCAGCTCGGCGGCCAGGCCCGGGTGGAGGGCGTGTACGGCACCTGGAAGCGCCTGACGACGAACGTGAACGAGCTGGCGTCGAACCTGACCACCCAGGTCCGCGCGATCGCCGAGGTCGCCTCCGCGGTGGCCCAGGGCGACATGTCCCGCTCGATCACGGTCGAGACCCGCGGCGAGGTCACGGAGCTGAAGGACAACATCAACCTGATGGTGGCCAACCTGCGCGAGACGACCCGCGCCAAGGACTGGCTGGAGTCCAACCTGGCCCGCCTGGCCGCCCTGATGCAGGGCCACCGCGACCTGATGGAGGTCGCCGACCTGCTGCTGCGCGAGCTGACGCCGCTGGTGAACGCCCAGTACGGCGCGTTCTTCCTGGCCGACCCGGACGAGGAGAGCGCCGCGCTGCGCACCACGGTTCCCACGAAGGGACTGGCCTTCATCGCCGGATACGGCTCGGCCCAGGGCACGACCATCGAGACCGGCGGCCTCCCGGTGCACGGCCTGGTCCGGCAGGCGGCGCGCGAGAAGAAGCGGATCCTCGTCGAGGAGGCCCCGCCGGACTACATCAAGATCAACAGCGGGCTCGGCGAGGCGGCTCCCAGCAGCGTCGTCATCATCCCGATCCTCTTCGAGGACAAGCTGCTCGGGGTGATCGAGCTGGCGTCCTTCTCCCGCTTCTCCGACGTGCACCTGGCGTTCTTCGACCAGTTCGTGAACACCATTGCCGTCGCGATCAACACGATCATCGCCAACTCCCGTACGGAGTCCCTGCTCGGCGAGTCCCAGCGCCTGGCCATGCAGCTCCAGGAACGCTCGGACGAACTCCAGATGCAGCAGGCGGAGCTGCAGCGCTCGAACGCCGAACTGGAGGAGAAAGCGGCGCTCCTGGCGACTTCGTCGCAGTACAAGTCGGAGTTCCTGGCGAACATGTCCCACGAGCTGCGGACACCTCTGAACTCGCTGCTGATCCTGGCGAGGCTGCTCTCCGACAACCCGGACGGCCATCTCTCCGACCAGGAGGTCCAGTTCGCGACGACGATCCACCGCTCCGGCTCGGACCTGCTCCAGCTGATCAACGACATCCTTGACCTGTCGAAGATCGAGGCCGGCCGGATGGACGTACGCCCGAAGAGGCTGCCGCTCATCAAGCTGCTGGACTATGTCCACGCCACCTTCCGCCCGCTCACCCTGGACCGGGGGCTCGCCTTCGAGGTGGCGGTCGGCGAGGACGTACCGCGCGAGATGTACTCGGACGAGCAGCGCCTCCAGCAGATCCTGCGCAACCTCCTCTCCAACGCCATCAAGTTCACCGCCTCGGGCAAGGTCGAGCTGCGCGTGAACCGGGTGAAGGACCCCGACCACCACTACGTCCTGGAGGGCGACGAGGTGATCGCGTTCTCGGTGTCCGACACCGGCATCGGCATCGCGTCGGAGAAACTCCCGGTGATCTTCGAGGCGTTCCAGCAGGCCGACGGCACGACCAACCGCAAGTACGGCGGCACCGGCCTCGGCCTGTCCATCAGCCGCGAGATCGCCGGCCTGCTGGGCGGCCGTATCGTCGCCGAGAGCGAGCCCGGCAGGGGCTCCACGTTCACCCTGTACGTCCCGGTCGTCAGCCCGGGTCACTCCGCCACCGGCCCGGTGCCCGAGGACCGCCCACTGCCGGTGCCGGAGCAGCTGTCCGCCGAGACGTTCTTCTCGACCGCCCACGACGCGGACGATTCCTGGCCGACGCCGACCAAGCTGGAGGCCTGGCAGACGGGCCGGGCGGGGCAGATCCTGCCCGGGCGGCGGGTGCTGATAGTGGACGACGACATCCGCAACGTCTTCGCGCTCACCCATGTCCTGGGCCGGGTCGGCATGCCGGTCCTGTACGCGGAGAACGGCCGCGAGGGCATCGAGACACTGGAGCGCAACCCGGACGTCGAACTCGTCCTGATGGACATCATGATGCCGGAGATGGACGGATACGAGACGATCTCCGCCATCCGTCGCACTCCGCGCTGGACGGACCTGCCCATCGTCGCCCTCACCGCGAAGGCCATGCCCGGCGACCGGGAGAAGTCCATCGCGCGGGGCGCCAACGACTACGTACCGAAGCCGGTGGACGTGGATCAGCTGCTGACCGTCGTCTGCGACCTCCTGGACCCCGAGGCCGCGGACAACTCCGTAGTACCGGAACCGAGCGCTTCCGAAGGGGAAGAGGTTCCGCCGACCATCACCGAGTGAGGCCACTTCATCATGAGCGCTGAGGCAACGACCGACGAGCGTGCCGGCATCCTCCTGGTCGACGACATGGAGGACAACCTGATCGCGCTGGAGGCCGTACTGGGGTCCCTCAACGAGCCGCTCGTCCGCGCGCGTTCGGGCGAGGAGGCGATGAAGGCGCTGCTGCGGCAACGCTTCGCCCTGGTGCTGCTCGATGTCCGCATGCCGGGCATGGACGGCTTCGAGACCGCCACCAACATCAAACGACTCGACCAGACCAAGGACGTCCCGATCATCTTCCTGACCGGCGCGGAGGACGACCCGGGCTACGCCTTCCGCGGCTACGCGACAGGCGCGGCGGACTATCTGACCAAGCCGTTCGACCCTTGGGTGCTACGCGCGAAGGTGTCGGTGTTCCTGGACCTGTACCGCAAGAACAGGCAGTTGGAGCGTCTGCTGAGCCGAGAGCACGTCCACAGCCGAGAGCTGAGTACCCAGTTGGAGGCTTTGGAGGACCAGCTCGCCGAGGGCACGCCCCTGAACCTGACGGACCTACGCGCCAGGGTCCACGAGATACGTCGGCTGGTCGGAAAGGGGTGACCTTGCCGACCTGAAGGGGCGCGGGGCTGTATCGACCAGCGGCTGCGCCGCGGGGCGCGAGCAACCACAGACCACCCGCGGCCGCCGGCGCTCCCCGCCACCCCTCCGCGACCGCGCTACGCCTCGCGCGTACCCGCGTACATCTCCTCGATCAGAGCCTTGTACTCCCGCTCGACAACCGGCCGCTTCAGCTTCAGGCTCGGCGTGATCTCCCCGTGCTCCACATCGAGATCCCGCGGCAGCAGCCGGAACTTCTTGATCGTCTGCCACTTCTGCAGCCCGGCGTTGAGCTGCCGCACATACTCGTCGACCATCTCGACGGTGGCCGGCGCGGCGACGATCTCCGCGTACGACTTGCCGCCGAGCCCGTTCTCCTCGGCCCACGCCACGATCGCGACCTCGTCCAGCGCGATCAGCGCCGTGCAGAAGTTCCGGTCGGCGCCGTGCACCAGGATGTTGGAGACGTACGGGCACACCGCCTTGAACTGCCCCTCGACCTCGGCGGGCGCGATGTACTTGCCGCCCGAGGTCTTGATCAGGTCCTTCTTGCGGTCGGTGATGCGCAGGTACCCGTCCGGGGACAGCTCCCCGATGTCACCGGTGTGGAACCAGCCGTCGGACTCCAGCACCTCGGCGGTCTTCTCCGGCAGCCCGTGGTAGCCCTCCATGATGCCGGGGCCGCGCAGCAGGATCTCCCCGTCGTCGGCGATGCGCACCTCCGTGCCGGGCAGCGGCTTGCCGACCGTGCCGGTGCGGTAGGCCTCACCCGGGTTCACGAAGGACGCGGCCGAGGACTCCGTGAGGCCGTAGCCCTCCAGGATGTGGATGCCGGCGCCGGCGAAGAAGAAGCCGATCTCCGGGGCGAGGGCGGCGCTGCCGGAGACGCACGCGCGCAGGTTGCCGCCGAAGGCCTCGCGGATCTTGGCGTAGACGAGCGTGTCGGCGACCTTGTGCTTGGCGGCGAGTCCGAAGGGCGCGGAGTGGGTGCCGGTGCGCCGGAAGTTGTCCTGGGTGACCTTGGCGTACTCACGGGAGACCTCGGCGGCCCACTGGAAGATCTTGTACTTGGCGCCGCCGCCCGCGCGGGCCTTGGCGGCGACCCCGTTGTAGACCTTCTCGAAGATGCGGGGCACGGCCGCCATGTACGTCGGCTGCACGACCGGCAGATTCTCGATGATCTTGTCGACACGGCCGTCGACGGCGGTGACGTGACCGACCTCGATCTGGCCGGAGGTGAGCACCTTGCCGAAGACGTGCGCGAGCGGCAGCCACAGGTACTGCACGTCCTCCGCGCCGACCAGGCCGGTCGCGGCGATCGCCTTCGCCATGTACGACCAGTTGTCGTGCGGCAGCCGTACGCCCTTGGGTCGGCCGGTGGTGCCGGAGGTGTAGATCAGGGTGGCCAGCTGGTCCTTGGTGATCGCACCGACCCGCTGCTTGATCAGCTCGGGGTCCTTCTCCAGCCGGGCCGCACCGCGGGCCTCCAGCTCGGCGAGGCTGAGCACCCAGTCACCGGTCTCGACGCCCTCCGCGTCCACGGCGATGACATGCGTGAGGTTCGGCAGCTCGGCGCGCTTCTCCAGCGCCTTGGCCACCTGGGCCGCGTCCTCGGCGATGAGCACCCGGCTCTCGGAGTCGGCGAGGATGAACGCCGACTCCTCGGCGTTGGTCTGCGGATAGATCGTGGTGGTGGCCGCGCCGGCGCACATGATGCCCAGGTCGGCGAGGATCCACTCGATCCGGGTCGAGGAGGCGAGGGCCACGCGCTGCTCGGGCTGGAGGCCCAGCTCGATGAGCCCGGCAGCGATGGCGTAGACCCGTTCGGCGGCCTGCGCCCAGCTCAGCGACTTCCACTCGTCCGCGCCCTGCCCCACGGCCGACGGCACGGGATAGCGGTACGCCTCGGCGTCCGGCGTGGCTGTCACGCGCTCCAGGAAGAGGGTCGCCACGCTCGGCGGACGGTTCTCGATCAGTGTCTGTGTGTCGCTCACGACATCCTCCGGGGGACCCGCGACTGTGCGGCTGACGTGCGGCTGGTTCCACTCGCGTTGTTTAACTCGCGAGTAACTATCGAGCAGGCATCAGGGTAAAGGCCGAGAGCCCACTGCGTAAGGGCCTGCGCCCTGTCACTTCCTCCAGACGGTCACACGGCGCGCACAAAGGGGCCCGTCGCGCTTTCGTACGACGGACCCCCGATGCGGCGATTTGCCGGGCCACCTGGTGCTACCTGCGGTTACTTCTTGGCCTTGCCCGAACCCGCGCTGTCATCACTGCTCAGTACGGCGATGAAGGCCTCCTGCGGAACCTCCACGGAACCCACCATCTTCATCCGCTTCTTGCCTTCCTTCTGCTTCTCCAGCAGCTTGCGCTTACGGGAGATGTCGCCCCCGTAGCACTTGGCGAGGACGTCCTTGCGGATGGCGCGGATGGTCTCGCGGGCGATCACCCGGGAGCCGATGGCGGCCTGGATCGGCACCTCGAAGGCCTGCCGCGGGATGAGCTCGCGCAGCTTGGCGACGAGCCGCACACCGTACGCGTACGCCGCGTCCTTGTGCGTGATCGCGGAGAAGGCGTCGACCTTGTCGCCGTGCAGCAGGATGTCGACCTTGACCAGGCTGGAGGTCTGCTCGCCGGTGGGCTCGTAGTCCAGCGAGGCGTACCCACGCGTCTTCGACTTCAGCTGGTCGAAGAAGTCGAAGACGATCTCGGCGAGGGGAAGCGTGTAGCGGATCTCGACCCGGTCCTCGGAGAGGTAGTCCATGCCGAGGAGGGTGCCGCGCCGGGTCTGGCACAGCTCCATGATCGAGCCGATGAACTCGGTCGGCGCGAGGATCGTGGCGCGTACGACCGGCTCGTACACCTCGTTGATCTTGCCCTCGGGGAACTCGCTCGGGTTGGTGACGGTGTGCTCGGTGCCGTCCTCCATGTCCACCCGGTAGACCACGTTGGGCGCGGTGGCGATCAGGTCGAGCCCGAACTCGCGCTCCAGCCGCTCCCGGATCACGTCGAGGTGCAGGAGTCCCAGGAAGCCGACGCGGAAGCCGAAGCCGAGGGCCGCGGAGGTCTCCGGCTCGTAGACGAGCGCGGCGTCGTTGAGCTGGAGCTTGTCGAGGGCCTCGCGCAGCTCCGGGTAGTCGGAGCCGTCCAGCGGATACAGACCGGAGAAGACCATCGGCTTCGGGTCCTTGTATCCGCCGAGAGCCTGCTCGGCGCCCTTGTGCTGGCTGGTGACGGTGTCACCGACCTTGGACTGGCGGACGTCCTTCACACCGGTGATGAGATAGCCCACCTCGCCGACACCGAGGCCGTCGGCCGCCAGCATCTCCGGCGAGTTCGTCCCGATCTCCAGCAGCTCGTGCGTGGCGCCGGTGGACATCATCCGGATCCGCTCGCGCTTGTTGAGCTGGCCGTCGATGACACGGACGTACGTCACGACACCGCGGTAGGAGTCATACACCGAGTCGAAGATCATCGCGCGGGCGGGAGCGTCCTTGACGCCGACCGGGGCGGGAACCTCGCGGACGACCCTGTCGAGCAGGGCATCGACGCCCAGGCCCGTCTTGGCGGACACCCTGAGCACGTCGCCCGGCTCGCAGCCGACCAGGTTGGCGAGCTCCTCGGCGAACTTCTCGGGCTGCGCGGCCGGCAGGTCGATCTTGTTCAGCACGGGGATGATCGTGAGGTCGTTCTCCATCGCCAGGTAGAGGTTGGCGAGGGTCTGGGCCTCGATGCCCTGGGCGGCGTCGACGAGGAGGACGGTGCCCTCGCAGGCGGCGAGCGACCGCGAGACCTCGTAGGTGAAGTCGACGTGCCCCGGGGTGTCGATCATGTTGAGGATGTGCGTGTTGCCGGAATCGTGGGTCGGAGCCCACGGCAGCCGCACCGCCTGGGACTTGATCGTGATTCCGCGCTCACGCTCGATGTCCATCCGGTCGAGGTACTGAGCACGCATCTGCCGCTGCTCGACCACACCGGTCAGCTGGAGCATCCGGTCGGCGAGCGTGGACTTGCCGTGGTCGATGTGCGCGATGATGCAGAAGTTGCGGATCAGTGCCGGGTCGGTACGGCTCGGCTCGGGCACATTGTTAGGGGTCGCGGGCACGCAGGGTCCTGTCTCTTGAGGCGCCTTATGC
The DNA here is from genome assembly GCF_036014175.1 of Streptomyces sp. NBC_00443. Lineage (GTDB taxonomy): Bacteria > Actinomycetota > Actinomycetes > Streptomycetales > Streptomycetaceae > Streptomyces. The sequence continues at coordinate 6,158,802 of NZ_CP107917.1, read as the reverse complement.
CTCGGGTCGGATCTATACGTAGGTTCCATGGTCCCATGGGCGGCGACCGGCGACCGTTTTGGGCCGTCGGCCGGGCCACTGGTAGCCTGGGTGGCTGTGTCTCATGCCCTCTCAGCACGAGGCACACTCCAGAAAATCACCGGGACGGGTCCCGCGCGGCCCCGTGCCAGAACCTGAAAAGGCTCATCAGTGGCGAACATCAAGTCCCAGATCAAGCGGATCAAGACCAACGAGAAGGCTCGGCTGCGCAACAAGGCCGTCAAGTCCTCCCTGAAGACCGCGATCCGCAAGGCCCGTGAGGCCGCTGCCGCGGGTGACACCGAGAAGGCCACCGAGTACCAGCGCGCTGCCGCGCGTCAGCTCGACAAGGCCGTCGCCAAGGGCGTCATCCACAAGAACCAGGCCGCCAACAAGAAGTCGGCGCTTGCTTCGAAGGTCGGCGCCATCAAGGGCTGACACTTGATTTGATCGCCGGAGGGACTCGAGCGGGCCCTCTCTCATCCGCTCCCGTCCGGCACTCCGAGCCTGTACGCGGCCTGCGTTCGCCACGCGGGTACGGGCTCAGCAGCTTGAACCGAAGGCCCCGGCCTCCGTCCTTCCCCAGGACGGCGGCCGGGGCCTTCGGTATGCCCTGCTCCTTGGGCCTTGCGCCTTGGGCCCTGCTCCTTGGGCCCTGCCCCTCGGGGCGGCTGTCACGACCAGAAGTCGTTCACCCGGTCCATGTCCGCGACGCACTCGTCGAGATCGCTGACCTTGTCCCCCACGATGCGGAAGACGATGGCCCCATCTTCGTCGAGGCGCTTGCCCTGCCGCTCCGCCGTGAAGTGGTGTACGGCGACCGCGTGCCCCCGGCCGTCGACGAGTACGGTGCGCGGCTCGACCCTCATCGACCCGGCGGTCTCCTCGTAGAGCCGGCCGTACATCTCGATGATCGCGTCCTGGCCCTTGAAGTCACCTGACAACGGGTGGCTGCCGGGCACGTGGTGCGTGCAGTCCGATGTCATCAGCCCGCGAAGGGCGTCCATGTCACCGCTCGCGAAGGCTTCGTAGCCCTTGCGGACGAGAGTTGCGTGCGGATGCTCAGCCATGTCTGATCGCCACCTTCCGTGTCCGGCGATGTACGGCCGATACGCCCGATTCTCCTCTCCTCCCCCAGGGCTGTCGTTTGGATCAGGTCGGCTGGGAGGCACTGCGCCTTTCAGCCGACCCGAGCGGGGTCTGATGCGTGCAGCTGCAAGGCGGAGGAGGGCGGCGACGCGATGGGGGTCCCCCCGCTCGAGCGAAGTCGAGAGTGGGGAGTCGACAACCGACGACAACGCGACAGATGCGCATGCCAGACCCCGCTCGGGTCGGCATGATCCGAACAACAGGCGCTAGCCCCGCCCTCTGGACCGAGCGGCCCGCGCGATCGTCACGACCGCCTTCTCCAAGGCGTACTCCGGGTCGTCCCCGCCGCCCTTCACACCGGCGTCCGCCTCGGCCACCGCGCGCAACGCCAGCGCGACTCCATCGGGCGTCCACCCCCGCATCTGCTGGCGCACACGGTCGATCTTCCAGGGCGGCATCCCGAGCTCACGCGCCAGGTCGGCGGGCCGGCCGCCCCGGGCCGAGGACAGCTTCCCGATGGCCCTGACGCCCTGGGCGAGCGCACTGGTGATCAGCACGGGCGCCACGCCGGTCGCCAGCGACCAGCGCAGCGCCTCGAGCGCCTCCGCGGCCCGCCCCTCGACCGCCCGGTCGGCGACGGTGAAGCTCGACGCCTCGGCCCGGCCTGTGTAGTACCGCCCCACCACCGCCTCGTCGATGGTCCCCTCGACATCGGCGACCAGCTGACTCACCGCTGACGCCAGCTCCCGCAGATCACTGCCGATGGCATCGACGAGCGCCTGGCAGGCCTCGGGCGTCGCGGACCGCCCGGTCGCCCGGAACTCCTGCCTGACGAACGCCAGCCGGTCCGCCGGCTTGGTCATCTTCGGACACGCCACCTCCCGCGCCCCCACCTTGCGCGCGGCGTCGAGCAGCTTCTTGCCCTTGGCCTGCCCGGCGTGCAGCAGCACCAGGGTGATCTCCTCGGCCGGCGCGCTCAGATACGCCGTCACGTCCTTGATCGTGTCGGCCGACAGATCCTGCGCATTGCGCACGACCACGACCTTGCGCTCCGCGAACAGCGACGGACTGGTCAGCTCCGCCAACGTGCCCGGCTGCAACTGCTCCGAAGTCAGGTCCCGCACATCCGTATCGGCATCAGCGGCCCGAGCGGCAACCACCACCTCCCGCACGGCACGATCCAGCAGCAGCTCCTCCTGGCCCACGGCGAGGGTCACGGGGGAGAGAAGGTCGTCACTTGCAGATTTCCTGGCCATCGCGACAAGGATGGCACGGGCCACTGACAGTGAGCGCCGATCGGGACTGTCGGGGACAGGGGGCCGGTCAGCGGTGGGGTGGGGCCGGGGCAGGAAGCGGATCAGGCCGGGGGCACGGTGCCGGTCAGGCCGGGGACAGGGTGCCGGTCAGGCCGGGGGCTGGCCAGGCCGGGGGCAGGGTGCCGGTCGGGCCGGGGACAGCGGGCCGGTCAGGCCGGGGACAGCGGGCCGGTCAGGCCGGGGACAGCGGGGCCGGTCAGGCCGGGGACAGCGGGCCGGTCAGGCCGGGGACAGCGGGGCCGGTCAGGCCGGGGACAGCGGGCCGGTCAGGCCGGGGACAGCGGGCCGGTCAGGCCGGTCACTCCGTCCGGCTACGGCTCCTCCCGCCACCCGTCCCACTCCCCCACGAACTCATCCAGCTCACCCGGATCGAGCCGCCCCGCCTCGTCCCGCAGCACCAGCAGCCACTGCGCGTCCTCGGCATCATCCTCCCCGGCCAGCGCATCCCGCACCAGCCGCGGCTCCTCCTCGATTCCGAACCGCTCCCCGAGCGCCCCCGCGACCTCCTCCGCCGCGTCACGATCGGGCAGCACCAGCACATGTCTCACATCGCTCACGGAGCAATTCTCGGACACCGACAGGAGACGACCGTGCGCCGGGTCCGCGCGCCCGCCCAGCCCGAGCCCCTGCCGGATCAGCCGTGCCGGTTGGGCTTGCGCACCGTCGGCACCCGGTCCAGCTCGATCCCGAACCGCTCCCGGTACACCTCCAGCACCTCCTCGTCCGTCCCCAACTTCCGCTCCTCACGTGTCCCGTCGGCCGCCGTCGTCTTGAAGGTGCGGCCGCTGAGGGTGATCCGCCCGCCTTCCTTCGTCACCCGCGAACACACCAGCGACTGCGTGAAGTGCGAGCCCGGCGAGGTGCTGTGCCACCACGCCCCGGCCACGAAGTCGCCGAGCGCCCGCGGCCGCTGCTCCAGCCGGTACTCCGCCCTGCCGTCCATGGAGACCTCCAGATCCGCCGCCTCCTCCGCGTCGTGCCCGCCGCGCACTCCCGCCGCGTCCGGCCCCGCCTCGACGATCCGGAACACACCCGCCGGATCCACCTGCTCACCCCGCGCCTCGAATTCCAACGGATAGTGGCTGTGCGCCCCGAAGCCGACGTCCGCCAGCCACGCGCCCCCGTCCACCGTCCGCACCTTCAGCGCCATGTGGTCGTAGGGAATCCCGACCTCCTCCTCCTTCACATGGACCCTCCCCGCGAGCAGCGTCACATCGAAACCCAGCGCGCCGAGCAACGCCCCGAACGCCCCGTTCAGTTCGTAGCAGAACCCACCCCGTCGCGCCCCCACCACCTTGTCCAGCAGTCGCTTCTCCTCCAGGACGATCTCCTCGCCGAGGTGGATCGAGAGGTTCTCGAAGGGCACGGTCTGCAGATGGCGCAGTTGCAGCTCGCGCAGCACGGCCACGGTGGGCCAGGCGGGGTGCTCGACCCCCAGGCGGCGGAGATAGGCATCAACCTCAACGGATTCCATGCCCTCAGTCTCCCGCCGCCCGCAGCTCCGCGCCCGTACCCGCGACCGCCAGCGCCCCGTCCTCGTCCGTCCGCAGCACCACGGCTCCCTGCGCCCGTAGCGCCGCGAGGGTGCTGGGAGCCGGATGGCCGTACGGGTTGTCCTCGCCACAGCTGATCAACGCCAGCCGGGGCGCCGCCCGGCGTATGAGCTCGGGGTCCTGGTACGCCGAGCCGTGATGGGCCACCTTGAGCACGTCCACGCCGCCCAGCAGCGCCCCGGCCGGCGATCTCAACAGCGCCCGCTGGGCCGGGGGTTCGAGATCCCCGAGCAGCAGAAGCCGCAGCCCGGACGACCGGACGAGCAAGGTGACACTGGCGTCGTTCGGACCCTCCGGGGCCGTGGCCGGGAGGGACGGGTGGGAGGGCGGCGGCCAGACCACCTGCCAGCTCAAGTCTCCGGCACGCCGCTCCTCCCCGGCGGCGGCCCGCGTCACGGGAACGCGCCGAGCGGCCGCCTCCCTGCGCACGAACTCCACCTGGTCCACGGGCTCTTCGTACCCTGTCGTCTCGATCGCGCCCACCGCACGACCGCGCAGGACGCCGGGCAGGCCCGCCACATGGTCGGCGTGGAAGTGGGTGAGCACGACAAGCGGAACCCGGGTGATCCCGAGCGTGCGCAGGCACCGGTCGACCAGCGTCGGATCGGGGCCAGCGTCCACGACCACGGCCGTCCCGTCGCCTGCCGCGAGCACCGTCGCGTCGCCCTGCCCCACATCGCACATCGCGAACCGCCACCCGGGCGGCGGCCACCCCGTGACCACCCTGGTCAGCGGCGGCGGCTGCACCACCACCAGCAGGAGCAGCGCCCCGCAGACACCGCACCACCAGGGGTGCCGCAGCAGCAGCCGACCGGCAAGCAGAGCGACCACCGTGGCGAGGGCGAGCAGCGCCGCCCCGGTCCAGCTGCCGGGCCAGTCCACTCCCGCGCCGGGCAGCGCGGCGCCGGTCCGGGCGACATCCGCGATCCAGCCGGTCGGCCAACCCGCACACCAGGCCAGCACCTTGGCCACGGGCATCGCCAACGGCGCCGTCGCCAGCGCCGCGAAGCCCAGCACCGTCGCCGGTGCGATCGCGAACTCCGCGAGCAGATTGCACGGCACCGCCACCAGGCTCACCCGAGCCGACAGCACCGCCACGACCGGAGCGCACAGCGCCTGCGCTGCAGCCGCGGCCGCCAGTGCCTCGGCCAACCTCGGCGGCACCCCGCGCCGTCGCAACGCCGCGCTCCAGCGGGGCGCGAGGGTGAGCAGGGCACCCGTGGCCAGGACGGAGAGCAGGAAGCCGTAACTGCGGGCCAGCCACGGGTCGTACAGCACCAGCAGCAGTACGGCCGTCGCCAGCGCCGGGATCAGAGTCCGACGGCGTCCGGTCGCCAGGGCGAGCAGCGCGACGGCTCCGCAGGCCGCGGCCCGCAGCACGCTCGGGTCCGGCCGGCATACGACGACGAACGCGAGGGTGAGCGCCCCGCCGAGCAGCGCTGTCGTCCGCAGGGAGATGCCGAGACGAGGCGCGAGCCCACGGCGCTCGGCGAGCTGCGCCAGGCCGGGCGGGCCGATGAGCAGGGCGAGGATGATCGTGAGGTTGCTGCCGGAGACGGCGAGCGTGTGCGCGAGGTCGGTCTCCTTGAACGCCTTGTCCAGCTCCGCGGTGATCCGCGAGGTGTCCCCCACGACCAGGCCAGGCAGCAGTGCTCGCGCATCCGCCGGCAAGCCGTCGGTCGCTTCCCGCAGCCCGGCCCGCAACCGCCCCGCCAGCCGCTGCGCCCCCGACGGCTCCCCCACTACCTGCGGCACCCCCGGGTCCCGCACCCGCAGCACGGCCGCCACCCGGTCCCCGTCCGCGAGGGCGGGCGCGAACCGCGCGGTCACCCGCAGCCGGGTGGAGGGGAGCAGCTCCAGCCAGGGAGAACGCCGGGCGCGGGAGGACTGCGGCGCCCCTTCACCCTCACTGGACGACCCCGACCCCCACCCCGCGTCGACGATCATCAGCACCGGCGCCCGCGTCACCACCGCCGTGCCGTCCGCGTCCTCGACACGTCGTACATCCGCGTTGATCAGCACCGAGGTCGGCGCCATGTGATTCCCTCTGACCCGAGCTCGGGTGAGCCGGGGATCGGAGGTCACCTCTACCTCGGCGGTCACGGTGGCGTACTCCCGCGCCAGCTCCGGCACCGGCCCACGCCGCAGGTCGGCCCCGTGCAGCCCGGCGGAGACGGCAGCCGCGGCGACACAGAGCAGCACGGCGGCGACCGAGGCTCGCGGCCGGCTGATGCGCCTGGGCACGGTGCTCGGCCTGCGCGGTGGGGTGGGCTGCCCGGGTGGGGACCCGCCAAGCCCGCCTTCCACACCCCCGCCCAGCCGCACGACCAGCAATACGCCTGCCGCAAGCAGACAGACAACCGCCACCCCGACCGCCCACCTCTCAGGGGCGCCCAGCATCAGGGCCGCCGTCGCCCAGGCGGACAGCGCGGGCGGGACGAGTCGGAGGTCCGTCGGTCCTTCCTGACGGGGGTGGGAGGCACCGAGCCGGCTGCCGGACGCGGCGTGGACGGTGGCGCGGGAGGGCGCGGGGTCGGGTACGCGGGCGTCGTGAATCATGGCCGCACGAGATTCCGTAGATCGGCGAAACGGCGGTCGCCGATGCCGTTGACCTCGCGCAGCTCGTCCACCGAGCGGAAGCCGCCATGCTGGGTGCGATAGTCGATGATGTGCTGGGCCAGGACCGGGCCGACGCCCGGGAGGGTGTCGAGCTGGTCCCCAGTGGCTGTGTTGAGGGCGACCGGCGCGCCGGGTGCCGCCCCCGCGACCGCCGCACCGCCCGTGCCCACACCCGTGCCCGGAGCGGCCCCGGACACGGCGGCCGGACCCCCGACGACCACCTGCTCGCCGTCCACCAGGAACCGAGCCCGGTTGAGGCTGTCGGTCTTCGTGCCGGGCCGCACCCCACCGGCTACGCGCAGGGCGTCGGCGACCCGCGAACCGGCCGGCAGGCGGTGGATGCCCGGTTCGCGCACCTTGCCGCTGACGTCCACGACGATCTCGGCAGCCGCCGTGGCCCCAGCTCCGGACGCACCGACGGCCGCCGACGTACTCGGCCCGCTCGCCCCTCCCTGCTGCTGTCCTCCCTGCGGTTCTCCGCCGTACGAGGCCGCCGCCCGCACCACCTCCGGCGCCCGCACGGACAGCGCCCGCCCGGCCCAGAAGTGCTGCACCGCGAACCCGGCAGCGAGGACGAGCACCACGGTGAGCGCAACCACGCTCCGCCGCTCCAGCCCACACCTCGCCTGCAACCACACCGGCATCCGCTCCCGCAAAGCCAGCCCGGCACGCGCCCGCCACTCCCCGGCACCGGCACCGGCTCCGGCTCCGGCTCCAACACCAGCGCCACCAGCCCCGTCACCCACGACGGCACCCGCGCCACCAGCCCTCTCACCCGCACCGGCATCCGGCACGTCCGCGCCCCTCGCCCCATCGCCGCGCGGGACATCGGAGGCCACGAGCCCTTCCGCACGCGGGACATCGGAGGCCACGAGCCCTTCGGCACGCGGGACATCAAAACCGCGCGACCCATCAGCGCCCGGGACTACGGTGCCCAGCAGCCCATCAGCGCCCGGCGCTACGGTGCCCACCAGCCCATCAGCGCGCCGGCCATCGGATCCCAGCAGCCAGTCAGCCCCCGGGACATCCGCACCCGTCACCCCACCAACCCGCAGCGCACCCCCCAGGTCCGCCCCCGACTCCCCGGGGCCAGGCTCATGCCCACGCCCCGCACGCCGATCAGCCCCCTCAGACGTGTCCCCACCCACCGGTGGTCCCGCCCCCGACTCCCCCACTCCCCGGCTCGTTCGGCGAAAATCACCTCCGCCCTTCGCCGCAGCTCCTCCGCCGCTCGCTCGGACGCATGGCGCGGCCGTGACCGGCCCGGGGCATGCATGTGTCGGCGTCGGCGGGCACGGACGTCGGAGTGAGGGCCGCGGCCCGGGCCGCTGGTTGCCGTCGTGGTGCGTGTACGTGATCGAAGTGCCATGCGACGAGCATCGGACGCCTCGATGCACTCGCGATGATCTTGCTCAATCCCCGGGGATTACCGGCGAGTTGTGGATAACTCCGCCACCCACACGAGTGACCAACCCACGAAAAGGGCCGTCACCGCGGCGAAATCTCACCGCGGCGAAACCACAACCCCCAGCAACCCAGGCCCCGTATGCGCCCCGATCACCGCCCCGACCTCACTCACATGCAGATCGGCCAGCCCCGGCACCCGCGCCCGCAAACGATCCGCCAGCGCCGACGCCCGGTCGGGGGCGGTGAGATGGTGGACCGCGATGTCGACCCGCGCGCTGCCCGCCCGGTCGGCCGCGATCTCCTCGAGGCGGGCGATCGCCTTGGAGGCCGTCCGTACCTTCTCCAGCGGACCGATCCGGCCGCCCTCCAGCTGCAGCAGCGGCTTCACCGCGAGCGCTGAGCCCAACAGAGCCTGCGCGGCGCCGATGCGGCCGCCGCGGCGCAAGTATTCGAGGGTGTCGACGTAGAAGTAGGCGGCCGTGGCCCCGGCCCGCTTCTCCGCGGCGGTGACGGCCTCGTCCACCGTACCGCCCGTCTCCGCCGCCTCGGCCGCCGCAAGGGCGCAGAAGCCCAGCGCCATGGCGACCATCCCGGTGTCCACCACCCGCACCGGTACCGGCGCCTCGCGCGCCGCGAGGACCGCTGCGTCGTAGGTGCCGGAGAGCTCGGCGGACAGGTGCAGGGAGACGATGCCGGTGGCGCCGGACTCAGCGACCTTGCGGTAGTGCTCCGCGAAGACCTCGGGGCTGGGGCGCGAGGTGGTGACCGGGCGTCGCTTCTGCAACGCCTGGGCGAGGGATCGGGTCGAGATCTCGGTGCCCTCGTCCAGCGCCTGACCGCCGACGACCACGGTCAGGGGCACCGCTGTGATGCCGTGGCGCTCCATCGTCCGCTGCGGCAGGTAGGCCGTTGAATCGGTGACGATCGCGACATGGCGGGACATGAGCTGGAGGTTACCTGGCGTAGCGCCCGGGCGGCAGTCCGACCCCGCTCACCTGGGAATGCCTTGACCGATCAGCGCGGGCGCACCCGGGCTCAAGTCGTGCTCTCGGGACGGGGTTTCTTCTGCCAGGGGTACGTCGGGCGCGGGGCTGCCGGGCTGATGGCGGGCCGGGTCGGCTCCTCGGCCCGCTGCGACCGAGGTGCGTCCGGCCAGGTCTGCTCGGCCGTCCCGGCGGCCTCGGCGGCCGGGGCCTCGGGCCACGGGGGCGGGGTGGCCGACGGACGTTCCGACGGCGGCGGCGTCGACGAGGAGGAAGAAGAAGCGGACGAGGAGGAGGACTCCGCCGTCTGCCAGTGCCGCAGGGCGCCGGCCTCCACGTCGATCTGCGCGCTGAGGGTGTCCAGGTCGTCGGCGGCGAAGCGGCGGGCCCGGTCGCGGGCGGCCCAGCGCAGCGCATCCGCCGACTTGACGACGCGCTCGGTGCGCTCGCGCAGGTCGGGCAGCCGCTCGGCGAGGGTCGCGCGGTCCGGCTCGGACTCCAGGCGCCGCATCTCGGCGTCCAGTTCGTGCCCGTGCGCGCTGAGGCGTTGGAAGAGGCCGAGGGACTCCTTGAGAGACTCGTCCTCGGCCACGCCCGCGTGCAGCGCGTCCTGGGTGGCCCTCATGGAGGTGCGCAGCTTCAGCCGCAGCTGGGCGAGCTCGCCTGCCGCGCCCGGCTGGGCGAAGGACTTGGCTCGCAGGGTGCCGTCCTCGACCGTGCGCCGGGCATGGGTGATGGTTTCGTCCACGCGGCGCTTGGCGGCCCCGACCACCTTCACCGTGGCGTACACGCCGAGCACGACGAAGAGCACGAAAAGCAGGGCGACGACTGCGATCACTGCTTCCACGAGCTCCTCCTCCGACCGGTCGCGGCACACACCGCGTCACTCTCCAACGGTAAACGCAGCAGGCAGGCCCGGAGTTCCAGAAGAACCCCGAACCTGCCCGTAGGGGATCACCCCGAGCCCACGCCAAATCCGGCCGAAGCCGCCGAATCGCCGCACGCCTACGCTCCTACGCGCACGCCTACGCCGGAACGATGTTCACCAGCTTCGGCGCCCGCACGATCACCTTGCGGATCCCGGCCCCGTCCAGCGCCGCCACGACCTTCTCGTCGGACAGCGCGACCTTCTCCAGATCCTCGTCGGAGATCGCCGGTGAGACCTCCAGGCGGGCCTTGACCTTGCCCTTGATCTGCACGACGCAGGTCACGGTCTCGTCGACGACGTACGCCGGGTCGGCGACCGGGAAGTCCCGGTGCACCACCGAGTCGGTGTGCCCCAGCCTGCGCCACAGCTCCTCGGCGATGTGCGGGGCCAGCGGCGCGGCCATCAGCACCAGCGACTCGGCGACCGAGCGCGGTACCGCGCCGCCCGCCTTCGTCAGGTGGTTGTTCAGCTCCGTGACCTTGGCAATGGCGGTGTTGAACCGCATGCCCTCCAGGTCCCCGCGCACTCCGTCGATCGCCTTGTGCAGCGCACGCAGCGTGTCCTCGTCGGGCTCGGCGTCCGCCACCGTCACGGCACCGGTGGTCTCGTCGACGACGTTGCGCCACAGCCGCTGCAGCAGCCGGAACTGGCCCACCACCGCGCGCGTGTCCCACGGCCGGGACACGTCCAGCGGACCCATCGCCATCTCGTACAGCCGCAGGGTGTCGGCGCCGTACTCGGCACAGATCTCGTCCGGAGTGACCGCGTTTTTCAGGGACTTGCCCATCTTGCCCAGCAGCCGGGAGACCTTCTCGCCCTGGTAGTAGTAGGCGCCGTCGCGCTCCTCCACCTCGGCGGCGGGCACCGCGATGCCGCGGCTGTCGCGGTACACGTAGGCCTGGATCATGCCCTGGTTGAACAGCTTGTGGAACGGCTCCGCGGAGGAGACGTGTCCCAGGTCGAACAGGACCTTGGACCAGAAGCGCGCGTACAGCAGGTGCAGCACGGCGTGCTCGGCGCCGCCGACGTACAGGTCGACGCCGCCGTGCGGCTGGCCCTCGCGGGGCCCCATCCAGTACTGCTCGATCTCGGGGTCGACCAGCTTCTCGCTGTTGTGCGGGTCCAGGTAGCGCAGCTCGTACCAGCAGGAACCGGCCCAGTTGGGCATGGTGTTGGTCTCGCGCCGGTACGGGCGAGGACCACGGCCGTCGCCCAGGTCCAGCGTGACGTTGACCCAATCCTCGTTGCGCGACAGCGGCGTCTCGGGCTGGGTGTCGGCGTCGTCCGGGTCGAAGGTGCGCGGCGAGTAGTCCTCGACCTCGGGCAGCTCCAGCGGCAGCATCGACTCGGGCAGCGCATGGGCGATGCCGTCCTCGTCGTAGACGATCGGGAAGGGCTCGCCCCAGTAGCGCTGGCGGCTGAACAGCCAGTCGCGCAGCCGGAAGTTGACGGTGCCCTCGCCGACGCCGGACCGCTCCAGCCACTCGGTGATGCGCGCCTTGGCCTCGGCGACGCCCAGGCCGTCCAGGGAGATGTCGTCGTTGGAGGAGTTGATGATCTTCGCGTCGTACGACCCGAAGGCGTCCTCCCAGGTCGAGGTGTCCGTGCCCCGCCCGTCGGTCGGCTCGACGATGCAGACGATCGGCAGCTCGAAGGCGCGCGCGAACTCGAAGTCGCGCTGGTCACCCGCCGGAACGGCCATGATCGCGCCGGTGCCGTAGCCCATCAGGACGTAGTCGGCGATGAAGACCGGGACCTGCTCGCCGTTGACCGGGTTGGTCGCGTACGAGCCGATGAAGACGCCGGTCTTGTCCTTGGCCTCGGCCTGGCGCTCGACCTCGGACTTGGAGGCGGCCTGCGCGCGGTAGGCGGCGACGGCCTCGGCCGGGGCCGCGTGACCGCCGGTCCAGACGTCGTGGGTGCCCTCGGGCCAGGCGTCCGGGGTGAACTTCTCGACCAGCGGGTGCTCGGGCGCCAGCACCATGTAGCTCGCGCCGAACAGGGTGTCGGGGCGGGTGGTGAAGACCGTGATGTTCTCGCCGTCGATGGGGAAGTCGACGCGGGCACCCTCGGAGCGGCCGATCCAGTTGCGCTGCTGCAGCTTGATGGCCTCGGGCCAGTCCAGCTCGTCCAGGTCGTCCAGCAGCCGGTCGGCGTAGGCCGTGATCCGCATGTTCCACTGGCGCAGCTTGGCCTTGAAGACCGGGAAGTTGCCGCGCTCGGAGCGACCGTCGGCGGTGACCTCCTCGTTGGCCAGCACCGTGCCCAGGCCGGGGCACCAGTTGACCGGCGCGTCGGAGGCGTAGGCCAGGCGGTACTCGCCCAGGACGTCCGCGCGCTCGGCGACGCTCAGCTCGCTCCACGCGCGCGTGCCGCCGTCAGCACCCGGTACGGCACGCTCGCCCGACTCGAACAGGGCGAGCAGCTCGGAGATCGGACGGGCCTTCTTCGCCTCGTCGTCGTACCACGAGTTGAAGATCTGCAGGAAGATCCACTGGGTCCACTTGTAGTAGTCCGGGTCGATCGTGGCGAACGACCGGCGCTTGTCGTGGCCCAGACCCAGCCGGCGCAGCTGGCTCTGCATGTTCTTGATGTTGGCCTCGGTGGACACGCGCGGGTGCGTACCGGTCTGCACGGCGTACTGCTCGGCGGGCAGGCCGAAGGCGTCGAAGCCCAGGGTGTGCAGGACGTTGTGGCCGGTCATGCGCTGGAAGCGCGCGAAGACGTCGGTGGCGATGTAGCCCAGCGGGTGACCGACGTGCAGGCCCGCTCCGGAGGGGTACGGGAACATGTCCATGATGAACTTCTTGGGCTTGGCGACCAGCGCGGGGTCGCCGGCCAGGTCACCCTTGGGGTTCGGTGCCGCGTACGTGCCCTCGACGTCCCAGAAGTCCTGCCAGCGTGCCTCGATGTCGGCCGCCATGGCGGCCGTGTAGCGGTGCGGCGCGGCCACTTCGGCGGTGGCAGCGGGGTTCGTCTCGCTCATGATCCTCAAAGCTCCATCGATCGTCTCTGCAAGCGGCTGCGGTTCTCCGGAAACGAAAAATCCCCTCGCACAGGAGGGGACGCCGCGCCGATTCCGACCATCCGATTCACCCGGTGGTCGGGACTGATCAGCGCGGCCCGCTAAGCAGAAGGCGTACGGCACGCATGGCGTCAGGGTACCGCAGGGCCCGAGCGGGTCGCGACGGACTTCCGGCGGGGGCGCGAAGGGCTTCTTATAGGGGGCGCGCATGAACATCGGCGCCCCGGGTTCCGTACCTGAGAGTTGTGAAGACCTCGAGAAGTTGAACAATGCTCAACTGTTACCTGGCGTAACAGTCGCTAAGGGACAACACAATCCTCTCTCAGCCCGTCGACAGCAGCGCAATAACTCAAACCCCGTACCCCCCGGTATGGAGCCGCTTAGAGTGCGGCGCGGGACCGCTTTCCCGAACCGTTCGGAGTCGCCCCCATGAACCCTCACCCTCACAGCACCTCGCCCCCCAGGCCGGCCCTCCCGGCTCGGGGGGCGTCGGTCGGTGCCTCTCGGTCGTCCATACCCCTCACCGCGATATCGGGAGGTATGTCGTGACGACGGATCCGAACGACAGCGTGATGGACGACGCGTTCCTGGAGTTCCTCAACTTCGGAGCCGGCGTCCTGTCTCTCGTCTGTCTCACCTGCTCGGTGATCTGGGGGCTCATCGCTCAGGACCGGATGATCCTCAACACCCGGCAGCGGATCATCGCTCAGGCCATCCACCGGGTGACCGCCGTGGCCTCGATCGCGTTCCTCCTGGTGCACATCGGCGTCAAGCTGGCCCTCGGCCACGCCACCCTGCTCGCCGCGCTGATCCCCTTCAGCCTCACGTTCGCCGGCGGCACCGAGATCCCGGGCAGCGCCTTCCTGGTCGGCCTGGGTTCCCTGGCCGGCCTCCTCATGATCTTCGTGGGCGTCACCGGCGCACTGCGCAACCGCTTCGCGTCCCCGGCGCCCGTCGCGGCGCGCTGGCGGATGATGCACATGCTGGCCTACCCGGCGTGGTGCGCGTCCCTGATCCACGGACTGTTCGCCGGCCGCCCGGCGGCGACGTTCTTCATGGTGTGTTACGAGCTGTGCGTGGTCGCCGTCGCCGCGGCACTGGCCCTGCGCGCGGCACCGCGTCCCTTCAAGCGCAAGGTCGCCGACCGGCTCGCCCAGATCATCGGCAACGACCCCGCAGGCCGCGAGAACCTGGAGGAGAGCCGCGCCAGGGCCGCGTCCGGCTCCTCGCGGCCGGGCTACGAGAACCAGCGCTCGTCGCGGCGGTCGCGCGACGAGCGCCCCGGCACCCTGCCCGGCATGCCCTCCCAGGCCCCGTCGGCCGCAGAGACCACCGGCGGTTTCGCCGCCGCCTATCGCGCCGTCTCGCCCCCCTCCCGAGGGCAGCAGCAGCCCTATGCGCCCGACCAGACGTCACGCATGGACCTGCCCATGGACATGCAGCCGACGGAGGCGATCCCGCGCGTCGACGGCGGCGGCAGCACCTCGGGCAGCTGGCCGATCCCGTCCCCACCCCCGGTCGGCGAGGCGCCCGCGTCGGCCTATGACCCGCTCAACGACACCGGCTACAACATCCCCGTCTACGACAATTCGGGCACCCCGCGCTACGACGCGGGGGCTTCCGGCTACGGTTCGAGTGATGTGTACGACACCGCTGAGACAAACGCCGTCTTCGGTACGTACAACCAGAACGACACGTACAACAACAGCGGTCCCGCCACTGAAACTTTCCCCGGTGCCCCCTACGACTTCGAGGCACCGGGTTCGGGCGAACCTTGGAACACGCCTTCCGGAGGCTTTAAGTGAACGAGGCCCTGCCCGACGTACCAGAAGTCCGCGTGGTCGGACTTCCGCAGCTCACGTCGGGCTTCGACCTTGTCGAAAGACTTGATCTGCCCATGCACCTGAAGGTGCACGGGCCGCTCGAACCGATGGGCGGCGAGCAACTCGCGAAGCTCGCCGAGAACATCAACCTGAAGGGCCGCGGCGGCGCAGGCTTCCCCTTCCACAAGAAGCTGCGCGCGGTCGCCGAGTCCGCGATCAAGCGCGGGGTACGGCCGGTCGTCGTGGTCAACGGCAGTGAGGACGAACCGGCCTGCCGCAAGGACACGGTGATGATCAACCGTGCCCCCCATCTCATCCTGGACGGGGCGCTGCTGTGCGCCGAGGCCCTGGGTGCCCGCACGCTCGTGATTGCGGTCACCCGGGAGTCCACCCAGCGCTCCATGGAGGCCGCCCTCGCCGAACGCGGCCTCAGCAACAGCCGTCGGTCCGCGCTACGCGCGTTCGTCCAGCGCAACCCGGTGCGCATGGTCACCGGCGCCGCCGCCTCCGTGATCCGCTCCGTCGACGGCGGCCCGGCGATCCCGGCCGGCCGCAAGGTCAGCGCCTCACAGAACGGCGTGGGCGGTGCCCCCACCCTGCTGTCCAACGCCGAGACGTTCGCCCAGCTGGCCATCGCCGCCCGCATCGGCCCGGAGCGCTACGGCAACACCGGCCTGTACGACGAGCCGGGCACCGTCATGCTCACGGTCTCCGGCGCGGTCGCCCGCCCGATGGTCATCGAGGTCCCCACGGGCGTGCCGCTGCGCTACGTCCTCCAGCTCGCGGGCGCCCCGCCGGTCCCGCAGGGCGTGCTGACCGGCGGCTACCACGGCAAGTGGATCGACGCGGCGACGGTCAACGAAACGATCGTCTCGCGCAACTCCCTGGACGCGGTGGGCGGCGCGCTCGGCGCCGGCGCGATCCTGCCGATCACTCAGGAGACCTGTCCGCTGGGCGAGTCGCTGCGCGTCGCGCAGTGGCTGGCCGAGGAGAGCGCGGGCCAGTGCGGCCCCTGCTACCTCGGTCTGCCGGCCGCCGCGCGCGGCCTGGAGGACATCCTCAACGGCGGTGGCCCGGCCGCCCTGGAGGCGCTCAAGCAGGTCGCCAAGAATGTGAAGCGGCGCGGCGCGTGCTCGCACCCCGACGGCTCCGCGATGTTCCTGGAGTCCACCATCAAGGCGTTCACGGACGACCTCGCGGCGCATGTCCTCGGCAACGGCTGCGGACGGCCCGTGGAAGGCGTTCTGCCGCTCCTCGAGGGCGGCCGGGCTCCGTCGGGCATCCCGGGCGGCGCCGAGTCCGAGGAGAACGGCCCCAGCCGCCAGAAGATCTACGTCGACTGGACGCTGTGCCGCGGCCACGGCCTGTGCGCGGACATCCTCCCGGAGGTCTTCCAACTGGGCGCCGACGGCTTCCCCACCGTGGCCCAGGCGAAGGTGCCTCGCTACGCCGAGGCCAAGGCCCTGCGCGCGGTGCGCCGTTGCCCGGCCCTCGCCCTGCGTCTGGAGGAGGACACCCGCCCGCAGGAGTCGTCCCGCAACCTGCCGGTTCTCTCCCAGGGCCGCGGCAGGCGGGCGCTGGGCCGCTGAGGCCGGGCACGCACGCGTAGAGGGGCCGTCGACACCGGACGCGGCCCCTCGTTCGCGCAGGCCCGGAGCACACAAAAAAGATCCCGCCGGATCGAACCGATCCGGCGGGATCTACTGTGGAGCTAAGGAGAATTGAACTCCTGACCTCCTGCATGCCATGCAGGCGCTCTACCAACTGAGCTATAGCCCCTTGAGGCCACGAGGCGGAGCCGCATCTTGACTTGCGGCGCCCGGTTTCCCCGGCGACGACGCCAACATTACCGGTCGACCTCGTGGAGCACCAAATCGTTTCCGACCCGGACCAGTACGGCCGCTAATGTCGTACTTCGTGACCGCGATCGCGCCCTCCGCAGTCTGCCGCCGAGCGCCGGTCGCCATGGGTGCCTGCCTGGTCTCCTTCGCCGTTTTCTGGACGGCCCAGCGTGCCGCGCACGTCTCGATGATCGATCTGATGGTGTACCGGGCCGAGGGCGCGGCCGTACGCGCGGGAGGCGACCTGTACGCGCTGCGGGCGACGGCCGCCCGACTGCCCGCGTCCTACCCGCCGTTCGCGGCCCTGCTGTTCACTCCGCTGACGCTCCTCGACACGGCCACGATGCGCGCCCTGGCGACGGCCGGGAACCTCGCACTGCTCGTGGTGTTCGTACGGCTGTCCCTGCGTCTGTTCGGGCACCCACGCGTGGCGAACACCTGGTGGGTCGCGGCGGTTGCCGTGTGGTGCGAGCCGGTGTGGACGACGCTGCGGTACGGGCAGATCAACCTGCTGCTCGCCGTCCTGGTGCTGTGGGATCTGTCACGCCGGC
Organism: Streptomyces sp. NBC_00443; assembly: GCF_036014175.1. GTDB lineage: Bacteria > Actinomycetota > Actinomycetes > Streptomycetales > Streptomycetaceae > Streptomyces. Next base: position 6,141,649 of record NZ_CP107917.1, on the reverse strand, counting down.
CAGAGGACCGCTGGACCGGCGTCGGGATCGGGCTGGCGGCGGCCGTGAAGCTGACGCCGGCTCTGTTCGCGGTGTTCCTGCTCGTCACCGGTGTCACGGCCCGGCGCCGGCACGGCCACGGCGACCCCTGGCTGCGGCACGCGCGTGTGGCGACCGCCTCGTTCGCCGGGGCGACCCTGTTGGGCGCGGCTGTACTGCCGTACGACTCCTGGCGTTTCTGGACCCGCGTCGTGTTCGCGGCCGGGCGTGTGGGGCACGCCGAGGACACCGCGAATCAGGCCCTGCGCGGCGTTCTCGCGCGTCTGCTGCACACTCCGGACCCCGGGGCCGCATGGGTGCTCACGGCGGCCGTGGTGGGCGCGACAGGGCTCGGCGTCGCGGTGGCGGCGGAGTTGCGTGGAGGGCGGGCCTGGGCGGTGACCGTCTGCGCGGTGACGGCGCTGCTCGTCAGCCCGGTGTCCTGGTCGCATCACTGGGTGTGGTGCGTGCCGGTGGTCCTGCTCCGCGGCACGCGCGCGTACCGGCTCGCCGCCCTCGGCACGCTGCTGGCCTTCTCTTCGTACGCGCTGTGGTGGGTGCCACACGGCCCGGGACGGCACGAACTGCGCCAGAACGGCGTCGAGTTGACGATGTCCGCTCTTTACGGGACGTCAGGGGGTCTTTTCCTCGTGATCGCCGGGGTCGCCCTCAGGACACTCAGGGGCCCCGGCCGCGGTCGGGCCGTGACGGCCGGTCAAGCAGTGACGAAGGAATAGAAGCGCTTGAGCGTGCAGTGCTCTTCGAGGAGACGGCCGTAGATCGGTTCGCCCTCGAGTTCACGGTAGGTCTCGATCGGGTCGCCTTTTATGATCAGCGCCCGCGCGCATTCCTCGCACCAGTACTGGTAGTCGGGGTTCACCGGTTCCATGTCACGGACGATCGGCGTTCCGCTGCCGCACCAGTCGCACTTTCGCCTGTGTGCACCCATCGATCAGCTCCAGCTGTGGCCGCAGGCCGTGCACACGTAGGAAATTCCGCCGTTGTCCCCAAGGAGCTGGGCGACGTGGACAGAGCCGCAGGAAGGGCAGCTGAGGCGGGTGATCGTATCCCGTGCCAACGCTGCTCCGGAGAGGCCACCGGCCTCTCCGAGGATGCTCGCAGGCATCGCAACTCCCTCCCGTCGGGCCGCGCCCCCTTCCGGCCGTTTGATTCTGCCACGGCCGGACCAATACGGTCAGCGACGCCTCAGTACCAGTCCGGACACGGCAGCCTCCGCGGCCGAACGAAGCATGCGAACACGCACCCCGAAGCGCCTCTTGAGAGGTATACGCCTGCGAGGCCCAAGTGACTCAAGCCGGACCCGAACAGTTCGGATACCAGAAGATCCCGCCGATCGAAGCGATCGGCGGGATCTTGTTGTCTCGCTGTGGAGCTAAGGAGAATTGAACTCCTGACCTCCTGCATGCCATGCAGGCGCTCTACCAACTGAGCTATAGCCCCTTGTGCCACGCGGACGAACCGCAGTGGTCTTTCGCCCCGCTCAGCGGGGCGAACAAGAAGAACTTTAGCCTGCGACCTGCCGGAAAGTGAAATCCGGGTCCCGGGCCGTCCTGGCCTGGACCACCGGCGTCAGTCCGCCTCGGCGTCAGTCGTCGTCGCCGAGCACCGGCTCCGGCAGGGTGCCGGCGTTGTGCTCCAGCAGACGCCAGCCGCGAGCGCCCTCGCCCAGGACGGACCAGCAGCAGTTGGTCAGGCCGCCGAGGCTCTCCCAGTGCGGGGGCTCGAGGCCGAGGAGGCGGCCGATGGTCGTACGGATCGTGCCGCCGTGGCTGACCACGACGAGCGTGCCGTCCTCCGGAAGCTTCTCGGCGTGCCGGAGCACCACGGGCGCGGCGCGGTCGGCGACCTCGGTCTCCAGCTCGCCGCCGCCGCGGCGCACCGGCTCACCGCGCTTCCACGCCGCGTACTCCTCGCCGAACCGGGCGATGATCTCCTCGTGCGTCAGCCCCTGCCAGACGCCCGCGTAGGTCTCCCGCAGGGCCTCGTCGTGCATCACCTCCAGGCCGGTGAGCGTGGCCAGCTCGGCGGCCGTGTGTGCGGCGCGCTGGAGGTCGGAGGCGATGATCGCGTCGGGATCGAGGCCCGCGAGCAGCCGGGCGGCGCGGCGGGCCTGGGAGATGCCCGCCTCGGTGAGGGGGACGTCCGTGGAGCCCTGGAAGCGGCGCTCCACGTTCCACGACGTCTGGCCGTGCCGCCACAGGATGACGCGGCGGCCCTTGCCGGGCCTGCCCGCGGCCACCTCACCGGTGGCACTCATCGCCACTCACCGCCGAGCTCGGCCGCCTCCTCGGCGGCCTGGTGCTTCGCGTGCTCCGCGGCCTTGCCGCGGGTGGCCCTGGCGTCCTTGGGCAGCTCCAGCTCGGGGCAGTCCTTCCACAGCCGCTCCAGGGCGTAGAAGACGCGCTCCTCGCTGTGCTGGACGTGGACGACGATGTCGACGTAGTCGAGCAGCACCCAGCGGGCCTCGCGGTCGCCCTCGCGGCGCACCGGCTTGACGCCGAGCTCCTTCTGGAGCCGCTCCTCGATCTCGTCGACGATCGACTTGACCTGGCGGTCGTTGGGCGCGGAGGCCAGCAGGAAGGCGTCCGTGATCGACAGCACGTCGCTGACGTCGTAGGCGATGATGTCGTGCGCGAGCTTGTCGGCGGCCGCCTGGGCGGCGGCGTTGACGAGCTCGAGGGAACGGTCGGTAGCGGTCACTACAAGGCTTTCGGTCGGCGGACACTTGACGTCAAGGGTCTCACGGACCGCCGACAGCACCCCACGTGATTATCGGCTCACGTGGGGTGCCCCGGGTGTCGTGCCCGCTAGGAGGACGGCTCGTAGTCCTGGCCGAGGACCACCGAGACGTCCGCGTTCCCGGCCGCCTCGCCCTTGCTGACCGCTCCGGAGGACAGCCCCAGGGTCTTGGCGACCTCGGTGGCGTCGTCCTTGTCGGCCGCGTCGGCGTAGACGACCTCGGACGTGGCCGCGGTGGACGCGGTGCCGCCCTCCAGGAAGGTGAAGCCGCCGTTCAGCAGCACCACGCGGGCCGCGTTGGTGTTGTCCTTGTCGCCGCTGGCGTTGCGGACGGACACGCGGACCGCGGCGTCCTTGCTGGGGCTCTTGGCGGTGCCTCCGAGGACGTCCTTGACGACGCTCGAGCTCGCCTGTGCGCTCAGCGTGCCGTCGGTCTCGACGGGCAGCATGGCCGTCTTGTAGTCGCCGCCCTTGGCGAGGTCGGCGAGCTTGGCGAGGAAGGCGCCGAGGTCCTTGTCGGTCAGCGGCGGCTCGATGATCATCCCGAGCGTCTGCACGGTGGTGGTCGCGCCCTGCGTGTTCGAGGTCAGCTTGCGCAGCACGGCCTGCATGACCTGGCCGAACCGCTCCAGCTGGGCGTTCTGCGCCTCGCCGGAGCCCTGGTGGGTGGCGTAGGCGACAGCCGTCTTGCCGCTGAGGGTCTGCGCCTTGCCCTTGCGGACGAGGGGCGCGGCGCCCTTGGACTTGGCGTCCGGGTCGGGCACGTCGGCGTTGGTGTCGACCTCGATGTTGCCGACCAGGTCGACGAGGTTCTGCAGATACGGGGTGTCCAGCCGCCAGGTGCCCTGGATCTCGGTGCCGAGGACGGTGTCGATGGCGTCGCGCGTCCCGGAGGAGCCGTCGTCGTCGACCGACTTGGCCAGGGTGGTCGTACTGCCGTCGTCGCCGGTCAGGGCGAGCGAGTTGGGCATCAGGACGGTGGTGCCCTGCTGGGTGGTGGCGTTGTCGACGAGCAGCGCCGTGGAGGTACCGCCGCTCTTGGTGTTGTGCAGATGGACGACGATCACGTCACGCTTCTGGGCGCCCACAGGTGTCGCGGTGTCGGTCTTTTCGTCCGACGCCGTGAGGCCGGGCAGCTTCCCCGCGTACCAGAGGTAGCCGACGCCGCCGGCCGCGGCGATGGCGAGCACGACCACGAGGGCGATGACACGCGCGCGTGCCCGTCGCCGGGCCTCCTCGCGGCGCTCGGTGCGGTTCTCGGTGAACTTCAGCCAGTCGATGACGTCCTCGGAGTCCTGGTCGGGCTCCTCGACGAAAGCGAACTGTTCGGTGCGGTAGTCCTCGTCACCGCGGCCCTGACCCACCGGTTCCTCGACCGGCCCGGCCTGCTGCGGGATGTAGGCGGTCTGCTCGGCGACCCGCTGTTGCTGACCGCTGGTCGCGGTACGGCCGTACGGGTCGTACTGCGCCGAGTGCGCGCCGCCGTGGTGCTGCTGGTGCGTGCCGGTGCCGTACGGGTCGTAGCCGGGCGTGGGCGGCTGCTGGCCGGTGTCGCCGGACCCGTAGGGGTCGTACGGCGGCGCCGGCTGCTGCCGGCCGGTCGCGTACGGGTCGTAGCCGTAGCCCTGCTGTGCGTAAGGGTCGTACTGCTGCTGGGGCTGCTGTTGCTGCGGCGGGATCTGCCGGTACACCGGCTGCCCGTACTCGTCGTAGCCGACCAGTTCGTACTGGTCGGCCTCGTATCCCGCGCTCCCCGCGTCGTATCGGTCGTTCACCGGTAGCCCCTCTCGGCTCACTGCCTCACTCGCCGCGGTACAGCTCGCGCTTGTCGATGTAGCGCACGACTCCGTCCGGCACCAGATACCAGATGGGGTCTCCCTTTGCGACTCTCGCGCGGCAATCGGTGGACGAGATGGCCAGCGCGGGAACCTCGACCAACGAGACACCGCCTTCCGGGAGCCCCGGGTCGTTGAGGTGATGGCCGGGCCGGGTGACCCCGATGAAGTGCGAGAGGGAGAACAGCTCCTCCGAGTCCCGCCACGTCAGGATCCGGTCGAGGGCATCGGCTCCGGTGATGAAGAACAGGTCCGTGTCGGGGTTGAGCGCACGCAGGTCGCGCAGGGTGTCCACGGTGTACGTCGGGCCGCCGCGGTCGATGTCGATGCGGCTGACGGAGAACTGCGGGTTCTCGGCCGTGGCGATGACCGTCATCAGATAGCGGTCCTCGGCCGGGGAGACGTGCCGGTCGCTCTTCTGCCACGGCTGGCCGGTGGGCACGAACACGACCTCGTCGAGGTGGAACTGCGCGGCGACCTCACTGGCCGCGACGAGGTGGCCGTGGTGGATCGGGTCAAACGTTCCACCCATGACGCCGAGGCGGCGTTTGGCGCGGTTCGACGGGCCGTTTCCGGGGCCGGTAGGCATGTCCTGCTCTCCCATGCGTGCAGACCCTACCGGCCCCGCCTGAGGGCTCCGGCCGGGCAGCTGTCGGCCGGACCGGGAGGGACCTGGCCGGGACTCAGCGGTCGCGGTTGAAGCGGGTCGTGATCCACAGCAGGAGCAGCAGGATGACGAAGGCGCCACCCCCGGTGAGCCACGGGCTGATGCTGTTGTGGTTGCCACCGTGCTCCTCGCCCTCGGCGGCGAGGGTGACCAATTGGGCAGCGGCGCTGTGGAAGCTCATCTTCGGCGTGACCTATCGGGTGTGGGCGGGATAAAGATGTCGGCCCATCGTAAGCGGGCGCCACGACGGCGATCACGCCGACTCCACCGTTGGGGCGCCTTCGACGGTCCGCGGGGAACCTTCCCGGCGGCTCAGTCGTCATTCCGCCTGTAGCCCCGCAACAGGAACCACGCGGTCAGCACACAGCCCACGACCATCACGATCAGTACGACACGGAGCAGATTTCCCGCCCCCTGCTGCTCGGCCGCGCTCGCGGCCTCGGTGAGCCAGGTGGCCGGGGGGTTGTGCTCCATGACGCGGAACTCCTTCGCTGTAGTGCCCGTCCACGGTAACTCCGCCTAGGCTGGGCTCTGCTTCGGGGGCGCAAAGGGCGGAACAAGGCTCCGCAAAGGGCCGCAGAGAGCCATCCAGACGCACATGGGGGAAGACATGTCCGAAGGCCACGAGCACACCGGGCACGAGAACGTACCGAGCAGGCAGCGCAGGCGTTTCCCGGGGATCTCCTCGCGTGCGTACGAACACCCGGCGGACCGCTCGGCCCTGGTGGCCCTGCGCAAGCTCAGCGGCTTCGACACGGTCTTCAAGGCCCTGAGCGGCCTGCTCCCCGAGCGCAGTCTGCGGCTGCTCTTCCTGTCCGACTCGGTGCGGGTGTCGGACCAGCAGTTCGCGCACCTCAACGACATGCTGCGGGACGCCTGTTACATCCTGGACCTGGAGAAGGTCCCGCCGATGTACGTCAACCAGGACCCGGTGCCGAACGCGATGTGCATCGGCCTGGACGAGCCGATCATCGTGGTCACGACGGGCCTGGTCGAGCTGCTCGACGAGGAGGAGATGCGGGCGGTCGTCGGCCACGAGGTGGGCCATGCCCTCTCCGGCCACTCGGTCTATCGCACGATCCTGCTCTTCCTCACCAGCCTGGCGGTCCGGGTCGCCTGGATCCCCCTGGGCAACATCGCGATCATGGCGATCGTGACGGCGCTGCGTGAGTGGTTCCGCAAGTCGGAGCTCTCCGCCGACCGCGCCGGCCTGCTGGTCGGCCAGGACCTCCAGTCGTCCATGCGCGGCCTGATGAAGCTCGCGGGCGGCCACCATCTGCACGAGATGAACGTGGACGCGTTCCTGAAGCAGGCCGAGGAGTACGAGGCGGGCGGCGACCTGCGCGACTCGGTCCTGAAGATCCTGAACGTCCTGCCCCGCTCCCACCCCTTCACCACGGTCCGCGCGGCCGAGCTGAAGAAGTGGGCCGAGTCCCGCGACTACCAGCGGATCATGGACGGCCACTACCCGCGCCGCGACGAGGACAAGGACACCTCGGTCACCGACTCCTTCCGCGAGTCCGCCTCCCACTACGCCACCCACGTGAAGTCCTCCAAGGACCCCCTGATGAAGCTGGTCACGGACATTGCGGGCGGCGCCGGCGACCTGGGCGGCCGCGTACGCCGAGGCTTCGGCGGCTTCACAAGCGCACCCCCGAACGACGAGCCGAGGCGCGACGACACCGGCGGGGACGGCACGGCCACCAGCTGACGGCCGACGTCCGCCTCTCGGCGCAGGCCCGGGCATTCGCTGCCCCCGCACACCAGCGGTCCCTTTCGGCGCCGGTCCAGACACTCCAGCCCGTCCGGCGCTTGAGGACGAGGCCGTTCAGGCCGACAGCGGGGGTCTGGGGGCGGCAGCCCCAGGAGTCGGGGTCGAAGGGGCGGCGGAGCCCCTGGAGGACGGGAAGGGTAGGGGCGGCGGGGGCGAGAAAAACCCCCACGCTCAAACCTTCGGCTGGGACCCCGTAGCCAGCGACCCGCACAGCGCCGTCGCCCCACCCGTGGCGTAGGGGTCGGTCCCCGCAGGGCCACCCTCCTTAGCCGTCTGCCCGGCCAGCAGCGGATGCAGCCGGTTCGTGGAGTCCTCGGCGCACGACAGCGGCCCCGCCTGCACGTAGGACACGACCAGCTGGGCCTGATGCAGCCGCAGGTCCTCCCGGTCGAACCGGAAGTGCAGCTCCCGCCGCACGGTGAACAGCGAGGCCTCGGCCGCCTTCTCCCCGGCCCCCGCCTGCACCGCCCGCAGCGCGTACACAAACGTGTGATCGGCCGTGACCTCGAGCGTGGACGAGTCCGTCTCCGCCGCCTGCAGCGTCCCCTGCACCCGGATCTTGCGATCCGCCAGCTCGGCCTGGGAGGGGTCGAAGCGCACCAGCCACCCGGTCGGCGCATGCCGCCCGTCCGCGGCAGGCTGCCTGAAGCTCTGGTCGAACTGGTCCAGCTGGTCGGGATCGAGCAGCACCCGCACCGGACGGACCTGCTCACCTGTGAGCACCTCGGGATACAGCGAGGAGCGCACGATGTAGTCCTTGGCGATGCTCAGCGCGTTCGTCACCTGGCTGTCCGAGAAGTGCGCGGTACGGCGGGCGGCCGGCAGCGGTATGCCCTCCGCACCGAGCCGGAACTGAGCGGCGGGGCTGCGCGCGTACAGGTTCTCCGTGCTGCTCGCCCCGGGCACCTTGCCCTCCGGGGCGAGGGGGATGACGGTCATGCGCAGCGGCTCGGCGGGCGGTCCGGAGTTCGCCGGGGTCTGGTAGGGGTGCCGTACACCCATGTAGATCGCCGTACCGAAGGCCACGGCGATCAACAGGACCAGGATCAGTGCCTGCCGGGACAGGCCGCGCCGCAGTGGTGCACGGCGTCGCACGGCGGGGGCGTGGTCGGCGATGCGCTCCTGTGCCGAGAACTCCTGGAGGCGGGCAGCACGGACGAACGACTCGTCGAAGACGACGGATCGGTACTCGTCCTCGCCACCTCCGGGGCCGCCCTCGGGTGTCCCCTCGGGTGGGTCTCCTGGCCCTCCCATATCTTCAGGGTAGGTCGCCGGGAGCTCAGGTAAACGCCCTGCCGCACGACAAGTTCTGACAGGTTCTCACCAGGACCGTCAGACAGCTCTCCGTGGCGTTCAGGCCATCGATCGGGTCATTCGACCGGGTCCGATCAGGGCGTGCGCGGGGTCGCCGAGATGGCCGGCTGGGAGTGGTCGGCGGAGGCGGATGGAGCCGCTCCGCTGCCCTGTTCCAGCCCGGTCGACGCGGGCGCCGGGACCTGCTCCCGGCCGCTGGAGGAGGCACCGCGGTAGACCGCCGTGAAGGCCAGCGCGACCATGCCGATGCCCATCACGAGGGCGAGCATCCAGGCCACGGGACGGTGCCAGCGGACCTGTTTGCCGTACGTCCCGGGGGCGCCGTAGCGGCCTTCCAGGATGTCCGTGTCGTCCAGATCGTCCAGCTCGGGATCACGGCCGAAAGAGGCACGGCCGTCGCGGCCGTACCCGTCGTCGTACCGCTCGCCCCGGCCGTGTGTCCGGCGGGCTTCCGCCTCGGAGGCCTCCGCTCTCGCCTGGGCGGCGGCCAGGAGGCGCTCGACGGCGGTCGGCTCGTGCACCACGGCCGCTCGCACGAAGGCCTCGTCGAAGACCACGGAGGCGAACTCTTCGTCCGACACCCCGCGGTCGTGGTCGTCGTCGGGCTCCCAGCCGTCAGGGAACGGCGTGCCCCCCACGTCCTCCGGCACGGCTCCAGAGTAGACCTGGGGGGTCAATTTGGGCAGACGGTATGGAAATTCATCTGCCTGGTGAGACACCTGTCGTGCGGCACGGAGGCTGTCCGGGGGCGCGTGTCTGACGCATATGCCCTGGCCGCGCGCCCCTACGCCGTACGGGTCAGCGCCGTACGTGCCCGTCGCCGGTGACGATGTACTTCGTGCTGGTCAGCTCGGGCAGCCCCATCGGCCCGCGGGCGTGCAGCTTCTGCGTGGAGATGCCGATCTCCGCACCGAAGCCGAACTGGCCGCCGTCCGTGAAGCGGGTGGACGCGTTCACCGCGACCGTCGTGGAATCGACCAGCTGGGTGAAGCGGCGGGCGGCCTGCTGCGAGGTGGTGACGATGGCCTCGGTGTGGCCGGAGGTCCACAGGCGGATGTGCTCGACGGCCTTGTCCAGCGAGTCGACAACCGCGGCGGCGATGTCGTACGACAGGTACTCGGTCTCCCAGTCCTCGGCGGTCGCCTCGACGACGGTCGCCTTGGAGTCCTTGCCGTACGCCATGACCCTCTCGTCGGCGTGCACGGTCACCCCGGCCTCCGCGAGGGCGTCCAGGGCACGCGGCAGGAACTCCGGGGCGATGTCCTGGTGGACGAGGAGGGTCTCGGCGGCGTTGCAGACGCTGACGCGGTGGGCCTTGGAGTTGATCAGGATCTCGATCGCCATGTCGAGGTCGGCGTGGGCGTCGACGTAGACGTGGCAGTTGCCCGTGCCGGTCTCGATCACCGGGACGATGGACTCGGTGACCACCGTCTGGATCAGCGAGGCGCCGCCGCGCGGGATCAGCACGTCGACGAGCCCTCGGGCCCGCATCAGCTCGCGCACGCTCTCGCGGCTCTCCCCGGGCACCAGCTGCACGGCGTCGGCGGGCAGCCCGGCCCCGCCCACGGCGTCGCGGATCACCCGGACGAGTGCGCTGTTCGACTCGTACGCCGAGGCCGAGCCGCGCAGCAGTACGGCGTTGCCGGACTTCAGGCAGAGGGCGGCGGCGTCGACGGTGACGTTCGGGCGGGCCTCGTAGATGATCCCGACGACGCCCAGCGGGACGCGGACCTGGCGCAGGTCGATGCCGTTGGGGAGGGTCGAGCCGCGCACGACCTCACCGACCGGGTCGGGCAGCGCGACGACGTCCCGCACGTCGGAGGCGATGGCCCGCACGCGCTCCGGCGTCAGCGTCAGCCGGTCGATGATCGCCTCGCTGGTGCCGGCCTCGCGGGCCTTGGCGATGTCCTTGGCGTTGGCCTCGACGATTTCGCTCGTACGGACCTCCAGGGCGTCCGCGATGGCGAGCAGCGCGTCGTCCTTCTCGGCCCGCGGCAGCGGGGCGAGGTCGGCGGCGGCGGCCTTGGCGCGGTAGGCGGCCCTGTTGACCGGGGACATGGAGTCGTACGGCGAAAGCGTGGTCATGAAAGAAGGGTAGTGCGCCTGCGAGGACGGTCCATCGTATGTTCCGAACCGCGAGACGGAACCGAAACGCGGCCCTCGCCCTCGTTCGCCCGCCCCGCCGCACGCCACCGGGCGCCGTAACGCGCTAGAACGGGTGGACACCCACCGGAGTCGCCGGCGGTGGTCCGGAGCCTTCCGCGAGCCGCAGGTGGTAGGTCTCGCGGTCGATGACCTCCAGGCCGACGATCTCCCAGGGCGGGAGCCCCGCGCTCTGCCGGTGCTCGCCCCACAGGCGCAGGGCGACCGCGGCGGCGTCGTGCAGGTCGCGGGCCTCTTCCCAGTAGCGGATCTCGGCGTGGTCGCCCGCGTAGCGGCTGGTCAGCAGAAAGGGGTGGTCGTGGGCGAGCTGTTCGAGAGCGCGCCGCACCTCCTTCAGCGGGGCCTCCTGGCCGGAGACGCTGAGGGTGACGTGCCACAGGCGGGGCAGGTCCTTGGGCTCCTGGTAGCGGTCGCCGGCCGCGACGCTCGTCAAGGCGCGCTCCTCACCGGCCGCACGGGACGAGGCCCCACCGGCACTGCGGGACGCCGTCCCAGGGCGCACTCGTCTCACGACGGCCTCCTTTACGCAGTGATCGACTCGGTGGTCGTGCGGAATGTGTCCCGTAGACAAAGTTGAGCAGGCCGCAAGGGCTCGCGGGGCGGTTTTGCGGAACGTCCACCTGAGGGCGACGTAGGCAACGGGGCGTTCCCCCTGTTTTCGGCACCCTGAGCACCAGAGGGCGCTCAGAACTCTGGGATCACCAGGGCCCGGATCTCCAGGATGACCGAGCTCCACGGCTCCGGGATCACCCGGCTCTACGGCTCCAGGATCACCAGGTCGTCCCGGTGCACGACCTCCCGCTCGTACTCCGCGCCCAGCTCCCGCGCCAGCTCCCGCGTCGACCGCCCGAGCAGTTGCGGCATCTCCTTGGCGTCGAAGTTGACGAGACCGCGTGCGACCGCGTGACCCGCGCTGTCGCGCAGCTCGACCGGGTCGCCCGCGCTGAACTCGCCCTCGACGGCGGCGATCCCGGCCGGCAGCAGGGACATCCGGCGTTCGACGACCGCCCGTACCGCGCCGTCGTCCAGGGTCAGCGAGCCCTGCGGGGTGGAGGCGTGCTGGAGCCACAGCAGGCGGTCGGCGGAGCGCTTGCCGGTGGCGTGGAAGTAGGTGCCGGTGTCACCGCCGTGCAGCGCCTCGGCGGCGTGGATCGCGCTGGTGAGGACGACCGGGATGCCCGCGGCGGCCGCGATCCGGGCGGCCTCGACCTTGGTGACCATGCCGCCGGTGCCGACCCCGGCCCGGCCCGCGCTGCCGATCTCCACCTCCGCCAGATCCTGCGGACCGTGCACCTCCGCTATCCGCGAGGTCCCGGGCTTGCTGGGGTCGCCGTCGTACACGCCGTCCACATCGGACAGCAGCACCAGCAGGTCGGCCCGCACCAGATGCGCCACGAGCGCCGCGAGCCGGTCGTTGTCGCCGAAGCGGATCTCGTCCGTGGCAACGGTGTCGTTCTCGTTGACGATCGGGAAGGCGCCCATCGCGAGGAGCTTGTCGAGGGTGCGGGAGGCGTTGCGGTGGTGGGCGCGGCGGCTCATGTCGTCGCTGGTCAGCAGGACCTGGCCGACGCGGACGCCGTGGCGGGCGAAGGAGGCGGTGTAGCGGGCGACGAGGAGGCCCTGGCCGACGCTGGCGGCGGCCTGCTGGCGGGCCAGGTCCTTGGGGCGGCGACGCAGGCCCAGCGGGGCGAGACCGGCGGCGATGGCGCCGGAGGAGACGAGGACGACCTCTCTCTGCCCACCGCTGCGGCTCTTCGCGAGGACGTCGACGAGCGCGTCGACGCGGTCGGCGTCCAGGCCGCCGGACGCGGTGGTCAGCGACGAGGACCCCACCTTGACGACGATCCTGCGGGCCTCGCGCACACCCTGCCTTGCCCCTGCCACCTGTGTTCTTTCCCCTCGCGTACGTCCGGTTCCCTGCCCGGCAATCTACGCGAAGAGGATCGTGCGGCGCGCGGCGATTCCAGCCCCCGGACAGCCGGGCGGTGACCACGTGCTCACGCGTTGCATACGGCAAAAAGGTTGCGCTGGTTGCCCGTAGAAGTAAAAGACCGCGCAAACTTATGTTGAACGCTGTGCCACACGATGCTCACCACGTTCCCCGCGCGAAGCGGCTTCTCCTCCGTTCGGGCAAGAGTCCCTACGACGTCGTCTCCATCGAGGAGGCCCTCCATCGGGACGTCATCGCCACCAACTCCGGCAACCTGATCTTCAGCGACGCCACCCACAAGATCCTTCAGACCTCGCACACCGAGGTCGTCTCGAACGGCATCCGCACCGATGTCTCGGCGGCGGGCCGGATCAACGAGGAGTACGACGCTTTCGTCGTCCCCCTCGCGAACGCGTTCCGACCCTCGTTCGAGGGGCAGCTGAAGCGGCTGACGCGGCTGATCACCAAGCTGCGGATTCCCGTGGTCGTGGTGGGGGTCGGGGCGCAGGCCGGGCTCGGCTACAACGCGGCACGGCTGAAGGGCATCGAGCCCGCGGTGCGCGAGTTCGTCTCCGCCGTGCTCGACCGCAGCGCCTCGATCGGGGTGCGCGGCGAGTTCACCGAGAAGTACCTGAAGGACCTGGGGTTCCGGGACGTCGAGGTCATCGGCTGCCCGTCGCTGTTCCTGTACGGCAAGGAGCTCACCGTCACCAAGCGGGAGCCCATCCTCGGCGCCGGCTCCCGGATCGCGGTCAACGGCTCGCACAGCGCGGTGAAGTCGCAGGGCCTGGACCGGGTCATCGCCCGCGCCCACGCCCGCTACCCGTACCTGCGCTTCATCGGCCAGAACCTCAGTGACGCACGGCAGTTGCACTGGCGGGACCTGTCCGACCCGAACGGCATGGTGACCGCGATGCCGACGCACCCCGACCACCCGATGTACCGGGAGGACAAGGTCCGCGTCTACGTCGACCCGGTCACCTGGATCGACGACCTGCGCACGTTCGACTTCTCCTTCGGCTCCCGCATCCACGGCAACATCGCCGCGCTGCTGGCGGGCACGCCGGCGACCGTGCTGTGCGGCGACTCGCGCACGCTCGAACTGTGCCGCTACTTCGACATCCCGCACCGCCGGATCGACAAACTGACCGAGGACCCGGACCCCGCGGCGCTGTACGAGGAGGCCGACTTCGGTGCCCTGATGAGCGGCCACCAGGAGCGGTTCGAGCGGTTCACGGCGTTCCTGGACAGGAACGGCCTGGAGAACACGTTCACGCACGGCGACGGCGGCGCCGCCTTCGACGAGCGCATGAAGTCGCTGTCCTTCCCGGCGGGCATCCGCCCCTGGAACGACGCCGACCTGACCTCGCTCACCACCAGGTTCGGCTGGCTGCAGAGCCGTATCACCGAACTCGCCACGGACAACGACCGGTTGCGGCGCGACCTGGCCCGCACCGCCAAGGGGGGCGCGGCGGTGCCGACGGCGTCCGTCTACCGCCGGGCCCGCCGCGTGGTGGGCGGCCCGATCCGCAGGGCGCTGCAATCGGGACGGTAGGGAGCCGGCGTCTCCGGCCGCCACGGCGACGGCCGGGCACCCGGCAGCGACGGTCACTCCAGGCCCCCAGGACACATGCGTGTCGTCCGCAGGCCGCCGCGCGTTAACCCGGGCGCACCACGACCCGTAACCCGACGCCCGCGTCCCGCGCCGATCTTGGAGTGACCGCAGTTGCTCGCACCCCTGTCCCGCATCCCGGCGAGAGCGCTCGTCACGGCTCTCCTGGCCGCCGCCTTCTGTGCCCAGGCCGTGGCGGCGCTGCGCCCGCACGTCCCGCTGCTGCTCGGCGCGACGGCCCTGTCCCTCGCCGTCGAGGGCGTGCTGCTGCGCTGGCAGCGCGGCATGCTGTCGGTGTTCGCCAAATCGCACGCGGACATCACCGTGCGGCATGTGCTGCGGGACCTGCTGCTCGTGGTGTGCCTGCTGCGGCTGGGCGAGCAGCACCGGGAGCCGGTGTACACCCCGCTGGTCGCGGGTCTGCTCGCCTTCTACGTCCTGCACTGCGCGATCCAGGCGCTGTCGGTGCTGGTCCGCCGCACCCGCACGCTGCCGGTGGTCACCCGCAACATCGACGCCGCCGCCCTGCGCCTGTCCCCCGCCCCGCCCATCCTGCTGCGCCGCCCGGGGCCCCGCCTGCTGGTCTTCGGCCTCCCGGCCACGGCCGGCCTGCTGGCCACGGCGGCCACCGACGACCCCCGCTGCGCGGCCCTGGGCATCGCCCTCTCCCTGGGCCTGGCCCTGGTGGGCCTGTACGACCTTCTCGTACGGGTGCTGCCGCGCCGTCGCCCGGCGGGTGAGCGGGAGACGCTGGAGTGGCTCGACGCCTGGCTGGCGGAGTACCGGCCGACGGTCGGGCTCTACTTCTCCGGCGGGGCGTCCTCGGCGTATCAGGCGAACATGTGGCTGGAGCCGCTGGCGAAGCTGGACGGACGGCCGCTGATCGTGCTGCGCGAGCGGTTCATGGTGCAGAAGATCGCGCCGACCGACGTGCCGGTCCTGTGCCTGCCGAAGGTCTCCACGCTGATGCGCCTGGAGGAGTCCTCGCTCCAGGTCCTCATCCACCCCTCGAACTCCGGCAAGACCTCCCAGGTCCTGCGCATCCCCACGCTCAAGCACACCTTCGTCAACCACGGGGAGAGCGACAAGCTGTCGTCCTGCAACCCGTACGCGAAGGCCTACGACGAGGTGTGGGTGGCCGGTCCGGCGGCGCGCGAGCGGTACGCGTACGCCGAGGTCGGCGTCGAGGACAAGGACGTCGTGGAGATCGGCCGCCCGCAGCTGGACGACGTCCGGCCGTACGCGGGCCCGCCGAGCGGGGCGTACACAACGGTGCTGTACGCGCCGACCTGGGAGGGCTGGGACGGCAACCCCGGCAACACCTCGGTGATCGAGGCCGGCGAGAACCTCGTACGGGCGCTGCTCGCGGATGCGGGCGTACGGCTGCTGTACAAGCCGCATCCGCTGACGGGGTCGGTGGATCCGCGCGCGGGGGCTGCCGATCTGCGCATCCGCGAGCTGATCACGGCGGCGAACCGGGAGCGGACCGGCGAGCGCCCGCGGGACACCGGTGAACTCGCTCTTCGTACCGAGGAGTTGGACCGGCTCACCACGACCGCCGTGCGGGAGTCCGCCGATCAGGCCGAGCGGATGCTGCTGCAGTCGGCGCCGGAGCCGGGGCGGGCGGAGGCGGTGGCGCGGGCGACGACAGCCTGGGAGGAGGCGTACTGGGCCTCGCTGCCGGAGTGGGAGCACCAGGTCGTCACGGCCGCCCGGCCGACGCTGTACGCCTGCTTCAACGAGGCGGACCTGCTCATCAGCGATGTGTCCAGCGTGATCAGCGACTTCCTGGCGAGCGGGAAGCCGTACGCCGTGGCGAACACCAGCGGCCTCGCGGAGGACGTGTTCCGCAAGGCCTTCCCGACCGTGCGCGCGGGGACGGTGCTGACGCCGGACGCGGCCGGGATGGCGGAGCTGCTGGACGCGGTGCGGCAGCCCGAGAAGGACCAACTGGGCGAGGCCCGGGCGGAGTTGAAGCAGCACCTGCTGGGGCCGGACGAGCCGACGTCACAGGTGCGCTTCAACGAGGCCGTGCAGTCACTGTGTTCGGCGGCCGGAGAGCACCGCGCACGGATGGAGGAGCGGCTGGCGGCGGAGACCCCCGAGATCCCCGATCAGCGACGGTCCTTCACGCCGCAGCGGCCCGCCCACCCGGCGTAGCCCCGCCCGAGGACCTCAGCGTCCGGCGCGCCTTGCGCACCGCACGCCGCAGGAACGAGTCCACGCCGCCCTCCCGGTATCCGGGGAAGGCACGGGCCTCGCGCGGTTCGGCGAGGTACACGGAGTCGGGTACTCCGGCCGTGGCGTCCCGGAAGTGCGGGTAGGCGAGGTAGACCCGGCGGCCCTTCTTCTCCAGGAGGGCCGCCGCCTGCTTCTTGGCCTTGACGAACTCCACGACGGACAGCAGGAGTTCGGGGCGCCGGTCGGCGACCAGGTGCAGCCGCAGCCGCTCGTGGACCTTGAGCCGGCCGGCGATGCCGGGGGTCCAGTAGGCGTCCATGAGGGGCCCCGCGAGTTCGAGCTTGCGCTGCCGGACCTTCTCGCTGTCCTTGGCGTACTGGGGCCCGAACTGCGGCAGCAGGGTGATGAGGAAGGGGCGGAGCATGAGCTGGTCACGCCGCGGGCCCGCCGGGACGTGCTCGGCGATCAGGTTCATCAGGGCGCGCGCGGAGTCGAAGCGCAGGGTGTAGCCGCCGCTCTTGGTCACGTGCTTGCCGTCGTCGCGGCCCACCAGGTAGTAGCAGGTGTGGTCGGCGACCACGGAGACGCCGTCCGCCCGCAGATAGGCCTCCATCGTGAACAGCGCGTCCTCGCCGGTCCACAGGGACTCGTCGAAGCGCATGTCGTGCCGGGTCAGCAGGTCACGGCGGAACAGCTTCTGCGCGCTCAGCGTGAACTTGATGTTCGAGGAGAAGACGTCCGTACGGTCCAGCGTTTTGCCCCACATCGACTTGGGCGCGGTGCGGTTGACCCCCTCGATGCGGCCGAGCACCACGTCCGTGCCGTTCCTGTCGGCCATCGCGACCATGCGCTCCAGGGCCTCGGGGCCCAGCCGGTCGTCGGCGTCCAGGAAGAAGACGAAACGCCCGGCGGCCTTCCCCAGACCGACGTTGCGCGGGCCGCTGGGGCCGCCCGAGTTCTCCTGCCGGATCACGGTGACCGGCATCGCCGCGCGGGCGGCGAACTCCTCCAGGCACTCCCCCGTGCCGTCCGTCGAACCGTCGTCGACGGCGATGACCTCGATGCGCCCTGGGCCGATGGTCTGTGCCTCGACGGAAGCCAGGCACTCGACCAGGTACGGCATCGCTTCGTACGCCCCGATGATCACAGTCACATCAGGCTGCGTGACGGTCACGTTTCCCCCTTGTCAACGGGATATTTCCCCCGTATCGCCTCATTCACTACTTGATAGACGGCTGGGTGTTGCAAGCGGTTGCCTCAGGCCGGTGCTTTGGTGGGCCAGATCACATCGCGAACTGACATGGGCTCACGTGATTCGGGAAGCGGAATGGGCCACTCAGAAGCGATGCGGCCGCGCGCAGAAACGGCGCGGCCCCCGAGGAAGGTTCCTCGGGGGCCGCGCCGTCGGTTCGCGCCGCTGCGGGCGGGTCAGGCCGTCACATCGTCTTCGCCCGCCGCCCCCCGCGGCACGGGCACGGTCGCCGGCACGGGGTCGGGCTCGGGCTCGGGGTCCATGTCGGCTCCGGCCGACGCCCGGGAATCCTGGCCGACGTTGCGCGTCTCGGCCTTGATCGCGAGATTGGCCACCGCGGTGTTGAACTGGTCGATGGACGTCGGCTCGTCCGGGCCGAGCAGGTACCGCTTGAGCTCCTCGCGGTCCCCGGCCAGCGCATCGGCGGCCGGATCCCGTACGGCGTCCAGCAACTCACCCAGCTCGGCCGCGCTGTTGGACAGGATCGTCGCGGCGCGCACCGCGGTGTTCGCCCGCTTGAACTCCTCCACGCCCAGCTCGGCGGAGTCCGTGACGGCGTACGGCTTGCCGCTGGCGATGAAGTCGGAGACCACGCTGGAGATGTCGGAGACCATCGCGTCCGAGACGTTGAAGCAGTCGTACAGGCGCGGTTCGGGGCCCGTGATGACGCGGTGCTCGTGGCCGGGGAAGGAGCGCCAGTACGCGGTGTTCCACTCGGCGCGCAGCCGGGCGACCTCCTCGTGCCTGACGATGTCGACGAGGCCGTCACGGGTGGCCTCGGCCTCGTCACCCTTGGCGTTGCCGTTGCCCTTCCCGTTGCCCTTCCCGGACAGCTCGGCGAGCCGGGCCTCGATGCGGGCCAGCTCGGCCTTGGCGGCGGTCGGCGTGGCGGTGTCGGCCGTGAAGCGCGCGTCGGTGATCCGCTCGGCGGCGGCCTGCTCGACCAGGGCGATGATCCGCCGGTGCGCGGCGCCGGCCTCCTTGCTGACGGTGCCGGTGAACGGGTGCGGCTTGTACAGGACGCGGACCGGCGGGTCGGCCGACACGAGCTTCTTCACGATCGACTCGCCGGCCAGCACGATCGAGGTGTTGCCGGGGTTGCCGTCCCAGCCCTCCCAGGTCGGCGCGTACAGCACGGTCGGGATCCGGCCCTCGGGGACACCGCTCCAGCCCTGGATCGGCGCCAGCTGCGGGCGGCCGACCTCGACGATGTCGGCGTCGCGGACACCGACGTCGGCGATGGCGTACCGGTCGCGGCCCGCGCGGCCGGCGGTCCACACCTCGTCGTAGACCTTGCTGTACGGGTTGACGCTGGCCAGCTTGTCGCTGTCGCCGTGGCCGATGAAGACGTGCTTCATGGTCGGGACGCGCAGCAGGTGGATGTTCTTGCCGACGTTCGCCGCGTACAGCGCGACGCGCACGTTCGACAGGTCCAGGTTCATCAGGTGCACACCGCCGGGCACGCAGATGACGGGGACCGTGGTGGGCGCGAGGTTGTTCAGGATGACGCGCTCACGCAGGATGATCAGCGGCTGGGAGTCCAGCTGCTCCATGGTCTCCAGCCACATGTTGACCTGGTACGCGGAGTCCTTGGAGCCGGAGAAGTACAGCACCGTCTCGGGCCGGTACTCGCCCAGCCAGTCGTCGACGGCGGCCAGCACGGTGTCGGCGTTCGGCGGGACCTTCGCGCCACGGACGTACGGCACGAGCGCCAGCACGTACAGGCAGCCCAGGCCCACCGTGATGCCGATGCCGATGAAGCCGACCACGGCCGACTCCAGGGACGCGGAGACGAGGATGCCGGCGACGGCCACGAGGTCGAGGTGCAGCATCTTCTCGGCGGAGCGGTGCAGCAGCCTGCGCGGCGGGGCGTCCGGGATGCGGATGCGCGAGGCGAGGTCGACGTTGCGGGTGGCGACCGGCATACGGCGGCGGTTGCGGATCAGGGTGACCAGCGCGCCGTGCGGGGCCTGAAGGCCGTAGAAGGCGATGAAGCAGGCGATCGCGCCGTAGTAGATCAGGTCGTCCGCGAGGCCGAGCCGGGCCAGCAGCAGGATCAGCAGCAGCTGCCTGATCAGGAAACGGATCGACAGACCTGCCCGCACCTTGCTCAGGCGGTTGACCAGATAGCTGCCCTTGCGGTGCAGAAAGTGGTCCGCCAGGTACGTCACGGCGGCCGCGGCCGCGAAGGCGGGGACGCTCGGGACGAGCGCGGCCAGCATGAGTGCCGGGAAGCCCAGCATCATGAGGGCCGCCGCGGCCAGCTCGGCCGCGCTGCCCACCCGGGCGACGCGAATAGCGGTGGATATCACGGAGAACCTGCTCAGGGAGAGGGGCCGGTCTGACGGGGGAAGGACTCAGGCCCCTGTGAATTCTTCGTGAACGAAGAATCGCAGAGGCCTGAATTCCATAAGGCTATTGACTGCTGATTATGCCATGCCGTCCTGGCGGTCCAGAACACTGGCAAGGGCCTGCTCGAAGCCGGACGCCTTGCCGGCGGCCGCCGTCGGGTCCTGCTGGCGGACGTCGATCACATGGCCGGTCAGCTCGGAGAGCAGCACGTCGAGGGACGTGCGGGCGACGGCCTCGGAGGAGAGCAGGCTGCCCGAGGGCTCCTGGCCGAAGGCCTTGGTGCGCATCGGGGTGGCGGTGCGCTCCGGGTTGATGCAGTTGACGCGGATGCCGTCGCCGGCCCACTCGTCGGACAGGGCCTGGGTGAGGTTCACCATGGCGGCCTTGGTCGAGGAGTACAGGCTGTACTCGGCGCGACCGCGGGTGTAGCTGCTGGAGGTGTACAGCAGCAGCTGGCCCTTGGTCTCGGCCAGGTACTTGTACGAGGACCGCGCGATCTGCACCGGGGCGAGGTAGTTGACCTTCAGCGCCTCCTCGATGGTGGCGTTGTCGGTCTCGGCGAGCTTGCCGATGCGCAGCACGCCGGCGGTGTTGACGACGTAGTCGATGCGCCCGGTCTCGGCGTACGCCTTGGACAGCGCGTCGTCGACCTCCTCCGGGTTCTCCACGTGCGTGCCGGTGGTGGAGCGACCCAGCGCGTACACCTTCGAGCCGTAGGACTCGGCGAGTTCGGCGATGTCCTTGCCGATGCCGTAGGACCCGCCGAAGACGACGACGGTCTTGCCGGTCAGCAACTCGCGGTAGGCCTCTTCGCTGATCTGCTCGGGCGTGGCTGTGGAGGCCAGCTGGAAGAGCTTGTCGGCGATGAAGACGTCGACGGGCTGGGTGACCTTCATGTTGTACTCGTCACCCGCGACGACGTGGATCGGCACGTCCGGCAGGTACTTGAGCACGACGGAGCAGTCGTCCGTGGCCTGGAAGTTGGGGTCACCGGCGGCGACCTCGTAGGCCCGCTTGATCGTGGACAGCTTGAACGCCTGCGGCGTCTGGCCGCGGCGCAGCCGGGAGCGGTCCGGGATCTCGGTGATGAACTCGCCGTCCTCACCGTGCGTGCGGGTCACGATGATGGTGTCCGCGGACGGGATGGCGACGTCGACGGCCTGGAAGCGCTCCAGCGCCACGACACAGTCGTCGATGACACGCTGTGACAGCAGGGGGCGCACGGCATCGTGGAAGAGGACGTTCAGGTCCTCGCCCTCGGCCAGGCCCTCGCCGAGGGCGTCGATGGCGCGCTCGGTCGTCTCGTTCCGGGTCGTGCCACCCTCGATGATCTTCTTGACCTTCTTGAACCCGGCCTTGGCGACGATCTTCTCGATGTCCGGCACGTAACCGGGCGCCATCAACACGATGATGTCGTCGATCGAGTCGGCCTTCTCGAAGGTGGTCAACGTGTGCTCGATGACTGCCTTGCCGGCGATCTTCAGCAGCTGCTTGGGGATCGACAGACCCACGCGCTGGCCGGTACCACCCGCAAGGATCACTGCGGTGGTACGGGGCTTGGCTATGTGCTGGGACACAGGTGACCTACCTTGTGGCGACTGGGAACTTGGAAATGGTCCCACTTGGGGTTACCGCAGTGCAAGGTGAGCGTCCCCGTCTGCATATGTGCGCGCAACCTGTCATTCACCTTGTACGCATGGTCATTGCGAGGAAGCCCTCCGAAGGTTCCCGGCGGTTGCCGTGAGTAACGACACAGGCTCACCGAAGCCGTAGCCGCTTGAGGCAACGGTGACCGAGTATCCGCACGAGCTCCTTCGACGACGTCTGGTGAACGGTGCGCGACCTGGCGGGCGCGGCATGCCGCACGGGAGCGCCCGCCGCCGCGGCAAGCGCCCCGTACAGCGCATGCGCCGCCGCCTCGGGAGCGATGCGCGGCACGGCGTCGATCCTGGCCGCCGGCTGCTGTACGGCGGACAGCTGCACGGCGGACAAAAGGCTCATGTCGCCGATGATCCGCACCCCTGTCGACCCGATCAGGTCCGCCATTTCGGCACCGGTCCCGGCGGCGGCCTCGACGGCCCACTGCGGGGTGCAGATCTTCACGTCACCGGGACCGGGAGCGCACGTGTTCTTCATATGCATCACGGCGCCGTTCCGGACGAGCTGCGAATAGAGCTCCTCGGGCAGTTCATTGGCGCGGAATTCCTTATTAAGATTCCGCAGCATTTCGGTCTCGGCGAGGGTGAGCGAGCGATTCGCCGCGTCCGGAATCGGCCGCAGCAGGTGCGCGGGCAGTCCGAGCAGCGCTTCGAAGGTGCGCATCAGGCCCTCCCGGTCCCGGTCGTCGACCACGACGACGGTGACCCGCTCCGCGCCGACCACCCGCGCCCAGCGCTCGACGAGCCGGTCATGCCGGTGCCGGCGCCAGAAACTGGGGGTGGGCCTGTCGTACGGCGGCTTCCTGAGCAAGTGCTCCAGCCAGTCCTCGTAGCCCATGCGCAGGCCGTTCTGCACGTACTGCTGCCACTGCGAGGGCATGATCCGCGCGAGCGGGCGCAGCGTGACCAGGACGTGCACACGCTCGCCGCCGAGCTGCTCGACGATCCGCTCGACGGTGTCGTCGTCGGGGGCGTCGGCGAAGAACTCGCTGCTGATCACGGACGTACGCCGGCCCGTGGCGCGCACCTGCTCCAGCAGCCGCTCCCAGTGCCGCTCGGTGGGCGCGGGGTCGCCCATCATGCCGGTGCGGGCGCAGGCGGCCAGGACCGCCTCCATGGGGTGCCGGGTGGCGGCCGGCCACTCAACGCCGTGCCGGGCCATCTCGGTCCTCGCCTCGAACAGGGCGCCCTGGATCGAGGTGGTGCCCGTCTTGTGCGGGCCGATGTGCAGCAGGCGGGTCCCGGTGGCGAGCGGGGTGATCACGCTGCCGTTGACCGGGAGTCCATCTCTCGTACAGTCCGTCTCCATGGTCAGAGGACGGTAAGAGAGCTTGCTGTGAGAGCGCTGAGAGTGACCTGGGACACGGATGAGTCCCAGGTCCTCCAGCAGGCGTTACGGAAGGGACAGGGGTTGCGGGAGTTACACGACCTCGACGCCCGGCTCGCCCGACTCGACCCGCAGCCGGGCCAGCGTGCTCGGCGTCGCCGTCTGTGCGCGCACCGTGTCCACGATCCGCACCTGCGCGTCGATGCCGTCGCGGCGGATGTCGAAGAGGTGGTATCCGCGATGGGCGTCGAGGAGCTTCCAGTGCGGGTTGTCCGGCAGGCGCGGGTCCCACTCCTTGTGGAAGGCCGCCTGGTCCTGGTCGCCGTTGCTGGAGATGGACGTACCGACGAACTCCGCGCCCACGACGTCCGAGCCCGGGTCGGCGTAGTCCTCCTTGAGGTCGCTGATCATCGTCAGATGACGGTCGCCGGTGAACACGACCGGGTTGCGGACCTGCTTCAACTCCTGCATCAGGGCGTTGCGTTCGACCTGGTAGCCGTCCCAGGCGTCGTAGTACCAGAGCTTGCCCTCGCCGACCTTGAGGTCGGTCTCGGCCATCATGATCTGCGAGCCGATCATGTTCCAGCGGGCCGGCGAGTGGCGCAGCCCGTCGACCAGCCACTGCTTCTGCTCGGCGCCGAGCATGGTGAGCGAGGGGTCCTGGGCCGCCTCCTGGCTGGTGACCTGGTCGCTGCGGTACTGCCGGGTGTCCAGCACGCTGAGCCGGGCAAGACGGCCGAACTCCAGGCGGCGGTACATCTGGATGTGCGGGCCGTTCGGGATGGCGCTCGCGCGGACCGGCATGTGCTCGTAGAACGCCTGGTAGCCCGCGGTCAGCCGCGCCACGAAGGCGTCGTGCGGCTGCTTGTCCGGGTCCTGCGGGATCTCGCCGGCGAAGTCGTTGTCGACCTCGTGGTCGTCGAAGGTGACCACCCAGGGCGCGTTCGCGTGCATCGCGGCGAGGTCCGGGTCGGTGCGGTACTGGGCGTAGCGGTTGCGGTACTGGACCAGGCTGTACGGCTCACCCGAGCCCTCGTGCCGGCGCACACCCGTCGCCGACGGCGTGGACTCGTAGATGTAGTCCCCGACGAACAGGACGAAGTCGGGGTCCTGGTCGCGCATGTCGGCGTACGGCGTGAAGTAGCCGTGCTGCCAGTTCTGGCAGGAGGCCAGCGCCATGCGCAGCCGGCCGCCGGAGCTCGTCGCGTGGGGCGCGGTGCGGGTCCGGCCGGTGGGCGAGAGCTGTCCGCCGGTGCGGAAGCGGTACCAGTACGTGCGGCCCGGGCGCAGCCGTCGTACGTCGACGTGAACGCTGTGCCCCAGCTCGGGCCGGGCCTGGGCGACCCCGCGGCGCACCGGTTTACGGAACCGCTCGTCCTCGGCGATCTCCCACTCGACGGACACCACGCGATCGGGCATGCCGCCGCCGTTCAGCGGGTCCGGGGCCAGGCGCGTCCACAGCACGATGCCGTCGGGCAGCGGGTCACCGGAGGCGACACCGAGGCTGAACACGCCGTCGGGCAGCGGGGTTTCGGCGGCCCGGGCGGCGCCCGGCAGCCACAGCTGGGCGGAGGCCGCGGCGCCGAGCACCGCGGCACCCGCGGTCAGAAAGCGGCGTCGGTCGGGCGATACGGATCCGGAAACACCGGTCATTCGGCGAACTCCCCTGCCTCGCTGGCCTCTTGGACACTTCGGATGCTCACGCCCGAGGGCGGTCCGGCTGCTGAACTGTGAGCTTCGCGTGCATGACAACTAGAGAGACAACGGAAGACCCGCTGCGGCACGGCAAGGTGCCTTTGCCGCAACGGGTCTGTCGGTCGATCAGCGGGTGAATCGTCCTCGATCAGTAGTTGAACCCGGAGCCCAGCCGGGCGTTAGCCGCTACCGTGCCGAGGGTCCCGGCGCCGAAGGTGAACGAGCCGGTCGGGGTGATGCCGGCCGAGGTGGACCTGAACACCCACACCGACCCGGCGTTCGCGTTCTCCCCCGGTGCGCCGACGACGAGTTCCGCGCGGCCGTCGTGGTCGGCGTCCACAAGGCGGGTGGCGCCGCCGAAGGCGTCCTTGGTCTCCGCCGCTCCCGGCACGCCCGCGGTGGCCTGGTTGACCCCGTTCGCACCGGTGCCGGTCAGACCGTTCGCGCCACCGCGCAGTACGACAACGCCGCCGGCGTCGCTCAGCCCGTCGAAGTCCTCGCCGGGCACACCTGCGGAGACGTCGGCGTACCCGTCGCCGTCGACGTCGGCGACGGAGACGTCGGTGCCGAAGCCGTCGCCGCGCTCGGCGGCACCCGGGACTCCGGCGCTGTCCTGGTTGACGTACATCGCCTTCGTACCGACGGGCCCGTTCGCGGAGCCCGGTATGAAGGCGACCCGGCCGCCCGTGGGGATCGGGGTGTCGAGGTCGCTGTCGTAGCCGTCGACGGAACGGCCCACGACGATGTCCTCGTACCCGTCCCCGTTCACGTCACCGAGGTCGAGGGACTCGCCGCCCTGCACCCGCCAGTCCCTGGCGTCACGCAGCACGATCCCCTCGGCGAGCCCGTCCCGCGTGCCCCGCCAGTACGTGACACGGCGGGCGTCGTACTCGTCACCGTCGTGCATGGTGCCGACGACGTCGTCGATGCCGTCACCGTTCACGTCGCCGGTGGCCAGGTCCAGGAAGCGGGGGTCGGAGTCGTCCAGGACGATCTGCTCCCCGCCGCTCGCGGAACCGTCGCGGCCGAAGGGGCCCTTGATGACCCGCAGCTTGACCTGGCTCTCGACGACGACCAGGTCCGGCGCCCCGTCACCGTTCACATCACCGACGGTCAGCTGCCCCTTGGCGCTGAGCCGGTCATAGGTCTCGCGCCCGTACGCCAGCGCCGCCCCGCCGGACAGCCCGTTCACCCCGCCCCACAGGACCTGCACGAGCCCCGTCTCGGCACCGCCCTCGACGGAGTCCTCACCGCTCACGCCGACGATCAGGTCCGCGTACCCGTCCCGGTCGAGGTCGGCGCTGCTCACCGCGCTGCCGAACAGGTCCTCCGTCTCGGCGGAGTCGGTGACGCCGGCCGTGTTCTGGCTGAGGACCTGCTTGGAGGCGGTCTTCAGCCCACTCGCCGACCCGTACACCACGGCGACGTACCCGGCCTTCGCCTTCCCGTCGACGGTCGCCCCGGGCGCCGCGACCGCGAGGTCGGAGTAGCCGTCACCGTTGAAGTCGTCGTGCAGCCCCTTCGTGCCGGGCGCAGCAGGAGCGGCCCCGGTGGCGGCGCCGGCGGCGGGGACGGTCAGCAGACCGGCGGCGAGAGCAACGCCGGTGGCGAGACCGAGACGGCTCCGACGGGAGAGGAGGTTGCGGCGCTGGGAAGGTGAAGGCACGTCATCTCCGTGAATCTGGCGGGCAGTTGAGGAGTGGAGAGGCCCTGAACTTTCAAGATCTCATCCACGCCGCCCAGTAGGACTCACCGGAGGGGGAGGGGGTTGCCCTGGGATACGCCGTGAATTTCCCCGGAGTTAACCAATCCGGCCAGCGCGTTTCTTGCGGCTGGAGGGGGCTGCGCTCGCGCGCCGTCAGCGCCTTCAACGCCGGGTCCGGGCATTTCAGCCCGTCCGGCGCTTGAGGATGCGAGGGCAGCCATCCTCAACCCCCGCCCACCCACGGCACCTGGACGCCGGGCCGGCACTCCAGCCTGTCCGGCGTTTGACGACGAGGGCAGCCTCCGCACCCCCGCCCACCCACGGCACCCTGAACGCCGGCCCCGCTACTCCAGCCCGTCCGGCGCTAGAGGAGACGAGGGCAGCCATCCGCAACCCCCACCCACCCACGGCACCTGGACGCCGGGCCGGCACTCCAGCCTGTCCGGCGTTTGACGACGAGAGCAGCCTCCGCACCCCCGCCCACCCACGGCATCCTGACCGCCGGCCCCGGTACTCCAGCCCGTCCGGCGTTTGACGACGAGGCCGTTCAGGCCGAAGCGGGGGTCTGGGGGCGGCAGCCCCCAGTCGACGGCACCGACAACGCCGCACGCACCCTCAGCCTCAGAACGGCTCGAAGTCGTCGAACTCCCGGAGGGCCTCGTCCCGCTCGGCGTCCTTGTCCCGCCGCCGCTGCGCAGCAGGCCGCGGCGCCTCGAAGCGGTGGTCCTCGCCACGCCGGCCGAGCATCTCCGCCCCGGCCATCGTCGTCGGCTCCCAGTCGAAGACGACGGCGTTGTCCTCGGGCCCGATGGCCACGCCGTCACCGGACCGGGCGCCCGCCTTCATCAACTCGTCCTCGACACCGAGCCGGTTGAGCCGGTCGGCGAGATAGCCCACGGCCTCGTCGTTGTTGAAGTCGGTCTGCCGCACCCAGCGCTCGGGCTTCTCACCACGCACCCGGAACAGCGGCTCGCCGTCGAAGTCCTCGCGCGTCACGGTGAAGCCGGCGTCGTCGACGGCCTTCGGCCGGATCACGATCCGCGTCGCCTCTTCCGTCGGCTTCGCGGCCCGCGCCCTGCCCACCAGATCGGCCAGCGCGAACGACAGCTCCTTGAGCCCGAGATGCGCCACCGCGGACACCTCGAAGACCCGGTAGCCACGAGCCTCCAGATCCGGCCGCACCATCTCGGCGAGGTCCTTGCCGTCCGGTACGTCGATCTTGTTCAGGACGACGATCCGCGGCCGGTTGTCGAGCCCGCCGTACTCCTGCAGTTCCGCCTCGATGATGTCCAGGTCGGAGACGGGGTCCCGGTCGGACTCCAGCGTCGCGGTGTCCAGGACGTGCACCAGCACACTGCACCGCTCGACGTGCCGCAGGAACTCCAGGCCCAGGCCCTTGCCCTGACTGGCGCCCGGGATCAGCCCCGGGACGTCGGCGATGGTGTAGACGGTCGAGCCCGCCGTCACCACACCCAGGTTCGGCACCAGCGTCGTGAACGGGTAGTCCGCGATCTTCGGCTTCGCGGCGCTCAACACCGAGATCAGCGAGGACTTCCCGGCGCTCGGGTACCCGACCAGCGCCACGTCGGCGACGGTCTTCAGCTCCAGGACGATGTCCTGGAGGTCCCCCGGCTCGCCGAGCAGCGCGAACCCGGGCGCCTTGCGCCGCGCCGACGCCAATGCGGCATTGCCGAGCCCGCCGCGGCCGCCCTGCGCGGAGACGTACGACGTGCCGTGCCCGACCAGGTCGGCGAGCACATTGCCCGCCTTGTCGAGAACGACGGTGCCGTCCGGCACGGGAAGGACGAGGTCCTGCCCGTCCTTGCCGGAGCGGTTGCCGCCCTCACCGGGCTTGCCGCTGGTGGCCTTGCGGTGCGGGGAGTGGTGGTAGTCGAGCAGCGTGGTGATCGACTGGTCGACGGTGAGGATCACGTCCCCGCCGCGCCCGCCGTTGCCGCCGTCGGGTCCGCCGAGCGGCTTGAACTTCTCACGGTGGACGGAGGCACAGCCGTGGCCTCCGCTACCCGCGGCGACATGCAGCTCGACGCGGTCCACGAAGGTGGTCATGGGATGTGCCTCCAGTTACGTACGGGGTGTTCTCTGAGAACTAACACGCGAAAGGCGGACCCGCTTCCCGTGAGGGAAGTGAGGTCCGCCTCGCGAAAGTTTCCGATCAGGCGACCGGAACGATGTTCACGACCTTGCGGCCACGGTGGGTGCCGAACTGCACCGAACCGGCCTGCAGGGCGAACAGCGTGTCGTCGCCGCCACGGCCGACGCCCGCGCCCGGGTGGAAGTGGGTGCCGCGCTGACGGACCAGGATCTCGCCCGCGTTGACGACCTGACCACCGAAGCGCTTCACGCCGAGGCGCTGAGCGTTGGAGTCACGACCGTTACGGGTGGACGATGCGCCCTTCTTGTGTGCCATCTCTCCTCAGTCCCTTACTTCGCAGCCGCGGGGATCTCAGTGACCTTGATCGCCGTGTACTGCTGGCGGTGGCCCTGACGACGGCGGTAGCCGGTCTTGTTCTTGTAGCGAAGGATGTCGATCTTGACGCCCTTGTGGTGGTCCACGACCTCGGCCTGGACCTTGATGCCGGCCAGCACCCACGGGTCACTGGTCACAGCGTCGCCGTCGACAACGAGCAGGGTCGAGAGCTCGACCGTGTCGCCAACCTTGGCAGTGGAAATCTTGTCAACCTCAACGATGTCGCCGACAGCAACCTTGTGCTGGCGACCACCGCTGCGCACGATGGCGTACACGCGGATCTCACTCTCTCGCTCGGGAACGGCACCCCCGCAGTCCAGCCGTCCGGCACGCGGACGGCCTCTCCGGAACAACCTGAGCTCCGGAGGGATGAGGTTTACGGGGATGTGGCGTGCCTATATTCAGGGACACGCCGACGGTCAAGGTTACGGGGCCGTGGCCAAGGGGTCAAACCGGGCCGGGCTCCAACGCAGTGCGGCCGGTCACATGGACCGGCCGCACCACGCATCAGTTGTTGCGCTCAGTCGCGCATCACTCGTCGGTGGCTGCCGAGACCGTGGTCTTCTTCGCCGTCGACTTGGCCGCGGCCGTCTTGGTGGTCTTCGCCGCCTTCTTGGCCGTCACCTTCTTTGCGGCCGTCTTCTTGGCCGCGGTCTTCTTGGTGGCGGCGGCCTTCTTCGCCGTGGCCTTCTTGGCCGTCTTACGGGCCGTCTTCTTGGCCGGAGCCGCCTCCTCGACGTCCTCCGCGGCGGCCGGGGCCTCCGCGGCGATGCCGGACTCCGCCTCAGCGGCCGGGACGACCACGACGGCGGTCTCCTCGGACGCGGTCGGCGCGGTGGCCTTGCGCACGGCACGCCGCCGGGCCCGGGCCGGAGCGGCACTCTCGGCCGCCTCGGCCGGAACCGGCTCAGCCTGCTCCGAGGGAGCCTCAGCCGGGGCCTGCGCCGCCTGCTCGGACGCGGTGGACGCGGCCTCGCCGACCGTCACGACGGTGGCCTCGGACCCCGCGGGCGAACCGGCGGGCGCGGACACCTTACGGGTCGCACGACGCCGCGTACGCCCCTTGGGCGCGGCCTCCTCGGTGGCCGGGGCCTCGACGACCGCGTCCTCCACGGCCATCGGCTGGGCC
Source organism: Streptomyces sp. NBC_00443 (assembly GCF_036014175.1). Taxonomy (GTDB): domain Bacteria; phylum Actinomycetota; class Actinomycetes; order Streptomycetales; family Streptomycetaceae; genus Streptomyces. The sequence goes on along the minus strand of NZ_CP107917.1, from coordinate 6,111,789 downwards.
TTCGCCTCGGCGGCCGACTCCGGCTGCACCGGACGCTCGACCTCCTGCTCGACGGTCACGTCCTGAGCCGTGGGCACCGCCTCGGACTTCCTCGGCGCACCCGCCGGAGCGGACGCACGCCGACCGCCACGGCGACGCGAACGACCGCCACGCCCGGCCGCGGCCTCCGCCTCGGCGACGCTGCTGTACAGCTCCTCGTCGGGCGCGAAGGCAGGCTCCGGAAGCGCGGCGGGCCGTGCGGCCTCCGCAGCGACCTCGGACTCGGACTCCGCCTCCTCCTCGGCCGTCTCGCCAGGCTCGACGGCGACGGCGGCCTCGTGCACATGCTCCGGACCGGCACCGGCCCGCGCGCGCTTCTTGCGCTTGCCGCCGCCTCCGGCGGAGGTCGGCTGCTCCATGTGCACGATGACACCGCGGCCGTTGCAGTGGACGCAGGTCTCGGAGAAGGACTCCAGCAGGCCCTGACCGACCCGCTTGCGGGTCATCTGCACCAGCCCCAGCGAGGTCACCTCGGCGACCTGGTGCTTCGTACGGTCGCGGCCCAGGCACTCCAGCAGGCGCCGCAGCACCAGGTCCCGGTTGGACTCCAGCACCATGTCGATGAAGTCGATGACGATGATGCCGCCGAGGTCGCGCAGCCGCAGCTGACGCACGATCTCCTCGGCCGCCTCCAGGTTGTTCCTGGTGACGGTCTCCTCGAGGTTGCCGCCCTGGCCGGTGAACTTGCCGGTGTTGACGTCGACGACGACCATCGCCTCGGTCCGGTCGATCACCAGCGAACCACCGCTCGGCAGCCAGACCTTGCGGTCCAGCGCCTTGGCGAGCTGCTCGTCGATCCGGTAGGTGGCGAAGACGTCGACCTCGGAGGTCCACTTCGACAGACGCTCGGCGAGGTCGGGCGCGACGTGCGAGACATAGCCGTGGACGGTGTCCCAGGCCTCGTCACCGCTGACGACGACCTTGGAGAAGTCCTCGTTGAAGATGTCCCGGACGACCCGGACGGTCATGTCCGGCTCGCCGTACAGCAGCGTCGGCGCGTTGCCGTTCTTGGCCTTCTTCTGGATGTCCTCCCACTGCGCCTGGAGCCGTTCGACATCGCGGCGCAGCTCGTCCTCGCTCGCGCCCTCCGCGGCCGTACGGACGATGACGCCCGCGTCCTCGGGGACGATCTTCTTGAGGATGGTCTTCAGCCGGGCCCGCTCGGTGTCCGGCAGCTTGCGGCTGATGCCGGTCATCGAGCCCTCGGGGACGTACACGAGGTAACGGCCCGGGAGGGAGACCTGGCTGGTCAGACGCGCGCCCTTGTGCCCGATCGGGTCCTTGGTGACCTGGACGAGCACGGACTGGCCGGACTTGAGGGCGGACTCGATGCGGCGCGGCCCGTTGGCCATGCCGAGCGCCTCGAAGTTGACCTCGCCGGCGTACAGGACGGCGTTGCGGCCCTTGCCGATGTCGATGAAGGCGGCCTCCATCGACGGCAGCACGTTCTGGACCTTGCCCAGGTAGACGTTGCCGACGTACGAGGTCGACTGCTCCTTGTTGACGTAGTGCTCGACGAGCACGTCGTCCTCGAGGACGCCGATCTGCGTACGGTCGCCGTGCTGGCGGACGACCATCACGCGCTCGACGGCCTCACGGCGGGCCAGGAACTCGGCCTCGGTGATGATCGGCACGCGGCGACGGCCCTGCTCACGGCCTTCCCGGCGGCGCTGCTTCTTGGCCTCCAGGCGGGTGGAGCCCTTGATGGACTGCACCTCGTCGGAGGGCTCGGCCTTCGGGCGGGGCTCGCGGACCTTGACGACGGTGCGCTCGGGGTCGCCCTCGCCGGGCTCGGTGTCCACGGAGGAGTCACCGGAGCGACGACGACGGCGACGGCGACGGCGGCTGTTGGAGCTGGAACCGCCGTCTTCGCCTCGGCCGTCCTCGGAGTCCTCTTCGTCCTGCTCGGCGGCGTCCTCGGCGTCCTGCGCGGCCTGCGCCGCGGCGACCTCGTCGTCTTCGGCGTCACCGCCCTCGGACTCGGAGTCCGCGGACTCACCCCGACGACGACGCCGGCCACCACGCCGACGGCGCCGACGCGACCCGGTCTCCTCGGCGTCGTCACCGTCGGCGGCGTCCTCGGTCTCCGCGTCTTCGGCTTCCTCGGTCTCGTCCTCGGCGGCGGCCTCGACGCTCTGGGTGGCCTCGGCCTCGTCGCCGTACCCGGCGCCCCGGCGCCGGCGACGACGCTTCGACGCGGCGGGCTGCTCCTCCGCGAGCTCCTCGACGTCCTCGGTCTCCGCTCCCGCGGCGGCCTCGGCGGCGGCGCGCTGGGGCGTCTGGAACTGCGGCTCGGTGAAGACGGGCGCCTGGAACACGGCCGTGGCAGGCCGTGCGGGGCGCGGCGACTCGCCGCCCTCGGAGCCTGCGGACTGAGCCGGCGCCGCGAAGCCGGTGGCGGCCCGCTGGACGACACGGCGACGGCGGCGGGGGGCGGCCTTCTCCTCGGCTTCGGCGGCGGGTGCCTCGGCGGGCTCGCCGACACCGGCCACCGCGGCGGTCACGGTGTCGATACCGGGAGTCACGGGCGTCACCGCGGTCACGGGCGTCTCAGCGGGGGCCTCGACAGCAACGGCCTCGGAGGTCTCGTCGGCAGCAGCGGCCTCACGCCGCGTGGCGCGTCGGCGGGTACGACGCGGGGCAGCCTCAGCGGCCTCCTCGGCGTCGGTGGCAGTCTCGGCGGGGGCCTCGGTGCTCTCGTCGGCCACCGCAGGCGCAGCGGCCTCGTCGGCGGCGGCAGCACCGGCGGGCACGGAAACCCGACGCGTGGCACGCCGGCGCGTACGACGCGGGGCAGCGTCCTCGGCAGCCTCGGCGTTCTCGGCCGGGGCGGCGGCTTCAGCGGCCGTACCGGAGGCATCGGAGACCACGGTCTCGGCGGCCTCCGTCGGCGCGGGAGCACCAGCGGGCGCGGACGCCCGACGCACCGCGCGGCGACGCGAACGGGGCGGCGCCGACTCCTCGGCCACAGCACTCTCGAGCGCGGGCTCTTCGGCGGCGGCCGGACTCGCCTGCTCGGCGACGGGTGCGGTGGCAGCCACCGGCACCACGGTCTCGGCGGCCTCTGCAGCCGTCGGCGATCCGGTCGGCGCGGACGCGCGACGCACAGCACGCCGACGCGTACGACCGGCAGGGGCGGCCTCCGCCGTCCCCTCCGCCTCTTCGGCGTCCTGGGTCTCTTCGGCATCCGCGGCTTCAGAGGTCGCCTCGGCCACGGCGGCAACGACGGCGTCGATGCTCTCCTGGCGCTTCTCGGCCGTCTCGGCGTCTTCGGTCAGGGCCGCCACATCGGAGGCATCGGCGACCGGTATGGCCGGCTCGACCACCTCTGTGGGCTGCGCCTCGGCGGCAGCCGTCGGCGGGCCGGCCGGGCGGGACGCGGCACGGCGCCGCCGGCGCGGCGGCAGGGTGTCGCTGGGAGTGTTCAGTTCGGAACCCTCGTTGGGTTCGGTCGGTTCGAGCATGCGGGCGTTTCTCCCGTCAGGCTCCCGGGCGCCGCGCCTGGTCCGGCGGTATGCCGGTGACGTCCGCGGCTCGCGCATTGCGCGACTGCCGCCGTCCGGGGCGCGGGCGCCGCACGGGAGCTCTCTGTGTCCTGTCTCACCGGTTCCGTACGCCGAATGCGTACGGCCTGGCGAAAGTCTTCTGGTCGGTGCGCTGCCCGACCCAGGTGGCTCCCGAGTACGAGGGCGGCGCTTCGACGACCGTCCTTGCGCGGAACCTTCCTTACGCCGACGCCGTCGCGGCGGCAGCGGTCTCGGCCTCGGGTGGGGCCGTCGCTGCCTCGCGGTCGGGCGCGAGCGGGTCGGTCACCGTGCCAGTCTCTTCATCGAACAGCCCCTGCGCCAGCCTGGTCACCGCTGCGGGGACCGGCGGCGCCAGGTCGGCCACGGCGCGGAGACCGGACAGGACGTCGTCGGGTCGTACGGCAGGCGTCACGTGCCGAACAACCAGCCGCAGTATCGCACAGGGCTGGTCGGTCGGCCTATCAGCCGTTTCACTCTGTGTTTCAAGTTGTACTACCGCGGGGCGGGCGTCGAAGGTGCGGACGCCGTTCTTGGTCATCCGCTGGACCTCGACCGCCTCGGCGGCGTTGAAGGCCGCCACGGCTCGCTCGGCCTCGACAGACTCCACGCCGGCCAGCCGCACCTCCCACACGGAAGCGGTGAGCCGGTCGGCGAGCCCCGAGGTCCGGGCCTCGACCGCGTCGACGATGTCGAGGCCGGTGGGCATCGACTCGTCGAGGAGAAGCCGCAGCTTCTCGGGATCCCGCGCTGTGGTGAGCGCGATCTCCAGATACTCCGCCTCACTGCCCGTGCCGGTGGGTGCGGCATTGGCGTACGACACCTTCGGATGCGGCGTGAACCCTGCCGAGTACGCCATCGGCACCTCGGCACGGCGCAGCGCACGCTCGAAGGCGCGCTGGAAGTCACGGTGGCTGGTGAACCGGAGGCGGCCGCGCTTGGTGTAGCGCAGTCGGATGCGCTGCACCGCGGGTGCGGGCGGCGGGCCTTCGGGCTGTCGCTTGCCCAGTGTCGTTCAGTCCTTCGTGAGAGCGGTCGTACTGCTACCAAGAGTACGTGTCTCACGGCCCGGAGGTTCCCGTCCGGGCACGGCCTCCCGCTTCTTCGGCTCCCCGAGCAGCATCCGCCGGAAGTCGGCCCGCGCCTGCCGTACGGACTCCCGGACGTCGGCGAGGGCCTGCCGGGTGGCTCGCCCCACGCTGCGCGCGGCCTCGGCGGCGGGCCGCAGCACGGTGTCCCGGACGACGTGCCCGACCGGTGTGAGCACGGTTCGGTACACCCATCGCACCGGCTCCACGAAGACCCACCGGAAGAGGCTCGCGAGGAACCGTCCGACAGCGAGCGAGATCCGCCCGGCGACCCGCCACGCATGCCCGAGCGCCTCCCAGATCTCCCTGCCGATGACGGCGAGCACACGGCCGAGGGGCGCGAGGACCCACCGGTACACGCCCAGTGCGGGCAGCACGAACAGCACGCGTCCGATCCAGTACAGCGCGGTCCCGATCCCGGTGACGACCGTGCTCACGGCCCACAGCAGGCCCCTCGCACACCAGGCGATCGCCCGCCCGAGGGGCGCGAGGACCCACTCGTACACCCACACGGCCGGGACGACGAGGAGATACCGCACCAGCCACGCCACGACGGCGAACGCGCCGAGCCCGGCCGCGGCGAGCATCGCGCCGAGCCCCCTGAGGACCCACATCGCCGCATGCCCGATCGGTGCGAGCACGCGCGCGTACAGCCATCCCAGCCCGGCCCCGATCCCTCGCGCCAGCCACGCGCACGCGTGCCCGAGCGGAGTGAGTGCGTACCGGTACAGCCACACCAGCGGAACGACCAGGAGTACGTTCCCCAGCCAGGCGAGCCCCTTGGCGACGGGCACGACGACGTACCGCCACAGCCCCACGAACGGCCACACGAACAACGCCCGCCCGAGCCACAGCAGCGCCCGCCCCAGCGGCCGCAGCATCGTGTCGTTGAGGAAGCGCCCGGCGACGACGAGCGCGTCCCACGCCATGCGCACGGGCACGACAAGCACCAGCACCACGATCCGCACGGGAACGCGGATCGCGACGACAAGACACCCTTCGGGTGCTGCCTGCTGCTGGGGCTGTGCTGGTGTCTTCTCGAGGTCCATGACGGCGTAGACGCCTCAGTCGCCCGTCCGGATCCCGTACCGCACTGTCCTGCCCCGCTCGTCCTCGCACTCCCCACAACCGTGATCACCTTACGCCGACAACGCCTTGCGCGAGACCCGGCGTTCACGTTGCGGGATCCACCAACCGGGTGAAGGGTTGTTTGTAGAGCCTGGTCCGCCACGACAGTTGAAGCAACGACGGTTGAAGCAATCACGGTTGAAGCAATCACGGTTGAAGCAATCACGGTTGAAGCAATCACGGTTGAAGCAGCGCCACGCACAGTGCATCTGGAACCACCATGGCCAGAACCGCCCGGCGACACGCCTCCCACAGGGTCAGCGCATCCCTCTTGGCCGCGGTTCTTGTCTGTCCGGTAGGTCTGACGAGTGCGGTGACGGCGTCTCAGGCCTATGGCGCGAGCAGGACGGACGTACTCGCCCAGACGCCACCACCTCCGCCTGAGCCTTCTCCGCCGCCGCCGGAGCCCCAACCGGACGAGCCACCGGAACCCCAACCCGACGACCCACCAGAGCCCCAACCCGACGACCCACCGGAACCCCAACCCGACGACCCACCAGAGCCCCAACCCGACGACCCACCGGAACCCCAACCCGACGACCCACCAGAGCCCCAACCCGACGACCCACCGGAACCCCAACCCGACGACCCACCAGAGCCCCAACCCGAGGACCCACCGGCAGAACAGACGGAGGAAATTGAAGCCGCAACGGAAAGCCTGACCGAGAACAAGGCGGACCTCCCCAAGGAACTCGCGCCGGCCGTGGCCCAATTGGCCACCACGCTCAAGGAGGTCGCGGACCCTGAGACGCCGCCGCAGGACAGGCAGGGCATCATCGTCTGCGCAAAGTGGCTGAACGTCGCACTGACTGCCCTCGGTGACGCCGGGACACCTCGCGAGCTGCGGGAACAGTTGACCGCGCTCGTGAAGCAGGTGATCTCCACACTGACGGTGGGCCGCGACCCGAAGGTGCCGCTCGAAGAGCGGTCCTTGATCATCCTGGTGGTGAAGCGGACGACCACCGCCATGGATGTCATCTGTGACCCGAAGACTCCGCGAGAGTTGCGGGGATGGCTGGTCACAACCGTCCAACAGTTGAGCTACGCCCTGGAGCGAAGCAAGGACGCGAAGCTGGTTCGTTCACCGGCGCGGGGCGGGCAGGCGGTTGGTCCGACAGCGCTTGAGGTGGCCACCGCGGTGGCCACAGCCGCCGACCCTGAGACGCCTGAGAAGAACAGAGAAGAGCTCGCGCGGACCACATCCGAGGTCAGTTCGTTGCTGGGGAAAATCAGCGACCCCAGCACTTCGCAGGAGGAGCGGGCCGAAGCCGAGAAGGAGATGAGGGTGGGGGCCGCTCGGATGAACGATCAGCATGAGGAAGCCGCCTCGGCTGAGGGCCTGCCGGACGACCCCCTCGGCAAGGCCGCCGCGGAATGCGCCAACGCCATTTTTGATTCGCCCCCGGAGCGCGCTCTCGTTCGGACACTACGGGACCTGGTACCTGAGGATTGGGACAGCGAAGGGGTGAAGGACTTCTGGAAGACCGAGGAGAAGGGAGATGATCTGCTCGACGTCATGGCCCAGTTGCGGAACGACCAGCACGTCCGCGCCCCGTTCGAAACAGAAGAACTCATCATCGCCCTCGCCGTATTCGTACCGAAAAGCAAACTGTTCTCAACCATCGGCAAATCTGCCAACTTCTGCCTGTCTGCGGCCGGCTACCTTGACGAGGAAGGGGTCCCGACAGGGACCTGGAGCGCCTCAGGCGCCGGAAGAAGTCAGCAGTTCCGCGACGGGCACCGCGGAGTTGGCACGGACCTTCGTGGCCCCATACCTGTCCAGCTCCCTCCTCTCTTCCCGCTCAAAACCGCTCTCCAGTCCGTAATCGAACGATGAGATGGAGGAAATGGGATCATCGTCCCCGGGATACCAGATCGCCGTCACGTAGCGTGTTTTACGCGTCACATTGACGAGGTTGTTATTGTGTCGCAGCCTTCCGTGATAAACGAGGCGTGGGCTGCACCCCCGCTCCGGGGGGCAGTAGTATCGCCCTTCTCCTTCGCTCCATGAATAATGAGGAGTTCCAAACGTTTCAACATCGAGCTTCCCTCGATCCTTTCTCATGTAGGACACCTGCAAGTCGACACTGATGGTGTCGTAACTGGGGTCCTTGGGAAGCTGAAAAACATGCTGAAGAGTGTACTCCTGTCCGGTCTCGAGTCGGCTTCCCGGACCATAGAAATGTCCGCTGCTCAGCTTGGTGTACCTGATTTTCCTGACGTGGCGTTCCGCATTTCCGGGATCCCCCCACACCTCCGCGCTCTCTTTCCACTCCCTCACGAAGTCCCCCCTCTCAGGACGATCGGAATACTGAGCATTCCTGCCGCGGATCGTGAAGATGTCATTGATGATGTACACCGGAATCTCTCCGGTGTTTCTCATGTAAAGTGTCACCGGAACATGGATGAATGGGAGCGTACGGTCCGCCCGCGGCTTCCCGAACTCTGCCTTCAGAATGAAGTGCATCGGGGCTGCCGCAGGCTGGTACATGGTTGAATACGCCAGGCTCACACCAGTCAGCAGCGCGGTGGCGACCACCCCGGCCGCAAATCTCTTGGGTCCTGGAACTCCCTGCCACGCTTTTCCGCGGACAAGCAGCCACAGCATCCACACAGACCAGCACCAGAGGGACATGAACACCAGCGCGTAGTGCGTGTACTCCATTTCTTCGAACCACATGAACAGAAGAAGACTGTCAGTGGCCAGCGTGATGAGCACCCCCAGCAGGACGATCGCCCCTGAGAACCTGAACTGTCGCCTCCCCTGGTAGTCGAATGCCGCGATCGCTGCCGCGCCCAGCACCAGACCCGAAAGGACGAACAGAACCCCACTCATCCGTTGCGCGAAAGTCAGAGCGCCCGAGGCGTCAGGCCATCCGACCACCGCGTTGAGCGCCATGGACGCGAGCAGTCCAGCCACCATGAGCACGGTGATCGCGCGCCTTCTCCAAGCGCGCTCGGGCCACGTCCTACTGTCCCCTCCGCGCCAGCACACGGATGCCGGGTCCTCCAGATCCATGTCCGCCGGGTAACCGAGGCGGCCGAGCATGTTCCGCAGTTCGCCCGACGACCAGGCACTACCCACCGTCTCGCCACCCACGGTGACCCGACGCAACCCACGACTGTCAGGTGCCTCGACAACGACCCATGGACGAATGCTCATGCCCCCAGGCTCGAACCCGAGCCGGGGACGCGCACGCGGACTTACCCCGTTCGGCAGATCAGGACAACTGGGCCGGCCTGATGTTCTGGTTGGCGTGGAAGAGGTTGCCCGGGTCGTACGTCCGCTTGACCTGTGCGAGCCGGTCGTAGTGGTCGCGGTACGTGGCCCGTACCCGCCCCTGGTCCTCGACCTCACCCATGAAGTTCACGTATGAGCCGCCCATGGAGTACGGGTTCGCCTCCTCCCAGTAGTCGACGCACCACTGCTTGATGGTCCCGGCGTTGACCGGGTCGGGGCGCATCCGGCCGGTCAGCGGCACGACGCCGATGCTCACGTTGGGAAGCCGGGAGACCGAGACGACCCGGTCCAGTTGGGTAGCCATGACGGCCGGCTCACAGACCAGCCACCGCAGGACGTGTTCGCAGATGACGAAGCGGAACGATCGGCCGTCCTCATACAGCGTTGCTTGCCGCTCCAGCCTGGCAGCCACTGTTCGCGCCCTTGTCTCCTCCGGCAGCGCGGGCGGCAGGGAGAACACCGCCGTGGCGTACTCAGGAGTCTGGAGAAGTCCGGGGATGAACTGCCCCTGAAACAGCCTGAGCAGGGCCGTACTGCTCTCGATGGCCTTGATGGTGTTCTGGTGCTTCCACGGCCCCATGCGGCGTAGCAGGCACCATGCCGTCGCCTCTGCACGGGCAGTCGCAAGGAACTGTTCCTTCACATCGTCCGAGACATCGAGCGCCGAAAGGATCAGGTCGACGTCCTGGGCTGTCGGCAGGGTCCTGCCGTTCTTGATCTTCGAGAGCTTTCCCGCAGACATGGAAGCCCTGCGGGCCACCGCGTCACCGGTCCGTCCCGATGCCTCCCGCAGCGCCCGCAGGGCTTTCCCGATCGAGTCCGTGGTCAGTGGTGCCGCTCCCAGTAGGACGCGAACGGCACGGCGTGGGTGAGCGCCACGTCTCGGTAACCCTGGTACTCCGCGAGCCGGTCAGCGGGCAAGTGTTCACCGCCGACGAACTTGCCTTCGGGGGTGTAGTGCATCCGGTACACGTCGCGGTCGTCGAAGAGCCAGAAGTCGTGATCCGGGAGCCCCGTCACTTCCTGCTCGGCGAGATCGATGATCCCGATGGACTCGCCCGCCTTGATGTTGCCGGGGTATGCGGCCAGTTCGTACCGGAGGTACTCCGTGAGCGGAGAGCGCAGGACGTGCACGCGCGACACGCTCTTGCCGTTGTCCGTCATCGAGCGCACCCATGGGTTGTCGTCCCAGTCCGGCCCCATGTCCTCGCCCGCGAGGAACCGCACGATCTCTTCGCGCTCTTCGTCAACGTCGTAGACGGCGAGAGTTTCCAACCGGAAGGCCGTGCGCTCGAAGGTCTCGAAGAGACGGCCGAACTCCTCAGCCGCGAGCATTGAAGTACTCCTCAAGAACTGCGGCCGGGATCATGACGGCCGTTTCCCCTCGGGGCAGGTCGAGCTGCGCCAGCCGCTCAGGATCCGTGATCACGTATCCCTGCACCACGTAGTCCTTGCCGTCGTCCGTACCCCACAGCGTCGGGCACGTGCCGTTCTTGCAGTCCCGATCTCCCGACAGCTTCCGCAGCGGTGCACCCACGGCTTCCCCCTCACGTCGACAGTCAGTGTCCCGATCGATGCTTCCGACCTGCGGGCAGCGGGGTCAAGATCCCGGCTTTCCAGAACAGGAAAGCCGTTCATCTGCGCGGGAACCGCACCCCACAACGAGTGAGAGGCGCCGGACTGTCACTGTCCGAACGCCTCTCATCGATCACACCCACTCAACCGAAGAGACGATGCTCTCGGCTCGCCGGGGAGCAGGCAGCGGCGTACGCCGCACGGCACGGGGCGCCTGCTCGCGCCCCCTTGCACCGAGCGTGCGAAGCATCTCGGCACGCTCCGCCTCGGTCAGACCAGCGAGTGTCTCAGCCACCTGCCGGACCGTGTCGCCGCTGGTCACGAGGACTTCTTGACCGTCAGCGGCAGCAGCTTCTTGCCCGTCGGGCCGATCTGGATCTGGGTGTCCATCTGCGGGCACACCCCGCAGTCGAAGCACGGTGTCCACCGGCAGTCCTCCACCTCGGTCTCGTCGAGGGCGTCCTGCCAGTCCTCCCAGAGCCAGTCCTTGTCGAGGCCGGAGTCGAGGTGGTCCCAGGGGAGGACCTCCTCGTAGGTGCGCTCGCGGGTGGTGTACCAGTCGACGTCGACGCCGAACGGGACCAGCGCCTTGTCGGCGCACCGCATCCAGCGGTCGTAGGAGAAGTGCTCGCGCCAGCCGTCGAAGCGGCCGCCGTCGTCGTAGACCGCGCGGATGACCGCGCCGATGCGGCGGTCGCCGCGGGACAGGAGGCCCTCGACGATGCCCGGCTTGCCGTCGTGGTAGCGGAAGCCGATCGAGCGGCCGTACTTCTTGTCGCCGCGGATCTTGTCGCGGAGCTTCTCGAGACGGGCGTCCGTCTCCTCGGCCGACAGCTGCGGGGCCCACTGGAAGGGGGTGTGGGGCTTCGGGACGAAGCCGCCGATCGAGACCGTGCAGCGGATGTCGTTCGAGCGGGAGACCTCGCGGCCCTTGGCGATCACCTTCGTCGCCATGTCGGCGATCTGCAGGACGTCGTCATCGGTCTCGGTCGGCAGGCCGCACATGAAGTACAGCTTCACCTGGCGCCAGCCATTGCCGTAGGCGGTGGAGACGGTCCGGATCAGGTCGTCTTCCGAGACCATCTTGTTGATGACCTTGCGGATGCGCTCCGAGCCGCCCTCCGGGGCGAAGGTCAGACCGGAGCGGCGGCCGTTGCGCGTCAGCTCGTTCGCCAGGTCGATGTTGAAGGCGTCGACGCGGGTGGACGGGAGCGAGAGGCCGATCTTGTCTTCCTCGTAGCGGTCCGCCAGGCCCTTCGCCACGTCGCCGATCTCGCTGTGGTCCGCCGAGGAGAGGGAGAGCAGGCCGACCTCCTCGAAGCCGGTCGCCTTCAGGCCCTTGTCGACCATGTCGCCGATGCCGGTGATCGAGCGCTCACGCACCGGGCGCGTGATCATGCCGGCCTGGCAGAAGCGGCAGCCGCGGGTGCAGCCGCGGAAGATCTCGACCGACATGCGCTCGTGGACCGTCTCGGCGAGCGGCACGAGCGGCTGCTTGGGGTACGGCCACTCGTCCAGGTCCATGACCGTGTGCTTGGACACACGCCACGGGACACCGCTCTTGTTCGGTACGACACGGGCGATACGGCCGTCCGGGAGGTACTCGACGTCGTAGAACGCCGGGATGTACACCGAGCCCGTCCTCGCCAGGCGGAAGAGGACCTCTTCGCGCCCACCGGGGCAGCCCTCCGCCTTCCACGCGCGGATGATCGCCGTCATGTCCAGCACGGCCTGCTCGCCGTCGCCGATGATCGCCGCGTCGATGAAGTCGGCGATCGGCTCGGGGTTGAAGGCCGCGTGGCCGCCCGCCAGGACGATCGGGTCGTCGATGGTCCGGTCCTTGGACTCAAGCGGGATGCCCGCCAGGTCGAGGGCCGTGAGCATGTTCGTGTAGCCGAGTTCGGTGGAGAAGGACAGGCCGAACACGTCGAAGCCCTTCACCGGCCGGTGGCTGTCCACCGTGAACTGCGGGACGCCGTGCTCCCGCATCAGCGCCTCCAGGTCCGGCCACACGCTGTATGTGCGCTCGGCGAGGACGCCCTGCTGCTCGTTCAGGACCTCGTAGAGGATCATGACGCCCTGGTTGGGCAGCCCGACCTCGTACGCGTCGGGGTACATGAGCGCCCAGCGGACGTCGCAGGAGTCCCACGGCTTGACCGTGGAGTTGAGCTCTCCGCCGACGTACTGGATCGGCTTCTGCACATGCGGGAGCAGAGCTTCGAGCTGCGGGAAAACCGACGCAGCGACTTCGGCAGGCATCTCGCGAACCTTCGTGAGCGGGACAGAACTGACAGGGGTGACCATCTAGCCTAACGCGACCGCGGACACCTCCAGCACGTCCGAGGGCTCAGAGGACGTCCGCCCCGTCCTTGATCCCGTCCCAGACTCCGGGCAGCTGGTCCTCCGCGGCCGCCGCCCGCTGCTCCTCGCGCCCGTACAGCAGCCCGTACGTGAAGGCGCTCTCCCCGGCCGTATGAGCGACCGCGGACAGCTCGCTCAGGGTCTGCCGGGCCATGACGCTGTCCTGGTGCTCGCCGAGCAGGTTCTGTAGTGACTTCATGGTCTTGACCAGGCCCTTGGCCGGCTTGCCGAGCGCCGGAACGGCCGCCTCCGCCGCGTAGCGGGTGCGCTTGGTCTTCTTGCGGGCCTCGTGGATGGCGACGTCACGGTCGCTGCCGGGCTCCAGCTCCAGAGCCCGCTCGACGAGCGCGGACACCTTGCCGAAGTCCTTCCGCACGGCCTTCGGCAGCGCGTCCCCGGGCTCCTTCCCGGCCGCCTTCAGCAGCGGCGGGTCGGCGAGCAGTCCGTCCATGGCGTCGAGCAGGGCCAGGTAGCGGTGGGAGTCGAGGACCCCGATCAGCCGGCTGCTCGCCCCGCCGGGCCTGTCCCCGGCCCAGTGGCTCAGCCGCTCGGCCACCGGACCGTAGACGAGAGCGTGCGGCACCTCGTCAAGAGCCGCCGACAGACGTTCGTTCAGCACCTCGCGGTCCCGGTCCACGCCCAGCTCGCCGGCCAGCCACTTCAGCTCGTCGCCGATCGGGTCGGTGACCGCCCGGTCGAGGACCTTGCCGAAGGACTTGAAGGTACTGCGCATCCGGCGGGTGGCGACGCGCATGCTGTGCACGGAGTCCTCGACGTCCTGGCGTACGGCGGGGTCGAGCTCGACGATCGCGTCGCGCTGGGCGCGGACGTACGCGAGCACGTGGTCGCCGGGGGTCACGGGGTCCTCGACGGACACGGGGGCGAGCTTCTGCGGGGCGGTCTCGGCCAGGGCGCGCGCGAGCTTCGACTCCGACTTCGACGGCCGAACCCCGGCCTTACGCAGCCGCTTCTCCACCTTGTCGAGCAACACGGGGTCCACGCCGTCGGCCAACTCCACCTCGATCTCGGTCCACTGCGCGGTACCGCTGCCGCCTGCGAGACGGTCCGCCTGCACGGCGTCCACACTGACCTCCGCGAGCAGCCCGCAGTCGGTGTCCACGAGATGCCGCACGTCACGCTCGGAGCGCAGCCGGACCATGGGCACCAGTTCGGTGTCCCGGACCCGGGAGCGGACGAGCCCGGCAAGGGTGTCGGGCAGCGTGTCGGACAGCGGCGCCTGGACCTCGTCCCGCACGCCGGGGGCCACGGGGAACTTCAGATGCCAGCCCGCGTCGGCCCCGCCCGTTCGGCGCCGCAGTGTGATCGAGGACGTGGCGAGGCGCTCGTCCGCGGTGTCGTAGTAGGTGGCGTCCAAGTGCGCTACGCCCTTGTCGATCACAGCATCGACCCCGGCGACCCCGGTCAGATCCGGCAGGCCGCTGTCGTCGGATTCATATTTCCGCTCGATTTCGCGCTTCGTGTCCGCCATGCCCTGAATCTAGTGGCAGTCACGTCCGGATGACAGAGCTCACCAGCCATGACCGCCGGGACAACAGGGGGCGACGGCTGGGAAACTGGCTGATGGAGTCCAGTTCTGCGGCTGGACACCGGGCGGCCGGCCGGGGCACCGCCGTGCCGGTCATGCGTGCCGGTCATGGGGACGGCGCGGCGCCCATTCGGCCGACCACCGCAGCCCGATACAACACCGCACGGGCCGCATCGGCCCAGCCCCATGCTCACGCCGACAACGGACGTTGCACCCGGATCGACTGCAGCAACCCCACCGCCACCCATACCGCGAACATCGACGACCCTCCGTACGACACGAAGGGCAGTGGCAGACCGGTCACCGGCATGATCCCCAGCGTCATCCCGACGTTCTCGAACGCCTGGAAGGCGAACCACGCCACGATCCCCGCCGCGACGATCGTCCCGTACAGCTCGGTGGTCTCGCGGGCGATACGGCAGGCGCGCCACAGGATCACGCCGAGGAGGAGGAGGATCAGCCCGCCGCCGAGGAAGCCCAGTTCCTCCCCCGCCACGGTGAACACGAAGTCGGTCTGCTGCTCCGGCACGAACTGGCCGGTGGTCTGCGAGCCGTGGAACAGTCCGGCGCCCATGAGCCCGCCGGAACCGATCGCGATCCGCGCCTGGTTGGTGTTGTAGCCGACGCCCGCCGGGTCGAGCTCCGGGTTGGCGAAGGCCGCGAAGCGGGCGATCTGGTAGTCGTCCAGGACGCCCAGCTGCCAGACCGCGATCGCCCCCATGGTGCCCGCACCGATCAGCCCGAAGACCCAGCGGTTGGAGGCACCGGACGCGAGCAGCACGCCCAGCACGATCACCACCATCACCATGACCGACCCGAGGTCGGGCATGAGCAGCACGATCAGCATCGGCACCGCGGCCAGGCCCAGCGCCTGCACGACCGTGCGGTGGTCCGGGTACTGCTTGTCCCCCGCGTCCACTCTCGTCGCCAGCAGCATCGCCATGCCCAGGATGATCGTGACCTTCACGAACTCCGAGGGCTGGAGCGAGAAGCCGCCGGGAAGCTTGATCCAGGAGTGGGCGCCGTTGATCGTGGAGCCGAGCGGGGTGAGCACCAGCAGGATCAGGAACACCGAGAAGCCGTACAGGATCGGCACGGCCGTGCGCAGGGTGCGGTGCCCCAGCCAGACCGTCCCGACCATCAGCGCGACCCCGATGCCGGTGTTCAGGATGTGCCGGATCAGGAAGTAGTACTGGTCGCCCTGATTGAGCTCGGTGCGGTTGCGTGTCGCCGAGAAGACGAGGATCGAGCCGATCAGCGACAGGCCGATCGCCGCCAGCAGTATCGGCCAGTCGAGCCGGCGGGCGAGCGAGTCGCGGGCGAACAGGCGGGTCCAGCCCGCCCGTTCGGGCCCGTACCCGGAGACCTGGAAACTGTTGGCGCCGGTCATGTGAGCATCCTCCGGCTTCCGCGCCCACGGCCCCTGCGTCGTCTGCGCCGGGTGTCCCGGTTCTCGGTCGTCGGCGGCGCGACGGTCCCGGCGATCTGCTGCTCGTCCGGCTCGGCCTCGCCCTTCTGGCCGGCCCGCTGCTCCTTCGCCGGGTCCTTGGAGACCTTCGGCGAGGCGATGGTGCCGTCGGTGCGGACCTTCGGCAGGTTCTTCTCCGGGGTGGCCAGCAGCGCGTTCTTCTTGTTGATCGCGCCGTCGTCGGAGACGCCGTACAGGGCGTCGTAGATGTTGCGCACGGCCGGACCCGAGGCGCCGGAACCCGTACCACCCTGGGAGATCGTCATGACGATCGAGTAGTCCTTGGTGTACGTCGCGAACCACGAGGTCGTCTGCTTGCCGTAGACCTCGGCGGTACCGGTCTTGGCGTGCATGGGGATCTTGTCCTGCGGCCAGCCGACCTGCGCGAACCGCCAGGCGGCGGTACCGCGCGTGGCGACTCCCGCGAGGGCGTCGTCCATCGCGGCCAGCGTCTGCTTGCTCATGGGCAGCTTGCCGTGGGACTTGGGCTTGATCTCCTCGACGCTCTTGCCGTCGGGGCTGACGACGGCCTTGCCGACCGAGGGGTCGTAGAGAGTGCCGCCGTTGGAGATGGCCGAGTAGATGGTCGCCATCTGGATGGGGGTGACGAGGGTGTCACCCTGGCCGATGGAGTAGTTGACGGAGTCACCGGCGCGCAGCCGGTTGCCTTCGAGGCAGTTCTCGTAGGCAATCTTCTCGGCGTAGCTGCCGTCCTTCTTGCCGTACTTGCACCAGGCGTCCTTGTTGGCCTTCCAGTAGTCCTGCTTCCACTGGCGGTCGGGGATGCGGCCGGTGACCTCGTTGGGAAGGTCGATGCCGGTCTCGGCGCCGAGGCCGAACTGGTGGGCGGTCTTGTAGAACCAGTCGCCCGCGTTCTTCTTCGGCTTGGTGCCGCCGTCCCGCTTCCACTCCTCGTGGGAGAGGCGGTAGAAGACGGTGTCGCAGGAGACCTCCAGGGCGCGGCCGAGGCTGATCGGGCCGTACCCCTTGGACTCGAAGTTCTTGAAGACCTGGCCGCCGATCGCATACGAGCTGGAGCACTCGTACGGGCCGTCGAAGGAGTAGCCCGCGTTGACCGCGGCGGCCGTCGGGACGACCTTGAAGATGGAGCCGGGGGCCGACTGGCCCTGGATCGCCCTGTTGAGCAGCGGGTAGTTGGAGGCCTTGCCGGTGAGCTGTTTGTAGTCCTTGGCGGAGATGCCGCCCACCCAGGCGTTCGGGTCGTACGACGGGTTGGACGCCATGGCGACGACGCGGCCGGTCTTGGCCTCCATCACCACGACCGCGCCCGAGTCGGCCTTGTACCGCTCGTTGGTGTTGCGGTCCCACTCCTTGCGGGCTTCCTTCATGGCCTCGTTCAGCTCGTACTCGGCGACCCGCTGCACGCGGGCGTCGATGCTGGTGACGAGGTTGGCCCCGGGCTGCGCGGCATCCGCCTTGGCCTGGCCGATGACCCGGCCGAGGTTGTCGACCTCGTAGCGGGTGACGCCGGCCTTGCCGCGCAGTTGCTTGTCGTACTTCCGCTCCAGGCCGGAGCGGCCGACCTGGTCGGAGCGCAGGTACGGCGAGTCGGTGTCCTGGGCCTGCTGGAGCTCCTCGTCGGTGACCGGGGAGAGGTAGCCGAGGACCTGGGCGGTGTTGGAATTGCCGGGGCTCGGGTACCGGCGCAGGGCCTGTGGCTCGGCGTTGATGCCGGGGAAGTCCTCGGCACGCTCACGGATCTGCAGGGCCTGCTTGGGGGTGGCCTCGTCGGTGATGGGGATGGGCTGGTACGGCGAGCCATTCCAGCAGGGCTGTGGGGTCTCGGCGTCGCACAGCCGGACCTTGCCCATCACGTCCTCGCGCTTCATGCCGAGCACCTTGGCCAGCTTGGTGAGGACGCCTTCGCCGTCGTCCTTCATCTTCAGCAGGTCGGTGCGGGAGGCGGAGACCACCAGCCGCGTCTCGTTGTCCGCGAGCGGCACTCCGCGCGCGTCCAGGATCGAGCCGCGCACGGCGGGCTGCACGACCTGCTGGACGTGGTTGCCGGACGCCTCCTTGGCGTACGCGTCGCCCTCGCGGATCTGCAGGTACCACAGGCGCCCGCCCAGGGTGCCCAGGAGGGAGAGGACGAGGATCTGGATGACGACGAGCCGGATCTGGACGCGGGGCGTCCGGCCGGTCTCGGGGATGTTGCTCACTGCGGCTGCCTCCCCCTCTCAGTACGAGTACGAGTACGGATGCTTCTGTGTGTGTACGACTCTGTGCACGACGCCGCCTACGACTGCGGGTACGAGTGATGAACGTCCGGCCCGCGGGGCCCGGTTCCTCCTGGACTCACCCGTCCGGGTGAACTCCCCTGCCCTCACAGCCGCTTGACCCCCTTGATGCGCCCGGCGCGCGCCGTCCGCGCCCGCACCGCCTTCACCTTCAGCCCGCCCTTGAGCCCGCCCTTCAGGCCCCCCATCCCGCCGCGCTGGCCGCCGATCCGCAGGCCGGTGCCGCCGGAGAGCCAGCCGGTGGAGATGTCGGCCTTCTTCGCCTGGGACTTGCTGTCGGCGAGCGGATCGTTCTCCGCCCGCCGGGCCAGCGCCATGATCCCCGGGACGACGAACGGGGCGAGCAGCAGGTCGTACAGCGCGGCCGTGAACAGCAGGCTGCCCAGGCCGACATGGCGGGCGGCGGTGTCCCCGACGAGGGCGCCGACACCGGCGTACAGCAAGGTCGTGCCGATCGCGGCGACGACCACGACGACCATCGGCCCGGTGGCCGACTTGAGCCGGCCGTGGTCCGGCTTGATGAGCCCGGCGAGATAGCCGATGACGCACAGCACCAGCGCATAGCGGCCTGCGGCATGGTCGGCGGGCGGGACGAGGTCGGCGAGCAGACCGGCGCCGAAGCCGACGAGGGCGCCGCCGACATGGCCGTAGACCATGGCGAGGCCCAGGACCGTGAGCAGCAGCAGATCGGGGACGGCGCCCGGGAGGTGGAGGCGGGCCAGGACGCTGACCTGGATCACCAGGGCGACGACGACCAGGGAGGAGGAGAGCAGGACTCGGTTGACGCGCATCTGGCTTCAGCTCCTACTGCTCTTGCTCGTACACGTCTTGCTCGTACTGGTTCCGGCCGTCGGCCGGAGGCGGATCCTGGCCGTCGGCCTGCGGCTGGTTCTCACCGTCGGCCTCCGGCTGGTCCTGACCGTCCGCCTGCGGCTGGTTCTGGCCGTCGGCCGGGTCCTCGGCGCCCGGAGTGACGGTGACCGTCACGGTCGGCGTGGGGGTCGGCTCGGGCTTGTCGGGGAGCACCGTGTCGCGCGGGTCCTTCGCGGGGGCCTGGACGACGACGCCGACGATGTCGAGCTTGCTGAAGCCGACGTACGGCGTGACGTACAGGGTGCGGGTCAGGTTGCCCCCGGACGGGTCGACGCGGGAGACCACGCCGACGGGGACGCCGGGCACGAACGGCTTGTCGGCCTGCGAGCCGAAGGTCACGAGCCGGTCGCCCTTCTTCACCTCGGCCTTGCCGTTGAGGAGTTCGACGCGCAGCGGCCGGTCGCCCTGGCCGGAGGCGAAGCCGAGCTCGTCGTTGGCCTCCATGCGCGTGCCGACGGTGAAGTCGGGGTCGTTGGCGAGGAGCACGGTCGCGGTGTTCGGGCCGACGGTGGTGACCCGCCCGACCAGCCCGTCCCCGTTCAGGACGGTCATGTCGCGCTGGATGCCGTCGTTCACGCCGACGTCGATGGTGATCGTCCAGGAGAAGCCCTGGGCCGCTCCTATCGCGATGACCTCCGCGCCCTTGATGCCGTACTGGCCTGCGCCCGCGACCTTCAGCACCTTGTCCAGTTGTTTCAGACGGCTGCGGTTGCGGTCGTCACTGCCGAGCTTGGCCTTGAGAGCGGCGTTCTCCTGCTCCAGCCGGGCGAGCCGGTCGTGGCGCTCACCGGAGTCGCGGATCGCGGCGACCGCGTTGCCGACCGGGTTCACCGCGGCCGACACGCCGTCCTCGATCGGGCCGAAGACCGTGGCGGCGGCATGGCGGGCACCGTCGACCGGCGAATCCACACCGCCGCGGATGTCCACCGTGATCAGCGCGAACGCGATGGCGACCAGCAGCACCAGGAGCAGCCGGCTCTCTCGTGTGTCCCTCACGTGCGGCGGCCGTGCCCTTCCTCAGTAGGAATTCGGGAAACCCCCGGTAAACCCGAGGGGCTCCCTATGCGGAGTTTGGCTACGAACTTGTAAGCGGAGTTGGTATGCGGAGCTTGTATGCGGAGGTTCCCTGCGAAGTGTCGAACTCCGGAGGTTCGAAGTTGCGAGGCCCTTCAGGGAGCTTATGCCTCTATATCAACGATCCGCCGTACGAGAGGAGATCATCCCGTACGGCGGAATCGAAGAGTTACGTCATCTGCGCGGCTGGGCGTCCAGCACCTGCTGCAACGCCTCGAACTCCTCGACGCACTTGCCCGAGCCGAGCGCCACGCTGTCCAGCGGGTCCTCGGCGATGTGGATCGGCATGCCGGTCTCGCGGCGCAGCCGCTCGTCGAGGCCGCGCAGCAGGGCGCCGCCGCCGGTCAGAACGATTCCTCGGTCCATGATGTCGCCGGACAGCTCCGGCGGGCACTTGTCGAGGGTCGTCTTCACGGCGTCCACGATCGCGTTGACCGGTTCCTCGATGGCCTTGCGTACTTCGGCCGCTGAGATGACGACGGTCTTCGGCAGCCCGGAGACGAGGTCCCGGCCACGGATTTCGGTGTGTTCGTCAGCATCGAGGTCGTACGCCGAACCGATCGTGATCTTGATCTGCTCGGCCGTCCGCTCACCCAGCAGAAGGGAGTACTCCTTCTTGATGTGCTGGATGATCGCGTTGTCCAGTTCGTCGCCCGCGACGCGGATGGACTGGGCGGTGACGATGCCGCCGAGGGAGATGACCGCGACCTCCGTGGTGCCGCCGCCGATGTCGACCACCATGTTGCCCGTGGCCTCGTGGACCGGCAGGCCGGAGCCGATGGCCGCGGCCATGGGCTCCTCGATGATGTGCACCTGGCGGGCGCCGGCCTGGGACGACGCCTCGATGACGGCGCGGCGCTCGACGCCCGTGATGCCGGAGGGCACACAGACGACGACCCGCGGACGAGCCAGATACCGTCGCTTGTGGATCTTCAGGATGAAGTAACGGAGCATCCGCTCGGTGATCTCGAAGTCGGCGATGACGCCGTCCTTCAGCGGACGTACGGCAACGATGTTGCCGGGCGTGCGCCCGATCATCTTCTTCGCTTCGGCGCCGACCGCGAGAATGCCACCGGTGTTGGTGTTGATCGCGACGACGGACGGCTCGTTGAGTACGATCCCGCGACCCCTGACGTACACCAGCGTGTTGGCGGTCCCGAGGTCGACAGCCATGTCACGGCCGATGAACGACATTGAGTTCCCCATCAGGATTCGTCTGGCCTTCCTGGGAGCTTTTGATGGCTTTTCAGGTCGGCGAAGTAGGTGCTGTGACGTGAAGGCTTCTATCGTAGACGCGCCTTCGCGAACACTGCGGGAGGGTCTTCGCCATTGTCAGCAGATGGCGAGTCGCCTCGCTTGTGGAGACGGGCCATCGGAGGCACTCGTTCCCTCGATCGCCACGCATATGCCGCTGGGCGGCCGGGTTTCTTCGACCGTCCCAGTTCGGGCCGGGTGTGGGGGTCAGGAGCGGCCCGGGAAGAAGATCTTCACCTCACGCTCCGCTGACTCCTCGGAGTCGGAGGCGTGGATGAGGTTCTCACGGACGATCACGCCGAAGTCACCACGGATGGAGCCGGGCGCCGCGGCGATCGGGTCGGTCGGACCGGCCAGCGCGCGCAGCCCCTCGATGACCCGCTCACCCTCGACGATCAGGGCCACGACCGGGCCGGAGGCCATGAACTCCACCAGCGGCTCGTAGAAGGGCTTGCCCTTGTGCTCGCCGTAGTGCTGCTCCAGGGTCTCCTGGTCCAGGGTGCGCAGCTCCAGCGCGGTGATCTGCCAGCCGGCCTTGCGCTCGATCCGGCTGATGATCTCGCCGGTCAGGCCGCGGCGGACTGCGTCGGGCTTGAGCAGGACGAGGGTGCGCTGGGTCACGACGAGCTCCTTATTACCTACAGGTGTGCGGTGGGACGAGGTTACAGGGCTGAGCTGGGCTCTCGTCACGGAGTGTCAGCCTGTGCAGGTCGCCGGCCCCGAGGGCTGTCCCCCAGGGTTGCGATCGGCCTCGACGGCCTCGTCCTCAGGCTCCGGAAGGGCTGGTTTTGTCCCCTTGCGCCGCAAAGCGCGCCTTCGCCTCGTCGACCTTTCTGCCGTAGTGCACCGACGCCCACCACAGCGCCGCGAACACCGCGCCCAGGAAGAACATCGACGGGACGACGAAGCCGGAGGCGATGAGGGCGATCTGCAGGGCCCAGCCGAGGGCGACGCCGCCGGGCCGGGTCACCAGGCCGCACAGCAGCAGGCACAGGAACATCGCGATCCCGCTGACCGTCCACACCGTCGACATGGACAGGTCGGGATCCTTCATGGCGACCAGACCGGCGAAGCCGATGACGAAGAACTCGCCGATCAGGGTCGAGGAACAGAGCGTACGCATCTTCGAACTCAGCCCTTCCCCAGCAGCAGCCGGGCTTCGCCGACCGTGATGACGGACCCGGTGACGAGCACACCGCCGCCCGTGAACTCGCCCTCCTCCTCGGCCAGCGTGATCGCGGCCTCCAGCGCGTCCGGCAGCCGCGGCTCGACCTGCACGCGGTCGTCGCCGAACACCTCGACGGCGATGGCGGCCAGTTCGTCGGCGTCCATGGCGCGATGGGAGGAGTTCTGCGTGACGACGACCTCGGCGAAGATCGGCTCGAAGGCCTCCAGCAGCCCCCGCACGTTCTTGTCGCCGCTCGCGCCGACGACCCCGATCAGCCGGCTGAAGTCGAAGGCCTCCCCGACCGCCTCGGCGATCACCCGCGCGCCCGCCGGGTTGTGGGCGGCGTCGAGCACGACGGTCGGCGAGCGCCGTACGACCTCCATACGGCCCGGCGAGGAGACGGCCGCGAACGCCTTGCGGACCGTGTCGATGTCCAGCGGCTCGGCCCGCGCGGCGCCGACGCCGAAGAAGGCCTCCACGGCGGCGAGGGCGACGGCGGCGTTGTGCGCCTGGTGCGCGCCGTGCAGCGGCAGGTACACCTCGGGGTACTCACCGCCCAGACCGCGCAGGGTCGCCAACTGCCCGCCGACGGCGACCTGACGCGACACAACCCCGAACTCCAGGCCCTCGCGCGCGACGGTGGCGTCGACCTCCACGGCCTTCTTCAGCAGCACCTGCGCCGCGTCCACCGGCTGCTGGGCCATGATCACGGTGGCGTCCTGCTTGATGATCCCGGCCTTCTCACCGGCGATCTCGCCCGGAGTGCCGCCGAGCCGGTCGGTGTGGTCGAGGTCTATGGGGGTCACGACGGCGACATCACCGTCGATGACGTTCGTGGCGTCCCAGGAGCCGCCCATCCCCACCTCCACGACGGCCACATCCACGGGCGCGTCGGCGAAGGCGGCGTACGCCATGCCCGTCAGCACCTCGAAGAAGGACAGCCGGTACTCCTGCTGCGAGTCGACCATCTCGATGTACGGCCGGATGTCCTGGTACGTCTCGATGAACCGCTCGGCCGAGATCGGCGCCCCGTCGAGGCTGATCCGCTCGGTGATCGACTGGACGTGCGGAGAGGTGTAGCGGCCGGTGCGCAGCTCGAAGGCGCCCAGGAGGGCCTCGATCATGCGGGCGGTCGACGTCTTGCCGTTGGTGCCGGTGATGTGGATGGAGGGGTACGCCCGCTGCGGGTCGCCCAGCACGTCCATGAGCGCGGCGATCCGGGTGACGGACGGCTCCAGCTTGGTCTCGCCCCAGCGGGTGGCGAGCTCCGCCTCGACCTCGCGCAGCGCCTTGTCGACCTCGGGGTCCTCGGGGCGTGCGGGCACGTCGGCGCTCGGCGGGCCGCCCTGGGTGCGCAGGGTGCGGCTGCCGGCCTCGATGACCGCGAGATCCGGGTCGCGGTCGGTCTCCGCCGCGATGATCTCTTCGAAGGGGTCGAGGGGGTCGGGCTCGTCGAGGGGGTCGGGCTCGTTCTGGTCGCTCACGGGGTCAGTCTACGGACGGGGACTGACAGCGCGCCCAGGGAGTGGGGTGCGTGGTGCTGCGTAGCGGGTGCGGGTGCGTGATGGCTGGTCGCGCCCACGCGGTGGAGCCGCACATCGATACAGCCCCGCGCCCCCAGGAGAGTCTGCGAAGGCCCCCGGAGCCAAGAAGCTCCGGGGGCCTTCCTCGACGTACGAACACCTACGCCTGCGGCAGCCGATCCAGCTGCGCGGCGATCCGCGCGATGTCCTCCTCCGCCTTCGCCAGGCGGCCGCGGATCTTGTCCACGACGTTGTCCGGCGCCTTCGCGAGGAAGGCCTCGTTGCCGAGCTTGGCGTTCGCCTGGGCCTTCTCCTTCTCGGCCGCCGCGAGGTCCTTCGCCAGGCGCTTGCGCTCGGCCGCGACGTCGATCACGCCGGAGAGGTCGAGCGCGACCTCCGCGCCCGCGACCGGCAGGGTCGCCGTGGCCGTGAAGGACTCGCCCTCCGGCTGGAGGCGGAGCAGCTGGCGGATGGCCGGCTCGTGCGGGGCGAGGGCCGTGCCGTCCAGGGTCAGGCGGGCCGGGACGCGCTGGCCCGGCTGGAGGCCCTGGTCGGCGCGGAAGCGGCGGACCTCAGTGGTGACCTGCTGGAGAACGGCGATCTCCTGCTCGGCCGGGGCGTCACGGAAGCCGCTGTCCTTCGGCCACTCGGCGATCACGATCGACTCGCCGCCCGTCAGCGTGGTCCACAGCGTCTCCGTGACGAACGGGACCACCGGGTGCAGCAGCTTGAGGGTGACGTCGAGGACCTCGCCGAGGACGCGCTTGGAGACCTCTGCCGCCTCGCCGCCCGCCTGGAACGTCGTCTTCGACAACTCGACGTACCAGTCGAAGACCTCGTCCCACGCGAAGTGGAAGAGCGCGTCGGACAGCTTCGCGAACTGGAAGTCCTCGTAGAACGCGTCGACTTCGGCGACGACGGAGTTCAGGCGGGACAGGATCCAGCGGTCCGTCGACGACATCGCCGACGGCTCCGGCAGCGGGCCGTCGACCGTGGCGCCGTTCATCAGCGCGAAACGGGTGGCGTTCCAGATCTTGTTGGCGAAGTTCCGGGAGCCCTGGACCCAGTCCTCGCCGATCGGGACGTCGACGCCCGGGTTGGCGCCGCGGGCCAGGGTGAAGCGGAGCGCGTCGCTGCCGTACTTGTCCATCCAGTCCAGCGGATTGACCGCGTTGCCGAAGGACTTCGACATCTTCTTGCCGAACTGGTCGCGGACCATGCCGTGCAGGGCGATGGTGTGGAACGGCGGGGTGCCGTCCATCGCGTACAGGCCGAACATCATCATCCGGGCGACCCAGAAGAAGAGGATGTCGTAGCCGGTGACCAGGACGGAGTTCGGGTAGAACTTCGCTAGCGAATCGGTCTGTTCGGGCCAGCCGAGGGTGGAGAAGGGCCACAGGCCGGAGGAGAACCAGGTGTCGAGGACGTCGGTGTCCTGGTGCCAGCCCTCGCCGGTCGGGACCTCGTCGTCGGGGCCGACGCAGACGACCTCGCCGTCCGGGCCGTACCAGACCGGGATGCGGTGACCCCACCACAACTGCCGCGAGATGCACCAGTCGTGGAGGTTGTCGACCCAGTCGAAGTACCGCTTCTCCATCTCCTGCGGATGGATCTTGACCTTGCCGTCACGGACCGCGTCACCGGCGGCCTTGGCGAGCGGGCCGACCTTGACCCACCACTGCATGGACAGCCGCGGCTCGATGGTGGTCTTGCAGCGCGAGCAGTGGCCGACGGAGTGGACGTACGGCCGCTTCTCGGCGACGATCCGGCCCTCGGCGCGCAGCGCGGCGACGATGGCCGAGCGGGCCTCCAGGCGGTCCAGGCCCTCGAAGGGGCCGTGGGCCGTGATGACGGCGTGCTCGTCCATCACCGTGAGGGACGGCAGGTCGTGACGCCGGCCGATCTCGAAGTCGTTCGGGTCGTGGGCCGGGGTGACCTTGACGGCACCCGTGCCGAACTCGGGGTCGACGTGCTCGTCGGCGACGACGGGGATACGGCGGCCGGTGAGCGGCAGCTCGATGTCGCGGCCGAGGAGGTGGCGGTACCGCGCGTCATCGGGGTGGACGGCGACCGCGGTGTCGCCGAGCATCGTCTCGGCGCGGGTCGTCGCCACGACGATGGCGTCATCGCCGTCGCCGTACCGGATGGAGACGAGTTCGCCGTCGTCGTCCTGGTACTCGACCTCGATGTCCGAGATGGCCGTCAGACAGCGCGGGCACCAGTTGATGATGCGCTCGGCGCGGTAGATCAGCTCGTCGTCGTAGAGGCGCTTGAAGATGGTCTGGACGGCCTTGGACAGCCCCTCGTCCATGGTGAACCGCTCGCGCGACCAGGCGACGCCGTCGCCGAGGCGGCGCATCTGGCCGCTGATCTGCCCGCCGGACTCGCCCTTCCACTGCCAGACGCGCTCGACGAAGGCCTCACGCCCGAGGTCGTGCCGGGACTTGCCTTCCTTCCCCAGCTCGCGCTCGACGACGTTCTGCGTGGCGATGCCGGCATGGTCCATGCCGGGCTGCCACAGCGTCTCGTAACCCTGCATGCGCTTACGACGCGTCAGGGCGTCGATGAGGGTGTGCTCGAAGGCGTGCCCGAGGTGCAGGCTGCCCGTGACGTTCGGCGGCGGGATGACGACGGTGTACGGCGGCTTGTCGCTCTTCGCGTCCGCCTCGAAGTAACCCCGCTCCACCCAGCGCTCGTACAGCGGCCCCTCTACGTCGGCCGGCGCGTACTGGGTCGGCAGTTCGGTGTCGGGCGCTGGTGGCTGCTGCTGAGCGTTCTCGGTCACCCGCTCAGTTTAGGGGTGTCGCGGGCCTGTCCCGAAACGCGTTTGTTCTGTAACGGTGGGCACCCCGATGCCATGCGTTGCCTGAGTCTGAGCCAGGATGTCAGGAACACATAAGCATCTGGAGGGGAACCCAGAAATGAGCTACAACCAGCCGGGCCCGTACGGCGGGCAGCCCCAGCAGCCCGGTCCGTACGGCGGGCAGCCTCAGCAGCCCGGTCCCTACGGCCAGCAGCCGCAGGCGCCCCAGCCCGGCTACGGCTACCCCCAGCAGGCCCCGCCGGCGCAGCCCCAGCCTGGTTACGGCTACCCGCAGCAGCCCCCGGGCGTCCCGCCCCAGCAGCCGAACCCCTACGGCCAGCAGCCCCAGTACGGACAGCAGCCGCCCCAGTACGGCATGCCGCACCCGCCGGCCCCGGGTGGCGGCGGCAAGAAAGCGGGCCTGATCATCGGCGCGGTGGCCGTCGTGGTCGCGATCGGCGTGGGGGCGTACTTCGTGCTGGGCGGTAGCAGCGGCGGCGGCGCGGGCAACCTCGAGGACGACGGGGCGCACAAGCTGGCTACGCCGGCGACGGTGCTCAGTGAGTACAAGCGGGTCGGTGAAAGCAACCAGTCCTCCGACGCCGACACCGTGAAGGACATGGAGAAGAGCGGCGTCAAGAACGGGACGGTCGTCGTCGGGAGTTGGTCCACCGCCGACTTCAGCAACTACGACCCACAGGACCCCAGCACCATTCCTGATCAGGCGGAGTTGCTCGCCGCCAAGGGCGTCACGATGGTGGGCGGTTACGGAGAGATCGCGGACCCCCAGTCGACCCTGGACAAGTTCTTCGCCTCCATCCAGAAGGAGGTCAAGGAGAGCTCTTCGGATGACTCGCCCACCATGCGGAACGCCGAGCTGGTGGGCGAGCCCGAGGAGGTCGAGATCGACGGCGCGGTTGCCAAGTGCCAGTCGACCAAGGCCACCAACGCACTCACCAAGAGGCAGTCCATCGACTGGTTCTGCGCCTGGGCCGACTACAGCACGGTCGCCATGGTCTCGCCCGGTGACAACACCGGCACGGGCGTCGGCAAGGACACCGCCGTCGACCTCACCAGCAAGCTGCGCCAGGAAGTCCGCGAAAAGGCCTGACGCCGCACGCGCCGACTACGAAGGGGCCCGGTCTCTCGACCGGGGCCCCTTCGTACGTCTGCGGTACTGCGGTGCGGCTACGCCGACTTCTGCTCGCCCGGTCCGCGGCGCGCCTCTCGCGGGATCAGCGTCGGGTTCACGTTCGACTGGACGACCTCGGCCGTGATGACGACCCGGGCGACGTCCTTGCGGGACGGCACCTCGTACATCACCGACATCAGGACCTCCTCCATGATGGCGCGCAGGCCGCGCGCGCCGGTCTGGCGGAGGATGGCCTGGTCGGCGATGGCCTCCAGGGCCTCGCGCTCGAAGTCGAGTTCCACGCCGTCGAGTTCGAAGAGGCGCTGGTACTGCTTGACGAGGGCGTTGCGCGGCTCGACCAGGATCTGGAGGAGCGCCTCGCGGTCCAGGTTGTGGACCGAGGTGATGACGGGAAGGCGGCCGATGAACTCGGGGATCATGCCGAACTTGACCAGGTCCTCCGGCATGACGTCCTCGAACTGGTCCTTGGCCTCCAGCTCACGCTTGGAGCGGATCGTCGCGCCGAAGCCGATGCCCTTGGCGCCGGCCCGGGACTCGATGAGCTTCTCCAGGCCGGCGAACGCGCCGCCCACGATGAACAGGACGTTCGTCGTGTCGATCTGGATGAACTCCTGGTGCGGGTGCTTACGGCCGCCCTGCGGCGGGACCGAGGCCGTGGTGCCCTCAAGGATCTTCAGCAGGGCCTGCTGGACACCCTCGCCGGACACGTCACGCGTGATCGAGGGGTTTTCGCTCTTCCGGGCGACCTTGTCGATCTCGTCGATGTAGATGATCCCGGTCTCGGCCTTCTTGACGTCGTAGTCGGCCGCCTGGATCAGCTTCAGCAGGATGTTCTCGACGTCCTCGCCGACGTACCCGGCCTCCGTCAGCGCCGTCGCGTCCGCGATGGCGAAGGGGACGTTCAGCATGCGGGCCAGGGTCTGGGCGAGCAGCGTCTTCCCGGAGCCCGTGGGTCCCAGCAGCAGGATGTTGGACTTCGCCAACTCGATGGCGTCCTCGCGGCTTTGACCGCCGCCGTTCTCGCCGGCCTGCACGCGCTTGTAGTGGTTGTAGACGGCGACGGAGAGCGCCTTCTTGGCTGGTTCCTGGCCGACCACATAGCCCTCGAGGAACTCGTAGATCTCGCGCGGCTTGGGCAGTTCCTCCCAGCGGACCTCACTGGTCTCCGCGAGCTCTTCCTCGATGATCTCGTTGCAGAGATCGATGCACTCGTCGCAGATATACACACCAGGGCCTGCGATGAGCTTCTTGACCTGCTTCTGGCTCTTGCCGCAGAACGAGCACTTGAGCAGATCGCCGCCGTCACCGATGCGTGCCACGGTGTGCTTCCCCTTCGCCTGGGAGACGACTGGACGATTTCGAATCCAGCGGCTCCTGGTGCTGCCTTATGTCGACGGTACCTTGCCTGGCCCCCCGTTCGGGCCCCCCTTGGCGCGGTTCACTTTGACGTGCACCGTCCCAAACCATGCCAAGGGGCAGCAGACACTACCGGGTCCGCGTCAGCTAACGTCCGCGTTGTTCATCTTCCGGGTGGAGATGATCTGGTCGATCAGCCCGTACGACAGCGCGTCCTCGGCCGTGAGGATCTTGTCGCGCTCGATGTCCTCGCGGATCTTCTCGAGCGGCGTGGTGGAGTGCTTGGCCAGCATGTCCTCCAGCTGCGAGCGCATCCGCAGGATCTCGTTCGCGGCGATCTCCAGGTCGGAGACCTGACCGCGGCCGGTCTCGCTGTACGGCTGGTGGATCAGCACACGGGCGTTCGGCAGCGCCATGCGCTTGCCGGGCGTGCCTGCGGCCAGCAGGACGGCCGCGGCGGAGGCCGCCTGGCCCATGCAGACCGTCTGGACGTCCGGCTTCACGAACTGCATCGTGTCGTAGATGGCCGTGAGCGCGGTGAAGGAGCCGCCCGGGCTGTTGATGTAGACCGAGATGTCCCGGTCGGGGTCCATCGACTCCAGGCACAGCAGCTGCGCCATGACGTCATTGGCGGAGGCGTCGTCGATCTGCACGCCGAGGAAGATCACGCGCTCCTCGAAGAGCTTCGCGTACGGGTCGTACTCGCGGATGCCCTGCGAGGTGCGCTCCACGAACCGCGGGATGACGTAGCGGGACTCGGCGGCGGGACCCGTGTACTCGGCGCGTGTGCGGTCGTACAGGCCGCTGCCGGGGAAGTCGTTCACTGTCTGTCTCCTAGGGGCTTGGGCGGTCGGCTGGGGGCGCTGCGGGGGTGTGTGTGCCCCGCGGTGGGGCTCAGGCCCCGGTGCCGCCGCCGCCCGGCATACCGGCGGCCGTGGGCATCACGTCGTCGATGAGGCCGTACTCCTTGGCCTCGAAGGCGTCGAACCAGCGGTCGCGGTCCGAGTCGCGGGTGATCTGCTCGATCGACTGGCCCGTGTGCTGTGACGTGAGCTCGGCCATGCGCTTCTTCGTGTGCAGCAGCCGCTCGGCGTGGATCTTGATGTCGGAGGCCGAGCCCGCCAGGCCCGCGGAGGGCTGGTGGATCAGGATCTCGGCGTTCGGCAGGGCGAAGCGCTTGCCCGGGGTACCCGCGCTGAGCAGGAACTGTCCCATCGAGGCGGCGAGGCCCATGGCGATGGTCACCACGTCGTTCTTGATGTACTGCATGGTGTCGTAGATCGCCATGCCGGCCGTGATCGAACCGCCGGGGCTGTTGATGTACAGGAAGATGTCCTTGTCCGGTTCGGCGGCAAGGAGCAGCAGCTGCGCAGTGATCTTGTTGGCGATGTCGTCGTCGACCGGCTGGCCGAGGAAGATGATCCGCTCGCCGAGCAGCCGGTTGTAGACCTGGTCACCGAGGCCACCGCCGATGGAGGGCTCGCCGGCGGCGGAGGGCATCAGATTCGTCACGTATCCACCTGCTCGTCTTACGACGGCGCCGGGCCGTCTTACGTGTTCTGCGGGCAACGGGGGCTTCCCTGCCCTCATACTCATGGACCCTAACGCGGTGGCCCTGTGCTGCAATCCCGGTTCCGCGGGTGTTCGCTGTGAGCGCATGCGCTCCGCCGGGTGGGCCGAATTTCTCCCCACAGCTTCGGCTGACAGTGGGCGGCTACCGGTCGCGGGTGCTGGTCCCGCCGTTCCCCGCGCACCTTGGGGGACGTTGCCCGGCCGTAGCTGAAGAAGGGCCCTGGGGGTGCACCCCCAGGGCCCTTCCTACGGCCTACAAGGCTCCGTGGGCTCAGCCCTCGGACTTCTCCTCGGCGGCCTCGTCAGCGGTGCCCTCGGCGGCTTCCACCGTCTCGGTGGCCTGCTCGGTCTCGTCCTCGTCGTCCAGGTCGATGACCTCGCCGTTGGTGTCCTTGACCACGGCCTTCTCGACCACGACGGCCAGGGCCTTGCCGCGGGCGACCTCGCCGACCAGGAGCGGAACCTGGCCGCCCTCGACGACCGCCTGGGCGAACTGGTCGGGGGACATGCCGGAGGAGGCGGCGCGGCGCATGAGGTGCTCGGTGAGCTCCTCCTGGTTGACGTTCAGCTTCTCCTGCTTGACGAGCTCGTCGAGGACGAACTGCGTCTTGATGCCCTTGACCGCGGCTTCCTTGGTCTCGGCGTCGAA
Source organism: Streptomyces sp. NBC_00443 (assembly GCF_036014175.1). Classification (GTDB taxonomy): domain Bacteria; phylum Actinomycetota; class Actinomycetes; order Streptomycetales; family Streptomycetaceae; genus Streptomyces. Next base: position 6,080,136 of record NZ_CP107917.1, on the reverse strand, counting down.
CTCCTCGACCGTCTTGCCCTGGATCTCGAGGTACTTCTCGAGGTCGAGACCCATCTGGCCGAGCTGGTGGTGCTCGAGGTTGTGCTTACGGGTGTTGATCTCGTCCTCGAGGAGCTTCTCGGGGACGGGCACCTCGACGAGCTCCAGCAGCTTCTCCAGGACGCGCTCCTGGGCCTGCGTGGCCTGGTCGTACTGCTTCATGTTCTCGAGGCGCTTGCGGCTGTCGGCCTTGAGCTCGTCCAGGGTGTCGAACTCGGAGGCGAGCTGCGCGAACTCGTCGTCCAGCTCGGGCAGTTCGCGGGCGGCGACCTGGGTGACCTTGACGGTGACCTCGGCCTCCTTGCCGGCCGCCGAGCCGCCCTTGAGCTCGGAGGCGAAGGTGGCTTCCGCACCGGCCTCGAGGCCCTTCACGGCGTCGTCGATGCCCTCCAGCAGCTCACCGGAGCCGATGGTGTAGGAGACGCCCTCGGCGACGCCGTCCTCCAGGACCTCGTCGTCGACCTTGGCCTGCAGGTCGATCGTGACGACGTCGCCGTCCTCGGCGGCACGCTCGACCGGAGAGGTGGAAGCGAAGCGCTCGCGGAGCTGCTCGACCGACTTCTCGATGTCCTCGTCGGTGACCTCGACCGCGTCGACCTCGACCTCGATGCCGGAGTAGTCCGGGATCTCGATGGTCGGGCGGATGTCGACCTCGGCGGTGAAGTTCAGCGTCTCGCCGTCCTTCAGCTCGGTGATGTCGACCTCGGGCTGGCCCAGGACGTTGAGGTCGGCCTCGTTGACCGCCTCGGTGTAGAACTTCGGCAGCGCGTCGTTGACGGCTTCCTCCAGCACGGCGCCACGGCCGAACCGCTGATCGATGACGCGGGCCGGGATCTTGCCCTTGCGGAAGCCCTTCACCGTGACCTGCTGGTTGATCTTCTTGTACGCCGCGTCGAGGCTGTCCTTGAGCTCCTCGAAGGGCACCTCGACAGTGAGCCGAACCCGAGTCGGGTTCAGGGTCTCCACGGCGCTCTTCACGGTTCGGTCTCCTTGTGGCTGACTTCTTGGGTTCTGCCGGGACCAGACTGGTCCGGCGGATTTCGCCGCCCGGGAGGACTTCATCAGATGGAGAGACACACGGGCGTGCAGCTTGCATAGTAACGGCAGCGGCGACACGCCCCAAAGGCGATCACTGGACGCGATCACACGAGGTCGTCACACATGTGGCCGGTCTTGACCGGTCCTGGTCGGGGTGGCGGGATTTGAACCCACGGCCTTCCGCTCCCAAAGCGGACGCGCTACCAAGCTGCGCCACACCCCGTGCTGGTGCGACACGTAGGGTACATGCCCCCAGGCAGCGCGGCCGCCGCATTAACGGGGTGTGCGGTGCGGGGTGCCGACCCGCTACGATGCCTTTGTGCCGCGGTCACCTAACCTGCGGCGCGTCGCGTGCGGGCGTAGCTCAATGGTAGAGCCCTAGTCTTCCAAACTAGCTACGCGGGTTCGATTCCCGTCGCCCGCTCCATACGGCTCAGGGCCAGGTCAGAGGATGATTCCTCCGCCTGGCCCTGATCGTTTCAGCCGCCCGGCCGGAGATCGCGTACGTCCACGGGGTAGACCGAACGGGTGCCGTACGGACGTAGGGGGCGTCGCCGACGAGGACCGGTGGGGCGGAGATGCCGCCGCTGGTGAGCGGGAAGCAGAGAGTGCCGCGCCGGAGGACCGGGGTGGAGCCCTCGGGCTGGGCCTTGGACAGCCGTACGGTCGTCAGGACGGCCGAGGGCGCGTTGAGCAAGGTCATCGTGCGGTGCCTGCCACCCGTGCCGAGCCGCATCGGGGCGGGCCCAGGTGTTGCCGCCGTCGGCCAGGGCGAACCGGGCCGCCATGACCTCGTCGCCCGCGCACACCAGCGACGCACCTGAGGCGATACAGCGGCTGAAGGGACCGGCCGGGGCCGATGGCTCCTTGCCGACGCCCGGGTCGTTCGACTTTTTGTGCCAGGCCTGCCAGCCCAGCGGCAGGTCGGCCGGAGCGGAGTCGTCATCCGTCACTGCGACGGTGGTGACGGCGCGGGGCGCGGCGCCCAACGCGACGGCCGGCCACAGGTGTCTGCGGCGGCTGGGCGCTGGTACGGGTGAGGTCTCCTCGTCCGCCTGCGTCGGCTCCGGGATGCGGCCGTCGCGCAGCAGCCCCAGCAACTCGTCCGGTGCAGGGCGGGACTTGGGGTGGAAGGGTGGTGTGCCCTTCCCCACTCCCGACTTTCGTGGCGCCGAAGTCGATGGCGCGGGGACCGTCCTCGACGACATTGGCCGGTTTCAGGTCCCGGTGGGCCATCCCCGCGCGATGCCCGGGATGTAGAGCGAGGCCATCCAGGGCGCGGCGCGGCGCGTCGGCGTCGGCGTGCGCGTCCACGACGGGAGCGGTGAAGGCGCCGCTGACCTGGCGGAGGGTGCGGAACTCGTCGTCGGTGTACTGCGCGTGCACGGCCTTGAGGGCGAGGCGGCGGTCGGAGGCGGAGCGGGACAGGTCGCCCCCCCATGCCGCCGGAGCCGAGACGGTCCTCGATGCGGTAGCCATCCACCTCGGCTGGTCCGTCTCGCGCGCGGCCATCCCGTACGCCGCCCCGTTCGACGATCTCTAACGAGGGTACCCGTACCGTTCCGGGCCGCCCCACGGGCCCCGGAGCCGCCTGACGGACCTAGAACTGGATCGAGTTGATGGTCTCCGCTATCGAGTTGAGGAACCGCTGGATGTCGTCGGCCATGCCTGTCGAGGCGAGGAAGAAGCCGAACAGCACGGCGACGACGGCGGGGCCGGCCTTCAGGGATCCGCCACGGATCAGCACCACCAAGACGATCGCCAACAGCAACACCACTGACAGCGAAATGGCCACAACAGATCACACCCTCGGTCGGTCCGCTCTCCCGGCCCGGGGATGCAACCCCGCGCACCCCCGCCAGAACCATCGTGCCACCAACCGGGCCCCGCTATGCGGCACGTGACGTTTCGTTCGCCACACCTGTGCCGGATCTGTGCGGGTGGGCCGGACGCGGTCACCTCTCGCGTTGCGCCGGTACAGCAATTCGAGGGAACACCGGCGGAGAGAATTCGACGGGTTCGTTTCCATCGGCACACAACGTGTTCGCCGGCAATTCGAATTGTGAGTGAGTTGATCATTCCATCGGAGTCGGCTCCTGGCCATATGCACCTTTTAGTCGGGATGAATCCGGACAAGGAGGGTGTCCAACAGGTGTCTGCCAGGTGCATGTTCGTTGTACACGCGAGTTCGAACGCAATAACCGGGAACGACCTCGCAGGTTTTACGAAATCCCATAGGCGACGCTAGGGTGCCTCAGATGTTCCATGCTGCCTCGTCCCCCGCATGCGCAGCGAGGGCCTGGATCGACTCCCCCGGCTTCCGGTGGGAGGGTCTGTGAACAACTCGCTGCGACCGCACGGCCACAACAGAGCGCCACTCCCCCCGGCAGAGTCGTCGGCGGACGGAGTGCCGAGTCCGCGCTCGCCGCAGAACAAGAAGGCTCAGGCGGACAACAGACCCGCGTCCGGCGGTGCCAAGCAGCGCGACGCGTTCTTCGACAACGCCAAGTACCTGGCGATCGTGCTCGTCGCCATAGGCCACGCCTGGGAGCCGATCAAGGGCGACAGCCGCATCCTGGAGGCCGTGTACACCGTCGTGTACACCTTCCACATGCCGGCGTTCATCATCATCTCCGGCTTCTTCTCGCGCAGTTTCGACGCGAGTCCCAACCGGCTGAAGCGGCTGATCACCGGTGTCGCCGTGCCGTACATCCTCTTCGAGACGGCGTACCCGCTCTTCAAGCGCTGGATCGACGACGACCCCAGCCAGGACATCAGCCTGCTGGACCCGTGGTACCTGACGTGGTTCCTGTGTGCGCTGTTCATCTGGCGGATGACCACCCCCATCTGGAAGATGGTGCGCTGGCCGCTGCCGATCGCGCTTGGCCTCGCCATGGCGGGGACCGTCACTCCGGAGATCGGCGACGACCTGGATCTGCAGCGGGTTCTGCAGTTCCTGCCGTACTTCGTGCTGGGCCTGATCATGAAGTCCGAGCACTTCCACATGGTGCGCACGCGCACGGTGCGGATCCTGTCCGTGCCGGTGGGCGCGGTCGCGCTGGCCTTCGCCTGGTGGGCGGTGCCGCGGATGAACACCGCGTGGTTCTACCACCGGGACGCCGCGCAGGAGCTGGACGCGCCGTGGTGGAGCGGGCCGGTCATGGTGCTGGCGATGTTCGGCTGCTCGCTGCTGCTGACGGCCTGCTTCTTCGCGTGGGTGCCGCGCCGGCACATGTGGTTCACGGCGCTCGGCGCGGGCACGCTGTACGGCTACCTGCTGCACGGCTTCGTGGTGAAGGCCGGTGACTACCAGGGCTGGTTCGAGCACGCCTGGCTGCAGCGGCCGCTCGGCGAGATCTTCGTCACCGTGCTCGCGGCCGTCGGCGTGACTCTGTTGTGCACCGCGCCCGTGCAGCGGATGTTCCGGTTCGCGATGGAGCCGAAGATGGAGTGGGCGTTCAAGCGGGATGCCGCGGAGGTGGCTCGGGAGCGGGAGAAGCGGGAAAGGTCCGCCTCGCGCGAGAAGGTCAACGCCTGAGTCGACTCCCGACCGGGTCCATCGGGGTTTCGCCGTGGGACATCAGTCGGCTTTCAGACCGAGAAGTGCGCGCATCCGTGCGTACTTCTCGGTCAGTCGTTTGCGGGTCGGTTCGTCGAGGTCGGCGAGGCGGTTCGGGTCGGCATTGTGGGCCAGGTCTGCCTGCTTCACGAGCAGGGCGCCCGGGGTTTCGAGGATGCGGGCGGCGTAGGTCTCGGGGGGCTCTCCGGGGCGCTTGGTGAGCGCCAGCACGATCGCTTTGGTGCGCGGGCTCAGAGGGGCCTGTGCCAGCCACTGGCCGGACAGGGCGTCGTCCTCCACGGCGTCGTGCAGCCAGGCTGCGGCGATCTGGTCCTCGTCGCCGCCGCGTGTACGGACGCCTTCGGCCACGGCTGCGAGGTGCTCGCTGTAGGGGCGTCCGGCCTTGTCGGTCTGGGACGCGTGGGCGGTTCGGGCGATGTCCTCGACGGCGGCCAGGGACAGCGGGGTTCGGGAGGTCTCGGTCACGCGTCCAGTGTCCCGCCCCCGCCGCCCCTGCCCTTCCCGTCCTCCAGGGGCTCCGCCGGTCAGCGAGGTGTTCCCTGGGTCGTTGGGCCCTCTCGGCAGATCAGGAGGAGGGCTCGGTCGTCGTTGACGTCCTTGGCCACCGCTTCGATCAGGTGCCAGGCTGCGCCGTGGAAGCCGCCGGCGACGTAGCGGTCGGCTTCGCCGGTGAGGCGGTCGATGCCCTCGACGATGTCTCGTTCCGATGTCTCGACGAGTCCGTCCGTGAAGAGCATCAGTACGTCTCCGGGGCGCAGGGAGCCCTTCACGGGGTCGAACTGGGCCCCGTCGTACACGCCGAGGAGGGGGCCCTCGGCGGCCTTCTCCTCCCAGCGGCCGCTGCCCGCGCTGAGCTGGAGGCCCGGGGGGTGGCCCGCGGAGTAGAGCTCGTAGTCGCCCGAGTCCAGGTCGAGGACCAGGTGGATCGATGTGGCGAAGCCCTCGTCCCAGTCCTGGCGGAGCAGATAGCCGTTGGCCGCCGGGAGGAACGCGTGTGGGGGCAGGCTGCCGAGCAGGCCGCCGAAGGCTCCTGAGAGGAGCAGGGCTCGGGAGGCCGCGTCCATGCCCTTGCCCGAGACGTCCGTCAGGACGACCTCCAGGGTGCGGCCGCCGTTCGTGCGGGCCGCGACCACGAAGTCGCCGGAGAAGGACTGGCCGCCTGCCGGGCGCAGGGCCATCTCGCGATGCCAACCGTGCGGCAGCTGCGGCAGCTTGCTCTGGACGCGGATGCGTTCGCGCAGGTCGAAGAGCATCGTGCCGCCGCGCCGCCAGGGCACGCCCACACGGCTGCGGAACTGCGCGATGAGCAGGCCGAAGAAGCCGCACGCCGCCACGACCAGGACCACGCCCGGGGTGACGCGGGACGGGCCCTCCGTGTACGGGCCCAGCTGAACCGACTCGACGATGAGGGCCGTGGCCGCCGCCGCGTACAGGCCCAGCAGGCTCGCCGGGCGCAGCAGCAGTCCGCCCGCGACGATGGGGAGCACCAGCGCGGCAGGCGAGAACCACACCGGGTTGGCCATCGTCACGGCGCAGATCAGCGGGACCGTCAGCAGCAGGCCGGCCAGCGCGATCCAGTCGGAGCCGTCACCGCGGAAGTAGTCCACGGCGCTTCTGCGCACGCCGACGCGGGCCCGGTGCCACTGCATCTTCAACCGGGCCGTGAACGTCTCGGCCACCGTGCGCCGCTCTCGTCCTGCTGCCATTAGTTCGGGACCCTATCCATCGGACCAGCTGCTTGGCACGGGAGGTCCCGCTTGTCCCCCGTCCGAGGTTCGACTTCACAGTGAACTTCACGGAAAGCCGCCTTGCGGCCGGCACCGAGAAATTCCCTCGCTCGTCCTGCAATGCCCTGGTAGGCATGTTTCATGGCGAAAGACAGTGCGAGCTACATCGGACGTCCGGACCCCGCCGGCCCCGAGCTGCGGGTGCTACGGCAGGACGAATGGGGCATCTGGTACGACAGCCTGATCCGCGCCTTCAGCGGAGTACCGGAGGCGGCCGAGGAGCGGGAGTTGTGGGACTCCCTCACCGAGGTCGACCGTTCCCTTGGCGCCTGGGACGGGGACGCGTGCGTGGGGACGGCCGGCGCGTTCAGCTTCCGGCTCACGGTGCCCGGTGGGGCCGCCGTGCCCGCCGCCGGCGTCACGATGGTCAGCGTCGCCGCCACGCACCGCAGGCGCGGCGTGCTTACGTCGATGATGCGCCGGCAGCTGGACGACGTACGTGACTGGGGCTGGCCGGTGGCGGTGCTGACCGCCTCCGAGCCGGAGATCTACGGCCGGTTCGGCTACGGCATCGGCACCTACCAGGTGAGCGCCGAGATCGACACCGCGCGCGTGCGGCTGTCCGTGCCGCCCGGCACCGACGACGTACGGCTGCGCTACGCCGTACCGGCCGACGTCCTCGACGCATGCGAGGCGGTGTACGCGCGCAAGGTGTCGGGTCGGCCGGGGATGCTCGCGCGGCTGCCCGGCTGGGAGCGGCTCGGGCTGCTCGACCCGGAGAGCGACCGGGAGGGCGCGTCGCCGCTGCAGTGCGTGCTGGCGGAGCAGGACGGCGAGGTCGTCGGGTACGCGCGTTTCCGCGTCAAGCCGGAGTGGGACGGCAACGGCCCCTGTGGTGCCGTGCAACTGCGGGATGTTCAGGCCTTGACTCCTGCGGCTGAGGCCGCGCTGTGGCGGTTCCTGTTCGGCATCGACCTGACGTCCAAGGTGACGGTGCGGTCACGTCCGACGGATGAGGCGTGGCAGCACCAGGTGTCGGACCTCCGGCGGTGCGGGGTACGGGTGAAGGACGCCCTGCACGTACGGCTGGTGGATGTCGGGGCCGCGCTGGCGGCGAGGACGTATCAGGCGCCGGTGGACGTCGTGTTCGAGGTCGAGGACGCCTTCTGTCCCTGGAACGCGGGGCGTTGGCGGCTGATGGGGGATGCCAAGGGTGCGTCGTGCGAGCGTACGACGGACGCCGCCGATCTCTCCCTGTCCGTACGGGAGTTGGGGGCTGCCTATCTCGGCGGGGTGAGCCTGGGGGCGCTGGGTGCCGCCGGGCGCGTGCGGGAGGTGCGGCAGGGGGCGTTGGCGGAGGCGTCCGTGGGGTTCGCCTCCACGGTGGCTCCGTGGTTGCCGCACGGGTTCTGACGCAGGTTCTGAGCAGGTTCTGACGTAGGTTCTGACGTAGCGTCAAACAGCTACGGGGTCTGGCAGTTCGGGCACCAGAAAAGGTTGCGGGCTGCCATGTCTGCGGTGCGGATCTCGCTGGCGCAGATGTGACAGGGCAGGTTTGCACGGCGGTAGACGTAGACCTCGCCGCCGTGGTCGTCGACGCGGGGCGGGCGGCCCATCGCCTCCGGGGTGTGCTCGGGGCGGACGGTGTCGATGCGGTTGTTGCGGACACCCTCGCGCATGAGGTCGACGAGGTCCGTCCAGATGGCGTCCCACTGTGCGGGGGTGATGTCCTTGCCCGCGCGGTACGGGTCGACGCGGTGCCGGAAGAGGACCTCGGCGCGGTAGACGTTGCCGACGCCTGCGATGACCTTCTGGTCCATGAGCAGGGCGGCGATGGTCGTACGGCTGCGGGAGATTCTGCTGTAGGCGGTGTGCGGGTTCGCGTCGGCGCGCAGGGGGTCCGGGCCCAGGCGGTCGTGTATCGCCTGCTTCTCCGTGTGCGTGATCAGGGCGCAGGTGGTGGGGCCGCGGAGGTCGACGTATGCGGTGGTGTTCGCGAGGCGCAGGCGGACGGTGTCCGTGGGTGGGGGTGCGGGGGCGGCGCCGAAGTTGACCTTGCCGAAGAGGCCGAGGTGGATGTGGATCCAGTCGGTGTCGCGGAAGGCGAGGAAGAGGTGCTTGCCGTGGGCCTCGGTGTGGGTGAGTTCCGCGCGGTTCAGGAGGGCTGCGGCGTCCGAGAACTTGCCCTGGGGGCTGGTGACATGGGGGGTGGTGCCGAGGAATGCGGTGGCGTAGTCCTGGGCCAGACGGTGGATGGTGTGGCCCTCGGGCACGGCGGCTCCTTGGTCTTGTGGGGGCCTTGCGGTGGGGGTGCCTTGCGGTGGGGGTGCGGCAGGGTTTTCTCGCCCCCGCCGCACCTACCCTTCCCGTCCTTGCAGGGGCGCTGCCCCTTCGACCCCGGCCCTGGGGGCTGCCGCCCCCAGACCCCCGCTTCGGCCTGAACGGCCTCGTCCTCAGACGCCGGACGGGCTGAAAATACCGGGACCGGCGCCGAGCAGCGGAGCCACCTGCGGGTGGGTGGGGGCTCGGGATGGCGCGGCCTCGTCCTCAGACGCCGGACGGGCTGGAATGCCCGGACCGGCGTCGAAAGGACCGCCGGTAAGCGTGCGCAGCCCCCAGCGGATGGCGGGCTGGTCGGCGCTACTGCTGCGGGTGGTGCGGCGGGATCGGGGGAGGTCGCCTGTCGTTTCGTAGGCGGCGAGCATTTCGATGCGGCGGGTGTGGCGGTCCTCGCCCGAGTACGGGGTGTTGAGGAAGGTCTCGACCAACTTGGTCGCCTCGTCCTGGGTGTGCATGCGTGCGCCCACGGCGACGACGTTGGCGTTGTTGTGCTGGCGGCCGAGGGAGGCCGTCTCCTCGCTCCAGGCCAGTGCCGCGCGGACGCCCTTGACCTTGTTGGCGGCGATCTGCTCGCCGTTGCCCGAGCCGCCGATCACGATGCCGAGGGCGTCGGGGTCCGCGGCCGCCTTCTCCGCAGCACGGAGGCAGAAGGGCGGGTAGTCGTCCTGGGCGTCGTAGATGTGGGGGCCGCAGTCCACCGGGTCGTGACCGGCCGCCTTGAGCCAGTCGACGAGGTGGTTCTTGAGTTCGAAGCCCGCATGGTCGGAGCCGAGATACACGCGCATGGAATGAGTGTGACACGGCTGACACGGGGCAGCAGCGCCGGGTGTCAATCGCGTTAATTGTGACGCAGGCCATGGAAGCTCAAGGAAACCTCAAGTAACAATCCCAAATCAAAGGTTCCCGTATCCGTTCTCCTCCGATTCACTGGTCCGACTCGTACGCCTCATGCACCCCGCCAGTACGAGAACCGTTCACCACGGCGCAAAGGAAATCCGTTCCATGACTTCGCAGCCGACGCAGAAAACGGCCGGACCGGCCGAACCGGCCGCAGGCGGCCACGGCCTACAGGCCGGGCTCAAGAACCGCCACCTGTCCATGATCGCCATCGGCGGTGTCATCGGTGCCGGGCTCTTCGTAGGGTCCAGCTCCGGTATCGCCACCGCGGGCCCCGGCATCCTTCTCTCGTACGCCCTCGTCGGCACGCTCGTGGTGCTGGTGATGCGGATGCTCGGTGAGATGTCCGCGGCGAACCCGACCTCCGGATCGTTCTCCGCCCACGCCGACCGCGCGCTGGGCAGCTGGGCCGGCTTCTCCATCGGCTGGCTGTACTGGTTCTTCTGGGTGGTCGTGCTGGCGGTCGAGGCGACCGCCGGTGCGGTGATCCTGGAGGGCTGGATCCCGTCCGTCCCGCAGTGGGCCTGGGCCCTGATCGTGATGCTGGTGCTGACCGCCACCAACCTGGTCTCCGTCGGGTCGTACGGCGAGTTCGAGTTCTGGTTCGCCGGGATCAAGGTCGTCGCCATCGCCGCCTTCATCATCATCGGCGGGCTGGCCGTGTTCGGGCTGCTGCCCGGCGTCGACAGCGAGCAAGCCGGGCTGAGCAACCTCACCGAGCACGGCGGCTTCCTGCCGAACGGGCCCGGTGCCATCCTCACCGGTGTGCTGCTCGTCGTCTTCTCCTTCATGGGCAGCGAGATCGCCACCCTCGCCGCCGGTGAGTCCGAGAACCCGCAGCAGGCCGTCACCAAGGCCACCAACAGCATCATCTGGCGTGTCGCCGTCTTCTACCTCGGCTCGATCTTCGTCGTCGTGGCCCTGCTGCCCTGGGACAGCAAGTCCATCGCCGACGACGGCTCGTACGTCGCCGCGCTCAACTCCCTCGGCATCCCGCACGCCGGTCAGATCATGAACTTCATCGTGCTGACCTCGGTGCTGTCCTGTCTCAACTCCGGCCTCTACACCGCCTCCCGCATGGCCTTCTCCCTCGGCCAGCGCGGGGACGCGCCGAAGGCCTTCGCCCGCACCACCGGCAACGGCGTGCCGCGTACGGCGATCCTCGCGTCCGTCGCGTTCGGGTTCGTGGCCGTGTTCTTCAACTACAAGTTCCCGGACTCCGTCTTCCTCTTCCTGGTGAACTCCTCCGGTGCGGTCGCCCTGTTCGTCTGGCTGGCGATCTGCTTCTCGCAGCTGCGCATGCGGAAGATCATCAAGGCCGAGGCGCCGGAGAAGCTCGTCGTGAAGATGTGGCTGTACCCGTATCTGACCTGGGCCACGGCCGCGCTGATCGTGTTCATCCTCGGCTACATGCTCACCGACACCGAGCACGACGGCCGCAAGACCGTGCTGCTGTCGCTGCTGGTGGCCGCTCTCGTGCTGGCCGTCGCCTTCATCAAGCAGAAGGTGCGCGGCGGACACGGCCCCGCGAGCGTCGAGGCCGCCGCCGCGTCGGACGCGCCGCGCGACGAGGTCAAGACCGGCTGATCTCTGGCCCCTCGGCCTCGGGCTGAGAGTCGGGCTGGGAAAGAGGTCAAGAAAGAGGCCGAGGGGCCCTTGGGACGCTTGTGCGTTCCGGGGGCCCCTCGGCTTTTGTGCTCACAGCACGGTGAAGCTGTCCCTCACCTTCTCGTAGGTCTTCAGTGCCTGCTCTTCGATGTCCGGCTGGTACCAGGTGTTGATCTGGTACGACTTCCCGTCGACCGTGAAGCCCAGCAGGCGGGCGTGCCAAGGGAGATCGTCGAGGGTGAAGGTGTACTCCCAGACCACCGCCGGGTATCCGCGGAACGTCGTCCGCTCCAGGCGGATCTTCTGGTAGTCCCGGCCCTGTTGGGCGTTCTGCTCCGACTTCTGCCAGGAGTCCATCAGGTCGTCGCGGGCCAGGGACGACTTGGCGGCGAGTTCCTGCTTGGCGTCCGGGGACGTGTAGTGCACCTCCGACCCGGTCTTGACGTCCCGCTGCCAGCCCTCGGGAGGCGCCCACGCGAACCCGCCCGCCTCACGGCGCGAGCCGGGCGGCAGGCTCTGCGGCCTCGACGTGCCCTCCACCGTGGACGAGGGGCTGGTGCCCGGGGAGGACGCGGCCGAGGAGAGCGGCGACGGGGAGGAGCTTGCCTTGTCGTCCTCGGGCGAACCGGAGTTGGCCAGCAGGACGGCCGCTACGACGGCGCCGGCGGCGACGCTTGCGCCGGCGGCGACGAGAGTCGTACGGCGATGCCGCCCGCGTCGGCGTTCGGCCGGGACCGCGGGGCCGGGGAGTTCGCCGGGCGGCATGGCGGGTGAGGTGGGAGGCCTGGCGCTGTAGGGCCCCGAACCGGTGGGCCCGGCCCCCGGCCCCGGCGCCGGCGCCGGCCGCCGCTCGGTCACCGCTTCGGAGCGCACCAGGGAGACGCCGTTGCGGCGGGGCGCGGCGCTGCCGGGGTCACCGGCCGGGATGGGTGAGCGCACCTCGGAACTTCCCTGGGAGGCAAGCTCGGTGGAGGCGTTGGATGCGCGAGGGGCTCCGTCGCGCGGGGCGGGGTGGCGGTGGAGCGAGCAGAGGTGGCCGCTTCGGGTGCGGGTACCTCGGCCCCGGGTGTGGCCGGCACGCGAGCGGTCGGGGTGGGGGCGGGCGTGGGCGCGGCCGTGGGGTTCGGTGGCTGTGGCGGGATGGCGTCGCGTACGTCGTCCGGCTGCCGGGGATCAGGCGGGGCCGGGACGCGGGGGGCCTCCAGGTAGGCGGGGGTGGGCGATTCTCCTGGGAACTTCTGGCTCCAGGAGAGGTGGGGGGCCACCGATGCCGATGCCGATGCGGGGTAGTCGGGGGTGGCTGCCGCGGGGTCTGTGGCTGCGGCACGATCGGGCTCGGGTTGAGCCTCGGAGCGGGCAGGTTCAGGGTGCGGGTCGGGTATGGGTTCGGGTCCGCTGTGATGTACGGCGGCGGGGCTTCGTACAAGGGCAGGGCCTTGTGCCGAGTCGGGGCCGTGTACGGAGTCAGAGGGCCGTATGGGATCAGAGCCGAGTACGGAGTCAGAGGCCCGTGCGGGACCAGAGCCAAGTACGGAGTCAGAGGCCCGTGCGGGACCAGAGCCAAGTACGGAGTCAGAGGCCCGTGCGGGACCAGAGCCAAGTACGGAGTCGGAACCGCGTACAGGATCAGAGCCCCGCACAGAATCAGGGCCAAGTTCAGCGTCAGGGCCCCGTACGGATTCAGAGGCGCGTACGGAGTCAGGGCCCCGTACGAGGCCAGGGCCACGTACTGCTTCAGGCCCATGCGCTGCGTCCCGCTCGGGACCAGGACCCGGTTCAGGCCCGTCGCCGACCGCCGCGCCGGGTTCCGGCACGGACGTGCTCGGCGGGGCCGGTTCGGGTGCCGCACCAGGCGTGGGACCCGCAGTCCCCTCGCCCCACACTCCAGAGCCGGAGGCAGCCCCCGCGTCCAACGCGCCGGGATCGGGCGGGCTCTCCGCGTCCGAACCCCCGGGGCCCACAGCAGCCCCCGCGCGCGATCGCCCGGGACCGGCGCCAGACTCCGCCTCCAACTGCCCGGCATCGGCGGCAACCTCCGCGTCCCGCTCCCCGAGGCCAGACGCAGCCCCCGCGCGCGATCGCCCGGAGCCACCGTCAGACTCCGCCTCCCACCGCCCGGCGTCAGCGCCAGCCCCCGCATCCGACCGCCCGAGGCCAGACGCAGCCCCCGCGCGCGATCGCCCGGAGCCAACGTCAGACTCCGCCTCCCACCGCCCGGCATCGGCGGCAGCCGCAGCCTCCGACCGCCCGGCGTCAGCGCCAGCCCCCGCATCCGACCACCCGGCGTCAGCGCCAGCCCCCGCATCCAACCGCCCGGCGTCAGCGCCAGCCCCCGCGTCCGACCGCCCGGGGCCAGACGCAGGCTCCCCGCTCGATCGTGCGGGGCCCGCCATGGTCTCGGGCTCCCCGCCACCCGGCGCACCTGTGGCCGGCGCAGGGCCCACCACCGGCATCGTCGGTGTGGGCGCCGGGAACGCCACCGGCTGCAGGGCCGTTTCCAGGGTGTCCAGGCTGGGGCGGAGGGTCGGGTCCTTGTCCAGGAGGGCGGCGAGGACAGTGCGCAAGGGGCCTGCCGTGGGCGGGAGTTCGGGCTCCTCGTACAGGACCGCGTGCAGGGTCGCGAGGGTCGTGTCGCGGGAGAAGGGGGAGCGGCCGGCGAGGGCCGCGCACAGGGTGGCGCCCAGGGACCAGATGTCGGACGGTGGACCCTGGGGGCGGCCGGAGATGCGCTCGGGGGCCATGTAGTCGGGCGAACCGACCAGCATGCCGACCATGGTGAGCGCCTTCGCGTCCTGGATCGCCGCGATGCCGAAGTCCGTCAGGACCACCCGGCCCCGCCCGCGGGCCACCTCCGTCTCCACCAGGACGTTGCCCGGCTTGATGTCCCGGTGCAGCACCCCGCGGTCGTGGACCTGGCGCAGAGCCGCGAGCAGGCCGATGCCGATCCGGGCCGTCTCGCACGGGCCCAGCGGGCCCTCCTCCGCCATGATGCGTTCCAGGGAGCGGCCGGCCACCAACTCCATGACGATCCACAGGCGTTCGCCCTCGTCGACCACGTCGTAGACCCGTACGACGTTGGGGTGGTCGATCCTCGCCGTCGCCCGCGCCTCACGCAGGGTGCGTTCACGGCGTGTGCGCGTGTCCTCCGGATCGAGGCCGTCGATGCGCATTTCCTTGACGGCGACCAGACGATCGAGTATTTCGTCGACCGCTCGCCACACGCGCCCCATTCCCCCCTGGCCGATACTCTCGACCAGTCGATAGCGCCCCGTCACCAGTAAACCTGGAACCCCACCGCTCCTCGTATTTCCCATATTCCCCGGCAATCCACTGCACCCCCCTCGATGCCGCATCAGACATCCGCCATTGAAACACAATGGTCACACTTCAGGCCGTACCAGCATAGTGCGGAGAAATCTTGTGGTACCTCTTCAAGTACTGCGAATTCAGGCGCAGGCAAGGGGGACGAACATGAGTTCTCGTCGCACGACAGCCATCGCGGGATCGCTGGTCGCGACATCTTTCTCGGCAGTGATGATCCTTTCCTTCACTGCCAGTGCGGATGACCAGGGACCCGGGAGCAGCAAGGGGGGAAAGGTCATCGACGAGGCACCGGCGGGGGTGAAGCTCACCACCGAACTGCCCGAGGAAATCTCGGTGAACAACAGTTCGCAGGAAACGGAGATCACTGCCACCGTCAAGAACGAAGGGACCAAGGAAAGCGGAAAGATCCAGCTTTTGGTCGTCGGGTTCGACGGCCTGACGGTCAAGAATGTCGAGGGCTGTTCGGCGATCGACAAAAACAATCTTCCGGAGGGCTCGAACAGCGGTTTCGCCTGCCCCGTCGACAATCTCCCCGCCGGTGAGTCGAAGTCGTATGCCGTGGACGCGACGTACGACCTCGACAAGGAGGGCAAGATCTGCCTCCCCGTCCAGACCGGTGACGGCAAGAAGACGTACTGGCAGCAGGGCCCGGTGCCGTTCGGTACGACGAACCCGTCACCGGACGCTCCGGCCACCCCGCTGCTGCTCGGCACCGACAACAAGCCGGTCGCTCCGGGCGCCGACGAGCTGCCCAAGACCGGCCTCGGCCGGGATGTCCTGCCGTTGGGCGCGGTCGGCGCGACGCTGATCGCGGCGGGCGCGGCCGGGCTGTGGTGGTCTCAACTGAGGCGGCCGCGGCGGCCGCAGGAGGGCTGAGCCGAGGGGCTCTGTCCGACACAGAGACGGGCTCTGTACGACGTAGAAACGGGCCCTGCCCGACGTAGAAACGGGCCCTGCCCGACGTAGAAACGGGCCCTGCCCGACGTAGAAGCGCGCAAAAGCACGAAGAGGCTCGCCGGATGCGGTACTTACCCGGCGAGCCTCTTCCGCTAGAACTGCGGCGTCAGCGGTTGGCGAACTTCCAGGCGGTGGGCAGCGCGCCCATCGCGAGGGCCGCCTTGAGGGCGTCGCCGATCAGGAACGGGGTGAGTCCGGCCGCGATCGCGGCGGTCGCCGACATGCCGGTGGCGAGGGCCAGGTAGGGGACGCCGACGACGTAGATGATCGCCTCGCCCAGCAGCATGGCGCCCGCGGTGCGCAGGGCGGTGCGGTCCGCGCCACGGCGGGCCAGGGCACCGACGACCGTCGACGCGAGGATCATGCCGAGGATGTAGCCGAAGGACGGGGCCGCGGCGCCGGAGGTGCCCTCCGCGAACCACGGCACACCGGCGATGCCCGCCAGCGCGTACAGCGCGAGGGAGAGGAAGCCGCGACCGGCACCGAGGGCCGTGCCGACCAGCAGCACCGCGAGGGTCTGGCCGGTCACCGGCACCGGGGAGCCCGGCACGGGCACGGCGACCTGGGCCGCGAGGCCGGTGAACACGGCGCCACCGACGACGAGCGCGATGTCGCGGACGCGGGAGGCCGGGAGCAGGTCGGCGAGGACCTGTCCGGGGCGGGCGGGGGCGGCGGCAGCGGTGCTCATGGGGACTCCGCGAGGTGAGGGCAGTACGGGACGCTGTGACGCTATCCCAGCGTGTGCATGCCCATCACCGTCAGTGGTCGACAAAGGCCGGATCACGGGGTTGGTGGGCTCCGGACAAAGGATGGGGGTTACACCGGGTACGAGGTGACGCCGGTCACTGAGGCGGGGACGTCCAGCTCACAGGCCGGTCCGCCGTCCCGCCCGTCGGTCGGGCTGTCTCGCCCGTCGGTCGCCGTCTGGGCAGGGGTGGGCCGTTTTGCTAACTTCGAGCGCATGGTCGCCCAGTCCCGGAACTTCTCGTCGCGTCGCCACGTCGACCTGCGACGCGTGGGCGCGGCCGCCTGTCGCCGTCCGGGGTGAGTCGGCCCGTCGGTTCGACTCGCCCGCATCAGACGGCGCAGTGTCGGACCGGCTCCCGAGGAAGTTCCCCATGCCCCGTATCGCGGCACCCACCCTTTCGACCTCGACTTCGACTTCGACTTCGACTGCAACCTCGACTTCGAGCTCGACCTCCCGTACGTCTCCGATCCCCCGTGTCTCCGATCGCGACCGGCGCCGTACCAGCGCCAGTGTCATCCTGCGGTCCGTCCTTGAGCACGGGCCGGTGGCGCGCAGCACCATCGCCCGGCTGACCGGCCTGTCACCGGCCTCGGTGACCGAGCACTGCGCCCGCCTCACCGAGCTCGGGTTCGTCCGGGAGGCCGCGGCGCCCCGGCGGTCCGGGGGCGTCGGCCGACCGCACGTACCCATCGACCTGGACGACTCGCGATTCGTCGTGGGCGGGGTGCATGTGGCGGTGCCGTACACCACCGTGGCGCTGCTCGATCTGCGTGGACGGGTCGTCGCCGAACGGGAGTTGAAGCACTCGGGTGCCACCGATCCGTACGCCGTCCTGGCCCGCGCCGCCGACGGGCTCGCCGCGCTGCTGGACGCGGCGCCGGGCATTCGGCCGCTCGGCGTCGGCTTCGCCGCGGGCGGCTGGGTGGACCGGGACTCCGGGACCGTCGTCGAGCACCCGATGCTGGGCTGGCGCGAGGTGCCGGTGCGGGAGGTGCTCGGCGCGCACACCGGGCTGGCGGTCCATGTGGACGGGCACGCGCGGGCGTTGGTGAACGCGGAGCGCCTCTTCGGGCGGGCGCGCGGTAGCCGGAGCGTGCTGCATCTGTTCGTCGGCAATGTGGTCGACGCGGCGTTCGCCACGAACGACGAGGTGCACCACGGCCCCCGCTCCCAGGCCGGCGCCATCGCCCATCTGCCGGTGCCGGGCGGTACGGAGACCTGCGACTGCGGGTGGGTCGGCTGCCTCCAGGTCGAGCTGAGCGAGCGGACGTTGTGCCGGCGGGCGCGGGTGGCGGGCGTCATCGACGGGGCGAACCCGACGCATGTCGTGCGCGCGGCGGCGGTCGGGGATCCGGTGGCGGTACGGCTGTTGACCGACCGGGCGCGGATGACCGGCCGGGCGGTGGGGCTGCTGCAGGACGTGCTCAACCCGGAGACCGTCGTCGTCACCGAGATCGGCCTCCTGAGCCGGGAGGACTGTCTCGGCGCGCTGCGCGAAGCGGCCGGGACGGAGCGGGCGGCGGCGGTCGTGCCGACGAGTTTCGCGGATTCCGTCCTTGCCGTGGCGGGTGGCTCGGTGGCGCTGGACGTGCTCTACCGGGATCCGTTGGGCGCGTCACCTGAGGCTATTTAATTCAGAAACTCGGAATATTGACAGGGACCGTCGATGACCAGGAACATCCTGCTCATGAGCCCGTTCGTGAGCTGTCGCACCCACTGTTGCTGACACGTTGCCGCGTGTGAAGCGCTCATTTCCTCGTGCGTGAATTCCCTTTCTCCGGCTTCTCCTGCCCGGAATTCCGCATGCTTTCTTGCTCTTTTCTCTCACTCACGGAGTCCTGCCATGTCCTCTTCTCCTGTGCCGGGTGTCGACCGACGGTTCTTCCTCACCTCCCTGCTCAGCGCCGCGGCGGGCGTCGCCGGACTCGGCGGCTGCGCCGACAGCAGCGCGGCCGCCGACAACGAGGGCGCCTCGACCGCCCCACTGGCCAAGAACGTGCCCGCCGGCACGAGCCTGAAGATCGCCTCGTACCAGAACACCCAGCAACTCCAGTTCAGACTGGCCAGGTTGGGCGATCCGCCCTTCACGGTCAGCAACTGGCTGAACATCGGCGCCGGCCCCGATGTCATCAACGCCTTTCGGGCCAAGTCCCTGGACCTCGCCAACAACGCGGGGATCCCCCCGATCCAGGCGTACTACCAGGGCTTCGACGCGAAGATCGTGGCGATCAACATCACCCGTAAGCCCAACTACCTCTTCGCCACCAAGCCCGGCAGCGACATCCGGTCGGTCGACGACTTCAAGGGCAAGCGGCTCGCCTTCTCGCAGGGCCAGGCGCAGGGCGTCGTCCTGCTCCGCGCGCTGAAGAAGGCCGGGCTGACGTACGACGATGTGGAGCTGGTCTCGCTGACCAGCAACCAGTTCCTCACGGCCCTGCAGTCCGGGCAGGTCGACATCGCCCCGCTCGGCAACACCCAGGCCCCCGCCTATCTGGCGCAGTACGAGACCAAAGGCGCCCGCATCATCACCACCGACGTCGTCGACCTGCTCAACCTGCTGTGGGCGCCGGTCCCGGTGCTGAACGACCCCGCGAGGGCGGCGGCGATCGCCGCGTACATCCCGTACTGGGCCAAGGGCCAGGTGTGGGCGTACGAGCACCCCGACGTCTGGAACCGGGAGTTCTACGTCAAGACGCAGAACCTGACCCTCCCCCAGGCCGAGGCCATCACCGAGCTCGCCAACAAGCCCTTGTACCCGCCGCGTTGGGACGAGGCCATCAAGTGGGAGCAGGAGACCGCGGATCTGCTCGCGGAAGGCGGCTTCGTGAAGAAGTTCGACGTCGGCGAGCTCTTCGACCACCGCTTCGAGGGCATCGCCGCGAAGTCCGTACCGGCCGAGTACCGGAAGTGACCGCCATGACCACGACCACCCTGCACAAGGCCACCGTCGTCGTCGCCGACGAGCGGCCCCGCAAACGCCGCCGCGGCCTCGCCCCCGGCAAACGCCTGCCCGCCGCCCGGCTCGCCGGGCCCGTGCTGGTGCTCGCCCTGTGGGCCGTCGCGTCCGCCGCCGAGGCGCTCGACCCCGCGGCGATTCCCGCACCCTGGACGGTGGTGGAGACCGGCGCCCGGCTGTGGACCGACGGGACCCTGATCACCGACATCCTCACCTCGTTGCAGCGGGCCGCGTCCGGCTTCGTGATCGGTCTGACCGCCGGCGTCGTGCTGGCCCTTGCCTCCGGGCTCACCCGCTCCGGAGAGGCGCTGATCGACGGGACGGTCAATCTCAACCGGGCCATCCCGACCCTCGGTCTGATCCCGCTGTTCATCCTCTGGCTGGGCATCGGCGAGACCTTCAAGATCGCGATCATCGCCATCGTCGTCTACATCCCGATCTACCTCAACACGCACGCCGCCCTGTCCGGTATCGACAACCGGTTCGTCGAGCTCGCCGAGGTGCAGGGCCTGTCGAAGCTGCGCTTCATCCGGGAGATCGTCGTGCCCGGCGCGCTGCCCGGGTTCTTCGTGGGACTCCGGCTCGGCGTGACCGGCTCCTGGCTGGGCCTGGTGGTCCTGGAGCAGATCAACGCCACCAGCGGCCTCGGCTACATGATGTTCCAGGCCACGAACTACGGCCAGTCGGACGTCATCCTCGTCGGCCTGGTCGTCTACGGCATCTTCGGCCTCGCCTCGGACAGCACGGTCCGCCTCATCGAACGGAGGGTGCTGTCGTGGCGCCGCACACTGAGCAGCTGATCCGCCCCGCCGTCCAACTCCGCTCACTGACCCGCTCGTTCGACCAACGTGTCGTGCTCGACGGCATCGACCTGGACATCCCCGCCGGCCAGTTCGTGGCCCTGTTGGGGCACAGCGGCTCCGGCAAGAGCACCCTGCTGCGAGCGGTCGCCGGTCTCGACCACGAGGTCACCGGCAGCGGACAGCTCACCGCCCCGGACCGGGTGTCGGTCGTCTTCCAGGACTCCCGGCTGCTGCCCTGGCGGCGTGTCCTCGCCAACGTCCTCCTCGGGCTCGACGGCAGGGAGGCGGAGCAGCAGGGCCGCGAGGCCCTCGCCGAGGTCGGGCTGGCAGGCCGGGAGGGCGCCTGGCCCAACGAGCTGTCCGGCGGCGAGCAGCAGCGTGCGGCACTGGCCCGCTCGCTCGTGCGCGAGCCCGAACTCCTGCTGGCCGACGAGCCGTTCGGAGCGCTGGACGCGTTGACCCGCATCAGGATGCATGCCCTGCTCAGGGAGCTGTGGGAGCGGCATCGCCCCTCGGTGCTGCTGGTCACGCACGACGTGGACGAGGCGATCGTGCTCGCGGACCGGGTGCTCGTGCTGGAGCGGGGGCGTATCGGGCTCGACCTGACCATCGATCGCGATGCGGAGGCGCGCGGCGGGTATCGGTTGCGGCTGCTTGCGGCGCTGGGCGTGACGGAGGGCGTCAGGTGACCGCCGGTTGCCGCCCTCCAGGGGCTCTGCCCCTTCGACCCCGGTCCCTGGGGGCTGCCGCCCCCAGACCCCCGCTGTCGGCCTGAACGGCCTCGTCCTCAAACGCCGGACGGGCTGACTTTGCCTGGACCGGCGCTCGTAAGGCATCCCCGACTGTCCACAACGAAGGACACTGCATGCCCCGCCACCTCCACCTCAACGCCTTCCTCATGAACACCGGCCACCACGAGGCCTCCTGGCGGCTCCCCGAGAGCGACCCGTACGCGCACGTGGACCTGGCCCACTACGTCAACCTGGGCCGCGTCGCCGAACGCGGCACCTTCGACTCCCTGTTCCTCGCCGACGGCCCCCAGCTGTGGAACAACCTCGCCCAGCGCCCCGCCGGTGCCCTGGAGCCGCTCACCCTGCTCACCGCGCTGGCGACGGCCACCGAGCACATCGGGCTCATCGCCACCGCCTCCACCTCCTACAACTCCCCCTACAACCTGGCCCGCAAGCTCGCCTCGCTCGACACCATCAGCGGCGGCCGGGCGGGCTGGAACATCGTCACCACAGCGGGAGCGGAGGCCGCCCGGAACTTCGGGCTGGACGCGGAGCCAGCGCACGCCGAGCGGTACGCGCGGGCCGCCGAGTTCCTGGACGTCGCCCTGAAACTCTGGGACAGCTGGGAGGACGACGCGATCGTCGCCGACAAGGCGGCCGGCGTGTGGGGCGACGACGCCAAGATCCATCCGCCCCGGCACAGCGGGACGTACTTCAGTGTCCAGGGAGCCCTCAATGTGCCGCGTACGCCGCAGGGTTACCCGCTGCTCGTACAGGCCGGGTCGAGCGAGGACGGCAAGGGCTTCGCCGCCCGGTACGCGGAGGCCGTGTTCACCGCGCAGCAGACGATCGAGGACGCGCGTGCCTTCTACGCCGACCTCAAGGCACGTACGGCGGCGGCCGGACGCCACCCTGAGCACATCAAGGTGCTGCCCGGCATCGTCCCGGTGATCGGCTCGACGGAGGCCGAGGCCCGCGAGGCCGAGCAGGTCCTGGAGGACCACATCGTGCACACGCACGGGGTGGGCCGGCTGGAGAGCCTGCTGCACCTGCCGTCCGGCGCACTGGAGCTGGACTCCGAACTCCCCGCCGATCTGCCGCCCGAGGACGCCATCGAGGGCGCCAAGAGCCGCTACACGCTCGTGGTGGAGCTGGCTCGGCGCGAGCGGCTCACCGTGCGGCAGCTGATCGGGCGGCTCGGCGGCGGCCGGGGACACCTCACGTTCGCAGGTACGCCCGAGCAGGTCGCCGACGCCATCGAGACCTGGTTCACGCGGGGCGCCGCCGACGGCTTCAACATCATGCCGCCGGTCCTGCCCTCCGGCCTGGAGGCCTTCGTCGACCACGTCGTCCCGATCCTGCGCGCCCGCGGTCTGCTCCGCACGGAGTACGGCCAGCGCCGGACCCTGCGCGAGCGCTACGGCCTCCCGCGCCCCGCCAACCAGTACGTCAGTGCCCCCGCAACCGGCACCCCCGCCCTCGTCTGAAAGGACCGCACATGTCCATCGAGATCCAGAAGGTCACCGCCGACATCGGCGCCCGCGTCTTCGGCGTCGACATCTCCCGGCCCCTCGGCGACGAGACGGTCGCCGCTCTGCGCGAGGCCCTCACCGCCCACAAGGCGCTCGTCTTCGACGACGTGAACCTCGACGACGAGACCCAGCAGTCCTTCGTCCGCCACTTCGGCGACGTCACCACCGCCCACCCGACGGTCTCCTCCGTCTCCGGCGTCCCGAACGTGCTGCCCGTCGACAGCGAGCGCGGCCGTGCCGCCAACCACTGGCACACGGACGTCACCTTCGTCCTCAACCCGCCGCAGGCCACCACCCTGCGCAGCATCACGATCCCGTCGTACGGCGGTGAGACCCTGATCGCCAGCTCGGCGGCCGCCTACCGGCAGCTGCCCGAGCCGCTGCGGAAGCTGGCCGACTCCCTGTGGGCGGAGCACACCAACGACTACGACTACGCCGTGCCGGACGAGGACGTCGACGACCAGCAGGCAGCCCAACGGGCCGAGTTCACGTCGATCAGGTACCGCACGGTCCACCCGGTCGTCCGCGTCCATCCGCTGTCGGGGGAGCGCGGCCTGTTCATCGGCGGGTTCGCACAGCGGATCGTGGGCCTCTCGCCGGGCGAGTCCCGCAGGATCCTCGACCTGCTCCAGGCGTACGTCACCCGGCCGGAGAACATCCTTCGCCACCGCTGGTCCGAGAACCAGCTGGTCGTCTTCGACAACCGCATCACCCAGCACTACGCCGTCGACAACTACGACGGGCTGCCGCGCCGCCTGCACCGGGTGACCTTGGCCGGTGACGTGCCCGTCGGCATCGAGGGCAAGGAGAGCTACTCGATCGAGGGGGACGCGTCGCACTACACACCCGTCGCCGCGTAGTCGGCACATTACAGTCGGTGCGGGAAGTGTCCGCATAGTGGGCAGCCTCTCCTCCTCAGCGGAGAGGCCGCCCAGACTGTGGGCGTTTTTGCCCACCTTCTGCATTGGACGAGCCGCGCCCATGCCCAACAGCACCACGGAGACGCCCCCGAAGGCGGACGACGTCTCCCCCGGACTGAATCACGGCCTCAAGCAGCGCCACCTGTCGATGATCGCCCTCGGCGGTGTCATCGGCGCGGGCCTGTTCGTCGGGTCCGGCGCCGGTATCGCCGCCGCCGGTCCCTCGATCGTCATCGCCTACGTCATCTCCGGCCTCCTCGTGATGCTGGTGATGCGGATGCTCGGCGAGATGTCGGCCGCCCACCCCTCTTCCGGCTCCTTCTCCGCGCACGCCGAGCGGGCGATCGGCCCGTGGGCCGGCTTCACGGCCGGCTGGTCGTTCTGGGTGCTGCTCTGCACGGCCGTCGGCCTGGAGGGCATCGGCGCCGCGAAGATCGTCACGACCTGGCTTCCGCACACGCCGGAGTGGGCCTGGGTGGCCCTCTTCATGGTCGTCTTCTGCGGTGCGAACCTCGCCGCCGTGAAGAACTTCGGCGAGTTCGAGTTCTGGTTCGCGGCGCTGAAGGTCGGCGCGATCGCGCTGTTCCTGGTGCTCGGCGGGCTGGCGATCGCGGGTGTCCTGCCGGGCACGGACGCGCCCGGCACCGCGCACCTCACCGGTGAGGGCGGATTCCTCCCGAACGGCACAGAGGGCCTGATCATCGGCCTATTGGCGTCGGTCTTCGCCTACGGCGGCATGGAGACGGTCACCATCGCCGCGGCCGAGTCGGAGAACCCGGTCAGCGGCGTCGCGAGCGCGGTCCGCACGGCGATGTGGCGCATCGCCCTGTTCTACATCGGCTCCATGGCCGTCGTCGTCACCCTCGTCCCCTGGGACTCCAAGGAGGTCGTCGAGAAGGGCCCGTACGTCGCCACCCTCGACCACCTCGGCATCCCCGGCGCCGGCCAGCTGATGAACGTCGTGGTCCTGGTCGCCCTGCTGAGCGCCATGAACGCCAACATCTACGGCTCCTCGCGCATCGCGTACTCGCTCGTCCAGCGCGGGCAGGGACCGAAGACCCTGGGCCGGGTGTCAGGCGGCGTCCCGCGCGTCGCGGTCCTCGCGTCCTCGGTGTTCGGCTTCGTATGCGTGGTGCTGAGCTACTGGCGGCCGGACGACGTCTTCCCCTGGCTGCTGAACATGATCGGCGCGGTCATCCTGGTCGTCTGGATCTTCATCGCCGTCTCCCAGCTGCGGCTGCGCCGCCGGCTTGAGCGCGAGGCGCCGGAGAAGCTGGTCGTGCGGATGTGGGCGTTCCCGGTCCTGACCTGGGTCGCGCTGGCCGGCATGGCAGCCATCTTCGTCCTCATGGCCCGGGAGCCGGACACACGCGTGCAGCTGTACTCGACGGGCGGGATGACGCTGTTCCTGGCGGTCGTCGGGTACGCGTGGCAGAAGGTGCGCGCCAAGGGCTGACGCATCCCGTACGGCTGTCCGACGACAGTCCGGCGGCAGTCCGACAACAGTCCGGCGGCATCAAGGCCCCCGTGTCATCCACACGGGGGCCTTTTGCTGTTTGCTTGTTGTTGCAAGCTACTTGCAACAAGGCGTCCTGCCTCGTGATCGTCTTCTCACCCTTCACGAACGGCAGGCGGAATGAAGGAAGCCCCCGCGAGGACCTGACTCGCGGGGGCTTCTCATTGTCGGGGGCCGGGCAGGCGTCAGGGCTAGGGCTTGCGGCCCAGTCCGCCGTGCTGGCCGATCGGCTGCGGCTCCTCGCCGGCCGGCTCCGGGTGCCAGAGCGGGACGGAGACGATGCCGGGCTCGACGAGGTCCAGGCCCTCGAAGTACGCGGTGATCTGGTCGACCGGACGCAGGAAGTACGGGACGGCACCGGTCTCGTTGTAGGCGTCCTGGGCCTGCTCGTAGGCCGGGTCGGTGCCCCGGGAGCCCTCGTTGAGGGAGAGGTAGCTGCCGGAGGGCAGGCCCGCCAGGAGGCCGCGGACGATGCCGCGGGCCTGCTCGTAGTCCGTGACGTGACCGAGGATGCCGCTGAGGATCAGGGCCGTGGGGCGGGAGAGGTCGAGGGTGCGGGACGCCGCCTCGAGGATCTTCTCCGGCTCGTACAGGCTCAGGTCCTCGTACGCCGTCACACCCTCGGGCGTCGAGGTGAGCAGGGCACGGGCGTGGGCCAGGACCAACGGGTCGTTGTCGACGTAGACGATCTTCGACTCGGGGGCGAGGCTCTGGGCGACCTCGTGCGTGTTGTCGACGGTGGGCAGGCCCGTGCCGACGTCGAGGAACTGGCGTACGCCCGCCTCCGTGACCAGGTACCGGATGGTGCGGCCCAGGAAGGCACGGCTGCTGCGGGCGATGGTGACGATGCCGGGGTACACGGCGGTGTAGGCGTCGCCGGCCGCCTCGTCCACGGGGTAGTTGTCCTTGCCGCCCAGCCAGAGGTTCCAGATCCTGGCCGAGTGCGGTACCGAGGTGTCGATCTCCGTCATGGGCACATGGTCCTACGGGACGTCCGGCTCGCACGGCACATTGAGGGAGAGAAGTGCCGCGGAACCGTCGGTTTTCATGTGGAGTTCGCTGATCGCCACGTTGCGCAACTTCGGGAACACTCTGCGGTATTCCCCCGCCGGGATCGACAGCAGGGTGCACAGCACCAGCCGGAACAGGGTGTTGTGGGCGACGACGAGGACGCGTTCGCCGGGGTGGGCGACGGCGATGCGGCGCAGGGCGGCGGCACCGCGCTCGGCGGCGGCGACGGGGTTCTCCGCATCCGGGAACGGGTGGGCCACCGGGTCGGCGCGGAAGGCCTCCGCCGCGTCGGGATCCTCGGCGGCGAACTGAGCGAGCGTACGGCCCTCCAGTACGCCGAAGTCGCATTCGCGCAGGCCGGGTTCGCGGTGCGGGGTGATGCCGAGGGCCCGGCAGGCGGGGTCGGCGGTGGCCACGGCACGGGACAGCGGCGAGGTCCAGATCGCGTCGACCGGGTGGGCGGCGGCCCAGCGGCCCAGTGCCTCGGCCTGGGCGCGTCCCGTGTCGGTGAGGGGCACGTCGCTGACCCCGGCGTAGCGGTTCTCGGCATGCCAGATCGTCTGTCCGTGCCGGACCAGCAACAGCGTCGTACTCGTGCCCAGCTCCGTGCCCATGCCCATGCCCATGCCTGTTCCCTTGCCTCTGCCCTTGCCCGCTGCCGCGCCCGTGCTCATGAAGCCGAAGTATCCGCGTCCAGGCGCGCGAGCGCGTGCGCCGCGACCGGGGGCGGGAGCCAGCCCCGGGCGGTCAGTTCGTCGATCAGGTGCGCGTACGGCTCGGCGAAGCGGGCGGTGCGGTCGGGGCGGGGTTCGACCGTCGCGCCGATGCGGACCATGCCCTCCGCGGCCTGCGCCAGACCGGGCGCCGCGCCCGCTCCGTACGCCGCCAGCGCGGCCATCCCCAGGGCCGGTTCCGTCTGCTGCGGTACGCGGGCCGGACGGCCCAGGACGTCGGCGCGCAGCTGGTTCCAGTACGGGCTGCGGGCGGCGCCGCCCGTGAAGGTGAGGGGGCCGTCGAGCGGTGCGCCGAGGTGGTGCAGATAGTCCAGGCACAGGCGTTCCGTGAAGGCGACGCCCTGCAGGAGCGCGGCCCACAGGTCGGCGTCCGACTCGGGTTCGCCCAGGATGAGCGCGGAGGCCTTCGGGGCCAGGAACGGGAACCGCTCGCCGGGTGACACGAGGGGGTAGGTGATCGCGCCGGACGGCTCGTAGGCGGCGGCCAGCGCGTCCATGGCCGCCGGGTCGGCGCCCGCGAACGCCGCCGTGAGCACACCCGCGCCCACACTGGAGGCGCCGCCCGGCAGCCAACTCCCGTCCGGTGCACGGTGGTTGTAGACCACGCCGGTGGGGTCCCGGACCAGGGTCGGGGACGCGCCCTTGAGGACCAGCGTGGTACCGAGCACCGAGTTCCAGGAGCCGGGGCGCAGGGCGGCGGAGGCGATCTGGGCCGCGCAGCCGTCGGTCATCCCCGCGATGACGGGGGTGCCTGCGGGGATGCCGGTGGCCTCGGCGGCGGCCGGGGAGACCTCACCCAGGGGGGAGCCGGGGCGTACGACGTCCGGGATCACCGCGTCGGGCAGGCCCAGCCGGGGCAGCATGGCCGGCCAGGCGTCCCGCTCCAGGTCGTAGCCGGTCTTCAGGGCGTGGCTGGAGTCGGCCGGGGGCAGCTCGCCGGTGAGCAGGGAGACGACCAGGTCCGGCTGATGGGCGACCCGCCCCTGCCCGTACGTCTCGGTCAGCCACAGCGCCTTCGGCAGCGCCCAGGTGTCCTGCACCTTGAGCCCCGCCATCCGCGCCCGCGCCGCCTGAGCCGTCGCCCGCCCGTCGTCGTACATCAGCGCGGGGCTCGTCGGCCGCCCCGCCCCGTCCGTCAGCAGCACGGTCCCGGACGTCCCGCACACCGCGAGCCCGCCGATCCGCACCCCCCGCAGAGAACCGAGCGCGGCCCGGGACGCCGTACACACCGCGTCCCACCACTCCCCCGGATCCTGCTCGTGCCGTACCCCGTCCCGCCGCCCGCCGAGGGGCGCGGAGCCGCTGCCGAGCACGGTGCCGTCCCCGGTGACCAGCAGGACCCGGACGCTCTGGGTGCCGAGATCGATGCCGAGCCACGTGTCGTCCTGATCATGCGTCATACGGGGTTGTTCGTGTGCCATACCGGACCTCCCGCACATCTCGATCCGTGAACTTCACACTCTGCCCTGAGATTTTCCCTTGCGCGAGGGATTGACGCCCAACTTCCGCCGTTCCACCCTCTGTTAACGAGTCGACTCGCCGTGTTAACCACCAGCACCCGGATGGCCCAACCCCACGTGGAGGTCACGGATGGACATGCACGTGCACGACCGCCGGCGCTTCCTCGCCCTGACCGCCGCGGCCGCAGCGACCCCGCTGCTCGCGGCCTGCGGGGCCGGGTTCGGCGGTGACGACAGCAAGAGCGACGGCTCGGCGGCGGACGACGTCACCGGCTCCTTCGACTGGAAGCGGGAGAAGGGCACGACCGTCAAGGCGCTGCTCAACAAGCACCCGTACACGGACGCGCTCATCGCCGACCTGAAGTCCTTCACCGAGAAGACCGGCATCAAGGTCGAGTACGACGTCTTCCCCGAGGACAACTACTTCGACAAGCTCACCGTCGACCTGTCCAGCGGCCGGGCCTCGTACGACGTCTTCATGCTCGGCGCGTACATGGTCTGGCAGTACGGGCCGCCCGGCTGGCTGGAGGACCTCGGCCCCTGGATGCGCAACTCGTCGGCGACCGGCGCCGAATGGGACCAGGCCGACTTCTTCCCGAACCTCCTCCAGGCCGACCAGTGGTCCCTGAAGGCCGGCGCACCGCTCGGGCAGGGCGGGCAGTACGCGCTGCCGTGGGGCTGGGAGACCAACGTCGTCGCCTACAACACGGACGTCTTCAAGAAGCTCGGCCTCAAGCCCGCCGAGACCTTCGACGAGCTGCGCGAGATCGCCGGGACGATCAAGCGGAAGGCGCCGGGCGCGGGCTTCGACGGCATGTACGGCATCGCCGTCCGCGGGTCCCGGAGCTGGGCCACGATCCACCCGGGCTTCATGACGATGTACGCCCGCAACGGGCTCAAGGACTTCACGGTCCAGGGCGGGAAGCTCACACCGGCCATGAACACCCCGCAGGCCGTCGCGTTCACCGAGGACTGGGCCGGCATGGTCAAGCAGGGCGGGCCGCCGTCCTGGACGTCGTACACCTGGTACCAGTGCTCCAGCGACCTCGGCGCGAAGAAGGCCGGGATGCTGTTCGACGCGGACACGGCCGCCTACTTCCAGGCGGTCGAGGGGGCGAGCCCGGCCTCCGGGAAGATCGCCTTCCACCCCGGCCCGAAGGGACCGGACGGGTCGCTGGCCACCAACATGTGGATCTGGTCGCTCGGTATGAACGCCAAGAGCAAGAAGAAGAGCGCCAGTTGGCTGTTCCTGCAGTGGGCGACCGGCAAGGAGCACCTGCGCAAGAGCGCGATCACGCACAACCACATCGACCCGGTGCGCAAGTCGATCGCCGACGACAGCGCCTACAAGGACAAGATGCGGCACCTGCCGGGCTTCCTCGAGACCTTCGAGACCGTCGTCGACCAGACGAAGATCCAGTTCACCCCGCAGGCGCAGTTCTTCGACGCGACCACCAGCTGGGCCTCCGCCCTCCAGGAGATCTACGGCGGCCAGGGCGCCAAGGGTGTCCTCGACGGGCTGGCGGGCGACCTCGCCGACAAGGTGGGCTAGCCGATGGGATGGCGGCTCGCCCTTCGCCCGTACGTCCTGATCGTCCCCGCCCTGCTGCTGACCTGCGGAATCCTCTACCCCTTCGGGCTCGGCCTCTACTACACCCTGTTCGACTTCTCGGCGAGCAAGCCCCAGCCGGACATGGTGCGGTTCGAGAACTACGAGACCGTCTTCACGCAGGAGGCCTTCTGGAACTCGGCGTGGGTGACGGTGCTGTACGCGGTGGGGGCCGCCGCCGTCGAGACGGTCCTCGGGGTCGCCGTCGCCCTGCTGCTGCACCGGTCGTCGATGGTCGGAAGGGTGCTGGAGAAGATCCTCATCCTGCCGTTGATGATCGCGCCGGTGATCGCGGCGATCATCTGGAAGCTGATGCTCCAGCCGTCGGTGGGGGTGATCAACTACCTGCTGAGACCCTTCGGGCTCGGCGGAGTCCAGTGGACGGACACGCCGACCGGCGCCCTGCTGTCGTCGATCGCCGTGGACGTCTGGGTCTACACCCCGTTCGTCGCGATCCTCGCCCTGGCCGGCCTGCGTTCACTGCCGGCCTCTCCCTTCGAGGCGGCGGCCGTCGACGGGGCGGGCTGGTGGTACACCTTCCGGCGGCTGACGCTGCCGATGCTGTGGCCGTACGTCCTGGTGGCGGTGATCTTCCGGTTCATGGACTCGCTGAAGGTGTTCGACATCATCTACGCCCTCACGGAGGGCGGGCCGGGCGACTCGACCGTCGTGCTCCAGATCAGGGCATATCTGGAGGCGATCCGCTTCCAGCGGTACTCCTTCGGGATCAGCTACACGATCGTGCTGTGGGCCGTGGTGTATCTCGCCGCGATGGTGCTGGTGAAGCACCTGGGGAAGATCCAGCGGAAGGCGGCGGAGGTGGCCGCGAAATGAAACGTACGGACCAAGTGACCCGGCAGAAGCGCCTGTTGGGCTGGGCGGCCGACGCCGCGCTCATCCTCTACTTCGTCTTCGCGCTGTTCCCGATCGCCTGGATGGTGATCCTGTCGCTGAAGCCGACGAACCAGCTCTTCTCCACGTACTTCTCGTTCTCCCCCACACTCGACGGCTACCGCACGGTCCTCGGCGACAGCGAGGGCATCCCGTTCGTGCGGTTCTTCGTCAACAGCCTGGTGGTGTCGGTGGGAGCGGTCGTGCTGTCGCTCCTGGTCGGACTGCCGGCCGCGTACGCCTCGGCACGCTGGCGTTTCAAGGGCTCGGAGAACCTGATGTTCACGCTGCTGTCGTTCCGGTTCGCACCCGAACTCACCGTGATCATCCCGCTGTTCGTGCTCTACCAGAAGCTCGGGCTGTTCGACACGTACGTCGGCATGGTGTGGGTGCTCCAGCTGGTCACGCTGCCGCTGATCGTGTGGATCATGCGGTCGTACTTCGCCGACCTCACGCCCGAGCTGGAGCAGGCGGCGCTGCTGGACGGCTACACACGCAAGCAGGCCTTCGTGAGGGTGGCGCTCCCGCTGGTGAAGCCGGGAGTGGCGGCCGTGTCCCTGCTCGCCTTCATCTTCGCGTGGAACAACTTCGTCTTCCCGCTGATCCTGACCTCCAACGAGGCGCAGACCGTGACCGTGGGCGCGCTGTCCTTCCTCGGCGGGGACCGGCCCAAGTACAACCTCACGGCCGCCGCCGCGCTCGTCTCCGTCGTACCGCCACTGCTGCTGGCCCTCACCATCCAGCGGTATCTGGTGCGGGGGCTGTCGTTCGGGGCGGTGAAGTCGTGATCCGCCTGAGGGAGATCCGGAAGACGTTCGGCAAGGTCACAGCGCTGGACGGGCTGGAACTGGACGTGCCCGAGGGCGAGTTCTTCTGTCTGCTCGGCCCGTCCGGCGCCGGCAAGACCACGACCCTGAAGACCGTCGCCGGGCTGGAGACGCCCGACGCCGGCACGGTCGAACTCGACGGCAAGGACATGCGCGGCATCGAGCCCTACGACCGTGGCGTGGCGATGTGCTTCGAGAGCTACGCCCTCTACCCGCACAAGTCCGCCCACGACAATCTCGCCTCGCCGCTCCGTTCCCCCCGGCACCGCCTCCCCGCTGCGCAGGCTCGGGAACGGATCGGCGAGGTGGCCGAACTCCTCGGCATTTCAGCCCTGTTGGACCGTCCCGTCGGGCAACTCTCCAACGGTCAGCGACAGCGCGTCGCCCTCGGCCGGGTCCTGGTCCGCCCGGCCCGGGCCTTCCTCCTCGACGAGCCCCTGTCCCACCTCGACGCCAAGCTGCGCCAGCAGATGCGGGCCGAGCTCAAGGCGATCGGGGCGGTACGGCGCACGACCACCCTCTATGTCACCCACGACTCCGTCGAGGCACTGGCGCTCGGCGACCGGATCGGGGTCATCCGGGGCGGGCGGATCGTGCAGACGGGGACGCGGGAGGAGATCTGGTACCGGCCCCACGACACGGAGGTCGCGCGGGCCTTCGGCAGGCCACGCATCAATCTGGTGCCGGGGACCGTGACGCCCGACGGCGGTTTCCGTTCGCCGGACGGCAAGGTCGAGCTGCCGATCCGGGCCGGGGCGGCTCCCGCCACGGAGGTGCTGATCGGCGTCCGGCCCCGCGATCTCACCCTCGGCGGGGGTCTCGGACACGAACTCACCGGCACGGTCTACGTCACGGAGGTGCTCGGCCGGTCCATCGAGGTCACCGTCCGGCTCGGCGAGCAGCACGTGTCGCTGGTCGCCCCGCGCGGCGACGCGGCCGGCCTTCGACCCGACGATCCGGTCCGGCTGTCGGTCCGGCCTGAGAACCTGCTGCTGTTCGAGGCCGACCGGCCGGAGCGACCAGGACGACGGATCGAGACACCATGAGCAGCAACCACAGCAGCGGTCAGCAGGGCCCCGCGGCCCGGCAGTCCGCCATGGCCGAGCAGGTCCTCGCCGACGGTTCGGCGACGGCCGCCGAGCTGGCCGAGCGGTTCGGCGTCAGCCTGATGACGATCCACCGGGACCTCGACGAGCTCGAACGGCAGGGAATCGTAAGGAAGTCGAGGGGCGGGGTGACCGCGCAGCCGTCCGGTGTCTTCGAGTCCAACGTCCAGTACCGGCTGAAGACCATGCGCGCGCAGAAGGCCGCCGTGGCCGACCGTGCCCTGAAGCTGATCGAGCCGGGCATGGCGATCATGCTGGACGACTCCACCTCCACCCTGGAGATAGCCCGCAGACTGCGGCTCGGCGAGGTGACCCCGCTGACGGTCGTGACCAACTTCCTGGAAGCCATCAACCTCCTCTCCGACCAGCGCGGCATCCACCTCATGGCCCTGGGCGGCGACTACGACCCGCTGCACTCGTCGTTCCTCGGCGTGTCCTGCGTCGAGGCGATCGAGCAGCTGCGCGTGGACGTCTGCTTCGCGTCGACGTCGGCCGTGCGCGGGGGTTACGCCTACCACCAGGAGCAGCACATCGTGTCGGTGAAGCGGGCCATGCTCGACGCGGCCGCCCGCAACATCCTGCTGATCGACCACACCAAGCTCGCCCGCGTCGCCCTGCACCGGGTGGTCCCCCTCTCCCGCTTCGATCTGCTCCTCGTGGACGACGGGGCGTCGGCGGAGGCGCTGCGGGACCTGGACGAGCACAAGGTCCGTTACGAGGTTTGCGCGACGAAGGGCAGCGATGACCGAGCTGGAGCTACGTGATCTGCGCAAGACCTACCGCGCACGGGGCCGCCCGGCGGTGGACGCCGTACGCGGCATCGACCTCGCCCTGCGTTCCGGGGAACTGCTCGGCCTCCTGGGCCCGTCGGGCTGCGGAAAGTCCACCACCCTGCGCATGATCGCCGGGCTGGAGACGGTGACCGGCGGGGACATCCTGGTCGGCGGGGCCTCCGTGACCGCGCGCCCGGCCCAGCAGCGCAACATCGGCGTCGCGTTCGAGAACTACGCCCTCTACCCACCGCTGACGGTGGCGCAGAACCTGGCGTTCGGCCTGAGGGCACGCAGACGGGCCGACCGGGTCGACCGTGCCGACGTCGACCGCAAGGTCAAGGAGATCGCCGCACGCGTCGACCTCACCGCCATCCTCGACGCCCACCCGGCCGGCCTGTCCAGCGGCCAGAAGCAACGCGTGTCCCTGGCCCGGGCCCTGATCCGCGAACCGGACGTCCTCCTCCTCGACGAGCCCCTCTCCCACCTCGACGCCGCCCAGCGCGACACGACCCGCCGCGAACTCAAGCGCATCCAGCGCGACCTGGGCCATACGACCATCCTGGTCACCCACGACCAGGAGGAGGCCCTGTCGCTGGCCGACCGGATCGCCGTGATGAAGGACGGCGTCATCCAGCAGCTCGGCACCCCGTACGAGATCTACGACAGCCCGGCCAACGTCTTCGTCGCGGACTTCGTCGGCGAACCCGCGATCAACCTCCTCCGCGGCGTCGCGGACACCGACGCCCACGCCCGCCTCTCCGACACGGTACGGATCGCGCTGCCGGTGCCGGTGCCAAAGGGCCGGGAGGTGACGGTCGGCATCCGCCCGGAGGACCTGACCCTGACCGGCGAGGACGACGGCCTGCCCGCCCGCGTCGTGGCCCACGAACCGCTCCTGGAGTCGGGCATCGCGACGCTCACCCTCGACGGCCTCGACACCCCCCTGGTCGTCCTCACCGACCCCGAGGTCCGCCTCGCCCACGACGACCGCGTCCACGTCACCGCCGACCCTCACCTCACCCATGTCTTCGACGCCGAGACAGGAGACTCCCTCCGATGACCAACGGGAACATCGTGCGTGTGGTGGCCGCGGGCGACCACTTCATCCTGCCGTCGCTGATCAGAGAGGCGGTGGAGCACGAGGCAGAGCGGACGACCGTGAAGGAACTGACCCTCGGCTGGCCGCTGGACCCCTTCGGTCCCGTGGCGGAGGTGACGGAGGCGAGCGACGCCGAGGACGAGCTGATCGAGGCGCTCGTCGGTGCACAGGTGCTGGTCACCCAGATGGGCCCGGTCACGGAACGCGTCCTCGACGCCTGCCCCGGCCTCCGCCTGGTCGTCGTCTGCCGGGGCGGCCCGGTGAACGTCAATCTGGACGCGGCCAAGCGGCACGACGTCCGGGTCTGCTACGCGCCCGGCCGCAACGCCGCCGCCACCGCCGAGTTCACGGTCGGTCTGATGCTGGCGGCCCTGCGCCGCATTCCACAGGCCCACGACCTTCTTGCCCGGCAGGGCAGTTGGGAGGGGGCCACCTACTACACGTACGAGCACAGCGGCCTGGAACTGGAGGACCTGCCGGTCGGCCTGGTCGGCTACGGGGCCGTGGGCAGCAGGGTGGCGCGCGTGCTGGGCGCGTTCGGTGCACGGGTCATGGTGCACGACCCCTACGTCCACGGCGAGATCCACGGCCTGCGGGTCGCGTCCCTGGACGAACTCCTGCGCGCCTCCCGGGTGATCACCCTCCACGCCCGTCTCACCACCGAGACCCGAGGCCTGATCGGCGCCCGCGAACTCGCCCTGCTGCCGCAGGGTGCGGTGGTCGTCAACGCGGCCCGCGGCCCACTGCTGGACGAGGACGCCCTGTGCACCGCTCTGGAGAACGGCCACCTGTCGGCGGCGGCCCTGGACACGTACGCCCAGGAGCCGTTGCCCCCGGCCTCACGCCTGCACGCCCTCACCGACCGCGTCGTACTCACTCCCCACCTGGGCGGGGCGTCCCGCGCGGTCGCGGAGAAGGCGGCCCGGATCGCCGCCGACGAGGTGGGCCGCTGGGTGCGCGGGGAGCCCCTCGCGCACTGCCTGACCTGAGGATCTGGAGGAGAGCCGGATGTACGTCGGTATCGATGTAGGCACGTCCACGGTGAAGGCCGCCGCGTTCGACGCGGAGGGCCGTGAACTCGCCGTCGTCGCCCGCCCGGTGGACCTCGCGCTGCACGGCGGTTTCGTCGAGCAGGACATGGAGGAGGTGTACGGGGCGGTGGTGGCCGTCCTCCGCGAGGTCACCGGACAGGTACCGGGGCAGATCGAGCTGGCCGGCCTGACCGGCCAGGGCGACGGCGTGTGGCTGGTGGACGCGGACGGGCACCCCGTGCGCCCCGCCGCCTCCTGGATGGACGGCCGGGCGCACGAACTGGTCGACCGCTGGCTGGCGGACGGCACGTTCGAGACGGTGTTCCGGCGGACGGGGGGCGCGATGTTCCCGGGGTCTCCGGGGCCGCTGCTGGCCTGGCTGGACAGCCACGAGCCGAAGGCGCTGGATGCCGCGGCCACCGCCCTGTACTGCAAGGACATGGTGTTCCAGCGGCTGACGGGAGCAGCCCCGACGACGGACGTGTCGGACGCCTCCATGCCCTTCCTCGACCCCCGCACCCGGGCCTACGACAACCGAGTGGTCGAACTCCTCGGCCTGACCCACCGCCGCGGCCTCCTCGCTCCCGTCAGCGACCCGGTCGCGACCGCACAGACCCGCGGCGAGGGCCTCCCGGACGGGACCCGGATCGCGAACGGCCCGTACGACCTCCCGGCCAGCGCGCTCGGCGCGGGCGTGACGTCCCCCGGCGACGGTCTCCTCATCGTCGGCACCTGTCTGGCCGCCCTGGTCGCGACCACCGACCTCGACCTGACCGGTGAGCCGGCCGGCCTGTTCATCACCACCGACCGCCCGGGGCACTGGCTGCGCGCGATGCCCGCGATGGTCGGTACGGCCGCGCTGGACTGGGTGCTGTCGACGACGGGCGTCCGGCACGAGGAGGTCGACGGGCTGCTGGCCGAGACCCCGCCGGGGGCGCACGGGGTGCGGGTGCTGCCGTACTTCGCGCCCTCGGGCGAGCGCGCGCCCTTCGTCGAGCCACGTCTGCGCGCCGAACTGACCGGCGTCTCCCTGGAGTCGACCCGCGCCGACCTCGTCCGGGCGACCTGCGAGGGGATCGGCTACGCGGCCCGGCACTGTCTTCAGGCGGCGGGCCTCACGGGGACCCTGGCCGTGTGCGGTGGCGGTACGCGCAGCCCGGCCTGGATGCGGCTGCTCGCCGATGTCCTCGGGCGCCCGCTGCGGGTCGTCGAGGGCGAGGTGGGCGCGCGGGGCGCGGTGCTGGCGGCGGCCGAGCGGTACGGGGTGGCGCTGGACGCGCAGGCGTGGACACGGCCGACGGCGGTCGTCGAGCCGGACGGAGAGCGGGCGGCGTACTACGCGAGGGCGTACGAGGACCATCTGGCCCGCCTGACCGAGGCGCGCGAGCGGGCACGACGCACCTGAAGAGCCGTATGAGGAAAGGGAGTTGCATGCATCCGAGACGTAGATCCCTGCTGCTCGCGGCCGCCGGCACCACGGTGGCCGCGACCGTACCCGCACCGGCGGCCGCCGACCCCCGCCCTTCGCCCCGGCCGCTCGTCATCGGCCATCGCGGCGCGGCCGGCTGGCGCCCCGAACACACGGCGGCCTCGTACACGTACGCCGTGCAGACCGGTGCCGACTGGATCGAACCGGACCTCGTCCCGACGAAGGACCACGTCCTGGTCGTCCGGCACGAGAACGAGATCTCGCAGACGACGGACGTGGCGTCGCACCCGGAGTTCGCGGACCGCCGTACGACGAAGACGGTGGACGGGCGGGCGGTGACCGGCTGGTTCACGGAGGACTTCACGCTGGCGGAGCTGAAGACGCTGCGGGCGGTGGAGCGGCTGCCGCTGGTCCGCAACCGCAACACGGTGTTCGACGGCCGGGAGGAGGTCCTCACCTTCCAGGAGGTGGTGGACCTGGCGCGCAGGCTGTCGAAGACGTACGGCCGTACGATCGCCGTCTTCCCGGAGACCAAGCATCCGACGTACTTCCGCTCACTCGGCCTGCCCCTGGAGCCCAGGCTCGCGTACGTGATCCGCCGCAACCGGCTCGGCCCTCGCGAGTGCGTGGTGCAGTCCTTCGAGCCGACGAGCCTGAAGCGGGTCGCGGCCGAGCGGCTGAGGGTGCCGCTGTGGCAGGCGCTGGGGACCACGGGCGGGCCGTACGACCTGGTCTCGGCCGGTGATCCGACGACGTACAAGGACATGATGAGCCCGGCGGGGCTGGCGCGGATCGCCGAGTACGCGCAGTGGATCGGGCCGGACAAGTCGTCGGTCGCCGGTACGTCGCTCGTCGCGGACGCTCATGCGGCGGGGCTGCGGATCGGGCCGTACACGTTCCGCGCGGAGAACCAGTTCCTGCCGGCGGCCTTCCGGCGCGGTAGCGGAGCGAACGATTTCGGGGACGCGTTCGCCGAGTACGCGCTGTACTACGGGCTGGGGGTCGACGCCGTGGTGACCGACTTCCCCGATCTGGCGGTGATGGCTAGGAGGGGCTGATGTTTTTCCGGGACAAGAACTGCCGTACCTGTCGCAGCATGCAGGTGTTCAGGAAGCTCGACGACCGGGAGCGGGCGGCGATCAAGGAGAAGCACGCCTTCACCGCCGACCTGTGGCGCTGCACGGCCGAGGGCTGCCGTTGGTACCAGCCCTGGCACCGGCAGAGCGACGGCGGCCTGCTCCCGGAGGAACTGAAGATCGAGGCCGCCGCCGCGGAACCGGGGTGAGCCCCGGGTGAGGGCTACAGGTTGCTGAAGTCCGGCCCCTTCGTCCGCGTCCGCTTGATCTCGTAGAAGCCCGGCACGGAGGCCACGGCGAGGGTGCCGTCCCACAGCTTCGCGGCGTCCTCGCCCTGGGGGGCCGGGGTGACGACCGGGCCGAAGAAGGCGATCTGCTCGCCGTCGGCGCCGGGGACGGCGATGACGGGGGTGCCGACCTCCTGGCCGACCTTGTCGATGCCCTCCTTGTGGGAGGCACGCAGCTGCGGCTCGTACTCGGTGGCGTCCCAGTGGTCCATGAGGGAGTCCGGCAGGCCGGCGTCCTTCAGGGCGGCGGCGACGGTCTCCTTGCCGGAGCCCTCGCCCTGGTTGTGGAAGCGGGTGCCGAGCGCGGTGTAGAGGTCGCCGAGCACCTCGGTGCCGTGCTCCTCCTGGGCGGCGATGACGACCCGGACCGGGCCCCACGCCTTGGTCTCCAGGAAGTCGCGGTACTCCTCGGGCAGGTCGTCCAGCTTGTCCTCGTTGAGGACGGCGAGGCTCATCAGGTGCCAGCGGACCTCGATGTCACGGACCTTCTCCACCTCCAGCACCCAGCGCGAGGTCATCCAGGCCCAGGGGCACAGGGGGTCGAACCAGAAGTCGACGGGGGTCTTGTCCGACATGTCTCTCCTCATGAGGCAAGCGTGTCTCCGCGGAACGTCTGGAGGAACGCCGCTGCCCGCCCGGCCATTCCCCGGTGCCGTGGGCTGGAGGCGCGTGGCAGGATCAGGGCTGTCCGCATACTGAACACCACGTGAGGGAGTGCCGCTCGTGCCCGGTGAGAATCTGTCCCGCGACGAGGCCCGGGAGCGGGCCGCCCTGCTGGCCGTCGACGGGTACGACGTGTTCCTCGACGTGCGTTCGGCCCTCGACGAGGGGGACCCCGACGGCGGGGCGCCGCGCACCTTCCGCTCGGTCACCACCATCCGCTTCCGGTGCGCCGAGCCCGGCGCCACCAGCTTCGCGGACCTGATCGCGCCGAGTGTGACGGCCCTCTCCCTCAACGGCAGGGACCTGGACCCGAGCGAGGTCTTCGACGGCTCGCGGATCGTCCTGGAGGACCTCGCCGCGGACAACGAGCTCGTCGTCGACGCGCAGTGCGCCTACTCCCGCACCGGTGAGGGCATGCACCGCTTCGTCGACCCGGAGGACGGCGAGGTCTACCTCTACACGCAGTACGAGCCGGCCGACTCCCGCCGCGTGTTCGCGAACTTCGAGCAGCCGGACCTCAAGGCGCCGTTCCGCTTCGAGGTGCGGGCGCCCGAGGGGTG
Source organism: Streptomyces sp. NBC_00443 (assembly GCF_036014175.1). Classification (GTDB taxonomy): domain Bacteria; phylum Actinomycetota; class Actinomycetes; order Streptomycetales; family Streptomycetaceae; genus Streptomyces. Next base: position 6,040,864 of record NZ_CP107917.1, on the reverse strand, counting down.
GACGGTGTGGAGCAACGGGGCCGGTGAACTCACCGACGGCATCTGGCGGTTCGCGGAGACCAAGCCGATCTCGACGTACATCACGTGTGTGGTGGCGGGCCCGTACCACTACGTCACGGACTCGTACTCGCGCACGTTCGCCGACGGCACCACGCTTCGGATCCCGCTCGGCGCGATGTGCCGCAAGGGGCTCGCCCCGTACTTCGACGCCGACGACGTCTTCCTGGTCACCAAGCAGGGCCTGGACTTCTTCCACGACCATTTCGACTACCCGTACCCCTTCGGGAAGTACGACCAGGCGTTCGTGCCCGAGTACAACCTCGGCGCGATGGAGAACCCGGGGATGGTGACCTTCCGGGAGGAGTTCATCTTCCGCGGCAAGGTCACGCGGTCGTCGTACGAGGGCCGGGCGAACGTCATCCTGCACGAGATGGCGCACATGTGGTTCGGCGACCTGGTCACCATGGAGTGGTGGGACGACCTGTGGCTGAAGGAGTCCTTCGCGGACTTCATGGGCACGTTCGCGAACGTCGGCGCGACCCGCTTCAAGGACGCCTGGATCACCTTCGCCAACCGCCGCAAGGCCTGGGCCTACCGCGCCGACCAGCTGCCCTCCACGCACCCGATCACAGCGGACATCCGTGACCTCCAGGACGCGAAGCTCAACTTCGACGGCATCACGTACGCCAAGGGCGCTTCGGTGCTGAAGCAACTCGTCGCGTACGTCGGGCAGGACGCGTTCCTGGAGGGTGCGCGGCGCTACTTCAAGCGGCACGCGTACGGCAACACGCGGCTCGGTGATCTGCTGTCGGTGCTGGAGGAGACCAGCGGCCGGGACATGGGCGTATGGGCCCGCTCCTGGCTGCAGACGGCGGGCGTGAACTCGCTGACCTCCCAGGTGCTGTTGGACGCCGAGGGCCGGATTGACGAGCTGGCGGTGGTGCAGGATGCGGCCGAGTCGCACCCCGAACTGCGCCCGCACCGGGTGGCGGTGGGCCTGTACCGGCGGGGCTCGGGCGGGGCTCTGGAGCGGTACGCGCAGGCCGAGGTGGACGTCGACGGTCCGCGCACGGTCGTGCCGGAGCTTGCGGGTGCCGTGGCGCCGGAGCTGGTGCTGGTCAACGACGACGACCTGACGTACTGCAAGACCCGCTTCGACGAGACGTCCCTGGCCACCCTGCGGGAGCACCTGGGCGCGCTGACCGACCCGCTCGCCCGTGCCCTGTGCTGGTCGGCGCTGTGGAACATGACGCGGGACGCGCTGCTGCCGGCGCGGGAGTTCGTGGATCTGGTGCTGCGGTTCGCGGGGCGCGAGTCGGACATCGGCGTGCTGCAGATGCTGCATGCGTGGGCGAACTCGTCGCTGGTCAACTACGTGGCGCCCGAGTGGCGGCAGACCGGCGAACGGCTGCTGGCCGAGGGCGCGTTGCGGGAGCTGCGGGCCGCCGCGCCGGGCAGCGAGCAGCAGTTGGCGTGGGCGCGGTTCCTCGCGTCGGTGGCGTCGGGGCCGGAGGACCTGGGGCTGCTGCGGGGTCTGCTGGAGGGCGCGGAGAAGATCGAGGGGCTGGAGGTCGACCAGGAGCTGCGCTGGGCGTTCCTGGAGCCGCTGGCCGCGCACGGGGCGGCCGACGAGTCGGTGCTGGCTGCCGAACTGGCCCGCGACGACACGGCGTCCGGCAGGCGCCACCAGGTCCGCTGCCTCGCCGCCCGGCCGTCGGAGGCGGTGAAGGCACAGGCGTGGGCGCAGGTCGTCGAGTCCGACGCGCTGTCCAACGCCCTGGTCGAGGCGACCATCTCCGGCTTCGCCCAGCCGTCCCAGCGGGAACTGCTCGCGCCGTACGCCGAGAGGTACTTCGCCGCCATCGAGCGGGTGTGGGCCGAGCGGTCGATCCAGATCGGCATGGTCGTGGTCCAGGGGCTGTTCCCGGCGCTCCAGCAGTCGCAGGCCACGCTCGACGCGACCGACGCGTGGCTCGCGGCCCACGCGGGCGCGGCGCCGGCGCTGCGGCGGCTGGTGCTGGAGGCGCGGGACGATCTGGCGCGGGGGCTGCGGGGGCAGGCGTGTGACGCGGCGGCCGCCGACGCGTCAACCGCGGGATGACCTTTGGCCAACGATCACGGCCGTCCGTGACCGTTACGGAATTCAGGCAATAGCAGCCGTAACCCCTGGTCCCACCCGAACGGACCAGGGGTTTTCCGTGCCTACTCGGCATCCGAACACGCGTCCTTTAGTGCCATGTTGTCCGTATTTGTCGACGGGCGTGTAACAGCGGTTAAAGGGCCGATCCAACGCGGGAACCTCCGGGTCATGAACCACAACACCCCGCTCCCCCCGCTCTCCCCCCGCCCCGTTCGTCACCTCTCCGACGTGCACCGCCGTGTCATGACGGCCGCACAGCTGAAGTCGCACGGCGTCGCGAACGCCGACATGAACGAGCAGTGCCGCCCGGGCGGCCCCTGGCGGCAGATCCTCCCCGGCGTCTTCCTGCTCCACCCCGGCCCGCCGACCAGCGAGGAGCGCCTGCACGCGGTGCTGATGTACGCGGCACGGGAGCGGAACCCTGGCGTGCCGTCCCAGCCGAACGCGGGCGAGGAGCACGCCGCCCCCGGCTACCCCGATGCGGTGATCACGGGCCTGGCGGCGCTGACCCTGCACGGCTTCTCCGCCACACCGCCGCTCACCGCGCTCGACAGGATCGACGTCCTGGTCCCACGGATGCGCCGGCTGCGCTCCACGGGCTGCGCCCGCATCCTGCGCACCCCCGCGCTCCCCACGCCCCAGCAGGTGACGGGCCTCCCGGTCGCCCCGGTGCCGCGCGCCCTGGCCGACGCGGTGGCCGAACTGACGGACGCGGGCGCCGTACGCCGGCTGCTGACCGAAGCCGTCCGGGGCGGCCACTGCGAACCGGCCTCCGTGGTACGGGAGTTGAACCAGGCGAAGCTGCTGTCCCGCCCGCACGTGGTGGACGCGGTGGACTCCCTGCTCGCCGAGGGCCGCGCGATCGCGGAGGACCGCCTGTACGAGATGGTCCGCGACCACGCCCTGCCCGACCCCGTCTGGAACGTCGACCTGCGCCTGCCGGGCGGCCCCCACCTCGGCGGCCTCGACGCCTACTGGCCGGAACACTCGGTGGCGGTCGAACTCGACACCCGGGCCCCGCGCCAGGGCGACCGCCAGGACGACGACGCCCTCTGGTCCGAGTACGCCCGCAAGCGCGAGCATTTGGAGCGGCTCGGCATCACGGTCGTGCACATCACCCCGAAGAAGCTGCGGGAGTCGATGGAGCAGCAGGCGGCGGTGATCCGTACGGCTCTGATGGCCGCGGTGGACCGTGATCCGGCCGCGTATGTCGTGGTGCTGCCCCGGTAATGACGGACCGGGAAGGCAGCACCAGGAGGGAGAGGAGGGGCCGCGGGGCCGGGGAGCCCGGCGGCCCCTCCTCATGTCGTCAGCTGAGGTCCGGGCCGCGTGTCCCGGTACGCCCGGCCGTCGGACCCTCTCCCTTCCCCTTGCCCACCCCGCAGAACTCGGCCTCGACCACCGCCGCCGTGTCCCCCGACCAGTCGCCGTTGAAGTTGAAGGCCAAGGCGTGGCGGCCGTCGCGGGTCGTGACCCCTCGGATATCGAGCCATGGATGCCGCCGCCATGGCCCCAGACCGTGACGCCGCAGGTCAGCTTGGACTTCATCAGGCCGAGGCCGTAGCTGTTGGCCTCGTCGACGGGGATCGTCGTGGTCATCTCGGCCAGTTGCTCGCGCGGCAGGAGCTTGCCGCGCAGGAGGGCCGAGTAGAAGCGGTTGAGGTCGGCCGAGTTGGAGATCATCTCGCCGGCCGCGTGGGCGAGCGACGGGTTGAGCTTCGTGACGTCGTACGTCGGGCCCGTCGCCGTCTCCGCCAGCTTGGAGTAGGCGCGGCTGCTGGGTCCCGGGACGCTCACGCGGGTGCCGGGGACGGACGTGGCGGTCAGGTGCAGGGGCTTGATGATGCGGTCGCGGACCTCCGCGCCGTACGGGCGGCCCGTGGCCTTCTCGATCACCATGCCGGCGAGCACGAAGTTGGTGTTGGAGTAGTTCCAGGACGTCCCCGGCTCGAAGTCCGGCTTGTGGGTCATGGCGAGCGCGACCAGTTCCGTGGGCTTCTTGGTGTCGTAGCGGTGCTCGAAGAAGCCGTCCTTGAGGAAGTACGTACGGCCGAAGTCGTCGTCCGCCGTGTAGTTGTAGATGCCGCTGGTGTGGTTGAGGAGCTGGCGCAGGGTGATCCGGCCGCCGTCATGGCCGTTGCCCCGCACCACGCCCGGCAGCCACTCCTCGACGGTGTCGTCCAGCGACAGCGTGCCCTCCGCCTCCAGTTGGAGCAGCACCGTGGCGACGAAGGTCTTGGTGATGCTGCCCACCCGGTAGCGGTCGTCCGCCGAACGCGGCTTGCCCGTCTTGAGGTTGCCGACGCCCGCCGTGGCCGACCAGGTGCCGCGGGCGTCCTTCACGGTCGCCGTCACCCCGGGCACACCGGCGCCGACGGCGGCCTGCATGGCCTTGCGGGTCGCGCCGTGCCCCTCTCCGGCGGGCGCGGCCGCCACCGCGGGGACCGCGAGGGCCACGGACAGCGTCACCGCCGTCGCCGCCACGAAGGCCATGCGGGTCGTACGTACGCTCATGTCTCTCCCCCATCTGTACCGCTCACGTCGAGCGTGGTCGGGGGGAGAGACCGGGCGGGTGCTGCGAGGGTTGACGAGGGGGCGGCAGTTGAGCGCGTTTCGGCCGATGTGCGGCTCAGGCCTTCTTCAGGGCCGGATCAGGCCTTCTTCAGGACCAGTTCCGTGTTGCGGTCCCCCCGCTCACCCGCCAGCGTCGAGCGCGCGCCGGGGGCGTTGAGGGACAGCTCGCGGTAGAGGGCGGCCAGGCCCGTCTGGGAGAGGTCCGTGAAGTCGGTGGCGTGCGGGGCCGAGGACTCGATCAGGGTGGTGAACAGCGAGATCGTGCCGTCCTTGTTGTCCACCACCTCGATGATCCGGGCGAGTTGGGGGAAGTCGACGTGGGAGGCGGTGGAGATCTCCCAGAAGGAACGGCCACCGGAGGCCGAGTGCGGGGTGATGACGTTCTTGTGGATGTGGCCGTTCACCCAGGCCAGAACGTTGCGGTGACCGCCCAGCAGCTGGACCAGCTCGGCGCCGCCCACGCGCCGCTCACTCGGGCGGGCCGGGTCGCGGCGGAGGTTGCCCATCGTCTTGCTGGTGTGATGGCTGAAGATGATCGCGTACGAGTCCTTGTTCTCCCGCAGCGTCCGGTCCAGCCAGTTGAACTGGGCCGCCCCGATGGACCCTTCGTAGTGGCCGCCCGGGTCGGTGGTGTCGAGGCTGATGCCGATGACGTCGTCGGCGATGCGGAAGCTGTAGTACTGGGTGCCCGCGTCCAGGTTGGCCGTGGAGTAACCGTGGCCGACGGGGCCGAGGCCGCGGAAGGCCGGGTCCAGGTGGGCCCGCACATAGTCCTTCGGCGTGAACGGCGCCCGCTTCTCGTCCGGCGTGACCGAGCGCATCGAGCGGGCGTGGGCCTTGAGGAAGTCCTTGAAGACGGTGCCCCGCGGGTCCTTGTCCTGCTTGAGGGAGTCCTGGAGCTTCTTGGCGTCCGCGGCGGAGACGTTCATCAGCTTCTTGCCGCCGACGGCCAGGTCGGTCAGGTAGGAGTCGCTGTGCGAGGCGTAGGTGCCGAGCGGCATCGCGTCGTGGTTGCCGACCGTCGAGTACCAGGGGATGTTCAGACCGGGGCTGCGCGTCTCGCGGATCGCGGCGGCGAGGAAGCCCTCGAGGTGCGGGAAGCCGACCTGCTTGTCGGCGTCGCGGACGCTGTCGTCGGCCTGCCAGTACAGCTTCAGGCCGCTGTTCTGGACGCCCTCGTACTGCCGCGGGTCACCGGTGTTCGGGGTGACGCGGCCGCCGCTCATCACCGTGAGGAACCACTCCAGCTCGGACCTGCAGTTGTTGTCCGTGTTGTCGCCGGTGGTCATCGCGAAGTGGAACGGGGCGCCGGTGACGGGGGCGCCCCGCAGCGCGTTGAGCCGCTCGACCAGCGCCACCGCGCCGGGCACGGTCAGCGTCTCCTGCGGCCGCCAGGCGTGCACGTCCGTCGAGCGCAGGTACTCCAGCCGCAGCGGGTGCTGGGCGTCGATCAGGTGCAGGTCGGTGAGCTGCACGAAGGCGGCGAGCGCCGTACGCCGCTTCGCGCGGTCCGCCTTGGGGGCGGCCAGGTCGTCACGGACGACGCGGCGCCAGCCGGGGCCGTCACCGAGCCGGCGGTAGCCGGAGGTACCGCGCGGGGTGGCGACATTGGCCAGAGTGGTGCCCCGCGTGTACGGCGCGAGCGCGACCGGCAGCTTGCGGGAGGCACCGACCGGGGCCTCGGCCGCGGCGTTGCCCGCACCGGCGCCCTGCGCGCTCGCGGGGCCCGCCGTGGTGGCGGCCTCGCTGTCGGTGGGCCGCAGGGTGTATCCGACCCCCGCGGAGAGGGTCACCGCACCGGTGGCGGCGAGCAGAGTACGGCGGTGGACCCCAGCGGAGCTGGCGACAGAGCGTATGCGCGACATGGCGCGGTCTCCCCGAGTGCGAACGCGTCGGCAGTGGTCGCGGGGCGCTCGCCGAAGCGAACATCCCGCTCACTGTGGATCGTTGGCACCGGGAATGACCTGTGCATGAACAGGGCGGCAACGCGCAGCGCCGATCACCGTACGTGGATCTTGGGGCACCCTCCGCGTTCACGGCCGCTCCTCGAACGGCCGGGACTCGGTCACTCCGTGTTCATCTTGCGGGGTACTGAAGCTATGTGCCGGCGCCCAGGATGCGCCCCGCCGCCGGCCGCTCGCGCCACAGCGCCAGCCCGTTGTCGACCATGGAGACACGGGTCAGGTCCGGGACGTCGTCCAGGGGATGCCAGGCCGCCATGTTGGTGGAGCCGTTGGCCTCGTAGCGAAGGTCGCCGCCGGTGACGCGGGCCTCGTAGACGAGGCGGACGCCGTGGTGGTCGACGTCGCGGCCGAAGCGGGCCGGGAAGACGCGGTGGGCGGAGTCGAGGCCGAGCAGGCCGGTCGGTTCGACGAGGTAGCCGGTCTCCTCCTCCACCTCCCGCACGACCGTGTCGTAGGGATCCTCGCCGTGCTCCATACCGCCGCCGGGCAGCATCCATTCGAAGCCGCCGCCGGGGGCCGGGGACCGGGCGAGGAGGAGTTGTCCGTCACGCACGCAAATGGCGTAGGCCGCCACCCTCAACTTCTTTTGCACGTAGGGACATTAGAGGCGCGAGGCCCGGATCGGCAGGCGATTTTCCGGCTTGCGGGCGACTTGCCTCTTAAGACCGTTGCATCCCAAATGAACAGGGGGTTTCCCCCATTCCTCCATTTCGATTGGGTCAACTCTTCCCAAACATCCTTCCCTTGCGTAAGGCTGTGCGGTCGTCCGGGTTCACATACCGGACGGCCCATGCTCCTTTACCTACAAGGGATGCCGATGACCCTCACCCCCCAGCGCGAACCCAAGCCGGGCGCGAGACGCGCGGCCCGCATAGCCGTGGCCGCTGGTCTCGTCGCCGCGCTGTCCGCAGCCGGGCCGATACCCATGGCCATGGCCGCGGACCCCGCGCCCGCCGCGGACCCGAGCGTCAAGTCCGCGCACGACAAGCTCGGTTCGGACGACGCCGACCTCCTCGCCGAGGCGAAGTCCGACGGCGACAAGAACGTCACGATGATGATCGCGACCGCGCCCGGACAGACCGAGAAGGTCGCCGAGCAGCTGGACGCGGTCGGCTCTGTGGGCCGTACCTACGACAAGCTCGGCTATGTCCGCGCGACCGTCCCCACCGGCAAGGCCGACTCGGCCATCGCCGCGGCGACGAAGCTCTCCTCGGTGCACGGCATCGACCTGCGCGAGGAGATACCCCTGGACGACCCCGCCGTCGACACGAAGAAGTCGACGGCCGCCCGGACCTCGTACTCCGGCCCGTCCAAGAGCACGCCGGCCGAGAACCCGTACAACCCGTCCTTCGAGACGGGCTCCGTCGACTTCGTGAAGAAGAACCCGAAGGCGGACGGCCGCGGCATCACCATCGGCATCCTCGACAGCGGTGTGGACCTCGCCCACCCGGCGCTGCAGAAGACCACCACCGGTGAGCGCAAGATCGTCGACTGGGTCACCGCCACCGACCCGCTCGTCGACAACGACCGCACCTGGCGCCCGATGGTGACCTCCGTCTCCGGGCCCACGTTCAGCTACGGCGGCAAGACCTGGACCGCGCCTGCCGGTTCCTACCAGGTCAGCACGTTCCTGGAGTCGTACACCACCGGCGGCGACGCGGCGGGCGACGCCAACCGTGACGGCGACAAGACCGACTCGTGGGGCGTGCTCTACGACGCCGCGAACGGCACGGTCCGGGTCGACCTCAACAACAACAACGACTTCGGTGACGACACCCCGATGAAACCGTACAAGGACGGCTTCCAGATCGGGTACTTCGGCACCGACAACCCGGCCACCGACGTAGCCGAGCGGCAGCCGTTCGTCGTGCAGATCCGCAAGGACGTGCCGATGGACCCGCTGGGCGGCGACTGGGTCGGCCAGAAGCGCGACTTCGTCAACATCGGCGTCATCGAGTCCGAGCACGGCACCCACGTCGCCGGCATCACCGCCGCGAACGGCCTGTTCGGCGGGAAGATGAACGGCCAGGCCCCCGGCGCCAAGCTCGTCGCCTCCCGTGCCTGCACCTGGAGCGGCGGCTGCACCAACGTCGCGCTCACCGAGGGCATGATCGACCTCGTCGTCAACCGTGGCGTCGACATCGTCAACATGTCCATCGGCGGTCTGCCGGCGCTGAACGACGGCAACAACGCCCGCGCCGAGCTGTACACGCGCCTGATCGACACCTACGGCGTCCAGCTCGTGATCTCGGCCGGCAACTCCGGCCCCGGCGCGAACACCATCGGTGACCCGGCGCTTGCCGCCAAGGTCATCTCGGTCGGCGCGACCGTCTCCAGGGAGACCTGGGCCGCCAACTACGGCTCCGTCGTGGAGAAGAAGTACGCGATGATGCCGTTCTCCTCGCGCGGCCCGCGTGAGGACGGCGGCTTCACCCCGACGCTGTCGGCGCCGGGTGCCGCGATCAACACCATCCAGACGTGGCTGCCGGGCGCCCCGGTCGCCGAGGCGGGCTACACCCTCCCGGCCGGCTACGGCATGCTCCAGGGCACCTCGATGGCGTCCCCGCAGGCCGCGGGCGCGTCCGCACTGCTGCTGAGCGCCGCCAAGCAGAAGGGCATCGATCTGACGCCCGCGAAGCTTCGCACCGCGCTGAACTCGACCGCCGACCACATCAAGGGCGTGCAGGCGTACGAGGAGGGTGCCGGTCTCATCAACGTCCCGGACGCCTGGAACTCCATCCGTGACGGCGCGACCGCCCACGAGTACACGGTGAAGGCGCCGGTCGACACCGCGATCGACCAGTTCCTGAAGACGCCGGGCTTCGGCACGGGCGTCTACGACCGCGAGGGCGGCCTCAAGGCCGGGCAGAAGAAGACGTACGACGTCACGATCACCCGTACGTCCGGCGCGGACAAGGCGGTCCGGCACGAGCTGCACTTCGAGAACAACGCCGGGGGCACCTTCAGGATCGTCGGCTCCGACGAGGTCAGCCTCGGCCTGAACAAGCCGGTCACCGTCAAGGTCGCCGCGAAGTCCTCCTCGGCGGGCATCAAGAGCGCGATCCTGGAGGTCGACGACCCGCGCACCGAGGGCATCGACAAGCAGGTCCTCAACACGGTCGTGGTCTCGGCGCCGGTCGAGTACACCTACTCGGCGGCCGGTACGACGCAGCGCAACAGCACCAAGTCGTACTTCGTGACCGTCCCCGAGGGCGCGAAGTCGCTGGAGGTCGCGATCGGCGGGCTCAAGGACAAGAGCCAGACCCGGTTCATCGCCATCCACCCGTACGGCGTTCCGTCCGACAACACCGGCACCCCGTACTGCTACAACAACTACCTCGACGGCAACGGCTGCAAGCCGGACGTGCGTTCCTACGCCGACCCGCAGGCCGGTGTCTGGGAGATCGAGGTCGAGTCGCGCCGTACGTCGCCGCTGCTCGACAACCCGTTCAAGCTGGACGTCACCGTCCTCGGCGCGGCCTTCGACCCGGAGACCGTGACCGTCCCCGAGGCCAAGGTCGGCACCCCGGCCGCGGCCTCCTGGAAGGTGACCAACAAGTACGCCGCGATCGACGGCAAGCTGGCCGGCGGCCCGCTCGGCTCGTCGAAGGCGGCCCGTCCGACCATCGCCGAGGGCGCCACGCAGACCACCACGGTCGAGGTGCCCGCGGGCGCCACGTCGCTCGACGTCTCCATCGGCAACGTCTCCGACGCGGCCGCGGACCTCGACCTGGCCGTCTACGACGCGGCCGGCACCGAGGTCGGCAGCTCCGCCGACGGCGACTCGGAGGAGTCGGTGTCGATCGCGAAGCCGGCCGCCGGGAAGTACAGCATCGAGGTCATCGGCTACTCGGTGCCGGCGGGCTCGACGGCGTACGACTACCTGGACGTGTTCTTCTCCGCCGCGCTCGGCACCGTCACGGTGGACGCCTCGCCGGTGAAGCTCGGCACGGGTGACACGGCCACGGTCGCCGGCAGCGTCACCGCGCTGGCGCCCGCGCCGGAGGGCCGTGAGTTCTTCGGCCAGGTCCAGCTGCTCAACGCCCGGGGCACGGTCGCGGGCCTGGGCAACGTGAAGATCGAGAAGGTCACGCCGTAGTGGCGTAGTACGGCTCCGCCGTAGTGGCGGGAGGGCGGGCGTCCGGTTGCGGGCGCCCGCCCTTCGTCGTCAGCAGGTGAGCCCCCGCGACTCGGCCAGCGAGCCGGTGATCCAGGCCCGCTCGGGGGCGATGTTCTTCTCGCCGACGGCCCAGAAGTCGGGCCGGCGGGCCCCCTGCGGGATGCCGATGAGCACCTGGTCGCCCTCGCGCAGGCCGGGGACGAGGTTCTCGTCGACGACGAAGGCCAGCTCCTGCTCGCCCTTGTCCGGCTTGTAGTAGCGGGTCATGTGCAGGGTGACGCGGACCGACCCGGTACCGGCGAGCTGTTCGACGAAGGTGGCCCTCCCCTCGGCCACCAGACGGGAGCAGGCGAGGTAGCGGGGGCTGCCGAAGGCGGAGTCGGCGTCAGCGGAGGCCTCGTCCTTCGCGGCGCTGCCGGAGTCCGCTCCCGAGCTCGCGGTGTCGCCGCTCCCGGCCTGGGTCAGCAGCCAGCCCATGCCGACCAGCACGGACGCGGCGGCGGCCACGGCGAGGCTGCCGAGGGCGACGGTGAACACGCGGCGCCGGGTGCGGGAGGGCTGTCGTACGGGGGCGGGTTCCGGGTCCGGCTCGGGCGCCGGTGACGCGGGCATCGGCTCGGTGAGCGCGTGTCCGATGATCCCCAACTGCTCGCGCAGCAGCGCCACATCGGCCGCCGCGGACCGGTGCTCCGCCATGAAGGCGGCGTCCGCGCGGGCCTCGTCGGTGAGCGGCTCTCCGGTGATCGCGGCCATCAGCGCGTCGACGCCGGCGCGGGCGTCGTCGTAGCCGTCGCGGCCGGTACGGCCTTCGTTCTCGGCGGTCACGTCACACCACCTCGTCCTCGTGCAGGCGGGCGCGCAGAGCCCGTACCGCCGTGTGCAGCCTGCTCTTGACCGTGCCCTCCGGGATGCCGAGCTCCTCGGCGATGTCGCGGACCGGAAGGTCGCCGTAGAACCGCAGGACCAGGACCTGGCGCTGGGTGTCGGGCAGTTCGTCCAGGCCCTGGGCGACGGCGAGGGAGAGCAGGCTGGTGTCCTCGCCGGAGGGGTGCTCGAGCTGGCGCAAGGAGGCGAGCCGCTCGCCGAGCCGCTCCTGGCGCTTCTTGGCCCGGTGCCAGTCCATGGCGAGGTTGGATGCGACGACCGCCGCCCACGCCGACACGTCCCGCGGCGCCTCGCGGCCACTGGCGGCCCGCTCCAGCAGCCGCAGACGGACCTGCTGCACCCCGTCCGGCAGGTCCGTCTGCGGCACTCCGCCGAGGGCGAGCACTGCCCGCACCCGGCGCTCCTGGGCCGCGTCCAGCGGATCGTCCGGTACGTCCCGGACGGCACCGCCCCCCTGGTCGCGGCGGGCCCTTCTGCGCAGCACAGCCACCCCTCCCCTCCCCGTGTGGTGACTGTGACGCCGTGGTGCGCCAAAACGTTCGGCCGGATGCCCGGCAATTTTTCGGCGCCGGACGGAGTTGTACGTCACACCGCCGCGTAGCCCGGTCGCCGGTGGGCAGGCGAGCTTGCGGCGCGGGGCGGCCGTAGGACGAATTTCTCCAGCTCAGCATGGGTGTGAGCCGTAGAACCGGTGCCGCACCCGGTGCCCGTCGCGTCCCATTGGCCGGTCATCCATGCCAAACAATTGGACAGGCGGACCGAGGCTGACCGCATGATGGAAACGCCTCGGCCATGCAGCAGTCACAGACAAGCCACGTAGAAGGAGTCGCCGTGAGGGTCGGAATCGTCGGAGCCACCGGTCAGGTCGGCACGGTCATGCGCAGCATCCTCAAGGAGCGCGACTTCCCGGTCACCGAGCTGCGCCTGTTCGCCTCGGCCCGCTCGGCCGGCTCGGTGCTCGACGGTGTGACCGTGGAGGACGCGGCGACGGCCGACTACACCGGCCTGGACATCGTCCTGTTCTCGGCGGGCGGCTCGACCTCGAAGGCTCTCGCCCCGAAGGTGGCCTCGCAGGGCGCAGTCGTGATCGACAACTCCTCGGCCTGGCGCCGCGACCCCGAGGTCCCGCTGGTCGTCTCCGAGGTGAACCCGCACGCGATCACCGACCGCCCCAAGGGCATCATCGCCAACCCGAACTGCACGACGATGGCCGCGATGCCGGTCCTGAAGCCGCTGCACGCCGAGGCCGGCCTCGAGGCGCTGGTCGTGGCCACGTACCAGGCGGTGTCGGGTTCGGGTCTGGCCGGCGTCGACGAGCTGTTCGAGCAGGTCAAGAAGGTCGGCGACGACGCGCCCAAGCTGACCCACGACGGCTCGGCGGCGGAGTTCCCCGAGCCGCACAAGTACGTCGCCCCGATCGCGTACAACGTCCTGCCGATGGCCGGCTCGATCGTCGACGACGGTCTGCACGAGACCGACGAGGAGCAGAAGCTCCGTCACGAGTCCCGCAAGATCCTGGAGGTCCCGGAGCTGAAGGTCTCCGGCACCTGCGTGCGCGTCCCGGTCTTCTCCGGCCACTCCCTCCAGGTCAACGCCCGCTTCGCCCGCCCGATCAGCGTGGAGCGCGCCAAGGAGCTGCTGGCCGGCGCCCCCGGCGTGGCCCTGTCCGACGTGCCGAACCCGCTGCAGGCGGCCGGCCAGGACCCGTCGTTCGTCGGCCGCATCCGTGCCGACGAGACGGTCGAGCACGGCCTCGCCCTCTTCCTCTCCAACGACAACCTCCGCAAGGGCGCCGCGCTGAACGCGGTGCAGATCGCGGAGCTGGTGGCGGCGGAGCTGAAGGGCTAGCGGACACCCCCTAGGCCCTGCGGACCTCGTAGAGGAAGCACCCGTACTCGACGGCCCGGACGTGGACGAGCGCCACGGCCGGGTCGTCGAACGCGTTGTGGAGCGCGCCGCCCGTGTCGTCCGCGCCCTCGGCCGGCTGTCCGCCGAGGATGTGCCCCTCGGCCGAGTACCGGCGGACCACGCGTCGAGCGTTCACGAAGGGCAGGCCGTCCTGCTGCGGCCCCTCGCAGTCCTCCGCGTGGATGAAGACGGGCCCCTGCTCGTCGTACGCCCCCGGATCGACGCCGTTCTCAGCCGCCCAGCGGCGCAGGGGAGCGTAGGAGACCAGGGCGATCCGCTCCCCCGGCGCACTCTTTCGCAGGCAGCAGCGCAGGGGCGCCCCGCCCTCCTCGTCGGTCACGGGAACCGTCCGGCGTCCCGCGTCGTCAGCAGAGCGAAGCTCCTTCAGGGCCGTCGGACCGATGGGGCGTGCGAGATAGGTCGTCATGCCTCCAGCGTCACGCGCGTTCGCCCCGCCCACCGGCGGTAAACGGACATCGCGCTCCGTGCAGGTCCCATGGAAGGATGACCGAACCCACACATATCGAGGAGATGACCGCGTGCCTGGCACAAACCTGACTCGCGAAGAGGCGCAGCAGCGGGCGAAGCTGCTGACCGTTGACTCGTACGAGATCGATCTCGACCTCTCCGGCGCGCAGGAGGGCGGTACCTACAGGTCCGTGACCACGGTGCGCTTCGATGTCGCGGAGAACGGCGCCGACTCCTTCATCGACCTCGTGGCCCCGGCCGTCCACGAGGTGACCCTCAACGGCGACGCACTCGACGCGGACGCGCTCTTCAAGGACTCCCGCATCGCGCTGCCCGGCCTGCTGGAGGGCCGCAACGTCCTGCGGGTCGTCGCCGACTGCGCGTACACCAACACCGGCGAGGGCCTGCACCGGTTCGTCGACCCGGTCGACCAGCAGGCGTACCTGTACACCCAGTTCGAGGTCCCGGACGCGCGCCGCGTCTTCGCGTCCTTCGAGCAGCCCGACCTGAAGGCCACCTTCCAGTTCACCGTGAAGGCCCCCGAGGGCTGGACGGTGATCTCCAACTCGCCCACCCCGGAGCCCCAGGACAGCGTCTGGTCCTTCGAGCCGACGCCGCGTATCTCGACGTACATCACGGCGCTCATCGTCGGCCCGTACCACTCCGTGCACAGCGTCTACGAGAAGGACGGCCAGTCCGTCCCGCTCGGCATCTACTGCCGGCCCTCGCTCGCCGAGTACCTCGACTCGGACGCGATCTTCGAGGTGACCCGGCAGGGCTTCGACTGGTTCCAGGAGAAGTTCGACTACGCGTACCCGTTCAAGAAGTACGACCAGCTGTTCGTGCCGGAGTTCAACGCGGGCGCGATGGAGAACGCGGGCGCGGTGACCATCCGCGACCAGTACGTCTTCCGGTCCAAGGTGACGGGCGCGGCGTACGAGGGGCGCGCGGAGACCATCCTGCACGAGCTGGCCCACATGTGGTTCGGCGACCTGGTCACCATGGAGTGGTGGAACGACCTGTGGCTGAACGAGTCGTTCGCCACCTACACGTCCATCGCCTGCCAGGCGCACGCCCCCGAGTCGCGCTGGCCGCAGGCGTGGACGACGTTCGCGAACCAGATGAAGACGTGGGCGTACCGCCAGGACCAGCTGCCGTCGACGCACCCGATCATGGCGGAGATCCGCGACCTGGACGACGTGCTCGTCAACTTCGACGGCATCACCTACGCCAAGGGCGCCTCGGTCCTCAAGCAGCTCGTGGCGTACGTCGGCCAGGACGAGTTCTTCAAGGGCGTCCAGGCGTACTTCAAGCGGCACGCGTTCGGCAACACGCGCCTGTCCGACCTGCTGGGCGCCCTGGAGGAGACCTCCGGCCGCGACCTGAAGACCTGGTCGAAGCAGTGGCTGCAGACGGCGGGCATCAACGTCCTGCGTCCCGAGATCGAGACGGACGCCGACGGCGTGATCACGTCCTTCGCCGTCCGCCAGGAGGCCCCGGCGCTGCCGGCCGGCGCCAAGGGTGAGCCGACGCTGCGCCCGCACCGCATCGCGGTGGGCCTGTACAACCTGGACGCCGGCTCCGGCAAGCTGGTGCGCGACGAGCGCCTCGAACTGGACGTGGACGGCGAACTCACCGCCGTACCGCAGCTGTCGGGTACCCGCCGTCCGGACGTGGTCCTCCTCAACGACGACGACCTGTCGTACGCGAAGGTCCGCCTGGACGAGGAGTCCCTCGCGTTCGTGACGGACCACCTCGGCGACTTCGACGCCTCGCTCCCCGGGCCCTGTGCTGGGCGTCGTCCTGGGACATGACGCGCGACGCCGAGCTCGCCACCCGCGACTACCTCTCGCTGGTCCTGTCGGGCATCGGCAAGGAGTCCGACATCGGTGTCGTGCAGTCGCTGCAGCGCCAGGTGAAGCTGGCGATCGAGCTGTACGCCGCCCCGGGCACCCGCGAGGCCCTGCTGACCCGCTGGACGGACGCCACGCTGGCCCATCTGCGCGCCGCCGAGGCGGGCAGCGACCACCAGCTGGCGTGGGCGCGGGCGTTCGCGGCGACGGCCCGTACGCCTGAGCAGCTCGACCTGCTGGAGGCCCTGCTCGACGGCTCCCAGACGATCGAGGGGCTGGCCGTCGACACGGAGCTGCGCTGGTCGTTCGTCCAGCGCCTGGCGGCCGTGGGCCGCTTCGACGAGGCGGAGATCGCGGGCGAGTACGAGCGGGACAGGACGGCCGCCGGCGAGCGCCACGCCGCCACGGCCCGCGCCGCCCGGCCGACCGCGGAGGCCAAGGCCGAGGCCTGGTCGTCGGTCATCGACTCCGACAAGCTGCCGAACGCCCTCCAGGAAGCGGTCATCGTCGGCTTCGTCCAGACCGACCAGCGCGAACTGCTGGCCCCCTACGCGGACACGTTCTTCGAGGTGGTCAAGGACATCTGGGACGCCCGCTCCCACGAGATCGCCCAGCAGGTCGCCATCGGCCTCTACCCGACGATCCAGGTCTCCGAGGACACCCTCCGCAAGACGGACGCCTGGCTGACCTCGGCCGAGCCGAACGCGGCCCTGCGACGCCTGATCTCCGAATCCCGGGCGGGTGTGGAGCGCGCGCTGAAGGCGCAGGCCGCGGACGCGGCGGCGGAGCAGTAGCCGACGGCGTACGTACGTCCGGGGGGGGCGCCCGGTACAACACCGGGCGCCCCTGGTCGTCCCGCCCTCAGCCAAGCCGCGCAGCCACGGCCTCCAAAGCCGACAGCACCCTCCCCACCGCAGCCCCCGCCTCGCTCCCCTGCGCACCGCGGCCACCACATGCCGCACCGGCCGCTGCTCCCCCGCCTCCCGCATCACGACCCCGCCCCTGGCCACCGCCGCCATCCGCGGCACCAGCGCCACGCCCATCCCCGCCTCGACCATCGCGAGGATCGCCGTCCACCCGGCCGCCGAGTGCCCCTGTCGGGGGCTGAACCCGGCCGCCTCGCACGCCCCGCGCGTGATGTCCGACCACGGCCCGCTGCCCCCGAAGATCCACTCCTCCGCGGCGAGATCGGCGAGCCGCACCTCCTCGGCCCGCGCCAGCCGGTGCCCCCGGGGCAGGGCGACGTCCAGCGGGTCGGCGAGCAGCGGCACCCGGGTGAAGCGCACGTCGCCCACCGTCGGCGCCTGCGCCGCGAGCGACAGGGCGAGGTCCACCTCCCCGCCGGCCAGCAGCTCGTACGCCTCCTGCGCCTCGGCCTCGCGCACCCGTACGCTCACCCCGGGATGCGTCTGACGCAACGCCCGCACCGCCGGTACGACCAGCGTCGGCACAGCTGTGGAGAAGGCGCCCACCCGCACCTCCCCGACCTCACCGTGCACGTACGCCGCCAACTCGGCGTCGGCCCGCTCCAGTTGCTCGAACACGGCCTCGGCGTGCCGCAGCACCAGCCGGGCCGCGTCCGTCAGCCGCACCCGCCGCCCCTGCGCCTCCAGCAACGGCACCCCGACCTGCCTGGCGAGATTCGTCAGCTGTTGCGACACCGCCGACGGCGTCATCCGCAGCGCCTCGGCCGTCGCCGTCACGGTGCCCCGCTCCCGCAGCGTCCGCAGGATCTGCAGCTTGCGGATGTCCCAGTCGACCATGGCGGCAACCTACGTCACCGCCGCGACGCCGCCCCCAGGACGACTCCGCCGAGGATCAGCCCCATGCACACCACCTGCGTCCAGCCGGTCGCCTCGCCGAGGACCGCCCAGGACAGCACGGCCACGCACACCGGCTGGAGGTAGTAGACGACCCCGGCACGACTCGGGCCGACCAGCGCGATCGCCCGGTTCCAGGCGAAGAAGGCGACGGCGGAGGAGGCGACCCCCACGTAGAGGATCGGCAGGACCGTTCCGGCGGTGGGCTCGAACCCGCCCTGCACCGCCAGGCTCACCCCTGCGCGGGCACCAGCAGGACCGTGCCCACCAGGAACGTCGTGAACAGGAAGGCCGTACCGCCCAGTTCGGCCGGCCGCCGGCGCAACAGACCGCTGTACGACCCGAAGCAGCAGGCAGCCGCCACCATCCACAGGTCCCCGGCCGAGAACCCTGCCCCGCCCGCACCACTCCCGATCAGCAGCACGACCCCCGCACAGGCCACCAGCAGCCCCACCACCCGGCGCGCGCCCAGCCGTACCCCCGCGGCCCGCTCGGACACCGCCATCAGCACCGGCGCAGCGGCCATGATCATGCCCATGTTGGCGGCGGGGGTAGTCAATCCGGCCTGGTTGACCAGGGTGTTGTAGGTGGTTACGCCGAGCAGCGAGGCGAGGAGTACGAAGCCGAGGTGCCTGCGGATCAGCTCCCGCTGCCGCCAGGCCTGCCGGGCACCGAACAGGGCCACCGCGACCAACGCCACCAGCCACCGCCAGAACGCGTGCTGCACCGGCGGCACGCTGTCGTGCAGCGCCCGTGAGGTGACGAAGCTGCCGGACCAGACGACCGTCGCGAGAGCGGCGAGCGCGACCCCGAGGGCGGCGGCCGTCCTCGGGGTCGGGGCGGTGGAAGGGGATGTCGTACGAGCGGTCCGGTTCAGGACGGCGGGCACAGAGGTCCTTTCGATGGGCGGTGACCGGGCGGTGACGATGACGCGTCCACCGTCGCAGCGCGCCATCTGTCACGTCCATCGAAACTTTCCGATCAATCCTTTCAGGAGAACTGAAAGGTCGTACAGGGGCTCCGGTCACCCCACATGCTCGGCGACCGCCGCCTCGACCGCCCGCGCGTCGGTGGCGTCCGCCGCCCACGCCACGTATCCGTCGGGCCGCACGAGCATGGCCGTACGGCGGTCGCTCGCCCAACGTTCCACGGTGAGCCGGTCCTTACGGCCGCTCTGCGCATCGGACACCTCCCCGGCCTGCGGGAGGATCAGCACGAACCGCCCGCCCCGCAGGGCCTCGCACAGGCGGCCGCTCCCCAGAACCACATCCGGGACGCGGGTGCCGATCAGACGGTGGGAGCCGCGTGGGGCGGCGTACTTGTACCCGATGCCCGAGATCTGGGCCAGGGCCCTCGCCTGGGCAGGCCGGGCGACGTTGACGAAGGCGGAGAACAGGGCGCGTACGGCGCGCAGTGCTGGGCTCTGCGCCCGCGCCAGCCGGACCAGTCCGCCGCTGCTGCGCAGCACCGCCTCACCAACGGGGTGACGTTCGGCCTGGTAGGTGTCCAGCAGGCTGACGGGCCGTCGGCCGTTGACGACCGCGGCAAGTTTCCAGCCGAGGTTGGCCGCGTCCTGCAGGCCGGTGTTCATGCCCTGACCGCCGGCCGGTGAGTGGACGTGCGCGGCGTCACCGGCGAGGAAGACCCGCCCGACCCGGTACTGCGGCGCCTGCCGCTCGTCGCTGTGGAAGCGGGAGAGCCAGCGCGCGTCGTGCATGCCGTAATCGGTGCCGAGGGCACGGCGGGTGACCTCCTTGACCTCGGCGAGGTCGAGCGGGACGTCGTCGGCGACCTCGTGGCGGCGGTTCCAGCCCATGACGCGGTACCAGCCGTCCCCGAAGGACGCGATCATCGCGAAGGAGTCACCCGCGCCGTCGACGGTGAGCACGCTCGCGGGCTGCTCGGCGAGCCGCACGTCCGCCAGGAACAGGGACTTGATGACGGAGACGCCGGGAAAGGGCAGGCCGACCGCCTGACGGACGGCGCTGCGGTGGCCGTCCGCGCCGACGACGTAGGCCGCGCGGTGCTTGACGACCACCCGGTCCGGACCGCGCACATCGAGGTCGACCCCGTCGTCGTCCTGCCGCAGCCCCACGACCTCGCTCTCGAAGAGGAACTCGACCCCGAGTTCGCGCGCCCGCCGCTCCAGCAGCCGCTCCACCTCGTACTGCGGGGTGATGAGCAGGAACGGGAAGCGCGACGGCAGCGTGCTGAGGTCGAGGGAGAGGCGGCGGAACAAGCGCAGCTCGGTGATGGTGCTGCCGGTGCCGATCAGCTCGTCTGCGAGGCCGCGGGCGTCGAGCTGCTCCAGGGTGCGGGCGTGCACACCGAAGGCGCGGGAGAGGTTGCTGATCCGGTGGGGGCGCCGCTCGACGAGGGTGACGCGAACACCGGCGGCGGCGAGGTCGCCCGCGAGGAGGAGACCGGTGGGGCCGGAGCCGATGACGAGGACGGGGCGGGTGGAGCCGGTGCCGGTGCCGGTGCCGTTCATGGCGGTCATGGGGGTCTCCTGGTGCCAACACTTCTCGGTCAACGCTTGTTGGTCAACGCTTGTTGGCAACCGTAGAACCGACCTCTCAACCATGTCAACACTTGTTGGCCCACATCCGTTGGCATACGATTGTTGGCATGAAGCAGAGCAGCCCCGCCGACCCCACCCCCGCCCCGCGCCGGTCCGACGCCACGCGCACGGCGATCCTCGACGCGGCCCGCGAGCGCTTCGCGGCAGACGGTTACGAGCGCGCCACCATCCGCGCGATCGCCAGGCACGCGAACATCGACCCGTCGATGGTGATGCGCTACTACGGCAACAAGGAGGGGCTCTTCGCGGCGGCCGTTGCCATCGATCTGAAGCTGCCGGAACCGTCGTCGCTGTCCCGCGACGACGCCGGCCGGGCCCTCGTGACCCACTTCCTGGCCATGTGGGAGGAGAACGAGGTGCTCACGGCCCTGCTCCGGGTCGGCGCGACCAACCAGGCCGGGGCAGAGCGCATGCAGGGCATCTTCGCGGACCAGCTGCTGCCGGTCGCCCGTCGGGTGTGCCCCGATCCCGAGCAGGCCCCGGCCCGGGCCGCGCTGGCGTCCTCGCAGCTGCTCGGGCTGGCGCTCACGCGTTACGTCCTGCGGTTCCCGCCTGCCGTCGCGCTGGCCCCCGAGGAGATCACGGCCTGGCTCGCGCCCACGGTGCAGCGGTACCTGACCGCGCCGTACCCGGCGTGAGGGTCACCCGCCGGAGAACACCCGCAGAACACACCGAGGGCGCCGGCCTCGTCCACGTACGGCGGATGCGCGTACGTACGACGGGGCCGGCGCCCTCGACGGAAGCGGGTGCGGTCGGAACCGCGCGGATCAGGCCTTCGCCTTGGCCTTCGCCTTCGGCCGGCGATCCGTGGAGCGGTCCAGGACCATCACGAGGCCCGCGATGACCGCGAACAGCACGATCGGGGCCAAGACGAACTGGCCCAGCGTCTCCATGACGCTCAGGCCCTGACCGGGGTCGTCGCCGTCGTCACGCGTGAGCGCGAGCGCGGGGGACGACATGAGCAGCATCATCAGCGTCGTACCGGCAGCCAGGGCGCCGGCGCGCAGGGCGTTCTTCTTGTCCACGGGGCCAAAAGTACCGAACGCCGCCGGGAGCCGCTCGTCCGGGGGTGCCGTAACGGAGCTCCCGGCCCCGCGGACGCCGGACGCCGCAGGGCCCCACCGTGTCGGGCTAGCCGTGCCGGCGTGCGTCTCCCCGCAGCACCTCCACCAACGCCCGCATCCTCGGCGACGCCGCCAGCTCCTCCAGCGTCATCGCCTTTCCCTGCGCGTCCGCGATCGGCAGCCGCCAGTTCGGGTACTGGTCCCACGTGCCCGGCAGGTTCTGCGGGCGGCGGTCGCCCACGCCGTCGGGGAGCCAGATGCCGACCATGCGGGCCGGCGTGCGCAGCAGGAAGCGGTGGACGGCCTGGATCTCGGCCTCCTCCTCCGAGGCGCAGTGCCCGCCGTGCGTGCCGCGCATCAGCCCCAGCCGGGACAGCAGCTCCAGCCACTCACCGGTGTCGGCCGCCGCCTCCGCGCGCTCCTGCTCCAGGGGGCGGGTCAACAGGCCGAGACTGTCGCGCAGTTCGACGTGTTCGCCGGTGAGGCGGGCCGCGGTGGACGGCAGGTCGTGCGTCGTGGCGGTGGCGAGGCAGTCGGCGCGCCAGGACTCCGGCGGCAGGGGGCGGCCGTCGCCGTCCCAGTCCCGCTCGAACCACAGCACCGAGGTGCCGAGCACGCCCCGTGAACGCAGCGCCTCCCGCACACCGGGCTCAACCGTGCCGAGGTCCTCCCCGATCACCACCGCACCGGCCCGGGACGCCTCCAGCACCAGGATCGCCAGCATGGCCTCGGCGTCGTAGCGGACGTACGTCCCCTCCGTCGGCGCGTGTCCCTGCGGCACCCACCAGAGCCGGAACAGCCCCATGACGTGGTCGATCCGCAGCGCGCCCGCGTAGCGAAAGAGCGCCCGCAGCAGACGGCGGTACGGTTCGTACCCCGACTCGGCCAGCCGGTCCGGCCGCCAGGGCGGCAGCCCCCAGTCCTGGCCGCGGGCATTGAAGGCGTCCGGCGGGGCGCCCACCGACATCCCGGCCGCGAAGTACTCCTGCTGCGCCCAGGCGTCCGCGCCCTCGGGATGCACCCCGACCGCGAGATCGTGCACGATCCCGACCGGCATCCCCGCCTCCCGCGCGATCCGCTGGGCGGCGGTCAGCTGGGTGTCGGTGAGCCAGGCGAGCCGGCAGTGGAGGTCGACCCGGTCCATCAACTCGCCCCGCGCGCGGGCGGTTTCGGGCGAGCGCGGATCACGCAGGCCCTCCGGCCACCGCCGCCAGTCGGAGCCGTGCACCTCGGCCAGTGCGCACCACGTGGCGTGGTCCTCCAGCGCCTGCCCTTCCTGCGCGAGGAAGTCGACGTAGGCGGCCCGCCGCCCGGGCCCGAGCGGCACCACGCGCACCAGTTCCAGCGCCTCCCGCGTCGCCTCCCACACGGCGTCCCGGTCGATCAACTCCCCTTCTCCAGCACCGCTTCCCGCAGCCGTCCGGCCCGCTCCAGCAGGGCCCGCACGCGCTCGCGGTCCTCGACATGGGCGAACTCGGGCACGTCCTCGACCCGCAGATGCACCGGGTCGGGGAAGCGGCGGGAGGACGGGCGGTAGGGCGAGGGGTCGGTCGGGGCTCCGGGTACGGCCGCGTGCAACGGGTTGACCTGCACGAATCCGGCGCCGAGCGCCCGGCCGGCCCAGGCGGTGAGCTCGCCCAGGTCGCCGAGGTCGCCCATACCCCAGGAGTGGCGGGAGAGGAGAGAGTAGAGCTGGACGAGAAGGCCGTACGAACGTGCGGTGGGCGTGGGCAGCCGGGCCGGGGAGACGACCAGGTGGCTCGTCGCCGTACGGCCATCAGGTGTGGTGACGGTCAACCGATGGACGCCGGGCGGGAGTTGGTCGGCGGGCGGGAGTCGGTCGACGGCGGCGCGGGTGTCGCCCTGTTCGGTCTCGATGTGCAGCCGGGTGCCGGACGGCAGCGCGGCCGGCGCCAGGGGCTCGACGCCGGGCCGGCACACCACCGTCGGCGGCAGCAGCCGCTCGCGCAGCTCACGCTCCCGCGCGGCCAGCGCGGCACCGACGGACGCGGACGTGCTCGCGTCGATGTCGAGGGCGGCCAGGGCGAGGGTGAGTGCGGTGGCGGAGGCCGTGACCGTACGGTCGGCGGACGGCTGGTAGGCGGTGGCGACCCCGTGCAGCTCGGCGAGCCGCGACAGGTCGTCGGAGGGGGGAGGACCTTCGGGACCCTCTGGGTCCTCGGCAGGGGCTTCGGCCGACCGCTGTCCTGTCATCTACGACCTCGTGGGATACATGTCCATGTCCATACCGGTGTCCATACCCATGTCCATGCCCATGTCCCAGGTCGCTGCCTCACTCGTCAGCGGTGCGGCGTCCGCGAGCGGCGGTTCGCTGGTGAGGGGCTCGGCGTCGGGCAGGGGTGGTTCGCTGGTGAGGGGGGTCTCGGTGCAGGCGCCCTCGGAGCTGAAGACACAGGCGTACATCTCGGGTTCGGTGAAGACGCCTTCGTAGATCTCGGGCTCGCTGGGCGCCTCGGGTTTGGAAAGGGCCGATGCAGTGGCCACGGGGGCCTCCTCTTCGAGTACGGCGATCGGGTTACCGCCGTCCCTACCCAGCGGGCGCGGTGGCAGACGTACTGAGACGAACAACGTGCCTCTCATCACATTCTGTTCCGCACATCCTGTTCCGTTCCTGCGGTTTTCCAAGCTTTCTTGCTGATCACTATTCACTCAGTACATGTACTCAGTACATAATGATCCGCATGAGCACCCGCCACATCCTGCTGGGGCTGCTCGCCACGGGTCCGAGCCATGGCTACGACCTCAAGCGACGCCACGACGAACGCTTCCCGCAGGCCCGCCCACTGGCCTACGGGCAGGTCTACACGACCTTGCAGCGACTGGTCCGAGACAGACTCGCCGAGATCGACGGCACCGACTCGGACGGCGGCCCGGAGCGCACCATGTACCGCGCGACGGACGACGGCGCGCACGAACTGGCCCAGTGGGCCGGGGAGATCGCGCCGCCCGCGCCGTTCGTGACGAACGAGATCTTCGCCAAGGTCGTCGTGTCGATCCTGTCCGGCGGCGACCCCGAGGCCTATCTGCGCGCCCAGCGTGCCGCCCACATGGAGCGGATGCGGCAGCTCACGGCGGTCAAGACCGCACCGGGCACCGATCTCGCGACCGTGCTCTCGGCGGACTACGCCCTCAACCACCTCGACGCCGACCTCCGTTGGATGACGACCACGGCGGCCCGGCTCACCACCCTGACCGCGGAGGTCGACGCAGTATGAGCAACCCAGGGGGAAACCCGGTGCCGCTTCTGGCGGCCCGTGACCTCGTCAAGGCGCACGGCAGGACAGAGGCCCTGCGCGGCGCCTCCGTCGACCTGCGGGCCGGCGAGATCCTCGCCCTCACCGGCGCCAGCGGCAGCGGAAAGTCGACACTGCTGCACTGTCTGTCCGGCATCGTCCGCCCGGACACCGGCTCGGTGACGTACGACGGGGAGCGGCTGGACCGGTTGCCCGAGGAGCGGCTGAGCGAGCTGCGGCGTACGGAATTCGGCGTGGTCTTCCAGTTCGGGCAGCTGATCCCCGAGCTGACGGCCCTGGACAATGTCGCGCTGCCGCTGCTGCTCGCGGGTGCCCGTCGGCAGGAGGCGCAGGCGCAGGCCGGTGAGTGGCTGGAGCGGTTCGGGGTGCGCGGGCAGGAGGAGCTGCGGCCCGGCGAGATGAGCGGCGGCCAGGCCCAGCGGGCGGCCCTGGCGCGGGCCCTGGTCACCGGCCCGAGGATCGTCTTCGCGGACGAGCCGACCGGGGCGCTGGACTCGCTTGCGGGCGAGCAGGTGATGACGGCTCTGACGCACACGGCCCGCGAGTCGGGCACGGCGGTGCTGCTGATCACGCACGACGCCCAGGTGGCGGCGTACGCGGACCGCGAGGTACGACTGGCCGACGGCACCGTGACGCCACTGGGGGTGGCGGCATGAGGAACCGGCGGAACCGCCTGAGCGCCGACCTCCGGCTGGCCTGGCTGCTCACCCGAGGGTCCGACCGGCGGGAGTGGTGGCGGGTCACGCTGACGGCGGTGGGGGCGGGGGGCGCGACGGGGATCGGGCTGGCGGTCGCCACGCTCGCCGCGGTGGACGGGCAGTACTCGGTGTCCTTCGGCGCCGGGCTCCTCAACCAGCCCAGCGACCGGCGGGGCGTGATCGCCGTGCTGCTGATGCTGCTGGTGCCGGTGCTCGGGTTCCTCGGGCAGTGCGCGCGGGTGGGTGCGGTGCACCGCGACCGGCGCCTGGCCGCACTGCGGCTCGCGGGGGCCGCGCCCGCCCAGGTGCGGCGGATCGCGGCCCTGGAGGCAGGGCTGGCCTGTCTGGCCGGGTCGGCCGTGGCCACCGTCTTCTGCGTCCTGATACTGCTGCGCGTGTGGCAGGCCCCCGAACCCATGGCGTGGCTCGGCATCGCCCTGGTCGCCGTGACCGTCCCGGTGCTGGGCGCCGCCGTGAGCACACTGTCGCTGCGGCGTGTGGTGGCCTCGCCGCTGGGCCGGGTACGGCGGGTACGGCCGACGCGTGGTCCGGGGCGGGTGTTCGGGCTGGTCACCGGGCTGCTCACGCTGCTGGTGGTGTGTGCGGCGGTGGTGATCGCCGCGACGCCTTACCGCGCCAATCGCCTGGGCTTCACCGTCGTCCCGTTCACGGTCTGCACCGTGACCCTGCTGATCGCGGCCGCCTCACTGTGGCTGGCCGGTTCGTCCTCCCGGCGCCTGGGCGAGGCCTTCGCCGCCCGGGCCCAGCGCCCGGCACTGCTGATCGCCGCGGCGCGGCTGCGCGACGACCCGTGGGCGGCGGCCCGTACGCATGCGGGCGTGCTGGTGGTCACGGTCGTCGGCGCCGGCTTCGTGGGCGTCCGTGAGGTGCTGCTCGCCGATCTGCGGGCCATGCGCCGCGACGGTCGGCTGGGCATGAACATGGAGTACTACACGAACGGCCTCGGCCTCACGGGCGCCGCGATCCTCCTCGCCCTCGTCCTCGTCCTGTCGGCGCTGGCCGTCGGCACCGCCGAGTCGCTGGCCACCCGGCGCCGGGGGCTGGCCGCACAGGCAGCCGCCGGTGTGCCGAGCGCGGTGCTGCGGCGGGCGCTGCTGCTGGAGACCGCGCTGCCGCTGGCACCCGCGGTCGCGGTGGCGGGCCTCGGCGGCATGACGATCAGCGCGTGGTACGCCTCGGTCACCTCGGAGCACACGGTGCCGGACGTGCCGTACCTGGCCCTCGTGGTCCCGCTCGCCGTCTACGCCGCCTGTCTGCTGGCCGCGGCCACGTCCCTGCCGTTGCTGCGGCGATCGGTGCGGCCGGCGGAGCTGCGGTACGTGTGAGACGGCCGTGCGGCCGCGTGAACGGACGGCCCCGGGGTCACGGGGGACCCTCGGGGCCGGAAGCCGGCCGCCGCATGCCAGGTATGCGAAGGCCCGGGTCGTCAGGCGGAAATGCCGTCGATCCGGGCCATGGCGTCCTCGGCGCCGTACGGTTGCAAGTACGGCAGCCAGCGTGGGTCCCTATGTCCGGTGCCGATGATGCGCCAGGCGAGACCGGTGGGTGGAGCGGGTTTGTGGCGCAGCCGCCAGCCGATTTCGAACAGATGTCGGTCGGCCTTCACGTGGTTGCAGCGGCGGCAGGACGCCACCACGTTGTCCCAGACGTGCTTGCCCCCGCGGCTGCGCGGAATGACATGGTCGACGCTGGTTGCGACGCCACCGCAGTACATGCACCGGCCCCCGTCGCGCGCGAAGAGCGCCCTGCGGGTAAGAGGAACGGGCCCCCGATAGGGAACCCGGACGAATCGCTTGAGCCGGACCACGCTGGGTGCGGGGACTGTGACGGTTGCGCTGTGCATGAAGGCGCCGGACTCCTCGAGGCATACGGCCTTGTTCTCGAGGACGAGGACGAGCGCGCGGCGGAGCGGTACGACGCCGAGCGGCTCGTACGACGCGTTGAGGACCAGGACATGCGGCACGGATGCCTCCTTGGGCGTCGGCGGCGCGTGGCTCGCGCCGGGACGATCTGTAGTCAGTCTCCCCTCTCGCCTGGTGAAAGCGCCACCATGTCCCGGTAACGGGCTGAGAGTGTTTTCGACCACATCTGATTCATCCCCTGGGCGATGAACGGTTCATCCCACCAGTTCATCCCCACGTGGGCACGATTCCTCCCTCGAACATGGCGACGATCCACACACGATGCCCCGTTAGTGTGGTGGGTCTGCCCCGCCGGTGACCCTTTCGTGACCTTGACCATCTACCGACGGGGCGGGCCGCTGCACTGGAGGTACCTGCCGTGTCCCTGTCCGCCGTCCTACAGGCCGCCGGCCCTACGCCGTCGCCAACCCCCTCGGGGACGACCACCCCGGCGGTTCCCACGATCAAGGACGCTCACGAGAGTGCGACCCAGGCAGCGACCTGGGTCGAGCAGAACTGGTCGACCTGGCTCGCGATAGGCCTGAGGGTCCTGCTGATCCTGGCCATCGCTGCGGTGCTGAGAGTGGTGATCCGGCGGGCGATCACCAAGCTCATCGACCGGATGAACCGCACCGCCCAGGCGGTGGACGGCACGGCCCTCGGCGGCCTGCTCGTCAATGTCGAGCGCCGCCGCCAGCGCTCACAGGCGATCGGCTCGGTGCTGCGTTCGGTGGCCAGCTTCGTGATCATGGGCACGGCCGCCCTGATGGTCCTGTCCGCCTTCGAGATCAACCTCGCCCCGCTGCTGGCCTCCGCCGGTGTCGCGGGCGTCGCGATCGGTTTCGGTGCCCGCAACCTGGTCACGGACTTCCTCTCCGGCGTCTTCATGATCCTGGAGGACCAGTACGGCGTCGGCGACACGATCGACGCGGGCGTCGCCGCCGGCGAGGTCATCGAGGTCGGCCTGCGCGTGACCAAGCTGCGCGGCGACAACGGCGAGATCTGGTACGTCCGCAACGGCGAGGTCAAGCGCATCGGCAACCTGTCCCAGGGCTGGTCGACGGCCGGCGTGGACGTCACCGTCCGCTCCTCCGAGGACCTGGACAAGGTCAGGAGCACCATCGACGCGGTCGCCGAGCGGATGAGCAAGGAAGAGCCCTGGAACGAGCTCCTCTGGGGCCCGATCGAGGTCCTCGGCCTGGACAGCGTGCTGCTGGACTCGATGGTCGTACGCGTCTCGGCGAAGACGATGCCGGGCAAGTCCCTGACCGTCGAACGCGAACTGCGCTGGCGCATCAAGCGCGCCTTCGACGCCGCCGACATCCCGATCGTCGGCCGGGCTCCCCTGGCGCTGGGGGACGAGGCCGTGGCCGACCCGACGGCGGGCATGGCGGCCCCCTCGGCCTACGCCAGCACCACCTCTCCGCAGTCCGTTGCGGCCACGCCGCTGACGCCGCCGAGCGTGACGAAGTAGGTCCGGGATCGCGGGAACGGTTCAGCACACTCGTTCGAGTGAACGGTCGGGGCATTCCGGCGCGGGGAGCGCACGGGGTGCCCCATCGTTCAGCCGGGGCACCCGGTGCGGGCTTAGCCTGGCATCAGCATGACGAGGAGAACCAGGGATGAGTGCCGAACCCATCATGGAGACGGTCATGACGCAGGACCCCATCGATCTGTTGATCGCGTTCGAAGAAGCGTCCGTGGCGCCGATTCGACCCGAGTACGTCGAGGGGACGGTCATCGTGCCGCCGCAGCCGGACTACAACCACAGCAAGGGTGCTGTCGGACTCACCCTCCAGCTCCACATGGCCGGACTGGACTTGGCAGGCATGGGCATGGGATTCCGTGCCGCACACCAGGACGGCAGCACCATGGCTCTGGTGATTCCCGACTTCTACGTCCTGCACCGCGAGCCCACCGAACTGGATGACTCGTACCTGAGGATGCACAAGGGCTGGTACCCCATCGACATGGTCGCGCTGGTCGGCGAGGTCACGTCCACCAACCACGCGATCGACACCGGCGCCAAGCTGGCCACGTACGCCGCCGCGGGGATCTCCGTCTACGCCCTCGTCAACCGCAACACCAAGACCGCCCACTGCTACACGGAGCCGGTCCTGCCCGGCGGCGACCCCGCCCAGGCCTACTACGACACAGACACCAAGGTCGACCTGGGCGAACCCCTCCCCCTCCCCGCCCCCTACCCCACCCTGGACACATCCCCCTTCCTCCAGGACTGAACAGACCCCCCCACCGGCCTGGAGTAGGGTCCGGACGGTGACGGGCGGGCGGGGGCTGGGGCGGGCGTTCGGGTGGCTGTGGGCGGCGTACGCGGTCAGCGCGTTCGGGACACGGCTGGCCTTCGACGCCTTCGCGTTGATCGCGGTCGTCGTGCTGCACGCCGGGGCGACCGAGGTCGCGCTGCTGGCGGCTTCGGGCCTCGCGGTGGGGGCCGTGGTCGCGGTGCCGCTCGGAGCATGGGTGGAGTTCCGCCGGAAGCGGCCGGTGATGATCGCGGCGGACCTGATCCGGTGTGCGGCACTGCTGAGCATCCCCGCCGCGTTCGCGCTGGACGGACTCTCCCTCAGCCAGTTGCTGGTGGTGTCCGTGGTGGTGGCCACGGCGGACATCACGTTCGGCGCGGCGAGCGGCGCATATCTGAAGTCCCTGGTGCCGCCGGAGGACCTGCTCGTGGCGAACGGCCGCTTCGAGGCCACGACCTGGACGACCACCGCACTCGGCCCACCGCTCGGCGGGGTCGCGGTCGGTGTGTTCGGCCCGATGACGACGGTACTGGTGGACGCGGTCAGCTATCTGCTGTCGGCACTGGGAATCCGGGCGATCGGCGGCAAGGAAGGGCAGCAGAGGAAAGGGCAACAGAGGGTGAGGCCGGAGACGGTACGGCAGCGGCAGACGCGCCCTGACACCCCCTCAGGCCTGCGGATGAGCGACCTCCAGGCCGGCTGGCGGCACATCCTCGGCCACCCCACCCTGCGCCCGCTGTTCCTCAACACGGTCCTGGTCAACGCCCTGATCATGGCGCCGGCCCCGCTGCTCGCCGTCCTGATGCTCGGCCAACTCGGCTTTCCCCCCTGGCAGTACGGCCTCGCCTTCGCCGTGCCCTGTCTGGGCGGCCTGCTGGGCTCACGCCTGTCCCGGCGCCTGGTCGCCCGGCACGGCCGGCGCCGGGTCCTGCTGACCGCGGGGACCCTGCGCGCCGTCTGGCCCGTCGGCCTGGCCTTCATCGGGCCGGGCACGCCGGGCCTGCTCCTCGTCATGGCCGTCGAGTTCGGCCTGATCACCTGCATCGGCGTCTACAACCCGGTGCTCGCCACCACCCGCCTCGACCAGACCCCGCCGGACCGCACCACCCGCACCCTGACGGCCTGGTCGATCACCGGCAAGACGGCGACCGCGGCGGCGACGGCACTGTGGGGCCTGCTGGCCGCGCTGACCGGCACGCGCGCGGCGATCGCCCTCGCCGGGGTCCTGCTGCTGGCGACCCCGCTCCTGCTCCCGCGGCGCGAGCTCGCGGCCGACCGCAGCGCCGTCAAGTAACGACTCTGTTGCCTGCCGGACCACCTCTCTTGACGCCGCCTTCCTGCCGGGCTTACTTTCCTCGGCAGCAGATAGGAAACTTTCCTAACAGTGATCCTGGATGGACTTCCCTCGTAGATCGCTGAGAAGCTGGTCAGCCGAAAGGCAGGTGTCGATCCCCATGGCAGGAACCGCCGGCACTCCGGGCACTCCGCGCGTCCTGCGCGCCATGAACGACCGTGCCGCCCTGGACCTCCTCCTGGAGCACGGGCCGCTGTCCCGCACGCGGATCGGCAAGCTCACCGGCCTGTCCAAGCCGACCGCCTCCCAGCTGCTGGCCCGCCTGGAGGCCGCCGGCCTCGTCCTGGCGACCGGCACCACGGAAGGCCGCCCCGGCCCGGGCGCCCAGCTGTACGAGGTCAACCCGGCCGCCGCCTATGCCGCGGGGCTCGATGTCACCCCCGAACGCATCCTCGCCGCCGTCGCCGACGTCACGGGCCGCACGGTCGGGTCGTACGAACTGCCCACCCCCGGCAGGCGCCCGGCCCAGCCCGTCGTCCGGCAGGTCACCGACACCCTGGACGGCGCGGTGAAGGCGGCGGGCCTCGCCCGCGACGACGTCCACCGGCTCGTCATCGGCACCCCCGGCGCCTTCGACCCCAACACGGGCCGGCTGCGCTACGCCTCCCACCTCCCCGGCTGGCACACCCCCGCACTCCTGGACGAACTCGCCGCGGCCCTGCCGATGCCGGTCGAGTACGAGAACGACGTCAACCTCGCGGCGGTGGCCGAGCAGCGGCTCGGCGCGGCCCGCGGCCACGAGGACTTCGTACTGCTGTGGAACGAGGGGGGCCTCGGCGCCGCCCTGATCCTCGGCGGCCGGCTGCACCGCGGCTGGACCGGCGGCGCGGGCGAGGTGGGTTTCCTGCCGGTTCCCGGAACGCCCCTGGTCCGGCAGGTCACCAAGGCCAACAGCGGCGGCTACCAGGAGCTGGCCGGTTCGCAGGCGATCCCCCGGCTCGCCCGCGAACTCGGCATCGGCAACATCCCGTCGACGCCGTACGCCGAGGCCGCCGCCACCCTCGTCGAACGGGCCGCCACCGAGGACAGCGACCCGCACCGGCTGCTCCTCCAGACCTACGCGACCCGGCTGGCCACCGGTCTCGCCTCGCTGGTCTCCGTCCTCGACCCCGAACTCATCGTCCTCAGCGGCGCCTCCCTCACCTCCGGCGGTGAGGTGCTGCGCGCCCTCGTCCAGTCCGAGCTGGAGGAACTGGCCGCGGCGCGGCCCAGGCTGGTCGTCGGCGACGTACGTGAACACCCGGTGCTGCGGGGCGCGTTGGAGAGCGCGCTCGCGACCACACGCGACGAGGTCTTCGACACCGCCCGCTGACGGCCCCGCTCCCCGGCTCGCCTCCTCCGCACCCCCTGACTCACCCCCCCGCCTTCCCTCACCCACCCCGTTCCCGCCCTTGGGAGACCTCGCCATGCCCGGAAAGTCCTGGAACGTCATACCCTCACCCACCCGCAAGACAGCCGCCGCCCTCGCCGCCACCGCCTCCCTGGCCCTCCTCGCCACGGCCTGTACCGGCCAGTCGGAGTCCGCCGCCACCGACGACCCCAACGCGAAGACGACGATCACCTTCTGGCACGGCTGGAGCGCACCCGCCGAGGCCAAGGCGATCCAGGAGAACGTCGACCGCTTCGAGAAGGCCCACCCGAACATCACGGTGAAGATCGTCGGCAACATCAACGACGACAAGCTCAACCAGGCCCTGCGCGCGGGCGGTTCCAGCGGCCCCGACGCGGTGTCGTCGTTCACGACCTCCAACATCGGCAAGTTCTGCTCCTCGGGCGCCTTCCTCGACCTGAAGCCCTTCATCGAGAAGTCGAAGCTCGACCTCGACAAGCTCATCCCGAAGCCGATGCTCGACTACACCCAGTTCGAGGGCACCCGCTGCGCACTGCCCCTGCTGGGCGACGCCTACGGCCTCTACTACAACAAGGACGCCTTCGAGAAGGCGGGCATCAAGTCCCCGCCGAAGACCTGGTCGGAGTTCGCGACGGTCGCCAAGAAGCTGACCAAGGCCAAGGGCGACAGCTACGAGCAGCTCGGCTTCATGCCGACCTACCACGGCTACGAGACGGTCGTGGACCACTACATGTCCCAGTGGGACCACACCTACTTCGACCAGGACGGCAAGTCCAACATCGCCAAGGACCCGGCCTTCGCCGAGATGTTCACGTACCAGAAGAAGCTCATCGACGACCTCGGCGGCTTCGCGAAGCTGGAGAAGTACCGCAACACCTTCGGTGACGAGTGGGGCGCCAAGCACCCGTTCCAGACCGGCCAGGTGGCCATGCAGCTCGACGGCGAGTGGCGCCTGGGCATGACCCAGCAGGCCGGCGTCGATTTCGAGGTCGGCACGGCTCCGATGCCCGTCGCCGACGACGAGGCCGACGAGTACGGCAAGGGCTTCCTCTCCGGCACGATCATCGGCATCGCCCCGCAGAGCAAGAAGCAGAACGCGGCCTGGGAGCTGGTGAAGTACCTGACGACCGACACCGAGGCCGTCGTCTCCTTCGCCAACGCCATCCACAACGTGCCCTCCACGTTCGCCGCCCTGAAGTCGCCCGCCCTGAAGGTGGACCCCGGCTTCAAGACGTTCCTGGACATCGCCCAGAACGCGCACTCGAACACGCCGCCGGCCTCCGTCAACGGCTCGACGTACCAGACGACCCTTCAGGACTTCGGCTACCAGTACGAGTCCGGCAAGGTGAAGGACCTGAAGGCAGGTCTGGAGAAGACCGCCAAGCAGATCGACACCGACATCGAGCAGGCGAAGTAGCGCCGTCGATGTCCACGCACACTCTCCGCGCGAAGCGCCGCAGGTCGGCGCTTCGAACGGTGGCCTTCCTGTCACCGTGGCTCATCGGTTTCGGCGTCTTCTTCGCCTACCCCCTGGTGTCCACCGTGTACTTCTCCTTCATGAAGTACGACGGCTTCGGCACACCGGTCTTCCGCGGCCTGGGCAACTGGGCCTACGTCTTCAACGACTACCCGATGTTCTGGCCGGCGCTGCGCAACACGCTCTGGCTGGTGCTGGTGATGGTCACCTGCCGGGTGGTGTTCGGCCTCGGCATCGGTCTGCTCATCACCAAGATCAAGACAGGGGCAGGCGTCTTCCGCACCCTGTTCTACCTGCCGTACCTCGCCCCGCCGGTCGCCGCGACCCTGGCCTTCGTCTTCCTCCTCAACCCCGGCACCGGCCCGGTCAACTCGGTCCTCGACGGCCTGGGCCTGCCGACCCCCGGCTGGTTCACGGACCCCACCTGGTCCAAGCCGGCGCTCACCGCGCTGGCGCTGTGGGGTGTGGGCGACCTCATGGTCATCTTCATGGCCGCGCTGCTCGACGTACCGAAGGAGCAGTACGAGGCGGCTGAGCTGGACGGCACATCCGCGTGGCAGCGCTTCCGCTACGTCACGCTGCCGAACATCTCGCCGATCGTGATGTTCGCCGTGGTCACGGGCGTGATCCAGACGATGCAGTACTACACGCAGCCGCTGGTCGCCGGAAAGGTCGCCTCCGGCATCATCGGCGGCTCCGGCCAGCAGTTCGAACCGGGCTACCCCGACAAGTCGACCCTGACCCTCCCCCAGCTCGTCTACAACCTCGGCTTCCAGCGCTTCGACTACGGCTCTGCCTGCGTGGTCGCCCTCGTGCTGTTCGCCCTCGCCATGGCCTTCACCGCGCTGCTGATGCGGCGCCGGGGCGGACTGATCCAGGCAGGTGACTGACCATGACCCAAGTACTGGACAAACCGGTGCAGTTGGAGGCCCCGACCACCGCCGAGCGCACGGCCCGCCGCCGGGCACTCCTGGAATGGATAGCGATCCACTCCCTCGGCCTCGCCGCCGCGCTCTTCTTCACCCTGCCCTTCGTGTTCGTCGTCCTGACCTCGCTGATGAGCGACCAGCAGACACTCACCCGCGACCTGGTCCCGGACACCTGGGCGTGGGGCAACTACGCCAAGGTCTTCGACACCCCCGGCTTCCTGACCTGGTGGAAGAACACCCTGCTCTACGCCGGCCTGGGCACGCTGCTCACCGTCGTCTCGTCGATCCCGGTGGCGTACGCGCTCGCCAAGTTCCGCTTCCGTGGCCGGAACCTGTCCCTGATGCTGGTCATCTCGATGATGATGCTGCCGCCCCAGGTGATCATCATCCCGATGTACCTGTTCTGGGCGAAGCAGCTGGACCTCTCGGGAACCCTGTGGCCCTTGATCATCCCGATGGCGTTCGGCGACGCGTTCTCGATCTTCCTCCTGCGCCAGTTCCTGATGACCATCCCGAACGAGTACCTGGACGCGGCCAGGGTCGACGGCTGCGGCGAACTGCGCACGCTCCTTCGGGTCGTCCTCCCCATGGCGAAGCCGGGCATAGCCGCAGTGGCCCTGTTCCAGTTCTTCTACGCGTGGAACGACTACTTCGGCCCCCAGATCTACGCGTCCGAGAACCCGGGCGCCTGGACGCTCTCCTACGGCCTGGAGTCGTTCAAGGGCGCCCACCACACCGACTGGAACCTCACCATGGCCGCCACGGTCCTGGTCATGGCCCCCGTGATCCTCGTGTTCTTCTTCGCCCAGAAGGCGTTCGTCGAAGGCGTCACGCTCACCGGAGTAAAGGGTTGAACCACACATGCAGCATCTCCCCGGGGGACAACCCCCGGACCCCCGGCCGATGATCACCGTCCCCCGCACCGGGAAGCGAGGCATCTCGCAGTGAAACTCACCGTGGTCGGCGGAGGCTCGACCTACACCCCCGAACTCATCGACGGCTTCGCCCGCCTCCGGGACACCCTCCCCATCGAGGAACTGGTCCTGATGGACCCGGCGAAGGACCGCCTGGAACTGGTGGGCGGCCTGGCCCGCCGCATCTTCACCCGCCAGGCCCACAACGGCAGGATCACCACCACCACCGACCTGGACGCGGCAGTGGACGGCGCCGACGCCGTCCTCCTCCAACTCCGCGTCGGCGGCCAGGCGGCCCGCGAACAGGACGAGACCTGGCCCCTGGAGTGCGGCTGCGTCGGCCAGGAGACGACGGGCGCCGGCGGCCTGGCCAAGGCCCTGCGCACGGTCCCGATCGTCCTCGACATCGCGGACCGCGTCCGCCGCGCCAACCCCACCGCCTGGATCATCGACTTCACCAACCCGGTCGGCATCGTGACCCGGGCCCTTCTCCAGGAGGGCCACCGGGCGGTCGGCCTGTGCAACGTGGCGATCGGCTTCCAGCGGAAGTTCGCGGCCATGCTCGACGTCCCGGCCTCCGAGATCCACCTCGACCACGTGGGCCTCAACCACCTCACCTGGGAGACGGGCGTACGCCTGGGCGGCCCCGAGGGCGAGAACGTCCTGCCGAAGCTCCTGACCGGCCACGGCGACACGATCGCCGCCGACCTGCACCTCCCCCGCCCCCTCCTGAACCGCCTGACCGCGGTCCCGTCGTACTACCTGCGCTACTACTACGCACACGACGAAGTCGTACGGGAACTGCGCACCAAGCCGTCCAGGGCCGCGGAAGTGGCGGAAATGGAACGCCAGTTGCTCACCCTCTACGCCGACCCGTCCCTCGACGAGAAGCCGGAGCTCCTCGCCAAGCGCGGCGGCGCCTACTACTCCGAGGCGGCAGTCGACCTTGCGGCAGCCCTGCTCGGCGGGTCGGGCAGCCCCTACCAGGTGGTCAACACCCTCAACAACGGCACGCTCCCCTTCCTCCCCGACGACGCGGTGATCGAAGTGCAGGCAGCGGTGGGCGCGAAGGGCCCGGCACCTCTCGCCGTACCGACCGTGGACCCGCTCTACGCGGGTCTGATGGCCCAGGTGACGGCCTACGAGCACCTGGCCCTGGAAGCAGCGCTGCACGGCAGCCGCGACCGGGTCTTCAAAGCCCTGCTCTCCCACCCCCTGATCGGCCAGTACGAGTACGCCGAAGCCCTCACCGACCA
Source organism: Streptomyces sp. NBC_00443 (assembly GCF_036014175.1). Lineage (GTDB taxonomy): Bacteria > Actinomycetota > Actinomycetes > Streptomycetales > Streptomycetaceae > Streptomyces. The sequence continues at coordinate 6,004,047 of NZ_CP107917.1, read as the reverse complement.
GCTGATCGCACACAACCGGGAGCATCTCGCGTGGGCCTGACCGCATGTGTCCTCGCCGTAGACGCGGGCAACAGCAAGACCGACGTGGCAGTGGTGGCCGCCGACGGAACCGTGCTGGCCACGGCCCGCGGCGGCGGCTTCCGCCCACCCACGGTCGGCGTGGAGCCGGCGATGGACACCCTGGCCGCGGCAGTCGAACAGGCCCTCACCGCAGCGGGCGTGACGTCCGCCGACCATGTCTCGGCATGCCTGGCCAACGCCGACCTCCCGGTGGAGGAGGAGCAACTGACCGCAGCCCTGCAGGCACGCGCGTGGGGCACGACCGTCGAGGTCCGCAACGACACCTTCGCGATCCTCCGCGCGGGCGTGCCGGAACCCCGCGGCGTGGCCGTCGTCTGCGGCGCCGGCATCAACTGCGTGGGCATGCGCCCCGACGGCCGTACAGCCCGCTTCCCCGCCCTGGGCCGCATCTCCGGAGACTGGGGAGGCGGCTGGGGCCTGGCGGAGGAAGCCCTGTGGCACGCGGCCCGGGCGGAGGACGGCCGAGGAGCGCCCACGACGTTGACCCACACGCTCCCCGCCCACTTCGGCCTGCCCACCATGTACGCCCTCATCGAGGCCCTGCACCTCGAACACATCGCCCCCACCCGCCGCCACGAGCTGACCCCGGTCCTCTTCACCACCGCGGCGGCCGGTGACCCGATCGCCCGCGATCTCGTGGACCGCCTCGCCGACGAAGTGGTCACCATGGCGACGGTCGCTCTGACCCGACTGGACCTCCTGGAGGAGTCCACCCCGGTGCTCCTGGGCGGAGGCGTCCTGGCTGCCCGCCACCCCCAACTGCTCGACACCATCCACGCCCTGCTCACCACCCGCGCCCCCAAGGCCGTCCCTCACGTGGTCACGGCAAGCCCGGTACTGGGCGCGGCCCTGCTGGGCCTGGACGCGGTGGGGGCACTCCCGGAGGTACACGTCCGACTCCGCCAACACTTCGAGCCGTAACCTCACCCCCACCAAAGTGACCGGCAGAGTGGCCGTGGTGGCGCACCCCGCGGCGCCGCACCCCCCGGCACGGCCCCGAGCCACCACACACCCGCAAGGCGCTACGCGCACCCCCACCGAAGCAGCCACAGGCCGCCGCAGGCATCGGCGCGCACCCTCTCGAACCTGGAACCGAACAGATTCCCCCGGCGTATTCATGGGCAGGGGGCTCGTGCACAGCGGTTTCGGTGTGCCGGGATTTCGGGATCCGCGCTGCGATCCGATCAAGATCCAGCGAAGGCCGGTGCGGATGTCAGTCCCGGCAGCGATACTTGCGGCACGGATGGCCACGGGGGAGGTCAACAGTGACACAGACGCCGAAGAGCAGCACGGCACCACCACCGGGAAACGACCCGGCACAAGGCGCACCCACCATGCCGTCCGTGCCGCCCCAGCCCGCACCCCCGGGCCGCCCCGCACCCCCCACCGCCATCGGCCGCCCCAACGCGCCGGCAACACCACCCCGCCGAACCGCCTTCGCCGAGGGCCTGGACCGACTCCGCGCAGCCGCCACCACCGAACCCGGCCGCCTCCGCATCATCGGTGCCCTCCTCGCCGCCCTCGTCATCGCCTTCGGCGCAGTAGCCGCCTGGCAGATGACCGACCGCGGGGCGGCCGCCGACGACGTCCTCAACCGCAGCCAGCCCCTCAGCTCGGACGCCGCCGACATCTACCGCTCCCTGGCGGACGCCAACACCGCCGCGGCCAGCGGCTACCTCGCAGGCCTGCAGGAAAAGCCCGCCATGCGCGAGGGCTACGAGAAGGACATCCGCACGGCCGCAGCGAAACTAGTCACCGCGGCAGCCAACTCCGAACCGGGCTCCCCCTCCGCGAAGACCATCGCGGAACTCAGCAGACTCCTCCCGGAGTACAAGGGCCTCGTGGAGACAGCAAGGGCCAACAACCGCCAGGGCTACCCCGTCGGCGGCGCGTACCTGCGCGCCGCGAACGAGATGATGCAGCAGAACATGCTGCCCAGGGCCGAAAAGCTGTACCAGACGGAGAACCAGCGCCTCAGCGAGGACTACGCGGACGCGAAGTCCTTCCCCTGGGCCGCCGCAGGCCTCGGCATCGTCGCCCTCGCCGCCCTCGCCTGGGCCCAGCGCCGCAACTACCGGCGCACGAACAGGGTCCTGAACCACGGCCTCGTCACGGCCACGGCCACGGCCACGGTGGTCCTGCTGTGGCTCGCCGTCAGCCACATGGTCGCCCGGGCAGGCCTGAACGACTCCTACGACCACGGCGTCCGCTCCCTGACTGTGCTGCACGAGGCCCGCATCGCCTCACTCACGGCCCGCAGCGACGAGAACCTGACCCTGGTCCGCCGCGGCGCGGACACGAGGACACTCGAAGACGACACGGTCGTCGACGCGTACGAGTGGGGCTACGACCAGCAGATCGATCAACTGGGCAACGCTCTCAACCGTGCCGAGGACCTCGCGGACGACGCGACCGGCAAGAAGCCCGTCCAGGACGCGAACAGCTTCATGAAGGTCTGGAAGGACCGCCACGACGTCGCCCGCGACGACAACAACAACGGCAACTACCAGGCCGCCCGCGACCGCGTCATCGGCGCCGCGAAGGAGCCGACGAGCGTGTGCTTCGACAACGTCGACAAGGCCCTGGCGGCAGCGCTCGCGCACGAACAGACCGAGTTCAAGCAGGCCGCGAGCGACGGCCGTGATTCGCTGACCGGCCTCCCGACCGGCGCCGCGGTCCTCGCGGTCCTGGGCGCGGCCGGCGCGGTCCTCGGCATCGGCCGCAGGCTGTCGGAGTACAGGTGAGAGGGGGCACGACGATGAACGCAAGCGATGACTCGGGTCACCTCCGGGGCACAGGGATCCGCACAGGCACCCCCACAGGCAACCTCTGGCGAAGCCTGCGCACCGGCCTGCGCGGCTGGGGCGGCGTAGCCGCGATGGCGCTGGTCGTCACCCTGACGGTGACCTTCGCCCTGCTGCTGCCCCTGTCCCAGCACCGCGACGACGACGCGGCCACCGCGGGCCAGGGCATCGCCCGGGTCAGCCAGGCGAAGGCGGAGGACTGCGAGAACCCGCAGGACCAGAGCCTGACCCCGTCCGGCGGGAACGGCGGCAGCCCGACCGTCGACGCCATCAAGGCCCGCAAGGACCGCCGCCTGATCGTCGGCGTCGACACCAACAGCTACCGCTGGGGCTACCTCGACCCGAACAACCCCTCCGGCGAGCTCGAGGGCTTCGACATCGACCTCGTCCACCGGATCGCCGAGGACATCCTCGGCGACCGCGACGCGGTGCAGTTCAAGGCCATCCCGACCAGCCGCCGTGTCGAGGCGATCCAGAAGGGCGAGGTCGACATGGTGGTCCGCACCATGACGATCAACTGCGACCGTATCGAGCAAGTCGCCTTCTCCGCCCCCTACTTCGTCACCGGCCAGCAGGTCCTGGCTCCCAAGACCTCGAAGATCACCGGCTTCGACAAGACCCTGGCCGGCAGGAAGGTGTGTTCGGCGCAGGGCTCCACGGCGTACGACAACCTGGAGGCGGGCCGCGAGTCCGGCGACCTCCCCGACTCCACCGACATCACGACCACCGTCCCCAACCAGCTCGACTGCCTGGTGAAGTTGCAGCTCGGCGAGGTCGACGCGGTCGTCACGGACGGCGCGCTCGCGGCCAGCCAGGCCGCGCAGGACCCGACGGTGGAACTCAAGGGCGGCCTGTTCACGGACGAGTACTACGGCGTGGCGATGAAACTGGGCTCCGACGATCTGGTACGCCAGGTCAACCGGACCCTGGAGAACTACGTCGAGGACGGCGGCTGGAAGGCGTCGTACGAGAAGTGGCTGCACCCGACCATGGATCAGGGCGACAAGAAGTCGGCGTCGGCGACCCCTCCCGACGCGAAGTACAAGTGACCGACCATCAACTGACGCACGATTGACGGGAACAGACGGAACGACCGCACCGGCACGAACAGACCGAACCGACGGAACACGACAGCAGCGAGAGGTGATCGATGGGCGTCACGGACCCCGCCGGGCCGGTGATGGACCGGGACGAGGTGGACCGTGCGCTGGCGCGGCTCGGCGCGGAGCACGAGGCGATCGAGACCTCGCTCCTCGCGCTGCAGGACCACGCGGGCCGCAGACTTCTCGAGGGCGCCGAGCTCACGGGCGTCACCAAGGAGCGGTGGACGACCGCGGAGGCGTCGATAACGCTGCTGTGGGCGTATTTCGACGCGTACACGGACGCGTTGCGCGCCGCCCGCGACATCCGTTCCCGGCGTCGCTGGTCCAGCCGCGAGGACCTGGTGGAACTGACGGAACTGCTGCGCGGCGAGTCGGTGACGCTGGCGGGCTCCGCGACGGCCACGGCCAACGCGCCGACACTGCACGGCAGTCCGGGCAAGCTCAGCGAACAGTTCACGCTCGTCACGCTCGTGGAGCGGATGAACGAGCTGTACGCGACGTCGCTGGACATGGTCGTGGCCGCCGACGCGGTGTGGTCGGCGCTGCCCGCCCGTATCGATTTACTGGCCGCGGAGCTCCAGCGCACCCGCCGCCTCGCGCACTCCGTCGGCGTACGCCCCGGCGAGCACCCGGCGGGAGACGACCTGGAGCGCATCACGCGCACGCTCACCAAGCTGCGCTCGGAAGTGGTGTCCGACCCGCTGGCGTACTGGGTTCCCACGCAGGGGAGTTCGGCGCCGGGGGGCGGCAGGCCGGACACCACGGTCTACGACCGCGAGGCGCGCGCCCTGGAGGACGTACGCCGTGAGATCGACGCGGTGTTGACGGTCCGTCAGGATGCCGAGCAGCGTCTGGTCCGGCTGCGTGACGTGCTGTCGCGCGCGGACCGTACGCTCGCCGAGGCCCGTATCGCGCGCGGCGAGGTGCTGGCGAAGATCGCCGCCACGGAGGTGCCGGTCGTCAGCGGCCCGCCGACCGTGCTGCAGGAGCAGCTGGCGACAGCCGCCGAGTACCGCAGACACGCCCAGTGGCACCGCCTGTCACCGCTCCTGGAGTCCCTGGAGGAGAAGGCGGAGGACGAACTGATGCGCGCCCGCGAGTCGTTGACCGCGGTCACCGCGCCCCTGGCGGTCCGCGCCGAGCTGCGCGGCCGCCTCGACGCGTACAAGGCGAAGGTGGCCCGGCACGGCCTGGCGGAGGACCCGTTCCTCATCGAGCGGTACGACGCGGCCCGCCGCATGCTGTGGAGCGCGCCCTGCGACCTGCGCGTCGCCGAGCAGGCCGTGCTGCGCTACCAGCACGCGGCCGCCGAACTGCTCGGCAGCGGGCGGGTGCCGGGGCCGCGCGCGCCCGAGGACCGGAGGGGGCCGGGATCATGAGGGTCAGGGGGGTGTCGTCGTCATGAGTCAGCCACAGCAGAGCTGTCAGCGACCGGACTGCGGCGGGACGTACGAGGACGTGGGCGGCGGCGAGCTGTACTGCGACACCTGCGGCCTCGCCCCGGTCGTCTCGGCGACCGGCACGGTCGGCTCGCCGCCCACCGGGGTGACGGCCGGCGGCAAGGCCTCGCGCGGGTCGGCGGGCAGCGGCAGCTCCCGCTCCAGCAGCCGCGGCAGCTCCCGTTCGTCGTCCCGTACGTCGTCCCAGTCGTCGAAGTCCCGGCGCTCGGTGTCGGGACGGCTGTCACGTTCGCTGTCGGGCCGTTCCACGGGCCGCTCGGTGTCGGTGCGCAGCTCCGGCTCCACGGCCGGCTCCAGCGGCCGCGGGCGGCTCGGCGTCGGCCTGGTCCAGGTCCCGGGCGTGCCGCGCCCCGACCCGCGCGCGATGGTGCTGGAGAACCCGGAGGTGCCCGAGCGCAAGCGGTTCTGCTCCCGCTCGGACTGCGGCGCACCCGTCGGCCGGGCCCGCGGCGACCGGCCGGGCCGTACGGAGGGATTCTGCACGAAGTGCGGCCACCCGTACTCCTTCGTCCCGAAGCTGAAGTCCGGCGACATCGTGCACGGCCAATACGAGGTCGCGGGCTGTCTGGCGCACGGCGGCCTCGGCTGGGTGTACCTCGCCGTGGACCGCGCGGTCTCCGACCGCTGGGTGGTGCTCAAGGGCCTGCTCGACACCGGCGACCAGGACGCGATGGCGGCGGCGATCTCCGAGCGGCGTTTCCTCGCGGAGATCGAGCACGCCAACATCGTGCGGATCTACAACTTCGTCGAGCACCTCGACCAGCGCACCGGCTCGCTCGACGGCTACATCGTGATGGAGTACGTCGGCGGCAAGTCGCTCAAGGAGATCGCCAATTCACGCCGTACCGGGACGGGCAAGCGGGACCCGCTGCCGGTGGAGCAGGCGTGCGCGTACGGCATCGAGGCGCTGGAGGCCCTCGGTCACCTGCACAGCCGCAACCTCCTGTACTGCGACTTCAAGGTCGACAACGCCATCCAGACCGAGGACCAGCTCAAGCTGATCGACATGGGCGCGGTGCGCAGGATGGACGACGACGAGTCGGCCATCTACGGCACGGTGGGCTACCAGGCGCCCGAGGTGGCGGACGTCGGCCCGTCGGTGGCCTCGGACCTGTACACGGTCGCCCGCACGCTCGCCGTCCTGACCTTCGACTTCCAGGGCTACACGAACGTCTACGCCGACTCGCTGCCCGACCCCGACAACATCGAGGTCTTCCACCGGTACGAGTCCTTCTACCGCCTCCTGGTCCGCGCCACCGACCCGGACCCGGCCCGCCGCTTCGCCTCCGCCCAGGAGATGACGGAGCAGCTCACGGGCGTACTGCGCGAGGTCGTCTCCCTGCAGACGGGCCGCGCGAGGCCGTCCCTGTCGACGCTGTTCGGCCCCGAAGTACGGGTCACGGACACCGTGTTGTTCCCCAAGCTGGACGGGGAGGTCTCGCGGTTGGGGGCGCGGGTGGCACCTGCCGGGAACGGGACCGCCGCGTCCGCCGGCGCCCCTGCGACCTCCCTGGCCGCCGGTGCCGCCGCGGGCGCCGGCATCGTCAAGGCCGTCGACGCCCCCGTCGCCGCCCTCGCACTGCCGGTCCCCCACGTCGATCCCGCGGACCCCAACGCCGGTTTCCTCGCCGGTCTGATGACCACCGCGCCGGCCGAGCTGCTCGGCGCGCTCGCCGCCGCGCCGGGGCCGTCGACCGAGACACGGCTGCGGCAGGTGCGGGCCTGGCTGGAGAACGGCGACACCCGCACCGCGCACGAGCAGCTGCTGGAGCTGGAGGACGAGCGGCCCGACGACTGGCGGATCGTCTGGTACCGCGGCGTGGCGGCGCTCGGCACCGGCGACCACGAGGGCGCCGCGCTCGCGTTCGACGCGATCTACGACGCCTTCCCCGGCGAGCCCGCACCCAAGCTGGCCCTGGGTCTGTGCGCGGAGGTGCTGGGCCAGCTGGACAACGCCGCCGAGTACTACCGCCTGGTGTGGTCCACCGACCCCAGCTATGTGAGCGCGGCCTTCGGTCTCGCCCGCGTCCAGCTCGCGACCGGCGACCGCAGCGGCGCCGTGGGGACCCTGGAGTCGGTTCCGGAGAGCTCCATCCACTACACGGCCGCACGCGTGGCGGCCGTCCGCGCCCGGCTGCGTCAACGCACGGCGGCCGCCGCCGACGTACCGTTCCTGGACGACCTGACCGCCGCCGCGGGCCAGGTCGAGGCGCTGGACGCGTATGGTCTGGACCCGGCGCGCCGGGAGCAGTTGTCGGCGGAAGTCCTCGGTTGCGCGCTGGACTGGATACTCTCCGGTGGCCAGGGTTCCGCCCCGCCTGCCGCCGCCGGAGGACGGACGCTGCTCGGCAGCGGCCTGGACGAGCGGGGACTGCGTTTCGGCCTGGAACGTTCGTACCGCACGCTGGCCCGGCTCGCGCGGGGCGGCGAGGAGAGGATCGACCTGGTGGAACGTGCCAACCGTTACCGCCCCCGGACGTGGGTGTAGTTGATGTCGCAGATGCCCCAGTTGTCCGCCTGCCCGAGCTGCGAATGGCCGCTCGAGTCGGGTGACCGTTTCTGCGGTGCGTGCGGATATGACCTGTCCGCCGTGCCGGTACGGCCGGACGACCATCCGACCGTCGCCATGAACGGCTCGGTGCCGCCCCCTGCCGCGGGCGCGCCCGACGCGGACTGGCCCGTCGCAGCGCCGGACGGCTCCGCCTCCGAGGCCGCCCATCTGCCGACGGACCTCCCCGGCACCGACTCCGGCGGCCGCGATCTGCCCCCGGGCACACCCCCGCCCCCGCAGGTGCCGCCGGCGGCGACCGCTCCCGACGCCGTGCACGGCACACCGTGCGTCCCGGCGCCCGGCAGCCACGGCGTCCCGGGCGCCTCCCCGGCCCCCGGGCACCAGGCACAGCCCGGCCACCACGCACCACCCGGTCACCCCACCGTCCCGGCGCCGGGCGGCCCCGCCGCGCCCAGCGGCCCGCACACGCCCCCCGCCCCCGCAGGCCCTCCGCCCCCGGCCGGCTCCCCCGACTCCCCGGCCTCCGGCGTCCGTTTCGACCGGCCCCCGGAGCCCGACGGGTACGCCGGTCCGGAGCCGGACGAGTACGCGCTGCAGGCACCCGACCCCCGCGTGTCCCCCGCCGCGCCGACCCCGCCCGAGGGCACCAAGGTGTGTGTGGCGTGCCGCGCGGGCCGTGTCGACCACGACGGGTACTGCGAGAACTGCGGGCACGCCCAGCCGCGCGAGCGCGACCACATGGAGCAGGACGCCGGCCCCGTCGCCGCCGTCAGCGACCGCGGCCTGCGCCACCACCGCAACGAGGACGCGTTCGCCGTCGGCTGCACCGCACTGCCCGACGGCCGGCCCGCGGTTGTGGCGATCGTCTGCGACGGCGTGTCCTCGGCGACCCGCCCCGACGACGCCTCGATGGCCGCCTCCCGGTCCGCGAGCGAGTCGCTGCTGGCCGCCCTGCCGCGCGGCGCACACCCGCAGCAGGCCATGCACGACGCGATCATCGCCGCCTCCAACGCGGTCAACGCCCTCGCCAACGAGCCGGCCACGGCCCGCGAGCAAGCCCCGCACCAGAACGCGCCGGCCTGCACCTTCGTCGGCGCCATCGTCACCGCGGGCCTGCTCGTCGTCGGCTGGGTCGGCGACAGCCGCGCCTACTGGGTCCCGGTGGACCGCAGCACTCCCCCGGCCCGGCTCACCGAGGACGACTCCTGGGCCGCGCAGATGGTCGCCGCGGGCCTGATGAACGAGGCCGAGGCGTACGCCGACGAGCGCGCCCACGCCATCACGGGCTGGCTCGGCGCGGACGCCTACGAACTGGAGCCGCACACCGCTTCCTTCAAGCCGGACCGGCCGGGTGTAGTGGTGGTGTGCACGGACGGGCTGTGGAACTACGCGGAGGCGGCCGACGACATGGCCGACGTCGTGCCCCTCGACGCCGCCGCGCGCCCCTGCACAGCGCCCAGGTCCTCGTCGGACACGCGCTCGACGGCGGGGGCCACGACAACGTAACAGTGGCCGTCCTGCCGTTCCCGGCGCCGCCGATGGGGGCAGGATCGGCCTGAGGCCAACTGCGGGGACGGCCTCATCGGACCGGAGGGGACCGGTCCGTCGACAGCCATAGCCCCACCACGGGGTTCTTTAGGGGGATTTGAGAACGTATGGCCAACTTCTCGAAATCAAATGTGCCGCAGTTCTCGGTGGACGTGTACCAGAACGAGTACCTCCCGGAGGGCGGTCGCGAGGTCAACGCGATCGCCACGGTGACCGCGACCGGCGGTGGCACGGTCGGCACCGCGGTCGCCGCGCCCCACCTCTACTCGCCCGGACAGGGCCCGTCCGCGGGCGTGGCGGTCATGGTCGACTGCTCGGGCTCGATGGACTACCCGCCGACCAAGATGCGCAACGCCCGCGACGCCACGGCCGCCGCGATCGACACCCTGCGCGACGGCGTGCACTTCGCGGTGATCGACGGCACACACGTGGCCAAGGAGGTGTACCCGGGCGGCGGCCGGCTGGCGATCGCCGACGCCACCACCCGCGACCAGGCCAAGCAGGCGCTGCGCAGGCTCAGCGCGGGCGGCGGTACGGCCATCGGCACCTGGCTGCGGCTCGCCGACCGCCTGCTGTCCTCGGCGGACGTCGCCATCCGGCACGGCATCCTGCTCACCGACGGCCGCAACGAGCACGAGTCGCCTCAGGACCTCAAAGCCGCCCTCGACACCTGTGCCGGACGCTTCACCTGTGACGCCCGGGGCGTGGGCACCGACTGGGAAGTGAAAGAAGTCACAGCCATCGCCTCCGCGCTGCTGGGCAGCTCCGACATCGTCGCCGACCCGGCCGGTCTCGCCGCCGACTTCACGCAGATGATGGAGACCGCGATGGGCAAGGAGGTCGCGGACGTCGCCCTGCGGGTGTGGACGCCGGTGGGCACGACCATCAAGTACGTCAAACAAGTCGCTCCGACGGTCGAGGACTTGACCGACCGCCGCACCGAGGCCGGTCCGCGCGCCGGCGACTACCCCACGGGGTCCTGGGGCGACGAGTCCCGTGACTACCACGTATGCGTCGAGGTGCCCGCCGCCGACCTGGGCCGGGAGATGCTCGCCGCCCGGGTCTCCCTGGTCGTCCCGCAGTCCGACGGCACCGCGCAGAACTTGGGCGCGCAGGGCCTCGTACGGGCCGTGTGGACCGACGACATGGTCGCCTCGACCTCGATCAACCCCCAGGTCGCCCACTACACCGGCCAGGCCGAACTGGCACAAGTCATCCAACAAGGCCTCGATCTTCGCAAGTCCGGCGATATCGATGGAGCAACGGCCAAACTGGGCCGCGCCGTTCAGCTCGCCGGCGCCTCCGGAAATGCCGATACGGCGAAACTCCTTGCGAAGGTGGTGGACGTGGTCGACGCCGCGGCGGGTACTGTGCGACTGAAGGCGAAGGTCGCGGAGGCCGACGAGATGACTCTCGAGACACGGTCCACAAAGACTGTTCGTGTAAAGAAGTGACCTAGCAGGACCCAGCAGGACCCTGAAAAGGATCGAGCCTGACCCCTTGGGGTTGGAGAAATCCGGTCGTGAGCGGCCGGAAAAGGAGAGGGGGAAGCGCCGACATGCCGACCTGCCCGAACGGACACCAGTCGGGTTCCGACGACTGGTGCGAGGTCTGCGGTCACCGCATGGCCGGTGCCGTACCTCCGCCCCCTCCGCCGCCGCCCCCGCCCGGTGGCGGCTACGGCTTCCCGCCGCCCGGTGGCCCCGGCGGCCCTGCTCCCGGTGGTCCGTTCGGCGGCCCGAACGCCGGTCAGCCGGGCGGCCCCCCGCATCCTTCCGCCGTACCGGAGCCGGAGCTCTGCCCGCAGTGCCGTACGCCCCGTGAGGGCGGGGCGCCGTTCTGCGAGGAGTGCCGGTGGAACTTCCTGACCAACACGGCGACCTCGTACACCCCCGCTGCCCCGCGCCCCCCGGCGCCCGGCGGCCCGGGCCTGCCCTCGCACTTCCAGCAGCAGTCGGGGCCCCCGCCGTCGTTCGGCGGCGGTGACTCGTACGACTACCAGGGCTCGCGCCCGTCCCAGATGAACCGCCCGGCGGAGCCGATCCCGCCGTTCGGCGCGGAGCCTCCGGGACCGGGCGGACACGGCGCTCCGGGTGGCCCGGGTGGTCCCGGCGGCCCTGGTCCCGGCGGCCAGGGCGGTCCCGGCGGCCCTGGTCCCGGCGGCCAGGGCGGTCCCGGCGGCCAGGGCGGTCCTGGGGGCCCCGGCGGTCCCGGCGGCATGGGTGGCCCCGGCCCTGGTCAGGGCTTCGGCGGCCCCGGCGGCGCCCCGGGCGGCTTCGGTCCGGGCCACGGCGGCCCGGGTGCCACCAACCCCGGCGGTCCCGGTGGCCCAGGCGGTCACGGAGGTCACGGAGGTCACGGAGGTCCCGGTGGCCCGGGAGGCAACGGCCCCTCCGTCTTCGGCGACCCCTCGCGGCAGGCTCCGCCGCCGCCCGGGCCCACGCCGCCCGGCGGTCCGGGCGCGACCAGCGGTGGTCCGCAGGCCTTCCAGCAGGCAAGCCCGTCCGCTCCGCCGGCCCCGCCCGGGTTCCCGCAGGAGACGAACCGCCCCCCGCAGGGCGGACCGTCCTTCGGCGGCGGTGACGACGACTGGGTGATCTCACCGCCCTCGTCGGGTCCCGGCGCTCCGGGTGGACCGGGCGCTCCCGGTGGCCCCGCCCAGGGCGGCTACGGCTACCCGCAGCCCGGCGCCACCCAGGCCCCGCCCCCCGGTCAGGGCTACCCGCAGCAGCCGACGACCTGGCTGGCTACGATCGGTCCGGACCGTGAGTACTTCATGGCGATGATGCACCGCTCCGGCCCCGAGGCCGCGGGCCTCAACCTGCCCGCGTACTCGCCCGAGCAGCAGCGCACGCTCACCGGCAACCAGGTCACCATCGGCCGCCGCCGCCACTCCACCGGCGACACCCCCGACATCGACCTGTCGGTGCCGCCGGAGGACCCGGGCGTCTCGCACCAGCACGCGGTCCTGGTCCAGCAGCCCGACGGCACCTGGGCGGTCGTCGACCAGAACTCGACGAACGGCACCACGGTGAACGGCTCCGAGGAGCCGATCCAGCCCTTCGTGCCGGTGCCGCTGCAGGACGGCGACCGGGTGCACGTGGGGGCGTGGACGACGATCACGGTCCGGCGCGGCTAGCCGGAACACGACCGCCCGGCTCCGGGCGCGGCTCGATCTCGATACCGGGACGGGGCGGTCGTACGGCAGGAAAGTGCCGTACGACCGCCCCTCCCGGCGTTTCAGCCGGGCAGCGGCCAGGCGTACGGCCCCTCCGGGTCGTCCAGCCAGGCCCACTCGTGCTCGCCGCGCACCGTGATCCCGTACCGCTCCCGCTGCGGCTGCCCCTCGCGCTCCCACAGGGCGTACGCCTCCTGCGGATCGAGGCTGCCGCGGGTCAGCGCCAGCAGGAAGCCGAACAGCTCGTGCTCCCGGGCCCGGCGCGGCAGCCCGGCCACGGGCGAGGACTCCGGCTCGGTCCGGACCCCGCCACGCAGCGGCACGAAGTAGGCGGGCGTGTGCAGGAAGCGCCCCTCGGCGTGCTCGGCGTCCTGGACGGCGAGGGCGAGCAGGCCGGTGGCGAGCGGTGTCAGGATGCGGGCGCCGGTGCGGCACTGGGCGAGCCAGGCGCGCGGGATCGACGGCAGGGCGCACGTCGCGATGATGCGATCGAAGGGGGCGCGCTCGGGCACGCCGCGCGCCCCGTCGCCCGTGACGACGACGGGGTGGTATCCGGCCGCCGTCAGATGCCGCCGGGCCGACTCGGTGATCTCCGGTTCCAGGTCGATGCTGGTGACGAGGTCGTCGTCGCCGAGCCGGCGGGCGAGCAGGGCGGCGTTGAAGCCCGTGCCCGCGCCGATCTCCAGGACGCTGTCGCCGTCCGTCACCTCCAGCGCGACCAGCATCATCGCCATCAGGGACGGCTGGCTGCTGGAGGAGAGCAGCTCGCCGTCGCGCAGCCGGGTGGCGAGGGGGGTGTCGGCGTACGCGCCGCGCATCCAACGCTCACGCGCGGCCGGGTCGGGGCTCTGGCCCCAGCGGCGCTCGTAGCCGCCGGCGACGCCGACGTAGTAGTACGGCACGAACAGATGCCGTGGCACGGCGGCGAAGACGTCCCGCCACCGCGGGTCCGCGCTCCATGCCCCGATGGCGTCGATCTCGCGCACCAGCGCGGACCGTGCCGAGGCGGCGAGGTCGTCCAGGTCATTGTCGAGAGCGTGCGCGCTCATACGTCCACTGTCCTGCGCGAGACGCCGCGAGGCGAGCACTCCACCGGACGATCCGGAACGCGTCACTCGGGCCGGCCCGCCCTTCACGACCGCTGGTCCTAAGCCTCAGGTCCTCCGTCTCCGCGTCTGAGACCATGGACGGGTGAATGAGATTCGGCGCGGCACGCTTCAGGAGCAGACCTTTTACGAGCAGGTCGGCGGGGAGGAGACCTTCCGCCGCCTCGTCCACCGTTTCTACCAGGGCGTGGCCGAGGACCCGCTGCTGAAGCCCATGTACCCCGAGGAGGACCTGGGCCCGGCCGAGGAGCGCCTCACGCTGTTCCTGATCCAGTACTGGGGCGGCCCGACGACGTACAGCGAGAACCGCGGCCACCCTCGCCTGCGCATGCGCCACGCCCCGTTCACCGTCGACCGCGCGGCCCACGACGCGTGGCTGAAGCACATGCGGGACGCCGTCGACGAGCTCGGCCTCTCCGAGGAGCACGAGCGGACGCTGTGGAACTACCTGACGTACGCGGCGGCGTCGATGGTGAACACCGCGGGCTGAGCCGGCTGTCAGCGGACGCTGACATCCAGACTGCCGAGTCCCGCACGCCGTACGGCGATCGACCCGTACGGCGTGCGCAGCCGCAGCCACGCACCGGACGACAGCAGGGCCAGCTCCCTGGTGGCGCGCAGGAATCCCAGCGACTGGGCCGCGTGCACGGCGCGCACCGGCAGATGAGTGTCCCCGACGGTCCGGGACCAGATCTCCCGCCCGACCCGGTCGAGTTCGGCCCGGGTGCGCTGCTCGGCCGCCAACTCCTGGGTACGCGACCGGAACTCCGCGACACCCGCACCGACCATCGCCCGCAGGGCATCGGGCGCGGGCAGCCCCGGCACCGCCCGCCATCCGCCGCGCGGCGGGAGCACGCCGGCCCACGGCGGCCCGGTCACGGCTCCCGGCACGACCGCGGTGGCCGCCGACTCGTCGACGGACTCCAGGAGTTCACCCGCGGAGACGGTCACGTCCAGGGTGACGTCGAGCCCGTTCTCGTACGGCTTCGCGAGGCGTGCGGCGCGGATCGCCAGCACCTCGAAGGACGGTGGCCGTCCGAAGACGGCGAGCGCGGTGCCGGCCGCCTGCAGGCGCACCGCGGCTCCACGGTCGTAGTGGAGCAGCCGGGAGAGGAAGGCCGCGAGATCCGCTGCCTCCCCCTCGTCGGCGAGGTGGAGCACCGTCATGCGGCGGCGGCCTCCTCCACAGCGTCCTTGTCGCCCGTGTCGCCCGCGTCGTCGGTGTACTCGCGGAGGAACTCCTTCTCCTCCGCGGTGAGCCGGCGCGGCCGTTCCGCCTCGAAGTCGAACGGCACGACCACCGTCGAGGCCCGGACGTAGACCAGGTCGTCGTCCTTCACCTCGTAGGTGATGGTGAAGGACGCGGCCCTGATCTCACTGACCCACAGCTCTATGTCCACCGGGTGGTGCCGGTGGACGAGCTGCCGCTTGTAGTCGATCTCGTGGCGCGCCACCACCGACCCCTGCTTGAAGTCCTTCTCCGGACGGAACAGGAAGTCGATGCGGGCTTCCTCCAGGTAGCGGACGAAGACCGCGTTGTTGACGTGTCCGTACGCGTCCATGTCGGACCAGCGCAGGGGGCAACGGTAGATGTGGCGCAAGATCGATCAGCCCCGGGTCAGCTTCTTGTAGGTGGCGCGGTGCGGACGGGTGGCGTCCGCGCCGAGCCGCTCGACCTTGTTCTTCTCGTACGACTCGAAGTTGCCCTCGAACCAGAACCACTTGGACTCGCCCTCGTAGGCGAGGATGTGCGTGGCGACCCGGTCGAGGAACCAGCGGTCGTGGGAGACGACCACGGCCGCGCCCGGGAACTCCAGCAGCGCGTTCTCAAGACTCGACAGCGTCTCGACGTCCAGGTCGTTCGTCGGCTCGTCGAGGAGCAGCAGGTTGCCGCCCTGCTTGAGGGTGAGCGCGAGGTTGAGGCGGTTGCGCTCACCACCGGAGAGGACACCGGCGGCCTTCTGCTGGTCGGGGCCCTTGAAGCCGAAGGCCGAGACGTACGCCCGCGAGGGCATCTCGACCTGGCCGACGTTGATGTAGTCGAGCTCGTCCGAGACCACGGCCCACAGGCTCTTCTTCGGGTCGATGTTCTCGCGGCTCTGGTCGACGTACGAGATCTTGACGGTGTCGCCGACCTTGATGCTGCCGGAGTCGGGCGTCTCCAGACCCTGGATCATCTTGAAAAGGGTGGTCTTGCCGGCGCCGTTGGGGCCGATGACACCGACGATCCCGTTACGCGGAAGCGTGAACGAAAGATCATCGATGAGAACCTTCTCGCCGAAAGCCTTGCTGAGGTTGTTGACCTCCACGACGATGCTGCCCAGACGCGGGCCCGGCGGGATCTGGATCTCCTCGAAGTCCAGCTTCCGCATCTTGTCGGCCTCGGCGGCCATCTCCTCGTAGCGAGCGAGGCGCGCCTTGGACTTGGCCTGACGCCCCTTGGCGTTGGAGCGGACCCAGTCGAGCTCTTCCTTGAGCCGCTTCGCGCGCTTGGCGTCCTTCGCCCCCTCGACCTTCAGACGGGTCTGCTTGGTCTCCAGGTACTTGGAGTAGTTGCCCTCGTAGCCGTGGAGCCGGCCGCGGTCGACCTCGCAGATCCAGCCGGCCACGTTGTCGAGGAAGTACCGGTCGTGGGTCACGGCCACGATGGTGCCCTCGTACTTGGCGAGGTGCTGCTCCAGCCAGTTCACCGACTCGGCGTCGAGGTGGTTGGTGGGCTCGTCGAGCAGCAGCAGGTCAGGGGCTTCCAGCAGCAGCTTGCACAGCGCGACGCGGCGCTTCTCACCACCGGAGAGGTTGACGACGGGCCAGTCGCCGGCCGGGCACCCGAGCGCGTCCATGGCCTGCTCGAGCTGGGCGTCGAGGTCCCACGCGTTGGCGTGGTCGAGGTCCTCCTGGAGCTTGCCCATCTCTTCGAGAAGCGCGTCGGAGTAGTCGGTGGCCATCAGCTCGGCGATCTCGTTGAACCGGTCGAGCTTGCCCTTGACCTCGGCGACGCCCTCCTGGACGTTCTCCAGGACGGTCTTCTCCTCGTTCAGCTTGGGCTCCTGCATCAGGATGCCGACGGTGTACCCGGGCGACAGGAACGCCTCACCGTTCGAGGGCTGCTCCAGCCCCGCCATGATCTTCAGGATCGTCGACTTACCGGCGCCGTTCGGGCCGACGACGCCGATCTTCGCTCCGGGGAGGAAGTTCAGGGTGACGTCGTCGAGGATCACCTTGTCGCCGTGCGCCTTGCGCGCCTTGCGCATGGTGTAAATGAACTCAGCCAAGAGAAACCGTCCGGCAGCTTGAAATCAGGCAGTGGGCAGATACACCCCATCTTGCCGGATCGCCACCCCTCGGGGGAAACCCGTATCGCCGATGGGCCCTGACCTGGGGTTTCGCCGCGGAAGGCGGTGGGCCGCGCGTCGGTCGGCCCGGCCGGGCTGACAGAAGCTCAGCGGGAGGTACCGGCGCCGCAGTTGCCGAGCCGTGGCGAGTTCGGTCGTCCGCCTGGGCGCAGCCGGGTGTTGATTCCGGCGCGCCGTCGGGACATATAGGAATTTTTCACATTAACTCTCGTAACTGTACGAAGTCGATCTCTCGCAGATCGCACCCACCTCACTCCATCGGAGATGACATGCACAAC
The DNA here is from genome assembly GCF_036014175.1 of Streptomyces sp. NBC_00443. Taxonomy (GTDB): domain Bacteria; phylum Actinomycetota; class Actinomycetes; order Streptomycetales; family Streptomycetaceae; genus Streptomyces. The sequence continues at coordinate 5,986,624 of NZ_CP107917.1, read as the reverse complement.
CTTCGCAAGGCTGCCGTCATGGCCGTTGCCATCGGCACCGTCGGACTCCTGGGCGCCGGCACGGCCACCGCCGACGGCCACGGACACGGCGGCAAGGGCGGGGACAAGGTCAGCGTCCTGCAGAGCTCGAACTGCAAGTCGCACGACCTGAACGTCGACGTCCTCGGCCAGGTCGGCATCCTCAACGGCGCGCTGGGCAACGCGCTCAACGGCGAGGGCAACACGGGCGCGCAGCAGACCCACATCGGCTCGACCATGGGCTGCGACAACAGCGCCTGGTAGTCCGGGTTCCGAGACGGGGCTTCCAGCCACGTCCCACGCCGTGACTCTGGTGGGTGCGCATCGGTGCCCCCTGGCGAGACCTACCGGTGGAGTACGGGCCGCGACAGACGGTCCATGGGTTGTTCCGCCGACGGCAGCGCACCCCCAGGCACCCCGTGAACCGGTCAGGGGCTTGATCCAGCACAGTGGATCAAGCCCCTGATCTGGTGTTCCGGCAGGGCGCACGCAGGCGCCGACCGGCCTGCCTCAGCCCTGCGCCGACTGCTGCTTCTTCCGTACGACGATCAGCGCCGCGCCGCCGATCACGACCAGGCCGATGGCGATGCCCGTGATCAGGGGGGTCATCGCGGAGCCGCCGGTCGCGGCGAGGTTGGTGTCGTCGGTCACCGTGCCGACCGTGGCGGGGCTCGGCTCGGCGAGGGTCTGGGTCATGGCGCCCGCCGCCTCGGCCTCGCCCATCTGCGTCATGCAGTCCAGCACTCCGGTGAAGCGCTTCTCGAAGCCGCCCGGCCCCTGGATGGTGAAGTCGTACGCCTGGTCCTCCTGCAGCGGGACCGTCACCGTCCGTGACTCGCCCGCCGGAATGCTGTGCTCGACCCCGAGCAGCTCGAAGGTGAACGCCTCGGTGCCCTCGTTGGCCGCGGTGATGTCGACGCCGCCCTTGTCGCAGTTCTCCGCGGCGGACAGCGCGGGTATCGCACCGGTCTTCGCCCAGCTTGCGCTCGCCGTCGCCGAGACGGTCGACTCGCTGGAGCCGGCCAGGATCTGCGTCTGGCTGCGGCTCTCGGCGGCGAAGGCGCGCCCCACCGGCACGGTGGTCGAGGCCTGCACGGTCAGCTCGGCCTGGCCGGCCGTGGCGTTCTCGGGAACCTCGAAGAACACCTCACCGCCATCGACTGCGGACGTGACGGCCCTGCCGTCCTTGTCCACGATCCGCACCCCGCTGGTGGCGGCGTCCGCCGGGGGCGTCAGCGTCACGCCGTCCGCGTCGGTGTGCACCGTCACCGGACCGAGCTGCTCACCCGGGTGGCCGGAGACCGCGGCCGGGTCGAGCCGCAGGGAGGCCTCGGGCTCCGCCACACCCCGCGCGCTCTTCTCCAGGTAGTCCGCGAGCTGCTCGGCCTGCGGGTCGACGGCGTCGACGTCCGCACCGTCCGAGTAGCGCCAGACGGCCACCTGCGTACCGGCCGCCGCGTCCTGCTCGGTGAGGCCGCCCTTGACGCCCGCCTTGCCCGCGAGGGCGGCGAGATCGTTCACCTGCGGGTAGGAGTTCTGCAGGATCCAGCGGATCCTGCCCGCGTCCTTGTTGGCGCCCAGCGAGGTGCCGCTCCAGGGCGTCTCGTGATACTTGGCGTCGCGCTGCGTGGGGTTGTGGATGTCGACGCAGTACGTCTGCAGCATGCCGCCGCCGTCGACCGACATCTCGAACAGGCCGGCCGAGATCTCCTGGTCACCGGAGTCGGCGTGGACGACAGCGCCGCCGTAGGTCTTGAGGCCACCTATGGTCGCGGTCGCCCCGCCCTGGTTCCAGGCTGCCCCGTCGGCCGCGGCCGGGCCGGCACCGGCCACCACCGAGGCGGCGACGAGCCCGGACACCAGGGTCGAGGCGGCCAGTCGAGCCGCCCCACGCCCACGCACCGACAGCGCAGAGAACGCAGCAAACACAGAATTCCCCTTCGAGCAGGACCCGTTGACGTGGGGGGCACGGTCCCACCAGCAGAAGCTTCAAGCCCCGAGAGCTATGTGCGGCATCCTAGGTACGGGGCGCACCACGCTTCCCCGTGATCCCGTCGGAGGGCCGATCCGACTCGGAATCGTTATCGCCAAGATCCCTTGTGAGCAGGGCTTATCGACAAATCCACCGGGGTTGTTCGGAACGCATTCGCCGATAAGCCGCACTTCGGTCAGCCTCTACAGGTGACTGACGTCACGTCACCGCCACCGGTTCCTGGGCCTGTTGGGAGTCGGCGTCGGCGGGTGGCGTCTCCCACTCGGGCTCAGGCTCGGGCGGCGTGGATACGGAGGCGGAGGAAGCGGCTGCGGCTGCGGCTCCTGCCTCCGGCCTGAGGGTGCGCCGGAAGGCCGACGTACCGCGCGCGAGGTCGTGGCCGATGGCCGTCGCGTCGATGTCGGCCGAGGTCCAGCTCTGTCCCTCGCGTACGTCCGAGCGCACCTTCAGCCGGCCCTGCACCACCACGGGGTCGCCCACGTTCAGCGACCCGGCGGCGTTCGTCGCGAGCTGGCGATTGGCCCACACCGTGAAGAAGTTGGTGTGGCCGTCGATCCACTCGTTCTTCCCACGGTCCAGGTAGCGCGAGGTCACCGCCAGCCGGAAGCGCGCGGACGGTCCCGTCGTCAGCTCCCGGTACACCGGCTGTGTCGCCACATTGCCCACCGCGCAGATGGTCGTCTCGTTCATCTCGATCCCTCCCCTCGCCCGGCCTCTCACGCCGGGCGGATACGCGTACGGGCCCGTCCCGTACGGCTGCGTCCGACCGTCCTTCGCGATCGCCGCGAAGCCAGACTGCCGCCGCCGGGACGAGCCCGCTGAGCCCTGTGGATCACCGCCCGTCTGTGGATAACCGCGCCACCCGGACGGGTGAGGGCCGCACCCACGGGGCCTGTGGGGTCCACGGACCCGCCGAGGACGCCACCCGACCCCACAGACGTCGCTGCTCAGGTCACCTCCCCGCGGACCCCACCCCCATGACCCGCCCGTACTGCTCACGGACCTCCCGGTACCGCAGCAGCTCCGAGGCCACCGGATCCAGCACCCGGGCCCGACCGCACCCGGCCGCCGCCTCCCGCAACCGCCGTTCCGCCTCCAGGCCGTACCGCCGTGCCGGACCTCGAGCCGCCATCCGGCAGCCCCACTCGACGAGCGGGCCGCCGACGATGCCGGCCGTCATCAGCAGCACCGGTACGCCCAGGTTGGGCGCCATCACCCCGACGATCTGTCCCACCAGCCAGAGTCCGCCGATGACCTGAAGGATCGTCATGGAGGCCTGCACCAGAACGGCCGCCGGCCACCAACCCGGCCGCGGCGGCCGCCCGGGCGGCAGTCCGGCCCGCGCGGCCAGCTCGTCCAGCGCCTCGGGCAGCCCCTGAGCGCCCCGCACAGCCGACTCACGTACCGCCTGCGCCCACGGCGTGGGCAGCCCGGCCGACGCCCGGTCGGCGACCGTACGCACCGCCTGTTCGACGCGCTGCCGCGCGGTGGCCTCCTCGTCCGTCTGGGTCCGCACGGACAGGCGTCCCGTCGTGGGCTCGCCCCGGTCCTGGTACCAGCGCCACAGCCGCAGCCAGGGCGTCCCGCACGCGCGGTTGGCGTTGCGCAGCCATGCCCGCTCGGCGGCCTCGCCCGCGGCGGTGGCGCCGATCGCGTCCGCGAGCCGCGCGGAGAACTCGTCCCGTGCCTCCTCGCTGAGCCCGGTCCGCCGCCGCGCGGCGTACACGGGCCGCAGTCGCCACCCGGCGGCGTCCACGTCGGCCGAGATCCGGCGCGCGGCCGACCCGCGTTCCGCCACGAACTGGCCGAGCGCCTCACGCAGTTCGCCGACGCCCTCCCCGGTGAGAGCGGAGAGCGCGAGCACGACTGCACCCGGTTCGCCGTGCTCGCCCAGCGCGATGCCGTCCTCGTCGAGCAGCCGCCGCAGGTCGTCGAGGACCTGATCGGTGGCCTCACCGGGCAGCCGGTCGACCTGGTTGAGGACGACGAACATGATCTCGGCGTGTCCCGCCATGGGCCGCAGATAGCGCTCGTGCAGGACCGCGTCGGCGTACTTCTCGGGGTCGACCACCCAGATGACCGCGTCGACGAGCGCCAGGACCCGGTCGACCTGCTCGCGGTGCTGCACGGCTGCCGAATCGTGGTCGGGCAGGTCCACCAGAACGAGTCCGCGCAGCTGCCCGTCCGCGGCCGCGTTCTGCGCGGGACGCCGCCGCAGCCGCGGTGGGATGCCGAGCCGCTCGATCAGGCCGACCGCGCCGTCGCTCCAGCTGCAGGCCAGAGGCGAGGCGGTCGTCGGCCGTCGTACGCCCGTCTCCGAGATGGTCACCCCGGCGAGCGCGTTGAACAGCTGCGACTTGCCGCTGCCCGTGGCGCCCGCGATGGCGACGACGGTGTGCTGCCCGGAGAGCCGGCGCCGCGCGGCCGCCTCGTCGAGCACCCGGCCCGCCTCGGAGAGCGTCCTGTTGTCCAGCCGGGTGCGCGAGAGCCCGACCAGTTCACGCAGCGCGTCGAGCCGGGACCGCAACGCCCCGTCGTACGCGAGCGGCGTCACGACCTGCGCCCCGGACGCGCGGGGTTCCACGACGGCGGGTTGCTCCTGACCAGCGCTCTCATTCACCCGCCTTGCGATCAGCCCGTCGTCCCAGGGGATCGCGGAGTCCGTGCCGGAGGAGGAGTCCGTGCGTGCGGCGTCCGACCGCGCGGAGGAGTCCCCCCGAGAGGCGGAATCCGTACGGGGGGCGGGCTCCGTACGGGACGGGGGCTGCGTACGGGACGCGGGCTCCGTACGGGACGCGGGCTGCGTACGTGCGGAGGAATCCGTACGTGCGGAGGTACCGCCGCCCTTACGTCCGCCCGGGTCGGAGGCACCGCCACGCGCGGGCGGGTCACCGTCCTTACGGCCCCCGGCGTCACGGCCCCCCTCACGCGTGGGCGCGACACCGCCCTCACGGCCGCCGGAGTCGGGGGCAGCCTCACGCGCGGGCGTGCCGCTCTCCTTACGGCCGCCGGAGTCGGGGGCGCCCCCACGCGCGTGCGCGTCGACGTCCTTACGCCCCCCTGGCTCGGGGACACTCACCCGCATCTGTGCCTCACCCTCCTCACGGCCGCCGGAGTCGAGGACCCCCTTGCGCGCGGGCGTGTCACTGTCCGTCAGGTCCTCCGCGCGCGCGTGGCCGTCGTCCGCCCGGCCGTCCCACTTAGCGAGCTTCCTCCAGAGCATGCTTCGGTTCTCCGGCTCCTCGACGGCTGCGGAACCCTCGCCCTCGCCGGGCGCTCCCGCCATGTGATCGCTCTCCACGGGGAGGCGGTTCCCGGAGGCGCCCTCCGACGGGACCTCCACCGGGGTGTCGTTCTCGCGCACGGCGTTCCCCGTGGCGCCGTCCCCCTGCTGATCGGCGTGTTCCGTGTGGTCCTGGTCAGTGACGGCAGTCACCGGTCACCTCTCCTTCTGCAGTACGGACAGCGCGGCGATGAGTTCGGCCTGGGGCTCCGGATGGACCTCCAGGGCGTCGAGCGGGGCGAGCCGTCGCTCGCGTTCGTTGTGCATGACCCGGTCCAGGTGCTCGGTGAGCAGTCGCCCGGCTCGGTCGCGCAGCCGCAGCGCGCCGTGCGCGCCGATCCGCTCCGCGAGTCCCTCCCCCGCCGACCGCGCCCGGCGTCCGCCCAGCAGCGCGGTGGCGACGAGGGCGGTGACGACCTCGGAATCGGGGGCGACGCTGCGGTCGAGGACGCTCACTTCGTCCTCCGCGTACTCCTCGAGTTCCCTGCGCCAACGCCGTACGGCCATGCCGATGCGGTGTTCGATGCTTGCCGGGCGTGGGTCGCGGTCCGTCAGTTCGGGGGCCGCGGCGGCCGGTTCGCGCCGCCAGACGTCGTCCACGCGCTCGTCGGCTGCGGTGACGGCGCACAGCAGGAGGGTGCTCAGGCTCTCCACCAGCGACTCGAGCAGCTCGCTGGCGGAGCAGTCGAGCGGGAAGGCGCGCCAGCGCTTCAGCGCGTCGCCGGCGAGCACGGCACCGGCCTGCAGCCGGCTCCGTACGCGCGCGTACTCGCTGTCGTACGCGCTGTCCACGGCGCTGGTGAGCCGTAGCGCTGCCGCGTACTGGGCGGCGGCGGCGTTCGCCAGCTCGGGCATGCGGACCTTGAGCGAGTCGAGCAGACCGTTGGCGGTGCGGATGATGGCGTGTTCCCGTGCCCCCGGGTCCTGGGCCTGCTGGCTGAGCCAGGCGCGCAACGGGGCAACCGCCGTGGCCGGCAGCAGCCCGCCGCCCCAGGCCGACTCGGGCAGCTCGGGCACGGTGAAGCGTGGGATGTGGCCGAGGCCGGCCTTGGTGAGGAGGGCGCCGTACTGCCGGGACACCTCGGAGACGACCTGATGCGGAACCCTGTCCAGGACGGTCACCAGGGTGGCGTCGTACTCCTTGGCGGTGCGCAGCAGATGCCAGGGAACGGCGTCGGCGTACCGGGCGGCCGTCGTGACCATCACCCAGATGTCGGCCGCGCAGATCAGTTGGGCGGCGAGGACACGGTTGCCCGCGATCAGGGAGTCGATATCGGGCGCGTCGAGGAGGGCGAGCCCGGGCGGCAGCGTGTCGGCGGTCTCGAGCCGCAGCACGCGCGCGGAATCGTCGCCCGGCGCCATCAGCTCCTCCGCCGGATCATGCTCGGGCGTCCACACGCGCGTGAGGTCGGGCAGCACCCTCACCCCGCTGAACCAGTGATGGTCATCCGGATGACAGACCAGCACGGGATTTCGCGTGGTCGGCCGCAGCACTCCCGCCTCGGTCACGCGCCGGCCCACGATCGAGTTGACGAGCGTCGACTTGCCGGCCCCGGTGGATCCGCCCACCACGGCAAGCAACGGGGCGTCGGGCTCTCTCAAGCGGGGCACCAAATAGTCGTCGAGCTGTGCGAGCAGTTCGTCACGGTTGGCACGCGCGCGTGGCGCCCCCGCCAGGGGCAGCGGGAAGCGTGCGGCCGCGACACGGTCGCGCAGGGCGGAAAGTGCGTCGAGCAGCTGAGGCCGTACGTCCAAGGTCACCACATGCGAAGAATGCCCAATTTTAGGGGAATTCTGAAGCATATGGGCATGTCTGCGCGCCGACGGGACACAAGGGATGGAAGGGACGACTGGGACACAGGCATAGTCCAGGCATAACGAGTGCACAACACCCGGGGCGCGGGAGGCCAAAAGCGGTGCACGATTCGTACCTGCCTGCGATTATCAGGACCGCTTCACCGAACCTCCACATCGAGCCACGGAGGCGAAGCAACAGGGACACGGACGCGGGAGCCCTATCCTTGTCCCCGGCAACGTCACGGATCAGCCCACACCCGGGCGCACCACGACCGAGGCCACCACAACCGGCCCCCGTAGCTCAGTGGATAGAGCAGGCGCCTTCTAAGCGCTTGGCCGCAGGTTCGAGTCCTGCCGGGGGCGCCTAGTCTCCGCCCTCCTTCGGGAGGGCGTTTTTGCTGGTCAGGGCGGATGGCGCCCGGCACGGCGAAGCCCCGGACGCCCTCTTGATGATCAAGGGCAGGATCCGGGGCTGTCCGGCTGTCCGGCTGTCCGGCTGTCACCGGGTTTTCCCGAGTGGCCGAGGCGCATGTGTTGGCGACCGCCAGGAGCAGAGAGACCAGGACGGCGCCGAGGACCAGTACGACGGCCGTGCCGCCGCCGTCGAGGGCGAGCGCGGTGCCGGGGTGAGCTGGACCGTGGGCCGGACGGCGTCGGAGTTGTCGCGGCCGCCGGCGGGGTCGCTACGTTCGGGCTGACAAGTTCTCGGGAGGGGTGTCAGGTTTTTCGGAGTTCGACGGTCTGAGGATGTCGAGAACGTGCCACCGGCTCCGTCCCAGGGACATCAGCGGCCACCGCCGGCCGCACGGGGAAGAGGGAGAAACCAGCATGGCGATTCTGCGGATGGACAACGTCGGCATCGTCGTCGAGGACATGGATGCCGCCATCGCGTTCTTCGTGGAGCTCGGTATGGAGCTGGAGGGCAGGGCGGAGGTCGAGGGCCCCGTCGCCGACCAGTGCACCGGACTCGACGGGGTCCGCTGTGACATCGCGATGGTCCGGACCCCGGACGGCCACAGCCGGCTCGAGCTGGCGAAGTACCGCAACCCTGCGGTGATCAGCGCCGGGCCGCGCAACCGGCCGCACAACATTCTGGGCACGCACCGCGTCATGTTCGCCGTCGACGACCTCGAGGACACCGTTGCCCGCCTGCGCCCTCACGGCGCCGAACTCGTCGGCGAGATCGCCCGGTTCGAGGACAGCTATCTGCTCTGCTACGTCCGCGGCCCGGAGGGCATCATCGTCGGACTGGCCGAGCAACTGCGCTGAGGAGGAGGAACCGAACGGCGGACTGCCGGTCGCACGGGGGTGTACCGGTCGGCATGTCTGGTGGCGCTGGGCCGACCGGCCGGACGAGCCTTGGAGGTTTGCCCGGCGCGGGAGCTGTTCCGCTGACATCCCACGCGTCAAAAGCGCGGACGGCGGCGACACGCGGCGACCAAGTCCGGCGACGCCGGTGCCCAACGCGAGTCCCGACCAGGACGGGAGTAGATCGAACTCCTGAAGCCGTGCTCAGTCTCTACATCGCTCAGGACGAGGGCGTGAAGCCGGCGGACTGGTCGAGGTGGAAGGCGGAGCCCGGAAGCGTCGGAGTCCAACCCTCACTCAGGGCAAGCCGAACAGCCGCGGAGACATCGGACGGCAGTACAGCCTCAGCCTCGCGGCCGATCCAGTTACTCGGATGCGGCTGGTCCGTGGTGACCACGAGCGTCATGCCCGGGGTGTCCACATCCTCGACCGCGAAGGTGCACGGCGACCAGGCCAGCCCTTGGAAGTACGTCGGCCTGCCCCGCAGTCGCCAGCGGTAGACCCTGCCGTCGACAACGATCTGTCGTGACCCCTTGCGGACAAGCGCCATGACTCCCCCTTCAACAGCGAAGATGCTACCGAGCCCGGCTCCGCCGTCCGTCTTATTTTCCATGTCATCCGGTGCCGCTCACGGCCGTTCAGGCGAGACCCGAGGCCGCCGCCCAGCGCGTGCCGGTTGAGCGGGAGGCTCGCCCTCAGCCCGCCGTTCGCGGGCGACGACCGACACCCGTCCTGCACTCACCTCGCAGCCTGGCGATACATAAGTCCCTTGCGGCAGCAGACACTTGAGCGCAGCGGATCCTGCATCACAGCGGGAGATCGTCGGGGCGTACCCGGAAAGCCCTGTGCCGGCGCAGTGGGCGTACGGCCCGAAAGTCTCGTCGGTCGAGGGTGAGAATCGCGTCCGTGTCGTGGTCGGCGGCGAGTGCCACGTTCACCGCGTCGGCAAGGTCGAGATTCAACGCGCCGTAGCGGAGGCGATGAGGCCGCGCTTGCGTCAGTGCGCGTCCGCTGAGCGCGACTGCCCCCACCAGTGGGGCAACTTCCCCAGCCTCGGCATCATCACCGGCGACCCCGACGTCTTCGGCCGGGTCTACGTCGGCACCAACGGACGCGGCCTGCAGTACGGCAGCCCGTCCTGACCACCCCCACACCCGAGCGGGGCCGCGGCCACGAGGCTGTGGCCCCGCAAGGCTGAGGGGGCTCGCTGAGAGGTCTCGCTGAGGGACTACTGTGATCCGGCTGAGAGGGAATTGCCATGCGCCGCGACACGCGGGGAACCACGGTGAAAGCGCCTCTCGGTGCGAGCAAAGCAAACTCCGCCGCCTGCGGATCAGCTGGGAGATGCGCGACGACATCCACGACGCCTCCCTCACCCTCTGATGCGCCCTGATCTGCTGGACGCGTCTTGCCGCGTCACGGACAGCAGCCGGTCCCTGCGCCAGAAGGCCCTTGCCGCACTGAAGCCAGTCAGTGCACGCGATCCCCGCACTCCGCCGGAAACAGCACGGCGCCTGGCGGCAGTTCGGCCGGGTGCCGGGCGATCACCCGTAGGCATGCTTCGAGAGAGCCCTCCGCGGGCGGGTATTCGAGGCTGAGTTCGTTCAGCACTGTGATGGCATCAGCGTGATGCATTTCCGCCGCATGTACGCCGTCGGGGAAACGGCCGGTCAAGATGCCGAAGGCTGCCGTGTCGCGGCTGTCGGCGACACACTGGCGGATCTCGAAGCGCCAGTGCACGGCCGCGTCGGCCAGCAAGGACTTGCCCCTCTTGCCCAGCCCGACAAGGAAATCGGTGCGGGCTCGCAGGCGGTGGGCGATGGCACAGCAGACGGGAACCGCGGTGCCGTCAGGAGCCACCACGCGCGTGTATCCGGCATGCGGATAGCACGACAGAGCCTCATCGAGCAGACCCAACGCAGTGGCCCCTGCCGCCGGGTGGCCCCGCTGGGCGATGTCCAGAAGCAGCGGGGTCGCAGCCACGGCCGCTGGGAACACCGCGGCGCTGTGGCCATGAACAATTCCGCCGCCGCCGAGCTGCGAGCCGGCCTCCGCCGCCTGTACCGGGTTCGCTGACTCGAAGAGGGCACGTAGACCACGGGCGGCGCGATCCGGTTCATACCACTCGGGAGGGCCCGGTATGGAGCCCCAGTCCACCGCGTCGATCTCATCCAGCACAGCAGCATCGTCGCACGCGGCCGCTACCCATCGTCCAAGCCCCAACCGAGGAACTACGAGACATCCCTGCCCGTCCGGTGACGCGCCGGGATGTCTCAGGGGCGGTCAACGGATCCAGCGTTCCCGCGGACCCCTTCTCGCCGCAGCGCGCCATCAAGGATCCCCGGCAGTGTCCCGCCACCTATAGGCGCGAGATAGGCGGCGTCGGGATCCTCCGCTCGGAGCGTCACGCCGTCACGGGGCCGGCGCCTCCGCTGTGGTCCGCACCGGTACACCGTTCTGGGAGCGTGAGTCGGTTGGCACTTTCCGAGGTTCGTCACGATGTCCGCCTGCCGGTCACCGCCGCTCAACTCGGCGTGTGGGTGGCTCAGCGGTTGGAACCGGAGAGCCCGCTCTACCAGTGCGCCGTTCACTTCGACTCCGTTGCCCTCGACATCGAGGTGCTGCGCCGAGCCGTCATCCGTGCGGTGGCCGAGACCGACACGCTGCGGTCCCGGTTCGGTGACGACGGTGAGGTGTTCCAGATCGTCCGCGCCCAGGTGGACGCCACGGTGGACCTGGTGGGCCTGCGGGCCGAGGCCGACCCTGAGGCCGCCGCCCACGCCTGGATGGACCGCGATCTCGCCACCGTTGCCGACCTGGAGGCCGGTCCCCTGTTCCGGCACGCCCTGCCGTGTACCACCACCGGATGCTCTCCGTCGACGACGTGGTCCTGGGCATCCCGGTGGCCGCCCGTCGCACGCCGGCCGCGCTGGCCACCCCGTCGATGCTCGCCAACGACCTGCCACTGCGCGTCACCGTACCCCCGACACCACGTTCGCCGAACTGGTCGGCACGGTCCGTGATCGGTATCGGTGTCAGCGTGATCGGCGCCTGGACCGCCGGCCGCAAGGCCGCCCAGGTCGCCCAGGTCGCCCCCATCGAGGCTCTCCTGGACAGCCGCTCCGCCAACAAGGGCATGGGGCGCGGCCGTTGGATCGCGGGTCTCGCGGTCCTCGGTGCCGGTGTGCTCCTCGCCATCGGCACCGCCACCTCCAGCGCCGACAACCGCATCAGCATGGCGATCTTCGCCACCATGACGCTGATCGTCGCGGCCGCTCTGCTGACCCCCGTGTTCATCGGTGCCGTCGGCCGGTTCCTGACCGCTCCGTTCCAGCGCGGCGGCTCCGCGGGCCCGGTCCTCATCCGGGCGGAACTGGTCGCCAACCCGCGCCGCGCCGCCTCCCTGGTGGCCCCCGTGATCGCCGCCGTCGGTTTCGCCGTACTGCTGAGCGGCGTGGTGGAGACCATGCGGGTGGCCTACCCGGCGGGCGAGGCACTGAAGGTCTCGGGCCAGACGATCGTCACCCCGGACGGCACACCCGGGAACACCGACGAGGTCGTCGCCGCCAACCCGGTGGGCAAGGCCGCCCTGCCGACCCGCGCGTTCGTGCTGACGGACGCGAAGGCCGCCAAGGCCGCCAAGGCCGCCAAGGCCGCGGAACTGGCGGAGAACACGGCCGACGCCACTGTCCTGGATGTCCTGGGCAGCCGGGACCAGCGCTGGAGCAAGCCGGGCGAGGCCGTCCTCGGCGAGAGCACCGCCAAACAGCTGGGCCTGACGGAGTGCGCAACGGCCTCAGTCGACCGCCGGCAAGTGACCCAACGCCTCCCCGAGGCCGAGCTCGGTGGCGCCCCGGGACTGCAGGCCCCGCTCGAAGAGCTCAGCCGTACGCTGCGTCGCCTTCTCGCCTCGGACGAGTTGCTGGAACAGCGCGGCGTCCGCGCGCACTTCGGCGGGGGTGGGCAGGCTGATGGCGTTGATGGCCGACTTGGCTGCGATCAGGGCGTCGCGGGGGAAGCCGCCGATCCGCGCGGCGATAGCGGCCACGAACGCGTCGAGTTCGGCGTCGGGGACCGCACGGTTGACCCATCCGTAGCGTTCGGCGAGGTCGGCGTCGAAGTCCGATGAGGTCAGTACGGCTTCGAGTGCCCGGCCCCGGCCCAGCAGACGGGTGAGGTGCTGGATCGCGCCCGCGCCGGGAGGTGTTCCGATTCCCACCTCCGGCTGGCTGAGGACGGCGTTCTCCGCCGCGGCGAAGCGCATGTCGCAAGCCAGGAGGAACTCACTGCCCGCTCCCCGGGCGCGGCCGCGCAGCTTGCCGATGGTGACGGCGGGGAGCCGGCTCAGCTTGCGGAACAGCATGCCCAGGGACGCGTCGCCGGGGCCTCCGGCCTTGGCGGCCTCCGCGGTGTACTCGGCGACTTTCGTCAGGTCGACGTGCGGGAAGAAGAAGTCGGCGTCCGCGCTGTCGAAGATCACCACGCGGGGGGCGGTCGGGTGGGACAGCTCGTCGAGCAGTGCCACCAGGTCCCGCACGACCTCGGGGCCGATGAGGTTCATCGGCGGCGCGTTGAACGTGGCGGACAGGACGTTGCCGTCCAGCCTGATGTTGATGGTTTCGTACGACGCGGTCATCCCGGTCTCCTCGTCCCGTCCTGGCTCATCCTGCCCCGGTGGCCACAGCAGACCACAACATATCGGGCCATTACGGTCAGAGCCGGTCACAGATCCGTGCCGCCGCTGACATCGAGGTACTGACCGGTGATCCAGCGAGCGGCGTCGGAGGCGAGGAACGCCACAGCGTCCGCCACGTCGGCGGGCCGGCCGATCCGGTCGAAGACGGACCGTGCGGCCAGGGCGGCCCGCGCCTCGGGCGTCGTCCTGCGTCGGGCGTTCATGTCCGTCTCGATGAACCCGGGCCTGACCGTGTTGACGGTGATCCCGCGGCCACCGAGTTCCTTGGCCAGGCCCAGGGTCATCGTGTCCAGCGCGCCCTTGGACATGGCGTACGCGAGGGATTCGGGGAAGGCGCGCTGTGAGGCGAGCGAGGAGACGTTGATGATGCGCCCGCCGTCCCGCATCCGCGGCAGCGCGTTCTGCACGAGGAAGAACGGCGCCTTGGCGTTGACGGCGATCATGCGATCGAAGATCTCGGGAGTGGCCTGACTCACCGGCCCCGAACCGCTCGTGCCCGCGTTGTTCACCAGGATGTCGAGCGAGCCTTCGGCGTCCGGCGCCGATCCACCCTCCTCCCCCGCGCCCTCCTCCCATGCGCCGTACCCCCCGTACTCCTCCCACTCCTTCCGCAGCCCCGCGTCGAACGCCTCGAAGACGGCCCCGGCGTCACCCGGCACCCCCAGCTCGGCCCCGAGCGCGAAGGCACGCCCACCGTCGTGCCGTATCTCCTCGACGAGTTCCAGGGCGGCGGCCTCACTGCGGCCGTAGTGGACGCCGACCAGCGCCCCGTCCTGGGCGAGCCGCCCGGCGATGGCTCTGCCGATGCCCCGGCCGGCGCCGGTGACCAGTGCGATCTTGCCCGCCAATGTGCATGCGATGTCCACGAAGTTCCTGCCTCTACCCTCAGCGGTCCAGGAACCGCCGGTACCACGACGCGTGTTCCGCCATGCCCTGTGCGAAACCCACCCCGGGTTCCACTCCTGCGCCCGCCCAGAAACCGTCGTCCGCGAACCAGTGGTCCACGGCGAGCATGTCGAGGTGGTGCAGTGCGCGCGGCTGCCCGTCGAGGCGGGCCCGCGCCTCGTCGATGCCTACGGCTACGCCCGGCAGGTGCGGGGCGATCCGGTCGGCCACCGTGCCCAGCAGTTCTGAACAGGCAACCGGATCCGGGTGGTTGACGTGGTGGACGCCGGCCAGGTCCCGGTCCGACAGGCCGGCGGCGACCACCGCACGTCCCAACGCACGTACGTCGACGGCCGAGTGCCGGGCGGCGCCTCCCTTCAGCGGCGCCGACAGCAGCCCCATCAGGCCGACCAGGCCGGGCACCACCCACCGGTCGCCTGCGCCGAGCACAAGGTGCGGGCGCAGTACGACGCCGCCCGCGTCCAGCACATACCGTTCGGCGGCGGCACGGGCACGGCTGGTCGGCGAGGCCGGTGCGAGCGGCAACTCGCCCGCAGGCGCGTCGGTGAAGGGCCCTCGGCCGTACACGGCGGCCGTACTGACGTAGACGACGCGGGAGACACCGGCGCGTGTCGCCTCCTCGACGAGGGCGCGGGTGCCGTGGTCGTTGACGGCCTCGGTGAGCGGTATGTCGTCGCCGATGTGGGAGGCGCAGTGCAGTACGACGTCGACGCCGTCGCAGACACCCCGCAGCGACGGCGGATCGGCCAGGTCGGCCCGTACGACGTCCGTCGCGGGGGCACCGTCGGCGAGGCCGCCGCCGCCCGGTGGCAGGCTCCCCGGGTCGCGCAGCAGGAGCCGGACCGGGGCCGGCGTGTCGCGCCGCGACTCCCGGAGGGCGGTGACGACATGACCTCCGACGAAGCCGCTGCCTCCGGTGACGAGGATGCGTGGTGACAAGGTGGACCCCTCCCGTGTGGACACGACTGCGGACATGGACCGCCGGCATGATCGCGTGCGTGATCAACGGTCGGGGACGGACCCGCTGCCGGTCAATCCGCCCTCGCGACACCGTCGTAGAGTCGGTCCAGTCGGTGCCCCGGCCATGGAGAGGAACCACCGTGCGGCTGCGCTGTGCTGTGCTCGACGACTTCCAGAACGTCGCGACCGAAGTCGCCGACTGGTCGCCGCTCGCGGACGACGTGGAGGTCGTCCGGTTCACGCGTCACTTCCCCGGCGAGGACGCCCTGGCCGCGGCCCTCGCCGGCTTCGACATCGTGGTCACCCTGCGCGAACGCGTCCCCTTCCCCGCGTCCCTGATCGCCCGGCTCCCCCGGCTGAAGCTGCTGATCGCCTCCGGCATGCGCAACACGGTCATCGACTACGCCGCCGCCGAGGCGCACGGCGTCACCGTCTGCGGTACGGCGAGTTCCTCCACGCCCCCGGTCGAGCTCACCTGGGCCCTGCTGCTGGGCCTCGCCCGCGGCCTCGTGCAGGAGAGCAACGCGTTGCGCTCGGGCGGCCCCTGGCAGAGCACCGTCGGCGCCGACCTGCACGGCCGCAGGCTCGGCGTGCTCGGCCTGGGGAAGATCGGCAGCCGGGTGGCCCAGGTCGGCCTCGCCTTCGGGATGCACGTCAGCGCGTGGAGTCAGAACCTCACCAAGGAGTACGCGGACGAGGTCGGCGTCCACCTGGCCCCCTCCAAGGAGGCCCTGCTCGCCGAGAGTGACTTCGTCTCGGTCCACCTCGCCCTGAGCGACCGCACCCGCGGCCTGGTCGGCCCCGCCGAGATCGCCCTGCTCAAGCCGACGGCGTATCTGGTCAACACCTCACGCGCGGCGATCGTCGACCAGGCCGCCCTGCTCGCCGCCCTGCACGAGGGCCGCATCGCCGGCGCCGGCGTCGACGTCTTCGACACCGAGCCCCTCCCGGCCGACCACCCGATGCGCACCGCGCCGCGCCTGCTCGCCACACCCCACCTGGGCTATGTCTCGCAGGCCAACTACGCCACGTACTACGGCCAGGCGGTCGAGGACATCCAGGCGTACCTGGCGGGTTCACCGGTACGACGGCTGCCCTGACGGCCGCGGTCAGGCGATGCCGGCCACCAGGGCCCGCTCGGCCTCGGCCGGGCGCCGGTAGATCCCCTCACTCCGGCGCAGATGATGCAGGTCGACCAGGTAGCGCCGGAGCGTCACATGGTCGATGTCGTCGCTGTCCTCGCACCAGGCGCGCAGCTTGTCGTTGACGGTCCGCTCCGGGTACTCGACGCCCGGCTCGAAGGTCTGCTCGGCGATGTGCCGCAGCACCAGCTTCTTGCGTGTCCACCGCGCCGGCAGCCGGACCAGCCGCCCGTCCCGGACGAAGGTCCGCAGGACCATGGCGGTGGGCCCGTCACCGGAGGCGGGGCCCGGGTCTGCCCCGTTGCCGTCCTCCCGCCGCGCCGCCGCCCGTACCTGCTCCTTGAACAGGTCGTACGCCACGCCCAGTTCCCCGGCGTCCCCGGCCGTCACCACGCCCTGCTCCCGCAGCCGCCGCAGCGACACGGCCGTCTCCTTCGCGGACAGCCCCGCCGCCAGGGCGACCTGCTCGGCGCTCCGCGCGCCCAGCGCCACGGCGGCGAAGGCGCGTACCCGGGTCTCTTCGGCGAACAGCCGGACCAGTTGTTCCGTCGGATCGGTTGCCATGTCCGGAGGCTAGCGGCCACCGACCGCGGGGCCGAGCGATTTTCCGGCGGGCCGGGGCGTCAGGCGTACCGGTAGATCTTGGACACGTCCTCCAGCTCGTCCGGGGTCACGTCCCAGGGCGGCAGCCGTTGGTCCCGGGCGACGATCCGGCGGTACTGCACACTGTCCCGGCCGGGCGGCTTCGCCGGCAGATAGCGGTGCTTGCTGTGGCGCCGCTGCCAGCGCTGCCACTGCATGTCCACGAAGGCGTGGTGCAGCCAGAAGACGGGGTCGTTGACGGACGCGCCGCCGAGCATCGTGCCCCCGACCCAGCGGTGCACCCGGTTGTGGTTGCGCCAGGAGTCCCTGCCGCTGCCCCACCCCTCCAGCTTGTTGCGGAAGCCCTTGGTGACCGTCGAGTCCCAGGGGGCGACGTCGTACACGGGGTCATCGAGGGCCTGCTTCAGGTCGGCCTTGGTGGGCAGGGCCATCGGGTTGCGGGAGCGGCCCAGGTCCCGGGTGAGGAAGTCGCCGTCGGTGACACTCGCCCGGATGGTCCAGTTCCCGGTCCGGTAGGCGAACGGCCCGGTCATCACCTGCCGGTCCCCGGGCCGCCCGTTGCCGCCGAGCAGTTCGGCGGTCCACGGCAGCGAGGTGGTCTTTCGGTCCCGTGTCCAGTCCCAGTACGGCACGGTGACCGAGGAGTCGACACGCCGCAGCGCGTTCTCCAGGTCCAGCACGAACCTGCGGTGCCAGGGCAGGAAGGAGGGCGCCATGTGAGCGGCGCGCAGACCCCGGTGGCCGTCCCCGACGAAGTGCGCGATGTGCAGCCGTACGAACTCGTCGTACTCGCCACGCCGTTTGATCTCCAGCAACGCCTCGACGAACCGCCGCCGCTCGGTGCGCGTCAGCTTGGTCACGTTCTTACGCACGTACGCCATGCTGCGCCTCCCTGTGCGGATGCCCGCCACCGAACGGCCCGGGAGCCAGGTCACGCAGTCGCCCGCCGGACCCGAGCTCGTCGACGGCCGCGCGGGTCGCCTCCAGCGGAGTCCGGTACCAGCCGTAGTGGTCGACCATGCTCAGCCAGGTGCCGTCGGCACGGCGCATCAGGTGCAGCGGCCGGCCGTCCACCGTGACGTGCCAGGCGACGTCGAGGGCGGTGAGGCCGCCCAGGGACATGGCGGCGCCCTTGATGCGGCGGCCGCGGTAGGTCTCGTCGAAGGCGGTGTCGGTGTCCGGAGGTCGCTCCGCGGACCGGGAGGGCCGGGAGGCGGTGACGACCGGCGCGAGCGCCACCGCGGCGGAGGCGAACAGCAGCCGCCCCAACTCCCGCCGCGTCCGCCGCTCCGGCCCGCTGCTCACCGCGGTGCCCGACCCCTGCACCGCACCCACCGAGACCCCGTCTGCGCTGACGGCCATCGCTCACTCCTCGTACGGTTCGGCTGTTCGTACGAGTAACCGCGCAGGTCGCTCCGCGGTCACCACCGAAGCGCCCATACGGTGCAATGGTCAGCTCGTCCAGAAGTCCCACCAGCGGGTCAGGATCAGCATTCCGACGATGCCGATGTGCAGCACCGGAAGCACCCAGGTGAACTCGGCGAAGAAGGTCTTCACCGGGCCCGGCGCGGGCAGGAAGCCGTTACGCACGGTGAAGGACGTCACGTACCAGAACAGCGGGATCGTCGCGAGCCAGGCCAGGCAGCACCACAGGCACAGGGCGTTGATCCGGTACAGGGACTCGAACTGCAGCCAGGAGACGAACCCGACCCCGAAGAGACAGCCGGCCCCGAAGGTCAGCCAGTACCAGCGAGGGAAGGCCGCCCCGGCCAGCAGGCTGACGCCGACGCAGATGACGACGCCGTAGGCCGCCAGGCCCAGCATCGGGTTGGGGAACCCGAAGGCCTCGGCCTGGTCGCTCTCCATCACGCTGCCGCAGGAGAGGACGGGGTTCAGGCTGCAACCGGGGACGAAGTCCGGGTCCTCCAGCAGCTTGAACTTGTCGAGGGTGATGACCCAGGAGGCCAGCAGCCCGGCCGCCCCGCAGAGCACCAGCAGCAGGGCGAACGCCCGGCTGCCGCCGGCGGTCCGGCGCATCGGCCGCGCAGAGGCGCTTGAGTCAGGGGCCACCGCGCGACCTTATCGACGGTCCGTGGAGCATCCGGGCGCACGCTCACTCGACCGGCCGACACCGCGGGCGGCCGTCCGCCCGAACGAGGGACGGGGACCGCCGCTCGACTTCGTCAGCGGTGGACGGTGATCAGCGGTAGACGCGGAGGTAGTCGACGTCGAAGGTGATCGGGGCCGGGTCGCAGGGGGCCGCGTGGTACCGACCGGCGCACAGCGACAGATTGAGGATCGGATACGCCGACCAGCCGGGGCCGACGCCGGTGCCGTCGGCGAAGACGCGGTCGCCGTTGACGTACCACTCGACGCAGTGCGCCCCGAGGGCGGTGCCGATGGTCACCCACCTGCCGGGGGCGATCACGTCGACGTCGGTGTAGTACGTCGCGGCGTGATGGACGTGGTTGGACAGCTCCAGCAGGTGCGGGTTGTCCGCGTGGTACTCGAAGCAGTCGACCTCGTTCCCGCCGTCCTTCCACGTCCACAGCGCCGGCCAGGCTCCGGCCCCGCGGGGCAGTCTGACGCGGGTCTCCATGTAGTCGCCGGCCCGCACCAGGAACTCCTCGGCGGAGTACTCGGTGGTGAGCAGGCCGGTGTGCCAGGCCTGTCGGCCGTTCTCCAGGGTGCGGCCGGCCGGTGTGGCGGTGAAGGTGGCCACGCCGTTCGAGACGGTCACGGCGCTGGGGGTGAGCCAGTCGAGCTTGTTGTCGTCGGGGTTGTGATCGCAGTAGCGGTAGGCGCTCGATCTGTCGCCGGTCCATCTGGCACCCCAGGCGACCGGAGCTGTGAATTCCTCCGCCCAGATGAGCGACCTGCCCAGGGCCGCGGACGGCGTGAAAACGTCGCTGTCGGTGGTCATGGCCGCGAGGGTAGGCCGCGGAACGTCCCGGACCGGACCGGCTCGACGAAGCTTCCGCTGGGCAATTCCGAAATTCATCTTTTTGATCGCGCAGGCGGCCCAACCGGACCGCCCTCACCATACGATCAATTGATTCGCCGACCAGATGCCGATCCATCCGAATCCCGTTGCACATTCCATTCTTCACTCCACCGACTTTCATGCGTATGGAGTAACACGTCGCTTTTGAAGCGCTGCTGGACTGCTATGTTCTCCAACCGTCGGATCAGAGGTACTTTCAAGCGAGGTGAATGATGAAGAAGGCAGTTTTCACCACTGCGGCTTTGGCCATCGGTGCGGGTCTTGTGGGTGGCTCGGCCGCCGCGGCGGTGGCCGCCGGAGGATCGGGAAGCGGGCCGCTCGGTCTCATGTCCCCGACCAAGGTGACGCCGGCGGTGGTGCCCGCGGCCGACACCGTGGCGCGGCTGGCCAGCGACGGCGGACTCGCCAAGGGCAGCGCGTTCGACAAGAAGAAGTCGGGGGGCATGTCCGGCGTATACCTGGACGGCATGGACCCGGACGCCGCCAAGCGGCCCACGATTCCGGTGAAGAACCCGGCCGGAAGCGGTACCGTCCAGGTCCGCCCGCTGCAGGCCCCGACCGCCTCCGGGCTCGGCACCTTGCTCCCCAAAAAGTGACGACCCGGCAACCTTACGAGTCGCCCGTACCGGCGAAAGCCGGCCCCGGAATTCTGAGACTCTGATCCGGTTCTCGACAGCCGGAGGCCTTCGCAGCCCGGACACTCGATCCGGACCGCAGCTCCATCTCCGCACCCGGCGGGCCCGCAAGCCCCCTGGCACACGCGAACCAAGCGTCCCGGCCCACCGGCCCACACCCTGCCGGTGGGCCGGACGCGTGTCGGCGCCCGTTCCGGACGGCGCCATTCGACAAACGATCCGGGGCATTTCATGGAAGACCGCGGATTCCCACTCGACTCCCGGCGGGCACTCGGCATTGCGCCATCCGATGGAATCTAGCCGCGTTTGAATGTTCCCACCGTGACTTATGCGTGCATATACGGGTTTCCTTTTCGTAAGCGTGCGCAACCGTGAATTCAGGAAGGAACCAAGTGCCCAAGAAGTTCGCGGTCATCACGGCCCTCGCCCTCAGCACCGTCGTCGGCAGCGCCGGCATTGCCTCTGCAGGTGGTTACCCCAGCGGCAACGGCAACACCACCACGGTCAAGGGCGGCAGTGGCTTCTCGTCGTCCCCGGTCGTCGTCAACGCGCCCCAGCAGGGTGTTCTCGTCGCCAATGGCACCCTCGTCGACCTTCGCTGTGCCGTGCCGTGGTCCAACGGAGCCGTCCTCGCCGCCACCATCGCGCCGAACTCGAAGTACGTCGGCTGCAACACCGGCACGGTCGAGCAGGGCCGGAACTCGGTGCACGGGAGCGGCATTCTCTTCTGACCCCTGCTCCGAGCGATTCGAGGCAGGTAAACCCCAAGCGCAGCCCGGAAAGGCTCAGCTCATGCTTAACAAGGTTACGGCCATTTCCGCCCTCGCCGCGGGCATCGCCCTCGCGACCGGCGGCACCGCCGCGGCCGACAGCAACACCACGACGGTCAAGGGCGGCAGCGGCTTCTCGTCGTCCCCGGTCGTCGTCAACGCGCCGCAGCAGGGTGTGCTCATCGTCAACGGCACCCTCGTCGACGCTCGCTGTGCCGTGCCGTGGTCCAACGGAGCCGTCCTCGCCGCCGTCGTCTCGCCGAACTCGAAGTACGTCGGCTGCAACACCGGCAAGGTCGAGCAGGGGCGCGGCGCCGTTCACAAGAGCGGCATTCTCTTCTGACCCCTGCTCCGAGCAAGTCGAGGCAGGTAAACCCCACAACGCAGCCCGGAAAGGCTCAGCTTATGCGTAACAAGGTTACGGCCATTTCCGCCATCGCCGCGGGCATCGTCCTCGCGACCGGTGGCACCGCAGCGGCCGACAGCGACACCACCACCGTCAAGGGCGGCAGCGGCTTCTCGTCGTCCCCGGTCGTCGTCAACGAACCGCAGCAGGGTCTTGCCATCGTCAACGGCACCCTGATCGACGGTCGCTGCATCGCCCCGTGGTCGAACGGCGCCGTCCTCGCCGCGACGATCGCGCCGAACTCGAAGTACGTCGGCTGCAACACCGGCAAGGTCGAGCAGGGACGGAACTCGGTGCACTTCAGCGGCATCCTGTTCTGAGCAGTGCTTCGCCGATGGCGGCCCGCCGGATTCCGGCGGGCCGCCATCGGCTTGTCCGCACCTCTTCCTCAAAGACCGTGGGCCCTGTCTGCGTCAGCGTGCAGACAGGGCCCACAGTCAATAAGCGCCGGCAAGGAGGAAAGAGCGCCCATTCAGTTGGTCCAACGGCGTTGCTCCGCCCCCGGTCACCCTGAATCGTCCGTTTGGCCCAATGGGAAATTACTTCCCGCGTACATGCCGAAGGGCCGGCTCCGAGTGCGGAGCCGGCCCTTCGGCGTAAAGGAACGAATGGTCTACCTGATGCCTACCGGAGCGGAAGTCCACCGAGCAGCTGTCCATCGACGGGGTTCGGCAGGGCACCGCCGATGACGGGGGTCTTCACGACGCCCTGCGACTTCATGCCCTTCTTCACGTTGTCCGCCGTGCGCTTCACGTTGTTCCCCACGTAGCCCGTCGGCACCTTGGCGGCCGAGGGGAGGCTGCGGGCGACCGTCTTCCCGTTGTCGACGAGGCCCGTCGCCGGCATGTTCACCGCGGAGGCGGCGGGCACGGTGGCACCGGCGATGGCGAGGGAGCCGACGACGACGGCAGCAGCCTTCAGGTTCTTCATCATGTTCCTTTCCCGGAAAATCATCTTCGGTAACTCGCGTTCTCCTGGGCTAACGATGGCCACGCCGCTCTGGAAACTCTGCCGCCGCAACTTCCGGGAACTCATACGAGAAGACCGATCGACGGCGGCTGCGCAACCGCAGCGGGTCCGAATGGGTGATCCCCTGCGAGAAACAACTCCGGAAACGTCATCATTCCAACACACTTGACGTCTTCTCAGATAAGTATGGATAAGTGGCTGGTGTTGCTCGTCTCTTTGGTCCAGTAAGCCACACGTCGTGTCGCTGGTTCGGACTCTTTTCCTCGGAAGGGCAGCCTCGGTCATGCGCATTACGCCGCACATCCTGCATGTGGCCCAGCCCGTCGAGGGCGGTGTCGCGCGGGTCGTGACGGACCTGGTTGCGGCTCAACTGGCCGCGGGGCTACGGGTGACCGTGGCCTGTCCGCCGGGCGGAACCCTGACCGACGCCCTGCGCACGATGGGCTGCACGGTGCTGCGCTGGGACGCGACCCGCTCGCCGGGGTACCGACTCCCGGCCGAGGTACGGCAGTTGGCCCGGTTGTGCCGCGACGTACAGCCCGACCTGGTGCACGCGCACAGCGCGAAGGCAGGGCTCGCGGCCCGGCTCGCGGTGCGCGGCGCCCTGCCGACCGTGTTCCAGCCGCACGCCTGGTCGTTCGAGGCCGCGGAGGGACTGGTCGCGCGCGTGGCGCTGGACTGGGAGCGGCTCGGGGCGCGTTGGGCGGCACGGGTGCTGTGCGTGAGCGAGGCCGAGCGGCTCACCGGGGTGCGGGCCGGCATCACCGCCCCGTGGCGGGTGGTCCCCAACGGGGTCGACACCCAAAGGTTCCGGCCGGAGGGAGACAGCGCACGGTCCGGGGCCGACCCGCTGGTCGTGTGCGTGGGCCGGCTGTGCCGCCAGAAGGGGCAGGACGTGCTCCTGGCGGCCTGGCCCGAGGTGGTGCGGCAGGTGACCGGCGCCCGGCTGGTGCTGGTCGGCGACGGCCCGGACGCGGACCGGCTGCATGCCGGTGCGCCCGCGTCGGTGGAGTTCGCCGGCACGACGACCGACACCGCACTGTGGTACCGGGCCGCCGACGTCGTGGTACTGGCGTCGCGCTGGGAGGGCATGGCGCTCGCGCCGCTGGAGGCCATGGCGTGTGCCCGGCCGGTCGTCGTCACGGACGTGGACGGAGCGGGCGAGAGCCTTCCGCCCGGCCATCTGCCGTCCTGCCTGGTGCCGCCGGACGACCCCGCCGCACTGGCACGGGCGCTCACCGCGCTGCTGCTCGACGAGCCGCTGCGCGCGGCGCTGGGCGCCCAAGCCCGCGCGCATGTGCTCGCCGGCCACGATCTGCGGCACGCCACGGACGCCGTGAGCGACGTCTACCGCGAGCTGCTCGACCTCGTCACCGCGCAGGTCGTCGGACCCAACGAGGGCAGGAAGTGCATCACCACATGACCGCGGACAGCACCGTTGCCTCACCGGGGCAGAAGCGGGCGCCCGAGGGCGCCGTCACCGTCCTTGCCCCGCGCGGCTTCTCCACCGGACGCCGGGGGCCCGCCGGACAGGAAGCCCGTCCGCGCCGGACCTCCCGGGTGTCCCTGGGCCTCGTCGACGGCGGCGGCGTCCTGCTGGGCACGCTGGTCCTGCCCGTATCCCACAGGTACCCGCTGGTCATCGCCCTGCTCGCCCTCGGTGTGATCGTGCTGAACCGGCGTGCCGCGCTGTACGACACCCTCGTCGTCCCCGGCGCGCTGGACGAACTGCCCGCCGTCTGCGGCCGGATCGCCGTCGGCTGGGCGGCCGTCGTCGCGCTCTCCCCACTGCGCTCGCTCGCGCCGGCCGTGCTGGTCACCGCCGTCGCCGTGCACTGTGCGGCGGCCTGCGCGGGCCGGGCGGCGGTGCACGGGTTCCGGCGCCGGGGACTGCGGCGCCGGCCCTGCCCCGCTCTGGTGGTCGGCCCCGTCACGACGGCCCGGCGGGTCTCGGCCGCGCTGTTGCGCCAACCCGACTGCGGAGTACGGCCGGTGGGTCTCGTCGCCGACGACCTGGAGTTCCTCGGCGAGACCGACGGCGAGCCCGGGCTGCCGGTGCTCACCACGGCGTTGGAGGCGCGCCGGGCGGCGATCCAGAACGGGGTGGAGGAGGTGCTCGTGGTGGGCGCCGGCACCCGGGAGGAGAAGGCCGCCGTGCTGCGGGCGCTGGCCGCGTACGGATGCGTGCTGTGGGAGCTCGACGCGGACCCGGCGTCGTACGGACTCGGCGGGCACCGCCCGGGGGCGGGGCAGTTGGCCGGGTTCTCGCGCAGGTTGCTGGGCCCTGGGCGCGGGCTGCGGCGCGGGAGCGTGGGCAAGCGGGTGCTCGACCTGGTGCTGTCGGGGGCGCTGCTCGTGCTGGCCGGTCCGGTCCTGCTGGTCTGCGCGGTCGTGCTGCGGGTGATGGACGGTCCCGGCGTGGTGTTCCGGCAGGAGCGGATCGGCAAGGACGGGCGGCCGTTCACGATGCTGAAGCTGCGCACCCACCGGCCCGCGAGCGACCACGAGGCGGCCACGCGCTGGAGTGTGGCGAACGAGCAGGACATGAGCACGTTCTGTCACTTCCTGCGCCGCACCTCGCTGGACGAGCTGCTGCAGCTGTGGAACGTGTTCCGCGGCGACATGAGTCTGGTCGGGCCCAGACCCGAACGGCCCTTCTTCGTCGCCAAGTTCAGCCAGGCCCATCCGGGCTATCCGGCCCGCCACCGGATGCGGACCGGCATCACCGGGCTCGCGCAGATCCACGGGCTGCGCGGGGACACCTCGATCGAGGACCGGTCCCGCTACGACAACGCCTACATCGACAACTGGTCGCTGTGGCAGGACGTCTGCATCCTGCTGCGCACGGCGGCACAGTTCGTCCGGCCGACGGGGAGCTGAGCACCGGTGACCACTTCCGCGGCACCCTCGCCCGCGATCACGCTGCCGTGGCCGGCCCTGCGCCGGGTCCGGTCCGTCCTGCCCGTGCTGCCGGTCGTGGCGGTCGTCGTCCTGCTGGGGCTTCCCGTCACGCCGGGCAGGGCCGCGACGCCCGCCGACGCCGCCTCCGCACTGGCCGTGCTGTGTGCCGTCGTCCACGCCGTACGGCAGGCGCGGGCGCCGCTGACGCGGACGGCCGCGGTGGTGTTCGGGCTGCCCGTGGTGGGCATCGCGGTCGCCGCGGCGGGGGCGGTGAGCACCGGTGACGCGGTCGCCGGACTGGCGCGCTATCTGCAGGTCTTCGTGCTGGTCCCGATCGCTGTGATGCTGCTGGTGCGCGACCGGCAGGGCGCCCGGCTGGCGCTGTGGTCGCTGGTCGGCCTCGCGCTGTGGCAGGGCGGGATCGGCGTGCGCCAGTACCTCACCGGGACCGGGGCGTCGTATCAGGGAGCCGACATCCGGGCGGTGGGCACGTTCGGTCCGTCCGACGTGATGGGGATGGCGACCGTCGTGTCGCTCGGGGTGGTGGCCGCGGTCGGGCTCGCTCTCGGGACGAAGGCGCGGCGGCAGCAGGTCCTGGCGACCGTGTGCGCGCTGGCGCTGCTCCTGCCGCTCGCGCTGTCCTTCAGCCGGGGGGCCTGGATCGCGACGGCGCTCACCTGCGCGGCGCTGCTGTTGCTGGCCGGGGTGCGGCGGGCGGCGAAGGTGTTCGCGGCGGCGGCCGCGGTCTGCGTGGTGCTGGTGGGCGGGCTCGGTCTGGGCGCGTCGGCGTTGCAGGAGCGGCTGACCAGCATCACTCAGGTCGCCGACGCGCCGGACCAGTCGGTCGTCGACCGCTACACCATGTGGGCTGCGGCGGGCGACATGTGGAGCGGACACCCGGTGACGGGCGTGGGGCTGAAGGCCTTTCCCGCCCACCGGGACGGCCACGCCTCGCTCGCGCTGTCGTCCGGCAGCGAGACGGGGGGAGCGGGCCAGGCCTTCCGGCGCCAGCCGCTGCTCTCCCCGCACAACATGTACCTGCTGGTCCTCAGCGAGCAGGGCCTGCTGGGCCTGATCACGGTGGCGGGCAGCTGGCTGGCCCTGCTGCTGTTCGCACTGCGCCGCCTGCGCCGCACCGTTCGCGCCCGCGACTGCGCACTCCCGGCCTGCGGCCTGCTGCTCTGGCAGCTCGTCAACTTCCTGTACGCCGACATCGGCGGCCCCGCGACCATCCTGACCGGGGTCTGCCTGGGCCTCGCGGCCTGGTGGGCCCTGGCACGGGACGGGGCGCCGACAGCGGAAGCGGGCCCGCGATGACCGCCCACCCGGCGACGACGGGGGGCGCCCCCGACCGCGCCCCCGAAGCCGAGGGCGCCCTTGCGCCGGACGGCGGCGGCGTCGCCGGCTCCACCGGCAGCAGCGACCCACGACCGGTCGGGGACCGTCCTCACAACACGGCGGACACGCAGGCCCCCTACCCACCGGGCCGCGGCCCCGGCACCGACAGCCCACTCCGGCCGGACGACCGCCCCGTCACCGCGGTCGCCGCCGATACCCCGGCCGTTCCCGAGAGCCGCCGCGAAGCCCTCGCCGCCCGCCGGGCCAGCGCTCCCTCGGGACGGTTTCTCGCCAGGGCGACCTTGTTGTCGGCCGCGTTGGCGATGGCCGCGGCGCTTCTGGGGCTCGGGCGGGATCAGGCGCTTGCGCAGCTGTTCGGGGCCGGGGCGGAGACCGACGCGTTTCTGGTGGCCTGGACGCTGCCGGAGATGGCGTCGACGCTGCTGATCGAGGACGGAATGGCGTTCGTGCTGGTGCCGGCGTTCAGCATGGCGCTGGCTCGCCGGGCGCGCGGGAGCGGTGGGCCCGACCCCGTGCAGGCTCTGGTCGCCGCCTCGTTGCCGCGGCTGTGCCTCGTCCTCGCCGGTACGGCCGCCGCGCTCGCGGCCGGGGCGCCGCTGCTGGTCTCCGTCCTCGCGCCCGGCCTGCCCGACCCGTCCCTGGCCGTGTCCTGCACCAGGCTGACCGCGACCTGCGTCCTGAGCTTCGGGCTCGCCGGGTACTGCAGTGCGGCGCTGCGGGCCCACCGCAACTACCTCGCGCCGGGCGCGATCTACATCGCGTACAACATCGCGATCATCACGACGATGCTCGTCATCGGCGAGAGCTGGGGCGTACGGTCCGCCGCGCTCGGTGTCGCGATCGGCGGGTGCCTCATGGCCGTCGTACAGGCACCGTCGCTGTGGCGGCGGATCGCCGGGCGGGACGAGCGGTCCGCGACCGCGTCCGTGGCCGAGTACGACGGGGACCGTGGCCGGTCGATCGTGCCTGCCCTCGTCTGCGCCGTGCTGCTCTTCGCGCTGTGCCGGCAGTCGCAGGTGCTCATCGAGCGGTACTTCGCCTCCGGGCTGCCCGCCGGTGCCATCTCGCACCTCAACTACGCCCAGAAGATCGCCCAGTTGCCGATGTCGCTGTCCATGATGGTGTGCGTCGTCACCTTCCCGGTGGTGGCGCGGGCCATCGCCGAGGGCGACACGCGGCGGGCCGGGGACCGGGTCGAGCGGGACCTGGCGCTGATGGCCGGCATCGTGCTGCTCGGCGCCGCCGTGGTCGTGGCCTGCGCGCCGCAGATCGTCCAACTGCTCTTCCAGCGCGGTGCGTTCACGGCGCAGGACACCGCCGCGACCGCCGCAGTCATGCGGGTGTACGCGGTCGGACTGCTCGGGCACACGCTGGTGGGGGCGCTGGTGCGGTCGTACTTCTCGACCGGCCGGATCACCTGGTTCCCGCTGGGCGCGATGGGCGCGGGCGCGCTCGCCACGGTCGTCATCAGCGCCTGGGCGGTGGACCCGTGGGGGGTGCGCGGCATCGCCGCGGCCAACGCCGTCGGCATCACCCTCACCGCGCTGCTCCTGCTGCACGGGCTGGGGCCCCGCGCCGTGCCCGTGCACATGCGACGGGTCGTCGCCGAACTGGCCCGGCTGGTGTACGCGGCCGTGTGCGCGGGCGGGGCGGGACTCCTCTGCGCGGAGCTGTTCGACTCGCCCGCGGCGGCCGTCGCCGCCTGCTGCATGTGCGTGACCGGTGTGTTCCTGCTGCTGGCCCGGCTCCTCGACGCGGCCGGCGTCCGGTCCCTCCTGCTTCCCGTCACGCACTTCGTCCGTAGCTCCGTCACACGAAAGCCTCGCCATGGTCGCTGACATCTCCGCCGCGCCCCGCGCGGACGCACCCGATACCGAAACAGCCGTGGGGGGACGCCCGAGACGGCGTGCCGCCGCCTGGGTGGCCATGTACCACTCGGTCTCGGACTGCCCGGACGACCCGTACAACATCACCGTCACACCGGAGCGACTGGACAGACAGCTCGGCTGGCTGGCCGGCCGCGGCCTGCGGGGGGTGAGCGTGCGGGAGTTGCTCGCGGCGCGCGCCCGGGGCACGGAGCGCGGCCTAGTGGGGCTCACCTTCGACGACGGGTACACCGACTTCGTCACCACGGCCATGCCGTTGCTGCGCCGCCGGGGCTTCACCGCCACCGTGTTCGTGCTGTCCGGGCTGCTCGGCGGCGAGAACAGCTGGGAGCGCACCGGCCCGCGCAAGCCGCTGCTCGACGTGGACGACGTCCAACGCGCCGCGGCCGCAGGCATGGAGATCGCCTCGCACGGGCTGACCCACGTCGATCTGACCATGGCGACCGACCAGGTGCTGCACACCGAGGTCAACGACAGCCGGCGCCGGCTCGCCGCCATCACCGGCGGCGACGTCGAGGGCTTCTGCTACCCGTACGGCTTCCTCGACCAGCGTGCCACCGACGCCGTGCGCCTGGCCGGCTACCGCTACGCCTGCGCCATCGCCCCCGGCCCGGCCGGCTCCGGCGACTTCGCGCTGCCCCGCATCCACATGGGGCAGGCGGACACCTCGGTGCGGCTGGAGCTGAAGCGACGGCTGGCCCGGGTCCACGGCCGTGCTCTGGAGGCCGTGTGAGGGCCCTGCACGTCATCACCGGCCTCGGCGTGGGCGGAGCGGAGCAGCAGTTGCGCCTGCTGCTCCGGCATCTCCCCGCGCAGTGCGACGTGGTGGCACTGACCAATCCCGGCCCGGTCGCCGCGGGCCTGGCCGCCGACGGGGTCCGCGTCACCCACCTCGGGATGGACGGCAACCGCGACCTCGGCGCGCTGCCCCGGCTCGCCCGGCTGATCCGCGCCGGGCGCTACGACCTGGTGCACACCCACCTGTACCGGGCCTGTCTCTACGGCCGGATCGCGGCGCGGCTCGCGGGAGTCGGGACCGTCGTGGCCACGGAGCACTCGATCGGCGACACCCGCCTGGAGGGCCGCCCGCTGACCACCGGTGTCCGCGCGCTGTACCTGGCAGGCGAGCGCCTCGGCCACACCACCGTGGCCGTCTCGCCGACGGTGGCCGAGCGGCTGCGGGACTGGGGCGTGCCCGGGCCGCGTATCCGGGTCATCCCGAACGGCATCGACGCGCCCCGTTTCCGCTACGACGAGGTGCGCCGCAAGGAGGCCCGGGCGTTCCACGGGCTGCCGCCGGACGCGTACGTCGTCGGCGGGGTGGGACGTCTGACGCCGGGCAAGCGCTTCGACCTGCTGGTGCAGGCGCTGCCCCGACTTCCCGGCGACGTACGGCTGCTGCTGGTCGGCGGTGGCCCGGAGGAGGCGGCGCTGGTGCGTACCGCGCGGGCGCTGGGCGTCGTGGACCGGGTGGTGCTGGCGGGCGAGCGGCCGTATCTGCCGGGGCCCGGCGACGAAGCGCCCGGACTGGTCGCCCTGCTGTCCGCCATGGACGTGCTCGCCTCGCCGTCGCCGCAGGAGTCCTTCGGCCTGGCCGTGGTGGAGGCACTGGCGGCCGGACTGCCCGTGCTGTACGCGAGCTGCCCCGCCGTCGAGGACCTGCCGCCGGACGCGGCACCCGGTGCCCGGCGCGTCCGGGGCGGCGCCGAGGCGTACGCGCGGGAACTGCTGCGGCTGCGGGCTGCGGGACCGGCCGAGCGGACCGTCCCGGAGGTGGTCCACCGCTACGACATCGAGCGCACCGCACGCCAACTGATGGATCTGTACACGGACGTTCTGTCCGGCTCGAACCTGGAAGCGAGTTCCTCATGACTGACAACCCCGAAGAGGGTGCCCGGCCCTTCGACCGCACGCGCGCACGCATGACGCGGCTGTCCTCGTGGTGGTGGCTGCCGGCCGCCGCACTGGTCGGCGCCGCGGCAGGTGGCGCGTACGGCCAGCTCAGGCCGCCGCAGTACACGGCCACGAGCTCCGTCGTCGCCGTGCCGAACGGCACCACCGAGGCCGACTGCACCGACGCGCTCGGCTTCGCGCAGGCGTACGGCCGCGTGGCCACCCAGCTCGCCGTGCTCTCGGACGCGCAGATGTGGGCGGGCGTGCCCGTCTCGACGCTGCGCGAGAACGTGGAGGTGGCGACCTCGCCGGACGCGCCGATGGTCGCGATCTCGGCAACTTCGTCGAAGCCCGGCCAGGCCGTCGACATCGCCAACGCCGTGTCCCGCGCGCTGATCACCGAGGCGGACCACACCAAGGCCCGCACCGGCATCCGCCTCGAGCGCCTCTCCCGTGCGCTGAAGCCCACCGATCCGTCCTCCGCGTCACCGGCACTGACCTCGCTGGTGGGCGCGAGCGCCGGTGGCCTGCTGGGCGGCCTCGTGCTGCTGGCCCGGCCCCGGCGGACGCCGGACGGGGACGACGACGACCGCAGCCGCGCCTCCGTACCCGGACCGGCCGGCGCCGCTGACGCGCGCGGGACGCTTGGGTGACCGGGGACGGGCGCGCGCTGTCGGTGGACGTCTGCACCGACGAGCGCGCCTTCGGAGAGCTGGCCAAGGACTGGGAACGACTGCGCGGGGCATGCCCGTCCGCGACGGCGTTCCAGAGCCACGCCTGGCTGCACTCGTGGTGGCTGTCGTACGGCAGACCCGGCCGGCTGCGGGTCGTCCTGGTCCGCAGGCACGGTGAACTGGTGGCGGCGGCCCCGCTGATGCGGGTGCACCACCCGCTGCCGGCGCTGGTGCCGATCGGCGGCACCATCACCGACTTCTGCGATGTGCTCATCGACGGGGAGGAGGCAGCACCGGGCGCCGGGGCACTGGCCGACGCCCTGGCCGGCCTGGCGCGTACCGCCCTGATCGACTTCGGTGAGGTGCGGCCGGGCGGTGCGATGGAGCGGGTCTACCTGTGCTGGCGCGGCCCGCGGCACCGGATGAACGACTCGGTGTGCCTGGACCTGCCAGCCGTCCCCATGACCGAGCTGATCGGGCGGCTGCCGACGGGGCGGGCACGGCGGATCCGCAGCAAGGTGAACCAGTTCACCCGGCTCGGCATCGAATGGCGCGTCGCCCGCCACGATGAGACCGAGGCCGCGCTGCGCCGGCTCCTCGAACTGCACCGCAAGCAGTGGCAGGGCAGACAGGTGACGTCGGAGCACCTGCGGCCGAGGTTCCTGGAGCACCTGGTCCGGGCGGCGGTCCCGATGGCCCGGTCCGGTGCGGCGGTGGCGACGGAGTTCCTGCTCGAAGGCACGGTCGTGGCAGTCAATCTGACCCTGCTTTCGGGCCGCCTGACGGGCATGTACATGTACGGCTTCGACCCGCTGCTGCGGGAGCGCAGGGTGGACGTGGCGACGATGCTGCTGCACGCGGCCACCCGGGATCTGGACTCGGGCGGGCAGCTCGCGCCCGACTCCGTGCGGACCCTGAGCCTGCTGCGCGGGGAGGAGTCGTACAAGTACCGCTGGTGTCCCGAGACCATCGTCAACCAGCGGTTCCTGCTGGCCCGGCGCCGCACCGCCCCACTCCTGGCAGCGGCTGTGGCCGAGGCGGCGACGCGGCGCCGGGCCAAGAGGCTCCTGCGGCGCGACGCCGCGGCGGTGGAGGGGGCGGAGGGGGGTGGCGCCGCGGCCACGTGAGATTGCTTCAACGGGGTGCGGTCGAGCGGACGCTCAGTTGCCGTACAGCTCCTCGATCTCGGCCGCGTACGCCGTCGTCACCGCATGCCGCTTGACCTTCAGGGACGGGGTGAGCATGCCGTTGTCCTCGTTGAACTCGCCCTCGATCAGGGCGAAGGCGCGGATCGACTCCGCGCGGGAGACGGCCTCGTTGGCGTAGTCGACGGCCTTCTGGACATCGGCGCGCATCCGGGGGTCCTTGATCACCTCGGACATCGGGGTGTCGGCGGGCATCTTGCGTACGGCGAGCCAGTGGCTCACCGCGTCCGGGTCGAGGGTGATCAGGGCACCGACGAAGGGACGGTTGTCGCCGACGACGAGGCACTGGCCGATCGGCGCGCGGCTGCGCAGGCGGTCCTCCAGGACGGCCGGGGAGACGTTCTTGCCGCCGGAGGTGACGAGGATGTCCTTCTTGCGGCCGGTGATCGTGAGGTAGCCGTCCTCGTCGAGGGCGCCGAGGTCGCCGGTGGCGAACCAGTCGTCCTTCAGGACGGCGTCGGTGGCGGCCGGGTTGTTCCAGTACGAGCCGAAGACGATGCCGCCCTTGATGAGTACCTCACCGTCGTCGGCGATGCGGACGGCGGTGCCGGGGACGGGCCGGCCGACCGTGCCGGGGCGGGGACTCAGGGGCGGGACGATGGTGGCGGCGGCGGTCGTCTCCGTCAGGCCGTAGCCCTCGTAGACGAGGATTCCGGCGGCGTAGAAGAACAGGTTGAGGTTGCGATCGAGGGGGGAGCCGCCGCTGATGGCGTAACGCATGCGGCCGCCGAGTTCCTTGCGGACCCGGCGGTAGACCAGGAGGTCGTACAGCGCCCAGGCGGCGTAGAGGCCGAGGCCGGGGCCCTTGCCCGTGCCGAGGAACTTGTGCAGGTAGGCCTCGCCGAAGCGGACGGCTGTGCGGTCGGCGCGGTCGAAGGAGGCGGCGCGGCCCATCTTCTCCGCCGTCGCGCGGCCGGTGTCGTGGATCTTCTCGAAGAGGTACGGGACTCCTACGAGGAACGTCGGGCGGAACTGCCTTAGTGCCGGGCGGAGTTCGTCGGGCTTGATGCTCGGGCAGTGGCCGATCTCGATGCGGGCCATCAGGCAGGCGATCTGGAGGGTGCGGCCGAGGATGTGGGCGAGGGGGAGGAAGAGGAGGGTCGAGGCGGTCTGGCGGGTGACCTCCTTGAAGACGGGGTGCAGCAGTTCGACCGTGTTGGCGGCTTCCGCGTGCAGGTTGGCGTGGGTGAGGACGCAGCCCTTCGGTTTGCCTGTGGTGCCGGACGTGTAGCAGAGGGTGGCGATGGTGTCCGGGGTCAGGGCCGTACGGCGCTTGGTGACCTCCTCGTCGGGGACGTCGCGGCCGAGGGTGATGAGGTCGGCGAGCGCGTCCGCGTCCAGCTGCCAGGTGTGCGGGGGGTGGGGGTGGGCGGCCGTGCCTGTCGTCACCGTGGTGGTGTTCTCGGCGGTCTCCGTGACGATGTGGCGGGCGCCGGAGTCGCGGACGATCCACTCCACCTGGTCGGCGGAGGAGGTGGCGTAGATGGGGACGGTCTGCGCGCCGGCGGCCCAGATGGCGAAGTCCAGGACGGTCCACTCGTAGCGGGTGCGGGACATCACGGCTACGCGGTCGCCTTGTTCCACGCCCGCGGCTATCAGTCCCTTGGCGACGGCGGTGACTTCGCGGGCGAAGGCGGTGGCGGTGACGGGGTGCCAGGTGCCGTCGGGCTGGGGGCGGCGGAGGACTGTCGCGTCGGGGTCCTCGGCTGCGTTGGTGAAGGGGAGGTCGGCGATGCTGCCGGACTGCGCGTGGGGTGCGAGGGGCGGCGTGCTCGCCTCGCGGACCACGCCTTCGGCGTCCTTGACGACCTGGCCCCTGGTGCGGTCCATGAGATCGGTGCGCTGCTTCGCTCGCTTCAGGTCCTTGCGTACGCCCATGTCGGCTCCCGGTGCCAGGTGGACTTACTGGGGGGTCAACTTACTCGCGCGTAAGGGAAGGTCAAGCCTCTGGTGGTTGGGCGGGGGTGCCTGCGGCGGCCTGTGGCTGTTTCGGTGGGGGTGCGCGTAGCGCCTGCGGGTGTGTGGTGGGTCGGGGCCGTGCCGGGGGTGTCCGTCCTCGGACCGGCGGTCGGGGTCGGGCAGGGGGTGCTGTTTCTTGACGCCGGCCACTGCGGGCGGACACCCCCCGGCACGTCCCCTTGCCGCCGTGGGCGACTGCGGCGCCGCGGGGGTGCGCCACCACCACGGCCACTCCGCCGGTCTCTTTCAAATGCCGGTCCAGGCAATTTCAGCCCGTCCGGCGGTTGAGGACGAGGCCCGTTCAGGCCGATGGGGGTCCAGGGGGCGGAGCCCCTGGCGGTCAGGTCAGGTCAGGCTGGTGGCCTGGTGGATGGCTGTTGCGAGGTGGCGGACGGCCGTGTCCTCCGTGGTCGTGGCCAACTCGTCTGCCCGGTCGGCCAGTTCGGCGAGGCCGGTGGCGCCGGGCAGGGTGGGCCGGCGGTCGTCGCCGAGGCGGAGGGCGTCGGCGAAGTAGGCGGCCGTGGCGGTGACCTGGAAGCGGGGGCTCGCGTTCCAGACGGAGTCCTGGAGGGAGCCCGTCTCCAGCTGGCCGGACTCCTCGTGCGGGGCCCGGGACTTGGGGTCGAGCCAGCGGACGCTCGCCGTGGCGAGGTGCCCTTCCGTGCCCGGCTCGGTGCGGACGGCGTAGAGGGCGGTGACCGTGTGGCCGGGGCCGATCTCGCCGCCGTCGACGCTGTCGTTGCGGAAGTCCTCGTCGGCGACCTGCCGGTTGTCGTAGCCGACGAGCCGGAACTCCCGCACCGTCTCGGGGTCGAACGCGACCTGGGCCTTGGCGTCGCGGGCGGTGAGGTCGATGTTCTGCGGGAGTTGGCGGCTGAAGACCTCGTGGGCGTCGTCCTCGTCGGAGACGTACACCGTGTGGCCGTCGCCCTTGTCGGCGAGGCGTTCCATCAGGGCGTCGCCGTAGTCGCTGCCGACGCCGACGCCGAAGAGCGTGATGCCGTGCTCGCGGCGCTCGGTGGAGATGCGTTCGAGGATGGTGTCCGCGTCGGTGTCGCCCGTGTTGGCCAGGGCGTCGGAGACGAGGACCACGCGGTTGGTGGCGCCCTTGCG
This sequence comes from Streptomyces sp. NBC_00443, assembly GCF_036014175.1. Taxonomy (GTDB): domain Bacteria; phylum Actinomycetota; class Actinomycetes; order Streptomycetales; family Streptomycetaceae; genus Streptomyces. The sequence goes on along the minus strand of NZ_CP107917.1, from coordinate 5,951,144 downwards.
GAGGCCTTCGACGGCCGTTTCGTAGCCCGTCTCCATGCCCGCGCCCAGGTTGGTGGAGTCCGTGGGTTCCAGGCTGGCGACGGCGTCGTGGATCTCGGCGCGGTTGTCGCTGACGCGGGTCATCGGCAGTACCGTCTCGGCCTCGTCGCTGAAGGTGACGATGGCGACCGAGTCGTCGTCGCGCAGCCGGTCCGTCATGACGCCGAGGGAGTCCTTGGCGAGGTCCAGGCGGCCCGGTTCGGCCATGGAGCCGGAGATGTCGATGACGAAGGTGAGGGCGGCGGGCGGGCGTTCGCCGTGGTCGGAGGCAAGGCGGGTGGCCAGGCCCACGCGGACCAGGGACCAGTCCTCGCGGTCGGTGCGGGCGCCGTCGACGGTGACCGAGAAGCCGTTGCCGTCGGGACGGTCGTAGTCCTGGCGGAAGCTGTTGACGAACTCCTCGGGGCGGACCGTCGACGGGTCGGGCAGCCGGCCCTCGGCGAGGGTGCGCCGGGCATAGCCGTAGGAGGCGGTGTCGACGTCGAGGGCGAAGGTGGAGAGGAGGTCGGGCTCGGGCGCGAAGTCGCGGGAGTTCTCGTCCTGGTCGTCGTCGTGCCGGTAGTCGCGGTTGGATTCGGGGGCGGGGAAGGCGCCCCGGCTGTTGCCGCCTCCCTTGTTGGCGTCGTCCGCCGAGTAGCCCCCGCTGTCGCTGCCGTCGCTCCCGCCGCATCCCGTGAGCAGCAGGGCGCCCGCCGTGGTGAGCGCCAGCAGGGTGACGTTCAGCCTTCGTGTTCGGTACCGCTTCATCGTCCGTGCCCCCTGGTCCGTTGACGTCGACTTCTGCGACTGTGACGGGCCAGGGGGCCGGAACGTGCGCTACGGAGCGTTGCGGATGAGTCTCGAAGAGGGCACGGGGACGGCCCGTCGAGACCGGTGGGTGATCTTCCGGTGACCTAGGACACCACGTCCTTGCGGGCGAAACCGCGGAAGGCCAGGGCGAACAGGATGAGGGCGTACGTTACGGAAATCGCGGTGCCCTGGATCATGCCGGACCACTCGGGGCGGGGCTGGACGGCGTCCGCCCAGGCGAACTGCCAGTGCGCGGGCAGGAAGTGGCGCCAGTCGCCGAGGGCCGTCACGGCGTCGAGGACGTTGCCGACGATGGTCAGGCCGACCGCGCCGCCGACCGCGCCGAGCGGGGCGTCCGTCTTGGTCGACAGCCAGAACGCCAGGCCCGCCGTCACCAGTTGGGACACGAAGATGTACGCCACCACCACCAGCAGGCGCTGCGCCGCCGTGGCCGTGTCCAGCGAGCCGCCGGTCGGGATCTGCAGCGGGCCCCAGCCGTACGCCGCCGTGCCGACGGCCAGTGCGACCAGGGGCAGCAGCACCATCGCGGCCAGGCTCAGGCCGAGGGCGACCACGAGCTTGGACCACAGGAGGCGGGCCCGGGGCACGGGGGCCGCTAGGAGGTAGCGCAGGGAGGACCAGCTGGCCTCGGAGGCCACCGTGTCGCCGCAGAACAGCGCGACGGGGATGACCAGCAGGAAGCCCGCGGAGACGAACAGGTTCACGGCGGCGAAGTTGGTGCCGGACGCGGTGGCCGTGTCCATCAGGGTGATGCGGTTGCCGCCGCCGTCCGGTTCGCCGCCGATCGCGAACGCGACCACCAGCACGAACGGCAGCACGGCCAGGATGCCGAACATCACCAGCGTGCGGCGCCGCTTCAGCTGGCGGACCAGTTCGACCCGCAGGGGCAGCGTACGGCCCGCCCGGTAGCCGGACGCGACCTCGGTGCGCTCGGTGAGCGTGCTCATGCGGAGCCTCCGATCAGGGTGAGGAAGGCGTCTTCCAGGCGGCGGTGCGGGCCCACCGACTGGACGGGCACCTCGAGGCGGACCAGTTCGGTGACCAGGCGCTGTGCGCTGCCGTCCGCGTCGAGCCGGACCAGGATCCCGTCGTCGGTGCGTACGGCCGAGACGATGCCCGGGAGGGCGGCGATCTTCTCGACCACCGGCTCCTCCACGGCCGTGGCAGTGCCTACGAGGAGCGTGTCCCCGGAGCCGATGATCTCGGCGACCGGGCCCGCCTGCACCAGGCGCCCGCGGTCCATCACCACGAGGTGGGTGCAGGACTGTTCGACCTCTGCCAGCAGGTGGCTGGAGACGATCACCGTGCGGCCTGCGGCCGCGTAGCGGATCATCACCTGGCGCATCTCGCGGATCTGGGGCGGGTCGAGGCCGTTGGTCGGTTCGTCGAGGATCAGAAGGTCCGGCAGGCCGAGCATGGCCTGGGCGATGGCCAGGCGCTGGCGCATGCCCTGGGAGTACGTGCGCACGGCGCGGGCCAGCGCGTCGCCGAGGCCGGCGATCTCCAGGGCCTCGTCGAGGTGGGCGTCCTGCGACGGGCGGCCGGTGGCCTGCCAGTACAGCTCCAGGTTCTCCCGGCCGGAGAGGTGCGGGAGGAAGCCGGCGCCCTCGACGAAGGCGCCGACCCTGGACAGCACGGGCGCGCCGGGGCGGATGGCGTGGCCGAAGACGCGGATCTCGCCCGCGTCCGGCTTGATCAGGCCCATCAGCATGCGCAGGGTCGTCGTCTTGCCCGCGCCGTTCGGGCCGAGGAGGCCGAGGACCTGTCCCTTCTCGACGCGGAAGGACACGTCCCGTACCGCGTAACGGTCCGGTGAGCCCGCGTACCGCTTACTCAAGTCGGTGATCTGGAGCGGGACTTCGGCCATCTCGGGGTCGGGCGCGGGGGTGGCGGTGCGGCGGCGGGCCGTCAGCAGCAGGGCCAGGGCGATGACCGCGCCGGCCGCCGGCAGCCACCACACCCAGGCCGGCAGCGGGGTCTCGGCGGTGCTCACGCCGGGCGCGGTCGGCACGGACAGGTCGCCCTTCAGGGAGACCGTGTACGTCGCCGGGGAGGCCGGGGAGGCGTAGCCGAGGTCCGTGGAGGACAGGACCAGGCGCAGGCTGTGGCCCTTCTCGATGTCGTGGTCGATGGCGGGGAGCGTGACCGTCACGTCCTTGCCGGACTTGGCGCCCTCGACGCGCAGGGGTGTGACCAGCTGCGACGGCAGCACCTGCTGGGTGCCGTCGGGGCCGACGTCGTAGACCTTGCCGAACAGGACCGCGTCCTCGCTGGTCGACCTGACGTGGACGGTCGCCGTCGCGGAGCCGGTGATGTGCAGGTTGTCGGTGACCGGCGCCGACTCGAACGCGGCGAACTGGCCCGGGAAGTCCAGCGACACCCCGACGCCGAGCGAGGACAGCTGGGCGAGGCCGCCGGAACCGCCGAGGCCGGGCAGGGCGGAGACGGCGGGCGGGTTGGCGCCGGCCGGGTTGGCGAAGCTCTGCTCGCGGCCGGTGAGGGCGATGGACTTACGGCCGCTCTCCAGGCCGGGGTAGGCGTCCGCGCTCGCGCCCCGCAGCAGGGCCTGGCCGTCGGTGGAGTCGACGCCTCCGGTGCGGGTGACGCGGAACGCCGGGCCGGTGTCGGCGCTCTTGTCGTCCTTGAGGTAGCGGTCGAACCAGGACTGCACGCGCCCCTGGATACGGCTCGTCTCCATGTCGCCGCCGTCATGGCCGCCGGAGATCCAGTCGACGTCGACGGGGGCGCCGTTGGCGCGGATCGCCTTCGCGGCCCGGTCGGCCTGGCCGAGCGTGAAGAGGGAGTCGGACTGGCCCTGCATGAGCAGGGTCGGCACGTCGATGCGGTCGCCGACCGCGGACGGTGAGCGCTCCTCCAGCATGGTGCGGGCCGGTGCGTCCGGGGTGCCGGACTCGGCGACCCGTTCGTACATCTCGCAGATCTGCGTCTCGAACTTGTCGCAGCCGCCGGCGGTGTTGACGAAGATGCCCGCCCAGAGCTTCTTGAAGACGCCGTTCGGGAACAGGGCGTCCGCGAGGTTCCAGTACGTGATCGCCGGGGCGATGGCGTCCACCCGGTCGTCGTGGCCGGCCGCCAGCAGCGAGATGGCGCCGCCGTAGGAGCCGCCCGCCATGCCCACGCGCGGGTCGCCGGCCTTGTCGAGTTCGACCTGGGGCTGCTTCGCCAGCCAGTCGAGCAGTCGGGATACGTCGGCGACCTCGCCCTTCGGGTCGTTCAGACCGACCTTGCCGGTCGACTTCCCGAAGCCGCGGGCCGACCACGTCACGACCGCGTACCCGTCCCGGGCGAGGTCCTCGGCCTGCTGCCGTACGTCGTCCTTGCTGCCGCCGAAGCCGTGCCCGAGGAGGACGGCGGGGCGGCGGCCGCCGGATCCGGCCGTGAAGTACGAGGTGTCGATGCGCACTCCGTCGCCCATGTCCATGATCCGGTCGGCGCGGCGTACCCGCGGCGCGTCGTCGTCGGCGACGGCCGTCCATGTCCCGGCCCCGGCGAGGACGACAACGGCGGCCGCGGCGGCCAGCAGCCGCCGCGGCTTCCGCAGCCCGCGCAGCGCGGGCAGTCGAAGATCCATGCTCCAACGGTACGGGGCGAACCTGTCGGCAAGTTATCGACCGAGGGCTGAATCGCGGGACCTCCCGTGGGGGTACGGCGGGTCTTTTGTCTACCGCGTCCGTGGTACGGCGAACAGTCCCCCGCGCCCCTAGGTCTGCTGGTCTTCCGGGATCGAGACCAGCCAGCGCGTCTCCCTGCGCGGGCGCAGGTACAGGGCCCAGTACAGGGTGGCCACCGCTGTGATGCCGCCTGTCCAGAGCAGGTGGCTCGTCTCCTGCCGGCTCAGGATGTACACGAGCACCACTATCAGCAGGACCGGCATCGCGGGCCACAGCGGCATCCGCCATGCCGGTGTGTGCTTGTGGGGCGCGCGGCGGGCCGCCAGTGCCGCCACCGCGACGAGCAGGTACATCCCCGTCACCGACACTCCCGTCACGCCGTACAGGGTGTCGAGGTTGACGAAGCACAGTGCGGCGCCGGGCACTCCGACGGCGAGGGTGGCGACCCACGGGGAGCCGAAGCGGCCGAGCCTGGCGAGGACGTTGTTGACCGGCTCGGGCCAGGCCTTGTCGCGGGCGGAGGCGAACAGCACGCGGGAGTTCTGGATGACCATGACGATGCCCGCGTTGATGATCGCCAGAGCCACGCAGAGGCTGACGAAGGTGCCGACCGCGGAGTTGGACCAGGCGGTGACCATGGTGCCGATGTCGCCGCCGGTCAGTTCTCCGATGTCCGAGGCGCCCAGGGTGATGGCGGCGACCGGGACCAGGATGATCACGGCGGAGATGGCGAGGGTGGCGAGGACGGTGCGGGCGACGTTGCGGCGCGGGTTCTCCAGTTCCTCGGAGAGGTAGACGGCGGTCGAGAAGCCCTGGGTGACGAAGAGGGCGATCGCGAGCCCGGAGACGATCAGCAGGGCCGTCACGGTGTCCGTACGGCCGTCCGCGCCGGCCACCTCCATCGAGACCAGGCTGCCCGGGCCGCGCTCGGCGTGGGCGAAGCCCAGCACCGCCACCACGGCCGCGGCGATGACCTCAAGGACCAGGAAGACGCCGGTGATCCAGGCGTTGGCGCGCAGGTCGAGCAGGCCGGCGAGGGTGGCGAGGAGCATGACGCCGGCGCCGGCCATCGACGGGTCGAGGTCGACGATCGGGGCGAGGTAGTCGGCGGTGCCCATCGCGATCACCGGCGGGACGACCATGACGACCAGCAGGGACAGCACGAAGACCAGCCAGCCCGCCAGCCGTCCGGCCAGCGTGGACACCATCGCGTACTCGCCGCCCGCGCTGGGGATGAGGGTGCCCAGCTCCGAGTAGCAGAACGCCACGGCGATGCAGAGCAGGGACCCGATGGCGATCGTCAGGGCGGTGGCGGTGCCGAGCGAGCCGAACAGGTCGGGGACGACCACGAAGAGGGTGGAGGCCGGGGTCACGCAGGAGAGCGTGAGCAGCGTGCCGCCGACGACGCCGATGGAGCGCTTGAGCTTCTTGGGGCTGTCGGACGCCTCGACGACGGCGCCCTCGACAGGGGTGAGGGTGTCGGTCACGAGGGGGATGCAACATCGACGGAAACCATCACGTCAATGGCTGTTCACCTACGGAATCCGTCGCCGTACGGCGCCATTTCACGCGTTAACGTTGCGTCAAGGCCGCGCGCAGCGCGACTTCCGGGCGTGCGGGAACCGCAGCACTGGCCCACAAAAAAATGGGGCCGTCCGCGATGCGGACGGCCCCGACGCCAGGCGTCAGTGGTTGCGCGGGAACCCGAGGTCGACGCCGGACGGGGCGTCCGCCGGGTCGGGCCAGCGGGTGGTGACGACCTTGCCGCGGGTGTAGAAGTGCGTGCCGTCGTTGCCGTAGATGTGGTGGTCGCCGAAGAGCGAGTCCTTCCAGCCGCCAAAGCTGTGGTAGCCCACGGGGACCGGGATCGGGACGTTCACGCCGACCATGCCCGCCTCGATCTCCAGCTGGAAGCGGCGGGCCGCGCCGCCGTCCCGGGTGAAGATCGCGGTGCCGTTGCCGAAGGGCGACGCGTTGATCAGCGCCACGCCGTCCTCGTACGTCTCGGCGCGCAGCACGCACAGGACGGGGCCGAAGATCTCGTCCTGGTAGGCCTTCGCGGACGTGGGCACCTTGTCGAGCAGGGAGATGCCGATCCAGTGGCCGTCCTCGAAGCCGTCGACGGTGTAGCCGGTGCCGTCGAGGACGACCTCGCAGCCCTCGGCCGCCGCGCCCTCGACGTAGGACGCCACCTTGTCGCGGTGCACGGCCGTGATCAGCGGGCCCATCTCGGAGGTCGGGTCGTTGCCGGGACCGATCTTGATCTTCTCGGCGCGCTCGCGGATCTTCTCCACCAGCTCGTCGCCGATGGCGCCGACGGCGACGACGGCGGAGATGGCCATGCAGCGCTCGCCCGCGGAGCCGTAGGCGGCCGACACGGCGGCGTCGGCGGCCGCGTCGAGGTCGGCGTCCGGGAGAACCAGCATGTGGTTCTTGGCGCCGCCCAGGGCCTGGACGCGCTTGTGGTTGGCGGCGGCCGTGGTGTGGATGTAGCGGGCGATCGGGGTCGAGCCGACGAAGGAGACGGCCTTGACGTCCGGGTGCTCCAGGAGGCGGTCGACGGCCACCTTGTCGCCGTGGACGACGTTGAAGACGCCGTCCGGGAGACCGGCCTCCGCCAGCAGCTCGGCGATCTTGATGGACGCCGACGGGTCCTTCTCGGACGGCTTCAGCACGAAGGTGTTGCCGCACGCGATGGCCATCGGGAACATCCACATCGGGACCATCGCCGGGAAGTTGAACGGCGTGATGCCCGCGACGACGCCCAGCGGCTGCCGGATCGACGAGACGTCCACGCGGCTGGCGACCTGCGTCGACAGCTCGCCCTTCAGCTGCACGTTGATGCCGCACGCGAGGTCGACGATCTCCAGGCCGCGCGCCACCTCACCGAGGGCGTCGGAGTGCACCTTGCCGTGCTCGGCGGTGATCAGCTCGGCGATCGCGTCCCGGTTGGCGTCCAGCAGGGCGCGGAACTTGAACAGGATCGAGGTGCGCTGCGCCAGCGACGACTGGCCCCAGGTCGCGTAGGCCTCCTTGGCGGCCGCGACCGCGGCGTCCACCTCGTCGACCGAGGCGAACGCGACGTTCGTGGTGACCGCGCCGGTCGCCGGGTCGGTGACCGGCCCGAACGTGCCCGACGCGCCTTCGGCGGTCTTGCCGCCGATCCAGTGGTTGACGATCTTCGTCATGACCGGTAACTCCTTCACAGATGGCGGCGTCGGGTCGAGACGTGCCGTTCGTACAGCTCCCGTGCCTTGACCGCCGACGGTCGGGTCGCGGTCTCGGCCACAGGAACATCCCACCAGGCATGCGCGGGCGGCGCGCCCGACACAGTGTCTGCCGTTTCGGTCTCGACGTAGACACATGTGGGAGTGTCCGCCGCGCGGGCCTCGGCGAGCGCCTCGCGCAGGTCACGTACGGTCTTCGCGCGCAGCACCCGCATGCCCAGACTGGCCGCGTTGGCGGCCAGGTCGACGGGGAGCGGGGGGCCCGTGAACGTGCCGTCGGCCGCGCGGTGGCGGTAGGCGGTGCCGAAGCGCTCGGCACCCGTCTCCTCCGACAGGCCGCCGATGGACGCGTACCCGTGGTTCTGCACCAGCAACACCTTGATCGCGACGCCCTCCTGCACGGCGGTCACGATCTCCGTCGGCATCATCAGATAGGTGCCGTCGCCGACCAGCGCCCAGACATTGCGCTCGGGCGCGGCCATCTTCACGCCGATCGCGGCCGGGATCTCATAGCCCATGCAGGAGTAGCCGTACTCCAGGTGGTACTGGTCCCGGGAGCGGGCCCGCCACAGTTTGTGCAGGTCGCCGGGGAGGGAGCCGGCCGCGTTGATGATCACGTCCGTCTCGTCGACGATCGCGTCCAGCGCGCCGAGGACCTGCGGCTGCGTCGGCCGTACGTCCGGCTCGTCGGCCTCGTAGCAGGCGTCGACGCGCTGCTCCCAGCGCTCCTTGTCCTCGGTGTACTCGGTGACGTAGGAGCCGGCGATCCGGTGGTCGTGGATCTCCAGGGCCTGGGTCAGCTCCGCCAGGCCGCTGCGCGCGTCCGCGATGAGCGGCATGCCAGCGAGCTTGTGGCCGTCGTAGGGCGCGATGTTCAGGTTCAGGAAGCGCACGCCCTCGCCGGTGAAGAGGGTGCCGGAGGCGGTGGTGAAGTCGGTGTAGCGGGTGCCGACGCCGATCACCAGGTCGGCGGTGCGGGCGAGTTCGTCGGCGGTGGCGGTGCCGGTGTGGCCCACTCCCCCGACATCCTGGGGGTGGTCGTGGCGCAGGGAGCCCTTGCCGGCTTGCGTGGAGGCGACCGGGATGCGGGTGACCTCCGCGAACTCGGCAAGGGCCTCCTCGGCGCGGCTGTGGTGGACGCCGCCGCCGGCGATGACGAGCGGGCGCCGGGCGTCACGGACCATGCGTACGGCCTCGGCGAGTTCGGTCGGGTCGGCGCCCGGACGCCGTACGGTCCAGACGCGCTCGGCGAAGAACTCGTCCGGCCAGTCGTACGCCTCGGCCTGGACGTCCTGCGGCAGCGCGAGGGTGACCGCGCCCGTCTCCACCGGGTCCGTGAGCACCCGCATGGCTTGGATGGCCGACGGGATCAGGGCCTCGGGCCGGGTGATCCGGTCGAAGTACCTCGACACCGGACGCAGACAGTCGTTCACTGACATATCGCCCGCGTACGGCACTTCGAGCTGCTGGAGGACCGGGTCGGCGGGGCGGGTGGCGAAGATGTCGCCGGGGAGGAGCAGGACCGGGAGGTGGTTGATGGTCGCGAGGGCGGCGCCGGTGACGAGGTTGGTCGCGCCGGGGCCGATGGACGTGGTCACGGCGTGTATGGAGAGGCGGTTCGACTGGCGGGCGTAACCGACCGCCGCGTGCACCATCGCCTGTTCGTTGCGGCCCTGGTGGTACGGCATGACCTCGCCGTACTCGACGAGCGCCTGCCCGAGCCCGGCGACGTTTCCGTGGCCGAAGATGCCCCAGGTGGCGCCGATCAGCCGCTGCCGTACGCCGTCGCGCTCGGTGTACTGGGCGGACAGGAAGCGGACGAGCGCCTGCGCGACCGTGAGCCTCGTCGTTGAGGTCATCGGTAACCCCCTGTGCCTTCTGCGTGGTCCGGATGGAAGCAGATCCGCCACTCCTGTACGGCTCTGCCGCCTCCTACGACTCGACGGCCTGCACCGCGACCGCGCTGCAAGCCCGAAGCTCTGCCGTAGGGCGGGCGACGCAGCACATGTCGTGGCCGCGAAGGCTGCACGTCGGGGACCTCCGGCGCGGGGCCGTAGCGGGCGGGGAGTCTTCGCTCGCACTTCGCTCCTGCCAAAGCAAAGCGGCCACCCGCGCCGGAGGCGATCGGTGCCCGGGCGTCACGGGGCACGTAGGCGAAGTCGGTGACTCCACTGAATACGCTGTCCCGGCCCAGGAGTTGGTACTTCTCGTTCCCGATGTCCACGGTGCATCCGCCGTTCAGCGGAAGCACGATCCATTCACTGTCCCCGGTGGTGAACATGTGCGTGCCACCGGGCTCCAACTCGACGATCCGCAGGCTGCTGTGGGTCCACCCGGCCCGCTTGGGGCCGATGTCGAGCACGTAGTCCGCGTCGGCGGTGGCGCCCGTCGGGATGTACAGCCCGTTGCCCTTGCCGGCGTACGGCCAGTTGTTCGTCCCGGTGTGCGGCTCGCGGTTCGTCATAAGGCCCTCACAGCAGTCCTACGGCGGTGTCGACGGCGCCGGCCACGTCCCCGTCCGCCGGGTAGAGCAGCGAGCGTCCGACCACCAGGCCCCGCACGGTGGGCAGTTGGAGTGCACCTCGCCACTTCTCGTATGCCCCGACTTGCTCCTCGATGGAGCCGCCGACCTCGCCGCCCAGCAGGACGGCCGGCAGTGTGGAGGTCTGCATGACCTCGGCCATGTCGTCGGGGTTCCCCGTGACCGGGAGCTTCAGCCAGGTGTAGGCGGAGGTGCCGCCGAGTCCCGAGGCGATGGCGATGGACTTGGTGACGGCCTCGGCGGACAGGTCGTTGGCGACCTTGCCCTGGGGGGTGCGGTGACTGATGAACGGTTCGACGAAGACCGGGAGTTCACGCGCCGCCATCTCGTCGATGGCACGGGCGGTGGACTCCAGGGTGGTGAGGGAACCCGGGTCGTCGTAGTCGATACGCAGGAGCAGCTTGCCGGCGTCGAAGCCGAGACGCTGGATGTCCTCGGGGCGGTGGCCGGTGAAGCGGTCGTCGAGTTCGAAGCTCGCGCCCTGCAGGCCGCCGCGGTTCATGGACCCCATGACGACCTTGCCGTCGAGGGCGCCGAGCAGCAGCAGGTCGTCCAGGATGTCGGCGGTCGCGAGGACGCCGTCGACGCCGGGGCGCGAGAGCCCGAGGCAGAGGCGTTCCAGCAGGTCGGCACGGTTGGCCATGGCGAGTTTGCGGTCGCCGACGCCGAGGGCGCCACGGGCCGGGTGGTCGGCGGCGACGATCATCAGCCGGCCGGAGTCGCCGAGCAGCGGGCGGCGGGTGCGACGGGCGGCCGCCTCCGCGATCGCCTCGGGGCGCTGGGTGCGCAGGCGGACGAGTTCCCCTATGTCAACGGTCACTTGACGGCCCCCGCGGCGATCGCGGCCTCGATCTCGTCCGGCGTCGGCATCGCGGAGGAGCACTCCAGACAGGAGGCGACGATGGCACCGGCCGCGTTGGCGTGCCGCATGGTCTTCTCCAGGTCCCAGCCTTCGAGCAGGCCGTGGCAGAGCGAACCGCCGAAGGCGTCACCGGCGCCGAGGCCGTTGAGCACGTTCACGGGCAGCGGCGGCACCTCGGCCTGGTCGCCCTTGCTGTTGACGGCGAGGACGCCCTTGGGGCCCTGCTTCACGACCGCGATCTCGACCCCGGCGTCCAGCAGCGCGCGGGCCGCGGCATGCGGTTCACGCACGCCCGTCGCGATCTCCACCTCGTCGAGATTGCCGACGGCGACGGTGGTGTGCTTCAGGGCCTCGGCGTAGAAGGGGCGGGCCGCGGCGGGGTCTTTCCAGAACATGGGGCGCCAGTCGAGGTCGAAGACCGTCGTGCCGGACTTGGCGCGATGGGCGAGCGCCGCCAGCGTCGCCGTACGGCTGGGCTCCTCACTCAGGCCGGTGCCGGTGACCCAGAAGACGCGGGAGTCGCGGATGGCGTCGAGGTCCAGCTCGTGGGCGTCGATCTCCAGGTCGGGGGCCTTGGGCTGCCGGTAGAAGTACAGCGGGAAGTCGTCCGGCGGGAAGACCTCGCAGAAGGTGACCGGGGTGGGCAGGCCGGGGACCGGGGTGACCCAGCGGTCGTCGACGCCGAAGCCCTTCAGGGCCTCGTGGAGGTAGGTGCCGAAGGGGTCGTCGCCGGTGCGGGTGATCACCGCGGTACGGCGTCCCAGGCGGGCCGCGGCGACCGCGACATTGCTCGCCGAGCCGCCGAGGAACTTGCCGAAGGACGTGACCTGCGGCAGCGGGACGCCGGTCTGCAGGGGGTAGAGGTCCACTCCGATCCGCCCCATGGTGATCAAGTCGTACGCCATCGGCTTCCCTCGGTCTCCCTTGTGGCGGCGCTTCTGTCAGCGTCTTCTGTCAGCGTTGCGCTTCGGCTCTCTTCGGCTTTCTAGCCTGACCAGGCAGGGCTGTCAATATTTTGTCCGGACATTCGAACGAGGCCCTGCCTCCGGGGATGCCGGGCGCTTGGGGGCGGTGCGCAGGCGTTGGTTGTCAATGTGCCGCGCCCTGCATGACTCCGGTGCCTTTGCAGCACTCGTGTCACAAAGGCACCTTCCGTGTCACATATGTCGCATGTACGCAGGTCTTGCGTCACACCCGGTGCACAGGCACTGTCCCCTTCTCACGGGGCGTCGTTGACGGGGCACAGGCTTTGTGATCACCAGCGCAGCGCACGGTACCCCCGACGACCGCCCCCGGTCGCCGCCGCGGCGCGCGCAGGGAGGTGCAACCGATGACCGACCGAAGGCTCTGGTCCTACAAGGAGATCGCGGCTCACATCAAGGTGCAGCCGGACACCGTACGGTCCTACCGCAAGCACGGGTTGCTGCCGCCGCCCGACCATGTGGAGGGCGGCAAGCCCTTCTGGTACGCCGAAACCGTCCGGATCTGGGTCGCGTCCCGCCCGGGCAACCGAGGGCGCAGATCGGATTGACCTCCCGGAAAATCGACTGTGCCCCCACCGCCCTGTGGGGCACAGTCGCCCCATGAGCTTCTCCGTCAAACCAACCCTGACCGGCGACAGAACCGTGCTCCGCCCGTTCACCGAGGCCGACGCCGCTGGTATGTGGGAGATCATCGGCGACCCGGAGGTCCGACGCTTCACCGGCGACTCGCCCGACGAGCTCACCCCTCAACGGTTGCGCTCCTGGTACGGCGCCCGCTCCGACCAGCCAGACCGCCTCGACCTCGCCGTCATCGACCGCGCAACCGGCGAACTGGTCGGAGAGGTCGTGCTGTACGAGTGGGACCCCGACGCCCGCAGCTGCACCTTCCGCACCCTGATCGGACCGCGCGGCCGGGGCCGGGGCCTGGGCACCGAGGCCACCCGGCTCATCGTCGGCCACGGCTTCAAGCAACTCGGGCTCCACCGGATCCAGTTGGAGGCCTATGCCTACAACCTCCGCGCCCTGCACGTCTACGAGAAGGTCGGATTCGCGGTCGAGGGGATCCGCCGGGAGATCGAGCTGCGGGACGGCGAATGGGTCGACGAGGTGCTGATGGCCCTCCTCGACCACGAGTGGGCCGCGCGCAACTCCGGAGATCTCAGCTCCAGCAATCCCAACTCCAAGGGTCCCGACTCCACGGATCTCAGCCCCACGGACCCCAACTCCACGGATCTCAGCCCCACGCATCTCAGCCCCACGGCTCGATGACCGTCACCCCCGCCCCCGGCGCCGTCCCGAGCGCCGTCAGTGCCGACGGCACCGCGTCCAGCGTGATCGTCGACGTCACCAGCAGATCCGGCCGCAACGCGCCCGCCCGCACCAGCTCCAGCATCGGCGGGTAGGTGTGCGCGGCCATGCCGTGGCTGCCCAGCAGTTCGAGTTCGAGGGCGATCGCGCGGGCCATGGGGACGGGAGTCGTGCCGGACTCCGACGGCAGCAGGCCCACCTGGATGTGCCGGCCCCGGCGGCGCAGGCTGTTCACGGAGGCAGCGCAGGTGGTGGGTGAGCCGAGGGCGTCCAGGGAGAGATGGGCCCCGCCGCCGGTCAGGGCGTGGATCGCGGCCGCCGTGTCCGGTGTGCTCAACGCGTCCACGCACTCCGCCGCCCCGAACTTCCGCGCCAGGTCCAGGGCCTGCGGGGACACGTCCACCGCGACGACCCTCGCGCCAGACGCCGCCGCGATCATCACCGCCGACAGGCCGACCCCGCCGCAGCCGTGCACGGCAACCCACTCCCCCGCCGCCACCCGGCCCTGCTGCACGACCGCCCGGAACGCCGTGGCGAACCGGCAGCCCAGCGAGGCCGCCGTCGCGAACGACATCTCCTCGGGCACGGCGACGAGGTTGACGTCGGCGTGATCCAGCGCCACGTACTGGGCGAAGGAGCCCCAGTGGGTGAAGCCCGGCTGGGTCTGGCGCTCGCAGACCTGCTGGTCGCCGGCTGCACACGCCGCGCAGCTGCCGCAGGCGCACACGAACGGCACGGTGACCCGGTCGCCGGGGCGCCAGCCGGTCACCCGGTCGCCCACCGCCTCGACCACGCCGGCGAGTTCATGACCCGGCACATGCGGCAGCTGGATGTCGGGGTCGTGGCCCTGCCAGCCGTGCCAGTCACTGCGGCACAGCCCCGTCGCCTCGACCCGCACGGTCACCCCGTGGGGGTCCGGATGCGGGTCGGGCACCTCACGCACCTCGGCCGCTTCGCCATACCGCTCGAACACCACTGCCCGCATCGCCGTCTCCTTTCGGCCGCGCCGCGCCCCTTGCACGGAGATCATCAGAAACGCTAGACGCTCCACCGGGTTTGCGGTACGGCACCCGCGTCTCCTCACAGGTCAGCGGTGCGCGCTCACCTTGTCCCGCTCCTGAGTGGGCTCGGTCGCCGGAGCCGGCGCCGGTTCGTCGCCCGACTCGCTGACTCCGAACCGCTCATGGAAGCGCCGCAGCGGTCCCGGGGCCCACCAGGTCGCCCGGCCCGTCAGGCGCATGACCGCCGGCACCAGGAGGCTGCGGACGATCATCGCGTCCATCAGCACCGCCAGGGCGATGCCGAGGCCGAGCATCTTGGTGTTGGTCACCCTGGATGTGCCTATCGCGACCATCACCACCGCAAGGATCACGGCAGCCGCGGTGATCAGTCCTCCAGTGCGCTGCAGACCGTGGCGGACCGCCTGGTCGTGGTCGCCCGTCGTTTCGTACTCCTCCTTGATCCGGGACAGCAGGAACACTCCGTAGTCCATCGACAGGCCGAAGGCGACGCAGAACATCAGCACCGGGAGGGTCGTCTCGATCGAGCCTGGGGTGGTGAAGCCGAGCAGGCCGGACAGATGGCCGTCCTGGAAGATCCAGACCACGGCGCCGAACATCGCCGTCAGGCTCAGCGCGTTGAGCACCACCGCCTGAATGGGGATCAGCACGCTGCCGGTCAGCAGGAACACCAGCAGCAGGGTGACGATCGCGATGAAGGCGGCCGCCAGGGGCAGGCGCTCGGCTATCGCGTCCTTGGAGTCGACCAGGACCGCGGCCGCGCCGGTCACCTTGGTGTCGAACGGCGCCTGTGTGGCGCGCAGTTCGTCCACCAGGCGCTGGGCCGGGTCGTCCACCGCCTCACCCTTCGGGAGCACGGTGAAGTACGCCGAGTCGCCCTGCACCAGCGGCCCGTCGACCCGGAGCACCTCCGGGAGGGCGGCGATCCGCTCCTTGTAGTCGGCGTACTGCGCCTCAGTCGCGGGTCCCTCGGCGAGCACCTCCAGGCCGCCGCCGGGACTGCCCGGGAAGCCGTCGCGGATGTGCTGCTGCACGACATGGGACTCGGCGCTCGACGGCAGCTGGCGGTCGTCGGCGGTGCCGAACTTCACGCCCAGGAAGGGCAGTCCGAGCAGGACCAGGACGGCGGTGGTGCCCAGGGCGAAGAAGGGGGCGCGGCGCATGACGAGGTTCGCCGTGCGGGCCCAGGCCTTGCCTTCCGGGGCGCGGGTCGTGCCGGAGGTGCCGGTTGTATCGGACGTGCCGGACGTGCCGGTCTCCTGAGCGGATGCCTTCGGGCCCTGCGGCCCGCTCGCGCGCCGGCCGCGCCTGAACAGGCGGCGCAGGTCCAGGGAGTTGACCCGGTGGCCGAGCAGGGCCAGTGCCGCCGGGAGGAGGATCAGCGCGGCCGCCGCGGCCAGCAGCACCACCGCGATACCGGCGTAGGCGAAGGACCGCAGGAAGTACTGCGGGAAGAGCAGCATCGCCGCGAGGGACACCGCGACCGTGAGGGCCGAGAAGAGGACCGTGCGGCCGGCTGTGCGCAGGGTTGTGCCGACCGCGGTCAACGGTTCGGCGCCGGTGGCGAGTTCCTCGCGGAAGCGCCGGACGATGAAGAGCGCGTAGTCGACGGCCAGGCCCAGGCCCAGGGCCGTGGTGAGGTTCATCGCGAAGACCGAGACGTCGGTGACCTCGGTGAGACCGCGCAGCACCGCGTTCGTGCCGAGGATGGCGACGATGCCGATGCCGAGCGGCAGCAGGGCCGCGACCGCGCTGCCGAAGACCATCACCAGCAGCACCAGGGTGACCGGCAGGGCGATCACCTCGGCCCGGATCAGGTCCTCCTGGATGATCGTCTGCATTTCGTGGCGCACCGCGACCGGGCCGCCGACGCGCACCTCCACCGGCCCGTGCGCACCCCGGAACTCGGGCGCGATGCGGTCCAGGGTCTCCCCGGCCTCCTTCTCCTCGCCGGTGATGCGGGCGGCGATCAGCGCCTCATGGCCGTCCTCGGCGCGCAGGGCAGCAGCAGCCGAGGGGGCCGCCTGCCAGTAGGAACCGACTCCCGTGATCCCCTTCTCGCCGGCCAGACGCGCGGCTATCCGCCGGGCCTCAGCGGCGACCGCGGGATCGTCCACCGAGGCGTCGCCCGCGTCCACGAGGAGCAGGAGGTTGGGCTGGGAGGCGGGGAACTCGCGCTCCAGGGCCTTGGTCGCATAGGTCGACTCGGCATGCGGGTCCTCCCAGCCGCCGCTGCCCAGCCGGTCGGCGACGCCGCTGCCCGCGAACACGGCGAGCGCGGTGATCACCAAGGCCGCGAGCAGCGACAACCGGGGGCGGGCCGTCACGAAACGGGTCCAGCCTCCGAGGCGGGGCGGCCTGTTGACTTCGGTCATTGTGCGGTGTCCCCTTCACCCTGATCCATGCTGAGCGCAGCCCGGGCTGCATGAAGCCGTCACTGCCATAGACTGGCAAACACGAGAGATCACTCGCGTTTCTCAAGAATGCGAGCGACCGCTCGCGTTTGTCAATCGCGTTCGGAGAACTGGGGATAACGCGTGCCCGCCAACCGGGAGAAGGACGACCAGGTCCACCAGGACAAGGAGCAGCCGCGCCGCCGCCAGGCCCGCGGCGAGCGCCGCATCGCCCAGCTGCTCGAAGCCGCGGCCACCGTCTTCACCACCACCGGCTACACGGCCGCCAGCACCAACGCCATCGCCCGCGAGGCAGGCGTCTCGCCGGGCACGCTGTACCAGTTCTTCCCGAACAAGGAAGCGATCGCGATAGAGCTGGGCGGCCGCCTCATGCACGAGATGCGCGAGACGTACGGTGAGGCACTCGCCCCGGTCGACCCCGCGACACCTCTGGACGAGGCAGTCGGCTCTGCCGTCGACCGGTTCATCGCCTTCAACTGCGAACACCCGGTGTTCTTCGCGCTGATGCACGGCCCCGACATCCCCGGCCGCATCACCGAGGATCACGACGCCCTGCACGCGACCCTGCTGTCCCGGATCGAGGACCTGCTCTCCTCGTTCCTGCCAGACGCCGTCCCGGCGGACCTCACCCGGACCGCCCATATGTGCCTGGGCATGTACAAGGCGGGTCTGGAGCTGGTTCTCGGCCACGAGGGCGCCGAGCGCGACGCCTACGTCCAGGAACTGAAGAACGCCCTGATCCGCTACCTCGACCCGCTGGTGGGCGACCTCCCCGGCCGCCCCGGCCACCCCGACCCGGCCCGAACGGCGACGTGACGCAGCACTGCTGCAAGGTGCGCATAGATCAGCTCCGGAGTACGAAAAGACCCCCCGCCTCGACCCACTCTCCGCCGCCCGGCGCCGCCCCGCATCCCGGGCGAAGACGCCGGAGGCACTCATGTTCGGCCGTACCTCGGGCGGTTCGTACCGCACCCTCGAACGTCGTGCGCCGTACCGTCAGGCGCCGACCCCCCTTGGGGAAATACCCCGCAGGGGTATACCTTGGAGATGAAGGGACCCCTGGGTCCCGTCAGCCTCACATGCCTCGACGAGGAGAACCACATGACCGCCCACACCGACACCCCGGGTTCCGTCACCGCCGTCTACAAGGTGAGCGGCATGAGCTGCGGACACTGCGAGGGCGCCGTCTCCGGCGAGCTCTCCGACCTCCCCGGTGTCAGCTCGGTGAAGGCCGTGGCGTCCACCGGCGAGGTCACGGTCGTCTCCGCGGCCCCGCTGGACGAGGAGGCCGTACGCGCGGCCGTCGACGAGGCGGGCTTCGAACTGGTCGGCAAGGCCTGAGCCTGGTCATGACCCGCGCCACCGACCAACCTCCGATAACCGAGGCACCGCGCCCGCCCTCGACGGCCGCCCCCTCGGAGGTCGAGCTGCTCATCGGCGGGATGACCTGCGCCTCCTGCGCGGCCCGCGTCGAGAAGAAGCTCAATCGCATGGACGGCGTGACCGCCACGGTGAACTACGCGACGGAGAAGGCGAAGGTCAGCTTCCCCGCGGGCGTCCAGGTCGCCGACCTGATCGCCACGGTGGAGAGGACGGGGTACACGGCCGAGGAGCCGGCTCCCCCGGAGCCCGCGCCCGAGGAGTCGCCCGAAGACCCCGAACTGACCGGCTACCGCCGGCGTCTGACCGTCTCCGCCCTGCTCGCCGTACCCGTCATCCTGCTGTCGATGATCCCGGCCCTGCAGTTCGACAACTGGCAGTGGCTGGCACTCACCCTCGCCTCGCCGGTCGTCGTCTGGGGCGGACTGCCCTTCCACCGGGCCGCGTTCACGAACGCCCGGCACGGCGCGGCGACCATGGACACGCTGATCTCGATGGGCACCCTGGCGGCGTACGGCTGGTCGCTGTGGGCGCTGTTCCTCGGCGACGCAGGCATGCCCGGTATGCACGACACCTTCGAGTTCACCGTCTCCCGGGTGGACGGCGCCTCGCAGATCTACCTCGAAGTGGCCTCCGGGGTCGTCACCTTCATCCTCCTCGGCCGCTATCTGGAGGCCCGCTCCAAGCGCCGCGCGGGAGCGGCGCTGCGCGCCCTGATGGAGCTCGGCGCGAAGGACGTGACCGTAGTGCGCGACGGGCGCGAAGTCCGCGTCCCGGTCGGCCGGCTGGCGGTCGGCGACCGGTTCGCCGTACGGCCCGGCGAGAAGATCGCCACCGACGGCACCGTCGTCGAGGGCGCCTCCGCGGTGGACGCGTCCATGCTGACCGGCGAGTCCGTACCGGTGGACGTGACGGTCGGGGACGCGGTCACCGGTGCGACGGTCAACGCGGGCGGGCGGCTGGTCGTCGAGGCGACCCGGGTCGGCGGCGACACGCAGCTCGCGCGGATGGCGAAGCTGGTGGAGGACGCGCAGAACGGCAAGGCAGAGGTGCAGCGGCTCGCCGACCGGATCTCCGCGGTGTTCGTGCCGGCGGTCATCCTCCTCGCTGTCGCCACCTTCGGCGCATGGCTCGGCCTCACCGACGACACGGTCGCCGCCTTCACCGCGGCCGTCGCCGTACTGATCATCGCCTGCCCGTGCGCACTGGGCCTGGCCACGCCCACGGCCCTCATGGTCGGCACGGGACGCGGCGCGCAGCTCGGCATCCTGATCAAGGGCCCCGAGGTGCTGGAGTCCACGCGCCGGGTAGACACCGTCGTCCTGGACAAGACCGGCACGGTCACCACCGGCCGCATGACCCTCCAGAGGGTGTACGCCGCCGAGGGCACCGACGAGGACGAGGTGCTGCGGCTCGCGGGTGCCGTGGAGCACGCCTCCGAGCATCCCGTCGCCCGGGCGGTCGCCGTGGGCGCGGAGCAGCGGCTCGGGCGGCTGCCGCAGGTCGAGGGGTTCGAGAACGCGCCCGGGCGAGGCGTACGCGGGCGCGTGGAGGGCCGTGACGTGGCCGTGGGGCGCCTGTACGACGTCCTGCCGGCCGGGCTGGCCGGCGCCAAGGAAGAGGCCGAGAGAGGCGGTCGTACGGCCGTCGTGGTCGGGTGGGACGGGGCGGCCCGCGGTGTCGTCGCCGTCGCGGACGCGGTGAAGGAGACCAGCGCCGAGGCGGTGCGCGAGCTGCGCGCGCTGGGGCTCACTCCGATGCTGCTGACCGGGGACAACCGGGCGGTCGCCGAGGCGGTGGCGACCGCGGTCGGTATCGGTACCGATTCTGTGATCGCGGAGGTCCTGCCCGAGGACAAGGTCGAGGCCGTACGGCGGCTGCGGCGCGAGGGGCGCTGCGTGGCCATGGTGGGCGACGGCGTCAACGACGCGGCCGCACTTGCCACCGCCGATCTGGGTCTTGCGATGGGGACGGGGACCGACGCGGCGATCGAGGCGAGCGATCTGACGCTGGTGCGCGGCGATCTGCGGGTGGCGGCGGACGCCATCCGGCTGTCCCGGCGGACGCTCGCCACGATCAAGGGCAACCTGGTGTGGGCCTTCGGGTACAACGTCGCCGCGTTGCCGCTGGCCGCGGCGGGGTTGCTGAATCCGATGATCGCGGGAGCCGCGATGGCCTTTTCGTCGGTTTTCGTGGTGTCGAACAGCCTGCGACTTCGGACTTTTCGGTGAAGGCTACGGACTTTTCGGCGAAGTCCGAGTAAGAACCCCTCTGGAGTCCGGCGCCAGGCTCACATAAGCTCTTCACAAGACTCGCGCATCGTCCTTACGCTTGGGTCCCGATCGCCATATCGGGGCTCTTGCGTATCTAACGGACATATGCAAGAGACGCAGATCACAGTGATGTGAACGTAACCATCGAAGGGGTTCGAAGGTCTAAGTTGACGATGTCAGGCAGCGTCTTGGGGGGCGTTGGTTGGCATCTGAGGATGTCTTGGGGGACTTCCTCAGAGTTGCGTTGCCGGGGCACGTACGTCGGGAAGCTTTGAGCGGCCCTCCCGCCCGTGCGCTGTCCCGGCAGACCGCACACAGCAGTAGTACGGCGAGTTCTGCTCGTTTTGCTCAACTGCACGGCAGTAACACAGCGATTCAGGCGCTGTTCTCTCAGACGCCCGGCCGGATCCCGTGGGGGGAATCCGCACCGGGACATGGGAAGGCGCCCTGGACGTCGGCCCGTGGGGGACCGCCGCCAGGGCGCCTTCTGCTATCCGCACCCGCCCGGAACGAGTCGCGTTCGACGACGCCCGCGCCCATGCCGACCCGTCGCACAGTCTCCGGCCAAGCCACCCCACGGGGACCGGGCGCCTGGAAGCGCCCGCCCCTCACCCGCAGATGCCGGCACTCCCCGCAGGCAACGCACCCCCGCCCCTGCCTTGACCCCGCCCCATCGCGACTACGGCACCACCTGTCCGCCAGGGCAGCACGGGACGACTCCCGTACGCGCCGGGGCCCAACAGGCCACCCGGGTCACCCCAAGCTCCCCTGGCCGCGCCCGACCGTGACGACGCCGCCGCCGGCCAGACAGAGGACCGTCTCCCGCGCAAGTCACCAGAGCCACCGCCCCCGGACCCGGGAAACACCCCGCACGCACAAGAGCCCCACGCCCGACCGAAGTCGTGCGCAGGGCTCTGCATACGGGATCCGTGTGACGGCGCCGACCAGCGCGGCGCCCCACCGGCAGGTGTCAGCGCTCCTCGACCGGAACGAAGTCGCGCTCGACCACGCCCGTGTAGATCTGGCGCGGGCGGCCGATGCGGGAGCCCGGCTCCTTGATCATCTCGTGCCACTGGGCGATCCAGCCCGGGAGGCGGCCGAGGGCGAACAGGACCGTGAACATCTCGGTCGGGAAGCCCATGGCCCGGTAGATCAGGCCGGTGTAGAAGTCGACGTTCGGGTAGAGGTTGCGCGAGACGAAGTACTCGTCGGAGAGCGCGTGCTCCTCCAGCTTCAGGGCGATGTCCAGCAGCTCGTCGGACTTGCCGAGGGCGGAGAGGACGTCGTGCGCCGCCGCCTTGATGATCTTGGCGCGCGGGTCGAAGGACTTGTACACCCGGTGGCCGAAGCCCATCAGGCGGACGCCGTCCTCCTTGTTCTTCACCTTGCGGATGAAGGAGTCGACATCGCCGCCGTCTGCCTGGATGCCCTCGAGCATCTCCAGGACGGACTGGTTGGCGCCGCCGTGCAGCGGGCCCCAGAGGGCCGAGATGCCGGCCGAGATCGAGGCGAACATGTTCGCCTGCGACGAGCCCACCAGGCGGACCGTCGACGTGGAGCAGTTCTGCTCGTGGTCGGCGTGCAGGATGAGGAGCTTGTCGAGGGCGGAGACCACGACCGGGTCCAGCTCGAACTCCTGGGCCGGGACCGAGAAGGTCATGCGCAGGAAGTTCTCGACGTAACCGAGGTCGTTTCGCGGGTAGACGAACGGGTGACCGATCGACTTCTTGTACGCGTACGCCGCGATCGTCGGAAGCTTGGCGAGCAGACGGATCGTCGAGAGGTTGCGCTGCCGCTCGTCGAACGGGTTGTGGCTGTCCTGGTAGAACGTGGACAGCGCCGAGACCACCGACGACAGCATGGCCATCGGGTGGGCGTCGCGCGGGAAGCCCTTGTAGAAGTTCTTGACGTCCTCGTGCAGCAGCGTGTGCTGCGTGATCTCGTTCTTGAACGTCGAGAGCTCGTCGACGGTGGGCAGCTCACCGTTGATCAGCAGGTAGGCCACCTCCAGGAAGGTGGAGCGCTCGGCCAGCTGCTCGATCGGGTAGCCGCGGTAGCGGAGGATCCCCTGCTCGCCGTCGAGGTAGGTGATGGCGGATTTATAGGCGGCGGTGTTGCCGTATCCGCTGTCCAGCGTCACCAGACCGGTCTGGGCGCGGAGTTTGCCGATGTCGAAGCCCTTGTCGCCGACGGTGCTGTCAATCACCGGGTAGGTGTACTCGCCGTCGCCGTACCGCAGTACTACAGAGTTGTCGCTCACGTCTTCCCTCACCGACGTTGTGCCTCATCTTCGAGGTTGCCCTGACTGTCTCTAGCCTCCCCCATTCGGCTCAGGAGAGTGCACTCGGGGTCGACCATTGGGCCTATTGGCGGCACTGAGTGCCGCCAACTTGTCATCCTGCCCCCTGTTCTCCCCATCGGGAAGTGCTCTGTGACCTTCACGACTCGTTTGATCGATCATTTTTTTGGGCGTCTCACGAATCGCCAGGTCAGAAGGTGTCCGACGGCGCGACCCGAAAACAGGTTCAGGAGCCCGCCAGTCGGAAGTCGAGCGCCGTGCAGCGCCGCCCCGCCGACACCGTGCGCACCGCCTGGCCGATCGCCTTGCGTGAACCGACGAGGACGACCAGCTGCTTGGCCCGGGTCACCGCCGTGTACAGCAGGTTCCGCTGGAGCATCATCCATGCTCCGGTGGTGACGGGGATCACCACTGCGGGATATTCACTTCCCTGTGAACGGTGGATGGTCACCGCGTACGCGTGTGCCAGCTCGTCCAGTTCGTCGAATTCGTACGGAACCTCCTCGTCCTCGTCCGTCAGCACCGTGAGGCGCTGGTCGACCGGGTCGAGCGAGGTGACCACGCCCACGGTGCCGTTGAAGACGCCGTTCTCGCCCTTCTCGTAATTGTTGCGAATCTGGGTGACCTTGTCGCCGACGCGGAAGACCCGGCCGCCGAACCGCTTCTCCGCGAGATCGGGGCGCCCGGGGGTGATGGCCTGCTGGAGCAGGCCGTTCAGCGTGCCCGCGCCGGCCGGGCCCCGGTGCACGGGGGCCAGGACCTGGACGTCCCGGCGTGGATCGAGGCCGAACTTGGCCGGAACCCGACGGGCCGCCACGTCGACCGTGAGCCGTCCGGCCTCCTCCGTGTCGTCCTCGACGAAGAGGAAGAAGTCCTTCATGCCGTCGGTGACGGGATGCTGCCCGGCGTTGATCCGGTGCGCGTTGGTCACCACACCCGATTGCTGGGCCTGGCGGAACACGCGCGTGAGGCGGACGGCCGGGACGGGGCTGCCGTCGGCGAGCAGGTCCCTGAGGACCTCTCCCGCGCCGACGCTGGGCAGCTGGTCGACGTCGCCGACGAAGAGCAGATGGGCACCCGGCGGTACGGCCTTCACCAGCTTGTTGGCGAGCAGCAGGTCCAGCATGGACGCCTCGTCGACCACCACCAGGTCGGCCTGGAGCGGGCGGTCCTTGTCGTACGCCGCGTCGCCGCCGGGCTTGAGCTCCAGGAGGCGATGGACGGTGGAGGCCTCGGCTCCGGTCAGCTCGGCCAGGCGCTTGGCGGCGCGGCCGGTGGGGGCGGCCAGCACGACCCTGGCCTTCTTCGCGCGGGCCAGCTCCACGATCGAGCGGACCGTGAAGGACTTGCCGCAGCCAGGGCCGCCGGTGAGAACGGCGACCTTCTTCGTCAGCGCCAGCTTGACGGCGGCCTCCTGCTCGGGCGCGAGGTCCGCGCCCGTACGGTCCTTCAGCCAGCCCAGCGCCTTGTCCCAGGCCACGTCGTGGAAGCCCGGCATCCGGTCCTCGTCGGTGCGCAGCAGGCGCAACAGCTGGGCGGAGAGGGCGAGTTCGGCCCGGTGGAAGGGGACGAGGTAGACGGCCGTCACGGGCTCCGAGTGGCCGTCGGGACCGGGCACCTTCTCCCGTACGACACCGGGGTCGCCGCCGTCCTCGGGGACCTGGGCGAGTTCGGCAAGGCACTCGATGACGAGGCCCGTGTCGACCTGGAGCAGCTTCACCGCGTCAGCGATCAGGCGCTCCTCGGGGAGGTAGCAGTTGCCCTGGTCGGTGGCCTGCGACAGCGCGTACTGCAGGCCCGCCTTGACCCGCTCCGGGCTGTCGTGCGGGATGCCCACGGACTGGGCGATCTTGTCGGCGGTGAGGAAGCCGATGCCCCAGACGTCGGACGCCAGCCGGTACGGCTGGTTCTTCACGACCGAGATCGAGGCGTCGCCGTACTTCTTGTAGATCCGCACGGCGATGGAGGTGGACACCTCGACGGTCTGGAGGAAGAGCATGACCTCCTTGATCGCCTTCTGTTCCTCCCAGGCGTCGGTGATCTTCTTCGTCCGCTTCGGTCCGAGGCCGGGGACCTCGATGAGCCGCTTGGGCTCCTCCTCGATGATCTCCAGGGTGTCCAGGCCGAAGTGCTGGGTGATGCGGTCGGCGAAGACGGGGCCGATGCCCTTGACCAGGCCGGAGCCGAGATAGCGGCGGATGCCCTGGACGGTGGCCGGGAGAACGGTCGTGTAGTTCTCGACGGTGAACTGCTTGCCGTACTGGGGGTGGGAACCCCAACGGCCCTCCATTCGCAGGGACTCGCCCACCTGGGCGCCGAGCAGGGCGCCGACGACCGTGAGGAGGTCGCCGCCGCCCCTGCCGGTGTCGACGCGGGCGACCGTGTAGCCGTTCTCCTCGTTGGCGTACGTGATTCTCTCCAGCACGCCTTCGAGCACGGCCAGTTTCCGCTCGCCCGTGGAGTTCCCCGCCTGGTTGGACATGATCCGACGCTACCGGGCGGGTACGACAACGCAGGACGGCTGTGGACAGCGCGGGAAGACTGTGGACCGCGGCCGGCAGCAGTCACCCGGCCTGTGACCTCACGTGGTCGATGACTCGCTGGAAGTCCTCGGCGGGTGAGAACTCGACGAACTCGCAGTCCTCCACCGCCACGGGGACATGCCCGGGCCCCCAGTAGTACGCCTGGCCCGCCTCGTAGTACTCCTCGCCCTCGGGCGTCAGCATCCGCAGCCGGCCTTTGAGCAGGTAGCCCCAGTGCGGGCACGGGCAGGCGTCGCCCTCGAGGCCCTTCAGGGCGGGGCCCATGTCCGTGCCCTCCGGCAGGCTGATGTAGCCGACGGACATGCCGCCGCCGATCGTCCTGGTGCGCACCTCCACGCCGTCGCCGCCGAGGACGACGGGCACGTCGTCGCGAGTCGCTGCCGTCATGATCCCTCCGCTCCGGCCCGCACGGGGCCTGGGGAAACGCCCCCGCACTTCCAGCCTGAGCCGTCCCGCAGCCCGCCGCGACACCACAGGGCCGACATCACGATCCGGTTTCGGGATGTGGTTGAGGGGTTGATTAACGGGCGTGTAATCGATTCCAATCCTCCATACACGTCGATGTAATCGATTCCACGATGTCACGACCATCGACGACGAACGATCCACAAGGAGGTGGAGCGGCGATGGCGAGCATCAAGGACGTCGCTGCCGAGGCGGGCGTGTCCGTCGCCACGGTCTCGCGCGTCCTGAACGACCATCCGTCGGTCAGCGCCGAGGCACGCGCACGCGTGCTGGCCGCCGTCGAGACCCTGGGCTACCGCCCGAACGCCGTCGCCCGCTCCCTGCGCACGGACCAGACCCACACCCTCGGCCTGGTCATCAGCGACGTGATGAACCCCTACTTCACCGAACTGGCCCGCTCCGTCGAGGAGGAGGCCCGCGCGCTCGGCTACAGCGTGATCATCGGCAACGCCGACGAGCGGCCCGACCTCCAGGACCATCACGTACGGAACCTGCTGGACCGGCGCATCGACGGACTCCTCGTCTCCCCGACCGACGGCGGCTCGCCTCTGATGCTGGACGCGGCCCGCGCGGGGACGCCGATGGTGTTCGTGGACCGGTGGATCCCGGGCGTGGACGTGCCGGTGGTGCGGTCGGACGGGCGCACCGCCGTGCGGGATCTCGTGGCGCATCTGCACGGGCTCGGGCACCGACGGCTGGCGATCATCGCCGGCCCGGCGGCGACCACGACCGGCCGGGAGCGCGTGGAGGCCTTCCGCGAGGCGCTCGGCGCGTACGGCCTCGAACTCCCCGACGCCTACACAGGCCAGGGCGACTTCCAGGCCGAGAGCGGGCGCCGGGTCACCGAGGGCTTCCTCGACCTGCCCGAGCCGCCCGAGGTCGTGTTCGCGGCCGACAACCTGATGGCGCTCGGCGCGCTGGACGCCGTACGCGCGCGTGGGCTGCGCGTGCCGGACGACCTGGCCCTGGCCGCCTTCGACGACATCCCGTGGTTCGTGCACACCGATCCGCCGATCACCGCGATCGCCCAGCCGACGGGCGAGCTGGGCCGGGCCGCCGTACGGGCCCTGGTCGACCGCGTCGAGGGACGGCCTGGCGAGTCCGTCACCCTTCCCGCCCGTCTCGTCGTACGCCGCTCGTGCGGCGAGCAACCGGCTTCACCGGAGCCGTCCCCCGCAACGAACAGGAGCCAGTCGTGAGCAACGCGGACGAGTTGCTGCGCATCGAGGGCATACGGAAGACCTTCCCCGGCGTGATCGCCCTGGACGGCGTCGACTTCGATCTGCGCCGCGGCGAGGTGCATGTGCTGCTCGGTGAGAACGGCGCGGGCAAGAGCACCCTCATCAAGATGCTCTCCGGCGCCTACACGCCCGACGCCGGGCGGATCCTGGTCGGCGGCAAGGAGACGCGCATCCATGGTGCGCAGGACTCCGAGCGCCTGGGGATCGCCACCATCTACCAGGAGTTCAACCTCGTCCCCGATCTGACGGTCGCCGAGAACATCTTCCTGGGGAGGCAACCGCGTCGCTTCGGGATGATCGACCGGAAGCGGATGGAGGCCGACGCCGAGGTTCTGCTGAAGCGGGTCGGCGTCAATGTGTCCCCACGCGCGCACGTGCGGGAACTCGGCATCGCGCGGCTGCAGATGGTCGAGATCGCGAAGGCGCTCAGCCTGAACGCGCGCGTGCTCATCATGGACGAGCCGACGGCCGTGCTGACCTCCGAGGAGGTCGAGAAGCTCTTCTCGATCGTGCGCAGGCTGCGCGAGGACGGCGTCGGGATCGTCTTCATCACCCATCACCTGGAGGAGATCGCCGCCCTGGGCGACCGGGTGACGGTCATCCGGGACGGCAGGAGCGTCGGGCAGGTTCCGGCCGCCACGCCCGAGGACGAGCTCGTACGGCTCATGGTGGGCCGCTCCATCGAGCAGCAGTACCCGCGTGAACGCGCCGACCAGGGCGCCGCGTTGCTCACCGTCGAGGGGCTGACCAGGGACGGCGTCTTCCACGACGTCAGCTTCGCGGTGCACGCCGGTGAGGTGGTCGGCATCGCGGGGCTGGTCGGCGCCGGACGTACCGAGGTGGTGCGGGCGGTGTTCGGGGCGGACCCGTACGACAAGGGGGCCGTGAAGGTCGCCGGGTCCTCCGTCCCGAAGTACGACGTCAACGCGGCGATGACCGCGGGCATCGGACTCATCCCCGAGGACCGCAAGGGCCAGGGTCTGGTGCTGGACGCGTCCGTCGAGGAGAACCTCGGCCTGGTGACGCTGCGGTCCGCCACGCGCGCGGGTCTCGTCGACCTCAAGGGCCAGCGTGCGGCGGCCGCGCGGATCGCGGGGCAGCTCGGCGTGCGGATGGCGGGCCTCGGGCAGCACGTGCGCACGCTCTCCGGCGGCAACCAGCAGAAGGTCGTCATCGGCAAGTGGCTGCTCGCCGACACCAAGGTGCTGATCCTCGACGAGCCCACGCGCGGCATCGATGTCGGCGCCAAGGTCGAGATCTACCAGCTCATCAACGAACTGACCGCGGCCGGCGCCGCCGTCCTGATGATCTCCAGTGACCTGCCCGAGGTCCTCGGCATGAGCGACCGGGTCCTGGTGATGGCCCAGGGCCGGATCGCGGGCGAGCTCACGGCCGACGAGGCCACCCAGGACGCCGTGATGGCACTCGCCGTCAGCAACCCCACCACCGACAAGACCGGAACGGAGGCCCCCCGTGGCCACTGACACGCTCAAGAGCACGCCGGGCGCGAGTGGCGCCTCGGGAATTCGCCGACTCCTGCTCGACAACGGCGCGCTCACCGCGCTGATCGTCCTGGTCGTCGCCATGTCGGCGCTGTCCGGCGACTTCCTGACCACCGACAACCTCCTGAACGTCGGCGTCCAGGCGGCCGTGACCGCCATCCTCGCCTTCGGCGTCACGTTCGTGATCGTCTCGGCGGGCATCGACCTGTCGGTCGGTTCGGTGGCGGCGCTGTCGGCCACCGTCCTCGCGTGGACCGCGACCTCGCACGGGGTGCCGGTCTTCATAGGGGTGCTGCTGGCCGTCGCGACCGGCATCGCGGCCGGTCTCGTCAACGGCTTCCTCATCGCGTACGGCAAACTCCCGCCGTTCATCGCGACGCTCGCGATGCTCTCGGTGGCCCGCGGCCTGTCACTGGTGATCTCCGAGGGCTCCCCCATCGCCCTCCCCGACTCCGTCTCGCACCTCGGTGACACGCTCGGCGGCTGGCTGCCGGTGCCGGTGCTCGTGATGATCGTGATGGGTCTGATCGCCGCCTTCGTGCTCGGCCGGACCTACATCGGCCGCTCGATGTACGCCATCGGCGGCAACGAGGAGGCAGCGCGCCTGTCGGGTCTGCGCGTGAAGAAGCAGAAGCTCGCCATCTACGCCCTGTCGGGCGTCTTCGCCGCCGTCGCGGGCGTCGTGCTCGCCGCCCGGCTGTCCTCCGCGCAGCCGCAGGCCGCCGACGGCTACGAGCTGGACGCGATCGCCGCGGTCGTCATCGGCGGTGCCTCGCTCGCGGGCGGCACCGGCAAGGCGTCCGGCACCCTGATCGGCGCGCTGATCCTGGCGGTGCTGCGCAACGGCCTGAACCTGCTGAACGTGTCCGCCTTCTGGCAGCAGGTCGTCATCGGCGTCGTGATCGCGCTGGCGGTCCTGTTCGACACGCTGCGCCGCAAGGCCGGGGCGACCCCGGTGACGGCCGGAACGGGCGGCGGCAAGGGGAAGCAGGCGGGGACGTACGCGCTCGCGGCTGTCGTCACCGTGGCGATCGTGGGGGCGACCTCCTTCCTGCACAACGGCTCGTCCTCGTCGTCGAACCCGAAGATGGGCCTGTCCTTGTCCACCCTCAACAACCCCTTCTTCGTGCAGATCCGGGCGGGCGCCCAGGCCGAGGCGAAGAAGCTCGGCATCGACCTGACCGTCACGGACGCCCAGAACGACGCCTCCCAGCAGGCCAACCAGCTGCAGAACTTCACCAGTTCGCGCGTCGGCGCCATCATCGTCAACCCGGTGGACTCGGATGCGGCCAGCAACTCCGTGAAGGCCGCCGACAAGGCGAAGATCCCGGTCATCGCCGTCGACCGGGGCGTCAACAACGCGCAGACCGAGGCCCTGGTCGCCTCCGACAACGTCGCCGGTGGTGAGCTCGCCGCCAAGACGGTGGCCGAGAAGCTCGGCGGCAAGGGCAAGATCGTGATCCTCCAGGGCCAGGCGGGCACCTCCGCCGCCCGTGAGCGCGCGCAGGGCTTCGCGAACGGCCTCAAGGCCTACCCGGGCATCCAGGTCGTCGCCCAGCAGCCCGCCGACTTCGACCGCACCAAGGGGCTCGACGTGATGTCGAACCTGCTCCAGGCGCACCCGGACGTCCAGGGCGTCATCGCCGCCAACGACGAGATGGCGCTGGGCGCGATCAAGGCCCTGGGTTCCAAGGCCGGCAAGTCGGTCTCCGTGGTCGGCTTCGACGGCACCCCCGACGGCCTGAACGCGGTCAAGGGCGGCTCGCTGTACGCGTCCGTGGCACAGCAGCCGAGCCAGCTCGGCAAGATCGCCGTGGACAACGCGCTCAAGGCATTTCAGGGCAAGAAGGTCGAGCAGACCGTGAAGGTGCCGGTGAAGGTGGTCACGAAGGAGAACGTGGCCGGATTCGGCGGCTGACCTTCCGCACACATCCGGCCGACATCCGGCTGGAGTCGAGGGAACGGCGAACGGGCGGGCGGTCGTTGCAGGAGCATGGACCTGGTGACGGCCGCCCGCCGCACGTCACCACGGGGACCTATCAGGGGAGCAACCTCATGTACGACTACGACCTCCTGGTCGTAGGGTCGGCCAACGCCGACCTGGTGATCGGCGTCGAGCGCCGGCCGGGGGCCGGCGAGACCGTGCTCGGGTCCGATCTGGCCGTCCACCCGGGCGGCAAAGGCGCGAACCAGGCCGTCGCGGCCGCCCGGCTCGGGGCCCGTACGGCCTTGCTGGCCCGGGTCGGCGACGACGCGCACGGCCGGCTGCTGCTCGACTCGCAGCGGGAGTCCGGTGTCGACACGGTGGGCGTCCTGGTGGGCGGCGCGCCGACCGGCGTCGCGCTGATCACGGTGGACCCGTCCGGGGACAACAGCATCGTGGTCTCGCCCGGGGCCAACGGCAGGCTCACCCCGCAGGACGTACGGGCCGCCGCGAGCCTCTTCCAGGCGTCGCGGGTGGTGTCGGTCCAGCTGGAGATCCCGCTGGAGACGGTCGCCGAGGTGGTCCGCAGCCTGGCGGACGGCAGCCGCTTCGTGCTGAACCCGTCCCCGCCCCGCCCGCTGCCGGCCGAGGTGCTGGCGGCCTGTGACCCGCTGATCGTGAACGAGCACGAGGCGAAGGTGATCCTCGGCGGCTCCGCGGTGGGCGACACCCCCGAGGACTGGGCGCGGATCCTGCTCGCGAAGGGGCCCCGCTCGGTGGTCGTGACCCTGGGCGGCGAGGGCGCTCTGGTGGCCTCCGCCAAGGGTGTGACGCGGGTTCCGTCCGTGCAGGTGGACGCGGTGGACACGACGGGGGCGGGCGACGCCTTCACGGCCGCGCTGGCCTGGCGGCTCGGCACGGGCGCGTCCCTTGCCGAGGCGGCGGCGTACGCGGCCCGGGTCGGCGCGGTGGCCGTGACACGCAAGGGCGCGCAGGTGTCCTTCCCGACGGCGGCGGAGGTCGAGGCGCTGTGAAGAGGGCCGGAATACTGAACCGCCACCTGTCCGGCGCCCTCGCCGAGTTGGGCCACGGCGACGGCGTGCTGGTGTGCGACGCGGGCATGCCGATACCCGACGGCCCCCGGGTCGTGGACTTGGCCTTCCGGGCCGGCGTGCCGTCCTTCGCCGAGGTGCTGGGCGGTCTGCTGGCCGAGCTGGTGGTGGAGGGCGCGACGGCGGCGCAGGAGATCCGCGAGGCGAACCCCTCGGCGGCCGCGCTGCTGGACGGGGAGTTTCCCGAGCTGCGGCTGGTCACGCACGAGCGGCTCAAGGAGCTGTCGGCCGGGGCGCGGCTGGTGGTACGGACCGGCGAGGCGCGGCCGTACGCGAATGTGCTGCTGCGCTGCGGGGTCTTCTTCTAGGCACGCTTCGAGGTCCAGGCACGCTTCGAGTCCCGGAGATCCCCAGGGAGTCCCGGAGATGCCGGGGAGTCCTGGAGATCCAAGAACGTTTCGAGGGGCCCGGTCCGTCGACCGAGCCCCTCGGGTTTCCCCTCCCCATCAGAACCCCCGCGATCCCCCCAGATCCCCCTCCAAGAGTCCTGATGCCAAGTACGACCGGCGAGGTGCGGGAAGGGTTGCACGGTCTCCGCGGATTTTTCCGGGCATTTTTTCGGGGCGGCTTCGGCGTGCCCAGCAACCGGGACAGAAGTAGCGTTTCAGACATGTCAGAGGTAGACGCAAACCCCCTCACCTCCCTCCAGGACGACGTGCTCGACGAGCTCGGCGACCACCGGATCGGGGACATCGCGAGGCTGCTGGGCACGGACGAGGCGGGGGCCCGGCAGATGGTCGGTACGACGGTGGCGGCGCTGTCCGCCGAGGCGGAATCCGTCGCGACGCCGCACGACGCCCCGCTCACCGGCGTGGCCACCGTGGGCGGCTTCGCGACCGGCGGCCTCATGGCCGGGCTGCTGGCCAAGGAGGCCGAGCCGGTCGCGGACGCGGTGGCCCGCAGGACGGGGCTGCCTCAGGATGCCGTGTCCCGGGTGGTGGAGATGCTCGTTCCGGTGGTGCCGGCGGTGCTCACGAAGCGGGCGGCCGGCAGGTAGCGGGCGAGAAGTGGCATGGGCTGTGCGAGAGGCCGATGATTGAGGAGTCAGGGCGAGAAGGTGAATGATCACGAGCGATCGCGAGCCGCGCAAGGCACGTTCCTCATCACGGCAGGCGCCCGCCGAGGCGCGGATGTCCGCCGCCGATGCCATACGGTCCGCGGCGGAACAGCTCAGTGAGCTGCTGGGGAGGGCTCCCGAGTCGGTCTCCTCGCTGAAGCCGACGGATCAGGGCTGGGAAGCCGACGTCGAGGTCGTGGAACTGGAACGCATTCCCGAGACGACCAGCGTGATGGCCAGCTACCAGGTGGTTCTGGACCGGGAGGGGCAACTGGTGTCGTACAGGCGCGGGCGTCGTTACACGCGCTCGCAGGTGGACAGGGCAGATCGCCGCTAGGCCATGACCCTTTCGTCAGGAATTCTCTGACAAGTCGGTTTTGTCAGAGATTCCCCGGGAAGTCGGATTTCGCTGATTTCACCGGAAGCCGAGCCGGAAGGGAAGACACCGTGACTGTGGTGCCACAGGGCAACGGCGGCGGTGGTGTCCCCGGCGCCGCCGGAGGCGGCTCGGGGAACCTCTACGACGTGCTGGAACTCGTCCTCGACCGGGGCCTGGTCATTGACGCGTTCGTCCGGGTGTCCCTCGTGGGCATCGAGATCCTGAAGATCGACGCGCGGGTGGTCGTGGCCAGCGTGGACACGTATCTGCGCTTCGCCGAGGCGACCAACCGGCTGGATCTGGAGTCGGGCAGCAAGTCGCCCGCGCAGCTGACCGACCTTGTCGGAGGCTCCGTCGAGAGCGGGGCACGCGGCAAGAGCAAGGGAGCGCTGTCGGGCGCCGTCGAGGCCATCACCGATTCCTTCAAGGGCGACGGTGACGAGGACGAAGCCGCGGACGAGGACGCGGAGGCGGACGCCGAGCAGGAGCGCAGGCCGGCGCGCGAGAAACGGCGTGAGCGCTCCGAACGCCGTTCGGAACGTCACTCCGCACGGGACCGGGAGGAGTGAGCGAGCCGATGTCCGTGTATGTGTACGCGATCACCAAGGACTCGCACCCCCTCGACCTGAGCGACGTCAAAGGCGTGGGCGAGCCGCCCGGCGAGGTGCGCGTGGTGCGCGGCGACTCCCTGTGTGCCGTCGTCAGCGAGGCCCCGGACGACCTCTCGGTCGCCCGCCGGGACCTGCAGGCGCACAACGACGTCCAGGAACGGCTGTGGACCGACGGCCCCACGCTGCCGCTCAGCTTCGGTTTCGTCGCCGCGGACGAGGAGGCCGTACGCGGCGTCCTGGAGGAGCGGGCGCAGCTGTTCGCGCAGCGGCTGGACGAGCTTGCCGGACACGCGGAGTTCAACGTCAAGGGCGTCCTCGACGAGGACACGTCGCTGCGTGCCGTCCTGGAGCAGAGCCCGCAGGCCCGTGAGCTGAACGAGCGGACCCGGGAGGGCGGCGGGACGTACGAGGACCGGCTAGCACTCGGCCAGGTGGTGGCCCAGGAAGTGCAGGGCCGCGAGAACGCCATCGCCGAGGACATTCTCGCCGCGCTGCGGCCGCTCGCCTCGGCAGAGCAGGTCGCGCCGGCATCGAAGCAGTACTTCGTCAGCGCGTCCTTCCTCGTGGCGGACGAGCAGTTCGAGGAGTTCGGCCGGACCTGCCGGGAGCTGGCCGAACGCTACGGCGAGGGCGTGGAGTTGCGGCTGCGGGGTCCCCTGCCGCCGTACAGCTTCGTCTGATGTGAGGCGCGAGGAGGTGCCGTGGGACTGGTCACCGGGATTCTGACGCTGCCGTTCGCTCCCGTCCGGGGCGTCGGCTGGGTGCTCGACAAGGTGGTCAAGACCGCCGAGGACGAGTACTACGACCCGACCCCCGTGCAGGAGGCGCTCGTGAATCTGGAGCGGGCGCTCGACGAGGGCAGTATCGACGACGAGGAGTTCGCACGGCAGGAGGAGGCACTGCTGCACCGCCTGGAGGAGATCAGGGCCTACCAGCTGCGACAGGGCGGACAGTCTCCTGGGCAGTGACGCGCGGGATCGCGGGCTGCCGCTCGGGTGAGGAGAAGAGGCAAGGCCATGAACAACGCCAAGATCGGCACGGCCCTGCTGGGCGGCTATCTGCTGGGGCGGTCCAAGAAGGCGAAGCTCGCCCTCAGCCTCGGCGCGCTGCTCGCGGGCTCACGGATGAACCCCGGGCAGGTCGGCAAGGCCCTCCAGGAGTCCCCCTTCGTGCACACCCTCACCGACCAGGTGCGCTCCGAACTGACCGGCGCGGGGAAGGCGGCCGCGACCAACCTCCTGAGCGCGAAGGCCGGCAACCTGGCCGACGCCCTGCACGAACGCACGTCCGGGTTGCAGGAGGGAGCGGAGGCACAGGAAGAGGAGCAGGACGCGGAACCGGACGAGGAACCGGACGAGGAGAACGGCGAGGAGCCCCGGGGGAAGTCCCAGGGGAAGCCGGGGCCGTCCCGGCAGAAGGCCCGGTCGGAGACGTCTCGGAGCTCGGGGCGCGGCAAGACGCAGGGCAGCGGCAGCGGCAAGTCCGGGAAGCAGGACGCTGAACAGCCCCGCAAGCGGAAGACCTCCACGTCACAGAGCCGCTCGGGCAGCAGCGGCGGCGGTGCGCGGTCGAGGAGGCGGGACGATGGCTGAGGGCAGGGCGACGGGACGCGGCTCGGGCGGTACGGGGACCAAAGCGAAGGCCGACGAGCAGGAGTCGGGCACGCATCGGCTGAAGGACGAGCTGGAGCACTACATCGAGGCCCGCCTCCAGGTGCTGCTGGAGGGCCTGGGCGACCGGCTCGGCGCGGGCGCGCGCCGGCTGGGTGAGG
This sequence comes from Streptomyces sp. NBC_00443, assembly GCF_036014175.1. Classification (GTDB taxonomy): domain Bacteria; phylum Actinomycetota; class Actinomycetes; order Streptomycetales; family Streptomycetaceae; genus Streptomyces. Next base: position 5,915,751 of record NZ_CP107917.1, on the reverse strand, counting down.
CGCACGTCAGTCCACGCGGGCTGACGCACGCGGTTGCCCGGGGCGGCAAGAAGCTCGGCGGCCACCTGCCCTCGGGAGTGGGGGCACTGACCTCGACCGCCTCCCAGGCGAAGGAGACGGCTTCGCACGCCAAGGACACGGTGGTGGGCACGGCCAAGGAGGCAACCGGGCAGGGGTCCGGGCAGAGCGACGACGAGGACACGGACTCCGGCCAGGGCAAAGGCGCGGGGAGCGACCCGCAGAGCATGGGCAAGGGACTCACCATCATCGAGGACATCGACGTGGGCGTGCCCGTGCGCGAGGCCTACGACCAGTGGACGCAGTTCCAGGAGTTCGAGCGGTTCGCCAAGGGCGTGGTCAGCGTCGAGCAGCAGGACGACACCACGACCAGGTGGCACATGAAGGTCGGCAAGTCCAAACGGCAGTTGCGCGGCATGATCACGGAACAGGTGCCCGACGAGCGCATCGCCTGGACGTCCAGCGGCGAGCGCGGCACCACACAGGGCGTCGTCACCTTCCACCCGATCACGGAGAACCTCACCAAGGTGCTGCTCGTCCTGCGGTACTTCCCGCAGGGGCCGGTGGAGAAGGTGGGGAGCTGGGTGCGGTCCCAGGGCCGTCGCGCCCGTCTCGACCTGAAGCTCTACCGCACCTTCGTGATGATGCGCGGGGAGGCCACCGGGGGCTGGCGCGGCGAGATCCGCGAGGGCGAGGTGGTCCGCGAGCCGGAGGAGGTCGAGGCGGCGGAGGACGGCGAGGAGTCCGAGGAAGGCCGGGCCGATCAGGAGGGAGAGGAGCCCGAGGACGAGTACGACGAGGAGGAGGACGAGGACCAGGAGGCCGACGAGGACGAGGGGCCCGAGGGCCGGTACGAGGACGAGGAACCCGACGACGACCAGCGCGGCGAGGACGCCGAGGACGACTGGGAGGAGGACCAGGACGAAGACGAGGACGAGGAAGAGGACGAAGACCGAGAACCTGACGACCGCAACGACGACACCGACGAGCAACCCCGCCCCAAGCGCCGCCGCCGTGTCTGACCGTGGCCGAGCGCGCGGCCGGGAGTGACCGTGGGTGCTTCCGGGAAACGAGGTCGAGTACGCCGTGACCGAGCCCGTCCCCAGCCGCTCCACATCCCCGGCGCTGTCTCCGTACGGCGGCGGCGGGGGATCCAGCGCGAACCTCGCCGACATCCTTGAACGCGTGCTCGACAAGGGCATCGTCATCGTCGGAGACATCAAGATCAACCTGCTCGACATCGAGCTGCTCACCATCAAGCTCCGCCTCCTGGTGGCCTCGGTCGACAAGGCCAAGGAGATCGGCATCGACTGGTGGGAGCACGACCCCGCGCTGTCCTCCCGAGCCGACCAGCGGCACAACCTGAAGGAGCAGAACGAGCGCCTGCGCGAGGAGGTGGAGGAGCTGCGCCGCAAAGTGGAGAAGTCCGAGAAAGCCGAGAAGGTCGAGAAGGCAGAGTCCGCGGGCGAGTTGCCCGAACGCGGCTCGGGCGGTCGCCGCCGGTCGCGTGCGGCGGAGCGCGAGCCCACCGCCGAACCGCGACGCACCAAGCGCAGGAAGGACGACTCCAAGGACGACTCCGAGGACCGGGAGTCATGACCGGGCAGCAGCTGAGCTACGCGTACGCCGTGATCCGCTCGCCGGGCGCGGCGGCCCAGGCAACGCACGAGCAACTGGCCGACCTCCGCGGGGTGGCGGGCGCCCCCGTCACCCTGGTCCGTTCAGGCGCGCTGGCAGCCGCGGTCAGCGAGGTGCCCGGGGAGGAGTTCTCCGAGTCGGCCCTGAAGTCGCGCCTGGAGGACCTCGACTGGCTGGAGTCGACGGCCCGCGCCCACCACCTCGTCATCGAGACGCTGGCCGCCCGAGTGACCGTCCTCCCCCTGCGGCTGGCCACGGTGTATCTCGACGAGAGCCGGGTCGAGCGGATGCTGAGCGAGCGTCAGCAGCCCTTCGCCGAACTGCTCGACCGGTTCGACGCCCACGTGGAGTGGGGCGTGAAGGTGTACGCCGAGGTCCCGCCCGCCTCCGAGCCGGCGACCCCGTCCGCGGCACCGGGCTCGTCCACCGCCGACGGGGCGCCCGGGCGCGCATATCTGCGCACCCGCAGACAGCACCGCCAGGCGCACGAGGACACCCGGCGCGCCGCGGAGGAGGCCGTGCGCCGCACGGAGGAACGGGCGCGCGGTCTCGCGGTGGAGCGCTCCCGGCACCGCCCCCAGCAGGGCACCCTGGCCGACGCCCGCGGCGAGAACCTGGCCAACGACGCCTACCTCGTACCGCGCGACCTGGCCGCGGAGTTCCGCGAGCGGATGCTGCACGCCGCGGACGACCTGCCCGGCGTACGGGTGGAGGTCACCGGCCCCTGGGCGCCGTACTCCTTCGCGACTCCCGCCGAAGGGGCGCGACAACGGTGACCGAGTACTACGACGACGACCGCCCCCTGGCCGGACGCCAGGTCGCGCTGATCGACCTGCTCGACCGCTTGCTGAGCGGCGGGGTGGTGCTCACCGGCGATGTCGTGCTGTCCATCGCGGACATCGACCTGGTACGGATCTCGTTGCGCGCGGTGGTGATCGCCATCCGCGAGCAGGTGGAGGAGCAGTGGGCGCCCGTGCTGCAGGACCGGACGCCCACGGAGTACGGCGGTCACGGTGACGAGCCCGGCTGACCGACCGTCCCCCGACCGGCTGCGCGAGGTCGCGCAGGCCGCTCACCGAGCGTTCTCGCTGCTGCCCGCGAGCCCGGACGACATGGCGTCACCATCCGCTGGACGGTCCGCCGCCCGCCGCCTCCACGCCGACCCCGACACCGTGGAGCGCGACCTGGTCAAACTGGTCCTGACCATCGTCGAACTCCTGCGCCAGCTGATGGAGCGCCAGGCCATGCACCGCGTCGACGAGGGCAACCTGACCGAGGACCAGGAGGAACGCCTCGGCCTCACCCTGATGCTCCTCCACGACCGCATGACCGAACTCTGCGACCGCTACGACCTCACCCTGGAGGACCTCAACCTCGACCTGGGCCCGCTGGGCACCCTGCTCCCCCCGCCGTGAGGCGCCCTCGTCACCGGGCCGGCCCGGCGACGTTCGCGTGCGCGAGCTGCCAGACCACCTGTGATCGGCGTAGTGACATCGATCATCAGGGACATACGGAACGCCGACGACCAGAAAGCCGTCGGCGCCCCGCCGAACCCCGTCTGCGCTATCCCACGTGCTCCACGAACCGCGCCGCCGTCTCAGCCAGCACCTCGCGCCCGTCCCGCGCCCACAGCTCGTCGTTGAACAGCTCGACCTCGATGGCGCCGGTGTAGCCCGCCGCCTCCACGTACCCGAGCCACTCCCGCATGTCGATCGCCCCGTCCCCGATCTGACCACGCCCGTTGAGCACACCCTCGGGCAACGGGGTGGTCCAGTCCGCGAGTTGGAAGGTGTGGATACGGCCACCCGCGCCCGCCCGGGCGATCTGTGCGGGCGCGCTGTCGTCCCACCAGATGTGGTACGTGTCGACCGTGACGCCGACCTGGTGGGCCGGGAAGCGTTCCGCGAGGTCCAGGGCCTGGGTCAGGGTCGAGACCACGCAGCGGTCCGAGGCGTACATCGGGTGCAGCGGCTCGATCGCCAGTTTCACGCCGTGGTCCTCGGCGTAGGGGCCGAGCACCGCCAGTGCGTCCGCGATCCGTTCCCGGGCGCCGTGCAGGTCCTTGGAGCCGGCCGGCAGGCCGCCGGACACCAAGACCAGTACTTCCGTGCCCAGCGTCGCCGCCTCGTCGACTGCGCGGCGGTTGTCGTCCAGGGCCGCCGCACGCTCCGCCGGGTTTGTCGCCGTGAAGAAGCCTCCCCGGCACAGGGTGGTGACGGCCAGACCGGCGTCCCGGACCAGCTTGGCCGTCGCCTCCAGGCCGTACGCCTGGACGGGCTCCCGCCACAGGCCGACGCCCGCGACGCCCAACTCGCGGCAGGTGTCGACCAGTTCCGGCATCGACAGCTGCTTGACCGTCATCTGGTTGATGGAGAAACGCGCGAGCTCTGTCACTGGTTCACCCCGTACAGGGACAGCAGGGTCCTCATCCGTTCCTCCGCGAGCTTCGGGTCTGGGAACAGGCCCAGTCCGTCGGCGAGTTCGTAGGCGCGGGCGAAGTGCGGCAGGGAGCGGGCCGACTGGAGGCCGCCGACCATGGTGAAGTGGGACTGGTGGCCGGCCAGCCAGGCCAGGAAGACCACGCCCGTCTTGTAGAAGCGGGTAGGCGTCTGGAAGAGGTGGCGGGACAGCTCGACCGTGGGGTCGAGGAGGTCGCGGAAGCCCTCGACGTCGCCCGTGTCCAGGACCCGGACCGCCTGGGCCGCCAGCGGTCCCAGCGGGTCGAAGATGCCGAGCAGGGCGTGGCTGAAGCCCTGCCCGTCGCCCGCGATCAGCTCGGGGTAGTTGAAGTCGTCGCCGGTGTAGCAGCGGACGCCCTGCGGGAGGCGGCGGCGCAGGTCGATCTCGCGCTGGGCGTCCAGCAGGGAGACCTTGATGCCGTCGACCTTGTCGGGGTGAGCCGAGATCACCTCCAGGAAGGTGCCGGTGGCCGCGTCCAGGTCGGACGAGCCCCAGTAGCCCTCCAGGGCCGGGTCGAACATCGGGCCCAGCCAGTGCAGGATCACCGGCTCGGCGGACTGCCGGAGCAGTTGGCCGTAGACCTCCAGATAGTCCTCCGGGCCCTTCGCCGCGGCGGCCAGCGCGCGCGAGGCCATCAGGATCGCCTGCGCGCCCGACTCCTCCACGACCGCGAGCTGCTCCTCGTACGCCGCCCGGACCTCCTGGAGAGTCCCCGCGGTGATCTGGTCGGTGCCCACACCGCAGGCGATACGGCCGCCCACGGCACGGGCCTCCGCGGCCGACCGGCGGATCAGCTCGGCCGCGCCCGCCCAGTCCAGGCCCATCCCGCGCTGTGCGGTGTCCATGGCCTCGGCGACGCCGAGCCCGTGCGACCACAGGTGGCGGCGGAAGGCGAGGGTGGCGTCCCAGTCGACGGCGGCGGGCGAGTCGGGCGACACGTCGGCGTACGGGTCGGCGACGACGTGCGCCGCGGAGAAGACCGTACGGGAGGTGAAGGGGGTGCCGGGGGTCACCACCAGGGGTTCCGGGCGGGGCTCGTACGCCCTCAACCCGCCCTTGAAGTCGGGCAGTCGGATGGTCACGGCTGGATCTCCGGTACGTCGAGACGGCGGCCCTCGGCCGAGGACTTCAGGCCCAGCTCGGCGAGCTGCACGCCGCGGGCGCCGGCGAGGAGGTCCCAGTGGTAGGGGGCGTCGGCGTAGACGTGCCTGAGGAACAGCTCCCACTGGGCCTTGAAGCCGTTGTCGAACTCGGTGTTGTCCGGGACCTCCTGCCACTGGTCGCGGAAGGAGTAGGTGGCCGGGATGTCCGGGTTCCAGACCGGCTTGGGAGTGAGGGAGCGGTGCTGGACGCGGCAGTTGCGCAGGCCCGCGACCGCGGAGCCCTCCGTGCCGTCGACCTGGAACTCGACCAGTTCGTCGCGGTTGACGCGCACGGCCCAGGAGGAGTTGATCTGGGCGATGGCGCCGCCGTCGAGCTCGAAGATGCCGTAGGCGGCGTCGTCGGCCGTGGCGTCGTAGGGCTTGTCGTTCTCGTCCCAGCGCTGCGGGATGTGGGTGGTGGCGATGGCCTGCACGGACTTCACGCGCCCGAAGAGCTCGTGCAGCACGTACTCCCAGTGCGGGAACATGTCGACGACGATGCCGCCGCCGTCCTCCGCGCGGTAGTTCCAGGACGGGCGCTGCGCGGCCTGCCAGTCGCCCTCGAAGACCCAGTAGCCGAACTCGCCGCGGACGGAGAGGATCCGTCCGAAGAAGCCGCCGTCGATGAGGCGCTTGAGCTTCAGCAGGCCCGGGAGGAAGAGCTTGTCCTGGACGACGCCGTGCTTGATGCCCGCCTCGCCCGCGAGACGGGCCAGTTCCAGGGCACCCTCCAGGCCGGTGGCGGTCGGCTTCTCGGTGTAGATGTGCTTGCCGGCGGCGATCGCCTTCCTGATCGCCTCCTCACGGGCCGAGGTGACCTGGGCGTCGAAGTAGATCTCGACGGAGGGGTCGGCGAGCACCGCGTCCACGTCCGTCGAGACGTTCTCCGCGCCCAGGCCGTGCTGCTCGGCGAGCGCCTTCAGGGCGTACTCGCGGCGGCCGACCAGGATCGGCTCCGGCCACAGCACGGTGCCGTCGCCGAGGTCGAGACCGCCCTGCTCACGGATGGCCAGGATGGAGCGGACCAGGTGCTGGCGGTAGCCCATGCGCCCTGTCACACCGTTCATGGCGATACGCACCGTCTTGCGTGTCACGTCGTTCCCTTCGTACGCGAGGTCTGCGCCGCGTACGCCCTGTCTTGCACTGGTGAGCGTCACAGCAAGCGCTTTCTACATGGTGAGAAGCTAGCCTCTGAGCAGCGGTCCGGACAAGACCGTGACCAGCCTGAGTTGTTCGAGGGGACGAACAACGGGGGTTTCTGGCCGTAAGGTCTGCTCGACATACACGGAACCGTGACCGCGGATGGCCTGTCTACGAGGAGGCAGGCCTGTCTGTGAGCACGTACGAGGTGGATCGACGAGATGCGCGACCGGAGGACGACGAGATGACGGTGACCCTGGCGGACGTGGCGGCCCGCGCGCAGGTCTCCCCCGCGACGGTGTCGCGCGTACTGAACGGCAACTACCCTGTGGCCGCGTCCACCCGGGAACGGGTGCTGCGGGCGGTGGACGAGCTGGACTACGTGCTGAACGGTCCCGCGAGCGCGCTGGCCGCCGCCACCTCCGACCTGGTCGGCATCCTGGTCAACGACATCGCCGACCCCTTCTTCGGGATCATGGCGAGCGCGATCCAGTCCGAGATAGGGGGTCCGGGCGGCCGGGCCGGCGGTGAGCGGCTGGCGGTCGTCTGCAACACGGGGGTTCGCCGGAGCGCGAACTGACGTACCTGACGCTGCTGCAGCGGCAGCGGGCGGCGGCGGTCGTACTGACCGGCGGCGCCGTCGAGAACGCGCCGCACGCGGCCGCGGTCGCGGCGAAGCTGCGCAAGCTGGCGGACGCCGGGACGCGGGTCGTGCTCTGCGGCCGGCCGCCGGCGCCGGACACCGGCGCGATCGCGCTGACCTTCGACAACCGTGGCGGCGGGCGTGAACTGACCGAGCACCTGATCGGGCTGGGGCACCGGCGGCTCGGCTACATCGCGGGGCCGGAGGAGCGGACGACGACCCGGCACCGGCTGGAGGGGCACCGGGCGGCACTGGAGGCGCACGGGATCGAGGAGGATCCACGCTGGACGGTGTACGGCCGGTACGACCGGCAGTCGGGCTATGAGGCGACGCTGGAGCTGCTGCGGCGGGATCCGTCGCTGACGGCCGTGGTGGCCGCCAACGACTCGGTCGCGCTTGGCGCGTGCGCGGCTCTGCGGGACTCCGGGTTGCGGATTCCGGATGACTTCTCGGTCGCCGGCTTCGACGATCTGCCGTTCAGCCTCGACACGGTGCCTTCCCTCACGACCGTGCGGCTGCCGCTGTCGGAGGCGGGGGCACGGGCCGGGCGGATCGCGATGGGGCGGGAGGAGCCGCCGCTCGGGGAGATCGCCACGATCCGGGGGGAGTTGATGGTTCGGGGGTCTTCCGGGGGGCCTCGGGAGGCCTGAGGCCCCGTGTGAGCGCCTGAGCGGCATCAGGAATCAGGTGCCGGGGGAACTGCTCAGCGTGCGGGCACCGAAGCCGGGGCCGTCACGCCGGCAGTCTCCTGGTCGTGGTCGTCGTAGTCCACGGCGCTGCTGACGACATGGCCGGCCAGGCCGAGCAGCAGGAAGAGCACGACGAGGACCGTGGCCGTGGTGTCCAGGAGCAGCGGCCGGGTGCCGGAGCGGACCGCGTCCTGTGGGGTCCGCTCGTCGCCGAACAACCGCTTGGGATAGGCGGGGGTCAGCATCGTGACGTACGCGGTGAAACGCATCTGGTAGCGGGCGACGGCGGCCGTGGCGGCGAAGACCGGCGCGGGCAGCCGTCCCAGCACGATGCCGATGAGCCAGAACACCCAGCTGACCGTGAACCAGCCCGCCTGCACGAGGTTGTTGATGATCGCTGCCGGGATCATCAGGATCAGGCGGAAGAACACCGCGAGCCGATTCAGAGGCGTGGCGCGCAGTTCGATCTGCACGGGGTGGTCGGGAGCCGAGAACGAGAACGGCGGATAGCGGTCGACCAGCAGCATCGCGCTCGCCCCGACCCGCGTGCGGTAGACGAGGACGGAGCCGAGGAAGGAGAAGATCGCGTCCGGCAGCCGTCCCGTGAACAGGGCGGCGAACCATCCGACGATGGTCACGAAGAACGCCGCGATCGAGAGCAGGCAGACCACCACGAACTGCGGCAGGAGCAGCAGCCAGCGCAGCAGGACGGTCCAGCGGCGCTGCCGTGCGGCAGCGGGGATGTCGAGGACGGGCAGCCACTCACCGCCCTCGGGACCGTGAGCGGTCCGCTGATCCTCCCAGTCCGTCGTCATGAGGACTCCCAGTCGTGCCGTTGATGCCGCCTGACACGACCATGCTGCGGCGACGCAGCGGCCCTCGCGCCCTGCACAGGTCCAAACGGAGGTAGCCCGCCCACGCCCCCTGCCGAATGCCCGGTTCCGCCTCTTGACTCGACCCACCGATGATTTCCGGCCCCCACTGCGGTCTTCCATGCCGTAGTCACGGGCTACCCCGAGCGGACAACAGGAGCGAATCCCATGCGCATCGCCATCTCCGAGTTCATCAGCCTCGACGGTGTCGTCCAGGCCCCCGGCGGTCCCCAGGAGGACACTGACGGCGGGTTCGCGCACGGCGGCTGGTCGCATCCGTACTTCGACGCCGAGGTCCTGGGCGGGGCCTTCGACGCGGGGATGCAGAGGGCCGAGGCACTGCTCTTCGGGCGCCGTACCTGGCAGACGATGGCTGCGGCGTGGCCGGAGCGGGCCGGGGATCCCTTCGCCGACCGGATGAACTCGATCAAGAAGTACGTCGTCTCCGGCACCCTCACCGATGCCGACCTGACCTGGAACAACACCACCCTCGTCCCCGGCGCCGAGGCCGTCGCCCGGGTGCGGGAGCTGCGCGAGACCGAGGGCGGCGACCTGGCGATGATGGGCAGCCCCACCCTCGTGCGGACCCTCATCCAGGAGGGGCTGGTCGACGAGCTGCAGCTCGTCGTGATGCCGGTGCTGCTCGGCGGCGGGAAGTCGATCTTCCCGCAGGACGGGGGGAAGCGGCCGCTGGAACTCGTCTCCACCACCGCCGCCAAGACCGGCGCACAGGTCTGCGTCTACCGGCCCGCCACCGAGGGCTAGCGACGAGGGCGCGGACGTCCTAGGCTCGACCCATCGGAACCTCTGACTGAGTCAAACATCCGGAACCGGGGGCCCAGCGGCCCCGCGGGGAGCCTTCGGGATCGACCATGACCGTGCATGACATCCGCGCCTTCAACCGCTTCTACACCAACGTCATCGGTGCCCTCGACTACAGCCGCCACCTGTACGCCCCGTACACCCTCACCGAGTCCCGCGTCCTGTACGAGCTCGCGCACTCCCCGCGTACGGACGCGGCCGACCTGCGGGCCGAACTCTCCCTGGACGCGGGGTATCTGAGCCGGATCCTGAACAAGTTCGAGCAGGACGGGCTCATCGAACGCACCCCCTCCCGGGAGGACCCCCGGCGCCGGCGCGTCACGCTCACCGCGCGCGGCCGGGAGACCGGCAAGCTGCTGGAGGAACGGGCGACCGAATCGGTCGGCTCCCTGCTGGCGACCGTGCCGGCCGCCGAACGGCCGCGTCTCGCCGAGGCGATGACGACCGTCCGTACGATCCTGTCCGAGGGCCGCCCTCCCCGCCGCGAGGACGTCCTGCTGCGCGAGCCCGGCCCCGGCGACCTCGGCTGGATCGTGCAGCGCAACGCCGCGCTGTACGCCGCCGAGTACGGCTGGAACGCCGACTACGAGGGCCTGGTGGCGAGGATCGTCGCCGACTTCGCGGAGGATCACGACCCGCATCTGGAGCGGGTGTGGATCGCCGAGCTGGACGGCCGCCCGGTCGGCTGCGTGATGTGCGTACGCGACGAGGCGCCCGCCACGGCCCGGCTCCGTCTGCTGCTGGTCGAGCCCGACGCGCGCGGCCTCGGCATCGGCGACCGGCTCGTGACGGCCGTCGTCGACTTCGCGCGCGGCGTCGGCTACCGCGACCTCGTCCTGTGGACCAACGACGTCCTGGGCGCCGCCCGCCGCCTCTACCAGCGCCACGGCTTCGTCCTGTCCGCGGAGAAACCCCACCGCTCCTTCGGCAAGGACCTGACCGGGCAGGACTGGCGACTGGATCTCCACGGCACGCAGGAGTGAGGTCACGTACGGCGGGCAGGAGGTGACAGATCCGGAGCGTCCCCCGGCCCGCCTGCCGGATGGGCGCACCCTCTTTTCCCTGGCAAGGTGGGATGCATGAAACTGGCGTTCTCCACCCTCGGCGTCCCCGGTCTCCCCGTCCCCGACGTGCTGCGGCTCGCGGCAGCGCACGGTTATCACGGCGTCGAGTTGCGCACGCACGCCGAGGAGCCGGTGCACACGGGCCTCGGCCCAGCCGAACGGGCTGACGTGGCGGCCGAGTTCAAGGCCGCCGGCATCGAGCTCCTGGGCCTGGCCGGGTACGCCCGGGTCGCCGCGCCCGGTGACGACGGGCCCGTGATCGAGGAGATGCGCACCCTCGTCGACCTCGCCCACGACCTCGGCGCGCCTTACGTCCGTGTCTTTCCCGGCGCCGACCCCGAGCAGAGCCCGCACTCCGCGGACGCCATCGCCGCGCGACGGCTGGGTACGGCCGCGCAGTACGCCGCCGACATGGGCGTACGGATCCTGCTGGAGACCCACGACTCGCACCGCACCGCCGCCGACGCGATCCGCGTCCTCGGCCTGGTCGGCCACCGCCACGTCGGCTCGCTGTGGGACGTCATGCACACCTGGCTGGGCGGCGAGCAGCCCTCGGAGAGCTACGCGGCCCTTTCCCCGTTCCTCGGCTACGTCCAGGTCAAGGACATCGCCTCCGCCGACGACACCACGCCGCTGCCGCTGGGCACAGGAGTGCTGCCGCTCGCCGACTGCGTGGAGGTCCTCTCCCGGCACGGCTGGGACGGCTGGCTGTGCTGGGAGTACGAGAAGCGGTGGTACGAGGAGGCCGCGCCCCTTCCCGAACTGCTCGGCGCGGGACGGGACCATCTGGCGCGGCTGCTCAACGAGTCGGCGTAGCCGCCGGAGCCGCCGCTACTCGGGACGCGCCATGATCGGCGCCGTCGGGTCGAGGCACCAGCCCAGTACGGCGGGCCACGGCCCATAACCGGCGTCCAGGTCGAGGTGGGCGGCGCCCGGGAGCATGTCGGTCGGGAGGGCGAGGGGCGTGCCGTAGACGGTGTCGGCGCCTTCCTCGCAGTACGGGTCGTCGTCGCCGGCGACCAGGCGGGTCGGGCCGGGGAGGGTGAACTCCAGGGACGACAGGGCGAATCGGGCGACCTCCGGGTGCTGTGCGAGCACGGCGCCGGACGGAGGGGCGACGAGCAGCACCCGGTCCACGTCGAGCCCCGGCATCCCGCGCGCGGCAGCGTGCAGCCACAGCACCGCGGACAGGCTGTGCGCGACCACGACCCGCTCCGCCCCGGCATCGAGCCCACCGAGGTGCCGGCCCAGCTCCCCCAACCAGACCTCCAGTTCGGGGTCGTCCGGCTCGGGCAGCTGCGGATAGACGACCTGGTGCCCGAACTCGCCGAGCCGGTCGGCGAGCCAGTGCTGCCAGTGGTCCTGGGGCCGGTGGTTCTGCCAGCCGTGGAGGATGAGGTAAGCGGTCATGACGCCGATGGTTTCCGATCATGCCCAGGGCGGTCCAGTGCCGCCACCGGCCCGTCGGCCGACGCCCCCCGCGACAGGAACCCCGCCACCCGATCCTCCAACCGCCCCCGGCACCCCGGCCACTCCTGCGCCGTGAGGGAGAAGATCGCGGAGTCGCGCAACCGCCCCTCCTCCCCCGGCGCCCAGGAACGCGACCAGTTCCGCAGCACGCCCTCGAAGCGGGCGCCCACGCTCTCGATCGCCGCGCGCGAGCGCTCGTTGCGGGCGTCCGTCTTCAGGTCCACGCGGGACACGCCCCACTTCTCGAAGGCATGCCGGAAAAGCAGCAGCTTGGCCTCGGCGTTGATGCCCGTGCCCTGGGCGGAGCGGGCGAGCCAGGTGAACCCGACCTCGACGGCGTCGAGCCGATCGTCGGAGCGCCAACAGCGCGGCTCCCAGTACGAGGTGGCGCCGACGGCCCGCCCCGAGGCGACGGACACCTGCGCGTACGGCGCCAGCCGCCCCGTCGCGGCACGGGCGAGCTGCGCGTCGATGTAGTCACCGACCTCGTGGGCCCTCGGCACCCATGTGTACGAGTAGCTCCCGCGGCCCTCCTCCACCGCGACCGCCAGATCGGCCGCGTGCCGGTGCTCCAGCGGCTCCAGCCGCACCAGCGTGCCCTCGAGGACCGGCCCCTCCAGCGTGAAGCTCACCCGACTACCCCCGTCACAACCCCGCGCTCAGCGCCCCGAACTCCTCGTGGAACCCCGGGAAAGTCTTCCGCACGCACCCGGGGTCGTCGAACGAAATACCCGGCACCCGCAGCCCCGTCACCGCGAAGGACATGACGATGCGGTGGTCGCCGTACGACCTGATCTCCGCACCGGCCAGGCCACCGGCAGCCGCAGGCTGGATCTCGATCCAGTCGGGGCCCGTGGTCACCGCCACCCCAAGCCGCCGCAGGTTCTCCGCGCAGGCGTCCAGCCGGTCGCACTCCTTCACCCGGGTGTTCGCCACGTCCTCGATCCGCACCGGGCCGGAGGCGAACGGGGCGATGGCCGCGAGGGTCGGCATGGTGTCGGAGATGTCCCGCATGTTGACGGTGACGCCCCGCAGTCCGCCGGTCCCCCGGACCGTCGTCGACTGCGCGCCCACCTCCACCTGCGCGCCCATGCACCGCAGTACGTCGACGAAGCCAAGGTCGCCCTGGAGCGCCCCCTCGCCCAGGCCCGGAACCGTCACCTCGCCGCCCGTGACGGCCGCCGCCGCGAAGAAGTAGCTCGCGGTCGAGGCGTCCGGCTCCACCGCGTACGTCGTGGCGCGGTAGCCGCCGGGCGGCACCACGAGGGCGTTGCCCTCCCGGCCCACCTCCACCCCGAAGGCCCGCATCATCGCGATCGTGATCTCGACGTACGGCACCGAGACCAGGTCGGTGACCGTGATGCGCAGGCCCTTGCGGGTCAGCGGCCCGAGCAGCAGCAGCGCCGTCAGGTACTGCGACGACTGGCCCGCGTCCAGCGTCACCTCCCCGCCCTCGACGCCGGCCGCCGTCACGGTCAGCGGGTGGTGGCCCTCCCTGACCTCGTGCCGCAGGTCCACGCCCAGGTCACGCAGGGCCCGGGTCAACGGCAGCAGTGGCCGGCGGCGCATCTGGGGCGAGGCGTCGAAGCGGTACGTGCCGGTGCCGGTGGCGGCCAGCGTCGGCAGGAAGCGGGCCGTCGTCGCGCCGTCCCGGCAGTGGACGTCGGCCTCGGTGACCGCGGGGCCCTGCGGGCGGCCGTCGACCTGCCAGGTGTCCGGAGTCCGTCCGACCCGATAACCGAGCCGCCCCAACCCCTCGGCGAAGCCCTCCGTGTCGTCCGAACGGAGCGGGCGTACGAGGGTGGTGACCCCGTCGGCGGCGGCGGCGAGGAAGAGAGCGCGGGCGGTGACGGACTTGGAACCGGGGACGTCGACTGCGGGCATACCCACATGATCGCCCGCCCGGCGGCTTCGACGCGGGGGCGTCCATGGGGTGGACCTGCCTGGTCCCGTCCCGCACGGGACCCTCGCCCGGACAGCCCCTCCCCGTCCCCCACCCGCCCCACCACCCCCCACCTCACCAACTTCCCGATTTCCGGCCATCCCGGGAACCCAGCCCCATCCCCGCTCGTCCAACCCGCAAGCTGCCGGAGAGTCACCGTGGTGCGGTGTCGGCCCTCGCTGCTGGCTGCGATCGCTGACCCACCCTCTCCGCCGTGCCGCGGCCGGCAGCATGCCGTCATCGGCGCGCCCCCCTCCAACTGCGCCGATGGCGGCCCCTCCTTGGCGACCGGTTGCCGTGCACTCCCTTGACTGGCAGAAACTTCCCGGTTATTGGTGACTTCTCGGAAGTTTCCTTCAGCGCACCACCTCCGGAAGGAGCGCACGTGCCCGACACCAGCACGGGAAGCATGGGAAACAACTCGGTCCCCTCCAGACGCACCGTCCTCGCCGCCACCGCCGGCATGACCTCCGCCCTCGCCCTCGGCGGCACCGCCCACGCCGGCCCCGACGGCAAGCACGACGACAGGAAACTGCGGGCCCTCATCGCCCGGATGACCCTGCCGGAGAAGGTCGGCCAGCTCTTCGTCATGCGGGTCTACGGCCACTCCGCCACCGCCCCCGACCAGGCCGACATCGACGCCAACCTCAAGGAGATCGGCGTCCGTACGGCGGCCGAGCTGATCGCCAGGTACCGGGTGGGCGGCATCATCTACTTCACCTGGGCGCACAACACCCGCGACCCGCACCAGATGGCCGACCTGTCCAACGGCATCCAGCGGGCGTCCCTCGCCCAGCCCCGTGGCCTGCCCGTCCTCGTCTCCACCGACCAGGAGCACGGCATCGTCTGCCGCGTCGGCGAGCCCGCCACCCTCTTCCCGGGCGCCATGGCCGTCGGAGCCGGCGGCTCCCGCGCCGACGCCCGCACCCTCGGCCGTATCGCCGGACAGGAACTCAGGGCGCTCGGCATCCGGCAGAACTACTCCCCCGTGGCCGACGTGAACGTGAACCCGGCCAACCCCGTCATCGGCGTCCGCTCCTTCGGCGCCGAACCGGCCGCGGTGGCCGGCATGGTCGCCGCCGAGGTGGCCGGATACCAGCACTTCCGGCAACTCGCGGCCACCGCCAAGCACTTCCCCGGCCACGGCGACACCGCCGTCGACAGCCACTACGGCTTCCCGGTCATCACCCACACCCGCGAGCAGTGGAACCAGCTCGACGCGCCGCCCTTCCGAGCCGCCATCCGGGCCGGCATCGACTCGATCATGACCGCGCACATCATGGTCCCGGCCCTCGACGACTCCGGCGACCCGGCCACCCTCTCCCGCCCGATCCTCACCGGCATCCTGCGCGAGGAACTCGGCTACGACGGGCTCGTGGTGACGGACTCGCTCGGCATGGAGGGCGTACGGACGAAGTACGGCGACGACCGCGTCCCCGTCCTCGCGCTCAAGGCGGGCGTGGACCAGCTCCTCAACCCGCCCTCCCTCGACATCGCGTGGAACGCGGTGCTGAAGGCCGTCCAGGACGGCGAGTTGACCGAGGCGCGGCTCGACGAATCGATCCTGCGGATCCTGCGGCTGAAGGCGAAGCTACGGCTGTTCGACGCCCCGTACGTCAGCCAGGACGGGGTCGACCGCAACGTCGGCACCGCGTCCCACCTCAGGACGGCCGACCGTATCGCCGAGCGGACGACGACCCTGCTCGTCAACGAGGGCTCGCTCCTTCCGCTGTCCCGGCGCACGCACCCCAAAGTCCTCGTCGTCGGCGCCGACCCCGCCTCCCCGTCCGGTACGACGGGACCGCCGACCGGCGTGCTCGCCGCCGCGCTCACCGAGCTGGGCTTCACGGCCACCGCCCTGTCGACAGGTACGGCGCCCTCCTCCGCCGCCATCGCCAAGGCCGTCGAGGCGGCTCGGGCGGCGGACGCGGTGGTGGTCGGGACGTACAACGTCACGGCGAGCAGTACGCAGAAGGCGCTGGTCGAGCAGCTTCTCGCGACGGGGAGGCCGGTGGTGGCGGTCGCGGTCCGCAACCCGTACGACGTGGCCCATCTGCCCGCCGTGCAGGCCTGCCTGGCGTCCTACTCCTGGACCGACGTCGAGCTGCGGGCCGCCGCGCGGGTGATCGCCGGGCGGGTGGCCCCGCGCGGGAAGCTGCCGGTGCCGGTGCAGCGGGCGGACGATCCGACGCGGGTGCTGTATCCGATCGGCCACGGGCTGTCGTACGGGCGCGGTTAGCACCATGTAGCACTTTGGACGTAGCGCCCGTACGTCACACAACGGGCACACTCACCCCCAACCGGCGCAAAGGACCCCACACGTCTGGCGTGCGCCCGCCGCGGCGGGTCACGCTGGTCGGGGGTACCGGGGGGAGTGCGATGCGTGGGAGAAGTGCTGTAGGGGTGGCCTGTGCGTTGCTTGCGCTGCTCAGCGCGTTGTTGACGGGGTGTCAGAGTCCGTCGGGAGCGGCGGAGCAGAGCGGGCGGCTCGGTGAGAGCGGCAACGAGAGCGAGAGCCGGAGCCAGAACGCGGGCGAGCAGCTGGTGACACCGCCGACGCGGCCCGCCGGCTACGGCGCGGTGTTCCTCGGCGTCGACGAGTGCAGTTCCTTCGGGACGACGAGCTTCAGCGAGGTGTCCTGCACGGGTGAGCGGGCGGCGGCGCGGGTCGTGGCGCGGCACGACGGCACGGTCGGCGACGGGCCGCTGTGCCCGGGGACCACGGACTTCGTCCTGCACATCAGCGAGCAGAGCCGGACGTCCGACGAGGACGGCGACGGCGCGATCCCGCAGGGCTACGCCTGCATGCGCAACCTTGCCCTGCCCCACCCCGGCGACCCGGGCAGCGGGGGCGGCCCCCGCACGATCGTCGGCGACTGCGTCTACAGCTCCGGCGACGGACAGGTGCGCGAGACGGCGTGCGACGGCCAGGGCCCGCAGAAGCCGCAGTACAAGGTGACCAAGGCCGTGGACAAGCGGGCGAAGTGCCCCTTGTCCACGGCCCTGTACGTCCAGCTGGGCGGCGAGAGACCGGTGGGCTGCGCGCGGCCGGTGTGAGGCCTGCGGTCTACCCGCCGACGGGCGTCACGGACGCAGCGCGGACTCCCGTTCCACGCCCTGGGCGTCGAGTTCCGCGTCGTACGTCGCCAACGGCCTCGGCTCGGCCGATGGTGACGCGACGCCCGCCCAGTTCAGGATGCGGGCGGTGGCCAGCTCGCGCTCGGTGGGCACGAGGCCTGCCACGAGCGCCCCGTGGTTGGCTCCCGGTGCCGTGAAGACGTGGGCGTCACGCGCGCCCTTGTCGACCCGGAAGCGTTCCGCGCCCCAGGGGTCGTTCTCGCCGTAGACGAAGATCATGTGCCGGGCGTTGTGGCGGACCCAGGTGTCCACGTCGTGCATGGCCCTCGGCTGGAATCGCATCGGGATCTCGCGCGGGACGAAGTCGCGTGGCGGGAGGTAGCCGTAGCGGATCAACTTGCGCTCTATGTGCGGGAATCCGATCGCCGGTGCGCCCAGCTGCGTGCCCGCCTGGTAGTAGTACGGCGTGTACGGCTCCAGGCCCTGGTCCGCGTAGAAGGAGAACCCCCCGACCTCGCCGAGGGAGTTCCAGATCGCCTCGTCGGTGGCGTGGGCCGCGTCCGCGGGGATCGTGTCGCAGTCGGAGAGCAGGCTGTACTGCCAGAAGCCCCAGACGTAGTCCAGGACGACCGCCTCGTACGCCTTGTCCAGGCTGCCGAGCGTGTCGAAGGTGTAGCCGTGCTCGGCCGCGTACGCCGCGTACCGTTCCTTCAGCGGCTCCCGGCGCACCAGCGCCTCCCGCTGCACAGCGTTCAGCCGGTCCCGGCACGCCTTGGTGCCGACGCGGGCGAAGTGGCGGTCGTATGCCGAGTCCTCTGCGTTCACCACGTCGTTGGGGGCCACGTAGGCGACGACGCCGTCCATGTCACGGGGGTGGAAGCGCTCGTAGTACGTGGCGGTCATGCCACCCTTCGAAACGCCGGTGGAGAGCCACTTCTTGTCGTAGACCGGCTTCAGCGCCGTGAAGATGCGGTGCTGGTCGGCCGCCGCCTGCCGGATGTCCAGCTTGGTCCAGTCGGCCGGTGCGGGCCGGGACGGTGTGAAGAAGCGGTACTCCATGGAGATCTGGTTGCCGTCGACGATCCGTGTCGGCTCGCGGCGGCTCGGTGCCGTGGAGACCTCGTAGCCGCTGGTGTAGAAGACGGTCGGGCGGGAGACGTCCCGGTGCAGCACGGTGAGGCGCTGCTGGAAGGTTCCCGCGGACGGATTGCGGTGGTCGACGGGCTGGGTGTACGCGAGGACGAAGAAGCGGTAGCCGGGGTACGGCTTCTCCTCGATGAGGCTCATGCCCGGTATGGACAGCAGCCGTTCCTCGATGTCCGGCTCGGCGGCGGTGGCCGCACGTGCCGTGGCCGTGCCGAGCGCGCCGGTGAGCAGCGCGAGCGCCAGCAGCCATCTGAGGGTCTTGCGAACCATGCACCCTCCCCTGGGAAGCGGATGTGCGCCGCAAGCTAGCGAGCAACTGCGCACCGCACCAGGGGAGATGACGAAATCGCGGCAGGGTTGGCCGAACGGCGGCGGAAGACTCCGCTCAGCACAGAATCCAGCCCTTGCTCACCGAACCCCGCCCCACCTTCCCCTTCACCCACACGCAGCGGTGCCCGGCGTGGACGGTGACCGGGCCGGCCCGGCGGCTGTACTGGCCCTCGTCGACGACCGGCCTGGCCCGGTACGCCTGCACACTGACCATCATCTTCTGCCTGCGCCCGGGGTCCTTGGGCACGGTGATCGCGCAGATGTGGCCGCCCCGCTTGTAGACATACAGGGTGCCGGTGGCGAACGGGTACGTCCTGACCTTGCGTCCCTCACAGCGCGAGGCGGCGGCCTGCGCCTCGGCCGGCACCGCGACCGCGAGCAGTCCGGACGCGGTCAGCAACGCCAGGCCGACGGCCAGTCGTCGGCGTATCGCACCTCTGTCCACTTGGTTGTCCTCCCCGTACACCGGCAATGAGCGTACTGGTGTACGGACGCACGTCGTATGCCGGATGGTTGCACGGCCGTCACGGCCGTCACGGCCACACGCCCCGCGGCGCCTACCGCACCGCCCCGACGGGCTCCTCCGGCTCCGCCTGCCCGATGAACGTCCGCCACAGCTCCGCATAACGCCCCCCACGCGCCAGCAGCTCCTCATGCGTCCCGTCCTCCGCGACCCGTCCGTGGTCCATCACCACGACCCGGTCCGCGCGGGCGGCCGTGGTCAGGCGGTGGGCGACGACGAGGGTGGTGCGGCGGCCGGCGAGGCGGTCCGTGGCGTGGTTGACCTGGGCCTCCGTGGCCAGGTCCAGTGCTGCCGTCGCCTCGTCGAGGAGCAGGATGTCGGGGTCGACGAGCTCGGCGCGGGCGAGTGCGATCAGCTGGCGCTGCCCGGCGGAGAGGTTGCGGCCGCGCTCGGCGACCTCGTGGAGGTAGCCGCCGTCGAGGGTGGCGATCATCTCGTGGGCGCCGACCGCGCGGGCCGCGGCCTCGACCTCGGCGTCCGTCGCGTCGGGACGGCCGTAGGCGATGGCGTCGCGGACGGTGCCCTGGAAGAGGTACGCCTCCTGCGGGACGACCCCGAGCCGGTGGCGGTACGACGTGATGTCCAGGGAGCGGAGGTCCGTGCCGTCGACGGTGACGCGGCCGCCGGTCGGGTCGTAGAAACGGGCCACCAGCTTCACGAGGGTGGACTTGCCCGCGCCGGTCTCGCCGACGAACGCGACCGTCTGCCCGGCCGGAATCCGCAGGTCGACGTCGCTCAGCGCCGCCTCGTCGTCGCCGTACTTGAAGTCCACGTCCTCGAAGCGGACCTCGCCCCGCAGCGACAGCACCTCCAGCGGCTCCGCGGCCGCCTTCGTGGAGGTCGGCTCCCGCAGCAGTTCCTGGATGCGGCCGAGCGAGACCGTCGCCTGCTGGTAGCCGTCGAAGACCTGGGAGAGCTGTTGGACGGGCGCGAAGAACAGGTCGATGTAGAGCAGGTACGCCACCAGCGCGCCGGTCGTCAGCGTCGCGTCGTCGATCCGGCCGCCGCCCACGATCAGCACCGCCGCGACGGCCCCCGACGACAGGAACTGCACGAAGGGGAAGTAGATCGAGATCAGGAACTGGCCCCTGATGCGGGCCTGGCGGTAGCTGTCGCTGCGCTCGGCGAACCGTGCGCCGCCGTCCCGCTCGCGCCGGAAGGCCTGCACGATCCGCAGCCCGGACACCGACTCCTGGAGGTCGGCGTTGACCACCGACACCCGCTCTCGGGCGAGTTCGTACGCCTTCACGCTCGCCCGGCGGAAGTAGTACGTCGCGACGATCAGCGGCGGCAGCGTCGCGAAGACGACGAGGGCGAGCTCGACGTCGATCACCAGCAGGGCGACCATGATGCCGAAGAAGGTGACGACGGAGACGAAGGCGGTGACCAGGCCCGTCTGGAGGAAGGTCGACAGGGCGTCGACGTCCGTCGTCATCCGGGTCATGATCCGGCCGGTCAGCTCCCGCTCGTAGTAGTCGAGTCCGAGCCGCTGGAGCTGGGCGAAGATCTTCAGGCGCAGCGAGTACAGGACGCGCTCGCCGGTGCGTCCGGTCATCCGCGTCTCGCCGATCTGAGCCACCCACTGGACCGTCACCGCGAGCAGGGCGAGCAGGGACGCCGCCCAGACCGCGCCGAGGGCGACCTGTGTGACACCCGAGTCGATGCCGTGCCGGATCAGGACGGGCAGCAGCAGCCCCATGCCGGCGTCCATGGCGACGAGACCGAGGCTGATCAGCAGGGGCAGCCCGAAGCCGCGCAGCAGCCGTTTCAGGCCGTACGACTCCTCCGGCCGGACCGCATCCGCCTCGTCGATGTCGGGTCGCTCGACGGCCGGGGGCAGTGCCTCCACCTGGGCGAGGAGTTCGGGAGTGGCCGGGGACTCCGCGAGCGCCAGGTCCCTGCGCTCACGGTCACCGGTCCACAGCCTCGGGGTCACCCCGCGCTCGGCGTCGAACTCGGCGTCCAGCTCGTCACGTACGGAGGTGTCCTCCTGGGGGCAGGCGGGCTGGGCGTGGCCGGGCGAGACGCCGCCGAGTTCGTCGGGGTCGGTGAGGAGGCGTCGGTACAGGGCGGAGCGCTGTTGGAGTTCCTCGTGGGTGCCGATGTCGGCGAGACGGCCGGCATCGAGGACGGCGATGCGGTCGGCGAGGCCGAGGGTGGAACGGCGGTGCGCGATGAGGAGGGTCGTGCGGCCCTCCATGACGTGCTTGAGTGCCTCGTGGATCTCGTGCTCCACGCGGGCGTCCACCGCCGAGGTCGCGTCGTCGAGGACGAGGAGCCGGGGGTCGGTGAGGATCGCGCGGGCGAGCGCGACGCGCTGGCGCTGGCCGCCGGAGAGGGTGAGGCCGTGCTCGCCGACCGTGGTCTCGTAGCCGTCGGGCAGCTCGGCGATGAAACGGTCCGCCTGGGCGGCGCGTGCGGCGGCCTCGATCTGCTCGTCGGTCGCGTCGGGACGGCCGTAGGCGATGTTGTTGCGGACGGTGTCCGAGAAGAGGAAGGAGTCCTCGGGGACCAGTCCGATCGCGGCCCGCAGCGAGTCGGAGGTCAGCTCGCGCACGTCATGTCCGCCGACGAGGACGGCGCCGCCTGTGACGTCGTAGAAGCGCGGGAGGAGAAGCGAGACGGTGGACTTGCCGGAGCCGGAGGAGCCGACGACGGCGAGGGTCTCGCCGGGCTGGATCTCGAAGGAGAGCCCGTCCAGGACCGGCCGCTCGTCGTCGTAGCCGAAGGACACGTCGTCGAACTCGACGGTCGCCGGGGCGTCGGCGGGCAGCGTCATGCCGCCGTCCTTGATCGACGGTTCGGTGTCGATCAGCTCCAGCACCCGCTCGCTGCCGGCGCGGGCCTGCTGCCCGACCGTGAGGACCATGGCGAGCATCCGGACCGGGCCGACCAGCTGGGCGAGGTAGGTGGAGAACGCCACGAACGTCCCCAGCGTGATGTGCCCGCGCACCGCCAGCCAGCCGCCGACCGCGAGCATGGCGACCTGCCCGAGAGCGGGGACGGCCTGCAGTGCCGGGGTGTACCTGGAGTTGAACCGGATGGTGCGCAGCCGCCCCGCGAAGAGCCGTCGGCTGACCTCCCGGACCTTCCCGGTCTCCTGCTCCTCCTGGCCGAACCCCTTGACCACGCGTACGCCGCTGACGGCCCCGTCGACCACGCCGGCGACGGCGGCGGCCTGGGCCTGGGCGTACCAGGTGGAGGGGTGCAGCTTGGTCCGGCTGCGCTTGGCGATCCACCACAGGGCCGGGGCCACGGCGAGCGCGACCAGGGTGAGCGGCAGCGACAGCCACGCCATGACGATCAGGGAGATCAGGAAGAGCGCGAAGTTCCCGATGGTCATCGGGAGCATGAAGAGCAGGCCCTGGATCAGCTGGAGGTCGCTGGTGGCCCGCCCGACCACCTGCCCGGTGGACAGCTCGTCCTGCCGCCGCCCGTCGAGCCGGGTGATCGTCCGGAACATGTCCGTGCGCAGATCGTGCTGGACGTCGAGGGCGAGGCGGCCGCCGTAGTAGCGGCGGACGGAGGTGAGGACGTAGACGACGAAGGCCGCGGCTATCAGCAGGCCGGCCCAGACGGCCATGCCGCGGGTGTGATCGCCGATGACGTCATCGATGATCACCTTCGTGATCAGCGGGACGACCGCCATGACGGCCATTCCGGCGAGGGAGGAGCCGAGGGCGAGGATCACGTCCCTGCGGTAGCGCCAGGCATAGCCCCACAGCCGTCGTGCCCATCCCCGTTGCACTGCCACGCCGGTGCCCTCCGTCCGTCCTGATCTACCGGAAGGCACCAACGCCGACGAGCCTCGATTTCATCCCGCCGCACCAAAGCCGGGGGCGGTGCGCTCAGATACGTACGCGCAGCTGGTAGAACCGGGTCGTCTGTACGGCGTTCTGGTTGTCGTCGCTGACCAGCAGCACCTTCAGGCGCCCCTTCGAGTACCCCGTGATCGCCATGCCCTCGATGTTGTCGAGGAGCGGGTTCGGCTGGGGCTGCTTGGCGGTCGCTCCCAGTGACGGGCAGTTCACGATGTCGGCGAGGAGCGTCTTCTTGATCAGGCGTACGCCGTCCTGGCCGGTGAGCTTCTCGACGCCGCTGGTGTCCGTGGCGCGGCGCGGGTCGGCCAGGTAGAGGCGGACCGTGTTGCCGACGCCGGCGGTGAAGCCGCGTTCCAGGACGAGGAGGCGGCCGTCGGGGGTCGCCTGGAGCTCGGGGACGCCGAGGCCGGTGTCGGCGCGGTAGGCGTACTGGCGGCCGGGCTCGAAGTGGCCGCCCTTGATCCGGTTCCAGGTCTGGAAGCGGACGATGTCCGCGCTGTCGCCGGTCAGGGCGTATTCCATCGACGCGAGCAGGGTGCGGCCGCCGGGGAGGAGGGTCAGGCCCTCGAAGGTGCCGTTGGAGACGGCGCGGCCGGCCGGGGCGACCTTCAGCGCGTCCGGCACGGGGAGGCGGTCCAGGATCCGGCCGTCGCGGGAGTAGCGGCGGATGGAGGGCTCGGTCTCGGAGGAGATCAGCCGGGTGCCGTCCCGGTCGATGACGAGGCCCTCGGAGTCGAGGGCGGCTCCGCTCTCGTCGGCGAGCGGGACGACCTTCTTCGGCGCGAGCGTCGTGCCGTTCAGGCCGAAGAGGGAGGAGCGGTCGGAGAGGGCCGCGAGGGAGCCGTCGCGGTCCACGGCGAGCGCGGAGAAGTTGCCGACGAAGGTGCCCTCGTACGTCGTCTTGTCGAGCGCGTCGGAGAAGCGGTCGAGGGAGACGGAGGGTGAGCAGGCGTGGCGGCCCGGCGAGGTGGCGTGGGCGTTCGCGGGGCCGGCGGCGGTGAGGCAGGTGGCCGCCGCCAGGCCCGCGGTGGCGGTCGCGAGTACGGTTCTCAGGCGCATGGGGGTCACCGTAGGGCGGGTGGGTGACGCGAGGTGGGCCGCCTCGTTAAGGCTCAGCTCGCGGCCAGGTCCTTGTGGATGACCTTGGCGACGCCCTGAATGGTCGTGATGCCGTAGTTCATGGTGCTGTTGCCATGGGTGAGCACCGTGATCACGTAGTCGTGGCCCCGCCCCTTGAACGCGCCGACGCTGTGCACCCGCCAGCCCTGGGTGGCGCGTTGCAGCCAGCCGTTCTTGACCGCCACCGTGACGCCGGACGGCACTCCGTACGGTGTGCCCCAGCGCTGCGAGGAGACGACCTGGCCCATCAACTGCAGGATGTAGGCGCGAGAGTTGTCGCTGAGCACCGAGTTCCTGGCGGTGATGAGCTTGAGCAGCTTCTGCTCGTCGGTGACGGTGATCTGGGTCAGGCCCCAGTAGCCGTTCGCGCCGGGCTTGGTCTGGGTCATACCGGCGGCCGTGAGGAAGCCCTTGACCTTCGTCAGGCCGAGCTGCTTCCAGAGCGTGCTGGTCGCGGCGTTGTCCGACTTGGTGATCATGGCCTTGGCGAGGGACGTCTCACGATCGGTGAGGTACCGGTTGTGCTTCTTCGCGTCCCACAGCAGCGCGGCCAGCACGGTGACCTTGACGACACTGGCGGAGTCGAAGGCGCTGGAGGCCCGCAGGGCGCAGGTGGTGTTGGTGGAACGGTCGTAGAGGCCGACCGCGATGGTGCCCTTGCGGTTGGCCAGGGCGGCGGTGATGTCCTTCGTCAACTTGGCGGCGAGGCCGGCCTTGGCGGACGTACAGCTGACGGTGGGCGAGGGCGCCGCGACGGCGGGGGTGGCGACGGCTATGGACGCCATGACGACGCCGACGCCCACACCTGTCGCGACGCCCGCTCTCGCGCGTCCGGAAACGCGTCTTGCCTTCTTGCTCGTTGTCCCGTGAGTCATGTCCTTCTGACCAACGAGCACGCATGAAAGGTTGTACGCATGATGACCGCTGGCGGCGTACTGTCCGTCCTGTCCTTGCTCCGAAAGGCGCGGACCGATATCTGGATCGGCGGCGGCTGGGGCATCGACGCCCTGATCGGGGAGCAGACCCGCGACCACCGCGACCTGGACCTGATGCACCGCCAGGACCAGGAGACGGCCGTGGTGGCAGCCCTCGCGGACGCGGGCTTCGTGGAAACCCTGGACTGGCGCCCGGTCCGGTTCGTGGTCACCGCTCCGGACGGGCGGGAGATCGACCTCCACCCCCTGGTCTTCGCCGAGGACGGCTCCGCGCTTCAGGCGTCACCCGAACCGTCACGCCCCTTCGTCTACCCCGCGTCGGCCTTCGTGACGGGCAGGATCGGCGGTACGACGGTCCCGTGCCTGTCCGCCGAGCAGCAGGTCCACTTCCACCAGGGGTACGAGCCGGCGGACCGCGACCGGCACGACATGGCTCAGCTGCGGCGGGTGTTCGGGATCACCACGCATTTCTGATCACTGGCCGGAGTCGTCGCAGGCGGGGACGGGAACACGCGCACCCCGGCTCTCCGCGATCCGACGGACATCGGTCAGCGCCTCGCTCATCCGGGCCAGCAGGAAGCGGAGCTGCGCGGGCGTTGCTCGTCGGTCGGCGAGCATGTCGTCCGCGTGGCCGAGGAGCTCGCCCGCCATTCCGAGCTGAACGCTCTCGACGGCGTCCGCCACACGGGACACAGGGCCGGTTCCGCCGGTGCCGAGGTAGCACGTTTTGCCGCCTTCCCCGGTCCAGGGGAGCAGGCGTACACCTGTCGCGGGGTGAGTGCTGTGCACGTCCTCCTTCATCGAGCGGCCCCCGCTCGCGCCGCGAGCATGCCGCAGGACCCGATGCCGACCCCCGGTACGGCGACCAGAGGCGGCGCCGTAGGCGTGTGGACACCGGTTTGGTGGACGGTCAGCCCGTGGAGAACAGCACGGCTCACCTTCCCGCCCGGGCGGCCCAGAAGACGTAGCAACGGCGCGCAGAGATGGGCGATACGGTGACTCATGTCGTCGGCTCCTAGCGTTAGTTGATGACCACGCCCCCGGACCGGTCGGACGGTCGCGGGGGTATCGCGTTCTGTAGCGATCAACTCACAGACTGAGACGGGTCGGGCTAGCCTCGCCAGAGGGTCGAATGTGACCAGGCATTCGTCACAAGGGAGTTGGCCATGAGCAACACGTACGGTGACTGGCTCAGGCAGCAGCGCGAGGCGGCGGGGCTGACGCAGGAGGAGCTGGCCGACCGGGCGTTCATGACGCGTTCGCACATCGCGCATATCGAGGCGGGACGGCGGGTGCCTTCGAGGGAGGATGCTCGGCGGCTCGATGTGGCTCTGGGCACGGGGGATGTGCTGAGCAGCTTTCTGCCGCAGGGCGAGGTGGCGATCGCCGACTACTTCGAGTCGGTGCGCGAGCTCGAACAACAGGCGGTGACAATCCGAGAGTTCGCCCTGACGTACTTCCCGGGCATCCTGCAGACCAAAGGGTACGCACATGCGCTCATGAGCTCGGCGTTCCCTCCGGTGAGCGAAGAGGTGCGTGACAAACGCGTTGTCACACGCCTTGAACGCGCGAAGATCCTTGAAGACCCGGTCACACCCGTGATGTGGGCGCTATTGGACGAGGCGGTTCTGCGGCGTCCTGTGGGCAGCGAGGCCGTCATGGCGGAGCAGATCATGCACCTCGTCCGCCTCACCGAGGCTCGACGTATCCGCGTACACGTGCTGCCCTTTGATGTGGGGCTTCATCCGATGCTGCACAGCATGCTCTCGCTGATGTGGTTCGAGGACCAGCCACCCCTGGCATACACCGAGGGGCACGGGGCGGGGCGACTCATCGATTCCCCGTCAGCGGTCCAGCAGTTGCAGAGCGGATACGCTCTGGCTCTGAGCGACGCGCTGCCTCTGAAGGAGTCAGTAGCACTACTCAAGGCCACTGCGAAGGACTACGGACACCATGGCTGACCGAATCATCCCGAACGCTGCCATATTGACAGGCTGGCGCAAGTCGTCCTACAGCAGCCCCAACGCCGACAGCTGCCTCGAAGTCCTCGACAACCACCCCTCCGGCGTCCCCGTCCGCGACTCCAAGGTCCCGCACGGCCCCGCGCTGGTCTTCTCCGCCGCCAACTGGTCGGCGTTCGTCACGGCTGTCAAGGAATCACGGCCCTGAGCCGATCGCGACCTGCGCCGGGCGTCAGCTCTGAGCGGTCAGCCGGTAGTAGGCCGAACCAACGGTGAAAGCATGCGGACTCCTTTGCGGACTCCTTTGCGAATCCACAGGCACGCCCCAGGTCCGGCACAGCCCGCACCCACCCCCGCCGCACAGGATGCGCGGGTGACATCAGCCACCGATCCCCACCCCCACACGACCGTGACCCCCGACGTGCCGCCCCCGGCCCCGCCCGCGGCGCCCCCGGGCAAGGCACCGCGCTGGTCACTCCCCGCGCTGATCGCGATCCTGATCCTGGCGGCGGTGCTGTACTCCTGGAACCTGTCGGGCTCAAGCCTCAACAGCTTCTACAGCGCTGCCGTGCTGAGCGGCACGCAGAGCTGGAAGGCGTGGTTCTTCGGCTCGCTGGACGCGGGCAACTTCCTCACCGTCGACAAGCCGCCCTTCGCCCTGATGGTCATGGGCCTGTCGTGCCGCGTGTTCGGTTACGGCACCTGGCAGATGATGCTGCCGATGGTCCTCGTCGCGCTGGCGACGATCTGGATCGTGCACGCCTCGGTGAAGCGGGTGTGGGGCCACGGCGCGGCGACGGTGGCCGCGCTGGTCCTGGCCCTGACCCCGATCACGGTCGCCATCAACCGTGACAACAACCCCGACACACTGCTCGTGTTCCTGATGGCCGGCGGCGCGGCGCTCGCCCTGCGGGCCGTCCACAACGGCAGGCTGCTGCCGCTGGTCGGCTCCGCGGTCTGCTTCGGCCTCGCCTTCAACACGAAGATGCTCCAGGGGTACATCGCGCTGCCCGCCGTCTTCGCGGTCTACCTGTACGCGGCGAAGCCGAAGCTCGTGAAGCGCGTCGTCAACCTCCTCGTCGCGGGCGTCGCTCTCGTTGTCTCCAGCTTCTGGTGGGCGGCGGCGGTCTCGCTCGTCCCGGCCGATGACCGCCCCTACATCGGCGGTTCGACGGACGGCTCGGCCTGGGACCTGATCATGGGCTACAACGGCCTGGGCCGGATCCTCGGCGGCGAGGGCAACGGCGGAGGCGGCGGTGGCGGAGGAGGAGGCGGCGGCGGCTTCTCCGGTACGGCGGGGCTCGGCCGCCTCTTCAACGACATCCTCGGCGGCCAGATCTCCTGGCTCATCCCGTTCGCGGCCATCGCCTGCATCGGCGGCCTGGTGCTGTGCGGCCGCGCCCCGCGCACCGACCTCACCCGTGCCGCGCTGCTGCTGTGGGGCGGCTGGACTGCCCTGCACTACCTGACCTTCGCCATGGCCGAGGGCACGATGCACCCGTACTACACGACCGCGCTCGCCCCCGGCATCGCGGCCCTGTGCGGAGGCGGCGGCTTGATGCTGCTGCGCGCGTTCCGCGCCGACCGGCGGTGGGCGTGGGTGCTGCCGACGGGACTGGGCATCACGGCCGTCTGGGCGGTCGTACTCCTGCGGCGGGCCTCCGGCTGGAACACCTGGCTGTGGCCGGCGATCGCCGTCGTCATGGCGCTGGCGATCGTGGGACTGCTGGTCTTCCGGTCCGCGTCCGGGATCCGGGTACGGCTGCTGGCGGCATCCGTGGTGGCGGCGGTCGTCGCCGCCGTGGCGGGCCCGGCGGCGTACGCCTGGTCGGTGCCGTCCGGTTCGGGCGGCGGCATGGGCGGCACGAACCCGACGGCCGGGCCTTCGACGGGGAGCGGCTTCGGGGGCGGGCCCGGCGGTGGTGGCGGTGGCGGCGGCCGGGGTGGCTTCCTGGGCGGTGGGACCGGTGGGCCCGGGGGCGCGCAACAGGGCCAGAACGGCCAGGCAGGCGGGCAGCAGGGCCAGAACGGCGAGATGCCGGGCGGCGGAGGCGGCCAACTGCCCGGCGGACAGGGCGGCCAGGCCTCCGGCGGCAACGCCGAGATGGGCGGTACGCCACCGGGGGGCTCCGGCGGCACGGGCGGCCGACCCGGCGGTACGGGCGGTGGCGGCGGCATGGGCGGCGCCGCGAGCAGCGAGCTCATCACCTACCTCAAGAAGCACCAAGACGGCGCCAAGTGGCTGCTGGCGGTGTCGAGTTCGCAGAGCGCGGCCCAGCTGATCGTCAGCAGCGGTGAGCCCGTCATCTCCATGTGGGGCTGGTCCGGCAGCGACAAGGCGATGACCCTGGCCAAGCTCAAGGAGCTGGTGAAGAAGGGCGAGCTGCACTACATCCAGCTCGGTGGCGGAGGTATGGGCGGCGGCCGCGGCGGCGGCAGCGACGTCAGCTCCGAGGTCACTCAGTGGGTGCAGAAGAACGGGACGGCGGTGAAGGAGAGCGAGTACAGCAAGAGCTCGGCCTCCGCCTCCGATTCGGACGACAGCAGTACGTCCACGCAGTCGTCGATCTACCGTCTGGACCCGTCGGACGTCAGCTGACCCCATCCCGGTGCACACGGAACGGCCCCCGGCTTACCCGCCGGGGCTGCTCCGTCGTGTCAACTCGTGGGGACAGGCCCCGTTTTGCCGTTTCCCGTCACCCAATGGACACGTGCAAGCCCTCGACACCACCACATGTCCATGTCACTCTCCCGTTTGCCGCCTCCATTCAACCCGCGTAGATGGGACCCCCACATGTCGGCGACACACATAGGCCGCAGCCGCTGGAAGTCCGTGGCGCTCACCACGGCCGCCGTTCTGGTCGGCCTCACCACCCCGGCGCTCACCGCGGCCCCGGCCGCCGCGACGACGACGGAGTACGACGACACGTACTACGCCGACGCGATCGGCAAGACCGGCACGGCCCTGAAGGACTCGCTGCACGAGATCATCAGCGACCAGACCAAGATCTCGTACTCGGCCGTCTGGAACGCCCTGAAGGTCACCGACCAGGACCCGAACAACAGCAGCAACGTGGTCCTGCTCTACAGCGGCATCTCCCGCAGCAAGTCCCTCAACGGCGGAAACACCGGCAACTGGAACCGCGAGCACACGTGGGCCCAGTCCCACGGCGACTTCGGCACCTCCACCGGCCCCGGCACCGACCTGCACCACCTGCGCCCCGAGGACGTGCAGGTCAACAGCATCCGCGGCAACAAGGACTTCGACAACGGCGGCAGCAGCTTCACCAACTCCGGCGGCAGCCTCACCGACTCCAACTCCTTCGAGCCGCGCGACGCCGTCAAGGGCGACGTGGCCCGCATGATCCTCTACATGGCCGTCCGCTACGAGGGTGACGACAGTTGGCCCGACCTGGAGGCCAACGACTCCATCAACGGCAGCGTTCCGTACCACGGCCGCCTCTCGGTCCTGAAGCAGTGGAACGACGAGGACCCGCCGAACGCCTTCGAGGAGCGCCGCAACGAGGTCATCTACGACTCCTACCAGGGCAACCGCAACCCGTTCATCG
Source organism: Streptomyces sp. NBC_00443 (assembly GCF_036014175.1). GTDB lineage: Bacteria > Actinomycetota > Actinomycetes > Streptomycetales > Streptomycetaceae > Streptomyces. The sequence continues at coordinate 5,885,369 of NZ_CP107917.1, read as the reverse complement.
ACCACCCGGAGTGGGTCGAGTCGATCTGGTAGGCCACCGGGCCCTACCGGGCCCTACCACCTGTGCAGCGGAGTGACCTGCGCCGATCCGATGCCGTTGACCCGGCCATGAAGAAGATCGGCGCGCTCGCCGCGCTCACCATGGCAGCCCTCGTACTCGCCGCCCCGGCCCACGCCGACGACGGCGACCGGGGTCGTATCACCATCGCCGGCTACTCCGCCGGCAACCTCTGCAGGGAGGCACTCGCTCTCGTCCCACTGGCCGCACCGTGGACCGGCGCCGCGGTCGACGACGCCTGCGCCAACCGCGACCACGTCGACGACACGCGGGACGAGGGCGCTGAGCCGGCCGTCAAGCGGTGAGGTGCGTCGGCGCGAACATCCGTAGCACCGCCGGGAGTACGACCACCGACGGGCCGGGGGTCTGAAGCGCCTTCGCCAGATCCGCCTCCAGTGTCTCCGGGGTCGTACGGACCCCGGGGACGCCGAAGGACTCGGCCAGGGCCACGTAGTCGGGGCGGGTCAGTTCCGTCGCCGTGGCCTCGCCGAAGGCGTCCGTCATGTACTCGCGCAGGATGCCGTAGCCGCCGTCGTCGACGATCAGCCAGGTGACCGGCAGGTCGTACTGCCTGGCCGTCGCCAACTCGGCGATCGAGTACAGGGCCCCGCCGTCGCCGGAGACCGCGAGCACCGGGCGGGTCGGGTCCGCGGCAGCCGCGCCGAGTGCCGCCGGGAAGCCGTAGCCGAGGCCGCCGGCGCCCTGGGCGGTGTGCATGTGGTTGGGGCCCTTGGCGTCGAAGGCCGACCAGGCCCAGTAGGCCAGGATCGTCATGTCCCAGAAGGACGGGGAGTCGGCGGGGAGCGCCTGGCGGACGGACGCCAGCACGTCCTGTTCCAGGGTGAGTTCCTGGGCGGCGATGCGGTCGGCGACCTTCGCGAGGACGGCACGTACCCGCTCGGACGCGGTGGGATCCGTGCGCTCCGCCACCGTCTCCAGCAGCGCCTGCAACGCGAGCCGCGCGTCCGCGTGGATGCCCAGTGCAGGATGGTTGGACTCCAGCTTGCCGAGGTCCGCCTCGATCTGGACGACCCGGCCCCGCGGCTTGAACGTGTGGTAGTTCGAGGAGAGTTCACCGAGGCCCGAGCCGACGACCAGGAGTACGTCGGCGTCCTCCAGGAAGTCCGTCGTGTGCCGGTCCTCGATCCAGGACTGGAGGGACAGCGGGTGCGTCCAGGGGAAGGCGCCCTTGCCGCCGGGGGTCGCGACGACCGGCGCCTGGAGCATCTCCGCGAGCTGCCTCAGCTTGCCCGAGGCGTCCGCCCGTACCACTCCCCCGCCCGCGATGATCGCCGGGCGCTCGGCGTGGGAGAGCAGGTGGGCGGCCACCGCCGTCAGTTCGGGGCGGGGCGGCAGTTCCTCGGGGAAGGCGTCGCCGCCCGTCACCACCGGGACCGACGTCTCGGCGAGCAGCACGTCCTGCGGGATCTCCACCCACACCGGGCCGTGCGGGGCCGTCAGCGCCGACTTCCAGGCCGCCTCGATCGCGGAGGGGATCTGGGACTGGGTGCGGACCGTGTGGACCGACTTCACCACGCCCCTGAACGAGGCCGCCTGTTCCGGGAGTTCGTGCAGGTAGCCGTGCCTGCCGCCGCCCAGCCCCGCCGTAGGGATCTGGCTGCTGATCGCCAGCACGGGCGCCGACGCGGCTGCCGCCTCCTGCAGCGCGGCCAGCGAGGTCAGTGCCCCGGGGCCGGTCGACAGCAGCAGCGGGGCAGCCTCGCCCGTGACCCGGCCGTACGCGTCCGCCGCGAACCCGGCGTTGTTCTCCACCCGCAGCCCGATGTACCGCAGGTCGGAGCGGCGCAACGCGTCGAACATGCCGAGCGCGTGCTGGCCGGGCAGCCCGAAGACCGTCGTCGTGCCGAGCGCCGCCAGCGTCTCCACGACCAGGTCCCCGCCGTTGCGCCCGGCGGGAGGATTCAGTGCAGCGTCGATCTGCGCCTGAGTCGGGCGGAGTACCAGGTCGTGGTCGTGAGTCACTTCGCTTCCGAGTCCTTCCGGGCCGCCGCGATCTGGCGGGACATGATCGTGGTGAGCTCGTACGCCGTGTGGGACGCGGCCACCGACGTGATCTCGGCGTGATCGTACGCGGGCGCCACCTCGACGACGTCCGCCGAGACCAGGTTGCAGGACGCGAGGCCCCGCAGGATCTCCAGCAGCTCGCGCGAGGTCATGCCGCCCGCCTCGGGGGTGCCGGTGCCGGGCGCGTGGGCCGGGTCGAGGCAGTCGATGTCGATGGAGATGTACAGGGGGCGGTCCCCGATGCGCTGGCGCAGCTGGTCGGCCACCTCGTCGGCGCCGCGGCGGTAGACGTCCGCCGAGGTGACGATGCCGAAGCCCATCTTCTCGTCGTCGGTCAGGTCCTGCTTGCCGTAGAGCGGACCTCGGATGCCGACGTGGGAGAGCGCCTCGGTGTCGAGGATGCCCTCCTCCACCGCCCGGCGGAACGGGGTGCCGTGGGTGTACTCCGCGCCGAAGTACGTGTCCCAGGTGTCGAGGTGGGCGTCGAAGTGGAGCAGGGCGACCGGGCCGTGCTTCTTGGCGACCGAGCGCAGCAGCGGCAGCGCGATGGTGTGGTCGCCGCCGAGCGTCATCAGGCGGGCGCCGGTGCCGAGCAGGTCGTCGGCGGCCGCCTCGACGGTCTCCACGGCCTCGTTGATGTTGAACGGGTTCACGGCGATGTCGCCGCCGTCCGCCACTTGCGCGAGGGCGAAGGGGGAGGCGTCCTGCGCCGGGTTGTACGGGCGCAGCAGCCGGGACGCCTCGCGGATCGCGTTGCCGCCGAAGCGGGCGCCCGGCCGGTACGAGACGCCCGAGTCGAACGGCACGCCGACCACGGCGACGTCGGCGCGGCCGACCTCGTCGAGGCGCGGGAGCCGGGCGAAGGTCGCGGGCCCGGCGTACCGCGGGATGCGGGAGGAGTCGACGGGGCCGCGGGGCGTCTCGTTACTGCTCATGTGGAAATGCCTTCTTTCCTACGCTTCATCGCGTATGCGGGATATCTGCCTATGACTCTACTGGTGAGCCGGCACCGGTTCGGACACGGGTTCGGGAGCCCGCCCGGCAAGGCGCTCACGCCAGGCGTCGAGTACGGCCGCGTCGGTCGGCTTTGTCATCAAGGAGACGGCGATGTACACGGCGAGGGAAGACAGCAGGCCGTAGTAGACGGGCTCGTTGGCGAGAATGCCGTAGGTCGCCATCAGGGCGATGACGGCGAGACCGCCGACCGCGACGGCGGCCAGCGCGCCCTGTGCCGTGCCCCGCTTCCACAGCAGTCCGCCGAGGATCGGGACGAGGAGTCCGCCGACGAGCAGGTTGTACGCCACCGTCAGCGCCTCGACGACGTTGTTGAGCGCGATGGCCGTGCCGATCACGGCGAGGCCCATGATGAGGATGAAGACGCGGTTGCCCTGCACCTCGTCACGCTCACCGGTCGTGATTCTTCCCCGCAGCCGTGACCAGATGTCGTTGTTGGCGACGGTCGCGCAGGCGATGAGCGCGCCGGAGGAGGTCGACATCACGGCGGCGAGGGCGGCGGCCAGCACCAACCCGCGCACGCCGACCGGGAGTTCGTCCTTGACGATGGTCGCGAAGGCGTCGTCCGGGCTGCCGAGCTTGGGGTAGAGCACCTTGGCCGCCGTACCGATGACGGCGCCGGCGAGGGCGTAGGCGAGGCAGTAGGTGCCCGCGACGGTGCCGCCCCACTTGGCGGTCGTGTCGCTGCGGGCGGTGAACACGCGCTGCCAGATGTCCTGCCCGATCAGCATGCCGAAGGTGTAGATCAGGACGTAGGTGAAGATCGTCTCGCCGCCTATGCCGAGCGGGTCGAAGTACTCGGTGGGCAGCTGGGCCTTCATCTCGCTGAACCCGCCGGCCTTGACGACGGCGATGGGCAGGAGCAGCAGGAGCACGCCGACGGTCTTCACCACGAACTGCACCATGTCGGTGAGCGTGATCGACCACATGCCGCCGAGCGTCGAGTAGGCGACGACGATCGAGCCGCCCAGGATGATCGCGACGGTGCGGTTCATGTCGAAGAGGACGTCGAAGATCGTGGCGTACGCGATGGTCGACGTGGTCGCGAGCATGAGGGTGTACGCCCACATGACCACGCCGGAGATGACGCCGGCCCGGCCGCCGTAGCGCAGGTCGAGCATCTCGGAGACGGTGTAGACCTTCAGGCGGGCGATGCGCGCCGAGAAGAACACGGAGAGCGCGAGCAGCCCGAGGCCGATGGTGAACACCATCCAGGCACCGGAGAGGCCGTACTGGTAGCCGAGCCCGACACCGCCGATGGTGGACGCGCCGCCGAGGACGATCGCGGCCATGGTGCCGGAGTACATCGTCGGCCCGAGCCGGCGGCCGGCGACCAGGAACTCGCTCTTGGACTTGGCACGGCGCATGCCCCACCAGCCCATGGCCAGCATGCCGGCCAGATAGACGACGATTACTGCGTAGTCGACGGCCACAGAGACCTCCCTCAATCGGACACTCGAAATTCGGACACTCGAAGTCGCCGGCGGGTGACAGGGGTCGACACTAGGTGGCCGGAAAGCGACTGCGAAGTGTACGTTTCATCCATCTGCGGTTGGGCGACTGAAGGAAACATCCACATGCCGGAGCCGGCTGTTCCGCCCACTCCCCCGGTGCCGCTCTCCGCGCTGCTGGCCAGAGAGGATCTGGCCCTGCGCCGGATCGCCGGACCGGCCGACTCGGACACGGTGATCCACTGGGCGCACACCTCGGAAATGGCCGATCCCTTTCCCTACCTCCTGGGCGGCGAGCTGCTGCTGACGGCCGGGGTCCACGTCCCGGAGGCGGCGGGCTCGGGCACGTACTTCGACGACTACGTGTCGCGGATCGTCGCGGCGGGCGGCGCGGCCCTCGGCTTCGGGCTCGCCCCGGTCCACGACACGGTGCCGCGCGCCCTGGTGGCGGCGTGCGACGCCTATGAACTGCCGCTCCTGGAGGTCCCGCCCCAGACCACCTTCTCGGGCGTGGCCCGTGCCGTCTGGCAACTCATGGCCCAGGCCCGCCACACCGAACTGCGCCGCGTGACGGAGGCCCAGCAGAGCCTTGCCGCGGCGGCCTCTCGCGCCGACCCGGTACCCGCCGTCCTGCGGCAACTGGCCCAGCGCGTGGGCGGTTGGGCGGTGCTGTACGGGCCGGAGGGGGCGGTGATCGGGGAGGCGGGGCGGGCGGCGCCCGGGGGCGCGGTGCGGGGAGCGCTGGCGGAGCTGGCCACGGTGGTACGGCCCGTGGTGCCGGCGTCGGGCGGCGAGACCGCACGGCAGCCGTCCGGCCCGCAGACGCCGGCGTACCCGCAGCCCACGTCCACGGTCACCGGCCCGGAGTCCGCCCGTCCAACCAGCGGCCCGCAAACCACCCGACCGGCCACCGGCTCGCAACCCGCGCGAACCACCACCGGCGCCCAGGCCACCCGCCCGACCGGCACCCCGGGTGCCGCGCGAGCAACGACATACCCGCAACCCCCGACCACCGACCCGGACCCCGCCCGCACAACCAGCGGCCCACAAACCACCCGACCGGCCACCGGCTCGCAACCCGCGCGAACCACCACCGGCGCCCAGGCCACCCGCCCGACCGGCGCCCCGGGTGCCGCGCGGGCAGGCGGTCGTGGCCCCGCAGAGCAGACCGCCCGCCTCGAAGCCGCACGCCCGAGCGCCGGGCCCGCCGCCACCCCCTCCTCCGCCTCCGACACCATCGCCGGCACCCACCTCTCGGCCTACGCCCTCGGCAGTGGCCAGGGCTTCGTCCTCGGTGTCGCCGCCCCGCGCCGGGACTCGGGCGACCACACCATCGCCTCCGTCGCCGCCGTGCTCCTCTCCCTCCTCACCGGCGAGCACCAGAGCGGCTCGGGAGCGGCCCGCTCGTCCGCGCTCGTACGGCTGCTGCTGGGGGCCGAGCCGGAGGCGGTGGCTCCGCTGCTGGGCGCCGAGCGCCGGCTGGTGGTCCACGGCAGCCCCGACACCCAGCCCTGCGACCCCGTGGCCGCCTCCGCGCTGGGCGCGGCCCTGGGCTCCCCGCTGGTCGACCTGGCGCAGGACGTCGTACGCGTCCTCGCCCCGGCGGACCGCGAACCGGCCCCGCAGCCGGGCTGGACGCTGGGCGTCAGCGCCCCGGCGACCGCGCGGGACTGGCCGGCGGCCGACACCCAGGCGGCGCGGGCCCTGTCCAGGGCGAGGGCCACACGCATGCCCCTGTTCCGGCACGGCACCCAGCGCCCGGCCCTCACCGACCTGCTCGCCCCCGACGAGGCCGAGGCCCACGCCCGCGACCTCCTCGCGCCGCTCACCGCCCCGCTCACGGAGACCCTGCGCACCTGGCTCTCCCTGCACGGCAGCTGGGACCGCACGGCCGTCGCCCTGTCCGTCCACCGCAACACCGTCCGGCAGCGGATCGCCCGGTGCGCGGCGCTGCTGGAGACGGACCTGGACGACCCGGACGTACGGATGGAACTGTGGTTCGCCCTGCGCCGGATCGAGCCATGATCGGCGAGTGACCCGCGTCGCACGCGCTCCGGACGCGGCCGTTCCAGCAGTTGTCTGCCTCACAATGGGAACCATGCCGATACCCGGGACACTCAGCCGCGCCGAGCTTGTCGACCACCTCGTCAGAACCCGTATCGCGGGCGATGTCGCCACTCCCCGCGAGAACAACCTCTCCCACTACCGCAAGCTGGCGAACGGCGACCGCCACTACTGGCTCGGCCTGGAGCTCGGCGACCGCTGGACCGACGAGCAGGACGTGCTCGCGGTGATGGCGGAGCGCGTCGGCGTGAACGACGACGCGGAGCACCGCCACGGCCAGGACACCATCGACCCCGAGCTGACGGTGGCCGCGCTGGAGCGGATGGCGGCCCGGCTGCGCAAGGCGGCGGACGGCGGTCAGCGGGTCCTGTTCGCGACCGGTCACCCGGGCGGCCTGCTGGACGTCCACCGCGCGACGGCGGATGCCCTGCGCACGGCGGGCTGCGAGATCGTCGTGATCCCGGACGGCCTGCAGACCGACGAGGGTTACGTCATGCAGTTCGCGGACGTCGCGGTCCTGGAACACGGCGCCACCCTCTGGCACACCCACTCCGGCGAGCCGATGAAGGCCATCCTCAGGGGACTCGAGCGCGAGGGCCGTCCGCTGCCGGACCTGGTCGTCGCCGACCACGGCTGGGCAGGCTACGCCGGACAGCACGGGCTGGACTCCATGGGCTACGCGGACTGCAACGACCCGGCGCTGTTCCTCGCGGAGGCGGAGGGGACGGTTCAGGTGGTGGTACCGCTGGACGACCATGTGGTGAGCCCGCGCCACTACGACCCGATGACGGCGTTCCTGCTGGCGGAGGCGGGGCTCGGCTAGAACGGGCAGGGGGCCTCGTGCTGTTGCGCAACGTCACACCGGACGACGTCGACGCCTACGTCCGTATGCGCTGCGATCCCATCATGATGGCGGACCTCGGCGGACCCCTTCCGCGCGAGGGCATACGGGACAAGGTCCTGCGGGACGCCCGGGAGGCGGCGGCGGACCTCGCCTGGATCAAGATGATCGTGCCGGCGCCGGACGCGCCCGACGTGGTGGCGGGGGGCGTGACCCTCTGGTCGTACGACACGGACGACGGGCCCGTCTCCGAGATCGGCTGGATGGTCCTGCCGGAGTTCCAGGGCCGGGGGCTGGGCAAGCGCGCCGCCCGGGCCCTGCTCGAACAGGCTCGGGACGAGAACCGCTGGGGTGTCGTGCACGCCTTCCCGGCCACGGGTAACACAGCCTCGAACGGCATCTGCCGCTCGCTCGGCTTCCGGTTGCTCGGCGAACGCGAGGTGACGTTCGCCGACCGGATCCTGCACAGCAACCACTGGGCCGTCGACCCTCGCGTCGATCTGGCCTGACGTCAGGACCGGCGGGCGGGGCGCGGGCGGGTCACCGCGGGATGCGGACCACGCCCTCCTGGATCACCGACACCGCCAACTGACCGTCCTGGGTGTAGATGCGGGCCTGCCCGAGGCCGCGTCCGCCGTGCGCCGACGGTGACTCCTGGTCGTACAGCAGCCACTCGTCCGCACGGAAGGGACGGTGGAACCACATCGCGTGGTCCAGCGAGGCGCCGACCACGTCGCCGACCGCCCAGCCGCCCCGCCCGTGCGCGAGCAGCACGGAGTCGAGGAGGGTCATGTCGGAGACGTAGGTGGCGAGTACGACGTGCAGGAGGGGGTCGTCGGCCAGCTTGCCGTTGGTGCGGAACCACACCTGGGAGTGCGGTTCGCGGGGCTCGCCGAACCTGCCGTACGGCGGCTCGTCGACATAGCGCAGGTCGACCGCCTCGCGTGCCTCCAGGAACTTCTCCACCACCGCCGGATCGAGGTGGCCGTAGTCCCGCAGCCGCTCCTCGGAGGTGGGCAGCGTCACCGGATCGGGTGAGGGAGGCATGGGGGCCTGGTGGTCCATCCCCTCCTCGTACAGCTGGAAGGAGGCCGACAGGGCGAAGATCGGCTTGCCGTGCTGCACCGCGACCACCCGGCGGGTGGTGAAGGAACGCCCGTCACGCATGCGGTCGACGTTGTAGACGATGGGCACGCCCGGGTCCCCGGCGCGCAGGAAGTACGCGTGGAGCGAGTGGGCGTGGCGGTCCTCGGGGACCGTGCGCCCGGCAGCGACGAGCGCCTGGGCCGCGACCTGCCCGCCGAACACGCGCGGGACGACGGCGGACCGGGACTGGCCGCGGAATATGTCCTCCTCGATCTGCTCCAGGTCGAGCAGATCGAGGAGTCCCTGTAGTGCCTGGTTCATGGCACCTTTTCTACTGGCAGGTAATTTCGCGGACCTTACGGGTCCGTGTCCTACAGGCCCATGTCCTTCGCGATGATCGACTTCATGATCTCGCTGGTGCCGCCGTAGATCCGGTTGACGCGGTTGTCCGCGTACAGGCGGGCGATCGGGTACTCGTTCATGAAGCCGTAGCCGCCGTGCAGCTGGAGGCAGCGGTCGATCACGCGGTGCGCGACCTCGGTGCAGAAGAGCTTCGCGGAGGCGGCCTCGGCGGGCGTCAGCTCGCCGGCGTCCAGGGCCTCCAGCGTGCGGTCGGCGACCGCCTCGGCGGCGTCGACCTCTGCCTGGCAGGCGGCCAGCTCGAACTTGGTGTTCTGGAAGGACGCGACGGTCTTGCCGAAGACGGTGCGCTCCTGCACGTACTGCTTGGCGAACCGGACGGCCGCCTTGGCCTGCGCGTAGGCGCCGAAGGCGATGCCCCAGCGCTCGGAGGCGAGGTTGTGGCCGAGGTAGTAGAAGCCCTTGTTCTCCTCACCGAGGAGGTCCTCGACCGGGACCTTCACGTCGACGAACGCCAGCTCGGCGGTGTCGGAGGTCTTCAGGCCGAGCTTGTCCAGCTTGCGACCGACGGAGTAGCCCTCGGCCTTGGTGTCCACGGCGAACAGCGAGATGCCGTGGCGGCGGTCCTCGGCGCTGGGCGCGTCGGTGCGGGCGCAGACGATCACGCGGTCGGCGTGGACGCCGCCGGTGATGAAGGTCTTGGCGCCGTTGAGGACGTAGTGCGTGCCGTCCTCGCTCAGCTTGGCGGTGGTCTTCATGCCCGCGAGGTCGGAGCCGGTGCCCGGCTCGGTCATCGCCAGCGCCCACATCTCCTCACCGGAGACGAACTTCGGCAGGAACCGCTTCTTCTGCTCGTCGCTGGCGAGCATCTTGATGTACGGCAGGCCGAGCAGCACGTGCACGCCGGAGCCGCCGAACTGGACGCCCGCGCGGGACGTCTCCTCGTACATCACGGCCTCGAACTTGTACGAGTCGATGCCGGCGCCGCCGTACTCCTCGTCGACGCGGATGCCGAAGACGCCGAGCTCGGCGAGCTTGTAGTAGAAGTCGCGGGGCGCCTGGCCCGCCGCGAACCACTCGTCGTAGACCGGGACGACCTCGGCCTCGATGAAGGCGCGGATGGTCTCCCGGAACGCCTCGTGATCCTCGTTGAACACCGTACGGCGCACGCCGTCCACCTCCACCGGTACATGTCTAAGCGCTTGCTCACTCAACCGTACCGGCGAGTATCCACAGGCGTCCAGGGGTCAAGGTCCGTAACGCTCGTCACTCCGGGACCGCCTAGCGGCGCCGCTCGGAACCGGACCCGACCGGACGCCGCCGTTGCCCGCGTCCTGCCCGCAGCAGCCGTACGCCCACGAACGCCAGGGCCGCCACGGCCACGATCACCAGGATCGCCTTGGAGTAGAGGCCGACCAGGTCGGTGACCTCGTGCCAGCGGGCGCCGAGGGCGTAGCCGGCGGCGATGAAGGCGGTGTTCCAGATGAGGCTGCCCGCCGTGGTGAGGGCGAGGAACACGGGGAGCCGCATGCGTTCGACTCCCGCCGGTATCGAGATCAGGCTGCGGAAGATCGGCACGAAGCGGCCGAAGAACACGGCCTTGGTGCCGTGCCGGAGGAACCAGGCCTCGGTCCGTTCCACGTCCGCGGCCTTCACCAGTGGCAGCCGCGCCGCCACGGCGATCAGCCGGTCCCGACCCAGGAGCGCGCCCAGCAGGTACAGGGCCAGTGCGCCCACCACCGAACCGGCCGTCGTCCAGGCAACGGCCCCGACGACGTCCATCCGGCCCTGGCTCGCCGTGAACCCCGCCAACGGCAGGATCACCTCGCTCGGCAGCGGTGGGAAGAGGTTCTCCAGGGCGATGGCCAGGCCGGCGCCGGGGCCGCCCAGCTTCTCCATCAGGTCGGCGGCCCAGCCGGCGACTCCACCGACGGGCGCCTCGGACGCAGCAGCAATGATCATGCAGGCCACTTTACGAAGTCTTGACCTAAGGGCGGTATGAGGAGGGCCTCATATCCGGCTGTGGGAACCCGCACAGGAAGAGTGCGGTTTTCCGCAGGGCGCCGCCCCGGCCGCCTTGGCTAGCCTGATCCGTCGTGATCGGATTCACCGAGCGCTGGCTCCGCCTCGCCGTCGGGCTGCTGCTGGGCGGGCTGACGGCGGTGGCCGAGCTCGTCTGCGTCCTGGGCGGCCGGGTGCGCAGGCCGCTGACCCGGCGCCCTTCCCCCGTCCCCGCGAGCGCGCTGCGCCTCGCCGCCCTGGAGCGGCGCCGCCTCGCGGTCTTCCACGCCGTCGAGCTGGACCCGCCGCGCACCGGAAGGGCGGCGTACGGGTACGTGGCGGCACGCTGGCCGCTCGGCCTGTTCGGGCTGCTGGTGCTGCTGACCTCGCTGGTCGGGCTCGCCTACGCGTCCTTGCTGGTGTGGGCCTGGTTCGTGATGGACCCCGACCACCTCGGCACCGTCGCGCTGTCCGGGCTGGGCGGCGTCTTCCTCCTGTTCCTGTGCGCACAGGGCGGACGCGGGCTGGCGCAGCTGGACGAGCAGCTGGCCCGGCGGCATCTCGGCCCCAGCGAGACGGAGCTGCTGCGGCGCCGGGTCGGTGAACTGGCCGAGACCCGGGCCGGGGTGATGCAGGCCGTGCACGACGAACGGCGGCGCATCGAGCGCGACCTGCACGACGGCGTGCAGCAGCGCCTGGTCGCCCTGGGCATGCTGCTGGGCCGGGCCCTGCGCACGACCGACCCCGCCAAGGCGGACGCGCTCCTGCGCCAGGCCCACGAGGAGTCCGCCCACGCACTGACGGAGCTGCGCGAGACGGCCTGGCGGATCTACCCCGCCGCCCTGGACGAGCGCGGGCTGGCCGCGGCCCTGGAGGGACTCGCGGAGCGCTCGGTCCTGCCCGTCGAGGTGACGTACGGCCTCGACGGCACCCCGCCCCCGGTCCCCGTACAGACGGTCGCGTACTTCGTGGCCGCCGAAGCCGTCACCAACACCCTGAAACACTCGGGCGCGACCCGGGCAGCGATCCGGGTGACCGGACGACACGACGGCATCGTGATCCACATCGAGGACAACGGCACCGGCGGCGCCCCCCGCCACCCCACCACCGGCGGCCTCCTCGGCCTCTCCCGCCGCATCGCCGCCCTGGACGGCCACCTGACCATCGACAGCCCACCCGGCGGCCCCACCCTCATCACCGCGGAGCTCCCATGCGCGTCATGATCGCCGAGGACTCGGCACTGCTGAGAGAGGGCCTCGTGCGGCTGCTCGCCGAGGAGGGGCATGTCGTGGCGGCGGCCGTGGGGGACGCGGAGGCGTTGCTGGTGGCGGTGGCGGCCGAGCCGCCCGACATCGTCGTGGTGGATGTCCGGATGCCGCCCACGCACACCGACGAGGGGCTGCGCGCCGCGCTGCGGATCCGTGAGCGGCATCCCGGTACGGCCGTGCTGGTGCTGTCGCAGTACGTCGAGCGCCGCTACGCCACCGAGCTGCTCGGCGGCAGCAGCGAGGGCGTCGGGTACCTGCTCAAGGACCGGGTCATGCAGGTGGAGGAGTTTCTCGCCGCCCTGGAGCGCGTGGGCGCCGGCGGCACCGCCTTCGACCCCGAGGTGGTCCGGCGGCTCCTCGCCCGCGGCGCCCGCACCGACCCGCTGCACGGGCTCACGCCCCGGGAGCGCGACGTCCTGGCGCTGATGGCGCAGGGCTGCACCAACGCGGCCATCGCGCAGCAGCTCTACGTCTCACAGAGCGCGGTCGAGAAGCACACCAACGCGATCTTCGACAAGTTCGGCCTGACCGGCACGACCGGATACAGCCGCCGCGTCCTCGCCGTACTGCGTCACCTGAGCGCCCCGGCCGAGGGATAGCACCGGCAGCCGTACGGCTCACTCCATCCCGGCCGCCCCGAACGCCCCCCGCGCCATCCGGTGCAGCAGCACCGCCGTGACTCCCCGCCCCGGCAGCGACCCCGAGCGCCCCAGGTGCGGCGTCGAGTTCAGCAGCCCGAACACCGAGTGCACGGCCGACCGGGCCGTCGGCTCCGTGAGGTCCGGGTACACCTTGCGCACCACCTCCACCCACAGCTCGACGTACTGCCGCTGGAGCTGCCGTACGAGCTTGCGGTCGCTGTCGCGCAGGCGGTCCAGCTCGCGGTCGTGCAGGGTGATGAGGGGCCGGTCGTCGAGGGCGAAGTCGATGTGGCCCTCGATGAGCGAGTCGAGCACCGCCTCCGGCGGCACGCCGTCGGCCTCCGCGAGGCGCCGCTTCGCGCCGGTCAGCAGCTGGCCGCTGATGCCGACCAGCAGCTCGGCGAGCATCGCGTCCTTGCCGGCGAAGTGCCGGTAGAGACCGGGGCCGCTGATGCCCACGGCGGCGCCTATCTCGTCGACACCGACGCCGTGGAATCCACGCTCGGCGAAGAGCCGCGCGGCCTCCTTGAGGATCTGTTCGCGGCGGGTCGGGGCGTCGGTTCTGGTGGCCATGGAAGCAATTCTAGACAGGGAGGTTAGCGGTCGTTAACCTGAAGGAAATGCGTTAACGCTCATTAACTGGTCGACCACTGGGTGAGGGGACCGCACGATGCACGAGGCACCGGAGCTTGCGAGCGCGGCAGATCCCGCGTCTCAGGCCTGGCAAGCCAACGAGGAGGCCCACCGGGCGCTCGTGGAGGAGCTGCGCGGCAAGCTCGCCGCCGCCCGGCTGGGAGGCGGCGAGAAGGCGCGCGACCGGCACACCGCGCGCGGAAAGCTGCTGCCGCGCGACCGCGTGGACACCCTCCTCGACCCCGGCTCACCCTTCCTGGAGCTCGCTGCGCTCGCCGCCGACGGCATGTACGACGGGCAGGCCCCGGCCGCCGGCGTCATCGCCGGGATCGGGAGGGTCAGCGGGCGCGAGTGCGTGATCGTGGCCAACGACGCCACGGTCAAGGGCGGGACGTACTACCCGATGACCGTGAAGAAGCACCTGCGCGCGCAGGAGGTGGCCCTGGAGAACCGCCTGCCGTGTCTCTACCTCGTCGACTCCGGCGGCGCCTTCCTGCCCATGCAGGACGAGGTCTTCCCGGACCGGGAGCACTTCGGGCGGATCTTCTACAACCAGGCCCGCATGTCGGGCGCCGGCATCCCGCAGATCGCCGCCGTGCTGGGCTCGTGCACCGCGGGCGGCGCCTATGTGCCCGCCATGAGCGACGAGGCCGTCATCGTCCGCAACCAGGGCACGATCTTCCTCGGCGGCCCCCCGCTGGTGAAGGCCGCCACCGGTGAGGTCGTCACGGCGGAGGAGCTGGGCGGCGGTGAGGTCCACTCCCGGGTGTCCGGCGTGACCGACCACCTCGCCGAGGACGACCCCCACGCGCTGCGGATCGTGCGGAACATCGTCGCGACGCTCCCCGCGCGCGGCAGCCTCCCCTGGGAGGTCACTCCCGCCACGGAACCGAAGGTCGACCCGTACGGACTCTACGGCGCGGTACCCGTCGACTCCCGCACTCCCTACGACGTACGCGAGATCATCGCGCGCGTGGCCGACGGCTCCCGTTTCTCGGAGTTCAAGTCCGAGTTCGGCCAGACCCTCGTCACCGGCTTCGCCCGTATCCACGGCCACCCGGTCGGCATCGTCGCCAACAACGGCATCCTGTTCTCCGAGTCCGCCCAGAAGGGCGCCCACTTCATCGAGCTGTGCGACCAGCGCGGCATCCCGCTGGTCTTCCTGCAGAACATCTCCGGCTTCATGGTCGGCAAGGACTACGAGGCGGGCGGCATCGCCAAGCACGGCGCCAAGATGGTCACGGCGGTGGCCTGCACGCGCGTGCCGAAGCTGACGGTGGTGGTCGGCGGGTCGTACGGCGCCGGGAACTACTCGATGTGCGGCCGCGCCTACTCCCCCCGCTTCCTGTGGATGTGGCCGGGCGCCAAGATCTCCGTCATGGGCGGCGAACAGGCCGCCTCCGTCCTCGCGACCGTCAAGCGGGACCAGCTGGAGGCGCGGGGCGAGGACTGGGCGGCCACGGACGAGGACGCGTTCAAGGCCCCGATCCGGGAGCAGTACGAGCGCCAGGGCAACGCCTACTACGCGACGGCCCGCCTCTGGGACGACGGCGTGATCGACCCGCTGGAGACCCGTCAGGTGCTGGGCCTCGCCCTGACCGCCTGTGCCAACGCGCCCCTGGGTGACCCCCAGTTCGGCGTCTTCCGGATGTGAGGGGGACTGTGCAGATGACGCAGACCATGTTCGACACGGTCCTCGTGGCCAACCGGGGCGAGATCGCCGTCCGCGTGATCCGTACGCTCCGCTCGCTGGGCGTGCGCTCGGTGGCCGTCTTCTCCGACGCGGACGCCGACGCCCGCCATGTCCGGGAGGCCGACACGGCGGTACGGATCGGTCCGGCGCCGGCGGCCGAGAGCTATCTGTCCGTGGAGCGACTGCTGGAGGCGGCGGCCCGCACCGGCGCCCAGGCCGTCCACCCGGGTTACGGCTTCCTCGCGGAGAACGCCGGCTTCGCGCGCGCCTGCGCCGACGCCGGGCTGGTCTTCATCGGACCGCCCGCCGACGCCATCTCGCTGATGGGCGACAAGATCCGGGCCAAGGAGACGGTGAAGGCGGCCGGCGTCCCGGTCGTCCCGGGCTCCAGCGGCAGCGGGCTCACGGACACCCAACTCGCCGACGCCGCCCGCGAGATCGGCATGCCCGTGCTGCTCAAGCCGTCGGCCGGCGGTGGCGGCAAGGGCATGCGGCTGGTGCGGGACGCGGCCGTGCTGGGCGACGAGATCGCCGCCGCCCGCCGTGAGGCCCGCGCCTCCTTCGGTGACGACACGCTCCTCGTCGAGCGGTGGATCGACCGGCCCCGGCACATCGAGATCCAGGTCCTGGCCGACGGCCACGGGCACGTGGTCCACCTCGGGGAGCGCGAGTGCTCCCTCCAGCGCCGGCACCAGAAGATCATCGAGGAGGCGCCCAGTGTGCTGCTCGACGAGGCGACCCGGGCGGCGATGGGCGAGGCGGCCGTGCAGGCGGCCCGCTCCTGCGGGTACCGGGGCGCGGGCACGGTGGAGTTCATCGTGCCGGGCAGCGACCCGTCCTCGTACTACTTCATGGAGATGAACACCCGCCTCCAGGTCGAGCACCCGGTCACCGAGCTCATCACCGGCCTGGACCTGGTGGAGTGGCAGCTGCGGGTGGCGGCGGGCGAGCCGCTGGCCTTCGCGCAGGAGGACGTACGCCTCACCGGGCACGCGGTAGAGGCCCGCATCTGTGCCGAGGACCCCGCGCGCGGGTTCCTCCCCTCGGGCGGCACGGTCCTCAAGCTGCGCGAGCCCCAGGGCGACGGCATCCGCACCGACTCCGGACTCAGCGAGGGCACCGAGGTCGGCAGCCTGTACGACCCGATGCTGTCCAAGGTGATCGCGTACGGCCCCGACCGCGCCACGGCGCTGCGCAAGCTCCGGGCGGCTCTCGCTCAGACGGTCACGCTGGGCGTGCAGACGAACGCCGGGTTCCTGCGGCGGCTGCTCGCGCATCCGGCGGTCGTGACGGGCGAGTTGGACACCGGGCTGGTCGAGCGCGTGGTGGACGATCTGGTCGGCACGGACGTACCCGACGAGGTCTACGAGGCGGCGGCGGCCGTACGGCTGGAGGCGCTGCAGCCGGCGGGCGGCGGCTGGACGGATCCGTTCTCGGTGCCGAGCGGCTGGCGGCTCGGCGGGACCCCGAAGCCCGTCGGATTCCCGCTGCGGGTGCAGGACCCGGTGGAGTACGCCCCGCGCGGCTCCGCCACCGTCGCGGGCGGTCGGGTGTCGGTGACCCTGGACGGCGTCCGGCACACCTTCGAGCTCGCCGCCCTGCCGGACGGCACCTGGCTGGGCCGGGACGGCGACGCCTGGCACGTGCGCGACCACGACCCGGTCGCCGCGTCCCTGACCGGAGCCGCGCACTCCGGCGCCGACTCCCTCACCGCGCCGATGCCGGGGACGGTCACCGTCGTGAAGGTGGCCGTGGGGGACGAAGTGGCCGCCGGGCAGAGCCTGCTGGTCGTCGAGGCGATGAAGATGGAGCACGTCATCTCCGCCCCGCACGCCGGCACGGTCGCCGAACTGGACGTCACACCCGGCACGACGGTCGCCATGGACCAGGTCCTGGCGGTCATCACCCCGGTGGAGGAGGACCGATGACGCTGCCCATGACGGTGCCTGCCGCGGACCTGCCCGCCCGGGTCCGCATCCACGAGGTCGGCGCGCGCGACGGCCTGCAGAACGAGAAGTCGACCGTGCCGACCGAGGTCAAGGCGGAGTTCGTGCGCCGCCTCGCCGAGGCGGGGCTGACGACGATCGAGGCCACCAGCTTCGTCCACCCCAAGTGGGTGCCCCAACTGGCCGACGCGGAAGAACTGTTCCCGCTCGTCAGCGACCTCCCGGTGGCGCTCCCCGTGCTGGTCCCCAACGACCGCGGCCTGGACCGTGCCCTGGCCCTCGGCGCCCGCCGGGTCGCCGTCTTCGCCAGCGCCACGGAGTCCTTCGCCAAGGCCAACCTCAACCGGACGCTCGACGAGTCACTGGCGGTGTTCGAGCCGGTCGTGGCCCGCGCCAAGGCCGAGCACGTCCATGTCCGCGGCTATGTCTCCATGTGCTTCGGCGACCCTTGGGAGGGCGCGGTCCCGATCCACCAGGTGGTCCGCGTGTGCAGGGCGCTGCGGGACATGGGCTGCGACGAACTCAGCCTGGGCGACACGATCGGCGTCGCCACGCCCGGACATGTGCTGGAACTCCTCTCCATGCTGAACGAGGAGGGCGTCCCCACGAACGTCATCGGCGTCCACTTCCACGACACCTACGGCCAGGCGCTGGCCAACACCTACGCCGCCCTGGAACACGGCGTCACCACCGTCGACGCCTCCGCCGGCGGCCTCGGCGGCTGCCCCTACGCCAAGTCCGCCACCGGCAACCTCGCCACCGAAGACCTCGTGTGGATGCTGCGGGGCCTCGGCATCGACACCGGAGTCGACCTCGACCGCCTAGTCGCCACAAGCGCGTGGATGGCCGAGCAACTGGGCCGACCCAGCCCTTCCCGCACCGTACGAGCCCTGTCCCACAAGGAGCAGTGAACAGCCATGGACCACCGTCTCTCCCTCGAACTGGAGGAACTCCGCCGCACGGTGGAGGCGTTCGCCCACGATGTCGTGGCGCCCAAGATCGGCGACTTCTACGAGCGCCATGAGTTCCCGTACGAGATCGTGCGGGAGATGGGCCGCATGGGCCTGTTCGGCCTGCCGTTCCCCGAGGAGTACGGCGGCATGGGCGGTGACTACCTGGCGCTCGGCATCGCGCTGGAGGAGCTCGCCCGCGTGGACTCCTCGGTCGCCATCACGCTCGAAGCGGGCGTCTCCCTCGGCGCGATGCCGATCCACCTCTTCGGCACGGACGCCCAGAAGCGGGAGTGGCTTCCCCGCCTCTGCTCCGGCGAGATGCTCGGCGCCTTCGGCCTGACCGAGCCCGACGGCGGCTCGGACGCGGGCGCGACGCGCACCACGGCCCGCCTGGACGAGTCGACGAACGAGTGGGTGATCAACGGCACCAAGTGCTTCATCACCAACTCCGGCACGGACGTCACCGGCCTGGTCACGGTCACGGCGGTGACGGGCCGCAAGCCGGACGGCAAGCCGCTCATCTCGTCCATCATCGTCCCGTCCGGCACGCCCGGTTTCACGGTCGCGGCCCCCTACTCCAAGGTCGGCTGGAACGCCTCCGACACCCGTGAGCTGTCCTTCGCCGACGTCCGCGTCCCGGCGGCCAACCTCCTGGGCGAGGAGGGCCGCGGGTACGCCCAGTTCCTGCGCATCCTGGACGAGGGCCGCATCGCCATCGCGGCACTCGCGACGGGCCTGGCGCAGGGCTGTGTGGACGAGTCGGTGAAGTACGCCAAGGAACGCCACGCCTTCGGCCGCCCCATCGGCGCCAACCAGGCCATCCAGTTCAAGATCGCCGACATGGAGATGAAGGCCCACACGGCCCGCCTTGCCTGGCGCGACGCGGCCTCACGCCTGGTGTCCGGGGAGCCCTTCAAGAAGGAGGCGGCACTCGCGAAGCTGTACTCCTCCACGATCGCGGTGGACAACGCCCGTGACGCCACCCAGGTCCACGGCGGCTACGGCTTCATGAACGAGTACCCGGTGGCCCGCATGTGGCGCGACTCCAAGATCCTGGAGATCGGGGAGGGCACGAGCGAGGTGCAGCGGATGCTGATCGCGAGGGAGTTGGGGCTGGTGGGCTGATTCACCGGTATCGAAGCCAAGTTGAGACCGCCCGCCATACAACCCTTCAGGAATGTGGCTGTAGTCACGCATTTCAGTGAAACTTCCTTTCCAAATAGCTGATTTTGTCCCTGGAAAGGTCACGCCCTCGCAAAGTACGGTCCGGTGGATTTTCATTGGATCTTCATTTGACGGGCGGGGATGTGAACACAACGGGCAAGCCGCGAAGACGGATCGCGGGCGGGGCGCTGTCCGTGGCGCTGAGTGTCGGCATGGTCGGCGGTCTGCCGCCGACGGCGGGGGCCGCACCGGCCACGGCCCCGCCGGCGGCGGCCGAACAGGCCACGGGCGCGGACACGTTGACAGAGGCCGAGGCGCTCGCGAAGGCCGAGCGGACCGGTACGAACGTGGAGATCGTGTCGCTGCGCGGCGAGAGCAGCGAGGTGTACGCGACACCGGACGGCAAGCTGGAGGCGCGGGAGCACCTGCGTCCCGTACGCGCCCGGATCGACGGCGCCTGGAAGCCGATCGACACCGGCCTGGCGAAGATCGCCGATGGGATGGTCGCGCCCGGGGCCACCACGGTCCGGCTGGAGTTCTCCGGCGGCGGGAACAAACCGCTGGTGCGCATGGAGCGCGCCGGACGTGAACTCGCCCTGACCTGGCCGACGCCTCTTCCGGCGCCGGAACTCGACGCGGAGACCGCGACCTACCGCAACGTCCTGCCGGACGTGGATCTGCGGATGGGCGCGCAGGAGGACGGCTTCACCCAGCTGCTCGTGGTCAAGTCGGCCGAGGCGGCGGCCAGTCCGGCCCTCGCCGAGCTGCGGCTGAAGCTGTCCGCCCAGGGTCTTGACGTACGCGAGACGGCGTCCGGCGGCCTGGAAGCGGTCGACGAGGGCGCCGGAGGCGCGGTGTTCGAGGCGCCCAAGCCGGTCATGTGGGACTCCAGCCCCGGCCAGAGCACGGCCGCCGCCAGGAAGAGCGTGTCGGCCCTGTCCTCCGGCGCCAAGGCAGCCGCCCAGGAGGGCGAGCCCGGTGCCGGCGAGTCCGGCAAGCTCGCGCCCGTCGGTGTGGAACTTCCCGCCACCGGCCGCGAACTGGTGCTCACGCCGGACGAGGGCGTCCTGAAGGGCCCGGACACGCAGTACCCCGTCTTCATCGACCCACAGTGGTACTCGCCCAAGGCGACCGCCTGGACGATGGTGTCCAAGTACTGGGCGTCGTCGCCGCAGTGGAAGTTCAACGGCGAGTCCACCGCCGGCATGGGGTACTGCGGCTGGCACTACTGCCAGCCGTACGACACCAAGCGGGTCTTCTACCGCATTCCGGTCTCCAAGTTCGCGGGACGGAGCATCCTGTCGGCCGAGTTCGTGGTGCGCAACACCTGGTCGGCGTCGTGCTCGGACCGCGGGGTGCAGCTGTGGCTCACCGATGACATCAGCTCGTCGACCACCTGGAACTCCCAGGACAAGTCGAGCTTCTGGAACGACCACCTGAAGACGGAGAGCTTCGCCTACGGCTACGACGGCTGCGCGGCCAAGGACGCTGAGTTCGACGTGCGCTCCGCCGTCCAGCAGGCCGCCAACGGCAAGTGGCCGGCGATGAACTTCGGTCTGCGGGCGTCCAGCGAGACGGACGAGTACGCCTGGAAGCGCTTCTCGGACGACGCGTTCCTCCGGGTCAAGTACAACCGCCCGCCGTCCCAGATCAAGATGTCGCAGCTGACGATGGAGTACGGCGGCACCTGCAAGAAGCCCTCCGCTCCCGCCCGTGTGCGCACACTGGGCAAGATCTACGCGAACAACATCACCGACCCGGACGGGGACAACGTCGCCGTCCAGTTCCAGGCCATGTGGGACTCGGGTGACGGCAAGGGCCTCATCGCCCGGTGGAAGCCGGCGCTGACCTCGTACAAGAAGTCCGGCTCGGACTTCTCCATCACGCTGCCCTCGGTCACCGCGAACAAGACGGTCCACTGGTACGCGCGGTCCTACGACGGTGGCCAGTACTCGCCGTGGTCGTACACCGGTGACCCCACGGGCTGCTACTTCGTCTACGACACCAAGGTGCCCAAGGCCCCGACGATCAAGTCCGGTGAGTACCCGGCCTCCGACCCGGAGAACCCCGAGGACCCGTGGTACGACGGCGTCGGCAAGTACGGCTTCTTCGACATCGACGCGGCCGAGACCGACGTGACGAAGTACTGGTTCGGCATCAACGGCGACCCGACCTCGAAGAACACTCTGACCACGTCCTCCGGTGCGCTGAAGACGGCCGCCGTGCTGCCCGCCAAGGCCGGGCTCAACTTCATCACCGCGCAGGCGTTCGACTCGGCGGGGAACGACAGCGAGATCCGTACCTACCAGTTCCGGGTCAAGGCCGGCCAGCCCGAGCGGGCGACCTGGCAGTTGGACGAGGGCGCCGGGGCGAGCGCGGCCAAGGGCTCGGCGCCGGAGCGCACCGCCGAACTGCGCGGCGGTGTCACCCTCGGCGTGGCCGGGGCCAAGGGGAGCGCGGCGTCGTTCGACGGCGTCGACGACCACGCGGTCACCGACATCCCCACGGTGGACACCTCGACCGGCTTCGCGGTCTCGGCATGGGCGAAGCTGTCGGCGGTGCCGGACCACGCGGCGGTCATCGCGGCGCAGCCCGGCAATCACTCCCCGGGGTTCGAGCTGTACTACTCGAAGACGTACGACCGGTGGGCGTTCAACCAGTACACGTCCGACACCGCGGGCGCGGGCATCGTACGGGCCATGCAGGCGGCGCCGGGCGGCGTCAAGGCCAGTGAATGGACCCACCTGGTGGGCTCCTACAGCGCAACCAGCGACGAGATGAACCTGTACGTCAACGGACAGCTGGCCGGGACCACGACGTACGACTCGCCCTGGGACGCGCGGCGCGGGCTCCAGATCGGCGCCGGCTCCTACAGCGGCCAGCCGGGGTCGTTCTTCCCCGGCGCGATCGACGAGTTGCAGATCTTCGACAAGCCGGTGTCGTCCGGCGAGGTGACCCGACTCTACGGCAAGGACTCGCTCATCTCGGGCCGCAGCGCACGGGCGGTGTTCCCGCTGGACGAGCAGGCCACGGACAGCGCGGGCAACGCCACGACCGTCCTGACCGGTGCCGCGGAGGTCGCGTCCGCGACGTTCTCCGGAGGCGTCACGCCGGGGCAGCCCGGCATCGCGGGCAAGGCCCTGACCCTCGACGGGAACGACGACTACGCCTCCACGGGGCGGCCGCTGCTGAACAACCAGCGCAGCTTCGCGGTCTCCGCCTGGGCCAAGCTGCCCAAGACGAAGCCCGATCACGCCGCGGTCGTCGTGGCCCAGGCGGGCACTCACCGGCCGGGCCTGGAGCTGTACTACTCCAAGACGTACGACCGGTGGGCGGTCAACCAGTACTCGTCGGACACCTCGACCGCCACCCCGATCCGGGCGATGCAGGCCGACGGGCAGACCGCCTTCGGCGACACCTGGACCCACCTGATGGGCGTGCACGACACCGTCGCGAACAAGCTCACCCTGTACGTCAACGGCGTCAAGGCGGGCGAGACCGATCTGCAGGCCGGCTGGTACGCGGGCGGCGCGGTGCAGATCGGCGCCGGATCCTACGACGGCGCACCCGGATCGTTCTTCGCGGGCCAGATCGACGAGGTGAGCCTGTTCGACCGGCCCATCTCCGCCGACGAGGTCCGGCAGATGTTCCGGCAGCGGCCGCTGGTCAAGGGCCGCTGGCTGCTGGACGAGGCGACCACCTCCACCCCGGCCACCAGCCCGGACGCCGCCGAGAACAGGGCGCTGACCCTGGGCGGCGGCGCGAAGACAGGGTTCGGCTGGGTCGACAACGGCGCCCTGGAACTGGACGGTGTCGACGACTACGCGGCCACCGCCACGTCGCCCGTCGACACGAGCACCAGCTTCACGGTGATGGGCTGGGCCCAGTCCGCCGCCGAACCGACCGCCGGCGCGGCCGTCCTGAGCGCACCGGGCGCCTCCAACAGCGCCTTCGCGGTCCGGCACGTCCCGGCCGCCGCGGGCCAGGCGGGTGCCGGGCGCTGGCAGATCTCGATGCCGGACTCCGACGCGGCGGACGCCACCGTCGTACGCACCGAGAACCAGCAGTTCTACGACGCACGGGACTGGAATCATCTGACGCTCGTGTACGACGGCTTCGCCAAGGAGGCCCGGCTCTATGTGAACGGGCAGCTGGAGGAGGTCGCCTGCGCGGACGCCGACGGTGACGGCGTGTCCGACGACACCACCTGCGCGGACCGGCTGTCGTGGTCCGAGAACGTCCTGTCGTACAAGGCCTCGGGCGGACTGCAGATCGGCCGGGCCAGGACGGCCGGCGCGTGGGGCGAGTACTGGCCCGGCGCCATCGACGACGTGTGGGCCTTCCAGGGCGCGCTGAGCGACTCGCAGATCGCCCATCTGTCGCTGGGCATGCCGGGCGTCGCCACCGAGGTACCCGGCACGGACTGACCGGAAGCGGTGCCGGCCCGTCGCCCTGTGCGCACGGGCCGGCCCCGCGCCGCCGCCCGGGTCCGGCCCGGGCCGCCACCGGCTTCACACGAGCTGTCACACATCAAGGGGAACGATGAGGGATACGGGACGATCGGGCCGTGCGGCCCGATGGAGACGGAAGACCGCACTGGCTTCCGGAATAGTCATGATCGCCACGGTGCTCCAGGGCATCACCGCACCCGCGAACGCGGGAGCCGTGGCGGACGACGGACGGGGCCGGCCGGCCCTGCCGAAGGCGGAGCGGCCCGTGGCCAGTGTCGCGGTCAAGAAGGTGAAGCCCCGCACGGTGGAGCGTGGCCCGCGCACCCCGCGGACCGCGCCCAAGGCCCACTGGCCCGGGGCGGGTTCGGGCCGGGTGACTCTCACCGGGGCCCCGGCGGCCGCGAAGGGCGCGGCGGGGGCGAAGGGTTCGGCGAGCGCGAAGGGCGCCGCTCAGGCTCCGGTGAAGGCCGGGAAGCTGCCGGTCTCCGTCGGTACCGCCAAGGCGCGGGGCGCAGCCGGTGCGGTGCGGGTCGAGCTGGCCGGGCGGGGGCAGACCCGGAAGGCCGCGATCGACGGGCTGCTCGTGACGCTCGCCCCCGAGCGCACGGACTTCACCGACGGCGCCGCCCAGGTGCGTATCGACTACCGCGACCTCGCGCAGGCCTACGGCGGTGGCTACGGCGCCCGGCTCACCCTGGTCCAGCTGCCCGCCTGTGTCCTGAAGACGCCGGAGCGGGCCAAGTGCCGCACCCAGAAGCCGGTCGAGACCGTGAACGACACGGAGGGCGGTGCGCTCACCGCCCCGTCCGTGCGGCTCAGCTCCGCGCAGCCGACCGTGCTCGCCGCGGTGGCGGACGACACCGCGGCCACCGGTGACTACAAGGCGACCACCCTCGCCCCGTCCGCGACCTGGCAGACCAACCTCAACACCGGTGACTTCGCCTGGTCCTACGACATGGGCGTCCCCGAGGTGCCGGGCGGGCTGAAGCCGAGCATCGGACTCGGCTACTCCTCCGGCTCGGTCGACGGCCGCACCAGCGAGACCAACAACCAGTCCTCCTGGGTGGGCGGCGGCTTCGACCTGTGGCCGGGCTACATCGAGCGCCGTTACAAGCCGTGCGCCGACGACGGGGTCGAGAACAGCGACGGCATGAAGCCCGGCGACCTGTGCTGGGGCTACGACAACGCCTTCATCAGCTTCAACGGCAAGGGCGGCGAGCTCGTACCCACCGGCGCCGACGACGAGTTCAAGCTCCGCCAGGACGACGGCACCCGCATCAAGCGGCTGGCCTCCGCCGACCGCGCCAACGGTGACGACAACGGCGAGTACTGGCGGCTCACCGACCCCGACGGGGTGCGCTACTACTTCGGCTACCACCGGCTGCCCGGCTGGGCAGACGGCAAGAAGACCACCAACTCCACTTGGACCACCCCGGTCTTCGGCGACGACACGGACGAGAAGTGCCATGCGAGCTCCTTCGCCGACTCCTGGTGCCAGCAGGCCTGGCGCTGGAACCTGGACTACGTCGTCGACCCGCGTGACAACGCCATCGCGTACTACTACACGCAGGAGAAGAACTCCTACGGCCGCAACCTGAAGGCCTCCGACGACACTCGCTACGTCCGCGGCGGTCATCTCGACGAGATCCAGTACGGCCTGAAGCAGTCGTCGGTGTACACCACGCCGGCGCTCGCGAAGGTCACCTTCACCAACGCCGAGCGCTGCCTGCCGAACAGCCAGACGACCTGCTCGTCCATCACCAGCGACTCCGCCTACTGGTACGACACTCCCTGGGACCTCAACTGCGACGAGGGCAAGGACTGCGACGACGGCCGGCTCTCGCCCACGTTCTGGACGCGCAAGCGCCTGACCGGCGTGACCACGCAGGTCATCGACGCCGCCGGCGCCTATCAGAACGTCGACTCCTGGAAGCTGACCCACCGCTGGGGCACGGCGGACATCGACTACCAGCTGCTGCTCGACTCGGTCCAGCACACCGGCCACAGCGCCACGCCCGCGATCACGCTGCCGAAGACCACCTTCACCTACACCGATCTGGCGAACCGGCTCGATCGGACCGGTGACGGCTTCGCACCGTTCATCAAGGCGCGCCTGTCGACGATCGCCGACGAGTACGGCGGCCAGATCGACGTCAACTACTCTGCGCCGGCCTGCGACTTCGACGCGCTGCCCACTCCGCAGACCAACACCACGCGCTGCTTCCCGCAGCACATCGGCGGCAGTTCCACGGAGGACCCCGAGCGGCACTGGTTCAACAAGTACGTCGTCACGTCGGTCACCGCGACCGACCGCACCGGCGGCGCCCCCGACCAGCTCACCAGATACGAGTACATGGGCCCGGCCGCCTGGCACTACTCCGATGACGACGGCCTGACCAAAGAGAAGTTCAAGACCTGGTCCCAGTGGCGCGGCTACGGCCACGTGCGCGTCAAGACCGGCGGCCAGGGCGGCGACTCGGCCATGAAGTCGCAGTCCGACACGTACTTCCTGCGCGGCATGGACGGCGACCGCGAGTCCCCCACCGGCGGCACTAAGAACGTCAGCGTCACCCTCGGCGAAGGCGAGGGCGACCCCATCACCGACCACGAGGCGCTGGCCGGCACCGCCTACAAGGCGGTCGGCTACTCCGGCAACGGCGGCAAGGTCCTCACCAAGACCGTGAACCGCCCCTGGTACCACCAGACCGCGAAGAAGACCCGCACCTGGGGCACCGTCACCGCCAACTTCACCGGCATCGCCCACACCAAGTCATGGACGTCCCTGGACGACGGTGCGGGCACGTCCTGGCGGACCGCCTCCACCGCCACCTCGTACGACACCGTGGCCGGACGCGTCACCCAGGTCGACGACTTCGGCGACAACACCACGGCGGCGGACAACCGCTGTACCCGCACCACCTACGCCACCAACAGCACCGACAACGTCCTGAACCTGCCCGCGCGGGTCGAGACCGTCGCGAAGTCCTGCGCCGACCCCGTCGACCGCTCCAAGGACGTCATCTCCGACGTCCGGTCCGCCTACGACGGCGGTGCCTACGGCGCGGCCCCGACCAAGGGCAACGTCACGGCCACGGCCCTGCTGAAGAAGCACGACGGCACCACGGCCACCTACCTGGAGTCCGGGGCGACCTTCGACTCCTACGGCCGGGTCCTCACCAGCACCGACCTGACCGCGAACGTCACGGTCACGGGCACGGCCGCACCGGTCCGCACCGCCCGCACGGACGGCCGTACCACCACCACGGCCCGCACCCCGGCGACCGGGTTCGTCACGAAGACGACCACGACGACGCCGCCGGCGAAGGCGGGGGACGCGACCACCGCCCTGGTCAGCTCCGCCACCCACGACCTGCGCCGCGGGCTGCCGCTGACCCAGACCGACGCCAACGGCAAGGTCACGACCTTCACCTACGACGCCCTCGGCCGGTCCTCGAAGGTGTGGCTGGCCGACCGGCAGACCACGCTGACGCCCAGCTACGAGTTCGACTACCTGGTCACCGACGGCCAGCCGGTCTCGGTCGTCACCAAAGGGCTCGGCGCCGGCGGCAGCCAGGTCGCCTCGTACGTCCTCTACGACGGTTTCCTGAGGGAGCGTCAGAACCAGGCTCCGGGGCCCGACGGCGGACGGCTGCTCTCGGACGTCTTCTACGACGAACGTGGTCTGGCCACCAAGGCCTTCGCGCCCTACTACGCCACAGGCGCGCCCTCCCGGACCCTGTCCAAGCCCGAGGACGCGCTCTCGGTCGAGACCCAGACCCGCACCGCCTACGACGGCATGGGCCGCCCGACAGTGACCGAGCAGATAGCGGGCAACGGCGACGGCGGCACGGTGCTCGGCACCACCCGCACCATCTACGGCGGCGACCGCACCACGGTCATCCCGCCGGTGGGCGGCACGGCGACCACCACGGTCACCGACGCCCGAGGTCAGACGACCGAACTGCGCCAGCACCACACGCGGGCCGCGGAAGCCGCGTACGACACCACCCGCTACGCCTACACCAAGCGCGGCGAGCTGGAGAAGCTGACCGACCCGGCCGGAAACAGCTGGACCTACACCTACGACCTGCTCGGCCGTCTCACCGACACGACCGACCCGGACAAGGGACCGAGCTCCAGCACCTACGACGACCGCGGTCAGCTCATCTCCGCCTCGGACGACAGCGACACGGACCTCTACCACGTCTACGACGGGCTCGGCCGACAGACCGAACTGCGGGAGGACAGCGCCACCGGAACCCTGCGTGCCAAGTGGGTCTACGACACCATCAGCGGTGCGAAGGGCCACCTGGCCGAGTCCACTCGCTTTGTCGGAGGCAACGCGTACACCAGCAAGGTTGTCGCCTACGACCGGCTGTACCGCGTGCTGCGCTCCACCATGACGATCCCCGCGAGCGAAGGAGCGCTCGCCGGCACGTACCTGTCGGCCACCGCCTACAACGTGGACGGTTCCGTGCGCTCGACCGGGTTCCCGGCCGCGGGCGCACTGTCCGCCACCACGGTGGCGTTCACCTATGAGGACCAGACCTACCGGCCGATCGCGCTCAGCGGCAGCCAGGGTCTGGACGCCACCGTCAGCCACAGCCTCACGGGCAAGCCGCTGCAGTACGAGCTTTCCAACAACGGCGGCAAGAAGGTCTGGGCGACCAACACCTACGAATGGGGCACCCAGCGTCTGGCCACCTCCCGGGTGGACCGCGAGAACGTGGCGGGCGTCGACCGTCACAACACATACCGCTACGACCAGGCGGGCAACGTCCTGTCCCTCTCGGACGTCTCCCGCTCCGGCACCGACACACAGTGCTTCGACTACGACCACCTGCGCCGGATGACCACGGCCTGGACCCAGGCCACCACCACCTGTGCCGCGGCACCGAGCGGTCAGACGGTGGGCGGTCCCGCGCCGTACTGGCACTCGTACACGTACGACAAGGTGGGCAACCGGAAGACCGAGACCCTGCACGACGTCACCGGTGACGCGGCCAAGAACACCGTGCGCACCTACGCCTACCCGGAGCCGGGCGCGCCGCGTCCGCACGCCGTGGACTCCGTGACCCAGACCGGTCCTACGGGCACCGCGCAGGACTCCTACGGCTATGACGCGGTCGGCAACACTGACCGGCGCACCCTGGCGGGAACGTCCCATACGCTCGACTGGGACGCGGAAGGCCATCTGACCAAGGTGACCAAGCCGGTCGAGGGCAAGCCGGACGAGGTCACCGAGTACGTCTACGACACCGAAGGCAATCGCCTCATCGCGCGGACTCCGACGGAGTCCACGCTCTACCTGGGCGCCACGCAGATCACCGTGGCCAAGGGCGGCACCACCCCTAAGGCCACCCGGACCCTCGACCTGGGTGACGGTCACCAGGCGGTGATCGACGACGACGGCTCGGTCGCCTTCACCATCGCCGACCACCAGGGCTCGGGCCAGCTGGCGATCGAGGCGGCGGACCAGCAGCTGACCCAGCGTCGCACGCTGCCGTTCGGCGACCTCCGCGGCACGAGGCCCAGCAACTGGCCGGGCACTGCCGGATTCATCGGTGGGACGGACGACTCCGAGTCCACGGGGCTGCAGCACATCGGTGCACGTGAGTACGACCCGGCGACCGGCCGGTTCATCTCGGTCGACCCACTCCTCACCCCGAGCGACCCGCAAGCGCTCAACGCGTACGCGTACAGCAACAACAACCCGCTCACGTTCAGCGATCCGAGCGGTATGGGGTGCATCCACGGTGCGCCCGGCGGCGGCGCGGACGGCATCTGCGCGGGCGTCGAAGGCGACACCGACGGCGTCATCAACGGCACCTCCAACAACTGCCCGGGGAACAATCAATCCTGCAACGAGACCGCGTCCAAGATGGCCCAGCAGGCCAGGCGGAACGGCACCTACGGCAAGAAGCCGATCGTCATCCAGCCCACGGGCGACTCGATCACCATCCAGGGCACCTACATCCCGACCCAGGCGGAACTCGCCGAGACCTTCCCCTACTACCACGAGCGACTGGACTACCAGCACAACCTGCAGAACTGGGCCAGGTCGCAGTGCAGCGGCCTGGACGTGGCAGGCTCCGACTTCTGCACGGCGGTCGGGAAGCTCGGGTGGTTCGGTGACCAGAACGGTCCCGGAATTCTCGAGGTCCTGGGCGTCGACGACTACATCGGATGCGCCAAGGGATCCGGCAGCGCCTGCAAGGCGGCGGCGATCGACGTGGGAATCGCAGTCCTCACAGGCGGTATCGGCAAGGCCGCGAAGGTCGTCTTCAAGAGCATCAAGTCCGGGATCAAGAAGGGGGATTCCATCCCCCAGTGTCTGGTGCCCCACAGCTTCACCCCGGGCACCCTTGTACTGATGGCGGACGGTTCGACCAAGCCCATCGAAGAAGTGCGCATCGGTGACCAGATAGTTGTCACCGATCCGTCGACCGGTGAGACCGCTACGCGGAAGGTCGTCGCCACCATCGTGACCGAGGACGACAAGGACTTCGTCGAACTCACGGTCACGCAGGAACAGGGCCGGACGACGGCCTCGCTGACATCCACCACGACGCACCCCTTCTGGTCACCGTCCGAGGGTGCCTGGGTGGATGCCGGGGAACTGCGACCTGGAGTGACCCTGCGTGCCGTCGACGGCAGCACGGTTCGGGTCGAGAGCACGCGTCCGTTCCAGAAGCGGCAGCGAACACACGATCTCACGATCGATGATGTCCACACGTACTATGTGCTGGCCGGGGCTACGCCAGTACTGGTGCACAATGACGGCGGCGGGCCTGCCACCGATGACTTCAACCAGGCCCGTAATCAGGCTCTGGAATGGCTGAGTTCTCGCGGATTCAAAGCCGAAAGAGTGACGCTGGGCAAGTTCGGGACGATCAAGGGCAAGCCGGTCGGCATGCAGACGGCCAACGGCAAGGCGGGATTCCGGATCGAATTCGATGAACGAAGTGGGGCCCACATCAACGTGTGGTCAGGCAAGGAAAAAGGCCCGCACTTCCAGTTCAATGCCAGTGAGGCGACCGTGACGAAGCTTCAAGGTCTGCACGGATGCAGTTGATGGAGGAATGGTTTGTCCGGTGACTACTGGGAAGAAGAGGTATTTTCCGCGCCGCCTCTAGCTGCCCTGAAGAAGACAAGCGCGTCAGATGTGTTCGACTGGCTGGAGCTCAATTTCCCTTTCGCGGGAGGGAAGATTGATTGGCGTCGTGCGGATGGACGGCATCAGCATTGGAGAATCGACGATGAGCAGCTGCTCGCGGAGAATGCACTGAGGGAAATCTGTGCGCGAATCGGGCCAGGCTCCGCAGTCGAGCATGTGGGAGACGGACTCTCCCCCTACGGCGTGCGCTTCACCGAGAGCGAGGCCGCTTCGGTTACGGCTGCACTTCTTGAGGTGCCGGAGCATCACTACTTCCTCGCAGAGGATCGAGCGTGGATCGTGGCGGTCTCCTTCGAAGGTGACTTGGATGTCTTGGACCGAGCCGGAACCTAGCTGAGCTCGTGAACAGAAGCCCCGCCGACAGGACAGGATCGTCGGCGGGGCTTCTGGGAGCCGACGGCCGGTAGAAGTGGGAATCAAGTGCCCCGAGCGAGTCGATATATTGTGGAGAAAATTGTGCCCCGATTTTTGTCCGGGAAGACATCGGTTGCCCTCTTGGCAGGTCTCGCAATTCTTGCGGCGGCCGGATGCTCGGGTGGAGAAGGGGTTGATGTGGCCAACTCTGTCAGTGCGGCAAGTCCTCCCGATGAAACTGCGGAAAAGCCCCTGAATGTGCAGGACCTGAAAACTCTGGCCCTTGCCGCGGGCGAGGTGCCGGGGAACAGGGGAGTCGAGGTGCGAGACGCGGCGTCAGAGAGTGAGAGCACTTTTCCGCCGGTTTCTGTGGCATCATGTCGGACGATAATTGATTTCATTCGCGCTGACAGCGCATCTGCCTCTGTGGTTCAGGTCTTCAACTGGGAAAAAGACATCTCGGGAGGGAGGTCGACTCTCGCCTACTATGGTGTCGATGAGGCTGAGCAGGCATTCCAGCGAGTCCGGGAATCGTTGAAGAGGTGCGACTCGTACTCGGGCATGAGTCATGTGGGGGAATACACCGCTGATGTCAGGGTCGAGCAGGCTCCAAATATCGGGGACGAGGCTGTTGTCTTCCATGAGGCCACCTCGGTGAAGTCCTTTGACGAAGCGGAGAGCATCACCACGAACAGCGAGTACGTATGTGTGCGAACCGGAGGTGCTGTCGCTGTATTTAATAAGTCGGGATACGGGAAGAATGTGACGTTTCCGCGTCGACTCATCGAAAAGCAAGTCGATCGTCTGGAGAAAGCTCAACGCTGAGTTCGGGCAGGGGCGGCGCGCGACACATCGCCCGCCCCGCATGGGGTGATCCGGTGAACGGCGGCTGACTCATCCGCGGCCGCGACGGCCGCCTCAGCGGCTATCTGCCGACCGACGACGCCGTCCTGCGCCCATCTGGCCGCCTGGCGTCCCACCAAGGCGGGCGAGGCCGGACTCGTCCACTCCGCACACTTTCGCCCGCGCTTCCCTGCAAGAACCTGAAGTTGGTGTGCTGAAGTGATCGAGAGCGCAGCAGAATTCATCCGGCTCCGGGAAAGCGGCGACGGTCGTGACTACCAGCGTCTGAAGCGGGACGAGGCGCCCGTCGAGGTGTGGCGGGAGATCGTCGCCGACCACCCCGACATGCGGTTCTGGTCGCCTTCAACCGCACGGTTCCGCCGGAGGTGCTCCAGCAACTGGCCCAGGACACCGACTGGCGGGTCCGTGACAAGGTGGCCGGCCGACGGGACACACCGGCAGACGTGCTGGGAGCACTGGCGCAGGACGAACACGACGCGGTCGCATCGTCCGTGGCGGGCAATCCGAGCGCTCCCGACACGGCCCTGCGGGCCCTGACCGAGCATCACTGGGATCAGGTGAGAGACAAGGCACAGCAACGGCTGATGTCGAGCTGAGCCTTGGTCGGGCGCCGGAGCGAACTGTGCTCCGGCGCCCGACCGGTTTGCGTCTGCTCTGCATGGCCGGGGATACGCTCCTGAGCTGGTGGTTCGCGTTCCAAGGCCGGGTGACTTCGATCGGTCAGATCGACCGACTGAAGGGAGGAGAGCGTTCGATGGCTTCCGAGACACAGCTGGACGAGATCACCCGGATCCTGACAGGTACCGTCATCCGCTCCGTCGGCAGAGCAGTGGACATGGGGGTCGTCGAGTTCCACGGTCCCCAGGGCGAGACCGTCATGGTCCATATGCAGTGCCCGTTCCGGATCGTGCGGCACGGGAGGATCCTCCTGGGGTCCGCGGACATGCGGTATGCGCAGAAGGGCGCGGGACCGGACGCGTTCGACGAGTTCCGCATGATCTACGACGCCCGGACCACCACGTTCAATCGAGTGCTCGGACAACTCCGCCCCTCCGTCGACGGCGTGACCGTCGGCGAGACGGGTGAGCTCACCGTGAGCTGGGAGCGGGGCTTCCGGCTCGAAGCGCTCCCCGACTGCTCCGGAGAGATCGAAGCCTGGCGGGCTTTCGTCACCGGTGGTACCCACTACGGGTTCCCGCCGGAGACCATCTGACGCGGACCGGCATCGCTCCTCCGTCTGCCCCCTGCGCCGTAGTGCTCGAAGCAGGGGGCCGATCCTGGGCATCACGGTTGACCCGGCACACCTACTTTCAACTCCCGGCGGCGACGTGACCCAGCAGGAGGACGACCGGTGGGCCCTGCCACTGCGCGGCATGCAGGTGACAGCGGTTCGTCAGACCTCGGATCCTTCACAGTGCGTAGTGACCCTGGCCGGCGGCACAGAGCTGACGTTCAACGGGCCGGCGGAGCTGACGCTTGGGCCGGCTGCGGCTCCCGGCGCGGTGCCGCTCGCTGCCGAGCAGTGGGAGAAACTGGTGGGTTCCATCGTGGTGTCGGCGGTGGCGTTCAAGTCCGGCGGGCTGCGCGCAGTATTCAACAGCGGGCACCATCTGAACGTCCGCGGAGACGATGCCAAGGGACCCAACTGGCGCCAATTGCAAGGGAATTGACGGCCGGACCCACCACAGCGCAGGCCACAGACCCCGCACAGTTTCGATCACAGGGCCCCCACCCCTGGGAGATCAGCTCAGGTTAGGCTAACCTACCTTCGAATTGTCCGGCCGGTGATCCGCCTTGTTCGAAAGCAGCGTACCCATGTCCAACGCAAGAGCCACCCACCTCACCCGTCGCGGCATCCTCGCCGCGGGCGGCGCCCTCGGCCTCGGTGCCGTGCTCGCAGCCTGCGGGGACGACGACGCGAAAAACGGTGGCTCGGACGAGGCCACGACCGCTGCCAAGTCCGGCCCCTGGGCGTTCAAGGACGACCGCGGCACCACCGTGAAGCTCGACAAGGTCCCCACCAAGATCGTGGCCTTCGTCGGCGTCGCGGCCGCCCTCCACGACTACGGCGTCGAGGTCAAGGGTGTCTTCGGCCCCACCAAGACGCAGGACGGCAAGGCCGACGTCCAGGCCGGCGACATGGACATCAGCAAGCTGACCGTCTTCGGCAACGTCTGGGACCAGTTCAACGTCGAGGAGTACGCGGCGTTCGCCCCCGAGGTCCTCATCTCCACGACCTTCGACAGCGCGGGCACCCTCTGGTACGTCCCGGAAGCGTCCAAGGACAAGATCGCCAAGCTCGCCCCGAGCGCCGCGATCTCCGTCTACGACCGGCAGATCACCCAGCCGCTGCAGAAGATGTGGGAGCTGGCGGAGTCCCTCGGCGCGGACCTGAAGGCCGACAAGGCCGCCCAGTCCAAGAAGAACTTCGAGGCCGCCGCGGAGCGTCTGCGCAAGGCCGCCAAGGCCCGCCCCGAGATCAAGGTGATGGCCGGTTCCGCGAGCCAGGACATCTTCTACGTCTCCGGCACCAACCTCTCCATCGACCTTGAGTACTTCAAGGCCCTCGGCGTGAACTTCGTCGAGCCGCCGGAGAGCGCCAAGAAGGAGGGCGGCGGCTGGTTCGAGAGCCTCAGCTGGGAGAACGTCGACAAGTACCCGGCCGACATCATCATGATGGACGACCGCTCCTCGACGATCCAGCCGGCCGACATCACCGAGGCCACCTGGAAGAAGCTGCCCGCGGTGAAGGCCGGCCAGGTCATCGCCCGCTCGCCCGAGCCGATCCTGTCCTACGACAAGTGCACGCCGCTGCTGACGAGCCTGGCCGAGGCCATCGAGAAGGCGAAGAAGGTCGCCTAGACAAGGGCCCCTTGAGGTTGCGGGGCGACTGCGGGTCCGTTGTGACTGGTCGCGCAGTTCCCCGCGCCCCTAAAAGCAGGTCGGATCCCCTGACGCCGATTCGGGAGTTACCCCCATGACCACCGCCGTCGCCGCCCCCTTCCGCTTCTTCTCACTCCAGGTCGTACGGACGCGGCGGCTCGGGCCGTCCCTGGTCCGGGTCACCTTCGCCGGGGCCGATCTGCACGCCTTCCACTCCGACGGGTGTGACCAGAGCCTGTCGATCTTCCTGCCGCACCCCGGCCAGACCGAGCCCCAGGTTCCCCTCGAACTCGGCGACGGCTGGTGGCAGGGATGGCGTGAACTCCCGGACGACGTCCGCGCCGTGATGCGGTCGTACACGCTCCGCGCGCTCCGCCGGGACCCCGACGAGATCGACATCGACTTCGTCCTGCACACCCCCGCCGGGCCCGCCTCGCACTGGGCCTCCCGCGCCACCGCCGGCGACCGCGTCCTGCTGCTCGGGCCCGCCATCGCCGACAACCGCGCGATCCGGTTCCGGCCGCCGCAGGACACCGACCTGGTTGTCATCTGGGGCGACGACACGGCCGTACCCGCCGTCTCCGCCATCCTCGAAACCCTGCCCGCCGGCACCCGCGCCCGGGTGTGGCTGGAGGTGCACGACGCCGGGGACATCCAGGACCTGGTGACCGAGGCCGACGTTGAGATCACCTGGCTGGTCGAGGACGACGGCCTCGTTGCCGTCCGCGCCGCCGAACTGCCGCCCGCCGAGCGTCCGTACGTCTGGATCGCCGGTGAGTCGGGCCGTGTGAAGGCGTTGCGCCGGCACTTCGTCGGTGAACGCGGGATCGACCGGCGCCGGGTGACGTTCGTCGGCTACTGGCGCCAGGGGCTGACCGAGGAACAGCTGCGCGCCGCCGAGTAGTTACCGCTGGGAGCCACGTGATCACAGTCACGGTCGAGGCTGCCCTGAGGTCGCGGTACTTAGGTTAGGCTAACCTAAGCTCACGCACGTACCCCCCGCACCCGCACCACACGGCCCGTCCCCACCGGAGGACCTCCCCATGCGCTCGCACCTGCTCAATGACACGACCGCGGAGCAGTACCGCCGCTCCGTGACCGAAGGTATAGAGCGGGTGGCAGCCAAACTCGCCGCCACCGACCGTCCGTTCACCGGTGTCACCGTCGACGCCCTCGCCCCGACCATCGACGCGATCGACCTCGACCAGCCGCTGCTCGACCCGGCCGCGGTCCTCGACGAGCTGGAGGACGTCTACCTCCGGGACGCGATCTACTTCCACCACCCCCGCTACCTCGCCCACCTCAACTGCCCGGTCGTCATACCGGCCGTGCTCGGCGAGGCGATCCTCTCCGCCGTCAACTCCTCCCTGGACACCTGGGACCAGTCGGCCGGCGGCACCCTCATCGAGCGCAAGCTGATCGACTGGACGACCGCCCGAATAGGTCTCGGCGAGAACGCCGACGGTGTCTTCACCTCCGGCGGCACGCAGTCCAACCTCCAGGCGCTGCTGCTGGCCCGCGAGGAGGCGAAGACCGACTCCTTCGCCAAACTGCGTATCTTCGCCTCCGAGGTCAGCCACTTCAGCGTGAAGAAGTCGGCGAAACTGCTGGGCCTCGGCCAGGACGCCGTGGTCTCCATCCCCGTCGACCACGACAAGCGCATGCAGACCGTCGCGCTCGCCCATGAGCTGGAGCGCTGCAGGAAGGACGGCCTGGTCCCCATGGCCGTCGTCGCCACTGCCGGCACCACCGACTTCGGCTCCATCGACCCGCTGCCCGAGATCGCCGAGCTGTGCGAGCAGTTCGGCACCTGGATGCACGTCGACGCCGCCTACGGCTGCGGGCTCCTCGCCTCCGTGAAGTACCGGGGCCGTATCGACGGCATCGAGCGCGCCGACTCGGTCACCGTCGACTACCACAAGTCCTTCTTCCAGCCGGTGAGTTCGTCGGCCGTGCTGGTCCGCGACGCCTCGACGCTGCGCCACGCCACCTACCACGCGGAGTACCTCAACCCGCGCCGTATGGTCACCGAGCGCATCCCCAACCAGGTCGACAAGTCCCTGCAGACGACCCGCCGTTTCGACGCCCTCAAGCTGTGGATGACCCTGCGCACGATGGGCGCCGACGGCATCGGGCAGCTCTTCGACGAGGTCTGCGACCTGGCGGTGGAGGGCTGGAAACTGCTGGCCGCCGACCCGCGCTTCGACGTCGTGGTCGAGCCGTCCCTGTCCACCCTGGTCTACCGCTACATCCCCGCGGCCGTCACCGACCCCGCCGAGATCGACCGCGCCAACCTGTACGCCCGCAAGGCGCTGTTCGCCTCCGGCGACGCGGTGGTCGCGGGCACCAAGGTGGGCGGCCGCCACTACCTGAAGTTCACCCTGCTCAACCCCGAGACGACGACCGAAGACATCGCCGCCGTCCTCGACCTGATCGCCGGCCACGCCGAGCAGTACCTGGGAGAGTCCCTTGACCGCGCGTCCTGAAAACCCGACCAGAACCCATGACTTCGTGGGGATCGGGCTCGGCCCGTTCAACCTCGGCCTCGCCTGTCTGACCGAGCCGATCGACGAGCTCGACGGCGTCTTCCTGGAGTCGAAGCCCGACTTCGAGTGGCACGCGGGCATGTTCCTGGACGGCGCGCACCTCCAGACCCCGTTCATGTCGGACCTGGTCACCCTGGCCGACCCGACCTCGCCGTACTCCTTCCTGAACTACCTGAAGGAGAAGGGCCGGCTGTACTCGTTCTACATCCGGGAGAACTTCTACCCGCTGCGGATCGAGTACGACGACTACTGCCGCTGGGCGGCCAACAAGCTGAGCAGCATCCGCTTCAGCACGACGGTCGCCGAGGTGACGTACGAGGACGACCTGTACGTCGTGACGACGAGCGCCGGTGACACCTACCGCGCCCGTCACCTGGTCCTCGGCACCGGCACCCCGCCCTTCATACCCGAGGCCTGCCAGGGCCTGGGCGGCGACTTCATCCACAACTCCCGCTATCTGCAGAACAAGGCGGAGCTGCAGAAGAAGGAGTCGATCACGCTGGTGGGCTCCGGGCAGTCCGCGGCGGAGATCTACTACGACCTGCTCAGCGAGATCGACGTCCACGGCTACCGGCTGAACTGGGTCACCCGCTCCCCGCGCTTCTTCCCGCTGGAGTACACCAAGCTCACGCTGGAGATGACGTCGCCGGAGTACGTCGACTACTTCCGCGAGCTGCCGGAGGCGACCCGCTACCGCCTCACCGCCGAGCAGAAGGGCCTGTTCAAGGGCATCGACGGCGACCTGATCAACGAGATCTTCGACCTGCTCTACCAGAAGAACCTCGGCGGCCCGGTCCCCACCCGACTGCTCACCAACTCCTCGCTGAACGGGGCGACGTACGAGAACGGCACGTACACGCTGTCCTTCCGCCAGGAGGAGCAGCACAAGGACTTCGACCTCGACTCGCAGGGCCTGGTGCTGGCCACCGGTTACAAGTACGCCGAGCCGGAGTTCCTCGCGCCCGTCAAGGACCGCCTGGTCTACGACTCGCAGGGCAACTTCGACGTCGCCCGCAACTACGCCGTCGACGTCACCGGCCGCGGTGTCTTCCTGCAGAACGCCGGTGTCCACACGCACAGCATCACGAGCCCGGACCTGGGCATGGGCCCGTACCGGAACGCGTACATCATCCGCGAGCTGCTCGGTACCGATTACTACCCGGTCGAGAAGACGATCGCGTTCCAGGAGTTCTCCGTATGAGCACCACAGACATCGGCACGTTCACCGTCCGCCCGCTCGACCCCCTGAAGGACGCCGAGCTGCTGCACCGCTGGGTCACCGACCCCAAGGCGGCCTTCTGGATGATGCAGGACGCGAAACTCCAGGACGTCGAGCGCGAGTACATGCGCATCGCGGCGCACGAGCACCACCACGCGTACCTGGGCCTGCACGGGGGCGAACCGGCCTTCCTGATGGAGAAGTACGACCCCCGGTACGTCGAACTGGTCGGCCTGTACGACCCCGAGCCCGGCGATGTCGGCATGCACTTCCTGGTCGCCCCCACCGACCGCCCGATCAGCGGCTTCACCAGGGCCGTCATCACCGCCGTGATGGAAGAGCTGTTCGCCGACCCGCGCACCCGCCGGGTCGTCGTGGAGCCCGACGTGAGCAACAAGGCCGTGCACGCGCTGAACGAGGCCGTCGGCTTCGTGCCCGAACGTGAGATCGACAAGCCGGAGAAGCGCGCGCTGCTGAGCTTCTGCACGCGCGCACAGTTCCTGGCCGCCCGAGGAGTAGCTGTATGACCCTGTCCGACGCCGTAGCGCACCTGTCCCCCCACCGCTGGGCGCGGGCCAACCGCCTCCTGATCCGCAAGGGCCTCGCCGAGTTCGCCCACGAGCGGCTCATCACGCCGGAGGCCACCGGCGCCGGCGAGTACGTCGTCCGCAGCGACGACGGTCTGACGCGGTACACCTTCAAGGCGGTGATCCGGGCCCTCGACCACTGGCAGGTCGACGCCGACTCGATCACCCGCCACCGGGACGGCGCGGAACTCCCGCTCGCCGCCCTGGACTTCTTCATCGAGCTGCAGAAGTCCCTGGGCCTGAGCGACGAGGTCCTGCCGGTGTACCTGGAGGAGATATCCTCCACCCTCTCGGGCACCTGCTACAAGCTCACCAAGCCGCAGGTCCCGGTCGCCGAGCTGGTGAAGAGTGACTTCCAGGCCATCGAGACCGGCATGACCGAGGGCCATCCCTGCTTCGTCGCCAACAACGGGCGTCTCGGCTTCGGCATCCACGAGTACCTGTCGTACGCCCCCGAGACCGCGAGCCCCGTCCGGCTGGTCTGGCTGGCCGCGCACCGCGACCGGGCGGCCTTCACGGCCGGTGTCGGCATCGAGTACGAGTCCTTCGTACGGCAGGAGCTGGGCGAGGAGACCGTCGAGCGCTTCAACGGCGTCCTGCGCGACCAGGACCTCGACCCCGCCGACTACCTCCTCATCCCCGTCCACCCCTGGCAGTGGTGGAACAAGCTCACTGTCACCTTCGCCGCCGAGGTCGCCCGAGGGCACCTCGTCTGCGTCGGCGAGGGCGACGACGAGTACCTGGCCCAGCAGTCGATCCGGACCTTCTTCAACCGGTCCAGCCCCGAGAAGCACTACGTGAAGACGGCCCTGTCCGTCATCAACATGGGCTTCATGCGCGGCCTCTCGGCGGCGTACATGGAGGCGACCCCGGCCATCAACGACTGGCTCGCCCAGCTCATCGACAACGACCCGGTACTGCGCGACACCGGCCTGTCGATCATCCGCGAGCGGGCCGCCGTCGGCTACCGGCACCTGGAGTACGAGGCGGCCACGGACCGCTACTCGCCGTACCGCAAGATGCTGGCGGCCCTGTGGCGCGAGAGCCCCGTCGCGTCCCTCAAGGAGGGCGAGTCGCTGGCCACCATGGCCTCCCTCGTCCACGTCGACGACGAGGGCGCGTCCTTCGCGGGCGCGCTGATCGCGCAGTCGGGGCTGACGCCGGT
The DNA here is from genome assembly GCF_036014175.1 of Streptomyces sp. NBC_00443. Classification (GTDB taxonomy): domain Bacteria; phylum Actinomycetota; class Actinomycetes; order Streptomycetales; family Streptomycetaceae; genus Streptomyces. The sequence goes on along the minus strand of NZ_CP107917.1, from coordinate 5,844,926 downwards.
GGAGTGGCTGCGCCGCTACCTCAAGGCGTACTACACCCCGCTGCTGCACAGCTTCTACGCCTACGACCTCGTCTACATGCCGCACGGCGAGAACGTCATCCTGGCCCTCAAGGACGGCGTCGTCGAGCGCGCGATCTACAAGGACATCGCCGAGGAGATCGCGGTCATGGACCCGGACGCGGTGCTGCCGCCGACGGTCGAGCGACTGCGCGTGGAGGTCCCCGAGGACAAGAAGCTCCTGTCCATCTTCACGGACGTCTTCGACTGCTTCTTCCGCTTCCTCGCCGCGAACCTCGCGGCCGAGGGAATCCTGGAGGAGGACGACTTCTGGCGCACGGTCGCCGAGGTCACCCGGGACTACCAGCACTCGGTGCCCGAACTCGCCGACAAGTTCAAGCAGTACGACATGTTCGCCCCCGAGTTCGCGCTGTCCTGCCTCAACCGCCTCCAGCTGCGCAACAACAAGCAGATGGTCGACCTCGCAGACCCGGCCGGCGCCCTCCAACTGGTCGGCAACCTGAAGAACCCCATCGCAGGGCTGTAACCACGGCCCCACAAGACAGGCGTGCACCCCCGGGGTACGGTCCCCCGGGGTGCACGTCCATACGTCCCGGGCGTGCGCGCCCCTATCTTTTAGGGGCGCGGGGCCGTGTCAATTTGCGGCTCCGCCGCGGGGCGCGACCAGCCCCCACCGCCCCGCAGACGAAGAACCACCCTCACGCCGAAGGCCACGGCACCTGCGGCGACCGATAGAACCCGATCCCCAACGCCTCCCACCGCTCAGCCTGCGCAGCAAGCCGCACCTTGTAGGCATCCCAGTCGTGTGTGGAAGCCGGCGACCACCCGAGCTCGGCCACACCCGCCAGCCTCGGGAACGCCATGTACTCGATGTCGTCCGACTTGGTGATCGTCTCCGTCCACAGCGGAGCCTCCACCCCCCGGATTGCCGAAGCGGGGGCACCCGGGAGGTACGCGGCCGGATCCCAGTCGTACGACCGCTTCACCTCGACCAGACCGGCCCAGTCCAGGCCGAGCGGAGTGTCCGCCGTGTACTTCATGTCGAGGTAGATCCGGTCGGCCGGGGACAGCACGATCCCCGTCCCGTTCTGCGCGGCCTGGGCGACCTGCGCCTTCTCCTCGGCACTCGTACCGTCCAGCCCCCAGTACTGCGCCAACGCCCCCCGCGAGGGAGTCGCCCCGGTCAGCTGATGCCAGCCCACCACCGTCTTGCCGTACTTGGCGACGAGCGGCTGCACGCGGTCCATGAACTTCACATAGTCCTCGTGGCTGGTCGAGTGCGCCTCGTCCCCGCCGATGTGCAGGTACTTGCCCGGCGTGAGCGCGGCGAGCTCCCGGATCACGTCGTCCACGAAGTCGTACGTGATGTCCTTGCCGACGCACAGCGAGCTGAAGCCGACCTCGGTGCCGGTGTAGAGGGGGGGCGCGACGCCGTCGCAGTTCAGCTCGGCGTACGAGGCGAGGGCGGCGTTGGTGTGGCCGGGCATGTCGATCTCGGGGACGACCTCCAGGTAGCGGGAGGACGCGTACTGGACGATCTCCTTGTAGTCGGCCTTGGTGTAGTGGCCGCCGGGGCCGCCGCCGACCTGGGTCGAGCCGCCGTACGTCGCCAGGCGCGGCCAGGAGTCGATGGCGATGCGCCAGCCCTGGTCGTCGCTGAGGTGCAGATGCAGTTTGTTGATCTTGTAGAGGGCGAGCTGGTCGATGTAGCGCTTGACCTGGTCGACGGTGAAGAAGTGCCGGGAGACGTCGAGCATGGCGCCGCGCCAGCGGTAGCGGGGGGTGTCCTTGACCGTGCCGCCCGCGACCAGCCAGGGGCCGGGCTGCACGGAGTCCTTCTCGACGGCCGCCGGGAGCAGTTGGCGCAGGGTCTGCACGCCGTGGAAGAGGCCTGCGGGTGCCGCGGCGGTGATGGTGACGCCGCCCCGGCCGCTGTCCAGACGGTAGCCCTCGGCGCCGAACGAGCCCTTGGCCAGGCGCAGCCGGATACCGCCACTGCCCTGGGCGGTGACCGGGAGGCGGTAGCCGGTGGAGGGGCGCAGGACGGACGCGAGGTACTCGCCGATGCGGCGGCTCTCACGGGAGTCGTCCACGCGTATATGGGTGCCGCGGGTGATCTTGTAGGGCGATCCGCCCGGGGCGACCGAGGCGGGTGCGGGGACCAGCCGGTCGAGCGGGGTGGACGATGCGGCCGGTGCGGGCGCGGCCCCGGTGACGGAGACGCCCATCGCTACCAGCAGCAGGGAACCGAGAAGGCGCAGTGTCCTGTGTCTCACCAAACCGTGTCTCACAAAACCGTCCCTTCCATGAGCCGTTGAGCTCCAAGAGGTCTGGACCACTCTCTCGTGAGACTGGTGGAACAATCCACCCCATGGCGGAAATCATCCAGAAGGACGGCACGTGGGTCTTCGACGGCGATGCACTGCGGCTGACTCCCGGACGGGACAAGAACGTCAGCCTGTTCCGCAAGACGCTGGGTGAACTGGTGCTCCCCCTGGGCGCGTTGGCGGGGGTTTCCTTCGAACAGGGCAAGAAGGCCGGGCGGCTGCGACTGCGGCTGCGCGACGGCGCCGACCCGCTGCTGCACGCCACCGGCGGCCGGCTCACCGAGCCCAACGACCCGTATCAGCTGATCGTCGAGTCCGACCGTTACGGCGTCGCCGAGTACTTCGTGGACGAGGTGCGCAACGCGCTGCTGCTCGACCAGGTCCCGGCCGAACCGGTCGACGCGTACCTGCTGCCGGGCCCCTCGGTGCCTCTGTCGGTCTCCGCCGGGGACGGCACCGCGACCTTCGACGGCGAGAGCATCCGCCTGGAGTGGAACTGGAAGACGGAGGACGCCAAGGCCGCCGCCGGCAGCCGCTCCCTCACGGTCACCGACATCGCGGCCGTGGAGTGGCATCCGGCGGCGGGCCTGGAGAACGGCCACCTCCGCTTCACCGTCAGGAACGCGCCCACCAAGGCACCGCCCAAGTACGACCCGAACTCGGTGGAGCTGTGGGGCTTCAAGAAGGACCCGCTGATGGCCCTGGTCGCGGCGGCCGTCCAGGCCCGCCTCCCGCATCCGGCCAGGGCCACCGGCACGGACGTGCCGGACGCGCGACCGGAGCTGCCTTCTCCTCCGGTCGCGGCCGCCGAGGACGACCACGACGCCCTCCTGCGCCGCCTGCGCGAACTCGGCGAGCTCCATCGCACGGGCGTGCTGACGGACGAGGAGTTCACCTTGGCCAAACAGGCGGTTCTCAAGCGGATGTAGCGGATGTAGCGGATGTAGCGGACTTGCCGGGCACCGCTCGGGGCTACTTGGCCCGGCGGGCCACCGTGAAGTGGTCGATCCGGTCACCGGTCTCGGCGATGCCCTGCACCTTCAGGGTGGCGTAACGGCCCCGCGAGGCGGGCTGGACGTCCACGCGCAGGAACGAGTAGTTGAGGTAGCGCACCCGCGACCAGGCGACCGTCTCGTTCTGCTTGCCGTCCTTGAGGTTGACGAAGGAGGCCACGGAGTCGACCTCGTTCTCGTGCCCCTCGTAGGAGTCCGGAGCGCTGAACGCGTACAGACTGCGGCCCGCCGCACCCGCGGTCACGTACACCACGCCCTCGGTCTCGGGGTACGCCGTGCCGCCGATCTCCAGCTTCTTCGTGACCTTGTCGCCCTTGATCACGTCCGTGCGCTCGTACTGGTGGTTGTGGCCGTTGATGACCAGGTCCACCTGGTACTTCTCGAACAGCGGCACCCACTCCTGGCGCACACCCCCCTCCGAGGCGTGCGCGGTGGAGGTGCAGTACGCGCAGTGATGGAAGAACACGACGACGAAGTCGATGTCGTGGGCCGCCCGGAACTTCTTCAGCTGCGCCTCGAACCACTTGGTCTGCGTGCCGCCGGAGATGCCGAGATTGGCGGGGATCTCGTACGACACGTCGTTCGGGTCAAGCGAGATGACCGCGGTGTTGCCGTGGACGAAGGAGTAGACGCCCGGCAGGTTCTTCCGGTCCGGCCCGTTGTCGGGGAGCGTGAAGCGGGCCTCCTCGCCGCCGTAGCCGTTGGGCGAGTACCAGGCCTCCATGTCGTGGTTGCCGTAACTGACCATCCACGGCACCGACTTGGCGACGGACTCGGTCTGGGCCAGGAACTGGTCCCACACCCGCGAGTCGAAGCCGGTGTCGGCCGGCTTGCCCTGGCCGGCCGGGTCGGCGTACGCGATGTCACCGGCGTGCAGATGGAACGCCGGGTTCTGGCCGAGGAGCAGGCTGTCGTTGGCGAGGCCGTGGTAGCTGACGCCCTGGTCGCCGAAGGCCGTGAAGGTGAACGGCTCCTTGTGCGAGGGCGCGGTGGTGAAGGTGCCGAGCGTGCCGAGCAGGTGCGACTCGGCGGGGTCGAAGCCCTGGTGGCCGACGCCGTAGTAGTACGTGCGGCCCGGGCGCAGGTGGCTGAGCCTGGCGTGGACGTAGTACTGCGTGTGGTCGGCACTCGCCCCGACGCCGGCCGGGGTGTAGAGGGTGCGGACCTCGGCCTCGATCTTGCGGGAGAGGTCCCAGGGGTGGGCGCCGATCCGGACGAACGGCTTCTTCACGGCGACCGGGACCTGCCACGAGACGGTCATCTCGGTGCGCGCGTCGTTGCCGTAGGCGAGGTGGCGGCCGAAGGGGGCGACGAGGGCGCCGTCGACGGTCTCGGTGCGCGGGGCCGTCTGCGTCGGCACGGCGGCCTGTGCGGTGGCCTGTGCGGTGGCGCCGGGAGCGAACGCGCCACCCGCGACGGCGCCCAGCGTGACGGCGCCGCCTCTGATCATCGTGCGCCGCGAGAACTTGGCGCGCAGGTACTCGTGCTGCTCGGCCGTGCTCATGCGCTCGGCCAGCTGCTGGGGTACTCCCATGCGAGGAATGTCCATGGCGTCCGAAACTCGTCCCCTCAGGCAACGGGATACGGACCGCCGTATGGACGGCTCCGGAACAGGCTTCCATGAGACCCTCAATGTTCTTCCAAGGAGTTTCAACAGACGATTGCCAGCCCATTACCAGGCAGCTGCCCGAAATCGGGCAGGATTCTTGCGAAGCGCTCCCCCGTACCCCAGGATCTACCGAGTGCACGACGACCTTGTTGATCACCTGACCCGCAGCACGCCCCTCAGCCGGGGCGAGGCTCTGCGGGTGATCCAGGACGTGCTCGCCTACTTCGACGAGACGACCGAGGAGGTCGTCCGTCGCCGCCACCGCGAGCTCCAGGCCCAGGGCCTGGTGAACGCGGAGATCTTCGAACGGATCGAGGCGGACCTGAAATACCGGGCGGTGGCACCACCGGAGCTCACACTCCGCCAGCTGCGCCGCATCGTCTACGGCTAGGGATACCTACATATATGTGCGGAATCGTCGGATACATCGGGAAGCGTGACGTGGCGCCCCTGCTGCTGGAGGGCCTGCAGCGTCTGGAGTACCGCGGCTACGACTCGGCCGGCGTGGTCGTCTCCTCCCCGAAGGCACCCGCCCTGAAGATGGTCAAGGCCAAGGGCCGGGTGCGCGACCTGGAGGCCAAGGTCCCGGCGCGCTTCAAGGGCACGACCGGCATCGCCCACACCCGCTGGGCCACCCACGGCGCCCCCTCCGACCTGAACGCCCACCCGCACCTGGACGCCGAGGGCAAGGTCGCCGTCGTCCACAACGGCATCATCGACAACGCCTCCGACCTGCGCCGCAAGCTGGAGGCGGACGGCGTCGAGTTCCTCTCCGAGACCGACACCGAGGTCCTCGTCCACCTCATCTCCCGCTCGCAGGCGGAGAAGCTGGAGGACAAGGTCCGCGAGACGCTGCGCCTCATCGAGGGCACGTACGGCATCGCGGTCCTGCACGCCGACTTCCCGGACCGCATCGTCGTCGCCCGCAACGGCTCCCCGGTCGTCCTCGGCATCGGCGAGAAGGAGATGTTCGTAGCCTCGGACATCGCGGCCCTGGTCGCCCACACCCGGCAGATAGTGACGCTGGACGACGGCGAGATGGCCACCCTCAAGGCCGACGACTTCCGCACGTACACGACGGAGGGCACCCGTACGACGGCCGAGCCCACGACCGTCGAGTGGGAGGCCGCCTCCTACGACATGGGCGGCCACGACACGTACATGCACAAGGAGATCCACGAGCAGGCCGAGGCCGTGGACCGCGTCCTGCGCGGCCGCATCGACGACCGCTTCTCCACCGTGCACCTCGGCGGCCTCAACCTGGACGCCCGCGAGGCCCGCAAGATCCGCCGCGTGAAGATCCTCGGCTGCGGCACCTCGTACCACGCCGGCATGATCGGCGGCCAGATGATCGAGGAGCTGGCCCGCATCCCCGCGGACGCCGAGCCGGCGTCGGAGTTCCGCTACCGCAACGCGGTCGTCGACCCCGACACCCTGTACATCGCGGTCTCCCAGTCCGGTGAGACGTACGACGTCCTCGCCGCCGTCCAGGAGCTGAAGCGCAAGGGCGCGCGGGTCCTGGGCATCGTGAACGTGGTCGGCTCCGCGATCGCCCGCGAGGCCGACGGCGGCATCTACGTGCACGCCGGCCCCGAGGTCTGCGTGGTCTCGACGAAGTGCTTCACGAACACGACGGTCGCTTTCGCCCTGCTGGCGTTGCACCTGGGCCGCACCCGCGACCTCTCGGTCCGCGACGGCAAGCGCATCATCGAGGGCCTGCGCAAGCTGCCGGCCCAGATCGCCGAGATCATGGAGCAGGAGGGCGAGATCGAGAAGCTGGCCCAGCAGTACGCCGAGGCCCGCTCGATGCTCTTCATCGGCCGCGTCCGCGGCTACCCGGTCGCCCGCGAGGCCTCCCTCAAGCTCAAGGAGGTCTCCTACATCCACGCCGAGGCCTACCCGGCCTCCGAGCTCAAGCACGGCCCGCTGGCCCTGATCGAGCCGGCCCTCCCCACGGTCGCGATCGTCCCCGACGACGACCTCCTGGAGAAGAACCGCGCCGCCATGGAGGAGATCAAGGCCCGCAGCGGCAAGATCCTCGCAGTGGCCCACCAGCCACAGGAAAAGGCCGACCAGACGATCGTCGTCCCCAAGAACGAGGACGAACTGGACCCCATCCTGATGGGGATCCCCCTCCAACTCCTCGCCTACCACACGGCCCTGACCCTGGGCAGGGACATCGACAAGCCGCGCAACCTCGCAAAGTCGGTAACGGTCGAGTAGAGGCTTTTTGGCTTTTGGCTTTTGGCTTTTAGGGGCGCGGGGAACTGCGCGACCAGCCCCCACGCACCCGCACAGGCCAACGAAACAGCGACGAACCCCCCGTGATGCCACCACTAACGGGGGGTCCGTCATTTCGCCGGGGAGCCGCCCAACCCCCCAGCCGGCGCAGCTAACCGGTGGCCGTCACCCCCCGGCCCGCAGCGCGTCGCGGAAGTGCGGTCGGCCAGTGCGCGAGAGCCGCAGTCGCGGCGTACCAGGCCACCGCACCCGCGGCGACGGCGAACCAGCCGCCCACCTTGGTGAGACCGTCGTTGTCGGCGAAGCCGGCGATGGCCATGAGCAGCAGGGACACGAAGAACAACCCGTACGCGGCCTGACCGAGCTGGTCGCCCCCCGCGAGGGTCAGCGTCAGGGCCACGAGGGCGAACAGCAGCAGGAACAACCCGGCCGCGTTGGCGGACACCTGGTTGTCGGCCGAGACGGCCCACGTGAACCACAGGGCACCGAGCGCCACGAACGCGGTCCCGTTCGCGGGGTCATGGTCGCGCAGGGCCATCAGGCCGGCGACGAAGAGGGCAATGCCGCCCACGTACTGGGCGATTGATACGGCGTCAGCAGCTGACACGCCGTCGATCACATCGGCGTACCCCAGCCCGAAGGCCAACAGGGTGACACCGAGGGCGAGTCGGCCGACCACGGTGGTTATTCCGCTTCCCGCAGAGACGTCGTTGTCCACGGCGGGCTCCCTTCATGCATGTGCAGTTGTGCAGTGAGCGATATATGCCCTTCACAAAGGCACAAACACCTCTACGCGCGAGTAAGTTCACGCATTGCAAGAAGGGGAGCGGCGTCCCGAACGGCTCATCTCACCTGGGACAACGGCGAGTTACGGAATGACAACGACGGGCCGCTTGGCCCGCTTGGCGAGCCGCCCCGCGACGGAGCCGAAGATCCGCCCGACGATGCCGTGCGTGGAACCGACGACGATCGCGTCCGCCTCGTACTCCCGCCCGACCTCTTCGAGTTCGTGGCAGATGTCCCCGCCGCGCTCGACGAGGATCCAGGGCACCTCGGCGAGATACTCAGCGCAGGCGAGTTCGAGGCCGAGCACCTCGGTGCGGTGGTCCGGCACGTCGACGAAGACCGGCGGCTCGCAGCCCGCCCACACCGTGGTGGGCAGCCGGTTGGCGACGTGGACGATGATCAGGCCCGAACCGGAGCGATGAGCCATGCCGATGGCGTACGCCAGGGCGCGCTCACTGGAGGTGGAGCCGTCGAAGCCGACGACGACGCCGTGCTTGAAAGCGGGGTCGCAGGAATGGCGTGACTGTTCCGCCGCCAGGGGCTCGGCCGCCGTGGGGTCGGCGACGGGCCGCTTGCGGTCCGCGGGTTCGAAGAATTCGTGACCGGCCATGGCTGTCTCGGCGTATTGATCCTTTATGGGTGGGCCCGCGAGAGCGGAGCTCGCTGACGGATCCAGCAGTGTGCGGCTGAGCTGTGTCCGGGAATGGTCTTCCCAACCCCATACCCCAAGGGTACGGCGGCACGCCTCCTTAGCCCAGATCCCCGCTCTCGGTCGTTGCGGGTTCCAGGGAGCATGCACGAGGGGGCGCCCGTCACGCAATGGTTGCTGCGGTGTACAGGCGGTTTGCACAGGGTTCACCTGCGTGAGCCGTCATGGCGGCCGTGTACCAGTGACCGACCGCTCGAACATGCGTTGATCACCACGAGCCACCGCCCAGGGAGCCCAGGGAGCACGCACCCAATGTCCGCACCCCGCACACCCACCGAGGACAACGTCACCGACGTGGTCCGCTGGGCGGCCTTCAGCTGCGTCCTCGTCCCCGTGGTGCTCCTCTGGTACGGCACCTCGCTCGCGGGCGCCGCCGGCACCGCCTTCGGCCTGGCCGCCGTGACGGCCGCGTGCCGCCTGCTGCTGCGCCAGTCGGAACGCGGCGCGGCCCGCCTGAAGGCCGGGGAACAGTTCGGCCCGACGCCCCGGCGCCGCGGACGTCATCACCGGACCGGAACAGGGGCACATAGAGGCGGACGTCACACTGGGGGAAATACACCGGTCGGTTGACCGGTTTCCGCGCACGGGCACGCTGCTTTTCAGCCAACTTCTGGCGCGCATGCATCCCCTGCCCAGGACACCCCCCAACCCCCGTTCCACCTGCACGGAAAGGGCCTCAGGGGCCCTGCGCACCCTACGTGGATTGGCCACTGCGACAAGGCGCACTTCCCTGCACGGCCTGTGAGTGCAACGCTTCGTGATCGAATGCTTCACGCCAAGTTGCCAAGTCGACAATCTACCGAGTGCCGAACCGGCCACTCAGGCGTGACGCGACACAGTAGATTCGATCTTGACTGTCTACGGCGGGGGACTCGTGCAGGACCGAGGGGAAACGTGCAGGAGCGACACAACCGAGGAGCCGCGACCACCGAGGGGGGCTTAGCAGTATGAGCCACGACTCCACTGCCGCGCCGGAAGCCGCGGCCCGGAAGCTTTCCGGGCGACGCCGCAAGGAGATCGTCGCGGTGCTGCTGTTCAGCGGCGGCCCCATCTTCGAGAGTTCCATACCGCTGTCGGTGTTCGGGATAGACCGCCAGGACGCCGGCGTACCGCGCTACCGCTTGCTTGTGTGCGGCGGCGAGGAAGGCCCACTGCGGACCACAGGGGGCCTGGAACTCACCGCACCACATGGCCTGGAGGCGATCTCGAGGGCGGGCACGGTCGTAGTACCGGCCTGGCGCTCGATCACTTCGCCACCGCCCGAGGATGCGCTCGACGCACTGCGTCGAGCGCACGAGGAGGGCGCCCGCATAGTCGGGCTGTGCACCGGCGCCTTCGTCCTCGCCGCGGCGGGCCTGCTGGACGGCCGCCCCGCGACGACACACTGGATGTACGCACCGACGCTGGCCAAGCGCTATCCGTCGGTGCACGTGGATCCGCGAGAACTCTTCGTGGACGACGGCGACGTACTGACGTCGGCGGGCACGGCGGCCGGCATCGACCTCTGCCTCCACATCGTGCGGACGGACCACGGCAACGAGGCGGCCGGGGCTCTGGCCCGCCGCCTGGTGGTCCCGCCGCGCCGGGCCGGCGGTCAGGAGCGCTACCTCGATCGATCTTTACCAGAGGAGATCGGCGCCGACCCGCTGGCCGAGGTCGTCGCCTGGGCGCTGGAGCACCTGCACGAGCAGTTCGACGTCGAGACGCTGGCGGCACGCGCGTACATGAGCCGCCGCACCTTCGACCGCCGCTTCCGCTCCCTCACCGGGAGCGCCCCGCTGCAGTGGCTGATCACCCAGCGGGTGCTGCAGGCGCAGCGGCTGCTGGAGACGTCGGACTACTCGGTGGACGAGGTGGCGGGCCGCTGCGGCTTCCGCTCCCCGGTGGCGCTGCGCGGCCACTTCCGCCGCCAGCTCGGCTCGTCGCCGGCCGCGTACCGGGCGGCGTACCGTGCGCGCCGCCCGCAGGGTGAGCGGCCGACGGACGCGGAGCCCACGGTCGGCCCGGGCGCGGCGCCCTCGGGCCCCCCGCCCAGCCCGTACTCGGAGGGCGGCCCGGTCCCGCCCCAGACCCGCCGCACACCGAGCCCTCTGGGGCCCGCCGCCCTGTCCGTGCCGTCGGACAACGGCCGCGAGGCCTACGCGGCAAGCAGGGCGAGCCTGCCGGGGCAGCGCAGCGGGTCATGACCTCGTGACGCCGGGCGGGCGTACTCAGCCCGTCCGGCGTTTGAGGACGAGGCCGTTCAGGCCGAAGCCGGGGTCCAGGGGGCGGCAGCCCCCTGGTGCGCCGCCTGCGACACCGGGCATCCCAAAAGCGGACGTCAGCCTTAGGGTGGTCGCATGAACGATCGCATGGTGTGGATCGACTGCGAGATGACCGGCCTCTCGCTGTCCGACGACGCGCTCATCGAGGTTGCCGCCCTCGTCACCGACTCCGAGCTGAACGTCCTCGGCGAGGGCGTGGACATCGTCATCCGTCCGCCGGACGCGGCGCTGGAGACGATGCCGGAGGTGGTGCGTCAGATGCACACCGCGTCCGGGCTGCTCGACGAACTCGCCGGCGGCACGACGCTGGCGGACGCCGAGGAGCAGGTCCTGACGTATGTACGCGAGCACGTGAAGGAGCCCGGCAAGGCCCCGCTGTGCGGCAACTCCGTCGGCACGGACCGCGGCTTCCTGCTGCGCGACATGCCGACGCTGGAGGACTACCTCCACTACCGGATCGTCGACGTCTCGTCGGTCAAGGAGCTGGCCCGGCGCTGGTACCCGCGCGCCTACTTCAACAGCCCCGAGAAGAACGGCAACCACCGCGCCCTCGCCGACATCCGCGAGTCGATCGCCGAACTCCGCTACTACCGCGAGGCCGTCTTCGTACCGCAGCCCGGCCCGGACTCGGACACCGCGAAGTCGATCGCCGCGAAGCACGTTCTGCCAGCTCAGTAGGTATCCGGGAGGGGTGCGAGGGGGGCGCTCGGGGCCGCCGCGAAAAGCTGTGCGCGAGCACCCCTTCGGACCCTGTACACTTTTTCTCGGCCGGTCGGGGATTCCACGGAAGACATCGCCGGTCATGGTGGGTGTAGCTCAGCTGGTAGAGCACCTGGTTGTGGTCCAGGATGCCGCGGGTTCGAGTCCCGTCACTCACCCTGAGCAGTCAGCCGGTGACCTCGACACAGAGGTCACCGGCTGATCGCGTTCTGCGGCACCGACAGGACCCGGCACGCCGAGGCGAGTTGAGAGGACCCCGTGCTGACCGAACCGATCCGCACGCCCCGCATGGACCTCCTCCCCCTCCGGGCCGACCACGCGGCTGAACTGGCCCCGGCCCTGTCCGACCCGGCACTGCACACCTTCATCGGCGGCTCGCCCCTCTCACCCGAAGCCCTGCGAACCCGGTACGAACGCCTGGTCGCCGGCTCCCCGGACCCGTCCGTCAGCTGGTGCAACTGGGTCCTGCGGCTGCGCACCGACTCCCGTCTCATCGGCACGGTCCAGGCCACGATCAGCGAGACGACCGCGGAGATCGCCTGGGTGGTGGGCACCCGGTGGCAGGGACGCGGGTACGCGCGCGAGGCGGCGCAAGGGCTGGTGGCGTGGCTGCGGCAACGGGCTGCCGTGCGTTCCGCACATGCCGCCGCCACTCCCGTCCGCACGGTCGTGGCCCACATCCACCCCGACCACCTCGCCTCCGCCGCCGTGGCCCGGGCTGCAGGGCTGCTCCCGACGGACGAGGAGCAGGACGGCGAGACCAGATGGCGACGGGTGCTACGCCCCTGACGTCACCACGCCCGTGACCCCACCACGCTCTGACCACGCCGCACCCGTGGCATCACCGCACACCCCGAACCGCCCGCTACGACGACGCCCGCGCCACCAGTTCCGTGGCCAGCACCACCTGCCTCCTCTCCAACCCCCGTGACACCGCCGGGCGGCGGTCCGCGATCTCGGTGAGGAGGAGGTCGATCATGCGGCGGCCCATCTCCTCGATGGGCTGACGGACGCTGGTGAGGGGCGGTTCCATGTGGCGGGCGATGGCGGAGTCGTCGTAGCCGACGAGGGCGACGTCGTCGGGGATGCGGCGGCCCACCTCGCGAAGGGCCTGGCGGGCGCCCGCCGCCGTCACGTCCGAGGCCGCGAAGACCGCGTCCAGGTCGGGGCAGCGCGCGAGAAGGGCCTCCATCGCGCGCCGGCCGCCCTCCTCCGTGAAGTCCCCCGGCTCGATCAGCCGCTCGTCCACACCGGCCCCCGCGTCACGCAGGGCGTCGCGGTAGCCGTCGACGCGGCGCTGGGCGCCGTAGACGTCCGGGCGGCCGGTGATGTGGGCGATTCGGCGGCGGCCGTGAGCCATGAGGTGCTCGACGGCCGAGCGGGCACCGCCGTAGTTGTCCGAGTCCACCGACGTCAGGGTCTCGGCGGCCGAGCGCGGGCCGCTGATCACGGCCGGGATCTCCAGCTGGGCCAGCAGGTCCGGCAGGGGGTCGTCCGCGTGCACCGAGACAAGCAGGACGCCGTCGACGCGGTGTGCCGCCAGGTACTGGGCCAGGCGGCGCCGCTCCTTGTCGCTGCCCGCGAAGATCAGCAGCAACTGCATCTCGGTGTCGGCGAGTTCGGCGCCTACGCCCTTCAGCATGTCCGAGAAGTACGGTTCCGCGAAGAAGCGGGTCTCCGGCTCGGGCACGACCAGGGCGATCGCGTCCGTGCGGTTCGCGGCCAGGGCGCGGGCCGCGGTGTTGGGAACGTAGCCGAGCTCCGCCACCGCGGCTTCCACCGCCGCGCGGGTCGCGTCGCTGACCCGGGGCGAGCCGTTGATCACCCGGGAGACGGTGCCCCGGCCGACCCCCGCACGGGCCGCCACCTCTTCGAGGGTGGGCCGACCGCCGCTCCGGCCCCGCGCTCCGTGGGTTGCCATGGGCTCCGCCTTCCCGCCGTTGTCTTTGCGCCGGCCTGGAATTTAACAGTCCTGCCAGGGAGAGTGACCGTTGCCGGGGGCCGGCACCCCCGGGCCCCGGACGGGCTCAACTTGGTCCAGTTAACGGCCCGATAACTGAACGCAGAACTCCGCGTCCGCTCCCTTGACACCCCCGCCCGGACCGACGACCCTTCAACACATCACATGTGGGAGCGCTCCCACGGTACCTGACACATACACATCCCGCACGTTCCCCGCCCGAGCCGCAGCGAGAACAATGAACGGGCCCAACAGTGCAGTTGGCCGGGGGGTCGGCACGTCAGGCAACAGGAGGACGCAATGCGCACGAGTACCCGCGGGTCCCGCCGGGTGATGGCCCTCGCGGTCGCAGCCGCGCTGACGACAGGGCTGCTCGCCGGCTGCGCCGAGGACTCGGACGACGGCTCTTCGGGCGAAGGCGGAGGCAATGGCGGGGGTGGCAAGACCACGCTCACTGTGGGCACCTTCGGCACCTTCGGCTACAAGCAGGCCGGCCTCTACGACGAGTACATGAAGCAGAACCCCGACATCACCATCAAGGAGAACGTCACCACCCGTACCGACGTCTACTGGCCCAAGGTCCTCACCCGGCTCCAGGCCGGCGCCGGTGCCGACGACATCCAGGCGATCGAGGTCATGAACATCACCGAGGCCGTGGAGACACAGGCCGCCAAGTTCGTCGACCTCGGCAAGGAGGTCGACAAGTCCCAGTGGCTGGACTGGAAGAACGCCCAGGCCACCACCAAGGACGGCAAGCTGATCGGGCTCGGGACGGACATCGGGCCCATGGCGATCTGCTACCGCAAGGACCTCTTCGAGAAGGCCGGTCTGGAGACCGACCGCACCAAGCTCGCCGAGCAGTGGAAGGGCGACTGGGGCAAGTACGTCGAGGTCGGCAAGGAGTACATGAAGAAGGCGCCGAAGGGCACCAAGTTCGTGGACTCGGCCTCCTCGGTCTACAACGCGGCCCTCGGAGGCGGACCCAAGCGCTACTACGAGAACGACGGCACCGTCGTCTGGGACAAGTCCGAGGGCGTCAAGCAGGCCTGGGACGTCGCCATGGACGTGGCGACCAGCGATATGTCGGCGAAGCTGAAGCAGTTCGACAAGCCGTGGGACCAGGGCTACGCGAATGGCACCTTCGCCACGGTGGCCTGCCCGGCCTGGATGATCGGCTACATCCTGGAGAAGTCCGGTGACGCGGGCAAGGGCAAGTGGGACGTGGCGGCGGCGCCGACCGCGGCCAACTGGGGTGGTTCGTTCATCGGCGTACCGACGTCGAGCAAGCACCAGAAGGAGGCCGTCGCACTGGCGAAGTGGCTGACCGCGCCCGAGCAGCAGGCGAAGGTCTTCGCCAAGCAGGCCAGCTTCCCGTCCACCCCGTCGGCGTACTCGACCCTGAAGCCGGCGGCCGCCACCACGGAGTACTTCTCCAACGCGCCGATCACGGAGATCTTCTCGGCCTCCGCCGAGACCATCCCGTCCCAGTACTTCGGCATCAAGGACCAGGCGATCAACACCGCGCTGACCGACATCGGCATCCTCCAGGTCGAGCAGAAGGGCAAGAGCCCTGACGAGGGCTGGGACGCCGCGTCGGAGGAGATCAAGGACGTGCTCGGCCAGTGACCAGCTCCAAAGAGGCACTCGCGCACTCCGCGTCGAGCGCCGACGCCGCGCCCGGTGACCAGCCGGGCGCGGCCGGCCGCGCGCACGGTCGCGGTACTCCGCCGCCGGGGAGCACTTCCTGGCGGAGCCGGCTGTACCGCTGGGACATGAAGGCGTCGCCGTACGCGTTCATCGCCCCCTTCTTCATCGTCTTCGGGGCGTTCTCGCTGATCCCGCTCCTGTATACGGCCTGGTACTCGCTGCACAACGTGCAGCTGGCGAACCTGGACGGCCAGACCTGGGCGGGCCTGGACAACTACCAGAACCTGCTGTCCTCGGACTTCTTCTGGAACGCACTGTGGAACACCTTCACCATCGGCGTGATCTCCACGGTGCCCCAGCTGCTGATGGCGATAGGCCTGGCCCACCTGCTGAACTACAAGCTGCGCGGCTCGACCGTGTGGCGGGTCGTGATGCTCACTCCGTACGCCACCTCGGTGGCCGCGGCGACGCTGGTGTTCGTGCTGCTGTACTCGTGGGACGGCGGCATGATCAACTGGCTGCTGGAGTTCGTCGGCATCGACCCGGTCAACTGGCGTGAGTCCGACTGGGGTTCACAGTTCGCGGTGTCTTCGATCGTCATCTGGCGCTGGACCGGTTACAACGCGCTGATCTATCTCGCCGCCATGCAGGCGATCCCGGCCGACCTGTACGAGTCGGCGGCCATCGACGGCGCCAACCGCTGGCAGCAATTCATCCATGTGACGATCCCGCAGCTGCGGCCGACGATCCTGTTCACGGTCGTCGTCTCGACGATCGGCGCGACCCAGCTCTTCGGTGAGCCCCTGCTGTTCGGCGGGGTGAGCGGCTCGAAGGGCGGCTCCGAGCACCAGTACCAGACGCTCGGTCTGTACATGTACGACCAGGGCTGGATCATCGGCAACCTCGGCAAGGCGTCCGCGATCGCCTGGTCGATGTTCCTGATCCTGCTGATCGTCGCCGTGATCCAACTGCTGGTGTCCCGACGGCTGAGGAAGTCCCAATGACAACAAGTGAACTGACGACTCCTCAGACAGTGACGCAGAAGGTACGACAGCCCCGGCGCCCCCGGGTGATGGGCGCGGGCAAGCAGCTGCACGCCGGCCCGCTCACCTACGTCGTCCTGGCCGTCTTCGCACTCGTCTCGCTGGCCCCGCTGGTGTGGACGGCGATCGCGGCCTCGCGCACGGACCGGCGGCTCGCGGAGACGCCTCCGCCGCTGTGGTTCGGCGGGAACCTGTTCAAGAACATGGACCGGGCGTGGGAGGAGGCCGGGCTCGGAAAGGCGATGTTCAACACCATGTTCGTCGCGGGCACCATCACCATCAGCACGGTGCTGTTCGCCACGCTGGCCGGCTTCGCCTTCGCCAAGCTCCGCTTCCGGTTCTCCGGCGTCCTGCTGCTGCTGACCATCGGCACGATGATGATCCCGCCGCAGCTGGCGGTCGTACCGCTGTATCTGTGGATGGCGGACCTCGGCTGGTCGAACCAGCTCCAGACGGTCATCCTGCCGACGCTGTGCACGGCCTTCGGTACGTTCTTCATGCGGCAGTACCTGGTGCAGGCGCTGCCGAGCGAGCTGATCGAGGCGGCGCGGGTGGACGGCGCGAGCAGTCTGCGGGTCGTCTGGCACGTGGTGTTCCCGGCCGCGCGGCCCGCGATGGCCGTCCTCGGCCTGCTGACCTTCGTGTTCGCCTGGAACGACTTCCTGTGGCCGATCATCGCCCTGAACCAGGAGAACCCGACCGTGCAGGTCGCCCTCAACGCCCTCGGCACCGGCTACGTCCCCGACCAGGCGGTGATCATGGCGGGCGCGCTGCTCGGCACGCTGCCGCTGCTGATCGCCTTCCTGCTGTTCGGCAAGCAGATCGTGGGCGGCATCATGCAGGGCGCGATCAAGGGCTGACGCCCGGCCATACCGCTCTTCCGGTACGCCGCTCGGGGCCGGGTCATTGCCGCCTCGGCCCCTCTTCCCCCTGATCCCCCTCCCCTCCTACTCCTCTCTTACTCCCCTCCTACCCGTCGGTCTCCACGACCCCCAATGGGAGCGCTTCCATGCCTGAGCCCATGACCTCCGTGTCGTTTCCGCCCGCCTTCCTCTGGGGCGCCGCGACGTCCGCGTACCAGATCGAGGGGGCGGTGCGGGAGGACGGCCGTACCCCGTCGATCTGGGACACCTTCAGCCATACGCCGGGGCGCACCGCCGGCGGCGAGCACGGTGACATCGCTGTCGACCACTACCACCGCTACCGCGACGACGTGGCGCTGATGGCCGAGCTCGGCCTCACCGCGTACCGCTTCTCGATCTCCTGGTCGCGCGTGCAGCCCACCGGCCGGGGCCCGGCGGTCCAGCGGGGCCTGGACTTCTACCGCCGGCTGGTGGACGAGCTGCTCGCGCACGGCATCAAGCCTGCCGTCACCCTCTATCACTGGGACCTGCCGCAGGAGCTGGAGGACGCGGGCGGCTGGCCGGAGCGCGACACGGCGTACCGGTTCGCCGAGTACGCGCAGATCGTCGGCGAGGCGCTCGGCGACCGCGTGGAGCAGTGGATCACGCTGAACGAGCCGTGGTGCAGCGCGTTCCTGGGCTACGGGTCGGGCGTGCACGCGCCGGGCCGGACGGAACCGGCGGCCACGCTGCGGGCGGCCCACCACCTCAACCTCGCGCACGGCCTGGGCACCTCGGCCCTGCGTTCGGTGATGCCGGCCCGCAACTCGGTGGCGCTCAGCCTCAACTCCTCCGTGGTCCGGCCGCTTTCGCAGGATCCGGCGGACCTGGTGGCGGCCCGGAAGATCGAGGACCTGGCCAACGGGATCTTCCACGGCCCGATCCTGCACGGCGTCTACCCCGAGACGCTTTACGCGGCGACGGAGCTGCTGACGGACTGGTCGTACGTCCTGGACGGCGACCTCGCGGCCATCAACCAGCCGCTGGACGCCCTGGGCCTGAACTACTACACCCCGGCGCTGGTGTCGGCGGCCGAGACGGACCTCAGCGGCCCACGGGCGGACGGTCACGGGGCGAGCGAGCACTCGCCGTGGCCGGGCGCGGACGACGTGCTGTTCCACCAGACTCCCGGTGACCGCACGGAGATGGGCTGGACCATCGACCCGACCGGCCTGCACGAGCTGATCATGCGTTACTCCCGGGAGGCGCCGGGCCTGCCCCTCTACATCACCGAGAACGGCGCGGCCTACGACGACAAGCCCGACCCCGACGGCCGCGTCCACGACCCCGAGCGCATCGCCTACCTCCACGGCCACCTCTCCGCGGTCCGCCGCGCGATCGCCGACGGCGCCGACGTCCGCGGCTACTACCTGTGGTCCCTGATGGACAACTTCGAGTGGGCGTACGGCTACAGCAAGCGGTTCGGGGCGGTGTACGTCGACTACTCGACGCTCGCCCGGACGCCGAAGTCCAGTGCGTACTGGTACGGCGAGGCTGCTCGGACGGGGACGTTGCCGGCGGTGGAACCGGAGATCTAGACGGATGTGCCCCGGCCGGGTGGGGGGAAGACCGGCCGGGGCGTGCCCCCGTGGGCTCAATGGACCTGCGTGGTGGGTCAGTTGTAGGCCGCGAACGCCTTCGAGAACGCGAACTTCTCCTGGAGGATCGAGCTGCACGTCGCGTCCGCCGCCGGCTTCTCGCCTCCCGCGCACTGCTTGTCGCGGGTCGCGGACCACATCGACAGCCAGCCGAGGCCCTTGGACTTGGCGAAGTTCACCAGCTGGGTGGCGTCGTCGACCTTGAAGATCTCGGTGACGACGTCGTTGACGCCGATCATCGGGGTGACGGCGACCGTCTTCCAGGCGGCGCTGTCGGAGAGGCCGAGCACGCTCTTGACCTGGGCCTGGGTGGCGGTGGCCGCCTGCTCGGCGTAGGTGCCCATGTCGCCGCTGTACGCGGGACCGTAGTCCATCGCCATGATGTTGACGGTGTCGATCTGCACGCCGTTCTTCTCGGCGTCGGCGAGGAGGTCGACGCCGGGCTGGGTCAGGCCCTCGGGCATGACGGGGAGGGTGAAGGAGACGTCCAGGTCGGGGTGGTCCGCCTGGAGCTTGGCTATCGCCTGGGCGCGACGGGTGTTGGCCGCCTTGTCCGGCAGGGCGCCGCCCTCGACGTCGAAGTCGACCTTGGTCAGCTTGTACGCGCTCACGACCTTCTCGTACGCCGCCGCCAGCGCGTCCGCCGAGGAGCAGGTCGTCGCCAGTTCGCTGCCGGCCGCGCCGCCGAAGGAGACGCGGACGTCGCCGCCCTTGGCGCGCAGGTCACCGATCTGCGCGGCCACCGCGTCGCCGCCGAGGTCGGTGACGCCGCCCCACTTCGGGGTGCAGCCGCCGCCGTCGGTGACGAAGGCGAGGTTGTAGTCCTTCACACCGGTCGCCTCGGCGCTCGCGACCATGTCGAAGGCCGGGTAGAGCGAGGTGTCGATGTACGGGGCGAAGCCGGCGGTGGCGGCCGTTCCGGAGCCGGGGGTCTGCGAGGGCTTGGCGGTGGGGGTCGCGGACTGGGTGGGCGGCGCGCTCTGGGTGGGGTTGGCCGTCGGCTTCGGCGAGGCGGATCCGGTGGCCGTAGGGCGGCCGCTCGGCTCGGGTGTCGCGCTGTCGTCCGCGGAACACTTCGCGTCGTCGATCAGACAGCCCGCCGGGGCGCCCGTGCCGTTGACGACGAAGCCGACCGTCACCGACTCACCGGCGGCCAGGCCGTCCTTGTCCCACTTCGGCGGCGTGGCGGTGACGTGCTGACCGCTCACGCTCGACTCGGCGTTCCACAGCGAGCTCAGCTTCGAGCCCGACGGCAGGTCGAACTCCAGCTTCCAGTCCTGCTGCGCCTGCCCGCTGTTGTTCGTGACGACGTACTGCGCGGTGTAACCCGTCGACCAGTCACTGGTCTTCGTGTACGCCGCTCCGATCCCGGCGGCCTGAGCGGTGCCGGTGAACACGACCGCGGCGCCGCCGACCACGGCCGCGGCGACGAGACCGCCGATCGCCTTGTTCCTGCCGCTGAACTTGCGCCGGTGCGTACTCATCGCGTGTCTGCCTTTGCTGTTCGGGGTGGGGGTGCGGCAGCACGCTAGCGCTCTCGAATCGGGCAAAGCGCCTGATCCGGGCGGGGGTTGCGGACCTTAGGGTGCGCTTAAGGAAGGGATCGGGGGCGGTTAAAGGTCGAGACCAATCTGCCCGGCCGGCGACGGCGAACCGAACCCCGGTGCCCCCTGCGCACCGGCGCCCGCGCGTCCAGCTGGATCCAGATCCGCACCTCGGTCCCGCCGAGCACCGACGAGCCGATCCGTATGTCCCCGCCCGTCGACTCCGCGAGCTGTCGCACGATGTCCAGCCCGAGCCCGGTCGACCCGGCGCTGCCCGAGCCGCGCCCGCGCGCCATCGCCGCCTCGGGGTCGGATATGCCGGGTCCGGCGTCCGAGACGAGCACGATCACCGCGTCCTCGCCGTTGTGCACGTCGACCGCGAACGCCGTGCCCTCGGCGGTATGCCGGAAGACGTTGCCGAGCAGGGCGTCCAGCGCGGCCGCCAGATCAGCGCGGGCCACGGGTATCCGCACCGGCCGGTCCACGCCGGCCACCCGCACCTTGCGGCCCTCGTCCTCCGCCAGCGCCGACCAGAACGTCATGCGCTCGCGCACCACCTCGGCCGCGTCGCACCCGGCGCCCGGACCCGCCGCCACCGTCTGCGGCTTGGCCTCCCGGGCCGTACGGATGATCGTGTCGACCTCGCGCTCCAGCTGGGCGACGGCGGCCCTGGTCTGCTCGGCGGCCGGACCGTCCCCGAGCGAGGCCGCGTTCAGCCGCAGCACCGTCAGCGGCGTCCGCAGGCGATGGGACAGGTCGGCCGCCAGCTCACGCTCGTTCGCGAGGAGTTGTACGACCTGGTCGGCCATCGAGTTGAACGCGACGGCCGCCAGCCGCAGTTCGTTCGGCCCTTCCTCGGGCACCCGGGCACCCAGCTTCCCCTCCCCCAGCTCGTGCGCGCCCTCGACCAGGCGCTGCGCGGGCCGCACCATCCGTACGCCGAGCCGGTCGGCGACCGCGACCGACCCGACGATCAGGGCGAGGCCGACCCCGGCGAGCACCGCCCAGGCCGTGGTGAGGCCGTTGGTGACCTCCGCCTCGGGGACGTACACCTCGACTACGGCGATCTCTCCGGTGCTCAGCGCGACCGGCTGGAGCAGCGTGGACCCGCCCGGGACCTCGGTGGTCGAGGCGCGGCCCAGCCGTCGTACGGTCGCGATGTCGGCGGCGGCGGCGCGCTGCCGGCCGAGGTCGACGGCGGGCGCGTCGCCGGAGGCCGGTATGTGCACGGCCATGCCCGCGTCCGACCCGGCCGAGGCGACGACCCGCTCCAGCTGGTCCCGGTCGGTGGTGATGGACAGCGCCGGGGCGACGGCGGCGGCCTCGCGCTCGGCGTTGGAGAAGGCGCGGTCGCGGGCCATCTCCCTGATGACCAGGCCGAGCGGGACGGCGAAGGCGACCACGACCATGACGGTGACCGCCAGGCAGACCTTGACCAGTGCCCATCTCATCGCGGCGGCTCCAGCTTCACGCCGACGCCCCGCAGGGTGTGCAGATAGCGCGGGCTGGCGGCTGTTTCGCCCAGTTTGCGGCGCAGCCAGGACAGATGGACGTCGATGGTCTGGTCGTCGCCGTACGACTGCTGCCACACCTCGGCGAGCAGTTCCTTGCGCGGGACGACCACCCCGGGCCGTCCGGCCAGGAAGGCGAGCAGGTCGAACTCGCGGCGGGTGAGGTCGAGGCTCGCGCCGTCCAACTCGGCCTGGCGGCGCAGCGGGTCGACGGTCAGGCCGCCTACCCGCAGCACGCTGGAGGGGGCCGCCTCGCCGCCGCTCGCCCGGGCCCGGCGCAGGACCGCGGACATCCGGGCCGACAGGTGCTCCACCGAGAACGGCTTGGTCAGATAGTCGTCCGCGCCCGCGTTCAGCAGCCGGACGATCTCCGCTTCGTCGTCCCGGGCGGTGGCGATGATCACAGGTACGTCCGTGATGCCGCGCAGCATCTTCAGGGCCTCGGAGCCGTCCAGATCAGGCAGACCGAGGTCCAGGATGACCACGTCGAAACGGAAATGGGCGACCTCGCGCAGCGCCTCCAGTGCCGTGCCGACGCTGCGCACCGTGTGGGTGGCGTCGGTCAGGTGCCGGATCAGCGCCGAGCGTACGAACTGGTCGTCCTCGACCACGAGCACACTTGCCATGCGCCGCACCGTACGCCATGCGGCCGAGCCCGGTCCGGGCCTGTGGACAACTCGCCCCCTGTGGACAACTCGGCGTCCAGGGGCGCCCGTGTGGCAACCGCGCGACACGTCCGGGACGCGTGAGGCAGTATGGCCCGCGATGCGCAGAGGACTCGTACACGTACTGGCTTGGTCGCTCGCCACGGGCGCGGCGGTCACGCTGTCGTGGTGGGGCGTCCACACGGTGATGGCCGGCACGGTGTACGACCGGCCGCGCGCCCTGCCCATCACGGCGGCGGACGGGACGACCCAGGAGTCGAAGCCGCTGGCGTCGTCCACGAACCGGCCGACCCCCTCGAAGACTCCCTCCAGTCCCTCGCCGAAGCCGACCGGGACGCCTCGCACGCCGGCCCCGTCGAAGACACCGCCGAAGAGCAGCGGCCCCTCCCCCACCACGTCCGGCCAGGTCAAGAGCTACGACACGGACGGCGGCCGCGCGGTCTTCGACATCGGCGAGACCTCCGCGACCCTCGTCTCGGCCACCCCGGGTGCGGGCTGGTCGATGCAGGTGTGGAAGACGGAGACGTGGATCCGGGTCGAGTTCGGCTCCGGCGCGGACCGGGTGTCGGTGTTCTGCACCTGGCACGACGGGCCGCCGCGGGTGGAGATCGGAACGTACTGACCGCCCCTGCGCCGGCGCCGAATCACCTGAAGACGGAGGCCGGCGGCGCCGGTGAGGCGACCGCCGCCGCGTCGGTGACGGCTGCGGCGCCGCCGGTGAAGTCGGTGAGGGACCTGCCGTGTTCGACCCGGCCCGGGTGCGGGTCGGAGGCGGCGAGGCGGGTCAGTTCGGCGATCGGGAGGGGCCGGTCTGCGGCGACGAGAACCGCGTTGCCGAAGCGTTTGCCCCGCAGCACCGTCGGGTCGGCGACCAGCGCGCACTCGGCGAACCGGGCGGCGGCGGTGGCGATCTGGCCGCGCAGATGCGCGAGCGGCGGCCCGTCGGCGAGGTTGGCGGTGTAGACGCCGCCGGGTCCGAGGACCCTGCGTACGTCGTCGAGGAACTCCGTCGAGGTCAGGTGGGCGGGGGTGCGGGCCCCGCTGAACACGTCGGCGATGACGAGGTCGGCCCATCCGTCGGGCACCTTGGCGAGCCCGTCCCGGGCGTCCGCCGACCGCACCCGGATCCGCGCGTTCGGGTCCAACGGCAGCTCCCGCCTGACCAGTTGGACGAGAGCTCCGTCCCGCTCGACGACCTGCTGGGTGGAGCGGGGGCGGGTGGCGGCGACATAGCGGGCGAGCGTGAGGGCCCCGCCGCCGAGGTGCACGGCCTGCACGGGTTTGCCGGGTGGGGCCACGAGGTCGATGACGTGCCCGAAGCGGCGCTGGTACGCGAAGGAGAGGTGGGCGGGGTCGTCGAGATCGACGTGCGACTGCGGAGCGCCGTCGATGAGGAGCGTCCAGGCCCGGGCGCGGTCCGGGTCGGGTATCAGCTCGGCGATCCCTCCGTCGACCTGTTCGACGACGGCATCGGCTGCGGCCGACCGGCGCCGGGCTTTCCTGGGCTTCCTCATGGGGTCATTGTCGCAAGTGGGCGGCGGTGCCGCCCGGGCAGCGGCGTCAGCTGCAGTTGTCGGCCGCCTCGATCAACCGCGCGGCCTCCCCCAGCGCCTTCCGCAGCACCGCGGGATCCGTCGCCAGGTCGG
This sequence comes from Streptomyces sp. NBC_00443, assembly GCF_036014175.1. Classification (GTDB taxonomy): domain Bacteria; phylum Actinomycetota; class Actinomycetes; order Streptomycetales; family Streptomycetaceae; genus Streptomyces. The sequence goes on along the minus strand of NZ_CP107917.1, from coordinate 5,820,723 downwards.
CGTCCCCGGGCGGCAGGAGCCAGTCCGAGCCCTCGACGGGCGGCTCGGGGTTCAGGTTCAGGCTCATCCCGCGGCCGTCGGTCTCCGTACAGGTGCTGCCGGGCACGTCCCAGGCGGCCGCTGTGCCCGGCGGGACCACGAAGCCCAGCGTGTCGCAGTCGTCGTCGTGCAGGACCGGGCCCACGGCTTCCCCGGTCGCGCCCCGCCGCAGGATGTCGACCGCCTCCAGGCCCTGCCGCGCCGGAACCGTGACAACGTCGCAGCCCGCCTCCGGCGGCTCGCTGCACTGTGCGGTCGGCGCGTGCCCCACCGTCGTCGACGGCGTATGCGGAGCGATGCTCTGGCTGGTCTCCATCCCGACCTCCACCACGGAACCCCTTTTGCAGTCCGAAGAGTTCAACGCGGCACGGCGTCAACGGCTACGGCGGAAGTCCGCCGCAAAGGATGGCAGTTCATGGCAGATCCTGCATGAGATATCCGTTTTGTAGCTAAACACTGCGTGGTGGCTCCGCTACAGCAGGTACGTTCATGCCCGCTGGAAGCAAGGGCACCACACGGATATTCGGCACAGATACCCGGTACGGAAATTCCGTTCAACTCGCCTCGATTCCGGCATGGTTCGACGGTTCGCACGAGAGGACCCGGCCATGGCGTCGTCAGAGCTGACCTCGTCCCAGTCCCCCAGGCCGCCACGGCCGAATTTCGCGTTCCGGCAGTTGCGCGGACAGCGCTCGCCGGCCGAGTTCGCCGCGGCGGTACGACGGGCCGCGCGCGAGATCGGCGAGCGGGTCAGCTGTGACGCGCGTTACGTCGGGCGGGTCGAGGCAGGCGAGATCCGCTGCCCCAACTACGCATACGAGCGGGTGTTCCTGCATATGTTCCCCGGCCGCACGCTCACCGACCTCGGCTTCGCGCCCCGCTCGTCCGTACGCGGACGCCGGGCGCTCGTCGACGAGGACGCGCCCCTCGTGCACATCACGAGCCCGGTGTGCGCCACGGGTGAGACGTGGGGGGCCCACGAGCCGTATGACCAGAAGGACTCGCTGAACCCGCAGGACCCGCAGGACCCGTACGCCGCGTACGCCGCATACGGAGCACAGCAGAACCACGAGAACGACGAGATCCACGAGGAGAGCGACGTGCTGCGTCGCGCATTCATGACCGGCGGGAGCGCCACGATGGCCGCCGCCTCGCTGGGCCCCCTGGGGCTCCCCATCGACGCCGCGGCCGCGGAACGCCCCGTCAGACGTGTCGGGGGCCGCGAGGCGGACGCGCTGGAGGAGGCCGTACGCCGCATCCGGTTGCTCGACGACCGGCACGGGGCCGACGGCCTCTACCGACGCGCGGCCGCTCCGCTGCGTGCCGCGTACGAACTGCTCGACGCCGGTACGACCCGGCAGGCGACCGGCGAGCGGCTCCACTCGGGCGCCGGTGAACTGGCCATCTCGGTGGGGTGGCTGGCGCACGACTCGGGGCGGTTCGACGACGCGCGCTCGCACTACGCGGAGGCGTTGGCCACCGCCCGGATGGCGGGCGACGCGGCGCTGGAGGCGCACGCCTTCTGCAACACCTCGTTCCTCGCGCGGGACGCGGGCCGGCCGAGGGAGGCCGTGCGGGCGGCGCAGGCCGCGCAACGCGTCGCGCGGCCCCTGGGCTCCTCGCGCCTGATGTCGCTGCTGGCGCTGCGCGAGGCCGGCGGCTGGGCGGGGCTCGCCGACCGCACAGGCTGCGAACAGGCCCTCGTCCGCGCGCAGGCCCTCTACGACCGGGGCCGCTCGGACGCCGACCCCGAGTGGATGAGCTTCTACGGAGAGGCCGAGCTGGAGATCCTGGAGGCGCAGTGCTGGTCGATGCTGGGCAACTGGCAGCGGGCCGCGCGGCACGCGGGGCGGGCGGCCCAGCTCCAGGACCCGCACTTCACGCGCAACATCGCCCTCTACACGGCGGAACTCGCGGACGACCTGGCCCGCGGCGGCCGTCCCGATGAGGCCGCGACGGCCGGGATGCGCGTCCTGGACCTCTTGGACCAGGTGCAGTCGTCGCGCGTGCAGACGATGCTGGCGGGAACGGCGCGGGTGCTGCTGCCGCACCGCAGGGCGCGTGGGGTGTCGGCGTTTCTGGAACGCCACGCGAGCGCGCCGCGCACGGCGTGATCGCGGGCCACACCGCCGGGAGCGCGCTATCCGGCGAGATGCCCCAAGTCGTTCCAGCTCTCGATCGCCGGCTCCCCGTAAGCCCACCCGAGTACTGAAAGCGACGTCGGGTTGAGCCGTATCCGGGCCGCGAAGTCGAGCGGCAGGCCCAGCCAGCGCGCGCCTATGGACCGCAGGATGTGCCCGTGCGCGAAGACCAGCACGTCACGGTCCTCCTCGCGCGCCCATGCCACCACCTCGTCGGCCCGGGCCGTCACCTCGGACAGGGTCTCGCCCTCGGGCACTCCGTCGCGCCAGATGAGCCAGCCGGGGCGGATGGCCTGGATGTCCGCCGGTGTCATGCCCTCGTAGGCGCCGTAGTCCCACTCCTGGAGGGTGTCCCAGGCACGCGCGCGTTCCCCGAAGCCCGCGAGTTCGCACGTCTCCCGCGCGCGTGACAGCGGGCTGGTGCGGATCTCGACCCCCGCCAGCCCGTCGTACGGCGCCCCGTGCAGGCGTTCGCCGAGCAGCTTCGCGCCCTGGCGGCCCTCCTCCAGGAGCGGCACGTCGGTCCTGCCCGTGTGCTTGCCGGACAGGGACCACGCCGTCTGTCCGTGCCGGGCGAGCAGGATGCGCGGTGCCATGAACGGGGCCTTTCCCGGGAGAAACGAGAAGCGGAACCCATCCATCATCGCGCACGCTGTGCCGGGGCAACCCGGTGGGCGATCTCTGCGTCTTGAGGGCCGGGGCGCCTGAAGGGGGCTCACGCATACACCGTAAAGTGGTACGACCGGTCAACCGGGCGCTGACAAGAAGGGGGAGGCGATCGGATGCCACACGCCGAGAGAGCTGGCGTGGAGGCGACGCCGCGGACCCGCCTGCGCTGGTGGACCGAGCTGCCGCTGATATTGCTGGTCTACGCCTGCTACTCGGCGGGCCGACTGCTCGCCCGGGGGGATGTCTCGCACGCCGTCGACCACGGCCTGGCGATCCTGGACATCGAAAAGGCCCTGTACCTGAACGCGGAGCACCCGCTCAACCGGCTCTTCACCGCCGAGCCCTGGATCGGCGTCCCGGCGGACTTCTGGTACGCGTCGCTGCACTACCTGGTCACGCCCGTGCTGCTGGTCTGGATCTTCAGGTCCCGCACCGTGCACTACCGCGCGGCCCGCACCTGGCTGATGACGTCGACCTTCATAGGCCTGATCGGCTTCACCCTGCTGCCCACCTGCCCGCCCCGGCTGCTCGCCGGGAGCTACGGCTTCGTGGACACGATGGCGCAGTACAGCTCGTACGGCTGGTGGGGCGGCGAGGCGAGCGCGCCCAAGGGCCTCGGCGGCATGACGAACCAGTACGCGGCCATGCCGAGCCTGCACGTCGGCTGGGCGCTGTGGTGCGGGGTGATGCTGTGGCGGTACGGCGGGACGCGCCTCACGAAGGTCGCCGCCGTCGCCTACCCCCTGATCACGACGATCGTGGTGATGGGCACCGCCAACCACTACTTCCTCGACGCGGTGGCAGGCGCCGCCGTCATGGGCGCCGGGCTGCTGCTGACGCCGTACGTCATACGGACAGCGGACCGGGTCCGGGCGCGCTTCGGGGCGGTGGCCGCACCGGTCCCGACGGCCTCCGTCGGCACGGTCACGAAGGGGGCCGGCGCCAGGGTCCCGAGCCGTGTCGGTGCCACGGTCACGAGCGGCTCTGCCGACGCTTCTTCCTCAATTGTCAGTGGCGGATGCCAGACTTCCGCGGGTGAGCGAATTCCACGGCAGCGCGAGTCCCGGTTCGGATCCGGAGCCGAGCCGAGTGCCTCTCCCCAGGACGCGGGGGACGGCGCTCCGGCACCGGCTCGCTGAGCTGCGCGGTCCCGAAGTCCCGGCCAAGGCGCTGGACGCACGCGCCCTGGCCGCCCTCGCCGCCAACCCCGGCTGCAAGCGCAGAGCGATCCTGGACGGCGCCGGGGTGAACAAGGCCGCGCTGGCGGGTGCACTGGGCTCGCCGGCGGTCTTCGGGCAGTCACAGTTCGCCTTCACACGCGGCAACGCCTTCGAGGCCAAGGTCAAGGCGGACGGCGGCGCGGAGCTGCTGCGCCTGGTCCACGAGAAGCTGGACCGCGGCGCCGAACCACCCGCCCACGCGCGGGTGCCCGAGCTCGTCGCGTCCGGCCCCGAGGGCCGCACGGCCCGTACGGCACTGGCGCTGCGCGAGGCCACCGAGACACGCGGCGAGTGGACGCTGCTCGACCACCCCATGCTCGCGCTGGACGTCGCCGGGTCGCCCGCCTTCCTGGAGCCGGACGCGGTCGTCGTGCACCCGGACGGCAGCTGGACGGTCGTGGAGATCAAGTCCTTCCCGATGCTGGACGGTTCCGCGGACCCGTCGAAAGTGGGCGCGGCCGCGCGGCAGGCGGCGGTCTACGTGATGGCGCTCGAGCAGATCGCCGACCGTCTCGGCGCGGAGCCGGAGGCTGAGGCTGAGGCTGACGTGCCCCGGAGGCAGGGCGCCTCGGACAGCGCCCCCGCCCCGCGCGTGCGCCACCGGATCCTGCTCGTCTGCCCCAAGGACTTCTCCAACCTCCCCACCGCCTCGGCCGTCGACGTCCGCAAGCAGCGCGCGGTGACCTCCCGCCAGCTGGCCCGCCTCACCCGCATCGAGGACATCGCCGACACCCTCCCGGCCGGCACCTGCTTCTCACCCGAGCTGCCCGAGGCCGACCTGACGGCAGCCGTCGAGTCGGTCCCGGCGGCCTACGCGCCCGAGTGCCTGTCCGCCTGCGAGCTGGCCTTCCACTGCCGCGCCCGCTCGCGCGCGGCCGGCGCGGTGACGTCGCTGGGTCGTTCGGTGCGGGCCGAGCTGGGCGGCCTGACGACGGTCGAGGACGTCCTGTCGGCGGCCCGTGGCGAGTCGGGCGACCCGGACGACCCGGCGGTGGCGGCCCTGCGCCGGGCCGCGCGGCTGCGCGCCGAGGCCCTCGGCCGCGACGCCCGGGATCTCGGCCGGGAATCCGATGCCTTCGGCGAGGAGGCGGTGGCCGCGTGTCACTGATCGCCACCCTCGCCCGCCTCGAGGCCGTCAGCACGGGCCGCGCCCAGCCCGCCGCCACCGTCCGGCACCGGCGCCTGTCCGAGCGGCCGCTGGTCTTCGTGCCCCTGACCACCGCCGGTGAGGCCGGCGCCCCGCTCGGCGCGCTGGTCGGCACGGACCGGGACGCCCCGCACCTGCTGGTGGTCCCGCAGCCGCGCGACCGGGACCTCAGGTTCGGCTTCCTGTCCGAGCTGGCGGACGTCGTCCTGCCGTACTTCGACGCCTTCGCCGAGGACGTCGAGGCCACCGAGCGCAACGAGACCGATCCGGAGACCGGCAAGCGGGTCAAGGTCGAGGTCGAACTGTGCGCGGACGCCCCGCAGTTGATCGTCCCCAGCCGCGCGGGCGTCGACTTCGTACGGCTCCTCGGCCGCTCCATGCGCTTCAGGCGTACGGCGGAACAGGACCCGGAGACCCCCTATCCCGCGCCCCCGCGCGTGCCGTTGCTCGGCCGCTGGCTGACCCACTTCGGCGAGCGGGCCCGCGTGCCGGGCTCCTCGCTGCTGCTGGCCATGACCGACGTACTGGCCCGGCACTGGGCGACCGGGCAGTCCACCCTGGAGGACCAGCACCTGGGCGCGCTGCTGGCGTGGATCGCCCCGCCGGAGGGTGAGACGGGCGCCGAGGCGGCACTGCGCGCGGAACTCGCGCGGGACCGCGACGGCCAACTGCTGTGCCCGCCCGCCGGTCCCGCCACCGATCCGGCCTTCGACAACAAACTGCTCGCCCCCGCCATCGAGCGCTACGACCGCGCGCGTACGGCCCTCGCCGCCGCCGAGGACGGGCTGGAGGCGGACGACCGGCTCGGGGACCTGACCGGCGCCGAACGGGAGATCCGCGCCCTCGTCGAGAGCCGGACCCGGCCCACCTGGGACGCGGTGTGGCGGGGCCTCGACCTGGTGCGCGAGCTGCCCGAGGCCGGGCGGGTCGAGGAGCGGTGGACCCGGGACCGCTGGTCGTTCACCGGCCACCGCGACCGTGTCGTGGCCGGCGAGCCGCCGCAGCCGCGCCGCGACGACGCGGTCACCGCCGCCAACAAGCTCGCCGCGCGCGAGCGCGAACAGGCCCGGCTGGAGGCGCAGGAGGCGCTCGACGACCCGCTGGTGATGGCGGGGCGGCGGCTGGCCGGGGAGGCGTTCGCGGGCGAGGTCACCGATGTCGTCATGGCGTACAGCGAGGGCAAGCGGCCCAGTCCGCGCCCTCTGGTCACCGTTCGCACGGATGACCGGCCGCATTTGGGCGAGCGCGCCAAGGTGTTCCGGTCGCTGGGTGGGAAGCCTCAGTCGGCGGAGTTCGTCGGCCACGAGGGGGACTTCGGGGACGACGGCGCGCTGATGGTGCTGCGGGTGCTGGACAAGATGGGCCGCGGCAAGGAGCCGGAGGAGGGGTCGGTGCCGGAGAAGGGCGATCTGGTCTGCTTCACGGTGTTCGAGCACGAGCAGCGCGGCGGCGCGAAGCTGCCCGACCCGGAGGAGACGCCGTGGACGCACGGCGGGCCGCCCGGGGAGCAGGTGCCCGAGGCCGCCGATCCGCTGACCCAGGAGGACGTCCTGTGACGGCCGTGTTCGACCCCGGCGCCGCGGCGACCGAGGCCACCCACGCGATCCTCCACGACACGCTGCACGGCACCGCGCGCGGTGTCGTCGTCGACTCCCCGCCCGGCGCCGGCAAGTCCACGCTCGTCGTCCGTGCGGCCCTCGAACTCGCCGACGCCGGGCGCCCGCTGATGGTCGTCGCGCAGACCAACGCCCAGGTCGACGACCTGGTGCTCAGGCTCGCCGAGAAGAACCCCGAGCTGCCGGTGGGGCGTCTGCACAGCAGCGACGCCGACCCGTACGACAAAGCGCTGGACGACCTGCCGAACGTACGCAAGTCGGCGAAGGCCGGCGACCTGAGCGGCCTCTCGGTCGTCATCTCGACGGCGGCCAAGTGGGCGCACGTCAAGGTCGACGAGCCCTGGCGGCACGCGATCGTCGACGAGGCGTACCAGATGCGCTCGGACTCGCTGCTCGCGGTGGCCGGCCTCTTCGAACGGGCGCTGTTCGTCGGCGACCCGGGTCAGCTGGACCCGTTCTCCATCGTCGGCGGCGAGCAGTGGGCGGGCCTGTCGTACGACCCCTCGGGGTCCGCCGTGACAACCCTTCTGGCCCACAATCCGGAGCTGCCCCAGCACCGTCTGCCGGTCTCCTGGCGCCTCCCGGCCTCCGCCGCGCCTCTGGTCTCCGACGCCTTCTACCCGTACACCCCCTTCCGCAGCGGCACGGACCACGGCGACCGCGGCCTGGCCTTCGCGGTCCCGTCGGACGGCTCGGGCCCGGACCGGGTGATCGACGAGGCGGCCCAGTCGGGCTGGGGGCTGCTTGAGCTGCCCGCCCGGCACACCCCGCGCACGGACCCCGAGGCGGTACGCGCGGTCGCGACGGTCGTACGGCGCCTCCTGGACCGGGGCGGCGCGGCGACGTCGGAACGCTCGCCGGATGCCGCACCCCTCACCGCCGACCGGATCGCCGTCGGCACGGCCCACCGGGACCAGGCGGCGGCGGTCCGGGCGGCACTGACCGAGCTGGGGGTGACGGACGTCACCGTGGACACGGCGAATCGCCTCCAGGGCCGCGAGTACGACGTGACCGTGGTCCTCCACCCCCTCTCCGGCCGCCCCGACGCCACTGCCTTCCACCTGGAAACGGGCCGCCTGTGCGTCCTCGCCTCCCGCCACCGCCACGCGTGCATCGTCGTGTGCCGGGCAGGGGTGAGCGAGCTGCTGGACGACTATCCGTCGACGGAGCCGGTGCAACTGGGGACGGTGGTGAAGTTTCCGGATGGTTGGGAGGCGAATCACGCGGTGTTGGCGCGGCTCGCCGAGCATCGGGTGGCGTGGCGGCCATGAGCGAAACAGCACACACACCACCCGGCCCTGCACACAACGCCACCCCTCCGCCGGACGGAGTCCGGCACGCCGCCGGAGGCGGCCGAATGAATACAGCCCGGATGGTTGGGAGGCGAATCACGCGGTGTTGGCGCGGCTCGCCGAGCATCGGGTGGCGTGGCGGCCATGAGCGAAACAGCACACACACCACCCGGCCCTGCACACAACGCCACCCCTCCGCCGGACGGAGTCCGGCACGCCGCCGGAGGCGGCCGAATGAATACAGCCCGGATGGTTGGGAGGCGAATCACGCGGTGTTGGCGCGGCTCGCCGAGCATCGGGTGGCGTGGCGGCCCTGCTAGGACCCGGCGGCCGTCCCTCTGACCTGCGCCCGATGCCCACTTGCGTGGGCGCGGGACAATGGACGGTGGGCCGGTCCGCTGGGGATGCCTCCGCTAGCGGGGGAGGGGGACGGTGACCTACGAGATCGGTGACGTACGAGGAGGACAAGACATGGCGGAGCCCACGCCGCGTCGGAACGAACCGCGGCTACGCCCCGCGCCCCTGCTCTTCGAGCCCGCGCAGGCGGCCTCCGACCCGGAGCACTTCTTCGACCTGGAGTCGATCGACGACCCGCGGGCTCTGCTGGCGCGGGCGACCGAGCTGACGCAGGCGTTCCGGGCGGCGACGGACCGTGCGATGGAGTTCCAGGCCATCGCGGCGGCCCAGCTGGAGGATCCCCGGCGCTTCGACCGGCTGACGCCCGCCGACATCGCCGCACAGGCCGAGTGGACCGAGGACTACGCCAAGAAGATGGTGGAGTTCGGCAGGGATCTGATGCGGGGGGTCGAGGGACCGGGGCACGTCGACCCGGTGTGACCGACGGGACCGACCCGGGCGCACCCTCCCCATGGCATATGCCAGGTGGGCGGGCAAGATACGCCCTCCCACCCCGCCCTGTCCCGGTTTCCGCGAACTCTCGGGAACGAAGCGCTCACCGTCGGTAGATGTATCTGCCATGAGCAGCACAAGCAACGCCCCGTTCTCGCCCGCCTCCGTCACCGCGGACGGCGCCGCCTGGCTCGCTTCCGCAGAACCGTATCCGCGCAGCACCCGGGCGCTCTGGGACGAGCAGCCGACGGCCCCCGTGGTCCTGGGCTGCGGTTCCGTCTTCGACGTCGTGAGCGCACCCGCGATCTTCGGCCGACGCATGGTCGACCGGCTCTGGGAGGAAGGCCCGGGATCGGGGCCGGTGGCGATGCTCCGAGGCCGGATGCTGCTGTTCGCCGCGCCCGGCACGGCCCAGCGGCTGCCTTCCCTGCTGCGGTGGGAGGAGCTCGGCCGCGTGGGCGACGTCCCGCCGCTCCTGTGCCACGGCACCGGAGACGCCGTGACCGTCCCGGGCGGGTCCGCCGCCGAGACCCCCTCGGGCTCCCGCTGGCTGGTCGCCCCCGACACCCGTAATCCCTGGTTACCGGGCCCCGAGGTACTGCTCTGGGCGGCCGTGCGGGCGGCTCGCGCTGCCGTTCGGATATCGATTTTTCCCCACCCCGATCAGGGTGCTAAGGTCTACGACGTCAGCAGGCGCCGCTAGCTCAGTTGGTTAGAGCAGCTGACTCTTAATCAGCGGGTCCGGGGTTCGAGTCCCTGGCGGCGCACAGACAGTGAAGGCCCCTCGCAGACGCGGGGGGCCTTCGCTTTTGACGATGGCTCTCCCGGTCCCGCAGGGGCGGCTGGGGGTCCGGGGGTTATCCCCCGGGGAATGCAGCATCAGCGGGTCCGGGGGTCGAGTCCCTGGCGGCGCACAGACAGTGAAAGCCCCTCGCAGACGCGGGGGGCCTTTCGCATACCCCCGGCGCACAACCCGCTCGCCGGGCGCACAACCAGCCGGCCCGGCACACCACCGGCCCCCTGTACGCACTGCTACCGCCCCGGCACACCACCGGGCACCAGGCGTGCCCATACCACCCCGGCGCACACCCGGACCGCCACGCGACCCCGCACTCGGCGCACGCGCTACCTGATCGCCGTGATCTTCACCGTCCACGCCCCCGCAGCCGTCCGCCCCTCCACGTCCACCCGCACGCCCTCCTCCCGCACCGTGAAGCTCTCGCCGAGCCCCACCGGCGCGTCCGCGAGCGGCGGATACACGGACTCCTCCCAGCAGGCCTCACTGCGCGGATGGGCGTCGATCACCTCGACCGGCCCGCCCCCGGACTCGGTCTCGCTGCGCACCCGGTACACCAGCACCCCCTGCCGGCAGCCCTGCGCGTCATTGCCCACCGAGCCGCGCGCCTCGAAGGCGAGGGCGCTCTCCGGCCCGGTGGGGACGACGGCGAGCTTGATGCCGCGGCCCAGCCCGAAGCCCGGGACAGCGGCGCCGGACGAACCGTGGGAACTGCCGTACGCCCCTCCGTACGTCCCGTACGTCCCGTACGCACCGACCGCTCCGGACGGGCCGGACGCCCCGGCCGCCCCCGTCTGCGCCGGGACCCCCGGCCCCGCCGACAGCGGTTCCAGCGTCAGCCGGGTGGAGCCGGCGCCCTGCCCCTGCACGCACACCACCTGCCGCGGCTCCAGCCAGCCCAGCTTCCACTTGTGCCAGCCGAACAGATCCGGTGCCATGCCGAACTGGCTGCCCATCAGGTCCCAGTCGCCGACGTAGGTGTCCCAGTCGCCCTTGCCGTCCACCGGGCGGTGGTACAGGTCCGGCAGGTCGAAGACATGGCCGGTCTCGTGGGCGAGGACCAGCCGGTCCGGCGGATGGTTTTCGAACACCGTGACGACACGCCGGATGTCGGTGCCGTCGGCCCGCAGCGGGGTGTCCAGGTTGACGACTTTCGTGGCGTCGGAGTCGACGCCGGGCGCGTCCGGGTCGGCGACGAAGTACACGATGTCGTAGCGGGAGAAGTCCACCGCCCGGTCCGCCACGGCGAGCGCGTCGCGCAGATAGGCGGCCCGGTCGGTGACGCGCCAGTCACGCTGTATGGCGTACGCCGTCGACGGGCGCGGCATGCGGAGCCAGTGCCGGAGCGGATGCGGGCGCAGGGTGAATCTGCCGTAGGAGGCGCGTTCGAAGAAGCGGGTGGTGGCCGGGAAGTGGTCGGCCGTCAGTTCGGCGGGTGTCGTCAGGGGTGCCGAGTCCGGGAAGGACAGGAACACCATGACCGCGTCGAGTTCGCGGGTCGGGCGCGGATAGGCGGCGTTCCAGGTGTCCAGGCCCTCGGAGTGGTGGGCCGCGGTGCGTTTGAGGGCGCACGGCGCGGGGTCGAACGGTTCGGCGACCGAGGGGCCGGCCACCAGGGAGATCGCGGCCAGCGCCGACATCGTGGTGAACACGGCGGCGGTGCTGCGCAGTCGGGGCCGGTCCCGCAACAGGCCCGTCCCACGGAGCAGGGGGAACTGACGCGGCACGTGGACCTCCGGGAGCGGTTCGCGGGACACCGCACCCAGCCTGTGTCGGATTGTCGTACTACGTCCTGTTCAGCTGCACCAGACGGGTGAGAGGGCCGAGGGGTCGTCAGAACCGACACCCCCGAATCGCTCACGGAACGTCACAACTGGTCGGGGGCCCTAAGAAGCCGTCCACGTGCGGGCAGAAACGATCTGTCAGAAGCGCGCGTCACGCGGGAACACTGAACAGTAGGTGGAAGGCCCTCGGGCCAGCCTCTATGATCGGCACACTTTCCTGACACTTTCCTGCACGGACACGGCCCGGTGGCCGCCCCCAGGGCTCGGCTTCGCTCGAGCAGGGGGGCACCCCCCTTCACCCGGCCGGCCATTCCGATGAGACCCATCCGAAGAACGAGTGCACTGCGGGAGCGAGCGGTGAGCGGAACGTCCGAAGGGCCGACGCCCGCGGCAGACCTCATCGGGGCAGCCGTGACAGAGAGTAACCACCTACGATCCCCCGGTACGGCGGCGCCGCCCCACCCCGCCGCCTCCGCCGCCTTCAGCGCCGCCCCCCTGGCGATGGCCGTGGTCGACCGCGAGGGCCTGGTGACCGGCGCCAACCCGTCCTTCGCCGACCTGCTCGGCACGACCCCCGAGGACCTGCCCGGGGCGGTCGCCGCCGATCTGGTGGACCTCGCCTCCGACGCCCGCACCTGGCACACCTACCGCGAGGTGCTGCGCGGCCGGCAGGCCGAACTGAGCTGCACACGCCGCATCAAGCACCCGGACGGAAGCTCCCTGTGGGCGCAGGTCACGGTCGCGCCCCTGCCCGGTGCGGAGCCCGGCGGCGTCCTTTTGTCCGTCACCGACATCAGCTCCCAGCGCGAACTCCAGGCGCGGCTATGGCACTTGCAGATGCACGACCTCGTGACCCGGCTGCCCAATCGCACCCTGTTCTTCGAGCGGTTGACGGCAGCGCTGGAGGTGGAGTCGTACGACGAGAGCGGCACCACCGGCCGAATCGGCCTGTGCTACCTGGACCTTGACGGTTTCAAGGCGATCAACGACACCCTCGGCCACCGGGTCGGCGACAAGCTGCTGGCCGCCGTCGCCGAGCGGCTCACGCACTGCGCCGAGGAAGCGGGACACACCAGGTCGATCCCACCCCTGGTGGCCCGGCTCGGCGGTGACGAATTCGCCCTGCTCGTCGAGGACTCGACGGGCACCGAGCAACTGGCCGACCTCGCCGAGTCGGTGCTCGAATCCCTGCGGGCCCCCTTCGACATCTCCGGCCGGCGCCTGTCGGTGTCCGCCTCTATCGGCGTCGTGGAACGCCACGCGGCCGGCACCACCCCCACCGCCCTGATGACCGCCGCCGACACGACGCTGTACTGGGCGAAGGCGGACGGCAAGGACCGCTGGACGCTCTTCGACCCCGAACGCAACGCCCACCTCATGACCCGCCAGGCCCTCGCCTCCACACTCCGGCCCGCCATCGAGCGCGGTGAGTTCGCCCTGGAGTACCAGCCACTGGTGAGCATGGACGACGGCCGGCTGCGCGGTGTCGAGGCGCTTGTCCGCTGGAATCATCCTCAGTTCGGCGTACTGGCGCCGAATCGGTTCATCGGACTGGCCGAGGAGGACGGCTCGATCGTGCCGCTCGGCCGCTGGATCCTGGAGACCGCCTGCCGCCAGGCGCAGTCCTGGCAGGAGGCCCACCCCGACGAGCCGCCGATCTTCGTGAGCGTGAACGTGGCCGTCCGCCAGGTCTGGGACTCCGACCTGGTGGCGGACGTGGCCCGGATCCTCGGCGAGACCGGACTCGCCCCGCATCTGCTCCAGTTGGAGCTGACCGAGTCCGCGGTGATGGGCTCGGCGGGACGCCCGATCCAGGACCTCCAGGCGCTCAGCGACATGGGCGTACGTATCGCGATCGACGACTTCGGCACGGGCTACTCGAACCTCGCGTACCTCAGCCGGCTGCCGGTCTCGGTCCTGAAGCTGGACGGCTCCTTCGTGCGGGGCTTCCAGTACGAGAGCGACAACAACGCGGCCGTCCCACCGAACCCGGCGGACGAGGTCGTGGTCGAGGCGATGATCGATCTGGCCCATCGGCTGGGGCTGACGGTCACCGCGGAGTGCGTGGAGACGCTGGCGCAGGCCTCACGACTGCGGCGGATCGGCTGCGACACCGGCCAGGGGTGGCTGTACTCGCGGCCGGTGTCGCCGGATCGTATCTCCGAGTTGCTGGGCGTGCGCGTGTAGCGGAACGGGTCAGGCGGCCGGCAACCCGTAGGCATCCGCGATGAGTTCGTACGAACGCAGGCGTACGTCCATGCCGGGCGCGTTGCTCGTGATCATCAACTCGTCGGCGCCGGTGCGCTTGTGGAGGTCGTCGAGGCCGGAGCGGACCTCGTCGGCGGTGCCGTGGATGACGTTGGCGTTCCAGGAGTCGGCGAACTCGCGTTCCATCGGGGTGAATTCGTAGGCCTCGGCCTCCTCGGGCGCCGGGATGAGGCCGGGGCGGCCGGTGCGCAGGCGGACCATGCCGAGGGCGGCGGCCTCGACCTGGCGGCGGGCCTCCTTCTCCTCGTCGGTGGCGAGCGCGGAGACGCCGATGAGGGCGTACGGGCGGTCGAGTACGGCGGAAGGCTGGAAGGACTCGCGGTACAGGTCCAGGGCCGGGATGGTGTTCCGGGCCGAGAAGTGGTGCGCGAAGGCGAAGGGCAGGCCGAGGACGGCGGCGAGGCGGGCGCTGAAGCCGGAGGAGCCGAGCAGCCAGATCGGGGGGCGGTGCGGGGACTGGACGCCGCCGGGTGACGTCGCCTGGACCGGGCCGGGGACGGCGTGGATACGGCGGTAGGGGTGGCGGTCCGGGAAGTCGTCGTCGAGGAAGCGGGTGAGCTCCGCGAGCTGCTCGGGGAAGTCGTCGGCGCCCTCGTTCAGGGTGTCCGTGCGGCGGAGGGCGGCTGCGGTGGCACCGTCCGTGCCGGGGCCCGGCCGAGGCCGAGGTCGATGCGGCCGGGGGCCATGGCCTCCAGGGTGCCGAACTGCTCCGCGATGATCAGCGGGGCGTGGTTCGGCAGCATCACGCCGCCTGAGCCGAGGCGGATGCGGGTCGTGTGGGCCGCCAGGTGGGCGAGGATCACCGCGGGGGAGGACGAGGCCACGCCCGGCATGGAGTGGTGTTCGGCGACCCAGTAGCGGTGGAAGCCCCGGGCCTCCGCGAGGCGGGACAGCTCGACGCTGGTGCGGAGGGCTTCGGTGGCCGTGTGGCCGGAGCTGACCGTGACCAGGTCCAGTACGGAGAGGGGGACGGGGGCGGTGCCCTGTACTGTGCCCCGGATCTCGTCTGCCGGGCCCCGGTTCTCGTCTGCCGCCACGTGTGCCTCCTGCGGTTGTGCCGTGCGGTGTCCGTCCGGCATTAACAGGAGGGTGGCTCCGGTTTATTCCCCGCCCCCGCAACTGTCACTGTCACTGTCCCAGTCCCTGAGGCGGGCACCCCAGGGACTGGGACAGGAGGGGCTACGCCTGGACGATCGGCTCCCTGGTGAACAGCGCCCCCAGTTCCGGCGCGTTCACCCGGCGGCCCGCCAGCCTCAGGGCCTCCCAGACCGTGACCTGGTTGGCGGTGAGGACCGGCTTGGAGAGGTGCTGCTCCAGGGCCGGGATGTGGGACGCGGTGTGGAGGGCCGTGTCAGGGAGGAGGACCGCCTCGGCGTCGGGGTGGTCGGCCTCCTTCGCCAGGGCGAACACTTCCTTCTCGCCCCAGGTTCCGACCTCCGCCGCCGTGATGATGCCGGACCCTCGGACCGACACCACCTCCACGTCCGCGGCACGCAGGAAGTCCGAGAACAGACCCGCCACGTCGTCGGGGTACGTCGCGCCGATCGCCACCCGCCGCACCCCGAGCTCGCGTACCGCGTGCGCGAAGGCGAAGGACGTCGACGACGCCGGCATGCCCGCCGCGACGGCCAGGGTGCGCACCTGCTCGTGGGCGCCCTCCCAGCCGTAGACGAAGCTGCCGCTCGTGCACGCCCACACGACCGCCTCGGCGCCCGTCAGCCGCAGCGCCTCCACGCCCGCCGTGAGCCGCTCGGCCGAGCCCATCCGCAGCAGCGCGTCCACCCGGTGCGCGTCCTCGCCGATGTCGGTGTGCACCAGGTCGAGCCGGATGTCGCTGGCGAGCAACTGCTCGATGCGTGGGTAGTCGTCCTCGGCGGAATGGCCCGGGTAGAGGAATCCGAGTGCCGTCATGTCAGCCTTCCTGCTGCTTGCTGCTCCTATTGCTGTTCCTGCTCTGGTACATCCGGTACCTCCGGAAGTACCGCACCGCCACGCGCCGCCGGATCGATCAGCGCCTGATACGGCCCCACCGCTCGGGTACCCAGTCGGCGCAGTGCAGCCCACATGGTCACCTGGTTGGCCGAGAGCACCGGGATGCGCAGCTCCGCCTCCAGCTGGGGGATCACGTCGTAGGTGGGGAGGTTGGTGCAGCTGATGAAGAGGGCGTCGGCGGCGCGGCGTACGGCCTGGCGGGCCATGTCGGCCACATCGCGGTACGGCACCTTCCAGATGTGCCGGGTCAGTCCCATGAACGCGCACCCCGTGACCACGGTCCCGGCCTCCGCGACGTACTCCTCCAGCGCCCGCGTCACCGACACGGTGTACGGCGTCACGAGCGCCACCCGCCGTACGCGGAGCTCGGCGAGCGCCTCCAGGAGCGCGCCGGACGTGGTGATGGACGGCACCGCGCCCGCCCGGGTCATCGCCTCGCACATCGCCCGCTCGCCCGCGATGCCGCCGACGAAACTGCCGGAGGTGCAGGCGTAGGCGATGACCTCGGGGGCAATCGCGTTCAGGGTGCGCACGCCCTCGCTCAGCGTCTCGTGCTCGCTGACCAGACGGGCCAGGTCGAGGCTGACCTCGACCGGGACGAACGGTGTTCGGGTCAGGTGCAGCGAGACCTCGTCCGGCACCCAACGCCAGAGTTCGCGGTCCAGCGCGAAGTCGAAGGGGGCGACGACGCCGACCCCGCGCTGGGGTCGAGGTCCGCCGAGGAAGGAGATGTCCAGGGAGCTCATTGCAGGCACCGCCCTCACTACGAGAAACAGGTGAGCAACGGACCGTACGCACGCCCGTGTTGACGAAGGTAGGTTCGGGTGCGAGCGTGGTCAAACCTCGCATGTCAGACGGCCATCCGATCCAGCAGAACTCCGAGAACCGCCCCCGCAGACCCCGGAGAGACGACCCCGTATGACCGCACCCACCCCCGGTCCGACACCCGCCTCCGACCCCCGGTCCGGCACCCCGCCGACACTCCTCGTCCTCGACGCCGAGCCCCTCCCCCGCCTCGGCCGCCTCACCGGCCGCGCCCGCGTCGAGCACGCGGACGAGTCGACCCTCGCCGAGCGGCTGCCGCACGCCGATGTGCTGCTGGTCTGGGACTTCAGCTCCCACGCCGTACGGCACGCCTGGCCCGGCGAGGGACCCCGGCCACGCTGGGTGCACACGGCCAGCGCGGGCGTGGACCATCTGATGTGCCCGGAGCTCACCGAGTCCGACACCCTGGTCACCAACGCGCGCGGAATCTTCGACCAGCCGATCGCAGAGTACGTCGCCGCGCTGGTGCTGGCGATGGCGAAGGACCTGCCGAGAACCCTGGAGCTGCAGGGCGCCCGGGAGTGGCGGCACCGGGAGGGGCAGCGGGTCGCCGGCACTCGCGCCTGCGTGGTCGGATCCGGCCCCATCGGCCGTGCGATCGCCCGCACGCTCAAGGCCCTGGACATCACCACCGCGCTGGTCGGCCGGACCCCGCGCACCGGCATCCACGGCCCGGACGACCTCGACCGGCTGATCGCCCGCGCCGACTGGGTGATCGCCGCCGCGCCGCTCACCGACCGGACGCACGGCATGTTCGACTCCCGCCGCTTCGGCGTCATGCAGCCCTCCGCCCGGTTCATCAACGTCGGGCGCGGGCAGCTGGTGGCGGAGGACGCGCTGGCCGACGCCCTCGCCAAGCGCTGGATCGCGGGGGCCGCGCTCGACGTCTTCGAGCATGAACCCCTCACCCCCGAGAGCCCGTTGTGGCAGGTCCCGAACCTGATCGTCTCGCCGCACATGAGCGGGGACACGATCGGCTGGCGGGATGAACTCGCAGTTCAGTTCGTGGAGTTGTACGAGCGGTGGGAGGCGGGCAGACCGCTGCTGAACGTGGTCGACAAGCAACGTGGGTACGTACCCGGACGCTGATGTCTACGGCTGGAGGGCGACGCATGACGGAACTCACCGAACTGACCGCCGTACAACTCCTCGACGGCTACCGCAAAGGAGAGTTCAGCCCCGTCGACGCCACCCGCGCGGCCCTGGAGCGGGCCGAACGGATCCAGCCGGAGGTCAACGCCTTTGTGCGCCTGACCGCCGAGGAGGCGCTCGCGCAGGCCGCCGCGTCGGCGGACCGTTGGCGGCGCGGCGAACCGGCCGGGCTGCTCGACGGGGTTCCGGTCACCGTGAAGGACATCCTGCTGATGCGCGGCGGACCGACGCTGAAGGGCTCGAAAACCATCTCCGAGACGGGGACCTGGGACGAGGACGCCCCGTCCGTGGCCCGGCTGCGCGCGCACGGCGCCGTCTTCCTCGGCAAGACGACGACCCCCGAGTTCGGCTGGAAGGGCGTCACCGACTCGCCCCGGTCCGGTGTCACCCGCAACCCGTACGACCCGACCCGTACCGCGGGCGGGTCCAGCGGCGGCGCGGCGGCGGCCGTGGCGCTCGGCGCGGGGCCGCTCGCGCTGGGCACGGACGGGGCGGCAGTGTCCGCATCCCGGCGGCGTTCTGCGGCATCTTCGGCCTGAAACCGACGTACGGCCGTGTCCCGCTGTACCCCGCGAGCGCCTTCGGCACCCTGGCGCACGTCGGCCCGATGACCCGCGACGCGGCCGACGCGGCTCTGCTCCTGGACGTCATCGGCACGCCCGACTCCCGCGACTGGTCGGCCCTTCCGTCGGCGCCGGGTTCCTTCGTATCGGGCCTGGCCGGCGGGGTGCACGGGCTGCGCGTCGCCTATTCGCCCTCCCTCGGCGGCCAGGTGGCGGTGCGCCCTGCCGTCGCGGCGGCGGTACGGCAGGCGGTGCAGCGGCTGGCGGGGCTGGGGGCGTACGTCGAGGAGACCGACCCCGACTTCACCGACCCGGTGGACGCCTTCCACACCCTGTGGTTCACCGGGGCCGCCCGGGTGACCCAGCATCTGGGGCCACATCAGCGCGAGTTGCTCGACCCGGGCCTCAGGGAGATCTGCGACGCGGGCGCGCGCCTCTCCGCGCTCGACTATCTGGCCGCGGTGGACGTCCGCATGGAACTGGGCCGCCGTATGGGCCACTTCCACGACACCTACGACCTCCTCGTCACCCCGACCCTCCCGCTCACGGCCTTCGAGGCGGGCGCCGAGGTCCCGAAGGGCTCGGGGCATCGCAGGTGGACGGGCTGGACGCCGTTCACGTACCCCTTCAACCTGACCCAGCAGCCGGCGGCCACCGTCCCTGTCGGCACCGACGGGGACGGCCTGCCGATCGGCCTGCAACTCGTGGCCGCCCGGCACCGGGACGATCTGGTGCTACGGGCGGCCCACGCGCTGTACGAGACCGGTTGGGCCGGGCTCACGACCGCCGGGACCTGACCGTCGTACCGGTGTCGATCACTTCGACGGACGTGCCCGGGCGACGCGTCACTCGAGCCGCCGGAACCTCAGCGACTCTCCCAGCGCTCCCGCCCGCCACAGGTCGTTGCAGCCCTGCGCCAGCTCGTCCAGGCCCTCCACGATCTGGCCCCAGACGATGCCGGGCACCCAGCCCACGTCGCCGTTCAGGAGCAGGTTGTTGCGCTCGTAGAACAGGGCCAGATCGACCACCGTCGTGCCGGGGCGGACCTCGCGGTCGTAGCCGTAGGACTTGGTGCCCAGTTCCGTTCCGGCGAAGGCGAAATAGCACAGATCGCCCGGAATCGGGGTGACTGTCGGGTTTTCCAGCGGCGGCTCCGTTTCCGCGAAGGGCGGGAAGAGGGCGTAGATCTCGTTGCGGGCGTATTTGGCGTGATAGACGTCGCCGGTCAGGGGCAGGGCGTCCCAGACGGCCGCGCAGGTGAGCGGGGCTCGGTCGTCCAGGAGTTTTGCGGTGCAGTGGATGCCCCGCTTGACCAGCGACACCTCGATGAACCGTTCAGTCATGCATTCAAGGGTGCATACATCGCATGGTCTCGGGTAGCCGCGCCGCCATGGCTCCACCTATGGAACATGTCCGAACACAAGTCGAACACAGATCCGGGACCACACGCCGGTCGCTGCTCGCGGGGGTGGCGGCGCTCGGCGCGCTGGGCGCGGCGGGCTGCTCGCGTGTGGCAACCGCCTCCACCAAGGAAGGCGGCGAACTGCTCGACCGGCTGCGCGCCGCCGGCGTCGTACGGCTCGGCATCGCGGGTGAGATTCCCTTCGGGTACATCGACAAGAACGGTGAACTCACCGGTGAGGCCCCCGAGCTGGCGAGGGTCATATTCAAGCGGCTCGGCGTGGACCGGGTGCAGCCCGTGCCCACCGAGTTCGGGTCACTGATCCCCGGGCTGAACTCCCAGCAGTTCGACGCTGTCGCCGCCGGGATGTACGTCAATCCCGAACGCTGTGAACAGGTCATCTTCTCCGACCCCGACTATCAGATGCTCGACTCCTTCATCGTGCGCAAGGGCAACCCGAAGGGGCTGCACAACTACAAGGACGTCGTCGAGAAGAAGGCCAAGTTCGCCACCGGGACCGGCTATGCCGAGATCCAGTACGCCGTCGAGGCGGGGTACAAGGAGAGCGACATCCTCATCGTCCCGGACCAGGTCGCGGGGCTGAACGCGGTCGAGGCGGGACGCGTGGACGTCTTCGCCGGTACGGCGCTGACCACCCGTGAGGTCGTCAAGAAGTCGGCCAAGGCGGAGTCCACCAAGGCCTTCGCCCCCCTCGTCGGCGGCAAACCGCACGTCGACGGCGGCGCGTTCGCGTTCCGGCAGACCGAGACCGCGCTGCGGGATGCCTTCAACGCCGAGCTGCACAAGTTGAAGAAGAGCGGCGAACTGTTCCGCATTCTCAAGCCCTTCGGCTTCACCGAGGCCGAGATGACCGACCTCACCGCGAAGGAGCTGTGCGGCGGAGGGAAGAGCGGATGACCTCGGGACTCTGGGAACTCGTACTCCAAGGAATCTGGATCACCGTCCAGCTGCTGGTGCTGAGCACCCTGCTGGCAACGGCGGTCGCTTTCGGCGTCGGCATGGCCCGCACGCACCGGCTGTGGATAGTCCGCTTCCTCGCGGGCGTCTACACCGAGGTGTTCCGCGGGACGTCCGCCCTGATCATGATCTTCTGGGTGTTCTTCGTGCTGCCGGTCGCGTTCGGCTGGCAGTTGGTACCCCTGTGGGCGGGCACGCTGGCACTCGGGCTGACCTACGGGGCGTACGGCGCCGAGATCGTGCGCGGCGCCCTCAACTCCGTCGACCCGGCACAGCGTGAGGGCGGCATCGCGCTCAGCTTCACGCCGTGGCAGCGGATGCGGCTGGTCCTGCTGCCGCAGGCGATACCGGAGATGATCCCCTCCTTCAACAACCTGCTGGTGGAGCTGCTCAAGGGCACCGCGCTGGTGTCCGTCATGGGCATGGGCGACCTGGCCTTCAGCGCCAACCTGGTGCGCCTCGCGCTGCAGGAGAGCGCGGAGATCTACACGTATGTCCTGGTGATCTACTTCGTCATCGCCTTCCTGCTCACGCGGGGAATGCGCGGACTGGAACGCAAGCTCAAGGCCGGCGTCGGCAAGTCCGTCGGGCGCACGCCCGACCAGGAGCTGCACCGTCCTGAGACGACCGGCGTCGGCGCGGGAGGTGCCCTCTGATGACCTGGGACTGGGGCGCTGTCGCCGACTTCATGCCGCGTTTCTGGGACGGACTGCTGCTCACGCTGCAGATCCTGGTCCTCGGCTCGCTGATCTCGTTCGCGCTGGGCCTGGTGTGGGCGCTGCTGATGCGCGCACCGAGCCGCTTTGTGCGCTGGCCGGTCGGGGCGGTCACGGAGTTCATCCGCAACACCCCCCTGCTGGTGCAGCTGTTCTTCCTCTTCTACGTGCTGCCCGAGTGGGGCATCACCGCCTCGGCGCTGACCACCGGCGTCTTCGCGATCGGGCTGCACTACTCGACGTACACGATGCAGGTCTACCGGGCCGGCATCGAGGCGGTGCCCGTCGGCCAGTGGGAGGCCGCGACGGCACTGAACCTGCCGGTGACCAGGACGTGGCGGGTGGTGATCCTCCCGCAGGCGATCCGCCGGGTCGTGCCGGCACTCGGCAACTACGTCATCGCGATGCTCAAGGACACACCCATCCTGATGACGATCACGGTCATGGAGATGCTCGGTCAGGCGCGGCTGTTCGCGCAGGACACCTTCCAGTTCACCGAGCCCCTGACGGTCATCGGTGTGGCCTTCATCTTCATCGCCTACCCGGCCTCCCTTCTCGTACGAGCCCTGGAGCGACGCCTTGTCCGCTGACACCCCTCTCATGAAAGATCCCGACGCGAGCGCCAACCCGCCGGTGGACGGCAGCGAACTGATCCGCTTCGACCACGTCACCAAGCGCTTCGGGTCCAACACGGTCCTCGACGGTCTCGACTTCTCCGTCGAGTCCGGCAAGCACGTCACGCTGATCGGCCCGTCCGGCTCCGGCAAGACGACGATCCTGCGGCTGCTGATGACCCTGCTCAAGCCGGACGAGGGCAGCATCACGGTGGCCGGGGACAAGCTCTTCCCGGCACCGGAGAAGCAGGTCCGCGAGGTCCGCAAGAAGATCGGGATGGTGTTCCAGCAGTTCAACCTGTTCCCGAACATGTCGGTGCTGCGCAACATCACCGAGGCCCCGGTCACCGTCCTCGGCCTGCCCAAGGACGAGGCGGAGGCGCGCGCCCGCGAGCTGCTCGACCTGGTCGGTCTCGCGGACAAGTGCGACGCGCGCCCGACCCAGCTGTCCGGCGGTCAGCAGCAGCGGGTGGCGATCGCGCGGGCACTGGCGATGCGCCCGCAGATTCTGCTGCTCGACGAGGTGACCTCGGCGCTGGACCCGGAGCTGGTCGCGGGCGTGCTCGACGTGCTGCGGGACATCGCCCGCACCACCGACATCACCATGCTCTGCGTGACCCACGAGATGAATTTCGCCCGTGACATCTCGGACCAGGTCCTGATGTTCGACTCCGGCCGGGTGATCGAGTCCGGCAGCCCGGAGAAGATCTTCAACGACCCGGAGAACGACCGCACGAGGGAGTTCCTCAGCGCTGTGCTGTGACTTCGGGACCGGCCAGTGACGTGGGCATATGCCAGAGTGCTGGTACCGCAGTTGAGGGCGTCGCAATCTCGTCAACAACCGCTAGCTACCAGCCTCTTGCCGGTTATCGTGAAGGAGATTGGCTGACACGAACCCGGCCCAATGAGAAGCGACGTGCGACCGCAGGGGGAACCGTGGCGCTGCAGCACGAGCCGACGACGCCGTACCACTCGGCCCAGGACGCCCTGCGCGTCCTGGAGACCGTGGCGCGGCACAGCACCGGAGTCACCGACACCGAGCTCGCGCGGCAGACGGGCATCGGCCCCGAGCGCCTGACGGGCCTCCTGCTGATGCTGCGCCGCGAGGGCTACGTCGAGCAGGTCGCCGACGGGGCGTACGTCACGGGCGAGGCCCTGGCCCGCCTCGGCTCCGCGCAGGGCCGCGAGCAGGCCCTGCGCGAGAACCTCCAGCGCACCCTCGACCGGCTGCGCGACTCGGTCGGCGCCGCCGTCTACATCAGCCGGTACGTCGACGGCGAGATCAAGATCGACCAGTACGCGGCGGGGCCGGCCACCCCCGTGGTCAACGAGTGGGTCGACTTCCGTTTCTCCGCCCACGCCACCGCGATCGGCAAGAGCCTGCTCGGCCAGCTCGACCACAACGGCCGGCGCGATCACCTCTCCCGCCACAAGATGGCCCGCCTCACCTCGCGCACGATCACCAGCGACCGGGTCCTGCTGTCCCGCCTGGAGTCCCAGCCGCCGACGGTTCCCCACCTCGACCTCCAGGAGTACGCGGTGGGCACGGTGTGCGCGGCGGTCCCGATCACGGCCGGGTCGTCGGTGGGCTGCCTGGCCCTGTCGCTCCCGCTCGAGCACGCCCACCGGCTGCGCCAGGCGGCGGACGCGCTGAACCGGAACGCGGCGCCGGTGCTGCTGTCGCTGGCGATCTAGGCCGCGCGGGCCCGGTGATCCGGGGCGGTCGGGGTGGTCAGAAGCACCCCTTCGGGCCAGGTATTATTTTCTCCGTCGCCAGCCGCGGGAGCACAGTGAACGCGGTGGGCGCGAGTCATGCGCCGCTAGCTCAGTTGGTTAGAGCAGCTGACTCTTAATCAGCGGGTCCGGGGTTCGAGTCCCTGGCGGCGCACCGGTGAAGGGCCTCTCGTGGGAGCGGGGGGTCCTTCGGCGTTCTCCAGTCTCCGATACGTCCGCTCTCCGGGCGGCCGCCACCACACCGGGTCGGCGCACCGCACGCCGTCCCCCCGCAGCCCCGCCCGGTGAATCTTGTTCGTGGCCGTGACCGGCATCCGCTCCACCACCCGCACGAACCGGGGCGCCATCTTGGTCCCGAGATCGGGCTGAGCGGCCAAGAAGTCCGCGAAGGCGACCGGGTCGAAGGTCCCGGCGATCGTCGCCATCACCTGGTCCCCGGTCACCGGATCGGGCACGGCGTACACCGCTACGGCCGACGCCCCCTCGTACCGCGCGAGGATGTTCTCGATCATCGCGGCGGCGAGGTTCTCGCTGTCGACGCGGATCCGGTCGTCCGTGCGGCCGGCGAAGTAGAGATAGCCGTCACCGTCCCGGTAGAACAGGTCGCCGGTCCAGTACCAGCCGTCCCGCCGCCGCTCGGCCTCCGCCTCCGGATTGCGCCAGTACCCCTCGAAGGGGTTCGGCGCCCGGTTCACCAGCTCCCCTATCGCCTCGTCCCCGTTCAGCAGCCGCCCGGCCGGATCGAGGACCGCGGACGGGCACTCCTCCCGCGTCTCCGCGTCCAGCACGACGAGCCCGGGCCCCGCCCGGCCCACCGCACCCCGGGGAGTCCCGGGCGCACGGGATCGCGGCCCCGCCCTCCGACGACCCGTACCCCTCCACCAGCCGCACCCCGAACCGCCGCTCGAAGGCCGCCGCGTCCTGCGTCCCCGCCTCCGTCCCGAAGCCGAGCCGCAGCGGATTGTCCCGGTCGTCGGGGTGCGGCTCGGTGGCGAGGAGGTACTGGACCGCCCGGCCGACGTAGGTGAAGTACGTGGCCCCGTACGCCCGTACGTCCGCCAGGAACCCGGACGCCGAGAACCGCCGCCGCAGCACCACGCCCGCGCCGGCCGCGAGGGCGGGCGCCCAGTCGGCGATCACGGCGTTGCCGTGGAACATCGGCATGCAGACGTAGTGCACGTCGTCGGGCCGCACCCGGAACTGGTCCGCCAGGGAGTACCCCGCCGCGGCCAGCCGCCCCTGGCTGCATATCGCGGCCTTGGGGGCGCCGGTCGAGCCGGAGGTGAAGTACAACAGGAGCCGGTCGTGCGGGGCGGCACGGGAGGGGTCGGGCCGGGCTTCGGCGTACGGGGCGAGCAGGGCGTCGTACTCGGGCGTCCCGGTCAGCAGCAGGCGTACGCCGGTCAGCTCGAGGCCCTCCAGCAGAGGCAGGTGGGCCCGCTCGGTGACCAGCACCCGGCACTCGGTGTGCAGGATGTCGCGGGCGAGCTCGGCGCCGCGGCGGGTGGGGTTGATCCCGGCGACAGCGGCCCCCGCGAGGGCGGCCGCGCTCAGCCACAGGGGGTACTCGGGGGTGTTGTCGAGCAACACCCCGATGTGCGGCTCGGCGCCGGGCGGCAGCAGGTCGGCCAGCAGTGCCGCACGGGCTGCGGCACCGGCGGCCACCTCGTGCTGCGTGAGCACCCCGCCCTCGAACCACAGCCCCGGCCGGTGGTCGTCCCACCGCGCCGCCACCAGCTCCGCGACCGTGCGTCCCGTAGTGGACTCCATGGCGGCGCACGGTAATTGATGGCCCGTCAGATGTGGAGGGTTATGTCACGGGGTCATCGTGACGCCGTCGATGACGACCGTGTCGCCCGTGTCGTCGGTGCCCTCGCCGAAGCCGAACTCGTTGGACATCTGGTGGTACGTGACCATGAATCCCACGCAGAACACCGCGGCCACACCGAGGAACACCAGGACGCCGCCGGTGGACGCCGCCAGCTTGGCGCGGCGCGGGGTTTTGGCCGTGGCGACCACGTCGCGTCCTTCGGCGTAGTGGACGGTGACGATGTCGCCCTCGAGGATGGTCGCCGGGCCGTCCTCCTCCTCGAAGCGGACCACGCGGCCGTCGCGCGCGGTGAACTCGTAGACGTGGTGCAGCGTGGTGCTCACGGACGTGTCGCCGCTGCCGCCGTGGGTCGTCGTGAACATGCGCAGACAGCGCGCCTGGGCCGTCAACCCGCTGTTCCAGGCACTACGGATCTGCAGCGAGCGGCGCACCACGCGGTACGCGCCGTAGAGGACGACGGCCAGGATGAGGCCGGGCACCAGATAGAAGAACAGGTCCATAGCGCTTCCCCCGAGGTCGGTGCGCCGACCCCGATGGGCCGGCGTGGGAGTGATCTACCCACGCCGGCCGGGGTTCTGACTCAAGAGAACCTCAGAACGTGACGTCCGAGCAGGCGTAGAACGCGTTGCTCGTGTCGGCGATCGTCCACACCGCGAGGATGACGTGGTGGCCGCTCAGTCCGGACGGCAGCCTTCCACTGTGCGAGAGCGTGGACGGCGGCCGCTGCCCGTTGTAGGGGACCGTGAAGAACGGCGTGAGGTTGAGGTCGGAGCGGGACAGGTTGTGGTTCTGGTTCCAGCCCGGCTTGGTGACGTAGTACCGGAAGTCGGTCGTGGCGTGCATGGCCGTGAACTGCCAGCGGAAGGTGTAGTTCTGACCGCCGGTCACCCTGGTGGTGGGCCAGGCGCCCCCGGACGGCGTCTTCGACGCGCTGAGCTGGCTGAACTGGCCCAGCCCGCCGTTGCATATCGACCCGTCGGCCGGGCCGGAGCCCGGGAAGCCCTTGGGGCCCTCGACGCTCTGCGGCTCCCACTGGATGGAGCCGCAGTTGGTCACGGTGCCGTTCTGACAGAGCTTCTGACGGCTGATGGGGAGGTCGGTGTAGCCGTGGCTGGACGCGCCTCCGGCGGAGAGCACGAGGGCTCCGGCCGTGGTGAGTCCGAGTGCGGCGGCGGACAGCTTGGTCTTTCTGCGCATGCTGCTGCTCCTGGGAACGTGGGGGAAGTTCGGCGAGCTTGCAGGTCTAGACCAAGTCTCAGATTATTGCTGACTGTTGAACATGTCCATACCAATCGACGAACATGTTCGACGTTCCGTCAGGTTCGTGCCGTCAGCCGCCCGTCTCCCCCCGCCCCGCGCAGAAAGCCACCGTCAAGTCCTTGACCAGCGCCTTGCGTTCGTAGTCGTCGAGTTCGACCAGGCCCCGCATGGTCAGCGTCGTCACCGTGTCCTCCACCGAGTCGACGACCGAGGTGAGCATGGTCGCCCGGGCCTGCGCGTCCAGTGCGGCGATACGGCGACGGTGCATGGCGGCGGCGACCTCGGGGGCGTACTCCACCCGCACCGGCCGCACCGAGAACACCTCCAGCCCGACCATGCCCGCGTCCCGCACGACCGTCCGGGTCAACGCGTCCGCGGTCACCTCGGCACAACCCCGTGTGGCACCCGGCATCTCCACCGGCACCCGGGCGAGCGCCGCCTCCACGCACTCGCGCAAGTAGAGCTCGTGGTCCTCCACTCCGAGCGTCGCCCGCGCGGTGTCCTTCACCCGCCACACCACCAGGACGACCACCCGCAGCGCGACCCCGTTGCCGTCCGCCGCCTGCATCGCCTCACTGCGCCAGTGCCGCAGCCGTACGTCGACCCGGCGGCGCAGCAGCAGCGGGTTGACCCACAGCAGGCCGGTGCGCCGGACCGTCCCCTGGTAGCGGCCGAACAGCCCCAGCACCCAGGCCCGCCCGGTCCGCCCCCGAGCGAGCCCGCCCAGGCCGACGCACCCAAGGGCTCCGGCCCCCGCGTACGCCGCCCACTGCGCGGGCCCCAGCCCCGCACCCGCGGACGCCGGCAACCGCAGCGCCTCCACCGCCAGCTGCGGCAGCACCCCGGCCCACCACGAGGTGGCCAGGCACCCGGCCGCCCCGCAGGCACCGGCGAGCACCCCCGCCACCCCCGGCAGCACCCGCGCGGGCCGCTCCACCAGGTCGGGGTCGACCTCCGGAGCGGGACGCGGCTTCGGCTGCACCGGGCGGCGCAGCCGCGGCTGCTCCCCCGTGCCCTGCCGGCGCGCCACGACCGTCGGTCTGAGCGGCACCGACACCGGGCCCGCCTCGTCGCGGAACAGCAGATGGACGGGGATCTCGGTGGTCGCCTCGTTCTGGATCAGCCGCGCGGGCCGGGCAGGCACGTCGGCCGGCCCCTCGAACCCCGCGTGCCCCTCGGGTTCGGGCGTGTGAGAAGTGGTCGTGGTCATGCGTGCCTCCAGCCTCCGCGCCAGATGCGTCACAACAGTGGTTGTCGGATTGCGGCGTTACGAGAAGAGCCGCCGCCAGGTCTCCGGCCCCGGAAGGCCGTCCGCCGCGCCGCCCCGCCAGCCCTGGGCACGCTGGAAGGCCTCGACGCCCCGCCGGTCCGCCTCGCCCCAGCGCGGTCCCGGCCCGGTCTTGTAGTGCTTGCCGAACCCCTTCTTGACCAGCTGCCTGCCGAGCCGGGTGACGTACTCGTTGTCGGCGCCCGGCCGGAACAGCGCCCGCCCCGGATAGCCCGGCACCCCGTGCGACGCCGGCTGCGCGGGCCTGGCCGCACCCACCGCCCCGCCCGGCACGTCCTTGCCCTTGCCCGTCACCAGCAGCAGCCACGTCTGCGGCCCCGGCAGCCCGTCCGCGTCCTGGCCCCGCCAGCCCTGCGCCTGCTGGAAGGCCTGCGTGGCCCGTCGGTCCGCGTCCGTCCAGCGGGGGCCGGGTGCGGAGGTGTAGTACCGGCCGGCGCCGCGCTCGACGAGGAGGCGGCCCAGCCGGTCGACGTGCTTGTTGTTGGCCCCCGGGCCGAAATACGCCCGTCCCGGGTATGCCGTCACACTCTGCGGGGCCCCGGGCTGGGCGATGGCCGGCTTGGCCGGGGCCGGCTTCACGGGCTCCTGCTTCTCGGTGTCCGGCTTCGTGCTGTCCTGCTTCACGGGCTCCTGCTTCTCCGTGGCCGGCTTCGTGCTGTCCTGCTTCACGGGCTCCTGCTTCTCGGGGGCCGGTTCGATATCCGTCGTGGCGGTCTTGAGCCCCTTGTAGCGGTAGGGCACATAGCGGTCGGAGTGGCTCGAGTAGGCGTACGGGGTGGTCTTCCGCCGGGCGTGCGGCGGTGTCGACTCGTAGGCGACGTAGTAGGTGTGCGTGTGGTCCGTCCAACCGCCGAAAATGACGACGTGCGAGCCTTTCTCGGGGTCCGCCGGATTGTGGAACAGCAGCATGTCGCCGGGCTGCAGATCCTTCTTGGCGATGCGTACGCCGTAGTCGTGGAGGCTGCCGGTCCATTCGTTTCCGGGCAGGTTCCAGGCCATCGAGACGAAGCCCGAGCAGTCCTGCCGGTATCCGTCCGACCAGTACCTGGACATGCTGTACGGAACTTTCGCGGCGACCCATTTCTTGGCCCGCGTGATGATCTCCGCGCGGGTGGTCGCGGGCGTCTTGACCGGGCCGGCAGGCGTGGCCGGCTGCTCGCCCGGGCCGTGCAACGGGGCCCGGGCTCCCTGGGGCGTAGGGGGCTCGTCACCTGCGGGAACGCCCGGACGTTCGGTGACGTGGGGGGCGGCGAGGGCCGGGGCCGTATGGCCTACGGCGAGGGTCGTGGAGGCGGCTGCGGCGAGGATCAGCGCCCGGTGGGCGGCCGGGTGACGGCCGGTCGTGGAATGCGGCAGAACACGTCTCCAGTGAACGCATCCCGGGCAGTCGCAGTCACTCGCAGGGTCGAATTCCTCGAATAGCGGAGTCCGAGTCTCCATGCGATTCCCCTCACACTCCAGTTGGATATCTCCGCGGCAGTACACCCCGCCAGTCTCACAACTGTCTTCCGGACTCGCATGTTGACGGTCCGAATGGTTTACGGCCGCCCGGCCACCCCCGGCCGCCCCGCGCCCGCGGGTCAGGACCACCCCAGCAGGTCATGTAGAGTTAACGCCGTCAGCAAGCGCCGCTAGCTCAGTTGGTTAGAGCAGCTGACTCTTAATCAGCGGGTCCGGGGTTCGAGTCCCTGGCGGCGCACCGACAGCCAAGGCCTCTCGCAACAGCGGGGGGCCTTCGCCTTTTGGCGTGACCTCCCGCCGACCCTGCAGTGGCGGCTGGGGGTCCGGGGTCATCCCCGGGAGATGCAGCATCAGCGGGTCCGGGGTTCGAGTCCCTGGCGGCGCACAGACAGCCAAGGCCTCTCGCAACAGCGGGGGCCTTCGCCTTTGGCATGGCCTCCCGCCGACCCTGCAGTGGCGGCTGGGGGTCCGGGGGTCATCCCCCGGGAGATGCAGCATCAGCGGGTCCGGGGTTCGAGTCCCTGGCGGCGCACCGACAGCCAAGGCCTCTCGCAACAGCGGGGGGCCTTCGCCTTTTGGCGTGACCTCCCGCCGACCCTGCAGTGGCGGCTGGGGGTCCGGGGGTCATCCCCCGGGAGATGCAGCATCAGCGGGTCCGGGGTTCGAGTCCCTGGCGGCGCACCGACAGCCAAGGCCTCTCGCAACAGCGGGGGGCCTTCGCCGTCCCTGGCGGCGCACCGGCAGTGGAAGCCCCTCGTGCAAGCGGGGGGCTTTTCGTGTGTTTGGCCGGATACTCTCTGGCCATGGCAGCGCGTGACCTCCAGGAGCGGATCAAGAAGCTCATCATCGACCGCCGGCTGGCCTCCGGGGCCCCGCTGCCGACGGAGCCCGAGCTGATGGCTCATCTGGGTGCCAGCCGCAACTCCGTGCGCGAGGCGCTCAAGGGCTTGCAGGCGATGGGCATCGTCGAGATCCGGCACGGCTTCGGGACGTATGTCGGGACCATGTCGCTGGCGCCGATGATCGAGGGCCTCGCCTTTCGTACGGTCGCCGGGCACTACCGCGGCGAGGACACCCTGCTCCAGCTGGTGCAGCTGCGGGAGGCCGTGGAGACCGGGCTGGTGTCCCGGCTCGCGGGGCGGATCCCGGATGCCGACCTCATTGAACTGGATGCGCTCGTCGACCGTATGGAGGAACAGGCAGCGCGCGGCGGTGACGGCATCGCCGAGACCGACCGGGCGTTTCACGCCACCCTCTACCGGGGGCTGGACAACGCGCTGCTGGGCGAGGTCATGGAGGCGTTCTGGGACGCCTTCCACCGCGTCCACACCGATCTCGGGGGTGCCCCGCAGGATCCGCTGGTCACCTGCCGGCAGCACCGGGAGATCGTGGACGCGGTGCGGTCGGGCGATGCGATACGGGCAGAGGGAGCCATACGGGAGCACTTCGGCAACATCCGCGCACGGGTATCCACGACGGGTACACAACACCCCCACAGGTGCCACAATGAACGCGTATGACCGGTAAACACCTCGTTTCGCATCTTGCGATCATGCGGAGCGACGTAGAACTCTGGTGATTGGTTTTTCAAGATGCTGCGCATACGCGGCAGTTGGGGGGCAAGGAGCCGGTTGCCGGTTTTCGCGGGGGGTAGGGGCCCCGTTCATGACCGCATGCCGAGGGGGGCATGATGCAACCGGAAGGTCGCTGTTCCATGTCTAAGGTGTGGAAGACGTGGTGACTGCGGCCCACCACTGATACGTCTGTGAAGGTCGAGGGGGACCTAGCAGTCGTCAAGGAAACGACAGACACGTGGGGTTACCCGCGTGTGGGGGGATGACTCATGACGTCGACGCCGACGGGCGCCCGGCAGAACTTCGACCCGTCTCAGACCACCCAGCTAAGGGTGCCTGCACATACCCGGACCGGCGCGTTCCGCCGGATCAAGAAGACGCTGCCGAAGTACGACTACGAGCACTACAGCCGGCTGGCCGGTCCCCTCACCCAGCCCGACCCGAACAAGCCGTACCGGGTCGAGTACCGCTCACTGATCTCGCAGGAGCCGCACCGGATCAGGGTCGCGCTGATGCTGGCGGCCGCTCCGCTGCTGTCGCTGGTCCTGCTGTTCTGGCTGCTGCAGCCCGAGCACTGGACCGAACGCGACTATCCCGCCTTCGACTTCCTGCCCGCGCTCGACATCGTGATGCTCGTCTCGATCGGTCTGATCGAGTTCTTCCGCTGCATGAACGTGCTGTCGAACGCGCACGCCACGCTGGTCGCCCGCGACCCGGTCCCGGTGGTTCCCGAGACCGGCACGAGAGTGGCCTTCCTGACCTCCTTCGTGCCCGGCAAGGAGCCGCTGGAGATGGTGACGAAGACCCTGGAGGCGGCCGTCAAGCTGCGCCACCGGGGCCTTCTGCACATCTGGCTGCTCGACGAGGGCGACGACCCGGAGGTCAAGGAGGTCTGCAAGCGGCTCGGCGTGCACCACTTCTCCCGCAAGGGCGTCGCCAAGTGGAACCAGGCCAAGGGCCCGCACCGCGCCAAGACCAAGCACGGCAACTACAACGCCTGGCTCGACGCGCACGGCGACGACTACGACTTCTTCGCCTCGGTCGACACCGACCACGTGCCGCTGCCGAACTACCTGGAGCGGATGCTCGGTTTCTTCCGCGACCCGAACATCGGCTTCGTCATCGGCCCGCAGGTGTACGGCAACTACGACAACTTCGTCACCAAGGCCGCCGAGTCGCAGCAGTTCCTCTTCCACGCCCTCATCCAGCGCGCCGGCAACCGCTACGGCGCCCCGATGTTCGTGGGTACGTCGAACGCCGTACGCATCAAGGCGCTCAAGCAGATCGGCGGCCTGTACGACTCGATCACCGAGGACATGGCGACCGGCTTCGAGATCCACCGTCACAAGAACCCGGCAACGGGCAAGAAGTGGCGCTCGGTCTACACGCCGGACGTGCTCGCCGTCGGTGAGGGCCCCAGCGCCTGGACGGACTTCTTCACCCAGCAGATGCGCTGGTCGCGAGGGACGTACGAGACGATCCTCAAGCAGTACTGGAAGGGCTGGTACTCGCTGCCGCCGAGCAAGCTCTTCAACTACACCATGATGATCATCTTCTACCCGATGTCGGCCCTGAACTGGATCCTGGCGGCGCTGAGCTGTGCCCTGTTCCTGGGCCTGGGCGCCTCGGGTGTGAACATCGACCCGACGATCTGGCTGATGCTGTACGGCAACGCCTCCGCGCTCCAGATCGGCCTGTACGTCTGGAACCGCCGCCACAACGTCTCGCCGCACGAGCCCGAGGGCTCCGGCGGTGTGGCGGGCATGGTGATGTCCGCGCTGTCGGCGCCGCTGTACGCGAAGGCGCTGATCGACTCCGCGCTGCGCAAGAAGAGCAAGTTCGTGGTCACTCCCAAGGG
Organism: Streptomyces sp. NBC_00443; assembly: GCF_036014175.1. GTDB lineage: Bacteria > Actinomycetota > Actinomycetes > Streptomycetales > Streptomycetaceae > Streptomyces. The sequence goes on along the minus strand of NZ_CP107917.1, from coordinate 5,787,654 downwards.
CGATTCCGCGAGCCCCGACCGGTGGTTCGGGACCTTCCGGTACCACTGGTACTTCATCGGGATCTTCGGCGCCTCGATCACCGCCGGTTTCGTGTACGGCCACTCGCACCCGGCGATGATCATCTGGGCGACGTTCGCCATGCTGATCACCGCGACGCCGATCTTCGCCTGGCGCTACATGCTGCGGCAGGAGAAGAAGAAGCCCGCCGCGACGGTCCCGGCGCAGCCTGTGCCGGCCCAGCCCGCGCCGTATCAGCCGGAGACGCAACCACTGCCCGCGCAGCACGCGTCCCATGCCCCGCACGCGGGCCACGCGCCGCAGCACAAACCGAGTTGGGCCGCGTCGTCCGGCAGCGGCACCGACCAGACCATGCAGATTGCCCTTGGTGGACTTGGGGGACGTAAGGAATGAACGACCGTGCAGGCCGCCGCCGCGCCCGTCGACTCGCGATAGGTACGGCGGTGGTACTCGCGCTGGCCGGAATGAACGGGCCGTGGCTGTATCGCGTCGGCACCGAGAAATACCACCAGTACCAGATCAACAGACCCGAGTACAAAGCCGAGAACGGCAAGTGGGAGACCGTCGAATTCCCCGAGGAGTACCGCCTCAACACGATCCACGCGGCGCTCCTGCACACCGGCAAGGTGCTGCTGATCGCGGGCTCGGGCAACAACCAGGACAACTTCGACGCGAAGAAGTACGACACCCGGATCTGGGACCCGGTCAAGGGCACGATCAAGAAGGTGCCGACGCCGAACGACCTGTTCTGCACCGGCCACACCCAGCTGTCCAACGGCAACCTGCTGATCGCGGGCGGTACGAAGCGGTACGAGAAGCTCAAGGGTGACGTCACCAAGGCCGGCGGCCTGATGATCGTCCACAACGAGAACCCGGACGAGCCGATCACGCTGCCCGCGGGCACCAAGTTCACCGGCAAGGAGAACGGCAAGACGTTCGTCTCCAAGGACCCGGTGCTGGTGCCGCGCGCGAAGAAGGTCTTCGACAAGGCGACCGGCGAGTTCCTGCGCAACGACCCAGGCCTCGGCCGGATCTACGTCGAGGCGCAGAAGAAGGGCGCCAAGCACGAGACCGGCACCCAGGACAACTACCGGATCCAGGGCCTGACCGGCACCGACGCGCGCAACACGTACGGCATCGCGCAGAAGCTCGCCCTGGACAAGAAGGACTTCCAGGGGATCCGGGACGCCTACGAGTTCGACCCGGTCGCCGAGAAGTACATCAAGGTCGACCCGATGCACGAGGCCCGCTGGTACCCGACGCTCACCACGCTGGGCAACGGCAAGATCCTCAGCGTCTCCGGCCTCGACGACATCGGCCAGCTGGTGCCGGGCAAGAACGAGGTGTACGACCCGAAGACCAAGAAGTGGACGTACCTGACGAAGGTGCGGCAGTTCCCGACGTACCCGGCGCTGTTCCCGCTGGAGAACGGCAAGATCTTCTACTCGGGTTCGAACGCGGGCTACGGTCCCGACGACGTGGGCCGCGACCCCGGGATCTGGGACGTCGACACCAACAAGTTCAGCAAGCTGCCCGGGCTGAGCGACCCCAAGCTGCTGGAGACCTCCGGCACGGTGCTGCTGCCGCCGGCGCAGGACGAGAAGTACATGGTGATCGGCGGCGGTGGCGTCGGTGAGTCCAAGGAGGCGAGCGAGAAGACGCGGCTGATCGACCTGAAGGCCGACAGTCCGAAGTTCGCGGACGGGCCTTCGCTGGAGAAGGGCACGCGGTATCCGCAGGCCTCGGTGCTGCCGGACGACACCGTGCTGGTGTCGGGTGGCTCCGAGGACTACCGGGGCCGCGGCGACTCCAACATCCTCCAGGCGCACCTCTACCGGGCGGGCGCAAAGGAGTTCGACCGGGTCGCCGATCCGCTGGTGGGCCGGAACTACCACTCGGGGTCGATCCTGCTGCCCGACGGCCGGGTGATGTTCTTCGGCTCGGACTCGCTGTACGCCGACAAAGCCAACACCAAGCCGGGCAAGTTCGAGCAGCGGATCGAGATCTACACGCCGCCGTATCTGTACCGGGACGCGCAGCCGTCGCTGTCGGGTGGTCCGCAGACCATCGAGCGGGGCGGGACGGGCACGTTCACCTCGCAGCACGCCTCGTCCATCGAGAACGTACGGCTGATGCGGCCGAGCGCGTCGACGCATGTCACGGACGTGGACCAGCGGTCGGTGAAGCTGGACTTCAAGAAGTCCGGTGACAAGATCACGGTGGATGTGCCGACGAACCGGAATCTGGTTCCGTCGGGCTGGTACATGTTGTTCGTGACGGATGATCAAGGCACGCCGTCGAAGGCGCAGTGGGTCAAGGTCCCCTAGCGGATACGCGATTGGGGCGCCCTCCGCGACGGAGGGCGCCCCAATCTCACTGCTGGGCTACTTGGTGGCCTTGGCGAGGCTCAGGGCGTAATCCACCCACCACTCGCCCGCCTTCGGGCCGCCCTTGCACTCGCCGTCAGACTCGCCCGGGCGCTTGACCCACACGTACGCGTCGACCAGCGGGTCGGCGGTCTTGGTCGTGGGCGTCTCCCCCAGGGCGCGGCCCGGCGGGTTGCACCAGCGCTCGTCCGGGTTGCCCTCGGTGTAGGGGCCGTTGCCGTTGCGGCTGGTGTCGATGACGAACGGCTTGTTGCCCACCTTGGTGGAGAGCTCCTTGCCGTACTTGATCGAGTCCGCGGTCGTGTAGAAGTTGGAGACGTTGACGGAGAACCCGTCGGCCTGGTCGATGCCCGCCCGCTTCAGGGGCTCGAAGATCTGGTCGGGATGACCCCAGCCGGCGTTGCCCGCGTCGACGTAGACCTTGGTGTTCTTCAGGGACTTGAGCTTGGTGATGGCGCCCTTGAGGAGGTCGTAGCGCTCCTCGTGGAACTCGCCGGGGGTGCAGCCGTCGACCAGGTGCAGTACCGCGTCCGGCTCCAGGATCACCGTGGTGTCCCGGTCCCCGATGCCCTTGGCCACGCCGTCGATCCAGGTCCGGTAGGCGTTGCCGTCGGCGGCGCCGCCCTGGGAGTACTGGCCGCAGTCGCGGTGCGGGATGTTGTAGAGGACCAGCAGGGCCGTACGGCCCGCCTTGTCGGCGGCCTCGGTGAAGCCGAGTGCCTCCTGCTCCGGGCTCTCCGGGCCGATCCACTCGCCCGTCGGCTGCTCCGCTATCTTGCGGATCTCCTCGGCGTCCTCCTTCTTGCCGGCCTTCGCGTAGGCCGCCACCTGCTCGGCCGCGTTCCCGTCCGGGTTCACCCAGAACGGGTCGGTCTCCTTGGGCTGTTGACTGATTCCGGCGCCGGCGTTGTCGTCGAGGTCGTCGCCGTCCCCGGAGGACGAACAGCCCGCCATCAGCAGTGCCGCCCCCAGCACCACCGCGGACGTCCGCGCGCGAGCCCCCGCCAGGCCCCCTGTTCAGGTACATCCAGCTCCCCCTCGGGTGCACTGTTCCAAGGCTCAATCCTGACATACGTGTCGTGGGGCACACGAGTTCGCCGAGTCTTGTCGGAGAGCTGTTACAGCCACTATGACGGCTGCGACGACGACAGGGGAAAAAGGGCGACAGGGGAAGGGGAGGGTGCGGGCATGCACCGGAGCACCCGGGAGATCCGGCTGGCGGAGGCGTTGGTGGAGTCGGCGGACACGCTCGTCGACGGCTTCGAGGCCGCGCACTACTTATCGGGCGTCGCCGACCACTGTGTGGGGCTGCTGGCCGCGCGGGGCGCGGGGTTCATGCTGATCGACGACGGGCGGGCGGTGTCGCTGGCGGCGGGCGGCGCGGACCGGGAGATCGCCCTGGAGCTGCTGCGGGCCCAGTACGGCGGCGGGCCCTGTCTGGACAGTTACAGCTCCGGGCGAGCGGTGCCGCCGGTCTCGCTCGGGGCGGCCCGGACGGACTCCCGCTGGCCCGAGTTCACGGAGCGGGCGCTCGCCCACGGCATCGTCACGACGTACGCGGTCCCGCTGCGCCGCCGGGACCTGCTGCTCGGCGCGCTCAACGTCTTCGGCGCCGACCGCACCGACGGCTCCCCGTCCGAGGACGGTACGACGCTGCGGCTGGCCCAGCTCATCGCCGACTGCGCGGCCCTGGGCCTGGAGAACAACACGACGTACGTCCAGTGCCGCACCCTCGCCGGTCAGTTGCAGCAGGCGCTGTCCAGCAGGGTGCGCATCGAGCAGGCCAAGGGCATGCTCTCCGAGCGCTGGCACACTCCCGCCGACCACGCCTTCGTGGCGATGCGGCAGTACGCGCGCCGGCGCCGGCTGCCGCTGGACCGGGTCGCGCAGGAGGTCATCGACCGGGTCGCGGACGACGCCGAACTGCGCCGGCAGGCGGGGCTTGCGGACGACGAGGGACGCGCGTAGCACCCCCGCGAACTTCCTCTGGGCCCCGGCAGCCATCCGCTCTAGAGTCATGTCCGGACGACCCCAGCCCCCGGTCGGACGAGCCCCCCAACTCTGGTCACACAAAGCCTCCCGCGCCGGTCGCCGGGTTACTCCCGCAGCCCGTGCGCGCGCGGTCGAGGACCAGCCCGGTCGGCGACTTCGGGGGAGCGGTCGTCGACCGGGCCAGGTGAGCGGGTGCGCCCGTCACAGCCCCGTCCCCGTGAGATACGCCGACACGATCACGTTCGCCGTGTAGGTGCGGGTCGTTCGGTCGAAGGTGCCGCCGCAGGTGAGCAGGCGCAGTTCGGCGCGACCCTGGTGGTGGGTGCCGTAGGCCTGGTGCGCGTCGAAGCGGTCGCGGGGGACGATGTCGACGTCGTCCACGGTGAACTCGGCGACCTTGCCGTCGTCGCGGAGCACCCGCACCGTCGCGCCCGGCTTCAGCGCACGGAGGCGGTGGAACACGGCCGGGCGGCTCTCGGTGTCGACGTGACCCACCATCAGCGCGGCCCCGACGGCTCCGGGCTTCACCCCCGCCGCGTACCAGCCGACGTCGCCGGCCTGGACGTAGGGCGGTGGGTCGATGGCGCCGTGGCGGTCGAGGCCCCGGGCGACGACGGGTGCCTGGATGCCGAGCCCGGGAATGTCGAGGCGTTGCGGCAGCGCGTCGCCCAGCGGGCGTGCGGCGGACGGCAGGTCCACCTGCGGCGGCCGGCCGACCGCGGCGACGTCGCCGGCCACGGGCGCGGAGATGCCCTGTTGTACGTCGGTGACCTCGCGCCCCCAGAGCCACAGTCCGAGCAGCAGCACGGTCCAGGCCACGCCCATGAGCAGGCGGCCCCCGTAGGCAGGGCGTTCGTGCTCGGACATGGTCAGTGCGGCCTGCGCTGCTCGCGGCTGCGGCGTGCGCTGCGCAGCGCCACTGCGGTCGCCGCGACGCCGGCGAGGACCAGCCCGGTCACCGTGTGCGCCGTGCCGGGACCGGCCTCACGGGCGTCCACGACGGCGAGCCGGGCGGTGCCACCGCCGCCGGCGGGGACGGGCGCCACGGGAGAGGCGTGGCCCGACGGCTCCGCCCCGTGCCGCGCGCCCTGCGGCCCGGCGACCGTGACCGCGCCCGTGCGGGACAGCTCCCCGCCGCAGGCGACCTTCACGTCGTACGTGCCCGCCGTGAGCGTGGAGCGGATGCGGCTCTCGCCGGTGAGGGTGCCGTCCGCGCCGACGGTGAGGCGGCCGTCGGCGACGAACGCCTCGGAGACGGCCTTGGCGGCCCGCTCCGGGCATCCGCTCACTCGCAGCGCGATGTCCCCGCCCGGGCGGGGGGACGACGGGCTGACCGAGACACCCCCGTCCGCCGCGTCCGCCGCGTGTGCCGCCGGAGCGACGGCGACCGCGCCCAGGGCGGCCATCGCACAGAGAGTGACCCGCAGTGATCCCATCGTGAACCTCCAGTTACCTGGAGACTCCCCCCGGGGCACCGGCCCCGCATCCTCAGCGGGGCCGCACTGCTCCGTACGGGTCGTGTTGCGCCCCGTTTCCCCGTCCCCGGGTTTCAGATCCGGTCGACGAGGTCCGCGATGGAGTCGACGACCTTGGAGGGCCGGTACGGGAAGTTCTCCACCTGCTCGGGCCGGGTCAGCCCGGTGAGCACCAGGAACGTCTGCATCCCGGCCTCCATGCCGGCCAGCACGTCGGTGTCCATGCGGTCGCCGATCATGGCACTGGACTCGGAGTGCGCCCCGATGGCGTTCAGGCCGGTCCGCATCATCAGCGGGTTCGGCTTGCCCGCGAAGTACGGCTGCTTGCCGGTCGCCTTGGTGATCAGCGCGGCGACGGCGCCGGTCGCGGGCAGCGGGCCCTCGGTCGACGGACCCGTCTCGTCGGGGTTGGTGCAGATGAAACGGGCGCCGGCGTTGATCAGCCGGACCGCCTTGGTCATGGCCTCGAAGGAGTAGGTGCGGGTCTCGCCGAGGACGACGTAGTCCGGGTCGTGGTCGGTGAGGATGTACCCGATGTCGTGCAGCGCGGTGGTCAGGCCCGCCTCGCCGATGACGTACGCCGAACCGCCCGGGCGCTGGACGTCGAGGAATTTGGCGGTGGCCAGCGCCGAGGTCCAGATGTTCTCGATCGGCACTTCCAGGCCCATGCGGTTCAGCCGGGCGTGCAGGTCGCGCGGGGTGTACATCGAGTTGTTGGTGAGGACGAGGAAGGGCTTGCCGGACTCGCGCAGCCTCTTGATGAAGGCGTCGGCGCCGGAAATCGGCACACCCTCGTGGATGAGCACACCGTCCATGTCGGTGAGCCAGGACTCGATGGGCTTGCGGTCTGCCATGTTGCTGTGCTCCTGGCCTGCGTACGGGATGAGCTGGGGGCGCCGGAACCACGGCGTACCGACGCCCCCAGAGTAATCAGGACTGGCTGATCCTGACCCCGTCGATCACCCAGTACCAGTTGTTGGACCCGGTGTAGCGGAACCGGAAGCTCACGCTGGCGGCCCCGGAGGGGACGTCGACGGAAACGGACTGCGGCTGCGAGACGACGTCGGAGGTGTAGCTCTTGACGACGGTGGGCGTGCCGCCGTTGAAGGACGCGAGGATCTGGGCCGTCTGGGAGCCCTCCTGCCGGTAGAGGGTCGTGAAGTCCAGCCGCACCTTCGTCTTCCCGGTGACGTCGTACGCCGGGGTGACCAGGGTCGAGTCGTACGTGCCGGAGAAGCTCTTGTCGGCCCACTCGTCGGAGTCGGCGACCGCGAAGACGCCGCGGGCGCGGACGTTGAGCTCACGCCACTGGTCACGCTGGGTGCGGGACCAGAACTCGTCGGTGGCGAACGCCCAGCCGCGCCACTCGGTCATGCCGCCGGTGCCCATGGCGTTGTTGATGACGGACCAGCCGCTCGGCGGGGTGTGCGTGTAGCCGCGGACGGTCGACGGGATGCCCGTCTCGTCCGTGCGGGTGGCCAGGGTGAGCGCGTCGAAGGGGTCGCCGGAGCGCTCCTGGACCGGCTTGCCGTCCAGGCCCCAGGCGGGGTCGACGGGGATGCCGAGCTGCTTGAGGACGGTGGGGACGACGTCGACGAGCCGCGTGTCGATCGGGCGGGCGCCGGCTGCGATGCCCGGGCCGGTGGCAAGCACGAACGTGCGCCGCTCCTCGATCGAGGACCCGCCGTGGCCGCCCGGGTCCGTGTGGCCGTGGTCGGTGGCGACGATGACCGTCCAGCGCTCGGAGGCGTAACTGGGCCGGGCCTTGACCGCGGCGCGCAGCCGGCCGACGAACGCGTCCTGGACCGCGATCTGGTCGAGGTAGGCCTGGCTGCCCGCGCCCTGGTTGTGGCCCACGATGTCGGACTGGCCGAAGTAGACGAACAGGACGTCCGGGTTCTGGTCGCGCAGGAGCGCCTCGGTCTCGGCGGCGATGGTGGCGTCGTGCCCGGTGTAGCCGTCGGCGTCGCCGTCGAGGACCAGCTTCGCGTCCGCGCCGGGGGTGACGGTGCCCTGGGTGTCCAAGGGCTTCCAGTCGACGGCGGCGTAGGTGGACAGGGCGGGCCGGACCTGGGCGAGGCGGGCGAGGAAGCCGGGGTAGCGGGCGTAGTTCTTGCCGACGAAGGTGTTGTCCTTCACGCCATGCTTGTCGGGCCACACGCCGGTGGCGATGGTGGACCAGCCGGGGCCCGAGGACGTCGCGGCCATCGGGCCCGAGTACAGCAGCGAGGTGCCGTACGTGCCCTCGCTCATCATGGCCTTCAGGTGCGGGGCGCTGGCCGCGTCGATGCGGTCGTGCCGCAGGCCGTCCATGCCGATGACGAGCACCTTGTCCTTGCTGGTGCCGTTCGGGAGCGTGGGCAGGGCGTGCGCGCCGGGCGCGGTGGAGGCGCCGAGTGCCAGGGTGGCGGCGGTCGCCGTGGTGGTGGTGAGGACGGTGCGGCGGGACAGGTGTGACGTCACGTGATCCTCCTGGGCGGGTGGGAGCGGGCATGGCGACGCCCCCGGTGTGGTGCCAGGGGCGTTGCGTGGTGCGGTCCGTACGGGGTGGGTCAGCTGTCGTGGATCAGCTGTCGGTGGCCGACTTCCAGGCGTCGACGTACGACGTCAGGTTCTTGTCGATGTCGTCCCAGTCGGGCTCGAAGACCTCGACGCCGTCGATGATCTTGGCGAGCGCGGTGGCGTTGGCGTCGGTGGCCTTGACGTCCTGGCGGGCGCTGAAGCCGCCGCCGATCTCGCTGACCTGCTTCTGGGCGTCCTTGCTCAGCATGAAGTCGAGGAGCTTCTTGCCGTTCTCGGTGTGGGGGGCGTCGGTGACGAGACCGGCGGCGTAGGGCAGGGCGAAGGTGGTGGGCTTGCCGCCGTCCTTCGCAGGGAACCAGATGCCGAGGTTCGGCATGGTCTTGGACTGGGCGAAGTTCATCTGGACGTCACCGTTGGCGACGAGCAGTTCACCCTTGTCGACCTTGGGTGCGAGCTTGCCGGTGGAGGCGGAGGGTCCGACGTTGTTGGACTGGAGCTTGCGGAGGTAGTCCATGGCGGGCTTCTCGCCGCCGAAGTCGTGCATGGCCTTGATGAGCACGGCCGTTCCGTCGCCGGCGACGCCCGGGGTGGAGTATTGGAGCTTGTTCTTGTACTTGCCCTCCAGCAGCTCCTCCCACGTGGCGGGCGCCTGCTTCAGCTCCTTCTTGTTGTAGATGAACCCGAAGTAGTTGTTCACGACCGAGGTCCAGGTCGCGTCGGCGGCCTTGTCGGCGCCGCTGACCTGGTCGGAGCCCTTCGGGGCGTACTTCTGCAGCAGGCCCTTGCCGTCGGCCTGCTGGATGAACGGCGGGAGCGTGACGATCACGTCGGCCTGCGGGTTGCCCTTCTCCCGGGCGGCGCGCTGCACCATCTCGCCTGAGCCGCCCTCGACGTACTCGACCTTGATGCCGGTCTGCTTCTCGAAGTCCTTGAAGATCCGGTCGTACCAGCCGTCACCGTGCTCGCCCTTGAGGCCGTCGGCGCTGTAGACGGTGACGACCTTCTCGTCGGCGGCTGCGGAGTTGCCGCCGCAGGCGGACAGGGCCGGGGCGGCGAGGAGGGCGAGGGCTGTCGCGAGCTTGAGGGTGTTTCTGGGCATGGCGGAGGAGCTCCTTGCGCGTTGAGGGTTCTTGCGAGCTGGATCAGCGGGGCGAGCCGGGGCTGCGGGTCAGCGGTACGAGGCTCGGGTGCGGATGCGGGAGACGGCGAACAGCGCGAGCAGTGTCGCCGCCATCAGGACCACCGCGAGGGCGGAGCCGGCGAAGAGGGCGCCGCGGTCGGTGGCCGCGTAGATCAGGACGGGCAGCGGGGTCCAGTCGGGCGGGTAGAGCATCATCGTGGCGCTCAACTCGCCCATGGACAGGGCGAAGCAGAGGCCGGCGGCAGCGGTGAGGGACGGCAGCAGGAGGGGGAGCCTGACCCGCCACAGCACGTAGGCGGGCCGGGCGCCGAGGGAGGCGGCGGCCTGTTCGTACGCGGGGTCGAGGCGGGCGAGGGCTGCGGACACGGACTGGTAGGCGAAGGCGGTGACCAGGACGGTGTGGGCGAGGATCACGATCTGGCGGGTGCCGTTGAGCAGGAACGGCGGCTGGGAGAACGCCACCAGGATCGCGAGGCCGACGACCACCGAGGGCACCGCGACCGGCAGGACGAACAGCGCGTCCAGGACCCTGCGGTACCGCCTCTTCAGCCCGGCCGCCGCGAGGGCCGCCCAGGTCCCGGCCACGAGCGCGAGCAGGCTCGCGGCGGCGGCCGTGACCAGGCTGGCGGTGAGGGCCTGGAGGGCCTCGCCGCGGGTGGCGGCGCTGTAGTGGCCGGTCGTGAAGCCGGAGGGCAGCACGCTCGACCAGTTGGTGGCGAAGGAAGCGCCGAGGACGACGAGCAGCGGAAGGGCGAACAGGGGCAGGAACAGGACTAGGAACAGGGCCCATACGGCCCACTTGGCCCCGCGGCTATGCACGAGCACGGCGGCTCACCACCCGGTAGAGGCCGTAGAGGCCCACGGAGATCAGGACGTTGACGACGGCGACCACACACGCGCCCGGGTAGTCGGACTCCAGGATCGCCTTGCTGTAGACGAGCATCGGCAGGGTCGTGACGCCTTTCGCGCCGGTGAACAGGACGATGCCGAACTCGTTGAGGCACAGGACCAGCACGAGACTGCCGCCCGCGGCGAGGGCGGGCAGCGCCTCGGGGAGGATCACCCGGCGGATGATGCGCAGCGGGCGCGCGCCGAGCGAACTGGCCGCCTCCAGCTGGGCGGTGTCCAGCTGGGAGAAGGCCGCGAGCAGCGGTCGTACGACGAACGGCGTGAAGTACGTGATCTCGGCGAGCAGGACCCCCCAGGGCGTGGTGAGGAACTGGAAGGGTCCGTCCTGGGCGCCGGTGACGTCGGTCCACAGGCCGTTGGCCATGCCGACCGTGCCGTAGATGAACAGCAGGGCCAGCGTGATCAGGAAGGACGGGAAGGACAGGAAGACGTCGATGAAGCGGGCCACCGCCCGTGCCCCGGGGAAGGGCACGAAGGCGATGACGAGCGCGATGACGAACCCGAGGACCAGACATCCGGCGGTCGAGCCGACCGCCAGCCACACGGTGGTCCACAGCGCCTCGCGGAAGGCGTGGGAGGCGAAGACGTCGGCGTACGGCTGGAGGGACGTGCCGCCGGTGTCGGGCTGGAGTGACTGCTGGACTACGAGGGCGAGGGGGTAGAGGAAAAGGGCGGAGAGCAAGGCGACTGGCGGGACGGCAGCCAACCAGGGGCGCGGGACCTTGCTGATTCTGCGGCTGCCGCCGCGCGGGCGCGACCAGCCACGGCCCGCCCTCAGCCGACGAACGACCTCAGCCATGGCTCACTCCTGCGGCCAGCAGTACCGCGTCGTCCGGGGAGAAGTGCAGGGTGACCTCGTCGCCGTGGGCGGGCGGGTCCTTGAGTTCCCGCAGGTCCGCTATGACCGGGTGGCCGTCGACCTCGACGTACAGCCGGTGGGTGGCGCCGCGCCACTGGATCTCCGTCACGGTCCCGGAGAGCCCGTTGGGTCCGTCGCCGAGGCCGACGAGGTGGGGCCGTACGCACAGCGTCGCCTTCGCACCCGGCGCCGCGCCCTCCGTGTCCACCTTCAGTTCGCCGCCGCCGAAGGCGACGCCGCCCGAACCGACCGTCACCGGCAGCAGGTTGGCGTTTCCGACAAAGGACGCGGTGAACTCGTTGGCCGGCGCCCGGTACAGCTCCCGCGGGGTGCCGCAGGCCTGGAGCCGGGCGCTGTCCATCACCGCGATCCGGTCGGCGAGGGTGAGGGCCTCGACCTGGTCGTGGGTGACGTACAGGATCGTCACGTCCGGCAACTCGCGGTGGAGACGGGCCAGTTCGGCGAGCATGCCGGAGCGCAGGCGGGCGTCGAGGGCGGAGAGCGGTTCGTCGAGGAGGAGGACGCCGGGGCGGATGGCGAGGGCGCGGGCGATGGCGACGCGCTGCTGCTGGCCGCCGGACAGCTCGCGCGGGTAGCGGCGGGCGTAGGCGGCCATGCCCGTCATCTCCAGGGCTTCGGCGACCCGGGTGCGGATCTCGGACTTGGTGACCTTGGGGGTCTTCTGCGCCTTCAATCCGAAGGCGACGTTCTCCTCGACCCGCATGTGCGGGAACAGCGCGTACTGCTGGACGACCATCCCGATGCCCCGCCGGTACGGCGGCAGGTCGGTGACGTCCTGTCCGCCGAGGAACACCCGCCCGGAGGCGGGCCGTACGAACCCGGCGACCGCCCGCAACGCGGTGGTCTTGCCGGATCCGGACGGCCCGAGCAGCGCCATGACCTCGCCGGGCTCGACGGTGAGGTCGAGCGAGTCGAGGACGACGTTGCCGTCGTAGGCGACGCTGACGGAGTCGAAGCGGATGCCGCTCATGTCAGCACTCCTGGCAACTCCGCGACGGAGCCGAGGACATGGGTGGCGCCGGCCGCCCGCAGTGCGTCCGCGTCGTGCGCGCCGGTCAGGACGCCGGCGACCAGGCCGGCGCCCGCGCGGACGCCGCTGAGCATGTCGTAGGAGGTGTCGCCGACGACGGCTGTCTCCCGGACGTCGTCGGCGGCAGCCGTCCGCAGGAGCGCGGTGAGGGCCATGTCCGGGTACGGCCGCCCCCGGCCCCCGGCGTCGGCCGGGCACAGCGTGAGGGGGACGAGGTCCTGCCAGCCGAGCGCGTCGAGGATCGCGTCCTGGGTGACCCGGGCGAAACCGGTGGTGAGGACGACGCTGCGGCCGCCGGCCTGGAGCTCCTCGATGGCCTCGCGGGCGCCGGGGACCGGTGCGACGAGCCCGCCGTCGACGAGTTCGCCGTACGCCTTCTCGAAGGCCGCGTTGGCGCGCTGAGCCCGCTCCTCGTCGCCGAACAGATGCCGGAAGACGGAGATCTTGGACTCGCCCATGGTGGCGCGTACGTAGGCGAGCTTGTCGGCGTGGTCCGGGGAGCCGGGCTCGACGCCCAGTTCCGCGGCGGCCGCCGCGAAGGCGCGCTCGACGAGGCCGCCGTCGGCGACGGTCGTACCGGCCATGTCGAGCACGACCAGCCGCGTCTGCTGAATGTTCGGCTGATTGATCGACTGATTGATCGTCATTTTTCTCACCAACCCAGTTCGTTCGCGGTCGTCTCGGCTATCGCGGGCGAGCAGGTCATCCCGCGCCCGCCGGGCCCGGTCACCAGCCACACCGCGTCGCGCACCTGCTGCCGGTGCACGACCCGGGAGGTGTCCGTGCACTGCGCGTACACCCCGGCCCAGCGGCGCCGGATCTTCGGCAGCGGGCGGCCGAGGAGGGACTCGACGACCTCGGTGAGGTGGTCGTAGGGGTCCTCCAGGGTGTCGAAGGCGAAGGGGTGCTGGTACTCGTGGGTGTCGCCGATGGTCAGCCCGCCGTCGGCGCGCTGCACCATCAGCAGCTGCATCCGGTGGGCCGCGGCGGTCTCCGTCTGCGCCTGACCGGCGTTGAGGGTGTCGAGCGCGGCGGAGGCGTACGCCGGGTAGTAGCGGAAGCTGTCCGCGTCGGCGACCGAGGTGGTCAGCGGCTCGCCCAGCGGGTCGGTCTGCATCATCTGCAGGCGGACGCGGCGCACGGGCAGGTCGGGGCCGGCCAGCTCGCGGACCAGACCGCCGAGCCAGGCGCCCGTGCACAGGACGACGACGTCGCCGCTGTGCACGTCCCCGTGGTCGTCGCGGACGGCACTGCCGCCGATGACCTCGCGGACCTCCCGGCCGGGCCTGAAGGTGTAGTTCGGGGACTTCAGCAGTTCCTCGCGCAGGGCGAGCTGTGCGGTGCGCGGCTCGACGGCGGCGTCCCGTTCGCAGTACAGGGCGGCGGTGAAGTCGCCGCGCAGGGCGGGGTTCACGGCGCGTGCCTCGTCGGGCGTCAGCAACTTGTGTCCGCGGACGGCGGCGTCCTCGCGCGCCACGGCGGCCTCGGCGACGGCGAGCTCCAGGTCGCCGCGGACGGGGGTCAGGGAGCCGTTCGGCCGGAAGCCGAGGCCCGGGACGCGGGCTCCGATCCCCTCCCACAGCTCCCGTGCCCTGAGCGCGGTCCGCAGTTCCTCGCCGCCCGCGCGTCCGCTCACCCAGATCTGTCCGAAGTTGCGCAACGACGCGCCGCGAGCCTCCGCCTCGCGCTCGATCTGTACGACCTCGTGGCCGCGTTCCACTGCTTGCCAGGCGTGCATGGTGCCCACCACGCCGGCTCCGACGACTATCACTCTCACGACGGCAACGCTCCTCGGGATCGGGTAACCGGAAGGGTCCGGCTGACAACGAGAGCGTGAACTGGCCATCACGTTTGGGCTAGACCCGTTATCTCTTCGTGATAATTGATCGCATGGCGAACGGGTCGAATTCCGGACTTTTCAGCCGCGCAGATGTGTGGTGAACGAGAAGCGGTCCCCCCGGAACAGCGTCCGCACCCGCTCCAGCGGCTCCCCGGCGGTGTCCCGTGACACCCGGTGGATCAGCAGCATCGGAAGGGCGGGCGGGGTCCCGATGAGCAGGGCCTCGCGGGGGGTCGCCAGCACGGTCTCCAGGCGCTCGTCGGCGTCGCCGAAGACGATGCCCTGTCCGTTGAGGAAGGCGTAGAAGGAGGAGTCGGGGTCGAAGTCGGCGTCCAGCCGGGGCACCCGGGCGACGGCGACGTACGTGCTCTCCAGGCCGACCCGCTCGTCGTCGGCGAGCAGGACGCGCTCCATGTGCCAGACGGGTTCGCCGCGTACCAGGCCCGTCTCGGCGGCGAGGGCGGCGGGGCAGGGGAAGCGGTCGAGGGTGACGAGGCTACGGCCGGGGGCCCGCCCCTGCCGCCGTACACCCTCGGTGTAGCTGGCGAGGGAGAGGGGCTGTTCGAGCTTGGGCCCGGCCACGACCGTGCCCCGCCCCCGCCGCCGCAGCTTGCCCTCCAGCACCAGCTCCCGGATCGCCTGCCGGACGGTCTCGCGGGCGACCTCGTACTCCTCGGAGAGGTCGCGCTCGGTGGGGAGCGGGTCGCCCTCGCCGAGTTCGCCGACGAGGAGGTCGAGCCGGGCCTTCACCGCGTAGTACTTCGGGATCCGGCCGTGCTCCGGGATGCCCTGGCGCACGGGGGCGCCGGGGGCCTGGTTGTTCGGGTAGTCCACGCAGGGATCGTCGCAGACGGGGCGGGCTCACTCAGCGGCGCCTCCGGGCGATGAGCAGCGTGATGCCGGCCAGGAGGAGGGCCGCGGTGGTGGCGAAGGTGGCGCCGGGGGGCGTGAGGCCGGTGCGGGCCAGTTCGTCGGCGAGGGTCAGATGGCCGCGGGGGTTGTCGGCGCCGGGGGTCGCCGAGGGGTTCGCGGCGGCGGAGGCGGCCGGGGAGGCCGAGGAAGCCGAGGACTCCCGGGCGGCCGGGTCGTTAGGGGCGGTCGTGTCGGCCGGTTCGGCCTTGCCGTGCGGGTGGGCCGGGTCGGCCGGGTCGGCGTCGATGGTGAAGCGGTAGTCGTTGGACTGGCCGACCCAGTCGCCGTCGCCCTGGTGACGCTGGACGACGGCCGCGTTGGCGGTGACCTTGTTCGGCACGGCGTCCGAGGTGACGGCGAGCCGGACCTTCACGGTGACCGTCTTGCCGGGGCCGACGGTGAAGCCGGGGAAGTCGCCGGAGTCGCCGGACCCGCCGAAGGCGCCGACGAGTTCGTCCTCGTCGGTGGTCTCGAAGCGGACGGCGTGGGGGCGGGCGCTGTCCGGGCCGCCGTCCGCGCCGCCCTTCGGACTGCTGCTCGGATTGCCGCGCGGGCTGCCGTAGAACTCCAGTCGGGGCTGGGACGGCTTGAGGGCTCGCTTGGCGTCGATGAGGACGACGACGGGGTGGATGCCGGTGCAGGTCCGGCCGGTCTTGTTGGTGAGGTCCAGGTACCAGGTGCCGAATCCACCGCCGGCCACGTAGGAGTCGGGGCCGCCGTGGAGGCGGGTCGTGAGGGGGAATGCCCGGTCGTCGGTGGCGCAGCTGGGCAGCTCGGCCGCGGGCTCCGCGCGCACCGGGGGCGCCACGGCTAGGAGGGCGGCTGCTGCGAGGCAGAGGGAGGCGGGTGAGTGCAGTCGCATGAACACATGACCATGCCGGGTGGGGACGGGTTCCCGGCGGTGCCATTCCGTACGGCTTCGCAAGTCCGCTCGATCAGCGGACGCCGCCGCCGCATACGGCCCTCGATCAGCGCACGCCCGCCGCCGGGAGCGAGGGCACAGCCACGAGCCTCAACGCCGCCGCCTCACCCCTCGGCCCGCCCGAACAACGGCGCCAGCAGCAGCTGGGCCGCCCCCTCGGCGACCCCGCGCTCCCCGCCGGCGGCGACCCGCACCGGCACGGCGTCCTCGCCCGCGCGCCGGGCACGCTCGTCGAGAACGGCGGCGACACCGCGTACGAAGGTCTCCGGCGCGGCGGCGACCGTACGGCCGCCCAGCAGCACGAGGTCGACGTCGAGCAGCGCGACCAGGTTGCCCGCGGCCGTGCCGAGCACCCGGGCCGCCTCCGCCAGGTCACCGCGCGCCACGGCGGCCAGGCACAGCGCCTCGACACAGCCGCGGTTGCCGCACCCGCAGGGCGGGCCGTCCAGCTGAACGACCTGATGCCCGAACTCCCCGGCTCCGGTGCGGGTCCCGCGGTGCACGACTCCCCCGATGACCAGCCCGCCGCCGATTCCGGCGCCGAAGTGGAGGTAGGCGAAGGAGGGGGCTGATGGGGAGGGGGTGGGTGGGGTGGTGACGGGGGCGGTGGTGACGGGGGCGGTGGTGACGGACGCGGCCGTGCCGGAGCTGGAGGTGATGGGCGCGGGGGCGCCGGAGCCGGAGGTACCGGACTCGGAGGTACCGGACGCGGCAGTGACGAGCGCGGCGGTCCCGGAGGCGTCCGTACCGGAGGCGCCCGTGCCGGAGGCGCCCGTACCGGACCCGGCAATGACAGGCGCGGCAATGACAGGCGCGGCAATGACAGGCGCGGCAATGACGGGCCCGGCGGCGCCGGACCCGCCCGCGTCAGGCCCTGCCGTGCCGGGCGCCGCCCCTCCCCCGGCCGCACCCCCTACCGCAAGCCCGAGCGCCGCCGCGTTGGTGTCCTTGTCGACCACGACCGGCAGCGAGAGGCGCCGCGCGAGGACGTCGCGCAGTGGGAAGCCGTTCCACTCCGGGAACCCGGTGACCCGGTGCAGCACACCGCGCCGGTGGTCGAGCGGTCCGGGCAGGGCCACGCCGACGCCGAGCACGGCAATCGGCCGACCGCCCCCGGCCGCCAGCTCCCGCACCTCCCGCACGGTCCGCTCGACGACCGTCTCCGCGCCGGCCCCCAGGTCCAGCGGGGTCCGGCGCTGGGCGACCACGGCACCGGTCAGATCGCAGAGCACAGCCGTCAGCTCGTCCCGGTCCAGATGGACGCCGACCGCATGCCCGGCCTCCGGTACCAGCCGCAGCACCGTGCGCGGCTTGCCTCCCGTCGACGCCCTGCGCCCCGCCTCCGCGGCGAGCCCGTCCTCCCGCAGCCGGGCGGTGATCTTGCTGACCGCCTGTGGGGTGAGGCCGGTGCGCTCGGCGAGTTCGAGCCGGCTGATGCCCTCGGGACCGGCCGTGCGCAGCAGGTCGAGCACGAGCGCGGTGTTGTGACTGCGCAGGGCGCCCAGGTTCACGCCGCCGAGCCCGACAGCGCTGCCGGTACCCATGCCGGTCCCGGTACCGGTGCCACCCTTCGCCCTGTTCACGCCACCGACCACGCCACCGACCACTCCACTGTCCACACCATGCTTCACGCACCCATTGTCCCCGGCGCTTGCACTTTGGCAACAGCGTTGCGAAAGTGGGATCCATGAGTGCTACTCCCCTCCGCGTCGGCCTGGTCGGCTACGGCCTCGCAGGCTCCGTCTTCCACGCCCCGCTGATCGCCACCACCGAGGGACTCGCCCTGGACACGGTGGTCACGTCGAACCCCGAGCGGCAGAAGCAGGCCCGCACCGAGCACCCGGACGTACGCGTCGCCGCCACGCCCGACGAGCTGCTCGCCCGCGCCGACGACCTCGACCTGGTCGTCATCGCGTCCCCCAACAAGACGCACGTCCCGCTCGCGACCGCCGCCCTGAAGGCGGGCCTCCCGGTCGTCGTCGACAAGCCGATCGCCGGCACCGCGGCCGAGGCACGCGAGCTGGCGGCGCTGGCCGAGGAGCGCGGCCTGCTGCTGTCGGTCTTCCAGAACCGCCGTTGGGACAACGACTTCCTGACGCTGCGCCGGCTCCTGGCCGAGGGCGAGTTGGGCGACGTATGGCGCTTCGAGTCCCGCTTCGAGCGCTGGCGTCCGCAGCCCAAGGGCGGCTGGCGGGAGTCCGGCGACCCGGCAGAGATCGGAGGTCTGCTGTACGACCTCGGCAGCCATGTCGTCGACCAGGCGCTGGTGCTCTTCGGCCCGGTCACGCAGGTGTACGCCGAGGCGGTCGTCCGCCGTGCCGGCGCGGAGACGGACGACGACACGTTCATCGCGCTCACGCACGCGAACGGCGTCCGCTCTCACCTCTACGCCTCCGCGACGACCGCCCAACTGGGCCCGCGTTTCCGGGTGCTGGGCTCGAAGGCGGGCTACGTCAAGCACGGCCTGGACCCGCAGGAGGCGGCACTGCGGGAGGGACAGCGTCCGGACACGACTGCCGGCTGGGGCACGGAACCCGAGTCACTGTGGGGCCGGGTCGGCTCCGGCGAGTCCCCCCTGACGGGCGGCGGCCGCGTCGAACCCACCCTCCCCGGCGACTACCCCGCCTACTATGCGGCCGTGGCAAAGGCCCTGCTGGACGGCGGCCCCAACCCGGTGACGGCTCTGGAGGCGGCAGCCGCCCTCGACGTACTGGAAGCGGCACACCGTTCGGCACGCGACGCAGTGGTGGTGAAGCTGTGATGACCAGCAAGACGCACAACCCGGGGATCACCCCCAAGTTCCACCCGGAGATCACCCCGTCCCTGGAGGAGCTGGAGGCCCAGGAACGCGGCCTGGTCTTCCGGCAGTTCACCTACGAGGACGCGTGGGCGCTCGGCTCCCTGCTGGTCGAGATGGCCCGCGAGCGCCAGGCCCCCGTCGCCATCGACATCCACCGGGCCGGCCAGCAGCTCTTCCACGCGGCCCTGCCCGGCTCCACCCCCGACAACGACGCCTGGATCGCCCGCAAGCGACGGGTGGTGGAGCGTTACGGCACGTCCTCCTACGTCGTCGGCGCCCGCTTCCGCGCCAAGGGCACGACCTTCGAGGACTCCTCCCGCCTGGACCCCGACACCTACGCGGCCCACGGCGGCTCCTTCCCGATCAACGTGGAGGGCGTCGGCGTCATCGGATCAGTGACGGTGAGCGGCCTGCCCCAACTGGAGGACCACCGGATGGTGGTGGAGGCGCTGGAGCACTTCCTGGAGAAGCAGTAAGGGCAACGCCCTGCTTCTAGGGGGCGCGGGGAACTGCGCGATCAACCACGGACGGCCCGCACCCGCCGTACACGCGCAGCCCCCACCCCTCTAGGCATCCTTGAATTCTTGCCGCTGCCGCCCGAGCCCCTCGATCTCCAGCTCCACCACGTCCCCGGCCCGCAGATACGGCTTGGGCTCGGGCCGCCCCATGGCAACCCCCGCCGGCGTACCCGTGTTGATGACGTCACCGGGATACAGCGTCATGAACTGGCTGACGTACCGCACGACTTCGGCGACCGGGAAGATCTGCTCGGCCGTGGTGCCGTCCTGCTTCAGCTCGCCGTTGACCCACAGCTTCAGCGCGAGGTTCTGCGGGTCCGGCACCTCGTCCGCCGTCACCAGCCAGGGTCCCAGCGGGTTGAACGTCTCGCAGTTCTTGCCCTTGTCCCAGGTCCCGCCCCGCTCGATCTGGAACTCCCGCTCGGACACGTCATGCGCCACCGCGTACCCGGCGACATGCGCGAGCGCCTCCTCGGCCGAGTCCAGATACCGGGCCGTACGTCCGATGACGACCGCGAGCTCGACCTCCCAGTCGGTCTTCGACGACCGGCGAGGGACCAGCACCGTGTCGTCCGGCCCGACGACCGTGTCCGCGGCCTTGAAGAAGATGACCGGCTCGGCGGGCGGCTCGGCGCCGGTCTCGCGGGCGTGGTCGTGATAGTTCAGCCCGATGCACACGACCTTGCCGATGCGCCCGACGGGCGGCCCGACCCGCAGTCCGGCGCCGTCCAGCTCGGGCAGCTCACCGGCGTCCGCGGCAGCGCGGATCCGGCCGAGCGCGGCGTCGTCGGCGAGCAGCGGTCCGTCGATGTCCGGCACGACGCCCGACAGGTCCCGCAAGGCCCCCTCGGCGTCGAGCAGCGCGGGCCGCTCCGCTCCTGCCGTACCGACTCGCAGCAGCTTCATGATCACAATCTCCCTCGATCGCGGGCGCCCGCCGACGGGTGCAGCCATCGGAGGACTGGTCGATCCTCCAAGGTCTACGCCCAGTCCGCAATACCCGGTTCACGTACTGGACCGTAGGCGACGGGTCCCCGGCGTTCAGCGCGTTCAGCGCGTTCAGCGCGTTCAGCGCGTTCAGCGCGTTCAGCGCGTTCAGCGCGTTCAGCGATAGAGCACGGCCCGCTCCACCGCGCTCCACGTCGTACTGGTCACGACGTACAGCGCGGCCGCCAGCGGCACCACCGCCACGGTGAAGAGCGTGAAGAAGGACATGAACGGCATGACCTTGCTGACGGCCCCCATCCCCGGCACCGGCTCCCCGTCGACCACCGGCACCGCCGGATTCGCGGCCATCATCCGCTTCGTACGGCCGTAGTTGAACGCGGCGACACAGGCGACGACCACGAACAGCCCGACGTACACGAGCCCGGCACCCCCGAACGCACCGCCGTCGCCGAGCGCGTCGGCCCACCGGTCCCCGAGGGGCGCGGCGAACAACTGGTGCGACAGCAGCTCGTTCGCCTTCCCGCCGATCGTCGTGTTCGAGAACAGGTGGTAGAGGAGGAAGAAGGCGGGCAGCTGGAACAGGCTGGGCAGGCACCCGGACAGCGGCGACACCTTCTCCTTGGTGTGCAGCTCCATCACGGCCTGCTGGAGCCGCTCCGGGTTCTTCGCATGCTTCTTGCGCAGCTCGGCGATCTTCGGCTGGAGCCCGGCCCGCGCCTTCTGCCCGCGCGCGGAGGCCCGGGACAGCGGATGCACGAGCAGCCGTACGAACGCGGTGAACAGGACGATCGCGGCGGCGGCCGCGGAGGCGCCGAACAGCGGCTGGAGCAGGTCGGCGAGTTGCTGAACAAGGTCGGCGAAAACGGACATGGGTGAGCCCTCCGGGGGTCTCGTCGTGCCGGGGGAATGACAGGAATGCCGGAAATCGGCATGGCGGCATGACGACCCGCGCGGGGTCACACGTGGGAGCTGTGAGAGGTGCGTGCCCTACGCGGCGGTCGCCGGAAGGGCGTGTCCGGGCGCCCTGGGCCGGGGCCGGCCCGAGGCGTCGGGGTCGCGTTGCGGCAGGAATGCCGTACGGCGGGCCCGGTCGCGGATGGCGGTGCGCACGCGTGTGGGCGGCACCGCGGGCGCGGCGCGTGAGGCGAGGAGCGAGCAGACGGCGAACGCGGAACCGGCGGCGGCGGTCGCGGCCAGCGCGACGGTCGCGGAGAGGCTGCCGGTGTCGAGCAGCGCGATCTCAAGGAAGAGCAGCACCAGCACGGCGGCGGGACGCAGACGTGACCAGTTGCGGATCATCGACGGCCCTCCCCTCGTGAGCACTTGCCCTTACGAACTCGCCCTGACGAACTCGTCCTGACGAACGTGTCCTGACGAACGTGTCCTGTTCGATCTCGTCCCGTCGAACTCGTCCTGACGTTCGTTATACAGGATGCCCGGCATCCGTCACGCCGGCCGGTTCGGCCTCGATGGGCTGCAGCAGGCGCTTGGGCCCGAGCAGGGCCCGGCTGACCGGATTCGCCGGGTCCGGATCGAGTCCGGGTCCCGGCACCATCTCGACGTCCGGGACGGGTACGACGGTTCCGCAGGCGGGGCATTCGCCGTACGGGCCGAGTTCCGTGCCGCAGTCGGCGTGCCGGAAGACGCGCAGTTTCTCCTCGCCGAAGTGCTCGCGGCCCCACAGGCCCAGCGAGCGCAGGGTGGGCCACAGCGCGATGCCGCGGTCGGTGAGGACGTACTCGTCGCGCGGCGGCGACTGCTGGTACCGGCGCTTTTCGAGGATGCCCTCCGCGGTGAGCGCCTGGAGGCGGGTTGCAAGGACGGCACGCGGGATGCCGAGGTGGACGAGGAAGTCGTTGTAGCGCCGGACGCCGTAGAGGGCGTCGCGAACGACGAGCAGCGTCCAGCGCTCGCCGACGATCTCCAGCGCCCGGGCGATCGAGCACTCCTGTGTCGCGTAGTCCTTGCCCAGTGCCATGGCGCCCACTGTAACGCCTTTCCATCTTCTTGGTTCAATGAACGAACCTACGGTGTTACGGTGAGGCACATGCCCCGGTTCAATGAACGAACTCTCACTGCGGCGCCCGCCGAACCCCAGGCCGCGCCCTCCCCCGCCCCCGCCGCGGAGCAGCCCGCGAACCCACGCGCCACCCTCACCCTCACCAGCGCCGCCACCGCCGTGGCCCTGATGACGTACACCGCGCCGATGGTCACGCTCCCCCAGACCGCCGCCGCCCTGCACACCCCGCTGTCCGCCCAGGCCTGGCTCCTGAACGGCACCCCGCTCGGTCTCGCCGCACTCCTCCTGGTGGCCGGCAGCCTCGCCGACGACTACGGCCGCCGCCGGATCTTCGTCGCCGGCACCTTCGCCCTGGGCGTCACCACGGCCCTGGGCGCCCTGACGACCACCACCTGGCTCTTCACGCTGGCCCGCGTCGCCCAGGGCGCGGCGAGCGCGGCCCTCCTCGCCAGCAGTCTGGGTCTGATCGTCCACGCCTTCCCGACCGCGCGCGGCCGCCTGCACGCGACCGGCGTCTGGGGCGCGTTCGTGAGCGGCGGCATCGCGCTCGGCCCGGTCGTCGCCGGCGCCATGCCGGACTGGCGGATCGCGTACGGCGTCCTGGGCGCCGCCGCGCTGATCGTGGCGGCCCTGTCCACGCGCACCCTGTCGGAGTCCCGCGCCCCGCGCGGCGGCCGCCCCGACCTCGCAGGGGCCGTCACCTTCGGACTGGCCCTGGTCGCCCTGGTGGCGGCACTGACCCTGGGCCGGGACGGCTGGCTGCGGGCACCCGTGGGCCTGCTGCTCCTGGCGAGCGTGGCCCTGCTGGGCCTCTTCGTCGCGGTGGAGCGCCGCACGGCGACCCCGATGATCGACCTGTCCCTGCTGCGCCGCCCCCGCTTCCTCGCGTCCTCTGCCGGCGGCCTGTTCACGGGGCTCGCGGTGATCGGCCTGTTCAGCTTCCTGCCGGCACTGCTCCAGCAGACGCTCGGCCTGTCCGCGATGGACACGGCGTGGCTGTTCCTCCTCTGGTCCGGCCTGTCCTTCGCGGTCGCCCTCCAGGCCCGCAGACTGTCCGGCCGGGTGTCACCGCGGTGGCAGCTGGCGATCGGTTTCGTCCTCCACGCGGGCGGCGCCCTGGCGATGCTGGGCGCGCTCGACGCGGGTTCCTGGCCCCGGCTGCTCCCCGGCCTGCTGCTGGCCGGCATCGGCAGCGGCCTGCTGAACGCCGCACTGCCGCTGCTCGCGGTGGAGTCCGTACCGGCCCAGCGAGCCGCGATGGGCTCGGGCGCCCAGCAGACCTTCCGTTACATCGGCTCCTGCGCCGGAGTGGCCCTGACCATCGCCCTCGCCACGTCCGCCGGGGGCGGCCTGGCACAGGGCGCGGACATCGCGATAGTGGTGTCGTCGGGGCTGGCGCTGGTGGCGGCGGTGAGTGTGGGGGTACTGCGGGAGCGGGGTGCGACCGCCTGAGGGCTGCGGCTTCAGCGCGGGCGCATGGACACGAGCTTGCCCCACACCACCAGACGGTACTTCGAGGTGTACTCGGGAGTGCAGGTGGTGAGGGTGAGGTAGTAACCCGGATCCTCGTATCCGTAGCCCGGCTTGACGGTCGAGCGCGGGATCGGCCGGATGACGCTGCCGTCATGGGCCGCGGTCTGCGGCAGGGTCCGGTCGACGGCGTACGTGTACGTCGCGCTGCGCGTCTCGACCCGCACGATGTCGTTGGGCGCGAGCCGGTTGATGTACCGGAAGGGCTCACCGTGGGTGTTGCGGTGCCCGGCGACGGCGAAGTTCCCGGCCTGGCCCGGCTGCCCGGTGCCGGGATAGTGGCCGACGTAGCCCTTGTTGAGCACACCCGCTTTGCTGACGCCCTCGGCGACGGGCACGCGGAGGTGGAGGCGCGGGATGCTGAGGATGGCGTAGGCCCGGGACCAGTCGGGGACGGGCGGGACCGCGGCGCGGCGCCGGGCGCCGACGGTGGGCTCGGACACCCCGGTGTCCGCGAAGGTGCCCTCGGGCGCGGGTTCGGCCCCGTCCGACGGCGCCGACCCGGCCGTACGGGAGTCGCCGTCCGCATCGTCCCAGGACCGCTCCAGGGCACGGACCTCTCGCCCGGCGCCCTCCCTCGCCTCCCGGTTGGTCCACCACACCTGGTGAACGACCAGCAGCAGAAGCACCACCCCGACGGTGACGAGCACCTCCCCGCCACCCCACAGCACGCGGCGCCGCAGGGCCCGCCGCCGGAGCCCGCTGTGCTGCACGACGCGAACCCGCACCATCCGTGCGCCTCCTCGGGTCTGCTCAAGCCTCATTCGCCGGGGCCGCCCGCACGATAGGCGCCGCCGCGCGAGGTCTCCAGACCCGTGCGTGTCCGACCGTCCGAACGCTTCCCCCATCCCTTCCTCCACAGGTTTGAGAAAGGGCTGTCAGAACCCTCGACAACCTCACACGCCACACCCGATGCTTCCTGACGGCATGAACGGCACGAACGGGACCAGCCACGGAGCCGGTTCGACGACGACACCGCCGACACCGGCCGTTGAGCGAAGCGGAGAAGTCATGATCCGACGTAGAACTCTGCTGGCGGCATCGGGCGGCGCACTCCTCGGCAGCGCCCTGGCGACGGGCACCGCCCACGCGGACGCCACCATCGCCGTCAACCCCGGCACGTCGTACGGCACCTGGGAGGGCTGGGGCACGTCCCTGGCCTGGTGGGCGAACGTCTTCGGCAACCGGAACGACTTCGCCGACCTGTTCTTCACCACCAACTCGGTGACGTACAACGGCACGACCCTGCCCGGCCTCGGCCTCAACATCGCCCGCTACAACCTCGGCGCGTGCAGCTGGAACAGCGTGAACGGCGAGACGATGACCGAGTCGCCGAACATCCCCGGCTTCAAGCAGATCGAGGGCTTCTGGCAGGACTGGAACAACGAGGACCCCACGTCCTCGGCATGGAACTGGAGCGCGGACGCCAACCAGCGCGCGATGCTGGCAAAGGCCACGGCTCGCGGCGCGACCACGGAACTCTTCGCCAACTCCCCCATGTGGTGGATGTGTTCCAACCACAACCCGTCCGGCGCGGCGGGCGGCGGCAACAACCTCCAGACCTGGAACTACCGCCAGCACGCCTCCCACCTGGCGGCCACGGCCCTGCACGCCAGGAACAACTGGGGCGTGAACTTCGCGACGGTCGACCCCTTCAACGAGCCGGCGTCGACCTGGTGGACGGCGACCGGCACCCAGGAGGGCTGCCACCTGGACCCGGCGGTCCAGGCGGCCGTACTCCCGTACATGCGCAGCGAGTTGGACAGCCGGGGCCTGACGGGGATCCGCATCGCGGCCTCGGACGAGACGAACTACGACACGGCCCGCTCGACGTGGGGATCCTTCGGTACGTCGACGAAGGCCCTGGTGTCGCAGGTCAACGTGCACGGCTACCAGGGCTCGAACGGCCGCAGGGACCTCCTCTACACGGACGTGGTGACGACGTCCGGCAAAAAGCTCTGGAACTCGGAGACGGGCGACAGCGACGGCACCGGCCTCACCATGGCCTCCAACCTCTGCTACGACTTCCGCTGGCTGCACCCGACCGCCTGGTGCTACTGGCAGGTCATGGACCCGTCGACGGGCTGGGCGATGATCGCGTACGACGCGAACACCCTCCAACCCACCACAATCCAGCCCAAATACTACGTAATGGCCCAGTTCAGCCGCCACATCCGCCCCGGCATGCGCATCCTCGACACAGGCGTGAGCTACGCGGCGGCGGCCTACGACGCGTCGGCGCGCCGCTTGGTGATCGTTGCGGTGAACACGTCGACATCGGCCCAGACGCTGACCTTCGACCTGTCCCGCTTCACGACGGTGAGCGGCGGCTCGGGCGGCCTGGTCCCGCGCTGGAACACGGTGACGACGGGCGGGGACCAGTACCGGGCGTACTCGAACACGTACCTGAGCGGAAAGTCGGTGGCGGTGCCGTTCGCGGCGAAGGCGGTGCAGACGCTGCAGATCGACGGGGTGGTGATCTGACGCCGTGGGCGTGGGGCAACCGTAGGGACGTCCGGGACGTCGTGTGTCACGTGACGAACGAAGTAGAGGGAGAAGAGGGAGATGAAGAGGGAAAGGAAGAAGGGGGAGACGAGTGCGGGCGCCGCCCCGGCCTCCTGGCGCCCGCACTGGCGAACGTCGGCCTCGGGCTGCCCGCGATCATCCCCCTCTACCTCACGTACTGGCTGCTGACGGACTACCTCCCCTCACCTTGCGACGCCTTCGCCCCCGACCCGGCCCGCTCGAACTGCGACTACCACACCCTCGATCACGCGCCGATGATGATGTTCCTGCTGGCGGTGACGGGGACGATGCTCCTGCTCGCGCTCCTGATGGTGGACGTGCTGGGCCCCCGCCGCCGCGGCGAGGACCGCCCCGGCCGATGGCTGGCGGCGGCGACGCTGGTCCCGGTGCCGTTCCTGACGCTGCTGTGCCTGGCGAAGGCGTGACCAAGGCCCACGGCCTCCTCGACCAGGCAATATCTGCCCCTTCTTCCCCCCTCTCCCCTCCGTTCGGCCATCCACGGGCAGTACGGTGTCCCCCATGCGCCCCGACACGCCTGCCGAAAACGTCGACCACACCTCCGAAGCGGCACGCCTGGAGCGAACCGCCGGCCTCTATCCCGAGGACGCCGAGGCCCTGCTCCTCCAGGCCGCGGCCCACCTGGAACTGTCCGGCGACCGCCCTGCCGCGACCGCGCTCTACGACAGCCTGCTGGCGTCGTCGACGCCCCTGGACAACCCCCACCTGGTACGCGCCCTGAAGGCGTCGAACCTGTGGGAGTACGGCCACGAGGCCGAGGCCCGCGCGATCATCGACGGCGTCCGCTCGTCCTCCCCCCGGGACCCGGCAGCGTGGGTGATCGTCGCCGAGGCCCTGGAGTCCCACGACGAGTTGGAGCAGGCGCAGGAAACCTTCACGGAGGGAGCCCGCCTCCTCCTGACGGACGTCCCGGAGCCCCCGTACGCCACGCACCCGCTCCTGTTCGGCCGCCACCGAGTCCGGCGCATGCTGGGCGTGCCCCACGACGAATGGGACGCCCTGGCGGACACCCTCCACTCGATGCCGATCTCCCTGGACGAACTCCACGACCCGAAACGCGTCTGGTCCCTCGGCTCGGACAACCCGGCGGAGCTGGAGGCGGAGATCTCCCGCCTACGCGCCGAACTGGGCGCCTACCGAGAGGCCCTGTCCCGCCCGTTCCCGGTGGCGGTACTGCACTGGACGGCGGACGAGCTGACTGAGCTGCTCTCCGCGTATCCCTCGCTGTCGGTCGAGTACCCCTCACATGAGGAGCACCTGACGACGATAGAGACGTCCTTGAGGGAGCTGGCATCCTCCGGCACCCCGAACCTGGGCATCGTGACGGGCACGGTCCCGTCCTACGAGGCCTTCGCCGCCTCGGAGCTCTCGTCCCCGGAGGACACGACCCTGCTTCCGCAGTACGCGACGACGCTGGCGGCACGGGGGCGGGCGGTGGGGTGGCCTCCGCAGCGGGGGTTGGGTGCTGGTGTGGGGCGGGGCGGGTTTATGGGGAGTGCCATGGGGGGCAGGCGCCGGCGTGACGCGCCGAGCCCCCTCCAACCAGTCTGGGCCACACCCCTCCGTTGAAGCCGTCCATGAGGCTGTCGGTGCCACCTGCTACAACAGAGCCACTGCTGTGCGTCGGGGATTGGGGAAACAGCGTGGCTCAGCCGGGGGATCTGTCACAGCCTGTCGCGGGTGTATTTGAGGAACTCGTCACCCAACGCATGCAAGGTCAAATGGAGCGGTTGAGCGCGGGTGGTTGGAAGGTCGTCGAGGACGACGTCAGTGAAGAATCGTCACCCCACGTACTCGCCCGTCACATCGGTCAGGCCGTTAGTCGGCGACTCAGTCAGCTGCCGCATGACAAGCGCGTCGCCGTCGCCAACCGGATCATCGAGTCACTCGCATCCGGCTCAGCCGACCTCGAAGCCACGGACCCGCCGGACCTGATCTCTGACGGACCTCGCCAACTCCTCGCCCTGGCCGAGAAAGAGGCGCCCGGCGTCTATGCGATGCGCCCACTGACACCTCTCTCGGAAACCGCCCTCATCACCAACTCACCCGAGGACCCAAACCTCGGCAGTGAGCTGCGCGCGGAGCTAGCCACGGCGGACAGCATTGATCTGCTCTGCGCCTTTGTGAAGTGGTACGGCCTGCGCGTGCTCGAAGACTCTCTCCGCGCCGCCAGGGATCGCGGTGTCAAGATCCGAGTCATCACGACTACTTACATCGGAGCAACCGACCGCCACGCCCTCGACCGGCTAGTCCGTGACTTCGGCGCCGAGGTGAAGGTCAGTTACGAGACCCGCTCAACCCGCCTCCACGCGAAGGCTTGGCTTTTCCGGCGCAAGAGCGGTTTCGACACGGCGTACGTCGGCAGTTCCAACCTTTCCAAGGCTGCCCTACTCGACGGTCTGGAGTGGAACGTACGCCTGTCCTCCGTGGCCACCCCAGTCGTACTCAACAAATTCGAGGCCACCTTCGACGCGTACTGGAACGACATCGCTTTCGAGTCCTACGACCCCGATCGCGACGCCCGCAAGTTGGACGAAGCTCTGACCGTGGCAGGCGGTTCGCCGTCCAACCAAGACTTCAAGATCAGCCTCTCGGGCCTTGAGGTTCGCCCGCACCCGCACCAGGCCGACATGCTGGAGCGACTGCGAGTCGAGCGTGAGGTACGCGGTCACCGGTACAACTTGCTGGTCGCCGCCACCGGTACGGGCAAGACAGTCATGGCCGCCCTGGATTACCGCAACCTCCACAAGGAAGGGGGCGGCAAGCAGTACCCGCGGCTGCTCTTCGTGGCACACCGCAAGGAGATCCTGCGGCAGTCACTCCGTATGTACCGCGAAGTGCTCGACGACGCGTCCTTCGGCGAGGTGCTTTTCAGCGGCGAGCTACCGCGCGACTGGAAACACGTCTTCGCTAGCGTGCAGTCGCTCACCGACCAGCGACTCGACCAGTTCGACCCGGAACACTTCGACATCATCGTCATCGACGAGTTCCATCACGCTACGGCTACGACATATCGCCGCGTTCTCAACCACTTCAAGCCGAAACAACTCCTTGGACTGACCGCCACTCCCGAGCGCGCAGACGGCCTGAACGTGCAGGACGAGTTTTTCCAAGGTCGAATCGCCGCCGAGATGCGGCTTTGGGAAGCCCTCGACAACGACCTCCTCTGCCCGTTCCACTACTTCGGCTTGCCCGACGGTGCGGACCTCTCCCGCCTCAACTGGCGCTCGGGGGCGTACGACCAGAGCCAGCTCGGCGACTTGTTCTCCGCCGACGACGCGCGCGCCCGTATTGTCATCAAGCAGGTACGGGACAAGGTGTCCGATCCGCTGAACATGCGGGCGCTCGGGTTCTGCGTCAGCAGGAAGCACGCTCACTTCATGGCGAAGTGCTTCCAAGACGCAGGCTTCAAGGCTGAAGCCTTGGATAGCGCGTCCAAGCCCGAAGTCCGTGACCACGTTCTGTCCCAGCTCAAGGCCGGAGAGATCCAAGTCATCTTCTCCGTAGACCTCTTCAACGAAGGCTTGGACATCCCCGACGTCGATACGCTTCTCCTCTTGCGCCCCACGAGCAGCGCCACCGTCTTTCTTCAACAACTGGGGCGAGGGCTGCGCCGCACCCCGGACAAGCCCGTGCTCACTGTGCTCGATTTCATCGGCCAACATCGTGCCGAGTTCCGGTTCGAGGAGCAGTTCCGCGCGATGACTAACCTGTCGCGCAACCGGCTCCTTGAGCATGCCGAGCGCGACTTCCCTCTGCTACCGTCCGGCTGCCAGATCATCCTTGAAGGCAAGTCCAAGAAGCTGGTGCTGGACAACATTCGCACCCAGATCAAGGCGACCGTCCAGACCCTCGCCAAGGAGGTGAGGGCCTTCGACACGTCGCTCCTCGCCGACTACCTCAAGGAGAGTCGCCGCGAAATCCGGGAGCTGTATAAGTCGAGCAACTCGTGGACGACCGTCCTACGCCGCGCCGGCTTGGCCAACCTTCCTGAACAGGCGGGCGAAGAGGACCTGTTGAAGCGTGTGCATGCCTTCCTACACGTCGACGACCGTGCACGCGCCGATGCCTACACGCGTTTGTTGAGCGATGACGCACCGACGTATGACTCGTTGAGCGCTGAAGACCAAACGTACGCGCGCATGCTGTTCTTCAACCTCTGGGACAGGGCTGGCGGGTTCAGCTCGTACGAGGAAGGGCTCGAATCGCTCCGTGAGCAGCGAGCCTTCCGTAGCGAATTGAGCCAGGTACTCGACCACGTGATGGAGCAAGCCGACCACTTCCCGCTCCCTCTGGAGGGCCCGCACGCCCACATACCCCTGAAGATCCACAGCGCATACAACCGCTCGGAGATCCTCGCCGCACTTGGTGTCGCCCGCCTCGGCGGTCAGATGCCCGGTTCCTTTGCACAGGGTGTCCTGTGGGACGAGCAGAACCAGACCGACACACTGCTGATCACCCTTGAGAAGAATGAGAAGGACTTCTCCCCCACGGTCCGGTACAAGGACTACGCGTTGAGCCCCTCCCTCTTCCACTGGGAGTCCCAGAGCACAACCGCGCCCACCTCGCCCACCGGCATGCGCTACCAGCAGCACAAGCAACACGGCAGCCACGTTCTGCTGTTCATGCGGCGTTACAAAGACACCGACATCGGCAAGGCCCAACCCTGGATGTTGCTTGGCCCGGCGACGTATGTCCAGCACGAGGGAAGCAAGCCCATGGCCATCACGTGGCAGCTGCACTATGAACTGCCTGCAGATGTGTGGTCATACTCGGGGATCACCGCGGGCTAGCGGACCTTAGCCCTCACAGCCTCACCGACCTCTGCTTCGAAGTGAGTCTGCGCCCGGTCGAGTACGGCATCGGGGTCATAGCCGTATGCACGCAGCCAGTGCAGTACGTCGGCCAGGACCCCAATGGCAGCCTCTTCTGCCGCTGCTGCACCGAGCACGCTCCTACCGCCGGACATAGCTGTCCCACACGGCAGTTGCCACGATCCGTACAGGTCAAGGAGGGCTCCGGCCCTCGTGACTCGAGGGCCGGCCGTCGGCTCAGAGACAACGGAAGTGTTCGTAGCAAGCTCACACCACACCACCTTCGCGTCATCTCGGAGGAACACACCCCAGCGGTGATCCGCCAGGGCGTCGACGACGGCCATCCCTCGACCCGACTCCAGCGCACTACAGGCAGCTAGGAGGGTGGGCAATGCCTGCATATCGGGATCCGCGACTTCCAAGCGCAGATACGGCCCCTTGAACGTGATGCGAAGCGTGGTGGGCGCTCCTTCCCCAACGTGCTGGATGACGTTGGTGACCAGCTCTGATGCGCAGATCTGCACCACGTCAACGTGCTCGGGAAGCCCCCACAGAATGAGGCGAAGCTTCAAAGTTCGCCTCAACTCGGATAGCGCAGACGGCTGGGCGGCAAACCAATGCACCCAGGACTGTCGTCCCACGCAGTCGTTCACGTAGATCATCTTCGACTACCTCCACACTCTGTTACAAACGGCGCTCACATCGATGACCCTCAGTGACAGAGTTGCAGTGCAAGTCCCGCTGTGCAACATGCACCAAGGGAATCCCTCTTTAGAGTGATTGGCCTTTCGCGCCTCTTCCGATGGGATGGAACTTCCGCTATCCCGCTAGGAGTTGTGATGACCGGATCCCCCACGGCTCGCCGTCGTCGTCTTGCGATCGAGCTCAAGCGGCTGCGCGAAGAGAGCAGCCTGACGTGCAGCCAAGTAGGCAAGGAGCTGGACTGGAGCAGCTCCAAGGTCAGCCGCATGGAGACGGGACAGGGGCGTGTCCAACCCTCGGATGTCGACGCCCTGTGCCGGCTCTACGGGACTGCCGCTGAGCTGCGCGAGCTTCTGAAGTCCCTGGCCAAAGAGTCCAAGACGAAGGGGTGGTGGCACGCGCACAGCAATGCGATCCCTGCTTGGTTCTCCGTGTACGTCGGCCTCGAACAGGCGGTTGCAGACCTGCGCACCTATCAAGCCGAGTTCATCCCCGGCCTGCTACAGACTGGCGAGTACGCATCCGAGTTGAGCCGCGCATGGGTCGACCACACCCCTGAGGTCATTGAGCGCATGGTCGAGGTCCGGATGCGGCGACAAGAGCTCCTCACCGGCGAGAGCGCACCTGATCTATGGGCAGTCATCCACGAGAGCGCGCTGCGGCACACAGTGGGCAGCCGCGAGGGCATGACCCGCCAACTCGAACGTATGCTGGAAATGCAGAAGTTGAAGAACGTGATCGTCCAGATTCTCCCGTTCGACGCTGGCGCCTATCCCACCACCGGGTCCTTCACAGTCCTCGGCTTCCCAGAGCAGGAGGACCCAGACGTGGTCTACCGAGAGGGGCTCACCGATTCGGTCTACCTCGAAGAGCCCAACGACGTGGCCCTCTATACGAAGGCGTTCGACCACCTCAGGGCCTTGGCACTGAGCCCCCAACGTTCAGCCTTGCTGATCACAAGACTCATGGAGGAGAACTCCCGATGATGCCGTCGTCAAGCGTCCCGTGGCGCAGGAGCAGTTACAGCAACGGCATGGGGGGCGAGTGCCTCGAAGTGGCCACGTCCCCGAGGACTATCGCAGTGCGCGACTCGAAGGCCCCCACAGGGCCACAACTCTCTCTCAGCCCGGCCACGTGGGAGAACTTCATAGGTGCCATTTCCCGGACAAGCAAGCATCGCCCTAACTGACGGTCTGCGTAGGATCGCGAATTATCTCTCCGGCTCTCTGGAGGAAGATGGCATAGGCATCGGTCATGCCACTCCTCGCCCGTTCATAAATCGACCACTCTGGGCGCGGACCTTGGGCATTTGCTTGTTCTGCCTGAAGCAACGATCTAACCGCTGCAACCGTCGTCCGTGTCAATGCGTATGCCAGCATCCGTGCCTCATCGGGCCCCCACAGCGCCAACAAGCTTGTCTTGTCCTGCAGTTCCAGCGTGGCTTGCCGCAGCTCATCCTTAGTCGCTACATCAAGTGGGGCTCCACCCCTGACCTCAGGCGTGATACGTGCGAGCACTTCATCAAGAGCCGTGTATGCCGCAAGGAGAGAAGCGAAGGACTGGTACCGCTGGCTACGCACCCACTGCCAGTGCTCAGCTGCCGCTTGCCCCTGAACCTGTGCGAGCGCCGCCTCAACAGCCTTGCGCCCACCCGCCTTAGCACCACGCTCGGCGTACCTCCCCGCGATCACAGCTCCGATGACTGCTGCTACAAGACCGATGCCACCTGCTACGACCGTCGCCGTCGCGTCACCCATGGCACCATCCTCACCTGGGCCGTGCACTGCCACAACGTCATCACGAGCAACCCTCGTCAGATCCGTCACTCGGTGCCCACTGAAACGACTAGTCTCGGATCATGACGACCCACACATCCGGGCCTCGCCCCGGCCAAGTCCTTACCCGCGCAGAAATACATCCCATACTTGGCGGTGCCGGCTACGCCGGAATCTGTCCAGCGGTCGAGAAGAGGAAAGTTCTCATCTTCTCCGACAGCAAGGTCGGCGAGCGTTTCGGGTACCGCGACGGGTGGCTCGCCGAGGATGACGACATCGGCCCCATATTCACATATACCGGCGCCGGGAAGCGCGGCGATCAAGCGTTAGAAGGCGGCAACAAGGCGATCCTGGAACACCTCGACAGAGGGCGCACCCTGCATCTGTTTATCGCCGTGGGCAAGGTCCCAGGAAGCGATACCCGGACACACAGATACATAGGGGAATTCAAGGTCGATGAACGTAAACCGTTCAAAATGCGGGAAACCAAGGATGAACTAGGCGCAGATCGCAACGTAATCGTCTTCCACTTACGCCCCACCGGCCTGCACATCCGACGAGAAGAAGACACTCTCCCGCGCGCCACCAGCACCCGCTCTCGGTTCAACCGCAGCGCAGCCAGGCTCACGCGCGCCTATCGACGCCAGAGGCGTCAGCAGCTCCAGCTGTCCGATGTTGACCACGTAGCTGCTGCCCGCGATGACTTGGCAGACACCTTCGAAGAGAGCTCACTCGCCGCAGGCGAAACGATCGGCCAACTTGAAGTGTCGATGCGTGATGCAACGGCGGAACTCATGGTCGAGCTCTACAGCCCGACGAGTAACACTGTCTATGAGCCGACAGGGAGCGCGGCCAGCGAGTCGATTGCGGATGCCATGACTCAACTCCTACTAGCACGCCACCACTTGCGTAACATCGCCCATAACCAGCCGCTCCACCTGATGGTGCTGACCCCAGAGCTCCCCCGCGAGGATCTCCGTAACCTGCTCGCTGAACACGGAATTGGCGTGGTGTATCGCAACGAGGGCGGCGGCTTCTCTGAGTTCGAGGCAAACGCCACCACCGCAGGTGGCATCTCGCGCGCTTTCCGCTGCTTGGACTGCCCGGTACCCGCCTGACTTTGCATGGTTGGCTGGGATGAAGGTCCAAATATGTGATCGTAGATCAGGGCCACGTGATGCGTCGTCACACCTGCGGGGCAGCGCAGGCTGCGAAACATCGGTGTCCACTTCACCCCCGTTAGTGCTCGGCGTGGGCGTTGCCCTCGTTCACAAGATCTTTTATGCCAGGTCGGGAATATTCCAGAACCTTCATGGACGAGGGGCGACGCCCTCCGTAGCGTCCTCCCAGGAGGTCGTCCAAACTGGGCGGCAAGAAGGGGGCACCATGGCGCGCGAGCATCTCACTCGACTCACCGGGACGGTCGACGGGCCCAACTGCGATGACGACGACTGTCCGAACGTCTACCGCACGGCAACCGGCTCCATCCTTGTCCAGGGGAACGTGTCAGACGCCTTCCGGGCTCCGGAGGGCGAGGTTCTGGTGGAGATCCCTGAGTCGGTGCTCAAGGAGGCAGTCCGTGCTCTTGGATGGTGACGAGTGGCGGAGGACGTTCGACGCGTACG
This sequence comes from Streptomyces sp. NBC_00443, assembly GCF_036014175.1. Lineage (GTDB taxonomy): Bacteria > Actinomycetota > Actinomycetes > Streptomycetales > Streptomycetaceae > Streptomyces. The sequence continues at coordinate 5,752,348 of NZ_CP107917.1, read as the reverse complement.
AACGTGACGCGTGGCGATTCGAGGCGCAACCCGTCTACACCATGCCCAGGGAAGCCGAGCACATCGGCCGCTTCCTTCGCGGCGAGCAAAAGCCTGCTGACCACAATGCTCGCTGGCATGAGCGGGTACGCGGATACGTGACCTCAGGCCGCACCGTTGGGCGAGTACGAGTCGTTCGACAGCCGTTGACGGACTATCAGCGATACCAGTTCGCGTGGGGAATCCCGGGAAACACAGCCGCCGGCGAAAACATCCGGATCCTGGATGTCACGCAGGAGGACTACGGACTTCCCCTCTCGGAAACCGACTGGTGGATGTTCGACGAGACGCGCATTGTACACCTGAACTTCCGGCCAGACGGGACACAGATCGGCCGAGAAGTCTTCACGGGTGACATCTCCCCGTACCTGGAGTGGAAACGCATCGCGCTAGCTCACTCCGTTCCTTTCTCCGTGTACGTGAAAGAAATCGGTGACCTTCGAACCTGAGCAGCTGGGACAGTCGCGAACCGATCTCGCACTAACGCTTCGCGAGTTGCGCAAGCGAGCCGGTCTCACCGGAGACCGGCTCGCTGAGCGTTGCAACATGTCTCAGAGCCAGATCAGTAAGTTCGAGACCGGCAAGAGGACGCCGAGGCTTGTGGACGTCGAACGGATCCTCCGGGCCCTCGACGCACCCGCCGAAATAGCGGCGGAAATTAAGGCTCTCGCGCGTATTGCGAATACGGAATGGCAGGACAAGCGCTCTTCCTGGCGTCGCGGCATGGAGAAACGGCAGACGGAACTTACCTTCCTGGAGCGTGAGGCCACGGAGTTGCGCTACTTCCTGCCTGCCATGATTACGGGCCTGCTGGCCACGCCCGAATATGCTCGCGCCAGCCTGAGCCATACACCCGGCGACTCCTCAAAGACCGTGGCACGCAAGCTGGAGCGCCAAGCCGTTCTCTACGACACGTCAAAGTCCTTCACCTTCATCCTGACGGAGCAGGCGATACGGTGGGCGATTGTTCCGGCGCCAGCCATGGCGGTGCAGATTGACCGTCTGGCGTCGCTGTCCTATCTGCCGAATCTTCGCATCGGTGTCATTCCAATGGGAACTGTCATAGCACGCGGTCCGATGAATACGTTCACGGTCTACGATAACCGATTGGCCACCGTCGAGAACCTCACTGGGCGGATGGTTTTTCGAGATTCCCGCGATATCGCTGAACATCTCGCCGTGTTCTCCTATTTTGAACAGCACGCCCGCTTCGACGCCGAGGCAAGGGCTTTGCTGCAGGGGTGGGCGGAATCCTGCCGATGATCTTTAGTCCGCAACAGGAATGTTACTCGACCCCTCAGCACTCTCGGTGAATCATAGATTCGTCATAGAGCTGGGGAGGATTGATGGCAGGCTCACAGAAGCCTCAGGGGTACGGGCTCACGGAACTTCCTGCGGAGCCAAGAGCGGTACCGGCATGTGGCGCATGCCTCCGCATTTGCGTTCGTCGAGAGAATGCTCGCTCTAGCAGGAACTACAGTGCTGTATCCGACGCGAATGTGGACCTGCGTCGACACCAGGCAGAGAATCACTCGGTGTGAGCTCGGTATAGATTCTCAATCTCTTTACCGACCGTCCATTGGGGATGGCCTGCCCCTCTTGATCGCCATGGAATAACCCATGCCTCTCCCTCATTTACTCCCGCCGGACACGGCGGCGGCGGTCAGCCTGGCCGCAGCAGTTGAACAGGAAGGTGCAGTCATGCTGGACGGAAGCGACCTGTACGGGATCGACATCACCTGGGCATCCTTCGTGAAGGCGTGCGGAGGCCCATGCACCGAGGGGTGCGTGACTCTGGCCCGAATCGGCGACAACGCATGGGCCTTGGGTGACAGCAAGCGGCCGGACGCGGAGCCGCTGCGGTTCACGACGGCGGAGTTGAACTCGGCAGGCATTGACCCGGCGAGGTTCGGGCTGTCCGTCTGATAACTCCTGCCAGACCGGTCCTGGCTCTCGGATGGAACCAGGACCGGTTTCCGCTCGGTCTTCGACACCAGATGGGGACGACTGGTGCATCATCACGGTTTTCTGTGGTCAGGCCCGAAGGAGCGCTTCGACGATGAAGCACTACGGCGTCCACCACACCCCGATCCGCCCCCGGCCGGAAGTAGGCCGGAGTTGGTCCAGCGTTATCGCGAGGTAGCGGCAGGATTCGCGCACGCAGAGATCCCGCCGCTAGAGACGGCGTATTGGCTCGTCAAGCCGCGCTCCTTGGTTTGTGGCACCTGGGGCGAGGCCAAGGAGGCGGCGGCCTGGCTCAGCGAGCGCTTGGCGGAGTACGCGCCCCGTTTCACATCTGTGTGGGATCGCGAGAGTGCTCGTCCGATTGCCCTGGTCAACTCTGCTGTGGTGAGGTTGAATTCGGGCGCTGACGTTTCGCTTGGCTTCTACCTCGAACGCCCCTCGTTTCTGTCAATCGCAGTGGTGACGTGCTCTCCCAATCGGTCGAGACCCGATCTGGCGTGTCCCGCCAAGTAGCTGACGCAGAGGAGAGGTTCGATGGTCTTCTTCGCGGCTAATGCCCATGCTGGCCGTGCCCGCACGGTCGCTGCGTACGCCAACCTGCCCGACGAGGCATGGACAGCGTATGTCCGCCGCCGCTTCGAACTCGACGCGCTCTTCGCCAACCATGACGTCCTGCTGACCGGCCGGATTGCCCTGCCGGGGCTACGGGCAGTGTCGGCCCTGGAGAAGACAGCCAAGAGGGGGAAGCCATGACCAGTTTGATTCCGTGGCAACAGCGCCTGTCCACCGGTACGGAGGACATCCAGAACGAGGTCATCGACTGGTATCGCCGGACTCGGCACGGCAAGGCCTACGTTCCCACGATGATCTGGGGGACGTTTCAGACCGAGGCATACGCGACGGTGATCCTCCGTCAGGTCGTCGAGTTCCTCGGAGTGCCGGACGACGTTCCGGCAGGCGTGGCCAAGCGGATGGAGCGTCAGCAGGTTCTGTACGACGGTGAGCATCACTACGACGTGATCCTCGGCGAACAAGCCCTGTACACGAACGTCGGCGGGCCAGTGGTGATGCATGGGCAGATGGAGCGGCTTCTCCGCGACATCGACCTGTCCTCCCTCACCCTGGGAGTGCTTTCCGCCACCGCTGAGGTGAGCGTGGTCCCTATGCCCGGTTTCAACCTGCATGGCGATGACCGCGCCCACTATGAACTCGTGTCGACCGGGGTGAACATCACCGACCCGGACGAACTCGCCCTCCATGACAAGGCGTTCGATGCGCTGCGCAATGCCGCGTGTTATGGGGATGCGGCCAAGGAGCTGATCGACAAGGCTCTGGCTTTCTGGAGCAGCCAGTAGCCGGGGGTCGGCCGGCAGGCATCCAAGGTCGATCGGATTCGTGCGGTCCGGCGGGCACCCGGAAGGGGGCCGGAGGTGGCTGGAAGGGGGTGGCGACACCCTGATTGAGTGTCAGCCCCGATAGGCGCCACCGAAGCTGATTGGGACTCATGCCCCGTATGCCAGCTCCGATGAGCGCCGACGGGCATATCGGATTAGCCTCCAAAAAGAGCGCAATGTGGATCTTTAGGTGTGCGCTCCAATCGACCCAAGGAGGAGACATGCGCAAGCTTCAGAAGGCCGCTGTTGCGGCCGCCATGGTCGGGAGCCTCAGCTTCATAGCCACCGGCACGGCCACGGCTCAGCCTGCCTACGACGGTCATGGTTGTAAGTCTCACGACCAGAACATCAACCTCCTCAACAACATCGGGCTTGCCAACGGCTTGGCAGGCAACCTGCTGAACGGCGAGGGCTCTCCGGGCGGGCAGCACAACCACGTCGGCTCCAGCTGCGGACACCACTGATCGACAGGGATCGTGTTACGTAGCTCGCTGATATGGGTCTCGGCGCCTGGGCTTCATGCCTGGGCGCCGAGAACTGTTCGGGTACCAAAGTTGTAGGTGCCGTAGACCATCGGCTGATGGCAGGGGCCGCGGATTGCCTGCAGACTCGGCGAGGGTCGGCACGGTACCGGGCAGCGTCCGGGGGCCGGAGTGGGACCGCGTCGGAGACTGCGGGAGTGGTGGTGTGGGGGTATGAGCGGTACGGGGGAAGTTTTCGAGAAGGGCGGGCCGGCGGACGGTGGTCCTGGGCGTGATGCCGTCACGGTCGCCGAGTCCGCGTGGGTTCTTACGCTGTTCTGTGTGGCGTGCGGGGCCGGTGTCGGGTTGCTGGTCACCCTTCTGGCGAAGTGGCTCGTGACGTTGGCCTGGGCTCCGTTGCAGGGGCCGGCCAAGCTGCTGGCGTCCGTTCCGGAGCCGTGGCTCAGCGTCGGTGGCGTTGGGGTGGGGGCGCTGGTGGGGCTGGCGGTCGGGTTCGTCGCCGTGCATGAGTCGTTGGCGGTGACTGTGTCCTCCACGCGTGTCGTCCTCAGCGTCAGGGACTCTGCGCAGGAGTTCGGGCGGGATGAGATCGCCCTGGTGGTGCGGGACGGTAAGCAGCTCGTGCTGCTCGGGGCGGACGGTATGGAGATCGCTCGGGAGGAGTGCGGGGTGTCCCGGCAACGGGTCGCCGACGCCTTCGCCCAGCACGGTTACCGGTGGGCCGACGAGGATCCGCACCGGGAGGAGTTCCGGCGCTGGGTTCCGGGCATGCCCGGGCTCCCCGCGGGGGCGGACGCGCTGCTCAGGGCTCGGGCGGCTGCGCGGGAGAAGGACGAGGGCGCCGACGATGCCCGGGAGCTGCGTGGGGAGCTGCTGCGGCTCGGCGTTGTCGTACGGGACGAGAAGCGGCGGCAGTACTGGCGTATGCCTCAGACACCTCAGACACCACAGACACCTCAGACACCTCCTCAGGCACCTCAGATGCCTCAGACGCCTCAACAGTCCTGAAACGGCGACGCACCCGGGCCGCCGGGCCGCGGCACAGCGTCGGCTGGGAGGATGCGCGGACCACAGAGGAAGAAGGGGGATGAGCATGATCGTGCTCGTCTTGGTCGGCGTTCTCCTGCTCGCCGTCGCAGGGTGCGTGTGTGTCGTGTGGGCGTCACGGGGCGGCCCGCGCTGGGTGCGTGGGGTGGCCGCCGTGACCCTGGGACTGGGCGAGGTGGTGCGGGTGTTGGGGCGTTCCGGAAGTAGGTCGAGGTCCGGCTCGAACTCCAGCTCGGACGGCTGACGCCGTACGGCAGCGAGGAGAGCGCGGGCCGAGCCGACGTGGGTGATGGTCGGCGCGGCCCGCGTGACGTCAGCCGGTCGCCCTTGTCGACGTCGGGCCGGTTGTCGCCGCCTCCGCCTTGCCCTCCGTCAGGAGCCACTCGCGGTGCAGGGCACCCAGCGGGATCTTCTTCTGGAAGACGGGCGTGCCGAATATGGTCAGTTGCAGCTGGAGGGAGCCGGTGAGGTCCACGCCGCCGTAGAGGGCGTAGGCACCGGTTACCGCGCCTGTGCCGTCGGAGGAGCCCTCCGCCGATGCCTCGGCGTGTGCGCGGACGTACGGGGCCAGGTCGGCGGTGACGCCCACGGTGCCGTAGAGGCCCACGGTGGCCTCGGCGCCGAGCGCGGCCTTGACGTCGCCGGCCGCGGTGACCGTGGCCTTGACGGGCTCGCCCGTCATCTCGGACTCGCTGACCGGGGTCCAGCCCTTGGCCCAGGAGAAGGTGCCGCCGACGCGGAAGTCGCCCTTGATGTCCTGTTCGACGTCGACCGTGACCCTGCCGTCCGCGTTCACCTGGATGTAGCAGGTGAGGTCCAGGTTGACGACCACGGGGATCGGGCCGACCTGGATCACCGGGTCGGAGTGGAGCTCGGCGAAGGGGATGCGGATCGGCTGCCCGTTGGTCGAGCCGGCCGCGCGGCCCTTCAGCGACCACTTGGAGGCCCAGTCGCCGGACAGGCCCAGGAAGGCGCCGCCGGGCGAGGCACCCGTGCCGTTGCCGGAACCGTCGTACGAGAACGCGACCTCGGGCGCGAGCTGGACGAAGCCCTCCACGGACGCGGCCGCCGACGCCGGGGCGCCCTCGGCCGTGGCGACCGCCGCACCGACGTCGATACGGAGGCTGCCCAGCGGGAGTTTCGCGCCCTCGGGGCCGAAGTGGAGGTCGCCGGTCTTCGCCCAGGAGACCTTCACGCCCTTCAGGAGGGGCTCGACCTCCATGGCCGACGGGTCCACGGGGACCGTGCCCTTGGCCTTGCTCTCGCCGAGCACGGAGTTGAGCTTCGCCGGTTCCGTGTCGACCGTCGTATCGCCGTCCTCCGTGGCACCTACGACCTGCGTGACCTCGGCCAGCACGCCGTCGGGGGCGCCGGGGGCGGGAGCGCTGGCGATGAAGTCGCCGACGGATACCGGGGGTTGGGCGGAGGTGGAGGGGGAGGCGGAGGGGCTGGTCGAGGGCTTCGCCGGCGAGGTGGGCGAGGGGCTGGTGCCGGTCGACGGGGCGGCCGACGGGTCAGCCGACTGGTCGGCGGGCGGCTTCGGCACGCTCGGCGACGAGATGACGGCCCGTCCGGACTTTCTGTCGTACGAGGCGACCTTGAGGGACGACTTCTTCGCCGTGCCTCCCTCACCGCCGTCGGCGACGGCGGTGGGAGTGGCCGTACCCGACGGGGCCGATACGACGGCGAGTTGTTCCTGGACCGCGGCGGGGTCAGAGGTCTCGGCCGCCGCCCTGTTCGCCGGGTCGGTGGTGGTCGGGGAGTTGGTCGAGCAGCCCGTGATGAGCACGGCCGCGAGGGTGGCAGCCGTCAGTAAGGCATGCCGCTTGAACTTGGGTCTGTGCACGCGTGTTCCTCGGGAGCGGGGTATGGGGGTGCGCTTCAGGAGGTGACGCATGGGGAGCGGGCACGCCGATCATCCAGACGTGCCTGTACGGCCGTTGCTGCGCTGGGCGCAGACGGTGGTTACCCCCCAGTAGTCATGCATGAGCATGCCAGGGTCGCGGGGGTAGCACCCGCTTTCTTTTCCGGGGGTAGCGGTGACGTGAGTCACAGCCGACTGCTGGTCAGTTCCCGCAGTCGGCGCCGGGGTTCTGGGGGGGAGTCCGGGGTCTCGGGGGACGGCTGGGTGGGGCGGGAGTCGGGGCAGGTTTCGGGTCGACAGGAGCTGGGGTCGGTGCGGAGGCGCGGCCGGCTCCGGCGGGGTGGGGGCCGGGGGCCCGGTGAGCTCGGGGGCTCCGGGGAACTCCAGGGTTCCGGCACTCGGCGTCTCTGGAATCGGGCCCGAACTCGACCACGGCCTCAGCTCCTCGCTGGACGGGGTCTGACGGTCCTCCCCTGGCCCCCGGGCAAGGTCAGGAGGGCCCTTGGGGACCTTGGCCCACATTCCGGTGCCGGGAGGGAGCCCTGCATGCCGTGCACAAAATGTTTGTGCCGCGAAACCGGCCCGGCCTACAGTGAGTTCGCTTCGAAGAGACGTTCCCCGGGAAGCAAGCCGCAGAGCGAGAACATCCCACCTCACGAGCCACCGAGCCACGCCGAGGTGCCGAAGGGGCGGCAGTCGTCTTTGTCGACCCCTCTTTCGGAGGCCCGTTCATGAACGTCGATACGAACGTGGGCATCGGCCTGCCCGTTCGGCGGCTTCAAGCCGGCCGCCCTCGAACGCGTCGCCCGCTGGGGCAACGGCTTCCTCGCGGCTGCGGCGCCCTCCTGGGCGGGCGGCCTGTTCGGCGCCGTCCGCGGGTTCTGGAAGGAGTACGGCCGCGACGGCGAACCCCGCCTCGTCGCTCAGGTCAACTTCGCACTCGGCCCACCGCACGTGCTCGACGACGCCCGCGCTCGCATACACGCGTACTACGCCTTCACCGGCATGGCCGACCGCATGGTCGCCGGCCTCCTCAACACGCCCGCCGAGATCCGGGCCGCCCTCACCGCCTTCGCCGACCGGGGCGCCGACAAGGTCATGCTCTACTGCTACGGCCTGGACCCGGACCAGGTGGACCGCCTGGCGGACGTGCTGTGATCCCGGATCTGTGACGCCGGTGCCACCGAGCCCGCGAGACCACTGTCTGGAGGACATGTGTTCCTGGTGTACCTGATGTTCGTCGTCATCGCGGTGATCACCGCATTCGGGCTCTGCGGATACGGCGCCCGCACCCTGGCCGACCGGCGCGCACAACGCACCGGCGCCTCCGGCTTGCTGCGCGGGCTCGCGGCCCTCGCGGGCGCCGGTGCGTTGGGCATGTACGCCTGGGGGCTGCTCGCCGTCACAGGCGCGGTGATGACGGCGGAGGACGGCGGAACCGACTCGTCGCCACCTCGGTCCTGCCGCACAGAGGGCTGGTGGGAACGGGCTCAGCAGGGCGTCGAGATCGTCGACTACACGGTCACGTACGTCCCTCTCGGCTTCGTCTGTTCGACCAGCGACGGCGGGAGTTACGACAACGGCGACGTGCCCGGGTACGTCAACCCGGGCGTCCTGGTCCTCGCCCTCACCGCCGCAGGGTGCGCCATCGGCGCGGGGTACGCGTCGGAGCTGCGTGCCCGGGCCGAGTTGCGGAAGGGCGAGGCCGGTTACCTCGGTCCATCGAGGCCGGCAGCGGTTGCCGGGTGCAGTGGTGGGAGGCAGACATGGCGAAGATCCCAGCGCGGCGGTCGCCGCAGGCGGACTCGTCGGCGGCTACGGCGTCGCCCGCTGGACCAGGAAGCGGCAGCTCGGCGGCGCCGTACTGGCCGTCGCCGGGGCCGTGGCAGCGCAGCAGTGGAGTCAGCAGGCGGGCGGGAAGGCCGCGGGCGCACTGACGGCCGCGTATGTCGCCGCGTTCGCCGGTTCGCACCCGCTGGCCAAGAAGGTGGGCGCCTGGCCCGCCGTGTTCGGGGTCGCGGGAGCGGTGGCCCTGGCGTCGTGGGCGGTGGCGGACCGGCGGGGCTGAGACTCGCCGTGGCCTTGGGATCTCGCTGGGCCGTGTCCGCACTTCCCGCCTGCGGACCCGGCCTAGGCCTGGTGGCTCAGCACATTCACCACCCGCCCGTTCGGGTCCCGTACGAAGAACCGCCGTACGCCCCACTCCTCGTCCCGGAGCTCCCGTACGATCTCCGCGCCCGACGCCAGCACCTGGGCGTACACGGCGTCGACGTCCTCGACCTCCACGCTCAGGTCGGGGACGACCGGAGCGGTGCGTTCAGCGGTGAAGAAGCTGATCTGGGCGGTGGGGTTGGCGGGGGACGCCAGGGTCATCACCCAGCCCATGTTCATCACCTCCTCGAAGCCGAGCAGGCCGTAGAAGTCCCGGCTGGTCTCCATCTGTGCCTCGGACCCGACCTGGAAGTCGGGCATGATCCTGCGGATCGTCATGGGATGCGGCTCCTGATCGTCGGCCGGGGTTGTCGGTGGGCCGCGACACCGGCGGCCGGAGTTTCTGTTATCCCCGGCAGTGTCTCCCCGTCTCCTCACCGTCCCCAGCCCCAGGCACGCGAGGAATGAGCCACGTGACACGACAGATCAGCCGCCGGAGCATGCTCAAGGCCACGGGTGCGACCGCCGGAGCCGTCGGGGCCGCAACGGGCGCCGGAATCGGCATCGGTATCGGTACGACCACTCTCGCGTCCCCGGCAGCCGCCGCCGGCGCCTCGTTCGCGCACCCCGGCCTCCTGCACACCCGCGCCGACCTGGACCGGATGGCCGCCAAGGTGAAGGCCGGCGCCGCTGTCCACACGGCCGGGTTCGCCAAGCTGACCGCCAACCGGCACGCACAGAGCGGCTGGACGGCCAACCCGCAGGCGACCGTGGTCCGGGGAGGCGCCGGCCAGAACTACGCGATCCTCTACAACGACATCCACGCCGCTTACCAGAACGCCCTGCGCGGCCACGTCAGCGGCGACAGCGCGCACCTCGACACCGCCGTGGCGATCCTCAACGCCTGGTCGGCCGAGCTGACCGGCCTCGGCGGCAACGCCGACCGCTTCCTGGCCGCCGGCCTGTACGGGTACCAGATAGCCAACGCCGCCGAACTCGTCCGCGACCACCCCGACTTCGAGCTCGGCCGGTTCCAGGAGATGCTGACCACGGTCTTCGCGCCGCTCAGCGACAGCTTCCTGGCCGAGCACAACGGCGCCGTCGTCTCCAACTACTGGACCAACTGGGACCTCACCGCCATGTGCTGCGTCCTGGCGACCGGCATCCTCTGCGACGACAAGGCCCAGGTCGCCCGCGCCGTCGAGTACTTCAAGCAGGGCGAGGGACTCGGCTCGATCCGCAACGCCATTCCCGTCGTGCGCGACGACGGCCTCGCCGAGTGGCTGGAGGCCGGCCGCGACCAGGGGCACGCCCTGCTCGGCGTCGGCCTGATGGGCACCTTCTGCGAGATGGCCTGGAACCAGGGCATCGACCTGTACGGCTACGACGACAGCCGCTTCCTCAAGGGCGCCCAGTACGTGGCCAAGTGGGCGATGGGCGGGGAGGTGCCCTTCACCACGAACACCCGCAGGAAGGGCGCGATCAACGGCTGGTCGGGGTCGGAGACCGTGACCGAGGCCGCGCCCGTGGACCCGGCGATGACCCGCCCCATCTGGGCGATGATCGCCAACCACTACACCAAGCGCCGGGGCCTGCCGGCGTCGTACCTCACCCGCATCGCCGCGAAGGCATCGCCGGAGGGCGGCGGCGGGGACTACGGGCCCAACAGCGGCGGATACGACCAACTGGGTTTCGGCACGCTGGCGTTCACGCGGGACCGGGCGACCGGGACAGGCACGGGCGGTGCGCCCGGTCCGGCGGCTTCGGGGGAGGCGTCCCCGGCAGCCGGGGCTGGGGCAGGGGCAGGGGCGGGGTCGGACGCCCGGCCTCAGACGGGGGCCACGGCATCGCCCTCCGCGTCCGTCGCCCCCTCCACCAGCGGCGACCTCGCCGCCACCGGCTCCAACGACGTCCTCGGCTGGACCGCCGCCACCGGCGTCACCGCCCTCGCCGGCGGCCTGCTCCTCCTGCGGCGCCGGGAACGGGTCCGGCGCGCATCCCAGTAGGGCTACGCCCCTTGTCCCACCTCGCCCGCCCGAGCCGGCTTCGTCACCGCCGTGAGCGGGCGGGCGATGTCCTCCAGCGACCGGCGTTCCGCGCGGACCGCGAGGAACGCCGCCACCAGGCCGGCCAGGCACATCAGGGCCGCGCCGATCTGGAAGGCGAGGACCGTGTCGCCGACCTTGCCCGTCTCGGTGAGGTTGGCGAAGAGCAGGGGGCCGCTGATACCGCCGGCGGCGGTGCCGAGGGCGTAGAAGAAGGCGATGGACATCGCGCGGGTCTCCATCGGGAAGACCTCGGAGACCGTGAGGTAGGCGCTCGACGCGCCGGCCGACGCGAAGAACAGGACCGCGCACCAGCAGGCCGTCAGCGTGCTCGCGCTGAGCGTGCCCTGGTCGAACAGCCAGGCCGTACCGAACAACAGGATGCCCGAGAGCAGGTACGTCGACGAGATCATGATGCGGCGGCCGACCGTGTCGAACAGCCTGCCCAGCAGCAGCGGGCCCATGAAGTTGCCGACCGCGATGACCGCGAAGTAGTAGCCGGTGCTGCCGCTCGGGACGTCGTAGAACGTGGTCAGGATCGCGCCGAAGCCGAAGGTGATGGCGTTGTAGAGGAACGCCTGGCCGATGAACAGGGAGAAACCGAGGATCGCCCGCCTGCGGTACTTCGAGAAGACCGTGCGGCCGATCTCCACGAACGTCACGCTGCGGCGCTGACGGATGGTGAGCTCACCCTCGGCGGGCGGCAGCGGCTCGCCCCGCTCGGCCTCCACCCGTTCCTCGATGGAGGACACGATCCGTTCCGCCTCGTCGTCGCGACCGTGGATCAGCAGCCAGCGTGGGCTCTCCGGGACGTGCCGCCGGACGAGGAGGATCACCAGGGCGAGGACGGCGCCGAGCGCGAACGTCAGCCGCCAGCCGACGTCCGCCGGGAAGATCGCCGTGTCCAGCGCGACGATCGACAGCAGCGAGCCGCCGACCGCGCCCAGCCAGAAGCTACCGTTGATCATCAGGTCGACGCGGCCGCGGTACTGCGCCGGGATCAGCTCGTCGATCGCGGAGTTGATCGCCGCGTACTCGCCGCCGATGCCGAAGCCGGTCAGGAAGCGGAACAGGAAGAACCACCAGGTGTGGAAGGAGAGCGCGGTCAGGGCCGTCGCCGCCAGGTAGACCGCCAGCGTGATCATGAACAGCTTCTTGCGGCCCCACCGGTCCGTCAGGCGGCCCCAGAACAGGGCACCAAGGCACGCACCGGCCACGTACAGCGCGGCGGCCAGGCCGGTGACCTGGCCGGAAGTGATCGGCAGTCCGCTGCCGGGCTCGGAGAGGCGCGGCGCGATGTTGCCGACGACCGTGACCTCCAGCCCGTCCAGGGTCCACACGGTGCCGAGACCGATCACGATCGTCCAGTGCCAGCGTGACCACGGGAGGCGGTCCAGGCGTGCGGGGATGTCGGTCGTGACGGTACGGCCGGTCTCGGCTTCTGCGGTGGTCATGGGCTCCCTCCCCATCGAGCGGAAACCCGTGCCGAGTGCCCTGAAGAGGGCGGTCCTACGCCACCCGGACGCTGGGGCGGTTCTGCGCCCCCGGTGTCTGTGGGTGCGCTGCTAGGCCCCCAGCGCCCGCGACACCGTGTAGATCACCAGGCCGGCGAGCGAGCCGACCACCGTGCCGTTGATCCGGATGAACTGCAGATCGCGTCCGATGTGCGCCTCGATCTTCTTCGTCGTGTGCTCGGCGTCCCAGCCCGCCACGGTGTCCGTGATCAGGGAGGTGATCTCCTTGCGGTAGGTGGTGACGACGTACACGGCGGCGCCCTCCACCCAGCCGTCGACCTTGGCCTGCAGCCGCGGCTCGACCGCCATCCGCGCGCCCAGCGACAGCAGCGAGGCGCGCACGCGCAGGCGCAGCTCGCTGCGCTCGTCCTCGGCCGCCGAGACGATCATCGAGCGTACGGCGGTCCACGCCGACGCGATCAGGTCCTGGACCTCGCCGCGTCCCAGCACCTCGCCCTTGAGCCGCTCGACACGCGCGCGGGTGTCCGTGTCGGACTGGAGGTCGGAGGCGAAGTCGGTGAGGAAGCGGTCGAGGGCGCCGCGGGCCGGGTGGGAGGGCATGTCGCGCATCTCGGTGATGAAGCGGAGCAGCTCCTTGTAGACGCGCTCGCCGACCCTCTTGTCGACGAACTTCGGGGTCCAGCCGGGGGCGCCGCCCTGGACCGCGTTCATGATCTCCTCGTCGTGCAGGATCAACCAGTGCTGGGCCCGCGCGACGATCAGGTCGACGGCCCGCTTGTGGCCGCCGTCCGCGACGATCTTGTCCAGCATCTTCCCTATGCCGGGCGCGATCTCCTGGGCGTCGGCCCGACGGGTGATCGCCTCCCCCACCACCGCCTGGACGTCCGAGTCGCGCATGACGGCCAGGGCGCCTCTGAGCGCCGCCGACAGCTCGGCCGTCACGCGGTCCGCGTGCTCCGGGTCCGCCAGCCACGCCCCCAGCCGATTGCCGATGCCGACCGCGCGCAGGCGCTGGCGTACGACGTCCTCGGAGAGGAAGTTCTCCCCGACGAACTCGCCCAGTGAGACCCCCAGCTGGTCCTTCTTGTTGGGGATGATCGCGGTGTGCGGGATGGGGATGCCCAGCGGGTACCGGAACAGGGCGGTGACCGCGAACCAGTCGGCGAGCGCGCCGACCATGCCGGCCTCGGCGGCCGCCGCGACATAGTCCGCCCACTCTCCGGCGCCCTGGTGGGACGCCACCTTGGCGAGGACGTACACCAGTGCCACGAACAGCAGCAGTCCGGTCGCGGTGAGCTTCATCCGCCGTACGCCGCGCTGCTTCTCCTGGTCGGCGGCGGTGAACGTCGTCATCGCACGTACGGCCGATGCGGGGACGCGCCGGTTACCGGCAGCGCCCGGCCGGGCATGCTGCTCTACGTCACGCGTTCCCGTTTCTTCCGGATTCGTACGTTCCATTCCGCTCCACCCGTCCAGGATCCCCCGTACTCATTGTCCCTACCTGACCGACTCCTGGAACGAAACAAGAGTTCCCGGCGTCTGTTCGGTGGGGGGAGGTCGATGACGAACTCCGGATGAACGCCGGCGGCCCAATGGGGGGTCCGTGCAACTCCCCTCCGCCTTATGACGCATCATGAGGTGATCACATCGGAGCCTCGGGCTCCCATCCGCCCGAGGAGACACGCACCGCATGACCAGGCGTAACGGTTATGCCTTGCTCGCCGCGATCGTCACCCTGATCGTCACGCTTTCCGCGGCCATATACGTCGGAGTCGCCTCCGACGACGGCAGCGCCACCAGCAAGAGCACCCCCACCAACGAAGGCGCCCACCGGGGCCCCGCCGCCCCGGCCTCCACCGGCATCTGGGTCGGCGCCTGGTCGACCTCCCCGGTCGGCTCCGAGCCCGGCACCGAGATAGAGGGTCTCGCGGGCCGCTCGGTGCGCAACGTCGTGCACACCAGCGTCGGCGGTACGAGTGCCCGGATCACGCTGTCCAACCTCTACGGCCAGTCCGCGCTGACCATCGCGCACGCGTCCGTCGCCGTGGCCGCCGGCACCGGGACCGCTGCGGCGATCGTGGACACCATGCGCAGGCTGACCTTCGGCGGGAACACCACGGTCGTCATCCCGCCGGGGCAGCAGGTGCTGAGCGACGCCGTACGACTCGCCGTCCCGGCGGACACCGACATCCTTGTCACCACCTACTCCCCCACCCCGTCCGGCCCGGTCACCTACCACCCGCACGCGCGCCAGATCAGCTACGTCGCCGAGGGCGACGTCACCGAGGACGCGACCGGCGTGGCCTACACCGGACAGGTCGGTTCCTGGCGCTACCTGACCGCACTGGACGTCCTCAGCAACGAGTCCCACGGCACCGTCGTGGTCTTCGGCGACTCGCTGACCGACGGCATCACGTCCACCGAGAACGCCAACCGGCGCTGGACGGACACCCTCTCGCGCCGGCTGCGCGCGGCGATCACGGCCCGCCAGGACGTGCCGCGCTACAGCGTCGTCAACCAGGGCATCAGCGGCAACCAGATCCTCGTCAGCGGTACCGGGCGCCCCGCGAACAACGAGGCCGGCCTCACCCGCTTCGGCCGCGACGTCCTCGCCCGTACGAACGTCAAGGTCGTCGTCATCGACCTCGGCGTCAACGACATCCTGCGCAACCCCCGGCTCGCCGACCCCGACCGCATCCTCGACGGCCTGCGCGCCCTGGTCCGCCAGGCCCACGCCCGCGGCATCAAGGTCGTCGGCGCCACCCTGATGCCATTCCAGGGCCACCGCGGCTACACCGACGCCCGCGAGAACGTACGCCAGCAGATCAACGCCGAGATCCGCAGCGGCCGGATCTTCGACGCGGTAGCCGACTTCGACGAGGCCCTGCGGGACCCGTACAACCCCCGCAAGTTCCGCCCCGACTACGACTCCGGCGACCACCTCCACCCCAGCGACAAGGGCTACGACCGCATGGGAGAAGCCTTCAACCTGGAGGACTTGAGGGGCGCAGCTCCGGCCAAGCTGTAGTCCCGAGCCGCCGGGCCCGCTCGCCGCCTGCGACCACCGCATCGCCCGGCCCGGCCGGCCCGCCACAGCAGCCGGCCCACCCAGCCTGCGGACAGCCGTGCCGCCGGGGCGGCTCCCGTCCCGACGAAGGGCTTCACCTCGCCGGCGCGGGCGGGCCTCCCGCCCACGCCTCAGCCCTCGCGCCGGGCGCCCCGCAGCCGACGGCGCTCAGTCCTCGTCCCGCTCCCGCGACCGTGCTCCGCGGTCACCATGCGCGTGCCGCCACATGTCCCGGTGGTCCTCAAGCATCTCGCGATGCGCTTCGTACTGCCCGTCCCGGATCGACTCCCGCAGCTCCCGCTGCTGTTCCCGTCGCGCCAGCTTCTCCCGCCGGCGCTCCTCGCGGAGCTCCTGGCGCTGTTCCCGCGTGCGCTTGCGCTCGACCCCCACGCCGCCCCAGAAGGCGAACCCGGTCACGATCACGCGAGGGGCGCCCGGATCGCCCGGCACGCCCTCCTCCCGTTGGTCGAACCCGCCCATGATCCCGACCCCCCGCACCACGACCTCGACCCCGGGCGGCACGGTCACCTGCATCCCGCCCATGATCGCGACGCAGTTGATCACGACCTCCCGGTCCGCGAAGTCGGCCTCGCGCAGATCGATCTCCCCGCCGCCCCAGAAGGCGAAGCAGTTGAACCGCCGGGGCACGGTCCAGCGCCCCTTGCGCTGGAATCCCGACATCACGGCGACACCCGCCGTCGACGACCCCTCGCCGCCGACGATCCGGTCCGCCCAACTCCGGTCCGATCCCTCGGGCTTCTTCACCATGTCGACCTTGGGAACGGCCACCGTACCGACGGGCAGATCCCGCGTCAGCGGCGCCAGTTCCCCGTACGTACGAGCCCTGAACGTGGCGTCCAGGCGTTCCTCGAACTCCTCCATGTCGAGACGCCCCTCCGCAACGGCGTCCCGCAGGACCTCGGCGACTCGTTCACGATCTGCGTCGGAGGCACGGAGCTCCGGGACGTCGTCGGTCATGTACAGCAGCCTACGAGCAACCCCGGCCAGGGGCTACGAGATCGCCCGCTCAGCCTGTTCCGCGTACATCTTCGCGATGACCGCCTCGATGTCCGGCTCCCGCACCGACAGATCCAGCAACGGATACTCCGCCGCGATCGCCGCCACCAGCACCGCCGCCGACTCGGCCGCCGGGAACGCCAGCCACTGCCGTGGCCCCTCCACCTTCACCACCCGCGCGGGCGGCGCCTCGATCGGCGGCAGCTCCCGCTCCAGGTCGACGACCAGCGTGCGCTCGCTCTCCCCCACCTCGTGCAGCCCGGCGAGCGGGCCGTCGTACATCATCCGCCCGTGGTCGATGACCATCACCCGCGAGCACAACTGCTCGATGTCCTGAAGATCGTGCGTGGTCAGCAGCACCGTCGTGCCGCGCTCCCCGTTCAACTCCCGCAGAAACTCCCTGACCCTCGCCTTCGAGATCACGTCGAGTCCGATCGTCGGCTCGTCCAGGTACACCACCTCGGGATCGTGCAGCAGCGCCGCCGCGATGTCGCCGCGCATCCGCTGCCCGAGGGAGAGCTGACGCACCGGGACGTCCAACAGCGCACCCAGATCGAGCAGTTCGACGAGCCGGTCGAGGTTCTCCCGGTAACGGCCGTCCGGGATGCGGTACATGCGGTGCATCAGCTTGTACGAGTCGATCAGCGGCAGGTCCCACCACAGCGTCGTGCGCTGCCCGAACACCACTCCGATCCGGTGCGCGAGCCGCATCCGCTCGCGGGACGGGTCGATCCCGGCGACGCGGATCCGGCCCCCGCTCGGGGTCAGGATGCCGGTCAGCATCTTGATCGTCGTCGACTTGCCAGCGCCGTTCGGCCCGATGTAGCCCACCATCTCGCCGCGCGCCACGCGGAAGGAGATCGAGTCGACGGCCCGTACCCGGCGCCGCTCCCGCTTCAGGAAACCGGTCTTCCTGCGTACGTCGAAGACCTTCTCGACGCCGTCGAGTTCGATGAACGCGTCCGCCGTTCCGTCCATGGCCCTCAGGTCGTCCATGTCATCCACCGCTGCCCCCTAGCTCCCCGTACTCCGATACGACCGCAGCCCGGCCCGCCACGCCAGACCGGCCAGTGCACAGCACACCGCCGCCACCAACGGCGACGCGAAGGCCGCCCAGGGGGGCAGGCCGAGCGGATACGGGCGCTCCAGCACATAGGAGGCCGGCACCCAGTTGACGAAGGCGAGCGGCAGCACGAACGTCACCCCGCGCAGGAAGTCCTTCCCGAACACGGTCGGCGGGTACTGCAACAGCGTGGTGCCGCCGTACGTGAACGCGTTCTGCACCTCGGCGGCGTCCTGCGCCAGGAACTGGAAGGCCGCGCCCGCCACGAATACGGCGCAGAAGATCACCCCGCCGCAGACCAGCATCACCGGCACCAGCAGCACCTTCGCCGCCGTCCAGTCCACGTCGACGGCCGGCAGCGCCCAGCCCAGCACCAGCACGCCCTGGGTGATCCGGCCGAGGCGGCGCAGCGCGAAGTGGTCCGCGGCGACCTGGGCCAGCACCGGCACGGGCCGCACGAGCAGCGTGTCGAACGAGCCGTCGCGCATCCGGCCCCCGAGGACGTCCATCGAGCCGAAGGTCAGGTCGGCGATCCCGAACGCCGTGGCGGACAGCCCGTACAGGAAGGCGACCTCGGGCAGCGACCAGCCGCCCAGCGACTCGACCTGAGAGAACATCAGCAGGATCGCCACGAAGTCCAGGCCCGTCACCAGCAGGTTGCCGAAGACCGTGACGACGAAGGAGGCGCGGTAGGCCATGGTGGACCGGATCCACATCCCGGCGATCAGCCGGTAGGCCCGCAGCCCCTCACCGGCCCGGGACACTGAGCCGTCACGGGCCCGGGACGCCCTGGTGACCCCGGAGATCTCACCCACCCTGCACCACCACCCGCCGCGTGGCCGCCGACTGCACCAGCCGCCCGGCCGCCAGCAGCACCACCGCCCACGCCGCCTGGAAGGCGTACGCCCGCAGCGGGTCGGTCTCCCCCATCAGCACGTCCGCCGGCATCTGCAGCTGCGCCGCCCACGGCAGCACCCGCACGATCTCGCCGAGGACGCCCGGGAAGGCGTTCAGCGGCAGCACCATGCCCGAGAAGAAGATCCCCGTGATCATCAGGGCCTGGTTGACGCCCATGCCGTCCATCAGCCAGAACACGCTCAGGGCCGCCAGATAGCGGATCGCGAAGCTGACGAGCGTCGCGAGCAGAAGTGTGACCGTGAAGGCAGCCCAACGGGTGACGTCCGTCGGCAGTGCCATCGGGAAGAAGAGCGCGCCGAACGCGAACGGAATCACGCCCCGCCCGAGCATCTGGAACAGCGCCCGCCCCACGTCGCCCGCCAGCCACCACAGCTGGAGATCGGCCGGCCGGTACAGGTCGACGGCGATCTCACCGGTGCGGATGCGCTGCATCAAATCCTTCTCGGCGCCGCCGCCCTGGATGGCAAGCGTCGCGTACAGGCACTGGCCCAACCACACATAGGTGACGGCCTGGGTCTGGTCGTAGCCGCCGAGATGCGGCTTCTCGTCCCACAGCGCCAGATAGGTGTAGACGAGGATCACGCCGAAGACCGTGTTCGTGAACACCCCGGCCGCCGTCGCCGCCCGATAGGTCGCGTACCTTCTGAACCCGCCCGCCGCGACGGCTAAGTACAACCGCCCCGATCCCACATCCACAGCCCTCCTCGCCCGCGCCCGGCACCGAAGCGCAGGATCCTAGTGCGCGCGCGGCCGGGGCTGCCAGCCAATTTCCGGGCCGCGCCCGGCGCGAGAGTCTGCTCACTTTCCGCAGACACGCGCCGGTTTCCGGGAACGGAACGCCCGGTGCGAGAGTCTTCAGCAATGGGGGCGCATCAGGCGTACGAGGCGTACCGGAACGTACGACGCGAAACAGGAGTCCGTGCACGAGATGAGTGACGAGCCGCAGCCGCAGGGCCAGTCCCAGCAGCCGAACGAGAAGCCCGCGCGGCCGAAGAGGACGGGCTGGCGGCGGGTCATCCCGACCTGGCGGACAGTGCTCGGCACCTTCGTCATCGGCACGCTGCTGCTGTTCGGGCTGTTCTTCCTGGGGTATTCCCTGGTCAAGATCCCGCCGGCCAACGCGCTCGCGACCAAGCAGGCCAACGTGTACATGTACGCGGACGGATCGGTGATCGCCCGCGACGGCCAGGTCAACCGGGAGAACGTCACCCTGGCGCAGATGTCCAAGGACGCCCAGCACGCGATCCTGGCCGCCGAGGACCGCGACTTCTACACCGAGTCCGCGATCGACCCCAAGGCGATGCTGCGCGCCGGCTGGAACACGGCGACCGGCAAGGGCAAGCAGTCCGGCTCCACGATCACCCAGCAGTACGTGAAGAACTACTACCTGCGCCAGGAGCAGACCGTCACCCGCAAGGTGAAGGAGTTCTTCATCTCGATCAAGCTCGACCGCGAGAAGACCAAGAACGAGATCCTCGAGGGCTACCTCAACACCAGCTTCTTCGGCCGCAACGCCTACGGCATCCAGGCCGCCGCCCAGGCCTACTACGGCATGGACGCCAAGGACCTCGACCCGGGCCGCGCCGCCTACCTGGCCGCGCTGGTCAACGCGCCCAGCGAGTACGACGTCGTCGCGCACCCGGAGAACAAGTCCGCGGCCCTGGCCCGCTGGAACTACGTCCTGGACGGCATGGTCACCAAGGGCTGGCTCAACGAGTCCGAGCGAGCGGGCATCAAGTTCCCGATGCCGAAGGAGGCGGCCGCCTCCACCAGCCTGTCCGGGCAGCGCGGTTACATCGTGCAGATCGTCAAGGACTATCTGACCCAGAACAAGATCGTCAGTGCGGAGGAGCTGCAGGCGGGCGGCTACCGCGTCACGACCACCCTCCAGAAGAACCGGCAGGACGCCTTCGTCGAGGCCGTCAACGACAAGCTGATGTCGAAGCTGGACAAGAAGAACAACAAGGTCGACAACTACGTCCGCGCGGGCGGCGCCTCCGTCGACCCGAAGACCGGCAAGGTCGTCGCGATGTACAACGGCATCGACTACGTCAAGCAGTACACCCCGAACGCCACCCGCCGGGACTTCCAGGTCGGCTCCACCTTCAAGCCGTTCGTGTTCACCTCGGCCGTGGAGAACGGCTCGACGACGCAGGACAACCGCCCGATCACCCCGAACACCATCTACGACGGCACCAACAAGCGCCCGGTGCAGGGCTGGACGGGCAGCTACGACCCCGCGAACGAGGACGACGTCTCCTACGGCGACATCAGCGTCCGCGAGGCCACCGACAAGTCCGTCAACTCCGTGTACGCGCAGATGGCCGTCGACGTGGGCCCCGAGAAGGTGAAGGACACCGCGGTCGAGCTCGGCCTGCCCGCGGGGACCCCCGACCTCCAGCCGTACCCGTCGATCGCGCTCGGTACCGCCACCGCCAGCGTCCTCGACATGGCGGAGGCCTACGCGACGCTCGCCAACCACGGCAAGCACGGCACGTACACCATGATCGAGAAGGTCACCAAGGACGGCGCCGACGTCATCGACCTGCCGGAGCGCAAGACCTCCCAGGTCGTCAGCCGCGAGGCCGCCGACACCACGACGTCCGTCCTGCAGAGCGTCGTCGACAACGGCACCGCCACCGCAGCGCAGGCCGCCGGCCGACCGGCCGCGGGCAAGACCGGCACCGCGGAGGAGGACACCGCGGCCTGGTTCGCCGGGTACACCCCCGACCTCGCCACCGTCGTCGCCGTCATGGGCCAGGACCCGGTCACGGCCAAGCACAAGTCGCTGTACGGCGCGATGGGCCTGGACCGCATCAACGGCGGCGGGGCGCCCACCGAGATCTGGGCCCAGTACACCGAGGACGCGCTGAAGGGGAAGCCGGTCAGCGACTTCGACCTGGAGCTCCAGGAGGGCTCGGACGTGCCCCAGTACCCGACGACCGACCCGACCCCGGGCGACGAGGGCACCGGCGGCCAGGACGACGGCGGCACCACCGGGGAGCCGACCACCGGCGGCCAGGACACCGAGGGCCAGACCGGCGGTGAGACGCCGGGGCAGACGGACGGCGGCACCACGGGCGACACGACCGGCGGCACCACCGACGGCGGCACGACGGACGGCGGCACCACAGGCGGAACCGACACCGGCGGCACCACCGACGGCGGCACGACGGACGGCGGCACCACAGGCGGAACCGACACCGGCGGCACCACCGACGGCGGCACGACGGACGGCGGCACCACAGGCGGAACCGACACCGGCGGAGGCGGAGGGACGTCCGGAAACACGGCCGGGACGCTGAGCACGCCCCGCCGGCAGTGAGGGTCGAGGCTCAGTGACCGCTGGTCGCCTTGAGACCCACCACGGCGACCAGCAGCAGACAGACGAAGAAGATCCGCGCGGCGGTGACGGGCTCGCCCAGCACCACCATGCCGACCACCGCCGCGCCGGCCGCCCCGATGCCCACCCAGACGCCGTAAGCGGTACCGATCGGCAGGGACTTCGCGGCGTACGACAGCAGCACCATGCTGGCGACGATACCGGCGCCGGTGAAGAGGCTCGGAACGAGCCGGGTGAAGCCGTCGGTGTACTTCATGCCGATCGACCAGCCGACCTCGAGCAGACCGGCGACGACGAGCAGGACCCAGGCCATGGGGAACGCACCTTTCGCAGGACGGAAACCTTTCGGTGCGTCGTCTTTGCGTTCACCCGGTACGGCGCGTCTCGTCGGGGTCCTTTCAAAGGTAGCAAAAGGGCAGCGAAAAGGGCTGGTGACAAGGGCCACCAGCCCTTTGAGCCGTTGGATCAGAGGTACAGCCCCGTCGAGTCCTCCGACCCCTCGAACCGGTCGGCGGCCACGGCGTGCAGATCGCGCTCGCGCATGAGCACGTACGCGACCCCGCGCACCTCGACCTCGGCGCGGTCCTCCGGGTCGTACAGCACCCGGTCGCCCACCTCCACGGTCCGTACGTTCTGCCCCACCGCGACGACCTCGGCCCAGGCCAGCCGACGCCCGACGGCCGCGGTGGCGGGGATCAGGATGCCGCCACCGGAACGCCGCTCGCCCTCGCTGGTGTCCTGCCGCACGAGTACCCGGTCGTGCAGCATCCGGATGGGCAACTTGTCGTGGTGGGTGCTGTGCTCGTTTCTGTTGGCGCTCACGCCTTTGAACCTACCTGCCTTTGCCGCCTGCGTACGCCGCCGGGTCCGCCGCCGCTCAGCCCCTGCGGCGCCGGGTGCCGAGGGCCAGCAGGCCCACGAGACCGACGGCCACGAGGGCGACGGGCACGATCCGCTCCAGCCGGGGCGCGCCCTCCTCGTCGGTGAACTTGGCCCGCACATCGCTCATGGCCCGGTTGACCTCGACGTAGGCCCGTCCGAGCGTGTGATCGATGTTCGAGACGACCTTGGCCTTGGCGTCGCCGACGATCGTCTTCGGGTGCACCCGCACCCCGATCTCGTCGAGCGTCTCGGCCAGCACAGCGCGGCGGGCCTTGATGTCCGCCTCGATCTGCGCAGGTGTTCTGGTGTCCGACGTGTCCGCCACCGTTCGGCCTCCGAAGTGAAGCTGATGCTGTTTCCGGACAGTCTGTCAGTTCCACGCCGGACCGCACTGTCAGGCTCCCCGGTTACGCTGGTTCGATGAGCGAGCGACTCCAGCCGGGGGACGTGGCCCCCGCCTTCACCCTGCCCGACGCCGACGGCACCGAGGTGTCCCTGTCGGACCACAAGGGCCGCAAGGTCATCGTCTACTTCTACCCGGCCGCCCTGACCCCCGGCTGCACCAAGCAGGCCTGTGACTTCACGGACAACCTGGAGCTGCTGGCCGGCGCCGGCTACGACGTCATCGGCGTCTCCCCCGACAAGCCGGAGAAGCTCGCCAAGTTCCGCGAGCAGGAGTCCCTGAAGGTCACGCTGCTGGCCGACCCCGAGAAGACGGTCACCGAGTCCTACGGCGCCTACGGCGAGAAGAAGAACTACGGCAAGACCTACATGGGCGTCATCCGCTCCACGATCGTCGTGGACGAGGAGGGCAAGGTCGAGCGGGCCCTGTACAACGTGCGGGCGACCGGACACGTGGCGAAGATCATCAAGGATCTGGGCATCTGACGCGACTCTCGTCAGCCGCCGAGCGGCCCGGACCGGGGAGACCTGGTCCGGGCCGTTCTGCATTTCGGGCGTGACTGTCCGATAAACGGTTCGTTACTCCGTACGAGATCACGAACACGCATCGGGAGGGGCGCATGAGCGCGCGGCGAGCATCGGAACCGCCACAGGAGACCGCTCGTGAGGACGGCACGGTACAGCGGGATCTAAGGGATCCCTACAGCAAGGAACGACTCGCGTCGATCATCCCCGAAGCCCGTAACTGGACAGACCTGATGAGACAACTCGACCTCAAGGCGAGTGGAGGGCAACGGCGCGTGCTTCAGGAGAAAGTCGCCGGACTCGGACTGGACACGAGTCACTTCGTGAAGCGCAGCCCGTGGCACAAATACCCGGATACTGCCATTGCCGAGGCCGCCGCCTCGTCGTCATCACTGCGCGAAGTCGCCCTGAGGTTAGGTGCCACTCCTGCCACCGGGACCCTGTCCCACATCCGACGGCGTATCGACGCGGCAGGCATCGACATCAGCCACTTCCCCGGCATGGATCGCACCGGGCTGGACCTGCCCTTCACAACTGAGGAACTGAGAGAAGCGGCGGCGTCAGCGAACAACATGCGCGGAGTGGCTCGTGTCCTCGGCGTGCCGGACGACAGCCGTTCACGCGCGACGCTGAGTCGTATGCTTCAAGTTCGAGGGATCAACGTGGAGCATTTCACTCACCGGCGTGTGTCGATTTCCGAGGACAAGCTCCGAGAACTCGTACGGAACTCCACGAGTTACGCCGACGTGATGCGTGGTCTGGGCCTGGACGTAAACGACACCAATCATCGGCGCGTCCGGCGTGCGGCAACCCGCCTCGACCTCGACATGAGGCACTTCAAACGCCGAAGCTGGGGGCAACCTGAGCGACCGGCACCCGCACCCATCGCCCACCGAGTACTGGTCGCCCTGCCCGACCACGCAGGGCGGACCAACAGGACTCAGCTCCACCGAGCCCTGGGCGAAGTCGGAGTGCCGTACGCGTGTGAAGGCTGCGGCAACACCGGCGAATGGCTGGGGCAAGCGATCACCTTGCAGATCGACCACGTCAATGGAGACTGGCGCGACAACCGTCGGGAGAATCTACGGTACCTGTGCCCCAACTGCCATGCCCTGACGGAGACGTGGTGTCGTCGGAAGGGGAGGGCGCCTCTCGCAGGGTGACCTCTTCCCCCCGGTACACTGAACGTCTCCGGTCAGGCACGGTGACCGTTTTTGAGCGGCCGTGATGGAATTGGCAGTCATGCTGGGTTTAGGTCCCAGTGGGTTAACACCCGTGTGGGTTCGAGTCCCACCGGCCGCACTGCAAGGAGGTCGGGGGGCGCCCCACGACCTCTTTCGCGTTAACCAAGCAGCTCCTGACCACCGGCACCAATCCCCGGAACGCCTCCCCCCGATGGCTGATCGCGTTCTTCTCCTCGGGGCTCAGCTCGGCGCAGGTGCGGGTCTCGCCGTCCGGCTGGAGGATCGGGTCGTAGCCGAAGCCGTTGGTGCCTACCGGAGCGTGCCGCAGGACGCCCCGCAGCTGTCCCTCGACCACCCGCTCCCTGCCGTCCGGCAGGGCGAGTGCCGCCGCGCATGCGAAGTGGGCGCCGCGGTGGGCTTCGTCGATGTCGCCCAGCTGGGCGAGGAGCAGTTCCAGGTTGGCCCTGTCGTCGCCGTGCCGGCCGGCCCAGCGGGCGGAGAAGATGCCGGGGGCGCCGTTCAGGACGTCGACGCAGAGGCCCGAGTCGTCGGCCACCGCGGGCAGGCCGGTGGCCTGTGCCAGGGCGTGGGCCTTCAGCAGGGCGTTCTCGGCGAAGGTGACGCCGGTTTCCTTGACGTCGGGAATGTCCGGGTACGCGTCCGCGCCGACGAGGTCGTGAGGCAGGCCTGCGTCGGCGAGGATCGCCCTGAGCTCGGTGATCTTTCCGGCGTTACGGGTGGCGAGGATGAGGCGGGTCATGGGACCAGTATCCCGGGGCCGCCAGGTTCCTTGCCGCCCCCTCGGCCGCGCCCCGCAAGGGGCGCGGGGCTGCGACATGTGCGGCTCCGCCGCGTGGGCGCGACCAGCCACATCGAACGCGCAGCCACCCACCCGCAGAACCCGGCAGACGAGATGTACCCGCCCAGCCAGCGCAGCGTTACGGCGTGCAGACCTTGGTCAGCTCGCCCGCCGCGTCGGTGACCGGGCTGATGTCCGGGGTCTCGTCGCCGTTCCTGACGGAGTCGCGGACGTTGGTGACGGCCTCCTGGAGGTCGTCCACGGCCTTGTTGACGTCGGCGTTGTCCGTCTTGTCGCCGATCTTGTCGAGGTTCTTGTCGATGGAGGTCAGCGACTCCTCGAGCTGCGTCGGGTCGTTCGCGGCGCTCTCCACGGCCTGCTGGAGTTCCGTCACGCTGTCGGCGATGGCGTCGGCGGTGCTGACGCAGTCCAGCGCCTTGTTGACGGCATCGCAGCCGGTGGTCAGCCCGGCCGCCAGCCCGACTGCCGCAATGGCTGCGGCGGTTATGGCGATTCGGCTCCGGCGGCGTCGGCTCGTGGCCATGGTTGACGTTCCCCTCCTGGCTCTCAGGCCTCGCAGGCCCCCCGTTGGTCACTGGCCGGGCGCACAGCGGTGTGCCGTACGCCCGTACCCCTAGTGACGCCGGGAAGCGCGGCGCGGTTGCCCGGAGCTGCGGCTCTTCTTGGTGCGGCCTTTACTTTTCGAGGACCGTATCAAGAGCCTTGCGCTGCAGGCCCGCCAATTCCCCGCAGCCCGAAACGGCCAGGTCCAGCAGGGAGTTGAGCTCCTCGCGGGCGAAGGGCTCGGCCTCGGCGGTGCCCTGGACCTCGACGAAGCGGCCGTCGCCGGTGCAGACGACGTTCATGTCGGTGTCGGCCTTCACGTCCTCCTCGTAGCGCAGGTCGAGGAGCGGTACGCCGCCGACGATGCCGACCGAGACGGCACTGACGGTGCCGGTGAGCGGCTTGCGGCCGGGCTTGATCAGCTTCTTGCCCTGGGCCCAGGAGACGGCGTCCGCGAGGGCGACGTAGGCGCCGGTGATGGCGGCGGTGCGGGTGCCGCCGTCGGCCTGGAGGACGTCGCAGTCGAGGACGATCGTGTTCTCGCCGAGCGCCTTGTAGTCGATGACGGCGCGCAGGGAGCGGCCGATGAGGCGGCTGATCTCGTGCGTACGGCCGCCGATCTTGCCCCGGACGGACTCGCGGTCGCCGCGGGTGTTGGTGGCGCGGGGCAGCATGGCGTACTCCGCGGTGACCCAGCCCTCGCCGCTGCCCTTGCGCCAGCGCGGGACGCCTTCGGTGAAGGAGGCGGTGCACAGGACCTTCGTGTCACCGAAGGAGACGAGGACGGAACCCTCTGCGTGCTTGCTCCAGGCGCGTTCGATGGTGACCGGGCGGAGCTGCTCGGGGGCGCGGCCGTCGATTCGAGGAAGTGAGGAGGTTGCTGCCATGGCGTTGAGCCTAGCCCCCCACGGGCAGGGCCCCTCCCGTGGTGGGAAGGGGCCCTCGGCGGTGCAGCGGAGGGTCCGTCAGGGGCTGAAGCCCGGGACGATGCCCGCGCTTCACATCATGTCTTCGATCTCCGCCGCGATCGGGTCGGCGTCGGTGCCGATGACGACCTGGATGGCGGTGCCCATCTTCACGACGCCGTGGGCGCCGGCGGCCTTCAGGGCGGTCTCGTTCACCAGCGAGGGGTCGCTGACCTCGGTGCGGAGCCGGGTGATGCAGCCCTCGATCTCCTCGATGTTGTCGATGCCGCCGAGCCCGGCGACGATCTTCTCAGCCTTGCTGGCCATGTTCCTTCTCCCTGATCCGAACCGCTTTGTCGCAGTAACCCACAGTTGGCCCATCTTTGCGAGCGGTCATGCCGTACGTGCCGAAGGATGGCGTTCACGACAGCGGAACCGTCCGACAACTGGTCTACACCACCTTACCGAGGGGCGTCCATGAGTGCCGACAGCTCCGCCATCAGCCCTGGGCGCGCCCGCTGGAACACGGCGTTCCAGGGCCTGCAGAAGATGGGCCGCAGCCTCCAGCTCCCGATCGCCGTCCTGCCCGCCGCCGGCATCCTCAACCGGCTCGGACAACCGGACGTGTTCGGCGACGAGGGGCTGGGCTGGGACAACGTCTCGAAGGTGATGGACGGCGCGGGCAGCGCGCTGCTCGACGGTGCGCTCGGGCTGCCGCTGCTGTTCTGCGTGGGCGTGGCCATCGGCATGGCGAAGAAGGCCGACGGCTCGACGGCGCTGGCGGCGGTCGTGGGGTTCCTCGTCTACTACACCGTGCTGCGCGAGTTCCCGGAGGACTGCCCGGGGGGCTCGACGGCGGTCCCGAACGTGGGCTGCCAGGTGGAGGACGGGACGGTGACCGTCTTCGAGTACCAGAACCCCGGCGTCTTCGGCGGCATCGTCATCGGCCTGCTGGCCGCGTTCTTCTGGGCCCGCTATCACCGTACGAAGCTGGTGGACTGGCTCGGCTTCTTCAACGGGCGGCGTCTCGTCCCGATCATCATGGCGTTCGTGGCGATCGTGGTCTCGGTGCTGTGTCTGTGGGTCTGGCCGCCGATCGGTGACGCTCTGGAGAGCTTCAGCAACTGGATGAGCGATCTGGACGCATGGGGCGCGGGAGTGTTCGGGATCGCGAACCGCGCACTCCTTGTGGTGGGCCTGCACCAGTTCCTGAACGTGCCCATCTGGTTCCAGTTCGGCACCTACACCACACCCGACGGTGAGGTCGTGCACGGCGACATCAACATGTTCCTCGCGGGCGACCCGGACGCCGGCCAGTTCACCTCGGGCTTCTTCCCGATCATGATGTTCGCCCTGCCGGCCGCGGCGCTGGCCATGACCCACTGCGCCAAGCCGAGCCGCCGCAAGGAGGTCGGCGGTCTGATGACGTCCGTGGCCCTGACGTCCTTCGTCACCGGCATCACGGAACCGATCGAGTACTCGTTCCTCTTCATCGCGCCCCTGCTGTACGCGGTGCACGCACTGCTGACGGGTGTCTCGATGGCGGTGACCTGGGCGCTGGGGGTTCACGACGGGTTCAGCTTCTCGGCGGGGCTGATCGACTACATCATCAACTGGAACCTGGCCACGAGACCCTGGGCGATGATTCCGATCGGTCTGTGTTTCGCCGTCGTCTATTACGCGATCTTCCGGTTCGCGATCACGAAGTTTGATCTCAAGACACCGGGTAGGGAGCCGGACGAGGAGGTCGAGGACGCGACGAAGGCGTAGCCGGTTCGCCGACGACGGCGTAGCCAATTCGTCACAGAAATCGCGGGTTCCTTATCCGCCCTTCACCGTGCTACAACAGGTCTACACCACTAAGTGGTGTAGACCATGCGGCGTTTCCGCATGGCGATGAGACGCCGCCGTCCCCAGCCTTTTTCCCCGGGCGGCGCCATGCCCTCTGGAGGAAGTTGTGACCACGGCCAGCGCCGCTCCCGCGGCCGACAAGAAGAAGGGCGCCGGCG
Organism: Streptomyces sp. NBC_00443; assembly: GCF_036014175.1. Classification (GTDB taxonomy): domain Bacteria; phylum Actinomycetota; class Actinomycetes; order Streptomycetales; family Streptomycetaceae; genus Streptomyces. The sequence goes on along the minus strand of NZ_CP107917.1, from coordinate 5,723,208 downwards.
CGATGGCTGTCCTGCAGCGCATCGGCCGCAGCCTGATGCTGCCGGTGGCTGTGCTGCCCGCCGCCGCACTGCTGGTCCGCTTCGGCAACGCCGACATGCTCGGCGACCCGGAGTACCCCGCCTTCCTGACGAAGATCGCGGGCTTCATGTCCGCAGGCGGCAACGCCATCCTCGACAACATGGCCCTGCTCTTCGCGGTGGGCATCGCGATCGGCTTCGCGAAGAAGTCGGACGGCTCGACGGCGCTCGCGGCGGTCGTCGGCTACCTGGTCTTCAAGAACGTGCTGGGCACGTTCACCGACGGCAGCCTGCCCAAGAAGGAAGCCATAGTCGACGGCAAGATCGTCATGGTCGAGCAGGCGGTGGACGCCAAGGTCCTCGGCGGCGTGGTCATGGGCATCGTCGTCGCCCTCCTCTACCAGCGCTTCTACCGCACCAAGCTGCCCGACTGGGCGGGCTTCTTCGGCGGCCGCCGGCTGGTCCCGATCCTGTCGGCCTTCGCGGGCCTGATCATCGGCATCGTCTTCGGCTACATCTGGCCCGTCCTCGGCACCGGCCTGCACAACTTCGGTGAGTGGCTGGTCGGTTCGGGCGCGGTCGGCGCCGGCATCTTCGGTGTCGCCAACCGTGCGCTGATCCCGATCGGCATGCACCACCTGCTGAACTCCTTCCCCTGGTTCCAGGCGGGCGAGTACGAGGGCAAGAGCGGCGACATCGCCCGCTTCCTGGCCGGTGACCCGACGGCCGGACAGTTCATGACCGGCTTCTTCCCGATCATGATGTTCGCCCTGCCGGCCGCCTGTCTGGCGATCGTGCACTGCGCCCGACCCGAGCGCCGCAAGGTCGTCGGCGGCATGATGTTCTCCCTCGCGCTGACCTCGTTCGTCACGGGCGTGACCGAGCCCATCGAGTTCACCTTCATGTTCATCGCGCCGGTCCTGTACGCCATCCACGCGGTGCTGACCGGTGTCTCCATGGCGCTGACCTGGGCACTCGGGATGAAGGACGGCTTCGGCTTCTCGGCCGGCGTGGTCGACTTCGGGCTGAACCTCGGCATCGCCACCAACCCGTGGGGCCTGGCCCTGGTGGGCCTGTGCTTCGCCGCGGTCTACTACGTGGTCTTCCGCTTCGCGATCACGAAGTTCAACCTGCCGACGCCTGGCCGCGAGTCCGACGAGGAACTCGCCGAACTCCAGAAGGCCGAGGCGAAGTAACCGCACGGCTCGGAAACGACGACGAAGGCCCCGGAACCGCAAGGGTTCCGGGGCCTTCGGGCTCATACGGGCCTGAACCCCGTACGGGCCGGTGCCCGACCGGGCCGGTGCCCGACCGGGCTAGATCTCGTACACCTGCCTCGGCTCCGCGAGTTGCACCGGACCGTCGTAGACCTCACGCGCGTCGGCCAGGTTGACCCGGGGGTCGGTCCACGGCGGGATGTGGGTGAGGACCAGCCGACGGGCGCCCGCGCGGGCTGCCGCCTCACCCGCCTCGCGGCCGTTGAGGTGCAGGTCGGGGATGTTCTCCTTGCCGTGCGTGAACGCGGCCTCGCACAGGAACAGGTCGGCGTCGCGGGCCAGTTCGTCCAGGGCCGCGCTGACGCCGGTGTCGCCGGAGTAGGTCAGTGTCCTTCCACCGTGTTCGATCCGGATGCCGTACGCCTCGACGGGATGGGCCACGCGTTCCGTGTGCACCAGGAACGGGCCGATCTCGAAGGTGGACGGCTTGACCGTGTGGAAGTCGAAGACCTCGCTCATGGACGAGGCGGTGGGGGTGTCGGCGTAGGCGGTGGTCAGGCGATGCTCGGTGCCCTCGGGTCCGTAGACCGGAAGCGGGTCGCAGCGGCCGCCGTCGTGCCGGTAATAGCGCGCCACGAAGTACGCGCACATGTCGATGCAGTGATCGGCGTGCAGATGGCTGAGGAAGATCGCGTCGAGGTCGTAGAGACCGCAGTGGCGCTGCAGCTCGCCCAGGGCGCCGTTGCCCAGGTCGAGAAGCAGCCGGAAGCCGTCGGCCTCGATGAGGTAGCTCGAGCAGGCCGATTCCGCGGACGGGAACGACCCCGAGCAGCCGACGACGGTGAGCTTCATGAAACAGAAACCTCCGCTGGCGGAAAATGAGAAGGTCGAGAAGTTTGGGCGTCGGGGGTCGTGCGGTTTGTCGAGCGTAAGGCGCAAAACCTTTGGTCGCTCCTCCGCCAAGGGCTGTTGTGGGCGAACTCACCTGTGGTGTCACGCGTTCGGCTGGATGCGGGGAGCATGAGGCGGAAGTGACGGCGCGCGGAGTGGGCGCGCGCCGGTACCTTCGTGCCCATGGACACGTCCTGGTGGCTCGCCCTCGCGGCGGTGGTACTGCTCGCGCTCGTCGCCACGCTCGTGGACGGGTGGGGGCGCGGACGGCGGCCCGAGGGGCGGCGGACCCGGCCGCCGGGGCGGCCCGGGGGACGTACGCGGGGGCGCACCACCGCTCGTCCCGAGCCCGCGGAGATCTGGTGGGCGAATGTGCCCTACGAGGACGGGCCGGGCGCCAAGGACCGGCCCTGTCTGGTGCTCGCGGTGCGGGGGAAGCGGGTCACGGTCGCGAAGATCACCAGTAAGTACCGCGACGAGCGGTACGGCGTCATTCCGCTGCCGCCGGGCTCGGTCGGGGACGCGCGTGGGCGGGCGAGCTTCCTGGAGACGGGCGAACTGCGGGACGTCCCGGTGTCGGACTTCCGGCGGCGGGTGGGGGTGATGGACCCGGTCGTCTGGGACCAGGTCCGTCACCTCGCCACATAGGGCGCCGTCACTCGCCCCGTCAGGGCCTCGCGGACCCCGAGCCGGCAGGTCGTGCCGACCGGCTCACGCCCAGAGCTGCCCCTGGAGCGTCTCGATGGCCTCTTCGGTCGTCTTCGCGGTGTAGACGCCGGTCGAGAGGTACTTCCAGCCGCCGTCGGCGACGACGAACACGATGTCCGCGCTCTCGCCCGCCTTCAGGGCCTTGTTGCCCACGCCGATCGCCGCGTGCAGGGCGGCTCCGGTGGAGACGCCCGCGAAGATGCCCTCCTGCTGGAGCAGCTCGCGGGTGCGGGTGACCGCGTCGGCCGAGCCGACCGAGAAGCGGGTGGTCAGGACGGAGGCGTCGTAGAGCTCGGGTACGAAGCCCTCGTCGAGGTTGCGCAGGCCGTAGACGAGATCGTCGTAGCGGGGTTCCGCGGCGACGATCTTCACGCCCGGCTTGTGCTCGCGCAGGTAGCGGCCGACCCCCATCAGGGTGCCCGTGGTGCCGAGGCCGGCGACGAAGTGGGTGACCGACGGGAGGTCGGCGAGGATCTCCGGGCCGGTCGTGGCGTAGTGGGCGCCCGCGTTGTCGGGGTTGCCGTACTGGTAGAGCATCACCCAGTCGGGGTGCTCGGCGGACAGCTCCTTGGCGACCCGTACGGCGGTGTTGGAGCCGCCCGCGGCGGGGCTGGAGATGATCTCCGCACCCCACATGGCGAGCAGGTCCCGGCGCTCCTGCGAGGTGTTCTCGGGCATCACGCACACGATCCGGTAGCCCTTGAGCTTCGCCGCCATCGCCAGGGAGATGCCGGTGTTGCCGCTGGTCGGCTCCAGGATCGTGCAGCCGGGAGTGAGGCGGCCGTCCTTCTCCGCCTGCTCGATCATGTGCAGGGCCGGGCGGTCCTTGACCGAGCCGGTGGGGTTACGGTCCTCCAGCTTGGCCCAGATGCGGACGTCCTCGGACGGCGACAACCGCGGCAGGCGCACCAGAGGGGTGTTGCCCACCGCGGCGAGCGCGGAGTCGTATCGCATTCGGATCAGGCCATACCGCCGGCCACGGCCGGCAGGATCGTGACGTTGTCGCCGTCGGCGAGTTTGGTGTTGATGCCGTCGAGGAAGCGGACGTCCTCGTCGTTCAGGTAGACGTTGACGAAGCGGCGCAGCTGGCCGTCGTCCACGATGCGGGCGTGGATCCCCGCGTGCCGGCTCTCGAGGTCGGAGAACAGGTCGGCGAGGGTGCCACCGCTGCCCTCCACCGCCTTCTGACCGTCGGTGTAGGTGCGGAGGATGGTCGGGATGCGGACCTCGATGGCCATGGCTCAGGGCTCCTGTCGGGAGTAGTCAGTCGGGGGCGCGCGGCAGCGCAAGTACAGCGGGGGTGGTGCGTGTGAGGCGCCGCGGCTCACGGCCGTACGGCGGCAGGGGCAGCGTCAACAGATGGCGCTGGCGAGCCTGCACAGGTCGACGTGCAGCCGCGCCACGAGCAGCATGCCCGGCGTCTTTTCGCTCACGTCGTGGAAAACCATGGGGTCATCGTATCGATTCCCGGTCCGGCTTTTGGAATGTGATCCCACATCGCGGACGCTTTACGGCCGCGGAGTGAGACGGCGCTGCTCAGACCCGCTCAGCGAGCTGCGGTCCGCCCGGCTCAGTACGCCTCGACGACCTTGACCTCCTCCTCCGCCACCTCGCCGTCGACGATCCGGAAGGAGCGGAACTGGAAGTCGCCGAGGCCGTCGGTGTCGGCGGTGGAGACCAGGACGTAGTGCGCACCGGGCTCGTTGGCGTAGGAGATGTCGGTGCGCGAGGGGTAGGCCTCGGTGGCGGTGTGGGAGTGGTAGATGACCACCGGCTCCTCGTCGCGGTCGTCCATCTCGCGGTAGAGCCTGAGCAGGTCGCCCGAGTCGAACTCGTAGAAGGTGGGCGACATCGCCGCGTTCAGCATCGGGATGAAGCGCTCGGGGCGGTCCGTGCCCGCCGGGCCCGCCACGACGCCGCACGCCTCGTCGGGGTGGTCCTTGCGCGCATGGGCGACGATCTGGTCGACGAGGGCCTGGGTGATGGTCAGCATGCTCGTCAGGATAAACAGAGGGGCCGCTCCGTACCGAGGGATGGTACGGAGCGGCCCATATGCCGGACGCCCTGAGCGGCAGCCGTCGGGCGCGCCACGTGGGCTCCCGACGGCGGGACGTCCTGGGAAAGGCTGCTCGGCAGCGCCGCTAGGGGCGCGGGGAACTGCGCGACCAGCCACAGCGAAGCCGCAGACAACCGACGGCCTTCCGCGGCAATGACCTCGCGGCCCCCTCAGCGAAGCGCCTAGCCGACCTTTTCGAGTTCGGGCTCGTCGCCGCCGCGAGCGGCGATCTGCGGGTTGCGGCTCTTGAGGATCCGCCAGCCGACGGCCAGGGCGACGGCCCAGCCGGCCGCGACGTACAGGCAGACCCGCGCGTCCTTGTCGTACGCGATCATGAAGGTCACGCCGATGAGGAAGAGGAGCGCGACCCAGCTGAAGATCGCCCCGCCGGGGGCGGGGAAGGACGAGGCGCGCAGTCGGCCCGCGTCGACGGCGGCGCGGTAGCGGATGTGGCTGACGAGGATCATCATCCAGGTCCAGATGCCTGCCGCGGTGGCGACGGAGGTGACGTAGAGGAACGCCTTCTCCGGGACGACGTAGTTCAGCACGACGCCGATGCCCATCAGCGCCACGGACACCGAGATGCCGAAGGCGGGCGTCTTGCGGGCGTTGAGCCTGCCGAACGCCTGCGGGGCCTCGCTGTTGGAGGCGAGGTCGCGCAGCATGCGGCCGGTCGAGTACATGCCGGAGTTGCAGGACGACAGGGCCGCGGTGAGCACCACGAAGTTGACGATGCCCGCGGCGAGCGGGATGCCGATCTTGCCGAACGCGTGGACGAACGGGCTCTCGCCCGCGGAGAACTCGGTCCACTTGACGACGGAGAGGATCACCAGCAGCGCGCCGACGTAGAAGACGATGATGCGCCAGGGCAGGGTGTTGATGGCCTTGGGCAGGGTCTTCTCAGGGTTCTCGGACTCGCCCGCGGTGACGCCGACGAGCTCGACGGCGAGGTAGGCGAACATGACGCCCTGGAGCGTCATCAGGCTGGAGCCGATGCCGTTCGGGAAGAAGCCGTCGTGCGACCAGAGGTTGGAGACGGTGGCGGTGTCACCGGCGTCGGAGAAGCCGAGGGTGAGCACGCCGAGGCCGATGACGATCATGCCGATGATGGCCGTGACCTTGATCATCGAGAACCAGAACTCGACCTCGCCGAAGATCTTGACGGAGATCAGGTTGACGCCGAAGAGCACCACCAGGAACACCAGGGCGCTGACCCACTGCGGGATCTCGGGGAACCAGAAGTGGATGTAGATCGCGGCGGCCGTGAGCTCGGCCATGCCGGTGACCACCCACATGAGCCAGTAAGTCCAGCCCGTGACGAACCCGAAGAACGGGCCGAGGAATTCGCGGGCGTACTCGGCGAAGGAGCCGGAGACGGGGCGGTAGAGGAGCAGCTCGCCCAGGGCCCGCATGATGAAGAAGATGACGACGCCCGCGAGGGCGTACATGAGGATGATGCTGGGGCCGGCCTTGGCGATGTTCGCTCCGGCACCCATGAACAGCCCGACACCGATGGCGCCGCCGATGGCGATCATCTGGACCTGACGGCTGCCGAGGCCTCGCTCGTACCCCTCTTCCGGGGCACCCGTGGCCGTCGCGTCAGTGACCTTCGAAGAGGTCATGTGTAATGCGCCTTTCTCCATGCCGACCCGGGACCTTCGTCGGCCTCGGATCGGGTCTCGATCCCCCCGGATTGCTGGAGCTGTGCCTGACCGACGATCCGTCGGTCACGTGGCGCACCCGGCCGAACATTCGGGTGGTGTTCGCCGGGCGTCGTGAAGATTTATCACGGCCGTCACAGTGATCGGCTAAAGGACATGTGGCGCATCGCACAAGAAGAACCGGACAAAAAGAGCGCCGCCCCCCAAGGTGGGTGGCGGCGGTGACATGATCGTTATCCGGATTTGAGCGTCCGCTGAGCGAACGCAGAACCGTCACATATGACTACAGAAGCGTCGCAATTTACGGCATCAGCGTGGCGACCAGCGTCTCCTGGAGACCGCCCAGCCACAGATACGCCATCACCATCGGCTTGCGCGGGTCCTCGTCCGGGAGCCGGTAGAGCAGGTCGGTGTCGTCCTCGTCGGCGATGTCCAGGCGGGAGCCGATGGCCAGGCGCAGGTCGTTGAGGGCACTGAGCCACTGCTGGGACTCCTCGACGGAGAGCTTGAGCACCGCACCCCCCTCACCGGCGGAGGCGGTGCTGAGCCCGTCCAGGCAGCGGACCACCGTGAGCGCGTTGTCGCGCTTGCCGGCGCGCAGGTCGTTCTCGGTGTAGCGGCGGAACTCCGCGGAGTACGCCCGCTGCTCCTCGGCCTCCTTGGCCTGCGGGGTGCCGTCGGGGTCGCCGTAGGCGTCCGGGAAGAGGCGCTTGAGGACCGGGTCGGCGGGCGGTTCGCTCGGCCCGTCGTTGAACAGCTCGGCGAGCGGGTCGTCGGGGGCGTCCTCGGCGGGGCCGGGGCCGATGAGCTCCAGGAGCTGGACGGCCAGCGACCGGATGATGGAGATCTCGACGTCGTCGAGGGCGACGGCCGCACCGCCGCCGGGGAGCGGTTCGAAGGTTCCTGGCATGGAGGAGATTCGCTACTTCCGGTCCTGTCGGTGGTTCCGGGGGTGCACGCGAGCGGTCATTTGCGGTCCTGCTGGAGGGTGGCCCACAGACCGTAGCCGTGCATGGCCTGCACGTCGCGCTCCATCTCCTCGCGACTGCCGCTGGAGACGACCGCCCGGCCCTTGTGGTGGACGTCGAGCATGAGCTTGGTGGCCTTGTCCTTGGTGTAGCCGAAGTACGACTGGAAGACGTAGGTCACATAGCTCATCAGGTTGACCGGGTCGTTGTGGACGATGGTGACCCAGGGGACGTCCGGCTCGGGGACGGCGAAGACCTCCTCCGCCGACTCGGTGCGTTCGATCTCTAGGGGAGCGGGTGACGTCACAGTGCCCATGCTGCCACCGCAGGGGGGTGGTCGCACAAACGGGCTGCGCAGGCGCGCCCGTTGTGACGTCCACCCCACAAATCGTCAAACTGACGAGATGGGGGTACCATTCCTTGCCATGAACACAGCGGACCTTGGGCTGCCGGAAGAAGAAGGGCGCGAAGCGCTTCCTCAGCAGGGCGGTGGTGGGCGACGGGTGGGCGTTCCCTCGACGGCGCTCTTCACGGATCAGTACGAGTTCACGATGCTGCAGGCCGCCATGAAGGCGGGCACCGCCGAGCGGCGGAGCGTGTTCGAGGTCTTCACCCGGCGGCTGCCCGAGGGGCGGCGCTACGGCGTCGTGGCCGGCACCGGCCGGGTGCTGGACGCCGTCGAGAACTTCTGCTTCGACCCGGACGTCCTCGCCTTCCTGCGCGAGCGGAAGATCGTCGACGAGGAGACCCTGGACTGGCTCGCGGGCTACCGCTTCTCCGGCGACATCTGGGGCTACCCCGAGGGCGAGGCCTACTTCCCCGGCTCGCCGGTCATGCGGGTCGAGGGCACCTTCGCCGAGTGCGTGCTGCTGGAGACGGTGATCCTCTCCATCCTCAACCACGACTCCGCGATCGCCGCGGCCGCCTCCAGGATGTCGTCGGCCGCCGGTGAGCGCCCGATCATCGAGATGGGCGCCCGGCGCACCCACGAGCTGGCCGCGGTGGCCGCCTCGCGCGCCGCGTACCTCGGCGGCTTCACCTCCACCTCCGACCTCGCCGCGGGCTTTCGCTACGGCATCCCCACCGTCGGCACCAGTGCCCACGCCTTCACGCTGCTGCACGACCGGGAGCGGGACGCCTTCCAGGCCCAGGTGAAGTCCATGGGCCGGGGCACCACGCTGCTCGTGGACACCTACGACGTGGCCGAGGCGGTCCGTACGGCCGTGGAGGTCGCCGGGCCCGAGCTGGGCGCCGTCCGGATCGACTCGGGCGACCTGCTGCTGGTCGCGCACCGGGTCCGGCAGCAGCTGGACGAGCTGGGTGCGACGGACACCAGGATCATCGTGACCTCCGACCTGGACGAGTACGCCATCGCCTCGCTGGCCGCCGCGCCGGTGGACGCGTACGGCGTCGGCACCCAGCTGGTGACCGGGTCCGGGCACCCGACCTGCTCGATGGTCTACAAACTGGTCGCGCGCGCCGAGTCCGCCGACCCCATGGCACCGCTGGTGCCGGTCGCGAAGAAGTCCAGCGGCGGCAAGACCTCCATCGGCGGCCGCAAGTGGGCGGCCCGGCGCCTCGACGAGTACGGCGTCGCCGAGGCCGAGGTCGTCGGCACCGGGCCGGTTCCGGACGCCCTCACCGACCGGCAGCTGCTGGTCGAGCTGGTCAAGGGCGGCGACGTGGTGGCCCGCGAGCCGCTGGATGTCGTACGGGACCGGCACACCGCCGCTCGCGCGAACCTGCCGCTGTCCGCGACGCAGCTCTCGCGCGGGGAACCTGTCATCCCGACGGAGTATGTCAACGGGCGCTCGGGGAGCCTGGCGGGGTCGTGAAGCGAGTGCGCCCGGCGCGCTCACTCCATGCCCCCTCCCGCAGTGCACCCGAAGTCTCTAGGCTCGGAGGTTCACGGCCGGGCCCGCACGCTTTCACCGTCCCGACCTCAGCGTCCATAAGCGAAGGACACCGACCATGCGCCGCGCCTTGATCGTCGTAGATGTGCAGAACGACTTCTGCGAGGGAGGCAGCCTCGCGGTGGCCGGCGGTGCCGACGTGGCCGCCGCCGTCACCGAGCTGATCGGACAGGCGGCCGGGTCGGGCTACCAGCACGTCGTGGCGACCCGCGATCACCACATCGCCCCCGGCGGTCACTTCTCCACCAACCCCGACTTCGCCCACTCCTGGCCTGCGCACTGCGTCGCCGGCACGGAGGGTGTCGGCTTCCACCCGAACTTCGCCCCCGCCGTCGCGTCCGGCGCGATCGACGCCGTGTTCGACAAGGGGGCGTACGCGGCGGCGTACAGCGGATTCGAGGGGGCCGACGAGAACGGGGTGCGGCTGGCGGACTGGCTGCGGGCCAGGGAGGTCATGGAGGTGGACGTGGTGGGCATCGCCACGGACCACTGTGTGCGCGCGACCGCGCTGGACGCGGCGCGGGAGGGCTTCCGTACGCAGGTGCTGCTGGATCTGACCGCGGGGGTGGCCTCGGAGACCACGGACCGGGCGCTGGAGGAGATGCGCGCGGCGGGCGTCGAGCTGTCGGGCAAGCCGGTCGTCGCGTAGCCGCTCCGGGGAGTGCCGCGATCGGCCGTCAGTCGGCTGCGGGCACGTCGTGGCCGGTCGCGCCCGTGCGGCGGAGCCGCATATCGATGCCGCCCCGCGCCCCTGTCGGCGCCGCCGGACCCAGCCGACTCAGCCAGGCGGCTCAGGGCCATGACGCTCACGCCGACGCCGCAGGTCTCCGCATCAGCGCCCTGATCGGGTGCCACAGCTCCTGCGCCAGCTCAGGGCCCATGGCGACACCGTTGTCAGGTGCCGTTCGCCATATCAGGCCGTCGGGGTGGTGCAGGACCGCCGTGATCTCGTCGGGGGTCGGCGGGGCGGCATTGCCCCGCAGGTAGACGGCGCGCATGCCCAGGTTGCGGAGCCTGGTCAGGGCTCGGGCGCGGTTGTGGGCGTGGACGAGGACACGGACGCAGCCCGTGCCGTCGGCGGTGGGTCTGGGCAGGTTCAGCGCCACCACGACGCTGCCGGTCGGCAGCTTGCAGAAACCTCCTGCGGCCATGCGGTCACACCCCCGTGCGAGTCGGTGTAAGGGTCGATGCCGGTCCCGCCGCCGGAACCGGTGTCAATAACGGAAGCACAGGGTGCACCTAAACACGATCGGCGGCAACCCGCCAGGGGGTTGCCGCCGATCACGCTTTGACCTGCATATATGCGGTTTACTTCACCGCGCGGCCGACCTCGACCGTGATCGTCGAGCCATCCTTGGACTCCTTGATGATCTTGATCTTGGTGTTGGTGTCAGTGATCTTGACACCCGCGGTCGGGGTCTCCGCGCTGTAGTACGTGCTGGTGTGGTCGTTGAAGACCGGCACCCCCGCACGCGACGGGATCCGGGTCGCGACGTCCGCGTTGTGCAGCGTCATGCCGTCCGTGCGGAACGTGCTGAAGGGTGAGTCGTAGGACTGGATGCGGTTGCGCATCAGCGTGCCGTCGGACCACTTCAACGGCGTCGGGTGGGAGTCGACCGGGAGGATCAGGCCGACACCCTGGTGCTTGCTGGTGTTGTTGTCCGCCTGGGAGGTGTCCCACTTCCAGATCAACAGGCCGTTCTGGTACGCGTAGTGCTCCACCCAGTCCGGACGGGTCGTCGAGAAGCCGAAGTTGTACGGGCCCGTCTTCAGGGTCTTGTCGTACGACACGTACTGACGGTTCTCGGCGATGTAGTACTGCGCGTAGTCGTCCGTGATGGACGCGCCGATGCGCGAGAAGCCCTTCGTCTTCCAAGCGGCGTCCGCGGCCTCGGCGTTGTCGGAGAACACGGCCGTACCGTCGGCGGTGACGGTGATCTGGTCGGCCGCGAAGCCCTTCTGGGCCACGCCGCCGTCCGTCTGGTAACGGAAGCGCAGGTCGATCTTCTTGCCCGCGTAGGCGTCGAGCGGGAAGGCCAGCTTCTTGTACGCGTCCACCGTGCCCGTGATCGCCGGCTTGCCGCTGGCGTCCTTCGGGAGGGCCGCACCGTCGACGGTGCCGTCGATCGCGGTCCAGTTGGCGCCGCCGTCGGTGGAGACCTCGGTGTAGAGGTAGTCGTACTCGGCCTCGATGTCGTACCAGCCGTCGAGCGTCAGGGAGGCCGCCGACTTGCCGGTGAGGTCCACCGAACGGGTCAGCGTGTTGGCGAGGTTGTCGCCACTGCCGCTCCACCACTGGTTCGCGCCCTGCGCCGGGGCGACGATCTCGGTGGTGACCTTCTTCTTGGGCAGCTCGACCACGAGGGCCTGCTTGTGCCGGGTGTTGTACTCGGCGAGGCCCAGCTTGTGCTCGGACGTCGTCGCGGCCTTGGCCGTGTCGTACTTCAGCCAGCCCAGCTGCAGCTTGTCCCAGCCGGTCATGTCGCCGGGCAGGTCACCGATCTCCTTCTTGCCGGTGCCGAGCCAGGAACCGGAGGACATCAGGGTCCAGAAGCCGGTGGAGTTCTCGCCGCCCTGGGTGTCGTAGTGGTCCGGCAGACCGAGGTCGTGGCCGTACTCGTGGGCGAAGACCCCGAGGCCGCCGTTCTCCGGCTGGACGGTGTAGTCGCCGACCCAGACGCCGGTGGAGCCGATCTGCGCGCCGCCCAGCTTGTTGCCGGCCGGGCCGGTGGCACCCGCGTCGGTGCCGAACGCGTACCAGCGGTGGGCCCAGATCGCGTCGGTGCCCTGCGCACCGCCGCCCGCGGACTCGTCCTCACCGGCGTGCACGATCTGGAAGTGGTCGATGTAGCCGTCGGCCTCGTTGAAGTCGCCGTCGCCATCGAAGTCGTAGCGGTCCCACTGGTCGAACTGCGCGACGTCCGCCTTGATCTCGGCGTCGGTCCTCCCAGCTGCCTTCTGCTGGGCGACCCACGAGGTCAGACCGTCGCTGACGACGTTCCAGACGCTGGAGCAGTTGGTCTGGCCGCAGGCGTTGTTGCCGTAACGGGCCTCGTTGTAGGGGACCTTGACCCAGTCGGTGACCTCACCGTCGACCGAGTAGCGGCCCGAGGACTGCTTCTCGTAGTACTTCTTCAGCGACTCGGTCTTCTTGCCGGTGCCGAAGTAGAGGTCCTCGTAGTGCTTCTTGTTGTAGTCCGCCTGCCAGGCGGTCGAGTTGTCCTTCTTGCGGTCCGGCTCGGCTATCTCATTGTGGGCCGGGCCGGCCGTGCCGCCGAACTCGCTGATCTTGTCGCCGAACTCGACGAGGATCGTGAAGATCTTGTCGGTCTTCTCGCGGCCCAGCTCGACGTACTTGCTGTCGCCCTTCTTGCTCTTGAGCTCGACGACCTGAGAGCCGTCACGCTTCTTGGCCTTGGTCCGCCCGGATATGAGCTGGTTCAGGGCCTCCTCGCGCTGCGCCTCCTGAGTCTTGCTCATCGGGCCGTCGAGGTTGTGGTCGGCGTGAGTGTGCTCCGCCGGGTCATGCCGCTCGACGGACGCCGCCGGCGCGCCTTCGTCGGCCTGAGCCACCGCGAAGGTCGAGAACGTGGCCGCTGCGGTCGCGAGCGCGACGGCGGTTGCCGCCGTTCGGAACGTCCAGGGTCTACTGGTCACTTGCTTCCTCCCCCGCGTCCGGGCACGCGGAAGGAAGGGTCCTGGTCGTGGAGTCTCCGCGTGCGCCTGATCAACGCGTGTAGTCAAGTGACGACATTTGACTAGAGGTTAAGCAGAAAAAACAGACCTTGACTTGGACAGGTCAATTGCATTATGCGGAGTTGATGTTCGTTCAGCGGACAACGACCTTTCCGACAATGGGCGCGTGCCGCCGTCCACTTGGTGGACGAGATGACTCCGTGCGCCCCCCGTGCACCGGCACTGTTGGTCAGGTCACGCTTACGGTTTGTTCCACTCGGGCATGCACGCCGTTAGAGTCGGATGGCGGAACGCCCGGACGTCGGCGGAAAGCCAGGCCGAGACCCCCGTGCACCCCTGATTCCGAGGACACGATGATCATGCCTCGTCCGACTGCCGCACAGCTCGCCTACGGCTCGTGCACCGTGATCTTCTCGACGCTCGCCATGCTGCTGCTGTCACAGACCAGTTCGGGCGTGGGGATCGCGGTCATCGCCGTATCGGCGCTTCTGCTCGGGCTGCTGGTCGCCATGACGGTACCCATGCCCAAGAAGCCCCGCGTGGTGGTGGTGCGCAAGCCCGCCCGCACCGAACGGGAACAGGCTGAGGAGCCTGTCCTGACCCAGTCCTGACGTGCACCGGCCGCCGGCACCGACTCCGGTTGCCGGCGCCGGCGTCAGCTGGTGCTGACCACCACCGTCTTCGCGGACTTGTCGTGCAGGCCCTGCTTGTAGGGCCGGTCGAAGTAGCTCCAGCCACCGCAGATCACGGTCCAGATGCAGGCGCAGCAGAACGCGAACGGGATCCACAGCACCGCCGCTCGGATCAGTGAGGTCTGCACGGAGGGCGTGGCCCCGTTGTCGAGGTTGGCCACCCGCATGTCGAGCAGCTTCTTGCCGAGCGTCTGCCCCGTCTTGGCGGTCAGGTAGGTGTCGTAGGCGATGAAGAGCACGGCGGCGACCAGTGACTGCAGGAACGACTTTCCGTACTCCACCTTGTCGGTGTCCACGTCGTACTCGGTGACGCCGAATCCCCACGTGAGCAGCCAGACGACGACGCCCACCAGGATCATGTCGATGATGCGGGCCAGCGTGCGCTTGCCGCTGCCGGCGAGCGGCGGCATCCCGGCGAGCGGGTCGGCGGGCTGACCGCCGCCGCCGTACGGGTCTCCGCCGTACGGGCCGCCGCCACCGTAGGGGGGCGGGGGCTGGCCGCCGGGGGGAGGCGGAGGCTGGCTGCCGTACGGCGGCTGATCACCGTACGGCGAACCCGAGCCCCCGTCCGGCGGGGGCTGTTTCTTGAACGGATCGTCTTCCGGGGGCTGCTGACCGGGGCCGGGAGGCGGTTCGCTGCTCATGGCCCGAGTCGACCGCGAACCGGGCGGCTCCGCATCCGGCGGGGGGCCGTCCGGGGTACGGAATCTTCCGGGCCCTTTGCTGTATGCGGTCAGCCCGCAACGAACGTACGCGCCACCTTGTCGTGCCAGCACTGCTGCCACGGCCGGTCGAACAGGCACCACAGCACGCCGACGACACCGACGGCGAGCAGGCCGGGGATGCTGTAGACGAGCCAGCGGCGCAGGGCCGCGCCGAACACCGGGGGTTCGTGGGCCTCGATGTCCCGCACCTCCAGGCCGAGCAGCTTCTTGCCCAGCGTGCGGCCCCACTTGGCGGTGGGCAGGACCTCGTAGACCACGCCGAACAGGAGCAGCACGGCCAGGATGACGCCGAGATACGCCGAGGTCGTGCCGTCCAGCAGCCAGACGGTGACCGTCTCGCCGGAGAGCTTGGCGGCGTCGATCTTGTCGTTGACGTGGTCGAGCGCCTTGGTGCCGAGCGGCACGGCGGCCACGGCGGTGACGGCGGCCAGCACGACGGTGTCCAGCAGCCGGGCGGCCAGCCGCTTGCCGAGGCCCGCGGGGCGGGCGGCGGCCTGACGCATGGCGGCCGCCTGGAACGGGTCCAGGGTCACCGGCTTCCACGGGGCGACCGGCTGGTCGTCGCCGGGACCCGCGAGCCGGTGCACCTGCTGCGCCCAGGAGGACTGGCCGCCGCCGGAGCCCGACGTCAAAGGCGTGTCGGACGCGGCCGCCGGCTGCGGTCCGCCGGACTGCTGGGGGATGCTCGGGGAGGCCTGCTGCGGGCCGGAGAAGGCCGCGGGGGCGCCGGTGGCGGCCTGGGCGGCAGCCGCGGCCCCGGCGGCGGTCTGAGCCTGTCCCTGGGCCACTGGGGCCCGTTCGGCGGCGGCCTTCCCGGCGCCGAAGCCGGGGCCCTGCGGGGCGCCGGCCGCGGAGGGGCGCTCCGCGTCCGGACGTGCGGCGCCCGAACCGGCGGACGCGCCCGTGCTTCCGGACTGCGCCCCGGCCGCCCCGCCCTGCTGCCCCGTGCGCGGGGACACCGCACGGATGGCCATGGTGCCGTCGACGGGGGCGGGGCCGCCGGACTCCCTCACGGGCCTGCGCATCATGAACGTGTCACCGGAGGCGACCCCCCCGTCGGGCGCGTCCGGCTCGGCGGGCGGGATCGAGGCGGTGCCGTCCGTGCGGGCGGCGTGCCCGTCCGGGTGGGCGGTGCCGCCCGTGGCCGCCGCCGCGCGCGGGTCCCTCGGGTCGGGCTCCTGCGGGTTGCCCCAGGAGACGCGGTGGTCCTGCTCGCCGCCGAAGCCGGCCTGGTGGGCCGGGTCGGCGCCCCAGGCGGACGCCGGCTCGGGCCGGCTGCCGTGCTGGGCGTCGGCCGGCGAGGCCCCCTGGACCGGCTCCTCGTCGAAGAAGTGCGGGCCGGTCTCCTCGACCGAACCGGCCGAGGGCAGGGCGGGGTTCGCGCCGGGCGGCGGCGCGAGCGATTCGCCGTCCGTCGGTGCCGGACGGCTGGTACCCGGCACCCAGGAGGCGCCGTTCCAGTACCGGACATATCCAGGAATGGACGGGTCCGGGTAATACCCTTCGCGGGGCCTGTCGTCACCCGGGGCCGGGGTTGGGGCGCTCATGTCCGTCGTCCGGTATCTGCTCGTGGGTCAAATAGGGGCCTCCACATCTACCAGACCGACGCAACAACCACCGCCAGTCCCGTAGGACCCACCCCTTTCCGGGCAACCTCGTACACGTGCTTCACATGTGCGGTACGGCCGTGGGAGCAGGGTCGGAAAAAAGTTCTGTGCACCCGCGTAATGGTCGACCCCCGCGTTCCCTCTCCACTCGTACGGGCCCGCCCACACAGGGCCGTACGCGTCACGAGAGAGGAACGCACGCCATGGATCACACCGTCGTCGAGCGTGAACTGGAGCTCAGGCTCATCCTGTCGCCCGAGCGCAGCGTCTGCGTGCCGGCGCTGTTGAGCTATCACAGCGACGATCCGTTCGCCGTCCACATCGCCTTCCACATCAACTCCGAGCACCCGGTGCACTGGACGTTCTCCCGCGAACTGCTCGTGGAGGGGTGTTCCGGCCGTGCGGGCACGGGGACGTGCGGGTGTGGCCGACGAAGGTCGAGGGCCGCACTGTGGTGCTGATGGCGCTGAGTTCGCCGGACGGGGACGCGCTGCTGGAGGCACCCGCGGCGCAGGTGTCGGCCTGGCTGGAGCGGACCTTGCGGGTGGTGCCCCCGGGGACTGAGGGCGGGCAGCTGGGGATCGACGACGCGCTCGACCAGCTGCTCGCCCAGTGAGCGGTGCCGGACGGACGGATCAGAACAGCTTGCCCGGGTTCAGGATGTCCAGCGGGTCGAAGACCTGCTTGATGCCCCGCTGCATCTCGATTCCGACGGGGCCGATCTCGCGCGCCAGCCACTCCTTCTTCAGGACACCCACGCCGTGCTCGCCGGTGATCGTGCCGCCGAGTTCCAGGCCGAGGGCCATGATCTCGTCGAAGGACTCGCGGGCGCGCCGGGACTCGTCGGGGTCGGCGGCGTCGAAGCACACGGTCGGGTGGGTGTTGCCGTCACCGGCGTGGGCGACGACCCCGATGGTGAGCTGGTGCTTCTCGGCGATCCGCTCGACGCCCTCGATCAGGTCGCCGAGCCGCGAACGGGGCACGCACACGTCGTCGATCATCGTCACCCCGCGCACGGCCTCGAGCGCGGTGAGGGACAACCGCCGTGCCTGGAGGAGGAGTTCGGACTCGGCCGCGTCGTCCGCCGGGACCACCTGGGTGGCGCCGGCCGCCTCGCACAGGGCGCCCACGGCGGCGAGGTCGGAGGCGGGGTCCGGGGTGTCGAAGGCGGCCAGGAGCAGGGCCTCGGTGGTCTCCGGCAGCCCCATGTGCGCGAGGTCGTTGACGGCCTTGACCGTCGTACGGTCCATGATCTCCAGCAGCGACGGCACATGCCCGCCGGCCATGATCCGGCACACGGCGTCACAGGCGGCCGCCGCCGACGCGAACTCGGCGGCGAGGACCAGCTGCTGCGGCGGCTGCGGCCGCAGCGCCAGGACAGCCCGTACGACGATGCCGAGCGAGCCCTCGGAACCGACGAAGAGGCGGGTCAGGTCGTATCCCGCGACGCCCTTGGCGGTACGGCGGCCGGTGGACATCAGCCGCCCGTCGGCGAGGACGACCTCCAGGCCGAGCACGTACTCGGCGGTCACCCCGTACTTCACACAGCACAGGCCGCCGGAGGCGGTGCCGATGTTGCCGCCGATCGTGCACATCTCCCAGCTGGAGGGGTCCGGCGGGTAGTACAGGCCGTGTTCGCCCACCGCGCGGGAGAGGGCGGCGTTGATGACGCCGGGCTCGACGACGGCGATACGGTCGACGGGGTTGATCTCCAGGATGCGGTCCATCTTGGTCAGGGACAGCACGATGCAGCCGTCGGAGGCGTTGGCCCCGCCCGACAGGCCCGTGCGGGCGCCCTGCGGGACGACCGGGACGCGCAGGGCGGTGGCGGTGCGCATGACGTGCTGGACCTCTTCGACGGTCCGCGGCAGGACGACGACGGCGGGGGCGCCGGCCGGGCAGAAGCTGGCCATGTCGTTGGCGTAGGCGGCCGTGACGTCGGGGTCGGTGAGGACGGCCTCGGCAGGCAGACCCGCGAGCAGCCGCTCGGTGAGGTCACCCCGGGCCTGGTCGGGTGCGGCTTCGGTACGGCTCATGATCACAGCGTCGCACTCGGGGCCATCGGTGTGAACCCCGCGTACGGCGGTCGGGTTCGGACGGGTGTGGTCGTCGTATTGACGCATGGCTTGACGCACAGTGAGCGCCATGGAGAACAGCGCCGCGGGGAACAGCGCCCTGGAGACCGACGCCTCGAAGGATGCGCCGGAGAACGTACCGGGCACGCCGGGCCGCCGGCCGCGCAACCGGCGGCGGGTGCTGATCGCCTCGGTGGCGGGGTGCGCGGTGCTCGGCGGGGTGCTGGTGCTGCTGCCGTGGGGGCAGGGCGGGACCCGGGCGCCCGGACCGGCACCGGGGGCGCAGGCGCTCGCCGCGGTCACCGCGGGCGTGCCGGCCGCGCTGCCCGATCTGGCGGTGCTGATCGACGAGCGGGAGAGGCATCTGCGGGCCCATCCGGGGGACGCCCGTTCGTGGGCGGTGCTGGGCGCGGCGTATGTGGAACAGGGGCGGCGCACCGCAGAGCCGGAGTACTACCCGAAGGCCGAGAAGGCGCTGCGTACGTCGCTGAAGGAGCGGGACCCGAACGCCGAGGCGCTGGCCGGCATGGCGGCACTGGCGAACGCGCGGCGGGACTTCGGCGCGGCGCGGACCTGGGGCGAGGCGGCGCTGAAGGCGGACCGCAAGCGGTGGACGACGTATCCGCCGCTGATCGACGCCTACACGGGGCTGGGTGACCACAAGGCGGCCAAGCGGACGCTGGACCGGCTGCTGGAGCTGCGCTCCGGCCCGGCGGTGCAGGCCCGGGCGGCGGCCGTCTACCGGGACCGGGGCTGGCGGGAGGACGCGGCGGTGGCGCTGTCCGACGCGGCGGCGGGCGCCGAGGCCCCGGCCGAGCGGGCGGCGTATCTCGAACGGGCCGGGCAGCTCGCCTGGGAGCGCGGCGACCTGGACGTGGCCCTGCGGCATTTCCAGGAGGCCGTACGCCTCGACCCGGACCAGCGGGCCGCGCTCGCGGGGCAGGGGCGGACGCTGGCGGCACTGGGCCGCACGACGGAGGCGCTGAACGCGTACCGGGCCGCCCTCGCCAAGCAGCCGCTGCCCGAGTACGCGCTGGAACTGGGCGAGTTGTACGAGTCGCTGGGCCTGGGGCGGGCCGCACGCGTGCAGTACGACCTGCTGCGGGAGCGGGCGGCACGGGCCGCGGCCGGCGGGGTGGACGACGAACTGGTGCTGGGCCACTTCGAGGCGGACCACGGCGACCCGGAGTCCGCTGTGCAGCGGCTGCGGACCGAGTGGCGCCGGCAGCCGGGGGTCGCGGTGGCCGACGCGCTGGGGTGGGCGCTGCACCGGTCCGGGGAGCACAAGGAGGCACTGAAGTTCGCGAGGCTGGCGAACGACCAGAAGCGCGGGGGCGGGGTGCGCAGCGCGCTGTACGTCTATCACCAGGGCATGATCGAGCTGGAACTGAGAATGTCCGGGGCCGCACGGCGGCATCTGCAGGAGGCCTTGCGGATCAATCCGCACTTCTCGCCGACGCGGGTGCCGCTGGCCGAGGCGACGTTGAAGGAGCTGGGGGAACCGTCGGTGGAGGACGTACCGGACATGGACGCCGAGCCGAAGCGGCGGTGACCGGTCCCTACAGCACTGCCGTGCCGATCAGCGCGTTGCGGCTGACCAGCCCCGCCAGTTCCGCCTCCGGCATCCCGTCCGTGCCCTCCGGCCGGCGCGGCAGCACCATGTAGCGGGTCTCCGCACTGGAGTCCCACACCGTGATCCGTGTGTCGGCCGGCAGGTCCAGGCCGAACTCGGCGAGGACCGCCCGGGGTTCGCGGACCACGCGGGAGCGGTACGGCTCCGACTTGTACCAGCTCGGGGACGGGCCGAGCAGGCGGATGGGGTAGCAGGAGCAGAGGGTGCAGACGATGACGTGGTGCGTCGACGCCGTGTTCTCGACGACGCGCAGGCGCTGGTAGCCGCCCTCCATGAAGCCCAGCTCGCGCACGGCCGCCGTACCGTCCGTCAGCAGACGGGACTTGAAGTCCTCGTCGGTCCAGGCCCGCGCGACGACCCGCGCCCCGCTCGCCGGTGAGGCGCCCGCGAGGAACGCGTCGATCGCCTCGTCCAGTTCCCCGCCGCTGAGGACGCCCTTCTCCTCCAGGAGGGTCTCCAGGCGCCGCACCCGGCGGGCGATCGTCGCGTCGGAGTGGTCACCGCTCATCGCCACGGTCCTCTTCCAAGTAGCTTTCCCACAGATCCAGTACGACGTGATGGTCGCCCTCGCCCCACAGGTCACGCGCCTGGAACCGCACCGCGTACACCTGCTCCACCGGCACGTCGGCACGCCCCTGCGCGCTGACGTCGGCCAGTTCGGCGGGCCCCTCCGGCTCGATCACGACGCCCCGCTTGCCGCGTGCGTAGCGGGGCAGACGGGTGTGGTGGGCCGGGTCGTGGAGGTACGTCACCACACGCGATCCCGGGGCGAAACGGTCCGGGGCGAATCGGTCAGCCATCGAGCTCGTCCCGCTCCAGCTCGCCGGGCTCCAGCACGCCCTTGCGTTCGAGGAGGTCGCTGATCGCGAGGAACCAGCGTTCGTAGTACGACGCCGCCAGGTACTCGCGCGGCGGGATCGACTCGATCGCGTCCCGGAACTCGTTCAGATTGAAGATCTCCTGCGCGCGCAGGGCGTTCCAGATCCCGAAGACGCGCGCCTCCCAGTCGGCGTGGAAGGGCTCGGAGTCGTCCGCGGTGTCGACGGGACCGAACCCCTCGACGCCGCCGACGTCGTTGATCCTGGCCATGGGCTCAGCGTACGGCGCGTTCGGGTGCCGCGCGGGCGTGCGCGGCGCGCGGCAGGCGCCCCGGCGTGCGGGTCCCCCGTGGAACCCGCACGCCGAAAGAGGGTCAGCCGGCCGTCAGAGGTTCCCGCGCTTGTCCTGCTCCCGCTCGATCGCCTCGAACAGGGCCTTGAAGTTGCCCTTGCCGAAGCCCATGGAGCCGTGGCGTTCGATGATCTCGAAGAAGACCGTCGGGCGGTCCTGGACCGGCTTGGTGAAGATCTGCAGCAGATAGCCGTCCTCGTCGCGGTCCGCGAGGATCTTCAGCTCACGCAGGGTCTCGACGGGGACGCGGGTGTCGCCGACCCACTCGCCGAGGGTGTCGTAGTACGAGTCGGGGGTGGCCAGGAACTGGACGCCGGCCGCGCGCATGGTGCGTACCGTCTCGACGATGTCGTTCGTGTTGAGCGCGATGTGCTGGACGCCCGCGCCGCCGTAGAACTCCAGGTACTCGTCGATCTGGGACTTCTTCTTGGCGATGGCGGGCTCGTTGATCGGGAACTTCACCTTGAGCGTGCCGTCGGCCACGACCTTCGACATCAGCGCGCTGTACTCGGTCGCGATGTCGTCGCCCACGAACTCCTTCATGTTCGTGAAGCCCATGACCTTGTTGTAGAAGCCGACCCACTCGTTCATGCGGCCGAGCTCGACGTTGCCGACACAATGGTCGATCGCCTGGAAGGTGCGCTGGGCGGGCGGCTCGACCATGGGGCTCGCCGCCACATAGCCGGGGAGGTACGGGCCGTCGTAGCCGGTGCGCTCGACGAGGGTGTGGCGGGTCTCGCCGTACGTCGCGATGGCGGCCAGGACGACGGTGCCGTGCTCGTCCTTCAGCTCGTAGGGCTCGGTGACGGACGTGGCGCCGTGCTCGAGCGCGTACGCGTACGCCCGCCGTGCGTCCGGGACCTCGATGGCGAGGTCGACGACGCCGTCGCCGTGCTCGGCCACGTGCTGGGCGAGGAAGTGGCCCCAGGTGGTGGCGGGCCTGATGACGGAGGTGAGGACGAAACGGGCGGAGCCGTTCTCCAGCACGTAGCTCGCGGTCTCGCGGCTGCCGTTCTCCGGTCCGGAGTAGGCCACGAGACGCATGCCGAAAGCGGTCGAGTAGTAGTGCGCCGCCTGCTTGGCGTTGCCCACGGCGAAGACGACCGCGTCCATTCCCTTGACCGGGAAGGGGTCGGCCTGCCGGGCGGTGTCGGGAGTGTGGTGTGTGGTCTGCGTCATAAGCGCAGCCTCACGCCATGCGGCAAGGTGCGCAATAGTTTGGTTCTCAGCTGGGCAATCTGCTCAGTGGTGGGCCCGTCCATGCGGGCTTTCTGTACAGGATGACCATCCCCAGCGGTGAGAAGAGGCGGGCCGACATGGCGATCGATCATCTGGACGGACGGATCATCGTGCTGCTGGCGCGGGAGCCGCGGATCGGGGTGCTGGAGATGTCCCGGCGGCTGGGCGTGGCCCGCGGGACCGTGCAGGCGCGGCTGGACCGGCTTCAGTCGAACGGAGTCATCCGCGGCTTTGGTCCCGAGGTCGATCCGGCGGCGCTCGGGTATCCGGTCACCGCCTTCGCGACCCTGCAGATCCGGCAGGGGCAAGGGGCCGACGTACGGGCGCACTTGGCGACCGTGCCGGAGGTGCTGGAGCTGCACACGACCACCGGTACCGGGGACATGCTGTGCCGCCTCGTGGCGCGCTCCAACGCCGATCTTCAGCGTGTGATCGACCGCGTTGTCGGTTTCGATGGGATCGTCCGGGCCTCCACGGCGATCGTGATGGAGAACCCCGTTCCGCTGCGGATCATCCCGTTGGTGGAGCAGGCGGCGGAGGACCGGGCGCACAGCTAGCCCGCGACCTGGTGGGGTGAGTCCGAGTGAACTTCTGGGAGTACCTGGGCAACCGCCACCAGCAGCTGCTCACCGACGCCTACCAACACGCCAGCGCCGTCTTCCAGTGCATGGTCGTGGCCACCCTGCTCGGGGTGCTGATCGGAGTGGCCACGTACCGCAGCGAGTGGGCCGGCAACTTCGCCACGCTGACCACCGCGGGCATCCTGACCATTCCGTCGCTCGCCATGATCGGTCTGCTCATTCCGATCGTGGGGCTGGGCGTGCCGCCCACGGTGATCACACTGACGCTGTACGGCCTGCTGCCGATCGTGCGCAACTCGATCGTCGGGCTGCGCGGCGTCGATCCGTCCCTGGTGGAGGCGGCCCGGGGCATCGGTATGTCCCGGCTCACCCAGCTGCTGAAGGTGGAGCTGCCGCTCGCCTGGCCGCCGATCCTGACCGGGATCCGGGTCGCGACACAGATGCTGATGGGCATCGCGGCGATCGCGGCGTACGCCTCCGGCCCCGGTCTCGGCAATGTGATCTTCCGCGGGCTCGCCTCGCTGGGCAGTGCGAACGCGCTCAACCAGGTGCTCGCGGGGACGGTCGGGATCATCATCCTGGCGCTGCTGTTCGACGCCGCGTACGTCCTGATCGGACGGCTGACCATCCCCAGGGGGATCCGTGTCTGAGCACGATTCCGACAGCGGCCACCACGGAGCATCCATCGAGCTGGAGAACCTGACCAAGCGGTATCCCGGCAGCCCGCAGCCGGCCGTGGACAGCGTGAACATGGAGATCAAGGCGGGCGAGGTGGTCATCCTCGTCGGGCCCTCCGGGTGCGGGAAGTCCACGACGCTCAAGATGATCAACCGGCTGATCGAGCCGACCGGTGGCCGGATCCGCATCGGCGGCGAGGACGTCACCGACATCGATCCGGTGAAGCTGCGCCGCAAGGTCGGTTACGCCATCCAGTCCGCCGGTCTGTTCCCGCATATGACGGTCGCGCAGAACATCGCACTCGTACCGAAGATGATCGGCTGGTCGAAGACCCGGATCGGCTCGCGGGTCGAGGAGTTGCTCGACCTCGTCGGGCTCGACCCGGGCGAGTTCCACGGCCGCTATCCGCGCCAGCTCTCCGGCGGGCAGCAGCAGCGCGTGGGTGTGGCGCGGGCGCTGGCCGCCGATCCGCCGGTGCTGCTGATGGACGAGCCGTTCGGCGCGGTCGACCCGATCACCCGTGATCATCTCCAGGACGAGCTGATCAGGTTGCAGCACGAGCTGCACAAGACGATCGTCTTCGTCACGCACGACTTCGACGAAGCGATCAAGATCGGTGACCGTATCGCCGTTCTGCGCGAACAGTCGCACATCGCTCAGTTCGACACCCCGGAGGCGATCCTCACCAACCCCACCGACGACTTCGTGTCCGGGTTCGTCGGAGCCGGTGCGGCGCTGAAGCGGCTCAACCTGACCCGGGTACGGGACGTGGAGATCACCGACTATCCGACGGTGACCTTCGACGATCCGCTCCAGGAGATCTTCAACCGGCTGCGCTCCAGCGGCACCAACGAGATCCTGCTGCTCGACAAGCGGGGCCGGCCCTACAAGTGGCTGCGGCGCGGCGACCTGATGCGGGCCAGGGGTTCGCTCGCGCGGGCCGGGACGCTGGTGAACGACACCGTGACGCGGGACGCCACGCTGCGGGACGCCCTGGAGGCGGTCCTCACCGACAACGCGGGGCGGGTGGTGGTGACCGGGCGGCGCGGTGAGTACACGGGCGTCGTCGACATGGAGACGCTGATGAACTCCGTGCACGAGCTGCTGGAGGCGGACCGGCTGGAGGCGCTGGAGGCCCAGCACGAGCTGGAGGGTTCCAGGGCCGGGCGGACGCACGCCGAGCAGGAGGGCGATGGAGGGGAGCACAAGGCGTGAGCACTCCCGAGACCCCGAGGTCGTCCCGGGTTCAGGAGACGTCCGAGCCCGGCGAGGCGCCCGGAAGCGCTGAGCCTGACGGCAACGAGCTTGACGGGAACGACGAGGCCGCCTCGCCCGCTGCGTCGAAGCGCCCGGCCAGGAAGCTGAGCTGGCAGCAGCTCACCATCGTGCCGGCGATGCTGGTGGTGCTGCTGCTCGCGACCTGGCTGTGGTTCCAGCAGGCCGACCTCGACCCGGTCTCCGAGAACGCGCTGTCGAACGGTCAGGTCTCGCAGGCCCTGTGGGAGCAGATCGAACTCACGGTGATCTCCACCTTCTTCGTGCTGATCATCGCGATCCCGCTGGGGATCCTGCTCACCCGGCGGGCGTTCCGCAAGGCGAGCCCGGTGGCCCTTGCGTTCGCCAACATGGGCCAGGCGACGCCGGCGATCGGCCTGCTCGCCCTGCTGGTGATCTGGCTGGGCATCGGCCGCAGAGCGGCGCTGATCGGCATCATCATCTACGCCGTCCTGCCGGTGCTGTCCAACACGATCGCCGGCCTCAAGGCGAACGACCCGACGCTGCTGGAGGCGGCCCGCGGCATCGGGATGTCCTCGTCGGGCGTACTGATGCGGGTGGAGCTGCCGCTCGCGGTCCCGCTGATCCTGGCGGGCGTGCGCACCGCCCTGGTCCTCAACGTCGGTACGGCGACCCTGGCGGTCTTCGGCGGAGGCGGCGGGCTGGGCGTGCTGATCACGGCCGGCATCACCAACCAGCGCATGCCGGTCCTGGTCCTGGGCTCGATCCTCACGGTCGCCCTCGCACTGCTGGTGGACTGGCTGGCATCGCTGGTGGAAGTGCTGCTGCGGCCACGGGGGCTGGACCTGTGAGGCCGCGGACGGTCCTGCTCGGGGCGGGGTTGCTGGTGGTGTCTGCCGGGTGCGGTCTGACCAGCGGCTCCCCCATGGTCGACGACGTACGGCCCGGAAGCATCGGACGGGGCGAGCCGCTGGAGGGTGCCGAACTGACGGTGACGTCGAAGTCGTTCACCGAGCAGCTCATCCTCGGCGCGATCATGGGCATCGCCTTCGAGGCGGCGGGCGCGGACGTCCTCGACCGCACCGGCATCCAGGGCTCCATCGGCAGCCGCGAGGCGGTGCGCAAGGGCGACGCCGACGCCGGGTACGAGTACACGGGCACGGCCTGGATCACCTACCTGGGGCACAGCGAGCCGATCACCGACCCGCGCGAGCAGTGGGAGGCGGTGCGCAAGGAGGACGCGAAGAACGGGCTGACCTGGCTCCCGCCGTCCGCGCTGGACAACACGTACGCCCTGGCGATGAACCAGGCGAACCACAAGAAGTACCGCACGAACGACCTCTCCGAGGTCGCCGCGCTGTCCAAGTCCGACCCGTCCGCGGTGACGCTGTGTGTGGAGGTCGAGTTCGCCAACCGGGCGGACGGGCTGCCTGGGATGCAGAAGGCGTACGGGATGAACGTACCGACGAAGAACATCACCCAGATGGACACCGGGATCATCTACACGCAGGCCGCGAAGGGGAATTGCACCTACGGCGAGGTCTACACGACCGACGGCCGCATCAAGTCCATGAACCTCGTGGTGATGGACGACGACAAACACTTCTTCCCCAACTACAACGCCGCCCCGGTGATCAACACCAAGACCCTCAAGGAATGGCCGGCCATCCCCGACGTCCTCGACCCGATCACCAAGAAGCTGAACAACACGGTGGCGCAGGACCTGAACGCGAAGGTGGACGTGGACGGGGAGGATCCGCATCAGGTGGCGTTGGACTGGATGAAGGCGGAGGGGTTTGTGAAGTAGCTGGTCGGACGCCACCGGCGCTCGTGCACTAGCAGCTCGGCACAGAGCCGTTCCCCGACTCCAGCGACTCCAGGGCGCTCACCGCGCCCTTCAGCGTCGTCACCGGCACCAACCGCAGCCCCTTCGGCAGTTCCGCCTTCGCGTCGCCGCACTCTGCCTTCGGGACCAGGAACACCGTCGCGCCGTCCCGTTTGGCCGCCTGGGTCTTGAGGGATACGCCGCCGACCGCGCCGACCTTGCCGACGGGGTCGATCGTGCCCGTGCCGGCGATGCTGCGGCCGCCGGTGAGGTCGCCGCCCTCACCGTTGCCGTTCAGCTTGTCGATGATGCCGAGGGAGAAGAGGAGACCGGCGCTGGGGCCGCCCACGTCCGCGAGGGTGAGGGTGACCTCGATGTTCTTGTCGTTGAGGTCCAGGTAGTTCAGCGCGGCCTCGGTCGCGGCGTCCTGGGACTCCTTCATCTGCTCGGTGTTGTACTGCTCGATCTCCCGCGTGCTCTGCCCGCTCGGATAGACCGAGTCGCGCGGCATGACCGCCTTCTCCGTGCTGAACCAGGCGTCGATCACGTCGCCGAACCGCACGTCCGTGTCGGGGGACGTCGCCTCGATGGTCGTCATGCGCAGCTGGCCGCTCGTGTCCCGGGCCGGCGCCCCGGTGATCGTGATCACCGGTTCGCCCTTGTTGTCGCCCAGGACGTTCGCCGTCAGACCGGGCTGCGTCAGCGAGAACGGCAGCGGCGCGAAGGCGGCCGTGGCGAGCAGGGCCACGACCGGCAGGGCGCAGACGGCGACGGCCCGGGGGCGCGTGAGACGAGAGAGCACGGGATCAATCTAACGTGGCGGCAGATTCCAGCCAGGCGCAGGTCGGAGCTGTCAGGGTTTGCCCCATTCAGGTCACGCGCAGGTCCCGTCACGTGACGTACAGGTCCCGCCGGCCCTTGGTGAAGCGCCGCAGTGTCTCCGGCAGCGGCGCCACCCCGATGCCCGGCGACCGTGGCACCGGAAGATGGCCGTCGACCAGCACGAACGGCTCCGTGATGTCCTCGGCGAAGTAGCGGCTGGACGCCGACGTGTCCCCGGGGAGCGTGCAGCCGGGCAGGGCTGCCAGCGCGAGGTTCGGGGCGCGGCCGATGCCCGTCTCCAGCATGCCGCCGCACCACACCGGGACCCCGTGCGCGTACGCCACGTCATGCACACGCCGCGCCTCCAGGTATCCCCCGACCCGCGCGGGCTTCACGTTCACCGCCCGGCACGCGTCCATCGCGATCGCGGATGCGGTGTCGGCCGCGTTGTGCAGGGACTCGTCCAGGCAGACGGGGGTCGCGATGCGCTGCTGGAGGCGGGCGTGGGCGTACAGGTTGTTCTCCGCGAGCGGCTCCTCGATCAGCAGCAGCCCGAACTCGTCCAGCCGCCGCAGATGCTCGGCGTCCGCGAGCGTGTACGCCGTGTTGGCGTCGACCTGGAGCGGCAGATCCGCCCCGAAGCGGTCGCGCACGGCCCGTACCGGCTCCAGATCCCAGCCCGGTTCGATCTTCAGCTTGATCCGGACGTACCCCTCGGCGAGATACCCCTCGACGTCGTCCAGCAACTCGGCGACCGTCTGCCTGATCCCCACCGACACCCCGGCCGGCACCCGCTCGCGCACCGACCCGAGATACGTGGCCAGCGGCATCCCGTACGACCGCAGCTCCGCGTCGAGGACGGCCGTCTCCAGCGCCGCCTTCGCCAGCTCGTGCCCCTTGATCCCCGCCATCGCCGGGGCGAGGTGGGCCGTACCGAGCACGGGCAGGGCGGCGACGCGCGGCAGCAGGAAGTCCCGTAGGACGATCTCCGCGCCGGCCACGAACTCCGAGCAGTACAGCGGCTCGGGGTCGGCCGCGAACTCCGACCAGCCCTCGGCCGCGTCCGTGACGACGTGCAGCAGGAAGGTGTCCTTCGTCGTCATCGTGCCGAAGGACGTACGGAAGGGGCTGACCAGCGGGATCGCCACATGGACGATCTCGACGCGTTCGAGTTTCACGAGGCGGCCTCCCGGCGGGTGAGCGTGTACCAGCCGTCCCGGGACATGTCCGTCGCCGTGAACCCGTCGGCGAAGGCCTTCGTGAACACCTCGCGCACGGCCCGCCGCCAGCCCAGCGCGGCCTCCGGGTCCGCGGCCCGCAGCGCCACGATGTCGTCCGGTACGCGGCACCAGACATACCGGTCCTGCGGATCCCGGCGGGCGAGCGGCCCGCCGTCGGGGGCCGTGTGGGTGGCGGGTGCGGCCTCGCGGTCCGGAGTGCCGGGCCCGGCGTGGCCGGACTGCCCCTGCGGTGGCCCGATCAGGTCCCAGGTCACCTCCAGCCGGTCGCTCTCGTCGCCGTCATTCACGCCGTCCGCCATGGGGCCGTAGAAGTCGACGAGGTAGCCGGTGCCGGTGGCGCCGAGTTTCACGAAGTTGAACCGGGCATTCCGGCCGACCAGCGGATCGAAGGTCCAGCGCATGGTGAGCGCCCCGAGCTCCACCGCCCAGGCCCGCTGCGCACGCTTGATCTGCGGCCCGAGCCCCCGCTCGGCGGCGGCCAGCAGCGAGTACGTCTCCCGCGACGCCGGCGGCCCGAACACCGCGACACAGGCGCCGACGAGCCGCTCCCCGTCGTACCCGGCGTGCACCGCCCCACCCGCGTGGGCGAGGCTGTTCAGCGTCTCGGGCAGCAGGGGCGGCGCGGTGCGAGGCGTCTGCCATACGTCACTGAAGTAGTCGGCAACAGCGGTGAACCCGGCGGGCTCGTGGACGGTGCGGATGCTCAGTGAGGTCATGACACAAGTGTCGGAGGTGGTGCGGGGCCCTGCCTAGTGCACCCGCGCGTCAGCGCAACGCCCCCGCCACTCCCGCGCCGCATCAGCGCAAGGCCCGCGCCACCTCCCGGGCCGCGTCAGCGCAACGCCTCCGCCACCTCCCGGGCCGCGTCCACGACCCGCGGCCCCACCCGCTCCGGAACCGCGTCGGCCAGCATCACCACACCCACGCTGCCCTCGACGCCCGTCACGCCTATCAGCGGCGCGGCGGCCCCGCTCGCTCCCGCCTCCAACTCCCCGTGGGTCAGGGTGTATCCGGGCTCCTCCAGCGGATGCTGCCGGGCGGAGAGTATGGCCCGGCCCGCGGCACCGCGGTCCAGCGGGTGCCGGAAACCGGCCCGGTAGGCCACGTGATAGTCCGTCCAGGTCGGCTCGACCACGGCAACGGCCAGCGCCTCCGTGCCGTCCACCAGCGTCAGATGGGCCGTCGCCCCGATGTCCTCGGCCAGCGAACGCAGCGCGGGCAGCGCGGCCTCCCGTACCAGCGGATGCACCTGTCGGCCCAGTCGCAGCACACCGAGCCCGACCCGGGCGCGACCGCCCAGGTCACGGCGTACCAGGGCGTGCTGTTCAAGCGTGGCGAGCAGCCGGTACACAACGGTCCGGTTCACGCCCAGTTTGTTGGAAAGCTCGGTGACGGTCAGCCCGTGGTCGGTGTCGGCCAGCAGCTTGAGGACGCGCAGTCCCCGGTCGAGCGTCTGAGAGGTCTCCGCGGTCACGACGCCCACTCCTTAGTGGTGAGGTCGGCAGCCCCCTAGCGGCGGGTGCGTCACCGAGTCCCGTCAGTGACGCGCTTCAGAGGCCGCCGATCGGCCGGCGGCCCGGACTGACTGTCCGGACCGCGTCGCTTCACGGCTGCGCTCCGCGGCGGCGCTGCCACGGGGCGTGTGCGTAGCGGGACATTAGCGAAGCCGGTTCGCTGAGCGGAAGGCTCCGTCCAGAATCCGGGCAACGGCCGGTACGGACCACTCCCGTTTGCCCTGTTACGTACGGCGCACGGCGCCCTGCGCGCACTCCCCGTACGCGCCCGGCGTCACCGCATACGGGTGGCCCACTCCTGCACCTTGGCGATGCGCTGCCGCAGCTGCCCGGCCGTGGCCTCGGCGCTCGGCGGTCCGCCGCAGACCCGGCGCAGCTCGGTGTGGATGACGCCGTGCGGCTTGCCGCTCTGATGGACGTACGCGCTCACCATCGTGTTGAGCTGCTTGCGGAGCTCCATCATCTCCTTGTGCGAGACGACGGGCCGCCGCTCGGCGGGCAGCTCCAGCAGGTCGGCCTCGGTATCCGGCTTCTTGCGGCTGTGCGCGATCTGCCGGGCCTGCCGCTTCTGGAGGAGAAGCTGCACCTGGTCGGGTTCGAGGAGCCCCGGAATCCCGAGGTAGTCCTGCTCCTCCTCGCTCCCGGGGTGGGCCTGCATGCCGAACTCGGCGCCGTCGTAGAGCACCCGGTCGAAGACGGCCTCGGACTCCAGCGCCTCGAAGGAGAACTGCTCCTGCTCGCCGGTGTCCTCGTCCTGCTCCTTGTTCGCCTCCTCCATCTCCTTCTCGGATTCGGCGTACGGGTCCTCCTCGCCCTCCTTCTTCGGCTTGTCGAGGGCGTGGTCGCGTTCGACCTCCATCTCGTTGGCGAAGGTGAGGAGGTCGGGGACGGTCGGCAGGAATACGGAGGCGGTCTCGCCGCGCCGCCTGGACCGCACGAAACGGCCGACGGCCTGCGCGAAGAAGAGCGGGGTCGAGATGGTGGTGGCATAGACGCCGACGGCGAGGCGCGGCACGTCGACGCCCTCGGACACCATGCGTACGGCGACCATCCACCGGTCGTTGTTGCCGCTGAAGTCGTCGATCCGCTTGGACGCCCCGGCGTCGTCGGACAGGACGAGGGTCGCCTTGTTGCCGGTGATCTCACGGATCAGCTTGGCGTACGCGCGCGCGGAGTCCTGGTCGGAGGCGATGACGAGCGCACCGGCGTCCGGGATGGCCTTACGGACCTCCGTCAGCCGCTGGTCGGCGGCGCGCAGCACGCTCGGCATCCACTCGCCGCGCGGATCCAGCGCCGTACGCCAGGCCTGACTGACGGCATCCTTGGTCATGGGTTCGCCGAGCCGCGCGGCGATCTCGTCGCCCGCCTTGGTGCGCCAGCGCATGTTGCCGCTGTAGGAGAGGAAGATGACCGGCCTCACCACGTGGTCGGCGAGGGCGTTGCCGTAGCCGTACGTGTAGTCGGCGGCCGACCGCCGGATTCCGTCGTTCCCCTCCTCGTACGCCACGAAGGGGATGGGGTTGGTGTCGGACCGGAACGGCGTACCGGTGAGGGCGAGTCGTCGCGTGGCGGGCTCGAAGGCCTCCAGGCAGGCCTCGCCCCAGGACTTCGAGTCACCGGCGTGGTGGATCTCGTCGATGATGACGAGGGTCTTGCGCTGCTCGACCCGGTTGCGGTGGAGCATGGGCCGCACACCGACACCCGCGTAGGTCACGGCGACGCCGTGGTAGTCCTTGCCGAGCGGCCCGGCGCTGTACTCGGGATCGAGCTTGATGCCTATACGCGCGGCCGCCTCCGCCCACTGCTTCTTCAGATGCTCGGTGGGCGCGACCACGGTGACCTGCTGCACGACATGGTGATGCAGCAGCCAGGAGGCCAGCGTCAGCGCGAACGTCGTCTTTCCGGCGCCGGGCGTGGCGACCGCGAGGAAGTCACGCGGCTGCTCCTGGATGTACTTGTCCATCGCCCCCTGCTGCCAGGCACGCAGCTTGCTGGCGGTGCCCCAGGGGGCGCGGCCGGGGAAGGCGGGTGACAGGTGGTGGGAGTGGGGGGCGGAGCTGGAGCTGGCGGCGGTGGTAGTCACGGTCTCCGGGGACTGGGTCGGGCGGCTCGGCGTACGGGTGTTGGTGACTCGGCTACGTATGACAACCGGGCCACCCTACCGGCGGCCCGACCGTGCCCACGGGCGAGCGGGGCCGGGTCACACGTGGGTGGGACCGACGTCACAACCGTCGCAGCCGGCCCGCGATCACGGCGATGTCCTCCTCGTCACCGGAGGCGACATCGATGACCAGGTCGTAGGCGGTGTCCTGGTCACAGCCCGCGAGGTCGACGCCGTTGACACCGAGAAAGGTCGCGGCGGCGAGCCAGGCCGTGCGCTTGTTCCCGTCGACGAGCGGGTGGTTCGTCGCGATGGCGTGCAGCAGCGCGGCAGCCTGCTCGTACAGGTCGTCGTAGGCCACGCTGCCGAACATGCGGGCGCGGGGGCGGTGCACGGCGGAGGCGAACAGCCCGGTCTCCCGGACCTCGGGGGCCCGCCCGCCGAAGGCGATCCGGGCGATCGCCGTGACCTCCGCGACCGTGAGGTGCCTGGTCATTCGCCGAGCCTCCGCAGCAGATCGGCATGGGCGCCGGCCAGCGACTCCGCCATGACCCGCACCGGCGACGACTCCCGCGCGAGCCGATGCCGTACGGCTTCCAGCGCGATGTCCTCGGGGACACGACCCGTGGCATCCGCGAGGTCTTCGAGTTCTCGCCGGACGTCCGGCGAGAGGGAGACGGTGAAGTCGTTCATGCGAGGACGATAGGGAGCGGGCCGTGGAGCGGGCGAGCGGTTTACGGCTCACGCCCGCCGGGTCTCAACGCTCCCGCAACCGAGTGGTCACCCAAGCCCCCACCAACGCCACCCCCGCCATCGGCAGGAACACCGCCGCGAACGCCGCCGGATGCGACCCGGCACCGGAGGCCCCCGTGGCCGCATGGCTCACCGTGCCGCCGCCCAGGGCGGCGAAGGCGGCGCCGCCGACCGCCAGCAGCACGACGTTGGACAGACCGTCGGAGATCTGGAGGGCGGCGGAGTTCGTGCCGGCCTCCTCGGGGGCGGAGAGATGGAGCAGCAGCACGCTGGTGGAGGAGATCACCAGCCCCATCCCGAAGCAGCCGAACGCCCACGCCACGGCGACGGTCCAGGCGGGCACGGAGTCGATCAGGACGCTCGGCGCTGCGGCGATGGAGGCCGCCACCAGGACCATCCCCAGCGTCATCAGCCGTTCCCGGTACGGCTCCACCCTCGGCCGGGACTGCATCCACGAGCCCAGCGCCCACGTCCCGCCACCGGCGGCGAGCGAGAACCCGGCGAGGGTCGGCGACAGCCCCCGCTGGGTGACCAGCATCAACGGCACGAAGGACTCGGCCGCGATGAACGACCCCGCCGCGACCCCGCGCAGCAGCACCACGGACGGCAGCCCGCGCGCCGCCCGGTACGTGCCGCGCGGGAGCAGGCCGAGCACGGCCGGCACGAGGAGCGCGGCGCCCGCGACGCCGGGGACGAGGGAGAGCCACCGCAGGTCCTGGGCGGCGTACTGAAGCAGCCCCGCGCCGAGTGAGATGCCGAGGGCGAGCCGGATCCGGCGCCGGTCGAACGAGGTGCCGCGGACGGAGGCGTCGACCGGTCCTCCCGCCCGCCGCCGTATCTGCGGC
This sequence comes from Streptomyces sp. NBC_00443, assembly GCF_036014175.1. Taxonomy (GTDB): domain Bacteria; phylum Actinomycetota; class Actinomycetes; order Streptomycetales; family Streptomycetaceae; genus Streptomyces. Next base: position 5,689,343 of record NZ_CP107917.1, on the reverse strand, counting down.
AGCGCGAGCGCGAGCGGAAACACGACGAGCACCGGAATCCCGACGAACACCCAGCGCCAGCCCAGATGCTCGGTCACCGCCCCGGCGGCCAGCGGTCCCACAATCGACGGCACGACCCAGCTCGCCGCGAACGCCGCCATGATCGCCGGCCGCAACCGCTCGGGGTAGGCCCGCCCGACGACGACGTACAGCGCGACGATCACCAGCCCGCCGCCGAGCCCCTGCACGGCCCGCCCGAGAATGAACAGCCACATCGCTCCCGCGGTCCCGGCCAGCAGGAGTCCGGCCCCGAAGGAGGCGATCCCGGCGGTGAGCGCGCCGAGCGGCCCGCGCCGGTCCGACCACTGACCCGCGAGCACCATCCCGAACAGGCTGGTGGTGAAGTACCCCGAGAACGCGAACGCGTACAACGACAGCCCTTGCAGCTCCCGCGCCGCCACCGGCATGGCCGTCCCGACGGCGGTCGCCTCGAAGGCGATGAGCAGCACGACGGAGACGATCCCGATGCTCAGGGCCCGATGGTCCCGGCTCAGCACGGTCTCCTCGGACTCGGGGACCAAGGGGACGTCGGATCTCTTCGCGACACCGGCGTCGCGCGGCTCGAGGGCAGTCATGTCCGCCAGCGTAAGGGCCACAACTGACATTGACCCCTGTCGGAAGACGGCCCCGGGCTGGGACCTTGGTCGTACGACCGACGCCGTTCATGAACGCGGTGTGGCAGTCCCATTGCAGGGCCGCCGATTCCCTTGAGGGCCCCGCCCACCCCCGCCTACGGTCGATTCACCGACCAGGGCCGACCGCCCGAAGCCGGTGCAACGGCCGTGTGCCCGAGTGGTTCAGGGGCTCGCCTGCAAAGCGAGTTACGCGGGTTCGAATCCCGCCACGGCCTCAAGTGTCTGACCAGGCAAAACGAGAGGGCGGTACCCGCGAAGGGGCCGCCCTCTTCGATTCGTCCGTCTCAGTCCCCGTCTCAGTCGAAGTTCCGTCACTCCTGTAGTCCGTCCGGCCGGGTGCGCAACAAGGGGCTCAGGTTGCCGACGACTGAGCGCCCAGGGGTGAGACAGTGGCCGCAGGCGGACACAGGAAAGGTTCCACCCTTCGCCCGCCAGAGCATCCAGGTGAGACCTCTCCCAGCGTGACAGTCCGCAGCGGCGCCCTGGCCGCCAGGCCGGGGCTCTGCGCTACGAGAGCAAGTCGCGCAGGATCTCGTAGCCGGCATAGATCGGACCAAGCCACCGAGCGCCCCGGTATGACCGGTCCCTGCGGCTGCAGCACCGGCAGTGCCCCTTCGTTGCCTTCCTGCTCTTCTTCGTCATCAGATCCCCATTCAAGGTTCCGAGTTTCCAAATTGGACCCTTGAAGCACACCCCGCTGCCACAATGTTGCGGCAGGTAGCAAGCTGAGCTTGCGCGAACCACGGCAACTTGCGGAGGCCGCAAAGTGGAGAACGAGCACGTCGACCCAGCTAACGCTATCGAACCACCCCGGGTAAAACCACGAGCACTGACCCCGCTACAGCACGACGATGCAGCAAGCCGTCTCGCTCAACGCCTTCGCCAGATACGAGACCGACTCGGCATGAGTTCGCGGCAGATCGCCGAAGCGATCAACATCAGCGAGTCGACCCTTTCGCGACACTTCAGCGGCGCGCGCTTGATTAGCCCACGAACACTTAAAGCTCTACATGACCTACTCACGGCGAAAGGGATTCCCGCCTCACCGGAAGAAAGAAGCGAGAACTGGAAACTACTCAATGAGGCATGGAGCGCCGAAGGCCCGCTTCGCGCGCACTATTGTGGCGCAGTAAGAGCACTAGAACAAATCGAACAACAGCTTGAGGAGACAAGCGCAGAGGCCAGAGACCTCCGAGCAGAGATGAAAGCCGCCGAAGAGCAGCGCCAAAGGGCGGAACAAGAACTAGCCGAATTTCGCGCAACGCATGAAGAACTGACCGAGGAACAGCGGCAACGCCTCGGCGACCTAACCACGGAGCGAGACGAAGCCGTGGCGCGAGTTAAGTTCCTCGAAGACCGCATCCAACAGATGGAAGCACTCTCGCGACTACTCGTCATGCAACAGCATGCTGTGGGAGAAGTTGTCCATGCGGCCGAAGTAGAGGTGGCAAGGTGGCAGAACGATCCCGAACCTGCCCCATTTCGCACAGCGCAGGCAAGCCCCAGAAGGGAGATGGAAGAATTCGCCGATAAACTGCACCGCCTTCGGAGCAGCAAAGATGCGCCTGGTGCATACAATGCCGCCAATGCTTTGCTTGATGACTACACGCCCGAACAGGTGGCAGAGGTCTGGGAAATCCTGCGGTCATGGAGCCAATGGGATGACGCTCAATGGCTATTGGAGCACATAGCAACAAGCGCATCCGGACCCACCATTGCTCAGATCAGCAAGGCTGAATGCTTCAAAGAAGACAAGGTCAACAAAATGCTATGGACTACAGGCAGGAAGGGCTACGAGCATACGGTTATCGCAACCATCATCGAGCTAAGAAGGGAGTTGAGAGAGGACGGCGCCCAGCGCCTCATCCAAGCGGCCATGAATCGCATACCGAACGTTGCGAAATATCGATCAGGTAACCAGAAAAGAAGTGTCTTGCCCTGGAAGTCATGAACTGGCTTAGAGTCGCGGCGTAACTGTCGAAGCCTCGCCTCTCTCACCAAGCGATCAACCGTTGGTCACGCAAAAACTCTAAGTGCCTGTGGTCGGAAGGCTCCGACCACAGGCAACACCTCAACTACTCCATGTGTTCCATCGACTTCCAGATGAGCACATCGACCTGACTCGCGACATCGGCTCGGGCGGCATCCACCATGTGCTGATACCTCGCGGTCATGCCGTGGTGGACCACCCCATGAGCCCCATGACGGCCCGCTCGGGGACACCGAGAATGAGTAGGACCGTGGCGGCCGTGTGGCGCGCGTCGTGCAGCCGACCGTCCCGCACCCTCGCCTCGGTCAAGAGAGCCTTCCACTCTGTCCAATCCCGACGATGGGACGGACTACGGCCATGCTCATCTGGGAAGACCAGGCCGTTCTCCTCCCACCGCTTCCCGGCCGCTCCCCGCTCGGTCTCCTGCGCCTTCAGGTGCACACGGAGTAGGTCAACGAGCTGTTCGGGGAGACCGACCGCGCGTCGGCCGGCGCGCGACTTGGGTAACGGTCAACTCCGGGTTGGTCCGTCGCTTCTGCGGGCAGTACCCGGCGGCTTTGCGTCCGCATGGCTCGGTGCACCCATGGGCGTATTGCGCCGGTGCGGATGAGGGCGAAGCATGTGGTCCGGCCGATGCGGAGACCTTGACGGCGGATTCCTCGTAGTCCGCCGTAGCCGACACCGGCCGCGCTGCACCATTTCCAACTTGCAGCCAACGTTCACCTAAATGGCCGTCCCTAGGGACACTGGCTCGCTCGTGCTTCTTGCTCAGCGCCGCCTCGTTGTCCTGGTCTTTGTCCAGCGCACCGACGGCCGCCACCGTTCACCGACGTACGCGCACCCCCTCTGACCTGCCCCGTGAACCTATGCGAACGCCCCCGGACGGCCGCACGGACAGTTGGAAAGCGTGTTGGGATCAGTCTCGTGAGAACGGTTGTGTGGAGATGTCCGCGTAGCGGCTACCTGCTTCAGCCGAAAGGAGCTGGGCCGATTCCTGAGCAGCCGATTTCCCGTGTACCGCTGGTGGTCATGAACTTGACCTCTCGCCCGTCGGGGAGGCGCAGAATGCCGGGAGCTGCGTCGAAGAGATCAACGTAGTCGTCCCCAGCCAGGGTGACGCTGCCTGCCCACGTGCTGTGCCGGTCGTAACTGAACTCGGGAACGGTGGCTGGGTCCAGGCGGAGCACGAGGGAGGCGTGCACGGCGACTTCACGGCCGTCGGGGAAGACGGCAGTCGCAGGGCCCTGGTAGCGGGGGCGTCCGTCCTTCTGGCGCTGGGATGGACCCCGTACGGAGTAGTTTCTCTTGAACATCGTGGGCTCGGGTTCGAGCTTGTTTCTATGAGTATTAAGCCAGGGGTGGTAGTTGAGCCACCGGACAGCAGAGGCCTTCGCAAGATCACCATCGAGGGTAAGGAGGTCGGCAGCGCTTGGTCATCTCGCGAACTGCGAAAGATTCTCCGCCACCTCGGTTATGCAAAACCCATGGACATGGAAGACCCGGCATCCATATATTGGCGTGGAGGGGACAGTAAAGCGTGGCCTGACCGCCCGTGGAGAAGGCGCGGAATCTTAGTGCTGATGATTGCGGGAATGATCGGGTCGACTGTCTTGCACATAGCCATCGGCTGGCCTGATGCACACAGAGCACTTACCTTCGCGCAAAGAATTGTCGGTACAGTTTTCATCCTGGCAGGTTTAATGGGAGGTATAGCAACATTTGCAGTCCTCGACTATTGGGGCAGGCGGCACTGGGGGCCATCCGGGGGAATCGCCCTACTCGGGGCACTCATCGCACTTTCAACAAGCGCCACTCTCCTATTCATGTGGTTTGAGGAGACGGAGTATACAGCCTATCTCCTGGCATTTATTTCGCTTGGCCTTTGGTCCTCGTGGGCACTCTACTTGCTTATCCGCGAAAAATCTTGGCGAGGAACGCCCCAGCCGAAAAAGTTTGCAACCGGGGTCGCTTTCACTGCCCTCCTGACCGCCGTCAGTATTTCTTATTCGACGATGTATCAACCCACCGCTGCGCCGATCCGCTTTATCCTTAAGGCCGAATTTGGCACGCCGCGAGACAGCGCTGATCTCCAGTACGTCACCATTCCACTCAAGCTCTACGTTAAAAACGACGGAGGGATTCCTGTCTATATCGTTAACAACGACTACACCGTCTGAGGAGTACCGATCAAGCACTCCGATGGCGACGAGGTGAGGAAATGGAAAACCGACACGAAGGATCTCAACGAAACCGCAGAAGCTAAACGATATGCCCGCGAAGGTAAAGTGGACGTAGTAAGCTCAGGGCATCAATATGATCTCGGCGCCTCGCTTGACGCAGGAGAGGAAATCGCCTCTGAGGAGATAATTAGACTACCCAGGGATGAGCGGTATGGCGAGCTCGAAGCGACGCTGGAAATCCACTATATGAGAAGGGACCGAGGCAGACTCGATCCGAAATTTGAACTCCCCGCGGGGTACTCTTGGGATAAGAATGATGAGCAATACTATTGCTCTCCGGACGCTTGTGGAGAGTATGTTGTATATCACGGTCTCGTGCTTCACAATAATAACATGGTCAACGTGACCCGCAGGCCTAGATATTTGGCCTCTTTCTGGGGTCCAATATCCGGCTTCGACGCCTTCGTCTCTTCGTTCGACTTCAAGAAAAATACTCTCAACGTGTACAGGGAAGGCATTGACGAGGCGGAAGCCGCTAGGGAGGCGGACAGTTACGGCCTGGGATACATCCGCACAAGTTCTGTGATGTCTTCGTCGGAATGGTTGCGTCTTCCCGAGGACTGAATGGGAAACGACAACCTGCGTCCAGCCTGCGGCAAGGCGAACTAACCGGGATGGCGTAGCCGGAGACCACGAGGCGGTGTTATACCCCGACCTCTGCCCGAGGCGCCTACGGCAACCCGCTGGGCTCGCAGCGTTAGATGCGCGTCCTCCTCGCGCGTATAGATGGACACGGGTTCGCCTTCACCGTGAGCGACTACAACGGAGCGTAGTTCGTCGGCTCCGCCCCTCGCGTCTCCATTGAGGCCTCCTCCCTGAGCCACACTCGTGACCTGGTCTGAACCACTCCCTGACCAGCACGGACAGCCTTAGGGGGCAGGGTTCCCGAATGCCGATCTTCCTGCCACCGTGGGAGCATGACGGACGACTTACCAGTTGGCATCGTCGATGGACGCGTAGTTACCAAGCCCGGCACAGGGCCGGTGGCGATGGTTTGGCTACCGCTAGACGGGCAGGTCATCGCCAAGTTTCCGCCCCGGAAGGGCAACCGTCGTTGGCTACATGAAACGGTCGGCATCCGTTCCCCGGAGTTCATCGGCGACCGCTGGAAATTGCCGCGTAGCAGTCTCGTACGGCTGGTTACTGCGGCGGTCGACCGGTACGGGTTCATCGTGCTCTATCGAGATATGTCGAGGCTGTCGAAGTGCACTAAGAGCTGTCCCGCTAATGATCTCAGGTGTGTTGGGCGATCTACTCGTTCCTTCTTCATCCCGTGAGGGTGAGGTTGTGTAGACGGGCGATGCCCAGCATGGCTTGGTGGACACCGTCACTCTTCAGACGGCAATCACGGAGAATCTTCCAGGTCTTCATCCGAGCAAAGGTGTGCTCGATGCGGGCACGGACCTTGCGGTGAGAGGCATTGTGCTCCTCCTTCCAGGCCGGGAGTTCGGCCTGGAAGGGTTCGCGGCGGTGTGGAATGATCAAGCCGGTGCCTCGGTAGCCGCCGTCGGCGATCACCGTGGTCTTGCCCACGGTGGCTCGGGCTCCAGAGAGCTCCCAGGCCTTGCAGTCGTTGCGGTTGCCCGGAACTGGCTGGCCAACGGAGACGACGAGTCGTGTGTCGGCGTCGATGACGACCTGGTGGTTGGTCGAGTACCTGTAGTTCTTGGACTGCTCGGCGACCGCGTGGTCACGGGTGGGGACCAGCGTGCCGTCCACGATCAGCACGCTGTTCTTACGGAACCGTTGGCGAGGCTGCAGGGCAAGTGACGGGGCGACATGGTCGATGATGCGGCCGGCGGCCGACTTTGAGATCCCGAAGAGCGGGGCGAGCTGCCGCAGCGTCAGGTTCGTCCGCCAGTAAGCGGCGACCAGCAGGACCCGATCCTCCAGCGGCAAGCTCCATGATCGGCCCCTGCGAACACGGTCTGCACCCTCGCGGCGTAATGCAGCGACAAGCTTACCGAGCTGACGCGGACTCAGTCTGCTGAAGAGGGCTATCCAGGAAGGCTCCGACGCCGTGATCACTCCGGCCATGACTGGTGATCATCGCATCTGGCAAGGCACTTAAATCGCATGCGGATGCGACGTTGATCGTCTATACCTCCACGGCAGGGTCCCACGCCGTCTCGCGTGTTGCCCCCGCCGGCCAAGTAGCGGCGAGTCGGGTCCGCGGCCCGGTCGCCGAGCAGGCAGGAGGAGTGAAGGGACGGCGTCGTGCACCTGGTACAGGTACTCAACCTCGCTGCCTATGGAGCCTTACGTGACAAGTGACCTGATCTTCCGCCCCATTACCGGTCTGGAGGAGATCAAACTCTTCAATGCTCTGCCTGGCCCCTACAACGACCGTCTCGCAGAAGATCTCCAGAACGGACACTGCAGCGCCGACTGGATGTGGCTGGCCCTACGAGACGGCCGACCGGTGGCACGGGTCGGCTGGTGGTCCCGCAGCGGCATCAGGCCCGAAGTCATGGAAACCCTCGACATCGACGACGCCCACGGCGACCCGCTCCGGACAGACATCGGCGCGCATCTTCTGCGCACCGCCCTCACCGCGCTCTTCCCTGCGGGCACCCTGCCGCCCCCGTACGTTCTCCAGCCCCTCCTGGCGAATTGGAGAGACGACTCCACCACGGAACGTCGCATCAAAGACCGGATAGAGGTGGTGGAGCGCACCGGCGGCAAGATTTTCGTCGAGAGGCTCCGCTATCGCTGGACGTCCAGCACACCAGTGCCTTCACACCGTGGCAGCCTGACCTTCCGCCCGGTCAGCAGCGATGAGGAAGCGATCGATCTTCTCACTCGCATCCTTCCGGGCACACTGGATGCCTACAGCCAGGCCGACGTCGCCCGTTCCTCAGCCAACGACTATGCACGCGTGCAGTACCACGACGAACTGCTGAGCTATCCCAGTCCGCGTGCATGGTGGCGGATCGGGGTCCGCCCGGACGGCGAACCAATCGGCTTGGTTGTTCCGGCGCAAAGCCCGAACGGCTTCGTGATCGCCTACCTCGGCGTGATCGACGGCCACCGAGGCCAGGGCTTCGTCAACGACCTGCTCGCCGAAGGGACCCACCTGCTGGCTGCCCAGGGCGCCGAACGCGTCACCGCAGACACCGATCTGGGAAACCAACCGATGGCCCGGGCATTCGAGCGTGCCGGGTATGACAACTTCGCTGGGCGCATCGACATGCGCTGGGACTGAGTGGCCACCTCCCAACCTTCACCCTCGCCCCTCCCCTCAACCCTCTCGCCAACTGGCCACCGACCTTCGATTTGTGGGACATCCCTTAGCACGTGTTTGGAGGCGACGGGGGCTGAATGCCACTGCTCGTGCCTCGGGGCACATCACGGCCGGCCACCGGCTGGTTCGAACGGGTCGGGGGTGCGGTGGTTGCCGAGCAAGGCGAGTGCACCCGCACCGCGGTCGTCTACGGCGCGAGAGGCAGCGACGCGAACGCCGTGGTGTACGACGGCCAACTGGTGGGTGAGCGCTACCGCGTCGACCGCGAGGGCCGATGGAACTGGCCGACTGCTGCGCAGTTCATGTATGCAAGCTGCATGACCGTGTGCGAGCGTGTGGGACCACTGCCACACGCACGGCTTTGTACGCGCACCGCTGTGTAATCGCTGTAACACCCGCTACTGGCGTGGATGGCGGCCCCGGCATGGACGGGCAACGCACAGCCGCAACCTTGACGAGAGCTACTAGCGCTGGTGTCCCAAGCACACCGACGCTAGGAGGCAGTGCAGCGCGTAGCTCGTTTCAGTGCCCACCGGCCGGCCGTTCCGGTCAGGCATCGTCCAGATCAAGGCCCTGGCTCCGTCTCAGTTTCCGTCTCGATCGTCGCCGTACGCGCCCGTTCAAGACCGTACGCCGGGCCCCTGCGAGCCCAACATCCGTACGGGCCTGAATACCGCCGAACGAACTCGGATCAGCCCTGACCAGCCCGGACAAACCTGCAAAGCGAGTTACACGGGTTCGAATCCCGCCACGGCCTCCACCTCCACCTCCACCTCCACCCCCTCGCCGTCGCCCTCGCCGGCCTCAGTGCGCGGCTCGCCGTCCGCCCCTGGACATGGCTCCGATCACTGCGGAAACCGCGGCAGTCGCGGCGAGGCTCCCCGCCATGACCATGATCACACCGATCATGTACAGGCCCGAGGCGTCGTCCGACCAGTCGTGGAAGGCTGCGACGGTCAGGCCGATCGTGGGGCCGAGCACGGCGGCCGTGCCGTGGTGCCGGGACGCCGCCCAGTACACCGGCACCAGCAGGGTCAGCACCAGGCCGATCACCTGCCAAGCCTCGTACGGACCGGTCGTCGTGCCGTCCGGGTGTATGTCGCGGTGCTGGTCCCAGCCCAGCCAGGCGGCCCACCCCGCGAGCGATATGCCGGCCGTCACGAGGGCCGGCAGCAGGGAGGGGGTGGGTCTCAGTAGTCCTTGGCGCATGGGCCAAGCGTTGCGGCTCGCCCCTCGCGCGAACAGGGCTCATGTACTCAGCTGAGCCCGAGTACTTGCGACAGGAGAAAGCCTGCCCAGCCTGCCCAATACAGACGATTCCTCGTGCTCCCGTGACAGTTCCTCGTACGGACAGCGCAACCCCAGGCGCCCTAAAGGTGTCCAGTACATGACTGGAGGGCAAACTCTCCGGTCGCCGTACTTCCTGCCCCACGAGGAGACCCTATCCGTGCGCCAGCGCATCCGCCCCTCGCACATCCGTCACTCGGCGGCCCTCGTGGCCGCTGCCGCCGCCGTCGCGGCGCTTCCCGCAGTCGTCGCTCCTGCGGCATATGCCGAGGAAGGTGAGCCCTCCCTGGTGATCTCGAGTCTGCCGAGTACGTCTCCCAAGCCCGGCGAGGTGTACGACGAGAAGGTCGTCATCACCAACAAGGGCACCGCGGCCGCGGACGGCGTCACCTTCCGGATCCGGCTGACCCGGGGGCTCGACTTCCCGGGGGCCGTCGAGGGCTGCACCTACTCGACCGTCGGGGACAAGGTCCGCCAGGCGCTCTGCGAGCTCGACACCGTCATCGAACCCGGCGCCTCCGTCGAGACGCCCGTACGGTTCAAGGCATTGCCCCACGCCCTGATGGAGGCCGTCGAGTACGGCACTTCGGCCACCGGTGAGGCCCCGGGAGAAGGGTTCGACGACAGCAACCGGCGCCTGACCCTGACCGCGGACAGCACTGCCGACCTCGTCGCCGTCGGCGAGGACACGGAGGCCCTCGCGGGCGACAAGCAGTCCGTCACGGTCCAGCTCCGCAACGACGGCCCCGGCTGGATCCAGAACCAGGAGAGCGACGACCAGCCGGCACTCATGGTGCGGATCCCGAAGGACACGGTCGCCGCCGAAGTGCCCGAGGACTGCGCACCGTTCGGGATCGACGGTCCGTCCGGGCCCGCCGGGACCCCGGGCAAGTCCACGTACGTCTGCTGGCCCGCCGACCACACCATCGAGGTCGGTGAGTCCCTCTCCTTCACCTTCATGCTGAACGTCGAGGACGACGCCCGGACCACCACCGGCGAGGTGAAGGCGACCTCCGTCTACGACATCCACCCGGCCTTCGACAAGAACCCCGCCAACGACAAGGCCAAGATCCGCATCGCCATCCCGACCGACAACGAGCCCGGCCCGGCCACGTCCGGCGGCTCCTCCACCGGCGGCGGTTCCACGGACGGCGGCTCCACCACGGCCGGCAACGACCCCGAGGGTCAGTCCACGGGCGGCAACGGCAGCACGGGCGGCTCAGGCAGCACCGGCTCCACGTCGGCCGGCACCTCGACGGGCGGCTCCACCGGATCCGTGAACGGCAACCTGGCGAGCACCGGCTCCGACGGCACCCCGCTCATCGCCGGCGCCGCAGCCGCCGCCGCGGCACTCGGCGGTGTCCTGGTCCTGGCCGTACGCCGTCGTCGCTCCGTCGGCAAGGCCTCCTGACGACACCTCAGGGATACGGCGTCGTCCGCGCGACGTGGGTCTGGAGAAGGCCGGCCCTTGCCAGGGTCTCGGTGATCAGCCGGCCGCCCAGCCCCGCGTCGCGTGCCTCACCACGCCCCGCCCACCGACTCCAGCACCCCGCTCGACTCGTCCTGGAACACCTCGGTCCAGTAGTGCCGGCCGTCCCCACCCGCCGCCCTGACGCCGGTCGGGTCGACCGTCGAGAGGACTTGGAGCATGGTCATGGCCAGCTGGTCGTAGGTGTCGGTCGTCAGGGCGTGGCCCGACTGCTCGTCGATCGCCTGCTCGCGGTGCAGCAGCCAGAGCGTGAAGGCGAGGGTGGACACGTCCGTGTTCAGGGGGAACAGTCTCGCCTCGGGCTCGCTCCAGTTCAGGACCGCGCCCGTCGTGCCGTCGATGACCAGGCTGTTGTCCTCGACGAGATGGCCGAGACGTATCAAATGGGCGGCCCCGAGGGGCAGTTCCGCCGAGCACTCGTCGTCGGCGTAGTACTCGGCCAGCGTCTGCAGCGGCGCATCGGTGTCGAGGGAGAACAGGAAGCCGTCCTCCGGCAGGCCCACCTCGCGCAGGAAGCGGCGCGTCGGCTCGTGCGTGAGCGTGGCGGGGAAGTCGACCTCCTCGAAGCGCACCACCTTGCCCTGGCCGAACTCCTGGTCCAGGAGGCGCCGGGGCAGGTCCAGGGCGAGGCCCGAATGCCCGGCGCGGCCCGCGACGAGTGCCAGGGGACGGATCAGGGCGGCCATCTTCCAGAACGGCGCCGGCTCGCCGTCCGCGCCCTCCTCGAACACGGCCAGCAGGTGCCGGGACGCGTCCGCCGCCGCCTGCGGGCCGTAGCGGCCGACGTAGGAGGCGAACTGGCCACGCAGGCCGGCCAGTTCGTCCGTCGCCTCGGCGAACCGGACCAGTGTCCGCAGCGACGGTGCCAGTGCGCGGCGGTCCATCAGGTCGGGGCGGTCGTGCAGGAAGTACGTCGTCGAGACCTCGCCTGTGGCGCCGTCCAGCAGGACCGACTCCGTCTCCAGGCCACCGGGGCCCAGGAGTCCGCCTATCACCAGCTGGTCCCGCAGCTCCGCCGCCAGCCGGCCCGCCGGATCGCCGGTCGAGTCCGCCACCGTCCGCAGGCCGTCCCGGCACAGCTCTGCGAAGCCCAACACCCCGCTGCCGCCCGGCAGTCCGGGTCCCGTCAGCCAGCGCCGCGTCGACGCGTGCGTGACGTACGGATCGAGCGCGACCTCGCTCAGAATGATCGCCGTATCACCGGCGTGCGTCGTGATCGTCGTGCTCATGGCTCCCCCGCATGCGCTTTCCCACCACCCCCGGGCACGACACGGCCGACCGACCGGCCCGCCGGCCCCGGCCGTCGTCCCCACTGCCCAGAACACTACGCGCCACCACTGACAACGCCCCCGGATCAGCCGGGCCCATGACAGCGCTTCACATCAGTAGACGCTCGGCCCACCCTCGCGCGTTCCCTTCACCCGCATTCCGTTACGACGAGAATCACCGCACCGGTCACCCGCGCACTCAACTCCGGGCAGGCCGCCCGCAGTAGCGATCCGCGGCGAGGGCCGGCCCCGCCGCCCCGCCCCTCAGTGCAGTGGGCACGACGGTCGGCACGACAGGCGGAGCCGGCTCACTGGCCGGTCACCACCGCCGCCTGCGGCCGGATCGGGAGGCGGTTGACCGGGCGGCCCGTCGCGGCGCGTACGGCCGACGCGATGGCCGCCGGGGAGGTCACCACCGGTACCGCGCTCACCGCCTTCGCGCCGAAGGGCGCGACCACGTCCCGCTCCTCGACCAGCTTCACGATCCGGATGTCGGGGGCGTCCAGGGCCGTCGGCAGGGAGTAGCCCGTGAGGTCGGGGTGGCGGATCAGGCCGCGCGCGGAGCGCAGGTTCTCCGTGAGCGCTATGCCCACGCCCTGCGTCACGCCCGCCTCGATGCGCGCCTCCAGCTGGGCCGGGTTGAGCACCCGGCCGACGTCCTGGGCGAGCGCCAGCTCGACCACGCGGACCGAGCCCAGTTCGATGTCGACGTCGACGACCGCGCGGATCGCGCAGAAGGCCATGCCCACGAAGGCGTCGCCCTGGCCGGCGTCGTCGAGCGGTTCGGTCGGGTGCGGGCGGCACTGGGCCGTCGCCCACAGTTCCTTGCCGTCCAACGCCTCGGTGACGGTGGTCGACAGGACTCCGTCGTACGACGTGATCTTGCCGTCCGTGATCTGGAGCAGCTCCGTGGACATGCCGAACTTGTGCGCCAGAGGCTGCAGCAGCTGCGTACGGACCATCTTCGCGGCCCGTTCCACCGCGCCGCCCGACACCCAGGTGTGACGGCCGCGGCAGCCCGCGCCCGCCGGGGGCTGGTCGGTGTCCACGGGCGCCACGTGCACCTCGTCGATGCCCAGCGTGTCCTGGACGATCTGCCGGGCCAGCGTCGCGAAGCCCTGGCCCGTCTCGACGGCCGCGCACAGCACCGTCGCCACGCCGTCGTGGACCTTCACGGTCGCCGTGGAGACCTCGTCCGCGCCCTCGGCGCCGAGCATGTGCACCATGCCCAGGCCGTAGCCCACGCCCCGTCGCACGGCGCCGGGTTCGCCCGCGCCCTCGGGGCCGCCGGGCAGCAGCCACTCGTCCTCGGGCGTGTCCTTGGGAAGCGCCGGCAGGGGGTGGTCCTGTACGGCCTGGAGCAGTTCCGCGACGGGCGCGGGGCATGTCACGGTCTGGCCCGTCGGGAGTACGTCACCCGTCGCCAGCGCGTTGCGCAGGCGCAGTTCGGCCGGGTCGACGCCGAGCTTCTTGGCCAGCTTGTCCATCTGCGCCTCGTAGGCGGCGCACACCTGCATGGCGCCCTCGCCGCGTACGTGGCCGGAAGGCGGGTTGTTGGTGCGTACGGCCCAGCCCTCGATGAAGGCGTTCGGGACGACGTACGGGCCGCAGGCGAAGGCGACCGCGGCGGCCAGGGCCTCGGAGGACGTGTCGGCGTACGCGCCCGCGTCCAGCAGGATCTGCGCCTCGACCTTCACCAACCTGCCCTCGGCGTCCGCGTGGTGGCGGTACCGCAGCAGGGTGGGATGCCGGTGCGTGTGACCGAGGAAGGACTCCTCGCGCGTGGCCGTCAGCTTCACCGGGCAGCCGGTCCTGAGCGCCAGCAGGCCGAGCGGGAGCTGGAAGCCCTGGTCCTCGCGGTCGGCGGTGGCACCGGGGACGCCGGTGACGACGACCTTGACGCGCTCGGGTTCCAGGCCGTAGCAGGCGGCGGCGCGGTCGCGGTCGGTGTGCGGGTCGGTGGAGGCGAGGTAGAGCTCCACGCCGCCGTCGGGGCGCGGTACCGCGAGTCCCGCCTCGGCGCCGATGGGGGCCGGGTCCTGGCGGCCGATGCGGTACAGGCCCTCGACGACGATGTCGCCGGCCGCGTCGGGGTCGCCGTGGCGCAGCGGGATGTGGCGGATCAGGTTGCCGTCGGGGTGCAGCGGCTCGGCCTCGAAGGCCTGCTCGGGGTCTGTCACCGGGTCGAGCACCTCGTACTCGACGATGACGGCCGCGGCGGCCAGGCGCGCGGTGTCCGGGTGGTCGGCGGCGACAGCGGCGATGGGCTCACCGTGGTGGCGTACGACCTCGGAGGCGAAGACCGGGCGGTCGGCCCTGCCACGGCCCAGCAGCGGGCTGCCCGGCACGTCCTCGTGCGTGACGACGGCCCGGACGCCGGGCATCTCGCGCGCGTGGGTGGTGTCGATGGACGTGATGCGCGCGTGTGGGTGCGGCGAGCGCAGTACGGCCGCCCACAGCAGGCCCTCGGCCCACAGGTCGGCCGCGTACGGGAAGGTGCCCTCGGTCTTGGCACGGGCGTCGGCGGCCGGCAGGGAGGCGCCGAGGCCGTGCGGGATCTGATCGGGGGCGGGGGCTGCCTCCGCGGCTGTGGTCGCGGTGGCGGCTTCGTTGCTCACGCCTGGCCTCCGTCCTGGCCGTACGCCTGGTCATGCGGTCCCATGGCACCGGGGGCCTCGAAGGCCGAGCGGTGGACGCCGCCGGCTCCCGGGCCTGCCTGATGAGGGATACGCGGCTCGTCGCCGTCCCGTTCGGCGTCGTCGGCCGCCGAGTGCGCCTCGCGTTCCGCGACGACCTCCTTGACGGCCTCCACCACGCCCCGGTAGCCGGAGCAGCGGCACAGGTTGCCGCACAGCGCCTGGCGGGTCTCCAGCTCGCTCGGGGCCGGGTTGCCCTCCAGGAGGTCGTGCACGGTCATCGCCATGCCGGGCACGCAGAAGCCGCACTGCACCGCGCCGCACCGCGCGAGCGCGCGCTGCACGTCGGAGGGCTGCCCGTCGGCGGCCAGGCCCTCGACGGTACGGACCTCGCTGCCGGCGGCGGTGACGGCGGGCACCAGGCAGGACGCCACGAGCCGTCCGTCGACCTGTACGTTGCACGCCCCGCACTCGCCCTGCGAGCAGCCGTCCTTGGCGCCCGCGAGGCCGAGCCGCTCACGCAGCACGTAGAGCAGCGACTCGCCGATCCAGGCGTCCGAGACGGGCCGGTCGGCGCCGTTGACGCGCAGCACGTAGGAGGCGAGGGGGTGTTCCTCGCCGGAGGGGGCCGGTGCGTCGTCGGAGTCGGCGGCCTGCTCGGGCTCCTGCGCGGCCTCGGCGTCGGAGTGGCCCCCCTCGGCCGGCGCGGACGCGGCGGAAGCCTCTGCCGGGCCCTCTGCGGCCTCTGCGGAGCCCCGGGTGTCCGTGGCGGGGTCGGCGGGCCCGGAAGCGGCCTGGGGGGCCTCTGAAGCGCTTTCGGCGGAGTCCTGGGCGGGCGGCTCGGCGCCGAAGTCGGGTGCGCCGCCGGTGCGCTGGCCCTGCAGGTGCGCGCCAGGCCGCTCGCCGTGCTGGTCGCCGGAGTACGCCCCGGGGTCCCCCGGTCGCCCGGGCACGTGCCCGGCGCCCGTCGGGTGCCCGGCCGCGGGCCCGGCTTCCACCGCTTCCCCGGTCGCCGCAGCGGCATCGGCGTGCGGTGCCCACGGCTGCCCGGTCGGCTGCGTCGCCCACGGCGCGGACGCGCCGCCCGGCAGCGTGGCCGGAGGCGTGCCGCCCCACTGCTCGACAAGCGACGACGTGGTGAACTCGCCCGATTCGTCCGGAAGGTCACCGTCGGCGACAGGGATCGACCACTGCCCGGTGACGTCGTGCCGGGGCCCGGCTACGGCGTCCTGGCCTGCGGCGGTCTCCGAGAAGTTCCACTGCTGGGTGGCCCCGGGGTTGTACTGGAACTGGCCGGTGCCCCCGTCCTGCGGTACGGCGTTGGGGTCGGGCCACTGGGCGTTGCCGTCGGGCACACCCGCGAGCGGCCAGCCGCCCGGGGCGGCCGGGTCCGCGCCCGATCCCGGCGTGACCGTTATCTGCGGCGGCACATAGCCGTGGCCGCGCGCGGCGAGCGGGCTGTCGGAGGAGGCCAGGAGGGCGTCGATGCCCCCTTCGGGGAGTTTGACGAAGGCGGTGGCGCCGTCGTCGTAGTCGCCCTGGGGCAGCGGGTCCCAGCGGCCCGTGCCCCGGGGCGTGCTTTCTCCGTGCTGGTCGTCGGTCACGACAGCGCCCTCCCCAGTGCTCGTCGGGCCAGCGCGGCGACGGTGCGCCGCAGGTGCAGTACGGCGGGCGGATGCTGCGGTACGGAGCCGTCCTCGGCCGGCGTCGGGTCCGGGATGCAGGCCGCGGAGACGTACTCGCCGAAGGCGTTCAGCGCCTCGGGGACGATCGCGCGGTTGTTGTCCCAGTCGATCAGCTGGGAGACCCAGTGCTCGGCGTCCAGCGGCCTGAGCGGCATCGGCGCTATGGCGCCCACCGCGCACCTGATGCCGCGCCGGGCGGGGTCGAGGACGACGGCGACGGACGCCATGGCGCGCCCCGGGCCGGTGCGGCCGGTGGCCTTGAGGAAGACCTGCGGGGCGTGCAGCAGCGGCACGCGCACGTAGCCGATGAGTTCGCCGGCGCGCAGCATCTCCATGCCGGCCAGCAGGTGCGACACCGGGATCTCCCGGCGGGCTCCGCCCGGGCCCGCGATGACCAGGGTCGCTTCGAGTGCGGCGAGGACCGGCAGGGCGTCACCGGTCGGGGAGGCCGAGGCGATGTTGCCGCCCAGGGTGCCCGCGTTGCGGATCTGCGGCGGGCCCGCGGCACGCGCGGCGGCGGCGAGCGCCGGGATCAGGGCGGCGAAGTCGGGGCGGCCCATACGCGCGTGCGTGAGGCCCGCTCCCAGCAGGGCGTGTCCGTCCTGGTACTGCCAGCCGCGGATCTCGCTGATCTTGCCGAGGCCGACCAGCGCGGCGGGCCTGAGCTGCCCGGAGTTGACGGCGGCCATGAGGTCGGTGCCGCCCGCGACGGGCACGGCGGCGGGCATGGCGGCCAGTGCCGTCACGGCCTCGTCCAGCGTCGTGGGCAGCGTGACGGACTGCGCCGCCTGCGGTGCGTGCGTGGTCAAACCGGCTGCCCCTTCCCGCTGCCCCACCTGGTCCCACCTGTGCTGCCGTACGGTACGTGCTGACAGGGCGGACGTGGCAACTCTGGCACATCTTCGCAGGACCCGAGGACACGGGTCCGCTAGGAGGCATTCGCCCACCTCATCGGTGAGATGGTCCGTTTTCGCACGGCATCACCGGTGAGTACCGATTGACACTCTTCGGTGACACCTTGCCGGTTTTTTTCAATTACCTGTTCGGGGGCGGGCCGTCGATCGGGCGGCCGAGGACCCCGGGGCGCCGCTGCCACGGCCGCGGGCCGGCCGACGGGCGGTACGCGACTCCCAGGGCGTCAAGTCGCCCGTAGTGGGCGGTCATCCGCCGCTCGAAGTCGGCGAAGTCCCGTTCCGCCGGGGCCGGGAGGCTGCTCCAGGCGACCTCAGCGAAGGCGGCGAGGCGCGGGAAGGTCTGGTAGTCCACGCGCGCGGGGTCCTCCATCACCTCGGTCCACACGTTGGCCTGTGTGCCGAGCACATGCCGGGCCTCGTCCGGCGTCAACTCCGCGGGAACGGGCTCGAACCGATAGACGTCCTCCAGGGTGCGGACGTACCCGATCGGCACCGGCTCGTCGGCGCCCCCGTCCTGACGGTGGTCCAGGTACACCTGCTGCTCGGGGCACATGACGACGTCGTGGCCCGCGCGGGCCGCCGCGATGCCGCCCGCGTACCCGCGCCAGGACGACACGGCCGCGCCCTCCGCAAGCCCGCCCTCCAGGATCTCGTCCCAGCCGATCAGCCTGCGCCCGCGCGCGGCCAGCCACTTGTCGAAGTGGCCGATGAACCAGGCCTGGAGCTCGTCCTCGTCCTTCAGCCCGAGTTCCCTGATGCGCTCCTGCGCGGTCGGTGACTGCCGCCACTGGTCCTTGAGGCATTCGTCACCCCCGACATGAATGAACTCGGAGGGGAACAGCTCCAGGAGTTCCTCGAACACCCCCTCGTAGAAGCGCAGGGTGTTGTCAGTGGGGGCGAGTACGTTCGGATTGATCCCCCAGGTGTCCCAGACGGTGAGTGCGGAGGTGTCGATGACGTCGGTGTTGCCGAGTTCCGGGTACGCGGCGATCGCGGCCTGCGAGTGGCCGGGTACGTCGATTTCGGGGACGACGGTGATATGCCGCTCGGCGGCGTACGCGACGATCTCGCGGATGTCGTCCTGGGTGTAGTGGCCACCGTGCGGCCTGTCGTCCCACAGCGGGGAGGCCCGGTGGCCGAATTTGGTACGCGTCCGCCAGGAGCCGACCTCGGTGAGCCGGGGGTACTTCCTGATCTCGACGCGCCAGCCCTGGTCGTCCGTCAGATGGAAGTGGAAGACGTTGAGTTTGTGGGCGGCCATCAGGTCGAGGTAACGCAGGACGCCGTCCTTGGGCATGAAGTGCCGGGAGACGTCGAGCATGAGGCCGCGCCAGTGGAATCGGGGGGCGTCCTGGACCTGGATCTCCTGCAGCTGCCACTGCCGGCCGGGCAGCGGGGCCCGGCGGTGGGCGTCGGGGCCGAGCAGTTGCCGTAGCGTCTGGGCGCCCCAGAAGAGACCGGCGGGGCCGCCGCCCGCGAGCTGGACGGCTTCGGGTGTGACGGCGAGGCGGTAGCCCTCTTCGCCCAGGTCCTTGGTGACCAGCGGGTCGATGGACAGGCGGATGACGTCGTCCTCGTCCTCCCGCCCTGGCGCCAGCGGCAGGCCGGTGGCGGCACCCAGCGTGGCGCGCAGCCAGCGTTCCGTCCCTTCGGTGCCTTCGCCCGCGGCCACCCTTGTCGCCGGGCCCAGTTCGAAGAAGCGCGAGCCTCGGCCCGTCACCTGGCCCGGCGCTGGAATCAGTTCAGTCACGTCAGTCCTTTACCGCTCCGCCCAGCCCCGACACCAGCCGTCGCTGCACGAGCACGAAGAAGATCAGCACCGGAATCGTCATCACCGTCGACGCCGCCATGACGCCGCCCCAGTCCGGCTCGTCGGGCTTGTAGAAGACGAGCAGGGCCATCGGGAGGGTCGACTGCGAAGTGTCGCTGATGATGAAGGACTTGGCGAACAGGAAGTCGTTCCAGGCCGAGATGAAGGAGAACACGCTCGTGGCCACGAGCCCCGGGAAGACCAGCGGGAAAAGGATCTGCCACAGGAATCGCGACCGGCTCGCCCCGTCGATGTACGCGGCCTCCTCCAGCGCCTCGGGAACCGCCTTCACAAACCCCCGCAGCATCCAGATCGCGAACGGCAGCGAGAAGGCGATGTGCGGCAGGATCAGCGAGCCGAGCGTGTTCAGCTGGCCGAAGTCCCGCATGAGGAAGAACAGGGGGATCGTCAGGGCCTCCACCGGCACCATCTGGGCCACCAGAAACATGATCAGCAGGGTGGTCCGGAAGCGGAAGCGGAAGCGTGTCACCGCGGTCGCCGCGAGAAACGCGATCAACGCCGAGACGAGCACGACCGTGCACGCCACGACAAGGCTGTTGAGGAAGTAGCGGCCGAATTCGTTCTGCTCGAACACCCGCCGGAAGGAATCCAGGGAAGGGGCCAGCGTCCAGGGCCGCGGCTCGCTGGACTCGATCTCCCCGGCCGGTTTGAAGGCGCTGAGTACCATCCAGTACAGCGGGAAGGCCACCACGACGGCGATCAGCAGCGCGGACACCTCCGCGAGCAGCCGCCAGGGCCGCCGTACGAAGGGCCCGGAACCCACGGACTTCACGGACCTCACAGTTCCTCCCCCTGTCTGCGCAGCAGCCGCAGATACACCAGCGTCACCGCCAGCAGGATCAGCAGCATCACGATGCCGATCGCCGAGCCCAGGCTGTACTGCGAGGACGCGAAGGCCTTTTGGTACGCGTACACGTTCAGCACGAGGTTCTGGCCCGCGATGCCGCCGCCGTTCGTCATGACATAGATCTGGGTGAAGACCTTGAAGTCCCAGATGACCGACTGGATGGTCACGACCACGAGGATCGGCCGCAGCATCGGCGCCAGCACCGAACGCCAGATCCGCCACTGCGAGGCACCGTCCAGCGCGGCGGCCTCCAGCACCTCGGCCGGTACGGAGCGGATACCGGCGTACACCGTCACCATCACGAACGGGAAGGAGCACCAGACCACTTCGAGCAGGACGAGGAAGAAGGCACTGAAACGCCCGTACGTCCACGAGTGGTCGCCGAGCCCCAGGATGCGGTTCACCGGCCCGAAGTCCGGGTCGAACAGCAACAGCCACACGGTCGACCCGGTGATGGCCGGCGTCGCCCACGCCCCCAGCGCCGCCAGCATCAACGCGAGCCGCGGCACGGCACGCACGCGCGTGAGCAGCACGGCGAGCGCACACCCGACGGCGAGCGTCGACACGACACACGCCGCCGCGAACACGACCGTGGCCAGCAGCACCTGCCAGAACTGGGAGTCCGAGAACAGCTCCGAGTAGTTGCCGAACCCCTGGAATGTGGTGGACTCCCCGCCACTGACCTGCGCCTGCGTGTACTCGAAGAACGAGATCAGCCCAAGCTGATAGATGGGATAGACGAGCAGCCCACCGAGAACGACGAGGGCGGGGGCAAGGTACAGCCAGGGGGTCCAGCCCTTTCGACGCCGCGCTCCAGCACGCCCCAGGGGGCGCGGGGCTGTGTTGGATTTGCGGCTACCGCCGCGTGGGCGCGAGGAACCCCCGACCACCCGCACCCGCCGACCCTCCGCGACCCCCGACCCACTAGGCACCCCCGTCACCCGGCGGAGCCGAACGCGGCGTCCATCTTCGTGGCCGCCTCCCCCGCAGCCGCCGCCACGTCCTTCTTGCCGCTGATGACCTCCTGGAGCATGGTCGGCAGCACCAGCGAGGAGTCGATCTGCGCCCACGCGGGCGACGCGGGAACGAACTTGGTGCCGGCGGACAGGGTCTGCGCGAAGGGCTTGACGTACGGCTCCTCGGCGGCGACCTGCTGCCGTACGTCCGAGAAGGTGGGCAGGAAGCCCATCGCCTCGAACATCGAGGTCTGCGTCTTCTTCGAGGCCAGCTGCTCCATGAGGTCGACGGCCAGCGTGCGGTGCGAGGTACTCTTCAGGACGCCGATGTTGTTGCCGCCCGCGAACGCCGGCGCGATGGAACCGGCCTTCACGCCCGGCAGCGGCACGACCGCGTACTTGCCCTTCGCCTTCCCGGCCTCCACGGCCGTGTGGCTGAAGTCGCCGCCGATCGCCATGCCCGCCTTGCCCGCAGCGAACGCGGTGATCGTGTCGTTGCCGCCCATGCCGGCGCACTTGGCGGCGGGACAGTTGTCGTCGCTGAACAGGGACGTGTACGCCTTGATGCCCTTCTGGGCCGCCGCGCTGTCGATGGCGGAGGCGTACGAGCCGCCCTTGCCGGTGGCGAGTTCGCCGCCGTTGGCCCACACGAACGGCATCGCGCCGTACGTGTACGCCCCGCCCACCACGAGCCCGTACAGCTCGGGCTTCGCGGCGCGGATCTTGCGGGCCGTCTCGGCCAACTCGTCCATGGTCTTCGGCGCTTCGAGGCCGAGCTCCTCGAAGACGTCCGTGCGGTAGTACAGGGCGCGGACTCCGACGTAGAAGGGCGCACCGTAGATCTTGCCTTCCACGGTGACGGACTGCTTGGCCGTGGGGTCGGTGTCCTTCGCTTCGGTCCAGTCGCCGAACTCCTCGGTGACGTCGAGGAGTCCGCCGTCCTTCACATAGCCGGCGGTGTCGGTGTTGCCGTACTCCATGACGTCGGGCGCGGACTTCGGGTCGTTGAAGGCGGCCTTGACGCGCTGGGCGCGGGTCTCGATCGGTATGTACTCGACGTCGACCTCCGTGCCCTCGTGGGCCTTCTCGAAGGCGGTGACGACGGAGTCGACGACCTTCTCCTTCGGCTTGTTGCCGACTTCCTGGAAGAGCCAGACCCGCAGGGTGCCGGTCTTCTCGTCCTTGTCGGAGGAGGAGTTGGTGGACGTCTGCGGGGCGCAGGCGGAGACGATCAGGGTGGCGGCCGCGAGAGCGGTGGCCCCAAGGAAACGGACGGACGGCTTCCTGGCGTTCATGGAGTGCTCCTCCGATGGAGTGTTGCAACATGCGCAATGACGGTTTCGCTGTGCACAACACTCGGAGGCTAGGGACTTCATGAACACGATCACAAGAGGTCTCAACCACTCTGTGACCGGCGAACGCACTCCATGCAACGCGCGGACAGCGCAAAGGCCCTCAGGGCGCGCAAAACGCACACTGAGGGCCTTACGTCTGCCGAACGGAAGGAACCGCTACTTCTTGTCGCCGTCCTTGCCCTTGTCGCCGCCGGCGCCCATGGACTCGTAGATCTCCTTGCACATGGGACACACCGGGTACTTCTTCGGGTCGCGGCCGGGCACCCACACCTTGCCGCAGAGCGCCACGACGGGAGTCCCGTCGAGGGCGCTCGCCATGATCTTGTCCTTCTGGACATAGTGGGCGAAGCGCTCGTGGTCGCCGTCGCCGTGGGACGTCTGCGGCGTCGGCTCTACGAGGGTTCCCGTACCAGTCCCGCGCTCGGGCTCGAGAGTGCTCATATCGCCAAGGGTACTGAAGCTCACAGGCATCAGTTGAGCGAAGGGTCGTCCGGATACGTGGCCACCATCGCGAGCTCGTTGCGCTGCCTGCGCAGGACCTCGCGCCAGAGTCTTTCCGGCGACGGCGAGGATACGTCCCCGGGCTCGGACTCGACGACGTACCAGGCGCCCTCCACCAGCTCGTCCTCCAGCTGGCCGGGCCCCCAGCCGGCGTACCCGGCGAAGATCCTCAGGCTGCCCACGGCCGAGGCGAGCAGCTCCGGCGGCGCCTCCAGGTCCACGAGCCCGATGGCGCCGTGCACCCGGCGCCAGCCCAGCGGGGCGCTCTCGCCGTCCGCGTCGCCGGGGATGACGGCGACACCGAGCGCGGAGTCCAGGGACACCGGGCCGCCCTGGAAGACGACGCCGGGTTCGCCGGCGAGGTCCGCCCAGCCCTCCAGGATGTCACCCACGTCCACGGGCGTCGGACGGTTGAGCACGACACCGAGGGAGCCCTCCTCGTCGTGGTCGAGAAGGAGCACCACCGCGCGGTCGAAGTTCGGGTCCGCCAGGGCGGGCGTGGCCACGAGCAGCCGCCCTGTGAGCGAGGACACCTCGGTCATGCCAGACATGATCCCGCATCTTCCCTTCGCGTGGGGAGGCAATGCCGGTTCGTCAGTGAATGCAGCCATGAATTGAAGGAGCGGCCTGGTAAGGCCTCGTTTGAGGGTGGTGGTGGGAGACGGGAGAGCAGAAAGAAGCGTCCCCCGGCGCACGGCCGGGGTGGTGACCGCTCGTACCCGATGCGGAACGGTTCGTGTTGTGACAGAGCTATGACGTTCCTGAGCCGTACTTGGGCTTACAGAAGGGGGGGCCACGGCGATTACCCTTTCCCTCCTGGCCCCTGCCCAACTCATCGGAACGCGAGATACATGACCGTCAACGACGATGTCCTGCTTGTCCACGGCGGAACCCCGCTGGAGGGCGAGATCCGTGTCCGCGGTGCGAAGAACCTCGTACCGAAGGCCATGGTCGCCGCCCTGCTGGGCAGCGCGCCGAGCCGACTGCGCAACGTACCCGACATCCGGGACGTCCGGGTCGTACGCGGTCTGCTGCAACTGCACGGGGTCACGGTCCGTCCGGGTGAGGAACCCGGCGAGTTGGTGATGGACCCCTCTCACGTCGAGAGCGCGAACGTCGCTGACATCGATGCCCACGCGGGTTCGAGCCGCATCCCGATCCTCCTCTGCGGCCCGCTCCTGCACCGCATCGGGCACGCGTTCATCCCCGGCCTCGGCGGCTGCGACATCGGCGGCCGGCCCATCGACTTCCACTTCGAGGTGCTGCGGCAGTTCGGCGCGACCATCGAGAAGCGGGCGGACGGGCAGTACCTGGAGGCTCCGCAGCGGCTGCGCGGCACGAAGATCCGGCTGCCGTACCCGTCCGTGGGTGCGACCGAACAGGTGCTGCTGACGGCGGTGCTCGCGGAGGGCGTCACGGAGCTGTCCAACGCGGCCGTGGAGCCCGAGATCGAGGACCTCATCTGCGTTCTGCAGAAGATGGGCGCCATCATCGCGATGGACACCGACCGCACGATCCGCATCACCGGTGTGGACGCGCTCGGCGGCTACACCCACCGCGCCCTCCCGGACCGCCTGGAGGCGGCCTCCTGGGCGTCCGCGGCGCTCGCGACCGAGGGCAACATCTACGTCCGTGGCGCCCTGCAGCGCTCGATGATGACGTTCCTCAACACCTACCGGAAGGTGGGCGGTGCCTTCGAGATCGACGACGAGGGCATCCGGTTCTGGCACCCCGGCGGCCAGTTGAAGTCCATCGCCCTCGAGACGGACGTGCACCCCGGCTTCCAGACGGACTGGCAGCAGCCGCTGGTGGTGGCCCTGACGCAGGCGACCGGACTGTCCATCATCCACGAGACGGTCTACGAGTCCCGGCTCGGCTTCACCTCCGCGCTGAACCAGATGGGCGCCCACATCCAGCTCTACCGCGAGTGCCTCGGCAGCTCCGCCTGCCGCTTCGGCCAGCGCAACTTCCTGCACTCCGCGGTCGTCTCCGGCCCCACCAAGCTCCAGGGCGCCGACCTGGTCATCCCCGACCTCCGCGGCGGCTTCTCCTACCTCATCGCGGCCCTGGCGGCCCAGGGCACGTCCCGGGTGCACGGCATCGACCTCATCAACCGCGGCTACGAGAACTTCATGGAGAAGCTGGTCGAGCTGGGCGCGAAGGTGGAGTTGCCCGGCAAGGCCCTCGGCTGACGACGCCTCACGGCTCCAGTCCGCCGGTGACGTACCCGGGTGAGGGCCCCCGGTCGCTCACAATTCTCGGCTCCGGCCCACGCAGCGCCGCCCCCCGGCTGGGGACCCGGGGGGCGCCCCCCGGGCAGGCACAGCATGGAGAAGCTCGTGGAGCTGGGCGCGAAGGCGGAGTTGCCGGGCAGGGCGCTGGGGTAGGGCCGGTCCGGGCGGCGTCGGAGGCTGGCTGCAGGCGCGAACCACGATGGGGCGGCACCCGGTTCCGGGTGCCGCCCCATCGGCGTTTCTACAAGCCGCACGCCGTCCCGTGGCGTACAGACGGCAAGGTCACTTGCCCTTCGCGGCTTCCTTGAGCTTGGAGCCCGCGGAGACCTTCACGCTGTAGCCGGCCGGGATCTGGATCGGGTCGCCGGTCTGCGGGTTGCGCGCGGTGCGAGCGGCACGGTGGGTGCGCTCGAAGGTCAGGAAGCCAGGGATGGTGACCTTCTCGTCGCCCTTGGCGACGACCTCGCCGACGGTCTCGGCGAACGCGGCCAGCACGGCGTCGGCGTCCTTGCGGGTCACCTCGGCACGGTCGGCCAGCGCGGCCACCAGCTCACTGCGGTTCATGTTGTTACTCCCGTGTTCTTCTTGCTGTTGAGGCGTGCCACGCGGCGGAGCCGCATATTGGGCACAGCGAAGCCGATGCTGCCAGGGTCCTCGGACAGTCCCCGGACCCGGGTCCGTCCTCGGACCCTCGCGCCCAGGGACGCATCCTGCCCCTACCTGCGGCGGGAAAGCCAATCCGGCACCCGGAGGAGTCGTGAGAACACCCTTGGGAGTCACACGAAGAGGGCCTGAGCTTTTCGCGTCACGATAAACGGCTGCAATAGGCCCCAGGTTCCACGACGCGCCGTTACAAGGGCTTGCCGTGGCGATCCTCACAGCCCACACACACTTTTCGGGGCTGTGAGGCAGCGACACCCGGTGACTACTCGGTGATTACTCGACCGAACCCGCCGCCGTGCCGGACTTCGCCGCTTCCCGCACCGCACCGGCGACCGCACCCGCGACCTTGTCGTTGAACACGCTCGGGATGATGTAGTTCGGGTTCAGCTCGTCCTCGGTCACCACGTCCGCCAGCGCCTTCGCAGCCGCGAGCATCATGTCCGTGTTGACCGTGCGGGACTGCGCGTCCAGCAGACCGCGGAAGACACCCGGGAAGACCAGCACGTTGTTGATCTGGTTCGGGAAGTCGGAGCGGCCCGTGGCCACAACTGCGGCCGTCTGGCGGGCGATTGCCGGGTCCACCTCGGGGTCCGGGTTCGCGAGCGCGAACACGATGGCGTCGTCGGCCATGGCGGCCACGTCGTCGCCGTCGAGCACGTTCGGGGCCGAGACGCCGATGAAGACGTCCGCGCCGCGCACGGCCTCCTTCAGCGTGCCCGTCAGGCCCTCGGGGTTGGTGTTGTCGGCGATCCAGCGCAGCGGGGAGTCCGCGGGGGCCTGGCGCAGGTCCTCGCGCCCGGCGTGCACGACGCCGTGGATGTCGGCGACGACGGCGTTCTTCACGCCCGCCGCGAGCAGCAGCTTCAGGATGGCCGTACCGGCCGCGCCGGCGCCGGACATGACGACGCGGATGTTCTCGATCGCCTTGCCCGCGACGCGGAGTGCGTTGGTGAGGGCGGCCAGGACGACGATCGCCGTGCCGTGCTGGTCGTCGTGGAAGACGGGGATGTCGAGGGCCTCACGCAGCCGTGCCTCGATCTCGAAGCAGCGGGGCGCGGAGATGTCCTCCAGGTTGATGCCGGCGAACCCGGGGGCGATCGCCTTCACGATCTCGACGATCGCGTCGGTGTCCTGGGTGTCGAGGCACAGCGGCCAGGCGTCGATGCCGGCGAACCGCTTGAAGAGGGCCGCCTTGCCCTCCATGACGGGCAGCGCGGCCTTCGGGCCGATGTTGCCCAGTCCCAGCACCGCCGAGCCGTCCGTCACAACCGCAACGGAGTTCCGCTTGATCGTCAGGCGCCGCGCGTCCTCGGGGTTCTCGGCGATCGCCATGCAGACCCGGGCCACACCCGGCGTGTAGATCATGGACAGGTCGTCACGGTTGCGGATGGGGTGCTTGGACTGCATCTCGATCTTGCCGCCGAGGTGCATCAGGAACGTACGGTCGGAGACCTTGCCCAGGGTGACGCCCTCGATGCCGCGCAGCTGCTCCACGATCTCGTCGGCGTGCGCGGTGGAGGTGGCGGCGATGGTGACGTCGATCCGGAGCTTCTCGTGCCCGGAGGCGGTGACGTCGAGGCCGGTGACCGAGCCTCCGTGGGACTCGACGGCCCCGGTGAGCTGGGAGACCGCGGTTCCGCTCGCGGGCACCTCCAGCCGGACCGTCATCGAGTAGGAGACGCTGGGCGCCGTTGCCATGGCCGACTTCCTCTGCTTTCACCTGTGACGCTGGATGCCGTCCGATCGTCGCACCTACCGCCGAGTAGGAGTTAGCCGGGCTTGAATTGCGAACGTATTGTTCGCCACGCCCTCCCATGAAAAGAGGCCCACGTCACATGCGTGACGTGGGCCTCTTCAACGTTCATGACACCGACCCGCCATGCTCGCCTCGCGGCAAGTGGTCGCTCGTAGCGACGAAGGTTGGGCCCGGGGGCTTGGATCGAGCCGGTGCCACACCCAGGCTAACAAACCGATCCCGTAAGGCCATTCCCGTACCGCGAGTTCATCCGGATCAATCTCTGAGCAGGTCCGGCACCCCGCTCGCGTCCGGCTCGTCGCGGTCCCCCGACACCACCGTGAGCTGCTGGGTGGCCCGGGTCAGCGCGACGTACAGCACCCGCAGGCCGGCCGGGGACTCGTCGGCGATCTCCGCCGGGGAGACGACGACCGTCGCGTCGTACTCCAGCCCCTTCGCCTCCAGGCTGCCGAGCGCCACGACCCGGTCGCCGAGCCCGGCGAGCCACTTCGCCGCCTCCTCGCGCCGCTGCATCGCGACGACGACGCCGACCGTGCCGTCGACCCGGTCCAGCAGTCGGGCGGCCTCCTCGCGGACCGTCTGCGGGAGGGAGTCCCGTACGGCGGTGAAGCGGGGCTCGACGCCGGTCGAACGCACCGCCGACGGGGCCGTCGAGCCCGGCATGGCGAGGGCGAGCACCTTCGCCGCCAGCTGGGCGATCTCGGCCGGGTTGCGGTAGTTCACGGTGAGCTGGAAGCGGCGGCGCGGGCGGGTGCCGAGGGCCTCGTCGCGGGCCTCGGCCGCCTCGTCGACGTCGGACCAGGAGGACTGGGCCGGGTCGCCGACGACCGTCCAGGTGGCGTGCCGACCGCGGCGGCCGAGCATGCGCCACTGCATCGGCGTGACGTCCTGGGACTCGTCGACGATGACGTGGGCGTACTCGATGCGCTCGGCCGCCAGCCGCTCGGCGCGCTCGCGCTGCGACTCCTCGCGGACCGGCATCAGCTCCTCCAGGCCGGTGAGCTGGTCGAGCGGGTCCAGCTCGCGCGTCTTCCTCGGGCGGGCCGGGGTGCCGAGGATCGACTGGAGCTCGTCGAGCATGGCGATGTCGTGCACGGAGTACCCGTCCCGCTTCAGCGAGCGGGCGACCTTGCGCACCTCGCCGGGGTTGAGGACCCGGCGGGCCCAGCGGCCCAGGCGCCGCTCGTCGGCCATCGCCGTCAGGACCGCCCTCGGGGTCAGCTCCGGCCACCAGGCGTCGACGAAAGCGATGAAGCTGTCCTCCGACATCACGTCCTCGTCGAAGGAGGCGCGCAGCTCGGCGGCGAGCTCCGGGTCGGTGTGCCGGGTGGCGCCGCCCGACTGCGCCCACAGGGCGTCGAGCAGCAGCTTGCGGGCGCGTGGGCGCAGCAGGTTCACCGGCGCGGTGCCGCCCAGCGCGGTACGGCGGATACGTTCCAGCGCGTCGGCCTCCAGCTCCAGGCGGCGCCCGAAGGCGACCACGCGCAGCCGGGTAGAAGGTCCGGCGGGGGTCCGCGCGGAGGCGTCGTCGTCACCGAACGCGAGTTGTCCCGTCCGGTTCGCTGCGATGTCGCCGTTGGCGGGCCGGCGGGCATCGGCCCCGTTGCCCGGCCCCAGCTCCAGCGCGCCCCGCGCCGCCTTCCGCAGCACCTTGAGCATGCGGTACGAGCCCTTGGCGCGGGCTGTGGCCGGGGAGTCGTACAGCGTGGCCTCGGCACCATCGACGAGGGAACCGATCGCGCGGATCGCGACCTGGCCCTCCTCGCCCAGCGACGGAAGCACGCCCTCGGTGTACGCCACCAGCAGCGGGGTCGGCGAGACGATCAGGATGCCGCCCGCGTACCGGCGCCGGTCCTGGTAGAGCAGGTAGGCGGCGCGGTGCAGGGCGACGGCGGTCTTGCCGGTGCCGGGGCCGCCCTCGACGTACGTCACGGAGGCGGCGGGCGCCCGGATGACCAGGTCCTGCTCGGCCTGGATGGACGCCACGATGTCCCGCATGGTGTGGCTGCGGGCCTGGCCGAGGGCGGCCATGAGGGCGCCGTCACCGATGACGGGCAGCTCGTCGCCGCCGAGGAACGCCTTGAGCTCGGGGCGCATCAGGTCGTCCTCGACGCTGAGCACCCGGCGCCCCTTGGAGCGGATGACCCGGCGCCGTACGACCCGGCCGGGGTCGACCGGCGTGGAGCGGTAGAAGGGCGCCGCGGCCGGGGCCCGCCAGTCGATGACCAGCGGGGCGTAGTCCTGGTCGAGCACGCCGATGCGGCCGATGTGCAGGGTCTCGGCGATGTCGGCGGTGTTGTCCTCGCGGACCGCGCCCTCGGCGGGCTCGACGGCGGTGTACGCGCCGTCGGGCCCCTTCTTGCCGTCCTTGCCGGGCAGCAGGTCGATACGGCCGAAGAGGAAGTCCTCGAACTCGTTGTTGAGCCGATTGAGGTGGACACCTGCGCGGAAGACCTGCGCGTCCCGCTCGGCAAGCGCACCCGGCGTACCGACCTGGCCGCGCTGGGCCGCGTCGTTCATGAGGAACTCAGCCTCGTGGATCTTCTCCTCAAGGCGTTGGTACACCCGGTTCAGGTGTACCTGTTCGACGCCGATCTCCCGATTTCTCGAGGAGTCTTCGAGCGCGGTTTCCTGTGGAGCCTGAGCGGCCACCGGGCCCCCTTCTGACGTGCTGGGCAGCCGTCAACCGTACGCGAAGGGGACCCGTAATTGCTACGGCGACTACACGTCTACCTCGACGATCTTCTTTCCGTCGAAGTCCATGACCTCTATGTGATCGACATCGTCGCGGGCCATGGACACACCGCCGCTGACGTAGAGAGGGTTCCTGGCCTGCTCGGTCTTGGCGTCCGGGATGCCGTAGCCCCACTTCGGGACGGACCAGGAAGCGGCCGTCTCGCGCTCGCCGTCCTTGCTGACGAAGATCAGGGAACACTTGAGCGGGCCTTTGACGCCCTTGAGCTCAAGGGCCGTCTCGGTGCCCCACGCCTTCTCCGACATGCCGACGGTCGCGCTGGCGCCGGTCGTCGGGTCGGTCCCCGAGACTTTGTTCTCGGTGCCGGTGAACAGGTCCTTGGCGGGGTTGGCCGCCTGCACGGTCCGGTTGCCCTCGCCGTCCCCTCCGCCGTCGTCGCCGCCGTTCGCCGCCACGGCCACGAACGGACCGCCGACGATCAGCGCGGCCGCCGCGGCCACCATGTAGAAGCTGCGCCGGCGCTTCTGGGCGCGGCGCTCGGCGACCTCGTCGACGAGCTTGTTCACCAGGCGCGGGCTGGGCTTCGCCGACAGGGACTCGCCGATCGCGGGTGAACCGGAACCGGGCAGGTCCGCGAGGGCGGCCAGCATCGGCTCCATCCCCGCGAGTTCGTCCAGTTGCTGGGCGCACCACTCGCAGGTCGCGAGATGTGCCTCGAAAGCGGTTGCTTCGGCGTCGTCGAGAATCCCGAGGGCGTAGGCGCCGACGGTCTCGTGTTCGCTCGGAACCGGATGTCCCGTCATGGGTCCAGACATACCCGAACCGCCCATCCCGAATCCCTGGTTTCCCCCGTAAACACTCATCACGCCGTCACCCCCCGCTCCTCCAGTGCCAGCTTCATCGACCGCAGGGCATAGAAGACCCTTGAGCGCACGGTGCCGCTGGGTATGCCCAGCGTCTCGGCAGCCTCATTGACCGTACGCCCCTTGAAGTACGTCTCGACCAGGACTTCCCGGTGGGCGGGCGTCAGGTCGTCGAGTGCGTCCGACAGCGTCATCAGCCACAGCGCCTTGTCGATCTCGTCCTCCGCGGGGATGACCTCCAGCGGCGACGGATCGACCTCCTGCGGCCGGGCCTGCCGGCTGCGGTGGCCGTCGATGACGATGCGCCGGGCGACCGTCACCAGCCAGGGGCGTACCGATCCGGTCGCTCGATTGAGCTGTCCGGCGTTCTTCCAGGCACGGATGAGCGTCTCCTGCACAACGTCCTCTGCTCGTTGCCGATCACCGGCGACCAGTCGAAGGACATACGCAAGGAGGGGTCCGGCGTGCTCTCTGTACAGCGCACGCATCAGCTCCTCATCAGGTTCCGAGGGCTGGGACATGCGATGTCGGGCCCTCGATCCACGTTCATTGGCCACGACGGAATCCTTGCGCACGCCCACCTCCGATGTCCGGGGGTTCCCCCAGTCGGTCGCTCGACTACCCGTACGCAAGCGGCGCTTCGAGTGTTCAAACGGAGGCGACAGTTTTCTTCGGAGTGACGTGACGAGCGGGACATGGCAGCACATTCCCACCGTGCGATCTTTACATTTCCGTCACAACGGCAAGATCGAAAGAGAGCTTCCCTACGGCCCCGTAGGTAAACGACGTGTAATCGAAATCACTTCGGCAGCCGTTCCACATAAGCCGCATAACGGACTGTCAGGCCTGGGTGAGTGCCGCGCGGCGACGGTGCCGGGCCACTCTTTCGCGGTTCCCGCAGACCTCACTGGAGCACCAGCGCCTCCTGCGCCCCCGGGACGTATCGACATAAACGATCGGACAGTTGTCGCCCTCGCACTCCCGCAGCCCGGCCCGCGCGGCCGGATCGGTGAGCAGTTCCAGGGCGTCCCGCGCGATGGCGCCGAGCAGGGCGGCGCACTCGGGCGGGTGATCCAACCGCCGGACGAGGGTGCCGTCTTCCCCCCTGACAGCGCGGGGGGCCGGTGGCGCCACGCCGGCGATGTCGTTCACGCGGGCGAGCGCGATGTCGTACGTCGGCCTGTCGTACGACGACCAGCGCTCGGGGGCGAGCCCGCCGCGCACCAACTGGGCGATACATCCGCGTAGTTCGCAGAACCCCGTGAGCCAGGACGCGTCGGCGTGGGTCAGCGGCGTGCCCGGCGGGGCGAGGCCGGCCCCGACGATCCAGGCGCACAACACCTCGACGGAGTCGAACCGTTCCTCGGGGTGCGTGGTCGCGAGGAGATCCAGACAGATCCGTCCGGCGTCGAACCGCAGCTCGAACGTGCCCGTGGCCGTACCCAGTGCCATGTGCCTGTCACCGCCTAGGGGTCACCCCGGTCATGAGGGGTCGGTGAGATGCCTTGAGGAGAGCTGGGAGAACCGTTCCCCCTAACAGTGCCTGCCCGGTGGCGGGGCCGGAACCCCTCGTACCGCCTGCGGGGCTGGACGTCCGCGTATGGGGTTGCGCGTGACGGCCATGTTCGGGGTGCGTGCGGGTCCGTTGACTGGAGGGCATGACCACAACACCGAACAGCAAAGTCGTGGGGACCGTACTGGGCGCAGCCACGGTCGCGATGGGCCTGATCGCCGGGGCCTTCTACATCTTCGCCTGCGGGGTGATGCCGGGGTTGGCGCGCAGCGATGACCGGGTGTACGTCGAGGTCATGCGCGACATCAACGACGCCTTCGAGAACCCGGTGTTCTTCCTGAGCTTCCTCGGGGCGCTGATGCTGACGGGGGTGTCGGCATGGCAGGTGCGCGGAGCGCCTTACCGGGGGTGGGTGTGGGCGGCGGCGACGGCCTACGCACTCACCTTCTTCGTCACCGTAGCCTTCAACATCCCGCTCAACGACAGCTTGAAGGGGGCCGGTGATCCGGCCGCCTTGAGGGAGGAGTTCGAGTCGCCGTGGCTGGCGTGGAATGCGCTGCGGGCGGTGTTGTCGACGGTGGCGTTGGGGTGTCTGGGGCGGGCGCTGGTCCTGTACGGGCGGATCTCGCGGGGTGCGGATGAGCGCCGGTCGGCAGCATCCAGCCCGTCCGGCATTTGAGGGGGTTATGCAGACGCCGGGTGCCTCCCTACACGTCCGCGTACTTCTCGTCCGCCGCCGGGTCCAGCGCCAGCCGGTACCCCCGCTTCACCACCGTCTGGATCAGTTTCGGCGCCCCCAGAGCCGTACGCAGCCGGGCCATCGCCGTCTCCACGGCGTGCTCGTCGCGTCCGGCGCCCGGCAAGGCACGCAGCAGCTCCGCGCGGGGCACCACCCAGCCCGGCCGCCGGGACAGGGCCCGCAGCAGGGACATCCCCGCCGGCGGTACGGGGCGCAGCGCCGCGTCGACCAGGACCGCGTGGCCCCGGATCTCCACCCGGTGCCCGGCGATCGGCAGCGACCGGGCCCGCCCGGGCAGCTCCTGGCACAGCAACTGGACCAGCGGTCCGAGCCGGAAGCGCTCGGGCTGGACCGTGTCGACGCCGAGCGCCTGCAGGGGCAGCGCTGTGACGGGGCCGACGCAGGCCGCAAGGACGTCGTGGTTGAGGGCGGCGAGCAGTTCGGGAAGCAGCCCGCGCTCCTCGGCGCGCGACAGCAGGGACGCCGCGGCCGGGGCGCTGGTGAAGGTGAGGGCGTCCAGTCCGCGGGAGACGGTCGCGTCCAGCAGCCGGTCGACCGGCCCGATGTCCTCCGGCGGCAGCCAGCGGTAGACCGGCACGCCGAGCACCTCCGCTCCCCCGGCCTTGAGCGCCTCCACGAACCCCGGCAGCGGCTCACCGTGCAACTGGATGGCGATACGACGCCCCTCGACGCCCTCCTCCAGCAGCCGGTCCAGCACCTCTGCCATGGACTCGCTGGACGGCGACCAGTCCTCCGTCAGCCCGGCGGCCCGCACGGCGCCCTTGACCTTGGGGCCGCGCGCGAGCAGCTCGACGCCGCGCAGCCGTTCCAGCAGGTCCTCGCCGAGCCCCCAGCCGTCGGCGGCCTCGATCCAGCCGCGGAAGCCGATCGCGGTGGTGGCGATCACGACGTCCGGCGTCCGCTGGATGATCTCCTTGGTGGCGGCGAGCAGTTCGCTGTCGTCGGCCAGCGGCACGATGCGCAGGGCAGGGGCGTGCAGTACGGCGGCGCCGCGCCGCTGAAGCAACGCTCCGAGCTCGTCGGCGCGGCGCGCGGCGGTGACGCCCACGGTGAACCCGGCGAGGGGCCCGTGGTCGGGTTGCTGCAGTTCGTCGTACATAACTCTCGTCCCGCACTCGAGTTGTGATGCCTGCACCAGGGTCTCCCACCGGGGTCGGCGGGAGCGGCTCCTGATCTTCCGGCTCCAGATCTCCTGACTCCTGGTCTTCTGGCTCCCGGTCGCGCCCTTGGTGGCTACACCTGCATGCCGAGCGAGCCTGTCAACGGTGCGTGACAGGCTCGGTTCGACTTGATGTCGGTGGTGTTACGTCACACCTCGGCGTAGCTGAGCTGCGGCTTTGCGTCGGTGGCAGGTGCCGTGTCGGTCTGCGCGGCGGCCGGGCGGCGAAGGTATACGGCCCAGGTGACCGCGAAACAGACGCCGTAGAAGGCGAGGAAGGCGACGAAGGCGCCGGTGCCGGAGCCCACGGAGAGGAAGGACTGGCGGAAGGCGAGGTTGATGCCGAGTCCGCCGAGGGCGCCCACCGCGCCGATGAGGCCCATGGAGGCACCGGAGAGACGGCGGCCGTACGCGGCGGCCTCCTCACCGGTGAGCCCCTTGGCGAGGGCCTTCGTGTGGAAGATGCCGGGGATCATCTTGTAGGTCGATCCGTTGCCGACGCCCGTCAGCACGAACAGGGCGATGAATGCGGCGGTGAAGAGCGGCAGCGACTTCTGCATCGAGGCCACGATGATCACCGAGGTCGCGACGGCCATGCCGACGAAGTTCCACAGCGTGATCTTCGCGCCGCCGAACCGGTCGGCGAGCCAGCCGCCCACGGGCCGGATCAGGGAGCCGAGCAGCGGGCCGATGAAGGTGACGTAGGCGGCCTGGAGCGGCGTACGGCCGAACTGGGTCTGCAGGACCAGCCCGAACGCGAAGCTGTAGCCGATGAACGAGCCGAAGGTGCCGATGTAGAGGAAGGACATGATCCAGGTGTGGGCCTCCTTCACGGCATCCTTGGCGGCGCCGGTGTCGTTCTTCACCGACGAGATGCTGTCCATCTTCAGCCACGCGAGGGCGGCGGCGATCACGATGAACGGGATGTAGATGCCGAGCAGCAGGCGCGGCCCGCCGCTGGCGCCGATGACCGCGAGACCGATGAGCTGCACGACGGGCACGCCGATGTTGCCGCCGCCGGCGTTCAGGCCGAGCGCCCACCCCTTCTTACGGAGCGGGAAGAAGGCGTTGATGTTGGTCATGCTGGAGGCGAAGTTCCCGCCTCCGATGCCGGCCAGCATCGCGCACAGCAGGAAGGTCGTGAACGACGTCCCCGGCTCCATCACCGCGAACGCGGCGACGGTCGGCACCAGCAGCAGGCTCGCCGAGACGACCGTCCACATCCGGCCACCGAAGATGGCGACGGCGAAGGTGTACGGGACGCGCACGATGGCGCCGACCAGCGTGGCCATCGAGACGATCGTGAACTTGTCCGCGGGGGTGAGTCCGTACTCCGGCCCCATGAACAGCACCATCACCGACCACAGGGTCCAGATCGAGAACCCGATGTGCTCGGAGAGGACGGAGAAGAGCAGGTTCCGCTTGGCGACCTTCTCCCCGGTCTCGTTCCAGAAGGCCTCGTCCTCGGGGTCCCAGTGCTCGATCCAGCGGCCTCCCCTGCTCGAGGCGGGGGCTGTGCTAGGGGCTGTCATGACGCCTCCACGGTTCTTTCGGGGCTCGGTCGCTCTCGGTCGCACTACGAGTGGCTGATCCCGAAGGTAGGGAGGGCGCGTTTCGGGGCTGTGGCATCGGGTGACCGGAAAGGAACTTTGCTCTCACCTGGTGGGGTGGGGGGCTGAGAGGTGGCGCCGATCGGTCCCGGTGTGGCGACAGCAGGGCGGCCCCCGGCATCAGCGCCGGGGGCCGCGTCACGTCGAGCCGGCGAGGCTCGGAAGATCAGGTGCGGTACGCGTAGTACAGAGCGTTCGGGTACGACGCGATGATGCTCGCCACCGACCTGCTGTAGGTGTTGGTGGAGTGGTACGTCAGATACGGCACGCCGCGGTTGCGGGACGTGACGATCATGGTGTGGTCCTTCGAGCCGTCCTTGTCGAAGTCGAGCTGGAGGACATCGCCGACGTCCAGCTGGTAGACGTTCGCGAGGCTGGTCGTGCGCTTCGAGTTCTGGGCGAACCAGGACCACTCGTTGACGCCGATGAAGGAGTGCGACTGGATGTCGGCGTTGCCGAACCACTTGGTGTAGTCGTACACGTAGCCGGGGACGTGCTTCCAGCCGCCCGCCTTCAGGGACTGGCTGACGAAGTTGGTGCAGTCGCCGCCCGCGCCCTGGCCGTTGAAGTTCGGGTAGGCCGGGTTGTAGTTGGACCAGTACTGCTTGGCGTAGGTGGCCATGGCCGGGTAGTCCAGGCCGGACGCGGTGAAGTTCTTCGGGTTGGCCGGGCCGGGGTACGAGGTCGATGCCTTGGGCGCCGACGGCGTGGTGCTGGCGACCTTCGCGGTCATGGGCTCGACGGCCGGCCGGGCCGTCTGGTTCACGGCGAGGTCGCCCTCGTCGGTCGCGTGGATGCCGGTCAGCTGCCAGTCGCCGCGCCGGTCGGCGCTGAAGGTCAGCTCGTGGTGGGCCTGGAAGCCGGTGGTCCCCGGCTCGCTGCCGCGGACCTTCTCGTAGGTGAGGGTGGTGGTCTCGGTGACCGCGACCTTCGCCTTGCGGCCCTTCACGCTGGTGGCGTCCAGAGTGACGGTGGTGCTGCCCTTGCTGTACTTCTCGCCCAGCTTGGCGAGCTTGTCCTTGCGCTGGTCCAGCGCGGACAGTGCGGCGTCCTCACTGCGGGCCGTACCGGCGGACATCCGGACGTCCCCCGAGAAGCCGTCGGTCAGCGGCTTGTCCCGGTTGCCCTGCCCGCCGTCGACCAGCGCGTCCGTACGGTCGGTGAAGACCGCGTCCGCCAGCCGCTGGAAGGTGGCCTTGGTCCTGGCGTCCACCGTGGGGTCGTCGACGACCGCAGCGCCCGCGCTCCAGTTGGGCAGCATCGCCGCTCCGGCGACGACCGACGCGGCCGCCGCGCCGAGTATGGTGGCGCGTCGCCGCGTACGGCTCAGTTTCCTTGTCTTCACTGATGGTTCCCCTCTTGTCCCGGCGGACGGATGCCGGGGGCAGCGCATCTTCGCATGCCATGTGTGGCTGTTGTGAAGGGGGATGCGTGCGTGATTCAAGGACGTTATGCGAACGTCACTGCACGACGGTCGACCAGTCCGGGGACTGCGCCGGGTCGAGGGTGCGCAGGCGCTCCAGCGTCGCCGGATTCTGCACGTCCATCCAGTCGGCGAGCTCCTTGAAGGACACGCACTTGACGTCCTTCTTGGTGCACACGTCCTCGATGATCCGGTCGACGGCCCGCATGTAGATGCCGCCGTTCCAGTCCTCGAAGTGGTTGCCGATGAACAGGGGCGCCCGGCTGCCGTAGTACACGCGGTTGAAGCCCGCCAGGTAGGTGCCGACGGTCTCCTCCTCCCACTGCGGGTACCGGGCCGGGTCGCCCTCGGTCTCGCCGTCGGACTGGTTGTAGAGGAAGTTGAAGTCCATGGAGAGACCCTGGTACTTGCCCCCCTCGTAGGGGAGCATCTGCAGCGGGAAGTCCCAGATGCCGTTCTTCTTGATCGGCCATATCTGGAAGTCGCCCGCGGAGCTGGCGTCGTAGCGGTAGCCGTAGTCCTTGGCGGCCTTCAGCAGGTTCTCCTGGCCCTCCAGACAGGGGGCGCGCCCGCCGGTGACCGCCTTGGAGACGTCGAACGGCAGCGGGGGGAGATCCGTGGCGCCGGTGTTGGTCTTCCACTTCGACACGAACGAGTTGAACTGGTCGATCTCGCTCTTCCACTCCTCGACGCTCCAGTCGCCGCCGCCCTTCTCGCCGCAGAAGTGGCCGTTGAAGTGGGTGCCGATCTCGTTGCCGTCCTGCCATGCCTTGCCGAGCTGCTCCACCGTGGTGCGGATGTGTTCGTCCGTGGGGTAGCTGATCGCCGCGGCTCCCCTGTCGTGCTGCGGCGGGTCGTACAACGCCTTCTTGTCCTTCGGCAGCAGGTAGATCCCCGTGAGGAAGAACGTCATGTGGGCGTCGTACTTCTTCGCCACCTCGCGGTAGTGCGAGAAGAGCTTGTCATCGCCCTCCAGCCCGCCGTCCCAGGAGAAGACGACGAACTGGGGCGGCTTCTGTCCGGGCTTGAGCGGCACCGGCTTCAACTGGCCCTTCTGCGGACCGGTGTAGGAAGTGGAGCCGTCCCCTAGGACCCTGGTCCTGCCGTCCCACTGCGGCTCCTTGGCGCCCGACCCGCCCGCCTTGCGCTGTTCCCCGGACGACGCGGTCGGCTCGGTGTTCCCCGTGCGGTTCAGCACCAGGTAGCCCGCCGTCAGCGAGGCGACGACGAGGAGCGCCGCCAGGGCCAGGAACCCCGGGCGGCGCGCGGCGGCGGTGCGGCGCGATGCCCGGGCCTTGCGGCGACGCCCAGACGGTGACTTCATGTGCGGCTCATTCTCCTGACGGTTGGACTGCGGTACCGGGTCGGTGGTCAGCCGAGGGGTCTCATGGCACCGGACCAGATGCCGTAGGGGACGCTGTCGTCGGCGGTGCCGGCGAGGCCCTTCAGCGGCAG
The DNA here is from genome assembly GCF_036014175.1 of Streptomyces sp. NBC_00443. Classification (GTDB taxonomy): domain Bacteria; phylum Actinomycetota; class Actinomycetes; order Streptomycetales; family Streptomycetaceae; genus Streptomyces. The sequence goes on along the minus strand of NZ_CP107917.1, from coordinate 5,650,295 downwards.
CGGTTCGAGGCTCTTGGCGAGGTCGATGCGGTAGACGACGACCGCCGTGGAGACGGACTTGTGCGTGCCGACGTACCAGGAGGCGGTGTCCTTCGGCGTCGTCCCGGCCTTCCCGGCCACCTGCGCGGTGGCGGGCGCCGCGTCGGGGTGGGCGGTCCGGAAGGCGTCCGTGAGCGCGGACGTGACCTCCTCGGCCACGTCGGCGCCGACCGCCCGGCGCGGGTCCGGCAGGTTCAGGGAGATCTTGTCGCCGTTGTGGGTGATCCGCCGCACCGAGTACGGCTCGGTGTGCTTGCCGGCCGCGGCGAACGTGGCGTAGCCGCTGGCCATGCGGATGGCGCTGGGTGTGGAGCTGCCCGTGGCCAGCGCCGGCACCTGGGCCCCGATGCTGGAGCTCAGCAGACCGGCGGCCTCGGCGGTGGCGCGCACCTTGTCCAGGCCGGTGTCCATGCCGAGTTGCATGAAGGGCGTGTTCACCGACAGCGCCATGGCCCGGTGCAGGGAGATCTGCCCGTACGACCTGTTGCCGTCGTTGCTGGCGGCCACCTTGCGGCCGCTGCGGTCCCAGTACGGTCCCTCCGGCGTGGTCACCGGCACGTCGTCGTCGCCGTCGTAGACGGAGTCCCCGGTGACGGCGGTCCTCTCCCCGTCACGGGTCTTGCGGACGCCGTGCTCCAGACCGGCCGCGTACACGAACGGCGCGAAGGCCGAACCGGCCGGGACGGTGGTGGCGTTGGATTCGTTGTAGCCCTGCTTACGGTGGTCGGGGCCGCCGTGGACGGCGAGGATCCGGCCGTCACCGGCCACCGACGCCGCGCCGTAGTGCACGCTCTTCGCGGCCTTCGGGTCGTCCTTCAGAGCCTTCGTGCGCGCCTTGGTGACGGCGTCGGTGAGCTGGTCCTGCCGTCGCTTGTCGAAGGTCGTGTAGATCTGGTAGCCGCCGAGGTCGTAGTCCTTGTCGGAGATCTCGGCGGCCTTCTTGGCGTACTGGGAGGCGAGTTCGACGAGGTAGTCGCTCTGCTCACCGGTGTCGTACAGCGGGTTGCGTCTCAGCGGCTCGGGGAACTTCTTGTAGGTGTCCCGCTCGGCCTGCGAGAGCTTGCCTATCTGGACCATCCGGTCGAGGGTCCAGGACCAGCGTTCCACGGCCCGGTCGCGGTTGGCGCCGCTCAGGGTCGGGTCGTACAGGCCGGCGCCCTTGAGCAGGGCGGCCAGGAACGCGGCCTCGCTGGCGTTGAGCTCGCTGACGTCCTTGCCGTAGTAGGCCTGGGCGGCGCGCTGGATGCCGTAGGTGCCCCGGCCGAACCAGCTGGTGTTCAGATAGCTCTCGAGGATCTCGTCCTTGCTCATCCGGTTGTCGAGCTTGAGGGCGATCATCGCCTCGCTGACCTTGCGGCGCAGCGTCTGGTCCTGGTTCAGGTAGACGTTCTTGACGTACTGCTGGGTGATGGTCGAGCCGCCCTGGGTGTCGCCCTGGCCCAGCGTGCGGAACAGGGCGCGGGTGATGCCCTGGACGGAGATGCCGGGGTCGCTGTAGAAGCTCGCGTTCTCCGCGGCGAGGACGGCCCAGCGGACGTCGTCGGGGATGTCCTTCAGCGGCATCGCCTGCCGCTGCACCCAGCCGGTACGGGCCATGGGCGTCCCGTCGGCCCAGAAGTACACGTTGTCCTGCTGGGTGGCGTACGAGTTGAGGTTGTCCGGGATGTCGGTGGCCGCGTAGGCGACGGCGAGGAGGAGGCTGCTGAGGCCCACGCCGGCCAGTGCGCCGCCGAGCCACTGCCGCCAGGAGGGCAGCCACCGGCGCCATCCGGTGCGTCCGGGCCGGGGGTACTGCGGCCGCATCCGGCGGGCGTAGGGCGCGAGGCGGGCGGCCAGAGGGGCGAGGCGGGCGATGTGGGGGGTCAGGAAGGCCAGCACGGGGGCCAGGTGGAGCGCGGCTACGAGGCGGGGGCCCAGCGGCGGGCTGGGGGCTTTGCGGCGGTTGCGGTTTCTGCGGCGATGCTGCTGGTCGGGCGTGTCATCGCCGGGTATTCGCTGCGATGAGTTCGCCTCCGCGGAACGGGATATTTCGGATATCGCCGATTCGCTTTCGGCATCGGATATCCGTTGGGACGGCACCCGCAACTGAACGGTCTGGTCCACCGGAAACAAACCGGACACTTTCAGCTGCATGGTGGCGTCCGGCCCTTGAGGCTCCTCCCGCTCCTCCCCACGCCCCCTCAGCGCCACGGCCTCCCCCTCGCATTCGTTATATGCCGACCTCACAGTCCAGCGCGCCTACAAATTACCAGCGCCCTTCACAAACTCTCCACGGAGGAAAGTGTTATGTGATCCAGCACATCGGCGAATAAAGGACATTTGGCGTACAAGTGATGACGCTCACGTCGGGCAGTTAGTTGTATACACCCAGGATGCCGAGTCCACATCCGGGACCCATCCACCGGCGGGCGGCTCCAGCCACCCCTCCTCGGCCGCGAGCCGGGCCGCGGCGTGTCGAAGGGCGTCGAAAGCGGGGTGCGCCAGGCCCTTTCGCCACACCAGGGACACGGGCGACAGGGGCACGGGGTCGACCAGCGGGCGCAGCACGGTCCCGGGCATGGCCGGGAAGTCGACCACGGCCAGGACGGGATGGCGCAGTTTCGCCATGATGCGCCGGAACTCCTCGTCGCCGACGGCGAGCGGCGCGGGCGGGGCGACCTCGATGCCCCGCCCGTCGAAGAGCCGGTGCGCGAGGTCGGTCCACTCCGGGGTACGGGGGTTGCCGGCACCGGCGTACACGGTCTCGCCGGCCAGCGCGGCCAGCGGCACCCGCTCCAGGGCGGCCAGCGGATGGTCCTCGGGCAGCACGATCGCCATCGGCTCGTAGCGGACCGGCTGATGGTCGAGGCCGGCCCGCAGCGCCGGGTCCAGCCCCGCGAACCGTCCGAAGGACGCGTCCAGCCGCCCCGCGACCAGCTCCGCGGCCGCACCCGTCAGGCCGCTCTCGTAGCGGGCCATCAGTTCGTGCTCCGGGGCGAGTTCGCGGGCCCGGTGCAGGACCCGGCGGCCGGTGTCCAGGCCTGGCGAGTTCAGGTCCACCAGCAGGGGCCGCGCCTGGCCGAAGGCGGCGAGCAGATCGTCCTGGGCCTGGAGGGCACGGCGGGCGTACGGCACCAGCCGCTCGCCGTCGGCCGTCAGCGTGACATGCCGGGTCGTCCGCACGAACAGCTCGGCGCCCAACTCCCGCTCCTGCCGCCGTACGTCCCGGCTCAGCGCCTGCTGGGCGACGTACAGGCGGGCCGCGGCGCGCGTGAAGTGCAGCTCGTCCGCCACGGCGAGGAAGGCGCGCAGGAGGCGGGGGTCGAGGTGGGCGGGGGCGGCAGCGGACATGCGGGGAACCTACAGCCCGCGTGCGTCTCACAACACAGGTGCGTGAATCCGTCCCGAACAGGTGTTGGACCCCTTGATCCACTGCGGGCGACGGTGGAGCCATGCCGCAATCGCCGTCCACGAACGCCCCGACCCCCTCCGTCAGTCACACCTCCCGCCCGTACCGCCGGCTCTTCGCCCACCCCGGCACCCGCGCGTTCACCCTCGCCAACCTCGCCGCCCGCCTCCCCATGGGCATGTTCAGCGTGAGCGCGGTCGTGATGATCGCCGGCACCCGGGGGTCGTACGCCCTCGCCGGCGCCGTCACCGCGACCGGCCTCGCGGCGACGGCGCTGGTCGCCCCCTGGACGGCGCGGCTCGTCGACCGGTACGGCCAGGCCCGGGTCGCCGTACCCGCCACGCTCTGCGCGGCGCTGGGCAGCCTCGCGCTGCTGCTGTGCGTGCGCTACGACGCCCCTGCCTGGACCCTCTTCGCCGCGTACGCCGCCACCGCGACGACCCCCAACACCGGCGGCCTGTCCCGCGCCCGCTGGGCGCACCTGCTCAAGGGCGACCCCGCGGCCCTGCACACCGCGAACTCCTTCGAGCAGGCCGCCGACGAGCTGTGCTTCATGCTGGGCCCGGTGCTCGCGGCCTTCCTGTGCGGGACGTTCTTCCCGGAGGCGGGGACGCTCGTCGGGGTGGTGCTCCTGGTGACGGGCGTGCTGGCGTTCGCGGCCCAGCGGTCGACGGAACCGCCGCCCTGGGTCCCTACGGCCGGGGCTGCCGGCACCTCTCTGTTCCGCGCGCCCGGCATGCCCCCGCTACTGACGGTCTGCCTCGCCATGGGCGCTGTGTTCGGGTCGACGGAGGTCGTCACGATCGCGTTCGCGGACGCCCAGGGCCACCGGACGGCGGCGGGTGCGGTGCTCGCGCTCCAGGCGGCGGGTTCCTGTGCGGCGGGTCTGCTGTACGGGCGGCTGCGGCTCTCCGGTCCCGCCGAGTACCGCTACGTGTGGTGCATAGCGGCGATGACCGCGCTGCTGACGCTGCCCCTGCTCGCCGCGTCCCTCACCGGCTCGCTCCCGCTGCTGTGCGTCGCGCTGCTGTTCGCCGGCATGGCCACGGCCCCGACCATGATCACCAACATGGCCCTGGTCCAGCAGCGCACCCCGGACGGCCGCCTCAACGAGGGCATGACCCTCGCGGTGACCGCCCTGCTCGGCGGCATCGCGTGCGGCAGCGCGACCGGCGGATGGCTGGCGGAGCATCTCTCCCCTGCGGCGGCCTACGGCGTGCCGGTCACGGCGGCGGCCGCGGCACTGCTCATCGCCCTCGCGACAGGGGCCGTCGGCTCGGTGCGCGGTCGCGTGAACAGTGGGTGATCGTGCTGCCGGGTGGGGGGCCGTTGTGCTGTACTTGGGTGCAGAAGGGCCCTCGCCCGGCCGTGTGACCGGACGGTGGCCCGAGCTCAGCAGGAGCCTGTCGGATGTCCCCAGGACTGATGGGGATATCCGGCTACCTGCTCAGCCAGCAATGAAAATGGGCCTCGCCCGAAGCGGGAACTTCGAGCGAGGCCCGGCTCAGCGGGAGCCTGTCGGATGTCCCCAGTGGGTGTGGGGATATCCGGCTACCTGCTGCACCACCAGAGCAGCCACCTCCTCGCGTGCCTCGCCGCTCGCTCCGGCAGAAGCCGGATCAGCCGCATGACGAAAGTCAGTTTCTGCTCCTCGTGACCGCCCATCCGGGGGCGTCCTCCCTTCGACGTGAGGCGGCCAGCCACGGTCCCGGAGCCGCTCTCGTCGGGCCGGGCCCCGACGAGGTGGGGCCCGGAATGAAGGGAGGACGCACCCATCGGGTGCGTCACGCGGGCAACAATACCGGCTACGGCGTGCTGTCGTGCGACAACGGACAGCGACGGCAGGCCAGTTGGCGCCTCAGCCGTGCCAGGCCCGTGGACAGGCGTAGGCGCGCAGGCGTTCCGGGCGGGTCCAGTGGGCCGTGGCGGGGCGTTGCGGGGTGGGGGCGTGGGTGGCGTCCGGGGTGGTCAGACGCAGGGTCAGGACAGCTGTGAACGCCGCGAGTTCCTCGGGACTCGGCTCGCCCCGCAGGACCTTGAAGGACGTGGCAGCGAGCAGGTCGGAGGTCGACGGGCGCGGGGGCGGGGGCGGGGTCCGGGTCGTGGTCATGCGGGCTCCTACTGGGGCGGGTTGCCGTGCTTGCGGGTGGGCAGGGCGGCGGACTTGGTGGCGAGCATCGCCACGGCGCGGCTGAGGATCTGCCGGGTCTCGCGGGGGTCGATCACGTCGTCGACGAGGCCGCGCTCGGCCGCGTAGTAGGGGTGGACGAGTTCGTCCTTGTATTCCGCGATCTTCTGGCGGCGCATCGCCTCGGGATCGTCGGCGGCCGCGATCTCCCGGCGGAACACGACGTTCGCCGCGCCCTCCGCGCCCATCACGGCGATCTCGTTGGTGGGCCAGGCCAGGGCGACGTCGGCGCCGATGGAGCGGGAGTCCATGACGATGTAGGCGCCGCCGTAGGCCTTGCGCAGGACGACCGAGACGCGGGGCACGGTGGCGTTGCAGTAGGCGTACAGGAGCTTCGCCCCGCGGCGGATGATGCCCTCGTGTTCCTGGTCGACCCCGGGCAGGAAGCCGGGCACGTCCACCAGGGTGATCAGCGGGATGTTGAACGCGTCGCAGAACTGCACGAACCGCGCGCCCTTTTCGCTCGCCCGGATGTCGAGCACGCCGGCCATGGAGGCGGGCTGGTTGGCGACGATGCCCACGACGTGGCCGTCGAGGCGGGCCAGCGCGCAGACGATGTTGGTGGCGAAGGCGGCGTGGACTTCCAAGTAGTCGCCGTCGTCGACGAGTTCCTCGATCACCTTGCGGATGTCGTAGGAACGGTTGCCGTCCTCGGGGACCAGGTCGAGCAGCGCGTCGCCGGGGCGGTCCGCGGGGTCGTCGGTGGGGTGGGCGGGCGGCAGTTCGCGGTTGTTGGAGGGGAGCAGGGACAGGAGGTAGCGGACCTCTTCGAGGCAGGTGCGCTCGTCGTCGTAGACGAAGTGGGCGACGCCGGAGATGCCGCCGTGCACGTCGGCGCCGCCCAGTCCGTTCTGGGTGATCTCCTCGCCCGTCACCGCCTTCACCACGTCCGGGCCGGTGATGAACATCTGGGAGATGTCGCGTACGGCGAAGACGAAGTCGGTCAGGGCGGGTGAGTAGGCCGCGCCGCCCGCGCACGGGCCGAGCATCACGCTGATCTGCGGGATGACGCCGGACGCCTTGGTGTTGCGCTGGAAGATGCCGCCGTAGCCGGCGAGGGCGGAGACGCCTTCCTGGATGCGGGCTCCCGCGCCGTCGTTGAGGGAGACCAGGGGCGCGCCCGCCGCGATGGCCATGTCCATCAGCTTGTGGATCTTCTGGGCGTGGGCCTCGCCGAGGGCGCCGCCGAAGATGCGGAAGTCATGGGCGTAGACAAAGACCGTACGGCCCTCCACCGTGCCCCAGCCGGTGACGACGCCGTCGGTGTACGGCCGCTTCGTCTCCAGGCCGAAGCCCTGGGCCCGGTGCCGGCGCAGGGCCTCGACCTCGGTGAACGAGCCGGGGTCGAGGAGGAGTTCGATGCGTTCGCGGGCGGTGAGCTTGCCCTTGGCGTGCTGGCGGTCGGTGGCCTTGGGGTCCGGGCCGTTGCGGGCGCGTTCCTTGATGGTCCGCAGTTCGGTGAGCCGGTCCGCCTCGATGGTGTCCGGGGTGGTGTCGAGCACGGGAGCTTCGGGAGCTCGGGGGTCGGTGACGGTTACGGTCATGATGCCTGGGCCCTTTCCTTCCTGTTCCTGGTGTCGATGAGGGCGTGCGTCCGGACGGCGGACGGGTCGTGGGCGCGCAGCACCGTGCGCAGGGCCGGTTGGACGGCGGAGATCCGCAGGTCGGCGTCCCGGGTGTGGAGCCACTCGGCGGGCACCGGGTGCAGAGCGGCCCGCCAGTCCTTGCCGCCCGCCAGCGCCGCGGCGCCGACATGGCCGTCGCACAGGGGCATGTTGCGCACCGTCCAGCCGGTCGGGCGCCAGGACTCGGCGGCCTCGCCGAGGTAGTCGAGGTCGGCCGCGCGGGCGAGCCCGGTGCCGAGGCCCTTCAGATACGCCTCCTTGCGGGCCCACAGCCGCGCGAAGGCCGTCCGGCGCCGGTCGGCGGGGAGCCGGGTGATCTCCTGCCGCTCGGCCGGGTGCAGCAGGGGCAGACAGGCGTCGACGGTCTCCGGCGACGGCAGGGCCTGGACGTCGACGCCGACCCGGGTGCGGGCCACCGCGACCAGCGCCAGGCCGTGGCTGTGCGAGAGCGAGAACTCGGGGGCGCCCGGCAGATCGACCAGGACCGGCCGGCCGTGCCGTTCCCCGCACTCCTCGCACCACTCCCGGCCGAGGGGCAGGCACCGCGGTGCGACGCCGGTGTAGACCGACAGGACCCGGCGCAGGCCCACGTGGGCGGCGACGTACGTCTGCCGGTCGCTCTGCCTGCGGTAGGCGGCGGCGCGGCGCCGCTCGTGCTCGTCGAGTTCGCCGACCGGTAGGTCGCGCGGTGAGGTGGGGGGCGGCAGCAGCCAGACGTGCAGGTCCGACGGGCCCAACTCCCGGGTGCCGCGGGGGACGTTCGGTATGTGGGGGAGGTTCATGGGCGGCTCCCGGTGCCGGGCGTGGGTTCGGTTGTGGGTTCGGTTGTGCGGTCGGTTTTGGGGTCCGCCGGGTGGGGGTGCGGGTGTTGCTGGAGCCGGTCGGCCGGGGTGGTGGCCGCGGCTCGTGTGTCGCTGCGGTCGGCCACCGCCGCGACGAGGGCGGCCGTCAGGGAGAGCAGGCCGCCGGCCCACAGCGCGGAACGGGTGCCGAGGTGCGAGGTGACGGCGCCGACGAACAGGGCGCCCAGCGGGGCGCTGCCCTGGAGGATCAGGGTGTAGAGGGCCATGACGCGGCCCCGGTAGGCGGGGTCGCTGCCCAGCTGGACGCGGTGGTTGGCGGCCTGCGCGAAGTACAGGGAGGCGAAGCCGGTCGGTACCAGCAGGACCAGCGCCGTCGCCAGGTTCGGCGCCCATCCGGTGGCCGCCGCGAGGGCGCCGAAGGCGCAGGCCCAGCCGATGACCAGGCGGGCCCGGGGGCGGCCGCGGCGCAGGGTGCCGGTGAAGGCGGCCAGCAGCGATCCGGCGGCGAGCGCCGCGGTGAGCAGGCCGAAGGCGGCGGCGTCGGTGTGGAAGACGGTGCGGGCCATGAGCGGCAGGGTCAGCTGGAGGTTCAGGCCGAACAGCGACACCGCCGCGAGCAGGGCCAGCGTCGCCACCAGATCGGGCCGGGACCGCAGATGGGCCAGCCCTTCGGTGACCCGGGCCGGGCCCGCGGCCGGGCGGGGCCCGCGGTGCAGTTCCCCGGGCCGCATGGCGCGCAGCCCGGCCACGGTCGCCGCGTAACTCGCCGCGTTGAGGAGCATCACGGTGCCGGTGCCGGCCGCCTCGATCAGCAGCCCGGCCAGCGACGGGCCCAGCACCCGCGCGATGTTGAAGTAGGCGCCGCTGAGCGCGGACGCGTTGGGCACCAGGTCGGGTCCGACCAGTTCGGCGATGAAGGACAGCCGGGCCGGGACCTCCACGGCGTTCGCGACGCCGAGGGCGAGTGCGAAGACGTAGACGTGCCACAGCTCGGCCGCGCCGCCGCTGACCAGCAGGCCGAGCAGCAGCGCGAGCACACCGGAGACGATGTTGGCCCCGGTCAGCAGGGCGCGCTTGTCGTACCGGTCGGCGATACGGCCGCCGTAGAGCGTCAGCAGCAGCATCGGCGTGAACTGGAGCGCGGTGACCGTGGCGAGTGCCGTCCCGGAGTCGCCGGTCAGTTCGAGGACGAGCCAGTCCTGGGCGACGACCATCATCCAGGTGCCGGTGGCGGACGCGATCTGACCGCCGGCGAAGAGACGGAAGTTGCGTACGGTCAGGGAGCGCAGGCTGGTGGCGAGCAGTCGGCGGGGCGGTCGTCGGGACTTGCGCAGTGCTGTGCGTCGAGGATTGCGTGGTGTCCTGGCCGGGGTCATGGACCGTCCCGCTCCGGCAGGCCGTCCTCGAAGTACAGGCACTCCTCAAAGAAGGCGAGCGCGCGCAGGTGGTAGGCGCGGGCCGTCAGGCCCAGGCTGATGTTGTGCCCGGCGTCCGGCTGCCGGTCGACGACCACGCGCGGCGCGGCGCTCAGCCTCGCCCGCAGGTCGTCGAGAGCGTCGGCGTCGTGCCGCCACCACAGTTCGTGCTCGGCGAAGGTCATGCGTACGGGGACGCGCACGCGCGGGGCGAGCGCGTCGAAGACGTCCGGCCAGTCGGAGGCGGCCCGCAGCTCCAGCTCCGGGATGGGCTTCACGAAGGCGGCGCTGCGTTTGAACGTGGCGGGCGGATAGAGGCCGAGCCGGCCCCAGTTGTGCTTCCAGCGGGCCCGGTCGGGGCCGGTGAGCAGTTCCGCGGAGCGCGGGGCGTAGCGGTGCCCGCAGCCGGAGATGTCCAGGCCCAGCAGCTCGGCGGGCGGGGTTTCGGCGGCCAGGGTGAGGGCGAGTTTGCCGCCGAAGGAGTGCGCGAGCAGGAACGTACCGATGCCGATGTCGTACTCGGCGTCGAAGTGGTCGAGCGCGGCACGCAGGACGCGGGCCTGCCCGGCGAGGTCCAGGCCTTCGGGGAGCCCGGCGGCGGAGTCGCCGTAGCCGGGCCGGTCGACGGCGAGGACCGCGTACCCCAGATGCGCTCCCAACGCGCAGAGGGAGGCGTCCGGTTGGGCCCCGCCGTCGAAGTACCCCGCGCTCATCCCGGCCCCGTGCAGCGCGACCACGGTGGCACGCGGCGGCGTGCTCTGCGGTGCGCTCAGCAGGGCCGACAGGGTGTGCCCGGCGGCATCGAGCGTGATCCGCCGCACGCGCGGGCCGACCGACAGGGACGTGACCATCGTGCTACGCCACCTCCGGGGTGCCGAACCATTGGTGCAGGGCGATGACGAGGGCCTCGATGCCGGTCGGGTCGTCGGCGAACGGCCAGTCGGCCTCGGAGGTCGTGGCCTCGGCGTCGGCGCCCCGGGGGGTGCCGGGGACGGGACCGGAGGCAGGGGTGTCCGCGGCCACGGGGCCGGAGACACGGCCGTCGGCGGTCACGGAGCCGGAGGCGGGGCCTCCGACGGTGGCCGGTGGGCGTCGTGTGGAGGCTTCGGCGGCCTCGCCGACGGCCGCCCAGGCCACATGGCCGTCGGGGCGGACCAGCAGGGCCGTCGCGCCGGCGAAGACGCCGAGGTGTTCGGGGCCGGCCGTGACGACGGTGACCCGGTCGGCCCAGGTGGCCGCGGCCTCGCGAACGGTGGCGTCGTCGGTCAGGTCGAGCAGGACGCCGCGGGCCGGGTGCAGCAGGGCCGTCGTGGTGGTCGGGGTGCCGTCGGACAGGCGGAGGGGGCGCGGGGGCAGGCGGCGGCCGACGAGGGGGTGGGTGCCGGGGCCGAGGTCGTAGGTGATGTCGAGGTGGCTGACGACACCGGCCAGTCGGCGGCGGACGTCCTCCAGCTCCATCAGCTCGCCGAACACCTTGCGCACCGGGTCGGCCTCGGCGCCGCCGAGGAAGATCATGCCCTGCGCTCGGGTGTTCATCAGCAGCCGGGCGCCGACGGGGTGCCGTTCGTCGTGGTAGCTGTCGAGGAAGGCGTCCGGCAGCTCCCCGCGGATCACCGCGGCCAGCTTCCAGCCGAGGTTGACCGCGTCCTGCACGCCCGTGCTGAGCCCCTGTCCCCCGGCCGGGAGATGGACGTGCGCGGCGTCCCCGGCGAGCAGCACCCGGCCCCTGCGGTAGGCGGAGACCTGGCGGGTGGCGTCCGTGAAGGAGCTGACCCAGTCGGCGCCGCCACCGGCCAGCGACTCGCCGGTGATGCGCTCCCAGGCGGCCGCGACCTCGTCGAACTCCACCTCCTCCGGGCGGTCCCCGGCCGGTGTGCCGTCCTCGCACACGATGATCCGGTCGACGCCCGGCGCCAGCGGCGCGGCCATCACCATGCCGTTGTCCAGCCGCTCCCCCAGGAAGCGGGGCCGGATCTCGCAGCCGGTGACGTCGGCCAGGTACATCCGGCGGGTGGCCGCGAGCCCGGGGAAGTCGAACCCGGCCGCCTTGCGCACGACGCTCTGCCCGCCGTCGCAGCCCACCAGGTACGCCCCGCGCACCCGCTGCTCGCCCTCGGGCGTGACCGCCACGATCTCGACGCCGTCGCCGTCCTCGGCCAGCTTGGCCAGTTCCCAGCCGCGCCTTATGTCCGCGCCCAGTTCGCCCGCCCATTCCTCCAGGACGGCCTCCGTCTGCGACTGCGGGACGCCCCGCGCGCCGAAGTGGGCGTCCTCCAGGACGGTGTAGTCGAACTGCACGCCGCCGAAGTGCCCCATCGGGCTCTTCTCCAGTGCGCCGAACCGCGGCAGCAGCCCGCGCTGGTCGAACACCTCCATCGCGCGGGCCGTGAACCCCAGCCCCCGGGACTGCCCGGTCGGCCGTGCCAGCTTCTCCACGACGACGACCCGGGCGCCGCCCAGCCGCAGTTCCCCGGCCAGCATGAGGCCGGTCGGCCCCGCGCCGACGACGATCACGTCCGTCACATCCGTGTCCACAGCGCTTCCCTCTCTGAACCTGAATTGAGATGATTTCATCCGAATTGCCAAGACCGTGGTGTCCGGTGTCGCGTCGTCCGGTCACAGCCCGGGATCGGGCCGTCCGAACCAGTGGCGGATCGCCGCCGACGCCGCCCACGGGTCCTCCCCCGCCCAGGCGACATGGCCGTCGGGGCGGATCAGCAGCCCGTCGGCACCGTGCAGCGGCTCCGCCGAGTCCGGTCGTACCGCCACCGGAGTGACACGGTCGGACCAGACCTTGCCGAGCCAGCGCAGTTCGGCCCGGGCGGAGTCGGCGACCAGCAGCAGTCCGCGTCCGTCGCGCAGGGACTCGGCGACGCCGACCGGGCCGTCCGGCGTCGCCAGCGTGCCGAGCGGGAGCCGGGCGCCGAGCAGGGGGTGGGTGCCGCCGCCCATCGGGTAGCGGATGTCGAGCCCGGTGATCATCGCCGCGAGGTGGTCCCGCGTGGGTCCCGCGGCGATGAGCTCGCCGAGCAGGGTGCGCGCCGGTTCCACCTCCGGCCCGCCGAGCAACAGCAGCGCCTGGGCCCGGATGTTGGCGAGCACCCGGCGCCCGACCTCGTGCCGTTCGTCGTGGTAGGTGTCGAGCAGCCCCGCCGGGACCCGGCCGCAGGCCACCGCCGCCAGCTTCCAGCCCAGGTTGGCCGCGTCCTGGAGGCCGAGGTTGAGCGCCTGGCCGCCGCTCGGCATCTGACGGTGGGCGGCATCCCCGGCGAACAGCACCCGCCCGTGGCGGTACCGCTCCAGCTGCTGGTTGGCGTCGCCGAAGGCGTTGAGCCACACCGGGCGTCCGCCGCTCAGGTCCTCGCCGGTGACGCCTCGCCATACGTCCACGACCTCCGCGAAGTCCGGCGGTCCCGTCCGCTGCCGGGCCGGGCGGCCGAAGGCGTGCACCATCACCCGCGTGACGCCGCCGGGCATCCGGGCCGCGATGGCCAGCCCGTGCTCCCGGCGCTCGAAACGCCGGTTCGCGATGTCGATCCCGGCGATGTCCGCGCGCAGCAGTTCCCGTCCCGCGGGTGTACCGGGGAAGGCCGCCCCGGTCAGCCGCCGTACGGTGCTGTCCTCGCCGTCACAGGCGACGGCGTACGCCGCCCGCAGCCGCCGTACGCCGTCCGGGGTGTCGGCCGTGACCTCCACGTACCCGTCCTCCTGGACGAGTTCGCGCACCTCCCAGCCACGCCGGACGTCGGCGCCGAGGGCGCCGGCCCAGTCCTGGAGCAGTTCCTCGGTCCTGGTCTGGGGCACCTTCCACTGACCCGAGTACGGGCCGGGCATGGACAGGTCCATCGGTACGCCGCCGAAGTGGCCGCGCGGCTCCCGCGGCGGGTCGCCGAGCGCGTCCAGGAGCCCACGGCAGTCGAAGAGTTCCGCCGTGCGGGCGTGCAGTGTGGAGGCCCGGGACTCCGTGGTGGGAGTGCGCAGCCGTTCCAGTACGACCACGTCGGCGCCGCCGAGGCGGAGCTCGCCGGCGAGGAAGAGGCCGACGGGGCCCGCGCCGACCACGATGACCCGGGTGGCCGGGGAGGGGTCGTCGCCCGTGGCCCGGGAGGTGTGGTCCGCCATGGCCTGGGAGGTGTCGTCGGCCATGGTCAGCGGCTCTTCTCCGCGTGGTCCCTGGCGTGTCCCAGCGTGGCGCGGCTGTTGGTGCTCAGCGCGCCCTGGACGTACTCGCGGGCGTCCTCGACGGTCGCGTCGGGGCCGAGGATCCGCTCGATGTTGTCCGGGTTGAGCACGACCGTGTGCTGCGAGGTGGCGGCGACCCCGCGCGGGTACTCCTCGAACGTCCACAGGCCCGTGTGCAGCGTCATCAGGGCCGGCAGGGTGACCTGCTTGTAGGCGATCGAGCGGTGCGGGAAGGTCACCCGGTACGACTTGGTGGTGTGCGTCGAGCCGTCCTTGGCCCTGGTGTCCATCTCCAGCACCTGGAGGCCGGGGGTGGGCTCCTCGAAGCCGACGCGGGCCACGTGCGGGAGCCGGTCCACCCAGAGGTGGGCCTCGTTGATGAAGTCGTAGACGTCCTTGGCGGCGCCCTCGATGAGCACCGTGTCCTCGAAGGAGAAGGTCAGCTCGCGGGTGGCGTGGGCCCGCTCGACGTTCTCCTTCAGCGCGGCCAGCTCCGAGCGGGAGTTGCGGTCGACGGCCTCGTCGATCCAGGCCAGGCCGTCGGGGTCGTCGTCGACGGCGCGGTAGTCGTGCAGCAGGCGTACCAGTGAGTCGCCGCCCGGCAGTTCCTCGATCACCCAGGCGCCGCCCATCGCGGCGACCGGGGGCGCGGAGACCTCCTGGCGGAAGGTGATCCGGCGGTTCTCGGGGTCCAGGGTGCGGCGCGAGGTCCAGCTCTTGGCGGCGCCGTTGGCGGTGGCCCAGATGCGGATGCGCTCCTCGCGCTCGCCCTTCTCCAGGTGGTCCACGTAGATGGTGGGCGGGAAGATCCGGGGCCAGTTCTCCACCTCCGCGATCAGCCGGTAGACGGCGTCGGCGGGGGCCGAGACGGTGATCTCGTGCGCCACCTCGCGGGTTGTTTCTTCCGTCGTGGTCACGTCCTCGTCCTCATCTTCCTGTGTTGGTCCGGCATGCGGGTGTCGGCGCCGGCGTCGGCGTCTGGAGCGGGCGTCAGGAGCCGGCGTCGGGAGCCGGCCGGGGGTCAGAAGTTGCCCAGGCCGCCACAGACGTTGATCGCCTGAGCGGTGACGGAGGCGGCGGTGTCGGAGGCGAGGTAGCCGACCATCCCGGCGACCTCCTGCGGCGTGGAGTAGCGGCCGAGCGGGATCTTGGCCTGGAACTTCTCGAGGATCGCGTCCTCGGTGGTGTCGTAGGCGGCGGCGTAGCCCTGGCGGACGCGCTGGGCCATGGGGGTCTCGACGTAGCCCGGGCACACAGCGTTGACGGTGATGCCGGTCGGGGCGAGTTCGTTGCCGAGGGCCTTGGTGAAGCCGACGACTCCGTGCTTGGAGGCGGAGTAGGGGGCGCCGAGGACGACGCCCTGCTTGCCGGCGGTGGACGCGATGTTGATGACCCGGCCCCAGCTGCGGCCGCGCATGCCACCGGTGTTGAGCACCTCGCGGGTCATCCGGAAGACGCTGTTGAGGTTGGTGTCGATGACGTCCTCCCACAGCTCGTCCGCGATGTCGGCGGTCACTCCGCCACCGCTGCGGCCGGCGTTGTTGACGAGGACATCGACGGCGCCGAAGCGGTCGACGGCCGCCTGCACGAAGGCCTGGACAGCGTCCGCCGAACGGACGTCCACGGCGGCGCCGTCCGCCTCCAAGCCCTCCTCCTGGAGCTGCTTGACCGTCGCGGCCACGTTGTCGGCGTCACGCGCCCCGATGAACACGCGGTGCCCGGCGGCGCCCAGTTGCCGGGCCGCGGCCAGGCCTATGCCACTGGTGGCTCCCGTGATCAGCGCGACGCGCTGCGTCTGGTGCTGCGGCATGCTTTTCCAACTCCCTTGGGTGGAGCACTACGAGGACTGTGTGTGAGGACTGTGCGTGGGGGGTGTGCGCCGCCGCCGGGTGACATGCTGGATGCGCCGACGGCGGCGAGATCATGAAATGTCGGGTACGACGAGACGTCAGGCGGCGGCCTGGGTTCCGCCGCCCAGCTGGGCGTTGACCGCGTCGATCAGGGCGCGCGGCGTGTTGCTCTCCGACAGGACGTCGTCGTCCAGGACGATGCCGTACTCCCGCTCGATCCGGCCGCCGGTCTCGAGCAGCGCCAGCGACTCGTAGCCGAGGTGCTCGAAGTCCTCGTCGAGGATGTTGCCGTCAAGATCGACACTTTCCTCGGCGCCGGCGCCCTCGATCAGGATGCGCTTGAGGTCGTCGAGGGTGAACTGCTGGGGTTCCACGTGGGGTTCCTCTCGGGTCGGTTCGTTCTTCGTGGTGCGGTGGTCAGGCGATCGCCCGTACGACCGCCGCCGAGTTGAAGCCGCCGTGACCGCGGGCCAGCACCAGGGCCGTCCGCAGGGCGGCCTCGCGCGGCCGGTCGACCACCAGGTCGAAGGCGTAGTCGCCGGACGGGGTGACGTTCACCGTCGGCGGGATCACTCCGTCCCGGATCGCCAGGAACGCGGTGGCCAGGTCCAGGGGGGCCGCGCCCGAGTAGAGGCGGCCCGTCATCGTCTTGGGGGCGGTGACCGGGACGGACCGGGGGCCGAAGACCTCCGTGATCGCCTCGGCCTCGATGCGGTCGAGCTCGGGGTCGGCCGCCGCGTCGGCGAAGACCACGTCCACCTGGTCGGCGTTCAACCCCGCGTCGTCCAGGGCGAGTTCGATCGCGCGGCGCAGGGACGGTGGACGTCCGGTGCCCGGCGCGGGGTCGAACGTCGCGGCGTACCCGGCGATCTCGCCGTAGATCCGCGCACCGCGCGAACGCGCCGACTCCTCGGACTCCATGACGAGCAGCGCACCGCCCTCGCCCGGCACATACCCGTCGGCCGCCCCGTCGAAGGGCAGATACGCCTGGCTCGGCTCGTCGCGCGTGGTCAGGCGCTGCGCGGCGAGCTGGGCGACCCAGCCCCACGGGCAGATGGAGGCGTCCACGGCGCCGGAGACCACGATCGCCGTGCCCTTGCGGATCTGGCGGCGTGCCTGCGCCACCGCGTCCAGCCCGCCGGCCTGGTCGCTGACGACCACGCTGCTCGGGCCCTTCATCCCGTGCCGGATGGAGATCTGGCCGCTGTTGACGGCGTAGAACCAGGCGAACGACTGGTACGCGCTGACATACTGGCTGCCCCGGCTCCACAGCGCCTGCAGCTCGCCCTGGCCGAACTCGAAGCCGCCCGACGAGCTCGCCGTGACCACCCCCATGTCGAACCCGGGCAGGTCCTGCGGCCGTATCCCGGCGTCCGCGAGCGCCCAGTCGGCGGCGACCAGTGCCAGCCGGGTCATCCGGTCGGTCTGCGGCAGCAGCCGGCTCGGCAGGTGCTCCTCGGCCGCGAAGCCGGGTATCTCACCGGCCAGCCGCGCCGGGTAGCCCGACGGGTCGAAGCGGGTGATCCGCCCGATGCCGCTCTTGCCGGCGAGCGTCGCCGCCCAGTAGTCCTGAACTCCCAGGCCGTTGGGGGCCGTGACACCGAGGCCCGTCACCACGACCGCGTTCATGCCATGCTCCTCTCGGGACGGGCGAGCACCATCGCGCTCTGGAAACCGCCGAACCCGCTGCCCACCGACAGCACCGCGTCGGTCAGCTGCTCGCGGGCGGTCAGCGGCACGTAGTCGAGGTCGCACTCCGGGTCGGGGGTGTGCAGGTTCGCCGTGGGCGGCACCACGTGGTGCTCCATGGCCAGCGCGGACGCGGCGATCTCGATCGAGCCGATCGCGCCGAGGGAGTGCCCCACCATCGACTTGATGGAGCTCACGGGAGTGCGGTAGGCGTGCTCACCGAGGCTCTTCTTGAAGGCGGCCGTCTCGTGCCGGTCGTTCTGCTTGGTGCCGGAGCCGTGGGCGTTGATGTAGTCGATCCGGTCCACGTTCATGCGGGCCTCGTCCAGCGCCACCGTGATCGCCTCGGCCATCTCGGCGCCGTCCGGCCGCAGACCGGTCATGTGGTACGCGTTGCTGCGGGTGGCGTAGCCGGCGATCTCGGCGTAGATGTGTGCCCCGCGCCGCCGCGCGCTCTCCAGCTCCTCCAGGACGAACACCGCGCAGCCCTCGCCGAGCACGAACCCGTTGCGGGTGCCGTCGAACGGCCGCGAGGCCTGCTCGGGGTCCTCCCGGCGCGGGGTCGTCGCCTTGATGGCGTCGAAGCAGGCCATGGTGATCGGCGAGATCGGCGCGTCGGACGAACCGGCGATCATCACATCGGCCGAGCCCTCACGGATCAGCTCGACGGCGTAGCCGACCGAGTCGATGCCGGAGGTGCAGCCGGTGGACACCACGGTGTTGGGGCCCTCCGCGCCGACGGTCCAGGCGACCTCGGCCGAGAAGGAGCTCGGGACGAAGTAGTTGTAGAGGTGCGGTACGGCGTACTCGTGGTCGACCAGGTGCAGCCGGCCGCCGTCACTGACGATCCGGTACTCCTCGTCCAGCCCCATTGTGGCGCCGACCGCGCTGCCGATGGTGACGCCCACCCGGTGCGGTTCGTGGGCGGCGAGGTCGATCCCGCTGTCGGCGACCGCGCCGCGCGCCGCGACCACCGCGAACTGGGCGGCCCGGTCCATCCGGCGGACCTCCTGCGGCGTGAGCCCGTGCCGGTCCGGGTCGAAGTCCATCTCCGCGGCGACCTGCGAACGGAACGGGCTCGGGTCGAAGAAGGTGATCCCCCGCGTCGCGGTACGGCCCTCGCTGAGCATGTTCCAGAAGCTGTCCTTGCCTACGCCGCCGGGCGCCAGGACCTCGATACCGGTGATGACGACCCGCGCGGGGCTGTCCCGACGGCCGCTCATCGGGACGCCTCCCAGTTGTAGAAGCGCGTCGCCATCGCGTCGGCCGGGGAACGCCAGGTGGCCGGGTCGTACGCCGCTATGCAGGGCTTCAGGTCCTCACTGATCCGCACGAAACGCTCGTCGGACTTGGCCTTCTCGATCAGCTCGCCACCGTTGTCCGCGTCGAAGTCCTGCAAGTGGAAATAGAGACCCCGGTAGTGGAAGAGCTGGCGGCGTCGCGTCCCCATCAGATGGGGCATCTCGGTCTCGTCGAACGCGCCGAACAACTTGGCGACATCGACCGCGGAGCCCGGTTCCATCCGAGCCACGATCAAGGTGCTGTGCATGAGCTCTCTCCTTGGAAATAGTGCGTGGGAAAGGGGGCACGGAACGCTGAAAGGGAAATCGATTTCCGTCAGTCGATGCCCCGGCAGATATGCGGATGGTCGCTGTCGTTCTCGTCGTCCTCGCCGGCAAGACGCCAGGCGGGCGACTGGGGCGCGGGCCCGTCGTGCCCGTCGTACGGCTCGGAACGTGTCTCGGAGTACATCGGGGTCACACCTCCCTGGGACCTTCTCAGTCCTTGATCTCGCAGATGGCCGCACCGGAGGTGAGGGAGGCGCCGACCGCGGCCGACAGATCCTTGACGGTGCCGGACTTGTGCGCTGTGAGGGGCTGTTCCATCTTCATCGCTTCGAGTACGACGATGAGGTCGCCTTCCTTGACCTCCTGGCCTTCCTCGATCGCGACCTTCACGACAGTGCCCTGCATCGGCGAGGCGAGGGTGTCGCCGGAGACGGCAGGTCCCGAGCTGCGCGCCGTCCGCCGTTTCGGCTTGGCTCCGGCGGCGAGGCCGGTGCGGGCCAGGCTCATGCCGAGCGAGGACGGAAGGGAGACCTCCAGACGCCGTCCGCCGACCTCGACGACGACGGTGTCACGATCCGGCTCGTTCCCCTTCTCGGACTCGGCGGGGGCGGCGAAGGGCTTGATGTCGTTGGCGAACTCGGTCTCGATCCAGCGGGTGTGGACGGTGAAGGGGTCGCTGGAGCCGGTCAGTTCCGGGGCGAAGGCGGGGTCCTTGACGACCGCGCGGTGGAACGGGATCGCGGTGGCCATGCCCTCGACGTGGAACTCGGCCAGCGCGCGGGCGGCGCGCTGCAAAGCCTGCTGGCGGGTGGCGCCGGTGACGATCAGCTTGGCGAGCAGGGAGTCCCAGGCGGGGCCGATCACGCTGCCGGACTCGACGCCGGCGTCCAGGCGGACGCCGGGGCCGGTGGGCGGGGCGAACGTGGTGACCGTGCCCGGTGCCGGGAGGAAGCCCCGGCCGGGGTCCTCGCCGTTGATGCGGAACTCGAAGGAGTGGCCGCGCAGCTGCGGGTCGTCGTAGCCGAGTTCCTCGCCGTCGGCGATGCGGAACATCTCGCGCACGAGGTCGATGCCGGTGACTTCCTCGGTGACCGGGTGCTCGACCTGGAGGCGGGTGTTGACCTCGAGGAAGGAGATCGTGCCGTCCATGCCGACGAGGAACTCGACCGTGCCGGCGCCGATGTAGCCGGCCTCCTTGAGGATGGCCTTGGACGCGGAGTACAGCTGGGCGGTCTGCGCCTCGGACAGGAACGGGGCGGGGGCCTCCTCGACCAGTTTCTGGTGGCGGCGCTGCAGCGAGCAGTCACGCGTGGAGACCACGACGACGTTGCCGTGGCTGTCGGCCAGGCACTGGGTCTCGACGTGGCGGGGCTTGTCGAGGTAACGCTCGACGAAGCACTCGCCGCGCCCGAACGCCGCGACCGCTTCACGGACTGCGGAGTCGTAGAGCTCGGGGACCTCTTCGAGGGTGCGGGCGACTTTCAGGCCGCGTCCGCCGCCGCCGAAGGCGGCCTTGATCGCGATCGGCAGGCCGTGCTGTTCGGCGAACGCGACGACTTCGTCGGCGCCGGAGACCGGGTCGGGTGTGCCGGCGACGAGCGGGGCGCCGGCACGCTGGGCGATGTGCCGGGCGGCGACCTTGTCACCGAGGTCGCGGATGGCCTGCGGGGGCGGGCCGATCCAGATCAGGCCGGCGTCCAGGACGGCCTGGGCGAAGTCGGCGTTCTCCGACAGGAAGCCGTACCCGGGGTGGATGGCGTCCGCGCCCGACTCGCGGGCCGCGTTCAGGACCTTGCCGATGTCCAGATAGCTGCTTGCCGGGGTGTCACCGCCCAGGGCGAACGCCTCATCCGCGGCGCGGACATGCAGAGCGTCACGGTCCGGATCCGCGTAGACGGCCACGCTCGCGATCCCGGCGTCCCGGCAGGCCCGGGCCACGCGGACAGCGATTTCGCCACGGTTGGCGATGAGCACCTTGCGCACGACTGGCCCCCTCCTCAATCGGCAGGAATTCTGGGATGATCAAGCGCGGCCGGGGTAATTCCACTCCCAGGCGGGCGCCGAATACCTGTCCATACTCGGTGCGTGACCTCGGCGCTTTCAACAGCCGCCCATTAAGCCTTCGGACCAGATCCTCAGCTGGGATACGGCTTTGTTGGCGCAGCGCCAGGCAAGTGTCAGGGAATTGTCAGAAGCCCCGTCGAACCACTCACGGCGGCAGAACAGTTGACCGGCCCACAAAAGGGCAACGGCATGCGAAAGGGCGGGCTCCCCCGTCAGGAGCCCGCCCTTTTCGAAGTCGGCGGCGATGTGGTGACATCGCGCCGGGTGCGAGATCAGCCAGTACCGAAGCGGAACCCCACTCCGCGAACGGTGACGATCCAGTCGCTACCCCCCAACTTGCCGCGGAGACTGCTGACATGGGTGTCCACGGTGCGACGGGACCAGGACCCGCCCCAGACCTGCTGCATGATGCGCTTGCGCGAGATCACCGTCTCCGGATGAGAGGCGAGCAGATAGAGCAGATCGAACTCCTTGCGGGTGACCTCCACGACCTGACCGTGCAGACTCACCTCGCGCGAGGCGGCGTCGATGCACAACGGCCCACGCGAGACGACCTGCTCGATCTGCACGTGCGGACGCGAGCGACGCATGACGGCGTCCATCCGGGCCATCAGTTCCCGGAAGCCGTAGGGCTTGACGAGGTAGTCGTCCGCGCCGGCCTGGAGACCGAGGACACGGTCCAGTTCCGTCCCCCACCCCGTGACCGCTATGAGCGGGACGTCGCTCAGGGAACGGATGGAGCGGCACACCTCCAGACCGTCCAGGTCGGGTAGTTCGAGGTCCAGCAGAACGATGTCCGACACCTGGTAGGCCTGCAGAGCCGCGTTGCCCGTGCCGACCCCCTCGACGTGGTGGCCGTGCCGCCGCAGTCCGGCGGCGAGGGCCTCCATGTCGCCGGTGTTGTTCTCGACCACCAGGACCCGCCAGTTCGTCGACGGCTTCCGGATCTGCGAGGTGATGGGCTTTCGATACTCCAGAGTGCTGCTCGTTGCGCGTTGGCTCACTGCTCTCCCCCTGAACATGTAGTTCCCGCTCGAGCGCCTTGGCTTGTCGAGCCTAAAAACCTACCTCTCGGTTTGTCAAAAAAAAACTCGGTAAACTCACCGTACGTGACAACTGATGCCACTTTTGCCGGAGTTGCCAGGACATGAATGATCAATTCCGCCGCGAAACGTAACCGAGATCGTGATTCTGAATCTTGAAACTGGTCAAAACTCGCCCCTTGGTCACGCGAAATTAATCACTGACGGCGACTGCGGTTTGTTCCGGGTCTCAACAACCGGGCCTCTCACCCGTAGATCGACTACCGAGGGCGGCCTCGCCCCGACGCATTGCACATCCCCGGAGGCGGTGGTAGACCGTCCAGGATGTTCTCGGTCGGCTGATTCCCTGCTTCCACTTCTCCCTCGCCCTGGTCATGAGGTGGGAAAGTGTGATCTTCTGGGCAGTACTGACGGTGTGTCGATAGAAACGAGAGCCGCAGCCGGACCGACGCTCCCGTCACTCGGACACCCGCACCCCATGAACAAACCTTCAAGTCCGTTTCCGGGACGGCGGGATGAAAGGATTCAGGCAGGTGGGACTACAACAGGAGAGGGCGATCCGCACCCGCCGGCTCATGCTGAAGTCGGCGGCGGAGGTCTTCGACCGCGAGGACTATGCCTCGGCCAGGCTCTCCGACATCAGCGCGCGGGCCAACATGAGCACGGGCGCGCTGCACTTCCACTTCGCGAACAAGGAGGACCTGGCCCAAGCGGTCGTGAGCGAGGCGCGCGGCATCCTGTGGCGCGCCGCGCGCCTCGCGTACGAGAAGAACTCCGAGCCGCTGCAGGCCCTCACCGACATCTCGCACACACTGAGCCAGTTGCTGTCCTGGGACGTGGTGTCGCGGGCCGGGCTGCGGCTGGACAACGACCGGTCCCGCAAGGGGCGGGAGCAGTTCATCCACGCGTGGCACGCCTGCGTGCAGCGCCTGCTGGACCGCGCGCGCCAGGAGGGCGGGGTCGCCGCTCAGGTCCAGCTGCCGGCGCTGACCTGTGCGATCGTCGCCGCCACGACCGGTATAGGAGTACTGATAAAGGGGGGCGAGGGCGACCGGACCCGGCTGGCCTTCACGGGGTTCTGGCAGGGCTTCCTGCCGGGGCTCGCCGCGCCGAGCCTGCTCGGCGCGCTGAACCCCGGCGGCACACCGGACGTGGTCGACCACGCGGTTGCCGTGTCGCGTTACCTGCCCTACGCCACGGAGGAAGAGGTCGACGCGGAGGCTGCGACCACGGGGTGAGGTGACGCGGGCCCGGTGCCGGGTCCGCGACCGGCCGTCGGAGCGGCGGTGAGTTGGGGTGCCCGCGCCTTCGCATCCTGGCGGTGCCGTCAGCGACGGACCGCCGGAACCCGGCCACCGCACGGGAGTTGCCGGCGGCAGTACGCAAACGGGCCGCGGCCGTACGCCCCCCACCACACACGCCAAAGCGAACGCATGCCCGCCACCCAGGACGGGACCGGACGACCGGCGAACTCGCCGAAACCCAGCCACCGCACAGGAGCCGCCGACAACACCACCCGCACCGGCCACGGCCGTAGGCCCCCACGACACAGGCCAACGCGAACGCATGCCCGCCACCCAGGACGCACAGGACGACCCGCGAAATCCGCCGGAACCCCCAGCACCGCCGCCAGGGCGTGCCGGCTCAGCCGCCGTCCCTCGTCGCGCCGTCGCCCAGGGTCACGGTGAAGACGGGTTCGTCCTGCTGGAGGCCCTGCACATGCATCACGGTGCCCTGCTCCGCGGCCCGGTCGGGGCGGGCCAGGATCCAGCAGGGCTCGGTCAGTTCGCAGTACTTGTGGAAGGCGATCCGCATCGAGGCGGGGTGGAAATCGTGCCCGGGCGTCAGGACGTTGGCGGCCTGGCGGGCGGCTTCGAGCAGCACCATGCCGGGAACGTGGTCGTTGGGGCGGGCGAAGAGTGTGGGGCGCGTGGTGTCCAGGCGGAGCCGCCAGCCGGGGCGATGCCGGGAAGGGGCGAGGACGACGTCCTTGTGGTCGCCGCGGCCGGTCTCGCGGGGCGCCACGGCGGGCAGCGGCGGGAGTGCGCGACCCGTGGCGGCCATCCGCTCGCCGCGCAGTCGGCGGTAGACGCGGGACGAGGTGCAGCCCAGGATGCCCATGCTGGTGGCGAGCAGCCGGCCGTGGCGCTGGAAGCGCAGGTCGACCCGCATGCCGACGAGTCGCCCGGCGCGTAGCTGGACATCGGTGCACTCGACCACGACGTCGATCGCGCCCGAGGCGCCCGCCACGGTGAACTCCGGTGTCTCGACCCGGTATCCGAGCTCCCGCATCAGGAACTGGTCGCCGATCGGCACTCCGAACTCGGCGTGGGCCAGCATCATCGTCGCCTGCCGGGTGGTCTCGGCGACGAGCAGCGGATCCTGACGCCCGCCGGGCAACGGGGCGAAGAAGCGGTGTGCGGAGGGCCAGTTCACCGAGACGAGGAACCGGTGCTCGGTCAGGCGCAGCCACTCGACGGGGAACCGGTCCTCGGGGTCCGGGCGATGGCACAGCTCGGCGGTGGCCCGGCCGTCGGGAATCAGAACCGGGGAGTCGGTCCGGTATGCGGGCGGTGCGCTGGGCTCTTCCGAGTGGATCGGTGCGGCCTGCCCGGCGAGCGGACCGGTGTGGCGGGCCGTGCTGTCCCCGTCAGCGGGTTCGGGGCGCTCTTGCACCGGGTCCAGACCCGTACGAGACTCAACAAATCGGTCGACTACAGATATCGCGCCATCAGGCATGGATTGCCCCCTGAGTCGATAAATGAGGGGATCGTTCCCCTCTCGACAAAAGACTGGCAGTCCGGTTCTCTTTGCGGGGGAACCTGACCAAGCTCTGACATAGAAACAGGCACGGACGCATGGCACGTCAAGCAAGAGCCATCCAGACCCGGAAGTCGATCCTGCTGGCGGCGGCCGAGGTGTTCGACGAGCGGGGCTACAGCACCGCCACCATCACGGAGATCATCGCGCGGGCCGGTGTCACCAAGGGGGCGCTGTACTTCCACTTCACCTCCAAGGAGGACCTTGCCCTCGGGGTGATAGCGGCGCAGCTGGAGCTCGGCCCGTTGCCTCCGCAGCGCACGAAGCTGCAGGAACTCGCCGACCAGGGCCTGTTGTTCGCGCACCAGCTGCAGCACGACCCGCTGACCCGGGCCAGCGTGGGACTCGCCATGGACCAGTGGAGCGAGAGTGCCGAGAGCTCCGAGAGCGGCAATCCCTTTCACGGCAGGCCGTTCCAGTCCTGGGCGGACCGGCTCACCGGACTGCTCGTCGAGGCGCGCGACCGCGGCGAGTTGCTGCCGCACGTGGATCCGGCGGAGACGGCGGAGTTGCTGTCCGGGTCCTTCACCGGCATCCAGTGGACGTCCCAGGTGCTGTGCCAGCGCAAGGACTTGACCCGCCGGGTGATCTCCATGTTCCGCCACCTCCTGCCGACCGTCGCGATGCCGCAGATCCTCCCGACGCTGGAACTGACCCCCGACCGAGCCGTGTCCCTGCTCGCATCGCGCGATGCGGCACTGGAGGGGGAGGACGCACCGGCCGACGAGGAGTACGACACCGCGGCCGACGACGGCTCCGCGCCGGAGGCCGGCCCGGGCTGGGAGCCCGACACCGCCCCCGCCCCGGTACGGGAAGGGAGCGCTGCCCCGGAGGGGGAGGGCAGCGCCGCCTGACCGGCGGTCCGCGACGGGCCCCGGAAAACCGGCACCGCACATCACCGAAGCGGGGCGGAGGGTGACGTTTCCTCCAGGCGGTAGCCGACACCCCGGACCGTGGTGATCCAGCCCTCGCCCAGCTTGGCGCGCAGGGCGCTGACGTGGGTGTCGACCGTGCGGGTGGAGATGGCCCACTCGTCCGCCCAGACCCCGGCGATCAGGTCCCGGCGCGAGAGCACCGTCTCCGGTGCCGAGGCCAGCAGCAGCAGGATGTCGAACTCCTTGCGGGTCAGCTCCAGGGACTGCTCCCCCACCCATGCCTCACGCGTCCCGGGGTCCAGCCGCAGGGCCCCGCAGGACACGCCGGCCGGACCCCCGCCGGTGGCGACGCGCCGGGTCACCGCGTTCATCCGGGCGATCAGCTCCCGGAACCCGTACGGCTTCACCAGACAGTCGTCCGCACCCGAGCGCAGACTGAGCACCCGGTCCAGCTCGGTGTCCCGGCTGGTGAAGGCGATCAGCGGGGTGGTGCCCCGGGCCCGGATCTCGGCGCACACCTGAAGACCGTCGAGGTCGGGCAACTCCAGGTCGAGCAGAACGACTTCGGCCTGCTCCCACGCCTGGAGGGCCGCCCGCCCGGTGCGGGCCCGCCGGACCTGATGGCCGTTGCGCACCAGGCGGCAGACCAGAGGCTCGGCGGTCCCGTCATCCGGATCGATCACGAGTACGCGCATGTGCACTCCACCCCGGGCCGCGTCCGGGCGGCGCCAGGCACCTCCCGGTCGACGGCCCGGACCGTCACTCGCCCGCCGACCGGGTGTGCACCACGCGGTAGGTGTTGGAGTCCCGCCAAATAGCCAGCGCGTCCAGCTTGGCGTCGATCTTCTGCCGCTCCGCCGACCGCTGCGCCGCGGGCTGCTCACGGAAGGCGTCGTAGGCCTCCTTGCTGTCCCACTGCGCGTAGACGACGACCCACTTGCCCTCGATGCCACGGCCCCGCAGACCGCGCAGCACCGTGTGGCTGCGGTACCCCGGGACCTTCTGCAGCCAGTCCTGGGCAGCACCGAGCGTGTCGACCAGGTCGTCCTGGTGCTTCTCGGCGACGCCGTACAGGTCGATGACCGTGTAGTCCTCGCGCTCCGGCCCGATCTCGGTGTCCCCGGCACCCGGCTTCGACTGGGTGAAGACCGCCTCGTTCTGCAGGAGCCGGATCGCGGTGGTGATCTCACCGAAGAGCGGCAGGGTGCGGTGCTTGAACTCCTCGCCGGCGTACCGGGCCTCCAGGTCCTCGGTGGAGCGCCACTGGATGAAGTTGGCGGTGCCGAACTTGGTCTGCCCG
Organism: Streptomyces sp. NBC_00443; assembly: GCF_036014175.1. Lineage (GTDB taxonomy): Bacteria > Actinomycetota > Actinomycetes > Streptomycetales > Streptomycetaceae > Streptomyces. The sequence goes on along the minus strand of NZ_CP107917.1, from coordinate 5,623,446 downwards.
CTGTGCACGGTGCTGGAGATCCAGCCGTCGTAGGCGGCGGCGTCGACGATCTCGCGCATCGCGGCGAGCAGGCTGTCCTGCTTCTCGGCGGAGTCGGTCGAGAACAGGTTGAGGACGGTCAGGTTGTTACCATCGGCTGCGATCTTCGGCATTCTCTTCTCTTCCGGTAGATCGGGTGATGAAAGGTTGACGAAAGAAGCAGAACTCGAATTTCCGGCTCAGTGGAACGTGCTTCCCGACCAGCATGACAAGTCATCAACTCCTGCTGAAGAGGGCTCTGTTCAGGACTCCGCGCGGATTGTCAGGTCTTTTCCGTCAGCGTCAGATCTTCCGCAGCTACGTCAGGTCTTCGACAAGTGCCCTTGGGCGCCCATTGGCCATCGCGCGATGCTCGGGTAATGAATTCCGTCACGTCAGCAGCCGAAATCAGCGCCTTGCTGGACCGATATCTGTTGGGCCTCGACGAGGACAAACTCGACGACGCTTGGGCCCGCGCGCTGTTCAGCGACGACGCCCGCGTCGAGTTCCCGATGGCCCGGCACGAGGGCATCGAGGGGCTCGCCGCCTGGCACCGGCAGGCACTCGACGCGTTCGCGCGCACCCAGCATCTCAACTCCCCGGCGGTGGTGGACCTCACGGGCGAGAAGCGGGCGGTGCTGCGCGCCAACCTGGTCTCGACCCACGTACACCATCCGGATGCGCCCGGCGATCCGCTGTTCGTCTCCGGCACCCTCGTCCACGGTGCGGCCCGGCACGCCGAGGACGGCTGGCGTCTGACGGAGCTGTCGTTCCAGCTGGTCTGGTCGACCGGCAGCCCGCCCCGGCCGAGGGACGCCCGGTGACCGTGCTGGCGGCCGGGACCCAGGAGCAACAGGTCGCGACCATGCTGCTCGGCATCGGTGTGATCCTGCTGGTCGGCGCCGCACTCGGGGCACTCGCGCGGAAGCTGGGCCAGCCGAAGGTGATCGGCGAGATCACCGCCGGCATCGTGCTCGGCCCGAGTCTGCTCGGCCTATTTCCCGGGAACCTGACGGACCGTCTGTTCCCGGACGACGTACGGCCGTTGCTTTCGGCGGTCTCCCAGGTCGGCCTGGTCCTGTTCATGTTCGTGGTCGGCTGGGAGTTCGAGAAGCGGCTGATACGGCCGCACGCGCGGCTGGCGGCCGGCGTCTCGGTGTCGTCGATCGTGCTGGCCTTCGGGCTGGGCGTCGCCGCGGCGGTCGTGCTGTATCCGCACCACGACACCGTGGCCGGCAAGCACATCTCCTTCCTCGCGTTCGCCACCTTCATGGGCACCGCGATGTCCGTGACGGCGTTCCCCGTACTGGCACGGATCCTCACCGAGAACAAACTGATGGACACCCGGGTCGGCGCCCTGTCACTGGCCAGCGCCGCGATCGACGACATCCTCGCCTGGTGTCTGCTGGCGTATGTGTCGGCGCTGGTCAGCTCGGACGGTGACTATGCGGACCTGGCCCGGATCGGGACGCTGAGCGTGGTCTATGTGGCGTTGATGATCATGGTGGTACGGCCGCTGGTGGCCCGGCTGGTGTGGCGGTGGGCCGCCATGGAGCGCTGGAGCGCGCTGCTCGCGGTGCTGTGCGCGGGCGTGTTCGCCTCGTCGTGGCTGACCTCGTGGATCGGCATCCACCAGATCTTCGGCGCGTTCCTGTTCGGTTTCGTCATGCCGCGCGAGCCCAGGAGGGTGCTCGCGGCGAACCTGCGCCGGCCGCTGGACGACGTCAGCGTCGTGCTGCTGCCGGTGTTCTTCATCGTCACCGGCCTCGGCGTCGACCTCGGCTCCCTGACCGCGACCGACTCTCTGTCACTGGCCCTGGTCATCGCCGTGGCCTGCACGGGCAAACTGCTCGGCGCGATCATCCCGGCCCGGCTGGCCGGCCTGTCCTGGCGTGAGTCCAAGGACCTGGGCGTGCTGATGAACACCCGTGGCCTGACCGAACTCATCATCCTCAACGCCGCCGTGAGCCTCGGAGTGCTCGACGGCCGGATGTTCACCATGCTGGTGATCATGGCCCTCGTGACGACGGCGATGGCGGCACCGCTGCTGTCCCGGCGCGAGCACCTCACGGCCGGAGTGACCCAGAAGGCACGTACACCCGTCGCGGACGCGACCGCGCCGCGCACCTGACGAGGGGGCTCAGTGATACCCGTCCAGCCGTTGTCCCAGCACGGCCGACATCTGCCGCAACCGCCGGTCGACGGCCGCGCGTTGCGCACGGTGTGCGGCAACTTCGCCACCGGCGTCACCGTCATCACCACCGGAGGCCCCGAGGACGGCGCCGCCACCACGGTGAACTCCTTCACGTCCGTCTCACTGGAGCCGCCGCTGGTGCTGTTCTGCCTGCACAAGCAGTCGCGGCTGCGCCCCGCCCTGCAGAAGTCCGGCGGCTTCGTGGTCAACTTCCTGACGCGCAGTCAGGAAGGCCTCGCCTGGAAGTTCGCGGGCCGCGAGTCGGCGCGGCTGGCGGAGGTCCCGCACCACCGCTCCACGAGCGGACTGCCGGTCCTCACCGAGGCGCTGGCCTTCCTGCAGTGCCGTCTCGCCGACGAGTACGACGGCGGCGACCACGCCATCGTGCTCGGCGAGGTCACCGCCCTGGGCACGTCGACCGAGGAGGCCGACCCGCTGGTCTTCTACAAGGGCGCGATGCGCGTCCTCGACACCGATGTCCCTGCGCCGGCCCGGGGTTAGCAGCCGGCCCGGAGTCAGCCGCAGCCCTGGGCGCAGGTCAGCGCGGTACGGACGTCGGTTCGGCTGCCGTGTCGAACTCCCGCCTGGCCCGCTCCACCTTCTTGAGGTTCTCCGTGGACCACTCGGCGAGGTGGGCGAAGATCGGCGCCAGGCTGCGGCCCAGCTCGCTGATCTCGTACTCGACCCGGGGCGGCACCTCGGGGTAGTACGTCCGCACGACCAGGCCGTCACGCTCCATCTGACGCAGCCGCTGGGTGAGGACCTTCGGCGTGATGGTGCGGATGTTGCGCTGGAGCTCGACGAAACGCTGCCGGCCGAACTCGTGCAGCGTCCACAGGATCGGTGTCGTCCAGCGGCTGAAGACGATGTCGACCACCGGGGAGACCGGGCACGCCAGCTCCGAGTCGACCTGTCCGCCACGCGTGGTGGTGCTGCCCATGGCGCCAGTGCTGCCCATTCGGACCCTCCCAGGAAGTCACTTTCCTCTAGGTACCTACTTTACCCAGGATGCTAGCTTCCCGGAAGACGGTGAGCGGCTCCCGCTCCCGGCCTCGCGCCATGTCCTTTCCCTCCGGATGTCCGTCCCTACGGAACCCCTTCCGTCACCTCCACTAGGAGCGACATGTCGACCCAAGAGTCGCTGCGCCTTCCCCGCCACACCGACGAATCGGCCCCGCCGCACCGCCCGGGACTCATCCTGGCGTTCCTCTGCCTGGCCGGCTTCATGACCTTCCTCGATGTGTCCATCGTCAACGTGGCCCTGCCGACCATCGAAGACGAACTGCACATCTCCCAGACGTCCCTGCAGTACATCGTCACCACCTACGGCATGCTGCTCGGCGGCTTCCTGCTGCTGACCGGCCGGCTGGCCGACGCCTTCGGCCGTCGCCGGATGCTGCAGACCGGCCTGATCCTCTTCGCCCTGTCCTCCCTGCTCGCCGGGTTCGGGCAGAGCGCGGCCATGCTGATCGTGGCGCGCGGCGCCCAGGGCCTCGGCGCCGCGTTCATCGCGACCGCCGCGCTGTCCCTGCTCGCCAACAACTTCGCGGAGGGCGCCGAGCGCAACAAGGCGCTCGGTGCCTGGGGCGCGCTCAGCGGTATCGCCGCCGTCGCCGGTGTCACCCTGGGCGGTCTGCTCACCGACGGTCCGGGCTGGCGCTGGATCTTCTTCATCAACGTGCCGATCGGCCTGGTCTGCGCGCTGATCGCCCCGAAGATCGTCGCCGAGAGCCGCGCCGCGGAACGCCGTAGCTCCTTCGACGTCGCCGGTGCCGTGACGCTGACCGCCGGTCTCGTGCTGCTGATCTTCAGCCTCGGCCAGACGATCGACGACTCGGACGTCCCGATGGCCCGCGTCTACGGCGGCTTCGCCCTCTCCGCGGTCCTGCTCATCACGTTCCTGCTGATCGAGCGCCGCGCCGAGGCGCCGCTGATCCCGCTCGGCGTCTTCAAGCGCAAGTCGCTGCGGGCCTCCAACGTCGTCGCCGTCCTGCTGCTCGGCACCTGCGTCACGCTGTTCTTCTTCGCCAGCCTGTTCATGCAGCAGGTCCTCAACTGGTCGGCCCTGAAGACCGGTCTGGCCTACGTCCCGCTCGCCGTGATCGTCGCGGTCGGCGCCGGTATCGCCTCCCAGCTGGTGACCAAGGTCGCCGCCAAGCCGGTGCTGATGGTCGGCCTGACGCTGACCAGCGTGGGCATGTTCCTGCTGTGGCGGGCCCCGTCCGACGCCTCCTACGCCGTGGACCTGCTGCCCGCCTTCCTGATCTCCGGCCTCGGTCTCGGCCTGTCCTTCGTGCCGGTGCAGGTCGCCGCGTTCACCGGCACCCAGGAGGACGAGTCCGGTCTGTCCGCGGGGCTCATCAACACCGCGCAGGAGGTCGGCGGCGCCCTCGGCCTCGCCGTGGCCGCCACCTACGCCTTCCGCCAGGTCGAGCAGCTGACCGAGTGGGCGGACGGGGTGCCCGCGCGGGTGACCCAGGCGCGCACCGAGGTCTTCCACGACGCGTTCCTCGCGGGCGCCTGCTTCGCCGTGGCCGGCCTGCTCCTCACGCTGCTCCTGCTGCCCTTCACCAGGGCATCGGAGCAGCCGGCCGACGCTCCCGCCAAAGCCTGAGATCGGAAACCCGCGATAGATCGGAAAGCCGCCATGCCGACGTCACCACGGTTGTCCCCCGCGGCCGAGGACTTCCTCGCCGACAACCATCTGTGCACCTTCACCACGCTGCGCCCCGACGGCTCGCCCCATGTGACGCCCGTGCGGTTCACCTGGGACGGGGAGGCGGGCCTGGCGCGGGTCATGACCGCGGTGACACGGCGCAAGGCCAGGAACGTACTGGCAGGGCCCGCCGCCCGGGCCTCCCTCTGCCAGACGGTGGGACCCCGCTGGATCACCCTGGAGGGCACCGCCACCGTCCACGACGACCCGTCACGGGTCCAGGAGGGCATACGGCGGTACGCCAAGCGGTACTGGACACCGCCGCCGGAGCCGCCGGGCCTGGTCGTGATCGAGATCCAGGTCGACCGGGTGCTGGGCCTGCTCTGAGCCGGGTCCGAACCGGCCGAGGGCGTCGGAAGTTCCTTCCGGCGCCCTCGCGTATTTCCACCGCCTGACGCAGCTGCAGAATCTCTGACGAAACTTGTCAGAGACCTGTACTTGCGGCCATTCAGCTTCCCCAACTCCCCCGGAATACTGGAGAAAAATCCACTGGGAGAGGAAACATGGATAATTTTCATGCCGACGTGATTGTCGCCGGGGCCGGACCCTCCGGACTCATGCTCGCCGGTGAACTCCGCCTGGCCGGACGGTCGGTGGTCGTACTCGACCGCCTCGCGGAGCCCATGCAGCAGTCCCGGGCGCTCGGGTTTTCCGCCCGCACCATCGAGGAGTTCGGTCAGCGCGGACTTCTCGAGAAATTCGGTCAACTCGAGACGATACCCTTCGGGCATTTCGGTGGACTGCCCATTGACTATCGCATCGTCGAGGGCGGCAATTTCGGCGTCCGTGGTGTTCCGCAGTCGCGGACCGAGGCCATTCTGCTGGAGTGGGCGACCGGGCTCGGCGCCGAGATCCGCCGCGGGCACGAGGTCGTCGGCATGACCCAGGACGATCAGGGTGTCGTCGTCGAGGTCGGCACCGCCGACGGCGTCGAGACACTGCGCGCGGCCTACCTGGTCGGCTGTGACGGAGCCCGCTCCACCGTGCGCAAGCTGGCCGGCATCGACTTCCCCGGCACCAGCGCCACCATCGAGATGCTGATGGCCGACGTCGCCACCAACGAGCTGCGCATCCGTCCGACCGGCGAGGTCGGCGAGTCCGGCATGGTCGTGGTGCTCCCGCTCGGCCCGCAGGCCACCCGCGTCGTCGTCTTCGAGCGCGGCGCCGGTGTCCGCCCGACCCAGGAGGCGCCCACCTTCCCCGAGGTCGCCGCCGCCTTCCAGCGTGTCACCGGCGAGGACATCACCGGTCACAAGCCGCTGTGGACCAGCTACTTCACCGACGGCAGCCGGCAGGCCGCCGAGTACCGCAAGGGCCGGGTCTTCCTCGCGGGTGACGCCGCCCACATCCACCTGCCCATCGGCGCCCAGGGCATCAGTGCCGGCGTCGGCGACGTGGTGAACCTCGGCTGGAAGCTGGCGGCCGAGCTCAACGGGCACGCCCCCGAGGGTCTGCTGGACACCTACCACACCGAGCGCCACCCGGTCGGCGCCCGCATCATCGCCAACACCCTCGTGCAGCGCTCCCTGTACCTCGGCGGCCCCGAGATGGAGCCGCTGCGCCGGCTCTTCGGCGAGCTGGTCGGCATCGAGGCGGTCCGCCGCCACCTGGTCGGCCTGGTCACCGGCCTGGACATCGGCTACGACATGGGCGAGGGCGGCCACCCGCTGCTCGGCCACCGGCTGCCCGACCAGGAGCTGCTGGTCGGCGACGAGAAGAGCAGCACGTACGAACTGCTCACCCGCGGGCGCCCGCTCCTGCTGAACCTGCGCGGCGGCGACACCCTCACCGAGGCCGCCGCCGGCTGGGCCGGCCGCGTGGACGTCGTCGCCGCCTCCCGGCCCGACCCGGCCGCCCCGGCCGCCGACCTGCTGGTGCGTCCCGACGGCTACATCGCGTGGGTCGGAACGGACGGCTCCGCCGGTTTGACGGAGGCCCTGCAGCGCTGGTTCGGCGGCCCGCGCTCCGCTTGAGGCCGCGATGGGTCGTTCGCTGTCTGCGGCTCCGTCGTGGCTGGTCACGCCCACGCGGCGGAGCCGCATGTCGATACAGGCCCGCGCCCCTTGGGGCGCTGCCCCGAACGTACGTCAGAAGAGGAGTTCCGAGTTGACCGGCAAGGCCGAGACACAGATGCCCACACCGAAGGCCGGCGAGTGGACCGAGTGCGACGTCATCATCCTGGGCGCCGGGATCGGCGGCTCGATCACCGGCGCGATCCTGGCCCGGCAGGGCGCGAAGGTGGTGCTCGTCGACGCCGGGCAGCACCCGCGGTTCGCGGTCGGTGAGTCGCAGAACCCGCAGCTCGTGGAGTGGCTGCACATCCTCGCCGTGCGCTACGACGTCCCCGAGATCAAGCACCTGCTCGACATCAAGGCGGTCACCAAGTACATCGGCGCCCACCACGGCAGGAAGCAGAGCTTCGGATTCGTACGGCACGTCCCGGACCGGGAGCCGGACCCGCGCGAGGCGACGATGTTCGTCATCCCGAAGATGCTGACCGAGGCGTCGCACATGTTCCGCCAGGACACCGACACCTACTACTTCAACGTCGCCGCCAAGTACGGCTGCACCCTGCGGCAGAACTGGCGCGCCACCGACCTGGACTTCGACGACGACGGCGTCACCGTCACCGGCCAGAGCGGCGAGGTCTTCCGCGCGAAGTACCTCATCGACGCCAGCGGTTTCCGTTCGCCGCTCGCCCAGAAGTTCGACCTGCGCGAGAAGCCCTCCCGGGTCAAGCACCACGCGCGCTCGATGTTCACGCACTACGTCGGCGTCAAGCCCTACGACGACGTGTGCAACTACCCCGAGGCGCTGCGCCCGCCGGCCGAGTCCCCGTTCCACGGCGGCACCCTGCACCACCTGATCGAACGCGGCTGGTTCTGGATCATCCCGTTCGACAACCACAAGGACTCGCGCAACCCGATGTGCAGCGTCGGCCTGACCTTCGACGAGCGGCTGTACCCGCAGCCCAAGGACAAGACGCCGGACGAGGAGTTCAACCACTACCTCGACATGTACCCGGCGGTGAAGCGCCAGTTCGACGGCGCGCGGCGGGTGCGGGAGTGGATCTCGACGCCGGACCGGATCCAGTACTCGTCGAAGCAGACGGTCGGCGACCGCTGGTGCCTGATGTCGCACGCGGCCGGCTTCGTCGACCCGCTCTACTCGCGCGGTCTGTCCAACACCTTCGAGGTGGTGGACGCCCTGTGCTACCGCGTCCTGGATGCGCTGCGCGACGACGACTTCTCGGCCAAGCGCTTCGAGTACGTCGAGCGTCTGGAGCAGGGGCTGCTCACGTACAACGACATGATCGTCAACAGCTCCTACATCGCGTTCTCCCACTTCCGGCTCTGGAACGCGGTGTTCCGGGTCTGGGCCTGCTTCACCACGCCCGCCACCATGCGGCAGATCCAGGCCCGCCAGGAGTTCACCCTGGACGGCGACGACCGGCACTTCCGCGAGATGGAGAACTCGCCCTACCCGGGCCTGTGGTGGCCGGACAGCCACGCCTTCAAGCACCTGCTCGACGTCACCAACGAGACGTGCCTGAGCTACGAGGCCGGCGAGATCGACGGTGACAAGGCGGCCGACATCGTCTTCCAGGCCATCAACGACTGCGAGTCGGTCAACACGCCCTTCGGCTGGAAGGACGGCGAGGACCACCGCTTCTACCGGGCCACCACCCCCACGATGATCAAGTTCATGTGGTGGGCGAGCACCAACGGCCCCAAGGAGATGCGCGACCTCGGCCGCGCGATGCTCAAGGGCGTCGCCAAGTCCGCCGTCCGCGGCAAGAAGGTCTCCTGACCGCAGCCGCACCCCGAGACCGGCCCGCACAGGGCGGGGTGCCACCCCCACGCGCCGCCCGGTGCGGGCCCCCGGCCCCAGCCCCTGGCCCCCGAACCCTCACCGAACCTCCTTCCACCACACCCGCATCGACACTGGGACACCGTGTGATCAGTCGTAGAACCCTGCTCGGCGCCGGCTCGGCCGCAGCCGGCATCGCCCTCGTGCCCGCCATCCCCGTCGCCGCCGAGGGCTCGGGGACACCGTGGAACCAACTCGCGGCCAGGCTCTCGGGCCGGCTCGTGCTGCCCACCGACCCCTACTACTCCGTCGCCCGGCAGCTGGAGCTGGGCCAGTTCGACACCGTCAACCCGCAGGCGGTGGCCTACTGCGCGAGCGCGGCGGACGCCTCGGTCTGCGTGCGCTTCGCCCAGGACAACGGCGTCCGTACGGCGGTGCGCAGCGGCGGCCACAACTACGGCGGCTGGTCCACGACGCCGGGCATGGTCATCGACGTGTCGAGGCTCAACGCCGTGACGGTGAAGAGCCCCTCGTCGGTGGAGATCGGCCCGGGCGCGCAGAACGTCAACATCCTCAACGCGCTGGCCCCGCACCACCTCGTGGTCAGCGAGGGCGGCTGCCCGACCGTGTGCGCCGGCGGCTTCCTGCAGGGCGGCGGCTTCGGCTTCCTGACCCGGCCGACGGGCATGGCGAGCGATGCGGTGACCGCCGCCCAGGTGGTGCTCGCCGACGGCCGCGTGGTGACCACCTCGGCGAAGCAGTACCCGGACCTGTTCTGGGCGATCCGCGGCGGCGGTGGCGGCAACTTCGGCATCGTCACCCGCTTCACGGTCACCCCGCACAGCGGCGACCAGATGGCCATCAGCAACCTGATCTTCCCCTACGACCGGATGGCCGACGTCCTCGACGGCGTCGCCCGGTGGCTGGTGGACGCCCCGCACACCGTCGGCGGCGGTGCCTACGTCGTACAGCCCGACGCGGCGCCGGGCTCGGTGCCGCAGGCCAACGTCTTCCTCGCCTCCCGCGGGACCCCGACAGAACTCGCCGGTGAGGCGGCCCGGTTGACCGCCCTGACGGGCGCTCCCGCGCAGCGGCAGGACGGCGTCATGACGTACCAGCAGCTCATGATGATGATATTCGGCTGCGCCACCCTCACCGAGGCCCAGTGCCAGCGCTCCGAGAAGACCTCGCAGGGCACGCTGTCCCGCCCGGCGTACGGCCTGGAGCGCACACGGCTGGGCAGCGAGCCGTACCCGGCGAGCGGCTGGGCGGACGTGATGACGGCGTTCGACGCGAACCGCAGGGCTGGGCAGGCGCGTTACCTGGACTTCCACTTCTTCGGGGGCGCCGCGAACGACGTCGCACGCACCGCCACGGCGTATGTGCACCGCGACTCGCTCTTCTCGGTCAACTACCGGGTGCTGATCAACGACCCGGCCCAGGTGACCGAAGAGGCCAAGGCGGTCGCGAACGCCTGGGCCGACAAGGGCTTCGCGACGATCGACCCGCTGTCGAACGGCGAGACCTACCAGAACTGGATGGACCCGTCACTGAAGGACTGGAAGGCGTCGTACTACGCGGAGAACTACTCCCGGCTGACCCGGATCAAGTCCAAGTACGACCCGTACCGGTTCTTCCGCTTCCCGCAGTCCATAGGTGCCTGACGGTCACGTCCCGACACCACGAAAAGCCGCCGGACAACGGGGTCCGGCGGCCTCGCGGGGGACGTGCTGTACGGGCTCAGGGCCTACGGCCGTACCAGCCGACCAGGCGGTCGATGGCGGGGGCGTCCTCGGGGACGACCACGACGGGGCCGAACGGCACCTGGCCGCCGCGCGGTTCGCGGGGCACGGCGCGCTGCATGGCGGCGAGCGGTGCGGCCAGGACGTCGTCGTCCCAGGCGGGGTTCTGGCCGGTCGCCTTGGCGAGGTCCCAGGTGTGCAGCACGAACTCGTTGGTGTAGATGACCGCGGCGGCGGCGCCGGGTACGGGCCCCAGGGCAGCCCGATCTCCCGGCCCAGAACCGCCGGGTCCGTCCAGACGGACCGCAGCTCCTTCGTCCCGACGGCCCAGGCCTCGGCCCAGGCGCCGTCGGCGACGTCCTCGGCGAAGTGCGGAACGCTGAAGAACTGTCCGCCGGCGCCGATCACGGCAACCCGGCGGAGCACGGAGACAAGGTGATTGGACAGTTGGCGCACCGAGTAGTCCGGACACGGCGTGGTGCGGTCGTGGTCCTCGGGCCGCACCGAGGCGAGCACGTCACCGGCCAGGTCGACGGCCTTCAGCAGTCCGTTGCGGGGGTCGCTCATGGAGTTCGTCATGGCATCGAGTCTTCCGGCCAAACAGGCCACCCTCCGGCCACTTTCCAGGAAAGGCTGATCACTGATGCGAGCTGACCGACTGGTGGCGGCTCTGCTCTTCCTCCAGGCGCGCGGCAGGGTGACCGCCGCGCAACTCGCCGCCGAGCTGGAGATCTCCGAACGTACCGCGCGGCGCGACCTGGAGGCCCTGATCGCCTCCGGCGTCCCCGTGTACGCGCAGCGCGGCCGGGGCGGCGGATGGCGGCTGGTCGGCGGAGCGCGCACGGATCTGACCGGGCTCACCTCGCCGGAGGTACAGGCGCTGTTCCTGGCCGCGGGCTCTTCGGCGGCCTCCCCCGAACTGCGCTCGGCGCTCAGGAAGTTGCTGCGGGCGGTGCCGGAGCCGCTGCGGCCGCATGCCGAGGCGGCGTCCCGGGCGCGGATCGTCGACGACCAGGACTGGTCGCGCACGGCCGTGATGGCGAGCGGCCCGCACCATACGGCCCTGGAGCGGGCGGTGCTGGACGGCGTACGGGTCCGGCTCGGCTACGCCCGCCCCGGCGGCGTACCGCACGAGCGGACCGTGGACCCGCTCGGGCTGGTCCTCAAGGCGGGCCACTGGTACTTGGTGGCCGGCACGTCGGAGGGGCTGCGTTCCTTCCGGCTGGGCCGGGTGACCTCGGCGGAGCCGACCGAGGAGCCGGTCCGCCGCCCCGCCGACTTCGATCTGACGGCCGCCTGGCGGACGTTGGTCACCCGGCTGGAGGACCGCCTCCTCGCCGCGACCGTGTCGGCGCGGGCCGATCAGGACGCCCTGCCCGTGCTCCAGCGGCTGCTCGGCGGGCGGCTGAGCATCGGCCGGTTACTCGAGGACGGCAGACGGGAGATCGAGGCCGCCGGGCCGTCGGTGGAGGTGCTGGCCGCGCAGCTGGCGGGCCTGGGGGCCCGGGTCGAGGTGGTGGGCCCGCCCCAGGCACGCGAACACCTGGCCCGCCTGGGCCGCGACCTGATGGCGCGCTACGGGGTGCTCCAGGATGCGGCAGCCACATAGTCACTTTCCTCTAGGTACCTACTATACGGAGGATGCTAACGTCGCAGACATCGCGTGGATCCGCCCCAACTCCACCCTCTTCACACACCTTTGGGAGTTCTCATGTTCGTTGTCACCGGAGCCTCCGGAAACGTCGGCCGCCCGCTCGTCGAGACCCTCGCCGCCGCCGGCGAGAAGGTGACGGCCGTTTCCCGCAATCCCCTCTCCTACGACCTTCCGGAGGGAGCGCGGCATGTCCGCGCCGACCTCGCCGATCCCGCCACCCTGGGCCCCGCCCTGGACGGCGCCGAGGCGCTGTTCATCCTGCTCGCCGGTGAGCTGCTCGGCGGCGGCGCGCCCGCCGTCGACGTGCTGGCGGCGGCCAGGGAGGCCGGCGTGCGGCGCGTGGTGCTGCTCTCCTCGCAGATCAACGGCACCCGCCCGGACGCCCTCTCGCACGGCCGGCTGCGGGAGTTCGAGGAGGCCGTGCGCTCCTCGGGCCTGGACTGGACGATCCTTCGCCCGGGCGGCTTCGCCTCCAACGCCTACGCCTGGATCGAGCCCGTCCGCACGCAGCGCGCGGTGATCGCCCCGTTCGCCGACGTGGCGCTGCCGGTCGTGGACCCGGCGGACATCTCCGAGGTCGCCGCCGTGGTCCTGCGCGAGGAGGGCCACGGCGGCCGGACGTACGAGCTGACCGGCCCGGCCGCCGTCACCCCGCGCGAGCAGGCGGCGGCGCTGGCCGAGGCGATCGGTGAGCAGGTCGGCTTCGTGGAGCTGACCCGTGAGCAGGCGCGCGAGCACATGGCGCAGTTCATGCCCGAGCCGGTGATCGACGGCACGCTCGACATCCTCGGCGAGCCCCTCCCCGCCGAGCAGCGGGTCAGCTCCGACACGGAGAAGATCCTCGGCCGCCCGGCCGGCTCCTTCGCGGGCTGGGCCCGGCGCAACGTCCACGCCTTCAAGTGACGCCGACGCCCGGCGCCGCGGAGTAACGCGCCGCCGCGGCCCCCTCAGCACCGCCCCGGATCCGGAATTCCCCCGTACGGGTCCGGGGCGGGCCATTCGGCCTCAGCACAGGTCGGGCTTGCGCCAAGCACACTCGACGTCCGTGTTCGTCCCGCCCCCGCGGATCGACGCCGGCCCGGCCGCCTCCGCGGACGACCGGGCCAGCGTCACCACGATGGCGTCCTCCAACGGCTTCACGGACGAGGCCAGATAGTTGTTGAGGACGATGCCGTAGACGAGTTCACGCCCGCCGGAGTCGGTGACGTACCCGGAAAGCGCCGACGCCCCCGTCAACGACCCCGTCTTGGCACGGGCGTTGAGCGCGGCCGGTGTCCCGCACATCCGTGAGCGCAGCGTGCCGCCGACGAAGCGGTCGGGGTCGCAGGCGACCGGCAGCGAACGGTGCCAGTCGGCGTACCAGGGCTCTGCACGCACGGCGAGGAGCAGCTCGACGAGCTGCCCGGCGGCGAAGTTGTCCATCCGCGAGAGCCCCGAGCCGTCGACCTGCCGCACCTTCACGGCGTCGACGCCGACGCCCTTGAGGTAGCCGCTGATCGCGTCCAGCCCGGCGCCCCAGCTCCCCTGCCGCGAGACCTCGTGGCCCATGGCCTTGGTGAGGATCTCGGCGTGCATGTTGTTGGAGAGCTTCATGAACGGGATGAGCAGGTCCTTCAGAGCCATGGAGTCGTGCGAGGCCAACTCCGTCGCTCCCGCGGGAGTCCGGCGTCCCAGGCGGGTCGGCCCCACGACCTTGACGCCACGCTCGGCGAGCGCGTCCCGGAAGACCGCGGCGGCATGCCCGGTGGGCCCCCACACGCTGACCCACTCCTTGGCACCGGCGCCGCCGACGGGTGTCGTACCGCTGACGACGACGGTGTTCGTGCCGTGCTCGCGCTCGACGGTGAGGTCGTTCGCGCCGCCGGCGGCGACCGTCGTGGCCCGCACGTCGATGTCGACGTAGTCGGTGCCGGGCGTGACGGTGACGACCGGTTCGGCACCGGCCTGATCCCCCGGCGCGACCGTGACGATCACGGTCCCGGTGTCGTAGTCGGTGTCCGGCGCCACGCTCAGCGCGCTGATCTGGGCCGAGTAGTACGACGACTCGTCGTCGGCGGCCCAGGACCGCCCGAGCCGCACGCTGTCGAACCGGGTGTCGTCGGCGATCAGCCGCCCGTCCACGCGTGTGATCCCCGACGCGGCGAGACGCGCGGCGAGCCGGTCGTAGTCGCCGGCGAGCAGGGTCGGGTCCCCGGTGCCGCGCAGATACAGGTCGCCCCGCAGCACGGAGCCGTGCCGGCGCCCGGTGGTCAGCACGTCGGTGGTGAACCGGTACTGCGGCCCGAGGATCTCCATGGCCGCGGCCGAGGTGGCGAGCTTGGTGTTGGAGGCGGGCATCAGCCGGGTGGCGGGCAGATGCCGGTAGAGGAGCTCACCGGTACCGGCGTCCGCCACCACGACGCTCGCCACGCCGCCCTCCATCCGCGCGTCGCCCAGGATGGTGTCGACGGCCTCCGGCAGGCCGGTGCGGTCCGAGTCCGCACCGGCCTGCGCGCCGGGCCCCAGGACGGCGGCGACGAGCGCCGCGGCGACGGGCCATATCCACAGTCTTCTAGGGGAGTTGACGCATCTCCCGGAAGTTCTCACGGGTCCGCTCATGCTTCAGCAGCATCCCGGACAACCGCCCGCGGCGACAGAGCGCCCTCGGCTCACCCCAGTCCCCAGGCCCGCCCCATCCGATACGCGGCACACAGGTTCACGTCGAGGACATACGCCCCGGCGCTCCCGCACTGCTCGCTCCCGCTCCCCGGATCGACGGGCTGCCCGTGCCCCATCCCGGTGACGCTGTACGTCTCCACGACCGCACGCCCGCCCGCGTCCCGGAAGACCTGATGCGGATACCCGGCCACGGTGTCACTCACGTCGGCGGCCTGATCGCTCCCGTGCACATCGGTCCACTGCTTCACCAGGTCGGCCATGTTGACGGGCTTCACGGTGTAGTCGGCCGTGCCCTGGAAGGCGACGAGGGTAGGCCAGGGCCCGGCGTACCCCGGCCGGGCGGCCCGCACCCGGTCCCCCCACTGCTTCGGGGTCTGCGTCGCCCCGACGTACATGCACACATACGGCGACCCGGCCGCCTGCGCACACCCGTACGGCAGCCCGGCGACGATCCCGCCCGCCGCGAACTTCTCCGGGTACGCCGCCATCATCACCGCGGTCATCCCGCCCCCGGCGGACAGCCCGGTGGCATACACCCGCGACGCGTCCGCGGAGGTGTCGGCGAGCTGCCGGTCGACCATCTGGGCGACGGACGCGGCCTCGCCCTGGCCGCGCGCGATGTCGCCGCTCTGGAACCAGTTGAAGCAGGACGAGGCGTTGTTGGTGCTCTGCTGCTGCGGCAGCACGACGGAGAAGCCCCAGCGGTCGGCGAGCTGGAGCCATCCGCTGCCGGTGCCGTATCCGGAGGCGTTCTGCGTGCAGCCGTGCAGTGCGACGACCACGGGCCGGCCGGCGGGCAGCCCGTCGGGGACGTACCGGAACATGCGCAGCGCACCGGGATTGGAGCCGAACCCGGTGACCTCCTGGAGGGAGGCGGCCTCGGCCCGGCCCGGGGTGAGGAAAGCGGCGATCAGGGCGGCGAGAAGGCTCGCGCAGACGGCGATTCGACGGCTTGCGGCTCTGGTCTGTGTCATGCGGAGGGACCGTAGAAGCATGAACGACCCGTCGATATGGAGTGGGACACCACAACGGACGTCTCACGCATGGTGGTTCATGGTGGTTCATCGAGAGGGCGAGGGTCCGTACGGAACTGCCGCACGAGCCTGCCCGGATCACGCGCGACCTCCCACAGCCCGGCCGCGAGCAGCAGCAGGCTGCTGAAGAAGCAGACCCAGAACACGAACTGGGCGCCCGCCGCGAGGTTGTGCGTCCCGCCGTCCTCGTAGAGGCAGTACGCCTGCGGGGGAAACGCCTTGGAGACGCCGACGCCGCCGTAGCGCATGGAGCACGGGTCCTCGCCGGGGTCCTTGGCCGTGTCGTCCGCCGTGACGACCAGCAGCCAGGCCGCCGCCGCGACCGGAATCGTGACGAACGCCGCCGCCCTCGCCCAGGCCGGGAGGCGGGGATGGCCGATGAGTCCGTTCAGCGCGACCAGCACGACGACGTACACGGCGACGACGGTGAGAGCGACGCCGAGCCGCCCGAACACCTCGTCCAGGAGCCAGGCCACTCCCGCCACCGGAGGCGCGGTGAGGACGAGAACCTTGACGCCGTGCGCGATGCGCGGATGGACGAGCAGGCCCAGCGCCAGGGCACCCGCCAGGACGGCGAGAGGGCCGGTCACCGGTACGTCTCGTCCTTCTTCCACGGCCCTACGCCGAGCTTGCCGGTCGTCCCGAGGTCCAGTTCCGGCATCACCGTCACGGGGTCGGCGCCCTGCTTGGCCCGCACCCGGACGTACGGCGCGTTGACCGGGTCGCCGACGCCCGCCTCGGTGGTGTTGCGCCAGGCCAGGGTCGACCGGGCGGCCTCACCCGGCCGCAGCACCACGGGTTGCGGCCGACCGGTCCCACCGGTGCCGGTGCTGATCTGATCGGTGCCCTGGAGGATCCGCACGCCGTCGACGATGTCGTGGTCCGCGTCGAGGAGTTCGAGCTGCGGGTAGCCATGGAGCTCGTAGGTCCGGTGCCGCAGTTGACGAGATGCAGTCCGACGACGCGCAGCCCCATGGCGGCGTCTCCCCGGTCGGCGTAGACGTGCACGCCGGACGCCGGGCACGGCCCCGAGGCGGACGACCCTTCGACGACGGGAACGCTGCGTACCTTGATCACTTCCGCGCCCGTCACCTCGGGGGCGCCCGGGGCGGGCCCCGTCATGGCGACGGCCGCCTTGACGGTCCGTCCCGGCTCGACCGACGCGACGGTCTGCTCGACGTTGTCGACGGCGCCTCCGGACGCCGACAGGAACCCGATGGTCACCGTGTAAGTGGCCGCCTGCGTACCCCGGTTGGTGACCTCGAACTCGGCGGAGAAGTCGGCGTCACAGCCGCTGTCCTGCCCCCAGGCGTACAGGCCGGTCACCTCGACCCCGTCCTCGCCCGGACCGTCGACCGAGGAGGGCAGGGGCAGCGGCGTCGGCGTACCCGAGGGTGTGACGGCCGGTTCGACGGACGGCGGCGGGCTGCCGTACTGCACGAAGTCCGACGGGCACAGCGACACGGCGCCGACCGGGGCCCCGGCGCCGCGAGCCCTCGTCGCGTCATCGCCCTGGGATGCACTCTGGGAACCGCACGCGGCCAGCAGCAGAACACCGGCGAGGGCAGCGGGGACGGTGCGCGAGGCGGTAGGCATCCGCCCAGCTCACCAGGGACCGCACCCACGGTCTGTGGCGGAACCCACACCTCCGGTCACAGGGGTGTCACAGATCACTCCGGCCCCGCAGAGCACGGCGTGACCGTCCCGGCATGACAAAGGCCCCGCTGCCCGAAGGCGGCGGGGCCTTTGCCCACATGGGTTAGGGAGGTTCGGAAACCTCCCGATCGTGGAGATGGCGGGAATCGAACCCGCGTCCAACGGTGCAGAAGCAGGGCTTCTCCGTGTGCAGTTCGCTGCGATTTTCTCGGCCCCGGCGATCACGCGAACAAGTCGCCGACGGGCCCAGTCACTGTTTGGTTTCCCATCGAACCCCGTGACCGGGTTCGATGGTTTAGTCCCCTAGATTATGCCAGGGTCCGGGTCGGGAACACCCCCGGGCTGACACCCGTTAGGGCCTTCACTCACTGCTTATTAGGCAGCGAGGGCGAAGGCGCGGGAATCGCTCTTGGAATTGGCGATTATTGGTTGCGACATATGGTTTACGAGATCATTGCCGCTTCCTCGACACGCTTCCCCTGCTTGAACAGCCGCTGTCGAAACCGATCATCCCCATGTTGTTTTTTCAATCCCCTCCGGCAAACCTCCGGCGACCGGAGAGGGGCGCGCACCCTCTGTGAGGTGCAGTGCCATCGTACGTGACCAACGCACGACCATGCCAGCGTATTCCTTGCAGCCTGCTACTGGGGCTGCCTGCTACTGGGGCGGCCCGCTACTGGGCGCGCTGCCGCCGCTTCGCCGCCGCGATCGCCCGGTCCGACTCCCGCCGGTCCTGCTTCTCCCGCAGCGTCTGGCGCTTGTCGTACTCCTTCTTGCCTCGCGCCAGAGCGATCTCGGCCTTCGCGCGACCGTCCTTGAAGTACAGGGCGAGGGGCACGATCGTGTGACCCGTCTCCTGGGACTTCGCCTCCAGCTTGTCGATCTCCTCGCGGTGCAGCAGCAGCTTGCGCTTGCGGCGCGCGGAGTGGTTGGTCCAGCTGCCCTGGTGATACTCCGGGATGTGGGCGTTGTGCAGCCACGCCTCACCCTGGTCGATCTGGACGAAGCCGTCGGTCAGCGAGGTCCGGCCCTCACGCAGCGACTTGACCTCGGTGCCCATGAGGACCAGGCCGGCCTCGAAGGTGTCGATGATCGCGTAGTCGTGCCGGGCCTTCTTGTTCTGGGCGACGATCTTGCGCTTGCCGCCCTTCTCGCCGTCTCGGGTCTTGCCGGCCGCCGCCCCGCCGCCCTGCTTGGGCTGGGACTCCTTGGGTACGTACATTCCCTTGCTCATAGTGCCGTCCATTTTCGCACTACGGAGGGGGTGCGCGGAAAGCCGATTTACGAGTCGCCGAGGCCGCTGAGGACCGTCTGGGCCCGCTCCAGGACCTGTCGGTCGGCCTCCAGGTCGGGGGTGATGCCGCGGCCGTCGACAGTCCGCCCGGAAGGGGTGCGGTAGTGCCCGACGGTCAGCTCGGCGACGGAGCCGTCGGGGAGGCGGCTCGGCATCTGGACCGAGCCCTTGCCGAAGGTGCGGGTGCCCACGACGACCGCGCGGCCGCGGTCCTGCAGAGCACCGGTGAGCAGCTCGGCCGCGCTCATCGTGCCGCCGTCGACGAGCGCGACCAGGGGTCTGGCGGTGTCGCCGCCGGGTTCGGCGTGCAGGGCGCGCTGGTCGCCGTCGACGTCGTAGGTGGCGGTGAGGCCGCCGTCGAGGAAGGCGGAGGCGGCGGTGACGGCCTCGGTGACCAGGCCGCCGGAGTTGCCCCGCAGGTCGAGGACGACGCCGGTGGCGGCCGGGGCGTGTCGTACGGCCTCGCGGACCGCGTCCCCGGAGCCCTTGGTGAAGGAGGCGATCTTGATGACGGTGACGCCGTCGGCGAGTTGTCGCACGGTGACCGAGTCGGTGGACAGCCGGGCCCGGCGCAGCGTGAGGTCCCACGCGTACGTGCCGCGCTCCAGCCCCACCTCCACCGCCGTACCCGCGTCCGCGTCGGTCGCGTCGCCCCGCAGTAAGGAGACGACCTCGGTGACCGGACGCCCGTCGACCTTCTTGCCGTCGATGCTGCGCACCAGGTCGCCCGCGCGGATCCCGGCGACGGCGGCGGGCGACCCCGCCCGCACCCTGGTCACCTCGATACGGCCGTCACGCTCGCGGCGCGCCCACAGCCCGACGCCGGTGTACTCGCCGTCGAGGGCCTCCTCGAACTCCTCGTACTCGCCCTGGGAGTAGACGGCGCCCCAGCGGTCCCCGCTGCGGCTGACCGCGCGCTCGGCGGCCTCCATGGGGGACTTGCCCGCGGCCATGGCCTCGGCGGCCGCCTCGGCGACATCCACGTGCCGGCCCGCCGGAGCGGCCGAACCGGCGGCGTCGGCGGGGTTTTCCGGTCAGGGCCGGGCAGCGAGCCGGTCGCGGCACCGGCGACGAGCACACTCGCGAAGACCAATGTCAGGGCGGCCCCGCGGCCGAAGCGGCGGGGCTGACAGAACAGGTCACGACCTGACATGCCGGTGAGTCTAGGACAACGCGAGGGGCCGTACGGTCCGTTGACCGGACGGCCCCCTTGGCGTTGGTCACACCTTCAGATACTTGCGCAACGCGAAGAACGCTGCCAACGCGGGCATCAGCAGGCTCGTCGCGAGGATGAGCGGCAGCTTCGTCAACACCGCGTCCCAGCCGATGAAGTTGATCAGCGTCAGCTTCTCCGACAGGGCCAGACCGTGGTCGATGATGAAGTACCGCGCCATCACCAGGAAGGCACAGGCGACCGACCCGCCGATGAGCCCGGCGACCGCGGCCTCCATGATGAACGGCGCCTGGATGTAGAAGCCGGAGGCGCCCACCAGCCGCATGATGCCCGTCTCACGCCGCCGGCTGAACGCGGACACCCGCACGGTGTTGACGATCAGCATGAGCGCGACCACGAGCATCAGCGCCATCACGGCCCGGGCGGCCCAGTTCATGCCGTTCAGCAGCCCGAAGAGGTTGTCCAGAATGCCCTTCTGGTCCTGCACCGACTGCACACCGTCGCGCCCGTCGAAGGCGGTCGCGATGACCTGGTACTTCTCCGGGTCCTTCAGCTTGATCCGGTACGACTCCTGCATCTGGTCCGGCGTGAGCGAGGCCGCCAGCGGGGAGTCGCCGAACTGCTCCTTGTAGTGCTTGTACGCCTGGTCCTGCGACTCGTAGACGACCTTCTCGACGACCGTCATCTTGTCCAGGTCGGCGAGGATCTCCTTCTTCTGGTCGTCGGTCACCGCGCCCTTGGCGCAGTTGGGGTCGGACTCGGCGTCGCTCTTGTTGCAGAGGAACACCGAGACGTTGACCTTGTCGTACCAGTAGCCCTTCATGGTGCTGACCTGGTCGCTCATCAGGAGCGACCCGCCGAACAGGGCGAGCGACAGGGCGACGGAGACGATGACGGCGAAGGTCATCGTCAGATTGCGGCGGAGACCGACACCGATCTCGGAGAGTACGAACTGGGCGCGCATGGCGTCTTCTTCAGGCCTTTCCGTGGACGGTCGCGGTCAGTGCTGGTAGCCGTAGACGCCGCGTGCCTGGTCGCGGACGAGGCGGCCCTGCTCCAGCTCGATGACGCGCTTGCGCATCTGGTCCACGATGTTCTGGTCGTGCGTCGCCATCACCACGGTGGTGCCCGTCCGGTTGATCCGGTCGAGCAGCTTCATGATGCCGACGGAGGTCTGCGGGTCCAGGTTGCCGGTGGGCTCGTCGGCGATCAGCAGCTTGGGCCGGTTGACGAAGGCCCGGGCGATCGCCACCCGCTGCTGCTCACCACCGGAGAGCTCACCGGGCATCCGGTCCTCCTTGCCGCCCAGCCCGACGAGGTCGAGCACCTGCGGCACGGACTTGCGGATCTCGCCGCGGGACTTGCCGATGACCTCCTGCGCGAAGGCCACGTTCTCGGCGACCGTCTTGTTCGGCAGCAGCCGGAAGTCCTGGAACACGGTCCCCAGCTGGCGGCGCATCTGCGGCACCTTCCAGTTGGACAGGCGCGCGAGGTCCTTGCCAAGGACGTGCACCTGCCCGTGAGTGCACCGCTCCTCGCGGAGGATCAGCCGCAGGAAGGTGGACTTTCCGGAGCCGGAGGACCCGACGAGGAACACGAACTCGCCCTTCTCCACTTCCAGGGACACATCCCTGAGTGCGGGGCGGGTCTGCTTGGGGTAGACCTTGGAGACGTTGTCGAGTCGGATCACGGATGCACCATGGGTCGCCGGGGGTAGATGAGCGTGACCATACGCGAACCGGGGGCGGGGGCGCAGGCACCGGGAGGGGTTGCGCGAGGCTTGTGCAATTTGTGCCGGGTTGGCAACCACCCCTCCGGGAGCGCCCGCGCCCTTTCCCGGGGAACCTGGCATTGTGGAGGGGGGAACGTTCTCGGGGCGGAACCCGTTGAACCCCCCGGAGGGAACTGGCTAGGAGGGTGGCGCATGACGTACGACCGGCTGGTGTGCGCGAACTGTGCCGCGCCCGTGAGTGAGGGCCGTTGCCCCGTGTGCCGGGCGAACCGTGAGCGGCTGCAGCAGGAGAACCCGTTCGCGGGTCTGAACCCCATGACGCTGATCGCCCTGCTGGCGGTGCTGATCGCGGCTGTGGCACTGCTGGCGCACCAGACGGCATAGGGTGACGCCCGCACCGTGTACTGACGTGCGGACATGGCGAGGGGCCCGGAGCGAAATGCGCTCCGGGCCCCTCGGCCGTACGGCGTGAATCACGCAGCGTGGACGACCGGCTACCGTCAGGCAGCCGCACCACCACGGCCGCCCACGAGGCGCGGCAGAATGCGGAAGCCGATACCACCGGCGATCATCGTGGCGGCGCCGACCAGCAGGAACGTGGTCTCAGCGGCACCGGTCTCGGCGAGCTCCTCACCGTTGCCCTGGGCGGACGTGTTGGCGCCGGTGCCCGTGCTGTCGGTGTTGGTCTCCGTCAGGGAGGAGGAACCCTCTTCCTGGGGGGACGTGCCACCGTCGGGGTTGGTGTTGTCGTTGCCGCCGCCGTTGCCGTTCCCATTGCCGTTGCCGTTCCCGTTGCCCGGGTCGGTCGGCTCGGTGGTCGGGTCCTCGGTGGGCTCCTCCGGCTCGGTCGGCTCGACGGTCGGGTCCTCGGTCGGGATCGGGTCCTCGGTCGGGATCGGGTCGGTCGGGAGGTCCGTCGGAATCGGGTCCTCGGTCGGCGGGTCGGTGGGCGCCGGGTCGGTCGGGTCGTCCTCTCCACCGATGCAAATGCCGAGCAGGCAGTCCTCCGACGGCGCGGCCGAAGCCGCACCCGCAGCGGTCAGCGAGGCACCGGCCGCGATCACGGCACCGGCCGCGAGGCGCGCGATACGGATCCGCGTCTTCTTCGTCATGTGGTTGCTACCCCCAGTAGCTGAATCGTCAGTGAGGCGGCGCTCGGGGGCCGTGATCGACGGAGGACGTCGCTTAACTCGAATCCCCCGGTTCACATGCGCCCCAGAGATACGCATGCCGCGCTTTACCCTTCCCATTTTTCAAAGACACGTCAAGGCCGTTTGCGTGCGCCATGTCCAAATACGGGGGCTATGCCAGGGGTTGGAGTCTGTGAGTGTGATGTAAAACCCAGACATGCAGGCACAGAAAAGGCAACTGCCGCCGGGATGGCGGCAGTTGCCTTGTCGACAAAGTTACTTCTCCTGCTGCTTGCGCCAGCGAATCCCGGCTTCCAGGAACCCGTCGATCTCACCGTTGAACACGGCCTCGGGGTTGCCGACTTCGAACTCGGTGCGCAGGTCCTTGACCATCTGGTACGGGTGCAGCACGTACGACCGCATCTGGTTGCCCCAGGAGCTGCCGCCGTCCTTCAGGGCGTCCATCCTGGCCCGCTCCTCCTGGCGCTGCCGCTCCAGCAGCTTCGCCTGGAGAACGTTCATGGCGGTCGCCTTGTTCTGGATCTGCGACCGCTCGTTCTGGCAGGAGACGACGATGCCGGTGGGGAGGTGGGTGAGCCGCACCGCGGAGTCGGTGGTGTTGACACCCTGACCGCCGGGACCGGACGACCGGTACACGTCCACCCGCAGCTCGGACTCGTCGATCTCGATGTGGTCGGTCTGCTCGACCACGGGAAGGATCTCGACGCCCGCGAAGGAGGTCTGGCGGCGCCCCTGGTTGTCGAAGGGCGAGATCCGCACGAGCCGGTGGGTGCCCTGCTCGACCGAGAGCGTGCCGTAGGCGTACGGCACCTGCACGGCGAACGTGGTCGACTTGATGCCGGCCTCTTCGGCGTACGACGTCTCGTAGATCTCGGTCTTGTAGCCCTTCTGCTCCGCCCAGCGCAGGTACATCCGCTGCAGCTTCTCGGCGAAGTCGGCGGCGTCGACGCCGCCCGCCTCGGCACGGATGTTGACGAGCGCCTCCCGGGAGTCGTACTCGCCGCTGAGGAGCGTCCGCACCTCCATCTCGTCCAGCGCCTTGCGGACGGCGGCGAGCTCGGACTCGGCCTCGGCACGGGTGTCCGGGTCGTCCTCCTCCTCGGCCATCTCGAACAGCACGGCGAGATCGTCGATCCGGCCACGCAGGGCTTCGGCCTTCCGCACCTCGGCCTGGAGGTGGGACAGCTTGCTGGTGATCTTCTGCGCCTCGTCCGGGTTGTCCCACAGGGACGGCGCGGCCGCCTGCTCCTCGAGCACGGCGATGTCTGCCCTCAGCTTGTCGAGGTCCAGAACGGCCTCGATCGACTCCATGGTCGAGGAGAGGGACTTGAGCTCTTCGGATACATCGACGACTGCCACGCCTCCAGCGTAACGGCTCCGCCAAGCGGGCCATGCCGGGTGACCGGGCCGGGGGCTGGGGCGACGAAGCTACGGGGTCGCCGGAGCCGTGTTGTTCGTGTCCTGGGGTGTCGCCCCGGCGTCGTCCTCCGAGGTCGCCAGCCATGCGCCCACCCCCGCCGCCGCCACCAGCGCCACCGCGGCCGCCCCCACCGCCACCCGGCGCCGACG
Organism: Streptomyces sp. NBC_00443; assembly: GCF_036014175.1. Taxonomy (GTDB): domain Bacteria; phylum Actinomycetota; class Actinomycetes; order Streptomycetales; family Streptomycetaceae; genus Streptomyces. The sequence continues at coordinate 5,599,044 of NZ_CP107917.1, read as the reverse complement.
CGTCACGGCACGATGACGGGCGGAGCCCGGGCGGGGGCACCCGCTGCCCGGGGCACCCGTGCCGTACCCCGCGCACCCCCGGCCAGCTCGTCGGGCCCCGGCACCCTCATCGACGTATGCGTGTCCCGGTTGGAGTCCGCCGGCTTCGCGCCCGGCACCAACGGGACCGCTCCCCGCCGCCGCACCCGCTCTCCCGCCGGCGCCGCCTCCTCGGCGACCGGAGCCTCGTCCTCCGCAGGCTCCGCGTCCGGCTCGTCCACATCCAGCGGCGGCATCCCGGCCACCCACGGCAGCAGCTCCCGCAGCCGCGCCCCGAGCTCCGACGCCCGCAGCCGCGAGGCCGGTGCCTTCGCCAGGCACTGCACGAGCAGTTGCCAGAGCTCGTCGGGGATGCCGGGCAGCGGCGCCACGCTCTCCGTGACATGACGGCGGAGCACCGCGCCCGGGTGGCCGCCGCCGAAGGGGGTGAAGCCCGCGAGAAGCTCGTACAGGACGGTCGCCAGTGCGTAGATGTCGACCGCGGCCCGCGGGGGCAGCCCTTCCACGATCTCCGGCGCCAGGTAGTCCGGCGTCCCGATGATCTTCGTGGCGCGGGTGCGGCGCGGTGAGTCGATGAGCTTCGCCACGCCGAAGTCCGTCAGGAGGGCGGGATGGGCGCCCCCGGGTCCCAGCGGCCCCTGCATGTCCAGCAGGACGTTCTCGGGCTTGACGTCCCGGTGCACGACCCCGCCCGCATGCGCCGCCGCCAGCCCGTCGGCGACGTCCGCGACGATCGCCACGGCCGCCTCGGGCGCGAGTCGCCGCTCGCGGTCGAGCCGGGTGCGCAGGTCCGTGCCCCGGACCAGGTCCATGACGAGCGCGAGGTCGTTTCCGTCGACCACGAGGTCGCGTACGGAGACCACGTTCGGATGCTCCAGGCCGAGCAGAGCCGTGCGCTCCTGCACGAAGCGTCCGACGAGTTCCTGGTCGGACGCGAGGTCCTCGCGCAGCAGCTTGATGGCGACGGGCCCCTCGGGCCCCTCGCCCAGCCACACCGTGCCGGCGCTGCCCCGCCCCAGGATCTGGTTGGCGGTGTACCGGCTGCCGATCTTCCGTGCCAAGGCTGCTCCTACAGACGCGTGTGTCGCTAAAGCTACGCGTCCGAAGAGCCAACCTTCACCGCCGAGGCGGAAATCACCCGCCAGGTGTCGACAAATAACCAAACCAGCCGACGCCGTACCCCGTCGGCCCCCGGGTCAGCTCGTGCCCGAGCCGCCACCCGAGCCGCTAAGGTCCCCGATCCACCCGCTCACGGTGCTGAACCAGTCGCCGAGCTGGTCCCAGTAGCCCTTGCCCGTGCCGATCCACTCCTGCAACGGGCTCAGCTCCCAGACCAGCCAGCCCGCCACGAACAGGATGACGATCGTGAACAGGCAGCCCTTGAGGCAGCCCAGGCCGGGGATCCGCATCGGGTTGGCACTGCGCTGACGCGGCTGACGCGGCTCGCGCTGGGGCCGCTGCGGCTCCGGCGTGGGCGGCGGGGCGTACCGCTGGGGCTGCTGCTGCGGCTGACGCTGCGGGGCGTACTGCTGCGGCTGGTGCTGCTGGGGATGGCCGTAGCCCTGCGGCGGGCGCTGCTGCTGGGGCTGCTGGGGCTGCTGCTGCGGGCGGGCGGCCTGGCGCTGGGGGCGCCTGCGCAGCGGGTCCTGGCTGGGGTCGAGGTACTGGACCTGCGTCTGCTCGTTGCGGTCCCGGGCGGCACGCAGCTGGTTCTGCCAGGGGTGCGGGTCCTCCGGACCGGGCTGACCGGGCTGTCCCGGCGGCACCGGCGGCATGACGGCCGTCGGGTCGGCGGCGCCCCGTCCACCGGGGCCGCCCGTGTTCGGCAGTACGGCCGTGGGGTCCGCGGCGCCCGCCTGGCCGGGGGCGCCGGTGTGCGGCATGACGCTGGTCGCGCCGTTCGGGTCGTACGCCCCCGGGGGCGCGCCGTGCTGCAGCACCTGGGTGGGGTCGGCCGAGCCCGGCACGGCCGCCGGCGCGGGGTCGGGCGCGAGCAGCGCGGCGACGCCCTCGGCCGCGGCGATCTGCGCGGAGTTCGCGTGCACGCCGATGCCCTCGGCGACGACGCGCAGGCCGCGGGCGAGGTTCTCGGCGCTGGGCCGTTCGTCGGGGTTCTTGCGCAGACAGCGTTCTATGACGGTCCACAGCGGGTCGGGGACCGTGGACGGGCGGCGCGGCTCGGCGCTCAGGTGCTGGTGCAGGACCTCCAGGGCGGAGCCGCCGCCGAACGGCGGACGCCCGGTGAGCAGCTCGTAGAGGAGGATTCCGGCGCCGTAGATGTCGACGGCGGACGTCTGCGGACGGCCCTCGGCGGACTCGGGCGCGATGTACGCGGGGGTGCCGACGAACTCGTGGGTGCGGGTCAGGCCCGGGGAGTCGGCGAGGCGGGCGATGCCGAAGTCGGTCAGCATCGGGTGCATCTGGCCGCCGTTCTGCTGGAGCAGGACGTTGGCGGGCTTGAGGTCGCGGTGGACGACGCCGTCGGCGTGGCTGCAGGCCAGCGCGTCGGCGATCTGCGCGGTGAGCAGGGACGCGGCGACCGGGCTGAAGGGGCCGTTCTCGCGCAGGTAGCGGTGCAGGTCGGGGCCGTCGATGAGGTCCATGACGAGCGCCAGCAGCTCACCCTCGACGACCAGGTCACGGACCCGGACGATGTTCGGGTGGGTCAGCCGGAGCAGGACGGACCGCTCCCGCAGGAACCGCATGACGATGTCCGCGTCGCTCGCGAGCTCCTCCTTGAGGACCTTGATCGCGACGGTCTCGCCGGGCTGCCCCTGCACCGCGGCCTCGGCGCCCGCGGTCTCCCGCTGGCGGGCCCGCCAGACGGTCCCCGTGGCGCCGCGACCCAGCGGCTCCTCGAGGAAGTACTTGCTGCCTACCGGCCGCACGTCGCGCTCCCTGCTGCTTGCCTACGTTCCGACCCACTGTAGTGCCGTGCCCCGGGGCACCGGCCGGTCCTCTTTCTGTGCGTCTTACGTACGGCTTCCCGTACATGTTCGAAGGAAAGACGCTCGGCTCTGTCTCGTGGTTGCCGCAAGCGGACGTGACCGATCTCAAGCGGTCGTCGGTAGGTCATCTGTCAGGCACTTTTGCGGGCAGAGCCGACCAATCAAGATCACTTGTCTTCGGGCGGGAGGCGCGTTGTCAGTGGCAGGTGCAAGGATGCGTGCAGTACTGGCCGATGTGCTCGTGTGGGGTGGGGAGGGCCGTCTTGGAGGGCCCTGGTCCGCGCCAGCGCAGAAGGGACCGCTGACGCCGATGCAGATCCGGCTGACCGTCGTAGACCCGCTGGCCCCGCCTGCCCCGGCGCGTGGCCGCGCCGCGAGCTGCGACGTGCTGGTCACGGCACCAGCGGGCACGGCCCTGGCCACGGTGGCCTCGGCACTCGCCTCGGCGGTGTCCGGGAGCGACGGCCCGATCGTGCTGTACGCGGGCGCGGAGCGCCTCGACGACCGGCGCAGCACCCTCGGCGAGCCCCCTCTGATAGACGGCGCCGTACTCTCGATCGGCGCCCCCGCGGCGCCCGAGCCCCACCCCGAGCTGGACGACGCCCCGACGCAGTTGCATGTCGTGGCGGGCCCGGACGCGGGCGGGGTCCACCTTCTGCACGGCGGCGAGATCCGCATCGGCCGCTCCGCCGAGGCCGACGTACCACTCGACGACCCGGACGTCTCCCGGCTGCACTGCGCGGTCACGGTCGCCGCCGACGGCCGCGTCTCGGTCGCCGACCTCGGCTCCACCAACGGCACGACGCTGGACGGCACCCGGCTGACCACCCGTCCGGTGCGCTTCGTACCGGGCGCCCTGCTGCGGATCGGCGAATCGGCCCTGCGGCTGACTCCGGCCGGCGGCCCGGGGGCGCGGGTGCGGACGGAGCCGGACGGGGAGGGGCACACCCGTGTCCCTGCCGGGGGCGGCCGCGAGGCCGACGGCCCGGCGGCACCCGGGCGGGGTGACGCTGCAGTGCCGCACGCACGCGTGGCGGACGGAAGCGGCGCGGACGCCTCCTCGGGAGCGCGGCCGACCGCTCAGGAACACGGCACCGGCGAGCCGCCCGTCGTGCCCCTCCAGGGCGGGGCACCGCGCATCGAGCGGCACGCAGGGGCGCATCCGCCGCTCCCGGGGCCGCGCGGCGGCGAGACGCACGGCGCGGGCTTCGGGGTCGGCGCGCTCGACGGGCGGCAAGGCGAGGAAGACGCCGGGGACTTGTTCCCTGGTGCGTCCACGGCCGCCGGGACCGGGCTCACCGACGGCACAGCGGCCGGCAGCACCCGCAGGGGCACCCCGCTGCGGGGCACCGACGTCCCGCCGGGCGTGCGCAGGCGCGGCGGTCTCACGGCGTGGGCGCGGCGGCTGGCCGGCGGGCGCGGCGAGGAGGATGCGGTCCGGCACGGGACGTACGACGTCGACGAGCCGGCCGAGGCGACCGGGCTCCCCGCGCCGACGAGCCGGTCCCAATTGCCGGAGGCCTGGCCGGATCCGGCGTCCCTGCTGCTGACCGCGCTGGGGCCCGGGCCCCGGCTGTGGGAGCGCTCACCGGGGCACCCGGAGGCCCTCACGGTGCGGCTCGGCACGGCCGACCGTGCGGCGCCCGACGCCTCGGGACTGCTGCCCGCGGTGCCGGTGACCACCGATCTGCGGGAGGTCGGCGCGCTGGGCCTGGCCGGTCCACGCGAGCGGCTCGCCGGACTGGCCCGCGCGGTGCTCGCCCAACTCGCCGCGCTGCACTCGCCCGACGCCCTGGAGGTGGTCCTGCTCAGCGCGGACCGCTCCCGCCCGCTGGAGGAGCGCACCGCCGAGTGGGCGTGGCTGGGCTGGCTCCCGCATGTCCGCCCCGGACACGGCCAGGACTGCCGCCTGCTGCTGGCCTACGACCGCGAACAGGCGACGGCCCGTACCGAGGAGCTGCTGCGGCGGCTGGAGGACCTGACGGCGCAGCCGCGGGGCGCGGGCGCCGCGGCCGTGCCGGACGGGCAGGTGCCGGCGCAGCCTGCCGTTCGGCGGCCCTCGTGGGCCCAGGACGACGTGCCCGGTGACGGGACGGACGGGTTCCCCGGGCCGTACACCGTGGTCGTCGTGGACGGCGATCCCGGGGGCGCCGATGTGCGCGACGCGGTGGCGCGGCTGGCGTTGGAGGGGCCGCGGGCCGGGATCCACGTCGTGTGCCTCGCCGAGACGGCCTCGGCGTCGCCCGCGTCGCCGGTGACGGAGACCTACGAGGCGGCGTGCACGGTGGCGCCGGTGTTCCGGGAGTGCGGGGCGGTCGGGCTGCTCAGCGGGGACGTGGCGACGGCGCTGCGGCTGATGCGGGTGGCACGGGGCGGGTCGTCCGAGCAGGGCGCCGTCGGACGCGAGACCGCCGCAGCTCACGGCACGGCCGGCAGCGCCCCGGGCGGGCACGGCACGGCCGGCGACAGCCCGGCCGGGCCCGGTGCCGCCGCACCCGGTGCCGCTCCCCCCGCAGCCACCCCGCACGGCCCCATCGGGCACGGCACCGTCGCCGCGGTGGACGCCGTCTCCCTCGCCTGGGCGGAGCGGTTCGCACGGGCCCTGGCGCCGTTGCGGACGGAGGGGACCGTCGGGGAGGGGCACGCGCGCGTGTCCGTGCCCTTGCCTCAGGCGGCCCGGCTGCTCGACGAGTTGGGGCTGGCCCGGGCCACCCCGGCGTCGCTGATGGCGCGGTGGGCCGACGCGGCCGACGACCCTCGGGCCCTCGGTGGGCGGGCGTGTGCCGTGCTCGGGGCCGGGCCGCGCGGGCCGGTCGGCGCGGACCTCGGCGCCGACGGACCGCACCTGCTGATCGAGGGGCCGCCCGGCAGCGGGCGTACGGAATTGCTGCGGGCCGTCGTCGCTTCGCTCGCCGCGGCCGAGCGGCCGGACCGGCTGGGCGTCGTGCTGATCGACGGCCGGGACAGCGCCGGCGGGGGCGGCGGGCACGGCGAGGGGCTGCGGGCGTGCACGGACATACCGCATGTGACCACCCACCTGACCGCCAACGACCCCGTCCGCATGAGGGAGTTCGCCCAGTCGCTCAGCGCCGAGCTGAAGCGGCGCGCGGAGCTGCTCGGGCGGTCCGACTTCGCCGAGTGGCACACCGGGCGTGAGCTGTCGGGCCGGATGGTGGCACAGCGCGCGGCGGGGGCGGGTGCCGCTGATCTCACGGGGGATCTGGACGCGCCGACCAGTTCCACGATCCGGCTGCGGCCGGGGGCGGCCCGTCGGCAGGCCCAGGCCGTGCCGCCGCTGCCCCGGCTCGTGGTGGTCGTGGACGACCTGGACGCGCTGGTCTCGCCCGCACTGGGATCGCCGGGCAGGCCGGCGGCCGGCTCGGTGATACGCGCGCTGGAGGCGGTGGCCCGCGAGGGCGAGCGGCTCGGCGTGCATCTGGTGGCCGCGGCGGCCATCGGTGGCCGTACGGCGGAGTCGGAGCCGGCGCGACTGGCGACGCTGCGGGTGACGCTGGACGCGGTGACGGCGGGCCCGGACGAACCGGCACCGGGGCGGGGCCGGCTGACCTGGGCGGACGGAAGAGCGGTGCCGTTCCAGGGCGGGCGGGTCACGGGACGTATCCCGCGGACGGCGACGCTGCGGCCCACCGTCGTGCCGCTGGAGTGGCACCGCATGGGCGATCCGCCGGCCCGGCGCCCGGTCCGCGAGCTGGGGAACGGACCTACGGACCTGGCGTTGCTGGCCAGTGCGGTGGAGAGGGCGGCACGGGAGGTCGCGGCGACCGAGGTGCCCTCACTCCTGTAACGCCGGTCGGCGCAATCCAGCCCGTCCGGCGTTTGAGGACGAGGCCGTTCAGGCCGATAGCGGGGGTCTGGGGGCGGCAGCCCCCAGGGACGTTCACCCCAGCGCAGGGCCCCTGGTCACGAGCCGGTCACGATCTCCCACTTGACAGCGGACGCGGTCTTGCCGCCCTCAAACCCAAGGCGTAGACCAGATCGCACGGGACAGCGCTCGAACGTTCGACGAGGCACGAAGAACGGGGCAGTGATGCGCACCAGCACGAGCAGCAGGAACCGGACAAGCAGGGCCGTCAGGGCCGCGGCGGCCGTATGCGCGGGCGCCCTCGCACTCTCGCTCACCGCATGCGGGGGCGACGACAACGACAGTGGCAACGAACAGGGCGGATCCGGCCAGGAGACCGCCGACACCGTCACCCTTCCCAAGCTGGACGGCGAGTCCCTCGAGGTCGCCGCCGTGTGGACCGGTGCCGAGCAGGAGAACTTCAAGAAGGTCCTCGCGGAGTTCGAGAAGCGCACCGGCGCCAAGGTCACCTTCGTGCCCGCCCAGGACCCGATCATCAACTTCCTCGGCTCGAAGGTCGCGGGCGGCCAGCCGCCGGACATCGCGATGCTGCCGCAGCCCGGCGCCATCAAGCAGGCCGTCGACAAGAAGTGGGCCAAGCCGCTGGGCGCCGAGGCGATCAAGGAGCTCCAGGAGAACTACTCGCAGGGCTGGCAGGACATCGGCAAGGTCGACAACAAGCAGTACGGCGTCTACTACAAGGCCGCCAACAAGTCCCTGATCTGGTACAACGCCCAGGTCTTCGAGAACGCGGGGGCCACCGAGCCCAAGACGTGGGACGAGCTGCTCACCACCGCGCAGACCGTCTACGACTCCGGCGTCACGCCGTTCTCGGTCGGCGGTGCGGAGGGCTGGACCCTCACCGACTGGTTCGAGAACATCTACCTCTCGCAGGCGGGCCCGGAGAAGTACGACCAGCTGGCCAGTCACCAGATCAAGTGGACCGACCCGTCCGTGAAGGACGCGCTCACCACGCTCGCCCAGGTGTGGGGCAAGAAGGACTATGTGGCGGGCGGCGCGGACGGAGCGCTGCAGACCGACTTCCCGGCCTCCGTCACGCAGGTCTACACCGGCGGCGACCAGCCGAAGGCCGCCATGGTCTACGAGGGCGACTTCGCGCAGGTCAACATCACGCAGGCCAAGGCGAAGGTCGGCACGGACGCCAAGGTGTTCCCGTTCCCGACCGTGGGTGACACCGCACCCGTCGTCTCCGGTGGCGACGCGGCCGTCATCCTGCAGGACTCCGAGGCCGCGCAGGCCCTGGCCACTTTCCTGGCCTCCCCGGACGCGGCGACCATCCAGGCGAAGCTGGGCGGCTACCTCTCGCCGAACAAGAACGTGGAGAACTCGGCGTACCCGAACGAGGTGCAGCAGAAGATCGCCAAGGCCCTGATCGACTCGGGCGACGACTTCCGCTTCGACATGTCCGACCAGGCCCCGCAGGCCTTCGGCGGCACACCCGGCAAGGGTGAGTGGAAGGCTCTCCAGGACTTCCTGAAGAACCCGTCGGACGTCGCGGGCGCGCAGCAGAAGCTGGAAGCCGACGCGGCCGCGGCCTTCGGAAACTGACGCCATGGCGTCGACGGAAGCGGCAGGAGGCACTGCGCCCCCTGCCGCACCCAAGTCGCGCAAGAGCGTGACCGGCACGCGCAGGTCCGTGGTGGTGCTCTTCCTGCTGCCCGCCCTCGTGCTGCTCGGCGCGCTCGTGGTCTACCCGATCGGGTACTCGGTCGTGCGCAGCTTCTACGACCAGTCCGGCGGCGGCTTCGCCGGATTCGACAACTACGAGGCGCTGTTCACGGACGACGGCATCCGTACGGCCCTCAAGAACAACGTGATCTGGGTGGTGTTCGCCCCGACGGTCGCCACCGCGCTCGGTCTGATCTTCGCGGTGCTGACCGAACGGGTGCGCTGGGGCACGGCGTTCAAGCTGGTCGTCTTCATGCCGATGGCGATCTCGATGCTGGCGGCGGGCATCATCTTCCGGCTCGTGTACGACCAGGATCCGGACAAGGGCGTCGCGAACGCGGTGTGGGTGGGCGTGCACGACACCTTCGCGCAGGCGTCGGCGTTCCCGAAGGCCCACCCGGGGCGGGAGTCGCCGCTCGAAGCGGCACCGGGTGGCGGCTTCATCACCAAGGCCACCGTCAGCGCGGGCACCCCGGTCAGCCTGCCCCTGGTGGGGGTCGTGCCCGACCAGATGCCGGACGGCTCCGAGGCGGCCGTCCAGGCGAAGGCCGATCCGGCCGGGATCACCGGCACCACCTGGCAGGACTTCACACGCGGCAAGGGTGTCGGCACCCTCGGCGGGGTCGACGCGGCCGAGCTGGGCTATGCCGGGATGAAGATCGAGGCCGTCAAGGACGGCAAGGTCGTGGCCAGCGCGAAGGCCGCCGACGACGGCACGTTCACGCTGCCGGCCGCCGCCGAGGGGGCTCAGCTGCGGCTCCCGCCGGACAACTTCAAGGAGCCGTACAACGGCCTGGACTGGCTCGGCCCGTCCCTCGTCACGCCGGCCATCATCGGGTCGTACATCTGGATGTGGGCCGGTTTCGCGATGGTGCTGATCGCGGCCGGACTCGCGGGCATCCCCCGCGATCTGCTGGAGGCGGCCCGCGTCGACGGCGCCAACGAGTGGCAGGTGTTCCGCCGCGTCACGGTGCCGCTGCTGGCGCCCGTACTCGCGGTCGTCACCGTCACCCTGATGATCAACGTACTGAAGATCTTCGACCTGGTCTTCATCATCGCCCCGGGCTCCTCCCAGGACGACGCGAACGTCCTGGCACTGGAGCTGTACCGCAAGGGCTTCTCCGAGGACCAGCCGGGCATCGCGAGCGCGATCGCGGTGTTCCTGCTGCTCCTGGTCATTCCCGTGATGTGGTTCAACGTCCGTCGGCTCAGGCGGGAGGGGCGGCGATGAGTACGGATGCCGGTGGGCTCAGCAAGGGGGCGGCGACGCCGTCCGCGAGTGTCAAGGCCGAGCAGTCGCTCGGCGGCCGGATTGCCTCGTTCGTCAGCGGCGGGGTGGTGCGGGTATTTCTGATCCTCGTGGGCCTGTTCTGGCTGGTCCCGACGATCGGGCTGTTGCTGTCGTCGCTCCGCCCGCCGGAGGAGATGACCGCGAGCGGCTGGTGGGAGGTCTTCAGCAAGCCCTCCCAACTCACCTTCGACAGCTACGACAAGCTCCTGAGCAACAGCGACATCACCGACTCGATCCTCAACACCGTGCTGATCACGGTCCCGGCGACGGTCCTGGTCGTCGTGATCGGCTCGCTCGCGGGATACGCGTTCGCGTGGATGGAGTTCCCGGGCCGCGACTGGTGGTTCCTGGGCGTGGTCGGCCTGCTGGTCGTGCCGGTGCAGGTGGCGCTGATCCCGATCGCCGAACTGTTCGGCGAGATCGGCATCTTCGGCTCCCTGACCGGCGTGATCCTCTTCCACGTCGGCTTCGGGCTGCCGTTCGCGGTGTTCCTGCTGCGGAACTTCTTCGCGGAGATCCCGCGGGAGCTGCTGGAGGCGGCCCGGCTGGACGGCGCCGGTGAACTGCGCCTGTTCTTCCGCGTCGTGATGCCGCTCGGCGGTCCGGCGATCGCCGCGCTCGGCATCTTCCAGTTCCTGTGGGTGTGGAACGACATGCTGGTCGCGCTGATCTTCACGGACTCCGGGAGCCAGCCGATCACAGTCGCCCTGCAGACGCAGGTACGGCAGTTCGGCAACAACATCGACGTCCTGGCACCCGGCGCGTTCATCTCCATGGTGATCCCACTGGCCGTGTTCTTCGCGTTCCAGCGGCAGTTCGTGTCCGGCGTGATGGCGGGCGCGGTCAAGTAGGCGCAAGCGCAACACGCTTGCGGGGGCGGACCGTCATCGGTCCGCCCCCGCACGTTCATTCATGATCCCCCGTATGCCGTACCGCGGCGTAACCAAGTCACTCCATTGGCCGTTGCCGGGCAAGGCGCTGTCGCCGCCTACCGCCCCGGCCGACCCAGTGGATGTCCCTTGCCCAGGTTCAGTGTCATTGTCCCCGCGTACAAGGTTCAGGCGTACCTGCACGAGTGCCTGGAATCGGTGCTCTCACAGTCGTATCCCGATCTCGAACTGATCGCCGTCGACGACTGCTCGCCGGACGCGTGCGGCGCGATCATCGACGAGTTCGCGGCCCGCGATCCGCGCGTACGCCCCGTGCACCTCGCGCGCAACCAGGGTCTGGGCCCCGCCCGCAACGCCGGTATGGCCGAGGCCACCGGCGACTACCTGGTCTTCCTCGACGGCGACGACACGCTCACCCCCGACGCTCTGCACGAGATCGCGGACCGGCTGAAGGAGACCGGTGAGCCGGACGTCCTGGTCTACGACTACGCGCGCACGTTCTGGACGGGCGAGACGATCCGCAACCAGGCCGCCGCCCAGCTCACCGAGGCGGGACCGGCGCCGTTCCGGCTGGCGGACCGTCCGGGGCTGCTGCGGCTGCTGATGGTCGCCTGGAACAAGGCGTACCGGCGGGAGTTCGTCGAGGAGGAGGGCTTCGCCTTCCCGGCCGGCTACTACGAGGACACGCCCTGGACGTATCCGGTCCTGATGACGGCGGAGTCGGTCGCGACCCTGGACCGGGTGTGCGTGCACTACCGGCAGCGCCGCCGGGGCGCGATCCTCGGCACGGTCAGCCCGCGGCACTTCGACATCTTCGAGCAGTACGACCGTGTCTTCGCCTACGTCGACCAGAACCCCGAACTGGCGCGCTGGCGCCCGCTGTTGTTCCGCAGGATGGTCGACCACCTGGTCGTGGTGTTCGCCCGCCGCGACCGCCTCCCGCGCCGCAGCCGCGCCGCGTTCCTGCGCAAGGCCCGTGCTCACTACCGCCGTTACCGCTCCCCCGGCGTGCCCGTCCCCCCGCGCAACCGCCTGCGGCACGGCCTGGTCCGCCTCGGCCTGCACCGCACCTGGCGCGCCCTGCAGCTGGCCTCGGCCCTGCTGCGCCGCACCCGCAAGCTCACCGCCCGCCTGCTGAAGGGCCTGCGCGGCGGCGCCCTGCGCCTGCACTACCGGGTCCAGCGGTGCCTCCCCCTGCGTGCCGACCGTGCCGCCTTCGCGGCCCACGGCGTCCGCGGCCCCGGCGACAGCCCGGGCGCCCTGGAGAGGGCCTTTCGCACGCACGCCCCGCACATCCGCACCGCCTGGATCGCCGACCCGGACCCCGACCCCGACGCCGACGCCGACGCCGAGCAGCAGGACACCGCCCCGTCCGGCCCGCGCCGCCTGCGCCCCGGCACGGCCGCCTACTGGACGGCCCTCGCCCGCTCCAAGTACCTCATCCACAATGACGGCTTCGACCGCCGCCTGGTCAAGCGCCCCGGCCAGGTCCTCGTGCAGACCCAACAGGGCACCCCGCTCGCCCACATGGGCCTGGACCTGAGCGAACGCCCCGCAGTGGCAGAGGGCATGGACGTCGACGAGCTTCTCGACGACGTCGACAGGTGGGACTACGTCGTGTCCGCCAACCGCCACTCCACCCTGACCTGGGAGCGGGTGCACCCGGGCTGCTACACCACCCTCGAATACGGCAGCCCCCGCAACGACGTGTTCCAGCAGGCGACTTCGGCGGACGTGGCCCGGATCCGTGAGCGGCTCGGCATTCCCGACGGCTCGGTCGTGATCCTCTACGCCCCCGCCCACCGCGACTACCGGCGCACCCAGCGCACCGCCCTCGACCTGCATCGCGTCCTGCGCCGCCTGGGCCCCCGCTTCGCCGTCCTGGCCCGCGCCGACCCACGGCACGGCGGCCCCCTGACACCCACCGCCGGCCGCGTCATCGACGTCACCGGCCATCCGGGCGTCGAGGAGCTGTGCCTGGCCTCGGACGCCCTGGTCACGGACTACTCGTCGATCATGTTCGACTACGCCAACCTGGACCGGCCGATCGTGATCCACACCGACGACTGGGAGGCGTACGAGGCGTCCCGCGGAACCTACTTCGACCTGCGCTCCTTCCCGCCGGGCGCGGTGGCGCGCGGCGAGGACGAGCTGATCGACATCTTCGCCTCCGGCCACTGGCGGGGCTCGCGCTCCACGCAGCTGAGGTCGGCGTTCCGCGAGCGGTTCTGCCCGCACGACGACGGACGCGCCGCCGAGCGGGTCGTACGCCGTGTGGTGCTGGGCGAGACCTGCCGTCCGCCGGTCGTGCCGCTCGGCAAGCGCCATCCCGTGCCGTCGCCGGCCGCGTCGCTCACGCACTCCCCGCTCGTGACCGTGCCGCAACCGACGGGGCGCCGGACCGTCACCGAGAGCCTCTGAACGCCGTTCTCACGGAAACGGAAGAGGAGTTCCCATGCCCTCCAGCCCGTCACGGCCCACGCCGACCCGGCCGCCCACCTGGCGTCCGGCAGGTCGGCCCGGCCGCACTCGCGCCGACTGAGGCCGGCCCCGGCCTGCTGAGGAACCCGGCCGCCAGAACATCGACAGAAAGAGCAGTATGCCCCGCTTCAGCATCATCGTTCCGTCCCATGGGGTCGCGGGCCGACTGTCCCAGGCGCTGGACTCGGTCCTCTCTCAGTCCTTCGGCGACTTCGAGCTGATCCCGGTCTGCGACGCCACCGGCTCCCCGGCGGCGGCCGTCGCCGCCGGGTACGCCGAGCGGGACTGCCGGGTGGCGCCGGTGAACTCGCCGCCGGCGGCCGGTCTGGCCGGGGCGCGCAACACCGGGCTGCGGGCGGCGATCGGCGACTGGCTGCTGTTCCTGGACGGCGACGACGAGCTGGCGCCGGGCGCGCTGGCGGCACTGGACGCCCGGCTGAGCGAGACCGGTGACGTGGACGTCCTGTACTTCGAGCACGAGCGGACCCCGTGGTGGGTGGGCGAGCCGACCAACCCGGCCGCGCTCGTGCTCGCGCGGACGCCGGGCGGGGTGTTCGCCCCCGAGCAGGCTCCGCAGCTGACGGGCGTCCAGCTCCCGGCGTGGAGCGCGGCCTACCGGCGGGCCTTCCTCGCCGCGCTACAGCTCCCCTTCCCCGACGGTCACTTCACCGATGTCGGCTTCGGTGGCCTGGTCATGCTGGGCGCCGAGCGCTTGGCGGTGCTGCGCCAGGTCGTCGTACGGCATCTGCTGCGGCGGCAGGGCAACCGGCTGAACCTGCCCGGGGAGCACCACTTCGAGCTGCTCGACCAGGCCGAGCTCGTGCTGGCGCGGGCCGTCGAGCAGGGGCTGCCGGAGACCCGGCTCGGGCCGTTGTTCGAGCAGCTCTTCGCCGCCGTACTGAAGACGGCCGCCCATCCGCGACGGCTGCCGCGCCGGCGCCGTGCCTTCTTCCGGCGGGCGAGCGGGCTCTACCGGCGGTACCGGCCCGCCGGGTTCCAGGTGCCGGGCGGGAGCCCCGGTGTGCAGCACCGGCTGCTGGCGAGGGGGGCGTACGCGGCGTTCCGGGCGCTGCGCGGCGCGAACCGGCTGGCGACTCGGGCGGCTTCGGGGGTGCCGCGGCCGCGCGGGCTGCGCACCCGGCTGCGGTACCGGTGGCAGCTGCGCCGCCGGCTGGACCGGAACCTCGTCGTGTACTGCGCGTACTGGGGCCGCGGCTACGTCTGCAACCCTGCCGCCATCCACGCCAAGGCGCGGGAGCTCGCCCCGCATCTGCGCTCGGTGTTCCTGGTCGAGGCGGACCAGGCGCACACCGTGCCGAAGGGCGTGGAGTACGCGGTCATCGGCAGCCGCAAGTACTGGGACGTCCTCGCCCGGGCCAAGTACCTGGTGAACAACGCCAACTTCGCGGACGCCGTCGTCAAGCGCAGGGGCAGCGTGCATCTGTCGACGCAGCACGGCACCCCGCTGAAGAAGATGGGCGCCGACCAGGCGACGTACCCCGTGGTGGCCGCGGCGACCGGCAGCTTCGCCAAGCTGCTGGCCCGCGTCGACCGCTGGGACTACAACCTCACTTCCAACGCGCACTCGACTCAGATGTGGGAGAGCGCCTATCCCGGCGCGCACGAGACCCTCGAGTACGGCTATCCGCGCAACGACGCCTACTACACGGCGACCGCCACCGACGTGGCCCGCATCCGCCGCGAACTCGGCATCCCCGAGGGCAAGAAGGCCCTGCTCTACGCGCCCACGCACCGCGACCACGCCACCGGCTTCGAGTCGAGCCTCGACCTGGAGGCGCTGTGCGAGGAGATCGGCGACGAGTACGTCGTGCTGCTGCGCGCCCACTACTTCTACGACCGGGGCGCCGGGCGCGGCACCGGCCGGATCATCGACGTCACCGCGCACCGCTCCTCCGAGGACGTGTGCCTGGCCGCCGACGCGCTGATCACCGACTACTCGTCGATCATGTTCGACTACGCCAACCTGGACCGGCCGATCGTCGTGTACGCCGACGACTGGGACGTCTACCGGGAGCTGCGAGGTGTCTACTTCGACCTGCTGGAGGCGCCGCCGGGCCGGGTGACGCGGACACCGGGCGAGCTGGCGGCCGTCCTGCGCGACGGCTCGTGGGCGGACGAGGAGGCCACGGCCCTGCGCGCCGCCTTCCGGGAGCGGTTCTGCCAGTTCGACGACGGGCGCGCCGCCGAGCGCGTGGTACGCCGGGTACTGCTGGGCGAGCCGCCCGAGGCGATCGAGCCGGTGATCCCCCTCGCCGAGCGCATCCCCGCCCCCGCCGCGACGACCCTCGTAAGGAACTGAGGTACCGACGTGCCCCGCTTCAGCATCATCGTCCCCGTCTTCAAGGTGCAGGGCTTCCTGCGGGAGTGCCTGGACTCGGTGCTCGGGCAGTCGTACACCGACTTCGAGGTGATCGCCGTCGACGACCGCTCCCCCGACGGCTGCCCGGCCATCCTGGACGCCTGCGCCGAGGCCGACGCACGCGTGCGCGTGCTGCACCTGCCGGAGAACGTCGGCCTCGGCCGGGCCCGCAACGCCGGTCTGGAGCAGGCGAGCGGCGACTACGTCCTCTTCCTCGACAGCGACGACCAGTACACCCCGGGCCTGCTGGCGGCCGTTGCCGCGCGCCTGGAGGCGGCCGAGGAGCCGGACATCCTGGTCTTCGACCACGTCCGCACCCACTGGTGGGGCCGCGGCGGTCGCAGCACGGCGGCCGACCTGCTCGCCGCGGCCGGGACGGGCACCTTCAACGTCCGCGAGAACCCGGAGTATCTGCATCTGTTCCTGGTCGCCTGGAACAAGGCGTACCGGCGGGACTTCTTCCTGAAGCACGAGCTGCGCTATGCGCCGGGTCTGTACGAGGACGCGCCCGTCACTTACCGCTCGATGGTGCTGGCCGACCGCATCGCCGGTCTGGAGCGGATCGGGGTCGAGTACCGGCAGCGCCGGCAGGGCGCGATCACCAGGACGCCGGGGCGGCGGCACTTCGACATCTTCTCGCAGTACGAGGGGCTGTTCGCGTTTCTCGCACAGCGCGCGGACCTGGCGTGGGCGCGCCCGCCGCTGTTCGAACGGGCCCTGGACCACATGCTGTTCGTGCTCGCGCGCGAGGACCGGGTGCGGCCCGCGGACCGGCCGGACTTCTACCGCGAGATCCGCTCCTTCCACGCCCGCCACCTCCCCGAGGGCTTCACACCGCCCGACGGCCGGCGCGGCAAGGAGATGCGGCTGCTGGCGACGGCGTCCTACCCGTCGTACGCCGTCGCACGCGGTCTGCGCGATGTGCGCAGGGCGGCGGGCCACGGCAAGCGGCGTGTGACGCGCGCGGCGTCGGCCCGGGCCCGGCGCGCCTGGTACGCCGCCCAGTCGAAGCTCCCGCTCGATCCGCACCTGGCGGTCTACTCGGCGTTCTCCCATGGCGGGGTGCTGGGTGATCCGGCGGCGATCCACGCCAAGGCCCGCGAGGTCGCCCCGCACATCAGGGGCGTGTGGGTGATCCAGGAGGACGCGGTGGACGCACTGCCGCCCGGCATCGACTTCGTGACGCCCGGCTCGCGGCGCTACCACGAGGTCATGGCGCGGGCCACCTACTGGGTGAACAACGTCAACTGGCCCGGCACCCTGGCCAAGCGCCCCGGCAGCGTCCACCTCCACACCCACCAGGGCACCCCGCTCAAGTACATGGCCGCCGACCTGCTGACCAAGCCCGGCGCCCGGCACGGCTTCGACGTGCCGAAGATGCTGTGGCGCGCCGACCGCTGGGACTACAGCCTGGTGGCCAACCGGCACTCGGAGCTGGCGTGGGAGCGGGCGTACCCGTGCCACTTCACGTCGCTCAGGACGGGAAGCCCGCGCAACGACGTGCTGGTCGACGCGGCCCCCGAGGCAGGCAAGTCCGTGCGGGCGCGGCTCGGCGTGCCCGCCGGCAACACCGTCGTGCTGTACGCGCCGACCCGCCGCGAGTACCGCCGCGGCGGCCACGTGGACCGGATCGACCTGGCCCGGTTCGCCCGGGATCTCGGCACGGGCCACACCCTCGTCGTACGCCTGCATCCGTCGCTCGCGAAGGGCACGGCCCGCGGGATGGGCCTGGCCGATCTGCACCGGCGGGACGTGCTGATCGACGCGACCGACGAACCGCATGTCGAGGACGTGCTGCTCGCCGCCGACGTGCTGGTCACCGACTACTCCGCCCTGATGTTCGACTACGCCAACCTGGACCGGCCGATCGTGATCCACGCCGACGACTGGGGGGCGTACGCGGCGAGCCGGGGCGCCTACTTCGACATCACGGCCGACGCGCCGGGCCATGTGTCCCGCTCGTACCGGGAGTTGGCGTGGCTCTTCGCGTCCGGGACGTGGCAGGACGAGGAGTCGGCGCGGTTGCGCGCGGGGTTCCGGGAGCGGTTCTGCGAGTTCGACGACGGGCTGGCCGCGGAGCGGGTCGTGCGGACGGTGATGCTGGGTGAGCGGATGCCGGATCCGGGCGGGGTGGAGCGGGTGCCTGCGCCGGCGGCAGCGAGGTCGTCGCTCATGGATGCCCGCTGAAGGGTTCCCACGACGGGTTCCCAGTCGGGTGGGCTCACTCGATGAGGTGACGTGAGGTGGTGGCATTGACCTTGCCGGGAACATACGGCAAATGCCTCAAACCCGCACAACCTCCACGACCAGAGCCGCGGGCGCCGCTGTCGGTGTCCTCGTCCGGAGGACCGTGCGTGGCGCGAGTGCCCTGCGCGGCGGACGCGGTTGGCGGCCGACGCCGTACCAGGTCTACGGCTTCCTGTTCTACCTGGTGATGCTGCTGGCGTACTGGGCCGTGCCGCTGTGCTGCGACGCGGGCCAGCACGCGGCGGTCGTCGAACGCCTGAAGGCGGACCTGCTCCACCCGCGCCACCCGATGGCCGACCTGCCGGGCGCGGGCAGCCCGTACTACTCGCCGTACGCGGTCGCGCAGGGCGTGTTCGCCCGGCTGACGGGGCTGGGCGGCTGGGAGGTGCTGCGGCTGGCCGGCGCGCTGAACCTGCTCGTACTGCTGACCGGCATCGGCCGCCTGGTGCGGGTGCTGACGCCGAGACCGTGGGCGCCGGTGCTCGCACTGGGGGCGATGACGCTGCTCTGGGGGACCGAGCGGGCCTGGTGGAGCGGCTATCTGAGCCTGATGTCGATGACGGGGAACCTCGGCTACCCCTCGGCCTTCGCCATCGGCCTCACCTTCTGGGCCTGGGCGTTGACGGGGACGCGGGCACGGGGCCAGGGACAGGAACAGGAACAGGGGGAGGACCGGCAGCAGGGGCTCGTCCGGTACGTCGGGCCGAGCGGGCTGCCGGGGCTCGCCGGGTACGCGGGGATCGGGGTGCTCTACGGGGTGATCCTGCTGATCCATCCGATCACCGCGGTGGCCGCGGCGCTGGGCGCGGTGGCGTTCGTGGCGGGGTGGCAGCGGGGGTGGCTTCGGGGGCAGCGGGGCGCCCTGGCCGTGGGGTGGGGGTGATGACGGGCACGGCGGTGCTGCTCGCCTGGTCCTGGCCCTACTTCGACGTGTTCGCGCTGGCTGGGGACGACAGCGTGGACTGGATGCACGAGCGGCTGTACGAGCAGCTCGGCGGGCAGTTCTGGCTCGCCCTGCTGGGGCTGCCGGCGCTGTGGCTGCGGTGGCGGCGCGGCTCGTGGCGGGATCCGCTGGTGCTGCTCTTCGCCCTCGACTGCCTGCTCGTGGCGTACGGCTGGGTCAGCGGCCACTACACCTACGGCAGGATCCTCGGGCTGACCCTGGTGCCGCTGCAGTTCGCCCTGGCCGTCGAGCTGGCGGCGCCACGGCCCTGGCGCAGGGCACGCCGGGTGCTGGGCGGGGCCGCGGTCGCCGGGGCCTGCGTCGGGTTCCTGACCGTGCAGGGCGGGGCGGTGGTGCCGCGGGCACTGGATCCGATCGGGCTCGAACAGCCCTCGCTGTGGCCGTCGTACGCCTGGGTGGCACGTCAGGTCGGGAAGGGCGAGGTGGTGATCAGCGACGGGCACTACGCCCCTCGCTCCATCCCCGGATACGGACCGAACCTGGCCGCGCCGATCTGGCCCGACCCGGCCCTGGACGAGCGGGAACGGGAACGCCGGCTCGCCGATGTCCGCGCCTACCTCTCCCCCGCCTCGACCCGCGCCGAGCGCACGACCGTCGCCCGGCGCTACCACGCGCGCTGGCTGCTTCTGACGCGGTGGAAGCGGGTACCGGAGGAGGCGGTGGTGGTGGCGTGGAGCCGGGAGACGGGGGAGGTGCTGGCGCGGATCGGCTGACCGCCGCTGTCGGGTGCGGTTACTCGATGACGAGGTCGACGTCGATGTTGCCGCGGGTGGCGTTGGAGTAGGGGCAGACCTGGTGGGCCTGCTCGACCAGCTTGCGGCCGGTCGTCTCGTCGAGGGTGTCGGGCAGCTCCACGCGCAGCGTCACCTTCAGGCCGAAGCCCTCGCCCTGCTTGCCGATGCCGACCTCGGCGGTGACGGCGGCGTCGGAGACGTCGACCTTCGCCTGGCGGCCGACGAGGCCGAGGGCGCTGCCGAAGCAGGCGGCGTAACCGGCGGCGAACAGCTGCTCCGGGTTCGTGCCCTGGCCGTTGCCGCCCAGCTCCACCGGCGCGGCCAGCTGCAGGTCGATCTTGCCGTCGTTGGTGACGGCGCGACCCTCGCGGCCGTGGGTGGCGGTGGCGACAGCGGTGTAGAGCGCGTCCATGGAAACCATCCCTCTCAAGTCACGTTCCGGCGACTCCGTTGGCGGCCGCCGAGGACGACAAGTAGAGCACACAATTCAATTGCCCACAACTAAATGACGGGGCACGAGCTACCCTGGAGTCATGACGAGCACGCCCACGGCGGACTGGCTCCGCCTCGACCAGCAGATCTGCTTCTCCCTGAACGCCGCCTCGCGCGCCTTCGGCGGCGTCTACCGTGTGGTCCTCAAGGACCTGGGGCTCACCTATCCCCAGTACCTGGTGATGCTGGTGCTGTGGGAGCAGGGCGACCTGCCCGTGAAGAAGCTCGGCGAACACCTGCGCCTCGACTCCGGCACCCTGTCGCCGCTGCTCAAGCGGCTGGAGGCGGCCGGCCTGGTACGCCGGGAGCGCAGCGCCCGCGACGAGCGCTCGGTGGAGGTGCGGCTGACCGAGGAGGGCACCGCGCTGCGCGAGCAGGCCTTGCAGGTGCCCCGCCGGATCGCCGCTGCGACGGGATTCGACGTCGACGAGATCCGCGAGCTGCGGGCACGGCTGGACCAGCTCACCTCGGCGCTGGACACGGCGGCGGTGGAGGGGGCCACCGGTTAGGCGACTGCGGGGTGGGCGACTGCGGGGTGCGTTCCGTGGCCAGGTGGGCCATGTGTCCGGCGGCCGGGCGGCGGACGTACAGCCGTAGCGGACCGTCGGGCGGCCCCTCGGACAGCGGCCGGAACTCCTCGCCCACGATGCCGAGCTTGACGCGCTCCGTGGGGTTGCTCGGATACCAGGGGGAGTTCAGCGCGTACGGCTCGGCGACGACCCACACCCGGTCCACCGAGGCAAGCCTGCGCCGCAGTTCGCCGGCCCCGACCTCACGGCCGTAGAGCGTCCCCGACCGCGGCCCCGACTGCCACAGCGCGATGTCCCACGCCTGCCGGAACCCCTTCGGATAGGCGAGCACCGCCCGCCTCCCGATCGACGGCACGAACAGCACCGGGTCGCCGGGGCGCAGATGCCGGGCGGCGTAGGCGGAGGTGGTGGCGAGGTTGTCGGGACGGTGGGCCGGGGAGCGGTCCTGGCGGTGGAGGGGGAGGTGGTGGAGGAAGGCGAGGGTGATGGCGAGGGTGCCGGCCAGGGGAGTCAGGGGGAGACTCCGGGATCGGTCGGCGGTCGCGGGGTGTCCGTCGCAGGGGTCGGGTCTGCGGGAAGGGCGGTCGCCGTAGGGCCACACGCGGCACACGAGGCCGGCCAGCCGATCCGCCCCCGCGGCCACGAGCAACGGCGCCCCCGCGAGCGCGTACAACACGTACCGGTCGTCGTACATGGGCCGGACCTGCGACACGGCGATGAGGAGCCCGGGCGGCACCGCCAGCAACGGCAACGCGACCCCGGCGACCCGGCCCGACCCCAGCCCCGCCACCATCAGCAGGACGCACGCCCCGAACACCACGCCCGAGGGTCCGGCGGCGAACTCCCGCAGCAGCCGTTCCGCACTGCCCCACCCCGGCACCGGCAGCCACCCCACCTGCCCGGCCTGCGCCCGTGACACCAGCAGCAACGGCAGCAGGGCGACCCCGGCGGCCGCCACGGCACATCCCCACGCGGCCCACACCCGCCTCGGCGCCCGCCCCACCCCCAACGTCACCGCGTGCGCGCACACCAACGGCGCGGCCAGCTCATGCAGCAGACAGGTGACCGAGAGGACCACTCCGTACGCCCACCACACCCTGCGCACCAGCAGCAGTGTGGCTCCGGCCGCCCCGGCGGTCACCAGCGCGTACGAACGGCCCTCCTGGGCATAGTGCCCGACCAGCGGCGTCACCGCGTACAGCAGGCCGGCCCACAACCCCACCCTCGGCCGTGCCAGCCGCACCCCGAGCGCCGCGATCAGCCCCGCCGCCGCGGCCGCCCCGAGCACCGACGGCAGCCGGAGTGCGATCTCGCCGGGATGGACGGCGAGGACGGCGTGCATGAGCAGGTAGTACAGGGCGTGCACGGCGTCCACGCCCTGCACCAGCCGCAGGATCTCCGGCACCGACCGCCGCGCGACCTGGAAGGTCACTCCCTCGTCCCGCCACATGCCGTCGCGGTCGAGGCCCCACAGCCCGAGCCCGGTCATGACGACCACGGGAACACACACGGCGAGGATCGCGGCCGCATCGCCCTCACGATCGCTCTTCCCCGGCTCCCGGTCACCGATCACCACAGGAAGGAGTTTGTACTATTAACTTACCTTTATTGGTTATTGACGGCGTATCACCGCTGATATGCCACTCACCCGGCATACGATCTCGCGGTAATGAACCACAGCGAACCGGGCCGCGCCCCTCGGGTCGGCGTCGTCGTCATCGGCTACAACGACGCCGTACACGTGACGACCGCCGTCCGCTCGGCGCTGGCGCAGGGCCCCGCCGTCCGTGAGGTCGTCGCCGTCGACGACTGTTCGACGGACCACAGCGTCGAGGCGCTCACCCGTCTCGCCGCGACCGAACCGCGCGTGACAGTGGTCCGGCGCCGGGTCAACAGCGGCGGCTGCGGCAGTCCGCGCAACACCGGGCTCGACCGGGTGACCTCGCCCTATGTGATGTTCCTGGACAGTGACGACGTCCTTCCGCCGGGGGCGGTGGACGCGCTGCTCACGGCGGCGACGGGGGCGTGCGCGGAGGTGGCGAGCGGCCTGTGTGTGCGGCGGGAGCTGCCCGGCCGGCGCGAGGTGCCATGGCAGGCGCCCCTCTACGCCTCGCACGCCGTGTTCGAGCGCCCGGCACAGCGCCCGCGCCTGGTCCACGACACGCTCTGCGTCAACAAGCTGTACCGCACGGACTTCCTGCGCGAGCACGGCATCCGCTTCCCCGAAGGGCGCTTCCACTACGAGGACTTCGTCTTCACCGCGCGCGTGCTCGCCGCCCGGCCGCGCATCGCCCTCGTCCCCGACCGGGTGTACATCTGGCACGTGCGCCGCTCTGCCGACCGGCTGTCCATCTCCCTGGACCGCGCCGACATCGCCAACTGGCGGGCGCGCACGGAGGCGAGCCGGCTGGCGTACGACATCCTGCTGGGCGCCGGGCAGAAGGAGCTGGCACGCGCGGCACGCGCCAAGTTCCTGGACCACGAGGTGCGGATATACGCGCGCGAGTTGGGGTTGCACGACGCCCACTACCAGCGCGCCTGGTGGGCGCACACGCGGGCGTACCTCGCGGAGTACGACGCGTCCGACTGGGCCCACAACCCCACCGCGCCCGGCCGCCTCATCGGCCGCGTCGTCCTCGCCTCCCCCGAGCCCCGCGACCTGCCCCGCCTCAGGGACCTGGCCGCCCGGCCCGCCCGCCTCCTGCCGCCCTACGCCCACGCCTGCGACGGCACCCCCCTCTGGTCGGCCGACCTCCCCGAACCCACCCTGGACGCCCTGCTCACCCGCCCCGTCCGCCTCCTCCCCCTCGCCGTCGACGCGGAACTGCACCCTCGCGCGCGCAGCGCCCTCCTCCGGCTCCGCCTGCACGAGCTGTACGGCAGGGTGGCGCAGGCAGGGCCCGAGGCGCTGGAGGTGGAGTGGCGGTGCCGGGAGACGGGGCGGGCGGCGGGGCCGCGTACGAGGGTGGCGCTCACGTCCTCGCCCTCGCCCGACGGCGTCTGGTCGGCCAGGACGACGGTCCACTGGGCCGCGTTCTCCGGAGTACCCGGGCCGTACGGGCCGTCCAGCGCGTCCCGCACCTGGGATCTCCGCCTGCGCGTGCGCTTCCAGGGCGGCGCGTATCGCGAGGTCACGGCGCACGCCCTCACGAGCGCCGGTCCGCTGCGCCGACGCGCGGTGGTCGGAGCTGGTCACGCCGTAGTACTCGTACAGCCGTACGTCACACACTCCGGAGCGCTGGCACTGCGCGTGGCTCCCGGTTCACGGGGAGTCATGTCCGTGGTCCGCAGCAGACTCCGCCGCCTGCTTCACTGGCACACGCACACTTGAGACAGACCAGTAGTGCAGCAGTAGTGCAGACCACGGACGACCACAAGGCCCACTGACGAGGGGAACGGCCGCACATGACCTGGCTGATCACCGGCGGCGCCGGTTACATCGGAGCGCACGTCGTACGGGCGATGACCGAAGCGGGCGAACGCGCCGTGGTGTACGACGACCTGTCCACCGGCATCGCCGACCGCGTGCCGGACAACGTCCCGCTGGTCGTCGGCTCGACCCTGGACGGCGAGCGCGTCGCCCGCGCCATCGCGGCCCACCGCATCACCGGTGTCGTCCACCTCGCGGCGAAGAAGCAGGTCGGCGAGTCCGTCGACCTCCCCCTGCACTACTACCGGGAGAACGTCGAGGGCCTGCGCGTCCTGCTGCAGGCCGTGACGGCGGCGAACGTACGGTCCTTCGTCTTCTCCTCCTCCGCGGCCGTGTACGGCATGCCGGACGTGGACCTGGTGACGGAGGAGACGCCGTGTGCGCCGATGTCGCCCTACGGCGAGACCAAGCTGGCCGGCGAGTGGCTGGTCCGGGCCACCGGCCGAGCGACAGGCCTGTCCACGGCGTCGCTGCGCTACTTCAACGTGGCGGGCGCGGCCACCCCCGAACTCGCCGACACCGGCGTCTTCAACCTCATCCCCATGGTCTTCGAGAAGCTCACGGAGAACGCGCCCCCGCGCATCTTCGGCGACGACTACCCGACCCCCGACGGCACGTGCATCCGTGACTACATCCACGTCGTCGACCTGGCCGAGGCCCACGTCGCCGCGGCGCGGGCCCTGCAGTCCTCCCCCGGTCACTCCCTCACCCTCAACATCGGCCGCGGAGAGGGCGTCTCGGTCCGCGAGATGATCGACCTGGTCAACGCCGTCACCGGCTACGACCGCCCCCCGACCGTGACCCCCCGCCGCCCCGGCGACCCGGCCCGCGTCGTCGCCTCCGCCGACCGCATCGCGACCGAACTGGACTGGAAGTCCAAGCACGACGTACAGGACATGATCGCGTCGGCCTGGGAGGGGTGGATCCGGCTGCATCCGGGGGCGGCGCTGAGGTGATTCGGGGGCGCGGGGACGCTTCGGCACCCTGCTGCGCCCGGCTGCCTACGAGTTGTTCAGGTACGTCAGCACCGCAAGCACCCTGCGATGGCCGCTGTCGCTCTGCGGCAGGCCCAGCTTGAGGAAGACGTTGCCGATGTGTTTGTGGACGGCGCGTTCCGTGACGACCATGACCTCGGCGATGGTCGCGTTGTCGTGGCCCTCCGCCATGAGGGCCAGGACCTCGCGCTCGCGCGGGGTGAGGGAGTCGAGCGGGGAGTCGCGGCGCCGGGCCAGGAGTTCCGTGACGACCTCGGGGTCCAGGGCGGTGCCGCCGGCCGCGACCCGCTCCAGCGCGTCGAGGAACTCGTCCACCCGGCCGACCCGGTCCTTCAGCAGATAGCCGAGGCCGCTCGCACCGCCGGCGAGCAGTTCGGCGGCGTACGACTCCTCGACGTACTGGGAGAGAACCAGGACCGGCAGCCCGGGCAACTCCTTGCGTGCGGTGAGCGCGGCGCGCAGACCCTCGTCGCGGAAGTCCGGGGGCATCCGCACGTCGAGCACGGCGGCGTCGGGGCGGTGCTGCCGCAGTGCGGGCAGGATCTCGGGGCCCGTGGTGGCGGCGGCCACGACGTCGTGTCCGGCCGACGTCAGGAGGAGGACGAGGCCCTCGCGCAGCAGGGCGTTGTCCTCGGCGATCACGACTCTCACGGCAGTTCCGCCTCTGCTCCGGTCACCGCGCCCGCGGTGACGCCGCCCCGCTCGACCGGCGGTCGCTGCGCGCAGCCTACTCACAACGCCTTGAGCGCCTCCGTGGTGGCCCGGGCCAGCGCTTCCAGGTGGCCCTTGGGCAGCTTCGGGCTGCGGGCCACGACCATCCGCCAGTACAGCGGGCCCGAGATCAGGTCGAGCGCGAGCTCGTTGTCGATGCCCGCCCGCACCTCGCCACGCCGCTCCGCCCCGGTCAGGATCTTGCTGGCGACCCCCTCCTGCCCCTGCTCCAGCGCCTTCTGCAGCGCCTCGGCGATCTCGGGGTTGCGGGCCGCCTCGGCCTGGAGGTCGGGGATGATCTGCGACACGACGGGGTGACGCAACGCGCGCGAGGTGACCTCGTACAGCATCCGCAGGTCCCCCTCCAGGGAGCCCGTGTTCGGCGTCGGCAGCCCCATGACCGCCACCGCCGACACCACGTCGAGCACCAGGTGCAGCTTGGAACGCCAGCGCCGGTACACCGCGGTCTTGCCGACGCCCGCGCGGCGCGCGATGCCCTCGATCGACATCCGCGCATAGCCGACCGCCGCCAGTTCCTCGAAGACGGCCGCCCGGATGGCCTCCGTCACGTCCTCGCGGAGCACGGCCGCCCCGGCGGGGGTCCGGCGGCGCGGACTCGTCTCGGGCTGGTCGGCGTTCGTCGTCATGCCGGACAGCATAGGGCGTTGCGACGAAACGGTTGCGTTCCGACGTCCTGAAGACCTACGCTCACGTTGCGACGATACGGTCCCGTCCCGACGTAAGAATTCGTGAAGAGAAGCGTAAGAACCCGCCCCGCACCCACCCCGCACCCTCCTCCCCCCGAGTGAAAGCAGCGGATGTGACCCAGGCCCTCCACACACCGCCCCCCACGGCCCCCGCCCCGCCCTACGAAGCCGACCTCGCGGCCCTTGCCGCCCGGCACGGCCTCTCGGTCAGCGGGGCCCGCCCCTCCCTGCGCGAGTACGTCGGGCGGCTGTGGGCGCGCCGGCACTTCATCGGCGCCTTCTCCACCGCCAAGCTCACGGCGCAGTACAGCCAGGCGAAGCTCGGCCAGCTGTGGCAGGTGATGACGCCGTTGCTGAACGCGGCGGTGTACTACCTCATCTTCGGCAAGCTGCTGGGCACGAGCCGGGGGGTGCCGGACTACATCCCGTTCCTGGTGACGGGGGTGTTCGTGTGGACGTTCACGCAGAGCTCGATCATGGCGGGCACCCGCGCGATCTCCGGCAACCTGGGGCTCGTACGGGCCCTGCACTTCCCGCGGGCCGCGCTGCCGGTCTCCTTCGCGCTGCAGCAGCTCCAGCAGCTGCTGTTCTCGATGGCCGCCCTGGTCGTGATCCTGCTCTTCTTCGGCATCCCGGTCGCCGCCTCCTGGATACTGGTGGTCCCGGCGCTGCTGCTGCAGTCCGTCTTCAACACGGGCGTCGCGATGGTCATGGCCCGGATGGGCGCGAGCACACCGGACATCGCCCAGCTGATGCCGTTCGTGCTGCGCACCTGGATGTACGCGTCGGGCGTGATGTTCAGCATCAGCCACATGATGGCCAAGCACACCGACTGGCCGTCCTGGCTGACCGCGGCCCTGCAGGCCAACCCCGCGGCCGTCTACATCGACCTGATGCGCTTCGCGCTGATCGACAGCTTCCACGGGAGCCAGCTCCCGCCGCACGTGTGGGCGATCGCGACGGGCTGGGCGCTGCTCGCCGGCGTCGGCGGCTTCATCTACTTCTGGAAGGCTGAGGAGACCTACGGCCGTGGCTGACCACGCACAGCTCGCACAAGAGCAGATCCTGCCGGCCCAGCAGGTCCCCACCGTCATCGCGGACGGCGTCGACATCGTCTACCGCGTCAACGGCACCGGCGCCGGCCGCGGCTCCGCCACCGCCGCCCTCAACCGCATCCTGCGCCGCAGGCAGACCGAGAAGGCATCGGGCGTGCGCAAGGTGCACGCCGTCAAGAAGGTCTCCTTCGTGGCGTACCGGGGCGAGGCGATCGGGCTCATCGGCACCAACGGCTCCGGCAAGTCGACCCTGCTGAAGGCGGTCGCCGGTCTCCTCCCGGTCGAGAACGGCCGTATCTACACCGACGGCCAGCCCTCCCTCCTCGGCGTGAACGCGGCCCTGATGAACGACCTCACCGGCGAGCGCAACGTCCACCTCGGCGGCCTCGCGATGGGCATGTCCCGCGAACAGGTCAAGCAGCGCTACCAGGAGATCGTCGACTTCTCCGGCATCAACGAGAAGGGCGACTTCATCACCCTCCCGATGCGCACGTACTCCTCCGGCATGGCGGCCCGCCTGCGCTTCTCCATCGCCGCCGCCAAGGACCACGACGTGCTGCTGATCGACGAGGCCCTCGCCACCGGCGACCGCTCCTTCCAGAAGCGCTCCGAGGCCAGGATCCGCGAGCTGCGCAAGCACGCGGGCACCGTGTTCCTGGTCAGCCACAACAACAAGTCGATCCGGGACACGTGCGACCGCGTGCTGTGGCTGGAGCGCGGCGAGCTGCGGATGGACGGGCCGACGGACGACGTTCTGAAGGAGTACGAGGCGTTCACGGGCGACAAGGCGCCCAAGCCGGCACCGAAGCCCAAGCCGGCACCCGCCTCTCTTCCCTCGTGAGGCGCAACTCGGCCGCACCCTTTCACCCCGTTGATGCCACTATGGCCGGACGGGGGGACAGGGTGCGCCCGGCGCGATGATGACGGTGAAGGAGTCCCCGCGATGCCCGAGCTCAGCGTCATCGTCCACGGGCCGAACACCCAGGACCGTCTGACCGGACTCCTCGCCTCCCTGGCCGCGCACCCGCACCCCGACGTCGAGGTGATCGTTGCCGCGGTCGGGCCGTGGGCCCAGGAGACGGCCCGGACGTACGCCCCCGAGATGCTGGTACTGCCGCTGCCGGACGGAACGGACGACGCCGCGGCCCGCTCGGCCGGGGCGGCCCGGGCCTCCGGCCGCTGGCTGCACTTCGTGCACGCGAAGGACGGCCTGCCCGCCGGCGCCCCGCGCACGGTCGCCGAGCGGGTCGCGCAGGTGCCGGACGAGGTGGACGTCCTCCTCTTCGACCACGTCCGCTCCACCTGGGAGACGTCCGGCCTGCCCTCCTCCGACGGCCCGCGCCTGGCCCGCGCGGGCCGCGCCGCCCACCCCCTCGACGACATCGCCCGCAGCGCGCTCCGCATCACCCCGCTGCTGGGCAACCGCGCGCTGCGCACCCCCTTCTGGCAGGCGCACGAGCCCCGACTCACCACCCCCGACGAGCCGTACGCCGCCTACGCCACCCTCCTCCTCGCCGACCACGTCGCCGCCCTGAACCAGGTGGCGTACGAGCACCACGAGCTGCGCCCCGAGAGCCTCCCCCCGGTCACCCCCGAGCAGCACGACGCCCTCGTCGACCGCTACGAAGCCCTCCTCACCCTCGCCACCGGCGCCGCGGTCCGCGCGGTGCCCGCAGGCCACGCAAGCCTCACCACGCACGCCGTCCTGTACGACGTGATGATCCGGGACTGTCTGCGCACCTTCGCCCGCACCCCCATGCCGGACGCCGTGGCGAGACGGTTCTTCCGCCGCGCCGCCGAAGCCGCCGTCCGGCAGCGCCCGCCCGGATACCGCCGCCCCGCCGGCCCCGAGGGCATCCGACGCGCCCTCCTGGAGGAGAACGCGTACACCAGGTACCGCGCCTTCCAGGCCGCCAACCGCACCCGCCGGGCCGCCAAGTCGGCCGTGGGAGCCCGCGCACGCCAGGTCTCCGCCGCCCTCGGCGACCACCACTACCGCAGGTCCCTGTCCCGCCCGGTCAACCCCAACCTGGCCGTCTTCGCGGCGTACTGGAACCGCGGAGTGGCCTGCAACCCGGCGGCGATCGCGGCCAAGCTCACCGAACTGGCCCCGCAGATCCACCCGGTGTGGGTGGTGACACCCGACAACGCGCCCCTCCTCCCACCCCACACCGACCACGTGCTCCCCGGCACCCGCCGCTACCGCGAAGTGCTGGCCACGGCGAAGTACCTGGTCAACAACGTCAACTTCCCCAACTCGGTCGTGAAACGCCCGGACGCGATCCACCTCCAGACCCACCACGGCACCCCGCTCAAGCGCATGGGCGTGGACCAGATGGAGTTCCCGGCGGCAGCCAAGGGCATGGACTTCCAGGCCCTGCTGTCCCGTATCGACCGGTGGGATTTCAGCGTCTCCGCGAACAGCCACTCCACCCGCATGTGGGAGCGCGCGTACCCCTCCCGCTTCGTCTCCCTCGACCACGGCTATCCGCGCAACGACGTCTACTACACCGCCACCGCGGCCGACATCCGCACGATCCGCGACCGCCTGGGCATCCCCCCGACCCACCGCGCGATCCTCTACGCCCCCACCCACCGCGACTACGAGGCCGGCTGGACGCCCCGCCTGGACCTCGCCACCCTCGCCGAGCAACTCGGCAATGACACGGTCCTGCTGGTCCGCGGCCACTACTTCTACGACGGCACCCCGTCCCCGCTGACCGCCCTGCGCCGCACGGGCCGGGTCATCGACGTCTCCGCCTACGACCCGGTCGAGGACCTGGCCCTGGCCGCGGACGCGCTGGTCACGGACTACTCGTCCATCATGTTCGACTACGCCAACCTCGACCGCCCGATCGTCGTCCACGCCGACGACTGGGAGACCTACCGCTCCACCCGCGGGGTCTACTTCGACCTGATGGCCGAGCCGCCCGGCCAAGTGGCCCGCACCCAGCAGGAACTGACCGAGATCCTCACCACCTCGGCCTGGCGCGACGAGGGCGCGACGAAGGCGCGGACCGCCTTCCGCCACCGCTTCTGCGAGTACGACGACGGACGCGCCGCCGAACGCGTCGTACGCCGGGTGTTCCTGGGCGAGAGCGAGGACGCCCTGCCGCCGGTACGTCCGCTGGAGGAACGCACACCGGCACCGAGCCCGAGGGAGTCGGTATGACGCCGGACGCCACGCCCCTGGACGTCACGCTCCCCGACGTCACGGCCCCGGACGTCACCGTCACGGTCATCGTCTACAACGACGCCGAGCGCCTCCCCCGCGCCGTGGCGTCGGTACGCCGCCAGACCCACGCCAACATCGAGATCATCATCAGCGACGATCACTCGACGGATGAAACCCCGCAGGTGGCACAGCACTTGGCGGCCCAGGACCCCCGCGTCCGCCACCTCCGCCTGCCCGAGAACAGCGGCGGCTGCAGCGCCCCGCGCAACCGCGCCCTTCAGATCGCGCGAGCGCCGTACGTGATGTTCCTGGACAGCGACGACGAACTGAGCGACGACGCGGTGGAGTTGCTCCTGTCCGCCCACCGCGAGCGGGAGATCGACTTCGCGATGGGCGCGGTCGTGCGGATCCGCGACGACAGCGGCCGCCGTACGAAGTGGATGCCGCACCTGGTCGCCGAGCGGCGCACGGTCATCGGCATCGAGTCCGAACCCCGGCTGCTCTTCGAGCACCTGTCGACGAGCAAGATGTACGCCCGTGCCTTCCTGGACCGCCACGACCTCCGCTTCCCCGAGGGCATCCACTACGAGGACCAGCTGTTCTCGGCGCAGGCGTACTGCCTGGCCAAGGAGTTCACGATCGTCCCGGAGCCGGTGTACCACTGGCACGTCGCGCCCTACGCGGCCACCGACGCGGCATCGATCTCCAACCAGCGCGACCGGCTCGCCAACGTCCGCGACCGCGTCCGCGTCCAGCGCCTCATCGACGACTTCCTCGCCGAGAGCGGGCACACGGGGCTGCGCGACGACAAGGACTACAAGTTCCTCAAGCACGACTTCCGGATGTACGCCGGGGACCTGCCGTACCGCGACGAACAGTGGCTGACCTCTTTCGCGGACATCATGACCCCCTACCTGGAGACCCTGTCCCCCACGGCGTACGCCCGCCTGCCCCGTACGGAACGCGTGGTCCTGCAGCTGGTCCGCGAACGCCGCTTCCAGGAGGCCGGGTCGGCGGCGCGCGGCCTGGGCCACGCAGTAGCGCCGCGGCAGGTGACACCGGACGGGAAGGGCCACACGTACTGGGGCGAGACCGTCCCCACAACCGACTGGTCCCGCCGTGAACTGGACGTCACCGACCTCGAACTGGACACGCGTCCCTTCCGCAGCGCCCAGTTCCGCCACGAGATCACCGAGCTCACCCGCGGCCCCGGCGCCTCGATCGACCTCACCATCCGCACCTACGACCCCGGCCTGCGCCTCCCGGTCGGCCCCCACCGCGCCGGCCTCCTCCTCGCCCCCGGCCGACACCGCCTCAAGGTCCCCTTCCGCCTCACCCCGGTCCGCCCCGGCATCTACGAGGGCCACGTCCACCTCGACCTCGCCATGGCCCCGGTCCCCCACCACGGCTTCGCCGGCGTCCGCCACCCCTTGCTCCGCATCGAACACCAGGGCCAGGCCCACTCCGCCGTACTCCTGGCCCCCCTGGACTTCCCCACCCTGACCACCCGCATCCCGTACCGCACAGGCGCGGCACCACACCAAGTGACGATCGAGCCGGAGGGCCGAGGCGCCGGCCGACTCCAGATCCGCTGGCAGCCGGTGGGCGTAACGGCAAGGCTCCTCCACCCCCTGGCCCGCCGCGCGGCCCGACCGAGGGTGAGAAGGGCGGCACGCTTGTTGAGGAGCGCGTTGCGGTAGGGCGATCTTGGGTCACTCACCGGCGCCGGCCCAGGTATCCAGCCCGTCTGGGGGTGCCCCCTCTGGGGGAGTTCGAGGACGAGGAAACCCGCAACCCCTCACCGCACCACCTCATACAGCACCTGCCCGCCCGGCCCCGGGGCCACCACCCGCACCCCGGAGCCCACCCCACCGCCACCCCCCTGATCCACAACCCACCGCACCCCATACGCCCGCACGATCCCCCGCCGAACCCCCTCCGACGCCCCGACCGCGAAGTACCGCCGCACAGCCTCCCCCCGCCGCGCCTCATCCGGCAGAAAGAAGTCGGGATACCCAGGCGCCACGGTGTACGCCCCGTACGCCGGAATCTGCCGCGCAGCGAACGTCCGCGCCATCACCACGTCCCCGTACGCAACCCACGGCGTGACCCAGTGGTACCCCACCCAAGGCACCCGGTACTTCGCCGCAACCACCCCCGGCAACACACCCCGCGGAACGACGTACCCGACAGTCCCGACCTGCGTCCAGGCCCCCACGGCCAACGCCCCGCCGAGCACCCCCACCCCCACCCCACGCCACCACGGCCGACGCCCCCACACCTCCACGACCCCCACCGCCGCGGCGGTCTGCGCGGGAATCACCACCGCCGGCACAGCCCGCCCCCACGAGTAGTGCCCACTCACCCCACCCAGCCCCACAACCACCACCCCCAGCGCGAAGAACAGCACCAACGGATCCCGCCGGTCCCGCCACCACCGCACGCCGAGCGCCACCACCCCCACCGACACCAGCCAGTACCGCCCCACCAGATCCCGGTACAACCCCCGATGCACCGCCTCCAGATCGGCCCCCGCCCCGGACAACGCGAAGAAGTCGTAGTACGGCCACACCCACAGAACCCCCAGCCCCACCAGCACCCCCGCCCCCAGCCGCGCCCACACCCCACGCCCCACCCGCGCGGCGACCACCGTGGCCAGCGCCCCCAGCGAGGCCACCACCCCCGAGAACTGATGGCACAGCAGAATCACCGCCCACAGCACACCGAGCCCGGCCCACAGCCCCCACTCCCGCGCCCAGCCCGCCCGCGCCGACCCGGCCGCCCGCACCGCCCCCGCGAGCCACGCCCAGAAGTGAAATGCCAGCCCCAACGCGAACACACTCGGATACGACACCGTCAACGCCAGCGAGTTCAGCCCGAGGAAACCGCTCCAGGTGAACAGCGACGTCCCCCACAGGAACACCAGACACAACAAGGACAGCGCGGGCGCAGCCGGATGCACGCTCAGCGTCCGCACGTACCGCCACACACCGCTGACGAACAGCCCGAGCCCGACCACCGCACCGATCCGCAGCACGACGAAGACGGAGAAGCCGGTCACCCGGGCGACACACCCGAGCACCAGCATCCAGGGCGAGTAGTACGGACTCGGCGTGTCCGCGTCGACGAGCGGATTGCCGGGGTCGACCAGGTCGTGCCGCAGACGTTGCACGGTCGCCGCGTGCATACCGAGGTCCCCGGCCCACGGAAGCCGGACGACGACCAGCACAAGCAGCACGACCACCAGCACGGCGCCGACCTGCGCAACGACCGAAGGTCTCCGCAGCGCGCCCCGCATCGTGCTCACGCCAGCACTGTAATTCCCGTTATGCCCGAAATGCGCGAGCGCCCCGGACTGTCACAGTCCGGGGCGCCCTGACCCACGTACGAGCTACGTACGACGAATCCGTACGGCTACGAGTGCTGCCGCAGCAGCGTCCGCATCGTCCGCATGGCCACCGACAGGTTGGCCAGATCGAACGCCTCCGACCCCTGGATCTCCTCCAGCGTCGTCCGCGCCCGTCCCAGAATCGCCGCGTTCTTCTGCTCCCACGACTTGAAGCGCTGCTCGGGCGTCGCGGTGCCGTTGCCGGCCGCCAGGATGTCCGAGGTCAGGGCCGCATGGGCGGCGTAGAGGTCCTCACGGATGGAGGCGCGGGCCATGGACTGCCAGCGGTCCGCGCGGGGCAGCTCGATGATGCGGTCCATGAGCTGGGTGATACGGAGCCGGTCGGCGAGGTCGTAGTACACCTCGGCGACGTCCATCGGGTCCTTGCCGAGGCGGTCGGCCACCGAGACGATGTCCAGCGTCGGGAAGGCCGAGGAGAACCCGGATACCCGCGTGGCCAGTTCGGCCGGGACGCCGATACCGGTCAGCTCGTCGTAGATCTGCTGGTACCACTCCAGGTCCGCGCCCCTGAGCAGCTTCGGCAGCTGCGACCACACCTGCTCGACGCGGTCACTGAAGAAGTCGATCGTGTCGGCGAGCTCCAGCGGCTGCGGCCGGTTGTTGAGCAGCCAGCGCGTGCCGCGCTCGACGAGTCGGCGTGAGTGCAGCCGGATCCGGGTCTGGACGGCGGCCTCGACCTTGTTGTCGAGCGCCTCGACCGCATCCCACACGGTCCCCGAGCGGAAGATCGCGCGGGCCACGGTCTGCGCCCGGACGATCTCTTCCAGGGAGGCCCCGGTCTCCTCGCGCAGCCGGTGCAGATACGTCGTACCGCCCGTGTTGACCGTGTCGTTGACCAGCACGGTCGTGGTGATCTCACGGCGCAGCGGGTGGCTGACGAGGTTGGCCGGGAACTGCTCGCGCAGCGCGGTCGGGAAGTACGCGTGCAGCAGGGTGCTCAGGTACGGGTCGTCCGGCAGCGTGGTGTGCAGCAGCTCCTCGGCGACGGTGATCTTCGTGTACGCCATCAGGACGGCCGTCTCCGGGCCGGTCAGGCCGTGGCCGGTGCCGAGGCGTTCGCGGATCTGGCGGTCGGTGGGCAGGAACTCCAGCGCCCTGTCCAAGTGCCCCTCCCTGACCATGTGCTTCATGAAGCGCTGCTGGGCGTGGAGCATGGCGCTGGACTGTTCGAGGGCGTTGGCGATCGCCGTGTTCTGCGCGTAGTTGTTGCGCAGGACCAGGTGGCCGACCTCGTCGGTCATCTCGGCGAGCAGCTTGTTGCGCTGCTTGACGGTCATGTCGCCGTCGCTGACCAGGCTGTTGAGCAGGATCTTGATGTTCACCTCGTGGTCGGAGGTGTCCACGCCCGCGCTGTTGTCGATGGCGTCGGTGTTGATCCGGCCGCCGTTCCGCGCGAACTCGATCCGGCCGAGCTGGGTCAGGCCGAGGTTGCCGCCCTCGCCGACGACCTTGACGCGCAGGTCGGCGCCGTCGACGCGGATGGCGTCGTTGGCCTTGTCGCCGACGTCCGCGTGGGTCTCGGTGGAGGCCTTGACGTACGTACCGATGCCGCCGTTCCACAGCAGGTCCACCGGCGACTGGAGGATGGCCTTCATCAGGTCGGCCGGGGTCATCTTGGCGACCTTGCCCTCGATGCCGAGGGCGTCGCGGATCTGCGCGTTGACCGGGATCGCCTTGGCGCTGCGGGGGAAGATGCCGCCGCCGGCCGAGAGCAGCTCGGTGTTGTAGTCCTCCCAGCTGGAGCGCGGCAGCCCGAAGACGCGGCGGCGCTCGGCGTAGGAGGTGGCCGAGTCCGGGTTCGGGTCGATGAAGATGTGCCGGTGGTCGAAGGCGGCGACCAGACGGATGTGCTCGCTGAGCAGCATGCCGTTACCGAACACGTCACCGGACATGTCGCCGATGCCGACGACCGTGAAGTCCTCGCTCTGCGTGTCCACGCCCAGCTCACGGAAGTGCCGCTTGACGGACTCCCAGGCACCGCGGGCGGTGATGCCCATGCCCTTGTGGTCGTAGCCGGCCGAGCCGCCGGAGGCGAAGGCGTCGCCGAGCCAGAAGTTGTACTGCTCGGCGACCCCGTTGGCGATGTCGGAGAAGGTCGCGGTGCCCTTGTCGGCGGCGACGACGAGGTAGGTGTCGTCCTCGTCATGCCGGACGACGTCCGCCGGGGGCACGACCTCGCCGGCGACCATGTTGTCGGTGATGTCGAGCAGCGCCGAGATGAAGGTCTTGTAGCTCGCGACCCCCTCCGCCAGCCACGCGTCCCGGTCCACGCTCGGGTCCGGCAGCTGCTTGGCGACGAAGCCGCCCTTGGCGCCGACCGGCACGATGACGGTGTTCTTCACCATCTGCGCCTTGACCAGGCCGAGGATCTCGGTGCGGAAGTCCTCACGCCGGTCGGACCAGCGCAGGCCACCGCGCGCGACCTTGCCGAAGCGCAGGTGCACGCCCTCGACGCGCGGCGAGTAGACCCAGATCTCGTACGCCGGTCGCGGCGCGGGCAGGTCGGGGATGGCCTGCGGGTCGAACTTCATGGAGACGTAGTCGTGGTGCGTGCCGCCCGCCGCCTCCTGGAAGAAGTTCGTCCGCAGCGTCGCCTTGATGACGGTGAGGAAGGACCGCAGGATCCGGTCCTCGTCGAGGCTCGCCACCTGGTCGAGCGCCGCGTCGACCTCTTCGAGCAGCGCGTCCACGATCTCGCGTCCCGCGCGCTGGCGGTCCGGCGACATCCGCGCCTCGAACAGGGAGACGAGCAGCCGGGTGGTGTGGACGTTGTTGCGGAGGGTGTCCTCCATGTAGTCCTGCGAGAAGGTGGAGCCCGCCTGCCGCAGGTACTTGGCGTACGCCCGCAGCACCATCGCCTGCCGCCAGGTCAGCCCGGCGCTCAGGACGAGGGCGTTGAAGCCGTCGTTCTCCGACTTGCCGGTCCAGGTGGCGGCGAAGGCCTCCGAGAAGCGCTCACGCGCGTCGTCACCGAGGTAGTCACCGGCACCGCCGCCCACCGACTTGGGCAGGCGCAGACCGAAGTCGTAGATCCAGGCGACGCTGCGGTCGGAGCAGCGCAGTTCGTACGGCCGCTCGTCCACGACCTCGACGCCGAGCCGGCTGAGAACGGGCAGGACAGCGGACAGGGAGACGGCCGGGCCCTTGCGGTAGATCTTGAACCGGCGCTCCTCGGGGGCCGCGCCGACCGGCTCGTACAGGCTCAGCGAGAAGTTGTTCTCCTCGGTGAGCTGTTCGATGTGGACGAGGTCCGAGACCGCGGAGCGCGGGCTGTGGTCGGCCTTGTAGCCCTCGGGGAAGGCGGTGGAGTAGCGGCGCAGCAGCTCGGCGGCGTGCTCCTCGCCGAGTTCGGCGTTGAGCGCGTCGGCGAAGCCGTCCGCCCAGGAGCGCGCGGCCTCGACGAGACGCGCCTCGATGCGCTCCTTGTCGCTGTCGCTGAGCTCCGGCAGCTCGGTGCCCTGCGGGACCCGGACGACGAAGTGCAGCCGGGAGAGGATCGACTCGGTGTTCCAGGCGGTGAAGTCGACGCTGGTACCGCCGAGCTCCTCCTTCAGGATGTCGATGATCCGCAGGCGTACGCCGGTGGTGTAGCGGTCGCGCGGGAGGTAGACGAGGGCCGAGTAGTAGCGGCCGTACTCGTCCTGCCGCAGGTACAGCCGCAGCCGGCGGCGCTCCTGCAGGTAGAGGACGGAGGTGGCGATGCGCTGGAGCTCGGGGACCGGGGTCTGGAAGAGCTCGTCGCGCGGGTACGTCTCCAGGATCTGCAGCAGGTCGCGCCCGTCGTGGCTGTTGGGCGAGAACCCGGCGACCCGCAGCACGTCGTCGACCTTGCGCCGGACGACGGGCACACGGCGGACGGACTCGGTGTAGGCGGCGGAGGAGAACAGGCCCAGGAAGCGGCGCTCACCGACGACCTCGCCGTTTGCGTCGAACTTCTTCACGCCGACGTAGTCGAGGTACGACGGCCGGTGCACGGTCGCCCGGCTGTTGGCCTTCGTGAGGATGAGGAGCTTGTGCTCGCGGGCCTTGGCACGGGCGTCGGCGGGCAGCCGCTCGAAGGAGGGGCTGACGGGGTGGCTGTCGGTCTCGGAGTGCTGCGGGTCGGCGCGCAGGATGCCGAGGCCGGTGCCCGGCACGGCGGCCAGCGAGTCGTCCTCGCGCAGCTCGTACTCGCGGTAGCCGAGGAAGGTGAAGTGGTCGTCGGCCAGCCAGCGCAGCAGCTCGCGGGCCTCCTCGAATTCCTGATCACGCAGATCGGAGTGGGGCTCCTTCGGCAGCTCGTCGGCCATCCGCAGGGCCAGGTCCCGCATCTTGCTCCAGTCCTCGACGGACTCGCGGACGTCGGACAGGACGCGCAGCAGGTCGGCGGTGATCTGCTTCAGGTCGCCGCGGTCGGTCTCACGGTCGATCTCGACGTGGATCCAGGACTCGGTGTGCGTGTCGTGCGGCACGTCGCCGGTGGGCGGCGCGGTGAGCACCTCGATGAGCTTGCCGGTGACGTCGCGGCGGACGAAGACCTGGGGGTGGATGACCACATGGATCCCCCGGCCCTGCCGAGTCAGCTCGTTGGTCACCGAATCGACCAGGAAGGGCATGTCATCGGTGACGACTTCGACGACGGAGTGGCTGCAGGTCCACCCGTTCTCTTCCACGGTGGGTGTGTGAACCCGCACGTTGGCCGTGCCCTGGGGGCGGTTCTCGGCCAGCCGGTAGTGCGAGAAAGCGGCTCCGAAGATGTCGACCGGGTCGCGGTCGCTGAGGTCCTCCGGGGCTGTGTGCAGGTAGTAGCGCTGGAGGAACGTGAGCACGGTGTCGTGGTCCGGGGTGCCGGGGCTGCTCTCGTCCGTCGTCCCAGTCGGTAGGTGCCCCCCGACCGGGCTGTTCTCAGCTACCCGAGCGGCCCTCTCGAGCAGCTCGGCCTTGGCTTCGTCCAGCTTGGTCTGCATTGTCCTCTGGCTCCTGTCGCGCGCCGTTGCGTGACGTAGAAGGAAGTACGGTCTCTTCCCCTCCGGTGTAACGCCGCGACGCGGGGTGTCCGGTCTGCTTCGACGCTATGCCGCGAGGTGAGATGAGCGGGGCTATATGAGCCAATCTTGAGCTGCCCAAGGGGTGTGACGCTGCTCTCTGCGACGTCCGGGCCCGGGGTGTGCATGACGTCCCGGGAGCCCTTACGCCCCCCTCCCGCCCGCGGAGACCAGCGACCGCCGCCCGGTCACGGATGTAGTCCGTGCTCTCCGGGCGCAGGGCAGGGGCAACACTGCCCCCGCGAGCTATCGCGCTGATCACGCCACTAAGGCTATCGCTCCTTACAGGGGGCCCGTCATGAGCCGTATGTGTACAAAACCAGGGGTGGAACTTTGACGTTCTGCACAGGGGCAAACGGGGCGGGGAGGGCGTAACTGGCGGGGTGGGGTGCACAGGGGGAGCCTGGGGTGAGGGACTGTGACGACGACCGGGGCCGGGTTCCGAGAACGGAAGCAGGCCATCCGGAGGCGGCCGGTGTCCGAAAACAGCCGCCGACAATGGCGCTTACTGCGGCTTGCCTGTCCGCGACCCACCGGGCGTGCAGGCGTCGTGCCGCCGGACGGCCGGTGCCTCCGGGCGGCCCGTACCTCCGGGCGGCCCGTCCGGCCGTGGCGGCACCTCACCCAGCCGGGCCGCGCACGCCCCCTTGGCAAGCGCCCCGCCCGGAGGCACGTTGCCCCTAAGGCCCGGCGGAGACGCAGCCCCCGGCCATAAAGAGGAGCGCACCCGACATGACAGCGAAAATCCTCATCGTCACCGGCGACGCCGCAGAGTCACTGGAGGTCCTCTACCCCTACCAGCGCCTCCGCGAAGAGGGCTACGACGTCCACATCGCCGCCCCCACCCGCAAGAAGCTCCAGTTCGTCGTCCACGACTTCGAACCCGGCTTCGACACCTACACCGAGAAACCCGGCTACACCTGGCCCGCCGATCTCGCCTTCTCCGAGGTCGACCCCGGCGACTACGCCGCCGTCGTCATCCCGGGCGGCCGGGCCCCCGAGTACCTCCGCAACGACCCCGAGCTCCGCAAGATCCTCAAGTCGTTCTTCGACTCCGACAAGCCGGTCGCCCAGATCTGCCACGGCCCCCTGCTCACCGCGGCGATCGACAGCCTCCACGGGCGCCGCGTCACGGCCTATCCCGCCCTGGAACTGGACATGCAGGCAGCCGGCGCCACCTTCCAGGACGCGGAGGCCGTGGTCGACGGCACCCTGGTCTCCTCGCGCGCCTGGCCGGACCACTCCAGCTGGATGCGCGAGTTCCTGAAGGTGCTGCGAGCGAAGGCACCGGTGACCTGACCCAGGCCCACTCCCGGGCCCATGCTCCAGCGAGCACCGGCGCGGCGTGCCACCGGGGCGCCGCGCCCCTGGTGGGCGCCTACGCTCACGCGGCCAGCCGCTCCGCCTCCGCGACCGCCTCCACGAGCGAGTCGACGACCGGCACCCCGGCCACTTCGAGGCTCGCCCGGCTGTGCGACCCCCCGGTGTAGAGCACGGCCCGAGCCCCCACGTGGAGCGCCGCCACAGCGTCGTCCGCCGCGTCACCGATCACGACCGTGCGTGCGGGATCCACGCTCGCGAGCGCCTTGATGTGCCGCACCATGTGTTCGGCCTTGCTGCCCCCGGACGGCCCGGTCCGCCCGTCGACGCGTATGAAGTGCTCCTCGATCCCGAACCCCCGCACCAGCGGGACGAGTTCGTCATGCACGTACATGCTCAGGATCGACTGGCTGCGCCCCGCCGACCCCCACTCCACGAGCAGCTCCGCCACGCCCGTGGTGAGCCCGCACGTCACCCGGTGCTCGGTGTAGTACCGGTGGAAGGTCTCGTCCATGACCTCCCACTCGGCGTCGGTCGGCAGCCGGCCGAGCAGCCGCTCATAGAACTTCGGCACCGGCACGCAGTACAGCGCCCGGTACTGCTCCATCGTGATCGGCTCAAGCCCCAGCTCGCCGAACGCCGCGTTCGTCGCCCCGATGATCGCGTCATTGTCGTGGAACAGCGTCCCGTTCCAGTCCCAGACGATGTGCGCCCCTACTAGCTTCCCCATGCCGAAAACCGTACCCGCCCTCACTGACAATCAAGAGAACGGCGGGTCAAGCAGCAGGTCAGCGAGGGCAGCGCCGGGTCAGTCGACCAGGCCTACCAGATTTGGGATCTCCTGGGTGGCGAACCACAGCAGCTCATGATCCTCGGCCCCGTCCACGACGAACTGCGCGTCGTCGTCCCCGCCGTCCGCCGCCGCCAGCGCCTCCGCGGCCGCCGCCACGTCCGTCTCCGCGTCGTCCGAGTCGACGTGCACGGCGGCCGCCTTGGCCAACGCCACGCCCCCGGCGATCCGCACCTCACCCAGCGCCGCCGGGTCCAGCCCCCGGTCCGGGTCGGCGACGGCCGCCGCGTCGGGCACGTCGACGGCGACCACGACCCGGCGCCGCGCCGCCCCGGCGTCCGCCGCCAGCAGCCGCAGCGAGGCCAGCGCGGCCCGGTTGAGCGCGGCGTACTCCAGCTCCTCGATGTCGTCGGAGAGGTACCACTCGCGCAGCGCGGGCGTGACGGCGTACGCGACGAGCGACTCGGCCTCCAGCTCGCCCGCCTTGTGCGCCTCGGCGAGACCGGGGAGTGTCAAGGGGACGTAGACGCGCATTGCTGACCGCTTCCTTCGTACTCGGAGCACTCGTAAGGCTCTGCAGGGCCCGGAGCGGGGGCGATCCCCGCACCTCCGGAGGGGCTTCAGGATACGTGCGGGCGATACCCGGGGCGTCCCCTTTCGAGCCCCGTCCAGCACCCCGGCGGGCGTCCACCCCGGTCCACGAACTCACCCGGTGCGCCCTTGCCAGTACAGGCTTCCACGGCCCTCGATCACCCGGATAAGTGAAGATTCCGGCGGCCCGGCCCGAGTCCCCGCTTCCTTGCCGCCGGCACCCGCGACCCCATACAAGATCACCAACCACGAAGTTACCGACCGGTATCAATCCGGGTTCACCGAACGGGGACTCCATGCACAAGGTCATGACCAGGGCACAGCACCGCCCCGGCACCCGCCCACCGACCCGCCGCGACACCCGCCGCCCCGCCGGCAGCCCACCCCGCACCCCGAGCGGCGGCACGCCCCGTACGGCATCCCCAGGAGGCCGCCCACCGGGTACGTCAGGCGCCACGGGAACACTCCCGCGCACCAGGCCCAAGGACACCCGCCCAGCGACTGCCACAGCCCCCACGCTGCGCACCTGGCGTATCCCGGCGGACGAAACCAGCACCCTCGACAGGCCCGCCGTCCCGCAACCCCGCCCC
The DNA here is from genome assembly GCF_036014175.1 of Streptomyces sp. NBC_00443. Classification (GTDB taxonomy): domain Bacteria; phylum Actinomycetota; class Actinomycetes; order Streptomycetales; family Streptomycetaceae; genus Streptomyces. Next base: position 5,556,700 of record NZ_CP107917.1, on the reverse strand, counting down.
ACCGACGTCTTCGCCGACCGCCTGCTCCTCGTGCTGAGCGGCCAGCGCCCCGTCCACTGGATGCTCCGCCACACCGTCGGCCGCGCCTACGACGAACTCGCCCGGCTCGCGGAGGGCGGCCTCCTGCGCACCCGCGGCACCCGCCCCGTCGTCCGCGACATCGGCTACTTCGAACCCCGCCCGGGCGCCATCGAGGCCTTCGCCCGCATCGGCGCCGGAGACCAGCTGCGCGCCATGGCATTCCGCCTGGAACTGGGCGGAGACCTCCGCTGGCGCTGCACGGCTGTGGAACTGGGCGGCCCACGCAGGCCGCGCCTGGACGACGACTGACCGCCACCGCCCCCACAACGGGCCGCAGGCGGGCCGAGCAAGCCGAAGGGCCGGGTTCCCCAAGGAACCCGGCCCTTCCTGGCTGCTACGGCGTCACAGCCACCGTCACGTCACTTCTTGCGGCGCCGACCACCACGCGCCTGCTTGCGCCGCTCCGCACGCGTGAGGCCGTCGGCCTCCGAGCGCACCGGCTCGTCGCCGTTGTCGAAGTCGCCCTCGACGATGTCGCCCTCGCCGTCCACCTTGGGCGCCGTGTAGTGCAGCCGGTCCGGGCGGCGCGGGGCCTCCAGGCCCTTGGCACGGATCTCGGGACGCGCGCCCGCCTGCGCCGGCACCGCGTCCTTCTTCTCCAGGTCGGCCACCGGCTTGGTGTCCTCGACCGGGACCTCCTCGACCTGCTGCTCGACCTGGACCTCCAGGTTGAACAGGTAGCCGACGGACTCCTCCTTGATGCCCTCCATCATGGCGGTGAACATGTCGAAGCCCTCACGCTGGTATTCGACCAGCGGGTCCTTCTGCGCCATCGCGCGCAGGCCGATGCCCTCCTGGAGGTAATCCATCTCGTAGAGGTGCTCGCGCCACTTGCGGTCCAGGACCGACAGCACGACCCGGCGCTCCAGCTCACGCATGATCTCGGAGCCGAGCTGCGCCTCCCGCGCCGCGTACTGCTCGTGGATGTCGTCCTTGATGGACTCGGAGATGAACTCGGCGGTCAGCCCCGCACGGTCACCGGCCGCCTCCTCCAGCTCCTCGACGGTCACCTTCACCGGGTAGAGCTGCTTGAAGGCGCCCCACAGCCGCTCCAGGTCCCACTCCTCGGCGAAGCCCTCGGCGGTCTCCGCGCCGACGTACGCGTCGATCGTGTCGTCCGTGAAGTGCTGCACCTGCTCGTGCAGGTCCTCGCCCTCCAGGACGCGGCGGCGCTCGCCGTAGATGACCTCACGCTGGCGGTTGAGGACCTCGTCGTACTTCAGGACGTTCTTACGGGTCTCGAAGTTCTGCTGTTCGACCTGCGACTGGGCGGACGCGATCGCGCGCGTGACCATCTTGTTCTCGATCGGCACGTCGTCCGGGACGTTCGCCATCGACATCACGCGCTCGACCATCTGGGCCTTGAACAGGCGCATCAGGTCGTCACCGAGCGAGAGGTAGAAGCGGGACTCGCCCGGGTCGCCCTGACGGCCGGAACGACCGCGCAGCTGGTTGTCGATGCGGCGCGACTCGTGCCGCTCGGTGCCGAGGACGTAGAGACCGCCGAGGTCCTTGACCTCCTCGAACTCCGCCTTGACCGCCTGCTCGGCCTTCTCCAGGGCGGCGGGCAGGGCCGCGGCCCACTCCTCGATGTGCTCCTCGGGGTCGAGGCCGCGCTGGCGCAGCTCCGCCTCGGCGAGGTCCTCGGGGTTGCCGCCGAGCTTGATGTCCGTACCACGGCCGGCCATGTTGGTGGCGACGGTGACGGCGCCCTTGCGGCCGGCCTGGGCGACGATGATCGCCTCACGGTCGTGCTGCTTGGCGTTCAGCACCTCGTGCTGGACGCCGCGCTTGGACAGCTGCTGCGACAGGTACTCGGACTTCTCGACCGACGTCGTACCGACGAGGATCGGCTGGCCCTTCTCGTGCTTCTCGACGATGTCGTCGACGACCGCCTCGAACTTGGCGACCTCGGTGCGGTAGATCAGGTCCGACTGGTCCATGCGGACCATCGGCCTGTTCGTCGGGATCGGGACCACGCCGAGCTTGTAGATCTGGTGGAACTCGGCGGCCTCGGTCATCGCCGTACCGGTCATGCCGCACAGACCGGGCTGTTCCTTGCCCTCGTGGTCGTGGCGCTTGTAGAGGCGGAAGAAGTTCTGCAGGGTGATCGTGGCGAGCGTCTGGTTCTCGTCCTTGATGTCCACCCCTTCCTTCGCCTCGATCGCCTGGTGCATGCCCTCGTTGTAGCGGCGGCCGGCGAGGATACGGCCGGTGTGCTCGTCGACGATCATGACCTCGCCGTCGATGACGACGTAGTCCTTGTCCTTCTTGAAGAGCTCCTTGGCCTTGATGGCGTTGTTCAGGTAGCCCACCAGCGGCGTGTTGACCGACTCGTAGAGGTTGTCGATGCCCAGCCAGTCCTCGACCTTGGCGACGCCCGCTTCGTGGATGGCGACCGTGCGCTTCTTCTCGTCGACGTCGTAGTCGCCGGTCTCCTCCAGGCCCTTGAGCTGGTTGCCCGCCTCGCCCTTCTTCAGGCGCGTGACCAGCTTGGCGAAGTCGCCGTACCACTTGGTGGCCTGGTCGGCCGGGCCGGAGATGATCAGCGGCGTACGGGCCTCGTCGACGAGGATGGAGTCGACCTCGTCGACGATGGCGAAGTTGTGGCCGCGCTGGACGAGTTCGTCCTTGGACCACGCCATGTTGTCGCGCAGGTAGTCGAAGCCGAACTCGTTGTTCGTGCCGTACGTGATGTCGCACGCGTACTGCTCGCGACGCTGGGCCGGCGTCATGTTGGCGAGGATGCAGCCAACGTCCAGGCCCAGGAACTTGTGGACACGGCCCATCATCTCCGAGTCACGCTCGGCCAGATAGTCGTTCACCGTGATCAGGTGGACACCCTGGCCGGACAGCGCGTTCAGATAAGCGGGCAGCGTGCCGACGAGCGTCTTGCCCTCGCCGGTCTTCATCTCGGCCACGTAGCCGAGGTGGAGGGCCGCGCCGCCCATGATCTGGACGTCGTAGTGGCGCTGGCCGAGAGCACGCTTGGCGGCCTCGCGAACGGTGGCGAAGGCCTCGGGCAACAGGTCGTCCAGGCTCTCACCGTCTGCGTAGCGCTGCTTGTACTCATCGGTGAGGGCCCGCAGCTCGGCGTCGGAGAGGTCGACGAAGTCCTCTTCGATGGAGTTGACCTGGTCCGCGATGCGGTGCAGCTTGCGCAGGATCTTGCCTTCGCCTGCACGCATGATCTTCGAGAGGACGGACACGGGGGTTGGTCTCCTTGCCGGTCGGGCCTGGGACGGTCGGTTTCCATTTGACTTGACTGAGCAACGGCCATCGTATGCGAGGACCCCGCCACGCCGGGAGCCTGCCGTGGACGCCGAACGTCCGCTGCTTCAAATCTCCGTCAAAGGGACAACGGCCGGAGGCTGCGGATGGTGCCGCGTTCCGCCGACGAATTGCGCGAAATGCGTTCGCTCGCTCACACACCGCATATAAGGATGGCGCTTGCGACGGCCCCCGAGCAGAATCGGCCGATGGAACCCGTCACGCTCGCCACCAGCCGTCTCCTCATGCGCACGGTCGGCCCGAAGGACACGGACACGGTGTACGAGGCCGTACAGGACCCCGACATCCAGCGCTGGACCACGATCCCCTCGCCCTACCTCTATGAGCACGCCCAGAGTTTCGCGGAGCAACTGGTGCCCGAGGGCTGGGCGAACGGTTCGATGTTCACCTGGGGGCTCTTCCTCCCCGAAGGGGAGGACCTGGTGGGCATGCTCGGCCTCACGATGCGGTCCATGAGCGAGGCCGAAATCGGTTTCTGGGGCACGAAGGAGCACCGCGGCAACGGCTACATCACCGAGGCCGTACTCGCCGCGTCCCGCTGGGCCTTCGTCGACCGTTCGCTCGACCGGGTCGAATGGCGCGCGGAGGTCGGCAACGTGCCCTCCCGCGCGGTGGCGGAACGCGCCGGCTTCGCCGTCGAGGGCACCCTCCGCTCCGCCATGGTCAACCAGGGCGTACGCCGGGACTGCTGGGTGGGTTCCCTGCTCCCGTCGGACCTGAGCCTGCCGTCGACGGCGCCGTACCTGCCGGCGAGGAACCAGCCCGCATAACTGTGCTCCCGCACCCGCGTGCAGGCCCACCACGACAAATCCCCAGCTCAGCCCGCACTGTCAGTGCCACCGCCTATCGTGCGGACCATGACGACCCTGCGCCCCATCACCGACCTCTCGGCCGACGAGGCCCGCCGGATCGCCCTCCGCGCGCAGGGGTTCCTCGGCACCCCCGACCGCAGGTCCGGCGTCCGCGGCATACTGCGTCATCTCGGCGCGGTCCAGCTCGACACCATCTCGGTCCTGGCCCGCTCCCACGAACTCATCCCGTACGCCCGCCTGGGCGCAGTGGGCCGCAAGACGGTCGAGAAGGCGTACTGGACGACTGCGGCCGCGGGCGAGCCGTCGGCGCAGCCGCACGCCTTCGAGTACTGGTCCCACGCCGCGTGCATCCTCCCCGTGGAGGAGTGGCCGCACTTCGCCTTCCGCCGCCGCGCCTACCGCAACCGGCCCCACTGGAACCACGAACTCCCCGACGGCGCCTACGACCAGGTGATCAAGCAGCTCCGCACCGAGGGCCCCGTCACCGCAACCGAGCTGGGCGGCGCGAAGCGGACCAGCGAGTGGTGGGACTGGTCGGGCGCCAAGGTCGCCGTCGAACGCGCCCTGATGTACGGCGAGGTGGTCTGCGTCGAGCGCCGCGGCTGGAAGCGCGTCTACGACCTGGCGGAACGCGCCGTCCCGGAAGCATTGCTGCACGACGATCTGGACGACGCCGAGTGCCTGCGCCGCCTGGTCCGCCTGGCGGGCCAGTCCCTCGGCGTGGGCACGCGCGCGGACATCGCCGACTATCACCGACTCAAGGGCGAGCAGGTCGACGCGGTGATCGCCGACTCGGGCCTGGTGCCGGTCACCGTCGAGGGCTGGGGCAAGCCGGCCTGGGCCGACCCGGTGGCCCTGGAGGCCCCTCCGCGCGGCCGCCACCGTACGACGCTGCTGTCCCCGTTCGACTCCCTGATCTGGGAGCGGGCACGCACGGAGCGGATCTTCGGCTTCACCCACCGCCTGGAGGCGTACGTCCCCAAGCAAAAGCGCGTCTACGGCTACTTCGCGATGCCGGTCCTGGCCGGTGGCCGCCTGGTCGGCCGCGTGGACCCGGCCCGCGAGGGCAACACCCTGGTCGCCAAGCAGGTCACCCTGGACGGCCCGAAGGCGGTCCCAGCGGTGGCCCAGGCGCTGGTGGAGGCGGCGAGCTGGGTGGACTGCACGGACGTACGCGTGGAACGGGTCGACGCACCCGACCTGCGCGAGCCGCTCGCCACGGAACTCACTCGCTTGCTGGCGTGACCCCAAGGCCGGTCATCCGGCCTCAGCGGATCTCGAGGATCTTCTCCCGCATCGCGTACACCACGGCCTCCATCCTGGAGTGCAGCTGCAGCTTCTCCAGGATGTTGCGCACATGGTTCTTCACGGTGTTCTCGGAGATGAACAACTCCTTGGCGATGTCCCGGTTGTTCATCCCCGTGGCCACGAGCTTGAGGACCTCCAGCTCCCGGTCCGTCAGCCGCGGCGCGGGCACGAGCCGGCGCTCGTCGGTGCGCTGGATCATCGACTTGAACTCGGTGAGCAGCTTCGACGCCATGGACGGGCTGATCTGCGACTGCCCGTCGGCCACGGCGCGAATGGCGGTGGCCACCTCGTCGGTGGAGATCTCCTTCAGGAGATAACCGGTCGCACCCGCCTTGATCGCGTCGTAGAGGTCCGCCTCCTCGTCGCTGATCGTCAGCATGATGATCTTCGCGCTGGGGGCGACCTCCTTGATGGAGGTGCAGGCCTCGATCCCGCCCCGCTTGGGCATCCGCACGTCCATCAGGACGATGTCCGGCAGCAGGTCAGCGGCCTTGTCCACGGCTTCCGCGCCGTCGCCCGCCTCCCCGACGACCTGGATGTCCTCCTCGGCCGCGAGCACGATCTCCAGTCCACGGCGGAACAGGGCGTGGTCGTCGACGACGAGGACTCTGATCGGCTCCTTGCGTGGAGAGCCCGCGTCCGGGCCCGTGCCGACGACATCGCCGTCGGCATCCTCGTCCCGCATCGGTCCGAAGCTGTCCGCCATCGTTCCTCCCCCTGAAGGCTGTGGCTGGTCGCCTGCCATCGCCAACCCAAGGCAGCGGCCCAACGGTTGGACCGGTGCGGCCATGATTCCATGCCCGGCCGACACTACGGTGACGAGCGGGGCGCGAAGAGGTCGCACACCGGTGCCCCTGGGGGCGCACACCGCGCTCCAGGGGCACCGGCTCAGCTGTCAGCCGGGTGGGTCAGCCGCCCAGCGTGCCGCCTGCCGCGGGGGCCTGCGCCTGCGTGACCATCGGGTCCGTGCTGAGGTGAATGACGCCGTAGTCGTAGGCGTGACGCCGGTAGACGACGCTTGGTTCCTTCGTCTCCGAGTCGACGAACAGGTAGAAGTCGTGCCCGACCAGCTCCATCTCGTAGAGGGCCTGGTCGAGGGTCATCGGGGAGGCGACGTGCGTCTTCTCGCGTACGACGAGGGGGCCTTCGCCCTTTACTTCCAGCGAGCCGATCTTCTTGGTGGGAATTCCGTCCGACTCTTCTTCCTGGAACGTGCGGCCATTGCCGTTGAGCGTCGCCGCGCCCGGTACGTGGTCGGGGACCTCGGCCGCCGTGAGTCGGCGTGCGCCTCGGCGCGAGAAACGCTTGTCGTGCTGCTTACGCAGCCGGGCATCCAGCTTTTCCGCCGCGAGGTCGAGCGCCGCGTACGGATCGCTGGCCGCTGCCTCCGCCCGGATCACCGGACCGCGGGAGCGGAGCGTGATCTCCACTCGGTCACAGCGGTCGGCCTGTCGCGGGTTGGGCTCCTTGGACACCTCGACGTCGAGGCTGATCACCTTGGCATCGAGCCTCTGGATCTTCTCCAGCTTCAGCTTCTCGGCCACGTGCTTGCGGAACCGCTCGGGCACCTCGGTCTTGCGGCCCTTGACGACGATGTCCACGCAGAACTCCGTTCCCGGATCGCCCCGCTCCATCGGCGGAGCATCTCCCTTTTGCACCAGGCTCCGGGGAACCCCGAAGCCTCGGACTCGGTGACTTCCACCTCCTCCTCCCCCATGGGCAAGATCTCCACCCCATGGCCGCGAGTGATTGCGCAAAACCCGCGGCACGGCATTCGGATATGACGGGGACGGCCTGCGCCTTTCCCTCACAACCGAACATATCTCGCCTGGACGGATGTCGTCACCCTCTACTGCGGCGTACCTCCGTTCAGGTGAATTGACCCTCTCGTTACCTGCAACGATGCAAGTTCTCAGTCAGTTCCGGTTTATTTCGAAAGAATCCGGCGATGCAGCGACCACAGCCGCGCAGATCAGGTCACGGCTCTGTCCTGGGCCCATGATTCCCGGCCTCTCACTCAACTGCCGCACACCGCCCTCCGTCGATCCGGCCTTCCGTTCTCCTGTGCTTTCCCGACTTCCCGCCTGGTACACGGCTGTTGTCCGGCCAACGCGGGCACGGGGCTCCGGGGTTGCCCATCCGTATGTGTCCGTCTGGGCTGCGGACTCCGCTGTACGAGAGCTGGGGCCCACCCTCCCCGACCACCGGAGCCCACCCCTCCGCCGCCACCAACACCACCCGCACAGCCCTCGCCGCCTCCGCCAGCGACGCACCCGTCGTCATCAGGTCGTCGACGAGCACGACGGGACCGCCCCCGGCGAGCAGCCGACCACCCTCAGGCGCCACCACCAGCGCACCCGCGAGATTGTCCAGCCGCTGCCGCGAGTTGAGCCCCGACTGATCGGCCACCCCACGCCCTTGCCGCAGCACGGCCAGCACGCGTGCCGGCGTCCCGGCCCGCCGCAGCTCACCCGCCGCCGCGAGCGCGATCCGCCGTACCGGATCATGTCCTCGCGCCCGCACCGACCCACGAGCGGACGGAACTGGGACGAGCAGCACAGGCGCCTCGGCGCCCTCCAACCGCCGCACCCCGTCGCCCCGCACCCGCGAGCCCCGCACCCGCGCATCCCGCCCCGACGCCCCGCTGTCCCGAGACGCACAGGCCTCCCGAAGCCCAGCCCGCACAGCACCCGCCAGCGCCGCCCCGAGCGGTGCCGTGAGCGCCAGCGCGCCGCGTTCCTTGTGGGCGAGCAGCACCGCCCGCGCCTCGTCCGCGTACCGGGCCGCCGCGTGCACGACCGGCAGCCCGGGCGGCTCCTGCACCGGTCGCACCCGGCTCGGTACGGCCCCGTTCAGGACGGCACGGCACTCCGGGCAGAGCACCGTGCGAGGCCTTCCGCAGCCTCCGCACTCGGCCGGCAACACCAGGTCGGTCAAGTCCTGCCACCACCCCCGCATGCCCACCACTGTGCCAACGACCGTCCTGACCGACCACCCCTGTGGATAACTGCCTGTGGATAACCCGGCCCGATGCGGCCCGCCCCACTTCCGTCCCAGAACCGAGCCGCGTTTCCCGCCCCGGAACCAAGGCGCATTCCCGCGCACCACGCACCCCGTGCCAGGCCCCAGGTCCCAGGCCCCAGCCCGCACCAAACGAAACGACCGCCCCGACCGGAGACTCACCCCGGCCTGAAGCGGCCATCCCACTCCCCGTCCCGAACCAGCGGCGGTCCGGGCGAAGCCTCACCCCGGGTAGACCGGAGCCGCCCCGTCCGTCACCACCTTCTGCCACTGCGCCCCCGACGGCAGCCGCACGATCCCGTCCTCCGAGTAACCGACCAGCGGCAGCCGCGCGTCCTCGGACGCGGTGATCTCCTTAACCCCGCTGAGGGCCGCGGGCGCCGGCCCCTCCGGCGTGGAGCCGTCGACCTGCACGTACCGCATGGTCTGCACGCCGCCCTTCTCGCGCCCGACCACGACGAGCCGGCTGTCACCGGCCCACGACATGGCCGAGACCTCCTCCAACTCAGGCGTCGCGGAGCGCAGTTCGTGTACCGAGACGGTCGCGGGCTCCTCCGCCTTGTCGTCCTGGCTCCGTTCGATCCGGCCGATGAGCAGCGACGACTTCTCGCCCTGCTTCACCACGAGCGCGATGCGCACACCGTCGGCGGCCACCTTCACCGACTCGATGCGCCCCTCGAGGCCCGGTGGCGTCTTCACCTCCAGAGGCTTGCCGACGCCCTCCTCCAGCAGGAGCAGCCGGGGGTTGCCGGGATCGCGGTCGGCGACCCACAGGTCGCCCTGGGCGTCCCAGCTGGGCGCCGAAAGCCGCTCCTCCGCCGTCGGGCCCGCGCTGCTCAGCTCCGGCTCCCCGAGCGGGCCACCCGACACCAGCGCGCCGACGTAAAGGTTCTTGCCGTCGAGGCCGACCCCGGCCGCCATGTCCTCGTCGCGCGATACCGCCACGGACTTCAGCTGCACATCGCCGTCGCCCAGGGCGCCCGGCACCGGATCGGGCTCCGTGTCGCTGGTGGCGGCGGGCAGCCGTACGAGCCGGTGTTCGGCGTTGAGGAAGTACAGGTAGTCGGCGCGTTCCACCGACCCGCGCGCGGCGACGCCCTCCGCGTTCTGCTCGGTGAGCGAGCACAGTTGCCTGCCGTCGGACCGCAGGTCGACCTCGTCCACGATGGGGGTGAGGTTCTGCAGGGTGAACAGGAGCTGGGCCGCCATCTCCTTGCACTGGGTCAGTCCGACCCGGGCCGCCTTGTCGTTCAGCTGCACGGTCAGCCTGTTCTGATCGTCGGGCGTCAGCGCGGTGACGCCCTTCCTCAGTGCCGTGCCGGTGGGGAAGCTCGACCTGACCACGGGGTTGAGCCAGCTGGTGGGCCCCGTGAGCAGGGAGCGGACCATCTGCGTCATCGGGTCCACGTTCCTGCGCACGTAGACGGGATCGGCGACGGCCGCCGTGTGCGGCGAGGTCCCGAGGGTGGTGTTCGTCGCGAAGTAGTACTTGTCGACGGACATGTAGTTGCGCTGGAAGTCCGACTTGCCCATGACGACGCCGCGCGGCGGGATGTCGATGCGCCACTGCTTCGTCTTCTTGTCCCGGGTGAGGTGCATCGGCTCGCTGTAGTCCCCGTCGGCGGGCGCGTACGACTGCTGCGCGTCGACCAGGGCGACCTTGGTGCCGGTCAGCGTGTAGGAGAGGCTGTCGGTCTCCTCCCGGCCCCCGACGCGCTCGACGTCGACGCCCGGTCCGTCGGCGAGCACCGTCGTGGACAGCAGGGGCTGCCACTTCTCCGATGCTTCCTCTGTCAGGTACTTGCGCGCGATCTCGTAGTCCGGATCGTCGCTGGTCAGCGCCTCCAGGAAGCCCGACACGATCTCCGAGGACGATGCGTCCTCGTGCGGCGGCATCGCGAAGACCCGCACCTGCGTGCCCTGCCGCGGCGTGGACTCGACGCCCCGCAGATCGCCGCTGTCGGGCATCGAGGCGCACCCCGCCAGCAGTACGGCGCCACAGGCGGCGTACGCCACCGCGCGCCCCGCCCCGCGCCGGGCGGCGCCCCCCTCGCGGTCAGCGGCCACGAGATGCCTCCCCATGCTTGCTCGACTCCCCGTCCTGCCCGGCTTCCTCGCCCGCCGGCTCTTCCGCAGCAGGCGTCTCCTCTTGCCGCCGCGCGCCTGAAGCGGGCCGGGGCACCACACGCGCGCCGTTGCCGGGCAGCGCCGTCGGGTCGGCCTTGGGGACCGCCCCGCCCATCCGCGTGACGATGGGGTCCCTGGACGGCATCGGGGGCGCCTGGTCCCCGTTGGGCTGGACCGGCACCGTCGCCGCCTTCTCGCCGCCACCGCAGGGCAGTCCGGCGTCGTCGAGGCCGCGATTGCGCCGCGAGTCCTTGGGTTCCAGGGGTATCGGTGAGCCTCGCAGCGGCTCGTCCGCGGTCCGCGGCAGGGTCAGCCGGAACTGCGAACCGCCGCCGGGCTCGCCCCACGCCTGCAGCCAGCCGCCGTGCAGCCGCGCGTCCTCCAGCGCGATCGACAGCCCCAGACCCGTACCGCCGGTCGTGCGCGCGCGTGCCGGGTCGGCCCGCCAGAAGCGGCTGAAGACCCGGGTCGCCTCGCCGGGCTTGAGCCCGACGCCGTAGTCGCGCACCGCGACCGCGACCGCCCCGCCCGCCGAGGCGAGCTTGACGACGACGTCCCTGCCCTCGCCGTGTTCGACGGCGTTGACGACGAGGTTGCGCAGCACGCGTTCGACGCGCCGGGCGTCGGCCTCGGCGACGATGGGCTGCTGGTCGCCGACGACGCGTATCTGTGTGCCTTTGCGCTCGGCGAGCGGCTCGGCCCCGCTGACAACACGCCGCACGACCTCCCTGAGGTCGATCGGCTCGGCCTCCAGTGCCGCAGCGCCCGCGTCGAAACGGCTGATCTCCAGCAGGTCGGCGAGCAGTGACTCGAACCGGTCCAGCTGGTCGGCCAGCAGCTCCGCCGACCGCGCGGTCACAGGGTCGAAGTCCTCCCGCGCCTCGTGGATGACGTCGGCGGCCATCCGTACGGTCGTCAGCGGCGTCCGCAGCTCATGCGACACGTCGGACACGAACCGCCGCTGCATCCGCGACAGGTCCTCCAGCTGCTGGATCTTCAGCTGAAGGTTCTGCGCCATCTTGTTGAAGGCCTCGCCGAGCCGCGCGATGTCGTCCTCGCCGGTGACCTTCATCCGCTCCTGCAGCCGCCCGGCGGACAGCCGTTCGGCGATACCGGCCGCCATCCGCACCGGCGTGACGACCTGGCGCACCACGAGCCAGGCGATGGCCCCGAGGAGTACGACCACGAAGAGCCCGGCGGTGGCCAGCGTCCCCTTGACCAGGCTCAGCGACTTCTCCTCCTGGGTGAGCGGGAAGAAATAGTAGAGCTGGTACGGGTCGCTGTTGGGGTCGTTGACCTGTTTGCCGATGACCAGGGCCGGCTGGGGCTCCTTGTCGGCGGTGCGGTTGTAGACGATGCGGGTGTAGCTCTGGAACGCCCCCATGTTGGTGTCGATCCGCTCGCGCAGGTCCTCGGGCACGCTCGCCGTCGGATCCACGCCGCCGGAGGCTCGCGGCCCGCGGCCGCCGCTGTCTCCCGCCGCCGAGGCCGGAAGGGTCACCACGTCGAAGGCGCCCTGGCCACCGCTGGAGAGCGAGGAGACGAGGTCGCTCATCCACTGGATGACGTTCTGCTCGGAACGCCCGTCGACCGTCGCGCCGTCGTCGGCGGCCCCGGCCGCGGCTTCGTCGGCGCTCTTCTTGGCTGCGGCGAACCCGCCGGTGGCCTGGCTCTGGGAGGCCTTCACCTTGGCGTCCAGCAGGCCGTTGCGCACCTGCCCGATGACGACGAAGCCCAGCAGCAGGACGACGCCGAGCGACATCAGCAGGGTCGTGGCGACGACCTTGAGCTGGATGTTGCGCCGCCACAGCCGCATGACGGGCAGCAGCGGCCGGCGCACCCAGCGCAGCAGCAGCCGAAGAACCGGACTGCCCTGCACTCCGCCCTGCAGTAGCCCGCCCTCGAGAAACCGTCCCCAGCGGGAGCCCGCCTTCTTCGGGCCGACAGGCCGCTCCGGTCGGGCCCCGGTCCGACCGGGGGCCGAAGCGGCACTGTCCCCGGACATGTCAGCTCGGCCCTGCCTTGTAGCCGACGCCACGGACGGTCACGACGATTTCCGGCCGCTCCGGGTCCTTCTCGACCTTGGAACGCAGCCGCTGCACATGCACATTGACCAGACGCGTGTCGGCCGCGTGCCGGTAGCCCCACACCTGCTCGAGGAGCACCTCACGGGTGAACACCTGCCACGGCTTGCGGGCCAGTGCGACCAGCAGGTCGAACTCCAGCGGCGTCAGCGCGATCGACTGCCCGTCCCGCTTCACGGAGTGCCCGGCCACATCAATGACCAGGTCACCGATGGCGAGCTGCTCGGGCGCCGGCTCCTCGGACCTCCGCAGCCTCGCCCGGATCCGGGCGACGAGCTCCTTCGGCTTGAACGGCTTGACGATGTAGTCATCGGCGCCGGACTCCAGGCCCACGACGACATCGACGGTGTCGCTCTTCGCCGTCAGCATCACGATCGGCACGCCGGACTCGGCCCTGATCAGGCGGCACACCTCGATGCCGTCCCGCCCGGGCAGCATCAGGTCCAGCAGCACCAGATCGGGCTTGGTCTCACGGAACGCGGCCAGCGCCTTGTCGCCGTCAGCCACGAAAGACGGCTCAAAACCTTCACCACGCAACACGATGCCGAGCATCTCGGCCAGTGCGGTGTCGTCGTCGACGACAAGGACTCGTCCCTTCATAAACGACATCATCCCATTCTCATAACAGTGGCGAAGGCTCAGGTGAGATAGGTCACCGGCCAGTGACCTTAGTCGTACGCCGTCGCCACTGTCTGCCCTCGCTCAGATCACAGCGAGTGACATTTGAGAGGGTTCGCCCCGCTCTGCCCGGACTGATGCACCAACCTCCGCCTCACAACGTCGGCGTCACCTGCCGTGACCTGGCGCACAGCTCGGCCAGCGCGTCGGCCGTCACGGGCGACGCGGCTCCCTCCTCGGTGACGATCGCCGTCACCAGCTCGGGCGGCGTCACATCGAACGCCGGGTTGTACGCCTGGGTCCCCAGGGGTGCAACCGGAATCCCGCCTCCCGGCTCCCCTCCCGCCACCGGCACCTGAGGCGCCGCGATCTCGGTCACCTCGAACCCAGGACGCTGCTCCACCTCGATGGACGCCCCGTCCGGTGTCTCCGGATCCACAGTCGTCAAGGGCGCCACCACGATGAACGGCACATGGTGGTAGCGCGCGAGCACGGCGAGCGGATAGCTCCCCACCTTGTTCGCCACCGACCCGTCGGCCGCGATCCGATCGGCCCCGATCAGCACCGCGTCCACCTCACCGGCAGCGAACAGGGACCCCGCCGCGTTGTCCGTGAGCAGCGTGTACGCCATCCCGCTGCGCGCCGCCTCGTACGCCGTCAGCCGCGCCCCTTGCAGCAGCGGCCGTGTCTCGTCCACCCACAGCCTCCTGAGCCGCCCGGCCCGGTGCGCCGCGAGCGCCACCGCGAACGCCGTGCCCTCCCCGCCCGACACCAGCGCCCCGGAGTTGCAGTGCGTGAGGATGCGGTGCCCACCGCCGGGCAGCAGCTCGTCCAGCAGTGCCAGCCCCCGCTCGGCCATGCGTGCGCTGGCCTCGGCGTCCTCCCTGTGCAACGCCCGCGCCGCACCCAGCGCCGCAGCAGCGGCCCGCTCGACGTCCCCACTCCCGGCGAGCTCGTCCCGGTACGCCGCCTGAGCCCTGCGCACACCGAGAGCAAGGTTCACGGCGGTGGGCCGGGCGCCCGCGAGCGACTCGGCGGCGTCGTCCACGTCGAAGCCGCGCACGGCGGCGAGCGCGACGCCGTACGCCCCGGCGATCCCGAGCAGCGGAGCCCCGCGCACGGCGAGCGAACGGATCGCCTCCACCAGCGCGGGCGCGTCCGTACAGACCAGCTCGACCTCCTCGGCCGGCAGCCTTGTCTGGTCGAGAAGGACCAGTACGGGACCTTCGGGTGGTTCGTCCCACCGGATCGCCGGGATCTCGTGCTGCTTGCTGTCCTCGCCGAATTGCGCGTGCTGATCAGCCATGCGGTCAGTCTGCCCCTTGTCCGGCAGACAATTGAAGGTGTGCAGCCCAGACCGCGGCCGGTACCTCTGCGGCCACCCCATGGCACGATGGCTGCCAACCTGCCGCCGCGACCGCGGACGGGCACCGTGAAGGAGCGACGATGAAAGACACTCCGGGCTGGGCCTCGCCCGGATCCGCCCCGTCCGACGGCCAGGAACCCGGCACGTCCGGCCCTGCCGAGCCCGCAGACCGTCCCGACCCCGCGCAGCAACCGGGACCCGACCCACAGGGCCCCGGCTCGAAGTGGTCCAAGGAGCAGCCACCGGCCGGCCAGTGGTCCGCCCCGACGGGACCCGAGGCCCCCGGCCAGACCCCGCCACCCGCACCGCCCGGCCCGGGCTGGGGCACCACCCCTCCTGCCGGCACCGGCGGACCCGCCGGAGGCCCCCAGGGCTACGGCACCCCGGGCGGATACAGCGCCTGGGGCAGCGGCTGGGGTGGCCCGCCGCCCGCTGCCAAGCCCGGCGTGATCCCACTGCGCCCACTCGGCGTCGGCGAGATCCTCGACGGCGCGGTCTCCACCATGCGCACCTACTGGCGCACGGTCCTGGGCATCTCCCTGACCGTCGCGATCGTGACGGAAATCCTCGTCATCCTCCTCCAGGGCTTCGTCCTGAACGACCTCGCGGGCAGTGAGGCCCTCAACGACCCGGACGCCACCCTCAGCGAGGTCACCCGGGCCACGGGCGACGCGCTGCTCAGCTCCAGCGCGATCTTCCTGATCACGGTGATCGGCGCGATCATCGCGACCGCCCTG
The DNA here is from genome assembly GCF_036014175.1 of Streptomyces sp. NBC_00443. Classification (GTDB taxonomy): domain Bacteria; phylum Actinomycetota; class Actinomycetes; order Streptomycetales; family Streptomycetaceae; genus Streptomyces. Next base: position 5,541,255 of record NZ_CP107917.1, on the reverse strand, counting down.
CTGACGACGGTCACCAGCCGCGCGGTGCTCGGCAAGTCCGTGACCACCGGCGAGGCCTGGCGCGACGCCCGTCCTCAGGTGCTGCCGCTGTTCGGCCTGCTCCTTCTGCTGCTGCTGATGACCTTCGGCCTGGTGTTCGTGGGTGCCCTGCCCGGCATCCTCGTGATCGTCTCGGGCTCCGGTGCGGCAGGCGGGGCGCTCGCGATCCTGGGCATCCTCGGCGCGGGCATCGTCGCGATGTGGCTGTGGTTCCGCTTCTCCCTCGCCTCGCCCGCACTGATGCTGGAGAAGCAGGGCATCATGAAGGCGCTGAGCCGCTCCACGAAGCTGGTCCGCGGCTCCTGGTGGCGCGTCTTCGGCATCCAGCTGCTGGCCACACTCATCGCGAACATCGTCGCGGCGATCGTCGTCATCCCCTTCACCTTCCTCGCCGCCGCCTTCAGCGGTGACGGCGCCACCGCATTCCTCGACGGTGCGGGCGACTTCGGCTGGACGTTCCTCATCATCAGCGGCGTCGGCTCGGTGATCGGCTCCATGATCACCTTCCCGATCACGGCCGGCGTCACCGTCCTGCTCTACATCGACCAGCGCATCCGCCGCGAGGCCCTCGACCTCGAACTGGCCCGCGCAGCCGACGTCCAGGACCACGGCGCCGCCACTGGTACCCCGGGGAGCTGAACCGGTGAGCCTGGCGGGGGGAGTTCTCACAACAGCGTCAGCACTGTCGCTGACGGCACGCTCGGCCGACGAGCCACCACTGACGATCCCGCGCGATCCCGCGCGGGAGGCGGCCCGTCGCGAGCTGTCCAAGCAGATGTACCACGAGAACGAGCCCAGCTGGTTCCAGCGGGCCCTGGACGCCTTCTGGGACTGGGTCGAGGACTTGTTCAACAGTGCCTCGACCGTGACACCCGGGGGACCGCTCGGGCTGGTCGTCGTCATCCTGGTCGTCGTCGCGGTCCTCGGCGCCCTGTGGTGGCGCCTGGGCACCCCGCGCCGCCAACCCACCTCCTCCGCAGCCCTGTTCGACGACCGCCCCCGCAGCGCCGCCGAACACCGGGCCGCCGCCGAGGCACACGCAGTCCAGGGCCACTGGAACCAGGCCGTCCAGGAACGCATGCGCGCCATCGTCCGCTCCCTCGAGGAGCGCGCACTTCTCGACATACGCCCCGGCCGCACCGCGGACGAGGCCGCCGCCGAAGCAGGCCGCTCACTGCCCGCCCATACGGACCGACTGCGCGCCGCCGCACGGGACTTCGATGACGTGACGTACGGCGGCAGGACCGCGACCCAGCAGGCGTACCAGCGCATCGCGGACCTCGACCGCGACCTGGAGAACAGCAAGCCACAACTCGCGAGCAGCGCCCCCAGTACGGCCCCCAACACCCGCCAGGGAGCCGCCGAATGACCACCGAGGCCACGCTCCCGTCCACCTCGGCCTCGCCCACCCCACGCCAGGTGTGGACCCACGCGCGAGGCATCGCTCTCGCCGTCGTACTCCTCCTCGTGGCGGCCGTCGTGATCGCCACGATCCGCTCCGACTCCCGGCACGGCACCCTCGACCCACGCTCCGCCGACCCCAAGGGCAGCCGGGCCGTCGCCGAACTCCTCGCCGACCGCGACGTGGACACGCGCGTGGTCACCACCCTGGACGACGCACGCGCCGCGGCCGCCCCGGACACCACCCTCCTGGTCGCCTCCCCAGACCTTCTGACGCACCGTCAACAGTCCTGGCTGCGCTCGTCGACCGCCGGCTCCGGCGGACGGACCGTACTCGTCGCCCCCGGCAGCTGGTCCGTCGAACGGCTCGTCCCCGGCGTCACCGCGGACCCCGCCACCAGCCTCGACTCGGAGCTCACCCCCGACTGCTCTCTGCCCGCCGCCCGGCGCGCGGGCACCGCCGACCTGGGCGGCGTCCGCTACACCACCACCCATCTCGACGCCGACGAGTGCTACCCGAGCGAGCGCCTCGCCACCCTGCTGCGCGTCCCGGACTCCACCGGGGACGGCGACGGCGACACCGTCGTCCTCGGCGCCCCCGACATCCTCAACAACGACCGCCTCGACGAGCAGGGCAACGCCTCGCTCGCCCTCCAACTCCTCGGCTCCCGGCCCCATGTGGTCTGGTACCTCCCCTCGCTCTCCGACACGTCGGCCGCCGACACGGACGACGAACGCAGCTTCTTCGACCTGCTCCCCGCGGGCTGGCTCTGGGGCACGCTGCAGCTCTTCATCGCCGCAGCCCTGGCCGCCCTCTGGCGGGCACGTCGGCTCGGCCCCCTGGTGCCCGAAAAACTCCCCGTGGCGATCCGCGCCTCCGAAACCGTCGAAGGCCGCGCCCGCCTCTACCGCAAGGCCAACGCCCGCGACCGCGCGACCGCCGCTCTTCGCTCCACCACCCGCACGCGCCTCGCCCCCCTCGTAGGTGTCCCCGTCACTCAGGCGCACACGCCCGAGGCCCTGCTCCCCGCCCTGTCCGCCCACCTCCACCACCATGGCGACGGACAGACCCTGCACACCCTCCTCTTCGGCCCGCCACCCGGCGACGACGCAGCACTCATCGCTCTCGCCGACCAACTCGACGCCCTCGAAAGAGAGGTACGCCGTCCATGATGGACCCGACCACTGACAACGCCGGGAACACCGGGGATCCGGGCACCGCCCGCGCCTCCCTGGAGGCCCTGCGCGCCGAGATCGCCAAAGCCGTGGTCGGCCAGGACCCCGCCGTGACCGGCCTCGTCGTCGCACTCCTGTGCCGCGGCCACGTCCTCCTCGAAGGCGTCCCCGGCGTCGCCAAGACCCTCCTCGTCCGCGCCCTCGCATCCGCCCTCGAACTCGACACCAAGCGCGTCCAGTTCACCCCCGACCTCATGCCGAGCGACGTGACGGGCTCCCTCGTCTACGACACGCGCTCCGCCGAGTTCTCCTTCCAGCCCGGCCCGGTCTTCACCAACCTCCTCCTGGCCGACGAGATCAACCGGACTCCCCCCAAGACCCAGTCGTCCCTCCTGGAAGCCATGGAGGAACGCCAGGTCACGGTCGACGGCACCCCCCGCCTCCTCCCCGATCCGTTCCTCGTCGCGGCAACCCAGAACCCGGTGGAATACGAGGGCACGTACCCCCTCCCCGAGGCACAGCTGGACCGTTTCCTCCTCAAGCTCACGATCCCGCTTCCCTCCCGCCAGGACGAGATCGACGTCCTCACCCGCCACGCCGAGGGCTTCAACCCGCGCGACCTGCGCGGCGCCGGCCTACGCCCCGTAGCGGGCCCCGCAGACCTTGAAGCGGCGCGCGCTGCCGTGGCAAAGACGACGATCTCCCCCGAGATCACGGCCTACGTGGTCGACATCTGCCGAGCCACCCGCGAATCCCCCTCCCTCACCCTGGGAGTCTCCCCACGCGGCGCCACGGCCCTCCTGGCCACCGCCCGCGCGTGGGCATGGCTCACAGGCCGCGACTACGTCATCCCCGACGACGTGAAGGCCCTGGCCCTCCCCACCCTCCGCCACCGCGTACAGCTCCGCCCGGAGGCCGAGATGGAAGGCGTCACAGCCGACTCCGTGATCAACGCGATCCTCACCCACGTCCCCGTCCCGCGCTGATGGCACTCACCGGACGAGCCGCGCTCCTCGCGGCCCTGGGCTCCCTCCCCGTAGGCATCTGGGACCCCAGCTGGACCGGCATCCTCGCGGTCAACGCTCCCCTGGTAGCGGCCTGCGCCTGCGACTTCGCGCTGGCCGCACCCGTACGCCGCCTGGGCCTGACCCGCTCCGGCGACACCTCCGTACGCCTTGGCGAAACGGCCGACGTCACCCTCACGATCACCAACCCGTCCCGTCGCCCCCTCCGCGCCCATCTACGCGACGCCTGGCCCCCCAGCAGCTGGCAGCCGGGCACAGAGGTAGCAGCCTCCCGCCACCGCGTGACAGTCCCTGCAGGCGAACGCCGCCGCATCACCACCCGCCTGCGCCCCACCCGCCGCGGTGACCGCCAGACCGACCGCGTGACGATCCGCTCCTACGGCCCCCTACGCCTCTTCTCCCGCCAGGGCACCCACAACGTCCCCTGGACGGTACGGGTCCTCCCCCCGTTCACAAGCCGCAAGCACCTCCCCTCCAAACTGGCCCGCCTACGCGAACTCGACGGCCGCACCAGCGTGCTCACCCGCGGCGAGGGCACCGAATTCGACAGCCTGCGCGAATACGTCCCCGGCGACGACACCCGCTCCATCGACTGGCGCGCCACAGCCCGCCAATCCACGGTCGCCGTACGCACATGGCGCCCCGAACGCGACCGCCACATCCTCCTCGTCCTGGACACCGGCCGAACCTCAGCAGGCCGCGTAGGCGACGCTCCCCGCCTGGACGCCTCCATGGACGCCGCACTGCTCCTGGCAGCCCTCGCCTCCCGCGCCGGCGACCGCGTGGACCTTCTCGCATACGACCGCCGAGTACGAGCCCTCGTCCAGGGCCGCACAGCAGGCGACGTCCTTCCCTCCCTGGTCAACGCGATGGCCACACTCGAACCCGAGCTGATCGAAACGGACGCTCGAGGCCTGACGGCCACGGCTCTCCGTACGGCCCCCCGCCATTCCCTGATCGTGCTGCTGACGACCCTCGACGCGGCTCCCATCGAGGAGGGCCTGCTCCCAGTGCTGTCCCAACTCACCCAGCGCCACACAGTTCTGCTGGCATCAGTAGCGGACCCCCACATCGCACACATGGCAACCGCACGCGGAAACACAGACGCCGTATACGAGGCCGCAGCCGCCGCCCAGGCCCAGAGCGACCGCCACCGCACGGCAGAACAACTCCGCCGTCACGGCGTCACGGTCGTCGACGCGATCCCAGAAGAACTCGCGCCGGCACTGGCAGACGCGTATCTGGCCCTCAAAACAGCGGGACGCCTCTAACCGGAGGAGATTCGAAGGAGCTCTCTCATCAGAGAGAGCCCCGAAATCACGCTTGCGCAAACCACCACAAACGCAGAAAGGCCCACACCATAAGGTGTGGGCCTTTCTCACAATTTGTTCGGCGGCGTCCTACTCTCCCACAGGGTCCCCCCTGCAGTACCATCGGCGCTGTAAGGCTTAGCTTCCGGGTTCGAAATGTAACCGGGCGTTTCCCTCACGCTATAACCACCGAAACACTATGAAACTGTCAGCCGCACCGTATGTGGCCATACGGGGCTGTTCGTGGTTTCAGAACCAACACAGTGGACGCGAGCATCTATGGACAAGCCCTCGGCCTATTAGTACCGGTCACCTCCACACGTTGCCGTGCTTCCAGATCCGGCCTATCAACCCAGTCGTCTACTGGGAGCCTTACCCCATCAAGTGGGTGGGAATACTCATCTCGAAGCAGGCTTCCCGCTTAGATGCTTTCAGCGGTTATCCCTCCCGAACGTAGCCAACCAGCCATGCCCTTGGCAGAACAACTGGCACACCAGAGGTTCGTCCGTCCCGGTCCTCTCGTACTAGGGACAGCCCTTCTCAATATTCCTGCGCGCGCAGCGGATAGGGACCGAACTGTCTCACGACGTTCTAAACCCAGCTCGCGTACCGCTTTAATGGGCGAACAGCCCAACCCTTGGGACCGACTCCAGCCCCAGGATGCGACGAGCCGACATCGAGGTGCCAAACCATCCCGTCGATATGGACTCTTGGGGAAGATCAGCCTGTTATCCCCGGGGTACCTTTTATCCGTTGAGCGACGGCGCTTCCACAAGCCACCGCCGGATCACTAGTCCCGACTTTCGTCCCTGCTCGACCCGTCGGTCTCACAGTCAAGCTCCCTTGTGCACTTACACTCAACACCTGATTGCCAACCAGGCTGAGGGAACCTTTGGGCGCCTCCGTTACTCTTTAGGAGGCAACCGCCCCAGTTAAACTACCCATCAGACACTGTCCCTGATCCGGATCACGGACCCAGGTTAGACATCCAGCACGACCAGAGTGGTATTTCAACGATGACTCCCCCTGAACTGGCGTCCAGAGTTCACAGTCTCCCACCTATCCTACACAAGCCGAACCGAACACCAATATCAAACTGTAGTAAAGGTCCCGGGGTCTTTCCGTCCTGCTGCGCGAAACGAGCATCTTTACTCGTAGTGCAATTTCACCGGGCCTATGGTTGAGACAGTCGAGAAGTCGTTACGCCATTCGTGCAGGTCGGAACTTACCCGACAAGGAATTTCGCTACCTTAGGATGGTTATAGTTACCACCGCCGTTTACTGGCGCTTAAGTTCTCAGCTTCGCCAGGACGAATCCTGACTAACCGGTCCCCTTAACGTTCCAGCACCGGGCAGGCGTCAGTCCGTATACATCGCCTTACGGCTTCGCACGGACCTGTGTTTTTAGTAAACAGTCGCTTCTCGCTGGTCTCTGCGGCCACCCCCAGCTCACCGAGTAAATCGGATCACCGGTGATGGCCCCCTTCTCCCGAAGTTACGGGGGCATTTTGCCGAGTTCCTTAACCATAGTTCACCCGAACGCCTCGGTATTCTCTACCTGACCACCTGAGTCGGTTTAGGGTACGGGCCGCCATGAAACTCGCTAGAGGCTTTTCTCGACAGCATAGGATCATCCACTTCACCACAATCGGCTCGGCATCAGGTCTCAGCCTCATGTGCGACGGATTTACCTATCGCACGGCCTACACCCTTACCCCGGGACAACCACCGCCCGGGCTGGACTACCTTCCTGCGTCACCCCATCACTCACCTACTACAGGTCTGGTCCGTCGGCTCCACCACTCCCCTTTGCCCGAAGGCTCCAGGGCGGCTTCACGGACTTAGCATCGCCTGGTTCAATGTTTGACGCTTCACAGCGGGTACCGGAATATCAACCGGTTATCCATCGACTACGCCTGTCGGCCTCGCCTTAGGTCCCGACTTACCCTGGGCAGATCAGCTTGACCCAGGAACCCTTAGTCAATCGGCGCACACGTTTCTCACGTGTGAATCGCTACTCATGCCTGCATTCTCACTCGTGAACCGTCCACCACTGCCTTCCGGCGCGGCTTCACCCGGCACACGACGCTCCCCTACCCATCACAGCCGCCGTTGGGCGTATTGCTGCAATGACACGACTTCGGCGGTACGCTTGAGCCCCGCTACATTGTCGGCGCGGAATCACTAGACCAGTGAGCTATTACGCACTCTTTCAAGGGTGGCTGCTTCTAAGCCAACCTCCTGGTTGTCTCTGCGACTCCACATCCTTTCCCACTTAGCGTACGCTTAGGGGCCTTAGTCGATGCTCTGGGCTGTTTCCCTCTCGACCATGGAGCTTATCCCCCACAGTCTCACTGCCGCGCTCTCACTTACCGGCATTCGGAGTTTGGCTAAGGTCAGTAACCCGGTAGGGCCCATCGCCTATCCAGTGCTCTACCTCCGGCAAGAAACACACGACGCTGCACCTAAATGCATTTCGGGGAGAACCAGCTATCACGGAGTTTGATTGGCCTTTCACCCCTAACCACAGGTCATCCCCCAGGTTTTCAACCCTGGTGGGTTCGGTCCTCCACGAAGTCTTACCTCCGCTTCAACCTGCCCATGGCTAGATCACTCCGCTTCGGGTCTTGAGCGCGCTACTGAACCGCCCTATTCGGACTCGCTTTCGCTACGGCTTCCCCACACGGGTTAACCTCGCAACACACCGCAAACTCGCAGGCTCATTCTTCAAAAGGCACGCAGTCACGAGAATGTGCAAGCACATTCCGACGCTCCCACGGCTTGTAGGCACACGGTTTCAGGTACTATTTCACTCCCCTCCCGGGGTACTTTTCACCATTCCCTCACGGTACTATCCGCTATCGGTCACCAGGGAATATTTAGGCTTAGCGGGTGGTCCCGCCAGATTCACACGGGATTTCTCGGGCCCCGTGCTACTTGGGTGTCTCTCAAACGAGCCGCTGATGTTTCGACTACGGGGGTCTTACCCTCTACGCCGGACCTTTCGCATGTCCTTCGCCTACATCAACGGTTTCTGACTCGCCTCACAGCCGGCAGACTGTGAAAGAGAGATCCCACAACCCCGCATACGCAACCCCTGCCGGGTCTCACACGTATACGGTTTAGCCTCATCCGGTTTCGCTCGCCACTACTCCCGGAATCACGGTTGTTTTCTCTTCCTGCGGGTACTGAGATGTTTCACTTCCCCGCGTTCCCTCCACTTGCCCTATGTGTTCAGGCAAGGGTGACAGCCCATGACGACTGCCGGGTTTCCCCATTCGGAAACCCCCGGATCAAAGCCTGGTTGACGACTCCCGGGGACTATCGTGGCCTCCCACGTCCTTCATCGGTTCCTGGTACCAAGGCATCCACCGTGCGCCCTTAAAAACTTGGCCACAGATGCTCGCGTCCACTGTGCAGTTCTCAAACAACGACCAGTACACCGTCACACACCCCTTAACAGGAGTGCTTCACCGGCGCCGGCAACCGAAGCACAACCTCACGGCCGTTACTTCAGACACCCAACAGCGTGCCCGGCACCCCTCGCCACTCGTGATCAGCGTTCCACGCTCCGAAGAGCAGTACTGGCAGCCCGAGATGACTGAGAGTGCCGAATAATCAACGTTCCACCCATGAGCAACCACCGCAGAACGTTTGCCTGCGTAGTGGCCTCTGAACCAGGCAAGCCCGGCTTAGAAGTGCTCCTTAGAAAGGAGGTGATCCAGCCGCACCTTCCGGTACGGCTACCTTGTTACGACTTCGTCCCAATCGCCAGTCCCACCTTCGACAGCTCCCTCCCACAAGGGGTTGGGCCACCGGCTTCGGGTGTTACCGACTTTCGTGACGTGACGGGCGGTGTGTACAAGGCCCGGGAACGTATTCACCGCAGCAATGCTGATCTGCGATTACTAGCAACTCCGACTTCATGGGGTCGAGTTGCAGACCCCAATCCGAACTGAGACAGGCTTTTTGAGATTCGCTCCACCTCACGGTATCGCAGCTCATTGTACCTGCCATTGTAGCACGTGTGCAGCCCAAGACATAAGGGGCATGATGACTTGACGTCGTCCCCACCTTCCTCCGAGTTGACCCCGGCGGTCTCCTGTGAGTCCCCATCACCCCGAAGGGCATGCTGGCAACACAGAACAAGGGTTGCGCTCGTTGCGGGACTTAACCCAACATCTCACGACACGAGCTGACGACAGCCATGCACCACCTGTACACCGACCACAAGGGGGGCACTATCTCTAATGCTTTCCGGTGTATGTCAAGCCTTGGTAAGGTTCTTCGCGTTGCGTCGAATTAAGCCACATGCTCCGCTGCTTGTGCGGGCCCCCGTCAATTCCTTTGAGTTTTAGCCTTGCGGCCGTACTCCCCAGGCGGGGAACTTAATGCGTTAGCTGCGGCACCGACGACGTGGAATGTCGCCAACACCTAGTTCCCACCGTTTACGGCGTGGACTACCAGGGTATCTAATCCTGTTCGCTCCCACGCTTTCGCTCCTCAGCGTCAGTAATGGCCCAGAGATCCGCCTTCGCCACCGGTGTTCCTCCTGATATCTGCGCATTTCACCGCTACACCAGGAATTCCGATCTCCCCTACCACACTCTAGCTAGCCCGTATCGAATGCAGACCCGGGGTTAAGCCCCGGGCTTTCACACCCGACGTGACAAGCCGCCTACGAGCTCTTTACGCCCAATAATTCCGGACAACGCTTGCGCCCTACGTATTACCGCGGCTGCTGGCACGTAGTTAGCCGGCGCTTCTTCTGCAGGTACCGTCACTTTCGCTTCTTCCCTGCTGAAAGAGGTTTACAACCCGAAGGCCGTCATCCCTCACGCGGCGTCGCTGCATCAGGCTTTCGCCCATTGTGCAATATTCCCCACTGCTGCCTCCCGTAGGAGTCTGGGCCGTGTCTCAGTCCCAGTGTGGCCGGTCGCCCTCTCAGGCCGGCTACCCGTCGTCGCCTTGGTGAGCCATTACCTCACCAACAAGCTGATAGGCCGCGGGCTCATCCTTCACCGCCGGAGCTTTCAACCTTCACAGATGCCAGTGAAGGTGGTATCCGGTATTAGACCCCGTTTCCAGGGCTTGTCCCAGAGTGAAGGGCAGATTGCCCACGTGTTACTCACCCGTTCGCCACTAATCCCCACCGAAGTGGTTCATCGTTCGACTTGCATGTGTTAAGCACGCCGCCAGCGTTCGTCCTGAGCCAGGATCAAACTCTCCGTGAATGTTTACCCGTAATCGGGTGCACACATCACGAGAGCGGAACAACCACCGGAATAAGGCGGTCGTTCACAACGTCCTCGCTGTGTTTTTTCAAAGGAACCTCGCCCTCTCGAATGAGAGAGACGGGGTATCAACATATCTGGCGTTGATTTTTGGCACGCTGTTGAGTTCTCAAGGAACGGACGCTTCCTTTGTACTCACCCTCTCGGGCTTTCCTCCGGGCGCTTCCCTTCGGTCTTGCGTTTCCGACTCTATCAGACCTTTTCTCGATCCGATTTCCTCGGTGCTTTCCAGGTTTCCGCTCTCGCGTTTCCCTTTCCGGCGACTCCGACTTTATCAGAAGTTCCGGGCCGGATTGACCAGCCACTCTTTTCCGAATCATCGGGAGGGCTTCTCGGGAATCGAAGTTCCACGGAAGCAGATAGATAGTCACTCTGCCTGGCTGGACTCTCATCCACTTCCAGGCAACTGTTCAAATCTACCTCCCCGCCAGCTCCGTGTCAACGGCGCTTGTGGGGCGAAGAGGAGACTAGCAGCTCAGCGGGCGTGCCCGCACATCAGGCTGCGGTGGGAACCGCGGCGCTTCGCTCGGCAGCATCGACGTCGCCTGTCTCCCCCGCGCGGGCAGCACGGCCGCCGAGGACATAGACGTATGCAAGGAAGGCCAGCTCAGCGAAGACGCCGATGCTGATGCGCGCCCAAGTCGGCAGGCCGGACGGGGTCACGAAGCCTTCGATGGCGCCGGAGACGAAGAGGACCAGGGCGAGGCCTATTGCCATGCCTATCGCGGCTCGGCCCTCCTCGGCGAGAGCTGAGCGTCGCGTGCGGGGGCCCGGGTCGATGAGGGTCCAGCCGAGGCGTAGGCCGGTCCCGGCGGCGACGAAGACCGCGGTCAGTTCGAGGAGACCGTGCGGCAGGACGAGGCCGAGGAAAGTGTCGAGGCGACCTGCTGAGGACATCAGGCCGAAGCCGACACCGAGGTTGAGCATGTTCTGGAAGAGGATCCAGAGGACCGGGAGGCCGAGGAAGACGCCGAGGATCAGGCAGAGGGCGGCGGCCCAGGCGTTGTTCGTCCAGACCTGGGCTGCGAAGGAGGCCGCGGGGTGGCTGGAGTAGTACGTCTCGTACTGGCCACCGGGGCGGGTCAGCTCGCGTAGTTCGCTGGGGGCGGCAATTGTGGCCTGTACTTCGGGATGGGTGCCGATCCACCAGCCCAGGAGGGCCGCGACCAGGGTGGACAGGAGTGCGGTAGGCACCCACCAGTGGCGCGACCGGTATACGGCGGCCGGGAATCCGTAGGCCAGGAAGCGGGTGACGTCACGCCAGGAGGCGCGTCGAGTGCCTGTCACCGCGCTACGCGCGCGTGCCACCAGCTGGCTGAGCCGGCCGGTCAGCTGCGGGTCGGGCGCGTTGGACTGGATCAGGGAGAGATGGGTGGCGGTGCGCTGGTAGAGCGCGACGAGTTCGTCGGCCTCGGCGCCGGTGAGACGACGCTGGCGTCCGAGGAGGACGTCGAGGCGGTCCCACTCGGCTCGGTGGGCGGTGACGAAGACGTCGAGGTCCATCTGGTTTTCTGCTCCCCGGCTGTTCGTCGGCGACTCGTCGTAGGTGTCAGCTTGTCGTACTGCGGCGCGATGCGCCCTCAGCTTGGCAGACTGGCCATTCCAAGGGCAGGTCAGGGGAAGGAAGTACGGCGTGAGTGAGCTGGTGACGGGCGAGGCGGTGGCGCTGGAGTTGCGCCCCGCGAAGCTGCCCAGCAGGGCCTTGGCCGTGCTGCTTGATCTGGCCGTGGCTGTGATCGCCTACATCGTCGTGACCATCGGCGTTGTGGCTGCCACCGCTTCCCTGGACGAGGCGGCGCAGACCGCGCTGTCGATCGCGATGTTCGTTCTGCTGCTGGTCGGCGGGCCGATCGCGGTCGAGACGCTCAGCCATGGGCGCTCGCTCGGGAAGCTGGCGTGCGGCTTGAGGGTCGTACGTGACGACGGTGGGCCGATCCGGTTCCGGCACGCGCTGGTGCGTGGCCTCATAGGCGTGATCGAGATTCTGATGACGCTCGGTGTCGTCGCTGTCATCGCGTCGCTGGTGTCCGCGCGCGGGCGACGGCTCGGTGATGTCTTCGCCGGCACTCTCGTCGTGCGGGAGCGGGTGCCCCTCGCGCGGACGGGATTCGTGCCGCCCCCTCCGCCGTGGCTGGCCGGGCGGTTCTCGGGGCTTGATCTGTCGGCGGTTCCTGATGGTCTGTGGCTCGCCATTCGTCAGTATCTGACGCGGATGCAGCAACTCGACCCGCAGGTCGGCTGGAGCATGGCGGAGCAGCTGGCCACGGACCTCGCGGCTCGCACCGGCACGCCGGCGCCGCAGGGTGTTCCGCCGGCGGCGTATCTGGCGGCTGTTCTGCAGGAGCGGCAGGCGCGGGAGGCACGGCGGGCCTTCAGCCACGGGTCGTTCGGGGGTAATGCACCCACTGTGAGTGATGCGGGGGCTGGGGCTGGTGGGGCCGGCGCGTACGGTCCCCCGGTTGTGCCGACGGCAGCCGCTGCGGTGCCTCCGCCTTCCCCGTATGGCGTGGAAGGGGAGCGTTCCTCGGCGCCGCATGACGAAGTACAGCAGCCGCCGGCGCCGGTGGACGACCGACCCTCCACGGGCTTCGCCCCGCCGGCCTAGCTCCTCCCAGGCCGGGGACCGTCGCTCAAGCGAACGTCGACGGCGGCGATTCCAGGTCCTCCAGCTCGATGCCGGGTGCCGCGAGGACCACGTCGCCGGTGATGTGTACGGCGTGCTGCTCGCCGGTGTCCAGGGCTGTGACCTGGTACTCGTCCACGGTCAAAGGGCCGTTGTCAGTGGCGTGTGTTTCTCTGTTCACCAAGGCCCAGGACTGGTCCACGGTGCGGGGGGCGAGGACCGGGTCCGTGAAGGCCAGGAGGCGTACGCGGGTTGCCGAGGCGGAGGGGGTGAGGCGCAGGAGACGCGTGGTGGCGATGAGGAACGCGGGGGACGTCCCGGTGAAGGCATGGGCGCGCACATTGCCTTCCGTGGCCTGTACCCCGGTGGGGTCGGTACGGACCCAGGTGACGCCGTCGATGGCAGCACCGCGTACCTGCCAGCCACCGGCATGGAGTTCGAGACGGATGGGGCGGCCGAGTTCGTCGAGCGCGAGGTCGACGGAGCCGCTGTGATCGCCCGCCGGGGTGATCAGCTGGGAGACGTAGCGCCAGCCGGACGGGCCGGGGGCGCAGTGGAAGTGCTCTTCTGCGAGGGGTGTGATCGTGCGGATCGTGGAGCGAATAACGGCCGCGGGGCATCGGGGTCCTGGGTCTTGACGGGCTGGTCCGCCCACGCGGGCCACGGGGGTCGCGCGGGCTGAAAAGGGCCGCACGGGCCAAAGGGGCAGGCCCCCGGCACGGGGGTGCGGGGGCCTGCCTCGGAGGATCTGCTACCGACGGAGCGCGGCGCCGGCTGAGCAGCAACCCGGTTCGGCAGCGGCTCAGCGGTGGCCTGGCTCAGTAGCGGTAGTGGTCCGGCTTGTAGGGGCCCGCGACCTCGACGCCGATGTACGAGGCCTGCTCGGGGCGGAGCGTCGTCAGCTTCACGCCGAGCGAGTCCAGGTGCAGGCGGGCGACCTTCTCGTCCAGGTGCTTGGGCAGCGTGTACACGCCGGTCGGGTAGGCGTCCGGCTTGGTGAACAGCTCGATCTGGGCCAGCGTCTGGTCCGCGAAGGAGTTGGACATCACGAAGGACGGGTGACCGGTGGCGTTGCCCAGGTTCAGCAGGCGGCCCTCGGAGAGGACGATCAGCACCTTGCCGTCGGAGAAGGTCCAGGTGTGGACCTGCGGCTTGACCTCGTCCTTGACGATGCCCGGGATCTTGGCGAGGCCGGTCATGTCGATCTCGTTGTCGAAGTGGCCGATGTTGCCGACGATCGCCTGGTGCTTCATCTTGGCCATGTCCGAGGCCATGATGATGTCCTTGTTGCCGGTCGTGGTGATGAAGATGTCGGCCTTGTCGACGACCTCGTCGAGGGTCGTGACCTGGTAGCCGTCCATCGCCGCCTGCAGGGCGCAGATCGGGTCGATCTCGGTGATGATCACGCGGGCGCCCTGGCCGCGCAGGGACTCCGCGCAGCCCTTGCCCACGTCGCCGTAGCCGCAGACGACCGCGGTCTTGCCGCCGATCAGGACGTCGGTGGCGCGGTTGATGCCGTCGATCAGGGAGTGGCGGCAGCCGTACTTGTTGTCGAACTTCGACTTGGTGACGGCGTCGTTCACGTTGATCGCCGGGAACAGGAGGACGCCGTCGCGCTGCATCTCGTACAGACGGTGGACGCCGGTCGTGGTCTCCTCGGTCACGCCGCGGATCTCGGAGGACAGCTGGGTCCACTTCTGCGAGCCGTCCGTGATGGTGCGGTGCAGGAGCTCGAGGACGACGCGGTGCTCGTCGGACTCGGCGGTGTCGACCGAGGGGACCTTGCCGTCCTTCTCGTACTCGACGCCCTTGTGGACGAGGAGGGTGGCGTCACCGCCGTCGTCCAGGATCATGTTCGGGCCGCCGGTGGGGGTGTTCGGCCAGGTCAGCGCCTGCTCCGTGCACCACCAGTACTCCTCCAGGGTCTCGCCCTTCCAGGCGAAGACCGGGATGCCCTGGGGGTTGTCGGGCGTGCCGTTCGGGCCGACGGCGATCGCGGCGGCGGCGTGGTCCTGGGTGGAGAAGATGTTGCAGGACGCCCAGCGGACCTCGGCGCCCAGGGCGACCAGGGTCTCGATGAGGACGGCGGTCTGCACGGTCATGTGCAGGGAGCCGGTGACGCGGGCGCCGGCCAGCGGCTGCGCCTCGGCGTACTCCTTGCGGATCGCCATCAGGCCGGGCATCTCGTGCTCGGCGAGGTTGATCTCCTTGCGGCCGAAGTCGGCCAGGGAGAGGTCGGCGACCTTGAAGTCCTGTCGGTTCTCGACAGTCGTCATTACGAGCTGCTCCTCGGGGTTGGGGCGAGGGTGGGTACGGCTGGTCTGCACGGCGGCGGACACCGGGGTGCCCGAAGAGGACACAGGCATGCCCGCGTACGCGCAGCGCAGTCCGTCGGAGGCCCTCTCTCCCTCGGCCGGTCCGCGTCGGGACCGCCCGACCGCCATCAGCAGCGACGTCTGGCTCTGTCCCAAGCTACACCGGGACGCCCGGGAGCCACAGCGGGAGGCCTGGGCGTTCCCGATCCGTCTCGTCCGGCTCCGTACAGATCGCGCCATCGCGCACCCCGGGGCGGGAGGACAGCGGCAAGTTCACGGGTCGGCGGTCGGGGCCGGCAGCGGTCGTGGGCGGGGAGGTGCCGCGCGGGAGCGATAACAGGACACCAACGAACGGCGCACAGGTGGCGGCAAACCAGGGCGAAGCGTCACTTTTACCCCTTTGAGGCTGCGGCTAGGTGGGGCAGGATGCCCGGGAGATCTGAACAACTGATCGATCTTGCGGGCGGTCCGGGACGACGGTCCGCACGGACAAAGGCGTTAGGAGATCGACATGACCAGTCCGGCCGGCCCTCCCCCCACGGGCGGCGGAAGCGGCGAGCAGAAGCGGTTGAAGCTGCTCGCGGTGACCGCGTGCCCGACCGGCATCGCACACACGTACATGGCGGCGGAAAAGCTCGCGCAGGCTGCCGAGAACCGCGGCATCGACATGAAGGTGGAGACGCAGGGATCCATCGGGGCTGAAAACGTTCTCGATGACAACGATGTCAACACCGCGGACGGCATCATCGTCGCCGCGGACAAGGACGTGGACCTGAGCCGTTTCGCGGGCAAGCGGGTCCTCACGGTCGGGGTGGCGGAGGGCATACGCCACCCCGAGCGGCTGATCGAGCAGGTGCTGTCGGCGCCCGTGCACGAGGCAGGGGCGGTCACCGCGGCCTCGGGGGCCGGCGGTGGCAAGGAGCGGAGCGTCGGGTACAAGGCGCTGATGAACGGGGTCAGTTACATGATCCCGTTCGTCGTGGTCGGCGGGCTGCTGATCGCGATCTCGCTTTCACTCGGCGGGCACACCGACCCGTCGGGCGGTCTGGTCATCCCGAAGGACTCCTTCTGGATGGACGTGAACAACATCGGCGTCATCGGCTTCACGCTGATGGTGCCGATCCTGTCCGGTTACATCGCGTACGCCATCGGGGATCGGCCCGCGCTCGTGCCGGGCATGATCGGTGGCTGGATCGCCAACACCGGCGAGCTGTACGACTCCAAGGCGGGCGCCGGGTTCATCGGGGCGATCGTGACCGGGTTCCTCGCCGGGTATCTGGTGTTGTGGATCAAGAAGATCAAGGTTCCGAAGTTCGCGCAGCCGATCATGCCGATCATCGTGATCCCGATCGTGGCCACGACGGCGCTCGGGCTGTTCTTCATCTATGTCATCGGCAAGCCGATCTCCTGGGTGTTCGAGAACCTGACCGACTGGCTCAGCGGGATGACCGGCACGAGCGCGATCCTGCTCGGCGCGATTCTCGGGCTGATGATCGCGTTCGACATGGGCGGGCCGGTCAACAAGACGGCTTTCCTGTTCGGCGCCGGGCTCATCGCGACCGGCAACCAGACGGTCATGGGCATGTGCGCGGCCGCGATCCCGGTCATGCCGTTGGGTCAGGGGCTCGCCACGCTGATACGCAAGCGGCTGTACACCGAGCAGGAGCGGGAGACGGGGCTCGCCGCGCTGTTCATGGGTTGCTTCGGCATCTCTGAGGGCGCGATCCCGTTCGCCGCGGCGCGGCCCGCGCAGGTCATCCCGGCCAACATGCTCGGCGGCGCGGTCGCCGGTGCGATAGCCGGAGTCGCCGGCGTCGAGGACGCGGTGCCGCACGGCGGGCCGATCGTGGCGGTGCTGGGCGCGGTGAGTGGCGTGCCGATGTTCTTCGTGGCCGTCGTGATCGGCACGGTCGTCACCGCGCTGACGACGGTTGCCCTGGTGGACGTCAGTGAGCGCAGGAGGCGCGGGGAGGCCCTCGTCAGCACGGGCACGGGCACTGCCGGGCTCGAGCCCGCGCTGGTCGGTGCGGGTGCCGGAGTGCCGGGCGCCGGCGTCGCCGCTGTCGTGGCGCAGACTGCCGTACGTGAGTCGGCGGCGACCGGCTCGAGTCCGTCGCCGACGGGGCCGCCCGCGGTGTCCACGGGTGCCGCGGACGAGACGGAAGCCGACGATTCCCCTGCCGAGGTTCTCTCCGGCCACCTCACCGAGCAGACCGTGAAGGTGCGGCTCGACGCCTCCGACAAGGAGTCGGCGATCCGTGAGATGGCTGAGCTGCTGGCGGAAACCGGCAAGGTCGTGGACGTGGACGAGCTGGTGGCGACCGCGCTGCGGCGCGAGGCGCAGGGGACGACCGGGCTCGGTGAGGAGATCGCGATTCCGCATGCGAAGACCGATGCGGTGACCGCGCCGGTTGTCGGTTTCGCGCGGTCCGTGGAGGGCGTCGAGTGGGACTCGCTGGACGGTACGAGGGCGAGGCTGGTGTTCATGATCGCCGTACCGGAGGCGGCCGCGGGTGACGAGCATTTGCGGATTCTGTCGCTGCTGTCGCGGAAGTTGATGGACGCCGGGTTCCGGGAGCGGCTGTTGGCCGCGCCGGACGAGTCGGCCGTTCTCGGGGTGCTGCGCGAGGTCGGGTAGCCGGGAAACGGACGACGGGGCCCGCCGAGCGACTCGGCGGGCCCCGTCGTCCGTTGTCCTGCGAAACGTCAGTGGTCGGTGCCTTGGGGCGTCGGGCCGCCCGGCGCTGCCTCGCGGTCGGCGCCCTGGGCTGCCTCGGCCTCGCTGTAGATGTCGGGCTCGAGGTAGATCACGCGGGCGATCGGGACCGCCTCGCGGATGCGGGCCTCGGCGGCGTTGATGGCGGAGGCGATCTCGGCGCCCGTGTCGCCCTGCGGGACGGCGATCTTTGCGGCGACCAGGAGCTCCTCGGGGCCGAGGTGGAGCGTGCGCATGTGGATGATGCGGGTGACCACGTCGCCGTCGACGATGGCGGCCTCGATCTTCTGTTCGTCCTCGGCGCCCGCGGCCTCACCGAGCAGCAGCGACTTGGTTTCGATGGCCAGGACGACCGCGATCAGGACGAGCAGAACGCCGATGCAGATGGTGCCGATGCCGTCCCAGACGCCGTCGCCGGTGAGCAGGGCCAGGCCGACGCCGCCCAGGGCGAGGATCAGGCCGACCAGCGCGCCGAGGTCCTCCAGGAGGACGACGGGCAGCTCGGGCGCCTTGGCGTGGCGGACGAACTCCTTCCAGGACTTCTTGCCCCGCAGGAGGTTGGACTCCTTGATGGCCGTACGGAAGGAGAAGGTCTCGGCGATGATCGCGAAGACGAGAACGCCGACCGGCCAGTACCAGTGCTCGATGTCGTGCGGGTGCTTGATCTTCTCGTAGCCCTCGTAGAGGGCGAACATGCCGCCGACGGAGAACAGGATGATCGAGACGAGGAAGGCGTAGATGTAGCGCTCGCGGCCGTAGCCGAAGGGGTGCTGCGGGGTCGCCTCGCGCTTGGCCTTCTTGCCGCCGACCAGCAGGAGGGCCTGGTTGCCGGAGTCGGCGAGCGAGTGCACGCCTTCAGCGAGCATCGACGACGAGCCGCTGAACGCGAACGCAACGAACTTCGCTGCCGCGATCGCGAGGTTGGCGGCGAGTGCCGCCACGATCGCCTTGGTACCGCCTGACGCGCTCATGTGTCGCGTTGTCCCTTCGCCTTCGTCTTCATACGCCTGTACGCCTGTACGTCCGTACGCCGTTCAGGGCGTCGCCGAGGGGGCGCGCGGCCCCGTTCGGCTTTGCCCGTCCTTTGCCGGTGGGCCATTGTTGCAGCCCGGTCCGACAACGGCGCGCCGGGTCTTCGGATGCCCTCGGTCAGGCGACGACCGTGGCGCGGAAGACCGTGCCGGCACCGGACACTTCGGCCTTTTCACCTGCCGGTACGAAGACGGACCGACCGGGCGTCAGGTCGTGCTCGCCGATGCGGACGGAACCCGCCGTGCAGAGCAGGATCTGCGGGGTCGCGCGCGTGAGGTCGTGCGCTGTGGTGCCCTCCGGGAGGACGTACCGGGACAGCCGGAACTCGTCGATCGGGGTCTCGTAGACCTCCTCGCCGTCCGGGGCGGCCTCGGGGCGCAGCACGCCCGCGTCGCCCGCCTCGAAGCGGACGACGCGCAGGAGTTCGGGGACGTCGACGTGCTTGGGGGTCAGGCCGCAGCGCAGGACGTTGTCGGAGTTGGCCATGATCTCGACGCCGAGGCCGCTGAGGTAGGCGTGCGGGATGCCGGCGCCGAGGAACAGCGCCTCGCCGGGCTGCAGGCGGACGTGGTTGAGGAGCATGGCGGCGATGACGCCGGGGTCGCCGGGGTAGTGGTGGGCGAGGTCGGCGTACGGGGCGTAGTCGCCGCCGAGGCGGGCGCAGGCGGCCGCGGCGTCAGCGACCGTGCGGGCCATCTCGTCCGGGTCGGCGGTGAGGATCGCGGTGAGCACCTCGCGCAGGGCCGCGTCCTCGGGGTGGGCGTGCAGCAGGTCGACGTACGGCTTGAGGGAGTCGACGCCGAGGCCGTCCAGCGCGTCGGCTGCCTCGTTGGGGTTGCGGAAGCCGCACAGGCCGTCGAACTCGGTGAGCGCGCAGATCAGTTCGGGCTTGTGGTTGGCGTCCTTGTAGTTGCGGTGGCCGGCGTCCACCGGGATGTGCCGGCGCTCCTCGTCCTCGTAACCCTCCTTCGCCTGCTCCAGGTTGGGGTGCACCTGGAGGGAGAGCGGGGCGCCGGCGGCGAGGATCTTGAGGAGGAAGGGCAGGCGGGGGCCGAACTTCGCCACGGCCGCCTCGCCCAGCTCGCGCTCCGGGTCGGCCTCGATGACCTCGACCAGCGTGCCGCGCTCGGTGCGCGAGGGTGCGCCTGGGTGTGCGCCCATCCACATCTCCGCCTGCGGTTCGCCGGTCGGCTCGGCCCCGAGGAGCTTGGGGATCGCGGTGGTGGAACCCCAGGCGTAGGGGCGGACGGTGTTGTCGAGGCGGTCCATGCGGTTGTCTGCCTGCTCTCTGCTGGTCGCGGGTTCTCTTCGTGGTGGACGCCGGTTCGCCTTGTGTACGCCTGCCGGTTCCTGCGGCGTACGGCTGCCAGGGCCCCCTCGGACAGATCAGGCTCCCGAAGCGAGCGCCAGGTAAACGGCGGCGAAATCGGTGATGGCGATCAGTTCCGCGAGGGTCTCCAGCTCGCCGCCTGTTTCCGGCTCCAGTTCGCTGATCGGCGTGTCATGGCTCAGGGCCAGGTCGCGCGCGGCGGGCGCGGCGGTGAGGCCGCCGATCGGCCGGTCGCGCAGCAGCACCACGCGCGCGTGCAGGGCCGGTGTCTCCTCCACGCGGTCGCGGAAGAAGTCGTCGGGGTCGGCGTTCGCCGCGAGCCTGCCGGCGAGCAGGGCGCTGTGCGCGGCGAGTGCTTCGGGCAGTTCGGAGACGAGGGCGGGGTGGCCGGAGAGCTCGGCGAGCGCGGCGGCGAAGCGGCGGCCGGCCGGGCCGGCGGAGACGCCCTCGGTCCAGATCAACGGGAGCGAGTCGGCGAGTTCCGCGGCCAGGGTCTTGGCGGGGTTGCTGTAGGTCGCGATGGCGGGCCCGCAGCGTTCGGCGATGTGGTCGAGGCGGTCGGCGACCTTCTCCACGGCGTCGGGCGGAGCGGTGAGGATGCCCGTGCGGTCGAGGAGCGCCAGCAGCGGGGTGAGCAGGGCCCACAGGACGCCGGGGGCGGAGGCGGCGAGGACTTCTTCCTCCCCCTCCTCATACGGGGCGGTCGCCATCGGCACGAACAGGCCGTGGTTGTTGTGCACGGCTTCGGTGAGCGGGGAGCCTGCGGGGGCCACTGCGACGACCGTGAGACCGCGGCGGTACGCCTGCTCGGCGAGGAGCGACAGGCCCGGCTCGGTGCCGTCGGGGGTGGCGATCAGCAGCAGGTCCACGGAGCCGGCCCAGCCGGGGAGTTCCCAGCGCAGGGCGCCCGCGGCGGGGGCGACGCCTGCGGGAGCCAGCCGGGTGACGGGGCTGGTGGCGCCGGCGAGTGTGCCGAGCAGGTCGGCGACGCAGATGGCGGCGGCACCTGGGCCCGCGATGAGGATCGCGCGGGGACGGCCGTCGGGTTTGAGGTCGTTGATGCCGGCCTCGGCTGTGTGCCGGGCGGCGGTACGGACACGGGCGCCTGCTTCGGCCGCGCCGCGCAGCAGGGCACGGCGGTCGGCCTCGGCGAGCGCCTCCGGCGTGTCCAGCAACGATTCGTCGAGCATGGGCGGCAGCCTCCGATCGCCGGGATTCTTGGGGCGGGGGTCTTGCGCGGGTGTGCGTCGGGGGGCTTGCTCGGTCGGGGGGGCGCCGAGTGCGGGGCTTGGCTCCGGGTGGGGCTTGGTTCCGGGTGGGGCTTGGTTCCGGGTGGGGCTTGGTTCCGCGTGGGGCTTGGCTCGGCTCCGGGCGCCCGGGTGACGGCATCCGCCGGCGGTGGTCTCCTTGCCGGTGGCTGGAGTCCGTGCGCCGGGCCGGGATGGTGCGCGTCGGGGGCAGCGGGGCCGGACGTCTGTACGGCGGGGGCTGCTTGGTCCCGGACGATGACCGGTCGTTCAGGCGCCCTTGCGCCGGTGCCGTGGCGTCCCGTTACGCGGGGCGGCGGGCCTCGTCCACGAGCAGGACGGGGATGCCGTCGCGGACGGGGTACGCCAGGCCGCAGCCCTGGCCGGTGCAGATCAGCTCGGCCTCCTGCTCCTTGAGGGGGGCGTGGCAGGCCGGGCAGGCGAGGATCTCCAGGAGGCCGGCTTCCAGCGGCATGAGGTGTCCCTTCTGGGGCGGGTGGGGTGCGGTACGTGCGTGTGTGCGGATGTGCCTGGTCAGCGTACCGCCGGTGGGGGCGGGGTGCCGGGGTTGGGCGGTGGTGGGGTTGGCGGGGGTGTTTTTCGCCCCCGCCGCCCCTACCCTTCCCGTCCTTGAAGGGGCTCCGCCCCTTCGACCCCGGCCCTGGGGGCTGCCGCCCCCAGACCCCCCATCGGCCTGAACGGCCTCGTCCTCAAACGCCGGACGGGCTGACATACCGGGACCGGCGCCTGAGAGGCACCATTCGAAGGAGCGCAGCCCTCGCCCCCACGTGCCCCCTCAGCCCCTGATGATCGCCAACGCCTCGTCCCGCACCTTCGCCATCGTCGCCTCGTCCCGTGCCTCCGCGTTCAGGCGGAGCAGCGGCTCCGTGTTGGACGGGCGGACGTTGAACCACCAGTCGGCGGCCGTGACGGTAAGGCCGTCGAGTTCGTCGAGTTCCACGCCCTCTCGGGCCTGGTAGGCGGACTTGATGGCCGCCAGGCGGCCCGCCTGGTCGGCGACGGTGGAGTTGATCTCGCCTGAGCCGGCGTAGCGGTCGTACTGGGCGACCAGTCCGGACAGGGGGCCGTCCTGGCCACCTAGGGCCGCGAGGACGTGCAGGGCGGCCAGCATGCCGGTGTCGGCGTTCCAGAAGTCCTTGAAGTAGTAGTGGGCGGAGTGCTCGCCGCCGAAGATCGCGCCGGTCGTGGCCATCTCGGCCTTGATGAAGGAGTGGCCGACGCGGGTGCGGACCGGGGTGCCGCCGTTCTCCTTGACGACCTCCGGGACCGACCAGGAGGTGATCAGGTTGTGGATGACCGTGCCCTTGCCGCCGTGCTTGGCGAGCTCGCGCGAAGCCACCAGGGCGGTGATGGCGGACGGGGAGACGGGCGCGCCGCGCTCGTCGACGACGAAGCAGCGGTCGGCGTCGCCGTCGAAGGCGATGCCCAGGTCGGCGGACTCCTCGCGGACCCGCTTCTGGAGGTCGACGATGTTCGCCGGGTCCAGCGGGTTCGCCTCGTGGTTCGGGAATGTGCCGTCCAGCTCGAAGTACATCGGGACGACGTCCAGCGGGAGGTCCGCGAGCACGGTCGGCACGGTGTGACCCCCCATGCCGTTGCCCGCGTCGACGACGACCTTCAGGGGGCGGATGGAGGTCAGGTCCACGAGGGAGGTCAGGTGGGCCGCGTAGTCCTCCAGCGTGTCCCGCTGCGTGATCATTCCCGTCTTCGCGGCCGGTTCCGGGGCGCCCGACTCGGACCAGTCCTCGACCAGTTCGCGGATGTCCGCGAGGCCGGTGTCCTGGCCGACCGGGGCCGCGCCAGCGCGGCACATCTTGATGCCGTTGTACTGGGCCGGGTTGTGCGACGCCGTGAACATCGCGCCCGGGAGGTTCAGCGCACCCGAGGCGTAGTACAGCTGGTCGGTGGAGCACAGACCGATCTCGGTGACGTCGACGCCCTGGGTCGCCGCCCCGCGCGCGAAGGCGCGGGACAGACCGGGGGACGAGGGTCGCATGTCGTGCCCGATCACGATCGCGCTCGCGCCGGTCACCCGCACGAAGGCGGCCCCGAAGAGCTCGGCCAGGGACTCGTCCCACTGGTCCGGGACGACCCCTCGGACGTCGTACGCCTTCACGAGCTGTGACAGATCAGCAGCCACGGCCAACCCTCCTGAAAGTCCTGTCGGTCACCCCAAACTACCCGCCCGGACTGACACTGCGCTGGGTGACCGCTGAGTGGACTCCCAGCCGTAACCTCAGGTCAGCGCGGAGGTCAGGGCAGCATCCAGCCCAGCACCGGTGAACTCTGGCCGACCACGATCAGGCACATCACCAGCAGCAGGCCCAGACTCCACGGCAGCACGCGTCGCAGCAGGTCCCCCTCCCGGCCCGCGAGCCCCACGGCTGCGCACGCGATGGTGAGGTTCTGCGGCGAGATCATCTTGCCGAGCACACCACCTGAACTGTTGGCGGCGGCCAGGAGTTCCGGCGACAGCCCCGACTCGCGGGCCGCCGTCACCTGCAGGGCGCCGAACAGTGCGTTGGCCGAGGTGTCCGATCCGGACACGGCCACCCCGAACCAGCCCAGCACCGGCGACAGGAAGGCGAGCCCGGCGCCGGCCGCCGCCACGAAGTAGCCGATGGTGGCCGCCTGCCCGGAGAGGTTCATGACGTAGGCGAGCGCCAGCACGGACGTCACGGTCAGGATGGCGAACCTCAACTCGTGCACGGTCGCGACCCACTCCCTGACCGCCACGCGCGCGTGCACCCCCAGCACGACCGCCGTGCACACTCCGGCGAGCAGCACGAGCGTGCCGCCGGTGGACATGATCGGCCAGCTGAAGACGTTGCCGCTGACCGGATCCCCGTCCGGGTCGGCGACGTTCAGGAAGGGCCAGTCGAACGTCCGGGTCGCCTCGGCCAGCCAGTCCTTGACGACCGGGATCTGCGCGATGGAGAAGATCACGACGATCAACGCGTACGGCGCATAGGCCCGTACGACCTCGCGCCGCGGATCGTCCTCGTCCAGCTCCTCGCTCCGCGACCCGGTCAGCACGGACGCGCGTACGGCCTCGGTGGCGGGCACACGCGCGTGCGGTACGGCGACCAGGGCGCCCGCGCCGGCCAAGGCAGCGCCGATGTCGGCGAGTTGCGCGGAGACGTAGTTGGAGGCGGCGAACTGGGCGACGGCGAAGGCGATTCCGCAGACCAGGGCGGGCACCCAGGTGTCCCGCAGCCCGCGCCGTCCGTCCACGAGCCCGACCAGCACGAGCGGAACGACCAGGGCCAGCAAGGGTGTCTGACGTCCCACCACGGAAGCCACGTCGTCCAGCGGCAGTCCGGTGACCTGCGCCAGCGTCACCACGGGCGTTCCCATCGCGCCGAAGGCCACGGGCGCGGTGTTGGCGACGAGCGCGACGACCGCCGCGCGCACTGGATCGAACCCGAGCGCCACCAGCATGACCGCGCAGATCGCGACGGGCGCGCCGAACCCGGCCAGGGCCTCCAACAGGGCACCGAAGCAGAAGGCGATGACGAGGGCCTGGATCCGGGGATCGTCGGAGAGCCGCCCGAACGACCGGCGCAGGATGTCGAAATGACGCGTGCGGACGGTCATCCGGTACACCCACAGGGCGTTGACGACGATCCACAGGATGGGGAAGAGCCCGAAGAGCGCTCCCTGGGCGCCGCTGGAGAGCGTCTGACCGAGCGGCATGCCGTACGCGAGCCAGGCGACCAGCACGGCCGCCAGAAGCCCCGTGAGCCCCGCCAGGTGGGCCTTCATCCGGACCCCGCCCAGCAGGACGAGGACGATCACCAGCGGCAGGGCCGCCACGAGCGCGGACAGGCCGAGCGAGCCGGCGACGGGTTCCAGTTCCTGCACGTACACGGGCGCCTCCCCGGATTCCGCCATGCGGAAAGCGATTTCTCGTTCCGACATGCGGAATGGTCGTGTCCGCGCCAACGACACGTCAATGCTTGTGCATCACTCAACGAAACAAGCACACGAGAAACAGGAAATCCGACTGTTCCGACGGTCAGTTGTCGGGCGACCGGAGCACCCGCAGATGCCCACGCCGCGCGACCTCCATCGGGTCGGCCCCACGGCCCCCGCCCCCGCCGGCCTGGGCCGCCCGCTCCTGCGGACGGGCCGCCTCGCGCACGGCGTTGGCAAGCGCTTCCAGGTCATCACCGCTGGGACGGGCCGGAGCCGAACTGTCCAACAGCCGTACGACCTCCCACCCGCGAGGGGCGGTGAGGCGCTCGGAGTGCTGGGCGCACAGGTCGTAACAGTGGGGTTCGGCGTAGGTGGCGAGCGGGCCGAGGACCGCGGTCGAGTCGGCGTAGACGTACGTCAGCGTCGCGACGGCGGGACGGCCGCAAGCGGTGCGCGAACAGCGACGTACAGGGCTCACGACGTTGGACGGTACCGCACTCTTGAGCGGGCCGCGACGACTCTCCTCCGGCTCACTCCACCGTGTCGTGTTGTGAAACACCCCACACGCCCCTTTCACCCCACCTCGCTGACCTGCAGTGAAGCATCACCCCAAGATCCGGCCCACCTCTGAAACCGGTCACCACTCACTACAAATCCCGTCATTTACCTCGACATCGACGGTCTCGGAGAGATACGGAAACAAGCCCAACCTTGGCTGGAATGGTCATCTGCCGACATGCCGTACGAGCGGCCGTACGTCACCCTCACCACCCCATGGAGATCGGACAGGCACCGGCCACGAGGACTACCCTTCATCAGTGATGGACACCCCCGTACCGCCCCGTGCCGCCGGCCCCGGGCCCCGCCGCCGTGATCGCCACGGTCGGGGCATGCGCGGCCCGATCGCACCGCCCCAGGTCCCCCTCGCCGCGAGCCGCGCCGACGTCTTCGCCGACCTGGTCCAGGACTCCGTGGAACGCCTCGAACGCCGCTGGCCCCAGCTGGCCGACATGGACTTCCTGGTCCTGGAGGTCCCCCGCGTGGACGGCCCCGGCCGAGCCTGGAACGACGAGGCGGTCCCCCTGGGCGGCACCATCCCCGCCCGCGAGGGCCGCCCGGCACGGGTCGTCATCTACCGCCGCCCGGTGGAGATCCGCACCAAGGGCCGCGACGAGCGAGCAGCCCTGGTCCACGAAGTGGTCGTGGAACAGGTGGCCGAGCTGCTGGGTCTCACACCGGAGACGGTGGACCCCCGCTACGGCGAGGACTGAAGCGCCTGACAGCTGCTACGCGGCGCTGTTCAGTCCGGTGGCCCCGCGGCGCCGCACCCGCGTACGGCGGCAAGGGGCCGTGCCGGGGGGTGTCCGCCCTAAGCGGCCGGCGTCAACACGCAGCACCTCTTGGCCTAAGGCGACCGCCGGTCCGAGGACGGACACCCCCGGCACGGCCCCGACCCACCGACCGGACCGTTTGCGCTACGCGCACCCCCACCCAGCAGCCACAGGCCGCCGCAGGCATCCCGCCGGCCTACTTCTGCAGGACCGACAAGTCCTCATCCGCCTCCGGCACAGCCACCATTCCCCGATCGTCCGGCAACGTCTGCACGGTGAACCCGGCCACCCCGTCCTCCGTGACCGCCAGCGTCCGGGACGCGTACACCGGCCCGCCCGACACCGACTCCACGGTCAGCGCGTACGTGCCCTTCAGCCCGCTCGGCACCGGCACCGCCACGTCCTGAGTGGTGCCGGACTTGACCGTGTACGACTTCGACGCCGCAGCACCGCCCTCACTGCCCGCAGAAGCCGTCACCTTGACCTCCGCGGCACCGAAGGGCGCCGTCACGGACAACGTCGTCCCCTTCGCCCGGTT
Organism: Streptomyces sp. NBC_00443; assembly: GCF_036014175.1. Lineage (GTDB taxonomy): Bacteria > Actinomycetota > Actinomycetes > Streptomycetales > Streptomycetaceae > Streptomyces. The sequence continues at coordinate 5,513,939 of NZ_CP107917.1, read as the reverse complement.
GTCCACCGCCGTCGCGCGCGTGCCCACCGCCCGGCTCGCCGGGATGAACGCCGTCTCCTGCTTGTCCCCCTTGCCACGGACCACCCGCACCGCCGCAACAACCGGCACCGACCGATCCGTGGGAGTCAGCACCAGCGACCCCGCCTCACCCTGCATGACGTCACCGAGATCCACCGCACTGGTCATCCCCGCCTTGACGTGCAACGTCTCGTTCCCGGCAGGCGTGATCAGCCCGGACGGCGAGGCGAGCCGCACCTTCAGATCCGCATCGGCGTCCCCCGGCGTGAAGGCGACCAGCCGCACGGAAGTGGCGTCCTTCGGAATGCCGGGCAGCACCAGAGACCCCGCGGGATCTGCGGACGCCGCCAGCCAGTCGCCACCGAGCTTGTCGTCCAGCGCCTGCACCGAGGCCCCCACCCGACCGCTGCGCACACTCACATGCACGGTCACGTTGTCCTGCTTCTCACTGGTGAGCGTCGACAGCAGAATCGGCTCACCGGAGTGCGGCTGAACCGTGATCCCCTCGCCCACCGTGGTCTCGAGCGCACCGTCCTTGCCATACAGCTCGATGTCGACGACGGCCGCTGAGTCGTCGGGGTTGGTCAGATGCACGTAGTCCGTGCGGTCGGGAGCCGTACTGGCCCCGGGGAACCAGAACTCGGTGTCCGGCGCGGTGCAGTTGACGCCCTGCAGACCACGCCCCGTGCCCGCGGCGACCTCGGTGGTCTCCTGCACGGTCCAGCCCGGCGCGAACTTCCCGTCAGCGGTTCCGATGAGCGCGGGCGAGTCGGCCCCGGACGCATCACCACCGACCGGCGTCCCCGGCTCCTTGCCCTCCAGAACCGGCTTGTCGGCCTTCCCGGCGTCGTCGCCCTTCTCGCCCTTCTCGCCCTTGCCGTCCGCCGCGTCGCCCTTCTCCTGCGCCGCGGACTGCAGTTCGGCCCTCCCGTCACTCGCCGTCCCCTTCGTGACGGGCGTGAACGAGCTGTACGTCGTCTCGGCGAGGTCCGAGATACTCGGCGCCGGGCACACCAGGCTCGTACGCTCCACGGGCAGCTCGGCGGCCGCCTTGGCGGTGTTCGCGCCGGATGCGTCCGGCGTCGTGAGCGCCGCGAGCCCGGTGACGGCGGCGAGAGCGGTGACGCCGGCGATCAGGGACAGGGTGGTGCGGTTCACTGCTGGCTCCCGTCGGGACGCTCACTGCCGTGCGGATGCTGCTGCGCCGGGTCGTACGTGCCGTCGTAACCCTGCTGGTACGTCTGGTCGTACGACGTGTCGTACGCCTGCGTGGAGGACTGTTCGCCGTACGCGTACGGGTCGTACTGGCCGCCCTGATACGGATCCGCCTGATACGCCTGGTCGTAGGCGCCGCCCGCCGGGTACTGCTGCCCGCCGTAGTTGCCGTATTCGGCACCTGCGTAACCGGGCGTGTCCCACTCGCCGTAGGACTGCTGCTGGGGAATCGCCACAGCTGGCGGCTCCGACGGGGGAGCGGGGAACTCGCCTCCCTGACCTGCCTCTTCGGCGTCGGCCTCGGCCTGCGCGCGCAACCGGCGGGCCCGCCGCCCCTCGCCGGCCATGGCCTCGGCCGGGACGACCGGCTCCTCGGGCAGGTCGTCGTCGATGTCGCGGCGACGTCCGGGAAGGGCCATCACGACGAGTACGAGGGCGAGGAAGCCCTGGGCCCACAGCCACGCGCTGTGGCCGATCGGGTCGTCGTAGGTGACGTCCAGCTTGCCGCCGCCGGCAGGCAGTTCGAAGCCCTGGGCCCAGCCGTCGACCGTGGTCGCGGTGAGCGGCTTGCCGTCCAGGGTGGCCGTCCAGCCGTCGTCGGCACTGTCGGCGAGCCGCAGGACCCGCCCCTCGGCGCCACTGGGAACCGTGGTGTGGATCTCGACGGGGCCCGCGGCAACGGGCTGAGGCTCAACGGCCCCGGAGCCGCCACCGGCCGCAGCCCCGGACCCGGACTCGGTCCCGGCGACGATGGCCGCCCGCGACACCTGCCGGTCGATCCGCCACAGCGCACTGCCGTTCTGCTCGCTCAGCCGCGACAGCCCCGGCGTGGCGTCCAGCACGCGCGTGACCTCACGCGGCGCCCCCTTGTGGACGAGGACGTAACGCACGGCGACCGCGCCGAGCTGGTCGGCCTGGTCGGCGCCGGAGCCGGCGACGAGGTTGGCGACGATCTTGTCGAGCTTGGTGTTCTCACCGTCGGCGGCGGCGAGCTCGGCGTCGCCGAGGCGGGCGCCGGAGCCACGGACGAGCATGTAGCCGACGTGGGCGGAGGATTCGCTGTCCAGGACGAGGGTGCGGGCCTGGTCGCGGGTGCCGCTCTCCTCCGCGACGAACGCCGGCACCTGCACGGGGTCGCGCCGCTCAAGGGGCCCGTCGGCGCCGCGGATCATCCAGCCGGCGGCGACGAGCAGCGGGCCCGCGGCCGCGGCGAAGGCGATCAGCGCGGCGACCGGCTGGCGCCAGCCGAAGCTCTGCTCGGCCACCCGCGCGCGTGCCCCGTCGGCGCCGAGCAGGGCGGCGGCCAGGAGGGCGATGCCGTAGACGAGCGTCGCGGGGCCGGCCCAGGTGGAGCTGTTGGACAGGACCGCGAAGACGAGGCCGACGAGGGCGACCGCCCAGGCCGTCCGGATCCCGAACTGGCGCTCGGAGCGCATCAGGGCGGCCAGCGCGGCCAGCACGATGCCGATGAGCATCAGCCCGTCGACCGTGCCGGGCCCGCCGGGGCTGGCGCCGAGCAGATCCAGGGCGGACGCGGCGGAGGAGCCGTACTCCAGGCCGGCCTCCTGGAAGAAGCCGAACGGAAGCAGCGACAGCGACCAGGGCGCGAGGACCAGCAGGGGCACGCCGAGCTGGGCCAGGAAGCGCAGGCCGTACGCGGTGATGTCGGCGCGCCGCACCGCCAGCACACCGAGCCCGAGGAGCAGGGCGATGGGCCACACGATCGGCGTGAAGGCCGTGGTGATCGTCAGCAGCAGTGCGTACGCCCAGGTCGCGCGCCAACTGCCGCGCGCGCCGGAGCCGTTCGTCAGGCCGCTCGCCGCGATGCCCGCGCGCGCGATGAGCGGCAGCAGGACGGCGAGGACGGCGGTGCCGATGCGGCCGCCGGCGAGCGCGCCGGTGGCGGCGGGCAGGACGGCGTAGACGACGGCGCCCCACGCGCGCAGGAGGCGCGACTCGACAAGCGGGCGGGAGGCGAAGTACGCGGTGAAGCCGGCCAGCGGCACCGAGCAGACGAGCAGGACGGTGACCGCGAGCCCGGTCGATCCCAGCAGCACCGAGGCGAGCATCGCCACGATCGCGAGATACGGCGGCGCGGACGGGGTGCCGCCTGCGCCCACCGGGTGCCAGGCGTCCACGTAATGCGACCACAGCTCACCGGAGTCCGCCGGAGCGGGCAGCAGTGCCCCGCCCGCGAGCGCGCCGCCGCCGAGGAGCTGCCGGCAGGCGATCAGCGAGACGAACAGCAGCACCAGGAAGAGCACCGGGCCGGGCTTGCGGGCGATGCGCTTGAGGCGGGCGAACTGCTCTATCTCCAGGAAGTCGGCGTCGTCGCCGCCGGGTCCGGACTCGATCGCGCTGCCGTGCCGTCCGGCACCGGACGTCACCTCGGGATCGGAGCCGCCGACGAGGCTGCCCGCGGCCTGTTCGACGGTGGCCCGCACGGTCGCGCCGGGCGGCGGGAACAGCGCCCGCAGCTCACCCTTGTCGATGACGGGACTCCCGCGCCTGCGCCGCCCGGCGATGATCCGCTCGGGGCGCAGGAGCGTGCCCATGAGGCCGCGGATCTCGTCGAGGGCCTGCCCGGGGACCTTGCCCACGAGGTAGGCGAGGGTGCGCAGGACCGTGCCGAGCAGGAGGCGCAGCAGCACCCAGGGCAGCACGGCCGTACGTGTGTTGACTAGCAGCGTGTAGACGGCGCCCGCCTTGTCGACCTTGTGCGGGGAGGCGGCGGTGCGGCCCACGCAGTCGACGGCGCGGCGCTCGCGCGAGGAGGCCTCGGCGTGTCGTACGACTGCCTCGGGGGCGACGAGGACGCGGTGGCCGGCGGCCGTGGCGCGCCAGCACAGGTCGACGTCGTCACGCATGAGGGGCAGCCGGCGGTCGAAGCCGCCGAGCTGTTCGAAGATGTCGCGGCGGATCAGCATGCCGGCGGTGGACACGGACAGTACGGGCCGTACGTGGTCGTGCTGGCCCTGGTCCTGTTCGCGGCGGTCGAGGCCGGTCCAGCGGCGGCCGGAGTTGGCGATGGTGACGCCGACCTCGAGGAGCTGCCGGCGGTCGTACCAGCCGCGCAGCTTGGGGCCCACTACGGCGACGTCGTCGCGGCCCAGCTCGTGCTCGTTCTCCACGACGCGCAGCAGCTGGGCCAGGGCGTCGGGTTCGGGGGCGCAGTCGTCGTGCAGGAGCCACAGCCACTGCACCGGCTCCCCATGGGGGAGTTCGGGCATGTCGTAGGCGTCGTCGCGCCAGCTGCGCGTGACGGGGTCCCAGCCGCTCGGCCGCTTCAGATACGCCAGCTCGTCCGGGGTGAGGACGGGGGCGGTGCGGTTGGCCTCCTCGACGGCCTGGCCGAAGCCGGTGCGCCGGGCGAGGTGCAGTACGCGGTCGGCGCCGAGGGCGTCGGTGACCAGCTGGGCGGAGTGGTCCCCACTGCCGGTGTCTGCGGCCACGGCGAACTGGACGGGGCGCTCCTGGCCGAGCAGCCCGGCGAGCACGTCGGGCAGCCAGCGGGCGCCGTCGTGGGAGACGAGGACCGCGGTCACCACATGACGCGGGAACTCAGGTGTGGCAGCGACGTCGTGATGGGCTGCCGTGTGGCTGTGCACGGACATCGAGGTACGGGCCCCGGTTCGATGGACTGCGGTGGACGCCCGTGCCCCGTGGGGGCAGTGCGGCGTCTCGGACGAGCGACCACACTATCGGCTGGGCATCACGGCGGCCCGCCGCCTGTGGATAACCCACCCGCGACGGGCCGTTCGAAACGTATTCGAGACGTATGTGCGTGCGTTGTGTGGGTGCGACGACCGTCGGTCGGGCGGTCGGTACGACGCTCAGACGGCGGCCTTCTTCAGCCGGCGGCGCTCCCGTTCGGACAGGCCGCCCCAGATGCCGAAGCGCTCGTCGTTGGCCAGGGCGTATTCAAGGCACTCGGAGCGGACTTCACAGGCGAGGCAGACCTTCTTGGCCTCGCGGGTGGAACCGCCCTTCTCGGGGAAGAAGGACTCGGGGTCGGTCTGGGCGCACAGCGCGCGCTCCTGCCAGCCGAGTTCCTCGTCCGCGTCGTCGACCAGCAGTTGCTGCACCAGCTCGGTCATGTGCGCCCCTCGTCTGTCTTTCGCGTCCCCGTGATGTAGCCGTTACCGATTCCGGCTGAACGACACGAGTGAAATTACAAGTGTGCTGCTCCGGGCGAGTCAAGCCGAGATCTGCTATTGAGCCCCTTATTCACTCTGCGGAACCAAGGCCTAGCGGAAAGTGTTCAAATCGTCATAAACCTTGACAAGCGGACGAGGCCCGGGAGGGCGTCCAACCCCGCTCGGAGCCTGTACGGAAAAGGACGCCCAGAAGTTCGATCTCGTTGCACACACGCGCGGATGCGAACCGGATCACAGTCGGATCACAGGATCACAACGACGCCGCGCGCCCGGTTGTGCGCCATGTGTCCCGGTCGCCCCATGAACAAACCTTTCGCCACGGAGATGGACCGGATGAGGTGAAACATGTCCCACATAACGGGCGTCGAGTTGACACTGAGGGTGCGAACCGATGTCCTTGTGGGCATGCTCGCGAACTCGGCACTCACCTCGACCCGCACCGCCGGGTCCCACGGTGCTGCCCGCGCTCGCTGTAGCTGTTGCTGTCCCAGCTGTTGAGCCACACCTGCTCCAGCTGTAGGCCGAGCCACCCTTTCCTCGGCTCTCGTTCCCCTCTGACCTTCCTTCACTGAGGAACCACCGCACCCCATGAACAGCGACAGCGACCTCCAGATCGCCGGCGACATCCTCGAAGTCCCGCACCTCCTCAAGACACCGCGCGAGCACCCGGCCACCGTCGCCGAGTTCGTCGGCCTGGCCCGCTCCATCGCCGCCGACCGCTCCCAGTGGGAGCACCTCGTCCGGTACGACGCCACCACACGCTGGTACCACCGGCTGAGCACGGGCCCCGGCTACGAGGTGTGGCTGCTGTCCTGGGTCCCCGGACAGGGCAGCGGCCTGCACGACCACGGCCCGTCCTCCGGCGTCCTCACGGTCCTGGACGGCACGCTCACCGAACACACAGAGGGCGCCACACGCGCGTTGACGGCGGGAGCGCAGCGGGTGTTCGCGCCGGGCTATGCCCACGAGGTGGTGAACGACGCGCTGGAGCCGGCGGTGAGTCTGCACGTCTACTACCCGGGGCTGACCGAGATGCCGATGCACACCACCCCTGCCTGCGAGGCGCGTGCCGTGACTGCGTGACACGTTGTCGTACCCGCCTGCAACACTTGCCCCCATGCACATTGTGGTTCTGGCAGGCGGCATCGGTGGTGCCCGGTTCCTGCGCGGTCTGAAGCAGGCCGCGCCGGACGCGGACGTCACGGTCATCGGCAACACCGGGGACGACATCCACCTCTTCGGGCTGAAGGTCTGCCCCGACCTCGACACGGTGATGTACACGCTGGGCGGCGGCATCAACGAGGAGCAGGGCTGGGGACGGGCCGACGAGACCTTCCATCTCAAGGAGGAGCTCGCGGCGTACGGCGCCGGGCCGGAGTGGTTCGGGCTCGGCGATCGGGACTTCGCCACGCATATCGTGCGGACGCAGATGATCGGCGCCGGATATCCGCTCAGCGCGGTGACTCAGGCGCTGTGCGACCGCTGGAAGCCGGGAGTCAGGCTCATCCCCATGACCGACGACCGCGTCGAGACGCACGTCGCCGTCGAGGTGGACGGCGAACGCAGAGCCGTCCACTTCCAGGAGTACTGGGTGCGGCTGCGGGCCTCGGTGCCGGCGGAGGCGATCGTGCCGGTCGGCGCGGAGCAGGCCAAGCCGGCGCCGGGTGTCCTGGAGGCGATCGCCGACGCGGACGTCATCCTCTTCCCGCCGTCCAACCCGGTCGTCTCGGTCGGCACGATCCTCGCCGTGCCCGGCATCCGCGAGGCGATCGCCGACGCCGGTGTGCCGGTCGTGGGCCTGTCCCCCATCGTCGGCGACGCGCCCGTGCGCGGGATGGCCGACAAGGTGCTCGCGGCGGTCGGCGTGGAGTCGACGGCCTCGGCGGTCGCCGAGCACTACGGCTCGGGACTCCTGGACGGATGGCTCGTCGACACCGTGGACGCCGGCTCCGTGGAGCAGGTCGAGTCGGCGGGGATCCGCTGCCGGGCCGTACCGCTGATGATGACCGACCTCGACGCGACCACGCAGATGGCCCGCGAGGCGCTGACGCTGGCCGAGGAGGTGCGAGCGGTTTGAGCTACGTGTCTGCCGACGGCTACCGCGTCTGGGCCGTCCCCGGGATTCCCGAGATCCAGCAGGGCGACGACCTCGCGAAACTGATCGCCACCGCCGAACCCGGTCTCGCCGACGGCGACGTGCTTTTGGTCACCTCGAAGATCGTGTCCAAGGCCGAGGGACGGATCGTCGAGGCGACCGACCGGGAAGCCGCCATCGACGCGGAGACCGTACGGGTCGTGGCGCGTCGCGGCGCCCTGCGCATCGTCGAGAACCGGCAGGGGCTCGTGATGGCCGCCGCCGGGGTCGACGCCTCCAACACCCCCGCCGGGACGGTGCTGTTGCTGCCCGAGGACCCCGACACGTCCGCGCGGGCGATCCGGGACGGGCTGCGGGACGCCCTCGGCGTCGACGTCGGGGTCGTCGTCACCGACACCTTCGGACGCCCCTGGCGCGCGGGGCTCACCGACGTGGCGATCGGCGCCGCCGGCATCCGCGTACTCGACGATCTGCGCGGCGGCACGGACGCGCACGGCAATCCGCTCAGCGCGACCCTCGTGGCGACCGCCGACGAACTCGCCGCCGCCGGTGACCTGGTGAAGGGCAAGGCCGCCGGGCTGCCCGTGGCCGTGCTGCGCGGGCTGGCGCACACGGTGGCCGAGGAGCACGGGGAGGGGGCGCGCGCCCTGGTGCGCGGCGCGCGTGACGACATGTTCCGGCTGGGCACGTCGGAGGCGGTACGGGAGGCGGTGACCCAGCGCCGTACTGTCCGGGCCTTCACGGACGAGCCGGTCGACGCCGGGGCCGTACGAAGAGCGGTCGCCGCGGCGGTCACGGCACCGGCGCCGCACCACACCACACCGTGGCGTTTCGTGTTGCTGGAGTCGCAGGAGTCGCGGACACGGCTGCTCGACGCGATGCGGGACGCCTGGATCGCCGACCTGCGGCGCGACGGCAAGAGCGAGGCGTCCATCGCCAAGCGCGTGCGACGCGGGGACGTGCTGCGCAACGCGCCGTATCTCGTGGTGCCGTGCCTGGTCATGGACGGTTCGCACACCTACGGCGACGTACGGCGGGACGGCGCCGAGCGGGAGATGTTCGTCGTCGCCACCGGGGCCGGGGTGCAGAACTTCCTGGTCGCGCTGGCCGGGGAGCGGCTGGGGTCGGCGTGGGTGTCGTCGACGATGTTCTGCCGGGATGTGGTGCGGGAGGTGCTCGGGCTGCCGGAGGACTGGGATCCGATGGGGGCCGTGGCGGTCGGGCATCCGGCGGAGGAGCCGCGGCCGCGGGCGGAGCGGGATGCGGGGGCTTTCATCGCGGTGCGGTGATGCGCGCCGGACAGCGCCTACGCTCGTAGGGGTCTCTCCATACCGGTTTTCTTAGGACTTCACTCGTGGCAGGACGCTTCACTCCGCAGTCCACGCGTACGACTGTGCGCGGCGGGCATGTCCCGGTGCCCGCCGGGATACCGCGTCAGGCGCCGGCCCCCGGGCGGGTGCGCACCTGGGTGCCGGACGGGCCGCTCGATCTCGGGCTGGTGTTGGGGCCGCTGCGGCGTGGGCCCGGGGATCCGACGTTCCGGGCGATGCCGGACGGGTCGGTGTGGCGGACCTGTCTCACGCCTGCCGGGCCCGGGACGCTGCGGGTCGGCGTGCGCGGTGCCGAGGTGCGGGGCGAGGCCTGGGGGCCGGGGGCCGAGTGGCTGCTGGAGCAGTTGCCCGAGCTGCTCGGGGGCGCCGATGATCCGTCCGCCTTCGTGCCGCGGCACCGGCTGGTGGCGCTCGCTCGGCATCGGCGGCCGGGGCTGCGGTTGACGCGGACCGGGTTGGTGCTGGAGTCGTTGATTCCGTCGATTCTGGAGCAGAAGGTCACGACCGATGAGGCGTATCGGGCGTGGCGAGTGCTGGTCCGGAAGTACGGGGTGGCGGCGCCGGGGCCCGCGCCCGGGCGGATGTGTGTCATGCCGGACGCGGCGACCTGGCGGATGATTCCGTCCTGGGAGTGGCATCGGGCCGGGGTCGACAACAAGCGGGCCTCGACGATTCTGCGATCCGTGCGGGTCGCCGCGCGACTGGAGGAGGCGGTGGGGATGGACCCGGCTCAGGCGCAGGCTCGGTTGGAGGTCGTGCCGGGGATCGGGCCGTGGACGTCGTCGGAGGTTGTGCAGCGCAGTCATGGGGCGGCGGATGCGGTGACCGTGGGGGATCTGCATCTGCCGGGGATCGTGGGGTTTGCGCTTGCGGGGGATCGGGATGCGGATGACTCCGTGATGCTGGAGTTGTTGGAGCCGTATGCGGGGCAGCGGCATCGGGCGGCTCGGTTGATTCTGTTGAGCGGGCGGGGGCCGGCGCGGCGGGCTCCGCGTATGCCGGTGGGGGACATCGGGCGGTTGTAGGAGCGCCGGGGTTTTCGCCCCAGCCGCCCCTACCCTTCCCGTCCTTGAAGGGGCGCTGCCCCTTCGACCCCGGCCCTGGGGGCTGCCGCCCCCAGACCCCCGCCATCGGCCTGAACGGCCTCGTCCTCAAACGCCGGACGGGCTGACATACCGGGACCGGCGCCTGAGAGGCATCATTCGAAGGAGCGCCGCCCCCGTCGTGCGGCGCGGAGCCCCTCGCCCGGTCCTACAGGTCCGGCGAGAAACGTACCGACCCCGCCGGGATCCGAGCGTCGCACCACACCCGTACCCCGTCCCTCAGCTCGTTGTCGGCGCCGATGACCGCGCCGTCGCCGATGACCGTGCCGGTGAGGACCGAGCGTTGGCCTACGCGGGCGCGGGTGCCGATGAGGGAGTCGGTGATGATCGCGCCGGGTTCGATGACGGCGCCGGGGAGGATCGTGCTGCCGAAGACGCGCGCGCCCTCGGCCACGAAGGCGCCCTCGCCCACCACCGTGCCGCCGGTCAGCTTGGCGTCGGGGGCGACGCTGGCCGTGGGGAGGATCAGGCGGTCGCCGCAGCGGCCGGGGACCGCGGGGGACGGCGCCCGGCCCAGGACGAGATCCGCCGAGCCGCGGACGAAGGCCGCGGGGGTGCCCAGGTCGAGCCAGTACGTCGAGTCGACCATGCCCTGGAGGTGGGCGCCCGCCGACAGGAGGTCGGGGAACGTCTCGCGTTCGACCGAGACGGGGCGGCCCGCCGGGATCGTGTCGATGACCGAGCGGCGGAAGACGTACGCCCCCGCGTTGATCTGGTCGGTGACGATCTCCTCGGGGGTCTGCGGCTTCTCCAGGAACGCCGTCACCCGGCCCGTGCCGTCCGTCGGGACCAGGCCGTACGCCCTCGGGTCCGTCACCTGTGTGAGGTGGAGGGAGACGTCCGCGCCCGTCGTCTCGTGCGTACGGACCAGGGCCCCGATGTCCAGGCCCGTCAGGATGTCGCCGTTGAAGATGAGCACCGGGTCGTCGGGCGCGGAGTTGAGCCGGGAGGCCACGTTGCGGATCGCGCCGCCCGTGCCGAGGGGCTCCTCCTCTGTCACGTACTCCAGGTGCAGACCGAGCGCCGAGCCGTCCCCGAAGTACGGCTCGAAGACCTCGGCCAGATACGACGTCGCCAGGACGATGTGTTCTACGCCCGCCGCTCTCGCTCTCGCCAACTGGTGCGTGAGGAACGGGACCCCGGCCGCCGGGACCATGGGCTTCGGCGTGTGCACGGTGAGCGGACGCAGCCGAGTGCCCTTGCCACCGACCAGGAGGATCGCTTCTGTCACCTGTCGTCTCTGCTTCCTGCCGGGACCGGCCGAACTGTCTTTCGGCCGGCCAGTGTATGCAGACCGTTGTGCGACGCCCCCGACGGCAGTGCGGCAGTCCGCCTCATGCCCCCCGACGGCGGTGAATGCGACCCCATGACCCCCATGACCCCCATGCCCCCCATGAGTCCAGCTACGAGCGCTACAAGTCCCCCCATGGGTCCCCGCTGGTCCCCGCAAGTCCGGACGCTTGCCCCGCCCCCCTGGCCCCGCGCCCTCTCAGCGCCCCTGGTAGCGGGCCGCCGAGGCGCGGGCGGAGCCCAACTTGCTGTAGAGCTGCTTGCCGGGGCACTCCGTGGAGAAGCCGTCCCGGTGGCCGGAGATCACATTCAGTCGTACGTTCTTTCCCTTCCGGTAGAGATTGCCACCGCCGGACTTCAGGTATGTCTTTCCGCGCGGATTGGCACCGTAGAGCCCCAGCTTCCAGGCCGTGAGCCGCGCCACGGCCTTCACCGAGGCCGCGGTCGGCTTGGTGACGCCGTAGCTGCCGAGGACGGCGATCCCCATGCTGTTGGTGTTGAAACCGCGAGTATGGGCACCCAGGACCGGCTTCGCCACTCCCCCGGCACGCCCCTCGTAGATGTTTCCGCACTTGTCGACGAGGAAGTTGTAGCCGACGTCACGCCAGCCCATGCTCACCACGTGGTAGCGGTAGATACCGCGAATGAGCGAGGGGACCTGCGAGCAGGAGTACTTGCTGCCGGACGCCGTGTGGTGCACGAAGGCCGCCTGCACCTTCTTCGTGTAGACGAAACTCCGCTCCCGCCAGCTCTCGTTCGCGCCCCAGCCGCGCCGCGTGACGATGCGCGGCCGCGGCCCGATGTACGGCTTCGCCCGCTGCGCCTGCGTCAACTCGGTACCGCGCAGCGCCAGCAGCTCCCGCTCGGTGGCGGCCCGGCCGAGCTCGGGGATCTCGGCGGCACCTACGGGCGCGAGATCGACGTTGGCGGCGGAGGCGGCCAGGGACTCGGCGGTCTCGACGGTCTCGGGGTTGAGCGTTCCGGGGCGGGCGGCGCCGGCGGTGTCGCCGCCCTGCGCGGGGGCGGGGTCGCCGGGGTCGACGAGTTCGAGGCGGAGCCCGTCGGGAAGCGTCGAGCCGGCCTCGGGGCGGGCTGTCGCGTCCTCACCACTGCCCCCCACGCCGTCCTCGGGCTCCTCGGAGGCATTCTCGGGTTCCCCGGTCGGCCGCGGCCCGGCGGACCCGGTCGCCTCCGGGGTGACCCGTACCTCAACGCCGTCCGACTCCCCGACCCACAACGGCGCCGTGGAGCCGCGGACCCGGCCCGAGGTGCGTTCGTCGGTGCCCGGGTCGGCCGCGTGATCGCCGTTGTGCGTCTCGACGTCCTGCCAGCCGGACCAGGTGCCCGTGCCGACGGCGCGGGTGCGGACCTGGACACGGCCGTGCAGTTCGGCGTCCGGGTCGTCCCAGATGACGCCGACGAGGGAGAAATGGCCTACGCCGCGGGGGGACAGGCCCTGTTCGGCGGGAGCACCGCTGACCCGGTCGCCGTCGAGGGGGGTGAGGGGCAGCGACTGGGTGCTGCCGGGGACGTGCGACCCGTCGCCCGGCTGACGCATCGCCGGCCCGGCCACCGTCCCTGCGCTCGTGGCGGCTTCCGCTCCGAGCGCCGGTCTCGCGGTCGCCGCGACGGCAGGTGGGGTGAGCGGGAGGGCCAGAGCGGCCGCGCACGTGACACCGATTGAGGAAGCAAGAAATCCACGCATACCAATGATGTTGGGCATAGCCATACAAACCTGTCCATCGGGGAGCTGACGGGGCGTCGGCATGCGATTCGTCCGAACCGGTGGCGGTCGGATGGTCCCGGCGGGGGGTGCGCGGGTGCGTGTCCGCGTACGCTTGCGCGGGTGAATGCCACCGATCGCACCCCTGCCGACCTGCTGCGTTCCGCGCTGACCGCGGATCCGAGCCGCCCCTTGGTGACCTTCTACGACGACGCCACCGGGGAACGCGTCGAATTGTCCGTGGCCACGTTCGCCAATTGGGTGGCCAAGACCGCGAATCTGCTCCAGGGGGACCTGGGGGCCGGTCCGGGCGACCGCGTCACGCTCTTGCTCCCCACTCACTGGCAGACCGCGGTCTGGCTGCTGGCCTGCTCGTCGGTCGGCACGATCGCGGACGTGGGCGGGGATCCGGCGGCGGCCGACGTGGTGGTGAGCGGGCCGGAGGGGCTGGAGGCGGCGCGGGCGTGCCGGGGGGAGCGGGTCGCGTTGGCGCTACGTCCGCTGGGGGGCCGCTTTCCGCAGCCGCCGGCCGGCTTCGCCGACTACGCGGTGGAGGTACCGAGTCAGGGTGACCGTTTCGCACCGTACGCACCGGTTGATCCCGAGGATCCCGCGTTGATCGTGGCCGGGCGGGAGTTCAGCGGTGCCGAGGTCGTGGAGCGGGCGCAGGCCGAGGCGACGGGGCTGGGGCTCACGGGGCCGGGGTCGCGGATTCTCTCCGCTCTTCCCTACGACACCTGGGAGGGGCTCAATGCGGGGCTGTACGCGGCGCTGGCGACCGGGGGGTCCGTGGTGTTGTGCCGGCACGTCGAATCCCTGGGCGAGGACGCCCTGGCCAAGCGCATCGAGGCCGAACGGGTGACGGCGACCGCGCGGTAGCCTCCGGCAATTCCGGAAGTCTCGTCATCCGGCCCTGCGACGAACCCCCTCCCCAGGGGCTCCGCCCCTTCGACCCCGCCAGGGGGCTCCGCCCCCTGCCCCCCCTCGGCCTGAACGGCCTCGTCCTCAAACGCCGGACGGGCTGAAATGCCGGCACCGGCACCGACAAGTGCCGTCTGCGCGCGTGCACAGCTCTCGCCCCCCGTATGTCGGACGGGCTGGAATGCCGGGACCGGCGTCGCACAGTGGCCGTGGCGGCGGGCGTACCCCGGCGGCGCCGCACCCGCCCACGGCGGCAAGGGAACGTGCCGGGGGGCGTCCGCCCGCAGTGGCCGGCGTCAAGAAACAGCGCCCCCCTGCCCAACCCCAACCGCAGGTCCGAGGACGGACACCCCCGGCACGGCCCCGACCACCCACCGCACCGCAGGCGCCACGCAAACCTCCAGCGAAGCAGCCACAGGCCGCCGCAGGCACCCTCGCCCAACCGCCGAGGCAACCGTCACCCGTTCAGCCCCCCACCACCCGCCCCCACCCCCATCCACGCCACGGTGGTAACAGCAGCCCACACCGCACGCACTACGCACTGAGGGGTGGACCCAGCCGTGACCGACTCCGCACGCGCGTGCCCCGCGGGCAGTAGGGCGGGCAGAGACAAGCGGTCCGTACGGCGGTGGGTGCGGCGGGGAGCCATTGGGCTCGGGCTGGTGGTCATTGCCGCCGGTGGCGCCGGGTGGGCCGTGTACGCGAAGCTCAACTCCAACATCACGCCCGACGAGGCCGCCGCAGCCGAATTGGCCCGGTATGAGAAAGAGCGCCCCACAGCACTCGTCAGCGGCGCCCAGAACATCCTGCTCATCGGGTCGGACTCCAGGGCGGGCCAGGGAAACCGCCGCTACGGAAAGGACTCCGGCACCGAGCGCTCCGACACCACCATCCTGCTGCACCTCTCCGGCAAGCGCCGCAGCGCCACCGCCGTCTCGATACCCCGCGACCTGATGGTCGACGTCCCCGGGTGCCGGAAGCCCAACGGCTCCCGCAGCGAGCCCATGTTCGCGATGTTCAACTACGCCTTCCAGATGGGCGGTTCGGCCTGCACCATCCGGACCGTGGAGCGGATGACCGACATCCGGGTCGACCACCACATGGTCGTCGACTTCCACGGCTTCAAGGAGATGGTCGACGCCGTCGACGGCGTGGAGATCTGCCTCAGCAAGCCCATCAACGACAAGGCCGCCAAGCTGAGACTCCCGGCCGGCAAGGTCAGCCTCAACGGCGAGCAGGCCCTCGGCTACGTCCGCGCCCGCAAGACCCTCGGCGACGGCAGCGACACCGACCGCATGGACCGCCAGCAGCGCTTCCTCGCCGCGCTCGTGCACAAGGTGCAGAGCAACGACGTCCTGCTGAACCCGGTCCGTCTCTATCCGGTGCTGGACGCCGCCACTTCCTCCCTCACCACGGACCCGGACCTGGCCAGCTTGCGTGGTTTGTACGAACTTGCGCGTGGGGTGCGCGACATCCCCACCGAACGCGTGCAATTCCTCACGGTCCCGAGGGAGTCGTACATCTACAACGCCAATCGCGACCAACTCGTGGAACCCGAAGCCGAGCGGCTCTTCGAGCGACTGCGCGTCGACGCCCCGGTGAAAGTCGTGAATTCGTCTGAAACGCCCCAGGGGCCCGAGCCCTCGGACCGCACTTCCCCGGCGCCCACCTTCCGCGGCAACACCGCCGCCCAGAACCCCTGCGGGTAAAGCGCTCACCAAGTCGACGAACCCCAGTTCAAAGAAATGCGCCGGATTGCCCAGTTGTAGGGACGTGGAATTTGTCACCGTCGTCGCTTGACGCTGAACTGGGCGGATAGTGTGAGCGATCCGGTGCACCCAGCCGTAGTTACGGTTGCGCACTGTTTGACCGAGACCCGAGCGCCTTGGAGGGGTAGGCGCCGCGTGGCCCCGACGGAGGATTCAGACAACCGTGGACGCGCAAGGCCGTGGGCGGGCGGACGACATCGATCCCGCAGACCAGTGGGTGCTCAATCCGAACACCGGCGAATACGAACTGCGACTGGCTCCTTCCGCAGCGCAGTCGTCGGTGCCCGGACCCCGCAGATCCGCCTCCCGGGCAGGAGCGGCTTCCCGGGCCGGCGGCAAGACTGCCGGGGGGACTGCTGCCGGGGGTGCGGGTAGCGGCGCGGGCGCCGGAGGTGCCGTACGCAATCGCACCGCCGCCCCCGCACGCGAGACGCGTCCCGCGCCGGGCCGTGAGGTCCCGTCGCAGCGCAGGCGCAAGGGGGCGCCCGAGGAGCCGCCGGGCCGGCGTGGCCGGCGGCCGGTGAAGAAGAACAAGGCGAAGCGGGCCCTGCTCTGGACCGGCGGGATCACCGCGTTCGTGGTGGTCGCCGCCGCCGCGGGCGCGTATCTCTACATCGAGCACCTCAACGACAACATCCAGTCCGTCTCCGACGACGGCGCGAGCACCGGTGGCTTCTCGAAGGACAAGGCCATCAACATCCTGCTCATCGGCACGGACAAGCGCACGGGCGCGGGCAACGAGAAGTACGGCGACTCGGGCAGCGCCGGGCACGCCGACACCACGATCCTGCTGCACGTCTCGAAGGACCGCTCGAACGCGACCGCGCTGAGCATCCCGCGTGACCTGATCGTCGACATCCCGGACTGCCCGACCACGCAGGAGGACGGCTCCTCGAAGGTCATCCCGGGCGAGACCGGCGTCCGCTTCAACACCAGCCTCGGCCAGGAGGACCGTACGCCCAGTTGCACCGTGCGTACGGTCACCGAGCTGACCGGCATCCAGGCGGACAACTTCATGGTCGCCGACTTCAACGCCGTGAAGACGCTGACGTCGGCCGTCGGCGGCGTCGAGGTGTGCCTCGCCAAGGACATCGACGACCCCGACTCCAAGCTCAACCTCCCCAAGGGCGAGCATGTGATCGAGGGCGAGCAGGCGCTGGCCTTCGTCCGCACCCGGCATGCCGTCGGCACCGGCGGCGACCTGAGCCGGATCGGGCTCCAGCAGCAGTTCCTCAGCGCGCTGATGCGCAAGCTGAAGTCGAACGACACCCTCACCAGCCCGTCGAAGATGATCAAGCTGGCCGAGGCGGGCACGAAGGCGCTCACCGTCGACTCGGCGCTCGACAGCATCGACAAGCTGAAGGACCTCGGCCTGGAGCTCGGCAAGCTCGACACCAAGAACCTGACCTTCACGACGATTCCGGTGATCGACAACCCGACGGAGAAGGTCCGGGCGACGGTCGTCCCCAACCCGACCACGGCTCCCCAGGTCTTCCAGGCGATCCAGAACGACGTCTCCTTCACCGCGGTCAAGGAGCAGAAGAAGAAGGAAGCCGCCGCCGTGGCCGCCCGGCTCAAGGGCACCAAGGCCGACCCCGCCGATGTGCGGGTGCAGGTCTACAACGGCGGGGCGCCCGCGGGCAGCGCGCAGGAGACCCTCACCTGGCTGCAGACCGAGGAGGGCGTGGAGAAGTCCGAGAACGCGGGCAACGCGCCGGCGACGCTGTCGAAGACGACGCTGGAGTACGCGCCGGACCAGGCGGACCAGGCACGGCAGCTCGCCGCGATCATGGGGCTGTCCGGGTCCGCGATGAAGCCCGGCAAGAGCGTGACCAACTCCCAGGGCCTGCCCACGATGACGCTGACGCTGGGCAAGGACTTCAAGGGTGCGGGCGTATCGCTCACGGCTCCGAGCAAGGCGCCCGACGTGGAGAAGTCCACGGCCGACAAGGTGGAGTGCGCGAAGTAGTCACTCAACGGGCCCGTCTCCCCCGCCTGCTCGGGGTGAGGCGGGCCCGTTCCGCTCAAAGGCCACAAAATCTCCGGTACGGAAACTCCGGCGGGGAACGCAACTGTGGCCGACTCTCGTTGGTCTGACGCAAGACACGGTTGTGTCAGGCGGCGTTGGCCCGACACACCACGCGGCCGTGCCGGGCGTGGATTTTGCCGACACGTGGCCAACCGGGCTCGGACCCACAGGGGTCTGACAGGTTGCGAACCGGCGTCGGACAGGGTGGTCCGACATGGTTCGCTCCACACCGGACAGGGAGGTCCGGCGCGGGGCGGAGCCGTGTCGGGCAAAGGGTGGGGAAGGGCAGACAGTTGGCGCAGAGCAGTGTGCGAGGGGAGGCCCCCGCGGTGGAGGACACCATGTCCCTCACGCCGCAGGCCGACCAGGACACGCCGGCCGACCAGGGCGGCCGGCACGGTGGCGGGGGTTCCGGGGGCGGCCGCGGGACCGACGGCAGGCCCCGCAGACGGCGGGCGCTGCGCTGGTCGGCGACGGTTCTGGCGGTGGTGATACTGGGCACCGCGGGTGCCGGGTATCTCTATTACCAGCACCTCAACGGCAACCTGAAGAAGGACGACCTCAACATCGGCGACGCCAAGGACCGCGCCGCCCGGACCGAGGCGAACGCCGCCGGTCAGACGCCGCTGAACATCCTGCTGATCGGCTCGGACGCCCGGGACAGCAAAGAGAACCAGAAGCTCGGCGGCGCCAAGGAGACGTTCGGCGGCATCCCCCTCGCCGACGTCCAGATGCTGCTGCACGTCTCGGCCGACCGCACCAACATGTCGGTGGTGAGCATGCCCCGCGACACGCTGGTGGACATCCCCAAGTGCACGGATCCGGACAGCGGGGACGTCTACCAGGCCCGCGAACGCGCGATGACCAACCAGTCGCTCGGCCGTGGCGGCCCGGGGTGCACGGTGGCGACGTGGGAGAAGCTGACCGACATCCACATCGACCACTTCATGATGATCGACTTCTCGGGCGTGGTGTCGATGGCGGACGCCATCGGCGGCGTCCCGGTCTGTGTGAACGCCAACATCCACTCAAAGGACAGCCAGGGCCACGGCTCCGGGCTGAAGCTGGAGAAGGGCACGACCTACGTCAAGGGCGAGCAGGCCCTGCAGTGGCTGCGCACCCGGTACGGCTTCGAGGACGGCAGCGACCTGGCCCGCGCCAAGGCGCAGCACCAGTACATGAACTCGATGGTCCGCGAGCTGCGCAAGAACGCCAAGCTGAGCAACCCGGGCAAGCTCCGCGCCCTCGCCGAGGCGGCCACCAACGCGCTGACCGTCGACCCGGGCCTGGGCACGGTGGCCAAGCTCTACGACCTGGCCGGCGAGCTCAAGAAGGTGCCGACCTCGCGCATCACCATGACGACGATGCCCAACCGCTACGTCGGTTCGCGTGTCGAGCCCACCGAGGACGCGACCAAGCTGTTCCGGCTGGTGCGTGAGGACATCGCCCTCGACGGCAAGGACAAGAAGAAGGCCACCGAGGAGAAGACCTCCACCGATCCGGCCGCGGCGGACGGCGAGATCGCGGTGCAGGTGCAGAACGGCACCCGCACCGATGTCCTCGCCCCGGCCCAGGGCCGCGCGACCACCGTCGCCGGGCTGCTCGTGGACAAGGGCTTCACCCAGGCCGTCGCGGACGCCTCGGCCACGCCGATCGCGGACACGACCCTCGTCCGTTACCCGAGCGCCGACCTGGAGGGCGACGCCCAGCGGCTCGCCAAGGCCCTCGGCATCCCGGCCGACGCCGTCGAGAGGTCCACGGACGTCTCCGGCGTCACCCTCGTCGTCGGCGCGGACTGGCGGGAGGGTACGGCGTACAAGGCCCCGAAGCAGGACGACAGGACGCCGGACACGGCGGAGGCGCTGAACGCCTCCGACACCAAGGCCTGTATGAAGGTCGACCCGGACTTCACGTGGTGACGGGCGCCCCGCCCAGCGGGCTCAACCAGCGCTGTCGACGCTGAGCACGGCCGGGCGTCGGGAGGCGATGACCTTCCTCGCCAGGGCTCGCGGGCTGGTCAGGAAGCCGTAGCCCCAGGACATGTGCATGGTGGCGAGGGCGACGGGGATCTGGAGGCGTGCCTTCAGCGGGAGGCCCTTGCCGGCCGGGAGCGAGCCCGCGGTGATGGCTGCGAGGTAGCCGCCGGGGACGACCAGCGCCCAGGGGGTGACCAGGGCGCCCAGCACGAGGCCGACCGCGATCGCGCACACCGCCGTCGGCGGGGCGAGGTAGCGCAGGTTGATGGAGCCGGCGTGGTAGCGGGCGACGACATGACGCCAGCGGCCGTAGTCCTTGTACTGCTTGGCGAGGGCCTTCACCGACGGCCTCGGGCGGTACGACACCTTCAGCTCGGGCGAGAACCAGATCAGCCCGCCCGCCTCCCGGATCCGGAAGTTGAGCTCCCAGTCCTGGGCGCGGATGAACTCCTCGTTGTAGCCGCCCTGTTGCTCCAGCGCCTCGCGCCGGAAGACGCCGAGGTAGACCGTCTCGGCGGGGGCCGCATCGCCGCCCGTGTGGAAGGCGGCGTTGCCGACGCCGATCTTCGAGGTCATCGCGGCGGCGACGGCGTGCTCCCAGTCGTTCTCGCCCTCGGCGTGCATGATGCCGCCGACGTTCTGCGCGCCGGTCTCCTCCAGGAGCCGTACGGCGGTGGTGATGTAGTTGGGCGAGAGCATGCCGTGGCCGTCGACGCGGACGACGATCGGGTGGCGGGAGGCCTTGATCGCGGCGTTGAGGGCGGCGGGGGTGCGGCCGGTCGGGTTCGGGACGGTGTGTACGCGCTTGTTCTCGGACGATGCCGTCTCGGCCACGAGCTCGGCGGCGATCTCGTCCGTGCGGTCCGTGGACGGACCGAGGGCGATCACGACCTCCATCTCGCCGGCGTACTCCTGCGCGAGGATCGCTTGGACTGCTCCGCGCAGATGCCGCTCCTCGTCGAGGACGGGCATGATGACGGACACGGCGGGGAGCTGCACGTCGGGATTGGCGTTCATAGGGGCCTCACGTTACCGCGAACGGGGGACACCGGTGCGCCCCGCCGGGGCTGGTGCTCCGGGCAGCAGATCGTATGGGCCTACGGTGCTCACGGATCCCACGTACGGCCCCCAGGGCAACCCCAGCGGAGGTATCCCCCCATGCCCACGCCGCCCCGCCGCTCTTCCGCCCCGTCGCAGCGCAGCCCGCGGCCGCCCCGTGGCGGGGCGCGGCCGGCCGCGCCCGTACGGCGGAGGCGGCCCCGGTGGGCCATGCGGGCGGTGACCACGCTGTCCGTCGTGGTCCTCGCGTCCGCCGGGATCGGGCACGCGGTGGTCACCAGCCTGGACGCGAAGATCGCGCGGGTGGACCCGTTCAAGGACATGAAGAACCGGCCTCAGGCCGGGAACGGGATGAACGTCCTGCTCGTCGGCACGGACGGCCGCGACCGCATCAGCGAGGAGGAGCGGCGCAGGTACCGGCTCGGTGGCGCCCCGTGTCACTGCACCGACACGATCATGATCGTGCACATCTCGGGGGACCGGGAGCGGGCGAGCGTGGTGAGCCTGCCGCGCGACTCGTACGCCGAGGTGCCCGCGGGTGAGGGCCGCAAGGCCCATCCCATCAAGATCAACGCGGCGTACGCGGAGGGCGGGCCGAACCTCACCGTGCGCACGGTCGAGCACATGACGCACGTGAAGATCGACCACTATCTGGAGGTCGACTTCACCAGCTTCATGAAGACGGTCGACGTGGTCGGCGGCGTGCGGATCTGCACGGCCGAGCCGCTGAAGGACTCCTACACCGGGCTGGACCTGCCGGCCGGCACACACCGGCTGATGGGCGGGGAGGCGTTGCAGTACGTCCGCGCGCGGCACGTCGACAGCGACTCCGACCTGGGCCGGGTGCACCGGCAGCAGCGGTTCATGGCGGCGCTGATCGAGCGGGCGACGTCGTCCGGGATCCTGCTGAACCCGATGCGGTTCAGGGACGTGACGCGGGCGGTGCTGGGGTCGGTGCGGGCCGACAAGGGGTTCGGCACGGGTGAACTGCTCGACCTCGGGCGGGCGATGCGGAACTTCTCGCCGTCCTCGTCGGAGTTCACGACCGTGCCGATCGGGCAGCTGGCATACGAGGTGAAGGGCCTCGGCTCCACGGTGAAGTGGAACACCTCACAGGCCGAACGCCTCTTCCGGGCCCTGCGCGAGGACAAGCCGCTGGCAGCGCAACGGCCGAAGAGAAGGGCCGTCCCGGTGGAGGTCGCCCCGCAGCAGATCCGCGTCCAGGTGGAGAACGGCACGGCGACGGCGCAGCTCGGCAAGCGGGTCGACGCTGCGCTCGCGGCGGCCGGGTTCCGTACGACGGGCCGCCCGGCGACCGCGGCGGACCGGTCCGTGAAGCGCACGGTCGTCGCCCACGACCCCGGCTGGGACCGCTCGGCGAAGTCCCTGGCAGCCGCACTCCCGGGAAGCGAACTGCGCCCCGTGAAGGGGCTGGGCCCCACCCTGAAGGTGATCGCCGGGACGGACTTCAAGAAGGTGCGCAAGGTCCGGGCCGAGGACCCGACACAGGGCCAGGCGACGGTGGTACGGGGCGACGAGGCGGGGTGCGCCTAGCTCGCGAGAGGCCCCGTTTTCCGGCGACCCTCGGCAGCCCCCTCAGTCCTCGTATCCCTCCGCCACCCTCTTCTCGCGCAGTTCCTTGATGGCGCGCCTGCGGGCCAGGCGGTGGGTGCGGCGGATCTGGGCCTCCTGGTTGCGGCGCTTGTCGCGTTCGGTTTCCGGGAGTACCTCGGGGACGCGTCGTGGCTTGCCGTCGGCGTCGACCGCGGCGAAGACCAGGTAGGCCGAGCCGACCTGGGTGGGTGGCGCGGACTCGTTCCAGCGCTCCGCCAGGACCCGTACGCCGACCTCCATCGACGTCCGGCCGGTCCAGTTGACCTGGGCCTTCACATGGACGAGGTCGCCGACGCGGACCGGCTCCAGGAAGACCATCTCGTCCATGGACGCGGTGACGGCGGGGCCGCCACTGTGCCGGCCGGCCACCGCGCCCGCGGCGTCGTCGACGAGTTTCATGATCACACCGCCGTGCACCGTCCCGAGCAGGTTGGTGTCGTTGTGGGTCATGATGTGGCTGAGTGTGGTGCGGGATGCGGAGGTGGGCTTGCCCGGGATCTCCGGAGTGCCCGACTCTGCGGCGGTGACCTGGTCTGTCATGGCCTCCACCTTATGCCGCGTCGACATTCGCGGACTTTGTGTTGGGTTCGCAACAGCCGTGCCTCTATTTTCCGCCGAACCTTGTAAGTGACCTGGCCATGCCCTGCACACTGGGGCGCATGAATGACTGGCCCCAGGCACCCGACGACAACCGCGGCAACCGCTACGGACGCGGCAGCGCGAGCGCGCAGCCCGAGAGCGCGCGCGTGATGCGGCAGGTCCGCCGCGGCCAGGCGGCGCCCCCCGGCCAGGGCTACGGCGGAGTGCCGCAGCAGCAGTCGTACGTGAACGGCCAGGGCCACGGCGGCTACGGCGACGACGGGTACGACAGCGGTTACAACACCGGCCAGGTGTACGGCGGTGGCGGGGGTGGCCGCGACGACGGGGGGATGCGCGAGCCGCGTCCCGCGCCGAACTGGCGGCGCCGTATCAAGGTGACGACCATCACGCTGGTGACGGTGTTGCTCGTGACGTCCGTCGCGACCTACTTCTGGGCCGACTCCAAGCTCAACCGCGAGGTCGACCTGTCAAAGGTCATCGAGCGGCCGGAGGCGGGCGAGGGCACCAACTACCTGATCGTCGGTTCCGACAGCCGCGAGGGGCTGTCCGACGACCAGAAGAAGGAGCTGCACACCGGGTCCGCCGACGGCAAGCGCACGGACTCGATGATGATCCTGCACACCGGCAGCAACGGCGACACCCTGATCTCCCTGCCCCGCGACTCGAACGTCACGATCCCGTCGTTCAAGGGCTCGGACTCCGGGAAGTTCTTCGAGGGCACCGGCAGGCAGACGAAGCTGAACGCGGCCTACGCGGAGGACGGACCCGAACTGCTGGTCCGTACCGTCGAGTCCAACACCGGTCTGCACATCGACCACTACGTCGAGATCGGCTTCGCGGGCTTCGCGAACATCGTGGACTCCGTCGGCGGTGTCGAGATCGACATCCCGCAGGACATCAAGGACTCCAAGTCCGGTGCCGACCTCAAGAAGGGCAAGCAGACCCTGAACGGCGAGGAGGCGCTCGCCTTCGTCCGCACCCGGTACGCGCTGGCCGGCTCCGACCTGGACCGTACGAAGAACCAGCAGAAGTTCCTCTCGGCGCTGGCCAACCAGGTGGCGACCCCGAGCACCGTCCTGAACCCCTTCAAGCTGTACCCGACGATGGGCGCCGGCCTGGACTCGCTGATCGTCGACAAGGACATGGGCCTGTGGGACCTGGCGTCCATGTTCTGGGCGATGAAGGGCGTCAGCAGCGGCGAGGGCAAGTCCATGAACATGCCGATCTCGGGCAACTCCGCGAACGGCAACCTCCAGTGGGACACCGCGAAGGTGAAGACGCTGGTGGAGCAGCTGAAGAACGACGAGAAGGTCACCGTCTCGGGCAACTGAGGCACCGACGGCGGCAGCGAGGGCACCCCGGCGGGGTGCCCTCGACCGTTGTCAGGCGGTCGTCACATCGTGGCGCCGGCCATCGCGCGGCAGGTCGTGGCGCAGCGGCGACACGCCTCTGCGCAGCGCATCATCTGGGGATCGTCCGGCATGGACATACACGCCTCCGCGCACATCTCGCAGGCCTTGGCGCACATCGCGCACATCTCGGCCGACATGGGCGAGCGGCGCATCATCATGTCCGCGCACATGCGGGTCGTCTCGGCGCAGTCCATGAGCGCCCGCATGATCTGCATCTGAGCCTGGCCGCCCATCTGCATGCAGGAGCTCATGGTCTCCTCGCAGATGCTGTGGCAGTTCAGGCACGCGTCGACGCAGTCCTGCATCTCCTTGCTCATCGCGGGCATCGTCTGGGGCTGGGTCATGGCTCCTCCTGGGGGGTGCGGGAACCCGGGGGCGGGCCCCGTGCCCTTCCGTCCTACGCCCGCCCGCCGCGCCGCGCCATCGGGCGGACGCGAACAATTCCCACCAGATGCCGCACAGGGCACGATTGCCCCTGTTCCGCCGCAAGACGGTGAAACAGGTCCAAACGAGTGAAGGGTGCCCGGAGGTCCGGGCACCCATCACCATCAAATCCCGTGGGGTTACGGCAGGTTGCGCGCCATGACGATGCGCTGCACTTGATTCGTGCCCTCATAAATCTGCGTGATCTTGGCGTCGCGCATCATGCGCTCGACGGGGTAGTCACGGGTGTAGCCGTAACCGCCGAGGAGCTGGACGGCGTCCGTGGTGACCTCCATGGCCACGTCCGACGCGAAGCACTTGGCGGCGGCGCCCAGGTAGGTCAGGTCGGCGTCGCCGCGCTCGGAGGCGGCGGCGGCCTGATAGGTCAGGGCGCGGGCGGCCGAGATCTTCATGGCCATGTCGGCGAGCATGAACTGGATGCCCTGGAAGTCGGCGATCGGCTTGCCGAACTGCTTGCGCTCCTGGACATAGCCCTTGCCGTAGTCCAGGGCGCCCTGGGCGATGCCGAGCGCCTGGGCAGCGATGGTGATGCGGGTGTGGTCCAGCGTCTTCATCGCGGTGGCGAAGCCGGTGCCCTCCTCGCCGATCATGCGGTCCGCCGGTATGCGAACGTTGTCCAGGTAGACCTCGCGGGTCGGGGAGCCCTTGATGCCGAGCTTCTTCTCGGGGGCGCCGAAGGAGACGCCCTCGTCGGACTTCTCGACGACGAAGGCGCTGATGCCCTTGGAGCGCTTCGTCGGGTCGGTGACCGCCATCACCGTGTAGTACTCGGACTCGCCGGCGTTGGTGATCCAGCGCTTCACGCCGTTCAGCACGTAGTGGTCGCCGTCGCGGACGGCCTTCGTCTTCATGCCGGCCGCGTCGGAGCCGGCGTCGGGCTCGGAGAGGCAGTACGAGAACATGCCCTCGCCCTTGGCGAGCGGCGTCATGTACCTCTTCTTCAGGTCCTCGGAGCCGGAGAGGATCACCGGGAGCGAGCCCAGCTTGTTCACCGCGGGGATGAGGGAGGAGCTCGCACAGACGCGGGACACCTCCTCGATGACGATCACCGTGGCAAGGGCGTCCGCGCCGGCGCCGCCGTACTCCTCGGGCACGTGGACGGCGTGCAGGTCGTTGGCCACCAGCGCGTCCAGCGCCTCACGCGGGAAGCGGGCCTCCTCGTCCACGGCGGCCGCGTACGGCGCGATCTTCGCCTCGGCCAGCGAGCGGATGGCGTCACGGAGCATGTCGTGCTCCTCGGACGGGCGGTACAGGTCGAATTCAGCCGATCCGGCCAAGGTCTCTCACGCTCCAAGGACGCTGTGCGGTCAGTGCGAAGCTGGCGCTAACTACCGTTAAGTAACTCAAATTTTAGGGGGCGGCCCACGGGAGGGATACGTGAGCTTGGCGACAGCGGGGAAGCTGCCCGTCAGAGCCTCCGACTATGCTCGGGGCCGCACGGCACCGTCCCCTTTTCTGGAGTCCCCATGGCCCTCAAGATCACCGTGATCGGCACCGGTTACCTCGGCGCGACCCACGCCGCGGCCATGGCCGAGCTCGGCTTCGAGGTGCTGGGGCTCGACGCGGTGCCCGAGAAGATCGAGATGCTCGGCGAGGGCCGGGTCCCGATGTTCGAGCCGGGCCTGGAGGAGCTGCTGCGCAAGCACGTCGCCGGCATCGAGGGCTCCACCGGGCGGCTGCGCTTCACGATGGACTGGGCGGAGGTCGCCGAGTTCGGTGACGTGCACTTCGTCTGTGTGAACACCCCGCAGAAGCACGGCGAATACGCCTGCGACATGAGCTATGTGGACGCGGCCGTCGAGTCGCTCGCCAAGCATCTGCGCGGACCCAACCTCGTCGTCGGCAAGTCGACCGTGCCGGTCGGCAGCGCGGACCGGCTCGCGGCCCGCATCCTGGAGCTCGCGCCGGGCGGCGGTGAGGTCGAGCTCGCCTGGAACCCCGAGTTCCTGCGCGAGGGCCTGGCCGTTCAGGACACGCTGCACCCGGACCGGATCGTGGTCGGCGTGCGCAGCGAGCGGTCCGAGAAGCTGCTGCGCGAGGTGTATGCGACGCCGATCGCGGCCGGCTCCCCCTTCGTCGTCACCGACTTCCCCACCGCCGAGTTGGTGAAGACCTCCGCCAACTCCTTCCTCGCCACCAAGATCTCCTTCATCAACGCCATGGCGGAGGTCTGCGAGGCGGCCGGCGGCGACGTGGCCAAGCTCGCGGAGGCCATCGGCCACGACGACCGGATCGGCAAGAAGTTCCTGCGGGCCGGTATCGGGTTCGGCGGCGGCTGTCTGCCCAAGGACATCCGCGCCTTCATGGCCCGCGCCGGCGAGCTGGGTGCCGACCAGGCGCTGACCTTCCTGCGCGAGATCGACTCGATCAACATGCGTCAGCGCGGGCAGATGGTGGAGCTCGCCCGGCAGGCGCTGGGCGGCGGCCCCTTCCTGGGCAAGCGCGTCGCCGTGCTCGGCGCCACCTTCAAGCCCGACTCGGACGACGTCCGGGACTCCCCCGCGCTGAACGTCGCCGGCCAGATCCACCTCCAGGGCGGCCAGGTCACGGTGTACGACCCCAAGGGCATGGACAACGCCCGCCGCCTCTTCCCGACCCTCGGCTATGCCGACACCACGATCGACGCGGTGCGCGGCGCCGACGTCGTACTGCACCTGACCGAGTGGCGGGAGTTCCGCGAGCTGGACGCGGCGGCGCTCGGCGAGGTCGCGGCGGCGCGGGTCATTCTGGACGGGCGCAACGCGCTCGACCCGGAGGTGTGGCGGAAGGCCGGTTGGAGCTACCGGGCGATGGGACGGCCGACGGCCTGAGTCACGGGGCCGGAAGGCCCTGACCCATCTCGCCGCAGCGCCCAGGCGCCGGCGCCGGAATGACTCCGCCGCCGAGACGGACGACGCCGTTTCGGCCGAGGCTCAGTCGGCCGAAACGGCGTCTTGTCGCATTCTGCCCCACCCGGACCGCCCGACGCGGAAGGGTCGCTCAACCCCGCTTGGAAAGGGCTTACTTCGCCCGATACCTCCGCATCTTCGCCCGCGCACCGCACACCTGCATCGAGCACCACCGGCCGCGCCCCGCCGGACTGCGGTCGTAATACGCCCAGTGGCAGTCGACCGCCTCGCACGCCTTCAGCCGCGCCCAGGTGCCGTCACCGAGCGCCTGGGCGATCGCCACCGCCACCCGGGACAGCAGCGAGCCGCCGTCCGCGGCGAGCAGGTCGGCGGAGCCGTCGGCCGCATCGACCGTGACGACCAGCGGACCCGCCGCCAGCAGTTCGCCGAGCGGCGTCGCCGCGCGGTGCGGCGGATGTCCCGCGTGGGCAAGGAGGGCAACGCGCAGGGACTCCCGCAACTCCCGCGCGCCGGGTATGTCCTCCTCGGCCAGCCCGAAGCGCGCCCGCCCCTCGGCCGTGTCCAGCGAGTCCGCGCCCGACTCGAGGTCCAGCGTGTTGACCAGGGACTCGACCAGCTCCAGGCCACCGGGCGCGGGCGATCTCTCACTCATGGCTGCACGCTACCTTCCGAATCCCCTTGCGACGTTACCCCCAATGCGGGAGGATGCGGTAACTGCGTTACCTGTTGATGCCGGACACAGGTAACCACCGCTTCGAGGAGGAAGCCATGGCCATCGCAGAAGTGGGCGCCGTCGTCCTGGACTGTCCCGACCCCCGCGCCCTCGCCGACTTCTACGCCCGCGTGCTCGGCGGCAGCGTCGAGGAGCAGGAGGACTGGGTGGACGTGAAGGTGCCCGGCGCTCCGACGCTGTCGTTCCAGGCCGCCCCCGGTTACGTACCGCCGCGGTGGCCGTCGCCCGAGCACTCGCAGCAGTTCCATCTGGACCTGACCGTCGAGGACCTGGACGCCGCCGAGAAGGAGGTGCTGGCCCTGGGGGCGAAGCCGCTGGAGACCGAGGACCGCTCGCGGACCTTCCGCGTTTACGCCGATCCGGCGGGGCACCCGTTCTGCCTGTGCGCCTGCTGAGTGCCGAGCACCCCGTGACCCCCGGGAGGAACCCATGGCCCGCGTGACCCGTCTGCGTTCCGTCGTCATCGACTGCCCCGACCCGCGCGCCCTCGCCCGCTTCTACGCCGGCGTCGGCGGCGGCACGGTAGAGGACGACGACCCCGAGTGGGTTGTGCTGCGGCTCCCCGACGGGCCGAGGCTCGCCTTCCAGCCGGCGCCCGGGTACACCCCGCCGGAGTGGCCGCGGGCCGACCGCAACTCCCAGCAGTTCCACCTGGACTTCGACGCGGGGTCCACCTGGGAGGAGGTCGAGGCGGCCCAGGAGAAGGTGCTGGCGCTCGGCGCGCGGTTGCTGCAGGCGGAGGACAAGGAGGACTTCCGGGTGTACGCCGATCCGGCGGGGCACCCGTTCTGCCTGTGCCGGATCGAGGAACCCTGAGCCCTCCAGCTCCCTCCCCCGTCTCTCCCGTCTCCCCCGCCACCGTCTCTCCCGTCTCCCCCGCTACCCGTCCAGCTCGGAGATCTTCATCGTCGACGGCGCCCGGCGCCGCTGTGCCTCCCGGGCCGTGAAGTCGGCCTCGCGCAGCACGCGCTGGACATTGCCCCAGGTCAGCAGCGCAATGTCGGCCTCGGACCAGCCCCTGCGCAGCAGCTCGGCGACGAGGTGCGGGTAGCAGGAGGCGTCGGTGAGGTCCTGTGGGTGGGCCGTGCCGGCGTCGTAGGTGCCGGACAGGCCGACGGACTCCGCGCCTGCGACCGCACGAACGTGGTCGAGATGGTCGGCGACGTCCCGGACGGACGGCCCGGTCTGCTCGGCGGTGAGCGGCACCATACACAGGCCGCCCACGGCGCCCAGCTCGGCGAGCAGGTCGTCGGGGAGGTTGGCCGGGTGGGGGCGCAGGGCGCGGGCGGCGGAGCGGGCGCACAGGACCGGGGCCTTGGACACCGCACACGCCCGGCGCACGGTGTCCGGGGAGGCGCCGGAGAGGTCGGCCAGTACGCCGAGACGGTTCATCTCACGCAGGACCTCCTCGCCGAACCGCGTCAGCCCCGCCTCGCTCGCCCAGGCGACGCCGGACAGCGTGAGGGCGCGCAGCCCCAGCCCGTGGAGGGAACGCAGGATCCCGAGCGAGTCACCGAGGGCGGCGGCCCCTGCCGGGCCCGGCAGGACGGCGATACGGCCGCAGTGGCGGACGTCGGTGATGGGGCCCGGATTGTCGGCCAGGCGCAGGCCCTCCGCGTGGGCCCGTACGACGGTCTTCACCAGGTCCAGCTGGTCCAGCGTGGCACCGACGGCCCGGTCGCCGTCCAGTCCGTCCGGCAGGTGCAGCGCCCAGAACAGCGCGCCGACATGTCCCTCGCGCATCCGCGGTACGTCCGTGTCGACGGCGCTCTCGCCGAGCTCCAGGTCGAACCAGGGCAGGCGGCGCAGCGCCCACGGCAGCCCGCTGTAGCCGTCGGCGACGGGATGGGCGGCGAGGAGGGCGTGGGCACGGTCGAGGAGGCTCGCCTCGGCGCCCGCATCCGGGCCGGTGACGGAGTCGGACGGGTCGGACGGCTCCCCGGGCGGCGGAGCGGGCAGGTCATCGAGTTCGCCGACCTCGGGGCTGGTGTCCGCTTCGTACTTGAGGTCTGCCATGGCGGTCTCCGTACGTGATCGGCGTGATGATCAGCAGTACGGTTCACCGTCGCACGGACCCGGACGGGCTTCCTGGTGGACGAGGCGTTCGGGGGTACCGCGCGCCGACGGGCTTGGAACGGCGTGTGCGGGGGTACCGCGCGCGTCAGCTCTCCCGCGCCGCCTCGATGACCTCGTCCAGGGTGTCGCGGGAGCGGACCAGGTCGGCGATCATCCGGTCGATGCGGTGGCGCTCGGCGGTGAGGTCCTCGACCAGGCGGGGCGTAGCGATGGCGGAGGGGCCGCCGTCGGTGTCCCGCATACAGGGCAGCAGCTGCGCGATCCTGCTGCTGTGCAGCCCGGCGGCGAACAGCTCCTGGATCCGGACGACCCGGTCGACGGCCGCCGCGGGGTAGTCACGGTGCCCGCCGGGGGTGCGCTCGGCGCGCAGCAGCCCCTGGGCCTCGTAGTAGCGCAGTGACCGCTCACTCACGCCGGTGCGCCGGGCCAGCTCACCGATCCGCATGCCGTGCCCCCTGCTTCCCTTGGTTCCCTGGTCCGTCCGGGCTTGAATCTGACACTGATGTCAACTTCTACGGTACGGCCATGACGCACACGACGGACAAGACCGCAGCCGTACGCCCCCTTCTCGCCCCGGCCCGCCTGGGCCCCCTGCACCTGCCGAACCACCTGGTCATGGCCCCGCTGACCAGGAACCGCGCGGCGGCGGACGGCACTCCGACGCCGCTGATGGCCACGTACTACGCGCAGCGTGCCTCGGCCGGGCTGATCATCGCCGAGGCCTCGACGCCGAACGCGGTCGGGCAGACGTATCCGCACATCACCGCGATCCACACCCCGTCGCACGTGGCCGGCTGGCGGCGGGTCACGGACGCCGTGCGGGCCGCGGGCGGCGGGCCGATGTTTCTCCAGCTCCAGCACGGTGGCCGGGTCGGGCATCCGGCCACCAGCGGGCTGACCCCCGTCTCACCTTCGCCCGTGCCGCTCCCGGAGACGATCTTCACACCGGACGGGCACCGCCCCGCCGTCGTCCCGCGGGAGATGACCGTCGACGACATCCGCGCCACCGTCGCCGACTTCGCGACGGCCGCACGCAATGCCGTGGCCGCCGGTTTCGAGGGCGTCGAGGTGCACTCCGCCAACGGCCATCTGCTGCACCAGTTCCTGGCCGGCAACACCAACCGCCGTACGGACGAGTACGGCGGCTCGGTGGCCGGGCGGATCCGGTTCGTGCGGGAGGTGGTCGAGGCGGTGGCCGCCGCGATCGGGCCGGAGCGGGTTGGGGTGCGGATCTCTCCCCGCAACACCGTCAACGGCATCGACGAGACCGACAGCGACACGCTCCACCCGGCGCTCGTCGAGGCGCTGGGCGGGCTCGGACCGGCGTATCTGCACCTCGTGTACGCCGACCCGGCGGACCCGCTGTTCGGCCGGATCCGCGCCGCCTGGCCGGGGACCCTGATCGCCAACCCGGTGCTCCCGGAGCTGTCCGCCGAAGCGATCGGCGACACATCGGCCCGGCTCCTCGACGCCGGTGCCGATCTGATCGCCCTCGGCCGTCCGTTCCTGGCCAACCCCGACCTGGTGCGCCGGCTTGCGCTCGGGGCGCCGCTCAACCCGGTGCGGGACAGGTATCTGATGTACACGGGCGGGGCGACCGGCTACACCGACTACCCCGCCCTCGACGATCAGCCGTCCAGTGCCTCGAGGGTCGCGTTGGACGGGCCGCGCGTGGCCTGAAGGTCGCGGGCCACGTCCTCCGCCGCGCCCAGCACCCGTACCGCGTTCTGCCAGGTCAGCTTGGCCAGGTCGGGCTTCGACCAGCCGCGGTCCAGCAGCTCGGCGATCAGGTTCGGGTAGCCGGAGACGTCGTTCAGACCGTCCGGGGTGAAGGCGGTGCCGTCGTAGTCGCCGCCGATGCCGAGGTGGTCGATGCCGGTGACCTCGCGCATGTGGTCCAGGTGGTCGGCGACCGTGGACACCGTGGCGATCGGGCGCGGGTTGCTCTCCTCGAAGGCGCGGTGCACCTTCATCGCCTCGGCGGTCGTGTCGAGGTGGTGGAAGCCGTGCGCGCGCATGTTCTCGTCGGCCGCGACCGTCCAGTCGACCGCCGCCTGGAGCACGAACTTCGGTACGAACGTCACCATCGCGACGCCGCCGTTGCCGGGCAGGCGCTCCAGGACGTCGTCGGGGATGTTGCGCGGGTGGTCGCAGACCGCGCGGGAGGAGGAGTGGGAGAAGATCACCGGGGCCGTGGAGGTGTCGAGCGCGTCGCGCATCGTCGTCGCCGCGACGTGCGAGAGGTCGACGAGCATGCCCTCGCGGTTCATCTCCCGCACGACCGCGCGGCCGAAGGCCGACAGACCGCCCACCCCGGGCTCGTCCGTCGCCGAGTCGGCCCACGCGATGTTGTCGTTGTGGGTGAGGGTCATGTAGCGGACGCCGAGCGCGTACAACGCCCGCAGCGTGGCCAGGGAGTTGGCGATGGAGTGGCCGCCCTCTGCGCCCATCAGGGAGGCGATCCGGCCCTCGGCGCGGGCCGCCTCCATGTCCGCCGCCGTCAGCGCCGGGCGCAGGTCGGCCGGGTGGCGGGCCAGCAACTGCCGTACGCAGTCGATCTGTTCGAGGGTGGCGCTGACCGCCTTGTCACCGGCGTAGTCGGAGCGCACGTACACCGACCAGTACTGCGCGCCCACGCCGCCCTCGCGCAGCCGGGGGATGTCGGTGTGCAGGTGGGCGCCCTGGTGGGCGGCGATGTCGCGGGCGTCGAGGTCGTAGCGGACCTGTTCGCGCAGGGCCCACGGCAGGTCGTTGTGGCCGTCCACGACCGGGAACTCGCGCAGGAGTTCCCGGGCTGCCTCCAGGGAGGTCATCGGCGTCACTTCCCCGAGCCGAAGCCGAAGCCGCTCGCGCCCTCTACCTTGGCGCGCAGGCGCTTGCCCTTCTCGGTGGCCTGGTCGTTCAGCTCCTGCTGGAACTCCCGCATCCGCTGGAGCAGGTCCTCGTCGTGCACGGCGAGGATGCGGGCGGCGAGCAGACCGGCGTTGCGCGCGCCGGCGACGGAGACCGTGGCCACGGGGACACCGGCCGGCATCTGCACGATGGAGAGCAGGGAGTCCATGCCGTCCAGGTACTTCAGCGGGACCGGGACGCCGATGACGGGCAGCGGCGTGACCGAGGCGAGCATGCCGGGGAGGTGGGCGGCGCCGCCGGCCCCGGCGATGATCGCCTTCAGACCGCGCTCGGCCGCCTGCTCGCCGTACGTGACCATCTCGCGCGGCATCCGGTGCGCGGAGACCACGTCGACCTCGTACTCGATCTCGAACTCGTCGAGGGCCTGGGCGGCGGCCTCCATGACGGGCCAGTCGGAGTCCGACCCCATGACGATGCCTACAACAGGGCTCATTCGGTGATGGTCCCTCTCAGGTAGCCGGCAGCGTGACGGGCGCGCTCCAGCACGTCGTCGAGGTCGTCGCCGTAGGTGTTGACGTGACCGACCTTGCGGCCGGGCTTCACGTCCTTGCCGTACATGTGGATCTTGAGCTGGGGGTCGCGGGCCATGCAGTGCAGGTACGCGGAGTACATGTCGGGGTAGTCGCCGCCGAGGACGTTGACCATGACCGTCCACCTGGCGCGCGGGCGCGGGTCGCCGAGGGGGAGGTCGAGGACGGCCCGGACGTGGTTGGCGAACTGGGACGTGATGGCACCGTCCTGGGTCCAGTGGCCCGAGTTGTGCGGGCGCATCGCCAGCTCGTTGACGAGGATGCGGCCGTCGCGGGTCTGGAACAGCTCCACGGCGAGGTGGCCGACGACGTCCAGTTCCTTGGCGATCGTCAGGGCGAGCTCCTCGGCCTTGAGCGCGAGGACCTCGTCGAGCTCGGGGGCGGGCGCGATGACCGTGTCGCAGACGCCGCCCACCTGCTGGGACTCCACCACGGGGTAGGCGACCGCCTGGCCGTGCGGGGAGCGGACGACGTTCGCCGCGAGCTCGCGGACGTAGTCGACCTTCTCCTCGGCGAGGACCGGGACGCCGGCGCGGAAGGGGTCCGCGGCCTCCTCGGCCGAGTCGACGACCCAGACACCCTTGCCGTCGTAGCCGCCGCGGACGGTCTTGAGGACGACCGGAAAACCGTCGCCCTCGGCCGCGAAGGCGACCACGTCCTGAGGGTCGGTCACGATGCGGTGCCGCGGGCACGGCACACCGATCGCGTCGAGCCTCGCGCGCATCACGCCCTTGTCCTGGGCGTGCACAAGCGCGTCGGGGCCCGGGCGGACGGGGATGCCGTCCGCCTCCAGAGCCTTGAGGTGCTCGGTGGGTACGTGTTCGTGATCGAAAGTGATCACATCGCAGCCCCTCGCGAAGTCGCGCAGCGTGTCGAGGTCGCGATAGTCGCCGATGACGACATCACTGACGACCTGCGCCGCGGAATCCTGAGGGGTGTCACTGAGGAGCTTGAACCTGATGCCCAACGGGATGCCCGCCTCGTGTGTCATACGAGCAAGCTGACCCCCGCCGACCATGCCGACTACCGGGAACGTCACGCCCCTAGGGTATCGGCCACTTCGCGGCGGCCGGTTTCCGTCCCCTGCCGCCGGCCCTCGCCGGTCTTCTTACCCGAGTTTTCCGGGTCTCTTCCCCGCCTATGAGCTTGCGCACAGGCAATCGTCGAGGGGGGTGGTTAGCATGGCTGGGTTGACGAAACCAACCGACAAACCGACCGACAGGAGCCTTTACGACCATGGGACGTGGTTCCTCGGGGCTTCATACGGCGCCTCCGGCACCCCGCAGTGCCGTGCGGCAACGCTTCGACCGGCTGGTGCGCGAGGTCGCCAAGTTCGGTGCGGTGGGTGGAGCGGGACTCCTTGTCAACCTGCTCGTGTTCAACCTGGTACGGCATGTGACCGACCTCCAGGTGGTGCGCGCGAGCGTCATCGCGACGGCGGTCGCGATCATCTTCAACTACCTCGGCTTCCGGTACTTCACCTACCGGGATCGCGAAAAGGGCCGCCGTACGAAGGAACTGGGCCTGTTCCTGCTGTTCAGCGCGGTCGGCCTGGTGATCGAGAACGGTGTCCTGTACGCGGCGACGTACGGCTTCGGCTGGGACAGCCCGCTACAGAGCAACATCTTCAAGTTCCTCGGCATCGGCATCGCGACGCTGTTCCGGTTCTGGTCCTACCGGACGTGGGTGTTCCGGGCGCTTCCCGCGGAGGAGGCGGTGGCCGGAGCGGAATCGTTCCTGGAGACGCCTCGGCGGGGTGCGCGGGGTGCGCGGGGTGCGGAGAAGCCGCGGGTGCGGGTGGGCTGACGCTGTCGCGTCACCGGCCTTCCTCGGGGCAGCCCCAGACGCTCTGACTTTGCCTGGCCCGGCTCTCGTCACCTGACCGTCTGACCCGACTCCTGGCCCGGTTTCTTCGGTGGGGGTGTGCGGGAGAGGAACAGGGCCAGTACCGGGGGCTTGGTCTGGAGCATTTCCAGGCGGCCGCCGTCCGCTTCCGCGAGGTCGCGGGCCACTGCGAGGCCGATGCCGGTGGAGTTGTGGCCGCTGATGGCGCGCTCGAAGATCCGGGCGCCGAGGTCCGCCGGGACGCCGGGGCCCTCGTCCGTGACCTCGATGACCGCCTGGTTGCCGGTGACGCGGGTGCGCAGCGCCACCGTGCCGCCACCGTGCATGAGGGAGTTCTCGATCAGGGCTGCCAGGACCTGCGCCACCGCGCCCGGCGTGCCGACCGCCTCCAGGTGCCGCTTGCCCGAGCTGACGATCGCCCGGCCCGCGCTGCGGTAGGCGGGGCGCCACTCCGCCAGCTGCTGCTGGATGACCTCGTCGAGGTCGAAGGTGACGGCCGAGCCGGTGCGGGGGTCGCGGGAGTTGGTGAGGAGGCGTTCGACGACGTCCGTGAGGCGCTCCACCTGTGTCAGGGCGATCGTGGCCTCCTCCTTCACCGTGTCGGGATCGTCGGTGAGGGTGATCTCCTCCAGGCGCATGGACAGGGCCGTGAGCGGCGTGCGGAGCTGGTGGGAGGCGTCCGCGGCGAGGCGGCGTTCCGCGGTCAGCATGCGGGCGATGCGCTCGGCGGAGGAGTCGAGGACGTCCGCCACACGGTCCAGCTCATGGACGCCGTACCGCTTGTGCCGGGGCCGCGGGTCGCCGGAGCCGAGACGTTCCGCCGTCTCCGCGAGGTCGGTGAGCGGTGAGGCCAGCCGGTTCGCCTGGCGCACCGCCAGCAGGACCGCTGCGATTACCGCCAGCAGGGCGACCGCCCCGATGATCAGCAACGTACGGCCGACCTCGCGCGTCACCGACGAGCGCGGCTCCTGCACGGTGACCGTCTCGCCCTCCTCGCCCGTCTCACTGGCGCTGATGACGTCACCGGTCGGCCGCTCGCCCACCTCGATCAGGGGCTTGCCCGGGATGCGGATCCGGGCGTACCGGTCTCCCTGGATCTGGTCCCGCAGCACGGCAGCGTTCACGGTCTCGTCGCCGAGCAGCCGGCTGTCCACGATGCTGACCAGCCGCACCGCCTCGGTGTCCACCCGCTCCTGGGCGGTGCTGGTGATGGTCCGTGTCTCGACGATGACGAGTGACACGCCGAAGACGGCGATCACCACGAGAACCACGGCGAGGGTGGACTGGATCAGTCGGCGGCGCATGTCCTCTTACTTACCTGTGTGCCATGCCGGTACGGCAGTGGCTCAGCTCTTCTCGAAGCGGAAGCCCACGCCCCGCACGGTCGCGATGTAGCGGGGGTTCGCCGCGTCGTCGCCGAGCTTCTTGCGCAGCCAGGAGATGTGCATGTCGAGCGTCTTGGTCGAGGACCACCAGGTCGTGTCCCAGACCTCCCGCATCAGCTGGTCCCGGGTGACGACCCGCCCCGCGTCGCGCACCAGCACCCGCAGCAGGTCGAACTCCTTGGCGGTGAGCTGGAGTTCCTCGTCGCCCATCCACGCGCGGTGGGACTCGACGTCGATGCGCACCCCGTGCGTGGCGGGCGGCTGCTGCGGCTCGGCGGCGCCGCGCCGGAGCAGGGCCCGGACCCGCGCGAGCAGTTCGGCGAGCCGGACCGGCTTGGTGACGTAGTCGTCGGCGCCCGCGTCCAGGCCCACGACGGTGTCCACCTCGTCGGCACGCGCGGTGAGGATGAGGATCGGCACGGCGTGAGCGTCGGCACGCAGCCGGCGTGCCACCTCCAGGCCGTCCATGCCGGGCAGGCCGAGATCCAGCACGACCAGGTCGATCCCGCCCTGCAGTCCTGCGTCGAGCGCGGTGGGGCCGTCCTCCCGCACCTCGACCTCGTACCCTTCCCGGCGCAGTGCGCGGGCCAGCGGCTCCGAAATGGACGCGTCGTCCTCGGCGAGCAGTACACGGGTCATGAGCTGATGGTAGTCCGCCCATGACAAGAGCCGGGGTGTGATCGGACGCCTGGGTTCTTACCCGACTCGAGTGAATCTCTTACCTTGGGCCGCAGTGGTACAGACCACGTCTGCGAAGTGCGATCCTGGGAAGGACCTTCGAAAGGGTGCCTGCGGTTCCCTCGACACCTGTGATCCGCATCTCAAGTCCTTCCATTTCAGGCGGTGTCCTGACGTATGGTGACTCTACGCCTGTAGCACTGCGGGGACCTTCGGCGCATTTGACGCTGAGGGTCTCTTTTATGTGCGCACTGCATAAGGAATGACCTGTGGCCGGGCCCCCGAAGGCGGGGGCGTGGATCCCGACGGTCGCCGTCTTCCCCTCCGAGACCCGGAGCGGACTGCCCCCGGGCGTGGGGCGGACGGCCGTGTCCGCCGGTGCCGGCCGCCCCCCACCGGGCGCGTGACCGCTCTACGTCGATGCGCGTCCCGACCAGCAAGGAACGACCATGGCGTCCAGCCTGACGAAGGACTCGGCCCGCCCGGGCACCCCCGGCACCGAACGGACCTTCTTCGGCCACCCCCGCGGACTGGCCACTCTCTTCATGACCGAGATGTGGGAGCGTTTCTCCTACTACGGCATGAGGGCTCTGCTCCCGCTGTACCTGGTCGCTCCGGGCGGCCTCAACCTCGACGCGGCGACGGCGACCGCGATCTACTCCGTGTACGTGTCGCTGGTGTACCTGCTCGCCATGCCCGGCGGCTGGTTCGGTGACCGCGTCTGGGGTCCGCGCAAAACGGTCGCCATCGCCGGCGGTGTCATCATGCTCGGCCACCTCACGCTGGCACTGCCCTCCTCCGGCACCTTCTACGGCGGTCTCGGCCTGGTCGCGATCGGCTCGGGTCTGCTGAAGGCCAACATCTCGACGATGGTCGGCCACCTCTACGACGGACCGGACGACCCGCGCCGCGACGGTGGCTTCACCGTCTTCTACATGGGTATCAACCTCGGTGCCTTCGCGGCCCCGCTGATCATCGGCACCATCGGTGAGAGCGTCAACTGGCACCTGGGCTTCGCGCTCGCCGCACTCGGCATGGCGCTGGGTCTCGCCCAGTTCCTGATCGGCTCCCGCCACCTGGCCGAGCGTTCCAGTGTGGTCCCGACGCCGTTGTCCGCCGAGGAGAAGACGTCCACGCTGCGCAAGGCGGGGATCTGGGCCGGTATCGCGGTCGTCATCTACGCGTTCGTCGGCTTCTCCGGCAACTACACGCTGAACTGGATCCTGGTCCCGCTGACCCTGCTCGGCGTGATCATCCCGACCATGGTTCTGGTCCGCATCAAGCGCGACAAGGACCTGGACCGTCCCGAGCAGTCGAAGATGTCCGCGTACATCTGGTTCTTCGTCGCCGCGGCCATGTTCTGGATGATCTACGACCAGGGCGGCTCGACCCTGTCGCTCTTCGCCGACTCCTCCGCAGAGAACAGCGTCTTCGGCTGGGGCTTCCCGGTCTCCTGGTACCAGTCGGTCAACCCGGTCCTGATCATGGCGCTGGCCCCGGTCTTCGCCTGGTTCTGGCTCGCGCTGAACCGGCGTGGCAAGGAGCCGAGCACGATCGTGAAGTTCGCTTCCGGTCTGGTGCTGGTCGGCGCGTCCTTCTTCCTCTTCCTCGCCCCGCTGACGATCGCCGAGGGCGGTCACAAGGCGGCCGCGATGTGGCTGGTGGCGATCTACTTCACGCAGACCGTCGGTGAGCTGCTGCTCTCCCCGGTGGGCCTGTCGGTGACGACGAAGATGGCTCCCGCGAAGTACGCCTCGCAGATGATGGGCGTCTGGTTCCTGGCCGTCACCGCGGGTGACGCCACGACCGGTCTGCTCTCCATCGCCGGGGTCGACCTCAACAAGACGAACATCGTCGCCATGGAGGCCACGCTCGCCGTGGTCGCCGGTGTGGCGGTGTGGATGTACCGCAAGAAGGTCAAGGAGCTCATGGGCAACGTCCGCTAACGCGCTGCCAGAGCCTACGGAGGCCGTTGCACCCGGTTGGGTGCAACGGCCTTTGTGCGTTTGCGGGTGGGTTCGCGGGCGGGCTAACGCGCCCTGCGTCCGGGCATGAACGTGAACACCGCCCCGCCCAGCAGCAGTGCCGTCCCCGCCACCAGACCCAGCGCCTTCAGGGACCCCTGGTCCTCCGCGCCGGTCGCCGCCAGGCCGCCGTCCGTCGACGAACCGCCCGCCGAGCCGCCCGCTGAACCGCCCGTCGAGCCGCCGCCGGACGCGCCGCTCGCCTGCTCGCTCGTGTCCAGCGTCAGTGACACCTCCGACTTGGCCGGTGTGCAGGTCGTCGTCGTGCCGAGGGCCTCGATCGTCAGCACTCCCGGGGAGAGGGTCGACTCGCCGCTCGCGCCCGGCTTGTAGGTGCCCGTGAGGTCGGGGATCTCGATCGGGTCGCCCGACTTGATGGCCTCGGAGTTGGTGGGCCCCTC
Organism: Streptomyces sp. NBC_00443; assembly: GCF_036014175.1. Lineage (GTDB taxonomy): Bacteria > Actinomycetota > Actinomycetes > Streptomycetales > Streptomycetaceae > Streptomyces. The sequence continues at coordinate 5,473,749 of NZ_CP107917.1, read as the reverse complement.
GACGTGGACCGTGCCCTTGTCGGCGCCGCCCAGGGCGACCTCCATCGAGGGCTTGACCGAGTCCTTGGGGATGTCGGCGGGGCTGTCCATCACCGACTTCTTGAACTGCACCGTCAGATCGAAACTCCCGCCGTTCTTCTTGGCGTTGATCTGGACCGGCGAGGTCGCCTCCTTGTCGCCGATGGGCGTCTTGCACTTGTACGGGACCTGGACCTCCTTGCCCGTGAAGTCGGTCTGGCCGCCGTCGCCGCCCCCGGTGCTCGTACCGCCGGTGTCCCCGCCCGTCTCGCTCTCACTCGGCGCCGGGTCCGAGGGGCTCGACGACCCCGTCGGCAGACCGGTCGGCACGCTCGTCGGCAGCGTCGGGACGACCGTCGGCAGGCCTCCCGTCGTACCGCCCGAAGTCCCGCCCCCGTCCGTCACCTTGATCGTCGCGGCCTTCTGCACCGTCTCCTTCGGCGCGCACTTGGTGTCCGTGGAGATGGGCTTGTTGACGTTGATGTTGTACGCGCCCGGCGTCAGGGTCACCTCACCCGGTGCCGTCAGCTTCAGCTTGCCCTTCATGTCGGACAGCTTCATGTCGCTGCCCTTGGGGATCGCCGGGTTCTCCCGGGGCCCCTGCATGGCGACGTCCGCGGTCTGCGCACCGGCCGCCTTCAGCGTTCCCGACGGCTGGACCGTGTTCGCCTGGAGGTCGAGGATGTCGGGGTTCTTGGACGCGGCCTGGACGAACTTCCAGACGATCTCCACCTCGTCTCCGACCTTCGCCTCCGCAGGCGCGGTGATCTCCACCTTCGTCGTGCCCTGGACCGGCGGCAGCCCGGAGATGGCGGGCGGGATGCACTCGGTCGCGTACGCCACCTCCGCGGCCTGGGCGGGCGCGGCGGACACGCCGAGCAGGATGCCCGCGCCGCCTAGCATCAGCGCGACGCCCGCCGCTACACCTCTTCTCGGGCGTGCCGGTGTGACTCTCCTTCGCTTGCTCACGGGGGTCCCTTCCTGGTCGGAGTCGACGGAGTCGTGGGGCCCGTCGAACTCGTCGGGCTGTCGTCGTGCGGTGCGGAGAGCCGGCCGGACGTGCCCGGATCGCTGTCCGGGGTGAACCACGGCAGGGTCGAGGAGGAGGAAGAGGGCAGGGCGTGCCTCGCCTCTTCGCGGGGCTTCAACCCCGGTATGCGCAGGACCGGTTGGGGCAGCCGGAACCCGCGGCGGCGGGCGGTCTGCCGCGGCCGTACCCGGTCCACCACCGCCAGCCCGACGCGGAACACCGCCGCCGGTACGACCAGACAGACCAGGATCCAGAACAGCGTCACGCCCCAGGGCCGGCCCACGCCCCAGGGCTGTTCGGCCATCACCTTGCCGCCGTACTTCAGGGAGACCGTGTAGTCGCCGTGCGCGCCGGCCGCGAGTTCCACCGGCAGCTCGATCCGCGCCTTCCTGCCCGGCTGGATCGTGCCGCGCCACTGCTGTTCCTGCCACTGCGGCGCGAACACGCCGTGGGAGGTGCCGACCTGGAAGACCGGGTTCCTGACGGGTGAGGTGCCGACATTGCCAACTGTGAACACCAGCGTCCGCGCCGGTGGTGCGCCGAACCAGGTGAGCAGCCCGCTCGAACCGTCCAGCCGGGTGTCCGTGAGGACCGACAGGCGTCCCCCGGCCGGCTCCGCGGGCAGCGGCTCGACCGCGTGCCCGGCCACCTGGAAGATCGCGTCGGCCTCGGCCTTCGCTCCGGTCACCGTCGCCACATGCACCACGCACGGGCACGGCACGGGCGGCTCGGCCACCGGAAGTTTCCGGCTGAAGCGTCCGTCCGCGTCCGTGGTCACGGCCCTGCCTTCCGCGTTGGCGCAGGAGTTGGTGCCGCCGCTCACGCCGGTCGACGGTACGGACTGACCGCAGATCAGGATCATCAGCAGGGTGCGGTCCCGCCAGCCGCTGCCGGTCACGGTGATCGAACCGCCCGTCCCCGCCTGGGACTTGGACAGCCTGACGGTGGGCGGGCCGTCCGCTGCCGACGCGTTCAGGGCCGTCACCGGCGACAGCAGCGCCAGCACGGCCGGCAACACCGCGATCCGCACCCTGGCGTTCACGTCCCCACTCCCGTCAACTCGGCTTGCTTGTAAGGCTGTTCCGTTTCGGCCGACTCACCGCCGCCAGGCCTACGGCGCCCTCGATGCCGTACGACGAGCAAGGCGCCCACCGCCGCCACCACGAACCCCCCGGCCCCGGCCACCGCATCCCACGGCACGAACAGCGCGGACGCCCGCGCCGTGTCGTTCGCCCCGCCCGCCGCAGTCACCGTCAAGCGCACGTCGACCGCGTCGAGCGCGGGCCGGTCCGGCCAGGGCTCGGTGAGCTTCGTACGGCTGCCCGGGGGCAGGTCGACGGAGAGGGGGCGCGGGGCGCGGTCGAGGAGGCGGCCGAAGACACCGTCGGCGCGGATGGCGAGGCTCGGGGCGAGGGCGGTCGTACCCCTGTTGACCAGCTCGTATGTGATGCCGTCGGGGTGCACCCGGACGCGTTCCACCGTCAGCGCGGACAGCTCCGGGCCGGTCACGCGCAGGCGGAGCGGGACGGTCTGCGCGCGGCCGTCGGCGTCGCGGGCGACGATCTCGCCGGAGCGGTCGCCGGGGGCCGTGCCCGGCGGGACGGTCACCGTGAAGGGGACCTCGGCACGGGTGCGGGCCGGGATCCGTACCGCGCTGTCGGCGAAGGCGATCGGGACGCCGGCGCCGTGCAGCCGTACGGTGACCGGCTCGCCGCCGCGGTTCGTCACGGACACCGTGTCCTGCTGGACCGTCCCGGGCGCGCCCTCGGCGTAGAAGGACGGCCGCCCGCCGCCGGAGGGCGCGACGGTCCAGGCCTCGGCGGCGGTCGCCGCGGGAGCGGCCGCCAGGAGGAGCAGCAGGGACAGGCACAGGACACGGACGGCTGACGACATCGGCGGCTCCAGCGGTGATCAGGCGTGCAGGTCAGCGGCGTACCGCCTGACCCCTCCGCGTCAGCCACAGCGCGCCTGCCGCGCCCGCGAGCAGCACCGTGCCGCCGAGAGTGCCCAGGGCGATGGCCGAGTCCTCGGGGCCGGTCTGCGGGAGCTCGGAGCCGGAGCCGGAGCCGGAGCCGCCCTGGCCGGAGCCGCCCGTGCTGCCGCCGCCGGACGCCGCCGTCACGTCGAGGGTGAGCGACGGGCCGGGGCTGTTGCCGGGCGTGCACGTGGTCGTCGTGCCGAGCGCCTTGATGGTGAGCACACCCGCCGTGAAGGTGACCTTGCCGGTCTTCTTCGGGGTGTACGTGCCCGTCAAGTCGTTGATCTTGATGGGGGTGTTGGCGGGAATCGCCTCCTGGTTGGCCGGGCCGGTGACCGCGAGGGTGCCGCTGTCGGCGCCGCCCAGCTTGATGGTGGCGCTCGGTTTCATCGCGCCCTTGCCCAGTTCGACCGGGCTGGACGAGACGCCCTTCTGCCATGACATGGTGATCTTGTATCCGCTGCCGCTCTTGACGCCCTTGATGTCGATGGGCGAGACGGCGCTCTTGTCGCCGATCGGCGTCTTGCAGGCGTAGTTGACGTCGACGACTTCGGCCCGGGCCGCGGGGGCGGCCATCAGCACCGCCGAGCCGGCCAGGGCCGCGGCCGTCGCGAGCGCGGCGGTTCGCTTCTGCTTCGACACGGTCCCCTCATTTCCTGACGGCACATCAGATCGGCCGTCAAGGTACGCCCGGCGCCTTGAGGAGGGAAGACACGGCGCACGCCGGAGTTGTGACGATCCGGCGTGCGCCGCAGGGGTTCGGGTGGAGAGCCGGCCCCTCAGGGTGACCCTGGGTAACACGGGGTCAGGCCGGACGCAGCAGTTCGGGCAGCCCCCAGCGCCGCAGCACTTCCGGCACGAGCACCGTCCCGCCCGCCCGCTGGTGCTGCTCCGGGATCGCGGGGAGCAGGCGGCTGGTGGCGAGGCCCGAGGCGTTGAGGGTGTGGACGTACGCCGCCTTGCCGCCGCCGGCCGGGCGGTACCGGATGCCGCCGCGCCGGGCCTGGTAGGCACGGGCGTTCGACACCGAGCTGACCTTGGCGTACGCGCCCAGACTGGGCAGCCAGACCTCCATGTCGTAGGTCTTGGCCCGCGCGGGGCTGATGTCGCCGGCGGCGAGCTTGGTGACGCGATAGTGCAGCCCTAGAGCGGCGCCTCGGCGGTGCGGAAACGAATTTCCCGTACGGCAGGCCGAACGGGTGACCTACGCCGGTGCTCCCAGCTCCGCCCACACCGTCTTGCCCGCGACCCCCGGCGTCCGCATGACCCCCCAGTCCAGACAGAGCCGCTGCACGATGAACATGCCGTGGCCGCCGGGACGCCCCGCGCGGTGCGGTGTGCGCGGCGCCGGCTGGCCCGTGCCCTTGTCGGAGACCTCGACGCGGATCACCTTGTTGTCGCAGGCGATCCACAGCTCGTCCGGCCCGTCGGCGTGCAGACAGGCGTTGGTGACCAGCTCGGACACGACGAGCAGCACATCCTCCGCGGCGGCCCGCTGGTCGGCGGTGGCCGCGGGGAGCCAGCCCCACGCGTACAGCGCCTGGCGGGCGAAGTCACGGGCGAGCGGGACGACGCCGCTCTGGCCCTCCAGGACCAGGCGGCGGACCTGCCGCCCCGCCGACACCTCGGCGGACGCCGCGGACTCCTCGGGCCTCAGGGACGGCACGGCGCCCCCTGAGGGCCCTCCGGCCGCCGGAGCGCCCTCGTCGGAGCCCTCCGCGCCCGGCACGCCGCTCTCGGACGCCCCCGAAGCGCCGCTGGGCTCAGGGCCGCGGTCGCCCGGCGAGAAAGGCCGGGTGGTGCTCATCAGCGCTTCACCTCACCGATTCACCAGTTCAACGTTCACACGATTCAGAAGTCAGTACGCAGAGTCAGTACGCCAGTGCACGGTCCTTGCCTGATACGTCGGTCACAGTCCCCCACCCCCGGTGGCCGACATCACAGCCGACGGGTTTCAGGATGTCTCCTGCCCGACCGAGCCGAGGGAACACCCCTGTATTCGGCACGAATGATGTGACGTCTGATGCAGGGCCGGACGCGAGGGGTCAACCCGCCCCGTCGGCCTCGTCGGCCAGGGCGGCATCGAGCGAGTCGTGGACCGTGAAGACGGCCTCCGCCCCCGTGATCTCGAACACGCGCGCGACCACGGGCAGCATCCCCGCGAGATGCACCCCGCCACCGGCGGCCTCCGCCTTCAGCCGGGCCCCCAGCAGCACGTTCAGACCCGTGGAGTCACAGAACTCGAGCCGCGAGCAGTCGACGACCAGCCGGCTGAAGCCCTTCCCGAGGCAGTCCTCGAGTGGCTCGCGCAACAAATCGGCGGTGTGGTGATCCAACTCACCCGCCGGAGTCACGACGGCGCTGGCGCCCTCTTCCCGCACCTCGACCAGAAGTCGGCCAGACTGTGCGCTGCCGACCGTGCCGCGGTCCATGCCGTCTCTCACTCCCGACGTCGTGGCTGCTGACTGACGCTGTCGAACACTACGCCTTCCCTACGCCTCCCAACACCCGAACATCCACCCAGAATCGGACATTTCGGACCAGAGCGCACTTGCGGTGGGCTCCTGAAAGCGGGTAGGGCTAGTAGAGACACGTAACCGACTCGGCCGGCTTTGGAGGCGCCGCACACCGCAGTGCACGCAGGCTTCGGCAGCCGAATGCCGAGAACGATGGAGGACATCATGTCACCCCGGCTCGACGCATCGCATACCCAGAGGGCGACGTCGGCATCCCAACCGGAACAGCTGGATCCCATCGAGTTGAGTGCCGACGTACGTCCCGAACAGGACTTCGGTCAGGAGTTCGGTCAGGACGACGCTCTCGCCGGACTTCCGGACATCCCCCCGTACGACGAGGTGGGGCCGGTGGACGCGCGGGCCCTGTCCAAGACCCTCTTCGAGCGGCTGGAGTCGCTGGAGGAAGGGACCCACGAGTACTCGTACGTCCGCAACACGCTCGTCGAACTCAACCTCGCGCTGGTCAAGTTCGCCGCCTCCCGCTTCCGCTCGCGCAGCGAGCCGATGGAGGACATCATCCAGGTCGGCACCATCGGCCTGATCAAGGCGATCGACCGCTTCGAACTCAGCCGCGGCGTGGAGTTCCCCACCTTCGCGATGCCGACCATCATCGGCGAGATCAAGCGCTTCTTCCGCGACACGTCGTGGTCGGTGCGGGTACCGCGTCGGCTCCAGGAGCTCCGGCTCGACCTGGCCAAGGCCGGGGACGAACTGGCCCAGAAGCTCGACCGCGCCCCGACCGTGGCGGAACTGGCGGAGCGCCTCGGTCTGACCAACGACGAGGTCGTCGAGGGCATGGCGGCGTCGAACGCGTACACCGCCTCGTCGCTGGACGCCCAGCCCGAGGAGGACGACGCCGAGGGCGCGCTGGCCGACCGGATCGGCTACGAGGACCACGGGATCGAAGGCATCGAGTACGTCGAGTCCTTGAAGCCGCTCATCGCCGAACTGCCGCCCCGGGACCGCAAGATCCTGTCCCTGAGATTCGTGGCGGGCATGACCCAGTCGGAGATCGGCGAAGAACTCGGCATCTCACAGATGCATGTGTCGCGGCTGCTGTCGCGGACGTTGATCCGGCTCCGCAAGGGGCTGACGGTCGAGGACTGACCGATCCAGGAGTGGCGTCTCCTCCACGCTGACCTGCGCTGTGCCCGGTGCCCCGCCGAATTCCGTCGGCGGGACACCGGGCACAGCGCGTTCGAGGACCGGACGCGTCCCGCCCGGCCGTGCATGCGCGACTCACGGGTTACCCACAGAAACCCTTTCCCCAGGGCTTCCCTTCCTCCACTATGAGCCGTCATACCCGCCGGTAGGTCAGAACTCCGGGCGGGTTGAACGGCTGCAAGGAGGCAGGCGGATGGCTCGGGCCGACGACGGTGGGGACCATGACCGTGGGATTCACGCGGGCGCGTCCGACGCACGGCTCACCGAACTGCTGCGCGCCGACACGGCCACCGCGTATCCGGCGCTCCAGGAGCTGCGCGCCCGCCATCACGCGCCCGTCCTCGCCTACGCCCGTCTGTGCACCCCGAACGACTCCATGGCCCGGCAGCTGGCGGCCCAGGCGTTCACCCTGGCGGCCCGTCAGACCGCGCGCGGCATCGACCCCGGACTGCCCTGGCGGCACCAACTGCTGATGCTGACCGCCCGGCTGGCCGGGACCTGGGCCATGGACGACCGGGCGGCGGGCCTCGACGCGGGACTGCTGCTCGTGCTGAACACGGCCGGCCCCTCCGGCCCGGTCCCGCCGATGCTGACGGCGTTCCAGGCCCTTCCGTCCCGCACCCAGGGCCTGATCTGGTACGGCCTCGTGGAGCAGGAGCCGGCGGACCGGACGGCCGGCCTCCTCGGCCTCACCCGCGAGGACGTCACGTACGGCACGGACCCGGCGCTCCAGCAGCTCGCCCGGTCCTGCCTGCGCGCCCGTCTCACCGCCTCCGACGACCCCGACTGCGCCGACTTCGGCCGCCTCATCGAGGAGTCCGTACGGCCGGACAGTCCCCGCGACAGCGCCGATCTGCACGCCCACATGGCGCGCTGCCCGCACTGCACGACGGCCTACGAGGAGCTGTCGGCCCTGCGGGACTCACCGCGCGCGGCGCTGGCGGAGGGGCTGCTGACGTGGGGCGGGACGGCGTACGCGGCGGGCGCTCCGGGGGAGCGGGAGGGCGTGCGGCGCGGGGGTGCCGCCGCCCGCCTTGCCGCGAAGAAGAGTTGGCCGGTGCCCGGATGGCCGTCCGATCGTCGCCGGGTGGTGCTGGTGTCGGCGGCGCTCGGGGTGGCGTTGCTGCCGCTGGTGGCGTTCCTGGCGGCCCAGGGCGGATCGTCGTCGCAGGATCCCGTGGGCGCGGTCGGCACGGCGGTGAGCGTGCCGCCGGTGGCGGTCACGGTGACGGCCACCGTGTCGGCGACGCCGTCGACCTCATCGCCGTCACCGTCACCGTCCCCGTCGCGGAGCTCCACGTCGCCGTCGCCCACGAAGAGTGCGACGCCTACGAAGACGGCCGACCCCAAGCCGCCGCCCTCCCCCACGCACCCGCCGAGCGGCACGTATGCCCAGGTCGTGAACGTCGCGTCGGGGCTGTGCCTGGACGTGGGCGGTGCCTTCTTCAACGGGACCGATGTGATCACGGCTCCCTGCACGTCGTCCGGCACCCAGCGCTGGCGGGTCGACGCGGATCGCGGTGTGCTCCAGTCGTCCGCCGATCCCGACTACTGCCTGGACAGCCGTGGTTCGACGGACCGGGGCGTCGGGGTCTGGACGTGCGACTCGGTGGAGGGGCGCAACGGCCAGAACCTGACGTTCGTGGTGGACGGCGACGGCGTGATCCGCCCCGCCATCGCCTTCGGAACTGCGGTGACCCCGGCGGGGGGTGCCGGGGACGGGCTGTCGCTGGAGTCGGTGAGCGGCGGTGGCGGCCAGCGCTGGAAGGCCGGGGCCGCCTGACCCGGGTGCAAGGGCCCTGGGCCGGGCGGCCCTTCGGGCTCAGGCCTCGCGTACGCCCCGTCGCCACACCTCGCTGACCAGCGGTACGCCCGGGCGGTAGGCCAGGTGCACATGGCTGGGTGCGTCGAGCAGGAGCAGGTCGGCGCGGGCGCCCGGGGTGAGGCGGCCGATGTCGTCGCGCCGCAGGGCCGCCGCGCCGCCCGCGGTGGCCGACCAGATCGCCTCGTCCGGGGTCATCCCCATGTCCCGTACCGCGAGTGCGATGCAGAAGGGGACGGAGGAGGTGAAGGACGAGCCCGGGTTGCAGTCGGTGGACAGGGCGACGGTGGCGCCCGCGTCGAGGAGGCGTCGGGCGTCGGGCCACCGGGCGCGGGTGGAGAACTCGGCCCCGGGGAGGAGGGTGGCGACCGTGTTGCCGTTCGCCAGGGCGTCGACGTCCGCGTCCGTCAGGTGGGTGCAGTGGTCGGCGCTGGCGGCGTCCAGTTCGACCGCGAGTTGCACGCCGGGGCCGTAGGAGAGCTGGTTGGCGTGGACGCGGGGGTGCAGGCCCCTGGCCTTGCCCGCGGTGAGGATCGCGCGGGCCTGGTCGCCGTCGAAGGCGCCCTTCTCGCAGAACACGTCGATCCAACGGGCGTACGGCGCGCAGGCGTCGAGCATCTCGCCGGTGACGAGGGCGACGTAGGCGGCCGGGTCGTCGGCGTGGTCCGGGGAGACGATGTGGGCGCCGAGGAAGGTGACCTCGTCGGTGTGGGCGGCGGCGATGCGCAGGGCGCGGGCCTCGTCCTCGACCGTCAGGCCGTAGCCGGACTTGGTCTCGAAGGTGGTGGTGCCCTGCCGCAGGGCCTCGGCGAGGTAGTGCGTGAGGTTGCGTTCCAGGTCCTCGTCGCTCGCCGCCCTGGTGGCCGCGACGGTCGTGCGGATGCCGCCGGCGCTGTACGGCCGCCCCGACATCCGGGCGTTGAACTCCTGCGTCCGGTCGCCCGCGAAGACGAGGTGGGAGTGGGAGTCCACGAAGCCCGGGACGACCGCCCGGCCACCGGCGTCGACCCGATTGTCAGTGGCGGGTGCTTTGCTTTGATCACCGGTCCACGCGATGCGGTCGCCCTCGATGACGACGGCCGCGTCCTGGATCAGTCCGAGGGGGGAATTGTCACCGAGGGAGGGGTCGTTGGTGACCAGGGCGGCGATGTTGGTGATGAGCGTGCTTGCGGTGCTCGCGGAGTGGGCGGGGCTGACGGTCGTCGCGTTGCTCATGGCGTCCTTGGTGGCCTGGTCGGCGGTGGGGTCGGGTTCGGGGGCGGAGGCGGACCGCCCGGGTGGGCGGCGCCGCGTCATCCGCGCAGGGCTTCGACGGCGTCCGCGAGGGCTTTCGGCACATCCGGTACGAGAGTGTGGGCCCCGTCGCGTACGACGTGCCGACCTGCCACGACCGTATGCGACACGTCTGCTGCCGACGCAGCGAATACGGCCGTCTCGGCCCCGAGCCGCGCAAGCGGCCCTGCCGTCCTGACCGAGTCGAGCACGATCGTCGTGAGGTCGGCGAGCGCGCCGGGTTCGATGGCTCCCGCGCCGTCCCAGCCGAGGGCCGCGTGGCCATCGGCCGAGGCCGCCCGCAGGAGGGCAGCCGCCGTCCAGTGACCCCGCGTCCGGGTGCGCAGGCGCTCGTTCAGCTCCATGGCGCGCGCCTCTTCGAGCAGGTCGATCACGGCGTGGCTGTCGGAGCCGAGGGAGAGCGGGGAGCCGGCCCGCTGGAGGGCGACGGCGGGTCCGATGCCGTCCGCCAGGTCCCGCTCGGTCGTCGGGCACATGCAGGTGCCGGTGCCGCTGCCGCCGATGAGGGCGATGTCCTCGTCGGTGAGGTGGGTGTTGTGGACGCCGGTGGTGCGCGGCCCGAGGACACCGTGGTCGGCGAGCAGCCGGGTGGGCGTGCAGCCGTGGGCCTCCCGGCAGGCGTCGTTCTCGGCGGTCTGCTCGGACAGGTGCACATGCAGCGGGGCCCGCCGCTCCTCGGCCCACCGGGCCACGGTCGCCAACTGGTCGGCGGGCACGGCCCGTACGGAGTGGACCGCCGCCCCGATCCGTGCGTGATCCCGGTCCTTGAGAACTGAACAGCGTTCGGCCCAGGCCTCCGCGCTGCCGTCGGAGAAGCGGAGCTGGTGGTTGTCGGGGGGCTGTCCGAAGCCGGAGGACAGGTAGACGGTGTCGAGGAGGGTGATGCGGATGCCGGCGTCGGCGGCGGCCTCGACGAGGGCCTCGCCCATGGCGTTGGGGTCGGCGTAGGGGGTGCCGCCCGGCGCGTGATGCACGTAGTGGAACTCGCCGACGGACGTGATCCCCGCCAGCGCCATCTCCGCGTACACCGCGCGGGCGAGATCGCGGTAGGTCTCCGGGGTCAGCCGGTCGGCGGTGGCGTACATGACCTCACGCCAGGTCCAGAAGGTGCCGGAGCCGACCTGGACCGTGGAGCGCAGGGCGCGGTGGAAGGCGTGGGAGTGGGCGTTGGAAAGGCCGGGGAGCGTCAGGCCGCGGAGGATCTCGGCGCCCGGAGGCGGGGTTTGCGCGCCGGTGCGGACGGCGGCGATGCGGCCGTCCGCGACCTCGACGGCCACTCCCGGCTCGACGTGGGTGCCGAGCCAGGCGTGTTCCAGCCAGTAGGTACGGGTCTGCTGGGCGGGCGTCACGTGCAGGCCAGTCCTTCCAGTACGTCGGCGAGGGCGATGACTCCGGCCACACAGTCGTCCTCGGCGGCGAACTCGGCCGGGGAGTGCGAGACGCCCGTGGGGTTGCGTACGAACAGCATGGCGGTCGGGATGCTCCCGGACAGGATTCCGGCGTCGTGTCCGGCGCCGGTGCCCAGGACGGGAACCTTGAGCTCGGGTTCCCTCTCCTGGCCGAGGATGCGGGCGAGTTCGTCGCGCAGGGCGTGGTCGAACTCGACGACCGGCGTGAAGGACTCGCGGACGACGTCGAGGTCGATGCCGTGGGCTGCCGCGTACTCGCCGGCCGCCTTCTCGATGCCGCCGACCACGCGGTCCAGGCTCGCCTGGTCCTCGGCACGGGAGTCGAGCCAGCCGCGCACCAGGGAGGGGATGGCGTTGACGCCGTTGGGCTCGACGGCGATCTTGCCGAAGGTGGCGACGGCACCGGCGAGTTCGGCCTCGCGGCGGGCGGCGAGCACGGTCTCGGCGTAGGACAGCATGGGGTCGCGCCGGTCCACGAGCCGTGTGGTCCCGGCGTGGTTGGCCTCGCCCCTGAAGTCGAACCGCCATCGGCCGTGCGGCCAGATGGCGCTGGCGATGCCGACCCGGTCGCCGGACAGGTCGAGGGCACGGCCCTGCTCGACATGGAGCTCGACGAAGGCCCCGATGCGGGCGAGCCGCTCCGGATCGGCGCCGATGGTGTCGGGGTCGTAGCCGGCGGCCTCCATGGCCCGGGGCAGGCTGACGCCCTCGCCGTCGGTCAGCTTGTGGGCGCCCTCGACGGTGAGCTGCCCGCCGGTGAGCCGGGACCCGACACAGGCGAGCCCGAACCGGGCGCCCTCCTCGTCGCCGAAGTTGACGATGGCGAGGGGCTTGGTGAAGTCGGCGCCCCTGCCGCGCAGTTCATCGAGCGCGGCGAAGGAGGACACGACACCGAGGGGGCCGTCGAAGGCTCCGCCGTCGGGCACGGAGTCGAGATGCGACCCGGTGACGACCGCGTCCCCGGCGGCGGGGTCCCCGAGCCAGGCCCACTGGTTCCCGTTGCGGTCGACCTCGTAGGCGAGCCCGCGGGCTTCGGCCTGCTCCTTGAACCAGGCCCGGCATTCGACGTCCACACCGGTCCAGGCGAAGCGCCGGTACCCGCGGGAGGCGGGGTGCCGGCCGATGGGGAGGAGGTCCCGCCACATGTCGTGGAACGAGCCACCGCCCGCGGACGGCGACGAGACCTCAGCTTCCACCGAAGCGTTGCCGTGCCCGCCCGAATGCTGCGTCACGCGTCGTCACCTTCGCGCATCGGGACGCGGACGTCCCGCTCGTCGGCAACCGACTCCGCGATGTCGTACCCGGCGTCGACATGCCGGATGACGCCCATCCCGGGGTCGTTCGTGAGGACCCGGCGAATCTTCTCGCCGCCGAGCTTCGTGCCGTCGGCCACCGTCACCTGGCCCGCGTGGATGGACCGCCCCATCCCCACGCCGCCCCCGTGGTGAAGGGACACCCACGACGCACCGGATGCCACGTTCACCATGGCGTTCAGCAGCGGCCAGTCGGCGATCGCGTCGGACCCGTCGAGCATGGCCTCGGTCTCACGGTAGGGAGAGGCGACGGAACCGCAGTCGAGGTGGTCGCGCCCGATGGCCAGCGGTGCGGCGAGCTCTCCCGAAGCCACCATGTCGTTGAAGCGCTCGCCGGCCTTGTCCCGCTCGCCGTAGCCGAGCCAGCAGATGCGTGCGGGCAGACCCTGGAAGTGCACCCGCTCGCCGGCCAGCTTGATCCAGCGGGCGAGGGACTCGTTCTCCGGGAACAGGTCCAGGATCGCCTTGTCGGTCTTGGCGATGTCGGCCGGGTCGCCCGAGAGGGCGGCCCAGCGGAAGGGGCCCTTGCCCTCGCAGAACAGGGGGCGGATGTAGGCCGGCACAAAGCCCGGGAAGGCGAACGCCCGGTCGTATCCGGCGAGTTGGGCCTCGCCGCGGATCGAGTTGCCGTAGTCGAAGACCTCGGCGCCGGCGTCCATGAAGCCGACCATGGCCTCGACGTGCCTGGCCATGGACTCGCGGGCCCGGGTGGTGAAGCCCGCCGGGTCCTTGGCCGCGTAGGAGGCCATGTCGTCGAAGTCGACGCCGAGCGGCAGGTAGGCCAGCGGGTCGTGTGCCGAGGTCTGGTCGGTGACGATGTCGATGGGGGCGCCCATCGAGAGGAGCTGCGGGAGCAGTTCGGCCGCGTTGCCGAGGACGCCGATGGACAGCGGACGGCGGGCGTCACGGGCCTCGGTGGCCAGCTGGAGGGCGTGGTCGAGCGAGTCGGCCTTCACGTCGAGGTACCGGTGCTCGATGCGCCGCTCGATGGCACGCGGGTCGCAGTCGATGCAGATCGCGACGCCGTCGTTCATGGTCACGGCGAGCGGCTGGGCGCCGCCCATGCCGCCGAGGCCGGCGGTGAGGGTGATGGTCCCGGCGAGGGTGCCGTTGAACTTCTTCGCGGCGACGGCGGCGAAGGTCTCGTAGGTGCCCTGGAGGATGCCCTGGGTGCCGATGTAGATCCAGGAGCCGGCCGTCATCTGGCCGTACATGGTCAGACCCAGCTGTTCCAGGCGGCGGAACTCCTCCCAGTTGGCCCAGTCGCCGACGAGGTTGGAGTTGGCGATGAGGACGCGCGGGGCCCACTCGTGGGTCTGCATGACGCCGACGGGGCGGCCGGACTGGACGAGCATCGTCTCGTCCTGCTTCAGGCCCTTCAGCGTGCGCACCATCGCGTCGAAGGAGCGCCAGTCGCGGGCGGCCTTGCCGGTGCCGCCGTAGACCACGAGCTTGTCGGGGTGCTCGGCGACCTCGGGGTCGAGGTTGTTCTGCAGCATCCGCAGGGCGGCCTCCTGCTGCCATCCCAGGGCACTCAGTTCCGTACCGCGCGGTGCTCGGACGGGGCGGGGTCCTGACATGGTCTGCCTCCCAGCGGACTGTGACTGCGAACTGTTGAGGTTGATATTCACATCCTGGTCTCCTGAATAGAACTAGTCAATACATCCGTGCGCCAGCATCGGGGCGTCCCGGGTGTTTGGCTGGATGCGTGGGCTCCTACGACGACGTGACAGGGGGCGACGACATGACGGGGGATGGCGTGGGCGACGGAGCAGGCAGCGGAGCCGGGATGCCGGCGCAGGACGCCGAGCGGGTGGTCCGGCGGGACGAGGCGGTGCGGGCGGCCGTGGAGCAGGGGCTGCTCGGGCCCGGCTCCCCGATCGTCGGCCTGCTCGACGTCACCGGCATCCGGGAGTCGGCGGCAGCGCTGCGGGCGGCGTTCGACGCGGTGGTGGCGCCGGGCACGCCCGTGCTGCACGCCTTCGCGGTGAAGGCGACCCCGCTGGTGGCGGTGGTGCGACTGCTGCGCGAGGAGGGCATCGGCGCGGAGGTGGCGAGCCCGGGTGAGCTGGCGCTGGCACGGGCTGCGGGGCTGGGTCCGGAGATGACGGTCCTGGACTCGCCCGCCAAGACGCCGGCCGAACTGCGGGAGGCGCTGGCGCTGGGCATCGCCGTCAACGCGGACAACCCGCAGGAGCTGGACCGCATCGACGCCCTGATGAAGTCGGCGGCCAGCCGCTCCCCGCTCGGGATCCGGGTGAACCCGCAGGTCGGCGGGGGTTCCATCGAGGCGACGTCCACGGCCACGGCGACGTCGAAGTTCGGGGTGGCGCTACGCGACGAGGGGGCGCGGGAGTGGGTCGTACGGGCGTATCAGGACCGCCCGTGGCTGACGCGGCTGCATGCGCACACCGGCTCGCAGGGCATCCCCCTGTCGCTCATGGCGCAGGGGGTCGCGGAGGCGTACGCCCTCGCCGAGGAGATCAACGGGCGGATCGGGCGGCGGCAGATCGACACGCTCGACATCGGCGGCGGGCTGCCGGTGAACTTCGCCTCGGACCTGACGACACCGACGTATGCGCAATACGTGCGACTGCTGGGCGAGGCGGTACCCGGGCTGTTCGACGGGCGGTACGGGCTGGTCACCGAGTTCGGAAGGTCGCTGCTGGCCAAGCACGGGACGGTCGTGGCGCGGGTCGAGTACGCCAAGAGCGCGGGCGGGCGGCCGGTGGCGGTGACGCACGCGGGTGTGCAGGTCGCCACGCGAACGGTGTACGCGCCGGGGAGCTGGCCGCTCAGGATCGCCGCGTACGACGGCAAGGGGCGCGCGAAGGAGGGTCCGGCCGTGGTGCAGGACGTGGCCGGACCGGCCTGCTTCTCGGGAGACCTGCTGGCCGAGGGAGCCGCGCTGCCGTTGCTGGAGCAGGGGGACTTCGCGGCGGCGCTGGACACGGGGGCGTACTACTTCGCGCACCACTACGCGTACAACTCCCTGGCCCGGCCCGGCATCCACGGTTTCGTGCCGGACGGCGCCGGGGGCATCGCCTTCGCGACCGTGCGCGAGCCGCAGTCGCTCGACGAGATCGTGGCCGAATCGGGAGGGGCGCACGCGGCCTCGCTCACCACCTTGGGCACGTCGGCGCCGTTGACGTAGGTCAACACCCGGCAGTACGCCATATGCGATCAAGCCCCGTGAAAACAGGGTCAGTTGACCCACCCTAGTCACTCGGCGCATGTTCCACTGGAAAATGCCCGAACGCTCACTCGCCGCACACACGTTGCGTAGTTTGGCGGTCACTCAGCCGGACCCCGAGGCGGGAGGGGAGCGACGGTGCCCGGAATCGACGAGTGCTTGCTGGAGACGATGCGGCTGCCAGGTGCGCGTGGTGCTGCGTTGGTCGACTGGACGAGCGGGCTGGCCCTGGGCACGGTGGGCGATCCTCCGGGCGGCGACCACGAAACGGCGGCCGCCGAGGCGGCGGAGCTGGCACGGCTGGCCGCCGAGCAGCACGCCTTCGGGCCGGAGGACGGCTCCGACGCCACGGATCCGCCCGTCGAGGACGTGATCCTCAGCAACCGGGACAGCTATCACGTGCTCCGGTTCGTGCCGACGACGTTCGACAGCAGTGTGTTCCTGTACCTGTGGCTGTCCCGCACGGACGGCAATCTCGCGCTGGCCCGCATCCGGCTCGGCGAGATGGCCGAACGGCTGGTGCTGAGATGACCGTGCTCACACCACCACCGCGGCTGCCGGTACGGGACCGGCAGACGGCGCACCAGCGAGCGGGCGGTGTCTCCCCGATGCTGACCCGCCTCGCGGACGAGCGGGCCACCGGCGTCCTGGACCGCGAGCACGGCACGCTCCACCTCGCCGAGGGCCGGGTGGTGCACGCCGAGAGCCCGCTCGCTCCCGGTCTCGACGAGCTGCTCGCGGCTCACGGCACCCTCGACGCCGAGGCGTGGCGGGACGCCGAGGCCGGGGCCGACGAGGGGCGGCTGCTGCGGCACGGTGTCACGCCGGGGGCGCTGGAGCTGGCGCAGGTGAGCGCCTTGTACGACGCCGCATACTTCGCGCTCGCGCCCAGCAGCACGCCCGGCCGCTTCCGCTACGGCACCGCGCACTGGCTCGCCTCCGTGCATCCCGTGCCGGTCGTCGCCGTGGAGCGCGAGACGCTGCGCCGCCGGGCCCTGCTGCTGCGCATCTGGCCCGACCCGGCGACGGACGGCGCGCCCTGATCCGGGCCGACCCGGTCGCGGCGCCCGCGGTGCCGCCCCGACAGGCCGCCGTACTCGCCCTGGTGGACGGCGTACGACGGGCCACGGACATCGCGCGGGAGCTGGGCCGGCCGGCGTTCCACACGCTGGTGCACATACGGCGGCTGGCCGCGGCGGGGCTCGTGGCCCCACAGCCGCCGCCCGCCGTCGAAGACCCCCCGTCCGACACAGCCGATCCCTACATCGCGCTGCTGAAGAGGGTCAGGGATGCGCTGGAGGCCCTTTGACCGCAAACCCTTCGAGGACCGCGAGCCGCCCGGGCCGCCCGAGCCGCGGCGCCCACCGCAGCGGTCCCGCGCCGAGAGGAGACACCTGATGGCGGCCGAGGTCCCGATACTCGACGAGTTCCGCCGGCTCAGAGCCCGCGTGCCCCAGCTGACCGGAGCACTCGCGGCCGGTGTGGACGGCCTCGTCCTCGCCCACGACACCCCCGGCGTCGAACCGGACGGCCTCGCCGCCCTCACCGCCGCCGCGCTCGGCGTCGCGGTGCGGGTGACGGACGCGACCGGCCGCGGCGACTTCCGCGAACTGCTCATGCGCGGCACGGAGGGCTATGTGGCGACGTACGCCGCGGGCCGTACCGCCGTGCTGACGCTGCTCGCCCAGGACGGCGTCAACGTCGGCCGGCTGCACCTGGAGGGCCGCCGCGCGGGTGCCCGGATCGGGGAGCTCGTCGACGCGGAGGCGGCACCTGTGCGCCGCAGCCCTGCCAAGAGCGCCGCCAAGGAGCCCGCCAAACCCATGCCCACCCGCACGAGAACCGCGCGCGCCGCACGCAGCAACACCAACGCGCGTACCACTACTGAGAGTTGAGAGGAACACACGTCATGGCCAACACCGAGACCACGCTGAAGGAATGCCTCGCTTCGATCGAGGGCGCGACCGGGGTCGCGCTCGTCGACTACACCAGCGGAATGGCGCTCGGCACGCTCGGCGGCAGCAAGACCTTCGACCTCAATGTCGCCGCCGCCGGCAACACCGACGTCGTCCGCGCCAAGATGCGCACGATGGAGCACCTCGGCCTCAAGGGCGGCATCGAGGACATCCTGATCACCCTCAGCGACCAGTACCACCTGATCCGGCTGATCGCCGGGCGCGGGGGCAACGGTCTCTTCCTGTACCTGGTCCTCGACGCCAAGCGCGCCAACCTGGCCATGGCCAGGCACCAGTTGCGGAGGATCGAGGAGGACCTGGAGGTCTGACCTACACGAGCGCCGCGGTGCGGCGGCGGGCCCCGCCCGGGGCCGCGTCGCCCGCGGCGACGCCGGTGGTGCGGTAGCCCTTCACGGCCTTGCCCGCGGGGCGGCCGCCGCGGCCGTCGAGCCAGTCGACCCGCGCCCACAGCAGCGCGTTCTCGGCCCGCTCCAACCGTCCGAGCCACGCCGCCTTGAGCCGCAGGCCCGCTCCGCACCCCGCCAGCAGCATCCCGCCGGCCGCCGGCACCGCGAACGCGCTGCCCAGCGCTGCGAGGAACGCCAGGACCAGCCACCAGCAGTGGCCCCGGCGCCAGTTGCGCACGGCGACCGAGCGGTCCTGGAGCACGTCGTGCTTGCCGGCGCGGGTGGCCGAGCCGATCAGCGCGGTGTAGCGCTTGCGGCGCACGGACGCCACCACGACCGCCGTGACGATGAACAGCGCGGCGCCGGCCAGGACGCCGATCCTGCGGCCCGTGATGCCCGGCACCAGCGCCCCGATCCCCGCCGCGAACATCCCGAGCCACCACAACGGCGCCGCCCCGGCCCGTACGACGACGGCCACTCGAGCCAGCCCCTGTCCTCCATGTCCTCCACCGCGTGCCACGTTCCGCCTCCCGTCCCAGCACTGTCCATCAGCTGTGCGCGCACGCTAGCCAGCCAACGTGAGACGAGCCTTAAGAAGCGGTCAGGAACTCACTCCACGAACAGCCCCCGCACCGCCGCCCGCGCGTCGAACTCCTCCAGTCGCGCCTGGGCGTCCGGGAGGTCGTCGCACATCGCCTCCAGCAGGACCCGGCCCAGCAGCATCGGCGCGCAGGCCGTGTCGAACGCGAGGCCCGTGCCGACGGCGGCGGGCAGCAGCAGGTCGGAGACCTTGGCGACCGGCGCGAAGGCGGAGTCGGCGACGGTCACGACCGTCAGCCCGGCCTCCTTGGCGTAGGTCAGGGTGTCCACGACCTCGCGCGGGTGCCGGGGCAGCGCGAAGCAGAGCAGGGCCGTCGCGCCGGCCTGTACGGCGGCGTCGATCCGGTCGTGGATCATCGTGCCGCCCTCGTGCAGCAGCCGTACGTCCGGGTGGACCTTGGCGGCGAAGTAGGCGAAGCCGTACGCCTGGGAGGCCGCGGCCCGCAGGCCGAGCACGGGCAGCGGGCGGGAGGCCGAGAGCAGGCGTCCGGCCTTCTGCACCGGGCGCGGGTCGGCGAGCACCTCCGCGAGGTGCCGCAGGTTCTCGATCTCGGCCTCGACGGCCTGCTGGTACTCGTTGTACGAGCCGGTGTCCGCCGCCGGCTCCATGGGCGCGACCTCGCGCAGGTGCCTGCGCAGGGCGGGATAGCCGTCGAAGCCGAGGGCGACGGCGAAGCGGGTCACGGACGGCTGGCTGACCCCGGCCAGCTCGGCCAACTCCACGCTGGACAGGAACGGCACGTCGGCGGCCCGCCGCACCATGCTGTGTGCGATACGCCGCTGGGTCGGGGTGAGCCGGTGCCCCTCGAAGAGCGCCTGGAGACGCGCGGCGGGGCTGTCGGCCCCGTGGGGCGCCCCATGGGACAGCCCGTGTGCCGTTCCGCTCGTGGTCCTGTCCGCGCTCATGCGGCGCTCCCCCTCCAGATGTCCGTGAACCGGTCCAGCAGTGCTGCCGCCGCCGTCACGTCGTCGGTGAGCGGACGGTCGGCCAGGTCGTCGTCGAGCTCCGACTCGGCCAGCTCCAGCGCCCGGCTCACGCCGAGCTCGGGTTCGGGCCTGAGGCCGCGCAGCCGCAACGCCCGTACGGCGGCGACGAGTTCACAGCCGACGACGAGACGGTACGCGTCGCACGCGCGCAGTGTCTGCCGCGCGGCGAGCGAGGCGAAGCTGGCCTGCTCCTCCACGCCCCGGGAGAGTACAGCGTGGCCGAGCGAGGCGGGGGCAGAGAACGCGCGCAGGTCGCCGAGGGCGGCACCGGCGGCGTACTCCAGGATCATCACGCCGGACGAGGCGGGCTCCTGGTCGGCGAGGAAGGGCTTCAGGCGAGTGTAGGCGGGCTCGTTGAGGGTCGACAGGCGGGACGTCGACAGCCGTGCCACCTGGGTCAGCGCCAGCCTGAAGTGGTCCAGGGAGAGGGCGAGTTGGGCCTGGTAGAAGCCGCCGTGGTGGTAGGCGGCCATGTCCTCGGGGGAGATGAGCGGGTTCTCGGCGGCCGCGTTGATCTCGACGGCCAGCACCTGCTCCAGGGCGTCGGCCGCGTCGTGCGCGGGGCCGTGGATCTGCGGCAGGCAGCGGAAGCCGTACGGGTCCTGGAGCCGGCCCAGCGGAGGGGTGGGCCGGTCCTCGGCGCCGATGAACTCCCGCATCTCGCGCGCGACTTCGGAGCTGCCCCGGTGCGGTCGGGCGGTGTGCACGGGAGCGGCGTACGCCTCGTGGGAGCCATCGACGGCCAGCAGTGACAGCGCGGCGACGACCTGGGTGGCGGCGACGAGCCCGCGCAGTTCGTGCAGCGCGAGGGCGGCCTGGCCGAGGGTGAGGGCGTTGCTGCTGATGAACGCGAGGGCGTCGTTGTTGTCCAGCGGCTGCGCTTCGGGGGCGCCGGGCCCCCGCCACGGATGTTCGCCGGCCAGCGCGAGGCCGGTCTGCGCCAGCGCCGCGAGGTCGCCGGTGCCGACCGAGCCGAACTCGTTCACGACCGGGTGGGCGCCGCTCTCCAGCGCCTCGCACATGGCCGTGATGACGGTGGGCCTCAGGCCCGCGCCGCCGGCCAGCAGTTGGTTGGCCCGTACGGCGAGCATGGCCCGCACCTGCCGGGCGGGCAGCTCCTCGCCGATGGCGCCGGCGTGGCTGCGCAGCAGACGCAGGCCGTGCTCGGCGGCGGCCTCGGTGGGCACGTCCTCGTTCCGGTTGGCGCCCACGCCGGTGGAACGGCCGTAGACCCGCCCGGTCGCGGCGATGAGGCGGGCGGCGTCCCAGGACTCCTCGGCGCGCTTCATCGCGTCGGTCGCGGCGACCGGCCGGGCGGTCCCCCCGGCGAGGCGTACGACATCCTCGACACCGAGCCCGATCCCGTCGAGGACGACCAGGGCGGTGTGCCCAGACGTCACAGCACTCGGCGCGTCCACGATCCGAGACGACATAAAGCCCAAACTCCCCTCAATGCGGACATCGGGTCTCGCTTGTCGGTCATCCGTTACTTCGGATTTACACCAACCCGTTGACAACCTATTCAGCTACCAAGAACTCTGCATGACGTTATACAGCCGGGCAAGGGACAACTCATGATCCAGTTCGACGCGGTCCACAAGCGCTTCCCCAACGGCACGACAGCAGTCCACGATCTCTCCCTGGAGATGCCGGAGGGCGGCGTGACCGTCCTGGTCGGGTCCTCCGGTTGCGGCAAGACGACCACGCTGCGGATGATCAACCGGATGGTGGAGCCGACTTCCGGCACCATCCGGGTCGGGGGCAAGGACGTCACCCGGCAGGACGCCGCCGAGCTGCGCCGTTCCATCGGGTACGTCATCCAGCAGGCGGGCCTGTTCCCGCACCGCACGGTGCTCGACAACGTCGCCACCGTGCCGCTGCTGCTGGGCCACGGCCGCAGGAAGGCCAGGGCCCGCGCGGCCGAGCTGCTGGAGACCGTGGGCCTGAGCCCCGACACCGGCAAGCGCTACCCGCACCAGCTCTCCGGCGGCCAGCAGCAGCGCGTCGGCGTGGCCCGCGCGCTCGCCGCCGACCCGCCCGTGCTGCTGATGGACGAGCCGTTCGGCGCGGTCGACCCGGTGGTCCGCACCCAGCTCCAGGACGAACTTCTGCGCCTGCAGAAGGAGTTGAGCAAGACCATCGTCTTCGTCACGCACGACGTCGACGAGGCCGTACGTCTCGGCGACCAGATCGCGATCTTCCGCACCGGCGGCCACCTCGTCCAGTGCGCCTCCCCCGCCGAGCTCCTCGCCCGCCCGGCCGACGACTTCGTGGCCGACTTCCTCGGCGCCGAGCGCGGCCTGAAGCTGCTGTCGCTGCGGACCCTCGCGGACATCCCGCAGGGCCCGGCGCCTCAGGGCGGCGACTGGAGCCTCGTACGCGACGAGGCCGGCAAGCCCCTGCACTGGCGCTCGCCGGACGCCGCCGAGATCCCCGTGCGGCCGCTCAAGGACTCCGACTCCCTCCTCGCGGCCCTCGACGAGTCCATCGCCTCCCCCACCGGCCTGATAGCCCGCGTCGACGCCGACGGTGTCCTCACCGGCGTCTCGTCCCGCGACGACATCCACGAGCACGCGGGCCGGGCGCACACCGAGGCCCGTGCCCACGCGGAGACCGAGGTGGCCGCATGACCATCGACTGGTCGTGGATAGGCGACCATACCGACGACCTCACCACCCTCACCGTCTCCCACCTGCAGGCCGCGCTCACCGCCGTGCTGCTCGGCGTACTGATCTCGCTGCCCCTCGCGGTGATCGCGCACCGGATCCGCCCCCTGCGCGGCTTCCTGCTGGGCCTGTCGAACGTGCTGTTCACGATCCCCTCGATCGCGATCTTCGTCCTGCTGCTCCCGGTCTCCGGCCTCACCCGCACCACGACTGTGATCGGCCTGACGGTCTACACGCTGGTCGTCCTGCTCCGGAACACGGTCGAGGGCCTCGACTCGGTCCCCGTGAAGGTGAAGGAAGCCTCGAAGGCGATGGGCACGCGCCCCCTGCGCACGCTCCTCACCGTCGAGTTCCCGCTCGCACTGCCCGTGATCATGGCCGGCGTGCGGATCGCGACGGTCATGTCCATCTCCCTGGTCTCGGTCGCGACCTATATCGGCGACGGCGGCCTGGGCCAGCTCTTCACCGACGGCTTCCAGCGCAACTTCCCCACCCCGGTGATCGCCGGAGTGGTCCTCACCCTCCTGCTGGCCGTGGTCGCGGACGCGGCCCTGGTCGCCCTGCAGTACGTCCTGACCCCATGGCAGAGGCGGCGAGCCTGACATGTTCGAACTCTTCAAGAACCTCGGCGACTGGCTGGTCGGCAGCGAGCAGTGGTCCGGCTCGGACGGCATCGCGCACCGCCTGGCCGAGCACCTCCAGTACTCGCTGCTCGCCACGCTCATCGCGGCGGCGATCGGCCTCCCTCTCGGCCTGCTGATCGGCCACACCGGCAAGGGCGCTTTCGTCGCGATCAACCTCGCGTCCTTCGGCCGCGCGCTGCCGACCGTCGGCCTGGTCGTCCTGGTCTTCCTGGCCGGCGGACTGTCCATGCTCCCGGTCTACGTCGCCCTGGTCGCCCTCGCGGTCCCGGCGATCGTCACCAACACCTACGCGGGGATGACGGCCGTCGACCCGGACGTGAAGGACGCGGCGCGCGGCCAGGGCATGCGCGCCCACCAGGTCCTGTTCCAGGTGGAACTGCCGCTCGCCCTCCCCCTGATCATGACCGGCCTGCGCCTGGCCCTGATCCAGGTCGTGGCCACGGCGACCATCGCCGCGTACGTCTCCTTCGGCGGCCTGGGCCGCTACGTCTTCGACGGCCTCGCCCAGCGCGACCTCGTGCAGGTGCTCGGCGGCGCGGTGCTGGTCGCCGTGGTCGCCGTGGTCCTGGACCTGCTGCTCTCCGGCCTCCAGCGCTTCCTCTTCCGCCACCGCACTGCCTAGGGACCCTATCGATGAACCGACGCTCGACGAACGGACGCGCGATGAACCGACGCACCCTCCTCGGCGGCCTCTTCGCAGCGGCCTCCGTCCCCGCCCTCGCGGCCTGCTCCAGCGGCATCACGTCCCTCGAAGGCCAGGGCTCCGCCGGCTCCGGCGGCGGCTCCAGCAAGGGCGGCCTCACCATCGGCACCGCCAACTTCACCGAGAACCAGGTGCTCGGCTACCTGTACGCGGCCGTCCTGGAGGCGGCCGGCGTGAAGGTCACCGTCCGCCCCAACCTCGGCACCCGCGAGATCCTGATCCCCGCCCTCAGGGGCGGCGACATCGACCTGCTCCCCGAGTACCAGGGCGCCCTGCTGCACTACGTCTCGCCCAAGGCGAAGGCCACGGAGGAGGGCGAGATGCAGAACGCCCTCACGATCGCCCTCCCCAGCGGCCTCCAGGTGCTGCCGTACGGCATGGCCGAGGACTCGGACGCCTTCGCCGTCACCCGGGAGACGGCCGAGAAGTACGGGCTGGCGTCCCTCGCCGACCTGAAGAAGCAGAACGGCAAGCTGGTGATCGGCGCGGCGCCCGAGGTGAAGAAGCGGGAGGTCGGGGCCGTGGGCCTCAAGGAGGTCTACGGGGTCGAGTTCAAGGAGTTCAAGTCCCTCGACTCCTCCGGTCCGCTGGTCAAGGGCGCCCTGAAGAAGGGCGACGTGGACGTGGCCAACCTCTTCACCACGGACACCGACATCCAGGCCAACGACTGGGTGGTCCTGACCGACCCCAAGAACCTCATCCCCGGCCAGCACGTCGTCCCCCTCATAGCCGACCGCAAGGCCGACGCCACGGTCCGCAAGGCCCTGGCCCGCCTCGGCAACACCCTGACGACCGCCCAGCTCACCGAGCTGAACCGGCTGGTCGACAAGGACAAGAAGGATCCGGAGGACGTGGCGGACGAGTACGCCAGGGAGCACGGGCTGGTGAAGTGACGGCGCACTGCCGTACACCCCCATCCGAACAGGGGGGCTAACCCCAGTGCGGCCCCCGCTCCCGCTGCCTACCTTGGATCCCATGACCGGAATGGACGCGCGGGACACCGAACTCAAGAAGGAACTCAACGCGACCCTGCAGGCCCGCAGGGAGCTGGGCGAGGAGTACGAGTCCGCGCTGGTCGACTCATTCATGGAGAAGGTCGACCAGCGCATCGACGGGGCGGTCGAGCGCCGCATGCGGCGCCAGATGGCCGAGCAGCAGATGGTGGCGGCCCGCGGCTCGCGGTCGCCGAGGCCGACGGACTCCTTCGGCGAGCGCTTCGGCTTCGCCATCGTCTCGCTGGTCCTGGCGATCCCGCTGTCCGGGATCGGCGCGGGCGTCGCAGACCTCCCCGGCCTGCTGGTGACCTGGGTCGGCATCGTCGGGGTCAATGTCGTCCAGGCGGCCCGCACCAATCCCGGCCTCTTCCAGGGCTGGCGCCGCAAGGCCAAGGACGAGGACCGCTGGGAGGGCTGACCCTCCGCACCGGCCCATGAGGTTCACGCCTAGGTTCAAGCCTGCCGGGTCGGCATGGCCATGATCTGCCGCAGGTTCACATGCCGGGGGCGGCTCGCGGCGTAGGCCACCACATCGGCGAGCTCCGCCGCCGACAGCGTGCCCATCGCCTCGACCATGCCGTCGACCTGCGCCGAGATCTCCTCGTTGTCGGTGTGCAGCCGCAGCTCGCTCTCCACGAACCCGGGCTCGATGTTGGTGACCCGTACGTCACGCGGGCCGAACTCTGTGCGCAGGCACTGAGAGAGATGGGTGATCGCGGCCTTCGTCGCCCCGTACACCGCGTAGTTGGGGAAGGCGAGGTGCGCGCCTACGGACGAGATGTTCACCAGGTCGGCGCTGCGGCCCTCGGCGGCGGCCGCCACCAGGTCGCCGGTGAACGCCCGGACGACGCGCAGCACCCCGGTCACATTGGTGTCGATCATCCGCTGCCACTCGTCGAGCCGTCCCGCCTCGACGGGGTTGCCCAGCATGACACCGGCGTTGTTGACGACGAGGTCCACGGCCCCGTACGCCTCGTGGACCCGCTCCGTGGCGGCGGCCACGGACGCGTCGTCGGTGACGTCGGCGACGACGCCCAGCGCCGTGCCCCCGCCCGCGGTGATCTTCGCGGCGAGCTCGTCCAGCCGCTGCCCGCGCCGGGCCAGCAGCGCGACCCGCGCCCCCTGCTCGGCGAGCAGCGCGGCGACGGCCTCGCCGATCCCGCTGGCCGCTCCGGTCACGACGGCGGTACGGCCGGTCAGGTTCTCGTACGACATGGGATTCCTCCAGGTGAGGGAGGTGCCGGGGGGTGTCCCGGCACCTTGCGGACACCACTCACCCTCCGCCGCCGCGCCCGCCCTACCCAGGGCTGCGCTGTTCCTGTGTCTGGCAGTACCAGGCTCACGGCCCGCCGCCCGTCTACGCTCGAAACCATGGACGGGGACCTGGGAGACTTCCTGCGCTCACGCCGCGGCCGCATCCAGCCGGAGGAGGTGGGGCTGCCCTCGTACGGGCGGCGCCGCGTTCCGGGTCTGCGCCGCGAAGAGGTGGCGCAACTGGCCGGAGTGAGCGTCGACTACTACGTCCGCCTCGAACAGGGCCGGGGGCAGAGCGTCTCGGATGCCGTCCTGGACGCGATCGCGCGGGTCCTGCGGCTGGACGAGACGGAGCACGACTATCTGCGCACGGTGGCCCGGCCCCGCGACCGGGGCACCCGCCACCCGGACACGGCTCGCGTGCGCCCGGGCGTCCAGACCCTGCTGGACAGCATGGACCGCACGCCCGCCTTCGTCATCGGCCCCCGCATGGACGTCCTCGCCTGGAACGCCCTCGCCGACGCGGTCAGCGACTACGGCCGTACGGCTCCCGCCGACCGCAACATCCCCCGGCACGTCTTCCTCGACCCCGGCTCCCGGGCCCGCTACCCGGAGTGGCCCGCGATCGCCGCGCAGGCGGTCGCCCACCTCCGCCTGAACGCCGGCCACCGCCCGGACGACAGCGAGCTGTGTGCCCTCGTCGGCGAACTGTCCGTCAAGAGCGAGGACTTCCGCCGACTGTGGGCGGACCACCAGGTCGAGGCCTGCATGTCCGGCACGAAACGCATCCAGCACCCGCTCGCGGGCCTGCTGACCCTCCCGTACGAGACCATGACCATCCAGACGGAACCGGACCAGACGATGGTGGTGTACACACCGGCCCCGGGCTCGGAGACGGCGGAGAGGCTTGCGCTGCTGGGGAGTTGGGCCGCGGCGGAGACGGGCTGAGGCTGCCGGCGACCCCGACCGGCCGTCGGACAGAGCTATGCGCGGGGACCGCCGCACCCCCGTTGCCGGGGGGCGGGACGACGGCGGTCCCCGCGAGGGACGTCGACCGGGTCAGGGCCAGGTCTCACGTCCGGGCGTCCATGGAGGTCCGGGAGCCGCTCCGGAGGTCCTTGGACGTTCGGCGCCGGCACGGGCGGGGAGCCGCTCCCGCCCTGCCGACACCCCTAATGTGCCCGACCCGTGTTAAGCGGGTGCTGCGTGGACGTGACGCGCTCGTACCAGTTCCGCGACGGTCCGAGCGGCCCCGGCCACCGCAAGTTCGCCGCGGACACGGGCCGTTCACCGCAGGTTTGCCGCTACTTCCCGCCCTTGGCGAGGAAGGCCAGCAGGTCCTGCCGGCTGATCACACCGGTCGGCTTGCCCTCGACGAGGACGATCGCCGCGTCGGCCGCGCCCAGCACGGACATCAGGTCCGCGACCGGCTCACCGGAGCCGACCTGCGGCAGCGGGGCCGACATGTGCTTCTCCAGCGGGTCCTCCAGCGAGGCCCGCTTGGTGAACAGGGCGTCGAGCAGCTCGCGTTCGACGACGGACCCGACGACCTCCGCCGCCATGACGTCGGGGTGGCCGGCGCCCGGCTTGACGATCGGCATCTGCGAGACGCCGTACTCGCGCAGCACCTCGATGGCCTCACCGACCGTCTCGTCGGGGTGCATGTGGACGAGAGACGGGATGGCGCCGTGCTCCTTGTCGTTGAGGACGTCACCGACGCGCGCGCTCGGGCCGGTGTCCTCGAGGAAGCCGTAGTCGGCCATCCACTCGTCGTTGAAGATCTTGGAGAGGTAGCCGCGGCCGCTGTCCGGCAGCAGCACGACCACCACGTCGTCCGGGCCGAGCCGCTCGGCGACCCGCAGCGCGGCCACGACGGCCATGCCGCACGAACCGCCCACCAGCAGGCCCTCCTCCTTCGCCAGCCGCCGGGTCATCTGGAAGGAGTCCTTGTCGGACACGGGGACGATCTCGTCGGCGACGGTCCGGTCGTACGCCGTCGGCCAGAAGTCCTCACCGACGCCTTCGACGAGATACGGCCGCCCGGACCCGCCGGAGTACACGGAGCCCTCGGGGTCGGCGCCGACGACCTGCACCTTGCCGTCGCTGGCGTCCTTGAGGTAGCGGCCCGTACCGGAGATGGTGCCGCCCGTCCCCACACCCGTCACGAAGTGGGTGATCTTCCCCTCCGTCTGCTCCCACAGCTCGGGGCCGGTGGAGTGGTAGTGGGAGAGCGGGTTGTTGGGGTTGGAGTACTGGTCCGGCTTCCAGGCGCCCGGCGTCTCACGGACCAGCCGGTCGGAGACGTTGTAGTACGAGTCCGGGTGCTCGGGATCGACGGCCGTGGGGCAGACGACCACCTCGGCGCCGTAGGCCCGCAGCACGTTGATCTTGTCGGTGCTGACCTTGTCGGGGCACACGAAGATGCACTTGTACCCCTTCTGCTGCGCCACGATGGCGAGGCCGACACCGGTGTTGCCGCTGGTCGGCTCGACGATCGTGCCGCCGGGCTCGAGTGCGCCGCTCTCCTCCGCGGCCTCGATCATGCGCAGGGCGATGCGGTCCTTCACGGAGCCGCCCGGGTTGAAGTACTCCACCTTGGCCAGGACGGTAGCCCGGATGCCCTTGGTCACGTTGTTGAGCCTCACCAGCGGGGTGTTGCCGACGAGGCTGATCATCGAGTCGTGGAAATGCACCGTTGTCTCCGGATGCTGCAAAAGAAGTGGTCTTAGTGGTTCCGCCAGCCTATGGCCTGCACGGGGCCCATGACGGTCGTTCACTCCTCGTTGGGATTGGGCCACGGCCTGTGCGGGGCAAGCAGTTGATGTACGGCTATGAGGAGGTGGCGGCGACGCATGACGAGCATGTCGAGGGCGAGGGTGGCACGGCGGATCGCGGCGGGCGCCGCGTACGGCGGCGGCGGCATCGGTCTGGCGGGGGCGGCGGCCGTCGGTCTGGTCCTCGCCGAGGTGCGGATGGCCCGGCGCCACGTGGGCAACGGCACGAGCAACCACGTACCGAACGCCGACGGCCGGTACGGCCGCCTGTACGCCACCCCCGGCGAACCGCACCTGCGCCTGACCATCCTCGGTGACTCCACGGCCGCGGGACAGGGCGTGCATCGTGCGGGGCAGACGCCGGGGGCGTTGCTGGCGTCGGGGCTGGCGGCGGTGGCGGAACGCCAGGTGGTGCTGCGCAACGTGGCCCTGCCGGGCGCCCGCTCGGACGACCTGGACCGCCAGGTGGCCCTGGTGCTCGCCGATCCGGCCCTGGTGCCCGACATCTGCGTGATCATGGTGGGCGCGAACGACGTCACGAACCGCATGCCGGCCACCCGCTCAGTGCGGCACCTGTCCGCCGCGGTACGGCGCCTGCGCACGGCCGGCGCGGAGGTCGTGGTGGGTACCTGCCCCGACCTCGGCACGATCGAACCGGTCCAGCAGCCGCTGCGCTGGCTCGCCAGACGGGCCTCACGCCAGCTGGCGGCCGCCCAGACGATCGGCGTCGTCGAACAGGGCGGCCGCACGGTGTCGCTGGGCGACCTACTGGGCCCTGAGTTCGCGGCGAACCCGCGCGAGCTCTTCGGCCCCGACAACTACCACCCCTCCGCGGAGGGCTATGCCACGGCGGCGATGGCCGTCCTGCCGACACTCTGCGCGGCCCTGGGCCTGTGGCCGGCGGAGGAGGAGCGCCCCGACGTCACCCGTCGCGAGGGCTTCCTCCCGGTGGCCCGTGCGGCGGCCGAGGCCGCTTCGGAGGCGGGCACGGAGGTCACGGCAGCCATGCCGACCGGCCCGAAGGGCCCCTGGGCCCTGCTCAAGAGGCGGCGCCGGCGGAGGGTGCAGGAGGCCGAGCCGACGTCCACGCCGCCCAGCCCGTCCGGCGTGTGAGGACGCGGCCCGTTCCGCCTCACCCGGGAGAGCAAAGCAAGCGCTTGGAAAGCTGCGGCAAAGGTCACATGCCCATCCCCGTGACCCAATGGGTACGTACGGGTAACTTCCCTCACAGCCCTGCCCGACCCCCCGGCATGCCCACCCGTCGCCCGACCGCCACCCCTCAACGAGGCGCTGCGCGCCGCACCTTTCAACTGGAGCCGTGATGCCCGAAGCCGTGATCGTCTCGACCGCCCGCTCCCCCATCGGCCGCGCCTTCAAGGGCTCCCTCAAAGACCTGCGCCCCGACGACCTCACCGCCACGATCATCCAGGCGGCGCTGGCCAAGGTCCCCGAGCTGGACCCGCGCGACATCGACGACCTGATGCTCGGCTGCGGCCTGCCCGGCGGCGAGCAGGGCAACAACCTCGGCCGCATCGTGGCCGTACAGATGGGCATGGACCATCTCCCGGGCTGCACCGTCACCCGGTACTGCTCCTCGTCCCTGCAGACCTCCCGCATGGCCCTGCACGCCATCAAGGCGGGCGAGGGCGACGTCTTCATCTCGGCCGGCGTCGAGACGGTCTCCCGCTTCGCCAAGGGCAACTCGGACAGCATCCCGGACACGCACAACCCCCTCTTCGCCGAGGCCGAGGCCCGCACCGTCGAGGTCGCGCAGCAGGAGGGCACGACCTGGCACGACCCGCGTGAGGACGGGCTCATCCCCGACCCGTACATCGCCATGGGCCAGACCGCCGAGAACCTCGCCCGGGCGAAGGGCATCACCCGCCAGGAGCTGGACGAGTTCGGCGTCCGCTCACAGAACCTCGCCGAGGAAGCCATCAAGAACGGCTTCTGGGAGCGCGAGATCACCCCGGTGACCCTCCCCGACGGCACCGTCGTCAGCAAGGACGACGGCCCCCGCGCCGGCGTCACCATGGAGGGCGTGGCAGGCCTCAAGCCGGTCTTCCGCCCCGACGGCCTCGTCACCGCCGGCAACTGCTGCCCCCTCAACGACGGCGCCGCCGCGCTCGTGATCATGTCCGACACCAAGGCCCGCGAGCTCGGCCTCACCCCGCTCGCCCGCATCGTCTCCACCGGTGTGTCCGGCCTGTCCCCCGAGATCATGGGCCTCGGCCCGGTGGAGGCCTCCCAGCAGGCCCTGCGCCGCGCCGGTCTCACCATCGAGGACATCGACCTGGTCGAGATCAACGAGGCGTTCGCCGCCCAGGTGATCCCCTCCTACCGCGACCTGGGCATCGACATCGACAAGCTGAACGTCAACGGAGGCGCCATCGCCGTCGGCCACCCCTTCGGCATGACGGGCGCCCGCATCACCACCACGCTCATCAACTCCCTCCAGCACCACGACAAGCAGTTCGGCCTGGAGACGATGTGCGTCGGCGGCGGCCAGGGCATGGCGATGGTCATCGAGCGCCTGAGCTGAAACCGGCCCATTCGAGGCCCTGGGTAGTCAACTCACGACCCAGTGTGAGCCTTCGGCCCAGAACCCGGGAAACCCCGCGGTTCTGGGCCGTTTTGTGATCCAATCTCCCCCAGGATGTGACCTATCTCCCTCGGCGGAGGGATTTACCCAGGTCAGAGCCGTTCACCGCTAAACATCAGGCCCAAAGTCCTGTCCGTTTGGTGACGTTACGCACTGACAGCTGGATAGTCCGCCCTTCAAGCTGATGTAGGAAGTCGGGGGTCGACTTTGAACCGGGAGTACGTCAGTGAGCGCCATGCCGATCGCCTTGCTGCTCACCACGGCCGCCACCGGCGCCGTGGGCGTCGCCGTCCTGCGCACCCTCATGGTGCTGCGCCGGCAGGTCGCGGCCCTGCACACCGAGCTGGCGCGGACCAACGCGGCCCCGGGCCGCGGTCTCGTCCCGCAGGCCCGCCTCTCCTCGGACGCCGATGAGATACGCGCCGCGGTGGCCGAGGCGCTCGCCGAGGAGCGCGAGCGGGAGCTGGCCGAGGCGCGGGCCTTCTGGGCCGCCCAGGAGTCCCGTGACGCCGGCGACGCACCCACCCTGCTGGGCCTGTCCGACAGTGAGCTGTTCCTGCCCCGCCAGGCCGATTTCGCGGGTCTGGAGCACCTGGAGCCGGTGACCGAGTCGACCGCGGACGCCGACGAGTTCGCCGGGGAGTCCCCCGAACTGGCCGCGGCCCGCCGCCGGCACCCCTCCCACCCGGACTTCGTCCCGGTCTCCTCACCGGCCGTGAACGATCACGAGCGCACCGTGGCCACCCTTGAGGACCTCGCCGCCTCCGCCACCGAACTGACCGACGTCCGCCCGGGCCCGCTGGGCACCCTCGACGTCTACGTCTTCGCGGACGGCACGACCCTGTGCATGACCCCGGGCCACCGCGAGACGGCGGAGCGCCTCGCGACAGCCCTGCGCGCGGGCGAGACGCCGGTACTGCTGGGCGGTTCGGGAGTCTCGGGCGCGTACACGCTGACGTTCGCGTGCGGCGAGGAGAACGTCTACATCCTGGCCGACCGGGTCATAGCGTCGCTCTAGCCTCTGAGGCGCCGGGGACGGCAACGCCCTCAGGGGCGCGGGGAACTGCGCGACCAGCCCCCACGCACCCGCGGCCGCGAACGACGCTCAGACCCCCGCCTTCTTCTGCGCCTCCTCCACCAGCCGCACCGCGTCCTCGACCTCACCCTCGTTCGTGAGTACGACTGCCAAGTCGTGAACAGCGACGGTGATTTGGTCGGCAGCGGCGAACATCCCGGCGTCGGGCATGACCCGGGGCTCCACCCCGGGCGCCTCCAGAGCCTGAGCCCAACGTGCCAACTCCCTGGCCAGCGCCAGCGCCTCCGCGGCCGCGCTTCTCTGCAACCGGCTCTGCGGCGCCGCCCGCAACCGGTCGGCGAAGTGATCTACGGCTCGGGTCAGACGCGTCGTATCAACCACGCCGTGAGCGTACGCGACTGTTGCCAACGGGCGAACGCTCAGGCACGGTGACCTGAAGGACCGGCTTACATCCCCTTTGCGTCCGGAGGCGCCGATGTCCCACGTCCTCTCCGAGGAGACCCACCGCAACATGCTCGCCCGCATCCCCCACTGCACCGGTCGTGAAGTCTCCGACTGGCTCCGCACGGTAGAAGAAGGCCCGGCCCTCGTCCGCTTCGAGGAGAAGGTCAGCTGGCTTCGCCACGAATACGACCTCGCGTACGGCCACGCGAAGGCGATCGTCCACGAGTACGACCTGAGGAGGGCGGCGCGCAAATTCCTCTAGGCGCGCACACGACGAAGGGCCCCGGATCGAACCCGGGGCCCTTTGCTGCACAGCCGTCGCAGACTAGTCGCTGCTGTTGAGGATCGAGATGAGCCTCAGGAACTCCATGTAGATCCACACCAGCGTCAGCGTGAGACCGAAGGCGGCGAGCCAGGCCTCCTCGCGCGGCGCGCCGTAGGCGAGGCCGTCCTCGACCTGCTTGAAGTCCAGGGCGAGGAAGCAGGCGCCGAGCAGAATGCCGACGATGCCGAACACGATGCCGAGCGGGCCGCTGCGGAAGCCGAGGCCGTCACCGCCGCCGAAGACGGCGAACAGCAGGTTGACCGCCATCAGCAGGATGAAGCCGAGCGCTGCCGCCATCACGAAGCCGACGAAGCGGCGGTTGACGCGGATCCAGCCCGCCTTGTACGCCACCAGCACGGCGGCGAACACCGCCATCGTGCCGATCACCGCCTGCATGGCCGCACCGCTCGCGATGCGGTTGTCGACGACGCTGGAGACGACGCCGAGGAACACGCCCTCGAGCGCGGCGTACGACAGGATCAGCGCCGGCGAGGCCTTGCGCTTGAAGGACTGGACGAGCGCCAGAACCATGCCGACGAGGCCGGCCACGATGGCGATGCCGTAGGACCGGCTGATGTTCGCGTCGTCGACGGGCAGCAGCGCCCAGGCGAGCGCGGCCGTGACGATCAGGGTGCCGAGCGTGGTGCCCGTGCGCAGGATGACGTCGTCGATCGTCATCCGGCCGGTGGTGGCCGGGGCCTGCGGCGGTGCGCCCTGCTGAAGATCCGTCTGGGCGTAAGGGTTCTGCGCATACGGGTTGCCGGCCGGCTGGGCATACGGGCTGCCCTGCGTGCCGACAGCGGCGCCCCCGGCCTGCGGCGCGGTGTTGAAGCCCGCGTAGCCGTTGTCGCGGCTGAACCCCCGTCGCGAGAAGACCGGGTTGCTGCTCCTCATTTCACTCCTCCATGGCCACCGTGCGTGGGCCTTGGCTCAAGAGTAATAGGTTGGCAAAGGATCGACCCTAATACCTGCGGAGGATCTTTCCCTCTTCGTGCTGCGCAACACGGTACGCGGCTGGGTGATTCCCGGCCATGGACGGGATCATTCATGACCAACCTGGGACGTGGCCGGAACCCGTCGGAGATCACTCCCCCGGCCCGCACCCGCGCTCACCCGAACGGAAGGCCCGTGTACCCCTCGGCCAGGTCCGTCTCGGCGGCCCGCGACGAGGCGAGCCGCTCCAGTCGCGCCAGCTGGAGCCGGTCCTCGAACGGCGTTGCGTCGGGGGCCCGGTGCAGCAGGGTCGTCATGTCGTACGAGAACCGCTCGGCCTGCCAGACACGGCGCAGACAGGTCTCGGAGTAGGCGTCGAGCAGCTCCGCCGACCCCGTCTCCCTCTGATACGTCAGTGCCCGCGCGAAGGTGACGACGTCACCGACGGCCAGATTCAGCCCCTTCGCACCCGTGGGCGGCACGATGTGCGCCGCGTCACCGGCCAGGAACAAGCGGCCGTACCGCATGGGTTCGTGGACGTAGGAGCGCATGGGGGTGACGGACTTCTGGGTGATCGGGCCGCGCCGGAGCCGCCAGTCGTCGTCCGTCTCGAAGCGGCGTTCCAGCTCCGCCCAGATCTCGTCGTCGCCCCATTGCTCGGCGTCGGTGCCGTCCGGCACCTGGAGGTAGAGGCGGGAGACGGCCGGGGAGCGCATGGAGAGCAGGGCGAAGCCGCGGTCGTGGCGGGCGTAGACCAGCTCGTCGTGGGAGGGCGGTACGTCGGCGAGGATGCCGAGCCACCCGAAGGGGTACGTCCGCTCGAACACCCGGGTCAGCTCCGCGGGGATCGCCTTGCGGGACACGCCCCAGAAGCCGTCGCAGCCGACGAGGTAGTCGCACTCCAGGACGTCCTCGCGCCCCTGGTGCCGGAAGCGCACGCGCGGGCTGTCGGTGTCCGCGCCCTCCACCGCGAGCGCCTCCGCCTCGAACAGCAGCGGGCCGCCCTCCTTCAACTGGAGGGCGATCAGGTCCTTGCAGACCTCGGTCTGGGCGTAGACCATCACCGACCGGCCACCGGTGAGTGCGGGGAAGTCGACGCGGTGGCGCTTCCCGGCGAACCGCAGCTCGATGCCGTCGTGCCCGAGACCCTCGCGGTCCATCCGCTCCCCAGCGCCGGCCGCGCGCAGCACGTCCACCGTGCCCTGCTCCAGGATTCCGGCGCGCTGGCGGTGTTCGACGTAGGCGCGGTCGCGGCTCTCCAGGACGACCGAGTCGATGCCGGCGTTGTGGAGCAGACGGGCGAGGAGGAGGCCGGCCGGGCCCGCTCCGATGATGCCGACGGTGGTGCGCATCGGTCGCCTTCCCTTCGCTGTTCGCTAGGTGAAGTTTCATTCACCATTTCCTGACGCGAGTCTCCGACCGCACACGCCCGCTGTCAACGGTTCGGTGAAGTCTTGAAGGGAGCTTGCAGGAAGCCCACAGGGAAGGAGAACGTCGGAGGTGCCCAGAGCCGGACTTGAACCGGCACGCCCGCGAAGGGGCAGCGAGGTTTAAGCTCGCCGTGTCTGCATTCCACCATCTGGGCAGGCCATGGGCTCCGCATCGAGGTTCCGAGCCTATCGGGATACATCCCCCGAACAGCGGACGGTCGGACCGATGTTGTCTTATTTTATTGACGTCTGAGGGTGCATCAGCCCACGGAACACGCCATCCGCACTTGCCAATAGCCTTACGTGCGGCGGTTGACGGCGCATACGGAATGACGGAATTTCACCGTCCGAACGAGGACGCTCCACCTGTTCTTGACGCGAGCGGCCGTCAGGGGTCCTCGTCATCCTCAGGTATGACGCGGCGGGGTCCGGTCCATCCGCAGTCTGCCTTCGGAACCGGAACAGCGACTGACTACACGGCGCACTTCGGCCGGGACGATGGACTACGTCCCCTCGTACACACCGTCGTCCCTCAGGAGTGCCTTCTCGTGACCACCGCATCCATCGCCGGCCGGGCCACCTCCGTGGCCGCGCGTGCCACGGATCTGTCGAAGATCTACGGACAGGGCGAGACCCAGGTGGTCGCCCTGGACCGGGTCTCCGTCGAATTCCGGCAGGCCGAGTTCACCGCGATCATGGGCCCGTCCGGCTCCGGCAAGTCCACGCTGATGCACTGCGTGGCCGGCCTGGACACCTTCTCCTCCGGTTCGGTGCGCATCGGCGACACCGAGCTCGGGTCCCTGAAGGACAAGCAGCTGACCAAGCTGCGCCGGGACAAGATCGGCTTCATCTTCCAGGCGTTCAACCTGCTGCCGACGCTGACGGCGCTGGAGAACATCACCCTCCCGATGGACATCGCGGGCCGCAAGGCCGACAAGCAGTGGGTGGATTCGGTCATCCGGATGGTGGGCCTCGCCGACCGCCTCAGCCACCGTCCCGCCCAGCTCTCCGGCGGCCAGCAGCAGCGCGTCGCCGTCGCCCGCGCCCTGGCCTCCAAGCCCGAGATCATCTTCGGTGACGAGCCGACCGGAAACCTCGACTCGCGCTCGGGCGCCGAGGTGCTGGGCTTCCTGCGCAACTCCGTACGGGAGTTGGGGCAGACCGTCGTGATGGTCACGCACGACCCGGTGGCCGCCGCGTACGCGGACCGAGTGGTCTTCCTCGCCGACGGCCGGATCGTCGACGAGATGTACCGGCCGACCGCGGACAACGTCCTCGACTTCATGAAGCAGTTCGACGCGAAGGGCCGCACCAGCTGATGTTCCGCACCGCCCTGCGCAACGTACTGGCGCACAAGGCCCGGCTCCTGATGACCGTGCTCGCCGTGATGCTCGGCGTGGCGTTCGTCTCCGGCACCCTGGTCTTCGCCGACACCCTCTCCAACGCCTTCCGCAACCAGTCGGCGAAGAGCTACGACGACGTCGCCGTCTCCATCACCTCGTACGCCAACCCCGACGACGCCAAGGAAGAGCCCGGCCTCTCCCGGAAGACCCTCGACAAGATCGCCGCGGTGGACGGCGTCGACGCCGCCTACGGCCGCGTCGAGGGCTTCGCCGGGGTCGCCGACCCCGACGGGAAGCTGATCGGCGTCGGCTGGTCCAACAAGGGCTCCAACTTCGACCCCGGCAAGGACGGCAAGAACCCCGCCTACACGTTCACCGACGGCTCCGGCCCGGTGAAGGACGATCAGATCGCCCTGGACAAGGAGTCCGCGGCCAAGGGCGAGTACCAGGTCGGCGACCGGGTCCGGGTCGCCACGAACGGGCCGGTGAAGGAGTACACCCTCAGCGGCGTGTTCACCACCGAGGACGGCGCCGTGAACGCCGGCGGCAGCCTCGTCCTCTTCGACACCGCGGTCGCCCAGAAGCAGTACCTCAAGCCGGGCTACTTCGAGAGCGTCACCGTCAGCGGCGCCCCCGGCGGGGACGACAAGAAGATCCTGGACGCCGTCAAGCCGCTGCTGCCGGACAGCGCCGAGGCCCAGACCGGCCAGGCGCTCGCGGGCGAGCAGGCCGAGCAGATCGAACAGGGCCTCGGCTCGCTCAAGCAGGTCCTGCTCGGCTTCGCGGGCATCGCGCTCTTCGTCGGGATCTTCCTGATCTCCAACACCTTCACGATGCTGGTCGCCCAGCGCACGAAGGAGATCGCCCTGATGCGCGCCGTCGGTGCGTCGCGCAAGCAGATCACCCGCTCGGTGCTCGCCGAGGCCGCGGTGGTGGGTCTGGTCGCCTCGGTGATCGGCTTCGTCCTCGGCATCGGGCTCGCGGTCGGCCTGCGGTCCGGGATGGCCGCGTTCGAGATGAAGATTCCGGACGGCCCGCTCGTCCTGTCCGCCACGCCGGTGATCGCCGCGATCAGCGTCGGTGTGCTGATCACCATGTTCGCCGCCTGGCTGCCCGGCCGCCGGGCCGCGAAGATCCCGCCGGTGGCGGCCATGAACAGCGTCCACGCGGCGGCCACCACCAAGTCGCTGGTGCTGCGCAACTCCATCGGTACGGCCATCACCGGTCTCGGCGCGGCCGGGATCGTGCTGGGTGCCTCGACCGGCGGCGACGACGGCCGGATGTACATCGGGGCGGGCGCGTTCTTCGCGCTGATCGGCGTGATCATCCTGATCCCGCTGCTGTCCCGGCCCGTGATCGCGCTCGTCCGTCCGCTGCTCGTCGGCCCCTTCGGCGTGGCCGGCAAGCTGGCCGGCCAGAACGCGGTCCGCAATCCGCGCCGTACCGGAGCCACCGCCTCGGCGCTGGCGATCGGCCTGACGCTGGTGACCGGTCTGTCGGTGCTCGGTATCACGGTCGGCACGGCCATCGACAAGATGACCACGGACAACATCAAGGCCGACTACATGGTCTCGATGGCGAACGGCGGGGACCTCGACCAGTCCGCGCTGACGGCGCTGGAGAAGGCCAAGGGCGTCTCGGCGGTCTCGCCGCAGCAGAGCGTCTACTTCCAGGCCGGTGACGAGGACTACGTGTCCGCCTCGGCGGTCACGCCGGGCGACATCGAGCAGGTCCTGAACGTCGACGTCGTCAGCGGCACCATCGACTCGCTCGCCGACGGCCGCATCGCGGTCGCCGAGAAGACGGCCAAGAGCAAGGGCTGGAAGCCCGGCGACAGCGTCCCCGTCACGTTCAACGACGAGAAGAAGGGCACGCTCAAGGTCGGAGCCGTCTTCAAGGACAGCGAGTTCCTCTCGCCCGTCCTCGTCGACACGAAGGTCGTGAACCCGCACGAGGTGCAGCCGTACATCCAGCAGATCTTCGTGAAGGTGGACGGCGGCCAGTCCGCGGCGAACGAGAAGGCCCTGATCAACGCGCTGGGCGACAACCCCGCGATCAAGGTCATGGACCGGCAGGACATCCGCGACGAGTTCGGCGGCGTCATCAACACCCTGCTGAACATCATGTACGGCCTGCTCGCGATGGCCCTGATCATCGCGGTGCTGGGCGTCGTCAACACCCTCGCGATGTCGGTGTTCGAACGGCAGCAGGAGATCGGCATGCTGCGGGCGATCGGTCTCGACCGGCGCCGGGTGAAGCGGATGGTCCGGCTGGAGGCCGTGGTCATCTCGGTGTTCGGCGCGGTGGTCGGCATCGGTCTCGGCTCGTTCCTCGGCTGGGCGATCGGCGAGACCATCGCCGAGCAGATCCCGGGCTACCGGCTGGTCCTGCCCTGGGACCGGATCGGGATCTTCCTGGTGCTGGCCGGTCTGGTGGGCGTCCTGGCCGCGCTGTGGCCGGCCCGCAACG
The DNA here is from genome assembly GCF_036014175.1 of Streptomyces sp. NBC_00443. GTDB lineage: Bacteria > Actinomycetota > Actinomycetes > Streptomycetales > Streptomycetaceae > Streptomyces. The sequence goes on along the minus strand of NZ_CP107917.1, from coordinate 5,434,446 downwards.
CCGCACGGCTGAACATGCTGAACGCCATCAAGACCGAGTGACCCCACTCCGGCACACCGAAGGGCCGGGTTTCCCCACCACGGGGGAGCCCGGCCCTTCGGCTTGCGTCCTCCTGCGTCCCCTCACGTCCGGATCAACGGCGCTCGGGCTCACTCCACTTGCGGGCCCGCAACGGCATCCCGGAGTCACCGGAGTCGGGTGTCCTGACGGCCAGCACCTGGTTGACGCCGATGCGGTTGCCCTCGAAGGCGAGCACGCAGGCGGCCATGTACAGCCGCCAGACGCGGGCGCGTCCGATGCTGGTGAGCTTCACGGCCCGCGGCCAGTCGGCTTCCAGGTTGGCGACCCAGCGGCGCAGGGTCAGGGCGTAGTGCTCCCGGATCGACTCGACGTCACGCACCTCGAAACCGGCGCGTTCGAGCTGGGTGACGGTGACGCCGATGGGCTGGAGCTCACCGTCGGGAAAGACATAGGAGTCGATGAACTCGTCGACCACGTACGAGGATTCGTCCCGCTGCGGACGGCGCCCGATCTGGTGGTTGAGCAGCCGCCCACCGGGCTTGAGCAGCCGGTGCAGTACGTCGGCGTACTCCAGGTACCGCTCGGCGCCGACGTGTTCGGCCATGCCGATGGAGGAGACGGCGTCGTACGGCCCGTCGTCGACGTCCCGGTAGTCCTGTACGCGGATCTCGACCTTGTCGGTGAGCCCCTCGTCGGCGATGCGCTTGCGGGCGTAGGCCGCCTGCTCCTGGGAGAGGGTGATGCCGACGACGCTCACGCCGTACTCGCGGGCCGCGTGCATGGCCATGGAGCCCCAGCCGCAGCCGACGTCGAGCAGCCGCAGTCCGGGCCTCAGGCCGAGCTTGCGGCAGACGAGGTCGAGCTTGTCGTGCTGGGCGGCCTCGAGGGTGCCGTGCGGGGGCGGGGCCGGCCAGTAGGCGCAGGAGTACACCATGGACGGGCCGAGGACGATCTCGTAGAAGTCGTTGCCGACGTCGTAGTGGTGGCTGATCGCGCGTCTGTCGGTGCGCTTGGTGTGCAGATGGGCACGGGCCCGGCGCACCTCCTCGGGAGGCGGCGCGGGCGGCAGCGGAAGTCCGCCGAGCTTGACGAGGCCGCGGACGGCGGCACGTACGTCGGGATCCCGGAGCGCCTGAGCCAGGCTGCGGGCATCCTCCCCGCGCTCCCACACGAGCCCCGCCAGCAGATCGAGGGCGGCGTACAGGTCTCCCTCGATCTCGAGGTCCCCGGCCACCCAGGCCCGGGCCAGCCCCAGCTCACCGGGCTTGAACAACAGCCGTCGTACGGCGCGGCGATTGCGTACGACGAGGGTCGGCGCGCCCGGCGGACCCGTCTGCGAACCGTCCCAGGCGCGAATGCGCACCGGGAGCGGAACCCCCAGCAACTGTTCGAGCAGGCCCTTCAGCCGCACCGCGGCGTCTGGCATGGCGCACACCTCCGTGATGGGATCCCGGAATGTCCAACACCACGTAAACACCTGCAAGCCCCGCGCGCAGTCCCCCACGCGCGTTACAGCTGGGCAAACCCTGGGAAGGCGTACGCGACCGGCGCCCGCGGAGGTCTCCCGGACAGCCCGAAGGGGGCCGCCCGCACCACGGATGGCGGGTGGCCCCCTTCGGGGTCGTTCAAGTGACCTGGGGTCAGGAGGCCTTGGCCTTCTCGCCCTTCTCGGCGTTGCTCACGGGGGCGACCGGGGCCGGCTTCGCGGCCTCGTAGAACTCCTCGCGCGGGGACTCCAGTGCGCCCAGCGCCACGACCTCGCGCTTGAGGAACATGCCGAGCGTCCAGTCGGCGAAGACGCGGATCTTGCGGTTGAAGGTCGGCATCGCCATGCCGTGGTAGCCACGGTGCATGTACCAGGCGAGACGGCCCTTGAGCTTGATCTTCACCTTGCCCATGACGATCATCGCCACGCCCTTGTGGAGGCCGAGGCCCGCCACCGCGCCCTTGTTGGCGTGCGAGTAGTCCTTCTGCGGGAAGCCCCGCAAACCGGAGATCACGTTGTCGCCGAGGACCTTGGCCTGGCGCAGCGCGTGCTGGGCGTTCGGCGGGCACCAGGCGTTGGGGTTGCCGGCCTTGCGGCCGACGAGGTCCGGGACCTGGGCGTTGTCGCCGGCGGCCCAGATGTAGTCGGTGCCCGCGACCTGGAGGGTCGGCTCGCAGTCGACGTGACCGCGGGGGCCGAGCGGCAGACCGAAGCGGGTGAGGGCCGGGTTCGGCTTGACGCCGGCCGTCCAGACGATCGTGTTGGAGTCGACCTCGAGGCCGTTCTTCAGCACGACGTGGCCGTCGACGCAGGAATCCATGGAGGTCGAGAGGTAGACCTCGACGCCACGGGCCTCCAGGTGCTCCTTGCCGTACTGGCCGAGCTTGGGGCCGACCTCGGGAAGGATCTTGTCGGCGGCGTCGACGAGGACGAAGCGCATGTCCTCACGGGTGACGCTGGTGTAGTACTTGGCCGCGTCGCGGGCCATGTCCTCGACCTCACCGATGGTCTCCGCACCGGCGAAGCCGCCGCCGATGAAGACGAAGGTGAGCGCCTTGCGGCGGATCTCCTCGTCGGTCGTGGAGTCGGCCTTGTCGAGCTGCTCGAGGACGTGGTTGCGCAGGCCGATGGCCTCCTCGATGCCCTTCATGCCGATGCCCTGCTCGGCGAGGCCGGGGATCGGGAAGGTGCGGGAGACCGCGCCCATCGCGATGACCAGGTAGTCGAACGGCAGCTCGTACGCCTCGCCCACCAGCGGGGCGATCGTGGCGACCTTGCGGTCCTGGTCGATGGTGGTGACCCGGCCGGTGAGGACCTCCGCCTTGGGCAGCACGCGTCGCAGCGGGACGACGACGTGGCGCGGGGAGATGCTGCCGGCGGCGGTTTCGGGGAGGAAGGGCTGGTAGGTCATGTACGACCGGGGGTCGACGACCGTGACGGTCGCCTCTCCGTAGCGCATCTTCTTGAGAATGCGCCGAGCTGCGTACAGGCCTACGTACCCACCGCCTACTACGAGGATCCTGGGACGCTCCGTGGTGCTCATGCCATCGAGTATCCACCTGCCCCAGGGGGGTCGCTCGTGCGCCCCTTCACAAGCTCTTGCAGCCCCTGTGCTACACTCCCCGGCTCGCGTGACACAGGTCATGGTCACGATCGGGAACCGGGAAGCGATACGCCCCGTTGTCAATGCCGCGTGAGCTGCCTCTCTGTCCCTCCCGGGCCCCTGTGAGCGGGTCGGAACACCCTCGGGCGGGAAGCTCCCAGAGCCTCTTTACACCGGCCATCTGAACATGTTCAAGGGGTTGTTCACCCCTCGGAAGGGTCAACCGACACCGATCCGTGGTCCGACAGGGCCGAATTCCTTGTGAAGAACTTCACGAACTTTCTCGGGCGGGCGCCCGTGGCGGGTCGACGCGGGCTCCGAAAGCCCCCTCGGGGGCGCTCATACGCTAGCCGACCTGCTCAACCGAAGCTACCCGCCAGTAGCAAATCGAGACCCGATCCACCCCGTGACGGCAAATCTGAGGGGCCGTCACCCGGTCGGCCACACTCCGCGCGAAATTGATCAGAAGGCCACATAACGTGCAGCCATGATCACCTCACAGAAGGCGCCCCTGCGGGCTGCCAAGCGAATAGTCTCGGTCGGCGCTGCCCTCGGCATCGCCCTTGCGCTGGGGACGGCTGCCGCATCCACTGCGGCAGCGACGCCCACCGCCATGAACGCCACTGCCGTACAGTCCAGTCCGGCCCACGGCGGCCATGGCGACGACGGAGGGTGCAGCGGCCTCCTCGTCCTCCTCTGCAACTGACGGACAGCCCGCACGGGCTTTGACGCAACGGCCCCGGTACCTCGTGGAGAGGTACCGGGGCCGTTGCGCATCCGCGGGCGCACCGCGGCTCAGTGGCTGCGCCCGCCCTACCGGGCCGCCTCCGCCACCTTGAAGGCGATGCCGTCGAGGATGTCGTGCTCGCTGACGACGACCTCGTCGGCACCGATCCGTTCCATGATCGCCAGCAGCACCAGCGCGCCCGCCGCGATGACGTCAACGCGCCCCGGGTGCATGGACGGTACGGCCGCGCGCTCGGCGTGGGTGGAGCGCAGGAGCCAGTCGGTGATCTCGCGGACGCGGTCGTGGCCGATCCGGGAGTGGTGGATGCGGGCCGAGTCGTACTCGGGCAGGTCCTGCGCGATCGCCGATACCGTGGTGACCGAACCGGCAAGCCCCACCAGCGTCCTGGCCTCGCGCAGCGGCACCGTCTCCTCGGCGAGGTCGAGGGCCGCCTCGATGTCGGCCCGCATCGCCGCGATCTGCTCCTCGGAGGGCGGATCGGAGACGACGCCGTCGCGGACCAGATGGCGCTCGGTCATCCGCACGCAGCCGACGTCCACGGAGCGTGCCGCGCGGACGTGCTCCTCGCCGACGACGAACTCGGTCGACCCGCCGCCGATGTCCACGACGAGGTAGGGCCGGTGCAGGTCCTCGCGCCCCACGAGCTCCTTCGTGGCGCCCGTGAAGGAGAACTCGGCCTCCTGGTCCCCGGTGACGACCTCGGGCTCGACGCCCAGGATGTCCATGACCCCGCGGACGAACTCGTCCCTGTTCTCGGCGTCCCGGGAGGCGGACGTGGCGACGAACCGCAGCCGCTCGGCGCCGTGCTCCTTGATGATCGCCGCGTAGTCACGGCAGGCGGCGAAGGTCCGCTCCAGCGCCTCGGGCGCGAGCCGCCCCGTGCGGTCGACGCCCTGGCCGAGCCGCACGATGGTCATACGGCGGTCCAGGTCGACGAGTTCCCCGGTGTGTGGGTCGACGTCTGCCACGAGGAGCCGGATGGAGTTCGTACCGCAGTCGATGGCGGCGACGCGGGTCACCGGCCGCCCTCCTCGGACTTCCCGGGCGCCTCGGACTGCTCCGGGAGCGCCACGCACGCGCCCTTGCTCCACCACTGCGGCAGCATCGCGATCGCCTCGTCCCCCAGCGGGTTCACGCCCGGCCCCGCGGCCAGCGAGTGCGCGACCAGCACATGCAGACACTTCACCCGGTCCGGCATGCCGCCCGCGCTCGGAAAGCCCGTCAGCTCCTCGATCTCGTCGCGCCGCCGGATGTAGTCCTCATGCGCCGAGCGATACGCGGCGGCCAGCTCCGGGTCGGACTCCAGCCGCGCCGTCATCTCCTTCATCACGCCGTTCGCCTCCAGCGTGCCGATCGCCGACGACGCCTTCGGGCACGTCAGGTAGTACAGCGTCGGGAAGGGCGTGCCGTCGGGCAGCCGCGGGGCCGTCTCGACGACGTCCGGCTGCCCGCACGGGCACCGGTGCGCGATCGCGCGCAGCCCGCGCGGGGGACGCCCGAGCTGCTGCTTGAAGGCCTCGACGTCCGCGTCGGTGGGCTCGGTGCGCGGGGTGGGCGGCGGGGCGGTTTCCATGCCTGTCTTTCTGTCGTTCTCGTCGGCGGTCTGTCGACCGGCCCGGACGATCGGTTCACTGGCGGGACGCGTCGGCCTTGTCGACCCCGTCCCAGATGTTCGCGTACCAGGGGCGGTCGGCCGCACCCAGCTCGGCGCGCGACTGCTTGGCCGCGTCCGGGTCGATCACGACGTAGCCGGTCTCCCCCGGCATCACATAGTGCAGCCGCAGCCGGATCTGCTGCTCGGCGTAGGCGTCGTCCTGCCAGCGTGCCTTGACGTCGCGCAGTTCCTCGACCCGCTGGGCGGCCTCTTCCTTCTCCCGCTGCATGTCGGCGATCTCGGCACGCTGGGAGACGTACTGCCTTATCGGGTAGGCGAGCGCCACGACCATGGAGCAGACGACCAGCGCGAGCAGCGCGGCGCGTCCGGTGAGCCTGGAGCGCCGGGCCTGCCGCTTGGTCTGGGAACGGTAGACACGGGCCGCCGTCTGCTCGCCGAGCAACCGGATCCTGGTCGCGGTGGAGAACCGGTCCCGATCCTTGACGGCCATGTCCCGCCTCCCGTTTCACATGCGTACGTCCCCGCACACGGTACGGGACCGAGTACGGGGACGTACGTACGACTGGCTAAGGCTCACCCCAGGTTGGGGCTCAGCCGGGTGTCAGCCCTTGAAGCGCGGGAACGCACTGCGGCCGGCGTACACCGCCGCGTCGTCGAGGATCTCCTCGATGCGCAGCAGCTGGTTGTACTTGGCGACGCGCTCGGAGCGGGCCGGGGCGCCGGTCTTGATCTGGCCGCAGTTGGTGGCGACGGCCAGGTCGGCGATGGTGACGTCCTCCGTCTCGCCGGAACGGTGCGACATCATGCACTTGAAGCCGCTGCGCTGGGCCAGCTCGACGGCGTCCAGGGTCTCGGTGAGCGAGCCGATCTGGTTCACCTTCACCAGCAGGGCGTTGGCCGCGCCCTCGTCGATGCCGCGGGCCAGGCGCTCGGGGTTGGTGACGAACAGGTCGTCGCCGACGAGCTGGACCTTGTCACCGAGCTTGTCGGTGATGGTCTTCCAGCCGTCCCAGTCGTCCTCGAACAGCGGGTCCTCGATGGAGACGAGCGGGTACGCGTCGACGAGCTCCGCGTAGTACTCGGTCATCTCGGCGGCCGAGCGCTCCTTGCCCTCGAAGGTGTAGACGCCGTCCTTGTAGAACTCGGACGCGGCGACGTCGAGCGCGAGGGCGATCTGCTCGCCGGGGGTGTAGCCGGCCTCCTTGACCGCCTCCAGGATGAGGTCGAGGGCCTCACGGTTGGAGCCGAGGTTCGGGGCGAAGCCGCCCTCGTCGCCGAGGCCGGTGGCCAGGCCCTTGCTCTTCAGGACCTTCTTCAGCGTGTGGTAGACCTCGGCGCCCCAGCGCAGGGCCTCGGAGAAGGACTCCGCGCCGATCGGGGCGATCATGAACTCCTGGATGTCCACATTGGAGTCGGCGTGCGAGCCGCCGTTCAGGATGTTCATCATCGGCACCGGCAGCAGGTGCGCGTTGGGGCCGCCCAGGTAGCGGAACAGCGGGAGGTCGCTGGCCTCGGAGGCGGCGTGGGCGACGGCGAGCGAGACGCCGAGGATGGCGTTGGCGCCGAGGGAGCCCTTGTTGTCGGTGGCGTCCAGGTCGAACATCGCCTGGTCGATCAGGCGCTGCTCGGTGGCGTCGTAGCCGACCAGCTCCGGGCCGATCTGCTCGATGACGGCGAGGACGGCCTTCTCCACGCCCTTGCCGAGGTAGCGGTTCGAGTCGCCGTCGCGGAGCTCGACGGCCTCGAAGGCGCCCGTCGAAGCGCCGGACGGAACGGCGGCACGACCCGTGCTGCCGTCGTCGAGGCCGACCTCGACCTCGACCGTGGGATTGCCTCGGGAGTCCAGGATTTCCCGGGCTACGACGACGTCGATGGACGGCACGAGTATCTCCTTCTTGGGATGTGAAGCACTGTGTCGCTGGTGGTGCGGGGCTGTGAGCCTCGCGACTAGAGCCTAACCGCCCCGGGGACATCGGCAGCCGACCGACCGTCCCGTGGACAGGACCGAACCGTACCCATTGTTCCCTACCGGAACAAAGGGTGGGTGACTTCCAGGGAAAGAAAAGCCCCGCCCCGGTGCGTACGGGGAACACGCACCGGAGCGGGGAGCCCGTGAGGGACGGGGGCCCCTCACGGACGGGGGTGGCCCTCACAAGGGCTTCACTATGAGTTCCACGGATGTGAGGGCACTGTGGTTCAGCTGTTGGCCGCGTATTACTTCAGGTGCAGCTGCTGACCCGGGAAGATCAGGTCGGCGTCGTCGACGATGTCCTTGTTCAGCTGGAAGAGCTTCTCCCAGCCGCCCTTGACCTTCTCCTTCTCGGCGATCGAGCTGAGGGTCTCGCCCTTGGCGACCTTGTACTCGCCGTCGCCCTTCTTGACCTTCTTGCCGGTCGGGGTGGTGAGGGTCTTGGTCGACTTCTTGGCGGCCGGACGCTCGGCAGAGCGGGAGGCCGGCTGCTCCTCGGTGGCGCGGGGGGTGGCCTCGGTGCTCTGCGAGGAGCCGGAGCCGTTGTACGCGGCGCTCGACAGGCCGGTGCCGCAGTTCGGCCAGGCACCCTTGCCCTGGCCCGCGAGGACCTTCTCGGCTATCTCGATCTGCTGGGCCTTGCTGGCCTGGTCGGCGGTGGAGGCGTACGCCGTGCCGCCGTACGCGGCCCAGGTGGAGGCGGAGAACTGCAGACCGCCGTAGTAGCCGTTGCCGGTGTTGATGGACCAGTTGCCGCCGGCCTCGCACTGGGCGACGGCGTCCCACTCGGAGGCGGTGGCGGCGGAGGCGCTGCCGGCCGCCATCAGCGGGGCGGCGACGGCGGCGGCACCCGTGACGCCGACGACGGCGATGGCGCGGGCGGCCTTGGACGGACGACGGTGCTTGCCCTTGCTGGAAAACAGCATGGTTGGATCCCCTCACCGACGCCTGCGAGGTGAGCTGTCGGGTTCGGGCCGGTTGAGTTGCCCGGCCGCGCTCGTCCGCCTTTCGGCTCGCGTTGCGCGGCTTCACCCCGAGCCGACTCCGGCCGTGCGGCCCCGAAAGGCCTCAACTGCCGGACCCGGCGCTTACCTTGGGTCCCCCGCTCCTGCCTACGGCGCTTGACGCGACGACTGTTCCCGTGCGGCCGCTGGCAGGATTCGGCGTTGCGGCAGCCGGGGCTCGCGGTGACGAGCGATCACGACCGTAGACACCCGATTCCCGGAATTACAAAGACGATCAGGGCTTCTGAGATCTATCTCTCACTGCATCCAAAGCGGACATTCAGGTGTGAAAGGTGACGCGAACTCCCGCTGCCTTTCGCCCCGTTCGGCCCCTATTGGACGGGGACGTCCAGGGTCTGACCGGGGGCGATGTCGTTCGCGTCGCTTCCGATGGCGCCCTTGTTCGCGTCGTACAGCGCCCGCCACCCGCCGTCGAGGTCAAGGGAGTCGGCGATGGAGGCCAGAGTGTCGCCGGCCCGGACCTTGTACGAGGCGTGTCGGCCGGAGGGCTCGGCGGCCGGGTCGGCAGCCTCGCCCTCGCTGGCGCTGGGCCCGCGGTGGCGTCCGGAGCCAGCCTCCTCGCCGGTGAGCGCGCTGGTGTCGACGAGGCTCCAGGCGCCCACGTCTTGCACCCAGTTGTCCTGATTATCCCCGTCCGGGGTCTCCACGGGGGAGCTGTCGGGCGACTGTGAGTCCTTGGCGTCAGGCGACGCGTCGGGCTTGGCCGAGCTGTCCGCCTTGGACGACGAAGAAGGGGAGGAAGAGGGAGAAGAAGATGAATCCCGGCGCGATTCGGACGAAGCGCTGGGGGATTCACTCGACGAGCTCGATGAACTCGACGGGCCGTCGGTCGAGTCCGACGAGTTCGAGGAACCCGAGGAGTCAGACGAATTGGACGAGCCGGACGAATCGAGCAAGCCGGAGGATCCGGACACCTCGGAGGGCGAGTCGCCCTCCACTCCGGTGTCGAGGTCGACCGAGCCGTTCTTCGGGGTGAGCCCGTTGAGCACCGCACAGGTGCCCCAGGGCTTGGTTCCCTGGTCGGCGAGGATGGCCTGCGCCACGGTGATCTGCTGGGAGCGGCTCGCCAGGTCGGGGCGCGGGGCGTAGTCGAGGCCGCCGTACTGCTCCCAGTCGTCCTGGGTCAGTTGCAGTCCGCCGTAGCGCCCGTTGCCCTCGTCCGTGCTCCAGGAGCCGCCGCTCTCGCACTCGGCCACCTTGTCCCACACGGTGCCGTCGGCAGCGCTCGCGCTAGCGGCGCCGAGCAGCGGGATGGCGATGGCGGACCCGGTCACTCCGGCCGCGACGAGGAGAGCCGGCGCCTGACGGGGGCGACGGTGACGACCGTTCCCGGAGAGCATGCGGGGACCTTTCACGAGGCAGCAGTGACCGCGGCGCGTGAAACCTGGCGCCGTCGTTGATCCGTGAACGTATAGGCATTCGATCACTTGTCACAAGTTAATGCCGCGTAGATCACGTGAAGATCACAGACTTGAGCGCGTGTCACGTTTGACGGGGTGGACGTACTCACCCAACTGGTGTGAAATCCACTGGAAGCGTGCGCAGCCCTCGCATGATGAGACCTCCGCGCCACCTCAACTCCCCCGGGTCCACGGCGAGTCGGAGATCTGGGAGACGGGTGAGAAGGGTGGCGAGGGCGGTCTGGCCCTCCAGTCGGGCGAGCGGCGCGCCGAGGCAGTAGTGGATGCCGTGCCCGTAGCCGAGGTGCTGGTTGTCGCGGCGGCCGAGGTCGAGGACGTCGGGGTCGGCGAACCGCTCCGGGTCCCGGTCGGCGGCGGCCAGGACGACGAGCACCGGGTCGCCGGCCGCGATGTCCTGCCCGCCGATGGTGAGCGGCTCGGTGGCGAAGCGCCAGGTGGCGAGCTCGACGGGGCCGTCGTAGCGCAGGAGTTCCTCGACGCCGGTTTCGAGGAGGCCGGTCTCCTCGGCGGCGAGGGACGTCTGCAGGCGGGCGCGCTGCTCGGGGTGGGTGAGCAGCGCGTAGACGCCGTTCCCGATCAGATTCACGGTCGTCTCAAAACCGGCAAACAGCAGGATAAAGGCCATCGCTGCGGCCTCGTTCTCGGTGAGGTGCTCTCCGTGGTCGGAGGCCCGGATGAGACCGGAGATGAGGTCCTCACCGGGCGTGGGCTCCTCGGGCAGGGCCTCCCGCTTGCGGTGGATGAGGTCGGCCAGATAGCCGCGCATCTTCTTCACCGACCGCGCGACACCGCCGCGAGGGCCGCCCTGGTGACGGATCATCATGCCCGCCCAGTCCCGGAAGTCGTCCTGGTCCTCGCGGGGGACGCCGAGCAGGTCGCAGATGGCGTAGATGGGGAGCGGGAAGGCGAACTCATGGATGAGGTCGGCGCTCCCCTTCGCCGCGAACTGGTCGATCAGCCGGTCCGTGAGCTCCTGCACCCGAGACTCGAACTCGGCGACCCTGCGGGGCGTGAAGGCCTTGGAGACGAGCCTGCGCAGCCTGGTGTGGTCCGGCGGGTCGATGTTGAGCAGATGCGTCATGAGCTCGGCCTTGCGCTCACCGGGGATGCCGGTCTTGCCCTTGGCGTGGGCGGGCTCGTCGTGGTGGGCCGGGTTCTTGGAGAGCCGATTGTCGGCGAGGGTCTGCTTGGCATCGGCGTACCGGGTGACCAGCCAGGCCTCCACGCCGCTGGGCAGCCGGGTCCGGTGGACCGGGGCGTGCTCGCGGAGCCAGGCGTAGGCGGGGTACGGGTCGGTCGCGAACTCCCAGGTGAAGAGGTCGGGGGGCGTGAGGGGCTCGGGGGTGAGGCGCTCGGGGGTTGTGCCGGTGGGGGTGGTGCCGGTGGGGGTGGTGCCGGTGGGGGTGGTGCCGGTGGGGGTGGGCTCGTTGGTGGGCTGGCTGGTGGGCTGGTCGGTCACTCCTTGACCGTATCCGTTGCCGGTCCGGTTCCCGCTCCCTGTTCCGGCCCCCTCCCTATTGCCGGTCCCTCCCCATTACCGGTTCCTCCCTGTCGCCGGTCCCTCCCCATAACCGTTCCTCCCTATCGCCGGTCCCTCCCCATAACCGTTCCTCCCTATCGCCGGTCCCTCCTTATTGAGGGGACACCCCCTCAGCAGCCCGCACCGCATCCCGGTAGGTCCGAGCCGCGACCCTCAGGGCCGCCTCCGGGTCCACCCCGGCGGCCTCCGCGCGGACCGCCATCGCGAGGAGCTCGTAGCCGAGGCCGCCGCCCGTCGGCAGCGGCACCTCCAGGCCCGCCGTGCGCACCCGGGACGCCAGCTTCGCGGCCAGTGCCAGGCCCGGCTGTCCCAGTGGGATCCCGTCCGTCACCGACTCGCGCTGCTTCTCCGCCGCCTTCGTGCGCAGCCAGTGCTCCTTGACCTCCTCAGGGGTCGTCGCCGTCTCGTCGCCGAAGACGTGCGGGTGGCGGTGGATGAGCTTGGCGACGATGCCGCCGGCCACGTCGTCGATGGAGAAGGGGGACTCCGGGTCCTCCTCGGCTATACGGGCGTGGAAGACGACCTGCAGCAGGACATCGCCCAGTTCCTCGCGGAGTTCGTCGCGGTCGCCCTCCTCGATCGCCTCGACGAGTTCGTAGGCCTCCTCGATGCCGTACTTCGCCAGGCCCTTGTGGGTCTGCTGGGAGGACCACGGGCACTCGACACGGATGCGGTCCATGACCTGGACCAGGTCGAGGAGTCGGGCGCCGGGCAGGTCGTAGGAGGCGGGGAGCAGTTCCAGGTCCGGCATGCTGACGCGTCCGGAGCCCGCGAGGCGGGCCAGGCCGTCCGTCAGGGCCGGCTCGCCCTCGCCCGTCGCCACGACCACGGCCGTGCGGCCGCCGGCGCACGCGTCGATCAGCTGCTCGGCGGTCGGGGCGTTCTCGTCGACCGCTATGCCGGCCTCGCGCAGATACGGCAGCTGAGGGTGCGCGCCGTCCGCGCACAGCACACGGTCGGCCGCGTGCAGCGCCTGCCAGGCGGGCCAGGACAGCAGGCCGGGCGCGACACGGTGGCTGGTGGTGAGCAGGACGATGCGGCCGGGGGCGGCTTCGGGACTGGTTGCGTTCACGATCCGAACGTAACCCACCTCGCCGACGGCCCCCCGAGTTATCCACAGGCAAGTTGTCCACAGGCCGGGTGGGGCAGGTGGATCCGCCCTCGCGTGTTCACAGGGACGGCTGCGGCGGCTGCTTCCCCGCGCCTGTTCACAGGACGGCGGCGGCCCCCTGCCGCTACGCCGTCTGCTGCGTCCCCGACGCCGTCACCTCGCGCACCCACGGCGTCTTCGCGTCCGCCCGGCCGCTCTTCTGGACGTCCCAGGTGCCGTAGCGCGGGTTGAGGTCGATGTCGAGCTTCTTGGACGCCTCGGCCAGGGCGTTCCAGAAGGCGGGCTTGCCGGTGTCGGTGCCGAGGGAGGTGGCGAGTTTCTGGGCCTCGAGCTGGAGGCGGAGGTTCTCGTCGAGGCGCTGCGGCGGAATGCCGTACTGCTGGAGCCAGGCCGTCTCCAGTGCCTTGGCGCCGCCGACCTGCTTCTCCAGGCCGCCGCGCATTTCCTGGAGCTCCTTGCGGGTGACGGTCACGCCCGCGTCCTGGGCGGCCCGGTGCAGCACCTGGTCGAGAACCATGGTGTGCAGGACGTCCCGCGGAAGGGTGCCGGACTTGGCGATGACCTGCGCGTACTGGGCGTCTTCGGGGACGGCCTCGCGCTGTGCGGCGCGTACCTCGCCGACCCGGTCCTCCAGCTGTGCGACGGTGATCCGCTGGCCGCCGACGACGGCCGCCGCACCGGGATGCGCGTCGCTTCCGCAGGCGGTCAGCAAGGGCGCCGCGGCGATCGCGGCGGAGAGAAGGAGCGCGGTACGACGGCGGCGGTGCAAGGAGACCTCCTGGGGGGAGCTTGTGCGGCGGTGCACAAAGTCTTGCGGTGATCGATGGTAGGCAGTGGGCAAGCTCTGGCCAACCCATTCGACCAACGATTCGCCAGGACTTCGGGCACCGAAGCACCCCCGCCCGGCCCACTTGCGCCGGGCAGCCATGCAGCGGGCTGGAACTAGCCGCGCACCTGCCCCAGCCACTGCAAGGTCCGTCGTACCTCCGTGGCGAGCGGGTGGCCGGGGCCGTGCAGGCGTTCCACGTCGTGCAGCAGGCGGGCCAGGGTGTCGTGGGCGGCGGGCCGGTCGCCGAGGGCGAGCAGGAGGTGGCCGATGCGGCGGCGGACGTCGTGGGCGAGCTGGGGGTCGCCGGAGACGTACTGGTTCTCGTAGTACGGCAGCAGCCGGCGGTACTCGGCGAGCGCGGCCGCCGGTTCGCCGAGCTGTTCCAGGCACTGGGCGGCGTCGTAGCGGAAGCGCAGGGACTGCGGGTCGGCCTGGCCGGCCTCGGCAGCGCGCTCGTCGGCGAGGCGGCGCAACTCGGGCAGCGCGCGCCGGTACTGGCCGTCGTCCATGAGCGTGGCCGCGTACTGCTTGCGCAGGCTGCGCACGACCGAGGAGTGCTCGCCGTGCTGTTCGGCGGCGGCGGGCAGGATCGAACCGAGGATGTCGACGGCCTGGGTGATACGGCCCTCGCCGAGGAGGCGCTTGACCTCGTCGACGGCGCGCGCGACGTCCGGCTTGTCGGTGGCGGGCGGGCCGGGTGTGGCCGGGGCCGGCTGCGGCGCAGGGGTGCGGGCGCGGTCCGGCCAGGGTGCGTGCGGGCGCAGGAAGGGGCGCGTGGGGTCGAGGGGCGAGCCGGTCGGCGTCCCGCGCGCGGGCAGGAGCGGCGCCAGATCCTCGTACACCTCCTGGGCGGAGGCGGGGCGGTGCTGCGGGTCCTTCGTGAGCAGGCGCAGGACCAGGGCCTCGAGTGCCTCGGGGACCTCGGGGCGGGTACGGCGCACGGGCAGCGGCGGCTCGTACAGGTGCCGGTGCAGCACGCCGAGCGCGGTCGAGCCGGAGAACGGCACGTCGCCGCTGAGGAGTTCGTGCAGGACCACGCCGAGCGCGTACAGGTCGGTGTACGGGCCGACCGCGCCGCCCATCGCCTGCTCGGGGGCCATGTAGGCGGGCGAGCCGATGGGGGTGCCGGTGTGGGTGAGGCGGGTGGTGTCGGCGTCCATGACGGAGGCGACGCCGAGGTCGAGGACGGTGACCGTGCCGTCCTGCTTCACCATCACGTTGCGCGGCTTGAGGTCACGGTGAACGATCGGCACGGCGTGCACAGCGCTCAGTACGGCGCACAGTTGCGCGGCGACCGCCACGGCCCACTGCCAGGGGTAAGGGTCGTGCTCAGCGAGATGGCCGGCGAGGTCGACGCCGTCGACGTACTGCATGACGAGGAACAGCTCCTCGCCCGCGGTGCCCGCGTCGTGCACGGTGACGAGGCCGGGGTGGTCGACCTGTGCGGTGACCCGGCACTCTCGCTCGAACCGGCGGCGCAGTTCGCCCGCCTCCTGCCCGGCCACCTTGTCGGGGCGCAACAGCTTCACGGCCACGCGCCGGTCGAGCCGCTGGTCGTACGCCGTCCAGACCTGTCCCATGCCGCCCTGTCCGATGAGCGTGGACAGTTCATAGCGCTCGGCGACGACACGTCCTGTCGTCACGGTCACCTGTCGCCCTCGTAGGTGCCGTCCTGGCGGCCGTCGTGCTTGCGCAGGTAGTCACTGAGCTCGTCGAGCTCGGCACGCACCTGGTCGATGCGTGCGGGCGCGGGGCGCTGCGGGGGCGGCGGGACGGGGGTCCGGGGCATCGGCGTCTGGGATATCGGCGGCTGGGATGTCGGGGTCTGAGGGCCCGGTGCCTGGGGGCCCGGTGCCTGGGGTATCGGCGTCTGCGGTATCGGCGCCGACTGCGGCACCGTCGTGGCGGTGTACGGCGACCCGGCTTGCGGATAGCCGTAGGACTGGGCCGGGACGGAGGGCCGCTGGGCGCTGTAGCCCGGGAAGCGGAGCTGGTGGAAGTGGCGTATGTCCGCGGAGAGGTAGTACGCGATCGCGGCCACGAGGCCGCCCAGGAGGAGGGCGAGGCCCATCCAGCCGCCCGCGGTGTGAATCTCGTCGCCGGGCTCGGAGCCGATCATGTACAGACCGAGGAACTCCACCACGATCGACGCCGCGAACAGGCCCCAGTCGAGGGGCTTGCGGGTCACGATGGCCAGCCGCAGCATCATCGTCCACGTCAGCAGGCCGAAGCTCAGCACCGAGATCACGACGAACAGCAGGCGCAGGAAGACCAGCCACCCGGTGGGCGGCGGCTGCTTCACCGGCTGCGTGTAGCCGTGGCCTTGCATGGCTGCTCCTGATGCCTGAAGTGGGCGTACGGACGGCCGGTCCTGCCCGGTGCGGGGCAACCTCGGTCGTGCGATTGTCGCTTCGAGCGTATAGGCCGACACCGACATACGGTCACCGGTTGTACCGAACCGTTGCCGAGCTGATCACTTCGTACGACGGCGGACGTCGCGGAGGCCTCGCTTCCGTGTTACAGCGGGTGCCGCATCCACACATTGGGCTCGACATACACCGCGCAGTCCCGCTCCGGCTCGCACCGCACCGGCACCAGCGCGCCCGGTACCTCGATGTCGCCCGCCGTGTCGAAGGGCAGTCCGGTCCAGTGGCGCCACTGCTCCAGGGAGCCGGCGACGGTCATGGAAGCCGGGGCGATGGAGTCGATGCCGGCGCCGGCGCGGGCATGGACGCGCAGCCACGGGTCGTGCGGCAGGCCGTCGGGGCGTACCCGGTGGGCGTACTCCTCGATGGGGGTGTGCGGTTCGAGGTGCTTGGCGCTGGGGCGGACCGGGGCGACGACCTCGCGGAAGCCGTGGGCCCGGGCGTTGTCGCGCATCGCGGAGAGCATCCGGGCGGACAGGCCGCTGCCCTGGGCGTGCGGGGCGATGACGACGGAGATGGCGCTGACCGTGTCGGGGCGGACGCCGGCGCGCAGGTCGGCGAAGGCCCACACGAGCACCTCGTCCCACCCTCGGGCGGGCAGCCGGCCACGGCCCTCGGCCGCGAGGGCGAACGGGACGCTGAAGGCGTGCGCGACGACCTCGCCGCGCTCGTCCTCGGCGAACAGGGCGTACTGGGGGAGTTCGCGCGGGATCCGGCCGTAGTGGGCGTTGCCCACCGGGTCCTGGGTCGTGAACCGGGGCCAGGTGTCCGGCATTTCCATGACCCGTTCGAGCATCTCGGGGCGTTCCGCGAGGCTCGATACCTTCAGCTCCATGCCGGTCACCGTAGGCGTGGGACGGCCGCAGCGCGATGCCGTTTCGGCAGCGGACCGGGTGTCACCCGCCGCACTGGCCGAGCATCATCTCCTTGTCGGCGGCCGTCACCGGAAGTTCGTACTTCAGCGAGACCTGGGCGAAACGCACCGCGTACGAGCAGCGGATCCGCTTGTTCGGAGGCAGCCAGGACGCGGGGCCGGAGTCACCTTTGGAGCTGTTGGTCGGGCCGTCGACCGGAACGAGGTTGAGGGGGTCGTTGGCGATGTCCTGGCGCTTGCCCTTCGGCCAACGGGCGGCGCCCATCTGCCAGTCGTACGACAGCGGCATGACGTGGTCGATCTGTACGGTCGTGGCGCGGGACTTGGCCCACTCGATCGTCTCGCCCGTGTACGGGTCGTGCAGGGTCATGGAGGCCACGACACAGTCGGAGCCGGAACGGAACCGGACCTCCTCGCCGTCGCGCTTGAGGAGGTCGTTGCGGGTGTCGCAACCGTTGCGGGAGAACGGGATGCCGCCCGGGGCCGAGTCCATCCAGGCGTACCCGAACTCGTCGCGGTCGTAGCCCGTCTTCGGTCCGCGGCCCTTGGTCGCCACCTTCTCGATCAGGGCCCGTGCCTCGGCCCGGTCGGCGTCTGAGGTGAGGGGCGCGAGCCCGGCTTTCGTGCCGTCCGGGTTGTCCAGTGGGCTCACTGCCCGGCCGGTGCCCGGGGCCGGGGCGGAGCCGGATGGCTCCTCGTCGACGCGGAGATCGACGTTCTCGCACCCCGCCAGTACCAGCACCATGCCTAGCATCGCCCCGGCCCCGGCCCCTGCCGCACCGCTTCTTCGACCCCTTCGACGCATCACGATGCGTCCCCTCCCCTGCCGCCCGTTCCGCCCCGCACAGGCGGCTTTCCCCGGTACACCGTCGTGCACACGGTAGCGACCCGGCGCACGGCGGCATTCGAGAGGTCCAGACCACCTCCGGGCCAGGAGGGCATACTTCGCAACCCGGGCGTATCGTCGGTGGTGAGTCACCTCGGGAAGGAGCTCTGCATGGGCATCTTCGACAAGTTCAAGAACCGTCACGCGCAGGACAAGGGGAGGGACATGTCCGACACCGCGGAACGGAAGGCGAACGAGAAGACGGGCAACAAGTACGAGAGCCAGGTCGACGACGCGCAGCAACGGATGGAGCGCGGAATGGGCATGGATCGCGACCGGCCGCCCGAGCAGCAATAGCCCCCAAGACACGCGAAGGACTACAGACTGCCGGGCAGGGCGCCGACGCCGGGGCACATCACAGGGCACCCCGCCGACGCCCGCGTCCGGGCCAGTCTTCCACCCGACCACCTCCGAACAGAGGCCGTCCGCGGAGACCCAACTCCCGCGGGCGGCTTCAGAGTTGCCGCGGTAGGCCCGGGGCGCCTCCGGGACCCCGCCCGATGCCGCCCCCCTGCTCAGACCTTCCCGATTCCCAAGGTCGTCTCCGAAGGCAGCAGCCCTGCCGACAGCACCGCCACCCAGAACTCCCCCAGCAGTTCCGCGAGGCGGTCGACCTCGTCCGGCGCGAGTGACTGCCAAGGAGCGGCGGCGAGTCGGTCGGTGTGTTTCTCGACGGTGCTGCGGAGTTCACGGCCCGCCTCCGTGGCCGTACCGTCGACGTCCTCGCCGGCTCACCGGCGACGCACTGCGCGGCGCCATCGCCGCCGTACGGCCCGAGAGCCTGGGTATCGTCACCCGCCTGGCCGCCCTGAGATTCGCCTACATCACCGACATCGCTTGACCTCAAGTTCACTTGAGGTCCCAGAGTGATCCGTATGACCATCGAAAGCGCAGACGGCAAGGCCGTCGACCCCGCAGGCTCCAAGCCCGGCGACGACGCCGATCTCAAGGCCATCGCTCAGGTCGTGGCCACCGTCGAACGCACCCAGCGCGCCAAGGACCCCGACGGCTTCCTGGCCCTCTTCCACCCCGACGCCCTGTGGACGACCGCCCACGGCAAGGTCCTCATCGGCTTCGACGCCATCGCCGAGTTCACCCGTGCCGTGCTGCCCGCCGCCACCTGGGACGGCGAGGTCACCTACGCGGTGGCGCACGCGCAGTTCCTGCGGCCCGACGTGGCGGCCGTCAAGGTCCGGCAGGTGTACCACTCACCGAGCGGCGACACGGAGGGTGCCCCGCTGTACGTCATGACCAAGCAGGACGACGGACGGTGGCTGCTGCACGCCTGCCAGAACACTGAGGTGCGGGTCGACTAGGGCTTGTCGTTCGGACGCCGGCACGCCGGCATGATCCAAACGACAGGCCCCCGGACCTGCCCGCACCCGCCCGCACCCGCCGACCGCCCGTTCACGGCCCCGGGATCGCCCCGCTCACGATCCCGCGCACCACCCCGCTCACGACCCCAGAATCGACGCCAGGAACTCCCCGACCCACCCCAGCAACTCCCGCCCGACCAGCGGCTTCCCGCCCACCTTCGCGGTCTTCGGGCGCGGGACCAGCAGCTGGTGCGCCGTCGGCTTGATGACGGTGCCGGGGTACAGGCGCTTGACCCTGAGTTCCTGGGACTCGCGCAGTTCCACGGGGGCGAAGCGGATGTTGGTGCCCTGCAGGACGATCTCGCCGACGCCGCACGCGCGGGCCAGCATGCGCAGGCCTGCCACGAGGAGGAGGTTCTCGACGGGCTCGGGCAACTTGCCGTAGCGGTCGACGAGTTCCTCGCGTACGGACTTGACGTCCTCCTCCGTGTTGGCGGAGGCGATGGCGCGGTAGGCCTGCAGGCGGAGGCGTTCGCCGGGTGCGTAGTCGTGCGGCACGTGGGCGTCGACGGGGAGCTCGATCTTGACCTCGAGCGGGGGCTCCTCCTCGACGCCGCCTTCCAGGGACGCCCGGTAGTCCGCGACGGCCTCGCCGACCATGCGGACGTACAGGTCGAAGCCGACTCCGGCGATGTGCCCGGACTGCTCGCCGCCGAGGAGGTTGCCCGCGCCTCGGATCTCCAGGTCCTTCATCGCCACGTACATGCCCGCACCCATCTCCGTGTGCTGGGCGATGGTGGCGAGGCGCTCGTGGGCGGTCTCGGTGAGCGGCTTCTCCGGCGGGTACAGGAAGTACGCGTACCCGCGCTCGCGCCCGCGCCCGACTCGGCCGCGCAGCTGGTGCAGCTGGGAGAGGCCGAAGTTGTCGCCGCGCTCCACGATCAGCGTGTTGGCGTTGGAGATGTCGATGCCGGACTCGACGATCGTCGTCGAGACGAGCACGTCGAACTTCTTCTCCCAGAAGTCGACGACGACCTGCTCCAGCGCCTGCTCCGACATCTGGCCGTGCGCCGTCGCGATGCGTGCCTCCGGGACGATCTCGCGCCGGCGCGCGGCCGCCCGGTCGATCGACTCGACCCGGTTGTGGATGTAGAAGACCTGGCCCTCGCGCAGCAGTTCACGGCGGATCGCGGCGCCGATCTGCTTCTCCTCGTACGGGCCGACGAAGGTCAGGACCGGGTGCCGTTCCTCGGGCGGGGTCGTGATGGTCGACATCTCCCGGATGCCGGTGACCGCCATCTCCAGGGTCCTCGGGATCGGGGTCGCGGACATCGTCAGGACGTCGACGTTCGCGCGCAGCTTCTTCAGCTGCTCCTTGTGCTCGACGCCGAAGCGCTGCTCCTCGTCGACGATGACCAGGCCCAGGTCCTTGAACTTGGTCTCCGACGAGAACAGCCGGTGCGTGCCGATCACGATGTCCACCGAGCCTTCGCGAAGGCCCTCCAGGACCGCCTTCGCCTGGGTGTCGCTCTGGAAGCGGGACAGGGCACGGGTTTTCACCGGGAACTGCGAGTAGCGCTCGGAGAACGTCCCGAAGTGCTGCTGCACCAGCAGGGTCGTGGGCACCAGTACCGCCACCTGCTTGCCGTCCTGGACCGCCTTGAAGGCGGCGCGGACCGCGATCTCCGTCTTGCCGTAGCCGACGTCGCCGCAGATCAGGCGGTCCATCGGGACCGATTTCTCCATGTCCTCCTTGACCTCGGCGATGGTCGTCAGCTGGTCGGGAGTCTCGGCGTACGGGAAGGCGTCCTCCAGCTCGCGCTGCCAGGGGGTGTCCGAGCCGAAGGCGTGCCCGGGGGCCGCCATGCGCGCGCTGTACAGCTTGATCAGGTCGGCCGCGATCTCCTTGACGGCCTTCTTGGCCCGCGCCTTGGTCTTCGTCCAGTCGGCGCCGCCCAGGCGGTGCAGGGTGGGGGCCTCGCCACCGACGTACTTGGTGATCTGCTCCAGCTGGTCGGTGGGGATGTAGAGCCGGTCGCCGGGCTGGCCGCGCTTGGCGGGGGCGTACTCCACGACGAGGTACTCGCGCGTGGCGCCCTGTACGGTCCGCTGCACCATCTCGATGTAGCGGCCGACGCCGTGCTGCTCGTGGACGATGTAGTCGCCGGCCTCCAGGGTCAGCGGGTCGATGGTCTTGCGGCGGCGGGCGGGCATGCGGGCGCCGTCCTTGCCGGCCGCCTTCTGCCCGGACAGGTCGGTCTCGGTCAGGACGGCCAGCCGGAGCGCCGGGTCCACGAAGCCGTAGTCGATCGAGCCGCAGGCGACATGGACGACCGACGGGGCGATCTCCCCGAGGTCGGACTCCAGGCGGGCCGCCACGCCCTCAGTGCCGAGCACCTCGACCGTGCGGGCCGCGGGGCCGTGCGCCTCGGTCACGAAGACCGTGCGCCAGCCGTCGGCGAGCCAGCCCTTGGTGTCGGCGAGGGCCTTCGCGGTGTCGCCGCGGTACGACTCGGGCGCGTGCATGCCCAGCTTGAGGGTGTCCGCGTCGAGCGTCTCGTCAGCGGCGAACGGCGACACCGACCACCACAACATCTCCAGCTCGCGCGCCCGGTCCCGAACGTCCGCGATGGACCACAGAGAGGCCGCGCCGACGTCGATGGGCGCCTCGCCGCCGCCGGCCGTGGCGGCCCAGGAGGCCCGCAGGAACTCCTGCGAGGTCGCCACAAGATCGGCGGCACGCGTGCGCACCCGCTCCGGGTCGCATACGACGGCCATGGCGCCCTTGGGCAGGACGTCGAGCAGCAGCTCCATGTCGTCGACGAGGACGGGGGCCAGGGACTCCATGCCCTCGACCGCGATGCCCTCGGCGATCTTGCCGAGCAGTTCGCCGAGCTCCGGGTGCTGTTCGGCGAGGGCACGCGCGCGTGCGCGGACGTCTTCGGTGAGGAGGAGCTCGCGGCAGGGCGGGGCCCACAGACCGTGTTCGGCGACTTCGAGGGAGCGCTGGTCGGCGACCTTGAAGTAGCGGATCTCCTCGATGTCGTCGCCCCAGAACTCGATGCGCAGGGGGTGTTCCTCGGTGGGCGGGAAGACATCGAGGATGCCGCCACGCACGGCGAACTCGCCCCGCTTCTCGACGAGCTCCACGCGCGCGTACGCGGCTGCCGCGAGGGCGTCCACGACGGCGTTCAGGTCGGCGGTCCGGCCGGTTCTCAGGGCCACCGGTTCCAGGTCGCCGAGGCCCTTGACCTGCGGCTGGAGGACGGAGCGCACGGGCGCCACCACCACGGAGACCGGGCCCGTCTCGGGGTCGTCGGTGCTGGGGTGGGCGAGGCGGCGCAGGACCGCGAGGCGGCGTCCGACGGTGTCGCTGCGGGGGCTGAGGCGCTCGTGCGGGAGGGTCTCCCAGGACGGGTACTCCGCGACGCCCTCCGGGGGGAGCAGGGAGCGCAGGGCTGCCGCGAGGTCCTCGGCCTCCCGGCCCGTCGCCGTCACCGCCAGGACCGGGCGGTCCGTCTCACGGGCGAGGGCGGCGATCGCGAACGGGCGGGCCGCCGGGGGGCCGACCAGGTCGACGTGCATGCGGTTGCCGTCTGCGGCCGCAGTGATCGCTTCCGCGAGGGCGGTGTCCTTGACTACGGCGTCGAGCAGACCGTGCAGGCTCATGGAGGGGGGCTTTCCGTCCTGGGTGGGCAACACGAAGGGCCCGACGCGTGTTGCGGGCCGGGGGCTTCCAGCGTACGTCGCTGCGCGGGCGGGTGCCGGGGCTGTGGATAACGTCCGTTCTCTGGTCACCGGCGTTGACGTGACGTCGTGAAGGGGCTCCGCCCCTTCGACCCCGCCGGGGCTGCCGCCCCGGACCCCGCTTCGGCCCTGAACGGGCCTCGTCCTCAAACGCCGGACGGGCTGGATCCCACGGACCGGCGCCTCACACGTCCGCCGGGGAAGTGACCGACTCGCACGGGCGGGCGAAGGCCCGAACGCGCGTACCGCGTAAGGTCCCCCCATGCCCACCCCCGCCACCTCCCCGACCCGGGACACGTCCTCGGACCCCCACATACCGGCGTCCGCCCCGCGCGAGCCGGGGCGCGTGCAGCCCGATCCCGGACGGCGGGATCCCTGGGTGCTCGCTGTCGTGCTGTTCGTCGGGTATGCGGTCGTTTCGGTCGGTCGTTATCGGCATCTGGGTCAGCGGTCGTGGGATCTGGGGATATTCGAGCAGGTCATCCGGTCGTATGCGCATCTTCAGGCGCCCGTCGCCGATCTGAAGGGGCCGGGATTCAACATCCTGGGGGATCACTTCAGCCCGGTGACCGTGCTGCTGGCGCCGGTGTACCGGGTCTTCCCGTCGTCGGTGACCCTGCTCGTCGCGCAGGCGGCGCTGTTCGCGCTTTCCGCCGTGCCCGTCACGCGCGCCGCGGCGCGGCTGCTCGGGCGGCGGCGGGGGCTCGCGATCGGTATCGCGTACGGGCTGTCGTGGGGGCTTCAGCAGGCCGTCGACTTCGACTTCCACGAGATCTGCTTCGCCGTCCCCCTCATCGCCTTCAGCCTCGAGGCGCTTCTCGGGCAGCGCTGGCGCGCCGCTCTGCTGTGGGCGGTTCCGCTCGTCCTCGTGAAGGAGGACCTGGGGTTCACCGTCACTGCCCTCGCCCTGGTCGTCGCCTGGCGGGCCCGCCACCTCTCGCCGCGCGCGTTCCGGTACGCACTCGGCGTCGCCGTGTTCGGCGTGGTGGCCGTCGCTCTCACGCTGCTCCTGGTGATACCGAGCTTCAACTCCGCCGGCACCTACGACTACTGGAACAAGGTGAGCGAGTCCGGCGGCGGCGGACCCCTCGACGGCCTCGACACCAAGCTCCGCACGCTGTGCTGGCTGCTCATCCCCACCACCGGGCTGCTCGCGCTGCGGTCCCCGATCCTGCTCATCGCCCTGCCCACCGTCGGCTGGCGTTTCGTCTCCTCCTACTCGCAGTACTGGGGCACCGACTGGCACTACAGCGCCGTCCTCATGCCCGTAGTCACCCTCGCACTTGTCGACGCCCTCGACACCACCCGGCACAGCCCGCGCGCGTGGCTGCGGTCGTACGTCGAGCACCTGCCGGCCGCCGTCGCCGCGGCCTCGGTCGCGCTGACCACCTCGCTGCCGCTGTCCGCGCTGGCCGAGGGGGAGATCTATCGCAAGCCCGCGCGCGTGAGTGCCGTCGAGCGGCTGCTGGGCACGGTTCCGGACGGCGCCTCCGTCGAGGCGAACATCGCCCCGATCAGCCGGCTCACCTCGCGCTGCCGCGTCTTCTGGGTCACCAACACGCGCGGCATCGAGCCAGACTTCATCGCCCTCGACAACTCCCGCAAGCGCTACCGCGATGTCGAGGCCTACGCCCGCACCCTGCACCCCGACGCCCGGTACACGATCAAGGGCACCGCCTACGGAGTCGTACTCCTGGAACGCCGGACGGGATAGCGGGCGCGGCAGCAGGGGGCGCCCCCAGCACACGTCCGGGCCCGGTCCGAAGGTGTCGCCTTCGGACCGGGCCCGTCCCCCGCAACCCCCGTGTGCGGTGGCTATTCGGTCGCGATCGCGTTGAGTACGTTCATCCGGCCCGCCCGGAACGCCGGCACCAGGGCCGCGAACAGGCCCACGAAGGCCGAGCCGATGAAGACCCCGATGATCGTCGGCCACGGGATGTCGAGGACGTTCAGGCCCTCCAGAGCGAGCAGCCGCTGGGCCGTCGCGCCCCAGCCCATGCCGAGCCCGAGACCCAGCAGGGCGCCGAACAGGGCGATCACCACGGACTCCATGCGGATCATGCGGCGCAGCTGGCGGCGGGAGAGGCCGATGGCGCGCATCAGGCCGATCTCGCGGGTGCGTTCCACCACCGACAGGGCCAGGGTGTTCACCACGCCCAGCACCGCGACGATGATCGCCAGGGCGAGCAGGCCGTAGACCATGTTCAGGAGCTGGCCCATCTGGTCCTTCAGCTCCTCCTTGTAGTCGGTCTGGTCGCGGACCTGGTACTGCGGGTAGTCGTGCAGCGACTTCTTCAGGGCCGCGTACGCCGCGTCCTCCTGGCCCTCCTTCGCCTTGCCGAACATGATCTGGCTCTGCGGGATCCGGTCGGCGGGGAGGTACTTCTGCACGGTCTCCATGCTGATGTAGCGCGCGCCCTGGTCGAAGGCGGTGTCGTCCTTCGTGATCGCCGCGACCTTCAGCTTCGCCGTCTCGCCGCCCTTGAAGGCGACCGTGATGGTGTCGCCGACCCGCACGCCGTGCTTCTTGGCGTAGTCGGAGCCGACCGACATGGCGTCCTTGCCGTAGGCGGCGGACAGGGTGCCCTCCGTGGTCGCACGGCGCAGGTCCTCGGCGTACGTCGGGTCGGCGGCCGTGAGCCCGGAGTCGTCGGTCTTTCCGTCCGGCGAGGTCAGGGTGGCGTCGATCTCCTTGTTGCGGGTGACGTGGGCGAGGCCCGGCGTCTGCTGCATGGCCTTCTCGGCCTGCGCCACGATCAGCCCCTGTTGCGGCATGACGATGAAGTCCGCGCCCACCGACTTGTCCAGCTCGCTCGTCGCCGAGGCGACCATCGAGGAGCCGACCACCGACAGACAGGCGACCAGCGCGAGGCCGATCATCAGGGCGGCGCCCGTGGCACCGGTACGGCGCGGGTTGCGCAGGGCGTTGCGCTCGGCCAGGCGGCCGACGGGGCCGAAGGCGCGCAGCAGCACCGCACTGATCACGCGGACCACGACGCCCGCGAGGAGCGGGCCGATGACCACGAAGCCGATCAGGGACAGCACCACGCCGCCGCCCAGCATCAGAGCGCCGTCGCTCGCCTTGTCGGCGGTGGCGGCCGCGTAGAGGGCGAAGACGCCCGCGCCCGTCAGAACCAGTCCGATCAGACCGCGGATCAGGCCCGCCTTGCCGTCGGCCGGAGTGCCGGCGTCGCGCAGGGCGGCCATCGGGGAGACCTTGCCGGCGCGGCGGGCCGGGAGGTAGGCGGCCAGCACCGTCACCACGACGCCGAGGATCAGGCCGACCACGGGGGTCGTGACCTTGACCGTGAGGTCGTCTGTGGAGAGGTTCATGCCGGCCATCGACATGAGCTTCATCAGGCCGACCGCGATGCCGACGCCGGCGCCCACTCCGAGGACGGAGCCGACGAAGCCCAGCAGCAGCGCCTCCACCAGCACGGACCGGTTGACCTGCCGGCGGGAGGAGCCGATCGCCCGCATCAGGCCGATCTCGCGGGTGCGCTGGGCGACCAGCATCGAGAAGGTGTTGATGATCAGGAAGATGCCGACGAGGAACGCGATCCCGGCGAAGCCGAGCATGGCGTACTTGATGACGTCCATGAACGCGCTGACGTCCTTGCGGTTCTCGTCGGCGGTCTCCCTGGCCGTCTGGATCTTGTACGTGCCGTCCAGGGACTGTGCGACGTTCTGCTTGAGTTGCGCGTCGCTCACGCCGTCCGCCGCGGTGACGGATACCTGCGTGAAGCGGCCGGTGGCGCCGAGCAGGGTGCGCTGGGCGGTCTCGGTGTCGAAGTAGACGACGGCCGCGCCCGGGTTGGTGACCTTCCAGGAGGCGATGCCGACGATCCGCGCGCGGGTGTCGCCGGTGGCGGCGATGGTGCGCAACTCGTCGCCCAGCTTGAGGTCGTGCTTGTCGGCGGTGTCCGCGTCGACCATGACCTCGGTGGGGCCGCGCGGGGCGTGCCCGGAGGTGATCTCCATGGACTTCTTGTCGTTCTCGGTCCAGTTGCCGGCGAAGGTGGGCGCGCCGGTGGAGGAACCCATGTTGTCGTTCTCGGAGTTGACGACGGTCACGCTCGTCGAGGCGACCGCGCCCTCCGCCCTCTTGACGCCGTCGACGGCCGTGACCTGCTCGACGGCCGAGGCGGGCAGCGAGGCGGGCTTGCCCGTGCCACCGCCGTTGTCCTCGTCCTCGGCGTCCTTGGGGCTGACGGTGACGTCGGAGGAGGTGACGGCGAAGAGCTTGTCGAAGGTGGTGTTCATCGTGTCGGTGAACACGAGCGTGCCGCACACGAAGGCGACCGACAGGAGCACCGCCACGGCCGAGAGGGCCATGCGCCCCTTGTGCGCGAAGAAGTTGCGCATCGAGGTCTTCAGGACGGTCATGACGTACGTCCCCGGGCGTCGAAGTCCTTCATACGGTCCAGGACGGCCTCGGCGGTCGGCTTGTACATCTCGTCGACGATGCGCCCGTCGGCGAGGTACAGCACCCGGTCCGCGTACGAGGCGGCGACGGGGTCGTGCGTGACCATCACGATGGTCTGCCCGAGCTCGTCGACGGACCGCCGCAGGAAGCCGAGGACTTCGGCGCCCGCGCGTGAGTCGAGGTTTCCGGTCGGCTCGTCACCGAAGATGATCTCCGGCCGCGCGGCGAGCGCACGGGCGACGGCGACACGCTGTTGCTGGCCGCCGGAGAGCTGGGTGGGCCGGTGCTTGAGCCGGTCGGAGAGCCCCACGGTGTCGACGACACGTCCCAGCCAGGCCCGGTCGGGCTTGCGGCCGGCGATGTCCATGGGCAGCGTGATGTTCTCGAGGGCGTTGAGCGTCGGCAGCAGGTTGAACGCCTGGAAGATGAAGCCGATCCGGTCCCGGCGCAGCTGCGTGAGCTTCTTGTCCTTGAGCCCGGTGATCTCGGTCTCGTCGAGGTAGATCTGGCCGCCGGTGACGGTGTCGAGCCCGGCGAGGCAGTGCATCAGGGTGGACTTGCCGGACCCCGAGGGGCCCATGATCGCGGTGAATTGGCCACGCGCGATGTCCACGTCGACGTGGTCGAGAGCGACGACCCGGGTCTCCCCCGACCCGTACGCCTTGACGACCTGCCGCGCCCGCGCGGCAACGGCCGTACGCCCTCCAGTACCCCCGTGCCTGGGAATGGTCACAGCCGATGTCACGGTATGTCTCCTATGTCTTGCGACGGTCGGTCACTGCTACGACCGTCAGTCTTGTCGTGGGAGAGGGGCCGGCGCGCTGGTGCCCAGCCCCCTCTTGTGCGGGGGAAAACCCCACCCCCGCCGGTTCGGTGAGCCGCCCCCCAGCGGCGTAAAGCCAGGTTAAGGACGGACACCGGGGCGTCTCGTCCTCCGCCGGTACGAACCCTCCCCGACCCCTGGTACGGAGGTACCCCTAGGGGCACTCCACCCTTCGATGGAGAGCGTCTCGGGGTCGTCTCCTCCCTCGGACCCATTGAGGCTCCACCCTCCCGCCGCGTGAGGGTCAAGTGGGAAGCTGTTCGGCGGCAGATAGGTGCAAGGGGAAAGCAACAGGAGAGGACCCCGGTGGGCAGTACGAGACCCGCGATACGCGACACCGCTCAGCGCACCGGAACCCCGAAGCGGGGGGCCGTGGTCGCGGCCCTGATGCTCGCGATGGCGCTGGCGGCACTCGACGCCACCATCGTCTCCACCGCCGTACCGCAGATCGTCGGCGACCTCGGCGGCTTCTCCGTCTTCTCCTGGCTGTTCTCCGGCTATCTGCTGGCCGTGACGGTGACCCTCCCGGTCTACGGCAAGCTCTCCGACACCTTCGGCCGCAAGCCGGTGCTGATCGCGGGCGCGGCGCTGTTCCTGCTGGGGTCGCTGCTGTGCGCGGTGGCCTGGAACATGGGGGCGCTGATCGCGTTCCGGATCGTGCAGGGGCTGGGCGGCGGGGCCCTTCAGGGGACGGTGCAGACGCTGGCCGCCGATCTGTACCCGCTCAAGGAGCGCCCGAGAATACAGTCCAAGCTGTCGACGGTGTGGGCGGTCTCGGCCGTGGCCGGTCCCGGGGTGGGCGGGGTCCTGGCGACGTACGCGGACTGGCGCTGGATCTTCCTGATCAACCTGCCCATCGGGGCAGTGGCGTTGTGGCTGATCGTGCGGTACCTGCACGAGCCGCAGCGCGCGAAGGACGCGCGTGCGGATACGACGGCCAGGCGCGTGCGTGTCGACTGGGCGGGCGCGCTGGCGGTGTTCGCGTGCGGGGGCGTGCTGCTGACGGCGCTGGTGCAGGGCGGGGTGGCGTGGCCGTGGCTGTCGGTGCCGTCGATCGCCTTGTTCGCCACGGGACTTGTGCTCGCGGCGGTCGTGGTGATCGTGGAGCGCCGGGCGGCCGACCCGATCATCCCCGGGTGGGTGTGGCGGCGCCGGACGATCGCTGCGGTGAACCTGGCACTGGGCGCGCTGGGGCTGCTGATGGTGGCGCCGGCCGTGTTCCTGCCGACGTACGCCCAGTCGGTGCTCGGTCTGGCGCCGGTGGCGGCCGGATTCGTGCTGTCCGTGTGGACGTTGAGCTGGCCGGTGTCGGCGGCGCTCAGCCAGCACGTGTACCGCAGGATCGGCTTTCGCAACACGGCGATGCTGGGCATCGGGACGGCGTCGCTGATCCTGCTGGCGTTTCCGTTCCTGCCGTATCCCGGGCAGGCGTGGCAGCCGACGCTGCTGATGCTTTTGCTGGGGGCGGCGCTGGGGTTGTTCCAACTGCCGCTGATCGTGGGCGTGCAGTCGACGGTCGGCTGGTCGGAGCGGGGCACGGCGACGGCGTCGGTGCTGTTCTGCCGCCAGACGGGGCAGACGCTCGGTGCTGCGATCTTCGGCGCGGTCGCCAACGGGGTGCTGGCGTCGCGGCTCGGCGGGGCGGGCGACCTGGACTCGGTGACGTGGGCCCTGGACTCCGGCAGCGCGGCGCCGGAGGCCACCAGGCGAGCCATCGCCGACGCGGTGCACGCCGTGTATCTGGGGGCGTCCGCCGCAGCGGCGCTGGCGTTTCTGATGCTGTTGCTGCTGGCGCCGAGACGGTTCCCGGTCCTCAACGAGGACGGCTCAGGGAAGACGGACGGTGACCTCGGGGTTGGCCGGTGACGGCCCGTCGAGGACGGTCTGCGGGACGCCCTTCAGGTGCAGGTCGAAGAACGCGGCGACGTACGCGCGCGTGAGGGCCAGGGAACGCCCGTAGGGCAGCGGCACGGTGTCGGGGATGCCGATGAGCTCCCCGAGCAGGGGTACGTCCGTGAACGAGCCGTGGTCGGCTCCGTCGAAGGTCAGCCACCGCTTCCAGCCGTCGAGTTCGGCCCAGGTCTCGTCCCAGGTCGTGTCGAGCGGGGGCCTGTTCTCGGCCCCGATCATCAGGAAGGGCCGGCCGTCGAGTCCCCCGGCGGGCACCGGGAAGAAGAAGGTGCCGTCCATGTTCACGCCGGCCCGTACGCGCGCGTCGGCGGCCATCGTCGCGGCGGCGGCGCTGCCGCCGATGGAGTGCCCGGCCATGCCGATCCGCTTCGCGTCGATCACGCGCGCGTGCGGCCACGCAGGGTGCCGCCCCGTCAGCCGGTCGAGCACGAAGGAGACGTCCTCGGCACGGCTCGTCGCGACGGCCGAACCGTCGGTCGAACCGCCGATCGAGGAGAACTCGTCGCAGATGGTGCAGGGCAGCGTCCGCCCGTCGGGGAGGGTCGTACCGGCGTTCTCGTACGGGTGGTCGACCAGCGCGACGACGTATCCGCGGCTTGCGAGGTCCTCGGCGAGACCGGTCAGGGTCGCGCGCGGCAACGTGAACCCGGGCGAGAGCACGACAAGCGGGAACCGGCCGTGCGCCGGACGGGCATCCTTGTGCGCCCAGGTGCGTACACCACTGATCACCTCCGGGGGGACCGTGGCGTCCGGGACCCTCAACTCCAGCAGCAGACGGGCCTCTTCGGTGGTCATGTAGGGAGCCGTCGCTCCGCCCGTGCCGGGGCGGGCGGGGTAGTACATGGACACCATCAGCTGACGGGCGCCGGCGGACGGCACCCAGGGGTCCGGGCGGTCGTGGTCGACGAGGTGCAGGGTGCTGCGGCCGACGGCGTGCAGGCCGGTGGGACCCGGGAGTCGGGCCGACTCGGCGGGATTGGTGGAGGCTGCGGAGTCGGCAAGGTCAGACGCGGCGGACGCGGGCCGCGCGGCGACAGCGGGCAGGGTCAGGGCGGGCACGAGCGCGAGGACGGCGGATGCGGCGACGGCCAGGAAGCGTGATCGGTTCATACAAAGGACGCTAGGCAGCGGCCCCTGACCGGGCGTCGCCCCGGAGTCCCCTCCTCCGGACGCCCGGTGGTACCGCGGGTGGACCCATACCCTGTCCGTCATGCTGACCCTCGAACGCCTGCACGCCGATCACGCGCCCGCCCTCCTCGCCTTCGAGGCGGAGAACCGGGAGTACTTCGCGCGTACGATCCCGGACCGCGGCGACCCGTACTTCGAAGCCGCCGGGTTCGCCGCCAGACACCAGGCCCTGCTGGCCGAACAGGAAGCCGGAATCTGCCATTTCCATCTCGTGCTGGACGACGAAGGGCGCATCGTCGGGCGGATCAACCTGCTGGACGCCGAGGACGGCTGCGCCGAACTCGGGTACCGCGTCGGCGAACGGGCGGCCGGCAAGGGCGTCGCCACGGCGGCGGTGGCGCAGGTGTGCCGGATGGCGGCGACGGCCTACGGACTGACGTCGCTGGTCGCCATCACCACCCTGGACAACCTCGCCTCCCGGACCGTCCTGGAGAGGAACGGTTTCACCGCCGTGGAGGACGTCACCATCAATGAGCGGCCCGGGGTCCGCTATCGGCGCTCGTCTGACGCGCTGGTTCACCTGAAGTAGCACAGCCGTCGCCTGCTGTAGCTCACAGTCGACTCAAAAGTCCGAGTTAACGGCGGTAACACTGCAGGTCAGACACGGTTCGGTGAAGGAAGCGCATACCGACCACTCAGTTTGACGAAACCCTCGCGTTCGATAGGTACTCCGAAGTAACGTGCGTGGCTCGCCCGCCCCCCACACTCCCTGCGGTCCGCCGCACCGGACCCGAGTCACGCAAGGAGCACCGGGATGTCCTCCCCGTACGACCCATACGCCGGGTACCCCTGGCGAACCCCCGACCCGCCGCAACCACCCCCACCCCCACAGCACCGAACCCCCGATCACCCACCCCTCGGGCACCACCGTGACCTGCGGATCCTGCGCACTGCCTACCGCTGGCAGCGGCGCGTGGCGACGCTCACCGCACTCGGCTACTTCACCCTCTTCCTGATCCTGTCCGCGTTCGCGCCCGGGTTCATGTCGAGCACGGTCTCCGACGGCCTGCCCGCAGGCCTGCTGCTCGCGCTGCTCCAACTGCCGGTCACCTGGCTGGCGATATGGCTGTACGAGCACACCGCCCGGCGTTACGTCGACCCGCTCGCGGACCGCATCCGCAAGGAGGCCGAGGTGGACGCCAAGCGGGAGTCGGGCAAGCGGGAGTCGGGCAACCGGGGTACGGGGCAGAGGGAGACGTGGCGATGACGGAGTTCAGCGATAACGCGCAGGCGATGTCGCTGGTCGCCTTCTGCGCGGTGGCCACCGTCACGCTGCTGTTGTGCGTGATGACGGGCCCGGACCGGGACGACCTCGACGAGTTCTACACGGGCTACAGCTCCCTGTCCCCGATGCGCAACGGCCTGGCGATCGGCGGCGACTACATCAGCGCGGCGACCGTGCTCGGGACCACCGGTGTGGTCGCGCTGTGCGGTTACGACGGGATCGTGCTGGCCCTGAGCACCGCCCTGTCGCTGATGCTGCTGATGTTCCTGCTGGCCGAACCCCTGCGCAACGCGGGCCGGTTCACCATGGGCGACGCGCTCGCGCGCCGGATGCCGGGGCGAGGCGTACGGATCGCGGCCTGCGCGGTGACGCTGGCCGCGCTGGTGCCGCTGATGCTCGTGCAGCTGGCCGGGACCGGGCAACTGCTGGCGTTCATCCTCGGATTCTCGAGCGACACCCTGAAGACGGGGTGCATCGTCGGCCTGGGCGTGCTGATGATCAGCTACGCGGCGATCGGCGGGATGAAGGGCACCGCGCTCATCCAGATCCTGAAGCTGGTGATGCTGCTCGGATCGGGCGCCGTGGTCGCCGTACTGGTGCTGGACCGGTTCGACTGGGATCCGGGCGCGCTGTTCAACGCGGCGGCGGACCGGAGCGGGGTCGGCCCGGCGTTCCTGGAGTCGGGTCTGCAGTTCGCGGGCGGTCCGCATCCCCGGCTCGACATGATCAGCTCCCAGCTCGCGGTCGTCCTCGGCGGTGCGGTCCTGCCGCACATCACCATGCGCATGTACACGGCGTCGGGCGCCCGGCAGGTGCGGCGCTCCATGTCGTGGGCGGTGTCGAGCGTGGCGCTGTTCGTGCTGGTGATCACGGTGGTCGGCTTCGGCGCCACGGCGCTGATCGGGCGTGAGGTGATCGCCGGGGCGGACCCGCAGGGCAACACGGCGTATCTGCTGGGCTCCAGGGCCGCGTTCGGCGCCGAGGTCTCCACGGCGGAGACGTTGCTGTTCACGGCGGTCACCACGGCCATCTTCCTGACCGTGCTCGCCTCGGTCGCCGGCATGATCCTCGCCTGCGCCAACTCCCTCGCCCACGACGTGTTCGCCACCCGGCTGCGGGAGCTGTCCGGCCGCCGCGAGATGATGGTGGCCCGGCTGGCGGCGCTGGCGGTGGGCGTCCCGGCGATCGTGCTGGCGACGATGGTCCAGCACCGCAGCCTTCAGCCGCTGGTGACGCTGTCCTTCACGCTGGGCGCCTCGGCGATCGCCCCGGCCCTGGTCTACAGCCTCTTCTGGCGCCGGTACACGCGGACCGGTCTGCTGTGGACGCTGATCGGCGGCTCGCTGGTCGTGCTGGTGATGATGCCGGGTACCAATCTGGTCTCCGGGTCGCCGGTCTCGGCCTTCCCCGAAGCCGACTTCAACTGGTTCCCGTTCACCACGCCCGGGCTCGTGTCGATTCCGGCCGGGTTCCTCCTCGGCTGGCTGGGGACGGTCGTGTCGGGGCGGGGCAAGTCGGAGGAACAGCGGCGGCAGTACGAGGCCGTGGAGGGGTGGATTCTGGCGGGGGCGGTGCGCAGGGGAACTGAGCCTGCGGCGGGGTGTCGGGGGCGGGGCCGGGGTCTGCGGATCCCGGCCCCGCTTCACTCCAGGGCCGCCTGCCGCTCCAGTGTCGAGAGGCTGTTGCGCATCTGGTCCATCTGCATCCGCACCTCGTCCCACGTCTCCCCGTGCTCGCGCAGCACCTGCTCCGTGTCCCGGGCGATCTCCTCCGCCCGCTTCCGAGCCTGCTCGACCACCTCCTCCGCACGCGCCCGCGCCTCCTCCTGCAAGGTCTTCGCCGTGGTCTGCGCGTCCGCGAGCTCCTGCTGCGCCTCGGCCACCGCGGCCTCGGCCCGCACCAACCTCTCCTCCTCCGACGCCTCCACCGCGGCCAGCCCCTTCTCGGCCTCCCGCTCGGCCTCCGCCTCCCGCTCGGCGTGCTCCTTGGCCTGCTGGGCGAGCAGCACCTTGGTGCGCTGGCGCGCCTCGCGCATCGGGCCGAGCACCTCCCCTCGCTCCTCCTTCACCTCACGCCGGGCGGCGATGCGGATCTCGCCCGCCTCCCCGCGCGCGGCGAGCAACCGCTGACGGGCGTACTCCTCGGCCTCGGCGCTCACGGCGTCGGCGTGCGCCTGTGCCGCGTCCCCCACCTCGTCCGCGTACGTCTGGGCCTCCTCCATCAGCCGCTGCGCCTCCTTGCGCGCGCCCTCCCGCACGGCCGCGGCCTCCTCCTGCACCATCTCGAACAGCCGCCAGGCCCGATGCCCGAGTTCCTCGTACGTCTGCGGGTCGAGTTCCTCCACCACCTCCCGCAGCCGCTCCGCCTCCACATCCATCTCCCTGGCGAGCACGGTGAGCCGGGCGGCCCGCTCCCAGGCGGCGTCACGGTCCCGGAACAGGTCGTCGATGTAGGCGTCGACCTGTTCGGGACGGTAGCCACGCCCTCGTACGACCACGAAGTCGTAGAGCGGGACCGGTGCGCTGCTCATCCTTGAACCCCTCTCCGCCGAACGGATGCGAAATGATGATTTAGCGCACATCTTGATGTATCGGGCGGAAGCGTTCATAACGCGACACTCCGCGCAGGAGGCAAGGCACGGTGGGCACAGAGGCACAAAGGCGCGACGAGTAGCGCATACGCAAAGGGCCGGCCCCGGTCGCACAACCGGGAGCCGGCCCTTTCACAACCCGCACGCCACCGTCAGCGGCAGTCGGGTGACATCACCTCACATCGAGCAGCGGAACGGCGTCACAACAGCCCGTCCCACATCTGCTCCAGCAGCACCGACCACCAGCTCTCCGGCGACCCGAGCGCCGCCGGGTCGAGCGAGGCGAGCTGGGCCTGGAAGTCGACGGTCCAACGGCCCGCCTGCTCCTGGTTCAGGCCGAAGCGAAGACGCCACATCCCGCCCAGCAGTGCCAGGCAGCGCTGGAACTCGGGCAGGCCCGTGTTCACGAACTGCGGCGGTACGGGCGCGCCGCCCGGGCCCGCCTCCACGGGCACGGCGACGATGTTCGCCGTGCCGTACTGGACGCAGATCGCCTTGCCGAAGTCGCTGCCCATCACCAGGTACGACCCCGCG
The DNA here is from genome assembly GCF_036014175.1 of Streptomyces sp. NBC_00443. Lineage (GTDB taxonomy): Bacteria > Actinomycetota > Actinomycetes > Streptomycetales > Streptomycetaceae > Streptomyces. The sequence continues at coordinate 5,399,132 of NZ_CP107917.1, read as the reverse complement.
TCCGACGCCGGCTGCACCCCGCGCTCCTGCGCCAGCTCCGCCAGCGTCGGAACGGGCCGACCCGGCTGGGCCTGCGCCCAGAAGAACGGGCCCATGTCCATCGGCAGACCACCGACCACCAGGCAGTGCGCCACGACCGGCGGAACGCCCTGCCGGGACACGGCGGCCTGCTCGAACCGGAAGAGCCCCGGCCCGAACGCCCCCGCCAGCTCCTGCGCCACACCCTCCGGCGGGATCGGCTGCACCGGCTGCACCGGCTGCACCGGGACCCGCACCGGCGCCGGCCGGGCGGGCCCGTCGGCCACCTGGTGCAACTCGCCCTGATGGGCGATCAGCTGCTGCATGCCCTGCTGCCGGCTCGCGTGATCCGTGCCGTACGGCGCGATGGACGTGATCCGCGCCTGCGGCCACTGCTCCCGGATCATCCGCGCGCAGTACGCGCCCGGCAGCTCACACGACTCCAGCTCGGTGTGCAGCTCCAGCACCTGGTCCGGGGGCACGTTCATGCCTCGCAGCTCGTGGAAGATCTGCCACTCCGGATGCGGCGTGCCCGGCGCCGAACGCCGGATCAGCTGCTGCTCCGACCCGTCCTGCGCACGGTAGCGGAGCACGGCCTGGTAGCCGGGGCCCACGGTCGGCTGACCGGCGGGCGGCTGCGGGTAGCCGTAGGCCGGGGGCTGACCCGGGCCGGGCTGACCGGGCGGGTGGATCGCGCCGGGCGGCATCGGGGGCTGGGGGGCGCCTGGCGGAGTGCCCAACGCGCCGGGCGGCATACCCGGGGCGCCAGGGGCCATACCCGGAGCGCCAGGAGGGGTACCGGGGGCGCCGGGGGCCATACCCGGAGCACCGGGCGGCATACCGAGTGCGCCCGGCGGCATACCGGGTGGGCCGGACGGAACACCAGGAGCTCCGGGTGGCGTGCCCGGGGCGCCCGGCGGCATGCCTGGAGCTCCGGGCGGCTTCGGCGCGCCGGGCGCCGACGGTGGAGGCGGCACACCGGGTCCGCCCGCCGAGGGTGCGGCGAACACCGTCTCCGCGTGGTGAACGCCCTCGCGAGCACCGCCAGGGGCACCCGGAACACCGGGCGCGCCAGGGGCACCCGGCGGCTGCGGCGCACCGGGCATACCCGGAGCGCCCGGAGCACCGGGCGGGTTCGGGATGCCAGGCGCATTCGGCGCACCCGGCATACCCGGAGCGGCGGGAGCACCGGGAGCACCGGGCTGGTTGGGAAGACCGGACGGATTCGGCGCACCCGGCGCCCCAGGGGGCCCCGGCGGCTGCGGGGCGCCGCCCATCTGGCTCGGGTCGGCCAGCACGGTCGCAGCATGGTGCACACCGCCCGGAGGCTGCGGTGCGCCGGGCGTGCCGGGCGCACCCGGGGCACCCGGAGGCTGCGGAATGCCGGGCCCGCTCGCGGCACCCGGCCCCTGCGCAGCCCCCGGCCCGGCAGCGCCCTCGGGCCCGTCGGGGCCGAGCGACGACACCAGCTGCGTCGGAACGTACCCGCCCCCGGGCGTACCCGGAGCGCCCGGCGGAGGCGGCGGCGTAGCCCCACCCCGCGCACGAGGAGGCGCCGCCTTGCTCGTCGCGGCATCGGCGATGTCCCCGGCGTTGGGCGCGAGCGACCGCCCGGGCGTCTGCGGAGCCTGCGGCGCACCCTGCGGGTAGCCATAGGAGGGCGCAGGCGGCGGCGTGGCACCCGCCCCAGGGACACCCGGCGCAGGCGTACCCGGTGCAGGCGTACCCGGCGCGCCAGGACCCTGCGGATACCCGTACGAAGGCGCAGCCGGCGGCGGAGGCGGCGTACCCGGCCCGCCCGCACCCTGCGGATACCCGTACGAAGGAGGCGCCCCCGGCGGCGGAGGCGTCGCGCCCGGCGCGTCGGAACCGTCCAGCGCCGGCGAGACCGCGGTCTTCGGAAGCCGGCTGCCGCCCGACATCAGCGCCGTCTTGGCGTCCGGCGGCGTTGCGTCGTCACCGCTCAGCGGCGGCGCGAACACCGTCTCCGGCAACGGCACCGAACGGTCCTCACCGGGATCGGCGTTGGTGTCCGTACCGGCCCAGGGAGTCGCCCCTTCGGGCACCCCGGGCTCCCGCGGCGGAGGAGCCGACGAAGACGCGGCACCCACCGGCACCCCTCCCTGCGTCTCGGGCAGCGATGCGGCACCCGGCGTACCACCGCCCGCACCAGTGTCGAAGTCCGAAACCGAAGCCGAGCCCGAACCGGAACCGGAGCCCGAGCCCCCGTCCCGCCGGTCCGGAACCCCTATCCGGTCCGCCGCCTCCTGCAGCCACTCCGGCGGAGTCAGCAGGAACGACGTCTGATTCAGATCCACCCGCGCCGGAGCCGCCGGCGCCGGTTGCGCAGCCGCGTCTCCACGGCCGTACTCCTCCTCGTAGCGGCGAATCACCTCGCCCACCGGCAGCGCCGGCCACAACGTGGCCTCCCCGCTGTCCCGGGCGATCACCAGCCGCTGCGCGCCCCCGTCCGAACGCGGACCGTCGGCGCGGTCCTCGGCCCACACCACGAACCCGAGCCCGAACTCCCGTACCCGCACCTCACGATGCTGGTACGCCGGCACCTCACCGTTGATCCACTCTTCCGCACGCTCCTGCGCCTGCGCGAACGTCACCATCGCGAAGCTCACTCCCCCACAGCCGCGGCAGCGACGGGCACCACACGCGCGAACCCACCGTCCACCATCAGATTCGCCACCGTCTCCAACTCCGGCGGAGAACCCGCCAGCCGGGACAGAAACGCGTCGAAGTCCTCACCGCACGGCATCAACAGCCGCTCCACACGCTCCGCCGGCGCCCACGAAGGATCGACGTCCCGCGCGTCGTCGTACGCGCAGAACCACACCGAACCCAGCCGGTCGCCCTTCACCTTCACGGCCAGCAACCCGCCCTGCACGAACCCGACACCCAGGTAGTCCTTGGTCAGATGGTCGCGCAGGCACTTGTTGACATAGACCAGGTCATTGACGGCGGCCTCGTCCCGCACCGTGAACAGCGGCTGGTCGACCAGCAGACCCAGCTCCGCGTCCAACGCCGTCCCCACCGGGGCACATCCGCCCGCGGCCTTCAGGAACGACCGATACGCCCCCGGCAACCGGTACCCGAGATCCTCCTCGACCCCCAGCGCCTGCGCCTCCGTCACCGCCACACCCGACTTCGGCAGCCGGAAGTGCGCCGGCCGCGTCTCCTGCAACGGCCGTGTCCCCCGCTTGTCGTGGTCCACCGCCGACGTCGCGATACCGCCGTGATGCCGCAGCAACGCCTTCACCTCGACCGGAACCAGTTCCAGCCGCCGCGAACCCACCACGTGATGCCACGTCCAGCCGTGCGGCGTCGCCACCGCCGGGACCGTGTCCCACAACTCGTGCCCCGACGCCGCCAGCGCCGCGTTCGCCGACACATAGTCCGTCAGCCGCAACTCGTCGACCCCGAAGCCCTCCGGCGGCTCCGCGATCTCCACGGCCGCGCGCGCGTACGGCGAGAAGTCGGGGTGACCACGCTCGTCCACCCGTACTCCTCTCGGGTGACGCGACGCGCGGACCGGATCCGGGAAATTCACGACCTGCCCGGCGTAGGCCACGTTCGGCGGCGCGGCGTGTCCCCCGGCCTGGCGGCCGGGATGTGCCCCCAGCCCGAGCCGACCTGTCGTCATGGCGGTTGCCCCCTGCGGCGTTCAGATACGGTCCGCCATGACCACTCTCGGTCACAACGCCCCGTATCAGCTGTCTCGTCCCCATCCACGCGTCACTGCATGGAAAGCGGTGCCGACAGCCTATGCGGTACGACGACACCGGTCACCGGCGCCGGTTGTGACCCCCTCCGCTTCCGTGACCAGCCGTCACCCTGCCGTGACAGCCCGCCCAAACCTGGGCGTGTCGCGACGCCCCAGCTTCCGCACCCGCCACGCCATTTGGCACTCTGTGACGTCCGAGAGCATGCCCGGGGGATGCTCGGGAGGGGATGAGAACATGAACGCGACGCAGACAGGCCAACCCGCCGCGAGGTCCGGCGACCCCCGCATCGGCTGGAGCGCCACCGAAAACCCCCACGCGCCCGCCCTCCGCCACCGCCGTGACGGCATACTCCCCACCGTCGCCGCCGCCCTCTCCGTCCGCGGCGAAACCCTCACCGGCACCGCCGCCCGCGGCGACCAGCCCCCCGCGCTTCACCACCTCGTCCAGGACTTCCTCGACACCCTCACCAGCGGCCAACGCGACCGCTTCACCGGCCGCTGCGCCGAGACCATCCTCATCTCACGCCACATCGCCGCAGCCGACGCCACCCGCAGCAAACGCTCCGCCCGCAAACCCATGACCAACGGCGAAGCCCGCAAAGCCCTCAAGCAGGCCAAGCTCACCGCCCGCCGCATCCGCGAGGACGGTGACCCCCTGCACGGCAGCTTCGCCACCCCCTGCCGCGCCTGCACCGCCCTCAGCGCCCACTTCGGCGTCCGCATCGTCGACCCGGCAGCGGCAGACGGCTGACCTCACCCCGCCACGGACCGCCGACCCACCCCCACCGCACATACCCCGCACATCCTGCACATCCCATAGGCACCGACGAACGAAGGGCAGATGCACACCGACCGCACCTCCACCACCCGCTTTCCCGTCCCTGTCGACGCCGCCCTGCGCGCCGCCGGCTGGCAACCCGGACGCTGGGACATCAAGCAAGCGGAGATCTGGGCAGACTCCCTGCGCGAACACACCTCACCCGCCGGCCACCGCCACGCCGTTTTCCCCGCCGCCGTAGAAGCCTGGGCCGAATTCGGCGGCCTGCACCTCGCACCCACCGGCCCGGGCCGCCAGGTCGCCCCCGCCACCCTCCACTTCGACCCGCTCCACGGCCTGCACATGGCCCGCACCCTCGGCGACCTCGGCCGCGCCCTCGACACCGAGGTCTGCCCCCTCGGCGCCGAAACCGACACCGAGTCCCTCCTCGCCATCGACACCGAAGGCCGCATCTACGCCCTCGACCACACCGGCGACTGGTACCTCGGCCCCGACATCGACCAGGCCCTCGCCGGCCTCGTCGCCGGCATAGAACCGGCACGGCTCACAGCGGGCTGACACACGAGAAACGGCCGCAACGGCAACACGGACACCGGCCCAGCGACCGTGGACTGCGGCTACGCCGCCGGAATCACCGCCGACACCCGGAAACCCCCGGCATCCGTCGGCCCCGACACAAACACCCCGCCCAGCGCCACGACCCGCTCCTTCATCCCCACCAGGCCGTTACCCCCCGACGGCAGCCCTGCCAGCGACGCCGACGACAGCTCCGGCGGCGGTTCGTTCTCCACCTGCATCGCGATCTCCGACACCCGATGCGCGAGCCGTACATGCGTCTTCGCGCCCGCCGCATGCTTGTGGACGTTCGTCAACGCCTCCTGCACCACCCGGAACGCCGTCTGCTCGATCTCCGGCGCATACGCCCGCGAGTCCCCCTCCACCGACAGGTCCACCACCATCCCCGCCGCGGCCGACTGCCCGATCAGCTCGTCCAACTCCGACAGGCAAGGCCCCTCGGCGCCGCCGTCGTCCCCGCCGACACCACGCCCCCGATCGGCCGCCGCAGCGGCAGCAACTCCCACCGCGGCCAGCGGTACGGCAGCCCCCACAGGCCGGTCCACCTCCGAAGGCTGCCGCGCGGCGGCCCCACTGCGCAGCACCCCGAGCATCTCCCGCAACTCGGTCAACGCCTGCCGCCCCATGTCCCCCACGAGCGCGGCGTTCTTCACGGCCTTCTCGGGGTCCTTCCGCGCCACGGCCTGGAGCGCCGCCGCATGCACCACCATCAGGCTCACCCGATGTGCGACGACGTCATGCATCTCCCGCGCGATCCGCGTCCGCTCCTCGTTGCGCGCCCACTCGGCACGCTCCTCCGCGCGCTCCGCGAGCAGCTGAAGCTCCCGCTCGAGACTGTCCGCCCGCTCCCGCAGGCTCTCCATCAGCCGCCGCCGGGCGCCCACATACAGCCCGAGCAGCAGCGGAGGCGCCGTCACACCGAGAGCTGTGGTGACGGAGGCGAACGGAATCACCCAGTCCCCGAAGGTCAGATTCCCCCGCGCCACGTCCTGGCGCACCCACACGAACGTCACGATCAGCGTCCCGACGAACGACATCCCCGCGAGCGACGCGATGATCCGCCGCGGCAGCTCGGTCGCGGCCAGGGTGTAGAGGCCGACGATGCCCAGCAGGATGCCCATCTGGGCGGGCAGGACGGCGATCGACACGAGCACGACCGCTATCGGCCACCGGCGCCGCACCAGGAGCACTGACCCCGCCAGAACCCCGAACACCACCCCCGCGGCCACCGGAATCCCGGCATCCCGCGCGAACCGAACCCCCTCCGCTCCGCACTCCAGCGCGGACACGACGGCCAGACTCACGTCCAGCACGGCACTGCGAAACCTGCCCCACCACCATGGCCCCGCCCCCGGTGGCGGTTCCCCGGCCTGCTCTTCCCCCGTCATGGTCATGCCTCCAGCCTACGGGCGGGCAGCCGTGGTTTTCCGGCGACTTTTGTGGACTGGCCTACACCACACTCCGTGACCGGCCGTAAGCGAAACAACCCGATATCCCTCGAACTGCGAAGCAGGACGCAGGAGCAGGCCCGAGAGCGCCGGCGCTCGCCGTGCCGATCTGTACCGTCGCGTGGAAGGCGCCCGGTACGGCATAGTGTTGGGTGCCGACTCGGCGGCCCGACCAAATGTCCGGTCCGGTCGAGTTAATTCCCCCGTGGTGTAATTGGCAGCACTGTGGCTTTTGGTGCCATCTGTCCGGGTTCGAGTCCTGGCGGGGGAGCACATACCCGGTTCGGGCCCTGACTGCTGACAGCTCAGTCAGGGCCCGCTCCCATGTCCCCCACGAAACACCCCGGTATCCTGCGGATGTCACCCCCCTCCACAGCCGAAGGGCATCCCGTGAGCGCCATTCGCCCGGCAGCCGTCGTCGTTCTCGCAGCGGGTGAGGGCACCCGTATGAAGTCGGCCACACCGAAGGTCCTGCACGAGATCTGCGGACGCAGCCTCGTGGGTCATGTGCTCGCCGCCGCGCGTGAGTTGCAGCCCGAGAACCTGGTCGTGGTCGTGGGGCACGCCCGCGAGAAGGTCTCCGCGCACCTCGGTGAGATCGACCCCGGCGTACGCACCGCCGTACAGGCGGAGCAGAACGGCACCGGGCACGCCGTACGGATGGCCCTGGAGGAGCTCGGCGGGACCGTCGACGGGACCGTGGTGGTCGTCTGCGGCGACACTCCCCTGCTGACCGGCGAGACCCTGACCCACCTCGCCGCCACCCACTCCGCCGACGGCAACGCCGTGACGGTGCTGACCGCCGAGGTCCCGGACGCGACCGGGTACGGGCGGATCGTGCGCGACGGCGCCTCAGGTGCGGTGACGGCCATCGTGGAGCACAAGGACGCGAGTGAGTCGCAGCGGACGATCCGGGAGATCAACTCGGGTGTGTTCGCGTTCGACGGACAGCTGCTGGCCGATGCCCTCGGGAAGGTCCGTACGGACAACTCGCAGGGCGAGGAGTACCTGACCGACGTGCTCGGGATCCTGCGCGAGGCCGGTCACCGGGTCGGCGCCTCCGTGGCGGTCGATCACCGTGAGATCGCCGGGATCAACAACCGTGTGCAGCTGTCCGAGGCCCGTCGGATTCTCAACGACCGGTTGCTGACCGACGCGATGCTCGCCGGCGTCACCGTCGTGGACCCGGCTACGACCTGGGTCGATGTGACCGTCACGTTCGAGCAGGATGCCGTCGTCCTGCCGGGTACGCAGTTGCAGGGGTCCACCCATCTCGGCGAGGGCGCGGAGGTCGGCCCCAACAGCCGGCTGAAGGACACGCGTGTCGACGCGGGTGCCCGTGTGGACAACACGGTGGCCGAGGGCGCGCATGTGGGCGCGAACGCGACGGTGGGACCGTTCGCGTATCTGCGGCCGGGGACGCGACTGGGCGCGAAGGGCAAGATCGGTACCTACGTCGAGACGAAGAACGCGTCGATCGGTGAGGGGACGAAGGTGCCTCACCTCTCCTACGTCGGTGACGCGACGATCGGCGAGTACACGAACATCGGTGCCGCGAGTGTCTTCGTGAACTATGACGGACAGGACAAACACCACACGACGGTCGGCTCGCACTGCCGTACCGGCTCGGACAACATGTTTGTGGCGCCTGTCACGGTCGGGGACGGTGCCTATACGGCGGCCGGGTCGGTGATCACGAAGGACGTGCCGCCCGGTTCGCTGGCCGTGGCCCGCGGTCAGCAGCGGAATATCGAGGGTTGGGTGGCCCGCAAGCGTCCGGGCAGTGCGGCCGCGAAGGCGGCTGAGGCGGCGTCTCGCCAGGAGGACGGCGAGGGCTGACCGGAAACAGGTGCGTCAAACACGGCGTACCGTGATAAGTGCACACCCGCACCCCACCAGCTGAGACGGCCTCCACCATGCCCAGCCGAGGTCGCTCTACAGGCAGCTGAGACACCTCTGAGGAGACAGTGCTGTGACCGGGATCAAGACGACCGGCGAGAAGAAGCTGATGTTCTTCTCCGGCCGCGCCCACCCCGAGCTTGCCGAGGAGGTCGCCCAGCAGTTGGGTGTCGGGGTTGTCCCGACCAAGGCCTTCGACTTCGCGAACGGTGAGATCTACGTCCGCTATCAGGAGTCGGCGCGTGGTGCGGACTGCTATGTGATCCAGAGCCACACGGCTCCGATCAATCAGTGGATCATGGAGCAGCTGATCATGATCGACGCGCTGAAGCGTGCGTCGGCGCGCTCCATCACCGTGATTGTGCCGTTCTACGGTTACGCACGTCAGGACAAGAAGCACCGTGGGCGGGAACCGATTTCGGCGCGCCTGATCGCGGATCTGATGAAGACGGCGGGTGCGGACCGCATCCTGACCGTGGATCTGCACACGGACCAGATCCAGGGCTTCTTCGACGGCCCTGTCGACCACCTCTTCGCCCTGCCGCTTCTCGCGGACTACGTGGGCAGGAAGGTGGACCGGGAGAAGCTGACGGTCGTGTCTCCCGACGCGGGGCGTGTGCGGGTGGCCGACCGGTGGTGCGACCGGCTGGGTGCGCCGCTCGCGATCGTGCACAAGCGTCGCGACAAGGACGTGGCTAACCAGGTGACCGTCCACGAGGTCGTGGGTGAGGTCAAGGGCCGGGTGTGTGTGCTGGTCGACGACATGATCGACACCGGTGGGACGATCTGTGCCGCGGCTGACGCGCTGTTCGCGCACGGCGCCGAGGACGTCATCGTGACGGCGACGCACGGTGTGCTCTCGGGTCCGGCGGCGGACCGGCTGAAGAACTCGCGGGTGGGCGAGTTCGTGTTCACGAACACGCTGCCGACGCCGGGCGAGCTGGCCCGGGACCTGGACAAGCTGACGGTGCTGTCGATCGCGCCGACGATCGCGAGTGCGGTGCGTGAGGTGTTCGAGGACGGTTCGGTGACGAGCCTGTTCGACGAGCAGTAGAGATCCTTTTGGGTACGGCCTCCCTGTCCGAGTAGACTGCTCCAGTTGCTCGGCGAGGGAGGCCGTACCTGTTCGCGCAGGTATCGGCGATCCGTTATCGACGCGCTCTTCGTAGCAGGCCGTTCGTGGCCGGGTGACCACGTCCGTCTCTAGTTCTACGAGGAGTGACCATGTCCGAGGTCAAGATCTCTGCCGCGACCCGCACCGAGTTCGGTAAGGGTGCCGCCCGTCGTATCCGTCGTGACTCGAAGGTTCCGGGTGTCCTGTACGGCCACGGCACCGACCCGCTGCACCTGACCCTCCCGGGTCACGAGCTGCTGCTCGCCCTGCGTACGCCGAACGTCCTGATCGCCCTGGACATCGACGGCAAGGCCAACGAGCTGGCGATTCCGAAGTCCGTGCAGCGTGACCCGATCAAGGGCTTCCTGGAGCACGTCGACCTGCTGCTGGTCAAGCGCGGCGAGAAGGTCACCGTCGAGATCCCCGTCCACGCCGAGGGCGAGCTGGCCGCGGGTGGCAACCTGCTTGAGCACGTGCTGAACGCGCTGCCGGTCGAGACCGAGGCCACGCACATCCCCGAGGCCGTCACCGTGTCCGTCGAGGGCCTGGAGGCCGGTGCCTCCATCCTGGCGAAGGACATCAAGCTGCCGAAGGGCACCACGCTGGCCATCGAGGAGGACGCTGTCGTCCTGCAGGTCCTGGCCGCGCAGGCCGAGGAGGCCGCCGAGGGCGAAGAGGCCGCCGCGGGCGAGGAAGTCGCCGAGGCCTGATCATCGGCTCTGGCAGAGCCGTGATCCTCGGCTCTGTCATCGGTTCGTCAGCCGCTGTTCCCGCTGGGGGCAGCGGCTGGCGTGTATCACTCAGGCTTGCCTGGCAGTGTCCGCGCCGGTCATCCCGGCGGACCGGCGTTTCTACTGGGGTCCGGGGGTTGTCCCCGGGAAAGCACAGCAAGGAGACATGGACGTGACGACCGACCCGAGCGCCCCCTGGCTGATCGCCGGCCTCGGCAATCCCGGACCGGAGTACGCCAGGAACCGGCACAACGTCGGGTTCATGGTGGTGGATCTGCTGGCCGAGCGGATCGGCGGGAAGTTCAAGCGGGCCGGCCGGGCTCAGGCACAGGTCGTCGAGGGGCGGATCGGGCCGCCGGGGCCGTTGAACCGGCGGGTGATCGTGGCGAAGCCGATGTCGTACATGAATCTCTCCGGCGGTCCGTTGAACGCGCTCCGGGACTTCTACAAGGTGCCGGTGGGCAATATCGTCGCTGTTCATGACGAGTTGGACATCGACTTCGGCACGCTGCGGTTGAAGCTGGGTGGCGGGGACAACGGGCACAACGGGCTCAAGTCGATGACGAAGGCGATGGGTTCGGAGTATCACCGGGTGCGGTTCGGGATCGGGCGGCCGCCGGGGCGTATGCCGGTCGCGGACTTCGTGCTGAAGGATTTCTCGGCGGCGGAGCGCAAGGAGCTGGACTACTTCGTGGACCGGGCGTCGGATGCGGTGGAGGCTCTGGTGATCGAGGGGCTGGAGCGGGCGCAAAGCACGTACAACTCCTGACTTGTCCGCCCACCCGAACAGGCCCAGGTTGACCGGCAGTAGGGGCATGGCCAAGGATCGCGGCCATGCCTTCTGCCGTTGTCTCCAGTCAGGGCGCTTTCGCCGCGCTGCGGTTCGGGCGGCTCGCGGCGATGGGGACGGTCGCGGTGCTGATCCTGATCGCGGGTGTGTGGGCGTCGTGGGGCAGCGCGCAGCACGTGATGCTCACGAAGGGGCGGGAGAGCGGCACGATCGAGGTGACGCGGTGTGGCGCGGACTCGTGCACCGGGCCGTACACGCCGATCTCGGCGGGGTCGCAGCCGCGGAAGTCCGTCGTCATCGAGAAGAACGTGGCCGTGCGCAAGGGGCAGACGTACACGGTCGTGATCAAGCCGGGCGGTGACTCTGTCGTGCGGTCCGGGCCCGCGGGGATCCTGTACTCCTGGGTGCCGCTGGGCGGTGCGCTGTTGCTGGCCTCGGTCGTCGTCGCGGGCGGCCTGCGGCGCACGCGGCTGGCGTGGGTGATGGCGGGGTCGGGGACGGCGCTGCTGACGGCGGCGTTCCTGGCGGTCTGAGGGGCTTGTTCATGGCGGTGCCCCCGTGCTCTTCGTACGAGCCCGGGGGCACCTTCATGTGCGGGTGGCTCAGCCGGTGTTGCGCAGGCCGGCCGCCACGCCGTTGACGGTGAGCAGCAGGGCGCGGGCGAGCAGCGGGTCGGGCTCGGTGCCCGCCGCCACGGCGTCACGCTGGCGCTTGAGGAGGGTGACCTGGAGGTAGGAGATCGGGTCCAGGTAGGCGTCGCGGATGGTGAACGTCTGCTTGAGGACCGGGGCGGCGTCGAGGAGTTCCTTCTCGCCGGTGATCTTCAGGACTTCCGCGACGGTGAGTTCGTGCTCGGCGCGGATGGTGTCGAAGACGTGCTTCAGCTCGTCAGGCACCAGCGTGTCGACGTAGTGCGCGGCGATCCGCAGATCGGTCTTCGCCAGCGTCATCTCGACGTTGGAGATGAAGTTGCGGAAGAAGTGCCACTGCTCGTGCATCTCGTCGAGAACCGTGTCCAGGCCCGCCTCGCGCAGCGCCTTGAGACCGGAGCCCACACCGAACCAGCCGGGCACGATCTGCCGCGACTGGGTCCAGCCGAACACCCACGGGATGGCGCGCAGCCCGTCGAGCGAGACACCCGAGCCGGGGCGGCGGGAGGGCCGCGAGCCCAGGTGCAGGTCGGCGAGCTGGTCCACCGGCGTCGATGCGAGGAAGTACGACGGCAGGTCCGGGTCCTCGACGAGCTTGCGGTACGCGGCGTGGGCGGCGTCGCTGACGACGTCCATGGCCGCGTCCCAGCGGGCGAGTGCCTCGCCGGACTGGCGGGGCGCGGTGTGCAGGGCGGAGGCCTGGAGGGTGGCCGCGACGGTCAGCTCCAGGTTCTCCCTGGCCAGGGAGGGCACGAGGTACTTGTCGGAGATGACCTCGCCCTGCTCGGTGACCTTGATCTCGCCTTCGAGGGTGCCCCAGGGCTGGGCGAGGATCGCGTCGTGGGAGGGGCCGCCGCCGCGGCCGACGGTGCCGCCGCGGCCATGGAAGAGGCGCAGGCGGACGCCGTAGCGGTGGGCGACATCGCGCAGGCGGCGCTGGGCGCGGTGGATCTCCCACTGCGAGGTGGTGATGCCGCCGAACTTGGAGGAGTCGGAGTAGCCGAGCATGACCTCCTGGACGTCGCCCCTGAGCGCGACGAGACGCCGGTACGACGGGTCGGAGAGCATGTCCTCCAGGATCGTGTCGGCGGCCTTGAGCTCGTCCGTGGTCTCCAGGAGCGGCACGATGCCGATCTTCGCCCAGCCGGCGTGCAGGTCGATCAGGCCGGCCTCGCGGGCGAGCACGCTTGCCGCGAAGACGTCGTCGGCGCCCTGGCACATGGAGATGATGTACGACTCGATGACCTCGGGTCCGAAGACCTCAAGGGCCCGCTTGACGGTCTGGAACACGCCGAGGGTCTTCTCGCCGGCCGCGTCCACGGGTGCGGGGGTGGGGGCGAGGGGGCGGCGGGAGCGCAGTTCCTTGGCCAGCAGCTTGGCGCGGTAGTCGCGGGGCATGTCGGCGTAGCGCCAGGACTCCTCGCCGAGGCGGTCGAAGAGCTGACCGAGGGCGTGGTGGTGGGCGTCGGCGTGCTCGCGGACGTCCATGGTGGCGAGCTGGAGGCCGAACGCGGACAGGGTGCGGATGGTCCGGTTCATCCGGCCTTCGGCGAAGAGGCCGCCGCGGTGTTCCCTGAGCGAGGTCTGGATCAGCTTCAGGTCGTGCAGCAGCTCGCCGGTGCCGAGGTAGTCGCGGCCGGGTTCGTGCGGGATGCCCTTGGCGAGGCGCGTCTTGGTGTTCTCCAGCTTCTGCCGGATGCAGGTGGCCTTGAGCCGGTAGGGCTCCTCGGCGTTGAGGCGCTTGTAGCGGGGGCTGATCTCGGGGAGGTTCTCCAGGTCGGCCTGGAGGGAGGTCAGCAGGTCCTCGGTGGCGCCGGTGTAGCGGATGGAGTTCGACAGGAAGCCGCGCAGCTCGTCGACCATCTCCAGGGCGTCGTTGATGCCGTGCTCGTGCTGGAGGATGAGGACGTCCCAGGTCACCTGAGGGGTGACGTTGGGGTTGCCGTCGCGGTCGCCGCCGATCCAGGTGCCGAAGGTGAGGGGGCGGGTGGCGTCGGGGAGCTTGTGGCCGACGCGCTCCAGTTCCGCGGTGAGGTCCTCCAGGACGTCGCCGACGGCGCCGGCGTGCAGTTCGTCGAGGTAGTAGATGGCGTTGCGGGCCTCGTCGGCGGGCTCGGGGCGTACGACGCGCAGCTCGTCCGTCTGCCAAACGAGGTCGATGTTCTCGGCCAGTCGGGTGTCGTGCCGGCGCCGGTCCCCTTCGAGGACGGGGGTCTCCAGGAGCGCGGCGACACGCCGGAGCTTGTTGAGGACGGAGCGGCGGGCGGCCTCGGTGGGGTGCGCGGTGAAGACGGGGCGCACGTTGAGGTGCTGGATGGTCTGGCGCAGGTGCTCGGGATCGGCGTCCTTGAGGCGGTCGGCCGTCCGGGCGAGGAGGCCGCCCTCGGCGGCGCGGCGGGCGCGCAGCTCGCGGCCGCGGTGGACCTGCTCGGTGACGTTGGCCAGGTGGAAGTAGGTGGAGAAGGCGCGGACCAGCTTGGCCGCGGTGTCCAGCTCCGTGCCACGCAGCAGTTCGGCGGCGGCCTCCCCGTCCTCGCGGGTGAGGCGGCGGACCTTTTCGACGAGGTCGAGGAGCTCGGGGCCTTCCTGCCGGACGAGGCTCTCCCCCAGGAGGTCACCCAGTCGGCGGATGTCGGCACGCAGCTCACTGCTGGTCGTCGTGGTCTGGTCGTCGGCACTGCTCACAGGTGCGGCTCCTTGCAGTGTTGAAGCTCGTCCGGGAGGGAACCCGGCGCCCGGGGGCCGCGCGGCGGGGGCCGCATACGGCTCCTGGCATCCGGGAAGAATTCAGAGCGGACCGCGCTGTCCGACCGACTCCAAGGATAGGTGTCCATGCGGACGCGCAGATTCTCGGGCTCTTGCCGCCGGGCGCCGCACTGCCATACTTACGACGCCGTAGGTTACGTAGCCGTAGGGACCGATGTAACGGAACCTGGGAACAGTTCCTGCGAGCCCGGCACCTGCCACAACCCTCGAACCCCACAGGGGACGCCCATGACCACGAGCTCCGATGTGATCGAAGACGCCCCGAAGGCGAACGACGACACCATGACTCCCTCTGCCACGCTCGGCGGCGAGAAGAAGGGATCGCTCGAGCAGTTCGCGCTCCTCCTCTTCATCGTCGTCCCGTTCCTGGCGCTCGCCGCCACGGTGCCACTGGCCTGGGGCTGGGGTGTGAGCTGGCTCGACCTCGGTCTGCTGGTCTTCTTCTACTTCTTCGCCTGCCATGGCGTCACGATCGGCTACCACCGCTACTTCACCCACGGCTCCTTCAAGGCGAAGCGCCCGCTGCGCATCGCTCTCGCCATCGCGGGCTCGATGGCGGTGGAAGGCCCGCTGGTCCGCTGGGTCGCGGACCACCGCAAGCACCACAAGTTCTCCGACGCGGAGGGTGACCCGCACTCCCCGTGGCGTTACGGCGAGACGGTGCCGGCCCTGATGAAGGGCCTGTGGTGGGCGCACATCGGCTGGATGTTCGACGAGGAGCGCACTTCGCAGGAGAAGTACGCGCCGGATCTGATCAAGGACACGGCGATCCGGACGATCTCCCGTCAGTTCCTCTACTGGACGATGCTGTCGCTGGCGCTGCCCGCCCTGATCGGCGGTCTGGTGACGATGTCCTGGTGGGGCGCGTTCACAGGCTTCTTCTGGGGCTCGCTCGTGCGGGTGGCGCTGCTGCACCACGTGACGTGGTCGATCAACTCGATCTGCCACGCGGTGGGCAAGCGCCCGTTCAAGTCGCGTGACATGTCCGGCAACGTGTGGTGGCTGGCGGTCCTGTCCTGCGGTGAGTCCTGGCACAACCTGCACCACGCGGACCCGACGTCGGCGCGGCACGGTGTGGAGCGCGGGCAGATCGACTCCTCGGCGCGGATCATCCGCTGGTGCGAGCAGCTCGGCCTGGCCTACGACGTGCGCTGGCCGTCACGCTCGCGTATCGATTCGCGCCGGAACACCGAGGAAGGCGGCTCCCGGCGCCGGAAGGAGCCCGCGAAGGCGGCATGATTGACGCCGTGGCGACCGACTCCAGCAGCAACACCGGCAACGAGAAGCAGCGGCGGGCGCGCCGTACCCGGATGACCGGTGCGGAGCGCCGCCAGCAGTTGCTGGAGATCGGTCGGACCCTGTTCGCCGCGAAGGGCTTCGAGGGCACGTCGGTGGAGGAGATCGCGGCGAAGGCCGGGGTGTCCAAGCCGGTGGTGTACGAGCACTTCGGCGGCAAGGAGGGGCTGTACGCGGTGGTGGTGGACCGCGAGATGCGGCGGCTGCTGGACATGGTGACCAGCTCGCTGACGGCCGGCCACCCGCGTGAACTGTGCGAGCAGGCGGCGTTCGCCCTCCTGGACTACATCGAGGAGTACACGGACGGCTTCCGCATCCTGGTCCGTGACTCGCCCATCCCCCAGTCGACAGGGTCTTTCGCCTCGCTGATCTCTGACATCGCGACCCAGGTGGAGGACATCCTGGGCCGCGAGTTCAAGAACCGCGGCTTCGACTCCAAGCTGGCCCCGCTGTATGCACAGGCCCTGGTCGGGATGGTCGCCCTGACCGGCCAGTGGTGGCTGGACGTCCGCCGCCCGAAGAAGGCGGAGGTGGCCGCCCACCTGGTGAATCTGGCGTGGCACGGGCTGGACGGGCTGGAGCCGAAGCCGCGGCTGATAGGGCACCGCAAGAGCTGACACGCTCCGCGGTGCCGGCGCACTCAGTGCTTGAGGTCACGCTGAGTGCTTGGGCGCGCTCAGTGCTTGAAGGTGTCCTTCCCCTTCTCCTTCGCCTGGCGCGCGTCACCCTTCATCTGGTCGGCCTTGCCTTCGGCGGTCATCCGCTCGTTGCCGGCCATGCGACCCATCGCTTCCTTGGCCTTGCCCTTGAGCTGTTCCTTCTTGGCCCGGCCCTTCTCTTCCTTCGCCACGTTCCTCACTCCCGTAAGGCTCGACGTCGGTTTCACCGCAGCGGGTGACCCGCAGCGGGGCCCTCAAACAGCGGTTCCCGGCCGCGCGGTGACCGGCTCCAGGAACTCCAGCCGGTTCCCCACGGGGTCGTACGAGTAGAACCGGCGGTGCCCCGGCAGGTCGTCGTCCCAGGTCACGGCCGCTCCCCGGGCCGCCAGCCGGGCGGCGTACGCCTCGACGCCGGTGACCCGCAGCCCGGGGTGGGCCTTCTTGGCGGCCCGGAAGTCCGTCTCGACACCGAGGTGCAGTTGCACGGGCCCCGCCTGGAACCAGCAGCCTCCGCGCGCGGCGAGCACAGGCGGCTTGGCGATCTCGGTCATCCCGAGGACGCCCGCGTAGTACGCCCGCAGCCGCTCCTCCGAACCGGGCGGCGCCGCGAGCTGGACATGGTCGACGGCAGTGATCATCACGCTCCCCTGCGTGCCACGGCGAAGATCCGCCGGAACGGGAAGGGTGTGCCGTGAGGACCGGGCGGATAGGCCTCGCGCAGGGCCGCCCGGTAGTCGTGCAGGAAGGCTTCCCGCTGGTCGGGGGCGTCGGCGAGGGCTGTCAGGACGGGGCGCAGTCCGGTGCCCTTCACCCAGTCGAGGACGGGGTCGTCGCCGGTGAGGAGATGGATGTACGTCGTCTCCCACACATCGGCCGTGCAGTCCAGGCCGGTCAGGCGGGCGAGGTAGTCCTGCGGGGTGAGGACGGCGTCGGTGTGGCGCAGGGTGTCGGTGAGACCGTGACGGTGGGCGAGGTCGCGCATCAGGCGGTGGCTCGGGGCGTCGAAGTTGCCGGGGACCTGGAAGGCGAAGGTGCCGCCGGGGCGCAGGCCCTGCACCCACTCGCCGAAGCGGTCCGCGTGCCCCGGCACCCACTGAAGCGTGGCGTTGCTGATGATCAGGTCGTACGGCTCGTCGGGCGTCCACGTCCGCACGTCGGCGTGGGCGAAGTCGAGGCGGCCTCCACCGGCTGTCGGCCCTTCGTGGTCGACGTGGGCCTTGTCGAGCATCTCGGCGGAGTTGTCGTGGCCGGTGATGTGCGCGGTGGGCCAGCGCTCGGCGAGCACGGCGGTGACGTTGCCGGGGCCGCAGCCGAGGTCGGCGATGCGCGGCCGGTCGCCCGGAAGGCCGGGGACGCGGGCGAGGAGGTCGGTGAAGGGGCGGGCGCGGTGGTCGGCGTGGCGCAGGTACTGGCCGGGGTCCCAGGTGGGGGTGGCGGCAGCGGGCATCGCGGCGTCTCCTGTCTGGCGCTTCTGTCGCTCTCCAGCCTGCCCCGCAATATATCTTGACGTCAAGAGACTTCACGTCGACACAACCACTACACTGATCGTCATGGAGGACGAGGTCGATCGGCTGGTCGCAGCATGGCGCCGGGAGCGCCCGGACCTCGACGTGGAACCGCTCGAGGTGCTCAGCCGGGTGAGCAGACTGGCCCGGCATCTGGACCGCGCACGCCGGCTGGCCTTCTCCGAGCACAGCCTGGAGCCCTGGGAGTTCGACGTGCTGACCGCGCTCAGGCGCGCGGGTACGCCGTATCAGCTCTCCCCAGGACAGTTGCTGACGCAGACCCTGGTCACCTCGGGCACGATGACGAACCGCATCGACCGGCTGGCCAAGAAGGGCCTGGTGGAGCGCCTCCCCGACCCCAGTGACCGGCGCGGAGTTCTGGTCCGCCTCACGGACGAGGGCCGCGACCGCGCGGACCAGGCCCTCGCCGGGCTGCTGGACCAGGAGCGGGCGATCCTCGCGGAGCTGTCGCGTGCGCAGCGGGGGAACTGGCGGGGTTGCTGCGTCAGCTGACGGCTCCGTTCGACAACATCCCCGGGTAGTCGCGCGGGTGCGGCGCCAACGTGGCTGGTCGCGCCCGCGCGGCGGAGCCGCAGATCGATACAGCCCCGCGCCCCTTAAGGGCGTTGCTGCTCAGCGGTGCTACTCAGGCGCTGCTGCTCTCCTCCGGCATGGTCCGGTCGGCCGGGCCCAAGTCGACCGGACCGACCCCCGCCCGCCTCGCGAGCGCTACCGCGGCCAGCGTGGAGTGGACGCCCAGCTTGCCGAGGACGTTCTGCATATGGGTGCGGACGGTGTGCGGGGAGAGATACAGGCGCTCGGCGACGGCCTTGCGCCCCAGCCCCGCCACCATGCATCTCAGCACCTCCCGCTCGCGCGGGGTCAGCGACTCCACCAGCCGCTCGCTCTCCGTGCGGTGCTTGCGCGCGGCCGTCAGCTCCCGCAGAACGCCTGTGAGCAGGGCGGGCGGCAGATGCGTCTCGTCGCGCAGCACCCCGCGGATGACGGTGAGCAGCCGGGACAGTGAGCAGTCCTTGGCGACCCACCCGGAGGCCCCGGCCTGCAGGGCGAGCGCGGCCCGGCGCGGATCGTCCTTCTCGGCGAGGACGACGATCCGTACGGCCGGCTGCGCGGAGCGGACGCCGACGACCAGCGAGATGCCGTCGACGAGCCCGTCCTCGCCCACCTCCTGAACGGGTACGGCCGGCCGTATGCCCGGCGCGTTTCCGCCCAGGTCGGCGTCGACGAGCAGCACGTCGTACCGGCGCCCCTCGGCGGCCGCGCGCTCCAGGCTGCGCAGCGCGGCCGGACCGCTGCCGGCGGCGGAGACGTCGACATCGGGCTCGGCCGCCAGTGCGGCGGCGAGTGACTCGGCGAAGATGCGATGGTCGTCGACGACCAGGACTCGGATGCGAACCACGAAACCCCCTTCCCCAAGCTCCCGAAGAGCAGGGGATACCCCATCGTCATAAGGACGACATCGGGAGACGAACACCATCGCGGGCACGGCGCCCGAAGCGTGGATGACCGCACGGCCACCGCCGTGCAGGAACTGCTACCCCCACTTCGGGCGTCGTACCCGACCTGTCTCGCCCCCTGATCAGCACCGGCCCCCACCGGTGCTGCTCATCAGAGTACGGGTGGGGGGCAGGAGCGGAAGGTAATTTGCAGAACTGGTTGGCCGACGCGTTTATGGTGAGCCGCATGTTTCGTCTGGAGACAGAAGTCGACAAATCTCGCCTGGATCTGCTCCGTCGGCGGCTGCGGGACACCAACACCGCGGCCTCCCCGATCCTGCGCGCCCTGCGCGGAACCCCAGGTGAACGCGAACGCCCGCTCCAGGTCTGGGCGTTGGACGACTCGGGTGCCGTGGCCGGCGGGCTCGTGGGTCACACCTGGACCACCTGGCTCCATGTCACGTACCTCTGGGTCGACGAACGCCACCGCGGTGCCCGCCTGGGTTCGCAGCTGCTCGCAACTGCAGAGCGCATGGCCCGCGACGAACGGGCCTGCACGGCCGTACGCCTGGAGACATGGGACTTCCAGGCGCCGGAGTTCTACCGCAGGCGCGGGTACGACGTGGTGTGCGTGATCCCCGACTATCCGCCGGGGATCACGGAGTACACGCTCACCAAACGACTGGGGTGAGCGGGTCAGCGCACCCGCCGCGCGCCCGCCGCCGGCACCGCCTCGAACACCCGCGGTGCCGTGAACCCGGCGGCGGCGAAGGCCTCCTCGACGGACTTGGTGACGGTCTCGACGTCGGCCGCCTCGGCCAGCACGATCGCCGAGCCGCCGAAGCCGCCGCCGGTCATGCGGGCGCCCAGGGCGCCGTTCGCCAGGGCGGTGTCCACGACCAGGTCCAGCTCCGGGCAGGAGATGCGGAAGTCGTCGCGCAGTGAGGCGTGGCCGGCGGTCAGGACCGGGCCGATCGCGCGGGTGTCGCCCGACTCCAGCAGGGCGACGACCTGCTCGACGCGCTGGTCCTCGGTGACGATGTGGCGCACCAGCCGGCGCACCTCCTCGTCGTCGCCGAGCCGGTCGAGCGCCGCGTCCAGCTCGTCGTACGCCACGTCCCTGAGCGCGCCCACGCCCAGCAGCGCCGCACCCTTCTCGCAGCCCGCGCGCCGCTTGCCGTACTCCCCCTCGCTGTGGGAGTGCTTGACCTGGGTGTCGACCACGAGCAGGCGCATGCCCTCGGCGGCCAGGTCGAAGGGGATCTGCTTCTGGGAGAGGTCCCGGGTGTCGAGGAACAGGGCATGCCCGGCCTCGCAGCAGGCGGACGCCGTCTGGTCCATGATGCCGACGGGGGCGCCGACGTAGACGTTCTCCGCGCGCTGGCACAGGCGGGCCAGCTGCCAGCCCTTCAGGCCGAGGTCGTAGAGGTCGTTCAGGGCGAGCGCCACGACGACCTCCAGCGCCGCCGACGACGACAGGCCCGCGCCCGCCGGGACCGTCGAGGCCAGGTGGATGTCGGCGCCGGTCACCGCGTGGCCGGCCTGACGCAGCGCCCAGACCACGCCCGACGGGTACGCCGTCCAGTTCCGGTCGGACTCGGGCGCGAGGTCGTCGACGCGCAGTTCCACGACGCCGCCCGCGTCACCGTCGATGTCCGCCGAGTGCAGCCGCAGGACGCCGTCCGTGCGCCGTGAGACCGCGGCGACCGCGGTGTGCGGCAGGGCGAACGGCATGACGAAGCCGTCGTTGTAGTCGGTGTGCTCGCCGATCAGGTTGACCCGGCCCGGCGCGGCCCACACCCCCTCCGGCTCCGCCCCGTACAGCTCCTTGAACCGCTCGGCTACCGCGGCTGCCGTGTCGACGCTCATCCCCTGCCCTGACCTCTCCAGTACGTTCTACTCGCCGCGCTGCTGCGCGAACTCCCACGCGTCCGCCACGATCCCCGCGAGGTCCGCGCGGGACGGGTTCCAGCCGAGCCGCTCGCGGGCGGTGTCGGCGGAGGCGACCAGGACCGCCGGGTCGCCGCCCCGGCGCGGGGCCACGACCTCGGGGATCGGGTGCCCGGTGACCTGGCGGACGGTCTCGACGACCTCGCGGACGGAGAAGCCGTTGCCGTTGCCGAGGTTGCAGATGAGGTGCTCGCCCGGCTCGGCGGCCTTGAGCGCCAGCAGGTGGGCGTCGGCTAGGTCGGCGACGTGGATGTAGTCGCGCACGCACGTGCCGTCCGGCGTCGGGTAGTCGTCGCCGAAGACGGAGATCACCTCGCGGCGGCCCTGCGCGACCTGCAGGACGAGCGGGATGAGGTGCGACTCGGGGTCGTGGCGCTCGCCGCAGTCGCCGTAGGCACCCGCCACGTTGAAGTACCTGAGCGACACGGCACCGAGGCCGTGGGCCGCCGCCTCGCCGGAGATCATGTGGTCGACGGCGAGCTTGGAGGCGCCGTACGGGTTCGTGGGCTGCGTCGGGGCAGACTCGACGATCGGCACCTCCTCGGGCTCGCCGTAGGTGGCGGCGGTGGAGGAGAAGACGAGCTTGCGCACGCCGGCGTCGCGCATCGCGCCGAGCAGCGCCATGGTGCCGCCGACGTTGTTGTCCCAGTACTTCTCCGGCTTCACGACCGACTCGCCGACCTGCGAGAACGCGGCGAAGTGCAGCACGGCGTCGAAGGAGGAGTCCAGCCACTTGGCGGCGTCGCGGATGTCGCCCTCGATGAAGGAAGCCCCGGCCGGTACGCCCTCGCGGAATCCGGTCGAGAGGTTGTCGAGGACGACGACCTCGTCTCCCGCTTCCAGCAGATGCTGGGCGACCACACTGCCCACATAGCCGGCGCCACCGGTGACCAGGTACTTCCCACTCATGAACTCGCTACCTCTCGCAGTCGCTCGGCCGCGCGCTCCGGCGGCACGTCGTTGATGAACACGTTCATGCCGGACTCGGAACCCGCGAGAAACTTAAGCTTGCCGGAAGTGCGGCGGATGGTGAAAAGCTCGAGGTGAAGAGCGAAGTCCTCACGCACCACGCCCTCGAATTCCTCCAGTGTGCCGAACGGCGCCTGGTGCCAGGCGGCAATGTACGGCGTCGGGGGCTCACCCGCAGAGTTCTCCCCTCGTTCCCCTCCGTCGAAGATCCGGTCGAAGCGCCTCAAGAGTTCCAGATAAACCTTGGGGAACTCTGAGCGCGCCTCTTCGTCGAGCGCGAGCAGATCGGGCACCCGGCGCTTCGGGTACAGGTGGACCTCGTAGGGCCAGTGCGCGGCGTACGGCACGAAGGCCGCCCAGTGTTCACTCTCCAGGACGACCCGCTGGTCGGCGAGTTCACGCTGCAGGACGGCGTCGAAGAGGTTCTCCCCACCGGTGGCGTCCTTGTGGGCGGCCAGCGAGCGCAGCATCAGGGCGGTGCGCGGGGTGGTGAAGGGGTATGCGTAGATCTGCCCGTGCGGGTGGCCGAGGGTGACACCGATCTCGGCGCCGCGGTTCTCGAAGCAGAAGACCTGCTCCACGGAGGGCAGGGACGACAGCTCGGAGGTCCGGTCGGTCCACGCGTCGAGGACCAGCCGGGCCTGCTCCTCGGTGAGGTCGGCGAAGGAGGCGTTGTGGTCGGAGGTGAAGCAGACGACCTCGCAGCGCCCGGAGTCACCGGCGAGCGAGGGGAAACGGTTCTCGAAGACCACGACGTCGTACGACGAGTCGGGGATCTCGCTCAGCTGCTCACCCTCCGAAGGGCACAGCGGACACTCGTTGGCCGGCGGGTGATAGGTCCGTCCCTGCCGGTGCGAGGCGATGGCGACCGCGTCCCCGAGCAGCACGTCGTGACGAACCTCGGACGTGGTGACGGTCCGGTCCAGCGGCCGCCGGTCGACGGCGTCCCGCACGCTGTCGTCGCGAAGGTCGTAGTAGACGAGCTCACGACCGTCGGCCAGCCGAGTCGAGGTCTTCTTCACACTGGACTCCTCCATCAAACATAACTAAACACAGAGAAACACAACTCACCACCCCAGTCAACATCACAATCAAACAAAGACCATCACCTGACGTGTTCAATTACTGAACACCGCGGCGTAGGTTCCGCTCTGTATCGGTTCGCGCAACGAAGCGAGTACTTATGCAAACCCCCACACATTCCCCCACCTACCTCGCCGCCGAGCTACGGCTCCCCACGAACTGGCTCGACTACACGCTGCTGGGCATCTACTTCGTCGTCGTCCTGGGCATCGGCTTCGCCGCCCGGCGCTCGGTGAAGACCAGCCTCGACTTCTTCCTCTCCGGCCGCTCCCTGCCCGCCTGGGTCACCGGCCTCGCCTTCGTCTCCGCCAACCTGGCCGCCACCGAGATCCTCGGCATGGCCGCCAACAGTGCGCAGTACGGCGCCTACACCGTCCACTGGTACTGGATCGGCGCCATCCCGGCCATGGTCTTCCTCGGCCTGGTGATGATGCCCTTCTACTACGGCAGCAAGGTCCGCTCGGTCCCGGAGTTCCTGCTGATGCGCTTCGACCGGGGGGCGCACCTGCTCAGTTCGATCCTGTTCGCCTTCGCCGCGATCCTGATCGCCGGGGTGAACCTGTACGCCCTGGCGATCGTGGTCGAGGCGCTGCTGGGCTGGCCGCAATGGGTGGCGATCGTCGTGGCGGGCTTCTTCGTCCTCGCCTACATCACCCTCGGCGGACTGTCGTCGGCGATCTACAACGAGGTCCTGCAGTTCTT
The DNA here is from genome assembly GCF_036014175.1 of Streptomyces sp. NBC_00443. Lineage (GTDB taxonomy): Bacteria > Actinomycetota > Actinomycetes > Streptomycetales > Streptomycetaceae > Streptomyces. Next base: position 5,375,008 of record NZ_CP107917.1, on the reverse strand, counting down.
CGTGATCCTGGCGGCCCTGATCCCCATCACCATCCTGGCCCTGAAGAAGGTGGGCGGCTGGGACGGCCTGACGGACACGCTGACCAAGTCCCACGGCGACGACTTCGTCACCGCCTGGGGCGGCACCGGCATCGGCGACGCGAACCCGCTGGGCGCGAACTGGCTGACGATCGTCCTGGGCCTCGGCTTCGTGCTCTCCTTCGGCTACTGGACGACGAACTTCGCCGAGGTCCAGCGGGCGCTGTCGGCCAAGAACCTCTCGGCAGCCCAGCGCACTCCCCTCATCGCGGCGTTCCCGAAGATCTTCATCGTGTTCCTGGTGATGATCCCCGGGCTCGCGGCGGCGGCCCTGGTCCCCGGCTTCGGCACCGAGGAGTCGGGCTACCAGTACAACGACGCCATCCCGTACCTGATGGAGGGCCTGCTGCCCAACGGCGTCCTCGGCATCGCCGTGACCGGCCTCCTCGCCGCGTTCATGGCGGGCATGGCGGCGAACATCTCGTCCTTCAACACGGTGTTCACCACCGACATCTGGGCGCGGTACGTGGTCAAGGACCGTGAGGACGGCTACTACGTCCGCTTCGGCCGCCTCATCACCGCGATCGGGGTACTGGCGTCGATCGGCACGGCGTTCCTGGCATCGTCCTTCTCCAACATCATGAGCTACCTCCAGACCCTCTTCTCCTTCTTCAACGTGCCGATGTTCGTGGTCTTCATCGTCGGCATGTTCTGGAAGCGGGCGTCGATGAAGTCGGGCTTCTGGGGCCTGCTGGCGGGCACGACGGCGGCGATGGTCAACTACTTCGTCCTCTACAAGCAGGACATCATCTCGATCCCGTCCGACCAGGGCGCGAACTTCGTCTCCGCGATCGCGGGCTTCGTGGCCGGCGCAGTCGTCATGGTGGCCGTCTCCCTCTTCACGGCCCCCAAGCCGACGGAGGAACTCCAGGGCCTGGTCTACGGCACCCGCTCCCCCGGCATGGCCGAGCCGCCCGCGCCGGGAGACGAGGCGTGGTACCGCAAACCGGCGCTGCTGGGCTGGGGCGCGGTGGTCCTCGCTGCGGCCTGCTACATCCCGTTCTCCTTCTGACGACGGAGGTCTGAGAACCCATGACCGACCACCACTCCGAACGCCCCGGCTCCTCCGAGAAGGACCTGCTGCGGCAAGTCGCGGACCTTGAGGGCAAGTCCGAGACGGCCGCCCGGCTCTTCGACATCCGGCGCATCATCGGCGGCCTCTTCGTGCTCTACGGCGTCATCGTCACGATCACGGGCCTCACCGACGACGACGCCGCGATCGACAAGGCCCAGGGCATCAACATCAACCTCTGGACGGGCCTCGGCATGCTGCTCCTGGGCCTGTTCTTCCTGGCCTGGCTGAAGCTACGGCCTGCGGCGCCGCCACCTCCGAAGACCTCACCGGAAGACGAGCCGGCACCGTAACGCCGCCCCCGGCGGGGGCAACCCCCAACTCCTCGCCCCCGCCGCCCCTACGCGTCCCGTACCTGGGGGCCTGCGGCCCCCAGACCCCCGCTATCGGCCCTGAACGGGCCTCGTCCTCAACCGCCGGACGGGCTGAAATTGCCTGGACCGGCACTTGAAAGAGACCGGCGGAGTGGCCGTGGTGGTGGCGCACCCCCGCGGCGCCGCAGTCGCGCACGGCGGCAAGGGGACGTGCCGGGGGTGTCCGCCCGCAGTGGCCGGCGTCAAGAAACGGCACCACCCTGCCCGACCCCGACCGCCGGTCCGAGGACGGACACCCCCGGCACGGCCCCGACCCACCACACGCCCGCAGGCGCTACGCGAACCCCCACCGAAGCAGCCACAGGCCGCCGCAGGCAGTTCACGTGTCACGTACCGCCACCCTCCCCCGCCCGATCCAGCAACCCCGTCCGAGCCGCCAACGCAGCCGCCTCCAACCGCGACCCCACGCCCAGTTTCATCAGCACCCGTTGCACATGGGTACGCGCAGTCGACGGTGCGATGCCCATGCCCGCCGCGATCAGGCGGGTGTCCTCGCCGTCGGCCACGCGGACCAGGACCTCCACCTCCCGGGGCGTGAGCATCTGCAGCAACCGCTGCCCCTCGTCGTCCGGTTGGGCCGCCGGGTTGAGCAACTCACTGAACGCCCCCTGCAGCAGCTGCGGCGCCACCGCCGCCTCCCCCGCCCTGGCCTTCATGATCGCCCGCTCGACACCCTCTATCCGCTCGTCATGCCGCACATAGCCGGAGGCCCCCGCCGCGAACGCCGCCGCAATCCCCCGCGGGCTCGGCACCGGTCCCAGCACCAGCACAGCCACCTGCGGCCGCTCCCGCTTGATCCTCACCACCGGATCGAACATCCCCGGCTCCGCCGGCGTCGCCGTCCCCAACAGGCACACCTCAGGCGCCCGCGTGATCACCAGCTCCGCCGCCCCCGCGGCCGGCGCCGCCGCGGCCAGCACCCGGTGCCCCCTCAGCTTCAGCGCCGAAGCCAGCGCCTCCGCGAGCAATCGGTGGTCGTCGACCACCATGAGCCGCACTCCCATCGACCAACCCCCAAATCCCCCGGTCCGCCCGATGGAATCCGGCGAACGCCCACTACGGAGCCCCACCATGGATACCCACCGGCCGCGCGGACAGAAGCCCCTCCCGGCTCCCCCGCCCTTCATGCCCCCGGAAGCTACACGCTTGTTCGACGTTACGCTCCCCTACTGGTGAGAAGTGCCCCGGAACGGCGGATTTTCTGGCTTTCCCCGCATTCGAGGACGATGAGACGGTACGACGGTACGCACACGGCCCCGCTCCTGAACAGGAACGGGGCCGTGGTCGTGGCCGTGGTCGTCGACAGGGTCAGCTCACTCGACCGTCGTACCGAACGCGATCACATGAGCCTTCGGGTCGGCCGAACTCGTCAACTCGCTCGCGTACACGGCGGACATGTACAGATGCCCCTGCGAGTAGATGAACTCGGAGTACTCCGGAGACATCCGCGTCTCCACATCCCGCACCGACCGCGCCGCCGGATTCTCCAGCAGCTTCGTCTCCTTGAAGCTGCCACCGTCCACGCTGACGATCTGCCCGCCCTTGTCGTACGGCGGCCGCTTGTACGCGATCACGTTGCCGCCGTCCATCCGCAGCGGCGTGATCGTGTAGCCGTCCCCCGCGTCCGCCCGCTGCCCGGTCTGCTTGCCGGTGGCCAGGTCGAAGGCGACGACCTCGTTGGTCCGGCCGCGCGCACCGCCGCTGCTGTGCTGCTCGGTCTCCACGTAGAGCCGGTCGTTGCCCACCACGACGCCCTTGCACTGCTCGATCGTGGTGACGCCGGAGCACTTGGCCGCGAACTGGTCGGCCGGCACGGAGATACGGATGCGCAGCTTGCCGGTCTTGTTGTCGATGGAGAAGACGTCCGAGATGCCGATGGCGTCCGACTGCCCGGCCTCGGCGGCCACGACGAGCGGCTCGGTGGACACCACACTCGCGTACTCGACGCCCTCGGCCATCTTGTACTCGGAGATCACCTTCCCGGACTTCGGGTCGATGGTCTGGATGTGCAGCTGAGGCTGGTCGTAGGAACCGCACTTGCGCACGGCGACCAGCTTCTCGCCACCGGCGTACCCGAGGTCGTAGCAGCCGTCCTCGGCCTTCGGGACCCACAACTGCTTGCCGGTCTCCAGGTCGAACGCGGTGCCGCCGCTCGTCCCGCCGGCGGCGACCGTGCCGCCGCTGACGGTGAGGTTGTCGAAGCGCAGCGGCCTGCCCTCCACCTCGGTGCTCTTCGTCCACAGCTTCTTGCCGGCGTCGAGGTCGATCGCCGCGACCTCGCTGCAGCCGTACGAGGGCCGGTCCTTGGTCGGCATGTCGGGCTGGAAGGCGACGGCCGTCAGCCCGTCCTCGTTGACGTGCTTACTGGCCTGGCAGACCGGTCCCGGCAGCTTGACGGTCCACAGCTTGGTGCCCTTGTCACGGTCGTAGCCGACGATCTCGGCGACGCCGCTCTTGACGTACGCATCGTCGGTCAGCCACGAGCCGGACACGACGACGCTGGTGTCGTCCTCGACGTCGGGCGCCTTGACCTGGAAGAGCACGTTGGAGTTGGTGTCGGCGGGCACCTTCTCGGTGCCGTCGGGGGCGTCGACGCCGCCGCCCGAGTCCCCGTCGTCCCCGCCACCGGTGCCGCCGCTGGAGCTGGCGGTCTCGTCCTTGCCGCCCTCGTCACCGGACTTGGCGTACAGCACGCCACCGATGATCAGCGAGATCACCACGACGGCCGCCGCCACGATGACGGCGAGCTGCCCGCTGGACCGCTGCCCGCCACCGCCCGGCCCGCCGGCCTGGGGGTGCAGCGGCACGGTCTGCTGCGGGTAGCCGTAGCCGGGCTGCTGGCCGTAAGGGTTCTGCTGCTGGCCGTACGGGTTCTGCGGCTGTCCGTACGGGGCGGGCTGCTGGCCGGGGTAGCCGTACCCGGCAGGCGGAGTCGGCTGTTGACCCCCCTGAGGTGCCTGCGGATAGCCGTACCCCGGCTGCTGGGCCCCGGACGGCGGACCCTGCGGGGGCGGCGGTGTCTGCGCAGGCGGCGGCGGTGTCGGCGGGCCGAAGCCGCCACCCCCCTGCTGCTGGGGCGGCTGGTCCTGCGGCGGGCCGAACCCGCCCTGCGGGGGCTGGTTGGGCGGCGGAGGCGGCGGCTGGGTCATGGCGTGGGTACCTCAGGGGAGGGGGACGACGGGCACGGCGGGGACGTGGGGGACGACGGCGAAGGGAAGAACTGCCGCTCGCCTCACTTGCCGAAGGCGAGGATCAGCTTCTCCTTGGTTTCGTCGTTGCCGCTCAGCCGGGTGCTCGAGAGGTAGAAGCGCCCGTCGGCCCAGTCGAACGCCTTCGAGAAGAAGCCGTTCTCGACGTCCGCGGCGCCGGCCGGGTTCTGCAGCAGCGTCGTCGGCTTGGGGCTGCTGCCGGCGACCGGGATGGACACGACCTGGCCGCCCGCGTCGTACGACGGGTCGACGTAGGCGAGGAGCTTGCCGTCCTCGACCTTGATCGGCAGCATCGGCTCCTCGGCGGGCGACTTGACGCGCCACTTCTCCTTGCCGTTCGCCAGGTTGATCGCGACGATCTCGTTGGCCCCGGTGGTCGCCTTGGTCGGCATGTAGAGGGTGTCGGCGTCGGAGGCCACACCGGAGCAGCCCTGCAGGTCACGCTGGAGGATGGCCCAGCCGCACTGGGCGCCGATCTCCAGAGCGACCTCGACCTGCGAGCGGCGCTTTCCGTCGTCGCCCAACGTGGAGATGTTCCACTGCTTCTTGTCCTCGTTGGTGCTGTAGAGAACCAGCGGGTCGAGGGAGAAGACGCGCGCGACCTTCCAGCCCTTGTCGAACTGCCAGGTCCACTTGACCTTGCCGGTCGCCGGGTCGAGCTCCTGCACCTCGTCGTGCTCGTTGCTGCCGGTGGCGTCGCAGCCTGCCACGGCGATCAGCTTGTCGCCGCCCGCGAAGGCGTCCGGGAAGCACTTGTCGCCGAACCTCGTCTTGTCCCACAGCTTCTTGCCGCTGTTGACGTCGTACGCCGTGCCGGACTGCGAGCGGCCCACCATCAGCGTCTTGCCGGTGATGGACAGTTCGACGTCGAGCGTGCTGTCGAACAGCGCGCCGTTGGCGACCGAGGCCTTCCAGCCCTTGGCGCCGGTGTTGAGGTCGACCTGCTGGAGCTGGTTGCACTTGGCGCGGTCGCTGCTGCCGCTCATGTACGCGACGACGACCTTGTCGTCGGACGACTTCTGCGGGGTGACCGCGCAGATCTTCTGCGGGAAGGTGATCGGGTCCCAAGTGGCCTCGCCGTCGCCGACGTTGTAGGCGAAGAGCTGCTTGTACGCAGCCTTCACCGCGGCCTTGTCGGTGATCCACATGCCGGGGGCGTCGGCGCCGGAGGCGGGCGCGTCGGGCGCGGGCTTGTACCAGAGCACCTTCGAGTCGCCGGACTGGCGGCCGCCGTTGAGGTTCTCCGGGTCGGCGCCGCCGCCGCTGCCACCGCCGTCGTCGGGGCCGTCGGACGGGGACTCGGTGTTCTTCGAGTCACCGCTCTCCTGGGCGGCCGGCTTCTTCGGATCGTCGTCGCCGCCGCTGGTCACCGCGTACACGCTGCCGCCGATGACGAGCAGCGCCGCCACCGCGGCACCGATGGCGAGGGCGGGCTTGCCCTTGAAGGGGTTGCGCGAGCCGGGCTGCGGGGCGCCGGGCGCGCCCGGGTACTGCGGCTGCCCCGGGTAGCCGTAACCCGGAGCGGGCTGCTGGCCGTAGGGACCGGGCTGCTGCTGGTGGCCGTACGGCCCCGGCTGCTGCTGCGGTTGTCCGTACGGGCCGGACTGGTACGGGCCCGGCTGCGCCGGCTGCTGCTGCGGATAGCCGTAGCCGGGCTGCGGGGCGCCGGGCGGCGGGCCCTGCGGGGGCGGCGGCGTCTGCGGCGGGCCCTGCGGCGGCGGGGGCGTCTGGGGGGCGCCCTGCGGCGGGGGCGGGGTCTGCGGCGCGCCCTGCTGCGGAGGCTGCGGGGCGCCGAAGCCGCCCTGCCGCGGGTCCTGCGGTGCGCCGAAACCGCCCTGGGGCGGCTGGTTGGGCGGCTGGCTCATGAGCGGTTCCCCCTCGTGACCGGTGTGGTGCCACGTCATGTGCCGTCGCGTTTCCGCCACACCGGCGGTTCTCAGACTGTTCTCAGACGGCTCTTTCTATCACCCACCGACGACAGTGCACCGGGCCGTCTCGCCCCCTGTTCCCAAGGGAGAACCGGCCTGTGATACCCCCGTTATGCGCCTTCACACGCCCTTCACCCGGGGCGCGGATGCGCGCCAAGGGGGCGCGGAAGCGCCTTGAAGGGGCGCGGGGAACTGCGCGACCAGCCACGACGGCGCCGCAGACGACAGTCGTCAGACAGCGGCACCTTCTCAGTCGCGCCCCTCCCAGCGAAAACGCTACGCGTCCTCGGCAAGTTCCAGCCAGCTCAGCTCCAGCTCGTCCCGCTGGCCGGCCAAGTCGCGCAGTTCCGCGTCGAGTTCGGCGACCTTTCCGAAGTCGGTGGCGTGCTCGGCGATCTGCGCGTGCAGCTTGGTCTCCTTCTCGGAGATCTTGTCGAGCTGGCGCTCGATCTTCTGCAACTCCTTCTTGGCGGCGCGCACATCGGCGGCGCTCTTCTCCGGTACGGCCTTCTCGGCGGCCGGTGCGGACACCGCGCCGGCGGCGACCTGGGCCTCCATGCGGTGGCGGCGCTCCAGGTACTCGTCGATGCCGCGCGGCAGCATGCGCAGGGTGGCGTCGCCGAGGAGGGCGAACACCCGGTCCGTGGTCCGCTCGACGAAGAACCGGTCGTGGGAGATGACGATCATCGAGCCCGGCCAGCCGTCGAGGACGTCCTCGAGCTGGGTGAGGGTCTCGATGTCGAGGTCGTTGGTGGGCTCGTCGAGGAAGAGGACGTTGGGCTCGTCCATCAGCAGGCGCAGCAGCTGGAGCCGGCGCCGCTCACCACCGGAGAGGTCCCCGACCGGCGTCCACTGCTTCTCCTTGCTGAAGCCGAACGTCTCGCACAGCTGCCCGGCGGTCATCTCCCGCCCCTTGCCGAGGTCGACGCGCTCGCGCACCTGCTGCACGGCTTCCAGCACCCGCAGGTTCGGAGCGAGCTCGGCGACCTCCTGGGACAGATAGGCGAGCTTGACGGTCTTTCCGACGGCGATCCGCCCGGCGGCCGGCTGCTCCTCGCCCTCCGTCCGTGCCGCCTCGGCCATGGCCCGCAGGAGAGACGTCTTGCCGGCGCCGTTGACACCGACGAGACCGATCCGGTCCCCCGGACCGAGCTGCCATGTCACGTGCTTGAGCAGCACCTTGGGGCCGGCCTGGACGGTGATGTCCTCCAGGTCGAAGACGGTCTTCCCGAGCCGGGACGAGGCGAACTTCATCAGCTCGCTGCTGTCCCGGGGCGGCGGTACGTCCTGGATGAGCTCGTTGGCGGCCTCGACGCGGAAGCGCGGCTTGGACGTACGCGCGGGGGCGCCGCGCCGCAGCCAGGCCAGCTCCTTGCGGACCAGGTTCTGCCGCTTGACCTCTTCGGTGGCGGCGATGCGCTCGCGCTCGGCGCGGGCGAAGACGTAGTCGGAGTAGCCGCCCTCGTACTCGTAGACGTCGCCCTTCTGCACGTCCCACATGCGCGTGCAGACCTGGTCGAGGAACCAGCGGTCGTGGGTGACGCACACGAGCGCCGAGCGCCGCTCGCGCAGGTGCTGGGCGAGCCAGGCGATGCCCTCGACGTCGAGGTGGTTGGTGGGCTCGTCGAGGACGATGAGTTCCTGTTCCTCGATGAGCAGTTTGGCGAGCGCGATCCGTCGCCGCTCGCCGCCGGAGAGGGGGCCGATGACGGTGTCGAGGCCCTGCGGGAAGCCGGGCAGGTCGAGGCCGCCGAAGAGGCCCGTGAGCACGTCCCGGACCTTGGCGTTGCCCGCCCACTCGTGGTCGGCCATGTCCCGGATGACCTCGTGCCGGACGGTCGCCTCGGGGTCGAGCGAGTCGTGCTGGGTGAGCACCCCCAGCCGCAGCCCGCCGGAGTGCGTGACCCGGCCGGTGTCGGCGGCCTCCAGCTTGGCCAGCATCCGGATCAGGGTCGTCTTGCCGTCGCCGTTGCGACCGACGACGCCGATGCGGTCCCCTTCGGAGACGCCGAGCGACACACCGTCGAGCAGGGCACGGGTGCCGTACACCTTGCTGACGTTCTCGACATTGACCAGATTGACGGCCATTTCTCTCCTGCCCAGGGGGTCGGTCAGCCTCCCAGCCTAGTCGGCCCGTACGACAGCCCTGCGCGCCCCGGGGGTCGGCGGCCCCCGGGGCGCTTCGCCGTGGAGGTCGGCGTCAGCGGCGGGCGGCCGCCGCGCGGACCTCGGCGAGGAGGTCGTACATGACCTGGCCGGGGCACTCGGTGTCGAAGTAGTCGCGGTGACCGCCGACCGTGTTCGTGTCCTTCTTGGTGCCGTTGACTGGGTTGGCGTACGTCACCCTCGCCTGCGGGTCCAGGCCCTGGAACCGGGATATGACCTTGATCAGCCGGATCAGGGAGGCCTTGGCCGCGTCCGTGGGGGCCTGCCGGTCGAGGTTGCCGATCAGGGCGATGCCGAGGGCGCCGGAGTTGTAGCCCACGGAGTGGAAGCCGGTGACGAGGTCGCCGTCCGGGTTGAAGGCGGGGATGCCGTCGTCGCCGGAGTAGCGGCCCTCGTAGACCGTGCCGGCCTCGTCGATGAGGAAGTGGTAGCCGATGTCGCCCCAGTCGTTGGTGATCGCGTGGAACTCGTAGATCGCGCGCACCGTCGCGGCCGGGTCGGGGTCGTCGTTGGGGGTCGCGGTGTGGTGGACCGTGATGACCTGGAGCGGGTAGTACGTCTCGGGCGAGTTGACCTTGCCGTCCTTGTACCGCTTGGACTCGTCGGCGCCCCAGGCCGGCCGCGAGAGGTAGCCGACGCCGCGTACGCGCGTGGGCTCGCTCGGCACCTGGTAGGTGCGCTCGGGGCCGTCGGTGGTGTCGATGGCCAGCGAGTGGACGCCGTTGATGTCGCTCGGGGCCTTCACCTCGTAGGCCTTGGCGTGGCCGGCGGCGACCAGGGCGGTACCGCCGTCCTCGACGGTCGCGCAGCCGTGGGCCAGGTTCTGCCAGTTGCCGTCCGCGAGCCGGATGGCGGCGCCCTCCTTGGCGCCGGACCAGCGCACACCGACGTAGGAGGCGGCGATGGCGGTGCCGGCCTCGCCGGTGCCGGTGGCGGCCTCGGTCCGGGTGGCGGGGAACTTCTCCGACGTCGTGCCCGAACCACCGGAATCGGACGTGGAGTTGTCCGTCTCGCTGGAGTCACCCGCGGCGAACACCATCGGAGTGAGCGCGGCTCCGGCGGCCGCCGCCCCGCCCGCGGCGATCATGCCGCGACGGGAAAGGGAGCGCTTTCTACGGTGAGACGTCTGAGCGGGTGTGGGGGATTCGGACACAGGAGTGTCCCCTTCCAGAAGTGCACTTGACGGCGAGCCGGGCACGACGGCCCGACAGTTGAAACGTCAAGCGACCCTAGACTCCTCGGCAGACCCACGGGTACTGCGATCGCAGTACTTCCGTGTGGAGATCGAGCGAAGAACGCGTACTTGTGAGTACGACGTCACGCTCCGGCGGTCCGCACGACCGCGGCACCCTGCGCGGGCCCGGACGCGGTACGCGCCGCACGGCAAGTACCGGACGCCCGCAGGGTGTCGGCCACCTTCACGGCGGACTCGGCGTCCCGGGCGAGGAACGCGGTGGTCGGGCCCGAGCCGGAGACCAGCGCCGTCAGCGCGCCCGCCGCGAGCCCCGTGGCGAGGGTGTCGGCCAGCTCCGGGAAGAGGGAGAGGGCTGCGGGCTGGAGGTCGTTGGAGACGGCCGCGGCGAGCGCGTCGGGGTCGCCCTTCGCGAGGGCGGCCAGGAGCGGCTCGGAGGCGATGGGCTCGGGGATGTCGGTGCCCTCGCCGAGCCGGTCGAACTCACGGAACACGGCCGGCGTCGACAGCCCTCGGCCGGCCATCGCGAACACCCAGTGGAAGGTGCCGCCCACGTCGAGCGCACGAAGCTTCTCGCCCCGCCCGGTACCGAGGGCCGCCCCGCCGACCAGGCTGAACGGCACGTCGCTGCCCAACTCGGCGCAGATGTCGAGGAGTTCCTCGCGGGAGGCCCGCGTACCCCACAGCGCATCGCAGGCCAGCAGCGCGCCCGCGCCGTCCGCACTGCCGCCCGCCATGCCGCCGGCGACCGGGATGTCCTTGGCGATGTGGAGGTGGACGGCGGCGTCCAGGCCACGGCGTTCCGCCAGGGCGAGCGCCGCGCGGGCGGCGAGGTTCGTACGGTCCAGGGGGACCTGGTCGGCGTCGGGCCCGTCACAGGTGACGCGCAGCCCGCCGGGCGAGGGGGTCACGGTGACCTCGTCGTACAGCCCGACCGCCAGGAAGACGTTGGCCAGGTCGTGAAAGCCGTCGGGCCGCGCGGCGCCGACCGCGAGCTGGACGTTGACCTTGGCGGGGACACGTACGGTGACGCTCGCGCTCACTTACTCGGACTCCTTGTACTGGTCGGCGGGCCGGGCGGCGGACTCGGCGGGCGGGACGCCGGGCTGCTGCGACCGGGCGTCGGACACAGCCGGCTCCGCACCGGATTCCTGCGACTGCGCGTCGGGCTCCTCGTCCCGTGTGCCGGGCTCCTCCGGGCGGGCGCCGGGCGCCTTGTGCTCGGCGATCCGGACGAACTCCTCGACCGTCAGTGCCTCTCCGCGGGCCTGCGGTGAGACGCCGGCGGCGACGAGGGCTTCCTCGGCGGCGGCCGCCGAGCCCGCCCAGCCGGCGAGTGCGGCCCGTAGGGTCTTGCGGCGCTGGGCGAATGCGCCGTCGATGACGGCGAAGACCTCGCGCCTGGAGGCGGTGGTCTTGAGCGGCTCGGCACGCCGGGTCAGGGACACGAGCCCGCTGTCGACGTTCGGGGCGGGCCAGAAGACGTTGCGCCCGATGGCTCCGGCCCGTTTGACCTCGGCGTACCAGTTGGCCTTGACCGAGGGGACGCCGTACACCTTCGAACCGGGCGCGGCGGCCAGTCGGTCGGCGACCTCCGACTGCACCATGACGAGGGTGCGTTGGATGGTCGGGAAGGTTTCGAGCATGTGCAGCAGGACCGGGACGGCCACGTTATAGGGGAGGTTGGCGACCAGCGCGGTGGGCGGCGGGCCCGGCAGCTCGGCGACCTGCATCGCGTCGGAGTGCACCAGCGCGAACCGGTCGGCGCGCTGCGGCATGCGGGCCGCGATGGTCGCGGGCAGCGCGGCGGCGAGGACGGCGTCGATCTCGACGGCGGTGACGCGGTCGGCCACCTCCAGCAGGGCCAGGGTGAGCGAGCCGAGTCCCGGTCCCACCTCGACCACCACGTCGTCGGGGCGGACGTCCGCGGTGCGGACGATGCGGCGGACCGTGTTCGCGTCGATCACGAAGTTCTGGCCGCGCTGTTTGGTGGGGCGCACACCGAGGGCGGCCGCCAGTTCACGGATGTCGGCGGGGCCCAGCAGGGCGTCGGGGGTGGGGCTGCTCACCCGACAAGGGTACGGGGCCGTGCAGCTGACCCCGGCCGCCCGTCACCACAGGGTGGCTCACCCGTGCAGCCGCTCCCCGCAGTGCGGCCAGGGACTCGCTCCCTGGCGCACGTACAGCTTCTTCGCCCGTGCCGTCTGCTCCGCCGCCGGAGCGTCCTGCGGACGGCCCTTTCCGCCGAGGCCCCGCCAGGTGTGCGTGTCGAACTGGTACAGCCCGCCGTACGTCCCCGACGAGTCCACCGCGTCGGCCCTGCCGCCGGACTCGCACGCCGCGAGACCCTGCCAGTTCAGGCCTCCCGCGCCGCGCACCGACGTCGGCAGCGGCTTGGTGCCGACCTTCACCACCTGCGTCTGCGGCTCGCGCACCACCTCGGACCCGGTCCGCCGCGGCTTCTGCCGGACGCCGTTGACGGTGCGCAGCGAGTACGTGACCCGCCGCAGCCCCAGCTGCCCCGCCCGCTCGACGATCTCCGTGCCCTTGAACACCGAGGGGTCCTCGATCCGCTGCACGGCGAACTGGATCGCCTCGTCGCGGATCTCCTTGCGGCCGGTGATCCGCAGGACCGTGACCGCCTGCCCGTCGCGCGGGAAGCTGTCGAGCGGGACGGACGTCGCGTCCTGGCCGCGCAGGGTGATGCCGGCCTGCTCCACGACCTCGCTCACGGTCGCCGCGTTCGTACGGATGGTGCGCGCCCGCCCGTCCGCCATGACCGTCACCGCGCGCTCGGTGCGGACATCCAGCGCGAGCCCTTCCCGCCCGATGCGCCGGGAGCGTGACGCGGAGACGTACGCCCCCTCCGCGCGCACCCCGATCTGCCTGAGCGCCGCCTCCACCGTGCGCTCCGTCGTCCACACCTCGCGCCGCTGGCCGTCGAGCGTGAGCCGCACGGGGCGGCCGTAGCGCACCGCGACCTCGTCTCCGCTGGTGAGCTCCGCATCGGGGGCGGGCGCCACCACGTCGTGCGCACCGACGTCGACACCCTCCTCGGAGAGCAGCTCGGTGACGTCGTCCGCGAAGGTGTGCAGCGTGCGCGGCGTGCCGTCGACGCTCAGCTCGATCGCCTTGTCCTTGGCGACGAAGGCGCTGGTGCCGCCCGCGAGGAACGCCACGACCAGCGCCTGCGGGACGAGTCGGCGCATGGGCCCGTCCCCCCGCTCGGCGACCCTCGCCCGGCGCCGGTGCGCGGCCCGACGTCCGCTCCTGGGGCGCACAACCGGCTCGTACTCCGCCTCGTACTCCGTCTCGTACGCCGTCTCGGACGCCTCGTAGGCGGGCCGGTAGGTGTCCTCGTACGTGACGTCGGCGGTGCCGTATGTGCCGTATGTGCCGTGCGTCGCGTACGGCCCCTGCACCCCGTACCCCAGCGTCTGCGCGCTGTGCGGGTCGAAGCCGCCGTACACCGGGGGCTCGTGGGCCGAGCTCGGGCCATACGTCTCGAACTGCGCGTTGCTCACGACGACACGCTCCAGCGGAGGGGTCCGTTTAGGGCCCCCAGAACCTAGCGGAGCGCCGATTACTCTCCAAGGCGACGCGACTACGCACAGTTGCGGCCGGGTCGAGGTGAACCCGTGCGAGCGTTATCGGGCGGTTATCCGTCAGTAGCCGAAGGCATGTGCCGTGTTCGAGCCCAGGGCCCTCGCCAGCGCGTCCTCGTCAATCCCCCGTACGGCGGCCATGGCTCGCACCGTGATCGGAATGAGATACGGAGCGTTGGGCCGTCCGCGGTACGGGGCCGGCGTGAGGAACGGCGCGTCCGTCTCCACGAGGAGCAGCTCCAGCGGGGCCACCGCCACCGCGTCCCGCAGATTCTGGGCGTTCTTGAAGGTGACGTTGCCGGCGAAGGACATGAAGTATCCGGCGCGGGCGCACACCTGGGCCATCTCGGCGTCCCCGGAGTAGCAGTGGAAGACGGTCCGCTCCGGGGCGCCCTCCTCCTTCAGCACCCGCAGCACATCCGCATGGGCCTCGCGGTCGTGGATGACCAGCGCCTTGCCGTGCCGCTTGGCGATCTCGATGTGGGCACGGAAGGACGCCTCCTGCGCCTCCTTGCCCTCGGGCCCGGTGCGGAAGTAGTCGAGGCCGGTCTCGCCGACGCCTTTGACCTGCGGGAGTGCGGCCAGGCGCTCGATCTCGGCGAGCGCCTCGTCGAGCGCCCGCACACCACCCGGCTCACGCGCCCCCTGCCGCGACCAGCCGTCGGGGTCCCCGTGCACGATGCGCGGCGCCTCGTTCGGGTGCAGGGCGACGGTCGCGTGCACGGCGTCGTACTGCGCCGCCGTCTCGGCCGCCCACTGCGAGCCGCGTACGTCACAGCCGACCTGCACGACCGTCGTCACGCCCACCGACGCCGCCTTGGCGAGCCCCTCCTCCACCGTGCCGGACTGCATGTCGAGGTGGGTGTGGGAGTCGGCGACCGGCACCCGCAGCGGCTGCGGGAGGGGCGGGGCGGCGTGCTTGTCGGCGGCGTTCGAAGGCATGCCCCGATCCTACGAAAGGGGCATGCCCGAGCGGCCGGGTGCCCGGCTCAGCTCGCCTTGCGGTGGAAGACGTGCAGGAGATCGGACAGGTGCCAGTGGTGGTGCGGCTCGGCCGGCGCCGAATCCGGCTCGGCCTCGCCCTTCGGCTGGGCGGGGACGGGGCGGGCGCGGTGCAGGGAGTTCTGCACGGAGGACACCTGGCCGGGCCGCATGATCCGCACGACGTGGCCGTCGCAGTTCTGGCACGTGGGCCGGCTCAACGGGGACGGCACCACCTGGCCGTTCGCCACGTACAGGACGAACTCGCGGCCGTCACCGTCCATGTGGTGCTCTATCTCGTACGACTGCTCCCAGCCGTGCCCGCAGCGCATGCAGGCGAACGAATACGACTCGTGGACGACGGCGGTCGCGGCGCTGCGAAGGCCCGTGGTCTGCTGTGCGATCTCACTCATGCCAGCTCCTGTGGTCCGCTGGGTGGGACGGGTCGCGTCCCTCAACCCAGTGGACTCCTCCGCAGGAGTGAACGCACGGAATCTGTCCAGTGTTGGCGCCGACTTGGACGTTCCTTGCCGAAAGGGCCGGGTCCCTTTACCCCGGCATGGGGCGCACGCTCATGCGATATACGCCCTGCTCACCCGGTATTTCACGCCTCCGCCTTCTTCGCCGCCACAACGGCGTCGAAGACCTCCCTCTTGGGCACCCCGGCCTCCGCCGCCACCGCCGCGATGGCCTCCTTGCGCCGCTCCCCCGCCTCTTCGCGGATGCGAACCCGCCGTACGAACTCGGCGGCGCCGACCTCCTCGGCCCCCTTCTCGGGCGCCCCCTCGACGACGACGGTGATCTCCCCACGCACGCCCTCTGCCGCCCACTCGGCCAGCTCCCCCAGCCCGCCGCGCCTGACCTCCTCGTACGTCTTGGTCAGCTCCCGGCACACGGCGGCCCGCCGCTCGGCGCCGAACACCTCGGCCATCGCGGCGAGCGTGTCGTCGAGCCGGTGCGGCGCCTCGAAGTAGACGAGGGTGCGCCGCTCCTCGGCCACCTCCTTCAGGCGCGAGCGCCGCTCCCCCGCCTTGCGCGGCAGGAACCCCTCGAAGCAGAACCGGTCGACGGGCAGCCCGGACAGGGCGAGCGCGGTCAGCACCGCGGACGGCCCCGGCACCGCGGTGACCTTGATGTCCTTCTCGACCGCCGCCGCGACCAGCCGGTACCCGGGGTCGGACACGGACGGCATCCCCGCGTCGGTCACCAGGAGCACCCGCGAGCCCGCGAGCAGCGCCTCGACCAGATCGGGCGTCCGGGCCGACTCGTTGCCCTCGAAGTACGACACGACCCGCCCGGCCGGCTGCACGCCCAGCGCCTGGGTGAGGCGCCGCAGCCGCCGGGTGTCCTCGGCGGCCACCACGTCCGCTCCGGCCAGTTCCTCGGCGAGCCGGGGCGGGGCGTCCTTGACGTCGCCGATGGGAGTGCCTGCCAAAACAAGGGTTCCTGTCACGTTTCCATCCTCGCAGGGCGCATCCGCGCGACTGTCACAGACGTGTTCCCTACGATGGCGCGGTGACCAGTACCGCGTCCTCCACGGACACCCGGCAGGGCCAGGCGACCCACGAGCAGCGGCCGTCGTGGCAGCAGCGGCTGCGCCGATTCGGCTACACGGCGTCGCCCGGCAGCGACGTCCGCGACCGGCTCGTGCCGCCTTACGTCCAGCCCAGCCCGCGGATGTGGCAGTTCCTCGGCGTCCCGCGCCCGCTCGCCGAGCGGATCGCGCGCTGGTCGGGCTGGATCGGCCCGCTGCTGGTGACGCTGCTGGCGGGAGTGACGCGGTTCTGGAACCTGGGCAACCCGAAGGCGGTGATATTCGACGAGACGTACTACGCCAAGGACGCCTGGGCGCTCGTCCACCGCGGTTTCGAGGTCAACTGGGACAAGAACGCCAACGACCTGATCCTCAAGGTCGGCGACCAGGTCCAGATCCCGACCGACGCGGCGTACGTGGTGCATCCGCCGGTCGGCAAGTACGTCATCGGGCTCGGCGAGCTGATGTTCGGGTTCAACCCGTTCGGCTGGCGGTTCATGACGGCGCTGCTGGGGACGCTGGCCGTGCTGATGCTGTGCCGCATCGGCCGCCGTATCTTCCGCTCCACCTTCCTCGGCTGCCTCGCGGGCACGCTGATGGCGGTGGACGGGCTGGCCTTCGTGATGGCCCGCACCTCGCTGCTCGACGGGGTGCTGATGTTCTTCGTGCTGGCGGCGTTCGGCTGCCTCGTCCTCGACCGGGACAGGGCGCGCGCGAAACTCGCGGCCGCGCTGCCGGCCGACCCCGACGGCCGGGTCCGCCCCGACGCGCACATCGCCGGGACCCTGCGCCTCGGCTGGCGCCCCTGGCGCTGGACGGCGGGCCTGATGCTGGGCCTGGCCATCGGCACCAAGTGGAACGGCCTGTACTTCCTGGTCGCGTTCGGCCTGCTGACGGTCCTCTGGGACGTCGGTGCCCGCAAGGTCGCCGGTGCCCGCCACCCCTACCTGGCGGTGCTCAGGCACGACCTGGGCCTCGCGTTCCTCGCGACCGTGCCGGTGGCGATCGTCACCTACATCGCCTCCTGGGCCGGCTGGATCCTCTCCGCCACGAACGGCAGCGGCGGCTACTACCGCGACTGGGCGAGCGCGAACGGCCGCAGCAGCAGCTGGTCCTGGCTGTTCCCCGACTGGTGGCTGAGCCTGTGGCACTACGAGCACCAGGTGTACGAGTTCCACGTCGGCCTGTCGTCCCCGCACACCTACCAGTCCAACCCGTGGAGCTGGCTGGTCGTCGGCCGCCCGGTGTCGTACTTCTACGAGTCCCCCACCCCCGGCAAGGACGGCTGCCCCGTCGACGCGGGCGAGAAGTGCGCCCGCGAGGTGCTGGCCCTCGGCACGCCGCTGCTGTGGTGGGTGGCCGCCTTCGCGGTCCTGTACGTCCTGTGGCGCTGGGCCTTCCGCCGTGACTGGCGCGCCGGCGCCATCGCCTGCGGTGTCGTGGCCGGCTACCTCCCCTGGTTCCTCTACCAGGAACGCACCATCTTCTTCTTCTACGCCATCGTCTTCCTGCCCTTCCTCTGCCTTGCCGTGGCCATGCTCCTGGGCGCGATCATCGGCCCCCCACGCGCCGGGGACACCCGCCGGGTGGCGGGCGCCACGGGCGCGGGCGTGCTGGTGCTGCTGATCGCCTGGAACTTCATCTACTTCTGGCCGATCTACACGGGCACGGCGATCCCGGTCGACGACTGGCGGTCGCGGATGTGGCTGGACACCTGGGTCTGACCGGCCAAACAGTCACTCTTCGGTCAATAGTTCGGCCAACAAAAGAAAACACCTCTCACACCTTTCCCTCATGCCACTTACAGTGCGGTGGATGAAAAACGGGGAGGGGACCATGTCCAAGGGGGTCAAAGTCGCCGTCATAGGCGGCGTGTTCGCCGTGATGGTGGGCGGTGCCGGGTACGGCGCGTACAACATCATGTCGGCGTTGAACGGCGGTGGGGCGACCGGACAGGGCGGGCCCGCGCCGGTGCGGTCCGGGCCGCCGAGTGCGGACGAGGTCGAGGAGACCACCGCGAAGTTCTTCGCGGCCTGGGAGAAGGGGCAGGCGGCGCAGGCGGCGGAGCTGACGAACAACAACGCGGCAGCCGCCTCGGTGCTCAGGTCCTACGGCCAGGACGCGCACATCACCGGCGTGCAGATCACGCCCGGCAAGGCGAACGGCGATACCGTGCCCTACGCCGTGAAGGCGAAGGTGTCGTACGACGGCAAGTCCGAGCCGCTGTCCTACAAGAGCGAGCTCACCGTCGTCCGCGGCCGCACCACCGGGAGGGCCCTCGTCGACTGGCAGCCCACCGTGATCCATCCGCAGCTGAAGAGGAACGATCGCCTCGTCACCGGCGAGGCGGCCGCCCCGCCCATCGAGGCCGTCGACCGCACCGGCACTGTGCTCACGAAGGACAAGTACCCCTCACTCGGCCCGGTCCTGGACACCCTGCGCGACAGGTACGGCAGCAAGGCGGGCGGCTCGCCCGGCGTCGAGCTGGCGATCCGGCACGCCGACGAGTCGCCGGACACCTCGCTGCTGACCCTCGCGAAGGGCAAGCCCGGCAAGCTGCGGACGACGCTCAGCGCCAGCGTGCAGGCGGCGGCCGAGAAGGCCGTGAAGCAGTACGCCCAGTCCTCCGTCGTGGCCCTCAAGCCGAGCACCGGCGAGGTGCTGGCGGTGGCGAACCACCGTGAGGACGCCTTCAACGCGGCCTTCGAAGGGCGCGTCCCGCCCGGCTCCACGATGAAGATCATCACCGCGGCGATGCTCATCGACAACGGCGTGACCACGATGAACGGCCCGGCGCCCTGCCCGGACACGGCGACCTGGCAGAGCCAGACCTTCAAGAACCTCACGGGCCTCAAGCCGGACGAGACCGCCGGCGCCACGCTCGCAGGCGGCTTCGCGCGCTCCTGCAACACGGCCTTCATCAAGCTCGTCGACGAGGAGCCGCTCACCGACGCCTCGCTGACGACGGAGGCCCAGGAGCGGTTCGGGCTCGGCGGCGACTGGAAGACCGGTGTCAGCTCCTTCGACGGCAGCGTCCCCGCCGCCACCGGCCCGGACCGAGCCGCGAACGCCATCGGCCAGGGCCAGGTCCAGATGAACCCGCTGAACATGGCGTCGGTCACAGCCACCGCGATCACCGGCCAGTTCCGGCAGCCGTATCTGGTCTCACCCGACCTCGACGACCGTCAACTCGCCACCGCCAAGGGGCTGCCGGCGAGTACCGCCTCCCAGCTGAAGCAGATGATGCGGCTGACCGCGACCGCGCCCCAGGGCACCGCCGTGCAGGTCATGTCCGGGCTCGGCGGCGACATCGGCGCGAAGACCGGGTCCGCCGAGGTCGACGGGGAGGCCACCTCCGACAGCTGGTTCACCGGATTCCGCAATGATGTGACGGCCGCGGCCATGTCCCAGCAGGGCGGCCACGGCAGCGACGCGGCCGGGCCGATTGTCGCAGCCGTGCTACGAGCGTCCGGGTGAACTTATCCCTCGCGGCACGGGACTCTAGGGTGGTCGTCGTCGTTGGTATGCGTGAGGCAGGCGGGGCGGCGGGGGCCCTGGAATACGCGAGGGAACGGAAAGCAGTGGGCAACAGAAGGCGCGTCGCCGAGCGACGGAAGACCAACCCCGCCGTGCTCGGCGGGATGATCGCCGTGGTCCTCGGCGGCACCGGGATCGGCGTCTACGCACTGCTGGGCAGCGGATCCGCCGCCGAGAACGGTGCGCAGTCGTCGAGCTCGGAGAAGGCCAAGTCCGTCAAGACCGGCCCGCTGTCGGCGACGGAGGTCACGACCGCGACCCGGGAGTTCCTCACCGCCTGGCAGCAGGGCAAGGTGACCGAGGCGGCTGCCGCCACGGACGACACGACGGCCGCCAAGGCCCTGCTGGCCGGCTACACCAAGGACGCCCACATCAAGGACGTCACCGTCACCGCCGGCACCCGCACGGGCGCCAAGGTCCCCTTCTCCGTGAAGGGCACGGTGTCGTACAAGGGGACCAGCAAACCGCTGACGTACGACAGTGCGCTGACGGTCGTGCGGCGGGCCGAGGACGGCAAGCCGCTCGTCGAGTGGCACTCCGCGGTCGTCCACCCCGACCTGAAGGACGGCGACACCCTCGTCACCGGCGAGTCCGGCACCCCGCCGGTCAAGGCCCTCGACCGGGACGGCGGTGAGCTGACGGAGGACGAGTACCCGTCGCTGGGCTCGGTCCTGGACGGGCTGCGCGAGAAGTACGGCGAGAAGGCGGGCGGCAAGGCGGGCATCGAGCTCCAGGTGATCCGGGGCAAGGAGTCCAAGAAGGCCGAGCTGTCCGACAAGACCCTGGTGGAGCTGAGCAAGGGCACGCCGGGCACGGTGGAGACGACGCTGAGCCCGACGCTGCAGGCCGCCGCGGAGAAGCAGGTGGCCGCCAAGTCGAAGGCGTCAGTGGTCGCGCTGCGCCCCTCGACCGGCGAGATCATGGCGGTCGCGAACTCCTCCCACGGCTTCAACATCGCTTTCCAGGGCTCCCTCGCGCCCGGCTCCACCATGAAGGTCATCACCTCGTCGCTGCTGATCGAGAAGGGCCTGGCGGAGGCCGACAAGGAGCACCCCTGCCCGAAGTACTTCACGTACGGGCACTGGAAGTTCCAGAACGACGACAAGTTCGAGATCAAGGGCGGCACCTTCAAGGCGAGCTTCGCCCGCTCCTGCAACACGGCCTTCATCAGCCAGGCGCCCGAGCTGGACAACGACAGCCTGACCAAGCAGGCCCAGCAGGTCTTCGGCCTCTCCCTGAACAACTGGTCCGTCGGCGTCCCCACCTTCGACGGCTCCGTCCCCGTCCAGTCGCAGGCCCAGATGGCGGCCTCGCTGATCGGCCAGGGCGGGGTGCGGATGAACCCACTGAACATGGCGTCGGTCTCCGCGACCATCAAGACGGGCAGCTTCAAGCAGCCGTACCTGGTGGATCCGTCGGTCGACGACCGCACACTCGCCAAGGCTTCCCGCACGATGTCCGCGTCCTCGCTGTCGCAGCTGCGCGAGCTGATGTCCTACACGGCGGCCTACGGCACGGCGGCGGAGGCGATGTCCGGGGTCACCGGTGACGTCGGTGCGAAGACCGGCTCTGCGGAGGTCGACGGGCAGAAGAAGCCGAACGGCTGGTTCACCGCGTACCGGGGCGACCTCGCGGCGGCGGGCGTCGTCCAGGCGGGCGGCCACGGCGGCGAGACGGCGGGCCCGATCGTGGCGGAACTGCTGAAGCTGGGCGGCTGAGACTCAGCTCCTCAGCTGGGCCTCACGCTCGACGGGGGCGGCCGGCGCGGCGGCCAGGTAGGTCCGCCGCAGGAACCTCATCAGGGCCTTCGTCTCGAACTGCACCACCGAGACACCCTGCGCGGAGTGGAACTCCACCACGGCCTGCACCCGGCCGCACGGCCACACCCTTATCTCTCCGCTGCCCGCGGGAGCCCGCAGCCCCTGCTCCAGCAGGGAGCGCGAGAAGGTCCACTCGTGTGCCTGGCGGCCGGGCAACCTGACACACACCGCACGCGGGTCGGTGTCGGGGTCGTACTTCAGGACGACCGGCACGGCGTCCTGTTCCTCCGCCAGGAGGTCCGCGTCCGTGACGATATGGGCTCGCGCATACTGCTCGACTACGGACATCGGACGACCCCTTACCGTGCGCCACCTAGGCGGAAACTGTGCATCCGCTTCCCCTTCAATGTCCCATATTTCCGGGATTACACCCTCCGGAGCGGCTTATCTCGTGTTTACAACAGAGAGTGAGACGCTCTTGCGAATGGTTCGCATCAAGCCACACCATCGAAGGGTGCACGTACCTGACGGATTCATAGACGCCCCGACCTCCGCCGTGACCGGAGTGGTCGCCGCAGCCGCCGTCGCGGTGAGCCTGCGCGGCGCACGCCGTGAACTCGACGAGCGGACGGCCCCGTTGGCCGGCCTGGTGGCCGCCTTCATCTTCGCCGTGCAGATGCTGAACTTCCCCGTCGCGGCCGGGACCAGCGGACATCTGCTCGGCGGTGCCCTGGCCGCGATACTCGTCGGCCCCTACACCGGCGCGCTGTGCATCTCCGTCGTCCTGCTGATGCAGGGCATCCTCTTCGCTGACGGCGGCCTCACCGCGCTCGGCGTCAACATCACCAACATGGCGATCGTCGGCGTCGTCGTCGCCTACGCGGTCTTCCGGGGCCTGGTGAAGGTCCTGCCGAAGACCCGTCGCTCCATCACCGCCGCCTCCTTCGTCTCCGCGCTGGTGTCGGTGCCGGCCGCGGCGCTCGCGTTCACCCTGCTGTTCTGGATCGGCGGCACCACCGACGTCCCGATCGGCAAGGTCGCCACCGCCATGGGCGGCGTCCACCTCCTGATCGGCATCGGCGAGGCCGCGATCACCGCGCTGACGATCGGCGCCGTCATCGCCGTACGCCCGGACCTCGTGTACGGCGCCCGTGACCTGCGGCAGCCGCTGAAGCTGCGGGTCGGCGGCGAGCTCGTCGACGCTCCCGGAGCCGAGGCCGAGCAGCCGGTCGCGGCCCGGACCTCGCACCGCACCCTGTGGATCAGCGGTCTGGCCACCTCCCTCGTCCTCGCCGGGTTCGTCAGCTTCTACGCCTCCGCCAGCCCCGACGGTCTGGAGAAGGTCGCCGAGGACAAGGGGTTCATCGAGTCCGCCGACGAGCATGCCAACGCCGACTCCCCGCTGGCCGACTACGGCGTCAAGGACGTCGACAACGTCCGGCTGTCCGGCGGTCTCGCCGGCGTGATCGGCGTCGGCGTGACCGTCGTCGCGGGCACCGGCATCTTCTGGGCGGTGCGCCGGCGTCGTACGGACGAGGCCGCCGACGTGTCGCCCACGAGCACGAACGTCTGAGGTCCGGCATGGGCGCCGGGCACGCGCACAGGCTCTACCGGCACGGGCACTCGCCCGTGCACGGCCTGCCGCCGCACACCAAGCTCGCCGCGACGTTCGCGTTCGTGGTGGTCGTGGTGTCGACGCCGCGGGAGGCGATGTGGGCGTTCGGCCTGTACGCCGTGCTGCTCACGGTCGTCGCCGGTGTCGCGCGCGTGCCCGCCGGGTTTCTGCTCAAGAGGCTGCTGATCGAGGTGCCGTTCGTCGCGTTCGCCGTGCTGCTGCCGTTCGTGGCGGAGGGCGAGCAGGTCGAGGTGCTGGGCATGTCGCTGAGCGTCAGCGGACTGTGGGGCGCCTGGAACGTGCTCGCGAAGGGCACCCTGGGCGTCGCCGCCTCCGTACTCCTCGCCTCCACCACCGAGCTGCGCGAACTCCTGCTGGGCCTGCAGCGGCTGAAACTCCCGCCCCTTCTCGTGCAGATCGCGTCCTTCATGATCCGGTACGGCGATGTCATCGCCGACGAGATGCGGCGGATGCGCATAGCACGGGAGTCGCGCGGCTTCGAGGCGAAGGGCGTGCGGCACTGGGGCGTGCTCGCGAAGTCGGCGGGCGCGCTGTTCATCCGCTCGTACGAGCGTGGCGAGCGCGTGCATCTGGCCATGATCAGCCGGGGGTACGCCGGATCGATGCCGGTGATCGACGACGTGACCGCGTCCCGGGCGCAGTGGTCGTACGCCCTCGCGCTGCCCTTCGCCGCCCTTGTCGTCTGCGTGTTGGGATGGACCCTGTGAGTACTGCTTCCCTGGACGTCTCCGGCCTCGCCTTCGCCTACCCCGACGGCCACCAGGCCCTGTTCGGCGTGGACTTCACCATCGCGCGCGGCGAGCGGGTGGCGCTGCTCGGCCCGAACGGCGCCGGCAAGACGACCCTCGTCCTGCACCTCAACGGCATCCTGACCGGCGGTACCGGCACCGTGAGGGTCGCCGGACTGCCCGTCGGCAAGCAGCACATGGCCGAGATCCGGCGCCGGGTCGGGATCGTGTTCCAGGACCCGGACGACCAGCTGTTCATGCCGACGGTCCGCGAGGACGTCGCGTTCGGGCCGGCGGCGGCCGGGCTGAAGGGGCCGGAGCTGGAGGAACGCGTCGACCGGGCGCTGGAGCGAGTCGGCATGGCGGAGTTCAAGGACCGCCCGCCGCACCACCTCTCCTTCGGCCAGCGGCGCCGGGTCGCGGTGGCGACCGTTCTGGCGATGGAGCCGGAGATCCTCGTCCTGGACGAGCCCTCCTCCAACCTCGACCCCGCCTCCCGCCGCGAACTGGCCGACATCCTGCGCTCGTTGGACGTCACCGTCCTGATGGTCACGCACGACCTGCCATACGCCCTGGAGCTGTGCCCACGCTCCCTGATCCTGAGCGAGGGCGTGATCGCGGCGGACGGGAAGACGGCCGAACTCCTGGCGGACGACGAGCTGATGCGGGCCCATCGCCTCGAGCTGCCGTTCGGATTCGACCCGCGGTCCGTGACAATGGGCGCGTGACGCATCAAGAGGACGCGGGGTCGCTGTCCCTGGACGACCAGCTCTGCTTCGCGCTGTACGCCGCCCAGCGAGCGGTGACGGCCGCCTACCGCCCGCTCCTCGACGAACTCGGCCTCACCTACCCGCAGTACCTGGTGCTGCTGGTCCTGTGGGAGCGGGGCGAGACGACGGTGAAGGAGCTGGCCGCCGCGCTGCGGCTCGACTACGGCACCGTCTCCCCCCTGCTGAAGCGGCTGGAGGCGGCCGGCCTGGTACGGCGTGAGCGGTCGGCGCGGGACGAGCGGTCCGTGCTCGTGGCCGTCACCGGGCGCGGGGCGGAGCTGCGGGAGCGCGCGAGGTGCGTGCCCGGCTCAGTGCTCGACGCGACGGGGCTCGACGCGACGGGAGTCGCGCGCCTGCGCGAGGAGCTGTGGCAGCTCACGCACCGAGCACACCCCACCGCGAACCCCACCCCCTGAACTCGGGTTACCCCCGGTTCCCACCCCCTGGCAACGGCGACCGACCTACCGGCCAGTACCTTGTGCGCAATGCACTTGTGCGCGCCTTTTCCGATGCGCGCCGTCTGGGGGGAGGGCCAACCATGACCGACGAGGGCACCGTCGTCGACACCCGTCCGACGAAGATCATGTACGTCGCCGAAGCCACCGCGCACGGCGGCCGGGACGGCTATGTCACCAGCCAGGACGGCCAGATCGAGCTCAAGGTCACGATGCCCCCGGAACTGGGCGGCGACGGCAACGGCACCAACCCCGAGCAGCTGTTCGCCGCCGGCTACAGCACCTGCTTCCACAACGCGCTCATCCTCGTCGGCAACCGCGAGGGCTACGACCTCACCGGTTCCACGGTCGCCGCGAAGGTCGGCATCGGCCCCAACAAGCAACGCGGCTACGGCCTCGCGGTCGCCCTCAGCGTCTCCCTGCCGGTGCTGGACGCGGGTCTCGCCGCCAAGCTGGTGGACGCGGCGCACGAGATCTGCCCGTACTCCAACGCGACCCGGGGCAACATCGACGTCACGATCCTGCTCGGCTGAGGTCCCGCTCTCTCAGCACCTGGAATTCGTTCGTGACACACGTATCCGACGGCTAGCCTGCCGGGCATGACGTCCTCGGAAGCATCGGAAACACATGCCCACCCACGTTTCGCCGAGGCTCTGCACGAGCTCGGGCTGAGCGATCTGAACGCCCGGATGCGCCGGTTCCCGGACGCGACCCGTACCGCGGCCGAGGCCGCCGCCGCGATCGGGTGCGAGCTCAGTGAGATCTGCAAGTCGCTGATCTTTGCGGCGGACGGGGTCCCCGTGCTGGTCCTGATGGACGGGGCGTCCCGGGTCGACCTGGAGCTCGTGCGGAACGAACTCGGCGCCGAGAAGGTCACACGGGCCAAGGTCGACGTCGTGCGGGAGAACACCGGGTACGCCATCGGGGGCGTACCGCCCTTCGGGCACCGTACGAAGACGCGCGTGCTCGCCGATCGGTCGCTGCTGGGGCACGACGTCGTCTGGGCCGCCGCCGGGAACCCGCACGTGGTCTTCCCCATGGCGCCCTTGGACCTGGTCGCCCATGCCGGTGCCTCCCTGGTGGACGTGCGCGAGCAGACTTCGTGACCCCTCTGGTCACGGCCGCCGTCCTGCTCGCGGCCGTCACGCACGCCGGCTGGAACGCCATCGCCCACAAGATCACTGAAAAGCTGGTGGGGTTCACGCTCATCGCGGGCGGCGGGGCGGTGATCGGGCTGGCCCTGATGCCCTTCGGGGCGTTCCCGGCGGCCGATGCATGGCCGTATCTGCTCGCCTCCGCCCTCGTCCACATCGTCTACTTCGCGCTGCTGATGAAGTCCTTCCAGCTGGGCGACTTCGGGCAGGCCTACCCCCTCGCACGCGGCACCGCGCCGCTCGTGGTCGCCGTGCTGGCGGCCGTGTTCGCGCACGAGGTGCCGAACGGCTGGGCGGCCGCCGGCATCGCCCTGTCCTGCGCGGGACTGACCGGCGTCGCCCTGTGGGGGCTGCGCGGACGCCGGCCCAACTGGGCCGCGATCGGGGCCGCGCTGGCGACGGGGCTGAGCATCGCGGCGTACACCGTCATCGACGGGCTGGGCGTACGGGCCTCCGGGTCGTCCCTCGGTTACATCGCCTGGCTGATGGTGGTCGAGGGGCTCGTCATCCCGGCGTACGCGGTCTGGCGCTGGCGCGGACGGACGGTCGCCGTGCTGCGGCCGTTCGCCGCGCTGGGACTGCTGGGTGCCGCGCTGTCCGTCACCGCGTACGCGCTGGTCCTGTGGGCGCAGACGAAGGCCGAACTGGCGCCGATCGCCGCCCTGCGGGAGTCCTCCATCATCGTGGGGGCCGCGATCGGGGCGGTGTTCTTCAAGGAGCGGTTCGGGGCGCCGCGGATCGCGGCGGCCGCGCTGCTCGTCGTGGGCATCGGGCTGATGCTGCACACCGGCTAGGAACTGGGGCGCCGGACAGGTGGCCGGCCGTTCGGCGTTCCTCCGCAGCTCGCGCCCGGCTCCCGGACATCACTCCAATGACCTCTTCCATCGCGCACAGTGATCACCGCGCCAGCAGACTCGTCATGGCCCCGCCACCACCCGACAGAAAGAGTGGCCATGACAGCGAACCTGCTCAAGACCTCCCGCCTCGCGTGCGGTCTTGCGCTGCTCTTGCCCGCAGCCGCGCTCATACCCCCGGCCCCCGCCGCCGCGTCCACCGCCGACGGCGGCTCCGGCGCCGGCGGGGGCAAGCCCACCATCGTGCTGGTGCACGGTGCGTGGGCCGACGCCTCGGGCTGGAACCAGGTCATCAAGAGCTTGCAAGGAGACGGCTACACCGTTGTCGCCCCGGCCAACCCGCTGCGCGGCCTGTCCGGGGACTCCGCCTACCTCGCCGCCTTCCTCAAGAGCATCAAGGGACCGATCGTGCTGGTGGGTCACTCCTACGGCGGGGCAGTGATCACGAATGCCGCCACGGGCAATCAGAACGTGAAGTCCCTGGTCTACATAGCCGGCTTTGCTCCCGACACCGGGGAGACGACGGCCGAACTCCTCGCCAAGTACCCCGGCAGCCACCTCACCGACGACCCCGGCGCCCAGGTACCCACCGCACTCAACGCGGTCCCCATCCCCCCGGCCAACGGCGGCATCGACTTCTACATCAAGCCCGACAAGTTCAGCGACGTCTTCCTGAGCGACCGGCTGGATGCCACCACCGCCGCCGTCCTTGCGGCAGGCCAGCGTCCCGCCACTCCCGCCACCAATACCGATCGCTCCAAGGCCCCTGCCTGGAGGACGATTCCGTCCTGGTACCTCGTCGCCACCGACGACCGCACCATCGGAACCGCCAACGAACGCTTCATGGCCAAGCGAGCCGGCGCACGTACGGTCGAGGTCGACGCACCGCACGCGGCGTTCCTCACCGCACCCGAAGCGGTGACCGAGATCATCCTCGACGCCACCCGCGCCGGGTCTCCCCGCCTGGCCGACACCGGCCGCTCCGGCGCCATCGGGCTCATGGCCGGCACCGCGGGGGTGGCTTTGGCCACAGGGACAGCCCTGATCGCTGTCTCGCGCAGGCGCCGCGCCCTGAACGGCTGACAGCCAGGGGCTGGGTACCAGACAGGCGGCCAGCCGTTCGCTGACCGCCTGTTACCTCTGGTGCTGCCGAGCCGGTGACTCAGAAGGCGCTGTTGTTGCAGCCCATCGTCGAGCCGAGGTGCGTGCTCTGGCTGCCCGAGTCGCCCTCGCCGTTGAGGCCGTTGCCCAGCACGCCGTTGAGCAGACCGACGACGCCGAGGATGTCGATGTTCAGGTCGTGGGACTTGCACTGGGTGCTCTGCTGGACTTTGTAGTCGTCGCCGGCGGCGTGGGCCGTGCCGGCGCCCAGGAGCCCGACAGTGCTGAGGGCGGCGACCAGGACGGCGGCCTTACGAAGCTTGTGCATGTCATCTCCGGTGGAGTGAGGGGGATGCAGTGCGTGAAGGGGTGACCCCTTACGATTAAGGGAGATTAAGTAAGAAATGCCCCAAATCATCCTGCGGCGCGCCGAGTTTCGAGATCTTGCACCGGAAGTGCGGCGGCCTGGGCATGCGTCGGCTTGCCCACCCGGAACGCGAACTGGCCGCAGTAGGTGAGCTTCCGCAGGTTCACCAGGGCCGTCCTGCGGCGGCCGTGCCGCGCCCACTGGTCGATCTCGGAGTTGAGCGGGGACTGCTCGTCCCAGTAACGGCTGTACTCCGGCGGCCTGCCGAGGTAGCTGCGCATGATCAGCGCCACCCCGTCGAGCGAGGGCCGGATCTCCTCCAGCGCGAGCCCCGCCTCCTCGACCAGCACCCGGAAGCCGTACGGCGTGTAGTTCCACAGGCTGAAGGAGTGGTACGGCTCGAACTGGGACGTCGATCCGATGAAGCAGCCGCCGGGCGCCAGCACCCGGGCGATCTCCGCGAGCAGTTCGCGCGGGCGGGCGACGTGTTCGAAGACCTGGTGCGAGTAGATCAGCGGCAGCGAGTCGCAGGCGAGCGGAAGACGGACGCCGTCGTAGTGCACCACCGGGTCACCGCCGGGCGTGCGCTGGCCCGCCTCGGGTGAGTCGCGGATGTCGATCCCGACCCACCGCACCTCGGGGTCGTGCTTACGGAAGAGCGCGGCCGACGTGCCGCGGCCGCACCCCAGGTCGACGACCAGCCCGGGCGCGCCGGGGGCGCCCATCACCTCGTCGACGTAGTGCCGCGAGGTGACCTGTCGGGCATGGTCGTCGGGGATGCAGTCCCGCATGAGGTCCCAGAGGGTCGCCATACTCGGATGCTACGGACACTCACCGTCACCCGCGATTCACGCTACGCGAGAGCGGTGAGGGCGGTGTGACGCCCGAGAGGTCGTGTGCCGCGACGCTGTTGCGGTCGGTGACCGAGCGGCCCAGGGCGTGGTGCGGCCACAGACCCGCGGCCACCCGGCGGCTGCGCTCGCTCCACTGCCGGGCCGCCAGGTCGCCGGCCTTGTAGTGGTTGAGGGCGTAGCCGCCGGAGTGGATGCGCAACAGGGTGAAGCCGCCGGGGTACTCCTTGGCGGCGGCGACCTCCTGCTGGATGACGTGCGGGGCGCGCACCAGCACGGTGCGCTTGTTGCGGTGGGTGTGGCCCGCATGGTGGAGGAAGACGCCGGGCGCGGACGCGTAGGCGTCGACGATGGTGCGGGCCTGGCGGCGCTCCAGGCACTGGCCGCGGGTCACCGGGAACACGGAGTCCCGCACGGTCAGCGGATGGTGGCCGAACACCACCGTCGGCTGATCCGGCGCCTCCCTCAAACCGGCCTGGAACCAGGCCAGTTGCTCGGGTCCTAGGCCGCCCGCGTCGGCGCCGTTGCCGGTCTTGACGTAGGTGTCGAGGCCGATGATCCGCAGCCCGCCGAGGTCACGGGCGAAGTACCCGGTTCCGTCGCTGCCCGTCAGGCCGGGGAAGGCGGTGCGGAAGGTGGAGTTGTCGACGGAGCGGTCGTGATTGCCGCGTACGACGAAGTAGTCCTGCCCGTGGGTGCCGAAGCCGTCCAGGATCCGCCGGGCCTCGCCCAGGTCGTGCGCCGCGCCGCCGGCCGAGATGTCGCCCCCGGCCAGCAGCAGGTCCGCCCCGCGCCGCCGGGCCTCCTCGACCAGGGCGCGGCTCATCAGCTCCGGATACGGTGCGCGTCCCGGCTGTTGCGGCACCCCGCGCAGCAGGGGCAGGCCGCCGACCAGGCCGGCGGTGGTCTCGCCGAGGTGCAGGTCGTTGCAGAGCGCGATGGACAGCAGGTGCCGGCCGGGCGGGGGCTGCGGGGTGGTGAAGGAGTACGGCCCGCCGCTCGCGCCGAACCCGAACGTCGACGTGCCCACCGCGTTGCCGCGCACCAGATGCAGCGGCGTGGGTGTGGCGGTCACGCCCCGTGAGCGGGCCTGGTAGTAGTACGTCTGCCCCGGCTCCAGGTCCGTGAGCTCGACCTGGTGATGGGCGGTCGGCAGGTCGACGGACGCGGTGCGGTTGAGCCGGGAGGGGTGCGTGCCGTAGACGACCTCGCCCTCGGTGATCGCGGGGAGGGGGTGGCCCAGGCCGTCGTCGGTGCCGGGGATGCCGGTGTACCAGGTGATGACGGCGCTGTCCTCGGTGAGGGTGACCAGTTCGAGGTTGACGGCGGTCAGGGCGTCGGGGTGGTGCGAGCGGGCCCGCTGCATGGCGGCGGAGGCCGAGCGCAGCAGGGCGGGGGCGAGGCGGGCACCGGAGCGCAGCACCTCGCAGGGGCCGGGGAAGGCCGACAGTGCTGCGAGAGCGGGGAGGTGGGCGGAGAAGCAGCAGCGCATGTCCTCGATATGGCCCTGTGCGGTTAACGGGGGAGGTGGCGGTGACGGCGGGGCCAGGTCCGGCGCACGACATCTCCATGGAACGCGACATCTCCATGGAAGCAGGGCGAAGCCGGTCCCCGAAGCGGATGTGCCGAGTCTCACTGATCCCGAGTTGCGCTCTTTGCACCCCGGCGTCCCCTCCGGCAACAGGCACCCCATATTGACTGTGCGGCGGCACTCTCCGAGGCGCACCCTGGAAGCAGAGATTCCGGAGGTGATCGTCATGGTGCAGACCACTGTGGGATGGCATGTCGAGATGGAGTTCCAGGAGGACGAGACCCACACGCGGGCGGTCGCGATGGTGCGGCTCCCCGACGGCAGCGAGGTACGCGCGCACGGACACGCCGCACGGCACCACACGGACTCGAATCAGCCACGCGTCGGCGAGGAGATCGCCGGCGCCCGTGCGCTGAACGAGCTCGCGATGCAGATGCTCACCAAGGCGCACAGCGAGATCGACCAGGCGTCGGGGCGTACGTCCCACCCCATCCACGTCTGAACCGCCCGCCGCGCGAACACTGCACGCCACGCGACAACCGCACGCTAGGGGAGCGCCGCCCGCACCGCCCGTATCAACGCCTGCGCCCTCGGGTCCGCCGTCACCGTCTTGCGGAAGCCGTTCGTCACATAGCCGAAGGCGATCCCCGTCTCCGGGTCGGCGAAGCCGAGGGCGCCGCCGCGGCCCGGGTGGCCGAAGGAACCCGGACCCAGCAGCGGGGACGCGCTGCCGTGCAGCATGTAACCAAGACCGAAACGGGTGTTGACCACCAGGACGCGGTCCTGCCCCGCCGACTCCTCGGCCCGCGCCAGCTCCACCGTCGCCGGGTCGAAGAGCCGTACCCCGTCGACCTCGCCGATGAGCGCGGCGTAGAAGCGGGCCAGTCCGTCGGCCGTCGCGATGCCGTTCGTCGCGGGGAGGGCGGCGGCACGGTAGGCGGGGTCGTTCTGGTCGGGGAAGGGGGTGATCGCGGCGAAGGCGCGGCGCGTGAGGGAGGCCGGGTCCTGGTAGGCCTCGGTGACCGAGCGCCTCGGACGGGCACGGAGCCCGCCCGCCGGCTCGGGTCCCTCGACGCGGCCGGTACGGCCCACCCGGCCCGCCTCGGACTCCGGCAGCCCGAGCCACAGGTCCAGGCCGAGCGGACCGGCGATCTCCGCCGCGAGCCACTCGCCGGCCCACCGCCCGGTCACCCGGCGCACCAGCTCGTCCAGCAGCCAGCCGTACGTCAGCGCGTGATAGCCGTGATCGGTACCCGGTACCCACGCGGGAGCCTGAGCAGCCACGGCCTCGGGGCCGCGGTGGGGGTCCAGCGCCTCCTCGGGCGTGAGCGGGCGGTCGAGCACCGGGAGCCCGGCGCGGTGGTTCAGCACATGCCGGACCAGCAGGCGCTCCTTGCCGTGCGCCTTGAACTCCGGCCAGTACTCACCCACCGGCGCGTCCAGGTCCAGCTGCCCACGCTGCCGCAGGATCAGGGGGACGGCGGCGGCGACGCCCTTGGTCGCCGAGCGCACGACCTGCGCGGTGCCGTGCTGCCACGGCTGCGTGCCGTCGACGTCCTTCGTGCCGGCCCACAGGTCGGCGACCTTGCGCCCGTCCAGGTACACGGCGACGGCCGCGCCGCGCTCCCCGAGGGTGCCGAAGTTCCGTATGAACGCCTCCCGGACCGGCTCGAAGCCCTCGGCCACTGCGCCGTTCACGTCCACGCCCGTGCTCCCCTGCGAGTGTCTCGTTCCGCGGCCGGTTCGTCCGCCTTCGACAGTCATCCCAACACGGGTGCGCGACCTTCGATTCCGTTATGTGGTCGACGTCTCGCCGGTCTTGAGGCCGCAGTTCGCTCATCGCACAGAAGCCGGTGAGGGCAACCCGTCCCCACGGAGCCCTCACCGGCCGGCCTGTCACCTCAAGGTGGTACTTCAGAGGCGGCCCGTCAGGCGCGCACCAGCGCCCGGTCCTCGTCGGGGTCCTCGGACCCCTTCGCCTCGGCGTCCGTGCGCAGGCCCTCGCCCTCCACGTCCACGTTCGGCAGGGCACGGTCCAGCCACTTCGGGAGCCACCAGGCCTTCTTGCCGAGCAGGGCCAGGACCGCCGGGACGATGGCCATCCGCACGATGAACGCGTCGAAGAAGACCGCGATCGCCAGGCCGAAGCCGATCATCTTGACCATGGACTCGGACGAGCCGATGAAGCCCGCGAAGACCGCCATCATGATCACGGCCGCGGCCGAGACGACCCTCGCGCCGTACTTGAACCCGGTCACCACCGCCTGGCTCGGCTTCTCGCCGTGGACGTACGCCTCGCGCATCCGCGTCACGAGGAACACCTCGTAGTCCATCGCCAGACCGAAGACCACGCCGACCATGAAGATCGGCATCATCGACATCACCGGGCCGGTCTCCTCCACGCCCAGGAGGCCCGCGAACCAGCCCCACTGGAAGACCGCGACCACCGCGCCCAGCGCCGCCATCACGCTCAGCAGGAAGCCGAGCGCCGCCTTCAGCGGGACCAGGATCGAACGGAAGACCACGATCAGGAGCAGGAAGGCGAGGCCGACCACCAGCGCCAGATACGGCAGCAGCGCGTCGTTCAGCTTCTCCGAGACGTCGATGTTCATCGCCGTGGAGCCGGTGACCAGCACGGTCGCGTCCGTGTCGGCCTTCACCTCCGCGCCCTTGCCGCGGATGGCGTGGACCAGGTCCTCGGTGGTGACGGACGACGGCTTGGCGTCCGGGATCACCGTGATCGTCGCTGTGTCGCCCGCCTTGTTGGGCGTCGCCGGCGCCACCGCCACGACGTTCTCGATGCCCTTGATGTCGTCGCCGACCTGCTTGAAGGCGGCGTCCGGATCGGCGCTGCCCTTGGCGTCGACCACGACCATCAGCGGGCCGTTGAAGCCGGGCCCGAAGCCGTCGGACAGGAGGTCGTACGCACGCCGCTGCGTGGTGGACGTCGGCTGCGAACCGTCGTCGCCGAGACCGAGTTCGAGGGAGCTCGCGGGGATGGCCGCGGCGCCGAGGCCCACGACACCCAGGAGGAGGATGGCGATCGGACGGCGTACGACGAAGCTGGCCCAGCGGGTGCCCAGGTTCGGCTTGGCCGGCCTGCCCGCCCCGCTGCCGGAGGCCGCCTTCTTCTCGGCCCGCCTGCCGCCCATCCACCGGCTCTTCTTCCCGGCGGGCTGCACCTTCTTGCCGGCGTACCCGAGCAGGGCCGGGATCATCGTCAGCGCGATCAGCACCGCGATCACGACCGTGCCGGCTGCCGCGATGCCCATCTTCGTCAGCATCGGGATGTTGACGACCGACAGGCCGACCAGCGCGATGACCACCGTCAGACCGGCGAAGACCACCGCGGAGCCCGCGGTGCCGACGGCCCGGCCGGCCGCCTCCTCGCGTTCGCGGCCCTCGGCCAGTTCGGCGCGGTAGCGGGAGACGATGAACAGGGCGTAGTCGATGCCGACCGCCAGGCCGATCATCATCGCCAGCGTCGAGGTCGTGGAGCCCAGCTCCAGCGCGCTCGCCAGGGCCGTGATCGTCGAGATGCCGATGCCGACACCGATCAGGGCGGTCAGCAGCGGGAGCCCGGCCGCGATCAGCGAGCCGAAGGTGATGACGAGGACCACCGCGGCGACCCCGATGCCGATGATCTCCGTGGCACCGGTGTGCGGCACCGTCTGGAGCGCGTCACCGCCGATCTCCACGGTGAGCCCGGCGTCCCGCGCGTCCTGCGCGGCGTCCTCCAGGGCGTCGCGCGAGGAGTCCTGCAGTTCCATGCCGGAGACGTCGTACTTCACCGACGCGTACGCGACCGTGCCGTCCTTGCTGACGGCCTTCGCGGTGTACGGGTCGGCGACGGAGGCCACCTCGGAGCCGTCGGACAGCTCCTTGACGGTGTCCTCGACGGTCGCCTTGTTGCCGGCGTCCGTCATCTTCTGCCCGTCCGGCGCCTTGAAGACGACCCGGGCGGTGGCGCCGTCGGCACTCATGCCGGGGAAGCGCTGTTCCAGCAGGTCGAAGGCCTTCTGTGCCTCGGTGCCGGGGATCGAGAAGGACGTCGTGCCCGCGGCGGGCGCGCTGGCCGCACCCACACCGGCGAGGGTGAGCAGCGCGACCCATATGAGGGCGACGAAATGCCGTCGCCTGAAGGCGAGCCGGCCGAGTTTGTAGAGGAACGTGGCCACGAGGGCGTCTCCCGGTCAGGTCGTGGATTGGTGCGTGGGCAGGGGTCATCAGCCCGACGACGTGAGCGGATACGTCAGGTGGAGGGCTTGCTCAGGGGACTGTCAGTGGGTGGGCGCGCCGAGGGCGGGGAGGACCACGGCGTCGATGTACGACATGAGGAAGGACTGCGTCGGCGGCCGGTCGTCGATCAGGGTGCGGGTGGCGAACGCGCCGACGAGCATGTGCACCACGTAGTCCAGCGCGGGGCAGTCGGCGCGGACCTCGCCGCGGTCGACGGCCCGCTGGACCACCCGGTTGAACTCCTCCATCTCCGGCTCGATGAGCAGTTCCTTGAAGGCCCTCAGAAGGTCGGGGTTGGCGTGCACCGCCATGAACAGACCCCGCATCAGCGCGGCGTTCTGCTGCATGTGGCAGTCGTCCTCGCGTGATGTGAGGGCGTGGAGGTCGCCCCGCAGGGACCCGGTGTCGACGTCGGCGATGTTCCCCGGCTTGTTGTGCCGGATCGCCTTCGCCACCAGCTCCGGCTTGCCGCCCCACTGACGGTAGAGCGTCGCCTTGCTGGACCGGGTGCGGGCCGCCACGGCGTCCATGGTGAGGGCGTCGTAGCCGACTTCCCGGAGCAGGTCGAGCACGGCCTCGTACAACTCGGCCTCGCGCTCAGGGGTGATCCGACTGCGACGTGCCGTTGCCGCCTCAGTCATGGCTCTCACCTTCCCACTCCGAACGACACGGTTTCGTACACCTAGAAGGTACCCCACTCCGCGAGCGAAACGAAACGGTTTCGTTCGTGTCCTGGGTCACGCGCACCCTTATGCCGGGCATGTCACGAGTTGCTCAGGTCCGCCCTCGGGAAAAGCATGGGTAGGTGAGCTATCTGCGCCTGCCGCACCTCCATGACGACCTGCTGTGCTTCGTGGCCGAGGACGACCTGTGGCTGGCCCCCCTCGACGGCCCGGCCCGCGCCTGGCGGCTCACCGTGGACCGCACCAAGAGCGGCCACCCCCGCTTCTCCCCCGACGGCCGCCACATCGCGTACACGAGCTGGCGCAGCCTGGTCCCCGAGATCCACCTCGTCCCGGTGGACGGCGGCCACGGCCGCCAGCTCACCCACTGGGGCTCGGCCGACACCCAGGTGTGCGGCTGGACCCCCGACGGCGTGATCCTCGCCGTCGCCTCGCACGGCGAGCCCTTCTCCCACTTCACCTGGGCCTACAAGGTCCGCCCGGACGGCGATCCCGGCCGCAAGCTCCCCTGGGGCCCCTGCTCCGACCTCCAGGTCGCCGACCTCGACGGCGAGCGCAAGTCCCTGCTCCTGACCGGCACCCCGCCGCACGAACCGGCCTCCTGGAAGCGCTACCGGGGCGGCGCCACGGGCAGGCTGTGGCTGCACGGCGAACGCCTGCTCGCGGACATCGGCGGCCACCTCGCCTCCCCCATGTTCGTCGGCGGCCGGATCGCCTTCCTCTCCGACCACGAGGGCATCGGCAACCTCTACTCGTGCGCGTACGACGGCTCCGGCCTGCGCCGGCACACCGACCACGACGCCTTCTACGCCCGGCACGCCGCCAGTGACGGCACCCGGGTGGTGTACCAGTGCGCGGGCGACCTGTGGATCGTGGACGACCTCGCCGCGGACTCCGAGCCGCGCCGGCTCGACGTACGCCTGAGCGGACCGCGCGCGGGCCGCCGTCCCTACCAGGTGCCGACCGCCCAGCACGTCGACGGCATCTCCGTGGACGAGACGGGCCGCGCGAGCGCCGTGGTCGTACGCGGCAGCCTGTACTGGCTCACCCACCGGGACGGCCCCGCCCGCACGATCAGCGACACCCCGGGTGTACGCGTCCGGCTCCCGGAGATGCTCGGCTCGGTCGGCCAGGTCGCGTACGTGACGGACGCCGAGGGCGAGGACGCCGTCGAGATCGCCTACCTGCCCAGGGCGACCGGCGACCGCGAACCCCGCCGACTGGCCTCGGGCGAGCTGGGCCGGGTCCTGGAGATGGTCGCCGACCCGCAGGGCGAGCGCGTCGCGATCGCCGCGCACGACGGACGCCTCCTGCTCCTGGACGTGACGGAGGACTCCAACGGCGAGGTCACCGAGCTGATCCGGTCCGTCAACGGCCCGGTGCGGGACCTGGCCTTCTCCCCGGACGGCAGCTGGCTGACGTGGTCCCACCCCGGCATCGGCCGCACCCTCCGCCAGATCAAGCTGGCCCGCATAAAGGACCGGATGATCGTCGACGTCACCAACGGCCGCTTCGAGGACGAGAATCCGGTGTTCACGCGGGACGGCCGCTACCTGGCCTTCCTCTCCTGGCGCGGCTTCGACCCCGTGTACGACGTCCACACCGGCGACCTGTCCTTCCCGCTGGGCTGCCGCCCCTACCTGGTCCCCCTGTCCTCCGCGACCCCCTCCCCCTTCGCCCTCAACCCGGAGGGCCGCCCCGCGGCCGGCGGCCTGGACCCGGTCGAGGACGAGGAGGGCGGGGACGGCGGCGCACCGACCGTCGAGATCGAGGGCCTGGAGAGCCGCGTCACTCCCTTCCCGGTCACCGCATCCAAGTACTCGGCGCTGTACCCGGTCGCGGGCGGCGGACTGGTGTGGCTGCGCTGGCCGATCTCGGGCGCGCTGGGCGAGACGTTCGCCAACCCGGACGACATGACCGGCCGGCCGACCCTCGAACACTTCAGCATCAGCAAGGCGAAGAAGTCCGAACTCGTCGACCATCTCGACTGGTTCGCGGTGAGCGGCGACGGCACCCGGCTGGTCCTGGTCGACGAGAACGACCTGCGAGGTGTTCCGGCCTCCGAGTCCGGCGACAGTGACACGACGGTGTGGATCGACCTGCGCCGCATCCTGCACCAGGTCGACCCGACGGCGGAGTGGAGGCAGTCCTACGCGGAGGCGGGCCGGCTGATCCGGGCGTACTTCTGGGAGCCGGAGATGTGCGGCATCGACTGGGACGCGGTCCTCGCCCAGTACCGCCCGCTCGTGGAACGGGTCGCCTCCCCCGACGAGTTCGCGGACCTGCTCCGCGAGGTCCTCGGCGAACTCGGCACGTCACACGCCTACGTCTCCGCAGCCCGCCGCAACGAGGGCCCGGCCCACTACCAGCGCTGGCAGGGCCTGCTCGGCGCCAACTTCGTACGCCGCGACGAGGGCTGGATGGTCAAGCGCATCCTCCCCGGCGAGTCCTCCGACTCCAAGGCCCGCTCCCCGCTGGCAGGCACCGGAATCCGGGAAGGCGCGGTCCTCACCCACGTCGACGGCCGCCCCGTGGACCCGGTCACCGGGCCCTACCCCCTCCTGGCCGGCGCCGGCGGCACGACGGTGGAGCTGACGTTCACGCCGGCAGAGGGCGAGGCGGGCCGGGCACGCCGCGTGGCGGTGGTCCCCCTCATCGACGAACGCCCCCTGCGCTACCAGGACTGGGTCGCCAAACGCCGTGCCGTCGTAAGGGACTTGAGCGGCGGCCGCTGCGGCTACCTCCACATCCCGGACATGGGCGGCTCGGGCTGGGCCCAGTTCAACCGGGACCTGCGCATGGAGATGTCCCGCCCCGCACTGATCGTGGACGTACGCGGCAACGCGGGCGGCCACATCAGCGAGCTGGTCGTGGAGAAACTCACCCGCACGATCCTCGGCTGGGACCTCACCCGCAACGCCCAGCCGGTGTCGTACGCCTCGAACGCCCCGCGCGGCCCGGTCGTCGCCCTCGCCGACGAGGCGACCTCCTCCGACGGGGACATGATCACGGCCGCCTTCAAACTCCTCAAACTGGGCCCGGTAGTGGGCCAGCGCACCTGGGGCGGAGTCGTCGGCATGACCGGCCGCCACCGCCTGGGCGACGGCACGGTGATCACGGTCCCGATGAACGCGGCCTGGTTCGACGCGTACGGCTGGAGCATCGAGAACAAGGGGGTGAGCCCGGACGTCGAGGTCCTGCGGACGCCGCTGGACTGGGCGGAGGGGAAGCATGCACAGCTGAAGGACGCGGTGGAACTGGCGCTGGAGCTGTTGGAGACCAACCCCCCGGCGACACCGCCGGATTACGCACACGTACCGGACCGGTCAAGACCAAAATTGCCGCCGCGTTCTTGAGGTGCGGTGGCACCCACCTCCTCAGGGGCGCGGGGCTGTATCAATGTGCGGCTCCGCCGCGTGGGCGCGACCAGCCCCCACCGGGCCCGCACCCGACAACGCACCCCTCCAAGCCAAAACGCGGGGCACCCACCAGAACAGTGGGCGCCCCGCGCTCAGCGAACCGACTGACTACCGGTCGTAGTCGTGGTCGAGGCGCTCCTCGTCCTCACGCATGCGGTCAGACTCCTCGTCCCGCTGCGGCCGCTGCGGACGGCCCCGCTCCGGCTGCCCCTGCGGACGGCCACGCTCCGGCTGCCCCTGCGGACGCTCCCGCTCCCGCTCCTGCTCCTGCTCCTGCTGACCGTGCTGACGCGCACGCTCCTGCAGCTGCTCGGACTTCTCCTTGAACTGGTCCTTCATGCCCATGTGGGTTCACTCCCGTAGTGAGTGGGGGGGTTGGCCCCTCGGTGGGGCCTCGACCAGATTCACACGGGCGATAACCCTGCGCATGTCGATCAGTTACGCCGAGTAATACGCTCCTGCTCATCGGCGGCGCCGCCCGCTCCGACCAGCCCCGTGCGCACTCCCACCAGCCGGTCCCCGAAGCGCCGCATCTCCCGTTGCCCCACGGTCCCGATGATCCCCGGCAGATAGCCGCGGATCCCCTGCATCCCCCGCAGCCACCACTGCCCGTAGACATGGCTGGAGCGCCGCTCGATACCCGCCACGATCCGGTCGACCGCCGGTCCCAGCGGATAGGTCTTGTTGGAGGGCCACGGCAGCCGCTTCCTCAACTCCCGCATGACGTCGTCCTGATCAGCGCCGCGCACCATGTCGGTGTCGGTCCAGGACAGATACCCGACCCCCACCCGCACGCCCTTGTAACCGACTTCGGCCCGCAGACTGTGCGCGTACGCCTCCACACCCGACTTGGACGCGCAGTAGGCGGTCATCATCGGCGCCGGAGTGATGGCCGCGAGCGAGGCGATCTGCAGCAG
Organism: Streptomyces sp. NBC_00443; assembly: GCF_036014175.1. GTDB lineage: Bacteria > Actinomycetota > Actinomycetes > Streptomycetales > Streptomycetaceae > Streptomyces. The sequence goes on along the minus strand of NZ_CP107917.1, from coordinate 5,334,867 downwards.
ATAGCCCCGGCTCTCCATCAGCACCGGCAGGAACGCGCGAGCCGTCACCGCCGACCCGATGAGGTTGACCTCGATGACCCGCCGCCACGCCTCCGGGTCGGAGTCCACGAAGGGTCCCCCGCTGGCGACACCCGCGTTGGCGACGACGATGTCGACCTTCCCGAACCGTTCCTTCACCTCCCGCGCCACCCGCGCCATCGCCTCGTGGTCCGTCACGTCCGCGTACCAGTGGTCGCTGTCGCTGTGCAGCCGTGCGGAGACCTGCTTGAGGGCGTCCGCCTCCAGCCCGACGAGCGCCACTTTCGCGCCGCGCGCCGAGAGCTTGCGGGCGAGCAGCTCCCCGACGCCCCGTGCCGCCCCCGTGACGACGGCGACCTGCCCTTCGAGGCTCACCCTGCTCATGCGCCCTCCTTGACCTGCGTGTACGTCTTGGCCTGCGGGTACGTCATTGCCAATTCGCGTATCTTCCCGGTCACCAGCTCGGGCGCCTCGACCGGTGTCATGTGCCCGAGGCCGGGCAGTTCGGTGACGCCGAGGCAGTGCGGCAGCGCGGCGGCCAGCGAGCGGGCGTGCACCGGCGGAGTCAGGCGGTCGGCCGTGCCGACGACCACCGCGGTCGGCACCGTCAACTCCCGCACGCCATGGTCGAGATCGAGCAGATCCAGCACGTTCGACCAGGCGTATCGCACCTTGCGCGGACACGCGTGCACGATCCGCGCGCACGCCTCGACCATGTGCGAGGCCGAACCGGGGCCCATCGTCGCGTACTTGAGGATCGACCTGGCGATGGGCGTGACCGGCCCGAGCGGCGCGCGCGAGCCGAGGATGTGCTTCGTCAGCCAGGTCCGCAGCCGCCCCGGCCGCATCGGCACGACCGTGGACTCGGCGACCAGCCGCGAGGCGCCCGTGCTGCACAGCAGGACCGCGGCGGCGTGCGCACGGAACCCCGGGCGGGTGGCGGCGGCCATCACCGTCATGCCGCCCATGGAGTGCCCGACGATCACGGCTTTCTCGCCGGGTGCGAGCGTCGCCTCCAGTACGGCTTCGAGGTCGTCGGCGAGGGCGTCGCTGCTGCACGCCGGGCTCGCCGGGCTGCGTCCGTGGCCGCGCTGGTCGTAGGCGATGACCCGGTGGTCGACGGCCAGCTCCCGGATCTGGGCCGCCCAGAAGGCGGTCGAACAGGTCCAGCCGTGTGCGAGCACGACGGCGGGCGCGGACGTGTCGTCGACGGGACCGTGCACCTCCACGTGCAGGCGCGCGCCGTCGGCGGATATCGCCGTCAGCTCACGGGCGGGGGCGGGCGGGGCGTACGGCCCGGTGGCGACGTGCATCAGCCGGCTCACGCGGTCACCCCCGACGTGGCGTCCTTGGAGTTGGCGTCCTTCGACTTGGCGTCCTCCGACCTGCCGTTCTTCGCCTTGCTGTCCTGTGACTCTGCGTCCTGCGCCTTGTCGCCCATCTCGGCCGGCGCGCGCAGGAGTTCGTACTCCGCCAGATCCACCCGGCGCGTGGCACGGCGGAACTCGGTCGTCGTACCGGGCCAGACGGTCGTGTTGCGGCCGCTGGCGTCCAGGTACCAGCTGGTGCAGCCGCCCGTGTTCCACACCGTCCGCTTCATGCGCTCCTGAACCCGCCGGTTCCAGGCGTGCACGGCGCTGGGCCGGGCGTCCAGAGCCGCGCGTCCGCCGAGGACGTCCAGCTGCTTCACGAAGTCGGCCATGTAGTTCAGCTGGGACTCGATCATGAGGATCATGGACGAGTTCCCGAGCCCCGTGTTGGGCCCGATGATCGTCATCCAGTTCGGGAACCCGGCGGCGGACGCGCCGCGCAGCGCCTCCATCCCGCCCTTCCACGACTCGGCGAGGGTCTGCCCCTGCGCACCCACCACCCGGTCCGCGATCGGCATGTCGGTGACGTGGAAACCCGTACCGAAGACGATCGCGTCGACCTCGGCCTCGCTGCCGTCGGCCGCGACGAGGGTCGAGCCGCGCACCTCGCTCAGACCACTGGCGACGAGGTCCACGTTGGGCTGGGCGAGCGCCGGGTAGTACTCACTGCTCAGCAGGATCCGCTTGCAGCCGATGCGGTAGTCGGGGGTCAGCTTGGCGCGCAGGGCCGGGTCCTTGATGGAGCGGGCCATGTTGCGCTTGGCCAACTGCTCGATCAGACCGAGCTCGTTGGGGCGCTTGGTGAACGCCTGGACCTGCAGCTCCCGGATTCCCCACAGCAGTCCGCGGCGCAGTTGCGCGGTGAGGGGCAGGGCCCGGTGCAGGGAACGCTCGACGCCGCTGATGGCACGGTCGACGCGGGGCATGACCCACGGCGGGGTGCGCTGGAAGAGCGTGAGCCGCTCGACCTGCGGCTGGATGGACGGCACGATCTGGATGGCGGAGGCGCCGGTGCCGACCATCGCGACGCGCTTGCCGCGCAGGTCGAAGTCGTGGTCCCAGCGGGCGGAGTGGAAGACCTTGCCCGGGAAGGAGTCGAGCCCCGGGATGTCCGGCATCTTCGGGTCGGACAGCGGCCCGGTGGCGGAGACGACGAGGTCGGCCGACAGCTTGCCCCCGCTGGTCTCGATGTCCCAGCACAGCCGCTCGGCGTTCCAGGTCATCCGCTGCACCTCCGAGTTGAAGCGGATGTGCGGCCGCAGCCGGAAGACGTCGGTGACGTGCTCCAGGTAGGCGCGGATGTGCTGCTGGCCGGAGAAGGTGCGCGGCCAGTCGGGGTTGGGCGCGAAGGAGAAGGAGTACAGATGGGACGGCACGTCACACGCGCACCCCGGATAGCTGTTGTCCCGCCAGGTGCCGCCTACGCTGTCGGCCCGCTCCAGGACGACGAAGTCGGTGACGCCCTCGCGCCGCAGCCGTACAGCGGCCCCCAGCCCGCCGAACCCGGACCCGACCACCGCGACCCGCACATGTTCGCGTTCGGCCATGCCTTGCCTCCCTAGCTTCTCCCGGACCCCGGAAACCGGAACCATGCCAGTGAACACTGGCACAATGGGGAGAGTAGAGGAGCTCCGTACCGACCGGTAGGGGTCGGCACGAGGAAAGTTACCGCCGGTACGAATTAAGGTTCCCGGGTGACCGAGAAGCGTGAATACCGCATGGAGGAACTGGCCCGCCTGGCCGGCATCACGGCGCGCACCCTGCGCTTCTACCGCGAACGCAAGCTGATCCCGCCACCCCGCCGCGAGGGCCGCATCGCCTGGTACGGCGACCAGCACCTGGCCCGCCTGCGCACGATCTCGGCACTGCTGGAACGCGGCCACACCCTGAACGGCATCGCGGAACTCGCCGACGCCCTCGACCACGGCCGCGACGTCGCCGACCTCCTCGGCGCCGCCCCCACGGAGGAGGAGCCGGTCCGCCTCACCCCCGAGGAACTCGCCGGCCGCTTCGAAGGCCAGGTCACCCCGGAGAACCTCGCCGCCGCCCTGGACCTCGGCTACCTCGGCACCGACGGCGGCGAGATCGTCCACATAAGCCGCCGGCTCCTCGACGTCTCCTCGGCCCTGGTCCGCGAAGGAATCCCCCTCGCAGAGGTCCTTGCGGCAGGCAAGCAGGTCCGCGAACACGTGGACGAACTCGCGGAGATGTTCGCCGAACTGGTCCTGCGCCACGCCCACGAGGACGACCTCCAGCGCCTGCGCCCGCTCGCGCGGAGCGTGGTGGAGGCGGAGCTGTCGTTGGCGCTGGACCGACGGCTGCGCAAGCAGGGCGAGCAGGACTGACGGCGAGGGCCGGGCTAGCGGCCGTAGACCACCGTCACCGGCGCGTGGTCCGACCACCGCTCGGCATGCGTCGCCGCGCGCTCGACGTATCCCTTGAGCGCCATGGCGGCGAGCCCGGGCGTCGCCACCTGGTAGTCGATGCGCCATCCCGCGTCGTTGTCGAAGGCGCGCCCGCGGTACGACCACCACGAGTACGGCCCCTCCACATCCGGATGCAGCTCCCGTACGACGTCGACATAGCCCCCGGCACCGCCGTCGAACACCTCGGTCAGCCACTCCCGCTCTTCCGGCAGGAAGCCCGAGTTCTTGGTGTTGCCGCGCCAGTTCTTCAGGTCGGCCTGCTGGTGGGCGATGTTCCAGTCACCGCAGACCAGGACCTCGCGGCCGTCGGCGGCGGCGCGCTCGCGCAGGGCCTTCAGGTAGGCGAGGAACTCGCCCATGAAGCGGACCTTCTCGTCCTGCCGCTCCGTGCCCACCTCGCCGGAGGGGAGGTAGAGCGAGGCGACCGTCACACCCGGGAGGTCGGCCTCGACGTAGCGCCCGCTGTCGTCGAACTCACTCGACCCGAAGCCGACCTGGATCCGGTCGGGCTCGCGGCGGGTGTAGAGGGAGACGCCGGCGCGGCCCTTGGCCGCGGCGGGCGCGTGCACGACGTGCCAGCCGTCGGGCGTGCGGACGGACTCGGGCAGCTGCTGCGGCTCCGCGCGCACCTCCTGAAGGCACAGCACATCGGCCTCGGTGCCGGCGAGCCACTCCACGAAGCCCTTCTTCGCGGCGGCCCGCAGCCCGTTCACATTCACAGAGGTCACAGTGAGCACTCGGGCACCCTACCGGCACACTGGACGGTGTCCGATTCTGGAAACCCTTGATCTTGAATTGATATACGGTATTTAGCATGCATATACGTCCTGTCCCGTTCGACCACCCCGACGCCGCCAAGCTCAACGACCAGGTGCAGGCCGAGTACGGCGTTCGCTACGGCGACGACGGCGACGCAACGCCCCTGGACACGGCGGACTTCAGACCGCCGTACGGCCTCTACCTGATCGCGTACGACGCGCTCGGCACCCCCGTCGCCTCCGGCGGCTGGCGGTCACAGGACGAGAACGGCGAGGGCAACGAGGACGGGGACGCCGAGCTCAAGCGGATGTACGTCATCGAGCAGATGCGCGGGCGGGGCCTGGCGAGACGCGTCCTGGCCGCGCTGGAGGAGGACGCGCGTGCGGCGGGCCGCACGCGCATGGTGCTGGAGACCGGGACGAAGCAGCCGGAGGCGGTGGCGCTGTACACGTCCAGCGGCTATGAACCGTGCCGGAAGTTCGGCTACTACCGCTTCCACGAGCTGAGCCTGTGTTACGCGAAGGCGCTGTGAGCGCTCAGTCCCGTGCGGCGTTGACGCGGTAGAGGTCCCGCACACAGAGGTTGAGGACGGTGGCGGCGACCACGAGCCCGGCGCACGCCAGCAGCACCGTCCGGTTGCCCCAGCTGCCGGCGGCGAGCGCGGTGAGCAGGTAGCCGAGCGGAATGGCCAGCCGCTCCCCGACGCTGTTGAACGCGCTCATGCGCCCCAACTCGCTCTGCGGAACGTGCTGCTGGAAGGCGGTCGTCCACGCGACGATCGCCACGTCCAGCGCGATCCCCGCGAGCAGGGCGGCCAACAGCAGCCAGGGCAGCGGCAGTCCCCACGCCATGACGAGCAACGGCCCGGCGAGCGGCGCACCTGCCACGACCGCCACGACCATCAGCCGGTACGGCCGCCAGCGCAGGCACACCACGGTCCCGACCAGCAGCCCCGCGGAGAACGCGCCCGCCACGAGCCCCCAGTCCCGCGCCCCCGCGTACTGTTCCGCCGCGACGACCGGCCCCAGCAACTGGAAGCCGGCCAGCCAGGCGGCGACGAGGACGGCCCCGGCGATCGTGTAGGTCCACAGCCAGGTCCGCGACCAGAAGCCGGTCCAGCCCTCCCGCAGGTCGCTCAGCGCACTGGTGACGGTGACGGGCGCATCCAGGCGCAGCCCGCGCAGCAGGACGGCGGCCACGGCGAAGGTGAGCGCGTCCCAGGCCAGCGCCCAGGCCGGGCCGCTGACCGCGACGACGACTCCGCCGATGGCCGGCCCGAGCACTTTGACGGCGTTGCTCGGCAGCCTGAGCAGGGCGTTGGCCTGCTGCAACTGCTCCGCCGGCACGATCTGCGGCACGGCCCCCTGGGTGGCGGGCACGGTGAAGGCCAAGGCCGTCCCCGAGACAAAGCCGCAGACCGCGATGGAGGTGGTCGTCGCCTGCCCGAGGGCGAGGGCGAGGGCCAGTGCCCCTTGCGCGGCGGCCGCCAGCAGATTGCCGAGGAAGAGCAGCCTGCTCCGGGAGACCCGGTCCGCGAGCACTCCGCCCACGAGGAGGAAGACGATGGTCGGCACGGTGTTCGTGGCGAGCACCACACCGAGGTCCCCGGCCCCGCCGCCCTCCCCGATCACGGCGTAGGCGAGCGCAAGCGGCGCCATCGCGGATCCGGTGGCCGAGATGAGACTGGCGGTCACGAACCGCCGGAAGCGCGCGTTCCGCAACGGCGCCACGCGCTCCGCCGGTAATTCCGCGGTGGCCTTCTGCATAGTCCCCCCTCAAGACGTGACCCCTTGGGAACTACCTGGGAACAACAAAGATCCCGCCCGATCAACCGATCGGACGGGATCTTTCAACTGCCCAAGTTCCTTGGAAAGTTGTTGCGGTGGACCTGAGGGGATTCGAACCCCTGGCCCCCTCGATGCGAACGAGGTGCGCTACCGGACTGCGCCACAGGCCCTTGCAACGAGTGAAACTTTAGCACCCCGATCGGCGTGCTTGGTAATCCGTTCCCTGGCCGGACGGGGTGGCTACTCGTTCGCGGCTCGCGGCCGCTCGCCGTCCTCGAACTGGTCGAACAGCGGCGTACGGCCCCGCTCACGCGCCCGGCGAGCGGAGGCGGCCCGGCGCGCGTCGCTGCGACCGCCCCCCTCGGCCTTCTCGTCCTCGCGACCCGCGTCGCCCGGCTCGGCACCCCGCGCGGACCCGTCCGCGGCCTCGGCGCCCGCCTCCCGGTCCCGGCCGACGGGGCTCGACCGTGCCGAGCTCCAGGCGTCCGGCGCGCCGAGGTCCACATCGGATGTGGCCCGAGGCGCGACCGGCGCGGTCACGTACGTCGGCAGCGGCACCGGCACCGGGTCCCAGCTGTCGCCGTGGCCGGGCCTGCGCTGCCGCTCGCGCTGCTGGTCGACCCACTCGGCATGGTCGGTCTGCTCGACGAGGGCGCGCCGGTCCGCGGCGAGGGCGGAGAGCCCGGGGTCGGTACCTGGTTCGGGCCTCTCGTCGGACTCGTCGAGACCGGCACCGGCGTCGGCGGGGCCGCGCCGGCGTGACTGGCGCGCATGCTCGCGAAGCCGCTGCGCGGCGACCTCGGCGCGGCGCCGGTCCATCTGGTAGGCGAAGCGGCGGCGCTCCTGGGAGCGCAGATACGCGATGTACCCGCTGAGCATCACGGCGGGAACGCCGGGCGCCCACAGGAACGCGAGCCCGCCGACCGCGGCGACGATCGCGCCGAGGGTGAAGGCGAGGAAGAGGACGACGGTCGTACGCCGACGGCGCGCGAGCGCCTTCAGGCGCCGGGCGCGCGCTGCTGCCGCCTCCTCCGAGGGCGAGGGCGCCCGCCGGGCGGCGGGCACTCGCTTGCGTGCCTTGGCTGCAGGGCCGGAGCCCGCTTCGGCCGCTGGCGCGCCCGCGCGTTCGGGGGCCTGCCTGGACCCGTGTTCGGGTGCCGGTTTGCCCCCCTGTTCTCGCATGGATTCCCGCGCGGATTCCCGTGCCGGCTCCGGGCGCCCCGGCGCCTGCTCCTGTACCGCAGCCTGGGCCTGCGGACGGGTCGGAGGCATGGCGAAGGCCCGGACGTCCACCGACTCGGTGACGTCGCCCGGGTCATCGGCGCTGGGCTCCCCCTCCTCGGTGGAGCGCGCGCGCAGGTCCTTGGCGTACCGGCGCTCCATCCCCGCCCGTCCGGACAGCAACCGGATGGCTGTGCTGAAGCGTTCCGTCGGACGGGCCTCGTTCAGCTCGTCCTGCCTACGGAGCCACATCGGCACCAAGTAGGCGGCCCAGGCCCCGACAATGACTGCGTAGATGAGGCCGCTGCTGCTCACGTCTCACACGGTAGAGGGGTTTGCGTGAGGCCATCCGCCAATTGAGCCGGTGTGTCGCACGATCTGGCTGATATTTCGAACTTTTTTTGTGACCGATGCGATCAGCAGCCCGCTGAGGGTGCGAATTTAATGCCCCGAGGCGGTCATCCGGCGATCAATTTCGAACACTTATTCAATTTCCGGGCCAGGCGCGATTCCCCTGGCTGTTCTGGCGGGTGTCCTGCGGGTTCGACTGCGAGGTCTTCTGCGAGCTCGCCCGGTGCCAGCGGCCGAGCAACCCTTCCGGCACCTCTTCCGCCGTGAGCGCGAAGACGAGATGGTCGCGCCAGGCTCCGTCGATGTGGAGATATCGCGGACGCAGCCCCTCCTCGCGGAATCCGAGTTTCTCCACGACCCGGCGGCTGGGCGCGTTCTCGGGGCGAATGCAGACCTCGATGCGGTGCAGACCAACGGTGCGGAAACAGTGGTCCACCACGAGGGCCACGGCGGTCGGCATCACGCCGCGGCCCGCCACCGCCTCGTCCACCCAGTAGCCGACGTGTCCCGAGCACATCGAGCCCCAGGTGATCCCGGCGACGGTCAACTGCCCCACCAGCCGGCCCTGGTACTCGATGACGAACGGCAGCATCCGGCCCGAGTGCGCCTCGGACCGCAGATGCCGGACCATCTGGCGGTAGGTCGGCCGGTGTGTGATCGGTCCGCTGGGCGTGGGCGGCGGAATGGTCGCCTCCCAGGGCCGCAGCCAGTCCCGGTTGCGCCGGTTGACCTCGCGCCAGGCCCGCTGGTCGCGCATCTTTATCGGCCTCAGGACGACATCGCCGTCCCTCAGCACGACGGGCCAGGATGGGCTGTTCAGCTCGCACCCCCGCTGCTGGGTCTGGGGTGGTCGCCGCCGCGGATCTGGTCGACGGCGTGGGCCAGCAGGGGCTCCAGGACGGCCAGCCCGTCCTTCACCCCGCCGCTGGAGCCGGGCAGGTTGATGATCAGCGTGCGCCCGGCGACTCCGCTGAGCCCCCGGGACAGTGCCGCCGTGGGCACCTTGTCCCGTCCGAACGCCCTGATCGCCTCGGCGATGCCCGGCACCTCGAAGTCGAGGAGGGCACGGGTCGCCTCGGGGGTGCGGTCGGTCGGCGAGATGCCGGTGCCGCCAGTGGTGACGATGACGTCGTACCCGGCGTCGACTCCGGCGCGCAGAGCGGCCTTCACGGGGTCGCCGTCGGGCACGACCTGCGGTCCGTCGACCGCGAAGCCGAAGCCCTTGAGGCCGTCGGCGATCAGCGGGCCGCCCTTGTCTTCGTAGATCCCGGCGGCGGCTCGGTTGGAGGCGGTGACCACGAGGGCGCTGTACGGCGCGAGCAGTGCACCACCGATCGACGCGTCCAGTGTCATGCCCGGCTCCAGTCGCCCGACTTGCCGCCCGTCTTCTCCTCCACGCGCACGTCCGTGATGACCGCTCCCTTGTCGACCGCCTTCACCATGTCGATCACGGTGAGCGCGGCGACGGAGACCGCGGTGAGGGCCTCCATCTCGACGCCCGTGCGGTCCGTCGTCTTCACGGTGGCGAGGATCTCCACCGCGTCGTCCGCGACCGACAGATCCAGTTTCACACCGGACACCGACAATGGGTGGCACAGCGGGATCAGGTCCGGTGTGCGCTTGGCGCCCATGATGCCCGCGATACGGGCGGTGGCGAGGGCGTCGCCCTTGGGTACCCCCTCGCCGCGCAGCAGCTCGACCACGCGGGGCGAGACGAGGACGCGTCCGCTGGCGCGGGCGGTGCGCGCGGTCACGGCCTTCTCGGAGACGTCGACCATGCGGGCCGCGCCCACGTCGTCGATGTGCGTGAGGCGTTCCTGGCTGGGTGGGTCCTGCATGCTCATGCTGGTCTGGCGCTCCCGGTCCGGGCCCGTCGCGGTGCGGCGCACGGGCCTGCTGTGCGCGACACGGTACCGCCAAGCAGGGCCTCTCAGCCGAGCAGGACCACCTCGACCTCGGTGCCGGGCTCGACGCTCTCCACGTCCTCGGGGACGACGATCAGCGCGTCGGCGTGTGCGAGGGCGGCGATCAGATGCGACCCGGCGCCGCCGACCGGCCGCACCTCGCCGTCGGCGTACGTCGCGCGCAGGAACTGTCTGCGTCCCTTGGGCGAGCTCAGCGCCTTGTCCGCAGCAAGGGTCGCCGTCATCCGCGGCCGGTGGACGTCCTCCAGGCCCATCAGGGTGCGGATCGCGGGGCGCACGAACAGCTCGAAGGAGACGTACGACGACACCGGGTTGCCCGGGAGCGCGAGCAGCGGGGTGTGGTCGGGGCCGATGGAGCCGAAGCCCTGGGGCTTGCCGGGCTGCATGGCGAGCTTGCGGAAGTCGATGCCGCTGCCGGCCTCGTCCTCGTCGCCGACGTGCGACAGCGCCTCCTTGACGACGTCGTACGCCCCGACGCTCACGCCGCCGGTGGTGACCATGAGGTCGGCGCGCACGAGCTGGTCCTCGACGGTGGACCGGAGCGTCTCGGCGTCGTCGGCGACGGCGCCCACGCGGTAGGCGATGGCGCCGGCGTCCCGGGCCGCGGCCGTGAGGGCGAAGCTGTTGGAGTCGTAGATCTGGCCGTGCCCCAGGGCCTCGTCGGGCTGGACGAGTTCGCTGCCGGTGGACATGACGACCACGCGCGGGCGTGGGCGCACGCGCACCGTGCCGCGTCCGATCGCGGCGAGCAGGGCGATCTGGGGCGGCCCGAGGACCGTGCCCGCTTCGAGGGCCCGGTCACCCGCCTTGACGTCGCTTCCCTTCGCGCGCACATGGGCGCGTGCCTCGGCCGGCCGGTGGATGTGCACCTGGCCCCGGGCGCCGTCGGGGGCCAGGCTGCGGGCGCGCATCCCGGTCACCGGGCCCTCGCCGAGGCCGCCGTCGGTCCACTCCACGGGAACGACCGTCTCGGCGCCGGGCGGCAGCGGGGCGCCGGTCATGATGCGGGCGGCCTGGCCGGGGCCCACGTGGAGCAGGTCGGCCTGGCCCGCCGCGACGTCCCCGACGACCTCCAGGACCGCCGGGAACTCCTCGCTCGCGCCCGCGACATCCGCGACCCGCACCGCGTACCCGTCCATGGAGCTGTTGTCGAACGGCGGCAGGGAGACCGGCACCGTGACGTCGTCGACCAGGACACAGCCCTGGGCGTCGAGCAGTTGCAGCTCGATGGGTTCGAGGGGGCGGACGGTCGCGAGGATGTCCTCCAGGTGTTCGTCCACCGACCAGAGATGGTCCTGGCCTGCGGGGCGGGGCGCGGCGGCGGCGGTGCTCAACTCGCTACATCTCCTCGGCTACGTAACTGCGAAGCCAGGTCCGGAAGTCCGGGCCCAGGTCTTCACGTTCGCACGCGAGTCTGACAATGGCACGCAGGTAGTCGCCACGGTCGCCGGTGTCATAGCGGCGGCCCTTGAAGACGACGCCGTGCACCGGGCCGCCGACCTTCTCGTCCTGCGAGAGCTGCTGCAGGGCGTCGGTGAGCTGGATCTCACCGCCGCGACCCGGCTCGGTCTTGCGCAGTATGTCGAAGATGGCCGGGTCGAGGACGTAGCGGCCGATGATCGCGTAGTTCGACGGGGCGTCGGCGGCGGCCGGCTTCTCGACGAGGTCGTGCACCTTGACCACGTCGCCGTCATCGGTGGGGTCCACGGCCGCACAGCCGTAGAGGTGGATCTGCTCGGGCGCGACCTCCATCAGCGCGATGACGCTGCCGCCGTGCTGCTCCTGCACCTCGACCATCCGCTTGAGCAGCGGGTCGCGAGGGTCGATCAGGTCGTCGCCGAGGAGGACGGCGAAGGGCTCGTGGCCGACGTGCGGGGCGGCGCACAGGACGGCGTGGCCGAGGCCCTTGGGGTCGCCCTGGCGGACGTAGTGCATCGTCGCGAGGTCGCTGGACTCCTGCACCTTGGCGAGCCGGCCCGCGTCACCCTTCTTCTGAAGAGCGGATTCCAGCTCGTAGTTGCGGTCGAAGTGGTCCTCCAGCGGGCGCTTGTTGCGGCCCGTGATCATGAGGACGTCGTCGAGGCCTGCCGATGCAGCCTCTTCGACCACGTACTGGATCGCCGGCTTGTCGACGACCGGCAGCATCTCCTTGGGAGTGGCTTTGGTGGCCGGCAGGAAGCGGGTACCGAGGCCCGCTGCGGGGATGACAGCCTTGCTGATCCGAGGGTGCGACTGAGTCATGCCCGACACCATATCCGGTGCCTTTGCAGTGAATCTGAGGCTCCGGTTAATTCACTCTCATATGAGCGCATTAGGAAGGGTACGGGTGCGACCAGTGACTCACTCCGGACGTCCGGCCGACACTGACAAGCGAACGTTGCGGCGAGAGTTCATCTCGGTGAGGAACAGGTTGACGGCCGATGACCTGCGGGAAACGGCGACCGCGCTGGCGGGTCGGGCACTGGAGCTGCCCGAGCTCGCGCACGCGCACGTGGTGGCCGCATACGTCTCCGTCGGGAGTGAACCCGGCACGCTCGCGCTGCTGGACGCGCTGCGCGCCCGGGGCGTGCGCGTCCTGCTCCCCGCCCTCCTGCCCGACAACGACCTCGACTGGGGTGCCTACTTCGGGGAGGACTCCCTCGCCCGCGTCCAACACGCCGGAAAGATGGCCCTCTTCGAGCCCGCCGGCGAACGCCTCGGCCCGGACGCCGTGACCGGCGCCGACGTCGTGCTGCTGCCGGGGCTCGCCGTCGACGCGCGCGGGATGCGTCTGGGGCGCGGCGGTGGGTCGTACGACCGCGTCCTGGCCCGCCTGGAGGGCGCGGGGGCGCATCCCGCGCGCGTGGTCCTGCTGTACGACTCCGAGGTCGTCGAGCACGTCCCCGAAGAGCCGCACGACCGTCCGGTGGATGCGGTGGTGACGCCGTCGGGGGTGCGCAGGTTCCGCGAGGCCTGAGTCCTTTGAGGCCGTGGTGCCGCACAGGCGAAGGGCCCTCCACGCGTGTGTGGAGGGCCCTTTCGGCGTTTGCCTTCAGCTGCGCGCAGTCAGCGGCTCACGGCTTGAGCACCAGGGTGTAGCTCGTGCTCTTCTCGACGGCGTCCTTCGAGAAGGACCAGTCGAGCAGTTCGCCGTCGGCCCACTTGTCCGTCTGGTCGGTGTAGTGGGCGTTGTAGGCGTGCCCCGAGGCGCCGGTGAGGTTGATCCACTTCGACTTGTCGAGGTCGCCGAGGTTGACCACCATCCGCATCGACGGCACCCAGACCACGCCGTAGCCGCCGGCCGCGTTCCAGCCGCTGGCATTGACCGTGGCCTCGCCGCCGCTGAGCTTCCAGGGGCCGCGGTTGAGGGCGTACTGGAGGAACCCGGGGCCGTCGGTGCCAAGGGTCTGATTCTTCAGGAACAGGCGGTGCAGCCGGCCCCAGCTCCATGTGTCGATGTCCTTGCCGAGCTTGGCGGTCAGCTCCCAGCGGGCGTCGATCATGGCGCGCTTGAACAGGCTGTCACGGTCGGTGGCCGCGGGACGGGTGCCGTTCTTCGGCGTCGTCCACCAGTCGCTCTTCTCGTCGTCCATGAGGCTGCGCACGACCTCGAACCAGCGGTCGCCGCCGTCCGGCTGCGCCTGGTCGGCCTCGCGCTCGCCGCACTCGCGGACCTTCTCCGTCGCGTCCGCGGGGCCGGTGGTGTTGACCGGGTCGACCCACAGGCACTGGCCCTTGACCCGCAGCTCCTTGGGCAGCTTGTTGCCGAAGGCGAGCTTGAGGATGTTGCGCCAGACCGAGTTGAAGTAGGCGGCGGCCGCCGAGTCGGCGTCCTGGGTGTAGTCCCAGCCCTCCAGGAGTTCCTGTGCCTCCCGGACGTCGTCCGCGTCCCGGACCGTCTTGTCGTCGATGTCGATCTTCAGCAGCTTGGGCACCAGCAGCTTGGCGATCTCGCTGCTGTTGTCGAGCTGCATCTGACGCATGTCCTCGGTGGAGATCTTGCCGCCGTCGTCGATCTTCGACTGGATCAGATCGGTGATGCGCTGGCTGCGGGCGCCGTAGCCCCAGTCCGTGGTGAGCGTGTAGGGGTACTTCGCCTTGTCGACCACCGCCTGGTTGGCGGTGACGATGTAGCCGCGGGACGGGTTGTACTCGTACGGCAGCTCGTCGTCGTCGATGTAGCCGGTCCAGCGGGACTCGGAGTCCCAGCCGGGCGCCGGGACGGAGCCGTCGTAGCCCTGCGGGCGGGTGGGGATCCTGCCGGGCAGCGTGTAGCCGATGTTGCCCTCGGTGTCGGCGTAGATCAGGTTCTGCGAGGGCACGTCGAACAGGGCGCCCGCGGCGCGGAAGTCGTTCCAGTTCTTCGCCTTGTCCATGGCGAAGACGGCGTCCATGGTGGTGCCCGCCTGGAGCGCGGTCCAGCGCAGCGAGATGCCGTAGCCGTCGCCGCGGTCGGGGGCGGCGGTGTCGACGGTGGCCTTCTTGCCGACCTTCACCAGCTCGCTGCTGCGGTCGGACAGCAGCGGTCCGTTGTCGGTCTCGCGGACGACGATCTTCTTGGGGGAACCGCCGGCGACCTTGATGGTCTCCTCGCGCGTGGTGAAGGGGCGCGTCTTGCCGTCGTACAGGTAGCCGTCGCCGGAGAGCTTCTCCAGGTAGAGGTCGCTGACGTCGACGCCGGAGTTCGTCATGCCCCAGGAGATGTTCTGGTTGTGGCCGATGATCACGCCGGGCATGCCCGCGAAGGTGTAGCCGCTGGCGTCGTACTGGCACTTGCTGGAGACCGAGCGGCAGTGCAGGCCCATCTGGTACCAGACGGACGGCAGCGAGGCCGACAGGTGCGGGTCGTTGGCCAGCAGCGGCTTGCCGGTGATGGTGTACTTTCCGCCGACCACCCAGGAGTTGGAGCCGATGCCGTTGCCGTTCACGCCGACGGCGGTCGGCAGGTCGTCCAGGACGTCCTGGAGGCCCGACAGCTGACTCTGCAGGCCGGAGCCGTCCGAGCCGGCGGCCGTTCCCGTGCCGCTCGTGGAACTGTCGGTGGAGGAGCCCGCGGTGGACGTGGAGCCCTGCTCGAAGGTCTTGGTGGCCTCGTCGTACTGGCCCGCCTGGACGATCGTCTTGTTCCGGCCGTACGGGTAGTCCGGGTACAGGTCCTGGATCTCCTTGGGGCCCAGGCGGCTGGTCATCAGGGCGCGGTCGATCTCGTCCTGCATGTTGCCGCGCAGGTCCCAGGCCATCGCCTTCAGCCAGGCGACCGAGTCGACCGGGGTCCACTCCTGCGGCTTGTAGTCGTTGGCGAACCCGAGGGCCGCGTACTCCAGGGAGATGTCCTTGTTGCTCTTGCCGTCCAGGTAGGCGTTGACTCCCTTGGCGTACGCCTGGAGGTACTTCTTGGTGGAGTCGGACAGCGTCTTCTCGTACTCCTGCTCGGCCACGCGGTTCCAGCCCAGGGTGCGCAGGAACTCGTCGTTGTCGACCTGGCTCTTGCCGAACATCTCCGACAGGCGCCCGGAGGTCATGTGGCGGCGCACGTCCATCTCGTAGAACCGGTCCTGCGCCTGGACGAAGCCCTGGGCCATGAACAGGTCCGCGTCGGAGGAGGCGTAGATCTGCGGGATGCCGTAGCCGTCGCGCTTCACGTCGACGGGTCCGGACAGCCCGTCGAGCGTTATCGACCCCTCGGTCTGCGGGAAGGAGGCGCGCACGGTGCTGATGGACCAGTACGCCCCACCGGTGACGCCCGCCACGACGGCCAGGACCAGCACGATGACGAGCAGGCGGCCTCTGCGCCCCTTCTTCCTGCCGGACTTGCCGGGCTGCTGACCCGTGGAGGCGGTGGTGTTGGGGGGCATCGCTGTCCTTGCTGTCCTAACGCGAGCGGCAGGCGGTCCTGGAGTGCTGGAGCAACCATAGGCGCAGGGCCCGCTCCACCTTGACGCGGAGTGGGGAACCAGCGCGGACGGACGTTCGATCATGCCTGTCCGAGTGTCAAGAAATCGTCAAGAGTTAGGTAAGGTAACGAAGTAGTTGGGTGCGGAGAACCGCCACTTCGTGTCCTATGTACGTGAGCCCACGCGCGCGTGCGTGCGGGCCAGGGAAGGGAACGGCCGCTGACTGTCCACGACCTCAACCAGCTCCTGCTCGTCTGCTCGCTAGTCCTGCTCGTCGCGGTCGCCGCGGTCCGGATCTCCTCGCGCAGCGGGCTCCCCAGCCTGCTCGTATACCTGGGCATCGGCGTGCTCATGGGCCAGGACGGCATCGGCGGTATCAGCTTCAACGACGCCGAGCTGACCCAGGTCATCGGGTACGCGGCGCTGGTCGTGATCCTGGCCGAAGGTGGCCTGGGCACGAAGTGGAAGGAGGTCAAGCCGGCCCTTCCGGCCGCCTCCGCGCTGGCGCTGGTCGGGGTCACGGTGAGCGTCGGAGTCACGGCGGCGGCAGCGCACTATCTGGTCGGGCTGGAGTGGCGGCAGGCGCTCATCATCGGGGCGGTCGTCTCCTCGACCGACGCCGCCGCGGTCTTCTCCGTCCTGCGGAAGATCCCCCTCCCATCACGCGTGACGGGCACGCTGGAGGCCGAGTCCGGCTTCAACGACGCCCCCGTGGTCATCCTGGTCGTCGCCTTCTCCGAGCACGGTCCGATCGAGCACTGGTACGCGCTGCTCGGCGAGATAACGCTGGAGCTGGCGATCGGCGCCGCCATCGGCATCGCGGTGGGCTTCGTGGGCTCCTGGGGACTCAGGCACGTGGCCCTGCCCGCCTCCGGCCTCTACCCGATCGCCGTCATGGCCATCGCCGTCACCGCCTACGCGGCTGGCGCGATGGCGCACGGCAGCGGTTTCCTCGCCGTGTATCTCGCCTCGATGGTGATGGGCAACGCCAAGCTGCCGCACTGGCCGGCCACGCGCGGGTTCGCCGACGGGGTCGGCTGGATCGCGCAGATCGGCATGTTCGTCCTGCTCGGCCTCCTGGTCACCCCGCACGAGCTGGGCGACGACATCCTGCCCGCGCTCGTCATCGGGCTGGTGCTGACCATGGTGGCCCGGCCGCTGAGCGTCGTCCTGTGCCTGACGCCGTTCGGCGTCGCCTGGCGGGAGCAGGCCCTGATGTCCTGGGCCGGGCTGCGCGGGGCCGTGCCCATCATCCTGGCGACGATCCCCATGGTCGCCGGCGTCGAGGACAGCCGCCGCATCTTCAACATCGTCTTCGTCCTGGTCGTCGTCTACACCCTGGTGCAGGGTCCGACCCTGCCCTGGCTGGCCCGCAAGCTGCACCTGAGCCGGGGACCCGAGGCCGACGACCTCGGCATCGAGTCGGCGCCGCTGGAGCGGCTGCGCGGGCACCTGCTGTCCTTCGTGATCCCCGACGGTTCGAAGATGCACGGCGTCGAGATCAACGAACTGCGGCTGCCTGCCGGGGCCGCCGTCACGCTCGTCGTCCGCGAGGGAAAATCGTTCGTTCCGCTGCCGACCACGGTGCTGCGGCACGGGGACGAACTGCTCGTCGTCGCCACGGACCCGGTGCGGGACGCCGCCGAGCGCCGGCTGCGCGCCGTGGGCGCCGGCGGCAAGCTGGCCGGGTGGCTGGGGACGAACGGGACGGCCTGAGAGGGGGTCCGAGGGGCGACCTGAGGGACGGCCGGAAAGGGCCTGTCCAATCGCAGGTGGAGCGCCGCGTAGTGCTCGTTTTCACAGGATCAACAGCCGCTTTCCCCTGTACTATGCAGGAGCACCCAGATCGAACCAACTCTGCCTGACGCAGAGCTGGCGCGACCGTATGGCGGCCGGGACGTCCTTCCTCAAGTGGGCGCCGGTATCTACCGCAGTTCCGCGCAAGAGGACAGCTCTCGGCGCCGCCCCCGACCCGTAGGGGCCGCGCTACCAGGCGGCAGAAAGGCACGGGCCGTGGCATCCACGGTCACCACCGAGCCGTCGAAGGACGCGCCGGCCTCCTCCCGCCCGGGATACGGACAGCTGCTGCGCACCCGCGGCGCCTGGACGTTCCTGCTCCCCGGCTTCGCGGCCCGCCAGCCGTTCGCGATGCTGACCATCTCCATCGTGCTGCTCGTGCAGCACACCACGGGTTCCTACGGGGCGGCGGGCGCCGCCGCTGCCGTCACCGGTGTCTCCATGGCGCTGTTCGCGCCCTACAGCGGCCGCCTCGCCGACCGCTACGGCCAGCGTGCCGTTCTGCTCCCCGGCGTCCTGCTGCACACCCTGTCCGGCCTGACCCTGACGACGCTCGCCCTGACCGACGCGCCCCTGTGGGCCCTGTTCGTCGCCGCCGTGCCCACCGGCGCCTCGGTGCCGCAGGTCGGGCCCATGGTGCGGGCCCGCTGGGGCGTGAAGCTCCAGGGCTCCCCTGATGACGACGGCCGCGGCCTTCGAGTCGGTCACCGACGAGCTGACCTTCGTCGTCGGCCCGCTGCTGGCCACCGCACTGTGCACCGCCGTCGACCCGGCTGCGGGCCTGATCACGGAGGCCGCGCTCACGCTGCTCGGCGGTCTGCTGTTCGCCGCGCAGAAGAGCACGCAGCCCTCGGTCACCGCCGTCGGGCACGCGCGCGTGGAGCACGCTTCCGCTCTGCGCATCCCCGGTGTGCGCGTACTGATGGTGACCTTCCTCGGCATCGGCTCCGTCTTCGGCGGCATGCAGGTCTCGCTGGCCGCCTTCTCCGAGTCGATCGGCGAGGCCGGCCTGAACGGCGTCCTGTACGGCACCTTCGCCGCGGGCAACATGCTCTCCGGCATCGCCTGCGGAGCCATCGCGTGGAAGGTGGCCCCGCAGCGCCGCCTCCTCGTCGGGTACGCCGCCCTCGCGCTGACCGCGTCCGGCCTGTGGGCCGCGCACTCGGTGCTCGTCCTGGCCGGCCTCGGTCTGCTCGTCGGCATGTGCATCGCACCCGCGCTGATCACCGGCTACACGCTCGTCGAGAGCCTGGTCCCGGCCGGCGCCCGCACCGAGGCCTTCACCTGGCTCACGGGTGCGGTCGCGCTCGGCCAGGCCGCCGCCGTCACCGTCGCCGGTCAGCTGGAGGACCGCTTCTGGGGCGGCGCCGGATTCCTGGTGCCGATGGGCGGCACCCTGCTGGCCCTGGCGACCCTGGTGGCACTGCGCTCTCGGCTCGAGACACGGTCCGGCAGCCGTACGGTCGCACGTGGCGTGGGTCACCGCGTGCCGGTGGCAGTGGACTGAGCGGCTGGAATACGTCACTATGGACCGTCGTTAGCACTCATCGAGTGAGAGTGCCAGGAGGAAGACAGTGCCCACCTATCAGTACCAGTGCACCGAGTGCGGCGAGGGTCTCGAAGCGGTGCAGAAGTTCACCGACGACGCCCTGACCGAGTGCCCCGACTGCCAGGGCCGCCTCAAGAAGGTGTTCTCCGCGGTCGGCATCGTCTTCAAGGGCTCCGGCTTCTACCGGAACGACAGCCGCGGCTCCTCGTCGAGCAGCTCGTCGGCGTCGTCGAAGTCGTCGACGACCTCCTCGTCCGACTCGTCCTCGTCATCCTCCTCGTCGTCTTCGTCCTCCTCGGACTCGAAGCCGTCGAGCGCCGGCACCTCCGCCGGCAGCTCCGCCGCGTAGGAGTCATTCCTTACGGGACCCTGTCGTCATCCGGCGACGGGGTCCTCGGCATTTCCGGGTGCGGTTAGGGTGCGGGCATGGCGAACAAGGCGAACGTGGAACTCGGCGTGATCGGCGGCTCCGGCTTCTACTCGTTCCTCGACGACGTGACCGAGATACAGGTGGACACCCCCTACGGGCCGCCCAGCGACTCCCTCTTCCTCGGCGAGATCGCCGGCCGGCGGGTCGCTTTCCTGCCCCGGCACGGACGCGGCCACCATCTGCCGCCGCACCGGATCAACTACCGGGCCAACCTGTGGGCGCTGCGCTCGCTCGGCGCGCGCCAGGTGCTCGGCCCGTGCGCGGTGGGCGGGCTGCGGCCCGAGTACGGACCGGGCACGC
Organism: Streptomyces sp. NBC_00443; assembly: GCF_036014175.1. Classification (GTDB taxonomy): domain Bacteria; phylum Actinomycetota; class Actinomycetes; order Streptomycetales; family Streptomycetaceae; genus Streptomyces. The sequence continues at coordinate 5,315,061 of NZ_CP107917.1, read as the reverse complement.
TGCTGGTGCCGGACCAGCTGGTCGACCGTACGAAGTCCCGGGTGGGGACGTACTTCGACGGTCTGCCGCTGCCCGACGGCGCTGTGCCGAACGTCGTACACGTCTCCCTGGCCGACCCCTACTGCCCGACCGGTCGGGCGACCGCGCTGAAGGCGGCGCGGGGGCGGGACTGGGAGCCGGTGGACGGCGGCACGCTGGTCGTGGTCGAGGGACCCCGCTTCTCGACCCGTGCCGAATCGCTGTGGCACCAGGCTCAGGGCTGGTCGGTAGTGGGCATGACCGGCCACCCCGAGGCGGCTCTCGCCCGTGAACTGGAGCTCTGCTACACCTCGTTGACGCTGGTCACCGACCTGGACGCGGGTGCCGAGACCGGCGAGGGCGTCTCGCACGACGAGGTGCTGCAGGTGTTCGCGGCGAACGTGGACCGGCTGCGGGGCGTCCTGTTCGACGCGGTGGCCGCGCTGCCTGCGAACGACGAGCGGGACTGTCTGTGCACCAGGGCGCTGGGCGGGATGGATCCGGGGTTCGAGCTGCCGTAGGGGCCTGCGGGAGGGCGGAACTCCTCGTTCGGGCGAGGGAGTTGTCCACAACCGGTCGGTAGTCCACGGGCTCCGGCGGGCGGCGGCGCGATGCCTCATCGTGGCTTCGCAAGCCGTTCCGTCGTCACAGGTGGTGGTCCACGTGTCCGTTGCTCCGTCGTCCCCTTCCTCGTCTCCTCCCTCGTCTCCTTCCCTGTCTTCCTTCCCCGTTGCCCCGCTCCCGCTGGGCACGGACGCGCCCGCCGTCTGCGAGGTGCCGCACTTCGCCCCGGTGCGGGTGCGCGGCGGGCGGTACCGGCTGGGCCGGCTTTCGCGGCAGCGCAGGCGGGCCGTGGCAGCCGGGCTCGCGGTCACTGCGGCGGCGCTCGTGGCGGCGGGCCCGGGTGCGGCCGACCGGGCGCGCGGGCATCCGGTGGCGGAGCCGGTCCGCCCGCACCGGACCGTCGAAAACACGCGTGCCGTCGAGACGGTGTCCGCGCCGGTGCGGATCTCCGACGGGGCCACCGTGCGACTGCTGCGGCCCGGCGACCGGATCGACGTGATCGCCGCGGAGGAGAGCGTGGCGGGCGGCGAGGCCCGCGTGGTCGCGCGCGGGGCACGGGTGACGAAGGTGCCGGAGCCGCCGGCCGCCGCGAGCGAGAGCGGGGCGCTGGTCGTGCTGTCGGTACCGCGCTCCACCGCGGCACGCCTCGCGGGCGCGAGCGCTACGGCACGGCTGGCGGTGACGCTGTGCTGAGCCGGCTCACGCATGTCGTGCACATGGCGCTGGACGCCCTGTCAAGTCCCTCGTTCAGGTGGCCTGATTGGACAGGATGGCGTAGCCCTGACGTAGGTTGCGGAGCTGTTCGTTCCACAACCTGCGTATGCGAGGAGAGGCTCCGCGGTGAGCGAGAAGAAGGAACCGGGCGTCTGGGACGGCTTCAAGGCCTTCCTGATGCGCGGGAACGTCGTCGATCTGGCGGTAGCGGTAGTCATCGGCGCCGCCTTCACCAACATCGTCAACGCGGTGGTGAAGGGGATCATCAACCCGCTGGTCGGAGCGATCGGCACCAAGAACCTCGATCACTACAGCTCGTGCCTGAGCTCGACGTGCGAGGGCGAGCAGGGCATCCAGATCCTGTGGGGGACCGTCCTCGGTGCGGCCCTCAGCTTCGCGATCACCGCGGCGGTCGTCTACTTCCTGATGGTCCTGCCCATGGCGAAGTACCTGGCCCGCGTGGAGGCCCGCCGCAAGGCGAAGGAGGGCACGCAGGAGGTCATCGAGGTGACCGAGCTGGAGGTGCTCAAGGAGATCCGCGACGCGCTGATCGCACAGCGCGGCTCGGGGCACAACCAGCGGTAAGGGCTCAGAGGTGGTGGGGCGGCTTCTCGTCGAGGAAGCGCTTCAGGTCGGCCGCGCTGTCGCCGGCGGTACCGGGCCGCTCGCCCCACCCACGGTCCGTGTCGTCCGAGGACTGCTGGTCCAGCGGGTCGTCGAAGACCAGCGCGGGCTTCGGCTCGCGCGGTTCGGGGGCGGCGGGGGCGGTGCTCATACGTCCAGGGTACGGCCCGTGCGGCAACGGCCCCCGCCCCCGCACACGGGTGATCCCTTACGGGAGAAATTCCCCGCTCCATCTGCTGTGCTTGTCCCCATGACGTCCAGTTCCACTCCCGCGTCGGGCTCCCCCCGCCCACCCGGACACCGCCGCCCGCTGCGCAGGCTCACCGCCCGTGGCCGGGGTGAGGAGCACCGGGTCGCCACTCCGCTGGAGCTCTTCTTCGACCTGTGCTTCGTCGTGGCCATCGCCCAGGCGGGCATCCAGTTGGTGCACGCGGTCGCCGAGAGCCACGCGGGCCAGGGGATCCTCGACTACGCGATGGTCTTCTTCGCCATCTGGTGGGCCTGGATGAACTTCACCTGGTTCGCCTCCGCCTACGACAACGACGACATCCTCTACCGGGTCGTCACCCTGATCCAGATCGCCGGTGTGCTGGTCCTGGCCGCCGGGATCTCCCGGGCGTTCGAGGACCACGAGTACCTGGCGGTGCTGCTGGGCTATGTGATCATGCGGCTGGCCCTGGTGGGGCAGTGGCTGCGGGTGGCCAGGTCGAGTGAGGGCCCGGAGCGGAGAATGGCCCAGCGGTACGCCGGCGGTGTGCTGCTGTGCCAGATCGGCTGGGTGGGCCTGGTGCTCCTGCCCGAGGACGCCAGGCCCTGGCTGTTCCTGGTGATGGCGATCCTGGAGATGTGCGTGCCTCCGTTCGCGGAGAGGAACCACCCCACGTCCTGGCACCCACATCACATCGCCGAGCGGTACGGGCTGTTCACGATCATCGTGCTCGGCGAGACCATCGCGGCGGCCACGGTGGCGGTGAAGACCGGCATCGACGAGAACGACGCGCTGGGCGATGTGCTGCCGATCGCCGCGGGCGGGCTGCTGATCATCTTCGCCTCCTGGTGGATCTACTTCGTGGTGCCCATCCACGGCCATCTGCGCTCCAACAGACAGGCGTTCCTGTGGGGCTACGGCCACTACGTGGTGTTCGCGTCGGCGGCCGCGATCGGCGCGGGTCTGGAGGTGGCGGTGGAGCAGACCGTGGGCAAGGCGCACATCTCGACGCTGGCCGCGTCGGCCGCGGTGACCCTGCCGACGGCGCTCTATCTCCTCACGGTCTGGGTGCTGCACTCGCGTTACTTCAAGGTGGGCATCTCCCAGCAGCTGGTGCTGCCGACCGCGGCGCTGCTGGTGATCTGCTGCACCTTCCTGGGCGATTGGGCGGTGCTCGTGGCCGGCATCGTCACGGCGCTGGCGGTGGTGACCGGGGAGACGCTGACGGCCCGTAGGGCAGCCCGAGGGTACGGGACGACGGCGGAGACGCCGCTCGCCTGATACGTGGGACGGGTCAGGCGCCGGTCGCCCGACCGGCCCCGTCCGGCCGGACTTCGCGGGAGCGCACCGGTGGCTGGACGAGACTGGACCCATGACAGTTGACGCACTGACAGATGTCGCCGGGCTGCGGGTGGGCCATGCGACACGCACCGGCGACGGTTGGCTCACCGGCACCACGGTCGTCCTGGCGCCCGAGGGCGGAGCCGTCGCCGCCGTGGACGTACGCGGCGGCGGTCCCGGCACCAAGGAGACGGACGCCCTCGATCCGCGCAACCTCGTGCAGAAGGTCGAGGCGATCGTGCTGACCGGGGGCAGCGCGTACGGGCTGGACGCGGCGTCCGGGGTGATGGCCTGGCTGGAGGAGGAGCGGCGCGGGGTGCGGGTCGGGGTGGATCCGGCTCATGTCGTGCCGGTGGTGCCCGCCGCGTGTGTCTTCGATCTCGGCCGGGGCGGCGACTTCCGGGCGAGGCCGGACGCGGCCACCGGGCGGGCGGCGGTCGAGGCGGCCGCGGCGAGCGAACCGGGCGCCCCGGTGCGGGAGGGCTGCGTGGGCGCCGGTACGGGGGCGACGGTCGGGCCGGTGAAGGGCGGGATCGGCACCGCGAGCGTCGTCCTCGACTCGGGGATCACGGTGGCCGCGCTGGTGGTGGCCAACGCGGCGGGGTCGGCCGTGGATCCCGAGACCGGGGTTCTGTACGGGGAGTTGTTCCAGGGGCGCGTGGACTACCCGGAGGAGAGCGTCCACGAGGGCGCGCGCCGGAGCCTCGCCGAGAGCGCGGCGAAGAACGCGCCGCCCCCGCTCAACACCACGCTCGCCGTGGTTGCCACCGACGCGGACCTGACGAAGGCGCAGGCGCAGAAGCTGGCCGGCACGGCGCACGACGGCATCGCGCGGGCCGTACGGCCGGTGCATCTGCTCAACGACGGGGACACCGTGTTCGCGCTGGCCACCGGGGACCGTCCGCTCGACGCCGGGCAGCCCCTCGCGCTGAACGAGCTTCTCGCGGCGGGCGCGGACGCGTTGACGCGGGCGATCGTGCGGGCCGTGCGGGCGGCTGCGCCGGTGAACGGGCCGGGTGGAGTGTGGCCGTCGTACGGGGAGTTGTACGGGCAGCGGTGACAGGGACCGGTAACGGGGAGCGATAACGGGCAGGGGTAACGGAGGAGCTCCCCCGCGGGCGCCGCGGGCGATTGTCCCGGTTGTGTCACGTGATGGCGTTCACGGAGCACGTTGGGAACCCGGTCCCGTGGCGGTGGCCTCTTCCACCGTGGAACGGAACGGATCCCGTAGATCGCATAAAGATGGAGTAACTCGTGACAACGCCGGACATAGCAGCGCGGCGCGCAGTGGGGGCCTGTGCCGCCCTGATGATCGGCGCTCTGACGCTCACCGCCTGCGGTGGAGGCGCCAACGCCGATCACGAGGACGGAAAGGGCGGCAATGACTCGTCCAGTACTTCCGCAGCGCAGATCGCGATCTCGGCGAAGGACGGCTCGACGGGGGCGTCGATCAACTCGACCGGCGTAAAGGTCAGTGACGGCAAGCTGACCGAGGTGAAGATGACGGTGGCCGGGACGGGACAGGCCGTGCCGGGCTCCCTGGCCGCCGACGGAGTCAGCTGGAAGCCGAAGGAGCAGCTGGAGCGGGGGACGAAATATCAGATTTCGGCCACCGCGAAGGACGCCGACGGGCGCAGCGCCGCGGCCGACTCGACCTTCTCGACGGTGTCCAAGGCCAACAGCTTCATCGGGACGTACACGCCCGACGACGGCACCACGGTCGGGGTCGGCATGCCGGTGTCGTTCAACTTCGACAAGGCGATCAGCAACAAGAAGGACGTGCAGTCGCACATCTCGGTCACGTCCAGCAGTGGCCAGAAGGTGGTCGGGCACTGGTTCAACGGGCAGCGGCTCGACTTCCGGCCCGAGGAGTACTGGAAGGCCGGCTCCAAGGTCACGATGAAGGTCGACCTGGACGGGGTCGAGGGTGCGAACGGCGTCCACGGGGTGCAGAAGAAGACGGTCACCTTCACCGTCGGGCGCTCGCAGGTCTCCACGGTCGATGTCAGCACGCAGACGATGACGGTCGTGCGGGACGGCAAGACGGTCAAGTCGGTGCCGATCTCGGCGGGCAGCTCGGAGTTCTCCACCTACAACGGGCAGATGGTGATCTCCGAGAAGTACAAGAAGGTCCGCATGGACAGCCGCACGGTCGATCTCGCCAACGCGTACGACATCAAGGACGTGCCGAACGCGATGCGGCTGACGCAGTCGGGGACCTTCCTGCACGGCAACTACTGGTACAACCAGGGCAACCCGCCCTTCGGCAGCCAGGGCACCAGCCACGGCTGCGTCGGCCTGCAGGACATGAAGGGCGGGCAGGGGGACACCCCCGCCAAGTGGTTCTACGACAGCTCCATCCTCGGTGACGTGGTGATCGTCAAGAACTCCCCCGACAAGACCGTGACGCCGGACAACGGGCTCAACGGCTGGAACATGTCGTGGAACGAATGGGTCGCGGGCAGCGCCGCGTGACCCACTGAAGTACCGTCCGAGCAGGGATTCTTGACAGTTCGTCGGGCCGCGCGGGAACTTCTCGCGCGGCCCACGCGTTTTACCGGACGTACGTTTTCTCGGTTCCCGGACATGATGTCCGACCGAGGGGCTACGGTATGCACCCACAAGGTGACATGCAGCAACGCCGGGAGAAACCTTGAGCGTTCCGTACGAGACGGCAGCGTACGAACCACCCGAGTCGCCGGAGTCTCCGGAGGAGCACCTCGCGCGACTCCTCGGCCGTGCCCTGAACTCGTTCGAGCTGCCCGACGAGACGATACGACGGCTCGACTGTGCGCTGGCTCACGACAGCTCGCTGCACTCCGCGCATCACAGCGCGGGCCTGCATAGGGAGACGTACCGGCACACCTGGCTGCTCGCCGACGGGTCGGCGCTCACACTGTGGGAGCTCGTCCACAACACCGCGCGGGGCCGGGCCCCGCAGCACGAGGTGTACGTCGACGAGGAGGAGCTGCGCGCCGCGACCGGGCGGCTGCCGCTGCCGCCGGACGCGCCGGACTTCGAACTGCCGGTGACGGTGCAGCTGTCGCCGATCCCCGCGCCCCGGCACGCGTATGGGCCGGACGACTCGGCGGACCACGCGCGCCGGTTGCTGCGCCGCGCGGAGAACCCGGACCGGCCGGACCCGGCGACGGTCGCCCTGCTGACCACGGCGTTCGCGCACCAGATCACCCAGGCCTTCGGCCGCCCGGGCCGCGCGGGCCGCCCCGGGCTCTGCTTCTCCCTCTACGAACATGCCTTCCTGCTCCGCGACGGCCAGGAGATCTCCCTCTGGGAGGTCGAGCACACGGCCACACCCGACGGCCAGCACATGTGCGAGGTGTACACCAGCGAGGACGCGGCACGCGACGCGATGGAACGGCGGGCTGCACAGGTGCCGTAGGGGCGGTGCGGGGGCCGTAGGGGGCGGCACGGGCGCCGGAGGCGGTAGCGAGGGTGCCGGAGCCAGCAGCGTGGGTGCCGGAGGCGGTGGGCGCAGGTCCCGCTGGTCGCGACCGCGGGTGCCGCACGAGGCGGGTGTGAGCGCCGCACGGATGGCGGGCGCAGGCGGTGTGCGCGTGTTCCGGAGGTGCCGAGCACGGGTCCCGCTGGTGGCGGGCGCGATCAGGTGCCGGAGGCGGCGGGCCGAGTGCCGCAGGCACCGCGAGCGCATCTGCCGTATGTGGCCGGGCTGAGCGCCGACCGGGGCGCCGGGTCCGTCCAAGCGGCGCAGCTCTTCAGCGGCGGTCGTCGAGTTGGCGTACCAGGCCGGCGAACGCGTCCCGTTCTGCCGGGGTCAGTTCCACGGCTTCCTGGGCCGGGGCGGTCTGCCGCTGGGCCGGGAGGCCGGGAAGTGCCCAGGGAGTGGCCTCGGGACGGGTGCGGCGCAGGAGGCGGGCCAGCCCCATCACCCACAGCACAGCTGCCAGGGCGAGGACGACCGGGCCCAGCAGCTGGATGATCGAGACGTTCTCAGGCATACGCTCCAGTAGACAACACGGTCCGGGCCATTGGGCCCGGACCGTGACGTATCTCGCAGGTGCCGTGAACAACTCACAGTGCCCCAAAGGGACACGCGGGAGGCTGTCACCGCGGAGGCCGGAGGCCGGAGAGCGGAGAGCGGAGGCCGGAGGCCTTATGCCGCCACCGGCTGCTTCGCCTCCGCGGTCGTTGCCGTCGGCGGCTCGGCGGCTGCGACGCCCTGGGGGGCCGTCTTGCGCATGCCCTTCAGGACGATGACCAGGCCCGCCGTGACCGCCGTACCGGCCGCGATGGCCAGCAGGTACAGGAACGGCTTGCCGATCAGGAAGGTGACCCAGATGCCGCCGTGCGGTGCGCGCAGGGTCGAGCCGAAGGCCATGGTGAGCGCGCCGGTGACCGCGCCGCCCGCCATGGAGGCGGGGATCACGCGCAGCGGGTCGGCCGCCGCGAAGGGGATCGCGCCCTCGGAGATGAAGGAGGCTCCCAGGACCCAGGCGGCCTTGCCGTTCTCGCGCTCGGCGGTGGTGAACAGCTTCTTGCGGATCGTGGTGGCGAGGGCCATGCCGAGCGGCGGGACCATGCCGGCGGCCATCACGGCGGCCATGATCTTCATCGCGGAGTCGCTCGGCGCCGCGACCGAGATGCCGGCCGTCGCGAAGGTGTAGGCCACCTTGTTGACCGGGCCGCCGAGGTCGAAGCACATCATCAGGCCGAGCAGGACGCCGAGCAGGACGGCGTTGGCGCCGGAGAGGCTGTTCAGCCAGTCGGTCAGGCCGTTCTGCGCCTCGGAGATCGGCTTGCCGATCACCACGAACATCAGGAAGCCGACGACCGCCGAGGACACCAGCGGGATCACCACCACCGGCATGATGCCGCGCAGCACCGGTGGGATGTTGATGCGCTGGATGCCGAGGACGACCCCACCCGCGATGAGACCGGCGACCAGACCGCCGAGGAAGCCCGCGCCGATCGTCACGGAGATCGCACCGCCGACGAAGCCGGGCACGAGGCCGGGGCGGTCCGCCATGCCGTACGCGATGTAGCCGGCGAGGACCGGGACGAGGAAGCCGAAGGCCGCGCCGCCGATCTGGAACAGCAGCGCGCCCCAGCTGTCGACCTGCCCCCAGTCGAAGTGCTCGGTGACCGACTTGGCCTCATTGATCTGGTAGCCGCCGATCGCGAAGCCGAGGGCGATCAGCAGACCGCCCGCCGCGACGAACGGGACCATGTAGCTCACGCCGGACATCAGCCACTTGCGCAGCTTGGTGCCGTAGCCCTCGCCGGGCTCGCCCGCGCGCTCGACCGGGGTGCCCCCGCCGGGCCGGGCGGCGGCGGTGGCCTCGCCGCGCTCCGCCTTGGCGCGGACGTCGGAGATGAGCTCGGCGGGGCGGTTGATGCCCGCCTTCACGCCGACGTCGACGGTCGGCTTCCCCGCGAACCGGTCCTTCTCCCGTACGGCCACGTCGTGCGCGAAGATCACGCCGTCCGCCGCGGCGATCACGGCCGGGTCGAGCCGGGTGAAGCCGGCCGAGCCCTGCGTCTCGACGACCAGCTCGACGCCCGCCTCGCGGCCCGCGTTCTCCAGCGACTCGGCCGCCATGTAGGTGTGGGCGATGCCGGTCGGGCAGGAGGTGACGGCGACGATACGGAAGGGGCGGTCAGCGCCGGGAGCGTCGGGAGCGTCGGAGGAAGAGGTACCCGTGGCGTCGTCGGCGGAGGCCGCCACCGACGACGCCACGGAGTCTTGGGGGGCTCCAGAGCCTTCGGCACCGGCGGTGCCGACCGGCCTCTCCGCCTCGGCCGCCCCTTCCGCCTCGGCCGCCCCTTCCGCCGCAGGCTCGTCCCCCCGGATCAGCGCCGCCGCCGACGCCGCATCGCCCGCCGACCGCAGCGCGTCCGTGAACTCGGGGTTCATCAGCTGCCGGGCCAGCGACGACAGGATCGTCAGGTGGGCGTCGTCCGCGCCCGCCGGAGCGGCGATCAGGAAGATCAGGTCGGCCGGGCCGTCCGTAGCGCCGAAGTCGATGCCGGCGGCGCTGCGCCCGAAGGCGAGCGTGGGCTCGGTGACGTGCTCGCTGCGGCAGTGCGGGATGCCGATGCCGCCGTCCAGGCCGGTCGGCATCTGGGCCTCGCGGGCGGCCACGTCGGCGAGGAAGCCCTCCAGGTCGGTCACCCGGCCCAGGGCCGCCATGCGCTCGGCGAGGGCACGCGCCGCCGCTTCCTTGGTGTCGGCGGACAGGTCGAGATCGACCAGGTCCGCGGTGATCATGTCGCTCATCGCGGGCTCCTTCGCACGCGTATCGCCCGGAGAGTCTGGTGGGCGGTGAAGGGGACGGGGGTGCCGTGGGGGGCGGCATGAATGCGGTGGGGGGAGGCAGGGACGGAGGAGGCGAGGTCGGGGAGAACCCGCCTCCCCCGGGCGGCCGAGCGGCTCAGGATGCGCTGCCGTCCGTCGGTGGCCGTGAGTAACGCCGAGCTTCGCCGGTCACGATCCGGATCGGCGAGAACTGTGACAACCACGACATTCGTCATGACGCCGGCTCCTTCAGTACGCGGTCCACCGGCACCTCGGCCGTGACCGTCACCGCGGTCGGGTCCAGATCGGCCGGCGAGGGCATCACGCTGCCGGGCAGCTGTACGGCTGCCGCACCGTGCGCGACGGCGGAGGCGAGCGCCTCGGGCCCGGCTCCCCCGGCGATCAGAAAACCGGCGAGGGAGGAGTCACCTGCGCCGACATTGCTGCGTACGACGTCCACGCGCGCGCTGCCGAACCAGGCGCCCGAGCCGTCCACGAGCAGTTGCCCGTCCGCGCCCAGGCTCGCCAGTACGGCGCCGGCGCCCATCGCGCGCAGTTCCTCGGCGGCCTTCAGCGCGTCGCCCACGGTGGTCAGGGGGCGCCCGACAGCCTCCGAGAGTTCCCCGGCGTTCGGCTTCACCACGTCGGGCCGGGCACGCAGCGCTTCGAGGAGGGCGCGTCCGGAGGTGTCCAGCGCAATCCGCGCGCCGCCCGCGTGCGCCCGGGTGACCACATCGGCGTACCAGGACGGGGCGAGCCCCCGCGGCAGGCTGCCGCAGCAGGCGATCCAGTCGGCGTCGCGCGACTGCTCGCGGACCGTCTCCAGCAGGAGTTCCTGCTCGGCGGCCGACAGCCGCGGCCCGGGCGCGTTGATCTTCGTGAGCACGCCGTCCGACTCCGCGAGCGCGATGTTGGACCGGGTGGCGCCGGCGACCGGTACCGGCGCGACCTCGATGCCCTGCGCGTCGAGCAGGTCGGCGACGAGCGCGCCGGGCGCGCCGCCCAGGGGCAGGACCGCGACCGTGCGCTGCCCGGCGGCCGTGACGGCGCGCGAGACGTTCACGCCCTTGCCGCCCGGGTCCATGCGCTCGCCGGTGGCGCGTATGACCTCGCCGCGGTCGAGGGACGGCACCTCGTAGGTGCGGTCCAGGGACGGGTTCGGGGTGACGGTGAGGATCATGCGCGCACTACTTCCGTGCCGCCGCGCTCGATCGCGGTGGCGTCTTCGGGGCTCAGCCCGCTGTCGGTGATCAGCAGGTCCACATCGCTCAGGTCACCGAAGCGGGCGAAGTGCTCCTGGCCGTGCTTGGAGGAGTCGGCGAGCAGCACCACGCGGCGGGCCGCGGCCACCGCGGCCCGCTTCACCGCGGCCTCGGCGAGGTCCGGGGTGGTCAGACCGTGCTCGGCGGAGAAGCCGTTGGCCGCGACGAACAGGACGTCGGCGCGGATCTCGCCGTACGCGCGCAGCGCCCAGGCGTCCACGGCGGCGCGCGTGCGGTGCCGTACCCGGCCGCCGACCAGGTGGAGCTGGATGCCGGGGTGGTCCGCGAGCCGGGCCGCGATCGGCAGGCTGTGCGTGACGACGGTGAGGGACGCCTCCAGCGGCAGCGCGGCGGCCAGGCGGGCCACCGTCGTACCGGCGTCGAGGATCATCGTGCCCTCGGTCGGCAGCTCGGCGACGGCCGCCTTCGCGACCCGGTCCTTCTCGTCGGCCGCCGTCGACTCGCGTTCGGCGAGATCCGGCTCGAAGTCCAGGCGCCCGGCCGGGATCGCACCACCGTGCACACGGCGCACGAGCCCGGCGCGGTCGAGGGCCTTCAGGTCACGGCGGATCGTCTCCGCCGTGACCTGGAACTCCTCGGCCAGCGACAGGACGTCCACGCGGCCGCCGTCACGAGCGAGGCGGAGGATCTCCTGCTGCCGCTCCGGTGCGTACATGTCCGTTCGCCTCCGAACTGTGCCCGAACTTGTGGTTTCAGCGGGAGGCTACGCCTGGATTTCCGGAAAGTAAACAGGTTCGGGCCCAATCGGGCATGAACGGGAATGCCGAAGGGCCCGGCACCGAAGTGCCGGGCCCTCCTCCCGCTCTCAGGCTGCCCGAGGTTCCGCTCGCCGCCCCCGCTCTCAGGGCACCAGCACAGGCTCCTTCTCCGCCGCCGGCGACGGCTCCTCCGCTTCCTCGACATGCTGCGCAGGCCGCTTCGGCAGCGCGAACATCAGCAGGAAGATGACGGCCATCACCGCCGCCACCCAGCCCAGCGCATGCTGGAAGCCGTCCGCGAACGCCGCACCCATCGCCGGACCCTGCGCCGACTCGGTCAGCCGATCGTCGATGACGCCGAAGAAGACCACGGACACCAGGCCGAGGCCGAGCGCGTTGCCCATCTGCTGCACGGTGTTGATCAGACCCGACGCCGAACCGGAGTGCTCACGTGGCACCTCCGACAGGATCGCGTCCGTCAGCGGCGCCACGATCAGGCCCATGCCGACGCCCATGACGATCAAGGGCAGAGCCATCTGCCAGGGCGCGATGGACAGGCCGTAGTGCTCGGACTCCCAGATGTAGAGCAGGACGCCGAGCGCCATCACCAGCGCGCCCGCCTGCAGCACCTTGCGGCCGAAGCGCGGCACCAGCGTCTGCACGGACATGCCGGCCGCCACCGAGACCGCGATCGAGAACGGGATCCCGGTCAGGCCCGCCTTCAGCGGCCTCCAGCCCAGCCCGAACTGCATGTACATCGTCCAGACCAGGAAGAAGATGCCGAGCGCCACACCGAACACGGTCTGCACCGCGATGCCCGCCGCGAAGCTCTTCACCTTGAACAGCGACAGTTCGACGAGCGGGGAGCCGTCGCGGCCGGCCTTGCGCCTCTCGTACGCCACCAGCACCGCGAGGACGACGAGCGCGCCCGCCATCGACACGTACCCCCACAGCGGCCAGCCCAGCTCACGGCCGCGGGTCAGCGGGTACAGCAGCATCAGCAGGCCGAGCGTGACGAGGGCGACGCCGACCAGGTCCAGCTTCAGGGCCTTCGGCGCCTTGGACTCGGTGATGTAGCGGCTGCCGAGGATCAGGCCCGCGATGCCGACCGGGAGGTTGATGAGGAAGATCGGGCGCCATTCGAGGCCGAACAGGTTCCACTCCGTGAGCAGTGCGCCGAGCAGCGGGCCGGTGACCGCGCCGAGTCCCACGACCGCTCCGAACAGGCCGAAGACCTTGCCGCGTTCGTGCGCCGGGAACGTGGCGTGCACGATCGACAGGACCTGCGGGACCATCAGTGCCGCCATCGCGCCCTGCAGGATGCGGGAGGCGACCAGCATCTCCGGGTTCGCCGCGAAGCCGCACAGCGCCGAGGCGATGGTGAAGCCGCCGATGCCGATGAGGAACAGCCGCTTGCGGCCGTGGATGTCGCCGAGACGGCCACCCGTGATCAGGCCCGCGGCGAAGGCGAGCGCATAGCCGGCGGTGATCCACTGGATCTGGCTGAAGCTCGCGCCGGCCTCCCGCCGGATCGAGGGGATGGCGATGTTGACGATCGTGACGTCGACGAGGTCCATGAAAGCCGCGGTCATCACGATCGCCAGGGCGAACCATCGGCGGCGGTCGCCTGGGGCGGGCTGAGGTGTGGGTGACGTTTCGGAGGAGGTCATGCATCGAAGATAGGACCGCATTAGGTCGGATCGTGTCCTACTTGTAGGGGATCCTCGGATACATGACGACGGATACTCCGGCACGGCTCCTGACTCTTCTCTCCCTTCTTCAGACGCCCCGTGAATGGCCCGGCGGTGAGCTCGCCGACCGGCTCGGGGTGTCCCGGCGTACGGTGCGGCGGGACATCGACCGGCTGCGGGAGCTGGGATATCCCGTGCAGGCCAGCATGGGCGCCGACGGCGGCTACCGGCTTGTCGCGGGCAAGGCGATGCCGCCGCTCGTCCTCGACGACGAGGAGGCGGTGGCGATCGCGGTCGGGCTCCGGGCGGGGGCCGGGCACGCGGTGGAGGGGGTGGAGGAGGCGTCCGTGCGGGCGCTGGCGAAGCTGGAGCAGGTGCTGCCGTCGCGGCTGCGGCACCGGGTGTCCACGCTGCAGGCCGCGACCACGCCGCTGACCAGTGGGGACGGGGCGAGTATCGCGCCCGAGACGCTGACCGTGATGGCGGCGAGTGTGGCGGGGCAGGAGCGGTTGCGCTTCGCGTACCGGGCGGGGGACGGGACGGGGTCGCGGCGGCTGGTCGAGCCGTATCGGCTGGTGTCGACGGGGCGGCGTTGGTACCTCGTCGCGTACGACCTCGACCGGGGGGACTGGCGGACGTTCCGGGTCGACCGGGTGAGCGAGCCGTTCGCCACGGGGGCGCGGTTCGCTCCGCGGGAGTTGCCTACGGGGAGTGCGGCGGAGTATCTGCGGCAGTCGATGTGGCGGCGGCAGGAGTCGTACGAGTTCGTGGTCACGTTCGCGGCGTCCGTCGAGGTGGTGGGGGCTCGGTTGCCGGGGTGGATGGGGGTGCCCGAGGCGGTGGGGGCGTCGCGGTGCCGGTTGCGTGGGAGCACGAGTGATCCCGTTGACTGGATGGGGGTGCGGTTGGCGATGGTGGGGTGTGAGTTCGTGGTGGAGTCGCCCGGGGAACTGGTGCGGGCTGTGCGGGAGTTGGGGGGACGGTTGAGTCGGGCGGGTATGTCCGGGGGCGGGTGAGGGGTGGGTCGGGGCCGCGCCGGGGGGGTGAGGGGTGGGTCGGGACCGCGCCGGGGGTGAGGGGTGGGTCGGGACCGCGCCGGGGGGTGAGGGGTGGGTCGGGACCGCGCCAGGGGGGTGTCCGTCCTCGGTCGGGCGGTTGAGCTCACTCAAGAGGTGCTGGTTCTTGACGCCCGGCGCTGCGGGCGGACACCCCCCGGCACGGCCCCTTCCCGCCGTACGCGGCTGCGGGCCGTCGCCGCTTCCGCCGTGGCTATACGTCCTCCCAGGGGAAGTCCCTCAGCGTCGCCAGGTTGCGCATCGCCAGGGCCGCTGGGCCCCCCGGGCCCTCTGGTGGGGCGTCGCCTGCTGCCCAGACTTCTACGGCCACTCGTACTGAGGCGGCGGCCACTGCGGCTGCGAAGTGGAGGGAGGGGGAGGGTGCGGCAACGTTGTCGTCGTTGCCGGGGCCTGCTGTCCTTGCGGCCAGTACCTCCGCCAGGGTCGTCTCCGACTCGTGGCAGACCTCCGCCCATACCTTTCTCAGCGCGGGGCTTGAGTTGGCCAGGCGGACCAGGGTCCGGACCCAGTCCCAGGAGGCTGCTGAGACTGCGGTGCCGGGGGTGAGGGTGTGGCGGGCCGCGTGTTCCAGGGCCTGGGGAAGGGTGAGGTCGGGCGGGGCCTTGCGGACCGCTTGCGACCAGCGGTCGGCGCCTGCCGCGTAGAGGGGGGCCACCGCCTCTTCCTTGGTGGCGAAGTAGCGGTAGAAGGTGCGCGGGGCGATGCCGGCGGCCTGGGCGATGTCCTCGGCTCGGGTGGACTTCAGGCCGCGTCTTACGAAGAGGCCGGCCGCGGCGCGGGCGATCTCCATGCGGGTTGCCGCCTTGCGTCGCTCCGTGAGGGACGGGGAGGAATCGGGGGTGGGACTGCTCACGTTCGGCAGGCTATGCCCATGTGACACAATCTGCCATTCGGGTGGGCCACCCCGTGGTTCAGGTACGGGGTGGCCCACCCTTCCAGGCCTGCCCCGGCGCGAGAAAGAGCCGGGCCCCGGCACCCAGGGGGGTTGGGCGCCGAAGCCCGGCTCGGGGAAAGTCCCGGCGCCGGGGGGAGTGCGTCGGGACTTGGTCGGTGGGACCCGGTGCGTTGCGGGTCAGTGTCCTCGGAGGCTGAACTCCCTTGCCTGGAGGTCTTGTTCCCGGGGTCCTGGCGGTTGAAAGCGGCGATACGCGCCATGTTTGCGCGGTCTTTCGCCACCCGGCGTACGCGGCCGCACCCTTTGCACGCCCTGTGCCCGTGACGTTACGCGGCGGCGTCGAAACCGGTGCTGCGCGCCAGCTTCTTCAGCTCCAGCAGCGCGTGCTTCTCGATCTGCCGGATGCGCTCGCGGGTGAGGCCGTGTTCCTTGCCGACCTCGGTCAGGGTGCGCTCGCGACCGTCCTCGATGCCGTACCGCATCTTGATGATGGACGCGGTGCGCTGGTCGAGGCGGCCGATCAGGTCGTCCAGCTCCTCGCTGCGCAGGAGGGTGAGGACCGACTGCTCCGGGGAGGCCGCGGAGGTGTCCTCCAGCAGGTCGCCGAACTGGGTCTCGCCCTCGTCGTCCACCGGCATGTTCAGCGAGACCGGGTCGCGGGCCCAGTCCAGGACGTCCACCACGCGGTCCGGGTTCGAACCGAGCTCGGCGGCGATCTCCGCGGGCTCCGGGTCGCGGCCGTGCTCGCGGTTGAACTCGCGCTGCACTCGGCGGATGCGGCCCAGCTCCTCGACCAGGTGGACGGGGAGGCGGATGGTGCGGGACTGGTCGGCTATGGAGCGGGTGATCGCCTGGCGGATCCACCAGGTGGCGTACGTGGAGAACTTGAAGCCCTTGCGGTAGTCGAACTTCTCCACCGCACGCACCAGGCCGGCGTTACCCTCCTGGACCAGGTCGAGGAGGGGCAGGCCGCTGCGCGGGTAGCGGCGGGCCACCGCGACGACCAAGCGGAGGTTGGAGCGGATGAAGATGTCCTTGGCCCGCTCCGCGTCGGCGACCAGGGCCTCCAGTTCCTCGCGGGTGGCGTCCGCCCTGGCCTCCTCGTGGCCGTCGAGGACCTGCCTTGCGAACACACCCGCCTCGATGATCTGTGACAGCTCGACCTCTTTGGCTGCGTCGAGAAGCGGCGTGCGCGCGATCTCGTCGAGGTACATGCCGACCAGGTCGCGGTCCGCGATCTCGCCACCATGGGCGCGAACACTGCGTGCCTTGTCGACGGTCCCGCCGGTGGCGGACTGACGACGGGCGACGGCACGGGTTGCCATGCGTGCTCCCTTGCGATGTGGGCGGGCGGGTGATTCGTAAACGCTTGGGACTCTTCTCGAGTGCCCTGCATCCGATGGAAACAACGACTGGAATCAGGACAGAATTCCCAACCCACCCCTAGATTTTTCTGATCTTGCAGTACCCTGTCCGGCCACACGAGGAGGCCCGATGCCGTCGGCACGTACAGAGGTGCAGGTCAGACCGGGAGTCGAGAGTGACCTCGAAGCCCTCACCGACATCTACAACCACTATGTACGTGAGACGCCCATCACATTCGATACCGCGGTCTTCACGCCGGAAGAGCGCCGCCCTTGGCTGCTCTCCCACCCTGAAGACGGCCCGCACCGGTTGATGGTTGCCACCCAGGGGGCTCCTGGGGCCGACTCACAGCGGATTCTCGGCTACGCCACATCCAGCGCCTTCCGGCCGAAGCCCTCCTATGAGACCTCTGTCGAGGTGACCGTCTACCTCGCGCCGGACGCCGGCCGCCGAGGCGTCGGCACCCTCCTCTACAAGGCCCTCTTCGAAGCCCTGGCCGAGGAGGACGTGCACCGCGCCTACGCCGGTATCGCCCAGCCGAACGAGGCGTCCACCCGGCTGCACGAGCGGTTCGGCTTCCGGTACGTCGGCACGTACCGCGAGGTGGGCCGCAAGTTCGGCCGGTACTGGGACGTCGCCTGGTACGAGAAGGAGCTCTGAGCCGGGCCGGAAGGCCGGGCCTCAGCCGAACTGCACCGAGCGCTTCGCCAGCCCCATCCAGAACCCCTCGATCACCGACTTCTGCGTCGCCTCCAGCTCACCGGCCGCGTCCGCCGCGCCCATCGTCACGAACAGCGGGGCGAAGTGCTCGGTGCGCGGGTGTGCGTAGCGGCCGGCCGGAGCCTTGTGCAGGAAGTCCAGCAGGGCGTCCCAGTCGCGGTTCTCCAGCGCCCGGCGGCCCCAGTCGTCGAACTCCACCGACCACGCGGGTATTCCGCCCTGCCGCAGAGCGGCCAGGTTGTGGGTGAAGAAGCCGGAGCCGACGATCAGCACGCCCTCGTCGCGCAGCGGCGCCAGCTTGCGGCCGATCTCCATGAGCCGCACCGGGTCGAGGGTCGGCATGGAGATCTGCAGGACGGGGATGTCGGCGGTGGGGTACATCTCGACGAGGGGGACGTAGGCGCCGTGGTCGAGGCCGCGGTCCGGGATGTCCTGCACGGGGATGCCGGGGGCGCGCAGCAGCTTGCGTACGGACTCGGCGAGTTCGGGGGCGCCGGGGGCTCCGTATCGCACCTGGTAGTAGTGCTCGGGGAAGCCCCAGAAGTCGTAGACGAGAGGAACGGTCTCGGTGGCGCCGATGGCGAGCGGGGCCTCCTCCCAGTGAGCGGAGACCATGAGGATCGCCTTCGGGCGCGGCAGGCCGGCGGACCAGGCGGCGAGCTCGGCGGGCCAGACCGGATCGTCCGCGAGCGGCGGGGCGCCGTGGCTGAGGTAGAGGGCGGGCATGCGCTCCTGCGTGGCGGCGGACATGACGGCGGCTCCCTCCGGAGACTTGAAGCCATGTGCTTCAAATCTAAAGCTTCTCTCCCGAAAGAAGGTACGTCGCGGTAATTAAAATTTCAAGGAGAGCTCTCGTACAGTGGAGTACATGAATACGGCATCGACCTCCGCGCCGCCCTCGCCCGACCCCGCATCCGCGGCGGAACCGCGCTGGCTCACCGACGAGCAGCAGCGCGTCTGGCGCACCTACCTGGATGCGAGCACCCTGCTGGAGGACCATCTGGACCGTCAGCTCCAGCGGGACGCGGGCATGCCGCACATCTACTACGGGCTGCTGGTCAAGCTCGCCGAGTCCGCGCACCGCCGGCTGCGGATGACCGAGCTGGCGATGTACGCGAAGATCACCCGCTCCCGTCTCTCGCACGCCATCGCCCGGCTGGAGAAGAACGGCTGGGTCCGGCGCGAGGACTGCCCCGACGACAAGCGGGGCCAGTTCGCGGTGCTGACCGACGCGGGCGTTCAGGTGCTGCAGGAGACCGCGCCGGGCCATGTGGAGGCCGTGCGACAGGCGATGTTCGACCGGCTGACGCCGGAACAGCAGAAGGCCCTCGGCGAGATCATGCGGATCGTCGCCGAGGGCCTGCAGCCCAGCGAAGCGGGTGCGGACCTGCCCTGGCTCCGCTGAACCGCTCATTCAGGGAGCCGGGGCAGGTCCTGGGGGTCGTACGTACGGAGCGTCCCCATCCCCGTACGTACGCCTGGCCCGAAGGGGTGGCCGGCGGTCGCCGTCGGCCTCAGTACGGTGTCAGTGCGGTGTCAGTGCGGTGTCAGTGCGGTGTCAGTGCGCTGTCAGTGCGCTGTCAGTGCGCTGTCAGTGCGCGACGACCGGCACCGGCACCTCGTCCTCGGCGCCCTCCTCGGAGGACGCCACCGTCGTGCCGCCCGGGCGGCCGGCGTTGACGAAGGTCAGGGCGATGACCGCGGCAGCGGCCAGGATGCCGACGGCGAACCAGATGGCGCTGGTGTAGCCCTGCACCATGGCCTCCAGCTGGACCAGCTGCTGCTGGGACCGGCTGGTGGCACCGGCGATGTGGTCGGCGACGTACGCCGTGGTCGCCGAGGCGGCGATCGTGTTCAGCAGCGCCGTACCGATCGCGCCGCCCACCTGCTGCGAGGTGTTCACCATCGCGGAGGCGACACCGGCGTCCTGCGGCTTGACGCCCTGCGTGGCCAGCGACATCGCCGGCATGAACGCGGTTCCCATACCGAGGCCGAGCAGCAGCATCGCCGGCAGCAGCAGCGCGGCGTACGAGGAGCCGATCTCCAGCTGGGTCAGCAGCAGCATGCCGAGGGCGGCGACCAGGAAGCCGGGGCCCATCAGCAGCCGCGGCGCGACCCGGGTCATCAGTCGGGTGCCGATCTGGGTGGAACCCGTGATCATGCCCGCGATCATCGGCAGGAACGCGAAGCCGGTCTTGACCGGCGAGTAGCCCTTCACGATCTGCAGGTAGTAGGTCAGGAAGAGGAACAGGCCGAACATCGCGATGATCGCGAGGCCGAGCGAGAGGTAGACACCGCCGCGGTTGCGCTCGGTGACCACGCGCAGCGGCAGCAGCGGGGCCTTCACCTTGGTCTCGACCAGGACGAAGGTCGCCAGCAGCACGCCGGAGGCGACGAACATGCCGACCGTCAGGGAGTCGCCCCAGCCGTTGGACTCGGCGCGGGTGAAGCCGTAGACCAGCGCGACCAGACCGAGGGTGGACAGGATCACGCCCGGGATGTCGAGCGCGGAGCGGTTGCGGGCGCCCTTGGGCTCACGGATGACGAACCAGGCGCCGGCCGCGGCGAACACGGCGAACGGGATGTTCACGAAGAACGTCCAGCGCCAGTCCAGGTACTCGGTGAGGAAACCGCCGAGGATCAGACCCACGGCACCGCCACCACCGGCGATGGCGCCGTAGATGCCGAACGCCTTCGCGCGCTCCTTGGCATCGGTGAACATCACGGCGAGCAGCGAGAGCGCGGCAGGAGCGAGCAGCGCGCCGAACGCACCCTGCAGGGCGCGGGCGCCGAACATCATGGCCTCGTTGGTGGCCGCGCCACCGAGCGCGGAGGCCAGGGCGAAGCCGCCCAGACCGACGACGAACGCCCGCTTACGGCCCCAGAGGTCGGCGATACGGCCGCCGAACAGCAGCAGACCACCGAAGGCGAGGGCGTAGGCCGTGACGACCCACTGCCGGTTGCCGTCGGAGATGCCGAGGTCCTGCTGGGCGGAGGGCAGGGCGATGTTCACGATGGTCGCGTCGAGCACGACCATCAGCTGGGCTATCGCGATGAACGCGAGCGCTTTCCAGCGGTTGGGATCGGCGGCACCGAGGGTGCCGCCGGAAGCCTTTACGGCCGTTTCAGACATGGGTCTACCCACTTCGGGACTTCGTGACGGAAAAAGCGAAAGGAAAGGGGACGGCTCGTCGGCTTTGACGGCCGGTGAGGGTTGGTGGGTTTGTGATGGAGAGTTGGCGGCTTCGCGATTCGGTCTATTGACTGCCGTCGTGTGACTGCCGTCGTGCTCTGAACTGATCGGTCAGGCCTGGCGCAGGTCCTCCATGGTCAGCGGCGTGCCCGGCAGGGTGGAACGGGCCGGAGCCCGCAGTCCGTCCAGGAACAGCTGCAGATGGCGGTGGACGTAACGGTCGGCGATCTCGCAGCCCGTGCCGGCCGGGGGCCGGCTGAGCTGGGCGGCGGCGATCATGAGGTCGCCGACGTCCACGTCGGAGCGGAGCTGGCCGGCCGTCTTGGCCCGGTCCATGATCGCCCCGATCAGCTGCTCGACCCGCTCACGCGAGGCCTCCAGATCCGGGTGGTGCTGGTCGAACGTGCTCTGGACCATCGGGCACAGCGCGCTGATCCGCTCGTCGGCGGCCGTGTGCACGAAGCGCTCCAGAGCCTCGAAGGCATCCCCGGTCTGAGCGAGCGCGAGCTCGGCCGCCGCGGCCGTACGGTCCATGACGGAGCAGACGACCTCGCGGACCAGCGCGTCGCGGTCGGGGAAGTTGCGGTACACCGTGGCGTTGCCGACGCCGGCCCGGCGGGCGATGTCGTCCAGCGGCACATCGGGGCCGAACTCGACGAACATCTCCCGGGCGGCGGTGACGATACGCTCCCGGTTGCGCAGGGCGTCGGCGCGCGGCCGGGTCGCCTTGCGCGGTGCGGGGGCTGCGGTCTGCACGGCGTACTCCTGAGTTCTGCTGGGTGGGCGATCCGGGGAAGCTGTCCCCGTTTCGCTCGGACACCTGACTAAACGGGGAGGGGCTCCCGGTTATTTCCCAAACCCCCAACGAATGTCTTGTGACCTGAGTCACAACCTCTCTGCCCCCCCGCGGCCGAGGACCCACGTTCGGTCTCCTCCAACGCGCGCCCGCGCAGGCCTCGACACAGGGTGATCGGGAGGGTGCAGTACGCAGTCGGCGGCTGCCATGGACGAGAGGCCCATGCATGCAGCCGAGCAGTCGGATACGCCCCCGCCGTGCGGCCGCCCTTGCCTCCGTGACCGCCCTGACCCTGGCGGTCAGCACCTCGGCAGGCACCGGGCACCTCACGGCGGGGACCTCCACGGCGGCCGGCGCGAGCCCGCTCCCACCGGGTCACTCCGCGGCTCTCGGCCCCTGCATGATCAGCGGCCGGCCTACGGTCCAGATGTCGGAGGGCGTACCTACACCGCGCGGTTACGCCCGCTCCACCGGAACCGTCCGCGCCCTCACCCTGATGGTCGACTTCCCCGACGCGCCCGGCACGGGCAAGGCGCTCGACCGTTTCGCGGAGTTCTTCCCGCAGACCCAGAAGTGGTTCCGCACCAGTTCCTACGGCCGCCTCGACTACCGCCCCGACACCCCGATACCCCGCTGGCTGCGCATGCCCAAGTCGTTCCGGGCGTACGGCATAGAGCGCGGCGCGCCCTTCGACCCCGGGTACCGGAAGCTGGTCCAGGACCTCGTGGTCGCGGCCGACCCCAAGGTGGACTTCGGGTCGTACGACTTCCTGAACGTCCTGGTGACCCCGAACGCCGGCCCGTCGGCCCTGGACACGGTCCTGTCGGTGACCTTCGCGGGCAACGCCGAGGCCCCGGTGGCCGACGGCGTCTCGGTGACCAACGCGTCCTTCGTCTACTCCCGCCAGGACGACGGCTCCGGCACCTACCACCGCACCGGCTACCGGGTCCTCCCCCACGAGAACGGCCACGTCTTCGGCCTGCCGGACCTGTACACCGCCGAGGGCGGGGGCGCGGTCGGCCACTGGGACATCATGAGCGAGGACTGGGGGGCCAACAACGACCTCCTCGGCTGGCACAAGTGGAAACTGGGCTGGCTCGACTCGGACCAGATACGGTGCGCGGCCACCCCCGGCAAGGCCGAGTACGCCCTCACCCCGCTGGCCCGCACCGGCGGCCCCAAGCTGGTGTTCGTCCCCCTGGACCGCCGCACCGGCTACGCCGTCGAACTACGCACCCGCGAGGGCAACGACGAGGCCGTCTGCCGCCCCGGCGTCCTGATCTACAAGGTCGACGCCGACGTCGACACCGGAATGGGCCCGGTGAAGGTCCTCGACTCCCACGAGGACAGCGGCGGCTGCACCCGCAGCGCGAACGTCCACGCCGAACTCTCGGACGCGACGTTCGTGCCGGGGGAGGAATTCCGGGACGACAAGCGGGGGGTGCAGGTGGCGGTGTTGGGCGCGGATCTGGCGGACGGGTATCGGGTGCGGGTTTCTCGGGGGTAGGTGGTGTGGGGGTTGGGGGGTGGTGGGCTTGAGGGTGGTGGGCTTGGGGGTGCTGGGGCTTGGGGGTGGTGGGCTTGAGGGTGCGGGGCTTGAGGGTGCGGGGCTTGGGGGTGGGCCTGAGCCGCAGCGGTACGCGCACCCGCCGGCGCCCGCGCCCGCGCCCGCGCTCGCGCTCCCGCTCGCGAATCGAACCGAATCGATTCGCATTACGGTTAGGGCTGCCGCGACCGCCGTACCGGAGAGCCGATGCCCGCGAAGACGACCCTGGACGACCGAGCCGTGCCGGTGGAGGCGGTCACGCCGCTGATCCGTGGGGTCGGGGTGCTGTGGCGGCTGACGGAGGCGGGCGGGACGGTGAGCGCGAGCGGGCTGGAGCGGGCGACCGGACTCGCACGCTCCACGGTGGACCGGATCACGTCCACGCTCGCGCGCATGGGATACGTCCGTCTCGACGGCCGCGACGTGATCCTGGCGCCCCGAGTGATGGAACTGGGCAACGCCTACCTGGCCGCCCTCGGCCTGCCCGCCCTCCTCACCTCCCACGCGGACGCGCTCGCGGACGAGTTGGACGAGTCGGTGTCGCTGGCGGTCGCCGACCGCGACGGCATCCGCTTCATCCACCAGGCGACCCGCCGCCGCGCGATGTCCCTCAGCTTCCGCATCGGCGACCTGCTCCCGGCCGAACGCACCGCGCCGGGCCCCCTGTTCGCGACGGAGTGGACGGCCACGGAGTGGCAGGCCTGGCGCGAGCGCCGGGCGGCGGACCCGGAGGACCGCGGCTTTCCCGCCGTACCGCCGCAACCGCACCCGTCCCCCGACGAGGACTTCGAACGCCGGGCGGCGCGGGCGCGGAAGGACGGCTGGGCGCTGGACGACCAGTTGATCGAGCCGGGACTGGTCGCCGTGTCCGTACCGGTGAGGGACCCCCGGGCGGGCGGCCGTATCGCCTGCGTGGCGAACGTCGTCAGCCACACCAGCCGGCATACGGCCACGGACCTGCGCGACACGCTCCTGCCCCGCCTTCGGGCCACGGTGGCGAAGATGGAGCAAGAACTGCGCGAGGCACCGCAGCCGCAGGGGCAACGCGGGTCGGCACCGGCGGGCCTGGCGGCCTGGACCGGTGCCTCCAAGCAGGAACTGGGCAGGGAGTTCGTCGAGTCGCTGGCCCGCGGGCTGACCGTACTGACCGCCTTCGGCGAGGGCCGGGCGGAACTGACACTGACGGACGTGGCGCGGGCGACGGGACTGGCGAGGGCCACCGCGCGCAGGGCACTCATCACATACGAGCACCTGGGCCTGGTACGCCAGTCCGGCAACCGCGCCTTCGCCCTGACCCCACGCGTACTGTCCCTCGGCTTCCCACCCCTGTCCCGCACCTCCCTCCCCCAGATCGCGACCCCGCACCTGACCGAACTGGCTGCCCGTGTCCACGAGTCGACGTCCCTGGCGGTGCTGACGCCGTCGGGCGACGAGATCCAGTACACGGCCCGCGCCGCGACGGGCCGTGTCATGAGCGTCGACGTCACGGTGGGCACGCGACTGCCGGCGTACGCCACATCGCTGGGCCGGGTACTACTGGCGGATCTCCCGCCCGAAGACCGCCAGTTGGGCCCCCTCTCCCCCCTCACCCCGCACACCACAACCGACCCCGCGACCCTGACGACCACGCTGGACGACGTCCGGACGCAGGGATACGCCCTGGTCGACGAGGAGTTGGAGGCCGGGCTCCGCTCGGTGGCAGTACCGGTACGGGACCGCACCGGCCGCGTGGTCGCCGCCCTGAACGTGGCGATGCATGCGGCTCGGCGGTCGGTGGAGGAGTGCGTGCGGGAGGTGCTGCCGGAGTTGGTGGCGACGGCGGGGCGGGTGGAGGGGGATCTTCGGGTGGCGGGGAGGTTTGCTCGGGTGGGGATCGGGTGAGGTCGAGGGGCTGAGGTCCGAGGCCGGGGGGTGGGCGCCTCAGCTGTCGTACGGCCTGGCGGCCCGGCCCTCCCGCAGGGTCAGCCCCCACCAGGCGAGCTGGTCCAACAGCACGGCGGCGGCCTTGGCGGTGCCGTCCTGGTCGTGCGGGCGCCCCTCGTCGTCGAACTGCTCCCAGGCCATGTGGAAACTGACGGTGTCGCGCAGCGTGACGGCGTGCAGCTCGGCGAAGACCTGCCGCAACTGCTCCACCGCCCGCTGACCGCCGGCCATGCCGCCATAGGAAACGAAGCCGACGGGCTTGGCTCGCCACTCCCGGTAGACGTAGTCGATGGCCAGCTTGAGGGAGGCGGGGTAGCCGTGGTTGTACTCGGGCGTCACGACAACGAACCCATCGAGCCCACCGATCCGCTCGGCCAGCGTCGGAGCATCGCCGACCCCCGCGGCCTGCTCCAGCGTGAGCTTGAGCTCGCCGGCGAGGGCGGGCTCGGACAGATCGATGACATGCGTCTCCATGTCATCACGCCGCCCGATCTCGGACACGAACCACTGGGAAACCTTGTCGGCGAACCGTCCGGGGCGGACGCTGCCGATGAGGACGCCGATCTTGAGCGGGGGCTGGGACGACTGGGGGGTCCGGGGGGCCTGGGGCGTCTGGGAGGTCTGGGGGCCCTCAGAGATGGGGTCCTCAGAGATGTGGGAGTCCTGAGAGATCGGGGAGTCCTGAGATACGGGGGTGCGCGGGGTCCGGGACATGGAAGTGCCTCGATTTCGGTAGCCGGGAATGACCGCGGTCGGCCCTTGGTGGGCCCCGCGCAAGCAACGTAAAATCTCAAGTCAGCTTGAGGTCAAGCAGGACTGAGGGCGGCCGTCCGGCGAAGATCGACAAGGCACGCCGCCATCCCCCACAACCGGGGCGAACCCCGAGGGACGCATCCGCTACGCTGTCAGGGCACCTTCCGCCTTCGTAGCTCAGGGGATAGAGCACCGCTCTCCTAAAGCGGGTGTCGCAGGTTCGAATCCTGCCGGGGGCACAGAACGAAGGGCCAGCTCAGGGGGGTTTTCTCCCGGACTGGCCCTTCGCCGTTACAGATGCTTGCCACACGCGCAGCTTCAGCGCACGGTGCCTGCGGTGCGCTCCCGGTGTCCCTCGTAGTCGGGGGAGCCGCAGTGGCCCGGCTCGCGTTGCGTCTCGCCGAGCCACAGGTGCGGGACGTACTTCCGGGTCGCCGCTCGACGCGCATCTCTCAAGATCGGAAAGACAACAACTTCTTACAGATCAGCCTGATTGGGTTCTGATCTGTCTCGCATTTGCCATGCATGCGCCGTATTGGCGTCGGCTCGGCCTCAACTACTGCAACGCGGCTCTGGGCACGACGCCGACCAAAGAGACAGAACCTACGCAGGCCCCGGCAGGGAACCCTGTGTACTCAAGCAGGCCAAAACCCCACAATCACCCATCCGAGGGACCGTGAGGCTAGTCCGATGCGCCCAAGACAGGTCCTGACGGAAGAGGCGCCACTATGGGTCTCAAGCAGGAGGCCCGCACCACCGAACGGGCTTGGCGGCAAGGTCGGTGGGCGGGCACTGAGTACCAGGAGGTACCGCTATGAGTGTGACTCCGACCCGCTCTGTACTGTCAATTGCTCGCCCGAGGGACTGGGCGGCCCTGCTCATCGTCATCGTGATCGTCTATGTCCCGGCGGCGCAGATCCAGGACATCCTGACCAGTCTGATCGCACTGTCAGGAGTGCTCGTCTCGGGCTCGGCAGTCAGGGCCGTATCAGCGCGACAGCCGCGGTCGGCCATCTAAGGACGGATGGGGCTCCCACCCGGGAAGCCGGGAAGCCGGGAAGCCGGGAGACACGATGCCGTACCAGCAGGGCCTGCCGCGCACCGTTCGGAGTGGCAGTGGAAGCCTCAGCCCTGACCGGCGGATCGCCTGATGATCTCCTGAAGCGGGTGCGCAGGTTCGAATCCCGCCGGGGGCACCAGCAAGAACGGCCCGGACCAATCATGGTCCGGGCCGTATGAGCGGGAAGAGGATGAGGGCGGATGACAGCCGGCGTGCCTGTCGGCGCCCCGCGCCCGAGTCGCAGGCCGCCGACAGGCACAACATCGCGCATCGCAGCACACTCACCGCCCGGCTGAAGCAGTCGTGCACGTCGCGTGGCCGCACCTGCTGTTCGCCCACGGCCGGGAACTGCTGTGACCTCTCCCCGTCATCAGCTCCCTCAAGCTCCCTCCGTCTCCCCCGCAGAGACTGGCGGCCCCCGGCCGCCCGGCGCTGGACATAGGCATGACGTAGACCTCCCGAGGATCGTCGGTGCAACTCCGCGCCCAGGACGCACCGTTGCGCTGCATCAGAGGAGTGTCATGCCCGAGAAGGAACGCGAGATGCGATTTCCCCTGACTGCGCCCGCCGAGCGGATCGCCCAGTCAAGGCAGTCACGCTCGCCCGGCGCGTGGGTCATGGCCGGCTGTCCGTGGTCGACGTGTTCACGTACCCCACCCCGCGTCAACTTGCCGACCGGCTGCGTGCGGCAGGTTCGGACGGATCGGGTGGAGCGGACGGGAGGTGGCTGCACCGGCTCGTCGCGGATGACGGGCAGCGGATCCAACGGGTCGTGATCGGCATCCCGTACGGCGGCGGCAGTGCCACCGCCTACCAGGCGCTCGCGACGGATCTCCCGCGTGTCCTGGCTGTCGTCCGCCACGGCATGGCGCAGGGGGCCGGGCTCCTGCGTGAGGCGTCCGCCCGGTGGGAACCGCTGCGCACACCGGTCCGGGTGATCATCGGTGAGGCGGATGCGGCCACGGAAGGCTACGAGAGCGGCTACCGCGCCTGGGAACGGTTCGCCCACGAGGTGACCTTGGAGATCGTCCCGGTCGGCGGCCACTACTTCGTCCAGGACCGGGCGGAGCAACTGGCCCGCATCATCGGATAGCGGGGGCCAGTACGGCGGACAGAGCGGACCGTCACAGTCAGAGGAAATCCCCTGGTCAGCGGCGTTGAGCTCCATCTCGTCCCAGAGGTGACGGCTCTCGTCCGGGTCGCTGCCGGGGATTGGACGTGGACAGGGGCAGCGAAGGGGTTGCTCATAGGCGCATACTGGGTGCGATGACAAAGCCTGCTGCTTCCAAGCGTCACTTGCCCACCAGCCCCTTCAAGGCCCCGGTCGCGCCTGCACCCAAGCACTTCGCTGTCGGCGACCAGGTCACCCACGACATGTACGGCCTCGGTCGTGTGATCGGTATCGAGGCCGGAATCGCGGCGCTCGTCGATTTCGGGTCCACGCCGATACGGATCTTGAGCCCGTACGCCAAGATGACCAAGCTGTAGTAACCGCTGTGCCCGGTTACGGCACAGCAGGTCCCTTCAGGGACCTGTGACGAAGGAGAGACCTCTCATAGAACTGACCTCGCTGTTCTCCGCTCCGGAAGGGCAGCCCCGCCGTGCCACCGCGGCATCGCCGCCTCCGGCGACCAATCCCTTCCAGGCTCCGGACTTCGGGGAAGACGAGAGCTTCTTCTTCGACGACGCACAGGAGCCCGCCTCGGGCAGGCGTGCCGCCGGACCCCAGGCGGCTTGACAGTCGGCGAGCCGGGCTCCTACCTGCGATCAGCCGTTCATGAACGCAGGTGCACGCCCCTCGCCTCCACGTGCGCGCTTCACAGGCCCTCGGCCTCCAGCCCCTCCGCCTCCAGCCCTTCCACCTCCCCCGCAGCCCCCTCCGCCCGCCTCCGAGCCTCGCGAAGCCGGCGGTCGGCTGTGCGGGCCTCGTTGCGGGCCTCCTGTTCGGCGGTGCGGGCCTGTTGATGTTCGGTTTTAGCGTGTTGCAGCTCCGCGGTCAGTTCGGTGACGCGTTGCTGGGTCTCGTCGAGGTGCTTCTTCGCTGCGAAGGCCTGGCGGGTTGCGGTTGCCGTCGCGTCCTCCTGGCCCCGGAGTTCCCGTGCGGCCTTGTCGGCGGCCTTGCGGGCCTGGGTGAGGCGGCGGCGGTGTTCCTTGTCGGCCTTGGTGTCGCGAGCAGTGGGCCGGCGCGTGCGGGACTCGGCGGCCGGAGCGGGTGGGGCGCGGCGGGCGGTCGCGGGGGCCGCCACCGCCGGGAAGTCGGTCGCCGAACTGAAGGGCTTGGTGAGTCTGCCGCTCGCCCACTCACGGGCCGCCTCGGGGTCCGCGAGGGCGGCGTGCAGGGTGCTCTCGACCTCGTGGCGGGCGGCGTCGCTGATCGGGTGGCCCGCCTGAGCGGCCAGTTGCCCGGCCTGTCGGGACAGCTCGCCGATCAGGATCCGCTGCTGTCGGCTGAGTTCGCGCAGTTGCGCTCCGTCCAGGTCCTGGTGGGCCTGCCTGAGGCCTTCGCCGAGGCGAAGCAGCGGCTCGACCTCGCTGCGACGCTCGCGGACCAGGAGGTTGCTGGCCCAGGCCGACAGGCTCGGGCGGCGTAGCTTGCCGATCTCGGTGGCCAGGGCGCGGTCGCCGGCCGTGCGCGCCGCGGCCGCTCGTGCGGCGCGGGTGGGGATGAACTCCTCCGGTCGCAGGCCGTACAGCTCGTCGGCGACAGCGTCCAGGTCAACGTCCCCGTCCCGATCCCGGTCCCGGCCCATCAGCTCCCTCTCCGCGTCCCTCGCCACGTCCCAGAGGTCAACAGAGACCCGTGTCGATTTTCGCACCTTTGGTACCTATGTGCGGCGGCGGTCGACCGGCGCCGGCGGGCACGGGCATGGCGGGCATCGGCACCAGCGGGCCCGATCACCTCACTTCCAAGCGCGGTCCGCGAAGTCAGCGATCAGCGGGGCGATCTCCCCCAGGTGGGTCTCCAGGGCGAAGTGGCCGGTGTCGAGGAGATGGAGTTCGGCGTCGGGGAGGTCGCGAAGGTAGGCGTGGGCGCCCAGCTCGGTGAAAAAGGGGTCGTGGGCTCCCCAGGTGATGAGGGTGGGCGGGGTGTGGCGGCGCAGCCAGGCGTGCCAGGTGTCGTAGCGCTCGACGTTGGAGTGGTAGTCGAAGAGCAGGGCCTGCTGAGCCTCCTTGCGGCCGGGCTGGTCCAGGAAGTGCTGGTCGAGGGTCCAGCCGTCCGGGGCGACCAGGTCGGAGATGGCGACGCCGGTCTCGTACTGGCCGCGGGTGGTCCGGAGGGTGAGCACGTCCTGGATGGCGTCGTGGGCGCCGGGCGTCTCGGGCGTCAGGCCGAGCAGGTCGCGGGCCATCTCCGAGAGCCCCTCCTCGTACGCGTTGCCGTTCTGGACCACCAGTCCCGCTATCCACTCGGGGTGGCGTTCGGCGATGCGGAAGCCCACGGGGGCACCGAAGTCGAAGACGTACATCACGAAGCGGTCCAGGCCCAGGCGCTGGATGAAGGCCTCGGTGATGTCGGCGAGCCCGTCGAACGAGTACGTGAAGTCGTCGGGCGCCTGCGTGTGGCCGGAGCCGGGGTAGTCCGGGGCGATCAGCCGGAAGTCCGCGCCGAGCGCGTCGATGAGGCCGCGGAACTGGTGGGACCCGGACGGGAAGCCGTGCACGAGCAGCAGTACGGGGGCGTCGGCGCGGTCGGGGAGGGACTCCCGGTAGAAGACGCGGACTCCCTCGATCTCCAGGTGGCGATGGACGGTGCGGGCGGTTGCAGCAAGCATGTCTGACCCCTGCCTAATTGCTTCTTTGGGTTTTGATGCATTAGGTGCACCTTCGGTATAACTCCGCGCCGACTAACGTGTCAACCCGTCCATGTACCATTAGCCGCATGAGCGATCCCCGCGATCCCCTACCGCTGACCGGAGAGCCCCTGGCCCTGGACCTGGTCAACACCCGCACGGCCGTGGGCGACCTGCTGACCACGCCGCACGAGCTGCGGGCCTGGTGGGAGATCCAGGCCGACCGCCTCCCGGAGGCCGTACCGCAGGAAGGCGCCGGCGTCACCGCCGCCGACCTGGCCGCGGTACTCGCCGTACGGGAGCACACCGCCCGCGCCCTCGACCACGTCCGCCGGGGCGAGCAGCCCCGGCCGCCGACCTGGCGGCACTCAACGACGCGCAGCGAGCCGCGCCGGCGTTCCACGAGCTGGCGTGGGACGGGTCGGCGGTGGTCGCCGCACGGCGACGCGAGGGGGCGCCGGGACTGCGGCTGGCCTCCTGCCTCGCGGAGGCTGCCGCCGAGCTGCTGGCCGATCCGGCGGTCGCCGGCATCCGGAAGTGCGAGGCCGACGACTGCGTGATGGTCTTCCTGCCCACACATCCGCGCCGCCGCTGGTGCTCGGCCGCCCGCTGCGGCAACCGGGTGCGCGTCGCCCGCCACTACCAGCGCCACAAGGCCGGCTAGGCGACCGGAGCCGAACCTCATTCTTGCGGCGGCCGAGGTGCGAAGTCGGTGGAGAGGACTCCCCTCTTGGGCCGCCGGCCCGCCACCACCAGTCCACCCTCCCCCGCGTCCCGCAGGCTCGCGCCCACCAGCGCCAGCGTCACCGCGACCGACCCCGCCGCCATCACCGTCATCCCCGTGGCCGGCGAGGTCAGTTGGGCCACCGCCCCGGCCAGCACCGCGCTCACCCCCTGCATCGTGAGCATCCCGGCGGAGTGCAACCCCAGGGCGTGGCCTCCGAGTTCGTCGGGCGTCACCGCCATCAGCCGCTCCTGCTGGACCAGGCTCGCCCCGAAGCCGACCGAGGCGACGGCGACCGCGACGGCGGCCACGGGCAGCGACGGGCGCAGGAAGAACAGGAGATAGGGCGTGGCCAGCAGCAACAGCAGAGGTACCCCGAGGCGGGCGCGCAGGTCCTTCGGGAGGAGCCGGCCGACCGTGATGTCACCGACGAACATCCCGAACGCCGCGCACGCGAACAACGTGCCCGCGGCGTGCGGGGCGTAGGAGACGAACAGCGACTCGCAGCCGACGACCAGGCCGTTGGGGATCCACAGGGCGAGGTAGAGGTGGCGGCGGGGGCGGGAGGACCACAGCAGGGCGTTGCTGCGCCAGGTCGCGGCGACGGAGGGGCGGCCCGCGGCGCGGGGCGCGCGACGGGTCAGGCCGAGGCGGGTGACCAGGGCCGCCGCGGCGTACAGGGCCGAGGAGACGAGCAGCGTGGTCCCCGGGGACAGCAGGGCGACCAGCGCACCGCCGGTCGCATAGCCGGTGATCTGCATCAGGCCGCTCATCATGTTGAAGACGGACCGGCCCATCAGGTAGCCGTCCTTGGCGAGCACCTCGTTCAGCAGTCCCCACCGCACTCCGCCGCCCAGCGAGGCGATCAGCCCCAGCAGCAGGATCAGGGCGAACAGCGCCCAGATCGGCGCGCCCGGCGTCGCCATCGCCGCCGTGCCCAGGGCGTACGACAGCGCGATGCCCGTCAGTGCCGCGCGGGGCGCGAGCCGGTCCGCCGCCGAGAGCAGGGTCGTGGCACCCACCACCTGGGCCAGCTGCGGGCAGAACATGCTGACCGCCGCCAGCAGCGGCGATTCGGTCGCCGCGTACACCAGCGTGCCGATGGCCAGACCCCCGACGGTGGAGGCGGCCGTGTGCAGGGCGGAGGCGAGGAAGAGTGGTGTGAACTCCGGTGTGCGGAAGAGCTGTCGGTAGCTGCGCATGCGTGAGTCTGCTCAGCTCCGGAATCCGGTCGTTATTGTTTCGCGCAGACGCGAAAGGTGGCGGTGACCGATGGGCTGGTGGCAGATCAACGCCGACACCCTGGCCGGCAGCCGGTTCCTCATCTCCCCGCTCGCCGAGACCTTCGCCGCGCTGAAACTGCTGCACTCGGGGACCGCCGCCCACCCCGGCGAGCGCACCTGGCTGGACGCACGCCGGCCCGCCTACCGGACCCGCCTCGCCGCCGACCCGGTCACCGCACAGCTCGTCCGCGCCGGGCTCGGCAAGGACTGGATCGCCGACTTCCTCACCCCGACCCCGGGGGACGGCGAGACCATTGAGGAGGGCGTCGCGCGGGTGCGCGCGGCCGACCCCCGCCGGGCCCGCGCCAACCTCACCGTCTCCCTCGCCGGCCCGCTGCCCGCCGTATTGGACCGCGACGACCTGCCGGCACGCGCCGCCGCGCTCATCGAGTACGTCTGGACCGAGACCGTACGGCCCGACTGGGACCGGCGCCGACGCGTCCTGGAGGCGGACGTGGTCGCCCGGACCGCGCAGGTGAGCCGGGGCGGCTGGGCGGCCGTGCTGGACTGCCTGCGGCCAGGGCGCACCCGCTGGCTCGGTGACAACCGGCTCCAGGTGAATCTGCACGAGTACCCGCCCCGCGAGATCTCCGGCGCCGAGCTCGTCTTCGTGCCGGTCACGCCGAAGGGCGGCTGGGTGTCCTGGGAGGCGCCCGAGCGGTACGCCGTGGTCTACCCCTGCACGGGCGCGCTCACCGACCCCGGCGCCCGGAGCGTCCCGGCGAGCCTCGGCGCGCTGCTCGGGCCCGCGCGCGCCGCGGTGCTCGTCCTCCTCGACTCCCCGCTCAGCACCACCCAGCTGGTCGCGGTGACCGGGCAGCAGTTGGGCTCGGTCGGGCGGCATGTGCGGGTGCTGCTGGACGCGGGGCTGGTGGAGCGGCGGCGGGCGGGGCGGTCGGTGCTGTACGAGCGGACGGCGGCGGGGGACGTCCTCGTGGAGGCCCGGCACCGGCCCGACACGTACCGGAGTTAGCATCCGTTTCATGACGACCACTGACAGCAGCTCCCCCTTCGACGTCGACATCGATGCCCTCCAGGGCGGCACCGCCGATCTCGCCCAGTACGCGGGCAAGGCCGTGCTCATCGTGAACGTGGCCTCCAAGTGCGGCCTGACCCCGCAGTACTCCGGCCTGGAGAAGCTCCAGGCGCAGTACGCGGAGCGCGGTTTCACCGTGCTCGGCGTGCCCTGCAACCAGTTCCTCGGGCAGGAGCCCGGCAGCGCCGAGGAGATCGCCGAGTTCTGCTCGGCGACGTACGGCGTGAGCTTCCCGATGACCGAGAAGGTCGAGGTGAACGGGGAGGGCCGGCACCCGCTGTACGAGCGGCTCGTCGGCTTCCCGGACGCCGAGGGGCACACCGGGGACATCCGCTGGAACTTCGAGAAGTTCCTGATCGGCCGCGACGGCAAGGTCGTCGCCCGCTTCTCGCCGCAGACCGAGCCGGAGGCGGCGGAGGTCGTCGCGGCGGTGGAGTCCGCGATCAAGTAACACGGGTTGACCTTGCCCCTGGGGCAGAGCCGAGCGTCCTTGTCGCCGGGCGGAACAGGCCGCCCGGTGACGGAGGATGAGGCCGTGGACGACGAACTGCTCACCATCGGCGCGTTCGCCGCGCGGGCCAGGCTGTCGGCCAAGGCCCTGCGGCTGTACGACCGCCTCGCACTGCTGGCCCCGGCGCACGTCGACGAGGTCAGCGGCTACCGCTACTACCGCGCCGACCAGGTCGAACGTGCCCGTCTGGTGGCGCTGCTGCGCCAGCTGGACATGCCGCTCGCCCGGATCGCGGAGATCGTCGAGGCCCCTGACGGGGCCGCGGCGACCGCCCGGCTCGACGCGTACTGGGCGGATGTCGAGGCGCGGGTGGCGGGGCAGCGGACGCTGGCCGAGTACCTCCGTGGACGACTGTCGGGGAGGAGCTCCGAGATGTACGGGAAGTTCGTGGTCGAGACGGTTGAGGTGCCCGAGCAGGTGCTGATCACCGAGATGCGGCATGTGCTGGCGGACGAGTTGCCGGCGTGGATCGGGGCGTCGCTCGGCCGGCTGGAGTCGGCGGCGCACGAGTGCGGCGGCATCACTGCGCCACCGTTCGTCGTCTACCACTCCGACGTGTCGGTGGAGAGCGACGGGCCGGCCGAGTCGTGCGTGCCGGTGGCCGACGAGGCGGCGGCCCGGGCGTGGGTCGAGAAGCAGGGCCGGACGCGGGAGACGAAGGTACGGGTCGAACCGGCACAGCGGCTGGCCTACACCCGGATCACCAAGGCGCAGGTGGCGCATCCGCAGATCCTGGCCGCCTTCGAGGCGGTGGAGGAGTGGGTGGCCAAGGAGGGGCTGTGGCAGGCGGGCCCGTGCCGCGAGGTGTACTTCGTGGCGGACTGGGACGGCGCCGGGGCACAGGACCCGGTGTGTGACGTGGCGTTCCCGGTGAGGTTATCCGGCCGGCCCACGGGTGAGGGCACGGCCGAGCCCTCTCGGCAAGGACGGCGGGCTGGTCGAGAGGGCTCTTCCTGTGGTGCTTGTGCAGTTGTCGATCGTGCGGTCGGTTGAGGGGTGAGGATCAGCTAGACCCGCCCCTTACGCCTTGACCGACGCCACGAAGGTGTTCCACGCGTCCGCGGGGAACGCCAGGACCGGGCCCTCGGGAACCTTGGAGTCCCGTACCGCCATGGCCGCAGCGAGCGGTGACTTGACCTCGACGCACGCGCCGTTCCCTGTGGAGTACGAGGACTTGGTCCACGTGTCCGTGGCACCCTGACGAATTGCCATGTTTGCTCCGAATTGCCAGATGTTGAGTTGCTGTCACCGCGCTGCGTGTCCGGATCGGACACCGCAGCGCGATTCGCGCCAACGTTGTTGCTCGGTGGCGTGATCGACGCTACTCGCCAACATCGGCCGACGAAGCGACTATTCACTCGGCTGGGTGGCATATTCCAGTGGAGTCTTCCGCCCCGGCCTGGGGACGGTGTACCGTACGGCGCTTCTCAACGCGCGTACTCCTTGGCGATGTCCGCGATGAACTGCCGTGACTGCTCCACGTTCAGGGCCTGCGCCCTCAGGTGCTCGTACATCACGCTGTACTTCTGGACGTCGTTCGCCTTCTCCAGGTACAGGTCGCTGGTGACGCCCTCGATGTAGACGACGCTGGAGTCGGCCGCGTCCGGGAACTCGAGGATCGCGTACTGCCCGTTGAGGCCCGGGTGGGCGCCCATGTCGAAGGGGATGACCTGCACGGTGACGTGCGGCAGCTGGGACTGCTCGACGAGCTGCTCCAACTGGTCGCGCATGAGGGAGCGGTTGCCGACGACCCGGCGCAGGGCGGCCTCGTCCAGGACGGTCCACAGCCGGAGCGGGGTCTCCTCGGTGGAGATTCGTTCCTGTCGGCGCATCCGCACCTGGACCCGCTTCTCGATCTCGGTCTGCGCCGTCTCCGGCAACGCCCCGGCGATCAGGGCCTCCGCGTACTGCTTCGTCTGCAACAGCCCCGGCACGACCTGCGGGTCGTACACCCGCAGACTCGCCGCGTCCGTCTCCAGCCCGATGTAGACGCTGTAGGGGATGTCGCCGAAGGAGTGCCACCATCCTTGCTGCCGCGAATCCTTGGCCATCTGCATCAGGGAGTCGACGATCCGGTGGTCCTCCACCTCATAGACCCCGCACAGGTCGCGGACGTCGCGCTGGCTGATACTGCGCCGTCCGTTCTCCAGCCGGCTGATCTTCGACTGCGAGACCAGCAGCCGTTCGGCCACTTCTTCGGCCGTCATGCCCTTGAGCTCGCGGAGCCGGCGCAGCTCCTGGCCCAGCCGGCGTCGCCTGACGGTGGGATTGACATTGGACGCCACTGGACGTGCACCTCCGGCTGCCTGCCTGCGATTGCCACTTTGCGTATCTGCTGTTGAGCAGACTGCCACCAAGGTGCTTACTACCGCTGGGAAACGGTGGATATGCGCTGGATACACGCCAGTTCGCC
The DNA here is from genome assembly GCF_036014175.1 of Streptomyces sp. NBC_00443. Lineage (GTDB taxonomy): Bacteria > Actinomycetota > Actinomycetes > Streptomycetales > Streptomycetaceae > Streptomyces. Next base: position 5,278,561 of record NZ_CP107917.1, on the reverse strand, counting down.
AGGACCCCCGCACATGCGGCCGCGCGGGGCGGCGGGGCCGCTGCCGTCGTCCGGGCAAACGGTCCCGTCACCCCGCGCGGACCAGCGGCTCCCGAACCGGTCTCGGTGACTGCGGTGCGGCGCTGCACGTGGCGTGCGAGTGCGAGCGTGTGAAGCGTGGTGGTACGTGGCGGTGCGTGTTGGTGCGTGGTCGAGCAAGCCGGGTGCACAGCCCGGGTCATTCGGTGGTGCGGGTCGTGGACGTGCGGCTCAGTGGGCCACGACTCGCGCCATGGATCCGCGGTGCGGCTGCACCGGAACACCGCGTGCGGGTTCCGCTGCGACCCTGCCTCCGGGGGCGGCCTGACGGCCGGCCGGGGCCGGGCTGCGGCGCGGCTGTGCGGCCGCACCGTTCTGGACGTCCATCACGGCGTGCGCGACGAGACCGCCCATGGGGTCGTGCCTGATCAGGTCCCTGAGCCGGGACCGGGACGACCGTCCCTCGTTCCCCGGATACAGGTGCTTGCCGAGGCCGACCGCGTGTGCCAGTGCGGCCAGTGCCGCGGTCCGTGGGTCCGGCGGTACGCCGGTGCGGATCGCGGAATCCAGCCGGGCCCTGATCTCCCGGCTGATGGCGTTGTCCGTCGCCTGGTAGCGAGTCGTCGGCAACACCCCGCACATCTGACCGGCCACGGCATGCACCATGCCGCACCGCTCCAGATGCGAGAGGTAGGTCTGGCGCAACCCCAGCCGGGGCCCGCCAATCCAGTGGACGGCACGCACGGGAGCGCCACGCCTTCGCAGCAACTCCAACGCACAGTCCAGTGTTGGATCTCCAGTCGGCCGTGGGGCTACCACGGCGATACGATCCCCGTCTGGGGCTATCCGTCCGGCCAGCGCCAGCTCCACTAGCTGTGCTCCGGCCAGACCGAGGTCGAGCGACTGCGGCTGTGCGGTGGTACCCGTGGTCGGGTCCAACGCCAGCAGCAGAAGCTCCTCCGGAATTGTTCTGCGGCTCCTGCCCATCCATGCCTCCCCGCGTGGATGAAAGACAGGGTGACCCCTCTCACATTCATCTGTCGAGGGTGCGTGACCGGTTCGTAAGGGAACCGGTAGGTATGTCGTTCTCGTCTACCGGGTGAGTGGAGTGCCGCGCACAGGACACTGGTACATGGTTCGGACAGCGGCACGGGGGGTCGTACGGGCACGGTGTCCGAGTGACGGCTCACTGTTCGGACGCCGCACGGAGGCCGTGCGGCGGCACATGGAGGAGGCATCGGTGGCGGGCGAGTCCCCCGACAGGTCGAAGCAGCGCGAGTCGTCGGAAGAACCGACGTCGGGGAGCACGGCCCCGGTTCCCGAACCCGAGAGTCCCACCCGGCAGGACGCCGGCGAACGACGCGACCCCCGCCTCGCAGTGGCCCGCGAAGCCACGGCGCCGCGCGGCGGCGTCGACACGGCGACGAGGGTCCTGTCACGAGAGGACCTGGACGCGGTACGGGCACGGCTGGAGGAGCCGGGGGGCACCGCCGAGGACGCCGGGGGCGGGGACGCTGCGGCGGACAGCACCGAGAGCGCGGACGCTACGGCTGACGACGCCGACGGCGGAGACGCTGCCGCAGACAGCACCGAGGGCACGGACGCCACGGCCGACGACGCCGACGGCGGAGACGCTGCCGCGGACAGCACCGAGAGCGCGGACGCTACGGCCGACGACGCCGAGGGCGCGGACACGGTGGCCGACGACGACGCCGTGAGCGAAGACGCTACGGCGGGCAGCGCCGAGGGCACGGACGCTACGGCTGACGACGCCGAGGGCACGGACGCCGCGGCCGACAGCACCGAGAGCGGGGGCGCTGCGGCCGACGACGCCCGCGAAGCGGGGTCTGCGGTCGAGAACGCGGAGGCGGAGGCCGAGTCCTCGACCGGCGAGGGTGCGGTGAGCGACGGCGCCGCGGAGGGGAACGACGCGGAGGACGTCTCCGATGGCGCCGACGCGACAGACGCCGACGGCTCGCCCGCCGAGGGCGACGCTCGGCTGAGGGCGGCTGTGGCGGCTTGGGTGGCCACCTCGGACGACGACGAGGCCGAGGGCGAGGACAAGGGCGCCGAAGACGGCTCGGGTGAGCCCGCCGAGGCTGCCGACGCCGCTGACGCCGACTCGGAGGACTCCCCCGAAGCCGCCGAGGGCAGCACTCCTGACGCACCCGCAGCCGCCGACGGCGAGGACGCCCCTCAGGGGCCACCCGCAGCCGACGACGAGAGCCGCACGGGTGGTGCGGGTGGGAACACGAAGGCCGAAGGCGAAGCCGAGGCCAAGGGCAAGGCCGTCGACCAACCCACCGCCGTCTTCAAGACCGTGCGCCCCGCCAAGCAGCCCCCGGTGGACCAGCCCACCACCACGCTGAAGGCCCCCGCACCGGAGACCCCCGCCGAGCGCACCAGCAAGTTCGTCGCACTCAAGCCCGACATCAAGCCGGACGCCCCCAAGACCCCGACCCCGAGCGCGCCCCCGACCCCGGAAACGCCGAAGGCCCCGCAGCGGACGCCACCGCCGCCATCCCCCAGATCGGCCCCGAGCGCACCACCCAGCAACCCCTGCCCCCCAGGCCCCCGCTCGACCTGCTCGCCGAACTCACGAACACGCCGCCGCCCCCGGACACTCCGGTCCGCACAGCGATCCGGCGGGTCAAGATCTGGACCCCGCTGGTCCTGCTGCTCGCGATCGTCTTCGCGGTCGTGCAGAACGTGCGCCCGCTCCCGGCCCCCACCCTCGACCTCACCGCGAAGGACAGCTACACCTTCGACGGCAGCAAGGTCGACATCCCCTGGCCCACAGAGGGCCAGGCCGCGCTGGACGTCGACGGCATCGGCAGCTTCGGCTCCTCCGGTGAGCAGAAGCCCGTCCCCATCGCCAGCGTCGCCAAGGTCATGACGGCGTACCTCATCCTGCGCGAGCACCCGCTCGAAAGCGGTGACGAGGGCCCGAAGATCAAGATCGACCAGGCCGCCGAGGACCAGTCCGACGCCGGCCAGGAGTCGACCGTCAACGTGACCAACGGCGACCAGATCACCCAGCGCGAGGCCCTGGAAAGCATCCTGATCGCATCCGCGAACAACGTGGCCCGTCTGCTGGCCCGTTGGGACGCCGGTTCGGAGAAGGGGTTCGTCGAGAAGATGAACGCCGCCGCCGAGGACCTCGGCATGACGAACACGACGTACACCGACCCGTCCGGGCTCAACAACACCACCGTGAGCACGGCCGTGGACCAGGTGAAGCTGGCCAAGGCGGCGATGAAGTACCCCGCCTTCCGCGAGGTCGCCGCGATGATGTCGTACGACGACTACAAGGGCGTGAACCACGGCAACTGGAACCAGTTGGTCGGCAAGAACGACGTCGTCGGCATCAAGACCGGCACCACCACCTCCGCCCTCGGCAACCTCGTGTTCGCCGCGAAGAAGGAGATCGGCGGCGAGACCCGGACCATCGTCGGCGCCGTGGTACGCCAGCCGGACGCGGGCAGCGGCATCCTCGCCGCCGCTCTCGACTCGGGCGACCAGCTCATCCGCGCCGCGCAGGACACGCTGCAGTCGGCGACGATCCTGAAGAAGGGCGACGTCGTCGGGTACGTCGACGACGGTCTCGGCGGCCGCACCCCGGTCGTCGCCACCAAGGACGTCACGGCGGTCGGCTGGTCCGGCCTGGAGGTGAAGCTGACCTTCGCCTCCGACGCCGTACCGCACACCGCGACGGCCGGCACCAAGGTGGGCACGCTCACCGTGGGTGACGGCAGCAGCGGCGCGGTCAAGATTCCGGTCGCCCTCCAGTCGGAGCTCACCGAACCGGGCTTCACGGACAAGTTGACCCGCATCACCTGACCCGGGGGCGACACCACGGCACCCTGACGCAGCCCGCCGACAGCGTCTGTCGGCGGGCTGCGTGCTAGCGTCACGAATCGGGCAGGTCGTCGCCCACAAGGCGCAGTCGGGGAACCTTCGGGGACAAGGCCGACAACACGCGGGAAACGGGACGCGGCCAGAACAGAAGACGGGACAGTACGGGGAGTGCCTCACACGTGGCCACTGCGGAGCCGACACGCGCCGACGACGCCGATCCGGGACCGGGAGCCGGTCCGCGAATACGCGTGCCCGCGCCACGCTCGGGAGATGCACCGAGCCGCACGGAGGACAGACCGCCCTCGCGGCTGACCGCCGCCTTCCTCACCCTGCGTGAGCGCCTGCTGCGCCACCCGGTGCTGTCGATCACGACCCTGGCCGGGCTCCTTCACATCATCTGGGTCTTCACGTTCGCAAGCAGCGGGGGCGACCTCGCGGCCCAGGACGCGTGGGCCGAGTTCGTCGGCCGGCATCCGGACTCGGCGTACAACCTCGCCTGGTACGGCGGGATGCACCCGGTGTCGTACAGCGTGGTGTCGCCGTATCTGATGTCGGTCCTCGGTGTCCGTACGACGATGATGATCGCGGGGACGATCTCCGCGGGCCTGCTGACGCTGGTCCTGCTGCGCAGCCGGTCGGTGCGCAACCCGCTGTGGGCCGCGTTCGCCGGGGTCCTCGGGCTGATCGCCAACGCGATCTCCGGGCGGGTGACGTTCGGGCTCGGCACGATGTTCGCGCTGGGCGCGGTCGCCGTCGTGTTCTGCTGGCCGCACCGCTGGCGCTACAAGCGCTGGGCGAAGGCGCTGGCCGCGGCGCCGCTGGCCGCGCTCGCGACCATGGCGTCACCGGTCGCGGGGCTGTTCGTGGGCTTCGTGGCGGTGGCGCTGTTCCTCCAGAAGCGGCGGCCGGGCGCCTGGGCGCTGGGGCTGGCGCCGGCGGCCGTCGTCGCGGTGTCGGCGTGGCTGTTCCCGTTCTCGGGCACCCAGCCGATGGTGATCGGCTCGGTGCTGTTGCCGCTGCTGCTCGCCGTCGTCACCTTCTTCGTCGTGCCCGAGGAGTGGAAGACGGTCCGGCTGGTGTCCGCGGTCTACGGCCTCGCGGTCGTGCTGGTCTGGGTGGTCAGCTCGCAGATCGGCTCCAACATCACGCGCCTGGCGATGCTGTTCGCGGGGACGGCCCTGGTGGCCGTGCTGCCCTACACGGTGCCGCGCTCACGCAAGTGGTACACGGCCGTGCTGGCCCTGCTCACCTTCGCCGGGTGGATCGGCTACAAGACGGTCGACGACATCATCCACGCCGCCCCCGCCGCGTCCTGGGCGCGCGAGCTGGCGCCGTTGGTCAACGAGCTCCAGGAGGTCGGCGCCGAGAAGGGCCGGGTGGAGGTCGTGCCGGCCCGCTCGCATCGGGAGGCGTCGGCACTGGCGCCGTATGTGAACCTGGCCCGGGGCTGGAACCGCCAGGCCGACATGGAGCGCAACCCGCTCTTCTACGACGACACCCTCAACTCCGCGAACTACCGCGAGTGGCTCAAGCGCTGGGCCGTGCACTACGTGGTGCTGCCCAAGGACGAGCCGGACGCCTCGGGGGCGGAGCGTGAGCGGGAGCTGGTGCAGCGCGGCATGCCGTATCTGAAGCAGGTGTGGGGCGACGCCAACTGGCAGCTGTTCGAGGTGACCGCCCCGGCGCCGCTCGCCGAGCCGAACACCGTCGTCGAGCGGGCCGAGCAGGGCGAGATGACGATGCGGGTGAGCAAGCCGGGGCCCGTCCTCATCCGCATCCCCTACTCGCCGTGGCTGAGCCTCGTCGACGCCGACGGCAAGAAGCTCGACCCGCCGAAGGAGACGGAGGCGTCCAAGAGCCGTCCCGAGGGCTCGCCGAAGTCGTACGCCAACGTCAACGGCTGTCTGATGGAGACGGAGGAGGACGCGCTCGGCGACAAGTGGACGATGCTGCTCGCTCCGCGGGCGGGCGAGTACCGGCTCGCGGCGCCGTACGCGTTCTCGCGCGGGACGACGTGTCCGGAGGAGCTGCGCTGACCGGCGCGCGCTGACCGGCCTGCGTTGATCAGCGCAGGTCGGCCACGTACCGGTCGGTGCCGGGCACTGTGGGGATGAAGGGCGCGACGAGTTCCACGCGCCCCAGCCCCGCCTCCTCCACCACCGCGTCCAGGCCCGTGAAGTGGGCTTCCCAGCACTCCCTCGGGTCCGCCTCCAGGAACCACAGCAGGGTCAGGCGGGTGTCGACGCCCTCGACCTGCTTGACGTACGACATGCGGTCGAGCGGGAGAGGCGTGGGCCGGAAGATCGTCACCATCGCCGCCGGGGAGTCCGCCAGGCGCTTGGCAAGGTGGCGGGAACGCAGCCACTCCAGCAGTTCGGTGCGCTGCTCCGGGGAGTCGGCGTCGATGACCTGCACCACCAGGCCCGCGTAGGGGTGGTCCAGGGCGTGGAAGTCGCGGGGGCCCGCCGCGCCGTCGCGGTACACCGTGGCCTCGTGGTCCTGGAACGCCGTGAAGACGTGGGTACGGTCCTGGTAGACGCGGGCGTCGCGGTTGAGGCGCTTGTTGATGCCGACGGTCCAGCGCATGTGGTCGGCGTAGCGGCCCGCGGTGATCCAGTACGTGGAGATGTAGCAGCCGGCAGTGACCGGCTGGGCGATCGCCGACTTCTCGGGATAGCGCAGGAGTTGAAGGTCCCTCGGCGCGACCCAGCGGCGGCCCGCGTACATCCAGGGCATGGCCATCGCGCCGGCGTAGTAGTGGTCGTCCTCGTACCAGCGGTTGTAGGCGTACTCGTGGCCCCGGTGCGGTTCGACCATGGTGATCAGGGCGTGGCCCGGGTGAACTCCGTACGGGCCGACGGCGGCCAGTTCGGCGTACGTCTCGCTGTGGGTGTCCTCGCTCATGGCGTTCCCTTCCTTCCGGTGGCTTCCGTCCTCCCTCGGACGCCCATACTCTGACGCTCCGTCAGATAATCCGCCAGAGCCTGGAGGCCTTGATGTCACTGCTCAACGGCAAGACCGTCGTCGTCTCGGGAGTCGGCGCCGGGCTGGGCCACCAGGTCGCCGCAGCGGTCGTACGGGACGGCGGGAACGCCGTGCTCGGGGCGCGCACCGAGGCGAACCTGGCGAAGAGCGTCGGCGAGATCGATCCCGACGGAGCGCACACGGCGTACCTGGCCACCGACATCACCGACGAGCGGCAGTGCGAGGCGCTGGCCGCGCTGGGGCGGGAGCGGTTCGGCGGGATCGACGGGGTGATTCATGTGGCGGCCTGGGACTCCTACTTCGGCGGGCTGGAGGACGCCGACTTCGCCACCTGGCAGTCGGTCATCGACGTCAATCTGCTGGGCTCGCTGCGGATGACGCGGGCCTGTCTGCCGGCGCTGAAGGAGTGCGGCGGGTCGGTGGTGTTCATCGGGACGCAGTCCGCGGTCGCCGCCCCCTCGCAGGTGCGCCAGGCGGCGTACGCGGCCTCGAAGGGGGCGCTGACGAGCGCGATGTACTCGCTGGCACGGGAGTTGGGCCCGCACCGGATACGAGTGAACACCGTGCTGCCGGGCTGGATGTGGGGACCGCCGGTCCAGGCCTTCGTGCAGTTCACCGCGCACACGGAGGGCGTCGGGGAGTCGGAGGTGCTGGGGCGGCTGACCGAGCGGATGGCGCTGCCCGACCTCGCCACGGACGGGGACGTGGCGGACGCGGCGGCGTTCCTGGCCTCGGACAGGGCGCGGGCGATCACCGGACAGTCACTGCTGGTCAACGCAGGGGAGCTGATGCGATGAGTTCACATAGATGAACCAAGACCAGCATGCCGAATGATTTTACCTCCCCTTGACCCGACGCCAGCTTGTCGTGTCCACGCGACAGCGCCCACGATGAGCGCCGGGCTGAACCCTGGGAGGGCGCACATGAACGGTCTCGACTGGGCCGTGCTCATCGGCTATTTCGGCGTGATGGTGGCGATCGGAGTCTGGTCGCACAAGCGGGTGGACAACGTCAGCGACTTCTTCACCGCGGGCGGGAAGATGCCGTGGTGGCTGTCCGGGATCTCGCATCACATGTCCGGATACAGCGCGGTGATGTTCACCGGGTACGCGGGCATCGCCTACACCTACGGCGTCACGTCCTTCGTCACCTGGTCCTTCCCCATCGCGCTGGGCATCGCCATCGGGTCGAAGCTGTTCGCGCCGCGGATCAACCGGCTGCGGTCGCGGCTGCATGTGGCGTCTCCGCTGGAGTACCTGAAGAACCGCTACGACCTCAAGACCCAGCAGGCGCTGGCCTGGTCCGGCATGCTGCTGAAGATCGTGGACGTGGGCGCGAAGTGGGCCGCGATCGCGACCCTGTTGTCGGTGTTCACGGGTGTGTCGCTGAACCAGGGCATCCTCATCACCGGTTGCATCACGGCGATCTACTGCACCATCGGCGGGTTGTGGGCCGACGCGCTCACGGAACTCGGCCAGTTCATCATCCAGTTGCTGGCCGGTGTCGCGATGTTCGTGGCCGTCATCATGGAACTGAACGACAAGGGCATCGGCTTCCTCGAAGCCTGGGACCGGCCGGAGCTCCAGGGCCACGGTGAGCCGCTGGTCGGACCGTACGGGACCGTCTTCCTGCTGGCGTTCCTCTTCATCAAGCTCTTCGAGTACAACGGCGGCATGCTCAACCAGGCCCAGCGGTACATGGCCACGGCCACCCCGCGGGAGGCCGAGCGCTCGGCGCGCCTGTCGGCGATCCTGTGGCTGGTCTGGCCGGTGGTCCTGTTCTTCCCGATGTGGATGTCGCCGCTGCTGGTCGAGTCGCAGAAGGCGGACGGTTCGGACTCGTACGGCCTGATGACGGAACAGCTGCTCCCGCACGGCCTGTTGGGCCTCGTGATCGTCGGCTTCTTCTCGCACACCATGGCCATGTGCTCCTCCGACGCCAACGCGATCGCGGCCGTGTTCACCCGGGACGTGGCGCCGGTGCTGTCGAAGCAGGCGCGGGCGTGGGGCGAGCGGTCCGGTCTGATCGCGGCCCGGGTGACCACGGTCGTCTTCCTCGGCCTGTCGATGGCGGTGGCGACCCAGGTCAACTCCCCCACCTTCAAGGACATCATCACCGTCGTGATCAAGTGGGTCGCCGGTCTCATGGGCCCGATCGCCATCCCGATGATGCTGGGCCTGCTGCGCCAGTTCCGCCGCTCCGGCCCCACAGCCGCGCTCACCAGCTGGTCGATGGGCCTGCTCGCCTTCTGGCTGGTCAACTACCCGATCAGCTGGCAGATCGAGGGCGGGGTGCCGCTGCAGTACCAGGTCTCCATCCCACTGGCGGTGTCCCTGGTCCTGTACATCCTCATCGGCTTCATCAAGCCGGAGGACACCCCGGAGCGGATGGCGGTCGTCGAGCGGATCAACACGGACGGGGACGGGGGCGCTGCGGCGGCGGTGCCGGCGCAGGCGGACGCGGACGCGAGGGAGGACGTGGTCCGCGCGAAGGACTGAGGACGGGGGACGGTTGGGACAGGGCGGCCACTCGCACGGCGGGGGCCGCCCTTGTCGTTGCCCTGGCGGTCGGGGTGACCGGAGGGGTCGAGCCGTTGCCGGAGTCGAGTCGGGGGCGGGCCGGAGATGCTAGGGATCGGGCTGGGGGCGTGCCCCGGGCACGGGCCGGAGATGGTCAGGAACGGGCCGGGCACGGGCCGGAGATGGGCCGGGCATGGGCCCCGGGCACGAGCCGGGGTGGGCGGGCCAGAGGCGGGCGGGTGGGAGCGGAGTGGGAGCGGCCCTGTGGGCGTACGCCGTGGGGGCTGCCTCTGGTTCCTCCCGCTTGCGCTCAGGCGCGCGGATACCTCGCCAGCCACCCCGGCGACGCTCCCGCCGGGCTGTGCAGTGCTGGGCCCTGGGTCATTTCCATGGCGAAGTCGTCGGCGAGTTCGAGGATGGTGGGGCGGCCCTCCAGTTCGGCGAGCCAGGCCGGGGGGAGGGCCGTTTCGCCGTGGAGGGCGCCGAGGAGACCGCCGGTGAGGGCGGCCGCGGCGGCGGAGGGGCCGTCGTGGTTGACGGCGAGGCAGAGGCCGTGGCGGACGTCCTCGCCGACCAGGGCGCAGTACACGGCGGCCGCGAGCAGCCCGTCCGCCGAGCCGTCGGCCGCGAGTTCCTCCACCCGCGCCGGGGTGGGCATGCCCTGCCGTACGGCACCCAGCGCGTGCTGCAGCGCGTCCGACACGGGCTCGTGCCCGGGCCTCACGGCCAACAGCGCGAGCGCCCGCTGCACGGCCCCGTCGAGGCTCTCCCCGGAGGCGAGCGCGTGCACGATCACCGCGTACGCGCCCGCCGACAGGTAGGCGACGGGGTGGCCGTGGGTCTGCGCCGCGCACTCCACGGCGAGCTGGACGACGAGTTGCGGCTCCCAGCCGACGAGCAGCCCGAAGGGCGCGGAGCGGGCGGTGGCCTCGGGCCCGAGCTCGGTGGCGTTCTTGGGCGACTCCAGGGTGCCCATGGCCTCGTCACCGAGGCCGATCAGGAGCGCACGGCTGGGGTCGCGGCGGGCGTACAACCACTCCTCGCGCGCCAGCCAGCCGTCGTCCTTGCGGCGCTCGTCCGGGCCCCAGTCGTGTTGCGTGGCGGCCCACCGCAGATACGCCCGGTGCAGATCGGTCGGCGGATGCCAGGCCCCGGTGTCCCGCCGGACCTGCGCCCTTATCAGCCCGTCCACACTGAACAGCGTGAGCTGCGTGAGATGCGTCACGGCCCCGCGCCGCCCGTACCCGAACCCCAGATCGAGGAGCCCCTCGGCGCCGTACTGCTCCCGGATCTCGTCCAGCCCCAGCCCGTCGACCGGCGCCCCGAGGGCATCCCCGACGGCCACGCCGAGCAGCGTGCCGCGCACCCGGCTGCGGAAGTCCTGCTGCTCGGTGCGGCCCCAGACGGCGCCGGCTATCGCACCCACCTAGACCTCCCCGTGACAGCGTCCGTATGTACGACGGCTCGACACTGTAATCGACCGGGGACGGTCGGTTCAGGGGGCGGATCGGTATGCGGAATGTGCCCGAGGTGGACCGGAGTGGTCCGGAGTGATCAGTTATGACCCGTACAGGGCTGACGTCCGACTCTCTACGCCGCCACACCCACCGGACGGCAGTCCCGGCAGCGGCCCGGGCACGGTGAACGGAACGCCCGGTCGCATCCCTCGCAGGTCTGGAGTGGGTCCGGGCGGACAGGGGTCGGGGGGCGTGCCGGAGCGGGGAGCGGTGGTGGCAGCAGCGCTTGGAGGCGGTGCGCGAGGAAGGCCGCCGGGTTCAGGATGGGGTCCTTGGGCAGGCCGTTCGTCAGGGTCCGCCGTACGGCGGCGGGCGGGACGCCTCTGTCCAGCCAGGCGGAGACTGCTGGGGCCAGGCGGTGTACGTCACGTTCGGCCAGCAGCAGGCGGGGGTCGTGGGCGCGCAGTCCCGCGAGGACATCGCGGGCGGCATCGGGAGCGGCACTGGGTGCGGAGGCCGACGCCTTCGAGCCGGGGGACGGCGGAGCCGGGCGGGGTGCGGCGGGCCTCATTGCGGCTCGGGCCGCGGCGACGCCCGGCCTGTTGTACGAGATCGTCCGGGTCACGACTCGCCCCGAATGAAGACGCTCCTTGGTGCGCGCCAGGTATCCGTGTGCCTCCAGCTCCCGCAGGGCGGCGGCGACACGGATCTCCCCCTCGGGGAACTTCGCGGCCAGCGTCTTGATCCCGACCGGGGTCCGGGCGGGCAGCGACTGGATGTGGACCGCCAGCCCGATCGCCGTCAGGGACAGCTCGGGGTGCTGGGCGAGGTCGTTTCCGACCACGACGAACTGGTCGTGGTGGGGTTCGTTGACGTGCTCGACGCCTCCGGCGGAATGGCCGGACTCGGCGCGCGTGGGCGCGCTAGGCTGCTGTTCAGTCATTGGGGAAGCTGTTTCTTCCTCGGTGTTAGGCCCTCGCATTGGGATGCCAGTCCCGGCGGGGGCCGATTCATGTGTGCGGTTGTCTCTGGGTGACGCTGCACCTCCAAAGCCCCCGCGCGCCAGCCGAGTTGGCGATGTTCACCCCTGCGGGTGATCGACGGGGGCGGTGGGGGTGGGTTCGGTTCTTACCCCGGTTCTTTGGTCTTTGCGTCGGGAGCCGCCGGGTCACGCCCCTCCGCGATCCGGTGTCACTTCAGCCCACACGGTCTTGCAGTTGGCCGGAGCCTCATCCACGCCCCAACGGTCCGCGTACGCCGCCACGATCAACAGCCCTCGCCCCGACTCCCTCTCGCCACCCACCGCGTCCCGGACCTGCGGGATCCGGTCACCCCGGGCGTCGGTCACCTCGATACGGAGAGTGCCGTCGGTGTGCAGCTTCAGCCTGAGCCGGAAGTCCCGCCCCAGGACCCGGCCGTGGAGTACGGCGTTCGAAGCCAGCTCGGCTACGACGTGCACCGCACCCTCGAACGGCATGCCCCAGTCGTCCAGTTGGCGCTCGGTGAGCAGGCGCGCGAGTCGCGCACCCCTTCGAGTCGCGGACAGCTGAACCGTGAAGTGGTGCGTGGGACAGGTGACTTGCGGGAGGGATTTCTGGCTCATGTCACCCAGCGTGGCGAACCGACTCCTACGCTGAACAGCAATGGCCTACGTACGGAGCGTGACTGTACGGATGGCCGACGGGGTCGTACGGCTCGTACGTCGGGAGGGGAAGACGTGGAGGACGAGGAGGCCGAGGCCGTTCTCAGGACGGTCGGACGGCAGATCAGGATGTGGCGCGAGGCCGCCGGGATGACCCAGGCCGAACTGGGCGCCGCCATCGGGTACGGCGAGGAGATGGTCTCGTCGGTGGAGCGGGGGCGGCGGATCCCCAAGCCGGACTTCCTGGAGAAGGCCGATGAGGTGCTGGGGGCGGGCGGGAAGCTCTCGGCGATGAGGGAGGACGTGGAGCGGGCCCGGTACCCGAAGAAGGTTCGGGATCTGGCCAAGCTGGAGGACGAGGCGGTCGAGTTGGGGGCATACGCCGCCCTCCACGTCCACGGGCTGCTTCAGACCCCTGAGTACGCGCAGGCGTTGTACGAGATGCGACGTCCCGCGTACACGGAGGAGGAGGTCGACCGTCTCGTCGCCGCACGCATGGCCAGGAAGGCCGTATTCGAGCGTACGCCCAGGCCGGAGATCACCTTTGTCCAGGAAGAGCTGACGCTGCGGCGGCCCATCGGAGGCAGAATGGTGCTACGACAGCAGCTCGAACACCTGTTGGAGATCAGCGCGTTGAGGCACGTCGCGATTCAGATCATGCCCACGGACTGTGAGGATCACGCGGGCATGGGTGGCTCGCTTCAGTTGTTGAAACTCCGGGACGGAAAGGCACTGGGGCACTCCGAGGCGCAGTTGCACAGCCGCCTGATCAGTGATCCCCGGGACGTTCAGATCCTGGAAATGCGCTATGGAATGATCCGGTCGCAGGCCCTGACGCCCCGAGAGTCACGGGCCTTCATCGAGAAAGCCCTGGGAGACGAGACATGACCCGCGCCCTGGAATGGTTCAAGAGCAGCTACAGCAGCAACGATGGGCCCGAGTGCGTCGAGGTCGCCATATCCCCCGCCCACGCCCCCGTCGGCGTCCACGTCCGCGACTCAAAGAACAAGGACGGCGCACGGCTCGCATTCGAAGCGAGTTCCTGGGCGGAGTTCATCGACGGCATGAGCACGATGCCGTGACCGACGAGTCTCAGGCACAGCGTGCCGCCGCCGTCTTCGACGCGCTGGGGCTCGCTTACGAGAGGGCGTTCGCGGGCTCGGAGACGCACCGGGCGTCGCTGGCGTGGCTGGCCGGGCGGCTCGAACCGGGCAGCCGGGTGCTGGACGTCGGTAGCGGGACCGGGCGTCCCACGGCCGAGACGCTCGCCGCGGCGGGCCATGGCGTGTTGGGGATCGACGCGTCTCCCGTCATGGTGGACCTCGCCACCCGGCAGGTGCCCGACGCCGCCTTTCAGCACGCCGACATCCACCAAGTCCCGCTCCAGGACGGTGCGTTCGACGCGGTCTGCGTGTACTTCTCCCTGCTGCAGATGTCCCGTACCGCGCAGGAGACTCTCGTGCGGCGGCTGGCACGGGCGCTGAGGGCGGGAGGCTGCATGGTGCTGGCGACCGTGCCGGCGGACGTGGAGGACGTCGAAGTCGTCTTCATGGGGCAGAAGGTGCGGGCGACCAGCTACGCGGCCGAGGACTTCACCGACATGGTCGCCGCGGCGGGACTGACGGTGCTGTCCGCGGAGACCGTACTGTTCACGCCTGACCATCCCGATGCCGGGCACGAACCTCATCTGTTCCTGCGCTGCGTGCGGCAGTAGCCGGTTCGGCCGCCAGGTGACGGAGCACGGCGGCCCGCTGATCCGCGGCCCAGGTGTACGACGGGTTGGCTGTCAGCACCCGGTCCAGATCGGCGAGGGCCTCCTCGTGGCGGCCCAGGTTGGCCAGCGAGGCGCCTCGGCTCGCACGGGCGGAGTTGTAGCCGGGTTCCCGGGCGAGCGCGTGGTCGTAGTCGGCGAGGGCGTCCTCGTCGCGGCCGGCGGCGCGTAGGGCGTCACCGCGCTCGCAGCGGGCCCAGGCCCAGTCGGGGTCCACCGCCACGGCCCGGTCGAGGTCGGCCAGTTGTCGTACGTGGTCGGCGAGGGCTCTGTGCACCCGGGCCCGGCGCATCAGGGCCCAGGAGTAGTCCGGCTTCAGCCGAACGGCCTCGTCAAGGTCGGCGAGCGCCTCGTCGAGACCTTCGCGACTTAGCCGGGTAGCACCGCGGGAGGCCAGGGCGAAGGCGTCGGCGGGGCTCAGTTCGAGGGCCCGGTCCAAGTCGCTGATCGCCTCGTCGTGGCGCCCCAGGACGCGGTGGTACTCGCCGCGCAGGGCGAGGCTGCGGGGGTCGTCGGGGGCCAGTTCGAGGGCCTGGTTCAGGAGGGCGACGGCCGCGCGGCGGTCGCCGGCGAGGTCATGGGCGATGGCGCGGGCCCGGTAGGCGCGGGCCGCCACGGCGGGGTCCAGCGCGACCCGCCAGCCGGCATCGGCCGACGCGTCCTGCCAGGGGGTGCCGGGCGAGGTCGTGGTCTGCGGCATGGCCCACGACAGCTGGGCGTGCTGATCCTGCGGCTCGGCCCACGTCGGCTGGGCACGCTGATCCTGCGATACGGCCTGCGGCCCCTCAGTGCGCTCACCCTGCGGCTCGGCTTGCTGATCCTGCGGCTCGACCCGCGACGGCTCGGCGTGCTGGTCCTGCGATGCGGGCTGTTGCGTCTCACGTGACTGGGCGCCGGCCGACGTGCCCGGCCGGGTCGTCGCCGTACCGGGCGCGGTGCCGGGCCTCCTGGCCGGCCGGTCGCTTGCGGCGCCCCCGGTACCGGACCCTGCGGCCTCCTCCCGCGAAGAAGCCGCGGCGGCCGCTCCCGCCGCGCCCTGCCCGGCAGCCCCCGCGCCACCCCACCCCGCAACTCCCACAGCACCCCACCCGGCCGCCCCCGCACCCAGCCCGGTGCCGGCCGCCGCCGCCGCGCCGTACCCCGTGCCGACCGTCGCGGCCGCCCCCATGGGCACCGGCACCGGCACCGGCGTCCGCTCGAAGCCCGTCGCACGCAGTACCAGTTCGAGGGCCGCGGGCGTTCCGCCGCTGCCGAGGGCCGTCGCGAGCCGCCGGCCCCACTGGGACACCGCCCGGGTCTCGGCGTCCGACCCGGCCTCCACCAGAACCCGAGCCCACCGCTCGGCGACGGACTCACCCTGCTCGCAGGCGTCGACGACATCCCCGAGGACGCTCGTCAGCGCCGCCCGCTCACCGGCGCACAGCAAGTGGTACAGCTCCGCCAGCCGAAGCTCCCGCCACGCCTCGTCCGTCCACAGCTCCTCGGCGTCCCGTCCGGCTTCCGCCTCGGTCCGCCATTCCCGGAACACGGCGGCGAGCGCCTGCTGCCGGGCCGCCCAGGTCCGGGGCGCCTCCCGTCGCTGCAACCGCAGCATCGGCGCCCGTACGACGTCGTGGTACCGGACCCGGCCGCCCCGCTCGCTGACGAACGGCAGGCCCCGCAACCACGCGTACAGCCCTTCCAGTTCCGCCAGTTCCGCGTCGGAGTCGCCCACGACCGCCCGGAACACATCCGCGTCCAGCCGCCGGGGCAGCGCGCACGCCAGCGCGACCGACCGCTGGACCGCGTCCTCCGCCCGCTTCAGGAACCACTCGACGGCCGTGGCGCTGGGGTCCCGCACCTCGGCCGGATCGGTGGGGCGGCTCTCCGCGAGGGTCGACACGAGCACCGGCAGGCCACCGGTCAGGCGCAGCACCTCCCCCACCACGGGCTCGGCCACCACTCCCCTGCCCGCGAGCAGGTCGCGCGTCTCCGCCTCGGTGAACGGCAGGAGCGGCACGTCGGTCATGAAGTCGCCGAAGCCGCCCCAGCGGGTGGCGTCGAAGGGGAGTTGGCCTGCCGTCACCACGACGACCGTGGCCGGGAGCGGGCCGTACAGGTCCGAGGTCATCACGGCGTGCAGCCACGCGTCGAGGAACCGGCCGGTGCGCTCGTAGGTGTCGAAGAACAGGACGATCCACGGCACGGCTGAGGCGGCCTGGGAGAGCTCCTCCAGCAGCACCGGAGTGAGCACGCTCTCGGGGGCGAGTACGAGCCGGGCGTCCTCGTGGGTGCGGAAGCGGGCACCGAGACCGGACCGCAACCGGTCCGCGCCCTGGGCGAGTTGTGCGGCGTCGACCGCCCCGGCGAAGGCGCCGACACCGGGCACCATGCCCAGTCCCACCAGCCCGGCCCGCGCCACCGCCATGCTGCCCACGGAGGGTCCTGGCGGCTCGGGCGGCGGCGCGGTGATCGCCGCCAGCTCCGCCTCGTGCCTGCGCTCCCGATGCGCGGCGAGCAGCCGGTCCAGGTCCTTCAACCGCCGTCCCTGCGCGGCGAACTGCCGGCTCATCGCCTCCAGCGACTCCGGCACGCTTCCCGCGTTCTCGTCCATGAACGCGGTCAGGGCACCGCGTTCCCGGGCGACTTGCTCCAGTTCGCGCAGCAGGAAGGACTTGCCGACACCCGCGTTTCCGTGCACGTGGAAGAGGAACCGGTGCCGCTCGTCCTCCGGCGAGACGTCCAAGTTGCCCCGGAAGGCCGCGCGTTCGGCGCTGCGGCCCACGAATCCGGCACGACTGCGCCGGCCGATCAGCTCCTGCATCGACGGCCGCGCCTGTCCCACGTGTGGATCCTCCCGCTCGGCTGCCCTACGCCATCATTCTGGCTCAATGCCTATGGAGCACAGGGCCTCCACAGGGAAGATGACCATCATGTCAACGACACCCCCACGCAGCGCACTCCACCTCGCGGCCACCCTCCTCACCGCGACCGTCGCCCTCTACATCACCCTCGTCGCCTTCGGGAACATCACCGACTTCGGGACCAACCAGCAGTTCGTGCGGCACGTCCTGGCGATGGATACGACGTTCAAGGACGAGGACCTGATGTGGAGAGCCGTCACCAGCAAGGGCCTCCAAGACGCGGCGTACGTCGCGATCATCGTCTGGGAGACCGTCGCCGCGCTCGTCCTCATATACGGCACCTGGCTGTGGTTCCGCCGCGACGACCTCAGTGCCCGGCGCTTCTCCACCTACGGTCTGCTGATGCTGATGCTGCTGTTCGGCGGCGGGTTCATCGCGATCGGCGGGGAGTGGTTCTCGATGTGGCAGTCCGGGGACTGGAACGGGCTCGACGCGGCGACGCGGGTGTTCCTGCTGAGCGGGGCCGTGCTGCTGGTGGTCAACCTGCCGTCCGGCAAGGAGAAGTCCGCTACCTGACCACGACCACCGTCGTGCCCGTCTCCCCGAACGTCCACAACGCCGCCCCGTCCGCCGCGCGCATCCGGACCCCGCCGGTCTGCTTGCCCGCGGCGGGCGGGGGCGAGGAGCCGTCGACGGCGTTGGAGAAGGCGATGGAGATGCCGGACTTCGCGGCGAAGTAGATGATGTTCTCGATCTGCACGCCGTCCGAGCCCGTGGTGGCCTCGTTGCGCGAGGACACCGTGTAGGTGCCGGGGTCCGGGTCCACGGTGCCCGGCCAGACGGTGAAGGTACGGCGGCCCGCGTCGCTCGCGTCGACCAGCCAGACCCGCTTCTGGGCGAGGGAGTAGACCACCCGGCGCCCGGTGCCCGAGCCGTCCGGGACGACGGCGGGCGCGGCGGACTTCGTCGGGGCGGGGCTCACCCCCGGCGACGCCGACGCGCTCGGGCGGGCCGCCGAGGCCGTCGGGTGCGGCCCCTTGTCGGCCTGCATGGCGAGGGCTGTGACGGCGGCTATCGCGCCCACCGTCAAACCGGTCACCCAGACCTTGGGAGCAGGCACGGGCACGCATCTCCTCGGCTACGGAAAGCTATGGAACCCCTCCAGCGGGGGTCGGATCATCGTACCGACCTCCGCGACCCGGTCCTGTGCCGTCTCCGTCTCAGTCCAGCACCGGCAACAGCTCCGGCAGGTGCCCGTCCGAGGCCGTCGCCGCCCGCTGCCGTTCCTCCGGCACCTCGCCGTACAGCGTGGTGCGGGGCCTCGCCGGGCGCCCCGCCGCGTCGGCGACCGCCACCAGGTCGCGTACCGACTTGTACGAGCCGTACGACGACCCCGCCATCCGCGAGATCGTCTCCTCCATCAGCGTGCCGCCCAGGTCGTTCGCGCCGGAGCGGAGCATCTCCGCGGCGCCCTCGGTGCCCAGCTTCACCCAGCTGGTCTGGATGTTGGGGATCCAGGGGTGGAGCAGGAGGCGGGCCATCGCCGTCACGGCCCGGTTGTCCCGCATCGACGGGCCGGGCCGCGCGATCCCCGCCAGGTAGACCGGCGCGTTGGTGTGGATGAACGGGAGCGTCACGAACTCCGTGAAGCCGCCCGTGCGCTGCTGGATGCCGGCCAGGGTGCGCAGGTGGCCGAGCCAGTGGCGGGGCTGGTCGACGTGGCCGTACATCATCGTGGACGAGGACCGGATGCCGAGTTCGTGTGCCGTGGTGATCACCTCGATCCACGTCGCCGCCGGCAGCTTGCCCTTGGTCAGGATCCAGCGGACCTCGTCGTCGAGGATCTCGGCGGCGGTGCCGGGGACGGAGTCCAGCCCGGCTTCCTTGGCCGCCGTCAGCCACTCGCGGATGGACATGCCGGTGCGGGTGGCGCCGTTGACGACCTCCATGGGCGAGAAGGCGTGCACGTGCATGCCGGGGACCCGCTCCTTCACCGCCTTCGCGATGTCGAAGTACGCCGTCCCGGGCAGGTCCGGGTGGATGCCCCCCTGCATGCAGACCTCCACCGCGCCCACCTCCCAGGCCTGCTGGGCGCGGTCGGCGACCTGGTCCAGGGAGAGGGTGTAGGCGTCCGCGTCTGTCCGGCGCTGGGCGAAGGCGCAGAAGCGGCAGCCGGTGTAGCAGACGTTGGTGAAGTTGATGTTCCGCGTGACGATGTACGTGACGTCGTCGCCGACCGCCGATTTACGGACGTCGTCGGCGACCTTGCACAACGCGTCCAGCGCCGGGCCGTCCGCGTGCAGCAGCGCCAGCGCCTCGTCGTCGGTGAGCCGGGTCGGGTCGTCGGCCGCGGTCGCCAGTGCCTGGCGTACGTCCGTGTCGATGCGCTCCGGCGCCATCCCGGGCGCCGCCGCCTCGCGCAGGGCACCCCAGTCGCCGTACACCTCGTCGAAGTCGTCGCGGCGGTCGGACGTACGGCCCTCGGTGTCGATCGTGGAGTGCAGATCCGTACGGCCGGAGGCGACGAAGATCTCCTCCGGTTCCTGCCACGGGTGCCCCTCGACCACGGCGTCCGGACGCGCCAGACCCGTCTCCGGGTCGGCGAGTGCCCGTACGTGCGGGCGCAGTCGCGGGTCCAGCCAGGGCTCGCCTCGCTGGACGAACTCCGGGTAGACGCAGAGGCGTTCGCGCAGTTCGAAGCCGGCCGCCGCCGAGCGCTCGGCGAGCTCCTCGATCTGCGGCCAGGGGCGTTCGGGGTTGACGTGGTCGATCGTGAGCGGGGAGACGCCGCCCCAGTCGTCGATGCCGGCGTGGATGAGGCGTTCGTACTCGGAGTCCACGAGGTTGGGCGGGGCCTGGAGGCAGGCGCTCGGGCCCATGATGTGCCGGGCGACGGCGACCGTGGCGACCAGTTCGTCGAGTTCCGCGTCCGGCATGCCGCGCATCGCGGTGTCCGGCTTGGCGCGGAAGTTCTGGATGATCAGTTCCTGGATGCCGTGGTAGGCCCGGGAGACCTTCCGCAGCGCGAAGAGGGACTCGGCCCGCTCCTCGTACGACTCCCCGATCCCGATCAGGATCCCGGACGTGAAGGGGACGGAGGAACGGCCGGCGTCCTCCAGGACGCGCAGCCGGACGGCCGGCTCCTTGTCCGGGGAGCCGTGGTGCGGGCCGCCGGGCTCGGACCACAGGCGGGTCGCCGTCGTCTCCAGCATCATGCCCATGGACGGGGCGACCGGCTTCAGACGCTGGAAGTCGGTCCAGGTCATGACGCCCGGGTTGAGGTGCGGCAGCAGGCCGGTCTCCTCCAGGATGCGGATGGAGATGGCGCGGACGTAGGCGATGGTGTCGTCGTAGCCGTGCGCGTCGAGCCATTCGCGGGCCTCGGGCCAGCGGTCCTCGGGCTTGTCGCCGAGGGTGATGAGGGCTTCCTTGCAGCCGAGGGCCGCGCCCTTGCGGGCGATGTCGAGGACCTCGTCCGGCGACATGAACATCCCGTGCCCGGCGCGGCGCAGCTTGCCGGGGACGGTGACGAAGGTGCAGTAGTGGCACTTGTCCCGGCACAGCCGGGTGAGGGGGATGAAGACGCTCTTCGAGTACGTGATGACACCGGCCCGGCCCGCCGCGTCAAGGCCCGCGTCCCGCACCCGGCCGGCCGACGCGACGAGGTCGTCGAGGGCCTCGCCGCGGGCCTGGAGCAGTACGGCGGCCTCGGAGACGTCGAGGGCGACGCCGTCACGGGCGCGTTTGAGGGCGCGACGCATGGAGTTCTCGGTCGGGCCGGTGCCGCCGGGGCGGTCGGTGGGGCCGGTTCCGGAGGTCTCGGGTGTCGTCATCCTTCGAGCATACGGTCGGCTTGATCAGTGCCGGGAGGGCAGTCGGACACGGATGCGCGACGGTCAGCCGAGGAAGGCCGCGCAGTCGTCCAGCACCCGCAGCACCTCCGCCTCCCCCGCCGGAGGCAACTGCACCACGACCTCCTCGATCCCGAGCTCCGCGTAGTGCGCGAGCTTGCCGGGATTCGGGAACACGGCGTACGGCACGACCTGGAGGGCCTTCGGGTCGCGGCCTGCGTCGGCCCAGACCGACCGGAGCCGGGGTAGAGATTCGGACAGTCCGCGGCCACCGATCGGCAGCCACCCGTCGGCGTACTCGCTGATGTGCGCGAACAGCTTCGGGCCGGCGGCTCCGCCGATGAGCGTGCGGGGGCCGTTGACCTGGGGGCCGCGCGGCTTCTGTACGGGTTTGGGGTAGGCGTAGCTGGCGCGTACGGACTCGAACTCGCCTTCGTGGGCGGTCGGTTCATCCGCCCACAGGGCGCGCATCAGAGCCATACGGTCGCGAACCAGCTCGCGCCGGGTCCGCCACTCCACCCCGTGATCGGCGGCCTCCTCCACGTTCCAGCCGAAGCCGAGGCCGAGCGTGAAGCGTCCGCCGGACAGGTGGTCCAGGGTCGCGATCTGCTTGGCCAGATCGATCGGGTCGTGCTGCGCGACCAGCGTGATGCCGGTGCCCAGGCCCAGCCGCTCGGTGACGGCGGCGGCCTGGCCGAGGGCGACGAAGGGGTCGAGGGTGCGGCCGTACTCGGGCGGCAGATCGCCGCCGGCCGGGTACGGGGTGGTCCGCTCGACGGGGATGTGGGTGTGCTCGGGCAGGTACAGCCCCGCGAACCCGCGCTGCTCCAGCTCACGCGCGAGCCGGGTCGGGGTGATGGTCTCGTCGGTGAGGAAGATCGTGACGGAGATGCGCATGACTGCATCTGTACCGTGCGGACGCCGCAATGTCGATACCGACCGGTCGGCACAGATGGCTCTCCCGCCCCGGGCGCCCAGCGGAGCTTGGACAGCTTCCGATTGGCTGCCGATTCCCTTCCCTTGCACGACAGTTCACGGCTGAATACCAGAGTTGCACGCACCACCCTGCACCACCCATGCCAAGTCCTTCACGACGACCTGGGGAGCAGCAGCATGTGCGAGGACGAGTACGCGGGCGCCGGCCTGGGAAGACGCGCACTGTTCGTGACGGGCGCCGCCGCCGCGCTTACGTTGGGAAGCGTGACCTTCGCCAGAGGTGCCGACGACACCCAGGACGCCGAGACCCGTACGGTGCGGGGGACCCTGCCGCCCGGGTCCCCCGACTTCGTGTACCTGCCGGTCGAAGTGCCGTCCGGGGTACGGGAGATCAAGGTCTCCTACACCTACGAGAAGCCCTCCGTCCCGGCGGGCACCCCGGGCAACGCCCTCGACATCGGCATCTTCGACTGGCGCGGCACCGAGCTCGGCGGCCGAGGCTTCCGGGGCTGGTCGGGCGGGGCGCGCACGGAGTTCTTCATCCGGGCGGACGAGGCGACGCCGGGGTACATCCCGGGACCGGTCCGGGAGGGCACCTGGCACATCGCCCTCGGCCCGTACACGGTGGCGCCGCAGGGGCTGCCGTACGAGGTCACCATCACACTCGCCTACGGCGAGCCCGCCGAGTCCGTCGAGCCGACCTACCCGCCGGAGCGGGCGAAGGGGCGGGGGCGCGCCTGGTACCGGGGCGACTGCCATCTGCACTCATGGTTCTCCGACGGCCGCCGTACGCCCGCCGAGATCGCGTCCCTCGCGCGCGCGGCAGGGCTGGACTTCATCAACAGCTCGGAGCACAACACGCACTCGGCGCACGCGCACTGGGCCGACGCGGCGGGCGACGACCTCCTGATCATGCTGGGCGAGGAGGTCACGACCCGCAACGGCCACGTCGTGGCGCTCGGCGTCGACCCCGGCACCTTCATCGACTGGCGCTACCGGGCCCGGGACAACCGCTTCGGCAAGTTCGCCCGCCAGATCCGCAAGTCCGGCGGCCTGGTCGTCCCCGCCCACCCGCACGCCACCTGCGTCGGCTGCAACTGGAAGTTCGGCTTCGGCGAGGCGGACGCGATCGAGGTCTGGAACGGGCCGTGGACCCCGGACGACGAGATGGCCCTGGCGGACTGGGACAGCACGCTGGTCGCGTCCGTGCGCTCGGGTTCCGACGCCTGGATCCCGGCGATGGGCAACAGCGACGCCCACCGCGATCCGGACCCGGTCGGCACGCCCCAGACGGTCGTCCTGGCCGACGACCTGACGCGGGAGGCGATCCAGGAGGGGATCAAGGCGGGGCGGTCGTACATCGCCGAGTCGAAGAACGTCTCGCTGACCTTCGGGGTGTCCGGCGGCAAGGGCGAGCACGCCGGCATCGGAGAGCGGCTGGAGGTCCCCCGCAGCACGCCGGTGACCGTCCGCCTGGAAGCCGCGGGCGCCCCCCGCTGCACGGTCCGCTTCGTCACCGACCAGGGCGTCCTGTTCACGAGCCCGCCGCTGCCGGTCTCGGGATCGGGCGTCGTGGAATGGCGCACGACCCCCGCCTACGCGGCCTACGTGCGGGCGGAACTGCGCCACGAGACAGCGGTGGGCCCGCTGCCGGGCGCGCTGGCGGCGGTCACGAACCCGATCTTCCTGGGGCGTTCGTAGGAGCTGTCGGCGGCCGGGCGACCTGCCCTCAAGGCGTGGGCTCGGTCGCGAGGTCGGCGACCACGGCCGCGTGGTCCGAGGGCCATACGCCGTCGACGGGAGCGGCGCCCGCGCGACGGACGGCACGCACGTGGCCCAGTCCGCCCCTCCCGGGCGGACCCACGTGGATGTAGTCGATGCGCACGCTCGGCTCCCGGCTGTCGGCGACGTACGGGTTCGAGCGGTCCCAGGTGGCGGAGGGGGCGTCCGGGGCGGCGTACTGCCAGGCGTCGAAGAAGACCTGGCGGGGTACGACCGGCGCAGTCCGGAAGCCGCCGAAGAGGCGGATCTCGTCGGAGTCCGGCCAGGCGTTGAAATCACCGGTCACGACCGTCGGAAAGGGCGTCTCACCCCGGTTCTCGGCGACGAACTCGGCGAGCGCGGCGACCTGCCGGCAGCGTACGGCCGAGGCGTGCAGGGCAGAGGTGAGGTGGGTGGTGCAGAAGGGGATGTCGTACGAGGGGGTGGTGAGGCGGGTGAAGAGGGCGAGGCGGCCGTCGTCGATGTCCGGCGGCGCCGGCAGCCGCAGGGTCCGCCGGTCGGTGACCGGCCAGCGGCTCAGCACGGCGTTGCCGATGTCGACGGTGTCGTCGCCGATCCGCCGGCGCCAGCGCTCGGGGGCGGGGGACGGGGCCCAGGCCCAGTGCATGCCGAGTTCGGAGGCCAGCCACTCGGCCTGGTTCTCGCGGCCGTCGGCCCACACCTCCTGAAGGCCGACCACGTCGGGGCGCAGATCGCGCAGTTCGGCAAGAATCGCCTTCTGCCGGGCCTCCCAGGGCCCGAAGCGCCACCACAGGTTCCAGGTCACCACCCGCATGGGCCACCGTCTCTCATAGAGGAACCGTTCGAGGCTCCACCGTTCGTTCGATCCCCGGTGAGAGACATTGAAGAGCATCAGCACCGCCACGAGTCAGGAGAACGGCACACCATGTCCAGCCGCGCAGCGACGAAATACCGGAACGTCACGGCCTTCCAGCGGCGGCTCAACGCCGTGATGCGCCGCCTGCCGACCCAGACCCTGCTGGAGACCACGGGCCGTACCTCGGGCGTGCCCCGCCGCACCCCGGTCGGCGGACGCCGGGTCGGGGACTCGTTCTGGCTGGTGTCGGAGTTCGGGGAGCGGTCGCAGTACGTGCGCAACATCAAGGCCGACGCACGGGTACGGGTGCGGATCAAGGGGCGGTGGCACACGGGCACGGCGCATCTGCTGCCCGACGACGACCCGGTCGCCCGCCTGGGCGGCCTGCCCCGGTTCAACAGCGCCGGGGTGCGGGCGTTCGGGGCGGAGCTGCTGACGATCCGGGTGGACCTCACCGACTGACGCGTACGGCGCCGGTCAGGCCGACGCCCGCTCGCACAGCTCCGTCACCAGCCGGTCGAAGGCCCGCCCGCCCTCGGTCTCGTGGCCGTAGGTCGTGAACCACGCGGGAATCGCCGCCCGCAGCAGGGGCTCGGCCTCGGTGTCGGGGTCGGCGCCCGCCGCGCCCCAGGTCCGCAGCGCGAAGGCGACCAGGCCGTCCATGTCACGGGCGGTGGCCAGCCGGCCGATCTCCTCGGTCACCTCCGGCGCCTCCAGGTCCTCGTACCCGTTGACGCCGGGCACCAGCAGACCCAGGGCCGCCACCTGGCCGGGGTCGCTCAGGGCCAGGTCGATGGCGGTTCTGGCGCCCATGCTGGAGCCGACCAGGACCACCCGGGGCAGTTCGAAGTGGTCCAGGACGCTCCTGAGGTCGTCGAGCTGGGTGTAGGAGCCGGTGGGCGCCGGCGACCGGCCGAAGCCGCGGGCGTCGTACCGGATCACCCGAAGACGTCCGGCCGCCAGACCGGGCAGTACGGGCTCCCACATCCGGGAATCGCCGACCCCCGAGTGCAGCAGCACCACGGGCGGTCCGGCGGCCCCGCCGTCCGCGCCCGCGTCGTCCGCCCAGACCTCGGCGCCCTTGACCTGCACCATCTGTCCCATGCGGAAGACTCTGCCCGGCCCAGGGCTCCGGTGACAGACTCCGTCCGGTCAATCCCCGCGGCTCACCCCGGCCACACGATCGCCTGCACCTCGCTGTAGGCGTGGAGCGCATACGAGCCGACGTCCCGCCCGACCCCGCTCTTCTTGAACCCGCCGAACGGCGCCTCCATGTTGCGCCCGACGGTGTTCACGCCCACTCCCCCGGCCCGCAGCCGCCGGGCGACCCGGAAGGCGCGGGCCACGTCGCCGGACCAGACGTAGTCGATGAGGCCGTAGTCGCTGTCGTTGGCCAGGGCCACGCCCTCGTCCTCGTCGTCGAAGGGGATGACGACGACCACCGGGCCGAAGATCTCCTCGCGGGCCACCCGCATGTCGTTGGTGCAGTCGGCGAGGAGGGTCGGCGTGACGTAGAAGCCGGTGTCCAGGGAGGGCCGTTCACCTCCGGCGACGACCACCGCGCCTTCCTTGCGGCCGAGTTCGACGTACGACTCCACGCGGTCCCGGTGTGCCGCCGAGATCAACGGGCCGACAACCGTGTCCCGCTCCCGGGGGTCGCCGATCTTGAGGCGCCCCGCGTAGGCGGCCAGTTGCTCGACCAGCCGGTCGTACACACCCCGCTGGGCCAGCACCCGCGTCGGCGCCGTGCAGATCTGCCCGCTGTAGAAGGAGAACGTCGTCCCGATCCCGGCCACGGCGGACCCCAGGTCCGCGTCGTCGAGGACGACCGCCGCGCCCTTCCCCCCGAGCTCCATCAACTGGCGTTTCATGTCCCGCCCGCACACCTCGGCGATGCGCTGCCCGACCGCCGTGGATCCGGTGAAGCTCACCATGTCGACGTCCGGGGAGGAGACGGCCGCCTCGCCGACCTCCACGGAACGCCCGGAGACCACATTCACCACACCCGGGGGTGCCCCCGCCGCCTGAAGCGCCTCCGCCATCCGGTAGACGGACAGCGGATCCTGCGGGGCGGGCTTCACGACCACCGTGTTGCCCATGGCCAGCGCGGGCGCGATCTTGCCCGCCGGGTTGGCCCACGGGTTGTTGTAGGAGGTGATGCAGGTGACGACCCCGACGGGCTGGCGGACGGCCAGCGCACCCATCACACCGGCCTTCCCCGCCCCCACTGCCTTAAAGGCGTGGGAGGTGCCCCCACCGGCCTCGTTGATCTGCGGCGGGATCGCCCACTCGGCGGGCTCCACGCGCGCGTAGCGCCGGAACCGGGCCGCCCCTACGCCGACCTGCATGCCCCGGGCCGTCCCGGTGGTCGCCCCGGTCTCGGCCTGGGCCAGTTCGGCGTACGGCACCAGGTGGCCGCGGATGATGTCCGCCGCCCTCCCCAGCACGGCCGCCCGCTCCTCCGGCGACGTACGCGACCACGGCCCGAAGGCCTCGCGGGCAGCGGCACAGGCCGCGCGCACCTGATCCCGCGAGGCCTCCGGAGCCCACCCGACGGTCTCCTCGCTCGCCGGATCGACGACGGCGTAGTAGCCACCGTCCGGCTCCACCCACGAGCCCCCGACGAACAACCGCTGCCGGTCGACGGCCTTGAAGCTCACCGGGTGGCCACCGTCCTGGTGTCCCGCCCCGAGCGCAGCACGCGCCCCGGCACCGCCCCGGTCACCACGTCGTCGCGGATCGCCTCGACGCCGTTGACCCAGACCGCCCGCACGCCGATCGCCTTGGAGTCCAGCCGCGGGCTGTCACCCGGCAGGTCGTGCACCAGCGTGGCCTTGCCGGCGTCGATCCGCTCCGGGTCGAAGAGGACCAGGTCCGCATGGAAGCCCTCCTGGACACGTCCCCGGTCACGGAGGCCGAACAGCCGGGCGGGATCGTCGGTGAGCATCCTGACCGCCTGTTCGAGGCCGACCAGTTTCCGCCCGCGCAGACAGTCCCCGAGGAACCGGGTCGTGTACGGCGCCCCGCACATCCGGTCCAGATGCGCCCCGGCGTCCGAGCCGCCCAGCATGACGTCCTCGTGCCGCCAGGTCTCGGCGCGCAGCGCCCAGGAGTCGGGGTCGTTGTCGGTGGGCATCGGCCACAGGACCGTACGCAGGTCGTCCGCCGCGCAGATCTCGACCAGGCACTCGAAGGGTTCCTGCCCGCGCTCGGCCGCGATGTCCTGCACGACGCGTCCGGTCAGCCCGCGATTCGCCTCGCTGTAGGTGTCCCCTATGACGTACCGCCCGAAGTGGGTGAGCCGCCGGAAGACTCCCGCCTCCTTGGACCGGGCGCGCAGCAGCAGCTCGGTGCGGATGTCCGGGTCACGGAGCTTGGCGATCCGCTCCTTGGCCGGCAGCCCCAGGACCGGCCCCCACCCGGGGATCAGGTTCAGCGCGCAGAAGGTGCCCAGCGACATGTTCATCGGTGTGAGGATCGGCATGGTCAGCGCCACGATCCGGCCACCGGCCTTGCGGGCGCGCTCACTTGCCTCCAGCTGCCTGGGCACCCGCTCGGGAACCGCCGCGTCAATCGTGAGCACGTTCCAGTTCAGCGGGCGGCCCGCGGCGGCGGTCATCTCCACGAAGAGGTCGATCTCGTCGTCGCTGAACTGATCCAGGCAGCCCGCCACGATGGCCTCGATCTGCGTGCCCTCGTGCTCCCCGACGGCCTGTGACAGGGCCAGGAGCTCGGCCGGCCCGGCGTGCCGGGAGGCCACGGGCTTCCCGTCGCCGTCGGAGTGCGAGGTCGACTGGGTGGTGGACAGCCCCCAGGCCCCCGCCTCCATCGCCTCCCGCAACAGCCCCACCATCGCGGCAAGCTGCTCCGAGGACGGCTGCCCGCCCACCGCGTCCGGCCCCATGACGTACCGGCGCAGCGCGCAGTGCCCCACCATGAACCCCGCGTTGACCGCGATCCGCCCCTCCAGGGCGTCCAGATACTCCCCGAAGCTGCTCCAACTCCAGGGCGCCCCTTCCTCCAACGCCACCAGCGACATGCCCTCGACCTTGGACATCATCCGCCGCGTGTAGTCGGCGTCCTCGGGCCGCGCAGGGTTGAGAGGCGCCAGCGTGAACCCACAGTTCCCACCGGCGACCGTGGTCACCCCGTGGTTCAGGGACGGGGTGGCATACGGATCCCAGAAGAGCTGGGCGTCGTAGTGGGTGTGGGGATCGACGAAGCCGGGGGCGAGGATCAGCCCGGCGGCGTCCTCGCTGGTACGGGATTCCTCGGTGACGGTGCCGATGACGGCGATGCGACCGTTCCGTATGCCGATGTCGGCGGTGCAGGCGGGCGCGCCGGTTCCGTCGACGACGGACGCACCCTTGATGACGTGATCGAGCATTGGGTTCACCTCTTGGTATGCGGCGGGACTGCTTACCCAGGGGCGCGGGGAACTGCGCGACCAGCCACACACGGCCCGCGCCCGCCTACGACGCTCAAGCCCCTTGACGGAACCGCGTTGTCCGGTGAACGGGATCCGTGTCGATCTTCGGAATCACGTGCTCCCCGATCAACCGAATCGTCCGCAACGTCTCCTCCTTCGGCACCCCCACCGGCAACCCGAAACTCAGCTGATCGGCCCCGGCCTGCTCCCACCGCTTGCACTGCGTGAGCACCTCGTCCGGATCCCCGCAGATCAGCAGCTCCTCCTCGATCAGCAGCTCCACGAACTCCGGCGTGTACGGGGGCAACGTCTCCGGCCACACCGGGAACCCCTCGGGCCGGGGGAACGTGTCGTGGTACCGGAACACCAGCGACGGCAGATAGTGCAGGCCACCGTTCACGGCGGTCTCGATCGCCTCGGCGTGCGTCGGCGCGCAGATGGCCGTGGTCGTCACCATCACGTTGTCGTTGACGAAGTCACCGATCGGCTCGGCGTTCACGACAGCCGTCTTGTACTGCTCCAGCACCCACTCCATGTCGGAGACCTTCTGCACGCTGAAGCCGAGCACCCCGAGCCCCTTCTTCGCGGCCATCGCGTACGACGGCGGCGACCCGGCGGCGTACCACATCGCGGGGTGCGACTTCCCGTACGGCTTGGGCAGCACCTTCCGGGGCGGCAGCGACCAGTGCTTGCCCTGGAAGCCGACGTACTCGTCCTGGAGCCACATCTTGGGGAACTCGGCGATGGTCTCTTCCCAGATCTCCTTGGTGTAGTTCATATCGGTCACGCCCGGTATGAACCCGAGGATCTCGTGCGAGCCGGCGCCGCGCCCGCTGCCGAACTCGAAGCGGTTCTCGGTGAGGTGGTCGAGCATGGCGACCTTCTCGGCCACCTTGACCGGGTGGTTGACCTGGGCGAGCGGGTTGAAGATGCCGGACCCCAGATGGATCCGCTCGGTCGCGTGCGCCAGGTACCCCAGGTACACGTCGTTGGCGGAGAGGTGGGAGTACTCCTCCAGGAAGTGGTGCTCCGACGCCCAGGCGTACTTGAAGCCGGACTTGTCCGCCTGGATGACGTACTCGGTCTCCTCCATCAGCGCCTTGTGCTCGGCGAGCGGGTCGGTTTCGGCGCGCTTGCCCACGTATCCCTGTACAAAGAGCCCGAGTTCCAAGGAGGTTCACCGTCCCCACGTAGTTTCTGACGTACCGTCAGATTCACTTTCCGCCGACTGTGGCACCGCTCACGTGCACCGTCAATAGCTGACTGGCCATCAGATGGGGGCCATACGTCAGATGACGCTCACCCCGGCCAGCCAGCCGCCGTCGATCACGAACGGCTGGCCGGTGATGTACGAGGAGTCGTCCGACATCAGGAACAGCGCGAGCCGGGCCACCTCCTGCGGCTGCCCGATCCGCCCGAGCGGCACGAGTTTGCGGTAGAGCCCGTCGAGGGCCTTCGAGGTCTCCTCGGGGTCCGCGCCCGGGTCCAGATGGGCCGGGTTGGACATGGCGGTGTCGATCGCGCCCGGACACATCGCGTTGACCCGGATGCCCCGCGGCGCCAGCTCCAGCGCGGCGACGCGGGTGAGGCCGAGGATGGCGTGCTTGGTGGCCGCGTAGGTGCCGACGGCCGCCATGCCCGTCACGGCCGTGTAGGAGGCGGTGTTCACGATGGTGCCGCCGTCCTCCATCTCCGGCGCGACCGTCTTGACGCCGAGGAAGCAGCCGACCTGGTTGACCCGCACGACCTGCATGAACTCGTCGAGAGGCGTGTCGACGAGGGAGTTGAAACGCAGGATGCCGGCGTTGTTGACCAGCCCGTCGACCCGGCCGTACGTCCTCTTCGCGGCGGCCACCGCGGCCCGCCAGTGCGCCTCCTCCCCCACGTCGAGATGGGCGTACAGCGCGCCGATCTCCTTGGCGAGGGCCTCGCCCTGCTCGTCGAGCACATCGGCGACGACCACCTCGGCGCCCTCCTCCCGGAAGAGGCGCGCCTCCTGCTCACCCTGTCCGCGTGCCGCGCCGGTGACGATCACGACCCGGCCGTCCAGCTTGCCCATGGCTCACTCCAGTCAGTGGTCGAGGTGCGGGGCGACCTCGGCCCCGAAGGCGGTGATCTGGTCCACGAGTTCGTCCCGGCTCCGGCAGCGGAAGCGCACCTGGATCTGGTGCACGCCCATCGCGCGATACGCCCGCAGGGACTCGGCGAGTTCCTCCGGCGCACCGGTGACCGTCCGCCGCCCCACCTCCCAGCCGGGCCGGCCGACGTACAGCGGCTCGGTGATGGCGCCCACGACGATCGGCTCCTCACTGCATCCATCAGCGGCTCCGCCGCGGGCGGCCTCCGCGCGCAGCCTCCGCAGCGTGGCGATCTGCTCCGGCAGCCGGTCGCGCGGGTCGCCCTGCGACAGCCAGCCGTCACCCTTGAGCGCGGCCCGGCGTACGGCGGCGAGCGAGGATCCGCCGACCCAGACGGGCACGCGCGGCTGGGCGGGCCGGGGCAGCTGGCCGAGCCCCTCGAAGTCGTAGAACTTCCCGTGGTGCTCGGGGAACTCCTCCGGCCCGAGCGCGGCGCGCAGGGCGTCGATCGCCTCGTCGAGGACGGCCCCGCGCTGCCCGAAGTCGTGCCCGAGCGCCTCGAACTCCTCCCGCACATGTCCCGCGCCGACGCCGAGGATCAGTCGGCCGCCCGACAGGTGGTCCAGCGTGGCGTACTGCTTCGCGGTGGCCAGCGGGTGGCGCAGGCCGACGACGGCCACATGGCTGAGCAGCCGGACGCGTTCGGTGACGGCGGCGAGGTGGGCGAGGGTGGCGACGGGGTCGTACCAGATCGTGCTCATCGCGGGCGCGAGGCGGCGCGGGACGCCGACGTGGTCGCAGCTCGCGATGTAGTCGAAGCCGGCCCGGTCGGCGGCGACGGCGACCGCCCTCAGGTCGCCCGGGCCTGCGGCTGCTTCCCAGGGCTCGGCGTAGATCGTGCTCTGGGACTGGATCGGGAGCTGCATCCCGAACAGCGTCCGCCCGTCCGGCGGGACTTGGATGGACACACACCCTCCTCGATCTGACGAACCGTCATATCCGTGTTCCGGGCGTCATCGTCGGGGCTGGCGCCGCAACAGACAAGGGGGGACGCGGAACTGCCGCCGTCCGCTCGGGGCGCTCGCGGGCCGGTGGAATGTCGCGGACTTCGCCCGATTGACCGCAATCCGTCGTGTTCGTGTCTCAGGCACGTCACCGGGTGAGGGCGGCCGACGAGCGGTTCGTACTGGGCGGTGGCTGCCCGGGAGGTCCGGGCGCCGGGACAACGGGGAGACCGAGAATGATCCGCAACCGCATCGCCGCGATCGCCGCCACCACCGCCGCCGCGGCCCTGCTGCTGACCGCCTGCAACGGCACCGACAACGCCGCGTCCG
Source organism: Streptomyces sp. NBC_00443 (assembly GCF_036014175.1). Lineage (GTDB taxonomy): Bacteria > Actinomycetota > Actinomycetes > Streptomycetales > Streptomycetaceae > Streptomyces. The sequence goes on along the minus strand of NZ_CP107917.1, from coordinate 5,246,241 downwards.
CCGCCCGCGAGGGGGCCGCCGCCGCGCAGGGGAGCCTGAGCTTCACCAGCGGTTCGGCCAAGCAGAACAACGCGGCGCCCGGCACCGGAGACTGGGCCACCAGCCCGGGGAAGCAGGCGAGCAAGCCGGTTGCCAAGAAGTGGGTGCAACTGAGCGCGGGCCGGGCCGGCGACCTGAACCCCGTCGTCGTCAACGGCGCCGGCTTCACCCTCTACCGCTTCGACAAGGACACCGCGGACCCGTCCAGGTCGAACTGCGCCGGCGAGTGCGCCACCACCTGGCCGCCGGTCCTGGTCGCCCCCGGCGGCAAGATCTTCATCGACGGTGTGGACAAGTCCGACGTGGGCGTCGTCAAGCGCGCCGACGGCAACCTCCAGGTGACCGTGGGCGGCTGGCCGGTCTACCGCTTCAGCAAGGACCTCAAGCCCGGTGACACCAACGGGCAGGGCGTGGGCGGGACTTGGTTCGGCGTGACGCCGGACGGCCAGAAGGCGGTCGGCGGCGCCGCCGAGGAGCAGGAGCAGGAGCAGGGTGAAGAAGCCGGCGCGGCCGCCCCTGCGACCAGCGTCACCCTCTCCGACGAGCCGGACTTCGGCGACCCCTCCGAGGGGCTGGCCGGCGCCGGGTGCCAGAACGTCGCCCGCGACGACTCCGCCTCCTCCCTCCAGGCCGTCGGCACCCTGAAGATCTGGTCCGAGAAGGACTGCAAGGGCGACTCCAAGGTGGTTCAGGGCAGCATCGCCGACCTGGCAACGGTCGACTTCGACGACAGGATCTCGTCGGTGTTCCTCGGCTGACGCCACCGGTCTGCCCAGAAGTTGCGGCCGCGGTTCCCTCCCGGGACCGCGGCCTGCTCATGCCTTCCCGGGCCACAGCCCGTCGTCCGTCAGGCCCAGCAGCTCGATCGCGTTGCTCCGCACGATCCGCTCGACCACGTCCCTGTCCAGGTGCCCCATCTGCGCCTCGCCGACCTCGCGCGACTTCGGCCAGGTGGAGTCGGAGTGGGGGTAGTCGGTCTCGTACAGGACGTTCCCGACGCCGATCGAGTCCAGGTTCCTGAGCCCGAAGGCGTCGTCGAAGAAGCAGCCGTAGACGTGGTCGGCGAACAGCTCCGACGGCGGCCGGTGCACCTTGTCGGCGACCCCGCCCCAGCCACGGTTCTCCTCCCACACCACATCGGCGCGCTCAAGGATGTACGGGATCCAGCCGATCTGCCCTTCGGCGTACATGACCTTGAGGTTCGGGAAGCGCTCGAACTTGCCGCTCATCAGCCAGTCGACCATCGAGAAGCAGCAGTTGGCGAAGGTGATGGTGGAGCCGACGGCGGGCGGGGCGTCGGCCGAGGTGGAGGGCATCCGGCTGGACGAGCCGATGTGCATGGCGACGACCGTGCCGGTCTCGTCGCAGGCGGCGAGGAACGGGTCCCAGTAGTCGGTGTGGACGGACGGGAGCCCGAGGTGCGGGGGTATCTCGGAGAAGGCGACGGCACGCACGCCCCGCGCGGCGTTGCGGCGGACCTCCGCGGCCGCCAGTTCGGCGTCCCAGAGGGGGATGAGGGTGAGCGGGATGAGCCGGCCCTGCGCGGCGGGGCCGCACCACTCCTCCACCATCCAGTCGTTGTACGCCTGGACGCCCAGCAGCCCCAGCTCGTGGTCCTGCGCCTCGGTGAAGGTCTGTCCGCAGAAGCGGGGGAAGGTCGGGAAGCAGACCGCGGACTGGACGTGGTTGACGTCCATGTCGGCGAGGCGGGCGGGGACGTCGTACGACCCCGGGCGCATCTGCTCGTATGTGATGACCTCCAGCTTGATCTCGTCCCTGCTGTACCCGACGGCGGTGTCGAGGCGGGTCAACGGCCGCTGCAGGTCCTCGTACACCCACCAGTCGCCGATGGGCCCGTCCTCGCCCGGCCGGCCCATGACGGGCTTGAACCGCCCGCCCAGGAAGGTCATTTCCTTCAGTGGCGCGCGGACTATGCGCGGGCCGGTGTCCTGGTACTTCTTGGGAAGCCGGTCCTGCCACACGGTCGGGGGCTCCACCGTGTGGTCGTCGACGGAGATGATCAGCGGAAACGTCGTCTCGGTGTCCATGTCCGTCACGGTAGCGCCGATCTGACGGGCCGTCAGCTATGCAGGAGCGACCCCGGATGCGGTGGGGAGTGCCCAACGCCGTGCGGAGAGCGCGTGAGGACCTTGTGATATCCCGCGCGTCCAGCTGTGATCACCCTCTCCGGAGCTGACGCAACTGCCATGAACAAGGCAAACTGGCGGGGATGTAGACGGGTCCTAGGGGGACTGCGATGGGCGGGGTACCGCGAGTGCCGGAGCAGAGGCGTCCTGGCTCCTCGGCAGATACGGCGGAGCAGGCGGGGGCGCTGCGCTTCAGCGTGCTCGGCCCGGTACGCGCCTGGCGCGGCGAGGAACAGCTCCCCACCGGGTCCCCCCAGCAACGCGCCCTGCTCGCGGCCCTCCTGCTGCGCGAGGGCCGTACGGCGACCGCGGCCGAGCTGATCGACGCCCTGTGGGGCGAAGAGCCGCCCTCGCAGGCGCTGGCGGCGGTACGGACGTACGCCTCCCGGCTGCGCAAGGTGCTGGACCCCGGGGTCCTGGTGAGCGAGTCGGGCGGCTACGCGGTGCGCGGCCTGGCCGAGGGCGCGCTGGACCTTGCGGAGGCCCAGGAGCTGGCGGCCGAGGCGGAGAAGGCGCGGGGCGCCGGGGATCTGTGCCATGCCCGGGACGTGCTGGGCCGGGCCCTGGCGCTGTGGGACGGGGAGGTGCTGGCCGGGGTCCCCGGGGCGTACGCGGAGGCCCAGCGGGTCCGCCTGGAGGAGTGGCGGCTCCAGTTGCTGGAGTCCCGCCTCGACATGGACCTGGAGCAGGGCTGCCACGCCGAGGCGGTCTCGGAGCTGACGGCGCTGACGGCGGAGCACCCGCTGCGCGAGCGGCTGCGTGAGCTGCTGATGCTCGCCCTGTACCGCAGCGGGCGGCAGGCGGAGGCGCTGGCGGTGTACGCGGACACGCGCCGCCTGCTGGCGGACGAACTCGGCGTGGACCCGCGACCGGACCTGAAGGAACTCCAGCAGCGGATCCTGCAGGCCGACCCCGGCCTCGCGGAACCGTCGGCCCCGGTGGCCGACTCGCCGGTGATGCCGGTACGGCCCGCCCAGCTCCCGGCGACCGTCCCCGACTTCACGGGCCGTTCCGCCTTCGTCTCCGAGCTGAGCGAGGTCCTCGCCTCGTCCGAGGGCCGGGTGATGGCGGTGTCGGCGCTGGCGGGCATCGGCGGGGTCGGCAAGACCACGCTCGCCGTGCACGTGGCACACCAGGCGCGCTCGGCCTTCCCCGACGGGCAGTTGTACGTCGACCTGCAGGGCGCGGGCCCGCGGGCGGCGGAGCCGGAGACGGTGCTGGGGTCCTTCCTGAGGGCCCTGGGCACGGCGGACTCGGCCATTCCGGACTCGCTGGAGGAGCGCTCGGCCCTGTACCGCTCGGTCCTGGACGGCCGCCGGGTCCTGGTGCTGCTGGACAACGCCAGGGACGCCGCCCAGGTACGGCCCCTGCTGCCGGGCACCGAGGGCTGCGCGGCGCTGGTGACCTCCCGGGTCCGCATGGTCGACCTCGCGGGCGCCCACCTGGTCGACCTCGACGTGATGTCCCCGGACGAGGCCCTGTCCCTCTTCACGAAGATCGTCGGCGAGGAGCGGGTGGCGTCCGAGCGGGAGGCCGCGCTGGACGTGGTCGCGGCGTGCGGCTTCCTGCCGCTGGCGATCCGTATCGCGGCGTCCCGGCTCGCGGCCCGCCGCACCTGGACCGTCTCGGTCCTCGCCGCCAAGCTCGCCGACGAACGCCGCCGGCTGGACGAGCTCCAGGCCGGCGACCTGGCGGTCAAGGCCACCTTCGAACTGGGCTACGGCGCCCTGGACCCCGGGCAGGCCCGCGCGTTCCGCCTCCTGGGCCTCGCGGACGGGCCGGACATCTCCCTTGCGGCAGCCGCGGCAGTCCTCGACCTCCCGGCCGAGGACACGGAGGACCTGCTGGAGTCGCTCGTCGACACGTCGCTGCTGGAGTCGGCGGCGGCGGGGCGGTACCGGTTCCATGATCTGGTGCGGCTCTACGCGCGTGCGTGTGCGGAGCGGGACGAGCCGCGGAGCGAGCGGGATGCGGCGTTGTCGCGGTTGCTGGACTTCTACCTGGTCACGGCGGCGGGCGTCTACGCCATCGAGCGCCCGGGGGACCGGCTGGTGGATCACCTGGCACCGACTGAGTATCCAGGGCTGACGTTTGAGGATCGGCATCACGCACGGGACTGGCTGTACGCGGAGGCGACCTGTCTGCTGGCTTGCGCGCGGCAGTCGACGGATCCTAGCCAACTGACGCGCGCGGTCGACCTGTTGTGGGCGGTCATCGACCTGATGGAGTCGGGTGCCAACCCCAGGGAGTACGAGGCGACAGGATCCTCCCTGCGCGCCGCAGCACACACAGCTCGTGATCAGCGTACGCAAGCCCGAGTCCTCGTCACGCTGGCCAACAGTCACAACATGTCCGGCCGCTTCGAGCTTGCGGACCAAGAGGCTGCCGAGGCCCTTCGGCTGGCGGAAGCAGCGGGTGATCCTCTGCCCCAGTGCTGGGCATCCAACATGCTTGGCATCATCGCGCTTTATCAGAGCCGGTTCGAGGACGGTGAGACGCTCCTGACCCGCGCCATCGACAGCTTCCGCTCCTGCGGAGACCGCCCCGGTGAGGCCAGCGCTCTGTGCAATCTCTCGCGGATACACCTGGCGATGGGGCACACCGCGAGTGCCGTGTCCCTGGCCCAGCAGGGCACCGACATGTATGACGACATGGGGCACGCTCTGAAGGGTGCCAACGGCCGCTACGCGTTGGGCCTCGCGCTCACTCAGAGCGGTCAGCACGAGCAGGCCGCTGATCGTCTTGGGGAAGCTCTCGAAGTGTTCCGGGACAGTCGACAGCGGCTCTGGGAGGGCATGTCCCTTTTCCGTCTCGCCGAACTCGACCTGGTGGCCCGGCGCCCCGCCCAGGCCGCGACCAACTCGGAACTGGCGCTGACCCTTCTCCGCGGAATCGGGGGCGAGTGGCGGCGTGGAAACGTGCTCACCGTGCTCGGCCGGGCCCTGAAAGGCATCGGGCAGTCCGGTCGCGCCCAGGTCTGCTGGCAGGAAGCTCTTGAGATCTTCGACGGACTCAAGGCCCCCGAGGCCGAGGAAGTACGAGCGCTGCTCAAGCCTCTTACCCTCGCCTGACAGCGTACGTACACGTTCATCGTTCGTTTATCGCCCCACGGCACTCTCGTCGTGTCGATCCGTCGCGTCGGGGGGCAGACGGGACGACCGGTGGTCGCACCTTATGGTGTTGCGGCCCGAAGGTGACCGGCCGGCAGCCCTCGGGGGAGTTGCCGGCCGGTCTCACCACTCACCGCACCAAGAACATTCAGGGGAGCCAGTCATGAGCAACGAGAAGAAGAAGACTGAGGCAGAGGCGCCGAACACCGAGGCCACCGAGGTGACCACGCTGAACAGCCACGCCACCAGCGAGCCGCTGAACAGCACCCTCGCCGCCGACAAGGGCACCGGCGACGCCACCACCGACAACTCGCACGCCACCGGCGAGCCGACCAGCTGAAGCCTCCTCCCACGGGGATCGGCCGCGGCGGCGCGGAGGGGAGCCGCTGCGGCCGAGGTGCGTCAAGGGGCAGGTGCAGGCCAACCCATGGCGGGAGCCGTTCGATCCACTCGAACATTCGCCCCATCTGACGCTCGCGTCACCTGACACCGCCGTGGCTCCGCTGAACAACGCCATACCGTAAAGCGACTCCTCACCGATGGGGCCGAGCCCGAGCTCGGCCCATCGCCGTGTCGTCTCACCCCTCACCACCCACCTCGCACCACACCGTCTTGCCCGACTCCCCCTGCACCACACCCCACCGCAACGCCACAGCGTCCAGCAACGCCAGCCCCCGGCCGGACTCGTCATCCCCCTCGGCGTACAGCAGAACGGGCAAAGCGCACGGGTCAGGGTCGGCGACCTCCACCCGGATGCAAGCGCCCGCGCGAGCCACGCGCACGGAGACAGGGGTGCCCTCCCCCACATGGCGGACGACATTCGCCACCAGCTCGGTCACACACAGCTGCACCTCCCCGCCGCTGTCCCCAAACCGCTCCCGCACGGCACGCCGCAACTCGGGCGCCGCCTTGGACAACGCGAGCAGATCGACCTCCAGGCCCGCATGGTTCACCGGCCGGCCGGCCGCCTTGCGCAGCGCCGCGGCCAGCTGCCGTGCGGTTTCCGTGTTGCAGTTGCCGAGCGCGATCAGGCCGACCGGAGCGCGGTACGCGCCCGCGAAGGTCGGCAGGTCCACACGGAGGGACGGGAGGGTGATGTCGTGGGCGGCGAGGGCGTCGCGCAGTTCCTCGATGCATAGGGTGATGTCGTAGGCGGTGGGGGGATTCTGACGTGGCCTCATGCACGTACCTTCCTGTGCACTCTGTGACGATTCACTCACACAGTGACGCGACGCGACGTACCGTGAAAGAGGTTCAGGTTCCCGGGCGTGAACTGTGGAACAAGGCACGGCAGTTGTGGAGTGGGTGGCGGCAGATCATGGTGCGGCGCAAGGACATCGACGGCTCGGAAAGCGTCCCGTGCTTCTACGGCAAGGAGTTGCGGTGGAAGCGGGAGGAAGCAGGGCTCACACTTCAGCGGTTGGTCGAGGGCAGCTTCTACGGCCAGAGTCACCTGAGTGAGATCGAACGGGGCGAGCGCCGGATGCCCCGCGATCTGGCCGAGCACGTGGACCAGGTGCTGCAGACCGACGGCTTCTTCGAACGCCGCTGCGAGGACGTGCGCAAGGCCCGAAGGAAGGGACACGCCTCGTACTTCGAGAAGGTGCTGGAGGCCGAGAAACACGCCGAGGCCATCGAGGAGTGGTGCCCGACCCTCATCCCCGGCCTGCTTCAGACCAAGGCCTACGCCCACGCGGTCGTACGAGCGACACACCCTCTCGAAGCGCAGGAGAAGACGGACGCGAAGGTGAACGCCCGTCTCGAGCGGGCCCACCTCTTCGACGAGGACCACGCGACGCCCGAGTACTGGGCGATCCTGCACGAGTCGCTGCTGCGGCTGCCGATCCTTCCGCCGGCGGATATGGCCGAGCAGCTCGACCAGATCGCGGAGTTGGCGCGTCGGCGACGGATCACTCCACAGGTCCTTCCGTGGAACTGCGGGGCGCATCCTCTGATGCTGGGCGCCGTTACGGTCATGACGTTCCCCGACGCCCCACCCCTCGTCTACACGGAGGCCGCTTACAGCGGTGACACCATCGACGATCCGGCCCTCGTGAAGCAGTACCGCAAGTCGTACGATCGGCTCAGGGCCGCCGCTCTGCCGCCGGAGGCGTCCCTCGCCATGATCGAGGAAGCGGCTGGGGACTACCGAAATGGCAAACACCGCCTTTGACTTGAGCACTGTGCGCTGGAGGAAGAGCAGTTACAGCAACGGGGACGGCGGAAACTGCGTCGAGATCGCCGAGGGCCTCCCCGGCATCGTCCCCGTCCGCGACTCCAAGACGGCCGAGGACGAGGGCCCCGCGCTCGTGTTCCCCCTCTCCGCCTGGACGGCCTTCGTCACGGAGATCAAGCGCTGACGCGGTGTGAATGGCAGGCCCGTGCCACGTGCGTCACGTGATGGCCCAGGATTCGCCGGCTGGGGTGGAACAAAACTGCCTATCTCCGGCTCATCTCCGGTTCCTCAGGGCCTCGCCGCCGAGTTATCCACAGGGCTGGGCGGGAGCGGTACTGCCTTCGGGACAGTGGGGGCGTGGAACGCAAGGACTTGAGGGCGCTCGTCGACGGCGGTGTGTTGTTGACCTCGCGGGCGCTGGAAGCCGGCTGGCCTCGGGCGTCCCTCTTCCGGCGGCTCCGCTCGGAGGGGTGGGCCCGCGTTCAGGGCGGCGCATGGGCAGAACCGGGGAGGGAAGTCGACCTCGTCGTACGGCTGAAGGCGGCCCAGCTGGTCAGGCGGCAGCTCGTCGTGAGCCATGGCTCGGCTGCTCGCCTTTGGCAGATCGAGACACTGGACGGCGGGAGGCCGGGCCGCGGTGGGCCGGCCGAGGATCCACGGCGTCCATGCCCTCTGGAATTCACCGACCCCGGGCTCAGCGCCCGGCAGGGCTTCGCCGGGGTACGGGTCCACCGCATCCCCCTCCCGCAGGTCGAGGTCGTCGAGCGGTCCGGCCTGCGCGTCACCGAGGTCCCTCGCACCCTCGCCGACCTCCTCCGAGCCGGCCCGAGGGACAACGCGCTCGTTGCTGTGGAGTCCGCACTCACCTACCGCAGGGTCGGCGGCGCACGCCGCGCCCCGCTCATCGCGCCGGCTTCCCTTGCCGTGGCCTTGGAGGCCCCGCTTCTCGGTGCCGGCAGGGCCCAGGAGTGGCTGGTGTTGCTCGACCCCCGCTCCGGCTCACCCGCGGAGACGATCGCCCGCCTGCACATGCACGACGCCGGCCTCCGTCCCGAAACTCAGGCCGAGGTGCGTACCCCCGACGGCCGTCGCCGCTATCTCGACTTTCTCTTCCGGGCCGAGGGACTGGCGATCGAGATCGAGGGCTACGCCTATCACGGCACCCGTGACGCCCATCGCCGTGACGTGGCCCGCTTCAACCAGCTCGCCCAGAGTCCGGAGGTGCGGAGCCTACTGCGCTATACCGCCGAGGACGTCTTCCATCGGCCTCTACAGATGATCCGCGAGATCCGTGCCGCGCTGAATGCCGGGGCAGGCCGCTTCGGGGCGGGTCCGTGCGACCCGCCAGGGTTGATTGGCGGATCTGTGTCAGCGTGAGGCCCAACTACGCGCTCTGGCGGGATGTTCGATGGGGGCTCCTCTGCCAATCGCCCCCGCCCGAGCCAGAAGCGGGACCGGCGTCCGCCAAGGCTCTGTGCCCCGTTCCCCCTCCCGACACCCAACCGTCGCACCCGGCCGCCACGCTCGGGTGCCATGGCATCCGACCAGAGCGTGCCGGCCGGTCCCGGGCGGCCGTCGGCGATCGTCAGGTTCGTTCAGTTCGTGCCGCTGGGCGCGGTGGCTGTCGTGCTGCTCGACTCGGGCACCGACTTCTTTCCCGACGACCCCGTCGAGTCGGTCGTCGGGATCGTCACTCCGACGCGGCTCGCCCTGCTGGCCGGCCTGATCGCCCTCGTCGTTCCCGTGCGGGGACGGGCGCGGGCCCGGCTGCGGGACTTCCGGACGCGACTGGACGTGCCGATCGGCCTGTTGGTCGTGGCCGCGGGGGCGGCGACGTACCACGGCGGGCACGCCACGGCGCCGCTGCGCGGCCTGCTGACCGTCGTGTGCTGCTACTACCTGGTCGTCGGAGTGCGCCGGACGCAGACCGAGTCGTGGCGGGCGATCGGGATCCTCGCGCTGGCCGGCGTCACGGCGGCCTCCACCACTGCCTTCTCCCAGGTGACCAACGAGACACCGACCGGCTTCTGCCGGACGGGGCTGCTCACCGACGTGGCCTGTGACGCGGGCGGCGACGGCATCCTCATCCGGGCCACCGGGACCTTCTCCAACCCGAACCTGCTGGCCGCCTTCCTGGTGCTGCTCCTGCCGTTTGCGCTGCTCGCCGCCGTGTGCGTGGACGAGCGGACGGCCCGTACGGCGATCGTGGTGCTGGTCGTCACCGGATACGGGGCCCTGCTGACCACCTTCTCGCGTGCCGGGTACGTCGCCGCTGCCGCCGGGCTTCTCGTGCTCGGCGGCGCCTACTGGCTGGCGCCCCGGCTCGCCGACCGGGCGCAGCGCCGGCTGTTCGCCGCCCTGGGTGCCGTGGCCCTGCTCGCGGCGGCCGGTGTCATCTGGGCCGTGTCCCGGGCCGGGAACGCGCTGGGTGTGCGGGGACAGGCGTGGGAAGCCGCCCTGCGGATCGCCGCCGACAACCCCCTCGGCGTCGGACTCGGGCGCTCCGGTGCCGTCATATCCGCCACCGCGCCGGGCGAGCGGGTCTTCGTCCACGCGCACAACCTCTGGCTCAACTGGCTGGTGGAGACGGGGCCTCTCGGGCTCCTCGCCATGACCGCGGTGGCCGTCGTCGCCGTGTCCTGCGCGGCCCGCGCCGCCCTCGCCAAGTCGGTCATCGGGACGGTCGGGCTGGCCTCGCTGACCGGGTTCTTCCTGGCGAGCATGATGGACCACCCGGCCAACCTGGACCGGATCGATGTCCTCATGTGGTGCGTGCTCGCCGTCGTCATGGCCGAGGCGCCGGCCGGGTGGCGCCGCGGGTCCGACCGGCCCACGACCGCGGTCCCGGCGCAGGTGAAGCGGCCCCGGCACGGGCCCCAGCGCGTCGGTGCGGCGACCTGAGGGACGGCCGCCCCGCGGGGTCCTAGCCCGAGCGGCGCTGCGCCGCCCCGCCCCGCAACTCCCCCTTCACCACTTTGCCGCTCGCGTTCCGCGGCAGCTCCCCCAGGAACTCCACCTCCCGCGGCACCTTGTAGTTCGCCATCTCCCGCCGCGCCCAGGCGATCAGGTCGTCCCCGGTGAGCACCGCCCCGGGCCGCCGCACCACGTACGCCTTCCCGACCTCCCCCAGCCGCGCGTCGGGGACGCCGATCACCGCCACGTCCGCGACGCCTGGATGCAGGCCCAGGAGCCGCTCTATCTCTGCCGGGTAGGCGTTGAAGCCGCCGACGATGTACATGTCCTTGATGCGGTCGGTGATGTGCAGGTTGCCCGCCTCGTCCAGCACGCCCACGTCCCCGGTGCGCAGCCAGCCGTCCTCCGTCAGCACTTCCGCGGTGGCCGCCTCGTCCTCGTAGTAGCCGCGCATCACGTTGAAGCCACGGACCAGGACCTCGCCGGGGGTGCCGGCGGGCGCCGGTTCTCCCGTCGGGCCGGCCACCCGCACCTCGGTGCCCTGGATCGCGCGGCCCGACGTGGACGCGATCACCATCGGGTCGTCGCCGCGCCGGCACATCGTCACGATGCCGCTGGCCTCGGAGAGGCCGTATGCCGTGAGGACGGTCTCGACGCCGAGTTCCCCGCGCAGGCGCTCCACCAGTTGCAGGGGTACGACCGCCGCGCCCGTCACCACGAGCCGCAGCGCCGAGAGGTCGTGGGCATCGCGGGCCGGATGGTCCAGGAGGGACTGGTGCAGGGTGGGCGGGCCCGGCAGGACCGACACCCGTTCCGCCGCGATGTTCGCCAGGGCCGTGCCGACGTTGAAGACGGGCTGGGGAATCATCGTCGCGCCCCGCATCAGACAGGCGATCACCCCGGCCTTGTAGCCGAAGGTGTGGAAGAAGGGGTTCACGATGAGGTAGCGGTCGCCCTGCCGCAGTCCCGCCAGGTCGCTCCACACCTCGTAGGCGCGCAGGGTCTGGGCGTGGGTGATCACCGCGCCCTTCGGGCGGCCCGTCGTGCCGGACGTGAAGACGATGTCCGAGGGGCAGGAGCCGTCCACGGCCTCGGCCCGAGCGCGTACGTCCACGGCGCTCACCCCGTCCCCGCTCGCCAGGAAGTCCTTCCAGGTACGGAAGTCCGCCGGGGCGTCGTCCGACAGCACGACCACCTGCCGCAGCTCGGGCAGCCCCGGCCCCTCCGCGACGGCCCTGCGCAGCGACGCCACATACGACGTCCCCAGGAACGTGCCCGTCACGAACAGCAGCCGCGCCCCGCTCCTCCGCAGCACATCGGCCGCCTCGGTGCCCTTGAAGCGGGTGTTCAGCGGCACCAGCACCGCCCCGGCCGACACCGCGCCCAGCGCCGACACGATCCAGTCGAGCGTGTTGGGGGCCCAGATGGCGACCCGGTCGCCGGGCGAGACGCCGTTCGCCAGGCAGGCCGCCGCCGAACGCTCGACGCGGGCGCCCAGTTCGGCGTACGAGATCCGCGTGCGGCCCTCGACCACGGCCTCGACGTCCGCGTACCGCTCGGCCGCGGACCGGACGAGTTCCGGGATGCTGGCCCACTCCAAGTCACCGCGCACCACGGCCTCCAGACCCAGTAGCTGACTCTCCGTCAGATTAGCTGTAGCCTGACGCCCTGTCAGCAGCCGCTTCAGCATGCGGAGGTGCTCGCAGCATGACCGGAGTCAACGGACTCAAGGACGCCACCGCGATCGTCGGCATCGGACAGACGCCCTTCGCCAAGCGGCTCGGCGAGGACGAGAGAACCCTCGCCTGCCGTGCCGTGGTGGCCGCCCTGGACGACGCCGGAATAGCGCCGGGCGAGGTCGACGCGCTCGCCAGCTACACCATGGAGGAGACCGACGAGGTCGAGCTGGCGAAGGCCGTCGGCTTCGGGGACCTCACCTTCTTCAGCAAGGTGGGGTACGGGGGCGGCGGTTCGTGTGCCACCGTCGCGCATCTCGCCGCCGCCATCGCGGCCGGGCAGGCCACGGTCGGGGTCGCCTGGCGGTCCAGGAAGCGGGGCAGCGGGCCCCGGCCCTGGCGCAACACCACCGCCCAACTGCCCACGCCGGCCCAGTGGACCCGGCCGTACGGCCTCCTGCGCCCCGTCGACGAGATCGCCATGCTCGCCCGCCGCTACATGCACGAGTACGGCGCGACGCGTGATCACCTCTTCAACGTCGCCCTCGCCTGCCGGAACCGGGCCAACCAGAACCCCGCCGCGGTGATGTACGAACGGCCCCTGACCCGCGAGATGTACATGACCTCCCGGTGGATCAGCGAGCCCCTCTGCCTCTTCGACAACTGCCTGGAGACGGACGGGGCCCTGGCGTGCGTGATCGTCAGCCGGGAGCGTGCCCGGGACTGCCGGCACAAGCCCGTCTACGTCCACTCGGCCGCCCAGGGGCTGCCCGCCCAGCACCACGGCATGGTCAACTACTGGAACGACGACCCGCTCACCGGACCCGCGTGGACCGCCGCCCGGCACCTGTGGAAGCACTCCGACTTCACTCCACAGGATGTGGACGTCGCCCAGATCTACGACGCGTTCACCGCTCTCATACCGCTCTCGCTGGAGGGGTACGGCTTCTGCGGGCGGGGCGAGGGCGGGGCGTTCACGGAAGGGGGCGCCCTGGAGATCGGCGGGCTGCTGCCTCTCAACACTGGGGGCGGCGGGCTCAGCGAGGCCTACGTCCACGGCTTCAACCTCATCAACGAAGGCGTCAAGCAGCTGCGCGGCACCAGCACCGCGCAGGTCCCCGACGCCGCCACCTGTCTCGTCACCGCCGGCGAAGGCGTCCCCACCTCCGCGCTGCTCCTGAGGAGTTGATCGAAGGATGCTCTCCCCCGTCACCGACCCCGACGGCGCCCCCTTCTGGCAGTACGCCGCCCAGGGCGAGCTGCGCATCCAGGCCTGCCCCGACTGCGGCGAACTCCGCTTCCCGCCCCGCCCCTGCTGCCCGCACTGCCAGTCCTTCGCGAGCGAGTGGCGGCAGGTCGGCGGGCACGGCCGGATCTGGTCGTACGTCGTCCCCCATCCGCCTCTCCTGCCGGACTACGCGGAGCAGGCGCCGTACAACGTCGTGGTCGTCGAACTCGCCGACGTGCCCCGCATCCGCCTGGTCGGCAACCTCGTCACGGAATCCGGCGCCCCTCTCGACTCTTTCCCCCCGGACCGGATCCGCATCGGCGCCAAGGTCCAGGCCGTCTTCAGCGGGGCCGGCCTTCCGCAGTGGGTCCTGGAGCGGTCGTGAGCCCCGCCGTCCGGACCGGGACCGACAAGGGCACCGGCGTCGCCGTCGTCACCCTCGACCGGCCGCATCGCCTCAACGCCATCGACCTCGCCATGCGGGACGAGCTGGTGGCGGTGTGGCGGGAGTTGCGCTTCGACGACACCGTGCGGGCCGTCGTGCTCACCGGGGCCGGGGAGCGGGCCTTCTGCACCGGGCTGGACCGGGAGGCCATCGTCCCGCAGCCCGACTCGCCGTACATGAGCGACGATCCGCTGTTGCGGGTCGGGCCGAAGGCGAACGACCTGTGGAAGCCCGTCGTCGCCGCCGTGCGGGGCATGGCCTGCGGGGGCGCCTTCTACCTCCTGGGAGAGGCGGACTTCCTCGTCGCCGAACCGAGCGCCACCTTCTTCGACCCGCACACCACCTACGGCATGGTCAGCGCCTACGAGTCGATGCTGACGGCGCTGCGCATGCCGTACGGAGAGGCGGCTCGGATGGCGCTCATGGGGAGCGCGGAGCGGATGTCGGCGCGGCGGGCGCACGAGATCGGGTTCGTGTCCGAAGTCACCGAGCCCGGCGAGGCGTTGGCCGCCGCGGTCGACTGCGCCGCCGTCATCGCCGGGTATCAGGCGGAGGGTGTGCAGGGGACCGTACGTGCGCTGTGGGCGGCCAAGGAGGCCGCCCTGGCCCACGCCTTCGCGCAGGCGCCGCACCTGATCGCCCTCGGCAACCTGCCGGGGGAACGGCAGGCGGAGCTGTTCCGGACGCGGCGCCGCGGGTTCAGGACGCGGTGACCTAGTAGGAGTCGGACATCCGCAGCGCGTTGCTCAGTTCGCAGGTGCCACTACCGGAGGCCGTCTGCCGGGCGACGACGTCGGTGGACTCGGTGGCGCCGGCGTCGACGGTCAGGATCCCGGAGGTGGCGGTGTCCAGCTCCTTGCCGGTGGAATCCTTGAAGATGACGTCGAACGTGTAGGAGTACGTCGTCGTCGCACTGCTGTTGGCGGCGCTGACGCGCGCGATGAGTCCCTTGGCCGCGTCGTACTCGCACTTCTCGATCTTCACGTCCGTGGTGTCCTCCGCGGACGGCCCCTCGCTCTCCACACCGCCACCGGATGACGACCCCACGTCGTAGTCGTCGTCATCGTCGTAGTGCGTGCTGCCGCCGCTCGTGCCGCCCGAACTGCTCGACGAGCTGCTGGAGTTCGAGCTGCTGTCGCAGCCGCCGCCGCTGGAGTGCCGTGCGCCCGTCAGGGCCACGACGACCCCCACGCAGACGGCCACGGCGCGGACATGGCGAAGCTTCACGTGGTCAACCCCCGTTGTCGTGATCGTGAGCACGTCACGCTAGCAGCGGCCCCGCGGCAGGAACCGCTTACCCGGCGTCACGTCTCGTGCAAGAGCGGTGAAGATGGCCGCCCTTTACGGACGGCCGTCGTCCGGATCCGCGCCGCCTACGCGGTGCGGGCCGTGCCCGTGCCCTTCTCGGCGTCCAGGGCGTACACACAGCGATCCTTGCTGCACGCGTACACGACGCCGTCCTGCACCACGGGCGAGCCGGTGATCTCGCCGCCGGTGGCCAGCTTCCAGCGCAGGCGGCCGTCGTCGGCCTTCAGGGTGTACAGCAGATGGTCGGTGGAGCCGAAGTGGATCCGGCCCTCCGCCACCGAAGGCGCGCCCACGATGTCGCCGCCCGCCTGGAAGCGCCACTTCGGCGTCCCGGTGACGGCGTCCAGGGTGTAAAGCCCCTTGCCGCTGCCGACGTGGACGTGGCCCCCGGCCACCAGCACCGGATCGATCGAGGCGCGGGCCTCGGTGGCGATGCGCCAGCGGTCGCGGCCGTCGGTGGCGTCCAGGGCGTAGACCGTGCCGAGGTAGTCCGCGAGGTACACACCGCCGCCGGTCACCGCCGGGCCCGGCACGAAGGCCGGCGGGCACAGGAAGACCGCCGGGGCCTCGAAGTGCCAGCGGACCAGGCCGCTCACCACGTCGAGCGCGAGCACACGTGTCCCGGCGGACACGTACACAAAGCCGTCGTGCGCCTGCGCCACCCGCACCGGCACCCCGCCGCAGGAGGCGGCGTCGCCGATGGGGTACGACCAGCGCTCGTCGCCCGTCCGCGCGTCCAGGGCCTTCAGCCGGGCGTCCTGCCAGACGTACACCGTGCCGTCGTACAGCGCCGGTCCGGCCTCCGGGGACTCGAAGTCGCTCTGCGCCCCGGTGATCTCCCACAGCTTCTGGCCGTTGGAGGCCTCCCAGGCCTGGACGCCGCCGCCGCGCGTGCCGGTGATGACCGTGCCGCGCTCGGCCTTGAGGGAGTACACCCAGGCGTCCGTCTGCAGGCGCCAGAGGTCGGCGCCCTCGCGGCAGTCCAGGGCGAACAGGGTCGGACCGTCGGAGGCGTGGATACGGCCGTCGGCGACCGCCATCGACCAGGCGACGTCCCGCGTCTTGAAGCGCCGTCGGCCGGTGGCCACATCCAGGGCGTGCACCTCGAAGGAGGTGACGTAGACGAGGTCGTCGGCGACGGAAGGTGTGCCCCAGACGTCGTTCGACATGCGGAAACGCCAGGGCCGCCAGCCGGCCGGTTCGGGGGACGCCGGCGGTGGTGCCGGTACGGCGGGGCCGACAGCGGGGCCCGTGCCGTTGACGCCGGGGCGGGGTTTGGACCAGGAGGCGACGAGGCCGGCTTCCGGCGGGGGCGCCTGCATGGCGGCGGCGCGGGCGTCGGCGACGCGGGGGCCGGGGCCGATGGGGACCGCGGCGCCGGCCAGCCGCACCGGGCCGGTGTCGGGGGCGCCGACCGGTACGGGCGCCGGCTGCGGGCCCGGAACCGCCGGGTCGTGCGCGGGCGGCGGCGGAACCGGCGCGGGGGCGATGCGGCCGCCGCTGCGGCCGGAGGACGGCGAGGGCTTCAGGGCCGGACGGCCGCCGCGCCGCGCCTCGATCAGGCCCACCGCCCGCTCGGGCAGCCACGCGGACGCCGTACCGCTGTCGTCGGAGCCGGAGCCGAAGAGGTGGGGTGCCAGCTGGGCCTGGAGGTCGGCCGGGTTGGGGCGGCCCGTGGCCTCCATCTGCATCAGGGACTCGATCAGCGGGCGCAGCTCGTCCGGGAGGCCTTCGAGGTCGGGGCCCTCGCGCAGCAGCATGAAGACCGTCTCGACGGGGTTGGCGCCGTGGAAGGGCGGGTGTCCGGTGGCGGCGAACACCAGCATCGAGCCGAGCGAGAAGACGTCGCTCGCGCCGGTCACGCTGCGGGAGTCCTTCGCCTGCTCGGGCGACATGTAGGCGGGGGTGCCGACGGCGACGTTGGTCATGGTCAAACGCGTGTTCGACACGCCGGACGCGATACCGAAGTCGATGACTCTGGGGCCGTCCTCGACCACGAGCACGTTGGACGGCTTGAGGTCGCGGTGGACGAGACCGGCGCCGTGGATCGACTGCAGGGCCTCCGCCACGCCCGCCGCCAGCCAGCGCACCGCCTGGGCCGGGAGCGGCCCGCACTCGTTCACTATCTCCTCGAGGGAGGGCGCGGGGACGTACGCGGTGGCCAGCCACGGCACGGCCGCCCGCGGGTCGGCGTCGACGACCGCGGCCGTGTAGAAGCCGGAGACCGCCCGGGCCGCCTCCACCTCACGGGTGAAGCGGACGCGGAACAGCTGGTCCTCGGCGAGTTCCGTACGGACCGTCTTGATCGCCACGCGCCGCCCGGACGCCGAGCGCGCAAGATAGACCAGCCCCATGCCGCCGGCACCCAGCCGTCCGAGCACCTCGAACGGCCCGATCCTGCGCGGATCGTGCTGCGTCAGCTGATCCACCACTTGCCTGCCACCTCCCCGTACGGGCCCCGTCACCCGCTTATGTACGCGACCCCGTGCAGCGTCTCACCACCGCACCGCCTTGGCGGCACGCACCCCGATTCTTCCTGTCCGGAGGCGTGGTGGCGAACCCGCGGGCGGAACGGGGTGTCTTGGGACAAAACCACAGCCCGCCGCCCCGCGGAAGCGCGGTTTCGCATAGTGGGACGCCTGAGCCACCGGAGGCAGGAGTGCCGTCAGTCCTTGGGAACCCGCTCCAGAACCGCGAAGGACGCCCCTTGATCGTCGGTCACCACGGCCGCCCTCCCGTACGACGTTTCGAAGGGCGGCACCTGGATCCGCCCGCCGAGCCGGTTCACCGTGCCGAGGATCTCCTCACAGTCCGTGACCCGGAAGTGCACGAGGAAGTGGGGCGGCATCATCGCCGAGAAGCGCTCCGCGACCGCCGCCCGCCCGAAGTCCGGCTTCGCGTCCGGCCCGAACAGGGCGTCGGTGAAGAGCCCGCCGTAGAAGTCGTTGGCGACCTCGATGTCGCGCGCGTACAGCTCCACCCAGCCGAAGGTGCCGACCTCGTGCCGGCGCTCGAAGCCCGGGTGCTCGCCCTGCTGCCACAGCCCGAAGACGGCGCCCTCGGGGTCGGTGACCAGCGCGGCCGTCCCCAGACCCGCCCCGGCCTCCACGGGCGCGGTGACGACCTGTCCCCCTGCGCTGCGGATCCGCCCGGTCAGCGCCCGCGCGTCCGGGGTGGCGAAGTACACCGTCCACACGGTGGGCATCCGCCCGTCCGTCTTGCGGGAGAGAGCGGCCACACGGTCGCCGTCCAGCCGGGCCCACACGGTGGAGTCGTAGGCGTCCTCGAAGTCCCACCCGAAGAGCTCACCGTAGAAGCGCTTGCCCGCATGTACATCGGCGAGCTGCGCCTCGACCCAGCACGGAACGCCCTCCGTGTATCCCGTTCCGTTCGCGGATGCCCTGTTTTCGGCCATGCGGCAAAAGTAACGGCGCCCGACGCACCTCGCAGACCAGGCACACCAGCCTCGCGCTGCCCGTGCACCCCATTTGCAGTCGGCCGAATCGCGCCCCGATCACGCCTCGGTAAGCTGACGACATGACAGGACAAGTGCGTACCGTCGACGGCCGCGTGGCCGGCCGGCGTGGGCAGGCGACCCGGCAGAAGCTGCTCGACTGCCTCAGCGAGATGCTCAGCTCCTCCCCGTACCGGGACGTCAAAGTCATAGATGTCGCCCGGAAGGCGGGCACTTCGCCCGCCACCTTCTACCAGTACTTCCCGGACGTCGAGGGCGCCGTCCTGGAGATCGCCGAGCAAATGGCCACCGAGGGCGCCGGGTTGACCCAGCTCGTCGAGGGCCGCAGCTGGGTCGGCAAGGCCGGCTGGCAGACGGCGCAGGAACTCGTCGACGGGTTCCTGGAGTTCTGGCGGAGAAACGATGCGATCCTGCGGGTCGTCGACCTCGGTGCGTCCGAGGGGGACAAACGCTTCTACAAGATCCGTATGAAGATCCTGAACTCGGTCAACAACTCCCTGGCCGAATCGGTCACTCAGTTGCAGGCCAAGGGCAAGGTCGACAAGGACGTCAACCCCGCCGCGGTCGCGGGTTCGATCGTCGCGATGCTCGCGGCGGTGGCCTCGCACCAGAAGGGCTTCCAGACCTGGGGCGTCAAGCAGGCCGAACTCAAGCCGAACCTCGCGCTGTTGGTGCACCTGGGTGTGACCGGCAAGAAGCCGACCAAGTAGCTCCCTGATTTTGAGCAAGTCCTGTCTGGCAGGCGGTGGCTCACCCGACGTGGGCCGCCGCCTGCCGTCCTATCCGGGCAGCGGACGATCCCGTACGACGTGCTTCATCACCAGCGTCGAGGTGAGCCGCTGCACCCCCGGCAGGGTCGCCAGCCGCTCGTCGTACAGCCGCTGGAAGGCGGCGAGGTCGGCGGTGGCCACCCGCAGCAGGTAGTCGGGCTCGCCGAACAGCCGTTGTGCGTCCAGGACATGGGGGATGTCCGCGATCGCCCGCTCGAATTCGGCGACCGTGTCCCGGTCCTCCTGCCGCATGGACACGAAGACCAGCGCCTCGAAGGTCAGCCCCACAGCCGCCGGCTCCACCACCGCCCGGTAGCCGCTGATCGCCCCCGAGCGCTCCAGTTCACGCAGCCGCCGGTGGCACGGCGAGACGCTCAGCCGCACCCGCCCGGCCAGCTCGGTCACGGTCAGCCGCCCGTCCTGCTGCAGCTCGGCAAGAATCTTCCGGTCCACGTCGTCCATGAAGAAGATATTTGCTCACAACTCGCGATCATGAGCAAACTTCGACAACACTTTTGGGCCATTCCCGCCTAATATCCCCACTATGGACTCCGGACTGCTCCTTTCCTTCCTCGCCATCGACCTGCTGCTCGTCTGCGTACCGGGCGCCGACTGGGCGTACGCGATCTCCGCCGGGCTGCGCGAGCGCTCACCGGTGATGGCGGTGACGGGTCTGGTCACCGGGTACGCGCTGCACACGGTCCTCGCGGTGGCCGGCCTCGCGGTGCTGGTGGCGGGCGAGCCGGGTCTGCTGACCGCGCTGACGGCAGCCGGCGCCGCGTACCTGGTCTGGCTGGGCTGGAGCGTGCTGCGCCGCCCGGGCACGCCGGAGACCTCAGAGGAGGCCGTGGCCCCGAGCAGCCCGGCCCGCGCCTTCCTGCGCGGCGCCACGATCAGCGGCCTGAACCCCAAGGGCCTGCTGCTCTACCTCTCGGTCCTGCCCCAGTTCCTGGTGACCAAGGGCGACCACCTGCCGGTCCCCGCCCAGACCGCCGTACTCGGGCTGCTCCACATGGCGTGCTGCGCCGCCGTCTACCTGACCGTGGGCCTGGCCGCCCGCGCGGTCCTCGGCGCCCGGCCGGCCGCGGCACGAGCGGTCACCCGCACGTCCGGGGCGGCGATGCTCGGCATCGGGGCCTTCCTGCTGGTACAGCGCCTGGCGACGCTGTAGCGGTCACGGCCGCCCGGGTTCCTCGTCCTTGCGGACGATCCTGAAGAGCCGGATCTCCCGCTCCACCCGCGTCTGATACGTCGCGTACGGCGGCCAGAACCGGAGCACCGTCTTCCAGGTGGCCGCCCGCTCCTCGCCCTCCAGCAGGCGGGCCGTGACGGGGATGTCGGTGCCCTTCCAGCTCACCTCGGCGTCCGGGTGGGCCAGCAGGTTGGCGGTCCAGGCCGGGTGGCCGGGGCGGCCGAAGTTGGAGCCGATGAGGATCCAGGTACGGCCGCCGTCCTCAGGCATGCACGCGAGCGGCGTGCGGCGCGGCAGCCCGCTGCGGGCGCCCGTCGAGGTCAGGATCACGCCGGGCAGCATCTGGGCGCTGAGCAGCACCTTCCCGCGGGTGAGCCGGTGGACGGCACGGTCGAGCGCGGGGATCAGATGAGGGGCGACCTTGGCGAAGCCCCGGGTCGACGACACCTTCTGCACGAGCCGCACGCCGATCACACCGCCACCTCCCGCACCGCGGATGTCCCGAAGAGCCGGGCCTCGGCGGCCGCGTGCGCCCGCAGCCGGTGCACCGGCCCGAAGAGCAGCTCGTCGCCGGCGGCCCGCTTGAAGTACAGGTGCGCCTCGTGCTCCCAGGTGAAACCGATGCCGCCGTGCAACTGGATCCCCTCGGCGGACGCGATCCGCAGCGCTTCCAGGGCCTGCGCGAGGGCGAGGCGCTCCGCGGGTGGGGCCGCGTCCCTCGGGGGCGTTGCAGCCCACGCTGCGTAATAGGCCGCCGAGCGTGCCGCCTGCACCTGCACGTACACATCCGCCAGCCGGTGCTTCACCGCCTGGAACGACCCGATGGCCCGCCCGAACTGCTCCCGCTGTCCGACGTACGCCACGGTGCGCTCCAGCGCCCGGTCGGCGGCGCCCACGGCCTCACAGGCGAGGACGGCGGCGACCCCGTCCCCCGCACCGGTCAGTGCACCCATCACATCGGTACCGTCCTCCTCCCCAGCAACTCGGCTTCCACGTCCCGCAGTTGCACCCGCCCCTGCGGCCGGGTGGCGTCCAGGGCGGTCTGCCGCACCCGTACGACCCCCGCCGCGTCCCCCGGCACCAGGAACAGCAGCGTCCGCGACCGGGCGAACCCCCGGCGTGCGCGGCCACCAGCAGCAGCCCCGCGCTGTGCCCGTCCAGCACCTGGTCGACCTGCCCGTACAGCCGCCACCCGCCCTCGACCCGCCGCGCCTGCACACCGCCGGCCCGTCCGCCGCCGGCCCAGTCACCCCCGTTGCCGCCGGTCAGGGCGAGCGCGGCGGCCAGCGCGGTGCCCGGGACGGCGAGGGTGGAGGTGAGCGCGCCGGAGGCCAGGCGGGGCAGCAGCGCGGCGCGCTGGGCCTCGGTGCCGAGGGCGGCGATCAGGGGTGCGGCGAGAACGGCGGTGGCGAGCAGCGGGGACGGGACCAGCGCGCGGCCCGTCTCCTCGCAGGCGAGGGCGAGTTCGGTCGCCGTGCAGCCGACCCCGCCGTACGCCTCGGGAAGGGCGAGCCCGGGCAGGCCGAGCTGTTCGGCGAGGGCGGTCCACAGGGCCGGGTCGTGTCCGGCGGGGGTGTCGACGGCGGAACGCAGTTCGCGGGGGCCGCAGCGGCTGTGCAGCAGCTCGCGGAGGGTGCGGCGGATCTCGTCCTGCTCGGGGGTGAAGCTGGCGTCCATGGCTCTTGCCTCCGGCTCTTCCCTCCAGATCTGACGGACCGTCATATTAGGAGGGTGGCAGCGAGATGCACAGAGGTGGGAAGCAACGGGACTGGAGGCCTCACATGACTGCCGGGAGCCGGAAAGTAGCCGTGGTCGGGGTGTCTCTCTCCGACTGCGGCCGGGTGGACGACGCGACCCCGTACGCCCTGCACGCCCAGGCGGCCCGCCGCGCCCTGACCGACGCGGGGCTCGGCCGGGAGGTGGTGGACGGCTTCGCGTCCGCAGGGCTCGGCACCCTCGCGCCCGTAGAGGTGGCCGAGTACCTGGGCCTGCGCCCCACCTGGGTCGACTCCACCTCCGTCGGCGGCTCCACCTGGGAGGTCATGGCCGCCCACGCGGCGGACGCGATAGCGAGGGGGCACGCGAACGCCGTCCTCCTCGTCTACGGCTCCACGGCCCGCGCCGACATCAGGGCGGGCCGGCGGACGGGGAACCTGTCCTTCGGCTCGCGGGGCCCCCTGCAGTTCGAGGTCCCGTACGGTCACACACTCATCGCCAAGTACGCCATGGCCGCCCGCCGCCACATGATCGAACACGGCACGACCATCGAGCAGTTGGCGCAGGTGGCGGTCCAGGCCAGGGCCAACGCGGCCCTGAACCCGGACGCGATGTTCCGCGACCCGATCACCGTCGACGACGTCCTGGACGGACCGGTGATCGCGGACCCCTTCACCAAGCTGCACTGCTGCATCCGCTCCGACGGCGGGGCGGCGGTGCTGCTGGCGGCGGAGGAGTTCGTACGGGACTGCCGTACGGCTCCGGTGTGGGTGCTCGGCACCGGGGAGCACGTCTCACACGCGGCGATGTCCGAATGGCCCGACTTCACGGTGGGCCCGGCGGCGGTCAGCGGACGCCTCGCCTTCGAGCGGGCCGGGGTGCGTCCGGAGGAGATCGACTTCGCCGAGATCTACGACGCGTTCACGTACATGACCCTCGTGACGCTGGAGGACCTCGGCTTCTGCGGGAAGGGCGAGGGCGGGGCGTTCGTGGAGAAGGGGCGGCTGCTGGTCCGCGGTGGGGAACTGCCGGTCAACACGGACGGGGGCGGCCTCTCGGCCCAGCATCCCGGGATGCGAGGGCTGTTCCTGCTGGTGGAGGCGGTGCGGCAGCTACGGGGCGAGGGCGGGGAGCGTCAGGTGCGGGGGCGGGGCGGGGCATTGCCCCGTCTGGGTGTCGCTTCGGCGACCGGGGGATGGTTCTGCTCGTCGGGGACGTTGGTACTGGGGAGGGATTGAGCCGACCGAGAGGACTGCGGGCATGGCCCTGACCCGAGAAGAACGCGAACAGTTCCTTGCCGAGCCCCATGTCGCCGCGCTGTCCGTCGACGCGGGCGCGGGGCGCGCCCCACTGACCGTGCCGGTCTGGTACCAGTACGAGCCCGGCGGCGACGTATGGGTCCTGACCGGGCTGGATTCCCGGAAGAACCAGCTGATCCAGTCGTCCGGCCGGTTCACCCTGATGGTCGACCGCGTCGAACCCACCGTCCGGTACGCCTCGGTCGAGGGCCCGGTCATCGACACGACCCCCGCCACCCTGGAAGAGCTCCGGGAGGTCGCGGCCCGCTATCTCCCGCCCGGGAAGGTCGACGGCTATGTCGACTTCGCCTGGAAGAACCACGGCGAGCAGATCGTCATCCACATGCGGCCCGAACGCTGGGTGTCGTCCGACCTCGGTCAGCTGTGAGCCGGTACGGCCGCCGCGGCACGTGACAATCGAGGCATGGGAGATGACCTGCTTCATGAGCTGCTGAGGTCGCTGCGGGTGTGGGACCCGGCAGCCACCGAGCTGCCTGCCTTCGACCCGGCCACCGCACCCGCCGACCCGCTCGCCCTGTTCACGGCCTGGTTCGCCGAGGCGGTGGCGGCGGGGCAGCTGGAACCGCACACCATGTCCCTCGCCACGGCCGGCGAGGACGGCCTGCCGGACGTACGGACGGTGATGCTGCACGGCGCGGACGCCTCCGGCTGGTCCTTCGCGACCCACGTCGACAGCCGCAAGGGCCGCCAGCTGACGGCCCGCCCGTACGCGGCCCTCGGCTTCTACTGGCCGGCCCAGGGTCGCCAGGTGCGGGTGCGGGGCCCCGTGACAGCCGCCCCCGCCCAGGACGGCCAGGCCGATCTGCAGGCCCGCTCGACCGGCGCTCTGGCGGCGGCACTGACCGGCCGCCAGAGTCAGGTCCTTCGCTCGCTGGAGGAGTTGGCGCGGGCCTCCGAGTCGGCCTGGGAACGGGCCGGCCGCGAGCCCGACGCTCCCGTGCCGACGTGGACGCTGTACCAGCTGCGCCCCGACGAGGTGGAGTTCTTCCAGGGCGACGCGCGGCGTCGGCATGTGCGGCTCGACTACCGGCGCGGAGAGGGTGGTTGGGTGAGGGAGCTGCTCTGGCCGTAGGGCCTGGTGGTCGGCGTCAGTCGGGGAGGCGGATCCCGTTGACGGCGGTGTCGAAGACCGGGCGGTACTCGTCCCACTGCGCTTCCGGTGCGGAGAGGTAGATGGCGTACTGGGTGTTGTCGGCACCGTTGACGGCCAGTTCGACGCCCCGGTACCCCCGCACCCTGCCCTCGAAGGTGAACTCCCAGTACCCGGCGGTCCGCCCCCGGAACGTCGTGCGGCTCATCCTGACCCGCTCGTAGCCCGCGTTGTCGCGGCGCGTCTGGGGCTCCTCGGTGTCACGCCAGTGCTGGAGCGGATCGGACCCCGCGAACTCGACCACCTCGACCCGCAGGCCCACCAGCCCGGACGGGTCGATGTAGGCGACTTCACCGGTGGTGGGCACCTTCGTGGCCTTCCAGCCGTCCGGCACGGGCACGGAGAAGCCCTGCCCGGCCTTCACCAGGTGGTAGCCGCTGGGAACCGGGGACGGGGCGGCGCTCGGCTTCGGGGAGGCGCCGGAGGTGTCAGGGGTGCCGGACGCGGACCGGGAGGGGGACGGGGCGGCGCCGCGCGAGGCGGCATCGTCCCAGGGCCGTAGCAGCACAGCGCCCGTCACGGTGGCGGCGATCACCACTGCGGAGGCGATCCACAGGGCCGTGCGGCGGCCCCGCTTACGCCCCGGCACGGCGGAGGCCACGTGAGGGGCGGTCGAGGTCGGGGCGGGGGTGGCGGTGGGGTTGGCGGTGGGGTTGGCGGTGGGGTTGGCGGTGGGGTTGGCCGTGAGGGTGGTACGCACCCGCTCCGGCCGCGTGGGCGGGTCGAGGGGGGCGGTCGCCCCGCCGGTCACCCTGCTCAGGAGGTGCTCGGCCTCCTGGGCGTCCATGCGCAGGCCGGGCTCCTTCACCAGCAGTCCCTCGATCACCGGGCCGAGGTCCTCGGCGCGGCGCGGGGGCTCGTGCGGGTCGGAGGCGATGGCGTACGCCGTCTCGAACGCCGTGTCCCGGCGGAACGGCGGCCGCCCCTCGACGGCCTCGTACAGCGTCGCTCCGAGCGACCACAGATCGCAGGCGGGGCCGGGCTCGGCGATCCCGCTGCGGAGGCGTTCCGGGGCGAGGTACTGGATCGAGCCGACGAGTTCCCCGGTCTTCGTCAGGGACGGGGTGCCGGACTCCACCGCAATCCCGAAGTCGGTGAGGACGATACGGCCGTCATGCCCGAGCAGCACGTTGGCGGGCTTGACGTCCCGGTGCAGCACACCGGCGTCGTGCGCGGCGCGCAACGCGGCGGCCATGTTGCGTCCGATCCGGGCGGCCTCGCCCGGCGACAGCGCGCCCTTCTCCTTCAGAACGTCACTGAGCGTGACCGAGGGGATGTACTCCATGACGATGCACGGCAGGCCCTCGTCGTCGACGACGTCGTGCACGACGATCACGTGGGGGTGGGTGATCCGGGCGGCGCTGCGGGCCTCACGGCGAGTGCGTTCGTAAAGCCGCTGGACCTCGTCGTCGTGCAGGTGCGGCGGGACATGCAGCTTCTTGAGGGCGACGTGCCGGTTGAGCAGTTCGTCCTCGGCCCGCCACACGGTGCCCATGCCGCCGCGTCCGACGCGCTCCACCAACTGGTAGCGGTTGGCTATGAGCCTTCCGAGATCGGACACCCTCCCCAGATCGGACACCGTGAGACCTACTTCTCCCCGTACACCTGAGCGCTTTTCGAACAGATTGCAGATGCACCATAGCGCGCGTGGATGCGACAGCCCGGGACGCCTAGAAGCCCCGGGCCCCCCGGAAGTCGTACGCCGCGAAGTCGGCCACCGCCCGGTACCCGATGCGCTGGTAGAGGCTGTTGCTCGTCTGGTTCGCGAGGTCCGTGAAGAGCAGTACCTCGCGCACCCCCGAGGCGAGCACGGCCCGGCTGACCTGGGCCGTGACCGCGCCCGCGTAGCCACGTCCGCGCAGGTGGGCCGGGGTGTAGACGGGGGCGACCCGGACCTGGCCGGCGACCACCGGGGTCACGCCGGCCATCGCGAGGGGGGTGCCGTCCGGGTCCTCCCAGAAGGTGATGCCTCCGTAGGAGATCCGTGAGTCGGCCCATGCGGGGGCGTCACGGGCGGCGTGGTCGCCGACGGCTTCGATGAACTCGCGGTACCAGCGCGTCAGTTGCTCCCGGTCCTCCTTGCCCGCGACCCGCGCCCGGCCCGCCGGAAGGGGCTGCGGCAGGGCCAGGTTGCCGAGTCGGTACAGGCGTTGGCTCTGGCTGACCGTGCCCCGGCCGCCCGCGTGCCGGCGCCAGGCAGTTGCGAAGGCCTCGGCGGTCTCGCGGGCCGCGATGACGCCGGGGACCGAGTG
This sequence comes from Streptomyces sp. NBC_00443, assembly GCF_036014175.1. Taxonomy (GTDB): domain Bacteria; phylum Actinomycetota; class Actinomycetes; order Streptomycetales; family Streptomycetaceae; genus Streptomyces. Next base: position 5,219,325 of record NZ_CP107917.1, on the reverse strand, counting down.
GCCGAGGGCGACCAGGTGGGCGGCGAGGGAGTCGGCCTCGTCGGGGGTGAGCGGGGTGACGTTCAGCCGGTAGGGCGGGGTGCGGAAGTAGGCGGCCCGTACCTGCCCGCCCACCTCCAGCACCCCGAAGACCGGCGCCTCGTCGCCGTACGCACGCAACCCGCTGGTGCGCAGCGTCTCGGTCACCGTCAGGACGACGGTGTGCAGATCGGGGCGTGAGCGCAGGAAGCCACCGGCGTGGGAGAGGAAGCCGGTGAGATCCTGGGTGCAGTACCAGTCGTCCGGGCGCATACCTCATGATCCCGCGCCCCGGCACCGACTGTGCACCCTTTTCCGCCGTGGACACCAAGCCGACACAAGACCCCACTCCCAGGCGGGGGTTGGGAGGCTTGCGGTTCACGGGTCCACGGGCCTACAGGTTGACGTCCGGGGCGGCATCGGGGTCCGTTTGCGGGGTCGGGTCCGGGTCCGTCGCCAGGCGGGCGTGCAGATGTACGTCCCGGTACGCGTCCTGCCGCCCCTCCTCCCACATCGCGCCCCGCAGGGTTCCCTCGTACCGGAACCCGCACCGCTCGCCGATACGGCAGGAGGAGTCGTGCCCGACGGCATGGCCGAGTTCGAGCCGGTACAGGCACAGGCCCGGCTCGGCGAGGGCCCACTGGGTGACGAGGGTGAGGGCGTGGGTGGCGACACGGCGGCCGCGGGCCTCGGGGAGCACCCAGTAGCCGACGCGGGCGGAGCGCATGACCCGGTCGATGACGTTGACGCCGATATGCCCGAAGGGGGTACCGGTCGACGCGTCGGTGACGCAGTACGACACGGAGGAGCCCTCCCGCATGTGCCGTGCCGCGTCACGCAGGGACTCCCGCGCGCTGTCGAGGTCGGTCCCGATGCTCAACGGAGTATTCCAGCGCCGGAAATCCGGGTCGCTGCGGCCCCTGAACCAAGTCGCGGCGTCGGCCTCGGAGTCCGGATCCCAGGGGCGCAGGCGCAGCCCGTGGCCGTGCAGGTCGGGATGGGGGTACGGGTGACTGGCGGGACGTATGTCGGCGTGAGGCATGCGGCCAGTCAACTACCCGGCCCTAAAGGGCCAGGCTTGGAGGTAGAGCCCAACTGGCTGCTGGGTTGTCTCCTCCGTCCAGCACCCTGAGCGGGTGCAGGGGCGTGTGACTCCGCCCCGCTTCGCCACAACTGCCGTGCACGTACGCGGATGTTGCGGGAGGCATTGCGGTCGGCGTGATCAACGAATCCGCATGACCGGCACGCGAACCGTCCCTGAGAGACACGGTTCAGTTTGTCTGTGTATCCGCACTCCGCACACGTGCGGGAGGTGTAGGCGGGGTCGACGAACAGCACGGGGACACCGGCCCTGCGGGCCTTGTACTCCACGAACTGTCCGAGCTGGGCGAAGGCCCAGGAGTGCAGCGCGACCCGTTGGGGCTTTCTCAGCCGTACCCGCTGGCGGATACCGGCAAGGTCTTCCATGCCGATTCCGCGCCCGGTGCGTTCAGCCTCGGTCACGATGCGCTTAGAGATGATGTGGTTGGTCTCGGTCGCTTTACGCTGCTCCTTGCGGCGCTGCCGCTTGAGGACCCGCTTGGCAGACTTGGTGCCCTTCTTCTGGAGCTTCGCCCGCAGGGCAAGCTGGCGCTTGCGGTAGCGATTCAGCCCGCGTCCAGCGTGGATCTTCCCGTCCGAAGTGGTGGCGATGTGGACAATGCCCAGGTCCACGCCGAGGAAATCGGTCGGCTCGTACTGCTCGGCCTCGGGGACTTCACACGTGGCGATGAGGAACCACCTGCCGTCACGGTGGACAAGATCAGACTCGCCCTTGCGGTGCTCGGCCAGCAGCTCGCGGGCCTGCTCGGAGCAGACGAACCGTACGCCCCGGATACGCCCGGCGGTGGTCCAGATACTGACGGTCTGCTCATCCACTTGCCAGCTGAGGCACCGGTCGTCATACGGCTGTGCCGCGTCCGGCCGGAAGCCGATCGGCTTTCCCTCTGCCCTGCGGCGGCGCTTCGACCCCGGCTTGCCGAGGTTCCCGTTTTGGATGTTCGCCGGCAGGGTGGTGTAGGCATCGGCGACCTTCCGCAGCACGTGCAGCGCGGGTTGCGGCGACAGTCCCCGGTCTTTGAGGTCGCGGTAGGCGAAGCCCTGCAACGCCTTGCGTGAGGTCTCACCTCGCTCGTGCGCCTGGCCCGACAGCCAGTTCGCCGCGGCGTTAGCCGCGCGCAGGGTGCACTCAAGTGCCGACGCCACCTCGGGTGTTGGCATGAGGCGAACCTGCACGACGAGCTTCATATGAATCATCGTAGAGCCTGTCTATGTCACCCGATTGGGAACCAAACCCTGATATCCGTAGGGGCCGCAGCGTCGTCTACACCCTTCATGTGCATCTGGTCTTTGTCCCGAAGTACCGGCGCGGAGTCTTCACCGACGAGATCCTGACGCGCTGCGAAGAGATCATGCGGGAGGTCTGCGAGAAGGCCAACGCCGAGCTGCGCGAGTTCAACGGCGAACTCGATCATGTCCACCTCCTCATCCACTACCCGCCGCAGGTCAAGCTGTCGACGCTGGTCGGATCGCTCAAGGGCGTGTCCGCCCACTACCTCCGCAAGGAGTACGCCGATCACATCCGCAAGTACCTGTGGGGCGCACACTTCTGGTCACCCTCATACTTCGCGGCCTCCGCCGGCGGAGCACCGCTGTCCGTTATCAAGGAGTACATCGAGCAGCAAAATCGCCCGCTGTAACGCAGGCATCAGAGCAGTCCAGGGAAGCCATTCCTCCCGAGCCCTAAAGGGCCGGGATTCCTGGCTAGATCATGTTGAACCTCGCACCGGTCAAGTCAGGCCGCGCGATACACCGGCTGGAACACCGGCACCCCGTCCCGGAAGACGACCGACAGCTCCAGCCCGGCCCGCAGCCGCCCGGCGTCCTCGCACTCCACGACCTCGGTCATCATCCGCGGCCCCTCGGCGAGATCGACGACGGCGGCGACGTACGGCGTCCGCTCCCCGAAGGGCGGCAGGTCGTTGCGGTGCACGACGGACCAGGTGTAGAGGGTGGCCCGGCCGCTCGCGGGCTCCCACGTCACGTCCTCGCTCCAGCAGTGGGGGCAGAACTCGCGGGGGTAGTGGTGGGCGCGTGCGCAGGCGCGGCACCTGCGGATGAGCAACTGCCCCTGCGCTGCCGCGTCCCAGTAGGTGCGGGTGAAGGCGTCGGCCTCCGGGATGTCGTATCGCTGCCCGCTCATCAGCGCTCCCCCATCAGAACAGACCCATCAGAACAAGCCCAGCGCGCTGTCCACCGACCACGACTGCCACGACATCCCGAACAGCGCGACCACCGAGATCAGCGCCATCATCGAGTTCTGCCCCTGCTCGCCCCAGTCGTGGATCATGAGGGTGAAGTAGAGGACGTTGAGCAGCAGCCCGCCGACGAGGGCGATCGGGGTCAGGAACCCGAGGATGAGCCCGAGCCCGAGGGCGAGCTCCGCGTACAGGACGACGTACGCCATCGTCCGCGGCCGGGGTGTCACGACGGCCGCGAAGCCGGACCGTACGGCGTTCCAGCGGTGCTTGGCCGCCACGTCTGCCGCCCAGGAGATCCCCGCCCCCTCGAACCAGCTCTTCTTGTCCTTGTGCCGCCAGCTCTCCAGCCACCACAGCCCGAGGCCTATTCGGAGCACGGCCAGCCATTCCGCACCTGTGAGCCAGATCGCGTCCATGAATCTGACGGTACGTCAGATAGGAGGAGCCTGACAATCGCCTGTGCATCCCGGATGAGTCCCCGCGGATTGTTGGCAATCTTGTCCACAGTTTGGCTAGGTTCGCAGAGACGCAAGCCGAGGACACCGAGTGAGCCGAGGGAGCCGGACGTGAGGCACAGGGCAGTCAAGCGCAGGAGCGTGGTCATGGGGATCGGGGCGGCCGCAGGGGTCGCGGCGGTCGGGGGTATCGCCCTGACCGCGAAGGCGTCGAGCGGGTCGAGCGGCACGAGCGCGTCCGGGTCCGCGGGGTCTTCGGGGCCTTCGGGGTCTTCGGGGTTGTCCTCGGCCGGCGCCCTGGTCTTCGACGAGGACGCCTACTCGACCCTGACGACGGCCATCACGGACGCCGACGGGGCCGAGCACGAGGTGGAGTACCGCTTCTACAAGGCGATCACCTACGTCGCGAAGCCGGTCGACGAGAAGTACCAGAGCCTGAACGTGAGCGTCCCCGTGAAGATCGACGGCACGGCCGTCGACGCCACCCGCGCCCCGATCCTGTTCGCCAACTCGGTCGGCGGCTACATGCCGTCGTCGGTCGCGGACGCGACGGGCGTGGGCGGGGGTGGCATGACCGGCATGCCGGGCGGCGGCGCGCCGAGCGCCTCCGCGTCGCCGAGCACCTCCGCGTCGGCCTCAGGTGAGGTCGCCTCGGGCGGCAACGGCATGGTGAACGCCCAGGGCGCGATGGTCAGCCTCCCGAAGCTGGCGCTCGCGGCCGGCTACGTCGTCGTCGAGCCCGGCGCTCGCGGCCGTACGCTCAAGAACTCCGCAGGCGAGTACTACGGCGTCGCCCCCGCGGCGATCGTCGACCTCAAGGCCGCCGTCCGGTACGTGCGGTTCAACAAGGGCCGCATACCCGGCAACGTCGACCGCATCGTCTCCTCCGGCACCAGCGCGGGCGGCGCCCTGTCCTCCCTGCTCGGCGCGTCCGGCGACAGCCCGCTCTACGACAAGTACCTCAAGGAGATCGGCGCGGCCGACGCGAGCGACGCCATCTTCGCGACCGGCGCCTGGTGCCCGATCACCGACCTGGAGCACGCCGACGACGCCTACGAGTGGAACTGGGGCTCAAACGCCACGAGTTCCGGCTCCAAGGTCGACCAGAGGGTGTCGAAGGAACTGGGCTCGCAGTTCGCCGAGTACCAGGCGTCCCTGAAGCTGAGGGGTCTCGGCGGCTTCGGCACGCTCACGGCCCGCAACTACGACGAGTACCTGGTCAAGCAGTACTTGGAGCCGTCGGCGACCACATACCTGGCGGCCCTGTCGAACGCGGACCGCGAGTCCTACCTCGCCTCCCACACCTTCATCACCTGGTCCGGCGGCAAGGCGGCCTTCTCCTGGGCCGACTTCCTCACGCACGTCGGCGCCCGCAAGAAGGCCGCGCCGTCCTTCGACGCCTTCGACCTGTCGACGGGCGAGAACAACCTGTTCGGCCTCGGCACCACCCAGGCCCGCCACTTCACGGCCTACGGCGTCAAGAACGACACCACGGGCCTGAGCAGCAAGCGGGTGGCGAGCGACATCCCCGACACGCTGCGGCTGATGAACCCGATGCCCTTCCTGGTCGCGAAGCCCAACCCGCACCGCACCAAGCACTGGTGGATCCGCCTCGGCACCAAGGACTCCGACACCTCCCACACCGTCTCCGCCAACCTCGCCGCCGCCGCACACACCCTCGGCGACGACGTGAGCCACCTCTACTACTGGGACGAGGGCCACGGCGCCAACTCGGACCCCGGCGACTTCATCGAGTGGATCGCCAGGATCAGCGGCCACCAGACCGAGCGAGCCGCCGGTTAGCCCCTCGGGCAGCCCTTTTCGAGGCCGGACAGCAGGCCCCTCAGGACGCGGTACCGGTTTCCCGTCATGACTCCGGGCACCGCCCCAGGACGCCGAGCCCCCGCCTACCCTTGAGGGCTCGGCGTCCTGTCATGCGCCCCCACCCCACCCTCACAACCAGGAGACCTACGCCACAGATCCCACCCACCCCTCCTACAGCCGTGATCGATCCGCAACCAATTCCGGTCTTGACCGAGACCCATCAACCGGCTGCGTGATTACGCTCCCGAACATGGCCGACTCCATAGCGTCCCCGACCCCCACGGACCGCCCCGTCTACGTCATCGGCGGCGGCCCCGGCGGACTTTCCGTCGCGCAAGCGCTGCGCGCTCGGGGACTGCGTGCGGTGGTGCTGGAGAAGTCGGACCGGGCCGGCGCCTCCTGGCGACGCCACTACGACCGGCTCCATCTGCACACCACCCGACGGCTGTCGGGCCTGCGCGGGCTGCCGATGCCGCGTCGGTTCGGGCGTTGGGTGGCCCGGGACGACGTGTCGCTCTACCTGGAGAAGTACGCGGAGTTCCACGACCTGGAGATCGTCACCGGCGTCGAGGTCTCCCGGGTCGAGCCCGCCCCCGACGGCACCGGCTGGCTGCTGCACGCCACCGGCGGCCGTGAACTGACCGGCGCCGCGGTCGTCGTGGCCACCGGCCACAACCACACCCCGCGCATCCCGGACTGGCCCGGCCTGGACACCTACAGCGGTGAGTTCCTGCACGCCGGCGAGTACCGCAACCCGGCGCCCTACGCCGACCGCGACGTCCTGGTCGTCGGCATCGGCAACACCGGTGCCGAGATCGCCGTGGACCTGGTGGAAGGCGGCGCCTCGCGGGTGCGGCTGGCCGTGCGTACGGTGCCGCACATCGTGCGCCGCTCCACCGCCGGGTGGCCCGCCCAGCGCACCAGCATCCTCGTACGGCGGCTGCCGGTCGGGCTCGTCGACCGGCTCGCCAAGCCCGTGGCGAAGCTGAGCGTGCCGGACCTGTCGGCCCAGGGGCTGCCGCGCCCCGAGACCGGGCTCTACAGCCGGGTCAAGGAAGGCGCGATCCCGGTCCTCGACGTCGGCCTCATCGACGCCGTACGCAAGGGCCGCATCGAGATCGTGGCCGCCGTCGACGGCTTCGAGGACGGGAAGGTCCTCCTCGCCGACGGCACCCGCGTCTCGCCGGACGCCGTCATCGCGGCCACCGGATACGTCCGCGCCCTGGAGGGCCTCGTGGGCCACCTCGACGTCCTCGACGCCCGCGGCAAGCCCCCGCTCGTCCAGGGCGCCCGGACCCCCGCCGGCGCCCCCGGCCTGTACTTCACCGGCTACACCAACCCCATCAGCGGCAACCTCCGCGAGATGGCGATCGACGCGCAGAAGATCGCGAAGGCCGTCGCCCGCGGTGCCGACGGTGACGCGGATGGCGGCCGACGGGTCTCCCGACTGCCGACCTGACCCTCTGACCCATCGCCCGGCGCCCTGCACTCTGCGCCCCTCCTGGGCTTCTCAGACCTCAACTCCATTACCCACACCCGGCGTTACTTGAGAGCCAGAAGTGACGCAAGGGCTGTACCGCGCCACGGCACGGAGCCAGAATGTGAGCCCTGTTCATCTTTTCGTTCCGGCTCCACTCCCTCTCGCTACGACGGAGGACGCACGTGGCAAGCGAAAGACAACTCCCCGGGGCTTCCGGGACTTCCCCCGCCCCCAAGGACTCCAAGTCCCTCAAGGCCCCCAAGCTCTCCCGGCGTTCCCTCCTCGGCGGCGCGGCAGCCGCAGCAGGTGCCGCGACTCTCACCGCGACCGGCGCCGGTACCGCCTCCGCGGCCACGCGCGACGTGGATGTCGCGATCGTCGGCGCCGGCCTGGCCGGCCTCACCGCGGCCCGCGATCTGGTGGCGGCCGGAAAGTCGGTCGTGGTTCTGGAGGCCCGCGACCGCGTGGGCGGCCGGGTGCTGGGCCTGGACCTGGCGGGCGGCGGCGTCACCGAGGGCGGCGGTGAGTTCATCGGCCCCACCCAGGACCGCATCAAGGCCCTCGCCGACTCCCTCGGCGTGGGCACCTTCACCACCTACAACACCGGCAACAACCTCCTCTACAAGGACGGCAGGAAGACCCCCTACGCCACCGACGGCATCCTCGGCGCGGTCCCGCCCATCGACGCGGCCGGCCTCGCCAACGCCGCGATCGTCCAGGCCACGCTCAACGACCTGGCCAAGAAGATCCCGGTCGACGCGCCCTGGACGGCGGCGAAGGCCGACGAGTGGGACCGGCAGACCTTCGAGACCTGGCTGCGCGCCAACGCGGTCATCCCGTCGGCCAAGTTCCTCTTCGACGTGGCCTGTACGTCGATCTTCTCGGCCGAACCCCGTGAACTCTCCTTCCTGTTCGTCCTCTTCTACATCGCCGCCGCCGGCAACGCGTCCACCCCCGGCACCCTGGAACGCCTCACCGAGACCGCGAACGGCGCCCAGGAACTGCGCTTCGCCGGTGGCTCACAACTGGTACCGGTCAAACTCGCCGCCACACTCGGCGACCGCGTGGTGCTGAGCGCCCCGGTGCGCACGATCGCCCGGTCCGGCGGCAGTTACGTCGTCACGGCCGACGGCATCACCGTCACGGCCAGAAAGGTCGTCGTCGCCGTACCCCCGCCCCTCGCCGCCCGCATCACCTACGCCCCGCTCCTCCCCGCCACCCGCGACCAGCTCACCCAGCGCCTGCCGATGGCCTCGGTCGGCAAGGCGATCGCGATCTACGACACCCCCTTCTGGCGCGCCGACGGCTTCAATGGCCAGGTCGTCAGCGACACCGGCGTCATCAGCTCCACCTTCGACAACTCCCCGCCCGACGCCTCCTACGGCGCCCTGATGGGCTTCATCGAGGCCGACGAGGCCCGCAAGCTGGACGCGGCAAGCGAGGCGGAGGTCCGGGCGGCCGTGCTGAAGGACTACGCGACGTACTTCGGCGAGAAAGCGGCCTCCCCCACCTCCTTCGTGCTGCAACGCTGGAACAACGAGGCCTACACCCGCGGCGGCCCCGTCTCCATCGCCGCACCCGGCGTCCTGACCCAGTACGGCCCCGCCCTGCGCGAGCCCGTCGGCGGCATCCACTGGGCCGGGACGGAGACCTCCACGCACTGGATGGGCTTCATGGACGGGGCGGTGCGGTCGGGAGAGCGGGTGGCGAAGGAGGTGCTGGCGGTGCTGTGAACGGGCTCCGCAGGCCGGTGCCTCCGACATCGCCGCCCAACTTTGTGTGCACAACCGTTCCTGACACGGTGTCAGTTCCTTTAATCTGACACTGCGTCAGTTAATCGCTGTCACACAGAAGCGGGCGGGCCGATGCTTGGATCAACCCACGGCACCCTCACCACCGACTCCCGCCGGGCCCGGGTCATCGCCTGTGGCGAGCAGCCCGGGCCCGCCGTCCACGGCCGGCCGGCCGAGGTCGACGATCTCGACGTCAGCGGCCGTCCGCTGTACTCCGCCGTGCCCGATCTGGGCCGCCTCTTCCGGCCGGAGTCGGTCGCCGTGATCGGCGCCTCGGACGCCGAGGGCCGGCCGAACACCGGTGTCACCCGCCAGTTGATCGCCTGGTCGGAGCGGGTCGGCGCCCGGCTCCACCCGGTGCATCCGAGCCGCGCTTCCGTCTTCGGCATCCCCTGCTTTCCTTCCGTCGCCGACCTGCCCGAGCAGATCGATCTCGCCGTGCTGCTGGTCGCCGACCCCCTTCCCGTGGTCGAGGAACTGGCCGAGGCCAAGGTGAAGTTCGCCGTCGTCTTCGCCGCCGGGTTCGCGGAGACTGGCGAGGAGGGCGCCGCGGCGCAGGGCCGGCTCACCGCCGCCGTCGAACGGTCCGGCATGCGGCTGCTGGGCCCGAACACCAACCTCAACGCCTTCGAGCGGTTCCGGGACGACCTGGAGGGCCCCGCGATCGCCCTGATCACCCAGTCCGGCCACCAGGGCCGCCCCGTCTTCGCCCTCCAGGAGCTCGGCATCCGTCTGACCCACTGGGCACCCACCGGCAACGAGGCCGACCTGGAGACCGCCGACTTCATCTCCTACTTCGCCGAGCAGCCCGACGTGGGCGCCATCGCCTGCTACGTCGAGGGCCTCAAGGACGGCCGCTCCTTCCTCCTCGCCGCCGATCGCGCCGCCCGCCGCAAGGTGCCCGTAGTCGCCGTGAAGGTGGGCCGCACCGAGACCGGCGCACGCACGGCCGCCTCACACACCGGCAAGCTGACCGGGGCGGACGCGGTGGTGGACGCGGCGATGCGGCAGTACGGGGTGATCCGGGTCGACGGCCTGGACGAACTCCAGGACACCGCCGCCCTGCTGGCCCGTGCGCGGCCGCCCCGCGCCGATGGCGTCGTCGTCTATTCGATCTCGGGCGGCACGGGCGCGCACTTCGCCGACCTGGCGACCGAGGCGGGGCTGCCACTGCCCGTGCTGAAGGAGGCCAAGCAGGCCGAGCTGCACCAGTGGATACCCGAGTATCTGAGCGTGGCCAACCCGGTCGACAACGGCGGGCATCCGGTCGGGGACTGGCGCGGCCGGAAGATCATCGACGCGATCCTCGACGACCCGCAGGTCGGCGTCCTGATCTGTCCTGTCACCGGGCCCTTCCCGCCGCTCAGCGACCGGCTCGTCCAGGACCTGGTGGACGCCGCCGAGCGGACGGACAAGCTGGTGTGCGTGGTGTGGGGGTCGCCGGTCGGCACCGAGCCGGCGTACCGCGATGTCCTGCTCGGCTCCTCGCGCGTGGCCACCTTCCGGACGGTGGCGAACTGCATCACCGCCGTCCGCGCCTACCTCGACCACCACCGCTTCGTCGCCGGCTACCGCTCCCCCTTCGACGAGGCCCCGCGCATGCCCTCGCCGTCCTTCCGCAAGGCGCAGGCACTGATACGCCCGGGCGAGCAGCTGAGCGAGCACTCGGCGAAGCAGTTGCTGCGGGCGTACGGGATCCGCGTCCCGCGCGAGCAGTTGGTGACCAGCGCGGCGGCGGCCGTACGGGCCGCGGGGCTGGTCGGCTACCCGGTGGTGATGAAGGCGTCCGGCGCACAGATCGCCCACAAGACCGAGCTCGGCCTCGTCAAGATCGGGCTGACTTCCGCCAGCCAGGTCCGGGACGCCTACCGGGAGTTGACTGACATCGCACGCTACGAGGACGTCTCCCTGGACGGTGTCCTGGTCTGCCAGATGGTCGAGCGGGGCGTCGAGATGGTCGTGGGCGCCACACACGACGAGCTGTTCGGACCGACCGTGACCGTCGGGCTCGGCGGGGTGCTCGTGGAGGTGCTGGGCGACACCGCGGTGCGGGTGCCGCCCTTCGGGGAGGAGCAGGCCCGGGACATGTGTGCCGAACTGCGCGGGCGGGCCCTCCTCGACGGGGTCAGGGGGCGGCCCCCGGCGGACCTCGACGCGCTCGTGGAAGTCGTCCTGCGTGTGCAGCGCATGGCGCTGGAACTCGGGGACGACCTCGCGGAGCTCGACATCAATCCGCTGATGGTGCTGCCCAGGGGGCAGGGCGCGGTCGCGCTCGACGCGCTGGTGGTGTGCCGCTGACATGCATGCCGACCGCACGAATACCGACCGCATCAACGCCAACGATGAGATGGACATGCCCGATTCCCCCCGTGTGCCCGGAAATCCCGTCGATTCATTGGTACAGCAGGCCACTGACAACCAGGTCTGCCGTATCACCCTCAACCGCCCCGAAACCCTCAACGCCATCACCCCTGACCAGCGAGAACGCATCATCGAACTGCTCACCGAAGCCTCCGCGGACCCTGCCGTGCGGGCCGTCGTACTGACCGGCACGGGCCGTGGCTTCTGCGCCGGCGCGGATCTGCGGGGCGGGTCGGCGGCCGGCGAACGGGTCCCGGGCGATGTCGCCCGCACGATCCGCCTCGGCGCCCAGCGGCTGATCTCGGCCGTACTCGACTGCGAAAAGCCGGTGATCGCCGCGGTGAACGGCACCGCGGCGGGCCTCGGCGCGCACCTCGCGTTCGCCTGCGACCTCGTACTGGCCGCCGAATCCGCCAAGTTCATCGAGGTGTTCGTGCGACGCGGCCTCGTCCCCGACGGTGGCGGCGCCTATCTCCTCCCCCGCCTCGTCGGCCCCCAGCGGGCGAAGGAACTGATGTTCTTCGGCGACGCGCTCACAGCCGCTGACGCGCAGCGGCTCGACCTCGTCAACCGGGTCGTGCCGGACGGGGAGTTGGACAAGACGGCCATGGAGTGGGCAGCCCGCCTCGCCACCGGCCCCACCCGCGCCCTCGCCCTCACCAAACAGCTCGTCAACGCCTCCCTCGACTCCGACCGCGCCACCGCCTTCGCGGCGGAGGCGGCCGCGCAGGAGATCAACATGACGACGGAGGACGCCCGGGAAGGGGTGGCGAGTTTCGTGGAGCGCAGGAACGCCGAGTACAGGGGTCGGTAGGGCGTGAAGAGTGCGGCCGTTCACCCCCGCACATCCCTTCCCATCTGACGAGTCGTCAGTTTCAATGGGAATCGTGATGGGACACGCAGGAATGGCCGCCGTCGCCGTCCGCTACCTCAGGTCGGCCGACGCACCGCCCGTAGAGGCGCTGCCGCGCCCGGCGCTGCGCTGTGTCGGCGAGGACGAGCGGGCGCCGATCCCGCAGGCGGAGTTCCGGCGGGTGCTCGGGAACTTCGCGTCGGGGGTGGCCGTTGTCACGGCACCTGCCACCGCCATCGCAACCGATCCACAAGTCACCGCCGACGCTCCTCAGGGCGCCGCCCCCGCCGGTTTCGCCTGCCAGTCCTTCTCGTCCCTCTCCCTCGACCCGCCTCTGGTCGCCTTCATGGTCGGCCGTACGTCGACGACGTGGCCGCGCATCGCCCGCGCGGGCGTCTTCTGCGTCAACGTCCTGAGCGCCGGCCAGGGCGAGTTGTGCCGCGCCTTCGCGATGAGCGGCACGGACAAGTTCGCGGGGGTCACGTACGACGCGGCCCCCGTGTCCGGCTCCCCCCGCCTCGCGGGCACGCTCGCCTGGATCGACTGCACGATCCACGCGGTGCACACGGGCGGCGACCACCTCATCGTCGTAGGGCGGGTGGACGCCCTGGGGGCGAGCGACGGCGACGAGGCACCGCTGCTGTTCCACAAGGGTCGGTTCATCTAGGCCGGGTGCCGCACCCCCGCGCCCCCGCACCCCCGCGCCCCCGCGCCCCCGCACCGCTGTACCGTCGGCCGCCCAACCGCACCGACCCTGCCGCCAGGCCACGGTCACCCCCGGCGAGGCCGTCACGCCGCCGCCACCGCCGGGGAAACCGGCCGTCGCCGGATCACCAGCGCCATCAGCGCCGCCGCCGCGCACAGCGCACCGGAGGCGTACCAGACCATGTCGTACGTCCCGAAGACGTCCCGCGCGACCCCGCCGAGGAAGGCCACCAGCGCGGCGCCGACCTGGTGGGAGGCGAGGACCCAGCCGAAGACGATGGCGCTGTCCTCGCCGTAGTGCTCCCGGCACAGGGCCACGGTGGGCGGGACGGTGGCGACCCAGTCGAGGCCGTAGAAGACGATGAAGAAGAGCATCGACGGGTGGACCGTGGCGGAGAGCAGCATCGGCAGGAACAGCAGGGAGACGCCGCGCAGGGCGTAGTAGACCGCGAGCAGTCGGCGTGAGTCGAAGCGGTCGGTGAGCCAGCCGGAGGCGATCGTGCCGACCACGTCGAACACGCCGATGACCGCGAGCAGCGAGGCGGCGGCCGGGACGGGCATGCCGTGGTCGTGGGCGGCGGGCACGAAGTGGGTCTGGATGAGGCCGTTGGTGGAGGCACCGCAGATCGCGAAGGTCCCGGCGAGCAGCCAGAAGGGGCCGGTGCGGGCCGCCGAGAAGAGCACCGTCACCGCCCGGCGAGCGGCACCCCGGGCGGGGGGCGGCTTGGGCACGAACTCCTTCGCGCCGTACGGCTTCACGCCCACGTCGGCCGGGTGGTCGCGCAGCAGCAGCCAGACGAAGGGGACCACCGCGAGGGCCGCGAGGGCGACCGTGACGGCGGCCGGGCGCCAGTCGCCCGCGTCGACCATCAGGGCCAGCACGGGCAGGAAGATCAGCTGGCCGGAGGCCGAGGCGGCGGTGAGGATGCCGGTGACCAGACCGCGCCGCTCGGTGAACCAGCGGTTGGTGACCGTCGCGGCGAAGGCCAGCGCCATCGAGCCGGTACCGAGGCCCACCAGCAGCCCCCAGCACAGCAGCAGTTGCCAGGCGGCCGTCATCCACACCGTCAGGCCCGAGCCGATCGCGATCATGGTGAGCGCGACCGCGACCACGCGCCGCATGCCGAAGCGGTCCATCAGGGCGGCGGCGAAGGGGGCGGTCAGGCCGTACAGGGCCAGGTTGATGGAGACGGCGGCCCCGATCGTGCCGCGCGACCAGCCGAACTCGTCGTGCAGCGGATCGATGAGCAGCCCCGGCACGGAGCGGAAGGCGGCGGCCCCGATGATCGTCACGAAGGCGACGGCGGCGACGAACCAGGCACGGTGGATACGGTTGCGACGGGGCCTCGGCGGGGTCCCGTCGACGGCGGCGGCTTCGGTTGTCTGCGTCACGACAACGAGCTTCGGGCCTGCGCCACCGCGGAGCCATTGGCCCGAAGGACAGCATTCGTTAGGATCGGGCCATGAGCAGTGAGCCTGAGTTCCGACCGCATCGCGTGGCCGTCCTCGCCCTGGACGGGCTGCTCCCCTTCGAGCTGGGCATCCCGCACCGCATCTTCGGCCGCCCCAAGGACTCCGAGGGACGGCATCTGTACGAGGTCGTCACCTGCTCGATCCGGCCGCCCGGCCCCGTCAGGACGGACGCCGACTTCGACATCCAGGTGGGCAGCGGCCCGGAGGCGCTGGCCACCGCCGACACCGTGATCATCCCGGCGTCGTACGAGCTCGGCCCGGTCTTCGAGGAGGGCGTGCTGACCGACGAGCTGGCCGCCGCGCTCGCCCGCATCCGCCCCGGCACCCGGCTCGCCTCCATCTGCACCGGCGTCTACGTCCTCGCCGCCGCCGGCCTGCTCGACGGCCGCCCGGCCACCACGCACTGGGCCGACGCCGAGCGCTTCCAGCGGCTGTTCCCGAAGATCAAGGTCGACGCGGACGTCCTGTTCATCGACGAGGGCGACGTGCTGACCTCGGCCGGCGTCGCGGCCGGGATCGACCTGTGCCTGCACATGGTCCGCCGCGACCACGGCACTGCGATCGCCAACGAGGTGGCCCGCCGCACGGTCGTACCGCCCCATCGGGACGGCGGCCAGGCCCAGTACATCCACCGCCCCGTCCCCGACCCGCAGCAGGCGTCCACGACCAATGCCCGCGCGTGGGCGCTGGGCCGTCTCCACGAGCCGATCCAGCTGCGTGACATGGCCGAGCAGGAGTCCATGTCCGTACGGACGTTCACGCGCCGCTTCCGCGAGGAGGTCGGCGGCAGCCCCGGCCAGTGGCTCACCCAGCAACGCGTAGAACGCGCCCGGCACCTCCTGGAGTCCACCGACCTCTCGGTCGACCAGGTGGCCGCCGACGCCGGCTTCGGCACGGCCCAGTCGATGCGCCAGCACCTACAGACGGCGCTCGGCGTCACACCCACCAACTATCGCCGCACCTTCCGCACCGGAAGCCGGGCCGACGTCCAGGTCGCCGGCGGCGCTTGAGCGGCTCCGCCGGGCGGCCGGCCCCGCACGAACCGAACCTCAGAACGTGAGCACGCCCCGCGCCACCTTCCCCGCCTCCGCATCGGCCGCCGCCCTCTCGAACTCCTCGACCGGATACGTCTGCGTCACCAGTTCGTCCAGCAGCAGCCGCCCGTCCCGGTACAGCTCGGCGTACAGCGCGATATCCCGCTGTGGCCTGGACGACCCGTACCGGCATCCCAGGATGGACTTGTCGAGGTACATGGAGGACACGACGAAGGAGGCCTCGGCGCCGGCCGGCGGAACCCCCAGGAGAACCGCCTGCCCGTGCCGGTCGAGCAGGTCGACGGCCTGCCGGATGAGCTCCACCCGCCCCACGCACTCGAAGGCATGGTCCGCCCCCGTCGGCAGCAGTTCCCGCACGCCCTCCGTCGAGGTCAGGAAGTCGGTCGCCCCGAACTGCCGCGCCACAGCCTCCTTCGCCGGATTTGCGTCCACGGCGACGATCCGCAGGGCACCCGCGATCCGCGCGCCCTGAAGAACGTTGAGGCCGATGCCGCCGGTACCGATCACGAGGACGCTGTCCCCGCGGTCCACCTTCGCCCGGTTGAGCACGGCGCCCACGCCCGTCAGCACCCCGCACCCGATGAGCGCGGCCGAGGGCATGGGAATGTCCTTCGGGATACGCACCACCTGTACGGCCTTCACCACGGTCCGTTCCGCGAAGGCGGAGTTGGACGCGAACTGGAACACCGCCTGCTCACCCCGCCGGAACGGCCGCCCCGGCCGCCCGATCGCCTGCCGGCACATCGTCGGCCGCCCCCGGTCGCACTCCGCGCACGTCCCGCAGTTGGCGAGCGTGGACAGGGCCACATGATCCCCGGGCTCGACATGGGTGACTCCCACCCCCACCGCTTCCACAACTCCCGCGCCCTCATGGCCCAGCACCACAGGAACCGGGAAGGGTATGGTCCCGTCCACTACGGACAGATCGCTGTGGCACAGCCCGGCCGCCGAGATCGCGACCAGCACCTCGCCGGGCCCCGGTTCCCGCACCTCCAGATCGTCCACGACCTGCACCTGCTTGCCGTCGAACAGCACACCGCGCATCAAACGCCCCCCTTGGGCTCCCTGGGCAGACCGAGCACGCGCTCGGCGATGATCGTGCGCTGAACCTGATCGGACCCGCCGTAGATGGTGTCGGCCCGGGAGAAGAGGAACAGCTGCTGCGCCTCGTCGAGTTCGTACGGCGCCGAGGGCGACCATTCCCCGGGCCCGACCCCGGCAGCCGCGCCCCGCACCAGCACCGCCAGTTCCCCGAGCCGCTGATGCCAGCCACCCCACAGCAACTTGGCCACGCTGGGCGCCCCCGCGTCCCCGGACCGCCCCAGGGTGCGCAGGGCGTTCCACCGCATCACCCGCAGCTCGGCCCACTGCCGTACAAGCCGCTCACGCACCACGGGATCCTCGACCGCCCCCGACTCCACGGCCGCCCGCACCACCCGCCCCAACTCCGCGGCGAATCCGACCTGCTGGGCCAGCGTCGACACCCCCCGCTCGAACCCGAGCAGACTCATCGCGACCCGCCAGCCACCGCTCTCGCCCCCCACGACGTGCTCCACGCGCGCGTGTGCCCCGTCGAAGAACACCTCATTGAAGTCGCTGGTCCCCGTCATCTGCCGAATGGGCCGCACCTCTATACGCCCCGGCTGGTCCATGGGCACCAGAAGAAAAGTCAGCCCGTGATGCCGGCTCGACTCGGGATCCGTACGGGCGAGCACAAAACACCAGTCGGCCTCATGGGCGAGAGACGTCCAGATCTTCTGCCCGCTGACCCGGTACACCCCGTCCGACCCGAGTTCGGCCTTGGTCCGAATCGCCGCGAGATCCGACCCGGCTCCGGGTTCGCTGTACCCCTGACACCACAACTCGTCCCCCGCGGCGACCGCCGGGAGAAACCGGGCCTTCTGCTCCTCGGTGCCGTGCGCGACGAGAGTGGGCGCCAGAAGCTTCTCCCCGATATGCCCGGACCGCGCCGGTGCCCCTGACCGCGCGTACTCCTCGGCCCAGACGACCTGCTGGGTGAGGGTGGCGCTCCGATTGCCGTATCCGCGCTCGGTCCAACCGAGCCCGATCCACCCGGCTTTGCCGAGCACCCTTTCCCAACTGCGGCGATCCTGCGCGTCCTTGGCGTACTCGTCGAGCCACGCCCGCGCTTCCGCACGAAACGCTTCGTCCTCCGCCGCGAACCCGAAGTCCATTGGGGTCTCCTCGTCATCTCCGGCCAAGAACAACCCCCCTTCTTCAGGGGAGCTCTCAGGCGTTGGGCCGCGACCCCGCCGCCGCAGCCCGCGCCATCGCCTCCACCCGCTCCAGCATCGGCATCGGGTCCACCCCGACCGACCCCGGCAGGCACTCGGCAATCCGCTCCGGCGTCCACCCTCCCTCGGCATACGCGGCACGCAGCTCCCGCGGCTGCGCCCACACCGCGATCTTCGGCCCGGCGACGGTGTAGACCTGCCCCGTCACCTCCTGCTCCCGCGCCCCGTCCGAGAGCAGGTAGACGACCAGCGCCGCGACGTCCTCCGGCTCCCCGATCTCCGCCAGCTCCATGGGAACCCCGGCCGACATCCGCGTACGAGCCACCGGAGCCACCGCGTTGGCGGTCACCCCGTACCGGTGCAGGCCCAGCGCAGCGCTCCGCACGAGCGAGATGATCCCGCCCTTCGCCGCGCTGTAGTTGGCCTGCGACACCGACCCCTGATGGTTCCCGCTGGTGAACCCGATCAGGGTCCCGGCCCGCTGCTTGCGCATGGCCGCCGAAGCGGCCCGGAACACGGTGAACGTGCCCTTCAGATGAGTGGCGATCACCGGATCCCACTCGTCCTCGGTCATGTTGAACAGCATCCGTTCACGCAGGATCCCGGCGACACAGACGACCCCGTCGAGGCGTCCGTACGACGACAGCGCGACGTCGACGAGGCGCTGCCCGCCCGCCATCGTGGAGATGTCGTCGGCGACGGCGACCGCTTCCCCGCCCGCCGCCCCGATCTCCTTGACCACGGCCTCGGCGACCTCGCTCGTGGGCGAGCCGCCCTCCACCGACACCCCGTAGTCGTTGACGACCACCCGCGCTCCCTCGGCGGCGGCCGCGATCGCGACCGCCCGGCCGATGCCCCGCCCGGCGCCCGTGACGGCGACGACCTTGCCTGCCAAGAAGTTCCCCATGCCCCGGCCCCTTCCCGCAGTTTCTGACGGTCCGTTAGATTCGACTTGATTCTACGACCCGTCAGATACACGGAGACAAGCCCCGGGGAGTACTCATGTCACTGCCGGACGCGTTCCACGAGATCGCCAAGCGCGTGAACAACTGGGGCCGTTGGGGCGCCGACGACGAGATCGGCACGCTGAACCTCATCACCGACGAGGTGGTCCGCGAGGCCGCTGCCTGCGTCCGCACGGGACGGCGGATCCCCCTCGCGCTGCCCCTCCAGCAGGACGGCGTGCAGACCGGGATGATCCCCGGACGCATCAACCCGCTGCACGCCATGGTGCAGATCAACCAGGAGATCTTCGGACCGGGAACCGTCGCCTGCAGCGACGACGCCGTGACCATGGGCCTGCAGGCCGCCACCCACTGGGACGCGCTCACCCATGTCTCGCACTCGGACCGGCTCTACAACGGCCGCCCCGCCGACACCATCACCCCGCACGGCGGCGCCGAGTTCAGCGGCATCGACAAGGCGCGGCACATCGTCTCGCGCGGGGTGCTCCTGGACGTGGCCCGCGCGCGTGGCGTCACGCGACTCGACGGCGGACACGCGGTCACGCCGGAGGACCTGGAGGCGGCCGAGGAACTCGCGGGCACGCGCGTGCGCGCCGGCGACATCGTGCTCGTACGGACGGGGCAGATCCAGGTCTATCTCGCCGGCGACAAGCATGCGTACGGCTATCCGTCGCCCGGTCTGTCGATCCGTACGCCGGAGTGGTTCCACGCGCGCGATGTGGCCGCCGTCGCGAACGACACCCTCACGTTTGAGATATTTCCGCCCGAGAAAGATGATTTGTGGCTACCGGTGCATGCACTGGACCTGGTGGAAATGGGGATGATCCAGGGTCAGAACTGGAATCTCGAAGAGTTGTCCACAGCCTGTGGACAAGAGGGCCGCTTTGCGTTCCTGCTGTCGGCGATGCCCGAACCCTTCGTCGGCGGCACGGGGACTCCGGTCGCACCCGTGGCCGTGCTCTGACGAGGCCGGCTGACGGCGCGGCTTCCCCAATCGGCTCCACCCGAGCGGGAGGTGCCCCCATCCGCCCCGAGCACGGCACCGCGCGCCGCCATCCGACTCCGGCGTACCCGCCCCTGCCCTCCCGGCCCCCGGGAGAACCGACGCCGAACACGACCCACACTCGGCAAGGGCCTCCGTCACCGAAGCCCTCGTCGTCCCCTCGCGGCGAATCGCTGACCACCAGCGTGATCAGCCGAACACGCGGCGTCAACACCCGGTTGGCGATTTGTTACTTACGTCCCATTTGCAGGAGACGCGCATAGAAGCATGTCCGGGCGCATCGATGCTCCCCCGAGCGGGAAGTACAGCGCGTTCTGCAACCGTGCACCGGATCCGGCGAAATTGCAGCCATGTGCGCCGTCACACCGCTTCGTACGCGAGCCCTTCGTAGGCCGAGGCCCCGCTCCCGTAGGCGGACGCCGCCCCCTGCGCCTTCGCGCCACGGTCCAGTTCGCACCAGATCCGCTTGCCGGCACCCTCGGAGCTCCAGCCCCACCGGTCGGCGAGGCCGTCGACGAGGGCGAGCCCGCGGCCGCCCGTCGCGGCGCCGTCGACACATCGGGGCACGGGCGCACGGTCACTGCGGTCGGCCACCTCCAGCCGCACGGTGGCGCAGCCCTGAGCCGCTCCCTGCAGCGACAGCCGGAGCACGGCCGGACAACCGGTGTGCACGACGGCGTTGGTGACAAGTTCGGAGACGAGCAGGATCAGCGTCTCGGCGAGCGGCTCGTCGGCCTCTATCCCGGACCCCGCGAGCCGCGAGCGGGCCCAGCGCCGGGCTCGTCCCACCTCAGCGGGATCGGGCCGGATCTCCAGCTGCACTTGAAGCACCTGCACCGCTCACACCATCCGAACCGGCGGACACATAGCCCCGCGCCTCACGAGGGCCACGATCCTAGCCATTCTTTTCATGGCCAGAACAATGGCCAAAGCCAGGGTCACGGAACGTGAATCCCTTAGCTGACAGCATGGTTGACGTACAGTCACCCCAACAAGCGCTTCGGGCATATTCCAGCGCGAAGGAGTACCCCCGCGGCATACTGTGCGACGCTTGTCATGGGGAGTCGAACAGGCGGGGACAGAGCGCCCTCCCGCCCCGCAAGCAGCGGCGAGCACCGCCGGATCCGGGGCCGCCTCAAGGGCAACTCCGGGATGGCTCGTGCTCGGAACCACTCGCATCTCACACAAGGTACCGGAGCGGACGGCCGACTCCAGGCCGTGACGAGTCACACGTAGGACACAACCCGATATCAACGCTCCGTAATTCCGGTATGCCACAATCCGCGACATCCGTTCAGGCGCCTTCGGCGATGCCGCAGACCAGGGGCTCTTAGATCGGCTGTGCGAGGAGTTCGGCGGCCAGACTCTCCTCACTCTCCGTAGCCTCGCCCGCACGGTGAGTCCGGACCCACGCGCGCTTGAGATGCAGGTGAAGCTCGAACTCCCAGGTGAACCCCATGCCGCCGTGCACCTGGAGGCAGTCGCGGGCGCCGCGCACGGCGGCCTCGTCGGCGAGCAGCCGGGCCGTGTGGATGTCGGCGGGGTCGGCGGTGACGGCCGCAGCATAGACGGCGGCACGGGCCGTCTCGGTGCGCACGAGCATCTCCGCACACAGGTGCTTGATCGCCTGGAAGGCTCCTATCGGCTGCCCGAACTGCTCACGTGTCCGGGCGTGTTGCACGGCCAGCTCGCACGCGCGCGTGGCGCCGCCCAGTTGCTCGGCCGCGGTGAGGAGGACGGCGACGGGGTCCACGGCGACGACCCCGGGGACCCGGTGCAGGGGCGTCAGCGGGTCCACCGACCGCAGAGGTACGGCCCCCGCCGCGTCCCCCTCTACGACGTCCGCCCGCGCCAGCCACTCCACCAGCCCGTTGCCGACGGCCGCCACGACCGCTTCCCCGGCGGCCGCTCCGGGCACCGTCCCGGCGGCGAGGTGCGTCGCCACGAGAGGCCCGGGCAGCAGCGCCCGCCCCGCCTCCTCGAAGGCCAAAGCCGCCTCGGGCAGCCCGAGTCCGACGCCGTCCTGCGCCTCCGGCAGCCGTAGCGCGAAGAACCCTGCCGCACCCAGCTCCCGCCACAGCGCCCGGTCCAGGCGGCCGGGCTCGTCGACGGCGGCCCTGAGCTCCTGCGGGCCGAAGCGCCGCGCCAGCAGCTCTCGCACGCCGTTGCGCAACGCGAGCTGATCCTCGGTCAGTTGGAAACGCATCCGTCACCGCCCCTTCGGCAGTCCGAGGATCCGCTCGGCCACGATGTTCCGCTGGATCTGCGAGGTGCCGGCGGCGATCGTGTACGACAGCGAGGAGAGCCGGTCGAGCACCCATGACCGGTCCAGGTCGAGCGAGTCCGGGCCCAGTACGTCGGCCGCGGTGTCGTAAAGCTCCTGGCGGGCGTGCGAGTACCTCAGTTTGAAAACCGAACCACCGACGCCGGGCACCCCGCCCGTCAGCTCCGCGTCGCTCACGTTCCACTGCGTCAGCCGCCACAGCGCCCGGAACTCGGCGTTAAGCCGCCCCAGCCGGCGCCGGAGAGCCGGATCGTCCCAGCGCCCGTTCTTGCGTGCCTCGACGGCGAGTTCGCGCAGCACGCGCCGGCAGGCGACGACCTCGCCGACGAAGGCGGTACCGCGCTCGAAGGAGAGGGTCACCAGCGTCACGCGCCAGCCGTCGTTCTCGGCCCCGACCCGGTTGGCGACCGGCACCCGCACCTCGTCGAGGAACACCTCGGCGAACTCGGCCGACCCGGCGAGGGTCTTCAGCGGCCGTACGGTGATGCCCGGCGCGTCCATGGGCATGGCCAGCCAGCTGATCCCGCGGTGCTTGGGCGCCTCGGGGTCGGTGCGCACCAACAGCTCGCACCAGTCGGCCACTTCGGCATGGGAGGTCCAGATCTTGGATCCGCTCACCACATAGTCGTCGCCGTCCCTGTGCGCGCGCGTACGCAGTGCCGCGAGGTCGCTTCCGGCGTCCGGTTCGCTGAATCCCTGGCACCAGGCCTCGTCCCCGCGCAGGATCGGCGGCAGCCAGCGGGCCCGCTGTTCGGCCGTTCCCTCGGCGGCGATGGTCGGCCCCGCGTGCAGCAGCCCGACGAACCCGGCCCCGACATAGGGCGCGCCCGCCTTCTCGGTCTCCTCCAGGAAGATCAGCCGTACGGTCGGGGAGGCGCCCCAGTGGACGTCTCCGTACCCGGCGTCGTGGAGCCTGCGCTGCCAGCCGAGGTCGTAGGCGCGCCGTCCCGGCCAGTCGTCGGGGGACGGCTTCGGCGGCAGCGTGGGCAGCGCCTCGCGCAGCCACTGCCGCAACCGGGCGCGGAACTCCTCTTCCTCGGGCGTGTACGCCAGATCCACGGGCCGGTCCCCCTCCGCCGGAAGAGCACGTTATCTGACGTCCCGTCAGATCTCATCACCACAGGAAGGCTAGACCCGCACCCCTGGACCGACAAGGCGGTGAGCCCTACGCTCTGCCCACGATCTGACTGGCCGTCAGCTGACGCAGGGGGTTGTCATGAACGACACCGCTCACGCCCTGAGTTCCTCGCGCACCCTCTGGGACCTGGCCACGCGCCGCGCCGACCGCACCCCCGACCGCCCCGCCCTCCTCCAGGAGGACCGCGCGCTGTCCTTCGGCGACCTGCGCGCGCGTGCCGAGCGCGTGGCGGCGGGCCTGTACGACATGGGCGTACGCCCCGGCACGGTCGTCGCCTGGCAGCTGCCCACCCGTATCGAGACGGCCCTGCTGTCCTTCGCGCTGGCGCGCCTCGGTGCCGTGCAGTCGCCGGTCATCCCGTTCTACCGGGACCGCGAAGTGGGCTTCGCGCTGCGGGAGTCGAAGGCGGAGTTCTTCGCGGTGCCGGGCGTGTGGCGGGGCTTCGACCACGCGGAGATGGCACGGCGACTGGGCGCCAAGGGCGTCTTCGAGGCGTACGACACCCTGCCCGACGGCGATCCCGCGGTCCTGCCCCCGCCGCCCGCCGAGGGCACCTCCGTGCGCTGGATCTACTGGACCTCGGGGACCACGTCCGACCCCAAGGGCGTCCTGCACACCGACCGCTCACTGATCGCGGGCGGCTCCTGCCTGGCGCACGCCCTGCGCCCCACATCCGCCGACGTCGGCTCGATCGCCTTCCCCTACGCCCATATCGGCGGCCCGGACTACATGGTGATGCTGCTGCTGTACGGCTTCCCCGCGGTGATGTTCGAGCAGTTCGCGCTGCCGGACGCGCTGGAGGGGTACCGGCGGCACGGGGTGACGGTCGCGGGCGGGTCCACGGCGTTCTACTCGATGTTCCTGGCGGAGCAGCGCAAGCTCCCGGCCGGTGAGAAGGCCGTCCCCTCGCTGCGGTTGCTGGCGGGCGGCGGAGCGCCGAAGCCGCCGGAGCTGTATCACGCCGTGGTGCGCGAGATGGGGGTGCAGCTCACCCACGGGTACGGCATGACCGAGGTGCCGATGATCACGATGGGGGCGCCGGACGACACGGCGGAGAACCTGGCGACCACCGAGGGGCGGCCGCCGCGGGAGATGGAGATACGGATCGTGGACGGCGAGGTGCGGCTGCGCGGGGAGGCGGTGTGCCGGGGCTACCTGGACCCGGCGCAGACGGCAGCGGCCTTCGACGAGGAGGGGTTCCTGCGGACCGGTGACCTCGGGCGGCTGAAGGAGAGCGGGCATCTGGTGCTCACCGGCCGCCTCAAGGACGTGATCATCCGCAAGGGCGAGAACATCTCGGCGAAGGAGATCGAGGACCTGCTGCACCGGCATCCCGCGGTCGGGGACGTGGCGGTCATCGGGCTGCCGGACACCGCGCGCGGGGAGCGGGTGTGCGCGGTCGTGGAACAGCCGCCCGGCGCCGGCGAGCTGACCCTGGAGGCGCTGACGTCGTATCTGCGCGGGGAAGGGCTGTCGACGCACAAGCTGCCGGAGCAGCTGGAGGTGGTGGATGCCCTTCCGCGCAACGAGACCCTGCGCAAGGTGCTCAAGTACAAGCTCAGGGAGCGCTTCTCGAAGTCGGTCTAGGTCCTGTCCGGCCCAGGTGTCACTCGGGAACGGTGAAGTAGCGGGCGAACGCCGTGACGGTCTCGTCCTCGGTCACCTTGCCGTCGCCGTCCGTGTCGAGCGTGGCGGCGGCCGCCTGGGCGACGTCCTGCGCCACACCGAGGCAGCTGAGCACGCGCGCGGTGTCGGTGACGGTGGCGGATCCGTCGCCGTCGGGGTCGGCCACGGCGAGGGCTGCGTGCAGGAAGGGGCGGGCGATCTCGGCGAACCGGTCCGGGTTGTCGCGCAGCCGCTTGACCGCGCCGTTCACGAACTCCTCCCGGGTGATGCGCTGGTCACCGTCCCGGTCGGCGATCCCGGCCATGCCCTGCCAGAACGCCTCGGCGCCGATGTACAGCGCCTGGCCCCTGTCGGAACGGGCGGCGGTGTCGAACTCGGCGAGCACGGCCTTGGCCGCCGCGTTGAAGTCCTCGCGGTCGATGTAGCCGTTGCCGTCCTGGTCGAAGCCGGCGAACCGGGCCGCGATCCTGCGCTCGTACTCGCTGCTGACCATGTCTTGTCGGGCCGCCTTACGTCATGTGGGGTGCATCTGCCACGGAGCGTACGACGCCGGGGGCCGTCCGGGCGCCGGAAAGCGGCGGTTGTGCCAAGACCGGGGGAATTTTGGGACAACGGTGTGGCACTTCCGGGGCTTCCGGGAGACCGGCCGGAGGGAACCGGGGCTGGTCAGGCCGACAGCGGCCGGGCGTCGTCCGCGACCGCCGCCGCCACGTCCGGGTACACCTCGAAGAGCCGGCGTACACCCAGCGCCCCCAGCACGCGGTTCACGTGCGAACCGTCCACCGCGCCCTGCGCCGGGAGTATCAGCCGCAGGCTGCCCTGGCAGGAGCGGATCAGCCGGCGGGCGGCGATGAGGACGCCGACGCCGCTGGAGTCGCAGAACAGGACGTCGGAGAGGTCCAGGACGAGACTGTGGCGCCCCTCGGCCACCACGTCATGGATGTGCTGACGCATCACCGGCGAGGTCACCAGATCCAGCTCGCCCGACACCTGGAGCACAGCCCAGTCGCCTCGCTCGCCGCCGGTCACTTTCAACGTCACCACCACGCCCCTCGCTCGCCGAACCGGAAGTGATACCTACGCTTCCTTGCAGCGCGGCTGCCCAGCGGCTGTTCCCTGAAACACCGTCCAGAAAACGGTCACCGATCAGAAAAGGCTTGTTTCAATCGCATTCGATCCTGTTCGATCGAGTCTGATCGCGCGATGGTCGGGTAGCCGAGCGAGTGCAAGGCCGGGCGCGAGCTCCTCTATCACGAGTGCGAGGTACGTCACCAGCCATGACTGTTCAAGGGGCGCACATTGCGACAAAGGGGCGTGCGCTGTCAGACGTGCCGACTACATTCGGGGGGACGAAGGACGCACGCTGGACGGGGCGGACCGGTGAGGGGGGCCTGATGGCGAAGAAGGACGCACTGCCCCGCTGGGACCGCAAGATGCAGCAGCGCCTGGCGCGCGGCGAGGCGGCCGCCCTCGGCGAGCTCTACGACCGGTTCGCCTCGCTCGTACACGGCCTCGCCCACACCGTGCTGGGCGACGAGCGCGCGGCCGACCACATCACCCGGGACGTCTTCGCCCACGTGTGGGAGCACCCGGACAGTTACGACCCCAGGCAGGGCCCGCTGCGCTCCTGGGTCGCCACGCTGACCCACCGCCTGGCCGTGCAGCGGCTGCGCGCCACCGAGACCGCCGCCCTCGTCCAGGCCGGCCGCGGCTCCACCGAGGAGCTGGAGCGCAAGGTGCGCCACGCCTCGGTCGCCGCCCGCGCCGACTACATCGTCCAGTCCATGCCCGTCCCGCTGCG
The DNA here is from genome assembly GCF_036014175.1 of Streptomyces sp. NBC_00443. Classification (GTDB taxonomy): domain Bacteria; phylum Actinomycetota; class Actinomycetes; order Streptomycetales; family Streptomycetaceae; genus Streptomyces. The sequence continues at coordinate 5,192,937 of NZ_CP107917.1, read as the reverse complement.
CGCCGCGCTGGAGCTGGCCTACTTCCAGCGCCGCGACTACCGCCAGACCGCCGCCGACCTCGGCGTCACCGAGGACGAGGCCCGCCGCCGCCTGCGCCTGGGCCTGCAACTGCTGTCCACCGCCCACGACGCGGGAGCCGCCCCCGGGGCGCCGCCGGGATACGGGGGCGCGGTGTGAACGAGGCACACGACAACTCCTCCCAGGACCCCACCCCGGACAAGGACCATGAGAAGCACCAGGAGGAGAACGACTCCGGAGAGGCCCCCCGCGGAGCCTCCGGAATGAGCAGCGGCAACGGCGACGGACAGCCCCCCACCCCGCAGCCGGCCCCCGGCCGGCCGCCCCGCATACCGCTCCCCCGCGCCTCCGTCGAGGACACCGGACGCCCCCTGCCCGCCCTGGAGGACCTCGGCGACCCCACGCCAGGACCGGCCCCGCTCGTCCTCGAACACCGCGTCCTGAAGGCACTCCTCGGCGCCTGGGCGCTGGCCGCCTGCTCGCCGCAGGAGACGGCGGCCGTGGAGGAGCACCTCGGCGACTGCGGTTCCTGCGCGGACGAGGCGCGGCGGCTGCGCGAGGCCGTGGGCCTGCTGCACCCCGCCGAGAGCCTCGACCTGGACCCGACCCTGCGCACCCGCGTCCTGCAGGGCTGCCTGGATCGCCGGCCGCCTCGCATCCCGGTACCCGAATGGGCGTCGCCGTACGACGCCGAGACGGCCCGCCTCGACGCCCTGCTGCAGGACTTCGGGGACGCCGAGTGGCACGCGCCCGTGCGGCTGCGGTGGTTCGAGAAGGACGAGCCGACGAGCCGCCGTACGACCGTCGCCGGTGTCATCGCCCATCTGCTCACGGTCGACGGGCTGGTGGCGCTCGCGCTGGGCCTGCAGGACCCCATGGGCGACGTGGCCGCGGACCGGCCGACCCCGTCCGGGCGCACGGAGGCCTACTGGCGGGCCTCGCACTTCCCGCCGACCCGCGCCGTGCGGGCACCCTGGCGCGAACAGACCCACGCCCTGGTCCGCACGGTGTCCTTCGCGGGCGGCGGCACCGGCAAACTGTCCGTGGCCTACGGCGACTTCGAGTTGCCGCTGCGTGACGCGATGCTGGACCGCGCCTTCGAGTGCTGGGTCCACGCGGAGGACATCGCCGACGCGGTGGACTATCCGTACGAGGCGCCGGTCGGCCGCGATCTGCACCACATGGTCGATCTGGCGGCCCGGATGCTGCCGACGGTGCTGGCCGCGCGGCGGCGGGCGGGGTTTGCGGCGCCACCGCCTCCCGGCCCGCACCGTCGCCTCGTGCCCGCCGGCGAGCCCGGCCGCAGCCTCCGGCTGGAGATCGAGGGTTCGGGCGGCGGCCAGTGGCTGATTCCGCTGGACTCTCCGGCGGCGGTGGGCTCCGCCGAGCACGAGGTGGCGCATGTGGCCCTGGACGGCACGGAGTTCTGCCGGCTGGCGGCGGGACATGTGCCTCCGGCGGAAGCGGCGGCTGGGCAGGTCGGTGACCGGGAGGCGATCAGGGATGTGCTGTTCGCGGCGGCGAGCTTGAGCCGGATGTAAGGGGCGGTTGCGGTTTCGTCGGCGGCTGCGGGTGGGTGGGGGCTGGTCGCGCCCACGCGGCGGAGCCGCACATTGACACAGCCCCGCGCCCCTAAGGGCTTTTAGGGGCGCGGGGAACTGCGCGAGCAACCACGAGCCACCCGCAGCCGCCCCCAGACAGATGAACCCGAGCTATTAGGCGAAAACGACCGTCCGCCGCCCGTTCAGCAGAATCCTCCGCTCGGCATGCCACTTCACGGCCCGAGCCAGCGCCTGGCACTCCACATCGCGCCCGATCGCCACCAGCTGGTCCGGCGTGACGTCATGCCCCACCCGCTCGACCTCCTGCTCGATGATCGGCCCCTCGTCGAGATCCGCGGTGACGTAATGAGCCGTGGCGCCGATCAGCTTGACGCCCCTGGCGTGAGCCTGGTGATACGGCTTCGCACCCTTGAAGCTCGGCAGGAAGGAGTGGTGGATGTTGATGATCCGCCCGCTCAGCTGCTTGCACAGGTCGTCCGAGAGGACCTGCATGTAGCGGGCCAGCACGACCAGCTCCACGCCCTCCTCGCGCACGATCTCCAGGATCTGCGCCTCGGCCTCGGCCTTGTTGTCCTTGGTCACCGGGATGTGGTGGAAGGGGATGTCGTACGACCCCACCAGCTCCGCGAAGTCCGTGTGGTTGGACACCACCGCGGCAATCTCCACCGGCAGCGCGCCGATCCGCGCCCTGAACAGCAGGTCGTTCAGGCAGTGCCCGAACTTGCTGACCATCAGCACGACCCGCATCTTCTCCTCGGCCAGATGGATCTGCCAGTCCATCTGGAAGGAGTCCCCGATCGCCGCGAAGCTCGCGCGCAGCTTGTCCACCGTCACCGGCGACTCCGCCGAGAAGTGGACGCGCATGAAGAACAGTCCCGTGTCGTGGTCACCGAACTGCTGGCTGTCCTCGATGTTGCAGCCGGTCATGAAGAGGTAGCTCGACACGGCGTGCACGATGCCCTGCTTGTCGGGGCAGGACAGGATGAGAACGTACTGGTCGGCGGGGACCGCGGCTCGGGTGGACTGCTGGTTCATGCAGCACAGGGTCCCATATCCGGCCCCCTCGGCGGGCAGTCGTCCCGTTACGCGGACCGCTCACCAGGCACGGACATGATCCTCACGCGGAGCGCGTCATGATCCGCAGCAGTTCGAGGGTGCGCGGCGGGGCGTCCGGGTCCTCGTCGTCGGCCATGGCCATCCGGACATGCGCGTCCCGCGCCGCCCGCACCGCCTCCGGCCACCCCTGGTTCTCGACGTAGGCGGAGACCGCCGCGTCCGGGCCGACCTGGTGCATGATCCGCAGCACGCGCAGCACGGCGGTGTCGACGAGCGCCGCCTCCTGCGAGTCCCGGAAGATCGTGCCGACGTACTTCTCGGCGGACCAGCTGTCCAGCCAGGTGTCCTCGACGAGGCGGTACACGGCGTCGGTGACGTCGCCGTACCCGTCGACACCGGCCAGCCAGACGTCCCGCTGGAACGTCTGGTCGGAGAGCATGTGCAGCGCGGAGCGCACATTGCTGCGCCAGCGCCACCACGGCATGTCGTTGAGTGGCATGCCGCCCATGGTGGAGGAGCGACGGGCGCGACGGGAAGAGCTATCCGAACCTTGCACAGTCATCGATCGTACGTTCTCCTTCACAGCGGCCTCACCAGCCCCCGCAATTCACCTTCCGGTCACCCCTTGATAACCAAGGGTGATGCCGCGGTTTGTTGTGTGGCGGAATCGTGCGTGACCATGACCGGCAGGCGACCCACCCGCAGCACGCTTTTCCCCACGATCACCGACCGGCCCGTCAGAGCAGCCGCTCGCTCTGCGGCTGCCGTGGTGGCGTGTGCGTCGCTCGCCGTCGGATGCGGGGTCATCCCAGGTGCCACGGGGGGCTCCGGGGATGACACGATCACCGTCATGACCTGGGCCCCGGAGGGCACCAAGGCGACCAACAAGCCCGGCATGCCCGCCTTCGCGCAGGCGTACGCCCGCTGGATCAACGCCCACGGCGGCCTCGACGGTCGCAAGCTCGAGGTCCTCACCTGCAACGACCGCAACGACAGCGTGGCCGCGGCCCGGTGCGCCGACCGCGCGGTCGAGGAGAACGCCGTCGCGGTCATCGGCTCCTACAGCCAGTTCGGCGAGACCTTCCTGCCGTCGCTGGAGAGCGCCGGAATCCCGTACATAGGCGGCTACGGCGTCACCAACGCCGAGTTCACCAGCCCGCTGTCCTACCCCGTCAACGGCGGCCAGCCCACCCTCCTGGCCGGCCTCGGCAGGGAACTGGCCCGCTCGTGCGGCCCCGTGGCGCTGGTCCGTCCCGACAGCATCGCGGGCGACGAGCTCCCGCCGCTGCTCGACTCCGGCCTCCGGGCGGGCAGGCACACGTCCTCGGCCGACCAGCTGGCCGCGGAGGACGCCACCGAGTACGGCACCCAGTCGGAGCGGGCGCTGGAGTACGCCACCACCGACCTGGCGGAGAAGGGCTGTGTGGTGCCCGCCCTCGGCGACCGCACCAGCACCTTCATGGACTCCTTCCGGCGCTCCCGCGAGGACTACCGCGACGTGCGCACCGCCACCGTCCTCGGCAACGTCGACCAGACCGTGATCAACACGACCGGCGGGGCGGCGGTGTACGACGGTTCGTACATCTCCGGCTGGTATCCGGTCACGAGCGACCCGCGCTGGGACGCGATGAAGAAGGTGATCAGCGAGCAGGCCTTCGGCGACAACCGCATCGACCCCGCGGACGCCGGCGTGCAGACCACCTGGATCGCCTACACGGTGTTCAAGAAGGTCGTCGAGTCGCTGGGCGACGGCGAGGTGACCGCCAACTCCGTACGAGGGGCGCTGAACAAGGGCCTGAAGGTCTCCACGGGCGGGCTCACACCGGCCCTACAGTGGAAGTTCCAGGACGTCCTCGCCACCGTCGGCTATCCCCGTCTGGTCAACCGCAAGGTGACTCTCCAGGTCGTGCGGGACGGTCAGCTGGTGGCGGCCCGCAAGGGCTTCATCGACGTGACGAGCACGCTGCAGAACGCCGACGTGAACTGACCGCCCGGCCCTTCCGGGCGGTCGACGACCCCACCCCGAACTACAGCTGGGTGGGCTGGCGCTCGGTCAGGCCGTACTTCTTGGCGATCGTGTTCCACAGCTGCGCGGCCGTCTTCTTCTCCGTGCTGGCGGTGCCGCTCGCGCGGTTGCCGGCCTGGGTCTGGCCGGTGGAGCGGGCCTGGCCCTTCTTGCAGAGCTGCCCCTTCTTGGCCGCCACCTGGTCCGCCCACGCCGCGTAGTGGTTGTCGGCGGACGCCGACGCCTGCCACGCCTTGTTCAGCGCGGTGGTCAGCTCGGTGTGGCTCGGGAGCTGGCCGACGGAGAGCTTGGACAGGTCGGTGACCAGCTGGTTGCGTTGCTTGGCCGCGCCCCGCAGGTCCGTGGCGGCCTGAGCGAGGTTGCCGCAGGTCTTCACGGCGGCCACCGCGTTGATCACGGCGGTACGGCTGTCGCCGCTGTCGGCCAGCAGCTTGTCCAGCGCGATCGCCTGCTGCTCGGCCGGATCGTCGGCCGGCGACGCCGAACCCTCGGTCGCCGGGGCCGTGGCGGAGACGGGCTTGTTGTCGTCGCCCTTCGGATCGTCCCCGCCCCCGCCGGCGAGCATCGCGCCCGCACCGATGCCGAGGACGGCGATCCCGATACCGACGGCCGCGATGAGCGGCACCTTGGACCTCGTACGGCCGCCACCGCGGCCTCCCCGGCCGAGGTTGTCGGTGTCCGGGCCGGACGGGCCGGGCGGGAAGTATCCCGACTCGTGCCGGCCCTGCGGCTGCGGCTGGGGCTGCTGGAAGCGCGGCATCTGCTGGGTGGCACCGGCCGGGGCCGCACCGCCCGGCTCGCTGCGGAAGAGGTTGTCGAAGTCGGACAGCGGCTGCCGGCCCTGCCCCGCCTGCGGCGCCCCGCCCGGCTGCCCCGTCACGGGCGGGAGGTACTGCGTGGCGTCGGCTTCGCTCCCGGCAGCGGCCGGCATCGGACCGGCACCGCCGCCCTGCCGGGCCCGCCCCAGGACCTGCGTGTGCTCGCTGGGCGCCTCGGGCGGCAACGCCCCGGGCCCCACCGGCGGGATGTACTGCGTCGCCCCTTCGTCGGCGGCGGGTGCGGCGACGGGCGGTATGTAACGGGTGGCCTGGTCGTCCGCTCCCCCTGGGGCGGCGGCGACCGGCGGTATGTACTGAGTGGCGCCCTCGTCGGCCGGGGGCACCGGCGCCCCGTAGCCGCCCGAACCGGCCTGCGGGAAGGACGCGTTGGAGCCCGGGGCTCCGTACCGCGGGCCCGGGTCACCGTGCCCGGCGGACGGCAGAGCGCCGCCGTGGCCGGGAGCGCCGTACGTCTGCGCACCGGCGGGAAGCGCCCCATGCGTGCCGTGCTGCCCCTCGGGCGGCAGCGGCGCGCTCGCGTATCCCTGACCGCCCGCGGGCGGCAGCGGCGCCGACGGCGGACCGCCGTGCCCGTACGGCTGCTGCGGCGCGGGCATCTGCGACCCGGCCGGGTCGCCATGGCCGTACGACGGCGCGCCCTGCACACCCCCGCCGGCGTCCGGCGCAGCGCCCCACTGCTGCGGGGGCGGCGACTGGTACTGCTGTTCCTGTCCGCCCCAGGACTGGTCGGGCGGGGTGCCCCAGGCCTGGCCCGGCGCGGCCGGTGGCGGGGCCGAGTACTGGTTCTGGTCGGGTCCCCAGGGGGTGCCCCAGGCCTGCCCGCCGGGCGGTGCCGAGGGCGGGGGTGCGGTCGGCGGCGCGGCCGGTACCGACGTCGGCCGGGCGGCCTGCGCGCCGGTCATACCCGGCAGCAGCGGCTCACCGCCGTCCGAGGGCAGCACGATGCCTTCGCGCGCGGGCCGCGCCGAGGGCTCCTCGCCCCGTCCACTCTGCGTCACCGGGACTCCTACTAATGGGGGACCTTGTGAATCGTCGGGTCACGCTACCGGCTCCGCCGATCCGGGTGCCACGCTGCCCAGGACGTGACCTGGATCCCTGTGACCGCAGTAACAATTCCGGGCCCCCATCCGCTATATACGTCCCCCTTTCGTAACCGGCACCTTCGTTTCCCTGTCGTTCACGCCCTGGTACCCCGCGGTTTCACGCTGCTGCGGGAAGGTCCAGCCGCGCCCCGAACTCCCTGACCACCGGCTCGTCCCGGTACGGCTCCAGGCGCTGCTGGAAGTCCTCCAGATACTCGGCGCCCCGGTTGGAGCGCAGGGTCTCCAGCAGTTCCACGGCCTTCAGACCGGTATGGCAGGCCTGCTCGACCTCGCGCTGCTGCACCTGCGCTGTGGCGAGCAGCACATAGCCGATCGCCCGGCGCCGCGCCTTCGTCTCCGGGAGGCCGGACAGCGACTCCTCCGCGCGCCGCGCCGCCGCCTCGGCCTGGCCGAGGTCGCGGTGGCAGTGCGCCAACTCGTCGGCGAGATAGGCCTCGTCGAAGTGCGCGATCCACGCCGGGTCGTCCCCGGACTCCGGATCCGCCGTCTCCAGTGCGGTCACGGCACGTCCGGACGCCACCTGGGCGGCGCGCGCGTCGCCCATCAGTGCATGCCCTCGCGCCTCGGCCGCGTAGAACATGGCCTCCGCGCGCGGCGTCACGCGCCCCCGCGCCCCTCCTGCGCCGCCCTCGCGAGCTGCGAGATCTCGCGCGGGTTCCCGAGCTGCGCGGCGAGGTGGCTCATGGAGGCGGCCAGCACGTACCCGCCGTACCCCCGGTCTCCCGCCCCCTGCGCCAGCCGCAGCGCCTGGATGTAGTACCGCTGGGCGAGCCCCGGCTGCCCGGTGTCGATCGCCATGTACCCGGCGAGCTCGGTCAACCGCGCGACGGCGGCGAAGAGTTCCCGCCCGACCGCCTCCCGGTACGACCCGGCCAGCAGCCCGGAGACGACACTGTTCAGGTAGTGCACGACGACCGGGCGCACATGCCCGCTGCCGTACTGATGGTCCAGGTCCACGAGCGCCTGAGTCATCGCGCGCACGGCCTGCACATCGGACTGCCCCACCCGCGGCCCCGCCGAGCGCGCCACCTGTGAGTCGGGCGACGAGATCAGCCAGTCGCGGCTGGGCTCGACCAGCGCGGACGCGGCGACGGACGAGCCGGACAGGAAGTCCCGGCGCCCGACGTCGCTGCGCCACAGCTCGCAGACCTGCTCGATGGCCCCCAGTACCGTCGGCGAGAACTGGAGACCGACGCCGGACGCGAGGTTCTTGCCGTTGGCCATGCCGATCTCGTCGATCGTGACCGTACGGCCCAGCTTGCGGCCGAGTGCCTCCGCGATGATCGCCGGCGCCCGTCCCCGCGGCTGCTGTCCGCGCAGCCAACGGGCCACGGATGTCTTGTCGTAGCGCAGATCGAGGCCGTGCTCGGCACCGCACATGTTGACCCGGCGGGCCAGCCCGGCGTTCGAGCAGCCCGCTTCCTGGATGAGCGCCTGCAGCCGTTCGTTCGGCTGTCGCGCGACGAGAGGCCTTGCGGCCATGGCGTACCCCCTGTGGCTGCGGTGCCTGCCCACGCACCGAGTTGATGTGTCTTCCACCACCGGATCCGGCCCGGGGCACTGGCTGTGCACCGCAAGTTTCCGGCCGTGAAGATCAATGCCCCGTCGGCATACCGAAAATGCGAGGCTTGTGAGGATTGCCGGGGTAAAGGCGGAAGCCGACCCCACAGTGGGCTACCCAGCTCCGGCCACGGATCCTCCCGCGCGCCCCCACACGTGCACCCATGCGCCCCAGATGAGGAATCAATGCTCCTCCCCCGCGCGCGCTACGCCGTAACTACAGGTGGGTGCGGGAGTTGTGTTGGGCGTGGAAGAGACGATCCCGGCCACCGAAGCCGCACAGATTCCCAAGCAGCGCGGCGAAACGCTGCTGGAGACCGCCGTTCGCTACGCCGAGGAGCGTCACTGGGACGTGTTCCCCGGGACCTGGCTGGAGGCCGTGGACGGCGTGCAGCTCTGTTCCTGCAGCGACACCGCCTGCCCCGCGCCCGGCGCGCACCCCGCACGCCCGGACTGGGCGACACAGGCGACCGGGAGCGCGACGGTCGCCCGCCGGATGTGGCAGAAGCAGCCGAACGCGTCGATCCTGCTGCCGACGGGGCGCACCTTCGACGCGATCTCCGTCCCGGAGACGGCCGGGTTTCTCGCCCTGGCCCGTATGGAGCGGATGGAACTGACGCTGGGGCCGGTGACGTTGGCGCCGGACCGCCGGATGCACTTCTTCGTGCTGCCGGGGGCATCGGTGAAGGTGCCCGAGCTGGTGCGCAAGCTGGGCTGGTCCGTCGGCTCGCTGGATCTGGTCGCGCTCGGAGAGGGCGCGTGGGTCGCCGGGCCGCCGACTCGGTTCGGGTCTCGGGGGGCTGTGCAGTGGGCCTGCCGGCCTACGCCGGCCAATCGGTGGCTGCCGGACGCGGAGGAGTTGATCTCGCCGCTCGCGTATGCCTGTGGGCGGGACCGCTGAACCCACGCGACGGAGCCGCATACCGAAACAGCCCCGCGCCCCTTTAGGTTGGCACCCATGACGTCGGCCGTAAGTGTGCGTGGGCTCTGGAAGCGGTTCGGGCAGCAAGTTGCCGTTGCCGGGATTGATCTGGAGTTGCCCGCAGGGAAGTTCATCGGGCTCGTGGGCCCCAACGGGGCCGGGAAGACCACCACCCTCTCCATGGTGACCGGCCTGCTCCGGCCCGATCAGGGGTCCGTCGAGGTCGTCGGGCACGACGTTTGGCGGGACCCGGTCGAGGTGAAGGCGCGGATCGGGGTGCTGCCCGAAGGGCTTCGGCTCTTCGAGCGGCTCTCCGGGCGGGAGTTGCTCGCGTACACGGGGCGGTTGCGCGGGCTCCCCGGCGCCGAGGTCGACAAGCGGGTCACCCAGCTGCTGGACGTGCTCGATCTGGCGGGGGCGCAGCACAAGCTGGTCGTCGACTACTCGACCGGTATGCGCAAGAAGATCGGCCTCGCGGCGGCGCTGCTCCACAATCCCGAAGTGCTGTTCCTGGACGAGCCGTTCGAGGGCGTCGACCCGGTCTCCGCCCAGACCATCCGGGGCGTCCTGGAGCGCTACACCGCCTCCGGCGCGACCGTCGTCTTCTCCTCCCACGTCATGGAGCTTGTCGAGTCACTGTGTGACTGGGTCGCCGTCATGGCCGCCGGGCGCATCCGGGCGCACGGCCCCCTCGCCGAGGTCCGCGGCGACGCGGCCTCGCTGCAGCAGGCGTTCCTCGAACTCGTCGGCGCGAACGCCCGCGACACCGGGTCCGACCTCGACTGGCTCGGCGGGGCCCGATGAGCGCCGACGTGACCGGAGTCGTCGTACGGCTGAAGCTGTCGCTGCTGCGGAACGGCCTGCGCCAGTCCGGTGGCCGGCGGGCCGCCTACATCGCCTCGGCCGTCGTGGTCCTGATCTTCGCGGCGCTGCAACTGCTCGGCCTGATCATGCTGCGCGGCACAGCGCACGCCGACTCGGTGGTCGTGCTTCTGGTGGCCGTCCTGGCGCTCGGCTGGGCCGTGATGCCGCTGTTCTTCCCCGGCGGCGACGAGACCCTCGACCCGACCCGGCTGGTGATGCTGCCGCTGCGCCCCCAGCCCCTGGTGCGAGCCCTGCTCGCGGCCTCCCTCGTCGGCATCGGCCCCCTGTTCACCCTGTGCCTGTTCACCGGTTCGGTGATCGCGCTCGCGCGGGGCGGAACGGCGTACGTCGTCGCGGTGATCGCCGTCGTGCTGGCCCTGTTGGTGTGCGTGGCGCTCGCGCGGGCCGTCGCCGCCGCCAACATCCGGCTGCTGACCAGCCGTAAGGGACGTGATCTGGCGGTGCTGAGCGGACTGGTCGTCGCGATCGGGGCACAGGTCGTGAACTTCGGTGCGCAGCGCCTGGGTTCGTCGGGGCTCGCCCAGCTCGATCCGGCGGCGGATGTGCTGCGGTGGGTGCCGCCGGCGTCCGCGATCGGGGCGGTGGAGTCGGTGAGCGAGGGGGAGTACGGGACCGGTCTCCTCCAACTCGCCCTGAGTGCAGGCGCGCTGGTGGCGCTGATCGCCGTATGGTCACGTCACCTGACCCGGCTGATGACGTCCCCCGACGGCTCCACGCTCCAGGCGGTCACGGAGTCCGCCGTACGCGAACGGAACTCGACGGGCCTCACCCGCCTCCTCCCGCCCGGCCGCACCGGGACCGTCATGGAACGCAGCCTGCGCTACGTCTGGCGCGACCCGAAGACCAAGGCGGCATGGGTGACCTCGCTCGCCATCGGCCTGATCGTGCCGCTGTTCAACGCCCTGCAGGGCACCGGCTCGATCTACTTCGCCTGCTTCGCGGCAGGGATGCTCGGCATCCAGATGTACAACCAGTTCGGGCAGGACACGTCCGCGTTCTGGATGGTCGCGATGACGATCTCGTCCCCCCGGGACGCCTACGTCGAGCTGCGCGGCCGGGCCCTGGCCCTGCTGCTGATCACCCTCCCGTACGCCGTCCTCGTCACCGTCCTGACGACAGCGCTCCTCGGCGACTGGCGCAGGCTGCCCGAGGTCCTCGGCCTGTCCTTCGCCCTCCTCGGCGCCATGCTGGCGACCGGCGCCTGGACCTCGGCCCGCTTCCCTTACTCCATCCCTCAGGAGGGCTACAAGAACGTCGCCCCCGGCCAGACGGGCCTCGCGTGGATCTCGATCTTCGGCGGCATGATCGCGGCGGCCCTTCTGTGCGCTCCCGTGATCGCGGTGACGATCTGGCTCAACGTGAGCGACGGCGGGGACGACTGGACCTGGCTGCTGCTGCCGGGCGGAGCGGCTTACGGGGCGGCGGTCACGCTGCTGGGCCTACGGCTGGCGGCTCCGAGGACAGCGGCCCGCCTGCCGGAGATCCTGACGGCGGTGAGCAAGGGATAGCGGGCCCTGCTGACCCAGGGGGCCTGCAACGCCGCCTTCTCGGGGCGCGGGGCCGTTTTCGACATGCGGCTCCGCAACGCCCCTTGGGGCGCGGGGCTGTATCGATATGCGGCTCCGCCGCGTGGGCGCGACAAGCCACGAACAACCCGCAGCCGCCGTCGCTCAGCACGCACCGAGCTCACAGGCGCCCGGCGTCACCAGCGGAGCGCACCGCATCCAAGAACGGCTCGATCGCCGCGCGCCACCCCTCGGGCTGGTCGTAATGCACAAGGTGACCCGCTTCGGCCACCTCCGCATACTCCCCCCGAGGCAGCACCCGCACCATCTCCTGCGCCTCGGCCCGCCCCAGCTCACCATCCAGCCCGCGCACGACCAGCGCCGGACACTGCACCTGGGCAAGCTCCTCCCAGTGCGCGTCGAACACCCACGTCTCCCGGGACCTGAGCATCTGGTCCGGATCGAAAACGGGCCGCCACCCGTCCTCGCACTCGTGCATCACCTCGGCGTAGAACTCACCCCGCGCGGGATTCGGCCGCTCGACCCAGGGGTCGTCCTCACCGAACCACTTGCGCACATCGGCCAGCGTGGCGAAGGGCATGGGCCAGGCCCTGAACCAGTCCGCCCACTCCCGCTGCGAGGCCGAGCCGAGCGCGGACGCCCGCATGTCGCAGATGATCACGGCCCGCACCAGGTCGGGACGCCTGGCGGCGAGCTGCCAGGCGGTGAGCGCGCCCATGGCGTGGCCGATGAGGACGACGGGGTCGAGGCCCAGCTGCTCCAGGGCAGCCTCGGCGTCGTCGACGTACGCCTCGCGCGTGAAGGAGGCCTGCGAGGGCTTCTCGCTCCGGCCGTGGCCGCGCTGGTCCAGCGCCACGGCACGGTGTCGCTCGGAGAGCCAGCGGGCGGTGGACACCCAGTGCGAGGCGCGGCCCATCAGGCCGTGCAGTAACAGCACACCGGGCGTGCGCTCATGGTCCCTGGCGGTGTCGGTCTTGGGAGGGTCGCCGAACTCCCAGGCCGCGAGACGTACGCCGCCCGCGCCGGTCACGTCGATGCGCCGCACCATTGGTCCTGGCACCCCCCTAGCTCCGCTCGGACCGCTCGAGCCGACCGGTCCTGTGAACCGTGTCCTGCTTGCCGTACCTGTCGTGCCTGCCGTATCTGCCGCCGCTCGCCCGAGCACCACGTGCCACCTGCGTCGCACGCGTCGTGAATGCCCCCGGACGCGATGTGCATGTCCTGTGTGTCTGACGTGATCTTATGCGCACACTTCTGAAGCGCACGTTCCGCCTGACCTGTCACCGCAGACTATCGAACCCCTATTCGAAAATACGGCGCTCGCGGCCAACACCCCTCATTCGAGTGACCCCCCTCAAGGATTGATCGCCGGCGTCGAGGGGAGATCTTCAGCGGGAGGCGGACCGCTCGGGGAAACCGGTCCGAGGGGAATGACCCTGGGAGCTCGGGGCTCCGGGTCAGCACAGGGGAGGACAGGCCCCGGCGCCATGTGGCGCCGGGGCCCTCTCCACACTCACGGCACATCGTCGCGCCCCCTCCCCGGCCGGACGCATCGCTGACGGTCACGGCCCAGAGATCTCAGGTCATATGCCTCACGCGACAGCCTCGCACGCGAATCGCCGGAGCGCTGCGATTCGACCCACTGGATCTTGGAATCGGCGAGATCCAGAATCGCCACAACTCCCGCCCGTGCACCGGGAGTTACACACCCGAGAAGCGAAGACGACCTGTCGTCAGCGCTTGGCGACGAACACATGGGAGGCGACGTCCGCCTCCAGCTCCGCCGCCTCGCCACCGCTGCCCACCAGCACGCCACCCGCCGACTCGGTCACGCTCACCACCGAGCCGGGCTGCACGCCTGCCCGACGCAGCGTGTACATCAGCTGCGCGTCCGTCTGGATCGGCTCACCGATCCGCCGGACGACGACCGTCTTGCCCTCGACGCCCGGGTCGAGGTCGGCCAGCGAGACCATGCCCTCGTCGAGGAACGGATCGGCACCGTCCTTCTCGCCGAGCTCCTCCAGACCGGGGATCGGGTTGCCGTACGGCGACTCGGTCGGGTGCCGCAGCAGCTCCAGCACGCGCCGCTCCACGGCCTCACTCATCACGTGCTCCCAGCGACACGCCTCGGCGTGCACCTGCTCCCACTCCAGCCCGATCACGTCGACGAGCAGACACTCGGCGAGGCGGTGCTTGCGCATGACGCGGGTGGCCAGCCGCCGCCCCTCGTCCGTCAGCTCCAGATGCCGGTCGGTCGCCACGGACACCAGCCCGTCACGCTCCATCCGCGCCACCGTCTGACTGACGGTCGGCCCGCTCTGGTCCAGCCGCTCGGCGATACGGGCGCGCATGGGGACCACACCTTCCTCCTCCAGCTCGAGGATGGTGCGGAGATACATCTCCGTGGTGTCGATCAGTCCGGACATACGTGCCCCTCGATTAGCTCTGCGATTAGCTCAGCCGGAAGCGAGACAGCTCCAGGCGCGTGCGCTGGCCCTGCACTCAATTCTGCCGGATACCACTGACAACCGTGCCGCGCCGTTGGAACCAGCGGGTTACACGAGGGTATGCACCCGGTCTGGAGACGCGCCTCCGCGGCACAGCACCCGCGTACGGCGGCAAGGGGGACGCGCCGGGGGTGTCCGGCCCGCATCGGCCCGGCCCGCGCCACGCACTGCAACGCCGGATGCCCCTCGGCGTACCCGCAGGCACCACGCGAACCCCCACCGCACAGCGACGGGCCGCCGCAGACAACCGCCGGCGGCACACCGTATTGACACCACACTGGTCCAGACCGCACGGTGATCCGCGACACACCCTCACCCCACCGACCGCCCCACCCCCGGAGGGCCCCGCATGAGCGACAGCAAGCCGGCCGACCAGTTCTTCGACGCCGCCATCGCCCTGCTCCAGCGGGCCCGCGACGAGGAGGCAGAGAGCATCGAGGCAGCCGGCACCCTGCTCGCCGACACCGTCGCCACCGGCGGCCGCCTCTTCGCCTTCGGCGCCGGTCATTCCTCCCTCGCCGCCCAGGACATCGTCTACCGCGCAGGCGGCCTCGCGCTGATGAACCTGCTCGCGGTCCCCGGCGTAGTGGGCGTGGACGTCATGCCCGCCACCCTCGGCTCAGCCCTCGAACGCGTCGACGGCCTGGCGAGCGCGGTCCTGGACAGCTCACCCCTCCGGGACGGCGACGCGCTCGTCATCATCTCCCTCTCCGGCCGCAACGCCCTGCCCGTGGAGATGGCCATGAAAGCCCGCGCCCTGGGCGCGAGGGTCATCGGCGTGACCTCGGTGGCGTACGCCTCGGAGACGACTTCCCGCCATGTCTCCGGCACCTACCTCAAGGACCACTGCGACATCGTCCTCGACTCGAAGATCGCGATCGGCGACGCGGAACTCACGCTCGACACCATCCCGGCCCCCTTCGCCCCCGCCTCCACGGTCGTCACCACGGCCCTCCTCCAGGCCGTCATGGCCACGGCAGCCGCCTCCCTGGCAGACCGCGGCATCGAGCCCCCACTCCTGCGCTCGGGCAACGTCGACGGCGGTCACGACTGGAACGGCAAGGTGTTCGAGAAGTACGGCGACCGGATCTTCTACCGGCAGTAGCGGCCCGCGGCCCCACACCACCTAGCCGCGGCCCACGACCCCCGCCAGATCCAGAGCGGAAGCGATCCGCACCGCCACATCCTCCGCGTACACCGCATCGCTGCGCTCGAACGCACTCCGCCCGGCGCCCCGCAAAAACGTCACGACCCCGACCGTCCGCCCCCGGCTCCGCAGCACCGCGCACAGCGCGTGCACCGAGTCCGCAGGCCACTGCCGCCCCACGGCCCACTCACGCGCCCGCTCCGTCGACATCCGGCCCGCATCGGCCCGCACCGACCCGGCCCGCGCCACGCACTGCAACGCCGGATGCCCCTCGGCGTACCGCACCGGCAGGCCCGCCTCCCCACCGAGCAGACTCGGCCCCGGCGCGCCCGAGGGCGTCACGGCGACCCGCACGAGTCGTACCGGCTCCGCGGCCTCCGCATCCGGCACCGCCCCGCCCGCGACCCGGTCGATCAGCGCGTGATCGGCGAACCCGGCCAGCGCGAAGTCCAGGTGCACGGTCGCCGCGTCCGCAGGGTTCTCGCACTCCGCGGCGGCCCGGGCGGCCCGGTGCAGCTGGTTGGTCCGGAACCTCAGCAGCGCGGCTTCCTGTTCCGCCTGCTTGGCCTCGGTCATGTCCTGGAAGAGCCAGCCCACTCCCAACGGCACCGGCTCCTCCGCGAGCGGAGAGGCCAGCCGTACGAAGCCGCACCGCCAGCACCGCCGCCGCTCGCCCTCCGGCGTCCGGACGCTCACCCAGATCTCGGCCGGCGCGGGCGGAGCACCCTCCGCCAGCACATGCGTGAGCGCGCTCTCCAGCTCCTCGACGCCCTGGGCGAGCAGCTCCCCGAGGGGCCGCCCGAGCACGGACGTACGGCCGATACCCAGCGCCCGAGCCGCGTGAGCGTTCACCACCGCGGGCCGCAGATCGGCGTCGACGAGCACGACGCCCCACGACGCGTCCTCGAACAACGCCTCGCTCAGCGCGATCGACCGCTCCAGATCGATCTGCGTGTGCACCTCACTGAAGGCGCAGTAGACCCCGGCGGGCTTCCCGTCGGGCCCGCGCACGGCCGCCGACTGCGTCCGTACGAGAACCCGCCCGCCGTCCTTGGTCAGCAAGGCGAACTCGTGCACCTGCCGCCCCGGAGCGTGCATGGCGGACATCAGCCGCCCCTCCACCTCCTCGGCGTCGGCCTCGCGCACCGCCCACCCGGCGAACCCGTGCCGCCCCACGGCCTCGGCCGCACTCCACCCGAGGATCCGCTCCGCCTCACGGTTCCAATGGGTGACGACCCCGTCCGCGTCGAAGGCGCACAGGGCCGCGTCCATCCCGTCCAGCAGCGCGGCCAGCAGATCGGACCCGCCTGCCGAACCCTCGGAACCCGCCGACGAACCCTCCGGACCGTCCCGCTCGGGTTCGTCCGGTCCCAGCTCGTCGGTGGTCCCACTACGCCGGGAAGCACTCACCTGGACCCCCTGCCAAGCTGCGTCCGCACGTACGACGCGTCGGTTCGCTCACTCGCAATCATCTAACTGGAACGTGACGCAGCACACACCGAGTTCCCACAAGATTGAAGGAATCGTTGTGTGGCGGAAATCGGAAGATCAGACATGAGCCCCGCTTCCCCTTCTCGCGTACACCTCAATCTCGAACTTCATACGAGGATCCGCGAGCCCGCACACCATCATCGTCGCCGCCGGCCGCACCTCCCCGAAGTACCGCCGCAGCACAGGCCAGCACGGCTCGAAGTCGGCCCGCTCGGGCAGCAGGTACCGCACCCGCAGCACATCACCGAACGAACACCCCGCCTCCTCCAGCGCGGCCCCCACGTTCCGCAGACACTGCTCGGCCTGCTCCACCACGTCCTCGGAGATCGTCATCGTCGCGTAGTCGAACCCGGTCGTCCCCGACACATGGACCCAGTCCCCGTCGACCACGGCACGGGCGTACCCGATCTGCTCCTCGAAGGCCGATCCGCTGAGAATCGCCTGCCGCCCCGCATATTGCCCCGTCATGATCGGAACGGTAGGTGGCCGACGCTGATCCGTCCATGACGAAACCGATCACGTCACGCACAGGCGCGTAGCAGCTGGATCGACTGATTGTTCGGAAAACCTCGCCAGTTCGCTCCAGCAGGTCAAGACACCGCTCCACGACGCCGCCGCCATGAACGCGGCCCGATGGCAGACCGGCCGCATCTCGGTCCGAGCCAGGGGACAGCACAGCCTCACGACGCCGATGGGCAGGGTCAACGTCTCTCACTGGAATCTGGAGCTCCTGCAACGCGGCGACGGATACGGCCACAGCGCCCGGCCGGAGTCGGCTCCGTCAGCATCCCGGAAAATGGGTTGATCGGGGGCCGACCCGTTCTTAGGGTGTGGCTTACGTGGAAAGGAGGTGATCGGGTAAATGAGTGAAACCCGGACGCGCGAGGTGGCTGCGGGCTAGCGGCCCGTCGCCCCACCAGTGCGGCGCCGGACCAGCGTGTGCGAGATACACGCAGCCGGCCCAATCCCAGCAGTCACCCGACCCGCGAGCTCGCCGGTACGTCCGGCCGGCTCCTCCGCCGAGGCGGAGGGACCCGAGCTCGCGGGTCGTCTGCGTTCAGGGGCTCCCTGCGCGTGCCGGCCTCACGGGCTGAGCCGCTCGACCCGCCAGCTCCCGTTCTGCTCCGCCACGTACCGCAGCCGGTCGTGCAGCCGGTTCTCCCGCCCCTGCCAGAACTCCACCGCCTGCGGTGCCACCCGGAAGCCGCCCCAGTTCGGCGGCACCGGCACCTGATCGCCCTCGGGATAGCGCGCGGACAGTTCGGCGTACGTGGCGTCGAGGTCGGCGCGGGTGGCGATGACGGAGGACTGGGCGCTGGCCCAGGCGCCGAGCTGGGAGCCGTGCGGGCGGCTGCGGAAGTACGCGGCCGTCTCGTCGCGCCCGGTGCGCCGCGCCACGCCCGTGACGATGACCTGGCGGGCCATCGGATGCCAGGGGAAGAGCAGGGAGAGGTACGGGTTCTCGGCGAGGTCGCGGGCCTTGCGGGAGTCGTAGTTGGTGTAGAAGACGAAGCCCTGCTCGTCGAAGTGCTTCAGCAGCACCGTGCGCGAGCTGGGCCGCCCCTCGGCGTCCGCGGTGGAGACGATCATCGCGTTCGGCTCGAAGAGGTGGGCCTCGGACGCGGCCTGCTTGAACCAGCGCGCGAACTGCTCGACCGGGGTTGCGGCCAGGTCGTTCTCGGCGAGGCCCTCGGCCCGGTACTGCTTGCGCATCGCGGCGGGGTCGAGGGGGGCGGCGTCTCGGTCGGTCACGCGGTCATCCTGCCGTATGGGACGGACGTCGTACGGCGCGGTGCCTCCCTTCGGCCCACATGGCACTGAGTGCCGCAGAGCCCTCCCGAAGATGACACTCAGGGACTATCGTGCTGTTGTCGTCGTGGTTGGATGACCGCCGACCGCACGGGGCATCACAGGGGTACACCCCGGACCGCGAGTCCCCGTGACCGTGGATCCAACGGGGCGTATGCCCATCTCTGTCGAGAGACACATGGTCGTTCCACCCACAACCCCATCCGTCGCACACATCACGAGGAGCCGCCTGATGTCCGACTTCGTACCCGGACTCGAGGGAGTCGTCGCGTTCGAGACGGAGATCGCCGAACCGGATAAGGAGGGCGGCGCTCTGCGGTACCGGGGCGTCGACATCGAGGACCTGGTCGGCCATGTCTCGTTCGGCAACGTGTGGGGGCTGCTCGTCGACGGTGCCTTCCGGCCTGGTCTGCCGCCCGCCGAGCCGTTCCCGATTCCGGTGCACTCCGGCGACATCCGCGTCGACGTCCAGTCCGCGCTCGCCATGCTGGCCCCGGTGTGGGGGCTGAAGCCCCTCCTGGACATCGGTGAGGAGCAGGCCCGGGCGGACCTGGCCCGGGCCGCCGTCATGGCCCTGTCCTACGTCGCCCAGTCCGCGCGCGGTCAGGGCCTGCCCATGGTGCCGCAGCGCGAGATCGACAAGGCGCAGTCCGTCGTCGAGCGCTTCATGATCCGCTGGCGCGGCGAGCCCGACCCCAAGCATGTGGCCGCCGTCGACGCGTACTGGACGTCCGCCGCCGAGCACGGCATGAACGCGTCCACCTTCACGGCCCGCGTCATCGCGTCGACCGGCGCCGACGTGGCCGCGGCGCTCTCCGGTGCCGTGGGAGCCATGTCCGGCCCACTGCACGGCGGTGCCCCGTCCCGGGTCCTGCACATGATCGAGGAGATCGAGCGCACCGGCGACGCCGAGGCGTACGTGAAGCAGACCCTCGACAAGGGCGAACGCCTGATGGGCTTCGGCCACCGCGTCTACCGCGCCGAGGACCCCCGCGCGCGGGTGCTGCGCCGCACCGCCCGGGAGCTGGGTGCGCCGCGCTTCGAGGTCGCCGAGGCGCTGGAGAAGGCGGCGCTGGAGGAGCTGCACAATCGCCGCCCGGACCGGGTCCTGGCCACGAACGTGGAGTTCTGGGCCGCCATCATGCTGGACTTCGCGGAGGTCCCGGCGCACATGTTCACGTCCATGTTCACCTGCGCCCGTACGGCGGGCTGGTCGGCGCACATCCTGGAGCAGAAGCGCACCGGCCGCCTCGTGCGTCCCTCCGCGCGCTACATCGGCCCGGGCCCGCGCGACCCGCGCGCGGTCGAGGGCTACGCCGACATCGCGCACTGATCCCTGCACTGATCACTGATCACCGATCACTGATCCCGAACGGTCGTCGCGCGGAGCCGATCAGCTCCGCGTGGCACCGCTCGGCCGCCGGTGTCGTCGGCCTTCGGCATACGGACCGTGACTGATCCACTCCGCCAGTATGCTGGGGCGGCTGCGGCGCCTTCCACCATCACCCGTTCCCACGTGGTGAGTTCATGCCTGCGGCGATCGAGACGTCCCACGGCATGAGGATGAGGACAGGTGCTGATAGCGGGCCGTTACCGGCTGAGCGAGTCGATCGGGCGCGGTGGGATGGGGGAGGTCTGGCGGGCCTACGACGAGACGCTCGGCCGGCCCGTCGCCGTCAAGCTCCTGCTGCCCCAGGACTCCGATCCCACCGCCACGTCCCGGTTCCGCCTCGAGGCGCAGACGGCGGCGCGGATCGCCCATCCGAACGTGGTCGGCGTCCGGGACTTCGGCGAGCACGAGAACCGGCTCTTCCTGGTGATGGAGCTCGTCGAAGGCGACAGCCTCGCGCGCGTGGCCTCGCAGTTCGGCGCGCTGCCCGCCGAACGCGTCGCGCGCATCGCCGCCCAGGCCGCCGCTGGGCTGGCCGCTGCGCACCGGCAGGGCATCGTCCACCGGGACATCAAGCCCGGCAATCTGCTCCTGGACGCCGACGGCACCCTCAAGATCGGCGACTTCGGGATCGCCCGCTTCCTCGACGACCCCGGCGCGGCGCTGACCGCCACCGGGCAGATCGTGGGCACGAGCCTCTATCTCGCCCCCGAGCGGGCGCTGGGGAAGCCGGCGGGCCCGGCCTCAGACGTCTACGCGCTGGGCTGTGTGCTCTACCAACTGCTCACCGGGCGCCCGCCGTTCCACGCCGACACCGCCGTCGCGATCCTTCACCAGCACCTGGACGCCGTGCCCGTACCGCCCCGCGAACTGGGCGTCGCGGGGCTTCCGCCCGCCTTCGAGAGCTACCTCCTCGGCCTGCTCGCCAAGGACCCCGAGCACCGGCCCGCCGCCCAGCAGGCCGCCGACTGGTTCGCCGACGGTGCCTGGCAGGGACGCCCCGAGCCACTGCCCGACGCGACATCCCCGTCCCGGAGGCCTGCGGTCGTGTCGGCGTCGGCCGCCGGGTCGCAGGTGGGCGACACCAGCAGTCCGACCACGTACATGCTGCCCTCCGCCCAAGGGCCGGCATCCACCGGAAGACCGGGACGCCGGTCGCAGTCCCGGTCCCGGTCGCAGTCCCGGTCCCGGTCCGGCTCCCGGGCACCAAGCGCGGCGCGGTCCGGGTCTCTCGCGCTCCTCGTGCGCCGGCCGCGGGTGGCGGCCACGGCCGCCGCGGCGGTGCTCTTCGCGGCCGCGGTGCTCCTCGGCATGCTGTGGTTCTCCCCCGAGAACACCGCGACGGAGGGCACGAACTCCGAGGCCCCGCCGAGCCCGCCCGCCTCGGCATCCGCATCCGCATCCCCTCCGGTCTCGGTCCCGTCCCCGACCGCCTCCCCCATCCCGGCGGCGGAGACGGGCAGAGCCGGTGCCGAAGTCCAGGAGGAGTCGGACGAGGCGAGGCAGGAGGAAGAGAAGCGGGAGCAGGAGCGGCGGGAGCAGGCCAGGCAGGAGCAGGAACGGCTGGAGCAGGCCGGGCGCGAGCAGCAGGAGCTGGAACAGCAGCAGCGCGAAGTGCCGCAGGACGACGACGACCGCGACGGGAGCGGCGACGACTGACGGGCGGCTCAGCGCCTCAGCCCAGCGCCTCCTCCAGCAGCACCGCCCATTGCGTCACCACGCGGTCGCGGCGGGCCGCGTCGTCGGTGAGGAGGTTGGCGAGACCCAGGCCGCGGGCCATGTCCAGCAGGCCCTGGACCGTCTCCCGCACGCCGGGGCGGGATTCGTCCGCGCCCAGCAGGTCAACGGCTATCCGGTGGGTCTCGCGGCCGACGCGGGCCTCCAGCTCCGTGACCCGCGTCCGTAGCTGATCCTCGTTGGAGGCGGCCACCCAAAGGTGCAGGGCCGCGCGGAACAGGGGGCCCGTGTAGAGGTCCACGAGGGCGGAGACGACCTCGCGCCGGTCGCCCGCCGCGCCCTGCGGGAACAGGGCGCGCAGGGCCGTCGAGCGTTCCTCGGCGACGTACTCGACCGCCGCCGTGAAGAGGTCCTCGCGGGTCGGGAAGTGGTGCTGGGCGGCGCCGCGGGAGACACCGGCGCGTTCGGCGACGACGGAGACCGTGGAGCCCGCCCAGCCGTGTTCGGCGAGGCAGGCCACGGCGGCTTCCAGGAGGCGTTGCCGGGTGGCGCGGCTGCGGTCCTGCTTCGGTACGCGCTCGGCGCGGTCCGCGCGGTCGCCGACTGTGGTCACACCACCCATGCGGGATCCCGTCTTTCGAGGAAGGCCGTCATCCCCTCATGGGCCTGGTCGGAGGAGAACAGCCGGGCCGAGAGCGCGGTCAGGTCCGCCGCGTCCCGGTCGAAGGCTTCCAGCACCTTAGCCGTGAGCAGCGTTTTCGTCTCGGCCAGGGCCTGGGGGGAGGCGCGGCGCAGGCCGTCCAGGACGGGGGTCAGTGCCTCGTCGACGTCCTCGCCCGCGGTGGTGAGCAGGCCGATGCGGGCTGCCTCCGGCGCCGTGAAGCGTTCGCCGGTGAGGTAGTAGCGGGCCAGGGCGCGGGGGTCCGTGCGGGGCAGGAGGGGCAGTGAGATCACCGCGGGGGCGACGCCGATGTGGACCTCCGTGAAGGCGAAGGTGGCCTGGAGGGAGGCGGCCGAGATGTCGCAGGCCGCGAGCAGGCCCAGGCCACCCGCGCGTACGTGGCCGGTGACGCGGGCGACGACCGGTTTGGGCAGTTCGACGATCTGCCTCAGCAGCGCCACCAGCGCGTCCGGCGGGGGCGGGTCACGCAGGTCCGCTCCCGCGCTGAACGTGTTGCCGGTGTGGGTGAGGACGATCGCGCGTACGCCGGCGTCCTTGGCGCAGTCCGCCAGCGCGTCGGTCAGCTCGCCCACGAGGGCCGCCGAGAGCGCGTTGCGGTTGTCCGGGGAGTCGAGGGTGAGGGTCTCGACGCCCCGCGCGCGTGTACGGCCGAGCAGCGTCACATGTCCTCCCTGAGTGCCCGCAGTTCGCGGCGCAGGATCTTGCCGGAGGCGGCCCTCGGGACGCCGTCTATGAACGTGACCTGACGGACGCGCTTGTAAGGGGCGACCTGTTCGGCGACGTACATCATGACCTCCCCTTCGGAGAGGCCGGTGACGGTCGGCTGGCGGACCACGTACGCGTGCGGGACCTCGTTGCCGTCGTCGTTGTAGACGCCGATGACCGCCGCGTCGGCGATGCCGGGGTGGGTGAGCAGGAGGGCCTCCAGTTCGGCGGGGGCCACCTGGAAGCCCTTGTACTTGATGAGTTCCTTGACGCGGTCCACGACGAACAGCCAGCCGTTCTCGTCCGCATGGCCCACGTCGCCGGTGTGCAGCCAGCCGTCGGTGTCGATCATCGCGGCGGTGGCGTCGGGGCGGCCGAGGTAGCCCTTCATGACCTGGGGGCCGCGGATGAGGATCTCGCCGGACTCGCCGGCGCCGAGGTCCTTGTCGGGGTCGTCGAGGGAGACGATGCGCATCTCGGTGCCGGCGATGAGCTTGCCGACGGTTCCGGCGGGCGCGTCGTGCATGGCGGCCAGGGGGACGACGTGGGTGCCGGGGGACAGTTCCGTCATGCCGTACGCCTGGCCGACCGGCGGCAGGCCGAGGCGCTGCGAGCAGGCGGCCGCGAGCTTGGCGTCCAGGGGCGCGGCGGCGCTGATGATGTACTTCAAGGACGACAGGTCGTACTGGGCGACCAGTGGGTGCTTGGCGAGGGCCAGGACGATCGGCGGGGCCACGTACAGGCCGGTGATGCGGTGGTTCTGGATGGCGGCGAGGAAGGTCTCCAGGTCGAAGCGGGGCAGCACGACGACCGTCGCGCCCAGCCTCAGGGGCGCGTTCATCAGGGCGGTCAGGCCGTAGATGTGGAAGAAGGGCAGCACGGCGAGGATGCGGTCGCCGGGGCCGGCGGATATCGCGGGTTCGAGCTGGGCCAGGTTCGTGGCGATCTGGCGGTGGGTGAGCATCACGCCCTTGGGGATGCCGGTCGTGCCGGAGGAGTACGGCAGAGCCGCGACGTCCGCCGCCGGGTCGACGTCGACCTGCGGTTCGGGGGCGGCGGACGCGAGCATGTCGAGGAGCGACCGGTGTCCGGGCGCGGCGTCGCACACGAAGATCTCCTGCACGCCGCCCGCGAGTTCGGCGGCCCGGCGTGCCGCCTCCAGCAGCGGTGAGACGGTGACGATCCAGCGGGCCGCCGAGTCCTTCAGCTGCTTGGCGAACTCCTCGGGCGTGGCGAGCGGGTGCACGGTCGTGACCGAGGCACCCGCGCGTGTGGCGGCGTAGAACGCGGTCGGGAAGGCGACCGTGTTGGGGCTGTGCAGGGCGAGGACGTCGCCCTTGCGGACGCCCGCCTCGGCCAGGCCGGCTGCCACCCGCCGGTGGAAGCGGTCGAGTTGCTCGTACGTGAGGGTGGTGCCGTCCGTGCCGTCGATGAGCGCGGGTGCGTCACCGAACTCGGCAGCCCGGCCCAGCACGAATTCGTGGATGGGGAGTTCTACGGCCGGGACGTCTGCGTACTCGCTGCGGAACACGGTTCCTCCTCGCGACACGGTGCCGACAGGGTGCCCGTCAGTACGACTTGGGCAGGCCCAGGGTCTGGTGGGAGACGTAGTTGAGAATCATCTCCCGGCTCACCGGAGCAATACGAGACACGCGCGCCGCGGTTATCAACGAGGCGAGGCCGAATTCGCGGGTGAGCCCGTTGCCGCCGAGGGTGTGCACGGCCTGGTCGACGGCCTTCACGCAGGCCTCCCCGGCCGCGTACTTGGCCATGTTGGCGGCCTCACCCGCGCCGACGTCGTCACCGGCGTCGTACAGGTAGGCCGCCTTCTGCATCATCAGGCGGGCCAGTTCGAGGTCGATGTGCGCCTGGGCGAGGGGGTGTGCGATGGCCTGGTGGGCGCCGATGGGTGCCTTCCAGACGGTGCGGTCGCGCGCGTACTCGACGGCACGCGCGAGGGCGTACCGGCCCATGCCGATCGCGAAGGCGGCCGTCATGATGCGTTCGGGGTTGAGGCCGGCGAAGAGCTGGAGCAGACCCGCGTCCTCGTCGCCGACCAGGGCGTCGGCGGGGAGCCGTACGTCGTCGAGGGTCAGCTCGAACTGCTTCTCCGCGGCGCTCAGTTCCATGTCGATCTGGCGGCGTGTGAAGCCTTCGGCGTCGCGCGGGACGATGAACAGGCAGGGCTTGAGGCTGCCGGTACGGGCGTCCTCGGTGCGGCCGACGATGAGGGTCGCGTCCGCGATGTCGACGCCGGAGATGAAGACCTTGCGGCCGGTGAGGAGCCAGTCTCCGGTGTCCGGGTCGCGGTGAGCCGTGGTCGTGATGCGGTGGCTGTTGGAGCCGGCGTCGGGTTCTGTGATGCCGAAGGCCATGGTGCGGGTGCCGTCGGCGAGGGCGGGGAGCCACTCCTGTTTTTGGGCTTCCGTGCCGAAGCGGGCGATCACTGTGCCGCAGATGGCGGGTGACACGACCATCATCAGCAAGGGGCAGCCAGCGGCGCCCAGTTCTTCCAAGACGATGGAGAGTTCGGCGATTCCGCCGCCTCCGCCGCCGTATGCCTCCGGCAGGTTGACGCCGAGGTATCCGAGCTTGGCTGCTTCGGACCAGAGCTCTTCTCGGTCGTAGGTGCGGCCGTGGCGTTTGCCGAGGGCGGCTACGGCGGCTCGTAGGGCCTTGTGTTCCTCGGTTTCGAGAGTGGTGGGCATGGGACTCCTTCCGGGTGCGGGTTGTCTGTGGCTGGTCGCGCTCACGCGGCGGTAGCCGCATATCGATACAGTCCCGCGCCCCTTAGGTCTCCTGCACTACTGCCAGCAAGGAGCCGACCGTTACCTGTTGGCCGGGTACCACATGCAAGGCGCTCAGCGCTCCTGTGACCGGCGCTGTGATCTTGTGCTCCATCTTCATCGCCTCCAGCCACAGCAGCGGTTGGCCGGCGTCCACGGCCGCCCCCTCGGTCAGGCCTTCGGCCACACGGACGACCGTCCCCGGCATGGGGGCCAGGAGGGAGCCCGGCGCGTGCTGGGCCGTCGGGTCGGGGAAGCGGGGCAGGGCGGTGAGGCGGGTGGCGTTGACGTGGATCTCGTCGCCGTACCGGGCGACTTCGAAGTTCCTGCGTACGCCGTCCACTTCGAGTACGACCAGGGCGGCCTCGGCGTGTACGACGCGCACCCCGTCCGCCTCCAGGCCCGCGCGCGTGTGCCGGTAGTGGACCTCGATCTCCTCGCCCGCCGCCTCGTAGCGCTTGGTCTGCGGCCGTGAGGGCACGTTGCGCCAGCCGCCGAAGCGGGAGCGGCCGTGGGCGTCGGCGAGGGCGGCGGCCAAGGGGGCGTACGGGTCGCCCGTCCCACAGCAGGCCAGGTCGGTGAGGTGGCGGTCGTAGAAGCCGGTGTCCATGCGGGCGGACGTGAACTCCTCGTGGCGCAGGGAGCGTACGAGGAGGTCCCGGTTGGTGACCGGGCCGTGCAGCGTCGCCCGGTCCAGGGCGCCGGCGAGCTTGCGGACCGCCTCCGCGCGCGTGGGTGCGTGGGCGACGAGCTTGGCGAGCATGGGGTCGTAGTGGACGCCGATGTCGTCGCCGTCGGTGAAGCCGGTGTCCAGCCGGACGCCCTCGGGTACGGCGAACCGGTGCAGTGTGCCGGTCTGCGGGGCCCAGTCGCGGGCCGGGTCCTCGGCGTAGAGGCGGGCCTCGACGGCGTGGCCGCGCGCGCGTGGCGGGTCGTCGGCGAGGGCGTGGCCTTCGGCGACGCGGATCTGTTCGGCGACCAGGTCGATGGTGAAGACGGCTTCCGTCACGGGGTGTTCGACCTGGAGGCGGGTGTTCATCTCCAGGAAGTGGGCCTTGTCGCCGGCCACCAGGAACTCGACCGTGCCGGCGCCGACGTAGTCGACCGCGCGGGCGGCGCGCACGGCCAGCGCGTGCAGCTCGTCGGTGAGCTGCGCGGGGAGTCCGGGCGCCGGGGACTCCTCGATCACCTTCTGGTGGCGGCGCTGCAGGGAGCAGTCCCGGGTGCCGAGGGCCCAGACCGTGCCGTGGGTGTCGGCGAGGATCTGGACCTCGACGTGGCGGCCGTTCTCGACGTACGGCTCGACGAAGACCTCGCCGTCGCCGAAGGCGCTCGCGGCCTCGGAGCGGGCGCTGACGAGGGCGGCGCTCAGGTCCTCCAGACGGCGCACGATCCGCATGCCGCGCCCTCCGCCGCCCGCGGCCGCCTTCACCAGGACGGGGAGGTCGGCCTCGGTGACCTCCCCCAGGGGGGCCAGCCCCATCAGCTCCTTCGCCCGCGTCTTGGATGCCATCGCCTCGATGGCCTCCGGCGGCGGGCCGATCCAGACCAGTCCCGCGTCGAGGACGGCGCGTGCGAAGTCGGCGTTCTCGGAGAGGAAGCCGTAGCCGGGGTGCACGGCGTCCGCGCCGGACGCCACGGCCGCCTTCACGATCAGTCCGGCGTCCAGGTACGTGTCGGCCGGCGCCGCTCCCGGCAGCCGTACGGCCGTGTCGGCCACGCGCGCGTGGAGGGCGTTCGCGTCGGCGTCCGAGTACACGGCCACCGTCCGGATTCCCAGCTCACGGCAGGTGCGGAAGACGCGGCAGGCGATCTCGCCCCGGTTGGCGACCAGAAGTTTTCTGATCATGAGGAGTGTTCTCTTTCCACTAGATCACCGCAACCATCAACTGAGGAACCACCGCGGCGAGCAACCAGGTCCGCGAGAGCGGCGGCGGTTTAGCCGCAAAAGGGGCCTCACATCCGGAAGACGCCGAAGCCACCGCGTGCGCCCTCGTAGGGGGCCGTGTGGAGGGCGGACAGGCACATACCGAGGACGGTGCGGGTGTCGCGCGGATCAATGACGCCGTCGTCGTACAGCCGCCCCGACAGGAACATGGGCAGCGACTCCGACTCGATCTGCTGCTCCACCATGGCGCGCAGCGCCGCGTCCCCCTCCTCGTCGTACGGCTGCCCCTTGGCGGCCGCGGACTGCCGGGCGACGATCGACAGCACGCCGGCGAGCTGCTGGGGGCCCATGACGGCCGACTTGGCGCTGGGCCAGGCGAAGAGGAAGCGGGGGTCGTAGGCGCGGCCGCACATGCCGTAGTGGCCGGCGCCGTAGGACGCGCCCATGAGGACGGAGAGATGGGGCACACGGCTGTTGCTGACCGCGTTGATCATCATCGCGCCGTGCTTGATGATGCCGCCCTGCTCGTACTGGCTGCCCACCATGTAGCCGGTGGTGTTGTGCAGGAAGAGAAGCGGGATGTCGCGCTGGTTGGCCAGTTGGATGAACTGGGCCGCCTTCTGGGACTCCTCGCTGAACAGGACCCCCTGGGCGTTCGCCAGCACGCCGATCGGATAGCCGTGCAGGGCCGCCCAGCCGGTGGTCAGGCTCGTGCCGTACATCGGCTTGAACTCGTCGAAGTCGGAGGCGTCGACGATCCGGGCGATCACCTCGCGCGGGTCGAAGGGGGTCTTGAGGTCGCGGGGGACGATGCCGAGGAGTTCGTCGGCGGAGTACTTGGGGGGTTCGGCGGGGCCCGGATCGCCGTACGCCTTGCGGTGATTGAGCCGGGCGACCACGCGCCGCGCCTGCCGCAGCGCGTCCGGTTCGTCCACGGCGAAATAGTCCGCGAGGCCCGACACGCGCGCGTGCATCTCCGCGCCGCCCAGCGACTCGTCGTCGCTCTCCTCGCCGGTCGCCATCTTCACCAGGGGCGGGCCGCCGAGGAACACCTTGGCGCGTTCCTTGACCATGATCACGTGGTCGGACATGCCGGGGACGTACGCGCCGCCGGCCGTCGAGTTGCCGAAGACGACCGCGACAGTGGGGATGCCGGCCGCCGACAGCCGCGTCAGGTCCCGGAAGATGGCGCCCCCGGGGATGAAGATCTCCTTCTGGGAGGGGAGATCGGCTCCGCCCGACTCGACGAGGTTGACGACGGGCAGCCGGTTGGCGAGCGCGATGTCGTTCGCCCGAAGGGCCTTCTTCAGCGACCAGGGATTGCTCGCTCCCCCGCGCACGGTCGGGTCGTTGGCCGTGATCAGGCACTCCACACCCTCGACGACGCCGATGCCGGTGACGAGGGACGCGCCGACGGCGTAGTCGCTGCCCCAGGCGGCCAGCGGGGACAGCTCCAGGAAGGGCGTGTCGGGGTCGAGGAGCAGCTCGATGCGCTCGCGGGCGAGCAGCTTGCCGCGCCCCCGATGCCGTTCGACGTACTTGGGGCCGCCTCCGGCGAGCGCCTTGGTGTGCTCGGTGTCGAGGTCGGCGAGCTTGGCGAGCATGGTCTCGCGGTGGGCTCGGTAGTCGGGGCCGTTGGTGTCCAGGGTGGAGGGCAGGACGGTCACAGCAGACTCTCCGGGATGTCCAGGTGACGAGAGCGCAGCCATTCGCCGAGGGCCTTGGCCTGCGGGTCGAAGCGGTGCTGGGCGGCGACGCCCTCGCCGAGGATGCCCTCGACGACGAAGTTGAGGGCGCGGAGGTTGGGGAGGGGGTGCCGGGTGACCTTCAGCCGGCGGCTCTCGGGAATCAGCTCCTGGAACCGCTCGACCGTGAGCTCGTGCGCGAGCCAGCGCCAGGCGTCGTCCGTCCGCGCCCACACGCCGACGTTGGCGTTCCCGCCCTTGTCGCCGCTACGGGCGCCGGCGACGAGGCCGAGCGGGGCGCGACGGGTCGGCTCCGCAGCGAGCGGGGGCTCGGGCAGCGGTGGTTGCGGCGCTTCTTCCAGTACGAGGGTGTCGTGGGCCGGCGGCACGGGGATACGGCGGCCGTCGTGGAGGACTGCCACATGGTCGACGGCACCGTGGGGGACGTACACATCCTCGAAGACCCCATACGGGGTGCCCTTTCCCGGTGGCGAAAGCACATGGAAGCCGGGGTAGCTGGCGAGCGCCAGCTCCACAGCGGCGCCGCTCAGCACCCGGCCGACCTTCTCCTGGTCGTGGTCCCGTACGACCAGCCGGAGCAGCGCGCTCGCGGTCTCCTCGGTGGAGGCGTCGGGCTGGTCGGTGCGGACCAGATCCCAACGAACCTCGGCGGGCCGCGACTTGGCGAACGCCTCACTCATCTGCCGCCGCACAAGAGAGGCTTTCGCCTCGATCTCCAGTCCGGTCAGCACGAAGACGACCTCGTTGCGGAAGCCGCCGAGGCGATTGAGGCCGACCTTGAGTGTCGGGGGCGGGGCCTCACCCCGTACGCCCTCGATACGGACGCGGTCGGTACCGTCCTGCGTGAGCCGTACGGTGTCCAGCCGGGCGGTGACGTCCGGTCCGGCGTACCGGGCACCGCCGGTCTCGTACAGCAGCTGGGCGGTCACCGTGCCGACGTCCACGAGGCCGCCGGTGCCGGGATGCTTGGTGATGACGCAGGTGCCGTCCTCGTGGAGCTCGGCGAGCGGGAAGCCGGGGCGGGTGGCGCCGCCCTCGTCGAAGAACGCGTAGTTGCCGCCGGTCGCCTGTGCCCCGCACTCCAGCACATGTCCGGCGACCACGGCGCCCGCGAGCCGGTCGTGGTCGCCGGGGCCCCACCCGAAGCGGGCGGCCGCGGGCCCGGTGACCAGGGCCGCGTCCGTCACCCGCCCGGTGACGACGATGTCCGCGCCCTCGCTCAGACAGGCGGCGATGCCGAAACCCCCGAGGTAGGCGTGGGCGGCGAGGCTGTCCGGGTGCCGGTCCTTGAGGTCGTCTCCCTCGACATGGGCGACGCGTACGGGGATGCCGAGCCGGTCCGCCAACTTCCTTACGGCGTCGGCGAGTCCGGCCGGGTTGAGCCCGCCCGCGTTGGCGACGATCCTGACGCCCCGCTCGTGCGCGAGCCCCAGGCACTCCTCCAGCTGGCGCAGGAAGGTGCGGGCGTATCCGGCGCCGGGGTCCTTCAGCCGGTCCCGGCCGAGGATCAGCATGGTGAGTTCGGCGAGGTAGTCACCGGTGAGGACGTCCAGTTCGCCGCCGGTGAGCATCTCGCGCATGGCGTCGAAGCGGTCGCCGTAGAAGCCGGAGGCGTTGCCGATGCGCAGGACCGTCCCTGCCGGGGGCGGGGGCGAGGTCACCGGGCGGCCCCCTTGGGTGCGCGGCCCGCGCCGGGCGGGCCCGCGAAGACCTGGGCGATGTCGAACCAGCGGTCGGCGTCGGGGCCTTCGGCGCGCAGGGCGAGGTCGCGGCGGTGGGCGCGCTGGGTGACCAGGAGGCAGAAGTCGAGGGCGGGGCCGGTGACGCGCTGCGGGGCGTCTTCGGGGCCGTACGCCCAGACCTCACCGGAGGGTGCGACGAGTTCGACGCGGAAGGGGTCGACAGGCGCCGGGAGTCCGTGCACACCGAAGGCGAAGTCGCGGGTCCGCACCCCGATCCACACCACATGCCTGAGCCGGTCGGTGGGTGCGCGCACCACATCGGCTGCTTCGGCGACATCCAGACCATGGGCCCAGGTCTCCATGAGTCGGGCCGTGGCCATGGAGGCGGCGGACATAGGAGGGCCGTACCAGGGGAATTTGGTGCCGTGTGGTGCCTCGCGCAACGCCGTGTCGAGGGCGGCCCGCCCTTCCCGCCAGCGCGCCAGCAGCTCGGCGGGCGGCAGCGCGGCCCCTCGTCCGCGCCTTCGTCCACGAACGACCCCGGTGTCACCAGCGCCTTCTCCACCAGCGTGTGGAACGCCTCCACGTCGGTCACCGCCAGCAGCGCCGAGTGGTCCGTCCAGGCGAGGTGCGCGATCTGGTGGGCGACGCTCCAGCCGGGCGCCGGAGTCGCGAGCGCCCACTGCTCGGGGCTCAACCCGGCTACCAGCCGGTCGAGTTCCTCGCTCTCCTCGCGCAGATCGTCGAACACGGGCGTCGGGTCGGACACGGGGCGCTCCCCTCGGGGCACGGCGGTGTGCGTGGGTGATGCGGCGTGGTGAGGAGCATGGCAGCGCGTGCGAAAACAAGCAAGCATGCTTGCATTAATTGAGAAGTGTTCACCGGGGGAAGGGTGTCTGTGCGGCGTGCCATCAATACACTCGGGCGTCGCGCCTGTTGCGGCAGCAACGCATCGGTCACACCTCGGGGGAATCACAAGCATGAGCACCTGGAATCCGGGCGGGCAGCCGCCCTTCAACCCGCACGGCCAGCAGCCGCCTCCTCCGCCGCCGCCGGCCGGCGGATATCCGTATCCGCCCCAGGTCCCGCACCCTTACGCTCCGCAGCCCAACGCGCCGTACCCGTATCCGCCGTATCCGTACCGCCCGGCCGCCCCGCCCGGGCCCTCACGCGGCTGTGGCGGCAGATCGGTCCCGTCCCCGTCGCACGCAGGGTGTTCAAGCCGTCCAGGCCCGGCATCGTGCAGGACCCGGTCGTGGCCCGCATGCAGCGGATCCGCACCCTGGTGGGACTGGCCGCCGTGGTGTGGATGTCGGTCACCTACAAGATCGCCGACTCGGTCAGGGTCGCCGACTCGGTGGGCGACGTCGCGAGCGACCGTCTGAACCAGTCCTGGATCAGCGTCCTGGTGCTCTGCGTGACCTTCCCGGTCGTCGTGGGCGTCCTGCTCGCCCTGGCCTCCGCCTCGGCCAGGCGGGAGCTGCTGCGCCGGGCGGCGAAGTGCTTCGGCGCGATGGTCGCCCTGGTGGCCGCGGTCTTCGTGTTCCCGGCCTCCGTGCTCACCGGCTTCGTCGACGGCCGTTTCGCGACCAACCCGGTGATGTCCGTCCTCACTTACACCGGCATCACGCTCACCTTCGTGTGGGTGCTGCCCTTCGTCATCGCGGGCATCGGCCTGTCCCTCCTCCACGTGTTCCGCACTGCCGACATCCACGAGACGATGCCACCGCTGCTGGCCATGACGCTGGTCTGGGAGATGGCCCTGATCGACCTGTTCACGGGCGCCTATACGGGCGTGCCGGTAGCGGTCCGGATCCTGTTCATGCTCGGCGCCCCCGTCTCGGTGACGGCGGTGGGCCTGTGGGAACTGCACCGACTGCGCACCCAGCACGGCATCGGCCTGCAGGGGCTGCTGATGCGACAGGGTCCGGCCCCGGCGTGACGGTGAGGCCGCAAGCAGGCCCGGGCGAGGCAAGACCACCGGGCCGCCACCCCGCATAGCCCTTCTGTGCCGACGCCCCCACCCGCCCCACCACTGCCCGCACCGCACCCATGCACACCGCCCCGCCTCAGCGACAGCCGTCGGCCTGCGGAGACGGCACCGGCCGCGCACCCAGCACGGCATAGGGACGGCGGAGCCTCGACTCGGCCCTGAAGACGAAGTCGCCGCCCGGGCGGGACCCCGCCTAAGCCTTCTCCGCCGGTGCCCGCCCCTGCCGCACCTGTGTCCGCACCGCGCCCATGCTCGCCGCGATGACCAGGGCGATGGCCAAGGCCTGCAGGGCGGAGAGGGACTGGTTGAGGATGAGGAAGCCGGCGGTGGCGGCGACGGCCGGTTCCAGGCTCATCAGGATGGCGAAGGTCGCTGCGGGGAGGCGGCGCAGGGCGAGGAGTTCGAGGGTGTAGGGGAGGACCGAGGAGAGGATGGCCACGGCCGCGCCCAGGGTGACCGTGACGGGGTCGAGGAGCTTCGTGCCCGATTCGGCGATACCCAGGGGGAGGAACAGTACGGCTCCCACCCCCATCGCCAGCGCCAGGCCGTCGGCCTGAGGAAAGCGTCGGCCCGTACGAGCGCTGAAGATGATGTAGGCCGCCCACATGGCGCCCGCAGCCAGGGCAAAGGCGACACCTACGGGGTCGAGGCTGCCGAAGCCTCCGCCGCCGAGGAGGAAGACCCCGGCGAGGGCGAGTCCGGCCCACACGACGTTGACCGCCCGGCGCGAGGACAGCACGGACAGGGCGAGCGGGCCGAGCACCTCAAGGGTGACCGCGGGTCCCAGCGGGATACGGGCGACCGACTGGTAGAAGAGCCCGTTCATCGCGGCCATCGTGATACCGAAGACGACCACCGTTCCCCAGTCCGTGCGGGAGTGGCCGCGCAGCCGGGGCCGGCAGATCAGCAGCAGGACGACCGCCGCGACCAGCAGCCGCAACGCCACCACACCGAGCGCCCCGGCCCGCGGCATCAGGCTCACCGCCAGAGCGCCGCCGAACTGCACGGAGATCCCTCCGGCAAGCACCAGCCCGACGGGACCGAAGGAGCCCCAACGGCGCGGGCCGCCGGCCGTCGGCTCGGGAACGGCCCGGCCGCGGGTCGGCGAGGACGTGGCGGCTGCGGCGGGGACGGCTGCGGCATCAGGGGTACTCACGGGCGTTCCAGTACTCGGCTCGGGGGCTGCGGTCTGTTCAGCGGGCTGTACTGCCCAGTCCAAGGTAGTGGACATCGTCAGGTGTGTGAACCTGTTATGCCACTGTCCCAGAGTGTGGACGGGCGAGCTCCGCCGACCCCGCGCGAGCTACCGCCGTGCCATGTACAGATCCAGCGCCTTGTGCAGCAGCCGGTTGAGCGGGAAGTCCCACTCCCCCAGGTACTCGACGGCCTCACCGCCCGCCCCCACCTTGAACCGCAGCAGGCCCAGCAGATGGTTCGACTCCTCCAGGGTGTCGGTGATGCCGCGGAAGTCGTAGACGGCGGCGCCGAGCTCGTGGGCGTCGGACATCATGCGCCACTGCATGGCGTTGTTGGGCTGGACCTCGCGCTTGTGGCTGGTGGAGGCGCCGTAGGAGTACCAGATGTGGTTGCCGACGGTGAGCATGGTGGCGGCGGCGAGGGTGTCGCCGTCGTGGTGGGCGAGGTACAGCCGCATCCGGTCGGGGTGCTCGGCGGTGAGCGCGGTCCACATGCGCTGGAAATAGGGCAGGGGGCGCGGGATGAAACGGTCGCGCTCGGCGGTCTCGGCGTAGAGCTCGTAGAAGGCGGGCAGGTCCTCGTAGCCGCCGCGCACGACCTTCACCCCGGCCTTCTCGGCCTTCTTGATGTTGCGCCGCCACTGCTGGTTGAGGCCGCGCTGGATGTCGTCCAGCGACCGGCCGCCGAACGGCACCTGGCACACGTATCGCGGCTGCCCGGCCGCGAAGCCCTCCTCGCCGCCCGGCTCGGTCTGCCGCCAGCCGGCCCGCCGCAGCCGTTCGGCGATGTCGAGGGCGCCCTGTTCGTACGACGTCGGCTCCGCGTCCCGCAGCCGCCGGGCGGCCGGGTCGGCGATGGCCGCCTTCACCGCCTCGGTGCTCCAGCGGCGGACGACGACGGGCGGGCCCATCTTGACCGAGAAGGCGCCCTGCCGCCTGAGGTGGGCGAGCAGCGGTTCGAGCCAGCGCTCGCACAGGTCGGGGGCGTACCAGTCGACGAGCGGGCCCTCGGGGAGGTAGGCGAGGTACTTCTTCAGCTTCGGCAGCGGGCGGTAGAGCACGAGCCCGGCCCCCACCTGCCGCCCCTCCTCGTCGAACCATCCCAGGCTCTCCGCCCGCCAGTCCGGCTTCACTTCCCCCCAGGACGGGACCTGCATATGGCTCGCGGACGGGCGGGCCGCGACGAACGCGAGATGTTCGTCGCGGGAGATGGACTGGACGCGGAGGGCCATGTGCGGGGCTCCCTTGGGCGGCAGTGTCGGTGTCCGGCCAGCGTATGCAGCCGTTCCCGGCCCCGCGCGCGCAGCGCGGGCACCGGAGCGTGCGAGCCACCGCACTCCGCGTCCAGCCCAGGACGCCGGCCCACCGGGAACACCCCCGCGCGGCCGGAGCGCACCCGCCGCCACCGGGCCGGAGCGCACTCACTCTCCCCGAGTCACGCGTCCCGGGCCCCACGCGCCCAGCGGGGGGGCGGGCGCGGGTGAGCCGCCACACTCCATCACCCAGCCCAGGACGCCGACCCGCCGGGAACACCCGATCCCCGGCCGTCGAGCACCCACCGCCCCGGCCGGAGAGCACTCACCACCCCCCGGTCACCCGCCCCCTCCAACCGCTCCGCCAGCACCTCCGCCAGATGCCGCCCCGGCACACCCCCCACCTGCTCCAGCTGCGTCCGGCAGGAGAACCCGTCCGCCAGCACCACGGCGTCCTCCCCCGCTCCCCGCACCGCCGGCAGCAGCCGCTCCTCCGCACACGCCACCGACACCTCGAAGTGCCCCTTCTCGAACCCGAAGTTGCCCGCGAGTCCGCAGCAGCCGCCGCTCAGGTCCCCGGCGAGCCCCGCGGCCTCGCGCAGCCGGCGGTCGGCCGCGTCCCCCAGGACCGCGTGCTGATGGCAGTGCGTCTGTCCGACCGCGGGCCGGTCCACGCGGGGCGGCGTCCAGTCGGGGGCGTGGCGCTCCAGCGTCTCCGCGAAGGTCAGGACGCGGTCGGCCAGGACACGGGCCCGTGGGTCGTCGTGGAGGAGCTCCGGGAGGTCCGCGCGCAGTGCGGCGGCACAGCTCGGCTCCAGGACGACGACCGGGGCGTCCGTCGCCAGCACCGGCTCCATGAGGTCGAGCGTGCGCCGCAGCACCGCGCGGGCGCGGTCGAGCTGCCCGGTAGAGACGTACGTCAACCCGCAGCAGACCCGCTCCCGGCCCCGTAGGAGCGACACCGGATCCAGCGCCACGGTCACCTCCGCACCGCCGCTCCCGGGCGGCGTCTTCAGCCGCACCGTCGGCGGGAGCGCCACCCGCAGCCCGGCCGCCTCCAGCACGCGTACGGCCGACTGGCCCACGGACGGCGCGAGGTGCTCGGTGAAGGTGTCCGGCCACAGGATGACCAGGGCGCCGTCCGAGCCGACGGGAGGCTTCTCCCGCCGCTCCCACCACCGGCTGAACGTCCGCGCCGCCAGCCGCGGAATCGCCCGCTCGGGAGCGATCCCGCCGAGCCGTTTCGCCAGCCACGCCAACGGCCGTACGGCGGCCAGGGCGTTGACCAGCACCGCGGTACGCGTGCGTGCCACGACGCGCAGCCACTGGGGCAGCCGCCCCATGCTGTGGTGCGCGGCCGGACGGCGCCGTCCCTCGTAGTGGTGGTGCAGGAACTCCGCCTTGTACGTGGCCATGTCGACCTCGACGGGACAGTCGGACCGGCACCCCTTGCAGGCCAGGCACAGATCGAGCGCGTCCCGCACCTCCGTCGACCGCCACCCGTCGGTCACCAGTTCCCCGGCGAGCATCTCGTGCAGCAGCCGGGCACGCCCGCGCGTGGAGTGCTCCTCGGCGCCCGTGGCCCGGAAGGACGGGCACATGACCGCGGGGCCGGTCGCCGACGTCGTACGGCACTTGGCGACCCCGACGCACCGCCGTACGGCCGCCGAGAAGTCCCCGCCGTCGGCCGGGTAACCGAAGGCGACGTCCACAGGCTTGCCCGGCAGCACGGAGAAGCGGAGGTTGGAGTCGAGGGGGGCGGGGCGCACCAGCATCCCCGGGTTGAGCAGATCATCCGGGTCCCACACCCCCTTGGCCCGCTCGAAGAGGGCGACCATCTCCTCTCCGTACATCCTCGGCAGCAGTTCGGCGCGCGCCTGCCCGTCCCCGTGCTCCCCCGACAGCGAGCCGCCGTGCGCCACGACAACCTCGGCGAGTTCCTCCGAGAAGCGCCGGAAGCGACCGATACCCGCCTCCGTCAGCAGGTCGAAGTCGATACGGACGTGGATGCAGCCGTCCCCGAAGTGCCCGTACGGCGTCCCGCGCAGCCCGTGCGCGGTCAGCAGCGCGCGGAAGTCCCGCAGATACGCCCCGAGGCGCTCGGGCGGCACCGCACAGTCCTCCCAGCCGGGCCAGGCCTCGCTGCCGTCCGGCATCCGGGTCGCCGTACCGCTCGCGTCCTCCCGGATGCGCCAAAGGGCCCGCTGCCCGGCCGGATCGGTGACGACGACCGCGTCGACGACATCGGCGGCCCGCACGATCCCCTCCGCACGCGCGCGTGCCTCGCTCTCCGACTCCCCGCCCGTCTCGACGAACAGCCAGGCCCCGCCCCGCGGCAGCACGGCGGCGGCAGACTCCGGCGCCAGGTCCTGCGCCATGCCCTCCACGGTCAGCGGCCCGTACGGCAACAACCCGGCGGCCGCTTCCGCGGCGGCGCTCTCGTCGGGGTAGGCCAGCACGGCCAGCGCCCGCGCGCGTGGCGCCTCCACCAGCCGTACGACCGCTTCGGTGAGGATCCCGAGGGTGCCCTCGCTCCCGCAGAAGGAACGGGCGACGTCGGCACCGTTCTCGGGCAGCAGGGCGTCCAGCGCGTATCCGGAGATACGGCGGGGCAGTTCGGGGAAGCCCGTCCGCAGCCGGGTCAGGTCCCCCTCGACCAGCTCCCGCAGCCCCTGCGGCGCACCGGCCCACCCCTGCCCGAGCCGCAGCCCTTCCCCACGCCCGCCGATCACGTCCAGCTCCCGCACGCTGTCCGCGGTCGTCCCCCACGCCACCGAGTGCGAGCCGCAGGAGTTGTTGCCGATCATTCCGCCGAGCGTGCAGCGGCTGTGGGTGGAGGGGTCGGGGCCGAAGCGGAGCCCGTGCGGGGCGGCGGCGTCCTGGAGCCGGTCGAGGACGAGGCCGGGCTGGACGACGGCGGTGCGCGTGTCCGCGTCCAGGGACACGAGCCGGTTCATGTGGCGGGTGAAGTCCAGCACGACACCGGTGCCGGTGGCCTGTCCCGCGATCGAGGTACCTCCGCCACGTGCCACGACCGGCACCATGTGGTCCCGGCATACCTCCAGCACGGCTGCGACGTCGTCGGCGTCATGTGGCGCCACCACACCCAACGGGACGCGTCGGTAGTTGGACGCGTCCATGGTGGTCAACGCCCGGGAGGTGACATCGAACCCGACCTCACCCCGGACGACGGTACGCAGCGCAGCTTCGAGATCCGTCATCCCTCCAGCAAACCAGCCGAC
Organism: Streptomyces sp. NBC_00443; assembly: GCF_036014175.1. GTDB lineage: Bacteria > Actinomycetota > Actinomycetes > Streptomycetales > Streptomycetaceae > Streptomyces. The sequence continues at coordinate 5,154,285 of NZ_CP107917.1, read as the reverse complement.
GTCCGGCATTCCAGCCCGTCCGGCGCTTGAGGACGAGGCCGTTCAGGCCGAAGCGGGGGTCTGGGGGCGGCAGCCCCCAGGTCCGACGCCTGCCGAAACGCCGTCTCACCCGACGGACGAGGTTTCACCAAGGTTTCCCGAAACAGCTACGCTCCCACCGTGGCTGAGATCCAGATTCCCGCTGACATCAAGCCCGCCGACGGACGTTTCGGCGCGGGCCCCTCCAAGGTGCGGACGGAAGCGCTGGACGCGCTGGCCGCCACCGGAACCTCCCTGCTCGGCACCTCCCACCGCCAGGCCCCGGTCAAGAACCTGGTCGGCCAGGTGCGCGAGGGCATCAGCGAGCTGTTCCAGCTCCCCGACGGCTACGAGGTCGTCCTCGGCAACGGCGGCTCGACCGCCTTCTGGGACATCGCGACGCACGGCCTGATCGAGAACAAGTCGCAGCACCTCACGTTCGGCGAGTTCAGCTCCAAGTTCGCCAAGGCCGCGAAGCTCGCCCCGTGGCTCGCCGAGCCGGACGTCATCACCAGCGACCCGGGCACCCACCCGGAGCCGGTCGCCCAGTCGGGCGTCGACGTGTACGCCTACACCCACAACGAGACCTCGACCGGCGTCGCCATGCCGATCAAGCGCGTGGCAGGTGCCGACGAGGGCTCGCTGGTCCTGGTCGACGCCACCTCCGGCGCCGGCGGCCTCCCCGTCGACGTGTCCGAGACGGACGTCTACTACTTCGCCCCGCAGAAGTCCTTCGCCTCCGACGGCGGCCTGTGGATCGGTGTCTTCTCCCCGGCCGCGATCGAGCGCGCAGAGCGCGTCCACGCCTCCGGCCGCCACATCCCGGAGTTCTTCTCGCTGCCCACGGCGATCGACAACTCCCGCAAGAACCAGACGTACAACACCCCGGCCCTGGCCACCCTCTTCATGCTCAACCATCAGCTGGAGTGGATCAACGGCCAGGGCGGCCTGGACTGGGCCGTCCGCCGCACCGCCACCTCCGCCCGCACCCTGTACGGCTGGGCCGAGGACATCAAGTACGCCAACCCGTTCGTCACCGACCCGGCCAAGCGCTCGGCGGTCATCGGCACGATCGACTTCACGGACGAGATCGACGCCGCCGCCGTCGCCAAGGTCCTGCGCGCCAACGGCATCGTCGACACCGAGCCCTACCGCAAGCTCGGCCGCAACCAGCTCCGCGTCGCGATGTTCCCGGCGATCGACCCGGCGGACGTCGAGGCCCTGACGAAGTGCGTCGACTACGTCATCGAGAAGCTGTAGCCGCTTCCGCTACAACGCACGAAGGGCGCCCGGCGGATCACCGCGGGGCGCCCTTCACGCGTTCTACTCCTCGACGAACAACTCCTCGGCGTCCGCCACGCTCAGGGAGCGGTCGAGCCAGGCCCCCAGCACGTCGAGGTCGGTGCAGGCGGTGACCCGCTCCCGGACGGAGTCGGAGACCTCGATACCCCGTACACCGAGAATGCGCAGGATGTCCTCGGCCTTGCCCTCCGCCTTGCCCTCGAGCCACGACTCTTCGACGATGGTGTTGCTGCCGGGGAAGTTCGGGGTGTAAGTGGCCATCAGGTGCCTCCAATAGTCGCGGCCCGGGCCCTCACCCAGACCGACCTCGACGATTTCCGCCCAGTCCACACGGTCCACGTCCCCGCCCTCGTCAGTCTCGGCATGGCCCTTGGACTTCTCGGCCTCGTCTGCCATCCCTGACGCCAGCGCGTCCCGTATCGCAGTCAGACCCGGATCCTTGGTGTACGCGAGCGCGGAGAAGGCCGCGACGCCAAGGTCCTGGGCCGCCTCCTCCGCCTGGGTGATCACGGGCAGGATTCCGGGCCCCAGGACCAACGGGTGGACGAATTTGAGGGCGCCCGGCGAGGTCGCCGGGCGCCTTGCTTCATGTCGGCGAGCAGGTCACCGTAGGCACCCCGCCGCCCCCGGGCGCGCCCCCGAAGCCGAAGCTCGTCGTAGCGCCCGCTGGGAGCGAGCCGTTGTGTGCGGCGTTGGATGCCGCCACCGTCGCTGCGCTCTGTGTGTACGTCGCGTTCCACATGGACGTGATCCGTTGGGATCCGCTCCAAGTCCAGGTGGTTTTCCAGTAGTTGAGCGGAGTGGTGCCCGTGTTGGTGACCTTTACCTCGGCGTTGAAGCCGCCGCCCCAGTCGGCGGTGACGGTGTAGGCGGCGGAGCATGTGGCCGTGCCGCCGCCAGGTTCTTCGGGGTCACCGCCCTCGCCGCTCGGGAATCCCGGGGCCTTGATGCTCGCGAGATACCCGTCCTTCACGGTGTCCACGGTCGACCAGTCGTCCTTCAGGATCCCGCCCGTGTCACCGGAGTTGGGGTTCCAGGACCAGAACGTCCAGTGGAACGAGTCCGCGCCGTACGCCGACGTCGACCGCAGGTACGTCACCAGCGCGGCCAGCCACTTCTGGTCCACCGCCGACTGGAGGGTCGTACCGAACTCGCCGAGCCACACCGGGGCGATGTTCTGCTTGAAGACGTAGCCCCAGTACCTGTCCCAGACGCCCGGCAAGTTGTCGGGGAACGACGGGTCGTTGAACCAGGGCTGCTGGGCCACGCTGGTGGCGTAGTCGTGGGCCGAGTACACGAGCCGGTTCGGGACGTCCAGTTGGACCGGGTACTGGGCCACGCCCATCAGGTTGCCGCCCCACCAGCCGCTGACGCCGTCGTACGACTGGACGCCCTCGACCATGATGAGCAGCTGCGGGTTGACGGACAGGACGGCGTTCCCGGCCCGTTGGGCCGCAAGGCGCCAGTCCCTGGCCGTGTCGCCGCAACCCCAGCAGGCGGGGTCGTGCGGCTCGTTGTGCAGGTCGATGCCGACGACGGTCGGGTTGCCGGTGTAACGCGACGCGAGCGCCTCCAGGTTGGCGATCCACGTCGACTCGGGTACGGACGCGGTGTACCAGAGCGCCGACTGGCCGCCCGCGTCCGGCCGATGCCGGTCGAGGACGATCTTCAGGCCGGCCTGACCGGCGTACGCCACGATCCGGTCCATGACCTGCAGGGACGTCAGCCCCTGGAGGCCGGCGTTCTTGCCGTCGGCGAAGTTGATGCTGTCCGGCATGGTGCCGGGCTTGAGGATGTCGTCGCTGAAGGGCAGGCGGAGGGTGTTGTAGCCCAGCGACCTCATCTGGTCGAGCATGCTCTTGTAGTCGCGCGTCCACAGGCCGTGGACGACGTGGTTGCCGGTCTCGAAGCCGAACCAGTTGATCCCGGCGATACGGACCGGCTGCCCGGCCGCGTCGAGGATCTGCCGGCCGCTGGTGTGCCAGTAGCCGGCGCCGGCCTCGGCGGTCGCCGAAACACCCGCCGACGCGCGCGCCGACGCACCCGCCGCACCGGCCGACTGCACACCGGCCCCCAGCGGTAACAGCAGAGCCACTGCGGCAGCGCACAGCGCTCTTCGCAAGTTGCGGAACATGTCCCTTGTTCCTCTCGGGAAGGCGCGGCCCCGGAACGAATGGGAGCGCTCCCATGCACCGCGCACCTCCCAGGAAACTAACGCGCCATGGGCACGTCAAGGAGGTGCGCGGCATCCGCCCGTCCGACTCAGCGGCTCAGCGGCTCAGCTTCTGGAACCTCCGCACCGCCAGCGGCAGGAAGATCGCCGTCAGGATCACCGGCCACACCCCCGCCATCAGCAGTGCGTGCTGCTCCACCCAGGAGTCCCCGCTCCCGGCCGGGGTGCCGAACAGCTCACGGCTGGCCGCCGCCGTGGACGAGATCGGGTTCCAGGCCGCCACCCAGCCCAGCCAGTCCGGCATCAGCTGCGGCGCGACGAAGATGCTGGAGATCATCGTGAGCGGGAAGGCGACGGCGAACAGACCGCCCGCGGCTTCCGGGTTGGGCACGAGCAGGCCCAGCCACACCCCGATCCAGATCAGCGCGAACCTCAGCCACAGCAGCAGCCCGAACGCACCGAGGAAGCCGAATCCGCCGTCCGGGCGCCAGCCCATCGCGAAGGCGGTCAGCATCATGATCGCCAACTCCGCGCAGGCGGCCAGCAGATCGGTGATCCCGCGGCCGGCGACGACAGCGGACGAGGCCATGGGCATCGAGCGGAAACGGTCGATGACGCCCTTCGTCGAGTCGTAGACGACGAGCGTCGCGGTGTTGATGAAGCCGAACGCCATCGTCATCACGAACATGCCCGGCATCAGGAAGTCCTTGTAGTCCCCGCCGCCGGGCACCTTCATGGCGCTGCCGAAGACATAGCCGTAGAGCAGGACGGACAGGATCGGGAAGCCCAGCTGCCAGGCGATGTTGACCGGTTGGCGCTGGTAGTGGGTCAGACCGCGGCGGACGATGTTCCAGACGTCGGCGAGGGTCCAGTACAGCCGGCCGCGCGTGGCCGGGACGGTCAGGTCTACGGCGGTCATGCGACGGCCTCCTTCTCGGTCCTCTCGGTCTTCTCGGTGCGGTGCCCGGTCAGGCGCAGGAAGACGTCGTCGAGGCTCGGCCTGCGCAGCCCGATGTCCTCGACCGGGACGCCCTCGTCCTGGAGCGTCCGGGCCACCTCGGTCAGCGCGGAGACCCGGTCGGTGACCGGCGCGTGGACCCGCAGCTCCGCCTCGTCCGACTCGGGTTCGCCGTCCGAGACCCGGGCGACCACCTTCACCACGCGCGGGATGTCGGACCGCTCGGCGACGACGACCTCGATACGGTCGCCGCCGACGAGGCTCTTCAGCCCGTCGGGGGTGTCGTCGGCGATGGCCCGCCCCTGGTCGATGACGGTGATGTGCGAGGCGAGCTTGTCGGCCTCCTCCAGATACTGGGTGGTCAGCAGTACTGTCGTGCCGCTCGCCACCAACGCCCTGACGGAGTCCCAGACTTCACCGCGGCTGCGGGGATCCAGTCCCGTCGTCGGCTCGTCGAGGAAGAGGACGGAGGGGGCGAGGATCATCGAGGCGGCGAGGTCGAGGCGGCGCCGCATGCCGCCGCTGTACTTGCCGACGCCCTTGTCGCCGGCGTCGGCCAGGTCGAACTGCTCCAGCAGCTCGACGGCCCGCAGCTTGGCCCGCCTGCCGCCGAGGTGGAAGAGCCGGCCGAACATCTCCAGGTTCTGCCGGCCGGTGAGCACCTCGTCCACGGCCGCGTACTGGCCGGTCAGCCCGATACGTGCGCGCACCTCGCGCGGCTGCCGGGCCACGTCCAGTCCGGCCACCGCGGCCCGGCCGCCGTCCAGCCTGATCAGCGTGGACAGGATGCGCACGGCGGTGGTCTTGCCGGCGCCGTTCGGGCCGAGCAGGCCGTGCACCGTCCCCTCGCGGACGGCCAGGTCGAAGCCGTCGAGGGCGCGTTTCTCGCCGTAGCGCTTCTCCAGTCCCTCGGCCCGCACCGCGTATCCGTCTCCGCCGTGTCCGTCGTCGCCCATGGGTCCCCCTCTCGATAGCCGAGCACCAATAACTGAGTACACCGTACCCTATTGCGCGTACACCGTACCCAGTTTTTTTCGGAGGACTTAAGCTGAAGTGCATGACGAGCGGCAAGGGCGGCACCAGCGGTACGGAGACCAGCGGCAGCGGCGACATCGCCCGCACGATGGAGCTGCTGTGGGACACCGGCCGGCGCCCGAGCCGGGGGCCCAAGCCGACCCTCACGCTGGACCAGATCGTGGAAGCGGGCGTCCGGGTCGCGGACGCCGAGGGCCTGGAGTCGATGTCCATGCGCCGGGTCGCCACCGAGCTCGGGACGGGCACGATGTCGCTGTACCGCTACGTCCCCGGCAAGGCCGAGCTGCTCGACCTGATGCTGGACCGCGTCCAGCGCCCCTCGGAGAATCCGGCCGACCTGGGCGACGGCGGATGGCGCTCGGCCCTGGAGGCCCTGGGCCGCGCGACCCTCGACCTCTACCGCCGCCACCCCTGGCTGCTCCAGGTCAACCAGTCCCGCCCGATCCTCGGTCCGAGCGCCCTCGACGGCATGGAGAAGGTCCTCGCCCGCATCAAGCCGATGGGGCTGACCGACCCCGAACTGGTCTCCGCGATCGTCATGATCGACGGCTACGTCGTCGGCGCCGCGCGCACCCAGTTGTACGCGCAGGAGGCGGAGCACCGCACCGGCCTGACCGACGCGGAGTTCTGGCAGGCGCAGACCCCGACGCTGGAGAAGATCATGGCCTCCGGCCGGTACCCCCTGCTCGCCTCGCTCGACGAGAACACCTGGGGCAACGAGTTCGACCACTTCGAGTTCGGCCTGCAACGGATGCTGGACGGACTGGAGGTCTTTGTCGCCCGGCGTGCGGGAACGGCCGGCGGCGCCGACAGCGAAGTGAAGGGACCGCTCTAGGGACGCGCCGTCGACGACTCCGGCAGGGCCAGACCTGTTGCCCCCAGTGGGCGGTGAGGCGGTGCGCGACGGCGACCAGGCGGCGGCGGTCCTCCACCGTGTACGCCGGGAAGCGCAGCCAGCCCTGGTCGGCGATCTGGTTGCCGCGCGAACCTACCTGCCTACAGGCGTCTGCGGACAGACCCTAGGGCGATGGCTCCGCGAGCATCGCGATGAAGCTCAGGAGGCCCACGGGGACGGCGACCAGGACGGCGTACCCGACCCGGTCGGCCACCCGCTGCCGCCGCGAGGGCTCCCGGCGGTGGGCCTCGCGGCGTCGGTCCGCCCCGCGCGGCTTGATCGCCCGGTACGCGAGGACCGCGAGGACGACCACGCAGATCGAGACCTGCCAGAGCTCACCCACGACGCCCCAGAGCCCGACCCGCTGGACCGTGTCCGGCTCGATGCCCTGGCGGGCGTCGAACCGGGTGCCGTCCGGGTAGTCCTGCCCGGTGTCCTGGAGCCGTACATGGGAGGCGTCGGCGGCGGTGCCGCCGTCGGGCGTGAAGTCCCCGAGGCAGTCGTAGTCGGAGCGCTTACGGCTGTAGTCGGTGTCGTAGCAGCGCTCCACCTTGTACGTGCCCGGGGTGCCGTAGATGCCGGCGGACAGGGCCATGTCGGCGGTCGCGGTGACGAACCAGAAGGCGGTGACGAGGGCGAGGAGGACGCCGCACACCCAGCCGAGGACGCGTTTCATCCGAGCACCATTCCGCGCGGCTCGTTGATCTCCAACAGCCGGGATATTCCCGCCTGTTCGGCAAGCGCCCTGCGCTGCGGACCGGCCTGCGCGCGCTCCTGCTCGTACTTCGCCCAGGGCGCGGGCTGCACGAAGAGCATGGCGTTGCCCGGCACGATCATGACGCCGCCGAAGGCCGCATCGCCGGCGAACCAGGCGCCGCCCTCCTCGGCCCCCTTCGGCCAACGGCGCACCGTCGAGGCGTTGACCGCACGCAGCGAAGGGGCACCGTGCTGCCCGCGCACCGTGAGCCGGACGGTGTGCACATCGCCCATGTACTTCCACTCGGAGCCCTTCTTGGACACCCGCGTGCGGTACTCCAGGGGATAGGTGCGCAGCACCTTCTCGCACACCTTGAGCCGCGACCCGCGCCCCAGCCGGAGCGACAGAAAGATCAGCACGAACATCCCGGCCGGCACGCCGAACGCGGGCAGCGCGGCGTCGTACCCGCCCCAGTGCGCCACGAACGGCACCGCGAACAGCCCGGCGGCGAGCGCGAGGCGCGCGGCGGTGTGCCGGCGGAGCAGGGTGCGGTTGTGCTTGAGCACCTGGGCGATGTCGGGGGCCACGGGTGGACTGTCCATGCGGAGGGAGAGGGCCCTTCGAGCAAGATCGGCGGCTGGGACCGGGTGACGTTATCAGGGCCGGTCTGCCCGTTCACTGATCGTGCGCGCTCTCCCCTCATCCCCTCCGCAGAAGCCGCCGCAACCCGAACACGACCACACACGCGACGACCACGGCGATGGCGCCGACCTTCAGATCGCCGGTCCGCCCGCTGTCCCCGCTGTCGTCGGACGAGGCCGAACTGCCCCCGCCGGAGGAGGAGTCGGAGGGGGCGGCGTCCCCGGGGGCGTCGTTCGCGACGACGGAGCTTCCGGCGCCCTCGCTGCCGAGCATGAGCTTGGTGCCGTCGGTCGAGTAGCTGGCGGACTCGCCCTGGCCGAGGGGCACGCTGATGCGCTCCAGCCGCTTGAGCTTGCCGCCGTTCCAGTCGTAGGCGACGCCGCCGAAGTAGCCGCGTACGGCGAGGGTCCTGCCGTCCTGGGAGAAGGCCGCGTCGGTGGCCCACATGTCGACGGGGACGGTGGGCTTGAAGACGTTCGTGCCGGAGGCGGAGAGCTCGGCCGGGCCCTCGTACAGGTGCCCGCCGTCCTCCTGCTTGTCGATGATGTAGACGCGGCCGGTCTTGGGGTGCACGACGAGCGACTCGGCGTCACGGGTGCCGTCGGAGTACTTCACCACGTACTGCGTGGCACGGATCGTCCGATCCTTCAGCGTCTTGGGCTCGGGGAGGCGGTAGACCCACACATAGGGCCACTGCACCCCGTCGTTGTCGCCGATGTCGCCGACGTAGAGCTGGTTGTCCGGGCCCATGGAGATCGCCTCCACGTCCCGCGGGGTGCCCACCCCGGTCATGGTGATCGTCGCGACCGTCTCGCCGGTCCTGCTGTCCACCGCGTAGAGGTAGGCGCCCGTGTCCTGGTCGTTGTGCGTCCAGTAGATGCCGGGGTGCTGACGCGACGCGGCGAGGCCGCTGGACTCCGTGATGCGGGGGTCCTTGATCGTGAAGTCCTCGTCGCCGTCGGCGGCTGAGGCGGGCAGGGTGAGCGCACCGGTGAGCAGGACCCCGGCGAGGATGGCGAGCGGTCGACGCATGCCCCAAGCCTGCCATTCGGGCGGGCGGTTCGGAGGCCGGGGCGGCGCGGGGGCGACGCGGGGGCGGCCGGGATGTGCGGGGCGTGTCGGGCTTCACACCCCGTCCGGCCATACCGATGGATAGCGATCGTCCATCATGAGCGGATGCTCAGGTTCATGCCCGTCGGCGACTCCCAGACCATCGGCAGCGCCGGCGAACACACGTGGCGCTACCGCATGTGGCAGCACCTGCGTGAGACGTACGGCGGTCCCTTCGCCCTCGTCGGCCCGCGCGAGACGCTGCATGACAAGGCGACGGACTCCCCCACGTCGTACGAGTACGCCGACCCCGACTTCCCCCGGGCGCACCTCGCCGGCTGGGGCGAGGGCTGGCTGCACATGGCGCCGGTGATCGGCGAGGCGGTGCGGTCGTGCCGGGCGGATGTGCTGCTGGTGTCGCTGGGCCTGATCGACCTCGGCTTCTACACGAACGCCGAGCAGACGGCGGAGAACGCCCGGAGCTTCGTGGCCGGGGCGCGTTCCGCGAACCCCCGGGTGCGGATCGTCGTCCTGCCGGTGATCCCGAACGTCCGTGCCGAGTCGGAGGAGGCCTTCGCCGCCGAGGTCGGCCGCTTCAACGAGCTGCTGGCGAAGGCGGTCGCCGACCTGGACGAGCCGCGCTCGCCGCTGCTCCTGGCGTCGCCTCCTCTGTCGTACGACATCAATCTCGACACGTACGACGGCACCCACCCGAACGCGAGCGGCGAGCACAAGATCGCGGAGGCCTTCGCGGAGGCGATGTACCAGGCGTGGGACCTGGGCGAGCCCTACGAGGCCTGACGCCCGATCGCCCGGACGAGGTGGTCGGCGCAGGGGCGCACGCCGGTGAGCAGGCCGCCGTCCCAGCGCTCGTCCTCGTCGCCCAGGTAGACGGCACGGGCGTGCGCGAGGACGGGGCGGTGTCCGGCGGGGAGCCGGGCGAGGGCCCAGTCGGCGGCTGCGTCCTTCGAGCGGATCTCCCCGGTGGCGAGCGTGGTCCAGATCCGGGCGAGGGTCAGCAGGACGTTGCGGGTGTCGGTGTCCAACTCCGCGAGCAGGTCGGGCACTCCGGCGGTGATCGCGCGCCTGAGGTCCGCGGGTGGGACGGGGGCGAGCAGGTCGGCGGGTGGGGGGCCGTACAGCGGGGCGCCGGCGAGAAGCACCATCGTCAGGAGGGGCGCGAGGTCGGGCATGGGCTCGGGCCCGGGGACGGTCCCCCGCTCGTACTCGTGCCGCAGCCACTCCCCGTACAGGAACGCGCAGGTGGGCGGATACCGCCACGGCCGTACGTCGTCCTGTACGACGACGATGAGCTCGACGGGGCGGGCGGCTCCGCCGGACACTCTCAGCAACTCCTCGACGAGCGCCCGGCGTTGGGCCCGGGTGGTGGGTTCGCTCACGACGGCCAGGACGTCGATGTCGCTGTGGGGGCGCAGGCCGCCGAGGGTGGCGGAGCCGTGGAGGTAGATGCCGAGGAGGGTGGTGTTGAAGGTGTGGCGGAGGAAGGGAAGGAGGAGGACCTCTGGGGCCTGCATGTGAGCTTCATCTCCGTGTCACGGTCACTGTGCGTATCGTTGTACTGCGCGGCTGCATCTGTCCGTGGGGCAGCCGGGGAGGAGCGCCACGATGACCGTCCTTGAAGACAGGATCAAGATGGCCGACGCGAACACCGAGCGCCTGGACCAGTGGTTCGAGCGCCTTGAGCGGATGCCCGTCCCCGAAGGATTCAGGGTCGAGATCGTCGGGGGCAACGTTCACATGACGCCGCAGCGGGACACACACTGGGCGATTATTTTCCGGATCGCGGGGGCCATCGCGGCCAAATTCGGGATGGACAGGGTGCTCTCGGACGTCCGCATCGACTTTCCCGGGCACGAGAACGGCTTCTGCCCGGACGTCGCGAAGCTCAGCGACTCGGCAAAGAAGGACGACGACGGCCGCTGGCGATACGAGGACGTCGAATTCGTCGCCGAAGTGATTTCCGAGGCGACGGCCGCAAACGACTACGGCCGAAAGAAACTCGCGTACGCGGAGGCCGAGGTCCCTGTCTACGTGATCGCCGACCCGTACCAGGGACGCTGCCACGTCTACACCGTCCCCAAGGACGGCACCTACGCCACCGAGACCCGGGTCGACTTCGGCACCGACATCGACCTGACCGGCACGGTGGTCGACCTCGTCCTCAAGACCGAGGACTTCCCCCGCGACCGATGAAAAGCTGTGGGCCATGGCCGTCATCCACCACACCACCCTCAAGCCGACCAAGCTCGAACTGCTCGCCTCCTGGCTGCCCACCCGCCCCTGGTACGCCGGCGCCGGCGACCCGGAGTTGACCAAGGCCGGCGGCTTCCGGCTGGACGACCCCGAGGGCGAGGTCGGAATCGAGTTCATGGTCGCCACGGATGCCTCCGGGACCCAACCGGTCCACTACCTCGTGCCGCTCAGCTACCGCGGCGCCCCCCTCGACGGCGCCGACCACGCCCTCGTCGGCACCATGGAGCACGGCGTTCTGGGGCGACGTTGGGCCTACGACGGCTGCCACGACCCCGTGCTGGTCGACCAGTTGCTTGCCCTGATCGAGGGCCGGGTCCAGGCGCAGGACCAGAGCATCAGCGACGCGCCCGACCGGGACGTCACCCGCGCCTACACGGGTGAAGGCTCCCGTTCCACCGCCGCCCGCACCACCACGGCAACCGACGACCGGGACGGCACTGAGCTGCGCACGTCCGACGGCACGGTCGTGCTCCGCCTCCACCGGGTCCTGCACCCCGCCGGAGAGGCCCCGCAGGACGCGGACGGCCACATCACCGGCGCCTGGCAGCTGCCGGACGGCACCCGGGCCCGTGCCCTGTTCGCCGCCCTGCACATCACGCCTCAGGAGCCCGGCGAACCGAAGGCCCTTGCCTAGAGCGCACTCCACGCGGCTAGCGTGCGCTTCATGAAGTACACGCAGCTCGGACGCACGGGACTCAAGGTCAGCAGGCTCGTCCTCGGCACCATGAACTTCGGTCCGCAGACCGACGAGGCGGACAGTCACGCGATCATGGACGCGGCGCTGGACGTCGGCATCAACTACTTCGACACGGCGAACGTGTACGGCTGGGGCGAGAACAAGGGCCGTACCGAAAGCATCATCGGCACCTGGTTCGCCAAGGGCGAGCGGCGCGACAAGGTCGTCCTCGCCACCAAGATGTACGGCAACATGGGCATCGAAGGCCAGCCGTGGCCCAACCACGACAAGCTGTCCGCCCTGAACATCCGGCGCGCCGTGGACGCCTCGCTCAAGCGGCTGCAGACCGACTACATCGACGTCTACCAGTTCCACCACATCGACCGCGCCACTCCCTTCGAGGAGATCTGGCAGGCGATCGACGTCCTCGTCCAGCAGGGCAAGATCCTGTACGTCGGCTCCAGCAACTTCCCCGGCTACAAGATCGCCCAGGCCAACGAGATCGCTGCGAAGCGCCACGGCACCATCGGCCTCGTCAGCGAGCAGTGCATCTACAACCTCTTCGAGCGCCGCGCCGAGATGGAGGTCATCCCGGCCGCGCAGGACTACGGCCTCGGCGTCATCCCGTGGTCGCCGCTGCACGGCGGACTGCTCGGCGGCGTCATCAAGAAGCAGGTCGAGGGCGGGCGGCGCAGCTCCGGCCGGGCCGCCGAAGTCCTCGCCGACCCGGCCGTACGCGCGAAGATCCAGGCGTACGAGGACCTGCTCGACAAGCACGGCCTGGAGCCCGGCGAGGCCGCCCTGGCCTGGCTGCTCACCCGGCCGGGCGTGACCGGCCCGATCGTCGGCCCGCGTACCGCCGAGCAGCTGGAGTCCGCGCTGCGGGCGTCCGAGCTGGAGCTGAGCGAGGAGCTGCTGGCGGGGCTGGACGAGATCTTCCCGGGTCCGGGGCCGTCTCCAGAGGCCTTCGCCTGGTAGCCGTCACCGGGGCGCGGCGGCGCTCGGCTGCATACGCATATCGCCTACCTGCCGAGCGCCGCCGCAAGGGCCACCACGACGAACATCAGCACAAGCACACCGGCCATGATCCGGTTCCGGGTTTTCGGGTCCACGTGTCCGAGCCTAACCGGCGCCTGTGAGCGGCCGACGGGCGACCGCCTCGTAGCGGGGCTGCTCGCCCGGCACCCCGGACGTGGGCAGGTTGCTGCGCATCAGCACCAGCTCGTCCACCGTCCACGTGCGGCTCGTGAATGCGTCGAGGGCCGCGACGTACGGCCGTACGTCCACCGCCGACCGGCTCCTCGCGACCGTCAGGTGAGGCTTGTAGCGCCGGTGCTCCCCCATCGGCACCCCGGCCTTCCGTGCCGCCGCCTCACTCCGGTCCGCCAGCAGCCGCAGGGTCGCCAGGTCGCCCTCCGCACCCGCCCACAGCGCCCGCCCGTGCCCGAACTGGCCGCCGCCGCGCAGCGCCAGCCGGAAGGGGGCGGTGCGATGAGCGACGCGCTCCAGGCGGGCCGACAGGTCCGGTACGAGGTCGTCGTCGACCTCGCCATAGAAGGCGAGCGTGAAGTGCCAGCCGGGGCGGCCGGTCCAGCGCAGCGCGTCCGCGCCGGGCAGCTTCTTCAACCCGTCGACCTCGGTGGCCAGTTCGCGGGCCACGTCCTCGGGTGGCAGCACGGCGGCGAAGAGTCTCATGGGTCCAGCCTGGCACCATGACCCGATGACGATCACCATCAGAGAAGGCGGACCCGACGACATCCCCGTGATACTCGGCATGCTCGACAGCTGTGTCGAGTGGCTGGTCTCACAGGGGCGCACGGGGCAATGGGGGACGAAGCCGCTGTCGAAGAGCGCGAGGACCGTGGAGTCGGTCACGCGGAGCACGGCAGGTGGCCAGGTCTTCATCGCCGAGGTCGACGGCGCGCCGGCCGCCACCCTCACCCTGGCCGACTCGCCCGGCCCCTCCCTGGCCCATCTCCCCTCGCCCGGCGAGCCCGAGCGGTACATCCACTGGTTGGCCTCCGACCGCCGCTTCGAGGGACATGGCGCGGGCGGCGCCCTGCTCGCCCACGCCGCCGAGGTGACCCGACGGGCGGGCATCTCGCTGCTGCGGGTGGACTGCTACGCGGGCGACGACGGCAAGCTCGTCCGCTACTACGAGAGCCACGGCTTCGTCCGCACCGAGACCTACCGGGGGACGGACGACTGGCCGGGGCAGGTGCTGGCCCGCCGGGTCTGACCCGCGACGGGGGGCGGGGCCCGCAGGCACCCGCCCCTCAATTCGCCGTCAGGCCGCCCTCAGGCAGCCGTGGCCAACCGCTCCCGCTCCCGCGGCACGAACCGCACCTGCGGATGCCCGTGGTTCCAGCCCACCGACAGCCGCAGGCCGCCGACCCGCGCCAGGACCAGGCCGATCGTCACGGCGGCGGCGGCCGTGATCGCGCCGCCCACCGCCAGACCCACCCGGACGCCGTACACGTCCGTGACCCAGCCGGCGATCGGTGCGCCCAGCGGTGCGCCGCCCATGAACACCATCATGTAGAGGGCCATCACCCGGCCCCGCATGCTGGGGTCCGTGGCCATCTGGATGCTGCTGTTGGCGGTGACGTTGACCGTCATGCCGAACATTCCTATCGGGGCCATGAGCAGGGCGAACAGCCACAGGGACGGGGCGAACGCCGCCACGATCTCCATCGTGCCGAAGGCCACCGCCCCCGCGACCAGCACCCGCATCCGGGCCGTACCGCGGCGGGCCGCGAGCAGCGCGCCGGCCAGGGAGCCGACCGCCATCAGGGTGTTGAAGAGGCTGTAGGAGCCGGCGCCCGCGTGGAAGACGTCGTCGGCGAAGGCCGAGAGAAAGACGGGGAAGTTGAAGCCGAAGGTGCTGACGAACCCGGCGAGGACGATGGTCCACATCAGCTCCGGCCGCCCGGCGACATAGCGCAGCCCTTCCCGCAGCTGCCCCTTGCCGCGCGGCGCCCGCTCGACGGCGTACAGCTCACGGTCCCGCATCAGCAGCAGGCCGACGAGCGGCGCGACGAAGGACAGGCCGTTGGCGAGGAACGCCCAGCCGGTGCCGACACCGGTGATCATCAGGCCGGCCACGGCGGGGCCGACCAGGCGGGCCGACTGGAAGTTCGCCGAGTTCAGGCTGACCGCGTTCTGCAGCTGGTCCGGGCCGACCATCTCGGAGACGAACGACTGCCGGGCCGGGTTGTCGACGACGGTCGCCAGACCGACGACGAAGGCGGCCAGGTAGACGTGCCAGACCTGGACGTGCCCGGAGAGGGTGAGGACGGCGAGTGCGATGCCGGTGACGGCCATCGACGTCTGGGTGACGAGCAGCGTGCGGCGCTTGGGCAGGCGGTCGACGAGGACGCCGCCGTAGAGGCCGAAGAGCAGCATCGGCAGGAACTGCAGGGCCGTCGTGATGCCGACGGCGGTGGCGGAGCCGGTGAGGCTGAGCACCAGCCAGTCCTGCGCGATGCGCTGCATCCAGGTGCCGGTGTTGGAGACGACCTGGCCGAGGAAGAAGAGGCGGTAGTTCCTGACCTTCAGCGAGCTGAACATCGAGGACTTGCGGGGCCCCCGGGCGGGCGGGGAGTCGTGGGTGGTCGGTGCGGGGGCGGAGTCTGCTCCGGATCCCGTACTCAAAAGGGTTCGCCTCCTCTTGGCTGCTTACAGGTGTGCGAGCTTCTCCAGCACGGGGGCGGCGGCGCGCAGTTTCGCCCACTCGTCCTCGTCGAGACCCTCGACCAGGGTCGCCAGGAAGGCGTTGCGCTTACGGCGGCTCTCCTCGAGCATCGCCTCGGCCTGCTCGGTCTTCGTGACGACCTTCTGGCGCCGGTCCTCCGGGTGCGGCTCCAGCCGGACCAGTCCCTTGGCCTCAAGCAGGGCGACGATACGGGTCATCGACGGCGGCTGAACGTGCTCCTTGCGGGCGAGCTCACCGGGGGTGGCCTTTCCGCAGAGGGAGAGGGTGCCCAGCACCGACATCTCGGTGGGGCTCAGCGACTCGTCGACCCGCTGGTGCTTGAGCCGGCGTGACAGTCGCATCACGGCGGAGCGCAGGGAGTTCACGGCGGCAGCGTTGTCGCCATGGGTAAGGTCCGACATGTTCTTTAGCTTAACTCATTACCCTCGCTAAAGACCACCAGGGACACGCATGGATGCCCGTGAGTCCGGCCACTGAAGCCTGACATCACCCATATGGGTGATCTGGCAGCGGAACGTGACACACCGCACCGAAGAGTGCCGCGACCCTCATGGTCATGGGGACCAGCGTGCTCAGCCTGCGAATAGACCATGAGCTGCTCGAACGGCTCCGACAGCATGCCGCGAAAAGAGGAATGAGCGTCCAGGACTACGTAGTCCGAACGCTCATCCGCGATGACTTCGACGAACGGTTCCAGGCCGCCGTGGAAGAGACAGAGAAGTTCTACGGGCGCACGTGAGCAACGGGCCCACGTGAGAGACGGCTTACGTGAGGCCCAGCGCCGGCATCAGGTAGTAGAAGCCGAACACCGCCGCCACGACGTACATCGCGATCGGCACCTCCCGGCCCCGCCCGGCGGCCAGGCGCAGCACCGCGAAGGTGATGAAGCCCATGCCGATGCCGTTGGTGATCGAGTAGGTGAACGGCATCATCACCATCGTCACGAAGGCCGGGATCGCGATGGTGTAGTCGGCCCAGTCGATCTCCTTGACGGAGTTCGCGAGGATCAGGAAGCCGACCGCCAGCAGGGCCGGGGTGGCCGCCTGGGACGGGACCATGGTGGCGACGGGCGTCAGGAACAGCGCCACACCGAACAGGGCGCCGGTGACGACGTTCGCGAATCCGGTGCGGGCGCCCTCGCCGACGCCGGCCGTGGACTCCACGAACGCGGTGGTGGCCGAGGAGGAGCTGGCGCCGCCCGCGGCGACGGCGAGGCCGTCGACGAACAGGACCTTGTTGATGCCGGGCATCTGCCCCTGGGCGTCGGTCAGCTTCGCCTCGTCGCTGACGCCCATGATCGTGCCCATGGCGTCGAAGAAGCAGGACAGCAGGACGGTGAAGACGAAGAGGATGCCGGTCAGCGCGCCGACCTTGCCGAAGCCGCCGAAGAGGTCGACCTCGCCGATCAGGCCGAAGTCGGGGCTGGCGACGGGGTTTCCGGGCCACTTCGGGGTCGTCAGGCCCCAGGACGGCACGTTCGCGACGGCCTCGATGACGACCGCGAGCACGGTCATCGCGACGATCGAGATGAGGATCGCGCCGGGGACCTTGCGCACGATCAGCGCGAGGGTGAGCAGCGCGCCGAGGATGAAGACCAGCACCGGCCAGCCGTTGAGGTGGCCGTCGCCGCCGAGCTGGAGCGGGACCGTGGTCTGGGCGGCGTCCGGGATGCGCGAGACGAAACCGGAGTCGACGAGGCCGATCAGCATGATGAACAGGCCGATGCCGATGGAGATGGCCTTGCGCAGACCGTAGGGCACGGCGTTCATCACGCGCTCGCGCAGACCGGTGGCGACGAGCAGCATGACCACGAAGCCGGCCAGGACCACCATGCCCATGGCGTCCGGCCAGGACATCCGGGGCGCCAGCTGGAGTGCGACGACCGAGTTCACGCCGAGACCGGCGGCGAGCGCGATCGGCACATTGCCGATGACGCCCATGAGGAGGGTGGTGAACGCCGCCGTCAGCGTCGTCGCGGTGACGAGCTGTCCGTTGTCGAGCTGATGCCCGTACATGTCCTTCGCGCTGCCGAGGATGATCGGGTTCAGCACGATGATGTAGGCCATCGCGAAGAAGGTGGCGAGGCCGCCGCGGATCTCACGGGGCAGCGTGCTGCCGCGTTCGGAGATCTTGAAGAAGCGGTCGAGTGCGCCGTAAGCGGGCCCGGCTCCCGGCTGTTCAGGGGTGGGGGCCTTGGCAGGAGCCGAGGTGGGCATGTTTTTGGTTGTTCCTACGAAGAGAAGTGGTCAGACACAAACCGTTTCAGTATGAACATATAAGGGCTCGATCTGCTATCTCCGCGCGTAGATGCGCGTGGATGCCAGCGCCATGC
This sequence comes from Streptomyces sp. NBC_00443, assembly GCF_036014175.1. Classification (GTDB taxonomy): domain Bacteria; phylum Actinomycetota; class Actinomycetes; order Streptomycetales; family Streptomycetaceae; genus Streptomyces. Next base: position 5,136,518 of record NZ_CP107917.1, on the reverse strand, counting down.
CATCGCCTCGTACCGGGATCCGATCGCCTCGTAAGCTGTCCTCCATGGCCGGTCTTTTCTCGGGATCCTTCAAGCACGAGGCGCCGGAGCCCCTGGAGGGCCCCGTGGTCGCCACCATCACCGGCGGCACGATCATCTGGTTCGTCCTCTTCGTCGTCCAGCTCCCCTTCTACGGCTGGTTCGACGACCGCGGACAGGCCTGGTGGGTGTGGACCTGTCTGGCCGGCGGCGGGCTGGGGCTCATCGGCATCTGGTACGTCCGCAGGCGCGACGCCGCCCTCAAGCGGGCGGCGGCTCTGGAGGAGCCCCGGGAAACCACGGGCGAACCCCAGTCGTCCTGAGGTGCCGCGCCGTACGACCACGGCACGACGCCGGTCCTACCCAGGTCGGAACTTCCGTGCACTCGGCGGGTGAAGGCGTAGATCCGCACGTACCGTCGAAGGCATGACGCATACCGACATGGGCGCCGAAGTGGACAACCCTGTGCACCCCGTTCGCGCCCCGGTGGCGACGGGCGGGCTGACCGCCGCCGAGGTGGCCGAGCGGGTCGCCCGGCGGGAGGTCAACGACGTTCCGGTGCGCAGCAGCCGGTCGATGACCGACATCGTCCGCGCCAACGTGTTCACCCGCTTCAACGCGATCATCGGCGTGCTCTGGGTGATCATGCTGTTCGTCGCGCCCATCCAGGACAGCCTGTTCGGCTTCGTGATCCTCGCCAACACCGGCATCGGGATCGTCCAGGAGTGGCGGGCGAAGAAGACCCTCGACTCGCTCGCCGTGATCGGCGAGGCCCGGCCCACCGTGCGGCGCGACGGGGTGGCCGGCGAGGTCAGCACCTCGGAGATCGTGCTCGACGACCTGATAGAGATCGGGCCGGGCGACAAGGCCGTCGTGGACGGTGTGTGCGTCGAGGCCGACGGGCTGGAGATCGACGAGTCGCTGCTCACCGGCGAGGCAGACCCGGTCGTCAAGCAGCCCGGGGACCAGGTGCTGTCCGGCAGCTTCGTCGTCGCCGGGGGCGGCGCCTTCCAGGCCACCAAGGTCGGGCGCGAGGCCTACGCCGCGCAGCTCGCCGAGGAGGCGTCCCGCTTCACGCTGGTCCAGTCCGAGCTGCGCTCCGGTATCTCCACCATCCTCAAGTACGTGACCTGGATGATGATCCCGGCCGCGACCGGCCTGATCATCACCCAGCTCGTCGCCAAGGACAACGCGCTCGACGACTCGATCGCCCGGACCGTCGGCGGCATCGTGCCGATGGTCCCCGAGGGGCTGGTGCTCCTCACCTCGGTCGCCTTCGCCATCGGCGTCATCCGGCTCGGCCGCAAACAGTGCCTCGTGCAGGAACTGCCCGCCATAGAGGGCCTCGCCCGCGTCGACACCGTCTGCCTCGACAAGACCGGCACGCTCACCGAGGGCGGCATGGACGTCACCGAGCTGCGGCCCCTGGGCGGCAACGACGAGGAGTACGTACGCAAGGTGCTGGGCGCCCTCGGCGAGTCCGACCCCCGCCCGAACGCCTCCCTCCAGGCCATCATCGACGCCTACCCCGACGCCGATGACTGGCGCTGCACCGAGTCCCTCCCCTTCTCCTCCGCCCGCAAGTACAGCGGCGCCGCCTTCAGCGAGGGCAACGGCGAGGCCAGTTCGTGGCTGCTGGGCGCACCCGACGTCCTGCTCGGCGACGACGATCCCGCCCTGGCCGAAACGGACCGGCTGAACGAACAGGGGCTACGGGTCCTGCTGCTCGCCCGGGTCGGCCGCGACCTCGACGATCCCGAGGTCGCGCAGGGAGCCAAGCCCGCCGCCCTGGTGGTACTGGAACAGCGGCTGCGGCCCGACGCCGCCGACACCCTGCACTACTTCGCCGAGCAGAACGTCCGCGCCAAGGTGATCTCCGGGGACAACGCGGTGTCCGTGGGCGCGGTGGCGACCAAGCTCGGGCTGGCCGGTACGACGGTCGATGCGCGCCGGCTCCCGCGGGACCAGGACGCGATGGCTACGGCCCTCGACGAGGGCACGGTGTTCGGGCGGGTCACCCCGCAGCAGAAGCGGGACATGGTGGGCGCGCTGCAGTCCCACGGGCACACGGTCGCCATGACCGGCGACGGTGTGAACGACGTCCTCGCCCTGAAGGACGCCGACATCGGTGTGGCCATGGGCTCCGGGTCGGAGGCCACGCGCGCGGTCGCGCAGATCGTGCTGCTCAACAACAGCTTCGCGACGCTGCCGTCGGTGGTCGCCGAAGGGCGTCGGGTCATCGGCAACATCACGCGCGTGGCGACGCTGTTCCTGGTCAAGACCGTCTATTCGGTGCTACTGGCGCTGATGGTGGTGTGCTGGCAGGTGGAGTACCCGTTCCTGCCGCGCCATCTGACGCTGCTGTCCACCCTCACCATCGGCGTCCCCGCCTTCTTCCTGGCCCTCGCGCCCAACAAGGAACGCGCGAAACCCCACTTCGTACGGCGGGTCATGCGGTACTCGATACCGGGCGGGGTGGTGGCCGCGGTGGCGACGTTCCTGACGTACCTGATCGCCCGTCACTACTACACCGGCGAGGGCGCCCTGGACGCGGAGACCAGCGCCGCCACGCTGACGCTGTTCCTGATCGCGATGTGGGTGCTGATCATCATCGCCCGGCCTTACACGTGGTGGCGGGTCGCCCTCGTGGCGGCGATGGGGCTCGGATTCCTGGTGGTGCTGGTGGTGCCGTGGCTGCAGGAGTTCTTCGCGCTGCGGCTGGTGGGCATGACGATGCCGTGGATCGCGGTGGGCATCTCGGCGGTGGCCGCCCTCACCCTGGAGGTCGCCTGGAGGTGGGTCGACCGCCGCTTCCCGGCCTAGCCGCTGCGCTCGGCTCCGGCCGGGGAGGGATGACGCCGTAGGTCACCGCGCGACCGTTGTGGCTGGTCGCGCGGTTCCCCGCACCCCTGGGGGTGTCCTAACGGACGTCGACGAAGTCACCCGTGGCGTTGACCGCCGGGGTCGTGCTCGTGCCCGCGAAGATGTAGCGGAAGTAGCCGTCCTGCGACGCGGTGACCGTCGTCTTCAGGTTGCCCGTCGAGTTCGACTTGATCGTCTTGACGGTGCTGTAGGTGTTGCTGCCCTTCTTGCGGAACTGCAGCTTCACCGACTGGTTCGTGTAGCCGTGGTACTTGTTGTCCTCCCAGTTGGCCCGGGAGAGCTTGCCGGTGACCGTGATGGTCTTGCCCTTCTTCACCGGCTCCGGCGAGGCGTTGACCGTCAGCTGGGAGTTGCGCTGGATCAGGGTGGTGGCGAGGCCGCCCTTGTCGGCGTATCCGACCTTGGTGATGTCGAAGGTCTCGGCCGAGGGGTCCTGACCGTTGAGCGCGATGGCCATCGCGCCGGCCTTCCAGCTGCCCGCGTCCGCGTTCCACAGCTCGCCGTCAGCCGGGTACACGTCGATCGTGCCGGTGCAGTTGGCGGTGGTCGACGAAGCCGGCGTGCACTTGCCGTAGTTGTTGCCGAACAGCATGTTGTCCGGCGCGTCGAAGGCGCCCTTGTAGATGTACGGGTCGGTGTAGAAGTCCTCGGCGGTGATGTCGAGGTCCGCACCGTGGGTCAGCTTGTACGTCACCTTGGCGGAGACGTGGTTGGTCGTCCCGACCTTGACCGCCTTGGCGACCTTGAAGTCGGAGAAGGTGACGTTCAGGGCGTACGGCTCGTCCTCTCCGGGGGCGCGGGTACCGAACGCGCTCTTGCCGGACGCGGCGTGCGCGGCCTCACGGATCTTCGCGACGTCCGCACGGCTCACGGCGTCGTCGGCCTGCGCGGCCGGCACGGCGAGGGCGGAGAGGGCCAGGGCGCCGGAGACGGCGGCCACAGTGGCTCGTATGCGCATGCGTTCTCCACGTGGAGAAGGGCCCCGGTGGATCGCCGAGCACCGTGTCTCGCGATCACACCGGGGCCGAGTGATCGTTGGAGCCTGTTGGCTCACAAGATCAGATATGCGGCACGAGTGGAGGGTTGTGCCGCTGGTGTGGATGTTGCGTAAGCGTTACTGACGCTGAGTGAACGCGGGGCGATTGCCCGCTTTCACCGCACGTCGACGAAGTCACCCGTGGCGTTGACCGCCGGGGTGGTCGACGTGCCCGCGAAGCCGTAACGGAAGTAGCCGTCCTGCGACGCGGTGACCGTGGTCTTCAGGTCGCCCTTCGAGTTGGTCTTGATGGTCTTGACGGTGCTGTAGGTGCTGCTGCTCTTCTTGCGGAACTGCAGCTTCACGGACTGCGTGGCGTAGCCCGAGTAGGTGCCGGACTCCCAGTTGGCGCGGGTCAGCTTGCCGGTGACCGTGATGGTCTTGCCCTTCTTCACCGGCTCCGGCGAGGCGTTGACCGTCAGCTTGGAGGCGCGCTGGACCTGGAAGCTCTTGGCGTTGTCCTTCTGGACGTAGTCGGCGTCGTTGCCCGCCGCGATCGCCCAGACCTTCCAGGTGCCGGCCACCTTGTTGATCAGGTTGTAGCCCGGCTTGAGGTCGAAGGTGGACTTGCAGTTCGACGTCGTCGAGTTGACCACCGTGCACTTGGCGCGACCGTCGCTGCTGTTGGCCACGGCACCGGAGTCGGAGCTGTCGATGTTCGCGCCGTGGAACAGGATCGCCTGGGCCCAGTCGACGCCCGAGTTGTCCTTGACGGTGAAGGACACGGTGATGGTCTTCTTCGCGGTCGACCCGACGACCGCCGCCTTGCCACCGTTCACCACGACGTTCGAGATCGCCGTGTCGCCCTCGACCTCGTCGGCCTGGGCGGCCGGCACGGCAAGAGCGGAAAGGGCCAGGGCGCCGGTGACGACGCCGAGGGTGGCACGCATGCGCATGTGTTGTTTCCCCACGTTGCAAAGGGGCCCCGCCCGGTCACACCCAGCGGCTCGTGGCTGCGTACGGGGCCCAAGTGATCAGAGAGTCCGTTGACTCCCGTGATCAGATTCGCGACGCGTACGAAAGGTTGTACGACTCGTGAGAAATTTGTGCGAGAAATTTCAAGATCAGCCGGAGGGAGGCGCCCCTCAGTCGAACCACCGGTCCCGAGCCAGCTCCTCCGTCCGGGACGGATCCTCCAGCAGTGCCGCCACCTCGAACCGTCGCGGCCACTGCCCCGCCGCCCAGGCGAGCCCCGCGGCGACGCCCTCCAGGGTCGAGGCGTGCAGGGTGCCGTCGTTCGTGTGGCGCCAGTCGATCTCCACGCCGTCGACGACGAGTTCCTCGTGCTCGACGTACGACCGGGGCGTCCGCGCCCCGAGCAGCACCCGTACCGGCTCCGGTACGTCATGCTCGGTGCCCTCGGAGTCCACGTCGCCGGTGACGGACTCGCTCAGCCGCCGCACCTGGAACAGCTCGGCCAGCTCGGCGGCGCGCGAAGGCCGTACGGGAAGCAGCGGCACGCCCTCCGTGAACGGCAGCAGGTCGGGTGAGTCCACGACCACCGCGTCCGCCGCGTCCACCACCTCGACCCGCCCGTCGATCACGGCCCGCAGCTCGTCCGGCAGGGTCACCTGGTCGGGGTCGAGGTCGGCCAGGGCGCCGTACAGGGCGTGCAGCTGGGCGGAGGTGACGCGGCGGTCCGGGTCGGCGAGGCGGTCGAGCAGCTCGGCGCCGCCGCCCGGCTCGTCCAGCAGCGCGGCGACGGAGGTACGCACCCCGAGGGCCCGCAGCACCTGTTCGTCCTCGAAGCCGGTCGCGTCGGCCTCGTCGTACAGGCCGCGCAGCAGCGGATCGCCGCCGGAGGCGAGGAGCCCGGCCGGGCGGCGGCCGTCCAGCACCGGGTGACCGCGCAGCCACCAGGCGGTGTACGGCCGTACGACCTCGTGCGTGCCGTCGGGCAGCAGGATCCGCACCTGCTGGGTCAGCGCGTCCCGCAGGGGCGGCCGGGCGAGCAGGGCGAGGGCCTGGGGCCACTTGTCGTCGTCCACCAGGTCCAGGTCGCGTACGGCGATCAGCTCGGTGGCGACCGGCGGTACCGGCGTGTCCGGGAAGCGGTCGAGGATGTCCTCGCTCCAGACGTCCACGGCGTCCAGCAGACCCGGGTCGTCGGGCTCGGCGAAGTCGCCCTCGCGCGGCTCCAGTTCGTCCGGGTCGAGGACGACGTCCGTGGCGCGCACGAGGGCGAAGTTCGCGAGGACACCACAGGCCGCGAGGGGCTGCTCGCCCCACTTCTCGGCCAGTTCGGCGTCCACGGTGGCGAGTTCGCCGTCCCGCATGACCTGGTGGAAGGGGCTGCCGGGGAGGACGAGTTCACCGGCGGGCGCGGGCTCGCCCTCCTCGTCGGGCAGCGCGAGGGCGCCGAGCCACGGCTCGTCACCGGGCTCCAGGCCCGCTTCGCGCACGAGGGCGAGGACGGTGTCGGCCAGTTCCTCGGCGTCGGGCGTGTCCTCCTCCCAGCTCAGCGCGCCGTCGTCGTCCAGGGAGGCGGCGACCGCGGCGCGCACCTGGGGCGTGGTGAGGACCGCGCGGGGCGTGGCCGGCAGGGCGCCGAGCTTCTCCAGGAGCGGGTGCGCGGCGTCCGGGTGGGCGACCTTCAGGCCGAGGCGGGCCAGGATCTCCGGGTCGACGGGGGCGCCGTCGGAGGTGGGGAGCAGGATCTGCCGGGGGCCGATGGTGGTGCGCCCGTCGGCCAGCGGCACGGGCAGGCCGGACAGCCGGTCCGGGTCGACCCCGGCGAGGCTGTCGTAGAGCCGCCGCCACCAGCCCGGCTCCTTCTCCAGCCCGGCGAGGCGGTCGACCGCGTCGGTCAGCGGGACCCGGGTGACGCCCAACGTCCGCAGCTCCACGCGCCGTTCGAGCCCGGCGGGGAGGAGGGTGGGCAGTACCTCGGCGAGGACGTGCACGGTGTCGGCGCCGGCGCCTTCGACCACTTCGGCGTCCCGGGGCCGCAGGGACTCGGGCAGCTCGGAGTCCTGCTCCTGCGGCTGGACGGCGGGCGGCAGGAACGACGTGCGGGGCAGGCGCTCCAGGATGGCCTGGCGCAGGGCGCCGTCGAGTTCGCCCTTGCCGAGCGGGCCGGGCACGAGGCCGATGATGCCGTCGCTCACCGGGCGCCAGTCGGCGAGCAGTTCGGCGTACGCGTCCGCCGCCCGCTGCACGAGGAAGTCGGTGAGCGGGCCGGGGGCGGCGTGCCGGCGGGTGGTGTCGAGGGGGAAGGAGGCGATGAGGAGGGCGGGGACGCCGAGGGCCTCGTCGCTGGGCGTCGGCGCGTGGACGACGGGGGCGGTGCGGGGCCGGGCGGGCGTGCTGTCGGCGGCGTTGACCGGGACGGCCCAGGTGAGCGACCAGTGGGGGCGCAGCCGCTCCTCGACCGGGCGGTCGGCGAGCAGTTCGGGCGTGAGCGGGCCGTGGGCGGCGGCCGTACGCCAGTGGGTGACGCCGTTGGCGGAGTCCTCCACGACGGTGAAGGGTCCGTCGGCTCCACGGCGCAGGGTGCGCGGCTCGGCATCGCCGACCTCGATCACGACCTCCTCCAGCCCGGGCAGGGCGAGGAGCAGGGCGTCGTCGACGGAGTGCAGCAGCCGCTCGGCGAGGTCGGCCGCGGCGGTGTCGCGCAGAGGGAGGATGACGACCGTGTCGTAGGGGTCCGGGGCGGTGCCCTCGGCGGCGAACGGCAGGCGCAGCAGCGGCACATGTCCGTCCCGCCGCCGGATCTCGTCCCCGAGCCCCGGGCTGTGTGCCGCGGTCTCCCGGGCCAGTTCACGGGCCTCGGCGAGGGACCACCGGACACCGCCGTGCCGCCCGACGACGGCGGGTTCGTCGGTGACCGCGATCACGGACGCGAAGCCGACACCGAACCGGCCGACGGAGGCCGAGTCCCGCTTGGCGGAGGCGCGCAGGGTGGCCAGCGACTCGACACCGCCCGCGTCCAGCGCAGCACCGGTGTTGGCGGCGACGAGAACACCCTCGCGGAGGGTGAGCCGGAGCTTTCCGGGCACTCCCGCCCTGGCGGCGGCGTCGGCGGCGTTCTGAGCGAGCTCGACGACGAGCCGGTCCCGGTACCCGCCGAGGACGAGGTCCTCCTCGGCGTTGGCGTCCTCCCGGAAACGGGCCGGACTGGTCGCCCAGGCATCCAGCACGCCGCGACGCAGACGGGCCGTACCGAAGGGGTCGGCGCCCTCGGCCGCAGGCCGCACGAACTTGCTCACGTTGACTCTCCTCATCGGCGTGATGATGAAGGTACCGCTCATGGGAAGTGTGCGCGCCGCCTGCCCGCGCCGCCGGGACGCGCGTGCCGACCGTCCCGGCCGGCTCACGCGACTGCCGTCTCACAACTCCCTTGCCGCACCGGCGGTCAACTGCCTAGCATCGCGTTCACTATCGCGAATCGAATGTTGTTCCGGTGCATCGGGGGCCTGGCGTGACGTTGGTGATGGCGGTGGCGGCCGTCTGGGGCGTACTGCAACTTTTCGCGATTTCCTCACCGACGCGTTCGGTGCGCCTGTCGACCGTGCTGCTGGCGCTCGCGGTGGGCGTGTACGGGTGCGGCGTGGCGACGGCGTTGGTGGAGTTCGCCTATACCCGTGTCTACGCGGAGCAGTCGGGCCGGTCGCTGGTGACGGTGGTGAACACCACCAGCTACACGGTCGCTCCTTGGGTGGAGGAGTTACTCAAGGTTTCCCCGCTGCTGCTGGCGGGGCTGAGCATGCGGGTCCGCCGCCAGTGGGGGCTGACCGACTGCACCGTGGTGGGCGCGGCTCTCGGGGCGGGTTTCGGGCTGCTGGAGGCGGTTCTCCGGTTCGGCCTGGACGCGGACCGGGCGATCACCCGCGGCGAGGGCTGGATCGTCCCCGACAGCCTGTCCCCGCCGTATGTGCCGGGCCTGGGACAGGTGCTCACGTCGTGGCTCCCGGCCCCGTTCAGCCAACTGAACCTGGGCGGCCCTGCTGCCACGGAAACGTTCACGCACCTGGTGTTCACGGCCATGGCCGGCTTCGGGGTCGGGCTGCTGTGGCGCGCGCACGGCTGGATACGCCTGCTGTCGATCCTCCCGATCGCCGCTGCCGCCGCCCACCACACGGTGAACAACTACGCGGTGCAGGAGCATGCCGCCGGGACCAGGGAATGGCTGGAGTCCCTGAACGAGCTGGCATGGGCCGCGCCACTCGTGTGCCTGGCCATCGCCATGGCCGCGGACCTGCGCCGGCTCCACCGCGCCAAGGGCGCCATGCCCGACGTACTCCTCGCGTCCGAACGTGCCGACGGCGACAGCCTGGGAGCTCTGCTGCGGTATGCGGCCTGGCGTCTGCCGTGGAGCCTGCTGCTCGTCCTTCGTTACGTCAGGCTGCGGCGCTCCTTGCTGTACGCAGCCGCCGAGCCGACGCCGCCCGGCGAAACGAGGGACCTACGTCGAGTGGTCGCCGGGATCACCGCCCGGATGGACGCGTCCGACAACGGGCGTGCCTGGCAGTCGCTGAACATCCGCGCCTGGCTGAAGGCCACCCGAGCGGCCCGGCGTACCCGGAACCGGTGGCTGCTGCTGCTGATCCCGTGCGTGCTCATGCTCCCGGCGCTGCTGTTCCTGGGCGTCGGCTCGTTCACCTCCACCGCCGGCCTCCAGGAGTACTTCAGTACCGGTGCGGGGCCGAAGATCCTCATGGGCTTCGGCGTTGCCGCCCTGGCCTGGATCGCGTACCAGCTGGTCACCCTCCTCCGCACCTGGCGACTGGCGTCGGCACAGCCCCTGGGGGAAGTGCTGGCGGCCCACCGCTTCCGCCTCGGAACGGCACTGGGGGCGGCCACGACCGGCGTCCTCCTCCTGTCGCGCGGCCTCGGCGACGCGGGCCCCGACGGCAGAACCATCCGCACGCTCCACCTCCTCGACGCCCTGGACACCTTCCTGGTCTACCTCGGCTTCGCCCTCCTCCTGCTCTCGCTGCTGGCCCTGTTCCCACCGGGCGGCTTCGCGCTGGCCGGAGGCGGGATGATCGGCGCGCTCACGGCCGAGGCGGCGCTCAGTGCCGGGGTGCTGGGTACGGCGGGCGTCGTGCTGATGTCGGTCGGTGCCGGGGGAACGGGTGCGAGTGATCCGGGCGGCGGCAAGAGCGACGGCGTCCCGCAGTGGCTGCGTGACAAGTGGAAGGCGGGGCGGCAATTCAACAGGCAGAACTGGCCGCGTTACCCGGCCAACGAGGTCTACCTAGAAAACGGAAAATACCTCGACTCGTATCGCCCCGGGAAAGAGATCGTTTCCCGCAAACAGACGCAGATAGCGAAGATCAAGCCAGATTCATTCAAGGACTATCTGCGAGAGATCAATCAGAAGTACAAGGCAGGAACGAAAATACCGGACACGCCAAAAGCGCGTGCAGAATATCCGCAGTTGATCGGGAAACCCCTGAAGGGTAAGTACTATCTGGAAGTCCCCGTCCAGTCGCATCCTGTGCCAGAATGGGCACTGAGGGAAGCAGCGAACCACGGCGTAATAATCCGAGACGTACAGGGTTTCGTCTACCGGCTACCGAAGGGGACGGGCTGAACCAGTCATGATCTGGACCTACTGCGAGCAGTGGAACAACCTCGCCGAAACGCCCATAAATCCCTTGACGCCCGAGCAGGCTCAAGCCCGGCACGACAAGGGCGAGTTGTACACCGCAGTCGCCGCCTCCGCCGGACAGTCCGCACCGGCCCTGCGGGTGGAAATGCGACTGGAGACCGGCTACGCCTCGGTCATCTTCATGGACGAATACGGCCGCGACACACTGGACTACACATTCACGCTCATCGACGGCTCCTTCTTTCTGGAGACAGCGACCTCGTACAGTTATGGCGATTCTCGGGAGCGAGGCGGGTACGCAGACGCGGACCGCACTGAGACATATGAATTCACCACTGGCGGCGTCATCCAGCGCGCGATCGAGGACGAGAGTGGCGAATGCGTGGAGAACCGTGATGGAGTCGATGTTTCCGCCAACTGGGAGCCGGTTCCCGATTTCGGCGCTTACTCCTCATTGAGCAGACGCGAACGCTAGAGTCATTCCGGCGGTGGCCCACGGCGCGGAACTCCTTCTCGGCGGGCCGGAACGTGGCGGAGCCCGGGAGTCGTATCCAGCTCCCGGGCCCCTGGGGATGCCACCCAATTGCGCACGCCGGCGGCGTTTAAGAGGTCGGATCAGTCATCATGCCGTCGTGTTCTTCCTTTGAACTACCGCACCACGCAAAAGGTGCAGGCGAGATTCGAACTCGCATCCGACGGCGTTCGTCCGGCCTCGGTCGATCCGGCGATCGGCGGCAATGCTGAGACTGGAGCGAGAGTCTGAGATTGATCGCGGCTGCCTCTGCCATGTTGGGCTACCCCGGCCCGGATGGGTGTCGTAGTGCCGGGGGAAGGACTCGAACCTTCACTGTCACCGCGTCTTTCAGGCTGAACTTCAGTGTCAGCTTGCGCTCATCACGCGAACCGGGCCTCAATCCCGGCCCGCGCCTGTTGCGCACCCCCGCGCTCGCACGCGGGGGCGATCATGGAGGCTACCCGTGATCGGCGTCAGCCGAACAGGTAGCCGAACACCGCGTCGCCGACCCGCTGATCGGTGACCTCGGCGCCGTTGGCCTCCTCGCGGGCGAACTTCACGGCCTGCTGGAGCTTCTCGACCCGCTCCACCAGTTCGTTGACCCGCCGCGCCGGAAGGGCCCCGGAGAACTTCACGGTCGTCCAGTACCCGATGGGCACGTCCTCGTAGTACACCTCGACCTGCGCCGGGTGCTTCTCCGTCGCCTCCGCCTTCACGTGGTTGCGCGGAACCTTCTTCGTACGGATCGTGCGGACCGGGTCCGTCTTCCACCAGTCCGTGGACGGGTCGGGGGACCAGGACTCGGCGGCGTCGAGCGTGGGAAGCTTTTTCACGAAGGTGTGCAGGTCGGTGAGCTGCTTCTCCAGGAAGAGGAGGTAGCTGACCGGAACGTCGGCGACGACCGTCCGCCCGTCGACCGTGACGTCGGCGCGTGCCGAGCAGTTGGCCCAGTCCTTCGTGGCGGTCACGTCGAACAGCCGGGTCAGCGACGCGGACATCTCCCGCAGCACGTCCTCCGCCTGCACCTGCACGCGCGTGGACTCAGGCGGCAGTTGCTCGCCCTCCTCGTCCTTCGGCTGGTACGTACGCGAGATACCGGCCAGCAGCGCGGGCTTCTGTACCTTGTGGTGCGCCGCGGTGATGTCCTGGAGCGACTTGCTCTTGACACCCTTTTCGACAGCGATGATCTGATTCAGCTTCGCCACGAGTTCCCCCTTCGAACAGGCAGGAACGTATCCCACCGGCTCGAACGCGTGCACTCGCTTTTCAGGTGACTCACAAGGCGTGAGAGCCTGCTGTGCGGTTGATCATGCAGACATCTCATCCGCACGGGAGTGCCGCACAATGCTGGACTTGATCAAGGAGACCCTCGGCGAACTGGCCTGGGGGGTCCTCGCGATCATCCTGTTCCTCTGGTGGATCGGCGGTCCGGGGGTGACCGCGATCATCTGGAGCGATGGTGACAGGCTCCTCGCGGTCCAGTTCCTGGCACTCTGGGCGGGAGTCACCACGCTGTACCTCACGGCCTCCTGGCTGATCCGCCGCGCCCGCCGCAGCTAGGACTTGTCCGGCCGATCATGTGACTGGTCCGAACCCGGGTCGTTGGTGTGGACATGGGGCGGGGTGATCTCACGGATGCCGAGTGGGAACGGTTGCGGCCGTTCCTGCCGGTCAGCAACAGGCGTTGTGGCAGGTGGCGGGATCACCGGCAGGTGATCGACGGGATTCTGCACCGGGTGCGGACCGGTGTGCAGTGGCGTGACCTGCCCGAACGGTTCGGGCCGTGGAAGACGGTCTACGAACGTCACCGGCTGTGGTCGGCCGACGGCACCTGGGAACGTCTCCTCCGGCAGGTCCAAGCCGAGGCCGACGCGGCGGGTGAGATCGACTGGGACATCTCGGTCGACTCCACCGTCGTCCGTGCCCACCAGCATGCGGCCGGCGCCCCCACCGATCCTCCGCCAGCCCTCGCCCCAAGGGGGACGAACCGCGAGAACGTCAGGACGAGATGCCATGGCAGAGTCTCATCGCCCGCCTGGTGGAGGTGGTGCTGGAGGTGAGGGCCTGGGCCGCTCGCGCGGCGGGTTCACCACCAAGCTCCACCTGAGCGCGGACGGCCGCTGCCGCCCGCTGTCCCTGGTCGTTACGCCGGGACAGCGGGCGGACTGCACGCAGTTCAAGCCCGTGCTGCAGAAGATTCGCGTCCCCCGTCTCGGGCCGGGCAGGCCCCGCAAGAAGCCGGACAGCCTCGCCGCCGACAAGGCCTACAGCAACGGGCCTATCCGCAACTACCTGCGACAACGCGGCATCCGGCACACCATCCCCGAGAAGGTCGACAGCCAGTCCGCCCGCCTGCGCAAAGGCTCACACGGCGGCCGACCACCCGCCTTCGACAAAGAGCGCTACAAGAAACGCAACACCGTCGAACGGGCCATCAACCGGCTCAAGAACGCCCGAGCCGTCGCCACTCGATACGACAAGCGCGGCTACGTCTACCTCGGCACCGCCACCGCCGCGGCCCTCGTCATCTGGCTCCGCACATGATCGACCGGACAAGTCCTAGGTACGGGAGCCGGCCGCGTACGACACGAAGTCGGCCCAGGCCTGCGGGGCGAGGGCGAGGCGGGGGCTGGTGTTGCGGTACTTGGAGTCGCGGACGTGGATGGTGCGGGGGGCTACCGCGATCTCGACGCAGGAGTCGCCCTCGCTACTGCTGCTGTAGCTGCTCTTGAACCACGCCAGCTCGGAGGCGTCCCCGGCCGAGGCGTTGCGGATCATGTTTCCCCCAGCAGTTGTTCGATGAAGACCGTCGACTCACGTGGCGTGAGAGCCTGCGCCCGGATGATGCCATACCGCAGCTCAAGGATACGGAGCTGCTTGGGCTCCGTGACCGGGCGGCCGTTGGCCACAGCCGGCGAACGCCCCACGGCCGAGCCGTCCTCGAACTTCAGCACCTCGATCCCACCGGCCAGCCCAGCGTGCTCCTCGCGATCCATCGGCATGACCTGAAGCTCGACATTCCTCAACTGCCCTACTTCCAGCAGATGCTCAAGCTGGCGACGCAACGCCACCCTGCCTCCGAGCGGACGTCGCAGCGTCCACTCCTCCAGGACGAAGCTGAGTTCAGGCACTGGGCCCCGCTCGAACACGGCCTTGCGGGCCACACGCGCTGCGATGAACCGCTCCACCTCATCCTCTGTGTACGCGGGGCGTCGCATCAAGAGAAGCCCCCGCGCGTACTCCGGCGTCTGCAACAGGCCATGAACGTTGAGCGGATCGTAGAGCTGGAGCTCGACCGCCTTGGCCTCCATCTCCCCCAGCGCCCGCACCTTCTTCGGGTACCGGACCTTCTTCACGTCCTCCCACGTCGCCGCGACAAGCCCACCCGCCCCCAACACCTCATCCGCCTTGACCAGATACTCCTGCCGAGGAATCCGCTTCCCACCCTCAATCTTGTAGACCAGGTCCTCCCCGTACCCCACCGCCTCCCCGAACTCGGCGGCCCGCATCCCCACGGCCTCACGCCGCAGCTTTAGTTGCCGTCCGACGGTCGCGATGACCGCGATCCCCCACTCGTCGTCCGGATCCACCTCCCAACCCGGCTCGTCCGCCTCCGTCTTGAGCCGCCCGGTGTCCGCCTCGACCGTCATGCCGTACCCCTCCGTCGTACCGCCCTGGTGCAGCAGCGCCCTACCCGCACTCAACGTCCCGACAGCCCGGACACCACCGGACAAGCTCCGGACAGTCACCGTACGCACCCGCCGAGTCACTGTTCACCGTAAGCACGCACCACCACGCTGAGTGACGTGACGCAGAAATCCCCCGAACTCACCACCCACGTCCGCAACTTCAGCGTGCAGCTCTCTCCCACGCCACGCGGCGCCCGCCTCGCCCGACTCCTCGCCACCGAACAACTCCGCAGCTGGGGCCTGCCGCTGGACCCGGCGGCGCACCTCGTGGCCGAGCTGGCCACCAACGCGGTCACGCACGGCCGCGTCCCCGGCCGGGACTTCCTGCTGCTCCTGTACGTCGTCGGCGGCACCCTCCGTATCGAAGTCACCGACACCTGTGGCGACCGACTCCCACGCACTCAAAACCCCACCCCTGACGCGGAGTCCGGCCGCGGACTCACCATCGTCGAGGCGTTGGCCGACCGCTGGGGCACCTCACCGGGGCTGCCTCCACGCAAGACGGTCTGGGCCGAAGTCGCCCTTTCACCGGAACCCGGAAACCCGTTCTCCGGTGGCACGGGCGGTCTCCCTCAAGGAACAAACCAGTGAAAGAACCTCACCAAGCCCCACCCCTCCCGCCCAGGGCGCAAACTCACCCAACCGGGTGAACATCACCAACTCGGCTGGATTCGGGGCAGGTTGCCTGCCTTACGCTCGCCGCAACACAACCGCAGACATACGACGGCCCTCGCCGGGACGGCAATCCCAGTGCGAGGGCCTGACCACCAAGGAAGAAACGACCTTCCCGATGGACACCCAAAACCCTAGCGCGCCCCCGCGCGCCCAGTCCCGTATCGCGGGCAAAAACCACCCCCACGCGGGCGGACTGATCCACGACAACGCCCGCCACACCGCCCGCTTCACGGTGATCGGCAACCACCTCGCCCAGCACCCGGAGCTTTCGGGTCTCGCTATCGGACTCGGCGTCTACATCCAGTCGCTCCCGGCAGGCGCCCGCGTCGACATCAAGACCCTCGCCGCCCGCTTCCCCGAGGGCACGACCCGTATCGCCGCCGCCCTGCGCGAGCTGGAGACCCACGGCTACCTGCGCCGCGAACGCCAACGCACTCCCGCCGGCCGCATCGTCACCCGCACGGTCTCCTGCAACCAGCCAGGTCACCGCCGTACGCAGGACCACCAGGCCGCGCCGACCCGGAAGAAGCGAACCCCGGGACCCCGCAAGCCCCTCCCGGCCGTACCGCAGCCCGCCTACCCGGCTCCCGCGCTCCTCCAGACTGCCACGGAGCTACTCGCGGACCTCCGCCGCCACGACACCCGCCTGCTGCTCAGCGAGCAGGACACGGCCCACCTGGTGCCCGGCGTCGCCGCCTGGCTGGAGCGCGACGTCGGTCCCACCGCCGTACGCCACACCCTGACCGCCGACCTGCCACCCGAGCCCCTGTGCCGCCCGGCAGCCCTGCTGGCCCACCGCCTGACCGCCCAGCTGCCGGCACCGCCCCCGTTCCGCGCCCCGGCACCACGGCCACCTCTCCGGCACCCCTTCCAGACCTGCGAAGACTGCGACCGCGCCTTCCGCTCACCCACCCCAGGACTCTGCCGTGACTGCCGAAGCACTCCCCTTGCCACCGCCGCCTGAGCCCGCTCCGGCCGGGGCACGCATCAGGCGCCGCTCGTCGAGTGACGACGTCAACTACGCTGACGCCAGGTGTTCGGGCCGTGTCCATGACCCCGGATCAGGGCCCCTGACCGCCGCTCCGTTGAAGCGCCTGGAGGAAGCCGTGACCGCCGAACTTCCCGACTGGATGATCCCGCCCAGGCCGAGCGGCTGGGAAGCGGACGACCTCGACCACCTTCCTCAAGCACCGCGGCACACCGAACTCATCGACGGAGCCCTGATCTTCATGATGTCGCCGCAGCGGTCGTGGCACTCCCGGCTGGTGGAGAACCTGACCTTCGCGCTCAGGCAAGCGGCGCCCGAGGGCTTCGAGACGGAGCGCGAGATGACCGTCCGGCTCGACAAAAAGAGCCGCCCGGAGCCCGACATCCTGGTCACCACCGCCCCCTACGACCCCGACCGCACCTGGTACGCGCCCGCCGACGTCGCCCTGGTCATCGAGGTCGTCTCGGAGGAGTCCGCGGACCGCGACCGGTCCCTGAAGCCCTTCAAGTACGCACAGGCCAGGATCCCCCATTTCTGGCGCGTCGAGGACGAGGCCGGCGCACCCACCGTCCACACCTACGAACTCGACACCATGACCGGCACGTACGTGGCCACCGGAATCCACCGTGAGCGTCTGAAGGCCGCCGTCCCCTTCCCGACGGACATCGACCTCAAGAACCTCGTGCCCTGACCTCGGCCGGGAAGAGAAGCCGTCGCCGGCTCGTCACCGCGTACTACGAGTGCCCCAGCTCCCCCGAGTCCCCGTCCGCCCCCACCGACACCGACCCCGAGTCCGGCGCCGGGCGCAGCGGGAAGGGGTCCACGCGGGTCTCGTCGATCACCGGCGGAGCCGGGCGCGGGGGCTTGGGCATGACCGCGGCCTCGGAGTGGCCGCCGCAGCCGTACGTCAGGGACACCACGCGGCCGTCGGCCGGTGAGAACTCGTTGGCGCAGACCCCGAAGGCCTGGCCGAGGGAGCCGCCGATCGGGGCCAGGAAGCCGCAGGTGACGCAGGAGGCCGGGGCCGCCTGGGCCATGGGGGTCTTGGCGCCGTACCCCTCCTCCCAGCGGTCCGCGGCGACGTGCAGGCCGTAGCGGGACAGGACCCGGGCGCGGCGCATGCCGAGTTCCTCGGCGACGGCGGCGATCGAGCCGCGGGAGGGCGCCGCCGGCAGGTTCGCGGGGGCGGTCGCGGTGACGTCCGCGTCCTCCGCCTCGACCAGTTCGGCCATCTCGTGCGAGACCGGCGAGTTCGGTCCCGGTTCGTCCTCGCCGGTGTAGCCGGGCTCCAGGCGGAGGTCCTCGGCGTCCGTGGGGAGCAGGTCGCCCGGGCCCATGTCGCCGGGGCGCAGGCGCTCGCTCCACGGCACCCACTCGGGCGCGAGGAGGGCGTCCGGGCCCGGCAGGAGGACCACCTCGTCGAGCGTGACGACCTTCGCGCGGGAGGCGCGGGCCACCGTCACCGCCCAGCGCCAGCCGCGGTACCCGAGCTCCTTGCACTCGAAGAAGTGCGTGACAACCCGGTCGCCCTCGGAGACCAGACTCGCGTGCTCGCCCACCACGCCGGGCGCGGCGGCCTCCTCGGCGGCACTGCGGGCGAGGTCGACCGCCTCGGCGCACAGACGGTCGGGGGTGCGGCTTCGCGTTGTCGCTGCGCTCACAGGTATCGCTTCTCTCCTACGCCGTCTCTCGGGTGCGGTGCCTCGAGGCGATGGGGCAGACGGAGCGGACCTGTGGGCCGCGTCGACGTCCGCGTCCGAATCACGCTCGGGCGCACCTACGTCATCCATTGTGCGGGATGGCTGAGATACGCACGCTACCTGCTCGCGGGCGCTGGGCCTACACCGACGGCCCTTTCACCGTGCGCGGCGGGTGGCGGAACCCTTGCCACCGGGCCGTCAGTTGCCCCGTGCCAATCCGAGTCCCTGCCCTCCATACGCGCCGTAACCGCACTACCCACCCCCATCTCGGGGCACTATTGCGTCGTGGCAACCGCGAGGCAGCCCCAAGGAGCCACCGGCATCGGTGGCGCCAAGGGCGGCCGTGATCGAGGTGGCGGAACGGGCCGGAAGCGCGGCTCCCTCCGCGCGCTGGGCCGTGCCCTGCACTTCCCGTTCACCGGCCCGGCACGCGGCATCCGCAAGGCCACCCACGCGCACGGCGCCGGCGAGTCCGGCCTGGGCAAACTGATCGAACTGCACGCGGTGAACGGCGCCGGGGACATGATGATCACCGTCGCCCTCGCCTCCACCGTCTTCTTCTCCGTCCCCACCGACGAGGCCCGCGGCCGGGTCGCGCTCTACCTCGGCATCACCATGGCGCCCTTCACGGTCCTCGCGCCCGTGATCGGCCCCCTCCTCGACCGCATCCCGCACGGCCGCCGCGCCGCGATGGCCGGCGCGATGTTCGCCCGGGCGATGCTCGCGCTGGTGCTGGCCGGGGCCGTCGCCACCGGCAGCATCGAGCTGTATCCGGCCGCGCTCGGCGTCCTGGTCGCCTCCAAGGCCTACGGCGTCGTCAGAAGCGCCGTGGTCCCCCGGCTCCTGCCACCGCGCTTCTCCCTGGTGAAGGCCAACTCCAGAGTCACCCTCGGCGGCCTCCTCGCGACCGGCATCGCCGCCCCCATCGGCGCCGGGCTCCAGGCGCTCGGGCCGCGCTACCCGCTCTACGGCGCCTTCGTGATCTTCGTCGCGGGCACGATCCTGTCCTTCACCCTGCCGCCGAAGGTCGACTCGGCCAAGGGCGAGGACACCGCGCTGCTGGCGGCCGACGAGCAGCATCTGCACGGGCCGCACCGCCGGCCGGTCAAGCGCCCGGGGCTGCGCACCGTCGGCATCGCCGTCACCCACGCCCTCGGCGCCAACGCCGCCCTGCGCTGCCTCTCCGGCTTCCTGATCTTCTTCCTCGCGTTCCTGCTGCGCGAGCACCCGATGTCCGGCCAGAGCGCGGCCGTGTCGCTGGGCATAGTGGCCGTCTCGGCCGGGGTCGGGAACGCCTGCGGTACCGCGGTCGGCGCATGGCTGCGCTCCCGGGCGCCAGAGATCATCATCGTGACGGTGGTGGGCTTCGTACTCCTCGCGGCGATCACCGCCGCGATCTTCTTCGGCGCGATCCTGGTGGCGTTCCTCGCGGCGACCGCCGGGTTCGCCCAGGCGCTGGCCAAGCTGTCCCTAGACGCGCTGATCCAGCGGGACGTGCCCGAACTGGTCCGTACGTCGGCGTTCGCGCGCTCCGAGACGCTGCTGCAGGTCTCCTGGGTGCTCGGCGGCGCGATCGGCATCGTGCTGCCGCTGGAGGGCTCCCTGGGCCTGCTGGTCGGCGCGACGATCGTCGCGCTCGGCTGGCGGACCACCATCAAGGGCCTGATCGGCTCGGCACGGCACGGCGGGCACAGCCACTCGCGCGTGACCTGAGCCGCGTCCGCCGGCCCGGCCCACGGCACGCCGCCCCCCGCGTAGAGAGAGCGTCACACGCGCCCGATAACCTTCGCCCATGACCACGCTGCCCCGCGGCGAAGCCGCTGATGTACTCCGCGTTGTGCGGCGCCGCCGTGCGCTCGCCGCAGCCGGCGCCGTTTCCGCCGGACTGCTCGTCCTGTCGGCCTGCGACAAGCCGACGCCGCTGGCCACGGTCACCGTCGGCTCCTCCTCCGTGCACTCGCAGGCCACCTGCGGCGGCGAGGGCGAGGCAGTGAAGACCGCCGACCTGGCCGGCTGCCTGAAAGACAAGGGCATCGAGTCCATCAAGGTGGACCCGGACGCGACCGTGCGCTTCGGTGTCGACCCGGAGATCGCGGACGAGGGCTGGACGATCCTCATGAACGGCCAGCCGCTCACCGACTCCAGCAAGAAGACGTACCGCACCGTCCCGGGCAGCGTGTTCTTCAACGCCCAGTACGGCGCGAGCGGCGATTCCACGCTGGTCTCCATCAAGGAGGGCGAGCAGGACGTGACGGGTCTGTGGTCCTTCAAGCTCGAGAAGGACAGCTGATCCCTGCCGCTGGGCTGCACGTGCTGGTGGCCACCGCCGTCCCCGTGGAGAGGGACGCGGTGGCCCGGGCGTTCGCGGCAGCCGCGGACGAGGGGCGGGTGCTGCTGGGGTCCGCCGGCCCGGCGCCCGCCGAGGCCGGTCGCGGCCGGCCGGTCATCGATTTCGTCGCCGTCGGCGTGGGCCCTGCCCGGGCCGCGGCCACCACCGCGTCGGCCCTCACCACGGCCGCCCGCGACGGCGCGCCCTACGGCCTGGTCGTCTCCACCGGCATCGCCGGCGGCTTCGCGCCCCACGCCCCCGTCGGCTCCCTCGTCGTCGCCGACGAGATCACCGCCGCCGACCTGGGCGCCGAGACCCCCGACGGCTTCCTGCCCGTCACCGAGCTGGGCTTCGGCACCGTCACCCACCGTCCGCCCGAAGCACTCGTACGGGAAACGGCGGCCGCCACCGGCGCCCGAACCGGCGCCGTCCTCACCGTCTCCACCGTGACCGGCACCGCCGTCCGCGCCGCGCGGCTGCGCGAGCGCCACCCCACCGCCCTGGCCGAGGCGATGGAGGGCTTCGGCGTCGCCGAGGCCGCCGCCGCGCACGGCACGCCGGTGCTGGAGCTGCGCGCGGTCTCCAACCCCGTCGGCCCGCGCGACCGTGCCGCCTGGCGCATCGGCGACGCGCTGGCGGCCCTCACCGAGGCTTTCGGGAAGCTCACGCCCGTCCTGGAGAGTTGGCAACCACATGACCGGTGAACAGCAGCGACAGCCCCTGCGGATCGCGTACTCGCCCTGCCCGAACGACACCTTCGTCTTCGACGCCCTCGCCCACGACCGGGTGCCCGGCGCCCCTGCGCTCGACGTCACCTTCGCGGACATCGACATCACCAACGGCATGGCCGAGCGCGGCGAGTTCGACGTGCTGAAGGTGTCGTACGCCGTGCTGCCGTACGTCCTCGACGAGTACGCCCTGCTGCCCTGCGGGGGCGCGCTGGGCCGGGGCTGCGGCCCGCTGGTGCTGACTCGCGAGCCGGACGTGGACCTCAGCGGCCGTACGGTCGCGGTGCCGAGCGAGAAGTCGACGGCGTATCTGCTGTTCCGCCTGTGGGCCGCCGACACCCTGCCCGCCGGGGTGGGTGAGATCGTGGTCATGCCGTTCCACGAGATCATGCCCGCCGTGCGGGACGGGAAGGTCGACGCGGGGCTCGTCATCCACGAGGCGCGCTTCACGTACCAGAACTACGGGCTGCACAAGCTCGCGGACATGGGCGAGCACTGGGAGGCCACCACGGGGCTGCCCATCCCGCTGGGTGCGATCATCGCCAAGCGCTCCCTGGGCGCGCAGCGGCTGACGCTCCTGGCCGACTCCATCCGCACTTCCGTACGGGCCGCCTGGGACGACCCGGAAGCCTCCCGCGGCTACGTCATGGAGCACGCCCAGGAGATGAACCCGGCCGTCGCCGAACAGCACATCGGCCTGTACGTCAACGAGTTCACGGCCGACCTCGGCGACGACGGCTACGCGGCCGTGCGGGGGCTGCTGACACGCGCGGCAGCGGAGGGGCTCACACCCGCACTCGGGCCCGAAGCGCTGTCGTTCCCCTGAACCTCACCCGGCCGTGCGGGGCCTGCTGACACGTGCGGCGGCCGAGGGGCTGGTGCCGCCCCTCGGCCGGGATGCGCTGGATTCCCCCCGGGAGTTCCCGGGGGGCGCAAGCGCTATACGTCGAGCTGGTCGGCGACCGCGCGGAGGAGGCCGGCGATCTTCTTGCCGGCGGTCTTCTCGGGGTAGCGGCCCCGCTCCAGCATCGGCGTGATGTTTTCGAGGAGGGTCGTCAGATCCTGGACGATGGAAGCCAGTTCGTCCGGCTTCTTGCGCTGGGCCGCCGCGACCGAGGGGGTCGGGTCGAGGATGGTGACCGAGAGGGCCTGGTCACCGCGCTGTCCGGCGACCACCCCGAACTCCACTCGCTGTCCCGGCTTGAGTACGTCGACTCCGGCGGGGAGGACCGAGGAATGGACGAAGACGTCACCGCCGTCGTCGCGGGAGAGAAAGCCGAAGCCCTTCTCGCTGTTGAACCACTTGACCTTGCCGGTAGGCACGTCTGTCCTCGTCCTCGTACTTGTCGGAAAACTGCTTCTGAAAACGGCTCTTGATAGCACTACAGCGGGTCGACCATGACCCGCCGCTACCAAGGCTAATGCTCCCGGAGCCGGTGACAAGACGTCGCCCGGTTGTTCCTTCGCGCAGGGAACTACCCTGGTCCGGTGCGTGACAAAACCCAAACGAATTCCGCCGCTCCCGGAGACCGACTGATCCGTGCCGGTGCGGCCCTGTTCTTCATCGGTGCCGTGGCCACTCTGGTCACGGTGGCCCCGTTTTTGCTCGGTACGACGCCATTTCCGACCTACATGTTCGGACTGAGCATGTTGATGGGCGTCGGATTCCTCGTCGCCGGTGCCGGCGTGCTGCAGTCGGTCGCGGCCGGACGGCGTCAGGCGCGGGGCGCTTCGAGGTAGCGGGCGAGCCAGCCCGGGAACTCCGTCAGGTCCGTGAGGACCACGTCCGCGCCGAGCGCGCCCAGCTGATCCGTGCTGAACGGCCCCGTGGCCACCGTGACCGACAGGGCGTCGGCCGCGCGGGCGGCGCGTACGTCGCCCTCGTGATCGCCGACGTAGACGCCCGCGTCGTGCTCGCGCAGGGCCACCGCCTTCTGCTCGGCCCAGAGATTGCCGATCACCGCGTCCGGCTCGATGCCGAGGTGCTCCAGGTGCAGCTTGGCGTTCGGCTCGTACTTGGCGGTGACGACGATCGCGCGCCCGCCGACGGCCCGTACGGCGGCGATCGCCTCACGCGCGCCCGGCAGGGCGGGGGTCGCGGCGATGGCGATCGTCGGGTACATCGCGCGGTATTGGTCGGCGATGGCCGGGACCTGCTCCGCCGGGAACCAGTTGACCAGCTCCTCCTCCAGCGGCGGCCCGAGCCGTGTGATCGCCAGGTCGGCGTCTATGTACGTCCCCGTGCGCTCGGCCAGCGCCGTGTAGCAGGCGTGGATGCCGGGGCGGGAGTCGATGAGGGTCATGTCCAGGTCGAAGCCGACGGTGAGCGGGGGCAGGGTCGAGGAGGCCATATGCGCCATTGTGCCCAGGCCGGGGGTAGGGCAGACACCGGGTGGGTGTGACCTGCATCCATGTGGCGCCCACACCTCGCGGACGCCTACCTCTCCCGCTCCTACCTCTCCCGCTGTGACCGCCAGACGATGAACAGCGCCGACGCCACCGCCGCCCCGCGCAGCACCCAGGGCCAGGTGTCCGAGAGGGCGGCGTTCATGTGGCCCTCGGCGATGGGGTCGCCCCAGCGGCCGTCGGTGCGGCCCCACAGCCAGGCGACGCCGGCCGTGAGGGCGAGGCCGGGCAGGATCACGACCGCCCACTTGGTCTCGGCGTCGCTCAGGCGCCGGGAGCCCCAGGCGATGAGCCAGCCGAGCAGCAGGACGATGAGGTTGCCGAGGACGGCGCCGGCGACGAGTAGGGCGGCGGAAAGCAGCAGGAGGGGGTTGCTCCAGCGGCTGGCGGGGAGGGTCGGGCGCCGCGGGAAGAGGCGGCGGCGACGGGGGGCGGCGGCGTCCGCGTCGTCGGCCTCCTCAACGGCCTCCTCGGGCTCCTCGACGGGTTCCTTCTTGCGGAGCCGCGCCTCCTCCTGCTCCTTGGAGGGCGGGCGCCTGAGCATCTCCGGGATCTCGACGCCGCCGACGAAGCCGGGGACGTCGTCGGCGAGCCCGAAGGCGCTGCTGTCCACCCGCCACCAGTCCGGCTGGAGCGCGCTGCCCCCGAGGTCGGCCGTGCTCGCGAGGTGGGGCGGCGGAGGCGCGTCGTCGGGTGCCGTCGGGGCCTGCGCGGGCCGTGGGCGCGGCACGAGCCGGCGCAGGCCCTTGGGGCGCTCCTCCTCGGCGTGCTCGTCCCGGCCCTCCGGCTGTACGGGCACGGAGGTGACCGGTCCCCGCGGTGCGGGGGCGCCACCCCCGGCGGCCGCGACGATCTCGTCCGGGCTGCCGAGCCGGGCGATGATGCGGCGGACGGCGGCGGGGCTGTCGACGGCGGCCTTGGCACGGCGCCGGTCGATCTCGCCCCGCAACTCGTTGACCAGACGCATGCGGGTGGCCGACGGCAGCTGACGCTGCTGAGCCACGTCACCGACGCGGCTCAGATACTCGTAGACGACCTGGTCGCTCTCGATCCCCACGAAGTCCCCTCCGGGGTGGGTGTGCTGAAGCCCCGTGGGGACGACGTTAGCGCAGCGCAGGGTGTGCGGTGCGGGTCAGACCGGCCGGCACTCCCCCGCGTCCTGCGCCTCGGAGCACAGGCCGTGGCCGTGCTCGTGCAGGATGTCGCGACCGCTCTGCTGGGTCAGGAAGTTCAGAAAGGCCGCCGCGACGGAGCCGGCCGGTGCATCGCCGTAGGTGTAGGCGAACTCGGTCTGCCAGTAGGGGTAGTTGGTGTCCTCGACGCCTTCGGCCGTGGGTTCCCTGCCGTCGATCTTCAGCTTGGCGAGCCGGTCGGCGGCCTTGTGGCCGGCGACTCCCGTGGCCTCGCTGTAGCCGATCGCGCCGGGCGTCGAAGCGCTGGTGTTCAGCATGGTGTCCGTGCTGGTGACCTCGCAGCGGCCGTACTGGCCGGACTTCAGGGCCGCGCAGTCGGTCACGGTGAACTGGGGCGGTTCCCTGCCGTCCAGGACCTTGGCGACGAGGGTGCTGCGGGTGCCGGAGCCGGGGTCGCGGTTGATCAGGTGGACGGGGACGTCGTTGCCGCCCACCTGGGACCAGTTCGTCACCCGGCCGGCGAAGATGTCGCGGATCTGGGCCAGCCTCAGGTTCTCCACGCCCGCGTCCTTGTTGACGACGAGGGTGAACACGGAGAAGGCGACGGGCTTGGGGACCAGCCGCGGGTGGCCGTCGGAGGCGAGGCCGTCGGTGAACGCGATGTGGTCGGCAAGGCCGTCGCCGACCTGGATCTTGGCGTTCTTGCCTGCCTGGTCCAGGTCGGTCACACCGTCGGTGCTGCCCTTGAAGGTGTCGTCGGCCAGCGGAATCGACACGCCCGCCCCCTCGCACCGCTTGAGGTAGTCCTCGGCGGCGGCCCGCACGGCGGGCGCGAAGGCGGTGGAGCCGTGCAGGCGGAGGGTGCCGCCGACGCAGTCCAGCGGGGGCCTGCGGTCCTCGCGTAGGAACAGCGTGAAGAAGGCCTGGAGGGCCACCGCCGCCGTCAGGAACGCGATGGCGAACCAGGCCGGCCTGGAGGCGAACAGATGGCTCTCGGTCCTGGCCAGCTTGAACCGGAACACCTTCACCAGCGGGTCGAACCAGCGCCGGTCGGTGCCGACCGCGCCGACGATGTCCGGCTTGGGGAAGGGGTCGGCACTGTCGTCGCCCTGCCAGCTCTCCAGGATCACCAGCACCTTGTACTCGGCGCCCCGGGGCAGCTTCACCTTCGGCAGT
Organism: Streptomyces sp. NBC_00443; assembly: GCF_036014175.1. Lineage (GTDB taxonomy): Bacteria > Actinomycetota > Actinomycetes > Streptomycetales > Streptomycetaceae > Streptomyces. The sequence goes on along the minus strand of NZ_CP107917.1, from coordinate 5,110,687 downwards.
TCGATGACACCCTCGCGCCTGGCCGGGTTGTTGCGGAAGCCGAAGCCCGGGGCCCCGCGCCGGAAGAAGCGGCGCAGCTCGCGCTGGCTCAGCTCGGTGACCACCAGCCCCGCGACCTGCCGGCGGCGGAAGGTGACCCATATGCCGCTGGGGTCGTTCTCGTCGGTCAGGTAGTCACTGGCCTCGATGGGGGCGGATCCCGCGTTCTCGATGCGCAGCAGGACGAAGGAGGGGTCCTTCAGCCGGTGGCCGTCTCGCTGCAACCGCTCCAGGATCTCGGCGTGCTCGGACTCCGTGTCGTCCGCGGCGAGGGTGTCCATCTGCACCCGGTAGCCCAGCCGCTTGCGGCCGACGATGGCGAACTCCCACAGGAACGCCGCAACGGGGAACGTCAGACTCAGGATCGCGATCCACTGCTCGACCTGCTCGCTCACCGCTGGAACCCCCAATTCCATTGAGCCGTGAAGTAGTTGACCGGGAGCCCAGGGTGACGAGTGGGGATGACGTGTTGCCAGGGGTGCCGGATTCCTCCGGATGATGTTCATCCGGCGGCCATTTGCGAAACGTTCCGTTCGCCGTCCGGGCGGCCCTCCGCGCGGCCGGCACACCCCCTGCCCCGGCCCCCACCCGCTAGATTTGGTCGGATGAGCGACCCGGCCGCACCGCCCCGTTCCCTCGCGGAAGCCCTCCGCGCGCGGGACGACGCCTCCCTGGCCGTGCTGCTGCGCAGCCGGCCCGATCTCATCACCCCCGTCCCCACCGACCTCACGCAGCTGGCGACCCGCGCAGGCACCCGGGCCTCCGTGGTGCGCGCCCTGGAGCGGCTGGACCGGTGCGCACTGCAGACGGCGGAGGCGCTGGCGGTGGCGGCGGACCCGGCGACATACGCCGAACTGCTGGCACTGATGGCTGGTGACGAGGGCGAACCGGCGGTCGCCGGGGCGCTGCCGCACGCCCTCGCGACCCTGCGCGACCAGGCCCTGGTGTGGGGCGCCGACGACCGGCTGCGGCTCGTCCGCACCGCGCGTGAGCTGCTCGCACCCTCGCCGCAGCACCCGTCCCCCACCGGACTGGGCCCGACCGTGCAGGAAGCCACCGCGGGCATGTCGCCGGGGCGTATCCAGGACATCGTCACGACGGCCGGACTGCCCTCGACCCACGACGCCGTGTCCGCGGTGTCGTCGCTCACCGCCCTGTTCGGCGACCGGAAGCGCATGGCCGCCCTGCTCGCGGGTGCGCCGGAGGAGTCCCGGGAGGTGCTGTCCCGGCTCGTGTGGGGGCCGCCGTACGGCCAGGTCACCGCCGACCCCGCGCCCCGCCTGCGCTGGCTCCTGGACCGCGGCCTCCTCCTCCCGACGGCACCCGGCACGGTCGTGCTCCCCCGCGAGGTGGCCCTGCATCTGCGCGCCGGCCGGGCGCACCGCACCACCGAGCCGTTGCCGCCGCCGGTCGAGGCGGGCGCGACGTACCGTCCACAGGTTGTGGACGCGACCGCGGCCGGACAGGCGTACACGGCGCTGGCGACCGTCGAGGAGCTGCTGAAGGACTGGGACGAAGGCGGTCCGACGGTGCTGCGGGCGGGCGGCCTGAGCGTGCGCGACCTCAAGCGCACCGCCGTCGCCCTCGACCTGTCCGAACCCCTGGCCGCCTTCTGGGTCGAGCTCGCCTACGCCGCCGGACTGCTGGCCTCCGACGGCGAGGCCGACGAGCGGTACGCCGCGACCCCGGCCTACGACGAGTGGCTGGAGCAGCCCGCCGCGCAGCGCTGGGCACTGCTGGCGCAGACATGGCTGACGGCGACGCGCACGTCGGGGGTGATCGGCGGGCGGGACGCCAAGGACCGTACGTTGTCGGCGCTCGGCCCGGGCGTGGACCGCTCCGCCGCGCCCGAGGTCCGGCACCGGGTGCTGACCCTCCTCGCCGGGCTGCCCGAGGGCGCGTCACCGTCCGCCGAGTCGGTACTGGCCCGGCTGCGCTGGGAACGGCCGCTGCGCGGACCCCAGCGGGACGACGACCTGCGCGGCCGCCTCGCCCAGTGGACGCTCGGCGAGGCGGAGATGCTGGGGATCACGGGGCGCGGGGCACTGTCGGCGCACGGGCGGGCGCTGCTGGGGATGCCGCTGCCGGAGCCCGCGCCCGAGGAACCGGCCGGTCCCGGCGACAAGCTCCCCGTGCATCACCGCCCGGCCCCGCCGCCCGAGCCCCTCTCCCCCGCCGAGCAGGCCACCGCCTCGGCCACCGCAGCCCGGCTCCTGGCCCCGCTCCTCCCCGAGCCGCTCGACCACGTCCTCCTCCAGGCCGACCTGACGGCCGTGGCGCCCGGGCCACTTCGACGCCCGCTCGCCGCCATGCTGGACGTGCTCGCGGACGTGGAGTCCAAGGGCGGCGCGACGGTGTACCGGTTCACGCCCGGGTCCGTGCGACGCGCCCTCGACGCCGGGCGCAGCGCCTCCGACCTGCACGCCTTCCTCGCCGAGCACGCGCGTACGCCGGTACCGCAGCCGCTCGCGTACCTGATCGACGACGTGGCCCGCAGGCACGGGCATCTGCGGGTGGGCGCCGCGTCTGCGTACGTCCGCTGCGACGACGACGCCGTGCTGAACGAGATCCTCGCCGACAAGCGGGCCGCGGGCCTGCGCCTGCGCCGCCTGGCGCCGACGGTGCTGGCCGCCCAGGCGGACCCGGCCGCGCTGCTGGAGGGCCTGCGCGCGATGGGCTTCGCGCCGGCCGCCGAATCGGCCGAAGGTGACGTCCTGATCACCCGCGCCGACGCCCACCGCACCCCACCGCGCACGGCGCCCGAGCCGGTACCGGACGGCCCGCCGACGCCGGACACCACCCTGCTGACGGCCGCGATCCGCGCCATCCGGGCGGGCGACCTCGCCTCCACGACACCGCGCAAGCCGAGCGGGGCCGCCCCCGCGGTGACCGGCGGTGAGCTGCCCCGCACCACCTCCGCCGAGACCCTCGCCACCATGCAGGCCGCCGTCCTGACCGGCGAGGCGCTGTGGATCGGGTACGTCAACGCCGAGGGCGCCGCGAGTCAGCGGGTGATCGCGCCGGTGCGGGTCGAGGGCGGGTTCGTGACGGCGTACGACCACACCGCGGACGAGGTGCGGACGTATCCGCTGCACCGGATCACCGGCGTCGCCGAGCTCGCGGACGGCCAGATCTGAGCCGCCGGGCCCGGGCCCGGGCGGCTCACTCGTTCGGGGGTACGCGGCCGTTCATGTACGCCACGCCGGGTTGTTCCAACTCTTGGGGGACCTTTCCGGTGTGTCCGCATCGCGCCGTGTGGCACCGGGCAGCCACCTCCTGTCCTGATCACGCTCAAGTGAGCGCAACAGAGAGGTAGTTGTCCCATGCGCACAGCTCGTCGTCTTGCCACCGTCCTGGCCGCCGCAGCCCTGATGATCGGCGGCTTCACCACTCAGGCCGCGGCGATCGGCGTCGACGTGGCCGGGCTGGTCATCGAGACGCCGCAGGTCTGACGCGACCGCAGCGCAGCCATCGGGCCGGTCCGGCGCCAGGGCCGGCCCGCCCTCCGTTTGCGAAAGGCCCTGACGCCCCCATGCCTGCCAAGCGCCCCGCGCGCGCCCGTTCCGCAGCCGTCGCCGCTCTCATCTCCGCGAGCGCCATGGTCACCGTCCTCGCCCCCGATGCCGCGGCCGCCGCCGCACTCCCCCTGCCCCTGCCGGCCCCCGCCGGCGAGTCCCTGATCACCGAGGGCCTCACCGTCGAGGGACCGCTGATCAACAACGTCAGTCTGCCCACGCTGCGGTAGGCCGGCGCAGCCGGTAGCTGTCGCCGTCGATCCGTACGAACTCGGCGTGGTGGGCCAGCCGGTCCACCATCGCGAGCGCGGAGGGGCCACCGAAGATCTCGTCCCAGCGGCCGAGCGGGCGGTCACTGGTCACGATCAGCGAGGCCCGCTCGTAGCGGTGCGCGACCAACTGGAAGAAGAGCGGCGCGGTCCCCGCTTCGAAGGGGGTGTAGCCGACCTCGTCGACGATCAGCACGGCGTGCTCGTCGAGCGCGGTCAGCTCCTCGGCGAGCCGTCCGGCGTCCCGAGCCCCGGCCAGCCGGGCCGCCCACTCCGCCGCCGTCGCGAACCGCACCGAGTGGCCCGCCTGGCAGGCCCTCACGCCGAGGCCGACGGCCAGATGCGTCTTGCCGGTGCCGGGCGGTCCGACGAAGACCACGTTGCGGCGGGCGGCGACGAAGTCCAGCTTGCCGAGCCGGGCCACGGCCTCCCGGTCGAAGGAGTGCGGGTGATCGGAGTCGAACTCCTCCAGCAGCTTGCGCGCGGGGAAACCGGCGGCGCGCACCCGCTCCTCGGCGCTGGGCTCGTCGTCACGTGCCGCGGCCTGCGCCGGGACGAAGACCTTCGCGGCGGGTTCCTCGGGGACGTGCGCCTGGTGCGCGTGCTGAGCGGCGGCCCGCTCACTCTGCGCGGCCATCGGCCCCGACATGTACGCCAGGATCCCCGCCGAGGCGATGAACGCCATGTGGATCACCGTGCCCCACAGCAGTGCGTGCCGTGAGGTGTGGTGGACGTCCACGAACATCTGGAGCAGATGGACGGAGGAGATACCTACGATGGCGGTGGCGAGCTTGACCTTCAGCACGTTGGAGTTGACGTGCGAGAGCCATTCCGGCTGGTCGCGGTGGCCCTGGAGGCCGATGCGGGAGACGAACGTCTCGTAGCCGCCGACGATCACCATGATCAGCAGGTTGGCGATCATGACGACGTCGACGAGTTTGAGCACGGCGAGCATGACGTAGTTCTCGGTGGCCTGCCCGGTCACACAGCGGAGGATTAAGGCCCACAGTTCGTTGAAGAACTTGTAGACGTACACCCCCTGGGCGGCCACGAGGCCGAAGTAGAGCGGGGCCTGCAGCCAGCGGGTGGCGAACAGGGCGTACCCGAGGGTGGTGGTCGGCGGGGACGGATCACGCGAGATGGGCTGCACGGTCGGCATTCTTCGCAGCCACCGCCGTACAGGTGAAACCACACCACTCACAGGAATGAAAAGACATCCTGTAGGACTTCGGAAATGATCAGGCACACTGGACGTTTGGTCGAGTGGTCGAGCGGAAGGACGTACGCACGTGAACGGACCACTGATCGTCCAGTCGGACAAAACCCTGCTCCTGGAAGTCGATCACGAGCGGGCCGATGAGTGCCGTCGGGCGATCGCCGCGTTCGCGGAGCTGGAGCGGGCACCCGAGCACATCCACACCTACCGGGTGACGCCGCTCGGCCTGTGGAACGCCCGCGCGGCCGGGCACGACGCCGAGCAGGTCGTGGACGCGCTGGTCACGTACAGCCGCTACCCCGTGCCGCACGCGCTGCTCGTCGACATCGCCGACACGATGGACCGTTACGGCCGTCTGACGCTCTCCAAGCACCCCACGCACGGCCTCGTCCTCACCACCACCGACCGCCCGGTCCTGGAGGAGGTGCTGCGCTCGAAGCGGGTCGCGCCGCTCGTCGGCGCCCGCATCGACCCGGACACCGTCGCCGTGCACCCCTCCGAGCGCGGCCAGATCAAGCAGACGCTGCTGAAGCTGGGCTGGCCGGCCGAGGACCTCGCCGGTTACGTCGACGGCGAGGCGCACCCGATCGAGCTGAACGAGGACGGGTGGGCGCTCAGGCCCTACCAGAAGCAGGCCGTGGAGAACTTCTGGCACGGCGGCAGCGGGGTCGTGGTGCTGCCGTGCGGCGCCGGCAAGACCCTCGTCGGCGCCGGCTCCATGGCCCAGGCGAAGTCGACCACGCTCATCCTCGTCACGAACACCGTCTCGGCCCGGCAGTGGAAGCACGAGCTGATGAAGCGCACGTCGCTCACCGAGGAGGAGATCGGCGAGTACAGCGGTACGAAGAAGGAGATCCGCCCGGTCACCATCGCCACGTACCAGGTACTGACGACGAAGCGGAAGGGTGTCTATCAGCACCTGGAGCTCTTCGACTCCCGGGACTGGGGCCTGATCCTCTACGACGAGGTGCACCTGCTGCCCGCACCCGTCTTCAAGTTCACCGCGGACCTCCAGGCCCGCCGCCGCCTGGGCCTGACCGCGACCCTGGTCCGGGAGGACGGCCGCGAGTCGGACGTCTTCTCCCTCATCGGCCCGAAGCGGTTCGACGCGCCCTGGAAGGAGATCGAGGCGCAGGGGTACATCGCGCCCGCCGACTGCGTCGAGGTCCGCGTCAACCTCACCGACGCCGAGCGGCTCGCGTACGCCACCGCCGAGCAGGAGGAGAAGTACCGCTTCTGCGCGACGACCGACACCAAGCGGAAGGTCACTGAGGCCATCGTCCGCCGGTTCGCCGGGCAGCAGATCCTGGTCATCGGCCAGTACATCGACCAGCTCGACGAACTGGGCGAGCATCTGAACGCCCCGGTCATCAAGGGCGAGACCTCCAACGCGCAGCGCGAGAAGCTCTTCGGCGCCTTCCGCGAGGGCGAGATCAGCGTCCTCGTCGTGTCCAAGGTCGCGAACTTCTCCATCGACCTGCCGGAGGCCACGGTCGCCATCCAGGTCTCGGGCACCTTCGGCTCCCGCCAGGAGGAGGCTCAGCGCCTCGGCCGCGTCCTGCGCCCGAAGGCCGACGGCCACAAGGCCCACTTCTACTCGGTCGTCGCCCGCGACACGATCGACCAGGACTTCGCCGCCCACCGCCAGCGCTTCCTGGCAGAACAGGGGTACGCGTACCGGATCATGGACGCCGACGAGATCCTGGCGGAGGGGTAGTCGGCCAGAAGGGCGAGGCCGAGCAGCGCCCAGAGCGCGTAGGGCGACGCCAACGGCTGCTGCCACCACGGTAGTCGGAGGTCCCGGGCGCCCTCGTGCGGGAGCAGCCATATCGTGCGGGCCGTGAAGAGGAGGGCCGTTGCCGCCGCGAGGCGGGAGCGGCCCTCCGTCAGCAGTACGGCGGTCAGCGGGACGCACCACACCCAGTGATGGGACCAGCTGATCGGCGAGACGAGCAGGGCGGTGAAGGCCGTCAGGAGGATCGCGTGGCTCTCCTCGGCGGCCCGCGCCGCCAGCCACAGGCCGGTGACCGTGACCGCGGCGGCCGGGAGAGCCCAGGCGAGGCCCGGCGCCGGGTCGCCCAGGGCGCGGGCGACCATCCCCTGCAGGGACTGGTTGTCGACGATCCAGACCTTGCCCACGCGGTCCGTCTCGTAGAGGCGGCGGGTCCAGTAGTCGAGGCTCGCTGAGGGCAGGGCGAGGGCGCCGAGCGCGACCGTCCCCGCGAGGGCCGCCGCAGCCGTGCCCGCCTCCCGGCGTCGCCCGCGCAGCAGCAGATACACGATGAAGATCGCCGGCGTCAGCTTGATCCCGGCGGCGATGCCGACCGCCGCGCCCTTCCAGCGGGCGTCGGCCGGACGCGTGAGGTCCCACAGCACCAGGCAGACCAGGGCGAGGTTGATCTGGCCGAAGAGCAGCGTCTGGAGGACCGGCTCCAGCCAGAGGGCGGCTGCGGTGATGGCACAGAGGGCGGCGGAGGGCAGGCGGAGCTTCGCGCGGCCGCCGGCCAGCCGGGCGGAGAGGTGGACGAGTACGGCGAGCATGAGCGCGTTGCCCGCCAGGAAGGCCGCCTTGAGGGTGGCGAGGGGGATCAGCGCCGTCGGGACGAAGAGGAGGGCCGCGAAGGGCGGGTAGGTGGCGGGGAGCTGCCACTGCGTGACGGTGAAGCCATAGAGATCCTCGCCGCGCAGGACGGCTTCGCCTTCCGCCCGGTAGACCAGCGCGTCGGCCATCGGGAGGGGCTGGTGGGTGCAGAGTGCCGTGAGAGCGAGTAGGGAAACCGCCAGAAGGCAGTAGGGAGTTGCGGAATGTGATCGGCGGGTCACTCAGTGACCCTAGGCGTCACTTGCGGCGGACGCCCGCCTCCTCGCCGTACTCACCGAGGACGATCACGTCGAAGGCCGCACCTGCGAACACCTTGACGGCACGCAGGGCTTCACCGAGGCGATGATGGTGGTGCCCCTGAAGCGCTGTGGCTCCGCGGGGGCCCACGGGTGCTGGTTGGATGGTTGCTGCGCTCATGTCTCCATGATGGATTCGCAGACATAAAGACGGCATCGGCCTGCGGGCCGAAGCGGCGTACTGGCTCCGTACACCTCCGGGCGGATGGCGTCCCCTCAGGGAGGTGGCGGCGTCCCCTAGGGGACGGACGCGGATCGGCCGGGGCCGGCCGGGGGCCGGAATATTCGTTGGCGATTGCCTTCCCCCTTCGCCTAAAATCTCCGCTCTTGCCCGCCTCCCCCGCGGAGTGCCGCCGTCCGGACGGAAACCGGTCGGCTCTCTCGATCACCTACCTGTAGGTCCCTCCGGAGGCACCCCCTTGTCCACGCCCACCGACGACCCACTCGCCCCGCTCTCGCGAGAGCGCTCCCACCTGGCCGTGTCCCGATCCGCCCTGCGTGCCATGCGCGAGGACGTCGAGTCCCTCGACATCCGCGACGTCACCGCGAACTGGGTCAACGCCGAGGTCCTCGCCCGCCAGATCGACGACCGCATCAAGGCGCTGGCCGACCTCAGCGACACCCCGCTGTTCTTCGGCCGGCTCGACTACCTGCACGCTCCCGGCGCCGAGGAGGCCGAGGGCGCGGAGGGGGAGCGCTTCTACATCGGGCGTCGGCATGTGCACGACGCAGGGGGCGACCCGATGGTCATCGACTGGCGGGCACCTGTGTCCCAGCCGTTCTACCGGGCGTCCAAGAAGGACCCGATGGACATCGCGCTGCGCCGCCGCTTCGGTTACACGGGCGGTGACCTCACGGCGTACGAGGACGAGCACCTCTCCGACCCGGCGGAGGCGGCCCGCACCAGCAAGCTGCTCCAGCAGGAGATCGAGCGCCCGCGCGTCGGCCCGATGCGGGACATCGTGGCGACGATCCAGCCGGAGCAGGACGAGATCGTGCGGTCGGGGCTCGGCGGCACGGTGTGCGTGCAGGGCGGTCCGGGCACGGGGAAGACGGCGGTGGGCCTGCACCGGGTGGCCTATCTGCTCTACGCCCACCGCGAGCGCCTCGCCCGCACCGGCACGCTCGTCATCGGACCGAACAGGTCCTTCCTGCACTACATCGAGCAAGTCCTCCCGACGCTCGGCGAGTTGAGTGTCCGGCAGGCGACAGTCGACGACCTGGTGGCGCACGTCGAGGTGCGCGGTACGGACGACGCGCCGGCGGCTGTCATCAAGGGCGACGCGAGGATGGCGGAGGTGCTGCGGCGCGCGGTGTACGCGCACGTGACCATGCCGACGGAGCCGGTGGTCGTCGTACGCGGATCGCGGCGGTGGCGTGTCCCGGCGTACGAACTCGAAGAGACCGTGCGTGAGTTGCTCGCCCGCGACATCCGCTACGGCGCTGCCCGCGAGGCCCTCCCGCAGCGCATCGCGCACGCCGTGCTGGTGCAGATGGAGCAGTCGGGGGAGGCGCCGGACGACCGGGTGCAGGACGCGGTGGCCCGCAACAGCGCGGTGAAGGCCGCGGTCAAGGCGATCTGGCCGCCGGTCGATCCGGCGAAACTGGTGTTGCGGCTGCTCGCCGACGCGGACTTCCTGGCGGAACACGCGGCCGGGGTCCTCGACGAGGACGAGCAGAAGACGATCCTGTGGGTGAAGCCGGCACGGTCGGTGAAGGCCGCCCAGTGGTCCGCGGCGGATGCGGTGCTGATCGACGAGGCGAACGACATCGTGGCGCGTACGTCGTCCCTCGGCCATGTCGTGCTCGACGAGGCGCAGGATCTCTCGCCGATGCAGTACCGGGCGGTGGGCCGGCGTTGCACGACCGGTTCGGCGACGGTGCTGGGGGATCTGGCGCAGGGCACGACCCCGTGGGCGACGCGGAGCTGGGACGAGGCGTTGGCCCACCTCGGCAAGTCGGAGGGGGTCATCGAGGAGCTGACGGCCGGATTCCGCGTCCCGACGGACGTCATCGCCTACGCCTCCCGCCTCCTCCCCCACATCGCGCCCGGCCTGACGCCGGTGGCGTCGATCCGTGAGAACCCGGGGTTCTTCGAGGTCCGCAAGGTGTCGGAGGCGTCTGAAGTCATCGCCGCTTGCGGGGAGTTGCTGCGCCGGGAGGGGTCGATCGGCCTGATCGCCGCGGATGCGCGGGTTCCGGTGCTGGCGGAAGGGCTCGCGGCGGCGGGGATCACGCATCTGGCGCCCGGCGAGGAGACGACCGAGCAGACCCGGTTGACGCTGGTGCCGGCGTCGCTCGCGAAGGGTCTGGAGTACGACTACGTCGTCCTGGACGAGCCGCAGGCGGTGGTGGACGGGGAGCCGGATGAGCGGACGGGGCTGCGGCGGTTGTATGTCGCGCTGACGCGGGCGGTGTCGGGGTTGGTGGTCGTGCATGGGGGGTCGTTGCCGGGGCAGCTGGGGTGACGGGTCCCTCCGGGGGTTGGGCGGGGGGTCCGGGGTGGTGACGGTTTGTGTTCGGGGCGCGGGTGCGTGGGGGCTGGTCGCGCAGTTCCCCGCGCCCCTGAAGGGGTGGTAGGTGCCGTGGGCTACGAGCTGTCGGGCGGGCGCAGCGGCAGCCCGGCAGCGCCGGGCCGCGCGGCCCACCCCCGCCAAGCACTCCCCGCCTACGAAACCCCGTCCAGCACAGCACGCCACTCAGCCACCGCTCCCACCGACACCGGCCCCTCCCAGCCGTCCGGGCGGGCCGCGCCGCCGATGTGGAAGGCGTCGATGCCGGCGGTCAGCAGCGTCGGCACGTGGTCGAGTCGGAGCCCGCCGCCCACCAGGATCCGCTGCTCGTAGCCGGGCTCACCGACCCTCGCCGCCTCGGTGAGCAGGACGGCGAGGCCGTCGTCGACGCCGGTCGGTGAGCCGGCCGTGAGGTAGGTGTCCAGGCCCGGCATGCCGTCGAGCTGCTTGCGCAGCGCGTCCCGGTCGGCGGCCCGGTCGATGGCCCGGTGGAACGTCCACCGGCACCCGTCCAGCTCACTCACCACCCGCTCGACGGCTTCGAGGTCCACCCCGCCGTCGGCGTCGAGAAACCCGAGCACGAACTCGTCCGCCCCGGCGCCCCGCAGCTCCCGCGCCACCCGCACGAGCCGCCCCACGTCCCCCGCCGCGAACCCGTCCGCCGGCCTCAGCATCACGCGCAGGTCGATGCCGACGGCGGCTCGGATCCCGGCGAAGGTCTCGACCGGCGGGGTGAGCCCGTCGGCGGCCATGTCGGTGACCAGTTCGAGCCGGTCCGCACCCCCGGCCTGGGCGGCGACCGCGTCCTCGACACCGAGGGCGATCACCTCCAGGACTGCACGCTTGCTCATGGGACCCCATTCCTCGGCATTCGACGACGGCTACAGGTCTAGTCCAATCCAAGGGTACGGGGTGGAGGCTCGCCCGGGGGCGCGCAGGGGTCACCCGAAGATGTTCAGCTCCTCCGCCTCCGCCCCCGCCAGCTCGTACGACGCCCCCTCCGCCGGCCGCCCCGCGTACAGCCGTACGAGGGTGGCGGCGTCCCCGATGTACCGCGGCGGGGGACTCGGAGCCGTCGGGTCGCCCAGGCGCAGGGGCTCGTCGACGTCGTCCAGGTCGGCATGGAGCGGGATGCGGCGCCGCTCCCGGGACAGCCGGACCAGCAGCCGCAGCGCATCCGGCAGCCCGGCCCCGGCGTACGCCCCCGGCTCCCCGAGCACGTCCCACATGTCACCGGCGTGCACCCTCCCCCACTGCCTTAAAGGCGTGGGGGGACCCCCACCCCGAGCGCGATGCCATCCAGGGCCCCGCCCGCCTTGGCGATCACCGGCCCCGCCTCGGTCATCCCGCGCTCCAGCTCGTCGACGACCTGAGCGTTGGTCCAGTCGGCGCGAGCGGCGATGTCCCGGTCGTTGGACTCGGGCGAGAACACGCCCTCCTCGAACCGGTTCTCCACCACCCGCATCAGCGCGGCCGAACAGTGCGCCAGCACATCCCGCACCGACCACCCCGGACACGCAACGGTCGCCACGGCGAAGTCGGCCTCCGACCGCGCCCGCCAACACCGGAACCAACGCATCCCGCTCGACGGCCAACAGCCGCCCCGGCAACTCGGGATCCCGTACGTCGTACCCGTCAGCAGAAGTCATACCGCCACGCTAGGCCTCCGCCACCGCCACAGGGCCAGAACCTCGGGGCAGGACTGCTCGCAGCTACGGCACCTGCAGCGCCCTAGGGGCCCAGGGAACTGCGCGACCAGCCCCCACCCACCCGCACCCCGAACACAAACCACCACCACCCCCGACCCCCGAAACCCACCACCCCCGGAACAATGACCCCATGGCCGACCTCCACACCCCCGCCGCCCTCAACACACTCCGCACCCGCTTCACCCAAGCCCTGAACGCAACCCGCTCCCCCGCCACCACCCCCGACCCCACCCCCTACGCCGAAAGCCTCCTCACCCGCTGGCAGGAACCGCAGCGGCACTACCACACGCTCACCCACCTCACCGCGGTCCTGGACCGCATCGACGAGCTGGCGGGGCACGCCCGCGACCCGGACGTCGTGCGGCTCGCCGCCTGGTTCCACGACGCGGTGTACCTCCCCGACCGCTCGGAGAACGAGGAGCGCTCGGCCCGCCTCGCCGAACGCGCCCTCACGGAAGCCGGTGTCCCCGCGGAGCGGACCGCCGACGTGGCCCGCCTGGTCCGGCTCACCGTCACCCACGCCCCGGCGCCGGACGACCCCGACGGCCAGGTCCTGTGCGACGCCGACCTGGCGATCCTCGCGGCGCCGCCGTCCGCGTACGCCGCGTACACGGCCGCCGTCCGCGAGGAGTACCACTTCGTCCCGAACGACGCCTTCCGCGAGGGCCGCGCCGCCATCCTGCGCCAACTCCTGGATCTGCCAAGCCTGTTCAGCACGCCGTACGGACAGGAGAAGTGGGAGGCCACCGCCCGCTACAACCTCGCCGCCGAGCTGGAAATGCTGTCGCTCTGACGACTCCGCCGCCGTAGCCTGCACGGCATGCGAGAGATGGGCGGGGAACGCGTACAGGAAGCCGTGGCGAGCTGCGCGGCGCTGCTGCGGACGGCGGTGGAAAGGGACTGGGGCGGGGCGAAGGCCGGGCGGCTGGAGTGGAGTTGCCACCAGACGGCGTTCCACATCGCCGAGGACCTCATCGCGTACGCCGCCAACCTGGCCGGCCGCGCCCAGGACGGCTACGTCCCCTTCGAGATCACCCTCGACGAGGGCACCGGCAACGAAGGGCTGATCCACGTCATCGAGACGACCGGCGCCCTCCTCACCGCTGCCGTCCGCACCGCTCCCCGCGAGGTCCGCGCGTTCCACCCGTACCCCTTCCGCAGCGCGAACCGCGAGGGCTTCGCCGCGATGGGCGTCGCCGAGGTGCTGCTGCACACGTACGACATCGCCGAGGGGCTCGGGGTGGCGTACGAACCGCCCGCCGAGCTGCCCGGGTTCGTCCTCACGACGATCTTTCCGCACGTCCGGCCCGGCACCGACCCGTGGCCCACCCTGCTCTGGGCCACCGGCCGCGGCGACCTGCCCGGCCGTGCGCCGGTCACCGAGTGGCGCTGGCGCAACAACCTGGTCCTGCCCACCGACCGCCTCACCCTCCAGGGCGTCACCCCCGCGGCCGCCACCGACCTGAGCGCGGGCGGCGACGGCGGGTTCACATGGGTCGTCGGCGGCCCCTTCGAGGGGACGCGGGAGGCCGCCGGAATGGTGTCGAAGGCGTACGAGGAGGGGGTGCACCGCCCCGAGTTCGGCCTGTTCGTCCTCGTCCGGCGGGAGGACGGCCTCGCGGTCGGCGGCCTCGGCTTTCACGGTGCCCCCGACGAGGAGGGCACCGCAGAGGTCGGCTACGACCTCGTGGAGGGCGTCCGCGGACGCGGCTACGCGAGCGAGGCGCTGAGCGCGCTGTCGGAGTGGGCCCTGGCCCGGGACGACGTGCGCCTCCTCTGCGCGGCGATCCACGCCGACAACGCCCCGTCACAGCGCGTCGTCGCCCGCGCCGGATACGCACGCACGACCGTCGAGGAGGAGCGGGCGGCACAGGAGCAGCACGACATGGACCAGTCCCTGCGGCTCTACGTCCGTCGCGGGCACCCCACGGCGGCCTAGCCTGGGGCGGAGCCGACCCGCACCGTCGCAGGGAGCCGCCATGTCGTTCACCGCCGAGGAGATCGCCTACCTCACCACGAACCCTCTCGCCCGTCTGGCCAGCCTCTGCGCGGACGAGCAGCCCGATGTCGTCCCGGTGGCCCTGGAGTTCGACGGCACCCACTTCTGGGTGGGCGGACCCGGCGAGGAGGTCCTCGGCACCCGCAAGTTCCGCAATGTCGGCCGCGGACGCGGCAAGGTGGCCTTCGTCGTGGACGACATGGTCTCCGTCGAGCCGTTCATCGCGCGTGGCATCCGGGTGTACGGCGTCGCGGACGGTCCCGTGGAGCGGGTCGGCATGGTGGGCCCCGGCCACTACCTGCGCATCACGCCGACGCTCTCCTGGAGCTGGAACCTGTCGGACCCGCCTCGGCCCGCCGGTGAGTCCTGGTACCCCATGCGCCGGGTCGAGCACTCCACGCCGCACTCCACGCCGAACTCCTGACCCCGAATTCTCGACCGTGACCCAGGTCACACCTACTCATGTCACATCGCTCCGCGCCGGTCCGTCATAGCTGTGTAACCACCGACGAACGGCAAGGGAGTTGGCCATGAGCGCCCGACTGAACATCTTCGGAATCCCCAGCGCCGGCAAGATCATCAAGCACATCACCTCGGCGAGCAAGGTGGTGCACGACTCGACACTGCCCGTCACCACCCAGCACCTGGTGACGCTCCGCGCCAGCCAGATCAACGGCTGCGGGTTCTGCACCGACATGCACAGCAAGGACGCCGTCGCCGCGGGCGAGGACTGGCTACGCCTCAATATGGTCGCGGCCTGGCGGGAGGCCACCTGCTTCACCGAGGCCGAGCGCGCCGCCCTTGAGCTGGCGGAGGAGGGCACGCGCATCGCGGACGCGGCCGGCGGGGTCCCGGACGAGGTGTGGGACAACGCCGCCAAGCACTACGACGAGGAGCAGCTCGCCTCCCTGGTGTTCCTGATCGGCCTCATCAACGCCTACAACCGGATGAACGTCCTCATCCAGCAGCCCGCCGGCGACTACCAGCCCGGCCAGTTCGCGTAGCCGGGATCCATCCCGCCGGCCAGTAGCCGGTACCCATCCCGCCGGCCAAGAGGGCGGTCAAGGGGGCGGTCAGGAGGGCGTCAGCCCGCCTCCCGCCCCTTCGGCCTGCGCAGCCCCGCCCCCTGCAGCAGCCGCACCACCTCACGGCTGCTGACCTCCACGGCACCCGCCCGCACCGCATCGGCGTAGCGGTGGGACGGGACGTCGTAGTGGTCCCGCTCGAAAGCCCGGCGCGGTACACCCAAACCGTCGGCGAACGCGTGCAGTTCGTCGTACGACAGGTCGCTCACGAGGTGCGACCACATCCGCCCGTGTCCCGGCCAGGTCGGCGGGTCGATGTAGATCGTCACGGCGTCACGCGCTCTCTCCCGAGGGCTGCGCCCCGCCCGCGCCGGCCGTCCCCAGCGACCCCACCGCCGCGACCCTCACACCCGCCTTGTGGCACACCCAGTACGGATCGGGCCCCAGCTCCGGCTCGACCTCCAGCGCATGCGGATCGCCGGCGCCGCACACCGGGCACAGCGGCCAGCGCCCGAACCGGTCCAGCAGCGCGTCCTGCACGTCCTGGGCGACCAGCCCGGCCACGAACTCCACGCCGTCCGGCCACTGCTCCACCCACCAGCGCCGTTGTACGACCGACTCCTCGACCAGCGACACGACGTCCGCCTCGGCGACCTCACCCGCGGCCAGGTCGGCGAGCACGAGGGCGCGGGCCGCGTGCAGCGCCTGTTCCAGCGGGCTGAGCGGACTGATGGGTTCCATGGTCCTATTGTGCGCACTCTTGACCACCGCACGGGGTGGAAATATTTTTCAGAGGTGACCAATAACGTGAAGGAAACTTTCGGCCGCGGGGGGCCGACCGGTCCGGCCCCGGCGCCCGCCGCCCTCGCGGCCAAGGTGCGCACGCTCGCCCCGTCGATGACCCGCTCCATGCAGCGCGTCGCCGAAGCGGTCGCGAACGATCCGGCGGGCTGCGCGGCCCTCACGGTCACCGGCCTGGCCGAACTCACCGGCACCAGCGAGGCCACCGTCGTGCGCACCGCCCGCCTCCTCGGCTACCCCGGCTACCGCGATCTGCGCCTCGCCCTCGCCGGCCTCGCCGCCCAGCAGCAGTCGGGCCGCGCCCCCGCCATAACGACCGACATCGCGGTGGACGACCCGATCGCGGACGTGGTGGCGAAGCTCGCCTACGACGAGCAGCAGACCCTCGCCGACACGGCCGCCGGCCTCGACACCGCCCAGCTCGGAGCGGCCGTATCGGCTGCCGCCGCCGCCCGCCGGATCGACGTGTACGGCGTCGGGGCGTCCGGGCTGGTCGCCCAGGACCTCGTCCAGAAGCTGCTGCGGATAGGGCTCATAGCCCACGCGCACAGCGATCCGCACCTCGCCGTGACGAACGCCGTGCAGCTGCGCGCGGGTGACGTGGCGATCGCCATCACCCACTCCGGGTCCACCGGGGACGTGATCGAGCCGCTGCGGGTGGCGTTCGAGCACGGGGCGACGACCGTCGCGATCACCGGGCGTCCGGACGGGGCGGTCACCCAGTACGCCGATCACATCCTCACGACGTCCACGGCGCGGGAGAGCGAGCTGCGGCCGGCGGCCATGTCGTCCCGGACCAGTCAGCTGCTTGTGGTGGACTGCCTGTTCGTGGGGGTGGCGCAGCGGACGTACGACACGGCCGCGCCCGCGCTGGCCGCGTCGTACGAGGCGCTGGCGCATCGGCACCGCAGATAGACCGCAGGCCCGACGGTCGGTCCCCGCGCCCCTTTTCCTCTGGGTCGGACAGCACACCGGAAACTGGAAAGAGCCGCCTCCGCCATGACCTCTCCATCCAACCCCCGTGATCTCCGCGCCGAGTTGGAGACCCTGACCACCGAGGCGTTCCGCCCCGAGCTCGCCGAGATCGACCGCCTGCCCACCCTGGACATCGCCCGGCTCATGAACGGCGAGGACGCGGCCGTACCCACCGCCGTCGCACAGCGCCTCCCCCAGATCGCCGCCGCCATCGACGCCGTCGCGGAACGGATGGCCCGGGGCGGCCGCCTCATCTACGCCGGCGCAGGCACCGCCGGGCGCCTCGGCGTGCTCGACGCCTCCGAGTGCCCGCCCACCTTCAACACCGACCCCTCCCAGGTCGTCGGCCTCATCGCGGGCGGCCCCGAGGCCATGGTCGTCTCGGTCGAGGGCGCCGAGGACTCCAAGGACCTGGCCCGCACCGACCTCGACGCCCTCGCGCTCACCCCCACCGACACGGTGGTCGGCATCTCCGCCTCCGGGCGCACGCCGTACGCGATCGGCGCGGTCGAACACGCGCACACGCAGGGCGCGTTGACGATCGGCCTGTCCTGCAACCCGGACAGCGCCCTGGCGGCGGCCGCCGAGCACGGCATCGAGATCGTCGTGGGCCCGGAACTCCTCACCGGCTCGACACGCCTGAAGGCGGGCACGGCCCAGAAGCTGGTCCTCAACATGCTCTCGACGATCACGATGATCCGCCTGGGCAAGACCTACGGAAACCTGATGGTCGACGTCCGCGCCTCCAACGACAAGCTGCGAGCCCGCTCCCGCCGCATCGTCGCCCTGGCCACGGGCGCCGACGACACCGACATCGAACGAGCCCTGACCGAGGCGGCCGGCGAGGTGAAGACAGCGATCCTGATCCTCCTGGCGGACGTGGACGGCCCTACGGCGACCGGGCTTCTCGACGGGGCGAAGGGGCATTTGCGGGCGGCGATGGGCGCGGGCGGGCGGAGGGACGGCCGCTGAGCGGGCTCGTCCGCCGTTTCAACTCCCCTGTTAGCGTGGCCACATGACGGCACCGAAGACGTTCCGCATCGGCGGCGATCTGGAAGTACGGCGGCTCGGGTTCGGGGCCATGCATCTGCGGCCGGAGAGCAACGAGGCCCGGGCCGGCCACCTCGCGGTCGCCCGGCGGGCCGTCGAACTGGGCGTCACACTGATCGACACGGCGCACCTGTACGGCTGGGGAGCGAACGAGGATCTCCTCGCCGAAGCCCTGCACCCGTACCCGGCCGACCTCGTGATCGCCACGAAGGTCGGCTTCCGCCAGACCACCTCGGGCGAGGGCTGGCGGCACGCGGGCGAGCCCGCCGACCTGCGCGTCCAGGTCGACGAGGCCCTGCGCCGCCTCCGCCTCGACCGCATCGAGCTGCTCCAGCTCCACCGGCTCGACCCCGGCGTACCGCTCCCCGACCAGCTCGGCGCGCTGCGCGACCTGCGTGCCGAGGGCAAGGTGGGCCGGATCGGCCTGTCCGAGGTCACGGCCGCCGAGCTGGCCGAGGCCCGGGCCGTCGTCGACATCGCGAGCGTCCAGAACCGGTACAACCTCCTCGACCGCGAGCACGAGCCCGTACTGAAGGCCTGCGAGGAGGCGGACATCGCCTTCCTGCCGTGGCGGCCGGTGGCCGCCGGACAGTCGGGGGCGAAGGCCGAAATCGCCGCGGTGGCAAAGGAACTGGACGCCACCCCGACGCAGGTCGTCCTCGCCTGGCTCCTCGCCCACTCCCCGGTGATCATCCCCATCCCGGGGACCACGAGCATCGCGCACGTGGAGGAGAACGTCGGCGCGGACGCCGTCCACCTCACCGAGGTGCATTACGACCGCCTCAGCCGTGCCTCCGAGTCCGCCTGACCCGGCCTAACGGGGCAGTCTCCCCTCCCGGTTGACCTGCCGGACCCGCGCCAACAGCTCCTCCTTCGTCGGCGCGGGCTCCACCGGCTCGCCCCGCAACACCGCCGCCAGCCGCTCCGCGGTCCGGACGTTGCAACGCCCCAACTGGACGAGAACGAACGGCCCGTCGCTTGCGCCGGTTACCGGGTCCACACACAGGGAGGGGCCATGCCGGGACCCAAGGACCTCGACCCTTCCTCATCGCCGCGCGCGCTGCTGGGGGCGGAATTACGTCACGCACGCGAGAAGAAGGGTCTCAGCCAGGAGGCGTTGGGCCAGAAGCTGTTCGTCAGCGGCACCTTCGTGGGCCAACTGGAGGCGGGTACGCGGCGCTTGCGGCTGGACATGGCGCCGCTGGTGGATGAGGTGCTGGGCACGAACGGGTTCTTCGAGCGAAACTGCGAGGCGGCCAACAAGTCCAGGTACTCGGAGCACTTCGCGGAGGCGGCCGAGGCCGAGGCACAAGCGACGGCGATCAGGCAGTACGCGCCGTTGCTGATCGCGGGGCTGTTGCAGACTCCGGCGTACGCACACGCCGTGAACCGCGCGTATGACCCGACGGCGCCCGAAGAGACCATCGACGAGTGGGTGGCGGGCCGGATGGAACGGACGCGTCTGCTTGACCACCCAACAACGCCGTTGTTGTGGATGGTGCTTGACGAGGCCGCCCTTCGCAGAGAGACCGGAGGGCGGGAGGTGATGGCGGAAGCCCTGCGCCATGTCGCCAGTCTGGCCCGCGGGAGCCGGGTCATCGTGCAGGTGCTGCCGTTCAGTGCGGGAGCACACAGGGCAATGGATGGCTCGCTAAAGCTGACGGACTTCCAGGACGCCCCTCCGCTGGTCTACTTCGAGGGACCCGGCATTGGACGGCTGGAGGACGACCCGGCCACGGTCGCCCAACTGAGGTTCACCTTCGAACTCCTAACGGCCTCATCACTCTCGCCCGAGAAGTCCCTAGCCTTGATCGAGACGTTGGCGCAGGATTACACCCATGAGGAGCATCCCTGATTACGACCTGAGCGCGGCCACCTGGCACAAGTCCAGCTACAGCGGCGGTGGCGGCAACGACTGCCTCGAAGTCACCCACGACTTCCCCACCCTCGTCCCCGTCCGCGACTCCAAGAACCCTCACGGCCCCAAGCTCACTTTCACCGCATCCGCATGGTCCGCCTTCGTCAATGCGGTCAGAATCTGACCTACTCGGCTCCTACCGTGACTCTCATGACTGAGACCACGCACAACACCGCCACCGCCGAGCGCAGCGACCTGCTGGAGACGCTGGCCAAGCACCGGCACTTCCTCCGCTTCACCGCCCGCGACCTCACCGACGAGCAGGCGGGACAGCGGAGCACCGCCGGCGAGCTGTGCATCGGCGGCCTGATCAAGCACGTCACCTCGGTGGAACGGAGCTGGGCGGACTTCATCGAGCACGGCACGTCGGCGATGAGTGACTTCGACTCCATGACCGAGGCCGACTTCGCCAAGCGGGCCGACGACTTCCGGATGCTGCCCGGCGAGACGCTGGCCGGTGTGCTGGCCGAGTACGAGAAGGTGGCCCAGCGCACCGACGACCTGGTCGCCGCCCTGACCGACCTGAACGTCTCCCACCCGCTCCCCAAGGCCCCGTGGTTCGAGCCGGGCGCCAGCTGGTCCGCCCGCAGGACGCTGCTGCACATCATCGCGGAGACCGCCCAGCACGCCGGCCACGCCGACATCCTCAGGGAGTCCCTGGACGGGGCCAAGAGCATGGGCTGACGCCGGGGTCGTTGGCGAAGAGCCGAGGACTTCGCACACACTGGCACCCATGAACCACGCCCAGCTGACCGCCCTGGGCCGCGCCCTCCGCCTCCTGGGCGAGCACGGCGAGGCCCTCACGGCCACCACCCCGGATGCCAAGCTGCACGAGGTCAAGGCGGACCTGCGACGCGCTCTCGACCTCCTGGACGAGAGCGTGTCCACGGCCGCCCCGACCACCCGCTGCCCGGAGCATCCGGGCGGCCCGGTCGACGCGGCGGCCCCCGACCTCTGCCTGCTCTGCGAGACCCGCCGCCGGGCGGCCCGCCGCTCCGAGTACAACGGCCCCGGCCCGGCGGCCCCCCGCTCCCCGGAGCACACCGCCCCGTCCCGCTACGGCGTGCGGGGCGATCGCCCACAGCCCCAGCAGCGCTGGCTGCCGGAGCTGTGGAACGGGCAGGAGTGGCAGCTGTGCGGAACGCCGCGCCGCGACCGCCGCGAGGCCGAGCTGTACATCGCCGCCCAGCGTCGCGGGCCGCGTGCCGCCATGGCCTACCGGCTCGTGCACGAGTTCACCGACTACGAGGTGCTGCGCGTGTGGGGCACACCGGTGAAGGTCGACATCGAGCCTCTCGGCAACCTGTAGCCGGGAGCACCGGCAGCCATTACTTGGCCGTCGCCCCGGCCGGCTCCGCCGCCTGCGCCACGGGCCCCTCGACGGCGGCCGACCCCGCCTTCGGGATGAACGACGCCACCACGAACGCCAGCAGCGCCGCCCCGGCGCCCACCGCCAGGACCACCTTGAAGCCGTTCTCGGACGGGAGGGCGTAACCGCCGAGGTCCGTCGTCATCTGGGCGAGGATCACGCCCGCGACGGCGCTCGCGGTGGATGTACCGAGGGAACGCATCAGCGTGTTGAGGCTGTTCGCGGCGGCCGTCTCCGACGCGGGCACGGCGCTCATGATGAGGGCGGGCATCGAGCCGTAGCCGAAACCGACGCCGGCGCCGATGATGCAGGCCACCAGGACGAAGTGCCAGACCTCGGACATCAGGACGATGTTGAGGCCGTAGCCCACGGCGACGATGAGCACACCGATCATCAGCGTGACCTTCGGGCCCTTGGCCCGCGAGATCGCCGCCGACACCGGGGCCGTCGCCATCATGACCAGCCCTGACGGGGCCATGCACAGGCCCGCGACCAGCATCGACTTGCCGAGGCCGTAGCCGGTCTGCGCGGGGAGCTGGAGGAGCTGCGGAATGACGAGGCTCATCGCGAACATCGCGAAGCCCACCGCGATCGAGGCCAGGTTGGTGACCAGCACCTGACGCCGGGCGGTCGTCCGCAGATCCACCAGCGGCTGCTCGGTACGCAGCTCCCACCAGCCCCAGGCCGGCAGGACGACCACGGCCGCCACGAGAAGACCGAGCGTCGTACCGCTGGTCCACCCCCAGTCGGCGCCCTTGGAGATGGCCAGGAGCAGACAGACAAGCCCGGCTGCCATGCCTATGCCGCCGACCAGGTCGAAGCGCCCGCCGGTGCGCACCTTCGACTCGGGCACGAACAGCACCACGCACACCAGCGCCGCCACACCCATACCGGCCGACGTCCAGAACAACATGTGCCAGTCGAAGTTGTCCGCGATGAGTGCGGCGGCGGGCAGACCCAGCGCGCCGCCGATGCCGAGCGAGGCGCTCATCAGGGCGGTCGCGGAGCCGAGGCGTTCGGCGGGGAGTTCGTCGCGCATGATGCTGATGCCGAGCGGGATCACACCGGAGGCAAGGCCCTGGAGCACCCGTCCGACGATCATCGGGATCAGCGCGTCGCTCAGGGCACAGACCACGGAGCCGGTCACCAGCAGTACGACGCTGACCAGCAGCATCCGCCGCTTGCCGTACATGTCGCCCAGCCGCCCCATCACCGGCGTGGCGACCGCGGCGGCGAGCAGCGTCGCCGTGACCGCCCAGGCGGTGTCCGACGCCGGGGCGTCGAGCAGCCGGGGCAGCTCGGGGACGATCGGGATGACCAGGGTCTGCATCAGCGAGACGACGATCCCGGCGAAAGCCAGCACCGCCACCACGGCGTTCGACCTCGGCGGGGCGCCGCCCCCGGCCTCGGCGGCAGGGGCAGGGGCGTGGGACATGGCGGGGCCTCCGTCGGCGTACGAACGTGAAGGTACGTAATTGACCAAGGCAACCTTAAGTCAGTTGATTGACTTACTCAAGCGACCCAGCTCACGCGCCCGGCCCGGAGGGAAGCAAGGGGTATCCAGACGGAACAGAAACGGGTCGTGATTGCATGAAGATCGATGGCGTCCGAGAGGATCTCGCACATCGAGGGGGAAACATGCGCAGAAGGCTGACCGGCCTGATCGGCATAATCGCAATGGCCGTTGTTCTGGGGACCGGCGTGATGGTGCACAACTCCGAGACCGACGGAGTCGGTAAGGGAGTGCACATTCTGGCCACCAATGAGGGGCCGGGTCTGCCGCCGATGAGGGGGACGGGCTACTGACCCACGCCTTGCGTTTGTGTGCTGCAACAAAATGACCCAAGGGTGCAGCCCACAGACTCACGGCCGGGCGAGCCGAGGATGGCCCGGGGGATGTTCATGGCAGCGAAGAGTTCCTCAGCGCCGTGCAAGTGCCCCCGGGCAATTTCATTCCTGCCCAGCGACTTCTCGGCTTTCGCCATGCCGTGCAGTCCCTGCGCCATACCCATGCGGTATCCGATACCCAGTGCCCTGTGATGGGCACTTCGGTGCAGGCCGAGCGCCTTCTCGTGGTTCCCGCCGCGATGGTGGACCAGTCCCGCGATGTTCTCGACCTCGCACTGCCACGTCACCGTACCCAGCGGGCTGACCAGCGCGAGTGCTTGATCGATGTACGTCATCACCTCGTCGCTCTGTCCGTGCCGCTGGTGGAGAACGGCTCTTAACGCCAGGGACATGGCCCGGTTCCTGGGCATCGGGGAGTGTTCGCCGAGTGCCAGGGCCCGGTCGAGGTACTTCTGTGCCGACGCGTCGTCGCCTCCGTCCAGGTGCGCTATGACCAGGTCGTTGAGGGCGGCTACTTCGTGTTCCTGCTCCCCGACTTCCTGGCAGAGCATGACGGCCCGTTCGGCGGCGGCGATCGCTTCCGTGGTCCGGCTCTGCCACAGGTGCAGGGTGCTGAGATTGCACAGCGCGATGGACTCCCGCCTCAGGGCTCCGAACTCGCGGTGAAGCGCAATTCCCCGCAAGAGGAGGTCGTACCCCTCGGAAAGGCTGCCGAGCACGATGTGTGCCCAGCCGAGCAGATCCAGGAAAGCCGCTTCGCTGACGGGATCACCCTGCGACCGGGCCACCCCCAGACCTTCTTCCGCGGCCTGAGTCGCCAGCCGGAACTCTCCGAGTATCTGGTGCGCCGAGGCCAGGTTGGCCAGGCTCAGACACAGGGCCTGGGTATCCGCCGCCCGGCGGGCAGCGGATACCGCGACCTCCGCCAGCTCCCGGAAATCCCGGATGTCTCCCTGCGCGTGCAGGTGCAGCACCGTGTTTCTGGCCAGGTAGCTGGCCAGGCGGTGAAAGGCGTGCTTCTGTCCCAGCCGGACGGTGGCCTGAAGGCCCCTGCTCTCCCGGTCGTACCACCGGCGGGCGGTCGGTGCGTCACCGAACGCGGGCAGCCCCGGCGCGTTCCCCGTCGGAGCGGACGCGTACTGGCGCAGTCCGGGGAACAGGATCCGGCACGCCTCGTTGGTCGCGCCCAGGTAGTAGTTCAGCAGGCGGCCGACCGCTGAGTCCTTCTCGTGCCGCACGGAATCGTCCCAGAGGCTGAGGGCGAAGCTGCGGATGAGGTCGTGGAACGAATACCGCCCTGCCTCGTGCTGCTGCAGCAGTTGCGAATCGAGCAGGTCTTCCAGCATCTGCTCGGCGTCCCTGGGCGTCATGTCCGTGAGAGCCGCGGCCGCATACGGGTCGAAGTTCGGCCCGGGGTGCACTCCGAGGAGCATGAACGCCCGACGGTGCTCCTCACCCAGGGCCTCGTAGGAGAGCTGGATGGTGGTGGCGACGCTGCGTTCGGTGGAACGGAGCTCCGTGAGCAGGGCATCCCCCTCGCGGAGGCGGTCGACGAAGTACTGCAGCGTCCAGCGGGGGCGGTTGTGGAGCCTGGCTGTGGCGATGCGCAGCGCGAGTGGCAGATGCCCGCAGAGCGTGGCCAGCGACTTCGCGGCTTCGGGGTCGGCGGCCACGCGTTCCTCGCCGAGCGTCCTGGCGAGCAGCGCCGCGCTTTCCTGAGGCGCCAGCGTGCCCAGCGATATCCAGTGGGCGCCGTCGAGATCGAGCAGGCGGCCACGGCTGGCCACAAGGACCAGGCACTCGGACGTGACGGGCAGGAGCGGGCGTATCTGTGCGGCCTCCGCCGCGTTGTCGAGGACGAGGAGCAGCCTGCGCGAGGCTGTGGCGGCCTGCCACATAGCCAGACGGCTCTCGGTGCCGTCGGGGACGGCGTTGTCGGGTGTCCCCAGGGCGCGCAGCAGTATGCGCGTCGCCTCCTCGGGTGCCATGGGGCGCTCCCCCGGGGTGAAGCCGCGCAGGTCGATGTAGAGCTGGCCGTCCGGGTAGGAGTCGGCCAAGCGGTGCGCCGCACACACGATGAGGGTGGTCTTGCCGGCGCCGCCCATCCCGTCGACGGCGACGATCCGCACCCCGTCGCCCGTCTGTCCGCGGTCGAGCAGGTACCCGAGTTCCAGGTGACGGCCGGTGAAGTCCGGCAGTTCGTACGGCAGGGTGCACGGGGCGTTGTCGGCGGGTCGCGCCCCTACGGGCGGGCGCAGGGACGGGGCCGGGGGCGCTGGTGCGGGCGTGTCCAGTTCGGGGCTGGCCCGCAGGATCTTCTCGAACAGGCCGGTCAGGTCCGGACAGGGACTGATCCCGAGTTCTTCCGCCAGCAACGCTCGTACGGCGGCGTACTCGTGGAGCGCTTCAGCCTGCCGGCCGGCACGGTACAGAGCGAGCATCAGGTGGGCGCGCAGTCCCTCGCGCAGCGGGTGGGCGTCGGCGAACTCGCGTATCTCGCTCACGATGTCGCTGTCCTCGCCCAGCTGGAGCCGGAGCGTGAAGAGTTCCTCGACCGCGGCCAGGCGCCGTTCCTCCAGGACGGTGGACGCCGCGTCGAGGACCGGCCCGCCCGTCCCGTTCAGCACCGGACCCCGCCACAGCGCGAGGGCCTTGCGCAGTTCCCCGGCCGCCGCACCGAGCTCTCCCGCGGAGCGCTCGGCTGCGGACACCTGGACATGGCGCGAGAAGAGATGCAGGTCGACCTGGAGCGGCTCCACGGACACGCGGTACCCGGCGTCCTCCGTCACGATCAGCGCCGGACCGTCGGGAATGCGCCGCCGAAGGTCGGCAATGGCTTTGCGGACCTGCTGCTTGGCGGTATCGGGGGCGGTTTCTCCCCAAGCTGTCTCGATGAGGCGCTCGATGGGCACCGTCCGCCCGGACTCCAGTAGCAGGGACGTCAGAATGCGGTCCTGGAGCGGTCCCCCGAGCTTGATCCGATGCCCGTCGGCCAGGCATTCCAGGGACCCGAGAACGTTGAACCGCAGCCCGCGACTTTCTGTGACCGTCATATGCACCCCCCGTGCGCTGTCCTGGAAAGTAACAGGTCAAGCGCTTGCCGCGACACCCCGTCCGGTAGCGCGGCGAGCGGTACCGGACCGGTAGGTGAGTGGTATCGCCACCCGGCAGGCTCCTTTGAGCCACCGAAAGGCGCCGGCACATCCTGCGGCGCCATTCCACACAAAGGAGCCATCGACATGGCAACTGCGACTACCGTCGCCAGCTGTCTCGTATGCGACACCGAATTCGAGGTGCGCGAGGACTGGGAGAAGGGCGAGATCACCGAGTGCGGGGCCTGCGGCCAGGAACACGAGGTCGTCGAGAAGTCCGCGGCGGGCATACGCCTGGACCTTGCCCCTGAGGTGGAAGAGGACTGGGGCGAGTGACAACCTCCGACCAGGTCCTGCTCTCGGTCACGATGCTGCGCCCGGAGGAGAAGCTGCTCCTCGGCGCACTGCGTGACGAGGGCCTGACGGCGCAACCGCTGCTCATGGAGGATCTGGCCGAGATCGTGGCGGGCCGCACCGGCCCGCCCGCTCTCGCCCTGATCAGGAACCTTTCCCACCGGGATGCGATCAGCGTCTCCCGCCGCCTGGAACACGCCGGAGTCGCCACCCTCAACCGCGCGGCGACGATCGAGACCTGCAACGACAAGGGACTGCAGTCGTTGCTCTTCGCCCGGCACGCAATTCCGCACCCCGACACCCGGCACGCCTTCAGCTTCGACCAGGTCCGCAAGTCCGTCGCCGAACTGGGCATGCCCGCCGTGGTCAAGCCGGTCAGCGGCTCCTGGGGCCGCGGGGTCAGCAAGATGACGCACGCCGACTGCGTGGAGGCGTGGGCCGCGGGCCGCGAGTCCGCCGACGCCACGGGAAAGCACTTCCCGGTCGTCGTGCAGGAGTACATCGACAAGCCCGGCCACGATCTGCGGGTGGTGGTCGTCGGGCGGACCCCGGTCGTGGCCATCCAGCGGGTGTCGGACGACTGGCGCACCAACACCCACCTGGGCGCCGAGGTCCGGCGCGTCGAGGTCACCGCGGAGATGGAGAAGCTCTGCGGCCAGGTCGTCGACGCCCTCGGCCCCGGCTTCTTCGGGGTGGACCTGGTCGAGGACCGGTCCACGGGCGAACTGCTCGTGCTCGAAGTGAACGCCAATCCCGAATTCGCCCGTTCCTCCGCCCAGCACGGAGTGAACGTGGCCGGCCACCTCGCCGCCTACGTCGCGGAGACCCTCACGGCCTCAGCCGTGTGACACGGAGAAGACCCATGGAACTGTTCGACACCGCAACGGTGCTCGCCCGCGTCCTCACCACGGGCGTGGTCATGAGCATCGAGAAGAGTGACCGGGAACTGCCCGGCCTCGAACGACTCCTGACCAAGAAGACCGGGCGCGCACGGGCCGTCCTCGTCAACAGCCGTACCGCCGCGATCCACGCGGCGCTCGCCGGCCAGGGCATAGGCCACGGGGACTCCGTCGCCCTCCCCGAACCGGACCCGGCGGCCGGCCGCTTCCTCGGCTGGCTCGGTGTCAGTGTCGAGAAGCAGGGGCCGGCCGCGTACGACCACGTGTCGCTGGATTCCGCGAACGCCGACCAGCTGGGCGAGTTGACCCGGTCCGCCACCGCCCCCGCCCTCGTCGTTGACCTCACCGGACTCGGCTTCGGGCCGGCCGCCGCCGTCCTCACCGACGACGACGGGCTCTGGGCCCGCGCCGAGCGACTGAAGATCTTCGGCGCCTACGACCTGCGCACGATGTGGACGCAGGAGGAGGCCGACGCCGCCCTGGTGCCCGGGGTCCAGTTCAACTACCGGCTCAGCCCGCTTGTGGCCGCCTGCGTGCGGATGGCCCTGACCCAGGCGGTACGTCCCGCCACCTCCACCGGAGCGCGCTCATGATCACCGACTTCCCGGCAGCGCCGCTGCCCCTGCCCGACCCCGCCGAACTCGACTCCGAACTCGCCGCCCTCGGCGGCGGGGCCATGATTCCCAAGGCGTCGCGGCGGACGCTCTTCCCGGTCATCACCAAGGAAGACGTCTTCAACCTGATGCTCGCCCAGCGGCAGGCGCCCGAGAAGGTCGTCGCCGACTTCGCGGAGGCCTACCGCTCCTACGTCGGTGCGGCGCACGCGCTGCCCACCGCCAGTGGCACCTCCAGCCTGCACATGGCCCTCGTCGGCGCCGGCGTGCGGCCCGGCGACGAGGTCATCGTGCCGGCGTTCACCTTCATCGCGACCGCGCAGGCCGTCGTGGCCGCGCACGCGATCCCCGTGTTCGTCGACATCGACCCCGTCACCTACTGCATGGATCCCCGGGCAGCGGCCGCCGCGATCACCGACCGCACCCGCGCGCTGATGCCGGTGCACGTGCACGGTCTGCCCGCCGATGTGTCCGCCCTGCGCGCCCTCGCCGACCGGCACGGCATCGCCCTCGTCGAGGACGCCTCGCACGCCCATTCCGCGAAGGTCGGCGAGCGGGTGGCCGGCTCCCTCGGGGACGCCGCCGGCCAGAGCCTGATGGCCGACAAGAACTTCCCGCTCGGCGGCGAGGGCGGCATCGCCTTCTTCGCCACCGAGGAGAGCTACGACCGGGCCCGGGCCTACCTGGAACGGCACGGCATCGACTACGGCATGTCGTGGGTCGCGGCCGCCTTCGGCGCCAGCCAGCTCAAGCGGCTCCCGTACTACGACGAGGTCCGGGCACGCAATGCCACGCTGCTCGGCGAAGTCCTGCGCGAAACCGGCCTGTTCACCCCGCCGCACGTACCCGGCGGGCACGTCCACGCGTACAACATGTACCGCGTCACCCTGCACCCCGAGGCCGTGGGCCTGGACGACGTACCGGTGTTCGCGGTCAAGGAGGCCGTGCACGAGCTGCTGGTCGCCGAAGGCGTCCCGGCCCGTGAGTGGCAGAACACCCCGATCCCGTGCCACCTGCCCTTCCAGCACCGGGACGGCTTCGGAAACGGCTACCCGTTCACCCTCAACCCCGGCGCCGTACGCGATCACCGGCCGGAGGACTTCCCGGTCACCCTCGGCATGCTCGACAGCACCCTCGTCCTCTGCCGCGAGCTGCGCTCCCCGGTGGAGTACGAGCGGATCCTGCGCTACGCCGACGCCTTCCGGAAGGTCGCTCGTCGTCCGGACGCCATCCGCAAGCTCGTCGAGACCCGCGACTACCGTCGCCCCTACGACAAGGCGGCCCGCCTTGGCTGACGCAGAGCACGAGAAGATCCGCGTCGCCGTCCTCGGAGCCAGCGGCTACACCGGCGGCGAGGTGATCCGGCTGCTCCTGGAGCACCCGCAGGTGGAACTCGCGTTCCTCTCGGCGGAACGCGCCGCGGGCAGCGCTGTCGGCAGCATCCACCCCTGGCTGCGCAACCACCCCAAGGCGTCCGGCCTCACGTTCCGGCCGCTGGCCGAGCTCGCGGACACGGACACCGTCGATGTCGCCTTCGGCTGTCTGCCCACCGGCGCACTGCCCGAGCAGCTGCCGCTGGTCGCCGACCGGGCCAAGCGGGTGCTGAACCTGGGCGGCGACTTCCGGCTGCGCGACGAGAAGCAGGTCGGCAAGCACTACCCGGGGACGGCGGCCCACCCGCCGCTGGACGACTTCGCCTACTACGTACCGGAGTTGAGTCCCGGCATCCCCGAGAGCCGGTTCGTCAGCCTCCCCGGCTGCATGGCCGTCACCACGATCTACGCCCTGTACCCGCTGTTCGCCGCCGCCGGTCCGCTGGTCGCCGACCGGGTCGTGGTCGACGCCAAGACCGGGTCCACCGGCGGCGGCCGCGGGAGCGGCGAGCAGCCGGCCGAGCGCAGCGGCAACTTCCGGGTGCACAAGCTGCACGGCCACCGGCACGCGCCGGAGGTCCAGCAGGCCATCGCCGACTTCACGGGCGCCGCCGTCGATCTGCGGTT
The DNA here is from genome assembly GCF_036014175.1 of Streptomyces sp. NBC_00443. GTDB lineage: Bacteria > Actinomycetota > Actinomycetes > Streptomycetales > Streptomycetaceae > Streptomyces. Next base: position 5,080,584 of record NZ_CP107917.1, on the reverse strand, counting down.
CTCCACGCACAGCCTGGACGTGTCGCGCGGCATCATGGTGACCGCCTACTCGGAGCTGCGGCCCGGAGTCTCCGCCCTCGACGTCAAGCGTGCCTACGCCAAGGCCTACGTCGGCAAGCAGTTCGTGCGGGTCCGCCCGGCGCCCAAGGCGCCCCAGGACTTCCCGATGCTCAAGGCCGTCACCGGCTCCAACGTCGCCGAGGTGGCGGTTTCCGTCCGCGACGGCCAGTGCGTCACGGTGGCCGCCCTCGACAACCTGATCAAGGGTGCGGCAGGCCAGGCCATCCAGGCCATGAACCTCATCCACGGGTTCGACGAGGCAGCCGGGCTGCCGATCACGGCGGTGTCGCCATGACCCGGCCGCTGTATGTCATCAAGGTCGGCAGTGCGACGCTCGACCGCGAGGCCATCCACAAGGAGATCGCCGACGTGGCCGCCCGCGGCGCCCGGGTGCTCCTGGTGGCGGGCGGGGCCACGGGCATCGAACGCCACTACGCGGCGATCGACCGCCCGGTCCCCACGCTCCGGCTGACCAACGGCGACGAGGTGCGCTACTGCCCTCCCGAGGAGATGGACCACCTCGTCGACGCCTACGAGCGGGTCACCCTGCCCGCCGTGGAACGCAGCCTGCGAGCCCAGGGCCTGCGGACGTTCACGGCCGTCGCCGCGCGGGGCGGCCTGGTCGTCGGCCGGGCCAACCGCCCGCTGAAGGCGGTGACCGCCGAGGGCCGCCCCGTCGTGGTCCGGGACCACCGCGCGGGCGTGCCCGCCGAGGCCGACACCGAGGCGCTGAACGCCCTGCTCGACACGTACGACGTGGTCTGCCTGTCCCCGCCGGTCGCGGACCGGGACGGTGACGCTCCGCTGAACGTGGACGCCGACGTCCTGGCCGCGGTGCTCGCGGTTGCCCTGGACGCCGATCACCTCCGGCTGGTCACCGGCACCGCGGGACTGCTGACCGACCCGGACGATCCGGACTCGACGCTGCGCGACGCCTACCCGGGCGACGGGGCGCGGTACGCCGGCGGGCGCATGCGCCAGAAGGTGCGCGCGGCCGAGATCGCCCTGCAGGACAGCAGCGCCGACGTGGCCATCACCGGTCCGCACACCATGAGCGAGACGTCGGGGTGGACCCGGTTCTGGCGCACCCGGGGACCCGCCGACGACCTCGACCTGCTCACTCGCGCGGTCTTGGTGCCATCGGTCTCCGGCGACGAGGCGGAACTCGCCGCCTGTCTCGCCGAATGGTGCCGGGGGCGGGGCATCGAGGCCCGCATCGACCCGGCGGGCAACCTCGTCGCGTCGCGGGGCACCGGTTCCCGCCGGCTGCTGCTCCTGGGCCACCTCGACACGGTCCCGCATCGTTGGCCCGCCGAGTGGCGGGACGGTGAGCTGTGGGGGCGCGGCAGCGTCGACGCCAAGGGCAGTCTCGCCGCCTTCCTCGAGGTCCTGGCGGACGCGGCGATACCCGAGGACGGTCGGCTGATCGTGGTCGGCGCGGTCGAGGAGGAGATCTCCTCCTCCAAGGGGGCGTTCCACGTGCGGGACAACTACCCGGCGGACGCCGTCGTCATCGGCGAACCCAGCGGCTCGGGGAAGCTGACCCTCGGCTACTTCGGGCTCTTCAAACTGGCGGTGACCGCCTCGGTGCCCACCGGCCACTCGGCCGGCATGGACGCGGTGTCGGCCCCCGACCGCCTGATCCGCGCCCTCGGGGAGATCCGCGCGTCGGTGCTGGAGCACGCTCCCGAGGCGCTCAGCGCGGTCATCGACATCCGGTGCGAGCGCGGCCGGGAGCGCGACCGGGCGCACGGAGTCCTCAACTTCCGGGTGCCGCCGGGAGCCGATCTCGAAGCGCTGCGCGCCGCCGCGCTCCGGCACACCGGTGACGGGGTCGACATCGAGGCGCTGCGCGGCACGCCGGGCCACCAGGGCGGCCGCTCGGGTCCGCTGGCCAAGGCGTTCACCCGAGCCTTCGCCGAGGCCGGGGTGCGGCCCCGCTTCGTGGTGAAGAAGGGGACGTCGGACATGAACACCCTGGCGACCACGTGGCACGACGTGCCGATGGTGGCGTACGGGCCGGGCGACTCCGCCCTCGACCACACCGACGAGGAACGCATCGGCGGCGAGGAGTACCGCGCCGCCCGCGCGCTGCTCGCCGACGCGGTGAACCGCTGGTTCGCCCTTCCGGAAGGGAGCCGCCGATGACTGCCGTGCTGGACGGTCCCACCGGCACCGAGGCCCTCGCGGCCACGCTCGCCGAACGGGCCCTGGAAGCCCGGCGGCTGGTCGTCGACATGGCGGCGTCCGAACGCGGATGCCATCTGGGCGGCAGCCTGTCGGTGCTCGACATCCTGGTCGCCGCCCTGCACCGGTCCTCCGCCGCCGACGGCACGGAGGTCGTGCTGAGCAAGGGGCACGCCGCCGCCGGCCTGTATGCCGCGCTGTACGTCAGCGGCATGCTGCCGGAGAACCCCGCGCCGTTGTACGGCAGGGCGGGCCGGCCCTACACCGGCCATCCGGGCCCCAAGGTGCCCGGTGTCCGGTTCCCCACCGGGAGCCTCGGGCACGGCGTCCCGTACGCGGCGGGCTGGGCCCTGGCCCGCCGGATCGGCGGACAGGGCGGCCTGGGCATAGCCGTCGCAGGCGATGGCGAGCTCCAGGAAGGGCTGGTCTGGGAGACCTGCCAGGTGGCGGCGGCGCAGGAACTGGGCAACTTCGTGCTCGTCGTGGACCGCAACGGCGGGCAGAACGACGGGCTTGTCGCGGACATCTCGCCGCTGCCCGGTCTCACCGAGCGATTCGCCGCCTTCGGGTTCGAGGTCGCGGAGACCGACGGGCACGATCCGGCGGCGCTGGCCGAGCTGTTCGCCGGGGACCGGTCGGCGGCGCGCCGCCCTCTCGCCGTCGTCGCCCACACCGTCAAGGGCAAGGGGGTGCCGGCCGTGGAAGGCAAGGCGGGTTCTCACTACGTGACCATCGACGCCACGCGCGCCGCGAAGTGGAAGCGAGCGATCCGATGACTCTCTCCGGCCGTGACGCCTACCGCGACGAGCTGACCGCCCTCGCCGCCGAGGACGCCTCCCTCCTCTGCCTGGAGGCGGACCTCGGCGGCAAGAACCACCCCTTCCAGATCGCGCACCCGGGCCGGTTCTTCAACGTCGGTATCGCCGAGGGCGCGATGGTCGACATGGCAGCGGGACTGGCAGCCGGTGGCTACAAGCCTTTCGTCAGCACCTTCGCCCCGTTCGCGGCGCTGCGAGCCGCGGAGAGCCTGAAGCTGACGCTGGGCTACCTGAACGCCGGGGTCACCGTCGTGGCACCGTACGCGGGTGTGTCCGGTGCCTGGTTCGGCACCACCCACCACTGTCTGGAAGACCTCGCGGTGCTCCGCAGCGTCCCCGGCGTGACCATCGCGGCCCCCTACGGCGAGGCCGAGATGCGCGCCGTGATCCGGTCCGCGGCGCGCAGCGGCAGACCGCACTACATCCGCACGGGCCGCAACGCCACGTACGAGTCGCTCGACTGGACCGGTGCCCAACCACCGCTGGTCAATTGGGAGTTCGAGGCCGACCCCGATGACATCTGCCTGGTGTCGGTGGGCGAGGAGGGCACCCGCCTGGCCCTGGAGGCCCGCGCCACCACGGAGGTCTCCCACGCGCACCTGGTCTACCTGGACCACGAGCACCTCGCCGAGGCGGCCACTGAACTGGCGCGCCGGCACACCCGGTTCGTCGTCGTCGAGGAACACCGCAGCCAGGGCGGAGTGGCCGAAGCGCTCGCGCTGCTGCTGCCCCGGTGCGAGGTCACGGCGGTGGGAGCCGGCCAGGAATGGCCCTCGACCGGTGGCGACCACCAGGAGGTCATGACGGCGCTCGGCCTCGATCTACCGGCGGTGCTCGCCGGCGTGGCACGGGCACGCCACGGCCTGCCGGCGGCCGCGACCGCCGCAGGGCACGCCCACGCGTGCGTCCGCTGAGTCCGTCGTCCGGACAACTCCCCATCCAACTCCAGAAAGTTACGGAGCACTGAACATGCACATCCTGATGATCGAATGCAATCCCAACGGCATCGCGGGCATCGCCAACGCCCTGGACCTGGGCCACGACGTCACGCTGGTGTCGGTGGACCCCGACTTCTACCTCGCGGCCTCCCCTCTGGCCGAGGCGGCCTACGCCCACCCGAACTGCCAGGTGGTCAAGAGCGCCGATGCCTTCTCCATCGAGGAGCTGAAGACGCTGGCCCGCACGCTGCACGCGCAGAAGCCGATCCACGGCGTGACCACCTACAGCGAGTACCACACCGTCCACACGGCGGCGGTCGCCGAGGCCCTGGGGCTGCCCGGCATGAGCGTGGACGGCGCGCGCAACGCCCGCCACAAGCACCTGACCCGGCTCACCCTGGACGGCACGGGCGTCCGCCAGCCCCGTTTCGTCCACGTGGCCGACCCGACGGACGTGGAGGCGGCCGTACGCGAGATCGGCTTCCCCTGTGTGGTCAAGCCGTCCGACGGCACGGCCAGCCTGCACGTCCTGCACCTCAAGGACGAGGAGGACCTGCGCGCCTACCTCGCGGAGCTCGCCGATGTGACCGACTACGGCCGCGGTGTGGTCCGTGTCCCGGACCTGCTGATCGAGGAGTTCGTCACCGGCGAGCTGATCTCGGTGGAGTCCTGCGTCCTCGGCAAGGGCGAGGTGGTCAACCTCGGCCTCACCGACCGTCCGCTGAGCGGATTCCCGTACTTCATCGAGATGGGCGCCACCTACTTCAGCGGGCACCCGCTCCAGGACGAACTGTTCGACCTGACCACGCGTCTGCTGAACGAGCTGGGCGTGGACTTCGGCTTCATCCACACCGAGTTCCTTCTCAGCCCCGACGGGCCTGTGCTGTGCGAGGTCAACGGCCGTCTGGTCGGCGGCATCGTGCCGAGCCTGATGGAGCTGACCTCCGGCGTCGACCCTTATCTGGAGGTCATCCGGCAGGCGCTCGGCGAGCGTCCCGAGCTCCCCTTCCCGGGCGAGACCACCGCAGGTGGCCGCTGGTTCGGCGCCCCGATCGGCGGAACCGTCGAAACCATCGGCTTCGACGGCCTGCGGGAGCTTCCCGGCTTCCACAGCGCACTGGCGTACAAGAAGCCCGGCACCCAGGTCAACCGGCTCTCCCGGAGCAACTTCGACTGGATCGGGCACACCATCTTCACCGGCGCCGACCGCACCGAGGTCAACAAGCGTTGTGTGGAGGCCCTGGACCGCATCGACCTGCGGATGAAGGTCGAGGTGGCCCGATGACCGCGGATGCGCGGCGTCAGGAACTGCATGGGGTGGCGATCCCCTCCCTCGACGGCGGGGCCGTGTACGACGTCACCGTCGAGGACGGCGTCTTCACCCGCATCGAGCCCTCGGGCGTCCGCCGCGACGGCGAGACGGAGCTGTGGCCCGGCTACACCGAGACTCATGCCCATGTCTCGCTGCCCGCCAACTGGGACGACACGGCCGACGACCCGCGGATCGTCGCGCTGCAGTACGTCTACCACGGCGTCACCCATGTGGTGGACATGTTCGGCTTCCCGCTGGTGGCCGACGCCTGGGCGGCCGGCCGCGAGGCCTCGACCGTGCCGTACCCCGAGATCGTCCACTGCGGCTACGCGGTCACCGCGATGACGAACGCCGCCGGCCTCACCGGCCACGGTGTCGAGTTCCCGGCCCCGGTGCACATGATCGCCACCGAGACCGACCTGGAACACGCGATACGTTCCAATGTCGAACGCGGCGGCACCTTCCTCAAGGTGATGTTCACGGACGGCACCGAACAGCCGGACAGCCCGGTGAAGTTCTCCCGGCTGTCCCGCCGGGTGCTCGAGTTGTCCGCCCGGATCGCCGCCGAGCGAGGCATCACCGCGGTCATCGACTGCAACACCCTCCAGGAGACCCGCTGGGCCTACGAGTGCGGCTTCCACCTCTTCGCCCACAGCGTCCGCGACCGGACGCTCGACGCCGCCGACTGGAAGGAGTTCGAGGGTGCCCGCTTCGTCTCCACCCTGGCCGGCCTGCGCCCCATGATCATGACGGGGGACGAATTCCGGGCCGAGTACGGGCGCGAGGGCTTCGCCGAGACCCAGGACATCCGCAACCTGGAGTTCGCCCAGGCCATCGAGAAGCCGTACGGCATCGAGTTCGGCTGCCAGGAGACCCGCACGGCAGCGCTGGCCGACATGCGCCGCAACGCCCTGGCCACCCTGCGCGAGGGCAAGTTGCTGATCGGTACCGACTCGGGCAACACGGGTGCGTACCACGGCTACTCCTTCCTGAGCGAACTCGACCTGCTGCGCGGCGACGACGCCTCGCTCGAAGAGCGGCTGCGGCACCAGGCGACGGTCGGGGGCCGCCGCTACTTCGGCGAACTGAGCGGCGACACCCGGGACAGCCATCCGCTGAGCGTCGGCGAGTCCGCCACCTACAACCTGCATGCTCCGGGGCGGCCACTGTCCGCCCTTCCGTTGCGGACCGTCGTCCGGGGCGTGCCGATCGACCGGCAGGCCGTCGCGCGCACCATCGCCGAGCTGCGCGCCGCCGGGACGGACCGGAAGGAGGAGCTTTGATCAAGGAACGCAAACGCGCACTCGTCGGCGTGACCGGGGGCATCCTCCTGGCGAACGTGGGGAGTTACATCTGGTTCCCCGTGCTCGTCGCCACCCTCGGCGGGACCGACAGCGGCTTCTGGGCGGGCGTGGTCATGTGTATGACGTACGTCGGCCGGCTGCTCGCCACCTTCTGCTACGAAGGGATCGCGGCCCGCTCCGGTGTCCGCGGGGGCGTGTTTCTCGGTACCGCGCTGGAAGCTGTGGCGCTCGGGCTCATGGGGTTCACCGATGGCGTGCTCGCATACAGCGCGCTGGCGTTCTTCATCGGCTTCGGCTCGGGAGTCTCCTTCCCGGGGCTGAAGAACGTGCTGGTCTCCTTTCCCGAGGACGAACGGCCCAAGGCGTTCTCCGCGTTCCAGATGGCGGGGCAGGTCGGCCTTTTCGGTGGCGCTTTGCTGGGCGCCGTACTGGCCGACGTGGAGCTGCGGACCCTGTTCTCGGTGGTGTTCGCCTTCTTCATCGGCTTCTGTCTGATCGCCTCGGCACTGATTCCCCGGGACGGCTTCGAGAGTGCGACGGCCGGCAGCAGCCGTGTCCCGCTGTTCAGCCTGGCGGCGTTCAAGGGCATCGAAGTGCGCGGCGCCACACGCTACTTCCTGCTGTCCGCCGCGTTCTGGTTCCTGTCCCTGGGTTTTGTGGTCGGTGTCCCGCTGCACATGGCGGAGTATGTGCCGGGGTGGGCCCCCTCCGCACCGTTCTGGATCACGGGTCTGAGCATCCTGGTGCTCCAGTACCCGCTGTTCAAGCTGTTCGACAAGCGCTTCAGCCCGGGGGCGGTCATGGCCGTCGGCCTGGCCGGCATGACCATCGCGTTCGTCGCCTTCGGGGCCGGTCGCACCGCGCCCTGGGTGGTGGTCGGCTGTCTGACCGTTGTGCTCGGAGAGATCCTCTTCGTGCCGTCGTTCGACCTCTGGATCGCCCGCAGGGTTCCCGAGGACCGGCTGGCCAGGGCCATGGGCGCGATGCACTTCTTCCGCAGCGCGGGGAACATGGCCGGCTCCCTGGCCGCGGGGATCCTGTTCGACCTGTCACGCTCCCTCGATGTGGCGGGTGGCAACTGGTACGTCGCGGCCCTGCTGGCGGCGGGCTGTGCACTCGTCTGCCTGAGCGGCCGGAACTCCGGTGCGGCGGACGGGACTCGGCGGGCCGAGGACACAGAAGGCACGGAGAACGAGGAAAAGGTGAGGGAGAATGTCTGACATCTGCGTCATCGGGGGGACCCGGTACTTCGGCAAGATGCTGGTGCAACAGCTGCTGGACGACGGGCACCGGGTCACCCTCGTCAACCGCGGCCAGACCCCCGACCCGTTCGGCGACTCGGTGCGGCGGCTGCGCGCCGACGTCAACGTCCTCGGAGAGCTGACCGCCGCGGTGGCGGGGGAACGGTTCGACGCGGTGGTGCATCAGATGTGCTACACGCCGAACGCCGCCGTGGAGGCGTGCGAGGCATTCGGAGAACGGGCCGGGAAGATCGTGATGACCAGCACCATCGAGGTGTACAACAGGGACACCTTCCGGTGGCGGTTCCAGGCCCCGCCGTTCAGTGCCCGAGCCCGCGAAGCGGAACTCGACCCGGCGGACTACGACTTCGACACCACCCTGCCCTGGTACACGCCCGGCTACCTGGACATCCACTACGGCGAGGGAAAGCGCCAGGCCGAAACCGCGCTGACCTGCCGCGCGAAGGTGCCGGTGCTGCTGGCCCGGGTCGCCCATGTGCTGGCCGCGGAGGGCGACTTCACCGGCCGGCTGCGGTTCCATCTCGACCGCATCAGCGCCGGGCAGCCCGTCGTCGCCCACACGGCGCCCGGTCGGACGTCACTGGTACGGGCCGAGGAGGCCGCCGGCTTCCTCGCCTGGGCTGCCCTGTCCGACGCCACCGGAGCGGTCAACGTCGCCTCTCCGGACACCGCCGATGTCTATGACGTCTGCGCCGCGGTGGAGAGCGCCACCGGACTCACGGCCGACGTGATCGAGAAGGAGGATCCCGCGGGCGATCCCGACCTGTCCCCGTTCTCCTGCCCGTCCGACTTCGGCATGGCGAGCGACCGGGCGACGGCCCTCGGCTTCCGCTTCACCCCGATCGCCCAGTGGCTTCCCACCGTTGCCCGTGCCGCCATGGCCGACCGGGCCGACTTCCCCCACTCCGAGGAGCAGTGATGTTCGACCTCATCGTCATCGTCCGGGTCCCCGAATCCGGCGACATCGCGCCGGTGGCCGATGCCCTGGCCCGGATGCGACCCCTGTGTCTCACCGAGGACGGCTGCGTCAGCTGGGAGGCGTACCAGTCGCAGGACGACCCGGGCCGCTTCGTCCTCGTCGAGCGCTGGGCGAGCCGCGCCCACTGGGAGGCTCACGACTCAGGCGACGCCATCCAGAAGATCTACGTCCAGGAGATCATGCCGCGCATCGAACGCGAGGTGCACCCGAGCAGCCCGGTGAGCAGCGCGCAGTAGCTCGGCGCCCCGAGTGTCCGAGAGATGCCGTATGCGCATCTCTCGGACGACAGTGGAGAGTTGGGGTTCAGGACAGCGTCTTCAGCGACGCCGCGTCGTACGGCTTCAGCTCGTCGACGCGGTCCGCCAGGACCTTCGCCGCCCACTGCGGGTCCTGAAGCAGGGCGCGGCCGACGGCCACCATGTCGAACTCGTCGCGCTCCAGGCGGTCCAGGAGGTCGTCGATGCCCTTGAGCTCGGATCCCTCACCGGCGAAGGCGTTGATGAAGTCGCCGTTCAGTCCGACCGAGCCGACCGTGATGACCGGCCTGCCGGTGAGCTTCTTCGTCCAGCCGGCGAGGTTGAGGTCCGAGCCGTCGAACTCCGGGACCCAGTAGCGGCGGGTGGAGGCGTGGAAGGCGTCGACGCCGGCCGCGGCGAGCGGGGTGAGGATGGCCTCCAGCTCCTCGGGGGTCTCGGCGAGCCGGGCGTCGTAGGCTTCCTGCTTCCACTGCGAGTAGCGGAAGATGACCGGGAAGTCCGCGGAGACCTTCTCGCGTACGGCGGCCACGATCTCCGCCCCGAACTGCGTACGGGCGACGGGGTCGCCGCCATAGGCGTCCGTGCGGCGGTTGGTGCCCGACCACAGGAACTGGTCGACCAGGTAGCCGTGGGCTCCGTGGATCTCCACGCCGTCGAAGCCGATGCGCTCGGCGTCCGCGGCGGCCTCGGCGAAGGCGCCGATCACATCGTCCAGGTCCTTCCGGGTCATCGCCCTGCCGGTGGCCTCGTCGGCGCCGATGCGCAGACCCGAGGGGCCGACGGCGGGGGCCTCGGCGAAGGGCGGCTGGCCCTGCTTGCGCACCATGCCGATGTGCCACAGCTGCGGCACGATCGTGCCGCCCGCCTCATGCACGGCCTCGGCGACCTTCGCCCACCCCGCCAGCTGCTCCGTACCGTGGAAACGCGGCACCCTGTCGCTCTGTCCGGCCGAGTCGTGCCCGACGTACGTGCCCTCGGTGACGATCAGGCCGACGCCCGCGGCGGCGCGGCGCGAGTAGTACGACACGACGTCCCCGCCGGGCACGCCGCCCGGGGAGAACATCCGCGTCATCGGCGCCATCGCGATGCGGTTGGGAACGGTCAGACCGTTGATCACGGTCGGCCGGGACAGGATCTGGGCCGCACGGGAGGCGGTGGGCTGGGTGACGGTCACGTGGGGGGCTCCTTGGAAGCGGGGTCGTAAAACCGGTCAGTATGTGCACGCGCATTGTTGCACTACCTTAAGCAACCGGTCACGCGAGGCCGCACATTCCCGAGGAGGGGTTCTTTTTGCGTGCGGGTGCGCCCCGCACCTCAGGGGCGCGGGGAACTGCGCGACCAGCCCCAACGCACCCGCACCCGCCAAACACCCGAGGGCGGCACCCCCTGTCGCAACAGGAAGTACCGCCCTCGGCTAAGGACGTTGATCAACCGGAGGCCAAGCCCCCGAGGCCGATCAGAAGTCCATGTCACCGCCCGGCATACCGCCACCGGCAGGCGCGGCGGTCTTCTCCGGCTTGTCGGCGATGACGGCCTCGGTGGTGAGGAACAGCGCGGCGATCGACGCGGCGTTCTGCAGCGCGGAACGCGTCACCTTCGCCGGGTCGATGATGCCCTCGGCGATCATGTCGACGTACTCGCCGGTCGCGGCGTTCAGACCGTGGCCGACCTGAAGGTTGCGCACCTTCTCGACGACGACGCCACCCTCGAGACCACCGTTGACGGCGATCTGCTTCAGCGGGGCCTCGAGCGCGAGCTTCACGGCGTTGGCGCCGGTCGCCTCGTCACCCTCGAGGTCGAGCTTCTCGAAGACGGAGGAGGCCTGGATGAGCGCCACGCCACCACCGGCGACGATGCCCTCCTCGACGGCCGCCTTGGCGTTGCGCACGGCGTCCTCGATGCGGTGCTTGCGCTCCTTGAGCTCGACCTCGGTCGCGGCACCGGCCTTGATGACGGCGACGCCACCGGCGAGCTTGGCCAGGCGCTCCTGGAGCTTCTCGCGGTCGTAGTCCGAGTCGCTGTTCTCGATCTCGGCGCGGATCTGGTTCACCCGGCCGGCGACCTGGTCCGAGGAGCCGGCACCGTCGACGATGGTGGTCTCGTCCTTGGTGATGACGACCTTGCGGGCCTTGCCCAGGAGGTCCAGGGAGGTGTTCTCGAGCTTGAGACCGACCTCCTCGGAGATGACCTCGCCACCGGTGAGGATGGCGATGTCGTTCAGCATCGCCTTGCGGCGGTCACCGAAGCCCGGGGCCTTGACGGCGACCGACTTGAAGGTGCCGCGGATCTTGTTGACGACCAGGGTCGACAGGGCCTCGCCCTCGACGTCCTCGGCGATGATCAGCAGCGGCTTGCCCGACTGCATGACCTTCTCCAGGAGCGGGAGCAGGTCCTTGACGGAGCCGATCTTGGAGTTGGCGATCAGGATGTACGGGTCGTCGAGCGACGCCTCCATCCGCTCCATGTCGGTGGCGAAGTACGCCGAGATGTAGCCCTTGTCGAAGCGCATACCCTCGGTGAGCTCCAGCTCCAGACCGAAGGTCTGGGACTCCTCGACGGTGATGACGCCTTCCTTGCCGACCTTGTCCATCGCCTCGGCGATGAGCTCGCCGATCTGGGTGTCGGCGGCGGAGATGGAGGCCGTGGAGGCGATCTGCTCCTTGGTCTCGACATCCTTCGCCTGCTCGAGCAGGGCGGCGGAGACGGCCTCGACGGCGCGCTCGATGCCGCGCTTGAGGGCCATCGGGTTGGCGCCGGCGGCTACGTTGCGAAGGCCTTCCTTGACGAGGGCCTGGGCGAGAACGGTAGCCGTGGTCGTACCGTCACCGGCGACGTCGTCCGTCTTCTTGGCGACTTCCTTGACCAGCTCGGCGCCGATCTTCTCGTACGGGTCCTCGAGCTCGATCTCCTTGGCGATGGAGACACCATCGTTGGTGATCGTGGGGGCGCCCCACTTCTTCTCGAGGACGACGTTGCGGCCCTTGGGGCCGAGCGTCACCTTCACGGCGTCCGCGAGCTGGTTCATGCCGCGCTCGAGGCCGCGCCGCGCCTCCTCGTCGAACGCGATGATCTTGGCCATGTGAAGTGGTCCCTCCAGGACTGGGGGTGATTCCTTCGGACCGCGCCCGCGCCCGCGACGGACGGCTCACATGCCTTGTGGTTCCTTGCCCCACCCGGCCTGCGGGCCTCACCGACCCGGTCCTTCTTTGTCACTCTCACCTTCAGAGTGCTAACGCCAATGATTAGCACTCGGGGTAGGCGAGTGCAAGCGCCTCTCGGGTATCGGGCGGCACGCTGTGCGGTGCGCGCGCAGGGACGGGCGGGGTCGGGGGCGGCCCCGGACGGGACCCGCGCGGACCCCCGGGCATGGCGAAGGGCCCGCACCCCGGGAGGTGCGAGCCCTTCGAAGAAGAACGTCGCTGCTGTTAGTCGACGCGTGCTTCAGCCGGTGGCCAGACGGACCATGTCCGCCTGCGGCCCCTTCTGGCCCTGCGAGATCTCGAAATCGACCCGCTGGCCTTCCTCCAGGGTGCGGTAACCGTCCATCTGGATCGCGCTGTAGTGGACGAAAACATCCGCACCACCGTCGACCGCGATGAAGCCGAACCCCTTCTCCGCGTTGAACCACTTGACGGTGCCCTGAGCCATGCCTAACTCCCCTATTACTGGCCCTTGCACAGATCCACACTTCGCGGATCCGGGTCAGACCTCACCCCCCATTGGCCGGGGGCGTGCGCCGGAACGCGTCGACCGCGGCTGAATGTATCTGCCCAACTGCCGTCTGCAACAGGTCAATCGGACGAGAAATCCGGGCACGACCGGTCGGGAATGTGGGGACAATTCCACTGACTTCAGGTCAAGTCGGACCCGGCATAGGGAACAAAAGCCGCAAAAAACCCGCACACTTTGGCTACTTCTTGTCGGGCTTGCGGCAGAAATCAAGGGCGGCCGACCAGTGGATCGGCGGCACGTTCCCCAACTGTACCTCGCTCAACCACACAGAATTGCCCCCTCCGCTTCTCTCACGGAGGGGGCAATTCGATGAACTCTTAGTCACCGGTGTTACCGATGGTAATGATCGGTCATTCGGTCAGCCTGTCAGCCACCGGCGACGGCGGGAATGATGGAGACGCCGGCACCGTCCGGAGTCGCGGTCTCCAGACCCTGCTCGAAACGGACGTCGTCGTCATTGACGTACACGTTGACGAACCGGCGCAGCTTGCCCTGGTCGTCGAGAACACGGGCGGCGATCCCGGTGTGGTTCTTCTCCAGGTCGGCGATGACCTCGCCGAGGTTGGCACCTTCGGCGGCGACCTCGGCCTGGCCACCCGTGTAGGTGCGCAGGATGGTGGGGATGCGGACGTTGACGCTCATACGGTGCGACCTCCGGTCAGTGTGCAGGTTCGGTGGGACAGGCTTCTCAGACGAGTCCGGCCTCGCGGAACGAGTCCAGGTTGGGACGAATCGTCGCAGTCAGCCCAGTACCGGCCACCGCATCCAACGTCTTCAGCCCGTCGCCGGTGTTGAGCACGACAGTCGTCAGGCTCGGGTCCAGCACACCGCTCTCGATCAGCTTCTTCGTGACGCCCACGGTCACCCCGCCGGCGGTCTCCGCGAAGATGCCCTCGGTCCGGGCGAGGATCTTGATCGCGTCGACGACCTGCTCGTCCGTCACATCCTCCACGGAGCCGCCCGTGCGGCGCGCGATGTCCAGGACGTACGGACCGTCGGCCGGGTTGCCGATCGCCAGCGACTTGGCGATGGTGTTCGGCTTCTGCGGCCGGACCACGTCGTGGCCCGCCTTGAACGCCGTCGACACCGGCGAGCAGCCCTCGGCCTGCGCGCCGAAGATCTTGTACGGCTTGTCCTCGACGAGCCCGAGCTTGATCAGCTCCTGCAGACCCTTGTCGATCTTCGTGAGCTGCGAGCCGGAGGCGATCGGCACGACCAGCTGGTCCGGCAGCTGCCAGCCGAGCTGCTCGCAGATCTCGTACGCCAGGGTCTTGGAGCCCTCGGCGTAGTACGGCCGCAGGTTGACGTTGACGAAGCCCCAGCCCTCACCGGCCGGGTCGCCGATCAGCTCGGAGCAGAAACGGTTCACGTCGTCGTAGTTGCCCTCGATGCCGACGAGCTCGCCACCGTAGACCGCGGCCATGACGACCTTGCCCTGCTCCAGGTCGTGCGGGATGAACACGCAGGACCGGAAGCCGGCGCGGGCGGCGGCGGCACCCACCGCACCGGCGAGGTTGCCGGTGGAGGAGCAGGAGAGGGTGGTGAAGTCGAAGGCGCGCGCGGCCTCGATGGCCTGGGCGACGACGCGGTCCTTGAAGGAGTGCGTCGGGTTGCCGGAGTCGTCCTTGACGAACAGCTTGCCGGCGTCGACGCCGAGCTCGTTCGCGAGGTTGTCGGCCTGGACGAGCTTGGTCCAGCCGGGGTTGATGTTCGGCTTGGTGGCCACGTCGGCCGGGACGGGCAACAGGGGCGCATAGCGCCAGATGTTCGCGGGGCCCGCTTCGATCCGCTTGCGGAGCTCCTCGGTGTCGTAGGCCGAGAAGTCGTACGCGATCTCCAGCGGGCCGAAACACTCCTCGCACGCGAAGACCGGTCCGAGAGGTACCCGGTGACCGCACTCGCGGCAGGACAGCGCCGCGGCCGGACCCAGGTCTACGGTGGAGTCGGTGGTGCTTGCAACAGTCTGCACAGCCATGTGAGGCGAGGCCCTTTCTCCTCATCTTCCTCACGACGCATCTCGCCGTGAGACGGATTTGGCACCTTCCCTAGCCGGGAGCCTCGCGGAGACGATCGACAGTGATCGCCACGAGACCGGCTGGAGGGTTGCCGGGGCTTCATCGGGCCGTTTCCCTCTGCCCCTCTGGATGAGCTGTATTCGGTTGTCAACTACGGGCGACCTCGGACATGCGATGGTCACCCGCGTTGTTCAAGACTGTAACCGAAGGCCAGGACAGTTGAGATAGTCGTCCGAACCGCGAGATGGATCACACGATTACCTGCTGTGATCACGACAGTGAGGAGTCGCCGACTGTGCTGGAAGAAGTCGAGCGCTGGCTGAGCACCCGCTCCTGGTCCGCGACCGATCGCCCGCTCCACCACATACTCGCCGCCAAACAGCGTTCGGGCCAGTCGGTCTCCGTCGTGCTGCCCGCGCTGAACGAGGAGGAGACGGTCGGCGACATCGTCGCGATCATCCGTCACGACCTCATGCAGCAGGTCCCGCTGGTCGACGAGATCGTCGTCGTCGACTCCGGGTCCACGGACGGCACCTCCGAGGTGGCCGCCGCGGCGGGCGCCACCGTGGTGCACCGGGACGCGATACTCCCGCGCATCCCGGCCGTGCCCGGCAAGGGCGAGGTCCTGTGGCGGTCTCTGCTCGTCACGACCGGGGACATCGTCTGCTTCATCGACGCGGACCTGAAGGAGTTCTCCTCCGACTTCGTCTCCGGGATCGTCGGCCCGCTGCTCACCGACCCCGGGGTCGACCTGGTCAAGGGCATGTACGACCGTCCCCTCGGCGGGGCGGCCGGACAGGGCGGCCGGGTGACCGAGCTGATGGCGCGCCCGCTGCTGAACATGCACTGGCCGCAGCTGGCCGGTTTCGTGCAGCCGCTGGGCGGCGAGTACGCGGCCCGCCGCTCCCTGCTGGAACAGCTCCCGTTCCCCGTCGGGTACGGCGTGGAGCTGGGCATGCTGGTCGACGCCCTGCATCTGGTGGGCCTCGACGCGCTGGCCCAGGTGGACGTGGGCGTCCGCAAGCATCGCCACCAGGACGGACAGGCCCTGGGCCGGATGTCCGCCGCGATCTACCGCACGGCACAGCTGCGGCTGGCGCGCGGCCACCTCGTCCGGCCGGCGCTGACTCAGTTCGAGCGGGGCGAGGACGGGTTCGAGCCGCGCACCTACTCCGTCGACACGGAGGAGCGGCCACCGATGGTGGAGATCGCCGAGTACGCGAAACGGAAGGTCGCATAAGGCCCCGTACCGGGTCATACGCTGGGCAGGGCCGCTGATCGTATACGGACCGGCCACTGAGTGGAACCGTACGTTTGAGCGTTTCCGGGCTGGGCTAGGTTGAGGCGTATGGCTTCCACGCAGGGTGCTGCCAAGGTGCTGGTCGCGTCGAATCGCGGCCCGGTCTCGTACGCGGTGCGCGAGGACGGCTCGCTGCACTCCAAGAGGGGCGGTGGCGGACTCGTCTCCGGGCTGTCGGCGATCGGGCCGGACACCGACGCGCTATGGGTGTGCTCGGCGCTGTCCGACGGGGACCGGGAGGCGGTGCGGCGCGGTGTCGGCGAGGACGGCGTCCTGATGCTGGACGTCCCGGCCGACGTGCACGCGGACGCGTACAACGGCATCGCCAACTCGGTCCTCTGGTTCGTCCACCACATGCTCTACCAGACCCCGCTGGAGCCGGTCTTCGACGCGGAGTTCCGGCGCCAGTGGGAGTCGTACGAGACGTACAACCGCGCCTTCGCGCAGGCGCTGGCCGACCGGGCCGCGCCCGGGGCGGCGGTGCTGGTGCAGGACTACCACCTGTGCCTGGTCCCGGGGATGCTCCGGGAGCTGCGACCTGACATCAGGATCGGGCACTTCTCGCACACGCCATGGGCGCCACCGGAGTACTTCTCCATGCTTCCGGACGACATCCGCGCGCAGCTCGTGTGGGGGATGCTGGGCGCCGACCGGCTGGGCTTCCTCACCTGGCGGTGGGCGGGGGCGTTCATGGCATGCGCCGAGGCCGTGGACCGCGAACGGATCTTCCCGTCGTGGCCGAGCGGCGCCCCGGCGTCCGTCCAGCACACGGCGAGCGGGCGCCCCCCGCTGCGGACCACGTGGGTCGGCGTGCACGGTCTGGGCGCCGACGCGGAATTCCTGCGCGCTCGCTCCCACGAGGCCGATGTCGAGGAGCGGATGGCCGCGCTGCGGGCGGAGATCGGCACCGCGCCGGACGGCACCGCCCGCCGGACCGTCGTCCGCGTCGACCGGACCGAGCTGTCCAAGAACATCGTGCGCGGCCTGCTCGCCTACCGGCAGCTGCTCGACGACCACCCCGAGTGGCGCGAGCGGGTGGTCCACGTGGCGTTCGCGTACCCCTCCCGCCAGGACCTGGCGGTGTACCGGGACTACACGGCCGAGGTCCAGCGACTGGCGGATGAGATCAACTCCGCTTACGGCACTGCGACTTGGACCCCGATCGTCCTCCACGTCAAGGACGACTTCGCCCGCTCCCTGGCCGCGTACCGCCTGGCTGACGTGGCCCTCGTCAACCCCATCCGGGACGGTATGAACCTCGTCGCCAAGGAGGTGCCGGTCGTCTCCGACGAGGGCTGCGTCCTCGTCCTGTCCCGCGAGGCGGGCGCCTTCGCGGAACTGGGCGAGGACGCGATCCCCGTCAACCCCTACGACGTGATCGGCACGGCACGCGCCCTGCACGACGCGCTGTCCATGGGCCCGGAGGAGCGCGCCGAACACTCGAAACGGCTGGCGGAGGCAGCTACGGCGCTGCCGCCGGCGCGGTGGTTCCTGGAGCAGCTGGAGGCGTTGGAGGACGGGGAGGCGTGAGTGGCGGAGGCCTGGTTCAGGTTGCCTGTGTGGCGATCGCCTGGAGGAGTCGCACGACGCCCTCCGGGCCTTCGACCACGACGTCCGCCCTCTCCGAGAGTTCGGTGACCTCCTCGCTGCCGCTGCAGACCAGGAGGCCGGGGGTGCCGTCGGAGCGGAGTTTGTCGACGGCGGCGTAGGCGGGGAGGTCGCCGAGGTCGTCGCCGGCGTAGAGGACGGACTCGGCGCCGAGTTCGCGGATGTATGCGCTGAGCGCGACGCCCTTGTCCATGCCGGGTGGGCGGAGTTCGAGGACCATCCGACCCGGTTCGACGATGAGGCCGTTGCGGGTGGCGAGGTCGGTGAGGGGGGCTCGGAGGGCGTCGAAGGTGCCCTGGGGGTCGGGCGCGCGGCGCGTGTGCACGGCCAGGGCGTGTCCCTTGTCCTCGATCCAGGTGCCCTGCGCCTCGGATTCGAGGAGGCCCGGCAGGTCGGCGCGGACTGCTGCGACGCCGGGGTGAGGGTCGGGCGCGGTGACCTCACCGCTGACGGCGTCCCAGCGTTCGGCGCCGTAGTGGCCCAGCACGACGAGGTGCTCCAGGCCCGGGGTGTCGGCGAAACCGCCGTACTTCACGGCGACCTCGGCCGGGCGGCCGGTGATCACCGCGACGGCGGCCACCTTCGGCGCGAGTGCGGCCAGGGCCGGGATGGCGTCCGGGTGGGCTCGGGCCTTTTCGGGGTCCGGGACGATGGGGGCGAGGGTGCCGTCGAAGTCCAGCGCGATGAGTGAGCGCGCCGGGCGGGTGAGGATGGCGGCCAGGCCGTCGCGGCCGCGCTGGGTGGTGGGGGTCGGGAGGGGATCCTTGTGACTGCCCATGGGGCGACCTTATCCGGGAACGGGGGCGGGCCGGGGAGGAGCTGAACTTCCAGCGCCGGTCCAGGCATTTCAGCCCGTCCGGCGATTGAGGACGAGGCCGTTCAGGCCGAAGCCGGGGTCTGGGGGCGGCAGCCCCCAGGTACGGGACGGGCAGGGGCGAAACCCCTGCTGCACCGCCGCGCGTCACCGCTCCCCCGCCGCCCCTCCCGAACCCGCCGCAACCGATTCACCGTCACCGGATCATGTGCCAGCGCCCGCGGATCATCCAACAGCGCGTTCAGCAGCTGGTAGTAGCGCACCGGAGCCAGCCCCAGCCCCTCCCGTATCGCCCGCTCCTTGGCCCCCGGCCCCGAGAACCCCCGCCGCTCCAGCGCAAGAATCGCCCGCTCACGCTCGGCGAGCACGGCGGCGGCCTCGGGCTGGTCCTGGTCCATGTGCCGCACCGTAGCCCACCCCACTGACAGGAAGCCCCGGCAACCTACTCCGCGCTCTCCGCCCGAGTAGCCCCCGACTGCAGCTGCCCCAGAATCGCCGACGGGCTCCCCCCGGACGCGACCGTCCTGCCGATGCTCTTCTTGACGTCCGCGCTCACCGCGGCCCAGGACGTCCGGCCCACCGGATAGAGCTCGGAGAGCGGGAGCTGGTCGAGGAAGGGCTTGAGGGCGGCGTCCCGGTCGGCCCCTGCCATCACCGTGGACGCGGAGTTCGTGACGGGAAGCAGGTTGTACTCCCGGGAGAAGTCCAGGACGTTCTGCTTGTCGTAGGCGAAGTCGAGGAACTCCCCCACCTGCTCGGCATGGCCGTTCTGTTTGAAGGCCATCATCCAGTCGGCCACGCCCATGGAGACCTTGGTCGGCCCCTCAAGGCCGGGCATGGGCACCATGCCGAACTTCACGCCCTTCTTCTCGGCCATCTGCATCAGCGAGGGGTGCCCGTTGAGCATGCCGACGTCCCCCGCGGCGAAGGCGGAGAACGCGTCGGCCCGGTTGAGCTCCCCGGGCGGGACCGGCCCCGTGAGCCCCTTGCCGACGAGGTTGTTCTTGAGCCAGTTGAAGGTGGAGACGTTCTCCGCGGAGTCGATGCTGTACGTACCGGTCTCCGCGTCGGTGTACCCGCCCCCGCCGCTGAGCAGCCACTGCATGGTCTCGGCCTGCGCCTCCTCGGCACCGAGCGGCAGCGCGTACGGGTACTTCACGCCGTCCGCCTTGAGCGCCTCGGCGTCGGCGGCCAGCTGCCTCCAGGACGTCGGCGGAGTGAGGCCGGCGTCCTCGAAGAGGGACTTGTTGTAGAAGAGCAGACGCGTGGAGGAGGCGAACGGGATGCCGTACTGGACGCCGTTCACCTGCCCCGCATCCGCGAGCTGCGAGACGAAGTCGGCCTGGACGGGGATGGAGAGCAGTTCGTCGGCCTCGTAGAGGAGGCCCTTCGCGGCGTAGTCGGCGTATGCGCCGATCTGCGCGATGTCCGGCGCCTCCCCGGCGTCGACCATCTTCTTGACCTTGGCGTCGACGTCGTTCCAGGAGTACACGGTGACGTCGATCCGCACGCCCTCGTGCTGCTCCTCGTACTCCTTGACGAGCCTGTCCCAGTACTTCTGGGAACTGTTCGCCGCACTGTCCCCGTAGTCCGCGGCGACCAGCTTCAGTGTCACCTCGTCCGAACCACCGGTCAGCCCGCAGCCGCTCAGAACCGCCGACAGGCCCAGCGCGGACACCGCCGCAATCGTTCCCGTACGTCTACGCCGCTGCACGCAAAACCGCCCCACACCCATATTCGAAACTTTCGAAACGTCATACATATTGCCCCCATAAGGTCTACACCACGTAAGTGGACTAGACCTCTCGCGGGTATGCAAGACACACTGTTCCCGTGAGACACGTCATCGCCCTCGATGTGGGCGGCACCGGGATGAAGGCCGCCCTGGCAGCAGCGAGCGGCGAGCTGCTCCACCAGGCCCGCCGCCCGACCGGGCGCGAGCGCGGGCCGGACGCGGTCGTCGAGGGCATCCTCGACTTCGCCGGCGAGCTGCGCGCGTACGGCGAAGAGCGCTTCGGCGAGCCCGCGGCCGCCGCCGGCATCGCCGTCCCCGGCATCGTCGACGAGGAGCAGGGCGTCGCCGCCTACTCGGCCAACCTGGGCTGGCGTGACATACCCCTGCGGCGGCTGCTCGCCGAACGGCTCGGCGGCGTCCCGGTCGCCCTCGGCCACGACGTGCGCACCGGCGGTCTCGCGGAGGGCCGGATCGGCGCGGGCAAGGGTGCCGACCATTTCCTGTTCGTGCCGCTCGGCACCGGGATAGCCGGCGCCATCGGCATCGACGGCCGGGTGGAGGCGGGTGCGCACGGCTTCGCGGGCGAGATCGGCCACATCGTCGTACGGCCCGGTGGAGCGCCGTGTCCGTGCGGGCAGCGCGGCTGCCTGGAGCGGTTCGCGTCCGCGGCGGCGGTGAGTGAGGCGTGGGCCGCCGCGTGCGGGGACCCGGAGGCGGACGCGGCGGACTGCGCGAAGGCCGTCGCGTCCGGTGATCCGAACGCCGTACGGGTCTGGCACGAGGCCGTGGACGCCCTGGCCGACGGCCTGGTCACCGCGCTCACCCTGCTGGACCCGCGCACCCTGATCATCGGTGGCGGCCTCGCCGAGGCGGGGGAAACCTTGTTCACACCGCTGCGGGAGGCCGTCCGGCGGCGGGTCACCTTCCAGAAGCTGCCGGAGATCGTCCCTGCGGCCCTGGGCGACACGGCGGGATGCCTGGGCGCCGGGCTCCTGGCCTGGGATCTCCTCGGCAACACCGACGGTACGGAGGTAACCGCCTGATGGCCAACGCCCCAGGGGCGCGGGGAACTGCGCGACCAGCCACGCACAGCCCGCACCCCGCATCCGGCAAGGTGCCCCTGATCCTCTCCGGCGCCACAGCGGTGATGCCCACGGGAACCGTCAAGGACGCCCAAGTGATCCTCGACGGCACCCGCATCACCGGCGCGGCCCCACCGGACGCCCGAGTGATCGACCTCGCCAGCCACTACGTGGTCCCCGGCTTCGTGGACATCCACAACCACGGCGGCGGCGGGGCTTCGTTCACTTCGGGCACGGCAGACGACGTACTCACCGGCATCCACACCCACCGCCTGCACGGCACCACCACCCTGGTCGCCTCCACGGTCACGGGCGACATGGACTTCCTCACCCGCCGCGCGGGCCTGCTGTCCGAGCTGGCCGAGCAGGGCGACATCGCCGGCATCCACTTCGAGGGCCCCTTCATCTCCCCGTGCCGCAAGGGCGCGCACTCCGAGGAGCTGCTGCGCGACCCCGACCCGGCGGACGTGCGCAAGCTGATCGACGCGGCGCGCGGCCACGCGACGATGGTCACCCTCGCCACCGAACTGCCGGGCGGCATCGACTCCGTACGCCTCCTCGCCGAACACGGCGTGATCGCGGCGATCGGGCACACGGACGCGACGTACGAGCAGACGGTGGAGGCGATCGAGGCGGGCGCGACGGTCGCCACGCATCTCTTCAACGCGATGCCGCCGCTGGGCCACCGCGAGCCGGGCCCGATCGCGGCCCTCCTGGAGGACGAGCGGGTGACCGTCGAGCTGATCAACGACGGCACGCATCTGCACCCGGCGGCGCTGGAGCTGGCGTTCCGTCACGCGGGCGCGGACCGGGTCGCGTTCATCACGGACGCGATGGACGCGGCCGGCTTCGGCGACGGCCGCTACATGCTCGGCCCGCTGGAGGTCGAGGTCGCCGACGGTGTGGCACGCCTCGTCGAGGGCGGCTCGATCGCGGGCTCGACCCTCACGCTGGACCGGGCCCTCAAGCGGGCGGTGACGATCGACCGGCTGCCGATCGAGGACGCGGTGGCGGCGCTGTCCGCCAACCCGGCCAAGCTGCTCGGCCGCTACGACCGCATCGGCTCCCTGGAGCCCGGCAAGGACGCCGACCTGGTGGTCCTGGACTCCGACTTCGACCTCAAGGGCGTGATGCGCCGGGGCGAATGGGTGGTGGATCCCCAACTGGGGTGATCTGTCCTGCTGTTGAGGGCGGCGGTTGTCCTGCCAGACTGGGACGGCCGCCGCCCTTTTGGCATGATCAGCAGCTGCCGGAAGGAACAGCCGGCGGACGGACGGCACACGCATGCTGAACTCTTCGGGGGAGGTCGAGTACAGGTGATCCTCACCGTCACCCTGAACACCGCTCTCGACATCACCTACCGCGTACGGTCCCTGCGCCCCCACGCCTCCCACCGCGTCTCCGAGGTGACCGAACGCCCCGGCGGCAAGGGCCTGAACGTCGCCCGCGTGCTGGCGGCCCTCGGCCATGAGGTGACGGTCACGGGCTTCACGGGCGGCGCGACGGGCCGCGTGGTCCAGGACCTGCTCACGGCCACGCCCGCCGTGGTGGACGCGCTGGTCCCGGTGACAGGCGCGACCCGCAGGACGATCGCCGTGGTGGACGAGCTCACCGGCGACACGACCCAGCTCAACGAACCCGGCCCGACGGTCACGCCCGCCGAGTGGTCCGCCTTCCAGGAGGCCTACGAGGACCTCCTCGCCTCGGCCTCCACGGTGGCCCTGTGCGGCAGCCTGCCACCGGGCGTCCCGGTCGGGGCGTACGCCGGTCTGGTCCGGTCAGCCAGGGCCGCGGGCGTCCCCGTGCTGCTGGACACCAGCGGCGAGGCCCTGCGCCGGGGCGTCGCCGCCCGCCCGGACTTCATCAAGCCCAACGCCGACGAACTGGCCGAACTCACCGGCTCCCACGATCCCTTGCGCGCCACCCAGGACGCCCGGCGCCGGGGCGCCCGCACGGTGGTCGCCTCCCTCGGCAGGTCGGGCCTCCTGGCCCACACCCCCGAGGGCCGCTGGCAAGCCACCCCACCGACCCGCCTCCACGGCAACCCGACCGGCGCCGGCGACGCAGCGGTCGCGGGCCTGCTGTCGGGCTTGGTGGAACACCTCCCCTGGCCGGACCGCCTGACCCGAGCGACGGCGCTCAGCGCGGCGAGCGTCGTGGCACCGGTTGCGGGGGAGTTCGACCGGGGGGCTTATGAGGAGTTGCTGGGGCGGGTGGCGGTGACGGGGGAGGTCAGCGCGGCCTGACGACGACTAGGAGCCGACCCAGCCCTTCACCAGCCACATCTGGTCGATCAGGGCGTCGCACTGGTTGCCCTGCTCGCAAGACACCTTGATCGTGTTCGTGCCCTTGTTGAGCTGGACGTAGTTGTAGGTCTTCGTCCAGCCCTTTTCGTAGTCGCCCTCGGGGCCGCCCGACCAGTTCTTGAGGTCGACCGGGGTGTTGGCGGGTGTGCCGTTGACCGTGAGCGTGGCGCTCTGGTCCTTGCCCGGGACGCTGTAACCGACGTAGACGGTGTACTTGCCCTTCTTGGGGATGCTGTCCACGTTCCAGCTGACCGAGGAGCCGACCGCGTTGAACCCGGTGACGTAGACGCCGCCGTCCGCCTGGGCGCCCTTGATGTCGGACGCTGTGGCGGCACCGCCGGCGAGGGCCAGCGCCTTGGCGTCGATCGTCGGCAGGTCGTCCTCCGCCGCCTGGCTGTTGCTGTTCGACGGGCTCGGCGCGCTGCTCTCCTGGGACTGCGTCGGGGTCGACCCGTCGCCCCCCGCGTCGTCCTTCTCGCCGTCCCCGCCCAGCATCGCCACGCTGATGCCGATGACGACCGCCGCGACGACCGCGATGGCGCCGATCAGCAGGCCCTTGGTGTTGGGGCCGCCGCGGCCGCCCGAGCCGTGGCCGCCGCTGTAGGACGACTGCTGGCTGGCCGTGGTCACGCCGCCGGGGTGTGTCTCCGGTGCCGCGTAGTGCGCGTTCGGCTGGCCGTACGTGCCCTGCTGTTGCGGTATCTGGCCGTACGCGGCCGTAGGGGCCTGCTGGCCGTACTGCCGCTGTCCGACCGGGCGCACACGGTTCACCGAACCCGGGTAGCCGTAGCCCCCGCCACCGGACGGCGGCTGGGCGCCGTTGGCCTGCCCGTCGGCGTAGAGGTAGCCGAACGGGTCGTCGTCCTCGGGCGTGCTGGCGCCGTTGTTGCCGGACGTCATCCCTTGGTACTCCTCACCAGGTGCGGGCGCATGCGATGCGTGTGGTCAGAATGGCGAGCCTACCCGCTCCTGATGGCCCAAACGGGTGACTCGGATCGCATCAGCTCGCTGACCTGGGGGTTACCCGGCGCGTCTGTGTTGTTTGGGACGAGATCGTTTCTCTACGTACATCCGCTCGTCGGCGGACTTCAACACTTCGTCCGCAGTCATTCCGCAGTGTGCCCACCCGATGCCGAAGCTGGCGCCCACGCGGACCGCCCGCCCTTCGGCGCGGATCGGCTGGATGATCTCGTTGCGCAGGCGTACGGCGAGGTCCTGGGCGTCCGCCTTGCCGAGCCCGTCGGCGAGGATCACGAACTCGTCGCCGCCGAGCCGGGCCACGGTGTCACCGTCGCGGACCTGGCGGGACAGGCGCCTGGCCACCTCGATGAGGACCGTGTCACCCGCGTTGTGCCCGAACCGGTCGTTGATCGACTTGAAGCCGTCGAGGTCGCAGAAGAGCACCGCGAGCCCCTTGGCCCCGTCGTCCCGCTCACCCTCGACCGGCGCGACGGTGTGCACGTGGTGGTCGTAGGCGTCGAACGCCGCCACAGCGGGCCGGAAGTCGAAACCGTGGCCGTTGGCGTCGTAGGCCGGGTGGCCGTAGGCCGCGTCGACCGACTCCAGGGCGGCGCCCGGGTGCGTGGAGCGCTGGCACAGCCGCGAGGCGAGGCGGGAGCGCAGCTCGGCGGAGTTCGGCAGCCCGGTGAGCGAGTCGTGCGAGGCGCGGTGGGCGAGCTGCAGCTCGCGGCGCTTGCGCTCCTCGATGTCCTCGACGTGGGTGAGCAGGAAGCGGGGGCCGTCGGCGGCGTCGGCGACGACGGAGTTGCGGAGCGAGACCCAGACGTACGTGCCGTCGCGGCGGATCAGACGCAGCTCCGCGCGACCCCCCTCGGCGGACGTACGCAGCAGCGTGCCGATGTCCTCGGGGTGGACGAGGTCGGAGAAGGCGTAGCGGCGCATCGCGGAGGCGGGGCGGCCGAGGAGGCGGCACAGCGCGTCGTTGGTGCGCAGGATCCGGCCGTGCTGGTCGCCGCCCATCTCGGCGATGGCCATGCCGGACGGGGCGTACTCGAAGGCCTGCCTGAAGCTTTCCTCGCTGGCGCGCAGGGCCTGCTGCTCACGCTCCAGCCTGACCAGTGCCCGCTGCATATTCGCGCGTAGACGTGCGTTGCTGATGGCGATCGCCGCCTGGAACGCGTACATCTGGAGCGCCTCGCGCCCCCATGCGCCCGGCAGTCGCCCGTTGCGGGGCCGGTCCACGGACAGGACACCGATCAGCTCGCCGCACGCACTGCCCTGCACGCCGGGCGTGTACATCGGGGCGAAGAGACGGTCCGAGGGGTGCCACTCGTCCTCGAAGCGGGGCGCGGGGCCGTCGGTGTACCACTGCGGGACGTCGTCGTCGTCGAGTATCCAGCCCTCGGTGTGCGGGATGAAGACCAGGTCGTCCCAGCGCTCGCCCATGCTCAGCCGGCGCTCCCAGGAGTCCCGGGAGCCGACGCGGCCGGTGATGAGGGCCTCGGCGGCGGGGTTGCCGGAGAAGGCGGCGACGACGAGATCGCCGTCGGGGCGTACGAGGTTGACGCACGCGAGCTCATAGCCGAGGCCGTTGACGACGCCGTCGGCGACGGTCTGCAGCGTGTCCGCCAGGCTCCGGGCCGTGTTCATGTCAGCCATGACCTGGTGCAGTTGCCGCAGGGTCGCAAGACGGACGTACGGCTCCGACTCGGTCTCCATGCTCGCCCTCCCCCCGAGACCTCGCAGCGAATCAAGGGTTCTACCCCGGCGTAACTTCCCTTGCTAGTTCCCCGCCACTGAATCACAGCGCGCTGCTCACTCGGTACACAGGGTCAACAATTAATGGCCCTTGTGACTCAAGTCACAGGTAAACGTGAACAATTGAGCGGTGTTTCTGCGTTTTTCCTGTGCGTTTACTGAACGCAAACTTTGTGCGTGTGTGGAGATGCCACGAAACGGTCTTGATCAGGAACGTCAGTCGTCCGTCCATGGTCCTAGGACCACCTCCCGGTCCGTTCTCGGGCGAAGGCCCGATGCCGGGTGTGCGGTGCCGACATTAGCGTTTTCGGCGTGCCGAACACTTCCCCGCCCGTGCCGCCCGTGACCGCCGTCCTCCCCGCCTCCCGCAGCGCCGCCGGGCATGCTGAGGGAGTGAGCAACGACGAGTTCCGTGCCGCCATGTCGCGGCTGGCCGCCGGTGTGGTCCTGGTGACCGCGCTGGAGCCGCCGCTGGACCCGGACGACCCGCACGCACCCGTCGGCGAGGACGTCGGCATGACGGCCACGGCGTTCATGTCGGTGTCCCTGGACCCGCCGTTGGTCCTGGTCAGCGTGCGCGAGGGGTCCCGCATGGACGATCTGCTCGACGAGCAGCCCCTGTGGGCGGTCTCGGTCCTCGCCGAGAACCAGCGCCACATCGCCGGCCGCTTCGCCATGAAGGGCCGCGTCAGCGACCGCCTGCTCTTCGCCGACATCCCGTACGTCCGCGGCCAGGAGACCGGCGCCCCGCTCGTGGGCGGTGCCCTGGCCACCCTGGAGTGCCGCACCGAGCAGCGCGTGACGGCCGGCGACCACACCCTGGTGATCGGTCGCGTGCTGTCGGCTTCTCTGCCGAGTGCGAACGGGGGGCCGCTTACGTATTTCCGGGGCCGTTACCGGCAGTTGGGATGATCTCCGCGGGCGGGCGCGTTCGCAATTCCATGGCGGGGAACTGATCATCCGCCTTACGGTGCCGGGATGACGTCGACGACTTCAGCGCCCCGCCTCGAAGAAATCACACCCGCGAACTTCGAGACCGCCACCGGCATACGCGTGCGCCCTGAACAGGAATTCGCGGTCTCCCCGGTGATGCAGTCCCTCGCCGAGGCGTACGTCCACCCCGCGGGCGTCGCCTGGCCCCGCCTGATCGTCGACGGCGACCGCCCGGTCGGGTTCCTGATGGCCTTCTTCGACATCGACTGGCGCGGCGACGGCACCCTCCTGCGCTCCGGGCTGTGGCGGCTGAACATCGCGGCGGACGAACAGGGCCGGGGGTACGGCCGGTTCGCGGTCGAGTCGGTGGCCGCGGAGCTCCGGCGCCGGGGCGGCAGGCAGCTCTACGTCACCTGGCACCCCGGCCCGAACGGCCCTGAGGGCTTCTACCTGGGCCTCGGCTTCCGACCCAACGGCGAGACGAGCGAGGGCGAGACGGTGGGCGTGCTGGAGCTGGACCGGACCGGCACCGCACCGGCTAGACCGGCCTGACGTCGAGCCGGGACACCCGCCCGGGGTCCGTCACGATGTCGATCACGGCGATCCGGCCCCGTACGAACGCAAACCTCAGCGCCCGTTCCACCCGCCCGCCGACCAGCACGACGGCCCCCAGGGCACCGTCGACCAGCATGAGCCGCGCGACACCGGCAAGCGACCCGTACGTCGCCGCACCCCGCGCCACCGCCGCCGCACCCGTGGCCACCCCGGCCTCGGTGCGCGCGATGACGTCCGGGTCCAGGACCTCCAGCAGACCCTCGAAGTCACCCTCCCGCGCGGCGGCGAGAAAAGCGCCGACGACCTCCCGCCGCCTGCGCCGGCCGGCCCGATCGGCCTCGTGCACATCGGCGCCCCGCACCCGGCGCCGGGCACGGCTGGCGAGCTGCCGCGCCGCGGCGGGCGTACGGTCCACGACGTCCGCGACCTCCTCGAACGGCACCCCGAACAGGTCGTGCAGCACGAACGCCAGCCGCTCGGCGGGCGTCAGGGTGTCCAGTACGACGAGCAGGGCGACGCCCACCGAGTCGGCGAGGAGCGCGTCCTGCTCGGGGCCGGCGTCCGTGTCGGGCACGGCCGCACCGGGACCGGACCCCGCAGCCGCGCCGTCCAGCGGCTCCTCGGCACGGGACTTGCGAGACCGGAGCATGTCGAGACAGACCCGGCCCACCACGGTCGTCAGCCATCCCCCGAGATTGTCGATCCGGTCGAGATCGGACCGGCTCACCCGAAACCAAGCCTCCTGCACCGCGTCCTCGGCCTCGACGACCGACCCGAGCATCCGGTGAGCCACGGCCCGGAGATGCCCGCGGTGTGCCTCGAAGCGCTGGGCGAGAAATGCGCTGTCCCCGTAGCCGGTGCCCCGAAAGCCCGTGTAGTCTCCGCCGCTCATCTGCCCCAGCCTCTCCTCGCAGTCCGTCGTCACTGCGCTGACGGACGGGGGGACGGGGATGTGACAACAGAGGCACCTCGCCGTGCCCCTAGACGGCGGGGGTGAGCCCGGCCCCCGGCACGTCCGGGTTGGATACGGGTGCCACGGCGGCGGCTTCGGGTGTGGGCGCGGGCGCCGGCGCCGGCGTGGCGACCGGAGTGGCGATCGCGGCGACGATGGCGAGGACGGCGACAGCGCGCAGGGTCCACTTCAGCACGGTGAGGATCCAATCTGGACGAGTGACGGCTTGCGCCTCGATCGTCGCCACCGACCCGGTGTCCGGGGATCATCCGCAGGTCGCGACCGTATCCCCCGCACGGCGGAGGCGACAGGCCGAGGCGACAGGCGGCGCCGACCCGGACTACGTCCAGCCCCGCCCCGTCCGCCCCCGCTTGGTCTCCGAGCGCTGCTTCTTCTCCCTCAGCCGGCGTTCGTTGATGCCGCGGGGGATGCGGGTCGGGGTGCGCGGCTTGGGTGGCGGGGCCGTCGCCTCGGCGAGGAGGGCGGCGAGGCGGACGGCGGCGGTCTCGCGGTTGCGCCACTGGGAGCGGTGCTCGGAGGAGCGGACGGTGAGGACACCGTCGACGAGGCGGGACGCCAGCCGCTCCAGCGCCCGCTGCTTCCACACCTCCGGCAGCGCCGCCGTGCTCGCCAGGTCGAACCGGAGCTCGACCTGGGAGTCACTGGTGTTGACGTGCTGGCCCCCCGGGCCGCTCGACCGCGAGAAACGCCACATGAGCTCGGCCTCGGGCAGGGAGACGGAGCCACGGATGACGTATGGACCAGACATGCCGTACATGTTCCCGCTTCTGTCCGGTCCACGTCACGCGAATATCCCCTACGGGTGCTCTTTGGCAAAGAAAGTAAAGACACCTGGAACTTGAGGTACCCCTCACTGCGTTCATAGGGGTAGCTGTAGCTTCTAGCCGTACCGCAACGAGGGAAGGGACTCCCAACAATGGCTGTAAGCCTGTCCAAGGGTGGCAACGTCTCGCTCACCAAGGAGGCACCGGGCCTGACCGCCGTCACCGTGGGCCTCGGCTGGGACGTCCGCACCACCACCGGCACGGACTTCGACCTCGACGCCTCGGCGATCGCGGTCAACCCCACGGGCAAGGTCTACTCGGACGGACACTTCGTCTTCTTCAACAACAAGCAGACCCCGGACCAGACCATCGTCCACACCGGTGACAACCGCACCGGCGAGGGCGCGGGCGACGACGAGGCGATCAACGTCAACCTGGCCGGTCTCCCGGCCGACGTCGACAAGATCGTCTTCCCGGTCTCGATCTACGACGCGGAGAACCGCTCGCAGAACTTCGGCCAGGTCCGCAACGCCTACATCCGCATCGTCAACCAGGCCGGCGGGGCCGAGATCGCCCGCTACGACCTGTCCGAGGACGCGGCCACCGAGACCGCCATGGTCTTCGGCGAGCTCTACCGCAACGGCGCCGAGTGGAAGTTCCGCGCCGTCGGCCAGGGCTACGCCTCGGGCCTGGTGGGCATCGCGCAGGACTTCGGCGTGAACGTCTGACGGACGCCTCGCTGTGCAGGAACCCCTGGCTTCGGCCGGGGGTTCCGGCGTTCTGGGACTTCGCTCGTCCAGAACCTCGGCCGGCCAGGGCCTCGGTCGTCCAGGGCCGCGATCACCCGCGTCTTCGCTCGTTCAAGTCTTCGATAGGTTGCCCCACGTGATCCTCGACCCGCTCCCCCTCAGCCCCGACCACGACATCCCGGCCCCGCTCCTCACCGAGCTCACCGCGCTCTACGCCTCCAACCGTGAGTTCCACGCGCTCAGCGGCGAGTTCCCGGACCCGGACGACGTACGGCCCGAGCAGGTGGCGGCCGCGCTGGCCGACGAGTTGGCCAACGCTGACGCGGAGGTCCTGCTGGCCCGCAGTGCCGGGCAGCTGGTCGGGATCGTGATCACGCTCGCCCGTCACCCGGACCCGTCCGACCCCGACCCGTGGATCGGCATGCTGATGGTGGACGCGCGTGCCCAACGCCAGGGGCACGGACGCCGCTTGGCCGCCCTGGTCGAGGACCGCCTGCGCACCACGGGCCGTACGGCCGTACGCCTCGCCGTCCTCGACAACAACCCCGACGCCATCGCCTTCTGGACCGCCCTCGACTACGAGGTCGTCGGCTACGGCGAGGACCTCCAACTCGGCCGCGCCTGCACCGTCCTGCGCAAGCCGCTCATCGATCCCGACAGCGCGCCGCGCACCCCGCGCCAGGCCGCCCGAGTCGCCGTCGTCGACCCGGAGGGCTCGGTCCTCATGTTCCGGTACGACAACGTCGAGGTGGGCGTCCACTGGGCCCTCCCCGGCGGCGGCCTGGAGGCGGACGAGACGCCCCAGGAGGGTGCCCTGCGCGAGCTGCGCGAGGAGACCGGCTGGACCGACCTCGAACCGGGCCCCCTGCTCTGCACCTGGGAGCACGACTTCACCCACTCCGGCACCCCGGTCCGCCAGCACGAGCACATCTACGTCACCCGGGGCCCGCACCGAAGCCCGACCGGTCCTGACCTCCCCGCGGCCCACGCGGCCGACGGCATCCTCACGTGGCAGTGGTGGCCCCGAGCAGACCTCGCCAAGGCCCCGGAACCCCTGTGGCCCCCGGACCTGGCCCGCCTGCTGGACGAGTGGGAAGCGGGCGGGGAGGCCTGAACCGGCGTGGACTGGACGCCCCTGGCAGGCACCGCCCTCGGCGCGTTCGTCGGCGTCGGCTCGACGCTCCTCGCGGACCGCGCCCGCTGGCGCCGGGACCTGACCGACCGGACCCGGCAGGAACGCCGACAGATCTATGTGACGGTCCTGACGAAGTACCGCCTGGCGTACGAGGCCATGCACGCGGCCGCGGTCACCGGCCGCGACCAGGAACAGGCGGCACGCGAGACGGCCGTACGGGAGGCGTTCCGCTCCTCCGGCTGCGACGAGGCCCGTGAGACCGCTCTGATCTGCGCGCCGCAGGAGATGTCCGACCTGCTGGAGGGTGTCTACGCGACCCTGCGGAACCTCCAGGACGGGTTCGCAGCCGGTGATCCACCCCTCGACTCCCCGCTGCTGCAGGATCGGCGGCTCAGGCACGCGGAGGCGATATGGGCGGTCCGTGCGGCGATGCGGCGGGATCTCGAACGGGGATCCTGAGCAGCCGTCGCGACAGGACCCGGGGGCGGCGTCACGGTTGCGCGGGCTTTCCGTCCCCGTACAGCCAGTCCTCCCAGACGGACGTGAAGTCCTCGTCCGGGGCCGTCTTCTCCACGTACGCCATGAAGTCCGCGGTGTCCGCGTTCCCGTGCCGGTGGTCGGCCGTCCAGCCCTGGACGATGTCGTAGAACGTGCCGTCACCGACGGCCTGGCGGATCTTGTGGAGGACCATCGCACCGCGCTGGTAGACCGGATCGCCGGAGATGTGCGAGGCGCTCGTGGGCTTGGCGGGCGGGAAGGACCACAGGTCCTCGTACTCGTCCTCGCCGTGGTCGTACAGGGCGTCGAAGGTCTCCTGCGCGCTGTCGCCGCCGTTGTCCTCCTGCCACAGCCACTCCGCGTATGTCGCGAAGCCCTCGTTCAGCCACATGTGCCGCCAGCTCTTCGGCGTCACGGAGTTGCCGAACCACTGGTGGGCCAGTTCGTGGACGAGCAGTTCGGTGCCGGGGGCGCCGGGGAAGACGGGCCGGTTCTGCGTCTCCAGGGCGTAGGCGGAGGCGTTCTCGCGGGCGACGATCGCGCCCGTGGAGGAGAAGGGGAAGGGACCGAAGTTGTATTCGGCCCACTCCACGATCTCGGGGAGCCGGGCCAGGACTTCACGGCTGGAACGGGCCTGGGAGGGGGCTACGGCCGTGTAGACGGGCAGCGCGCTGCCGGCCGCACCCGGGACGCTGGAGCGGCGGATGTCGTAGTCCCCGATGGCGAGCGTGGCCACGTAACTCGCCATCGGCTCGGCGGTGCGCCAGTGGAACGTCGTACGGCCGTCGTCGGTGCTCCGCTCGGCCAACTCACCGTTGGAGACCACCTGGAGCTCCTCCGGGACGGTCACCGCGATGTCGTACGACGCCTTGTCGGACGGGTGGTGATTGCCGGGGAACCACGCCATGGACCCCGTCGGCTCCCCGAGCGCGAGCGCGCCTTCGGCGGTGGGGAGCCACCCCTCCTCCGAGCCGTCCGGGTCGGTGATGGTCTGCGGGGTGCCGGAGTAGCGGACGGTGAGCCGGAAGGTCTCGCCCCTGTCGAGCTCGTCGCGCGGCCGGACGACGACCTCCTGGCCGTTACGGCTCCAACGGGCACGCTCGCCCTCCACCGTGACCCGCTCGACGTCCATGCCCTTCAGATCGAGGTCGAAGGCGGAGAGGTCCTTGCCCGCACGTGCGGTGATCTCGGCGGTGCCGGTGAGGTGGCGGTCGTCTGGGTCGTAGGCGAGGTCGAGGTCGTAGTGCGTGACGTCGTAGCCACCGTTGCCGGCCTTGGGGAAGTACGGGTCGCGCACACCGGAACCACCAGGGGTGCCGTGCACGCCGCCGCACGCGGTGAGAACGAGGGCGAGCAGGCCACAGACGACGGGCGGGACAACAGGTGCGGAACGGGACACACCAGTGATCCTATGAGCGCGGCCGCCGACACCGTCACCTCCGCGCACGGACGCGAGCCACGACCCCAGCCGGCTGCATGCCTGCACGTGAACCGCAGCAAGGTCACCTCGGCGCACAGCGCGAGCCACAACACCTCGCCGCCGCGGCTACACCGAGCCGCGAAACTGCCACCTCGGCACACAAGGCGAGCCTCGGCACCACCGCCCTCCGCGCCTGCACCCGGCCCCCGGCACCGCCACCTCCGCGCACAGCACGAGCCCCGGCCCCACCGGTCTGCCCTCCGTGCCTGCACCCCGAGCCGCGGCGCCCCCGCGTCCCCGCCCACACCCGAGCCGCGCAGCTCGCGCAGCCGCCCCACCTCGCATCCGCGCCCCGCGCCGACCCGTGACACCATCACCCCCGTGCTCGACATCGGCTACGCCCTCTCCAACCGCTTCCCGGACCCCCCGCAGACGGACTACCGTCGCGCGGACGTCCGTGCCCTGCGCCACGACCTGTTCTGCGGCGACGTGTACCTCGCCGACACCAAGGCGGACCGGGAGTTGTCCACAGCCTGGGGATGGGTGCCGGTGCTGGACTTCGCCTGGGCGCTGTGCGACATCGCCGAGCTGCTGGACCAGGACCCGGCCGGCTCCCGCGCAGCCCGCCCCCAGCACGCGGAACTGGACTTCACCGAGTCCACCGACCGCATGCTCTTCGAGCGCCGCTTCGGCTGGGTCGACATCGAGGCCGACTGGATGCGGGCGGAGGAACCCCCGCTGACCTTCTCGCACGCCGAACTGCGCCGTGAGGCCCGCGACTTCATGCACGACCTGATCGCCGACCTGATCGACCTGCACGAGGACCTGGCCGAGAACCCGGCGATCTGGACCCTGCAGGCCCGCTTCCCCAGGCCGGCGTAGTCCCGCCGCCCGACGGACAACGAAGGAGCCCCATCCCGAACAACGTGGGATGGGGCTCCTGATCCGAGCGCCGGGCAGGCCTTGCACCTGCATCTCCCCGCAGGAAGCGGGACGTCTTTCCTTGGACCACCAACGCAACACCGACCACCGCGAGTTCCGGCGACCAGCTCGAGATTGATCATACCGCAGGCGTCCGGGCACCGCACACCGGTCGGCCACCAGCCCCCCTGATCGCCCCCCGTGCCCTCCCCTGGCCCCTAGCCCCTAGCCCTACTCTTCAGCCTCCACCCGCACCCCCACCGCCGCCGCCAGCACCGGCGCCAGATCCAGCAGCTGCGAAGGACTGATCACCGCCCCGGCCAGCCGGTCCACCCCCCGCGTGATGTCCAGCTCGCCCGCCCTGCGCAGGTCCACGTCCGTCAGAGTCACCCCGGTGAGGTCCGCCCCCTTCAGCGCGCAGTCCACGAACTCCACGCGCTCCAGCCGGGCGCCCCCGAAGTCCGGCTCGACCAGGACGCAGCCCTCGAAGACGACGTCTCGGAGCTTGGCCTTGCGCATGTTCAGGTAGTCGATCTTGCCGCCTCGGATCACGACCCGTTCCAGGACGGCGCCGTGCAGCTGCACCCCGCCCAGCCGGGCGTCCACCAGCTCCACATCGCGCAGGGTCGACTCGGCGAGGTCGGTCCCGACACCGCGTGGGCCCGTGAGGACCGAGTCGAGGATGCGGGCGTGGTGAAGTCTCGTCTCGTCCAGGGCGCAGCCCCGCAGCGCGCAGTCCATGAAGCGGGCGCCCCCGCCGTCCTGTCCCGTGAGGTCCTCCTCCCGGAACTCCAGGCCGTCGTAGTCCCCGTCCGGCTCCAACTCCCCGTCCCGGAACGGCTCCAGCCGCGGCAGCCGCACCTCGGGCCGCCGCGCGCGCTTCACGCCGCCCCTGCCCGGACCGCCCGCATCGCCGGAACCGCCGCCCGCACCCATCGCTCTCCTCGCCATGCCCCCATGCTGCACCCCACCACTGACAATCCCTCCGGCCTGCGCCGACTCCCGCGGACCTCGCGCCGACTCGACAACGGGGCCAGGCCGACACCGCCCCGACCCCGCACCCCACCACCCCCATGTCACATTCCGGGGGCCCAGGACCGTCGTACTCACACAGCAGGGAAGCAAGGCGACCCCGAGCACGAGGGAGACCCCCAGCCATGCACCGCATCACCGTCATCGGCGGCGGCTTCGCCGGACTCACCGCGGCCATCACCGCCGCAGAGGCGGGCGCCAAGGTCACCGTGTACGAAGCCCACCACACCCTCGGCGGGCGGGCGCGGACCACCGAGGGGCCGTACCGGACCAACGAAGGACCGCACGCCCTCTACAACGCAGGCCCGCACTGGGCCTGGCTCAAGCAGCGGGACCTCATCGGGCCGCTCGCGCCGCTCCCGCCCCTGGAGGCGGCCCGGCTGCGGCTGCGGCACCGGGGCGTCCTGCGCCGTACCCCGCCGTTCGCCATGCTCAAGCTGCTGCGCCGGGGCCTGCCGCAGGCGCCCGTCGACGTCGACTTCATGACGTGGGCCACCGGGATCGCCGGTGAGGAGGGCGCCCGTGCCGCCGCGCACTACTCCGCCGTCGCGCTGTTCCACCACGACCCCGGCACCCTGTCCGCGGCGTTCGTGCAGGAGCGGCTGCGCCGGGCCACCAAGTTGCCGCCGGAGGCGCACTACCCGCGCGGCGGCTGGGCGACCATGATCGACCGGATGGCGGCCCGGGCGTGGAACCTCGGGGTGCGGATGGAGACCCTCTCCCGCATCGACAGCCTCGACGACCTGACGACCGACGCGCCCGTCGTCGTCGCGACCTCACTCGACGCCGCCCGCCGCCTCCTCAAGGACGACTCGCTGACGTGGACCAGCGGGCGTACGGCACTCGTCGACGTCGCCCTGCGCACCCGGCGCGGGGATGCCTTCGCCGTCTCCGATCTCGACGAGACCGGGTGGCTGGAGCGGTTCACCGCCCAGGACCGGTCGCTGGCGCCGGCTGGTGAGCAGCTGGTCCAGGGGCAGATCCCGATCGCCCCGCACGAGAGCAGGGCAGCCGGCATCGCGCGTGCCGAGCAGCTCCTCGACCTCGGCTTCCCGGGCTGGCGCGAGCGCGTCACCTGGCGGCGCGAGTCCGTGGCGAGCGGTCGCACCGGCGCCGTCGACCTGCCGGGCACCAGCTGGCGCGACCGCCCGGCCGTCGACCGGGGCGACGGGCTCTACCTGGCGGGGGACCAGGTCGCCGCCCCCGGCGTCCTGTCCGAGGTCTCCTTCAACAGCGCGCTCACGGCCGTCTCCCTGGCCCTCGGCCGGAACGCCCTTGACCTCAAGCAAGCTTGAGGTTGAAGGCTGGCTTCCCGACAGCTTCCGAGCCACATGGCCCGTCTACGCGACCCGTCTACGTGACCCGTCCAGGTGACCGTCCACGTGGCCCGTCTCATGGGGGATCCCACATGCACGCCATCCGTCTGCACACCTTCGGCCCGGCCGAGAACCTCACCCACGAGGAGCTCGACGACCCCGTACCGGGACCCGGCCAGGTCCGGATCGCCGTAGCCGCGGCGGGCGTCCACCTGCTCGACACGGCCCTGCGCCAGGGCATCCAGGGCCCGGCGCCCGAGCCGCCGACGCTGCCCACGATCCCCGGCCGTGAGGTCGCCGGAGTCGTCGAGTCCCTCGGTGAGGGCGTCGCGCGGCTCTGGCTCGGCAAGCGCGTCGTCGCCCACCTCGGGTTCGCCCCGGGCGGCTACGCCGAGCTCGCCGTCACGGACGTCGACCGCGTCCACGAGATCCCGGAGAACCTCGACTTCGCGGAGGCCGTCGCCATGATCGGCACGGGGCGTACGGCGATGGGGATCCTGCAGTTCGCCGAGCTCGGCCCGGACGCGGTGGCCCTGGTCCCGGCGGCGGCGGGCGGCATCGGCACCCTGCTCGTGCAGTACGCGAAGAACGCCGGTGCCGTCGTCGTGGGGCTGGCCGGGGGACCGGAGAAGGCGGCCCGGGTACGGGACAACGGCGCCGATCTCGCCGTCGACTACACGGACCCGGAGTGGCCCGGGAAGGTCCGCGCCTTCCTGGGCGGCCGGGGTGCCACGGTCGTCTTCGACGGCGTCGGCGGCGAAGTGGCCCGCGAATGCGTCGCCCTGCTCGCGGCGGGCGGCAGGCACCTCGTCTTCGGCTGGTCCGGACAGGGGCTGCACGACGGTGAGCCCTACCTGGTCGACGGCGTCTCCGAGAACGTCCTCGGCCCGGCGATGATGCGCCGGGCCGGCGGCCCCACCCCCGTGCAGACCCTCGAACTGCGCGCCCTCGCCGAGGCCGCCGCGGGCCGCCTCACCCCGGCCGTGCAGCGCTTCCCGCTGGCTGAGGCGGCAGCCGCGCACCGCGCCCTCGAAACCCGTGCGACCACCGGAAAGGTGGTGCTGGAGCCGTGACCGGCCAAAACACTCCCCAGATGCGATACGCCCCGAATCATGGCCTTCTGGCCGGCTGACCGTCACCCGAACGGGTGAACACGCCCGGGACGTCGACCCCCGCCGCTGTGGGGTCTGGTGAACATCGCGCTCCCCTCCGCCCAGGAAGACCTCGGGATATCCGACGGCAAC
This sequence comes from Streptomyces sp. NBC_00443, assembly GCF_036014175.1. Taxonomy (GTDB): domain Bacteria; phylum Actinomycetota; class Actinomycetes; order Streptomycetales; family Streptomycetaceae; genus Streptomyces. Next base: position 5,042,617 of record NZ_CP107917.1, on the reverse strand, counting down.
CGTCTGGGGGCAAGGACCGCACCCGCGCCGGCCTCCACAAACGAGGGGAGGGGCCCCACCGGACCGCGGAGCCCCTCCCCCACCCACCGCCCCGGCGGTGGGCATGTCAGTGCCGCCCGGCCACCCGGTCCGCCGCCCGGGCCAACCGCGACGACTCCCCCGCGCCGCTCAGCCGCTCCCGCCGGTCGGCGGCCCGGTAGGTGGCGTACAGGCCCTGCACACCGAGCCACCGCAGCGGCTCCGGCTCCCACTTGCGGACCTTGTGCCCGACCCAGGGCAGGTCGATCAGTTCGGTCTGCAGGCCCTGTCCCGAGTCCAATTGGACGAGATCGCGGAGCGTGCGCGCGGCGAGGTTGGCCGTGGCCACGCCCGAGCCGACGTAGCCGCCCGCCCAGCCGATCCCCGTCGACCGGTCCAGGGTGACGGTGGCGCACCAGTCGCGCGGTACGCCCAGTACGCCCGACCAGGCGTGCTCGACGCGCACCCCGGCCAGTGCCGGGAAGAACCCGACCAGGATCTCCCGCAGGGCCTCGATGGTCTCGGGCTGCGTCCGGCCGTCGTTGTCGGTGCGCGAGCCGAAGCGGTACGGCACCCCGCGCCCGCCCAGCGCGATCCGCCCGTCGGCCGTGCGCTGCGCGTACATGTAGGCGTGCGCCATGTCGCCGAGCGTCTCCAGGCCCGCCCAGCCCACCGACTCCCACTGTTCCTGCGACAGCGGCTCGGTGGCGATCATCGACGAGTTCATCGGCAGCCAGGTCCGCCGCTGGCCCTTGAGACCCGCCGTGAAGCCCTCGGTGCAGCGCAGGACGTAGGGCGCGCGGACGGTGCCGTACGGGGTGACCGCGTGCTTGGGCCGGATCTCCGTGACCGGCGTCAGCTCGTGGATCGTCACGCCCAGCGCCTCGACGGCCGCCGCGAGCCCCTTGACCAGCTTGACGGGGTGCAGGCGCGCACCGTGCGGCGTCCACGTCGACCCGACGGCGTCGGCCACCCGGATCCGCTCGGCGGTCTCGCGGGCGCCGTACAGCTCGCGGTCCTTCTCGCCGTACGACAGCTCGTGCGCGTGGAACTCCTTCAACCGCGCCAACTGGGCGGGTGTACGGGCGACTTCGAGCACCCCGCCCTTGTGGATGCCGGCGTCGATGCCCTCTTCCGCCGCGGCCCGTACGACCTCGTCGACGGTGTCGTTCATGGCGCGCTGCAGCCGTACGGCGGCCTCGTGGCCGTGCAGCTTCGCGTACCGGTCGCGGCCCGCGATGCCGTTGTACAGCCAGCCACCGTTGCGTCCGGAGGCGCCGTAGCCGCAGAACTTCTGTTCCAGGACGGTGATCCGCAGGAAGGGCACGGCCTTCTTGAGGTAGTACGCCGTCCACAGTCCCGTGTACCCGCCGCCCACGATGACCACGTCCGCGGAGGTGTCCCCCGCGAGCGGCTCCCGCACCGAGGGGAGGCCGTCGTGCGCGTACCAGAACGAGATGGCGCCGTTCACGGCACCGTTGACCGAGCTGCTCATGGGAGGACGTTAATTCGCATGAGCCGATTCCGGCAGCCCAGTAGGGTCGCAAAGTGATCGACATTCCGCAGGAGCTCGCCGCATCACAGCAGGAGTACAACGGGGAGGCGGGCCGCGCCTTCATCGCCGGGCTCCCGGACCTGACGGCCGGGTTCCTCGACCGCTGGGAGCTGACGGTCGACGGAGGGCCGATGCACGGGGTCAGCGCCCTGGTCCTGCCCGTGACCCGCCGGGACGGCATCCCGGCCGTGCTGAAGCTGCAACTCCTCGACGAGGAGAGCGAGGGCGAGCCGGTCGCCCTGCGCCTGTGGGACGGCGACGGGGCGGTACGCCTCCTCGACCACGACGAGCCCACCGGCACCATGCTCCTCGAACGCCTCGACTCGTCCGGCATGCTCGCGCACCAACCGGACATCCACGAATCGGTCCAGGTCATCGCCCGCCTGCTGGCCCACCTCACGTCCCTCACCGCACCCGCCGGCATGCGCCGCCTCGGCGACATCGCGCAGGACATGCTGGAGCAGACGCCCGGTGCGCTGAAGCACATCCCGGACCCAGAGGCCCGCCGTATCGTCGCCGACTGCGCAGCCGCCGTACGCGAAGTCGTCGACGAACCCGGCGACCGTCTCCTGCACTGGGACCTCCATGACGAGAACGTCCTCGCCTCCGCACGCGCCCCCTGGCTCGCCATCGACCCCAAACCCCTCGCCGGCGACCCCGGCTTCGAACTGTGGCCCGCCCTCGCCAACCGCTTCGACGCCGACGACATCCGCTGGCGCTTCGACGCCATGACCGACGTCCTCGGCCTGGACCGCGCACGCGCGCGTGCGTGGACGTACGGCCGCCTCCTCCAGAACTGCCTCTGGGACATCGAGGACGGCCGCCCGCTGGACGAGGAGCAACTGGAGATCGCCAGAAGGCTGCGCCCGCCGCGCGGCTGACCGACCGCGGCCCTCAGCTCACCCAAGCGGCGGACGCTGCCACCGCTTTCAGTTCCTGGGCGACCGCGTCACCGATCATCTCGGCGTCACCGGCGCGCAGGTGGCTGACGACGGTGAGGGTGTAGGCGTCGGCGGTGTGCACGAGGCAGAGGTTCGCCGTACCGGGTGGGGACAGCTGCGGCAGGGGAACGATGCGGGCCAGCGGGCGGCCGTGCAGGCGGCTGGGGTTGTCACGCCACTTGAACGCGGTGCACAGGCTCGTGGTGAGCTCGGGGCGGGCCAGCCGCTCCGCCATCACCCCGGCCAGCCACGGCACCGTCCGTGCGGCGCCCTTCAGCGCGGGAAGGAACGCGCGGTGGGCGTCGCAGCGGCGGTCGAACCCGGCGACCTCGTCCTGGCATGCCTGCAGCCGGGCCACCGGGGACTCGACGTCGACGGGCAGCGGCATGCGCAGCGCGGTGACGCCGTTGCCGAGTTGGCCCGCGTTCTGGCGGGTCCGCAGGTCGACCGGCACCGTGGCGTAGAGGGAGTCGGTGCCTTCGGCCAGGTCCGCAGGGGCCCGTAGCAGGCGTGGAGGGCACCGGCGTACGCGCTCAGCAGCAGCTCGTTGAGCGTCGCCCCGCGCCCGCCGGCCGGCTGACGTCGGGCGGCCCGCATCACCTGCGGGTCGAGCTCGACCACGGCCACCGAGGGCCGCAGTTCCGGCGTCGCGGGCAGGGGCTGGCCGGGGAACCCGATGCGCCGCAACTCCCGGTACACGCTGCCGGCACCGACGCGCGACCGCTGCCGCACGACCGCGGCGGGGTCCGCTCCGGCCGGGACGCCGGGCCGCGGGGTCACGGCCTCGTCCATCAGCAGCCGGAACAGCGTCTCCAGGGATCTGCCGTCCAGCAGCGCGTGATGGGCGAGCAGCACGATGCACTGCCGCGTGACCAGCAGCCGCCACAGGGGCCGTTCGGCCGGCAACAGGTCACTGACGCCGTCGGTGAGCAGGGACCGCAGGTCCTGGTCGGTGGCGGTGACGTGCGCGACGGGATCGAACGGCCGGGCCGTCCGCCACCGATGGCCCGACAGCGCGGCCGGTCCGCCGGGGCGCCGGAGCACCAGGCTCATCCGGTCCAGCCCGCCCCACCGGTCGCGGACCCGGGACCGCACCCGCGCCAGGTCGAACGGCGCACCGGGGAACACCGCGGCGATACCGATCGTCCCCGGCATCCCGTTGCGCAGGTGCCCTTCCTCGACGGCGGTCAGCCGCATGCTCCACAACCTCTCGTGCTCTCGTGATCAACCGCGGGGTGAGTCGAACACGACACAGGCGTTGTGACCGCCGAAGGCGAAGCTGTTGCTGAGCACCGGCCCGTCCAGGATCTTGCGCGGTTCACCGGTGACCACGTCCAGTTCGCACCGGGGATCCAGCCGCGTCAGATGGGCGGTCGGAGGCGCGAGCCCCTCCCGCACGGACCAGGCCGTGATCACGGCCTCCAGCGCTCCCGCCAGCCCGAGCCCGTGCCCGGTCACGGCCTTGGGCGCGGTGACCGGCACCGCACGCGGGCCGAACAGGGCCGCGATGGCCTGCGCTTCCGCGAGGTCGTTCAGCTCGGTTCCGGTGCCGTGCGCGTTGACGTGGGTAACGGCGTCGGCCGTCGTACCGGCGTCGGCGAGGGCCTGCTCCATGCACGCCCGGGCCCCAGCACCGTCGGGGTGCGGTGCCGTGAGGTGGTGGGCGTCGGAGGTACGTCCGTAGCCGGTCAGCGTGGCGTAGATCCGCGCACCCCGCGCGCGGGCGAGGTCCAGCCGCTCCAGCACCAGGAACGCGGCCCCTTCGGCGAGGACGAACCCACGCCGCCCGATGTCGAACGGCCGTGACGCGGAAGCGGGATCCTCGCACTCGGTGACCATCGCACCGGCCCGCCCGAAGGCCAGCGCCGTCGTGGGCGTCAGCGGGCTGTCATGGCCCCCCGCCACCACCACGTCCGCGCATCCCGCCCGGATCATCTGCATCGCCTCACCCACCGCATGCGTGCCCGAGGCACAGGCGGTGGAGATCGTCAGGCTGGGCCCGGTGATACGGAGGCGGGCACTGACCCAGTACGCACCCGCGTTGTTCATCAGCCGGGGCGCGTAGAGCACATCGGGATGGCCGATGCCGTTCTCCTGGCTGATCACCCCGCCGTACCCGGTACCGGTGACCACCGCCCGCCGCCCGGCACCGACGTGCAGTCCGCCGGCGTCCTCCACGGCGTCCACGGCCGCGCACACCGCCATCTGCACCGACCGGTCGGCCCGCCGTACCTCCTTGGGCGCGAGATAGCCGGTGGGGTCGAAGTCGGTCATCGGACACGCGGGGTAGCGCACTGCGCCCTCGTCGTCGAACGTGTGCAGCCGCGTCGCCGAGCGGCACTGCACGAGGCTCTCCCAGAGCGCCGCGGGGCTCGCTCCGGCACCGCAGCGAACTCCCAGGCCGGTGACAGCGACCGCGGGTCGGCCGGTCATCGGGCGAGGGTGTTGCGGGCGTCAGGGGTACGCATCCGCACGATGAGGTCGGCGACATCACCCACGGTGGACACCGCGGCCTTGTCGGTCCCCCTCAGGGACACCCCGAACAACTCCTCCGACGCCGCCTCCAGTTCGGTGATGTCCAGGCTGTCGGCTCCCAGATCGGCGACCAGCCGGGCCTGCGGGACCACCGCCTCCGGCGGCACCGACATCACCCGCGCGCACAGCGGGCGCAGCGCCTCCCATACGTCGCCGCGTTCCGCTGCGCCGCCGTGTTCCGCTTCCATGCAACTGCCTCCATCTCCTGGTGCCGTCAGGGCACTGACGGCGTCGCCATCCGGGCCCATGTCTCGAACTCCGTGACGACCGCCTCCGCGAGCCGTCCCGCGTCGTTCGGGCCCAGGTTGCACACCACGGTGAGCGTGAACGCGTCCCCCGCCTGGGCCAAGGTCAGGCTGACGGTGCCCGGGTACTGCAGGGGCGGCAGCCCGACCGTGCGCACCAGCCGGCGGCCCTGGAAGGTGCTCGATCCGCCGGGCCACTTCATGGCCGTGGTCGCGGTCGCCGCGAAGCAGGAGTGCCGGCTGCGGCCGGCCAGAAACCTGGTGACCCAGGAGCCCGTCCGACGAACCGCTTCGGCGGCGGGGAACAGCACGTTCGCGTGCACGGCGGCCCGCTCGGGGACGGTGGCCATCGCGGCCTGACACGCCCGCAGCCGCGCCACGGGACCGTCCACGTCGACGGGCAGCGGAACCCGGACCACCGTGAGGGTGTTCCCGAGTTCCCCTGTGTTCGCGCGACTGCGCAGGTCACACGGTACGGCCGTGTAGACGGGCTCGTCCCGCTGCCGCCACCGCCGCACCGGACCGTACTGCGCGCGCAGCGCCCCTGCCACGGCGCCCACCAGCAGCTCGTTCAGCGTCGCACCAGGGCCGTCGGCCGGTTGCCGGCGTGCGGAGCGGACCGTGTGCGCGGGCAGTTCCGTCACCGCGACCGAGGAGCACGCCTGCCCCGGCGGCCGCAGCGGCAGGGCCTGCCCCGCGGCCGTCATCGTCCTGAGCTCGCGGCCCGCCGCCGGCAGCCCGGTCCGCGCGAGGGGCACCGACCGGGCCGCCTCCCGTGCCGTCACGGGGCCGTCCATCAACGACCGCATCAGCGTCGCCAGGGAACGCCCGTCCAGCAGCGCGTGCTGGGCCACGAGGGCCAGGGCGAAGTCACCGCCGTGCGTCGCGTCCGGAACGACGAAGAGCCGCCAGGGCGGCACCCCGCCGGCGAGCGGCCGGTCCACACTCTCCGCCCACAGGTCGTCCAGCTTGTGCCGCGCCACGGCGACGTGCACGACGGGATCGAACGGCCCCGGTACGACCCACCGCACACGCGCTGACCGCCCGGGCCGCCCGAACAGCCCCTGCCGTGCCATCCCGCCATCGTCCTTCGGACCCTCGAGCACGCAGTTCATCCGCTCCATGCCCGCCCACCGCTCGGCGACGAGGGCCCGCACCTGATCCACGTCGGGTCGCTCGCCGGAGAGGACCGCCGCCAGGCCGATGACACCCGGACACCCGTTGAACAGCAGCATCTCGTCGGCATAGGACAGTCTCATGCGGTCTCTCCGGCTCGCAGTCCAAACGCCCGCCCCGTGATGGAGCGGGCGTCGAACCGAATACTTCCTACGGTCTACTTGAGCGCTCCGCTGTTGCAGCCCATGTCCGAGCCGAGGTGGCTGGGCTGCGCGCCCGGGGAGCCTTCGCCGTTGAGGGCGTTGCCCAGCGCGCCGTTGATGAGACCGAGGCTGCCGAGGACGTCGATGTTCATGTCGTGCGAGCGGCACTCGATGCCCTGCGTGATGTCGACGTCGTGAGCCCGCCCCTCACCGTGGGCGACGGCGGTGCCGACACCGAAGGAGCCGACACTGCCGAGGACGGCGCCCATGAGGGCGACCTTCTGAAGCTTGCGCATTTCTTCTCCGTTGGTCGAGCGGATGTGGGGTGCAGCGAAACGCTGTGGAACGGTGGAGACTTACGGAACGGCTGTCAGCCGAGCCGGGGCAGACCCAGCTGGCCCACCGGAGGGGCCGCGACCTGGCCGAGGCCGAGCCCGGGCACCTGCGGCGCGCTGGCCGGCGAGATCAGCGGGTTGATGAGCGGGTTCACCTCAGGGTTCACCTGCGGGTTCACCTGCGGTGCGACCTTCGGCGCGGGCTCCGGGTTGAAGACCTGCGGCGCGGAGACCTGCGGGGCGACCTGCGGCATCACCTGCGGCGCCGTCTGCGGGGTGACCTGCGGCACGACCTGCGGAACGGACGGCTGGGAAGCGGCCGGCGCCGAGGAGTGCGGCGAGCCGGAGGCCTGCGCGAAGCCGCCCGAGGTGGCCGAGGCGGAGGCGTAACCGGTCTGCTGCTGCGGGGCCGGGGCGGGCGCGGGGGCCGGAGGCGCGTAGTGGGGTGCCGGCTGCGGACGCGTGACCTGGGCGGTGCCCGTCGACCTGGTCACCGCCGTCGCCTGCGGAGCACTCTGCTGGGGCGCGTACTGCGGAGCCGGCGCCGGGGCGTACTGGGGCGCCGCGTACTGCGGGGCGGGCGCCGGGGCGTACTGAGGTGCCTGGTACTGAGGAGCGGGCGCCGGAGCGTACTGGGGCGCCGCGTACTGGGGAGGAGGCGCCGGAGCGTACTGAGGCGCCTGATGCTCAGGAGCGGGCGCCGGAGCACCGCTGTACCCGACGGGATAGTCGGCGGCCTCGCTGACGCCGGCGCCGATGGCGGTCAGACCGCCGGCCGCTGCTACGACGAGCGCGGCCTTGTGAAGCTTGCGCATGGAACCCTCGGCCCTTCATTACCTGTACAGGGAAATCCGTTGTATTCAGTGCAGTCATGCGTGCGCTCAGTCTGATATTCGTACTGCGCCCTTACAGGGGTAATGCCTGAGCTGTCATGTGGACTTCACGCTGGAGCAGGCAGCAGATCCCCTTGCCTCATCTCTGATTCCAGATAGCTGCCCTCTCCCAGCTGGCAACGACTTTTCTCCGGCCAGGTCACGGGATCCGGATTTCCGTCACTCCATTGCCATCGATCCGATAAAAGGCTCTGCGGCTTGTCGACGAATAACACCCTCCGGCAAACGGGTGACCACGCCCCGACTCACGTGACCGGCCCGGCATTTGGCTCGTTCCCCCCACAGGGTCAGAGCGATGGTCCATCGCAGTCGCATTTCCATACGTTCCATGCACAGGTCAATGAAGGGCCGGGGTTCCATGCGCAAGCTTCATCAGGTCGCGCTCGTCGTAGCAGCAGCCAGTGGTCTGTCGGCCATCGGAGTCGCGCCCAGCGTCGCCGGCGACGTACCCCTCGGGTACGGCGGTGCTCCGGCACCCGTTGGACAGCCGGACACCCAGGCCGCCTCGTGGACCCGCTCGCAGGCGTCCGCGCAGTCCTCCAACTCGCCGACCGCGCACCGGCAGGCGGCCCCGGCTCCGCAGCGAGGCGCCGAAGTCAGCCCGCAGGTCAACCCCCAACTGAGCCCGAAGATCAGCCCGCAGGTCAACCAGCAGCCCACGGCGGCGCCGGCCGGCCCGCTGGAGCAGGCCAACCTCTTCCGCCCGTACCAGGAGTGCAGCCCGCAGTCCGTGCTCAACGCGGCCGTCCCGGTCGCCGTCCTCGCGGCCGCCGAGACCCGCGGCGTCGACTGCGACCAGGCCAACAGCCAGGCGAACTCCTTCGCCCACGCCCAGTCGCGCTAGGGCGCGCGGCTCAGGGGTTCAACGAGCCGCTGCGACCTGCACCTTCACCTCACGCCACGGTTGACGATGCGACTTCCGGGTGCTTCTGCCACGAGATCAAGAGCCCCGGCGTGCCTCCGGGACATAACGGGATACTTCGTATTAATCTTCCGTAACTGTACGAAGTCGATCTCCTACAGATCGCACCCACCTCACTCCACCGGAGATGACATGCACAAGCTTCGCAAGGCTGCCGTCGTGGCCGTTGCCATCGGCACCGTCGGACTCCTGGGCGCCGGCACGGCCACCGCCGACGGCCACGGCGGCAAGGACGGGGGCAAGTTCAGCGTCCTGCAGAGCTCCAACTGCAAGTCGCACGACCTGAACGTCGACGTCCTCGGCCAGGTCGGCGTGCTCAACGGCCTGCTGGGCAGCGCGCTCAACGGCGAGGGCGACCCGGGCGCGCAGGACACCCACCTGGGCTCGTCGATGGGCTGCAACAACAGCGCCTTCTGATCCAGGCACTGACGGTCGCCTAGTCGACCGGAGCGGGAACAGGTCCCGGTACCGAGCCTCAGGCCCGGTGCCGGGACTCTTTCTTGTGTCACACATATGCGCCCTGATTCGCCTTGATTCCTTACAACAATATGAATTTCCTATCCATCGGCCAAGATGGTGAGACTTTCCCTGATTCGGCGTGCCGCCGAATTCTCCAAAATATTTCCTATTAGCCTCCGTAACTGTTCGAAGTCGATCTCGCCAGGGATCGCACCCACTTCACTCCACCGGAGATGGATATGCACAAGCTCCACAAGGCCGCCGTCCTGGTCGCCGCTCTCGGGAGCATCGGACTCCTGGGCGCCGGCGTCGCCCACGCCGACGGAGGCGGCTGGGGCCAGAAGGACAAGGGCACGGGCTCGAGCTTCAGCGTCCTGCAGAGCAGCAACTGCAAGTCGCACGACGCCAACGTGGACATCCTCGGCCAGGTCGGCATCGCGAACGGCCTGGGCGGCAACCTGCTGAACGGCGAGGGCAACCCCGGCTCGCAGGAGACCGGCCTGGGCTCGTCCATGGGCTGCAGCAACACCGTCGGCGGCAAGTGACGTAGAGCCGCACGCTTCCCCCCGGTGCCCCGGCCCCAAGCCGGGGCACCGGTCTTTTGCCGACCGGGCAACAGCCCCGGAAAGAACGAAATGCCGGACCGGGATCCCGCCCGGTCCGGCATCTTCCGCTCGCGCCGCGAAAGCGCCTCAGAAGGTGAATTTGGGGAGCTTGACACCCTTGGGCAGCTCCGCCCGGTTATTGCATTCCACGACCGGGCCGCTCGTCGTGGACCCGTCCTCCGTCATGCGGCCCTCAGGCAGCGTGAAGCGCGGGCGCTCCGTCGTCGAGCAGTCGTGCTTCTGCTGGACGACATAGCCGTCGCGCTTGTCCTTGCGGACGACCTCGCTCTTCTTGACGCAGACGATGTCCCCCTGCGCGGTGATCGTGCAGGCACCCTTGGGGTCTTCGTCGGCGTACGCCGGCGCGGCACCGCTGTAGATCACGGCGAGAGCCCCGAGGAGCCCCGAGACGGTTGCGATCTTCTGTCGACCGATCATGTACGGCGTTCCTTTGCAAGGAGAAGGTCGAATACGGAAACTGCTGCAGCCCGGACGCGCACCCTGATGGGTCTGCCGCGCGTCCGGGCTGCATTTGCTAAGGGTGTTGTCCAGCACACCGTCGAAAACAGCTCGATCCGGTCCAGGAGCTGGGGGTGCGGATCGCGCGATATGCATAACGGTGTTCCGACGGATTTCGATGCGCCCGTCGTGACGCTTCGAGGCGATGCCCTAAGGGGCCGACTGCGGCTCGGAGTTGGGAGCCACCCGCCCCGCGGTGGTCACGACGACATTCGCAGTGCCCTGAAACTTGCGCACCGAACCCTCGGCATTTCCCTACTGAGCGGCGTACGGAGCGGAGTACTCGCCGTAGCCGTACTCCGGCGCGGCGGCCTTGGGAGCGGCCTCCGGCGCAACCGCCGGGGCAGCCTCCGGAGCGGCCTGCGGGGCAGCGTGCGCCTTGTCGGCCGGAGCGCCCCACGTGGCAACCGCGTTGGCCGTCGAGGTGGCCACCGCGGAGACGATCTGACCGTCAAAGCCGTCGCCCTCGTGAGCGAAGGCACTGCCGGCGGCACCGAAGGCGGACAGTCCTGCGACCGCTGCGGCTACGACCGCAACGCGCTGAAACCTGCGCATAGTTTGACCCTTTCTTCCCGGGCACGAAGCCCTGGTTGACTACTTAATGTGAGCATATACAAACAAACCGTAGCAATTTGGGACCTTTAACCCTTCCTTGTGTCGTGTCGGCATACGAAACGGCGGATGGCCGGACCGGGTTGACCCGGTCCGGCCATCCGCCGTCGGAAGCTCAGCCCAGGATGCGGGAAAGCAGCGGGCTCGCGTCGTTCGTGTCACTGGTGTCGGAGGCCGGCGTGGGCGCCATTTCGGCGCAGGTGATGTGGGGGCCGATCCGCGTCTGCCCGTTGGACAGAAGTCCGGGAGTGGGCAGGGTCAAGGGCTGGGTGGGCTGGCAGTTCACCGACCGGCGGACGATGAACCCGTCACCCTCGGGGGTCTGACCCTGGACCTGCTGGGTACAGATGATGTTGCCCTGGGGGTCGAGCGAGCAGACGCCCGGGCCCGCCGCGTGAGCCTGGCCGGCACCGAGACAGGCCATGGCGAGGCCACCGAGAAGCCCGGTGACAGCCGCGATCTTCTTTCCGTTGAACATGTGTTGCGTCTCCTTTTGCGGGGGGTGCCCGAGCGCAATACACCGCGAACCGGCCGCGCCGTGCCCTCGGGAAATCGGAGATACGGGCCACCGCGTCCGGTCCATGTCCAGGACGTTCGGGGCCGTTTCGCTTACGAAGTGAAGGACCGACCAGAGGGTGACTGGTCCTCGGGGGACCAACCGCTCATCGGTGCGCCGGAGTTCAGGACAGCAGCGAACGCATACGGGCCCACGGAGCGGCCTCGCGCTCCGGGCAGCCGCACATGAACGGGCCCCTTCGGGGGTGACCCCGAAGGGGCCCGCGGAAGGCGTCGCGCACGACTAAGCCGCCGACCTCAGCCAGTGAAGGCGTTGTTGAACTGGCCGCAAGTGGTGTCGAAGGTCTCGGACAGACCGAGTACCGCGACCGGAATGGAGGCCTCGCCAACCGTCTGCGGGCTGCACTCCTGGTAGGGGCGGTAGAGGTCGGACACGCTCGGCCCGCTCTCGTACGCGACACCGGTACCGGCACCGATGGCGGACAGCCCGCCGGCCGCCGCCGCAACGATCATGACCTGGTGAAGCTTGCGCATGGAACCCTCGGTTTTCATTACATGTACATTGAGGCTGATTGCCTACTGTGACTGAACGAACACTAGCAGTAGCGATGCTATTCCACTTTGAGCATGTCCCGTGTCCCAGCGGGGACATGAGGGTGTTCGAAGGTGCATTCGCGGACCGGCGAAGTCGCTCGGCGGGCGAATGAAATGAGGGGATGAAAAACGAACCGCGGGGCGGTGTCATCGACACCGCCCCGCTGATTGAGCCCCCTGTCGGATTCGAACCGACGACCTGCTGTTTACAAGACAGCCGCTCTGGACCAACTGAGCTAAGGAGGCCTGCGCGCGCTGTCGCGCACGCGCCCGAGCAGTGTACCCAGGTTCCGAGTGGGCCCTGTCGAAAATTTCCGCGAAGTTCACATGCCCCCGGGTACTGACAGATCAGGCGAACGCCAGGTACCGTCCAGAGCCAGTCCGCACATGTGGACTAAACCAACCACCTTCCTACAACGGATCGTCCGGCACGTTCCTGCCGGTAGAAGGGGGCCCATTCATCATGGCCACTGTCTCGTTCGACAAGGCGACCCGGACCTACCCGGGTACCGAGAAGCCCGCTGTTGACGCGCTCGACATCGAGATCGAGGACGGGGAGTTCCTCGTTCTGGTCGGCCCGTCCGGCTGCGGCAAGTCCACCTCGCTCCGGATGCTCGCGGGGCTCGAGGACGTGAACGCCGGCGCCATCCGGATCGGTGACCGCGACGTCACGCACCTGCCGCCGAAGGACCGGGACATCGCCATGGTGTTCCAGAACTACGCGCTGTACCCGCACATGACCGTCGCCGACAACATGGGCTTCGCGCTCAAGATCGCCGGCGTGCCGAAGACGGAGATCCGCCAGAAGGTCGAGGACGCGGCGAAGATCCTCGACCTCACCGAGTACCTCGGCCGCAAGCCGAAGGCGCTCTCCGGCGGTCAGCGCCAGCGTGTCGCGATGGGCCGCGCCATCGTGCGTGAGCCGCAGGTCTTCCTCATGGACGAGCCGCTGTCCAACCTGGACGCCAAGCTCCGTGTGTCCACCCGTACGCAGATCGCGTCGCTGCAGCGCCGCCTCGGCATCACCACCGTCTACGTCACCCACGACCAGGTCGAGGCCATGACGATGGGTGACCGCGTGGCGGTCCTCAAGGACGGTCTGCTCCAGCAGGTCGACACCCCGCGCAACATGTACGACCGCCCGGCCAACCTCTTCGTCGCCGGCTTCATCGGCTCCCCGGCCATGAACCTGGTCGAGGTCCCGATCACCGACGGCGGCGTGAAGTTCGGCAACTCGGTGGTGCCGGTCGACCGCGACGCGCTGTCCGCCGCCACCGACAAGACCGTCACCGTCGGTGTCCGTCCCGAACACTTCGACGTGGCCGGCGCCGACTCGGACCAGGGCCTCGCGGTCACCGTGAACGTCGTCGAGGAGCTCGGCGCCGACGCGTACGTCTACGGCACCGCCAAGGTCGGCGGCGACGGCTCCCAGGACCTCGTCGTCCGTGTCAGCGGCCGTGACGTCCCGGAGAAGGGCAGCACGCTGCACGTCGTCCCGCGGGCCGGCGAGAGCCACGTGTTCGCGACCTCCACGGGCGCGCGGCTCTCCGACTGAGAGAACGCCGACCGCCGGACGTAAAGGCAGCACAACCCCGGGTAATTCACCCAGGTTGACGACAAGGGCCCCGCAGAGCGCTGCGGGGCCCTTGTCGTTGTCGACAAATACCCCGGCATACCCGGCCATTTCGAGTGCTGTACGTCAACACGCCGCAGGGGAAGAGGCACCTCTTCGTCCCTCGAAACGGTGACCAAATGTCGCCATATCAGTACTGAACGCTACCCTCACTCGCGTGAAGCACTCCACCATCCAACAGACACGACGCGGCCAGCGGGGCCCCGCCCGCCAGCTCGGCCGCACTCTCGCCCTCGTCCTGCCCGTCGTCCTGGTGCTCTCCGGGACGCTCGCAGTCACCCGGGTCAACTGGTCGGGGAACCCCTCGGACTCGGTACTGACCGCGACCGACGTCTCGAGCGCGCGTGACACCAAGAACGCCGCTCCGCGCGCCGCTCAGGACGTGCTGCGCGACCAGCTCCTGACCGAGCTGCAGGAGGAGGACCCGGGCGTCGCCCTCACCCACCTCCAGCAGGCCGTCCACGACCGCCCGTCGCTGGGGCGGCACTGCGCCTCGATCGCCCGTGCACTGGGGCGTGCGGCGGTCCGTGTGTACGGGCCGACGCGGGCGCAGTCGTATGCCCGGCCCGTCTGCGACACCGCGTTCGCGTCAGGGGTCGCTGCGGGCTAGACATCCCCTTTTCGGAGAACACTCCGCTTCCGGACCGTCACGGCTGATTAAGGAACGGTTGCAGGTGAATGCCGTGAGCGGGGCGCCGCGTACAGTTCGGTCATGACTGATCCGAACGCCGCGTCCCGCCCCGTTCAAGCCGTTGTCCTGGCCGGTGGCCAGGGTTCCCGGCTGCGCCCGTACACCGACGATCGGCCCAAGCCGATGGTGGAGATCCCCGGTACGGGGACGCCGATCATCGGCCACCAGCTCACCTGGCTCGCCGAAGAGGGCGTGACCGACGTGGTGGTCAGCTGTGGGCATCTCGCCGAGGTGCTGCAGGACTGGCTGAAGTCGGCCGAGCTGCCGGTGCGGGTCACGACCGTCGTGGAGACGGAGCCGCTCGGGCGGGGTGGCGGTCTGAAGTACGCGGCGGCGCATCTGCCGCATCCGGAACGGCCCTGGTACGCGACCAACGGTGACATCTGGACCCGTTTCTCGCTGCGCGACATGGCGGACTTCCATGCGGAGCGCGACGCGGTCGCGACGCTGGCGCTCGCGCGACCGCGGATTCCCTGGGGTGCGGTGAAGACGGACGGCTTCGGACACATCACGGACTTCATCGAGTCGCCGCCGTCGACCTTCGAGATCAACGCGGGCGTGTACGTCTTCTCCCCCGCCTTCGCCGGCCTCCTCCCCGAGCGCGGCGACCACGAACGCACGACCTTCCCCCACCTGGCCCGCGAACGCCGCCTGGCCGGGTTCCCGATCCCGCAGGGCGCCTACTGGCGAGCCATCGACACGGCGAAGGACCTGACGGAGGCGGCGAAGGAACTGGCGGCGCTGGGGCGCTGACGCCTCCGGCGGTTGGGGCGGGATGCCTGCGGCGGCGTGTTCCGCCCCCGCCCCCTTCAACCCCGCCAGGGGTTGCGCCCCCTGGACCCCCTATCGGCCTGAACGGCCTCGTCCTCGAACTCCCCCAGAGGGGGCACCCCCAGACGGGCTGAAATGCCCGGACCGGCGTCGAGAAGGCATCGAAAGGTCTGGCGTAGCGATGGGCCCCGCACACGAAGTGTGTGCGGGGCCCATCTGCGTTGTGCTGCTCGGGTCAGCCGGTGGACGAAGGAGCCAGGTCCACCGGCAGGGTTACCCCAACAAGCCGCCCACCAGGCCGGGTTCGTCGGCGTCGGAGCCGCCCGTGGAGCCGCCGCCCGAGGAGGGGCCCCCGGAGGTCGGGCCGGTGCTGGTGCTGGGCGCCTCGTCGGCCGGAGTGGACTGCTGGGGCGGGGCCTGCCCCCCGGTGCCCTGCGTCTGGCTGGGCGTACCCGCCCCGGCGCTGCCCGTGTCGCTGGTCGCGCCCGGCGTCGTCGCGGCGCCGGACGGCGTGGCCGCCCCCGACGTGGCGCCCTGCGTGGGCGAGTTGGAGGCCGACGGCGTCTTCTTGTGCCGTTGGCCGGGCTCCTGCGGCAGCGGGGAGCCCGGGAGTTCGTTGCGCGGGGCCTCGCCGGGACCGGGGACGACGATACGGTCGGCGTCTCGGACAGCGCCGCCGAGCAGCGAGCCGACGAGGAGGGTCAGGCCGGTGACGATCAGCGTGACCAGGGCGCCGCGGCGCAGGACGTGACTGCGGAGCTCCCAGATGTCGGCGCGGGGGCCGAGGCGTCGCCAGGCCATACCCGCGAGGCGGCCGTCGATCGAGTAGACCGGGGCACCGGCGATGATCAGGGGCGACCATGCGGCGAGGTAGATGATGTCGGGGGCGTCGTAGACCGGGACGCTCTTCCAGCTGACGGTGACCAGGAGCGCGGCCGACAGCAGCGCGCCGACGATCGCGGCGACCCGCTGCCAGCATCCCAGAACCGTGAGGACGCCCACGATGACCTGGAAGAAGGCGATGACCAAGCCTGAGCCGACCGGGTGCTCCAGGGCGAACTGGCGGAGGGGCTCGGCCACTTCCCATGGGTGCAGGGTGTTGAGCCACTTCACCATCGAGCCGCGCTTGCCGCCGTCGAAGTAGACGGGGTCGCAGAGCTTGCCCATGCCGGCGTAGATGGAGATGAAGCCGAGGAAGACCCGGAGCGGGAGGAGGACGACGCCGAGGTTCATGCGGCGGCCGGGGTAATAGGCGTGCCGGGCCGGGTCGTCGCCGCCACCGGGCCGCTTGAGGGGCGCGTCGGTTGCGTGCGTACCGTGGGGGTCTTCCGCGAACTCCTCGTCGTCGTAGACGAGTTCCTCGTCGTATGCGCTCTCGACCGTGCGCATGTTGGGCAGGAGCCGGGTCTCGAGGGATTCGTGCGTGCGCTGGGCGCCGACGATCGGCGTTTCGACGGTCCGTGACAAGTCGTCGTCGTAGCCGGTGTCATAGCCGTCATAGCCGCCGACGTCGACCCGTGGGATGACCTGGGTGGCTCCGCCGAGGCCGGGGGCCGGCTCTTCGCCGTGACGGACGCTGCCGTCCCGCGCGGCCTGGAGCAGGCGGTGGGCGCCGGTGTCGTCGGGCGCGGAGGTGCCGTTCCAGACGGCGACTCGGCGGCGGGCGCCGGTGGCCGCGCCCGCTCTGCCGGCCGCACCGACGACGGGGATGCGGGTGGTGTCCTCGGTGGCGCTCAAGTGCCGTGCGATCCGGGGGGATTTGGTGCGCCCGGTCGACGCGCCCAGCAACACGCGGAAACTCGCGTGATTGACGATGATCTGCGCCGGATCGCTCGGCACCTTCACCATGCTCAGCGCGGGAGCGTCGTCGTATCCCGACGAGCGGTCCCCCGTGGGTGTGCGGGGTGTTCTGGTGTCCACACTCAACTAACCGAGTGACGTGTGCTTAGGACACTGCCTTGACCGGCCCGATCTGTCCGGACCCCGTCAAGGATGCGCAGGTCGCACCACTGTCACCGGAATTACCCCGCACGGGTGACGCCACGGACGCGTGTTCAGCCGCGTCGGCGAGCCGCCTCGTAGAGGACGATCCCCGCCGCCACACCGGCGTTGAGGGACTCCGCGCCGCCCGGCATCGGGATGCGGACACGGAAGTCGCACGTCTCGCCCACGAGTCGGGACAGGCCCTTGCCCTCGCTGCCGACCACGATGACGACCGGGCCTTCCAGGGCTTGCAGGTCGCCGAGTTCGGCCTCGCCGTCGGCCGCGAGGCCGACGACCACGATGCCCGCCTTCTTGTACGCCTCCAGGGCGCGGGTCAGGTTCGTGGCGCGGGCGACGGGGGTGCGGGCCGCGGCGCCGGCCGATGTCTTCCAGGCGCCGGCCGTCATGCCGGCCGCTCGCCTTTCCGGTACGACTACGCCGTGGCCGCCGAAGGCGGAGACCGAGCGGACCACTGCACCCAGGTTACGCGGGTCCGTCACGCCGTCGAGGGCGACGATGAGGGGGTCCTCACCCTCGTCCGCGGCCGCGTCGGCCAGCTCCTCGGGGTGGGCGTACTCGTACGGCGGGACCTGGAGGACGAGACCCTGGTGGTTGAGGCCGTTCGTCATGCGGTCCAGCTCGGGACGCGGGGCCTCCATGAGGTTGATGCCGCCGCGCTCGGCGGCGAGCTGGAGGGCCTCGCGGACGCGCTCGTCGTTGTCGATGAACTGCTGGACGTAGAGCGTGCTCGCGGGCACGCCCTCGCGCAGCGCCTCGACGACCGGGTTACGGCCGACGACGAGCTCGGACGTGGACTTGCCGCCGCGGCCCCTGGGAGCGGGGCGGCGTGCGGTCTGCTTCGCCTTGGCGTTGGCGACGCGGTTCTTCTTGTGTCCCTTGCGCATCTCGGCGGGCGGCGTCGGGCCCTTGCCCTCGAGGCCCCGGCGTCGCTGGCCGCCACTGCCGACCTGCGCGCCCTTCTTGCCGGACATGCGGCGGTTGTTCGCGGCCATGACCTACCTGTCTGTCGTGAAGCGTTCTTATGTACGTCTATGCAGTGTGCCGCCCGGAGGCCCGGGCGGCACAATCGATCTTCCGGGGACCGGAATCCGTCAGCGGGGGCCGAGGGTCCAGCGAGGGCCCTGCGGGCCGTCCTCGATGACGAGGCCCGACTGCTTGAGCTGGTCGCGGATGGCGTCGGCGGTCGTCCAGTCCTTGCGGGAGCGGGCCGCCTCGCGCTGGTCGAGGACCATGCGGACCAGGGCGTCGACCACGCCGTGGAGGTCCTCGCCGCGATCGGACTCGCCGGCCCAGAGCTCATCGAGCGGGTCCAGGCCGAGGACGCCGAGCATGGCGCGGACCTCGGCGAGGCGCGCCACGGCGGCTTCCTTGTCGTCGGCGGCCAGTGCGCTGTTGCCCTGGCGGACGGTGGTGTGGACGACGGCCAGCGCCTGCGGGACACCGAGGTCGTCGTCCATCGCCTCGGCGAAGGCGAGCGGCACCTCGGGGGACGGCTCGACGACGTGCCCGGTCAGCTCGACGACGCGCTGCACGAAGCCCTCGATGCGTGCGAACGCCGACTCGGCCTCGCGCAGGGCCTCCTCGCTGTACTCGATCGTCGAGCGGTAGTGCGGGGTGCCCAGGTAGTAGCGCAGGACGATCGGGCGCCACTGCTTGACCATCTCGGAGACCAGGACGGAATTGCCGAGCGACTTCGACATCTTCTCGCCGCTCATGGTGACCCAGGCGTTGTGCACCCAGTACTGGGCGAAGTCGTCGCCGTAGGCCTTGGCCTGAGCGATCTCGTTCTCGTGGTGCGGGAAGATCAGGTCGAGTCCGCCGCCGTGGATGTCGAAGGCGGAGCCGAGGTACCTGTGCGCCATGGCCGAGCACTCCAGGTGCCAGCCCGGGCGGCCCCGGCCCCACGGCGTCTCCCAGTCGGGCTCGCCGGGCTTGGCGGCCTTCCACATCGCGAAGTCGCGCGGGTCCCGCTTGCCGGTGATGCCCTCCTCGGTGGGCTGCCGCATCTCGTCGAGGTCCTGCCGGGACAGCTCCAGGTAGGAGGGCCAGGAGCGGACGTCGAAGTAGACGCTGCCGTCCGCCTCGTAGGCGTGTCCGCGCTCGATGAGCCCGCGCATCATCTCGACCATCTCGGTGACATGCCCGGTGGCGCGGGGCTCGTACGTCGGCGGGAGACAGCCGAGGGCGGTGTAGCCGTCGGTGAAGGCGCGCTCGTTCTCGTAGCCGATGGACCACCAGGGGCGGTCCTGCTGCTCCGCCTTCCAGATGATCTTGTCGTCGATGTCCGTGACGTTCCGGATGAACGTGACGTCGTAGCCGCGGTACTCGAACCAGCGGCGCATGATGTCGAAGTTGAGGCCGGAGCGGATGTGCCCGATGTGCGGTGCGGCCTGCACGGTGGCGCCACAGAGGTAGATCGAGACACAGCCCTGCTGGAGCGGGGTGAAGTCACGGATCTTCCGGGCGCTGGTGTCGTACAGGCGAATAGTCACGACACCAGGGTAGTGGGCGGATGGGAGTGCCCTGGTGCGTAAGTACGGTTTGGTCGTTCGTGGTCACGCGCAGGCCGGTGGGGGCGGGTCGGGCCGCCGCTGGGACGGCCCGCCGACCGGCCTCAGCCGACCCGGACCACCAGCGCCGTCGCCACCGCCATCAGTCCCTCGTCGCGGCCCGGGAAGCCGAGGCCGTCCGTGGTCGCGCCCGACACCGACACCGGGGCTCCGGCCGCCTCCGACAGGATCTTCTGCGCCTCGTCGCGGCGCTTGCCGATCTTGGGGCGGGGGCCGACGACCTGGACCGCGATGTTGCCGATCCGGAAGCCCGCCTCGCGCACGATCCGGGCCGCCTCGGTGAGCAGTACGACGCCCGGGGCGCCCGACCACTCGGGGCGCCCCGTGCCGAAGTGCTGTCCCAGGTCGCCGAGGCCGGCCGCCGAGAACAGCGCGTTGCAGGCGGCGTGGGCGACGACGTCCGCGTCGGAGTGGCCGGCGAGACCCGGCCCCTCGCCCTCCCACTTCAGGCCCGCGCACCACAGCTCGCGGCCCTCCTCGAAGGCGTGGATGTCGGTGCCGATGCCGACCTGGGGAAGCAGGGGCTCACCCGGCGGCAGCCGAAGGCCGGATGCGTCAGAAGCCATCGTTCAGCCTCCGGCGCGCCAGGACCGCCTCCGCGAGGACCAGGTCCAGCGGGCGCGTGACCTTGAAGGCCTCCTCGTGGCCGGGCACGACCACGACGGTGAGGCCGAGCTGCTCGACCATGCTCGCGTCGTCGGTGACGTCGTCGCTCACCGTCTCGTGCGCGCGGATCAGCGTGGCGCGGTCGAAGCCCTGCGGAGTCTGTACGGCACGCAGGCGGGCGCGCTGCGGGGTGGCCACCACCGGTTCGGGCTCGCCCGTGACGCCGGCCGGCTCGACCTCCTTGACCGTGTCCGCGAGCGGCAGCGCGGGGACCACGGCCTGCGCCCCGTCCCGTACCGCCTCGATCACCGCGTCCACCGTGTCCACCGGTACCAGCGGGCGGGCCGCGTCGTGCACCAGGACGATGTCGTGCTCCTGCGGCAGCGCGTCCAGGCCGAGCCTCACGGACTCCTGGCGGCTCTCGCCGCCGGGGACCACCAGGAAGTCGGTGCGCTCGGGCAGCGCGTGCGCGTCGAGCAGGCTCCTGACCTCGGCGGCGCCGTCGGGCGGGGCCACGACGACCACCAGGGAGACGGCGCGGGACGCGGCCATCGCGCGCACGGCGTGGATGAGCATGGGCGTGCCGTTCAGCGCGCGCAGCGCTTTGGGGGCGCCCGGACCGAGGCGTACGCCCTTTCCGGCGGCCGGGATCACGACGGCGGTACGGGCCCCGGCACGCGTGTCCGCGGGGACACCCGTGGGCGAAGGACGCGAAACGTCAGACATCGGTTCCTGTCAGGTTTGTGTGCTCTGCCTACGTGGGTATGGCCTCAAGCGTGCCGGGTGGGCCTTTCTTGACCGAACCCTTCCGTGACATCGGTCGAGTCGGCTGCCCGGACCCGGCACATCAAGTATCGGGGGCGCCCCCGAGGTAGGACATACCGCGCCTGTGAGCGAACATGCCGCAGCGCCCGGCGACAGCAATTACGTCATCGGGCACCGCGGCACTTCTTTGAAAAAAATTCAGCACGCTGCGCAAACTGGTGTGCTGAAACTGAGGCGGATGTACCGCGTCAGGACGCGAGAACCTCGTCGAGCAGCGCCTCGGCCTTGTCCTCGTTGGTGTTCTCCGCGAGGGCGAGCTCGCTCACCAGGATCTGGCGGGCCTTGGCGAGCATGCGCTTCTCACCGGCGGAGAGTCCGCGCTCGCGCTCACGACGCCACAGGTCACGCACCACTTCCGCGACCTTGATGACATCGCCGGAGGCGAGCTTCTCCAGATTTGCCTTGTATCGACGCGACCAGTTCGTGGGCTCCTCGGCGTACGGCGCGCGCAGCACCTCGAAGACCCGGTCCAGCCCGTCCTGACCGACCACATCACGCACGCCGACGAACTCCGCATTGTCCGCTGGCACACGTACCGTCAGGTCACCCTGGGCGACCTTCAGCACCAAGTAGGTCTTGTCCACGCCTTTGATCTGGCGAGTTTCGATAGCCTCGATCAGCGCGGCCCCGTGATGGGGATAGACCACGGTGTCGCCAACCTTGAACGTCATGTGACAGGTACCCCTTCCGTGGCTATCCAGGGTAACACGGAAACTGCGGGTTCTGAATGGCGTTTTCGCAGGTCAGGGCATATCTCGGGGCTTGACAACTCCAACAGGAACGTGCTGCGCGGGCCGAGCGGAAGAAAGTATTCGCAGGTGGGAGCGGCTCTGCGGGCGGGGTGAAACGCGTACGTTACACACATCCAGAGGCGCCTCCGAGCGGCCGAACGTACACATATGTCCGGTTCCAAGTGTGCGACTTCCGCTACTCCGTTCGGCGCCTCGAGTCACCTCCCGGGCGAATCCGAAATTGATCACAGCCAGGTCGGCGGCACATCCGGTGATCAATTCCGGGAGGGTCGCGCATTCCTTCACGGAAATTTTGCGCGAGGACTTGCGAGACGTCTTATGTGAATGACGGACAGAGGTCCGGGCAAAGTGACTGCCGGGCCACTTACGGGTGAAGGAACGGGTGGCGGAAGAGGCGCTTCGGACGTACTTCCACGGCTCATCGCCGCTCGGGGGAGGGTCGGGTGCGGTAGCGCGGGAACGGCTCGGTAACCTAAGGCCGCTGACAGACACTTAGGGCGGCACTACGCGCCCCCCGTTCGAGTCAAGGAGTTGCCGCCGCCGTGAGCAGCAGCCTTCGACGCGGCGCCCTCGCCGCCGCCGCCATCACGTTCTCGATCGCCGCGCTCTCCGCGTGCGCGGCCGGCAACAACGCACAGACCCTGGAGATCAAGCCGGACAACGCAGCCACCAGCGTCGGCGACATCAAGATCCAGAACGCCATCGTCATCACCCAGCCCGACCTGGAGTCGACCGGCCCGGCCGCGATCTCCGCAACCCTGTTCAACTCGGGCAGCTCCGCGCAGACGCTGGACTCGATCAAGGTGGACGGCACCGCCAAGAGTGCCGAGCTCAAGCCCGCCAAGGGCGGCAGCCTGACCATCCCGGCTGGCGGTTCGCTGATCATCGGTGGCAAGGACAACGCCGCCGCCGTGCTGCCCAGCAGCCGCGAGGCCATCCAGGACGGCAACGCGCAGAAGATCACCTTCACCTTCAGCAAGACCGGTGACGTGAGCCTGCGCGCCTTCGTCGTCCCGGCCGAGAGCTTCTTCGAGAGCTGGGGCCCCAGCGAGGTCCCGGCCGCGCCGGAGACCACGTCCTCGCCGACGGGCACCCCGACCGGGACCCCGGGCGAGGGCGCGGGAGCGGGAGCGGGGGCCACTCCGACCGGCGGTGCGTCCGGGAGCGCGACGGAGACCGGCGGGGCGGCCGGGGACGGAGCGGCCGGCAACGCGGCGACCCCGAGCGACAGCGCCTCGCAGACGGTCGCCGGACACTGAGCGGCCGTACGGCGCCGGATCGTCGTACGGCACCTGGACAGTCGTAGAAAAAGGGCGGGACCCCCGGAATCGGAGGTCCCGCCCTTCGACGTACGTGGCGACCGTGTTCGCCGTCCTTACGGCCGCGTCCTCACCACGGCAGCGGTTTACGGCTCAAACTTGTAGCCGAGGCCGCGGACCGTCACCAGGTACCGGGGCGCGCCCGGGTCCGGCTCGATCTTGGCGCGCAGGCGCTTGACGTGGACGTCCAGGGTCTTGGTGTCGCCGACGTAGTCGGCACCCCAGACGCGGTCGATGAGCTGCATACGGGTCAGGACCCGGCCCGCGTTGCGCAGGAGCATCTCCAGGAGGTCGAACTCCTTGAGCGGGAGGTCGACCTTGGAGCCGGAGACCGTGACCACGTGGCGGTCGACGTCCATGCGGACCGGACCGGCCTCCAGAGCGGCCGGGGTGACCTCCTCGGGCTCGCCGCGGCGGCGCAGGACGGCCCGGATACGGGCGACCAGCTCGCGCGAGGAGAACGGCTTGGTGACGTAGTCATCGGCTCCTATTTCCAGGCCGACAACCTTGTCGATCTCGCTGTCCTTGGCGGTGACCATGATCACCGGGACGTTGGATCGGCCGCGCAGTTGGCGGCAGACCTCGGTGCCCGGCAGGCCGGGCAGCATCAGGTCGAGGAGGACGAGGTCGGCGCCGTTGCGCTCGAACTCGTCGAGTCCGTCGGGCCCGGTGGTCGCGACGGCGACCTCGAAGCCCTCTTTGCGGAGCATGTATGACAGGGCGTCGGAGAAGGACTCCTCGTCCTCGACGACGAGCACACGGGTCACGGAAGGACCTCCGGGGCGGAAAGCGTTTCGTACGCGGTTGAGTCAGCGGATGAATCGGGGGTGCGGTGATGGGATGGGGCGGCGGACGGCCCGGCCTCGTCGTCGAGATCGGGGTGCTGCTGTGCGCGGTCGCGGGCCGCACCCGCCTCCGGCAGCCGCAGGGTGAAGGTGGAGCCCTGTCCCTCGGAGCTCCACACCGTGACCTCCCCGCTGTGTGAGGCGGCCACGTGTTTGACGATCGCGAGACCGAGGCCGGTGCCGCCTGTGGCACGGGAACGGGCCGGATCCACGCGGTAGAAGCGCTCGAAGATGCGCTCCTTGTCCTTGTCCGAGATGCCGATGCCCTGGTCGGTCACGGCGATCTCGATATTGTCCCCGCCCGGGGCGCTGATCCGGCGCGCGGCGATGCCGACGCGGGTGCGGGCGGGCGAGTAGTTGACGGCGTTCTCGACGAGGTTGCCGAGCGCGGCGGCGAGCTGGCCGCGGTTGCCCCAGATGCTGAGGTCGGTGGTGCCGCCCGCGGCCATGGTGATCTGCTTCGTCCCGGCGGCGTGCCGGCAACGGTCCATGGCCTCGGCGACGAGCTCGTCGATGCGGACGGGCTCGGCGTCCTCCAGCGGGTCGTCGTTCTGCACCCGGGAGAGGTCGATCAGTTCCTGCACCAGGTTGGTCAGCCGGGTCGCCTCGATCTGCATGCGCCCGGCGAAGCGCTGCACGGCCTCCGGGTCGTCGGAGGCGTCCATGACGGCCTCGGACAGCAGGGAGAGCGCACCGACCGGTGTCTTCAGCTCATGACTGACGTTCGCGACGAAGTCACGCCGCACGGCCTCTATCCGCCGGGCCTCGGTGAGGTCCTCGACGAGGAGCAGGACCAGGCGGGAGCCGAGGGGCGCGACGCGAGCGGACACGGCGAGGGCCTCGCCGCGTCCGGTGCCACGCCTGGGCAGATCCAGCTCGACCTGCCGTATCTCACCGTCGCGTCTGGTGTCCCGGGCCATCTGGAGCATGGGCTCGACGGAGAGCTTGCCGCCGCGCACCAGACCGAGGGCGTACGCCGCCGAGCTTGCCTTGACGACGGCGTCCCCCTCGTCGAGTACGACTGCGGAGGAGCGCAGCACCGACAGGACCGTGTCCACGCCGGGCGGCAGGACCGGGTCGGTGTGCAGAGAGGTTCGGGTGGGTCGCTTCAGGTCGCGTTCGCTCCAGCGGAACGCCAGCATGGCGATGACACCGGTAAGCACCCCGGCGATCGCTGCCGCTGCGGCGACCGCCGCGTTCACGTCCATGCACCCAGGTTAGGCATGTCGCAGGCAGTGGCCACAGCCGTCGGAGTGCGACCTCGAACACTCGTCGCCCAGAGTTCACCTTGGAGCCAGTGCTGGTTCATTTGTGGTGGCGGAAACGGACGCGTACGGACCGGATCGTGGATGCGTGGGGTTCGCACAGGCGGTTTAGCTTGGGATCACACTGGCGGTTTCACGACAGTCCGACTGACGTTTTCGCGACAGTCTTACTGTCGGAGGGCATGACGGTCAGACTTCCGGTTCAACGGGATTCGACAAGATCCGACTACAGGACTGCCGGTCCGACGACAGTCTCCTGGCCCCGGAACCCCCGAGGCATACGTTAGAGAGGGACCCTGATGCGGGACGCGTACCACGAGGAACTGGACTCGATCGGCGACGGTCTGGTGGAGATGGCCCGGCTGGTCGGCTCGGCGATCGGGCGCGCCACGGCGGCGATCCTCGACACCGACCTGAAGCTGGCCGAGAGCGTGATCGAGGCGGACCAGAAGGTCGACGACCTCCAGCACGACCTGGAGGCCCGGGCCATAGCCCTGCTGGCGCGCCAGCAGCCGGTGGCGACGGACCTCCGTATCGTCGTCACCTCGCTGCGTATGTCGGCGGACCTGGAGCGCTCGGGCGACCTGGCCCAGCACGTGGCGAAGCTCACGCGGCTGCGCTACCCGGAGCGCGCGATTCCGCAGGACCTGCACGCCACCATCCTGGAGATGGGTCAGCTCGCGCAGCGCCTGATGGCGAAGGCGGCCGAGGTGATCGTCACCAAGGACGTCGACCTCGCGCTCCAGCTGGAGCAGGACGACGACGCGATGGACCTCCTCCACCGCACCCTCTTCCAGCACCTGCTGGACGAGCGCTGGAAGCACGGCATCGAGACGGCGGTCGACGTGACGCTGCTCGGCCGCTACTACGAGCGGTACGCCGACCACGCGGTGGCCGTGGCGAAGCGTGTGGTGTTCCTGGTGACGGGTGAGCACGCCGATGAGCTGCAGCCCGACATCCAGCCGGACATTCAGCCGGTTTCGGGCACCGAGGGCGCCTGAGGCGTACTGAGCGGTCCGGGTACGCCCGGGAGTGCGGGTAGTGCGGGGGGTCTGTTCGGGGCGTGTGCAAGCCTCCGTGCGCCGTTGATGCGCCCAGCGGGGCGGGCATGGAATGGGCACAGGCACCAGCCCCGAGGAGGGACCATGGCCGAATCCCCCAGCACTCCCGGTACGACCCCCGACCCCACCCAGGCAAGCCCGACCGAACAGCCCGCCGACATCAGGAGCCTCCCGCTCTTTGCCGCGTGCGGCTGCGGCTCCGGCTGCGGGTGCGGGTGCCAGTCGGGGAATCCTTGCCAGTGCGGGTGACGGTGAGGGTGAGGGGGGTGTAGGTGTAGGACGTGGAGGCAGCGCGGCGTGTGGCGCCGTGGATCTGCCGTGGATCTTGTGTGTGGCGGTCAGGGCTCCGGTGCGGATTCGCGGCGGGGCCCTTTGCCGTCGCCGCCCTGCCGTCGCCGCCCTGCCGTCGCCGCCTTGCCGTCGTCGCCTTGCCGTCGTCGCCGCAGCGTCTACGGGACGGGGCACGCAGCGGGATGGACGGTGCTGACACACGCCTGCCTCTGCACGCCCCGATACCTCGTCTGCTTCCGGTCGAGGGTTGTACGGCGCGCGTTTAGGATGGAGCATATCGCCCTATCGAGGGCCAGACCGGGCTCCGCCCACAGCCCGGCCCCGCGGCGACGTAGACGCCCACAGGGCAGTCACCACGCGTCCGCCGCTCTTTACTTTGGGCTTCTCCGCACTGCCAGGAGCATTGCCATGACTGCTCAATCTGCCTCGATCATCCTGGAGCGCCCGGCGCAGGATCTGGCTGACGCGACCTCGCACCATCCGTTCCTGTACGAGCTGAAGCCGACCGAAGCGCGCAAGGTCCTCGACGACCTGCAGGCCGCGCCGGTCGACAAGCTTCCGGTCGACGAGGAGTGGATCACCGTAGCCGCCTCCGTGGGTGACGTCCGGGTGCGCATAGTCAAACCGCAGGGCGCCACCGGAACACTGCCCGTCGTGTTGTACATGCACGGCGGCGGCTGGGTACTGGGCAACGCCGCGACCCATGACCGCCTGGTGCGGGAGTTGGCGGTCGGTGCCAACGCCGCAGTGGTCTTCGTGGAGTACACCGCCTCACCGGAGGCCCACTACCCCGTGGCCATCGAGCAGGGCTACGCCACCGCACAGTGGATCAAGCGTGAGGGTGCGTCCAAGGGCCTGGACGCCCGGCGCATGGCAGTGGCCGGCGACTCGGTCGGCGGGAACATGACGGCCGCGCTCGCGCTGATGGCCAAGGAGCGCGGTGACGTCACCTTCGTGCACCAGTCGATGTACTACCCGGTCACGGACGCGGCCATGGACACCATGTCCTACGAGCAGTTCGACACCGGCTACTACCTCAGCCGCAAGGCCATGGAGTGGTTCTGGGACGCCTACACCACCGACCCGAACCAGCGGGCGGAGATCACCGCCTCTCCCAACCGCGCCACCACCCAGCAACTCGACGGCCTGCCGCCCGCCCTGCTGATCGTGGACGAGGCCGACGTACTGCGCGACGAGGGCGAGGCCTACGCCGCCAAGCTGCGGGCAGCGGGCGTCCCGGTCACAACGGTGCGTTACGACGGCGCGGTGCACGACTTCATGATGCTCAACTCGCTCAGTGAGACCAGGGCAACCCGAGCAGCCGTGGACCAGGCCATCTCGCTGCTGCGGGATGCCCTTGGGACCGCTGCCCACTGACGGACATCGGCGGCTGCAAGGCGCTTGTCCGACGCCGTCGGACGCGTGGACATGCGCGTCCCCGGTCGGGCGCGCAGAGGCGTCAGCATGAGCGTCGCCCGTGGTGACGATGGACGACGCCCGCACTCCCGACTGGAACTCGAGGAAACCCATGACTCTGCAGCCGATCGTCCCGCCCGAAGAGTGGGAGGCAGCCCGACAGGAACTCCTGGTCGAAGAGAAAGCGCTCATGAGGGAGCGCGACGCCCTCGCCGCGAAGCGTCGGCGGATGCCGTGGATGGCGGTGGACAAGGAGTACCGGTTCGAGGGATCGGCCGGCGGACTGAGCCTGCTCGACCTGTTCGAGGGTCGTCGACAGCTGATCGTGTACCGGGCGTTCTACGCGCCGGACGTGACTACGTATCCGTCGACGGGCGGCTCCTACCCGGAGCGGGCGTGCGACGGCTGCTCGTTCCTCGCCGACCAGGTGGCGCACCCGGCACATCTCAACGCGCGGGACACGACGTTGGCCTTTGTGTCGCGTGCACCGCAGGCCGACATTCGAGGGCTGCAGGAGCGCATGGGATGGCAGCTCATCCCTTGGTACAGCCTGACCGACGGCTTCGACACCGACTTCGGTGTCGACCAGATGCACGGGACCAACGCGTTCATCCGCGACGGCGACCGGATCTTCCGCACCTACTTCGTGTCCGACCGGGGCGACGAGCAGATGGGCAACACCTGGAACTACCTCGACATCACGGCGCTCGGACGGCAGGAGGAATGGGAGGACTCACCGCAGGGCTATCCGCAGACGCCGCCGTATCTCTGGTGGAACTACCACGACAGGTACGGCGCGACCCCTATTGCGGATGGGGATTAGGGCCCAGGGCCCTCAGTGGCCCAGGCCAGAAAATGCCCCTGAGTCGCGCTTTTGCGCAGCTCAGGGGCATGATCATGGAACCTACTTCTTCTTGCCCTGGGTCTTGTCGGGGATCTTGGTGAGCTGGGTTGTTGCTGATCAGAGGCGGTGGGCTCGTGCGCCTGGTCGTCGTCGTTGGTCGTCATTGGCCACTGCCGAGCGGCCTCGGACGGCCCAGGGACGGCCCAGCTTCGGCACGCTCGACGACGGCCCACGCCCTCGACATGCCTCGCCTGAAGCTCAGCTGATGGCAGTCAGCCACGACGGCGGGGGTGCCTGCTGGCCTCGCGCGTGTGTTCCTCGCTGTGCTCCCACTCGCCTCGGCCACGCTGCTGGTTCCGCTGACCAGGCGAGCAGTCAGGCGGCATGTTCCTGTACGCACGCCGCGCTGTAGTAGTCGTCCGGGAGAGCGTCTTCTTGACATCGAAAATCGCTGTTCAAAGTCACTCTCCGCTTTCCAGAGCGCCCCTCGGACAGCCCGCTTCATGAAAGCGCGAGGCTATGTCCTCACCCGGAGCGGCCGAGACCGGCCCGGAAGAACGGCAGTAGCGGGGGTGGCATCATGGCGGGGGATTCGAGCAGCTCCCACTCGCAGCCGGGCACCTTCTCATCGAGATAGCGGAACCCCTGCCGCATCATCAACAGACCCACGGAAGTCGACGCTTGGTCCGCCGGGGACCAGTGACGCTTACTCACGTCGGCCATCAGCAGCATTCCCATCCCAAGGGTTCTGCCCATCATCCATTCGTAGGCCGCGTCATCCAGCAGGTTGGCCTCAATCTCCGCCTCGACTCGTACGCACAGGTCGATAGCCCATTCCCGGGTCGCTCCGCTCGCCTCCCAAGCGTCCCGTAGATCATCCAGGGTCGCTGTCTCCGCCAGACACAGCAGGGTGTCGAGGACAGGGCGGTCGGGGAGGGTGCTCATACCGCCATCGGGGGAAAACACCTCCTCGGCAAGATCCGGGACGTCCACGACCGTGTATTCAGCCAAGGACGCCCATGGGTTGTACCACCCCGTAGGCTGCATGGCCCGCAGCACATCACCGATTCCCTGCGGCGTGATGGCGGCACCCCCGCGCAGCACCGTGGTCACTACCGCAGCCGTAACATCGCTGTCGGACAGATTCGGAGGGTCTGGGTTCAGGTCCAGCTCAGCCAGCTCCGGCGGAGGCCACACCACACCCCGGTTACGCATGCACCGGATGATTCCCTCATCGATCCGGCGGGCCCGAGCGGGAACGAGTCGGACCCGCTGACCGGAGGCGACCACCTCGTCGGCGACACGCTCCGCCCACTCCTCCTCGTCCTCTCGGGCTATCGGACCCTCGTCACCGAGACCGGTACCAAGACCCCGGACGGCTTGCCCGAAGGCCTCCCGCACCGCGAGCTCCGGCACCGGATGTCCCTCGCCGAACAAGGCCAGCACCAAATGAAACGGTCGAGCACCACGCCGGGCCAACCGGGCGAGCGCCACGACCAAGCCGAATGCTTCGTCGGCCGGAACCGACGCACTCCCGCGCCCCCGGCCCAATGCCCGCACCCTGTGCCTTGGCAATAGACCGGCCCGCCGCCAGGACGCGAGCTGCTTTGTCGACACCCCGTAGCCGTGCTGTCGCGCGTGGTCGATGAGCTGCTGATCAGCGGATACCGGACCAGCCGTAGAAGACATGGCGCGAATCTACCCACTCCCGCCACAAGAGGACGTGGCTTCGGAAGATATAGAGCCCCCCCACCTTCACCAAGGCCAGGTGCCCCGCACGTGGTGCTCTTGGGGAACCGCCGGACTACACGGCCCGGCAACGAACCAGGAGAACCCATGCTGATGACCTTCACCGACCTCCTCCCGACGACCGGCCCCCTGTCCTGGGCACTGATCACGGCCCTGTACATCTGGATCACCGTGTACGTCGTCATCGTGCACGTCGCCCTGTTCCACCCCAGCCGATCCCGCCGGAAGACAGCCCACAAGATCCTGGACTGCCACCTCCTCGCCCCCTGGACGCTGTGACCTTCCCGCAGAAGTGACGATCTTTCGCGAGGGTCCGCCGATGAAGTCGGTGGGCCCTTCTGCTTTCCGGCGCTGATGGTGGGCAGGCCGGCGTCAGCAACCTGCGACGGCGGAACCGCGGTGGACAAGACATTGCGCGGTGACTTCTTCGTCCCGAAGCAACTTGGGCGCACGCTCATGCTTGGGCTGCTGTACCTCCAGCCTGCGCTGATTGTCCGCAGGTGTTCGCGCTCGTCCGCCGTTATCCGCTGGCGTTGTCACGCAGTTAGACACTCACCGATGCTGCGGTCTGGTGGAGCTTGCAGCAGAACAGCATCTGATCCGTAGCTCTACAGAGACCGGTCAACAAGGGGCATAGAGGCCGCCGTTCGGTTGCTCAGGATAGTTGTCAGTCATGGTCGGTTGCTGAGGTTGCTGTACTTCTCTGCTGTACCGCTTGGGCGGCTTTACGACCGTTGGCAAGGTTGTTGCGGCTGGCCAGGGTGTGGGGGTGGGTGTCGCCGAGGGCCTGCTTGCTTTGGGCGAGGGTGGTCTGGTGCAGGGGGATGGCCCGTTCCAGGTCCCCCGCCGCTTGGTACGCGTTGGCAAGGTTGTTGCGGATGGTCAGGGTGTTGGGGTGGGTGTCACCGAGTACCTGCTCGCGCTGGGCAAGGGTGGCCTCGTACAGAGGGATGGCCCGCCCCAGATCCCCCGCCGATTCGTAGGCGCCGGCGAGGCTGTTGCGGCTAGTCAGGGTGTTGGGGTGGGTGTCACCGAGTACCTGCTCGCGCTGGGCAAGGGTGGCCTCGTACAGAGGGATGGCCCGCCCCAGATCCCCCGCCGATTCGTAGGCGCCGGCGAGGCTGTTGCGGCTAGTCAGGGTGTTGGGGTGGGTGTCACCGAGTACCTGCTCGCGCTGGGCAAGGGTGGCCTCGTACAGAGGGATGGCCCGCCCCAGATCCCCCGCCGATTCGTAGGCACTAGCAAGGTTGTTGCGGATGAGCAAGGTGTCAGGGTGGGTGTCGCCGAGGGCGTGCTCCCGCTCGGCAAGAATGGCCTCAAATAGGGGGATAGTGCGCGCGGTGTGGCCCTGCTGGTAAAGACGGTTGGCGGCAGTGGCATATGCCTCGGCAAGGGGGGTGTCGTGGTGTCTGAGCGGTGTGCTGGCGGCGAGGGTGACCAGATGAGGCGTAAGAGCTCGTAACACGATCATGCGGCCCAGTCCCAGTAGTCCTGTTGTGGTGGAGCGTGGGAGCGTGGGCCTAGATCGCGGGCGACGGCTTGTGTGGGGAAGAGTGGCTGGATGAGCGTGATGTGGGCGGCGACGTCGCCGGAATCTGGGCTGTTCCATCCGGTTGAGAGACGTTCAGAGGTGAAGGACCTGTCAGACCGCTTCAACGACCTGCGTTCCTGCGGCCAGGGGTACGTCAAGGTTCGGTTGCCGAACAAAGAGTTCCCGGTGCTGGTCCTGGCCTTCCGAGGTGATCACGCGGTTGTCCATCTGATGAGTGACGCCGAGCGGATGTCTCTGCTCGTAGGAGACGGCACCGTGCCCTCGGGTGCCGAGGTCGAAGTCCCGATCATGGACGACCTCGCCGCGTTCACGGGCGAGTTTGTCCTGGACACCGATCGGGCGTGGGACCTGGTGCACGACTTCACCCAGACGCAGGCGGCCGGCCCTCTGGGTGAGTGGTGTGAGTTGTAGCTAGAGGCTCGTGACACGATCATGACCGGTGCTTCTTCAGTCGCCTCCAGCAGATGAGGCTGCAGGCCAATGAGACGAAGGCGTCGTGGAGTTCGGTTCGGCGTTCCCAGCGGACGGCAAGGCGTTTGAACTGGTGGAGCAGGGCGAAGGTCTGCTCGACGACGTAGCGGAGTTTGCCCAGCCCCTTGATGTTCGGGGCGCCCTTGCGGGAGATGACCGGCAGGATCCGGCGCTTGCGCAGCTCGTCGCGGCTGGGGTTGGAGTCGTAACCCTTGTCGCCGAGCAGCGAGTCGGGGCGGCGGCGTGGCCGGCCGGGACGCCCTGCCACGGGCGGGATGCCGTCGACCAGGGCGAGGGTCTGGGTGACGTCATTGACGTTGGCAGCAGTCGTGATGACCTTGAGCGGGGTGCCGCGTCCGTCGCAGATCAAGTGGTGCTTGCTGCCCGTCTTCCGCCGGTCGACCGGCGACGGACCGGTGTCGGCTCCCCCTTTTTCGCGCGGATGTGGGAGCCGTCCACGCACGCCCTGGACCAGTTGAGTTCGCCGGCGGCGTTCAGTTCGGCGAGCAGGATCCGGTGCAGTTGGTTGAAGACACCTGACTGCTGCCACCGCTCCAACCTGCGCCAGCAGGTCTGCCCGGAGCCGAACCCCAACTCCAGCGGCAGCAGTTGCCAGGCTATGTCGTTGTGGAGGACGTACAGGATTCCCTGCAGACATAGCCGGTCCGCGACCGGGCGCGGCCCCGGCGACCGCTCCGGCCAGGGCGGCAGCAGCGGCTCGATCAGCATCCACAAGTCGTCATCCACGATCCATGGCCGAGTACTCACACCCTCCCGAACGGCCGAATCTTCACATCGGTCACGCCCGACCAGGGCATCTCAACAAGATCGTGTTACGAGTTCTAAGGGAGTCCCACTGAGTGTCGGTGGTGTTGCCCTGGCCCGGGTGCGGGGTCAGATGGCGCAGGACGCTTGTTCGGCGCGGTCGCGTCCATGGAGGTGACGCTCTGAGTGCATGCCGACGGTGCCTTGGGGAGTGCGCAGGACGGTTTGGACCATGCGGTGGATGCTGAGACCGCTGCCGGTGTCGGTGACCATGCTGTAGGCGGCCAGGGTGCCGATGGCTTCCGCGGTGTCGTCCGGGTTGGCACCGGGCGGGGTGAGCAGGACGTGTGGGATGTCGTCGGGGGCGAGCCAGGCGGCAGTGTGAAGCACCTGTACGGCCAGCGGGTTCTCCTCCTCCAGGGCGTGGAGTGTGACGTTCCAGATGCGAGCGATGGTGCGTTCGGCGTCGATGCCGTGGGCGGACTTGGCGAGCTTGGCGCCCAGGCGGCGGCGGTAGGCGGCGAGGCTGATGCCACGGTTCTGGGCGAGGTAGGCGCTGGCCTGTTTGATCGCCAGCGGAAAGTGCCCCAGGTCGTCGGCGAGAGCGTGGGCCTCGGCCCGCTGCCGGGGTGTGGGAGTGGCGTCCTTGAAGACGAGGCGGCACAGCAGTGCGGTGGCGTCATCGGGGTCGAGGGTGCCCAGGGCCAGCGTGGGGGCGCTGTCGGGCCAGCCCCTCGCGCGGCGGCTGGTGGCCAAGTGGTGCCCGCGATGCAGTGCCCCGGTGTACGGGGCGAGGTCGTCGGGGTCCTCGACGTTGTCGTAGACCAGCAGCCACCCCGGGTGCCAGGCCAGCCACTGCATCGCCCAGGACAGCTGCGCGGCGCGTTCGGCCGTGGCCGCCCAGCCAGCAACCAGCGTGTGCGTGAGGTTGGTGAGGGATGTCTCGATCTCATCGGGCGAACCGGCGTTGATCCACCAGATCAGGGCGTAGTCGCTGCGGTGGCGGTGGGCGTAGTGCAGGGCCAGAGCGCTCTTGCCGATCCCGCCGAGCCCGTGCACCGCGCCGCTCTGCGTGATGGCGCCCTCTTGCCGGTCGGTGAGAGTGCGGCGCAGCCAGGCCAGTTCTTCCCCGCGGCCCAGACAGAGGGTGGCCGGGGGCAGGTTCGAGGTGCCCGGGGCCGCGGTGATCTTGTCCGGCGCATACAACGCCTCGGCGGGCAGCACGTCCCCGGTGTAAGCGGTACCGATCTGTCCGGCCGCTATTGAGCGGTCTCCCGCGGCTTCGATCCGTGGCCGGGACAGGGCGTTGTCCGCACTCATGGCCGTCGCGGGAGATGACCGTCCCCGGTGATCGCGGTGCCGATGTGCTGGGCGGCGATCGACCGCTCGCCGGACGCCTTGATGGTGACCGAGCCCGCGGCCCGGGCGGGCAGCAGGGCGGCCAGTTCCTCCCGCAGCCCGGCATCATCCTGCAACGCGCGTTTGAGTAGCCTGCCCAGCACCGCCGTGGAATACGCGTCGTCGTGTTCGTCGGCGGCCTCGTCCACCACCCGTTCCAGCTCGGCCCGGCCCTCCTCGTCCCTACGGCGCCAGACCAACTGAAGGATCCGCTGCCCGAGACCGACAGTGGCATCCGCGGCAACGTCCTGGGCTCGGGTCAGCACCGCTGCCCCGTACGCCCCCACCGCAGACGTCAAGTACGGGCCCGCCTGCTCGACCAACGCCACGATTTCAGCACTCACTTGATCCCCCGATGCGCGCGGCTCCGAAAGAACCCAGCGTAGAAACACTGCCCCCACCGTGAAGGCAAAACGCCCGAATCACCCGCCGAGGTTTCACTCGCTCCTCGCTGGCTCCCGCCTCACACCATCAGCTTGGGAAGCTGCGGGCATCGAGGGCCCGTCGTCGGCGTCGACCTGCTCGAACGGCAGGTTCGCCACCTCTGTGGGCTCGACTGCTTTCACCGTGATTCCCCGCTGTTCCCCGCTCGATCTGGTGCGCTTGTGGTGCGGTCACTGTCGGCGTGGGGCACTACGAGCCGGCGCGTCTGCAAGTGCCTCATAGGTGTTGCTTGGCTGCTCTGACCAGTCGGCTGATGTCGTCACGGGTTCGTACCCTGGCATCGTCGAGTCCTGTTCTGCTGGCTGTCTTGGACAGCGTCGTAATGTCTGCGAGCACGTTCTCCGCGGCCTGGCTCAGCGTTTCGTCATCGGTGAGCATCTGTGCCCGGAACAGGGCCTCTTGGGCGTTGGAGCGTAGGTCGTAGGCGCGGATCCGTACTGTGTCGGGGTCCTCCGGTGGTGGCTGTTCGTGCTCGCAGAACCAGAGGTGAACCAGGCAGCGGCGGTAGTTGACCAATGCGCCGGCGTAGGCGGAGAAGGCATCGAGTCGTTCCTGTCGCAGCTTCTCCTGGCGGGTGAACTGGTGGCTCTTGTCGGCGGTGCGCTGCTGGAACGCCAGGGTTATCCCCGAACCAAGCAGCGTTCCCAGGACGGCTATGCCGCTGGCGATGATGGTCTCCACACTCCAAGCTGATCACGCCTTGCCGTCCTCCGTGGGCTGTGAGCGGACTCCGATGGCAACACGATTTCCAACTGTGTTGGTCGAGTGTTGGGGTGTGTACAGGGTCGTTCACCTGGGTTCATGGGCGGGTGTATGCCGAGACGGCTTCTGCTGGTGGACCCTCCTGAACGGCGGTGAACGTAGCTGAATGAGACGGAAAATGAGACGGTCCGGCACAGGCCCGGGCGGTCGCTGAGAGGCACTCCGGCTAGTCGGAAGTGCCTGAGGAGCGCTGAAGGTCGGGGGCGGTTGTAGGGGTTGCTGTATCGCGTTGCTGTACGGTCTCCGCAGTTTCACGGGCATGCGCGAGGTTGTTGCGGGTGATCAGGGTGGAGGGGTGGGTGTCGCCCAGGACCTGCTCGCGCTGGGCGAGGGTGGTCTCGTACAGGGGGATGGCCCGCTCCAGATCCCCCGCCGACTCGTAGGCGTAGGCCAGGTTGTTGCGGCTGGTCAGGGTGTCGGGGTGGGTGTCGCCCAGGACCTGCTCGCGCTGGGCGAGGGTGGTCTCGTACAGGGGGACGGCCCGGCCCAGGTCGCCCGCCGCCCGGTAGGCGCCGGCCAGGTTGTTGCGGGCGGTCAGGGTGTCGGGGTGGGTGTCGCCCAGGACCTGCTCGCGCTGGGCGAGGGTGGTCTCGTACAGGGGGACGGCCCGGCCCAGGTCGCCCGCCGCCCGGTAGGCGCCGGCCAGGTTGTTGCGGCTGGTCAGGGTGTCGGGGTGGGTGTCGCCCAGGACCTGCTCGCTCTGGGCGAGGGTGGTCTCGTGCAGGGGGATGGCCCGGCCCAGATCCCCCGCCGAATGGTAGGCGCCGGCCAGGTCGTTGCGGCTGATCAGGGTGTCGGGGTGGGTGTCGCCCAGGACCTGCTCGCGCTGGGCGAGGGTGGTCTCGTACAGGGGGATGGCCCGCCCCAGGTCGCCCGCCGCCCGGTAGGCGCCGGCCAGGTTGTTGCGGCTGATCAGGGTGGAGGGGTGGGTGTCGCCCAGGACCTGCTCGCGCTGGGCGAGGGTGGTCTCGTACAGGGGGATGGCCCGCTCCAGATCCCCCGCCGACTCGTAGGCGCCGGCCAGGTTGTTGCGGCTGGTCAGGGTGTTGGGGTGGGTGTCGCCCAGGACCTGCTCGCTCTGGGCGAGGGTGGCTTCGTGCAGGGGGATGGCCCGCCTCAGGTCTCCCGCCGCCCGGTAGGCGTAGGCCAGGTTGTTGCGGCTGATCAGGGTGTCGGGGTGGGTGTCGCCCAGGTCCCGCTCGTGCTGCGCGAGGGTGGCTGTCCGTAGGCGGATGGTGTGGGCGTCGCGCCCTTGGCGATACAGGTACTGTGCGGCGGCCTCGTAGGCGTCGGCGGTTTCGGCCGACGCCAGGCTGGTGTGCGGTGTCGAGTCGGCGACGGCCACGACATGGGGAAGAATTCGCTCCCACCCCGGAGTGTTCGCCTCCTCGTCGGGGATGGCCTGCTGGATGAGGTGTTCAGCGTCCTGTCGGCCGGGTGGATGTGCCTCGGAGTTCATGGCGGGTCGGTGGCGCAGCACGGTCTGCACCAGGCGGTGGATGCTGGTGCTCTGGCGGTCGGTGCTGTACGCGATCATGTTGTACGCGTGCAGTGCACCCAGGGCCTCGCCGAGGGTGAGCGGGTCGGGGCAGAGCGAGGCGAGCAGGGTGCGGGGGATGTCGTCGGGTGCGAGCCAGGCCATGGCGTTGAGGAGCGTGACGGCTTGCGGGAGGCGGTCTTCGATGGCGGTCAGGGTGTGGCGCCAGATGCGGGCGATGGTCCGCTCGGGGTCGATTCCGCCGACAGCCGTGTCCATGACCCGCCCCAGCATGCCTCGATAGTCGGTCAGAGAGGCTCCGGTCTCAAAGAGGTATGCGCCGGCTTGTTCCAGCGCGAGGGGCAGGTAGCCAAGTTCGGCGGCAAGGGCGGCTGCGTCCTGCCGTTGGTCTGGGGTGGGGGTGTGCTCTGCTCCGAGCGCCAGGGTGCAGAGCAGTTTTAGGGCCGCATCGGTGTCGAGCAGGCCCAGCGTCATGGTGGGGGCGATGGTGTGCCAGCCGGTCGCGGTGCGACTGGTGGCGAGGTGATGGCCGTCCGGAAGCGTGCCGAGGTAGTGGCGCAGGTCGGTGGGATCTTCGACGTTGTCGAACACCAGCAGCCAGGCGGGATGCCACTGCAGCCACAGGATCGCCCACGCCGCCCGCTCCTGCACGCCCGTGGTGGCGGCCCATTGCGGGCACAGCCGCATGGCCAGGGTGGCCAAGCTGGCGACGATCTGCTCGGTACTTGCCGCGTTGATCCACCACACCAGCGTGTAGGTGCGCCGGTGCGTATGGGCGTAGTGCAGGGCGAGCGTGCTCTTGCCGATCCCGCCCAGCCCATGGATCGCCCGTGAACCGGGCACCTGAGTGACAGCGGCCTCCCCCTCGTCGGCCAGGAGCCGGCGCAACTCGGCCAGTTCATGTTCACGTCCGACGAAGACGCCGGATGCAGATCCGGGTAGATTCCCGGCCCCCGGCGGCGCCTCCACCTCCCTGGCCCAGCGCACCGCCTCGGCCGGGAGCATCACTACCTGGCCGCCGTCGCCGGTGATCGCCACACTGACGCCGCCGCCCACCGCCAGGGACCGCGGCCCAATCGCCTGCGGACCGTCCGCGCTGGCCGCATCGCTGTTGGTCATGGCCTGATCGTCGTGTTGTCCCCGGTGACGGCCGTGCCGATGGTCTTCGCGGCGATGGACCGCTCACCCGACGCCGTCACGTGCACCGTCTCACCGGCGGCGGGCAGCATCCGGGCCAGCTCGGCCAGCAACTCGGCGTCGTCACGCAGCGCCCGCTTGATCTGCTGGCGCAGGGCGGCAGCCGCGTCCGCATCGTCCGGTGCTTCGGCCGCTTCCTGGACCGCGGCCTCCAGCTCCGTCCGGCCCCGCTCGTCACGGCGGCGCCACACGGCCTGCAGGATGCGCCGCCCCAGGTTCGCTGTGGCGTCCACGGCCGCGCTCTCGGCCCGGGTGAACACCGCCACCCCATACGCACTCGCCGCGGTCGCCAGATACGGACCTGCCTGCTCCACCAACTGCCCGATCTCAGCACTCACTTGATCCCCCGATCCGCGCGGCTCCGCAACCAGCGTAGAAAAGGCGGCCCTGACGTGAAGCCAAACGCCTAAACCGCTCACCGCGGTTCCCACGCCCCCTTGCTGGCTCCTTGCCCCATGCCATCAGCTTGGGAAGCTGCGGGCATTTGCGGACGGCTGGTTCGCTGACCTGGGCAAACAGTCGGGGCGCGGTCTCTCCGGGCTGGGTTGACTTCACCGTGATTCCCCGGTGCTCCCCGCTCTATCCGGTGCGGTTGTGGTGCAGGGCTGCAGCTTGGTCAATCGGTCCGTCTGAACACCTCATTGGACGTCAGAGGGCTGCCAACCCGGAGGTGTCTTCGGGAGGCCGATCAAGACGTCCATGTTCAAGTACTCCTTGAGGAGCGCCTTCAGGTTGCGTCCGTTGATGAGTTGCATCCTGCCCGTTCGGTGAGCGAAGTCATCGCTTGCTTTTCCGAACCATGAGGTCGTCACCAGGACTCCACGGCTTGCAGCTTTGTCGTGCATCACTCCTGCCAACGCGCGGACTGTCTCAACGGGCACGGCGTTCTTCGACCGCTTCGCCTGGATGGCGAAAACCGTGGTCCCCACTGGGTCACGCTGTACAGCTACAGCGTCCACACCATCATCCCGAGAACCCTGAGTCCGCCAGGTCTCGAAGCCCATCGCTTCGAACAGTTCGCGTACGAGCCGCTCGAAAGCGTACGGGTCCATCTGCAGGAGGTCAGGTCGGCTGTCGAGCCCTGCCACGGCGCCGGCATCCGCGGTGATGCGGTACCTCGACAGGTCGATCTCCACGACCGGGGGTACGGGCTCCAGATCGTGCGGATGACGGGAGACGACAGCGCCCAGGTATTTGAGGCACTCCTGCGCATCGAGCTGGGGTTCGTCCAGTACAAGTTCGTCGAAGTCTTCGCGCCGGGCGACCACGCTCACAAGGCAGGGGTGCACTGGACGGCCGGTCGCGCGGTCCTTGGCACTCACATGCCCGTTGAACACCACAGTGGTTACGAGACCAGGTGGGGTGGTCGAGAACGCTTCGTCCAGTGCCCGCAAGGCGAGGCGTGCAACCAGAGTGCGGTAAGTCTCCTTGGTCTCGGCCTCTTTACGCGGCTGGGCGACGATTTCGGTCCGCTGGACGATAACCCTGTACGCGGCCACGGTCGGCACCACCTCATGCTGCGGCAGTTCGACCTCAATGAGGAGTTGCTGAGCCTCCGGAACATAAGCCGCTCCCGCACCCGCGCGGCACCCTTCGGGCACAGACGAGCCATTGAGCACTTCCTCCACAGCGTCTGCCACGCCCTGCGGGCCCCGCTCAGCGAGTGCAAGCTCGACATACGGGTGCCAACTCGTCAATCTTCTGGGCCGGTCCGTCAGCACCGCCTGGAGTTCCGCCAGGCGCTCTTGGGCCTGGAGCGTGCGTTGTTCTGCCTCATCCTTCAACTGCGCCAATCGAGTTTCACGCGCCTGCTTCTGCCGCTCCTTCTCCGAGCGGGCCTGCTCTCGTTCCCGCTGCTCTGCAGCGCGCTTCCGCTCGGCCTGGCGCTTAGCCAACTCCCGCTCTATACGGGCAACCTCGCGTGCCTGTGCAGCTTGCTCCCGGTCGAGGTGCTTCTCCCCTGCGGCTAACAGACGGGCAT
The DNA here is from genome assembly GCF_036014175.1 of Streptomyces sp. NBC_00443. Taxonomy (GTDB): domain Bacteria; phylum Actinomycetota; class Actinomycetes; order Streptomycetales; family Streptomycetaceae; genus Streptomyces. The sequence goes on along the minus strand of NZ_CP107917.1, from coordinate 5,001,839 downwards.
GCTCGGTCTCGATCTTGGCGGCTTCCCGCTTCTGACGGCGCCGACGCTCCTCAGCAGCCTTCGCTGCCTGCTGCTCCTTCTGCTGGGCACGCTTCAACTCAGCAGCCTTCGCCTGTTGCTTCGCCTTGTACGCCTCGGCGAGCACTTGCATCACTGACTTGCGGCGCGCCATGAGTCCCCCACCTGCACCTATACTCACGCAACCTTCTAAAGCTGCACTCACACAACGGCCCGCCCCGCCGGGGCACCCCTCAGCGATACCCAGGTCTGTTGAACGGGAATCGTTGTCCATCAACCGCGGACTGGCCACCGCAAGGCCATGAGCTTGGGAAGCTCGTGTGCCTCATGGGCGGGAAGCCATGCTGACCTGCGGCGAAATGACGACAACGCTTGAAGTCCGCCCCCTGAGTTCCCCGGTACTCCCTGTGGCCTTCCGCCTGACCTGGCACGGTTCTGGCACGTCTGCCGGGGCGCCGGCTACGGGAACAAAGACGTTGTCAGTGCGGGCAACCGGATAGTCGGCTCCGGATCATCCCGGGATGCCGAATGGCTTGGCACTCACCTCCTCGTGCACTTTCTCAGTCAAATGGCCGTCCTCCCGTAGAACAGTGAGCGCAGTCCAAGGCATCGGGCTCATTCCGCCCCGAGCACTCGGGACAAGACCAAAAGGTGCCGTTAGCGGATACGGTCACATCTTTGGATGCAGCCCACCGAACCGTCATATCATCGTCGGCGATGGAGGCTGAATGTGCCGCCTCAAATTCCTGGTCCTCTGGTGCGGCCATACGTGCCAACTGAGCCGCACCAGCCCGGACTGCCGGGTCTGTGCTCGTCAGGGCATCTTCACATGCCTTCGAAGGTATGGGCGAACTCAGGCACAATGCAATCGTACCCAAACTCTTGCGCTGCGGCTGTGCCGAAGATATTTGAGCTGCTAGATGGGGCACAGCTCTTTCGTCTCGCAACTGTGTGAGCACCCAGCAGGACAGATGAGCAATCCAGTCAGAGTTTACAAACAATCCGGAAACCATCGTCTCAAGGTGCTCAAGGTCAGGTTGAAGGAACGTCGGATCAGGCTCCCCGAGTGTGGTGAAGATGAAGTCGTATTCTTCCCGGCGCTCGCTTTCATCAGCATCAAGGACGAGCCTCGCTTGGAGAGCGCAGGAACTTACATTGAACCCGCAGATTGAAGCAAAGGAATGTATGTAGGTAGGCAGAAACGAGGCATCTGATTCTGTAGCCTCGCGGTAGTCTCCGACTCCCACTTCAGCAACGCCCATAGCCTCCATGACGCCGACAAGAGCGCGCAATTTCCACCGATCCCTGCGATCAAGGGCTGGCGTTCCGTCCTCTATGGGTAGCAGCGATACAGGGTCGAGAATTTTACCCCACCAGTCGTCCTCGCCGAAAAAATTCACGAGCCTTTTCATATTTCGGGCGACCTGTGACATCATTTCTATTCCTCGGCGGCCCAAGGCCTCGGCAAACGTGGGATAATTGCTGGCCGAGCCGCGCTCGGCAACGTTTTGCAGGTGCTCAAGTACGTCATCCGAGAAATGTTCTAGGTGGTTGAGCGTGAGCAACGCAGCCTTTTCATGCCCTGTCAGAAGAGGCGTGTTGGGGTGAAACACCACACGGCGTCTCGAAATCTGTGTGGGTGGTTGACGGTCAGGTGGTGCGATAGGCATTCGCAGGAGTTCGTACACCAAGTTGATCTCGTCAGCAGCGAGATCGCGGTCCTCAGCGTTCGCGTCTGTCAGTGATACAAGTGATTTCAGAATAGACGCCCGTAGTTCCGTTAGGCCCAAAGAGGCGAACTCGCTGTCTCTAAGCGCTCGAAAGTCGCTTGACATCTTTACTTGCGCCAGACATACCAGATGCACCCATCCAAAACCATCGACCTTCAGCTGCCGAGAGTTCACGTTGCGCTCGATCTTTTCGACTGTGAGGATACCTCTCGCGGATACTTCCTCCGTAGGGGCATAATTCTTCTCTGCATCACGGTATTGGGCACATGTGGCGGTGATAAGTTCCTGAAGTCGGTCCGAAGGAATAGTGGGATCCTTGATTTCAGCTTCGAGAAGCCAGAGCAAGCCTCGCGCTCGAACGGCAGTGTCAGGGTCACCCAAAGCCGCATCCATGAGAAACGTCGAAACGGTTGCGGAAAGTCCTGACGCTAGGGATATAGTTTCCTGCATGCTGGGCTCGCGTATGGATTCCGCTACCCATGAGGATATTGCCGATTGACCCTGGTGCATTACCCAAATAGCGTCGGCGATTTCAACGAACTGCCTGCTCCGTGCTTCCGTTTTGCGGCCATGATTCGTGGCTACAAACACACCTACGCGTTCGTCCCAGAACCAGCGAATCTGCGGTGCTACAGCATCAGCCTCGCCCCTTGAGAGGTCCCACCTGGAGCGAAGCATCAAAACCAAGGCCTCATCGATTTGGTTCGTAGGTACCGCGTCAGTACCGCTGATGGCATGACCTATTGTTGCGAACCCGTCTATGAGATGAGCGGGCTTCAAGGATTCATTCCACGTGCCTGGCGGGTCGATTGTGAGGCGACTCACTTCCCATTTTCTTACGCTGTCTCGAACTACTTCCAGAAGGATCTGTGCCCGACTTTGGGGCAACGCATCAGTTTCTGTGGAAGCGGTTAGGAGCGTGAGGAGCGTAGCCAGCAGAGGAACCTGCCATATGTCGCGATTCTTGTCCTTGGCATCTTCGATGCTTTGTCGCTTTGCCCCAAGCCAAGTGTCCCTCGACTCGATAGGGACTCTCGTTTCAGCTGCAACTCTGAGGACCTTGTCCATCGTGCTATCGAGAAATCTTGGCTCTATGAGGCGAACCTCTTTAAAGCCAAGCTTCCTTGCAGCCGGAATAGTGTTGTCACGGCTGCTGACGATTATGGGAATGCTCGAATCGATCTCGTGCAACATTTCCTCAAGGCCGAGAGATACAAGGCCGGCAAGGTGTCTGCATTCATCGAGACCGTCCAAAAGAAGTGCGACGTTTCCTGCCCCTATTTGCCGTTCGAGTGCCTTCCGTAGTGATCCCCTAAGGTTGGGTTCAAAGTTCAATGTCACGATGTCTAGTATTAGGCTAAGGGTTACATCAGCCGGATCGTTGATGCGTTCTGAGACCTCCTTAAGAGGGACCACAAGGGGAATCGGCGCATCGGCCTGTGCTGACCAGTTAGCCGCGAGCTGATTTATCGCAGTTGACTTCCCTGAGCCGGGTAGACCAACGAGAATAAAACGGTCCCATCTGCGGGCGACTGCCAACAGTGACTTTTCCTTTTCCTCCTCGCTTCCGTTAGACGGTACCGAGACTCGGAATGTTCTGGCGAGGCCAGGCACTTGGATTGTTGGTAGATCCTGCGCCAGAAGGGCGAAGTTGAGCCTATTCTCTCTCTTAGCCCAAGATTCGCGATGCTTGGCAATTGCCAGGTCCTCGGCTGCGACCTGCTGCCCTGGAGTCCCGTATGGGTCCGAGCGTGGCGCGCATCCTGCATCTGAAAGCCAAGCGATCCAGTCTGGAATTCCGCTGCCTTCTCCAGAGGCGGCATTTCCTTGGAAGTTTCGCTGTAGATGCTTGAATGCGGCCTCGCCGAGCCCTGTAGCCACGACGACGCCGTCGAGCAGGCTGACAGCTGTATCGAATTGTGCGTCACCAGGATTCTCTGCTGCGCAAGTGACGCAGTGTGATGCTCGTAGAACCGCGTCTATTGAGTCCTGCCCAATCGTGCTGGAGAACTTACTTGTAACAGCCTGAATGGCACTCCGCTTTGCCCCTGTTTCAGGTCCGGGGAATTCTGATCGCCGGTCATGCAGTGCTGCTTTTAGGTCTCGTACGGGTCCTCGCGGGTTTCGAACGACTAGACCGATCCGGTCTCCATTTCTCAGGGCGTTCGCCTGCTGTTCCCACTGGCGGACTGTGGACGCGAGACTGTGATCATTTCCGCAACTTCTCTTCGCTTGGAAGGCGGTATAACTTCCATCCTTCATGACGCATCGAATGTCGTCGACGGCATCTGACGTCTCGAACTGGAGGGACGTAACTGTTCTGGATTCCGCAGTTCCATCATCCAGGAACGGGAGTGGCAGCCCACGGAGCGCATAGGCTGCTAGTACCGCAGCGAAGCCGCTTCGATGAAGACTTCCTGCTTCGTTTGCTCTCCCGCCAGATGTACTCACGCTTGCATCAGCCTCCTTCACCAGCGCGTCGCTGGTGGCTGGCCTGTCTCACTGAAGCTATTTTGCACTCCTCCCAGCATTGTGCATCGTCTTCAACGAAACTAGCGAAACAAAGCATGACAGGTCGGTGGAGCGGCTTTGGGGTGGCGCTGCTTTGGCGCGAGTGATCATGGCCCCGTAAGCTCCCGGCGCGTCGGGCAGTCTGTGGACCTGCCCGGTAAAGCACGACGTTGGGGCCATGATCTTCGAGGCTCGCGCCAAAGTGGCTCCGTAAAGCCGTGGAGCCGACCGCCCCAGCCACGACGTACCCCTTCTCTGGCATCAGGTGGCTGCATGCTTTGAGCGCGGCACGGGCGCCGGCCGGGCTGGAGCGGGGCGGAGACAGGAGCGCAGGCCCGGCCGGGGGCCGGGCCGCGCGCGGGGAGCGGAGCGAGCCGCCTTGAACTAGTAGAGAAAGTTGTAACTCAGTCGGTCGCATGGGGCTTGAAGTCGTATGCGCAGGCTGGAAGTTCCACGTTTCGCCGATGTGCGAGCGGTAGGAAGATGACCGGCCGTACCGTCCAAGTGATGCGTGTGCCGGCCTGGTCCACCGAGACTGAGCAGGGTTCCGCGCGGAGCAGGGCACGCCTGGTCTCAATGCGGTCCTCATACAGCCACTGCCACGCTTGTTCTGATGCTGCGGCGTCAAGCGCTGGACTGATGATGCGCAGTGCGACGGCTATCCACCGGTCTGCCTGCGTTGCCGAGTACGCGTCGAAGGAAGCGTGCAGCGCCGGCCGTTGGTCCTTGTCGAGGTGTTGCGTCCAGCACTCGCACCAGTAGCCGCGGGGGAGGTCGTTCACGTGGTGCCTCCCGGCGGGTAGGCGATGAGAACGTAGCGGGTGCTCTCGTCGTACAGCGTGAGTTGGTAGGCCGTGCCGGTGGCCAGGTAGGTGAGGGCTCGCTCGTGCTCTGCCTCGTCCGTCAGCCAGTGGCACCCCGGCTGGGCGTATGCGGCGTCGAGCTGGTCTGTGACGTGGCTCGTGCGTTCGCGTAGCCAGCGCAGTGCAAGGTGGGGGCTGGCTGCACCGTGGAATCCCAGCAGGATGGCGCTCGTCTGGTGCAAGGGGTAGGCGGCTGCCCAGCAGCGGTAGGCACCCCAGCTGTCCTCAGTCGATAAGAGGTCCGTGGTCGTCGCTGTCAGCACGGGCGGTCTCCTGGGCGGATATCCCTGTAGAGCTCAGCGGTGACGGTGTGGCCGGCGTCGCTGTCGTGGACCACAACTCGGTGAGCGATCGCCGTCACCATGCCCAGGCCCCGGCCGTGCTCGGCCTCCTGGTCCTGGTGCTCGACCTTCGGGGCCGACCCGGTGCCGCCGTCGTCCGTGACCGACAGGGCGATGACCTGGGGGGAGACCGCGAGGGCCAGGTGGAAGCTGCCGGATGTGAGGCCGCTGGCGGTGTGGAGGATCGCGTTCGCGCTGAGCTCGCTCACGATGAGTTCGGCGTCCTCCGCTAAGGGCGAGCCGCGCAGGATGTCGCGGGTCCATCGGCGGGCTCTGCTGACCTCTTCCGGAAATCCTGGGCAACTGAGCCCCCAGACCCGAGCAGTGCTCGTATACTCGTGCATACAAGTTCCTTCGTGCTGGTAGGCCGCCATGTGCAGCGGGTTCGGGCTAGACGAGTTTCACGCCGTCATGGGCGCGGATGGCCGGCGGGGAAGCCGCGCCCAAAGCGTCCAGGACGCGGATCGCGTACGCCTCGTCGGCGAGTTCGGTGACTTCTTCGCGGGTGGCCCAGCGCAGTGCGCGGGTCTCGTCGCCCGTGGTGGGCGTGCCGTCGGCGGCTTCGCAGCGGAAGACCAGCGAGACGATCAGGCCGGTCATGTTCTTGTAGACGCCGGTGAGGGTCGCGGGAAGCGCGATCTTGACGCCGGTTTCTTCGAGCACTTCGCGCTGGAGGGCCTCGGGGATGGTTTCCTCGCGTTCGAGGACGCCGCCCGGGGGTTCCCACTTGCCGTTGTCTCGGCGCTGGATCAAGAGGGCGCGGCCTTGGGCGTCTACGACGACTCCTGCAACGCTCACGGAGTGCGGACGGTCCATGCTCACGTACCTCGGCCCTCTCGGCTGGCTAGGCTCTCCACCGTAGCAACAACACTCGCCCACTCGTCTAGATACCTAAAGGAGTACACGTGACGTCTCTCCCGAGCCTCCTCGGCGACCTGGACCCCACGAGTGATCGTGCGGTCTTCCGGCAGATCGCCGACCAGCTGCGCGAGGCCATCGACCGTGGGCGATTCAAGGAGGGTGAAAAGCTGCCCTCGGAGGCGGAGCTTGTCGACCACTACGGAGTTTCCCGCATGACGGTTCGAAACTCCTTCTCCATTCTCCAGGGCGAGGGCCTGGTCCACGCCGAGCACGGCAAGGGCGTCTTCGTGCGACCACGACCGCCTGTGCGACGCCTCGCCTCCGACCGGTTCGCCCGGCGCCATCGCGAGCAAGGCAAGTCCGCCTTCATCGTCGAGGCCGACGCCGCCGGCAGTCACCCGCAGGTCGACAGCCTGGAGGTCAAGGAAGAGAAGGCCAGTCAGGACATCTCCACCCGGCTGGGGTCCGTGCGACGTGTGCTCGCCCGCCGGCGCCGGTACCTGCTCGACGGACGGCCGGTCGAGTTCGCCACCTCCTACCTGCCGCTCGACATCGCGCGCGGCACGCAGATCGCCGAACCCAACCCCGGCCCCGGCGGCATCTACGCCCGACTCGAAGAGCTGGGCCATCACCTCGACCACTTCGAGGAGGAGATTCGCGCCCGGATGCCCTCGCCGTCCGAAGTGAAGACGCTCCGCCTGGCCGCTGGCGTGCCCGTGATCCACCTGATTCGGACCGCCTACGACACCGAGGGGCGAGCCGTAGAAGTTTGCGACACGGTGATGGCGGCAGACGCCTACGTCCTGTCGTACCAGCTCCCGGCCACGTGAGGGCCTGACCGGCGGTGGTGCGCGGGGCCGTTCTCTTAAACTCGTACACCCCAACAAGCATACTCGTATAGACGAGTGGGCAAGTTGTGTGGCAAGGTGGTCGGCGTTCCCGGAGATCGGGTTCGAAGACTGCATCTTGTATAGACGAGTAGATGGGAAGAAATCTTGCGCACCATCCGCGTGGAGACCTCGGCCGCAACGATCCTGCTGACCGAGGCGCCCGAGCCCAAGGTCCGCGACCGGCAGACCGGCGAGATCGCCAAGGACAGCGTGCGCGGCGAGGCACTGATGACGATCGGCGTCGTCTACATCGAGGAGGGGGAGTCGTCCCTGATCAAGGTGACCCTGCCGGAGAGCGGGGTGTCCGAGGGGCTGACGCTCGGTGCTCCGGTCTCGCTGCCGGGGCTCGTGGCCCGGCCGTGGGAGAGCGTGTTCAACGGGCAGCAGCGCCACGGCATCGCGTACCGGGCCGCCGCTGTCACTCCGGCCGCCTTCCCGGCCGCCACCGGAGCCGCTGCCTGATGACCGACATAGCGACGCTTCTGGAGGTGGGTGGTCCTGTCGCCGCGCTCGGCGGTGGGGCTGCCTACGCCCGGGCCAAGCACCCCGGGATCTACTGGTCGACGGTCGGCCTGCCGATGTCCACGGCTCGCCTGCTCAGCTCGTACGGCTCGGTCATGGAAGCCTGCGGCCTGTCCGTGGCGCCCTCCCGGCTCCGGGTCCTGGCGGTCAAGGCCACCACCCGTCGCGAGGTCCGCCCCGTCCCGCCGCGTCGCGGCATCATCCGACCCACCACGACCGGGCTCCGGATCCGCCTGCGACTCGCACCCGGGCAGGAACCCGCCGACGTCGCCGCCTCCGCCGAACGGCTGCGGCACGCCTGGGGAGTTCACGCCGTCTACGTCACCACCATCAAGCCCGGTGTCGTCGAGCTGCGGCTTGTCGGCTTCGACGTGTTGCGCAAGGTCCGCATGCCGCGCAAGGTCGCTGCCGACTTCCTGAGGGTTCCGGTGGCCCTGCGGGAGGACGCCACACCCTTCGTACGCGACTACCGAACCGTCCCCCACGGCCTCACGCTCGGCGCCACCCTGTCCGGCAAGTCCATGTACCTGCGGCATCTCGTCTCCGGACTCGCCCGACAGCCCGTCGCCCTGGTCGGCATCGACTGCAAGCGGGGCGTCGAACTGGCTCCCTTCGCTCCGCGTCTGTCGGCTCTCGCCACCGACCCTGACCAGGCCGCGGAGTTGCTGCCCGCGCTCATCAAGGAAATGGAAGACCGCTACGACCTGATCAAGGCCCGGCAGGGCATCGCCCCGGCCACTCCGGACGAGGAAGTCACCTCCGACATCTGGGGACTCCCCGAGCATGAGCGGCCCGTGCCCATCGTCCTGCTCGTGGACGAGGTGGCCGAACTCTTCCTCGTCGCAACGAAGAAGGAAGAGGAACGGCGGGACGAGATGGTCACGCAACTCATCCGCCTCGCCCAGCTCGGCCGTGCCGCCGGCATCTACCTGGAGGTCTGCGGGCAGCGGTTCGGCGCCGAGTTGGGGAAGGGCGCGACCATGCTGCGGGCCCAGTTGACCGGCCGTGTCTGCCACCGCGTCAACGACGAAGCCTCCGCCAAGATGGCACTCGGCGACATCGCCCCCGAAGCGGTCTCCGCCGCCTGCGCCATCGCCCCCGAACAGCCCGGCCTCGCCATCGCCGGTGACACCTCCGGCGGCTGGTCACGCATCCGCACCCCCTACCTCTCCCTCGCCGACGCCGCCAAGACCTGCCACGCATCGGCCCACCTGGTCCCCGACCTGCCCGCACTCAAGCCCTTCCGGCCAAACGTGCCTGTGCGGCTGGTCGCGCCCCTGGCTCCGGTCGTGAAGCCGCGCCCGGTGACCGACTGACCTGCCCTTCCCCAACCGGTCGGCGTGACCGTCTCGCGCCAGGTCCCTACCCCTGCCATGCCTGAATCCGGAAGGAGCCGCAGCATGCGCGCCCAACTGGCCCGTATCGATGCGGTGCTCATCCAGGCCGTCATCGCCGCCGCCCTGTCGTTCGCCCACCTGCACGACGTCGCCTCGGCGGCCGGACAGGACGGGTGGAAGGCGTGGGCCTACCCGGTCTCGGTCGACCTGCTGCTTGTCGCCGCTTGGCGCCGACTGCGGAACGGTGACGCGAAAGCCGCTGGGTGGTGCTGGTTCGTCATCGCGCTCGTCGCATCCCTCGGTGCCAACGTCGCTACGGCTGGGCTGCTCGACATGGACCACGTGCCGGCCTGGCTGCGCATCCTCGTGGCGGGCTGGCCCGCGGTCGCCTTCCTCGGCGGCACGCTCCTCGCTCACTCGACACCGACTGAGCAGGCCGATCCCACCGCGAGCCAAGCGACCGAGACTCGGGACCAGTTCGAGGACATCGAGGACATCGAGGATCAGGAGGGGACGCCCGCCCCTGCACTGGAGCTCCCGGAACCCCCGGCCGCCGAACCGGACCCGATCCCGGCCTCTGCTCCTCCGCCCGCCGTCTCCGTCCCGGCCGCCTTGGTGGAGCACGCCCGCAATGTCGCCGCCGAGCACCACACCCGCACCGGAACGGCCATCGACACCCCAACCCTCCGTGCCCGACTCGGCGTCGCCCCGCCTATGGCCGACGCCATCGCCGCCCAGCTCTGAGAGGAGAGATCCATGAGCGCCAACCGCCGTTTCCGCTCCGTCACCCGCATCGGCCCTGTTCAGGTCGGCACCTCCTACGACGGCCGTGGCCGAGAGAAGCACACCGCCGCCTGCACGGCCCCGCGCTGCGGCTTCTCCGCCGACTACGACAGTCGCGCCGCCGCCGAACTCGCCGCCCGCACCCACCGCTGCCCCGTCCGCTGAAAGGACTCGCACCCCGTGACTGTCAGCCTGCCGCTCGTCGTAGTCCTCGGCTTCTTCGCCTGGGGAGCGGTCAAGTTCCTCGGCGTCCGTACCTGGATCGTCGTGCTGATCGCCCTCTTCGGCTTCTGGCTCTCGCACACCTTCATGGCCCCGGCCATCGAATCCGGCACGCGCTCCGGCGTGGACGTCATAAACGGCTCACACGACTAGACGAGTAGGCAAGGAGAGCTTCGCTGTGTTCCTGCCCAAGTACCCCGCCAACCCCACCCCGCCGCCCGCGCACAGCCACACCACGGTTGATCCGGCACCCGTGCAGCGCACGGCTCCGCAGATCTCCGTCAGTACCGGAGCGGTCGCGGCCGTCCTCGTCGGCGGTGTCGTCCTGACCGCGCTCCTGGCCGCCGTCGCCGTCACGGCCATCTCGGTGGCAGTCGCCGCCGTCGTCCTGCGCTCGATGCTCCGCGACCAGCTCCGCCGCTGACGCCCCAGCTCCACCAGACCACCGGGGCGGACTGACACCGCCAAGCATCCGTCGCCCCGGGGGCTTTGTCCCTCCTGACCGAAGCCAGAAGGAGAACCACCATCTTCACCCGCGAGACTTCGCCCCCGCTCCAGGAACTCGGCGAACTGGCCGCCCTCGGCACCATGCCGGCTCTACTGCGTCAGCTCTCCGGCCTGGGCGGCTGCACGCATCCGATTCGCCTCGACGGCCACCGGACCGAGTACGACGTGAACACTCGGACCGGTGAAGTCGGAGCCGTCCTCCACCACCTCGACTCGACGACCCTCCCGGCCGGTCACCTCCTGGTCCGCTGCAACAACCGCCGCACGACCCGCTGCGCGGCATGCGCGGAGGTGTATCGCCGCGACACCTTCCACCTGATCACCTCCGGCCTGCGCGGAGGCAAGGGCGTCCCGGAACGCGTCGCCGCCCATCCCCGCGTCTTCGCCACCTTCACGGCCCCCGGCTTCGGCCCGGTCCACAACCGCCCCACCGGCCCGGCCCGAACCGTCCGCCCCTGCCGCTGCGGCATCGTGCACGACCAGGACGACGCTGAACTCGGCACCCCACTCGACCCCGACACCTACGACTACGAAGCCGCCGTGCTCTGGAACGCGCACGCGGGTGCACTCTGGCGCCGTCTCTCCACCTACCTCCGCCGCGAAGTCGCCAAGCGCGCCGGCCTCACACAACGCGCTTTCCGCCAGCACGCCCGGGTGTCCTTCGCCAAAGTCGCCGAGTACCAGAAACGCGGCGCAGTCCACTTCCACGCCGTCATCCGCATCGACGGCCCGGAAGGTGGCGACACCCCACCGCCCGCCTGGGCCACCGCCGAACTCCTCACCGATGCCATTCGCGCTGCCGCAACCGCAGTCTGCGTCGACGGCCCCGTCATCGACGGCCGCACCCACACCTTCACCTTCGGCCGCCAACTCGACGTCCGGACCATCCGATCCGCCGACTTCAACGACGGCCAGGAGCTCACCGAACGGGCCGTAGCGGCGTACGTCGCCAAGTACGCCACCAAGGGCGCCGAGACCGCGACCGGGGCCCTCGACCGCCCGCTGAAGTTCCTCGCCGAACTCGCACAGCTCGACATCAGCGACCCACGCCCGCCGCATGATCCGAACCGCCTGGACCCTCGGCGCCCGCAAGGAACTCGAAGAACTCCGCCTCCGAGCCTGGGCTCACATGCTCGGCTTCCGTGGCCACTTCTCCACCAAGTCCCGCCGCTACTCCACCACGCTCGGCGCCCTTCGTGATGCCCGTGCCGACTGGCGCCGCGCACAGGCCGTGCCGACTGTCCCGGAGGGCGGCGAAAGCACGCTCGTCCTCGCTCACTGGGTGTTCGCCGGAACCGGCCTAAGTGCCGCAGAGGCTTGGCTCACTGCCTCTCTCGAACCCGCCCCCGGAACGGAAGGAGAGCCAACCCATGGCTGACCGACGCCGTTCCGCTGCGGAAATGGCAGCCGCTTCGCGCGCCCTGCCCTCTCGGTTCCTGACTCCTGACGACCTTGTAGAAATGTTCGAGCTCCCCAGCGTCGAGACGGTCTACCAGTGGCGCCGCAAGCGCACCGGTCCCCGAGGCTTCCGCGTCGGCCGGCACTTGCGCTTCGACCCGGCGGACGTGCAGGCCTGGGTGGACGCTCAGCGGGAAGGGGTGGCTGCCTGATGGCCGGGCACATCCAAGACCGCTGGTACAAGACCGAGGTCGGGCCCGATGGGAAGACACGCAAGGTCAAGAGCGAGCGCTACGGCTCTGGTATGCGCTATCGCGCGCGCTACGTCGGTCCAGACGGCACCGAGAAGTCGAAGAGCTTTCCTGACCGGCAGAAGCGGCTGGCGGACCAGTGGTTGGCTCACACGGAAGCGGACATGGCGCGTGGGCAGTACATCGACCCGCGCGCGGCCCGGATCACGTTCCAGCAGTACGCCGAGAGCTGGGTGACCCACGCGCCGGATCCGAACACCCAGGCGTCGATGGAGTCGCAACTTCGGCTGCATGCCTATCCGTATCTGGGCTCGCGCCCTCTCGGCTCCTTCCAGCCCTCCCACATACGCGATTGGGTGCGGCAGCTCCAGGAGAACGGCGTCCGTGGCTCGTACGCCCGGACGATCTACTCCAACGTGCGGGCAGCACTGAGTGCGGCCGTGGACGACGGACATCTTCCCCGGAACCCGTGTGCTGCCCGCTCAGTCCGTCCACCGGCTGTGGACACCAAGCGCGTCGTCCCATGGACGCCGGAACGGGTCTTCGCCGTCCGGGCCGGCATGCCCGAGCGCTACCAAGCCATGGTCGACCTGGGCGGCGGCTGCGGCCTCCGTCAGGGAGAGATCCTAGGGATCGCCGTCGACGCCATCGACTTCGCGTCGGACACGCTGCACGTGGTCCAGCAGCTGAAGCTGAGCCGCAGCAAGCCCGTGTTCGCCCCGCCCAAGGGTGGCAAGCTGCGGGATGTACCGCTTCCTGGGCCGGTCACAGAAGCACTCCGGGCACACACGAAGCAGTTCCCGCCGACCAAGATCACCTTGCCGTGGAAGGTGGCCGACGGGCCTCCGCTGACCAAGCAGCTGATCTTCACCGGACCTCGCGGCGGCCACGTCTGGCGTACGTCTCTCAACGAGGAGGTCTGGAAGCGTGCGCTGGCCTCGGCCGGGGTGATCCCCGAGCGCAAGCCGGGTGAGTCGTACGCCGAGTCCCGCGAGAACGGCATGCACGCCCTCCGCCACTTCTATGCCTCGGTGCTCCTGGACGCCGGGGAGAACATCAAGGCCCTCGCCGAGTACCTCGGTCACTCAGACCCGGGCCTGACGCTCCGCGTCTACGCGCACCTCATGCCGTCCAGCCAGGAGCGCACGCGAAATGCGATCGCTCACGCATACGAAGAATTTAGGCACAGAATCTGAGCATCGCTGGTTTCCGGGGCTCTAAAAGAGAGCCCTCGATGCTCCATTCCCCACCTGGTTTGCAATCTTGCAAGCGAGCAAGAACCCGGTGCAAGATTGCACATCCAGGGACAGAGAGAGTCTCCCTCGCCAGGGAGAGTCCTCGCTGTTCAAGACGCTGAACAAACCATCCAACTCATGGAACGGCGACCTTCTACTTTTCTACTGCGGAAGTAGAATCCATCTCCTAGCTGCGCGTTTGTCCTGCGAAGCAAAACTGTGAAAAGGTCTCGCCACATGCGAATGCCGCCCGGCCAGGGGCGGCATTCGTTTCCATTTCCGCGTTCGGAAGCCGTAACTAGAAACCGACCACAGAAGGAGGCCACATGGTCCCACGCCTGGGTGTCACCGTCGACATCTCCCCGCGAGACCTGCCACTCCCACTCATCGGCGTAGCCGGCGGTGCCCTCGCCCTCTGGGCCGACGCACCTCCTGAGATCGCCCTCCCCGTTGCCCTACTGATCGTCCTCGACATCCGCGTCCACCGCTGGCGTCGCCCCACTTGACGGCCCCATCAAGCAACTGACGGCCCAGAGACGGCCCCAGCACAGCAGCAAGGCCCCCACCAGCGGAGAAACCGCAGGTAGGGGCCTTGATCAGCTCGGGTTACTTCTTCTTGCCCTGGTTCTTGACCGCCTCGATAGCCGCCGCAGCAGCCTCCGGGTCCAGGTACTTGCCCCCGGCGTCACCGGGTTGAAGTCGGCGTCGAGTTCGTAGTACAGCGGGATGCCCGTGGGGATGTTCAGGCCCGCGATGTCGGCGTCGGAGATGCCGTCGAGGTGCTTGACCAGGGCGCGCAGCGAGTTGCCGTGGGCGGCGACCAGGACCGTGCGGCCGGTCAGGAGGTCGGGGACGATGCCGTCGTACCAGTACGGGAGCATGCGGACGACGACGTCCTTCAGGCACTCCGTGCGGGGGCGCAGCTCCGGCGGGATCGTCGCGTAGCGCGGGTCGTCCGACTGGGAGAACTCCGTGCCGTCCTCGAGGGGCGGGGGCGGGGTGTCGTAGGAGCGGCGCCACAGCATGAACTGCTCCTCGCCGAACTCGGCGAGGGTCTGGGCCTTGTCCTTGCCCTGGAGGGCGCCGTAGTGGCGCTCGTTCAGGCGCCAGCTGCGGTGGACCGGGATCCACTGGCGGTCGGCCGACTCCAGCGCCAGCTGGGCCGTGCGGATCGCCCGCTTCTGGAGGGACGTGTGGACCACGTCGGGGAGGAGATCGGCGTCCTTCAGGAGCTCGCCACCGCGGACTGCCTCCTTCTCGCCCTTCTCGTTGAGGTTGACGTCCACCCAGCCGGTGAACAGGTTCTTCGCGTTCCATTCGCTCTCGCCGTGGCGGAGGAGGATCAGCTTGTACGGTGCGTCGGCCATGCGTCCGAGCGTAATCCACGGCTTTGGCAGGGTGCGCCCCGCGCCCGAAGGGCGGACGGTTGACGGGATCTGTTAATCCAGTGGCCTCGTCCACGAGCGCGCTTGTAAGTTGCGGCTGCCTGCTTAGCCACTTACATCCGGTTGCGTGCATCCGGGTACACCCGGGGGACCCCCTATGCCACTCGCCGCCCTGAGACGTGCCACCCGGGAGACCGTCTCCGGGCTCCCTCGCGAGTTCTGGTGGCTGTGGACGAGCACGCTGGTCAACCGGCTCGGGGCGTTCGTCGCCACCTTCATGGCCCTGTATCTCACCCTCGACCGCGGGTACTCCGCCACCTACGCCGGTCTCGTCGCCGCGCTGCACGGTCTCGGCGGGGTCGTCTCGTCGATCGGGGCCGGCGTCATGACCGACCGGCTCGGGCGGCGGCCCACTCTCCTCGTGGCCCAGGCCTCCACCGCGGTCTCCGTGGCCGTGCTCGGGTTCGTGCACCATCCCGTGGCCATCGCCGCCGTGGCGTTCGTCGTCGGTGCCGCCTCCAACGCCTCCCGGCCCGCCGTGCAGGCGATGATGGCCGACATCGTCCGGCCCGAGGACCGGGTGCGTGCCTTCTCCCTCAACTACTGGGCCATCAACCTGGGGTTCGCGATCTCCTCCATGGCCGCCGGGTTCATCGCCGAGGTCAGCTACCTCGCCGGGTTCCTGATCGAGGCGGGGATGACGGCCGTCTGCGCGGTCGTGGTGTTCGTCAAGCTGCCGGAGTCGCGGCCCGAGCGCACGAAGACGGAGCAGGCGGGCGAGGACGAGGTGCGGCTCGGGACCGTACTGCGCGACCGGCGCTTCATGAGCGTCGTCGGGCTGTCCTTCCTCGTCGCCCTGATCTTCCAGCAGGGTGCGGTGGGACTGCCGGTGGCCATGGGCGAGGCCGGGTTCTCCGCGGCCGACTACGGCCTCGCCGTCGCCGTCAACGGTGTCCTGATCGTCGCGCTGCAGATCCCGGTCACCCGGTTCATCGAACGCCGGGACGCGGGACGGATCCTCATCGTCTCGTCCCTGCTCGCCGGGTACGGCTTCGGCCTCACCGCCTTCGCCGGGTCGGTCGGCGTCTTCGCGCTGACGGTGTGCGTGTGGACGCTGGGCGAGATGCTGAACGCGCCCACCCAGACCGGCCTCGTCGTCCGCCTCTCGCCGGCCCAGGGGCGCGGGCGCTACCAGGGCATGTACACCATGTCCTGGTCGGTCGCGGCCCTGGTCGCGCCCCTGATGTCCGGCCTCGTCATCGACCGTTTCGGCGCCGAGTGGCTGTGGGGACTGTGCGCGGTCGTCGGGACGGCGGCGGCGATCGGATACGGCACCCTGATGCGCCGCGTACCCACGGAGGAACCGGCCACCGCCGGCATCCCGGCCGACGCGAAGCCGGAGGTCAGCCCGGCCGCCTGAGTACCCGATCAGGCGGAGCCGCCCTGGGAATGGAGGCGGAGGCTCACGGATGCATCCGCGCCCCCTTGATCACCTTGTCCACCGCGTTCCTCGGCCCGTAGACCGCCAGCCCCACCAGATCCAGCTCGCTCGTCGGCACCGCCCGTACCGCCGCCCGGTTGTCGCGGTCGTTGCCCGTCGTGAAGAGGTCGGAGGTGAAGACCGTGCGCGGGAGGGAGCGGGAGAGGGCGCGGGTGTGGGCCGTCGTCAGGGTCTCCTTGGTGCCTTCGAAGACCAGGACCGGCTGGCGGAACATCGGCAGGTAAGGCACGCCGTCCGCGTCCTCGTACGGCTCCCCGACCACCTCGGGGAGCTGCGTCCCCAGGCCGCTGACCAGGAAGGCCGTGACGTTCAGCCGCTGCCAGGTCTCCAGGTCCTCGCGCAGCAGGACGGCGATCTTGGTGTCGAAGCGGACGGGTTCCGCGGTGCTCGTGTCGTTCATACGTCGAGACTGGCGGCCGCCGTACAGCCGCGTCTTGTACGTTCTTTGCATGGCCGCCGCACGGGATCGCCAGGAAGTCTCCGCGTGGCGCCCCTCCGTCCCGGGCGTCACCGAGGTCTTCCACGCCCACTTCACCGAGTACGCGTACCCGATGCACGTGCACGAGGCGTGGACGCTGCTCATCGTCGACGACGGAGCCGTGCGCTACGACCTCGACCGGCACGAGCACGGCACCCCGCACGACACGGTGTCGCTCCTCCCGCCGCACGTCCCCCACAACGGCTCCCCCGCCACCCCGCACGGTTTCCGCAAGCGGGTGCTGTACCTGGACGGGACCCGGCTCGGAGACGACCTGATCGGGCCGGCCGTGGACTCCCCCGACCTGCGCGACCCCGTCCTGCGGCTGCGCGTGGGCCAGTTGCACGCCGCCCTCGCGCAGGCCGGCGACGAGCTGGAGGCGGACAGCAGGCTGACCCTGATCGGCGACCGGCTCCGTGCCCACCTGCGGCCCGGCACCCTGACGGACAGCCCGCGACGCGACCCCGCCCTCGCCCGCCGGCTGCGCGAACTCCTCGACGAACGCGTCGTCCAGGGCATCGCCCTCGACGAGGCCGCCGGGCTCGTCCAGGCGCATCCCGCCCATCTCGTACGGTCGTTCAGCAGCGCATACGGCATCGCCCCGCACCAGTACCTGATGTCCCGCCGCGTCGACCGCGCCCGCGGGCTGCTGCTGGAGGGCCGGTCGCCGGCCGACGTTGCCGCCGCGACCGGGTTCTACGACCAGTCCCATCTCACCCGGCACTTCCGGAAGCTGGTGGGCGTGCCACCGGGGCGCTATCGCAGCAGCTCGCGCTGAGCGTCGTACAGGTTGCGCGGGCGCACGACGTCCGTCGTGCCGTACAGCTCCAGGCGGGAGTGCAGGTCGCCCACGAAGTCGGGTACGTCGATCTGGTCGAACTCCCTGACCTCGTTCAGGCCGACGGTGGCGGAGTAGGGCGCCAGGCCGTCGAGGCGGATCATGCCCGCGCGGCCGTTCGTCACCCGGACGTTCCAGTGCGTGAAGCGCGCGCCGAACAACGGGCCCGCGCTCGCGTCGCCGCCGTGGCGGCCGTCGTTGTGGACGGTGATGTCGGTGCGGACGTTGGCGAAGGGCAGGCCGCGATGGCTGTCGAACGTGCCCATCCGCATGTCGCCGCGCGACCAGACGTTGTGGGAGGACAGGCCCTCCACGTTGATGCCGTGCAGCTGGGTGCCGGAGGGGGCCGGGGTCGTGCGGGCCTCGATCGTGAAGTCCTCGATCAGGTTGTCGTGCGAGCCCTCGCGGCAGAAGTAGGGGTGGTGACTGCCGCGGCCCGCCACACGCGTGTGCCGGAGCGTACAGGCGGAGGCGGCAACCAGGCCGAAGCCGTTGTCGACGTGGCGGACGGTCACGTCGACCGCCCAGCAGTCGTAGGCGCACTGGAAGACGACACCGTTGTGGCCCTTGTCGAGGAGGTGGGGTTGCTGGGGGGTCTCGGTCGCCTCCAGGGTCAGGCCCTCGACTCCCGATCCCGTCAACTCCTGTATGTGGGTGGTCAGTTGCGGGTCCCATTCCGGGCGTACGTCGAGCGGGAGCGGGCGTTCGAGGGTGACCCTGCGGCCGTGGACCCGGGCGATGCGGACCGGCCATTCGTAGGGGACGTACGACGTCAGCTTCGTCTTGTCGTCCCAGGTGTACGCCTCGGGGCCCGGGCCGCCGCCGCACATGTGCTCCAGGAGGGTGTGGCCGGTGTCGTCGGCCAGGCGCAGGAGGACCAGGGCACCGGGGCGGAGTGCCGACGGGTCCGTGACCGTGACCGTCCGGTCGCCCTGCCGTGCGGGCTCGACCCTCGTCAGCGGGCGCCACTCGTCGCGCCGGTTGCCCGTCCAGCCCTCGTAGGGCCAGGCCTTCGCCCTGATCGCGGCGACCAGGGAGTCCCAACGGGCCGTCGGGGCCAGCCAGATGAGGCCGCCCGCCCAGGACCAGGACGACTTGTCGCCGCCGTAGCGGGAGCCGTAGGCGCCGATCAGTTCGGTCAGGTTCTTCGTCGCGAACAGCGTCGTACGGCCGCTGCCCGCGCCACGGAGGACCACGTTCGAGTGGCCGATGCGGATCACGTCGTCGATGCGGAACGTGCCGGGCGGGATGGTGACCGTGCCACCGCCGGCCCTTCCGGCGGCGGCGATGGCACGGTTGATCGCGGGGGCGGAGTCGGTCGTGCCGTCTGCCACGGCACCGAAGTCGCGTACGTCGGCGACGACTCGGGGGCGGGGGAAGCGACTCGCGCCGCCTCGGCAGCCCGCTCGGCCCACGTAGGGGATCTGCGGGTGGGTGAAGGGGGTGCGGGCGAACTCGTGCCAGAGGGGCGGGACTTCGGTGGCAGCGGCGTGTGCCCTGCCGGTCGCCGCGCCGAGCGCCACGGCCGTGGCGCCGGCGAGCAAGGTCCGTCTGGTGAGATGCGCATGGCCCATGGCCGTACGTCCTTCCATGCGGCTCTTCATGGATGTGAACGACGTTCAGAAGTGCGGTGGGCGTGAGCATGGCACGGCCCTGCGGACGCACGGAAGGGGTCGTGCAGGGTGAGTTGGTGCGGACCTTTGCGCCGGCCTCAGCCCGTCGCTATGTCAGTCCGGCGGGCGTTGGGTCAGATGTGTGAACGCGTCCAGGTTCCGCGTCGACTCGCCGCGCGAGACGCGCCACTCGTACTCCTTGCGGATCGCGGACGCGAAGCCCAGCTCAAGGAGGGTGTTGAAGGCGCCGTCCGCCGCCTCCAGGACCTGGCCGAGGAGGCGGTCGATCTCGTCGGGGGCGACGGCGGCGAGCGGCAGTTTGGCGGTGACGTAGATGTCGCCGAGCTGGTCGACGGCGTAACTCACGCCGTAGAGCTTGAGGTTGCGCTCCAGGAGCCAGCGGTGGACGCCGGGCTCGTTCTCGTCGGGGTGGCGGATGACGAAGGCGTTGAGCGACAGGGAGTGGCGGCCGACGATCAGGGAGACGGTCGTCGAGAGCTTGCGGGTGCCGGGGAGCTTGACGACGTAGGTGCCGGGAGTGGGGGTCTCCCACTCCAGGTCCGCGTCCTTCAGGGCTGCCTCGACGACCTGCGATGCCTTCTGTACGTCAGCCATGGTGGGAGCGTACGCGACGCCGGTAGGCCTGGGTCGCGGCCGCGTAGACGTCCGCCGTGGCGGCCGCAGAGGTGTCCCAGCCGAAGGACAGGGCGTGCCGTGCGGCGGCGTCGCCCATCCGCGGGGACAGATGCGGGTCGTCGGCGAAGGCGCGCAGCACGCGCGCGTAGTCGGCCGGGTTGTGGCCCTGGACCAGGAAGCCGGTACGGCCGTCCCGGACCGCGACCGGCAGGCCGCCCACCGCAGCCGCCAGCACGGGTGTGCCGGCCGCCTGTGCCTCGATGGCCACCAGGCCGAAGGATTCGCTGTACGACGGCATGACCAGCAGCGATGCCGCCCGGAACCAGTCCGCGAGCTGCTCCTGGCCGACGGGCGGCCGGAACCGTACGACATCCGCGATGCCCAGGCGGGCGGCCAGCTTCTGCAGGCCCTCGGGCTTGGCGAGGCCGCTGCCGCTGGGGCCGCCGACGATCGGGACGTGGATGCGGGAGCGCAGCTCGGGGTGCTCGTCCAGGAGCACGGCCACCGCGCGGAGCAGGATGTCCGGGGCCTTCAGGGGCTGGATGCGGCCTGCGAAGAGCGGGATCAGGGCGTCCTGCGGCAGGCCCAGGCGGGCGCGGGCGGCTGCTCGGCCGTCGGCGGGCGAGAAGCGGGTGAGGTTCACGCCGGGGTGCACGACGGCGACCTTGTCGGGGTCGGCGGCGTAGTGCCGTACGAGTTCGTCGGCCTCCTCGGCCGTGTTGGCGATCAGGCGGTCGGCGGCCGTGACGATCTGGGTCTCGCCGATGACGCGGGCGGCGGGCTCGGGGGTGTCGCCGTCGGCCAGGTTGGCGTTCTTGACCTTGGCCATGGTGTGCATGGCGTGCACCAGGGGGGCGCCCCAGCGCTGGGCGGCGAGCCAGCCGACGTGGCCGGAGAGCCAGTAGTGGGAGTGCACCAGGTCGTAGTAGCCGGGGCGGTGGCCGGCCCAGGCCTGCATCACGCCGTGGGTGAAGGCGCACAGCTGGGCGGGGAGGTCCTCCTTGTTGAGTCCCTCGTAGGGGCCGGCGTCGATGTGGCGGACCAGGACGCCGGGGGCCAGGTCGACGGTGGGCGGGAGGCCCGTGGCCGTCGTGCGCGTGAAGATCTCCACCTCGATGTTGATCGCGGCGAGGCGCTGCGCGAGCTCGACGATGTAGACGTTCATGCCGCCGGCGTCGCCGGTGCCGGGCTGATGGAGCGGGGAGGTGTGCACGGAGAGCATGGCCACGCGGCGGGGGCGGCGGTGGAGCCTGAGTCGCGAGGGGGCCGCCGGGGAGCGGTGCCTGAGCCTGCTGACGTACTGGCTCACGTGGCGTTCCTCCTTGGCTACGGGCATGCCTGCTGGAGAGTGCGAGCGCCCTCCAAGGCGGTGCAACGCCGGAGGGAGGGGTTCCCATTCCTGGTGGGGCGGTTTTTGCCGAGGCATTACCGGGTGTCGCTCAACTGTTCGGGGGCTGGGTGCGTGGGGGGTGGTGGGTGCGTGGCGGGGGGGGTGGGTGGCTGGTGCGGATGCCTGCGGCGGCCTGTGGCGGTTGGTGGGGGTTCGCGTTGCGCACTACTCGTTCGTCGTGGGTCGGGGCCGCGCCGGGGGTGTCCGTCCTCGGTCGGGCGGTTGCTGTGCCTCAAGAAGGGCTGTCCCTTGACGCCCGCCGCTGCGGGCGGACACCCCCCGGCACGTCCCCTGCTCGCCGTGGCGCCAGTGCGGGTGGCGTTCCGCCTGATGTCGGCCACTTACCCTCGTATGCATGACATCCCGCGCCTTCGCCCGCCCCGTGGGCACCGTTACGCGCGGGACCACGAATCCGAATCGGCTGCGCCGTATGGATCGCTGGATCGCCGTCACCCATGGCGCGGAGCTGCGACGGGCCGGTGACGCCGTCGCGGTCGACCTCGGGTACGGCGCTGCTCCCTGGACCGCCGTGGAGCTGCTCGGCCGGCTGCGTTCCGTCGCGCCACGCGCGCGTGTGGTCGGCGTGGAGATCGAACCGGCGCGAGTTGCGGCCGCGAAGCCGTATGAGCGGGAGGGGCTTGTCTTCCGGCACGGCGGGTTCGAGATCCCGGTCCTGCAGCGGCCTCTGCTCGTGCGCGCCGCCAATGTGCTGCGGCAGTACGAGGAGGATCAGGTCGCCGGGGTCTGGGAGCGGCTGTGTGCGCGCCTTGCGCCGGCCGATCCGGTGACGGGGGCGCGTGGCGGGCTGCTCGTCGAGGGAACCTGCGACGAGATCGGGCGCCGGCATGTGTGGGTCGCGCTCGGGCCGGAGGGGCCGCGTACGGTCACCTTCGCCGCCCGGCTGGGCTCGCTGGAGCGGCCGTCGGACCTCGCCGAGCGGCTGCCGAAGGCACTGATCCATCGCAACGTCCCCGGCGAACCGGTCCACGCCTTCCTGCGCGACTTCGACCGCGCCTGGGCGGCCGCGGCTCCCTACGCGTCGTACGGGGCACGCCAGCGGTGGATCCGGGCGGTGCGGGACCTTACGACCGTTTGGCCGGTGACGGACGGGCCGGTGCGGTGGCGGCAGGGTGAAGTGACGGTGCGGTGGGAGGCGTTGGCGCCGGGGGGATGATTCGGGCCGGGCCTGCGAGGGGCTGCGTCGCGGCGATCTGACTCTGCATGTCCGCGGCTTGCCTGCCCGCAGTGGCACCACCCGTCAGCTGACTCCAGGGTCATGGGCTCACCATCACGCCGTCCCGCCGGCCGACTGCAAGGGCCTTCCCACGGTCGCACCACCCAGTCGGCTGACTCCACGGCGCCGTTCATCGTCACGCCCCGCCTACCGACTCCACGGGCCTGGCCCAGTCACCTGCCTCCATCGCCCGGCTCCGTGGTCCGGCCCCGCCGGCTGACCCCGCGGGTTGCCCTGACGACTTGACTCCGGGGCCGGCCCGTCACCCACCCATCGCCACGACTTCGCGGGCCCGGCCCGACCGGCTCAGCCTGGGCCGTCCGCAACACCCCTGCCTGTCTCGCCGCCCGACTCCGGGGCCCGACCCGAGGCCTGACCACGCGGCCCGGCCCTGAGGACTGACACCGGGCACGTCCCTGTCGCCCGACCCCGTCATCGCGGCTCCGCGCGCCCGGCGCCGCCGCCCGCCCCCAACTCCCCCGCCTGACTCACCGCCCCGCAGGGAACGATCTCCGGGAGTCGTTCGTCACAAAGGCGGGGAGATCGGGGTGACGAGGAGGGAACGGGGGGAAGCAGACCTCTGTCACTTTGCGCGTCGTCGTGGCACGATCCCCGGACGTTTGTATGTTACTGACGGGACATCAGTTTGGGGGAAGTGGTATGGGTTCGGGCAAGCGCGGCCTGATCGCAGCGGCTGTGACCGTCGTCTGTGCGGTCACCGTACTCGCGGCGCCAGGCACGGCCTTCGCGGCTCCCTCCCCCACGCCGAGCGCGTCTCCCTCCTCGTCGGCGCCGGCCACCGTGTCGAACAAGGACCTTGAGGCCGTTCGCAAGAAGCTGGAGAAGCTCTACCACGACGCGGCCGTCGCGACGGATGAGTACAACGCCGCCGAGGAGGCGGCCGAGAAGCAGTCCGCCGAGATCGTCTCCCTGGCGAAGAAGATCGTCAAAGGTCAGGAGAGGCTCGCCGAGCTGAAGAAGCGCGCCGGCGCCGCGGCCGCCGCCCAGTACCGCTCCGGCGGGCTGCCCGACGAGGCGCACCTGATGCTCAGCGACGACCCGCAGGCGTTCCTCGACGGCACCGGCCGCGTTCTGCAGGGCCAGCGCGCGACCAAGGGGCTGCTCGCGGAGATGACCCGCACCCAGCAGGACTTGGAGCAGTACGCCAAGGACGCCTCCGCCCAGTGGCAGAAGCTGGAGGCGGGCCGCAAGGCCAAGGCCGCCGCCAAGAAGAAGATCAAGAAGCAGATCGCGGCGGCCGAAGAGCTCGAATCCCAGCTGGAGGAGGAGGAAAAGGACCGCCTCGCCGAGCTGGAGGAGCAGGCCGCCTACAAGGCCCAGACCGCCTGGCTGGACTCCGGCATTCTCAAGGACATCAAAGGCAAGGCCTCCGAGAAGGGCCGGGAGGCCCTTGAGTACGCCACGGCCCAGCTCGGCAAACCGTACGAATGGGGCGCCGAGGGGCCCAAGACGTACGACTGTTCAGGCCTGACGTCGCAGGCCTGGGCGAGCGCCGGGCGCGGGATTCCGCGGACCTCGCAGGAGCAGTGGAAGCAGCTGAAGCGCATCGACATCGAGGACATGCGCCCCGGCGACCTCATCATCTACAACGCCGACGCCAGCCATGTGGCCATGTACGTCGGCGACGGCGCGATCGTCCACGCCCCGCGCCCCGGGCGGACGGTGACGGTCGCGGGGGCCGGCACGATGCCGATCCTCGGGGTGGTTCGACCCGATGCGTAAGCATTGGGGAGACTTGTGATGTCCGGGTCGTGCCGGTGGACCCTGCGGGGGACATAGGCGCTTATGGCGGTCGGTTCAGGGGACTTGTGACCGGCGACTCGTGACCCGCACCACGTGACCCACCCCACGCCACATCGGCACCAAACCGTGCACCGAAGTGACCTTCGTCATCCCCGCTCCTCCACCACCCTGTCCAACTGCGGTACGGAACGCGGCATATGACAGTGGCCAGCTTCCATACGGCGTGCCCCACACCATTCCGCTGCGGCGCCGACAACCGCTATGGTCCCCGTCGGTGGATCGAGGTCCCTCGTTCCCACCATGCCCTCGGGGGGAGGGAAGGAACTCAAGACGATGCCCGTACCCATACCGCGGCAGAGAGCGATCCCGGCCGTGGAAAGTGGTCAGGCGCCGGCCGCATCCCCAGGCGGCTCCTCGATGGAAGAGGCTCCGCGTAAGGAATCAAAGGTCGAGAACAACACCCACACCAATCTGACGCTGCTGCTGATCGAGGACGATCCCGGCGGCTCGACGGTCGTGCCCGAGATGCTCGACGCGGCCGGCAAGCCGATCCGTGTGCGCACCGCCCGCAACCTCACCGAGGCCGGACGGCTGCTCACCGACGACGTCCACTGCATCCTGCTGGACCTCGCGCTGCCCGCGCCCGGCGGAAGCGGCGACGAGGACGAGCTGGGTGTGCTCAAGCACGTACTGGAGCTCGCGCCCCGGCACGCCGTCCTCGCGCTCACCGCGTCCGGTGACGCCGAGCGCGGCGCGGAGGCCGTGCGCGTCGGTGCGCAGGACTACCTCTTCCGGGACGAGCTGGACGGGCGGCTGCTGAGCCGGGCGATCCGCTACGCCGTGGAGAGGAAACGTTCCGACACGGCCGAGCGACGGCTGGCCGAAGGCCGTCTGCGGGCCCAGGAGAACCGCCGCCTGGAGCGCGGTCTGCTGCCGACGCCGCTGCTGGAGGGCTCCTCGCTGCGGTTCGCCGCGCGCTACCGCCCGGGGCGGTCACGTGCCCTGCTCGGCGGTGACTTCTACGACGTCGTGCGCACCGCGGACGGCACGGTGCACGCCATGATCGGCGATGTCTGCGGCCATGGGCCCGACGAGGCCGCGCTCGGTGTGGAGCTGCGGATCGCCTGGCGGGCGCTGACGCTGGCGGGGCTGTGCGGGGACGAGCTGCTGGGCACGCTGCAGCAGGTCCTTGAGCATGAGCGGTCCGACGACGAGATCTTCGCGACGCTGTGCACGGTGGACATCGCGCCGGACGGTCGACGGGCCGGGCTGTGTCTCGCGGGCCATCCGTCGCCGTTGCTCGCCCGGCCGGGGCGGGCTGCGCGGCTGCTGCCGTACGAGAACAACGGGCCCGCGCTCGGGCTGCTGCCCGGGGCCCGGTGGCCTCGGATGCAGGTGGAGCTGGGGGCGGAGTGGAGCCTGATGCTCTACACCGACGGCCTCATCGAGGGCCGGATCGGCGAGGGCCGGGAGCGGCTGGGGCAGGACGGGATGGTGGAGATGGTGCGGCGGCAGCTCTCGGAGGGGCTGCAGGGGGAGACGCTGCTGCGGGCCGCCGTCAATGAGGTTCGGAACCTCAACGGGGGCGAGCTGGCGGACGACGTGGCTGTGCTGTTGCTCGACCGGACGGTGTGAGCGGGGGCGGGCCGCGGGTGGGCGAGAGCGGGGCGCCGCGGGTCGGCGACAACCATCGGGGGCGCCGCGGGTCGGCGAGAGCGAGGGCGCGCCCCAGGGCCCTGTCGTCTTCCGACTGCTGATGCGTTGTGGCTGGTCGCGCCCACGCGGCTGAGCCGCACATCGCTACAGCCGCACATCGCTACAGCCCCGCGCCCCTTACGGGGCGCCGCCGCTCGGGGTGTTGATCAGCGGCCGCCGTTCCACGGGCCGTAGGGGCCGTCGCTGCTGGAGCCGCCCCTTCTGCTGCGGCCGCCGCCGGGCAGGCCCTTGATCGCGGGGCGTACGTCCACCATGTACACGATCGTCGCGATCAGGCCGATGATCGGCAGGAACGACAGGATGTTGAAGATCAGGTTCACCACGAAGGCGAGCCCGAGGACGAGCAGCCAGAACGGCTTGGTCTTCTTGTCGGCCGCGCGGTAGGCGTCCTCGCGGCGAGTGGCCGCATCGATCAGCGCGAAGCCGCTGAAAAGGATCAGGGCCATGCTCAGCAGCCACATGAACCCCGCGAAGCCCTGCATCAGCACAACGTCCACCACCCGATTCGGCTCATACCTACGCGCTCACCGTACCCGCAACCGCAGGCCGGCTACCCGAACAACGGGCCGAGCACTCCGTAAGTGCCCGACCCGTGTTCTACGGCCCCTTTTCACCCGTCCGTGTTACTTGGCGGGCGGCGTCGTCTTCTTGGCGACGGGCTTGCGTGCCGGAGCCTTCTTGGCCGGGGCCTTCTTCTCCGGGGTGGCCTCGGCGGCGGGCTGGGGCACGGCGGGCTTGGCCTCGGCGGGCTTGGCCTCCGCCTTGACCTCGACCGGCTCGGCCTTCGGCTCGACGGCGATCGCGAACTCCTCGATCTCCTCCGCGGCCTCGCCACGCCAGGTCTTCACGGCCTGCTCGCCCTGCTCGGCGACCTTTTCGTAGGTCTCACGGGCCTTGACGGCGTACTCGGCGGCGACACCGATGGTGCGCAGCGCGAAGTCCTGGGCGCCCTCGCCGAACTTCTTCAGATCGGCGTCGAGACTGGTGCCGAGCTTCTTGACGTCCGCGTCCAGGTTGCTGCCGAACTTCTTGAAGTCGGCGTCCAGGCTGCTGACGAACTCGTTGACCTTGGTCTGGAAGGTCTCCTGCGCCTCCTTGGCCTTGGCACCCGCCTCCTTGGCGCGGGCGGTGGCCTTGTCCTGGACGGCCTTCGGGTCGGTGTTGCGAACGGCCTCGAACCTGGCCGGCGCCTGGGAGCGCAGCTGCTCCACCAGGCTGGGCACCTTCCGGGCCTGCTGGAGGGCCAGCTCGGCGGTGCCGGCGGCGAAGTAGAGCGGGGTCGGGTCGCTGAGGGTCTTACGCAGGTCGTCGGTGATGGCCATGGTGGGTGGTCCTCCCGGGTTGCTTTCAGGTGAGGGTTTCGGTCCCGCGGTCGGCCTGCCGGTGTGCGTGGTCAGCCGGCCGACTGCCGGGGGTTGTTCGGGTTCTCCGGGTCGGCGTCACTGCCGTCGGACGTATGGGTCGTGCGGGTACGGCGGGCGGCGGACTTACGGCCGCCCGCCTTGGCATCGCTGCCGTCCGTGCGGGTCTTACGGCTGCGGCGTACGGCGGCGTCACGGCCCTGAGCGTCCGCCGCGTCGTCGCGGCCGACCTGAGCGTCCGCCGCGTCGTCGCGGCCGCTGTCGCCGTGGCCGTCGCTCTGCCGGGGGTCCACCGCGCCGGGGTCCGCCGAGACGGCCTCGGCCAGCTCGACCGTTTCGACTGCCTCGACCGCCTCGGCGGCCTCGGCGGCCTCATGTGCCTCGTCGGCCTCGCCCGCCTCGGGGGATATCCCGAACCCGTTCTCCTTGCGGAAGGATTCGTAGATCTGGAGCAGCACCTGCTTCTGCCGCTCGTTCAGCGTGGGATCGGCGATGATGACGGCGCGCGTCTCCACCTCGTCCCGGTCCCGCTCGGCGTCGAGGATGCCGGCCCGCACATACAGCGTCTCGGCGGAGATCCGCAGGGCCTTGGCGACCTGCTGCAGCACCTCCGCGCTCGGCTTGCGCAGCCCGCGCTCGATCTGGCTCAGATACGGATTGGACACCCCGGCGGCATCGGCGAGTTGCCGCAACGACAGCTGCGCATTGCGCCGCTGGTCGCGCAGGTACTCACCGAGATTGCCGACGTTGAGCGATGCCATGCCTCCACCTTGCCCCACCCTCGCTAACTATTGCAAGCACGTGCTTGCAAAAGTGCGCCACGCCACGTGACGGCCACTCAGATGGTCCACACCGTCGGTGCTCGGCCTCGAGGTCCGGTGTCCTGTCTCTGCGATGTGTAGGCAGTCCCACTCTTCTGTAGGCGTGCTCAGGCGAACTGGTGCGGCTGGTACTGGTCGGCGACCTGCGGCGGGCATGTGGGCTATGAGTCGTGGCTGGAGCGCGACCATCTGATGTTGCTCGACTTCGATCCGCTGGTGACGGGCACGGCTTAGCAGCCGTTCCGACTGTCGTGGGCCGGGGCGGACGGGAAGCGGGTGCGGCACACGCCGGATTTCTTCGTCCGCCGCGTCGACGGCACGGGCTTGGTGGTGGACATGCGTCCGGACGAGCGGATCGCGCCGGATGACGCGGCGAAGTTCGCTGTGACGGCGGCGGCCTGCCGGTCGGTGGGCTGGGACTTCGTGCGGGTGGGGACGCCGGATGGAGTGTTGATGGCGAACGTGCGGTGGCTGGCCGGCTACAGGCATCCGCGAGTGCACCACCAGGAGGTCGCTGCCCGCTTGGTGGAGGTGTTCGCCGACGGCGGCGGGTTGCTGGCCGGGGCCCTGCGGGTGGGTGATCAGATCGCGGTGCTGCCGGTGCTGTTCCATCTGCTCTGGCGCCGGGTTCTGGCGGTGGATCTGGAGGCCCGGCTGTTG
This sequence comes from Streptomyces sp. NBC_00443, assembly GCF_036014175.1. Taxonomy (GTDB): domain Bacteria; phylum Actinomycetota; class Actinomycetes; order Streptomycetales; family Streptomycetaceae; genus Streptomyces. The sequence goes on along the minus strand of NZ_CP107917.1, from coordinate 4,972,973 downwards.
TCGGCGGGCTCGCGGGTCCGGCTCGGCACGGTGCGGGAAGGGAGCGGGGATGCCGTCGCGTCCGCGGTTGCTGCGAGCGGGTGATGGGGTCCGGTTCGACGGGCGACTGCACACGGTGGCCGCGCTGGAGGGGACCGCGGTCCGGCTGGTCGACGAGGCCCAGTCAGCGAGCGTGGTGATGCTGGCCCATCTGTTGTCCTCCGCCGACTTCGAGGTGGTCACCCCGGCCTCGGTGCGGGCGGTGGTCCCGGCGGCCGGGGTGCTGGAGGGGCTTCCGGCCAAGGCAGTCGAGCGAGCCGAGTGGTGGCAGCGGCACCTGGTGGAGATGCTCACGGGCCGCCCGCTGGATGATCCGCAGGTCCCGGTGCGGGCCGAGTACGACCCTGCTGTGAGGTCGCTGCGGCAGCGGGAGCTGGCCAAGGCCGCCGAACTGGCCGAGACCGGGCACACGACGTCGCTGGCGCTGATCCAGAGGATGCGGCGCCGTTTCGAGGACGAGGGAGTTCTCGGTCTGGTCGACCCGCGGCTGCGGGCCGTCTCGGACGGCACCGGCCGCACCGACCGGCGGGTGGTCGAGGCCCTGCGCAAGGTCGTGGACGAGCAGACGAGCAGGTCCACGGTCTCCGCACAGGTGCTGCGGCGCCGGATGGAACGCCTCCTGGAGGCCGAACACGGACCCGGAGTCGTGCCGTTGCCGTCGCGCACAGCGTTCTACCGGCTGCTGAAGACGGTCACCTCCGGGCGGCACACCCTGGGCTCGGCCCGCACCCGCCGCTCGTTGGCGAAACAACCGGACGGCATGTTCGGCCAGCTGACCGCAGCCCGTCCGGGCGAGGTCATGGAGATCGACTCCACTCCACTGGATGTGCTGGTCGTTCACGACGACGGCACAGTGGACACCGTCGAGCTGACCGGCATCGTGGACATCGCGACCCGCACGCTGGCCGCGGCAGTGCTGCGGCCGTCGACGAAGGCGGTGGACGCCGCGCTGCTGCTGGCACGGGCGATGACGCCGGAGCCGATGCGGCCGGGCTGGGCGGACGCTTTGCGGATGTCCCGTTCGGTGCTGCCGCACGCCTCGCTGATGGCGCTGGATGACCGGCTGGCTCAGGCGGCGGCTGTCCCCGTGATCACGCCGGAGACGATCGTCTGTGACCGGGGCAAGGCATGCATCTCCGACACGTTCCGTTCGGCCTGCCAGTCGCTGGGTATCTCCTTCCAGCCCGCCCACCCCGACACCCCGACGGACAAGCCACATATCGAGACGACGCTGGGTTCGGTGGCCACGATGTTCGTCCAGCACCTGCCCGGCCACAAGGGACGCAGCACCGAACACCGCGGCGCCGATCCGGCCGCGGAGGCCCTCTGGACGATCCACCGGCTCCAGGAGCTGCTGCAGGAGTGGATCGTCCACTGGCAGAACCGGCCGCACGACGGGCTGCGGGACCCGCTGATGCCCGGCAAGGCGTTGAGTCCGAACGAGAAGTACGCCGCCCTGGTCGCGGCGGCCGGGCACGTCCCGGTCGCGCTCAGCCCGGACGAGTACATCGAGTTGCTGCCCCGCTGCCGGCGGAGGATCAACTCCTACGGCATCCGCGTTGGCCATCGCACCTACGACAGCGCGGAGTTGAACCCCTTCCGGCGCCAACCGTCCGGTGCCGGACCGGACGGGCGGAGCTGGGAGGTCCACTACGACCCCTACGACATCTCCCGCGTCTGGGTGCGCAACCACCGCGAAGGCGGCTGGATCACCGCCATCTGGCGGCACCTTCGCACAGCTCCGATACCGATGGGCGAACTGGCCTGGGACCACGCCCGCCGCATCCTGGCCCAGCGCGGCACCGACCCGGCGACCGAGGACGAGATCGCCCAGGCCGCCGTCGCCCTACTGGACCGCGCTGCCGACCGCCCGGAGGACAAACCCGCGAAACCGTCCCGCGCGTCTCGCCTCAGCGGGCGGGACCGCAAGGTCGCCGCCCGGACCCGGGCCACCGCCGAACCTTCCTGGCCCCGGCCGGACGAGCCGGCCGAACAGCCCGCTGCCGAACCGGTGGAGACGGACGAGGACGAACTCGCTGAGGTGATCCCGCTGGAGATCTTCGACGCACGCAAGGAGGCCGACGGTGGTGGTGAACACGCCGGACCCGGACGGTGAGGAAGTTCCCGAGCCCGGCGAGGACCGCACGGACCCGTCCACGCGGCTGGAGGGCTGGCGCCGGTTCGTCGACGAGGACCCGGCCGTCTTCGACCTGCTGCCTGAGCCAGTGGCAGGCCCTGAGCCCGCCGATGCGGGACGCCTACGACGAGGCCCGCATCGCCTATCACTCCGAACTCCAGGTCGTGCGCACGTCCACGGTCAAGGAGATCGCCCACCAGGGACGGCTGCTGACCCTGCTCAACCAGCGCGAGCACGGCGCCCGGCGCGGACTCATCGTCTCCGGGGAGTGGACCACCGGGAAGACCACCGCGCTCAAGCAACTCGGCCGCCTGCACGAACTGCGCGTTCGGCAGCGCTATCCGGGAAGTGACCGCATCCCGGTCGTCTACATCACCGCCCCACCCAAGGGGTCCCCGCGCAAACTCGCCATGGAGTTCGCCCGGTTCCTCGGCCTGCCCGTGATCGGCCCGAGGCACAACACCATCGACGTCACCAGCGCAGTCTGCCAAGTGCTGCTCGAGGCCCGCACGGATCTGGTTCTGGTCGATGAGATCCACCTGCTCAACCACGCCACCATCGCCGGCGAAGACCTCTCCGACCACCTGAAGTACTTCACCGAGCACCTGCCGGCGACGTTCGTCTATGCCGGCATCAACGTCGAGCAGTCGGGGCTGTTCACCGGCATCCGTGGCAAGCAACTCGCGGGCCGGTGCATCCTCATCCGCACCGGCCCCTTCCCCCTCAACGCCGAGTGGCGGTCCCTGATCGCCTCCATGGAGAACACCCTCCGCCTCCACCGGCACGAGCCGAACACCCTGGTGAAGATGGCGAAACACCTGCACCAGCGCACGGGCGGCATGATCGGAAGCCTCTCCCACCTCGTCCGGGCGGCAGCGATCTCCGCGATCCTCGACGGGACCGAGTGCATCACCCGGACCACGGCCAAGAACATCCGCATCGACCACAGCAGCGAGTCCTCCGGCAGCCGCCCCTCGCCCCTGCCCCGCACCGGGTGAACCGTGTTCCGCCCGGCCCTTGTCCGTCCCCTGCCCATCCCCCTGCCGCCGTTCCCGGGCGAGTGCGAGTCGTCCTACTGGGCCTGGCTGGCCTTGGCGAACCATGTCCCCCTAGCCCGGCTGCGGGCCCCGTCACGTTGGTTGGAATCCCGCCTGACCAGCCTCGATACCCTCTGCATACTCAGCGGTCAGTCTCGACAGCACCTGGCCCGCACGATCTCCGACCTCCAGGCCGACGACCGCTCTCTAGACCGACCCGCCATCCCGGATGACCACGTACTTCGCTGGGCCTGTCGACGCTGCGTCGTCGCGCGCACCGGCGCGACACTTCCCGCTCAAATCTGGGCGCCTATCCACGACAACGTCTGCATCCGCCACAAGCTCTGGGTCGGCCAGCATGTCCATGCGCCAGAGCAACAACTCGATCTGTCCCGCACCCCCGACATCGTTCGAGCCCAGCAGCGCTACTGGCGCCTTCGCCGGCACCACGGCCCGGCCCTCATCGATATCTGCCAGGACGTCACCACTCGGCTCTGGACTGGCCTCGCACACCGCCACTACCGGCTCGTCCGCCGAGCCGAGATCCTTCACGACCTGGTCCGAGCCAAGGGGCCCGAAGTCGAGCCGGACATGAAAGCACCCTGGCTGACAGCAGCCGGATTCCCCGAACGCGTCGCGCTGATCCACATGTTCACGTCTCCCCGCTGGAGAAAGTTGGCGATGAGCGACGACTTCTACGTCTCCATCGACAGCATCGCCGAGTTCCACCAGCGCTTCCCCACCGGAAGCCCGCTTCGTGGCACCAGCCGCATCTGGCTCACGAAAACCGTCAAGTCATCAGCCGCAGAGATCGAGTATCGGCTCGGCAACCCCGAAGGCATAGCCACACTCATCGCCAACTGAGACAGTCCCCGCCTTCCCCGTCTCACTCAAGTCCGGGCATCCCGGGTCAACGGCCCACGATGTCCGGACCTATCTGAGATAGAACAGCTCGGCATCGGTCGAGACCATCGGACGCAGCCGAGCAGAACCTTGGTTGACCTTCACCTTGGGGGAGGCCACAGCATCAGTGGGGCCGGGCGATGTGCTCGGCATGAGGAGGAGCGAGCATGGGGTTGCTGACCATCGGGGCGTTCGCGAAGGCGTCCCGCCTGTCGCCGAAGGCGCTGCGTCTCTATGACGAGCTCGGCCTGCTGACCCCCGCTCGCGTCGACCCGGTGACCGGCTACCGCCTCTACGCACCGGAACAACTGGAACAGGCCCGGCTGGTCGCCTGGCTCCGACGCCTGGGCATGCCCCTGGCCCGCATCCAGCACGTCTGCACGCTGGAGGCAGGCCCGGCAGCCCGGGAGGTCCGCGCGTTCTGGGCTCAGGTCGAGGCCGACACCGCGGCGCGGCGAGACCTCGCTTCCTTCCTCATCGACCATCTGTCCTGGAAGGACCCCACCATGTCTCCGACCGCCAAGCCCCTGGGAATCCGTTACGCCGCTCTTTCCGACACGGGCCTGGTCCGTGAGAGCAACCAGGACACCGCCTATGCAGGGTCCCGCCTGCTCGCCGTCGCCGACGGCTTCGGCAGCCAAGGAGCCCCCGCAAGCGCCGCTGCCGTCGACGCGCTCAAGCACCTCGAAACCGACAGCATTCCGGCAGGCGATCTCCTCAACCTCCTCGAAGACGCCATCGAACAGGCCAAACAGGCCGTCAACGGCGTCGCCGGACCCGCCTCATCGCCCGAAGAGGCCGGCACCACACTCACCGCAATGCTCTGGACCGGCTCACAGCTGGCCCTCGTCCACATCGGTGACTCCCGCGTCTACCTCCTGCGCGACGGAGAGCTGTTCCAGATCACCCACGATCACACCATGGTGCAGTCGATGGTCGACGAAGGACGCATCAGCCCGGAGGAGGCCGTCTCCCACCCCCAGCGGTCCCTGTTGATTCGGGCCCTGGGCCGGGGCGCTGATGGCACCCCCGACGTGCGCCTGCACGACGCCCAGCGGGAAGACCGCTACCTGGTCTGCTCCGACGGCCTGTCGACCGTCGTGCCGACCGAAGAGATCCACCGGGTGCTCTCCGAGATCAGTGAGCCCGAGCAGGCGGTCCGCGAATTCATCGCCCTCGCCAACGGCTCCGGCGGCCCCGACAACGTCAGCTGCGTGGTCGCCGACGTGACGGAGCTCCAGCAGTAGGAGCGGACGGCATGCACTTCGAGTTGCACCAGATCCGCTCTCAAGAACTCATCCGTGAAGCCGACGCATACCGACTCGCCCAACAAGTCAGGAAAGCCAAGCCGGCTCCCCGAGCCACGACGGCCGACACGTCGCGACCGACTCCACGGCGCCTGCTGGCTTGGCTCCGCGGATGAACATCACGCTGCCTACGGTTGAGCGGGACACCACCCACCGACCTGTCCCACTCATCCGTAGGCACCACAGGTCAGACCCTCGCCCTGCCCACAGTTACCTGGGACAGGACACTCGGCCTAGATGTCCGGCCTAGATGTCCGGCCTCGAAGTTCGGCCCCTGCCGGGACACGTCCCCGGCATCCTCCCGCCCCGCCCTGGCTGAAAACGACAGGGCACACCCGCAGGCACGCGGAATCATGAAGCATGCGACCCGATGGCTGGCACCTCACCGAAGACGTCGACGACTTCCTGGCCCGGGCCGGAGGCTTCCTGCGCTCGCGGCCCGGCCCGCACGTCATGCAGTTGACGTGGGCCGAGAGAGTGCGGACGCGTGGGGCGGACGCCTTCGGCACCGAAGCCCCGGTCTTCGGCATGCTGGAGCAGGCGGGCGAGGTCCGCGCGACCTTCTGCCGGCTCCCACCCCGCGCGATGGGCCTCTCCCCGCTCTCACCCGAGCAGGCCGACTCCCTCGCCGCCCACCTGGCCGCCCTCGGGCACTCCCTGCCCTCCGTCAACGCGGACCACGGCACCGCCACCGCTTTCGCCGAGGCCTGGCAGCGGCGAACCGGGGCGACGGCGAAGCTCCGCGACACGCGGCTGCGCCTGTACCGCCTCGGCACGCTCACGCCACCGGAGCCGATGCCGGCGGGCCGGGGCCGCGTCCTGGGCGAGCAGGATCTTGAACAAGTCATGTTCTGGTGCGGCGAGTTCGCCAAGGCCGTCGGGGAAGTCGTCTCCATCGACGCCGGCTCCTGGGCGAGCACACGCTTCGCCGACAAGCGCTACACGCTGTGGGAGACCCCGGACGGCACTCCCGTCTCCATCGCCGGCATGAACCCGTTGATCGGCGGCCAGATCCAGGTGGACATCGTCTACACCCCGGCCGACCTGCGCGGTCACGGCTACGCGGGCGCCGTGACGGCCGAGGTGAGCCGGGCCGCCCTGACCGCGGGCGCGAAGGACGTCGTGCTGTTCGCGGACCTGTCCAACCCCACGAGCAACGCCCTCTACCAGCGTCTCGGCTACCGCACGCTCACCGACTGGTCCGCGTACGACTTCTCAGGTTCCGGTGCGGAGGCTGCGCACCTGAGGTGAGAGCAGGGCGGCCGTGGTGGCCAGGACGATCAGGGCCGCACAGCCGGCCAGGGTCCGTCCGGTGCCCACGGCCGCGGCGACGGGTCCGGCGACCAGCAGGCCGAGCGGGGCGAAGGCCAGGGAGCCGAACCAGTCGTAGGAACTGACGCGGGACAGGGCCCGCTCCGGGATCTCCCGCTGGATGGTCGTGGCCCACAGCACGCCGAAGACGTCGCTCGCGATCCCGGCGCCGAACATGGCCGTGGCGATCAGCCATACCGGGGCTTCGGCGCTGAGCAGGGCGATCGGCAGGGCGGCCGGGAATGTGCACAGTACGCCCACCAGAAGGGGACGCTTCACCCGCACGTGGGCCGCGAGTCCCGCGCCGGCGATGGTGCCCACGGCCTGCGCCCCCACGATCACCGACCACGCCCGCGCCCCGCCGAGGTGCTGCTCGGCCGTCAGTGGGCCGAGCACCCCGACGTTGGCGTTGAGCGCGGCGACGACGAAGGCGTACTGGGAGACGACGACCCACAGCCACTGCCGGGAGGCGAACTCCTGCCACCCCTCTCGCAGATCGGCCCAGCCCGACGCCCTCTTGCGCGGCCGTGCGGCCACCCTCAGCGGGGCGATCAGCGCGGCACTGACGACGAAGGACGCCGCGTTGAGCGCGAGTGCCCAGCCGGCGCCCACCAGTGCCACGGTCACCCCGGACAGCGCCAGGCCCAGCAGGAGGGAGCTGTTGGTGCCCATCCGCAGCAGCCCGTTGGCCCGTTGCAGCCGGTCCGCGGGCACGATCAGCGGTACGAGGCCGTCCATCGCCGGGGCGAACAGGGCTGTCGCCGTGCCGGCCGCCGCCGCGAGCAGGCACATCGCCACCAGCGGTGCGTGCCCGGTCAGCACCATGGCGGCCAGCCCCGCGTACGCCCCCGCCCCCAGTGCATCGGCGAGGACCATCAGTCTCGACCGCGACATACGGTCCGCGATCACGCCGCCTGCCAGGATGAACACCAACTGCGGCAGCGCCTGGCAGGCCACCACCAGTGACAACCGCCCTGCGCCGGCGCCCGGCAGGGCAAGGACCCCGAAAGCCAGGGCGACCCGTGCGAAGCCGTTGCCCAGCACGGAGACGACCCGTGCGCAGGCGAGCCGGACGAACTGCGGGTCGCGCCACAGTGGCACCTGAACCGAAGACACTGTCACGGCCCGGCACCCTACGGCGGCCGAGGCCGACGCCGACCCGAACCGGCCACGGAGGTGAACACCCGCAACCGGTCGGCCGCCGTGTCACAAAACGCGCGGGCGGTACGTCCAAGGTTTCGTAGAGGTATTCCGGAATCGGGACGGTGAGTGTCATGCGGGTGTTCGTGGCAGGTGGGACCGGGGTCATCGGGCGGCGGCTGGTGCCGCTGCTCGTGGGGCGGGGGCATCACGTGACGGCCACTACGACGAGCGCGGCCAAGCTGGGTCTGCTGAAGGAGATGGGCGCGGACGGGGTCGTCATGGACGGGCTCGATGCCGTGTCGGTCGGCGAGGCGGTGGCGGCGGCGCGGCCGGACGTGGTCGTGCACCAGATGACGGCGATCTCCATGCCGCATTCCGGCAAGCCGGACATCAAGCACTTCGACCGATGGTTCGCCACCACCAACCGGCTGCGCACCGAGGGCACGGACCACCTGCTGGCCGCCGCCGAGGCGACCGGCGTCCCCCACTTCGTCGCGCAGAGCGCCGCCATCTGGAACGGCATCCGTGAGGGCGGCTGGGTGAAGACCGAGGAGGACCCGCTGCCCGTGGAGACGGGCAGGCTGCACGCGCTGGCGGAGGGCATCCGCCACATCCAGGACGTCGTCCTCGAGGCCGACGGGACGGTCCTGCGCTACGGCGGGTTCTACGGTCCGGGCGCCACCGACGACCAGGTCGAACTCGTACGCAAGCGGCAGTTCCCGCTCGTCGGGGGCGGCACCGGCTACTGCTCCTGGGTGCATCTCGACGACGCGGCGAGCGCCACCGTACTGGCCGTGGAGAAGCAGGCGCGGGGCGTGTTCAACATCGTCGACGACGAACCGGCCCCGGCCAGTGAGTGGCTGCCGTATCTGGCCGACTGCGCGGGAGCGAAGCCGCCGCTGCGGGTGCCGAAGTGGCTGGCGCGGCTGCTGGCCGGTGAGGTGGCGGTGCTGATGATGACCGAGGGGCGCGGGTTCTCCAACGCCAAGGCCAGGCGGGAGCTCGGCTGGGAGCCGCGCTATCCCTCGTGGCGCCAGGGGTTCCGGGAGGAGCTGGCGCGGTCGTAGCCGCGGGCGCCGACACGCACCTTTTTGTGCGTACTTGGCAGCGCTCCGGCGCCGTCCGACCCTGGAGGCCAGGTGATCGGTCTCCCGGTCCCGCGCGCTCGTTTCTCGCGCCCGTTGCACTGCCTCTTTTCTTCCTCAAGGGAGCTCCATCGTGGATACGTCCATGCCCGCATCGTCCGCCGTCACCGTGCTCGGTCTGGGGCCGATGGGACGGGCGCTGGCCGGCGCCTTCCTGGCTGCCGGTCTGCGGACCACCGTGTGGAACCGCACGCCGGGCAAGGACGCAGAACTGCTCGGCCGTGGTGCGGTCGGGGCGCGCTCGGCGGCGGAAGCGGTCGGTGCGAGTGAGCTGGTCGTCGTCTGCGTGGTGAACTACGACGCCGCCGACGCCGTCCTGCGGCAGGATGCCGTGACCGGCGCTCTCAAGGGCCGTACGGTCGTCAACCTGACCGCCGACACCCCGGCCCGCGCCCGAGACACGGCCGCGTGGGCGGCCGCGCACGGCATCCGCTATCTGGACGGCGCGATCATGACGCCGACCACGACCATCGGGACGTCCGACGCGGTGCCCCTGCACAGCGGCCCCGAGGACCTCTACCGCGAGCACCGGCCCGTCCTGGACGCGCTCGGCGGCACCCACACCCACCTGGGCGAGGACATCGGCCGGGCCGCCGCCTACGACGTCGCCCTGCTCGACATCTTCTGGACGGCCATGTCGGGCTACGCGCACGCCCTGGCCGTGGCGCGGGCCGAGGGCATCACCGCCCGGGAGCTGGCCCCCTTCGCGCAGGGCATCGGCGCGATCCTGCCGCCGCTGTTCGAGGGGCTCGCGGGCGACGTCGACGACGGCACCTACTCCGGCGAGCTCAACCCGGTCACGTCCGCCGTCTCCTCCATGGCCCACATCGTCCAGGCCTCCGAGTCCCACGGCATCGACGCGGGCGTCATGCGCGCGGCCGAGGGACAGGCCCGCCGGGTCATCGGGCTCGGGCACGGCACGGACGGGTTCATCCGGGTCACCGAGCTGCTGGGGCGCCGCCCCCAGGCGGGATGACCCACTCCTCCAGTACGTCGAAGTCCCGTTCGGTGAGCCCGTGGCGGTGGTCGACACGGTGGAGGAGAGCGGGCGCGGAATGGTGGGCGGCCACCCAGGCCCGGTCGGTGTCGGTGATCTCGTCGTCGACCCAGAGGAAGGGCCGGCCGGCGGCCCAGGACACCAGGGGCCGCGTCTTCCAGTGCAGGCCACGGGGCCGGCCGAGGTCGCAACCGGAGCCGGCGTCGGGGGCGGAACCGGCGCCCGAACCGGGGGCGGAGCCGGGCTCGTCGTCCTCGTCCGGCCGGTCCATCACCGGCAGCGGGGGCAGGCCCAGCCACGGGGCGATGCAGGTGTTCGCGTCGTCCAGCCAGGTCGTGGCCCACACCAGCTCGCAGCCGAGGGCGGCGAGCCGCGTCAGGCGGGCGCCGAGTGCCGGGTCGATACGGGCGAGGAGGGGGTGGTCGGCACTCTGCGGCAGGGCGCGGACCGGCTCGTACAGCTGGTACGGCCGTTCCGCCCCGAAGGGGATCAGCGTCCCGTCGACGTCCAGGAAGAGAAGCATCAGAAAAAGGATCTACCCCGGCCGGGGTGCTGCGCTACTGTCGGCGGTATGACTGCCGGGTCGGCCTTGTGCCGTGATCGAGTTGGGTGTTGCCCGGCCTCTGAGTGAGGCTGCGGCGGCGGGCCAGGAGCCCGCCTCTTTCTCTTCGCCTTCCATCCGCACGAAACCCAGTGACGGAATCCAGCGACAGAGAAAGAGAGAGAATGCCCAACGACTTCAATCAGCAGGTCATCGACGAGTTCCGCGCCAACAAGGGCCGCGTCGGCGGCTACTTCGAGGGCGCCCGACTGATCCTCCTCACCACCACCGGCGCCCGCACCGGCCGCCCGCACACCACCCCCGTCGGCTACCTCCCCGACGGCGCCGACCGCGTCCTGGTCATCGCCTCGGCCGGCGGCGCCCCCAGCCACCCGGCGTGGTTCCACAACCTCCTCGCGCACCCTCAAGTCACCATCGAGAGCGGTGCGTTCACGTACGAGGCGCAGGCGGTCGTACTCGACGGCGAGGAGCGTGAGCGGGCCTTCGCGCGGGCCGTGGAGGCGGATCCGGGATGGGCGGAGTACCAGGAGAAGACACGGCGGGTGATCCCCGTGGTCGCCCTGCACGAGATCGCCCAGGACGGCCCCCGAACATCAACGCCTCGTCCATGGGCGAGGCCATCAAGGTCGTGCACGACGCCTTCCGCCGCGAACTCGCCCTGATCCGCGAGGAGATGGCCAGGGGCGGCGCCACTCTGGGCGCCCAGCTCCGCGTCAACTGCCTGACCTTCTGCGCCGGCCTGCACAACCACCACACCGGCGAGGACGTGGCCCTGTTCCCGTTCCTGGCCGGCCGGCACCCCGAGTTCGCCCCCACCCTGGCCCGTCTCGGGGAGGAGCACGAACGCATCGCCGCCCTCGTGGAGGACCTGCGCCACGCCGTGACCGCCGACCACCCGGACCCGGCCACCGCCCGCGGCGAGGTGGAGCGCCTGACGGCGGAGCTGGAGGCGCATCTGACGTACGAGGAGGAGCAGTTGCTCCCGATACTGGACGCCGCGTAAGGCTGCACGGGAGGCCGCCCGCACGTCGGCGCCCTCAAAAAGGCAACGGCATCCCGTGCACCACCTCCAACCCCGCCACCGCCCGCGTCAGCACCACATACAGCCGCTGCAACCCCCGCTCCTCCGCCGCCACGATCGCCGCCGGCTCCACGGCTACGACATGGTCGTACTCCAGCCCCTTCACCACACTCGCCGGTACGACGGTCACCCGCGCGCCCAGCTCGTCCGCGCCCCCCGCCTCGATCCCGGCCGCCGCCAGCGCCTCCCGCACCCGGTCGGCGTCCGCGTCGGCCGCGACGACCCCGACGGACCCCTCCCGGCCCAGCGCATCCCGTACGGCCCCCACGACCGCGCCCAGCAGATCGCCTTCGGCCTCCCGGAACCGCAGCTCCCCGTCCGCCCGCAGCGAGCGAGCCGCCGGGACCTCCACATCCAGCCGCTCCAGCAGCCGGTTGGCCAGCGCCAGCACCGGACCGGGCACCCGGAACCCCGTCGTGAGCGGTACGACCACCGCGTCCGGCTTCCCCAGCTGCCCCAGCACGCTCTCCCACGACCGCGCCGCCCACGGCGTCGTCCCCTGTGCCAGATCCCCGAGCACGGTCACCGACCCGAAGACCGCCCGTCGCGCGATCGCCCGGCACTCCATCGGCGACAGATCCTGCGCCTCGTCCACGACGACATGGCCGTACCCCTGCGGATGCTCGACGAGTCCCGCCACCTCATCCAGGAGCACGAGATCGGCGGCCGACCAGCGCGCCGACTTCCACGACCGCGGCGGCTTCGCCCACAGCAGCGCCTTCTGCTCGTCCGCGTCCAGCAGCCCGTCGGCGGCTTCCTCCAACGCCCTCGGGTCGCCGAGCAGCTGAGCCACGACCTCCTCGGACCGCACCCGCGGCCATACGGCATCGACGTACGCCCCGACCGCCCGGGCCCGCGAGATCCGCTGCACCCACGCGTTGCTCCGCGGTCCGGCCCGCCGCTCGGCCTGCTCCTGGATGCGCCGCACCACCCGCGTACGCACCCGCTCCCGCCCGACGCCGTACGGCGACGCCTCGGCCCGCACCCCCGCGACGATCCGCAGCAGTTCGTCCTCCGGAACGCGCCACCGATACGAACCGTCGGCCAGCACGAGCGGGTCGACGCGGCCCGGTCCGCCCACCCTCGCGTACAGCGCCCGCCACAGCACCTGTGCCATCCGGACGTCGTGCTTGAGACCGGCCGCCCTCTCGTCATCCACCCCGGTGACCGGCTGCCGGGCGATCTCGTCCCGCAGCGTGGACTGCCGTACGCCGGTCTCGCCGAGGGCGGGCAGCACCTCGGAGATGTACGACAGGAAGGTCGGGTTGGGCCCGAGGATCAGCAGGCCGCCGCGCCGGATGCGCTGCGGGTGGGTGTAGAGCAGGTACGCGGCGCGATGCAGGCCGACGGCGGTCTTACCGGTGCCGGGAGCGCCCTGCACACACACGGAGACGGCGAGGTCACCTCGTACGAGATCGTCCTGCTCGGGCTGGATGGTGGCCGCGATGTCCCGCATGGGCCCGACGCGGGGCCGTTCGATCTCCCGGGCGACGATGTCGCTGACGCGCGACTCGCCCCGGTCGAGGTGCTCGTCCTCCAGGCCGGTGAGGTCGGCGGAGTCCCCGCGGCTGCCGGGTGCCCAGCCGAACCGCCGCCGTACGTCGACGCCCTGCGGGTCGCGCGCACTGGCCTGGTAGAAGGCTCTGGACACGGGAGCCCGCCAGTCGACGACGAGGGGCGGGGCGGCGACGTCCTCGCTGATCCGCATCCGCCCGATGTGCAGCGCCTGCCGACCGGAGTCCAACCGCCCGAAGAACAAGGGCCCTTCGGGCAGCTCCCGCATCGCCTTCGCCCGGCTGCGCAGCCGGTAACCGAGCGCCTCGGCGTCGGCACCGGAGGCGGAGACGTCCTCGGCGGTGACGACGTGCTCCTGGGCACCGTCGACCATGGCGGTGAGGGCGGTTCGGCAGCGGTCGTGGTGGGCGCGTTCGCGGGCGAGCTCGTGATGCAGTGACGTCATTCCAAGGAGCGTACCGAAATAACGTAACCGAGTTAACTTTTTTACCGAGCCTCAGCCATGGTTGCGCCGAACCGCGGCGGGCAACCCCGCCTCCAGCAGCCCGAACGCCCGCTCGGCAGCCGCGACCGCGTCCCCCCGCACAGCGGCCACCCGCTGTCCCGCCGCGATCCGCCGCCAGTTCTCCTGCGCGAGAATCCGCTGCACGGCAACGATCTGCCCGGCGGACAGCCGCCCGTCCAGCCCTCCGCCCAGCGCCTCGGCGAGCGCGGCCTCCGAACGCTCCAGAAAGCCGTACAGCCGGGCGGCCAGCGCGGGTGTCCCGTACAGCAGCGACTGATAGGCGAGCACCTCGGGATGATCGTTGAGCCCGGTGATGGGGTCACACCGCTCCAGCCCGTCGAGAAAATGCCGCCGCAGCGCCTCGACGGGCGAGCCGCTCCCCTGCCGCACCACCCGGGCCGCCTCGCCCTCATGATCGGCGAACCGGTACAGGACGAGGTCCTCCTTCGCCGGGAAGTACCGGAACAACGTCGGCTTGGAGATCTCCGCAGCGGCGGCCACCTCGGCCACGGAGACGGCGTCGAAGCCCTTCTCGAGGAAGAGGCGGATGGCGGTGTCGGAGACGGTTTGATACATCCGCTGCTTCTTGCGCTCGCGCAGGCCGATCTCGCCTGTGCCCGCCCCGTTTCCGCCGGTCTCGCTCATGACGACGAGCCTACGCGCGGCCGAAGCGGCGGTGCCCTCAGGCAGCCGCCCGCTGTGGCCAGTCCGGCCTCTTCGCCAGGGACCAGAGGTCGTCGAAGTGTTTGATCCACGTGGCGACGGCGGCCTCGGCGGCGGCCGTGCCCTCCCGTGACCACACGTTGAGGTCGGTCCTGTACCCCTTGGGGTCGTAGAACTCCGGCCCCATCTCGTGCAGACGCATCCGCGCCGACACGTCGTACAGGCCGTGCAGCACCTGGCTCCGGTTGAAGATGCAGATCTTGTCGCGCGGTATCCCGGGATAGCAGCGGTACTCGCATCGCACGGTCAGCCTGCCCGTGGCGGTGAGCCGTCCGGCGAGGTCCGCCAGGATGTCGTCGTACTCCTGACAGCGCCGGAACATGCGCAGCCGGAAGGCCGGGTCGTCCACCGGAACGGCATCCTCACCGACCTTTGAGGGCACGGTCATCGGCTGGCCGAAGTCCGGTACCAGCATGCGCACCGACACGATCCGGGTGGGCCCCGGATTGTCGAAGAGGCCCTCCAAGCGGTGGTACAGCTCGTTGTAGAGGGTTTCGCCGGTGTAGCCGAGGAAACTGATCTCCACGCGTCGAGCCTGAAAGGCCTCGCTGACGAAGCCGCCCAGCTGACTTGAGTTCACCAGAGCCCGCGACGGCACCCGTATCGATGCGGACAACTCCCGGACCGCGTCGTACAGCACGTAGCCGACCAGGCTGAGCAGGGCGCCACCGAGGTACGCCTTGCCCTGAAGAGCGTCACCGACCGGCTTGACGAACTGTGCGGTCAGTCCGGTGACGAAGATGCCGATCAGCAGGACGCGGGTCACCACCGGCTCGAAGCGCTCCTGAAACCGCCTCAGCCGCTGCCCCACTCCGTCGTCGGCCGATCCGCTCCCCCGCTCGGGCATCCCTGACTCACCTCCGCAGCTGCGATGCCCGACGGGACGTCATATGCCCGTGGACGAACCGCCTTTGGGTGAAGTCATGGTGCCCCTACGCCAGAGCACGGGCAAGATACGGGTTCGCCGTCGGACGGACGGGCAGGCCGAGGAAGGCGGTGGCCGCGGCCAGGGTCATCGGGTACGAGTCCACTGCGCGGCGTACGTTGGGGGCGTCCAGGCTCGCGCCGGTGACCAGGCGGTCGAGGTCCACGTAGGCGGAACGAACGGTCTCGATGCCCCGGTAGACCGGCCAGTCGCGCCGCCAGTTCCTGGTGTACTCCCCCGGCAGCCTGCGCTCCCAGCGCCGGAACATACGCTCCCGGATCTCCGCCCTGGTCGGAGTGAGGTGCAGGTGCCGGACCAGGTCGTAGAGGGGGTCGCCGACCACCGCCATCTCCCAGTCGATGATGGTCACCGCGAGGCGGTCGTCGCGGCGCACGAGATTCCACGGGTTCAGGTCACCGTGCAGCAGGGCCGGCTCCCGGTCACTCAGCTCGTAGCGGGACAGGATCACTCGCAGCCGGTCGGCATCGGGCAGTCCGAGGAGCCGGGCCAGTTGCTGCGACTCCTTCGGCAAGTCCCTGACCCACAGCACGAGTTGGTCCCTGAGCCACTGGAAGAAGCCTCCTCCGCCGGCAGCCGGGTCGACCTGCTTGTAGTCCACCAGTGTCAGGGCGCAGAGCTGGTCGACCAGCCCGTCCGCCTCGTGCGGGAGCAGGCCGTGCACGGGGTGGCTGGGAGGAAGGTCGCGCGACCCCACGTAGGTGTGGATGGCGAACGGGTCGCTCGGATAGCTCTCGCCCAGCGCGAGGGCCTTCGGCGCCGCCACGTCCACGGCCGCTTCTTCGATGGCGCGGAGTACGGCGTGCTCGCTGAGGTAGCTGGGCTCTCTGCGGCAGACGCCCGGCAGCCTGCGCCGCACGACCACGGGGAAGTCGACCCCTGGCACCGATACGACCGAGTTGAGGTGTGCGGTGCCTTTGAACACCCGGCCCGCCGGGGCGGCCCCCTCCACCAGCAGGGCCTTGCGCACCGCCGAGGCCGGAAAGTCGGTCCGTTCGCCGAGCCGCCGGTCGGGCTTCCAGGTGAAGGCCTTCCTGACCCAGGCCCGGCCATTGATTCCGCCGTGGCTGCGCGATGCCAGCCATCGGAAGAGGGCGCGTTCGATCTCGGGCCCGCTCGGCACGTTCCCCAGCCGGAGCGGTTCCGCCGCCGCCTCCAGGGCTCGGAGCACCTCCGCCGTCGCCTCGTCGAGTCTCTTCTGGGTGAACGGTTCCTCCAGCGACCGCGCGGCGCGCATGACGTCCGGGTAGACGGACTGTGCCCGCTCGAAGGCGACGTAGCGAGGCAGATCCTTGCCCAGCCCGTTGACGGCCGCGGGGCGGATCTCCAGCATTGCCTCGGCCCAGGCGTCGATCACTTCGGCCCGTTGGTGGGCCGGATACCGCATGCGCACCAGGTGAGTCGCCAGGTCGTGCAAGGGATCGCCGTAGGTCGCCAGCTCCCAGTCCACGCAGATGAGGGGCGGAGCACCGTCGTAGGACACGATCAGGTTGTCCCGGTGCAGGTCCGCGTGCAGCAGGCTGTACGGCCGCCGGGCCATCGCGGGCACGCGCTCGGCGAGCCGGATCAACGCGTCCTCAGGGATGCCGAGGGCAGCGAACAGCCCACCAAAGGCCTGCCAGTTGGGCTGCCGGATCTGCCGGTCGGCAAGGCGTGCCAGCGTCTGCAGAAACCCCTGGCTGTCCGTGTCGTTGCGCGGCCAGGCCGTCGGCAAGGGGGGCAAGGCGCCCCTGCGCACTTGCGCCATCTGGGCAAGCAGGCCGGCCAGCGCCCTGACGAGCAGGGTGTCGACGGGTTTACCGTCCCCGCAGACACTGGAGAGCGGCACGCCGTCCACATAGCTGTGGATCGAGAAGCCGTCTCGTTTGACGAGGCACTGGGGCGCGTGCGGCAGGACTCCCCGGATGGCGTCGAGGATCTGCGCCTCATCGTTCCAGGTTCTGATCACGACGGGCAGCGCGTCGGCGCGCCGGACCCGCACGGTCACCGACGTACCGGCATCGAGACCCACCAGCCATGCCGCGGAGGCCGTGAGTGGCAGCACGTAATTCCGATTGTGGTGTCCGCTGCTCGCCTGGCCCAGCTTCTCGGCTTGCTCCACGAAGTCACTGATGACGTCGTCGGGCGTGGCGCGCCCCCCGTGCACAGGACGGGGAGGGACTGGTGCGCGCACTGGCCGCTCCAACCGGTGACGAGGACGATATGCCAAACGAAAGCACGTGGTGTTCTGCCTCGCACGACATACTCGGACCCTGAGGGCCGCCAGGAGGGGTTCGCCACTCTCTTGCACGAAGTCTTTGCGAGGCCGCTCGAGGTTTGGCTGTTCGCCATCACATACGCACGAACGGGATCCGTTGCTCAATCGGTGCGGGCATGCTACAGCACCCTGTCCGCACGGCTCGGAAGTACTCCGAACTACTCGGACAGCAGCTTCCAGACCGAGTCGAACCACCTCTGCATGCTGTCCACGAACACCGTGCCCGACGAATCGGGGGCCTCGTCCTTCATGTGGTGGGTCAGCGTTGCGTTCAGGCCCAGGACGTCGAGCGCGGTGACCACCTCGTCGTCCTCCAGCATGATCTTGCGCTCGATCACCTCATACGGCCCGTGCAGCGCTTCGGCGCCGTTGAAGAGGTAGAGCTTGAAGGCCGGGGTGAGCGGCGCGCGGCGAATCTCGACGTCGACCGACGGCACCAGCCCCTCGGCCTGGAGGGACGCCAGCGACTGCCGCAGCGACTTCGCATGCCGCTCCGTGATGTCATGCAGCCGCTCCCGCAACCGCGGATCCCCCTTGTCGTCCTTGACGCGGGGATACGGCAGAGACTGTGTCTCAGCGGGCAGAAGCATGCGCAGGGTGATGCGTCCAGGGCTGATGGACCGGCCGCGGATCCGGTCGGCCTGCTGCTGGATGCGCCAGTACAGGGACTCGGACGTCAACGTATAGACGTCCAGGGTCACTTCGGGCTGCTCGAAGGCCTCGCTGATGAGGGATTCGAGGGTGATGCCGCGGCGCGACCGGGTGGCCTTGGGGGTCGGCGAGTGTATCCGCTGGGTCTTGATCACCCGGGACCCGCTGCCCTGCCGTGATTCGATCCAGCCCTCGTCGACCAGTTCCCGCAGGGCCCGTTGGACGGTGTCCCGGGAGACGCCGAACTCCTCCGCCAGGTCACGCTGGGAAGGCAGATAGGAGCCCGGCGAGTACGGCCCGTCGGTCATACGGGCGCGCAACTCGTCGGCGACCCGCTGGAACTCCCGGCCGCCGCTGTCACTGGTCTGCTGCGCATCCACACCTCGACCGTACCGCTTTCAGTCCACCCACAAACCAGGATCCAGTCAACCCGCCTGCCACACAGGCCGGTTGGTTAGGGGATCAGTCAGACCGGGCAGACCATTCGCAAGCCAACCAGTCCAATTGGACGGATAGTTGGAGAGTTGCAGGAAAGCGGAAGGGAGGTGGGGGAATGCTTCTGCTTCAAGTCTCCAGGGAACTCTTCGAGCTGGCCCTGGGCATGCATGCGCAGACGAGGCTCGGCGGCGTCGGTGTGCTGCTCCTGCTGGTGGTGGGGGTAGGCATACGGGCGCGGCGCGTCGGTCTGGCCGTCGGCGCCGCCATGGTGTTCACGCTGCTGATGATTCAGGCCTGAGCCCGTACCAGTGTCAGGACCGACGACAGCGAGTCCACGACCGTAGTGGCCCCGGCCTCCCGCAGCAGCTTCTCCTTGCGCGCATTACGCGCGTAGCCGAGGAACGCCACGCCGGCGCTGTTCGCGGCGGCAAGGTCCGAGGGCGTGTCGCCGATCATCAGGGCGGAGGAGCGCGCCGCCCCCATGGCGCTCAGGGCCCGGTTGAGGCAGTGCGGGTCCGGCTTGAGGTGATGAAGGTCCTGGGTCCGGCCGTAGATGTGCGGGCTGAAGCACGAGAGCAGGCCACGGCCGTCGAGGTACGTGCGGACCACTCGGGGGGAGTTGTTGGTGGCGATGGCCAGTCGGGATCCGACGGCCGTCCAGGTGCGTATCAGCGGGTCCGCGTATTCGGTGGGCATCGCGGAGGCGGTCGCCCGCAGTTCCTCCTGGGTGAGACGTTCCTCCAGCTCCGCGACCAGGTCGCTGCCGGGGTGCCGGCGGTCGACGGCGCGCAGGACGACATGGGGGTCCAGCAACTCCCGTTCGGCGTCGGTCAGCAGCCCGTGCAGCCCCCGCCCCTCAAGCCACTCCACCAGCTCGGCCGCCACCCGCTCCGCCGAATGCCCCGCGAACAGCCGGCAGATCGGGCCGTCGAAGTCCCACAGCACGACGCGGGCGCGCGTGATCAGTTCGCGGAGTCGTTCCGTGTCGTTCTCGGTCTCTGCTGTCACCTGTTCAGTCTGCTTCGTATCAGAAGTCACTAGGAGAGTGTCATGTCAGTGGTGATGGTTTCCCAGAGGGCGTCGAACCACTTCTGGGATTCCCCCACGAACGCGGCGTCACGCTGCCCGGCCTGCTTGACGAAGGAGAAGAGGAGGGACTGGGAGCCCAGGGCGTCGTACATGTCCAGGGTGCGGCTCTCGTACTCCTCCTGGCGTTCGGTGAGGACGTAGTAGCCGATCAGCGCTTCGTCGCCGTTGAGGAGGTAGAGCTTCACCGGGGGTGTGAACGGCAGGGCGCGGAAGGTGACGTGGACTTCGATGCCGTGGGTGGAGCGGACGGCCTGGAGGTTGTGGCGGAGCACCTGGGCCTGGGCGTTGCGCATCGCCAGCCAGCGGTCGTGGACCGGGTCGTCGTCCCCCCGCCCGTCCACCAGGACCGGAAAGGCGAGATGGATGTCCCGGGACGGCAGCAGGAGCCGGACGTCGATCGACTCGGGGTGGATCGAGCCCTCGTGGATCAGGCGGAGGGGTTCGCCGAGGGCCAGCATCAGGGTTTCCGAGGTGTGGCATACGACGTCCACACGGACGTGCGGTGCGGCGAAGGCCTCCGTCAGGCGGGGGGCCAGGCTGACCATCGTCGGCTGGGGTGCGCCCCGGGTGGGGGCCGGCAGGGCGATGCGCGGCGGGCTGCCCTTGCTGACGTTGGTCAGGAGGCCGTCCTCCTGGAGTGCGCGCAGGGCCTGGCGTACGGTGCCTCGCTCCACGCCGAACTCCTCGGCCAGCTCGGCCTGGGTGGGCAGGCGGTCGCCCGCCTTGAGCTCTCCGACGCGGATCCGTTCCCGCAGGATGTCGGCGATCTCCTGCGGCGAGAGTCTCCTGCTGCCGTTCACTGCCACGTTCTCCTGAGTCACGACCAAACGCTACAACTCCCACCCATCTATGGGCAGTTGTTTGTAGCTTGTTTCAAAGTAGGGGCCAAGTGGGGACAACTTAGTTGGAGTTGGCGCCAAGTTGGTTGAGTTGGCGGAAGTAATCCTTCCATCCCCAGAAGCCCGAAGGGGGAAACACCGATGCCCGTTCTCGCACTCCTCTCCGCCGTGTTCGTCGTCGGCGTCGAGCAGACCCTCCAGTGGAAGTACGGTGCCACCGGCATCATCGGCCTGCTGCTGCTCACCATAGGCATCAAGGCCAAGAGCCCGACCGTCAGTTCGATAGGGGCCGTCGTCCTCGCGATCCTGCTCTCGGGTCCCGCCCTATGACAACGGCAAACACTCAGGTCACACACTGTGGGGGATGATCAGCTCGTGAGCAGCAGCTCCGAACTGATCGTCTCCCACAGCGCGTTGAACCACACATGCGACTGCTCCACGAACGTCGTGTCCCGCAGCCCGGCCCCCTGCTCGAAGGCGAACAGCGTCGACTGGATGCCTGGGGCGTCATACATCTCCAGGTGCCGCTGGCCGATCTCCACCTCGCTGCGGGCCAGCGTGTAGTAGGCGAAGAGCGCCTCCGCGCCATTGAGGAGATAGAGCTTCACCGGCGGCGTGAACGGCAGCGCCCGGAAGGTGACCCGCACATCGATGCCGTGCGTGGCGCGCAGCGCCAGCAGATTGTGCCGGAGCACCTGGCCCTGGGCGTTTCGCTGGGCGAGCCAGCGCCGGCGCACCTGTACGTCGGCGTCGCCGGCCGAGCCGTCCACCAGTGTCGGGAACGCGAGCGAGATGTCGCGGCTCGGCAGCATGACGCGGACGTCGACCTTGGCCGGTTTCAGCTGCCCGGCGTGGATCTGGCGAAGCGGTTCGCCCATGGCGAGCGTGAGGGAGACCGAGGTGAGGCACAGCGCGTCGATCTCGACGTGCGGGGCGGCAAAAGCCGCCGCTATCCGCGGGGCGAGGGCCACCATGGTCGGCTGCGGTGCGGCTCCGGGGCCGGTCAGCGCCCTGCCGAGGTCGGGGGCGACGGTCGCCGGGGCCCCTTTGGACACGTTGGTGAGCAGATGCTCCGACTGCAGGATGCGCAGCGCCTGCCGTACGGCTCCGCGCTCGACGCCGAACTCGTCCGCCAGCCTGGCCTGGGTGGGCATGCGCTGGCCGGGCTGCAATGCGCCCGAGGTGATGCGGGCGCGCAGCTCATCGGCCACGTCCCGATGTGACTTCTGTGGCCGCTGTGAACTCTTCCGCCCATTGACGGAGGCGTGTTTCGGCTCCACGACCAAACACTACAACTTCCCGCCATCTTTAGGCAGTTCCAAGGATGGTGGTTATGAGACGTTCCAAGCGGTCATAAGTACAGTGAAGTTGGTCGCCAACTTGAGCAACATGGTCAAACTTCAAGGAGGTTGGCCACCAGAGTCGGTTCTGTCGACCATCGTCCCCGAGAGGAGACCGGCATGCCGCTCATCTACCTCGCCGTCGCCGCGCTCGTCATTGGATTCGAGCAACTCATCCAGTGGAAGTACGGGCCGATGGGCATCATCGCTTTTCTCGCCCTGACCATCGGCATCAAGGCAAAGAACACCATGATCGGCGGCATCGGCGCGGTGATCCTCGTCATGCTGCTCGCCCACTAGGCCTTCACGCGAAGGCCCGGCGACCAGGTTCGGCCGTCCGGGCTCCCTTCCGGAGGGGAGCCGGGAGCCCGGTCGGTCAGCACAGCCACAACTCCACATCGACAACCGAATACCGACCGCACAGCCACAACTGCTCGGCCCAACCGGATAAGGGCGCACAGCCCACCACCACAACCACAACTGAACAGCTCGCTACGGATGAGCAGACCTGTCACCGGCAGAGAGGAGACCTCAGAAAACGTCTGGGCACCACGGTCGCCTGGACGTACGCAGCAGGGCGTCGGCCACCCGGGCGGCGCCCGCTCGTTCTTCCCGCACCCGCCCCAGCGCGGTGAGCCGTACGGCGGACTCGTCCCCGAGCCAGAGGCTGCCCAAGTCGGACACATCGAGGGTGAGTTCGGGCGCCGCCGTGGTCGGCGTACAGGAGGCCCCGTCGGTCGACGCCTCCAGCAGGTAGCGTCCGCCGGTCAGCCCGCCCAAGTCCACGACCTCCAGCACCAGCGACCCCTGCCCCTCGTACGTCCGCGCCTCCAGCGCCCGTACGACGTCCAGGATCCGCACCCACAGCCAGTCCGCCAGCGTCGTGACCCTGGCCGCCCGCGGATCGGGGAGGTAGAGGGGCAGAAGGTCGTCGGGGGCCCGCCAGCCGCTCTTGACCGTCGTGATCCAGTCGATCGAGCACAGGTAGCGCCACAGGGCGCGCTCGGCGTCCGGGGTCGCCGCGACGAGCCAGTTCACGGTCGCCGTGTTGAGCGGCTGCTTGCCGTCGCCCCAGTGGTCGTCCGCCTGGTACGACGCCAGCCCCTGCACCTCGCCGCCCGCCGAGCGGTACACGGCGAAGAAGGGATCGGTCCACGGGGACCTGTCCAGGCGCACCGCCCCGGTGCTGACCTGCCACCAGCGCTCGTCCCGGTCCACGGCGCCCGGCTGGGCGCGGCGCACCCGCTCGTACAGCTCCGGGCCGGTCTTGCGTACGTCCGCGCCGTCCACGATGTCGATACGGCCGCCGTCCTCGGGTCCGGACCACCTCGGGTCGAGGCCGGTGCGGGGGACGTCCACGGTCCACTGGGCCGTGGAGGTGGCGGGGCCGAAGCCGTAGCGGCCGTAGATCGGGTACTCGGCGGCGATCAGGGTGGCGACGACGTCGCCGCGGTCCTTCGCGGCTGCCAGGTCGTGGGCCATCATGCGGGTGAGCAGGCCGCGGCGGCGGTGGGTGGGGCTGACGGTGACGTTCGAGATGGCGTCCGCGGGGACGGGAGCGCCGCCGACCGCGGTGATCTCCTGTGCGAAGGAGCGGAAGGTCGCCACGCAGCGGCCGGTGTCGAAGGCGCCGAGGGTGCGGGACGGGACGATGTACGACGCGCGGTCGGCGACTTCTGTCTCGGAGACGTCGGGGCTGCGCAGAAAGCCGGTGTTCAGGGCCCGGGTCCAGTCGGGGATGTCGGCCTCGGTGATCGGGCGGACGTCTATGGGGGTGGGAGGTTCGGGACGGCTCATGGGGTCACGGTAGGTGGACGGGCGTGGGGTGTCGCCGGGTTTTTCCCGGCCCTCAAACCGGCAGAGCCCCCTCCGCGTGGATGGGGGCTCGCCTCAAGCGCCGGACCTCGGATTGTTCCTACCGGCGTACTACGTGAGCAGGTCGTCCACCTGCGCCTCACCGTCCCGGTACCGCCGCGCGATCTCCGCGCTGCAGTCGTCGGCCGTGCGCTGCAGGCGTTGGCGACGGCGGGACACCTGCTGCTCGTAGCGGACGAGGCGTCCCATCGCGGTGTTCAGCTCGGCGTCCGTACGGGCCTCCAGGTCCGAGAGCTCGACCTCCGCCAGCATTTCGGCCGCCAGCAGCCGGTACTCCTCGCTCTGCGGAGTGCCCAGCGTCACGTGGCGGGCCGAGGAGCGGTGGCGGGCCGGGGCGTCGGTCAGGATCTCCGGGAGGCGGTCGACGACGGCCGCCGCGCCCGCCGGCGAGCGCCGTGCCACCTCCGCCCGCAGGATGTCGATCCGCCCCTGCAGCAGCCGTCGTACATAACTCAGATCCGCCTCGTCGCGTTGGGCGTCCCGGCGCAGGGTGCGCAGTTCGGGCAGGCTGAGTGCGGTCAGCTCGTGCTCGGGCGGTTCCACGGGCAGCCGCGGGCCCGGATCCTCGGCGGTGCGCTGCGTGGGCGGCCGCAGGCCGTCCAGCTGGGCCGCGTGGCTCAACACGACAGCCCCAGGAGGCTGCCCTGAACTCGGTGTGCTCATATGCCTCTACCGTCCCCTCGACCGGCGCGTGGAAGCATGGTGCCATCCCAACTGGCCGCAATGTGACCGAGTGCCCCTGAACGGGCCCAGATGGGGGGGTAAGGATCAAAAAAGAAACCCCCAATGAGGCCACTCCCCCGCACACGGCATGATGACCGCATGCGAGCTGTGGTGCAGAGGGTGGACGGCGCGAGTGTCGTCGTGGACGACGAGACGGTCGGGGAGATCGACGGCGAGGGGCTCTGCGTACTCGTCGGCGTCACGCACGAGGACACCAAGGAGAAGGCGGCCCAACTCGCCCGCAAACTCTGGTCGATCCGCATGCTGCAGGACGAGAAGTCCTGCAGCGACATCGACGCCCCGCTCCTCGTCATCAGCCAGTTCACCCTGTACGGCGACGCGCGCAAGGGACGACGGCCCACCTGGAGCGCCGCCGCCCCGGGCGATGTCGCCGAGCCGCTCGTGGACGAGGTCGTCGCGCAACTCCGCGCTCTGGGCGCCACGGTGGCGACGGGCCGGTTCGGGGCCCGGATGCGGGTGTCCCTGACGAACGACGGCCCGTTCACCGTGCTCCTGGAGATCTGAGCCTCAGGGCTCGACCACGGTCTCCTGCGCCGCGGCCGTCGTGTCCGCCATCAGCGGCGCGTCCACCGGCACGTTCCGCTTGACCAGCGCGAGCGCGACCGGGCCGAGCTCGTGGTGCCGTACGGACGTCGTGATGAAACCGATCTTGCGGCCGTCGGGGCCCTCGTCGGCGAGCCGGATCTCGGTGCCCGGCGTCGGCAGGTGCACCTCGCTGCCGTCGAGGTGCAGGAAGACCAGCCGGCGCGGCGGCTTGCCGAGGTTCTGGACGCGGGCCACGGTCTCCTGGCCGCGGTAGCAGCCCTTCTGGAGGTGCACCGCGCTGCCGATCCAGCCCAGCTCGTGCGGGATGGTGCGGTGGTCGGTCTCGAAGCCGAGGCGCGGGCGGTGGTGCTCGACGCGCAACGCCTCGTGGGCGAGGATTCCGGCCGGCGGGCCGGCCTTCTCCGCGTACGACTCCAGGTCGCCACGCGGGAGGAACAGGTCGCGGCCGTACGCCGTCTCGCGTACGACGGCGCCCTCGGGCACCTCGGCGATCGACCCGGCGGGCAGGTGCACGACCGCGAACTCGGCGGTCCGGTCGGCGACTTCGACCTGGTAGAAGAACTTCATCGACTCCAGGTACGCGATCAGCGCGTCCTGTGTGCCGGGCTCGACATGGGCCCAGACCGTCGTGCCGTCGTCGACCAGGTACAGCGCGTGCTCGATGTGGCCGTGCGCGGAGAGGATCAGCGCCTCGGTGGCCTCGCCCACCGAGAGATCGCTGACGTTTTGCGTGAGCAGCAGATGCAGCCAGCTCAACCGGTCCTGACCGGTGACGGCGATCACTCCGCGGTGCGAGAGGTCGACGAAACCGGTGCCGTCGGCGAGGGCACGCTGCTCGCGGAACAGATCGCCGTAGTGGGCGGCGACGCCTTCGTCCACGCCCTCGGCGGGCACGGCACCGGGCAGGGTCAGCAGGGGGCTCTTCATGGTCACAAGCCTACGACTCGGTAGTTGAACTCTTGCCGTTCGAGCCCTGGGCCGAACGGTCCGGCCGGACTGCACGCTCCGCGCAGTCCTTGCAGCGGCCGAAGATCGCGAAGTGCTTCATGTCCGTGTCGAACCCGAAGGTCTCGCGCAGTTTCGCCGTGAAGTCCGCGGCCACCGACACATCGGCCTCGATCACGTTCGTGCAGTCGCGGCAGACCAGGTGGAGGTGATGGTGCCGGTCCGCCAGGTGGTACGTCGGCGCGCCGTGCCCGAGGTGGGCGTGGCTGACCAGCCCGAGCTCCTCCAGGAGCTCCAGGGTCCGGTACACGGTGGAAATGTTGACCCCCGACGCCGTCTTCCTCACTTCCACGAGGATGTCGTCGGGGGTCGCATGCTCAAGGGTGTCCACGGCTTCCAGGACAAGCTGACGCTGCGGCGTCAGCCGGTAGCCGCGCTGCCTGAGGTCGCTCTTCCAGTCGGTGCTCACCACACCCAAGAGTCTAGGACTACTTGAAGAAAGCGATGCCGTCGTCCGGCATGTCATCGGGCAGGGCCTTCGCCCAGCGCTCGACGTCCTCCGGGGAGACGACCTTCTTCAGGTGGGCCGACATGTAGGGGCTCAGCTCGACCTCGGGGGTCTGCTTCTCGCCGACCCACATGAGGTCGCTCTTGACGTAGCCGTACAGCCGCTTGCCGCCGGTGTACGGGCTGGAGGCGGCCGTGCGGGCCACCGCGTCCGTGACCAGGTCGATCTGCGGCTTCTTGTCCGCCAGCTCGCCGTACCAGATCTCGACGACGCCGTCGTCGCGGACCATGGTGACCTCGACCTTGCGGTCGGCGTCGATGCGCCAGAAGCCGTACTCGGACTCCAGCGGCTTCACCTTGTTGCCGTCGTTGTCCAGCACCCAGGTGTGGGAACGGTACTCCAGGAAGTCACGCCCGTCGTGGGTGAAGGTGACCTCCTGCCCGAAGTTGCACTTCTCGGAGCCGGGGCTGCGTTCGTTACTGCCTCCGACAGGGGCGTGCACGCCCGCGCCCGCCCAGCTGCCGAGCAGGAAGGCGAGGGGGACGAGGTCCTTGTGAAGGTCGGACGGGATCTCGATCATGAGCAGCTCAGAAGTCTCGTACGTCGGGTGATGGGGATCAGCGCTGGCCCTGGTACAGCTTCTTCACGGCCAGCCCGGAGAAGGCGAGGACGCCGACGCAGACCAGGACCAGCAGGGCTTCGAAGAAGATCTCCACGGGGTTGCTCCTCGATTGAGCGGAGAGTGTGCGGTACTTACACAGGGCCGGGCCCCAGCTTACGCGGCCGGGGACCGGCCCTCCGTGTGAGGTGGGCCCTTGCGGGATCAGCCGAGCAGCTGGCTCTGGAGGACCACCGTCTGCTGGAAGGGGATGGCCGCGGCACCGCCCTTGCGGGACTGCACGACCAGCCCCAGGACGTCACCCGACACCAGGTACGCCTGCCGGACCTGCTCGGCACCGTACGGCTTCGCCTCGGCGTAGGCGTAGTGCCGTACGTCGGTGAGCCCGGCCTCGGCGGGGAACTCCTCGTCCGTGTGCACCTCGGCGGCGCCGCGCAGGGCGTGCTCGGGCGAGTCGTAGCTGGTGAAGTGGTCCTGCTGGAGCACGTCGGCCACCTGGGCGGACTCGAACTGCAGCAGGTAGATCCGGGTGTGCGTGCCGTCCGGGGTGGTCCAGCCGCGGGCCGCGACGTGCCGCAGGGCGTGGTCCTTGAGCACCTGGGCGAGGGCGTCCCGGTCCTCCGCGGACCCGTACGCCGCCAGGAAGTCCTTCGTCGCCAGCCAGCCGTTGCGTCCGCTCAGCTCCTTGTCGGCCTTGTCCGTCCTGGCCCCCGCGGGTGCCGGCAGCAGCAGCCTGCGCAGGTCCGCGTGGTGCAGGGCGGCCGCGTTCTCCTCGGCGAAGGGCGCGGGGCTGCCGGAGGGCAGCGGCGGCTTGGTGATCGCCGGGTAGGCCCAGCGCCCGTCCGCCTCGGTCGCGAGACCGGGTACGTCCGTACGCTCCATCCGCGTGATGCCGTACGCGGTCGAGGCGCCGACAGCGGCGAAGACGACGACGG
Organism: Streptomyces sp. NBC_00443; assembly: GCF_036014175.1. GTDB lineage: Bacteria > Actinomycetota > Actinomycetes > Streptomycetales > Streptomycetaceae > Streptomyces. The sequence continues at coordinate 4,944,839 of NZ_CP107917.1, read as the reverse complement.
TGGCGGTCCAGCGCAGGACGGCACGCAGAACGCGGCGATCCTTCTTCACCGGAACCACCGGGTTCGCCGGGCTCTCCGAATCCACCGTGCTCACCGGGCTGTCCGGAGGCACCGGGGGAGCGGCAGGGACGGGGGGTGCCTCCGGCATCGGCGGTGCGTCGGCGACGGGCGCCGTCGCGATGGGCTGCTGCTCGGTCATACGGCCTTCCCCGGGTCGTCGATGCGGTCGAGCTGTCGGGTGACGAACATCCCGATGCTGTTCAGGTCGAGCGGCCGGATGCCCGACGCGGTGGCGCTGATCAGCACGTCTCCCGAGTAGGCCGCGCAGAACACCCGGTCGAGCTTCTCGTCGTCGACCTTGGGTGTCAGGAAGCACTTGGCGTTCTTGTGCCCCTCGACCTTCGGGCCCTTGCGGAAGATGCCGATGGCGGAGAGGAACTCGTTCTGGGCGGTCGCGACGTCCCGTGCGTCGTCGCGGCTCTCCATCCGCGCCAGTACGACGCTGACGGAGAACGCCGTCTTGTGGTGGACGGCGTAGGGGTCGGCGTTGTAGTAGCTGCGCATCGCCATGCCCTTGAGGCTCCGCTTGTCGAGCTGCTTCTCCAGCTTCCGGCGCTCGCTGCGGGGCAGGTCCTTGAGCGACTCCTTGCGCAGGGCGGTGGCCTGGCGGCCACTGAGCTCGGCGTCGGAACCGAACTCCCCGAGGTCGGGACCGCGGGTGTAGCCCTTCTCGTCGTACGGCAGCAGCAGGCCGGCCAGCCCCGTGGCCGTCCCCTTCGCCGCCTCCGCCTTGTCGCCGGCCGCGGCGGGCTCGGGGAACTTCCAGGTCGGCGCGCCCGCATCGCGGTCGGCGTCCTGGACGGTCACCACGGTGTAGCCGGCACCGCCGACGACGGCACCGAGCAGCAGGACGGTCCCGGCGAGGGCGGCGATGCGCGAGGCCCGAGGCCGCTTGGGGCCGGGGCTCGCGGGGAGGTTCTCGGGGCTGGAGAGGATCTCAGGGCCGGCGAGTATCCCGGGGCTCTCGGCGCTCTCGGAGGCCGGCAGGGCCTCGGGGCTCCGGAGTCCCTCGGGGCTCCGAGCTTCCTCAGGTGTCTCGCTCACAGCCGGCCCACCTGCCGCTTGGCCAGGTCCATGATCTTCTCCTTGGGGATCGGCTTGGTGTCGTAGACCCAGATGTCCATCGCGATGTCACCGCGCCAGGCGTGCGCCTCGGCCGAGTACAGCGGGAGGTAGCCGGGCTTGCGATCCGGGGTGTCGTGCACATACGCCATGCCGTCGCCCGTGCCGGGAACGGGCCAGCTGCGGGTGTCGGACTCCTCCTCGGCCCAGTAATAGGAGCCTTCGGCGTTCTCGGCGGCCGACAAGGCCTGCTCCTGGCGGTACTGCACCAGGTGGATCACGACGTTCTGCGTGCTGCCCACCCGCCAGCTCGTGGCGGCGGCGCGGCGGAACTGCTCCTCGATGAGGTCGCCGACTACCTCGTCAGGCTCCTTGAAGGTCTCCGCGTACCCGGCGAGGTCCATCCAGCCGTCCGTGCCCAGCTCGAAGACGGTGTCCCGGGTGCCCTTGGGCCGCTTGAGCAGCAGCTTGCGCAGGTCGCCGTCGGTCTTCACCCGACGGTCCTCGGCGGCGGACAGCGGCTCGACCTCGCCCGTGGCCTGCTTGACCACGGGCTGGGACAGGGGCGGCAGTCTCGTGGGCTCGCGGTCGGCCTGCACGAGATAGCCGGTACAGGTCCCGGCGACCACACCGAGGACGACGGCGCCGGCGATCAGCAGTGCCGTACGCCCCCGTCGGCGGGACCGGGGCACGGCCTCGCCTACTTCTTCAGATTCATCCAAAACGTCCCCCCACGGAACGTGAAGTGCGCATTCCGTATGCGCGCGCACAGGAGACCCATGGCCAACGCACCAGGTTGTAAGGGAGTTGATTACGATTCGGTCATGGCGAAAAAGCTGGTGATCAAGGTGACGGCGGGGGCCGATGCCCCCGAACGCTGCTCACAGGCGTTCACGGTGGCGGCGGTGGCGGTGGCCAGTGGCGTCGACGTCTCCGTGTGGCTGACCGGCGAGTCCGCCTGGTTCGCCCTCCCGGGCCGCGCCGCCGAGTTCGAACTCCCGCACGCGGCCCCGCTCCCCGACCTGATCGACTCCATCCTGGCCACCGGCCGCCTCACCCTGTGCACCCAGTGCGCGGCCCGCCGGGACATCACGGAGAAGGACGTCATCGAGGGCGTACGGATCGCGGGCGCCCAGGTCTTCGTACAGGAGGCCCTTGGGGACGAGACGCAGGCGCTCGTCTACTGAGACAGCCACGCGCCTCACGGTGGGCCGCGCACGGAGGCGCCGGGGCCCTCACTGGCGCGGCCGCTTCTTTCCGTCGAGTTCGTCCCACCACTCGTCGGACTGGGGGTCGCCGGACGGATCGTCCCACCAGCGGTCCTCCGGGCCGCGGCGGTTGGCGACCATGGCGGCGAGCGGCGGGATGACCATCGCGACCACGCACATGCCCACGGCCACCGGGACCGACCAGAGGCGCACGACGGCCCAGGCCAGGACGAAGAGCGTGATGCAGATCCCCATCATGGCGAAGTACCAATGACGTCGCCGCGCGTACATGACTCCAGCGTAAATCCGCGTCGGCCGGCGCACAGGACTCCACTTGCGAGGGCCGCAGGCGCCTGCCCCGCACAGGACGAAGGGCCGCACCCCAGGCGTCCAACCCGCGGGGTGCGGCCCTTCGGCCGATCAGGAGTGCCTCAGACCGCGATCGCGATCTCCGCCAGGCCGCCCTGCTGGGCGACGACCGTACGGTCGGCGGTGGCGCCGGGGACGAGTGCGCGCACGGTCCAGGTGCCCTCGGCCGCGTAGAAGCGGAACTGGCCCGTGGCGGAGGTGGGGACCTCCGCGGTGAACTCGCCGGTCGAGTCCAGCAGACGGACGTAGCCCGTCACCGGCTCGCCGTCGCGGGTCACCTGACCCTGGATCGTGGTCTCACCGGGCTTGATCGTCGAGGCGTCGGGGCCGCCAGCCTTCGCTCCACACATGTCTTTCTCCAAAGATGGGGTCTGACCGGAAGGAAGGCCGGTCGGGATCTGCGGGTCTGCGCTCTTACTACGCTTGCTGCGGGACTTACTTGTTGGCGCCGAGCTCGATCGGCACGCCGACGAGGGAGCCGTACTCGGTCCAGGAGCCGTCGTAGTTCTTGACGTTCTCCACACCGAGCAGCTCGTGCAGGACGAACCAGGTCAGCGCGGAGCGCTCACCGATGCGGCAGTAGGCGATGGTGTCCTTCGCCAGGTCGACCTGCTCGTCGGCGTAGAGCTCCTTGAGCTCGTCGTCCGACTTGAAGGTGCCGTCGTCGTTGGCGTTCTTCGACCACGGGATGTTGCGCGCGGACGGGACGTGGCCCGGACGCTGCGACTGCTCCTGCGGCAGGTGGGCCGGCGCGAGCAGCTTGCCGCTGAACTCGTCGGGCGAACGGACGTCGACCAGGTTCTGCGCACCGATGGCCGCCACCACGTCGTCGCGGAAGGCGCGGATGGAGGTGTCCTGGGCCTTGGCCTTGTAGTCGGTCGCCGGGCGCTGCGGAACCTCCTCGACCAGCTCGCGGGCGTCCAGCTCCCACTTCTTGCGGCCGCCGTCGAGGAGCTTTACGTTCTCGTGGCCGTAGAGCTTGAAGTACCAGTAGGCGTACGACGCGAACCAGTTGTTGTTGCCGCCGTAGAGGATCACCAGGGTGTCGTTGGCGATGCCCTTCGCCGACAGGAGCTTCTCGAAGCCCTCCTGGTCGATGAAGTCGCGGCGGACCGGGTCCTGCAGATCTGCGGTCCAGTCGATGCGGATCGCGTTCCTGATGTGGTTCTTCTCGTAGGCGGACGTGTCTTCGTCCACCTCCACGATCGCGATGTCGGCGTTGTCCAGGTTGTCCTGGACCCAGTCGGCGTCGACGAGGACGTCGCTGCGGCTCATGCTCTTTCTCCTCCGGGGCAGTTGCGGCGGGGCGTGCGAATGAGAGGGGTGCGTGCTCGGACCGAGACGACGCACCTGTGCCCTGGTCAGGGCAGCGGGGAAACGCAGAAGTCGGAGCTTCCGCTCAGAAGGGGCGACAGAGCATGGCGGCAACGCGGCAGAGGTCTACTGCCCGCCGCTTCGTGAGATCCGCCTGTCGCTTCATGGGCTCGATCGTAGGGACGGACAGGCGGGCGTGTCACCGGCGTGTCGCATGCTGAGACGAGATTGTCCGGGATGCGGGATACGATGACCGCCGAGGCAGCTCCGACCGGGCTCCCGGGCGGACGTATCGGCGGTCACATCTACGGTGCGGACGGCACCGTCTCACCAGCCGGACAGCGGCAGCTGGGGGCCGCAGCCCGACCCCGGGACTGACACCGGTCCCGGTACTACCCGGCGAGGCGGACGTTCGAACCCTTCACCGTGATCTCGACGCCGTCCTTCGCCGCCTGGACGCTGTCGAGCTGGATGCCGCCGGGGAGGCCGTCGATCTTCTGCTCGAAGTCGGTGATCGCACGGGCCCGGTCCTCGGCGATGTCGGCACCGCCGAAGTTGGGCAGCGTGTCGGCCTTCACCCGCACGGTGTCGCCCTGCGCGGAGACCGAGCTGAGGACGTAGACCGGGTTGGGGAGCTTGGTACCGAGGACGGTGGCTTCGACGGCGACCTTGATCTTGCCGTTGCCGCCGTCGGAGAGGCCGACGACGTTCGCGGTGACGCCGGGGGCGACCTGGGTGGGCTCGGACTTGGCGGTCTTCAGCAGCTCGGCGTAGGTGATGGACGCGGTGCCGGAGGCGGTCGTCGCGGTGGCGGAGCTGTAGTCCCCGGAGAACTCGACGCCCTTCATGTTCGCCGTGAGGTCGTCGATCCGGATCGTCTTGCCGTCCGTGCCGGCGGTGGCCTCGTAGTCCTTGATCCCCACCTCGACGTCGTCCAACGAGCCGCTCGCGACCTGAGTGAGGAACGGGAACCCCTTGATGGACACGTCCGGGGCGGCGGCAAGGTTCTCGCTCGCCTGGAGCTTCCCGGCCGCCTCATCCTCGGCGAACCCGACGGCCAGCCGGTCCGCCAGCACGAAGAGGCCGCCCAGGATCACGACGACTATCAGCAGTATCCGCAGGGCGCGCATGTTGTGGTGTTCCCCCCACCTCGGTGTTCGTCAACGACGCGAGGGTAACCCTGCGGCGGGGTTGACCGGCGAATTGTCGATCATCTGTGACAGGGGGTTTGCCTATCCGAAGCGGGGGTCTGGGGGCGGCAGCCCCCAGGTACGGAACGGGTAGGGGCGGCGGGGGCGAGGAAGCCCCCGCCTCAGACCAGCGCCCGCCCCAACAAGTAAACCGCCGGCGCCGCAGTCGCCAACGGCAGCGCAACCCCCGCCGTGAAGTGCACGAACCGCGACGGATAGTCATAGCTGGCCACCCGATGGCCGATCAGGGCACACGCCCCGGCGCCGGCCCCCAGCAGCGCCCCACCGGACCCCACCGCCGTCATCGCACCGACAACAGCCCCCGCCCCGGCCCCCGCCAGCAGCGCGGCCACCACAGAAGCCACCGTCGGCAACGGCAACGCCCGGGCCAGCACCGCGACAGCAACCGCCACCGCCCCGACAGTCACCGCGTCCGCCTCAGCCGCGAGATACCCCGCCGCGACGATCGCCAGCGCCGCCGAGACCACCGTCGCCATCAGCCCGTACATCCGCTCGTCCGGATCGGCGTGCGAACGAAGCTGGAGCACCAGAGTGAGCAGCACCCAGACACCCAGCGTGCCGAGGATCGCCGCAGGTGCCCCGTCGGCCACCAGCAACGCCACGTCCGCCGTGAGCGCCCCCGCGAAGGCCAGCGCGATGCCCTGCCGGGCGGGCCACATGCCGTTCAGCCGGAACCAGCCGGCAGCCGTCACGGCCTGCAGGGCGACAAGGGGAACCAGCAGGGCGTACGACCCGACCGCAGCCGTGACCGAGAGCAACAGCCCCAGCAGCGCGGTGAGCGCGGCCGGCTGAATCCCGGGCTCGATGATCGGGGAACGGCCCTCCAGCCGGGCCCGCTGGGCGTCGGTGACACGGGTGTTGCCGGCGACGGTCGCGGGACCGTAGCCGGAGCCGGAGCCGTCACCGGTCCCTGCCTCCGCCTCGGGCCGGGGCGCCTGGGCGTGGGAAGGCTGAGCGTGGGCTCGCTGCGCGTGGAACTGCTGACCATGACGCTGCTGAGCCCGCCCCTGCGGCTGAGCGGCAGCATGCCGACCCTGTACCTGCGGCTGTGCCTGTGCCTGCGCTTGGGCCTGCGCCTGCGGCACTCCGTCCCAGCCGTGGGCCTCCGCGGCACCGCCGTACCCCGCATACGCCCCCGCCCCCTGCGAGGGCAGGTAAGACGTCTCCGCCGCCGAAGCCGGCGGCTGCACCTGCGTCTCCCAGGTCTGCCCCTGCCACTGCTGCGTGTACTGCTGGGCGGCCTGCGGATCGTCGTGGGCCTGCTGCCCCGGCCACGCCTGCGGCCCGGTCGGCTGCTGCTGCTGCTGTGGCTGCGGCTGCTGTCGCTGCTGCTGATACGGGTCGTACCCGTCGTAACCGTCGTACCCCTGATACGGCTGGTCGGTCATCGTCACCCTCCTGCGAACGGCGGGAGCACCTCGACCGTGCCGCCGTCGGCCAGCCGTACCGTCTCATGTTCGCGGGTGCCCACGGGGTCACCGTCGACGAGGAAGGAGCATCGCTGCAGGACGCGCACGAGTTCACCGGGGTGTCGCTCGCGTGCGGCGTCGAGTGCCTCGGCGAGGGTGGCCGCGTCGAACGGCTCCTCGGCGATCCCGGCCGCGGCCTTCGCGGCGGCCCAGTAGCGCACCGTGACCTTTGGCATCCGGTTCCTCTGTCGATCGGCTGTGTACCCCGTCAGGCTAGCCGCCCCGTGCGGCGGCCCAGCCCCCGATCCGGGCCAGCAGTTCCTCGGAGGCCGCGTGCTCCGCATGGCCCATGCCCGGCTCCAGCCAGAGTTCGCCGTGGTCACCGGCCGCCTGGTCCAGCATGCGGGGGTGGTCGAGAGGGAAGTAGCCGTCCAGCTCGCCGTGCACGATCAGCAACGGCGTCGGCGCGATCCTCGGGACCGCCTCCACCGGGGACATCGGCACGGGGCTCCAGTCCCGGTGGTGGATCCGGGTGCGGAATCCGTAGCGGCCCACCAGGCGCCCCTCGGGCCGGGTCACCAGCCAGTGCAGGCGGCGCATGCGGGGCGTACCCCGGTAGTACCAGCGCGCAGGCGCGCTCACGGAGACAACCGCGTCCGTATGCGCGCCGCGGCCCCCGTGCGCCCCGAGCCTCCCGAGCTCCTCGCCGCCCCGGCCGTCCCCGCCCGTCTCGCCGTACAGCGCCGCGTGTCGCAGCACCACCGAGCCGCCCATGGAGAAGCCGATGGTCGCCACGCGTGTGTGCCCGAGTTCGCGGGCCCACCGCACCGCGGCCGCCAGGTCGAGCACCTCGCGGTCCCCCACCGTGGACCGCCCGTCCGACGCGCCGTGCCCGCGGAAGGAGAAGGTGACGACGGCCGCGTGCCGGGTGAGGGCCTGCGCCACTCGTCGCACATGCGGCCGGTCCACATCACCCGTGAAGCCGTGGGCGACGACGAACACCAGGTCACCGGCAGGTTGACGGGAGGAGTCGTATACGACCGCACCCGGGTCGTATACGGAATCGATCGTCACGCCGTCGTCCGTGTGCAGAAACGTCCGCATAGGTGTACGTCTGGTCGTCTCAGAGTTCGGACGAACCGTAGATCGTGCCACATGACCTGCCGAACCAATGCCCATGTGGGCTATTCTGCTGGGCAGAGGACTCGGGCAGCGTAGCCCCCGGGTCCTTTTGTGCTTTCGGAAGCGTTGTATACGACGCGGGAAACCTCAGGTGACCGCAGGTGTACGGGCCCCGGGATCGCAGAGCAGTTCCGTACCGCCCACGTCCTCGCAGGGACCGAGGAGGAACCAGACGTATGAGTTCTCTGCTGCTCCTGACCAACGCCCTCCAGCCGTCGACGGAGGTGCTCCCCGCACTCGGCCTGCTGCTGCACAACGTGCGGGTGGCTCCCGCGGAAGGCCCGGCCCTCGTCGACACCCCCGGTGCCGACGTCATCCTGATCGACGGACGCCGCGACCTCCCGCAGGTCCGCAGCCTGTGCCAGCTCCTGCGCTCGACCGGGCCCGGCTGTCCGCTCGTCCTCGTCGTCACCGAGGGCGGCCTCGCCGCGGTCACCGCCGACTGGGGCATCGACGACGTCCTTCTCGACACCGCCGGCCCCGCCGAGGTCGAGGCGCGACTGCGGCTCGCGATGGGCCGCCAGCAGATCGTCAACGACGACTCCCCCATGGAGATCCGCAACGGCGACCTGTCGGTCGACGAGGCCACCTACAGCGCAAAGCTCAAGGGCCGGGTCCTCGACCTCACCTTCAAGGAGTTCGAGCTCCTGAAGTACCTCGCCCAGCACCCGGGCCGCGTCTTCACGCGCGCGCAGCTCCTCCAGGAGGTCTGGGGCTACGACTACTTCGGCGGCACCCGGACGGTCGACGTCCACGTACGACGCCTGCGCGCCAAGCTCGGACCCGAGCACGAGTCGCTCATCGGAACCGTCCGGAACGTCGGTTATCGATTCGTTACGCCCGAGAAGGTGGACCGCGCCGCCGAGGAAGCCAAGGCCAAGGCCGACCGGGCAAAATCGGCGGATGGGGACGAGATGACCGCCCTGGACGGCGCCGAGGTCCGTGCCGAAGCGTGACGGGCGCCCGGACGGGGGGTCGCGGGCGTCGGGTTCGCGCAGGAGAGTGACAGTGGAGCTGCAGGCAAGCTCCTTCACGCCCTGCCCAGAGCAGGTCCATCCGCGTAGACTCCGCGCGTGGCCAAGGTGACTCGCGATGACGTCGCACGGCTGGCAGGTACCTCCACTGCCGTCGTCAGCTACGTCATCAACAACGGACCAAGGCCGGTCGCCCCGGCCACGCGCGAGCGTGTCCTCGCCGCGATCAAGGAACTGGGGTACCGGCCCGACCGGGTCGCCCAGGCCATGGCCTCGCGGCGCACGGACCTCATAGGCCTGATCGTTCCGGACGCCCGCCAGCCCTTCTTCGGGGAGATGGCGCACGCGGTCGAGTGGGCCGCCGCCGAGCGCGGAAAGATGGTGCTCGTCGGCAACTCCGACTACGTCGGCGAGCGCGAGGTCCACTATCTGCGCGCCTTCCTCGGCATGCGGGTCTCGGGGCTCATCCTCGTCTCGCACGCCCTGAACGACCTGGCAGCCGCCGAGATCGAGGCGTGGGACGCCCGGGTCGTCCTCCTCCACGAGCGGCCCGAGGCCATCGACGACGTCGCCGTCGTCACCGACGACCTGGGCGGCGCTCAGCTCGCCGTACGCCACCTCATCGAGCACGGCAACGAGTACGTCGCCTGTATGGGCGGCACCGCGGAGACCCCCGCCGTCGGCGACCCGGTCTCCGACCACGTCGAGGGCTGGCGGCGCGCGATGGCCGAGGCCAAGATCCCCACCGAGGGGCGGCTGTTCGAGGCGCCGTACAACCGCTACGACGCGTACCGCATAGCGCTCGACCTCCTCTCCGGGCCGCAGCGGCCGCCGGCGATCTTCTGCTCCACCGACGACCAGGCGATCGGCGTGCTGCGTGCGGCGCGGGAGTTGCGGATCGATGTGCCGGGGGAGCTGGCTGTCGCCGGGTTCGACGACATCAAGGAGGCGGCGTTGACGGATCCGCCGCTGACGACGATCGCGTCGGACAGGTCCGCCATGGCACGGGCTGCCGTGGATCTGGTCCTCGATGACGGGCTGCGGGTTGCCGGGTCGCGGCGGGAGCGGCTGAAGGTGTTTCCGTCGCGGCTTGTCGTCCGACGGTCGTGCGGGTGCGCCTGAGAGCTCGGGGGGTTCTGTCATCGGGCGGCTCGCGGTTGTGTGTGGTTGCTCGCGCAGTTCCCCGCGCCCCTGAAGGGGCGCTTCCATGAGGCCTCTCTGAGAGACCTCGGCCAGCTGCCAGAACCGCCTTTACATCGGGCATACGGCCTTCTGCCGGGCTTCTCAGGCGGCGCTCAGGAAGCTCTCATGGTCGGGCGACAAGCTCATTGCCATGACCGAGAGCTTCCGCCGCAGCGGCGATTACGAGAACCCGTACCAGGGCGCCCAGCAGCAGCACGCCTCCTCCCCCGTGAACCCGGAGTGGCCGCCCCCGCCGGCGTACCGGCCGTCGGCGGAGCAGGCAGGCGGCGGAGCCCCCACCGCTCTCCTGACCGAGCCCGTCGCCCAGCAGCCGAGGTCCCGGCGCAGGCCCCGCGGCCCCGTCGCGCTCCTAGCCGCCGTCGCGATCGTCGCCGCGGCGATCGGTGGCGGCACGGCGTACGGCATACAGGAGCTGACCGGCAGCGACACCGTCGCCGCGGCCGGCTCCACCAGTACGAACGTGGTCCCGTCCAGCCAGAAGGGCACGGTCTCCGGGGTCGCCAAGGCGGTCAGCCCGAGCATCGTCGAGATCAACGCGGCCTCGAACGCCGGGTCGTCCACCGGCTCCGGCGTGATCATCACCAGTGACGGCGAGATCGTCACCAACAACCACGTCGTCGCCGGCGCCTCCTCGGTCAAGGTGAAGACCAGCGACGGCAAGGAGTACACCGCCGAGGTCGTCGGCACCGACAGCAGCAAGGACCTCGCGCTGATCAAGCTGCAGAACGCGTCTGGCCTGCAGGCGGCCGCCCTCGGCGACTCCTCCGGTGTCCAGGTCGGCGACGAGGTCGTGGCGATCGGCTCCCCCGAGGGTCTCACCGGCACGGTCACCAGCGGCATCGTGTCCGCGCTCGCCCGTGACGTGACCGTCTCGACGGACGAGGGCCAGCAGCAGCAACAGCAGCAGGGCGGCGGCGGCGGATGGCCGTTCGAGTTCGGCGGTCAGGAGTTCAACGGCGACACGGGTTCGTCGACGACGACGTACAAGGCGATCCAGACGGACGCGTCCCTGAACCCCGGCAACTCCGGCGGCGCGCTGATCGACATGAACGGCAACATCATCGGCATCAACTCCGCGATGTACTCGGCCGCCGGCTCGAGTTCGTCCAACGCGGGCAGCGTGGGCCTGGGCTTCGCCATCCCGATCAACACCGTCAAGTCCGACCTGGCGAAGCTGCGGTCGGGATCGCAGAGCTAGCTGACGCCCCGAGCCGAAGGAGAAGGAGTACGTCATGATCCAGCAGGTTGAGCACAGCACGACCGGCGTCGGTGCGGCCGACTTCGCCCTCGCCCTGGAGGTCGCCGGTGCCCTGCACCCGCCCACGGCCCCGTCCCGGGCACCGGAGCTCGCGACCACCGGGTCGAGCACCGGTCGCCGGGGCGCCTCGGCCCGCAGCCGGCGCCGTACCGTACGAGCCTGAGCAGGCCGAGAAACATGCGACGCTGAAGGCGTTCAGCCGCCCAGCCCCTGTCCCATCGCACCCGAGGATCCCGAGCCCATGAGCCCCGCCGACGGCGACCGTGACCCCCAGCGCATCCTGATCGTCGACGACGAGCCTGCGGTGCGTGAAGCACTCCAGCGCAGCCTCGCCTTCGAGGGATACGACACGGAGGTCGCGGTCGACGGCGCGGACGCGCTGGAGAAGGCGGCCGCCTACCGGCCCGACCTGGTGGTCCTGGACATCCAGATGCCCCGCATGGACGGTCTGACCGCCGCCCGCCGCATCCGTGGCGCCGGCGCCCCGACGCCGATCCTGATGCTGACCGCCCGCGACACGGTCGGCGACCGCGTGACGGGCCTGGACGCCGGGGCCGACGACTACCTGGTCAAGCCGTTCGAACTGGACGAGCTGTTCGCCCGGGTCCGCGCGCTGCTGCGGCGAAGCTCGTACGCGGCGGCGGCCGGTGCGGGCGCGGCGGAGGCGGACGAGGCCCTGACCTTCGCCGACCTGCGCATGGACCTCGCGACGCGGGAGGTCACGCGGGGCGGGCGGCCGGTGGAGCTGACCCGTACGGAGTTCACGCTGCTGGAGATGTTCATGGCGCATCCGCGCCAGGTGCTGACCAGGGAGCAGATCCTGAAGGCGGTCTGGGGCTTCGACTTCGAGCCGTCGTCGAACTCGCTGGACGTGTACGTCATGTATCTGCGCCGCAAGACCGAGGCGGGCGGCGAACCGCGGCTCGTGCACACGGTGCGGGGTGTGGGGTATGTGCTGCGCCAGGGCGGCGCGGAGTGAACAAGGTGCTACGCCGGTTCCGGTCCCTGCCGATCCGCTCGCGGCTGGCGATGCTGGTGGCGGCGGCGGTGGCGTTCGCGGTGGCGGCGGTTTCGGTGACGTGTTGGTTCATCGTGCAGGGGAAGCTGTACGACCAGGTCAACGCCGATCTGGAGGAGATGGCGCGAAGGCCCGGTACGGTCAACGCGCTCCTGCAGAGGTGCACGCAGACCCCGCAGGAGAGCACCCAACTGTTCCCCGGCCGGAACGACTACGTGCAGGCGATCAAGGAGGAGGGCGCGCCCTGCGTCGACCCGAACTCCCCGGGCACCGTCAACGTCACCTCAGCTGACAAGGAGGTGATCAAGGGCGCGAACAGGAGCCAGGGCTTCTTCCGCAACGGCACCGACGAGGACGGCAACGCCGTACGCGTGCTGACCGTGTACCTGGGCGTCGACCAGAACGACTCACAAGGGGTCGCCGTGCAACTCGCGGCCCCTCTCAAGAGCACCCAGTCCACCCTCAACGAACTCGCCCTCATCCTCCTCCTCGTCTCCGGCATCGGAGTCATCGGCGCCGGCGCCGCCGGCCTCGCCGTCGCCCGCGCGGGCCTCCGCCCCGTGGACAAGCTCACCGAGGCCGTCGAACACGTGGCCCGCACCGAGGACCTGAACGTCCGCATCCCGGTCGAGGACGACGCCGAGGACGAGGTGGCCCGGCTCTCCCGCTCCTTCAACTCCATGACGTCCGCCCTGGCCAGCTCCCACGAGCTCCAGCAGCAGCTCATCGCCGACGCCGGCCATGAACTGCGCACCCCCCTCACCTCCCTGCGCACCAACATCGAGCTGCTCACCCGCAGCGAGGAGACGGGCCGCCCGATCCCCGAGGCGGACCGCAAGGCACTGCTCGCCTCGGTGAAGGCTCAGATGACCGAACTCGCCGCCCTCATCGGGGACTTGCAGGAGCTGTCCCGCTCGGAGGGACAGCGGGGCGAGAGGGTCCAGGTGATCTCGCTGGAGGACACCGTCGAGACCGCTCTGCGCCGGGCACGGCTGCGCGGCCCGGAGCTGACGATCACCGCCGACCTCCAGCCCTGGTACGTACGGGCGGAACCGGCGGCACTGGAGCGCGCGGTGGTCAACATCCTCGACAACGCCGTGAAGTTCAGCCCCGAGGGCGGCACCGTCGAGGTGCAGCTCGCCGACGGCGTCCTCACCGTCCGCGACCACGGGCCCGGCATCCCCACCGACGAACTCCCCCACGTCTTCGACCGCTTCTGGCGTTCGCCGAGTGCACGCGCCCTGCCGGGCTCGGGCCTGGGCCTGTCGATCGTGGCGCGCACGGTGCAGCAGGCGGGCGGCCAGGTCACCCTGGCCCACGCGCAGGGCGGCGGCACGGTGGCGACCGTACGCCTGCCCGGCGCGCCGACGGCTCCTCCGGAGACGCCGTAGGCCGCTCCCGAAGGCCCTGGAGGGAGGTCGAACGGCCCTCCCAGGGCGGCAACCTTTCCCTGCGAGGCGGCGACTGATCCGCGGACCATCCCCCGCACGGAACGGATCGCCGCATGAGTGAGCAGCACAGCAAAGCGCGTCACCGCAGAGGCAGGAAGGCCCTCGCCGTCGGGGTCCCGCTGGCCCTGACCGCCGCCGGCACCCTCGCCTACGGCACCGACCTCGGCCTCCTCGGTGAACGCGCCCAGCACAAGGCCTCCGCCGCCACCACCGCCACCCCTGCCTGGGCCACCGCCACCGCCGACGGGTTCGCCTCCGTCAACTCCCTAGGACAGGACGGGACTTATGGCGGTCGGGACGGTCAGATCGTCACCGTGAAGACGCAGGCCGACTTGGAGAAGTACGCCACGGCCGCCGAGCCATACGTCATCGTCGTCGCCGGCACCATCACCATGAACCCGGTCGGGAAAGAGATCAAGGTTCAGTCGGACAAGACCATCGTCGGGGCCGGGACCTCCGGACATATCGTCGGCGGTGGGTTCTTCCTCGGCCAAGGGGTCCACAACGTCGTCATCCGGAACCTCACCATCCGGGACGCGTACCAGGGCATCTGGAACGACAAGGACCACGACTTCGACGCGATCCAGATGGACGGCGCCCACCACGTCTGGATCGACCACAACGACCTGCGGCACATGGCCGACGGGCTCATCGACGTCCGCAAGGACAGCACGAACGTGACCGTGTCCTGGAACAAGCTGAGCCAGAACAACAAGACCTTCGGCATCGGCTGGACCGAGAACGTCGTCACCGACATCACGATCCATCACAACTGGATCCGGGAGACGGAGCAGCGCAACCCCTCCACCGACAACGCCGCCCACGCGCACCTCTACAACAACTTCCTGGAGGACGTGGCGGGGACGGACATCAAGTCGTCGTACGGCAACTACTCGCGCGGCAGGACGGCGATGGTGCTGGAGAACTCCTACTTCCAGGGCATGAACAACCCCGTCACCAAGGACAGCACCGCGACGCTGGTCCAGCGCGGCAACGTCTTCTCGGGCACCAGCGGCCGTAACGAGAGCGGCGGTACCGCCTTCGACCCGAAGGCGTACTACTCGTACACGCCGAATTCGGCTGCGAGTGTGCCGTCACTCCTCAAGTCGGGTGCGGGACCGCGCAGTTCGATCGGTACGACCGGCAGCGCCGCGAGCACCAAGGCCGCCACCACCCTCACCGTCGCCAAGGACGGCAGCGGGCAGTACTCGACCGTGCAGGCAGCTGTGAACGCGGTACCGGCGAACAACGCGTCGCGGGTGGTCATCGCCGTCAAGCCGGGCACGTACCGGGGGACGGTGAAGGTCCCGTCCAACAAGCCGCACGTCACCGTCCAGGGCACCGGGGGCAGCCGCAAGGACACGGTGATCGTCTACAGCAACGCGGCCGGCACGCCGAAACCCGGCGGCGGCACCTACGGCACCGGCGGCAGCGCCACCGTCGCCGTCGAAGCCGATGACTTCCAGGCCCGCAATCTGACCATCTCCAACGACTTCGACGAGAAGGCGAACCAGAACCTGAGCGGCCATCAGGCCGTGGCGCTGCGCACCGCCGCCGACAGGGTGTTCCTCGACGGGGTCATCGTCAGCGGTGACCAGGACACCCTGCTCGTGGACACCGCGGCCAAGGACAAGCTGGGCCGCGTCTACATGACGCACTCCTACGTCGTCGGCAACGTCGACTTCATCTTCGGCCGCGCGAGCGCGGTGATCGACCGGTCCGTCATCACGCTGAAGAAGCGCTGGGACGGCACCTCGGGCGGCTATGTCACCGCACCCAGCACGGCCGCCGACCGCAAGGGCATCCTGATCGCCAACTCCACGATCAACGGTGACGTGTCCGACCGGTCCTTCTACCTCGGCCGCAACTGGCACGCCGGCGGTGACGCGTCCCTCGACCCGCAGACCACGGTCCGCAACAGCACGCTGAGCGCCGCCGTCAGAACCACCCCCTGGTCCGACATGGGCGGCTTCTCCTGGAAGGACGACCGCTTCGCCGAGTACAAGAACTCCGGCGCGGGCGCCGGTTCCGCAAGCTCCGAGCGGCCCCAGCTGACCGACGCCCAGGCCGGTGGGCAGGAGGTCGCCGACTGGCTGGGGGACTGGACACCCACGGCCTCCTGAGACCCTGCTGACGACCACTCAAAGTCAAGGCGGGCGCGGGAGAACGTCAAGAGCGGCCCAACGTTCGATCATGAGTTCCCCGCGCTCGGCCATGATTCAGCAACGTGAACATTTGTTCTGAAGCTCGGGCGTACGTTCCAGCCCGTGAACTCTGACAGAGCCGTTGGCGCCCAGCCGACCGCATCCGCCCACAAGCGGTCCGCCCTTGCCTCTCCTGCCCGCCGCGCACTCCTGCGGTTCGGGCTCACCGGGACCGCAGCGCTGGGGGCCACCGCCGCCCTCGGCGCCGTTCCTGCCTCCGCCACCCCCACCGCCCCCACGCGTCACCGACCCGGCACGCCCGATGAGGCCCTGCGGGAGCTCGCCGCGGGCAACCTGCGCTGGCGCACCTTCCGTCAGCGCCACCCCGACGAGTCGCCCGCCCTGCGCCAGAGCCTGACGTCGGGTCAGCAACCGTTCGCCCTCGTCCTCGGCTGCATCGACTCCCGGGTCCCTCCGGAGCTGGTCCTCGACCAGGGCCTCGGTGACCTGATGACCGTGCGCTCCGCCGGCGAGGTCCTCGACGAGGCCGTGCTCGGCAGCGTCGCCTACGGCGTGCTCGAACTGAACATCCCCCTGGTCATGGTCCTCGGCCACCAGTCGTGCGGTGCCGTGAAGGCCGCCGTCGAGTCGGACCTGTCCGGCGAGCGGCTGCCGGCCCACATCCAGTACATCGCCGACCGGATAGCCCCGAACATAGACCGCACCCAGGAGGGCGACGCCCGCATCGACTCCACCATCGACGCCAACGTACGGGCGGTCCGCACCCACCTCGCGGCGGAACCGGACCTCGCCGCGAAGGTGGCCTCCGGCCGGCTGGCCATCGTGGGCGCCCGCTACGAGCTGACGACCCAGCGGGTCCATCGGGTCTGCTGACGGCAAGCAGCGGCGGCGGGGTCAGCGCCTGAGGACGAGGGTCTCCTCCGTGGGCACCCCCGGCACCGGCCCCGCCAGCCCCCCGTACACCCCGCCCCACGCCACCAACTCCGCGTGTGTACCCGCCTCCACCAGCCGCCCGCCGTCCACGACCAGCACCCTGTCCGCATCCGGCGCCAGGCTCAGGTCGTGGGTGATCACGAGGGTCGTACGGCCGGACATGAGGCGGCGAAGCGGCTGTACGACCTGGCGGGCGGCCACCGAGTCGAGGCCGGCCGTCGGTTCGTCCAGGACCAGGACAGGGGCGTTGCGCAGCATCGCGCGGGCGATCGTCAGCCGCTTGAGCTGACCGCCGGAGAGAGCGGCCGTGCCGGGGGCGAGGTGGGTGTCGTATCCCTCGGGGAGCGCGGCGATGAAGTCGTGGGCCGCAGCCGCACGCGCCGCACGCTCGACGTCGCCGTCGCTCGCGCCCGGTCGGCCGCACGCGATGTTCTCGCGGACGGTGCCGTTGAGGATCAGGGTCTCCTGGGGCAGCAGCGTGACGTTCTCGCGCAGGAAGCCCAGGTCCAGGTGCGGCAGCGGCACGCCGTCCAGGGTGATCGCACCCGCCGCGGGGTCGTAGAACCGGGTGAGGAGCTTGGCCGCGGTCGACTTGCCGGCGCCGCTCGGGCCCGTGACGATCACCAGCTCGCCGGGGCCGGCCGTGAAGGTCAGGCCGGTCAGCGAATCCCGCGTGGCGCCCGGGTAGTGGAAGGACACCCCGTGGAAGCCGACCCAGCCCCGCACCGGCCACGGACCGACCGGTTCGGCGGGGTCGGTGACGGCCGGCTCGGCGTCCAGGATCTCGCCGAGTCGCTGGGCTCCCGCGGTGGCGGCGGTGAGGGTGAGGCCGAGTTGGCCGAGGTTGCGGACGGGCGGGTAGAGGTAGCCGATGAAGGCGGCGAAGGCGAGGAGCTGCCCCAGGGTCATACGGCCGGCGGAGATCTCCCACACCCCGAGGCCGATCACCGCGAGCACTCAGATCGTCTCCACGACCTCGACGAACTGCTCGTACATCTCACTCAGCCGCGCCGCCCGCACGGACGCCTTCATCCAGGCGCGTGCCTCGCGGTCGAGCCGCTCCTCCTCGTCGCCCTGGCGGTTGTAGGCCTGGGTGAGGACGACGTGGCCCAGCGACTCCTCGACCACCGAGGTGATCGCACCGTCGGCGACCCGCTCGTCCTGGGAGGCGGTGCGGACACGGCCGGCGAAACGGCGGGCGGCCAGCAGGAACAGGGGCGCCAGGACGAAGGTGGCCAGGGCCAGGTCCCAGCGCAGGTACAGGGCGGCTGCCGAGTAGAAGAACGCCGAGAACACCGCAGCCACGGTGCCGACCACACCCGACACGACCATCTGCTCGATGGCCTCGACGTCCCCGGTGAGCCGCTCGACCAGATCCCCGCGCCGATGCTTCTGGAAGAAGTGCGGCGGCAGGTCCTGCACATGCCGGAAGACCTTCGCGCGCAGCCGCAGCACGAATCTCTCGGCGGTCCAGGTGGCGAGCGAGTTCCCGAGATACCCGACGATCGCCCCGAGTACGGCAACGCCCAGCCACGCCGCCGCAGGACCCCAGAAGGCGGCGAGCGAACCGGCTTTCAGCGCGTTGTCGGTGAGTTCCGCGAACAGCAGGATCGACGCGGTCTCGGCGAGCGCGGCGACCACCACGCAGGCCACGATGACCGCCAGCCACCTGCGGTCCCCGCGCGTCAGCGGCCAGAAGCGCCCGAAAGCCGTACGCACTTCCCTCATGCTCAAGTCCCTTTCCCAGCACCGGACAAGACCAGGACATGACGGAGGCGGGGCCCCCGGAGCCCGATCGCTCCGGTGACCCCGCCTCCCGTGTCGCGTCTCAGCCCTTGTGCGCGACCGGACGCCGCTTCGGAGCCGCCGTCTTCGCCACCGGCTTCTTCTTGGGCGCCGGGGCCGGGGCGGCGGGCTTGCGGGTCTTCTTGACGGGGGCGATCTTGTGGAAGCTCATCATGTTCTCCTTTGTTCTTGCGTCGAATTACTGCCGACCGCTGTCGTTCGCTTTCGACATGGAAAACATTACGGGACCCCGAACCACGAAATCGCCAATTTCGCTGAGACCTCTATTAATTGAGCCTGAGAGAGTTTTTCAGGCAATTCCCGGAACTAATCGCGAACTCACACAGAATTGATTACCGGCGCCCCACCGCCAGCCCGGCCCCTTCCAGCCGCACCCTGATCCCGTCCTCCTCCACCCGCACATCCCGCAGCCGTACGTCGCCGTTCGGCGGTTCGGGGAGGCGGAAGCCCAGGGAGAGCTGGTCGGCGAGGACCGGGCGGGTGAGGCGGGGAAGGGCGTCGAGGAGGGCGGGGTCGAAGCCGAGGAGCTTGAGGAGCTGGGGGTGGTCGAGAGCCAGGTCGATGAGGTTCAGGCGCATGGCCTGGCGGATGAAGCGCGGTGTGCCGGTCAGCTCGGTGAGCTTGGACTCGTGGCGCAGGGCCTCGCGGACGACCGAGTCCGGCACGCCCAGGCGCCGCACGACGGACGGGACGGACAGCAGCGCCTTCGCCTTGCGGGTCTCGTGGGCCAGGCGGGCCGCCGACGCGCGGCTCAGGTGCAGGCCCTCCGAGGTGCGGGCGCCGGGGCGGTACGTGGCCAGGTCGCCGATGTCCAGGCGCATGCCGCCGATGTGGGTGGCGATGCCGCGGTCGCCGTTGCGCAGGATGCGGGCCTCGGCGCGCAGCTTGAGGTCGTGTCCGGCGACCGGCAGGGTGCCGCGGGCCCGGATGCGGTCGTGGCCCTCTCCGGTGAACGTGACCTGGGACGCGCCGAGTTCACGGTTGAGGTCCGCGAAGGAGAGCAGGACGTCGCCCTCCAGCTCGGGGACGTCGGCGCCGCGCACCGAGAGCGGGCCGTCGGTGTCGAGCCGTACGCCTCTGGCCGTCGCCGTCACCTGGGCGAGGGAGATCCGGTCGGCGGCCACGTCGGGGACGGTCACCTTCACCGAGTCCAGCCGCTCGTCGGCGAGTTGGGTGAGGAAGGGGAAGCCGCCGATCTCCACCTCGGGAGCGGCCGCGAGGTCCAGGTGGGTCTTGAGGGTGTCCGCCGCTCTGCGCTCGGCGTAGAGGAGAGCCCAGCGGTCGGCGAGGCCGAGGAAGGCGGCGAGGACGACGAGGCCGACGACCGCCTTCATCGCGAACGGAAGTCCCGCGAAGCGGCCTTTGCGCCGGCGACGGCCGTTGCGGCGGTGATTGGGTGCGGCCCAGGGATCGTCCTGGGCCGCCGCTGCGTCCGCTTCATCCGATTGGTCCGGCTCGTCCGGTACGTCGTCGTAGAGGAATTCCTCCAGCGGACCGCCGTCCAGTCTGCCGAGCTCCTCGTACGGGTTGGTATAGGGAGCGTTTGGATGGGGATGCGCCGTTATGTGGTGGGGGGAACGCATCGGCCTATCCGACCATGCGCACGCCCCCCACCCGCAACCTCTACCGGAGGTTTGCGATCTAGTTCACGCTACTTCACTTCACTACTGCACAACCGTGATCCGGTTCGCCGCCGGCGGGGCGATCGGGTTCGTGGCCGAGGAGTTGGCCGTCAGGTACTTCTCCAGCACCGTCAGGTCGTCCGTCCCGACCAGGTCGTTCGTGCCCTGGCCCAGCGTGGGGAAGCCGTCGCCGCCGCCCGCGAGGAAGTTGTTCGTGGCGACACGGTAGGTGGCCGTCGGGTTGATCGCCTCGCCGTTGAGCTTGATCGAGTCGCTCACCACACGGTCCCCGCCCGACTTCGTCAGGTCCAGCGTGTACGTCAGGCCCGAGGAGATCTGCAGGACCTTCGGCGAGGCCGCGTTCGTACCGCTCACCTGCTCCTTGAGCACCTGGATCAGCTGCGCGCCGGTCAGGTCCTGAAGGTTCACCGTGTTGGAGAACGGCTGCACCGTGAAGCCCTCGGCGTACGTCACCACACCGTCGCCCTCGACGCCCTTCGCCGCGTAGGTCAGCGGCGCCCTGATGCCGCCGGGGTTCATCAGCGCGAGGTCCGTCTCCGGGTCCAGCTCCTTGCCGTACGCCAGCTGCGCGTCGGCGATCAGGTCGCCGAGCGGGGACTCGGTGCCGGCGCTCGGGATGTCGGCGGAGACGTAGCCGATCGCGCGGTTGCCGATGGGCGCCGCGAGGGTGTTCCACTTGCTGATCAGCCGGGTCATGTCGGGCGCCTTGGGGACGTCCCGGGTGACCACACGGTTCGCGGACTTCACGGCCGTACGGGCGATGTCGCCGGTGTAGCGGTCGTACGTCAGCGTGGTGTCCGTGTAGAGGCGGCCGAAGGACGCCGCCGACGTGACCATGCGGGGCTTGCCCGACGGGTCGTCGATCGAGCAGACGTACGCGGCGTGCGTGTGGCCGGTGACCAGCGCGTCGACCTGCGGCGTGATGTTCTTGGCGATGTCGACGATCGGGCCGGAGACGCCGTCGCCCGCGCCCGGGGCCTCGCAGTCGTAGTTGTACGACGCGGAGGCCGGGGCACCGC
Source organism: Streptomyces sp. NBC_00443 (assembly GCF_036014175.1). GTDB lineage: Bacteria > Actinomycetota > Actinomycetes > Streptomycetales > Streptomycetaceae > Streptomyces. Next base: position 4,923,554 of record NZ_CP107917.1, on the reverse strand, counting down.
CCTCGTGGATGAGCGCGACGATCGACTTCACGCCCTGGCGCTGAAGCACCTTGGCGTACTTGTTGATCGTCTCGACCTCGTCCTTGAACTTCAGGCCCTTGACGCCCTCGGCGGAGACGACACCCGGCGTGTCCTCCAGGGTCACGCCGATGAAGCCGACCTTGACGTCCCGCTTCTTCCACACCCAGTAGGGCTTGAGGATCGGCTTGCCGGTCTTCTCGTCGAGGACGTTGGCGGCGAGGTAGGGGAAGTCGGCGCCCTTGAACTTCTTGTCCGAGTAGCAGCCGGCCGTCGGGTGGCAGCCGCCCTTCTGCAGGCGGGCCAGCTCCTTGGCGCCCTCGTCGAACTCGTGGTTGCCGACCGAGGTGACGTCCAGGTCGAGCTTGTTCAGCGCCTCGATCGTGGGCTCGTCGTGGAACAGGCCCGAGATCAGCGGGGAGGCGCCGACCATGTCGCCGCCGGCCGCGGTGATGGAGTACTTCTCGCCCTCGCGCGCCTGGCGCAGGTGCGTGGCGAGGTACTCCACGCCGCCCGCGTCGATGGTCTTCGTCGTGCCGTCCGCCTGCAGCTCGGTGACCCGGCCGGAGGAACCGGCCGGCGGCTCCAGGTTGCCGTGCAGGTCGTTGAAGGACAGCAGCTGGACGTCCTGGTAGCGGCCGTGCTGGTGACCGTGGCCCCCCTTGCCCGTGCTCCGGTCCGCCGACGCCGTCGCGGGCAGCGCCGCGGCCAGCGCGCCCACGGTGGCGAGACCGGCGGCGGTCGCGATCAGTGCGTACGTACGGCGTCTGCGGTGCTGCTGGTGGGATGTGGCTGACATCCGCCCCCCTGTGAGTCGTGAGTCGTAAGTGACATGGCCCCGTCGGGCGGCAGCCTAGAGTCAACGCGCGTAGCGCGACAGGGGGTTCCGGGTTACAGGCTGGTTGCTTCTGTGCCGGGACTTTGGCGGAGGCGCCCCTTACCCTCGTACGCATGACCAGCGACGACACCGCACACCCGCTTCCGATCCGTTCCATCGAGACCCATCTCGCGCTGTCCCCGGAGCAGACCGAGGCCGTGCTCGAACTGCTCGCGGAGGCCGCCCGGAACGACGGGCAGCAGGCGGTGTCCGAGCAGGGGCGGCTGCAACTGCGCGGCGGGGAGCGCGCGGGCGTGTCGCATCTGCTGCTGACGGTCGGCGGCGAACTCGTCGGCTACGCCCAGCTGGAGGACACCGACCCGGTGGAGGCCCCGGCCGCCGAACTGGTCGTCCACCCCTCGCACCGCGGCCACGGCCACGGCCGCGCGCTGGGCTCGGCCCTCCTCGCCGCGTCCGGCAAGCGGCTGCGGGTGTGGGCCCACGGCGGCCACGCCGCCGCCCGCCACCTGTCCCAGGTCCTCGGCCTCACGCTGTTCCGCGAACTGCGCCAGATGCGCCGCTCGTTGACGGACCTGACGCTGCCGGACCCGGTGCTCCCTGAGGGCGGGACGGTCCGCACCTTCGAGCCCGGCCGGGACGACGCGGCGTGGCTCGCGGTCAACGCCGCCGCCTTCGCCCACCACCCCGAGCAGGGCTCCCTCACCCAGCGCGACCTCGACGACCGCAAGGCCCAGCCGTGGTTCGACCCGGCGGGGTTCTTCCTTGCCGAACGGGCCGGCGAGCTCGTCGGCTTCCACTGGACGAAGGTCCACGCGGAGGAGGGGCTCGGCGAGGTGTACGTCCTCGGCGTGCGGCCTGGCGCGCAGGGCGGCGGCCTGGGCAAGGCCCTCACCACGATCGGGCTGCGGCACCTGGCCGCGCAGGGGCTGCCCACGGCGATGCTCTACGTCGACGCCGACAACAAGGCGGCGGTGTCGGTGTACGAACGGCTCGGGTTCACCACGTACGAGACGGACCTCATGTACCGGACCGAGACGTGACATCCGGCAGATAAGGGCAGACAAGGGGCGGCAATCTTGACGCCGCCCCTTTCTTTGCACCACCCTTTCACTACTCAATTAGTGAAAGGGTGGTGGAACGGATGGTCGAGTACCGCATCGACCGGCGCTCCGGCGTCGCCACCTATGTGCAGATCGTCCAGCAGACCAAACAGGCCCTGCGCCTGGGCCTGTTGGAGCCGGGCGACAAGCTGCCCACGGCCCGTGAGGTCGTCGAGGCAACCGCCATCAACCCCAACACCGTCCTCAAGGCCTACCGCGAACTGGAACGCGAAGGCCTGGTCGAGGCACGCCGGGGGCTCGGCACGTTCGTACGGCGCGGACTCAACACCGCACCGGCCGACTCGCCTCTGCGCACCGAACTGGACGCGTGGGCCGTACGGGCCCGCGAGGCCGGGCTGGACCGCGACGACGTGGACGCTCTCTTCATTTCCGTACTGGACACGCACTTCAAGCTGGACACGCATCTCAAGGGGGACGAATCATGACCGAGACCGCCATCGAGGCGGCCGCGCTGGGCAAGAGGTTCGGGCGGCGCCGCAAGCCGGCGCTGGACGGCTGCGACTTCCGGCTCCCCGCGGGGACCGTGTGCGCCGTCGTCGGGCCGAACGGCGCGGGCAAGTCGACCCTGCTCTCCCTCGCCGCCGGTCTGCTGCCCCCACCGACGGCACGATCAGCGTCCTCGGCCAGGCCCCGGGGGCGGTCCGCGCGCGGATCGGGTACGTCGCCCAGGACAAGCCGCTGCACCCGCAGCTCACCATCGCCGACACCCTGCGCTTCGGCCGCGAGCTGAACCCCGGCCGCTGGGACGACCGGGTCGCCGAGCGGATCGTCGCCGAGGGCGACCTCGAACCGGACGCGAAGATCCGCACGCTCTCCGGCGGCCAGCGCACCCGCGTCGCGCTCGCCCTCGCCCTCGGCAAGCGCCCCGAACTGCTGCTCCTGGACGAGCCGATGGCCGACCTCGACCCGCTCGCCCGGCACCAGCTGATGGCCACGCTCATGGCCGACGCCGCCGAGCACGGCACCACGGTTGTCATGTCCTCGCATGTCGTGGCCGAGCTGGAGGGCGCCTGCGACCACCTTCTGCTCCTCGGCGCCGGCCGGGTGCGCCTCGCCGGCCCGCTGGACGACCTGCTCGCCGCGCACCGCCTCGTCACGGGCCGCGCCGACGCGTCCCTGGACCCGCACACCGTGGTCGAGTCCCGCACCACCGGGCGCCAACTCACCGCACTCATACGCCCCGAGGGCCCCCTCGGCGACAGCTGGCAGACCACCGCCCCGACGCTGGAGGAACTGGTCCTGGCGCACCTGCGCGCCCCCGAGGCCCCTGCCCTCCGCCTCGACGACGTGCGGGAGGCCGCCGTATGACCACCGTGACCCTTGAGACGTCCACCACCGCCACACCCTCCCGCGGACCGCGCGGCCTGGTCTGGACGATGCTGCGACTGCACCGCTCGGCGCTGTGGTTCTGGGTGATGCTGGTGGCCGTGGCCGCCGGGGCACTGCTGTGGGCGTACGGGCCGGGGGCGGACGCCGCCTGGGCCGAGTTCCGGAAGATGGGCTGCGACTTGGCGCAACCGGGTCCGGGCTGCGACTTCACGGGCCCCGCCGCCATGCGGCTCGACACGGTCGTCGCCGTCGGCGCCGGACTGCTCACCCTCACGCCGTTCCTCACCGCCGCCTGGGCGGGCGCCGCCCTCATCGGGCGCGAACTGGAGAGCGGCACCGCCCAGTTGGCGTGGACGCAGTCGGTCTCCCCGGCCCGCTGGCTCGCCGCCAAGCTCGCCGTCCCGGCCGCCCTGCTCGTCTCCGGCACGCTCCTGCTCACGCTGCTGCACCGCATGCTGTGGTCCGCGGAGGGTCCACTGCGGTCGGTGCTGAGCTCGCGCGAGTGGCACGACAGCATCAGCTTCGTCGCCAACGGCACCCTCGCCACCGCCTACGCCCTCCTCGGCCTCGCCGTCGGCGTCCTCGCGGGCGTGCTCCAGCGCCGCGCCCTGCCCGCGCTCGGCACGGCGGTCGTCGGCCTTGCGGTCCTGCTGCAAGCGCTCGCCGATTTGCGCCCGCATCTGTGGCCGGTCGAGACGCTCGTCAACAAGGACGAGTACCCGCCGTACATCGGCATGGTCGTCGGCGAGGGCGGCCTCACCTCCGCCGGCGCCCGCGTCTCGGACCCCATCTGCGTCGACGACGCCAAGTGCCTCGCCGACCACGACATCGTGGGCTTCTACCGCGACTTCCACCCGTCGTCGCACTTCTGGCCGCTGCAGCTGATGGAGACGGGCATCGCCCTCGCCGTGGCGGCGCTGGCGGTGCTGATCGCCTTCCGGCTGCTGAAGCGGCGTACCGGAGCCGCCGTATGACGACCGCGCTCACCGCCACGACCGCCCCCGCCGACCGCACCCCGCGAGGCCCGCGGGGCCTGGTCTGGACCGTCCTGCGGGTGCACCGCACGGCGCTCGTGTTCTGGGCGCTGGCCCTGCTCGGCGCCACGGCCGTACTGATCTGGATGTACGCCATCGGCGACGAGGCCCGCAAGGGCGACGTCCCGTGCGCGACACCGGCCCGCGAGGGCTACCCCGGCTGTGCGTCCGTCGAGTCGATCACCGTGGACGACGTCTACATCAGCTGGATCGGGCTGGTCGCCAACGCTCTGACCTACGCGATCTGGCCCGTGGCCGCCTGGGCCGGCGGCGCGCTCATCGGCCGCGAGCTGGAGAGCGGCACCGCGCGTCTCGCCTGGTCCCAGTCGGTCACCCCGACCCGCTGGCTGGCGGCCAAGCTCGCCGTCCCGGCCGTACTGCTGGCCGCCGGCACCGGCGGACTCGTCCTGCTGAACAACTGGGCGCGCGGCGACGGCGACCCCGACCTGGTCGGTGACTGGTACAACGCGGACGCCTTCGTCGGCACCGGCCCGGCCACCGTCGGCTACACCCTGGCCGGCCTCGCCCTCGGCGCACTCGCCGGGCTGCTGCTGCGGCGAGCCCTGGCCGGCGCCGGGGTGGGCCTCCTGGCCGCGCTCGTCCTGTGCGGCGTGCTGGAACGCTTCCGCGAGGACCTGTGGCCGGCGGTCACCCGCACCGCGACAGGCCGTCTCGAAATGCCCCGCTCGGCCCTGGTGACGGGCCGGGACGAGAGGACCATGGACGGTGTCCGGCACATCCGGGTGACGTACCACCCCGAATCCCACTACTGGCCGATCCAGTACGTCGAAACCGGCATCCTGCTCGCCGTGGCCGCCGCCGCGACGCTCGCCGCCTTCTGGCTGCTGCGCCGCCGCACGCCGTAGATCCCGCCGCACGCCCCTCAAGGGGGAGGGGACGTGCGGTCCGGACAGCCGCCCGGCGATGTAGACGTCCGCGAGCCGCCCCCCGCTATCCCACACGCCATGTCTTCGTAACCATTGGTTCAGACGGACTTGCGACGCTCAGCCAATGACCCCCGCCGTGCCAGAGCCTTCGCCGCACCCGGGAGGGAGCGCGAGGAACGGGGACGCCCGACGCCTCCCCGCCAAGCTCCCGCCCGCGCTTTCCGACGCGCCCATAAGCCTCGACACGCGGAACAATGGGCATATGAGCCAGTCCTCGAACGCCCAGGCAAAGGTCCAGCACGCGCAGCCCTCCGTGGGCTCCATCGCGGCGCACCGTCCGCACGGGGTCACCTCGGCAGTGGTCTCCGACCTGGAACCCGACATCGATGCCGACCTCGACGCGTACGAGGTCACCGAGATCGACGGCGTCCAGTTGCCGCAGGGCCGTTTCCTGGACCGGGAGCGCAGCTGGCTCGCGTTCAACGAGCGCGTCCTCGAACTCGCCGAGGATCCGAACACCCCGCTCCTCGAACGTGCGAACTTCCTGGCGATCTTCGCCAGCAACCTGGACGAGTTCTTCATGGTCCGGGTGGCCGGTCTGAAGCGCCGGATCGCCACCGGTGTCGCCACCCGGTCCGCTTCCGGCCTCCAGCCCCGCGAGGTCCTGGAGATGATCTGGGCCCGCTCCCGCGAACTGATGGCCCGGCACGCCGCCTGCTACCACGAGGACGTCGCCCCCGCGCTCGCGGAGGAGAGCATCCACCTGGTGCGCTGGAGCGAGCTGACGGAGAAGGAGCAGGCCCGCCTCTTCACCCTGTTCCGGCACCAGATCTTCCCGGTCCTGACCCCGCTGGCGGTCGACCCGGCGCACCCCTTCCCGTACATCTCGGGCCTGTCCCTGAACCTGGCCGTACGGGTCCGCAACCCCGTCACCGGCACGCCGCACTTCGCCCGCGTGAAGGTGCCGCCGCTGCTCTCCCGCTTCCTGGAAGCCTCCCCCGGCCGGTTCGTCCCCATCGAGGACGTCATCGGCGCGCACCTGGAGGAGCTGTTCCCGGGCATGGAGGTCCTGGAGCACCACGCCTTCCGGGTCACCCGCAACGAGGACCTGGAGGTCGAGGAGGACGACGCCGAGAACCTCCTCCAGGCCCTGGAGAAGGAGCTCATGCGGCGCCGCTTCGGGCCGCCGGTGCGCCTGGAGGTCGAGGAGAACATCAACCAGGAGGTCCTTGACCTGCTGGTGCGTGAGCTGAAGATCAGCGAGGCCGAGGTCTACCCGCTGACCGGCCCCTGGACCTCACCGGTCTCTTCCGCATCGCCCACATCGACCGGCCCGAGCTGAAGTACCCGAAGTTCGTCGCGGGCACCCATCGCGATCTCGCCGAGGTCGAGTCGGCGTCCGCGCCGGACATCTTCGCCGCGCTGCGCAACCGGGACGTGCTGCTGCACCACCCGTACGACTCCTTCTCCACCTCCGTGCAGGCCTTCCTGGAGCAGGCGGCCGACGACCCGGACGTCCTCGCGATCAAGCAGACCCTGTACCGCACGTCCGGCGACTCCCCCATAGTCAACGCGCTCATCGACGCCGCCGAGGCCGGCAAGCAGGTCCTCGTGCTGGTCGAGATCAAGGCCCGCTTCGACGAGCACGCCAACATCAAATGGGCGCGCAAGCTGGAGGAGGCCGGCTGCCATGTCGTCTACGGCCTCGTCGGCCTGAAGACGCACTGCAAGCTGTCCCTGGTGGTCCGCCAGGAGGGCGAGACGCTGCGGCGCTACAGCCACGTCGGCACCGGCAACTACCACCCGAAGACGGCGCGGCTGTACGAGGACCTCGGCCTGCTGACCGCCGACCCGCAGGTCGGCGCCGACCTGTCCGACCTGTTCAACCGCCTGTCCGGCTACTCCCGCCGGGAGACGTACCGCCGTCTGCTCGTGGCCCCCAAGTCCCTGCGTGACGGCCTGATCTCGCGGATCAACAAGGAGGCCCAGCACCACCGTGCCGGGCGTCCCGCCCATGTCCGCATCAAGGTCAACTCGATAGTCGACGAGGCGATCATCGACGCCTGCTACGCCGCCTCCCAGGCGGGCGTACCGGTCGACATCTGGGTCCGCGGCATCTGCGCGATCCGCCCGGGCGTGGCGGGGCTGTCGGAGAACATCCGCGTCCGCTCGGTCCTCGGCCGCTTCCTCGAACACTCCCGGGTGTTCGGCTTCGGTAACGGCGGCGAACCCGAGGTGTGGATCGGCAGCGCCGACATGATGCACCGCAACCTCGACCGCCGTATCGAGGCCCTGGTCAGGGTCACCGACCCGGCCCACCGCGCCGCGCTCAACCGGCTCCTGGAGACCGGTATGTCCGACACCACCGCGTCCTGGCACCTCGGTCCAGACGGCGAGTGGACCCGGCACGCGACGGACGCGGACGGCCAGCCCCTGCGCAACGTCCAGGAGATGCTCATAGACGCCCGGAGGCGCCGGCGTGGCACAGCAACACCTTGATCCGACGGACCCCATGGCCGCGGCCGTGACCGGGGACGCCCTCGCGGGCTACCTGCGCGCCCAGGCCACGGAGTTCCTCCGAGCCCTGCGCATGCACCGGGAGACCGGCGGCGGTACGGCGGGCGGTGGCTCGGAGGAGTCCGTCGACGCGGCCCGGGCCCTGCGCCGTTCGGCCCGCCGTATCAGCGCCAGCCTGCACACGTTCCGCCCGTTGCTGGACACCGACTGGTCGGAGGCCATCCGCCCCGAACTGGCCTGGCTGTCGGGCACGCTGGCGATGGAACACGCGTACGCGGCCCGTCTGGAGCGCCTGCTCCTGGCGCTGCACCGGTTGTCGGGGGCGGCGGTGCTGCCCGCGCAGACGGGGGTGGCCGGCGTGCCCAGTGCGACGACCGTGCCCGGCGGGGGCAGGGCTGCGGGGAGCGGTTCCACCGATGCGTCCGCGGGCGGCCGTGGCCCCGGCGCCGGCCCACAGAAAGGGGAGCCTGCTGAGGCCGGTCCCCCGGCCCACCCGGCGGCCACCCCGGAACGCGGCAACCTGACCGTCGGCGCGGCAAAGGCGGGCGCCCTGCTCGACCGCCAGCTGACCCTGGCCCGGACGCGAGCGCACAGCACCGCGCTCCAGGCCCTGGGCAGCAGCCGTTTTCACGCCGTGGCCGACAACATCGCCGTACTGGCCAGCGAGGTCCCCCTCACCCCGGCCGCGGCGACCGCCGACCTGCGCCCCCTCGCGGCCGCCGCCGAGGAGCGGCTCACCGACGCGGTGACGGCGCTGCCCCTGGTGACGGCGGGCCACCCCTACAACGCCGAGGCCCTGATCCACGGACTGTCCCCGGACCCGGCCCCGCATCCGCAGGACGCGCCGTGGCACCAGGTCCGCCTGCTGCTGCGCCTGCACCGCTACGCCCGCGAGGTGCTGCAGGGCGACAGCGGCCAGGTGGACGTACGGCTGCTGGCGACCGGTCAGTCCCTCAACCGGCACCGTGACGCCTCCGAGGCCGCGGCCGCCGCGGCGCAGGCGGCCCGCACCCCGCGGATCGCCCCGGCGACGGCGTACGCGCTCGGCGTCCTGCACGCCGACCAGCGGCACGAGGTGGAGGCGGCGCGGTTCGCGTTCCAGCAGTCCTGGCAGCGGCAGACGGTGGGCACGCCGTAGGCATCCCCGAGACGGGAACTCCTGAATCAGGAACCCCTGAAGGAGGCTTCATCCCGTGACGCACGCGAAGGACCTCACCGTCCATGCGGCCGGCTGCGTCCTGTGGCGCCGTTCGCCGGTAGACGGTGAGGTGGAGATATGCCTCATCCACCGGCCGAAGTACGACGACTGGTCCCACCCCAAGGGAAAACTGAAGCGTGGCGAGGCCCCCCTCGCCGGTGCGCTGCGCGAGGTCGCGGAGGAGACCGGTCACTCCGCTCAGCCGGGCACCGAACTGCCCACCATGCGGTACATGGCGAACGACCGTCCCAAGCAGGTCCGCTACTGGGCGGCCGAGGCGGGCCCCGGCACGTTCGCCCCGAACGACGAGGTGGACCGCATGCTGTGGCTCTCGCCCACGGCTGCCCGCAGCCGCCTGACCCAGCCTAGAGACCGCTCCCTCGTGGACGCCCTGCTGGAGTCGCTGCGCCTGGCATAGTCCGCAACAACCCCCCACAAAGCCTCGGAATGCACCCGTGTCCTCAACGTAAGCGTTCCGTGACCTCACCGCACCGTCCCCAGGGGTTCACCCCCCGTTCATTTACGCCCTTTGGCGCCTTCACCTCTTCTGCTTAATTTCGGCCTTGCACGATGACGGACCGCGCCCCGGGGGACGGACCGCATCACCCATTCTTCGCACGCCGCCGAATTCAGGCCGGCGGCTCCTGGAAGGAACTCTTTCAAGTGAAGCTTCAGCGCAAGAACCGGCGAGCTCTCGCTCTCGGCGCTCTCGCCGTCTCCGGCGCCCTGGCCCTCACGGCGTGCGGCTCCGACGACACCGGCACCAACGGCGGCGGCGATTCGAGCGCCAGCGCCGACGCCAGCAACATCAAGTGCGACGACGCCCAGGGCCAGCTCCTCGCCGACGGCTCCTCCGCGCAGAAGAACGCGATCGACGCCTGGGTCAAGCAGTTCACCGCCGCCTGCAAGGGCGTCCAGATCAACTACAAGGGCGGCGGCTCCGGCGCCGGCGTCACCGCGTTCACGCAGGGCCAGGTCGCCTTCGCCGGCTCCGACTCCGCGCTGGACGAGGAGGAGATCACCGCCTCCAAGAAGATCTGCTCCGGCGGCCAGGGCATCGACCTGCCGATGGTCGGCGGCCCGATCGCGGTCGGTTACAACGTCCCGGGTGTCGAGAACCTGGTCCTGGACGCGCCGACCCTCGCCAAGATCTTCAACGACGGCATCAAGAACTGGAACGACCCGGCGATCGCGAAGCTGAACCCCGACGCGAAGCTGCCCGACCTGAAGATCCAGGCGTTCCACCGCTCGGACGAGTCCGGCACCACGGACAACTTCACCAAGTACCTGATCGCCACCGCCAAGTCCGACTGGCCCTACGAGGGCGGTAAGGCCTGGCAGGCCAAGGGCGGCCAGTCCGCCGCCGGCTCCTCCGGTGTCGCCCAGCAGGTCAAGCAGACCTCCGGCGCCATCAGCTACATGGAGCTGTCGTACGCCAAGGACGGCATCAACGCGGTCAAGATCGACACGGGCGCCGACGCCCCGGTCGAGGCCACCACGGCCAACGCCTCCAAGATGATCGCCGCCGCCAAGCGCGTCGGCACCGGCAAGGACATGGCCCTGGAGCTGGACTACGCCACCAAGGCCGCCGGCGCCTACCCGATCACCCTGGTGACGTACGAGATCGTCTGCGACAAGGGCAACAAGACCGACACCCTGCCCGGCACCAAGGCGTTCCTGCGCTACATCGCCTCCGAGGACGGCCAGAAGATCCTCGAGGAGAACGACTACGCCCCGATGCCCGAGGAGATCATCTCCGAGGTTCGTACCACCATCGATGGCCTGAGCTGACCTGAGTGCGGTCCGGTCCGGGCCTGTAAGGACCCGGACCGGACCGCACCGTCCGGTGCACCGCCGCCCGGAGTCGTACATCGCCTACGGCTCCACCGAGCCGCGCAGACCCGCGTGGCTCCGCAGACCGGAGAACCCGATGGACATATCGACACAGCACACTCAAGCGCCTCCCCCCACTCCACGGCCCTCGGACGCCCAGCAGAAGCGCGCGGCCCGCGGTGCCACCCGCCCCGGTGACCGGATCTTCCTCGGTCTCTCCCGTGGGTCGGGCATCTTCCTACTGGTGATCATGGCCGCCATCGCGGTCTTCCTCACCTACCGCGCGACCCTCGCGATCAGCAAGGACGAGGCCAACTTCCTCACCGCCTTCGAGTGGAACACCGGCGTGGTCCCGCCGAAGTTCGGCATCGCGGTCCTCGTCTACGGCACCATCGTCTCCTCGATCATCGCCATGATCATCGCGGTTCCGATCGCGGTCGCCATCGCGCTGTTCATCACGCACTACGCCCCGCGCAAGTTCAGCGGCCCCATCGCGTACGTGATCGACCTGCTCGCCGCCGTGCCGTCCATCGTCTACGGCCTGTGGGGCGCCCTGATCCTCGTACCGCACATGGGCGGCCTCTTCGGCTGGCTGGACAGCTACTTCGGCTGGACCGGCATCTTCTCCTGGGACGGCGGAGCCGCCCGCTCGATGCTCACCGTCGGCATCCTGCTCGCGATCATGATCCTGCCGATCATCACCAACGTGAGCCGTGAGGTCTTCCGCCAGGTCCCGCAGATACACGAGGAAGCGGCCCTGGCGCTCGGTGCCACCCGCTGGGAGGTCATCCGCATGTCGGTCCTCCCCTTCGGCCGCTCCGGCGTCATCTCCGCCTCGATGCTCGGCCTCGGCCGCGCCCTCGGCGAGACGATGGCCGTGGCCACCGTGCTCTCCCCCGACTTCGACATCCACGCCAGCCTGCTCAACCCGGGCGGCGGAACCTTCGCCCAGAACATCGCCAGCAAGTTCGGTGAGGCGTCCCCCTTCGGCCGTGACGCGCTGATCGCCTCCGGTCTGGTCCTGTTCGTCATCACTCTGCTGGTCAACGGCGCGGCCCGCGCGATCATCGCCCGCCGCAAGGAGTACTCGGGGGCCAACGCATGAGCCACGCCATCGCCGACAAGCCCAGCACCCTGCGCGGGGCCCGGCTGCCCAAGTGGTCCCCGTACGCCATCGCGGCCGGCTCCGTCGCCGTCGCCGTCGGTATCGGCCTGGGCGCCGGTCTCGACAGCCGGATCCAGTGGGGGCTGATCGCCGGTCTCCTCTTCGTCCTCGGCACGTTCGTCATCGCCACTCGCGTCGAGGGCCGTCGCCAGGCCAAGGACCGCATGGCCACGACGCTGGTCTGGGTGGCCTTCATCCTCGCCGTCATCCCGCTGGCCTCCCTGATCTGGGCGACCGTGCAGCGCGGTGTGAAGGTCCTCGACGTCTACTTCCTGACCCACTCCATGGGCGTCGTCGCCGACTCCGAGCCGGGCGGCGGTATCTACCACGCCATCCTCGGCACGCTGGAGCAGGTCGGCCTCGCCACTCTGATCGCCGCGCCGGTCGGTGTGCTCACCGCGATCTACCTGGTGGAGTACGGACGGGGCAACCTCGCCCGGGCCATCACCTTCTTCGTCGACGTCATGACCGGTATCCCGTCGATCGTCGCGGGTCTGTTCATCCTCAGCCTCATGCTGATGCTGGACATGCAGCCCTTCGGCTTCGCCGGCTCGCTGGCGCTCGCGATCCTGATGATGCCGGTGGTCGTCCGCTCCACGGAGGAAATGCTCAAGCTCGTCCCGAACGAGTTGCGCGAAGCCTCCCTGGCGCTGGGCGTGCCCAAGTGGCGCACCATCCTGAAGGTGGTCGTACCGACCTCCATCGGCGGCATCACGACCGGCATCATGCTGGCGGTGGCCCGTATCACCGGTGAGACCGCGCCGGTGCTGCTGCTGGTGTTCGGCAACAGCTTCATCAACGCGAACCCGTTCGAGGGCGCGCAGGCGTCGCTGCCGCTGTACATCTACCAGCAGTACGCGAACAGTGCCGGGTCGCCGGCGGCGTACGACCGCGCCTGGGCGGCATCGCTCACGCTGATCGCCTTCGTGATGATCCTCAACATGGTGGCCCGCGGCATCGCCCGCTGGAAGGCCCCGAAGACCGGTCGCTGACGCGGCCACGGCGACTGATCCGAATCTGGAAGTGAAGTAGACATGGCCAAGCGAATCGACGTAAGTGGGCTCACCGCCTACTACGGCTCCCACAAGGCAATCGAAGACATCTCGATGACGGTCGAGCCCCGCTCGGTGACGGCCTTCATCGGCCCGTCCGGCTGCGGCAAGTCGACGTTCCTGCGCACGCTGAACCGCATGCACGAGGTGACGTCGGGCGGCCGCGTGGAGGGCAAGGTCCTCCTGGACGACGAAGACCTGTACGGCGCCGGCATCGACCCGGTGTCGGTGCGCCGTGAGGTCGGCATGGTGTTCCAGCGCCCGAACCCGTTCCCCACGATGTCGATCTTCGACAACGTGGCGGCGGGCCTGCGGCTGAACGGCAACTACAAGAAGAGCGAGCTGCAGGAAGTCGTCGAGAAGTCCCTCAAGGGCGCGAACCTCTGGAACGAGGTGAAGGACCGCCTGAACAAGCCGGGTTCCGGCCTCTCCGGTGGTCAGCAGCAGCGGCTGTGCATCGCGCGTGCGATCGCGGTCGAGCCCAAGGTCCTCCTCATGGACGAGCCCTGCTCCGCCCTGGACCCGATCTCCACCCTCGCCATCGAGGACCTGATCGGTGAGCTGAAGGAGCGCTTCACGATCGTCATCGTGACGCACAACATGCAGCAGGCGGCGCGTGTCTCGGACCGCACGGCCTTCTTCAACCTCTCCGCCGTGGGCCAGCCCGGCAAGCTGATCGAGATCGACGACACGGAGCGCATCTTCTCCAACCCGTCGGTCCAGGCCACGGAGGACTACATCTCCGGCCGCTTCGGCTGACAGACCCCTCGCGGTGCTGCATGGCGGTGCCACCGCGAGGCAGATAAAGGGCCCGCCCCCTGGCTCCCGGGGGGCGGGCCCCTGTCTGTGCGGTGAGGGCTGCGCATCTGTGTGCCGACGGCGCTTCTCGACGCCGGTTCCGCATTCCAGCCCGTCTGGGGGTGCCCCCTCTGGGGGAGTTTGAGGACGAGGCCGTTCAGGCCGAAGCGGGGGTCTGGGGGCGGCAGCCCCCCGGTACGGGAAGGGTAGGCGGGGGCGAAAGAAACCCGGCCCCTACAGGAACGCCAGGTTCACGACCCCGAACGCGCCCGCCGCAACCAACGCAGCCGCAGGCATCGTGATGAACCACCCGAGAACGATGTTCTTGGCCACACCCCACCGCACGGCATTCACCCGCTTCGTCGCCCCGACACCCATGATCGCCGAGGTGATGACATGCGTCGTGGAAATCGGCGCCTTGAACAAGAACGCCGTGGTGAACATGATCGACGCCCCCGTCGTCTCCGCAGCAAACCCCTGCGGCGGATCAAGCTCAATGATCTTGCGCCCGAGGGTCCGCATGATCCGCCAGCCACCCGCATACGTCCCGAGCGACAGCATCACCGCACAAGCGATCTTCACCCAGACCGGAATCGGATCGCCGTAGTCCTCGACATCGGCGATGACCAGCGCCATCACCACAATGCCCATTGTCTTCTGCGCATCCTGCAGACCATGCCCGAGCGCCATCCCCGCGGCAGAAACGGTCTGCGCTATACGGAACCCCCGCTTGGCCTTGTGCGGGTTCGCCCGCCGGAAGATCCACATGATCGCCGTCATCACGAGATAGCCCACGCACAGCCCGACAATGGGCGACACGAACATCGGAATGACGACCTTCTCCAGCACCCCGCTCCAGTACACCGTCGTACCCCCGGCCAGCGCCGCCCCGACCATGCCGCCGAACAGCGCATGCGAGGAGGAGGACGGCAGACCGTAGTACCAGGTGATCAGGTTCCAGGTGATCGCGCCCACCAACGCCGCGAAGAGGATCCCCATCCCCTTCGAGCCTTCCGGCGTCTCGATCAGCCCCTCACTGACGGTCTTGGCGACGCCGGACCCCAGAAAGGCACCGCCGAGATTCATCACCGCGGCCATCGCCAGCGCGGCCCGAGGCGTCAGGGCCCGCGTCGACACGGACGTGGCGATGGCGTTCGCCGAGTCGTGGAAGCCGTTGGTGTACGTGAAGAAGAGCGCGACCGCGATGGTCACGACCAGAGCAAAGGTGTCCATGGGAGGGTCTCAGGACTCCTTGACGGCGATGGTCTCCACCGTGTTCGCCACGTGCTCGAAGGCGTCCGCCGCTTCCTCCAGGACATCCACGATCTGCTTGAGCTTGAGGACCTCGATCGCGTCGTACTTGCCGTTGAAGAGGTGGGCGAGGAGCTTGCGGTGTATCTGGTCGGCCTGGTTCTCGAGGCGGTTGACCTCGATCCAGTACTCCGTGAGGTTGTCCATGGTGCGCAGGCTCGGCATGGCCTCGGCCGTGAGCTCCGCGGCCCGCGCCAGCACCTCGATCTGCTGCTCGACACCCTTGGGCAGTTCCTCGACGTTATAGAGGACGACCAGGTCGACGGCCTCCTCCATGAAGTCCATGATGTCGTCGAGGCACGACGCGAGCTTGTAGATGTCCTCGCGGTCGAACGGCGTGATGAACGAGGAGTTCAACTGGTGGAAGATCGCGTGTGTGGCGTCGTCACCTGCGTGTTCCGCGGCCCTCATACGCTCTGCGATCTCGGCCCGGCCGGCGGTGTCCGCCCCGAGCAGTTCCATCAGGAGTTTCGAGCCCGTGACGATGTTGTCCGCGGAGGCGGCAAACATGTCGTAGAAGCTCGTCTCCCGGGGGGTCAGACGAAATCGCACGTGGGGTCCTCAAGAAGCATCGGTTTCGGTCAGGCTGATGCTAGGCGCATCATCCGGCCACGGCTAATGGGCCGTCCTCCAGTGTCGCCCATCAGGCACAGTGGTCGGCACGGGGGCTGCCCAGTGGTCCAGTCCAGCGGCCGAATCACGGCGTCGGCCACAGGGCCCTATACCCAGCAAAGTTCGATACGATATACCCAGTAGGGGTATGTGGCACGGTTTATGACGCGGTTTACGTCTGGAGGACGCGATGACGACCACCGAGGCCGGCGCGGGTGCACCCTCCGCCGCTGATGAGGCCACCAACGAGGTCGTGACGGACCACGACCGGGGCATCCACGGCTACCACAAGCAGAAGGACGAGCACCTCAAGCGCCTGCGCCGTATCGAGGGCCAGATCCGTGGCCTGCAGCGCATGGTCGACGAGGACGTCTACTGCATCGACATACTCACGCAGGTGTCCGCCTCGACCAAGGCCCTGCAGTCCTTCGCCCTCCAGCTCCTGGAGGAACACCTGCGCCACTGCGTCGCCGACGCGGCCCTCAAGGGCGGTACGGAGATCGACGCCAAGGTGGAGGAGGCCACGAAGGCGATCGGCCGACTGCTACGGACGTGAGGGACGCCTCACTCACCGCCTGACCGACCGACGCCTCACCCGCCGCCGATGTCGCGTTCCTCCGCGACTCGCAGCACCTCGTCGATGTCCTCCAGGCTGAGCCGGTCCTCACGAGCGGCCGAGGCCGCGATGATCAGCTCTCCGCACAGCTCGATCTCGGCGAGGGCCACGTAGTCCTGAACTGCCGTACCGCCGACCGGAGCCACGTGCATCACCTCTTCTCTGCCGTTACCGACTTCCTAGAGTAGGGAGCGGCCTACACACCGCGCATGGCACGGACGGGCTAGTTCTTGACGCCCGTCACCTACCCGCGCGGCGGCCCTCACTCCTCGGCGATCTTGCCCGCGTAGATGTCGTCACCGTCCGGCAGCCGTACGTCGACGGGGGCCCCGAAGTCGTACAGCACGGTCGTCGAGGCCACGGCGACAGCGCTCTGCTGCTGCCCGTTGACGAAGCTGAACCGGTGCCGCACCTTGCGGATGCGCCCCTCGTCATCGAGATAGACGTCGAACGGTACCTCGTCCGTGGCGAACCCTTTCGCCGCCGCCGCCAGGGACTCCGCGTTCCCGTCGGAGGCCTCCCGGGCGGCAACCCGCAGGTCAGCCTTCCCCCGGTAGTGCCGCACCGCTGTCCCCGCGACCTCTTCCTCACCCACGTACTTCGCCGTCCGAGCCCCGCGCAGCACCTCCGCCGCCGCGTATGGATCGGTCGCCCCACCGGTGACGAGGTTCCCGTCGGACAGCGACCGCGTCTCGACGCGCACCCATTTGTCGGCGGGCACACCGGCACCGCGGTTCTTCATGAACAGCGCCCCGGGAGCGAGGAGCTCCACGATCGGCCGCTGCGCGGGTGCGCCGGCCGGATCCTGCGGCAGCAGCACCTTCAGCCGCCCCACCTGCCGACGGAAGTCATACACACCTTCGCCCCGGATGGTGACCCGCGTCCCACCGGTGGCCATCTCCATGGACGTACGGGCCTTGGAGGTCCGGGCGCCGGCCAACGCATCGGCCGCGCGCCGCACGATCTTCACGGCGTCCCCGTCCCGTGAGTCGTCGACAGCGGCCCCGCTCTCCGCCACGCACCCGCTGCCCGCGAGGCAGACACACAGGACCCCTGCCGCGACGCCCGCCCCACGCCTCTGCCTGTGCTGCTGCCGCTCCGTCATCGCCTGCCTACCCCCAGCCGGTACGTCCGTCACGGGCCCCCTGTCGTTCCGGATAACGACGGGTAGGTGCCCTCGTCACGCACGCGGAGGCGTTGCGTCTACTTGCCCTGGGTAACGTTGTCGCCGTGGCGCGCAAGGACGAACCGACGTCTCCCGAAATTCCCGACGACCCTCCGAACCACCGCACGACAACAGTGGAGAAGGGCCACTTCTGCACAGCCCGCTGCACCTGCGGCTGGCGCGGCCCCGCGAGACGGGCCCGCAGCCTGGCCCGGGCGGATGCGGAGGGGCATGTGGGGGGTTGAGGGAGCGCGGGTTACGAACGAACGCCAGGTCGAGGCATTTCAGCCCGTCCGGCGTTTGAGGACGAGGCCGTTCAGGCCGAAGCGGGGGTCTGGGGCGCAGCCCCCAGGGACGGGACGGGTAGGGGCGGCGGGGGCGAGAAAACACCCGGCCACCACCCATGTCATCCCCCACCCCATGGAACCCCGCCCGCCACCACCTCGTCTCGTTCCACGAACCCCCAGGAGGCGACATGGAACGGCGCACCTTCATCGGCGGCACAGCAGCAGCCGTAACCGCCCTGACGGCAACCGCCTGCAACAGCAGCTCGGGCAGCGGCAGCGGCAGCGGCACCGGCGCAGAAACAGCCGGCACAGCCACGAGCAGCACGGGCACCGGCGCCGGCACCCGCACCCAAGCCACCGCCACCAGCAAATCCGCCGCCGCCAACTGGACCGCCCTCGCCCAAGACCTGGACGGCCCCCTCATACGCCCCGGCGACGCCTCCTGGAAAGCCGCCCACCAGCTCTACAACACCCGCTTCGACACCCTGAAGCCCGCCGCAGTCGCCTACGTCTCCCACCCCGACGACATCCGCACCACCCTCGCCTACGCCCGAGCCCACAACCTCCACGTCGCCATACGCAACGGCGGCCATTCCTACGGCGGTTGGTCCTCCGGCAACAACCGCCTGATCCTCGACGTCTCCAAGCTGAACCGCATCCGAGCCAGCGGCAACACCGCGGTGGTCGGCGCCGGTTCCAAGCTCATCGACGTCTACCGAGCCCTCGCCGCCAAGGGCGTCACGATCCCCGCCGGTTCCTGTCCCACCGTCGGCGTATCCGGCCTCACCCTCGGCGGCGGCCACGGCGTCACGTCCCGCGCCTACGGCCTGACCTGCGACAGCCTCACCCAGGCCACCCTGATAACCGCCGACGGCAAGCAGCTCACCGCCAACGCCACCACCAACAAGGACCTCTTCTGGGCCCTGCGCGGCGCCGGCAACGGCAACTTCGGCGTGGTGACGGAACTTCACTTCAGGACCCACCCCGCCCCCCAGGCCGTCACGGCATACATGACCTGGCCCTGGTCGAAGGCGGCCGCGCTGATCAAGGCCTGGCAGGAGTGGGGCCCGGCCCAGCCCGACGAGATCTGGTCGTCCCTGCACCTCGCGAACCACGCCGGCGGCTCCCCCACCATCTCCGTCGCCGCGTTCTCCCTGGGCACGTACCGCGAACTCCAGAACGCGGTGGACCGCCTCGCCGACCGCCCCGGCGGCCCCGGCCCCGCGAGGAGCGTCTCCCTCAAGCGTCGCTCGTACGAGGAGTCGATGGAGCTGTACGCGGGCTGCTCGTCCTTCTCCACGGACGCGCAGTGCCACCTCCCCGGCTCCACTCCGGGTCGCTCCCCGCAGGGCGCCCTCGGCCGGGAGACGTATGCGGCGAAGTCGGACTTCTTCGACCGTTCGCTCTCCGCGGCGGGCATCCAGACGCTGCTGAAGCAGATGCAGTCGGTGCGCGGCGGCTCCGGCAGCATCGCCTTCACGGCCCTCGGCGGAGCCGTCAACCGCGTCTCCCCCACCGCGACGGCCTTCGTGCACCGCCGCTCCCGCATGCTGGCCCAGTACCTCGCCTCCTGGCGCGCCGGCACGACGGGCACCACGGCCCAGGCCTGGCTGACCACGGCCCACGACACCATGCGCCCCCACGCCTCGGGCGCCGCCTACCAGAACTACTCCGACCCGACCCTGCGGAACTGGCGCAAGGCGTACTACGGCGACGCGGCGACCCGCCTGACAAAGCTGAAGAGGCAGTACGACCCGCAGGGCTTCTTCGCGTATCCACAGGCGCTTTAGCCCTGCGGCCGGGGCCCGGATCAGCGCCGGACGGGCCGGTGACAGCTAGGCCGCGAGATCCCGCTCCGCAGCTCCCGCCGTCTCCGTACGGGCCCCCGGAATCACCGCTCCCTGCCCGCCCGCCCGGGCATGCTCCCGCGCCTTGATCAGCCGGCCGCCCCTCGGCGACCGTTCGACGGCGGACATCAGAGGTGTCAGCAGGGCCATGGCCAGCGGTGACAGCAGGAGGGCGACGGCGGTGCCGAGGGCGAAGCCGCCGATGACGTCGGTCGGGTAGTGCACGCCCATGTAGACCCGGCAGAAGCCTTCGAGGAGAGCAAGGGCGATCCCGGCAAGGCCGAACTTCCGGTTGGCGACGAACAGCCCGACTCCCAGCGCCATGGCGATCGTCGCGTGGTCGCTCACGAAGGAGTAGTCGGTCTTGCCGCTCACCAGGACCTCGAGCCCCTGATGATCACGGAACGGCCGGGGCCGCTCGACGAACCCCCGTATGGGCACGTTCACCAGCACCGCGATCCCGGCAGCCAGCGGCGCCCACACGAGCGCGGCGACGGACGAGGCGGCGTCCTCGTCACCGCGGCGCCGCACCGACCACCAGCACCACACCACGAGCAGCACCATGGCGAGCACCAGCCCGTACTCACCGACGTACTCCATGACCCGGTCGAACCAGCGCGGGGCATCCTTGGCCAGGCCATTGATGTCGAAGAGCAGGTCGACGTCGGGGTTCGACCCGGATTCTGCGAGTCCAGCCATGATGCCGCGGCCCCTTCGTCGTCTCTCCGGCGCATCGTGCGTGCGCCGCTCCGCCCACCCCCGTGGTTGTGGATCCGGCTACGACACCAGGAACGCACGACCCCTGTTGATACGTTCCACACTCCACTGAATGATCACGCAGACGTTATCGAAGAGAGACCCATCGCCGCAGCTCAGGGGGTGGGTTCACGCTCCGTCTACACGGTCGTGGGCAGCGCTTTCGCGCCATCTTCCGTCACTCGCGTCGCCCCGAAGTAGTCCGGGGTGTCGATCGGGTCGAACCGGATCACAGCACCCGTTCTCGGCGCGTCGATCATGTACCCGCCACCGACATAAATACCCACATGCCGGATGGCCCGGGAGTTGGTGAGGTCGTCCGAGAAGAACACCAGGTCTCCCGGCAGCAGTTCCTCCCTGGCCGGATGCGGCCCCGCGTTCCACTGGTCGTTGGCGACGCGCGGCAGCGCTATCCCGACGCTGTCGTACGCGGCCTTCGTCAGCCCCGAGCAGTCGAACCGCCCGTTGTCCTCGGCAGTACCGTCACCACCCCAGAGGTAGAGCGTGCCGAGCTTCTTCTGGGCGTAGTAGATGGCACCGGCGGCCTGCTTGCTGGGATCGACACGGCTGACGGGCGCGGCGAAGCTCTGCTGAAGCGTCGTGATCGTCTTGACGTAGTTCTGGGTCTCCTTGTACGGCGGGACACCCTTGTACTTGATGACCGCGTACGCCCCCGCGTTGTAGGACGCCAGCATGTTCTTCGTCGGGTCGCCGGGTACGCCCTTCACGTAGGAGGCGAGCTTGCAGTCGTACGACGCGGCCGACGGAATGGCATCGTTCGGATCCCATACGTCGCGGTCGCCGTCCCCGTCGCCGTCCATCCCGTGCGTGGCCCAGGTCCCGGGGATGAACTGCGCGATGCCCTGCGCCGCAGCCGCGCTCTGCGCCTTCGGGTTGAACCCGCTCTCCTGGTACAGCTGGGCGGCGAGCAGCGCGGGGTTGATGGCGGGGCACAGGTTGCCCCACTTCTGCACGAGCGCCGAGTAGGCGGCCGGCACGGCCCCCTTGGCCAGCGCTTTGGAGGCTCCGCCGACTCCGCCGGCGAGGTTCCCGGCGACGATGTAGACCCCGACGACGAGCAGCATCACGAAGCTGAGCCCCGCCGCGAGTGCGGCGCCCGCCACGATCCATGCCTTACGCACCGTCAACCGCCCCTCGCCCACCGGGATTCCGCCCGCGCCAGTCTATGAGCTTCCCACTGCGAATCCGCGGCAACCGATGCAGCCATGACCGGCATTACCTGAGCGGTAATCGATCCCCCGCGACCCGCGTGCCAGCATCGACACCAGAGGGAGCCCGACCGAAGGGAAGGACACCATGCCCGCCTACGCCATTGCTCACCTGCAGGAAGCCGCCCCGCACCCGGAGATCGCGGAGTACATCGAGCGCCTCCCGGCCACCTTCGAACCGTACGGCGGCCGCTTCCTCGTCCATGGCACGCAGCACGAGGTGAAGGAGGGCAGCTGGCCCGGACACGTCGTGATGATCGGCTTCCCGGGGATCGCAGAGGCGCGGTCCTGGTGGGACTCGCCGGCCTACCGCGAGATCGCACCTCTGCGCTCCCGGCACATCGAGGGCGACATCATCCTGGTCGAGGGCGTCTCCGACGACTACGACCCGAAGACCACCGCCCAGACGATCCGGGACGCCGTGTCCGCCGAGTAGTTGTCACGCGGTCAGTTCCGTCCGGCCCGACGCGTGGGAGACCGGATCCTGCCGGATGTACCACTCGGTCGCCAGGATCCGCTCGCGTACGGCCGCCGGGAAGCCGGCCAGCAACCCGGGTACCGCCCCTCGCTCCACCTCGGTGCGATGCGCCAGTACGGCCGCCCACTTACGGTCCAGCCAGGGGCGCACATCGACGGTCGCGGTGATCCGGTCGTCCGGCACGGTGTTCATCCCCTTGCCGGCACGGGCCAGTTCCTCCAGGGCGGGGAGCGCCGAGTGCGGATGGGTGGCCAGGTAGAGGGCGCTCGGCTGCCAGGGCCGGCGTCCGGGTGGAGCCGTTCGAGGCCGGCCTCCTGGACCGCGAGGGTGGTCAAGCGGTGGGTGTGCACATGGTCGGGGTGCCCGGTCAGGCCGCCGTACGCGTCATGGGTGAGCACGATCCGCGGCCGGAACTGCCGGATGTGGGCGACCAGCCGCCCCACCGACTCGTCGAGCGGTGCCTCGCACAGCCGCGGGCGACCGGGGGCGGAGTCCGGCACCCCGGCGTCGGCATAGCCGAGCATCCGCGGCTCACCCGCACCGAGAGTCCGCAGCGCCTCGGCGAGTTCGGCGCCGCGCCGGGTCTGCCGGGTCCAGGTCGCCGTCACCACGGCGGTACGCGCACCGGCGGCCGCATGCCGGGCGAGGACTCCGCCCGCGAACAGGGCCTCGTCGTCCGGGTGCCCGAACACCCCGAGCAGGCTCGGCAACGACATCGTCCGACCACCTCCGCGTACGGCCTACCCCTGAGTACACATACTCAGGCACAAGGTCATCCGGCACGGCAGACTGAGCCCCGAACGAGCGATGAACAAGCAACTGACCGGCTTCGTAAGCGACTTCAAGGGGAACGATCATGAGACGAGCCAGCCGTGCCCTGGCCGCGACGGCCTTCGTGGCCTGTGCGCTGACCGGCGTGGCGGCGGGCCCTGCCGCCGCGTCGGCCGATGTCCTGCTGCCCCATCCGGGGCCGGACGGGCTGCTGTGGGTGGAGGAGCAGACGGGGGACGGCGGCGCCGTGTCCGGCGGCGCGTGGGAGGGGTTGCCGACCGTGCTCACGGTGGCGTGCGAGGGCGGCGGCGACGTGCGGGTGACGATGTCGCAGGAGACGGAGGTCGCCGCGTTCTCGGTCGACTGTCCCGCAGGGGAGGCCGGGGTGGGCTCCGTGACCATGGATCCCGGCGTGGTCCGCTTCGGGTCCTTCGTGATAGCTGTCGACGCCTCGTCGGACGACATCCGCTGGGCTCTGACGGTGACGCAGCCGGAGTCCTGACCGAGCCGGGGCGGCGGAGAGCGCCCTAGCGCTCGGCCGTCACCCGGTCCAGCGCCCCCAACTGCAGGCTCACACCCGTCAGTTCCTCCGACACCGTCCACAGCCGCCGCGCCGCCGCCGCGTCACTGGCCGCCGCCGTCCGCCCGACCAGCGTCGGCGCACCCCGCATCTCGCCCAGCCCGTCGGGTCCGACGTAGCTCGCACCGGGGAGGTCCTGGGTCGCGGCGTACAGCGTCGGCAGCGCGCCCGCCTTGTCGTCCTGTGCGAAGACCCTGTTGCCGATCCTCATGAACGCCCGCATCAGCGGACTCCCCGCGTGGCTCTGCAGGTTGGTGGCGGCATAGCCGGGGTGGGCGGCCAGGGCGCGGACCGGGGAACCGGACTCCGTCAGGCGGCGCTGGAGTTCCAGCGTGAACAGGAGGTTCGCCAGCTTCGACTGGGCGTAAGCGCGGTTCGGGTCGTAGTCGGACGCCCAGTTCAGGTCCTCGAAGCGGATCCTCGCGCCGAACCACCGATGGGCGCCGGACGACAGTGTCACGACCCGGTCGGTGACGTAGGGCAGAAGCAGGTTCGTCAGCGCGAAATGGCCCAGGTGGTTCGTGCCGAACTGCATCTCGAAGCCGTCCGCCGTCCGCTGCTGGGGCAGCATCATCACGCCGGCGTTGTTGATCAGCAGATCCAGCGGCCGCCCCTGCCACGCATCGGCGAACTCCCGCACGGAGGCCAGATCCGCCAGGTCCAGGCGCCGCACCTCGGTACTGCCGGTCACGGTCGCGGCCGCGGCACGGCCCCGATCGAGGTCCCGTACGGCGAACACGACGTGCGCGCCGGATCGGGCCAGCGCGTCGGCCGCGGTGAGGCCGATGCCGCTGTTGGCACCGGTGACGACGGCCGTACGGCCGCTCAGGTCAGGGAGGCTGGTCGCGTCCCACGTCTTCTTCTTCGTTTTGTCAGCCATACCCTCAATGTAGGCGTCGCCAACAATGCTGTCAATGACAACAATGGTGACGGCGCCAACAAAGATGGCGCCGACAACATCAAGCTACGATGGTGCGCATGCCCGAGAGCCGCCCCTACCACCACGGAGATCTGCGCGCCGCCCTCCTCGCCGCAGCGGAGCGCACCCTGCGCGACAAGGGCGTCGGTGCCCTGTCGCTCCGCGAACTGGCCCGCGAGGTCGGTGTCAGCCACGCCGCCCCCGGCCGGCACTTCAAGGACAAGCAGGCCCTGCTCAACGCCCTGGCGCTGGCCGGGTACGAGCGGCTCGGCCGGGCCCTGGGCGCGGCCGACGACCCGGCACTCCCCCTGGAACCCCGCCTCACCGCTCTCGCCCGGACCTACCTCGGCTTCGCCATCGACAACGCCGAGCTGCTGGAGCTGATGTACGCCCGCAAGCACGAGCCGGACGCCTCGGAGCAGATGGCCGCCGCGGTCGAGCAGACGGTCGGCAGCCTCGAACGGGTCCTCGCGGACGCCCAGCAGCGAGGCGAGATCATCGAGGGCGCCCCGGAGGAACTCAACCTCGTCACCGGCGCCGCCCTCCACGGCATGGCCGCCTTCATCGCCGGCGGCATGCTGACCCCCGAGGTGGCCATGGCCGGCGTCGACGGGTTGGTCCACCACCTGCTGCACGGCCTCAGGCCCCGCTGAGGGCAAACAGCCCCTCCGACTGATCACCTCGCACGTCGCGAAGAACTGACCGCCCGTCACCATGCCCGGCGGGCACGGGCGGCCGTGGCACCCTGCCTAGGGGCGTTCAGATATCGGCGATAACCTTCACCCGCAGAACACCGGCACAACCCCCGGCACGACCCCCTCACCCGACCACCCGTCAGAAGCGGCACCCGGCGTGAAGAGGGCTAACGACGGAACCACACCACAGGTTCCGCTCAGGCCTCGTTGCCCGGCGTGACCTGCCGTGATACACAGAGTGACCATACGAGGTTTTCGTACGAATCCCGCCCATCAGTGACGCCGAGTCGACATACGACAGCGCCATTGTCGGCGAGAATGAGGTCTGACCTCTGCGCACCGCAGGGGACTGCGGAACTACCCAACAGGGGCGGTGACTTACATGCTCTTTGCGGCCGATAAGGGCGATATCAACACCATCATCGGCGGGATCGCTCCGGACTGGGGCCCCTTCGGCAGCCTGGGCAACGAGGCGAAGGTGATGATCGAGGTCGTGATGGCGGTGGCCATCCTGCTCTGCCTCGGCATCGCCATCTGGGGGGCGGCCAAACAGCGCATCGGCGCAACCGCACTGCGCGACACGTTCAGCGCCGAGCAGGGCAAAGGTCTCATCATCGCCGGGCTGACGGGCGTCTTCATCATCGGCTCGCTGGGGACGCTGTTCACGATCGTGTACGGCATGGCCGTCTAGCCGCCCCAGTCGCACTCACTTGCTCGAACCGCCCCTTCCTTTCCATCCCCTCCGGGCACGCCCGGTCCCGCTCGTCCCCCACCCACCCGTCGTGCCCACCGGCTGAGGTTGCGTTTCCCTGATGTCGAGTCACCACACCGCGCCCATGCGGGAACCAGCACGGCTACCGTCGTACTCCAACGTGTTGTTGTCCGACGTCGAGGGGGCGTACGCGGCATGAGTCTCGGAGACGAGCGGGAGGCCTCCGGCGGTTACGGAGGCACGGGTCAGACCCGTACGCGCCTGCCCGAAAGCGGTGGTGACGTGTACGGGGGTGCGCGGCGGGGCGGCCGTTCGTCCTCCCGGAGCCTGGTCACCGTGGTCGGCGTGGTCGTCCTCCTCATCGCCGCGATCGCCTTCGCGAACCGTGGAGGCGACAACTCCGGTTCCGCGAACGGGGACGAAAACAAGCCGAAGTCCTCGACGACGGCGGCCACGGGGACACGGCCGGTGGGCGGCAAGGCGGCGGGGATTCCTGGGGGGTTCGCGCGGGATGAGCAGGGGGCGGGGAGTGCGGCGGCCAACTACTCCGTAGCGCTTGGGTCGGCCGAGATGTTCAACACGGCCGGACGGCACGAGATCGTCACCACCGTTTACGCCCCGGATGTCGCCGCCGGCCGACAGGCCGACCTGGATCGCGCCTACTCCAGCGAGCAGTTCCTGGCGAACATCGGTCTCAGCACTGACGGCGCTGCGCCGGCGGGGCAGACGTTCGTCTCCCGAGTCATCCCGGTGGGCACCAAGGTCACATCGTTCAGCGCCAGTGCCGCCACCGTCGAGGTCTGGTACACCTCGCTCTTCGGCCTGTCCGGCAGCGGCTCGACCAACCCGGTCTCCGAGAGCTGGTACACCACGACCTACCAGCTGAAGTGGGTCGGCAACGACTGGAAGGTCACCGACTTCCAGCAGAAGGACGGACCCGTACCGGTCGGGCGGGACCAGCGGGCCTCCACTGCCGACGACATGACGAAGGCCGTCGAGGAGTACGGAGGGTTCACGTATGCGCGCTAACCACCGCTTCCTCAAGGTCACCGCGGCCCTCGCCGCCGTACAGACCGGTGCCGTGCTGCTGGCCACACGTGCCGTGGCCGCACCCACCCCCACACCCCAGCCCTCGGCGAGCAGTGACCCCTGCGACCTCATCCGCGGCCCCGCCAAGGACTACTGCGAAAAAGACAACGGCACCGGAGGCGGAGGCGGCGGCGGATCCAGCCCCCTGACCGACCCCACCTCCACCCTCGACCCCCTCTCTTCCCTCGCCAAGGGCTGCGCCGAAGCCGCCGCCTGGACCGTCGACAAGCTCAGCGAGGCCGTGCAGGAGACCGCGAACGTCGACTTCACGAACGCCAAGTTCCTCCAGCAGTACGCGGTCGTCTTCGCGGCGTCCACGGTCCTCACCCTGCTCCTGTGGCTGCTGGCCGTGGCCAAGCGAGCCGTCCGCGGCGTGCCTCTCAGCACCGCCATCTCCGAGGCGATCGGCTTCCTCTGGCTGACGGTCCTGGCGTCCGCGTTCACCCCCCTGATCCTCTACACCGTCGTATCGGCTACGGACGGCATCACGGACGTCCTCGCGAAAACGACCGGCGATCAGACGAACACCTTCTTCGGCACCTTCTCCGGCGCCCTGGAGAAGGGCGAGGACATCGGCGGCGGCCCGATCATGCTGATCGTGGTGTCCCTGGTCTCCATCCTCGCCGCCGGCGTCCTGTGGCTGGAGCTCGTCATCCGCGCCGCCCTGCTCTACGTCGGCGCCCTCCTCGGCACCGTCGTCTACGCGGGCCTGGTCGACAAGAACCTGTGGGGCCACGTCCGCCGCTGGGCGGGCATCATGATCGCCGTCATCCTCGTGAAGCCGGTCATCGTCATAGTGCTCGGCCTGGCCGGCGCCCTGTCCTCCGCCGACGGCCCGAACGCCTTCTCGGCCGTGGTCTCCGGACTGGCCATCATCCTGCTCGCCATCTTCGCGAGCGCGATGATCTACCGCTTCGTCCCGGGCTTCGGCGACGAGCTCGCCGGCTCCCGCAACAACCGCATCATGCGGGGCGCCGAAGGCAAGGCAGCCGCGGTCATCAGCTCCCCGGCGACCCTCGTCGCCCAGGGCATCAAGACGCACAGCTCCCGCGCGGACAACAGGGGCGGTGGGGGCCAGTCCAGCTCCTCCGCCCGCCCCTCCAACCCCGCCTCCGGCGGCGTCGCCGCGCACAGTTCGCGCTCCTCGAACGGCGGCGGATCTGTCCCCTCCGCCGCACCCGCACCCCGCTCGAGCAGCCCGGTGAACACCCCCCACGCCAGCAACACCCGCAGCAGCAATCGTTCAGGAGGTGACGGGCGTTGACGACCGAGTCCCATGTGTCCCATCCGGTCACGCCCCGCCGTACATATCTGATCGGCCGCGCCCGGCCGAACGCGATCGTCGGCCGTAACCGCGAGACCGGCGAGATCGCGCTGATCATCGGGGGCGCGTTCCTCGGCATGATGTGCGGACTCCTCGTCCCCGTCCTGTCCCTGCGCATCGTGCTGCTGATGGGCTTCCCCCTGCTCGCGCTCGGCGCGGTCTACGTGCCGTACAAGCACCGGACCATCTACAAGTGGTTCGAGATCAACCGCAGCTACAAGCGCACCCTGCGCCAGGGCACCACCTACCGCTCCGGCGCCGTGGAAGCCGGCACCGGTCTCGACGGGCGCGAGGTCGAGGTCGGCCCGCCGCCCGGGATCGGCCGTATCACCTGGCTGGCCGCCCCCTTCGGGCCCGACGAGATCGCCGTGCTCCTGCACGCCGACCGCCGTACGGTCACGGCCGCGATCGAGATCGAGGGACCCGGCGTCGGCCTGCGCGACTCCGAGGACCAGGAAGCCCTCGTCGACCGCTTCGGCACCCTCCTCAAGCACGTGGCGAACGGCGACGGCTTCGTCACCCGCATCCAGATGCTCGCCCGCACCCTGCCCGCCGACCCGGACGCCCACGCCAAGGACGTCGCCGTACGCGGCGACGAGCGGGCCCCGGGATGGCTGCAGCAGTCGTACGACCAACTCCAGTCGATGGTGTCGACGAGCAGCGAGCAGCACCGCGCGTACCTCGTCGCCTGCATGCACTTCACACGCGAACTGGCCGCCGAGGGTCAGGCGATGGCCCGCGCGGCCCGCCCGCACGGCGGCAAGGCCGACCGGGACTCCGGTCTCGCGGTCGTCATGGCCCGCGAGCTGACCGACATCTGCTCGCGCCTCCAGGAGGCCGACATCCGCGTACGCCAGCCCCTCGGGCAGGGGCGGCTGGCCTCGCTCATCCACTCCATGTACGACCCGGACCACCCGATCGACCACATCCAGGCGATGACGAAACGTAATGCCTGGCCGGCCGAGCTGGACGCCATGGAACCGACGTTCCTGCAGGCGAAGACCCGGGAGTCCTCCACCCGCGCGCCCTGGTGCCACGCCACGGCGTGGGTGAAGGAGTGGCCGATGACCCCGGTGGGCGTCAACTTCCTGGCGCCGCTGCTCGTCCACACCCCGGACGTCATCCGTACGGTCGCCGTGACCATGGACCTCGAACCCACCGAGGTCGCCATCGAACGCATGCTCACCGAGAAGACCAACGACGAGGCGGAGGCCAGCCGCGCCGCCAAGATGAACCGGACCGTCGACCCGCGCGACATCGCCGCCCACAACCGCCTCGACCAGCGAGGCGAAGACCTCGCCAGCGGCGCCGCCGGCGTCAACCTGGTCGGCTACATCACCGTCTCCTCGCGCTCCCCCGAGTCCCTGGCCCGGGACAAGAGGACCATCCGGGCGTCGGCCGGAAAGTCGTATCTGAAGCTGGAGTGGTGCGACCGCGAGCATCACCGGGCATTCGTCAACACACTCCCCTTCGCCACCGGCATTCGGAGGTAGGACCTGATGCGGGACCCGCTGTCCGTCCTCACCGACGCCTTCACCTCCTTCCTCTTCGGGAAGGTCGAGACGACGAGACTGCCGGTGCGCACGTCGACGGGCCAGGCCCAGGCGGTCTACCTCCCGACCGCCGCCCCCGGCCTCGGCGACTCGGGCGTCATCATCGGCCGCGAGGTCTACTCCGGAAAGGGCTACATCTACGACCCCTTCCAGCTCTACGGCCAGCAGCTCCCCGCCCCGCACTGGCTGGTCCTCGGCGAGTCCGGCAACGGCAAGTCGGCTCTGGAGAAGACGTACGTCCTGCGCCAGCTGCGTTTCCGCGACCGCCAGGTCGTCGTCCTGGACGCCCAGGGCGAGGACGGCGTCGGCGAGTGGAACCTCATCGCGCAGGAGCTGGGGATAACCCCCATCCGCCTGGACCCGACGGCCGCCCTGGACATGGGCATCCGCCTCAACCCGCTCGACCCCGCGATCACGACCACGGGCCAGCTGGCCCTGCTGCGCACGATCATCGAGGTCGCGATGGGACACGGCCTCGACGAGCGTTCGGGCTTCGCCCTGAAGGTCGCGCACGCCTACGTCAACGAGACCATCCTCGAACGCCAGCCGGTCCTCACCGACATCGTCGAGCAGCTACGGCATCCCAAGCCGGAGTCGGCCGAGGCGATGAACGTCGCCATAGACGACGTGCGCGCGTGGGGCCTGGACGTAGCTCTGGTCCTGGACCGTCTCGTCGACGGTGACCTCAGGGGCATGTTCGACGGCCCCACGACGGTCGGCATCGACCTCGACGCGCCGCTCATTGTGTTCGATTTGTCCCACATCGACCGCAACTCGATCGCCATGCCGATCCTGATGGCGATCGTCGGCGTTTGGCTGGAGCACACCTGGATCCGCCCCGACCGGAAGAAGCGCATCTTCCTGGTCGAGGAGGCCTGGCACATCATCAACAGCCCGTTCGTGGCCCAGCTCTTCCAGCGCCTGCTGAAGTTCGGCCGACGGCTGGGTCTCTCCTTCGTGGCCGTCGTCCACCACCTGTCCGACGTCGTCGACGGCGCGGCGGCGAAGGAGGCCGCCGCGATCCTGAAGATGGCGTCGACCAGGACGATCTACGCCCAGAAGGCCGACGAGGCAAGGGCGACGGGCCGCGTGCTGGGCCTGCCGCGCTGGGCGGTGGAGATCATCCCCAGCCTCACGCCAGGCATCGCGGTGTGGGACGTCAACGGCAACGTCCAGGTGGTCAAACACCTGATCACCGAGACCGAACGCCCACTCGTCTTCACCGACCGCGCGATGACCGAGTCGTCCGCCGACCGCGAACTGACCGACGACGCCCTGCGCGCCGCCGAGCTGGAGGCGGAGGAACGGGCGGCGGCCTTCGTGGAGCAACACCTTGGCGACTCCGAATCGACGGTGGCGTAGGGGGCAGCGTGAGACCGGACGACCGCCGGGAACACCGGTACACCCGGGACAGCGGAGGCAGTCAGGGAGGCATCCCCGACGGCCTCCTGATCGGCCTGCTCGCCTTCCTCCTGGGCATGACGCTCCTGGTCTGGACGGCGACGGGCCTCGCGGCCCTGTTCGCGCACGGCTCCTGGCCCTCCGGCGTCACCTTCGCCCGCACGCCTCTGGCCATGCGCTCCCTGGTCGCCCAGCCCCACGACATCCCGGGCGCGTGGCCGGAGACACCGGACGGACAGCTGTCGGGGTACGGCCTGTTCTGGGGGCTGTTCATCGGGCAGTTGATGGTCCTGGTCGTACTGACCGTGTTCGTACTCGGGACGGTGGCACGCTGGCGGGCGGTCAGGGCGGGGCGGCGCGCTGGGGGAACGGAGCGCGCAGGCAAGGCAGAGGCTGCCGAACAGGCGGCCGGGACGGGGAAGTCGGACAGGCCGGCACAGCCCGGCTTCTCATCGGCCCCTGACCCCGCGCCGGCACCGGTCCGCGGCGACGTCCCGGCGCCGCGGACGGAAGCGGAGCCGATGGCGGCGGTGCCGATGACGGCGGCGCCGACTGCGGCAGCGGTGGCAGCGGCGTCAACCTCGGAGACAGCGGTACGCGGCGAAGGGGCGGTACCCGACGCCGGACCCCACACCGCGCTGCTCGCCGACCGGGCGGGCGCGTGGGAAAGGATCCACGTAGCCCCGAGGGAAAGCCGCCAAGCCACCGCCACCCAGGCAGTACGCGACGCGGAAGGCCCCGCCCTCGTAGTCACGTCGAACCCCACGGTCTGGCAGGACTCGAAGGACGCCCGCGCGAAACTCGGCCCGGTCCTCCTCTACGACCCCACCCACCTCTGCGACACCCCGGCCCGCCTCCACTGGTCCCCCACAACGGGCTGCGAGGACAAGCAGACCGCGGTCTCACGAGCGACGGCACTCCTCACCCCGGTCCGCCCCAGCTCCCGCCTCGACCAGGCGGTCAGCGACACCGCCGAAACACTACTGCGCAGCTACCTGCACGCCGCGGCCATCGACGGCCGCACCATCCGCCACGTACACCGCTGGTCCCAGGGCACCCAGATCCAGGACGCCGTACGCATCCTGCGCACGAACCCGAAGGCGGCCCCGGGCGCGGCAGGCGAACTCGAAGCGGCCCTCACCGCCCATCCCGAACGGCGGGACATCGCCCAGGAGTTGACGACCAGGGCACTCTCCGCCCTCTCCACGGTCAACATCCGGGAAGCCTGCACTCCAAACCGAACTGATGCCCTCACCTTGGATTCCTTCGTCCACGAAGGGGGCACGCTTTATGTGGTGGGTGAATCCATCGAGGATCCCCGAGCCAACCCCGGCGCCATGCCACTCCTGACGGCCCTCGCCGCAAGCGTGGTCGAGCGCGGCCGGCACATGGCCGAACGGTCATCCTCCGGTCGCCTCGACCCACCAATGACGCTCGTCCTGGACGACGTCGCCGCCGTGGCTCCACTTCCCCAGCTCCCGGAGCTGCTGGCCACCGGAGCGGACCGGGGCATGCCGACCCTGGCCCTGCTCCGGTCCCGGGAACAGGCGCGCTCCCGCTGGCCCCACGACGAACTCCCCGTGTAGCCGAACTCCCGGGGCAGGCAGGCCGATCACACGGCCCCTTACGGCCGCTCGATGACGAACTCCAACTCGACCTCCGCCGCCCCCTCACCCAGCGGCACGGTCACCCCACTCGGCTCGAACCCCGCCTTCCGGTAGAACCGCTGCGCCCGCCCGTTCTCCTCGTGCACGATGAGCCGCACCCGCTCCGCGCCCCGCGACCACGCCCACTCCAGGCCGGCGTCGAAGAGCACGTCGGTCAACCCGCTCCCCCGCTCCTCGGGCCGTACGAACACGGCGACGACATGCCCCTGCTTCCGCTCCACCGCAAAGCCGGCCCAGTCGGTCGTCCCCGGCTCCTCGACCAGCACGGTCAACGTCCCGACCCAGATCCCGTCCGGCCCTTCGGCGATGATCTGCTGCGCCCCGTCGGCCCCCTCGCAGGCCCCTGCGGCCCGCTCCTGCCAGAAGGAGTCGGGCCGGGCAACGGCCTGCTCGTACGTCTCCAGAAACGCGAGCGGCGCGACGGGATCCCGCAGGGCGGCGAGCCGCAACTCCTTGGCGGCGGGCCACTCGTCGGCACGTATGGACCTGATGACATAGGCCCCGGGGGTCGTGGTGCTCATGGTCGCCACCGTAGTACCCGGGTACGACATCGCTCACCCGGATTCCCGCCCAGGGCCCTGTGCCGGCCACCACCGAGCCCCGGAGGATGGACCCCGTGACGCACGAGCGAGCGACGACGGAACCCCTCACCCAGCACATCCAGCGCATCAGCCGACGCGTACGTGCCTTCGACGTACGCCATCCGCTCGTCTGGGACCTGCACCTCACCGGCTTCTGGGTACTGGCGGCCCTGATCGACTACTACGGCGACGGCTGGCTCAACGTGGCCCGCGACCGCGACAACCCCGGCTGGCTGGTCCTCACCCTGAGCCTCGGCCTGTCCGTCCCTCTCCTCCTGCGGCGCGCCCACCCGCGCGCCGTACTCCTGGCCATGGCCCCGTTCGCCCTGGTCAACGCCTGGACCGGCACCGCCCTCCAAGCGGTCCTGCTCCAACTGCTCGTCGTCTTCCACATCGCCCTGCGCCGCCCTCCGCGCAACCTCTGGTGGGCGACGGCCCTGATCACCGCGCCCGTCGCCGTGATGGCGGCCCGTCACCCGCAGGGAACCCCGGACAAGGACATCGTCCCGGTCCTGATGTCCATCGCCGTAGCGGTGGCCATCGGCATCACGGTCCGCACCCGCCGCGACCACACCGAGGCCCTCGAGGACCGCGCCCGCCGCCTGGAGATCGAACGCGACCAGCAGGCCCAGCTCGCCGCCGCGGCCGAACGAGCCCGTATCGCCCGCGAGATGCACGACATCATCGGCCACAACCTCTCCGTCATCACCGGCCTGGCCGACGGCGGAAAGTACGCGGCCACCAAGTCCCCGGAACGCGCCGCCCAGGCCCTCCACGCCATAGCCACCACCAGCCGCCAGGCCCTGGCCGAACTACGCCGCCTGCTCGACGTCCTACGCGACGACGAACAGCCCCGAGCACCCCACCCGGAGCTGACCCCCCAACCCACCCTCACCGACCTGAACCAGCTCCTCGACGGCGTACGCGCCGCAGGCCTCCCCATCCACACCACGACCCACGGCACCCCCAGCCTCCCCCCGGGCCGCCAACTCACCGTCTACCGCGTCATCCAGGAGGCCCTCACCAACACCCTCAAACACGGCGGCCCCAACACGACCGCCCGCATACAGCTCTCGTACGAGGAGAAGGGCGCCGTCACCGCGACCGTGACCGACACCGGCAGCGGAGGGCCGGCTGAACCCACCGGTGGCCGCGGTCTGCCCGGAATGCGCGAGCGAACGGCCCTGTACGGCGGCACACTTGAGGCCGGCCCACGCCCGCACCCCGAGCAGGGCTGGCGCGTCCACCTGCATCTCCCGGAGGAAACCCCGCAGTGACCACCGTCCTCATAGCCGACGACCAGCCCCTCCAGCGCTTCGGCTTCCGAATGCTCGTCGAAAGCCAGGACGACATGACGGTGGTGGGCGAAGCCGCCAACGGCAGCGAGGCGATCCGCATGACAGCGGAACTACACCCCGACGTGATCCTCATGGACGTCCGCATGCCCGGCCTGGACGGCATCGAGGCCACCCGCCGCATCACCACCACCGGCGACCGCACCAGGGTCCTGATCCTCACGACCTTCGACCTCGACGAGTACGCCTACGCCGGCCTCCGTGCGGGCGCCTCCGGCTTCCTCGTCAAGGACGCCCAGCCGGAGGAACTCCTCGCAGGCATCCGCGCAGTCGCCACCGGCGACGCGGTGGTCGCCCCAAGCCTGACCCGTCGCCTCCTCGACGCGTACGCCCACCACCTACCGGCGCAGGGCCACGCAGGCGGCCAGGACTCGTCGCCCCTGGACCACCCGCGACTCTCTCCTCTCACCGACCGCGAACGCGAGATCCTCTCGGTGATCGGCAAGGGCTGGACCAACACGGAGATAGCGGCCCGCCTCCACCTCGCAGAATCGACGGTAAAGACCCACGTGGGCCGCATCCTCGCGAAGACCGGCTCACGGGATCGAATTCAGGCGGTGATTCTGGCGTACGACACCGGCCTGGCGCAGCCGTCCTGATCCAGAAACGCAGAAAGGCCCACACCATAAGGTGTGGGCCTTTCTCACAATTTGTTCGGCGGCGTCCTACTCTCCCACAGGGTCCCCCCTGCAGTACCATCGGCGCTGTAAGGCTTAGCTTCCGGGTTCGAAATGTAACCGGGCGTTTCCCTCACGCTATAACCACCGAAACACTATGAAACTGTCAGCCGCACCGTATGTGGCCATACGGGGCTGTTCGTGGTTTCAGAACCAACACAGTGGACGCGAGCATCTATGGACAAGCCCTCGGCCTATTAGTACCGGTCACCTCCACACGTTACCGTGCTTCCAGATCCGGCCTATCAACCCAGTCGTCTACTGGGAGCCTTACCCCATCAAGTGGGTGGGAATACTCATCTCGAAGCAGGCTTCCCGCTTAGATGCTTTCAGCGGTTATCCCTCCCGAACGTAGCCAACCAGCCATGCCCTTGGCAGAACAACTGGCACACCAGAGGTTCGTCCGTCCCGGTCCTCTCGTACTAGGGACAGCCCTTCTCAATATTCCTGCGCGCGCAGCGGATAGGGACCGAACTGTCTCACGACGTTCTAAACCCAGCTCGCGTACCGCTTTAATGGGCGAACAGCCCAACCCTTGGGACCGACTCCAGCCCCAGGATGCGACGAGCCGACATCGAGGTGCCAAACCATCCCGTCGATATGGACTCTTGGGGAAGATCAGCCTGTTATCCCCGGGGTACCTTTTATCCGTTGAGCGACGGCGCTTCCACAAGCCACCGCCGGATCACTAGTCCCGACTTTCGTCCCTGCTCGACCCGTCGGTCTCACAGTCAAGCTCCCTTGTGCACTTACACTCAACACCTGATTGCCAACCAGGCTGAGGGAACCTTTGGGCGCCTCCGTTACTCTTTAGGAGGCAACCGCCCCAGTTAAACTACCCATCAGACACTGTCCCTGATCCGGATCACGGACCCAGGTTAGACATCCAGCACGACCAGAGTGGTATTTCAACGATGACTCCCCCTGAACTGGCGTCCAGAGTTCACAGTCTCCCACCTATCCTACACAAGCCGAACCGAACACCAATATCAAACTGTAGTAAAGGTCCCGGGGTCTTTCCGTCCTGCTGCGCGAAACGAGCATCTTTACTCGTAGTGCAATTTCACCGGGCCTATGGTTGAGACAGTCGAGAAGTCGTTACGCCATTCGTGCAGGTCGGAACTTACCCGACAAGGAATTTCGCTACCTTAGGATGGTTATAGTTACCACCGCCGTTTACTGGCGCTTAAGTTCTCAGCTTCGCCAGGACGAATCCTGACTAACCGGTCCCCTTAACGTTCCAGCACCGGGCAGGCGTCAGTCCGTATACATCGCCTTACGGCTTCGCACGGACCTGTGTTTTTAGTAAACAGTCGCTTCTCGCTGGTCTCTGCGGCCACCCCCAGCTCACCGAGTAAATCGGATCACCGGTGATGGCCCCCTTCTCCCGAAGTTACGGGGGCATTTTGCCGAGTTCCTTAACCATAGTTCACCCGAAC
Organism: Streptomyces sp. NBC_00443; assembly: GCF_036014175.1. Taxonomy (GTDB): domain Bacteria; phylum Actinomycetota; class Actinomycetes; order Streptomycetales; family Streptomycetaceae; genus Streptomyces. The sequence goes on along the minus strand of NZ_CP107917.1, from coordinate 4,886,700 downwards.
GCCTCGGTATTCTCTACCTGACCACCTGAGTCGGTTTAGGGTACGGGCCGCCATGAAACTCGCTAGAGGCTTTTCTCGACAGCATAGGATCATCCACTTCACCACAATCGGCTCGGCATCAGGTCTCAGCCTCATGTGCGACGGATTTACCTATCGCACGGCCTACACCCTTACCCCGGGACAACCACCGCCCGGGCTGGACTACCTTCCTGCGTCACCCCATCACTCACCTACTACAGGTCTGGTCCGTCGGCTCCACCACTCCCTTTGCCCGAAGGCTCCAGGGCGGCTTCACGGACTTAGCATCGCCTGGTTCAATGTTTGACGCTTCACAGCGGGTACCGGAATATCAACCGGTTATCCATCGACTACGCCTGTCGGCCTCGCCTTAGGTCCCGACTTACCCTGGGCAGATCAGCTTGACCCAGGAACCCTTAGTCAATCGGCGCACACGTTTCTCACGTGTGAATCGCTACTCATGCCTGCATTCTCACTCGTGAACCGTCCACCACTGCCTTCCGGCGCGGCTTCACCCGGCACACGACGCTCCCCTACCCATCACAGCCGCCGTTGGGCGTATTGCTGCAATGACACGACTTCGGCGGTACGCTTGAGCCCCGCTACATTGTCGGCGCGGAATCACTAGACCAGTGAGCTATTACGCACTCTTTCAAGGGTGGCTGCTTCTAAGCCAACCTCCTGGTTGTCTCTGCGACTCCACATCCTTTCCCACTTAGCGTACGCTTAGGGGCCTTAGTCGATGCTCTGGGCTGTTTCCCTCTCGACCATGGAGCTTATCCCCCACAGTCTCACTGCCGCGCTCTCACTTACCGGCATTCGGAGTTTGGCTAAGGTCAGTAACCCGGTAGGGCCCATCGCCTATCCAGTGCTCTACCTCCGGCAAGAAACACACGACGCTGCACCTAAATGCATTTCGGGGAGAACCAGCTATCACGGAGTTTGATTGGCCTTTCACCCCTAACCACAGGTCATCCCCCAGGTTTTCAACCCTGGTGGGTTCGGTCCTCCACGAAGTCTTACCTCCGCTTCAACCTGCCCATGGCTAGATCACTCCGCTTCGGGTCTTGAGCGCGCTACTGAACCGCCCTATTCGGACTCGCTTTCGCTACGGCTTCCCCACACGGGTTAACCTCGCAACACACCGCAAACTCGCAGGCTCATTCTTCAAAAGGCACGCAGTCACGAGAATGTGCAAGCACATTCCGACGCTCCCACGGCTTGTAGGCACACGGTTTCAGGTACTATTTCACTCCCCTCCCGGGGTACTTTTCACCATTCCCTCACGGTACTATCCGCTATCGGTCACCAGGGAATATTTAGGCTTAGCGGGTGGTCCCGCCAGATTCACACGGGATTTCTCGGGCCCCGTGCTACTTGGGTGTCTCTCAAACGAGCCGCTGATGTTTCGACTACGGGGGTCTTACCCTCTACGCCGGACCTTTCGCATGTCCTTCGCCTACATCAACGGTTTCTGACTCGTCCTGTTGCCGGCAGACAACAGAAGAGAGATCCCACAACCCCGCATACGCAACCCCTGCCGGGTCTCACACGTATACGGTTTAGCCTCATCCGGTTTCGCTCGCCACTACTCCCGGAATCACGGTTGTTTTCTCTTCCTGCGGGTACTGAGATGTTTCACTTCCCCGCGTTCCCTCCACTTGCCCTATGTGTTCAGGCAAGGGTGACAGCCCATGACGACTGCCGGGTTTCCCCATTCGGAAACCCCCGGATCAAAGCCTGGTTGACGACTCCCGGGGACTATCGTGGCCTCCCACGTCCTTCATCGGTTCCTGGTACCAAGGCATCCACCGTGCGCCCTTAAAAACTTGGCCACAGATGCTCGCGTCCACTGTGCAGTTCTCAAACAACGACCAGTACACCGTCACACACCACCACTGTGGTGCTTCACCGGCGCCGGCAACCGAAGCACAACCTCACGGCCGTTACTTCAGACACCCAACAGCGTGCCCGGCACCCCCGCCACTCGTGATCAGCGTTCCACGCTCCGAAGAGCAGTACTGGCAGCCCGAGATGACTGAGAGTGCCGAATAATCAACGTTCCACCCATGAGCAACCACCGCAGAACGTTTGCCTGCGTAGTGGCCTCTGACCTCGTCCCGAAGGACTCGGTGAGAAGTGCTCCTTAGAAAGGAGGTGATCCAGCCGCACCTTCCGGTACGGCTACCTTGTTACGACTTCGTCCCAATCGCCAGTCCCACCTTCGACAGCTCCCTCCCACAAGGGGTTGGGCCACCGGCTTCGGGTGTTACCGACTTTCGTGACGTGACGGGCGGTGTGTACAAGGCCCGGGAACGTATTCACCGCAGCAATGCTGATCTGCGATTACTAGCAACTCCGACTTCATGGGGTCGAGTTGCAGACCCCAATCCGAACTGAGACAGGCTTTTTGAGATTCGCTCCACCTCACGGTATCGCAGCTCATTGTACCTGCCATTGTAGCACGTGTGCAGCCCAAGACATAAGGGGCATGATGACTTGACGTCGTCCCCACCTTCCTCCGAGTTGACCCCGGCGGTCTCCTGTGAGTCCCCATCACCCCGAAGGGCATGCTGGCAACACAGAACAAGGGTTGCGCTCGTTGCGGGACTTAACCCAACATCTCACGACACGAGCTGACGACAGCCATGCACCACCTGTACACCGACCACAAGGGGGGCACTATCTCTAATGCTTTCCGGTGTATGTCAAGCCTTGGTAAGGTTCTTCGCGTTGCGTCGAATTAAGCCACATGCTCCGCTGCTTGTGCGGGCCCCCGTCAATTCCTTTGAGTTTTAGCCTTGCGGCCGTACTCCCCAGGCGGGGAACTTAATGCGTTAGCTGCGGCACCGACGACGTGGAATGTCGCCAACACCTAGTTCCCACCGTTTACGGCGTGGACTACCAGGGTATCTAATCCTGTTCGCTCCCCACGCTTTCGCTCCTCAGCGTCAGTAATGGCCCAGAGATCCGCCTTCGCCACCGGTGTTCCTCCTGATATCTGCGCATTTCACCGCTACACCAGGAATTCCGATCTCCCCTACCACACTCTAGCTAGCCCGTATCGAATGCAGACCCGGGGTTAAGCCCCGGGCTTTCACACCCGACGTGACAAGCCGCCTACGAGCTCTTTACGCCCAATAATTCCGGACAACGCTTGCGCCCTACGTATTACCGCGGCTGCTGGCACGTAGTTAGCCGGCGCTTCTTCTGCAGGTACCGTCACTTTCGCTTCTTCCCTGCTGAAAGAGGTTTACAACCCGAAGGCCGTCATCCCTCACGCGGCGTCGCTGCATCAGGCTTTCGCCCATTGTGCAATATTCCCCACTGCTGCCTCCCGTAGGAGTCTGGGCCGTGTCTCAGTCCCAGTGTGGCCGGTCGCCCTCTCAGGCCGGCTACCCGTCGTCGCCTTGGTGAGCCATTACCTCACCAACAAGCTGATAGGCCGCGGGCTCATCCTTCACCGCCGGAGCTTTCAACCTTCACAGATGCCAGTGAAGGTGGTATCCGGTATTAGACCCCGTTTCCAGGGCTTGTCCCAGAGTGAAGGGCAGATTGCCCACGTGTTACTCACCCGTTCGCCACTAATCCCCACCGAAGTGGTTCATCGTTCGACTTGCATGTGTTAAGCACGCCGCCAGCGTTCGTCCTGAGCCAGGATCAAACTCTCCGTGAATGTTTACCCGTAATCGGGTGCACACATCACGAGAGCGGAACAACCACCGGAATAAGGCGGTCGTTCACAACGTCCTCGCTGTGTTTTTTCAAAGGAACCTCGCCCTCTCGAATGAGAGAGACGGGGTATCAACATATCTGGCGTTGATTTTTGGCACGCTGTTGAGTTCTCAAGGAACGGACGCTTCCTTTGTACTCACCCTCTCGGGCTTTCCTCCGGGCGCTTCCCTTCGGTCTTGCGTTTCCGACTCTATCAGACCTTTTCTCGATCCGATTTCCTCGGTGCTTTCCAGGTTTCCGCTCTCGCGTTTCCCTTTCCGGCGTTTCCGACTCTATCAGATCCTTTCGGGCCTGACCCCCAGTCAGCGGGGCTTGTCTTCGCGGCTGTTGGGCCGTTCCGACGTCTCAAACCTTAGCGGATCCGCTCGGCGATTCCCAATCGGGCTGCCGAGCCCAATTCGAATTGAATTCGGGCACGCCGAAATCAACCCGAGTGGGAGATCATGCTGGTGGTTTGGTTTGCCGCTTTCGCGGCGGGAGGTGCTGTCGCAGAACCGTTACGGCTCGGCGGCAACCCGAAGAACTTTACGGATCGGGCAGGGGGCTGTCAAGCGCCTCTTGTCAAGATCTTTGTTGCGCGGCCGGGCCCTCGTGTCAGTCCAGGTCGCTGAGGCGTCCGCCGGCGTCCGGCTGGGCGTGCTCCACTCTGCGGAGCAGGCGGGTGAGGACCTCGCCCAGCGTGGCGCGCTCCTCCGCCGAGAGGTCCTGGAGGAGATCCTCCTCGAAGACCGACGCGAGCCGCATCGCCTCCAGCCACTTCTCCCTGCCCTCGGCGGTCAGCTCGACGATGACGCGGACGCGGTTCGACTCGTCCCGCTCCCGGGTGACCAGCCCCTCGGCGACCATGCGATCGATGCGGTGGGTCATGGCTGCCGGGGTGAGGCCGAGGCCCTTGGCGAGGTCGCTGGGGCCCATGCAGTAGGGGGCGCCGGAGAGGACGAGAGCCTTGAGGACCTCCCACTCGGCGTTGCTGATGCCGAGGGCGGAGGTCTGGCGGCCGTAGGCGACGTTCATGCGGCGGTTCAGGCGGGACAGCGCCGAGACGACCTTCTCGACCTGGGGGTCGAGGTCCTGGAACTCGCGCTGGTAGGCGGCGATCTGTTCTTCGAGTGTCGGTTCGCTGATACCGGGGGTGTCGCCCATGGGCCGAGTATGGCACGGGCTCGCTTGGCGTTGAAGTCCTTCGGTGTGTAGAGTTTAGCTTCGAAGTTTAGGTTCGAAGTCTTCAGATCTGCATCTGAGAGATACGAGAGAGGTGAACGTGACCAGGGCGATGGGCGCAGCGATGCGCCGGATCCACGTGGGCAACGCACTCAGCGCGTTCGGGCTCGGTTTCACCGTCCCCTACCTGTACGTCTACGTGGCGCAGGTGCGGGGGCTCGGTGCCATGACGGCGGGGCTCGTCCTCGCCGTCTTCGCCGTGGCCGCGCTGGTCGTGCTGCCGTTCGCCGGGCGGGCGATCGTCCGGCGGGGCCCGCTGCCGGTGCTGGTTGCCGCCCTGGTCACCGCTGCGCTCGGGGCGCTGAGCCTGGGGCTCGCGGGAAGCGCCGTATCCGTACTGCTGTCGGCGGCAGCGCTCGGTGCGGGGCAGGCCGTGATGCAGCCTGCGCTCGCGACGATGATCGTCGACTGCTCCACCGCGGAGACTCGGTCGCGGGCCTTCGCGACGCAGTTCTTCCTGCAGAACCTGGGGTTGGGGGTCGGCGGGCTCATCGGTGGTCACCTGGTCGACGCTTCGAGCGTCTCGTCCTTCACTCTGCTGTTCTCGATCGAGGCGGCGATGTTCCTGCTGCTCGTCGTGGTGATGGCGACGGTGCGGATGCCGCGGGCGCCGCGGATCGAGGGAGCGCCGGGGGCCGAGTCGGGCAAGGGGAGCTGGAAGCAGTTGCTCCAGAACCGGGCCATGGTGCAGCTGTGTGTGCTGGGCTTCGTGCTGTTCTTCGCCTGCTACGGGCAGTTCGAGTCGGGGCTCAGCGCGTACGGGGTCGAGGCGGCCGGGGTTTCCACGTCTGCGCTCGGGACCGCGCTCGCGGCCAACACCGCGATGATCGTGGTGGCTCAGTTCGCCGTGCTGAAGTTCGTCGAGCGGCGGAGCCGGTCGCGGGTGATCGCGGCGGTCGGGCTTATCTGGGCCGTGGCGTGGGTTGCGGCGGGGTATGCCGGGCTGGGGCACGGGAGCCAGGAGATGGCTACGGCCGCCTTCATCTCCACGTATGCGTTGTTCGGGCTGGGTGAGGCGATGTTGTCGCCGACCGTTGCTCCGCTGGTGGCTGATCTGGCGCCGGAGGGGATGGCTGGGCAGTACAACTCGGCGTTTGCGCTGGTCAAGCAGCTTGCGTTGGCTGTGGGGCCGGCTGTGGGCGGGCCGATGGGCGCCTCGCTGCATGGGCCGTATGTCGTGACGTTTCTGTTGTTCTCGTTGGGGATCATGTATCTCGCTGTGCGGTTGGGGCGGGAGCTCACTGCGGTGCAGGATCGGCCGTGGGTGGGGAAGAGTCGAGTGGTGGCGCAGGGGACTGCGTCCGCTGCGGGGCAGGCTCGGGCGCGCGCCTGAGGTTCCCCATCCTCAAACTCCCCCAGAGGGGGCACCCCCAGACGGGCTGGAATGCCCGGGCCGGCGGTTCAGGCCGTCTTCGGCAGTACGAACTCGCACCACACCGCCTTGCCGCCGCCCGGTGTCCGTCGTGAGCCCCAGCTGGAGGCGATTGTTGCGACGATGGCGATTCCTCGGCCCGATTCGTCGGCCGGTTCGGCTCGGCGGCGTCTGGGGAGATGGTCGTCGCCGTCCGTCACCTCGATGATCAGGCGGCGGTCGGTGCGGCGGAGACGGAGGCGCATGGGTGGGGTGCCGTGTTGGAGGGAGTTGGCCACGAGTTCGCTGGCCGCCAGCACGCCCAGGTCGTGGAGGTCGGGAGGGAAGCGCCAACTGGTCAGGACGCCGGAGGCGAAGGCACGCGCGCGGGGGGCCGCTTCGATGCCGCCGAGGAGTTCCAGGGCGGCGTTGCGGAAAAGGTCGCTGTCGGGGCCCGTGCGGGCCGGGTGCTGAAGGACCAGGACCGCTACGTCGTCGTCGTGGTCCGCTGTGACGCCTGCGCTTCGGACGAGGCGGTCGCAGACGACCTGGGGGGTGCCGGTCGCGCCGGCCAGAGCGCGTTCCAGGGAGGCGATTCCCTCGTCCAGGTCCTCGTCCCGGCGCTCCACCAGGCCGTCGGTGTAGAGGACCGCGGTGGAGCCGGGGCTCAGGGGGATCGAGCCGGACGCGTGCATCCAGCCGCCGGTGCCGAGCGGCGGGCCGGTGGGTTCGTCGGCGCGTTGGACTGCGCCGTTCTCGTCTCGGACCAGGATGGGGAGGTGGCCGGCCGACGCGTAGATCAGGCGGCCCTCGTTCGGGTCGTGGATGGCGTAGACGCAGGTGGCGATCTGGTTGGCGTCGATCTCTGTTGCCAGGCCGTCGAGGAGCTGGAGCACCTCGTGCGGGGGGAGGTCCAGGCGGGCGTAGGCCCTCACCGCCGTACGGAGCTGGCCCATGACTGCCGCCGCTCGTACTCCTCTGCCCATCACGTCGCCGATGACCAGGGCCGTGCGGCCGCCGCCGAGGGTGATCACGTCGTACCAGTCACCGCCGACCGCGGCTTCCGTGCCGCCGGGGTGGTAGGTGGCGGCGATGCGCAGATCGTCCGGTTCCTCCAGCTCTTGCGGGAGGAGGGAGCGCTGGAGGGTGACGGCCGTTTCGCGTTGCCGGCGTTCGCTGGCGCGGAGGCGTTCGGCGGCTTCCGCGTGGTCGGTGACGTCGGTGGCGAAGACGAGGACTCCGCCGTCGCCCTCGGTCACGGGCGTGCAGGTGAAGGTGTAGGAGCGGCCGTCGGGGGCCTTGCGGGACTTGAGGGTGCGCGACCTGCCGCTGCGCAGGACCTGGTCGAGGAGCGGGAGGAGGCCCAGTTCGGCGAGCTCGGGGAGGGCCTCGCGGGCCGGTTCGCCCGGGGGGCGTACACCGAAGGCCGTGACGTAGGTGTCGTTGACGTACGCCAGGCGGTGGTCGGGGCCGTGTACGAGGGCGACCAGGGCCGGGACGCGGTCCAGGACCTCGCGGACCGGCAGCTCGTCCACGGCGGGGATGGGCCTGGCCTCGTCGGTGAGGTGTTCGGCGCGGGCCGCGGGGACGGCGCCCGGTCCCTCTCCTCGGAGGTCCTGGGCGACCGCTGCCGCGGGTTCGGTCCGCGCTGCGGCGCGGCGCTGCGTTCCGGGGAGCCGGGCGCTCCAGCGCGTGAAGTTCACGAATCCTTGCCTCGTGTCGTCGTCTTCGGCCAGCTCCGGACCCGGCCGGGGGGTCTGTGGGGTGACGCCCCGGGGTTGCGGCACTGTGGGGAGAGCCTTGTGGTCGGGATCGGTTCGGGGATCAGTCTGGCAGTGCGGCCGACCTGGCCGACACCCGTCTGACGCCTGCCCGGTCGGTGGAGTTCCTGGGTCCGGTCAGGACGACCCCTTCGGGTCGTCTTCCGGGTTGAGAGGATGCTTTCCACCGGCCGCGAGTTCGAACTCCGCACGGGGGTGTTCGAGTGAACCCAGGGAGACGACCTCCCTCTTGAAGAGCCCCGAGAGGGTCCATTCGGCGAGGACGCGGGCCTTGCGGTTGAAGGTCGGCACCCTGCTGAGGTGGTAGACGCGGTGCATGAACCAGGCAGGGTAGCCCTTGAGCTTGCGCCCGTAGACCTGCGCGACACCCTTGTGGAAACCGAGGGAGGCGACCGAACCGGCGTATTTGTGGGCGTAGGTCTCCAGCGGTTCGCCGCGCAGGGTGTGCGCGATGTTGTCGCCCAGCACCTTGGCCTGGCGCAGGGCGTGCTGCGCGTTGGGGGCGCACTCCGTGCCGGGTTCGGCGGCGGTGACGTCGGGGACTGCGGCGGCGTCGCCTGCGGCCCACGCGTGCGTAGTGCCCTCGATCGTCAGCTCGGGGGTGCCCTTCAGCCTGCCGCGCTCATTAAGTGGCAGGTCGGTCGCGGCGAGGATCGGGTGGGGCTTGACGCCGGCCGTCCAGACGACCGTACGGGTCGGGAAGCGGGCGCCGTCGCTGAGGACGGCGACGCGGTCCGCGCAGGACTCCAGGCGGGTGTGCAGGCGTACGTCGATGTTGCGGCGGCGCAGTTCGGTGACGGTGTAGCGGCCCATGTCCTCGCCGACCTCGGGCAGGATGCGGTCCGTGGCCTCGACGAGGATCCACTTCATGTCCTCGGGGCTGACGTTGTGGTAGTAGCGCGTGGCGTAGCGGGCCATGTCCTCGAGTTCGCCGAGCGCCTCGACGCCGGCGTATCCGCCGCCGACGAAGACGAAGGTGAGGGCCGCGTCGCGGATCGCGGGGTCGCGGGTGGAGGAGGCGATGTCCATCTGCTCGATGACGTGGTTGCGCAGGCCGATGGCCTCTTCGACGGTCTTGAAGCCGATGCCGTGGTCGGCGAGGCCGGGGATGGGGAGGGTGCGCGCGATGGAGCCGGGGGCGAGGACGAGTTCGTCGTAGGACAGCTGTTCGCTGCCTGTGCCCTCCTCCTCGGAGGCGAGGGTGGTGAGGGTCGCGGTGCGCTTGGCGTGGTCGATGGCGGTGGCCTCGCCGATGATGACCCTGCAGCGGGGCAGGACGCGGCGCAGCGGTACGACCACATGGCGCGGGGAGATCGAGCCGGCGGCCGCTTCGGGCAGGAATGGCTGATACGTCATGTACGGGTCGGGAGTGACGACCGTGATCTCGGCCTCGCCCCGGCCGAGTTCCGGTTGCAGCCTCCGCTGGAGACGCAGGGCCGTGTACATCCCGACGTAGCCGCCGCCGACAACGAGAATGCGCGCACGTTCCTTCACCATCCCATGACGCACCCGGCGCTTGCGTTTGTCCACAGGCTCGACCATTTGTGTGACCGGAGATCGTCGGCGCCGCGATTTGGCCGAATTGCCGGAGTGCGGGAAAGGTCCGCAGGTCAGCGGGTGTGCTCCGAGGGATCACAGGTGGCGCAATCGGGACGTAAACGACTCGTACTCCGATCGAGGGGCGCTCCGTGCGGAACCTGCCCCTTCTGAATTGACTCCCTCTCAACTATGTTCGTGTGTCGACGGGGTGTAGGGGGATGCGCTCATCGGGTCCGTGAGTCACACGGAACGGACTCGTTGTCCGGGCTTGTTCCGCGACGCTCCGGCTTAGCAATGACGGGGAGTCTCCGGGGGGAGACGTCATTACCGGGGGATCGCTTATGCATGTTCAGGATTCTCGATGGTCTTCCGCATCCACCATCACACCCGGTGGCGGGGTGGGCGGCACGATGAGCGCGGCTGCGAGCAACGGACGCGGGGACGCGTCGCGTACGACTCCGCTGCGCGTGGACGCACAGCGCAATCTGGAGCACGTGCTGCGTGCGGCGCGTGAGGTCTTCGGCGAGCTGGGGTACGGCGCGCCGATGGAGGACGTGGCGCGGCGCGCGCGGGTCGGCGTCGGGACGGTGTACCGGCGCTTCCCGAGCAAGGACGTCCTGGTGCGGCGGATAGCCGAGGAGGAGACCTCCCGGCTGACCGACCAGGCACGTGCGGCGCTCGGTCAGGAGGACGAGCCGTGGTCGGCGCTCTCGCGCTTCCTGCGCACGTCGGTGGCGTCCGGCGCGGGTCGGCTGCTGCCGCCGCAGGTGCTGCGGGTCGGGGTCGCCGAGGACGGCGCCGCGCTCGACGAGGCCCGGGTGCCGCAGCAGCGGATGCAGCCGGGCGTCGGTGAACTGCGGCTGGTGCCCGAACAGCCTGCGGCGGCGCCGGTCGACCCGGTGGACGACGCGGGGACGGCTGCGCTGCTCGACGTGGTGGGCCAGCTCGTGGAGCGGGCGCGCGCGGCAGGCGAGCTGCGTGGCGACGTGTCGGTGTCGGACGTCCTGCTGGTGATCGCGACGGCGGCGCCCTCGCTGCCGGATGCGGCGCAGCAGGCGGCGGCCTCGGCGCGACTGCTGGACATCCTGCTGGAGGGGCTGCGGTCGCGGCCTCAGGCGTGAGCCGGCCGACGCGGCGGCCTTGACGGTGCGGCACGACCTGTGGCGCTTCGGTGACCCGTGACGCTGCGGCGGTGGCCGTGACTGCGAAGGGGTGACTTCGAAAGAGTTACTTCGAAGGGGTGAGCGTTCGAAGAGGGTGCCTGCGAGGCGGGGGCTGTGCCGCCTCGCCTCGAACACCACTGCGGTGAACGCTGGTTGAGTCTTCCCCGCAGGGTCGAGGGCCAATACTGCGTTGCGGGAAGTCCCCACGGACGAGTGGATGTCCGTACGCGTGGGTCCTGACCAAAAGCCAATATGGCACCCTGACCCGGTGTCCGGGACTGGTAGAGCTGGCGGCGGGGGCTTTCCGCGATGAGCGTTGACGGGTGGGACGAGTCACGCGGTGACGGTGACTCGGCGTCTCCGCAGGTGCCGAGTCAGGGCGGACGGGCGGACCTCCCACCGGGCGGCGACCCCATGGAGGGGCGCTCACCGGGCCGCGCGGAGGGCAGTGTCCCGGCCCAGCGCGACCGACGCGAGGACAGCGTGCTGCCTCCGCCCCGCGAGCTGGCGCCCCCTGACCTGCCGACGCGCGAACTGCCGCCGTCGGACGCCGACCTGATCGGCCGGATGCGGTCCGGTGACGACACCGCCTACGAGGAGTTGTACCGCCGCCACGCGGGAGCGGTGCGCCGGTACGCGCGCACCTGCTGTCGCGACGCCCACACCGCGGACGACCTCACCGCCGAGGTATTCGCCCGCATGCTGCAGGCCGTACGCCGCGGATCCGGCCCCGAGCACGCCGTACGCGCCTATCTGCTCACCTCGATCCGGCGTGCCGCGGCGGACTGGACGAAGTCGGTGCGGCGGGAGCAACTGGTCGACGACTTCGCGGTGTTCGCCGCGCAGTCCACCCGGGTCGCCGAGGTGTCCGACGACGACACGCTCGACCTGGGCGCGGACGTGCGGGCGATGCACGAGGCCGAGCAGTCCATGGCCATGCAGGCCTTCCGGTCGCTGCCGGAGCGCTGGCAGGCCGTGCTGTGGCACACCGAGGTCGAGGACGAGTCGCCGAGCGAGGTCGCCACGCTGTTCGGGCTCGACGCCAACGGCACGCGCGTGCTCGCCAGCCGCGCCCGCGAAGGGCTCAAGCAGGCCTACCTCCAGGCCCACGTCAGCGCCAGCCTCGCCAGCGACGAGGAGTGCGCCCGCCATGCCGACCGGCTCGGCGCCTACGCCCGCGGCAGCCTGCGCACCCGCGCCGAGCGGGGCATGCGCAAGCACCTGGAGGAGTGCCCAAAGTGCCGCCTGGCCGCGGGCCAGATCAAGGAAGTCGCCGGTGGTATCCCGGCCGTCGTGCCGGTCGCGGTCATCGGCTGGTTCGGCGCCGCCGGGTACGCCAAGGCGGCCGGGCTCATCGCCGGCGGCGCAGGGGCGGGTGCGGCCGGCGCGGTCGGCGCGGCCTCCGCGGCGGGCGGCGGTTCCTCCGGCGGGGCGAGTTCCGGGGGCGGTGCGGCGGCCTCCGAGGGGCTGGGCGCGCCGTTGAAGGCCGGGATCGCTGCCGGTGTGGTCGCCGTCGGCGTGGTGGCGGCGATCGTGCTCGCGCTCGCCGGCAACGAGACGCCGGCCGACAAGCAGGACGCCAAGCAACCCCCCGTGCCCTCCCCCATCGTCGAGGAGACACCGACGCCCAGGCCGACGGAACCGACGGAGCCGACGGAGCCGACGGAGAAGGAGCCCGTCCCGCACCCGCCGGCGATCATCCCGGCCGACCATCCCGACGCGACCCCGACACCGGCCTCGCCTCCCACCCGCACACCCAGTCCGACGCCCACGACCTCCCCGACGCCGACTCCGACACCCACACCGACGCCGACACCCACCCCCACGCCGGCTCCGACGCCTCCGCCCGCCCCGGTCGACTACCGGTGGAGCGACCTGTCGTACAACATTTCCGGCGACGGCAGCGAGCCCGAGATGCGGATCGGTGAGAGCAGCTGGGTGTGGCAGCGACACGGTGTGTCGATCGGCGACGAGCGGTACGCGAACGGGGTCACCGTGCACGGCCGGTCCTCCGTCACCATCGACCTCAACCGGGAGTGCTCCGCCTACACGGCGATGGCCGGCGTCGACGACTCGACGCTGGGGCTGGGCAAGTTCCGCTTCTCGGTGTACGCCGACGGCGTCCGGTTGTGGCGCTCCGCGGTCATCGAGGGCGGGGACCCGGCCGTGCCCATCCATGTGAACCTCACCGGACGGGAGACCGTCCGGCTGGTGGTCGAGCCGCACCGCACCTTCGACACCCTGCTGTTGGCGGACTGGGCGGAGTCCAAGTTCAGCTGCGTGTAGGGCCATCCAGCGGGGATCCGGCTCACGGGGCCTGATCGGCAGGGAGCTGGAGGCCGCGCACGGCCTCGGCGAGGTCGTGCAGGACGTCGTCGTGGGTGAGGGCGGTGCCCCGGGTGTGCTCGGAGGTGAACCATTCGGCGCCCAGGGCGGTGCGGGCGGCGGTCTCGGCCCTCTCTGCGTGCCCGCGCTCGGGCTGGAGGCGCGGATTGCCGCGGCGCCAGTGCTCCGAGGCGGCGAGCAGACGGATCGCGCGCGGGTGGTCGCCGAGGCGGGTCAGCAGGTCCGCGGCAGCGTCCGTGAGGGTCGCCGTGATCACGTCGGCACAGCGCTTCTCCACGGCGAAGCGCAGAGCGTCGACCAGCCGCGGCAGACCGTGCTCCGGTCCCGACTCCGCGGTCACCGTCAAGGCGTCGACAGCGTTCAGCATCACCACGAACTGGGGCGGTGGTGTGGCGTTCTCGGTCTCCACACGTGCCGCCTCGCACATCTCGCGCGCACGGGCGGTGTCCTTGTCGTCCAGCGCGATCTGGGCGCGCATCAGCAGCACGAACGCCCGTGAGTCCGCCACCCCGTCAGCAGGCCGCGGAGGCGGGGCCCGCCCACGGGTACGACGGTGCCCTGGTTGTCCTCCGCCTGGGTGACGCCCAGGATTCTGTACCGCACCGGGTCATTGTCCCCGGGGTGGGGAGTGGGGGCGCGGGTTTGGCGGTGGCGGGTGTCGTGGGTGCGGTGGTCCTTCGGGTGTGCGGGAGGGTCCTCGCCCCCGCCGCCCCTACCCTTCCCGTCCTTGAAGGGGCTCCGCCCCTTCGACCCCGGCCCTGGGGGCTGCCCGCCCCCAGACCCCCGCTTCGGCCTGAACGGCCTCGTCCTCAAACGCCGGACGGGCTGACTTTGCCTGGATCGGCGCCGGTAAGTCACCGGCCGCTCCCATAACAACGCCCCCCACCGTCCGCAGGAGCCGCCCAGCCTCCCCCTCGCCCCCTAAACCGGCCGAACCCCCGCCCCCGCCCCCAACGCCCCCCGCTGCGGCTTGATCCCCTCCGGTACCGCGCGTTGCCGTGCCGGTGTCCCCGTCCAGCAGGTGCCTCGGCGGGCCAGCAGGCGGCGTAGCCACAGTTCCAGGGAGACCAGGTCTGCCAGGCCGTCCAGGGGTAGTGGCTCGCCCTCGGCGGCGGCGCGGAGGGCCTTGCGGACCACTCGGGCCTCCACCAGGCCCGCCTGGGCCAGTAGGGGGGTGCCGAACAGGGTCATCAGGGAGTCGGCCGACACGCGCAGGCCCGTCCTCGCGGCCACGGCCGCCGATGCGTGGGACGGGGCGCCCCAGCCGGGTGGGAGGTCGGCCACTCCGGCGCCCTCCAGGACCGTACGCAGGATCGCGGCGCGGGCGCCGGGCTGGACGCGCAGGGCCTCCGGGAGGGCTCGGCAGGCGCGTACGACCTGGTTGTCGAGGAACGGGGCGTGCAGGCGTTGGAAGCGGATCTCGGCGGCTTGTTCCAGGACGCGCAGGTCCGCCGAGTGGCGGGCCAGTGCCGCACGCGCGCGGTAGTCGCCGGGGCGTTGGCCGGGGCCCACGCCGTTGCGGCTCGTCGCCGTTTGCAGGCGAACCGATACTTCAGCCAGCGCCTCGCCGGTCAGCCAGCGAGCCGCCGGGCCCGGTCTGGCCCAGGTGAGCGCGGCGAGCGACGCCCCTACGGCACCTCCGGGTTCGTCGAAGCGGCGGTGGAGGAGGCGGTCGGCCAGGGATTCCAGTCCGGTGCGGTACGGGGTGCGGGCCAGCTTGCGCGCCGCGCCGTACACGCGCGCGGGGACCAGCACCGAGCCGTCCGCCTTGGCCAGGGCCGCGACCGGGCGGACCAGGTGGCGCCGCTTGCGGTCCATCAGGAGGTCCGCGAGGCGGGCCGGGTGGGCGTCCAGGACCTGGCGGGCGCCGTAGCCGGTGAAGTGGTCGGCGCTGCCGGACGCCAAACGCGCGCGGTGCCTCGCGGCCGTCACCAGGCTCGGGCCGGGCTCGTCCGTCAGCGGGCCGTCCAGGTCGGCGTACGGCAGTGTCTCCTCGCCGCCGGCCACCACCACGTGGTGCAGGCGCGGGTTGGCCGCCAGCGTCCCCGCTCGTTCCAGCTCGGCCTCCCGGCCGCCGACCACGAGGTCGTTGAACGTGACCGCCAGAAGGCGTTCCCCCGCGCCCGTGCCGTGCCCCAGGACCGTGCCCGGCATGCCGGGCAGGCCGGCGGCCAGCAGCGCCAGGGTGCCGGAGGCCGGGCCGCCGGACAGGTCGGCGCCGATGCCCGGAACCGGCATCCCGCGCGCGGCACGCCGCTCGGCGGGGCCCATGCCGGGTACGGGCCCTGGGTCTATGTCGGCGCCGGGGACGTGGCGGGGCGCGGACAGACGCGTGCGCACCGCCTCCACCAGGGCGTCGCGTACGGCGTCCACCGCGCTGTCGGGATCGGCCGTCGGCGCCGCCACCGCCAGCGAGGCGACCGGCTCGTACCCGGCGATCTCGCGCGCCCCGGTGCGCAGGATCAGCGCATGCCCCGGTGGAATGCGCCGCACGCCGTCGTACGGGGTGGAGTCGTGCAGGGCCGCCGGTACGTCGGGGGCGGCAAGCAGCGCGGCGAGGTGCCCGAAGTCGAGGTTGGCCTCGATGAGGTCGGCGAGGGGGAGCGCGGCGGTCGCATACGCCGTACCGCCCGCCCAGGGGGTGTAGAACACCGGCCGTGCGCCCGCCAGGTCGCCGCACACCATGACCCTGCGGCCGACCTGGACGACGGCCGTGTAGCTGCCGGACCAGGCCGTCAGATGCCGAAGTGCCCCTCCGCGCGCGGCGAACAGACCGAGGCGCAGTTGCTCGTCACTCGCCCCGCAGGTGCCCAGTACCGCGATCCGGGTCTGCGGGTCGGCCTTCACCACGCGTACCTCGTCGGGGCGCCAGTCGCCGACCGCCCAGAGCGGATCGGGGTCGCCCCACAGGAGTTGGGAACCGACCGGGTGCACGGTCTCGCCGTCGCTTCCGGTCGCCCCCGCGGAGCCGATGCCGGCGGCCACCGCGGCGGTGCTGCTCCATCCCACCAACCACCGCATCGCCGCCTCCACAGGCTGTGGACAACCAGTGCACCGTACGAACCGGTTCACCATGCTGCCATGAAGGAGGCGTGCCGGAGCGGCGGCGGAGCCGCTGGAGATCCCGGAATTGCGCCCGTGGGGGCGCCCCCGCGTCGACACGAACGCGCCGGGTCGCAGCCCGAACGCCCGGGCGGGGCAAGGCGATCCGGCGACTTGGCAGAACGTCTGAGGCGACTCCTGGACAACTTCTGCGACGCGAATGCGCCCCCGAAACACTCCCCAAAAACGCCCTTCGCGCCCTCAACTTCCATGGTCGGAGCGGTAATCACCCGCGAGAGGCGGGGTCGCTTTTCGGCCAAATCGGCGTCGCAAGGACAGGCTCGCGCACGCTCCGTACAAGTCCTGCGCACTACTCGGGGTACTCGTAGTGCGCGCAGTCCGGGGAACGGAGTGCGCCCCCCGGACCGTTCCGCCGCCCGCGGGGATGTAGGCGGCGGAATCCCCCAGCCCACTGGATCCAGTACAGCGGGCCGACCCACGCAGAAGCCATGGAACCGCTCCCCCGGTGGCTGGAGAAGAGCGCACGGACGGGCGCACAGCCACACAGTGGGAGCACGTCACAACTGTGCGTAGGGGGTGCGCACTTGAGTACGGACCACAATCCCGCCATCCGGAAGAATGCCCCTTAACGCTTGGGATGCGGCGAACTACGCTGGGTTTACGAATGCCGCATGGTTATGCCAGCGCGGCAGCCGTCTGTGTCGAGGGGTGGCGCATGTCCAGGGAGCAACGCGGGCCGAACGAAAAACTCGGCGCCGTTCTCGCCCTCGCGGGAATCAGCAATGCAGGACTCGCCCGACGCGTCAACGACCTTGGCGCTCAGCGGGGCCTGACTCTTCGCTACGACAAGACATCGGTGGCGCGCTGGGTGTCGAAGGGCATGGTGCCGCAGGGTGCGGCGCCGCACCTCATCGCCGCCGCCATCGGCCAGAAGCTGGGCCGCCCGGTGCCGCTCCACGAGATCGGCCTGGCGGACGCGGACCCCGCACCCGAAGTGGGCCTCGCCTTCCCCCGGGACGTCGGACAGGCGGTGCGGTCGGCGACGGAGCTGTACCGTCTCGATCTCGCCGGGCGCCGTGCCGGTGCCGGCGGCATCTGGCAGTCGCTGGCCGGTTCGTTCGCAGTAAGCGCGTACGCAACGCCCGCCTCACGTTGGCTGATAACCCCGGCCGACACTTCGGTGGCGCGCGAGGTGAGTCCGTCCGAGAGCTCCGGTGCACCGCTCAAAGTCGGCCACAGCGATGTGCAGAAGCTGCGCGAGGCCGCCGAGGACGCCAGGCGCTGGGACTCCAAGTACGGCGGCGGCGACTGGCGTTCGTCCATGGTGCCCGAGTGCTTACGGGTGGAGGCGGCGCCGCTGCTGCTCGGCTCGTACTCCGACGAGGTGGGCCGGGCGCTGTTCGGGGCGAGCGCCGAACTCACCCGCCTCGCCGGGTGGATGGCCTTCGACACCGGGCAGCAGGAGGCCGCCCAGCGGTACTACATCCAGGCCCTGCGGCTCGCCCGCGCGGCCGCCGACGTGCCCCTCGGCGGGTACGTCCTGGCGTCGATGTCGCTCCAGGCGACCTACCGGGGCTTCGGCGACGAGGGCGTCGACCTCGCCCAGGCCGCCCTGGAACGCAACCGTGGCCTCGCCACGGCCCGCACCATGAGCTTCTTCCGCCTCGTCGAAGCACGCGCACACGCGCGCGCGAGTGACGCGCAGGCCGCCGGCGCGGCCCTGAAGGCGTCGGAGGGCTGGCTGGAGCGGTCCAGGGAGGGGGACAACGACCCGTCATGGCTCGGGTTCTACTCCTACGACCGGTTCGCCGCGGACGCCGCCGAGTGCTACCGCGACCTGAAGGCACCGCGTCAGGTGCGGCGGTTCACGGAACAGGCGCTGTCGAAGCCGACGGAGGAGTTCGTGCGCTCGCACGGACTGCGGCTCGTCGTCTCGGCGGTCGCCGAACTGGAGTCGGGCAATCTCGACGCGGCGTGCGAGCAGGGCGTACGGGCGGTGGAGGTCGCGGGGCGGATATCGTCCGCGCGCACCACCGAGTACGTGAAGGACCTGCTGCACCGCCTGGAGCCGTACGGCGACGAGCCGCGGGTGGTCGAGCTGCGGGAGCGGGCGCGGCCGTTGCTCATGGCGCCGGCCTAGACGGACATCTCCGGCACGCGCGTGCGTGCGTGCGGAGCGGGCGGCGGCTCGGAAGACCCGAACCGCCGCCGTCGCCTCCGTCCTGCCCGAGTTGGGCCGCTAGGACGCGCCGTTCGTGCGCCCGAAGCAGCGCTCCAGCTCGTCGAGCTTGTAGAAGGTGCTGCCCTTGGCGATCGGGCGGCAGCCCGCCCTGAAGCCGGTCTCCTTCTCGTTGTAGAGCATCCGCACCAGGTAAGTGCCGCCCTTGCGGAAGACGTCCCACTGGACGTTCGAACCGAGCGGTGCCACCGACGCACCCCGCCATGCGTTGTCGGCGTAGGTGTACGGCCGCTCGGCGGTCGCGCCCTTCGTGCTGCCGGGCAGACCCATCAGCGCGGCCAGCGGGATGATCTCCTCGGCGTGGGTGAAGCGCAGCTCGGCGCCCAGGTCACTGGTGCCGGCGCGCTTGGCCTCGACCTGCTTGAAGAAGTCGTCGAGCACGACGTCCGCCATCTTGTACGTGATGTCGCTGCCGGTGAAGCCGGGGCCCTTCTCGTAGAAGTCCTCGACGTCGCTCAGGTATCCGAACCAGGCCGCGTCCCGCTTGCTGATGAACCGCTCCATGCCCCAGCCCTTGCCGCCGGGGCTCTCGTCGCTCATGGCGGACGCGATGGCGTACAGGTTGTAGACGGCCGTGGCGGCGGCCACGCGGTCGTCGTCGGGGAGCCGGTCGACGAAGGCGCCCTTGAAGAGCTTCTTCAGTACGTCCCGGGCGGCGCGGTGGGTGGTGGGCTGGTCCGTGAGGGACTTCAGCGTGCTCGCGAGCCGCTGGTCGTTCGCGATGTAGTCCCGGTAGGCAGCGCCGCCGGCCGCCTTGTGGAAGTACAGGAGGTCGACGTCCGTGCGGGTCGGGCCGATCAGCGGCTTCAGGGCGGAGTCGGTGCCGGCGAGCGCGGCGGCGTACAGGTTCGCACTGTCGACGGCGCGCCCCTGCCCCGAGCTGACGACGTCGATCTTCTCCTTGGCGCCGGCGATCTGCTTGAACAGCCCCGGCAGCCGCTGCTCCATCCGTACGGCCGTGTCCTGGATCTCCCGCTTGCCGCGCCCACTGAGGTCGCCGTAGCCCACGGTGCTCATGGCCTCCTGCAGCGCCTGCACCCTGGGCCCGAACTGACTGCCCTTCGCGGTGAGCGCGCCCGCGGCCTCGGCCCTCTGCCACAGCGCGAGGACCAGGTCGGCGTCCTCCCCGTCGGTCGCGGAACGGGAGCCATGCCGGGAGACGTTCTCCGTGAACACGGGGGTAAAGCCGGCGGGGGCCCGCTGGTAGGTGCGGGGGCTCTGGCCGGGGGTGTACGTCGCCTTGGTGCCGTAGCTGTTCCGGGTGCCGGTGTTCTTGGCGGTGTCCGTGCCGGCTTCGGCCGGGGTGGCGACCAGAAGGGCGGCCAGGCCGAGGGCCATGGCCGGGGGGAGGCATCTCATAGCGCGACGTCGCACGGATGTGCGCCTCGGGGCGGGGCGTCTCATAGCTGTGCCGTTTCGTTCAGTGCCGCTGCATCGCACCGAAGCGGCAGACCGGATGACTGCCGCATCGTCGAAGCGGCGCATGAACTTGCCGTGGCTGGATCACGGCGGGTCGATGGCCGGATTTCCCGCCCTTGCCAAAGGTTCCCCCTCGAAATCGCCACGTCGGAGGTGCGCGAGCCCCGCATCCGGGGCGGGCCGCGCCGGTCCCCCGGGTTTGAGTGCGTTGTCAGTGGCGCAAGGCATTATCGAAACCGGGAGGTGGAGCAGGTGCGGGCGATCGCTTACGACTGTGACGTGCTCGTGGTCGGCGGTGGGATCGTCGGGCTGGCCACGGCGTTCGCGATCACGCGTGCCGCGCCGGGGACGCGGGTGACCGTGCTGGAGAAGGAGCCGGGTCCGGCCCGGCACCAGACGGGGCGCAACAGCGGGGTCATCCACAGCGGGATCTACTACCGGCCGGGGTCGCTGAAGGCCCGGTACGCGGTGCGGGGTGCCGCCGAGATGGTCAAGTTCTGCGCGGAGTACGGCGTCGCGCACGCCGTCACCGGCAAGCTGATCGTCGCGACGGAGCGGGCCGAGCTGCCACGCCTGCACGCCCTGGTGCAGCGCGGGCGGGAGAACGGCATTCCGGTACGGGAGCTGGGCGTCGCGCAGATCGCGGAGTACGAGCCGGAGGTGCGGGGGCTCGCGGCCATACACGTCGGGACGACGGGCGTCTGCGACTTCGTCGGGGTCGCGCGGCAGCTGGCCGAGGCGTCCGGGGCGGAGATCCGGTACGGCGCCGAGGTCGAGCGCGTCGACCGGCGGGCGGACCTCGGGGTCGCCGTGCGCACCACGCGCGGGGACGTCGTGCGGGGGCGGGTGCTGGTGAACTGCGCCGGGCTGTACTGCGACGAGGTGGCCCGGATGACGGGGGACGAGCCGGAGGTGCGGATCGTGCCGTTCCGGGGGGAGTACTACTCGCTGGCGCGGCCCGAGCTGGTGCGGGGGCTGGTGTATCCGGTGCCGGATCCGGCGTTTCCGTTCCTCGGGGTGCACCTCACGCGCGGGATCGACGGGGATGTCCACATCGGGCCCAACGCGGTGCCGGCACTGGCCCGGGAGGGGTACGGATGGTGGGTCGTCCGGCCACGGGAGGTCGGGGCGACGGTGGCGTGGCCCGGGGTGTGGCGGATGGCGCGGCGCCACTGGCGGTACGGGGCCGGGGAGCTGCGGAGGTCCGTGTCGCGGGGGGCGTTCACGGAGGCGGTGCGGAGGTTGTTGCCTGCGGTGACTGCGGATGATCTGGTGCCGGCTGCGGCGGGGGTGCGGGCGCAGGCGGTGTTGCGGGACGGTGCGCTGGTGGACGACTTTCTGATCCGGGAGGGGGATCGGGCCGTGCATGTGCTGAATGCGCCGAGTCCTGCGGCGACGGCTTCGCTGCCGATCGGGCGGGAAGTGGCTCGGCGGGCGTTGGCGGTACTGGGGGCTGCCGCCCCCAGACCCCCGCTTCGGCCCTGAACGGGCCTCGTCCTCAAACTCCCCCAGAGGGGGCACCCCCAGACGGGCTGAAATGCCTGGACCGGCGTCGGGCAGACAGCGTCTCTCCGGCTCCCCGTAAAATCGTTCCCACTGTGTCTGACTCCCTCAACGCCCCCGAAGCCCCTCAGCCCCGCGCCCCGCATCAGTCCGAGGCCCCCGGCGAGCATGCTGGGTATGCCGACCATCACCCCGGTGTCTCCGTTCGGCGCACCCGGGCCAAGGGGGAACCCCGGTTCCCGGACGGGCCGAAGGCCGATCCGGCCGGGTCGCACTTCGAGCGGCGGATTCGGAGTTTTCAGCCGCGGCGGAGCAGGGTGACCGCCGGGCAGGCGGACGCGTTGCAGCGGCTGTGGCCGAAGTGGGGGCTCGACATCGACGGGCAGTGCGTCGTCGACCTCGCCGAGCTGTTCGGGAACGACAACCCCGTCATGCTGGAGATCGGCTTCGGGATGGGCGAAGCGACCGCGCAGATGGCCGGCGCCGACCCCGGGACCAACATCCTCGCCGTCGACGTCCACACCCCGGGGCAGGGCAACCTCCTCAACCTCGCCGACCACCACGGGCTGAACAACATCCGCGTCGGCAACGG
The DNA here is from genome assembly GCF_036014175.1 of Streptomyces sp. NBC_00443. Classification (GTDB taxonomy): domain Bacteria; phylum Actinomycetota; class Actinomycetes; order Streptomycetales; family Streptomycetaceae; genus Streptomyces. The sequence continues at coordinate 4,864,730 of NZ_CP107917.1, read as the reverse complement.
CGACGCCATCATCCTGCTCCGCGAGATGCTCGCCCCCGACTCGCTCGACGGGCTGCGCGTCTACTTCCCCGACCCCTGGCCCAAGAAGCGGCACCACAAGCGGCGGCTCATCCAGCCCGAGTTCCTCAGCCTCGCCGCGACCCGGCTGAAGCCCGGCGCGCTGGTGCACTGCGCCACCGACTGGGAGCCGTACGCCGAACAGATGCTCGAAGTGCTGACCGCGCAACCCGACTTCGAGAACACACAGGCGGACGGCGGTTTCTCGCCCCGTCCGGAGTTCCGGCCGCTGACCCGTTTCGAGGGCCAGGGACTGGACAAGGGTCATGTGGTGAACGACCTGCTCTTCCGCCGCGTACAGCGGTAGGAGCAGCGGGAACCACAGCACCAGCACCAGCACCAGCACCAGCACCAGCACCAGCACCGACCAGACCAGACCATCGACAGCAAACCCCACCGGCGCCCGAGCCCCACTCGCGCTGCTGCGGGCGGCGCCCCTGCCTCGTTAGGGTCAATGCCGTGGCCACCTGTCCCCCGTACCCGACGCACCCCACCGGTCCCACCGGTCCCACCGGCGGCGCACTGCGGCACGCGCACTGGTGGCAGAAGCGGTGGGTGCGTTACGGCGCGCTGAGCACTCTGCTCGCGCTGTCCGGGCTGGTCATCCTCGCCCTGGTGCGTGAGCAGACCGGCACCGAGGGGTTCCTGGTCGGGCTCGGGCTGGCCGTCCTGCCCGTACCGCTGCTGGTCGCGTCGTTCCGGTGGCTGGACCGGGTCGAACCTGGTCCCTGGCGCAATCTGCTGTTCTCCTTCGCCTGGGGTGCCTGCGCGGCGGCGTTGATAGCGATCGTCGCCAACAGCTTCGCGACCCGGTGGATAGCGACCGCGACGGCCGATCCGTCGCACGCGGACACCCTCGGCGCGACCGTCATAGCGCCCGTGGTGGAGGAGATCGCGAAGGCCGCGGCCGTCCTGCTGGTCTTCCTCTTCCGCAGGCGGGACTTCACCGGCATCGTCGACGGCGTGGTGATAGCCGGCGTCACCGCCACCGGTTTCGCCTTCACCGAGAACATCCTCTACCTCGGCACCGCCTTCGGCACCGACCAGCTCTCCGGCGACCGCGGCATCGCCTCCGTCACCGCGGCGACCTTCTTCGTCCGCGTGATCATGTCGCCCTTCGCACACCCGCTCTTCACCGTCCTGACCGGCATCGGCTTCGGCATCGCCGCACTCTCGGGCGAGCGGCAGCACGTGCGGCGCGTCCTCCTCCCCCTCTCCGGGCTGCTGCTCGCCATGGGCATGCACGCGCTGTGGAACGGCTCGTCGTCCTTCGGCGAGTTCGGGTTCTTCGCGGTGTACGCGGCCTTCATGGTGCCCGCGTTCGGGCTGCTCACCTGGCTGGTGATCTGGACCCGGCAGCGCGAGCTGAGGACGGTGCGCGAGGAGCTGCCCGCCTACATGGTCACCGGGTGGCTGTCACCGAGCGAGCCGTACGCACTGGGCTCGATGCGGGACCGGCGGGTGGCCCGGCAGTACGCGCGCCGCCACGGCGGGCGGACGGCGGCGCGGGCCGTGGCGCAGTACGAGGCCTGCGCCACGTCGCTGGCGTTCCTACGGCACCGGGGGCGCCGCGGGCGGGCCGGCGCCGACTTCGTCGTACGGGAACGGGAGTTGCTGCACGAGCTGTGGCGACGCCGGGAGGTCGCGCGGCCGGCACTGGAGCACGCGGTGTCGGCGGCGCAGGCCTGGCCACCGGCTCCTGGGTACGGGGCACCCGGTCCCTGGCAGCCGTACGGGAACGGGTACGCGGGGTACGGGGCGTCGGCGCCCTACCCCGCGTACCACCCGGCCCCGTACCCCGCGTACAACCCCTATCGGATGTGACCGTGCGGCGGCGGGCCGATCAGGCCGACGCCTCCGTGAGCCTGGCCGCTTCCTCCTCCGTCAAAGTCAGCTCCCCCACTCCCAGCAGCGCCGGCAGCTGCTCCAGCGTCCGCGCCGAGGCGATCGGGGCCGTGACCGTGGGCCGGTCGGCGAGCCAGGACAGGGCCACCGTGGCCACCGGCACCTCGTGGGCGGACGCGATCCCGTCCAGCACCGCCAGCACCCTGCGGCCCCGCTCCGTCTCCGCGTGCTTGCCGGCGCCCTGGGCACGGGGGCTGTCCACCGCCGTACCGGTGCGGTACTTGCCCGTGAGGAACCCGGCCGCCAGGGCGTAGTACGGGACCGCCGCCAGGCCTTCCCGTTCGGCGAGGTTCTGGAGCTCGCCCTCGTAGGTGTCGCGGGAGACCAGGTTGTAGTGGGGCTGGAGGGCGACGTAGCGGGCCAGCCCTTCGCGGTCGGAGAAGGCGAGGGACGCCTCCAGCCGCTCTGCCGAGATGTTCGAGGCGGCGATGTGCCGCACCTTGCCCGCCTTCACCAGCTCGTCCAGCGCGCCGACGATCTCCTCGACCGGCACTTCCGGCTTGTCGAAGTGGGTGTAGTAGAGGTCGATGTGGTCGGTGCCGAGTCGGCGCAGTGAAGCGTCCGCGGCCGCCTTGATGTTGGCCGCGGTGAGGCCCTGGAAGTCGGGGTGCTGGCTGACCTTCGTGGCGATCACGACGTCCGCCCGGTTGCCGCGCGCCTTCAGCCAGTTGCCGATGACGGTCTCGGACTCGCCGCCCACGTTGCCCTCGACCCACGCCGAGTACGAGTCGGCCGTGTCGATGAAGTTGCCGCCCGCTTCGGTGTACGCGTCGAGGACGGCGAAGGACTGGGGCTCGTCGGCGGTCCAGCCGAAGACGTTGCCGCCGAGGCAGAGCGGGAAGACCTCGAGGTCGGAGGAGCCGAGCTTGCGCAGAGAAGTCATGCTCGATGTCAACGTCCGTCGCGGAGGCCGATCTTCCGGGAGGACCGCAAAGTTCCCGTAAACAGGCGAAACCCCCGGCGATCCGGATACCGGCAGCCCTGACGTCGGGGGGACGCCGTCAGGACTGCCGGGGATCAGGACAGGATCGCCGGGGAACAGGTGTGGACGGACTGCGGCAGGGAACTACCAGGGGCAGAGGCCGGAGCGCCTCAGGGCGTGAGCCCCTTGCCGCGCAGCCACGCCAGCGGGTCGATGCCGCTGGAGCTGCCGCCGGGGTGCACTTCGAGGTGCAGATGGGCACCGGTCACGTTGCCCGTGGCGCCCACGCGGCCGATGACGTCACCGGTGTTGACCTTCTGGCCGACGCTGACGCTGATCGAGGACTGGTGCGCGAACCAGACCTCGGTGCCGTCGTCGAGGGTGAGCTCGGTCTTGTAACCGTACGAGCCGTCCCAGCCGGCGAACGTGATCGTGCCGCTGTGCACGGCCTTGATCAGTGTCCCGGTGGGCGCGGCGAAGTCGAGGCCCGTGTGGTAGCCGGAGGACCAGTAGGCGCCGGCCTGCCCGAACGTCGAGGTGAGGGTGTACGAGGAGGTCGGCAGCGTGTACTGCTTGGCCAGCTCGGCGAGGCGCTCGGCCTCGGCCTTCTTGCGGGCCTCCTCCTCGGCCTCGGCCTTCGCGGCGGCGGCCTTGGCCTTGGCTTCCTTCTCCGCCTTGGCGGCCGCGTCGGCGGCCTCCTTCTCGGCGGCGGCGACCGCGGCTGCGGCGGCCTTGCTGTCGATCTGGTCCTGCTGGTACTCGGCCTGCGCGATGATCCGGCTCCGCAGCGCCTCACCGGCGTCGGAACCGCCCTGCGCGGTCTCGTCGTAGGTCTCGCCCATGGTGCTGAGGGCGGTGGCCGCGTCCTCGGCGGGCTCGGAGGAGTCGTCCGAGATCAGGGGCAGGTCCGGCATGGTGATGGCGACCGGCGGCTTGCCGCTGTTCGCGCTGGCCATGCCGCCCGCGCCGACGGCGGCTATGACACCGACGCCGAGAACCGTGGAGCTGCGGGCGAGTCCCCCGCCGCGCTGCTTGGAGACACGATGCCTGCCGCGAACGGGACGAAGGGACTCCGCGGTGGGATGCCACTCCTCGAACGGGCCCTCGTCGGTGCGGTTGCGGTCGTAGCCGAAGGTGTCGCTGCTGCGCTGACTCGGCACGAACGGGGCTTGCGGGGCAGGCCGGTTGGACGCCACGTGGGCGTGCTCCTTTCCTTCCTTCTCGCCTACCGGGTTAGCTGACGGGTTCGGAGCAGGAAGGTCTCCTACGCGCGTAAACCGCCCGTGAGTTCACGGTGGTGTCTGCGCGATTCACCCCAAGGTGATGGTTCCCCGGTTCCCTTTCGAGATTCGGCGCGTGCGCACGGAGCCGACTCTTGTGACGGCTGGGACGACCGCGCTGCGTTATCGAACGTTAATAGACGCGGGGTGCGGATTCCAAGCTGTTCCACTTGATCATTAACGATTTTCGCCTGGACTTACGGGTCATGAGCGGCCTAAATCGGGCGAGTTGGCCAGAGCTCAGGCGTCACACGAGTGTTGACGGTGTGTCAGTTGTTATGCGGAGGGGGGTCGCCCGGTCACATCCGGTGACAAGGATCAAGGAACCGCATCACGGTCCGTCGTACGGCGATGAGGGCCATGTCGTCCGCCATCCCGCCCCCGGAGTGCCGCCGCACCTCCGCCGCCAGTTTCTCCAGCAGCGCGGCCGGCTCGCGACGGGCGTTGGCCCGCCCCGCCAGTCCCGCCTCGGGGTCGTAGAACCGGTCGTCGTCGTCCCGTGCCTCGCTCATGCCGTCGGTGTACAGGAGCAGCGTGGCCCCGCTCGGACAGTCCGCCTCCTGAGCCCGGTCGGGCCAGACGCCCAGCTCCCGCATGCCGAGCGGCAGCGCGGGCTCGTCGGCGGGCAGCGGGCGCACGGTGCCGTCGGCGTACAGCAGCAGGGGCGATGGGTGCCCGCGGTTGACGAGGCGCACGATCCCGTTGCCGTGCGGCAGTTCGGCGAGTACCGCGGTGGTGAACCCCTCGGCGGACTCGGCCCATTCGCGCCGGTCGCGCTCGCGGGCCAGCGCCCGCTCCAGGCGCTGTGCGACCGCCTCCAGCGTGGCCTCCTGCTCGGCAGCCTCCCTGAAGGCCCCGATGACCACGGCGACCGCGCCCACCGCCCCGATGCCCTTGCCGCGCACATCTCCCACGACGACCCGCAGGCCGTGCGGGCTGTCCTGCACGGCGTACAGGTCGCCGCCGATGGCGGCGCCCTGCTGCGCCGCCTCGTACCGTGCCGCGATCTGGAAGCCGCCGATCCGCTCGGCCGGCTCGGGCAGTACGGCACGCTGGGCGGCCTCGGCGATCTCGCGGGCGGAGGCGAGGCGTTCGTCGCTGCGGCGGACGAGGACGTTGATGAGGACGGCGAGGACGGAGACGGTGGCCACGGTGACCAGCTCCGTGATCACCTCTGCCTTGGGAAGGCTGCCGCGCGGGATGCGCAGCACGAGCAGTGCGGCGACAGCCACGACGCCCGTGAGGACCGTGCCGCGCTGCGAGTAGAGCGGGGCGGCGACCAGGGGTGCGGCGGTGAAGAAGGGGGCGCCGGTGAAGTCCGTGGGCGTGACGTGGTCGTACACGCCTCCGACCGCGATCAGCAGGGCGGGGAGCAGCCGGAGGAACCGGCGTGCGTACGAGATCCGCCGTTGCTCCACCCCACCAGGGTTGCCGACGCGGTGGCGCGGGGCGAGTGCTGAGGGCCGACCGGACGAGCGCGGGCGTAGAGCGGAAAACACTCAGGGCCGGAACTGAATCAGTTCCGGCCCTGAGTGATCAGTAGCGGGGACAGGATTTGAACCTGCGACCTCTGGGTTATGAGCCCAGCGAGCTACCGAGCTGCTCCACCCCGCGGCGATGACTCAATAGTACGCCATCCGCAGGACAAGATGCACACGCGTTTCCCCGGCCCCGCTTTGAGCAGTGTTTTCGGCAGCCGTGACCCGGGCCGGTCAGGGCAGCAGATGGCTGTTCGGAGCCTTGGCCGGCCCCTCGTACTCCGGCAGGACGACGACCTCCACCCCTTCTCCCGCCAGCAGCCCGCTCCCGTCGGCCCCCGCCACGAACGTGTCCGGCTCCCGCCAGGCCGTCACCACGCGCCGCACCCCCGCGTCGAGGATCAGCCGCGCGCAGGGCACCGGCCGGGACGCCCGGCGCGTACAGGGCTCCAGGCTCGTGTACACCGTGGCGGACGTCACCCGGGGATCCCCGGCCGCGATCTTCGCCAGCGCGGCCTCCTCGGCATGCACCACGGGGTCACCGCCCTCCCGCGAGTACCCCCGCGCCAGCTCCGTCCCGTCGGCCGCCACCACGACCGCCCCGACGCTGAAGGCCGTCCCCGACGGCGGGCACTGTGCCGCCAGATCGCAGGCCACCGCCAGCCACCTCCGGTCCGCGGCGGACGGCAGGACACCCGCACCGGGTGCCGTCGGCTCGTAGCGCATCAGCACGACGTCCTCGATCCGCCGCGTCTCGAGCAGCCGCAGCCGGCCTCCCTGATACCCGCCCGGCCCGAACAGCCGCGGCGCGTCCGGGTCCCCCACGAACAGCGGCGCCAGCACCAGTTGCACCTCGTCCGCCAGCCCCTGCTGAAGGAGCTGCGTGTGGATCGTGCCGCCCCCCTCGACCATCAGCCGTTCGACGCCGCGCACCTCGCGCAGGTGCCGCAGTAGGCCCCGCCAGTCCAGGTCGGCGCCCAGCGCGACCACGTCCGCCGCGACCGGCGCCCGGCGCAGGCGCTCCGCGCCCTTCTCCGTCGTGTAGACGATCTTCTCGCCGCCCGTGTGCCAGAAGTTCGCCGTCGGGTCCAGCTCGCCGGACGCGCTGACCGTGACCTTGAGCGGATACTCCGGCTTCCCGGCCGCCACCCGCGCGGCCCGCCGCTCGGCCGAGTTCACCAGCAGCCGCGGGTTGTCCGCCCGGATCGTGCCGGCGCCGATCAGGATCGCGTCCACGGACGCCCGCACCTCGTCGACCCGGTCGAAGTCGGCCGGGCTGGAGAGGAGCAGGCGCTCGGGGGTGGTGTCGTCGAGGTAGCCGTCCAGCGAGACCGCGGCGGACAGCAGGACGTAGGGGTACGACGGCATCGGCACGCTCCGCTTGGTTCAAGTTTGAAACAAACCTACACTGGTCGCATGACGACTCGCTGGCTCTCCCCCGAGGAGCAGCGCGCCTGGCGCGCCTACATCGCCTCCGCCGCCCTCGTGGAGGACGCGCTGGACCGGCAGCTCCAGCAGGAAGCCGGCATGCCCCATCTGTATTACTCCATCCTCGCCACCCTGTCCGAGGCTCCGGAGCGCCGGCTGCGCATGACCGACCTCGCGGAAGGCCTGAAGATCACCCGCAGTCGACTGACGTACGCCGTGACACGCCTGGAGAAGGACGGGCTGGTGCGGCGCGAGGACTGCCGCTGGGACAAGCGCGGCAGCATCGCCACCCTCACCGAGGAAGGGATGCGCGTCCTGGAGCGTGCGGCCCCGGGCCATGTGGAGACCGTGCGGGCGCTGCTCTTCGACCGACTGACCCCGGAGCAGGTCGGGCAGCTGGAGGAGATCTTCACGGCGGTGGCCGGGGGATTCCAGGGCGACACCGCGCATGCCACCGCGGACGACGTGCCCTGGCGACGGCGCTCCACCAAGCCCTGTTCGTGACGCACGCCACAGAAAACTCATTGCTTCAAATTTAAAGCATGGGATAGGGTCCTGTACCGAGGAGCTGCTTCAAATCTGAAGCAGGCGACCCACGCACGGAACCCGGAGACCCGCATGCCCGACTTCACCGCCGCCGCCACCCAGCGCGCCCGCGTCCGGGTTCCGCTGCGCTTCCAGGACGGCTACGGCGTCGACGCCGAACTCGTCACCTTCCACGGCCTGGCCGACGGCCTGGAACACGTGGCCGTCGTCCTCGGAGACGCGGCTCCCGGCACCACCCCGCTGGTCCGCCTGCACTCCGAGTGCCTGACCGGCGACGTCTTCGGCTCGGCCCGCTGCGACTGCGGCCCCCAGCTGCGCGAGGCCGTCGAGCGCATCGCCGAGCGCGGCGGTGTGCTGCTGTACCTGCGCCAGGAGGGCCGCGGCATCGGGCTCTACAACAAGCTCGACGCGTACGCCCTCCAGGACCAGGGCCTCGACACCTACGCCGCGAACGCCGCGCTCGGCCTCCCGGAGGACGCCCGCGACTACACGGCGGCCGCCCAGATGCTCACCGCCCTCGGCATCGGCGCACTGGACCTGCTCTCCAACAACCCCGACAAGGCCGACCAGTTGCGCGCCCTCGGCATCAAGGTCCAGGACCGCGTCCCGACCGGCGTCTTCGCCACCCCGGACAACGTCCGCTACCTGCGCGCGAAGGTCCTCCAGACCCAGCACACGCTGCCGCTGGGCGACCTCGCGAAGCTCAGCGCGGGCTGAGCGAACGGCAACAAGAAGGGGCGGGCGCCCGGCACCGGACGCCCGCCCCTCAGTCGTTCGTGCCGACGACTACGGCGTGACCTTCTCGATCGTCACCCCGCCGACACCCGCGGTCGTCCCGCGCGTGTTCACCAGCCGTACCTCGCCGAAGAGCTGACGGCCCTCGGGCACGGCCCGTGCGACGGTGACGTTCGCCGCCGCCTTCGCCGAGTCACCCGTGCCGAGCTTCACCGGCGCGGACTCGTCGACCTTGACCGAGCCGAGCGCCGAGGAGAAGTACGCGTCCCGGTAGTCGTACGCGGTCGAGCCGGACGGCACCTCGAAGCCGGCCACCTCGACGGTGTACTTGCCGGCGGCCGGGTCGGCGATGGAGACGGACTCCTCGGCGTCGCCGTCCGCGGACTGGCCGACGAGCTTGCCCTGGGCGTCGTACACCGACAGGTCGAGGTCGGCGCCCAGGTCGGAGACCTTGCCGATGGAGACGTCCAGCGAGGTGGTGCCCTCGGGCACCTCGATGGTGCTGGTGTGCGTCTCACCGCCCTTGATGGCCGGCCGCGCGGTCTTCGACGAGCCGAGCGCGCCGCCCTTGAAGTTGCCCTCGACGGCCTCCAGCTTGTTGGTCACCGTCCAGGAGGCGGCGACGGGAGTACCGACCTCGGCCTCCGGCACGGTCACCGACTCCGGGTCGAAGGAGGCGCCGTACACGGTGGCGTTCAGCTTGAACGGGTTGTCCAGCAGTGCCGACGTACGGCGCGAGTCGACCTCGATCTCCCAGACGCCGGGCACCGGCTCGGCGGACTCGGGGAGGTCCTTGGTGTCCGGGCTGTTGTCCGCGGCGGGGACGCCGTAGGGGTTGATGGCGGTGAAGAACGTCCGGCTGCCCTGCTTCAGCCCGCCGAGCGTGATCTCCAGCGACTTCGTACCCTCCGGGACCGTCACGAAGTACGACTTGAAGTTGTTGCGCTGCACCGAACCCGAGGCGGTGAAGGTGTACTTGGCCGGCGTGGAGACGACGACGGTGGTGAGGATCTGCTTGTCGACGCCGACCGTCCTCGGGTCGTCCGCCTCCAGGATCGCGCTCTTGATACCCGCGTTCTTCGGCGCGGCCTGCACCTTGACCGTCACCGGCTTGTTCAGCGGCAGGTCGACGACCTTCGGGCCGAGGATCGAGAAGGTGCGGGCCCTGTTGTTGGCCAGGCGCAGGGTGTGCGGGAGGGAACCGGCGGGGCCGGACGTACGGGTGACGGTGACGTCGTACGTCTTCTTCTTGCCGGCCTTGAGGCCGCCCTCGCGGTCGTACAGACCCGTGCCCGCGCCCGGCGTCTTCAGCGCCTGGTCGAGTGCGGTGTCGACCGGAGCCTTCACGGCGTAGTCATGGGCGGTGGCGCCTGCCCTGACCGCCCTCCAGGCGTCGCCGACGTCGATGCGGCCGGCGCCCTCCTCGTATGCCTGGAGTCCCTCGATGTGGTGGGCGGTCGAGGTGAGGGCGGTGCGCAGCTTCTCGGGCGTCAGCTTGATGCTCTTCTGCTTCGCGGCGGACAACAGCAGCGCGGACGCGCCCGCGGCCTGCGGGGACGCCATCGAGGTGCCGTTGTACATGGCATAGCCGGCCGGGAGCTTCCAGCCCGCCTCGGCGATGGGCGCGCCCGGCATCCAGGCCGGGATCGTGCTGACCGCGGCGCCTGGAGCCACGACGGTCGGGGTGAACCCGCCGTCCTCACGCGGGCCGCGCGAGGAGAAGTTGAACAGCTGGTACTTGGTGCGCACGCCGGTGCCGTAGTTGGCGGCGAAGGTCTCCTTGGAGACGCCCGCGCCGACCGAGATGACCTTGTCGGCGAGGCCGGGGTCGCCGATGGTGTTGGCGCCGGGGCCGGAGTTGCCCGCGGACAGGACGAGCTGGACGCCGTAGGTGTCGATGAGCCGCGTGTAGAGCTCCGCACGCGCGTTGTTGCCGTCGTTCAGCGGGGGCAGGCCGCCGATGGACATGTTGACGACGTCGACGCCACGGTTGGCGACGAGGTCGATCATGCCCTCGGTGAGCGCGACGCTGGAGCAGCCGGGGCCGAAGATGCAGGCCCGGCTGGAGACGATCTTGGCGCCCGGGGCCTGACCGTCCATCCTGCCGCCGAGCAGGCCGTTGGCGGCGGTGATGCCGGCCACGTGGCTGCCGTGCGCGCCGGCGGTGAGGCCGATGTTGACGAAGTCGGCCTTCTTGCCGGCCCAGTCGCCGCCCAGCGGGTCCATCGGGACGTCCTTGCGGACCTCCACGACGAAGTCCTGGCTCTCGGCGATGCCGGTGGCCGGGTCGTCGGTGCCGAAGTGGCCGACCTGGCGGCCGTCCTTGTACGGCTTCATCGGGGTGTCGTCGGTGAAGTCGCCGTTGTCGTTCACGTCGACGGTGACCTGGCCGGCCTTGGCGTCGTACAGGACGCCCCAGTCGTCGGTCGTGTCGCCGTCGCGGTTGACGTCACCGTCGGCGTCGCCGTCCGCGGCCTTGCCCTGCTCTGTGACGTCCTCGCGGAAGGTGCTGACCTGGTACGCCCCCTCGGGCGCCGTCCAGCTCTTGCCCCCGAAGGTGAAGGACGGCCCGGAGACTGAGGTGGTCATCGCCCGCCAGGTGCCGTCGCCGTCGACGATCGGGTCGGTGGCGGTCACCCAGTCGACGATCTTGCGCTCACCGGTCGTCGTCTTCTGCAGCGCGGGGCTCGCGAGGTCGACACCGGTGTCGAGGACGCCGATGGTGACGCCGCGGCCGTCCGCCTTCGGGTTCTTCTTCACGAAGTCGACGGCGCCCGTCTCGAAGGACGGGTTGTACGGGTTCTTCGCGGGGGTGTTCTTGTCGGGGCCGGGGTAAGTGGCCGCCGAGGCGGTCGACTTGGCGCCGCTGTCGAGGCCCGGCTCCACGAGGGGTATCTCGTCCCGCAGGTCGATGGCCTGCACGGAGGAGAGCTGCGCGGCGGCCGAGATGGCGGAGTCCGCCCTGCCGGTCGGCACGGTGGCCCGTACATAGCCGAGCTTGTCGTAGGTACGGCCCACGGAGCCGCCCTTGAGCGCGTCCAGCTCCGCGGCGACCTTCTCGGTCTGCCCGGGCGCGGTGGCGATCATCATGGTGACGGTCTTGTCGCGCTGCGCCTTGGCCTCGGCGAGGAGGTCGGCGTCGTCCGCGCCGAGCTTGTCGTGGGCGGACTTGACGCCGGGGTCGGCCGCGGTGGCGGTGGAGCCGTCCGCGGCGAGGGCGAGGGGTATGGGGCCGGCCGCGGAGAGCGCGGCGACGAGGCCTGCGGCCACGGCGACTCGGGCGACGCGTTTCGCGCCCGATATCGGGGCCGTGTGGGGGGTGGGGGGCATGGTGATCCCTGGTGCTGAAGGAACGTAGACGTCGGCGGCCGGATCGAGCACCTTCGACCGCCGCGGTCGGGAATGTGATCCCGGATGATCGCCCAGCTTTCCTCAAGGGACCGATTTCTGTTGATAGTTCGGGGCGAGGAGATCTTCGCCTGGCGCAAACCCGCCAAGCGCCATCGCGGACGTATCCGACCAGGCTGTGACATTCCTGTGAGGCGGCGGGGGCCGGCGGGATGCCGGGACGTTTGCGAGGCGCAAGAGTCTGGGGCACAGCAAAACGGCGCCCGGTCCGACCGAAGCCGAACCGGGCGCCGCACAGCAGGTGAGAGCGCGAGGCGCCCGTCTGCGAACCGTAGGCCCTGTGGGACTCGAACCCACAACCAATGGATTAAAAGTCCACTGCTCTGCCAATTGAGCTAAGGGCCCAGGCGATGTTGCCACCCCGAGCATAGCCGCACGTGGCCGTGGATCCGATCGGGTATCGGGGTCGCGGCCACGTCAGCGGTGGCGGAGGGCCGCAGAAGGAGCTCTCGCGCGGCCCGCGCGCGCCGAAGCGCTACGGATCCACCGGTTCGGGCGCCCCCGCACGGGCCGCGTCCCGGGCGATCGTGCGCTCGTGGTCGGGGTTGAGGAACCAGTGCCGGGCCGACGCCAGCCACCAGGTCGCGGCGAAACCGAGGACGACCAGGACGGCGACCGGGGCGTAGTTGAAGGTCTCCCAGGTCACCGGGGACACCTGCGGCAGCATGAACAGCACCGTGATCACGCCGACCCACGTCACCGCCACCACCCCGACGGCCCCCGACCAGCGCCCCAGGTGCCACGGCCCGCGCTCGAACGCGTCTCCCTTGCGCAGCCGCAGCAGCGTCGGGATGACGTACGCGATGTAGAGGCCGATCACCGCGATCGAGGTCACCGCCGCATACGCCGTTACGTTGATCAGATACGGCAGCCCGAGCACCAGCGCCCCGCCCGCGGCCAGCCACACCGCCGCCACCGGCGTCCGGGTGCGCGGGCTGACGGTGTGCCACACGTGCGAGAAGGGCAGGGCCCCGTCGCGCGAGAAGGCGTAGATCATACGGCTGTTGGCCGTCACGGACGCCATCCCGCAGAACAACTGCGCCCCGATGACGACCAGTAGGAGCAGCTTGCCCGCCGTCGCGCCCAGCGCGTCGAGCAGGATCTGCGCGGGCGGCGCACCGGTCGGGGACGTGAGGGCACCCTCGTAGGACTGGATCGCGAAGGTGAAGCCCAGCAGGAGAACGAAACCCGCTATCCACGACGTCCAGATCGACTGCACGATCCCCTTCGGGCCCGCCGTCGACGCGTCGTGCGTCTCCTCCGTCATGTGCGCCGAGGCGTCGTACCCGGTGAAGGTGTACTGCGCCATCAGCAGGCCCACCAGGACGACGTACACCCCGCTGCCCCAGCCGGTGTTGTTCACGAACTCGCCGAACACGAAGGACGCCGACTGATGCTCGTCCGGTACGAAGGTCAGCGCGCCGACGATCACCGCGACGCCCAGCACGTGCCACCACACGCTGATGCTGTTCAGCAGCGCGACGATACGCACGCCGAAGGTGTTGAGGAGGCCGTGCAGGACGAGGATGCCCGCGAAGAGCAGGATCGTGCGGCCCGGGGTCACCTCGAAACCGAACTGCAGGTTCAGGTACGCGCCCAGGAACGATGCCGCCCCGAAGTCGATGCCGGCCGTCACCGCCACCTGGCCCAGCACGTTGAACCAGCCCGTGAACCACGCCCAGGCGGCGGCCGTACGCGGCGGCGCGAGCCGGTGCGCCCAGAAGTACAGGCCCGCCGACGTCGGATACGCCGAGCAGATCTCGGCCATGGCGAGGCCGACGAAGAGGGTCATCAGGCCTACGGCCACCCAGCCCCAGGTGATCACCGCCGGGCCGCCCGTGTTCATGCCGAACAGATACAGCGTCAGGCAGCCCGACAGGACCGAGATGATCGTGAAGGAGACCGCGTAGTTGGAGAACGCCGACATACGGCGGCTGAGAACCTGCGTGTAGCCGAGCTGGGCCAGCCGCTCTTCGTCCGAGACCTTCCCGGAGGACCGCCCGCTCGCTATGGCGTCATCTGTCATGTCCCCAGCGATTCCCTCGCCGGGGGCATGACACACGTCACAGCTTGGCTAGAAGAGGCCCTTGTAGCCCTGCCACCCACTCGCGATCTTCACCCGCGCCCCGAACGACCCCTTGCCGTCCCCGCTGTTGCGCCACACATTGCCGCTGCCGTCCCGCGAGACGAGGTCGGCCTTCCCGTCGCCGGTGATGTCCCCGGGGCCGACGATGACGTTGTAACCCGTGCCCCAGTTCGCGAAGACCTTCACCCGGTCCTTCAACAGGCCGTTGCCCAGGCCGTTGTAGCGCCACAGCGTCCCGGCCCTGTCGCGGGCGAGGACGTCCCCGTGACCGTCGCCGTTGAGGTCCCCGGCGCCCAGGATCTTCGTGTAACCGGTCCACGCCGTACGGATCTTCTTCCCCGCCGCGAGCGTCCCGTCGCTCTTCGCAGCGAAGAGGTACACGTCGCCCGTCGACCCCTTGCGCGCCAGTAGGTCGGCTCGCTTGTCGCCGGTCAGGTCGCCGGGCGAGGTGAGGACGTTGTACGCGTTCCAGCCGGTGCCCAGCTTCGTGTACGCCGTCGACGCGGTGAGCGCCTTGCCGCATCCGGGCTTGTAGCCGCGCAGCGAGCCGTCGCTCATCCGCACGAGGACGTCATTGCAGCGGTCGCCGTTCAGATCCCCGAACGGCACCGCGACCGCCTTGGTCGACCAGCCGCTCCCCGAAACCTTCCCGGAGAAGGCGCCCTTGCCCGTGCCCTGCTGGAAGGTCAGCGCGCCCGAGGAGTTGAGGGTGAGCAGATCGCCCACGCCGTCCGGCATTCCCCTGGAACCCCCGTGGTCGTGCCGGACCGGGTCGCCGCGCAGCAACCGGACCGTGCCGCCCGCCTCCAGCGGGGTGCCCACACCGTCGGCGGGCGTGACCGCGAGCGTCCAGTCGTAGGAGCCGCTCGGCAGGAACGCGTCGCCGGTCCGCGTGGGGTCGTCCCCATGCCACCCGACGCTCAGCTCGCCGCGCGCCGCACCACCGACGCGCGTGTCGACGACCTTGCCCGCCTTGTTCCGCACGGTCAGCGTCCAGCCCGCCGACGGCTTCGACAGCAGCACGGTGGTCAGCGTGTCCGGCACGGCGTGCATCGCGTGCGCCTCGACGGACGCGGCGCTCTGAGCGGGTCCGAGCAGCCGCAGCGGCTGCTGAGGCACCCCGGACGGTACGAGGTGGACACGCTGCAGGTCATCGACGTAGGCCGCGTTGGCGCCGGCCTTGTCCACCGTCCAGCGCACCTCGCGCTGTGAGTCGCCGGTGTGGGGCAGGTCGCCGATGACCCGGCTCGCCGGGATGCCGCCCGCGACCGTGGTGAGCGTGAGCTTCCCGGTCTGCTTGTCGTGCGTGACCACGTACCCGTCGCCGAGTTTCGCCTCGGCCGTCGGGACCGGCACGGACTTCTTCGCCGTACGGTCGTAGACACCGGCCCGGCCGTCGCAGGTCCAGTACAGGTAACGGCCCAGCGCCTGGAGCTGGAGGGGCTTGCAGCCCGCGTCGGTGGTGACCGTGGTGGACTTCCTGGTCGACAGGTTCAGCGCCGTGACGGTTCCCGGCGTCGCCCCGGCCGTCCACAGCACGTCGCCGTCGAGCGCGTTGGCGCCCGTCGCCTGGGCGACCGGGTCACCGTGCTCGCCGATCCGGTAGACGAACCGCGTGCCCGGGTCCGTGTACAGGACGTACCGCCCCGACACATCGAGGATGCGCCCGTCGAAAGGCACTCCCCGCTCCCAAAGGCCCCCGTCCTTCGGGCCGTTGACATGGAGCGCGTAGGACTCGGCCTCACCGAAGTCCATCCAGGCGATCCGGCCGTCGGCGGTGCCGAAGATCTGCGAGCAGGCCACCTCCCCCGACGAGCAGCCGAAGATCTGCGGGGAGGACGCGGGGGTGAAGCCGGAGCGCTCGCCGAACTCGGGCGTTCCGGTGGCGGCGACGGTCCGTACGTAGTCGTCGCGGCGCGCGCCCTTGCTGTTGTCAACGACTACCAGACGACCCTGTTCGAGGGAGATGCCCCGGATCGCGGCCGGCGGCTTCGGCATGGCCTTGATCTGCGTGACGACCGGGCGTCCGTCCGGGCCCGGCTGGATACGTTGAACGCCCCAGTCGCCGGCGGCGGTGTCCGTGAGGCCGATCGCCACCGCGCTGCCGTCGGGGGCCCCGGACACGTGCGGGTTCGAACTCGGCAGCAGGGTCACCGTGGGCCCGCCCGCGATGGGCTTCGCGCGCACCGCCGTCCCCGGACCGGGCCGGTGGATCAGCCAGTCACCGACGACCGCGAGGTCCTGCGCGGGGTTGACGCCCCCGCCGTCCAGCGTGACCTCGACCGGCGCAGCGGACAGGTCGGAACGGGAGAAGACCTTGACGACAGGCTCGTGGGCGTTGGACAGAACCACATGGTCGGCGGTGATCTGCCCCTTGAGGTAGGGCGCGGAGATTGGCGGCGTCATGCTCTGGACCTGTCCCGTGCGCCTGTCGACCATGACCCACACGTAGGGCCCCCAGGTGCCCGGCCGCCCCGCCTGGAACAGCACCCCGTCGGTGCCCGAGCCCCTTGGCTGCCCGAGGACGTACCCCTCCGGCAGCACCCCGGTGACCGGCACGTCGCGCGTGCCGCCGTCGGCGTCCGGGATCAGCAGGTGCATCTCCCGCTGGCGAGTCCCGTTCTCGTCCGTCCGGTCCCGGTAGGCGACCACCAGGTCCTCATAGGCGGTGAGATAGGTCAGCCCCTGCGGCGTCCGCACAGTACGCGTCGTACCGTCGGCCACGTTCCACAGGTCGACCCGGCCGTCGGCGTAGCGGTACGCGAGGACGTCTCCGCCTGCCGTGACGTAGCCGGTGTGACCGGCCGGATGGACCGCCTTCACGGACCTGCCGTCCGTATACCGCGTCCACACCAGCCCGGAGCCCTCCAGGCTGTGGAACACCCCCTGCGCGCCGGCACCGTTGCTTCCGGCGTGGACCGAGCCACCGTAGAGCGCACCGGAGGTGTACGTGTCGCGCAGCGTCGCCGGCACCACCGTCTCCGTGGGCACGTCCGGCGCCGCGGCAGCCGGCAGCGCCGGGCTCAGGCCGGCGGCCAGTACGGCACAGGCCGCAACGAGACGAAGGTGTACGAAGCCATGACGAGGCAAGAGGGTCCCTCCCCGGGAAGCAGGAGACGGTCCCGGCGCGCTCTCGGCGCCCAAGGCCCCCCGGCCTTCACATCCGTCTCACAAGTCGGCTGATCTTACAGCCACCGAACAGGTGTCCGGGAAAAGGATGTTCCGGCTGACTCCGACGAAAAGCGCCGGGGTCCCACCGTCAGAACGGTGGGACCCCGGCGCGGCATCACCTCACACGGCGTCAGCCGATGCAGCAGGCTCAGCCGTTGCGCTTCCAGCGCGGCTTGTCGTCGCGGCGCCCGAAGGACGAGCCGCCGGTGCCACGGTGGTCGTCACGTCGGCCGTACGGCCGCTCGTGGCCGCCGGAACGGAAGCCGGGGCGGTCGTCGCGGCGGTCGCGGTTGAAGGGACGGTCGCTGCCACGGTGGCCGCCACGCTCGTCACGCCGCTCGAAGGAACGCGGGGCGGCCGGCCGGTCGTCCCGGCGGGAGCCGGGACGGGCGTTGTCGCGGCGCTCGAAGGGACGGCTGCCACGGTCACGGTCGAAAGAACGGCCGCCACGGTCACCGCCACGGTCGCCGCCCCGGTCACCGCGGTCGTCGCGACGGAAGCCGCCACGGTCGTTGTCACGGCGCTCGAAGGAACGGCCACCACGGTCACGGTCGAAAGAACGGCCGCCACGGTCACCGCCACGGTCGCCGCCCCGGTCACCGCGGTCGTCGCGACGGAAGCCGCCACGGTCGCCGTCCCGGTCCCGACGCTCGAAACCACGGTCGCCGCCGCGGTCACGGTCGCGGTTGAACCCGCCAC
This sequence comes from Streptomyces sp. NBC_00443, assembly GCF_036014175.1. Lineage (GTDB taxonomy): Bacteria > Actinomycetota > Actinomycetes > Streptomycetales > Streptomycetaceae > Streptomyces. The sequence continues at coordinate 4,847,015 of NZ_CP107917.1, read as the reverse complement.
GGTCGTTGTCACGGCGCTCGAAGGAACGGCCACCACGGTCACGGTCGAAGGAACGGTCACGGTCGCGGTTGAACCCGCCCCGGTCGTCCCGCCGCTCGCGACGCTCGTACGGCGCCGAAGCCTCCGTACGCTCGGCCCGGTCGACGTCCTGCGCCGCCGGCTGCTCCGGCACGACCGCCTCGACGGCCTCTACCGCCGCGGCCTGCGCCTCGGCCACCGCAGCCTCGGGGTCCTCACCGCGCTCGCGCGCCGCGCGGGCGACGAGCCGGTCGGACTCCTCACGCAGCTCCGCGGCACGCCGCTGCGCACGCTCCAGCTCCTTGGTGAGCTGAGCCACGTCACGCTCGGCCTGCTGAGCGGCGTTGCCCGCCGACTCCGCCTGCACCTCGGTCATCGAACGGGCGCCGGTGATCTCGGCGACCTCCGGGTCGAAGGCGTTACCGCCCTGGATGATGTGACGCGAGGCGTCGACGCCCGCGTCCTCCATCAGCCGGAAGATCTGGCGCCGCTGGTGCGGCAGGGAGAGGGAGACGACCGAACCGGTCCGCCCCGCACGCGCCGTACGGCCCGCGCGGTGCAGGTAGTCCTTGTGGTCACCGGCCGGGTCCACGTTCAGCACGAGGTCGATGCCGTCGACGTGGATACCGCGCGCGGCGACATCGGTGGCGACGAGGACGTTGACGTAACCGTCCTTGAAGTCGGCCAGCGTCCGGGTGCGCGCCCCCTGCGTCATACCGCCGTGCAGCGCGTCCGCCTTCGCCCCGGCGTCGCGCAGCTGCTCGGCGACACGGTCGGCGCCCAGCTGGGTGCGGACGAAGATGATGGTGCGGCCCTTGCGGGAAGCGATCGCGGCGGTGACCGGCGCCTTGTCCTTGGGCTTCACGATCAGGATGTGGTGCGACATGGTCGTCACGGCACCCTGCGCGGCGTCGACCTCGTGCAGGACCGGGTCCTTCAGGTACCGGTCGACGAGGGTCTTGATCTCGTTCTCCATGGTCGCGGAGAAGAGCATGCGCTGACCGCCGGCCGGGACCTGGTCGAGCAGCTCGGTGACCTCGGGCAGGAAGCCCAGGTCGGACATCTGGTCGGCCTCGTCGAGAACGGCGACCTCGACGTCCTGCAGCGAGCAGGCGCCACGGTTGATGATGTCGCGCAGTCGGCCGGGGGTGGCCACCAGCACGTCCACGCCGCGCTCCAGGGCGTAGATCTGGTTCCCCATCGACGTACCGCCGCAGACGACCTTCATCTTCAGGCCGAGCTGGTCGCCGTAGGGCTGGAGAGCGTCCGCGACCTGCATCGCGAGCTCACGGGTCGGGGTGAGGATGATGGCACGCGGACGGTGCTTCTCGGTGCGGCCGCCGGAGAGGCGGGCCAGCGCCGGGAGACCGAACGACAGCGTCTTGCCGGAGCCGGTACGACCGCGGCCCAGGATGTCCTTGCCGGCCAGGGCGTCCGGGATGGTCGCGGCCTGGATCGGGAAGGGGGTGGTCACGCCGTTCTGGGCGAGCTTGCGCACGACGCCCTCGGGGAGACCGAGGTCCGCGAAGGTGGCCTCGGGGGCCTCCTCGACGACGACCTCGTTCTCAGCGTCTTCGGGCACGACGACGTGATCAGTACTGGAAATGGACATGCGTATGCGAAACCTTCCGGAGTCTCGTCGGCACGCGCCCGTCAACTCCGTGTTTCGCAATCGACCGCCTCAATGCGGTCCGCCACGGCAAGGGAGAGTACGCGCCACACGGCGCGCTCTGCAGTGGCGCCGGGCAAATGGGATCAAACGATCTACCACCATACGCACCCCCAGCCCCCCAAGGCAAACCGGCCGTCAACGCTGTAGGCAACGTCACTCGCCCCGGCCGTAGGCACCCTCACGTGCCGTGCCCCCCGGCCCCCGCCGGCCCTACCTCACGCAGGCGCCCCCGCAGCCGGCGCCGGCTCCCGCTGAGCCAATTGCGGCCCCGTCTCCTCATGGGCCGACGACGAGGGCTCGGCCGCCGTGGGCGTCGGCGTATCGGACGTCGGCTGCTCCGTCGGAGTGGGCTCCGGATCCAACGTCCGGGTGGGCGTCGGCTCAGCCGTACGCGTAGGACCCGGCTTCTCGCTCTGTCCCGGCTTCACCGGCGGCCTGCCGGCAGGAGCGGACGCACTCACATCCGCGGACGGCGAGGCCGACGGAGAGCCCGACTCGGCTCCCTTGTCCGCACCCTTGCCCTTGCCCTTCCCCTTCGCCCGCTTGCCGTCATCCGCGTGCGCCCCGAACCCGGCCCCGCCCCCCGACACCGCAGAACCGCCGTCGAGCGCCTCACCACCCCGCTGCCCCGCCGAATGCGACGGCTTGGCACCCCCGCCACCACCGTCGTCACCCACACTCATACAGCCGGCGGCAGCGGCGACGGCCATCACCGTGGCAGCCAGACGGACAGGTACGTACAAAGGGCGCACGGGAGCCACCTCCAGGGGCGGGCGAAGAAGTCAACGTGCCCAACTCCCGCCGCCCACAAGAGGACACGCGCCCGCACCACTGCGACACAACCCCGGCACCGAACGACCCCGCAGCCGCCTCACCCGTACCCGAGCGCATGCAACCGCGCGTCGTCGATCCCGAAGTGATGCGCGATCTCATGCACCACCGTCACCTCGGTCTCGGCCACGACCTCCTCCCGCGACCCACACATCCGCAGCGTCGGTCCCCGGTAGATCGTGATCCGGTCCGGCAGCACCCCGGCGTACCACTCCCCGCGATCGGTCAGCGGAGTCCCCTCGTACAACCCCAGCAGCTCGGGATCGTCCGCCGGCGGCTCGTCCTCGACGAACACCGCGACGTTGTCCATCAGCCGCGTCAACTCCGGCGGAATCCGGTCCAGCGCCTCGGCGACCAGTTCCTCGAACTCCTCGCGCGTCATCTCCAGCACATGCCCATTGTCAGGCACGAACCAGCCAAGAAGGAGCCGCCAACGGCCCCGCATATCCACCACGGCACTTGGGCATACGGGACCAATGGCCCGCGTCCCCGCCGCGTTCAGGAAAGCCGTCGTGCACCTCCCCAGGGCCCCGCGCGCCCTCGCCCGCCGCTACGCCACCCGCCGCCCCAGCCCCACCCCGGAACTCGTCACCCAGCCCCACCCCTGGTCCCGCGCCGTCGGCCTGGTCACCGTCGTCCTGATCGGCACCTGGCTCGGCCTGCTGATCGTCGGCAACGTCCGCGCCCCCGTCGGCCCCATGAACACGACGATGACCCTGCGCCCCTCCCTCACCGGCGGCACGAAGATCAACGTCTCCCCCCTCGGCGCCCTCGAACTCGACAGCCACATCGCCCCGGTCCGCCTGGACGTCAACGTCGACCAACTCGACCCCGTCCGCGCCCAGGCCCTCGTCGACCACCCCGAACGCCTCTCCGGCCTCCAGGACGAAGTCACCCAGGACGTCACCCACGGCACCGTCGACCTGGCCCTGCGCAGCTGCGTCGCCGTCGTCACCGGCGCCACCGCCCTCGGCCTCGCCGTCTACCGCCGCCCCCGCCGCGCCCTCGCCGCCGGCGGCCTCGCCCTCACCGTCCTGGCCGCCTCCGGCGGCACGGCCTTCGCCACCTGGAACCCGGAGTCGGTGCTGGAACCGAAGTTCTCGGGCCTGCTGTCCTCCGCCCCGTCCCTGGTCGGCAACGCCCGCAGCATCGTCACCGAATTCGACGTCTACCAAAAGGAGTTGGCCCGCCTGGTGACGAACGTGACCAAGCTCTACGACGCCACCTCCACGCTCCCCGCCTACGCGCCGGACCCCACCACCATCCGCGTCCTGCACGTCTCCGACATCCACCTCAACCCGGCGAGCTGGAAGATCATCGCCTCGCTCGTCGACCAGTACAAGGTCAACGTCATCGTCGACTCCGGCGACACCATGGACCACGGCACCGCCGCCGAGAACGGCTTCCTCGACCCCATCGAGGACCTCGGCGCCCCCTACGTCTGGGTCCGCGGCAACCACGACTCCCGCCTCACCCAGCGCTACCTCGAGGACCTCAAGAACGTCCACGTCCTCGACGAGGGCAAGGCGAAGACCATCGCCGGCCTGCGCTTCGCCGGCATCGGCGACCCCCAGTTCACCCCCGACCGCTCCCAGGTCCCCGGCGGTGACGCCGCCAACGAACTCGCGGGCGCCCGCCTGGCCACCTCCCTCCGCGACCAGAAGACCGCCGGCACCCCCGTCGACGTCGCCGTGGCCCACGAACCCGTGGCCGCCCGCCAGACCGACGGCGACGTCCCCCTCGCCCTGGCCGGCCACATCCACCACCAGGAGATGGAGCTCCTCCCCTACGGCACCCGCCTGCGCATCGAAGGCTCCACCGGCGGCAGCGGCCTGCGCGCGATCGAGGGCAAGCACCCCGACCCCATCCAGACCTCGCTCCTCTACTTCGACCGCGACACCCGCCGCCTCCAGGCCTGGGACGAGATCGAACTCGGCGGTCTCGGCCTGACGACCGCGGAGGTGAGGCGCCACCTGGTGGAGGAGAACCAACCGGGCGCCGCCGAAACCGAGACGACGTCCCCCGCCCCCACCCCGTAAACCGTTTTGGCGATACCTCCCGCCATCCCATATGCTTCTCACGTCCCCGACGCGCTGAGAAGCGCCCAGGCGGGCCGATAGCCCTCATCGTCTAGCGGCCTAGGACGCCGCCCTTTCAAGGCGGTAGCACGGGTTCGAATCCCGTTGGGGGCACGCAGTACGGTGTGCGACACTGTCGTACGCATCGCAAGGTCCTGTGGAGCAGTTTGGAGTGCTCGCCACCCTGTCAAGGTGGAGGCCGCGGGTTCAAATCCCGTCAGGACCGCTGTGAGGTTTCGCAAGAGCCCTCACGGCTGGGTAGCTCAGTTGGTACGAGCGATCGCCTGAAAAGCGATAGGTCGCCGGTTCGACCCCGGCCCCAGCCACCATACGAAAACCCCCACCGGTCCCGGTGGGGGTTTTCGTCGCTCACAGGGAGCCTGAGGGGGTTCTTGAGACGCATCACCCGAGGACTGGTGACGGCCGCCGCCGTCCTGTTCTCCACAGTCGCGATACCCGGCACGGCCCACGCGGCCGGGCCCAGTGTCACAGAGGCGCGCAGTGATCAGGCCGACTGGTCGATCCTCGACGTACGCCTCAACTACAGCGGCGAGATCGACAAGATCACCGCCCGGCTGCGCCCCGTCGGGAGCAGCGAGTCGGAGGCGCCGGTCGCCACGGTGACCGACTTCACGCAGACGTACTACACCAGTCCCTGGGACGGCGTCTGGTCCTCCCCGCCCATCCACCTGGACACCCTCGGCGACTACACGGTCGACGTCGAGGCCACGAACACGGCCGGCGAAACCACCGTCCGGAAGGACGCGGGCACGCTGCACTACCAGAAGCAGCCCGTCATCACCGGCTTCTCCGTCACGCCGACCGAGCCGGACATCGAGCACAGGACGGTCACGGCCACCGGCGACATGGTGCTGCGCGACCCCAGCACCCGTGAAACGGTGCCGCTGCCCGGTGCCAGCGTGGACCTCACGCTCGACCAGAGCCACGACGAGACAGCCGTCACGGACGCCGCGGGCCACTTCTCCGCCTCCCACGAGGTGGTGACGGGCGGCTGGACCTACGCGCGGTACAACGGCGACCTGGGCTACGCCGCCAGCCCCTGGATCGACATCAGGCCGAAGGCCGCGCCGACCCGGTTCGTCCTCGACAAGAGCAGCTACCACGTCACCGCGGGCGACAAGATCAACGTCACCGGCACGCTCCAGTACCAGAGCGGCACGGCGTGGAAGCCCCTGTCCGGCATCCCGCTGGAGATGGACTACAAGGACTGCACCACCTGCAGCCCGGTCGAGTCGACCACCGACGCGAACGGCCGCTTCTCCTTCAAGGAGTACCCGTACGGCAGCAAGAGCGTCTACGAGGTGGCCTTCCCGTCCTACCCGTACAACCCCTACATCCAGCGCACCGCCACCGCGGACGTCACCGTCACGGTCACCGCCACGACGAAGGTCGCCGAGTTCACCGCGTGGCAGGACGAGTACGCGCAGCTGGAGATCACCGGCTCCGTCGACCTGATCGGGCGCTACAGCGACGACCAGATCAACGTGGACATCCAGTACTCGGCCAACGGCACCACCGGCTGGACCACGAAGAAGACCGTGAAGACCCGCTTCGGCTCGCAGTTCATCGTCGAGCGGCTGCCGGGCTACACGGACGGCTACTGGCGACTGCGCTACGCCGGATCCACCGCCAAGGACATCAAGGGAACCGTCAGCAAGAGCCTGCGCAAGTACCGCGCCGTCACCCGGATCAAGGACGCCAACGCGTCTCCCGAGCCGGTGTACAAGGGCCGGACGATCACCGTGAAGGGCGTGCTCCAGGAGCGCAAGGCGGGCACGTCGACGTGGAAGGCGTACGGCGGCAGGAAGGTGCAGGTCCTCTTCCGGCCCAAGGGCAAGAACACCTGGTACCTGATGGCCACCGTCACCACGAAGGCGAACGGTTCCTTCAGCAAGGGCTTCACGGCACGGCAGGACGGCACCTGGGTGCCCGTCCATCTGGATCCCGACAGCAAGCACTTCGTGGGCAGCGGCCGGGAGGACTACGTCGACGTGCGGTGACGCACTCGGGGGAGCGGAGCGGGGGCGGGCCCAAAAGGGTTCGCCCCTTCTTTGCCCGGGATGAGATCCTGGACCGCGTATGTCTACGCACCCCGCCCCCGCCATGGGCGCCCTCGCCCCCGTCTGACCGAGTTGTCGCTGCGTGATGCGCAGCGGCTCGGGCGGCGGCTCGAAGGTGCGCGCAAGATTCGCAAGCCGGAGGCGCGGGCCGCCGTGCTCGCCGAGATCGAGGCTGAGATCGCCAAGGGCGAGGAGCGGATCGCCGGCCGGCGCGCCCGTGTACCTGCGGTCACGTATCCCGGGCAACTGCCGGTCAGTCAGAAGAAGGACGACATCGCGGCCGCCATCCGCGATCACCAGGTCGTGATCGTCGCCGGTGAGACGGGGTCCGGCAAGACCACGCAGATCCCCAAGATCTGCATGGAGCTGGGGCGCGGCGTCCGCGGCATGATCGGGCACACCCAGCCCCGCCGTATCGCCGCCCGCACCGTCGCCGAGCGCGTGGCCGAGGAGCTCGACACACCGCTCGGCGAAGCCGTCGGCTGGAAGGTGCGGTTCACCGACCAGGTGAACCCGGAAGCGACCTTCGTCAAGCTCATGACGGACGGCATCCTGCTGGCCGAGATCCAGACCGACCGCGAGCTGCGCGCGTACGACACGATCATCATCGACGAGGCCCACGAGCGGTCCCTGAACATCGACTTCCTGCTCGGGTATCTGGCACAGCTGCTGCCGAAGCGGCCCGATCTGAAGGTCGTCATCACCTCGGCCACCATCGATCCGGACCGGTTCTCCCGGCACTTCGGTGACGCGCCGATCATCGAGGTCAGCGGGCGGACGTATCCGGTCGAGGTGCGTTATCGGCCACTCCTGGAGGAGGACTCCGAGGACGCCGACCGCGACCAGATCACCGCGATCACGGACGCGGTGGAAGAGCTGATGGCGGAGGGGAAGGGGGACATCCTCGTCTTCCTCTCCGGGGAGCGGGAGATCCGGGACACCGCGGACGCGCTCACCAGGAAGCAGTACCGGTTCACCGAGGTCCTGCCGCTCTACGCCCGTCTCTCCCACGCCGAACAGCACCGCGTCTTCCAGCCGCACACCGGCCGCAGGATCGTTCTGGCGACCAACGTCGCCGAGACCTCGCTCACCGTCCCGGGCATCAAGTACGTCATCGACCCCGGCTTCGCCCGGATCAGCCGGTACAGCCATCGCACCAAGGTGCAGCGGCTGCCCATCGAGCCGGTCTCGCAGGCCAGCGCCAACCAGCGCAAGGGCCGCTGCGGCCGGACGAGCGACGGCATCTGCATCCGGCTGTACGCCGAGGACGACTTCGTGGCCCGCCCGGAGTTCACGGACGCGGAGATCCTCCGTACGAATCTGGCGTCCGTCATCCTGCAGATGACCGCGGCCGGCCTGGGCGACATCGAGAAGTTCCCGTTCATCGACCCGCCGGACCACCGCAACATCCGGGACGGCGTTCAGCTCCTGCAGGAGCTCGGTGCGCTGGACCCGGCGCAGAAGGACGCACGCAAGCGGCTCACGGACACCGGCCGCAAGCTCGCTCAGCTGCCCGTCGACCCGCGGCTGGCCCGGATGGTCCTGGAGGCCGACAAGAACGGCTGTGTCCGCGAGGTCATGGTCATAGCGGCGGCCCTGTCCATCCAGGATCCGCGCGAACGCCCGGCCGACAAGCAGGCCCAGGCCGACCAGCAGCACGCCCGCTTCCGGGACGAGACGAGCGACTTCCTCGCGTATCTGAACCTGTGGCGCTACGTCCGTGAGCAGCAGCGCGAGCGCGGCTCGTCGTCGTTCCGGCGGATGTGCAAGCAGGAGTACCTGAACTTCCTGCGCATTCGCGAGTGGCAGGACATCTACACACAGCTGCGCACCGTCGCCAAGCAGATGGGCATCCATCTCAACGAGGACGACGCCCCCGCCGACCGCGTGCATGTCTCCCTCCTCGCCGGTCTGCTCTCGCACATCGGCATGAAGGACGTGAAGGACGGCGCGAAGAACGAGTACCTGGGTGCCCGCAGCGCCAAGTTCGCGGTCTTCCCGGGCTCGGCCCTCTTCAAGAAGCCCCCGCGCTTCGTGATGTCCGCCGAACTCGTGGAGACCTCGCGCCTGTGGGCCCGCGTCAACGCGAAGATCGAGCCCGAGTGGGTCGAGCCGCTGGCGGAGCACCTGCTCAAGCGCACGTACTCGGAGCCGCACTGGGAGAAGGACCAGGCCGCGGTGATGGCGTACGAGAAGGTCACCCTGTACGGCGTCCCGATCATCGCCCAGCGCAAGGTCAACTACGGCCGTATCGACCCGGAGGCCAGCCGGGAGCTGTTCATCCGCAACGCCCTGGTCGAGGGCGACTGGCGCACACACCACAAGTTCTTCGCCGACAACCGCAGACTCCTCAGCGAGGTGGAGGAGTTGGAGCACCGGGCGCGGCGCCGGGACATCGTCGTGGACGACGACACACTGTTCGACTTCTACGACCGGCGGGTGCCCGACGACGTGGTGTCCGGGGCCCACTTCGACTCCTGGTGGAAGCGCAAGCGGCACGAGGAGCCCGAGTACCTGGACTTCGAGCGCGAGATGCTCATCCGGGAGTCTGCTGAGGCGGTCACCAAGGACGACTATCCCGACGCGTGGCGGCAGGGGCAGCTGAAGTTCCGTGTCACGTACCAGTTCGAGCCGGGCGCGGACGCGGACGGTGTGACGGTCCACGTCCCGCTCCAGGTCCTCAACCAGGTCACGGACGAGGGCTTCGACTGGCAGATCCCGGGTCTGCGGGAGGAGCTGGTGACCGAGCTGATCCGCTCCCTCCCGAAGCCGATCCGCCGCCACTACGTACCGGCGCCGAACTTCGCGAAGCGGTTCCTGGATGCGGCGTCGTCCCCGCAGGGGCGCAATCAAGCACAGTCGCTCCAGGAGCCGCTGACCGTGACCATGGCGCGCGAGCTGAAGCGCATGGTCGGAGTCCCCTTCACGGCCGACGACTTCGACTGGTCGAGGGTCCCCGACCATCTGCGCATCACGTTCCGGATCATCGACGAGCGGCGCCGCAAGCTGGCCGAGGACAAGGACCTGGAGACCCTGAGGCTCCGTCTGAAGCCGAAGGCGAGGCAGGCCCTCTCGCAGGCCGCGGCGGCCACCGCCTCCCGCCAGGGCGGTGAGTCCCTGGAACGCAAGGGCCTGACCGACTGGACCATCGGCACGCTGACCCGCGTCTTCGAGACCCGCCGCGCCGGCCAGCCGGTCAAGGCGTACCCGGCGCTGGTGGACGACGGCGACACGGTCTCGGTCCGGCTCTTCGACACGGAGGCGGAGCAGGCGGAGGCGATGTGGAAGGGCACCCGCCGCCTGATCCTGCGCAACATTCCGGTCAACCCTGCGAAGTTCGCGTCCGAGAAGCTGACGAACGCCCAGAAGCTCGCCCTGTCCGCCAACCCCCACGGTTCGGTCCAGGCCCTCTTCGACGACTGCGCGATGGGGGCGGCGGACAAGCTGATCGGTGAATTCGGGGGGCCGGCGTGGGACGAGGAGTCGTACCGGAAGCTGTACGACAGAGTGCGTGCCGAGATCGTCGACACGACGGTCCGTGCGGTGGGCCAGGTAGAGCAGGTGCTGGCGGCCTGGCAGGCCGCTGAGCGCCGCCTGAAGGGCGTACGCAGCCCTGTCCTGCTGGCAAACCTCACGGACGTCCGCAAGCAGCTGGATGCCCTCGTGAAGCCCGGCTTCGTGACGCAGGCGGGTCTGCGCCGCCTGCCCGACCTCATGCGGTACCTGATCGCGGTGGACCGCCGCCTCCAGCAGATGCCGACGAACGTCCAGCGCGACTCGACGCGTATGGAGAAGGTCCACGAGATGCAGGACGAGTACGCCTGGCTGCTGGAGCAGCTGCCGCAGGGCCGTCCGGTCCCTTCGCAGGTGCTGGACGTCCGCTGGATGCTGGAGGAGCTGCGCGTCAGCTACTTCGCGCACGCGCTCGGCACGGCGTATCCGATCTCGGACAAGCGGATCGTGAAGACGATCGACACGCTGGCGCCGTAACCGTCCGCGTACGCAGGGTGAGTTCGACCAGTGGGCTCGCCCTCCTGTACAGTCTCTTCTCGCAGCGCAACGCACGAATGGCGCAGCGAAACCTGGTCCTGTGGAGCAGTTTGGAGTGCTCGCCACCCTGTCAAGGTGGAGGCCGCGGGTTCAAATCCCGTCAGGACCGCAGTGAACGAGATCGGCCCGTGTCCCACCAGGGACACGGGCCCTTCTGTATCCCCATGTCACCCACCTCCCACCCTGCCAAGGTGGAGGCCGCGCCCGCGGCGCAGCCGCAATCGAGGACAGCAAATCCCGTCAGGACCGCAGTGAAGAGGTAAGGCCCGCATCCCGGCGAGGGAAGCGGGCCTTCTTCGTGTTCGGTGGCGGCCGGGGGAGGCCCCTGCCACCTTGACGGAGTCACATTCGCTCGGTACCCAGAAATCAGGGCTCTTCCCGGCGTGACCCCCTGGAGGTGGCGTATGGCGGCATCGACTAGGCACGAGACGCGGGCGTTGCTCCGTGCGCACCTGTCGGCCGCCTCCTGCTATCCACGACATCTCACTCGCCACTGCCCGATCTGCCATCACCTGTTGCGCCTGGCGATGGCTTCCGCGCCGCACCCCGCCCCGCCCGGCGCGCAGCCGGCGACCCCGCCTCCCGAGGAGGTCGCCGAGGACGAGGCCACGTCCTCGGCGTGACCGCGGGCAACGTCAACTACCGTTCCGCCGTGGGCCACTGGAAGCCGTGTGCCCCAATAGCGCACACAGGCCAGAGGCAACAAGCACCGTGCCGTGTGACGGGTGTCACGGCATGAGTTTCCGCAAGCCTGGTACTTACACCTCGCCTACAACTGGTCAATTTAATATGTGCAATTGCACCAGCTTTCGGCGATCGCCCGGTGCACGCTGAGTGACCCTCAGGGCGAGTCCACAGGAGATCCGACGAGCCTCCCCAGACTCCGACAAGGCCGCCCACAGGACCGTCTGCCGGCACACATCCTGCGCACAAAAAAGATCGCGCTGGACTCGGCGGAGTCCAGCGCGATCTACGACGCACCCTTGCTGCGTGCCTGAAGTGCTCTGATTGGCTTGGGCGTGGGCTCCGTTGGGGCAGAACCCGCGTCGCTTGGAGCTAGGGGTCGGGCGCCGCGGCGGTTGGGGGAACTGCCGTTTTGCCCGGTTATGAAGTTGTTCAGGCCTCGCTGCGCTGCTGCGGGATGCCCGCGAGCAGTGCGCGGACCTCAGCCTCGCGGTAGCGGCGGTGTCCGCCGAGCGTACGGATGGAAGTGAGCTTCCCGGCCTTCGCCCACCGCGTGACCGTCTTGGGGTCGACGCGGAACATCGTGGCGACCTCAGCCGGGGTCAGCAGCGGCTCGGCATCAGGGGTGCGAGCGGTCATGAGCGGCCTCCTCGGGAGAACCGAACCTTCTCGGTTCTTTCCTCTAAATTCTGCACCTTGACCCGCGTTGCCCGAAATGGCGGACGCGAGTCGAGTCGGTTATAGGACGAACGGCTTGTCCTCGGCACTACAACTACACCATCTGTCCAGCCGCGTCGGCCAAACCGATGGAATTGCCCTCCCAGGTGTTCATCAGCGACGGATGCCGATGGACCATGCCATAGCGGACAGTCACGCCACTGTGACGATCAGTCACAGTGGCGTGCAGGAGTCTCAAGACCCCCCAAAGTGTGCAATGTCGAGCGAGAGTCCTCCCCGGACTCCTTGTCCTATTTTGGCACGAGGAGGGGTTAGGGGCGCAAGAGCCGCGTAAGTGCGGTCCGTCACGCTTACGCGCATTGACGCATCCTTCGCGCAGTACGCCCGGATCAGGGCCTACGTCCCATGTTGACGAGACATCAGGAACCCCAGAGCGAGCACGAAACCCCAAAACGGGCGTTTCGTCAAACGCCAGTTCGTTACATCACACAGTTCATTACGTCACACCAGACAGGACGTCTCACCCGGACCGCTCAGTTGGCGGAACGCCGGTCCCGTACCGACCGCCAGCGCTCCACGAGCCGCCCATAGGCCGTCCCCGCGGCCGCCCCGTCGCCGCGCCGCAGCGCGTCGATGCCCTCGGCCACATCCGCCGCCGAGTGGTCGTCCTCCAGCTCGCCGGCCGGCAGGGTGTGCACCAGGCCGCCGTAGTCCAGCTCGACGAGTGAGCGCGGATGGAACTCCTCCAGCCAGCGGCCGACGTCCACCAGGCCGTCGATGAGCGGCCCTTCGTCGATGGCGTCCTTCAGGGTCCGCAGGGCCCGCGCCACCCGCCGCCGCGCCTGCACCATCGGCGTCCGGTAGCGCAGCATCGGGGGAATCTCGCCCGAGCCCTTCTCGAAGCGCCGCTCCCCGTCCGACACCAGCACGAACCAGTGCAGCGGCACCTGCCAGGTCGAGGTGCGGATCCACGGCCGGGCGTCCGGGTTGCGGGCCAGCCAGCGCTCGTAGTCCTGTGCCGCCTGGCGCCGTACGACCTCCGGCAGCACCGCGTCCAGGACGGGCCCCGGCAGCTCGTCGCCGAGCTCTTCGAGGGCCTGCCAGCCACGCAGCCGGGTACGCCACGGGCACACGCACAGCACGCCCTCGACCTCGAGCACGAAGGCGTCGCCGCTCTCGTGCACCGGCACGGGGATGGGCGGCGTGGGCAGCAAGTCGGCCAGGGAGCGGCGCAGTTCGTCCTGGTACGAGGGGCGGTCGGCGCGGCGGGCGTAGCGGGCCCAGTGGTCGCGCTCCGGTTCCGGGAAGGCGGCCAGTGGCTCGTACACCCGCAGATAGGTCGCGTACGGGACGATCACCGAGGACACCTTGGGCACGCCTGCTCTCTCCCCCGCCGTCTGCCAGGGAAACCTGCGAAACCCGCTCACAAACGGGCGGGAAAACTATGCAAATCGTCGCACGGGTGCACTCCGGTGGTAGGTGATCCTGAGCACTGCGGGTTGGACGGGCGCCGACGGGTTTAATCTCATGCCCAACAGCTCTCCCGCCACCCGTACGGGAGCCAGCTCCAATCGCCGCACCGTACTCAGGAGTCACCACAGTGACCGACGTAACACACGGCGTCCTGCACACCCTGTTCCACTCGGACCAGGGGGGTCATGAGCAAGTCGTGCTCTGCCAGGACCGCGCCAGCGGCCTCAAGGCCGTCATCGCCATCCACTCCACCGCTCTGGGCCCCGCCCTCGGCGGTACGCGCTTCTACCCGTACGCGACCGAGGAAGAGGCCGTCGCCGACGCGCTGAACCTCGCGCGCGGGATGTCGTACAAGAACGCCATGGCCGGTCTCGACCACGGCGGCGGCAAGGCCGTGATCATCGGCGACCCGGAGAAGATCAAGTCCGAGGAGCTGCTGCTGGCGTACGGCCGGTTCGTGGCCTCCTTGGGCGGCCGCTACGTCACGGCGTGCGACGTCGGTACGTACGTCGCCGACATGGACGTCGTGGCCCGCGAGTGCCGCTGGACGACCGGACGCTCCCCGGAGAACGGCGGCGCGGGCGACTCCTCAGTGCTCACCGCCTTCGGCGTCTACCAGGGCATGCGCGCCTCGGCCCAGCACCAGTGGGGCGACCCGTCGCTGCGCGGCCGCAAGGTCGGCATCGCGGGCGTCGGCAAGGTCGGCCACCACCTGGTGGAGCACCTGCGGGCGGAGGGCGCCGAGGTCGTCATCACGGACGTCCGCGAGGAGGCCGTCGGCCGGATCCTCGCGGCGCACCCGGACGGTGTGACGGCCGTCGCGGACACCGCGACCCTCATCCGGGCCGAGGGCCTCGACATCTACGCCCCCTGCGCGCTCGGCGGGGCCCTGAACGACGACACCGTGCCGGCGCTGACCGCCACGGTGGTGTGCGGCGCGGCCAACAACCAGCTCGCCCACCCGGGCGTCGAGAAGGACCTCGCCGACCGCGGGATCCTCTACGCGCCCGACTACGTGGTGAACGCCGGCGGTGTCATCCAGGTCGCCGACGAACTGCACGGCTTCGACTTCGAGCGGTGCAAGGCGAAGGCCTCGAAGATCTACGACACCACGCTGGCCATATTCGCACGTGCGAAGACGGACGGGATTCCTCCGGCCGCCGCGGCCGACCGGATCGCCGAGCAGCGGATGGCGGAGGCACGCAGGGCGCTCTGATCCGGGGTGCAGTTGATCATCCGGAAGCCCTGACAAGGGTTTGAGCGGTACCCGCCGGTGGGCAGTTGGAGAGAACTCTCACTTCTACCGGCGGGTCGACCGCCAATAAGTGGTTAAAATCGCGGTTGACCAGCGGGGACGGGGCACCCCGAGGGTTGTGGGACCGGGCACGTGGTGCGGGCGACGTACCGTATAGGCGCGGGCTCAGGTACCGTGGAAGCCCTACGGACCGGTCTCTCCGAGGAGAGCCCGTTCCAGATCATGAACGCGTGTCAAGACTCTGGGGCCGTCGAGCCCCGTCACCGAGGGGGTCGAGCCATGGGGCGCGGCCGGGCCAAGGCCAAGCAGACGAAGGTCGCCCGCCAGCTGAAGTACAACAGCGGCGGGACTGACCTGTCGCGTCTGGCCAACGAGCTGGGCGCTTCGACTTCGAGCCAGCCGCCGAACGGCGAGCCGTTCGAGGACGACGACGAAGAAGACGACCCGTACGCCCAGTACGCGGACTATTACAACGACGATGAGGACGACGAGGACGACGAGTCCGGTCCCACGTCGCAACAACGCCGCGGCGCTTGACTATCCCGCAGTGCCTGACCCGGTCCTGAGCGGTTACCCGCCGGACCGGGTTTTGCGCTGCCTTCGCAAGCGTCAGCCGGTGTAGTCACCCACAAGGGCGGCGCCCGTCTCGTGGTCGCCCCGGTCCGTGATCTCACCGGCGACCCACGCGTCGACCCCGCGGTCGGCGAGCGTGGCGAGCGCCGCGTCCGTGGACTCCTCCGGCACGATCGCGATCATGCCGACGCCCATGTTCAGCGTCTTCTCCAGCTCCAGGCGCTCGACAGAGCCGGTCTTGCCGACGAGGTCGAAGATCGGGGCCGGGGTCCAGGTGGAGCGGTCGACGATCGCGTGCAGGCTGTCCGGGATCACGCGGGCCAGGTTGGCCGCGAGGCCGCCGCCGGTGATGTGGCTGTACGCGTGCACGTCCGTGGTGCGGGTGAGGGCCAGGCAGTCCAACGAGTAGATCTTCGTGGGCTCCAGCAGCTCCTCGCCGAGGGTGCGGCCGAGTTCGTCGATCTGCGCGTCCAGGGCGAGGCCGCCCTGGTTCAGCAGGACGTGCCGGACCAGCGAGTACCCGTTCGAGTGAAGGCCGGATGCCGCCATGGCGATCACCGCGTCACCCGTACGGATGCGATCCGCGCCCAGCAGCCGGTCGGCCTCCACGACGCCCGTACCGGCGCCGGCCACGTCGAAGTCGTTCTCGCCCAGCAGACCCGGGTGCTCGGCCGTCTCGCCGCCGACCAGGGCGCAGCCGGCGAGCACACAGCCCTCGGCGATGCCCTTGACGATGGCGGCGACCCGCTCGGGGTGGACCTTGCCGACGCAGATGTAGTCGGTCATGAACAGCGGCTCGGCGCCGCACACCACGATGTCGTCCATGACCATCGCGACCAGGTCGTGGCCGATCGTGTCGTAGACGCCCATCTGGCGGGCGATGTCGACCTTCGTGCCGACACCGTCGGTGGCGGAGGCCAGCAGCGGGCGCTCGTAGCGCTTGAGGGCGGAGGCGTCGAAGAGGCCGGCGAAACCGCCGAGGCCGCCGAGGACCTCGGGGCGCTGGGTCTTCTTCACCCACTCCTTCATCAGCTCGACCGCGCGGTCGCCCGCTTCGATGTCGACACCTGCTGTTTTGTAGGACGCCGCTGCGTAGCTGGCACCAGTTGTCTCAGACATGGCAGTAGAGAACCTTCGTGTCGTACGGCAGGCGTTTATTGAAAAGGCACAGCACGGGCCGTCTACGGGCGGCGGATCGCGTCGGCGGCGGCCGTGGCGGCCGGGCCGGCGGCCAGCTCCGTCTCCAGCAGCTGCTTGCCGAGCAGCTCGGGGTCCGGGAGCTCCATCGGGTACTCGCCGTCGAAGCAGGCGCGGCAGAGGTTCGGCTTGGCGATGGTGGTCGCCTCGATCATGCCGTCGATGGAGATGTACGAGAGGGAGTCGGCGCCGAGCGAGGTGCCGATCTCGTCGATCGTCATGCCGTTGGCGATGAGCTCGGCGCGGGTGGCGAAGTCGATGCCGAAGAAGCAGGGCCACTTCACGGGGGGAGAGGAGATCCGGATGTGGACCTCGGCCGCTCCCGCCTCGCGGAGCATGCGGACCAGGGCCCGCTGGGTGTTGCCGCGCACGATGGAGTCGTCGACGACCACCAGGCGCTTGCCCTTGATGACTTCCTTCAGCGGGTTCAGCTTCAGACGGATGCCGAGCTGGCGGATGGTCTGCGAGGGCTGGATGAACGTACGTCCGACGTACGCGTTCTTCACGAGACCCGCACCGAACGGGATGCCGCTCGCCTCCGCGTAGCCGATGGCGGCCGGGGTGCCGGATTCCGGGGTCGCTATGACCAGGTCGGCGTCGACCGGGGCTTCCTTCGCGAGCTTGCGGCCCATCTCCACACGGGAGAGGTACACGTTCCGGCCGGCGATGTCGGTGTCCGGGCGGGCCAGGTACACGTACTCGAAGACACAGCCCTTGGGCTTTGCTTCCGCGAATCGCGAGGTGCGCAGGCCGTTCTCGTCGATGGCGATGAACTCGCCCGGCTCGACCTCACGGACGTAGCTGGCGCCGCAGATGTCGAGGGCGGCGGACTCGGAGGCGACGACCCAGCCGCGCTCCAGGCGGCCGAGGACCAGCGGGCGGATGCCCTGCGGGTCGCGAGCCGCGTACAGGGTGTTCTCGTCCATGAAGACGAGGCTGAAGGCGCCCTTGACCTGCGGAAGGACCGTGTGGGCGGCCTCCTCGATGGTCAGCGGCTTGCCGTCCTCGTCGACCTGGGCCGCGAGCAGCGCGGTGAGCAGGTCGGTGTCGTTGGTGGCCGCGACGCGCGGGGTGCGGCCACCCTCCTGCTTGGGCAGGTCGGCGACCATCTCGGCGAGCTGCGCCGTGTTGACCAGGTTGCCGTTGTGGCCGAGCGCGATGGAACCGTGCGCGGTGGCGCGGAACGTCGGCTGGGCGTTCTCCCAGACGGAGGCACCGGTGGTCGAGTAGCGGGCGTGGCCCACTGCGATGTGACCCTGGAGCGATCCGAGAGAGGTCTCGTCGAAGACCTGGGAGACCAGGCCCATGTCCTTGAAGACGAGGATCTGGGAGCCGTTACTGACCGCGATTCCCGCGGATTCCTGGCCCCGATGCTGGAGGGCGTAGAGCCCGAAGTACGTGAGCTTTGCGACCTCTTCACCCGGAGCCCAGACACCGAAGACGCCACAAGCGTCCTGGGGGCCTTTCTCGCCGGGAAGCAGATCGTGATTGAGTCGACCGTCACCACGTGGCACGACTCCGAGTGTAGGCGAGATCGACCACTGGTCCGAATTGGGGATACGCGCCAGTAAAGGATCACTCAGCGGCGGACGCGTTTACGCGCTCGCCGTTTTCGCTGGTCAGCACGAGGGTGCGGTGATCCACTCGGTACTTCACCGTGCCGTCGAAGAGGCCCAGGAGGGTCTTCTCCGTATTCATGAGTGAGGTGTCGCACATCATTCGCGTGGTGGACGCCGTGCCGAGCGTGATACTGCCGTCGCGGACCGTGGCCTCGGCCCTCACCTTGTTGCAGCCGAGGCTGCCGTTGACCAGGCCGGTCTTCTCGTCGAACGTGAGGTGGGCCTTGCCGTCGGTGTCGGGGCTGCTGATGGCCCACTTCGTGCCCTGCAGCGGGGCCGCCTTCTCCTTGGTGAGGGCGACGCGGTCACCGTCCGCCGTGGTGAGGGTGAGCTTGTCGCCGTCGACCTCGGCGGTGAGGTTGCCGTCCGAGAGGGTGCGGGCGAGGCTCACCTCGAAGTTCGGGGGGACGCCTTCGCAGGCCATCTCGGTCGCCTCCATCTTGTCGAAGGTGACCTTGCTGTCGGTGAAGGCGGCTTCGGCGCCGAAGCCGTTGCAGCCCAGGTTGCCCTTGACCTCGCCGCCGTCGGCGATTCGCACATAGGCGTTGGACGGGGCGGCGCTCTTCTTTCCGTCGACGGTGACCTCGTCGACGGCCCAGTGCGCGCCGGTGACGGAGGCCGACGCCCCCGAGCCGACCGTGTCGCTGCCCGCGTCCTCGCTGCCGCATGCCACGGCGAGCGGGACGAGGGTCAGCGCGGCAACGGCGGCCAGTCGCTTCTTGTCCTTACCGAGTGTGCCGAGTGTGTTCATGCCGGTGGGACGGGAGGGACGCGAGACCGGTTCCGCCCGGTCCCCTTCGTCACCCGTACGCGTATCACCCCAGGAGCGGAAGCAGCCCGCCCAGGTCAGCGCGCTCCCCGCTCGCGCTCACCTTGGCCGCTGCCACGGCGTCCTGCCACGCCACCCGCCCGGTCGCCAGCCGGATCCAGGTCAGCGGATCGGCCTCGACGACGTTCGGCGGGGTGCCCCGGGTATGCCTCGGCCCCTCGACGCACTGCACGACGGCGTACGGCGGAATCCGCACCTCGGTCGAACCGCCGGGCGCCTTCGCGGCGAGCGCGTCGGCGAGGAGGCGGGTGCAGGCGGCCAGGGCCTGGCGGTCGTGGGGGATGTCGAGGCCGGGGAGGGCGGCGTTCAGGTCGTCGGTGTGGACGATCAGTTCGACGGTTCGGGTGACCAGGTAGTCGGCGAGGGTCATGGTGCCGGTGAGCGCGGCGAGCAGACGTTCGCCGGGTGCCTCCGCCAGGTTCCGTGTGAGGTGTTCCTCGGTACGGGCGTAGAGCGCGTCGAGGTCAGGGTTGGCGGCGGCGAGGTCCTGGGTGCGGTCGGCGATGTCCCCGGCGCGGGCGGCCGTGGCGAAGGGCCAGTCCAGGAGGGTCAGTTCGGCCTTGGCCGGCTCGTCGCGGTCGAGGTTGCGGCTGACGCTCCCCACGGCCATGGCCACGTGCGCGGCGAGGTCCCGCACGGTCCAGCCCGGCAGCCGGGTGGGGAGCGCGAGCTGCTCGTCGGTGAGGGTGCGGACCGCCTGCCGTACGTGCCCGAACTGGGTGAGGACCGCGGTGCGGATCCTGGCGGGGTCGTAGGTGCGGGCACGCTTCTTGGCCGGGGGCATGGGGGTCAGCCTAGAGCGGCGGCGGTGGAGGGCACCTCGAAGGTTTCCCCGTTGCGGGGGACCCCGACTCCGTGCCAGGTGAAGGGGACACCACGGGCCGCGTCCGGGTCCGGGCCGTCCATCAGCTGGAAGTGCAGGTGCGGCTCTGAGGAGTTGCCCGAGTTTCCGCAGCGGGCGATGACCTGCCCGGCGTGCACCCGGTCGCCCTCCCGAACGGTGAGCGAGCCGCGCCGCAGGTGCGCGTAGGCCGCGTAGGCCGCGTAGGTGCCGTTGCCGAGGTCCAGGATCAGGTGGTTGCCGAGGATGCGGCGAAGGCCCGCCATCTCGCGCACCGAGCCCTCGATCAGCATCAGGTACAGCAGTCCCGCGAGCGAGTTGCGGCTCAGGTGATCGCGCTGCCCGTCGACGGCCCGCACGACCGTGGCGTCGGCGACCGCGAGGATCGGTGCCTCGAAGGCCGGGAAGTCCTGGGGGCGCCGGGCGATCGGCCACAGCCAGTGAAAGCCGGGGCGGGCACCGGGTTCCGGCTCGGCGAGGATGTCGATGGCGTACGTCTGCCCGTGGGCGTGGACGCCATGGCTCGGGGTGCGGTCGGCCGGGCTGTTCAGCGCGGACCAGCGGCCGGTGACCGGCGGGGCGACCTCGACCGGTTCCGGCGCCCGGCGCGAGCTGTCCGGGGCGCCGCCCCAGCGGTTGGCGACGGTGACGAGGACGTACGCCAGGACCAGCGGCAGGAAGTCCCACCAGACCGGGTAGCCCCAGCCGAAGCAGATATGGGCGATCACCAGGCCGATGAAGGCCAGCTGGAGGCCGCGGAAGGCCACCATGGCGAGCTTGCGTGCGGACATCGTTCCCCCTCTGGGTCGGTCCTTGCTGCGGGCCCTGTTGGGTCCGTGCTTCGGTCCTCGTTACGGACGGGCTGCCGACAGCGCCACGAGCAGCGGTACGACCCGTCCCGGTGGCACCTCGTACCGGCCCCGGCCGGTCGTGTGCAGCCAGCCCGCGCCGGTGAGCTGGCGCAGGTGGTGGTAGATCTGGCCGGTCGTGCCGACCTCGTCCAGCTCGGCCAGTTCGGCCGCGGTGCGGCGGCCGGCGACGACCTCGCGGAGCAGCCGGAGCCGGACCGGGTGGCCGAGGGCCGCGAAGGACTCGGCGGCCTCGGTCCACTCGGCGTCCAGCAGTCCCTCGGTCAGCGCGCCGTGCTGCCACTCGTACTGCTCCCCGGTCGGCAGCCGTACCGCACCGGTGAACAGCACTCCGCCGTCGGCCGCGCCCAGCTCGGCCAGCTGATCCTTGAATCCCTGCAGCGCCCAGAAGTCGCCCTCGCCGAGGCGGGGGGCGGTCTGCTGCGCGCTCTCCAGCGCCGCCAGCCGTCGCTCGATGTCGGCGACGCGTTGTTCGAGTTCCACGCTTCGATATTACGGAAGTACGTAATTACGTGCAAGCCTCGGGATGCGCGTGCCCGGGAGGCGGTACGACGAAGCCCCCGCCCGGTGACCGGGCGGGGGCTTCGGAGCCGTAGGGCCCCTCGTTTACTTCAGCAGCGCCGGAATCGTCGCCTCGTGCGTCTCGCGCAGCTCCTCCAGGGAGAGCGCGAACTCGCCCTGCAACTCCACCGAGTCGCCGTCGACGACACCGACGCGGGTGACCGGCAGGCCCCGGGCACCGCACATGTCGTTGAAACGGAGCTCCTCGGAGCGCGGCACGGCGACGACCGCGCGCCCCGCCGACTCGGAGAAGAGGAAGGTGAAGGCGTCGAGCCCGTCCGGTACGACCAGACGCGCACCCTTGCCGCCGAGCAGCGCCGACTCCACGACCGCCTGGATCAGACCGCCGTCGGACAGGTCGTGGGCGGAGTCGATCATGCCGTCGCGGGAGGCGGAGATCAGGATCTCGGCGAGCAGCCGCTCGCGCTCCAGGTCTACCTGGGGCGGCAGACCACCGAGGTGGTCGTGCACAACCTGCGACCAGGCCGAACCGCCGAACTCCTCGCGGGTGTCGCCGAGGAGGTAGAGCAGCTGCCCGTCCTCCTGGAAGGCCACCGGCGTGCGGCGCGCGACATCGTCGATCACGCCGAGGACCGCCACGACCGGCGTGGGGTGGATGGCCACCTCGCCGGTCTGGTTGTAGAGCGAGACGTTGCCGCCGGTCACCGGGGTGCCCAACTGCTGGCAGGCGTCGGCCAGTCCGCGCACGGCCTCCGCGAACTGCCACATCACCGCCGGGTCCTCGGGCGAGCCGAAGTTCAGGCAGTCGGAGACCGCGAGCGGCTTGGCGCCGGTCGTGGCGACGTTGCGGTACGCCTCCGCCAGCGCCAGCTGGGCGCCGTGGTACGGGTCCAGCTTCGCGTACCGGCCGTTGCCGTCCGTGGCGATGGCGACGCCGAGGCCGGTCTCCTCGTCGATGCGGATCATGCCGGAGTCCTCGGGCTGGGCGAGGACGGTGTTGCCCTGCACGAAGTGGTCGTACTGCGAGGTGATCCACTTCTTGGAGGCCTGGTTCGGGGAGCCGACCAGCTTGATGACCTGGTCCTTCAGCTCGGCCGAAGTCGTGGGCCTGGGCAGCTTGTTCGCGTCGTCGGCCTGCAGCTGGTCCTGCCAGGACGGGCGGGCGTACGGGCGCTCGTAGACCGGGCCCTCGTGCGCCACGGTGCGCGGGTCGACATCGACGATCTTGCCGCCGTGCCAGTAGATCTCCAGGCGGTCGCCGTCGGTCACCTCACCGATGACGGTGGCGATGACGTCCCACTTCTCGCAGATCTCCAGGAACCGGTCGACCTTCTCCGGCTCGACGACCGCGCACATGCGTTCCTGCGACTCGCTCATGAGGATTTCCTCGGGCGAGAGCGTGGAGTCACGCAGGGGTACGTCGTCCAGGGTCACGAGCATGCCGCCGGAGCCGTTGGAGGCGAGCTCGGAGGTGGCGCAGGACAGACCGGCCGCGCCGAGGTCCTGGATACCGACGACCAGCTTCTCGGCGAAGGCCTCCAGGGTGCACTCGATGAGGAGCTTCTCCTGGAAGGGGTCGCCGACCTGGACGGCGGGACGCTTCGAGGGCTTCGCGTCGTCGAAGGTCTCGGACGCGAGGATCGACGCGCCGCCGATGCCGTCGCCGCCCGTACGAGCCCCGTACAGGATGACCTTGTTGCCCGCGCCGGACGCCTTCGCGAGGTGGATGTCCTCGTGCCGCATCACACCGATGGCACCGGCGTTGACCAGCGGGTTGCCCTGGTAGCAGGAGTCGAAGACGACCTCGCCGCCGATGTTGGGCAGGCCCAGGCAGTTGCCGTAGCCGCCGATGCCGGCGACGACACCCGGGAGCACCCGCTTGGTGTCGGGGTGATCGGCGGCACCGAAGCGCAGCGGGTCGACGACCGCCACCGGGCGCGCGCCCATCGCGATGATGTCGCGGACGATGCCGCCGACACCGGTCGCGGCGCCCTGGTAGGGCTCGACGTACGACGGGTGGTTGTGCGACTCCACCTTGAAGGTCACGGCGTAACCCTGGCCGACGTCCACCACACCGGCGTTCTCGCCGATGCCGACGAGCATCGCGTCGGACTCGGGGGCCTTCTCGCCGAACTGGCGGAGGTGGACCTTGGAGGACTTGTACGAGCAGTGCTCGGACCACATGACCGAGTACATGGCGAGCTCGGCACCGGTGGGCCGACGGCCGAGGATCTCCACGACCCTCTCGTACTCGTCCTTCTTCAGGCCGAGTTCGGCCCAGGGCAGCTCGACGTCGGGGGTCGCGGCCGCGTGCTCGACCGTGTCCAGAGGCGTCCGGCTCATGCGTTGACCAGCTTCTTGAGGATCGAGGTGAAGAAGGGGAGACCGTCGGTGCGGCCCGACCCGATCAGGGGCTCGACGGCGTGCTCCGGGTGCGGCATGAGGCCTACGACGTTGCCGGCCTCGTTGGTGATGCCGGCGATGTCGTTGAGCGAGCCGTTCGGGTTGAAGTCGACATACCGGAACGCGACGCGGCCCTCGGCCTCCAGCTTGTCCAGCGTGTACTGGTCGGCGACGTACCGGCCGTCCATGTTCTTGAGCGGGATGTGGATCTCCTGCCCGCTCTCGTAATCACTGGTCCAGGCGGTTTCCGCGTTATCCACCCGCAGCTTCTGGTCGCGGCAGATGAAGTGCAGATGGTCGTTGCCGAGCATCCCACCGGGGAGCAGGTGCGCCTCGGTGAGGACCTGGAAGCCGTTGCAGATACCGAGGACCGGCAATCCGGTCTTCGCCTGCTCGATGACGGTCTCCATCACCGGCGAGAACCGGGAGATGGCTCCGGCGCGCAGATAGTCGCCGTAGGAGAAACCGCCGGGCAGCACCACGGCGTCGACCTGCTTGAGGTCCTTGTCCTTGTGCCAGAGGGCGACCGGTTCTGCGCCCGCGAGGCGGATCGCGCGCTGGGTGTCCCGGTCATCGAGACTCCCCGGGAAAGTGACGACGCCAATACGAGCGGTCACTTCGCTGCCTCCGCGACTTCCTCCACCTTGACGGTGAAGTCCTCGATCACGGTGTTGGCGAGGAAGGATTCCGCAAGATCGTGGATGCGCGCGAGCGCGGCCTCGTCGACCGGCCCGTCAACTTCCAGTTCGAATCGCTTTCCCTGACGTACGTCCGAGATGCCTTCGAATCCCAGCCGCGGCAGTGCGCGCTGCACCGCCTGGCCCTGGGGGTCGAGGATCTCCGGCTTGAGCATGACGTCGACTACGACGCGTGCCACTGGCACTCCCGGTGTGTGGTGCTGAGCAGGTTCCTTCAGACTACCCGCACAAAATTTCTACGCGGGTAGAGTTGTAGGAAGCTACGTGACAGCCATCACGATGAGGTACTGGAGGGCGGCGTTCATGAAAAGTTACGGGAAAGATCCCCGATCAGCCGCAGATAGGTATTGCGCTCGGACACGCGGACAGATTTAGTCGGGCTTCACATTGCATTGCCGGGCACTGTACAAATGAATTGGCAAATAGCCGACACTCGGCACGTCATCACAGCTGAGCTGTATGACATGCCGGACGAAGGGACCGATATTCGTGGCGCAGAAGGTCGTGGTCACTCTCTTTGACGACATCGACGGCTCGGAAGCGGCGGAAACGATCGCCTTCGGACTCGACGGCAAGTCGTACGAGATCGACCTGAATGAAGCCAATGCCAAGAAACTGCGTAAGGCGCTCGCGCCCTACGTGGACGCCGGCCGCAAGCGGTCGAAGTCAGGCAAGGCGTACAAGCAGACCGAGGTCGCCCCGGACCCGGCGGCCGTCCGGGCCTGGGCCCAGGCCAACAAGATGGAGGTGCCGGCCCGCGGCCGCATCCCCAAGAAGGTCTACGAAGCGTTCGCCTCAGCCCAGTGAAGTACTCCGGGGACGTGTCCTCAGGGTCCGTCAGCGCACCCTGGGGACGGCCCACTTGAGCCGGTGCGACAACCGACTTGCGCTACCCCCCTGCAGATCAGCTAATGTCTGGGACACGCCGCCGAGCGGGGCAGAAAAGCCCAGCTCGCCGAGCATGCGGGTGTAGTTCAGTAGTAGAACATCCCCCTTCCAGGGGGAAGGCGCAGTGTGCAATTCCTGTCACCCGCTCTGCACCGCCGGACGAATCACCAGGGGGTCCCCCCTCTGGGGGAGGATCAGGTAGGCTGGTGCTCGCACCGATCGGTGAGAGCCGGTCGGGGGCAATGCGGACGTAGCTCAGTTGGTAGAGCGCAACCTTGCCAAGGTTGAGGTCGCGAGTTCGAGCCTCGTCGTCCGCTCGGGAATCAGACCCCGGTCCTAATGGACCGGGGTCTTTTCGTGTGCGTCTCGCCGGCCCTCTGACATTTGTCATGCGGAGAGGTGACACCGCGCACTGCTCCCGGCTTTGGATCGCCGGGACGCTGGTGTCATGAACATCAACGAACACGAACACGTGATTGAGGTCACTGACCTGCGTCGTGTGTACGGGGGCGGGTTCGAGGCGGTACGCGGAATCACGTTCTCCGTGGACCGCGGCGAGGTCTTCGCGCTGCTCGGCACCAATGGCGCGGGCAAGACGTCCACCGTCGAGCTGCTCGAAGGGCTCGCCCGGCCCGCCGCGGGGCGGGTGCGGGTGCTCGGGCACGATCCCCACACCGAGCGGGACGTCGTACGGCCGCGGACCGGGGTGATGCTGCAGGAGGGCGGCTTTCCGTCCGAGCTGACCGTCGCCGAGACCGCGCGGATGTGGGCGGGGTGCGTGAGCGGGGCCATGCCCGAGGCCGAGGCCCTGGACATGGTCGGGCTCGGGCGGCGGGCCGGCGTGCGGGTGAAGCAGCTGTCCGGCGGTGAACGGCGACGGCTGGACCTGGCACTCGCCCTGCTCGGCAGGCCCGAGGTGCTGTTCCTGGACGAGCCGACGACTGGCCTCGACGCCGAAGGGCGCCGGGACACCTGGGAGTTGGTGCGGGAGCTGCGCAACGCCGGTACGACGGTGCTGCTGACCACGCACTACCTCGAAGAGGCAGAGAACCTCGCCGACCGGATCGCGATCCTGCACGAGGGACGCATCGCGGCTGCCGGGACACCGGCCGAGGTGACGGCGGCCCAGCCCTCGCGGATCACCTTCGAGCTGCCTCAGGGCTACTTCGTGGGAGACCTGCCGCCCCTCGACGACATGGGCGTGCGCGAGCACGAGATCGACGGGCGCGTCGTACGGCTGCGCACCCACGAGTTGCAGCGCACCGCGACCCGGCTCCTGGTGTGGGCGGAGACGGCAGGCGTGGAGCTGCGGCGGCTGGACGTGCGGCCGGCGTCGCTGGAGGAGGCGTTCCTGGGGATCGCACGGGAGGCGGCCGGCGCCGCCGAGAAGAAGGAGTACGCGGCATGAGTACGGCGATGACCACCCCCGTGGGACGCATGGCGGCGCTGGCCCGCGCGGAGGTGACGCTGCTCGGGCGCAGCAGGGGCACGCTGTTCGCGGCGCTGTTCGTGCCGCTGCTGCTGCCCTTCAGCGTGCGGGAGGCGGCGAAGGGGATGGACCTGGCCGAGGCCGGCCTTTCCCTCGGCACGGTCGTCCTGCCCGCCTCGATCGGCTTCTCACTGCTCTACGCGGTGTACGCCACGCTCGTCTCCGTCTACACCGCCCGGCGCGAGGAACTCGTCCTCAAACGGCTGCGCACCGGCGAGCTGAAGGACGCGGAGATCCTGGCCGGGGCCGCGCTGCCGGCCGTGGTCACGGGCCTCGCACAGAGCCTGGTGCTGGCGGTCGGCTGCGCCGTCCTGCTCGACGTGGGCGCGCCCGACGCTCCCCATCTCGCCGTGCTGGGCCTGCTGTTGGGGATCGTCCTGTGCGCGTCCCTGGGCGCCGTGACCGCCTCCTTCACCCGCAGCGTCGAGAGTGCGCAGGTCACGACGCTGCCCGTGGTGTTCCTCTCCATGATCTTCTCCGGGATGTTCGTCCCCCTGGAAGTGCTGCCGGACCGGATGGCGTCGGTGTGCGAACTGCTGCCGCTGACCCCGGTGATCACCCTGCTGCGGGGTGGCTGGACCGGCGACCTGTCGGCGTACGAGGCGATCGGTCCCGTGGTGACCGGGCTGGCCTGGACGGTGCTGGGCGTGTTGGCTGTGCGACGGTGGTTCCGATGGGAGCCACGGCACTGAGGCAGGGGGACGGCGCATGCGCGGGCCGGGAACGTGGTGGCGGGGGAAGAGCACCCCGGCGAAGGTGGAGACGTACACGAGGTGCTCCTTTCACTTCTTCGCGGTGATGGAGGTCGTGTCGGTCGCGCTGCCGGTCATCGGCGAGATGTCGTCCGAGCTGGGCGGCTGGCTGCTGCTCATGGTGTGCGCGCACGCGGCGGTCAGCGCCCTGATCGTGTCGCGGGCACTGGACTGGGTGTGCGATCGGCGTGAGCAGCCCGTACGGCTGATCTGGACGCTCGGCGCCGTCACCGCGGCGGTCGCCGCCACCGGTCTCGCCGTGGTCGAGTACGGCCCGAAGGGCGACGGCGTCGACTCCGCGGCGGGCAGCGTGTTCGGCGCCGTCGTGTTCTTCGGGGTGGGCATCATGGCGCTGGGGGTGCACAGCCGCAAGCGGATGTCCGCCGTCGTCGTGGGCTTCGCGGCGGGTGCGGGTCTCTTCGTGCTCCTGATCAGCCGGTCCGCCTTCGCCGCGCTGGTCATCGCCCTGATCACGCTGCTCGGCAGCGGTTTGTTCGCCTTCATCGCGGTGTTCTCCGTCTGGCTCCTCAAAGCGGTCTACGAACTCGACCAGGCCCGCGAGACCCGGGCCCGGCTCGCCGTCGCCGAGGAGCGGCTGCGGTTCGGGCGGGATCTGCACGACGTCATGGGGCGGAATCTGTCGGTCATCGCCCTGAAGAGCGAACTCGCCGTGCAGCTCGCGCGGCGCGGGCGGCCCGAGGCCGTGGAGCAGATGATCGAGGTGCAGCGCATTGCGGGCGAGTCGCAGCGCGAGGTGCGGGACGTCGTACGCGGCTACCGGGAGGTCGACCTGGAGGTCGAACTGGCCGGTGCGCAGGGGGTGTTGACGGCGGCCGGGATCGAGTGCCGGGTGACCGGCCGGACGGCGGGGCTGCCCGTCGAGGTGCAATCGGCGCTGGCCTGGGTGGTGCGGGAGGCGACCACCAATGTGCTGCGGCACGGGAATGCCGGGCGGTGCTCGGTGGGGGTATCGGTGAGCGAGGGACGCGTGGTGTTGACGGTGGAGAACGACGGGGCTGCCGGAGCCTCCGACGGGGGTAGGGGCTCCGGGCTCGCCGGGCTGCGGGAGCGGCTGGCCGCGGTGGACGGGACGCTGGACGCCGGTCACGTGGGCGAGGCGGTGTTCCGGCTGGTGGCGGAGGTGCCACTGGCGGGGGCGGGCGTGCGGGAGGTCGCCGTATGACCGACCTGCGGAGCGACCGCGCGACCGGCCGCCCGGCAGGGCCCGTACGACTGCTCCTCGCCGACGACGAGCATCTGATCCGGGGGGCACTCGCCACCCTGCTCTCCCTGGAGGACGATCTCGTGATCGTCGCCGAGGCGGCGACCGGGCCGGAGGCGCTGGCGATGGCACGGGCGCACGAGCCGGACGTGGCCGTCCTCGATCTCCAGATGCCCGGCGCGGACGGTGTGAAGGTCGCCACATCGCTGCGGGCCGAACTGCCCAAGTGCCAGGTGCTGATCGTGACCAGTCACGGCCGGCCCGGGCATCTGAAACGGGCCCTTGCGGCAGGTGTGCGCGGGTTCGTCCCGAAGACCGTCAGCGCCCAGCGGTTGGCGGAGATCATCCGTACCGTGCACTCCGGAAACCGTTACGTCGATCCGGAGTTGGCCGCCGACGCCATCGCGGCCGGGGACTCGCCGCTGACCGCCCGGGAGGCCGAGGTGCTGGAACTCGCCGCCGACGGGGCACCCGTCGCGGAGATCGCGGAGCGGGCCGCGCTGTCACAGGGGACCGTGCGGAACTATCTGTCCTCCGCCGTCTCCAAGCTAGGGGCGGAGAACCGGCACGCGGCGGTGCGTCTCGCGCGGGAGCGGGGTTGGGTATAGTGGTTCTCGCGCCACGGCGCATGCGAACGTAGCTCAGTTGGTAGAGCGCAACCTTGCCAAGGTTGAGGTCGCGAGTTCGAACCTCGTCGTTCGCTCAGTTTCGAAAGGCCCCCGGTTCTCCGGGGGCCTTTCGCGTTACGCCCAGCTCATGCCCGTCAGGCGCTCGTACGCCTCCACGTACTTCGCGCGGGTCGCGTCCACGACCTCCGGCGGCAGCGGCGGCGGGGGCTGCTCGCTCTTGCGGTCCCAGCCGGAGGCCGACGAGGTCAGCCAGTCGCGGACGAACTGCTTGTCGTACGACGACTGCGCACGGCCCGGCTCCCACTGCTCGGCCGGCCAGAAGCGGGACGAGTCCGGGGTGAGCACCTCGTCGGCGATGACCAGCGTCTCCCCCTCGAACCCGAACTCGAACTTGGTGTCCGCGAGGATGATGCCGCGGTCGCGGGCGATGTCCCGGCCGCGGGAGTAGACGGCAAGGGTCGCCTGGCGCAGCTGGGCGGCGGTGTCGGCGCCGACCTGGCGGGCGACCTCCTCGTAGGAGACGTTCTCGTCGTGCTCGCCGACCGCAGCCTTGGTCGCCGGGGTGAAGATCGGGGCGGGGAGTTCGCTGCCGTCGACGAGGCCCTCGGGGAGGGCGAGGCCGCAGACTGTGCGGGACTCGTTGTACTCCACCAGGCCGGAGCCGGTGAGGTAGCCGCGGGCGACGGCCTCCACCGGGACCATCTGGAGCGACTTGCAGACGAGCGTGCGGCCCTCCCAGCCGGCGGGGGCGCCCGCGGGCACGTCGGTGCCCAGCACGTGGTTGGGGACCAGGTCGGCAAGCTGGTCGAACCACCACAGGGAGAGCTGCGTGAGGATGCGGCCCTTGTCGGGGATCTCCGTCGGCAGCACCCAGTCATAGGCGGACATACGGTCGCTGGCGACCATCACGAGGTCACCGGCCTCGTTCTGGTACAGCTCGCGCACCTTGCCGGTGTGCAGGTGCACCAGGCCCGGAACCTGGATCGGCTCGGGCTTTTCTACGAATCCGGACACGGTTCCTCCCCGTGGTTCTGTCCAATGGGTCGATTGTCCCGTACGGGGCGCTGACCTTGGACTGGGGGTGTGCTGGGTGAGCGACCTGGGTGTGCTGGGTGAGCAATTCGGGTGTGCTGTGTGAGCTCAGTCACGCTTGCAGATGCGGTCCAGGAGGTTGGCGGTGGCGCGCTGGACTCGGGCGTCGACGTGGCCCGGGCGGTCCAGTGCCGGGGACCACGCGAACGTGCCGGACGCGAAGACCAGAGCGCCTGAAGTGGCGCGGTAGAGGGACGTCTCCTGGTGGCGCAGGGCGCCCTCGCGGTCGGCGTACGGGGAGTGGGCGAGCAGGATGCGCTCCTCGTGCTCGGGGAGCGGGGTGCGCGGGAAGTAGCGGTCGGCCTCGCCCGCGACCAGGTCCTTGATCTCGTCGCCCTCATGGGCGCCGGTCGCCTCCCACAGCCAGTGGTCGGCGTTGCGGACGATCAGGGGGTGCGGCTCCGGGACCTGGCCCGCGTACTGGATGCCGATCACCTCCTGTTCGGGGCGGTCGATCTCGCGCCACAGGACCGAGCGGCCGGGGCCCTTGCGCTTCCGGCAGGTGAGGAGGCGGTCCGGGACGCCGGACGGGGACGGGCCCAACTCCACCTGCCAGTACATGGAGTTGGCGGAGAGGAAGACGAGGGATGTGCCGTTCTCGCGGGCGAGCTCCACGGTGCGGCGCATGTTCGTCGACCAGTACTCGTCGTGGCCGGGGAAGACCAGGCCGCGGTAACGGGTGGGGTCGACGTGTCCTGCGTGCAGGTCGCGGGCGTCGGCGTAGGCGATGTCGTAGCCGTAGCGCTCGGCCCAGCGGATGAAGTCGTAGGCGTGGCCGACGTGCAGGGGCAGGCCCGCGCCCGCGTACGGGCGGTCGAAGGAGACGGTCGTGGCGGCGTCGGCCTCGCCGAGCAGCCGGCCGTCCTCATCCCAGGCGTGGTAGAGGCTGGCGCCGATGCGGCCGTCCTCGGGATAGAGGTTGTAGGCCTGCCAGGTGACGTCGGGGAGGAGCAGGAGCAGGTCTGCGGGGTGGTTGTCGCGGACCGTGAACGGGATGTGGGAGCGGTAGCCGTCGACGGTGGTCAGGACGGCCACATACGCGCCGATGCTCCAGTAAGACGGGATCTGCAGGCGCCAGGACAGCCACCAGTGGTGGCAGGAGACCGTGCGGTCGGCGGTGAGCGGGGGCGGCTGGACGATGCCGGAGAGGCGGGGGCTCGTGGTGATCTTCGCGGCGCCGTCACCGCCGTAGTGGCCGATGCGGTAGATGTCGACGGCGAATTCCTGCGGCGGGTCGACGGTGATGTGGAAGTCGACGGCCTCACCGGGGGCGACCGCGCCGGTCGAGATGAAGCCCTTGATCTGACGGCGGACGTCGTCGGCCGAGCGGGGGCCGGCGCTGCGGGGTGCGGGGACCCTCGGGGTGTCCGACGTCGGTGGGTGGGCCTGGCCGTCGACGTACCAGGGGACGACCTGGCCGGTGTCGTCGAAGTACGTCACGTTGCCGCGCAGCCAGGGGACCGGGCCCTGGCCGAAGGGGTCAGTCACGGCGTGCGCGAGTGCGCCCGACTCCCAGCGGCGGATCTGCTCCGACCCCATGCCATACCCCTCCCTCGTTCCCCCGTGGTTGTGCATCGAGCGTCGTGTGTTGTGGTGCGCGTCTGCTGCAAGTGCCCTGTGTTGCAGGCGGTTGCTTGCGATGGCTCGCGGTTTCTGCCGTGCGACATGGGCTTCTTGTGGCTGTCGTATGTCGTAAGCCCTTGCCATGTGCGCTATCGGTCCCAGCACATCACATTCTGCACGCATCCTGTCACTATTCGTTGCGAATTGGCCGAAAGTGGAACCGGGGGTTCCGACCGCCTACGGGGGCCACGGCCGCCGTCAGACCAGGCGAACCGGCTTCTCCGGGCGTATCCCCGACTCCACCAGCCAGGCCCGCAAGGGGGTCGGGTCGCCGTCCTCGATGAGGCTGAGGACTCTGGGGGTCAGGTCAGCGGCCCGTTCGCCGTTGATGAGGAGCGTGGGGCCGTCGAGCCAATCCAGCCCCGGCACCGCGCCGGCGGTGTCCATCGCGGCACAGCACACCATCGCCGTCACGTGGTCGGTGAGCAACTCGCGTGAGGTGCGGGGCGGTTGCAGCGGGAAGAGGGGGAGCGCGTCGATGTCCAGGAGAGTCGTACCGGGGTCCGGGGACACCGTCCGCTCCGTCGGCGTCGCCGCCTCCTCGCGGGCCAACTCGGCGGTGATGCCTGCGGCGAGGGCGGAGCTGCGCTCGGTTTCCTGGTCTTCGGTGGGGTGGTCGTCGGCCATGGAGGCGTAGGGGGCTTGGGGGCTTGGGAGTCGTAGTGAGGGTGGGGGTGGCGTGGGCGTTGAGGGCCTGGTCGCCGGTGGCGGGAGGTTGGTCGGGGCCGGGGTGCGGCTCGGCGGTCCGATCGAGGTCTTCGTACGTGTCCGGGGCCTGGTCGAGCCTTGCAGCCGCGTCGGCAGCCTGGTCGGGGCCGGCAGAGGCGCCGGAGGACGGGTCCATGCCGGCGTGCACGTCGGACGCCGGGTCGTGTCTGTCGCGGGCGTCGGCAACCTGCCCGAAGGCGGCGTCCGCCTCGGCGTCCCCAGCACGGTCGGCAGACACACCGGGAGCCCGGTCAGGACCGTCATCGGCGCGGGAAGTCTGACCGTGACCGGCGTCCGCCTCGGCGTCCCCAGCACGGCCGGCAGACACACCGGGAGCCCGGTCAGGACCGTCATCGGCGTGAGAAGTCAGACCACGGCCGGCGTCCGCCTCTTCCCCAGCACGGCCGACAGACGCACCGGAAACCCGGTCAGGACCCTCATCGGCGCGGGAAGTCTGACCGTGACCGGCGCCCACCTCGGCGTCCCCAGCACGGTCGGCAGACACACCGGGAGCCCGGTCGGGGCTGTCGTCCGCGTCGGCAAGCTGGCCGATGGCGGCGTCCGCCTCGGCCCCCGGATCACGGTCGGCAGACGTGTCGTAGCCCGGCGCGGGGTCGGCGGGCGTGTCCGTGGGTCTGCGGGAGTCGGCTTCCGTGGGTGTCGTCCGGTGTCGGGCGCTGTGTGGCTCGGGGTGGCCTGGGTCGTGGGGGTACGCCGCGGTGGGGCCCGGGGTCGTCAGGTGGTCCAGGACTCGGGCCAGGGTGGGGCCGTCGGTTTCCGGGCCCTCGGTGGTGCGGCGGACGCCGAGGGTGTCGAGGACGCGGTGGAGGCGGGCCGCGTCGGTGCGCCATTTACGGTCGACGACCTCCTCCGGATACTCCTGCCAGCCCACCGGGGACCAGTCGGGCCCGGGCTCGGCGGGGCCGCCGTGGAAGAGGCGAGCGGCGAGGAGTGACGCGGCCTCGTCGACCGTGCCGGGCTCTTCGAGCAAGTCACAGGCGGGGCGCTCACCCAGCCGGGAGGCGAAGCCCTCGGCCAGACGGTCCCGGCGGGAGAGTTCGGTGAGTGCGGCGACGACGCCCGCGTCCAGCCGGGACGGCCAGCGGCCCATCCGCCAGGCGGGCAGCGCGACCCGGGTGAGCAGCCGGTCCCAGCCCGCGTACGCCAGTCCGACCTGTTCCTGCGCGACGATCCGCAGTCCGTAATCCACAGCCTGTGCACGCTCGGCGGCCGCGGCGGCCACGCCCCGCTCCATCTCGGTCGCATGGTCCCGGCAACTGCGCAGCAGCACCCGAGCGACCCAGCCGATGCCCGCGCACACCGCCCGCGACCCCGGGCAACGGCCGCGCGTCGAGGCGACGGCCACGGCGGCGTCCAGGCCCCGGACGAAGCGCCGGGCCTGGGCTATGTCCGGGTGCGCCGAAGGTCCCGTACCGGCGACGACCGGGGCGAGGACCGCGCGCAGCTCGCCGACCCGCATCCACCACAGGAACGGGGAGCCGATGACCAGGACAGGGGCGGCAGGCGTACGGCGGTGGGCGCCGCGTGAGCTTCCGCCGCGCAGGCCGTTGAGACCGTCCTCGTCGCGGTCCTCCGCCGGGGGCGGCGGGCCGTGGGACGGGTGGGTGCGGTCCTCCAGCCAGCTGTCGCAGTCCGGCGTGAGCGCTATCGCGGACGGGGCGGGTACGTCGAGGCGGTCGGCGAGGTCGCGCACCAGCCGGTACAGGTCCGGGGCCTGCTCCTCGCCGACCGGGACCGTGGGACTGACGGCGGGGCGGGCGCGGGCGACCACCAGCGCGATCGCGGCGGCGGCGAGCAGGACGAGGACGGCGACGGGGGTCACGACCCAGCGGGCGGCATGCCAGCCCGGGCCGACGAAGTGGCCCGTGGAAACGCCGGCGAGCAGCACCACGGCGACCGCCGCGGGCAGCAGGGCGACGGCCAGCGCGCGGCTGCGGATGCGCAGTACCGCGAGGGCCCGGGCACGCGCGGCCTGTGCACCCATCTCCACACCCATACCGGTCACGGCCGGACCTCACCCCCTCCGCGCTGCCCTGGCTGTCCGAACTGTCCTGGCTTTGCTCACTCCCCCACTGTGGCACCCACCACTGACATCGCAATGCCGGTGGGCCAAGTGCCGGAACGCTTTCGCCGCACCCTAGTTGGGGCTTCGGCCCACGTCAGCCGGATGGGGCATCGGTCACTCGATGGAATGGCTTTGGGGAAAGGTGGATGACGGACAGCGAGGATCAGGCCCCTGATCACCGCAGGTGGCGAGGCCTGCTCCCGGCGGTGGCGAGACCTGGTCCCGGACGGTGGCAGGCCCTGGCCCCGGCATGGGTCAGGCCCCGAATCCTGAGACGGATTCGGGGCCTTCGGGGTTCATCCGGGCCGGGCGCTCGGGGTGGCTACTCGCCCGTCGCCGCCTTCGCCGCGATGTCCGTGCGGTGCTGGGAGCCGTCGAGCCGGATGCGGGCCACGGCCCGGTACGCGCGCTCGCGGGCCTGGGTGAGGTCCTTGCCGGTGGCCGTCACGGACAGGACCCGGCCGCCGGCGCTCAGGACCGAGTCACCGTCCTGCTTGGTACCGGCGTGCAGGACGTACGCATGCGGAGCGTCCTCGGCGGCCACCTCGTCGAGACCGGTGATCGGATCACCGGTGCGCGGGGTGCCGGGGTAGTTGTGCGAGGCGACGACCACGGTGACCGCGGCGTCGTCGCTCCAGCGCAGGGGCTCCAGGTCGGCGAGTTCCCCCTTGGCGGCGCCCAGCAGGACCCCGGCCAGCGGGGTCTTCAGGCGGGCCAGGACGACCTGGGTCTCGGGGTCGCCGAAGCGGGCGTTGAACTCGATGACCCGTACCCCGCGGGAGGTGATCGCGAGACCGGCGTAGAGCAGCCCGGAGAACGGGGTGCCGCGCCGGCGCATCGCGTCGACCGTCGGCTGGAGGACCGTCTCCATGACCTCGTCGACCAGCTTCGGGTCGGCCCACGGGAGCGGGGAGTACGCGCCCATGCCGCCGGTGTTCGGGCCCTCGTCGCCGTCGAGCGCCCGCTTGAAGTCCTGGGCGGGCTGGAGCGGGAGGACCGTCTCGCCGTCGGTGATGGCGAAGAGGGAGACCTCGGGGCCGTCGAGGTACTCCTCGATGACGACGCGCTCGCAGGAGTTCGCGTGCGCCCTGGCCGCCTCGATGTCGGCGGTCACGACGACGCCCTTGCCGGCCGCGAGGCCGTCGTCCTTGACGACGTACGGGGCGCCGAAGGCATCGAGCGCCTCGTCGACCTCGGCGGGCGTCGTGCAGACGTAGGAACGGGCGGTCGGGACGCCGGCCGCCGCCATCACGTCCTTGGCGAACGCCTTGGAGCCCTCGATCTCCGCGGCCTCCCCGGAGGGACCGAAGACCGGGATGCCCGCCGCGCGCACGGCGTCGGCGACCCCGGCGACGAGCGGTGCCTCCGGCCCGACGACCACGAGATCGGCACCGAGCCGTTCCGCCAGCGCGGACACGGCCGTGCCGTCCAGGGCGTCGACCCGGTGCAGCTCGGCGACCTCGGCGATGCCGGCGTTGCCGGGGGCGCAGTGCAGCGCGGTGACGTCGGGGTCGAGGGACAGGGAGTGGCACAGGGCGTGTTCGCGGGCGCCGCTTCCGATGACGAGGACCTTCACGGGGGTCAGCCTAACGGGGTTCTTGTGCGGGATGCCGAGGGGCCGGGGGTTCGTGACCTGTACGTTCCTCCAAGGCGCTGCGCCCCGCTACTCGTTCGTGAACTCCTCCACCACCGTCGCCCCCAGCTCCCGCACGATCAGTTCACGGCCGGAGAGCGCCGACTCGTTGAGGTCGGGGTCGTCGTCCTCGGGGATGTCGTCCTCGATGTTCACCGGCGGACGCGGTTCCGGGGCGGACGAAGGCTCGGGCGCCGGGGTCGGGGTGGCGGTCGACGCGGAGGCCGGCGGGGGTGGGGTGGGCGCCGTGGGCGTGGACTGGGGAGGCGCCGGGCGCTGGGCGGACGTACCGCCACCGCCGTAGCCGCTGTTGCCACCGCCGGTGCCGCCTGAGCCGTAGCTGCCGCCGCCTCCACCGAAGCCCGGGGAGCCGCCCGGCGGCGGGGGAGCCGAGCCTCCGCCCGACGGGTCGACGATGGCCTCGATCTTCCACTGGACGTTGAACTGCTCGGCCAGCGCCTGCCGCAGGACGTCCTCGCTGCCGCTGCTCGTGAAGTTGTCACGCGCGCCGGCGTTGACGAAGCCGAGTTGGAGGGTGGTGCCGTCGAATCCTGCCACCTGGGCGTTCTGGCTGAGCAGGATCCAGGTGAAGCGGCGGCGGTTCTTGACCGCCTCCAGGATGTTCGGCCAGAGCATGCGGGGGTCGACGCCGCTGCTCGGGGGTGCGTAGGCGGGGGCCGCGCCTGCGGTGGGGGCGGGTGCGGGTGCGGGTGTGGGCGCCGGGGGCTGCTGCGGCGAGGGTGCCGGGGTGCCGCCCGCCGGGGCCGGGGGCTGCGTGCCGCCACCCGCTGGGGTTGCCGTGGGCCAGCCGCCGGGGCGTCGGCCGCCGCCTGCGGGGGCTGCGGTGGGCCAGGCGCCGGGGGCGGGGGCGGACGGGGCCTGGGGGCGGCGGCCGCCGGGGCAGGCGTAGGTGCGGGTGCGGGTGCGGGCTCGGGGGTGGGCGGAGCCTGGGAGGGCTGAGGCCGGTGGCCGCTCTGCGGTGCCTCGCTCGGGGCGGCGGGCGCGGGCGGGGTCTGCCCCGTGGGCGCACCCTGCCCTGCCGGGTCCGGGGCGGCCGTACCGCCCATGCCACCCGGGCCATCACCGGGCCCGGGCGCCTGCCCCGGCCCTCCCGACGCCCGTACGGCGGCCCGGGCCGCGGCGGGACCGCCACCCGGCACAACCGGCGCGGCGGCCGCTCCCGCGTGGGTGTCGGGGCCGGGCACATACCCCATCGCGGGCATGCCGGCGCCGCCGCCCGCGGAGAAGTTGACGCCCCGCTCCAGCCGGTCGAGGCGGGCCATCACGGAACGCTCGTCCCCGTACGCCGCGGGCAGCATCACGCGCGCGCAGATCAGTTCGAGTTGCAGCCGGGGCGAGTTGGCCCCCCGCATCTCGGTCAGCCCCTCGTTGACGAGGTCGGCGGCGCGGCTCAGTTCGGCGGCGCCGAAGATGCCCGCCTGGGCCTGCATGCGCTCCAGGACATCGGCCGGGGCGTCGATGAGCCCCTTCTCGGTGGCGTCCGGCACGGCGGCGAGGATGACGAGGTCCCGCAGCCGCTCCAGCAGGTCGGCGACGAACCGCCGGGGATCGTTGCCCCCCTCGATGATGCGGTCCACGACCTCGAAGGCGGCGGCGCCGTCACCTGTGGCGAACGCCTCCACGACGGAGTCGAGGAGCGAGCCGTCGGTGTACCCGAGCAGGGAGGTGGCCATGGCATACGTCACACCCTCCTCCTTCGCTCCGGCGAGCAGCTGGTCCATGACGGACATGGAGTCACGCACGGACCCCGCCCCCGCCCGCACGACGAGCGGCAGCACGCCCTCCTCGACGGGGATGTTCTCCCGGCCGCACACATCGCCGAGGTACTCCCGCAGGGTGCCCGGCGGGACGAGGCGGAAGGGGTAGTGGTGGGTCCGCGAGCGGATGGTCCCGATGACCTTCTCGGGCTCGGTCGTGGCGAAGATGAACTTCAGATGCTCCGGCGGCTCCTCGACGACCTTCAGCAGCGCGTTGAAGCCGGCTGACGTGACCATGTGGGCCTCGTCGATGATGTAGATCTTGTAGCGGCTGCTCGCCGGTCCGAAGAAGGCCTTTTCCCGCAGCTCACGGGCGTCGTCCACACCACCGTGCGACGCGGCGTCGATCTCGATGACGTCGATGGACCCGGGGCCGTTACGAGCGAGGTCCTGGCAGGACTGGCACTCGCCGCAGGGGGTCGGCGTAGGACCCTGCTCACAGTTCAGGCACCGCGCGAGGATCCGCGCGCTGGTCGTCTTGCCGCAGCCGCGCGGACCGCTGAACAGGTACGCGTGATTGACCCGGTTGTTCCGCAGCGCCTGCTGCAACGGGTCGGTGACATGCCCCTGCCCGATGACCTCGGCGAACGACTCCGGGCGATAGCGGCGGTACAGCGCGAGAGACGACACGCATACGAGGTTATAGGCGCCCACTGACAACCCGGCCCCGGCGGTCCGGCCCCCGGGAACGCAAGGGCCCCCCACGCACCCGCCAGAGCCAACCTACCCTTGCTGCCTTCCGGCCCTGGGGGAGTTCAGTCAGATAGCGCCGCGTGAGGGGCTTCCCAGAGAGTACCCGATGTCAGCAGTGCGGAACGAGTTCGCGAGCACTCCTCAACGTCTTGTATTGTTTGCGGCGGAGGATTCGCCTAGTGGCCTAGGGCGCACGCTTGGAAAGCGTGTTGGGGGCAACCCCTCACGAGTTCGAATCTCGTATCCTCCGCCAGTGCCTCACCGGGCACGATGTCGAAGGGCCCCCCCGTTCGGGGGGGGGCCCTTCGACGTTGTCCGTCTCATTTTCCGTCTCAGTTCGTCTCCGGCGGCTCCCAGAGAACGTCGCCGACTTGCTGGGCGACTTTCCGCAGCAGCGTTCCAGTGACATGCATGTAGCGGGCGCGCATGCGGGCCGCTCCCCCGGGCTCCCAACCCATGATCGCGTCGACCACGACGTCCGGGACGCCGAGGATCAGGAGGACGGTCGCGGCGGTGTGGCGAGCGTCATGGAGGCGACCGTCCCGTACGCCCGCGTCCCGCAGCAGTCGTTTCCAGATGTGGAAGTCTGTGTTCGGGCTGAGGGGGCCGCCGGTCGGGGAGGCAAAGACGTATCCCTTGTCCTCCCAGTCGGTGCCGGCCTCGATTCGGTCCTTCTCCTGCTGCTCCTGGTGTTGGCGGAGGAGCTTGATCAGCGGGTCGGGCAGCCCGATCGTGCGACGCCCGGCGCGAGACTTGGTGGACTTGTGCTCTCGGCGGGTCTGCTGCTTCTGGGGGCAGTAGCCGGCTTTCCGGCCGCACGGGTTGTCTCCACAGCCGTGGGCGTACTTGGGCCGAAGCCGGTTCTTGCGGATGCGCACGTATCCCGCGTCCAGGTCGACGTCTTCCCAGTGAAGTCCGAGCGCCTCCCCCTGGCGGAGGCCGAGCGCCAGGGCGACGACCCAGCGAGCGCTGTTGCGGAGCTTGGCGGCCTCGACGAGCAGGCTCTGAACCTCCTCGATCGTGAACGGCTCGATGTCCTCTTCTTCGAGTCGCGGAGCCTTTGCGATCTCGGCCACGTTGGTGGCGACGTGGCCACGCCGCTTGGCCTCACCAAGGGCGACCCGGATCGTCCGATGAGCGTGGTGGGCGGTGCCGGCGGAGCTCCCGGTCTCCTGCATCCTCCGGTAGAAGCGCTCCAAGTGCTCGGGCTCCAACTTGTCGAGCTTGTGAGCACCCAGGCCGGGCACGAGATGCACGCGTACGTCGACCTCATAGCCGTCGTATGTGTTCTCGGAGACGTACGGCTTGGCGATGTTCTCGACCCAGTGCTCAAGCCAGGCTTGGACAGTCCAGCTCTGGCCCGGTTTCCTGAGCTTTTTCTCGTCTCGGGCCCGCTCCATTTCGCGGACGGCCCTGGTCACCTCGGCCTTGGTCTTACGTTCGATGTGACGGCGATCGGGCTTGCCGTCATCGCGGACGCCGACCGTCACTCGTCCGTGCCACTTGCCGTCCTTGCCGAAGTAGATGGAGGAGGCGCCGTTGGGCTGACGACTACGTTTGTTCTCTGCCATGACGTCCTTCCTCAGGCTGCTTCAGCGGGTCGGTGACGGAGCTTGGCCACGTAGGCGGGCACGGCATCGGCGGGCACTCGACGCAACCGCCCGACCGTGACGGATTCGATCTCTCCGGCGCGCACGAGCCGGAAGCACGTCGTACGGCCGATGCGGAGCCGTCGAGCTGTCTCTTCGACGGTCAGCAGGACCAAGGACGGGTCAGTGTTCCCCTGCACGTTGTCCACGGCTCGGGGCTCAGCCATGGGTGGGTTCTCCTTCCGTTCCGGGGGCGGGTTCGAGGGATGCGGCGAGCCAGGTCTCACCAGCGCTGAGGCCGGTCCCGGCGAACACCCAGTGGGCGAGGACGAGCGTGGTTTCGCCGTCCTGGGGGACGGGCGGTGCTGCTTGCGCCCGGCGCCAGTCGGCTCGGGCATCACGGAGGGCGCCGAGCGTGGTCGAGTAACGGCGGGACTTGGTGGAGAAGTGACCGCGGAAGCCGAGCATGTGCGCCCAGGCCCGGAGGCGGAGGTCTGCCAGCTCGGCGCGCGCACCCAGGGTCCAGGCGGTACGGATCATGCGCCGGGCGTGATCGGTGATCCGTGCCTGGGCCAGCTCGGCGAGGAAGCGGATCGGCCGGTCCAGGGTGCCGGTCGCCGTCTCGGCGCCTTTGGTGGCGTACTTGGCGATGTACGCCGCTACGGCCCGCTCGGTCAGGCCCTGGCCGTGGTCGAAGTCGGCGGAACGGATCGGGCGGACGTCGAGTTGACGCCCGAAGGCGAAGGTGTGGGCCCGGCCGTCGATCTGCGGGCCGTCGATGCGTGCGGCGGTCGCGGCAGCGCGGATGGCGTCGGTCAGCAGCTCGGCCGTGGCCCAGGCCGGGGGCGAGGTGTCACCGCCTTCCGGGCCGTCGAGGCGGATGACCGCATGGAAGTGGACGGCTCCGCGCTTCTGGTATTCGGCGACCTTGGCGAAGGAGACGCGGGCGTGGTCGCGGAAGTCGCGTTGGGTGAGGCCGGCGCGCTTGGCGACTTCCCGGCGGAGGTAGATCGAGAAGCGCCGCCAGAGGGCGCCCGCGTGCGCGTTCCAGAGAACGGCCGCTTCGTAGTCGTAGGTGTCGGAGTTCAGCGGGGTGCCGAGTGCGGCGTCCTCCTGGTCGTGATGGGTGCCGCAGCGGCACGGGCGCCCGTCGGTGCGGCGGTTGTGGACCGGGCCGAAGCCAGGGGCGGTGAAGGTGGCGAAGACGCGCGGGTGGGTCGAAACCTGTTCCGGGGTGCCTTTGCCGCCGCGCAGTCCGGCGGTGATCAGGTGGTAGGTGTCGCGGCGGTACGTCTCGGCGCACGCGGGACAGCGGGTTGCACGTCGGTTGTTGCAGCGGACGAGGAGCTGACCGGCGGGGAGCGCGGCGGAGTCCAGGTGGCGCAGGACGTTGCCGATCTCGCCGGTCGCCGTGTTGACGGCGTACTCCGTGCGGTGGCCGTCGAGGCGGACGGGGTGGGTGCAGCCGCCCAGGCCGGAGAGTTGGCGGGCCAGCTCGGGCATGGTGCCCAGCGAGGCCAGCATGGAGAGTTCCGCCAGCGGGGGCGGAGTCTGCCGGGTGATGATGAGGGTTCCTTTCGACTGTTTCTGCGGTTGGGAGGGACGACCCCGGGGCGGCGGGATGCTTGGCGGCGTTTGCCGCCCCGGCGGCCGGTCAGCGCCTGTTGGCGTTGCTGACGAGGGAGCGCAGCACCACGGCGGCGATAGCCACGGACACGGCCGTGACGGCGACCGCCGCCAGGAGCGCGGTGAGGACGATGCCGACGACGACCACGGCGGTGACCGCTCCCACGTAGGGAGTGAGCGGGCGGCCGGCGGACGGCACCGGAGCCTGCACCTGGTGCTGCGTGGCGATGGCCGGGGGCGAGTGCGGGGTGTCGGGGAGCTGTGGGCGGAACAACACGGCGTACCTCCTTGTCACTTGTCGGTGCCGTTGACGACGTCGACCCCGGTGCGGGTGCCGGATTCGATGGCCGGGGCGAGGACGGTGTGCGAGAGCCAGAAGCCGAACAGCGCGATCACGACGGCGACCCAGAGACGGACACCGAGGAACTTGATCGCGGCCCAGGCGATGACGCCCAGGACGAAGACGAGCGGGAGCGAGACGGTCACGGGATCTCCTCAGCGGATCAGCAGACGCGGCAGCGGTGCGTACGGGCGGCCAGCTCGGCGGCGGCCCGGCTGTCGTAGTCGGTCGAGAAGCCGCAGCGCGGAGCCGTGCAGGCGGCGGTGTGCTTCTCGCGGCCCCGGCTGTCGTTGTAGGTGGCGACCTGGACGGGGCCGATGCGGACGACTCGGCGGAAGCGGCGGTTGGCGGGCATCAGTCGATCTCCTTCTTCGTCTCGCCCGTGAAGTCGGTGACGTGATCGGCGAGCCAGCGCAAGATCTCGTCGCCCTCGTAGCTGTCGGCGGCGAGGATGACCGGTTCGGCGATCAGTACGGCTTCGGTGAGGCGGTTCTGTCGGGTCAGCTCGGCGGCTCGTTTCAGCGCGCGGAGCGTGGACGGACGCATGTGGGAAGTTCCTCCGGGGTCAGGTGAGTTGGGCGGCGATGCTTTCGGCGAGCGGCATCGGGATGCCGAGCCGGGCGCGAAGTGTCGAGGTGTCGATGGGGGTTCCGGTTCGGGCGCGGTGTTCGTCGGCGACCTTCCGGGCCAGGGCGGCGAGGGCGGGCGGGACCGGGGACGGAGACGAGGGGGCCGACTCCGTTTCGTTTGCGAACAGTTCGGCCGCAGTCGAGGGCGGTTCGACCTCCGGAGCGATGGGTTCCGGTACTGCGGCCGTCGAGGACGGTTCGGGCATTGGTCCGGGAGCCTGGTCCGGATTCGGTGACCCGTGGGCAAGGAGGGTGCCGCCGAGGAAGGCGACGGCGGGCCAGCCCGCGACGAGGATGCGCAACCAGGCCGGTACGGCGTCCAGGTCGAGCAGTCCGGCTGTGGCAACGTTGGCGCCGAGCGATGCGGTCAGCGCGACGAGGAACCAGCACCACCCGGCCGCCTTCGCCTCACCGGAGCGAAGCCGCCGCCAGGCCGCCACCATCAGCAGGTCGACGGAGACCGGGTAGGCCCACGCCTTCCAGCCGTGCTGTCCGGCGGCCGAGGCCAGGTCGTGCAGGTGGGCGAAGGACAGGGCGGCGGCGATCAACGCCTGGACGAGCACGGCGTCAACGCGGACGGGCAAGGCACGCACGGCGCCACTCCTTCCG
Source organism: Streptomyces sp. NBC_00443 (assembly GCF_036014175.1). Lineage (GTDB taxonomy): Bacteria > Actinomycetota > Actinomycetes > Streptomycetales > Streptomycetaceae > Streptomyces. Next base: position 4,803,258 of record NZ_CP107917.1, on the reverse strand, counting down.
GATTTCGGGCATAGAGGGGGTAGGGACTTGGCGCAGGACGGCCGCGCCAACCGTGGGAGCGGGTATGGCTACTCGGGGACGGGGCGCGGGGTGGGTACCGGCCCGGCGCCCTTGACGGCCACAGGCGGGACATACGGCCGGAAGGGTGCGAGTGCCGGTACGTCGGGGACGAGGTGGGCCGTATCGCGGCAGGTGGCCGCAGCGTCGGTGAGGGAGAGATACGGAGTGCGGATGCGGGACCAGCCGCCGGATGTATCGCCGACCACGGCGAGGCCGGGTAGCTCGGAGGCGATGGCGCAGGCGGCGAAGACGGCCTCAGGGGCGATGTCGCCGAGAGCCATCTTGGCGGAGGCTTCGTCGTTGACGCGGTGGCAGACGCGCCCCGTGAGCTGGGCCCGGAGCATGGTGGCGCCCTTGCCCAGCTCGGCGCCGAAGCGCTGGCCGCAGACCTCCAGGTAGATGCCGGCGGCGCGACCGAGCTGAGCGAGGCGGATGAGCTGGGTGACCATCTCGTCCCGCCGTTCCTCCTCCTTCCGTGTGGCGACGAGGAAAAGTTCGGCCACCTCGTCGATGAACAGGACGAGCGGAGCAGGCCGTTCGCTCTCGGGCAGGCCCCAGATGTCCGAGGCGATCAGCTCATCAGGTGTACCGGGCGCGATGCCTTGCCGGGCCTTGATCAAGTCGTAGCGGTCCTCCATTTCCTTCACGAGCACGGGCAGCAGCACGGCCGCCTGCTCCGGATCGGTCGCCAGAGCGGAAAGCCGGGGAGCGAACGGCGCCAGCTCAACCCCGCGCTTGCAGTCGATCCCGACCAGGACGACGGGCTGAGCGGCCAGCGCGGTGAGCAGGTTGCGCAGGTACATGGACTTGCCGGACAGCGTGGCGCCGAGGACGAGTTCATGCGGTACGGCGCGGTAGTCGCGGACGAACGCTGTCGCGTCCTCCCGCAGCGCCACCGGCACCCGGAGGTGGCTGCCTTCGGTCCGGCGAGGCATCCGGACCTTCCGCAAGACATCGAAGCCGACGAGCCGCAGTTCAACGACGCCGGGCTTGACGTCCCGGACGTACACGGCGTGTACGCCCCAGGCATGCCGAAGGCGTTCGGCCGAGGCCGCCACATCCGCCGGCTCCTGGCCCGGGGCCAAGCGGAGCCGGAGACGCAGACCGGTCGCGGTGGGCCGAATCAGACCCCGGCGGGGCGGGACGGGCCGGACCTCACGGCGGGTGGTCGCCTTGATGGCCAGCGCCCGCCAGCGGGGCGGTTCGACCGTCAGGCCGCACGCGTCCATCGTTGAGGAGTACGAGACCAGCAGCCGGACCACCGAGACCGGCAGTCCGACCGTGGACCAGTACGCCGCGGGGTGGGCATGCCGGGCGTAGGCCGCGCCGCCTATCGCGGCTAGCGACCCTCCCAGTTCGGCCCACGTCACCAGGTCGGTCACGTCGATCAGCCCGCCTGAGCCATCGGGAAGGCGCCCGGAGCAATGGCGGTGGCCCGGTAGGCGATGCCGTGTCGCTGCTGGCCGTTGAACACGCTTTCCCACGGACGGGCGATGAGCCCCGGCAACGAGACAGGGGCGCCGACGGTCAGGCCGTCCGTCACCCCGCTCTCGGGGATCGTGACCTGGACCAGGGACGACTCGCCCTCGTCGATGAAGACGACGCCGACCGTCATCAGTGCCTCACCGCTCACAGAGTCCTTGGCGATCTCACCGGTCTGCCGGTCGCGCACCTTCGGTGCCGGAGCTTCGGTAAGCAGGATCGTGGCGGCCGAGGTGTCGATGCGGATCACACGCACAGGGATTTCTCCTTCTTCGGAAGTCGATCAACCCGTCACCTGACAAGTTGACTTAGCAAGTTCGAAGCTAGGGATGCCAGGTTGACTTGTCAAGTGGAGTTTTGGGGAGAACTGGCCCCGAGTGAGGCTCAGTTCAAGCGGTAGGTGTCTTCGAGTTCCTGCCGATCGGCAGGAAGCAGCACGTCAGAAACTTGTATCGCCTGCCCGGAGGCGTCACACGCGATGACCAGGACGCTCAGGACAGGCACACCCTCTGGCAAGTCGAGCAGCTCGGCTTCGTCGCTTTCCGGCAGTCGAGCCGAGACCCGCTCCGTGACGTGATCGAAGCGGATCTTCTTCCGGGCTTCCAGGTGCTCACGGGGGCTGCCGCTCAAGGCTTCAGGGCTGCCCAACTCGGTGCCGTCGACCAAGCCGGCGGGGAAGTACGACGAGACCAGCTCGACAGCTTCGCCGTCCGCTTCGACGAGGAACCGGCGCACAAGTACCTTGGTCCGCTTGGGTAGCCCGAGCGCGGAAGCGACGCGAGCGGGCACCGGGACCTGGCCGACCTCGACGAGGCGCCCTGCGGCCAACGATTCATCGCGCTCCAGCGCCTCGCGCCCCCGACGGTCTCTCTGCTCGGCGACGGCCGGGCGACCACGGACAATCGTGCCGTAGCCCTGCCGGGACTCCAGCCATCCGTCACGCTTCAACAGCTCCAGCGCCCGTACGACGGTCGGGCGGGACATCCCGAAGGCTTGCACCAGCTGATTCTCACTGGGAACGCGGGTACCCGGCGGATACGTGCCGTCCTCGATGCGACGCTGAATCGTCTGCGCGAGGCGAACGTACTTCGGTGCCTCCACCTCATACGCCATGAACGCCGCCTGTCGAGATTGGCCAAGTCAACTGGTCAACCAGACTAGCGACAGTTCGAGTGTCAGAACAGACGGGGTCTTGCATCAAGACGGCCAGGCATCGGCCATCTCGAAAGACACGACCGTACCGCCGAAGCGGCTCGGGCCGGAGTGCCACGAGTCGGCGATGGAGTCGACCAAGAGGAGACCACGACCATGCGCGTCGTTGGCGTCCGGCTGGCGCACGCGAACACTCGCCGGGAACCCGGGATTGTGCACCTCCACGCGCAGCGAAGCTCCCTCGCGAAACCACTCCACCCGCACGACCCATGGATCATCCGCCCGCCCGTAGACGATGGCGTTGGTGACCAGCTCGGAGATCATCAGTGCACAGTCGTCGACCGAGCAGGCCGGGTTGTACGGGGCGATGAACTTCTGGAACCAGCGTCGGGCCCGGGGTACGGACTCCGCGATTGGATGCAAGACCATCGCTCCGAGTCGGGGTGCGTCCGGGCCTGGGTGGCGGTCGATTGTGTAGGCCATCCGTGCTCACTCCCTGCCGGCGCCGTCGCAGTCGAGGCACCGTCGCTTCGATGTGGCACGGGCACGGTCGTTGACAGTGGAGAGCGCCAGCGCCGTACGTGAGCTGACGCGTTTCCAGCCGCGCCCCCGGCATCCCCGGCAGGTTAAGTGCGCGCCCTGTTCCGGCCGCTGACCCGTCACGCCGTGCCCCCTTCCGATCAAGTGGCCTTAGCCACTTACTGGATAGTGGCATTAGCCACTCGCGACGTGCAACCGGTTCGACGGAACTTACGAACCGTCAGGAGAGTGGGTAGCCCTGCTCGAACGCCCAGCGGTGGGGCGGGTAGGTGGCTTCGGCGAACTCCAAAGGCCGGTCCTGGAGGTCGAAGACGACGTGATGGACGATCAACACCGCCGACCCAGAGGCCAGTTTCAGGTCTGCCGATTCCTCGTCCGTGGCCGCCCGAGCGCACATGCGGTCTTCGGCGTAGCTTCCCTGGCGTCCTGTCATGGTCTCGACGTACAACAGGGTGCCTTCCTGGATCCGTTCCGGGTCCAGGAGCTTGGGCGCCTTCTGGCCGACGTCAGGAGCGAACCACGAGGTGGACAGCGTGATGGGCCCGTCCTGGTTATTGGTGATGCGCCGGCGGTGCACGGCTCGCCGATCCTTTACCAGGCCCAACGCCTCGGCGACGTGGTCTGGTGCCTCCAGCCAGCCCGCAGACGTGATGACAGCGTACTCACCGGCGGTGTAGATCTTCCCTGTCTGCCTGGCCCGCCCGTACAACTCCCGTGCCCGCCGGTTGACTTCGAGGCTGCGCACATAGGTGCCCGACCCCTGCCGCTTCTCGACCAGGCCCTGATGACTCAGCGCCTCCAGCGAACGGGCCGCCGTCGGCCTCGACACCTTCCAGTCGGCAGCGAGTTGCCGTTCCGAGGGAACCTCGTCCCCGGGCCGCAGATCCCCCCGCAGGATCTGATCACGGATGAAGTGCGCGATCTGGAGATACTTCGGCTGAGCCTCCTCGATCTGAGGCATGCCCCCTCCTTGTCCAAGTGGCTATGGCCTCTAGCCACTATAGGGTGGGTGGCAAATGTTCGACCCCGTACCCTGTCCGCATGACGCGGTTGATCGTCGCAGCAGGAGGAGGGGGCGACGCAGTCGCCGCCGCAATGCTTGACGCCGCCCTCTACGGCGACGAGGACCCGGCGGTGATCTTCACGTACGCGTGGGACCGCCTGCTCGTCGATCCGGTCCCGGGCCCCCGAGGCGTCCACGACTTCACCGGCCTCGAACAACTCACACCGTCCGTCTCGACAGTGCCGGCTGAAGCCCGCCCGATCGCTCCGGCGGGATCTACCCTCCCTCGACTCGCGGCAGAGCTCCCTCACACATTCGCGTTGATCGACCCACACCAGGGCGCAGAGGGCGTGACGCGCCAACTCGAAGAGCTAGTGGGCCACTTGGAGCCCGCGTCGATCGACCTCCTGGACGTGGGCGGAGACATTCTGGCCCGAGGCGACGAGCCCACGCTGAAGAGCCCGCTCGCTGACGCCCTCACACTGGCCGCTTGTTGCCAGGTGAATGCGCCCATCCGTCTCCTGGTTGCTGGGCCCGGCCTGGACGGCGAACTCCCGCACGAAGACCTGCGCGGGATACTCGGCCCGCTAGTCCACGCCTTCACGGTGAAGGACACAGAGTCGATCAGCTCGGTTCTGGAGTGGCATCCGTCCGAGGCGACCGCGATGCTCGCGGCGACGGCACGAGGAGCGAGAGGCACCTGCGAAGTGCGGGACGCTGGGCTTCCCGTACCGCTCACGGACGAAGGTCCGACCGTCCACGAGGTCGACATGGACGAGGCGTTGAGCCGTAACCGTCTGGCTCGTGCCGTCATAGCGACGGAGACCCTCGAAGAGGTGGAGACACATAGCCGCGAAATCTGCGGCTACTCGGAGATCGACTATGAGCGCAATAAGGCCGCATGGCTCAGCGAACGGCCACCGCTGAAGCTGGCCCCGGATACGGTCCTGGCCCAGCTGGACCAGTTCGAGGCCGAAGCCCGGGACCGCGGAGTCACCCACACGACGTTCCGCCACATCACCGAGGCCCTGAACCTCAACGGCAACCAGCGCCACGACCTGCGCGAGTTGCTCGTTAGCAGTCGACCTAAGCAGTACGACGCGCCCCTGTGGCGCATCACGACGCCACCTGAGTAACAACTCTCTTCACGGGTTCAAGGCGGCTCGCTCCGCTCCCCGCGCGCGGCCCGGCCCCCGGCCGGGCCTGCGCTCCTGTCTCCGCCCCGCTCCAGCCCGGCCGGCGCCCGTGCCGCGCTCAAAGCATGCAGCCACCTGATGCCAGAGAAGGGGTACGTCGTGGCTGGGCCGGTCGGCTCCACGGCTTTACGGAGCCACTTTGGCGCGAGCCTCGAAGATCATGGCCCCAACGTCGTGCTTTACCGGGCAGGTCCACAGACTGCCCGACGCGCCGGAAGCTTACGGGGCCATGATCACTCGCGCCAAAGCAGCGCCACCCCAAAGCCGCTCCACCGACCTTAGGTTCCGTGAGCCACGACCACAGCCAGAAGATCGCTAGTCCAACTTGGCTTCATTCAAAAGCCCCCCAGCGCCGATGCCACATCCCATAAGATCACGTCCAGACGCCCGGGGGGCGGTCTCCCCGAAGCCACACAGGGAGGGCGAAATGCTTAAGCAGGTAAAGCTCCGTAATTTTAAGGCTTTCGAGAACTTCTCAATTACACTAAAGGAATTCTCCCTCCTGGTCGGCCCCAACAGCGCCGGAAAGAGCACCATCCTTTCCGCACTCAAATTCGCTGAAGCGTGCCTCCGAAGCGCCAAAAGGACAAAGTTTTCACTGAGTCGTCAACACGAAGGAACTTGGGTTCAGGCGTATCCAATTCCGCTCAAGGATTTCGAACTCCTAAATGAGAGCGTTCGTCACGAGTTCAGAGAAACGAACGAAACGACTCTAGAATTGATTTGGCAAAATGGGAGTAGGCTACGAGCCGTCTGGCCAAGAGATGACTACGATACCGACAGTACTCCCTTCTTCTATCTGCTGGATAAAACAGGACGCATCCCTCGAACCGTGAAACAGGTGAGAGACGAGTACACCCCGATCGGCATCATTCCTGCGCTTACTCCACTAGAACATGAGGAGGAGATCCTTACCCCAGAATATGTGAGGAAAAACCTGGCATCCCGGCTCAGTAGCCGTCACTTCAGGAATCAACTGCGCATTCTAAGCTCTGACAGTGACGAGTGGCAGGATTTTCTTGACTTCGCGGACCCCTGGATGGGGGGTATGCGCATCTCGGAGCCAGCAGTCCATTACGGACCCGAGTCAAGCATTGACGTCTTCTACACAGAACCGGGAAGCGGTCGAGAGAAAGAACTCGTCTGGGCTGGAGATGGCGTGCAGATTTGGCTCCAACTCCTCCTCCACATTTACCGCCTAAAAGAGTCGCCCACTTTGATCCTCGACGAACCCGAGGTGTTCCTGCACGCTGACCTGCAACGCCGACTGGTACGGTTGATCGACTCGCTTGGAATTCAAGTAGTATTGGCAACTCATTCCAGCGAAGTTCTGGCCGAGGCGGACAGTAAGTCAATCGTATGGATTGACAAATCCAAGCGTAACGCCATTCGAGCCCCCCGCAAGGAGGGAATGGAAACACTCAGCACATCCCTCGGAACCGCATTCAATCTGGGCATGGCGAAGGCTCTTCGCGCGAAAGGTGTCGTGTTCGTCGAGGGCAAGGACCTGAGAACCCTAAGGATCCTCGCCAAGAATCTCGGATACACAAATATTGTTGCCGATATGGAGTTGGCTGTTGTGCCAATCAACGGCTACTCAAACTGGAATAGCGCCGAAGCCTTTGGCTGGCTAGTCAAAGACTTCCTGAAGGGATCAGTCGGTTCGATTATCATCCTCGATCGCGACTACAGGACGCAATCCCAAGTCAACTCGGTCACAGAAAAGCTAACAGAGGCAGGTCTAGAATGCCACGTATGGTCCAAGAAGGAACTCGAAAGCTATCTAATTTCGTCGACCGCGATTTCCCGGATCTCGGGCTGCCCGCTTGCTGAGGTGGAGCGGGCCATGGCTGAAATCATGGATTCCATGCAAGGGGACATCTTCGCCAAGTTGAACTTTGAGCGTCAATCCGTGGAGCGGTCGGGAAAAATGCACGAAGTAAACATCACTGCTGCCACGCTTGCCGATTTTACACCGCGCTGGGCGAAAGTAGAATACAGGAAGTCAATTTGCCCACCAAAAGAAATTTTGTCGCAGCTAAATCAGTACTTGCAGGGGAACGGGCACAAGGCCGTCTCTTTTGATGCGCTCTCAAAACACATTCACCAAGATGAGATTCCTGACGAAATGTTGCAGGTTCTGCACAGGATCAACACGCTAGCTAGCTAGTGCCAGGGGCGCGAAACCGATCCTTCACGCCCCAACATAAGGAGTAGTCCGGCACGGAGGCGAGCATTTGACCATGCTGAGCGATGACGGGCTCATGGGGGTAGCAAGGCCGGTCCGGCAGGTGACTCGGTGAGTGTCTACCTGCGTGACAACCGTGATGCACAATGGCGAACACTCGTGGACGTCAGCGGATCATCAGTGCAGGTGACGGACGCAAGAGCCCTTGGGCAGCAAGCATCTCAAGTTGCTTCGGGACGAAGCAGTCGTGGGTTCACATCCAGCCACCCGACAGCTAAGTAGCTGATCAGGGGGTCCTTACCGAATTGGTAAGGACCCCCCAGCGTTGCTGCGTGTCTACCTGCGTGCCGTTGGACGTCACGCTCCTGGCCGTTCCACGGGGCGCAAACGCACCGCTCTCCTGCTGAAGAGCGTCACCAAAGCAGTCGCAATGCTCAGCGCTGCTTCGCCTGCTTCCTGAGAGACTGGGACTTCACGCGGACCACCCGCGTGCCGGTCACCGTGCCCCTCCCACAGATCAGTGAGCATGGCGACTACCCCGGCTGTTGTGCCTTGCGTCCCTGACTTGTCGGTCAGTACGTATTCGTACTTCGCCCCTGCATCCCGAAGGTGATCACGAACCTTGCCGAGGGTAGGCAGCGGGTTGCGTGGCAGGAACATCGGGCAGGCCACTGCTTCCACCGCGCGGATCAGGTCAACGTAGGCACCGCTTGCGTCAGCGTGGACCGCGAACAGCTTGTCGCGGGCCCGCTCCAAGTGCCGGCGGGCCGCCGGGTAGCCACTGCTCTCAGCCACGTCTGCTGCCGTAGCGAAGGCCTCGCTGAGTCCTTCCTCCATTCTCCTCTGGAGGCCGCGCTGATCCGGAGCGACCTCATACACCGAGCGGGATTCAACTAGCAGGCGGTTCAATGGCTCGGTGATTCGCTTGGTCCGTCTGGCGCCGCTGTGCCAACGGGCGACGATCGGCAACGTTTCCGGGGGCAGTGGCTCGCTGCACAACGCGGAGAGGAGGTCATCGACCACGTCCCAAAGGATCTCCGGCTCCGTGCCGTACGCAAGAAAGCGCAAGTACGGGTCCGGGGGCATGGGCACAGACGGCCGACCGGGAATGTACGCCTTCTCCTCCCGCATCGAACTCTCCGCCTCCCATTGCGCGGTGAGCTCCGCCAGCTCCGCCTCACGGTCCCTCAACTCCCGCTGATACTGCTTCAGGTACAGCCTCGGCAGTTCGAGATCCAGCCGGATCAGAACGTGCCGCACCTCCTGTCGGCCTTGAGCCGCTGTCTCGTAGATCCAGTCACGAAGCGCAGGTTCAAGTGACGCGGGCATCCCCTCGACCAGGGTGGGCACTGGGGCCGCGCCCACGCGAACGGAGAGCCGAGGCCGGGCGGTTGATCTCATGTGCAGACGATAGCCGCCTGAAGCGACACATCACCCCCGATTTCCAACGTGCCCTGCCCGCCGTACTAGTTGGTCTCCGGGGCCGCAACCCTGGTCAAACTGCGGACTGCTCATAGGCTGCGTCGAGGCGTTCCAAGGTCCAGGTTCATTCCGGTGACTCAAACGAGTCACCGTGCCACGTGCGTGCCAGATCGTGCAGGGAACCACGGGGAACAGCGGTGACTGGTCCCGCGTACGGCCGAGGCTCGAACGCCGCTGCGCCGCAGGTCATCTCACCGTCCGCCGCCAAAAGACCCAAGCTTCCCAAGCAGAGGTCGCGGCGAACTTGCTGTTGCTGTCAGGACTCCCAATGCCTACGTCAACGCCGCTCCCGACAGGGGCGCGGCCATAATCTGCCCAGCGGGACACAAGAAACGGGGGACGCGTGGACCAGGGCATAGCTGGCCTCATCGGTGCAGGCATCGGAGCATTCTTCGGGGCAGGGGGTGCCGTCGGTGCCGCGTGGCTGGCACGAGGCGCCGTGCTGCGTCAGGCTGACCAGCAGGCCGACGCCGCCCAAGCTCAATGGCGCAGGACAGTGCGCAGGGACGCGTGTGTCGAATACATCCGCGTCGCTAGGGCATACGCGGCCGCCGCGGAAGACTTCTACCTGGAGGTCGGACCGGTCTGCGAGGAGGACGACGCCGAGTGGGACCAGCGAGAACCGGAGCGCGGCCGACTGCGTGCCGCTATGGATGACGCCCACCGCGTCATGACTGGCGCCTCGGTCACCCTCGAACTCGAAGCCCCTCCCGGGCTCGTCAGCGAAATCGAAGACCTGAATACGGCCGCGCTCAACGTGTTCGTGATGGGCTTCATGAGGAACTACGCGGCGAGCGAGGCAAACATGGCGGTGTGGGAGCAGCACAGGCAACAGGTCAAGTCCTTGCTACCGAAGGTGGTCGAGTTCGCCCGAGCAGCGAAGGCTCACCTAGACGACTGAACTACTACTGTGCGGGCTATGTCCCCAACGACATGGGCGCGGAGGCTTTCAAGAGGGAGTGTTGTCTCACGGACGACCGGTTGTGAGAGCCATCCCCGCCAGTCTTCGCGGCCGGCAGATGCAGGCCCGTGAGAAGTTTCAGAGCGACATGCTCACCATCGCGTCACGATGTCGATTTGGGCTTGATATCGCCGATGTCATCGATGACGTTTATGCCATATATAAAGAATATGATGAGCGCTGCCAGAAAGAGCAATATTTCACAGATCCATGGCACTCTGAGGCGCCATTGATAAATGTGTTCACCCTTATGGGAGACTCCAGTGAGCACGTGCATCGCTATGAGGCCAGCAGCGACTGTCAGGAGGAAAAGGAGCCAGGAAACCCATAGTAGGGTTCTGTGCTCACTCTCCGCATTGAGCGCCCATTTATCGGAGAACGTGAGGGAAATTGCCAAAATTCCGGACGATAGCGTGATCAGCGTGGAGATGGAATCCTTGGCAAGTCCGTAAGTGGCTTTGTGGTCAGTCGTGCCACCCCCGCCGGATTCCTTTACTGTAGGGTCATTCGTGCCGCCCCCGCCCGATTCATTTGGTGTAGTCATTTTACGGACTCCTCCCTTACCAGAAGGGTGGGCAATCACCCTGTCTAGCTAGTGCTTGGTCGAGCAAGGCTGCATCCACAACGACGGGTCCATTTTGCCTCTCCGAGGCGTCCAGTTCCTGTACTTTCTGGACCGCCGAGCGGGTAGCTTGGTGCAGTCTCTCGGCTGCATCGGCGACGAGTTGCTCTCTTTCCGCTGGCGGGGTGGAGCGAATCGTTTCGCTCGCTTTGCGGAGATAGCGTCTGACTATTTGCTCGGCTCGCGGCTCTAGGGGAATGCCACTTGCTTCCTTGCTGACGATGTCTGCAAACTGCGGCAATGCACCCTTGAGGCGATCTGGAGACAGTGGCCTGCCACCATTGAATGGGTCAATGATCGGCACGCCTTGCAGGGAGCGCACCTCAGGTACGTGCGAGCGAACCTGTTCGGCCAGGCTCAGAGTTGATTCCAGATCATCTGGCTGCGCCTGGGCCGTATTCAATGTCTCGCGTGCTTCAGGATTGCGGGCCAGACGAGAGCTGACGACGCGCGTCAAGCGCTGCGGGCGCTGGTCGGCTTCGAAATCTGCAATCAGTTGGGCGACGCCAATGGCGGCAACTTTTTTTCTGCTGCCCAGCGTCGAGCGTACAGTGCTGCGAAATCCCTTACTTCTACCGTATGCTCGCAGATATGCTGCGAGGCGAGAAATCGCTTGGACATCCTGCGGATTCTCTTTGGCGACTTCCAAAGCGCGACTCGCTTGAGGATCGTCTGAGAGCTGCGACGCGACAAGCTCTGTAACGGTGGAAAGCTCACCAGGTGGCCCGCTCGCAGCTAGCTTGGCGAGGGCGAATGCCTCAGCAGCAGAGAGATTCTTCGCCACGATACCCTCCATGAGCCCTGGGGGTGTAGAAGTGAACACTGGGTCTCTAGAAGCGCATGTGTCAAAAGTATCATTGCGGGTTCTGGCTCGCCTCTTGTCGGTAGAGCGCACGACTTTCGGTGCGAGGGGCCGGCTAAGGCACGGGAGCAACTTCCTGCATGCTCTCGACTCCGTTGCGGTCTCAGTTCGCTGCGTTCCGGTCGCGTCCGCTGAAGCCCAGGCAGTGCATCCGACCCGTGCTGAGGGCAGGCGTCGGATCGGTGGTGCACGCAGGGCTTCCGCTGCGAGCCGGCCCCGCTCGGCTGCAGTTACCTCGGAGGCCCGTATCCCCAGTCTTCGTCCTCGGCGAACGGTTCCTCGCCGTAGATCGCTGCGCGCGCCAACAGGAAGCGGAGCATGTCCCAGGTCTTGTACGTGCTGAAATGGCGCGCTTCGGCCGGCGCAAGCTCCGGCTCCTCCTCGGCGTCCTGGGCCTCTTCGACGAAGTCCAACACCCAGCCGGGATCTTGGATCGCTCGGTCGAGCTCAGCAGCCGTGACACGCAGGTACTCACCGATCATGCTCATGGCGGAGTTGGGTAACGCCACTGACAACGACCGCGGCGTCCGTCTCACTTTCCGTCTCATTCACCTCGGTTCACCGGCGTTCAACAAAGACCCGGAGTCGACCCCGGCCTGGTGACGAGCCGCCGATGAACGCAGGTGAACGCCCCCGCACACCGCCCACCACCCCACCACCACAGTTGGAAAGCGTGTTGGGGGCAACCCCTCACGAGTTCGAATCTCGTATCCTCCGCCAGTGCCTCACCGGGCACGATGTCGAGGGGCCCCACCGTTCGCGGTGGGGCCCCTCGTCGGTCCGTCTCAGTTGGTTTCTTCCTGGCCGTCGGCGCCGGCGCCGGGCAGCACCCAGAGCACGTCTCCGACTTGCTGAGCGACCTTGCGGAGCATGGTCCCGGTCACGTGCATGTACCGAGCGCGCATCCGGGCCGCTCCCCCGGGCTCCCATCCCATGATCGAGTCGATCACGACGTCCGGAACACCGAGGATCAGGAGCACGGTCGCGGCGGTGTGGCGAGCGTCATGGAGACGGCCGTTCCGGACGCCAGCCTCCCGAAGCAGCCGCTTCCAGGTGTGGAAGTCGGTGTTCGGACTCAGTGGCCCACCGATCGGCGACGCGAAGACGTACCCCTTGCCCTCCCAGTCCGCACCGGCCGCGATCCGCTCCCGCTCCTGGGCTTCCTGGTGCTGGCGGAGAATCTTGATCAGCGGATCGGGCAGGCCGATGGTGCGACGTCTCACGCCGGGTCGGCTCCTTCTTGGGGCAGTAGCCCGCTTCCGGCCACACGGGTTGGCACCGCAGCCGTGCGCGTACTTGGCGCGCAGCCGGTTCTTACGGATGCGGACGTACCCGGCGGCAGGGCCCGCGGCGAGGAGGAGCCCCGGACTCTGTCTTCGTACGGCATCCGCGGATCATGGAACTGCGCCATCCTTGACCTTGGCGCCGAAGCGGCTTTCGGCCCGTCTGTGACGTTCCCGGTCTGTCGAGGTGCACCCTCATGAAGTCCCGATCGACGCTTGCGACTTGGCTGAGCGAACTCGACGGTTCCCGCCTGGCACGCGTACTCGCCATGCGGAAGGACGCAGCCTCCTCTCCGGAACCACGCTCGGTGGGGGAACTGGCGGACCGTCTCCAACGTCCGGGGTCCGTGGCACTCGTCCTGCCGCAACTCACGCTGCCGTGCTTGCAAGCCGCCGAGGCGCTGGCAGCCCTGGGAGGACGAGCAACCCGGGACAGCCTCGCGGAGTTGCTCGGCTCGACATCCCCTGCGGCGGTACACGCGCTGGACGCGACCCTGGAGGCGCTGTCGGATCGGGCGCTCGTGTGGCACGACGGCAACGAGGCGCTCCGCATGCCTACGCCCTTGCGCCAGGCGTGGAGCACGCCCCTGGGACTTGACGCCCCGCTGGAAGAGCTGCTGGCCGGCACCACCTCGGAGGAACTGCGCGGCATGCTGGCGGTCCTGGGTATCAAGCCACCCGGCACCAAGCAGCAGCGATTCGCGGCGCTGGTGGAGCATCACAGTGACGCGAAACGGGTCGCCGCGTTGGTGGCGGGGGCACCGGCGGCCACACGGAAGTTGCTTGAGCAGAGCGCCAGGTCCACGCCGCGGCAGTCACTGTTCGTCGTATTCGGGGCTCCTGGCCGCGACCTCCAACCAGGCGCCCGATGGGCACTCGACCGCGGGCTTCTGCTCCAGGACAGTCACCGGTACGAGCCCGTCCGGATGCCGGTCGAGGTGGCCTTGGCTCTGCGGGGCCCCGATTGGCACGCTGCGTTCGAACCTATGCCGCCGGTCACACAGTTGGTTCCCATCACCTCCTCGGAGGTGGAGCGGGAGGCCGCGGTGGCCGCCACCGCGTTCGCGGCCCATGCCGCCTCCGTCCTTTCGGCGTGCGCGACCGCTCCACCGACCCGGCTGAAGTCGGGTGGGATCGGTGCGCGTGAACTGGCCCGGATCGGCAGGGCCGCCCAAGCGGACGACGCCGTCGTACGCATCGCCCTGGAGACCGCCTACGCCGCCGGACTGCTGGCCCGCGACGGCGATCGCGTACCTCCCACCGAGGCGTACGACGCCTGGGCCGAACAGGAGCCCGCAGAACAACTCGCCGTGCTGCTCCGGGCATGGCGGGACCTGCCGCTCACCCCCACCCGGGCGCGCGGCGAAGACAACAAGGCACTTCCCGCGCTCGCCGGTGCGCCTGACTGCGGCGGCTGTCTGCAGGCCCGCCACGGGCTGCTCACCGCGGCAGCGGGGCTCCCGGCAGGACAGGGTGTGAAGGTCGCTTCGGAGCTGGGGCCGCTGGTGGCCTGGCACCGTCCGCTCGCCGACGACGCCTCGCCCCAGGACACGGCACCGTTCAGCACCGTGATCCGCGAAGGCGAACTGCTGGGCGTGCTGGCGCGGGGTGCGCTGTCCCCGCTCGGTGCCCACCTGGCGGCCCACGCCGACGAAGAGCTCGACATCACAGCCCGGCGGCTGCTGCCCCCCGCGACCACGACGGCCCGGATCGGCGCCGACCTCACCGCCGTCGTCACCGGCACCCCGTCCGCGCGACTCGCAGCGCTGCTGGATTCGATGGCCGACCGGGAGACCAGTGGCACGGCGTCGGTATGGCGCTTCAGTGCCGGCAGTATCCGCCGGGCCCTGGACGCCGGCCGCACCCCGAACGACATCACAGCCGACCTGCAAGCCGGCTCCGCCGCGGCCCTGCCACAGCCGCTGACCTATCTCATCGCCGACACCGCACGAGGTCACGGACGGGTGCGCATCGCCCCCGCGGCCTGCGTCATCCACGGCGACGAACCCGCGCTCCTGGCCGAACTCGCCGCCCACCGCACACTGTCCAAGCTCGCCCTGCGGCAGCTCGGCCCGACGGTCCTGGTCAGCGGCAGCCCACCCGCGACGACGCTCGCCGCGCTCCGTGCTGCGGGCTACGCCCCGGTCGCCGAGACCGCCGGGGGAACGGTACGCATCGAAAAGCGCCTGCCGCAGAGGGCCGCCGCTGCCGTCCCGCCCCCGCGAAGGAACGTCGGGCGGCTCGGCCCCCGGACCACCGCAACCCGCGCCTCGGACATGCCCACCGACGCCGGGTTGGACGTCCTGGCCGACCGGCTGCTCAAGGCCCCGCCGGCCGCACCGGAACCCGACCCGTTCGGCAGCGGGGTGCCCTTCGCGACGGACACCGAGGAGATCGTCGCCGGATACGCGAAGCACCTGTCGTACAGCGACGTCCGCCAGGTCGCTCATGCCATCGACACCGGTGCGGCCATCACGGTCGAGTACATCGCCACCTCGGGCAACCGGACCGTACGCACCCTCAGCGACCTGGAACTCGACCCGCCCTACCTCGACGCCTGGTGCCACCTGCGCGAAGCGGAACGCGTCTTCACTCTCTCCCGCATCCATGGCGTGATGCCCGCGTAGGACTCGGCGATCAAGGCCGGTGCCGGGTGCGCCACCCCGCGGGCACCTCGCGAGATATACTTGATCCCACATTTGATATCAGGGAGGAACCCATGAGTCGGACGGTTATCGACCTGGACGACGACCTGGTCGCGGCCGTGGCTAAGGCCCTCGGGACGAGCACCAAGAAGGAGACAGTCAACTCCGCTCTTCGTGAGGTGCTGGAGAGTCGGCGTCGCGCCCTGGCTCTCGCCCGGCTGCGGGCCGCGGCCGGGGACGGCGCATTCGATCTGGAGCTGTTCGAGAACAAGGGGAACTACCGCCGGTGAACGCGGCCCAGTTCCTGATCGACACCAGCGCGCTCGCTCGGTTCATGCGCGAGGACGCGGAGCAGTACGGCTGGGACCAGGCGGCAGCCGCCGGGCTCATCGCCACCTGCCCGATCACCGAGCTTGAGTTCTTCTACAGCGCCCGGTCGGCCGCCGACAGGGCGCGCGGCATCGAGGACATACGACTGATTTTCGGTTGGGTTCCCGTCGACGACCGCGCCTACGACCGCGCCTGGCAGGTCCAAGAAGCTCTCACCCAACAGAAAAAGCATCGCAGTGCGGGTGCGGTGGATCTCGTCGTCGCCGCGACAGCCGAGCTGCAAGGGCTCACCCTCCTGCACCGCGAC
Source organism: Streptomyces sp. NBC_00443 (assembly GCF_036014175.1). Classification (GTDB taxonomy): domain Bacteria; phylum Actinomycetota; class Actinomycetes; order Streptomycetales; family Streptomycetaceae; genus Streptomyces. The sequence continues at coordinate 4,787,145 of NZ_CP107917.1, read as the reverse complement.
CACGACTTCGCCTGCATCGCGGCAGTGACCGGCCAGGCTCTCCAGTGGTACGGCCCGGAGAGCGGCAAATAGGCGGGCGATGGTTGCATTTCCGGTTGCATTCAGCTCCGTACAGCACCGTTCAGGAGCCCCACCCGCCACAGCCGCACCGCAGGTCCTCGCGAGTTCGAATCTCGTATCCTCCGCCAGTGCCTCACCGGGCACGATGTCTAAGGGCCCCACCGCGAACGGTGGGGCCCTTAGAAGCCGTTGTCTTTCCGGAGTTGAAGACTGCGTTTCCGCTGGTCGGGCATAGGGTCGACGATCCCGTGGGCGTAGTGGCCTGTCGTGCCGTCGCTGCCCGGGAGGTCGTGGATGCCGTCGGTGGTTGGGCTGTTGGAACAGCGTGAGCTGGGTGCTCGCAGTCGTGTGGACGAGCTGCGCGAGGAAGCCGACCGTGTCCAGGCCGAGTTGGCCGTGACCGAGCGGGAATGGAAGGGGCCATCGCCCGCTCGCGGGTCGGCGAGGTGCCGGCACCGGTGGACGAGAGCGGAGATCACGCCCGGACCGAACGGGCGATGCCGGCCGAGGGACCGGCCGAGGAGGCGTCGTCGGCGTCGAGGGCCGCGAAGCCGAAGTCGCAGGTGCCCATGTGGCGCGAGGGCCTGGCCTGGTCTGTGCTGTCGATCGACTACCAGCGCATCCTGCAGGCCCTTGCGGACCGGCATCGCCTCCATCAAGCGCCGCTGACCTGCCAGGAGATGGCCGTCTTGTTCGGCCTGGACGCGGTGCCGGCGAAGGTGGAGGCGCTGCGGTCGAAGGCGAAACGCCTGGCCGCGCGCGGCTGGCCGGCCGAACAGCAGCCGGGCCGCTTCACGCTCGCGCAGAATGTGACCGGGCCAGGCGGCGGGTCATGAGCAGGGTCATGAGCAGGGTCATCAACCAGTAGACCATCGCCTCGGCGCTGGTGGTGCGGCGCTCGAAGTCGCGCACCAGCCGACGGGTGCGCATCAGGTGGGCGAAGAGGCGCTCGACGATCCACCGCTTGGGCAGCACCACAAAGCCACGCATGTCGTCGCTGCGCTTGACGATCGCCAGGACCAGGGCGAGCGTGGCCAGGCAGTGCTCGACGAGACTGCCGGTGTAGCCGCCATCCGCCCAGACCAGGGCGAGGCGGTGGTGCGCGTCGGCGACTTGGTGCAGCAGGACATCGGCGGCGGCGCGGTCGCCGACATCCGCGGCGGTAACCATCACCGCGAGCAGCAGGCCGGGGGTGTCGACCACGACATGCCGCTTACGGCCGTTGATCAGCTTGCCGCCGTCGAAGCCGCGGCTGTCGGAGCCTGCCCATGCTCGGGAGCCCTGACATCTGTCAGGATCCCTCCTGCCTGCCTGTCTCCTACCCTTTCGCGCAGGACGCCCGGCACAGGGCGGAACTGAAGGGCAGGTCATGAAGAGCCTCTGGAAGCGCGCACTCGTCACCGGAACTGCGGGGATCGCTCTCGCCGACGGAGTCGGTCTCGCGACCGCCTCACCCGCGGCGGCCGCGGAGCCCAACGTGCTGCAGTGCAGCACCTGGATCGAGGACAATGTCGCCTACGGCAAGTGCTACAACCCCGGGACGCAGCTGCACGCGTTCTCCGTACGCGCCATCTGCGGCTGGGCCCCCGACGCTTACTCGAATTGGGTATATGTGACGCCCGGCAACACCCACAGCATCGGTATCGGCTGCGGCCCGTTGAGCACCGGCGTCGGCGGCGTGGCGATCGAGTACGGCGGCTGAGCGTCCCGGGACGCCCAGATCCATCAGAAGCCCCTAGAAGGTCGATGAAGAATTCGGGTTCTGGCCCTGCCGCGTGAGCGGCAGGGCCAGACTCGTCATGTGGCGATGGGCGAGTGGGTCGGCGAGATGGTCGGGCCGGACGTGTGGGAGACCTGCCGGGATCTGATCCCGGCCGGGAATGTGTTCGCGTTCCTGGCCGAGCATCACCGTGGGCTTGATCCGCTTTGACGGACATCCGAGATCAGGGGTTCTGCCCCGGGAGGATGTCCATCATGGAGAGCATGGGGAAGAAGAAGCCACGCCCTCGCCGATCGTTCACGGTGGAGTTCAAGGCCGAGATCGTCGAGCTGTGCCGGCGCGGTGACCGCTCGGTCGGCCAGATCGCCAAGGACTTCGACCTGACCGAGACGGCAGTGCGGCTGTGCGTCACTGGCGAAGTGGTTAAGCCCGCCGATGAGAGACCTCGTCTTCGGCCAGGTCAGCGTGTCCTACTCGGTTCTGCGTGAAGCCGCGTTCGACTACCAGCGCTCTGGCATGCCGGACCATCAGCGATGGGACGTCCTTCGCACAATGATCGATACTGCGCTGGCCAGTGGTCGGGAGAGGGTCACGGCCACCGAGTACCGCAAGGCGATCGGCTCACGGCCAATCCCCAACCAGGCCGACGCCATGGTGCCAGAGGCGATCGTCCGGCAGCTCGATCGCCCCGACGCCTGGGCGGCTGTACTCGACCACATCGCAGCAAGTGCCACCAACCGAAGGGGCGTTCTCCTGCGCTTGTCTGAGTAGCCCCTGGTCTCCAGTCGTTGTCCTGGTCTTTGTCCTGTGCGCTGACGGCCGCCCTGGTTCACCGCCGTGCGCGCACCCCATCTGACGTGCCGTGTGAACCCTGACGAACACCCCCGGACGGCCGCGCTAACAGTTGGAAAGCGTGTTGGGGGCAACCCCTCACGAGTTCGAATCTCGTATCCTCCGCCAGTGCCTCACCGGGCCCTTGGACGTTGCCTTACGGAAAAGCGCATGGCGCTGTCCATCCGCAGAACGGACGGGCAGCGCCACACGTGGAGCCGGAGGCCGGCCGGGGCTTAGCCGGGGAACGGCTTGCTGGCCTCGTCATCGGCCTTGATGCAGGCGTTGAGCTTCTTCTGGATGGCGTTCGCCTCGCTGAGCGCCCTGTTGGCCGCCGCGGTCTCCCCCAGCTGCTTCAGCTTCGCCGCCTTGGTCTTGAGGTTGGCGATCTGCTGGCGCATCTGGTTCTGGTTGCACGTGACGGCGGCCTTGGCCGAGACCGCGCCCTGGTCGGCGGACGGGGCGGCGTGAGCGGGCACCGACGTGATGAAGAGGCCGCCGACGATGGCCGCGGAGACGGCCAGGGCGGAGAAGCGCTTGGTCATGAGTGTTCCCCCAGTTAGGGCTTGCGTTGGTCGGAGTGGATCTTACAGAGTCTCCGAACTCGCCAGTAACATGCCCCGCCACCCGGCACCCGCCACCGCCAAATGCCGCTGTCAGCCGTCCGCCTCCGGACCCCAGCGCTCGGGCCCCACGCCGCGCCAGTCGATCCACGACACCTTCGACACGTCCGACGGGTCGATCTCCAGCCCGGCCCGGCGGAGGAACTCCGCCACGTCGGCCACGTTGTGGGCCAGCCCGAGGATCTCGCCGTCCACGCGCACGCGTCGGCCTCCTGTGGCGGACGGCGGATGCACGGTCACGCGTATCGGTGCGGACATGTCCTCAGGATCATCCGGGAAGTCGGGCCCTGCACCCCAGCTCGTCATCGACGATGCCGCCCATGGGTGTCCCCGCCCGAACGGCCCAGGTCACGCAGTTCCCACCACGCGGCGGGGCCCGGGCGCCGTTGCTGCCAGTAGGGGTGGAAGAACACCTCGGCGGACAGCCGGTACAGGCGCCGGCGCAGCTCCGTGCGGCCGGGCCGCTCGGCCAGTTGCCGGTAGGTGGCGCTCCACTCCCGCTGTGCCTGGGCAAGGTCGTCGGGAAACGTTCGCATGGCCGAATTCAATCATGTGTTCGATTTTTCAGGCCACACCACTTGCTCGTGAGGATCAGCGTCCTTCCGGGCGGGGACTCCAGACCTTCGGGAATCAGAGGCCGGTCGGCAGCGCCGGCTCCAACGGCTGTTCCGCCCAGATCGTCTTGCCCGTGGCCGTCTGGCGGGTGCCCCAGCGCTGGGTGAGCTGGGCAACGAGGAGGAGGCCGCGGCCGCCCTCGTCATAGGAGCGGGCGCGGCGCAGGTGGGGGGCGGTGTTGCCGCCGTCGGAGACCTCGCAGATGAGGGAGTCGTCGTGCGTGAGGTGGATGAGGCGGAGCTGGATGGGGGGTTCCGCGTGCCGGATGGCGTTGGTGACGAGTTCGCTGACGACCAGTTCCGTGACGAACGCGGCGTCCTCCAGGTCCCAGGCGTCCAGCTGGGCCAGCGCGTCCTTGCGGGTCTGGGCGACGGCGGAGGGGTCGGCCGGTACGTCCCAGGTGGCGACCTGGGAGGCGTCGAGCGCGCGGGTACGGGCCAGCAGGAGCGCCACGTCGTCCGCCGGGCGGGGCGGCAGCAGGTCGGTGAGGATCCTGTCGCACATGCCGTCCAGGGTCGGCTCCGGGCCCATGAGCAGGTGGCGGAGGCGGAGCATGCCGTCGTCGAGGTCGCGGTCCGGGGATTCGATCAGGCCGTTGGTGTAGAGGGCGAGCAGGCTGCCCTCCGGCAGGTCGATCTCGGCCGCCTCGAAGGGCAGGCCGCCCAGGCCCAGCGGGGGGCCGACCGGGAGGTCGAGGAGTTCGGCGGTGCCCTCGGGGCTCACCACGGTCGGCAGCGGATGCCCGGCCCGGGCCAGCGTGCAGCGCTGGGAGATCGGGTCGTACACGGCGTACAGGCAGGTCGCGCCGACCTCGCCGGCGGGCTCGGAGTACTCCTCGGCCGGCCGCCCGACCTCGGGTTCCGTGGACAGGCGGACCACCAAATCGTCGAGGTGGGTGAGCAGTTCGTCCGGGGGCAGATCGATGTCCGCGAGAGTGCGTACGGCCGTCCGCAGCCGGCCCATCGTCGCGGAGGCGTGGATGCCGTGGCCGACGATGTCGCCGACGACCAGCGCCACCCGCGCCCCGGACAGCGGGATCACGTCGAACCAGTCACCGCCGACGCCGGCGTGCGCACCGGCCGGGAGATAGCGGGACGCCACCTCCATCGCCGCCTGCTTGGGCAGCCGCTGCGGCAGCAGGCTGCGCTGCAGCATCACCGCGGTGCCGCGTTCGCGGGCGTAGCGGCGCGCGTTGTCGATGGAGACGGCCGCCCTGGCCGCCAGTTCCTCGGCCAGCACCAGGTCGTCCTGCTGGAAGGTCTGGGACTTGCGGTGGCGGGTGAAGACGGCGACACCCAGCGTGGTTCCGCGGGCAGTCAGGGGCACCGCCATCACGGAATGGACGCCGAACTCGCGGACCCGGGCGCCCCGGGCCGGGTCCCGGGCGACCAACCGCGTGATCTCGGGGTGCGTCATCTCGTACATCTCCGCCCGTCCCGAGCGCAGCGTCACGACCGGCGCGGTGTTCTCCGGGTACTCGTCCACGTCGCCGAGGGCGACGACCGCCTCCGGCATGCCCGGCGTCACGGACTGGTGTGCGGCCCGTCGCATCACGACAGGGCCGGGCGGCGGCCCGCCCTCCGGGAGCGGCTCGTGCAGGTCCTCGAGGGAGGTCAGCAGGTCGACCGTGACGAAGTCGGCGAGTTCCGGGACCGTCACCTCCGCCAGCTCCTGCGCCGTACGCATCACGTCGAGGGTGGTACCGATGCGCCGGCCCGCCTCGGCGATCAGCTGGAGCCGCTTGCGTGCCCAGTGCTGCTCGGTGATGTCGTGCGCGGTGAGGCAGACGCCCCGCACCTCGCCCGCCGGGTCGCGCAGGGCCGACAGGAAGATCGACCAGGCGTGTTCGCGGGTCTCACCGGCGGCGCGCAGGAAGTTCTCGTTGTACTGCGGCTCGCCCGTCTCCAGGACCCGCATCATGCTCTGCTCCGCCCGGTCGCCGGCCGGGTCGTCCACGATCTCGTTGACCCGCAGCCCGAGCATGTCCGCCTCGGTGAGGGCCACCGAGCGTTCCATGTCCGCGTTGGCGCGGCGCAGGCGGAGCCTGGTGTCGTAGAGCGCCAGGGCGCAGCAGGGGGACTGGGCGAAGCTCCAGGTCACGAAGGGGTCGTCGGCGGGTGGCGGGGGCTGCTGGTTGCTCAGGGCCGACACCAGGAACCATTCGCCGGTCCTGTGGTGGCCGAGGACCTTGATCTCCAGTCGTCGCCCGTCGCGGTGCCGGACCGAAACCGTGCCGTGCCATCTCGGCAGCCGGGTGAACGAAGGCAGATCCGGCGGGACCGGCCCGGCCAGCAGCTCGGCCGCCGGGCGCCCGACGGTCTGATCAGCCGAGTAGCCCAGAAGCTGCTCGGCGCCCGCGTTCCACCCGGTCACCGTGCCGTGTTCGTCGACGGTGACGCAGGCCGTGAGCGCCTCGCCGACCACATCGTCGAGCGGACGTGTAGTCCGGCCGGTGGTGACGGGCTCGTCCATGATCGTTCATCTCGCTCTCGCCGAGATTCACCGGGATCCTGAACCGGCCCGCGCACGTCGGGCCGTCGCTTCGTGGTCCTTCGCCATCCTCACGCCCCCTTCTCCATACTCACGCCCCCTTGTCCTGACACCACTCACGCCCCCTTGTCCTGACACCCGGGACACCACACCGTCGTCCGGCCTGCCACGCGGGTGCGGCGCAGGGGCGTGCCGCAGCGGGGACAGTGCGGGTCGGGGTCGTCGCGGTGGCCGGTGAGCCAGGTGGGGCGTGGCGGGACCCGGCCGGCGGTGACCGCGGGGCGCAGGGTGCGGCGCATCTCGGTGTAGAGGCGGTGGCGCTCGGGCTCGGCGAGGGCGTTCGCCGGGGTGTTCGGGCGCAGCCGCGCCCGCCACAGGATCTCGTCGGCCAGGAGGTTGCCGAGGCCGGCCAGGGCCGACTGGTCGATCAGGACCGACTTGACGCGTCCGCGATGGGAGGCGAGCACCTCCTCGAACTCCCCGCGGTCCACCGTCAGGGCGTCGGGCCCCTGGTCCCGCAGCAGCCGTACGACATCGGATTCGTCGTCGGCCAGCCAGAGGCCCTGGAGTTTGCGCTGGTCGCGGTAGCGGAGCTGGTGGTCGCGGGCGACGGTGAGCAGGACGCGGTCGTGCGGCTCGGCCGCGTCGTCCGGGTGGGCGCAGAGCAGCCGGCCGGTCATGCCGAAGTGCAGCGCGAGGGTTGGGCCGCCGGTGCGGGCGAGCAGCCACTTGCCGTGTCGCTCCGCCCCGGTGACGCGCCGCCCCTCCAGCGAGTCCCGCAGCCGCCGTGCGCTCACGCCATGCAGGACGCTCGGGTCGCGGACGTCGACGCGGCGGATGGTCCGGCCCTTCGCGCAGGACTGGAGCACGTTCCGGAAACCCTCGACGTCTGGCAGTTCAGGCATGGCGGACGGCCTTCGCGGTTGGATGCCGTGCTCTTATCTGTTTGCCCCGTTTAGGGCACTTATCACCTCGCCGGGGCCGGGTGTCGGCTCAGCGCCGCTTGAACTCCACCGGCCCGGCGTTCATCTCCACGGTGCCGTCCGCGTGCAGGACCGGGCGGCGCTCGGTCATACGGCCGCTGTAGGCCTCGACGTGGTGGATCTCCGCCCCGTCGGGCGCCGTGAAGTCCACGAGGGCGATGGCCACCCAGTACCGGGTCTTCGTGTTCTCGAAGAGCGGGACCGTGACGGTCGAGCCGCGCCCGTCGGTGACCACGACCTTCGCACCGAAGCTGCGGAAGGAGCCGAAGCCGTTGCTGACCGCGGAGTAGGCGCACAGCAGGACGTAGCCCTGCTGGTCGGGGCGGACGATACGGAGTGTCTCGCGGCCGGGGAGGCGGGCGTCACCGTCGAGGTGGATGAAGGGACGGTTCTTCCGCGAGCCGAGGCGCTTGTAGTAGACGACGTCCGCGCCCTTGCCCTTGTGCGCCGTGTCCGAGGCGGGCGCGGGGCGCGAGCCCTTCTTGGGCGTGATGAGGGTGCCGGGGGCCTGATCGCCGCGAATCGCCTTCGACGCCGGCACGAACAGCGCGTAGAGGTCGAGGTCGGCGCCCCGTTTGCGGCGCTGCTCGCTGCCGCCGTCCCACTCCAGGGTCGCGGTGACCACCAGCTCGCGGTCCGCCTTGTCCAGGCTCATCGCGACCTGGCCGCCCTTGCCGAGGCTGATCGTGCCGAGCGGGGGCTTGCGCAGGCTCATCGGGGGCGCGGTGTGGGCCGGCTGTGCCCCGCCCGAGGGCTGCTCGGACCGCACCGGCACCTGGGACGCCGCCTGCTGCTCGGACTCCTCGCCCGCTTCCGGCTCCTCCGCCTGCGCCACGTCTATGCCGAAGTCGGTGGCGAGTCCGGCCAGCCCGTCGGCGTACCCCTGGCCGATGGCGCGCAGCTTCCAGGCCTCGCCCCTGCGGTAGAGCTCCATCAGGAGCACGGCGCGTTCGCCGTCGGTGAGGGCCGGCGGGCGGAAGTGGACCGGGTCGGCGCCGACCGGGGAGGCGCGGACGAGCACGTCCTCGACCTCGCGGAAGGTGCGGTTCGCGTCGTCGGGATCGCAGCTGCCGACCAGGACCACCCGGTCCACGTCCGCCGGGAGCCCGGCCGGGTTCATCTCGACGCGCTCCGGGCCCTCGGCATCGGCGGCGAGGTGCCGGACGGCACCGGACTCGGCGGACGGCTGGTTGTAGAAGACCAGGTCGTCGTCGGACCTGACCTTGCCGTCCGCCGCCACCAGCAGGGCACTGAGATCGACCGTGCCGCCCACGGCGTGCAGTTCGGCGACGACGGGCCCGGAGCCCACCGCGATGTTCCCGCCCTTGGTCAGCTCCGGCATGCCGCCCCACCCCTCGAAGATCCCCCGGCGATTTCCCGCCACCCTGCCACATGGCGGGATGCTCAGCGCGGCTCGCGCACCACCGCCGTCTCCCCCGCCGGAACACTGACCGAACCCGGCACCGGCTTGCCCGTCAGCAGTTCCGTGGCGTCCGACGCGACGGCCACGTGGACGGGACGGTCGGTGTGGTTGATGAGGAAGAGATAGTCGGCGTCCGCGCCACGCCGCAGGACCGCCTCGACGCCCTGCGGGGTGCTGCGCACCGGCTCCACTCCCGCCTCCCGGCGGATACGGTCCACAAGCGCGGACAGGGTCGCCGGGTCGGGCAGGGTGGCCACGTACCAGCTCACCCCGGAACCGGTGCTGTTGCGCGTCACCGCCGGTACGCCGCTGAGCGGACCGGTCGTGTACGACTCGACCGACTCGGCGCCGGACAGCCGTACCCGCTCCGACCACAGGGTCCCCGTACCGCCCCCGCTCAGCCCGACCGGCTCCCCCGGCAGCAGCGGGAACAGTTCGTCGGTGCGTACCCCGAGCGCCTCCCGGAAAGCGCCCGGGTAACCGCCCAGCCGGACATGGCAGTTCTCGTCGACCGCGCCGCTGTGGAAGCCGACCGCCAGCGTGCCGCCGCCCGACGCGAAGGCCGTCAGATTCCTCGCGCCCTCGTCGTCCACCAGATACAGCGAGGGGGCCAGCACCAGCCGGTAGGCCGACAGGTCCGCGTCGGGGCGTACGAAGTCCACCGCGACGCCTGCCCGCCACAGCGGCTCGTACCAGGCACGGACCAGGTCCTGGAAGCGCAGCTCGGTGCTCGGCTGGGAGGGGAGTTCCATCGCCCAGCGGGAGTTCCAGTCCCAGACGATGGCCACCTGGGCCGGGACGGTACTGCCCCTGACCTCCGCCAACGCGCGCAGATCCGCGCCGAGCCGGACCACGTCACGCCAGATCCGGCTGTCCGTGCCCGCGTGCGGAAGCATCGCCGAGTGCCACTGCTCGGCGCCCGCCTTCGCCGCCCGCCACTGGAAGTACGCGATGCCGTCCGCGCCGCGGGCCACGTGGGCGAGGGCGTTGCGCCGCAGCTCGCCCGGCCCCTTGGCCCGGTTGACCGGCTGCCAGTTCACCGCGCCCGTCGAGTGCTCCATCAGCAGCCACGGGCCGCCCGCGAGGGAGCGGACCAGGTCGCCGCTGAGCGCGATGTCGATCTCGGACTCGGGATCGGCCGACTGGAGGTAGTGGTCGTTGGAGACGATGTCCAGCTTCGGGGCCCAGCGCCAGTAGTCGAGGGCGTCGAAGTTGTACATCGCCATGAAGTTGGTGGTGGCGGGGATCGCCGGGGCCGCCGCCAGCAGCACCTCGCGCTCCGCCTCGTACAGCGAGAGCAGTTCGTCGCTGCAGAAGCGGCGCCAGTCCAGCTGATGGGTGGGGTTCGGGACGGCACCGGTGGGGCGGGGCGGGAGGATCTCGTCCCAGTCGTAGTACCACTGGCTCCAGAAGCGCGTGCCCCAGGCGTCGTTCAGCGCCGCCAGGTCGTCCGAGTACCGTCTGCGCAGCCAGCGCCGGAAGGCGGCCGCGCTCTCGTCGCAGTAGCACTCGGCGTTGTGGCAGGCGTACTCGTTGTGGACGTGCCACATGGCCAGCGCCGGGTGGTCCGCGTATCGGGCGGCCAGCGCACGCGCGATGCGCAGGGCGGCCTCCCGGTAGGCGGGGCTCGACGGGCAGAACGTCTGGCGGCTGCCGTACGACAGCCCCCTGCCGTCCTTGTCCACGGGCAGTGCCTCGGGGTGGGCGCGGAAGAACCACGCCGGGGGCGCCGCCGTCGGGGTCGCGAGGTCGGCCGCGATGCCGTGGGCGTGCAGCAGGTCGAGGACGCGGTCCAGGAGGGAGAAGTCGAACTCACCCTCCTTCGGCTCCAGCAGCGCCCAGGAGAAGATGCCGACGCTGACCATGGTGACCCCGGCCTCGCGCATCAGGCGCATGTCCTCGGCCCATACCTCCTCGGGCCACTGCTCGGGGTTGTAGTCGCCGCCGTAGGCGATGCCGGGGACGGACAGTTCGCGCTTCACCGGGCACCTCCCCCGAGGAGACGGCGGGTCGTCGCCACGCCCCACTCGTCCAGTGAGAGCAGGCGGTCGCTGGACGCCATCAGGCCGCCCGTCGCCTCGACATGCGCCGCCCACCGTTCCCGGGTCTCCACCGCCGGGCGGGCCATCAGGCAGTCGGGGTCGTTGATCCAGAGGCGGCCGTGCTGCCACTGGCGGCCGGCGCCGGTGAACTCGGCCGGATCCTGCCCGGGTTGGCTGTAGTCGTCGGCCTCGGGGCGGCGGTGCGGCGCCGTGTCGGGGCTGACCCGCATCGCGTCGAACAGGCCGATGGACGCGAGCAGGGGTGCCCCGCAACCCAGCAGATAGGCGTGCGCGCCGATGGCCTCGCGGATCAGCTCGATCCCGGAGCGGTACGCCGTCAGCGCGTCGACGTCCGGGGCGTGCCGTACGCCGTCCAGGGCGCCCGCGTAGAGGAAGTCGACCTTGAAGTAGTCGTAGCCCTCGCCGCGCAGGGTCCGGAAGACCTCCGTCAGATACGCCGCCGCCTCGGGGTGCGTGGTGTCCAGGACGCGCAGGTCGTGGCCCCAGTTGCGGCCGGCGTGCGTGAAGCCGCCGTCGGCGGTGCGCACCAGCCACTCGGGGTGCTCGGCGGCCAGGTCGCTCGCCGGGTCGACCAGGAACGGGGCCGTCCAGATGCCGGCGCGGCGGCCGCGGGAGCGGATGGCGTCGGCGATGCCCGCGCGGGAGCGGAAGCGGCCGGAGAGGGTGAGCCAGTCGCCGAGGGCCTTCTGGTAGCCGTCGTCGATCTGGACGACGTCGACGGGCAGGTCGAGGGTGTCCATCGCGCGGAGGTTCTCGTGGATGTCGTCCTCGGTGACGGCGGTGAAGTACTCGTACCAGGAGCACCAGACGGTGGGCGCCGGGCGGGGAGCCTCGCCCCCGAGACCGGCGGCCCAGTCCGCCAGCACGGCCTGGATGTCCGTGCCCGTCCACTCCTTCACCGGGCCGTCGGCGCTGACCTGCGCCGTGTCCCCGTCGACGGTCAGACGGATCGACGGCACCGCGCGCGTCGGCTCGACGGCCGCCCACAGGCGTACGGGTGAGCCGTCGCCGGGGTCCAGGGCCAGCAGCCCCTCGCCCTGGAAGGCTCCCTCGGGAACGGTGACGCCGGGCCGGTAACAGACCGTCGCCCAGTTGTCGTTGGTCGGGCGGTACGGCTTCTCGCCCAGGGCGTAGGAGCCGCTTGGGCTCCAGGACTGCCAGCCCTCCTCGTGGACACGGGCGTGGGCCGTGTCCACGGGCACGGAGGCGACGGGGGTGAAGGGGTGGTGCACGGGTGTCTCTTTCAAGAAAGGGGCCGTCAGCCCTTGTTGGCGCCCAGCGTCAGACCGCTGACGAACTGCCGCTGGAGCACGAAGTACACGATCAGCGTGGGGATCGCGGTGAGCAGGGCGCCGGCGGCGACCAGGTTCGGGTCCGTGAAGTACGCGCCGGTGAGGTTGTTCAGCGCCGAGGTGATCGGCATGTTCTCGCCGGTCGAGATCAGGACGAGGGCCCAGAAGAAGTCGTTGTAGATCCAGATGGACAACAGCGTCCCCAGGGCAGCCATCGCCGGGCGGCACAGCGGCAGCACGATCTGCCAGTACTGCCGCCACACCGAGGCGCCGTCCACCAGCGCGGCTTCGGTCAGCTCGTGCGGCAGCGAACGCATGTAGTTGCTGAGCACGAAGGCACAGAAGCCCGACTGGAACGCGACATGGATCAGCACCAGGCCGAGCGCGGAGTCGTAGAGCTTGCCGCTCATCGTGATGCCGGGCAGGTCGACCAGCAGGTACAGCCGGTACAGCGGGGTGATGATGACCTGCTGGGGCAGCAGGTTGCCCGCCGTGAAGACCAGCAGCAGCGCCAGGTTGATGCGGAAGTCGAAGCGGCTCACGTAGAACGCGACCATCGAGGACAGGAACAACGTCACCAGCACCGCCGGCACGGCGATGATCATGGTGTTGACGAAGTAGTGGCTCATGTCCGACTGCGTGAACGCGTTCGTGAAGTTGTCGAAGCTCAGCGTGTCCGGCCAGGACACGTATCCCTTCTCGCTCGTCTCGGAGTACGGCCGCAGCGCCGCGTAGATCGCCCAGAGCAGCGGCGCGAGCCAGGCCAGCGCCGCGCCGGCGAGGAACACGTGCAGCAGGATCCGGCCGGGGCGGACGGGGGCGCGCTTCTTGCCGAGCGCGAGGGTGCCGGTACTCATGCGCGCCGCTCCTTCCGGAAGGTGGCCACCAGGTAGGGGATGATCACCACGAGCGAGATCAGCAGCAGGACGACCGCGATCGCGGAGCCGTATCCGATGCGGCTGGACTCGCCGATGATGTTGTTGGTGACCAGGATCGAGAGCAGCTCGGTGCCCTCGGCGCCCTTGTTGAAGACGAAGACCAGGTCGAAGGCGCGCAGGGCCTCGATGATGGTGACGACCAGGACGACGGTGTTGGTGGGGCGCAGGGTCGGGAAGATGACGTTCTTGAACGTCTGCCACTCGTTCGCGCCGTCGAGCGCGGACGCCTCCCGCAGCGAGGGGTCGACGCCCTTCAGGCCGGCCAGGTACAGGATCATCATGTAGCCGGTGTGGCGCCAGGACGCGGCGACGAGGATCGCCCACAGGTTGAGGTCCGGGTCGCCGATCCAGTCGATGTACTTGCCGGGCTCGTTGGCCCCGATGAGGCTGTTGATCAGGCCGGTGTCGGGGTTGTAGACGAGCTGCCAGACGAAGCCGATGACGGCCATCGACAACACGACGGGCAGGAAGAACGCGGTCTGGTACACCCTGCTGAACCGGATCTTCTTGTCCAGCTGCACGGCGAGGAACAGGCCGAGCGGGGTCGGGATCGCGATCAGGACGACGAACCAGATGACGTTGTGCTGGACGGCGGGCCAGAACTGCGGGTTCTGCTCGAAGAGTTCACGGAAGTTCTGCAGCCCGACCCACTGGATGGAGCCGAAGCCGATCCCGTCCCAGGTGGTGAAGGCCAGCGCGATCGAGGCCAGCGCCGTCACCCAGACGAGAGCGATGTGCAGGACGGTCGGCAGGCCCGCCATCAGCCCGAGGGTGAGCCGGTCGCGGCGGGTCAGCAGACGGCGGTGCCCGTGGGGCACCTTCTTGGCGGGGGCAGCGCCCGGAGGCGGCACGGCGGCCGCCTCCGGGATCTCCTTGGTGGTTTCTGTGGTCATGTCGATCAGCCGGACGCGAAGATCGTCTTCTTCTGACGGTCGATCGAGGACAGCAAACTGTCCACGCCCTTGGGGTCGCGGATGAACTTCTGCAGCGCGGGCTGCATCACGGTCGACGTGAAGTCGGGCCGGCTGTCACGGTCCATGAACTGCGTCAGGGACTTGGCGCCGGCGATCATGTCGTACGCCTTCTTCTGCAGCGCGGTGTACGAGGAGGTGTCGGCCTTGGTGGAGGCGTGGACCGAGCTCGGGTCGGACTTGAGGTAGACGGACTCGGCCTCCGGAGTGCCCAGGAACTCCAGCAGCTTGACGGCCTCGGCCTTGTTCTTCGGACTCTTGCTCATCATGAAGCCGTCGGTCGGCGCCTCGACGGTGTCCTGGCCGAACTGCGGGTCGATCTCCGGGAACGCGAAGAAGTCCAGGTCGTCCAGGGCGGCCTTGTCGGTGAACTGCTGGGCCACGAAGGTGCCGAGGAGGTACATGCCGGCCTTCTTGGAGGCCAGCGTCTGGGCCGCGTCCTGCCAGGTGCGGCCGACGGCGCCCTCCTGGTGGTACGGGAGGATCTCGGTCCACAGGTCGAAGACCTTGCGCACCTTGGCGTCGGTCCAGGAGGCCTTGCCCGCCATCAGCTCGACGTGGAAGTCGTAGCCGTTCTGGCGGAAGTTGATCTGGTCGAAGGTGCCGAGCGCGGGCCAGGCGTCCTTGTCGCCGAAGGCGATCGGGACCAGCTTGTCCTTCTGCATCTGCTTGCACAGCGCCACGAAGTCGTCCCAGGTGGTGGGGACTTCGTAGCCGTTCTCCTGGAAGACGCTCTTCCGGTAGAAGATCGCCCACGGGTAGGTGTACAGCGGCACGAAGTAGTACTTGCCGTCCTCGCCCTTGCTGAGCTTCTTCATCGCGTCGGGGAAGTTGCCCCCGATGGTCTGCCACACGTCGTCGATCGGGGTGGCCAGCCCCTTGGCCGCGAAGAACTGCATCCGGTAGCCGGCGAACCAGGTGAACACGTCGTCCGGCGTGCCCTGGAGGTAGGAGTTGATCTGCTCCTGGAAGGTGTTGGAGTCCTTGGTGTTCACGTCGACCGTGATGCCGGACTTCTTCTTGTAGGCCGCGTAGATGTCCGCGAACGCCTTCTTCGGCACGGCGTCGGACGCCTTGGAGCCGAGGGTGACGGTCTTGGGGTCACTCGCCGTACCGCTGCCGCCGCAGGCGCTGAGCAGCGGTATACCCGCGCCGAGTGCGGCGGCGCCGCCTATGCCGCGCAGCAGGGTGCGACGGCTCGGCGAGGGCAGTGAGAGACCGGAGGGGGAGAGGTGCTGCATCTACGGCTCCTGAGGGCAGGGTTCGATCATGAGGGTTGGACGCGTCGAAGTCCGTCGTAATCGATCAGAAATCAACTTGACCGAACACGGTGGCGCAATAACAGCCGTATGTCCGGTCATGCGTCAAGAGATGTCGATGGCCGTTTCGGAAACGTGACCGATATCTCGGACCTCAGGGTCATCGTCAGGGTGATCGAACCCGGGAACGTTCACGGCGACTGCCGGTCCTGCCGCCGAGGTGCGTGTACGGCACACAGGTTCTAGCGGACGACCACGGTCTTGGTCTCACTCACCTGATCGACCTCGGACGTGCGCACCGTCACCTTCATCTCCCACTTCCCAGCGAGGGGCAGGTTGAGGAAGCTGTTGCCCCAGTAGCCGCCCTTGTCGGTGAGTTCGGCGTCGAGGGGGCCGACGTCCTTGGCCGGGAGGGTGAAGGCGACACGCAGTTCGGGGACGGTGGCGACGCCTCCGTCGGGGCCGAAGACGATGGCCTCGATGGAGTTGTCGCCGACCCGGCCCGGGTCGAGGGTGATCTGCACCTTGCCGTGGCCCCCTTGGGTGCCGACGTCGAAGGGAACGACCGTCACGGAGGCGCCGATCACCGCGGGCGACTCCGCCGCCGCCTCGGCCTGTGCCCGGCCGGGCAGGGTGCTGGTGAGGACCGTGGTGACCGCCAGCACCGCCGCACCGACGGCGACCTCGGCCAGCACGGAACGGCGCAGCGCGCGACGCTGCGGGTCGGCCGGCGGCGGTACGTCGCCCTCGGCCTGCGGTGCCTCGGGCAGCGCGGGCGGCCCGCCGACCGGCTCCGGAACCCGTTCCCGCTCCTTCTGCTCCACCACCGCCTCCACGACCGCCTCCGCGTCGGCCGTCGCCAGCCGCGCGGTCCAGCGCCGGGACACGGCCGCCGCCGCGAGCAGCAGAGCCACCGCGACGAGCTTGAGGACCAGGAGCCTGCCGTACGTCGTGCCGGTGAGCGCGCCCCAGGAGCCGAGGCCGCGCCAGGACTGGTAGACGCCGGTGACGACCAGGACGGTCACGGAGACGAACGCGAGGCGGGAGAAGCGGGTGACCGTGACCGGGGTCAGTTGGGCGCGGTACAGCGTCGCGAGCAGCGCCGCGAGACCGCCCATCCACACCGCCGTGGCCAGCAGGTGCAGCGCCGAGGACGTCATCGCCACCGGTACCTGGATGCCCGCGGAGGCGTGCTCGCCGGCTGCCCAGGTCACGGCGAGACCGACGGCCAGGGCGGCGCCTGCCCAGCCGTAGGGCCTACGGCGCCCGGTGAGCCGTACGAGATAGACGGCGGCGACCGCCAGGAGGCCCAGCCGGGCCAGCAGGACCGCGCCCGGCCTGCTGCTCACGGTCCGGGCCAGGGCGTCGGCGCTCAGGGCGCCCAGGGGCCCTCGCCCGTCTCGTACGGGGCACGCAGCACCAGCAGGGCGAGGGTGGCGGCCAGGAGGGTCCACCAGGCCGCCCTCAGCAGCGTGCGGAGCACCGGGGCGTCCGGTGGGCGGCACACCGCCATGAAGGTCGCGGCGCCGATGAGCAGAGCTGCGGCGAGGTAGGCCAGATAGCGGGCGATGTTGTAGAGGCTCTTGGTCGCCGGGTTCTCGGCGGGCCCGGTGTCCACGGTGGCCGTCGTCAGGGACGGCTTCCCGACGGAGAAGGTGAACGCCCCGGACACCGGGTGACTGTCAGCCGACACCACCCGCCACGCCACCGTGTACGTGCCCTCGGCGAGCTTCGCGGGCAGCGTCACCCGGGCGCTGTCACCACCGTCCGAGCCGTGCTCCGGCTCACCCGTGCGCAGCCGGCGGCCCTCGGGGTCCAGCACGCGGAAGGAGTCGTCGAGCAGGCCGACGGACTCCGTGAAGGTCAGGGTGAGGTCACGGGGGGCCGACTTGAGGACGGCTCCGTCCTCGGGGTCGGTGGCGCGGAGGGCTGCGTGGGCCGACGCGGGGGCTGTGCCGCCGAGGAGGAACAGGACCAGCAGGGGGCCGAGCAGCACCAGCCTTTGAAGTCGTCGCCGGCCTTGTCGCCCGTCATCGCACCTCACACCAGTCATCTCCGTCTTCGGAAGCGTCGCCTCGGGAATAGATACGGAAGGGAACGGCTCCACGCTCACCGCGGGGACGCTGTCGAGGCGGCCTGCCCGAAGGCGGGGTGCCGCATCATTGGGCCCGGCCCCCAGAGCCCGGTGCCCACCGGCAGCCTTGATCGCCCGCTTCAGCGCGGCGCGCACTGAACCAGCGCTGACAACCCCGTCGTCTACGCCTCTTCCGCGGCGGCGGACTTCTCAGGTCGCTCGGCGACGAACGAGCCGAGGCCCACCTCAGCTCGGATCAATCCCTCTGCCTTGAGATGGGCCAGCGCCTTCTGCGCGGTCGAGGCGGCGATGCCGAACTCGGTCGACAGCTCCACGACTGAAGGCACCCGGGCCCCCACCGGGTACTCGCCGTCGGCGATGCGGGTGGCGATTGCGGCGGCGACCTGTCGCCAGACGGGTCTCGTGCGGTCAAGCTCCGGGCTCATGCGGTGGACGCTAAAACTCTGCGGTAGACCGCGCGACCGCAGTAGACTGCAGTAGACCGCGAATAAGCCCGTGAGAACCCCCGCGACGGGTGCAAGCCGTCCGGGGGCACGGCCACCAGCCGAATCGGAGCTGATGACATGACCGACCTTATCCACCACCTGGCCGCCTGGGTGGCGCTGCTGCTCAAGCCACCCCGCGCGCATCGTCGGCCCACACGACCGCTCTACCCCGCGCTCGTGGCCCCGCCACGGCCTCCCGTCCCACCCCTCCCGGCCCACCGCAGCCCCTACGGCCTGGACACCCCGCTCGACGCCACCGCAACCCGCTCCGTACGCCCGTACCTCACCGCCCACGAGCAACGTCAGCGGCGCCGCGAACTCGCCCTCGCCGCTCTGGGGCAGGACATGCCCGGCCCGTACTGGATCCATGGGCTGGAGGTCGCCTGATGGCAGCGGAATCGCCCCGCCTGCTCCCCTGGTCGGGTTCCGAAGGCAAGGCGTGTTACCTCATCGCCGATGACCACGGCGGACCGGTGTCCCGACTGGCCGACGCCACCGAGTCCATCCAACTCGGCATGGGCGGCGAACTCCTCGCTCATGCCCACGACATGCTCCCGGACGCCCCGCCCGGTGAGCTCCGCTTCCTCGCCGAGCGCCTGACCGAGGCCCTCCACGACGCCCTCCGGATCGCCGAAAGCCGCGGTCGGCGCCTGCACCGTCCGAACTAGGGCTTGTCTCTAGTTGTGATCAAGTGGCTTGGGGTGGGGGCCGGTGCGATAAGACTGTGGTGTGACGCGTGCGCAACTCACTGACAGTGAGTGGGAGTTCATCGGGCCGTTCCTGCCGGTCGGCAGGTTCGGCCCGTACCCCGAACGTCTGCGTGAGCAGTTCGAGGGGGTGATCTGGCGGTTCCGCACCGGCAGCCAGTGGAGAGAGATGCCCGAACGGTTCGGCGCCTGGCAGACCGTCTACAACCGCTTCATGCGATGGCGGGACGCGGGCATCTTCCAGACCTTGCTGGACGAAGCGATCGCCGAGGCCGCCCGCAGGGCCGAGATCGACATGTCCCTGGTCAGCGTGGACTCCACCACCACGCGGGCCCATCACGACGCCGCCGGCATGCGGGTCAGCGAACAGACCCTGGCCGCACTCGAGGAGGCGGCCCTGCAAAAGGGGGAGCCTCAGAGGGACAAGGCGGGCAGGACGGTGAAAGCGATCCGGTCCGCGACGAACGCCAACGCATCCGATTACGACGGCGGGCCCGGCTGAAGGCCGCTCTGCTCGGACGGTCGCGCGGCGGCCTGACCAGCAAGATCCACCTGGCTGCCGACCGGCGCTGCCGGCCGATGGCCCTCCTTCTGACCGCCGGGCAGGCCGCCGACAGTCCCCAGTTCATCCCGGTCCTGAGCAAGGTCCGGGTCCGTCTGCCCGTCGGCCGTCCCCGCACCCGGCCGGATGCCGCGGCCGGCGATAAGGCTTACTCCTCGCGTGCCATCCGCGCCCACCTGCGCAAACGCCGCATCAAGGCAGTCATCCCGGAGAAGAAGGACCAGGCCGCCAACCGCAGGAAGAAAGGCAGCCGTGGCGGCAGGCCCGTCACCCACGGCACCGATCTCTACCGCGACCGCAACACGGTCGAGCGGGCCATCAACAGGATGAAGGACTGGCGAGGCATCGCGACCCGCTACGACAAGACGCCCGAGAGCTACCTCGCCGGACTCCACCTCCGCGCAGCGACCATCTGGATCAGCAGCCTCCTCAAACCCCAGTGATCACAACTAGAGACAGCCCCTAGCAGCCGCCGAACGCAACGCGAGAGCCCCGGCGGCTACCGGGGCTCTCGACTCCGTGCGATATCAGGACACGGTCACCACCCCGACCGCGCCGACACCCCGCCATCCAGCACCAGGTCATGCCCCGTCACCCACGACGCGAGCGACGACGCCAGGAACACACACGCGTCCCCCACATCCTCCGGCCGCCCCAGTCGCCCCGTCGGCGCCGCCCGCTCCCACCGACGCACCCCCTCCGGCCACGCCTCCTCCAGGCCTTCCCGGTGGATCAGCCCGGGCGAGACCGTGTTGACGCGGATGCCGAAGGGGCCGTACTCCAGGGCGGCCGAGCGGGCGTGCATCACGACTGCTGCTTTGGCGGCGGAGTAGTGGGCGTGCAGGGGCGCCGGACGGGTCGCCTCGATGGAGGCGATGTGGGTCACCGAGCCGCCGCCCTCCTGCTCCCGCATCACCTCGGCCGCGGCCTGCGTACACGCGAACACGCTCGACAGGTTGGTGTCCACGACCGCCCGCCACTGCGCCACGGTCATGCCCGGCAGCTCCCGCGTCGGCTGTACGCCCGCGTTGTTGACCAGCGCGGTCAGCCGCCCGTCACCCCACTCGGCGGCCTCGGCCACCACCCGCCGGCACTCCTCCTCATCCGTCAGGTCGGCCCGCAGCACCAGCGCCCGCCCACCCGACTCCCGGATACGGGACGCCACTTCCCCCGCCGCCTGCACCGCCGTACGGCAGTGCAGGACAACCGCCGCCCCCTCCTGCGCGAACCGCATGGCGATCCCGCGCCCGATACCGCCACCCGCACCCGTGACGAGGGCGACCTGTCCTTCGAGGAGTCCGCGTCCAGTCATGGACGGCACAGTGCCGCGATTCGCGCGGCCTCGGAGGGATAGCGCGCCGTCAGCTCCGCCAGGTCGCCGTGCTCGTAGCCCTCGTAGGTGAAACCGGGTGCCATCGTGCAGCCGAAGAAGGACCAGGAACCGCCCTCCGCCACCCGCGCCCCCATCCAGGTCCCGGCGGGAACGGTGAGCTGGATGTGCCGGCCCCGCAGGACGTCGGGGCCGAGCACGGCGGTGCGTGATGTGCCGTCGGGGGCGAGGAGGAGCAGTTCCAGCGGGTCGCCCAGATAGAAGTGCCAGACCTCGTCGGAGGGCAGGCGGTGCAGGGCCGAGAAGTCGTCCGCGGTGAGCAGGACGACTATCGCGGTCCCCTGCGGCCGTCCGTCGGGCAGCTCGGGCCCAGCCCAGGTCTGCCGGAACAGCCCGCCCTCGCGCGGGATCGGCTCCAGTGAGTAGTGCGCGACGAGGTCTTCGGGAGTCACGCCCGGAAGGCTACCTCCCGGTTCAGGAAGGCGAGTTGGGCCTTCTTCTCCGGGATGTACACGTCCGGGAGGTCGACCTCCGGCAGCACGACCACCGGGCCGGCCGCGAAGCCCTGCTTGAGGAAGCGGGCGATGGCCTTTTCATTGCGCACATCCGGGTCGACGACCACCCGTCGGCGGTCCAGGGTGCCGAAGACGTACGACGCGACGACGCCCAGCAGCACCGAGGTCCAGCCGGGCCGCGCGCCCCCGGGACCGGCGGGCGCCAGCAACAGGTGGATGCCCATGTCGCCCGGAAGGACCTCGTAGCACTCGCTGACCCGGTCAGCCTCCGGCTCGTACGTCTGGAGCACCGCCACCGGGTCCCCGTCCAGTGCCACGAGGAAGGCGTGGTGGGTGTCGAGGGTGTCCATGTGGGCGTAGATCCCGGCCACCTGGTCCCTGGTCAGGCCGTTCATGCCCCAGAAGGCGGCGCGTTCCTGGCTGACCCAGCCGTGGATGACCTCGGCGTCGGCCTCCGGGTCGAGGCGCAGCACCCGGACGGCGCCGAAGCCTTCGACGGCCTGTTCGTGAACGGCTTCGCGGACGGGTTCCGTCACGGCGGCGGGCAGGTCAGACATCGGACTCCTTCTCCAGCTTGGTGAAATCGGTGACGACCGGCACCAGATCTCCCCCGACCCACAGGGGGAGCTGGTCGCGGTGGTGGGGTGAGGCGGGGATGCCGGACGCGCCGAGCGGGACCACCCAGCGGCTCGCCTCGCGGTCGGCCAGGTCCCAGACGTAGCGGGCGGCGGGGCCGCGCGCGCTCAGGTCGGTGAGGCCGGGTACGGCGGAGGTGCACAGCACGCAGTCGTGGTCGCCGGACAGGCCGGGTCCGTCGTACGGGCCGGTGGGGAGCGCCCGCCACGGGGCGAGGCGGTGGGTGTCGCCCCAGGTGCCGGTGAGCTGCCCGCCGGTCGCGGCGGCCACCTCCTCGACGGCCTCGCGGACGATCTCGGCGCGGTCGATGCCGTACAACTCCTCGGCACGCAGCAGGTGTTCCAGGGCGAAGCCGACGCGCGGGAGCAGGGACAGCCAGGGGAGCAGGACCTGCGGGTAGGCGGGCGGGGCGGACAGTGCGGCGAAGGCCGGGTGCGCGGCGAGTCGCCGTACGACCGCACCGCGCACCGCCGCGTACCCGGCCGCGGCCGCGCTGTCCGCGTCCATGTGGCGGTCCCAGGCGAGAAGGGTCCGGCGGATCCGGGCAGCCTCGGGGGTGAGGGTTTCGAGGGCGCGCAGCATCCCCAACAAGGGTTCTGCGGAGGCGAGTTGCGTGTCCATGTGGATCGCCGGCATGTCGGCGGCCGACCAGTGGTCCTTCTCTCCCAGTAGGGCCGTGATGCGGTCGGCGCGATGAGGCGGAGCGAACTCGACGCCCAGGGGTGCG
Source organism: Streptomyces sp. NBC_00443 (assembly GCF_036014175.1). Classification (GTDB taxonomy): domain Bacteria; phylum Actinomycetota; class Actinomycetes; order Streptomycetales; family Streptomycetaceae; genus Streptomyces. Next base: position 4,764,820 of record NZ_CP107917.1, on the reverse strand, counting down.
GCGAGGCCCCGCTGGTTGGCCATGGCGGCCACGCCGTCGGTGAGGCCGCCGCGGGGCGTCTCGTGCCAGCCGCGCCACTCGTGGCCGGGCTGCCAGGCGGGCACGAGCCGGGTGCGGTTGGCCTCGGAGCGCACCGGCACCTTTCCGGCGACGCGGTGCAGCAGGCCGCCCTCGGTGTCGGCGGCCTGGACGACGTTGACGGGCTCGGCCCACAGGCCGACGGCCCGGTCGACGTCGGCGACGCTGCGGGCGCGGAGGAGGGGGAGGAGGGCGCTGAAGCCGAGGTCGGCGGTGACGCGGGGCGGGTAGCGGAGGGTGACGGCGAGGGGGCCGTCGGCCAGGACACGCCCAGCGGAGAAACCTTCCTGCAACCCTTCGGACAGCCCGTCCTGCGATCCCTCGGACAGCCCGTCCGGCACCCCCTCGGGCAACCCTTCCGGCCCCCCGACGATCACCGGCCCCCGCTCCGTCTCGATCACCTCGACCTCGGCCGGCTCCTCCCCCGCGACCTCCACGACCTCGGTGTGCCGGACGGCCCGCCGCCAGACCCCGTCCGGGTCCAGGGCCTCCACGCCCGCCCCGGTGCGCCGCAGCCGCTCCCGGTACAGGTCCTGGTAGTCGGCCATGGCGTTGGTGATCGCCCAGGCGACCGTGCCGGTGTGGCCGAAGTGGGCGATGCCGGGGACGCCGGGGACGGCGAGTCCGATGACGTCGAACTCCGGGCAGGAGAGGTGGATCTGCTGGTAGACCCCGGGCTCCTCGATGAAGCGGTGCGGGTCACCGGCGATGATCGCGTGTCCGGTGACGGTCCGTTCGCCGCTCACCAGCCAGCCGTTGCTGCCGGAGGTGGCGGGCCCGTCGGCGGCGAACAGCCCGACCGCGCCGGCCCCCAGATGCCGTACGACCTGCTCACGCCAGAGCTTGGCAGGGAAGCCCGCGAAGAGGATGTGGATGCCGAGCCAGATGCCGAGCGGAGCCCAGGGTTCCCAGCGGCCGGGAGCGAGCCCGGCCTGCGCGAACTCCGGGCTGCGGCGGGCGCCTTCGGCCAGACTCTCGTTGACCCCGTCGACGTACGCCCGCACCCACTCCGACGTCTCCGGGTCCCGTCTCTCCAACGCGTCGAAACAACGTCTCGCCGTGTCGTCGAGGCGGGCCCGTCTGACGAACCGGTCCCAGGGCAGGGCCTCGGCGCCGAGGAAGGACGCGGACGTGCCCTGGAAACGGTGCCGCTCCACCTCCAACTGCCAGGCCCGGTCGAGGGCGGTGACCCGGCCCTGTACCCGGGCGAGTTCTCTCGCTCCGTCGGCGCGGAGATGCGGTATGCCCCAGGCATCACGGAAGATCTCGCCGGTCACCTGCGCCCCTCCCTTGCTTTAGGTTAGGCTTCCCTAAGTTATTGGTGCGGGAATCGTACGCGAAAGGTGAAGACACCATGGGGCAGGGGCACGGCTGGGAGGGCGCGGTCCTGAAGCTGCTGCGCGCCAAGGACTTCGTGTTCACGGTGACGGGCGCCGAGGACGTCACGCCGCAGTACCGCCGCGTCCACCTCACCGACGGCGGCATGCTCGCGGTGACCGGCGTCCACCCCACGATGTGGGTCCGCCTGTGGTTCGACAACGCGGGCAAGCCGCACCAGCGGGCGTACACCCTGGTCGACGCGGATCCGGCGGCCGGCACCTTCAGCCTGGAGTTCGCCCTGCACGAGGGGTGCGCGAGCGACTGGGCGCGGGCGGCGAAGCCCGGGGACACCATCGAGGCGACCGTCCACGGCACGGACTTCGCCCAACCCGACCCGGCCCCCTCCCACGTCTTCGCCATCGCGGACACGGCCTCCCTCCCCGCCCTCAACTCCCTCCTCACCACCCTGGACCCGGCACCCGCGACGGTGTGGTTCGAGGGCGAGCGGGACGGCCTGCCCTTCCGGACGGCCGAGTCCCGCCACGACGTACGGACACTGCCCAGGCGCGACGCCGGGGCCCACCTGGTCACCCAGGTGAAGGATGCCCTGCCCGACCTCCTCAAGAGCACCGCGGAGCCGTACGTCTGGATCGCCTGCGACACGGCGACGACCCGCGCCCTGACCTCCTACGTCCGCAAAGAGCTGGGCCTGCCCAAGCAGCGGGTGAACGCGCTGGGGTACTGGCGCCCCTGACCGGGCAGGGATGCGGACCCCTTGCGCGTCCCTGCCCCCGCGCGCGTCCGGACAGCGCGCGGGATGATCGGGGTCATGGACGTCACCCTGCATCTCGCCCAGGACCCCGAGGCCGACGCACTCCTCGGCCGCAGCCCGCTCGCGGCGCTGGTCGGCATGCTGCTGGACCAGCAGGTTCCGATGGAGTGGGCGTTCAAAGGGCCCCGTACGATCGCGGACCGGCTCGGCGCGGACGACCTCGACGCGCACGACATCGTGGCCCAGGACCCCGACGCCTTCGCGGCCCTGCTGTCCGAGAAGCCGGCCGTGCACCGCTACCCGGGCTCCATGGCCAAGCGGATCCAGCAGTTGTGCCAGTACCTCGTCGAGCACTACGACGGCGAGGCCGAGCTCGTCTGGAAGGGCGTCGCCGACGGACGCGAACTGCTGCGCCGCCTGGAGGACCTGCCCGGCTTCGGCAAACAGAAGGCCCAGATCTTCCTCGCCCTCCTCGGCAAGCAACTGGGCGTAAGCCCCACCGGCTGGCAGGAGGCCGCGGGCGCCTACGGCGAGCCGCAGTCCTTCCGCTCCGTCGCCGACATCACGGGGCCCGAGTCCCTGACCAAGGTGCGCGCGCACAAGCAGGAGATGAAGGCGGCGGCCAAGGCGGCGAAGGCGGCGCGGAAGTAGGCACCGCGGCAGCAGCCCCCGGCCACGGCGAGCGGCCGGCCGTCAGTCGACTGGACCGCCCCGGATGGCGGGCGGAACGGGGACGTTCCCAGCATGGAGCATGACCGAGTCACCGGGTGGCCGCCTCGGGGGCCGCGACTATGACGACCGGCGGGTTCATGCGGGACATCCGCCCGGGGCGGGTGCGGGACGGGAGGCCGAGCCCGCCTTCGAGGGGCCGCTGCACGTCCTGTCCCGGGCCGCCTGGCAGGTCGTCCTGGGCACCGGGCTCTGCTCGCTGGTGCTGGGCATCCTGGTCCTGGTCTGGCCGGGCGCCCCGCTCTTCGTCTCCGGGGTCCTCTTCGGGCTCTATCTCCTGATCAGCGGCGTCTTCCAGCTGGTCGCCGCGTTCGGCACGCACCGGACGACCTCGCTGCGGGTGCTGGCCTTCGTCAGCGGCACCGTGTCGGTCCTCCTCGGCCTGTTCTGCTTCCGCCGCCCGATGCAGTCGATCCTGCTGCTCGCCCTGTGGATCGGCATCGGCTGGCTCTTCCGCGGCGTCACCCAGACCCTGGCCGCCGCCTCCGACAAGTCCATGCCGGCCCGTGGCTGGCAGATCTTCCTCGGTGTCGTCACCGTCGTCGGCGGAATCGTGCTGATCGACTCCCCGATCGAGTCGGTCACCGTACTGATGCTGCTCGGCGGGTGCTGGCTGGTGGCGGTCGGTGTCGTCGAGATCGTCATCGGACTCCGGATGCGGCAGCGGGCGCGCCAGGTCCCGCACGAGCTGTGATACGCGCAGCGGACCAGTACGCCGTACGGGCGTATCTCACGCCGAACGGGATGAACGCCGTACGGCCCGCGGGGAGATGACCTTCCGTGAGTACCGCGAGTACCGCACGACGCCTCTCGCGCAGCCGCGCCTGGCTGCGGGTCCTCGTGCTGCTGCTCGCGTTGCTGGTGCCGGGCGCGCACGCCCAGGCGCACGCCCTGCCCGTCGTGGCCGGCGTCTCCGGCGAGGTCGCCGAGCACGACGTCCTCGACACGGCCCTGCGGCCACCGGCCCGGGCCGACCGGCGCAACGCCGTACGGACGCGTCCGGCCCCGCCCCCGAGGCCGGCGCCCGGCGCCGCACCGGCCCCTCGGTCCTGCGCGCCGCCCGGGCAGCCGTACGTCCCGCACATCCTGCGCACCGTGGTCCTGCGCTGCTGACAGACCCCAGCCACGAGGTCCGTCAGTACGACACAAGGAGCACAGTCATGCCCACCGATCACTACGCGGTCCTGCGCGCCCTGCTGCGCGCCGAGGCCGTACGCAACACGCCGGCACCGCAGGTGAAGAAGGCCAAGCCGCAGGTTCCCCCGAAGGTCCGGGAGCGCGGCTGACGCGGGCGGCGGAGGCGGGCTTTCTCCAGGTCACCGCCTCCGCCGCGCCGTGCCGAACAGCGACCGGGTGATCTCCCGCCCGATCTGCGTACCGACCGACCGAGCCAGGGACTTGAACATGCCGCTGCCCACGACCTGCTCGACGACGGAGGGCTGCTCCTTCTGCCGAGCCCGCTGGTCCGCCGCCCCCGTCGCCTCGCGGATCTCGTCGGGCCCCTTCCCGCCGCGCGCCTCGCGCATCTCGTCCGGCCCCTTGCCGCCCCGGGACGGCTGGAGCCGCTCGTACGCCGACTCCCTGTCCACAGCCTGTGCATACCGCCCGTACAGCGCGGACGCCGTCACCGCCCGCTCCAGCTCGCCGGCCTCGACCGGCCCCATCAGCGACTCGGGGGCCCGCAGCCGGGTCGCGGCGACCGGTGTCGGGGCGCCCCTCTCGCTGAGCACCGTCACCACGGCCTCGCCGGTGCCGAGGCCGGTGAGGAGCTCCTCCAGGTCGTACGCCGAGTTGGGGAAGGTCTTCACCGTGGCCTTGAGCGCCTTCTGATCGTCGGGCGTGAAGGCGCGCAGTGCGTGCTGGATGCGGTTGCCGAGCTGGCCGAGCACTTCGGCGGGGACGTCCTTCGGCGTCTGCGTCACGAAGAAGACGCCGACCCCTTTCGAGCGAATCAGCCGCACGGTCTGCGTGATCGAGTCCAGGAAGGCCTTGGACGCGTCGTCGAACAGCAGATGCGCCTCGTCGAAGAAGAACACGAGCTTCGGCTTGTCGGCGTCCCCGACCTCCGGCAGGTCATGGAAGAGGTCCGCGAGCAGCCACATCAGGAAGGTCGAGAACAGCTGCGGTCTGTCCTGCACGGCGGCCAGTTCGAGGACCGACACGACGCCCCGCCCCTCCGGTGCCGTCCGCAGGAACTCGCTCGTGTCGAACTCCGGCTCCCCGAAGAAGTCCGCCATGCCCTGCGCCTCGAAGGCGGTCAGGGACCGCAGGATCACCCCGGCGGTGGCGGTCGAGAGCCCGCCGATGTTCCTGAGCTCGCCCTTGCCCTCCTCGGAGGTGAGGAAGGCGACGACCGCCCTGAGGTCCTTGAGGTCGACCAGTTCCAGACCCTTGGTGTCGGCGTAGTGGAAGATCAGGCCGAGGGACTGCTCCTGGGTCTGGTTGAGCTGGAGGACCTTGGACAGCAGGACCGGGCCGAAGCTGGTGACCGTGGCCCGTACGGGGATGCCGTGGCCGATGCCCCCGAGGGCGTAGAACTCGGCGGGGAAACCGGTCGCCGTCCAGTCCTGGTGGACCTCGGCGGCACGCGAGCGCACCTTGTCGTTCGGCTGCCCCGGCGCCGCGACCCCGGACAGGTCGCCCTTGATGTCCGCCAGGAACACCGGCACACCCTGCGCCGACAGCTGCTCGGCGATCAGCTGGAGCGTCTTGGTCTTGCCGGTGCCGGTGGCGCCCGCGACCAGGCCGTGCCGGTTCAGCATGGGCAAGGGCACCCGGACCTGCGCGTCGGGCAGGCACCGGCCGTCCCAGAGCAGGGCGCCCAGATCGAGGGCGGGGCCGCCGAAGGCATACCCGGCGGCGATCTCCAGGGCCTCCTGCGGCAGCGCGGCGGCAGTGCCCCGCACCTCGGGAGCCCCGGCCGACGACACGGTCCCCGAACCGCCCTTGGCCCTGCTCTCTCGCTCGCTCATGCCAGACCTCCGCCCACTGAAATTCCGACGTACTCCCCGTTCGGAGCAACCCCTCGCACGACCCCGTCTCCCCGTCGATCTGGCCGTCGCCGTCTCGATCTTTGCCGTTTCATTCCGTTTGCCCCGGTTTTTCCAGCGTCGCACTGCGTCGCCATGGCTGCGCCCGGAAGGTCTTGACCGGTAGGCTTTCCGTGTGATCTTCAAGCGCATCGGAAACGGCCGGCCGTACCCCGACCACGGCCGGGAAAGCACCCGGCAGTGGGCGGACGTCGCGCCGCGCCCGGTCCGCCTCGATCAGCTCGTGACGACCAAGGGTCAGCTCGATCTGGAAACCCTGCTCGCCGAGGACTCCACGTTCTACGGCGACCTCTTCGCGCACGTCGTGAAGTGGCAGGGCGACCTGTATCTGGAGGACGGCCTGCACCGCGCGGTGCGCGCGGCGCTGCAGCAGCGCCAGGTGCTGCACGCGCGCGTCCTCGAACTGGACTGAACCCGGGTCGGCGCGCCCATCGGGCGGGACTTGTTGGCCCTTTCGGGTTGGACCGGGCAGGATCGAATGATCATCTAGTAGGCATTGCCGCTCGGGCGCACTACGCTGCGCCCATGAGCATGCTGACTCCCCCGGGCATGGGCGGCCAGTACCGGATCAAGGGGGACAAGTACCCGCGAATGCGCCGTCCTCGGCGGCGCGGCAGGCTCGTCGTCCTCACCGTCGCCTCGGCCGCCGTGCTGGGCATGATCGGCTGGGGCACGCTGCAGCTCATCGATGTCTTCACCGACGGCGGAAAAGCCTCTGCGGCCGGTCCGAAGGCCGACTGCGGGTCCCGCGCGACGCCCTCGGCTTCCGCCACAGCGCCGCTGCCCGAGCCGGGCAAGATCACCGTCAACGTCTTCAACGCCACGACCCGCAGCGGCCTCGCCAAGCAGACCGCGGACGAGCTGAAGAAGCGCGGCTTCAAGATCGGCGATGTGGGCAACGCGGCCAAGGAGTTCGACAAGAAGGTCAAGGGCACCGGGCTACTGCTCGGCCCGTCCTCGGCCCTGGACACCGCGCTGCCCGTCCTCGGCACCCAGCTAGGCGCCGCCGAGCGCCGCACCGACCCCGCGCGCAAGGGCCCGGCCGTCGACCTGATCATCGGCAACCGCTTCAAGGAGCTCACGAAGAAGGCGGACGCCGACAAGGCGCTGACCGCACTGGCCAACCCCGAGCCGACGCCCACCGGCAAGAAGAGCTGCTGAGGCAGTAGGGCCCCTGGCCCCTCAGCCTCGTAGAACCTGTTCGGCCCCCTGACAGGGCCTATTCGGCGGCGCCGTACAGGCGGTCCCCCGCGTCTCCCAGCCCCGGGACGATGTACCCGTGTTCGTTGAGGTGGTCGTCGACGGCGGCCGTCACGACCGTCACCGGCGTGCCCGCCAGTTCGCGTTCCATGAGCTCGACGCCCTCGGGGGCGGCCAGCAGCACCACGGCCGTCACGTCGTCGGCGCCGCGCTTGATGAGCTCCTGGATCGCCGCGACCAGCGTGCCGCCGGTGGCGAGCATCGGGTCCAGGACGTAGACCTGACGGCCCGAGAGGTCCTCCGGCATGCGCGTGGCGTACGTGGAGGCCTGGAGCGTCTCCTCGTTGCGGATCATGCCCAGGAAGCCCACCTCGGCGGTCGGCAGCAGCCGGACCATGCCGTCCAGCATGCCGAGGCCGGCGCGCAGGATCGGCACCACGAGGGGGCGCGGGTAGGAGAGCTTGACGCCGGTGGTGCCGGTGACCGGGGTCGTGATGTCGACCGCTTCGGTGCGCACGTCCCGCGTGGCCTCGTAGGCGAGCAGGGTGACCAGTTCGTCGGCGAGCCGGCGGAAGGTCGCGGAGTCGGTGCGCTGGTCGCGCAGCGCGGTGAGCTTGTGGGCGACCAGGGGGTGGTCGACGACGTGTAGACGCATGTCCACAACAGTAACCGGGCCCGGTATGCCAGGCGTCCTCACACGCAGCAACCCCAGGGCCGTCACTTAACCCTTGTGCTGGCATCAAACCGCCCATCGGAGGGAAAGTGGGAGAGACGTACCGGGGGTGGTGTGCCTATGCCTGACCGTGAGTCCCCGGCGGACACCGCGCAGGCGGAGGCCGACTCCGCGCGCCGTCGCCGCCGGGCACAGTTCCTGTGGGAGCTCGCCGAGGCCCGCGCGCTGCGGGACCGCGTCCAGCCACGCCGCGCCAAGGCGTCCCGGCTGCGCCACGCCATGCGCATGCGAACGTTCCGCTGGTAGGGCGAGGTAGCGGGGAAGATCCGCGCCCTTCGGGGGCGTTGAGGCGCTGGGCGTGCTTGGACACCTGGAAAAGCCGCGTACGATCCGCACGTGGCGGCAACGAGTGTGCTGGTGAGTCCTTCACGGAGGTGCTCGCGGACACCCTCGGGACGACGCGATCAAAACTGCCGGACACAGGGAGCCGAAGACGTCCCCTGAACGCCTTGTTTCTGCCACGATTCCGAGTGGGTGGGCTCGGAGCACAGCTCTCCCCGCCCCCAACCTCCGCCGGGGGGACCCCCAACCGGCACGCCTACGACCAGTGGGAGAGTCACGGTGTACTTCGCCGCACTGCTCGCGCGCACCGAAGACGGGTGGGAAGCGAGCGACAGAGAGCTCGACGATGTGGAGAGCCTGTCGGATCTGGCCGAACTGGCCCGTGAAGCCTCGCCCGAGGACGACACGGTGCTGGTGCTCATCGAGCAGGAGGACGCCTGGTTCGGCGTCGTCCGGATCGACGGCGAGGACGACCCTCGTATCTACGTCTCGGACGCCGCCGCCGCTGCCCGCAGCAGCTACGGCGAGATCCTGCTCACCGACGAACTGCTCGGCAGGGAGCCCGGCGACGACAGCGCCGACCTGGACTCCCTGGACCTCGACGGCACGGAGGAGCCCGACGGCGACTCCGATGACGACGAGGAGGGCGGCGGCGCGGACGCCGTCCCGCACAGCCCCGTCGGCGACAGCGAGATCCTCGACGACCTCGGCGTCGGCGAGAAGGAACTGAAGGCCCTGGACGCCGAGGACGCGCTGGGCGCCATCGCCGAGGCGCTGGGCGCCTCGGAGGTGCTGGAGACCGTCCGCTGACCTCGTTCGACCCGGGGTCGGTACCCGAGGGGACCGAGGTGCCCGAGGAATCGGAAGTGCCCGACCCCGTACGCGACCGCTGGCGGGCCGCGATGCGGCTCGCCCTGGACGAGGCCGAACTGGCCGTCCGGGGCGGTGACGTCCCCGTCGGCGCCGTCGTGCTGTCCGCCGACGGCACGACCGTGCTCGGCGTCGGCCACAACGAGCGCGAGGCGACCGGCGATCCGACCGCGCACGCCGAGGTCCTGGCGATCCGCAGGGCCGCCGCGCAATTGGCAGGGGCGGCGCGGAGCGCCTCCGGCAAGGGTGGTGGTGGGCGACGGGCGGGCGAGTGGCGGCTGTCCGGCTGCACGCTCGTCGTCACGCTGGAGCCCTGCACGATGTGCGCGGGCGCGATCGTGCAGTCCCGGGTGGACCGGGTCGTCTACGGCGCCCGGGACGAGAAGGCCGGCGCGGCGGGCTCCCTGTGGGACGTCGTGCGCGACCGGCGGCTCAATCACCGGCCCGAGGTGATCGAGGGCGTACTCGCCGAGGAGTGCGCCCGGCTGCTCACCGACTTCTTCCGGGATCGGTGACCCGAGCTCGGCGAATACCGATTTCGGGGCAGGGCGGGCCTTGCTGTAAGGTCTCCCTCGGTAGCGTGTCCGAGCGGCCGAAGGAGCTCGCCTCGAAAGCGAGTGTGGCGCAAGTCACCGAGGGTTCAAATCCCTCCGCTACCGCTGAAGAAGGGCCCCGTCGTCAGACGGGGCCCTTCGTGCTGTTGATCTCCCGAGAGGCGCGAAGGTTACACTCACCGCCGGTAACACGGGGCCCTTTCGGCTCTTTCGACTCGTTCGGCGCAGCAGACACAGTCAGAACAGCAGCCACAGGGGAGGCCGCGATGGCGGTGAATTCGAAGAAGGTCGCCGTCTATGTGGTCGTGGTCTTCGCGCTCTACGTGATCATCACCGACCCGGAGAAGGCCGCCGACTACGTGCAGATAGGGTTCGAGGGCATATCGGACGCCGCCCAGGCCATCGGCGACTTCATGACGTGGATCGCCAACGGTGGCGACAGCTAGGTCCTGCCGCAGGGAGAACTCATGATCCGCCACCTGGTCCTCTTCAAGCTCAACGAGGGCGTCGAGCGCGACGACCCGCGGGTCGTGGAGGGCGTCGAGGCCTTCCGCTCGCTGGAGGGCAAGATCCCCGAGCTGCGCCACTGGGAGCTGGGCTGGAACTTCAGCGACCGCCCCATCGCCTACGACTTCGCCATCAACTCCGCCTTCGAGGACACCGCCGCCCTCCGCGTCTACGCGGAGCACCCCGAGCACCAGGCGGGCGTCGCCCTGTGGCGGGAGTTCGCCACCTGGGTGATCGCCGACTACGAATTCTGAGCCACGGTCCCCCGGCTCCTCCCGGAACCCCCGCAGCCCTCCGCCGGAACGGCGGGGGGCTTTCGCGTGTCTTGCGCAGCGTTCCATCCCCAACACGGGATTATGCGGTACTTGAACACAATGAACTGTCTTGTGATGCTATGACCGCTTTTGACGGATGAGTTGATGGATCACGAGGTGGAGTTGACCGTGCCGGCCAGTACTGCGCCTCAAGCCCCGACCCAGGAGGACACCCCCGCGTCCCCGCCGCCCCGCAGCCGCGGTGCCGACACCCGGGCGCTGACACAGGTGCTCTTCGGGGAGCTCAAGGACCTGACGCCGGGCACGCCGGAGCACAACCGCGTGCGCGGGGCGCTCATCGAGGCCAACCTCCCGCTCGTGCGCTACGCGGCCGCCCGTTTCCGCTCCCGCAACGAGCCGATGGAGGACGTGATCCAGGTCGGCACGATCGGGCTCATCAACGCCATCGACCGCTTCGACCCGGAGCGGGGCGTGCAGTTCCCGACGTTCGCCATGCCGACCGTCGTCGGTGAGATCAAGCGGTACTTCCGGGACAACGTCCGCACGGTCCACGTACCGCGCCGGCTGCACGAGCTGTGGGTCCAGGTCAACAGTGCGACCGAGGACCTCACCACCGCCTTCGGGCGCACCCCCACCACCGCCGAGATCGCCGAGCGGCTGCGCATCACCGAGGACGAGGTGCTGTCCTGCATCGAGGCCGGACGCTCGTACCACGCCACCTCACTGGAGGCCGCGCAGGAGGGCGACGGGCTGCCCGGACTGCTGGACCGGCTCGGCTACGAGGACCCGGCCCTGGACGGCGTGGAGCACCGGGACCTGGTCCGGCACCTGCTGGTCCAACTCCCCGAACGCGAGCAGAGAATCCTTCTTCTGCGGTACTACAGCAACCTCACCCAATCGCAAATCAGTGCGGAACTCGGGGTCTCCCAGATGCACGTTTCGAGGCTACTCGCGCGTAGCTTCCAGCGACTGCGTTCGGCGAACCGGATCGACGCGTAACCGCAAGCAGGATCGAGTCGTAACCGTCGCGAGCGAATCGCTCACCAGGGCGGATCCCGACAGTTCTCTGTTGAAAGGCCGTCAGACCCCCTTTATCCAGGGCGGATTCAAGTCTCACATGTCGACATGTCACTACAGCGTGTTGCCGACATGTGACATTCTTCGGGAAGCGCGTTTGCCGTGGCTTCGGCTCCGGTATTCAGGTGAAGGCTGGCGTTCCTCGTTCGGAGCGTTACGCCACGACCGTCCCGCGACCCAAAGGGGGTGGCATGTCCGCAGACCAGGGCAGCTCGAAGGTGCTCACGCTCACAAAGAGCGAGTCCGCGCCCGACGCCGTTCTCGACGACGTCACGGCTCTGGAGGCCGTCCCGGCCCAGGCCCTCCCGGCAACCGATGTCCCGGCCGTACCGGCCTCGGGTGACATCGACACCCGCACCCTGTCCCGCTCCCTGTTCCTGCGGCTCGCCGCACTGGACGAGCACAGCCCCGAACGCGCGTACGTCCGGGACACGCTGATCGAGCTCAACCTCCCGCTGGTGCGCTACGCGGCCGCCCGCTTCCGCTCGCGCAACGAGCCGATGGAGGACATCGTCCAGGTCGGCACCATCGGCCTGATCAAGGCGATCGACCGCTTCGACTGCGAACGGGGCGTGGAGTTCCCGACGTTCGCGATGCCGACGGTCGTCGGCGAGATCAAGCGGTTCTTCCGCGACACCTCGTGGTCGGTGCGCGTCCCGCGCCGGCTCCAGGAGCTGCGCCTCGCCCTCACCAAGGCCAGCGACGAGCTCTCCCAGAAGCTGGACCGGTCCCCGACGGTGACCGAACTCGCCGCCGTGCTGGGTGTGTCCGAGGAGGACGTCGTCGACGGCCTCGCCGTCGGCAACGCGTACACCGCCTCCTCGCTGGACTCCCCGGCCCCGGAGGACGACGGCGGCGAGGGCTCGCTGGCCGACCGGCTCGGGTACGAGGACACCGCCCTCGAGGGCGTCGAGTACCGCGAGTCCCTCAAGCCGCTGCTGGCCAAACTCCCGCCTCGCGAGCGCCGGATCATCATGCTCCGCTTCTTCGCGAACATGACCCAGTCGCAGATCGGCGAGGAGGTCGGCATCTCCCAGATGCACGTCTCCCGGCTGCTCACCCGCACCCTGGCGCAGCTGCGCGAAGGCCTCATCTCCGACTGACCCCTGCTGTGCCCTTCATATTTGACGGAGCGTCAGCCACCATGGCCCGATGCTTCGCCGGATATGGACGACCTCGACACCTGGCCGTCGGCGCGCCGTGATCGGTGCTTCGGCGGCCGTCGTCTGCCTGGGCGGAGCGCTGGCCGCGTGCGGAGGCGGCGGAGGCGGTGACGGATACGTCGCGACGGGCGCGGCGGGCGGTCCGCCTCGCGTCTCCGGTACGGCTGCCGCACCGACGGGCGAGGTGACGCTGGTGCCGCTCGACGGGCCGCAGGGCGGCGAGGGCGGCGACGACAGCGGTGGCAGTGGCGAGGACGGCGGTAACTCCCCTGGTGAAGGCGGGAGTCAGGAGCCGACAGCCTCCGGGGAAGCAGAGCGCGGAGGAACGGAGAGTCCCGGCCGCCTCCCGAGTGAAACCCCCGGCCGCGCGATCACGCCGACCGACCAGGCCGACCCGCCCAGCAGTTCACCCGCACCCCGGACGCCCGCGACCACTCCCTCGCCCGCGAAGCTGACCGTGAGCGACCCCGTACGGGAGCCCGCCGACAAGCGCTGGTGCGAGAAGGTGACGCTGGCCTTCCACAACTCCGGTGGCACAGCCGTGCGTTCGGGCACCGTCACCTTCGGCACCCACATCATCGGCGCGCTCGGCATCGACTGGGCGACGATCGAGTCGTCGCAGGAACTCCCGGCGCCGATCAAGGCCGGCGCGCGCAAGGGGAAGAGCTGGACGGTGTGCGTCGAGTCCTGGCGGGTGCCGCTCGGCATGCACATCGAGACGCGGGACGTCTCCGTCCGGTGGAAGTGAACCGGAAGTGAACCCGGCAGCGCTTACTTGAGCGCCAGCCAGGCCACCGCCGCCACGATCACCACGGCGGCGATCACGCCGACGATGAGGCCGATGCGGGGACCGGAGGAGGCCTGCTGCTGCCGACCGCCCTGCGGGCCCTCGTCGACGAACGCGCGGAACATCTGGGTGTTGCCTGCGGGGTCGTGGTTGCCCTGGGGGCCCTGGGTGTTAGCCATGGCCTGAGACCCTAGCGAATCCGCCCGTTCGGCCCAAGTGGGGGCTCCCGCCCTGCACAGGGGGTCACAGGACCCACCCGACCTGCACATTTACGGTCGCAATACTTGCCTTTGCCAAGTTTTTGCGGCTCACCCACCCCTTTTGTTTGCCTGTAGCAACCAATGGCTTCTATGGTTGCCCTAAGCAACAAACGACGGAGATGTGATGGCCGAGCAGGCGCAGTACGAGGAGCTGGTCCGTCAGTTCAGCGCCTTCGGCGCCGTGAAACGGGAGATGGGGCGGGTCCTGCCGTCCGACTGTCCCGCCGGTTCCGCCGCCGTACTGACGTTGCTGAACCGCCACGGCGACATGCGCATGAGCAGGCTCGCGGAGTTGCTGGCCGTGGACATGTCGGTCACCAGTCGCCATGTCGCCCACATCGTGGAGCGCGGCTGGATCGAGCGGTCCGCCGACCCGGCGGACAAGCGCTCACGCATCCTGCGCCTGACGCCCGAGGGCCTGGCACAGGTGGACCGGCTGTCGCGGTGCACCACGCAGATGCTCGCCGAGCGCCTGAGCGACTGGACCGATGACGAGGTCATCCAGCTCACCCGGCTCATGGCGCGGCTGAGGTCGTCCTTCGACGAGTCCCCCCGTACACCCGCGATCACCCAGTAGGAAAAGGAATTTCATGGCAACGACCACACCAGCCGGTGTGCGGGCGCACGCCAAGCACTCAGCAGGTGCCTCCGCCGACGGCGCCCCGATGTCGCACCGGCAGATCATGGAGGCCCTGACCGGGCTGCTGCTCGGCATGTTCGTCGCGATCCTGTCGTCGACGATCGTCTCCAACGCCCTGCCAGACATCATCAAGGACCTCGGCGGCGGCCAGAGCGCCTACACCTGGGTGGTCACCGCGTCGCTGCTGGCGATGACCGCGTCCACGCCACTGTGGGGCAAGCTCGCCGACCTGTTCTCCAAGAAGCTCCTCATACAGCTGGCCCTCGTGATCTTCGTGGCCGGCTCAGCACTGGCCGGTCTTTCGCAGAACCCGGCCATGCTCATCACGTTCCGCGCGGTGCAGGGCATCGGCATGGGCGGTCTGTCCTCGCTGGCCCAGATCATCCTGGCCGCGATGATCTCCCCGCGGGAGCGCGGCCGGTACAACGGCTACCTCGGCGCCACGTTCGCGACCGCGATGGTCGGCGGCCCGCTGATCGGCGGTGTCATCACCGACACCGACTGGCTCGGCTGGCGCTGGTGCTTCTACGTCGGCGTGCCCTTCGCCGTCGTCGCCCTGATCGTGCTGCAGCGCACCCTGCACCTCCCGGTCGTCCGCCGGAAGGTCAAGGTCGACTGGGCGGGCGCACTCTTCATCACCGCCGCCGTCTGCCTGCTGCTGGTCTGGGTGACCTTCGCCGGTGACAAGTACGACTGGCTGTCCTGGCAGACGTACGCGATGACCGGCGGCTCGCTCGCGCTCCTGCTGATCTTCATCTTCGTGGAATCCAAGGCGAGCGAGCCGATCATCCCGCTGCGGCTGTTCCGCAACCGCACCATCACGCTGGCCTCGCTGGCCTCCCTGTTCGTCGGCATCGCGATGTTCGCGGGCACGATCTTCTTCAGCCAGTACTTCCAGCTGGCCCGCAACGAGTCGCCGACCATGTCCGGTGTCCTGACGATCCCGATGATCGTCGGCCTGTTCGTCTCCTCGACCGTCTCCGGCCAGGTCATCACCCGCACCGGCCGCTGGAAGGCGTGGCTGCTCGCCGGCGGTGTGCTGGTGACGGCGGGCCTCGGGCTGCTGGGCACGATCCGCTACGACACCGAGTACTGGCACGTCGCGATCTTCATGGCCCTGCTGGGTCTCGGCGTCGGCATGATGATGCAGAACCTGGTCCTGGCCACGCAGAACCAGGTGGCCCCGAGCGACCTGGGCGTCGCCAGCTCGGTCGTGAACTTCTTCCGCTCCCTCGGCGGCGCCATGGGCGTCTCGGCCCTCGGCGCGGTCCTCAGTCACCGCATCACCCACTACGCCGAGGAGGGCATGACCAAGCTCGGCGTACAGGGCGGCTCGTCCGGCCACGGCGAGATCCCCGACCTCGACGCGCTGCCGGGGCCGGTGCGCACGGTCATCGAGAGCGCGTACGGCCACGGCGTCGCGGACGTCTTCCTGTATGCCGCGCCGATCGCCTTCCTCGCCCTCCTGTTCGCCCTGTTCATCAAGGAGGTCCCGTTGAAGACCAAGGGCGCCCTGGCCCAGGCAGCCGAAGGCGCCGAGCCCGCCACGCCGGAGCCCGCCGAGGCCGCCGCACCGGCCGCCGCGCAGGAGCGGATCCCGAGCTGGGCCGCCGCCTCCTCCGCCTCCTCGGACACGGAGGCCGCTCCCGACGGCACCCAGAAGCTCGCCGCCGTCGCCACGGTGGCGCGTGCCGAGGAGACCGGCGGCGCGTCGTTCGGCGGCGTCCCGGTCAGCGGCTTCGTGCGCGGCGCGGAGAGCGCGCCGGTGCCGCAGGCCGCCGTCACGCTGATCTCCCTGGCCGGGCGGCAGCTGGGCCGCTCGGTGGCACAGGCCGACGGCTCGTACGCGGTCGACGCGCCGGGCGCGGGCTCGTACGTCCTGATCGCCTCCGCCGACGGCTTCCAGCCGCAGGCCTCCACGATCGTCGTGGGCGGTGACGAGCCGGTGGCGTACGACATCCTGCTCAGCGGCACCAGTGGCCTGACCGGTGTGGTCCGGGCCGCGGGGAGCGCGCTGGCCGTCAAGGACGCAATGGTGATCGTCACCGACGTGCGCGGCGATCTGCTGGCCACGGCGACCACGGGTGAGCAGGGCGAGTTCAGCTTCGCCGAGCTGGTCCCCGGCGCCGTGACCGTCGCGGTGAACGCCGGCGGATACCGGCCGCGCGCCCTGCCCGTCGAGGTCGGCGGCACCGGGGTCACCCGGGTCGAGGTCGACCTGGAGGCAGGTGCCCAGGTCCAGGGCGTCGTACGGGCGCCGCACGGCCCGCTCGCCGACGCGCGCGTCACGCTGGTGGACGCCGCGGGCAACGTCGTGGGCAGTGCCACCACCGGGCCGGACGGGGCGTACGCCTTCACCGACCTGGACGGCGGCGAGTACACGGTCATCGCGACGGGCTACCCGCCGGTGGCAACGGCCCTGACGGTGACCGGCCGCGGAGCCGACGACCACGACATCGAACTCGCCCACCCCGGCGAGTAGTGGTGGCCCGGTCGTCAATCTCCCGTCGTCCGCCCGAAGGGCGAGCCGCGCACCAGACGCCGCGCGGCAGGCGGGAGATTGGCGACCGGGCCACGCTCCGGCCCGTGGTGGCGGTGCGCTCTGAGCGGAGGTGCGCCGCGCCGCGGGCCGGATTCTTCTGGGACTTTTCTGAGGAGTACGTGAGATGGGACTGACCGCGAGGATCCGTACCCGGGACGGTTGGGCCGTGTCGCACGCGGTCGTCACGGTGACCGACATGACGGGCACGCAGGTGCTGCGGGCCGAGGCGGACGCGGAGGGGGCCGTACGGGACGCGAATCCGCTGCCTGCGGGGGCGTACACCGTCATCGTCACCGCCGTCGGCTACGCCCCCGCCGCGGCGAGCGCGATCGTCACCGCGAGCGGCCGCGCCGAGGTCGGCACGGTGACGCTGGCCCGGCAGGGCGGCACGGAACTGCCGCCGCCCGGGCCGTGGACCGTCGACCCGGCCCACTCCAGCGTCGCCGCGGTCGCCCAGCACCTGGGGATCTCCAGCGTGCACGGCCGGTTCACCCGGTTCTCCGGGGCCATCGAGATCGCGCCGGACGACATCGCCAAGTCCCGCGTGGAGGCGGTGATCCGGGCCGACTCGATCGACACGGGGAACGGCATGCGGGACGGGCACCTGAAGTCGCCGGACTTCCTGGACGTGGAGAAGTACCCCGAGATCACGTATCGCTCGACGGGGGTCACGGCTGCCGCGGGCACCGACCGCTGGACGGTGCACGGCGAGCTGACCATGCACGGTGTCGTACGGCCGGTGGACCTGGACCTGGCCTGTCTCGGTACGGGGGCCGACCCCTGGGGTGGGACACGGGCGGCGTTCCGCGCGACGACCGAGCTGCACCGGGACGACTTCGCCATGAACTACAACCAGGTCGTGCAGGCGGGGATCGCGGCCATCGGTACGACGCTCAAGGTCGAGCTGGACATCCAGGCGGTGCAGGGGGAGTCGCTGCCGCAAGGGTAGACACGCCAGGGTCAGGCTGAGAGAGCCGGTCGGCCCCTAGGCTGACCCCATGGCACCGAACATCGCGACCAACACCCGCGTCTCGCTCGAAGAGCTGCTGGACTTCGTACGGCCCCGTCATCGCGCCATCCTGCTGACCCGGCGCGCCGACGGCAGCGCCCAGGCCTCGCCGCTGACCTGCGGGGTCGACGACTCGGGGCGGGTCGTGGTGTCCACGTATCCCGAGCGGGCCAAGACGCGCAATGCCAAGCGGGACACGCGGGTCAGCCTGCTCGTGCTGAGTGACGACTGGAACGGGCCGTGGGTGCAGATCGACGGTTCCGCCGAGGTCATCGACTCGCCGGAGTCCGTGGATCCGCTCGTCGAGTACTACCGCAACATCGCCGGGGAGCATCCGGACTGGGACGAGTACCGGGCGGCGATGCTGAAGCAGGGCAAGTCGATCATTCGCGTCACGCCGGAGAAGTGGGGGCCGGTGGCGACAGGTGGGTTTCCTGCGCGGCTGGTTGAGGGTGACGCCTAGGGGCTCGGGGGCGCGGGGCCGTCGTGCGGGTGCGGGGCCGTCGTGGCTGGTCGCGCCCACGCGGCGGAGCCGCAAATCGACACAGCCCCGCGCCCCTGACGGCGCTGCCGCGCCCTAGGGGCGTTGCTCGCGTCCTGCCCTTTCGACCATCGCCTCGATGCCCGCCACCAGCAGGTCCAGGGCGAAGCCGAAGTCCCTCTCCCACATCTCCTGCACCGTGTCGCCGCCCCGGGCCTCCATGAGTTCCGCGGACTCCTGGACGATGTCGGCGGCATCCGGGGCCTGGGTGACCGTGCTCATGGCGTGCTGGAAGTAGTCGTCCGGGGTCATGCCGAACGCCGCGCTGCGGGCGATGAAATGGCCCTCGATCGTGCCGAAGCCGTACACGAACTGGAAGACGGCGGAGATGGCCGCGACCAGGCCGTGTGCCGGGAGGCCGGTCTTGCGGATGATCTGCTGGACCAGGCGGGAGAAGGCGAGGCTGTTCGGGCCGATGTTGACGTACGTGCCGATCAGCGGCGACAGCCACGGGTGCCGGACCAGCAGGCCGCGGTACTCGCGGGCCAGCGCGCGCAGTTGGTCGCGCCAGTCCTCGTCGGCCTCCGGGTCGGGCAGGGTCAGTTCACCGAACGCGGCGTCCAGGGCGAGTTCGAGCAGGTCGTCCTTGGTGTCGACGTACCAGTAGACGGACATCGCGGTCACGTTCAGCTCGGCGGCCAGCCGTCGCATGGAGAACTTGGCCAGCCCGTCCGCGTCCAGCAGCCGTATGGTCGCCTCGGTGATCCGGTCCCGGTCGAGCCCGGAGGGCTGCCCGCCGCCACGTCCGCCACGACGTTCCTTGCCCTCCAGCCAGACGCTGGTCCGCGCGGACTGCCCGGCTGCCCTCACCATGGCGCACCTTCCTAGACATTCGGATCGCCGGTCCCGGGAGCGTCCCTACCGGTGCGCGGGGAACTGCGCGACCAGCCACAACGGCCCCGCAGTCGCCCACCAACCGTATGTGTCCCGACCTCTCAGGCGAACTCTGCCCGCTCAGCCCGCCGAAGCAACGCCCACGCGACCAACCCCCCGAGCAACACGGCCAACGACCCCACCAACAGACTGCTCTCCAGCCCGGACGAGAACGCGTCCACAATCCGCCCCTTCTCTGCCTCGCCGTCCGCCAAGGACAGCGCCGCCGGCAGGGACGTCGCCGCCAGCGGGATCAGCGCCGCGAACCGCGCGTTGAGCAGCGCACCCAGCACGGCGACGCCCAACCCGGTGCCGAACTCCGCCACCGTCCCGTTGATCCCCCCGCCGACCCCCGCCTTCTCCGGCGGAATCGCGCTCATGATGGCGTGTGACATCGCCGGACTGGCGACGGCGGCACCGGTGCCGATGAGCACCAGACCAAGCAGCGTGCCGGCGTAACCGCCGGAGGCCATCGTGGCGATGGAGGCGAGGCCCGCCGCCATGACCGCCATGCCGAGCCCGATGGCCAGCGGGTTCCCCAGTCGGGCCGCCCACTTCGAGGCCACTCCGGTGAAGTTCAGTGCCACGATCATCAGGGCGAGCGGGGCCGTCCGCAGCCCGGCCTCCAGGGGCTCGTAGCCGAGCACGAACTGCATGTGCTGGGTGAGCAGGAAGAGCGACCCGCCCATGCCGAAGGTGATCAGCACACCGCCCGAGACCGCCCCCGTGAACTGCCTGTTCCGGAAGAAGTGCATGTCGATCATGGGGTACGGGATCCGGCTCTCCCAGTACGCGAAGGCGGCCAGCACGACGACGGACACGGCCGCCGTCACCAGGACGCGGCCCGACGCCCAGCCGTGTTCGGGCCCGGAGATGATCGCGTACACCAGGGAGGCCATGCCGATCGTGGAGAGCACGGCGCCCACCAGGTCGGGACGGTCTCCCTGCGGGTTCTTCGACTCCGGGACGAGCACCACGACCGCCACCAGGGCGAGCACCGCGACCGGAATGTTGATCAGGAAGATCGCGCCCCACCAGAAGTGGTCCAGGATGAAGCCGCCGAGCAGCGGTCCGGCCGCGAAGCCCAGCGAGTTCACCGCGGCCCAGATGCCGATCGCCTTCGGCTGTTCCTCCGGCGTGAAGATCTGTATGGCCACGGCCAGGACCGTGGTCATCAGCAGCGCGCCGCCGACGCCCATGCCGGCCCGCGCCGCGATCAACTGGCCCGTGGAGTCGGCGAGGCCGGCCACGAGCGAGCCCACACCGAACAGGGCCAGGCCCGCGGCCAGCATCTTCTTGCGGCCGTAGCGGTCGGCGGCGCTGCCGGCCGTGAGCAGCAGGCCCGACTGCACGAGCGAGTAGGCGTTGATCATCCACTGGATGTCGGAGGTGGCGGCGTCCAGTTCGCGGGTGAGCGAGGGGATGGCCACGTTCAGGACGGTGTTGTCGAGCACCACGGTGAGCACCGCGACGCACAGGACACCGAGGATCAGCCAGCGTTGCGGGTGGCCGCCCGGCGCGGCGGGCTGTGGCTGGGCCGGGGCCTGTTCCCGGGGGGACGTCGTCATGCTGTACAGCGTAGAACAGATCCCATACACCGTACAACGCGAGTTCCCGCCGTACCGGACCCCGCCGAAAGCCGGAAAGGCGTACGGCCGCGTAGGCCGTACGCCCTTCCTCTTCGAGAACCGTCAGCTGCTGGTCTGCTGCGTCAGGTCGTAGAACGTCGACGAACCGACCGTGACCTGCTTGAAGTTGGCCTCGACCCACTCGGTGATCTGCGAGGACGTGCCGCTGCTGCTGCCGCCCATGCCGCCGCCGGAGCCGCTGGAGATGAAGTAGTGGATCTTGCCTTCCGTCACGTACTTCTTGAACTCCGCCAGCGTCGGGGACGGGTCGGTGCCGTTGAAGCCGCCGATCGCCATCACCGGGTCGCCGGTGGAGAGCTGGTAGCTCGCGGCGTTCTGGGCGCCGATGGCCGCGGCCACCCAGGTGTACTCACTCGCGTTCTTCTCCAGCAGTTCCTTGGCCTCGTCGCTGACGCTGGCGCCGTTGAGCAGGCCGCCCGCGCCGCCACCGCCCATGCCGCCGCCGTCACCGGTCCGGCCGCCGGGGCCACCCTGCTGCTGGTTCTGGCCCTGCTGGTTCTGGGTGCTGCCGTTGCCGTTCTGCTGCCCCTGGCCCGGCATACCGCCGCCGGGGAAGCCGTTGCCGTTCTGCTGGTTCTGGCCCTGGCCCTGCTGGTTCTGCTGACCCTGCTGGTTCTGGCCGGGCATGCCGCCGCCCATGCCGCCGCCACCGCCGGGGCCACCACCACGGCCACCCGCGACAGCGGGTCCCGCGGTGACGATCGAGCCGGTGTGACCCTCGTTCACCGTGGTGAGGGTGTACGCGGTCGGGCCGGCCAGCGCCGCGACGAGGCCCAGGCCGACGACGCCCATGGTCAGTTGACGGCCCAGCCTGCCGGCGAAGACCAGGCCCAGCGCGGCGGCCAGTCCGCCGACCAGGACCAGCCACTTCAGCCACGGCAGGTAGTCGGAGGAGCGGTTGAGCAGGACGTAACCCCAGACCGCCGTCGCCGTCATCGCGGCCGCCAGGCTCAGCGCCGCCCACACCTTGTCGCGCTTGTCCCAGAGCAGCGCCGCGCCCATGCCGATCAGCGGGGCGATGTAGGGGGCGAGGGCCACCGTGTAGTACTCGTGGAAGATGCCCTGCATGTAGCTGAAGACCAGCATGGTCGTGATCAGCGCGCCGCCCCAGACGAGGAACGAACCCCGCGTCACGGACGTACGGCGGGCCTTGCGGGTGGCCACCAAGGCCGCGACCAGCAGGATCAGGGCGGCCGGGATCAGCCAGGAGATCTGGCCGCCGATGCTGGAGCCGAACAGCCGGTCCCAGCCGGTCTCGCCCCAGCTGCCGCCGCCGTTGCCGCCGCCACCGCCCCCGCCGACGCTGCCGGTCTCCTCGCCGTTGAGCCGGCCGAGGCCGTTGTAGCCGAAGGTCAGTTCAAGGAAGGAGTTGTTCTGCGAACCGCCGATGTACGGGCGGGAGGAGGCGGGCCACAGCTCGACGATCGCGACCCACCAGCCGCCGGAGACGACGATCGCGACCAGGCCCGCGGCGAGCTGACCGATCCGCTTCTTCACCGACACGGGCGCGCAGACCCCGTACACGATCGCGAGCGGCGGCAGGATCAGGAAGGCCTGCAGGGTCTTGGCGAGGAACGCGAGGCCGATGGCGGCACCGGCCCACACCAGCCACTTCGTACGGCCGTCCTCCAGACCCCGGATGACGAAATAGCAGGCCACGGCCATCAGCAGGGCCAGCATCGCGTCCGGGTTGTTGAACCGGAACATCAGCGCCGCGACGGGGGTGAAGGCGAGCACCGCGCCCGAGATCAGGCCCGCCGCCGGGCTGAACCGGCGGCGTACGGCCGCGTACACCACGGCCACCGTGCCGACGCCCATCAGGACCTCGGGGAGCAGGATCGCCCACGAGCTCAGCCCGAAGAGCCGCACCGACAGGGCCATCGGCCACAGGGACGCCGGGGGCTTGTCGACGGTGATGGCGTTGGCCGCGTCCAGCGAACCGAAGAAGAACGCCTTCCAGGACTGGCTGCCGGCCTGGACGGCCGCCGAGTAGAAGGAGTTGGCGTAGCCGGAGGCGCTCAGGTTGTAGAGGTAGAGGACGAGGGTGGCGAGGAGGAGGCCGAGGAACGCCGGGCGGGCCCAGCGCGGGTCCTCGGGACGGCCGCGCCACAGCCGTCGTACGAAGGGGTGCTCGGGTGCACCGGCCTCGGGCGCCGGGGCCGCGGACGGGGGTGGCGGGGAGGGCCCCAGGTGGCGGGGCTCGCGTCTCTGCCGTGGTCGTGGGTCTGCTGGTCGTAGTGAACGGTCATCGCGAGTCCCTGGAGTCGGTGTCGTGCGGGCGCACCGGCTGCAACTGCATGGTGACGTCCCGCCAGCTGCCGTCCGCGGCTTCACCGGCGCGGAACTGAGTGGTGTCGAACGGGTGATGGGGAGCGCCCCGGGTCACCGGGCGCTGCGGGAGCGGGCCGTGGTGGCCGGGCTGCGCCATGGAGCCGGCGCCCACCGTGGAGTAGGTCGGGGAGGACGGGCTCGGGACCGGGGTGTGCGAGGCGGCCGTCGTCGCGTCGGCGTCCCGTCGGTCCGGGAACACCCACGCCCTGAAGAGCAGGAAACGCAGCACCGTCGCCGCGAGGTTGGCGGCGATCAGGACGGCGAGTTCGGTGGAGTGGCCCGGGTCGCTGCTCGCCGCGTTCAGGGCAGCCAGCGAACCGCTGGTCAGGGCGAGGCCGATACCGAAGACGACCAGGCCCTGCGCCTGGTGCCGGACGGCACCGCCCCGGCCGCGCACTCCGAAGGTGAGGCGCCGGTTGGCCGCCGTGTTGGCGATCGCGGAGACCAGCAGGGCGAGCGCGTTGGCCACTTGCGAGCCGGCGAAGACGCGGAAGCCGCTGTAGAGGAGGAGGTAGAAGAGGGTGGACAGGCCGCCGACGACACAGAAGCCGACGAGCTGACGGGCCAGGCCCTTGGGTACGTCCTTGATCTCGCGGTCGCGCGGGTCGTCGCCGAAGGGGCGGGTGAGCCGGTCCAGCGACAGCGAGCCGGTCGCCAGGGCCCGGCCCACCCGCCACACGCCCTTGAGGTCGTCGGTCGCCGTCTTCACGATGTGCACCGTGGAGTTGGGGTCGTCGACCCAGTCGACCGGCACCTCGTGGATGCGCAGGCCCGCGCGCTCGGCGACCACCAGCATCTCGGTGTCGAAGAACCAGCCGGTGTCCTCGATCAGCGGCAGCAGCACCTGGGCGACATCGCGGCGTATCGCCTTGAAGCCGCACTGCGCGTCCGAGAAGCGGGCCTGGAGCGAGCCGCGCAGGATGAGGTTGTACGTGCGGCTGATGAACTCCCGCTTGGCGCCGCGCACCACCCGCGAGCTCCGGCTGAGCCGGGAGCCGATCGCCAGATCCGAGTGGCCGGAGATCAGCGGCGCCACCAGCGGCAGCAGGGCGTTGAGGTCGGTGGACAGGTCCACGTCCATGTAGGCGAGGATCGGGGCGTCCGAGGCGGACCAGACGGTCCGCAGAGCCCGGCCGCGGCCCTTCTGCTCCAGCCGGAAGGCCTTGACCTCCGGGACCTCCGCCTCCAGCCGCCGGGACACCTGGGGGGTGGTGTCCGTCGACGCGTTGTCCGCGATCGTGATGCGGAACGCGTACGGGAACGTGCGCTTGAGGTGGTCATGCAGTCTCAGCACACACGGCTGGAGGTCCTTCTCCTCGTTGTAGACGGGGATCACTACGTCCAGGACAGGCGTACCGGCGTCGCCGGCCGGGAGGTGCTCCCGCGCCGGCAGGGTGCCGGGAGAAGAGTCGGTTCGCATGACACCGACTTTTGTCAGGCGCCCTGTTCCGCCCATGTGGTGGCACTGTGCTGCGCCTGTGAGTGCTGTTGCCAGCTCATTTCGGGGCTCGGCGGCGTGCGGAGCGCGGGCAGATGCACCGTGAAGACGGTCCGCCCGGGCACGCTGTCGACGGTCACGGCACCGCCGTGCGCGGTCGCCACGGCCTGCACGATCGCAAGGCCCAGGCCGGTCGAGCCGGTGGCCCGGGAGCGCGCGGAGTCGCCGCGCGCGAACCTCTCGAAGACGTGCGGGAGCAGATCGGACGGGATGCCCTGGCCGTTGTCCTCGACGTCCACGCACAGCCACGGGCCGCGTCGCTGCACCCGGGCGGTGACGGTCGTACCCGGTGGGGTGTGGTTGCGGGCGTTGCCGAGCAGGTTGACGAGGACCTGTTGCAGCCGGGCCGCGTCAGCCGACACGAGGGCCGGTTCGTCGGGCAGGTCGAGGCGCCAGTTGTGGTCCATGCCGGCCGCGCGGGCGTCGCTGATGGTGTCCACGACGAGCGGGATGAGGTCGGTCTGCTCGAACTGCAGGGGCCGCCCGGCGTCCAGCCGGGCCAGCAGGAGGAGATCCTCGACGAGGAAGGTCATGCGCCCGGCCTCGGACTCGATACGGCCGAGCGCGTGCTTGGTGTCCGGCCCGACCTCTTCCCTGCCGCGTCTGGTCAGCTCGGCGTACCCGCGGATGGAGGCGAGCGGCGTCCTCAGCTCATGGCTGGCGTCGGCCACGAACTGCCGCACCCGCATCTCGCTCTGCTGGCGGGAGTGCAGGGCGCCGTGCACGTGGTCCAGCATGCGGTTGAGCGCGGCGCCGACCTGGCCGACCTCGGTGTGCGGGTCGGTCTCGGTCGCGGGGACGCGTTCGCTGAGGTTGACCTCGCCGGTGTGGAGGGGGAGTTCGGAGACGCGGGTGGCGGTGGCGGCGACACGGCGGAGGGGGCGGGTGGCCACACCGACGATCACCGTGCCCGCGATACCGGCCGCGACCAGGGCGGCGGCGGTGACGCTGGCTTCGATGAGGATGAGGGTGCTGAGCGTCTGGTCGGCGTCCGTGGTCGGGATCGCGACGTAGTAGTTGCCGTTGTCGCCGGTTCGGTAGGTGACGCGGTAGTCACCGAGGTCCGGGATCTCGACCGTGTGCTCGTTACCGTCCTGAGAAACGGAGTTGAGCGCGGTGATCTGGGCTTCGTCGAGGTCGGTGGCCTTCATGCCGCTGAATTCAGTGCTGTCGGCCGACTCCTTGCTGACCTTGGCCTCGGTGATGAGGCCGTTCTGCACCTTGGCGGCGACCATCTCTTTCGAATCAGGGCCGCGAGTGACGAACTGATCGAGGGTGAAGGTCTGGGCGGGCTTGTCGACCGAGTCCTTTTTGCCGGGATCGCGGCCGGGAGGCGCGAAGCCTGCGGCCCGTCCGCTGACCTCGCGCAGCCGGTCGTCCAGCTGGTCGTACAGATGGGAACGCAAGGCGAGTGTGGTCACCGTGCCTATCACCGCGGCGACCACGGCGATCAGCAGCAGGGACGCGACGACGAGCCGCGTCCGCAGGGTGCGCGGCTGACCCGCCCGTCTCTTCTGCGTACGCGGTCGTCGTCGCCCGCTCATGACACCGCGGGCTTGATCAGATAGCCGGCCCCACGCCGGGTGTGGATCATCGGCTCGCGACCGGCGTCGATCTTCCGGCGCAGGTAGGAGATGTACAGCTCGACGACATTGGCCTGTCCGCCGAAGTCGTACGACCACACGCGGTCGAGTATCTGCGCCTTGCTGAGCACGCGCCGCGGATTGCGCATGAGGAAGCGCAGCAGCTCGAACTCGGTGGCGGTGAGGTGGATGCCCTCCCCGGCCCGCGAGACCTCGTGGCTGTCCTCGTCGAGGGTGAGGTCCCCGACGACCAGCACGGAGTCGGAGCGGCGGTCGGCGGCGCCGGAACGCCGGATGAGCCCGCGCAGCCGGGCCACGACCTCCTCCAGGCTGAACGGCTTGGTGACGTAGTCGTCCCCACCGGCGGTGAGCCCGGCGATACGGTCCTCCACGGCATCCTTGGCCGTCAGGAACAGCACCGGCACGTCCGGCAGCTCCCGCCGCAGCCGCCCGAGAACGGTCAGCCCGTCCATGTCCGGCAGCATCATGTCCAGGACGACGGCGTCGGGCCGGAAGTCACGCGCGGTCTGGATGGCGCCGGTGCCATCCCCCGCACTCCGGATCTGCCAGCCCTCGTAGCGCAGGGCCATGGACAGGAGTTCGGTGATCGACATCTCGTCGTCCACCACAAGCACTCGGACGGGGCTCCCGTCCGGCCTCAGCAGTTCGGTGCGCCCCTGGGGCGAGGTCGTGGTCATGGTGGACACCTAATCGGCGTCCTCTAAGAACACGCTTTCTGAAGCCTGTGATTTTCCTGAGAAACGCACAGGAGGCTCTCAGGCAGCTCCTGGGAACTCCTGGGGGACCAGGGTTTTCTGGGTCCTGCACGTCAGAACAACCCGTCCTGCACGTCAGAACAACCCGTCCTGCACGCTCGCTTCCCGGTCCCTGAACTCCCGTACCGGCATGGTCAGTTCACCGGCCTCCTCACCTCCGCCCGTCGGCACCAGTTCCCACCCCCTCATCAACCGCGTGTCGACCACGACCACCCGTTCACCACCGGTCTCCACATGCAGATCCGGCCCCGCAGCCGCCACCAGCCGCCCGCTCACCACCCCGCCCGCGACCAGCTCGGTCACCTGGCCGACGGCGGGCGGCAGATCCGTGAGCCCGAACACCCCGGCGTGGTCGACCGGTTGGCAGGACTCGCGGGTGAGTGACTCCGGCCAGGCGGGAAGGGCCACGGCCCGGGCGTGCAGGGCCCCGACCTCGACCGCCCGCTCCGCCGCCGACCCCGGCAGCGCGGAGCGCACCGCCCGCTTGTCGGCGTACGGAATCCGGTCCGGCACCCGTAGGGCCGCCCGCAGCAGTTCCTCCGTGCGCCGTGCCGCCATCAGTGGGCCCACGCCCAGCCAGCTGAAGCAGACCGCCCCCTGTTCCAGCAGCCGGGCCGAGCCCCGCTCAAGGGCGGTGATGCCGACCTTGGTCCTGCCGGGGCCGAACCAGGCCAGATATACGTGGTACGGGCGTGGGTCGTCCGCGATCGTGTCGGCGGCCACCGAGTGCGCCCGGTCCAGCCGCGCGCACTCCTCGCACCGCGCCCCCGTGCTCCGCCCCGGCACGACCGCCCGCACCGGACAGGCATGCCCCCGCGCTCCCACGCATGTCCGCACTCCCCCTTCCGCGACCCCGAAGGCCACCCGCTTCCCCCACGTCAGCGCGGAGCGCCGACCACCGTCCCACACCAGCTCAGGGCCGTCCGCCGACCAACGCAGCCCCTTGCATCTCCATGCCTGTGCCATCGCTCTTCGAGAGTAGAGGCAGGCACTGACAACGCCCGTTCAGCGACCCATGCCCCATCGGCCTCGGCGTGCTTCAGAGTGCTTCAGCGACAGCGGGCTCCTGCTCACCCGTGACAGTGACGGCCTCGGAAGTCGCCGCGGCCGTACGCCGTTCCAGAGCCCGTCCCCGTTCCCGTGCCTGTCCCCGTCCCGCCAGTCGGCATCCCCAGCAGTCCGCGTGCCCGGCCGGGGCGCTCAGGTCGCGCGCCCCCATCCGCCACTGCCCGCGCGGCCGCACGCCCGGAGGCTTGCCCCAGCCGGTGAGATGCAGGGCCCAGGTGACGAGGACGCTCGCCGCCGTGATGCCGAGTCCGCCGGTGATCAGCACGGCCGAGACCGTGCATATCCCTGCCCCCACCACGGCGGAACCGATCGTCGCGATCGCGGTTCCGGTCCATCCTGCGACCGTGTGCCCCTCGTCATACTGGCTCATGTGCCTGCTCCCTCCTCGTAGGCAGCGAATCCCTCACGATGTAAGAAGTTTAGCGACTCAATCTCTCACGAGCTAAGGCAATTCGAAAAGATGCAAGCCAAGCCGCGTCCCTCCGCCACCCCGGCCCAGGCTCTGGAGGCGATGGACTCCCTCATCGCGGCCCACCTGCTCGGCCAGCAGGAGATGGCCCAGCGGCTGGGCCTGAACATCACCGACCTGCTCTGTTTCGGCTGTGTCCTGAAGGCCGGCGAAAACCTCCTCACGGCGGGCGACCTCGCGGAGCACGCCCACGTCACGACCGGCGCGATGACCGGCATCCTCAACCGGCTGGAACGCGCCGGCTTCGTCACCCGCCGCCCCGACCCGACCGACCGCCGCCGCGTCCGCGTGGCCGCCGTCCCGTCCGCGGTCACCCGCGTCGAGGCCCTCTACGGCCCCTACTACGCCCGCCTGACGGACCTCTTCGCCGACTACTCCGCCGACGAGATCGCCGTACTAACGGACTGGTTCACCCGGACGACGGGCCTTGCACAGGCCTACATCGACGAGCTCCGCGACCAGGACAAGGCCTGACACCGGCCTCACCGCGCGCCCTGCCCTGTCCCACCGCGCCTGTCCAGGTACCCGGTGACACGTTCCAGCGGCCACACCTCGCCGATCTTGTGCCGGATGTCGAAGAGGTTCGCCGCGTGGACGTCCGGGTCACGGTCGCCGGCCGCCTCCTCGACGACGACCGGGACGAACCCGTGCTGCATGGCGTCGAGTGCGGTGGCGCGCACGCAGCCGCTGGTCGTCAGCCCGCCGATGAGGAGCGTGTCGACGCGGTTCGCGGTGAGGTAGGCCGCCAGCGCCGTACCGAAGAAGGCACTCGGATACTGCTTGGTCACCGTCAACTCGTCCGCCGCCGGGGCCAGTCCGTCGATGAAGTCGCCGTACGGACTCCCCTCGGCGAACACCCGCAGCGTCGGCACCTTGCGGAAGAAGACGCCGCCGTCGCCGCCGTCGGGCCGGAACCGCACCCGCGTGACCACCACCCGGATCCCCGCCCCGCGCGCCGCCGCCAGCAGCACCCTCATGGCCTCCACGGCCGGTTCGACCCCGGCGTACAGCGGGCACTCGGGGTCCACATAGGCCCGAGCGGGGTCCACCAGGAGCAGGGCCGGGGAGCTGCCGGGGGCGAGGTGCCCGTCCAGGCCGGCCCGCTCGTAGTCCTCCTCCCGCGCGGCCGGCCCCGGCCGCCGTAAACCGCTCATGACCGCCGGCACTTCAGCAGCGGCTGGATGCGCGTGCCGAAGTCCTCGATGCCCGCCAGGAAGTCGTCGAAGACCAGCATGATCCCCTTGGTGCCGTCGACCTCGGCGATCTCGTCGAGCATCCTCGCGACGGTCTCGTACGACCCCACCAGCGTGCCCATGTTGAGGTTCACCGCGCCCTCGGGCAGCACGATGGTGCGGGCGGTCGAGGAGTCGTCGGCGGTGGTGTCGGAGGCGGATTCGCCCGCCATGTACGCGAGGGCCGCGCGGTCGGCATGGTCGTGGTAGTCCTGCCACTTGGCCTGCGCGGCCTCGTCGGTCTCGGCCGCGATGACCATGAACAGGGACAGCGCCCCGACGTCCCGGCCCGTCTCGCGCGCCGCGTCCACGAGGGTGGTGGTGGAGTCCGCGAACGCGAGCGGGGTGTTGACGCCGCTGCCGAGGATGAAGTTGTAGTCGGCATGCTCGGCGGCGAACCGCATACCGGTGCTGCTCTGGCCGGCGGCGACGATGTCGATGTGCCCGTTCGCCGGGCGCGGCGACAGCACACAGTCGTCCATCTCGTAGAACTCGCCCTTGAAGTTGCTGACGCCTTCGCTCCACAGCTCCTTCATCACGGTGACGTACTCGACGGCACGGTCGTAGCGGTTGCCGAAGTGCTCGTCGCCGGGCCACAGGCCCATCTGGGAGTACTCGCCGGGCGCCCAGCCGGTGACGATGTTGACGCCGAAGCGGCCGGGGGCGATCGAGTCGACCGTCGTGGCCATGCGGGCGACGATCGCCGGCGGCAGGACGAGGATCGGCGTGGAGGCGTACAGCTTGATCCGGTCCGTCACCGCGGCCAGGCCCGCCATCAGCGTGAACGACTCCAGGCAGTGGTCCCAGAACTCCGTCTCGCCGCCGAACCCCTTGAGCTTGATCATCGACAGCGCGAAGTCGAGGCCGTGCGCCTCGGCCTTCTGCACGATGGCCTTGTTCAGCTCGAAGCTGGGCAGGTACTGGAGGGAACTCTTCGATATGAGCCAGCCGTTGTTGCCGATGGGGATGAATACGCCGATGTCCATGCCGCTCCTCGGTCGGGATTGCTTCAACTCCACCGTAGATAACGGCTGTTGACGTTCCGTCGGGTGGTCGGGTGCAGGGCGCGAGGATCTTGCAAACCGGCGAACCGGTTGAGCGCGGAACGGTAAAGTCCGCGACATGAACGCGCGGCTCGCACTGCTCGGCACGGTGGCCCCGGGTGTCGCGGAGAGCGAGGTGTTCCGGCTGGCCCTGCAGCACGTAGTAGGGGAACTGGGCGCCCTGGGCGGCATGATCCATCTCCGTGGCCCGATGTCCGCGCTGCGCCTGGTGTCGACGGCCGGGCTCCCTCCCGCCCTCACCCGGGCCTGGGAGATCATCGACCAGGAGGGCCCGCTGGCCCCGGCCCACGCGCTGCACGAGGGGAACGGGGTGTGGGTCCCGCTGAGCCCGACGGAGGCGGGGGGCTCCGTGGGCACGGACGCCGGCACCCTGGACGCGGGCATCGACCCACCGGGCACGCACACCGCCTCCCCGATCACGGGCACCAACCCACCCGGCACGGCAACCGGCACCCTGGACGCGGGCATCGACCCACCGGGCACGGCAACCGGCACCCCGAACACGGCCACCCCCTGGCCCGGCACCGGTCTGGCCGCGCTGCCGATGTTCAGTGGCAGGCGCAGTATCGGTGCGCTCAGCGTCCTGATGGGCGACGGAGGCGAACCGAGTCCCGGTCAGTGGGAGTTCCTGCGCGCCGTCGTCGCCTGGACCGAGGACCGTATGGTCCAGGCGCCGCCCCCGGCCGGCCCCTCCCACCCCGCGCGGCCGGAGCCGAACGGCGAACGCCTGCGCCAGGCCCTGAAGGAGGTCAGCGTCGGCTCCTGGGACTGGAACATCCGGACCGGCGAACTGCTCTGGGACGAGGCCGCGCTGGAGCTGTACGGCACCCGGCCCGAGGACTACGTCGGCCGGGTCGAGAACTGGATGAGGTGCGTCCACCCCGACGACCTGGCGCCGACGTTGGCCCTGGTGGACCGGGCGATCCGGGAGCACGGCGTGTTCGAGGCCGAGTACCGGGTGCGCAAGCTGAACGGCACCTGGGGCTGGACCCAGGCCCGCGGCAGAACGACGTACGACGACGCCGGCGAGCCCCATCGGATGACCGGCGTCGGCTGGGACAGCGACGAGCCGCGCTCCGCCCGTGACGCGCTCGGCCGGGCCCTGCGGCACATGAGCGACGGCTTCCTCGCGATGGACGACGACTGGCGGATCACGTTCGCCAACGTGGAGGCCGAACGCACCCTGGGCTTCTCCGAGGAGGAGCTGTTCGGCCGCCTGCTGTGGGACCTGCCCGCCGCCGAGCAGGTGCCCGGCCTGGAGATCCGCTGCCGGCAGGCCGCCGCCGCGGAGAAGTCGGTCAGCTTCGACGTACGGCTGCCGAACGGGCGCCTGTGTCACCTCCGGCTGGTCCCGGGCCCCGACGGCCGCACGATCTACTTCACCGACGTCACCGAGAAGCGGCGGCTGGAGGAGGAGCGCCGGTCCGCCGAGCGGGCCGCGACCGAACGGGCCGTGCGGATCGCGGAGTTGACGGCGGCGCTGGCCAAGGCGACGACCTCGAAGGACGTGGTGGACGCGGTCGCCCGCCGGGTGCTGCCGCCGTTCGAGGCGACCGGTCTGGTGGTGCAGGCCGTGGAGGGCGA
Source organism: Streptomyces sp. NBC_00443 (assembly GCF_036014175.1). GTDB lineage: Bacteria > Actinomycetota > Actinomycetes > Streptomycetales > Streptomycetaceae > Streptomyces. The sequence continues at coordinate 4,732,304 of NZ_CP107917.1, read as the reverse complement.
CCGGCTGCACACCGTCGGCTCCGTCGGCTACCCGGAGGACATCCTCGCCGTCCTCGACGGCCGCGAACGTACGGAACCCAGCCCGCTGTGGGACGCGATACTGGCCGGCACGCCCCTGTTCATGTCCTCCCCGCGGGAGTTCGCCGCCCGCTACCCGGAGCTGGCCGGCCTGCCCGCCCGCGCCGGCAAGCAGGCCTGGGCGCTCCTCCCGCTGACGGCCTCGGGCCACACCTTCGGCATCTGCGCGGTGACTTTCGACCACCCCCGCCGCCTCACCGACGAGGAGCGCACCCTGCTCACCGCGACCAGCGCCCTGGTCGCCCAGGCACTGGAACGGGCCCGCCTCTTCGACGCCGAGCACACCCGGTCCCGCGAGCTCCAGCGCAGCCTGCTCCCCCGTGCCCTGCCCACCGTCCCCGCCTGCACGGCCGCGGCCCGCTACCTTCCGGCGGGCCCGGGCACGGACGTGGGGGGCGACTGGTACGACATCATCCCGCTCTCGGGCGGCCAGGTCGCCCTGGTCGTGGGCGACGTCATGGGCCACGGTCTGCCCGAGGCGGCGACGATGGGCCGGCTGCGCACCGCCGTCCACACCCTGGCCGACCTCGAACTGCCCCCCGACGAGATCATGAGCCACCTCAACGACATCGTCGGCGGCATGGGCGAGGAGTCGTACGTGACGTGTCTGTACGCGCTGTACGACTCCACGACGAGGATCTGCTCCATAGCCGGGGCAGGCCACCCGCCCCCGGCCCTGCTGCACCCCGACGGCACAGTGGTCTTCCCGCCCCTGCCGGCCGACCCGCCCCTGGGCGCTGCCGAGCCCCCCTTCGAGACGACGGAGGTCCCGGTCCCCGAGGGCAGTGTGCTCGTGCTGTACACCGACGGCCTGGTGGAGTCGTCGAAGCGCGAGATGGACCAGGGCATGGCGGCGCTCGCCGACGTACTGCGCTCCTCGCACGCGGACGGTACGGCGAAGGACCTGGAGCAGCTCTGCGAGCGGGTCACCTCCGCCCTCCTCCCCGACGACCACCAGGCGCCCGACGACGCGGCGTTCCTGCTTGCCCGCCTGCACTCGCTGCCTGCCACCCGCATGGCCTCCTGGCCCCTCCCCGACGATCCCAGAGCGGCCGGCCAGGCCCGCGGCCTGATCCGCAAGCAGCTCGCGGCCTGGGGCCTGGACGACCTGACCCCCACCACCGAACTCCTGGCCAGCGAACTCGTCGGCAACGTCATCCGGCACGCCAAGGGCCCCCTGCGCCTACGGCTCCTCCACGGCGCCGAGCTGATCTGCGAGGTCTTCGACGGCAGCCTGACCATGCCGCGTATACGCCGGGCGACGGACACGGACGAGGGGGGCCGGGGGCTGCAGCTGGTCACCGCCCTGTCGCAGCGGTGGGGGACGCGGTACACGGCGACGGGGAAGTGCATCTGGACGGAGCAGACGGTACAGCCGACGGCGGACCCACTGGAGCGGATGTTCCTGGACGTGACGGGGCTGCCGGAGCTGCGGGGGCTGCCGGAGTCGGTTCCGGGCCAGGAAGATCCTCCCCCTGCCGGGGTACCGTAAAAGCGCCACACATATCAGGCACACCACACATAACAGGCAATGCGGCATATCTGACGTATACCGCGAAGAGCGCTCCGCAAGAACCGGGGTGTGACGCCATGGCCCACCGCCGCACCGATTCGGCCGGTACCGCCAGAGAGCTGTTGCAGCAGCTCGGGGATCTCACGGGCCGGATCCTGGACCAGATCAAGCTCCAGCAGGCACGCGTCGAGCTCGCCGCCGCACTCCAGCGCCAGGTCCTCGCCGCGGAGCTCCCCGCCCTGCCCGGTCTGCAGGCGGCGGGACGGTACACGCCCGCACGGGGCGGGCTGGACATCGGCGGCGACTGGTACGACGGATTCCTGATGCCGGACGGCTCGGTGGGGTTCGCCATCGGGGACGTGCAGGGCCATGACGTCGAGGCAGCGGCCCACATGGGGCAGGTGCGGACCTGTCTGCGCGCCGTCGCGACCGCCACCACGGACCCCGCGGAGGTGCTCGGACGCACCAACGACCTGCTCGTCGCGATGGCCTCCGAGCTGTTCGTGACCTGCTCGTTCCTGCGCTTCGACCCGGCCACCGGGGAGCTGTGCGACGCCCGCGCCGGGCACGTCCCGGCGGTCTGGGCCACGACCGCCGGCCGCTGCGAGATCGTCCTGCACGAAGGCGGCCTGCCACTGGGCATCCACGCCGGCGAGCACTACCCGGCGTCCCGTCGGCTGCTGACCGGTGCGGGCGCGTTCGTGCTGCTCACCGACGGTGTGGTGGAAGGCCCTGACTACCCGATCGACGACGGCATGAAGAAGGTGGCCGACCTGGTCGGGGACGCCTGTTGCACCGACCCGGACGAGCTGGCCGCACAGGTGATCAAGGTGGCGGACCTCACCGGCCACAACGACGACGCGGCGGTCCTGGTCCTTCGCTACGACGGACTCGGGGAGCACGCGCGGACCGGCGGAGGGTGAACGGCAATGCTGCACGAGCGGGACGACGACCGCTGCGGTGGGCAGCGATGACGGTGGTGCCGCCCGGCACGCCGCTCCGGCGATACGGCGCCGAGGGCCTGCGACTGGCTGCCGTGACGGCCGCCTACTACGGCAGCGCCGAGCTCGGTCTCGAGCAGGAACTGGTACGAGGCCAGATCACGCCCTTCTGGCCGCCCACCGGCATCGCGGTCGTCGCCCTGATGCTCTGGGGGCTACGCATGTGGCCGGCTGTCGCGGTCGGGGCGTTCGTGGTGAACGTGGCGCTCGGACCGTCGATCCTCCCCGTGCTCGCCATCGCGGCCGGCAACACCATCGCCCCGGTCTGCGCCTGCCTCCTCCTGCGCCGCGCGGGATTCCGCACCACCCTGGACCGACTGCAGGACGCCCTCGCCCTGGTCTTCCTCGGCGCCCTGGGCGGCATGGTGATCAGCTCGACGATCGGCACGGGCGTCCTGGTGGCCGCCGACGCGCTGCCGGCCGACGACTTCTGGGCGGCCTGGTCGGTGTGGTGGACGGGCGACGCGATGGGCGTCCTCTTCATCGCCCCGCTCCTGCTGGCCGCCCGCACCGCCCGCCTGCCCCGGGGCTCGCCGGTGCTGCGCGGCGCGGAGGCCCTGTTCCTGCTGGGCGGCACGGCGGCGGTCACCCTGGTCGCCACCCGCAGCTCGGTCAGCCTCCTCTTCCTGGTCGTCCCCTTCCTCATCTGGGCGGCCTTCCGCTTCCAACTCCTCGGCGCCGCCCCCTGCGCCCTGACCGCCTCCGTCATCGCGATCTACGCAGGCGCCGTCGGCTCGGGCCCCTTCGCGGGCCAGGACCTCCTCGCCAAGATGGTCATCCTCCAGGCCTTCAACGGCACCGTGGCCCTGACGGCCCTCCTGCTCTCAGCGGTGATCACCGAACGGAACCAAACCCTCCAGGCCCTCCAGGACGCCTGCGACGACCTGACGGAAGCCCTGACCCAACTCGCCTCGGACCGCCCCCTCAGCAAACAACCGCCTCCCCGAACCGACTCGATCCACAGCTCCAGCGCGACCCCTCAACGAGCTCTCGGAGGCAACCGCCAACGGGGGCCATAGCGAGTCGCCATGGCTCCGGCACGAACGAACGGGCGACCGGCGCACCGGACTTCAGATGCCGATATCTCCTGGCCTTCGGGCTACTTCGATACGTCCTCGACGCTTACGGAGTAGTCCGCCCCGACGGAGAAGGCCGCGGACTCACCACGGATCGTCAGAGTGTGCTGCCCGGGGTCCAGCGGCTCCGTCTGGACCCACAACCCACAACCCGTGGTCGTGAACGTCCCTGCGGACTGGGTGACGGGGTTGTCCGCAGCGGCCCGCACCAAGATCGTCGCTCCCCGGTGTTCCTCCGGGTCGAGTTCCTTGCCATCCAGCACTGCGGTCCCCTTGGCCTCGTCCATGAAGGCCTCGCAGTCGGAGGGCCCACCCACGAGGTTCACCAAGGGGAACGCAAGGGGCACTCCTCCGGGAACCTTGCACGACCGCTTGACCTGCCCGCCGAAAGAGCCCGCCAAGAACCAGACGTGCCGTGCCTGGTTGCGCCCGCACGAGCTGCCGTCCTCATCGGAGACAGGATTCGTCCCCTCCGGCTCCGAGGCCGCCCAGGTCCACCACCGGCTCTGCAGATCCTCGGGAGAAAGGCGCTCCTGCGCCGGTGACGCTGCCGGAGAAGCAGCGGCCCCCTTTCGCTCCGTCGCCCGCGAGTCCGCGCTGCCGGCACCGCACCCTACGAGCGCGGCCAAGACGACCCCGGTGACCGCTGCTCGTCCACCCTTGCCTTTCATGAACGCCCCCCAGACGTCACACGGATCTGTCGACTCCCCTGTCGATGCGCGCAAACGCCAAAGGCCCCGGATCTCTCCGGGGCCTTTGAACTGATGTGCACTCGGCAGGATTCGAACCTGCAACCTTCTGATCCGTAGTCAGATGCTCTATCCGTTAAGCTACGAGTGCGTGTTGTTCTGTTTTCCCGCCGCTCCCGGCCCTTCCGGCCCGCTCGCGGCGACAGGAAGAACATTACATGACTGCCGCCGCCATGTGAAATCCGTTTGCCATACCCCTTGTGACCTGCGAAAACGGCCTAATGGGGCCGAATCTCGGCGGTGTGGCAAAACGCCGAAGCCCCGGTCCTGGGACCGGGGCTTCGTGATCTAGCGCGGAGGCGGAGGGATTTGAACCCTCGATGGGCTTTGAGGCCCAAACCGCATTAGCAGTGCGGCGCCATAGACCGGACTAGGCGACGCCTCCAGCACAGCCGCCCGCGCGAGCGCGAGTGGTGCGTGCAGATGATGACACAGTCGAGCGTGCTGTCACCAATCGACCTCCACGGTACTAGGCGGGTAGGCCGCAGGGCAAAGCTCTTCCCGGCGTGCTTCGCGGAGCGCCGGGCGAGGACGGGCGAGGAGAGGCGGGGCCGCAACGTACGCGGGGGTGCGGCGTTAGTCAGGTCATGTTGCAGGTCAACCGTTCCGCCCCGGCCCGGCGCCTTCGCCGGCTGCTCTTCGTCGCCGCCGGCTCCCTCGTCGCCGTCGGCTCCGCCTCCGTCGCGCCCGCCGCCGCGCAGGCACAGGCCGCGCCGCTCCCCCTCGCGTCCCCGTCCCTGACGGACCCCGGCCGCTCGGGCGACCACCTCACCGTCACCGTCCGCAACGCCGGCGGCGGCGCCGACGGGACCTATGAGCTGTCCTGCCACCCGGCCGGCGGCGACCACCCCGACGCCGCCGGGGCCTGTGCCGCGCTCGATCGCGGCGCCCGGTGGGGCAAGGACACCTTCGCCCCCGCGGAGCGGGGCGGCTTCTGCACCATGCAGTACGGCGGCCCGGCCACCGCGCGTGTCACCGGGACCTGGGCCGGGCGTCCCGTCGACGCGCGGTACGACCGCAGCAACGGGTGCGAGATCGACCGCTGGGACCGGCTCGTGCCGCTCCTTCCCGACCTGCGCCAGCAGGGGCGGCCGTAGCCCCACGACGGCACCACGCCGCCGTACGTCAGGGAAGCAGGGGGTCCGGTACGCCGTCGCACAGGCTTTCCATGGGGAAGGCATCGGCGCCGTAAAAGTCCCGCGAAGGTCTCGCGAAGCCCGAAGGACGCTGGCAGGACGTCGGCACAGGCGGTCATACGTTCTGGGTCACTTCGTCGTGCGACCTCCCTCTCATCCGGCGTCGCGAGCGCAACCCCAGCCTTTAGACTCCCTCGCGTGACACGTCGCGGGCCGGTTGGCAAGATGGCCCGAGCGGTCGGCAAGGTGCGGTAACAGGGAGGAAGCGTCTCGTGAGCAGCAGGCCATCCCGAGGCGCTGCTCGCCTCGCAGCCATACTCGACGCGCTTCCCGATGCGTTGGTGCTGGTCAACGCCAATGGGACCGTCGTCAACGCCAACACCATCGCCCTGGAGGCCTTCGAGGCGCCGGGGACGGCTCTGGTGGGGCGGGGGCTGCTCGATCTGCTGCCGCAGTTCGACTCCAAGCTGATCCCGGGGTCCATGCGACGGCCCGACCACATGGACCCGCAGGGCCGGACCAAGCCGACCCGGATGATGGCCCGGCGGACCGACGGCACCGAGTTCCCGGTCGAGGTGACGTCCGCGAATCTCGAGAACGGGCAACAGGCCTACGACGGATACGGCTACGGCGGTGACGAGCTGCTCATGCTCGTCGTACGCGATCTGACCGGCACCGTCGACACCGAGGCCGAGCTGGCGCGTTCGCAGCGGCAGACCGAGATGATCCTGCGGGCCGCTTCTGAAGGTGTCGTGGGCACCGACACCGACGGGCGGATCGTTCTCGTCAACCCGGCCGCCGCTCAGATACTGGGTTACCGGGCCAGCGACCTCGGTGGACGCGAGCTGCACACGCTCGTCCTGCACTCCCGTGCCGACGGGTCGCCCTTCCCGTACGAGGAGTCCGCGCTCGCCGACACCCTGCGCTCGGGGCGCAAGCACCGGGTGCGTGGGCAGGTGCTGTGGTCCAAGGGCGGGGACGAGGTGTCCGTCGACCTGACGACCGCGCCCGTGCGCGACGGCGACCAGCTCGTCGGCGCCGTGATGACCTTCGCCGACCGTCGGCCCTACGACGCCCTCGCCGAGGAGAAGACCACCGCCGAGGAGCGGCACGCCGAGGAGCTGGAGCGGCTCGCCGAGGAGCACGCCTCCGAGCTGACCGCCCTGCGGCAGAAGCATGTGAGCGAGGTCGAGGAGCTCCGGGAGCTGCACGCCGAGGAACTCGCCGCGGGCGAGGAGCGGTATGCCGCGCTCGGAGAGCGGGAGAAGGACCGGTACGAGGCGCTGGCGGCTCGGCACGAGCAGTTGCTGACGCTCCTCGCGGGCTCGCTCCGGGGCCCGCTCGACGAACTCCGCCGTGAACTGGCCGCGCTCGCCGCCGACGACGCCGGGCAGCTGTGGCCCGAGGCCAACCAGGTGCTCCATCACCTGTCGGCCGGCTACTCCCGGATCACGACGCTCATCGACAACGTCCTCGGGTACCAGCAGCTCGACTCGGGGACCGACCAGGTCTCCCGTACGAAGGTGATGCTCGACGCCGTCGTCGCCGCGGGTGTCGACGGGGCCGTGGAACTCATCGGGCCGGGGCGGGTGCAGTTCGCCGTGCACGCACCGCCCATCGAGGCCGAGGTCGACCCGCAGCGCCTCGCCACCGCGCTCGCGCATCTCGTCGCCGATGTGGCGGGGGTCGACGCGACCGGGAACTCGCCCGTGTCGGCGGGCGGTTACATGGACAACACCGTCGTGGTCGCCGCGGCACAGCGCGGTGAGGTCGTACGGATCGAGGTGCGCGGGCCGTATGCCGGGGGAGACCCGGTGCACGAGCCGATCGTGCGCGGGATCGTGCGGGCCCACGGCGGTGTGCTCCAGACGCACGAGGTGCCGGGGATGAGCGGCAGTGCGTACGTCCTCGAAGTGCCCATCGGGGGTGGGGCGGGAGCCGTTCCGGCGGCACCCGTGGACGGCGTCGCGCCTGAGGCCACTGACGGGACCGAGGGTGCCGCTGTGGCTACCGGTGCCGAGCAGGGTGCCGGTGGCGGGCGGCGGCGGGCCCGGCGGTCCTCCGTGGACGCCTTCCTGGCGAGCGACACGCCCGGTGCCGACGCCGATTCCGCCGACGCGGAGGGCTCCGCGCCCACCGGACGGCGGCGCAGGCGTTCGGCAGCTGCCGTTCCGGCGCTGCCCCAGGGTGCGGCGGACGCCGAGGGCGAGGCCTCCGGCGGTACCGGACGGCGGCGCGGACGGCCTGCCGAGGACGGCGGAGACGGCGTCTCCGAGGGGGCCGTGGTCACGGCCGCCGAGCATGCGGCGGGAGCCGCGGCCATCGGGAACGGCCTGGGCGCGACCGTGCCTCCGCAGGGAGTGCCGGCGCCCGGCGGACGACGCGCCCGGCGGGACGGCGGGGAGCAGCACGCTCTGCCGCCCGCCCTGCCTGCGGCCGGTACCTCCGCTTCGGCTTCCGGGTCCGGTACGGCCGGCTCGGGCGATGCTCCTCAGGCGTCCGGACGACGTCGACGTGCCCTGGCAACGGCCGCCGAGCGAGGTGCCGCGCAGGCGCAGGAGGCCGGGCCCCGTCCGGTGTTCGCGCTGCCGCCCGCCGCGGCGGACCGGACTGCTGCCAGCAGGGGGGCGGAGCAGGGCGGCGGTGAGCCGGCTGCGGCTCCCTCTCCGGCCGCGGCTGTGACGCCGGGTGTGGCTGGGGCGCCGGGTGCGCCTGTGGCTCCGGGCTCGATCCCGGCTCCCGTGCAGGCGCAGGCTCAGGTTCCCGGGCAGGTCCCGGCGCCCGGGCAGGTGCCGGCTGCCGGGCAGGGCGCTCCTGGGGACGTTCTCGTCGACGAGGGCCGGCACGATGCCGTGCCGCACGATCAGGCCGCCGACCACACCCCGCCACAGCCGCATCCGACCAGCGCGCCGACCGGGCGTCGCCGACGGGCCGTGGGCCAGCCGGTTGCGGACCAGCCCGCCCAGGCCGCCGCGCCGAACGCCGCTGCCCCGAGCCTGCCTCTCCCCGCCGAGGCGGCCCCCAGTCCGGCAGCCCCCGAGCAGGGCACCTCGGCTCAAGGCACCCCGGCCCCGCAGCCATGGCCCGCCGCCGATGACACCCCGGACGCCGGGACCGCCGTACCGGCGAACGCCGCTGCCGGCACGCCCGTACCCCCGCGGGCCGCGCCCGGTGCCCCCGTACCGCCGAAGCCGAACGCCCCCCGGGCCGCGCAGCCCCAGCCCTCGCCGGGCACCCCGGCTCCGGGCACCCCGCTGCCTCCGGAAGGCGCGGCTGCAGCCCCGGTCGGTCAGTCGGAGCGGGCGGCCCAGCCGCTGCCCGCCGAAGCCGCCGCTCCGGGTGCTCCGGCCGCTCCCGTCGACCCGAACTCGACGCAAGGCCGGGCGATCAGTGTGCGGACGCTGGGGCAGGGGGTGCCGTTCACTCGGCAGGCCGCGCAGGTGCAGCAGCCGGCGCCGCCCGCGCAGTCGTCGGCCACGCCTCCCCCGCATCAGACCAGCGGCGGACGCCGCCGCAAGCTGGGCACGCCGCCCGACCCGGCCGCGCGGCCCGGCGCTTCGCCGGAGCAGGCGGCGCGGCCGCATCCGCCGTCCGAGCAGCCGGTGTCCGCACAGCCGCAGCAGTCGCTCGGCGGGCAACCCCAGTCCCAGCCGCAGCCCCAGCCGTCGCTGGCCGGGCAGTCGCGGCTGGCGCCTACGACCGAGGCGGCCGGACGGTCGTACGCCATAGGCGCGCCGGACGAGAACGCCGCCGAGGGGCCCGAGCCGCTGGACGGTCCGGGCGGGGCCGTCGAGGTCGCCGACACTCCGCGGCCGCAGCCGATGGACGACGAACTTCCGCCGGAGCCGCTCGACAACCCGCGGCGGCTGCTGGTGTGGCCCGCACCGGATGTGACGACCCAGCAGGCGCTGAGCGACCGCGGCTACCGGCCGGTCATCGTGCACTCGCGCGAGGAGGTCGACGCGCAGATCGCGGCGTTCCCCGCCGCGCTGTTCGTCGATCCGCTGACCGGGCCGATCACGCGGACCGCGCTGCAGTCGCTGCGGCAGGCCGCGGTCGCCGCGTCGGTGCCGGTGATGGTGACCGCGGGGCTCGGACAGGCTTCGCGGGAGGCAGCGTACGGCGCCGACCCCGCCGTACTGCTCAAGGCGCTGGCGCCGCGGGACAGTGAGCAGCACCCGCCGCGCGTGCTGCTGATCGAGGAGCACGCGGAGATCGCGCTGGCGCTGACCGCGACGCTGGAGCGGCGCGGGATGCAGGTGGCGCGGGCCGCGAGTGACGCCGACGCCGTGGCGCTGGCGGGTGACTTCCGGCCGAACCTGGTCGTGATGGACCTGCTGCAGGTGCATCGGCGCCGGGCCGGGATCGTCGACTGGCTGCGCGCGAACGGGCAGCTCAACCGCACCCCGCTCGTCGTCTACACCGCCGCCGTCGACCAGGCCGACCTGCCCCGCCTGGCATCGGGCGAGACGGTGCTGTTCCTGGCCGAACGGTCAACGAGTGGTGAGGTGCAGAGCCGGATCGTGGACCTGCTGGCACGGATCGGTACCAACTGACGACGGTCCCGCGCCCCTGAAAGGGGCGCGGGACCGTGTCGATGTGCGGCCACGCCGCGTGGGGCGGGCAACCACGGACCACCCGCAGCCGCCCGCCCCACGAAAGTTCCCGCAACTGCGCCCCGTCAGAGCTGGGTGACGTCCAGGCCACCCTCCGCGTACTGCCTGCGCAGCACCTTCTTGTCGAACTTGCCGACGCTCGTCTTCGGCACCGCCGCGATGACCGTCCACCGCTCCGGCAGCTGCCACTTCGCGATCTTGCCCTCGTCGGCGAGGAAGGCGCGCAGGGTCTCGAAGTCGGCGCTGGCGCCCTCCTTGAGGACCACCGTGGCCAGCGGACGCTCGCCCCACTTGTCGTCGGGGACGGCGACCACGGCGGCCTCGGCGACGTCCGGATGGGACATCAGCGCGTTCTCCAGGTCGACCGAGGAGATCCACTCGCCGCCGGACTTGATGACGTCCTTGGCGCGGTCGGTGAGCGTGAGGAAGCCGTCGCGGGAGATGATGCCGACGTCGCCGGTCTTCAGCCAGCCGTCCTCGCTGAACTTGTCGGCGGGGCGCAGCGGTTCGGCGTCGGGGCCGTTGTAGTAGGCGCCCGCGATCCAGGGGCCGCGCACCTCCAGCTCGCCCGCCGACTCGCCGTCCCACGGGATGCGCTCGCCGCCGGGGCCGGTGAGCCGGGCCTCGACGCCCGTCGGGAAGCGGCCCTGGGTGAGCCGGTACGCGAACTCCTCCGCCGTGCCGACCGCGTGCGCCGGCGGCCGGGCGACCGTGCCGAGCGGGGAGGTCTCCGTCATGCCCCAGGCGTGGCAGACCCGCATGCCGAGGCTGTCGAACGCCTCCATGAGCGAGGGCGGGCAGGCCGAGCCGCCGATGGTGACCTGGCCGAGGGTGGAGACGTCCCGGGGATTCGCGGTGAGCTCGGCGAGCAGGCCCTGCCAGATGGTGGGCACGGCGGCCGCGTGGGTCGGCTTCTCGCGCTCGATCATCTCGGCGAGGGGCGCGGGCTGGAGGAAGCGGTCCGGCATCAGCATGTTGACGCCGGTCATGAAGGTGGCGTGCGGCAGTCCCCAGGCGTTGACGTGGAACTGGGGCACCACCACGAGCGAGGTGTCCTGGTCCGTCAGGCCCATCGACTGGGTCATGTTGACCTGCATGGAGTGCAGGTAGATCGAACGGTGCGAGTAGACGACGCCCTTCGGGTCGCCCGTGGTGCCGGAGGTGTAGCACATGGCGGCGGCCTGCCGCTCGTCCAGCTCCGGCCAGTCGTACGTCGTCGGCTTGCCGGCGATCAGTTCCTCGTACTCGTGCACCTGGACGTCGGCGGCCGCGAGGCCCGAACGGTCACCCGGCCCCGACACCACCACGTGCTCCACCGTCTTGAGGTGCGGCAGCAGCGGCACCAGCAGGGGGAGGAGCGAACCGTTGGCGATGACGACCCGGTCGGCCGCGTGGTTGACGATCCAGGCCAGCTGCTCGGGAGGGAGGCGCAGGTTGAGCGTGTGCAGGATCGCGCCCATGGAGGGGATCGCGAAGTAGGCCTCGACGTGCTCGGCGTTGTTCCACATCAGGGTCGCGACCCGTTCGTCGCCGGCCACGCCCAGGTCCTCGCGCAGGGCGTGCGCCAACTGGGCCGCACGAGCACCGACCTCGGCGAAGGAACGGCGGTGCGGCTCGGCCTCACCGGTCCAGGTGGTGACCTGTGATGTTCCGTGGATCGTCGACCCGTGGGTCAGGATCCTCGAGATCAGTAGCGGTACGTCCTGCATGGTGCTCAGCACGGCGTCCTCCCGGGGCGACATTGCCTACGCGGTAGTAAGGGTTGCGGAGATTCTGCGCGCATACCGAGCGGTATGTCACTAGTACCGGCTGATCGATCACGTCACGTTGCGTTCACGGGGCTGTGACGGTAGGCGGGACGGGGCAGGGCAGGGAGGGTGGCGTGGGGGCAGGCAAGCTGTGGGGCGGTGGCAGGCAAGCTGTGGGGCGGTGGCCGTGCGTCGGCGTCGGCTGCGCGTCGGCGTCAGCCTCGCTTCGGTGTCGGCGTCGGTCCTACCGGACCAGCACCAGCTCAGGGTCCTCGCGCAGCTTCCCGAGGGCTCTCGACACCGCCGACTTGACCGTGCCTACGGAGACGCCGAGCACCTCGGCCGTCTGGACCTCGCTGAGGTCCTCGTAATACCGCAGGACGACCATTGCCCGCTGCCGCGCCGGGAGCCGCATGATCGCGCGCCACATGGCGTCGTGCAGCGCCTGCTGCTCCGCCGGGTCGTCTCCGTGCCCGGAGGTGGGCTCCGGCTCGGGCAGCTCGTCGCAGGCGAACTCGTCGACCTTGCGCTTGCGCCACTGCGATGTCCGCGTGTTCAGCAGCGCCCTGCGCACATAGCCGTCGAGCGCGCGATGGTCCTCGATGCGCTCCCAGGCCACGTACGTCTTGGTGAGCGCGGTCTGCAGCAGGTCCTCCGCGTCGCACGGGTTCGCGGTCAGCGACCGGGCGGTACGCAGCAGCACCGGCTGGCGGGCCCGTACGTACGACGTGAAGGAGGGATACGTCGCGTTCGGAAAGGCCCGCGTCGCGGCGTCGGAAGCGCTGGTGCAGACGGGTGTGGTCATGACTCCACGCTATGAGCGACCCCTACTTCAGCGGATCGGCCGCAGGTGCCGAAGCAACGTCCGCCTCAGGTTGTAGGGGTGGGGCTGACTCCACCTCCTGAAGGTGGACGAGCGACGGACGCATACTGCGGGATTACCCCTGAGGGTCACCGTCGGCAGCAAGGCCGGGATCAGCCGTCGGCGGCCAGGACCAGCCCCGATGTCGGCACCCCTGTCCCCGCCGTCACCAGCACCCGCTCCGCTCCGGGTATCTGGTTCACCGCCCTGCCCTGCACCTGCCTCACCCCCTCCGCGATTCCGTTCATCCCGTGCAGATACGCCTCCCCGAGCTGCCCCCCGTGTGTGTTGAGCGGCAGCCTCTCCTCGGCTACGAAGTCCGTGGCCTCCCCCTTTCCGCAGAACCCGAACTCCTCCAGCTGCATCAGGACGAAAGGAGTGAAGTGGTCGTACAGAATCCCCACGTCGATCTCCCCCGGCCCCAGCCCCGCCGTCCGCCACAGCTGCCGCGCCACCACGCCCATCTCCGGCAGGCCGGTGAGGTCGTCCCGGTAGAAGCTCGTCATCTGCTCCTGCCCGCGTCCGGCGCCCTGGGCCGCCGCCGCTATGACGGCCGGCGGGTGGGGCAGGTCACGGGCACGGTCGACGGACGTGACGACGATCGCCTGACCGCCATCCGTCTCCTGGCAGCAGTCCAGCAGCCGCAGCGGCTCGACGATCCAGCGCGAGGCCGCGTGGTCGGCGAGGGTGATGGGTCTGCCGTGGAAGTACGCAGCCGGGTTGGTCGCGGCGTACCTGCGGTCCATGACCGCCACATGTCCGAACGCCTCCGGCGTCAGCCCGTAGGTGTGCAGATACCGCTGCGCCGCCATCGCCACCCAGGAGGCGGGGGTGAGCAGCCCGAACGGCAACGACCAGCCGAGCGCCACGCCCTCCGCGGACGGCTCCCGGTGCTGCACCCCCGACCCGAAGCGTCGCCCCGACCGCTCGTTGAAGGCCCGGTAGCAGACCACCACCTCCGCAACCCCCGTCGCCACGGCGAGCGCCGCCTGCTGGACGGTCGCACAGGCCGCGCCGCCGCCGTAGTGGACGCGGGAGAAGAAGGACAGCTCACCCATCCCGCACGCCTGGGCGACGGTGATCTCCGGGCTGGTGTCCATCGTGAACGTCACCATCCCGTCCACGTCCCCCGGCGTCAGCCCCGCGTCGTCCAGCGCGGCCCGCACCGCTTCCACCGCCAACCGCAGCTCGCTGCGCCCCGAGTCCTTGGAGAACTCGGTGGCCCCGACGCCGACGATCGCCGCCCGCCCGGCGAGGGCGTCCCGCGCCCGCACGCTCATGCCGGGCCCTCCGGCACGGTCACCGTCACCGTCCCGGTCACGTGCTTGCCTATGCCGTTCGCGCCGGTCACCCGAACCGTGGCCGTGCTGCCGTCGAGTTCCTCGACCTTGCCCGTCAACACCATCGTGTCTCCCGGGTAGTTGGGCGCCCCGAGCCGTATGGCCACCTTGCGCAGGACGGCTGTCGGTCCGAAGTGGTCGGTGATGTAGCGGCCGACCAGGCCGTTCGTCGTCAGGATGTTCATGAAGATGTCGGGGGAGCCCTTCTGGCGGGCCAGCTCCGCGTCGTGGTGCACGTCCTGGTAGTCGCGTGAGGCGATGGCGCCGGCGACGATCAGCGTGCGGGTGATAGGGACCTCCAGCGGAGGCAGTTCGTGACCGGCCTTCATGTGCCTCCCCCGCACTCCCTCACCGCACGTCCTATGCCTCCCCGTCTCTCCCTCACCGCCGGTCATGTGTCCGCCTCCCCACCTCTCCCTCACCGCCCGTCATGTGTCCGCCTCCTGCATCTCCTCGGCCTCCCGAAAACGCCAGACCGGCAGCACCAACTCCTCCTCGAACTCCTGGAACTCCAGCCGCACCGGCAGCCCGATCCGCACCTTGTCGTACGGCACCCCCAGCACGTTGCCGATCACCCGCACCCCCTCGGCCAGTTCGATCAGGCCGACCGCGTACGGAGGGTCGAAGGCGGGGAACGGCGGGTGGTGCATCACGACGTACGAATAGACCGTCCCCTCGCCACTCGCCTCAACCGTGTCCCAGTCCAGCCCGCCGCAGGCGTTGCAGCCGGGCAGCCAGGGGTGGCGCAGGGTGCCGCAGCCGGTGCAGCGCTGGATGAGCAGTCTGTGCTGCTCCACGCCCTCCCAGAAGCCGGCGTTGTCGCGGTTGACGACAGGGCGGGGGCGTGACGGCTTCTGCCCCCGGTCCGGCTGTGCCGACTTCCGCCCTGCCCGGCGTATGGGCGCGTACTTGAGGATGCGGAAGCGGTGGGTGCCGGCGAGGTCGGGGCCGACGCGGATGTCCATGCGGGTGGTGACGAAGTACCCCGTGCCGAGCTTCGTCGTCTTCTGCTCCGAGATCGACTCGATCACCGAGTCGAAGGTGATCTGGTCCCCCGGACGCAGGGGCCGGAGATACTCCTGCTCGCAGTCCGTGGCGACCACCGACGTGAAGCCCGCCTCGTCGAGCAGGCCGAGCAGGTCGTCGTACGCGTGTGTGCGTCCCGTATGGCCGACCAGACCGCTCATGGTCCACGCCTGGAGCATGGTGGGCGGTGCGATGGCGTCCGGTCCCGAGTACGCCGGGTTGGTGTCGCCCATCGCCTCGCACCAGTGCCGGATCATGGGCGCGTTCACGGGATCCCTGCCCGCACGGGCCACGGCGGCGCGCCGCCCCGCGTACGCCTTGAGCCGCGTCTCGAACTCGTCCCCCTCATTCACCTCATGGCTCACCACCGGCTCGTAGCTCACCGTCGCCCCCTCGTCCTCTTCGCCCCACTCGCCCCACGGCGCATCGCACTGACACTTCTGGTACACCGCGACCGCCGATCCGGTTCCCACCATTTCTCGGGAACGTCCAGAGGCCCCACGAAGGTTTCTGACTGTCCGTCAGATATTGCGCACTGTCAAGGCCGTGGAAAAACGCCTGCGCGGCGGTACCGAAGTACCGCCGCGCAGACGCGTTGCACCCACAGAGCACACCCCACACAGTCCGAGGAGGCCGGTGCCTGAGCACGGGGCACCGGCCCCCTCAGCTCACCACCAGAGCGGCGTGAAGTTGACGGACGTGTTGTCGTTGCCCTGGTTGACGGAGGTGAACGCGGAACCGTTGACCTGGGCCGTGTTGCTCTGGTTCGAGGCGCCGGAACCGGTCGCCTGCTGCTGGGTGGTGGACGAGTTGCCGTAGTTGTCGCCGCCGACCCCGCTGCCGATGAGGCCCTGAGCGGCGTTCGTGACAGCCGCGCTGGATCCGTCGTCCGCGAAGGCGCCGTTGTCCGCCGTCGCGACGCCGGCGAAGAGGGCGGCGGCCAGCGGGAGTGCGGAGACGGCGGCGATGACGCGGGCGGTACGGATGCTTGCCATGTTTGTTCCTCCAGAACAGGTGCGCCCAGGCTCCCCGCCGGACGCATTGGTGGTGCATGAAGTACTGCTCGTTCCAAGGCAGTTGGCCGACCACCCCGGAGTTCTGCACAACGTCGCGAGATCAGAGTTGCCCACCGAATCCCCGGCGAACCACCCCAGAAGCCCCTATTCGCCCTGAAGCGTGATGACAAGTCGATAAACCCCTTTCGCCACTTCCAACTCCCAAGACAGGGCACTACGGTCACCTCCGCCCCAAGCCCCCCAAGGGGGGAAAGGTTCCAGCGCACTTCCGGCCAATCCCTGCCGACCGGCGCGTCGCCCGGCGAGTCGCGCCCTCCCCCTCTTTCTTTTTTCGAACACGCGTACGAACATAGAGGCATGGCCACCACCGACCGGCAGGCCACGACGCTGGCCCTCGCACACGCCCTGTCAGCCGCCGAGCGCGGACTGGCCGTCATCCCCCTGTCCCGGACGAAACTCCCGGCCCTGCGCTCCCCGCACCGCGACGATCTCGACCCCGCGCCCTGCCACGGCGAGTGCGGCCGCTTCGGGCACGGGGTCTACGACGCCTCCACCGACCCCGCCCGCATCCGCGAACTCTTCGCCGCCGCCCCCTGGGCCACGGGCTACGGCATCGCCTGTGGCCTTCCCCCGCACCATCTGATCGGCATCGACCTCGACACCAAATCCGGTACGGACTCCTCCGCGGCCCTGCGCGAACTGGCGCTGCGCCACCTGTTCACCATTCCGCCCACGGTGGTCGTCCTGACCCCCAGCGGCGGCCGCCACCTCTGGCTGACCGGCCCGGCCGACGTCGTCGTCCCCAACTCGGCGGGCCGCCTCGCACCCGGCATCGACATCCGGGGTGCCGGCGGCTACCTCGTCGGCCCCGGTTCGCGCACCGACCACGGCACCTACAGCACCGCTCCCGGCACCTCCCACATCACCCCCGCGCCCTGCCCGCGCGCCCTCCTGCGCCTTCTGCTCCCCCCGCCCCGCACGCACCCCTTCACGCCCCCGTCGGCCGGCGGCCACGGCCAGGGACTCGTCCAGTTCGTGCTCGCCGCCCACGAGGGCCAGCGCAACACCCGGCTGTTCTGGGCGGCCTGCCGGGCCTACGAGGACGGCATCGGCCCCGCCCTCGTCGACCCCCTTGTCGAGGCGGCGCTCGACACCGGCCTGACCGAACGCGAAGCCCGCGCGACGATCGCGTCGGCGGCGCGGATGACGGGGCACCGGCCCTGACGGGCGCAGCCGCCCGACCGAGGCCTCGAAAAATGCACGGGAGTTCGATGCACCACCGCCCTAGAGTGCCGACCATGTCGCTGACCCGCGTCGTCCTCACGTCCGGCCGCTCGCTCGACCTCTCCGAGCTGCGGCTCTCCTCGACGTACGGCGGAATGCTGGAGGGGTACCCGTGCAGGCTGGTCAACGACATGAAGATCAAGGGCCTCTTCCACGCCGCGGAACGTGCCCACCCTTCCCTGCCGGTGCACCTCGTGCCGCCGCCGCGTGAGTATCCCGACCAGTACTCGGGCGCATTCGGCCCCGTCGAGGTGCTGCCCTCCGTGGCCTGCGTCGGCGCCTTCCACTCCACGGCCCTCGACCGCGACCACGACCCGGTCCTCCACCGCTCCGCCCTCACGATCATCTGGTTCCAGCCGACCACGGACGTACCGTACGGCTGCGATGCGGAGGACGCGCTGCGGGAGGTGGACTGGGAGGGGCTGGCGCGGGACTACGAGCTCTAGCGCTCGGCGATCTCCAGCGTGCTACGGCTTCTCACGCCGTACGGCCTCCAGCGCGCTCCGGCCTCTCGCGCCCTAACGGCTCTGAAGGCAGCGGTCTGCAGCGCTCTCGGAGCAGCCGCGGGGTGGGGAAATCTGCTTGCCCCGCGGGGGAGCTCCTGTGCCAAGGTCGGCCGATGAGCGCTTCCCGACGTGACCTGCTGCGCTGGCAGTTCGATCTGACCTGGGCGCTGTTCGAGTACCACCTCGACCGGCTCCGGCCCGAGGATTTCCTGTGGGAACCGGGGCCGTACTGCTGGACGGTGCGCCGGTCCGCCGACGGCACCTGGGTGCCGGACTGGACGGAGACCGAGCCCGACCCCGTCCCGGTGCCGACGATCGCCTGGGTCAGCTGGCACATCGGCTGGTGGTGGAGCGTGGCCACGGACCATCTGCGGGGACGCGCACCCCGGGAGAGGGCCGACGTCACGTGGCCCGGCGACGGCCCGGCAACCGTCGCCTGGCTGCGCGACCTGCGCACGGAGTGGCTGACGGCACTGGAGGGGCTCGACGACAGGGGCCTGGACGCCACGGCGCCGTTCCCGTGGCCGAACGACGCGCAGCACACAGTCACCCACATGATCGGCTGGGTGAACGCCGAGCTGATGAAGAACGCCGCGGAGATCGGGCAGTTGAGGCTGTTGCGGGCGAGCCGGACGGGCGACTGACCTGCACTTTCACAGCACATCGCCACGAGATGTCCAACTCGGCCCGCACCCCCAGAATGGTCATTACCGGGTGTTTTGTGCGCTGGATCGGATCGGAGACGCCATGACGGACCTCAAGTTTGAGCAGAAGCGCTCCCTGTCCCGCCTGGAGGCGGCTGATCAGCTCGCGGCGCTCGCGGCCGCCTTGCGGAAGGGCGGGGACGCCGAACTGGAAATCGATCCCTGGAAGTTGAGTCTGCGGATCCCCGCCGATCTTCACAGTGAGATCGAGTTCGAGGTCGAGGATGGGGAGATCGAACTCGAGATCGAGCTCAAGTGGCCGATCACATCGGCCGCCCGGTCCGCCCCGTCGCCGGCGACGGCCACTCGGGCGACGGAAGAGCGGGCCGCCACGAAGCGGACGACTACGAAACGGGCCACCGCGAAACGGGCCACTGCGAAGAGGCCCACCGCTGCCGCGAAGCGGACCGGCGCGAAGAAGTCCTGAACGGGGGAGAGCGGCGAGCAGAACAAGCACCTGTTCTCGAAGTCACGATGTGCCTAGGCTCGGCACATGACCTTGGAATGGGAACAGGTAATTGTTCACTCGGCGGATCCGGTGGCCTTGGGGCAGTGGTGGGCTTCGGCGCTCGGTTGGGTCGTGGTCCACTCCAGTGATGATGAGTTCGAGATCCGCCCGGAGCCGGATCGCCTGCCAGGGTTGGAGTTCGTCCGGCTTGATGAGCCCAAGAAGGCCAAGAGCCGACTGCACCTCGACTTCAGGCCCGATGACCAGGCCGCCGAGGTGGCCCGCTTTGAGGCTCTCGGCGCCAAGCGTGTCGACATCGGCCAAGGTGACAGGTCGTGGATTGTCATGGCAGACCCCGAAGGCAACGAGTTCTGTGTCCTCGGCCAACGGCGTCAGTGAGAACCGATGAGGGCGCGCGGGGCCGTCAACGCCTCCGCCGATAGGCCAGGACGATCCCGAACGTAGCCAGCACCGCGACCACGACAACAAACCAAGTGGGCATCGAGTCGAGCCCCTTGTAGGCGATCGGCGCGATCGTGGGCATCGGACCTCCTCGGGCGGCAGCAACCTCCGAGTGCCCGTTGCCAAGATCGAGACACTCTGCCCCGCGGACATCCCCGCGACGTGCAGGTACGCGGTGGGTGTGGGATTTGAACCCACGGCGACATCGCTGCCACGACGGTCATCAAGACCAGCCAGGGGGCGGCTAACCGTCACCTGGCGCCCCGCTGGGAACGAGGCGCCCATGCCGCCGGTGAACTCAGAGGACGAAGACGCTCTGGGCTGTTTCGGTGTGGTACGTCTCGCCCGGGTAGACCAGCCACTCGACCGGACCGGAGCAGTCCGGCCCTGAGTGGACCTCGGCGATGGCGTCGGTGTGGTTACCCACCGAGGACGGGTACCGATCGACGGCGTAACAGCCGCTCGGGTTTTCGTATGCAGCGCCGTTGATGACCAGGACGCCTTCCGCCGCGTACGCCGAGCCCGGCACCGCGACTGTCAAGGTCGCGGCTGCCGCCAGCGCCCCCAGGGCCACGGCCATGCGTCGTCGCATCATGTTGAGATCCCCTCCTGGAGCGGACCGCGCATGATGCGACCCGCTGATGTCACTCAAGGTAGGGGATCAAGTGCGATACGTATTCGGCGTGCGGAGGCAACCTCTCCATCACCGAAGTGCGCCGCCGGGCTCCAGTTGTGACCAAAGCCGGGTTTGGGTTGAGGGCGGGACGCAGTCATCTTCCAGACCCGGACGGTGCCTCAAAGCGGCGTAGGTCCTGGCCGCAGGTGAACGCAGAAGGGTGCCCCGCTACTGAGGGCACCCCTTCTGACCTGCAATGCTTCTGACCTGCGCGGTGGGTGTGGGATTTGAACCCACGGTGACATCGCTGCCACGACGGTTTTCAAGACCGTTCCCTTAGGCCGCTCGGGCAACCCACCTCGGCCCCGGCCCACCTGGGGTGGAGCGGCTACAGCCTACCGGCCGCGCGGGCTGTGCGGGGTGCGTGGTCCGGGTGGGGCCAATGGCTCCGCCGTCAGGAGTGGTTGGGCAGGCGGAGCCGGTCGGGCGCGTGCGTGGCCGTAGGTGTCAGCTGTCGCCCGTGCGGGAGCCCAGGGTCAGGTCGACCGTGCGGGACTGGCTGCCCCGTTCGTAGGTGATCGTGACCTTGTCGCCGGGCTTGTGGGTCCAGATCTCGCCGATCAAGGTCGGGCCGGAGTCGATCACCCGGTCGTCGAGCTTGGTGATGACGTCGCCGGGCTTGAGGCCGGCCTTGGCGGCCGGGCCGCCCGTCTCGACCGCGTCCGA
This sequence comes from Streptomyces sp. NBC_00443, assembly GCF_036014175.1. Lineage (GTDB taxonomy): Bacteria > Actinomycetota > Actinomycetes > Streptomycetales > Streptomycetaceae > Streptomyces. The sequence goes on along the minus strand of NZ_CP107917.1, from coordinate 4,711,397 downwards.
GCCGCTGGCGCCCTGCTCGGTGATCTTGGCGCCGTCGGTGGTGTCCTCCAGGGAGACGGAGGCGCCGATCTTGGCGTAGACCGGCTTGCCGGTCTTGATCAGCTCCTGGGCGACGTACTTGGCCTGGTTGATCGGGATGGCGAAGCCGAGGCCGATGGAGCCGGACTGGCTGGTGCCGCCCAGGCCGTTGGCGGCGGACTGGATCGCGGAGTTGATGCCGATGACGTTGCCCTGCGCGTCCAGCAGCGGGCCGCCGGAGTTGCCGGGGTTGATCGAGGCGTCCGTCTGCAGGGCGCTCATGTACGAGGCGTTGCTGCCGGTGCCGTCGCTGGAGGCCACCGGGCGGTTCTTGGCGCTGATGATGCCGGTGGTGACCGTGTTGGACAGGCCGAAGGGGGCGCCGATCGCGATCGTCGAGTCACCGACGGCCACCTTGTCGGAGTCGCCCAGCGTGAGCGGCTTGAGGTCCGACGGGGCGTTCTTGAGCTTGATGACCGCGACGTCGTAGCCCTGCGCGTTGCCCACGACCTCCGCGTCGTACTTCTTGCCGTTCGCGAAGGTCGCCGTGAGCTTGCCGCCGTCGACCGCGTCGGCCACCACGTGGTTGTTGGTGACGATGTGGCCCTCGGTGTCGAAGACGAAGCCGGTGCCGGTGCCGCCCTCGCCGCCGCTGCTCTCCGCCTGGATGGTGACGGTGCTCGGCAGCGCACTGGCGGTCACACCCGCGACGGTGCCCGGGTCGCGCTTGACGGAGCCGCCGCTGTCGGGGGCGGAGACGGTTGTCGAGGAGGTGTTCTCGTTGTTCTTGGCCAGGGTGTAACCGAGACCGCCGCCCAGGCCGCCCGCGACCAGCGCGGCGATGAGGACTCCGGCGAGCAGTCCGCCCCGCCCGCGGCCGGACTTCGGCTCCGGCTGCTGGTAGGTCGCACCCCAGCCGGAGCCCGCACCGAAACCACCGGCACCGAAGCCACCCGCGCCGAAGCCGCCCGCACCGGCACCACCCGTGGCGGCACCGCTGTCGGCGTACGGCGGTGTGCCGGGCGGCGGCGGGGGCGGCCAGGACGCGTCGGGCGCCGAGCTCTGCGGAGCAGGAGCAGGGGCAGAGGCAGGAGATGGGGAAGAGTCAGGGGCCGGGGCCGGCTGCTGAGCTCCGTTCGATACGGCCTCGGCGGCAGGCGGCTGAGAGCCGTCGGAGGCCGCGTGGGCGTAAGGCTCGGTGCCGGTCGAGCCCGCCGGGGCATCACCAGGCACCGGCGGGATGGGAGCGGTCGGGGCGTCACCGCCCTCGGGAGCCGGGCCCTCCTGGGACGCCGGAGCAGCAGGAGCATCCACCGGCACGGGGGGTGCGGACGGGGCCGGGGGTACCGCGGCGCCCTCGTTCTCGGTGCTCACAGCTTCTCTCCTCGATCCACGGCTGTTGATATCGGTCGCACTCGGTCACGCCCGTTCACGCTGGCCAGTAATTGTCGGCTGTCGGTGCGCTTCAGCTCTGCATGGCTACGGCTTTTTGTATGCCGTCAGCTTTTCCCACGGGCCGTCAGAGCACCATAAGCGGTCGCTGTGGGTCCACGGCCATTCTTTATATAGGTCATGTGAGACTAAACAGGAACAATTCGAGCCTCTTTACGACTCCTCCGGTCCCACGCCTACCCCCGCTCGGTGACACCATGACGCGGTGACCCACGCACGGCAGCAGCAGATCCGAGTCGTCGCCCATCGCGGAGCCTCCGAAGACGCCCCCGAGCACACCCTGGCCGCGTACAAGAAGGCCATCGAGGACGGTGCGGACGCCCTTGAGTGCGACGTACGCCTCACCGCCGACGGCCACCTCGTGTGCGTCCACGACCGTCGCGTCAACCGTACGTCCAACGGCCGCGGCGCGGTCTCGGCGCTGGAACTCGCCGAGCTCGCCGCCCTGGACTTCGGCTCCCGCAAGAACCGCGACTCGTGGAAGAACCGCACCGAGGAGCCGGACTGGGAGTTCCGGCCGGAGGACCCCGAGGACACCTCCGTACTCACTCTGGAACGGCTGCTGGAGCTCGTCGCCGACGCGGGGCGGCAGGTGGAGCTGGCGATCGAGACCAAGCATCCGACCAGGTGGGCCGGGCAGGTCGAGGAACGGCTGCTGCTTCTGCTGAAGCGGTTCGGGCTCGACGCGCCCGCTTCGGCCGCCGAGTCCCCGGTGCGTGTCATGAGCTTCTCCGCACGTTCGCTGCATCGCGTGCGTGCCGCCTCGCCCGTGCTGCCCACGGTCTATCTGATGCAGTTCGTCTCACCGAGGCTGCGGGACGGACGCCTGCCCGCCGGCGTCCACATCGCGGGACCCTCGATCCGGATCGTGCGCAGCCACCCTGGCTACGTGGAGCGCCTCAAGCGTGCCGGCCACCAAGTGCACGTCTGGACCGTGAACGAGCCACAGGATGTCGATCTCTGTGTCGAGCTCGGCATCGACGCCATCATCACCAACCGCCCGCGCGCGGTGCTGCACCAGCTCGGCCGCTGAAACAGGGGGATGGGGGATACACGGGGATAGGGGGTAGCGGGGGAAACCCCTAAAACCCCTTCAATCATTGCGCAACCTCTTGACCCCCGAGCCCCTCCAGCCCCATCCTCCACTCTCGGCCACACCTACGAATTCCAGCCATCCCGATTACAGGGAGTGCTCCGGCGCGTTCGGTCCGTATTCGATCGTTCTGAATGCGTCCCCGGACCTTGGTTGGCCGGTTTCCGGTACAGGCCAATGGGGCATCCACACCGTGGCGTGGGGCAAAGGAGGTCTCGGGGGTGGCGTTGGTGGTGGCACAGGAGGTGCCCACGTCGTCGAGCATGGCCGTTCCTCATGGCCCTGCGGGCGTGGGGAAAGCGCGGCACCGTATGCGCTCTCAGTTGCGCAGGGGTGGCGTGGCGGAATCGGTCATCGACGATGCCGTACTGATTCTTTCCGAACTCTTGAGCAACGCGTGCAAACACGGCCGACCGCTGGGTGACGCGTTGTCCGGGGACGGGGACGTCCGGGCCGCATGGCGCGTGGAGACGGGCGGCAGGCTCACGCTGGAGGTGACGGACGGCGGCGGACCCACTCGCCCTGCTCCGGCCACGCCCTCGGTCACCGCGCACGGCGGCCGCGGGCTCAACATCATCACCGCCCTGGCCGACGACTGGGGCGTACGGGACGACGCCCGCGGTGAGGTCACGGTCTGGGTCGTGGTCCACGACGACGTTCATGATCCGGATGCCGGGCACCGCCGCGACGATTTCGCTACGCGCGTCGCAGCGCCGGCCTTGGGCGGGATATCCCGCCTCGACTTCGCGGACGCGTTCGACGATCTGGACTGAAGGCACGGGGCTGAAGCAACCTCACGCGGCTGAAGCAACCGCACGGGACGGAAGCAGCCGCACGGGGGCTGACGGAACGGCACAGCACTGAAGCAACTGCCCAGTGCTGAAGGAACCGAGGGAAACAGAGCCGGACACGTCGGTTTCGACCGACGCTCCGCCTCCGCCGCGAAGCGCCCCCGCTCCCGGCACGACCCGTGGGTTGTCCACAGCCTCCCGTCGACCATGGCGTGAACGGCTAGGCTCGCGCCCGTACGAGACGAGCCGTAACCGGGAGACACCCACGATGGCCAAGAAGCGACCCCAGACCAAGGCAAAGCGCCCGCAGATCATCGACGGCGAGGTCCCGGTCGTCGGCGCACGCGAGCCCTGCCCCTGCGGCAGCGGCCGCCGCTACAAGGCCTGTCATGGCCGGACGGCCGCGCATGCGGTGACCGAGCTGGTGCAGCGCCCGTTCGACGGGCTGCCGGGCGAGTGCGACTGGGTGGCCCTGCGCGAGCTGGTGCCCGCCGCCACCGTCGAACTGCCCCTGAAGGGCGGCCTCCCCGAAGGCGTCCCGTCCGTCACGCTGGCCACGGTGCTGCCGATGGCCTGGCCGGCCCTGCGCCGCGACGACGGCTCGGTCCTGCTCGGCCTGCAGAACGACACGGCGTCGGGCGACATCAGCCGCGACCTCGCCGACACCCTCCAGCAGGCGCTCACCGCGCAGCCCGGCACCCCCGTCCAGGGCCGCCGCGCCCCGGCCGACGGTCCGCGGCTGCAGGATCTGCTCGACCCCGAGGGCGCCTTCGAGCCAGTTGTCCACTCCGGCTTCGAGTTCTGGGTCCCGGACGCGGAGAACGCCACTCCGGAAGTGGCCGCCTCCTTGGAGCGGGCCAACGCCGCGGCCATCCCCACCGTCAAGCTCACCGGCGTGGACGCCGCCTACTGGTGCGAGACGCCGGACAAGAACCACCTGCGCTGGGTCATGCCGCACCCCGAGGAGCAGCTTCTGGACGCTCTCTCGCGGCTGCACGCGGCAGGGAAGTCGAACCTCGGCGAAGGCACCCGTCTCGTGGGCTCCTTCCGCGCGCACGGCCTCACCGTGCCGGTCTGGGACCTGCCGAGCGGTGTCGGCGCGGAGGACGTGGAGAAGCCGGCGGCCGAGTTCGCCGAGCGACTCGCCGCGGCCCTGGCCACGGACGCCCCGCTCACCGCGGACGAGCGTCGCGCGCGGGGCGGCCTGACCAACCGGCAGGTCACGCTCAGCTGACGGGCGGCTCGCGGATCGGGTGCGGCTGAACGACCGTTCAGCCGCACGGCCCCCCTCGGGAGGGGTGAATCCGATCACAACTCCCATGCGGAGCAAGGGAATCCGTGACTGGAAAGCCCGGATCGAATTTGCGAACCGCCGATCTCTTGTTACCGTTCCACTAGCCCGGTTGCTGGTGCATCCCCCGTCGCCAGCAACCGGGTCTTTCCATGTGCGCAGACCTTTACGGAATGACGTCACATGTCAACGGCCCGTACCCGCCCCGGAATTGCCCGGTGCGGAGTTGCTCGCGGAACGCAGCAACAGAGCCCCGCGCCCGGCCCGCTCGGCGAACTCCGTGACGGCCGTGTAGGCGCCCGCACCTCCCCGCGTGCGCTCCTTGGGCGTCTCGCAGGTCCCCGGCTCGTCCTCGGCGCCCACGACGCAGCGCATCTGCAGCGTGCGTCCACCGGGCCCCATGAGGCTCAGCACGGAGTCCAGCGCGCCGCCGGTCGCATTGCGGAAGTAGGTGCGCGCCCAGGTGTCCTCGCCCTGCGTGAGGACACAGGTCTGCGCCTCGATGCCCTCGGGCGAGGTGAGTTCGGGGCCGCAGCGCACGGCGGTGGCAAGGCCCAGGTCGAGCAGCAGCGGGGAGCCGCTGTCAGCGGCCGACGGCGCCTTGGCGTCGCCGCGAGGTGACGGACGTACGGTGCCCTCCTTCGGGGCGGGCGGGGAGGACCGTACGGCATCACGCGCGGGCGTCCCCACGGCGGCCCGGCCCGCTTCGACGACCTGGCCGGCGGCCGCCCAGGCCAGCGGCAGGGCGACCGCGGCCGCCGCGACGGACGCGAGGGCGATCAGACGGATTCTTCTGTGCTTCGGCCCGCGGCGATGCGATGACGGTGCCCGGTTTCCCCTGGAATGACGCGACATATAGCGGAACATAACGACCGCGCACGTGTGCACCGTTCCGCGCGCGCCGGAGAGCCCTACAACTCGGGCGCGCTCACACCCGTACGAGTGAGGGCCTCGACCGTGGCATCCACCACGGCCTCCACATCGGGGACCCACGGGGAGGCCGAGCCGGGAAGCGGGGCTCGCTGCCAGCTGATGGAGCCCTGGCCCGTCTCGGACGGGGGCAGGGCGATATAGCCGCCCTCGCCGTGGAAGCGCAGGGAGCCGGGGACGAAGTCCTTGGCGTACAGCAGTTCGCCCAGCTGTTCCATGGAGTACGGCTTCACCAGGATCGCCCAGCGGGCGGGCGAGGCGACGACGGGGCCGAGGCGCATGCCCATGCGGTCGAGTGCGGTGAGTGCGTGAGCGGCCGGCAGGGCGGGCAGGCTGACCGCGCAGGGAGCCTGGCCGCCGGTGGCGAGGATGATCGGCGCCGTCGGCCGGTTGGTCCACCACCAGCGCAGCATGCGCTCGTCGGTGGTGGCCGCGAGGAGGCCGGGGTCGAAGGGGTGCGCGCCGGGCACCGTGCAGTCCGGGTCGGGGCAGCCGCAGCGGGAGTGTCCCTGCAGGTGCGTCGCCACGCCCGGGAGTACGGGCCAGCGCCATTGCGTCGCGAAGGTCAGGGCCGCGCTGATCTGCTCAGACTTCCCGTCACCGCGCAGGAGCCTGCGTCGCTTTCCGAGGATCTCGCGCATGAGCGCTCGTTCCTTTCCGTTGCACCGCTGGCAACACCGTGGGCTTCATCACACCATGTGTCGATCACTTCACTGTGCGTACCTGTTGGCGCATCACACCCCTGCAATGAGCAAGGGGAACCCCTATGGGCCGAGCGTTGGCTGCGTCCACGGCAGCCTCGTCCACACTGCGTCTACCAAAAGCATGGGCGTGGCGTGGGGGTGGCGAAGTCTGGCGTTTTGCCGTCGCGCGTATTTCTCTTCGCCTCCGCCACGGGAGGATGGGGCACGATCGTCAGTGGCTAAGACGCCCGGGTCCGTCACCAGGTTCCGGGCGGTTGTCCACCACCCCTGGCCTTCACCGAGTACGTACCCATCACGACCGCTGTGACGCTCCGTGGAACGAAACCAGTCGACCGCAATACCCCGTTCCCTGAGGCAGTTTTAAGCCAACTTTGCCTTTACGCAAGAGGTCTACCAGGAGTGCTCGGGTGACCCACGGACACCAGGAATCCCGGCAGGACAATGCTGGACATCCCCTTACGAGTGCGTGTACATGTGGAGACACTGCTAGCGGCGCAGAATGACATGGGGGTTTGCGATGCTTTTGAGCAATACGCACCGGTCGGAAAGCCGGACACCATGAACGCCCCTCACCCTTCGAAAGTGGCCGGAATCGATTCCACGGTTCCCTCGCCCGCACACACTGTCGCGCCCGCGCCCGGAGCCTCGGGAACCCCAGCGGTTCCCCCACCGAACCCGCCGGGCGCACTGCTTCAGGACCGTCTCGCCGGCTGGGTCTCGGACCTCACGACGCTCCATGAACTCACCGAACGTCTGGCACGCACGGACGCACTCGACGACGCACTCCAGGAACTGCTGCGCGCCGGATCCGCCCTCGTGGGCGCCCGGCGCGGTCTTGTCGTCCTGGAACCCGCCGACGGCCTCGGCCCGGACACGACCATCGGGCTGGGCCTCGCGCGCGCCGACCTCGGACACATCGAGACCGTGCCGCGCAGCTCCCTTTCGTACGGCAGGATCCTCGACGGACTTCCCGGCGGCGACGGCGAGATCGCCGAGCCCGACCTGTTCGCCGAGAACAAGCTCGACCCCCGCCACCGCGAGGTGGCCGCCCGCCTCGGCTACGCCGCCAGCTACGCCCTCCCCCTGTCCACCGACGCCGCCGGCCGCCTCGGTGCCGCCGTATGGCTGTACGACGAGCCCGCCGAACCGGTCGAGCGCCAGCGCCACCTCGTCGGCCTGTACGTCCGCTACGCCACCGAACACCTGGCCCGGCTCCTCGAGGTCGAGCGCACGCGCACGGCCATGAGGACGATCTCCGAGGAACTGCTTCCCTCCCGGCTGCCCCGCATGGCCGGCGTCCAGCTCGCCGCGCGGCACCGCACCGGCCCGCGCGGGGGCGGCGACTGGTACGACGCGCTGCCGCTGCCGGACGCCGCGCTCGGCCTCGCGGTCGGCTCGGTGACCGGGTCCGGGCCCAGCGCGGTCGCCGCGATGGGACGGCTCAGGGCCAGCCTGCGGGCGTACGCCGTGATGGAGGGCGAGGACCCGGTCGCGGTCCTGTCCGACCTGGAGCTGCTGCTCAGACTCACCGAGCCCGCCCGCTCCGCCACCGCCCTGTTCGCCTACTGCGAGCCCTCCCTGCGCAAGATCACGCTCGCCGGTGCCGGGCACACCCCGCCGCTGCTGATCGGCGATCGGCGCACGGAGTTCGTGGAGACCTCCGTGTCCGCGCCGCTGGGCATGCTGGCCTGCTGGGAGGCGCCGAGCGTGGAGCTGGTGGCGGAAGCCGGAGAGACGGTTCTGCTGTACACCGACGGGCTGCTGCACCGCACCGGCGACCCCACCGACCGCGCCTTCGCCCGGCTGCACGCGGCGGCGGCCGGAGTGCCGAGGGCGATCCGGCACGACCCGGACGCCGTCGTCGACCACGTACTGCGGACCGTGCTGCCGAACGGCGTGGAGCTGGCGGACAGCGAGGAGGACGTGGTGCTCCTGGCGGCTCGCTTCGAGTAGTGCCCGGGCCCTTGCTTCAAGTAGCGGCCCGTGCCCTCGGTCACCTGCCCATAACAAGCGTGTGGCCTGCGCCATAGCAGCGGCGGGCAACCGGCCCTTCTCCCCTGGGCCCTCTCCTGTACGACCGTACGATGGAGGGGGTCCAGTGCCGTATCGAGGAGGATGACCGCCGTGGCAGAAGAGCTCTCGGAGACCCCGGAGACTGCCGAAGAAGAGCCCGTCAAGCAGCGCAAGAACGGCCTGTACCCGGGCGTGTCCGACGAGCTTGCCGAGAACATGAAGTCCGGCTGGGCCGACACGGAGCTGCGCGGCCTGGAGCCGATCCCGCAGGTCGCCGAGACCGCCGCGCGGCGCGCCGCGCTGTCGGCGCGATTCCCCGGCGAGCGGCTGGTGATCCCCGCGGGCAACCTGAAGACGCGGTCGAACGACACCGAGTACGCCTTCCGTGCGTCGGTCGAGTACGCGTACCTCACCGGCAACCAGACCGAGGACGGTGTGCTCGTCCTGGAGCCCGCCGCCGACGGTCACAAGGCGACGATCTATCTGCTGCCGCGCTCCGACCGCGACAACGGTGAGTTCTGGCTGTCCGGACAGGGCGAGCTGTGGGTCGGCCGCCGGCACTCGCTCACCGAGGCGGAGAAGCTGTACGGCATCCCCGCGTCCGACGTGCGCGAGCTGGCGGACGCGCTGCGTGAGGCCGCCGGCCCGGTGCGCGTCGTCCGTGGCTTCGACGCCGGCATCGAGGCCGCGCTCACCGACAAGGTCACCGCCGAGCGCGACGAGGAGCTGCGGGTCTTCCTGTCCGAGGCGCGGCTCGTCAAGGACGACTTCGAGATCGGCGAGTTGCAGAAGGCCGTCGACTCCACGGTGCGCGGCTTCGAGGACGTGGTGAAGGTCCTCGACAAGGCCGAGGCCACGTCCGAGCGCTACATCGAGGGCACGTTCTTCCTCCGCGCGCGCGTGGAGGGCAACGACGTCGGCTACGGCTCCATCTGCGCGGCCGGGCCGCACGCCTGCACGCTGCACTGGGTGCGCAACGACGGGCCCGTGCGCTCCGGTGACCTGCTGCTGCTCGACGCGGGCGTCGAGACGCACACGTACTACACCGCCGACGTCACGCGCACGCTGCCGATCAACGGGCGGTACAGCGAGATCCAGAAGAAGATCTACGACGCCGTGTACGACGCCCAGGAGGCCGGTATCGCGGCCGTGCAGCCGGGTGCGAAGTACCGGGACTTCCATGACGCGTCGCAGCGGGTGCTCGCCGAGCGGCTCGTCGAGTGGGGGCTTGTCGAGGGGCCGGTCGAGCGGGTGCTGGAGCTCGGGCTCCAGCGGCGGTGGACGCTGCACGGGACCGGGCACATGCTCGGCATGGACGTGCATGACTGTGCTGCCGCGCGCGTGGAGTCGTATGTCGACGGCACGCTGGCGGCGGGCATGGTGCTGACCGTCGAGCCGGGGCTGTACTTCCAGGCCGATGACCTGACGGTGCCGGAGGAGTACCGGGGTATCGGTGTGCGGATCGAGGACGACATCCTGGTGACGGACGACGGGAACCGGAACCTGAGCGCTGCGCTGCCTCGGCGGTCGGACGAGGTCGAGAGCTGGATGTCCTCTCTGAAGAGCTGACGTGAGATTGATGGCCGGGTACCAACGGGGTGTCCGGCCATCTTTGCGGTCTGCGGGTCGTGGGGGCTGGTCGCGTCCACGCGGCGGAGCCGCAGATCGATACAGCCCCGCGCCCTAGGGGGTCGGGATGGACCTGCATCTGGAGCTCGCCGATGCCGACAGGCGCCGGACCGGCATCGAACGTGCCCTGCGCGACGCTGTCCGGGACGGACGGCTGGCACCCGGTGCTCGGTTGCCCGCGACTCGGCGCCTCGCCGACGAACTCGGCATCTCGCGGAACACCGTCAAGGCGGCGTACGACCAGCTTGTCGCCGAGGGGTATCTCACCGCTCGGCAGGGCGCGGGTACCCAGGTCGCCGTGCTGCTTCCCGTCGGCACCGAACCGCCGGGGGCCGGCGTACGCGCGCGTGTGCCGCGTTTTGATCTTCGGCCCGGGAGTCCGGACGTGGGGACGTTTCCGGCGGCCGCCTGGCTGCGGGCGTTGCGCAGGGCCATCGCCGCGGCGCCCTCACTGGCGTATGACTACGGCGATCCGCGCGGGCGCATCGAACTGCGGAGCGCGCTGTCGGAGTACTTGGGGCGGGCGCGTGGGGTGATCGCTCCGGCGGAGCGGATCGTGATCACCTCCGGGTATGTGCAGGGGCTGGCGCTGCTCACGCGTGTGCTGGAGGGCGGCACGTTCGCGATGGAGGACCCCGGGCTGCCGTTCCATCGGGAGGTGGTGCGGCGGGGCGGTGGCACCGTGGTGCCCGTTCGGGTGGACGAACGAGGGGCGTGCGCCGAGGGGTTCGGGGACTGTGACGCCGTTGTCGTCACGCCCGCGCATCAGTATCCGACCGGCGTGACGCTGCACCCGGAGCGGCGGCGGGCGCTCACCGACTGGGCACGCGCGCGTGGGGGCCTCGTCGTCGAGGACGACTACGACGGGGAGTTCCGCTACGACCGCCGGCCCGTGGGCGCACTGCAAGGGATGGCGCCGGCCCAGGTGGTGTATCTGGGCACGGCCTCGAAGACGCTCGGGCCCGCGCTGCGGCTCGGCTGGATGGTGCTGCCGCCGCACCTCGTCGACGCCGTGGCCGACGCCAAGCTGCACAGTGACCATCACACCGAGTCCATCGGCCAGTTGGCACTCGCCGAGCTGATCGACAGCCATGCGTACGACCGTCATGTGCGCGCCTGCCGGCTGCGGTACCGGCGGCGCAGGGACCAGCTCGTGGAGCGGCTGGGGGCGCGTCGGCAGGTGCGCGGGATCGCGGCCGGGCTGCACGCGCTGGTGGAGGTCGACGACGAGGCGCGGGTGCTGGCGCGGGCCGAGGAGGCGGGGCTCGCGGTGGGGCATCTGGGGGAGCACTGGCATGCGCCGGGCGGTGGTGAAGGGCGGCCACAGGGGCTGGTCGTGGGGTACGGGACGCCTCGGGAGCGGGCTTATCCGGAGGCGTTGGAGGTGCTGGGGAGGGTGTTGGAGGGCTGCTGAGGGGGTGGGCCGAGAGGGGTGGGCTGAGAACGGTGGACTGAGCGGGGGGGCTGGCCGGCCGACGCCGATTGGGCCACTGAAACAGCTCATGATTGGTGCTACTGAGCAGCCCACTGCGTTTCTAGTGTCGTAGGCATGACGAAATCGCTCGTCCCGCCCGCCGGTCCGCAACGCGTGCTGGCCCTCGCCCAGTTGAGCAACTCGGTCGGGGACGGGGCCTACTACACGACGTCCGCTCTCTACTTCACCCAGGTCGTCGGCCTCGACCCCGCGCGTGTGGGACTGGGGCTGACCGTCGGCTGGGCGGTCGGGTCGCTGGTCGGGGTTCCGCTGGGGCGGCTCGCCGACCGGCGCGGCGCGCGCGGTACGGCCGTGCTGCTGGCCCTCGCGACGGGGCTCGCGGTGGCGTCCTTCGTGGTCGTAGGCGGGTTCGTGCCGTTCGTGCTGGCCGCGTGCGGGTACGCGGCGGCGCAGTCCGGGCTCGCGGCGGCCCGGCAGGCGCTGCTCGCGGGGCTGGTGCCGGCCGCGGAGCGAACGGGGCTGCTGGCGCATCTGCAGTCGACGCTCAACGCCGGTCTCGCGGTGGGCGCCGGGCTGGGCGGGCTGGCCCTGCACGCCGGGACACGGGCTGCGTATCTCGGGGTGTTCGCGCTGGACGCGGTGAGTTTCCTGCTGTGTGCCGGGCTGCTGATGCGGCTGCCCGCCGTGCCGCGACCGGCGCTTGTGCCGGTGCCCTTGCAGAAACGTCGCAGCACCGGCGTCCTGCGGGACCGGCCGTACGCCCTCGTCGCGTTGCTCAACACGATCCTGTTGCTGCGGCTGCCGCTCCTCAGCCTCGTGCTGCCGCTGTGGATCACTCGTAGGACCGAGGCGCCGGCCTGGCTGGTCTCCGCGTTGTTCGTGCTCAACACCGGTGCGGTGATGCTGTTTCAGGTCAGGGCGGCGCGCGGGGTCACGGGGCTGGGCACCGCCACGCGCGCGGTGCGCCGTGCGGGCTGGGTGATGCTCGCCGCGTGCGTGGTGTTCGCCCTGTCTGCGGGGGCGTCCCTGTGGGTGGCTGTCGGTGTCCTGGTGGTCGGTGCGGTGCTTCAAGTGGTCGCCGAGCTGGGGCAGTCGGCGGGGTCCTGGCAGCTGTCCTTCGACCTGGCTCCCGAGGGCCGCGTCGGCGAGTACCAGGGCCTGTTCGGGACCGGTGTCACCGTCGCCCGCACTCTCGGCCCGCTGCTGCTCACGGCCCTGCTGGTGGAGTGGGGGACACCGGGCTGGCTGCTGCTGGGCGGGGCGATGCTTGCCGCGTCGTACGCGATGGGACCGGCGGCACGGTGGGCCGCCGGTCGCCGGGCCGAGGAGGACCGCGTCAGGCAGCCCGCGCTCGTGCCGTGAGGGGCAGGGCGTCCAGGAACAGCGCCCCCGCGAGGAGCCCCGCACTCCCCCGCGGGCTCCACGCGCGTGCGTGCAGGTCGGCGTCGAACGCTGCCAGGGCCTGTACGCCCGCCTCCGTGTACGTGCCGCCCGCCTCCAGGACTCCGCGGGCGCCCGCCTGGACGTGCCGCAGCCCCATCGGGCCCGCGGTGTAGAGGAGTTCGGTGTCCTGGAGGGTGGACATCACGGTGAGCAGGGCGTCCAGGCGGGCCTGCTCCTCCGTGGCGCCGACCGCGCGGGCTGCGGCGAGCGTTTCCAACGCCCGCCGTACGTGCGGGAATCCGGCCCGCGCCTCACCCCGCGCCCCGGCGGCGCCGTACTGCGCGGACACCGAGGAGCCCCGGGAGGGTCTGCGCGGGGCGCGCTTGTCGGTGTGGGCGGCGATGCGCTTGGCGGTCGCGGCGACGTCCCGTGCTGCGGCCCGGGGGTCGAGTGCCGCCGCGGCGACCAGCAGGCCGAGTGTCCACAGGGCGCCCCGGTGGCCGCCGCCCGCGAGGTGCACCGAGTGCTCGGCGCACCTGCCGATCGCGCCGAGTTCGCTGCGGAGCCCGGGCGTCGGCTCGCCCGTGCGCCGGGCCGCAGCCGCCATCGCCGCAAGGCCCGGCGTGAGCGCCTTGGCGGACCAGCGCAGCATGCCGTGGTCCCGACGGGTGACGCGGGCGCCCAGGTCCCGCGGGTCGGGCAGGCCCGGCTTGGGAGCCAGGGCCAGTTGTCCGGTCAGCGCGGTCACGGCGGCCTGCGCCAGTGCCTCGTCCTCGCGGCTTCTCATGGCCGTACGCCTAGGCGGAGGCGGAGGCGGAGGCCGACGGGGTGCCGCTGGGCGCGTCGCCAGGGGCTCCGCTCGGGGCGCCGCTCGGGGGCGTACCGCGACCGCCGCCGCTGCCCACGCCGGTGTTCTCGGCATCCGGGTCGACGCCGATGGCGAGGGAGCCCTTGTAGCCCTTGGACGGGTCCTTCTTGTGGACGGCCTTCAGGGTCAGCAGGCCGCTGGAGGCGCCGCCGCCGTCATAGACCATGTCGTTGTCGAGGGTGGTATAGCTGCCGGAGTGCTTCGAGTACGGCTCCAGCGTGAAGATCTCCTCGGCGATCGCGTCGTCGAAGAACAGCTGACCGGTGTAGTTGACCTTGCCGCCCTCGTACGTGCCGTCCTCCTTCTGGCCGCCGGTGTGCACCTTGAGGTGGATGTGGCAGGTGCGCGGGGTGTACCAGCCCGGGAAGATCGTCTCGAACTTCACGACCCCGTTGGCGTTGGCGATCTGGTACCCGCGCAGATAGGTGTTGTCGTTCGCGGTCGAGCCGTCCTCGCTCTCGGCGGGCGCGGAACCGCCGGGGTTGGCCGTGGTGTAGCCGGAGTAGTAGCCCCAGGCGTCGCAGTGCCAGATCTCCACGGCGGCGCCCTTGACCGGGGTGCAGCCGTCGGTGGCGTCCACGACGGTGAGGCGCAGCGTCAGCGGGACGCCGCTCTTGCCCTCGGTGATGTCCTTCCGCACCAGGGCGTTGTCCAGGTAGTACGGCCCTTCGGTGACGCTCGACATCAGCGTCATGCAGGTGCCGGCGCTCTCCGAGGCGGTCGTGCCGGCCGTCGCCGCGGCGTCGGTCGCCGCCGTCGTGGCCGGGTCGGCGAAGGCCGCCTGATATCCCGCGACGGCGAGCCCGCCCGCCGCGACCGTGCCACCGGTCACCACGATCGCGCGGCGCCGGGTGATCGACTTGTCCTTGTGGTTTCCCGTCATGGCCAGGAAGTTAGGAACGCCGCCCGTCAACAGCGTGGGGTGGCACTGTGCGGGGGCTGTGAGTCCTGAGGAAGCTGAAAGCCTGCGGGTTCGCCGGGGAGGCGCCTCGGACCAGGGTGCCGGTGTTCCGGTGGGGCTGGGGTCGACCCCCTTCCCCTTTGTTCAGGTATGTCGTGAATGCGGGTGTGGGGTGACGCTCGGTCGGATACTCGTGCGCAATGGCACGGACACTGAAACGGCATGCAAGGAACGGCGAGCACGGCGCCACCGACACGAGGGCCGACACCACCGAGGCGCCTCAGGCCGGGCCGGACGAGCAGGTGGAGCAGCGGGCTCCGGACACTCCGACGGACCTGCCCAAGCGCTCCTGGGCGGCGGTGCTGAAAGGCACCTTGAAGGAGTTCAAGAAGGACGAGCTGACCGACCGGGCCGCAGCGCTCACCTACTACAGCATCCTGGCGCTCTTCCCGGCGCTGCTGGCTCTGATCTCACTGCTCGGCGTCGTCGGGCAGTCGGCGTCCCAGCAGGTGCTGGACAACATCCAGAAGCTCGCCCCGGGCGCGGCGCGAGACGTCCTGACCAGCGCGGTCCAGCAGATGCAGGGCAACGCCGGCCTCGGCTCGGTCATGGCGATCGTGGGTCTGCTGCTCGCAGTGTGGTCGGCCTCCGGCTATGTCGCCGCGTTCATCAGGTCCGCCAACGCGGTGTACGACGTCCCGGAGGGCCGCCCGGTGTGGAAGGTGCTGCCGGTCCGCGTCGGTGTGACCGTGGTGCTGATGGTCATGGCGGTGATCAGCGCGGTGATCGTCGTGTTCACCGGCGGTCTGGCCCGCCAGGTCGGCGAGACGCTGGGGGTCGGCGACACGGCGCTCACGGTGTGGGCGATCGCGAAGTGGCCGGTGCTGGTGGTCCTGGTCACGATCATGATCGCGATCCTGTACTGGGCGACACCCAACGCGAAGGTGCGCGGCTTCCGCTGGATCACGCCGGGCAGCTTCCTGGCGCTGGTGATCTGGCTGATCGCCTCGGCCGGGTTCGCGTTGTACGTGGGGAACTTCGCCTCGTACAACAAGACCTACGGCACGTTCGCCGGCGTGATCATCTTCCTGGTGTGGCTGTGGATCACGAATCTGGCCATCCTGCTGGGCCTGGAGTGCGATGCCGAGCTGGCCCGCCAGCGCGCCGTCGCGGGCGGCCACCCTGCCGACGACGAGCCGTACGTGCAGCCGCGCGACACCCGCAAGTGGGACGAGGAGGACCATCGACGGCTCCAATCCTGAACCGGTGGTCCCCTACACCGCCATCAGCGACGGGTCCTTCTTCCACTTGAGGATCTTGTCGAAGCTCACCACCGCCCCGCCCCGCCCCGGCTTGTTGCCGAACTGGACGTGGTCGGCGAGTTCCTCGATGAGGCAGAGCCCTCTGCCGTGCTCGGCGTCGGTGGTCGCCGGGCGGGGTGCGCGCAGCGGTGCGGTGAAGCCGGGGCCCGAGTCGGCGACCTCGATGTGGCACTTCTCGCCGTCCAGGTACGCCGTCACGCGGTACGCCTGTGGGGAGCCGTCGGGCATGGTGTCGCCGCCGTGTTCGACGGCGTTGGCGCAGGCCTCGCTGAGCGCGACGGAGAGGTCGTACGACACATCGGGGTCGACGCCCGCGGTCTCCATGGTGCCGATCAGCAGCCGCCGGGCGAGGGGCACGCTCGCAGCTTCGCGCCGCAGATGGAGTGACCACCAGATGCTCATGCTCCAGCCTCCTGGCTGCGGCTCGACATACCGTTACGTATTGCCACGAGTGCCCATCGGTAAGCACACCAATGACGTGATGCCGCCCATATGGTCGATGCGCCCACGCGGGAATCGGTGTATGTGGGTGCGGCCCACACCAGAAGGTGACCTTCCGGTTCTTCCGGTCGTACGGCCCCAATAGCCCTTACTGCCCCTATGCCCCGTACGTCCCCTACTGCTCGTATGTCATCTTGCGGACCTGCCGTATGGCGGCCATAAGGCCAGTGCGATGATGACCCCGCCATGACTGCCCCCCACCCGCGCACGGTGCGCTCCGGGAGTGATCTCCGGATACTGCGGGCCGCGGTGTTCGCCGCGGTCTGCGTCGTGCTGGCCGGGATCGGGCATGTGCTGGGCTCCTGCGCCACGATCCCGCTGTGGACGCTGGGCGCGGGGTTCCTCGGAGTCCTCCTGGTCACGGTGCCGTTCACCGGGCGTGAACGCCCGCTGCCCGGGATAGCCGCGCTGCTCGCGGCGGGCCAGACCGTCCTGCACACGCTCTTCGGACTGGGGCAGCACGGCGCGAATGCCGGGGCGACCGGCGGGTCCTCCGCCGGGTCCGCCTCCCTGTCGGACGCCGCACTCGTGGAGCAGGCCGCGCGGCTCGTCTGCGGGACCGCCGCGGCGGCCATCAGCCCCGCCCAGGCCCAGCGGCTCCTCACCGAGGCGCGGTTGAACCCGGCCACCGGGGCGCATGCCTCACACCCGTCGGCTGACGCCATGTCTGCCGCGACCGGCTCCTCCGCATCACTGCTGCCGTCCGTGCCCATGGTGCTCGCCCACGTTCTCGCGGCGGTCGTCGCGGGGTGGCTGCTGCGGCGCGGGGACCTGGCCCTGCTGCGGATCGCCGAGATGTCCACGGTGTCGGCGCATGTGGCCGCCGAGGGGGCTCTCGTACGCTCCCTGCGCGGAGCGCTCGCTCTGGTGCGCGCCCTGCGTGCCGGGCTCCCGGGCGCGCCCGACGCGGGCCCGCGGCTCCCGCGCGCCGAGACGCTCGGGCGGTCCGCACCCCGCACCGTCGCCCTCCAGCACACGGTGATCAGGCGCGGCCCGCCGGCCGCTGCGTTCGTCCTCGCCGCCTGACACGACGCGACCGCCACTCCACCGAGGTGGGGATGAGGGCCGCCGTCGTGCGGCACGCGCGCGTGCCTGCGTGCACCGATCACGTGAAGAGGGGCTTCCACCCACGGACTTCGGACCCCGGGCTCCGGGCCTCCGGTCTCCGGACCTCTGGACTTCGGACTTCCGGGATCCGGACTTCAGGACTTCCGGACTCCGGACCTCCGAACACCGGACTTCCCGGTGGGTCACCTCTTTTCCGTCTGATCGGGCACCCCCACGCACGCGTACTCCTCTTCACCACCGGAATCCCGATCTCACCCACAGTGGAGTGCTCAGCATGAAGGCCTCTCGTATCGCCGCCGTCGGCGCCCTCGCCGGCACCACCGTGCTCGCCCTGTCCGTCCCCGCCTTCGCCCACGTCAGCGTGCAGCCGGAGGGCACCGCCGCCAAGGGCGGTTACGCGGTGGTCGACTTCAAGGTCCCGAACGAGCGCGACAACGCGTCGACCACCAAGCTCGAGGTCACCTTCCCGACCGACCACCCGCTGGCGTCCGTGATGCCGCAGCCCGTGCCCGGCTGGAAGGCCGAGGTCACCAAGTCCAAGCTGGACAAGCCGCTGGAGATGCACGGCAAGAAGATCACCGAGGCCGTCACCAAGGTCACCTGGACCGCCGACGGCAAGGGCGTCGAGCCCGGCTTCTTCCAGAAGTTCCCCGTCTCCGTCGGCACCCTGCCCGAGGACGCCGACGAGCTCGTCTTCAAGGCCATCCAGACGTACTCCAACAAGGAGGTCGTGCGCTGGATCGAGGTGCCGCAGGAGGGCCAGGAGGAGCCCGAGAACCCGGCGCCGGTGCTCGAACTGTCCGCCGCCGAGGAGGGCCACCACGGCTCGTCGTCCTCCGACAAGGCCTCCGCCGAGGCTTCCCACTCCGACGACGCCGAGGCCGCCTCCGCGAAGACGGACGCCGCCGAGCCCGCCGACAGCAGCGACACCACAGCCCGCGTGCTGGGCGTGGTCGGCATCGTCGTCGGCGCGCTGGGCGTGGCGTACGGCGTGATCGCCGGACGTCGGCGCACCGACGCCTGACGGCACCTTCGGTTCACGGCGCGCGCCGGGGCACGCCCCCGGTGCGCGCCGGAGCTCACACAACTGGGACATTTTTCTATGCGTACGAAGACCCGTAAGAAGACCTTTGCCGCGGCCGCCCTGCTCGCCGCCGCCACCCTCACCCTCTCCGCCTGCGGCAACGGTGACGACAGCGCCGAGCCCGTCACCGTGGTCTCCGAGGAGGCCGGCTCGGACAAGGCCGCCATCGTCCTCGACAAGCCGTTCGAGAAGCCGGACCTGGTCCTCACCGACACGAACGGCAAGAAGTACGACCTCCGCAAGGAGACCAAGGGCAAGCCGACGCTGATCTACTTCGGCTACACCAACTGCCCCGACGTGTGCCCGCTGACGATGAACAACGTCGCCGTCGCCAAGAAGCAGCTGCCCAAGGCCGAACAGGACGAGCTGCGCGTGGTGTTCGTCACCACCGACCCGGAGCGCGACACCGCGGCCGCGCTCGGCAAGTGGCTCAAGGGCATCGACCCGCAGGTCGTGGGCCTGACCGGCGAGTTCGACACCATCCAGGCCGGCGCCCGCACCCTCGGCATCTCCATTGAGCCGCCGCACAAGGACAAGAACGGCAAGATGGTCTCGACCCACGGCACGCAGGTCGTCGCGTTCTCGCCGAAGACCGACGCCGGGTACGTCCTCTACACCGAGGACGCCACCGTCGACGACTACACCAAGGACCTCCCCAAGCTGATCAAGGGGGCGAAGCCGTGAGGCGGCTCGCCCCGGTGACCGTGGTCCTGACCGGAGCCCTCGTCCTGGCGGGCTGCGGCTCCGGCGATTCCCAGAACGGCTCCAAGGCCGAACTGTCCGTCGGCGGCGCCTACATGCCACAGCCGGTCTCCGACTCCATGGCGGCCGGTTTCCTGACCGTCACCAACAAGGGCGGTACGAAGGACGAGCTGACGTCCGTCACCAGTGACGTCGGCGACGTGACCGCCCACGAGACGGTCGGATCGTCGATGCAGGAGGCCAAGGACGTCGCCGTCCCCCCGCATGGCCAACTCGTCTTCAAGAGCGGTGGCAGCCATCTGATGTTCGAGAAGCTGAAGCGGAAGCCGAAGCAGGGCGAGAAGGTGACCGTGAAGCTCCACTTCGCCGAGTCCGGCACGGTCACCGTCGAGATGCCGGTGAAGTCCGCCACGTACAGCCCGAAGACCGGACACTGAGGGAGAGATCGCCTTGACCCAGACCATCGCCCCCCGCGTCCGGACCCTGGTGCTGCTGCTCCTGGCCGCCACCGGACTGCTCCTCGCCGGTGCCGGGCCGGTCTCCGCGCACGCCGCGCTGACCGGCAGCGACCCCCAGCAGGGGGCGGTGGTGGAGAAGGCCCCGACGCAGGTCTCGCTGACCTTCTCCGAGGGAGTCGCACTCTCGAACGACTCCCTGCGCGTGCTCGATCCCAAGGGCAAGCGCATCGACCGCGGCGACCCGGCCAACGTCAGCGGCACGACGTACGCCGTGAAGCTCCACAGCGGCCTGCCCGACGGCACGTACACCGTCACCTACCAGGTGGTGTCCGAGGACAGCCATCCCGTCGCCGGCGCCTACACCTTCTCCATCGGCGCGCCCTCCCAGACGACCGTCTCGGTCTCCGGCCAGGAGGCGGGGGGCGGTGTCGTCGGCTGGCTCTACGGATTCGGGCGGTACGTGTCGTACGCCGGGTTCATCGTCCTGGTCGGCGGTGCTGCCTTCGTGCTGGCCTGCTGGCAGCGCGGGTCGGGGGTGCGGGCGCTGCAGCGGCTCGTCGTCACCGGATGGCTGGCCCTGACCGCCGCCACGCTCGGACTGCTGCTGCTGCGCGGCTCGTACACCAGCACCGGGAAGGTCGGCGACGTCTTCGACCTGGACCTGCTCGGACAGGTGCTGCAGACCAAGACGGGTGCGGCACTGGTGTCCCGGCTGCTGCTGCTCGCCGCGGCGGCCCTGTTCATCGCCGTGCTGTTCGGGGCGTTCGACAAGCGCGAGGACGACGAGAAGCGGGACCTGACCTTCGGGCTGGCCATCGGCGGGACCGTCGTGGCGGCGGGGCTGGGGGCGAGCTGGGCGATGTCCGAGCACGCCTCGACCGGGCTCCAGGCCGGGATCGCGATGCCGGTCGACATCCTGCACCTGCTGGCCGTCGCGAGCTGGCTCGGCGGGCTGGTCGCACTCCTCGTCGCGCTCTACCGGGCGCCCGCGGACACGCCGCTCCCGGGGTCGGCCGTACGACGGTTCTCGCGCGTCGCCTTCGGCAGCGTGCTGGCGCTGGTCGCGACCGGGATCTACCAGTCGTGGCGGCAGCTCGGGTCGTGGCCGGCGTTCACCGGCACGCGCTACGGGCAGTTGCTGCTGGTCAAGATCGGGCTTGTGGTGCTGCTGGTGGGTATCGCCTGGATCTCACGGCGGTGGACTGCGCGGCTGGCGGAGACGGTCGTGGCGAAGCCGCGGAAGGCGACCGAGGGCTCCGACGGCGAGAAGGAGCACGCCACGGCCCAGGCCGGTGCATCCGCCACCGCCTCTGCCGCAGCCTCCGGCAAGAAGGGCGCCTCGGCCGCGGTCTCCGGCAAGAAGGGCGGTGGCTCCCAGCGCGCCGACCAGCTCGCCCGGCAGCAGGCCGCGATCGATACCGCACGGCAGAAGCAGGAGCGGGACGCCGATCCGAACCGGTTCGGGCTGCGCCGCTCGGTGCTCGCGGAGGCGGGCGTCGCCGTCGTCCTGCTTGCCGTCACGACGATGCTGACGTCGACCGAACCGGGGCGTACGGAGGAGGACGCGCGGGCGGCCACGTCGTCCTCGTCGGCCGAGGCGTCGTCGACCGGTGCGCTGACGCTGGACATGTCCTTCGACACCGGGGGCGAGGACGGCAAGGGCGTCGTACGCATCGACCTCGATCCCGCGCGCGTGGGCGGCAACGAGATGCACGTCTACGTGCAGCGCCCCAACGGCCGCGCCTTCGACATCCCCGAGGTGAAGGTCGCCTTCACCCTGGAGTCCCAGGACATCGGGCCGCTGCCCGTCGTCCCCGACCACATCGCCACCGGACACTGGTCGGCGAGCGGAGTGCAGATCCCCGTGGCCGGCGAGTGGAAGATCACCGTGACCGTGCGGACCTCCGACATCGACCAGACCTCTGTCTCCAAGAACGCGCAGATCGGCTGAACCTCACCATGGCTGACCAGTCCATTCCGGAGGCCCGTACTCCCCGGGCTCCTGCGACTGCCGAGTCGGCGCCCAAGGGCGAGACGGCACTTAATGGCGGCGTTTCCGAAAGCGCCACTAATAGGGAGGGCCTGTCGCGGCGGCGGCTGCTCGGGACCGCCGGTGCGACCGGGCTGGTGCTCGGCGCGGCGGGTGGGGCCGTGGGCTACGCCGCGAGGCCGGCCGAGGCGACGCCGCTCACCTCGCTGGGCGCCGATCAGGTGATGTTTCACGGGAAACATCAGCCCGGCATCCTCCAGGCACTCCAGGCGCGCGGCCACGTCGTCGCCTTCGACCTGGCGGCGGGCGCGGGCCGCCAGGAGGCGGCTGCCTTGCTGCGCCGCTGGTCGCAGACGGCTCGGCGGCTGATGGCGGGCGAGGCGGCGCAGCAGGACGACACGGATGTCGCCCGGGACGCCGGGCCGTCGTCCCTGACGATCACCTTCGGCTTCGGGCACAGCTTCTTCGCGCGGACCGGCCTGGAGAAGCAGCGTCCGGTCTCGCTGGATCCGCTGCCCGACTTCTCCTCCGACCAGCTCGACAAGATGCGCAGCAACGGTGACCTGTGGGTGCAGATCGGCGCCAACGACGCTCTGGTCGCCTTCCACGCCCTGCGCGCGATCCAGAAGGACGCGGGCAACGCCGCCAGGGTGCGCTGGCAGATGAACGGCTTCAACCGGTCGCCGGGTGCCACCGGGCACCCGATGACCGCGCGCAACCTGATGGGCCAGATGGACGGCACGCGCAATCCGAAGCCGACGGAAGCCGACTTCGACGAGCGCATCTTCGTGCCGGAGTCAGGCTCGAAGGACCCGGCCTGGATGGCGGGCGGCTCCTACGCCGTCGTACGCCGCATCCGGATGCTGCTCGACGACTGGGAGCAGCTCTCGGTCAAGGCGCAGGAGGACGTCATCGGGCGCCGCAAGTCGGACGGGGCGCCGCTGTCCGGGGGCGCCGAGACGGCCGAGATGGACCTGGAGAAGACGGACAAGGCAGGGAACCTGGTCGTCCCCATCAACGCCCACGCGCGTATCACCCGGCCCGACCAGAACGGCGGGGCGGCGATGCTGCGGCGCCCGTTCTCCTACCACGACGGCATCGACGCGGACGGGGTGCCCGACGCGGGGCTGCTCTTCATCTGCTGGCAGGCCGACCCGCTGCGCGGCTTCGTCACCGTCCAGCGCAAGCTCGACCGGGGCGACGCGCTGTCGAAGTACATCCGGCACGAGGCGAGCGGGCTGTTCGCGGTGCCGGGCGGGGCGGCTGAAGGGGAGTACGTGGGGCAGCGGCTGCTGGAGGGGTGACGGCCGTCCTCCCGGGCCATCGGCGACGTCCGCCCTCCGGACCATCGGCCACGGACCATCCCTTACGGCGCCCGGGTGAGATGTGTAAGCCGCGTTTCGCAAGGCCCATTAGGGTGAGGTCATGCCAGCGAGCTATGCCTATCTCGGCCCCGAGGGCACCTTCACCGAGGTCGCCCTGCGCACGCTTCCCGAGGCCGCGACCCGGGAGCTGATCCCGTACGTGTCCGTGCAGTCCGCGCTCGACGCGGTGCGCGTCGGCGAGGCCGAGGCCGCGTTCGTGCCGATCGAGAACTCCGTCGAGGGCGGGATCACGACCACGCTCGACGAACTGGTCGCGGGCGCGCCTCTGATGATCTACCGCGAGGTGCTGCTGTCGATCACCTTCGCGCTGCTGGTCAGGCCCGGCACGAAGCTGTCGGACATCAAGACGGTCTCCGCGCACCCGGCCGCCCAGCCGCAGGTGCGCAACTGGCTGAAGCGGAACCTCCCGGACGCCCAGTGGGAGTCCGCCGCCTCGAACGCGGACGCCGCGCGCCTGGTCCAGGAGGGCCAGTACGACGCCGCTTTCGCTGGTGAGTTCGCGGCCGCCCGGTACGGCCTGGAGGCCCTGGAGACCGGCATCCACGACGCGGAGAACGCCCAGACGCGGTTCGTGCTGGTGGGCCGTCCCGCCCGGCCCGCGGCGCCGACCGGCGCGGACAAGACGTCCGTCGTGCTGTGGCAGCGCGACGACCACCCCGGAGGGCTGCGCGACCTTCTCGGTGAGTTCGCCACGCGCGGCATCAACCTGATGCTGCTGCAGTCCCGGCCGACCGGCGCGGGCATCGGCAACTACTGCTTCTGCATCGACGCCGAGGGGCACATCTCCGACCGCCGGGTGGCCGAGGCGCTGATGGGGCTCAAGCGGATCTGCCTGGGAGTGCGGTTCCTGGGCTCGTATCCGCGCGCGGACATGAAGCCGGAGGATGTGCAGCCGCCGCGCCTCGGGACGTCGGACGAGGACTTCGTGTCGGCGGCCGACTGGGTGGCGCGGTGCCAGGACGGGCGGTTCTGAGGAGCCCTCGGCCGCCGGTGCCGACTGGCTCCAGCGCAGCTTCCCGGCCAGTACTACCAGCGGATTATCGTTATCCACAGGGGTTATCCA
This sequence comes from Streptomyces sp. NBC_00443, assembly GCF_036014175.1. Lineage (GTDB taxonomy): Bacteria > Actinomycetota > Actinomycetes > Streptomycetales > Streptomycetaceae > Streptomyces. Next base: position 4,687,316 of record NZ_CP107917.1, on the reverse strand, counting down.
CAGGTACTCATCTCGACCTGGGGACAAGTCGACAGGCAAGCATGAGTCTGTCGATAAATCGTCCTCCAGGCCCTCTCGGCGTCCACCATCGCGCAAGTCACCCTTCGTCCACTCTTTTCCTTTGGGCAATCCTTTGGGGCGACCACTTTCCACTCGAAAGTGCGGATGGACTGGGTTTGTCCTGGGAATCCTCGACTCACGCGGGACGTTGCGGAGTGATCAATTCCGAAGTCCACAGCCCTTCCACACACCCTGTGGATAACTCTTCGGAGGCCGGGGGGCCCTGTGGACAACCACGATCCAAGTCCCGTTCTCCACAAGGGAATCGAGTCAACCGGCCGCCTCCCGCCTGCCCCGTTTCAGGGATTGAGACACCTTTTATTGACACGATTAGCAATTCCCCCATAACGGTACGTAAGCCGCAGTCCGGAATAGTGAGTCGTGGGCTGTCACCCCTCCCCGGTAGCCTTGAGCACGTGATTGACCTTCGCCTGCTCCGTGAGGACCCCGACCGAGTGCGCGCCTCGCAGCGCGCCCGTGGAGAGGACGTCGCGCTCGTCGACGCCCTCCTGTCTGCCGACGAGCGGCGCAGGTCGTCCGGCGTCCGCTTCGACGAGCTCCGTGCCGAGCAGAAGCAGCTCGGCAAGCTCATCCCCAAGGCCTCCGCGGACGAGAAGGCCGAGCTGCTGAAGCAGGCGAGCCAGCTCGCCGCCGACGTCAAGGCGGCCGACGCCGAGCGCGACGCGGCCGACGCCGAGACCCAGGAGCTGCTCCTCCAGCTCGGCAACCTCGTGCACCCGGACGTCCCGGTCGGCGGCGAGGAGGACTTCGTCACGCTGGAGAAGCACGGCCAGATCCGTGACTTCACGGCCGAGGGCTTCGAGCCGAAGGACCACCTGGAGCTCGGCGCGCTCCTCGGCGCGATCGACGTCGAGCGCGGCGCGAAGGTCTCGGGCTCACGCTTCTACTTCCTCACCGGCGTAGGCGCCCTTCTGGAGCTCGCTCTCGTCAACGCGGCGATCGCCCAGGCCACGGCGGCCGGCTTCACGCCGATGCTGACCCCGGCGCTGGTCCGCCCTCAGTCGATGGCCGGCACCGGATTCCTCGGCCAGGCGGCCCAGGACGTCTACCACCTCGCCGACGACGACCTCTACCTGGTCGGCACCTCCGAGGTCCCGCTCGCGGCGTACCACATGGACGAGATCATCGACGCCGACAAGCTCCCCCTGCGCTACGCGGGCTTCTCGCCCTGCTTCCGCCGCGAGGCCGGCTCGCACGGCAAGGACACCCGGGGCATCTTCCGCGTGCACCAGTTCGACAAGGTCGAGATGTTCTCGTACGTCGACCCGGCGGACTCGCAGGCCGAGCACCAGCGCCTGCTGGAGTGGGAGAAGCAGTGGCTGACGTCGCTGGAACTGCCGTACCGGGTCATCGACGTCGCCTCCGCCGACCTCGGCTCCTCGGCCGCCCGCAAGTTCGACTGCGAGGCGTGGATCCCGACGCAGGGCAAGTACCGCGAGCTGACGTCGACCTCGGACTGCACCGAGTTCCAGTCCCGCCGGCTGTCGATCCGCGTCCGTGACGGCAAGAAGGTCAAGCCGCTGGCCACGCTCAACGGCACGCTGTGCGCCGTCCCGCGCACCATCGTGGCGATCCTGGAGAACCACCAGCAGGCCGACGGTTCCGTCCGGGTCCCCGAGGTGCTGCGCCCGTACCTGGGCGGCCGGGAGGTCCTGGAGCCGGTCACCAAGTGAGCACCGGTTTTCCTTACAAGCTGATCGCGACCGATCTCGACGGAACGCTCCTGCGCTCCGACGAGTCGGTCTCGCAGCGCACCCGTGACGCCCTCGCCGCCGCGACCGCCGAGGGCGCCGCGCACATCGTCGTCACGGGCCGGGCGGTCCCCTGGACCCGCCACATCCTCGACGACCTCGGCTACCAGGGCCTCGCCGTCTGCGGCCAGGGTGCCCAGGTCTACGACGTCGGCGAGCACCGCCTGCTGACGTCGGTGACCCTGGACCGTCAACTGGCGGGCGTGGCACTGGCCAAGATCGAGGCGGAGGTCGGCCCGCTGTTCCTGGCGGCGAGCCGCGACGGCCTGGACGGCGACGTGCTGGTCGGCCCCGGCTACGCGCTCACGGGCAAACTCCCGTCCACCCCGTTCACGGACGCGTCGGATCTGTGGTCCGCCCCGCTGAACAAGATCTACATACAGCACCCGGAACTCTCCGACGACGAGCTGGCCAAGGCCGCCCGCAAGGCCGCGGGCGGCTTCGTCACGGTGGCGATGGCCGGCGAGGGCATAGTGGAACTGCTCCCCCTGGGCCTCTCCAAGGCCACGGGCCTGTCCCTGGCAGCCCGCCGCCTGGGCCTGAAGGCCGCCGACACCATCGCCTTCGGCGACATGCCGAACGACATCCCGATGTTCGCCTGGGCCGCACACGGCGTAGCCATGGCCAACGCCCACGTCGAACTGAGAGCGGTGGCGGACGAGGTGACGTCCTCCAACGAGGAGGATGGGATCGCGGTGGTGTTGGAGGGGTTGCTGGGCTGAGGGTGCGGAGGCCGGCTGAGGGTGCGGATGTCGGCTGAGGGTGCGGACGCCGGGAGCGTTCGGATGTCGGCTGGCGCCTCTCCGCGTCCACCGGCCCACGTCGGCTTGTGCCCCTAGGTAGACCACAGGTCCGACACCGGCTGGTGCCCCGTCGGCTGCCCGGCCGACGTCGGTTAGGGGCGCCTCGGTTGCCGGGCCAGCGCCCGCTACGGGTTACTGGGCCACCCCGACCCGCGCTTGCCCGGCCGACGCCGACTCGCGGGTGCCAGGCTGACGCCCACTCCCGGGTGCCGGGCCAACCCCTGCTCCGTATCGCCGAGCCGACGGCCACCCTCCCGATCGTCGGGCCGACGCCGACTCGCGGGTGCCGGGTCGCCGATGGCCCGTGGCTGGCGGCCCCGCGCACTGCGTAGCTGTCGGCCGACGTGTCCGCACGCCGGAAGCCGACGTACCCGCGCGGCGTCCGGCGGTCGTGTCGGCCCATAGGCGTCCGGGCCACCGAAACCCGCGGGCATGCGTGCCGGTCGGGGCGGCACGGGTGGGCGCGGGTGGAACCCGAAACGCCGGGGCGCGCGCCGACCTCTCAGCTGCGGCGCCGGGCCACCTGCTCAGGGCTCCAGCCTGGACACGCGGCCAAGCCCCAGTGGCAACGTCTCGCGGAGGATGCACGGATCGAACGTGCGCGGGCCCTTCAGACCCGACCACGGTTTAGCAAACCGGTGCCTTACCACTCGGCCAATCCTCCGGGTGGGCGGCCCACGCGAGAGCGACATCGCGTGCTCGAAGCGGCCGCCCCGGGCAGCTCCCCATGCGGTGCGGACTCGACGGAGGGGTAGCGATTACTCCGGAGCCTGCCGCGGACTGCCCTGACGGGAGCTGGACGTACTGTCGTGCATGGACATCGTCCGGCTCCTCTCCCAGAACGTGGCGCCAGCCTCAACCAGCGACTTCGACACAACCATGGTGCCTGTAGGCCGAGTTGGGCGCCACCGAATAAAATGGCCGTAGCGGGATCAACGGCGTCGCCACTTGCGCCGCCGCCCCTTGCTGAAGAACCACCCGGCGGGCGGTTCGTCGGAGCGCCAGGGCTGCGGCTCGGGCTTCTCCCGGCGCCAGCGGGCGGCCAGCATCCGGGCCCGGGCAGAGGGTTCCGAGGTCTCGGCCGCGCGGACGAAGTCGTCGTCCAGGACCAGGTCGTCCCAGGCGCCGTCCCCGGATCGCTCGCGATCCTCGTGCTGCGGCCTTCCGCCTGCCATCCCCGTCCTCCACTTCGTGCAGAGCACACCGTCTGCCCAGTGTGCCCGGACCGGGGTGAAGCCCCCGTCAGGAGCGGGCCCCTGTGCGGGGCCCGCTCTTTACTCCCCGCCTGCCTACTCCTCACCCGCCAGCGTCAGCGACCGCAGCTTCTGTCCCGCGTACCAGGTCGCGAGCACGGTCACCACCACCAGCAGCACGGTCGCGGTGGGCAGGGCGACATCCGACGTCACCAAGTCCCCGCCGGCGACCTTCTGCGCCACCGCCAGCGCCCACTGCTGGACGCTCAACGTGCGTGCACCCGGCACCAGGGAGCCGAACAGGGCCTCCCAGACGAGCGCGTAGACGAGCCCGAAGACCACCGCGTGCCGGGACACCGTGCCGAGCAGCAGGAAGAGCGCGGCGTACGCGATGGAGGCGACCAGCGCGGCCACCGTGTAGGCGACGGCGATCTGCTGGCCGTTGCCGTTGAGGATGAAGCCCGCGATGAAGGTGGGCAGCGCCGAGAACACCATCGTCACGGCGATCGCGACGATCAGCTTGGTGAAGATGATCGTCGGCCGTTTCACCGGCTTGGACAGCAGATACACCACCGAGCCGTCGTCGATCTCGGGCCCGATCGCGCCGGTTCCGGCGATGACGCCGATGATCGGCACCATGGTGGCGAGCGCCAGCCCGCCGAGCAGGTCGGACGCGGTCTGGTCATCGGCTCCGGCAAGGGCGCGCACCACCACCGAGATCCCGATGAGCAGCAGCGGCAACGCGCCGAGGATGAGGGCCCGGCGACGGCCGAGCAGGGCCCGGTAGGTAAGTCGGGCGACTGTGGGGTCGTACATCTTTCGGCCTCCTACGCCGCGACCAGATACGAGAACACGGACTCGAGGGACTCGTCGGACGGCGAGACCGTGAGCAGGCGGATGCCGTGCTCGCGTGCCACCCTCGGCAGCAGGACGGTGAAGCGACCGAAGTCGACGGCCTGGATGTGCAACGCGCCCTCGGCCAGGTCGACCTCGATCCCGGACGTCGACGGGTCGGCGATCAGCGCGGCCGCGAGGGTGCGGTCGTCGCTGGAGCGCACCAGGTAGCGGTGCGGGCGGTCGGTCATCAGACGGCGGATCTTGCGGAAGTCACCGCTGGCCGCGTGCCGTCCGGCGACCACGACCTCGATGTGCCAGGCGAGTTGCTCGACCTCTTCGAGGATGTGGGACGAGAACAGCACCGTGCGGCCCTCGTCGCCCATGCGTCGCAGCAGGTCCATGAGCTGCATGCGCTGACGCGGGTCCATGCCGTTGAACGGCTCGTCGAGCAGCAGCAGCGAGGGGTCGTGGACGAGGGCGCTCGCCATCTTCACGCGCTGGCGCATGCCCTTGGAGTACGTGGAGATCTTCCTGTCCTGCGCGTACTCCATCTCGACCGTGGCGAGCGCCTTCTGGGCGGCCTTGTCGCCCAGACCGTGCAACTCGGCGTTGGCGACGACGAACTCGCGGCCGGTGAGGAAGTCGTACATCGCCTCGCGCTCGGGGACGACGCCGATGTGCTTGTAGATGGCCTCGTTGCGCCAGGTCGGCTGTCCGTCGAGGGTGACGGTGCCGGTGGAGGGGGCCAGGAAGCCGCCCATCATGTTGATGAGGGTGGACTTTCCGGCGCCGTTGGGACCGAGCAGGCCGGTGACGCCGGGGCCGATCGTCATGGTGATGTCGTTGACGGCGACCACGTTGCCGAACCAGCGGGAGACGTGGTCGATCTGGAGCGTGGTCACAGTCCCACCTTCTTGTAGCGGCGCATCAGGAGGCCGTAGGCGGCGGCGATCAGGCCCAGGGTGACGAGGACGTAGACAGCGCCTTCACCGTTGCTCGGGCCCACCCCGCCCGGGAAGGCGGAGCTCGCGCCCAGGAAGGCCGACTGGACACCGTCGATCAGCGTGATCGGCGAGAAGAGGCCGATCCAGGCGATGGCGCCGCTGCTGCCTCCGCCGTCGAGGGACTGCGCGTCGGCGATGGCCTGGAGCGTGGAGACCGCGCCGTAGGAGATGGTCAGCACGGCGATCACGGCTGCGATACCGAAGCCGCGGCGCGGCGTGACTGACGCGATGACCAGGCCGATTCCGGCGAACAGCAGCGAAAGCAGTGCCACGGACACGAGTCCCTGCGCGAATCCCTTGGTCTGGTCGGCGAAGTCGAGCTTGGCCAGCAGCGCGCCCACGTAGAGCACGAGCAGCGGGGCCGCGGTGAGGAGGAACAGCGCGGAGGCCAGCGCCGCGAACTTCGCGCGGACGTAGTCGGCGGTCTCGATCGGCCGCGAGAAGTACAGCGGCACGGTCTTGAAGCGCAGGTCACGGGAGACGGACTGGGGTGCCTGCGAGGCGACGTACAGGCTGATCACGGCCTGCATGACGATCGCGTAGCGCGTGTAGTCGACGGGCAGGTCGTTGGCCTTGGTGGCGACCGCGACGGCGACCATGATGGCCGCGGGCACGCACATCACCACGAACAGCAGCATCGGCAGCACCTTGGACTTCACCGAGCGGCCGAGGCCGTAGGAGCCGCGCAGGGACTGCGAGTAGAGCGAACGGGTCGCGTAGGAGCGGCCGAGACGGGGGCCGTCGTAGCTGCGGTAGCCGATGTTGTGGATGCGGGTCTGGTCACCCGACTGTGTGGTTACGGGCTGCTCAACCGCCATGGCCGACCGCCTCCTTCCGCTGTGCGCCGGTGCTCTGCTCGCTGTGCTCGCTGTCCGTGAAGACCTCCGAGATGTGATGCCGGCGCTGCTCCATGCGCACCAGGCCGAGCCCGAGGTCGGCGACCACGTCGCGCACCAGGTCGTAGGTCTCCTCGCCCTGCGCGGTGAGCAGCAGGATGTGACCGGCGCCCGGGAGGCCGCCGCTGCCGTCGAGGACCTCCACCCCGCGCGCGTGGAGCGCGTCGCGCACCGCGCGGGTGCCGTCCGGGTGGTCGTCGGTGTCGGTGACCTCGATGGCGAGCGTCGTCGTGGTCTGGGTGAAGTCGGTGGTGGAGCTGGAGCGCAGCAGCTTGCCGCCGTCGATGACGACGACGTGGTCGCAGGTGCGCTCCAGTTCGCCCAGCAGGTGCGAGGTGACCAGGACCGAGATGCCGAAGTCGGTGTGGATGCGGCGGATGAGGCCGAGCATCTCGTCGCGGCCGACCGGGTCGAGGCCGTTGGTCGGCTCGTCCAGGAAGACCAATTGCGGGTCGTGCACGAGGGCCTGCGCCAGCTTCACGCGCTGCTTCATGCCGGTCGAGTAGCCGCCGATGGGGCGGTAGCGCTCCTCGTACAGGCCGACGTGCCGCAGCGTGTCCGCGGTGCGCTCGCGCGCGGCGGCGGGCGGCAGGCCGGACATGCGCGCCATGTGGACGACGAACTCGGTGGCCGAGACGTCGGGCGGCAGGCAGTCGTGCTCCGGCATGTACCCGACCCGCTCGCGGATGGCGGCGCCCTTGGTGGCGACGTCGAGTCCGAGCACTTCGGCACGGCCCTCGGTGGCGGGGGACAGACCCAGCAGAATCTTGATCATGGTGGACTTGCCGGCTCCATTGGCTCCGACGAGTCCGGTCACCCCGGGCCCGATGTCCATGGTCAGCCGGTCAAGCGCGGTCACCCTGGGGAACCGCTTGCTCAGGCTTTCGGTCGCGATCACAGTCACGGCATAGACGGTAGTGACCCGTACCACTCAGGTCATCAGACCCGAGGGCCGTCTTGATATCAGACCTCAGGTGTACGGGCGTCTAAGGGTCACCCTGAGGTCTCACACGATCTATTGACGCAACCTCTAACAACTGTCACATTCGTCAGTGTCAAGTTACGGGCACGTACCGCAGTCAGCGTGGACGAGGGTGGGCGGTGGCATGACGACGCCAGTGGCAGCAGGTTCGGGTGAACTGGCCGCGGAACTGCGCGGGTTCAGAAGGGTGCAGCGCCTCGCGTACGAGTGCGCGGAAGCTGTCGCCGCGCAGCTGGAGCCCGGCATCACCGAGCGCGAGGCGGCGCGCATGCAGCGCGAGTGGCTGCGCGAGCGCGGTGTGCGTGACTGGTTCCACCTGCCCTTCGCGTGGTTCGGGAACCGCACGGCGTTCGTGAACTTCCGCGTCCCGCTGCAGTTCTTCCCCACCAACCGCCGCCTGGAGCCGGGGATGCCGTTCATCCTGGACATGGCCCCGGTGTACGACGGCTTCACGGCCGACATCGGCTACTCCGGCTCGCTCGGCATCAACCCGGTGCAGGACAAGCTGATGGCCGACCTGGAGGCGCACCGCGAGCTGATCCTGCGCGAGGTGCGCGAGCGCCGGCCGCTGCGGGAGATCTACGACGACGTGGACCGGCTCATGGTCCGCCAGGGCTACGCCAACCGGCACCGCGCCTATCCCTTCGGCGTGATCGCGCACAAGGTCGACCGGGTCAGGGAACGCCGCTGGTCACCGCATGTCTTCGGGTTCGGCACCCAGTCCCTGAAGGGCCTGGCTGGCGACGCGCTGCACGGCCACCGCGAGGGCTGGTCCCCGCTCTGGTCCCCGTACCGCTTCTCCGACCACCCGCCGCAGCCGGGCCTGTGGGCGGTCGAACCGCACCTTGGCTTCAGAGGTACGGGAGCCAAGTTCGAGGAGATCCTGGTCGTCACCGACTCCGAGGATCCCGAGCAGAGCGCCTTCTGGCTGGACGACGATCTGCCGCATGTGCGGCGCTGGGCGGAGGACAAGTGACGGTGCCGGTGACTCTTCAGGGCGCGCGCGAGCGCCGGGTGCGGACCGGCGATGTCGAGCTGTGCGTCGCGGAGCTGGGCGACCCCGGCCAGCCGACGGTGATGCTCGTGCACGGCTATCCGGACAGCAAGGAGGTGTGGTCCGAGGTCGCGCCGCGGCTGGCCGACCGCTTCCATGTCGTGCTGTACGACGTCCGCGGCCACGGCCGGTCGACGGCACCGAAGCCGCTGCGCGGCGGGTTCACGCTGGAGAAGCTGACGGACGATTTCCTGGCCGTCGCGGAGGCGGTCAGTCCGGGCCGGCCCGTGCATCTGGTCGGGCACGACTGGGGCTCGGTGCAGTCCTGGGAGTTCGCCACGGTCAAGCGCACCGAGGGCAGGATCGCGTCCTTCACCTCGATGTCGGGGCCGTCCCTCGACCACTTCGGCCACTGGATCGGCGGGCGCCTCAAGCGGCCCACCCCGCGCCGGCTCGGCCAGCTCCTCGGCCAGGGCGCCAAGTCCTGGTACGTCTACGCGCTGCACACGCCCGTCCTGCCCGAGCTGGCCTGGCGCGGCCCCCTCGGCAAGACCTGGCCGCGCATCCTGGAGCGCATGGAGAAGGTCCCCGGCAGCGGCTACCCGACCTCGTCCCTGCCGACGGACGCGGCGCACGGGGCATGGCTGTACCGGGACAACGTACGAGCCCGGCTGAGCCGCCCGCGCGCGGACGCCTACGCACACGCACCCGTGCAGCTCATCACGCCCCTCGGGGACGCCTTCCTGTCGGAGCGGCTCTACGACGAACTGGAGCAGTGGGTTCCGCAGTTGACCCGGCGCACCCTTCCGGCGAAGCACTGGATCCCTCGCTCACGGCCCGACCAACTGGTGTCCTGGATCACGGAGTTCGTGACGTCCGTCGAGGGCGGGCGACCGAAAGGTGTGACCGCGACAGGGAAGTACGCCGACCGCTTCGGCGGGCAGCTCGTCCTGGTCACCGGCGCCGGCAGCGGCATCGGACGGGCGACGGCGTACGCCTTCGCGGAGGCCGGCGCGCGCGTGGTGGCCGTCGACCGGGACGCCGAGGCCGCGGGCCGCACCGCCGAGATGTCCCGGCTGATCGGCGCACCCGAGGCCTGGGCCGAGACCGTCGACGTCTCCGACGAGCAGGCCATGGAGAAGCTCGCCGCGAAGGTCGCCACCGAGTACGGCGTGGTGGACGTCCTGGTGAACAACGCCGGGATCGGTCTGTCGGGCTCCTTCTTCGACACCACACCGGAGGACTGGAAGAAGGTCCTCGACGTCAATCTGTGGGGCGTCATCCACGGCTGCCGGCTGTTCGGCAAGCAGATGGCCGAGCGCGGACAGGGCGGCCACATCGTCAACACCGCGTCGGCGGCGGCGTACCAGCCCTCCAAGGCGCTGCCCGCCTACAGCACGTCCAAGGCGGCCGTACTGATGCTCAGCGAGTGCCTGCGCGCCGAGCTGGCCGGCCAGGACATCGGCGTCACCGCGATATGCCCCGGCTTCGTCAACACCAGCATCACCTCGACCGCGCACTTCGCCGGGGTCGACGCCGATGAGGAGAAGCGGCGCCAGAAGAAGTCCGCGCGTCTGTACGGGCTGCGGAACTATCCGCCCGAGAAGGTCGCCGACGCGATCCTGCGGGCGGTGGTGCGTGGCGATGCGGTGGTTCCTGTGACGCCTGAGGCACGTGGCGCGTATCTCATGTCGAGGTTCACGCCGAAGGCGCTGCGCAGGATCGCGCGGTTGGAGCCGCCGCTATGAGCGACGGGGAGCCTGCGCGCGGGGGAGCGGTTGGCGGCGAGGGCCGGCCCGGGAGGCGCGGTGATGCCGGGCGCGCGGCCGGGTCGGCGCCTGCGCCCGCCTACCGGATCGAGGACCTCGCGCACCTCAGCGGCGCCACCGTCCGCACCATCCGTGCCTACCAGGACCGCGGCCTGCTCCCCCGCCCGGAGCGCCGTGGCCGGGCCAACCTCTACGCGGACGCCCATCTCAACCGCCTGCGCCAGATCGCCGATCTCCTCGACCGCGGCTACACCCTGGCGTCCATCAAGGAGCTCCTGGAGGCCTGGGACGCCGGTCGTGGCCTCGGTGGGGTGCTCGGGCTGGTCGCCGAGGTGGACGGGCCGTGGACCGACGAGGAGGCGGTACGGATCTCGCGTGCCGAGCTGGAGGAGCGCTTCGGAGGCACCCCGGACGACGCGGCGGTGGCCGAGGCCGTCGAGCTCGGCGTACTCGAAGCAGTCCCCGGCGACGAGGACTCCTTCGTCGTTCCGAGCCCTCAAGAGCTCTCCGTCGCGGTCGAGTTGCACTCCGCCGGGGTTCCGCTGTCCGCGATCTCTGACCATCTGCGGGAGTTGAGGGGCCAGGTCGAGCACATCGCCGCCCGTTTCCTGGAGTTCACCACCGAGCACGTCTTCGCGCGCTACCTCGACGGCTCGCACCGCCCGACGGACGCGGAGGCCGCCGAGGCGGCCACTCTCGTACGACGGTTGCGTCCACTCGCCCAGCACACCGTGGACGCGGAACTCGCCCGCGCCATGCGGCTGTTGGCGGTTCAGCATCTGCGTCAGCACTTGGGGGCGGACGCGAGCCCGGAACCGCAGAACCGGACGAGAACGGTGTCCGTACCCGAGGTGACAATGCAGGCGGTGGAGAGCCTGGTTGGCGCAAAGCAGTCAGCGGAGTTCATCACACTGGCTGCCGAACGGGAAGTGCGGGCCCGGACCTTGGACCGGCTGGCCGCAAGTCACGGCACATCAGATGATCTTGACGAAACCCCTTGAAACGACGGCTCGTTGTCCACAGAATCGCCAATTCCCCTGTGGATAACCGTACTTGGTTGTGGATCAAACATCCGGAGTGAAATCGTTCGCGTGATTCGGGCCTCCCCCGGCAGTCTGGTGGCATGGACGAAAGACGCACCGTGAAGGTGTCGAAGTACCTCTCGAAGCACCTGCGCCACCAGCCCGAGCGCATCGGGCTCACCCTCGACGAGGGCGGCTGGGTCGAGATCGAGACACTGATCGCCGCCGCGACGGCGCACGGATTCCGGGTCACCCGGGAAGAGCTGGATCACGTGGTGGCCGCCAATGACAAGCAGCGCTTCGCGATCGAGGGCACCCGGATCCGCGCCAGCCAGGGCCACAGCATCGACGTCGAACTCGGACTGCCCCCGGCGACGCCGCCGCCCTTCCTCTACCACGGCACCGTGGCCCGCAACCTGGACGCGATTCGCAGCGCCGGCCTCCTGCCCATGAACAGGCACGACGTGCACCTCTCCGCCGACCGTGAGACAGCGACGCGGGTCGGCGCCCGGCGCGGCCGCCCGGTGGTGCTCTCCGTGGACGCCGGCGCCATGCACCGCGACGGCCACGTCTTCCACGTCAGCGCTAACGGGGTGTGGCTGACGAAGGCCGCGCCGCCGGAGTATCTGCGGTTCCCCGAGGCGCACACCGGGTGATCGACCTCGCTCCGTGGCCGAGCAGCCGCGGGCGGTGGCTGTTTCACGTGAAACCCATTCGGCCGCATACGCTCGATGCATGAGTATGCGCTTGAGCACCGTGATCCTCCCTCACCGCCGCTGGTCCGAGGGGGGCCGCGAGGCATGGCAGCGCGCGGAGGAGCTCGGCTTCCACACCGCGTACACCTACGACCACCTGTCCTGGCGGAGCTTCCGGGACGGCCCCTGGTTCGGCGCCGTGCCGACGCTGACCGCCGCCGCGGCGGTCACCGACCGGCTACGGCTGGGCACCCTGGTGACCTCGCCGAACTTCCGGCATCCGGTGAACCTCGCCAAGGAGCTGATCTCGCTCGATGACATCTCGGGCGGCCGGGTCACGCTCGGCATCGGCGCGGGCGGCACCGGCTTCGACGCCACCGCGCTCGGCCAGGAGCCATGGACCCCGCGCGAGCGTGCCGACCGGTTCGCCGAGTTCACCGCACTGCTGGACCAACTGCTGACCGAGGACTCGGTGTCATACGAGGGCGACTTCTACTCGGCGCACGAGGCGCGCAACATCCCGGGCTGTGTGCAGCGCCCCCGGCTGCCGTTCGCGGTCGCCGCGACCGGGCCGCGCGGACTGCGGCTCGCCGCACGCCATGGACAGGCGTGGGTGACGACGGGCGACCCGAAGCTGTACGAGAACGGCACTCCTGAACAGTCGGTTCAAGCCATTCGCGGACAGGTCGGGAAACTGGCCGACGCCTGCGCCGAGATCGGCCGGGACGTGGCCGGGCTCGACAAGATCCTGCTGACCGGGTTCACCCCGGACCGCGGTCGTCCGCTGGAGTCCCTCGACGCGTTCGTGGACTTCGCCGGGCGCCATCAGGAGCTGGGATTCACCGAGATCGTGGTCCACTGGCCGATCCCGGACTCGGACTTCGCGGCCGACGAGAAGGTCTTCGAGCAGATCGCCATGGAGGCGACGGCCCAGCTGCACTGAGCTCACGCGAGCGACGATGCTGGTCAGGGGGATGCGGGCGGTGTTCGCAGGGGCGGTTTCTCCTCAGTGAGGACTCAGATGTGCGGCCTGCTGCACGGCCGTGCAGGCATATGCGGGAGAATGGCTCAGTGACCTCAGCGACTCGACAGCCCCAGACCCCGGCCGCCGCTGTCCGCCCGCGGCTCATCGCCACCGACCTGGACGGCACGTTGCTGCGGGACGACAAGTCCGTCTCCCCTCGCACGGTCGCCGCGCTTGCCGCCGCCGAGGAGGCGGGCATCGAGGTGTTCTTCGTCACCGGCCGCCCCGCGCGCTGGATGGACGTCGTCAGCGACCACGTGCACGGGCACGGCCTGGCGATCTGCGGCAACGGCGCCGCCGTGGTCGACCTGCACGGCGGCCCCGGCACCCATCAGTTCGTGAAGGTGCGCGAGCTGGCCCGCGAGAACGCCCTGGACGCCGTACGACTGCTGCGTGACGCGGCTGAGGGCACGGTGTACGCGGTGGAGCAGACGTACGGCTTCTACCAGGAGCCGGGCTATCCCAAGCTGCACATGGAGATACCGGACAACCTCGCGCCGGCCGAGGACCTCCTGGCGCCGGACGCCCCCGGAGCCGGCGAACCGGTGCTCAAGATCCTCGCCTACCACCCCACCCTCGACCCCGACGCCTTCCTCACCCTCGCCCGCCTCGCCATCGGCGACCGGGCCAACGTCACCCGCTCCAGCCCCAGCGCCCTGCTGGAGATCAGCGGCCCCGGCGTCTCCAAGGCCAGCACGCTCGCCCTGTGCTGCGCCGAGCGCGGCATCTCGCACGAGGAGGTCGTGGCCTTCGGGGACATGCCCAACGACGTCGAGATGCTGACGTGGGCGGGCCAGTCCTACGCGATGGGCAACGCGCACCCGGATGTCATCGCCGCCGCGTCGGGGCGGACGGTCGCCAACAACGAGGACGGCGTGGCCGTGGTGATCGAACAGCTGCTGGCGAAGCGGGACTAGGACCTGTCATTTGGGTCAGGTCGGCTGGGAGGTACCGCGCCCTTCAGCCGACCCGAGACCCCGCGACGCCGGCGTGATCCAAACGACAGACCCTGGGCCTACCCGAGCGGCACTCCGCGTTCGGAGAGCCACGGCACCGGGTCCACCCCCGAGCCCAGTTCCGGAGTGACCCGCACCTCGAAGTGCAGGTGCGGGCCGGTGGAGTTGCCGGTCGTGCCCGACTGGCCGATCCACTGCCCGGTGTCGACCCGCTCGTCCTGGTCGACGGCAACGGCGGCGAGGTGGGCGTACTGCGTGTAGTAGCCGTCCGTGTGCCGGACTACGACCTCCATGCCGAAGGCGCCTGCGCACGCCACCTTCACCACACGCCCGTCCCCGACCGCCCGCACGGGCGTGCCGATCGGCACCGCGAAATCCTGCCCGGTGTGCCGTTTCGCCCAGCGCTTTCCGCCGCTGCCGAACGCGGCGGACAGCTCGTACTTCGCGACCGGCGTGACCCAGGCGCTCGTGCCGTCCGTCTCCTTCTGGTCGAGCCGCACCGCGCCCGGGCACGATCCGGCGGCCACGGAGACGTCGGCCTGCCCCTGCAACTCCCACCGCGCCTCTTCGAGCTTGTCCTCGATGCCCTGCTTCAGTACGGCGAGCTCGGCGTTGCGCTTCTCCAGCACCTGCCAGGCCGCCGCGGCTTTGGCCTCGTCCCCGGCAAGCCGCACCTCGGCACGGTGGCTCTTCTCGATGGAGTTGGCGACGGCCAGGTTCGCCTGCGAGAACACATGCTGACCGCGCATCAACTGGTCCGGGCTGGTCGCGAGGATGATCTGCGCGGTGAGCGGCATGCCGCCGCCGTCGCGGTACTGGGCGCGCGCGATCCGGCCCAGGTCCTCACGCAGGACGCCGATCTCCCGCCGCTCCCGTTCGAGCAGCGCCTCGATGCGCAGTGCCTTCGCCCGCCGCGTCTCAGCCTGCTTCCGCCCCGCCTCGTACCGCTCCGTCGCCCGGGCCGCGTCCTCGTACAGCTTGACCACCCGTGCGCTGAGGGCCGAGTCGGTGCCGTTGTGGCCAGGAGTGCCCTTGCCGTCACCGCCCGCGTAGGCGGGCCGGGCCACGAGGCCGACGAGCGCACACAGCAGCGCCGGAACGACCAGGAGGCGACGGCGATATGAGCACATGTCAGCGATCCTGGCCCGCGGGGCGGGCGAGGGCCCTGTTCAAGTCGTACAGCTGGGGGACGTGTTGCTGCGGATGGGTCAGTGCGGCCGTTGACACGAGCGCCGACGAGCGTCACCGCCCACGTCGGCCGCCTGCGGGTGGAATGCCGGACAGACAGCGCCCACGGCCACGGGCCGGTCGGCCGCTACGGCGCCCCCACCAGCAGATCCGACTGCTCCTCCCGCTCCACCATCCCCCGCAGCGGCCCGTCCACAGTGACCAGCTCCGCGAACGTGCCCCGCTGCACCACCCGCCCCTCGTCCAGGACGACCACCTCGTCCACGGCCTCCAGCCCGGCGAGCCGGTGCGTGATGAGCAGGGTCGTACGGCCCTCGGTGGCGGTCAGCAGGTCGGCGGTGAGGGCGTCGGCGGTCGGCAGGTCCAGGTGCTCGGCGGGCTCGTCCAGGACGAGGACGGGGAAGTCGGCGAGCAGTGCGCGGGCCAGCGCGAGCCGCTGCCGCTGACCGCCCGACAGCCGCGCCCCGTGCTCACCCACGAGCGTGTCCAGCCCGTCGGGCAGACCGTCGGCCCAGTCGAGCAGCCGGGCGCGGTGCAGCGCATCACGCAGTTCGGCCTCGGTGGCGTCCTTCCTGGCGAGGAGCAGGTTCTCGCGCACGGAGCTGTCGAAGAGGTGCGCGTCCTGGGCGCAGAGTCCGACGAGACGCCGTACGTCGTCCCCGTCCAGCGCGTGCGTGTCCACGCCGCCCAGCGTGTACGAGCCCGCGTCGGCGTCCAGGAAGCGCAGCAGCACCTGCGCCAGCGTCGTCTTGCCGGACCCGGACGGGCCGACCACGGCGATCCGGCGGCCCTCCTCCAGGGTCAGGTCGAGGCCGGTGAGCGCGTCCCGGTCCTGCCCGGCGTGGCGGGCGGTCAGGCCCCTGACGGCTACCGGGAAGGTCGATGCGGGCGCCTGCCGGTGCCGGTCGGGCTCCCGTACGGGCTCGGGCGCGTCCAGCACCTCGTACACGCGCTCGGCGCTCTTGCGCACCCGCTGGCGGTACTGCACGGCGAGCGGCAGCCCCAGGACGGCCTCGAAGGCGGCCAGCGGGATGAGGACGACGACGGCCGTCGTCACGCCGCCCAGCCGCCCGTCGGCGACCGCCTGGACGCCCACGAAGGCAGTGGCGGCAACGGTGATCCCGCAGATCAGCGCGGTGAGCCCGTCGCCGAGCGCGGTCGCGGAGGCGGCGCGTGAGGCGATCCGGGTCAACGTCCCGTCGGCCCGCCGCGCTTCTGCCGTACGGCTGGGCAGGGCGCCGGCGACGGTCAGTTCAGCGGTGCCGGTGAGCAGGTCCGTGACGCGTGTCGCGAGCTGTCCGCGGGCCGGCGCCAGCCGACGCTCGGCGCGCCGGGCGACGGCACCGGTGAGGAGCGGGACTCCGGCCCCGGCCGCGAGGAGCCCGGCCGCGAGTACGGCGCCCGCCTCGGGCAGCAGCCAGGCCGTGAAACCGACGGCCCCGGCGGACACGACGGTCGCGGCAGCGGCGGGCAGCAGCCACCGCAGCCAGTAGTCCTGCAGCGCGTCCACATCCGCGACGAGCCTCGACAGCAGGTCGCCCCGACGCGTGCGTCGCAGCCCGGCGGGTGCCAGCCGCTCCAGCCGCCGGTACACGGCGACCCGGGTGTCGGCCAGCATCCGCAGCACAGTGTCGTGCGACACCAGCCGCTCGGCGTACCGGAACACGGCCCGTCCGATACCGAAGGCGCGCGTCGCCGTCACGGCCACCATCAGATACAGCACGGGCGGCTGCTGCGAGGCCCTTGAGATGAGCCACCCGGAGGTCGCCATGAGCCCGACGGCGCTGCCGAGCGCGAGGCTGCCGAGCACCAGCGCGAGGACGAGGCGACCGCGCCGGGGACCGGACATGGCGCGGACGCGGGCGAGAACACCGTGTGTGGCTGCGGTGAGCGGCACGGTCCCGGCGTCGTCGGACGCGGAACCGCCGTGCAGGTCCTGCTCGATCGGACGGTCAACGGACGCCCTGGGCGAGGCCTCTGCCGACATCGGCGCCACGGCCTCCGTCAGCCGCACCACCCGGTTCGCCACCCCCAGCAAAGCCGGCCGATGCACCACCAGCAGCACCGTCCGCCCGACCGCCAGCCTCCGCACGGCCTCCACGACCCCGGCCTCAGTGGCCCCGTCGAGCGCGGCCGTCGGCTCATCGAGGAGCAGGACAGGCCGATCCGCCAGGAACGCCCTGGCCAGCGCGAGCCGCTGCCGCTGTCCTGCTGACAGCCCGACCCCGTCCTCGCCCAGCACGGTGTCGACACCCTGGGGCAGCGCGTCCACGAACTCCAGCGCCCCGGCATTGCCCAGCGCCTGCCGCACGGCGGCGTCGTCCGCATCGGGACGCGCCAGCCGTACGTTCTCGGCGATCGTCCCGGCGTACAGATGCGGCCGCTGCGGCACCCAGGCGATCCGTGAGCGCCATTCGTCAAGATCGAGTTCGGCAAGATCCGCTCCCCCGACCAGGATCCGCCCCTCGGTCGGCCGCACGAACCCCAACAGCGCCTTCAGCAGCGTCGACTTGCCCGCGCCGCTCGGCCCGACGAGCGCGACCGTCTCGCCGGGCTCCACGGCGAAGGACACGTCCGACACCGCGTCTGTGGACCGTTCGGGGTAGCGGACCGAAACGCCCTCGAACGACACCGCCCCAGTCGGCACCGCCGCGCCTCCCGACGCGGGCGCCGGAGTCTCCAGCACCTCGAAGATCTCCTCAGCCGCGGACAGGCCCTCGGCCGCCGCGTGGTACTGCGCCCCCACCTGACGCAGCGGCAGGTAGGCCTCGGGCGCCAGCACGAGGATGACCAGACCGTCGTACAGGTGCATATCGCCGTGGACGAGGCGCATGCCGATCGTCACCGCGACCAGGGCCACCGAGAGCGTCGAGAGCAGCTCCAGCGCGAAGGAGGAGATGAAGGCGATGCGCAGGGTCCGCATGGTCGCCCGGCGGTATTCGTCGGTGATCCGCCGGATCGACTCGGCCTGCGCCTTGGCACGCCCGAACACCTTCAGGGTCGGCAGTCCGGCTACGACGTCCAGGAAGTGCCCGGACAGCCGGGACAGCATGCGCCACTGACGGTCCATCCGGGACTGCGTGGCCCAGCCGATCAGCATCATGAAGACCGGGATCAGTGGCAGGGTGCCGACGATGATGGCCGCAGACACCCAGTCCTCGGTCACGATCCGCGCCAGCACCGCGATCGGTACGACCACCGCGAGCCCCAACTGCGGCAGATAGCGCGAGAAGTAGTCGTCGAGGGCGTCCACGCCTCGCGTGGCGAGCGCGACCAGCGATCCGGTCCGCTGGCCGCTCAGCCAGTCGGGCCCCAGCTCGGTCGCCCGCTCCAGCAGTCGCCCGCGCAGCTCCGACTTCACGGCCGCGCCGGCACGGTGTGCGGCGAGTTCGGTGAGCCAAGCGACCACTGCGCGGCCTACGGCCACGGCCACCAACAGCAGTAGGGGAGTGCGCAGTTCAGCGGCGGACATGCCGTGTTGGAACGCCCCCACCACCGCCTCCGCGATGAGCATCGCCTGTGCGACGACCAGCACGGCGCCGACGGCACCCAGGCCAACGACAGCAATCAGGAAGAGGCGGGTGGCGCGGGCGTATCGGAGGAGACGCGGATCGATCGGTTTCACGTGAAACATGCCCTTCGGTCCAGGGCGGGGTGTTTCACGTGAAACATCGTGAAGCACCCCGCCACAGCGGACTCAGTGCTTGGCCCCCGCAGCGGCGTCCGCGGAAATGTGCTGCGTGCCGATCCGCTTGCGGAAGACCCAGTAGGTCCAGCCCTGGTAGAGCATGACGACCGGCGTGGCGATCACCGCGCACCAGGTCATGATCTTCAGGGTGTACGGGCTCGACGACGCGTTGGTGACCGTGAGGCTCCACTCGTCATTGAGCGAGGACGGCATGACGTTCGGGAAGAGCGTCAGGAAGAGCATCGCGACGGCAGCCACGATGGTGACGCCGGAGAAGGCGAACGACCATCCCTCGCGCCCCGCTTGATTCGCCACCAGCGCCGCCACCAGTGCGGCCACGGCCACGACGAGGGCAACCAGGCTCTGACCGTCGCCGTTCTCGATCTGCGTCCAGAGCAGGAAGATCAGCGCCAGGACCGCGGCGGCGAGACCGACCCACATGGCCAGCTTCCGCGCCCGCTCCCGGATCTCCCCGACGGTCTTGAGCGCGGTGAACACCGCACCGTGGAAGGTGAAGAGCGTCAGCGTCACCAGGCCACCGACGAGGGCGTACGGGTTGAGCAGGTCCAGGACGTTGCCGACGTACTCATGGTTCTCGTCGAGCTTGACACCCCGCACGATGTTGCCGAAGGCCACACCCCACAGAAATGCCGGGAGCAGCGAGCACCAGAAGATGGCGTTCTCCCAGTTGCGCTGCCAGTGCTCCTCGGGTCGCTTCGCCCGGTACTCGAACGCGACGCCCCGGACGATCAAGGAGACCAGGATGAGCAGCAGTGGCAGATAGAAGCCGGAGAAGAGCGTGGCGTACCACTCGGGGAAGGCGGCGAAGGTGGCGCCGGCCGCCGAGAGCAGCCACACCTCGTTGCCGTCCCAGACGGGACCGATGGTGTTGATCAGCACCCGACGCTCGGGCCGGTTGCGGGCCAGCAGCTTGGTGAGGACGCCGACCCCGAAGTCGAAGCCCTCCAGGAAGAAGTAGCCGATCCACAGGACGGCGATCAGTACGAACCAGACGTCGTGAAGTTCCATGACTGTGCAGCTCCCTCGGCCTAGTACGAGAAGGCCATCGGCTTGTCGGCGTCACGGTCGTCGCCGCCGATCTTCGTGGGCGGGTTCAGATCGGCCTCGCTGAGCTCGGGCGGGCCGGCCTTGACGTACTTCACGAGCAGCTTGACCTCGACGACGGCGAGGATGGCGTAGAGCGTGGTGAAGACGATCATCGAGGTGAGAACCTCGCCCTGGGAGACGCCGGGGGAGACCGCGTCCCTGGTGCGCAGGACGCCGTACACGACCCACGGCTGACGGCCCATCTCGGTGAAGATCCAGCCCCAGGAGTTGGCGATCAGCGGGAAGGCCAGCGTCCAGATCGCGATGCGCCAGTACAACTTGGTCAGCTTCGGGCCGAGCGCCTTCTTCGGGAGCAGCACCAGATGCGGCACCTCGTCGTCACCGACCCTCAGGTGCTGCGGCAGCATGAACTTCTTGCGGGTCAGCCAGAGTCCGATCAGGCCGATGGTGAACGACGCCATGCCGAAGCCGATCATCCAGCGGAAGCCCCAGTAGGCGACGGGGATGTTGGGCCGGTAGTCGCCGGGGCCGTACTTCTCCTGCTCGGCCTTGTTGACGTCGTTGATCCCGGGGACGTACGAGGTGAAGTCGTCCTTGGCCAGGAAGGACAGCAGGCCGGGGATCTCTATGGCGACCTTGTTGTGGCCCTTGTCGACATCGCCGATGGCGAAGACCGAGAAGGGCGCCGGCTCCTCGCCGTCCCACAGCGCCTCGGCCGCGGCCATCTTCATCGGCTGCTGCTCGTACATGATCTTGCCGAGCGTGTCACCGCTGATCGCGGTGAGCAGGCCGCCGATGGCGACGGTGACCAGGCCGAGCCTGAGCGAGGTCTTCATATCCCGGATGTGCTTCTTGCGCAGCAAGTGGAAGGCGGAGATGCCGACCATGAACGCGCCACCGGTGAGGAAGGCCGCCGAGAGGGTGTGGAAGGCCTGCGCGAGCGCGGTGTTCTGGGTCAGCACGAGCCAGAAGTCGGTGAGCTCGGCCCGCCCCTTCGCCTCGTTGATCCGGTAGCCGACGGGGTGCTGCATCCAGGAGTTGGCCGCCAGGATGAAGTACGCCGACAGGATCGTGCCGATGGACACCATCCACATACAGGCCAGGTGGATCTTCTTCGGCAGCTTGTCCCAGCCGAAGATCCACAGCCCGATGAAGGTGGACTCGAAGAAGAAGGCGATCAGGGCCTCGAAGGCGAGGGGGGCGCCGAAGACATCACCGACGAAGCGGGAGTAGTCGGACCAGTTCATGCCGAACTGGAACTCCTGCACGATGCCGGTGACGACACCCATCGCGATGTTGATCAGGAAGAGCTTGCCCCAGAACTTCGTCGCTCTGAGGTACTTCTCCTTCTCCGTGCGCACCCATGCGGTCTGCAGCCCGGCCGTGAGGGCGGCCAGTGAGATCGTCAGAGGGACAAACAGAAAGTGGTAGACGGTGGTGATACCGAACTGCCAGCGCGCCAGAGTCTCCGGCGCCAAAGCCAGGTCCACGTCGCCGCTCCTTACCTGCCGCTTGTGAAAGCGTTCACATTCACAAGCAATTATGCAGCACGCCTATCCCTGCCCTCAAAGGGGGGTCCCTTCGTCGAGATCAACCCCTTGGCGCACACTTCAACATATTGTTGAATCGGTGTCATGCAGACACCGACGCCCGTACAGATACGGATCTCCTGGCCCGCGGGACACCTCACCGCGACCCTCGATGACACCCCCACCACGCAGGCCCTCGTCAAGGCCCTGCCGCTCGCCTCCACCGCCCGCACCTGGGGAGAGGAGGTCTACTGCGACACAGGCGTCGCTGTTCCACGTGAAACCGGCGCACAGCAGGTCGTCGAGCCGGGCACGGTCGCCTTCTGGACCGACGGAGACGCGCTCGCCCTCCCCTACGGCCCCACACCGATCTCGCGAGGCGACGAGTGCCGCCTCGCAAGCCCGTGCAACGTTCTGGGCCGCATCGACGGCGACCCCCGTCTGTTGACGACGGTCCGCGACGGCGACCCCGTACGCGTGGAGCTGGTGGACGACTGACCGCGCCCGCGAAGCCCTAGAGCTCCTTCCGGAACCCTTCCGCCACCTTCAGGAAGATGTCGTTCGCCTCGTCCTCCCCGACCGTCACCCGCACACCCTCGCCCGGGAACGGCCGGATCACCACGCCCGCCTGCTCACACGCCTGAGCAAAGGCGACCGTGCGCTCCCCCAGTCGCAGCCACACGAAGTTGGCCTGGGTCTCGGGCACCGTCCAGCCCTGAGCGCGCAGTCCGTCGACCACACGGTTGCGCTCGCACACCAACGAGCCGACCCGGCCGATCAGTTCGTCCTCGGCACGCAGCGAGGCGATCGCCGCCTCCTGCGCGACCTGGCTCACCCCGAACGGCACGGCCGTCTTGCGCAGGGCCGCCGCGACCGGCTCGTGGGCGATCGCGAAACCGACGCGGAGGCCGGCGAGGCCGTAGGCCTTGGAGAACGTCCGCAGAACACAGACGTTCGGCCGCTCACGGTAGATCCCCACCCCGTCCGGCACCTCGGGGTCACGGATGAACTCGCGGTACGCCTCGTCCAGCACCACCAGGACGTCACTGGGCACCCGGTCGAGGAACCGCTCCAGCTCGGCCCGCTTCACGACCGTGCCCGTCGGGTTGTTGGGGTTGCAGACGAAAATCAGCCTGGTGCGGTCGGTGATGGCGGCGGCCATCGCGTCGAGGTCGTGCACATCGCCCGGGGTCAGCGGCACCTTGACGGACGTGGCGCCGCTGATCTGCGTGATGATCGGGTACGCCTCGAAGGACCGCCAGGCGTAGATGACCTCGTCGCCGGGTCCGGCGGTGGCCTGGATCAGCTGCTGGGCGACGCCGACCGAGCCGGTGCCGGTGGCCAGGTGGGAGAGCGGGACGCCGAAGCGCTCGGACAGCTCGTTCATCAGCCCCGTGCACATCATGTCCGGGTAGCGGTTGAACGACGAAGCGGTGGCCATCACCGTCTCCATCACGCCGGGCAGCGGCGGATAGGGGTTCTCGTTGGAGGACAGCTTGTAGGCCACCGGACCACCGGCCGCGGCAGGCTTGCCCGGCTTGTAGGTGGGGATACCCTCCAGCTCGGCGCGCAGCTTGGGGCTCGTCTCGCTCACCGCAGTCCTCCTCGCGACCACCGGCGGCCCATCACCACCGCCGGCTCCAATACTGCTCACCTTATGAGGATTCCGCGCCGATGCGTACAGGTGAGGAGCGGTCGATGCGTGCGGAAGGGGCGGGCCCGCCCGCTGATCCCTCCTGTCACACCTGCATCAGGGGCATCGCCGCACGAAGGCGTACGAATTGGGGGGCGCGCCACACATATATCTACGCGCCGGTGGCTCACTCCGTGGCGCGCATCACCCGTGAAGGTGAGTTGAGACCTCTTCGAAACATCGGGCACTTGGCAGGCCCATGCGCGCCGACAAGTCACGTCCTGCCATTGGATCGTTCAACTCCCTTGTTTTCAAAGGGCATTGGCGCATGATGACCTTGCAGAAACGTGTCTGTCAACGCGTGCATATGCGTCCGCACTACCCCACCGAATGAGCCCTACTATCGGCTCGCCATGACAGCAGCAGGGAAGCACCAGGTGAGCCGCGCGGAAACCTCTCGTCGAGGCAGTCGACCCGGCCGGGCGGGTATCAGAGACGTGGCCGCCGCCGCAGGGGTCTCCATCACGACCGTCTCCGACGCCCTCAACGGCAAGGGCAGGCTCCCCGACGCCACCCGACGCCATGTCCGCGAGGTTGCCGACCGGCTGGGCTACCGCCCGTCGGCCGCGGCCCGCACACTCCGTACGGGCAAGTCAGGACTCATCGGCCTGACCGTGACGACATACGGGGATGAACCTTTCACCTTCACCGAGTTCGCGTACTTCGCCGAGATGGCACGCGCCGCCACTTCGGCCGCGCTCGCCCGCGGCTACGCCCTCGTGATCCTCCCCGCGACCTCACGTCACGACGTCTGGTCGAACGTCGCCCTCGACGGCACGGTCGTCATCGACCCGTCCGACCAGGACCCGGTCGTCAGCGAGCTGGTCAGACAGGGTCTGCCGGTCGTCTCCGACGGCCGCCCGGCCGGCTCGCTCCCGGTCACCGCATGGGTGGACAACGACCACGAGGCCGCCGTGATGGGCATCCTCGACCACCTGGCCGACGCGGGCGCCCGCCGGATCGGACTGCTCACGGGCACCACGACGGACACGTACACCCATCTGTCGACCACGGCCTATCTGCGCTGGTGCGAACGGGTCGGCCAGGACCCGGTGTACGAGGCCTACCCGGCGCACGACCCGTGCGCGGGCGCCGTCGCCGCCGACCGGCTGCTCGCCCGCCCCGACCGGCCCGACGCGGTCTACGGACTGTTCGACCCGAACGGCACCGACCTGCTCGCCGCCGCCCGCCGCTACGGTATGCGCGTACCGGACGACCTGCTTCTGGTGTGCTGCAGCGAGTCCACGGTGTACGCCAACACCGAGCCGCCGGTCACCACGCTCTCCCTGAAGCCCCGCCGCATCGGCACGGCCGTGGTCCAGCTCCTCATCGACGCCATCGAGGGAGTCGATTCGGACCAGCCGGTCGAGCAGGTAATACCGACCGAACTGATTGTGCGTACCTCGTCCCAGCGACGCCCGCCGCGCACGACGGTCAGCCCGCCCCGGTCACCCGAGGGCCGGTAGAAACCGGGCGAAGACCTGCCGCAGAAGCCGAACGAGGAACGGCAGAGGCAGGTCGAAGGGCCGCAGCAGCGGGGCGAGGGGCTTCAGGAGCAGTTCCAGGCGCGTCAGGAACGCGGCAATCGAGCTGCCGAAGCCCGGGCCAATCGGGGCGAAAGCCGCAGTGAACAGGAGTCCTGCTCCGATTCACCACCCCTGGGTCATCACATGGCGCGATCGGCATTCCTATGATGGGCCCACGACACCCACGGGCCGCTGCGACCAGGCAGTCCGATGCGGTGCAGCTGCGGCGCGATGGTGGAGGGGTCTGATGACTCAGGGGGCCGGTCAGGGACCCGAGATGGAGCGGACGGCGACGTTGCGCGACTTCCGGGTGCCCGCTTACGTGCACGAGACCGGTCCGTACGTCCACAGCATGCACACGGGCGACGTCGCCCCGCCCCTCGACGAGACGTATCCGGAGGGGTACACGCCCACGCAGCGCGATCTGCCCGTGATCAATCGCGGCGACACGGTCCAGGTGCACGTCGACCCCGCCGCCGTGCCGGTCCCGCAGTCGACGGCAGGTGCCGGCCCGCTGTTCGTGGTCGGGGACGTGCACGGCTATATCGACGAGCTGATGGCCGCGCTCCAGGAGCAGGGCCTCATCGACTCGGCGGGGAACTGGTCCGCGGGCACCGCCCGGCTGTGGTTCCTCGGCGACTTCACCGACCGCGGCCCGGACGGCATCGGCGTCATCGACCTCGTGATGCGGCTGTCCGCGGAGGCCGCCGCGGCCGGCGGCTACTGCAAGGCCCTGATGGGCAACCACGAGCTGCTTCTCATCGGAGCCAAGCGATTCGGCGACACCCCCGTCAACTCCGGCGCGGGCACCGCCACCTTCCAGGCCGCCTGGCTGCTCAACGGCGGCCAGAAGACCGACATGGACCGTCTCCAGGATCACCATCTGCAGTGGATGTCGCGCCTGGACGCGATGGAAGAGGTCGACGGGCATCTGCTCGTCCACTCGGACACCACCGCCTATCTCGACTACGGCGACTCGACCGAGGCGGTCAACGACACCGTCCGCGAGACGCTGACGCGCAATGACGCCGACGAAGTCTGGGACCTGTTCCGCAAGTTCACCAGGCGCTTCTCCTTCCGCGACGAGGGCGGCGCCGACCATGTGCGTTCCCTGCTCGATACGTACGGCGGCACCCGCGTCGTTCACGGCCACAGCCCCATTCCTTATCTGACGGGCGAGGTCGGCTCCGAGGACGGCGAGGACAACACCGGGCCCCTGGTCGAGGGACCGCACGTCTACGCCGACGGTCTCGCCATCGCGATGGACGGCGGCGTGACCATGGCCGGAAAGCTGCTGGTCCAGCAACTTCCCCTGGATATCTGACCGTTCACGGGGCAGGCGCGCCCATGGCGGAGTGACGGAAGAGGGCCCAGGCCAGGGCCCAATTTTGGCAAACCCCCTGTCACCGTGTGCCGTGACCGCTCTACCATCGGCTTATCCGTAGCAGGCTCCCCTCCGTTTCTGCCCGACGGCTCGTTGGCATGCGAGCCCCAAGCCCTACGGAGCATCGGGGGATGCACATGAACAGCGTTCCGCAGCACCTGCTGAGCGAGGACCGCCAGGAATACGAGCGGATCCTCGATGAGGCGCTGCGCTCCGCACCACACCGCCCGGAACTGGCCGCTGTCGGTCAGCAGCTCAACCCCGAACAGCTGCGCACCATGGCGCTCAACGCCACCGCTCTGATCACGGCGGCCGCGGCGACCGAGTACCAGCACTACGTGAAGGTCCGCGAGGAACTGCGCCAACCAGCGCCGTCCACCCCGTCCTCCACCCGCGAGTCCGGCTCCTCCGAGTCGGGCTCGGGCGCGATGGGGCTCGCCACGACCATGGGAGAAGTCGCCGAGACAGCCGGGCCGGGCGTCATAGCCGTGCTCGCCGTCCTGGCACCCGTCCTCGCCGGCACCGCAGCGGCGATCTTCCTGCTCGTCGGCTACATCCTGAAGATGTTCGACCCCGAGCCGGCGTTCGCCCAGACGATGCTCACCACCGGGTGGGTGTTCGGCGCCTTGGCAGCGGCCGCCATCCTGGTCGCCGCCGTCGGTCTCCTGCTCACCGCCCTGCGCAACCGGCCGGCGTTCGACGGCGGGCCGTACGGCGAACTGAGCGAGGAGGTCACCCGGGCCAGGGAAGTCTGGCGCGAGGCCCTGCTGGAGCGCGGCGTCCTGCCCTTCCTGCGGGAGGCACTCGCCGACCCCGGCACGGCATCGGCCCTGCACCGCACGCCACCGTCGACACCGGCCGGCCGCATCCCGAACCTCGGCTACGGCCGCCCGGGTTTCAGCAGCCCGGACGACGGCGCCTCACGGGGCTCGCGGCCGAGCTTCAGCAGCCCGGACTACACGAGCCCGGACTTCGGAGGCCCGGAACACCAGCCGGAGTAGCGCCTCGGCTTGCGCCCCCGCCGCAGGAGAGCCCCGCCTGGAGCCCCTCCTTCGCGACGGAACCCCCGGGGAGACCTCCTCGGGGAGGCGCAAGCCGAACAGCCGGGCAACACAACGCCGGCCACGACGGCAGCACGCCGGACACCGGGGCAGCGCGCCCCGGGTCAGGACGTCGCCTTCAGTCCGCGAGCGGCAGGTACACCCGATTGCCCGCCGCGGCGAACTCCTTCGACTTCTGAGCCATGCCCTCCTCGATCTCCTCCTTGGACCCGCCATGTGCGCGGCGGATGTCCTGGGAGATCTTCATCGAGCAGAACTTCGGCCCGCACATGGAGCAGAAGTGAGCCGTCTTGGCAGGCTCAGCCGGAAGGGTCTCGTCGTGGAACTCCCGTGCCGTGTCCGGGTCGAGAGCCAGGTTGAACTGGTCCTCCCACCGGAACTCGAAGCGGGCGTCGGACAGCGCGTCGTCCCACTCCTGCGCACCGGGGTGCCCCTTGGCGAGATCGGCCGCGTGGGCGGCGATCTTGTAGGTGATGACGCCGGTCTTGACGTCGTCACGGTTGGGCAGGCCCAGGTGCTCCTTGGGCGTGACGTAGCAGAGCATCGCCGTGCCCCACCAGGCGCTCATCGCGGCACCGATGCCGGAGGTGATGTGGTCGTAGGCCGGCGCGACGTCGGTGGTCAGCGGGCCGAGCGTATAGAACGGAGCTTCATCGCAGATCTCCTGCTGAAGGTCGATGTTCTCCTTGATCTTGTGCATCGGGACGTGTCCCGGGCCTTCGATCATGGTCTGTACGTTGAAACGCTTGGCGATCGTGTTGAGTTCCCCGAGCGTCCTCAACTCCGCGAACTGAGCCTCGTCGTTGGCGTCCGCGATAGAACCGGGCCGCAGGCCGTCGCCCAGCGAGTACGTGACGTCGTAGGCGGCGAGGATCTGGCACAGCTCCTCGAAGTTCTCGTACAGGAAGCTCTCCCTGTGGTGCGCCAGGCACCACGCCGCCATGATCGAGCCACCGCGCGAGACGATGCCGGTCTTGCGGTTGGCCGTCAGCGGTACGAACGGCAGCCGCACGCCCGCGTGGACCGTCATGTAGTCCACGCCCTGCTCGGCCTGTTCGATGACCGTGTCCTTGTAGATCTCCCAGGTCAGCTCCTCGGCCCGGCCGTCGACCTTCTCCAGCGCCTGGTAGAGCGGCACCGTGCCGATGGGGACGGGGGAGTTGCGCAGCACCCACTCACGGGTGGTGTGGATGTTGCGGCCGGTCGACAGGTCCATGACCGTGTCGGCGCCCCAGCGGGTCGCCCAGGTCATCTTCTCGACCTCCTCCTCGATGGAGGAGGTGACCGCGGAGTTGCCGATGTTGGCGTTGACCTTCACCAGGAACCGCTTGCCGATGATCATCGGCTCGATCTCCGGGTGGTTCACGTTGGCGGGCAGCACGGCCCGGCCCGCGGCGATCTCCTCGCGGACCACTTCGGGAGAAACGTTCTCCCGGATGGCCACGAACTCCATCTCGGGCGTGACCTCGCCGCGGCGCGCGTAGGCGAGCTGCGTGACCGCCTCCCCGTCACGGCCGCGGCGCGGCTGACGCGGGCGTCCGGGGAAGACCGCGTCGAGGTTGCGCAGGCCACCGCGCGGCGAGGTGTGCTTGATGCCGTCGTCCTCGGGACGGACGGGACGGCCCGCGTACTCCGCGGTGTCGCCGCGGGCGATGATCCAGTTCTCCCGCAGCGGGGGCAGCCCCCTGCGGACGTCGGTGTCGGCGAGCGGATCGGTGTACGGGCCCGAGGTGTCGTACAGCGTGACCGACTGTCCGTTGGTGAGGTGCACCTGGCGGACCGGCACCCGCAGATCGGGGCGTGAACCCTCGACATACGCCTTGTGCCAGCCGATGGACTTCCCGGCCTCCTCGGACTTCTCGTCCTGAGCGAAGGCAGGCGTGCGCGCGTCCTTGATGGTCATGAGACCTACTCCCTACGCCGGCATTACCCGGTAACAGGTTCGGCGGTCGACGCAGCCGTATCCGTCTGTCGACGTTCCGTGTGAAACATCACTCGCGATGAGTGATGTTTCATGTGAAACATCGCTGGGACGGAGGTCAGCGCCCTCTCAGCCCGGTGCTCCGAGCTCCCGCGTGTACAAAGGTGGCACCACGCTAGCGTCAATTCGGGCGCGGTGAACAGAGGGCCCCAATCGTTCTTGCGATGATCGGGCGGTGACCACGACGCATGAACCTCCGTACCCACCGCCTGATCCGCCCCGCGGCTCCGGCTCCGGAAGCCGCCCCGGAATCGGCCCCGGGCAGGGCAACGGCCGTACAGACGGCCGGGGTTCGCGGATTCCCGAGGGTAGATACGGCGGTGCTTACGGCCGTGGTCCCGGAGGCGGCAACCAGGACGATCATGCGACTGGGGACGGGGGCTGGCACGAGCACGGCCCCAGATCCGGCGGGACGCAGAATCACGGCAGCGGGGTCGGCGGCGGCCAGGGGCACGGACCCGGCCCCAGCGGTCCTTACGAGCGCGGTCCCGAATCCGGCGGCTCGCAGGCGCCGGTTCCGGGCCCGGGTGGCGGGCATGCTCCCGGCTCCGGGGGCGGTCATGGGGACGGTCCTGGATCCGGGGGCGGTCATGGCGACGGTCCTGGATCCGGGGGCCGGCGTGGCGGAGATGGCGGTGGCGAGCACGGGCACTCGCACAGTCACGCCCACGGTCCGGCTGCTCCCGTCTCCCGGCATCTGCGCAAGGTCATCGCGGCGGTCCTGATCCCGTTCGCCGCGGCGGTCGTGGTGGGGTTGGCGGTGCTGTGGCCGGGCGGTGCCCCGCCGCACGAGCGCACCGGGGTCGGCTTCGACCGGCAGACGCAGCAGGCCACGGTCACCAAGGTGGTCGAGGTGAGCTGCAAGGAGGTGGGAGCCTCGGGGTGCCCCCGACCGGCGACACATCCACCGCCGAGGGTTCCTCCGCCGTGCAGCAGGAGAACGGCACCTGCAAGAAGGCGACAATCCGCGTCGACGGCGGCAAGGACAAGGGCCGTACGTTCACGGAGATCGTGCAGCCCGACCAGTCACGGCAGTTGCACGAGGGCCAGGAAGTCGTGGTCGCCTACGAGCCCTCCGCACCCAAGGACCTGCAGTACTCGGTCACCGATGTGAACCGGCGCCTCCCATTGACCGTGCTCGCCGGCATCTTCGCCGTTGCCGTCGTGGTCGTCGGGCGGTTGCGGGGCCTCATGGCACTGATCTCGCTGGCCATCAGCTTCGCGGTGCTCAACTTCTTCATCCTGCCGGCGATCCTGCAGGGCTCGAATCCGCTGGTCGTCGCGGTGGTGGGGTCGAGCGCCATCATGCTGATCGCCCTCTACCTGTGCCACGGCCTGTCGGCCCGTACGTCGGTGGCGGTGCTCGGCACGCTGATCTCGCTGCTGCTGATCGGCATCCTCGGCTCGGTGTTCATCGACTGGGCGGCGCTCACCGGCAACACCGACGACAACACCGGCCTCATCCACGGGCTGTACCCGTCGATCGACATGAGCGGTCTACTGCTGGCCGGCATCATCATCGGTTCGCTCGGTGTCCTCGACGACGTGACGGTCACCCAGACGTCCGCGGTCTGGGAGCTGCACGAGGCCAACCCGACGATGGGCTGGCGCGGCTTGTACCGGGCGGGTATCCGCATCGGCCGCGACCACATCGCGTCCGTCGTCAACACCCTCGTCCTCGCTTACGCGGGTGCCGCACTGCCCCTGCTGCTGCTCTTCTCGATCGCGCAGAGCAGCGTGGGTACGGTCGCCAACAGTGAGCTGGTGGCGGAGGAGATCGTGCGCACCCTGGTGGGCTCCATCGGCCTGGTCGCGTCGGTGCCCGTCACCACGGCCCTCGCGACCCTGGTGGTCTCGGCCGACCGGCCGGAGAAGGGGGCAGTGCCGACGGGTACCCAGCCGGTCCCGGCAGGCGGGGCACCGACCTCGACGGGCGCGCAGCCGGTTCTGGGGCGCGGCGGACGGGGGCGTCGGCGGAAGCGGTGACATCGGGGAAAGCGGGGGCGTCATCGAAAGCGGGGACGTCGGTGGAAGCAGGGGTGTCGGCGGAAGGGGGCGTCGGCGGAAGGGGGCCGGACACGGTTCGCCGCCCGCGCGCGTCCCGGGGGCCGGACCCGAGCCCTTGCGCCTACGGCCTTGCAGGTCCGGCGTCTTGGGAGGCATGCCCGGCAAGGAAGCGCTC
Source organism: Streptomyces sp. NBC_00443 (assembly GCF_036014175.1). GTDB lineage: Bacteria > Actinomycetota > Actinomycetes > Streptomycetales > Streptomycetaceae > Streptomyces. The sequence continues at coordinate 4,656,009 of NZ_CP107917.1, read as the reverse complement.
CCATGCGCGCCGGGAGCGCCCGGCGAAGCGTTACGCCACCCCTGACAGCCACGAGCCTCAGCCCGCGCTCTGCTCCTCCGCGAGGATGCGGTCCAGGGCGTCGTCGAGGTGGGCGTCGAAGTCGGCGAGCGCGCCCTCCTGCCCGAGCGGCACCAGCTTGTCGGTGCGGTCGAGAAAGGCAACCAGAGGCGCCACCGAGGAGCGGAACAGCGCCTGGTCGGCACCGACCTGAAGCCGGATCAGAACGTCGCCCAGCGTCTCGGTGCCGGCCGGAGAGACCCGTACATCTCCCTCTCCGCACGGGCGCCCCACCCCGTCGACCAGCAGTTCCCGGCCGAAAGCCCAGGTCACAGGGGCGTCGCCGGGCAGGTGGAAGGTAAGCCGTACGGCATAGGGATCACAGGTCTCGTAGCGCAACTCCACCGGGATGCGGAAAGAGAGCTCCTCGGACACGAGAAAGCTCATCATGACCTCTGCCTCTACGGACTCGCGCATCGCCCTACCCCGTCGTTTGCAGTCGACTGGCCGGGAACGGACCCCGACACTGGTGGAATCTTGCTGAACGTACACGAGAGATCACAAGGAGTGAGTTTTCAGATACTGATAGAGATCGAGAGTGACCCCAGGAGCCGCCCGATCTCCTCCTGCAGTTGCAGCACCGCCGACAGCAGCCGGTCGGCGTGGTGGGCGGGCAGCGAAATGGCCATCGTCGCGGCCGTGGTGCCCACCGTGATGGGGATGGCAGCGCACACCGTGCCCAGCGCGTACTCCTGACGCTCGGTCACCGGATCCATCCGCCGGGTCCGTTCGAGACGTCGCAGCAGGGTGCGGGTATCCCGCACGGTGTAGGGGGTGATGGACTCCACGGGATGGCGGTCCAGGTGGTCGCGGCGAGCGTCCTCGTCCAGCTGGGACAGCAGGCACTGACCGATGGCGTGCGCGTGGCCGGTCTCCCGGAAGTCGGCCCATTCCTCGACCGCCGGATTGCCCGGGGTGTCGGAGACGCACATGACCTCGATCTCGCCGGCGCGGTACTGGGCGTAGTAAACCGGGACACCAATGGCATCACGCCATTGAGCGAGCGCGTCGGCAACCGTGCTGCGACGTTTCTGCGCTGCTGCGCTGCTGCTGAGCCGTACGGCCGCCTCGCCGAGGAAGAACAGCCCTTTGTCCCGGCGCAGATAGCCCTCGTGCACCAGCGTGCGCAGCAGGTGGTAGGCAGTGGGCAGGGCCAAGCCCGCCTCACGGGCGAGTTGCTTGGCCGGGGCGCCGTACTCATGCTCGGCGACACATTCCAGCAGGCGCATCGCGCGCTGGACGGATCCGATGAGCGTCCCCGACTGCGACTGCTCGGCGGAGGCCGGGGAGGCCTGCTGCGGGACCTGGGGGACGGAGGGGCGCGGTTGTTCGAGGGGTGCCTGAGGTTCTGAGGGTGCGGTGTCAACCGTGGCCAAGGGTTACTCCCGAAGCGCGAGGGGGGAGCCCGTGCTGGGGAACACGGGGAGGTGCACGCCGCTCGCGGGGACGTCCCCGCGTCGATTTCCGGACTCTATTGGTCCGTCACCGCTCGTAGACGCCCTGCTCGGAAAACTTCCCCCGCCCGAGGGAACCGGCGATTCCTGTTACCGCCCACCGGTCCCCACGGCCCCCACGGCCCTCACCAGTCGCTGCGCGACGAGGAGCTCGACGTGAACTTCCGTACGACGTAGACCAGTCCACCGACCAGGGCCACGAAGACCAGCACCTTGAAGAGCAGTCCGATGACGAACCCCACGACGCTGGCTATCAGCCCACCGAACACCACCAGAGCGATGACCGGCACCGCGATCCACTTCACCCACCACGGCAGTCCTGCGAAGATCTCACGCATCGCCCTCGTCCTTATCTCTCCGCCCGATACTGTGCCGGGTCCTGATCCTTCGAATCTGCTGATTCCTGCACTCGATGCTAGGTCCGGCAGGTGCCCGGCGGACGTCTCGCAGCCCTTGTCCTCCCCTGATCGATCCCCTAGGGAACCCCGAGGCCAAAGGTCAGCTCGCGGGCGGAGAGAACACCACCAGCACCCTCAGGTCCTCGCTGATGTGGTGGAACTTGTGGGCCACCCCGGCCGGCACGTAGACCACACTGCCGCGCGCCACATGTGTGGTCTCCATGCCGACGGTGATCTGGGCGCGGCCGCTCACAACGAAGTAGACCTCGTCCTGGTTGTGCGGCTTCTGTGGATCGTGCGCACCGGCGTCGAGCGCGTACAGACCGACCGACATGTTCCGCTCCCGCAGAAACTGCAGGTAGGCGCCCTCGTTGGCGGCGCGCTCCGCCTCCAGTTCATCCAGCCGGAATGCCTTCATCGCTCTCGTCCGCCCTTGTCCCGGTGCTCGTGACCGATCTCGTCTGCCACGATCAGACACATGAAGAATTTCGTAGTCAAGACGATCGCCAACGCGGGTGCCCTGGCGGTCGCCGTCTGGCTGATAGACAAGATCACCCTCACCGGTGACAGCACGGGCAAGAAGATCGGCACCCTGCTCATCGTCGCGCTGATCTTCGGCCTGGTGAACTTCGTCGTCAAGCCGATCGTGAAGCTTCTGAGCCTTCCGCTGCTCATCCTGACGCTCGGCCTGTTCACTCTGATCGTCAACGCGCTGATGCTGCTGCTGACCTCGTGGCTCGCCGACAAGGTCGACCTGAGCTTCCATGTCGAGGGCTTCTGGACGGCCGTCCTCGGTGGCCTGATCATCTCGATCGTCTCCTGGGCGCTCAACGTCGTCCTGCCCGACGGGGACTGAGCATCCGATGACCTACCGCGTCTGCTTCGTCTGCACCGGCAACATCTGCCGCTCCCCGATGGCCGAGTCGGTCTTCCGCGCGCGTGTGGCGGAGGCTGGGCTCGACGGCCTGGTCGAGGCCGACAGCGCCGGCACCGGCGGCTGGCACGAGGGCGACCGGGCCGACCCGCGCACCGTCTCCGTCCTCGAGGAGCACGGCTACGACGGCGGTCACACGGCCCGCCAGTTCCAGCCGTCCTGGTTCGCGCGGCTCGACCTCGTCATCGCCCTCGACGCCGGCCACCTCAAGGCCCTGCGCCGCCTGGCGCCCACACCGGAGGACGCGGCGAAGGTGCGCCTGCTGCGCTCCTACGATCCCGCTGCCGGCGACGACCTCGACGTGCCCGATCCGTACTACGGGGCCATGGACGGCTTCGAGGAGTGCCTTGAGATGGTGGAGGCGGCAAGTACGGGCCTCCTCACGGCGGTCCGCGAACAGGTGGAGGGACAGCCGGTATGAGCAGTACGGATCCACAAGGGCGGCCGTCCCAAGGGCTGCCTTCCGACGGAGACGGCACACGCGCGGTGCGGGCCGGACTGCCCGAGCCGGTCGCGCACGAGCCGACCCTGCCCGGCCCCGTGTTCGCCGCCCACTACCACCTGCCGGGCGAGCCCACGGGACCGTACACCTACGGCCGCGACGAGAACCCGACCTGGACCCGTCTGGAGCGCGCCATCGGCGGCCTGGAGGCGCCGGGGGAGGACGGCGTCGAGACGCTGGTCTTCGCGTCGGGCATGGCCGCCACCTCGTCGGTGCTCTTCTCCCAGCTGCGGGCCGGGGACGCGGTCGTCCTGCCCAGCGACGGCTACCAGGCGCTGCCCCTGGCGCGCGCGCAGTTGGAGGCGTTCGGTATCGAGGTGCGCACGGCACCGACCGGCGGGGACGCCCAGCTCGGTGTCCTGGACGGCGCGAAGCTGCTGTGGATCGAGACCCCGTCGAACCCCGGCCTCGACGTGTGTGACATCCGGCGGCTCGTCGAAGCGGCACACGCGCGTGGTGCCCTCGTCGCCGTCGACAACACGCTCGCGACGCCGCTCGGGCAGCGCCCGCTGGAGCTCGGCGCCGACTTCTCGGTGGCCAGCGGCACCAAGCAGCTGACGGGACATGGCGACATCCTGCTGGGATACGTCAGCGGCCGCGACGTCGAGGCCATGGCCGCCGTACGGCGCTGGCGCAAGATCGTCGGGGCGATTCCGGGGCCCATGGAGGCCTGGCTCGCGCACCGTTCCCTCGCCACGCTCCAGATGCGCGTGGAGCGGCAGAACGCCACCGCCCTAGCCGTCGCCGAGGCGCTGCAGGACTGGCCGGAGGAGCTCGGGGTGCGCTATCCCGGGCTGCCACGCGATCCCTCGTACAAGATCGCCTCGCAGCAGATGCGGCGCTACGGGTGCGTCGTGTCCTTCACGCTGCCCACGCGCGCGCGTGCCGAGCGTTTCCTGGAGGCGCTGCGGCTCGTCGACGACGCGACCAGTTTCGGCGGAGTGCGCTCCACGGCCGAGCGGCGCGGGCGCTGGGGCGGCGACGCCGTGCCGGAGGGTTTCATCCGTATGTCGGTCGGCGCCGAGGATCCCGAGGATCTGGTGGCTGATGTGCTGCGTGCGCTGGACGAATCGGCCCAGTGACGGGGCCCGCCCGTGCGTGCGTATGTGCCCGATATGCGGAACGAGCGGTCCGAGCCTCCCCCCTCGTGGCTCGGACCGCCCTCGGTTCTGCGCGCGAAGAACCGCGCGAACAAGGCTAGTTGACTCTCTGTCAGTGTCCAATCACAGTAGCGACAGCGACCTATCGACTTATTTATAGTTGGGCCCTGCCCTGGGGATGGAGAGAAGGGCGGGGAAGGGGAGGGTGTGGCATGGATCTGGCCTTGTTGCGCACTTTTGTGACCGTGCACCGGGCTGGTTCCTTCACCCGCGCCGCCGCCCTGCTCGGCTTGTCGCAGCCGGCTGTGACCTCTCAGATCCGCACTCTGGAACGGCAGTTGGGCCGCCCCCTCTTCCTGCGGCAGGCCCGCGGAGTGACGCCGACGACCATAGGCGACGAACTCGCCCACAAGGCCGCACCTCATCTCGACGCCCTGGTGGAGATCGCCGAGACCGGTCTCGACGACGAGTCCTCCTTACGATCCCTGCACCTCGCCGGCCCTCCTGAGTTCACCGCCGAGAGAGCCCTGCCTGCGCTCACCGAGCTGACCGGCGAAGAGGGCCAGGGCTTCGCCCTGCGCGCGTCCTTCGGCAACGCCGAGGAGACCCTCGAAGGGCTGGCTGCCGGACATCATGATCTGGCCATCAGTACGGCACGTCCGCGAGGCGGTTTGCTCACGGCGACTCCGCTCTGCGACGAGGTGCACGTGCTTGTCGCCGCGCCCCCATGGGTCGACCGGATCGGCTCGGGGCAGCTGCGGCACAAGGGAGCGCACGCGCTGGAGGACGTTCCGGTGGTGGAGGTGCATGAGTCCCTGCCCTTCGTCTCCCGCTACTGGGCTGCGGTCTACGACTCCCGTCCCGCCGCCCCGGGTACCGTGATCGTCCCCGACCTTCGTGCCGTCCTCGCTTGCGCGGTCGCCGGGGCGGGGCTGGCGGTGTTGCCCCGCTATCTGTGCGCGGCCGCCCTGGAGCGCGGCGATGTCGTCGCCCTGCACGATCCGCCGGTGCCGTCGCTGCGGACGTACTTCCTGGTGGTCCGTACCGGCACGCTGGCAATGCCGCATATCGCGCGGGCCCATGAGTGGCTGCTGCGGGCGGCTGCCGACTGGGCCTGAGCCGGGCATTCGGGGCACATCCGGCGCATATCCGGGGCACTCACACCATGAGCTCGACTGGTGACGCTTCGCGATGTTTCACGTGGAACCAGCCGGGCCACATTTCTCCCATGACCGTCCGACCCGTGGTCAAGCGCACCGCCCGCGCCGTTCTGCTGGACGGCGACCACCTGATCCTGATCAAACGCACCAAGCCCGGCACCGATCCCTATTGGCTCACACCCGGTGGCGGTGTCGAGCCGACGGATGCGACCGTCGTCGACGCCCTGCACCGCGAGGTGTACGAGGAGCTCGGCGCCAAGATCGTCGACGTCGTGCCCTGCTTCGTCGACACCGTCGAGCACATCGGCGAGGACGGCGGAGCGACCGGAGTGAAGGTGCAGCACTTCTTCGTGTGCCGTCTGGAGTCCATGGACACGTCTTTGCGGCATGGCCCCGAAATGGACGAGCCCATCGGCGAGTACGAGATCGTGCGCGTGCCGTTCACCCGGGTCGGGATCGCTTCCGTCCACCTCGTACCGCTGTCACTGCGGCACTACCTCGACGGGAACATTGAGGGCGTCCGTGCCATGCACGCCCCCGATCTCGGCTGATCCGACGGCAGAGTTCCGCAGTGGCGAGGCTCGTCAGTCCCCGGCGGTGACGAGTTCCTCCACAGAGTCATGGCGTATGCGCTCGAACGGCATGCCGATGCCCCTGAGGGCGTCGACGCCACTGCGGATCATGCCGGGCGGTCCGGAGACATAGGCGTCGTACTCGGCCCACGGCCCGTACTCGCGTATGGCTTCGGGAAGCTGGAGCAGGCCATGCCGGTCCACCACAGGGCGGACATGCAGCCAGGGGTGGGACTGCTGGAGCCGGAGCATCGTGTCGATGTCGTACAGATCCTGGTTGGTGCGGGCGCCGTAGAAGACCTCGACCGATCGCCGTTCACCGTGCTCGGCGACGTCCTCGACCAGTGCCTTGATGGGCGCTATGCCGGTGCCTCCGCCCACGCAGAGCAGCCCGCTGTCGGTGGTGTGGTCCACGGTCATCGAACCGGCCGGCGGGCCGAGCCGGATGATGTCTCCCGGCCGGGCGCGGTGCACCAGCGCGTTGGAGACCCAGCCCGCGGGCACCGCCTTCACATGGAACGACAGCAGGCCGTCCGAGCGGGGCGCCGAGGCGAATGAGTAGTGCCGCCAGATCCTGGGCCACCAGGGTGTCTCCACGCTCGTGTACTGCCCGGCGAGGAAGGGATACGGCTGGTCGGGGCGGACAGTGAGGACCGCGACGTCCGAGGTTCTGAGGTCGTGCGAGACGACCTCTGCGTACCACCAGGCGGGGGCGCGCAGTTCGTCCGCCGCCGCCGCGTCGATCATGACCTGCGAGATCGTCGTGTACGCCCGGACCCAGGCGGCCTCCATCTCGCCGTCCCAGATTCCGGCGGCGTACTTGCCCAGCGCGCCGATGAGGCACTCGCCGACGGCTGGGTAGTGCTCGGGCCGGGTGCCGTACTTGCGGTGTCCGCGGCCCAGGTTCTGCAGGTAGTCGACGAGGACAGGGGTGTTGTCGATGTGCTCGGCCGCGGTGAGCAGCGCCTTGAGCAGCCGGTCCCGCTGGGTGTCCATCGCGGCCGGGAAGAGGGAACGCAGATCGGGGTGGCGTACGAAGAGCAGCGCGTAGAAGTAGGAAGTGACCTTGTCGGCCACGGGGCCGACCTCGGCCATCGTCCGGCGGATCAGGACGGCGTCCGGGGAGACGGGTTGGGCCGGAGCGGGGCGCTGGGTCGGCACGCGCAGTTGGGGGGAGGGCGATGCGAGAGGCGCGGGGCCCGGTGTCTCCGACCGTGCTGTGGTGGCCTGGGCGGCCTGCATCTCCGGGCGGGCTGCGGTGGCTTGGGCGGAGCCTTGCGGAGCCTGAGCGGTGGCTTGCGCGGCTTGGCCTGAGTACGGGATGTGGGCGGGCGTCGACAGCGTGGGCTGTATGTGACTCGGGGCGGTCGCGTCGGGCGTCGATATCGGGGCCGACGCCCCGCGTTCCGCGTACGGGCGGATGACGGGTCCCGGTCCTGCGGGATCGGAGCCGACGTCCGCAGGGGTGTGCCCGGGCGGATGAGCCGTCGCGGCGGGCTGTGGTGGGCCGGCCGCGGTGGTGGGCTGTGTGGTGTTCTGGGGCGGCGTGGCCGGGCCGTCGCCTGCCGCCGTCCGGCCCACCGGGCGCATCGCCGCCAGGCGGCTGCCCTCTGCCGCCTCCTGTTCGGCGCCCGGAGAAGTCTCCGGCTGCTTGCGCGGCGTGAACCAGCCGCCCCCGCCGCCGGAAGTGCCGTTGTCGGCCGACGTGGTGGTCGGAGCGTCCATGGTGTGCCTCGCCTCGAACATCTTTCGGTCGGTCTACGCACTTCCCCGGTTGGAAGGTGCCTGCTTCCCCCGCGACGCCTTACTCATCCCCGTTCGTTGCCGCGACCAATGCGGCCACATTCAACCCGAATTCACGCTCAGTACGGACAAGTAAGGCGAGAGTGTGACATTGGCCCCAGTACTCTCACCGCAGGATCCCACTGCGTGTGGGCACACAGGCCGCATAACCGAGAATGCGGGTCTTCGATCTCTCCGTCCGGTTACGCTGCATTGCCTTGCGCTCGGTCCGCGTCGACAGTCCGATCACGGCTCGGACACGAACCGGACTCGACCATACCGGCCGCTGCCCCGATCACAAGTCCCCCCTTGCTCCCTCACGAATTGGGCGAGGGGACGAACGAGCAATTCCTTCAATTACCGGATGCTGCGCACCAATTCGTAGGCTTCCCGCAGATCCATCCCCATGTGGGAGCGGCGCGCGAGTCCGGTGTAGGCGCGGGTCGCGGGTCCGGCCGGTTGGCGGTACGCGTTGATTGGCCCTCCCGACGCACTTCATGGATGCTCGCCGTTCGTCCATGTTTCACGTGAAACACCCAGCGTCTATCAGAGGGCTGTGCGGCGGGGCATGACATGGCCAAAAGCTCGTACGTCTCACCGGAAACGGCTGGACGACCAGGGCAGTCGTCAGACAGCCTGACCTGCGTGCCGACTCCTTCCCTCGCCGCTCTGCCCATCCGCCGTCTGACGCCTCGCGACCTCACCGCCTGCGCCGACTTGTCCGAGGACCGGGGCTGGCCCCGTGAGGAACACAAGTGGCAGTTTCTTCTGACAGCCGGGAAGGGCTACGGGATCGACGACCCCGTCGGCGGGCTTGTCAGCGCCTGTGTCGTCACGGATTACGGACCGCGGGCCCGCCCCGATCTGGGTGCCATTGGCATGCTCCTGGTCGCCGAGCGTCATGCACGCCAGGGCGTCGGGCGTCGACTCATGCGTCACGTCGTCTCCATGATGGCCACGACGCCCCTGACGCTGCACGCGACGCCGAACGGCCAAGCGCTGTACGAGGAACTCGGCTTCAAGGTCACCGGACGCGCGGAGATGCTGCGCGGGCACTTCAGGACCGATGCTGCGGGGCCCTCGGTCGCCACGCGCGCGGCCACCGCCGAGGACCTCAGCGCGATCGTCCGGCTCGACGAGGAGGTGTTCGGAACGGATCGCACGCACATCATCACAAGGCTCCCCGCCTTCACCGACCGGTTGCGCGTCGCCGAGGAGAACGGCCGTCTCATCGGATACGCGGGCGCCTGGCCCAACATGGACACACAGGTCGTTGGCCCACTGGTCGCCCGCGACACGGAGACCGCGAAGGCGCTCATCGCCTCCCTCGCCACCCACACCGACCGCCCGCTGCGCACCGACATCGACGTACGCCACGAGGAACTGCTCAGCTGGGCGAAGGAGCACGGTCTGGCGTCCGTCGCCTTCAACTCGGTGATGACGTACGGCATCTCGGAGCTGCCCGGCGACTGGACCCGGCGATTCGCTCCGGTGACGGTGGCGGCGGGCTGAGGTAGTCGGCTGCGCGCTGAGGCAGTCGGCTACGCGCTGAGGCGCTGTAGGCGGAGGCGGTCATGGAACACGCCGGTCCCCGTCGGGAGCCGGCGTGTCCTTGTTGGTGGGGTGCCTTGACGGCGTGTCCCGCTGATGCGGTGTGCCGTCAGGCAAGCGCCTCGACTGCGGCCGTCGCGAACTGGTGGTCCTGCTCGGGGGCACCGCCGCCCACGCCGATCGCGCCGATCAGCCGGCCGTCCCGATGGATCGGCACACCGCCGACGATGAACAGCAGCGGTCGGTCCAGGGCGGTGGGCAGGGTATGGAACGGGCCACCCGGCTGTACGGCCTCGACGAGATCGGCGGTGGGAGCGTTGAGCTGGAGTGCCGTGTAGGCCTTGCGGGTGCTGGTCTCTCCGGAGATCAGCACGGCCCGGTCGTTCCGCCGGAACTCGAGCAGGTGGCCACCGGCATCGAGGACGGTGACGCTGACGGTCACTCCGGCGGCCTCGGCGGCACGGTGAGCGGTGGCGACGAGGAGGTCGGCGTCCTGGGTCGTCAGGGGCGTGACGGCGCTGGTGGTGCTCATGGGAGTCTCCTTGATGTGCGGTGCGAAGGTTGATGTGTGGTGCGAAGGCGTGGTGTTGAGGTTCCGGTGTGGGCTGTCACGGGGCCGGATGCGCGGGGGCGGCCCTGACCCCGCACACGGGCCGGCTCAGTGGTGTACGACGGCGCGCTGCTCCGCGGACTCGGCGGGCCCGGCGCTCGTGACGACCGTGCCGGCGGATGCTCCGTCACGGCGCTCCAGCGCGGCCGAGAGGAACGCGAGCAGCAGTGCGGCCGCGGCGAGAGCGGCGCCCACCCAGTTGGGGGACGTGTAGCCGTAGCCGGCCGCGATGACCATGCCGCCGAGCCAGGCGGCGAGGGCGTTGCCGAGGTTGAAGGCGCCGATGTTCACGGCCGAGGCCAGCGTCGGGGCGCCATGTGCCTGGTCGAGGACGCGCTTCTGCAGTGGGGGGACCGTGGCGAAGCCCAGGGCGCCGATCAGCGCGATGGTGATGCCCGCGAGGACCTTGTTGTGCGCCGTGAGCGTGAAGAGCGCGAGCACGACGGCGAGGGCGCCCAAAGAGACGTACAGCATGGGCATCAGCGCGCGGTCGGCGTACTTGCCGCCGATGAGGTTGCCGCCGACCATGCCGAGCCCGAAGAGGACCAGCAGCCAGGTGACGGAGCCGTCTGCGAAGCCGGCGACATGGGTCATCATCGGCGCGATGTAGGTGATGGCTGCAAAGACGCCGCCGAAGCCGAGGACCGTCATCGCCATGGCGAGCAGGACCTGGGCGTTCTTGAACGCGGCCAGCTCGTGGCGCAGCTGAACGCCCTGGGCCTTGGGCATGTCGGGGACGAGCTTGGCGATCCCGGCCAGACCGACCACCCCGAGGGCGGCGACGAGGCCGAAGGTGACCCGCCAGCCGGCGGACTGCCCGACGAACGTGCCCAGCGGGACGCCGACCACATTCGCGACGGTCAGACCGGTGAACATCATCGCGATGGCCCCGGCCTTCTTGTTCGGGGCGACCAGATCGGCCGCGACGACCGAGCCGATGCCGAAGAAGGCACCGTGGGCGAGCGAGGCGACCACACGCCCGATCAGCATGACGGAGAAGCTGGGTGCGAGAGCGGACAGCAGGTTGCCGGCGATGAACAGTCCCATCAGCAGCATGAGCATCCGCTTGCGGGAGACCTTGGTGCCGAGCACGGTCATCAGGGGAGCGCCGAGGACCACGCCGAGCGCGTAGCCGGTCACAAGCAGCCCGGCGGTGGGGATGGTGACCCCGAAGTCGCCCGCGACCTCAGGCAGCAAGCCCATGATCACGAACTCGGTCGTGCCGATTCCGAAGGCCCCGATCGCGAGGGCCAGAAGCGCGAGAGGCATGAAGGGGTACACCTTCCAGAAGATTGCAGGAGCGCTTTACGTTTGATGACAATACTTGCAGACGCGTCATACTTGCAAGCGCCGACTATTGTGATACGGCTCCACTCTGGCTTCAGCCACTTCAGGACGGAGGAAACGGCATGACTGCCACGGACCCCGCGCTCACCGCGCTCGCCCAGGGCTGGTGCGCCCTGTCCCTGCTGCACGGGAGGATCGAGGCGCAGATCGAGCGCGCCCTGCAGACCGGGCACGACCTGAGCGTGCGCGAGTACTCCCTGCTCGACGTGCTCAGCCGCCAGCACAGCGGCGAAGGCGGCCACCTGCAGATGAAGCAGGTCGCCGACGCCGTGGTCCTCAGCCAGAGCGCCACCACCCGACTCGTCACCCGGCTCGAGGACCGCGGCCTGCTCTCGCGCTACCTCTGCCCCACCGACCGCCGCGGCATCTACACCGACGTCACCGAAGCAGGCCTCACCCTCCTCGAAGAGGCACGGCCCACCAACGACAAAGCACTGCGCCAGGCCCTCGACGAGGCCGCGACCAACCCCGAGCTGGCCCCGCTGGTCCGAGCCGTCGAGATGCTCCGCATCCCCGCCTGAGAGCCCGTCCGCATAGGGTGCGGGCATGGGAGATCTTGAGATACGAGCCGCCGTCGCCGATGATGTTTCCGCGATCGTCGGCATGCTCGCGGACGATCCGCTGGGTGCACAGCGTGAGTCACCGGACGACCTGGCCCCTTACCTGGACGCCCTGGAACGGCTCAGCGCCGATCCGAACCAGCACCTGGTCGTGGCCGTCCGCGAAGGCCGCGTCATCGGCACTCTCCAGCTCACGATCATTCCCGGGCTGTCCCGCATGGGCGCGACCCGATCCATCATCGAAGGTGTGCGGATCCACGCCGACGAGCGCGGCAGCGGCCTGGGTACACAGCTCATCGAGTGGGCGGTCGCCGAATCCCGGCGTCAGAACTGCCAGTTGGTACAGCTGACCACCGACAAGTCCCGTACCGACGCCCACCGCTTCTATGAGCGGCTCGGCTTTACAGCCTCGCACTTGGGCTTCAAGATCCAGCTGTGACCACAGAACGCCTGTTTCACGTGAAACAGGCGCTCACCTGAACCGTCAGGCCGTGCCGATCCCCCGCCACCCCTCCGGATCCACACCGCCCGGCACAGCAGCCCCCTCGTCGTATGGCTGACGCGTGAAGACGAACGACCCTAGGTCCAGATGGTCCACGGTCCCGTCGGGGCGTCGTAGGGCCCTCAGGCGCTCGCCGGCGTAGTAGCCCTCCAGGCCTGTCCATGTGCCGTCACCGTTGGCTCGGAACCGCGAGCGGCGGCCCTTGCCCGACAGCGGCTCCAAGGAGAGCAGCCCGTCGGCCGTCAGCCGCAGCGCGAAGGCGTGTGTCCCCCAGTACCACTGACCGGCCAACTCCAGGTGCATGGCGCCGGCCTCGGTCATCGGACGCCACGGCTCGGGGAAGCGGGGCTCGGCTTCGGCGACGATCCGGACGAGGTCGGCGGCGACCGTGAACAGCAGCGGGCCCGAGGTGCAGTTGGTCAGCACGATGGCTGCGAGATCGTCCTCCACGCCGGCAGTGAGGCAGGCGAGGAAGCCCGGCAGGGATCCCGAGTGCCCAATGAGGGTCCTGCCGTCCTGACGCCGGATCTCCAGGCCCAGGCAGTACGCGTACCCACTCGCCACATCCGCCGCCTCCGACGGTGCCGCCGGTGTCCTCATCTCCCGCAGCGACTCGGCGCTCAGCACACGGACATCGCCCTTGATCAGGAACGCGGCGAAGTTCCCCAAGTCGGCGGTTGTCGACCAGAGTTGACCGGCCGGGGCCATCCGACCGAGGTCTTCGAGGGGCTCGGGAAGCATCACATCGGCCCAGGGATGGACCGCCCAGCCGCCGGCATGCGGTGCCTGCGGTCGTGTACTCGTCCGGCTCAGTCCCAGGGGTTCGAGCACTTCACGCCGGAGTACGTCCTCCCACGGAGCGTCGCGCAGCTTCTCGACCAGAGCGCCCAGCAACGTGTAGCCGGAGTTCGAGTAGTGGAAGCGGCGGCCGGACGGATACAGGAAGGGTTGCTCGCCCAGGACGTCGGAGAGCTCGGGGCGCAGTGATCCAGGGGTCCGCTCCCACCAGGATCCGGGCGTCTCGGCCGCCAGCCCGCTGGTGTGCGCGAGCAGTTCGGCGATCGTGGCCTCCCCCGCTGCCGTGCCCGGCAGATGCTTCTCCAACCGGTCCCCGAGGGCCAGCAGGCCCTCGTCGCGCAGGCGCAGGACGAGAACGGCGGTGAAGGTCTTGGTGATGGAGCCGATGCGGTACTGCACGTTCTCGTCCGGCCCGTGCCCGTCCACCGAGGTACGCGAGCCGTGCCACACCGCCCGACCGTCCCGTACGACCGCGGCGACCAGCGAGGGCGTGCGTCCTTCGGCCTGGGCCACTGCGATGCGGTGCAGCAGCGCTCGACGCGTGGCAGGGAGCAGATCTTCCTGAGGTGTCGTCATGGCCCCAGTCCACCCCGTCGGCCAACGGGAGTCGAGCGCATATCCCCGAGGCTCGCCATCCCCGCGTGCGGACCCCGATCAGGTCTGCGCCATGTCCACGAATCGTGAGTAGTGCCCCTGGAAGGCGACCGTGATCGTCGCCGTCGGGCCGTTACGGTGCTTGCCCACGATGATGTCCGCCTCGCCCGCGCGGGGCGACTCCTTCTCGTAGGCGTCCTCGCGGTGCAGCAGGATCACCATGTCGGCGTCCTGCTCGATGGAGCCGGACTCACGCAGGTCGGACACCATCGGCTTCTTGTCCGTGCGCTGCTCGGGGCCACGGTTGAGCTGCGAGAGCGCGATCACCGGGACCTCCAGCTCCTTGGCCAGGAGCTTGAGGTTACGGGACATGTCCGAGACCTCCTGCTGACGGCTCTCGGAACGCTTCGAACCACCGGCCTGCATCAGCTGCAGATAGTCGATGATCACGAGCTTGATGTCGTTGCGCTGCTTCAGGCGACGGCACTTCGCACGGATCTCCATCATCGACAGGTTCGGGGAGTCGTCGATGTAGAGCGGTGCCGCCGAGACCTCGGGCATCCGCCGCGCCAGGCGCGTCCAGTCCTCGTCCGTCATCGTGCCGGAACGCATGTGATGCAGCGCCACGCGCGCCTCGGCCGACAACAGACGCATCGCGATCTCGTTACGCCCCATTTCCAGGGAGAAGATGACGCTGGCCAGGTTGTGTTTGATCGACGCCGCCCGCGCGAAGTCCAGCGCGAGCGTGGACTTACCCATCGCGGGACGCGCCGCGATGACGACCATCTGGCCCGGGTGCAGTCCGTTGGTGAGCGAGTCGAGGTCCGTGAACCCGGTGGGCACGCCCGTCATCTCGCCGGTACGGGAGCCGATCGCCTCGATCTCGTCGAGCGCGCCCTCCATGATGTCGCCGAGCGGCAGATAGTCCTCGCTGGTCCGTTGCTCGGTGACCGCGTAGATCTCGGCCTGCGCGCGGTTGACGATCTCGTCGACGTCGTCGTCGGCCGCGTATCCCATCTGCGTGATGCGGGTGCCGGCCTCGACCAGACGGCGCAGAACGGCTCGCTCGTGAACGATCTCCGCGTAGTACTCGGCGTTCGCCGCCGTGGGCACCGTCTGGACGAGGGTGTGGAGATAGGAGGCGCCACCGACCTTGTTGATCTCGCCGCGCTTGGTGAGCTCGGCGGCAATGGTGATGGGGTCGGCCGGCTCCCCCTTGGCATAGACGTCGAGGATCGCCTGGAAGATCGTCTCGTGGGCGGGCTTGTAGAAGTCGTGGCCCTTGATGACCTCGACGACATCGGCGATGGCGTCCTTGGACAGGAGCATGCCGCCGAGGACGGACTGCTCGGCGTCGAGGTCCTGCGGCGGCACCCGCTCGAAGGCCGAACCGCCGCCGTCCCACTGACCGTTCTCCCGGCCGCGATCGTGCTGCTCGTCACGTCCTCGGCCGCTGTCGCCCTGTCGGCGGGAGGCAGGCAGACGATCACTGGGGCCGCTGTCGGCCCACGGGTCGTCCAAGGGCTCGGAAATGCTCACCGAGCAGCCTCCTCCCGTCCGCCGAGCGGACCTCGCCGTGCCCCTCTGTTCTACGGCACGGCACTGACAAATGAGAGGCCCAACTCCGGTCCTGGCACGTCGGTTGTACGGCGGTTTCCCGGGCCGACGGACGGAGTGGGCGCCGGACCACGGTAGGCCTGCAAGCACCGTCAGCCAATCTGGTTATCCACAGGCCATGTGGACGACGGCCCGGATGCTGTGGAGAACTCCACAAAACCTGTGCACGACACGGTGGACAGCCCTGTGAACAAGCCCCCATCAAATCTCGATCAGGGATCCTGACCTGCTGTTTTGCCATCCACCGGCTGTGCAGAAGAAAAACTTCCCCAGTCGGACCAAGATCGCTTCGAACGGTGCACAAGAGCACACACCACGAGACGGTGAGTAAGGGTCAGTACTCCATTGCATCTCTTACCTGTGGATGATTAGATTGGTGGCCATGACACAGGCTCCCGCGACTCCCAAGGCCGCCCGGCGACAGCACGACCGAGAGATCGTCGCACTGGCTGTCCCGGCCTTCGGCGCACTCGTCGCCGAGCCCCTCTTCGTCATCGCCGACAGCGCGATCGTCGGCCATCTCGGCACAGCACAGCTCGCCGGGCTCGGGGTTGCTTCCGCCCTCCTCATGACGGCCGTCAGCGTCTTCGTCTTCCTCGCCTACGCCACCACAGCGGCCGTTGCCCGACGCGTCGGCGCCGGCGACCTCCAAGCCGCCATCCGCCAGGGCATGGACGGCATCTGGCTGGCCCTCCTCCTCGGCGCCGCCGTCATCGCGGTCGTCCTGCCCACGGCACCGTTTCTCGTGGAACTCTTCGGTGCCTCGGACACAGCAGCCCCGTACGCGACGACCTATCTACGGATCTCGGCACTCGGCATCCCGGCCATGCTCGTCGTGCTCGCCGCGACCGGCGTCCTCCGCGGACTCCAGGACACCAAGACTCCTCTCTACGTCGCTGTCGCCGGCTTCGTCGCCAATGCCGTCCTGAACGTCGGTCTCGTCTACGGCGCCGATCTCGGTATCGCAGGCTCCGCCTGGGGCACGGTCATCGCCCAATGGGGCATGGCCGCGGTCTATCTCATAGTCGTCGTCCGCGGGGCTCGCGAGCACGGTGCCTCTCTGCGCCCCGACGCGGTCGGCATAAGGGCCTCCGCACAAGCCGGAGTGCCGCTGCTGGTCCGCACCCTCTCGTTGCGGGCCATCCTGATGATTGCGACGGCCGTCGCGGCCCGCCTCGGGGACGCGGACATCGCTGCGCACCAGATCATCCTGTCGCTGTGGAGCCTGCTGGCCTTTGCGCTGGACGCCATCGCCATAGCTGGGCAGGCAATCATCGGGCGGTACCTCGGGGCCGACGACACCGAGGGCGCACGAGCCGTCTGCCGGCGCATGATGGAGTGGGGCGTCGCAGCGGGCGTCGTCCTCGGGCTGCTCGTGGTGATCGCCCGGCCGCTCTTCCTGCCGTTGTTCACCAGCGACGCGGCCGTCCAGAACACGGCCCTGCCCGCCCTGCTCGTGGTGGCGCTCTCCCAGCCGATCTGCGGCGTCGTCTTCGTCCTGGACGGCGTCCTGATGGGAGCAGGCGACGGCCCCTACCTCGCCTGGGCCATGGTGCTCACCCTGGCGGTGTTCACCCCGGTAGCGCTGCTCATCCTCGCGGTCGGCGGCGGCCTCACCGCAATCTGGTCAGCCATGACACTGATGATGACGGTGCGCATGCTAACGCTCTGGGCACGCACCCGCTCCGGCCGCTGGCTCGTCACGGGCGCGACGCGCTGAATGTTTCACGTGAAACACGCTGTTTCACGTGAAACGGGCTCGATCTGACCCACTGCACAGATGAGGGGCCGTACCCAGCGGGCACGGCCCCTCATCTCAGCTGTTCAAGCCGAGCGCGCAGCAATCAGGCCGCGACAACCTCGATGTTGACCTTGGCGGCAACCTCAGGGTGCAGACGCACGGACGTCTCGTGGGCGCCCAGGGTCTTGATCGGCGAACCGAGCTCGATGCGGCGCTTGTCGACCTCGGGGCCACCGGAAGCCTTGATCGCGGAAGCGATGTCGGCCGGGGTGACGGAACCGAAGAGACGACCGGCGTCGCCAGAGCGAACGGCCAGACGGACCTTGACGGCCTCGAGCTGACCCTTGATCTGGTTGGCCTGCTCGATGGTCTGGATCTCGTGGATCTTACGAGCACGACGGATCTGCTCGACGTCCTTCTCGCCGCCCTTGGTCCAGCGGATAGCGAACTTCCGCGGGATCAGGTAGTTGCGAGCGTAACCGTCCTTGACGTCGACGACGTCGCCCGCAGCTCCGAGGCCGGAGACCTCGTGGGTGAGGATGATCTTCATGTTTCGGTCACCCTTCCCTTATCGCGCGGTGGAGGTGTAGGGCAGCAGCGCCATCTCACGGCTGTTCTTCACGGCCGTGGCGACGTCACGCTGATGCTGCGTGCAGTTGCCGGTCACGCGGCGGGCACGGATCTTGCCGCGGTCGGAAATGAACTTCCGCAGCATGTTCGTGTCCTTGTAGTCCACGTACGTGACCTTGTCCTTGCAGAATGCGCAGACCTTTTTCTTCGGCTTGCGCACAGGCGGCTTCGCCATGATGTTTCTCCTGTGTGATCAAGAAGTGTGGGTACGACCCACCCTCGGCCCAGGGGCCTAGAAGGGGGTTCGTCCGAGTAGCCGCCGCCTTGCTGACCGCCGCCGGAGTTTCCACCCCAGCCGCCGCCACCGCCGCCGCCCTGGTTGCTGCCACCGGCGGGAGCGCCGGTGGCCCACGGGTCGTCGGCGGGAGCGCCGCCGCCCTGCTGACCGCCGCCGGAGTTTCCACCCCAGCCGCCGCCACCCTGGCCGCCACCGCCGCCGTAACCACCCTGGCCACCGCGAGCGCCACCGGAGGTCTTGGTGACCTTGGCCGTGGCGCTACGCAGGCTGGCGCCGACTTCCTCGACGTCCAGTTCGTAGACCGTGCGCTTGACGCCCTCGCGGTCCTCGTAGGACCGCTGCTTCAGCCGGCCCTGCACGATGACGCGCATGCCTCGCTGGAGCGACTCCGCGACGTTCTCCGCCGCCTGACGCCAGACCGAGCAGGTCAGGAACAGGCTCTCGCCGTCCTTCCACTCGTTCGTCTGACGGTCGAAGGTGCGGGGAGTGGACGCGACACGGAACTTCGCGACCGCCGCACCGGAGGGGGTGAAGCGCAGCTCGGGGTCATCGACAAGATTGCCGACGACCGTGATGACGGTCTCGCCTGCCATGGGGGTACCTCTCGGCGGGTTTGCTGCTCTGGCTGCTTGGTTGCTGCTACTCGAATCCCGAGATCAGCTGAGCGGGAGAGCTCAGTGGGTCTCGGGGCGGAGGACCTTGGTCCGGAGGACCGACTCGTTCAGGTTCATCTGGCGGTCGAGCTCCTTCACGACCGCAGGCTCGGCCTGCAGGTCGATGACCGAGTAGATGCCCTCGGGCTTCTTCTTGATCTCGTACGAGAGACGACGACGGCCCCAGGTGTCGACCTTCTCGACCTTCCCGTTGCCCTCACGGACGACGGAGAGGAAGTTCTCGATCAGGGGGGCGACAGCGCGCTCCTCCAGATCGGGGTCGAGGATGACCATCACCTCGTAGTGACGCATGTGGAACCCACCTCCTTTGGACTCAGCGGCCACGGTCGTTCCGTGGCAGGAGGGTTGTTATGCGTACGCAACGGTATCGGCCGCCACTGACAATCGGGGTGACCTCGCGGTCGCCCCGAGCTGGCCCGGGCAGACACCGGTGCAGACGGTACACAGTACCCGCACACCCGCTTCCGGTTGAAATCCGGCCGCGCTGGTCCACAATCTGTACACATCGGGTGTGTATGGCGCTACGATGCGCCGCCTTCCGCAGGAGGTGCCCTATGGCACAGGCAATGCGACCCAACACCGTCGGAGGCCTCTTCGCCACGGACGGAAAGTCCCATCCCATCCAGGACACCCTGCTCGTGGTGACCCTGGTGCTCGGCATCACGTCGTTCATCACGGCCCAGTTCCACTTCTTGCACCTGCTCAGCTCCTGGACCGGTCTGGTGGGCATCCTTACCGGTGCTTACGGCCAGTGGGTCTCGGAGACGACCCGTGAGCGCTTCGGCCTGATCGTGGGTCTCGGCGCCTCCGGAGTCGGCTTCTTCCTCGGCATGGCACACGGCGGGCTCTTCGGCGGCTTCTGACGCCTGCGCCCACGCCCTTCTCGCACCGGTCACGGAGCCCGACCTCCGAACATCGGCACAGCAGCGCATAGAACACCCTCGAACGCCCCGGCGGCCTCAAGGCCGGGGCGAAGCTGCCGTACGCCCAGTCGGGGCGCTCGCAAGGCGCAGTAGGCTTCGGCGCGAGAGCCGGAGCCCCTGAACCCATGGGGACACACCAGCCCGAGGAGCGCCCCGAATGAGCCTGACCCTGAGGACGATCAGTCGCGAGCAGCATCTGGCATACATCCAGAGCCTGCCGTCGGCGAGCCACATGCAGGTCCCGGCCTGGGCAGACGTCAAGGCGGAGTGGCGCTCGGAGAGCCTCGGGTGGTTCGACAAGTCCGGTGAACTCGTCGGCGCGGGCCTTGTCCTCTACCGGCAGCTGCCCAAGATCAAGCGCTATCTCGCCTATCTGCCCGAGGGCCCGGTCATCAACTGGTTCACGCCGAACCTGACCGACTGGCTGGAACCGATGCTCGCGCATCTGAAGAACCAGGGCGCCTTCTCCGTGAAGATGGGCCCCCCGGTGATCATCAGGCGCTGGGAGGCCACGTCCATCAAGGCCGGCATCCAGAACCCGGACGTGAAGCGGCTGCGTGACATCGAGGCCGACTTCATCGAGCCGCGCGCCTTCGAGGTCGCCGACAAGCTCCGCCGCATGGGCTGGCAGCAGGGCGAGGACGGCGGGGCCGGTTTCGGCGACGTACAGCCCCGCTACGTCTACCAGGTGCCGCTGGCCAACCGCTCCCTCGAAGAAGTCCACAAGAACTTCAACCAGCTGTGGCGACGCAACATCAAGAAGGCCGAGAAGGCCGGCGTCGAGGTCGTCCAGGGCGGTTACCACGACCTTGAGGAGTGGCAGCGCCTGTACGAGATCACGGCCGTGCGCGACCACTTCCGCCCGCGCCCGCTGTCGTACTTCCAGCGCATGTGGACAGCCCTCAACTCCGAGGACCCCAACCGCATGCGGCTGTACTTCGCCCGTCACAACGGAGTGAACCTGTCGGCGGCGACGATGCTGATCGTCGGCGGGCACGTCTGGTACTCCTACGGCGCCTCCGACAACATCGGCCGTGAGGTCCGGCCCTCGAACGCGATGCAGTGGCGGATGCTCCGCGACGCCTACGCGCTCGGCGCGACCGTCTACGACCTGCGCGGCATCTCCGACTCCCTGGACGAGACCGACCACCTCTTCGGCCTGATCCAGTTCAAGGTGGGCACCGGCGGCCAGGCCGCCGAGTACCTCGGCGAGTGGGACTTCCCGCTCAACAAGCTGCTGCACAAGGCGCTCGACATCTACATGTCGCGTCGCTGACCTTGCGCTCTCTGCTTCGATACCGTCAACAGCTGCATTGTCGATAGCTTCCATACCTCTGATACACCGCAGCCACGAGAAAGGTTCCAGGTCCGGCCATGGCGCTCACGCTCTACGTCGACACCGCGCGCTGGCGGGCGCACCACAAGCACGTGCAGGAGCAGTTCCCGGGACTCGTCCCGGTCTGCAAGGGCAACGGCTACGGCTTCGGGCACGAGCGGCTGGCGGAGGAGGCCACTCGACTGGGCTCGGACATCCTCGCGATCGGCACGACGTACGAGGCCGCGCGCATCAAGGACTGGTTCGGCGGTGACCTGTTGGTTCTGACGCCGTACCGGCGCGGCGAGGAGCCGGTGCCGCTGCCTGACCGGGTCATCCGCTCGGTGTCGTCGGTGGACGGCGTGTACGGCCTCGTGGGCGCCCGTGTCGTCATCGAGGTGATGTCCTCGATGAAGCGGCACGGTGTCAGCGAGCACGACCTGCCGCAGCTGCACGCCGCCATAGAGAACGTCCGGCTCGAGGGCTTCGCCATCCACCTGCCGCTGGACCGCACCGACGGCTCGGACGCCGTCGAGGAGGTCATCGGCTGGATGGACCGGCTGCGCGCGGCCCGGCTGCCGCTGCACACGATGTTCGTCAGCCATCTCAAGGCCGAGGAACTGGCCCGCCTGCAGCAGCAGTTCCCGCAGACCCGCTTCCGCGCCCGCATCGGCACCCGGCTGTGGCTGGGGGACCACGACGCCACCGAGTACCGCGGTGCGGTCCTGGACGTCACCCGCGTCTCCAAGGGCGACCGCTTCGGCTACCGGCAGCAGAAGGCGGCCTCGGACGGCTTCCTGGTGGTCGTGGCGGGCGGTACGTCGCACGGGGTGGGCCTGGAGGCCCCCAAGGCGCTGCACGGCGTCATGCCGCGCGCCAAGGGCGTCGCCCGGGCCGGTCTCGCCACGGTCAACCGGAACCTGGCTCCCTTCGTGTGGGGCGGCAAGCAGCGCTGGTTCGCGGAGCCGCCGCATATGCAGGTGTCGATCCTGTTCGTTCCCTCGGACGCGCCCGAGCCGAAGGTCGGAGATGAGCTCGTCGCCCATCTCCGGCACACCACCACGCAGTTCGACCGGATCGTGGACCGCTGAGCTGCCGCACTCGGCACTCGGTCGGCAACGCCGCACCAACGAAAGGCCGTACACGGACTCTCCCGTGTACGGCCTTTCGCGTGCTCGGCCTTTCGCGTGCTCGGCCTCTCACCTGCACTGTCTACGCCATGTTCGCTCAGAGCGAACCTTCGGCCGCCCCCCGGTTGCCCCACTCCACCTGCGGCCCCTCGAAGTGGGCCGCGTGCCGCGGGGGATGGGCTGCCTGGCCGAGCACGAACACGTCCTCCGCCCCGTCGAGGACGCCCCCCGTCGGGTCGTCGTCGCCGGCCCGGCGCACCGGGTCCCGCTCCGGCATGAGGATGTCCCGTACGACCACGGCGCACATGTACAGCGTTCCCAGCAGGTGCACGCCGATGGCCCAGTGGTAGCCGTCGGGCGGCAGTCCCTTGTGGGCGTCCCCGCTGGTCGTGTAAGCGAGGTACAGCCAGATCCCGAGGAAGTACGCCACCTCGCAGGCCTGCCAGATGAGGAAGTCCCGCCACCTCGGCCGGGCCAGCACCGCCAGAGGCACCAGCCACAGGACGTACTGCGGCGAGTAGACCTTGTTGGTGAGGATGAACGCCGCGACGATCAGGAAGGCCAGCTGGGCGAACCGCGGGCGGCGCGGCGCGGTCAGCGTGAGTGCGGCGATGCCGAGACAGCACAGCAGCATCAGCAGCGTGGCGAACGTGTTGACGGTCTCGGTGCTCAGCGGGTCGCTGGAGTTCTGGGCCAGGATCAGCCAGAAGGAGCCGAAGTCCACGCCTCGCTCCTGGCTGAACCGGTAGAACTGCGACCAGCCTTCCCAGGCAAGAAGCATCACCGGAAGGTTCACGACCAGCCAGGCCACCGCCGTGCCACCCAGCGCCTTCCCGAAGTCCCGCCACTTTCCCGCGCGCCAGCACAGGACGAACAGCGGGCCGAGCAGGAATACGGGATAGAGCTTCGCGGCGGTTGCGAGCCCCAGCAGGACGCCGAAGGCAAGCCCGCGGCCACGTGACCACATCAGCATCGCCGCGGCCGTCAGAGCGACGGCCAGCAGGTCCCAGTTGATGGTCGCGGTCAGCGCCACGGCAGGCGCCAGGGCGACCAGCAGGCCGTCCCAGGGACGCCTGGCGTGCGTGCGGGTCACGCAGACGGCGATGACGGCCACGCAGACCATCAGCATCCCGGCGTTGACCATCCAGTACCACTGCTCCTGGTCCTGGATGCTGCCGCTGCCCGTCGTGAGCCAGGAGGCGACTTCCATGAACACACCGGTCAGCACCGGGTATTCGAGGTACTCCATGTCGCCGGGAAGCTTGTCGAAGTACGGCACCAGCCCGTCGGCGAAACCGCGTCCCTGGAACAGGTGCGGGATGTCCGAGTAGCAGGCATGCGTGTACTGCGAGCTGGCGCCGAAGAACCACCCGCCGTTGTAGCAAGGTGCCTTCTGGACCAGCCCGAGGGCGAACATGCCGATCGCCACGAGCACGATGATCCGCACCGGAGTCCACCAGGACGTGCCGAGCAGGGCCCGCCGTCCGATGGGGCCACCGATCAGCTCGCTCCCGTTCGCGGCGACCTCGTCCTCCCTGGTCGGCCGCACCAGGTCCGGCTCGTGCGCGCTTGTGGGCGTCGTCTCTGCACTGGGCATGGGGCACATCCTGCCGTACGTGTCTGAGGACAGTGCGAGGGAGAGGGATGAGGCGGCTGAGTGTTTCACGTGAAACCGACGTTTCACGTGAAACAGGCCCCCGCCCGAGGGGGCCCGCCCACGGCCCCGCTCATGACGAAGGCCGGTGGCCGGCACCCCACTGCGGGGATGCCAGCCACCGGCCTTCTGGCGTCGGACGAGCCCGTCAGCCTGACGGTCCGCCGAAGATGCCTCCGTTGCCGTTGGCATTGCCATTGCTGTTGCCGTCCGTCTCGGTTTCCGTAGGCGTCGGCGTGGAGGTCACCCCTCCGTCCGTGCCGCCGTTGTCCGAGCCTCCGACGTCGTTGCACTGGAAGCCGAAGCAGGTCTCGGTCGGCGTAGGCGTCGGCGAGATCAGCGACTCACTGGGCGTCGGACTCGGAGTCGGGCTGGCTTCCTCGGTCTCGCTGGGCGTGGGGCTGGGCGTCGGCGTGGGGATGTCGTTGATGACTACACCGATGGGCGCCGGCACCGGGAACGGTGTCGGGTTCGTGCCCTTCAGCGCCTGCTCCATGTAGTCGTGCCAGATCTCGGCCGGGAACGAAGCACCGTGGATCTTCTCCTGACCGCCCGTTCCGAACATCTTCAGGAACTCGCGGTTCTGGTTCTTCTCGTTGTCGTCCAGCCTGAACATCGCGATCGACGTCGACAGCTGCGGGGTGTAACCCACGAACCAGGCCGACCGGTTGCCGTCCGTGGTACCGGTCTTGCCGGCCACCTCACGGTCGCTCAGCTGGGCGCTGGTGCCCGTGCCCTTGTCGACGACCGTCTTCAGGACGTCCGTGACGTTGTCGGCGACCTCCGGGGTGAAGGCTTCCTGGGTCAGGGTCTTGTGGGAGTAGACCTCGCCGTCCTTGTCCGTCACCTTCTTGACGGAGTAGGGAGCACGCTGCTTTCCACTGGACGCGAAGGTGGCGTAGGCGCCCGCCATACGGATCGCGCTGGGCTGAGAGGTGCCGATGGAGAAGGACGGGTAGTCCGTACCGGTCAGGCTGCTCTCCAGGATGCCGGCGTCCTCGGCCGCCTCCTTCACCTTGTCCAGCCCGATGTCCATGCCGAGCTGCACGAAGGCGGAGTTCACCGAGTTCCTCATCGCCTCACGGAGGTCGATCCGGTAGGCGGGAGGAGTGCCGTACGACTCATCGCCGTCGTTGACCTGGTTCCATTCCTCCCCCTTCTCGTTCCGCCAGATGTCGCCCTTGTAGTCCCTGATCTTGAGCTTGTTCTTGCCGCTGTACAGGCTCTTCGGCGACACCTGGGTGCGCTCGTCCTGCGCCTGTTCCCCTTCGAGGTCCGGGTTCCGCACGCCCCACTTCATCGCGGCCGCGAGCACGAACGGCTTGAACGTCGAACCGACCTGGGCGCCGGTGACGTCAGCGTTGTTGGTGAAGTGCTTCGTCGCATCCGCACCGCCGTAGATGGCCTTGATGGCACCGGTCGCCGGATCCACCGAAGCCCCGCCGAACTGGACGTGGGTGTCCGTCTCCGGACGCTCCTCGGGCTTGATGTTCGCCTTCTGGACCTTCTTCACCGAGTCCTCGAGCTCCTTGACCTTCTTCTTGTCGAAGGTCGTCTGGATCGAGAGACCGCCCTCTCGCAGTTTCTGCTCGGTGACCTTGGTCGTTTTGCTGTTGTTGACCAGGTAGCCGTTGGCGAGATCGACGAGGTAGCCGATCTGGCCGCTCAGCGCGGAGTTGAAGCGCGGGTTCTTCCAGGCGGGCAGCTCGGTGTACTTGGCGCGCACCTCAGGGCTCAGATGCCCGTACTGGACCATCTTGTCGAGGGTGTCCTGCATCTGGACCAGGGCCCGCTTCTGGTTGGCCCCGGCATTCGCCGCCGGGTCGATGGACTCGGAACCCGCAGGGTCGTAGTACGTGGCGCCCTTGAGCGTGGCCGCCAGGAAAGCGCACTCCCCCTCGTTCAGCTTGATGGCGTCCTTGTTGAAGTACGCGCGAGCGGCGGCCTGGATCCCGTAGGCGTTGCGCCCGTAGTAGGCGGAGTTCAGGTAGCCGGCCATGATGTCGTCCTTCGACACCGTGGTGCCCACCTTGACCGAGATGAACATCTCCTTGAACTTCCGCGAGAGCGTCTGGGACTGGTCGCCCAGCCTCGCGTTCTTCACGTACTGCTGGGTGATGGTGGAACCACCCTGCGTCTCGCCACCGGTGGCCATGTTGAACACGGCGCGGGCGATGCCCTTCGGGTCGATGCCGCTGTCGGTGTAGAAGGTCTTGTTCTCCTGCGAGATCACGGCGTTCCGCATCGCCTTGGGAATCTGCGACAGGTTGATGATCTGCCGGTTGGTCTCGCCACCGGTGGAGACCATTTCGCTGCCGTCGGCCCAGTAGTAGACGTTGTTCTGCGCCGTAGCGGTCTCGTCCACCTTCGGGACGCCCACCATGGCGTAACCGATACCTGCCACAGCCACCAGGCTCCCGAGGAAGCCGACGAACAGGCCCGCCACGAGCTTCCATGACGGCACCCAGCGCGCGACGCCGTACTTGCCCGCCCGCGGATAGTCGACGAACCGCT
This sequence comes from Streptomyces sp. NBC_00443, assembly GCF_036014175.1. Classification (GTDB taxonomy): domain Bacteria; phylum Actinomycetota; class Actinomycetes; order Streptomycetales; family Streptomycetaceae; genus Streptomyces. The sequence goes on along the minus strand of NZ_CP107917.1, from coordinate 4,629,631 downwards.
TCTTCCCAGGGGGAGCGGCACGCCCTCGGCCCCGGCCGGGACCGGGGGCGCCGCCTGGAGCGGCGCGGCGGCCGGAACGGCCCGGTTCCGCCGCTCTGCGGCGTCCACCGCCGCCGCTTCTCTGGGCCGCGCGCCGTGCCTCGGCACGCCCGCCGTACGGGCGTTCTTCGCCTTCCGAACCGCTGAAACCCGACCCGTACGAGTCGGAAGGAGATCCGGTGGCGCCTCGCGGTGCCGCACGGCGGCCGGAGGACGAGCCGGACGAGCCGGACTGGCCGCGTCGGGCCGCGGCACGTCCGCCGTCCTGCGGCTGCGGCGGTTTGCGACGGTGCTCGCTCATCGAACGACTACTCCTCGGGCAGGCGCACCCCTGCGCGCCTGACAACGGCGGCTGATTTCCGGTCCCCCCGAAGTACGGATGTGGTCGCTTCTGCATTCACCCGTACTGCACCAAGGACAACGACGCCCTCAGGTGTCACGCGGTTCCCGGTGCTGTGCATGGCGCACAGACTACGCACCGTCAAAGCCCGCCTAGTCCCGAACTTCACCCCAAATCAGGCAACTCGCTCCACATGAATCGTTGATGTGATCCCGTTCACCGTTCCCCCACTTGTCCCGCCCGGAAGGCCGTTCTATCGTCTAGATGTATCGAGTCGATACATCAGCGCGAGATATGACGAGGGGGCGAGGGGATGAGCCGACGGTCCGGGATCCTCGAGTTCGCCGTCCTCGGACTGCTCCGCGAGTCCCCCATGCACGGCTACGAGCTGCGCAAACGACTCAACACGTCACTGGGCGTATTCCGCGCGTTCAGCTACGGCACGCTCTACCCCTGCCTCAAGACGCTGGTCGCCAACGGCTGGTTGATCGAGGAACCTGGGCACACCACCGAGGACGCCCTTGCCGCACCACTCGCGGGGCGTCGCGCAAAATCGTCTACCGGTTGACGGCGGAAGGTAAGGAGCACTTCGAGGAACTGCTCTCGCAGACCGGCCCCGACGCGTACGAGGACGAGCACTTCGCTGCCCGATTTGCCTTCTTCGGACGCACACCGCAGGACGTGCGCATGCGCGTGCTGGAGGGCCGACGCAGCCGGCTGGAGGAGCGTCTGGAGAAGATGCACGCCTCCCTGTCACGCACGCGGGAGCGCCTCGACGACTACACGCTTGAGCTCCAGCGCCACGGGATGGAGTCCGTGGAGCGCGAAGTGCGCTGGCTGAACGAGCTCATCGAGAGCGAGCGGGCCGGGCGGGACCTGAAGGGTTCCGCTGCCGGGGGGCCCGCTCAGCAGGACACCACAAATGGAGAGCCGGGCGATCTGCCCCGTCCCGGGGACACCCCCAGGACGGATTCGCCCGGCGACACCGCCACGTGAGAGCTCAGTCAGGGCCTCACTCGTACACACAGGGAGCAACCGGAATGGGTTCGGTTCGCGTAGCCGTCGTCGGCGTGGGCAACTGTGCCGCGTCGCTGGTTCAGGGAGTCGAGTACTACAAGGACGCCGACCCGGCGTCCAAGGTCCCCGGCCTGATGCACGTGCAGTTCGGCGAGTACCACGTCCGTGACGTCGAGTTCGTCGCCGCCTTCGATGTCGACGCGAAGAAGGTCGGCCTCGACCTCACGGACGCCATCGGCGCCAGTGAGAACAACACCATCAAGATCTGCGACGTGCCGCGCACCGGCGTGACCGTCCAGCGTGGCCACACTCTCGATGGTCTCGGCAAGTACTACCGCGAGACCATCGAGGAGTCCGCCGACGCGCCGGTCGACGTCGTCCAGATCCTCAAGGACAAGCAGGTCGACGTCCTCGTCTGCTACCTGCCCGTCGGCTCCGAGGACGCGGCGAAGTTCTACGCCCAGTGCGCCATCGACGCCAAGGTCGCCTTCGTCAACGCCCTGCCGGTCTTCATCGCCGGTACGAAGGAGTGGGCGGACAAGTTCACCGAAGCGGGCGTCCCGATCGTCGGCGACGACATCAAGTCCCAGGTCGGCGCCACCATCACGCACCGCGTCATGGCGAAGCTGTTCGAGGACCGCGGCGTCGTCCTGGACCGCACGATGCAGCTGAACGTCGGCGGCAACATGGACTTCAAGAACATGCTCGAGCGCGAGCGCCTGGAGTCCAAGAAGATCTCCAAGACGCAGGCCGTCACCTCGCAGATCCCCGACCGTGAGCTCGGCGAGAAGAACGTCCACATCGGCCCGTCGGACTACGTGGCGTGGCTCGACGACCGCAAGTGGGCCTACGTCCGCCTCGAGGGCCGCGCCTTCGGTGACGTCCCGCTGAACCTGGAGTACAAGCTCGAGGTCTGGGACTCCCCGAACTCGGCCGGCGTCATCATCGACGCCCTGCGCGCCGCGAAGATCGCCAAGGACCGCGGCATCGGCGGCCCGATCCTCTCGGCGTCGAGCTACTTCATGAAGTCCCCGCCGGTGCAGTACTTCGACGACGTGGCCCGCGAGAACGTCGAGAAGTTCATCAAGGGCGAGGTCGAGCGCTAAGCAGCACCACGGCGCCGCAGTTGAACGCTCCTGCCAGAGCTGCCGAGGGTCCCCGGGTTGTACCGCCCGGGGACTCTCCCCGTATGTGAGGCTGTGCCCCATGTCCGTCGTACGCGACCTGCGGGTCCTGCTGCGCTTCGGGAACTTCCGGCGTCTGCTCGTCGTACGCCTGCTCTCGCAGGGCGCCGACGGCGTCTACCAGACCGCGCTCGCCACCTACGTCGTCTTCTCCCCGGAGAAACAGACGTCCGCCACCGCGATCGCCTCCGCGATGGCCGTGCTGCTCCTGCCGTACTCCCTGGTGGGCCCCTTCTCCGGCGTCCTCCTGGACCGCTGGCGCCGCCGCCAGGTCCTTCTGTACGGCAGCCTGCTGCGCACCGTGCTGGCCTCGGCGACGGCCGTGCTGATCATCACCGACGTCCCGGACTGGCTCTTCTACGTCTCCGCCCTGTGCGTCACGGCCGTCAACCGCTTCGTCCTGTCCGGTCTGTCCGCCGCACTGCCACGCGTGGTCGACGAAGAGCGCCTCGTCATCGCCAACTCCCTTTCCCCGACCGCCGGAACGCTGGCCGCGACCGCAGGTGCCGGTCTGGCCTTCGTCGTACGACTGGTGGCCTGGGACTCCGATGCGGCCGTTGTGCTGCTGGGTGCCGCCCTGTACCTGTGCGCAGGACTTGCGGCACTGCGCATGTCACGGGAACTGCTCGGCCCCGATCGCGAGTTGGTGCAGCCACGCATAGCGACGGCCCTGGCCGGCACCGTGCGCGACCTGGCCGCGGGCGTCGGCCATCTAGCCACTCCACCACGCCGGGAGGCGGTCTGGGCTCTGCTCACGATGACCCTGATGCGCTTCTGCTACGGCGCCCTGCTGGTCATGCTGCTGATGCTGTGCAGGTACGCCTTCTCGTCGAACGCGGATGACGGACTCGCCCTGCTGGGGCTGGCGTTGGGGGTCTCCGGCGCCGGCTTCTTCGCGGCGGCCGTCGCAACCCCCTGGGCGGCGGGACGGTTGGGTCCCGGGCGCTGGATCGCCGTGTGCGCGGGGGTCGCCGCACTCCTGGTGCCCACGCTCGGCCTGCCCTTCGCCACAACTCCCATGCTGGTCGCGGCTTTCGTCCTCGGCCTGACCACGCAGGGGGCGAAGATTGCAACGGACACGATCGTGCAAGCCTCGGTCGAGGACGGCTTCCGTGGCCGGATCTTCTCCATCTACGACGTGCTGTTCAACGTCGCGTTCGTCGGTGCGGCCGGAGTGGCCGCCCTGGTACTGCCGCCGGACGGCCGCTCGGCACCTCTCGTGGTCGCAGTCGCCGTTGTCTACGCGGCAGTTGCGGTGGCTATGGCCCGCTTTGAACACCGCTCTGTGTCACATCAATGACACAGAGTCCCCCGCGGCTACGGGACTGTCAGTGGTGGCCGGTAACTTACGTGCGTCTTATATCGCGCATGGTTCGCGCCACGCAGTCATGTTCCAGGGGGACTCAAGTGACAACTCCGCCGCCCACAGGCAACCCGTTCGCCCAGGGCCAGAACCCGTACGCCCAGGGGCAGCAGCCCTCCGGCCAGCCTCAGGGCCAGGCCCCGTATCCGCCCCAGGGCGGCTACCCGCAGCAGCCTGGGCAGCCGGGGTTCCCTCCGCAGGGGGCGGCGCCGTATGCGCCGGTTCCGCCGCAGCAGCCCGGCCGCCGGTTCAGCTTCAAGACGATCAAGAACGTCGCTGCCGTCGCCATCGTCGGCATCATGCTCATCGTCGGCTACATAATCAGCCTGGACGACGCCGAGAACGCCGCGGTGGGCGACTGCCTGAAGTCCTCCTCCTCGTCGTCCTCGAACGACCGCATGGAGGTCGTGGACTGCACCTCCTCCGAGGCCGAGGCCAAGGTGCTCCAGAAGATCGACGGCACCTACACCTCGCTCACCGCCGAGACCGAGTGCCGCAAGGTCAGCGGCGCCACCAGCTTCTACGCCCAGACCGGCGACGGCGACAACTTCCTGCTGTGCCTGTCGGACGTCTGATCTGACCTCTCCGCAAACTGAGGGGCTGTGTTTCACGTGAAACACAGCCCCTCAGTGCTTGCTGCCCTCCTTGAAGCCGGGCGATGTTTCACGTGAAACATGACTGGCTTCGCAGCCTCAGCCCTGCTCGGCCCACCACTCCTTGAGTGCAGCCACGGCATCGTCGTGCCCCATCGGCCCATTCTCCAGCCGAAACTCCAGCATCTGCTTGTACGCGCGGCCGACGACCGGACCAGGACCGACGCCAAGGATCTCCATGATCTGGTTGCCGTCGAGGTCGGGGCGGATGGCGTCCAGTTCCTCCTGCTCCTGGAGTTGAGCGATCCGCTCCTCCAGGCCGTCGTAGGCGCGGGACAGTGCAGCCGCCCTGCGCTTGTTCCGCGTGGTGCAGTCCGAGCGGGTCAGCTTGTGCAGGCGGTCCAGGAGCGGACCGGCGTCACGGACATAGCGGCGGACAGCGGAGTCCGTCCACTCGCCTGTGCCATAGCCGTGGAAGCGCAGGTGGAGTTCCACCAGACGTGAGACGTCCTTCACGAGCTCGTTGGAGTACTTAAGCGCCGTCATGCGCTTCTTCGTCATCTTCGCGCCGACCACCTCGTGGTGGTGGAACGAGACCCGGCCGTCCTTCTCGAAGCGACGTGTACGGGGCTTGCCGATGTCGTGGAGCAGCGCGGCCAGGCGGAGGGTCAGGTCAGGACCGTTCTCCTCCAGCGCCATCGCCTGCTCCAAAACGATCAGCGAGTGCTCGTAGACGTCCTTGTGACGGTGGTGCTCGTCACTCTCCAGCCGCAGAGCCGGCAGCTCGGGCAGCACATGGTCGGAGAGCCCGGTGTCCACCAGGAGCCTCAGCCCCTTGCGCGGGTGAGCGGACAGGATCAGCTTGTTCAGCTCGTCCCGCACCCGCTCCGCCGAGACGATCTCGATCCGCCCGGACATCTCCTGCATCGCCGTGACGACCTCGGGAGCAACCTCGAAGTCGAGCTGCGTCGCGAACCGCGCCGCCCGCATCATGCGCAGCGGGTCGTCCGAGAAGGACGCCTCGGGAGTGCCCGGCGTGCGCAGTACCCGCTCCGCGAGGTCCTCCAGACCGCCGTGCGGATCGACGAACTCCTTCTCCGGAAGCGCGACGGCCATGGCGTTCACGGTGAAGTCACGCCGGACGAGGTCCTCCTCGATCGAGTCGCCGTACGACACCTCCGGCTTGCGGGAGGTCCGGTCGTAAGCCTCCGATCGGTAGGTGGTCACCTCGATCTGGTAGCCGCCCTTCTGTGCCCCGACCGTGCCGAAAGCGATACCGACCTCCCACACGGCGTCCGCCCACGGCCGCACGATCTTCAGCACGTCCTCGGGGCGGGCGTCGGTCGTGAAGTCCAGGTCGTTACCGAGCCGGCCGAGCAGCGCGTCCCGGACCGATCCGCCGACCAGGGCGAGTGAGAACCCGGCCTCCTGGAAACGGCGGGCAAGGTCGTCGGCAACAGGGGCAACCCGCAACAGTTCGCTTACCGCGCGGTGCTGCGCCTGGCTCAGGGCGCTGGGCTTTTCTTCGTTGGCGTTCGGCACAACAGAAGAGGGTACGTGGCCCGGCCGACCGTGGGCGCCCCCATTAAACGTGCATCCCGGGGGCCACGGACAGCTCCGCCGATACGCGCACAAGATCTGCCCTTGTGACCTACGAAACGCTCCTCTTTATACATGCACATACGGGACAGGCAGACGGTGTGAACCGATCTTGTGGCAGAGACCGCGGCACTTCCCCTCAGCGCGCATCGTTACCATGCGTGGACGCACATTCCGACGACCACTGACGACGAGGGACGGACGAGCGCGTGGCCGAGGCGGCAGACTTCCAGGGGATGAGTCCCTCACCTGCCCGCCGGTGGATGCGGCGCACCGGAGCACTGCTTGCCGGGGCGCCTCTGCTGGCCGGGCTGCTTCAGCTGCCCACCGCCGCGCCCGCGCAGGCTGCGGGGCAGGACTCCGTGAAGGCCGCTTCCGGCTCGGGCACGGTGGCTGTCGCTGTGGACTCGCTCACTCCCTCCGCTCCCAGTGACGGCGACACACTGACCGTGTCCGGCACGGTGACCAACACGGGCAAGCAGGCCGTCACCGACGCGGAGGTGGACCTGCGTCTCGGGGACGCTCTCAACACCCGCTCGGCCATCGACAGGGTCGCCGGGCGCGGCGAGTACCAGCAGGGCGTCGACGGAGCCCCGGTGGGCGGGAAGTACGTCAAGGAGTTCCCCAAGCTCACCCCTGGCGTGTCCCAGCGCTTCAGCATCTCCGTGCCGGTCGACAAGCTGGATCTCGGGGAGGACGGCGTCTACGAGTTCGCCGTCTCCCTGTCCGGCGAGACGTCCGCGCGGCCGTGGGACCAGGTGCTCGGCATCCAGCGGACCTTCCTGCCGTGGCAGCCCGACGAGGCCGACCCGAAGACCCGTACAACGGTGATGTGGCCCCTCATCTCCACTGCACACATGACGGCGCAGACCGGGTCGGACGAATCGCAGACGCCGGTCTTCCATGACGACGAACTCGCCAAGGAGATCGCTCCCGGCGGCCGCCTCGAGCAGCTCGTGTCGCTGGGCAAGGACCTCGACGTCACCTGGGTGATCGACCCCGACCTGCTGGCCTCCGTGGACGCGATGACGGAGCGCTACCGCGTCCAGGGCGAGGGTGATGCGACGACGGCGGGCACCCACCAGGCGCTCGCCAAGCAGTGGCTGGCCGAGCTGCAGGAGGCCGTACAGGACAAGGAGGTCGTCGCGCTGCCCTTCAGCGACCCCGACCTGGCTTCCCTGGCCCACAACGGCACGAACGTCACCGGCTCGCTCAGCCACCTCAAGGAGGCCACCGAGGCCGCCGTCGTCACGGTCGACTCGATTCTCCACGTGGAACCGAACACCGACTTCGCCTGGCCCGTGAACGGCGCGGTCGACCCGTCCATCGTCAAGGTGGCCACCTCCGCCGGCGCGGACAAGGTGATCGCCCGCAGCGACAGCCTGGAGGAGGCAGGCGGCCTGCCCTACACGCCCTCCGCGGCTCGCCCCATCGGCGGCGGCACGACGGCGGTCGTCGCGGACGCACGGATGTCGACGCTGTTCCAGGGGAACCTGACAAGAGCGTCGAGCTCGACACTCGCCGTGCAGAGGTTCCTGGCGCAGAGCCTGGCCCTGAACCTCCAGACGGACAATCAGCGCAGCATCGTCGTCGCCCCGCAGCGGATGCCGACCGCGAGCCAGGCCCGCGCGATGGCCGAGGCGGTCACGGCCCTCCAGGACGGCACGTGGTCCCAGTCCCAGGACCTCTCCGCCGCTGCCACGGCCAAGCCCGACTCCGCCGCCACCACGCAGGTGCCGCCGGTGTCCAAGTACCCCGCCTCGCTGCGCGACCAGGAGCTGCCGCGATCCGCCTTCAGGCAGATCGCGACCACGCAGGACAAGCTCGACAAGTTCAAGGTGATCCTCACCAACCAGGACCGGGTGGTGACCCCCTTCGGTCGGGCCATGAACCGGGAGATGTCCACGTCGTGGCGTGGCCGCCCCGCAGGGGCAGCTGACTATCGCAACGGCGTGGAAGCGTACGTCGACTCCCTGGCCGGCCAGGTCACGCTGATCGACAAGTCCGAGACCAAGCTGTCCGGACGCAGCGCCACTATCCCGGTGACGGTGCAGAACAACCTGGTGCAGGGCGTCGAGCACCTGGTGCTGCGACTCTCCTCTGGTAGCCCGAGGCGGCTCGAGATCGATGGGGAGCGCTTCTCCGAACAGCCCGTGGCGGTGTCCGGCGGGCACAGCCAGACGGTGAAGTTCCCCACGTCGGCTCAGGCCAACGGCCAGGCCACGGTCGTAGCCCAGCTGTACACCGAGGACGGCCAGAAGTACGGCGCACCGGTCACCTTCGACGTGAAGGTCACCGAGTTCACTGCCACCGTGATGCTGGTCATCGGCGGCGGTTTCCTCTTGCTCGTCCTCGCCGGGTTCCGTATGTACACGCAGCGCAAGCGGGCGGCCGCCCGTGCGGCCGAGGAGGACGGGGCCGAGGAGACGAGCGAGGCGGACGGCGATCCGGAGAGCCCGGACGGCCCTGAGAACCGTCTCACACCCGGGGACCTTCGCAAGGAGGAGTCCGGCGCGGGCGCCCGGGAAGAGGCCCCGGAGCAGCCGAGTGACCCGACACCGGACACCGCAGCGGAAAGCGCCGACCCGTCCGGCACGGGTGAGAGAGTGGACCGTTGAGCGATGTCGTGGCCGGTGGGCCCGGGACGATGAGGTGGGGTAACCATGAACGCGCCGTACGACGGTGACCGCGGCCGGGCCGCGGGCCCCCGGGGCACCCCGAGGGCCCGCCGCCCGAGGACGGCCAGGTACCGCCGCAGCACCCCGCGGACATGTACCTCCAGGACGCCTACGACCAGGACCCCTACCGAGCCCAGGACCTCTCGTCGCAGGACCCGGTCGCAGAGGCGCTGTACGACCGTGCCGCGCATCCGCCGCCCCCGCCGGGCACGTACCCGCCGCAGCAGCAGCTGTACGCCCAGCCTCCCCAGTCGCCGTACGCCCCCGACCCCCAGGTGTGGGCGCAGACCCCGGCGCCCGAGCCGGAGGGCCCGACGCAGTACCTGCCGTACGGCGACGACCCCCGTACGACCCAGTACGTCGGCGTCGACGACCTCGTCACGCACTCCACCGAGAACCACCCGGAGCACGACGCCTTCGCGCACCTCTTCCGGGACCAGCAGCAGGGCGGCCACCCGCAGTACCAGCCGCCGACGGTCCCAGGGCCGTCCCCGGCGCCTGCTGCGGGCCCCTACCCGGGCCCTGCGGCACCTGCCGCGGCCGAGGCCACTGCGCCGACGCCCGCTCCTGCCACTGCACCGGCCGCCAAGAAGGGCGGGCGGGCCGGCGGCCTGCTGAAGTCGAGCGCCGTGATGGCGGCGGGCACGATGGTGTCCCGGCTCACCGGGTTCGTCCGGTCCATGATGATCGTTTCGGCACTGGGCCTCGGCCTGCTCGGCGACTCGTTCCAGGTCGCCTACCAGTTGCCGACGATGATCTACATCCTGACCGTCGGCGGCGGCCTCAACTCCGTCTTCGTGCCGCAGCTCGTGCGGGCGATGAAGGACGACGAGGACGGCGGCGAGGCCTACGCGAACCGGCTGCTGACCCTGGTGATGGTGGCACTCGCCGCACTCACCGCCCTTGCGATGTTCGGCGCGCCGCTCCTGGTCAGGGCGCTGTCCACCCCGGTCGCCAACGATCCCGCCGCCAACGAGGTGGCCGTCACCTTCACCCGCTACTTCCTGCCCTCGATCTTCTTCATGGGCGTTCACGTGGTGATGGGACAGATCCTCAACGCGCGCGGCAAGTTCGGCGCGATGATGTGGACGCCGGTCCTGAACAACATCGTCATCATCGTGACGCTGGGAATGTTCCTCTGGGTGTACGGCACCGCGGAGCACTCCGGCATGTCCGTCACCAACATCCCGCCGGAGGGCCAGCGGCTCCTCGGCATCGGTGTCCTGCTCGGCCTGGTAGTCCAGGCCCTCGCGATGATCCCGTACCTGCGCGAGACGGGCTTCCGGCTCCGGCCGCGCTTCGACTGGAAGGGCCACGGTCTCGGCAAGGCAGCGATGCTCGCGAAGTGGACGATCCTGTTCGTCCTGGCCAACCAGGCCGGTGCGCTCGTGGTCACCCAGCTGTCCACCGCCGCCGGTGTCGACTCCGATGTCGACGGAACCGGCTTCGCCGCCTACGCCAACGCCCAGCTGATCTGGGGCCTGCCCCAGGCCATCATCACCGTCTCCCTGATGGCCGCCCTGCTGCCACGGCTCTCGCGCTCCGCCGCCGAGGGCGACAGCGGTGCCGTCCGGGACGACATCTCCCAGGGCCTGCGCACCACCGCTGTCGCCATCGTCCCCATCGCTTTCGGATTCCTCGCCCTGGGCATCCCGATGTGCACGCTGATGTTCGGATCCTCGGGCACCAGCGAGGCCACCAACATGGGCTTCATGCTGATGGCCTTCGGTCTCGGCCTCATCCCGTACTCCGTGCAGTACGTGGTCCTGCGCGCCTTCTACGCCTACGAGGACACCCGGACCCCCTTCTACAACACGGTGATCGTCGCGGCGGTCAACGCCATCGCCTCGGCCGCCTGCTACTTCGTCATCCCGGCCCGCTGGGCCGTCGTAGGCATGGCCGCCTCCTACGGCCTCGCCTACGCGATCGGCGTCGGCATCGCCTGGAGCCGACTGCGCAAGAAGCTGGGCGGCGACCTCGACGGCACCCGCGTGATGCGGACGTACGCCAGACTCTGCATCGCCTCCGTGCCCGCGGTCCTGTTGAGCGGCGCGGCCTGCTACGGGATCGCCCAGACCCTCGGCCAGGGCGTCGTCGGCTCCTCCGCAGCCCTGCTGGCCGGCGGAGCCGTCCTCCTCGGGATCTTCTTCGTCGCCGCCCGCAGGATGCGCATCGAAGAGCTGAACTCACTGGTCGGCATGGTTCGCGGGCGCCTGGGTCGCTGAACCTTGGGTACGCGCACAACCATCGTCCGCCACCGTGTGTCGTGCATAGCGGCGGACTGTGGGCACAATTGGTTTCGGCGTCGGACGGCGCGCACTGAGTCGGACGGCGCGCAACGAATGGGGAGGCAGGAACGACGGTGGCGGAACGGAGCACGGCTGCCGTCGACGTGGCAGACAACAGCGGCGATGAGCCGCTGACCGCTCAGGCGGACCAGTCCACGGCCGACGGGGTGGCCAAGAATCGGGAGCGGGACACGGACATCGACGAGGCACAGGGGAGTGGCGGGACCGAGGGTCCCGAAAAGGCCTCACCGCCCGAACTGCACAGCGGTCACAAACTCGCCAGACGCTACCGCCTCGAGGAGTGCGTCACCCGTCTGGACGGTTTCAGCAGCTGGCGTGCGGTCGACGAGAAGCTGCGTCGCGCCGTCGGCGTTCACATCCTGCCAGCGGACCACACACGGGCCCGTTCCGTGCTGGCCGCTGCCCGCTCCTCCGCGCTGCTCGGCGACCCCCGGTTCGTCCAGGTCCTCGACGCTGTCGAGGAGAACGACGTCGTCTACGTCGTTCACGAATGGCTCCCCGACGCCACCGAACTGACCACGCTTCTCGCCTCCGGCCCGCTGGAGGCGTACGACATCTACCAGATGGTCACCCAGGTGTCCGCCGCCATGGCGGCCGCTCACCGCGAGGGTCTGGCGCATCTGCGCCTCAACCCGAACGCCGTGCTGCGCGCATCCACCGGCCAGTGGCGCATCCGCGGCCTCGCCGTGAACGCCGCCCTGCGCGGAATCAACTCCGACACCCCTCAGCGCACCGACACGGAGGCCATCGGCGCCCTGCTGTACGCAGCGCTCACCCAGCGCTGGCCGTACGAGAGCGACGCGTACGGTCTGTCCGGCCTGCCCAAGGACATCGGCCTGATCGCCCCCGACCAGGTGCGCGCCGGCGTCCACCGTGGCCTGTCCGAGCTCGCCATGCGCGCGCTGGCCAACGACGGTGCGACCGCGTCCCGCCACGAGTCCGCGTGCACGACGCCGGAGGAGCTGGTGAAGGCGGTCGGCGAGATGCCCCGCATCCGCCCGCCGGAGCCCGCGTTCACGGCCCCGCCGGACTATCAGCGCACGACGTACCAGCAAGGCACGTACGGCCGCCGGCAGGCATCGCATCCGGGCGCCACCCAGCCGGTACCGACCCCGCCGCCCCCGCTGCAGAGCCGCACCGGAAAGGCCCTGAAGTGGGCCGTGTCGGCCCTCCTGATCGCTGCCCTGGGCCTTGGCAGCTGGCAGCTCGCTGACGCGCTCATGGACCAGGGCAACAAGCCCGAGGACGGCAGCCAGACGCAGACGACGGACGACAACGACAAGAACGGCGACAACACCAAGCCGGTCCGGCCGATCAAGATCCAGAACGCCCAGGAGTTCGTCGCGAAGGGCGGCGCCCAGGCGCCGGAGGACGTGGCGAAGACGTACGACGGCGACAGCTCGTCGTACTGGCGCACCAAGAGCTTCGTCGACGGTCCGGAGATGAACCCGGCCTTCAAGCCCGGTGTCGGCATCGTCTTCGAGCTCGGCTCGTCTCAGTCGGTGTCGGCCGCTTCGATAGGGCTTCTGTATCCCGGCGACCACACGACCGTCGAGCTTTACGCGTCCGACTCCCTGACGCCCTCGTCGCTGGACTCGATGGACAAGATCGGCACCGTCACGACGAGCGGCACCAGCGCGTCGGTGAAGGTCACCAAGCCGGTGAAGACCCAGTACGTTCTCGTGTGGCTCACCGCCATGCCCCATGCGGACCAGGACCAGTACAGCGGTTCCGGGTACAAGCAGGCCATCACCGACCTGAAGTTCACCGGCTAGAGCTCACCACGTCCAAGGGGAGGGGGTCGTCCGATGGCAGAGGGCAGCGCACACCGCGAGGTGAGCGACCAGGATCTCCTGGCTCTCCATGTGAAGGGCGACCCCGATGCCTTCGGTGAGCTCGTGCGCCGTCACCGCGACCGGCTCTGGGCAGTGGCGCTGCGGACGCTCGGAGACCGCGAGGAGGCCGCTGACGCCGTCCAGGACGCCCTCGTGTCCGCCTACCGGGCCGCCCATACATTCAGAGGCCAGTCGGCTGTCACGACCTGGCTGCACCGGATCACCGTGAACGCCTGCCTGGACCGCGCCCGCAAGGCGGCCTCGCGGAAGACCTCCCCCGTCGACGACACCGAGCGCCTTGAGCAGTTGCTGGAGCCTCACGAGGAGGCATCCGCGCCGGCCGAGCGCAATGATCTGCATCGCCAGTTGCTGGAGGCCCTCGGCACTTTGCCTCCCGACCAGCGCGCGGCACTCGTCCTGGTGGACATGCAGGGATATCCGGTGGCGGAGGCCGCCCGTGTCCTGGACGTGCCGACCGGCACGGTCAAGAGCCGTTGCGCGCGCGGCAGAGCCAGACTCCTGCCTCTCGTCACGCATCTACGACCGGAAAGCGCCCGTGACGGCAAGGACTCCGGCGAGAGACGGAACCGGACGCAGGGGGCATCCGTCCCACCGGCAGCGGGTCCTCATGACACGGCGCAAGCCAAGGATCCGCGTGATGCCGGGCCGAGTGATTCAGCAGCAGTGAAGGGCGGAGGTGGGCGAGCGTGACATCCACGACGGACACGGCCGGGCACCCGGACGTCACCGAGCTCTCCGACCTCACCGAGGGCCTACTCCCGCCGGCCAGGACCACCGAGGTACGGAGTCATCTGGACCAGTGCGAACTGTGCGCGGACGTCCACGCCTCGCTTGAGGAGATCCGAGAGCTGCTCGGCACCCTTCCCGGCCCGGCGCGTATGCCCGCCGATGTCGCCGGACGCATCGACGCGGCGCTCGCCGCAGAGGCTCTGCTGAACGCGACGGCGCCCGACGGCGTCGATACACCGACCCTCGCTGGAGAGACTGGAGAGACCCACACTGCGGCCTCCGGCGCGGACGACGGCAAGCATGTTTCACGTGAAACATCGGCAGCGACCGACCGTCCGGCAGGGCGCGCCCGCTCCTCGACCACCGGCCCCGGCCGCAAGGACCGCAAGAAGCACGGGCGGCGGAGGGTAGCCGTCCTCGGGGCCGCCTTCACAGCTGCCGCTCTCGGACTCGGCTCCGTGCTGCTGACCTCACTGATGGGTGGCGGCGGGGCCGGTCCATCGGCCGATGGCGGACAGAGCACCGCCGACACCTTCTCCGCAGCGAAGCTGGAGAAGCAGGTCACCGATCTCCTAGCCGCGAGCGAGAGCTCGCCAGGTACCTCCCGCGGTCCGGACCGCAGCCTGGGCGTGGAAGGCGGGCCCGACACCGAGAGCCCCAAGATCCTTCGCGAGATCACGGTCCCCGACTGCGTCAGGAAGGGCATCAACCGCGACGACGCGGCGCTCGCCGCTGAGGAAGGCGTCTACCAGGGCAAGGAAGCTCTCCTCGTCGTGATGCCGGACGCCTCCGACGTCAGCCGGGTCACCGTCTACGTCTTGGACGCGACCTGTGTGAAGCAGCCGTCGTCGACCACGGCCAAGGTTCTCCTGAAGGACTCCTACCCGCGTTCCTGAGACCCCGGCCGCTCGTCCCCGTCAGGCTCGCCAACCCCTACGCTGTGGCGTCACCGTGTGCCCGGACACAGCGGGAATGCGCGCCCCTTAGGATCCGTTGGGTGGGGTGAGAGTCCTGAAAGGGGCTCCACCCGGCCCTTCGACGCAGTCCAGAGACGAGGAATCAAGCCGTGAGCGATGTCCGTAACGTGATCATCATCGGCTCCGGGCCCGCCGGTTACACGGCGGCGCTCTACACCGCGCGCGCGTCGCTGAAGCCGCTCGTGTTCGAGGGAGCCGTCACCGCAGGCGGTGCGCTCATGAACACGACCGAGGTCGAGAACTTCCCGGGCTTCCAGGACGGCATCATGGGCCCCGAGCTCATGGACAACATGCGCGGCCAGGCAGAGCGCTTCGGAGCCGAGCTCGTTCCGGACGACGTCGTCAACGTCGACCTGAGCGGTGAGATCAAGACCGTCACCGACACCGCGGGCACCGTCCACCGGGCGAAGGCCGTCATCGTGACCACCGGCTCGCAGCACCGCAAGCTCGGTCTGCCGAACGAGGACGCCCTCTCCGGCCGCGGCGTCTCCTGGTGCGCGACGTGCGACGGCTTCTTCTTCAGGGACCAGGACATCGCCGTGATCGGCGGCGGCGACACCGCGATGGAGGAAGCAACCTTCCTCTCCCGCTTCGCCAAGTCCGTGACGATCGTCCACCGTCGCGACACCCTGCGCGCCTCGAAGGCCATGCAGGACCGTGCTTTCGCCGACCCGAAGATCAAGTTCGTCTGGGACAGCGAAGTGGCCGAGGTTCAGGGCGAGCAGAAGCTGTCCGGCCTGAAGCTGCGCAACCTCAAGACCGGCGAGCTCTCGGACCTGGCCGTCACCGGCCTGTTCATCGCGATCGGCCATGACCCGCGCACCGAGCTGTTCAAGGGCCAGCTGGAGCTGGACGAGGAGGGCTACCTCAAGGTCGAAGCCCCCTCCACCCGGACCAACCTGACCGGTGTCTTCGGCGCCGGCGACGTGGTCGACCACACCTACCGCCAGGCGATCACCGCGGCCGGTACCGGCTGCTCCGCCGCCCTGGACGCCGAGCGCTTCCTCGCCGCCCTCGCGGACGAGGAGCAGGCCGAGCCCGAGAAGACCGCTGTCTGACCCCCACCCACCCCACGCACCACAGTTAAGGAGCCCGCCGTGGCCGGCACCCTGAAGAACGTGACCGACGACTCCTTCGAGCAGGACGTCCTCAAGAGCGACAAGCCCGTCCTGGTGGACTTCTGGGCCGCCTGGTGCGGTCCGTGCCGCCAGATCGCGCCCTCCCTCGAGGCCATCGCCGCCGAGTACGGTGACAAGATCGAGATCGTCAAGCTCAACATCGACGAGAACCCGGGTACGGCCGCCAAGTACGGCGTCATGTCCATCCCGACGCTGAACGTCTACCACAACGGCGAGGTCGCCAAGACCATCGTCGGCGCGAAGCCGAAGGCCGCGATCGTCCGCGACCTCGAGGACTTCATCGCCGAGTGATGTTTCACGTGAAACACGAATGGGCCAACCCTCACGGGTTGGCCCATTCGCTTTAGAGGGCCCCAGAGCACCGGTCAGAGAGGCCGCAGCGCGGGCTCCTTCTGCACGGCCCCCAGCAGCCGGTCGATCGCCATCTCCACGTCTTCCTTCCAGGACAGCGTCGTGCGCAGTTCCAGCCGCAGGCGCGGAGAAGTGGGGTGAGGGCGAACGGTCTTGAAGCCCACAGCCAGGAGATGATCTGCGGGCAGCACACACGCGGGCTCTTTCCAACGCGCGTCGCCGAAGGCCTCAATGGCCTTGAAGCCCCGCCGCAGCAGATCCTTGGCGACCGTCTGGACCATCACCCGCCCCAGTCCCTGTCCCTGGTACCCGGGCATGATGAACGCCGTCATCAGCTGCACGGCATCCGGCGACACAGGACTCGTGGGGAACGCAGTCGAGCGCGGAACGTAAGCCGGAGGCGCATAGAGCACGAAGCCCACCGGCACATCGTCGACGTAGACGACCCGACCGCAGGAGCCCCAGTCCAGCAGGACGGCGGAGATCCAGGCTTCCTTCTCCAGGGCCGCAGTGCCGGCTCTTACCGCGGCTTCACCGCTGACCGGGTCCAACTCCCAGAAGACACACGCGCGGCAGCGCTTGGGAAGGTCCGGAAGGTTGTCCAGCGTGAGCGGTACGAGCCGTCGCCCCATGAAGGCTGTTCCTCGCTTCCTTCGCCCGCGGCATCGCGAGCGGCTGTCAGGGCGCTCCGTTCTCTGAGCAGGCTGCCGACGAATCCGCCGACCGCGCCCAGCCCAAGACCCGCGCTCACCAATCCGGTGCGGCTCCCCATTCGCATGGACCCCGCCCTCCCCTTAGAGGTCTGCCAGGTGGATGCGCCATACCCGAACGCATCGTATCCACGATGCGATTCCATCGATACCGCCAGAAAGCAAAGTGCGGGCCGTGTTCGGGTACACACCGGACACGGCCCGCAGGGACAGACTGGGAAGGAAGCCCGGCCGACCGGGCCTCAGGCCTCGTCCTCCCCCGCGTCACTCTCCAGAAGGCTCTTCTGGAGGGCGAGCTTCTCGCCCGGAGCAAACGTGCTGAGGATCCGCTCGAGGTCCTCCGGAGAGGCGAACTCGACGGTGATCTTGCCCTTCTTCTGGCCCAGCTCGACCTTCACCCGGGTCTCGAAGCGGTCCGAGAGCCGGGTAGCGAGGTCGGACAGCGCCGGGGAGGGTACGGAGCCGGCCCGCGGCCCTCTGGAGCGCTGGGCCTTCTGCGGGCGAGAGCCCATCAAGGTCACGATCTCTTCGACAGACCGGACCGAGAGCCCTTCAGCGACCACCCGGTAGGCGAGCCGTTCCTGCTCCTCGGAGTCATCCACGGAGAGAAGCGCTCGCGCATGACCGGCGGAGAGCACACCGGCGGCCACCCGGTTCTGGACCTTGGGCGAGAGCTTCAGCAGACGCAGGGTGTTGGAGACCTGCGGGCGGGAACGGCCGATGCGGTCCGCCAGCTGGTCGTGCGTGCAGTTGAAGTCCTTCAGCAGCTGATCGTAGGCGGCCGCCTCTTCGATCGGGTTCAGCTGAGCGCGGTGCAGGTTCTCCAGGAGGGCGTCCAGGAGGAGCTTCTCGTCGTCCGTCGCCCGCACGATCGCCGGGATCGCCTCCAGGCCGGCCTCACGGCAGGCCCGCCAGCGACGCTCACCCATGATGAGCTCGTACCGTGCGGGGCCGATCTGCCGTACGACGATCGGCTGGAGGAGGCCGACCTCCTGGATGGAGGTGACCAGCTCCTGCAGAGCGTCCTCGTCGAAGACCTCACGTGGCTGCCGCGGGTTCGGCGTGATCTCGTCGAGGGGGATCTCCGCGAAGTGGGCGCCCATGGGAGAGGCGGGCGTCTCCACGGCACCGTTGAGCGAAGGCTCCTCGGTTTCATGTGAAACAGGCGGCAGCGTGGCCACCTTCGCCGCAGCCACGCCACGGTCACTCAGTACCGGGACAGCGGCCGGGGACGTGGACGTAGCGCCCCCCATCGCAGCCGGGGGCACCGTCTTCTCCGTCGGTGCAGCAGGGATCAGTGCGCCGAGACCACGACCCAACCCCCTCCGTCGCTCGCTCACTGGATGCCCTCCACCATGCTCGGGTTGTTCTGGGCGCCGAAGTGGGCGTTCGTCGGGTCGTAACTGACGCCGACACCCTTCAGCGCGATTTCTCGTGCCGCCTCAAGGTAGGACAGGGCACCGCTCGATCCTGGATCGTAGGTCAGCACGGTCTGTCCGTAGCTCGGCGCCTCGGAGATACGGACCGAGCGGGGAATGCTCGTCCGCAGCACCTCGTCGCCGAAGTGGCTGCGCACCTCGTCCGCAACCTGGGACGCAAGGCGCGTCCGGCCGTCGTACATGGTGAGCAGGATCGTCGAGACATGCAGAGCGGGGTTGAGGTGCCCCCGCACCAGGTCGACGTTGCGCAACAGCTGACCGAGGCCCTCCAGCGCGTAGTACTCGCACTGGATCGGGATCAGGACCTCCTGCCCGGCCACCAGCGCGTTGACCGTCAACAGGCCGAGCGAGGGTGGGCAGTCGATGAGGATGTAGTCCAGCGGCTGCTCGTAGGCCTGGATTGCCCGCTGCAGTCGGCTTTCGCGTGCCACCAGGGACACCAGCTCGATCTCCGCACCTGCGAGATCGATCGTGGCCGGCGCGCAGAAGAGACCCTCGACATCAGGGACCGGCTGGACGACCTCCGACAACGGCTTACTCTCGACCAACACGTCATAGATCGAGGGAACTTCGGCGTGATGGTCGATCCCCAGTGCCGTGGACGCGTTGCCCTGCGGGTCGAGATCGATGACCAGCACACGGCTGCCATGCAGAGCCAGCGACGCGGCAAGATTGACGGTCGTCGTCGTCTTGCCCACGCCCCCCTTCTGGTTGGCGACCACCATGACGCGGGTCTGCTCGGGCCGTGGCAGGCCCTCGCCGGCGCGACCTAGAGCCTCCACCGCCAGTTGGGCAGCACGACCGATGGGAGTGTCGTCCATCGGGGGCGGTGTTTCACGTGAAACATCGTCCCCCATCGACTCGGTACGGGGACCGGGGACCGGATCGGTCATCGGTCCCGCGATGTTGGCGTCGGACCGCACGGATTCACTCTCCTCGACTTCAGGCTCGCAATGAACAGAGCCTCCCATGTCTTCGGGGTCGTGAACCAGTGAGGCCTGGTGTTCTGTGGAGAAATCCACCTCTGTGGACAACTCCGTGCCCCCCAGGGGGGACGGAGTGTCGTCGGAATCACCTTCTCCGAGAGAGCCGAGAGGCTTTCTGTCTCGAGGTTCGGCAGCGCGGCTGCGGCTGATGATGCCGTGAAGCAGTGAGCGACGTTTCACGTGAAACACGATGCACAGCTGCCGAGGCCGAACTGTCGCGACACTCCGGCATGGATAGGTTTGCCAGCTTGTGTGGAGTACGTCTCGTCGTCAGGACGGATCAGCGGCGCCGGCGAGCGCGTCCCGTCCTGGCTGCCTTCGCTCGCTTGGCAGCGAAGCGCACACCGCCCGGGCTCTCCCCGACCTCCACCCGGACGACCGTCGACATGGGATCCACGACGCCCTCACCGACATGCAGGATCGACGTCTCCACAGCGCCGAGCTTGCTCAGGGCGGTCGCGGCGCTCTTGAGCTCCTCCTCGGCGGTGTCGCCCTTGAGTGCGAGCATCTCACCGTACGGCCGCAGCAGCGGAATGCCCCAGGTAGCCAGTCGGTCCAGCGGTGCCACCGCACGCGCGGTCACGACATGCACCGGCGGCAGACTCCCCATGACCTCCTCGGCACGGCCACGGACGACCGTCACATGGTCGAGTCCCAGCAGCTCCACGACCTCCGTCAGGAAGTTCGTCCGCCGCAGCAACGGTTCCAGCAACGTGATCTTCAGGTCCTCCCTGACCAGCGCCAGAGGGATGCCCGGCAGGCCCGCGCCCGAGCCGACGTCGCACACCATCACGCCCTCCGGGACGACCTCGGAGAGCACCGCGCAGTTCAGCAGGTGCCGCTCCCACAGACGGGGCACCTCTCTCGGGCCGATCAACCCGCGCTGCACACCCGCCTCGGCGAGCAGTTCGGCGTAGCGGACCGCATCACCGTAGCGATCGCCGAACACCTCACGAGCCTGCTCGGGCACAGGGGGAAGCTCCGCTGCCTCCGTCACGGGGGACCGTCCTTCCGTTCGCGCCGACGCATCGAGCGCCGGCACCAGAACCACCAGAACTATTCAGGCTGACAAAGTTCGGCCCCGCCTGCGCACAGACGGGGCCGGGGGAACGTAGAGGACCGATCAGGCAGGAAGCACAACGACGAACCGCTGCGGTTCCTCGCCCTCGGACTCACTGCGCAGGCCCGCGGACTTGACCGCGTCGTGCACGACCTTGCGCTCGAACGGCGACATCGGCTTCAGCTTCACGGGCTCGCCCGTGCTCCTGACCTCAGCGGCGGCCTTGGCACCCAGCTCGGAGAGCTCGGCACGCTTCTTGGCCCGGTAACCCGCGATGTCCAGCATCAGCCGGCTGCGATCCCCGGTCTCCCGGTGCACGGCCAGGCGCGTGAGCTCCTGCAGTGCCTCCAGCACCTCGCCGTCACGCCCTACCAGCTTCTGCAGGTCTCGGCCGCCCGCGTCGCTGATGATCGAGACAGCGGCGCGGTCGGCCTCGACGTCCATGTCGATGTCGCCGTCGAGATCGGCGATGTCGAGCAGACCCTCAAGGTAGTCCGCCGCGATCTCGCCCTCCTGCTCCAGGTGGGACAGGGTGTCTGCACCTTCGACAGCGGCGGAGGTGGTGCCTTCCGTCACGGGATGGGCTCCTTCTTACTTCTTGGTCGGGGACTTGGGGCGCTGCGGACCGCCCTTGCGCTGCCCGGACTGGGCCTTGCTGCGGCTGCCACCGCTGCCGGACTTCTGCGCGGTCTTCTTGGCAGCACCTGGCTTTTCGTCCTCGGGCTCGTCGGACTTCTCCAGGGACGTCGTCGGCTCACCGGCCTGCTTGGGGCCGTGCTGACGCTGGGACTTGCTCTGCCGCTTCGGCTGCTGCCTCTTGGGGGCCGCACCGGTGGTCGGCGTACCGTCCTCGGTCACTGTGGCGACAGCGCCCTCGCCCTTCAGCACGTTTCCGTCGGCCTGCGCCGCGAGACCCGCCTTGCTCAGGCCGTTGATGAACTTGCGCTCATACTCGTTACGGTCGCGGCCCTTGGCGACGATGGCCTTGACGATGGCGCGCTCACCGCGACCACGGGTCTTCCCGTGATCCGTGACGTGCTTGGTCAGACGCTCCAGGTACGCGGCCTGCGCCTTGGAACCCGGGGTCGGGTTGTTGCGGATGACGTACATCTGCTGGCCCATGGTCCACACGTTGGTGGTCAGCCAGTAGACGAGGACACCGACCGGGAAGTTGATGCCGAAGACGGCGAACATGACCGGGAAGATGTACATCAGCATCTTCTGCTGCTGCATGAACGGCGTCTTCACCGTGGTGTCGACGTTCTTCGTCATCAGCTGACGCTGCGTGTAGAACTGCGACGCCGACATCAGGACGATCATCACCGCGGTGACGATGCGGACCGTGGTCAGCGAGGCGTCGAGCTCCATGACGTCGGAACTGCTGTCGGTGAACTTCGCGGCCAGCGGAGCACCGAAGATGTGCGCCTTCTGCGCGCTCTGCAGCAGGCTCTCGTTGATGACACCGATGGTGTCGTTGTTCGCGATGCTGTTGAGCACGTGGTACAGGGCGAAGAAGAACGGCGACTGCGCCAGGATGGGAAGGCACGAAGAGAGCGGGTTGGTACCCGTCTCCTTGTACAGCTTCATCATCTCTTCGGACTGGCGCTGTTTGTCGTTCTTGTAGCGCTCTTGGATCTTCTTCATCTCGGGCTGCAGCGTCTGCATGGCCCGGGTCGCCTTGATCTGCTTCACAAAGAGCGGGATCAGGCAGATACGGATCAGAATCACCAGGGACACGATGGACAAGCCCCAGGCCCACCCGGTGTCAGGGCCGAAGATGGCGCCGTACACCGAGTGGAACTGGACGATGACCCAGGAAACGGGTGTCGTGATGAAGCTGAAGAAGCTGGCAATCGTGTCCACTAATCATGCTCCTTGGGCATGGGACGGCGTCTCTGCGGCCGGGCTCGAAGGAACATTGTCCTCGGTGGCCGTTTCGGCGGCGGAGGGCCCGCCCTTGCGTGCGCGCCACGCGTTGCGCAGCAGCTCGTGCCACCGCGGGCGCTTGCGCGGCGGGACATGGTCCACACCGCCCAGCGACCACGGGTTGCACCGCAGGATGCGCCAGGCAGTGAGCGCGGTGCCCTTGATCGCACCGTGCCGGTCGATGGCGGTGTAGCCGTAGTGGGAGCACGACGGGTAGTACTTGCACACCGGCCCGAGCAGTGGACTGATCGTCCACTGGTACAGCTTGATCAGAGCCAGCAGTGGGTACTTCATCGCGCGCCCCCTCCCAGCAGCCGCTGCAGAGCGGCGTCCAGGTCTTGGGCCAGCTGTGCATGGTCGGCGTCGCCCGCACCGGGCAGCGCTCGTACGACTACCAGGCTACCGGGGGGCAGCTGGTCGACTCGGTCGCGCATCAGATGGCGAAGCCTGCGCTTCACCTTGTTCCGCACGACCGCCCCACCCACTGCCTTGCTCACGACGAAACCCGCACGCGTCGGGGGAGCGCTCTCCCCAGGCGCGTGCGGGTCCGTGGCACCGCTACGAAGGTGGACGACGAGAGTCGGGCGTCCAGCCCGGCGTCCTCGCCGTACCGCGGTCGCGAAGTCCTCGCGCCGCCTCAGCCGATGCTCGGTAGGCAGCACGACGTCATGACCTGATCGGGATCAGGCGGACAGGCTGGCGCGACCCTTGCTGCGGCGGTTCGCCAGAATCGCGCGACCGGCACGGGTGCGCATCCGCAGACGGAAGCCGTGGGTCTTGGCGCGACGACGGTTGTTCGGCTGGAAGGTGCGCTTGCTCACTCGGGGGCTCCAGAAGTAAATCGTTGGTTTCGGGTGCCGTCCTGGCTGTCACCGTGCGCCCACGAGTAGCTCGCGTTAACGCCCGAGTGCACCGCTTACCGATCACCTTGACGCGATCTGGCCCATCGGAGGCAGGCGGCAGCAGCCATCGACAACTCGACCTGGTTACGGTACGCGCGGCTACGCCATCCGGTCAAACCAGAGGTCACAGGGAGACACTATCCACAGCCTGGGGACAACAACTTGAACCGCACCCACCGCCCTGACTACCGTGGCTGAACTCCGATTAGTTCCCTTGTCCCCTTGATTCGGGCTCCGCCCGGTTTGAATCCCGACCCGTCCCACAATCACACGTTCGTGGGACCCGTGAGAGAGCGTGCCCTGTGGCTGACGTACCTGCCGATCTTGCCGCAGTGTGGCCACGAGTACTCGAGCAACTCCTCGGTGAGGGTCGCGGTCAGGGTGTCGAGGTGAAGGACGAGCACTGGATCCGGCGCTGCCAGCCGCTCGCGCTGGTCGCCGACACCGCCCTGCTCGCCGTACCGAACGAATTTGCGAAGGGCGTACTGGAGGGCCGCCTGGCCCCCATCGTCAGCGAGACCCTGAGCCGCGAGTGCGGCCGTCCGATCCGCATCGCGATCACCGTCGACGACTCCGCCGGCGAGCCCCCGTCCCCGCCGGCGCCCCCCGCCCCGCCCCAGCCGCGCTACGAGGAGCCCGAACTCCCCTCGTACGAGGGCTACGGCCGCCACCGTGCCGACGACCAGCGACCCGGCGACCAGCTGCCCACCGCCCGCCCGGCCTACCCGAACGAGTACCAGCGCCCCGAACCCGGCCCGGGCAGCTGGCCGCGCCCGAGCCAGGACGACTACGGCTGGCAGCAGCAGCGGCTCGGCTTCCCGGAGCGGGACCCGTACGCGTCGCCGTCACAGGACTCCTACGGCCAGGACTCGTACCAACAGGACTCCTACGGCCCGCCCGCCCAGGACTACCGCCCGCAGCCGATGGAGCGGTCGTCGTACGACGGGCACCGCCCCGACTACGAGCAGCAGCGACCGGACTACGACCAGCCGCGGGGCGACTACGACCGCGACCCCCGGCGTGACCCGGCTGCCCGGCGTGACCTGGACGCCCGCCGTGGCCTCGACGCCCGCCGCGACCGGCCCGAGCCGCCCTCCGGCTCCGGCCATGTGCACCGCGGCGGCCCCGTCGGCGCGAACCTGCCGACCACCGGCGCCCCCGGCCCGCTGGCCGCGCAGCCCGCGCCGGCGCCCGGCCCCGGTGAGCCGACCGCGCGCCTGAACCCGAAGTACCTCTTCGACACGTTCGTCATCGGCGCCTCCAACCGCTTCGCGCACGCGGCCGCGGTCGCCGTCGCCGAGGCGCCCGCGAAGGCGTACAACCCCCTCTTCATCTACGGGGAGTCGGGGCTCGGCAAGACGCACCTGCTGCACGCGATCGGGCACTACGCGCGGAGCCTGTACTCCGGCACGCGCGTGCGATACGTGAGCTCGGAGGAGTTCACCAACGAGTTCATCAACTCCATCCGCGACGGCAAGGGCGACAGCTTCCGCAAGCGCTACCGCGAGATGGACATCCTGCTGGTCGACGACATCCAGTTCCTCGCGGACAAGGAGTCGACGCAGGAGGAGTTCTTCCACACCTTCAACACGCTCCACAACGCCAACAAGCAGATCGTGCTGTCCAGCGACCGGCCGCCCAAGCAGCTGGTCACGCTGGAGGACCGGCTGCGGAACCGTTTCGAGTGGGGCCTGATCACAGACGTCCAGCCGCCCGAGCTGGAGACGCGCATCGCGATCCTGCGCAAGAAGGCGGTCCAGGAGCAGCTCAACGCCCCGCCGGAGGTCCTGGAGTTCATCGCCTCCCGCATCTCACGCAACATCCGCGAGCTGGAGGGCGCGCTGATCCGGGTGACGGCGTTCGCCTCGCTCAACAAGCAGCCGGTCGACCTGGGTCTGACGGAGATCGTCCTCAAGGACCTGATCCCGGGCGGGGACGGCGCGACGCCGGAAATCACCTCCACGGCCATCATGAGCGCCACGGCCGACTACTTCGGTCTCACGGTCGAGGACCTGTGCGGCAGCTCCCGCGGCCGCCAGCTGGTCACGGCCCGGCAGATCGCCATGTACCTGTGCCGTGAGCTGACGGACCTGTCGCTGCCGAAGATCGGCGCGCTGTTCGGCGGCCGCGACCACACCACCGTGATGCACGCCGACCGCAAGATCCGCAATCTGATGGCCGAGCGTCGCGCCATCTACAACCAGGTCACCGAGCTCACGAACCGCATCAAGAACGGCTGACCGACCCAGCGATACGCACGCAAGGGCGCCCCCGGTGGAAGACATCGGTGGCGCCCTTCGTCATGTCTCGGTTGTCGGCTGTTCGAATACTTGCCGCGTTACGGCCACTCTCCACAGATTCGGCGACTTTCTGCCGTCCACATCCTGGGGACTGCGAAGTTGTCCAGACTGTGTCCACAGGGGCCTCTGTTGAAAGACCATCAGACCAGGTCAACTGCCTGTGGATTCGTGGACGAACGATCTCCACAGACTGTGGACAGCGAGACGATCCACAGGCTGTGCATCAAGTTGTCCACCGGCAACCCACAGGCTGGGGCCAGTTGTCCCCAGTGATCCCCAGCTTCTCCACATCACTGTCCACTGTTCGGCAACGCGACGCGCCTTCTCACCAGCGCGAGTGAAAGGCGTCACACGAAGGTGCCGGGTTGGCCTGTGGGAAAGGTGGGTAAAGCTGGGGACGGCGCTGGGGAGAAGTCGCCTCAGGCTGTGCATGGGGTGTGCAGAACTTTCCGTTCTCCACAGAAACGCCTGGTTGTCCACCGGC
Organism: Streptomyces sp. NBC_00443; assembly: GCF_036014175.1. GTDB lineage: Bacteria > Actinomycetota > Actinomycetes > Streptomycetales > Streptomycetaceae > Streptomyces. Next base: position 4,603,650 of record NZ_CP107917.1, on the reverse strand, counting down.
GTCGCCCACAGGACCCGTGGATAAAATCTCGCCTCTGAGCTGGGCAAACGGGGTTATCCACGGTTTCCACAGGCCCTACTACTACTCCCAACTAGAGAGAGCTGGGAATCCGTTTCGAAGTGGGTCCTGTGCACAACTCGCTGTCCGGCTCCCGGCTGCCCCTCGTCACGACTTGACCCCGAGAGGCACCTACTGTCAGTGGGGTACGTCAGACTGTTCCCGGTGGCCTTCCCCTCACTGGGGCCGACGACACCGAGACAGACGACGAAGCCAGGCAGGCCGAGAAGCGCCGGCAACAGCAGGAGGCGGCAACAGTGAAGATCCGGGTGGAACGCGACGTACTCGCGGAGGCAGTGGCCTGGGCGGCACGCAGCCTCCCGGCCCGTCCGCCGGCGCCTGTCCTCGCCGGCCTCCTCCTCAAGGCCGAGGACGGCCAGCTGAGCCTGTCCAGCTTCGACTACGAGGTCTCCGCGCGGGTCAGCGTCGAGGCCGAGGTCGAGGAAGAGGGCACGGTCCTGGTCTCAGGCCGCCTGCTCGCCGACATCTGCCGCGCTCTGCCCAACCGGCCGGTGGAGATTTCCACAGACGGTGTACGGGCGACCGTGGTCTGCGGCTCCTCGCGGTTCACACTCCACACCCTGCCTGTGGAGGAGTACCCGGCGCTGCCGCAGATGCCGACGGCGACCGGCACCGTCCCCGGTGAGGTCTTCGCCTCCGCCGCCGCCCAGGTGGCCATCGCCGCCGGCCGTGACGACACGCTGCCCGTCCTCACCGGTGTGCGCATCGAGATCGAGGGCGACACCGTCACGCTGGCCTCCACCGACCGCTACCGCTTCGCGGTCCGTGAGTTCCTGTGGAAGCCGGAGAACCCGGAGGCGTCCGCGGTCGCCCTGGTGCCCGCAAAGACGCTCCTGGACACCGCCAAGGCGCTCACGAGCGGCGACAGCGTCATCCTGGCGCTGTCCGGCTCGGGTGCCGGCGAGGGCCTGATCGGTTTCGAGGGCGCCGGCCGACGGACGACGACCCGTCTCCTGGAGGGCGACCTCCCCAAGTACCGCTCGCTGTTCCCGACGGAGTTCAACAGCATCGCCGTGATCGAGACCGCCCCCTTCGTGGAGGCCGTCAAGCGCGTGGCCCTGGTCGCCGAGCGCAACACCCCGGTGCGGCTCAGCTTCGAGCAGGGCGTGCTCATCCTGGAAGCCGGCTCCAGCGACGACGCACAGGCTGTGGAAAGGGTCGACGCCCAGCTGGAGGGCGACGACGTGTCGATCGCCTTCAACCCGACCTTCCTGCTGGACGGCCTGAGCGCCATCGACTCCCCGGTCGCCCAGCTGTCGTTCACGACGTCCACCAAGCCCGCGCTGCTCAGCGGCAAGCCGGCGCTGGACGCCGAGGCGGACGAGGCCTACAAGTACCTGATCATGCCGGTGCGGCTGAGCGGCTGAGCGGCTGCCGAGGTCGGCGCCGCGGTTGTCCACAGCGTCCCCAGGCCCGGTGGATCACCGGACCTGGGGACGAGCTGTCGGACGAAGCCGCAGGTGAGGGCGTACGTATGAGCGCCTATGCCCACGGATGTGCGCGTGCGTCCGGGTTTAGGCTCGTACGCGGGTACGAAGGTGCCCCACACGCCACAGCAACCTAAGGAACAACTGATGGAGCTCGGTCTCGTCGGCCTCGGCAAGATGGGCGGCAACATGCGCGAGCGGATCCGCCGCGCAGGCCACACCGTCGTCGGATACGACCGCAACCCGGACCTCGCGGATGCCCACAGCCTGGAAGAGCTTGTGGGCAAGCTTCCCGGGCCGCGCGTGATCTGGGTGATGGTCCCGGCAGGTGCCCCGACCCAGTCGACCATCGACGAGCTCGCCGAGCTGCTGGAGCCCGGTGACGTCGTGGTGGACGGCGGGAACTCCCGATGGACGGACGACGAGCGGCACGCCGAGGAGCTGGCGGCCAAGGGCATCGGGTTCGTCGACTGCGGCGTCTCCGGCGGCGTCTGGGGCCTGCAGAACGGCTACGCGCTGATGTACGGCGGCGACGCGGAGAACGTCGCCAAGGTGCAGCCGATATTCGACGCCCTCAAGCCGGAGGGCGACCGTGGCGCGGTGCACGCCGGCAAGGTCGGCGCGGGGCACTTCGCGAAGATGGTCCACAACGGGATCGAGTACGCGATGATGCAGGCTTACGCCGAGGGCTGGGAGCTGCTGGAGAAGGTCGACTCCGTGACCGACGTCCGGGAGGTCTTCCGCTCCTGGCAGGAGGGCACGGTGATCCGGTCCTGGCTGCTGGACCTCGCGGTGAACGCCCTCGACGAGGACGAGCACCTGGACAGGCTCAGGGGTTTTGCACAGGACTCCGGCGAGGGACGCTGGACTGTGGAAGCAGCCATCGACCACGCGGTGCCGCTGCCGGCGATCACCGCGTCGCTGTTCGCGCGGTTTGCGTCCCGCCAGGACGACTCCCCGCAGATGAAGATGATCGCGGCGCTGCGGAACCAGTTCGGCGGCCACGCGGTAGAGAAGAAGTGACCGGTGGTGCACAAGTGACCGTCGGGGTGGAAGTGCCCGTCGGAGACCAGAGAAAGTAATCCACACCCTGGGGATGGCACCCTGGCACCCTCAGGAGTGACCCGGTTGTCCACAACTGGGGAAAGTCGAACCACATGTTGGGGGAGGTCGGCGAACGACCATGCACGTCACGCATCTGTCGCTGGCCGACTTCCGCTCGTACGCCCGGGTCGAAGTCCCGCTCGACCCGGGCGTCACCGCCTTCGTCGGACCCAACGGCCAGGGCAAGACCAACCTCGTCGAGGCCGTCGGCTATCTCGCCACCCTCGGCAGCCACCGGGTCTCCTCCGACGCACCCCTGGTCCGCATGGGCGCCGACCGGGCGGTCATCCGCGCGCAGGTAAGGCAGGGCGAGCGGCAGCAGCTGGTCGAGCTGGAGCTGAACCCCGGCAAGGCCAACCGGGCCCGCATCAACAGGTCCTCGCAGGTCAGACCCCGTGACGTGCTCGGCATCGTACGCACCGTCCTGTTCGCCCCGGAGGACCTCGCCCTGGTCAAGGGGGATCCCGGCGAGCGGCGCCGCTTCCTCGACGAGCTGATCACCGCCCGTTCCCCGCGCATGGCCGGCGTCCGCTCCGACTACGAGCGGGTCCTCAAGCAGCGCAACACGCTCCTGAAGTCGGCCGCCCTGGCCCGTCGGCACGGCGGCCGTTCCATGGACCTGTCCACCCTTGACGTCTGGGACGAGCATCTCGCCCGCGTGGGCGCCGAGTTGCTCGCCCAGCGCCTGGACCTGATCGCGACGATCCAGCCGCTGGCCGACAAGGCGTACGAGCAACTGGCCCCCGGCGGCGGCCCCGTCGCGCTGGACTACAAGCCGTCGGCTCCCGGCGAGGCCCACACGCGCGAGGACCTCTTCGAGCAGCTGATGGCGGCGCTCGCCGAGGCGCGCAAGCAGGAGATCGAGCGCGGCGTCACCCTCGTAGGCCCTCATCGGGACGATTTGCTTCTCAAACTCGGTCAGCTGCCCGCCAAGGGGTACGCCTCGCACGGCGAGTCCTGGTCGTACGCGCTGGCGCTCCGTCTGGCCTCGTACGACCTGCTGCGGGCCGAGGGCAACGAACCGGTGCTGGTCCTGGACGACGTGTTCGCCGAGCTGGACACCCGGCGCCGTGAACGCCTGGCCGAGCTGGTCGCGCCCGGCGAGCAGGTCCTGGTGACCGCCGCGGTCGACGACGACGTACCGCATGTGCTGGCGGGGGCGCGGTACACGGTGTCCGAGGGGACGGTGGAGCGCGTATGAGCGAGAACCCGTCCGCGAACGACGACGCGGGCTCCCCCAGGAAGAGCCCCGAACCCTCCGGTGTCGACCTCGCGCGCGTGGCGCTCAGGGCGGCCAGGGAGCGGGCACGCGCGCGTGGCGACGCGGCGCAGCAGAAGAAGCAGGCGCGGCGCGGCGGCCTGCGCTCCGGCGCGCGGGCGGACGGCCGCGACCCCATGGCGCTCGGCTCCGCCATTAACCGCTTGATCACCGAGCGGGGCTGGGAGGCCCCGGCCGCGGTGGGCGGTGTGATGGGCCGCTGGCCGCAGATCGTCGGCGAGGACGTCGCCAAGCACTGCGTGCCGGAGAAGTACGACGAGGACGAGCGGACCCTGATCGTGCGCTGCGACTCGACGGCCTGGGCGACGAACCTGCGCCTGCTCGCGCCGACGCTGGTCGCCCGTCTCAACGAGGACCTCGGGCATGGCGCGGTGCGGCAGATCAAGGTGCAGGGTCCGGGTGGCCCGGCCCGCCGCTACGGCCCGCTGCGCGCTCCCGGCAGCACGGGGCCCGGCGACACCTACGGGTGATCGGAGAGGTGCATCACGCGTGAACGGGCTTCCGGAACCGCCGTCACAGCAGTCCCCGCAGCCCCGTCGGCCACAGGTGACCGACATCACATCACCAGTCATCGGCGGTCGCGAAGTGCCGCCGGTGACCTCCTCCTCGCGCAACCGCACGCGGTTGCGAATCGCGACCTGACTCCTAAGTAGCCAAGGGTTGACGGTCGGAAGCGCTGAGTGGCTCTGTGAGCCGCTCGTAGCCCCCATCCACATATCGGGAGTCGGGAGAGCCGGGTTCAGGGCGGCACATGCGGACTCAGGTACCGGCAAACCCCCATCACTGTCGGCGCTACCGGTAGACTGGAGCGTAATCCCGCCCCGATCGTGGGGACCGTCCGGGACAAGCTGAGCAACGCTGAACAAGGCTTACCAACGCAACATGCCGCAGCCGCTCCGGCAACCCGCCGACGAGCCCGGCTCGTGCTGTGCCAGAAAGGGCGCTTCGTGGCCGATTCCGGCAACCCCAACGAGAACATCCCGTCCACCGACGCCGGCGCCAGCGGCGCGGTCACCTCGTCGAACGGCGAGGTCACCGCCTCGTACGACGCCAGCGCCATCACCGTCCTCGAGGGTCTGGACGCGGTCCGCAAGCGACCCGGTATGTACATCGGCTCGACCGGTGAGCGCGGACTTCACCACCTGGTGCAGGAGGTCGTCGACAACTCCGTCGACGAGGCGCTGGCCGGGCACGCTGACACGATCGACGTCACGATCCTCGCCGACGGCGGTGTACGGGTCGTGGACAACGGCCGTGGCATCCCGGTGGGCATCGTGCCGTCCGAGGGCAAGCCGGCCGTCGAGGTCGTGCTGACGGTCCTGCACGCGGGCGGAAAATTCGGTGGCGGCGGCTACGCGGTCTCCGGCGGTCTGCACGGCGTGGGTGTCTCCGTCGTGAACGCCCTGTCGACCAAGGTGTCCGTCGAGATCAAGACCGACGGCCACCGCTGGACGCAGGACTACAAGCTGGGCGTCCCGACGGCCCCGCTCGCCCAGCACGAGGCGACGGACGAGCACGGCACCACGGTCACCTTCTGGGCCGACCCGGACATCTTCGAGACCACCGACTACTCCTTCGAGACGCTGTCGCGGCGCTTCCAGGAGATGGCGTTCCTCAACAAGGGCCTGCGCATCAACCTCACCGACGAGCGCGAGTCGGCAAAGGCGACCGCCGGTGCGGACGAGGCGGGCGAGGACGAGAAGCACGAGGTCAAGACCGTCTCGTACCACTACGAGGGCGGCATCGTCGACTTCGTGAAGTACCTCAACTCCCGTAAGGGAGAAGTGGTGCACCCCACCGTGATCGATCTGGAGGCCGAGGACAAGGACAAGCACCTGTCCCTCGAGATCGCCATGCAGTGGAACGGCGGCTACACCGAGGGTGTCTACTCCTTCGCCAACATCATCCACACTCACGAGGGCGGTACGCACGAAGAGGGCTTCCGCGCCGCGCTGACCTCGCTGATCAACAAGTACGCGCGCGACAAGAGGCTGCTGCGCGAGAAGGACGACAACCTCACGGGTGACGACATCCGCGAGGGTCTGACCGCGATCATCTCGGTGAAGCTGGGCGAGCCGCAGTTCGAGGGTCAGACAAAGACCAAGCTGGGCAACACCGAGGTGAAGACCTTCGTCCAGAAGGTCGTCTACGAGCACCTCAACGACTGGCTGGACCGCAACCCGAACGAGGCCGCGGACATCATCCGCAAGGGCATCCAGGCGGCCACCGCGCGCGTGGCGGCCCGCAAGGCCCGTGACCTGACGCGTCGCAAGGGCCTGCTGGAGACCGCGTCCCTGCCGGGCAAGCTCTCCGACTGTCAGTCGAACGACCCCATCAAGTGCGAGATCTTCATCGTCGAGGGTGACTCCGCCGGTGGCTCGGCCAAGTCCGGCCGCAACCCGGAGTACCAGGCGATCCTCCCGATCCGCGGCAAGATCCTGAACGTGGAGAAGGCCAGGATCGACAAGATCCTGCAGAACCAGGAGATCCAGGCGCTGATCTCGGCCTTCGGTACCGGAGTCCACGAGGACTTCGACATCGAGAAGCTGCGCTATCACAAGATCATCCTGATGGCGGACGCCGACGTCGACGGCCAGCACATCAACACCCTGCTGCTGACCTTCCTGTTCCGCTTCATGCGGCCGCTGGTCGAGGCCGGGCACGTGTTTCTGTCCCGTCCCCCGCTCTACAAGATCAAGTGGGGCCGGGACGAGGTCGAGTACGCGTACTCCGACCGTGAGCGCGACGCGCTGCTGGAGATGGGCCGTCAGCGTGGCAAGCGCGTCCGCGAGGACTCGATCCAGCGCTTCAAGGGTCTCGGCGAGATGAACGCCGAGGAGCTGCGCATCACGACGATGGACCAGGAGCACCGCGTCCTCGGCCAGGTCACCCTCGACGACGCCGCCCAGGCCGACGACCTGTTCTCGGTCCTCATGGGCGAGGACGTGGAGGCCCGCCGCCAGTTCATCCAGCGCAACGCCAAGGACGTCCGCTTCCTCGACATCTGAGTCGGTCTCAGCTGACCGCACCAGGAAGGACCTTCACCAGCAATGACCGACGAGAACACTCCCATCACGCCTGAGGACGACGGCCTGGCCCTGCGCGTCGAGCCCGTCGGGCTCGAGACGGAGATGCAGCGTTCGTACCTCGACTACGCGATGTCCGTCATCGTCTCGCGCGCGCTGCCGGACGTCCGGGACGGCCTCAAGCCCGTCCACCGACGCGTCCTGTACGCGATGTACGACGGCGGCTACCGCCCCGAGCGCGGCTTCTACAAGTGCGCGCGCGTGGTCGGCGACGTCATGGGTAACTACCACCCCCACGGCGACTCCTCGATCTACGACGCCCTGGTCCGCCTCGCGCAGCCGTGGTCGATGCGGATGCCGCTGGTGGACTCCAACGGCAACTTCGGCTCTCCGGGCAACGACCCGGCGGCGGCCATGCGGTACACCGAGTGCAAGATGGCGCCGCTGTCGATGGAGATGGTCCGTGACATCGACGAGGAGACCGTCGACTTCACGGACAACTACGACGGCCGCTCCCAGGAGCCGACCGTTCTGCCGGCCCGCTTCCCGAACCTGCTGATCAACGGCTCGGCCGGTATCGCGGTCGGCATGGCCACCAACATCCCGCCGCACAACCTGCGCGAGGTCGCGTCCGGCGCCCAGTGGTACCTGGAGAACCCGGAGGCGTCGCACGAGGAGCTCCTGGACGCTCTCGTCGAGCGCATCAAGGGCCCGGACTTCCCGACCGGCGCCCTCGTGGTCGGCCGCAAGGGCATCGAAGAGGCGTACCGGACCGGCCGCGGCTCCATCACCATGCGCGCGGTCGTCGAGGTCGAGGAGATCCAGAACCGCCAGTGCCTGGTGGTCACGGAACTGCCTTACCAGACCAACCCCGACAATCTCGCCCAGAAGATTGCCGACCTGGTCAAGGACGGCAAGGTCGGCGGCATCGCAGACGTCCGGGACGAGACCAGCTCCCGTACGGGTCAGCGTCTCGTCATCGTGCTCAAGAGGGACGCGGTCGCCAAGGTCGTACTCAACAACCTCTACAAGCACACGGACCTGCAGTCGAACTTCGGCGCCAACATGCTGGCGCTCGTCGACGGCGTCCCGCGCACGCTCTCCCTGGACGCGTTCATCCGCCACTGGGTGACGCACCAGATCGAGGTCATCGTCCGCCGTACGAAGTTCCGCCTGCGCAAGGCCGAGGAGCGGGCGCACATCCTGCGCGGCCTGCTGAAGGCCCTGGACGCCATCGACGAGGTCATCGCGCTGATCCGGCGCAGCGACACCGTCGACATCGCGCGCACGGGCCTGATGGAGCTCCTGGAGATCGACGAGATCCAGGCCAACGCCATCCTCGAGATGCAGCTGCGGCGACTGGCCGCCCTGGAGCGCCAGAAGATCGTCCAGGAGCACGACGAACTCCAGGCGAAGATCACCGAGTACAACGAGATCCTCGCCTCGCCGGTCCGTCAGCGCGGCATCGTCAGCGCGGAACTCGCCGCGATCGTCGAGAAGTTCGGCGAGGACCGCAAGACCATGCTGGTGCCCTACGACGGTGACATGTCCATCGAGGACCTGATCGCCGAGGAGGACATCGTCGTCACGGTCTCGCGTGGCGGCTACGTCAAGCGCACCAAGACCGTCGACTACCGCGCGCAGAAGCGCGGCGGCAAGGGCGTACGGGGCACGAAGCTCAAGGAAGACGACATCGTCGACCACTTCTTCGTCTCGACGACCCACCACTGGCTGCTGTTCTTCACCAACAAGGGCCGCGTCTACCGGGCGAAGGCGTACGAGCTCCCCGACGCCGGCCGTGACGCGCGCGGGCAGCACGTCGCGAACCTCCTCGCCTTCCAGCCGGACGAGGCGATCGCCGAGATCCTCGCGATCCGCGACTACGAGGCGGTGCCGTACCTCGTGCTCGCCACGAAGGCGGGTCTGGTGAAGAAGACGCCTCTGAAGGATTACGATTCGCCGCGCTCCGGTGGTGTGATCGCGATCAACCTCCGGGAAACGGCGGACGGTTCCGACGACGAACTGATCGGCGCCGAACTCGTCTCGGCCGACGACGATCTGCTTCTGATCAGCAAGAAGGCACAGTCGATCAGGTTCACCGCCACCGACGATTCGCTGCGTCCCATGGGCCGCGCCACCTCGGGTGTCAAGGGCATGAGCTTCCGCGAGGGAGACGAGCTCCTCTCGATGAATGTTGTTCGACCCGGTACGTTCGTGTTCACTGCCACCGACGGCGGGTACGCGAAGCGGACTCCCGTCGACGAGTACCGCGTCCAGGGTCGCGGCGGCCTCGGTATCAAGGCCGCCAAGATCGTCGAGGATCGCGGCTCGCTCGTCGGTGCGCTGGTGGTCGAGGAGGCCGACGAGATCCTCGCCATCACGCTGGGCGGCGGTGTGATTCGTACGCGAGTCAGCGGGGTCAGGGAGACGGGCCGTGACACCATGGGCGTCCAACTGATCAACCTGGGCAAGCGCGATGCCGTCGTCGGTATCGCACGTAACGCCGAGGCGGGACGCGAGGCGGAGGAGGTCGACGGCGACATTGCCGTCGACGAGATCGCCGAGGGTGCCGCGACCACCGGCACGGACGAGGGTGAAACGCCCTCGGCCGAGTAGCACGAGGAGAGAGTCATCGTGAGCGGAGCCACGGGCGCCGGATCGTCCGGTACCTCGACCGGTTCTACAGCCGGTTCGGAGACGGGCGGCGGCCGTGGCTCCGCCGCGCCTGCGACGGACCCGCACACCACCCAGCTGAAGGCGATCAAGTCGCCCGCGAAGGGCTCGCCCTCGCCCGACGCACCTGGATCCCAGGGGGGACCCGTGACGGACACCCGAGGCTCGCAGACCCAGCAGCAGTACGCGCCCGGCGCGGGCCCGGCCGCTCCGGGCGCCCAGCCTCAGCCCCAGCCGCAGCCCTCAGGGGCGCAGCAGGCGGCCTCCGCGCCGTCCACGTCGCCGCTGCCCGGGGAACGGCAGCCGCAGCAGTCCGCCGGGCCCTACCACCCGCCGCAGGCCTACCAGACGCCCGCTCCGGAGAGCGCGGTACGCCGACCGCGCACCGGTGCCCGTACGACGCCCCGCACCCGCAAGGCGCGCCTGCGCGTGGCCAAGGCCGACCCCTGGTCGGTCATGAAGGTCAGCTTCCTGCTCTCCATCGCGCTGGGCATCTGCACGATCGTCGCGTCCGCGGTGCTCTGGATGGTCATGGACGCCATGGGCGTCTTCTCGACGGTCGGCGGCACCATCTCCGAGGCCACCGGCTCGAACGAGTCGAACGGCTTCGACCTGCAGGCCTTCCTGTCGCTGCCGCACGTCCTGATGTTCACGTCGATCATCGCGGTCATCGACGTCGTCCTCGCGACGGCGCTGGCGACCCTCGGCGCGTTCATCTACAACCTCTCCGCCGGCTTCGTGGGCGGCGTCGAGCTGACGCTCGCGGAGGACGAGTGACCGTTGCCGCCCCCGGGGCGGCTTCAAACCTCTCCTGACGGTCCCCCGACAACCGATTTTGGGACTGCCCGCGTCGTGCGCTAATCTTCAGGAGTCAGCGCGCGGGACACACACCGCAGAGCGCGGCGGGGCTATAGCTCAGTTGGTTAGAGCGCATCCCTGATAAGGATGAGGCCACAGGTTCAAATCCTGTTAGCCCCACAGAGGCCAAGTGCCAGCTCAGAAGCCCGGTAGACCGTCACCGTCTACCGGGCTTCTACATTTGCGGATCTTGTTACCCCGCTACTACCCCGTAACTCGGACGCCCAGCGAGGTCGTTGGCGGCGAGCTGTCGTCAGTGGCTCCGTCTACGCTTGCAGCGCACCCCCTGCCGATTCATGCGGCAGGGGGTGTCTGCCGTCCGGCCAGGACCTCCCGAGCCCGGCCGGAGCGTGCTCGCAGTCTAATCGAACGTGTATCCGAATTGGCGAGAGCGGGGCAACCGGTCTGCTTGCGTGGCCAGATTGCGCCACGATATATGGCTCATACAGGCATGAAGCGGTGCGAACCCACTGAGGAGTTTTCGTGGAACCCGCCCCTACCGTCTGTAGACGACGCTGAGCAGTGGGTAAAGTGCCCAAAGGGGAGGCGGACGAGGCAGTTCCGTCCGCCTGACGCACAACCCCATGACAAGCCCGGTCCGGGATGCTCGGGAGGCTCCCGGCCGGAAGGGCGCCCCCTGCCGCTTAGACCGGCAGGGGGCGTCTCGGGCAGTATCCCGCCCTCACTCACCAATACGAAGAGCACGTCCCTAACGCTCAGTCAGAATCAGCCACCCATGGGACAGCGTCCACACACGAAACCGCCCCGCCCTCCACAGAGAGGACGGGGCGGCCGCGCTCAGCCACGCGGGCGAGCACTTCACGGGGCCGGCGGACGCACATCACACCGCCCCGCGCCAACAGCCCGCACAGGGCGAGCCGCTGGACCATCAGGACCGAAGTCCAAGATCCATAAAATTAGGGTCGAACCTAATCACAGATGATCACTAGGTCGACAGCGTGGACCCGTGCCACGCAATACCCCGCCCGACGACCGGGTACTCACCCGACGCCGTCAGGTGGGAGACCAGATCCGCCGCGTCCGCGAGCACCACAACCTCACCCAACTCGAGGTCTGCACCCGCTCCGGGATCGACGTCGCCACATACAGCCGCATCGAACAGGGCCACGCCTCGCCGCTCCTCGACACCCTGATCCGCATCGCCGAGGCCATCGGGGTCGACCTCGCCGAGCTCGTACGCTGAGCGGCCGCCCCCGACGGGGGAACGCGAGGGCTGGCCGGGCTCGTCCCGCTGCCGGCGCCCTCGGGGCACAGTCGGCAACGGGAGCCTGGGAACGGGACGTCATACCGCGTAGTGCGGATAAAACGTCGGCTTCGGCTCGATCTGCTCCGGAGTGAGCAGCGGGATAGACAGAGGGCCGGTCGCCAGAGAGTCCTGGTGACACCAGTCGGGGTTGAAGTCCACCTGCCAGCCCCCTGCTTCCATCTCCCACTCGGCGTCGGGGAGCCTCACGACAACACCACTGCCGCAGGTGAGTGCGCGGTTGGCCTGGCTGATGATCCACCGGGCCTTCGCGTCCTCGCCCTCGGTCTGCCGGCAGCAGCGGTCAGCCATCAGCCAGACCTTGCGCCAGTGCATGCCCGGAGTGACCGGGCCTACGTACGCGACCCGCCGGCCGTCGACAAGGCTGCTCGCGTAGCCGAAGACGGGCCCGAACATGCTGAAGACGGTGACCCGGCCCCGGCCTTTGGCGGCTTCGGCAGTTGCCATGAAAGCTCCATGTTTGTACTGAGTCCCGACCCGTGAGGCCGGGACTCTAGCGGCAGCCACTGACAGTGGCCGGGGTGGTCAGCAGCAGGGGCCGTCGCCGCAGCAGGTCGGGGCGTTGCATTCGCCTGCGGTGCCCCACAGGATCCGGTCGACGTGGAAGCCGGCGGTCTCGATGCGGGCTGTAACGTCGGCCATAAGGCCCTTCGTGCGCATCTTGCTGTTGGGCTGGTGGTGGAGGAGGTACCCAAAGTTCTTCTGGCAGAAGTCGGCGTACCACTCGGTGTGGAGGATGGCGGTGTGCCATCCGGGGTCGACGACCTGCGACGGTGCCATGGTGTTGCCTGAGCGGGTGGTGCCCATGACGAAGATCATGGCCAGCGCCTGGTCCATGACTCGGTCGGCCAGGGCTCGGTTCATCTTGTACTCGTCCGCGCAGAACGCAGCGAGCATCTCGAACTCGTCGGCGCCGACGAGTTCCCGGCCGCGCCTCTCGGCAACTACCGTCTGTTCAGGTGCTACAGTCATGCGGAAGTCCTTCCTTCCATCGCTGATGTGCACTTGCTGTCCGCCCCCACACCCACCTGGTAAGAGGTGGTGTCGTCGTGGGGGCGGGCTCATGCGGCGGCGGGGCGCCGCTGCATGAAGTAGGAGTTCGCCTGGCGCATGAGGCGGCCCAAGCAGTCATCGCAGGCGAAGAACGGGGCGTGTTGGCCGTCCCACTGGACCGGCCCGAGAAAGAGCACCGACAGGCCGACGCGCTCACAGCCGAGCCAGCAGTCCCCGGTGACCCACTCCCGTTCCACAACTGCTCCTTCCTGAACGCTCAGGTCTGGCTCGGCCCGGCAGGGCGGGGGCGACGGCGAGGGCGCTGGGGGCAGCGTGGCCCGCAGGCGTACACCTCGGTGTCCAGGACGTGAGCCCCCATGCGGCCCTCAGCGATCCCGGCGGAGATCACGCCCGATACTCCGAGCAGGGACGTGGCGCACCAGCAACAGGCCCAGCCCGAGTACTGCGCCCGGTTGAGCTCGGCGGCCGCCGGGGGCTTGGGTATCCAGGTCATGGCTGGTCGGCCAGCGGCGTGAGGTCGTAGGCCTCGCGGCATGGCCTGCACGCGAAGCGGTGGGCTGCTGTGCCCGGGCCCGATCCCTGTTCGATGGCGCTGATGAGGCGCACACCTCGAGCGGTGCCTTGATGCCAGGCACACCATCCGTGCGACGTCGTCGGGGTGAGCTCGGCCGGAGAATCGGCAGGCTCGTGCGGAACCAGGTGACCGCTCACGCTTCGACACCTGCCTCGATCTGTGCGCCGACCCGCGGACCGAATGCGTCACCGAGGGCGGCCTCAAGCGCCTGGGGGTCAGTCAGCCAACCGTCCTCGCCCGGACACATCCGCCAGTACACGCCCGGCCCCTCCACACGGCGCGCCGGCGGGATCGTCACGGCGCTGTCGAAGCCCAGCGCGCGCGTGTTCTGCACCTCCCACGCGGACGCAGTACCGACAGGGGTGAAGAAGTAGACGGCAGTACTGAGCGGGTCCTCGACCACAGCACCGCAGCGGGCGCCGAGGATGGCCATCGCGGCCAGGCCGACGCTGCGCGGCACGCGGATGGCGTCCCAGTCTTCCCCGGCGGGATACAGGGTGCACCCTGCGGCTGTGGGTAAGCGGCTGGTCGGCATCGTCGGGCTCCTTGGCACCAAAGGCGATCAGGTGCGTTCAAGACTGGCCCTCAACTAACCGGGGTTCGAGGACTTGCAGAAGTCTTTCCGCGGCATCAAACAGGACTTTCGTTGCTGCCCTGGGGTGACACCTAGCCAGACAGAGGACTTCCGGTGACACTTGCTGCAGAGCGCGACATGGAGGTGCAGCAGTGGCACGGCCCGCAGGCAACACCCGCCTCAAGTCCGCCCGTGTGGCGGCCGGGTACCACTCCCAGCAGGCCTTGGCGGATGCCCTAGGCGTCGGCGTCCGGCAGGTACGACGCTGGGAATCCGACACACCCCCATGGCCACAACCAGAGGTGGGCCAGGATCTCACGCGGCTTCTCGGCCAGGACCTGGAATCACTCGGGTTCACCTCGCCCACAGGCGTTCAGGTTGATCGGGGACGGCGAAACGTCCTCGCTGCATCGGCCTCAGCGGTCGGTCTGGCAACAGTGCCAAGGGAAGTAAGCGCCATACAACCGGCCTCCGTGGCCGGCCACTTCCAAGCCGTCACCCGCTCCCACCGACACCTGTACTGGTCTGTCGCACCCGCCACCCTTCACCCCGCGGCTACAGCCCACGCCACCCTGGGCTGCGCTCTGCTGACCGAGACCGCCGGCCACACCCGACGGACCATCGCAGCGGCCCTCGCCGAGTCCTACCTGCTGGCGGGGCGCATTGAGTTCTTCGACATGCGGGACGGCGACCGGGCCGACCACACCCTGCTGCTCGCGCTACAGGCTGCGGGTGAGGCCGACGACCCCCTGCTCGGCAGTGCAGTCCTCGCGCACACCGCGTTCATCCCCGCCTGGCGGGCGGATCGGGACATCGCGGTCGAGCGAATGGTCGCTGCCCGGACCTACGCCCGTCGCGGCCCAGCCTCCGCTGAACTCCTCGCGTGGCTTGACGCCGTCGAGGCCGAATGCGAGACCCGGTGCGGCAACACGCGTACTGCATTGCACCTGATCCGCCATGCCGAGGACCTCCTCGGCGCAGGCAGCGAGCACGAAACTCCGGAGTGGCTCGACTGGTTCAGCCCCATCCGCCTCGCTGCGTTCAAGGGCAACACCGAGCTGCGCGCCGGACATCTGCCGCAGGCCCGCACCACGCTGCTCGGCGTCCTCGATGCTCTCGACGCGGAAGAGAAGCAGCGGACCGTCGTCCTCGGCGACCTCGCCGCTGTCGAGGCCGCGGCCGGGGACCCTGAGGAGGCATGCGGGTACGGGATCCGCGCTCTCGACCAGCTGGAGCGCACCTGGTACGCGATGGGCATGGACCGTATTCGGGAAGTACGGCGTGCGCTCGCGCCGCACCAGCACGAGCGATGCGTACGCGAGCTGGACGACCGCCTGTACGGGTGGTCTACGACGGTCAGCGCTCTCGCGCGTTGAACTGTCTGATCTCACCGGACAACTCGAGGAGGCTGTCGACGCGGAACGTCGGCAGTTTCTGCGCCTCCTCGGTGTTCCACTGGATCGTCGCCCACGGCCCGCGGTGCACGAGCGCAGTGTGCATCCCGGCCGCGACAGCGGGCCGGATGTCGTTGTCGACGCGGTCTCCGACGTAGAGCATCTCGCCGGGCTCGGCGGGGACGACTTCGGCGACGCGGTCGAAGAATGCGCGGTCGGGCTTCGAGGCTCCCCAGTCGTCGGACGTGCCGATCAGGTCGACGTCGTTGGTGAACAGATCCCGCAGTAGGCGGCCCGCGCGGACGGTCTGGTTCCCGGCGATGCCGAGCCACAGGCCATCGGCGCGCAGGGTGGTGAGCGCGTCGCGGACGTCTGGGTAGAGGTCGGCCTCGCCGAAGTGCTCCGGCTTCCCGGCCTGGGCACGTTTCTCGCGCTCTTCGTAGAGGTCGAAGCCTGGCCGGAATTCCTGGAAGGTCTCGCGGTAGTCGCGGCCTTGAGCGATGACTGCCCCGAACACCGAGGCGAAAGTGTGGCGGGGTACGCCGAGCCAGTCTGCCCAGGTGCCGTACTCGGTCGTCTCATCTACGAGGCACTCGCCGACGTCGAAGATCACAGCGCGAATCATGCTGCGAGAGTATCTGGACACGACAAAGGGCCCCCTCCCGCCCGCAGGCAGGAGGGGGCCAGATCAACGTGTCAGGAGCGCGATCACACCCGTGGCCGCGCCAGCTGCACCCGTCAAGGCGCCGACCGCGGCTAGAGGCCAGCGATTCTTTTTCAACGCCTCGACATCCTCACGGAGCTCGTCGAGGTCCTTCTCTGTGTCCTCGCGGAGCTGCGCCACGTCGCGCTCGGTCCGGGTCGACCGCTCGACGAGCACCGCCAACGAGCCCTTGACCTCTGCGAAGCCCGTGGCGACCGTACCGCGGAGCCGCTCCAGCTCCACGGCGACCGAGGCCTCCGGGACGGTCACTGGCGGCTCACGGTCTCGGTCAGGCCCGGGCCCTCAGGGCCACCGGAAGTTGCCACGGCGGTGAGGACGGTGAGGACCGCGGCGCCAGCCCCGAGCGCCAGGCCCTCGCTCCAGTTCGCGTTGATGATGCCGAGGGTGTCCAGGCCGAGCGAGCCGACGAGGACCTGAGCGTAGGTGCGCACTGAGCGCTCGCCGGTCGCCTTCCAGAAAGCCTTCGTGAACATGCGTTACCCCTTCACAGTGAAGCCGTACCGCTGCCCCAGGAGGGACAGGGAGGTCTTGCCGAAGTAGCCGTCGGCGGGCTGGCCGAGCTGGCGGCCGCGGAAGCCGCACCGCTCCTGCCACTCGCTCACGGCCGGTCGCGTGCGGGAGCCCAAGCTGCCGTCGACCCAGCGCTTCGCCAGGAGGCCGGCCTTGTAGAGGGCGGTCTCGACGACCAGGCCCTCGGCCTTGTACGTGGTGCCGCCCTGGGGCAGGCCCGGGTCCCGCTGCTGCGCTGCCCTGATGTGGGCCAGGCTCACCACCGGCTTGGTCGGCTTGGTCGGCGCTGGCGCGGGCTTCTGCGCCTTGGCGACGATCCCCGGGAACACGAGCTCGCGGAACTGAGCGATGCGCAGCTTGCCCGGGCACGCGGTCCCGTTCGTGGACCAGGCCGTGTGTAGCGAGTGGTATCCGAAGCCCGGGTCGCTCGAGGTCTTGCAGATCCGCAGCGGGATTCCGTGCTCCTGGTGCGCCCAGACCCCGAGGTCGATGAGCTCGGCGACCTGCTCGTCCGTCCACGGGTCGGAGGCCTTTGTGTTGCTCGCGGTCTCGACAGAGATGGCGCCGGTCCCGTCCGCGCGTCGGTTTGCCGCGGCGTTCGCGTCCGCCCGGGTCGCTGTAGACAGGTACTGGCCCAGGCTGCCGTCGAAGTCCAGCCCGAAGTGCGACTCCAGAGACGTCGAGTTTTTCCAGTAGGCGTACAGCCGGTGCTCGTCCCAAGGCGCGACGATGCTGTGCGCGATCAGCTGCGTCGCCCGGATCGTCGGCTGGTCGCTGGACTCCGGCGGGAGCTCCAGCCGGACCGCCCCTTGTACCAGGCCATCAGCTGCCCTCCCCTGTTCTATTGGAGGCGGCCACGACCGCCCAGTTCTTCGACTTCCACAGGTCGTCGAGTGCTTTGGTCGCCTCCGGCCCGGTCACCGTCTCGGCGAGGCGGTGCGCCAGGTCGTGGAACGGCCGGCTCACCTCCTGGAGTGCGGCCGGGAGGTGGTGGTAACGGAAGTTGCCGAGCATCTGCACGACAGCGGGATGGAGCTCACGGGCCATGAGTGCCTCCAGGGCATAGAAAAGCCCCGGCCAGACGGCTCGGGGCAACTTCGGGGTGGACGTCAGACGGGCGTCGCGGCGATGTAGTAACGGGACGCGGTCACCGAGATGTTCGGCTGCTGCGCGAAAACTGCCTTCACGGCGTCCACGACTTCCTGCTCCCCCACGTCCGAGATCGGAAGGCCCTCAGTGGCCACGGTCAGCCGCACCACGCAAGACGCCTCCGGGTTCGTCACGTCGTACGCCCGAACCTCCACGTACGGAACCTCCATCGGGCCCTCCCCTTGCTCAGGCCGCAGCCTCGTATTCGCCGAACACGCGGATCGTGTCGGACGTCGCCCAGGTCCACGGCGATACCGCATCGATCAGGCCGACGCCGGAGACCGCGGCCGCGTCGATCCGGGCCGACGCCATCTCGATCTCCATCGTCGTGGTCGTCGTCAGGCGGACGCGCACACCCATCCGGGAGCCGAGGCCCGCGCTGGAGTCGGAGATCTCGCCGTAGCCAACGCACAGTGCGGCTCCCGCAGCGGCCACGGGCAGGCTGAAGCGCCAGTTGTCGCCGCTCCCGCCCCCGCCGAAGTTGGTGGTCGACCCGAAGGCGATCTCCATCCGGAAGGACACCTTGAGGGCGGACTGCGCGAACCTCGCGGAGACCGACGCGTTGCTGAAGCTGGGTGTGTTCGCGCCGGACGAGGTGGTCCACACCGGGACCCAGTCCTGCCACGTCGGGCTGATGGACGCCAGCCGCTCCTCCGTCACGATCATGCCGGGCAGCCAAGGCTCAAACGGCACGGCGCATCTCCTCTCTCACAGGGCCACAACCGCTGGGCGTGCGACGCGGACTTCCGCGCCGGCGAGCTGGCTCTTGCTGACCCCGTTGCTGGCCCGGGCCACGGTCCAGGCCTGGGGAGTGACAACCACGAACTCGTCGAACAGCACGTTCGGCGCCACGTTGGTGTTCCCACCGAACGCTGAAGCGGCCACGCCGACCAGGCCGGAGGCGACCGGAGACGAGACCACCGTCTCCGCCGTGTGCCACACCGACGGCTCCAGCGAGCCAATCGGCCACACGCGAACCTGCACCAGGTGCCCAGTCAGCCGCACCCGCACCTCGAACTCATCCGCCGCGGCGTAGGTGAACGGCAGCGTGACGGCCGACCCAATCTGCGTGACGTCCCGCGCCACCGACACCTGCATCGCACCCGACAGACCGAAATGCACGCGCGCCCGGTAGTAGTCGCCCGTCCCCGCGTAACGCAGCAGCACCGCTGGGATGAACGCCGCGCCCGTCGCGACCGCCGACACCGACATGCGGCAGCGGATCTCGCAGTCACCGATCGCCCCCGGCAGGGTCTGGAAGCGGATCGTGGAAGGCGCTGAAGGCAAGCCCACCACACCCCGCGCACCATTGACCGACCGCTCCGACGCCGCACCACCGACCAGCGTCCACGCCTGGCCATCCGTGCCCGTCCCCCAGCCGCCAGCAGCGACGGACCGCTGGAAAGCGTCGTACGCCCACGGGCGGATCCCGGACACCGACAGCTCCTCGCCCGCAATCCGGACCGGAATCGGGAACATCCCAGGGTAGGTCGGCTCCGGCCCGGCGGATGTGATCCACGGGGCGGGCCCCATCTGCCCCCTGGCCGGAGTGTGGACCGTCAGAGACGTTGCCGCGTCCGTTGCCGCGGCTTGCAGTGTCGAGCCGCCTGGGTTGGCGTCCACTCGGCTCGGCGCTGGCACTGTGAACAGGAGGTCGTCGATGTAGACGGCGTCCTCGCCCGAGGCTGTGCTGTTGTCCTTGGCATACCGGAAGGTGACCGTGGCCTTGCCAGTGACGTCGATCGTGGTCTGCGTCCACGGTGTGGTGCCCTGCGCGCGCAGGACTTGCACGCCGTCGACGAGGACCAGGAGCCGGTCGCCGTCGAAGCCAGTCCCGGCCGCCTCGGATGACGTCCAGTACCAGAACGTCAGGGCCGTGGCTCCGGCCGGGACAGTCACGATGGCGTCCGAGGTCTGGTTGTTGCTGATGGCTCCGGACCGCAGCGACCACGTGCCCGAGTTGTAGTGAGCCTGGGACCGCGTCCATGGGAGGTTCCCGCCCGCGGTGATCGGGAATGCGAAGTTGCTGTCGCTGAAGTTCTCCAGCAAGCCGACCGCGCCCACCTGATACGGGCCGGCCGGAGCACAGACGAAATCGATCTCCCACGTGTGGATGCCCAGGCGCTCCGTGTAGCCGACCACCAGCAGATCGAGCGGCCCGGGCGGCAGCCAGTCGGGGAGATCCGTGATGCGGATCAGGTCTCCCTCGCTGAGGTCCAGGACAGCAGGGATCAGCTCCGGCGCGCGGTGCAGACGGACGGTGACGGACGGGTAGCGGGCCTCGTCCCATGTCCCGAGGTGGAGCAGCCAGGCGGCCATGGGCTCGGCTTGGGAGTCGTCGTAGAGGTTGAGGTCCACGCTGTCGTCGTACCGGCCGATCCCGTCCGGCGGATCCTGGACCGACAGCGGCCCGACGAGCAGCTCGGCTTGCCCGGATGAGCCCCCGACCCGGTTGACCGTCACGTCATTGCGGACATCCACATCGTCGGGCTCGGGCTCGATGTGGGCGAGCTCTCTCGAGCCGTACGCCAGAGTGAGCGCCGGCGCCTGGTTGTACTGACTGGCCCGGCCCCGGTAGCGCAGGCCCACCTTCTCCTTGTCCTCGACGAGG
Source organism: Streptomyces sp. NBC_00443 (assembly GCF_036014175.1). Classification (GTDB taxonomy): domain Bacteria; phylum Actinomycetota; class Actinomycetes; order Streptomycetales; family Streptomycetaceae; genus Streptomyces. Next base: position 4,583,370 of record NZ_CP107917.1, on the reverse strand, counting down.
ATGCCGCCGTCGGCCGCCGCACACTGCTCCAGCAGCTCCAGAAGCGTGCCGGGCCGCTGAGGACCCACACGCGCCTGATCGGAGATCACTCCGCTCACCGAGATAGGGATCCCCGATTCGACGGAGAGGCGCCGCAGGCGGGTGCCCGCTTCCTCTCCGGCGAAGGCCTGGTCAGCAGCGTTGAAGGGCTGGTCCGTCTCCTGGGTGAAGACGGCGAGGTGACCGAAGCTCATCCCGTCGAGGCCCGCGCCGAAGTCACTCCGCACTTCGGTGACGTAGCCCGGCGAGGCGGCGATGGTCGCGGCCACGGTAAAACCCGTACCGCCGATGATGATCCACCGAGCGGAGTACTGGACATTGCCACCGCTCTGAACTGCCCTGATCTGGAGACGATTCCACGCCCCGGTGAACTGAGGTGCCGTGCTGAAGTCCATGAAGACTTGCTGGTCGTCGGCGTCCAGGCCCTCGATGCGCACTAGGTTGGTGGCCACGCGCACCCGGACACGCCGCGCCGTCCCCGCGGAGCGCACCTCAAAGAGGGTCGTCTCCGCCACGGGCATCGTCGCGAGGTTGTACACCAGCTCCACCTGCCACGTGCCGGCCGCGGCTGCCGGGACAGGTGCTGCGAACTTGCCACCGGTCTGCAGGACGGGCAGCGGTGAAGACCCCGGCAAGGTGTCGTCCGCCGCCCAGTCGAAGCCGCTCGCCTTGAGCACCCGCACTCCGGAAATGGGGCTGTAGGCCTGCGTCGCGTCGGACCCCTCCTCCATGGGCCAGTAGGCCACCGGACTGAACGAGGGGACCCGTCGTCTCAAGGTACTCGCGAGGGGCTTCTTGCCCTGGTTGAGGCGGCGCAGGAGACCCGCACCCGCGCCCTCAACGGTGATCAGCCTCCCTGCGCCGCTCCACCGATCCGGCCAGTCCGAGTACTCGCCGTGGAAGCGCACCCGCTTGTTGCTGATCGCGGCGCCGTTCGACAGCGTCCACGTCAGCCCGGTGGCGTCCACGAACGAGGTCGCACCGATGGTCTGCGCAGTGAAGTCCACGCTGGCGACCAGCGTGCCGCCGATGCCATTGCGGAGCTGCGCGGCGTACACGCTGCCCATCGCGCCCACGAACTGAAGGTCCGTGAGCTCACCGACGACGAGCGGCGCCGTCGAGGCGAAGATGGCCCCGGCCGGCGTGGCCACCGCCGACCCGAGCTGGCTCCACGTGCCGCTGATCAAGGGCGCCGTGTAGAAGGTCACGGTGCCCGTCGTGTTGTCGCGGGTGACACGCAGCGCCAGGCGCCCCGACGGAGGCACCGGGACGAGAGCGGTGGACAGGAAGGAGACCACGGAGTTGCCGTCCGTGGAGGCCCGCAGGCTCAGAGCACCGTTGCCTGCCACGGACAGCTGCCACGACCGCTGATTGCCGGTCGTGACGTACTTGCCGAAAACCTCAACCTCGATGCCGGTCTGCCAGTTGAGCAGCGACACCTCGACCCTGGCGTCCAGGTTCCCGGCGATGTTCAGAGCCGTGACGCTGGGCGTGGAGGCCCGTGCGCCGGGCGCGTCGTCGGGCAGGAGGAGCCGTGCCGCGCCCGCCCGCACGCTCACCCTCATCGGCGTATTGCGGCCGATGAGCCCGTAGTACGGCGAGCGAGGGTTGCGCGGGGAGAAGAGGCCGTCCGGGCTTTTCAAGGTGAGGGAGCAGGAGGCCGGGTCCGGCGCCTGCCCCTCCGCCGTCTTGCCGCGGGTGTGGGTGATGATGTCCCGCGCCATCGCATACTGCGTGACGTCGGTCAGCACGCCCCCGATGCCGAGTTCGGTCGTGACGCCGAGCGCATCCTCGGGAAACGGCATCAGCCCCTCCTCCTTCCCGCGAGCGCGTAGTCGACGTCGCCGCCGGCCTTCCGTCGGATGCCGCGCCGCATGCGTTCCATCAAGTAGTCGTCCTCGCCCCGGCCCGACGACCGCATCTCCAGCACGATGCGCTGAGAAGCAGCCCTCCGCGCGCTCGAGGACGCGGTGTCCCACGAACCCGGCGCGGGCGTGTCCACCAGCGAGGCCATGGCACTGTTCACGGCAGACCTCTCCGCAGCGACACCCTTGACCAGGCCCTGCGCCGTGTACCGGCCGACCAGCGCCATGACCCGCGACGGCGACTTGATCCCCAGAGCCTTGCGGATGCTCTTGGACATGCCCTTCGCGATCGTGAGCATCTGCTTCTCGATCTGCTTCTGGTGTGCCGCCAGACCCTTCACCAAACCGCGGGCCGCCTCAACGCCCGCCCCGTACATCGCGTTGCCCGCCGTGCTTCCGGCCTGGCCGGCCGCCGTGACGAGCATCCTCTGCTGGGCGTTGATCTGCTTGATCTGCCCCTGGTTGGCGTTCGCGAGGGCAGCCGCTGCCGCCGAACCGCCGTCCACTCCGGCCTGGGCGATCTGCGCGACGAGGTCGCCGCTCACACCCTTCTTCCGCAGCGCGGCCAGGTTCTTGGCAAACGTCTGCGCGGCTGCGGTGTCCTGCTTCAGCCCGGCGAGAATCGACTCGGCGGTCTGCGGCCAACCACCCGCGTCCTGCTGGGTGATGTTCGCGCTGTCGAGGACGCCCTTGCGGACGTCCGCGGCGAGCTTGTCGCGGGCCTTGACCAGGTCGTCGACCTTCTTGCGGGCGGTCTTCAGCTGCCCGGCAAGTTTCGCGTCCCATCCGGCGAGCCAGTCCAGTTTCCCGGCGCCCTTGTTGATCGTCTTGAGGGCGTTGCGTAGCCGCTTGCCGCCCAGCGAGTCGCGGACGATGTCGACGAGTTTGTAGCTGGCCGCGCGGACCTGCTTCTGCGTGCCGGTCAGGCCCGCGACGAGGCCGCGGGCGATCCAACGACCCTGCGCCGTCGTCACCTTCGACGGCGAGGCGATACCCAGCGCCTTGGCGATGGGGCCCGGGATCGCAGAACGCGCCCAGCCCATGATCCGGCTACGAAGCCAGCCGCCCATGGAACTGATGCCCGACCACAGGCCTTGAACGACTGCGCGGCCCTGAGGGCTGAGCAGGGAGCCCATCGAACCGAGGTTGCTCGCGATCCTCCTGGGCAGCCCCCGGACCCAGGAGACGAACTCCGCGCCCTTCCTTGCGGCGCTGTCCTTGAACTGCTGCCAGGCCCGCGACGCTACGGCGGTCAGGTTCGTTCCGAGCGGGTTGAGGGCAGCCACGGCCCGGCCGGGTAGCCCTCGAACGGAGGTCATCCACGAGTCCCACTGGCGGCTGACCGGCCCGGCAATGTAGCGGGACCACAGGCTGGAGAACCAGGCGCCGATCGCTGTGCCGACCGCGTTGAACACGGCGGGCGCTTCGACCGCCTTCCTGCTGACCCAGGCGGTGAACGCGGCCCACCACTTCGTGAGGTTCTCGTTCAGACTGCTGATCAGCTTCTGGACGAAGGACACCATCATGAGCGTCGCGGACGCGGCGATAGCGCCAGCCACTAGCACCGGCAGCAGCATGAGCGCGCCAACGATCGCGGCGGCGATCAGCGACAACTTCAGGGCCGCCTCAGGATTGGAGGTGATGAACTCGGCGACCTTCTGGCCAGCCTGCGACAGACCCGTGATGAACTTCGGCCCGAGCTCCCGCGCCTTGGCCAACAGCCGCTGGCCGACCAGCCCGAAGAACGCGACTACCCGGTCGGCACCTTCCGTGCCGCCCTTTCCCGCCTCGTCCCAAATCCGGCCGAGCCCTGTGCGTACCTTGGCGATCGATCCCAGGACGGGACCCCCGAGGAACTCGACAAGGTTCTGCTGCATGCCCCGCTTGAAGGCCTCCAGACGGGATCCGGCGTTGTCGCGGAGGGCGTTGCCCATCTTCTCGGCGGCGCCGCCGACCTCACCGAGTTCCTTCACTGCCTCGGACGGGTCTAGGGCGTAGAGCGCATCTCCCATGTCTTCGGCCTTCGTGCCGAAGAGTTCGATCGCCACGGCGTTGCGCTTCGCCGGGTCCTCGATGCCGCGCAGTTTGTCCAGGACCGTGTCGAAGGCCTTCGCCGCTGTCGGCCCGCCCGCGGCGAACTTGTTGACCATGTCGTCGGCCGACAGGCCCAGCGACTCGAACCCGGTCCTGACACGTTCGCCGCCCGCGACGGCCTCGATCGTGAACTCCTTGACGCTGTCGGCGACAACGTCTGTGTCGCGAGCGCCCGCGAGCATGCCCTGCCGGATCAGCCCCATCGCGGTCTGCCCATCTAGGCCGACGTTGCGGAAGATCGTGGAGTACTCGTTGAAAGTGTCGGCGATGTCATCAGCCCGAGGCCCGAGTCCTTGCAGGCCCTTGGCCATGATGTCCAGGGCATGGCGGCCGTTCCGCGCGAGTCCCGTCTTGATCATCTGGCCAGCGGCGTTTGCCGCCTGCCCGAGGTCCAGCTCGAAGGTTCCTGCCAGGTCGCTGACCTGGGTGGAGATCTCCTTGATCTGCTGCGTCGTCGCGGCTGGCGGGAGCAGTCCCGACGACATCGTGGCCCGGATCGCGTCGGCCGCGCCCTGGAAGTCCTCGGTCACGGCCTCGCTGTAGAGCTGTCCGGCGATCTTCCCGAAACGCTGCGCCTCCGCAGGAGTCTTACCCAACTGGGCGCCCAGCCGAGCCGTGATCTTCGACTGGTCCATCGCCTCCGAGAACGCGCTAATGAACAGCGCGCCAGCGGCGGCGCCTGCTGCCAGGGCCGCCCCGCCGGCCACCGCCTTCAGCTGCTCCAGCTTCGACCCGGCCTGGTCGACCGCATCATCAGCCCCCTCCCCGGCGCCGTCGGCCAGACCGTCACCCAGAGCGTCCCCGGCGTCGTCCCCGATTCGACGGGCCGAGGAAACGAACTGGCCGCGGGCGTTACGCAGACGACCGTCGGCACCGCGGACGAGGCCTTCGCCGAGCTGCTGCCCGGCCTGCTGTCCGGCGCGCTCGGCGTCGTCGCCCATCTGCTGCCCGGTCTGCCGCATGGCATCCTCAGCCCGGCGCAGAGCAGGATTCACCGCCCGGTCGTCCACGCTCAGGATCGCGTTGAGCTCACCAACGGTCAGCGCCATGGCTACCTCCTACGGGGGGTGTGCTTGGAGTCCTCGGGAGGTGGCGCGAAGTGCCGGCGCAGGCGGGTCTCCGCGCAGAGCAGTCCGCCGATGCGGATCTGGAGCCAGCGCCAAGAGCGCTCGTGGAGAATGCCGGACTCCACGTCGATGCCGTAGGTGTCGTGGAGGTCGGCCTCGATCAGGGGCCACTGACCCAGGAGCTTCTCCCAGGTCAAGTTCCTGAGTGCCCCCGACCGCGCCCGCCGCGGCGTCGGGAGCCCGCCCTCGTACCACTCGTAGAGGCCGGTGACCGGGTCGTACTCGCCTCGGCCGACGCCGAGGTAGCGCGCTTCGCCTGCGCTCTCCGCGCCTCCCGGTTCGCCGCTTTTCCCGGCTGCTGCCCCGTCCGCCAGTACTCCTGGGCGGTCTCCTTGTCGGCGACCACCCAGAACATGGCCGTCATCGCGACGTGCTTGAAGTGGGCCCACTTCACGCCGTCCGCCAGGAGCTGGTCGTACGCGGCGCCAAGGCACATGCGGAAGAGGTCCTTCTCCTCGTCGTCGTCGAGGATCGGGGTGTCCCGGCGCTTCCCGCCGGCGGCGAGCCGGGCGGCCATTGTCGTAATGCGCTCGATCCTGATGCCGTCTTCCGCGGATGGGTCCTCGATCCGGTACACCCGGGTCTCCCCGTCGCTGCCCTTGACGGGGAGCTCCAGGCAGTCGTCGAGGAAGTTGTCGAGGGCCTCGAAGTCGTTGCTGTCCTGGGCCATCAGGGCGCCAACGGGTTCGTGATCGGGGTGAGCGGGCCGTCTCCGGTGAAGGTGATCTCCACCTCGCCGAGGGCGCTGTACTCGCCGCCAGCGGGCTGCCAGTTGGGGATGGCCTTGCCCTGGTACGCCTCGGGCAGGCCGTCGCGGTTCATGTACCGCAACCGGACCTTGTTGGCGTCGCCGTACGCGAAGTGCGCGAGGCGGATCGCCTCGTGGACCGGGTGGTAGACCTTGACGCCCTTGTTGGCCTTGCGGCGAATCGTGACGCTGAGTTCCCAGCTCTGGGCGGTCTTCTCGTTGCCCGCCCAGCCTTCTCCGTCGTAGTCCGACGAGTCCTCGATGTTCGGCTCGGACGCGGGCTGGAACTCGCGGACACCCGGGCAGAGCTCCCAGTCGGGCGCTTCGTCAGTGCCCATGTTGATCTCCAGCCGCCACTCGCGGGCGAGCTCGTTCTCCTCAACAGGAGTGGACATGCGGTCCTCCTCAGTCGTTCAGGTGGAATCCGGGCCGCACGGACCGGACGTAGTAGTTGGCGGTCTTTTCCATCCGCCCGCGCGCGTCCTGGCCGATCCAGGCCTCGGACGTGCGCCAAGAGATCTCCACCCGCACAGCCCGGGCATCCCAGGAGCGGCGGTTGTGGAGCACGCTGAAGACGTCGTTTGCCAGCTGCACCAGGTCCAGGACGTTCGTCCCTGCGCGCATGCGCACCTGGATGCCAGTGACCGTGTCCGTCGAGTCGTCGTCGGCCACCGGATACGGCGTGAGTCCGAGCACTCGGTCCGGGCCGTCCGGCATCCTCCCCAGCACGATGCCCGTGGCGCCGGAAGGAAAGGCGCCGGCCGGTGAGTAGACGCCCACGTCCTCGGCCGCCAGCAGCTCGGCGACGCCCTGGAGCAGGTCGACGTCGTGGGTCTCGCCGCTCATCGCAGGGCCCGCCGCAGCTCAGCGGCGACGAGCGCCAGGACGACACCGCGTTCGGCATTGAGCGAGGTTTCCAGGTACTTGGCTTCGCGCCCGGGCGCGTGCTGGAAGTCCAGCTCCTCATGCTGCCTGACCGCGTAAGGGGTGTCGTAGCTGACCATCGCGGTGAGGTCGGCTTCGTCCACGCTCGCTGTACCGGAGTGCTGGAGTGTGCCTTCGTCGAGCGGCACCCGGTCGTTACTGACGCCCAGGACGTGTTCGGCGCCGAGGTACAGGCCGCGCGCGGCTGCCTGCCGTAGCTCCTGTTCGACGCCGCTCGCGTCGAAGCGCAGCCGGAAGTTCTGCGCCATGGCATCCCCCTACTCGAGTTGGACTTCCAGGTGGTTGGGGGTGCCGAGCCCTTTGCCGTCACGCCGCTTGGCCTGGATCACTGTGGTCTTCCGGCCGCCGGGGAGCGTCACCCGAGACAGGGCCGGCGCCTCGGTGCCGAGGTCGGCGTACGCGGTCGACGTGCTCGTGACCTGCTCGCCGCCCGGTGACCGGACCGCCCGCGTCTGCTCGTCGAGGAAGCACCGCACTGTGACGGGTGGCCCGTACAGGGGACCGGTGCTGGACTCGTCGCGGTACGGCTCCACGGTGATCTCGTGGATGAAGTACCGACGGGGGATACGCCTCACCATCCGTTGCCGCCCGTGAATGCGACCCAGCGGAGCTTGTCGGCTGGGACGTTGGCGAGCGCGCGGCTGATGCCGGGCGCGTAGTAGTCCGGGCTGGACCGGTTGTCGCCAGCGCCGAACTGGAGGTTGACCGATCCGATGGCCACGCCCTGGAGCGGGCCGGACACGTCGGTCTCGACGCCGACCTCACCCCAGAACTCCACCTGACTGCACACGGCTTCGGCGAACGCGGCCTTGACGTCGGTGTCGGTCGGCATGCCGTCGTCGTCCACGTCGTACACCGCGGCCTTGAGGAAGTCCGAGTCGAGGAGTCGCGTCGCGCGCTCAAGCAGCTGCACGGCGTCCACGGGCGGCGCGGCATGAAGGTAGTCGGCGAGCTGGGTGGTGGTCGCGTACGACCGGACGTCCGCCATGGTCGGCGGTGCCGGGGCCACGGCCACGACTTCGTGCTGGCGGCTCGCTCCGGTGCCCGTGACGGTCCACGACAGCCGCCACAGGCCAGCCGCCGTGTACGTCAGAGACGCCGTCCATGTCGTACCGCCGTCCGCGGTGCCGGCGGCAGGGTTTGAGACGGTGCCGTCGGGCGCGGTGACAGCGAGCGTAGCGCTCGTGGTGTTGTCGGCCGGAGTGACGGTCAGGGTCGCTGTGACGCTGTCTCCCACGTCGGGCATCGATCAGCCTCCGGTCGTCGAAATCGCAGCCAGCTGAGGCCCGGTGGTGGACGGGGTGAGTGTCGGTCCGCCCGCCGAGGCGGTGAGCGTCTGTGCGGGGCGAGGTAGGCGCATGACCGTGCCTGCGCGGGCGCGGGTGCGTGCGGCGCCGAGCTGGACGACGTGGGCCGCGCTGAGCGGTCGAGCCGAGCTCGTGGCGCGGGCGGCGCCGAGCCGGTACGCCTTCTGTCCGGCGAGTGGTTGCGCGGTCGCGGTCGTACGGGCCGCGCCGAGGAGGGCGAGGCTGGTCGGGAGGTTGACGTTGTCGACCTCGGCCACGTTGTTCGACCCGTCGGTGCGGGTCGATTCCATCAGCAGGGACAGGTCCGCGTCCGCGACCCATGCGGGCGCTGGTGAGGTGCGCAGGACAGTCCAGTTCGAGCTGTCTGGGGAGGACTCCCACAGCAGCGTGCCGCCCGTCTCCCGCAGCCTGAGCCATGCGTGTTGGACGGGGTCGTAGGGCGGGAAGAGTGCGCCGCCGTCGGCGTAATCGGTGCGGGCGTAAACACCCATCGCACCCTGCGCGGTGTCGATGATGAAGCCCGCGTCCGTCCCGCCCACGCTCGACAGCACCAGCAGCGAGAGGGCGGCCGTGGATACGGCGCCGTTCACAGCCGGTGGGTACGCGCGCAGCAGAAAGTGTGATCCGGCCAGGGTGTAAGTGCTGGCCGAGCGGAGCCCGGCGAAGCCACCCACGTTGCAAGGGATCCGGCCCCGGCCGCCCGCCGCGGTGACGTCGCCGTATGAGCCCGGCCACTTCCCCGTGTCGAGCGCGCCGGTGAAGTGGTCCTCGAGGATCTCCAGCAGCGGCATGCGGAGCCCCCTGTTAGGCGTTGGATTCGACGCTGATGCCGTCGGCGTGGACGCGGGCGACGATGTCCGTGCCGTCGGGGGTGACCGCGAAGTCGTGCAGTGTGAGCGGCACGATCGCCGAGTCCGGCGAGGCTGTGTCGGGCTTGTAGCAGATGGCCAGCTTCCCCACTGGGGCGCCTGTCGCGGCCGTCCACGAGATGTCGTTCGCGTCGAAGGAGGCCGAGTTCAGGGTGTCGTTGACTGCGACGACCACACCCGTGAGGGTCTGGCGTCCCATCGCAGTCTGCTCGTTCGCGACCCCGGCGAGGAGGTCCGCGAGAGTGTCGTAGTCCTGGAGAACGTCGTCGGACGGCAGCCCGGTCGCCTCCAGCGGCACTGCGATCAGCGAGTCGTCCACCGCCGGCAGGCCCGCATGGGTCAGGATTCGGCCCTTGGCCACGTTGGCCACCACGTCCGCCACGGCAGCCCTCCCCTCCTGGAGAAGCGCGCGAGGGAGGCCCACCGCCCGGGCCTCCCTCAACGCGGAATGGGTCGGCTACGCGGACGCGCCGATGATGTGGATGTCGTAGCTCACCGACGTGCCCCCGGCAGAGTTGGCGATCTTCAGCAGATCGCCCGTGCCAGCGGTGACGGCGTATCCAGTGGCATCCGCCTCGCCCGTGCCAACCGCGACGAACGCGCCCGGGCGGAGGGTGAGGGTGTGGGTGGCGCCGAGCAGCGTCGCCCATGCGTTGCTGGATGCGGCGCCGACTACGACGTTGTTCGTGTTCGCAGCCGCAGCGGCGACGATCAGGCCCTTGATCCGAGCGAAGGTGATCGCCGTGCCGAACGCATCGGTAAGCACACCAGCCAGGTCAAGATCCTCGGTTGCCGATGCGGCCAGAGTCCGCCGGTCGGAGAACACGCGGTCGGCCTTGCCCGCGCCAGTGCCGCTGCCGAGGCTCATCTTTCGCGACAGCTGTTGCGGTGCCCGGCCGGACCCGAGGTCGAGAGCCTGCGTGAGCTCCGCGAAGGCGGAGACTGCGAGGATCGTTCCGGAGAGTGCCATTAGTCGTCACTCCCGTACTTCTCGACGATCTGGTCCTTGGTCAGGCCCTCGACAGCGGCCGCCTCGTCGGAGTCCTGCGCGAGCGAGCGCGCGTACTCCTGCCACTCGGCCTTGTTGGCGGAGCGGGCCGGACGCTCCACCACGCCCGGCCCGTCTCCTTCCCCACTACCGCCGCCAGGCGGCTCGATGGGCGGCGTCCCCTCGCCGCCCTGCTCCTGCGGCTCCTGCGCCCCTGAGCCGGGATCCTGCGGCTCCACGGCGGCCTCGGGCGCCTCGAGCGTGTCCCAGTTCGGGAGCATCTCAAGGCGCGCCGACGGGTAGTCGTACTCGACTACGTCGCCGGTGTTCTCGTTGCGGTACGCGTACTTGGACATGAGGCCTCCGTCAGGGCAGGTCGTTGACGTCGGCGTCGATGGCGATGTCCGCCTGGATGATGACCAGGGTGGCGTCGCCCGAGGCGACCTCCAGCGACAGCACCTCGCCCGCGGCCATGTCGCCGGCCGTGCCGGTCGGGGTGCCGCTGGTGAAGGCGCCGTTCCCGGCGGTGAGGTCGGCGGCGAGGACGTCGTCCGAGCCGATCTTGGCGTTGACGGCGGCCGCGGCCCCGCCGGTGCGGAAGCCGTGCACCTTCGTAACGGTGCAGGCCACGGGGGCGCGCCAGACGACGTGCGTTGCGGAGGCGACCGGGGAGCCGGTCAGCCGGATGGACTGGGTGACGATGCGGCGCATGTACGCCATGGGTTCGCTCCTCGATGGCGAGGGTTGGGCAAGGGGGCCGGCCGCCGCGGTGCGCGCGGCGGCCGTGAGGGATCAGGCGTCGGCGCCCTTGATCAGGACCGCGCGGTTCGCGTCCAGCGTCTTCGTGCCGTACAGGCAATCGATGCTGATCACCATCTGCTTGAGGTTCACGTCGTAGTCGCGGACCACGCGCAGCGCGAAGCCCTTGTAAGGGACCATCGCCGCGTCGATCGCGCCCTGCGGCAGCTCCAGCGGGCGGAAGGCCAGGGCGAACGCGGTCTTGTGGAAGGCGACGTTCACCTCGGTCGTCGGCTCGCCCGAGCCCGGCGACTGCGCGGGCTGGCCCACGTTCTGCGTCCAGTACGGGTCGAATCCGCTCACGCGGCCGCCCATGGACGCCTCCAGCAGGCCCTCCGTGGAGCCCCGCCGGTCCGCCGAACGCCACGCCTTCTCAGCGACCCAGCGAGACTTCGTGGTCGGCCCGGTGACGACCGACCGCTGCATCCCGGGCACCTTCTTGGTGTCGAGGATGGCGCCGGCCTGGATCAGGACACGGGAGTCCGACCACGGGTAGTCGCCGTTGTAGCCGGTGTAGTCCTCCCCCGCGGCGTTCGGGGTGGCGTCGCCGACCTCTTCGGTGATGTCGTTGCGCAGCGCCAGGACGTCGCGGTCGATCTTCTGGGCGATCGCCTCCAGCGCCGGGGTGAGGAGCTGGGTGTCGAAGTCCTCGACACGAAGCGTCATGTCCTCGCTGGTCACCGCGAAGCTGACGTCGGCGAAGTGGTTCAGCGTCAGGTTGACGCTGCCTTCCTGCGCGGCCTGGATGGTGATGCCCTGAGAGCGGTCGTACTCGTGTGCCGTGAAGACCGCGGGCTTGCGGATGGTGATCGCGTCGCCCTGCTTGCGGTTGAACTCGGCCTCGTAGTCGCGGTGCACGAGGCTCGCCATGATGGTGGTCTCGTACAGGTTGGCGAGGGCCTGGCGCGCGATCTGCGTCGCGGTCAGGAACTGGTTGGCCATGGGGTCTTACCTCCTACCCTTGCCGTCGCTTACGGCGTGCGGCGCGGATGCTGTCGATGTCGTCGGGATCGTCGGAGGAGCCCCCGGCTCCGCCGTTGAAGTCACTGCTCGTACGGTCCGGAGTGGTCGCGACCTTGAGCTTCGGGTTGTCGTCGACGGCCTTCTTGATGGCGGCGTTGACGGCCTTCGCGAACCCCTCGTCGGACGGGTCGAGGCCCTTGATCGAGGACAGGAAGGCGCGCGAGTCGGTGAGGGCGTCAGGGTCGGCGCCGTACTTCGACGCGCCCCGATAAACGGCCAGCTCGACTGCGGTCTCCCGGTGTGCCGCCGTGGCCTTCTCGATCTGCGCGGTGAGCGCGGCCGGGTCGGGCGGCGTGTCCTTGTCGTCCTTGATCAGACCGAGTGCCTTGCCGAGCTCCTGCACGATCTCCGTGCGGGCCTCGTCGGCCGCCTGCTTCTTGGCGTTCGTCCGAGCCTTGCCCGCGTCGGCGTTCGCCAGCTTCAGCTCCTTCTGGAGCCTGGCGATCGTGGCGGCCGGGGTCTCCTCGACCGGCTTCTTCGCCGGAGGCTTCGGCTTCGGGGCACCGCCCTTGCCGGTGTCGTCCTGGCCGCCGTCGTCGCCGGTCCCGCCGGCATCGTCGTCGTCCTGGTCGTCATCCGTCCCGCCGCCGTCACCGTCCCCGCCGCCGTCGTCGGATCCGGAGTCGCCTCCGTCCCCGCCGTCGGCGTAGAGGTACGGGTCGAAAGGGCCCGCGGGATAGGGGTGTGCCCAGCCGCCGCTGAACTCGGTCAGACCGCGGTGGCGGGGGAGGGTTCGCTTCTGCATGTCGTGCACTCCCGGTGCGCGTAGAGGGGCCCCGGGCCTGCCGGGGCTGTACCGCTGCCGGGCGCGCCTGGCGCCCGGACGTCGAGGGGCCCGAGTCCGGGCATGAAAAAGGCCCGCACGAGGCGGGCCTGGAGGAAGCGGCTGGGGTCAGTCGGCGCCAGGGAGTTGGCGGGCCATCGCGTAGCCGCGCACCCACGCGCTGCGGCGAAGGTCGCCGGCGGGATACGGGCATGAGGTCACGGACGCGCCTTCGCGGCCTGCGTCGGCGCCCTCGTCGAGGGCCCTCACCAGCGCCTCACGCTCGCCCACAGTTGCCCCCGGGTCAGAGTCGGTTCTGCTGGTCGCTGGCTGCCTTGCGGGCCGTCTGCGCGGCGCTGCTGGACTCGCCTGTGACCATCTCCGTGTACTCCGCCAGCGTAGTGCGCGGGTGATCCGCCCACCACCGTTTCAGCTCTTCCGACGCGCGGGCGTAGGCAACGTGTGACGGACCCGTGAACAACGAGGTCGGGTCGATGCCCTCGGCCTGCGCCTTGCGGCTCAACAGGCGCCCGTTCGTGGCCTCATCGGCGGCTAGCAGCTGCGAGAACACATGCTCGCGGTACATCTCCCGTACCTGCGCTTGCGTGTACGCACCGCGTGCCGCCTCCTGCTCGGCCTCCCGTTCCGCGAGCCAGCGCTCCGTCGCCGTCATACCGGCGTACGGGTCGGGCAACTCGTCGGCCAGGCGGGCCCAGTCGTCGACCGCGCTGAGCGGGCCGAGGGCCTCGTCCAGCGCGGCCCGGTCCGCGAGCTGCCCCGCGACCGTGTGAGCGCCAGCTGCGGCCTGTAGCGGCTCTGGCGGGTACCGGAGGTCGAGCTCCGCGGCGATCCGCGCGGCCTGCTCGGCGTTCGCGTACCGCATCGCCCAGCCGAGGACCTCGTCCCCGATAGGTGACAGATCTGCGGCCAGCTGCCCGCCGGGGAGGACCGCGGCGAGCAGCTGGCGCCGGTCTGCCTCGGCCGCGATGCGGGCCAGGTCCTCGCCGGTGGCCTGCGCGGCCCGCATGCCGAGCTGCTCGTCGGACATGCCCACGAGCGTCCGGTCGATGCCGGGCAAGCCAGCGTCCAGGTCCCGGCGGTCCATCTCCGCGGCGATCCGCAGAGCATCGGCTGGCGGCACGTCCCGCAGGACGCGCCCCAGCTCGCCGTCGGAGAAGCCGGTGAGATCGTCCGTGAGCTGCCCGCTCGGACGGATCCGTTCCATGAGGGCGGCCTGGTCCCGGCGGTCGGCCTCCGCCTCGACTCGGGCGAAGGCCCGCGCGTCGAGGGCACCCGAGCGCATCGCTGCACCCAGCTGCTCGTCCGTCATCTCCGCCGGAGTGCGTGCGTCGCCCGCCCGGATCCGCGCGGCCTCGACAGCGTCCTGCGGCGGCCGCGGTGCAGTGGGCAGGTTGCTCGCACCAGGCTGCTCCCGGTACCGCTTCCGCATGAGCTCCGGGTGCTCGTCCAGGTGCTCGCGCATCCTGCCCTGCCACGTGCGCACGCGCGCCTCCGCGGCTCGCTTCTTGGCCGGGTCGACCGCGCTCGCAGCGTTCAGTTTGTACTTGCGGATGTTCCGCTCGATCGCCCGCTGCCGCTGCGTCGCCTCGTACCCGTCCGGGTCCTTGGCGGCCTTGACCGGCGGCCGCGTGATGCCAGGCAGGTAGGCGGAGGTCGTGTGCCGACAGTTCGGATGCTGGAGTCCTTGGCGCCGCGCCTCGTCGAGGGTGCCAGCCACTTCCACCTTGACCATGTGGCCGTCCTCAGTGGCGTGTTCCACCTCCACCGTGCGGCGGCCGTCCGGCCCGGACAGCGCCAGCACCTTCCCCTCCCAGGGCCGGCACTTCGGGCACTCGTGTGGCGACTGCGACACCATGACCAGCTCGACACCAGCCGCGGAAAGCTGGTCGTGGTGAGCCTCCACGGCCGCACGGCCGACAGCGGTTCGCGTCGCCATCTCCGCGTAGGTCGTCATCGACCAATTCCGCCCCGAGCGGTCGACGAAGGAGGTGACACCGCGCCGCGTGAACCGGTCGACGGCGGTCTGGGTGGCCTGCCTGCGCGTCTCCACGCCCAGGAGCGGGGTGGATGCCGCCTGGGCTAGGACGTTGCGGTACACGTCCTCTACGCCCCGCAGGATGCCCCGGTGGGACTCATTGACGACAGCGATCGTCTCCATCGCCAGGCGGTCGGCCCGGCGTGTGCCCGGGGTTTGCTCGGCGAGCCGTACGGCGGTGCCGTCGTCGAGGGCGCCGAGCTCGATGAGGCCGGCCCGGGCGCCCACGTTGTACGCCGCAGCCACGGCGTCGTGTACCTCGAGCGACGTCGCCTTGCCGAGCTCGTCGACCACGGCCTGGGCGCCGCGGCGCAGGGCCTGGATGTCGGCGAGCTTGGCCTCCATCCACTGGGGCGCGTCGATGCCGTCGGCCAGGCGCCGGGCGATCATCGCCAGGAGCCGCTCCTCGGCGTCGGAGTACAGGTCCCGGACCCCCGTGGACAGATCTTCAGCCATCCATGGGGAGACCGGCATCGCGCACCCCCTACGGCACGTTGCCGAGTTGCATCGGGTCGGGCACGGTCATGCCCGTCTCGCGCTGGATCCGGTCCACCTCTGCCTGGACCTGGGTGTCGTTCCATTCCGGGTGCTGCATGCGGACCAGGGTGTCCGTGGACGCAGCCTGCGCCCGCCGGAGGACGTCGGCCGTGTTGGCCAGGCTGAGGGGGTCCTCCTGGACCGAGTCCTCGAACTCGATCGTCGGGGGCTGCGGCTTGACCCCGCTGCGGAACACCTCCTGGTCCACGGCCAGGAGGGCGTGGACCGCGTCCGCCAGACCTGTGCGCCAACGCAGGACCTTCTTGCCGCGGGTCGTCATCGATCGGCGCTCGCGGGACTTGACCTCCGTCGCGGTCACTGCGGCGTCGCCTCCGAGGCCGAAGGTCTGGCCGCTGTAGCCGGCCGACCGGAGGATCTGGTTGACCAGGTCCTCCGCTGTGTCCCGGTGCTCCTGCACGCGGATCGCAAACTGGGCGACGGTGAGCTGTACGCCCTGGTCGCCACGCGCGAGCGCGTTGATACCTGCGAAGGCCTCCTGGTCTGGGTTCCACGAGGCGCCGCGGCCGGGCCCGTTGGACTGGAGGTAGGCGTCCGGGACGACGATGCGGCCCTTGCCGAGGCGGATGTCCCGCATCCACGAGGCGTAAGTCTCGTCGAGGCTGTCCATCAGCGGCTCGATACCGTCGAGGTCGGACCGGCCGAGGTCCGCCAGCGCGGCGTTGCACCGCCAGCGGCGGCTGTTCGCGTTCGGGATGAACGCGACGTCCAGCCCCTTGTAGCCGGTGGCGAGCGCCCCTTCAGCGTTGACCGACGCGGCGTACCCAGCAGTCGCCGGGTGGTCCTCCAGTGGCACCGGACGGCCGAGTTTCCCCTTCGTGCCCTGGTAGAGCCCGTGCAGGATGCGTTCGGGTTCGTGGCGCTCCAGGTGCCGCCAGACCTGCCCGTCCTCCTCGTGGACGACGCGCCAGAACGTGACGGCGCTCAGCCTGTTCCATGTGAACTCCGGTACGGCGCGGTCGGCGTGGGTGGCGTGCAGCCACGGGCGGTCCGCCACCTTCTTGTCGTAGACCGGGCGCAGGTAGATCCCGCCCAGGGCGGCCCCGACCTCGGCGGCCGTCTGGAGAGTGGCGAGCATGCCGTCGTCGGTGAGGGTGTCGAGTCGCTTCTGCGTCGAATCGCCTTCGACCGTGAGCTTCGGGGGCTCACTGAACAGGAGGTCGGCGCTGCCTCCGCAGATGTCGCCGGCGATCGGCACGTGCAGCTTGGTGCGGCGCTCGCCGGGTGCGGTGGGGGTGCCCCACCACCAGCGCGCGATCTTCCCCATGACGCCGTTCGCGTATTGGATCGGCTTGGGGTCGGGGCCGAAGCCTCCGCTGCCGCCTCCGTAGAGATCTTCGAGGCGGTCCGGGTCGCCGCTCCACCAGGTGTCCCAGACGTTCATCGCGTCGAGGGCGGGCTTCAGGTAGGGCGGGGGCCAGGGGACGTTACCCATCGGCAGCGGCATCGGTGCCCCCCTTCTCCGAGCGCCAGGCGCGGAAGTTCTTCGCGTACACCCACCCGTATGCAAGGGCCGAGACGAGGAAGCCGTGCTGGTCCGTCGACAGCGCGTAGGCGACCCAGAGAACCTGCGCGCCCAGACCGATGGCCCAGCCGAGAGCTCGCTTCCGGCCAGCGAAGTAGAGGCCGGTCACACCGACTGCCGTCAGTAGCCAGGACCACCAGGCGATCACGCCGCTACCTCCAGTCGGTTCGGTAGGTAGGGCCGCCACAGGGACTCGGTCGTGCGGATCCCGTACCGGAGTGCATCGCAGGAGTGATCGTTTTCCTTGATCGGCTTGTCGTCGCCGTGCTCCGCTGCCTCGTCGTCCCAGGAGTAGCCCGGGATCTCGTCGATCAGGCCCTCGGCGGACTCGTGGATGAACAGGTCCTCGGTCGAGAACAGGCTGCTGACCGTGCGGATGCCGTCGAGGACGGAGTTGTCGGCCTGGGTGACGCCGGCGACCTGGTCGCGGTGCAGCTGCTCGATGTACGAGGCAGCGGACGGGTCGACGACCGTCCACTCCGGTGCGACGCCGACCACGTTGGTCGTGGGCTGCTTCACCTTGGCGAGCCATAGCCGGCGGGCGCGCGAGTACTCGGCGTCCGTCATCTGCTTCCGCTCGCGGCGGGAGTCGTACCGGTACTCGGAGACGACGTACAGCCTCCGGTCGGCGCCCAGGCCGAGCAGGACGTCCGCGTACGGGTTGACCGTGCCGTAGTCGATCGCGTCGCACAGCCAGCGGTCGATCCTCGGCAGGGTGCTGACGACGTGCTTCTTGACGTCGAACTGCTCGTAGATCGCGCCCTCGGACTGGACCCAGTGGCCGAGGATGTAGCGGCGGTACCAGAGGCCGGTGAAGTTCCGCTTCATCCGGGCCTTGTAGTCCTCGGACAGGCCCGGGTTGTCGTCCATGACGAAGTGCCAGGTGCGGATGCCCAGCTCATCGGCCCTGTTCAGCCACTCCTTGCGTGCCCAGTGGCCGGGGTTGTCCGGGTTGGTCGTCGCGAAGATCAGCGCGCCGGGTACGGACATGCGGTCGATGAGGCGCTTGAAAAACTCCTTCGGCAACAGGGTCAGCTCATCGACGTACGCGCCGGCCCCGGTGAGGCCGCGGAGCCGGGCCTCGGCCTTGGCGTCGTTGGCGGTGATGACCTCGATCTTCTTGCCGAGGATCCACGCCACACTCGAACCGCGGGTGTACGAGACGAGCTTGGCCGTGTCGGCGCCGACGATGTTCGGGTCCTGGAGCGGACCGAAGACGTTGCGGGCCACGGTGTCGTAGGTCTTGCCCACGACGACCAGGTCCCCGCCGGCGGGTGCTGTCCAGACGTACATCAGCCAGCGCAGCAGCGAGGCGATGGTCTTGCCCGATCGAACCGAGCCTTCCCACACGTTGAGCCACGCTGTGGAGTGGGCGATCGAGCGTTCCTGCTTGTCGGACAGCCCCAGCTCAGTGGTCGCCATGCTTGGCTCGGAGCTTGTCGAAGAGGCCCACCAGGAGCGAACCGACCTCGTCCGCGCCGCCCTCCTCCTTCGGCGGGGAGAGCTTCAGCGAGCGGTCGACGGCGGTGGCGACGAGGGACATGTACGCGCGCTTGTCGCCGGGGGTGGGCTCGCGGGCTTCGTAGGTGTCGAAGTCGTGCTCCTTGCCGCCCCAGTCGAAGTACGTGTGCGGCTGATTGATCTTCGCGGCCTCGGCCTCGGCGATGTCCTGGAGCTTGATCGCGAACGCTGCGCGGCGGTCGGCGAGGTCGGCCTGGCGGATCTCGGTGGCTTGGCGTACTTCGGCGGCCCGGGAGAAGGAAAGGCCGAGGTCCTTGGCGATGGTGCTGATGGTGCGGCCGCCGCGGCCGAGGATCTCGGCGATCTCGTTGCGGCCTTTGCCCTCTGCGTGGAGCTCGCGGACACGCTGACGTTCTTCGTCGGTGACCGGCTTGGCTGTGCCCACGGGTCACCCCCCTGGACATGGCGAAGGCCCGCGGCGTGGCGGGCCTCCGGGGTGCGCTGATGCGCCTATGAGTTTTTGTGTCCGGGCACGCCGGACTTGCGCCCAGGATGGATCATGCGGTCCTGGGATGCAACTACGTCACGGTCAGACCTTGCAGAAGCCGAGCCCCTTCAGCGCCTCGTTGATCAGCTTGCCCTGAGCTTTGGTCGTCGTGACGTCGTTGTACGTGAACCGCTGTGAGGCAGTCCAGTCCAGCCGTTGGCCACCACCGTTGATGGCCGAGCACTGGTTGCGGGCTGCGTCGATGGCCTTGTCCTCGTACGTCACGATGGCCGGGTTGATCGCGGTGAGGGCACGGAGCAGTTGGGCGCGATCGGCGCCGGTGGGCTCGGGCGGGATGCCGGAGGCTGCGAGGGCGTCGTCCTTCGGCTTCTCCTGCGTCTGCTCCTGCTTGCTGGCCGACGCCTTCGGCTTGGCGGCCTTGTCCTGGTCGCCGTTGCTGCCGCTGTCGCTGCTGGAGCAGGCGGTGAGCGCACACGTGAGTGCGGCGATGGCGGCGGCGGTGTGGCGGATGCGCATGGTCCCCCCTGGGCACGGTTGCTGAGGGGGCATCATCGCGCTGGATGTGCCAGTAGCGTGCGGTTGTGGCGATTCTGTGACGCCTTACGCGGGGGTGGGTCCCGTGCCTTGGAGGTGCACAGTCCAGGACTGGCCGTCGAATCCGATGTTCGTGATAAGTACCAGGCCGCTCCGCCCTTCGGGGAGAGTGATCTTCACGGGTCCGTTCGCGCCGAGGTTTCCGGTGAAGCCTTCTGGTGCGTCGGTCGCGCGGAAGGACGACAGCCCACTCCATGACCGGAGGCTCTCGCCAGGGCCGGTGTCTTCCTGGAGCAGGACGACGGGGAAGTGCACATCGTCGATGACGGCCGGGCCGCGGTACCTGAAGCGCTCGCTCATGAGTCCATCCTGCCGGTCATGTCAAACGGTGTCGGGCCGTCATGACGGGTGACAGCGGCCGTCACGGCATCCAGCCGGGCCGGTCTGCATACGGCAGCATGAGAAGGCGTACGACGGGTCGCAGGCCCTCGGCTACGTCGACGAGGCGGCTCTCCTGGCGGTGGAGTCGGCTGAACTCGTCGGGGTCAGACTTGATCACCGCTCGCATGCGTTCGCGCAGGACGAGGCGGTCATCGAGGGCAGTGGCGTACATGCCGATGATGCGCCGCTTGGCGTCGATCTCGCGCAGCACCCGCGCCGGATCCCAAAGCTCGAGGTGGCGCGCCACGCCTTCCGGCTCCGTACCCTCCGCGTCCACGTCGCTTACCACGCAGTCGTCCACCGAGTCGAAGACGGCCCACCGCGTGCGGCCGGACTCCTGTGACTGGATCCGCTTCGCAGTCCACGTGCCGTAGTCCTCGTGGTGCGTCGCCTTCCGTGCAATCCGCTCGTCCTCGTCGAGCTGGGCGCGCAGCCACTGCACAGCTGTCTTCTCAGCTGCGATCGACGTCGGTAGCAACCTCGATCTCCTTGATCTTTCGGCTCGTCGAGAGTTCGGCGCGCACGGGATTGTCTCCCGGGGCGCCGGCTTTGCGGGCCGCGTCGACGAACGCGGCGAGCTCGTCGAGGGTCAGGTCCTTGTCTTCACCGGTGAACCGGATAACGGCGGGCATGGGCCCAGGATGACGTAACGGGCCCCGCCGCGGCGGGTGTTCGCGGCGGGGCCCGGGTGGCAATGAGCCGACGGTCAGCCGTCGCGCTTCATCCTCCGCCTCTCGGCGAGGACGTGGTCGACGAGGGCGTCGAGGTCGGCGCGGCTGGGGGCAAGGTAGCCGCTGTCTCCGATGGCCTCTACACGAATCCCCTCTCCTGCCCCCTCTCCGTCACCCCCGTTGGTGTTGGCGTTGGCCCCTGACCTGCAACAACAACCGTCGCCATGGGAGTCGTCGGCAGGGGAGGGCTCGGGCGGGATGGCTGTCCTGTGTACGCCCGGCCCGTTGCCCTGCGCGGTGCGGACGCCTGACTTCCACTCGATGCCGGCGTCCTCCAGGAGCGCCTTCACCACCTTCGTGTTCGGTAGCTTCAGGTCGCGCTGGAGTCGAGTGAGGAGCACGCCGTTGCCGTCGCCGACGAGGCGGCGCAGAGCCTCGGCGACGTCAGGCTGCTCGGGTTCTTCCTCGGCCTCGGGCGCGTCGTCGCGGGCTGCTCGCCGGGCCTGGAGCTGCTGCCAGCCGAGCGTGCCGAGGATCCCGACGATCACGTAGGCGACCATCGGGAGAGCGACGACCACGCGCCAGACGATCACGGTGATGACCACCACGACTGCCAGCTTGGCGGCGCGGCTGGGTTCGTCGTCCTCCTCCCCCGCCGACTCGTCGGTCTCCTCAGCCTGCTCCGTGGGCTCTTCGTCCTCCTGGCGGCGCTTCACAGCAGGCCCATCACGTAGTCGCCGGCCCACGACACGGACGGAGCGACGACCAGGCCCACGGCGCCAGCGACGCTGGAGGCGAGGCCGAGGCTGACCCCGGCGAGGATCTGTCGGACGAAGTCCCAGCGGAAACCGCGCCTGGAGCAGACCGCGATGACGACGACGGTGATGATGATGATCGCTGCGTGTCCGCCGGGGGTGAGGGCCAACTGGCTCGACCTCGTCACGTTGGGGGTGGATGCGCCGAGGCCGTAGACGAGGACGATGTCCCCCACCTGGTTGGTGCCCCACAGGGACCAGTCGGCGGCGGCGCCGATGAGTCCGCCGGCGGACAGGACCAGGAGCGCGCCGTACGCCATGCACAGCAGCTGGGGCAGGAGGGCGGTGAGGGCCTTCATGGCGAGGCGCTTCTTGTGGCCGGTCCACCAGCGGGTGAAGTCCCAGGCGAAGAGGCTGAGTCCGGTGGTGACGCCTCCGAGGGAGACGAGACCGTACGTCGGGATGGTGAGGGGCGGCAGGGCCAGATCCATTGCTGGGTCCTCAGTGGAGGATGGCCGCGGCGAGCGCGGCGAGGGCGAGGATGAAGGCGACGGTGCCCGTGACCGGGCGGGCGGCGTAGGGGGCGGCGCGGACCAGGCCGAGCGCTGCGCCGCAGGCACTCGCCGCGCAGAAGACGCCGAACAGGACGGTCACGGGTCGGCTCCTAAGCGCTCATGCCGAACGGGGCGGACGGCAGGTTCTTGAGGTGGGGCTCGTGGGTCTCGACCTCTGCGCGGAGGGTTCCGCGGATGTAGCCGTCGGAGGCGTCGTCGTGGCCTGCGCGGACGATCGCGGCGCGCATGGCGGCCGTGCCCGGGCGGGATGGCGGGACGGTGTCGTACAGGGCGCGGATCGCAGCGCACCGGGGGTCGCTGTACTGGAACGGTGCAGGGGCGGTCGGAGCCTGGGCGGGCGGGCGTGCGGGGACCGCCTTTCGGCAGATGATCGGCAGGAGCCGGGCACCGGTCGGGATCACGGGCGCGGGCGCGGTGGGCCTGCGCCCGGGCCGGCGCGGCGGAGTCGGGGAGCTGGGCAGTGCCGGCACGGCAGGCGGAGCCGTCAGCGGGGGCGTCACGCATGCCGTGACGGGGGCGTCATCGATCCTGTCGACGCTGGTCACGGCCGTCACAGGCACGCTGACGGCGTCGAGGTTGTCGAGCCGGGTGCGGACGGCGGTCCGCAACGTCTTCCAGGCATCGCCGGGGAACATGACCCAGGCGAGGACGGGGATGTGGGGCATTCGCTCGGCGATCAGTCCGCGGGCGGCGCGCTGTTCGTCGCGGACGTCGCGGCGATGCAGCTCGAAGAGCAGCTCCACGGCGAGGCTGATGGAGGCGAGGCCGATGCCGCCCACCATGCCGCCGACCTCCAGGCCGTGGTCCCAGTTGAGGACGCCGGAGACGCCGACGAAGGCGAGGACGGCCAGGCGGGCGAGGCCGGCCGGGGTGCCGCGCTCGATGGCTCGCTTCGCGTACTGCGCGCAGAGCAGGCCAGCGAGGTCGAACATGAGCGACAGGGCGTAGGCAGGCTCCTTGTCCATGCCCCAGCCCATGAGCTTCGAGCTGATGGACCAGGCGGCGGCCGCGAGCATCATCGCGAGGACGATGAACCAGGCCACGGCAACGCTGCCGCCGAGGCGGCGGCCGGTGGCGGGCGGGGTCTTCAAGGGTGCTCCTTGTGGCGGCGGAAGGCTGCCCCCGCCGGGGAAGGGGCGGGGGCAGCCGGTTGAGGGGTCAGCGGGAGCGTCGGAACCAGTCAGCGCCGACTTCCTGGGCGCGGCCGTTGTCCTCCCACGCCTGGCCCTTGCGGGCGGCCTTGGTGGCGTTGCGGCGGTGGCCTTCGCGGCGCTTGCGGGCAGCGGCGGCCGAGGCCGACTCGCGGCCGGCGTACCTCGTGGCGGCGCGCTCGTGGTCGTTGCCGAAGAGGCGGTCGAGGAAGCCCATCAGCAGCCTCCGAGGGTGATCGCGAGGCCGGTGATGGTGAGGGCCAGGCCGAGGAGGGCGAGGACGCCTACGGCGCGGCGGCCGGGCGGGCGGCTCACCGGGTCACTGCCTGGCGCGGGAGCGGATGGGCGGCGAGGTGCCGGGTGAGGGCGAGGCCAGCCTGGGTCTGCGCGGGGTGCCGAAGGGTGGCGCAGAGGTTGCAGGTCCGCGGGCTGTGCTGGGGGTTGTGCTGATCGGTACGGTTGGGCATGCCTGCCTCTTCGTGGTGTTGAAGGTGGGCCCCCGGCCCATGTGGAGCTGCAACTCCGGGCCGGGGCTTTGTTGTTGTGCAGCGCGGGCGTTCATCCCGAGCTGTATGGTGACCTTACCCCAAAACGGATGGTCACCATACAGTGCTTGAGGGAATCGCCCGCCTGGATCAGGAAGGCGCGGCATGTCGGATGACGAGGAGGTGCAGCGAGTGTTCGACGCCCTTGATGACGTGGAGCGCATCGCCGATCCGGAGGCGCGGTCGCGTGCTCAGGCGCAGATCACGGCCCAGACCAGGGAGCGGTCGAAAAGGTGGGCCGAGCAGCGCGGGGCGCTGGCGAACCAGTTGCAGGCCGAGGGCGAGTCGGTGCGCGGGATTGCTGCACGTCTCGGGGTGAGTGCTGCCACGGTGCAGGATCTGCTGCGGGGCTACAAGGGTTCGGGGAAGGATCGGCCGCCGGCGGGTGAGCGGAACGCGGGCGAGTGATCTAGCGCCCCCGCCTCGTCGTCGAGGTGGGGGCGTCGTCTGTGGTGACGGGTGTCATGACGGGCCTACTATCGAACGCATGAGCGAGTTGCCTCCGGATCCCCAGCGCCTCCGCGTGATCCTGGCGCACCTCGACAAGGAGCTCGCCGAGAACGCGACGGTGGCCACCTACCTCCGCCTGCAGCGCCGTGCCGTCCAGGCCGCGCTCACCCAGGCCGAGGCCCCACCACCGCGGCGGCCGCGACTCCCCAAGGGTGGCGCCGGCCTCGGCCCAGTGGCGCAGATCAGCGTGCGCCCCACCTTCATCGTTCAGCAGCGGCGCACGCCCCGCGGGCCCGAGGCCTCGATCGTCCACGTCAGCGACTGCACGATGATCGAGGGCACCCCGCACCCGATCACCGAGCACGACGCCCGGGTCTCCCTGACCGATCCGACGATCGAGCCGTGCACGTTCTGCCGCCCAGACAGCGAGCTGGGCATCGACGTCGCGTGACGCGGTCAGCCCGAGCGCCGGGCCTTCTCCTGCGTGATCTTGTACCGGAGCCCGGCGGCAGTGACGTCCCGGATACCGAGGAGCTGGCGGAACCAGAGTCGGATCTGGAGCACGAGCAACGTCATGCGGCCACCTCGCCGGTCCACTTCCGTCCGCAGCCGCGGCACTTCACGGTCGGGACCCGGCCGTCCCCGCCCTCGATCCGCAGCTGCCCGCGGCAGTGGGGGCATGGCCGCTCCAAGACCTGCGTCTTCCGGGCCATCTCCAGGGCCTGGTGGATCTGGCCAGCAGACCAGCGCGCGACGGAGCCGATCTGGTCCTGCTGCACACCGGTGAGCTTCCGGAACGGGCCAGCTGCCCCGTCATGACGGGCCAGGAGCCAGGCCGCGGCGAAGGGCGCCGTCCGTCGTCGGGGGTCGGTGTAGGACCAGCGGCGCTCGTCTGCGGCGTCCTTCATGGCGAGCGTGGCGATCTGGAGACCGACCGCGTCATCTGGGCTGGCGGACCGTACGCGGGCGACGGCAGGCCGCTGCACGGCGGCGGCGATGTAGTCGGTGAGGTCGACCAGCTGGCGGTCGAGGGCGGTCATGGTGTCGAGGATGGCGATGCGGAGCGGGGCGGCGGTCGCCCCGATCTGGTCCGGGCTGCGCTCGAGGGCCCGCTGCTCGACGGCGTCCTCGGTGGCCTTGAGGTGGTCGTGGAGGCGGGCAATGCCCATGACGGGGGGCCAGGTGTCGGCCTGGTTGGTGGCGAGGGCTTCAACGAGGTCGGCCCAGTGGTTGATGACGGTCTGGAGGTGGTCGGCGGTGGTCATCGTGACTCCTGGGGTGTGCGGGGTACGGTGATCACTGCCGGGGGCGCGCTACGTCTGGGGAGACGAGGGAAGCGCGCCCCTTCCGCATGCTCAGCCGCGTTGGGGCGGTGTTCCGAAGCGGCGGATGTCGCGGATCGCTTCGACGACGTGCGGCGGGTCTGGTCGGACGTAGATCTGTCCCCGCGACTTGCCGCTGTACCAGGGCAGCGCGAGGCCATCTCCTTCGGCTCGGGGGACGAGGTGAAGGTGGAGGTGGAACACGGACTGCGTGGCTTCTCGGCCGCGAGAGGTGATCACGTTCATCGCGCGCGGCGTCCACCGAACCAGTTCGGCGGCGCGGCGCATCGTGGCGGCGGCAACCTCCGGGTCCGCGGCGAAATCCGGTACGTGCGCCTTCGGGATGATGAGCGTGTGGCCCTCGGTGACCGGATTGAGGGGGACGATCGCCATGGCGTCGGACCAGTAGTCTCGGTGAACGACCAAAGCCGCGGGGGCGCGCCCGACAACGATCTCGCAGAACGGGCAGGGCTGTTCTGGCAAGGTCAAGTCCTCCTCGGAGCCCGTCATGACGGGCCCTCGGTCGAGACCTCCGGCGGGAGGATCGCTTCCCGCAGCTCGACAAGCCGCTCGTCCCACCAGCGGGTCAGGGACGTCCCGAGGGGCGGCGGCCCGGCCTTCACCCAGCGCTCGTACAGCGCGGTGACGCGCTGGATGTCGGCCTCGGGCGCTGCGGTCGTGACGGGTGTCGTCAGTGCGTCAGCGACGCTTCGGACCTGCTCCGTCAACTCCTCGGCCACGCGGAGCATGGCCTTCGTGTCCGGGCCCAGGAGGGGGCTCATCGCTTCGCTCCCTGCCGGTCGAGGTCGGTGACGATGGCCTGGCAGACCGCGGCGACCTGGATGATCTCCTCGCGGAACTTGGCGAGGTCGCGTTCGGCGCCGGCCTCGTACGCCTCCTCGAGGAGGATCGTCATCCAGCAGCGCTGCAGCGGGTCCTCGTTGGTCTCGCGCAGGCCCTCGGCGAGCTTCTCGAAGAGCAGCTGGTTGTTCGGGCCGAGGAGGACCGGGTGGCGCTGGTCGCCGAACTTCTCGAGCTGGCGTTGCCGTTCGGCGTCCACATCCTCGGCGAAGCTGCGCATGCCTGGAGTGGTGAACAGGGCGGGGTAGCTCACGTGGTTCTCCTGGGGCGGTTGGAGGCGGTGTACGAGTCCAACGGAGTAGGGCGCTGATCGAGTACGCGGCGGCGGGCCGTACGCCAGGCAGCCTGAACGGCCAGGCCGAGGCCGAAGAGCACGATCCAGGCGAGCACGATCACGCTGATCCAGTCGGCGCCTTCGGGACTGTGGATCACGTAGACCTCCGGCGGGTGCGGCGGGCCAGCTGGCGGGCGCGGACCGGTCCGCGCGCCCAGGCGGGACGGCGGCGACGGAGGAACCGGGCGACGAGGTGCGCGCCGGGCGGTGCGCCCTCGCCCTGGTGGCAGCACACGGCCGCAGCTATGGCGATGACGCATGCCAGGTATGCGGCGACGCCCGTCATGACGCCCGCCCGTGACGGGGCTGACGTCTCGGCTGGGTCAGCCAGGCCCAGATGAGGATGGCCAGGGCGGTGGTGCCGAGGGAGCCCCAGATCCATGTCCCGGTGCTGAAGTGGCGTACGCCGCTGACGGTCGCGGCGCCGACGAGGACCGCGAGCATGGTGCGCGTGCTGATCGCCTTG
Organism: Streptomyces sp. NBC_00443; assembly: GCF_036014175.1. Taxonomy (GTDB): domain Bacteria; phylum Actinomycetota; class Actinomycetes; order Streptomycetales; family Streptomycetaceae; genus Streptomyces. The sequence goes on along the minus strand of NZ_CP107917.1, from coordinate 4,556,594 downwards.
AACAGGCGGGCGATCAGGGCCGCGGCGAGGAGCGCATTCTCGGCGACGAGGAAGATCGAGTAGTACGGCTCGGGCATGTGCTGCTCCTGGGAACGGGGGGATGGTGGAGTGGCCGGCCGCCGGGCTCCCTCCGGGCGGCTGGGCAGGATCAGACGTGGCCGAACTCGATGTCGGCCAGTTCGCCGCGTGCGTCGGCGATGGTGGTGCGGCCGTTGGCGAGGTCGTAGATCAGGCTGGCGGCGTGGTATTCGCCGCTGTCGGTCGCGCCCTGGAGGCTGGAGGCGATCTCGGAGATCAGCCTGAGGACGTCTCCGTCCGAGTCGCCGGTCTCCTCGAACTCCTCGCCCTCCTCGTCTTGGTTGTCGCCGCCGGCGCACTGGTCGCACGTCTCGCCGAAGGTGCAGGTGCAGGGCGTCTCGTCGCCTTCGTCCTCGTATCCGGCGACCGCCCAACGCTCAGTGGTCGGGTCCCAGATGACGGACCAGGCGTTGTGGTCGGTGAGGGTGCCGTCGAGGTCGATGCCTACGGGCATGCCTGCGTCGTGGGCTGCGTTCAGGGCATTGGCGATGTCGACCCAGTGGGAGCGTTCGGTGCGCGGCACGAACGCGGTGTCGGTCTCGCCCGTCATGACGGCCTGTGACGGGGCCGCTTGGGCTGCGCGCAGCTGACGGCGGACGTCGTCCAGTTCGCAGGCAGCTTGGGTGTACAGGCCGAGTGCGTGGTTTGCGCGGCCTTCCCAGGACAGGGGGAACTTCTCCCGGACCATGGCGGCGTCGTACACGTCGCGGGCCCAACGTGCGTCGCCCAGCGCGGTGTGCGCGGCCTCCTCCGACGGTGGCTCGACTGCGACCGCGCGGGACAGGGTGTGCGAGCGCCACGGGAGCGGGCCAGCGGCTTGGACGCCGACCTTGGCGGCGGCGAGCTGGACGATGTCGTACGGCCGGGGGTGCCACTGGGCGGATCCGGGGCCGAGGAGCTTGCGGAGGAACCGGTCGTCGAAGGCCGGGTTGGAGCCGACCAACACGGCGCCGGACAGGACGTTGACGATTGCGGTGACGGCGTCCGTGCGGCCGAGCGGGACGACGGGGCCCGGGCCGGTCCAGGCTGCTCCCCAGGTGGGGTCGACGAGGTGGCGCTCATGAAAGCGTCCGATGCGCAGGGCCTCGGGGTCGGCGGTCGTACGGTCGACGGCGAACTGCCAGACGTACTCGGTGTCGGTGAAGCGGCTGCCGTCGGGCTCGCGGAGGATGACGGCGACCTCCCAGGCCTCGCCGACCTCGGCGTCGAGGTGGGTGGTCTCGCAGTCCACGAAGGCGATGTTGGTCATGCTGGGCTGCTCCTGGTGGTGCGGTGGGATGGTGGGCAGGGCCGCCCCTGGTTCGAGCAGGGGCGGCCGAGCTGCTCGTCAGGCGTTCGCCGGGTCCTGGCCTCCGAGATCACGGAGCAGCTGGAGGAACGCCTTCGCGCCGCCTTCGAGGCCGAGACTGATGTGCGTCGCGGCGGTCATGACCGAGCGCGTCCAGTCGGTGAGGGCACCGACCTGCTCGGCGGCCTTGGTGGCCGCGGGCTCGGTCTCGAACGCGGCGAGGACGTGCCCGGCGTGGTGGGCGAGCATCCAGCGATGGGTGGCGTCGGGCTTGCGGTCGGCGGGGATCTCGAAGACGAGGAGGCCGGGGGCGGCTTCCGTGGCGTCGACTGCGACGGTGCCGGCCGTGGTGGGGATGCTGAAGGGCTCAGGCACTGCGCACCGCCTGCTCGCTCGTGCCGGCCTCGCCGAGCAGCTGGCACAGGGCGAACGCGACACGGCCCGCGCCCTGCGCCTGCTCGGCCTTGCCCTCGGTGTCGAGGCGGTGGCCTTCCGTCCGGGCAGCCTCCAGGGCCTGGCGCAGCGCCACGGTCCGGCCGCTCGACGGGGCCTCCGTGACGCCCGTCAACGCCCCGTCAGCGCCGAGCTCGTCGAGGGCCAGGAGCCGGACGTGGTTCCGCATCCGCTCGTACTTCTGCTCCGTGCCGTGCCCGTCCCACTGCGCCCGCGGATCGGTCACGTCGACCACGGTCACGTGCTTGAAGAGCTCGGCGTCGCGCGGATGGATGTGCCAGGACATCTGCCAGCCGCCGGCCACGAGGTACAGCAGCTGCCAGCCGTCCTCGTCGATGTCGGGCGAGTCGGTGATGACGGCCGATGACGGGTGCAGCGCGGCAAGCCAGGCGAGCAGCTGCGCGCGCTCGCGGTACGCGCCGTCCCGCTCTTTCGCGGTGCGGTCGATGTCGTCGCGGTAGTGGTCGTTCAGCTGCACTGCTTCGGCGCGCTCGGTGTCGTACGAGTCGGCGTGCCGTTTCCAGCGTGCGGCGTCTTCCTGGGCCTGGGTCAGCTCCGAGGCGAGGCGGGCGACCGGGTCCTCGATAGGCTCGGCGTCTCCGTTGGTACCGCGCGCGTGAGTGAGGATCCGGGGGCGAACCGGTTCCGGTTCCTGGTTCCTGCGGAAGAGTTTGAGTGGCATGGACATCTCCGGTGTGGTGGCCGGAGGTGGGTCCCTGCGTGGGGTCCCTGTCCTCTGTGGGTGGGTTACTGCTGGGCGGCGACCTGGTCGAGGAAGCGGGCTCGGACCAGGTTGTGGTGAGCGTCCGCCAGGGCGTTGTGGAGGCCGTCGGGCTGCTGTGGGAGGTCGCCGGGGGTCAGGTTGAGGCGCTTGGCTTCGGTGACGATGTCGTCGGACTGCATGGGGATGCCGCGCGGGAGGTTGATCATGGGGCCCCAGAGTTGGGCGAGGGCGACGTGGTCGTACGCGGAGTAGTACGCCCAAAGCTGTGGGTCGGGGGTGCTGAGGATGAAGTCGGCGACCAGGCGGGCGATCTGTGCGCGGGTGCGGACGTCGGGGCTGTTGCGGTCGAGGTGGCCGGGGCCGCAGTAGCAGCGCAGGGTGCCGGGGTGCTTGAAGGTCGGCAGGTGCGGCCAGACGTTGTCGACGAGCCAGGGATTGGCGTGGAGTTTGTGGACGTCGAATTCGCTGCTGACGGCGTAGAGCTCACGGCCGTCCTCGGTGACCATGCCGATGGAGATGAGGTCGATGGTCTTGCCGTCGTCGATGAATTCGGTGTCGTAGAAGATCCTCATTCGAGGGGCTCCTCGCTTGTCGGAGTGGGTAGTTGGTCGAGTGCGTCGCCGAGGTCGTCGGCGAGCCAGCGCCAGCGCATGGCCTGTTCGGGTGCTCGCTTCTCCCGGGTTTCGGCGGCTGCGATGAGGGCTTCGACGATCTCGGCGAGGTCGTCTGTGCCGCCGGGAAATCGGACGATGGCGGCCATGGTCAGCTCCCTTCGTCCGGCGGGATGGGTGGTGCTTGGGGGATGGGGTGGGTACGGGGCCGGTTTCGGGGTGCTGGTCGCAACAGCCGGTGAGGAGGGCTGCGGTGATGAGTGCGGCGGCGATGGCGCGCATCAGAACGGGGGTTCGTCGCTGTAGCCCTTGGCCTGGTCGACGGCCCAGGGGTCGTCGGCGGGCGGCGGGCCTTGGCGGTTCTGGGTCTGGCCCTGGGGGCGCTGCTGGCCTTGGGCGGGGCGCTGTCCGCCTTGGCCGTTCTGCTGGCTCGCAGCGTCCTTCGAGACCTGGGCAACGGCGTAGGCGAGGTTCGGCGCGATGGAGCGGATGAGGAGGGCCGGCCGCTCGTGCTTCTGGCCGTCTTTCTCCCAGCGCTCGGTGCGGAGGTCGCCGGTGACGATGACCTCCATGCCCTTGGACAGGGTCTCGGTGGCGTTCTCGGCGAGGCGCTCCCAGACGGTGCCGCGGATGAAGAACGTGTCGCCGTCCTCCCACTGCTGGGTCTGCTGGTTGAGGCGACGGCTGTTGAAGGCGAGCGGAATGGACGCGACGGCCTTTCCGGCCTGAGTGAAGCGGAGCTCGGGGTCGCCGGTGAGACGGCCAACGCCGGTCAGAGTGGGCAGAGACAAGGTCAGTTCTCCTTCGTGGTGTCGCGGAGCTGGAGAGGCGGCGTCGTGGGCTTCTGCCGCGCTCCGGGGCAGGGGTCGCCATAGGTGCCGTGGCGGTGCATCGGCAGCCGACCGTTCTTCAGTGGTTTGAAGAGGGCCCGCAGACCGCTGGGGCACTTCTCGCGGGCCGGGCAGATGACGTAGCCGATGGCCCATGTCTGGTCGGTGAAGCCTGTCTCCAGGCCTTCGCGCATCTGCAACTCGCGATCGTGCTGCTCGTGCGTCATTGGCACGGCGTCCTCCTCGGGGAGTTGGGGCTGGATGGGAATGGCGGTCTGTCCGGGGTGGACAGCGGGCGTCGTGACGGGCTTGACGGGTGGCGTCGTGCCGCGGTGACGGGGTGTCGCTGGCGGGATCAAGCCGCGCTTTCGGCCGCAGATGAGGCCGTAGCCGCGGGCCTTGGACTCCGGCGTGAGCAGGAGTTGCGGGCAGTAGCGGCACCGGATGGCTTTCATCGGCGTCTCTTCCGGCGGTGTTCGGCGAGGCTGGTCACGCCCGTGGGCAAGGCGAGCTGCTCGGTTCGGGTGGGGCAGGTGGCGACGTGGGGCATGTACAGGCGCTCCCAGCCGGTCAGGGGGAGCTCGGCCGAGGGCCGGCGGGACCGTACGGCGCCGGTTCCGTCGCGCCATACGGCCGCGTTCCCGGCGGGGTCGGGGTCGGGGTCGACTGCGAGGCGTTTTCCGGCTTCGGTGGTGGTCCAGAGGATGGGGCGGCGGCAGTCTCGGCACGGGATGAGTGGCTTCATGGTGTGGTGGTGGTTGGGGTGTTGGCCGCGAGGGTGCGGGCCTGGTGGACGTTGGGGGCGAGGGTGCAGGGCTGGCCGGCGGGGGCTTGGCAGATGCGCTCGGGGCACTGGGTTGACATGACCCTGATCCAGTCGATTCCGCGGGTGGTGTGCACGTCCTTGCGCCGGTCCTGGGTGCCGCGCTGGTTCGTGCACAGCTGGCCCGGGCGCGCGCGGCACCAGGTGCAGAGGATCGCCATCGCGGCGAACCGGTACGGGACGGGCTGACGGGGGATCGGCTGCGTCATGACGCCTCGGCCTCCTGCTCCTGGTCCTCGTGGGCGAGAGCTGCAGCGGATGCGGCCCTGATGCGGGCCTGCTCCTGGTCGTGGTCGAGGAGCGGGAGGCCGGCGGCCGCGCGCTTCGTGTCCTCCAGGCGGACGGGGTGCACGTCGCGGCTACGGCGGCCCCCGATGATGCAGCTGGTGCCGGGGGCGGCGCCGCAGCGTCGGCAGGCGCGGCCGCGGGGGTCCTTCGTGGTGTCGCGGTCGGCGGGCATCTTGCCGATGGCGGCCCGGGCGGCGGCTGCACGGCCGCTGTACGGGCCGTGATCGTCGCCGGGGGGCAGCGCGAGGCGATCTCCGGCCCCGAGGGCCCTTGAGATGCTGCTGGGTCCTGTGAGGCCGTCTCCAGCGGCTCGGATGATCTCCCGGATCGCGGCGGCGGACTGCGCGCCGGTTTCCAGCGGGTTGCCGTCGTAGACGATGTTGGCCAGCTCGATGCGCTCGGCGCGACGGGCCTTGACCTCGGTGATGATGTCGGCCGGGGCGATGAAGCGCTGGCGGCCAGCGATGACGATGACGGCGGCGCGGGCCTCGTCGACGTCGTACGGAGCGAGGATCTCGCCCCAGACGTCGGGGGTGTACTCGCCGAACTTCTGGGCGGGGCAGGCGGCCTGGACGTACTCGGCGATCTGCACGGCTTCTTCTTCGGTCACGGGGCTGCTCCTTCCTGGCGTGCTGCTGTGCGGGCGGCGATGCGGGCCCGGGCGCGGTCGAAGGGGGTTTCGCCAGCGGGCCGATGGGCGGCCGCAGAGGCGCCCGGGTCGGCGGCGGCGTTCATGACCTCGTTGACGACGCTGGGCAGAGTCGCCGGGTGGAGGCCCTTGCGCATCCAATGCGCGATGCCGCGGCGGATGTGGTCGGGGTGGATGTGGTCCTCATCGAGGAGCACCCGGATCTGCTTGGCCATCTGTCCGATGACGGCGGAGGGAGGGCGGACTGTGCAGCGCTCCAGCCACTCGCCCACGATCGTTTGGGCGGTGACGGCGGGTGGCTCGACGGCCTCGGCCTCGTCGACCGGCTCTCCCTCGAGGACCTCTTCGGTTGGCGCGTCGTCGTGACCTTCGGTCGACGACGGCAAGTCCCCGAACGAGAGAGATCTTGTAGAGAGAGGAGAGAGAGTAGGTGTCCGGGATTCCCGGACACTGACGTCCGGGATTTCCGGACACTGAGACTCGTCAGTGTCCGGGTTTTCCGGACACTGGGCTTCGGCGTCAGTGTCCGGAGTTTCCTGACTCTGAGCCGCGTCAGTGTCCGGGATTTCCGGACCCTCAAGTTCGGGTCCAGGGTCCGGAGTTCCCGGACGCTGAGACTCGTCAGCGTCTGTGGAATCCGGACCCTGAGCGCCGTCGTCAGCGTCTGGAATTTCCGGACACTGAAGCGGGAGGATCCGGTACTTCGCCGTGCCGTTCTTCTGGCCGGCGGACACCTTCTCCAGTACGCCCTTCTTCACGAGCGCCTTGATCACTTCGTACATCTGGGGGCGCGACACCTGCGCGCGGCGGAGAGTCTTCTCGGACTCCACCGAAGACCAGGTGATGCGTGTCGAGTCCCGGGCATCGTCCGCCAGCACTGCGAGGGCGAGCTTCTCGCGGTGCGTCAGCGTCGTCGGTGCGTAGTCGAGCACCTCGACGTACAGGCGGCTGCCCACGTGCTGTCTCCTAGGGGTGGTGGTGGCCGGTGGGCCGGCGGCCGGTCTCATCCGCCGGGCCACCGGAGCTCACGCGGACGCTGGGACCTTCGTGGAGCCGGTACGCCGGTGCTGGCGCCGGGCCGCTGCGTTCGCGTCCTTGCAGGCCTGGTCGATCGGCTCCTGGTAGCGCAGGTGTCGCTGGTACGCAGCAGGCGTCCCGCACAGCGGAAGTGGCCCTCGGGGCTGTCCGGTCGGCTTCTTCTTCGGCTTCGGCTTCGTGACGCCCGCGGCGGCCTTCCGCTGCTGCTCGATGCCCCAGCGCTGGGCGCCGGTCTGCCCGGCGACGAGGCCGATCCTGAACGCCTTCGCCACGCCCGCCTCACGGACGAGAGCGGCCTCCAGGCAGTCCATCTGGACCGGGCATCCCCGACAGGTCTGCTTAGCGAGGCCGAGCGTCCTCTTCTCGAAGAAGATGTCCGGGTCCATGGCCTTGCAGGCGGCTTGCAGCTCCCACTCTCGATCCATGACGGGTCCTCCGTACGGTCGGTCTTGATCAAACGAAGTCGTGCAGGTGGCGGGTACGTGACAGGGCGTCGCGACGGCCGTCACGGGGCTGCCGCCTTGGCCAGCGGGGCACCCACGTAGGTGCCGTGCTCGCGGTAGAAGCGGTCGGCCTCGCGCTTGGCGTCGCGGCACGGCTGGCACACGCGCTCACGGAGTCGGATGTGCCGTCGGTGACCGCTCCTGGTCCCGCAGAAGGGGCTGGGGGTCGGCTTGCGCCGGCGCTTCCGCCCGCGGTCGGGCCTGATGACGATGGGCTCGATTTCGCCCGGGAACCACTCGACGAGCGTGGTGCCGCTCGCACCTACGCGCGTCGAGATGGTCGAGTACGGAACCTTCCGATCGAGCATGAGCCGGGCCGCGAACCACTTCTCGTCCCGGGTGAGCGTCCAGCCGTCCCGGAGCCCGTTGACGGCGAGCTCCACGGCGATCAGGTCGAGCAGGACCAGGCCGTCGGCGGTGGCGAGCCAAACCGTCGGCACCGCAAAGGTGGTGACCGGGATCCAGTCGCGCTGACGGCCAACAGGAACGCCGGGGATGATGGTTCGGGGCTGGAGCCTCATTCGCTCACCGCCGTCACGTCGCGCACCCAGGCCAGGGCGGTGTCGTCGAGCTGCTCGCGCGCCCGGGTTACCGCGACGTACGCCAGCCGGGCCTCCTCGCGTGGCAGGATCACCAGGCCGGTCTGCTGGTCCGGCTTCGGCGCCCGGAAGTCACCGTGAATGCGGACCGCCGGCCACTCGCGGCCCTTGGCCTTGTGGGCCGTGCTCACCACCAGCTCGGCCTGCTGCTCAGAGACCAGCCCGTCGGCCGCCGAAACGATCCGTTCCGGTCCGTGCTCATCGATGAGCTTGACCAGGACCTCGAGGGAGCCGTCCTCCTCGGCCGCGTACTGCCGCACGTCGTCCCAGGAGGCGAAGCCCATCAGCTCGGGGTGGTCGGTAGGGCGGCCGCCCTGGAGGGCCTCGGCTGCCCAGGCGAGCTGCTTGATGGCAGAGCCGCCGCCGACGAGCGCGACCTTCCGGCCGGCGGCGAGGCCTTCCATCACGATCCCCATCGCCCCTGCATTGGTGCGGCAGAGGATCGCGTCCGGAGAGTCGAGCGGGCCCACCGAGGACTCCGCAGCCTCCCAACCTGTGAGGCGGAGCGGAGCGTCGATCAGGCGGAGCCAGACGTTGGCGCGGGTGGCGATGGCCGGGCCGAACCGGAACGACTGGCTGAGCGTGAGCTCGGGGCAGCCGAGTTGGTCGGTGAACTTCTGCAAGGCGTCGTTGGCGCCGCGCCAGCTGTAGATCTGCTGAGCGGAGTCGCCGACCGCGATGCGCTGTGCGTGCTCCTGGGCGAGGAGTACAGCGGACAGGACGTCGTTCGTGTCCTGTGCCTCGTCGAGCAGCACCACATCCGTGGGGATGGTGGGCTTCGAGAGCGCCCACATCTTCAGGTAGTGGTCGTGGCTCAGGTTCAGCACCGACTCGTCGTCCTGGAGGTCTGCCCAGGCGGCGCGGGCAACCGGCAGGACCAGCTTCACGACCTCGCCGCGGGCCTTCTTCAAGCCGTCGAAGTGCGGGACGTGCTTCTGGACGATCTCGTCGTCGGAGCTGTGGCAGAAGCGCTCGACGGTGTCCAGCGCGGCCCGCATGATGATCTTAGAGGTCATCGCCTTCATGCCGCCTCGGTCCGTGAGGACCGACGGGGTCGAGCCGATGATGCCGAGGATCGAGCGGACGTCGAGGGCCTGCGCGGCCTGGTGCGCGGTCTGGCGGGGCCGCTTCAGGCGAGCCCCGTACTTCGGATCGAATGCGAGCCCATGACCGGTCTTGGCCATGCAGTTGGACGGGAAGCTACGGCGGGCGTCAGCCGCGATGGAGCTGTTGTAGGCGACGTACGCCATCCTGCGCCGCCGATCGCTCTTCGCGATCATCTGGAGCGTCGCGGACTTGCCGCAGCCCGCGCCGGCCTGGAGGACCAGGTCCAGCCCGTCGCCGTACGACTCGATCGCCTCGGCCTGCTCGATGGTGGGGTTCACCACTGTGGTGCACCTCCTTTCTAGGGGGTGCGGGACCGCCCCGGCGTGGGGACGGGGCGGGCCCGCAGTAGTGGTGAATCAGGCGGGCTGGCGGGCGTCCTGCTCGGCGAGCGCGAGCGCGGCACCCTCCAGGCCGTTGACCATGGCGGCGAAGTCGGCGGCCGAGTTCTCGCGTTCCCCGTAGTTGGTGAGCGTGTCGAGCAGGGTCTGTGCCTCGTCCTTGGTCAGCTCGTTTGCTGAGCCGATCTGGCGGCCGATGATCAGCGAGGTCGCGCGGAGCCGGTCAGCGCGCGAGTCCTTGTGGCCGAGGCCGACCTTCGTGAAGCAGGCGTGCATCATCCGCATCTGCGGCGCCGTGACGGGCGTCGGACCCTGGTCCTGGCCCGCGTCCGCCTCGGGGGCCGGCGGGGCGCCCTGCTCCTGGCCGGCGGACGGCGTTGACGGGGTCGACGGGGCATTCGTGACGCCCGTCGTGACGGGCTTGACGGCCTGCCCGTACTCCTTGATGACGTCCCCGAGCTTCGCCAGCTGCCTCGTCTTGGGGTTCTCCACGTCCTGCTGGTGGAGCCCTTGCGACTTGGCGTACAGCTCCAGGGCTCGCTCGTACGTCAGCCAGTCGCTGGTCAGTTCAGCCACGATCGTCTGGACGCCGTACTCGGTGAGAAGCGCTTCGAGCGTCATGGGCTGGCCCGTGGCCGGGTGCATCGTGCCGTTACCCATGACTCCCTTGCTCCTTGCCTGGGAGTACAGCTCCATCGCCCGCTCGAACTTCAGCCCGTCGGCGACGAGTTCGTCCACGATGACCTGGACGGGGTCGACGCCCTGGCCGAGCTGTTCCAGGATCGCCTCAGCGAAGGGCTCACCGGGATGGTGGACCGAGGCGCCGTCCAGGGCCGTGTACCTCGTCTTGGTGACGGTGCCTGTGCCCTGGATCATGTCGATCACGACGTCGACTTCGTACTCGGCACCCTCGCGCTGGACGGTCTTGACGCCGATCTTGGTGACGTTCTTCCCCTCCATGGCGTAGTCGTTCTTCGTCCGCATGGTGACGATGACGTGGCCGGGGAACCCGAGCAGGGCGTCCAACATCTCCTGCTCCAGCTCGTTCACCGGGCCCCAGGCGGTGAACTTGCCGCCGTAGTTGTTGGCCTTCTTCGACTCCTCGTCGACGCGGGCGAGGAGTCCGCCCTTGCCAGCCCAGAAGTGGCTCCAGGAGTCGATGATCAGGACGGCGAGCCGGGCCTCCTCGGCGGCCTTCACCGCGGCGATGAGGTTCTCCGGGGAGCAGAACGCCAAGGGCAGGTGGGCGAACTCGTGGGCCTCGATGTCGGGGCGGCCGGGAACGGGGGCGTACTTGAGGGCGGAGCCGCGCTCAGTGTCGACGAGACCGATCTGCCCGCCCTTGGCGAGGCCCTCGGCCATGCGGAGAGCGGTCTTGGTCTTGCCGGAGCCGCCGGGGCCCTGGAGGGCGATGCGTGCCTTGGCGGTCTCGCGGGTCGCCGGGGCGAAGGTGAAGGTGGTCATGTGGTGCTCCGGTTGTCGCGCTGGGGCGGAAGGGTGGGGCTTGAAGGGGCGGCGGCGAGGTGCCGGAGCGCGTTCAGGGCGCGCATCGCGGCGCCGTACGAGCGCTGCTTCTTCCGGAAGGCGGTGTCGGTGTCGGCCGCGGTCCGGCGGTACTTGCCGTCGAGCTGTGCCGCGACGGCGTCCGCCAGTTCCTCACCGGTCTCACGGCGGAGGTCGGCGAGCAGCTGCGCGGCCTCGCCCGGGCGGAGTGGCCGGGCCGAGGTGAGGGCCTGATACGCGGTGCTGTAGGCGCTGCTCATCCGTCGGCCTCCGGGTCGTACTCGGAGTCGACGTCCACGGCGGTGACGGTGTAGCCGGTCACGCCTTCCTCGCCGTCGACGGTGGCGACCAGCTCGGCGACGCCGTCCTCCTCGTCCTCGATCCAGTCGAAGGAGGCAGTCGGCATGTCGCGGCGAGCGTCCGCCTCGCAGTGCGCCCGAGCAGCGCGGGACCTGGCGTACAGGCCGATGGGAACGGAGTCCCACCGAGCCCGGTACACCGTGATCGTCGGCTCGGTAGAGGGCCAGGTCGGAGCCTTCGCGATCTCGCGCGCTCGCTCCAACAGCGCCTCCGCATGCTCGGGCGTGAGCTCGGCCGCCTCGGTGAGCGCGGCAACGGCGGCTTCGCGTGCGGCGTCAGCCCGGTCCTTCTGGCTGACGTACTCCCAGAAGTTGGTCTCGGAGGCCCGCTCGGAGGCCGTCAGCAGCCGCTCCAGCTCGGCCACACGGGAGCGCTGCCAGCGGCGGCCACGCTTCGCCGACTCCAGCGCGAGCCGAAGCCGGCCAACGGAAGCAGCGGTCTCGGGCGACTGGAGCAGCTGCGCCGACTCCAAAGCCTCGGCCGCGATCGTTGCGAGGTCGTACGCCGGGGCGTTCAGCCAGGCGCCCTCGATCGTCTTCTTCGCCAGCATGGCGAGCTTGGAGATCACGACTCTCCACCACCCGACACGGCGGCAACGGCCGCAGCCCAGGCCTGGTTGTCGGAGCCCACGTAGCGCGCCTCGACCCGAGCTCCGAACTCGGTCAGGATCGACGTCGCCTCGAACGTCCCTGCTGGGGCATAGGGAGACTGGGACTCCCGGTTGGGGTTGACGTAGGCGTCGCAGATGTTCGCGACGATGCGGCCCGCGGACTGGGTGGAGTTGTACTCGCCGACCTCCTGCCACGTGCCCGGGTTCGCGCGGCAGTTGGCGGCAACGGCGGCGTGATCGACCTGCTTGCGCTTCATGCGGTCTCACCGCCCTCGGGGACCACGTCGCCGTGCCCGTCGAGGTACTCGAAGCCCTGGTAGTAGAGCCGCACACCGGCCTGCATGCCGCTGACCTCGTGCGACCGGTACGCGCGACCGGACTTGGAGAACTCGCGCTCCCCGCTGACCTCGGTCTTGGCACCGCGCAACGCCCTCGCGAGCTCCTGCGCGATCTCTACAACCTGGCTCGGCTCCACGCCCCAGGCCGCCTCCACGGTGATGATGCCGTCGGCCTGGAGCTTCCAGTCGATGGACAGCTTGCCCAGGCGCGGACGCTTGGCGATCAGCAGCTGAACGACCGCCGCCTGAACGGGAATCTGGTTCATGCGGTGGCACCCCCCGTCGTGACGGGCGTGACCTGCTGTGACGGGGTGCCCGTGACGGCCGTCAGCGGGCCCACCTGACGGACGATGCTGGCGAGGGTGCAGCGCTCCGGCCGGCTGTCCTGCGACAGCAGCGGCATACCGTCCGCCGTCCGCACGCCCTGGTAGAACCAGACCTCGCCGCTCGCGTCCTGCTGCGGGAGCGCCAGGTCGTAGACGATCCCCTCGAACTCGAACGGCGCCTTCGCGGTCTTTGCGGCGTGCGCGCGGGCTTCCGGCAGGTCGTAGGCCACGACCGAGACGCGAACCCCGTCGCGGTAGCCGTCACCGGCGACCATGTACGGGAGCGCGGTCTCCTTGTCGTGCTGGATGCCGAAGTACCGGCGCCACTCGCCCCACTGGGACTGGTTGACGATGTGGAGCGCGACCAGGATCCGGTCGCCGTCCATTTGGAGGTTCTGGAAGGCCGGGTGCTCCCCGATGTGCCGCTTGATGACGGCGGCGACCCGTCGGGCCCGCTGGCAGGAGTCGTCCCAGGCGAGGGCCTGCTCCTCCAGCTCGGTGCGCTGCGGCAGTTGCGGCTGCTCCTGGTGCTCGCGCGGGCCTCCGTCACCCGGCGTGCTGTGCGGCACCATGCCGTACGACTTCTCCGGGTCGATCAGGAGGCGGGCCGCGTCGAGGGCGTGGACGATGGCGGCCGCCGGGTCGCTCCCGGTCGAGGCGATGGCCTCGCGGACGACGCGGACCGCGTGGGGGAAGTTCTTGTTCATGCGACGGCCCCCTGCCGGGCGAGGGTCTGGCGCATGGTCGTCATCGCGCGGAACGTCAGCGTCTTCACGGCGCCCTCGCCCTTGCCCAGCCGGGCGGCGACCTCCGGGACGGACAACTCGTCGATGTAGCGCAGCGCGACGCACTTGCGCTGATAAGCGGTGAGGCCCTGCATCGCTGCCGTCACCGTCGCGGACGCCTCCGCGATGTCCAGCTCCCGCAGGGCGGACGCCTCGGCGGAGCGGTCGCGGACGTCACCGTCGTACATCTCGGCGACCGAGACCTCCAGCCGCGACCGCGCGGATTTCACGTAATCCAGGTAGATGTTCCGGGCGATCACTGCGAGCCAGCCAGCGAAGCCGGCACCGCGCGTGGCGGTGAAGGTGCTCAGGCGGCCCAGAGCGCGGACGAACACGTCCTGCGTCAGGTCCTCAGCGAGACTCCGGTCGCGAGTCCGCTTGTGGAGGAAGGCGAACACCTCGGCGCGGTGCTCGTTGTACAGGGTGCCGAAGGCGTCACGGTCTCCCGCGGCGGCCCGGGCCACCAGCTCGGACACCGCACCTCCCGGCGGGCTGATCTTGGCGCTAGCCTGGTGGGACATGACCAGGTCTCCTTTGACGTAGGGGTTTCGGGTTGTGTGTTGGGGTCGTCCCGGGTCGCATCCGGGGCGGCCCCGTGGGCTTTCAGCCGACGGGCTGCTTGCGCATGCCGGCCAAAACGGCGTGAGGGTCGAAGCGGCGGCTGGAGCCGACGTAGATCAGGCCGGGCCAGATCTCGTCCCGCTCCCGCGCCTCCGTGATCTGCCTGTCGATCCAGCTCATGGACTTACGCAGGAAACTCGCGAGCTCCCGCTGGTCCATGAGCCGCTCGGGCAAGGCCGACTTCTTGAGTTCGACCATCCCGGATCCGCTAGTGGATGTAGATTCCGGAAGCGTGAGAACAGGCGCTGCGAAGAACTCGGCGACCTCCACGTGGAGGGCGGCCGAAATCAGCTCTGCCGCGCGGTCACTGCACTCCTCGCGGGCGCTCTTCCCGCCGCCCACGATGAAGCCGACCAAGGCGCGGGACAGGCCCTCCCCTTCCGGGTCGACCTCTTTCGTCTTGGCGGCGAGGCGCGGGATGTCCAGTCCGGCCGCCTTCATGGCGACCCGGATCGGTGCTCCCTTGTCACGTCGTCGCATGTTGATCCTCCGGCGCGCAGCCGAATAGGGGTCGTGTAGATCGGATCGACCTGCACGTTCTACAGTCTGCATGTGGATGTGGATGCAGTCAAGAGGGGCGCACAGGGGTGCTGAAGGATGCGAATAGGGGGGTACAGGGGTCGTGTAGATGCCCCAAGGTGCCGTCAAATACAGGTCATCAGTCTCAGATCTACTTGCGCATGTAGATGCTGATGCCGGATCCTTCTGATCGTGACTAGCCACCAGCAAGACCCCGGCGCGCCCGAGGCCGAGCACCCCGCCCCCGCAGGCGAGGACCTGGCGGCACTCCTGGAGCGCCTCCTCGCTCAGGCCCCCGACAGAACACAGAAGGGGCTGGCCGAAGAGGCCGGCATCTCCTACCAGACCCTCAATGCCTGGATGAACAGAACGAGGGGCACCTCCCGTATCGACCCCGAGAAGCTTCGGGCGATGGTCGACGTCTTCCGTCGTTGGGGCGTCGACACCAACATCCGTGAGTTCCACCAGGCCGTCGGTCGACCGGCCCCGGGACCTACGGACAGAGAGCGAGAGTCCAGACTCCTCAGGCTCTACCGGCAGCTGCCCGAGGAAAAGCAGCGCCTCCTCGTGGAGGACGCCGAGGTCATGCTGAAGATCACGTCTGTCTCGTAACGTTCGCTAAGGGTTGCCTTAGTGTGAGCGTCCTGTTTTTTCGTTCCCAAATGTCCGAGAAAAAGGGGCAATGCCTCACGAGTAGTTCGGTCAGAAACAAACCTCTTCTGAATCTTCCGATCACCTACACACCATCTACACACACAGGTACGATCAGTCACCCGCTGTCCTCCCGGAGCGGATCATTCCGTGCCCGCACGCACATCCATGGGGGACACCTGTGTGCATCCGCATCGCCGTGGCCGATCACCTTTCGAAGATCGCCCTTTGGGACCCAGACGAGCTCACCATCCTCGTATCCAGGGACGCCCACCCCCACGACCTGATCAGAGAGCTCCACGCGATCCTCGTGATCGACTTCGGCGCGCCCAGCATCCCGGGCGCCGGCCTGCTCTGTGTCTGCGGTGAACCCCTCGCGATCCCCGACTCGATCGCCATAGCCGCGACCACACCCGGCGCCTCGACTCTCTGATCAGGAGACCATTCGATGGCGCGCAAGAAGGCCCCGGCCCGGGCCACCAACAACCCTCGCCCCAACCCCAGCATGAAGTGCGGTTGCCCGGTCTGCCTGAAGAAGTTCCCCGGCAACCGGGCGCCGGTCGACGAGCACTCGGGATCGTGGGAAGCCCGCTACACGGACCCCACGGGCAAGGACCGCAGCAAGACCAAGCCCACGTTCGACGACGCTGTCGCTTTCCTGGAGCAGACCCGCACCGAGATGCGGCAGCGCACGTGGATCGACCCAGCCCGCGGCGAGATCACCCTCGGCGCCTGGTGGACGCTGTGGTGGCCGACCCAGACCAAGGGCGAACAGCGCATCGAGCACTGGACGCAGTCGCAGCTGCGCGATGAGGGAATGTGGCGCAATCACATCGCGCCCACCTTCGCCCGGGCCAAGCTGTACGAGATGGAGTGGCGCGAGACCCAGCTCTGGGTCAACGCCTTGCACGACGAGAACGGCGGCCCGCTCGCCGCCAGCTCGGTGACCAAGTGCTTCCAGGTCCTCGACCGGATGCTGGAAGACGCCAAGCGCGACAGGCGGATCCCCTTCAACCCGGCCGAGGGCGTGAAGCTCCCGACCATCAAGAAGAAGCATCCCGAGGATCGGCGGCCGCCGACGTACGCCCAGCTGTGGCTCATCCGGCAGAAGCTGCCCGACTACTTCCACGCGCTGCTGATCGTCGCCCAGGAGACCGGCCTCCGCTTCCAGGAGCTGGCCGGACTGCGGTGGTGCAACGTCGACTTCGAAGGCCGGCGCATCCACGTCCGCGAGGTCCTCGTGGAACCGCGCGGCAAGATCAAGCGGAAGGCCTACCCCAAGAGCGACGCGGGCTTGCGGACCGTGCCGATGACCGGACTCGCGCGCAGGGTGCTTCGGGAGCTATGGGCCGACGAGCCTGGCGCCAGCCGGAACGCATCGGAGCCGGCGGACGGCCTGTGCGAGACCGAGCTGGTCTTCCACGGGCGCAACAAGGTGCGTCGTGGGAGCAAGGTGAACGGCTCTGTGGGGGAGCCGTACCGTGCGCCACTCCGGCGCTCGGCCTTCCGGCGCGTGTGGATTGATGCCATCGACGCGGCCGGCGTCGTCCGGAAAACGGTCCGGACTGTCACTGTGCAGAAGATGGACGAGGTGACCGGGCGCGCCCGCGCCGAGAAGGTCGAGCGCACGGACTGGTGGCCGGACTTCCACGACACCCGGCACGCCTTCGCGTCGCGGCTCCATGAGCGGGGGGTGCCGGAGGTGATCACTCAGGAGATCCTCGGTCACGAGCGGGCGGGCGAGGTGACATGGATCTACACGCACGCGGCCGCGGACTACGCGGGGCAGGTCCTGGCGGCGCTGGAGGACGGGAAGCCGGGCGCGGTCGCGAGGCCTCCGCGGCGGCGACTGCGCGCGGTGTCGGCGGCGTGAACTACCCCGGACTATCCCGGAATTACCCCGGGGAAGGATTGGGCGCCACAGGGGCACTGCGGGTATGCGTAGGGGTGTGGATTGTAGATGCTGGATTACGTTGCAGGTCAGGTGACCTGCGGAGATCCACAACTTAGGCCTGAATCCTGATAAGGATGAGGCCACAGGTTCAAATCCTGTTAGCCCCACCAGTACAAAGACCCCCAGCCGATATCGGCTGGGGGTCTTTGACATCTACGGCTGACATCAGCCGATCAGTGGATCTTCCAGTGAATCGGCGAGCAGGCCCGCAGCCTCGCGTTGGTCCGGGGATGCAGCGCCGCTCTCGGCCGAGCCCACCTCGTAGTCACGTGCTCTTGGCCCCCTGCCGTTGTGGTGGCGAGGGCCAAGCGGGCTGCTACGAGTGGCTGCCTGTCATGGACACCAGATCGGATCCGGGTTCCAGTCGTGGTGCTTCGATGCTGTCCGGTTCCAAACGCCGTTGACCCGCAGGTCGCCGTACGCAGTGTTCCTGCCGCACTTAATCTGCACCCGGTGGTTGTAGCAGCCGCGGGTGAAGCCCGGCTGGAGTACCGAGGCTTGGCAGTCGATGGTCTGCCCGTTCCAGGTCTGAGTGATCGAGCCCTCAAGCGCGATGGCCTTGGAGCTGTTGTTTGTCACCACGAGCACACTCTTGGCCTCGTCGCTCTCATTCAGCGTGCCGAAGACCATGCACGCCTGGAAGCCAACCCCCGGTACCGCGGTGTGCTGCTTGGTCGCCCCACACTTCCAGGTCGAGTTTGTGCTGACCTTCTCCCACATGCCCATCGCTGACGCCGGGCTCGCCGCGAACAATGCGACACCTACGGCCGCGGCTGCGAGGCCGATGCTCTTGCCTGCACGCTTCATTGGGTCCCCTCCCACAAGATCCGAACAACTGTATGACTATAGCGAGGCGGGGAAGAGCCCAGGCTCCCCGGCGAGGCCCTGCAGAGCGCCGACAGGGCTGACGGACATCAGCCGATGAGGGGATCTTCCAGAAGGTCGGCGAGCATGCCGACCGCTTCCCGCTCACTGTCGCCCACCACGTGCGTGTAGACGTCCATAGGCATGCTGATCTGACTGTGCCGGAGGATCGCCTGAGCCACCTTGGGGTGCACCTTCAAGGAGGCCAGCAGGGTCCCGCAGGTGTGCCGTGCGAGCCGCACCGTGATGCGACGCACGCCGACCCGCTTCACGAGCCGATCGAAGGTCCGGGAGAAGCCCACCGGGTCGATCATGCCGCCATGCTCCGACGAGAAGATCAGGAATGACCCGGCTCCTGAGACCAGCGGTCACCGGCGATCTTCCGTTCCAGCTCTTGCAGCTCCCGGCGCGCTCTTCCTGGCCGGCCTGGCTCGGGGCTCCGCTCGTCGTCGTGCGGGATGCATCGCTGTCGTCGGCGGCGGACATCTAGCGCGCCCGATTGTCAGTGCCGGGTGAGAGCCTGGCTGCATGATCGTCGAACGGGCATACGCGCATGTTGCCGAGGGCGAGCTGGGGGAAGGCAGCCAGTGGCCCTGGGCGGTGCCATGCGTGCGGCAGCTGCTGAAGGGCGGCCTGAAGTTCACCGCGCCGGTCACGTTCCTCGTGGGGGAGAACGGCTCGGGCAAGTCGACCCTCGTCGAGGCGCTGGCGGAGGGCTTCGGCCTGGACTCCTGGGGCGGATCCGCGGGATACAAGTACGCGAGCCGGCGTGAGCCGTCGGCGCTGGGCGGGCGGATCCGGTTCGAGGCGACACCGGCCGGCCGGCGCATGCTGCAGGGGCCTCGTACGCGCCGCAGAGGCTTCTTCCTGCGGGCGGAGACGGCGCTGGACGCGCTGGACCGGGAGCAGAAGACGGGAAGGCTGTCCGGTGCCGCGGGCGAGATGAGCCACGGCGAGGGCTTTCTGATGGCCTTCCGCGAGCGGTTTCAGGAGCCAGGGCTGTACGTCATGGACGAGCCCGAGGCTGCGCTGTCCTTCGCTTCTTGTCTTCAACTCGTGGGTCTGCTTCATGAATTGGGGCGTTCCGGCGCACAGATCATCTGTGCGACGCACTCACCTGTGCTGACGGCGCTGCCTGGCGCCGAGATCATCGAGGTGGGTGACCACGGAATGCGTCCCGCCGGCTGGCGGGATCTGGAGCTCGTCGACCACTGGCGGCGTTATCTCAACGATCCATGGGCCTATCTCCGGCACATCGTCGATGAGGGGTGAGCACGCCGTGGCGCTTACGCGATGGTGCAAATTGGGGCAGAGAGTGACGGCTCGGGGTGGGCCGTCGGTTCAACGCTGGTGTGGCACGAGGGGTTGCGCCGGGGAGCCCGCGTGGACGCACTCCCGGGGGGCCGAGGGTGGGCTTGCCGTTTCCGCTTCCGTTTCCGTGAGCGGGCGGTGCCGGCAGCTGGGGGTCTTGCCGTGGGCCTCGGCCCGGATGCGCTGCTTCATCGTGGGAGGCAGGGCTCTGGCGTAGGACCATGCCCAGTTCGGCGTCCCGGGCACCGTCAGCTCCGCGTTGCGGTCGCTGTCGTCGCTGCCGCTCTTGCGTGACGTCTCGGTGTGTGGCACCGCCGCGGCGGTGGTCGACGTGACAAAGCCGAGCGCTGTGCACAGCGCGAGGAAGGCGGTGACGATGGCCGTCCACAGGTTCATGACCTTGTTCCTGGTCATGGCCCCTCACTTTCGGGTTGGGCGATTTGCGTACTTTCCTCATGATGTGTATGGGGACCGAGAAGTCATGGACCGACGCCCATGACACGTCGATCTTCAGATGAACACCACTCGAATGGGTGCAAGAGATGAGAAGACTGCCGAAAGCTGGAGGAAGGACAGCGAAGTCACCGTCTGTCGGGGTGTGATCACCCTCCGATCGGAGCGATGTCATCCGCTTCTACTGCGCTGTTTCGGACGGCAGTTGAGTCCTGACGCAGGTCACCGATCGATATCGGTCGGTGTGTATAGTCGGGCGCCAGAGGTCCCCTACGTCAAGGAAAGACGAGGTCGCGCGGTGAAGAAGCTTCTCCTGGTCGCACTGGCCGCCATCGGCGGGCTCCTCGTGTACCGCCAGATCCAGGCGGATCGCGCCGAGCAGGATCTGTGGACGGAGGCGACTGACTCCGTGCCCACGGGTTCGTGAGTCACCACTTCGGAATCTGAACAGACCCCGGCCGCCGTTGCGGTCGGGGTTTTGTGTGCTCGGGTTGCGGGAGTGGCCGAGAGGCCTTAGAGCCCGGCGTTTCGGACAGTCGTACGGATTGCGTGGGTGCCGAGCTGCCGGGCTGGGCAGGATGGGCGAGTCCATGGTCCGGCGGCGGCAAGGGGTGGCGCGTGATGAGGCGGCGGCGTACGGCGTGGTGGCGCCGCGCGGGGGTGCGGCGCGGCGCATGGGTGCGGAGCGAGGCGAACACGCGGCGCGGGCACCCCTCGGCACGCGCGCGTACGGTCGTCGTAGGGGCACTGCTGCTGTGCACGACCGCCGCACTGCCGAGCGGGGCCGCTCTCGCGGCCGGCACGCCCAGCCCGTACGCCTTCGCGCCGGACGCCCGGTCTGTCACGGGTGCGACAGGCACTGCGGACGCCGTACGCCTCACACCCGGAGCGACGTACAAGAGCTCCCTGCCGAGCGACGGGAAGATCTACTACCGCCTCGACCTCGACGCCACGTCTGATACATACGTCTCCGCGACCGCGATCCCCGCCCCCGGCAGCACCGTCTCCGCGACCGACGGCATCAGGATCTCCGTGCAGGACGCCGACGGCCGCTCCTGCTCCTTCGAAAGCGAGACCTTCCGCGTCGTCCACAGCCCACGGCCCATCGCGGCGTGGGCGGCACGTGAGATCTTCGCCGACCGGTCTCGCTGCGAGAGCGCGGGCACCTACTACGTGGTCGTCGAGCGCGTCAGTACGGCGAGTTCCGCGCCGGACACCTGGGACCTGGAGCTCTTCGCCGCCTCCGAGCCGTCCCTGGAGCAGCCCGGCGCGACGAGCGCCCCCGAGGCGTGGGACTCCGCCTCACCCGCCCCCTCACAGGCGAGGGTGTGCGCCGCGAAGGCGGCTCCGGGTTCGCCTCGGCGGTGTCCGTCGGTGAGGGGGTCTGGAGTGCCGACATCGAGCCCGGCCGGACGTTCTTCTACAAGGTGCCGCTGACCTGGGGACGCCAGCTGTACGCCACCGCCGAACTGGGCAGCTCGGCCAGCGGTGACGGCATCGCCGTCGGTGCCCTCGACCTCTCGCTCTACAACCCGGCACGCGGCCTCGTCGACGACGCGAGCACCAACTACGACGGCAGCCAGAAGGTCGCCGAGATCGATCCCCTGCCGCCGGTCGCGTACGAGAACCGGTACGCCGTGCCCGACCGGCTCAGCGGCATGCGATTCGCCGGTTCCTACTACCTCGTGGTGCACCTCGCGGCCGAGGTGGCCGAGAAGTACGGCGACGGGCCGCTCCCGCTGACGCTGCGTGTGCGGGTGGGGGGGTCGGCCGAGTCAGGTCCCGGTTATGCGGGGGAGTCCGAGCCGCCGGGTGTCTTTCAGGCTGGTGGAGGCGATACGGGGGCGGCTGCGGAAAGCGGGGGCGGAAGTGACGCTGCGATGGCCGTGCTTGCGGTGAGCGGGATCGGGGCGGGGACTGTGGTGCTGGTGGTGCTGGGCGTGTGGATGGTGGTGGCTCGGCGAAGGGTTGGCGCCCTGTAGGGCGGGTGCGGCCATCGGGCTGGTGGGGTCCAGGGCTGAGTGAGGCTCGGGCTGTGAGTTCGCTGCCCACTGGTTGGGCCCATGGGAGCGTGAAACCCAGCGGGGCCGGGGTGCCGGTCGGCGTCCTTCGGCGCCTCAGCTGCTTCAGCGACCTCAGACGCGAGTCAGCGCCCAGAAACCCACGGCGTAACAGGCCAGCGCCAGCAGCAGGAGCGGGATCGCCACCTTGGCGGGTGGGCCGGGGCGGCGCGTGACGCCGTGGGCTGCACGGCGGGTGGCCCGGTGGCCGCCGCGGCGGTGCTGCTGCGGAACCGGGGGCGCCAAAGGTGGAACCTGCGGGCTCTGAGCGGTGTACGAAGCAGTAGAGGCATCGACGCGTTGGTGTTGCACCGGCGTCGGGGGCTGAGACGGGTACTGCGGTGTGTGTGGGTGGGGGGAGGACAGGACGTGAGTGGCGTCGTAGGGGGAGGCGTGGGGCGCGTGATGCTGCGCGCCGTGGTGTGCCTGGCCGGACTCCCCCTGACCTTGGCCCTGGCCCTGCGCCTGACCGTGGCCCTGTGCTGGGTGCGGCTGTGGTGGGGGCGTTTGAGTCCGGAGGGAGGAGGACGTGGCCTGAGGGGGTGGTGGCAGGTGGAAGCTGCCGGTGTCCGACATGGTGAGGCGCCCGTCCTGCCCGTCCCTGTCCCTGCCCATGTCGCTTCCGCCGCCGGGCTGGCAGGTAGCGGACGGTGGCTGGGCGGCGGGCGATTGGGGGCCCCGGTCGGAGGCGGGCGACGCGGCCGGGGACTGGGATGGCGTGACGTCCGAAACCCAAGCCGACGCCGGGGGCGGGGTCGGTCCGGCCACGCCCTGGCGCGGATCGTTCGGGGCCGTGCCCGAGCTGGAGCCGTAGTCGGCGACCACGTGTCCGGTGCCGCTCGCCGCTGCCCCGGTGCCGGGAGGCATGGACACAGAGCCGGTGTTGGCCGTCCCCACAGAGCCCGAGGTAGCGCCCGCGCCGAACTGACGCGAGCCCCCCGTGCTCTCCTCGACGCCGGGTGCCCGTTTGAACGGCCCGTCCGGCCCGAACCCCTGTGGCAGGGGCCCGATTTGGTCGAAGATCTCGATGAGCTCGTCGTCGGGACCGGGCTCCGCAAGGAGTTCGGCCGCCGATGCGAGGGCCTTGCGCGCCCCCGTGGCCGTGCGGAACCGCGCGTGTGGATCCGGCTGCAGCAGCGAGGCCACCACCTGCCACAGCGGTTCGGGAATGCCCTTGGGCGCACCGGGAGTTCCGTGCGCGGTGAAGTACTGGACGAGGGCCTTGACGTCGGGCTTGGCGCCCTCCAGCAGATACAGGGCGACCAGTCCTACGGCGAACAGGTCGGCCGGGAAGTCCGGTTCCGAGCCCATGAGTTGCTCGGGCGCGAGATAGCCGGGCGTTCCCACCACGAGGTTGGTCTCGGTCAGCCGCGGCTCACCGAGCCGCATGGCGATGCCGAAGTCGGACAGACGCAGCCGCGGGCGGGCGGTGCCGGTTGCCTCGAGGAGCAGGTTGGCGGGCTTGATGTCGCGGTGGACGACGCCCTCCGCGTGCACCGCGGCCAGTCCCGCGAGGAGCTGGTCGAGGAGCGTGCAGACCAAGGAGGGCGGCAAGGGGCCGTAGTCCCCGATGAGGTGGACCAGCGAACCGCCGGCCACCAGGTCCATGGTGAACAGGACCTTGTCGTCGTCGGCGGCCCAGCTGGCGGGCGCGAGCACATGGGGGTGATCGATCCGGAGGGCCTGTTCGCGGACGAACCGCAGCAGCGAGTGCGCGTCGCTCTGCTGCAGCACCTTTGCGGCGACATACCGGTGGCGGCGGTGGTCCCAGGCACGCCAGACGGCGCCGACGCCTCCGCGTCCGATCGGGTCGACCAGTTCGTACCGGCCGGCGAAGACCTCACCCATTGCAGTGCGTCGCTCCTCCCCCTTCGACTACCCCCCGGCTTCCCCCTCGACGAGCGATACGACTCCCCCTCGCTGACTCCCCTTCTCGCCCAGCCCCGGCGAGAGACACTCCCGCGGCTCCCTCGCGCCCGCTCAGGACGTAGACCGTCGGCCCGGTTGCCGAACCCCCTTCGGCGACCGGGCCTCGGGGTCAGTTCTGGTGGGACTGGTAGTGCGTGACCGCGTCGGAGGTGCGTCCGGCGCCGTACACCCGGAGGAACTCTGCCAGTTCCGGGTGGCTGGGGGCGAGGGTGTCCGCGGCGTCGATGATGTCTCCGGCGGCCGCCACCGAACGCAGCAGGGACTGGATCTCACGGACCACCCGCTTGACCGTGGGCGCACCCGAACTGCTCGTGGTCTGCGTCGTGTTGCTCAGCACCGAACCCCCCTGCGACTTCTTGATCTCCTCCATGCGCTCGGTGGCCTCCGCCGCGCTCACGCTGCCGTCCGCGACCTGCCCCGCCAGGTCCTGCAGCAGCTGCACCCGCTGGACCACGGCGGGATTTCCGATCTTCGCCCGCTGGCCGCTCATCAGCTGCGACAGCATCGGTGCGGACAGTCCCAGTACCCCCGCGAGACGAGCCTGGTTGAGACCAAGATCGTCGATGAGCTTACGGAAGAGCGTCCCCAGCGGCTCCCCGTACCAGTTCCGCTGCAGATCCCGCGCTCTTGCGGTGGCTTCCTGCTGTGCGGCGTCCATTGCGTCTCCCCATCGCTTCCCCAAAACCGCGGTTCGCTGTAGCGAACCACGCCGAGCATCTTACGGAGAGTGGTGGTTCATCGGGACCCCCAATCTTTTTGCGAGGTACGGGGGGTGACCCGGTACTCTGGTCTGCGGCGCCCGCCGGTACGTGGTTCTTCCGGTCGGTTGCTCCCCTTCCGGGGCCTTAGCTCAGTTGGTAGAGCGCTGTCTTTGCATGGCAGATGTCAGGGGTTCGACTCCCCTAGGCTCCACACTCCGGACCGGTCAGATGCCTCGTCGCCTCTGGCCGGTTTTTGTATGCCCTGGTCTCCGCCGCACGCCATGACATGAGTGACGTGTGTCACGTGGTGGCCCGGTGGGGTCGTTGCAGACGTTTGCGCAAATGCCAGGGATCGGTGGAGCCCCCGACGTCGGTGCGCAGGTGGCGGACGTGGCGCCAGGGTGGCGGGCTCGGGCGCAAAGGGTAGGTGTGAGCTGGCGTGAACGCGATGGCGTAATCAGAAGGATGCGCTCCGTTAAGAAAATCTGTGCGGGACTTGCACACACGGGCCGTTGCAAACGTCATCGTGGGCGGAGGGCGTAAACACGCGCCGTCCCGAGGCCCACCGGGGGTGCTGAGCGGCCTCGCCTTGCATCAGGAAGGCACAACAGCACAGTGACGATGGACATTGCCGGTGAGGTGATCCTGGCGGCACTCGCCCTACGGGTGTTCGGCCGTGACGCGGTCGTTCTGTTGCGTCGGCTGGCCGCGGCCGGAGTACGGGCGGGCATCAGCGAGATGCGGCGCGACCTCCCCGAGGGCGCCAAAAGCTCACACCACGAGGGGCAGGCGTCGTGAGCCAGGACCTGCCGAGCCAGGCCTCCCGCGCCCCGCGCATGAAGAAACTGCCACTGGACTTCGAGGCCTTCCACCAGATGTACCGGCCGCTGTACGTCAACTGGGCCAAGACCAGGCTGGGTAACTGGCACGACGCCGAGGAAGCGGTCGACGCCGCCTTCGAACAGCTGCTGAAGGCGTGGACCATCGTGCTGTCCAAGGAGAACCCGGCCGCGTATGCCTGGCGTGTGCTCAAGAACAGCACCATCGACCACTCCCGCACCCGCGACCGCCGCCCGGCACTCATCGGCGAGGCCTTCGAGACCGTGGCGCTGAACCGGGCCGTGGACCCCATCAGCCAACTCGAGGAAAGCCTCAACCTCTACGCGGAGATCGGCCAGCTGCCGCCGCGTCAGATGGACGTGGTCCTCCTGCACTTCGGGCTCGGCTACAGCGCGGTCGAGATAGCCACCGCCCTCGGTATCACCCCGGCCGGTGTGCGCTCCACCGTCCGCCACGCCAAACGGCGCCTCCAGCACGCGTACGGCGTGAAGAAGAGCCTCGCCGAATCCCGTACTGACGCCGAGCCCTGCACGGGCACGGAAGGGCAAGCCGAGGAAGGGCAAGCCGATGACATCGCCCATTGACGAGCTGCTCGGGCGGGCCCGCCTCCTCCGTCCGCCCTACGCCCAGGCAGCCATAGAGGCGGCGGCCGTACGCCTGTCCGCGCTCGCCGCCTCCTTCCTGCACCCCACCGACCCGAACCCCGCAGACGCCACCACCGGCCAGGCCCCGCCGATCCCGCCAGGCCAGGCCCCGCCGACCGACGAACGCTCCGCTGCCGACGACCTTCAGACCCTCTGCGAGACGGTCATCACCCACACCGACGCCCTCGCTGATCTAGAGGAGTTCCTCGCCCGAGCCCTGCCCCAGCCGCCAGGAGCGCGGGTGCTCGGCTGCATGCTTCAGCTCTGTGCGCGGGAGGAGTCGGCACGCTTCTGGTGGCAGTACGCCGCAGGCGCCGGCGACTCCGCTGCCAGCTACTGCCTCTACCTGCACCACCGCGCTCTGGGCGAACCCGGAGTCGCCGACTGGTGGCAGACCCAGCACGCGCGGTACGCCCGCAGCCTCCGGCCCGAGAGGGATGACCCGCACGGCAAGGCCACCGCCGACGCCGCCAACCGCACCGAGGCCTCCGGCCCCGAACCCGAGGACGAGATCAGCACCACCCTCCGCGTACTGCGCGCCCTCAAACCCGACTGCCCACCCGTCCCCGACCCCGTCAACGCCGTCCTGCACTACATCCCCGCCGCCATTGCCTACGTGGACGATGACCTGGACCTTCCACTGCCGGACCCCGACTTCACCGACCGAATACGGGCCCTCGCCACGCCGGCCCCGGTGGTGCAGGACACCGCGCGGCATGGCCGCGCGCCCGCCCCCCTGCCGTCGCGCCGGCGGACGTGACCGGCGTTTCACGTGAAACAACGCCGTGGGGCGGAAGACCCTCAAGTCTCCCGCCCCACGGCGCAGTTCAACATCCCGGCCGGACCTGGACCGTCACATCACCGGCCCTCGCCCTACCGGCCCACGTCCTACCGGCCGTCGTCGCGCCGGGCGGCCTCCTCCTCGGCCTCCTTCGCCTCGACCTCGGGATCGAGGACGGACTTGCCGCTGCCGTCCACCGAAGCGAGACGGTTCGACTCGGGGACCTCGGTCGCGGCGGGAGGCTCGACCAGCCAGTCCGGGTTGGCCTGCTTGTCCCACCACTTCCACGCGGCGAACGCTCCGCCCGCGAGAGCGCCGAGCACCAACAGCACCTTCATGGCACGGCCGGCGCCGGCACGCCGCTCATGCTTGCGGACGAGCTTCTCGATCTCCTTCGGCGTGACCTGACCGCGCAGCGCGGCCACAGCGGCCACACCACGCGCAGTGGCCTCGTCCCTGACGGGCCCGGCCGCGGCCACAGCCTGCTCGAACCTCGGACGGGAGTAGTCGGCGGCCTGCCGGGCAGCCTTACGGGTACGGACGGCGGCTTCATGCGCGGCGTTGTCGACGCCCGGCGGCACGTGGGCCAGCGCCTGCTCCACGCGCGGCGCGACATACACGCCGTACTGCAGGCGAGCCTGGGCGCGGGCCTGCTCGGTGGCCTGCGTCACCTTCGGCGCGAGCCGTACGCGTGCCTCGTGTGCGTAGTGTGCGGCCCTGTCCTTGGCGGTGTCGGCGTAGGGCGCCACCACTTCCGCGGCGTGCAGCACGCTGTCCTTCGCCGAGCCGGTCGCGGCGCGCACGCTGTCGATGCGGGTCACGGGTTCCTCCTCCACGGTGGCGTACGGTAATTCGACTTTCCACACTTTTACGGATCATGCCTGTCAGAACGCTGCGCGGCATGTGAGGGCGGGCATTTGGGTGCCGATAAGCTTGATCAAGTGCAATAACGGACCAATGCAGGGCAACGGTGGCTTGTCGTCGACAATGCCACGGTTCTGCGCGTCCCGCCCCCGCCACGGACCGACTCGTCGGGTTTTCTGCAAGCAATCCGCCCGGTTGCGTACCGGTGAACGACCGCCGGGGGACGGACGTCGCCGTACGTGCGAGGATCGTGGGGTCACAAGAAGACAACGGAAGGCAGATCGTGGCCGAGCAGCTCTACGCCACCCTGAAGACCAACCAAGGCGACATCGAGGTCCGGCTCTTCCCGAACCACACGCCGATCACGGTCAAGAACTTCGTCGAACTCGCCAAGGGCGAGCGTGAGTGGACGAACCCCACCACCGGTGAGAAGTCCACGGCCAAGCTCTACGACGGCACGGTCTTCCACCGGGTCATCAGCGGCTTCATGATCCAGGGCGGTGACCCCCTGGGCAACGGCACCGGCGGTCCCGGCTACCAGTTCCAGGACGAGTTCCACCCGGACCTCTCCTTCGACAGGCCGTACCTGCTGGCCATGGCCAACGCCGGACCCGGCACCAACGGCTCGCAGTTCTTCGTCACGGTCTCCCCGACGACCTGGCTGAACCGGAAGCACACGATCTTCGGCGAGGTCACCGACCCGGCCAGCCAGAAGGTCATCGACGCCATCGCCGGCGTCCAGACCAACCCGCGCACCGACCGCCCGCTCAGCGACATCGTCATCGAGTCGGTCGTCGTCGAGACCCGCGAGGGCTGAGTCCGACACCTCCCGCAGGGAACCAATCGCCCCGCTCGTCCGTAAGGATGAGCGGGGCGATGCATGAGGACGTGCATCGCGTACGACGACCTAGGGGACCCTCATGGACCAGCCGGCAGGTAGCCCGCAGGACGCGCAGAGCCTGCCCGTCTGCTACCGCCACCCGGACCGCGAGACCGGCATCCGCTGCACCCGCTGCGAGCGCCCCATCTGCCCCGAATGCATGGTCAGCGCCTCCGTCGGCTTCCAGTGCCCCGACTGCGTCCGTGCCGGCTCCGGCACCGGACACGCCCCTGACGCCGCCCGCCCCCGCACCATCGCAGGCGGCAGCATCGCCGCCGACCCACGCCTGCTCACCAAGATCCTCATCGGGATCAACCTCGCGATCTTCATCGCCGTACGGAGCAGCACCGAGCTCCTGAACGACCTCGTCCTCGTCGGCACCTGGCCCCCCGCCCCCTTCAACCCCACCGACGGAGTCTCCGAAGGCGACTGGTACCGCCTGGTGACCTCGATGTTCACGCACGAGGAGATCTGGCACTTCGCCTTCAACATGCTCAGCCTGTGGTGGCTCGGCGGCCCCCTCGAAGCGGCCCTCGGCCGAGCCCGCTACATCGCGCTCTACTTCTGCTCCGGCCTCGCGGGCAGCGCCCTGGCCTATCTGCTGACCTCCCCGACGACGGCCACGCTCGGCGCCTCCGGCGCCATCTTCGGCCTCTTCGGCGCGACAGCAGTCCTCATGAGGCGCCTCAACTACGACCTGCGACCGATCATCGCGCTGCTGGCGATCAACCTGATCTTCACCTTCGCCCCGGGATTCAACATCTCCTGGCAGGCCCACATCGGTGGCCTCGTCGCCGGCGTCATCCTCGGCTACGCCATGGTCCACGCCCCACGCGAGCGTCGGGCGCTGGTGCAGTACGGCACATGTGCGCTGGTCCTGGCCGCAGTGGTGTTGATGACCGTGCTGAGAACGCTCCAGCTCACCTGAGCCGTGCCGTTATCCACGTGAGCGGGCCGGTTGTCCACAGCGTGTGGCGGATCTTGTGCGCACGGTGGGGGAAGAGCTTCGCCCCCTGTCCAAACCCTACGTTTCCGCAGGTCAGACAGGGGGCGCACGCGTGTTCGAGAAGCCTTCGGGTGACCGGTGTGGCTGTCATACCGGCGTCAACGCCCGATGGGTTATCCACAGATCGTCGTCTTTTCCCCAGTCAGCTTGTGGAAATTGCTGCAAGGCTGTGGATAACTCAGCGGATAGCCCTGGGCAGAGCTCAGTTCACCGCGAAGTGGCCGCGGCGTCGACTGCCCGCTCGAGCTGTCGCCTCGACCTCTACTTCCACTGGGTGGAGACGCCGAAGCCGGCGGCGATGAAGCCGAAGCCCACGACGATGTTCCAGTTGCCCAGCGCGTCGAGGGGCAGCGAACCGTCGGTCACATAGAAGACGACGATCCAGGCGAGGCCGATGAGGAACATGGCCAGCATCACGGGCGCGACCCAGGCGCGGCTGTTCAGCTTGATCGCGGTCGTCTGCTTCGACGGCGGCGGCGTGTAGTCCGCCTTCTTGCGGATACGTGACTTCGGCACGAGGGTCTCTCCTGTCGATGCGCTGCGTGGCCGCGCAGGGAACTGTGGCTGGCTCGGGGCAGCGTACAAGGGGACTCTGATTGCTCCCCCGGGCGTCCGTTAGCGTAGTGCTTCCGCGGCGCCGAAGGAGATAAGGGTACGTTGAGCAATTCTGCCGACTCCCCCGGGGCTGAATCCAGCCCTGTACGCGGCCGATTCCGGCCGGTGCGGGTGCTGACCGCGGCCGTTTTCGCTCTCGCCGGGCTCATTTTCTTCACCAGCTTCAACACGGCCAAGGGCACCAATATCCGCACGGACGCCTCGCTGCTGAAGCTCTCGGACCTGATCCACGAGCGCAGCCACAAGAACGGCGGGCTGGGCGAGTCCAACGCGGCCTTGCAGGACGACGTGGATGCCCTGGCCGAGCGCGACGACGGCAGCACCAAGGCCGAGGACGACAAGCTGGCGGCCCTGGAGCAGAACGCGGGGACGCAGAAGCTGACGGGCGAGGCGATCTCGGTCACGCTCAACGACGCCCCGCCGGACGCCACCGCCAAGCTGCCCGGTTATCCCGAGCCGCAGCCCGACTACCTGGTCATTCACCAGCAGGACCTCCAGGCCGTGGTGAACGCGCTGTGGCAGAGCGGTGCCAAGGGCATCAAGGTCATGGACCAGCGGCTGATCTCCACCAGCGCGGTCCGCTGCGTCGGCAACACCCTGATCCTCCAGGGCCGGGTCTACTCACCGCCGTACAAGATCACGGCGGTCGGTGATCCGGAGAAGATGCAGCAGGCGCTGGCGGCTTCGGCGGCGATTCAGAACTACATGGTGTACGTCAATGTCTACGGTCTTGGCTGGAAAGTCACCGAGGACGGGACGGTGACTCTGCCGGGTTACTCGGGCACAGTGGATCTGCAGTACGCCAAGCCCGTGGAGTGAGTGAGCCCTCTCTGGAGCTGCCGGTGCGCGTCGTCGTCAGGACCGTCAGCGAACTGTGTATCACCGTCGGTACCGTGATCGTCCTTTTCGTCGTCTATGTACTGTTCTGGACCGGCGTGAAGGCCGACAACGTCATGGACGATCAGATCGATCAATTACAGGACCAGTGGGCGCAGGGGGCGGTACGCCCGACGGCCGGGGCCCCCGGCGGTTCGTCGAGTCCGGGCGCCGCCACGACTCCGGGTGCGACCGCGAGTCCGCCGAAGCCCGCCCCGTACACCGCGGACAAGCCCTTCGCGATCATGTACATCCCGCGGCTTGGTTTCACGTGGAACAAGCCGGTGCTCGAAGGCACCGCCACCAAGACCCTCAAGAAGGGCCTCGGCCACTACGCGAACACCGGCCAGCTCGGTCAGAAGGGCAACTTCTCGGTCGCCGGCCATCGGCGCACGTACGGCGACCCCTTCAAGGACTTCCCGAGGCTGCGGCCCGGCGATGCGGTGGTGCTGACGGACGGGACGACCTGGTTCACGTATCGGATCGACAAAGGCCCCTACAAAACAGTGCCCACCGACATTGAGGTGATTGACCCTGTGCCCCGTAAGTCGGGGTACACGCGTGAAGGCCGCTATCTGACCTTGACCACCTGTGATCCCGAGTGGGGGCACAGCCACCGGCTGATCGTGTGGGCCCATCTCGACTCCACCCAGCCTGTGGAGGCCGGGAAACCGGAGGCGTTGCGCCGTTAGTCTGGTGGCTGTACGGCGTGAGTCTGGTGCCGTGGTGCGACGGAAGGGACGGCATGTACGGCTGGATCTGGCGGCATCTGCCGGGGAACGCGTGGGTGAGGGCGATGCTCTCGCTCGCTCTGGTCGTGGCCGTGGTCTACGTCCTGTTCAACTACGTCTTCCCGTGGGCCGAACCGCTCCTGCCCTTCAACGATGTGACGGTGGACAACCAGTGAGCGCGCGCATTCTCGTCGTGGACAACTACGACAGCTTCGTCTTCAACCTGGTCCAGTACCTCTACCAGCTGGGCGCCGAGTGCGAGGTCCTGCGCAACGACGAGGTGTCGACGGCACACGCGCAGGACGGCTTCGACGGTGTCCTGCTGTCGCCCGGCCCGGGCACGCCCGAGGAGGCCGGCGTTTGCATCGAGATGGTGCGCCACTGCGCCTCGACCGGGGTGCCCGTCTTCGGTGTCTGCCTCGGCATGCAGTCGATACAGGTGGCGTACGGCGGTGTCGTCGACCGTGCGCCCGAGCTGCTGCACGGCAAGACCTCGTTGGTCGAGCACGAGGGCAAGGGCGTCTTCGCGGGACTGCCGACGCCGTTCACCGCGACCCGTTACCACTCGCTTGCCGCGGAGCCGCAGACGGTGCCGGCCGATCTCGAGGTCACGGCGCGGACGCACGACGGCATCATCATGGGCCTGCGCCACCGTGAACTTCGTGTCGAGGGCGTGCAGTTCCACCCGGAGTCCGTGCTGACCGAGCACGGGCACCGGATGCTGGCCAACTGGCTGGTGGAGTGCGGCGACCAGGGTGCGGTGGCGAGGTCGACGGGGCTTGCCCCGGTGGTGGGCAGGGCCACGGCGTGACCGCGCTGCGCCCCGAGCGCGAGTCCGGCGCCACGTACGGGGAGTCCTTCACGGACTCCTACGGCGGCGCCGGCGACCAGGGCACCTCGTACGGGCAGCAGCCGTACGGGGGGTCGGGTGCGCTCGGGGAGCGGTACGGCGGGGAGGACCACGTCACTCTGGGGCAGGGGCAGGGGCAGGGGCAGGGGCCTCGCGCCGAGGGCTACGGCGCCGACGGCTATGGCGGCGGATACACGTACGGCACCGACGGGTACGGAACGCAGAACCGCGGTCCCGAGGGCTACGGCGCTGAGGGGGCTGCCGCGGCCCGACAGCAGTACGAGGAACCGTACTCGGACCCATACGAGGAACCGTACGAGGAACCGTATGCGGAGCCGTACATACCTCCCGCGGACGACGAGACGGTGGCTCTGCGGGTACCGGACCCGCCGCCCCTCGGTGGCCGCGTATCGGCTTCTGCCGCCTCTTCCGGAGCTTCCGCCACAGGAACCCCAACGGGCGGCCGTGCGGCCCGCAGAAAGGCCGCCAAGCGGCGTCACGGGCGCCATGGTGGTTCACACGCGGCGTCGGAGCCCGCCGAGACGGGTTCGGAATCCTCGCAGGCCCCCCTCTCGCGCTTGGAGGCCCGCAGACAGGCAAGGGCACGTAAGCCCAGCGCGGGTGTTCTCGCCAGCCGGGCGATCGGCGAGGTGTTCATCACCACCGGCGTGCTGATGCTGCTGTTCGTGAGCTACCAGTTGTGGTGGACGAACGTTCGCGCGCACGCTCAGGCGGACAAGGAAGCCAGCAGCCTCCAGGACGACTGGGCGAGCGGCAAGCGCAATCCGGGGACCTTCCAGCCGGGGCAGGGCTTCGCCATCCTGCACATCCCGAAGCTGGACGTCGTCGTCCCGATCGCCGAGGGCATCAGCAACAAGAAGGTGCTCGACCGGGGCATGGTCGGCCACTACGCCGAGGGCAAGCTGAAGACGGCGATGCCGGATGCCAAGACCGGCAACTTCGCGCTGGCCGGGCATCGAAACACCCATGGTGAACCCTTCCGGTACGTCAACCGGCTCGCGCAGGGCGACGCGATCGTCGTGGAGACGCAGGACAAGTACTACGTCTACAAGATGGCGTCGATCCTCCCGGTGACGTCGCCGAGCAACGTGAGCGTGCTGGATCCGGTTCCGCCGGGGTCGGGCTTCACCGGGCCGGGCCGCTACATCACACTCACCACGTGTACGCCGGAGTTCACCAGCAAGTACCGGATGATCGTCTGGGGCAAGATGGTCGAGGAACGGCCGCGCAGCAAGGGCAAGCCGGATGCGCTCGTCAGTTAAGGGCAGATGAAACGTGGCAGCGACCACCGACGGCACCGAAGAGCAGACGGCCGCCCCCGCAGCACCGCGCCCCCGGCACGCCGCCGTGGCAGGGGCCGGATCGCGACGGCGGTCAGCGTATTCGGCGAACTCCTCATCACGGCGGGCCTGGTGCTGGGCCTGTTCGTCGCCTACTCCCTGTGGTGGACGAACGTCGTCGCCGACCGCGCGGCGGACAAACAGGCAGACAAGGTGCGTGACATCTGGGCCCACGAGGACGAGGACGCCGGCCGTCCCGCCGAGTTCGACTCCAAGAACGGCATCGGCTTCCTGCACGTGCCCACGATGAGCGGGGACGACATCCTGGTCGAGAAGGGCACGACGTCGAAGATCCTCAACGACGGCGTCGCCGGCTACTACACCGACCCGGTCAAGGCGACCCTGCCGACCTCGGGCAAGAAGGGCAACTTCTCAGTCGCCGCCCATCGCGACGGCCACGGCGCGGAGTTCCACAACATCCACAAGATCAAGAAGGGCGACCCGATCGTCTTCGAGACGAAGGGCGACTGGTACGTCTACAAGGTCTACGCCGTCCTTCCCGAGACTTCGAAGTACAACGTGAAGGTCTTGTCGGCCGTCCCGAAGGAGTCGGGGAAGACGAAGGCGGGGCACTACATCACGCTGACGACCTGCACGCCGGTGTACACGAGCCGGTATCGGTATGTGGTGTGGGGGGAGTTGGAGCGGGTGGAGAAGGTGGACGAGGAGCGGACGTTGCCGGAGGAGCTGCGTGACTGACTGAGGTCCCCCAAGGACCTCAGTCCCCTAGCATGGCGGAGGCCCGAAGCCGCAACTTCCTCTTGCGGCTTCGGGCCTCTGTGCGTCATGCCATGCCTACTCCAGGATCTTCAGCGGTTCACCGGCGCTCCACTCCTCCAGCCCCCCACGGTGTACGGCAGTGATCCCGGCTTCGGTGGCGATGCTCAGGGCCTCCGGGGTGAAGGGGCACGTGGCCACGAAGAGCGCCACTTCCGCGCTGTGCAGAACCTTCGCCGATCCGACAAACCTCTGGACGTCAGGGCTCGTGATGTTGAGGTAGGGCGCGAACCTCTTGCACTGGGCGACGAGGCGTCGTCCGTCGGCGGTGAGCGCGATGATGTCGACGCCCCGGTCACCGTGACCGCCCTGTACGACGACGTTGGTGCAGCCGTCGCGGCGCAGGAGTTTGGCGATGTGGTGCTCGAAGGTGCGGCCGTGCATGGCGTCCATGGCGGCCTTGACCCCGATGGCGGGCCTGTCATCTCGTAGGCCTTCGAGCCTCTGCAGCCGGGTGTGGTGCTGGTGGAGCCGTCGTTCGATGCGCTGGACGCCTGCGCGCAGCGCGATCATCTCCCTGCGGTGCTCGCCTGACGTTTCGATCAGGGCGTTGAACATGGGGACGACGGTCTTGCCGAGGATGTGGGTGATGCGTTGGTCGATGCGGTCGTCGAGGGAGACGACGTCATTGGAGGCCGGGTTTTCCACAGGCTGTGTGCGTGCCAGGTACTCCATGTCGAGGAGGTAGACACGCACCTGACGTGCGATTTCGCTGTCGCGGAGGAGCATGGCGATGTTGAGGATGGCGCGACGGGGGTACAGCGCGGGGGATCGTGCGCGTGACTGAATGCCACTGGCCTCCTTGAAGGAGGTCAGTCCTGAACCCGTAAGTGTTCTATATAGTCGGCAGTGACCTGGTGACACGACGGAGCCCCGGCACTCGGCGAACAAGAGCCGGGGCATCGCGACGGACACGTTCTATCGTGGCTAGGTTTACTGTCCTTGGGAAGGAATCAAGCGATTGCCTTCGGGAGTCAGGCTCCGGTTGAGACGATCCCCTGCCAGCTCGTAGAAACCTCAGGCTGCCGTGCCCTACCGGCTGTCTTCCCCGCGAAGCCGGTCTATTTTACTTCTACTTTGGGGCGTAGTCCACGCACCAGAACAGTTGGCCGTCCTTGTTAGTGGTCCCTCCACCATTATCTGATTCAAGCTCTTGGGCTGCTGAAGAGTCGTATCCCAGTTGTCAATAATGTTTCGCCCTTGTGCCCCGGTGCGCCATTGATACTTGGTGATCGAGTTGTCCTTGTTGAGAGAAATGAGGCGAATCTTCGGGGCGCGTGTGTCGTCGATGAAGTCAGTGGTTCTGAGATGGACGCTGTACTTGGCGGTGGGCGCTCCACTCCCTGAAAGCGCTGCGTTGACCTTGAAGGTTTTTCTTTCGTCCTGACAGGACAACTGGATGAGTGCCCGGTCCGCCGGTCCGCCCCTTGAGCGGGGGTGGAGACCGAAAGTGCGGTTGCTACGGCCGCGAAGCTCAGATCGCAGATCTGTGACACTCACCACCGGCCGGTGCTTGTGCGACCCCAAATGGAAAGGTCTCGGCACCCGTATGGCTAGGTGCCGAGACCTTGTTGCAGCGAAGTTATTCGATTGTGTGGGTTTTCGCAGCAGCCTCGGGACTAGCCGAAGATGCCGCCGTCGTTTCCGCCGTTGTTGTTTCCGCCGTTGTTGCCGAAGCCAACGGTGGTCAGCGTGATCTGTGTGCTCGCGGGGTCGTCGACCTTGGTGTTCGCCTGGGGGTCCTGCTGGGCCACTAGGGCGGTGTCGCTCTGGTCACTGCCGTTGGCGAACTGGATATTGGTGAAGCCGGCACCTGCGAGGGTCTGCTTGGCCTGGCCCACCGTCTGACCGACGACGCTCGGCACTTGGGTCTTCTGCTGGGCCTGTTTGCCGATCTGGATCGTCACCGTCGAGTTCTTGTTGGCCTCGCTGCCGGCCTCGGGCGAGGTCGCGATGACCTTGCCGACCTGGTTCGGGTCCTGGGTCTCCACATCGGTGCAGGTGCCGACCAGCTCATTGGCCGTCATCTGCGCCTTGGCCTCGTCACAGGTCTTGCCGAGGACGTCCGGGACGGTGGACTTCTCCTCCGCCTTGGCGATGGTGAGGGTGATCGTCGATCCCTTCTCGACCTCCTCGCCGCGCCGCGGGTCCTGGTTGAGGACGGTGTTCGGGTCGTCCGAGGAGGTCTCGCGGGTCTCGGTCTTGACCACGAACTCGTCGTCCTCGAGCTGCTGCTTGGCCTCGTCCAGCGGCAGACCGATCACGCTCGGCACTGTGACCTTCGGCGCACCTGTCGACACCACCAGATCGATGGAGGAGTCCTTGTCGACCGTGGTCTTGGGCTCGGGGTTCTGTTCGCAGATCTTGCCCTGGGGTTGGTCCTCGCACGGCTTCTTCGTGACCTCGCCCACCTTGAGGTCGCTGTTCGTCAGCGCGCTCTCGGCGTCGTTCTGGGACTGGCCGACCAGGTTGGGCACGGCCACCGTGTTGTTCCCGACGCCGTCGCCGCTGAACACCCACCTGCCGATCAGGACCGCCCCCACAAGGACCAGCACAGCCGCGACGACCAGCAGGATCGTCGAGGTGTTGGACTTCTTCTGCTGGCGGCGTCGGTCCGGGCGGTCGTCGTAGCCGTAGCCGCCGTCGTCCGGGTTCATGGGCGGCAGCATCGTCGTGGCGCCGCCGTCGGCGGAGCGCAGGGCCGTGGTCGGCTGGTCGTCCGGGTAGCCGCCGTAGCCCACGGAGCCCATGGCCGCCGTGGCGGCGACGGGCTGGCCGTCGAGGCAGGCCTCGATGTCGGCGCGCATCTCGTCGGCCGACTGGTAGCGGTAGTTCGGGTCCTTGGTCAGCGCCTTCAGGACGATCGCGTCCATCTCGGGCGTGATCTCCGGGTCGAAGACCGAGGGAGCCTGCGGCTCTTCCCGTACGTGCTGGTACGCGACCGCGACCGGGGAGTCGCCCACGAAGGGGGGCCGCACCGTCAGGAGCTCGTACAGCAGGCAGCCGGTGGAGTAGAGGTCCGAGCGGGCGTCCACCTGCTCGCCCTTGGCCTGCTCCGGCGAGAGGTACTGGGCGGTGCCGATCACGGCGGCCGTCTGCGTCATCGTCATGCCGGAGTCGCCCATGGCGCGGGCGATGCCGAAGTCCATCACCTTGACCTGGCCGTTGCGCGTCAGCATGACGTTCGCCGGCTTGATGTCGCGGTGGACGATGCCGCTGCGGTGCGCGTACTCCAGGCCCTGGAGGATGCCGATGGTCATCTCCATGGCGCGCTCCGGCAGCAGCTTGCGGCCGCTGTGAAGCAACTCACGAAGCGTGGAGCCGTCGACGTACTCCATGACGATGTACGGGATCGACACGTTGTCGATGTAGTCCTCGCCCGTGTCGTAGACCGCCACGATCGCGGGATGGTTGAGCGAGGCGGCCGACTGGGCCTCCCGGCGGAACCGGGCCTGGAAAGACGGATCGCGCGCCAGGTCCGCGCGCAGCGTCTTCACCGCCACGGTGCGGCCGAGCCGGGTGTCATGCGCGAGGTATACCTCCGCCATGCCACCACGGCCGAGCACCTGGCCCAGCTCGTACCGGCCGCCGAGGCGACGCGGCTCTTCCATAGCTACCTACCAGCCCTCTCCGTCGGTCCCGCCGTCACCCTTGTGGGTGTGGCGGTGTGCCGTCCGGGCATACCGTACCCGGCTCATCTTGTGTGACCTGGCCAAGCCCGTAACCCGATACAGGACCGGTATCGCAACGTGCACCGATGTGAAGGGGACGTGAGCGGGGTCACTTCTTGCTGTCGATGACCGCCTCCATGACGCTCTTCGCGATGGGGGCCGCGAGGCCGCCGCCGGAGATGTCGTCGCGGACCGCGTTCTCGTCCTCGATCACCACGGCGACGGCCACCGGCGAGCTGCCGTCTTCGCCCTTGGCGTAGGAGATGAACCACGCGTAGGGGTTCTCGCTGTTGTCCACACCGTGCTGGGCGGTACCCGTCTTGCCGCCGACCTTGACGCCTTCGATCTGCGCGTTCTTGCCCGTGCCGTCCTCGACGACCGTCTCCATCATCGACTGCAGGATCTGCGCGTTCTCCGCTGACAGCGGCTTGCTCATCTCCTCGGGGTCGGTCTTCTCGAGGGGGTCGAGGTTGTGAGTCTGGAGTTCGTCGACCATGTACGGCTTCATCAGCGTGCCGTCGTTGGCGACGGCCGAGGCGACCATGGCCATCTGCAGCGGGCTGGCGGCGGTGTTGAACTGGCCGATGGAGGACAGTGCCGTCTGTGAAGGGTTCATGTCGTCGGAGAAGACCGAGGCGCTGGTGCGGATCGGTGTGAACTGCTCCTCGGTGAAGCCGAACTTCTTGGCGGTCTCCAGCATCTTGTCGTTGCCGAGGTCGGAGCCGACCTTGCCGAAGACGGTGTTGCAGGAGTACTGCAGGGCGACGCGCAGCGTCGCGTCCTTGCAGGGGATGTTGCCCTCGTTCTTCAGCACGGTCTCGGTGCCCGGCATCGTCCAGGGCAGCGGCGTCTTGGTCTTGTCGTCCGCCTCCGTGTACAGGCCGTGCTCCAGCGCGGCTGCCGCGGTGACCACCTTGAAGGTGGAGCCCGGCGGGTAGACCTCGCGCAGCGCCCGGTTGAGCATCGGGTCGTCCGGGTTGGTCTTCTTCTGGAGCTTCTGCCACGCCTCGGTGTCGGTGGTCGTGGAGTTGCCGGCGAAGGACGAGGGGTCGTACGACGGGTAGGACGCCAGCGCGAGGATCTTGCCGGTGGAGGGCTCGATGGCCGCGACGGCACCCTTGCCGCCCTGGCTCTTCAGGCCGTTGTACGCGGCCTTCTGGGCGGCGGCGTTGAGGGTGGTGACCACGTTTCCGCCCTCCCTCTCCCTGCCCGTGAGCATGTCGAGGGTGTTGCGGAAGAAGAGCCGGTCGTCGTTACCGGTGAGTATGCCGTCCTGGATGGACTCCAGCTGGTTGGCGCCGAAGGCCTGCGAGGCGTAACCGGTGACGGGCGCCCACATGGGGCCGTTCGTATAGGTGCGCTTGAACTTGAAGTCGCTGCCCGAGGTCTCGTCCGAGCCGGTGATCGCCTTGCCGTCGACGATGATGTCGCCGCGGGGGGTGCCGTAGCGCTCGATGATGACGCGTCGGTTGTTCTTGTCGGTCTTGAGCGCATCGGCCTGGACGTACTGGATCCAGTTGTCGCGGATGAGCAGTGCGAGGACGAGGAGTCCGCAGAAAATCGCGATCCGGCGTAGGGGCTTGTTCACGGACGGACCACCTGGGTCATCTCGGCGTCGGGGCTGGGCGCGGGCGCTGGCGCCGGGCGGCGTGCGGTGTCGCTGATGCGCAGCAGGATGCCGATCAGAGCCCAGTTGGCGATGACGGAGGAACCGCCGTAGGCCACGAACGGCAGCGTCATACCGGTCAGCGGGATGAGGCCCATGACACCGCCGGCCACGACGAAGACCTGCAGGGCGAAGGCGCCGGACAGGCCGATGGCCAGCAGCTTGCCGAACGGGTCGCGGGCCGCGAGGGCCGTGCGTACACCGCGCTCGACGATCAGCCCGTAGAGCAGCAGAATCGCCATGACGCCTGCCAGGCCCAGCTCTTCGCCGAACGTGGCGAGGATGAAGTCGGAGTTGGCGGCGAAGCCGATGAGGTCGGAGTTGCCCTGGCCGAGGCCGGTGCCGAGGGTGCCGCCCGATCCGAAGGCCCACAGGGCCTGCATGGCCTGCTCGGAGTGGACGATGCCGTCCTGGACGCCGGAGCGGCTGAGCTGGAACTCGCGTGCCGGGTCGAGCCATGCCTGCACACGCGTCTGGATGTGCGGCTCGAAGCTCGCCACACCGACGGCGCCGACCGCGGACATCAGCAGGCCGAAGACGATCCAGCTGGTCCGCTCGGTGGCGACGTACAGCATGATGACGAACATCCCGAAGAACAGCAGGGATGTACCGAGGTCGGTCTCGAAGACCAGGATGAGGATCGAGATCACCCAGACCACGAGGATCGGACCGAGGTCGCGACCGCGCGGCAGGTACAGGCCCATGAAGCGACGGCTGGCCAGGGCCAGGGCGTCTCTCTTGACCATGAGGTAGCCGGCGAAGAAGACCGCGAGGACGATCTTCGCGAACTCACCGGGCTGGAGGGTGCCGAGGCCGGGGATCTTGATCCAGATCTTGGCACCGTAGATGTTCGCACCGAGGCCGGGCACGAGCGGCAGGACCAGCAGGAACAGCGCGCCGGCCATGGAGATGTACGTGTAGCGCTGCAGGACGCGGTGGTCCTTGAGAAAGATCAGTACGACCGCCAGCAGGGCGACGCCCATCGCCGAGTACAGCAGCTGGCGCGGCGCGGCGTCGGCGTAGTTGCTGAGTCGCTTGGACTGATCCAGACGCCAGATGACGACCAGGCCGAGCCCGTTCAGCAGCGTCGCCAGCGGCAGCAGCAGCGGGTCCGCGTAGGGCGCGAACTTACGTACGGCGAGATGGCCGACGCCGGCCAGCAGGCCGAGGCCCAAGCCGTAGGCGAGCAGCCCGGCCGGCACCTGATCATTGATCGCCAGCCCCACGTTGGCATAGGCGAACACCGGAATGACAACCGCGAACACCAGCAGCGCAAGCTCGGTGTTGCGCCTGCTCGGCGCGCCGATCGCGCCGATCGTGGACGTGTGGTGCGTCGGCGAGTTCGTAGTACTGCTCATGGTGTGACGGGGCCTCTCACGGCTTGCCTACTGCGTGCCGCAGTTCGTGACGACCTTCTGCTCTTCCTCCGAGAGAGTGGGGCCGGGCTTTGGCGTCGCAGGCGGGGTCGGGGAGGTGGAGGAGGACGGGGGCGGGGACTGGGTGGACGCCGAGGGATTCGGTGTCGGTGTCGCCTTGGACGTAAGGGAGGTACGGGTGGTTCCCGTGGTGCCTCCGGCCTCGCCCTCGCCCGTCTTGGCGTTCTGCTCGCTCTGGGCGGCCTGCTGATCGGAGCGCTTCTTGCAGGCGGAGGCCTGAAGCGCCAGCTCGTCGATCTTCGCCTGGGCGTCCTTGAGGCCGCCCTCGGTGATGGTCCCCTCGACGAGCTTCTGCTGGTACGGCGGCAGGTACTTGAGTTCGATCTCGGGGTGGTCCTTCTCCACCTTCGAGAGCGAGACCCAGGCCAGGTCCTGGCTGATCCCGCGGTACAGGGCGACGTGTTCCTCGTTGGTGCCGACGTAGTACTGGGTCTGCGTCCAGCGCCAACCGCCGTACAGGCCGCCGCCGATGACGGCGAGGGCGAGGGCCGAGTAGAAGGATCTCTTCAGCCACTTGCGGCCCTTGCGGGGCTTGACGAAGTCGTCGTCGGTGTAGTCGCCGAAGCCGCCCGCGGGTACATAGCCGGTGGTGTCGCCGGAGCCGGGCGGGCCGAACTCGCCGCCTCCGCCGCCCTGTCCGGGCACCTGACGGCCGAGCCCGGAGGCGCGGCCGGCGGGGGTCTGCATGATGCCGTTGTCGTGCAGGTGGTGCTGCTGGTTCTCGGCGACCGCGCCGACGACGACCGGGGTGTCGGACAGCTGCCCGGCCAGGGTGTCGCCGGTGTCCAGGTCGAGGACGTCGGCGATGATCACGGTGATGTTGTCGGGGCCGCCGCCGCGCAGCGCGAGCTGGATGAGCTCCTGGACGGTCTCCTGCGGGCCCTGGTAGCTGGCGAGGGTGTCTTCCAGGGTCTGGTGGGACACGACGCCGGAGAGGCCGTCGGAGCAGATCAGGTACCGGTCGCCGGCGCGGACCTCGCGGATGGAGAGGTCGGGGTCGACATGGTCGCCGCTGCCCAACGCCCGCATCAGCAGGGAGCGTTGGGGGTGCGTGGTGGCTTCCTCTTCGGTGATTCGGCCCTCGTCGACGAGGCGCTGCACCCAGGTGTGGTCCTGCGTGATCTGGGTCAGGACGCCGTCGCGGAGCAGGTACGCGCGGGAGTCGCCGACGTGGACGAGGCCGAGGCGTTGCCCGGTCCACAGCAGGGCGGTGAGCGTGGTGCCCATGCCCTCCAGCTGCGGGTCCTCGTCGACCATCGCGCGCAGCTGGTCGTTGGCGCGCTGTACGGCCGTACCGAGCGAGGTGAGGATGTCGGAGCCGGGGACGTCGTCGTCGAGGGCGACGATGGTGGAGATCGCCTCGGAGGAGGCGACCTCGCCCGCGGCGGCGCCGCCCATGCCGTCGGCGATGGCGAGCAGGCGCGGACCGGCGTATCCGGAGTCCTCGTTGCCCTCCCGGATCATGCCT
Organism: Streptomyces sp. NBC_00443; assembly: GCF_036014175.1. GTDB lineage: Bacteria > Actinomycetota > Actinomycetes > Streptomycetales > Streptomycetaceae > Streptomyces. The sequence continues at coordinate 4,513,814 of NZ_CP107917.1, read as the reverse complement.
TTGTGCGATCCGGCGGCGAAGCGCAGTGACAGACTCATGCGCACCTCGCCCGTCGGCTCCGGATACATCCGCACGGTGCCCACCCTCCGGTCGGGAGCGCGCCGGGGCCCGTGGTGGGGGCCGCCACTGCGTGCTCGCTCCGCTCGCTCATTGTCGTACTACTTCCGCAGCTCGATGACGGTCTTGCCGATGCGGATCGGCGCGCCCAGCGGAATCGGTGTCGGGGTCGTGAGCCGCGTTCGGTCGAGGTACGTGCCGTTGGTGGAGCCCAGGTCCTCGACGATCCACTGGCCGTCGCGGTCCGGGTAGATCCTGGCATGCCGGCTGGAGGCGTAGTCGTCGTCCAGCACGATAGTGCTGTCGTGCGCCCGGCCCAGGGTGATGGTCTGGCCCTGCAGCGCGACGGTGGTGCCGGTGAGGGTGCCCTCGGACACGACCAGCTTGGAGGGGCGTTACGGCGCTGGCGGCCGCCGCCCTGCTGGCCGCGCTGCTGCGGCGGGGTCGCCGCCTGCCGTGCGGCCTGTTGCGGCCGTGCGGCCTCGCGACGCGATCCGCGCTGTGTGACGCGCGTTCCGAACAGGTCGCTGCGGATGACCTGCACGGCCACGATCACGAACAGCCACAGGACGGCCAGGAAACCCAGCCGCATGACCGTGAGGGTCAGCTCTGACATTGCCCCCGCTTCACCCTTCGGCTTGCCGGTAAATGATGGTGGTGCTGCCCACGACGATCCGCGAGCCGTCGCGGAGCGTAGCGCGGGTGGTGTGCTGCCCGTCCACCACGATGCCGTTGGTGGACCCGAGATCCGCGATCGTCGAGGGCGTTCCGGTCCGGATCTCACAGTGCCGGCGGGAGACGCCGGGGTCGTCGATCCGCACGTCGGCGTCGGTGCTGCGGCCCAGCACCAGCGTCGCGCGGGAGATCTGATGGCGGGTGCCGTTGATCTCGATCCAGTAGCGGGTGCGACCTCCGGCCGCGGGCGCGGCGGGGGGCGCTGGCCGCCCGCGGGCTGCGGGTGGCCGTAGCCGCCGGGGCGGCCGCCGGGCGGCGGCGCGGCCGGCATGGGCGGGGCGCTTGCGGGTGCGGCGGCCGGCGGGTAGCCGTAGCCACCCTGGGCGCCGCCACCGCCACCGGGCCGCCCGGCCGGGGCGGCGGGTGCGGGGCCGGCTGGCCGCCCTGCTGGTCGGTGGAACCGGCGAGCGTACGGCTGCGTACGCGGTACAGGCCGGTGTCGAGGTCGTCGGCCTTCTCCAGGTGGACCTTGATCGGGCCCATGAAGGTGTAGCGCTGCTGCTTGGCGTAGTCGCGGACCATGCCGGCGAGCTCGTCGCCGAGCTGGCCGGAGTAGGGGCTCAGACGCTCGTAGTCCGGGGCGCTGAGCTCCACGATGAAGTCATTGGGGACGACCGTGCGGTCGCGGTTCCAGATGGTCGCGTTGTTGTCGCACTCGCGCTGGAGCGCTCCCGCGATCTCCACGGGCTGGACCTCGGACTTGAACACCTTGGCGAAGGTGCCGTTGACCAGACCTTCGAGACGCTGCTCGAACTTCTTCAGGACTCCCATGGGGCACCTCCTCCTAGCCTGCTTCGTCCTTTTTCCCGCCGGGCGGGCACTGCCTTACCTGGTACTGCTTACTGATCGTATCCACGCGCCGGTGAATCGGCTGGTTCCCCCTGTCGGCCCGGTCGACGGGTGTCGACGCCCTCGAAGTTCCCTGTGGAGCTCTCCTTCGAACTCCTCACGGACACAGTCTTGCCATGGATCGTAGAGGCGGCCGCAGACCAGTGTCCCGCACCTGACTGTGGACCCCGACCCGCTCCTGGGGAGATGCGTGGTACCGGTACGAGGTTGATACGTGAACAGGTTCTCGTTGATACGGAGCGCGGGGCACCCCTCTCGGCCGGTGCCGGGGCGGGCCGTCTCGACTGTGCTGGTGGGCGACTGTACGGCCGCCGCATGGCATCTGCATGGCCTTCCGTATGCCCGCTGCACGGCGGCTGCCTGGGGATAAGGGATGTGAATCCACCCTGGACGGCGTGCTAATGTTCTGCGTGTCGGAAGGCGCCGGACCGCAAGGGAAGGGCCCGAAAACACACCCAATGCGCGGGTGGCGGAATAGGCAGACGCGCTGGATTCAGGTTCCAGTGCCCGCAAGGGCGTGGGGGTTCAACTCCCCCCTCGCGCACCCTGAGGTACCGACGAAACGGGTCTCTGCAGGTGACGGTAGTCACCGCAGGGGCCCGTTTCTCATTTCCATGATCGTTGTGAGGCATCACACAGCCTGATCAGGGCATACGACAGGTCCCGCGCGTGAGCTATCTCACGGGTGGGGCCTGTCTCGGTGGTGCTGAAGTGCCTGGACGGAGTGATCCATGCCGCTGGTGCCAGGAGGCCGGTCGGGGTCCAGCTCTTTGGTTCTTTTGTCTGCCGACGGTGATGGGTGCGCCGGCGAGGCCGTTCGCCGCCGAGCGACAGAGTGTCCAGCCATTTCTTGATCTTGCGGCGGTTCGCGTGGGCCAGCTGGAAGGCGAGCAGGATCGTTTGTGCCGCGATGCCGCGGATGCGGCGGGAGCCGTAGTCCAGGGCCTGCCACTGCTTGGCGCCGGCTTCGGGGCCGACGGTGATCGTGCGCTGGCGGCAGACCTTGAGCGGGCCGGTGGGGCTGGGCTCTGGGTCGATGAGGGGCAGGTGGATGCCGCGGCCCATGGTGTGGGGCTTGATGGGGCACTGGGCCTTGCTTGCCTCGGCGGGGCTCATCATCCGCTGGTAGCCGTCGGCGTCGGCGTTCTCTTTCGGCATGATGCGGTAGCCGCGACGAGCGGCGATCAGCTTGATCCACGTCTCCCGGTCGATGCGATCGGCGTGCGGGTCGATCGTGGCCTTGATGAGGGGCTCGGGCATGGAGGGGCAGTACCAGCGGCCTTCGACGAGGATCGCGGCGTGTGTGCCGGCCTGCTTGCCGAGCTGGTCCGCGCGGTAGTCGTAGACGGGCTTGTGCCCATGGCCCGGACGGGAAGCTGCCACTCGTCGGGCTCGGAGTTGTTGTAGGCGCGGTCACCGGCAAGGTAGCCGGGTTTGTATCCACGTTCCTGGAGTCGGTTGAGGATCTTCAGGCCGTTGCAGGCGGGGCGGTGGCCGGGCTTGTCGAGGGCGACGTCGAGGACGAGGGCTGGGAGGACTTCGGGGTTGCCGCGCCCTCTCGGCCGAGACCAGGGGCGACCGGTAGCCGGGGCTTGTCGTCACGATCCCGTCGCACAGAGATATGTGCCCGCTGAACGGACTTCTGTCCCCGCATAACGGTCTGATTGCGCCACCTGGCGCTTTTGCGATGACAGGCGGATACGTGACCTGCATCACTAAAGATCTGGTAAAAGCCGTGGTAGAACGTCGCAACTCCGCAAGTGGCATGACCCCCACGCCGCCGCGCGGAGCATCGGCCTACGAGCCGACTACAGGCCAGGGCCGTGACGTTCCGAGTCCGCGGACACGTCATCCCAGGTCGCCGATCGGACAACGGCGTTCGCTCAAAGACCGCACTTCCTTCCGGCGCAGGCTTCTGCGCCGGTCCCCGCGCCACCGAGGTAGCCATAGTGTCACTCGACTCCGTCACCACCTCCGTCGACGAAGCAGTCAGCGGATTCTTCGAGCCCATAGCCAAGTGGCTCGGGGACGTCGTCTTCTACACGGTCCCCGTAGGAGGTGCAGACCTCCCCCTCATCGTCGTCTGGCTCGTGGTCGCGGGTCTCGTCTTCACCGGCTGGTTCGGGTTCGTCCAGCTCCGCAAGTTCAGACTCGCCCTCGACGTGGTGCGCGGGAAGTACGACGAGAAGGGGTCGCCCGGCGAGGTCAACCACTTCCAGGCGCTGACCGCGGCCGTCTCCGGCACGGTCGGCCTCGGCAACATCGCCGGTGTGGCCGTCGCCGTGTCCATCGGCGGCGCGGGTGCCACGTTCTGGATGATCCTGTGCGGCCTGCTCGGCATGGCCACCAAGTTCGTCGAGGTCACCCTCGGTGTGAAGTACCGCGAGGTGCACGCCGACGGCACCGTCTCCGGCGGTCCGATGCACTACCTGCCCAAGGGCCTCAAGGAGCGCTTCGGCAACGGTGGCGCCAAGCTCGGCAAGGTGCTCGCCGTCCTCGCCTCGATCATGATCCTCTTCTTCGGTCTGTTCGGCGGCAACCTGTTCCAGACCAACCAGAGCTACGCGCAGATCTCCTCGACCTTCGGCGGCGAGGACGGCTTCCTGGCCTCCTCCGCCGGTGCCGTCCTCTTCGGCCTGGTCGTCTCCGCGCTGGTCGGCCTCGTGCTGCTCGGCGGCATCCGCTCCATCGCCTCGGTCACCAGCCGGCTGGTGCCCGCGATGGCTGGCATCTACATCGTGGCCTGCCTGGTCGTCATCCTGGGCAACATCACCGCCGTGCCGGACGCCGTCCAGAACATCCTGCAGCGCGCCTTCGACGCCGACGGCGTCGCGGGCGGTGTGATCGGTGCCCTGATCGTCGGCTTCCAGCGCGCCGCGTTCTCCAACGAGGCCGGTCTCGGCTCCGCCCCCATCGCCCACTCCGCGGTCAAGACCAAGCACCCCGCGAGCGAGGGTCTGGTCGCCCTGCTGGAGCCGTTCATCGACACGGTCGTCATCTGCACCATGACCGCGCTGACCATCGCCATCGCCGACCCGGACAGCTGGGCCGAGGCCCGCGCGGGCGAGAGCATCGGCGGCGTCACCATCACCTCCGACGCCTTCGAGACCGTACTGCCCTGGTTCCCGGCCGTGCTCACCATCGCGGTGCTGCTGTTCGCCTTCTCCACGATCCTGACCTGGGGCTACTACGGCCTCAAGGCCTGGTCGTACCTGTTCGGCAAGAGCAAGACCAGCGAGACCGTCTTCAAGGCCGTCTGGAGCCTGTTCGTGGTCCTGGGCTCCCTGATGTCCCTCGACTCGCTGATCAGCCTCGCCGACTCCGCGCTCTTCCTGCTGTCGGTCTTCAACATCATCGGCCTGTACCTCCTCGCCCCGGTCGTCAAGCGCGAACTCAACTCCTTCCTGGAGTTCGTCCGGGCCCGCAAGGCCGGCGAGATCACCGACGGCGACGAAGACCAGGAGTCGGTGAAGACCACCGTCTGACCGCCCCCGCGGCCCGGCTCCTGAGCGGGCCCGTGCACACCCTGCGCCTTGGTGTGAACGGGCCCGCTCGTCATGCCCGGTCGCTGGATTCCCGCAGGTGAAAGGGCACCTAGCGGAACCGAAGGGCGCCGGTTAGGGTGTTAGGAACGCGTCAATATGCAGCCCCCATGGGCTTGTGACCGACGCGCGGTGTGCCGGGAAGTCTGGTCGGCGTCAGGGGCTCGTATGCCCGCAAGACGATCCCCGGAGGACTCTTTCATGGCTGCCGCGCCGCGCGAACGTTCCCCCTTTCTCGGCCTCCTGCCGCTGCCCGAGCGCACGGCCATCGCCCAGGCCCTGAGGACGGAAACCGTCGGCGGGCTGGTCCTGCTGGGGGCGGCTGTTGTGGCGCTGGTGTGGGCGAACACGCCCTGGGCTGACGCCTACGAGCGAATACGCGATTTCCACTTCGGTATATCGGCGCTCGGCCTGGACCTCTCCATCGGGCATTGGACCGCCGACGGCCTGCTCACGCTCTTCTTCCTCGTTGCAGGCATTGAACTCAAGCGCGAGCTGGTCGTCGGTGAGCTGCGCACCCCCGCCACCGCCGCCCTACCGGTCATCGCCGCCATCTCGGGCATGATCGTCCCCGCCGCGTTCTACGCGGTCACCGCCTCGACGGGGGGCGGCAGTCTGGACGGCTGGGCGGTGCCCATGGCCACCGACATCGCCTTCGCGCTGGCCGTACTCGCGGTACTCAGCACTCACCTGCCGGCCTCGCTGCGTGCCTTCCTCCTCACCCTCGCCGTTGTCGACGACCTCGGCGGCATCCTCGTCATCGCGGTCTTCTTCACCAGCAACCTGAACTTCGCAGCTCTCGGCGGAGCGTTCGCGGGCCTCGTCGTCTTCTACCTGCTGCAGCGCTTCCGCGTCCGCGGATGGTGGTGGTACGCCCCGCTCGGCATCGCTATCTGGGCGCTGATGTACAACGGCGGCGTCCACGCCACCGTCGCCGGCGTGGCCATGGGCCTCATCCTGCGCACCACCCGCGACAAGGACGAGGACCGCTCTCCCGGCGAACGCACCTCCCACCTCCTCCACCCCGTCTCGGCCGGCGTCGCGGTCCCGCTCTTCGCACTCTTCGCCGCCGGCGTCAGCGTCTCGGCCGCGTCACTGAGCGACGTGTTCACCAGACCCGAACCGCTCGGCGTGGTTCTCGGACTTGTCCTCGGCAAAACGGTCGGGATCTTCGCCGGGACCTACCTGGCCGCGCGCTTCACGCGCGCCCGGCTCAATCCCGAACTGGCCTGGGCCGATGTCTTCGCCCTCTCAGCACTGGCCGGGATCGGCTTCACCGTCGCCCTGCTGATCGGCGAACTCGCCTTCCCCGACCCAGCGGCCGCCGGACCCGTGAAGGCCGCGGTCCTCATCGGCTCCCTGATCGCAGCCGTGATGGCGGCGATGCTGGTCAAGCGTCGCAACGGCGTGTACCGGCGCCTCTACGAGGAGGAGAACCGCGACGACGACCACGACGGCATCCCCGACATCTACCAAGTCGACGCCACCACCGAACGCTGACCCGGAGAGGGGCGGGGCGTGGAACCTTCACTGGCCACAGCGCTGGTCGTCACTGCGGTCCTGGTCATCAAGACCGCCGTGCTGGAGCTGCGAGACCCCGGCAGCGCACGACGGGAGTGGGCTTTTGTCACGGACAGAGTCGCGTTGGCGGGCGGTTCGCTGACAGCTCTTGCGGTGGGCGCCGCGGGCTGGGCGTATGGCGGCTACGGCGTGGTGGCGTGGGCCCTGCTCGCCGGTCTCCTGGTCGCCCAGGTCATGGGTCGACGCTCGCAACGCTGACGTCCCGCAGGCTGCCCTCGACTTGCCGGAATCCGGCAAGGATCCCTGTCCCAGAGTGCGCGTCAAGGACCTGTCAGGAACGCGTAAAGCACGCGTAAGCTCCCCACTGGTGTGCCGGGAAGTCTGGTCGGCGGTGTGGACAGAAGTCTCTTCGTCGATCGGGGGTCCAGGTCATGGTGCTCGTTGTGGTGTTCGGTGTGGCGCTGCTCATCGCGGTACTGCTGTCCGGTCTCGCGGCCCGGACCGTGCTCTCGACGTCCTTCCTCTTCCTTGTCGGCGGCGCACTGGTCAGCGACGGATTTCTGGGACTGATCCACATCACCCCGGACAGCGAGATCGTGTCCGTGACGGCGGACCTGGCGCTGTTCGCGGTGCTGTTCACCGACGGCATGCACGTCTCCTTCCCCAAGCTGCGGGAGAACTGGCGCAACCCGGCGCGTGCCCTCGGGCTCGGCATGCCGCTCGCTTTCGTCGGCATGGCTCTGATCACGCACTTCGTGGTGGGCCTTGACTGGACGACCTCGTTCCTGGTCGGTGCCGTCCTCGCGCCGACCGACCCCGTGTTCGCGTCGGCGATCGTCGGGCGCAAGGAAGTCCCGTCAAAGCTGCGCCAGTTGCTGAACGTGGAGAGCGGCATCAACGACGGGCTCGCCCTGCCGGTCGTCCTCATCCTGATCGCGGCGGCCGGGCCGACCTCCGGCGACGCCGAGGCGTCGCTCGGAAAGATCGCCCTGGAGCTGGTCCTCGGGCTGGTCTTCGGTGTGGTCCTGCCGTTCGTCGTGAACGAGCTGGTGAGGTTCCGGCTGCTGGGCGCCGAGCCCAAGCTTCAGCCGCTGCTGCCTCTCGCCATCGGCGTGACCCTGTACGCCCTGTGCCACCTCACGCACGCGAACCCCTACCTCGCTGCCTTCTCCGCCGGCGCAGTGCTCACCGCACGCTCGCCGGAGGCGAAGGAGGCGTTCGAGCCCCTGGGGGAGGCGCTGTCGGAGCTGGCCAAGTTCGCGGCCCTGCTGGTGTTCGGCGCGCTGCTGACGCCGCAGCTGTTCGGCGACCTGTCCTTCGGCGGCTACGTCGCGGTGGTCCTTGCCATCGCGCTGATCCGCCCGGCCTCCCTGTTGCTGTCGCTGCTCGGCACGCGGTTCACCCGCCGGGAGAAGCTGGTGGCGGCCTGGTTCGGGCCGAAGGGCTTCGCCTCCGTGGTGTACGGACTGCTGGTGCTCCAGGCGGGGATCCCGCAAGGGGAGGAGGCGTTCACGCTCATCGCCGTGTGCATCGCCTTCTCGATCGTCGCGCACAGCTCGACCGACGTGCCGATCGCCCGGCTCTTCAACGTCGAGGCCATCGCCGGGGTACCAGAGGGCGACGGTGCACCGGCGTCGCGTACGGCCGGTGTGGGTGCCTGACCCGGTCCTGTTCCCGGCAACCCCGCTCCCGCGCCCCCGCTGCGCGTCCGTTCGACCGGAGGTCTGCGACGACATGGCTCTGTTCCCTCAGCCGACGCCCCGCGTTCCTCCGCCGGGACACATGATCGTGTGCGGTGACGATGCGCTCGCCGAACGACTGGCGGCCGAACTCACGACGGTGTACCGGGAGCGGGTCACCCTCGTCGTCCCGACGTCCAACATCCCCGGCGCCACGAACCCGATGCGTGCCTCCGCTCTGCTCGGCCGGATGCAGGCCGCCATGAACCGTACGGCTGACGCACCCGGCGGCGGCGAGGCGGCTCCCGGGTGCTCGAAGCGCCCGTCCTCACGGAGGCGGTACTGGTCGAAGCGGGTGTGCGGGAGGCCGCCGCGCTGGCGCTGGTCCACGACGACGACGCGGCCAACATCCACGCGGCCCTCGCCGCCCGTCGGCTCAACCCCCGGCTGCGCCTGGTGATCAGGCTCTACAACCGCAAGCTCGGCCAGCACCTTGAGGAACTCCTCGACCAGGCCGCCGTCCTCGCCGCTCCCGGCCTGGACCCCGACGCCCTGGACACCTCCACCACCGTCCTGTCGGACGCGGACACGGCGGCGCCGGCGCTGGCGGCCACCGCGGTCGCCGGTACCAGCAAGGTGGTCCAGGCCGACGGGCTGCTGTTACGGGCGGTGGAACGCACCCCGCCCGGTCGTGGCGAGGTGGCCGACCCCGGCCTGTGCACGCTCGCCCTGCTGTCGTCGACCACCACCGACCCTGCGGGAGCGGAGGGTTCGGACGCGAGCGGGCAGGAGGGACCGACGTTGCTGCCCGACATGGATGCGGTCGCCGCCGCGACGGGCCGCGGCACGGTGGTTCTCGAAGCCGTCGCCCACACCGGCGCCGCTTTTGCGCCCGGCCGTCTGGCAGGGCGGGGGCTTCCGCTCGCCTCCCTGTTCTCGCGTCGGCTCCGTTGGTCGCTGGCCGGGCTCGTCGCCAGTGTTCTGGGCCTTGCCGTGGCAAGCTGGCTGACCACGGACGACCACCCCCTGTATGCCGCGTACCTGACCCTGCTGGACCTGTTCGCGATCGGAGACCCGGCGATCGGCGAACCCACAGCCCGCCAGGTACTCCAACTCCTGTCCGGCCTGGCCGGACTGCTGCTGCTCCCCATCCTGCTCGCGGCCGTTCTGGAAGGGCTCGGCACCTTCCGTACGGTCTCGGCGCTGCGGCGCCCGCCGCGCGGTCTGTCCGGCCATGTCGTCCTGCTCGGCCTCGGCAAGATCGGCACCCGTGTCCTGGCTCGGCTGCGGGAACTCGACATCCCGGTGGTGTGCGTCGAGGAGGACCCCGAGGCACGCGGCCTGCCTCTTGCCCGCCGCCTCCGTGTCCCCACCGTCCTGGGCGACGTGACCCAGGAAGGTGTCCTGGAAGCCGCCAAGGTCCACCGCGCGCATGCCCTGCTCGCCCTCACCAGCAGTGACACCACGAACCTCGAAGCCGCCCTGTACGCACGCTCCGTCAAACCGGACCTACGGGTCGCGCTGCGCCTGTACGACGACGACTTCGCCACCGCGGTGTACCGCACGTTGCGCGCGGCCCACCCGCAGGCCCTCACCCGCAGCCGCAGCGTCTCCACGCTCGCCGCGCCCGCCTTCGCCGGCGCCATGATGGGCCGCCAGATCCTGGGGGCTATCCCTGTCGAACGCCGCGTCCTGCTCTTCGCGGCCCTGAACGTCGCCGGGCACCCCCAACTGGAGGGGCGCACCGTCGCCGAGTCGTTCCGGGCCGGTGGCTGGCGCGTCCTCGCCCTGGACACCGCCGCCCCGGACGACCGGCTCCCCGACCTCGCCGCCACCCCGACACACGAGGACTCCGATCGGCCTGCTGGGCTCGTGTGGGACATCCACCCGGGCTATGTCCTGCGGCCCGGTGACCGGGTGGTCCTCGCCGCCACCCGGCAGGGCCTGGCCGAGCTCCTCGGCCGACAGCCACGGGGCGGGGCGCACGGCGCGGGTCCGGAGGGGACCGGACGGAGGGCCTGAGCCGAGGCGGCCCGCTGCATGGGGCCACTTCGGGGTGGTCAATCAAGAGTTCGCGTTGGACCAGTGCCTGCGGATCAGCGCAAGCCTCTCCTCGAAGTCGGCATTGGGACGTCCCGCTGGTGAAAACGAGCGTCGAGGCTCCGGTCCATCACCAGTTCCCGCGCCGAGCAGCGGCGTCAAGACCGATCCATTGGTCGGGCACGCCGTGATGCCCGTCGGGCTCAGCGGTCCCGCCGAAAGCACGCATGTCAGTGGTCCTCCGCTCCCGGTTGCCGCTCCGCCGCATGGCGGGCCTGGGAGTTCGCCAACAAGTGGCGCGGGTCGGCGGCCCGGTTGATCGCCGTCTCGATCGCGGCGATCCGGTCGGCGAGCAGGCCGAGCGCGGCGACCGCGCGGGGCAGGGGTGCGTCCTCGGGACCACCGAGTGCTTGGGAGCGGACGTAGGCTGCCTTCACTTCTGCCCACCTCGACGCCTGTTGCGCCGTCAGTGTGCCGCGCAGCTCGGCCAGCTTGAGCAGGTTGGCTTCGGCGCCGGTCGTGAGGGTCTGGGCCTCGGCCGTGTAGTGGTCGTCGATCAGCGCGGCGAGTTCGGTGTCGTTCATGACGGGCTGGATGCGCTGGGCGATCTTGTTCATGTTGCGGTAGGAGCCCTGGAGCTGGAAGGGCGGCTCGGTGCGGGTCGTGTCCGACTGGGCCGCCGAGGCGATGTAGGCCGCGTTCACCGCCAGAACCGTCTGCCGGGCGGTGAGCAGATGGCGCAGGACGGCCAGGATCCGCTCCAGCTCGGCGGGGGCGTACGGGTGCGTGAGGCGGTCGGCGCGGGACGACCCGTCACCCTCGGCCAGGCGGATGAGGAGGTCCAGGTCGGCGCGTTCGCGGCCGGCCAGTGGAGCGAGCACCTGGTTCGACGTCAGGGCGTTCTCGATGAAGCTGAGGGCGAAGGCGTCGTCCTTGCCCGTCACGACGTCGCCGAGGTTCCAGACGTCGGCTCGGTTGGCGAGCATGTCGGGCACGCGGAAGCGGCTGCCGGACTCGGTGTAGGGGTTGCCTGCCATGCATACGGCGAACCGCTTACCGCGCAGGTCATAAGTGCGCGGCTCGCCGTCCCGCACACCTTCGACACGGCGTGTGGCGTCGCACAGCGGGATGAACTTCTGCAGCAGCTCCGGGGAGGTGTGCTGGATGTCGTCCAGGTACAGGAGGGTGTTGTTGCCCGCCTCCAGCGCGAAGTTGATCTTCTCGATCTCGTGGCGGGCGGTGGCGTTCGGAGCCTCTGCCGGGTCGAGCGAGGTAACGGTGTGGCCGAGCGCCGGGCCGTTGACCTTCACCAGGATCAGGCCGAGCCGGTCGGCGACGTACTCCATGAGGGTCGTCTTGCCGTAGCCGGGCGGGGAGATGAGCAGGAGCAGACCACCGGTGTCGGTGCGCCTGGTCTCGCCCGTGGTGCCGAGTTGCTTGGCAAGGCTGTCGCCGATGAGGGGGAGATACACCTCGTCGATGAGCTTGCTCCGCACGAAAGCGGACATCACACGCGGCCGGCACTCGTCCAGGCGGATCCGCGTGCGCTCGGCGGTCACCAGGGCCGTCCGGCGGCGCTGGTAGGCACGGTGGGCAGGGACTTCGTGCAGTCGGAAGTGCTGGGTACGGGCGAGGAGTTCGTCGATGCGGACGGTGAGCGTGCGGCCGGTGATGCGCGGGTGCGCGCCGAGCAGGCCCTCGACGGTCGCGGTCAACGCCGCGTCGGACTCGTACCGGACCAGATCCGGGCAGAGCTCGGCCGCCACCGCCTGGGCCAGTTCGCCGGGCGTGATGTCCAAGCCGGTGGAGGAGGCGTACGAGGAGAGCCATGCCTCGACGAGCTGCTTGCGGGTGGTCAGGTCGTCGAGTGCGGTGAGGTCGTCGTCGTAGGCGGACGTGCCCACGGTGCTGCGGAACTTGTCGAGCATCGTGCGGGTGCCGGCGCTGATGACGAAGCCGTCGGGTCCGGTGGTCAGCTCCTCGAACAGGTAGGCGGCGGCGCTGCTCGCGCACTCGCCTCCGATCGCCTCCGCCAGTTCCGCCCGCAGCTCGGCGATGGCGGGGGCGAGGCCGAACGTTTCCCTTGCCCGGGCCAGCGACACCGCACGCCGCGTCCAGCCTGCGCGGGCCTCCGCCGTCGTCGCGTGTTCCCAGAACAGCTGGGCCGCGGCACGGGCGCCGGGCTCGTGGCGGAGCAGACCCGCGGCATCGTGCAGGCGCAGGAGCGCGGTGAGGATCGCGGTCGCGTCGTGGTCGTGGACGCCGCGTTCGTAGCCCTCGTCGTACGCCGTCTCCGCCGCCTGTCGCACGAGGGCGGGCAGGTCGGCCTCCGCGAGGGCCTCGGGGCCGTGTTCGTCCAGCAGTCGGGCGGCGAGGTGCTCCGCGCGGTAGACCTCGGGCGACTCCGAGGGCAGGGGGCGGGCCCAGTACGGGCGGGTGGTGGTGAAGTCGGGGTCGGTGACCGGGGAGCGGTAGTCGGTCCCGGTCACCGCGAAGGCCAGTCCGTCGCCGTGGGGGACGAGGGTGAGATCGAGGGGCTGGGTGTTCACGGCGAAACGGTGGTGGCCCAGGCGAAGGGCTCGGCCGTCGTCGGAGTACAGGTCGGCGCGGTCGCGCAGGCCGCGCAGTGCCTCTTGCCGGGCGGCCTTGAGGCGGCCGTCCAGCTCCTCGGCCCGCACCTGGTCGCCGAGCTCGCGCAGTTCGTCGGCGATGCGGCGGACCTTGACGGGCATCGGATCGGAGGTGAAGTAGGTGGTGACCGCGTCCGCGTCCGTCAGGGCGGCGGCCCGGCGGGCCACGGTGCCGAGGACGCGGGCCGCGGAGTCGGCCAGGCGTTCGGCGTGACGGGCCCGTGTGTCGGCGAGGGTCTGCTTGCGGGCGGAGAACACCTCGTGGACCTCGTCGCGCTGGTCCGCGAGGACGTCGAGGAAGTCGTCGAACTCGGCGAACCGGGATTCGAGGCTCTCCACCTGGACCAGGAGGCGGGCGAGCTGCTCGTCGCACGCGTCGGGGCTGTCGGCCACCGCGAGGGCCCCGACTACGGCTTGGCCCAGCAGCCCGATCTCGGCGGCGAACCCAGCCCGGCTCTCCTGGTCGAGGAGAGAGCGACGACGGGTTTCGAGGATGGCACGAGCCCGGTTGACTCCGCCGAGGACCTCGGCGATGCGCTCCAGTACGGACGTGCGGACCGTGGCCTCACCGATGTCGAGCCCGGCGACCACCTCGGTCACCACACCCATCCCTTGGGCCAGTTCATCGAGACGGGCCACCATCGGCGCGGTGTCGGCGACGGTCGCGATGGCCTCGGCGTCCGCGACGAGCCGCTCGACGTCCGCGTGGTGGCCGGCGAAGGCGTCCTCACGCGCCAGGTGTGCGACGGCCCGCTGCCCGAACGCGGCCAGATCGGCCTCGGAGTCGGAGGCGAGTGCGTCGATGCGGGCGGTGTCCGCGTACCGCATCTCCTTGAGCGTCAGCAGGTGCCCCTGCGCATGGCGGAGCTCGGTCAGCCCGGTCACCCAGGCGGCGGCTGCGCGCGGTGCCTCACCGCGCAGCCGCCGTACGACCGCGGCGATCCGCTCGGCGGCTTCGGCGAGCGCGTCGGCGGCCTGCCGGGTCAGGGCCTGGACGGTCTCGAACTCGGCCAGGACCTGTTCCGCCGTGGCGCGCACCTGTGCCAGCGGGGTGTGGAGGTCGCCGAGTTCGGGGTCGGCCAGCCAGTGGTGAGTGTCCGCCACCCGGACGCAGGCGGCCACCAGCGCCTCGTACACCTCGCTGGTCGGTGTCGTCTCGGCGACGGCACCGGTGATGGACAGGCAGCCGGCGATGCCCCGCACGAGGTCGGCGTTGCCGACGCGGGCCAGCGGGCCGGTGCCGACCGGCTGGGCGGCGGCGTGGGTGTCGGAGACGTACGGGGAGTTCCACAGCTGCGCGGGATGGACCCGCTGTGGCTCGTCACCGTCGGCACGCAGGACCACGAGCGCGCCGTCGTCGAGGAGCGCCCAGCCATGGCAGGACAGCGGGGCGGCCATCTCCTTGCGGATCGTGTTGTACGGCAGGAGCAGGCTGCGGCCCTCGGCGCGCGCGTGGAAGGCGTACAGCACGTCCTCGCCGTTCGGTGAGCGGATCTCCCGCTCGAACTCCAAGTCTGCCGTGTCGAGGTCGTACGTCTTGTGGCTACCGGTGGCCAGGCAGTAGCCGCCGGGAAAGGCGATGCCCTGGTCGTCCGGCAGGCGGCGGCAGGCCCTGCCGATGTCGTCGAGGCGGACGACGGCCCTGGTGAGGGTGTTGAACACCAGGTGGCGGTCGGTGTCCTCCTTGTAGGGGCGCACGCGCAGCAGGATCAGGGCACCTACGCGTGTGTGGGCGATGTCCGCGTCCGCGAGGGCCTGGAGCGGCTCGTCGACCGGCTCGGTGTGGACGCCTTCACCGGTCTCGGTGTCGTCGTCGGTCTTGACGGTGAGGGTGCCGCCGACGGTGGAGACGAACACCTCGCCACCGATGGAGACGTGGGGATGGCGGCCGAGGACGTGGTCGTCGCGGGTGGTCGCCGTCCAGTCGACGTCGTGGGAGGGCGGCAGGATGTGGTCACGATCGCCGCGTGCGTCCAGGAACGTGGCCCGACCGTCGGCGGACAGGGTCCAGCGCAGGACGCGGACGTCGTCCGTCTTCTCGCCGGTCTGGAAGACGGCGAGCACCTTGCCGTCGAGGCCGCGGAGTCGGAGGAGACGGGCCTGGCGGTAGTAGCGGTGCAGGGCCGCGAACTCCCGGACGAAGGCGGGGTCGTCGAGCAGGCCGGGCACGGCATCATCGGGCAGCCGTCGAAGATTGCGGTCGTGCAGGGCCAGGACATCGCCGACACTCGTGTCCGCCTCACGGCTCGGGACGGCGTTGTAGCCGAAGAGCAGTACGTCTCCCACGGCGACGATGTCCCGAGGCGCTACGGCGTGCTCGGTACGCAGTCGCTCGGTACCGGCGAGTTCCAGCCGCATCGAGCCGAACTCCTCGCCGCGGCGGGCGTTGAGTGCCTCGGTGCGGTGGGCGAGTTCGGCGGCCTGCGTGGTGAGGCGGTCGCGCAGTACCTCGTATGCACCGGTGTCCAGCGGGCCGTGCGTGCCGGTGTCCAGTGGCTCGTGCGTGCCGGTGTCCGGGCCGGTCGTCATGGATTCCCTTTCAGGACGTCGGAAGAACACGGTCCGGAGCCGCCGTCCCCTGTGCGGCGGCTCCGGACCTGGGGAGGGAGACGGTCAGGCGTGGACGGCCTTGCCGTTGAGTGCGGTGAGCGGCTTGTCCGCCAGACCCAACTCGCCTGCCTTGTCGAGCAGTTGCTGGAGCCGCCCCGAATCGGCCCCGCCGGTCCTCATCAGCTTCATCAGCAACGTCGATACGGTCAGGTTCTGCACGTCGGCCGTGGAGACCGAGCCGAGGATGCGGCTCAGGTCGTCGGTGAAGCTGGAGGTGCCGTCCAGCCAGGGCCCGGCCAGCGCCTGCGCGGTCTCGGAGTGCTGGATGAAGCCGTCGACGCCCTTACCGAGCGCGATCGAGGACACCAGCCGGTCGAAGAAGACCGACTCGCCGCCGACGATGTTGATGTCGGCGTTCTCCAGCCCGGTGGCGATCACCGTGGCCTGTGCCTCGGCGACCTGGCGCTGTACGTCGAGCCCGGCGAGGCGGATCTCCTTGTCCGCCTGGATGCGCAGCCGGTACTCCTCGTGGCCGCGCGAGGCGTCGTCAAGGGCGGCCATCGCGGCGGCCTTCTGGGTCAGACCCTCCGCCTCGGCCTTGAGCTTCTCGCCGATGGCCGCGGCCTCCGCCAGTGCCTGGACCTGCGCGCCCTCCGCTTCGGCCCGCAGCCGGGCCTCGGTGGCGACGGCCTCCGCACGGCCGACCTTCTCGATGACATCGGCTTCCTTGTCGCGGACCTGGACGGCGGCGAGCCCTTCGGCGGCGGCTTCGGCCTGGACGCCCTCGGCGAGGCGGAGCTTGGCGCGGGCGTCGAGGTCGGCCGTCTTCAACCGGGCCTCGGCCAGGGTGAGTTCCTCGGACGCGTGGTGCGTTGCCACCTGCTCGGCTGCCTCGGCGGCCTTGATGTCCTTGACCAGCTTCTCCTGCGCCTCCGCCTCGGCGGCGATGATCACGGCCTGCCGCTGCCGC
The DNA here is from genome assembly GCF_036014175.1 of Streptomyces sp. NBC_00443. Lineage (GTDB taxonomy): Bacteria > Actinomycetota > Actinomycetes > Streptomycetales > Streptomycetaceae > Streptomyces. Next base: position 4,497,241 of record NZ_CP107917.1, on the reverse strand, counting down.
TCCGCCTCCTCCACGGCACGCAGCTTCTTGATGGACTCCTCCTGCTCGGCGACCGTACGGTCCACCGCGACCCGCTCCCGGATGACCTCGGCGATCTCCCGCTTCTCCGCCTCGACTTCCTTCTCGGCGGCGATCCGGGTCAGCTGCGTCTCCCGCTCCCTCGCGATGACTTCGAGAAGGCGGTCCTTCTCGATGCGCTCGTTCTCGACGGCAATGACCCGCTCGCGGTTCATCGCGGCGACGGCGACCTCGCGAGCCTGGTTCTCGCGCTGCACGCCGAGCTTCTCCTCCGTGGCCAGGAACGCGCCCTGCGCCCGCAGCCGCTCCTCCTCCATCACCCGCGCCGTCTCGGCCTCCTCCCGGGCCCGTACGGTCGCGATCTCCCGCTTCTGCTTGGTCTCCGCGTCGACCTGCCGGCGCTCCAGCTCCAGGATGGCTTCACGGGCGTCGACGTTCTGCCGCGTGATCTCCTTCTCCTCGGTGCGCTGGGCCTCGTTGGTGCGCACGTGCTCGACGGCCGTCAGCTCCGTGATCTTGCGGATGCCCTGGGCGTCGAGGACGTTGGCCGGGTCGAGCTGGGTCAGCGGCGTCTGCTCCAGGTAGTCGATCGCCGCGTCCTCCAGGTGGTAACCGTTCAGGTCGACGCCGATGACCTCGATGATCCGGTACCGCAGCTCGTCGCGCTTGGTGTACAGGTCGGTGAAGTCCAACTGCTTGCCGACGGTCTTCAGCGCCTCGGAGAACTTCGCGTGGAACAGCTCCTGCAACGTGTCCCGGTCACTCGCCCGCGCGGTCCCGACCGCCTGGGCGACCTTGATGACGTCCTCGACCGTCTTGCTGACCTTCACGAAGAACGTGATCCGGATGTCGGCACGTATGTTGTCCCGGCAGATCAGCCCGTCCTTGCCGGTCCGCGTGATCTCGATGGCCTTCACCGAGATGTCCATGACCTCGGCCTTGTGCAGCACGGGCAGCACGACCTGCCCTGTGAAGGTCACATCGACCTTGCGCAGTTTGGAGACGATCAGCGCCTTGCCCTGCTCCACCTTGCGGAACAGCTGGGAGACGACGAGGACGGCGAGTGCGGTGACGGCGATGAGCACGCCGACGCCCAGAGTGATGGCATTCATGGCATACGTCCTTGAGGCATAAGGAAGGTGATGCGTGAGGAAGGTGGCGCTGGGGGGGGGAGGGCGGGCCCGCGACCCGATGGAGCCGTGTGTCAGGCTGCGCGGTCCGAGTCGTCCCAGTGGTCACGGTCCCGTGTCCGGCCCAGGCCGGGCAGACCGGGTTCATCGGGGAAGAGACGGTGCAGGGGCCGTACCAACAGGCGGGTCATCCGCCACGCGGCGGGCAGTGCCAGGGCCGGCACGACCATGCGCAGCAGTCCGGTGGCGGGTCCCGGCGACGTGAACACGACCAGCACGAGAGTCCCGCCGACGCTCAGGGACCAGGCGAGAACTGTCAGCGAGGAGACGGCGATCGTCACCGGTACGCCGCCCATGCCCCACGCACGAAGGTCAAGGTCCGCGTCGAAGCTGTAGGCGGTGGTGAAGCCGGCGGCAACCAGGAACCAGAAGCACACCATCACGACGAGGGCGGCGGTCAGCAGGATCGTGGGCAGGCCGGTGGCCACTGCCAGAAACGTCCGCATCGTTGGTCCCCCTTTCCGCCCGCAGTGGTGGTCCCGCGTGCTCGGTGGCGCATCGGGCGATCCGGGCTCCGGTGCCGGACACCTGCCGGTGTCCGGCACCGGAATCCCCCGTAGTGCTCCCCCTAGGTCATGGTGCACGGCAGGCACGCGTCAGCGCATTGCCGGTTTCCGGCAGCGTTCACTAGGGTCTACATGCCGGTGAACCGCTAAGAAACCGTCATCGGCGCGTTAAGAACCCGGGGGCGACATGACGGAACGGGACATTCCCGAGCACTATGTGGAGGGCTGTGCCCAGATTCTGGCCGAGGTCTCGGCCACGGGGCGGCGCCTCACTAGGGAGGAAGTCACTTCCCGCCAGGAGCTCGGTGAGCTGGCCGCGGACGCCGGTCACGGACTGCGCGCCCTCGTCAGCGCCCATCTGACCGCCGCCCGCGCGGCATGGCCGACCGCTCCCGGCACGGCCGACAGCGCCTTGGCCGCCCTGCACCACGTCATAGACGCCTTCTCCGAGGGCTACGAACGCGCCCAACGCCACGCCGTGCGCCAAGAGGAGGCCGCTCGCCGGGAGTTCATCGACGACCTCCTCTACGGACGCAGCGACCTGGGCCGTCTCGCCGAACGCGCCGAACGCTTCGGCCTGCGCCTCTCACACGCCCACGCCGTGGCCGTCGCCCAGGGTCCCACCGCCTACGACGAAGGCGACAAGGTTCCCCAACAGGTGGAACGCGCGCTCATCTCCCGCTTCGGCGACCGCAGCATCCTGCTCACCACCAAGGACGGCCGCATGCTGTGCATCGCCCCCGGCCACCAGGACGAGGTCCTCGCGTATTTCGCCAAGCAGGCCCACGCGGCCACGGAAGGCGGCCAGGTCGCCATCGGCCGCGCACAGCCCGGCGCCGGCGGAGTCGTCCACTCGTACGAAGAGGCGCTCAACGCCTTGGAACTGGCCGAACGTCTGGAGCTGGAGGACCCGGTCCTGCGCGCTGCCGACCTGCTCGTGTACCCCGTCCTGACCCGTGACCGGCAAGCCATGGCCGACCTCGTGCTGAACAGCCTCGGCCCGCTCACCGCGGCTCGCGGTGGCGCGGGGCCTCTCCTCGGCACCCTCACCGCCTACTTCGATTCGGGCTGCGTGGCCGCCGAGGCCGCCCGCCGCCTCTCGCTCAGCGTGCGGGCCCTGACCTATCGGCTGGAGCGCATCCACAAGCTCACCGGCGCCAACCCCGCCGATCCGGCTCACCGTTACATACTCCAGACCGCGGTGATCGGTGCCCGGCTGCTGGACTGGCCGAACGAGGAACTCTGACACCGGCCACGGATGCCTGCGGCAGGCGACAGAAGGTGTACGAGAACTCGGCAGCAGCGGGGACCAGGCGGCGGCCTCGTATCGGGCCCGCTTCCGGGGCCGCCTCCATCGGTTTCCGGCGCTCCGACGTCCGCGTTTCACAAGCAGCACAGACCGATTTGCCTGGCTTCCCTTCGTAGAGTGAGAGCCGTGACCACCGATCCGGATCACGGGAAGTTCGCGGCCCGGCCGGCCCGGTACCGGCCGGCGAGGCGCCGATGAACACGACGCCCGCGGCCTGGGCCGCCGCCGACCCCTACGCCACCGCCCTGCGCGCGGGCCGTGGCCCGCTGTTCCTGCGTCGCACCGACGGCTGGCTGCTGCCCCTCGACGTCGAACGCTGGTGCGCGCACGCCGACCCGGTCGATCTGGACGTTCTGGACAGGTGTGAGGGCGCCGTGCTGGACGTCGGCTGCGGCCCCGGGCGCCTGGTCGCGGAACTCGCCGCCCGTGGCCGGCCCGTCCTCGGCATCGACGTCAGCGAGGCCGCCGTCCACAGCGCCGTGCGGCTGGGGGGCGAGGCACTGCGGCGCTCCGTCTTCGACCCCCTGCCCGGCGAGGGTCGCTGGGACACCGTCCTGCTCATGGACGGCAGCATCGGCATCGACGGCGATCCGCGTGCTCTGCTGGACCGGGTGGCCGGGCTCCTTTCCCCGGGCGGCCTGTTGATCGCCGAGACGGCAGCAGTGGACGTCGACGAGCGCGTCGAGGTCCAGGTCGTCGACGTCGTCGACTGTCCCACGTCCGACGGCAGGTTCCTCTGGGCGCGGCTCGGCACCCCGGCCCTGCTGCGGCACGCCCGCCGCAGACGGTGGAGTGCCGTCGGTCACTGGACGGCCGGCGGCCGCTGCTTCGTCGCCCTGCGCAGCCGCAGCGCCAGCAGCAGCGCCGAGCCGGCGAAGAGCACGGCGGTGATCAGCAGCCATCGAGCGAGGAAGCCTTCCGAGGACAGTCCGGTGCCCAGCTGGTAGCGCCGCTCCACCTTCCCGCTGATCAGCGGGAACCACACGAGCAGGAGCAGACCGGACAGCGCTGACGGGACACGGACGTAGTTCACCCACTCCCGGTGGCCTGCCGCGTCGAGCCCTCGTACGACGGAGCGGTCCGCCACCGCGTACAGCGGCAGCAGGACGAGATCGTGCAGCAGCGCCGCGCCCACGAACCACACCGCCACCGCAAACCAGTCGCCGGCGAGGAGGCGAACGCCTGCATAGCCGGCGAGGGCGAACGAGGCCGCGAGCAGCAGAATTTGGAAGGGACTACCTACAGGGATCCGCGGTCGGCGCATCAGAGTTCTCCGAACGTCATGCGGGCCACCCACTTGGTGTTCAGCACGCCGGGCGCCGCGGGCACGATGACCCGCGCCGGGAAGCCATGGTCGGGGGACAGGTCCTCGCCGTTGACGTACAGGGCGAGCAGGGAGCGCGGGTCGGCGACCTGGTTGGCCCGCAGGGCGGCACGGCGGAAGGCTCCGCGCCGCTGCAGGGACTCGACGAGCACGTCCGGTGAATCGTCGTCATACCCGACGAGCGCGGCGAGGTCGCTCAGCCGCACCCCGCGCCACCACTGGTCGGACGTAGACCAGCCCTCGACACAGGCGATGGGCAACGCCGCGCTGTGCAGGGTAAGCCGGGCCAGCTGGGCACGGCTCAGGCGGACGGTGCCGGTGCGTCCGGTCACGACGAGTCGCCAGGCGCCGTCGGCCGTCTCCGACGCGTCGATCCCGGCGTACCGGGCTGTCTTGTTGATCTGGAAGCCGTTCGGGCCGCTGCCGGGTTCGGCTCCACCGCGCGGGGCCAGCAGGGCGGTGCGCCGCGGCAACCCGTCGAAGCTCTGCCCGACGGTCGTCGCAAACAGCAGCAGCGAGCCACCCCCGACGAACCACAGGGCACCGCGCCGCGACACGGTCGGCGGATCCGGGCGCGGGGAGACCAGATCGGACGGGGCCGCATTCAGCGGGGCCGGGTTCGACGTGGCCGGTTCGGACGGTTCCTCGTCCCCGAGCTGGCGTAGGTTCCCCACCGCCGCAGGAATCTTCAGTACGGCGTGGGCGACGAACGCGGCGATGAAGACCCACGCCCCGTAGAAGTGCAGGGTGTAGAAGGACCCCGGAAAGATGTAGTCCAGCTGGATGTTGAGCACGCCCGTCACGAACTCGAACAGCGCGCCGCCGACCAGGAGCAGCAGGGAGATCCGCTCGAGGGCGTGCGCGAGTGAGCGGGCCGGCGGCAGCGCGAACAGCCTCGGGATCACCGACCACAGCTTGGCCAGCAGCACGGGGATCAGCGTGATGCCGAGGGTGACATGGACGCCCTGGTTGAGCCGGTACAGCCAGTGCGGGTCGGTGGGCCAAGGGAAGAGGTAGAAGCCCAGGATCCCCTTGTCCGGGGTCTGGTCGTTGACCCGTGCAAGGTTCGGGTTGTAGGCGGCGTAGGACACCAGCCCGGTCACGAACAGCACCGTGATCCCGCCGAGCAGCACCACACCGAGCACGGACGTCAGCCACGGACCGCGCAGGGGACTGCGCCAGAAGCCCGGCGAGGAAGGAGACCGTGTCATGGCTCGACCGTAGGTCCGAGACACCCCCGAAGCGGGCCCGCGACCCATGCCGAAACGCTGACATGCGGCCCGGACGGCCGTATCTTCCGCGCCGCCCGGCCTAGCGTACGGAGGTGACCCGCCCCCTCCTCCGCGATCTGTACGCCGCCCTGGCCGCCGCGCTCCTCGTTACGGCGGCCGTCCTGGTCGGACGGCACATCCAGCACTCCCGCCACACTCTGTTCGTCAAGTGGCCACCGGTACTCGCCACTTGGGACCCACACGTCGGTCCCGGCACCCCCGCGGCCCTGGTCGTGGCGGCAGCCGGTGTCGTCTACGGTCCCGTCCTCGCCGCCCGGCTGCCCTGGCAGGCCCTGCTCGCGACGGCCTGGGCGTCGGCAACAGCCTGGATCGCCTCCCTTGCCCTGATCGACGGCTGGCAGCGTGGCATCGCGGGCCGTCTGACCGCCCGCCACGAATACCTCCAGGTCATCGACCGCTTCGACGACATCCCGGCCACCCTTCGGGACTTCACCCACCACATCCTCGTGGAATCACCGGACAACTGGCCCGCCCATGTCGCCGGGCACCCTCCGGCGGCGCCGCTCACCTTCGTCCTCCTCGACCGGGTGGGCCTGCGGGGCGGAGGGTGGGCCGGGGTGTGGTGCATCGCCGTCGGCGCGACAGCATGTGTGGCCGCGCTGGTCGCGGTACGGGCGCTGGCCGGAGAGAGCCTCGCGCGACGAGCGGCACCCTTCCTGGTCCTGGCCCCGGCCGCGGTGTGGATGGGAGCCTCGGCCGACGCGTACTTCGCGGCGGTCGCGGCGTGGGCCGTGGCGCTGCTGGCGCTCGCGATCAGGGGACGGTCATTGTGGTGGGCAGCAGCATCTGGACTGCTGTTCGGGCTCACCTGCTACCTCTCGTACGGCCTCACACTCGTCGCGCTGATCGGCGCGGCGGTATTGCTGCTGGGTCGACGGAGTGTGCGGGAACGGCCCGTGCTGCTCGCGGCGTTGGTCGCCGGTCTGGCCGTGGTGCCCATGGCCTTCACCCTCGCCGGATTCGACTGGTGGGAGGCGTACCACCTCCTGGTCCCGCGCTACTACCAGGGTGTGGGCGGCATCCGCCCCTACGGCTACTGGGTGTGGGCGAACCTCGCCTGCACGGTCCTGATCACGGGCCTGGCGACGGCAGCAGGGCTGCGACGGACGGGTGCCGTGCTGGTTCGGCGGCGCACCGAACCTCCCGGCCATGTCGCCCTCGCCGTTCTCGTGTCCGCCGCTCTCCTGGCCCTCCTGGTCGCCGACCTGTCCGGCATGAGCAAGGCCGAGACGGAACGCATCTGGCTCCCGTTCGCGGTGTGGCTGCTGCCGGCCTGCGCGTTCCTCACCCGACCCCGCGCCTGGCTCACCGCCCAGGCCGTACTCGCCCTCCTCCTCAACCATCTGCTGCTCACCGGATGGTGACGCCGGGCGGGAGCGAGGAAGGTGGAGACATGACGATCGACGTGACGGCCGAGCGGGTCGTCCCGCTGCCGCGCGAGCAGGTGGCCGCGTACGCCATGGACTGGCGGCACGACGCCGAGTGGACCCAAGGGATCCGTACGGCCGAGCTGACTCGGGAGGCGGACAGCGGGGGTTTCGGCGCCGGGGCCGAGGTCACGCGGACGGCGCACTTCCTGGGCCGCCGTATCGACTACGTGCTGCGGGTCGCCGCGTACGACCCGCCGGGGCTGCTCGACATGGTCTCGGTGGCGGGCCCGATGCCGATGCACGTCACGTACACCTTCGAGCCCCACCCTGACGGCACCCTTGCCCGCATCCGTGTCCGCGGCGGAGGAGGTGGCTTCTACCGGCTCGCCGCCCCGCTGCTCGCACGCCAGGTGCGGGGCAACCTCGCCAAGGACCTTCGGGATCTGGAAGCACGCCTCGTGGAGCATGGAACCTAGAACAGGGGTGTGACGTGGCGTACGACGAAGGACTCGCCGAGCGGATCCGGGAACGGCTGGGCGCGGACCCGGAGATCAGCGAGAAACGCATGTTCGGCGGGCTCGCCTTCCTGCACCGCGGCAACATGGCAGTCGGCGTCACCGGCGGCGACCTCATGGTCAGAGTCGGCCCGGATGCGACGGATGCAGCGCTGGCACGGCCAGGCGCGCGGATCTTCGACATGACCGGCCGCCCGATGCGCGGCTGGGTCGTGGTGGACGGCACCGCGGTCGTGGAGAAGGAGGCGCTCGGCGCCTGGGTCGACGAGGGACGCGCCTTCGCGGCGAGCCTGCCGCCCAAGTGAAGCCGGGGCGTGGCACGTACGACGAGTGAGGACAGCACCGCTCAAGGCGACGATGCCCATCTAGGCCGTTTCGTTTGGATCTAGACTTTGCAGCTCTCTGCCGTCACCGGGGCTGATGGCGGTCGACAGCCTGGGTCATGGTCGACAGCCTGGGTCATGGAGGGGAAGGGCCGATGAACACCGTGCCTTGGGTGCACGTCGTTCCGGAGTATGGCGCTCTGCCTGTCGACCTGCTTCATCTCGCGGACCAGAGAAAGATGCCCGCGACGTGGAGTCCGGCCAGGTAGATGGTCACGGTCTTCTCATAGCGCGTGGCGATGCCGCGCCACTGCTTCAGCCGGTTGATACACCGCTCGACCGTATTGCGCTGCTTGTATCCCTCACGGTCGAAGGCGGGTGGCCGACCGCCGAGCCTGCCATGACGCAGTCGGTGGCCCCGCTGGTCCGCCGGAACTGGGATCACCGCCCGGATGCCACGCTTGCTCAGGTGGTCACGAATGGCGCGTGAGGAGTACGTCTGATCGTCCAGGACCACATCCGGCCGAGTGCGAGGTCGTCCGCGCCGGCGCGGGACACACAGGCGGCCCATCACGTCCGCGAAAGCGGGTGACTGCCGGATCCCGACGTACGAAAGCCCACCGGCATCTGGGTCAAGTCCAGCACAGCCATCGGCGTTCGCCCTCGGGCTGCGCATGCCCTTCGACGGCTGCAACTGCTTCAGCGAGCATCCCGAGTTCGCCGTCAGCTGGTTCGATGACCGCCTCCGCTGAGAACCGTCGTCCGGGAGCCCGGCTGACACTCCGGGTGGCGCCGCTGCACGCGCGGCGGGGCCATTCCCGTCCTGCTCATGGATCTGGATCCGGCGACCGCATGGTGGAGTCGCTCCGCACAGACCTGGAGTACATGAGCACGGTTCCTACGGCCCGTGTGGCCGTACGGCGAGAATGGGCGGACCGCTGCGTCCTACCCTTCCTCGACATCCCCGCCCCGCGGATCACAGACTGGACGACAGCCCACGGAGAGCCTCACGGCGGTCCTGGCGGCAACCGAGGGTGGGCTCAATCGCCGGACGTCTGCGCCCGGCGCGGTACCTGGGCCGTCTTCGCGGCCTCGGCCTCTGCCTTGGCATCGCTCACCGCGGCGGCGGCCTGCTTTCCGGCCTCATCAGCCGCCGCCGCCGCGTCGAGCGAAACGCTCCAGCCTGCATCGAGTTCCGGAGTCCGTCCTTCGGCAGACGTGTCGTCGGCGGTGGCGGTGGCTGCTTCTCCGGGCTGCGCGGTTGGGGGTGGACCTGCCGTCGACTGATCACCGAAGGCCCGAGTGACGGTCCGAACCGCCTCGGTCAGCTCCCCCGGGATCACCCAGAACGTGTTGTTGTCGCTGCTCGCCAGGTGCGGGAGCGTTTCGAGGTACTTGTAGGCCAGGATCTTCGGGTCGGCGTTGTTGCGATGGACGGCCTGGAAGACGAGCTCCACAGCCTTTGCCTCGCCGTCCGCCCTCAAGATCATGGCCTGTTGCGTGCCCTGTGCCTCCAGGATGTCCTTCTGTTTCGTGCCTTCCGCGGTGAGGATCTTGGCCTGCCGCTCCCCTTCGGCGTGCAGGATGGCCGCCCGCTTGTCACGCTCGGCCCGCATCTGCTTCTCCATCGCTTCCTTGATGGTGTGCGGTGGATCGATGGCCTTGATCTCGACGCGGTTGACGCGGATACCCCACTTGCCGGTGGCATCGTCGAGGACGGCGCGAAGCCGGGAGTTGATCTCCTCACGGGAGGTGAGCGTCTCCTCCAGGTCCATGCTGCCGATGACGTTCCGCAGCGTGGTCACGGTGAGCTGATCGATCGCATGCAGGTAGTCAGCGACCTCGTAGGCCGCTGCCCGTGGGTCCGTGATCTGGTAGTAGAGCACGGTGTCGATGTTCACCACGAGGTTGTCCTCGGTGATCACTGGCCTGGGGTCGGATGAGTAGACCTGCTCGCGCACGTCGAGTTTGGTGTTGACGCGGTCCGCCACCGGCAGGACCAGGTTCAGCCCGGGTTGCAGCGTCCTGCGATACCGGCCGAACCGCTCGATGTTGTAGCGGCGTGCCTGCGGGACGATCCGCACTGCGGAGGCCACGAGGAAGACAACGACAATGGCCGCCACAAGAATGGGAATGACAACTGCATCCACAGTGCCTCCGTTGCTATGTGCTCAGCCGTTCACGGAAGGAGTTCGCGGGGGTAGACGATGGCTGTGGCGCCTTCGATCTCCATCACATCCACCAGTGCCCCCACCGGGATCACAAGGCTCTCGTCGAGGGCGCGTGCGGACCATTCTTCGCCGGAGAGTTTGATCAGGCCACGGGTCGCGGTGACCTCCTGCGTGACTTCGGCCCGCTTGCCGATCAGCGCATCCGTGCCGTCGCGTGTGATGGGTTGCTGGGTCATATGCCGTAGCGCGACAGGACGGACGAGGATGAAGCCCGCCGCCGCTGCTGCCGCCAGGGCCAGGAGCTGGCCGAGGATGCCGATTCCCACACCAGCGACTACGGCGGCAACCAATGCGGCGCCCGCGAGCAGACCGAAGACGAGTGTCAGGGTGAAGAACTCAGCGACACCCAGTGCCGCGGCGGCGAGCAGCCATGCGAACCACGGCATCGGATCGCCCTCCTTCAGGGGCCCTGTCCACCAAGCTACCTCCCGGACCCGCCGGATAGAACACGCACGGCAACCGTGGTTCTTGGTCATGGGGCGCCTACCCGGCCTCGGTCGGCCCAGCCGTCACGGCGCTGGTGCCCGCAGAGTGTCCTCAGGAGCGGACAACAGCGTTCACCAGCGGAGGCCAACCCGCTCTCGCGCGCGGCCACCGCTGCGCCACATAAGCGCAGGTCAATGGCTACGCAGCCGCCCACGCGTCGTCGCTTCCCAATCGAGAGCAAGTTCGATTCTCGGCACGTGCTCCACAAATAGGGCCCAAGTCGGAGATTCCGGGCTCTTTGCTAGTTCTGCAAGAGCGACTACAAACAGCGGCACACGGTCGAATGCGGCCGGTGGCAACGACACTCCGCCTGCTTCCTCCCAAAACGACGTAGCAGTCCAACACCTGCGACTTCTCGTTGTGCGGTGTTGGCGCTCGTGTTGCGTTCGACACGTCGTGCCCCGCGTTGCCCCGCGTTGCTTCGCTACGGCGCGCTCGATGGCCGTGGCCTGTGATGAAGCTTTCAGGCCACGGCATCGTGCTCAGCCGGCCGCGATGACCGTGGCGAGGGTCACGGCTGCGGGCAGCGCCTGGACGAAGAGGATGCGGCGGTTGGCGGTGGCCGCGCCGTAGACGCCCGCGACGACGATGCAGGACAGGAAGAAGATCTGGACGCGGTGGCCGGTCGGGTCGTCGGCTATCAGACCCCAGACCAGGCCCGCGGCGAGGAAGCCGTTGTAGAGGCCTTGGTTGGCCGCCAGTGGCGCGGTGGTGCGGGCCAGCTCGGCGTCGAAGCCGTGGAAGCGGCGGCCCGGTCCGCGCTGCCACAGGAACATCTCCAGGACCAGGATGTAGGCATGCAGCAGCGCCATGAGGGCGACGAGGACGACGGAGATCAGATGCATGCGGTGATTGTGCCGGTGGGGTGTGGGGGCGGTGAGCCGGTATGGGGGCGGTGGGCCGGTGAGCTGATGGGCTGACGGGCACTGGGGGGCGTGCGGTGACTGAGGTCGCCGGTAGGTTCTTCGGCCGGTCCGCGCCCCGGTCGGAGGCGGCCTTCCCGCCCGGTCGGTCTTTCGGCTGAGCGGCTTGCTGCGCGGGCTGTGAACGGTGGCCGTTCGGCCGAGGTGGCCGTCGCTGCCTCGGCGCGAGATTGGGGATCCCCTTTCTCCAGGAGCCCGCCGATGCCACCCGACTCCCTCTCTTTCGTTGCCGGAGTCCGGTCCGGCGGCGGCCCTGTCCTCGCCCCCGTGCCGCAGGTGCCCGTCCGGAGTGGCCGTGAAAGGTCCCGCCGGGCTCCCCGCGTTCGCCGCGACGTGCTGTTCTGGACCGGATGCGCGGCCTTCGCGCTGTCGCTGGCCCTGGTCACGACCCTCACCCCGCACCGGATCTGGGGCCTCTGCGCCGCCGTCGGGTACGCCGTCGCCGCGCAGCTCGCCCGTAGATCACCGCGCCCTTGGGGTGAACGCGGTGCGGTCGCCGCGCTGATCGGATCCGTCGTCCCGCTGACGCTGATGATCGCGGCGGGTGCCGCGCAGTCGGAGGTGCAGGTGGTCGAGCACTCGGGCGCCCTGCTGTTGGACTCCGGCAGCCCCTACGTGCCGCATCCGGCCGGCGTCGACGACTACAACCCCTACCTGCCGGGCATGGCGATCTTCGGGATACCCCACACGCTGTTCGGCGGCACGCCGCTCGCGGATGCCCGGGTGTGGTTCTGCGGGGTGTTCCTGGCGAGCATGCTCGTTGCCGCGCGGCGGGCCGATCTCAACCGCCTGTTGCGGGGCGGGATTTCGGGTGGAACGGCTTCGGGGAGAGCGGCTTCGAGCGGTGGGAATTCCAGTGGTGGGAAGGCGAGCCCGAACGCCGTGCTCCTTCTCGCGTCCTTCCCCGCGGTGGCGCTCCCGCTGGCCGTCGGCGGTGTCGATCTGCCGGTGATCGGGCTGATGTGCCTCGGGCTGGCGCTGGCGGGCCGGGGCGGGTCCGGTACGGCGGCGGGGCTCGCGATGGGGGCCGCGGCCGCACTGAAGTGGACGGCCTGGCCGCTGCTGCCGGTGGGGCTGGTGCTGCTCGCGGCGACGGCGGGGGGCGGCGGTCGGCGATACGGGCCGGAGCCGTCGCCGTACTGGTGGCCGCCCTGGCCGTGGTGCCGGTGGCCTCGGCCGATCCGCATGCCTTCGTCGAGCACGTGGTGCTCTTCCCGCTCGGCGAGGGCGGGGTGCACTCACCGGCGGCCAGCCCGCTGCCGGGGTACCTGCTGGCCACGTACGTCCCCGGCGGATCCGTCCTGGCCATGGCCGGGCTCGTGGCCGCCGCGGCCGGGGTCGCGGTGTCGTTGGCGGTACGTCCGCCCAGGACCGTCATTGCGGCTGCGGACCGGCTGGCACTCGGGCTGGGGCTGGCGATGTGCCTGATCCCGGCGACGCGGTTCGGGTACCTGGTCTATCCGCTGGTGCTGGCTGCCTGGTTCCGTAGGGCGGACCTGGTGCCGGCAGCTCGTCAAGCGGCGCGGTTGGTGGGGGCCGGACGTGGACGTGGGTGAGGGGCGGGGTGCTGGGGTGCTCCCCTGAGGAGAGTGCCCGAGCGCCGGGACGTGCATCTGGTGCGGGTCACCGTGCTCGCGGTGGTCGGGCTGGTGGTGGCGCTGTGTCTGCCGTCGGTGGGACAGCACTCGGCGGGAGAGGGGCCGGGGTCCTCGACCGCTGTGTCGGTTGTTTCCGTTGCAGGGTGTCGGCGACGGCCCGTGACGGATCGCGCGTGACCGGTGGCTCGTGGCTGTGAACCATTGAGGCGTTGAGAGACGTGCCTCGGTCGGCGCGGATTGGCCGTCGTATTCGTGTCGTACTCGGCGTCTCGTACTCGGCGTCGTAGCGGCTTCCCGGCGCTGCGCACCGCCACGCGCGCGTAGGGGCTCCTTCGCCGGGACGGGTTCTCCGAGGCGCGCGTGACGGACGGCAATGCGGCATACGCCAGGCGCCAGGCGGCGGGCGGCTGCTGGCGCGAGTGCCCTTCGGCCGCGCACGACGTGGCTACGCCGCGTGCCGCTGGGCCAGCTGCTTCGCCCTCGCGGCGGCCTCGTCCAGGGCGCGCTCGCGGGAGGCCTCGAAGAGGGGGACCAGGTCGGCCATCTCCGGGTTGGCCGGGGCCATCGTGAGCTCCGGAACGATGAACTCGAGGTCGGCGCCCAGGAAGTCGGCCAGGACCGCCGACAGGTAGTTCTGCACGTACTCGTAGCCCTCGCGCGGAGTGCCCGGCCCGTACGCGCCGCCGCGGCTGGCCACGACGGTGACCGGGATGCCCTTGACCGACTGGGCGTCGCCCGCGGTACGGCCGAACAGGACCACCTGGTCCAGCCAGGCCTTCAGCGTCGACGGGACCGTCAGGTTGTACATCGGGGCGCCGATCAGCACGGCGTCCGCACGCTCCAGTTCCTCGATCAGCGTCACGCGCTCGGCGAAGGCGGCGGCCTGCTCGGGCGTGTGCGTGGCCGGATCGGCGAAGCCGGCGGTGTGGGCGTGGGCGGAGATGTGCGGCACCGGGTTCAAGGCCAGGTCGCGGTGGATCACCGTGCCCTCGGGGTGCTGTTCCTGCCACGTGCGGCGGAAGGCGTCGGCGACGGCGCGGGAGGAGGAGGCGTCGGCCGGGAAGACCGAGGAGTCGATGTGCAGGAGCGTTGCCATGGGGGTCTCCAGAGGGACGAAAGCGGATGGCAAGCGGGCAGGGAGCTGGGCGCACCTTCCCGCAGTTACTAAGTATTCGTACACGACTATGGATAGCACAGTCACTTACTTTTTTTCATCCCCGTACCGCAGGGCAGTACCCTGAAGGGCATGGCGGGTGAGCAGAGTCACGACGTATCGGCGTGCAAACGGGTCGACGAGGGCATCACCCGTGTCTTCCAACTGCTCGGCAAGCGCTGGACCGGCCCGATCGTGTCCGTCCTGACCGCGGGGCCTGCGTACTTCGTCGCCCTGCGCCGGGCGATTCCCGGCATCAGCGAGCGCATGCTCTCCGACCGGCTGACCGAACTCGCCGCCGCTGGACTGGTGGTGCGCGAGGTGTACGAGGGGCCGCCGCTGCGGGTGGTGTACCGGCTGACGGAGGCGGGCGCCGCGCTGGAGCCTGCGCTCACCGCGCTGGGGCTGTGGGCGCAGGAGCACTTGGCGGATGGCGTGGGGCCGCCCGAGACCTGCTGAGGCAGATCGATCGCGTCACCCTCGCCAGGCGCTACGGCGCTACGGCGCTACGGCGCTCGCCGGCCGCAGGCCGAGCGGTGTTTTCCACAACCGCGGAGTTGTCCACAGGGTCTGACGCGTTTCGGCCACCGGCTGTAACGTCGGCACGAGTTGATGTTCGTGCGTGAGCGGGGGAGGCGGTCGGTATGACCGAGGTCGGTGCGGAGGCTACGGCGCAGGTGGCCGCGGTGGCATCGGAGTCGTCGTCGGATTCCGCCGTGCGTCGGCTGCCCGGCGTGCGCGGCTTCGCCGAGTGGCCCGGCGGCGGATCGCCCAAGGAGGACGGCAAGGCACTGCGCAGGCGGGTGCCGCGCGGTGACCACGCGATTCTCGACCTCGACGCCGCCCGTCCCGACGCCGTGGCCGCAGTCGAGGAGTCCAACCTCGGCCGGCTCCCCGAGCTCACGCCGATGAGGGTCGGCCGGATGGCGGCGACGCCCTTCGCGTTCCTGCGCGGCTCGGCGGGGCTCATGGCGTACGACCTCGCCCGCACTCCCATGACCCGGATCCGCGCCCAGATCTGCGGTGACGCGCACGCGGCGAACTTCGGCCTGTACGGCGACGCGCGTGGCGGCCTGGTCATCGACCTGAACGACTTCGACGAGACGCTGTACGGCCCCTGGGAGTGGGACCTCAAGCGGCTCGCCACCTCGCTCGTGCTCGCGGGCCGGGAGGCGGGCGCGGACGAGGACGCGTGCCGCAAGGCGGCGCACGACACGGTGGGTGCCTACAGGCGCACCATGCGGCTGCTGGCCAAGCTCCCGGTGCTGGACGCGTGGAACGCGATCGCGGACGAGGAGCTGGTCTCCCACACCGACGCCCATGACCTGATCGGCACGCTGGAGCGGGTCGCGGAGAAGGCGCGGGGCAACACCAGCGGGCGCTTCGCGGCGAAGTCGACGGAGCCGGCCGGGGACGGTGGCCGCCGGTTCGTCGACGCCCCGCCGGTGCTGCGCCGGGTTCCGGACGCGGAGGCGGCGGCGGTCGCTTCGTCGCTGGAGAGCTACCTCAGCACGCTGTCCGAGGACCGTCACCCCCTGCTCTCCCGGCACGCGGTGCACGACGTGGCGTTCCGCGTGGTGGGCACGGGCAGCGTGGGCACCCGCTCGTACGTCGTCCTGCTCCTGGACCACCGGGGCGAGTCACTGGTCCTCCAGGTGAAGGAGGTCCGCCCTTCGGCCCTCGTCCCGCACCTGGTGACGGCCGGCTTCGAGGTGCCGGACCCGGAGCACGAGGGGCGGCGCGTGGTGCTCGGCCAGAAGCGGATGCAGGTGGTCAGCGACATCCTGCTGGGCTGGACGACGGTCGAGGGCCGGCCTTTCCAGGTACGCCAGTTCCGCAACCGCAAGGGCAGCGTAGACCCGGCCGCCCTGGCCGCCGACCAGATAGACGACTACGCCCGCATGACCGGCGCTCTCCTGGCCCGTGCCCACTCCCACAGCGCCGACCCCCGCCTGGTCTCCGGCTACTGCGGCAAGAACGAGGAACTGGATGAGGCGATCGCCGCATTCGCCGTCACCTACGCCGACCGCACGGAGGCGGACCACACCGCCCTGGTGTCGGCGGTACGGGCGGGGCGGATCGCGGCGGAGACGGGGGTGTGAGGGGCGGCGATTGCTTCGCGGGGAGGGCTCGGTGAGGTACGTCACCCTTGGCGGGGATCGGCGATGGGCCCGGCGGGCCGGTGAGCCAACCGACGTGATCGACCCGACTGCCGCGATGAGTCGGGATCTCGTGGCGGGGGCGGTGGCCGTCGGGTCTTCCGAGGCCTGTGGCCCGGCGGGGAGGGCCGGAGGGTGAAGGTCCGGGCCCATCGGGGCGCAGAGCCGGACCCACCGGGACGCGCAGGAGAGAGTGAGGGTCCGGGCCTACGGGGCGAAGGTCCCGGGCCGCCAGCGCGAGGGGCCGGGTCCGCCGCGGAGCCACAGGGCACGGATGCTCCGGGCCTACTGAGATGAGGCCCGGAGTCGGCGGAGCGGAACCGCAGGGCATGAGGGCCAGGCCGGGTGGGGCGCAGAGTCCGAGTCGGCGGAGCGGAACCGCTGGGCACGAGGGCTTGGCCCATGGGCGCGGCGGGCCGGAACCGCAGGGCACGACACGACGAGCCCAGCCCGGGTGGGGCGCAGAGTCCGAGTCGGCGGAGCGGAACCGCTGGGCACGAGGGCCTGGCCCATGGGCGCGGCGGGCCGGACCCGCAGGGCACGACACGACGAGCCCAGCCCGGGTGAGGCGCAGAGTCCGAGTCGGCGGAGGAACCGCTGGGCACGTGGGCCCGGCCCCACGGGGGCGGCGGGCCGGCGCCGCAGGGCACGACACGACGGGCCCAGGTCGACTGTGCGAAGGGCCCGGGCCGGCGGCGCGGAACCGCAGTGCACGAAGGGCCGGGCACGGGTGGCCTACGCTGGTCGGGTGACGACGCCGGAAGCTGAACAGTCCCAGGCCGAGCCCGCTGGTGCGGGGACGTCGGGCGGAGCCGAGGTGCCCGCCGGCGGAACTGAGCAGGGTGGTGAGGCACAGGTCCCGGCCGAGGACGGGGCGGAGCGGCCCGAGGCGCGGCTGGAGCGGGCCGTGCGGGCCGCCGAGCAGGCGTTGATCGAGTACGAGATCGCGGTGGAGACCTTCCGCGTCGAGGTGGAGAACTTCTCCCGGCTGCACCACCAGAAGCTCGGCCCGATGTACGCCCGCCTCGACGAGCTGGACGCCCGGATCGCCGAGGCCACGGCCGCCCGCACCGGCGACCCCGAGGACATCCGCAAGGCCGACGAGGCACGTGCCCGGGTGCTGCCGATGCCCGGCGTCGAGGAGCTGTTCCACGGCTGGATGGACGGCGAGGGGCTGTTCCCGGAGTCCGCGGCGATGCTCACCGACCAGCCGGTGCGGCCGCCGCAGCGGGTGCGCCCCAGCGACGAGGCCCGCAAGCTCTACCGCGAACTGGCCCGCAAGGCCCACCCCGATCTCGCCCAGGAGCCGGCCGAGCGTGCGAGGCGCGAGGAGTTCATCACGCGCGTCAATGCTGCCTACGCCCGGGGCGACGAGGCGCTGCTGCGGGAGCTGGCCGAGGAGTGGGCCTCGGGACCGGTGCCGAAGGAGCAGGGCCCGACCCCGGCCGAGGAGCTCTACGCCCGCCTCGAGTGGCTCGCTCAGCGCAAGGAGATGCTCGCCCTCGTCGCGAACGAGCTGGAGGAGAGCGCGATCGGTGCGATGCTCCGCCTGGCCCCGGACGACCCCGACCGCCTCCTCGACGAGATCGCCGACCAGCTCCTGGCCCAGGTCGAGGCGAGGGAAGCAGAACTGGCAACGCTGCTCGACTAGAGGTCGGAAATCGCCCGTAGTGGGACTCCCCTCGGGAGCCGCGTCGGGTAGCCGCGGCCGTCCGGTAGCGTCGGACTCATGCATTTCGGATCTGGCGTGCCGACAGTCGAGGTCACCGACCTCAAGGACGACGACTTCCTGCTGGACGTCCGCGAGGACGACGAGTGGCAGGCGGGTCACGCCGAGAAGGCCCTGCACATCCCCATCAGCGACTTCGTGGCCCGCTACGGCGAGCTGACCGAGGCCGCCCCGCAGGACGGCCGCGTCCATGTGATCTGCCGCTCCGGCGGCCGCTCGGCGCAGGTCGCGATGTACCTCGTCCAGCAGGGCATCGACGCCGTGAACGTCGACGGCGGCATGCAGGTGTGGGCGGCGGTGGGACGTCCCGTGGTGAACGACGAGGGTCAGCCGGGCTTCGTCCTGTAAGGACCGTACGGCCCTCAGAGCACCCGGTATCCGAAGGTCAGCCCAGCGGATGCGCCGCCAGCAGATCCCCCAGCGCCTCCTCGTGTGCCGCCGCCGGGCCGAGCGCCAGCTCAAGGTGCTTGGCCCAGGCGTGGTACCGGTGCAGCGGATAGTCGACGTCGGCGCCGAAGCCGCCGTGCAGATGCTGGGCCGTCTGCACGACCCGGCGTACGCCCTCGGATGCCCAGATCTTCGCCACGGCCACGTCTCCTGAGGCAGGCAGCGCTCCCGGCGCCCCCGAGGCGATCCGCCACGCGGCCTGCCACAGCGTGGCCTCCATCGCGCGCAGGTCGATGTAGCGGTCGGCGGACTGCACGGCGACCGCCTGGAACGTGGCGATCGGATGCCCGAACTGCTCCCGCTTGCCCGCATACTCCGAGGTCATCCCCAGCACCCGCTCACCCAGCCCGAGCGCCAGCGCACACGTCCCCGTGGCCAGCAGCTCCCGCAGCCACTCCCACGCGCCCTCGGCGTCGATGACGTCCCGCTCCGCGAGCTCCACCGAGTCCAGCCGCAGCTCCCCCAGCCGCTCCCCGCTGGTCGAGAACTGCTCGGCGAGCGAGACACCCTGCGCCTCGCGCGGGACCAGCGCGAGGAGAGTCCGGTCGGCGGCCGTACGGGCCGGGACGACGACGAGATCGGCGTCGTACGCCCAGGGCACCGTGGTCTGCACCCCGTCCAGCACCCACCCGGAACCGGAACCGGAATCCTGCCGGGCGGTCACCGCGAGCTCCGCCGGGTCGTGGCCGGTGCGGCCGTGCGCGGCGACCGTGAGCACCACCTCCCCGCGTCCCGCCCGCGCGAGCAGCTCGGCCTTCAGCTGAGGGCCGCCGTACGCCTGGACGGCCGCCGTCGCCGCGCTGTTCTCCAGCAGTGGCACCCTGGCCAGTACCTTCGCCGACTCGCGCAGCACCAGGCACAGCGCGACGGCGTCGAGGCCCGCCCCGCCATGCTCCTCCGCGAGCAGCAGACTCAGCAGGTCGGCGTCCGCGAGCCGGCCCCACAGTGCGCGGTCGAAGTCGTCGGCGACGGCACCCGGCGTGAGCGCGGGAGAGGGCACGGAGTCCGGCGCGACCCCGGCGAACACCCCGCGCGCCGCCTCGGCCGCCGCCTGCTGCTCCTCGGTGAAGGTGAAGTCCACGATCCCTGCCCTTCCACACGTCCACACCCACGGCGATCTGACGGAGCGTCAAGATAGAACAGGTTCTAGAAGAAGGGAATGCTCTGTGGAGGACCCACGCAGGGCCCCGTACGGCCGTGTAGGACCCCCGTAAGGTGTGGACGGCGGCGGCCCGGCTGGGGCTTTGCCCGGCGGGTGGGCCTGAGTACCGTTCCCGTGCGAGCGCCGAGGGCTGAGGGAAGACGGACCGGAATCGGGAAACGGGGCTACATGGACGCGCACGACGCAGGCTCGGCCGCCCGGCACGGGCCGGACGAGGAGCCGCGGGACGCCGCCGCCCCGCCCGCCGTCGATCCGTCTCCCGCCCTGCCGGCCGCCGAACCCCGCACCGGCGTGGCCGCCCTTTCCCTGCGCTACCAGATCGGCGCCGCTCTCGCCCTCGCGGTCGTGGCGATCGCCGTCTGTGTCCACATAGGCATGGTCTTTCTGCACGTCGCCCCGCCGAACACGGTCACCAAGCAGCACGGCAAGGCGATCGACGACTGGATATATCCGGAGTTCGAACAGAACTGGAAGCTGTTCGCCCCCAACCCGCTGCAGCAGAACATCGCGGTGCAGGTCCGTGCCCAGGTCGGCACGGCCGACGGCGGCCGCAGCACCACCGGCTGGTACGACCTGTCCGCCCAGGACGGCCGGGCCATCGACGGCAATCTGCTGCCCAGCCACACCCAGCAGAACGAGCTGCGCCGGGCCTGGGACTTCTTCGTGGCCACCCATGACGCCGGGAACCGTCCCGTGGGCCTGCGCGGCGCCCTGTCCGAGACGTATCTGCGGCGCATCGTGGAACTGCGCCTGGACCGCGCGAACGCGGCAGGCGAGAGCGGCGTCCTCGAACGGGTCCAGGTCCGCTCCCGCACCACCAACGTGCATCCGCCCAAGTGGAGCGGCGAGCAGGTCTCGGACAAGCCGTCCTACCGGGTGCTGCCCTGGTGGTCGGTCACGGCCGACGCGACCGGCAGCGCGACCGACAGCGCGGCCGCGCAAGAGGGGAGCGCCCGGTGAACCGCTTCTCCCTCGCGATCTCCGCCGGCATCGCCCGGGTCACCGGGTCCGTCCTCGGCCCGTACCAGACGGCCGTGATCCGCATCGGCTTCACCGCGACCTGGCTGCTGTTCCTGCTGCGTGAGTTTCCGCACCGCCTGGAGATGTACGGCCCCGACGGTCCCTGGGACTTCGACCTGGCCCAGCAGCTGATCGGGACGAACGGCTCCTTCACGGCCCTGATCTGGTGGAGCAGCCCGTTCTGGTTCGAGAGCGTCTACGTCCTTGCCGTCCTGACCAGCGTGCTGCTGCTGCTCGGCTGGCGGACCCGCACGATGTCCGTGCTCTTCATGGTCGGCGTGCTCTCGCTGCAGAACCGCTCCATCTTCATGGGCGACGGCGGCGACAACGTCCTGCACCTGATGTGCGTCTACCTCGTTTTCACGCGCTGCGGCCAGGTCTGGTCGCTGGACGAGCGCAGGGCCAGGCTCGCGGGCGAGGCACACGCGCGTGGAGAGCGGGTCGGGCCGGACCGGATCGGCCCGACCCTGTGGGGCGTGCTCGGGTTCGCTCTGGTCGCCGTGACCGCGGCGGGCCGTCTCGACGGCGACCTGACCGTGCCGCTGATCCTGTGGGGTGTCTGGCTCGCCCTGGCCGTGCGGTGGATCGTGGGCCGATTTGCGCGGACCGACCAGCCCCGCATCCTGCTCGACGTCATCGGCAACATCGTCCACAACGGCGCCCTGCTGGTGATCATGGCCGAGGCGTGTCTGATCTACGCGACCGCCGGCTGGTACAAGATCCAGGGCTCCCGCTGGCAGGACGGCACCGCCGTCCACTACCCGCTGCACCTCGACTATTTCTCGCCCTGGCCCGCCCTCGCCGACCTGCTGTCGTCCAGCGGCACGATGGTGATGCTCATCACCTACGGCACGGTCATCGTCCAGGTCGCCTTCCCGTTCACGCTGTTCAACCGACGGGTCAAGAACGTCCTCCTCGCCGCGATGATCACCGAGCACGCCGTGATCGCGGTCGTCCTCGGGCTGCCGTTCTTCTCCCTGGCGATGATCGCGGCGGACGCGGTCTTCCTGCCGACGTCGTTCCTGCGCCGCCTCGGCGGCTGGGCGGCACGCGCGCGTGGCGGTCTGTCGGGGCTGGTCCGGCGCGATGACGACCGCACGGAGGTGCCGGGGCCGCGCACCCCGGAGAACCCCGAGCACGCGCACGTAGGCTTCACGGCATGACCGTGACCTCCTGGAACCGGCTCGCCGGCACCTCCGTGCTGCTCGACGGCTTCCACGCCCTCAAGCACGCCGTGCGCTTCGGCGCCGAGGTCCCGGTCGCAGTCGCCGTCGACCGGGATGCGGCGCTCGCCCTCGCCGACGAGCTGGCACCGGACGTACGGAACGCCTTGGACGCGCTCCTGACGCAGGTCCCGGAGTCGACGTACACGTCACTGGTGCCGCGCCCGCACCCCACCGCGGTCGCCGCCCTGGCGGTACGGCCGGCTCGCGCCGCCAACCTGCAGAAGCTGGCGCACACCCCGCGCACCGCCCCCGTCGTGGTCCTCGACAACCCGCGCAACCTCGGCAACGCGGGCGCCGTGATCCGACTGGCCGCCGGCTTCGGCGCGACCGGCGTCGTCACCACCGGCACGCTCGACCCCTGGCATCCGACGGTCGTACGCGGCGGGGCGGGGCTGCACTTCGCGACCGCCGTGGAGCGGCTGGGCGTGGCGGAGCTGCCGCCCGGGCCGCTGTTCGCCCTGGACCCCGAAGGCGACGACATCCGGGGCAGCAAGCTCCCGGACGACGCCGTCCTCGCCTTCGGCTCCGAACGCACCGGCCTGTCGGCCGAACTCCGCGCGCGTGCCGACCATCTGGTGGCCTTGCCGATGCGGCCCCAGGTCTCCAGCTACAACCTCGCGACCAGCGTGGCGATGACGCTGTACCACTGGAGTCTCACCGGGGGCGCCTTCAGGGTCTAGGCCTCCCGCCGCACCTCGATCACCCGGAACCGGTTCGCCACGAACGCCCCGTCGCACAGCGCCGAGTTGGCCGCAGGGTTGCCGCCCGACCCGTGGAAGTCGGAGAACGCGGCCGTCTGGTTCACGTACACACCGCCCGTGAGGTTCAGCGACAGCTGGGCCGCCTCGTCCAGGCAGGCTTCCTGCACGGCCTGCTCGACCTCGTCGTCGGTGGTGTACGCACCGACCGTCATCGCGCCCTTCTCGCGCACCGTCCGCCGCAGCAACTCCACCGCGTCAGCGGCCGAGTCGACCGCGACGGCGAAGGAGACCGGGCCGAAGCACTCGCTCATGTAGGCGGCCTCGTCGTCCGGCTTGGCGCCGTCCAGCTTCACGATCACCGGCGTGCGGACCACGGCGTCCGGGAACTCCGGGTTCGCGATCTCGCGGGAGGCGAGGGCGACTTCGCCGAGACCGGCGGCAGCCTCCAGGCGCGCCTTGACGTCGGGGTTGACGATCGCGCCGAGCAGCGCGTTCGCGCGGGCGTCGTCGCCGAGGAGGCCGTCGACCGAGCGGGCGAGGTCGGCGACGACCTCGTCGAAGGTCCGGGGGCCCTCCTCGGTGCGGATACCGTCACGGGGGATGAGCAGGTTCTGCGGGGTGGTGCACATCTGGCCGCTGTACAGGGACAGCGAGAACGCCAGGTTGGAGAGCATGCCCTTGTAGTTGTCCGTCGAGTCGACGATCACCGTGTTGACGCCGGCCTTCTCGGTGAAGACCTGCGCCTGGCGGGCGTTGGCCTCCAGCCAGTCACCGAAGACGGTCGAGCCCGTGTAGTCGATGATCCGGATCTCCGGGCGGGTGGCCAGCGTCTTGGCGATGCCCTCGCCGGGGCGCTCGGCGGCCAGCGCGACCAGGTTCGCGTCGAAGCCCGCCTCGGCGAGCACCTGCCGGCCGACCTGCACGGTGAGTGCGAGCGGCAGCACCGCGCGCGGGTGGGGCTTCACGAGGACCGCGTTGCCGGTGGCGAGGGAGGCGAACAGGCCCGGGTAGCCGTTCCAGGTCGGGAAGGTGTTGCAGCCGATGACCATCGCGATCCCGCGCGGGACCGGCGTGAACTGCTTGTTCAGGGCGAGCGGGTCGCGCTTGCCCTGCGGCTTGGTCCACTCCGCCGTGTCGGGGGTGCGCACCTGCTCGACGTACGCGTACGCCACCGCCTCCATGCCGCGGTCCTGGGCGTGCGGGCCGCCCGCCTGGAACGACATCATGAAGGCCTGGCCGGAGGTGTGCATGACCGCGTGCGCGAACTCGTGTGTACGGTCGCTGATCCGCTTGAGGATCTCCAGACAGACCACCGCGCGCATCTCCGCGCCCGCGTCCCGCCACGCTCGCATGCCGGACTTCATGGCGGGCAGCAGCTGGTCGATGTCCGCGTGCGGGTACTCGACGCCCAGCTCGATGCCGTACGGGGAGGCCTCGCCGCCCACCCAGCCGTCGGTGCCGGGCTGGCCGAGGTCGAGGCGCCCTCCGAGGAGGGCGTCGAAGGCGGCCTTGCCCGCCGCCGCGTCCAGGCTGCCGTTTTCGCCGTAGGCCTTGGGGTGCTCGGGGTGCGGGGACCAGTACGCACGTGTGCGGATCGCTTCCAGCGCCTGGTCGAGGGTGGGCCGGTGCTTGGCGATCAGCTCGTGGGCGGTCAGTTCGGCGGCCATGCGGGACCAACTCCTCGTTTCAAGAGCTCTCCGTCGAGCTCATGACCTGGGCAGAAACATGGGCAGGAACAGCCAGTCAGAGTTAGAGTAACCGAACGATCGGTCGGTTCAAGGGGGTCCGCCGCATCTGTGGAAAACCCCGTGCGGGAGGATCGCGCACATGACAGCACTCGACCTCAGCAGCCCCGTGGCCGTCGTCGGCACCGGCACCATGGGCCAGGGCATCGCCCAGGTCGCGTTGGTGGCGGGCCACCCCGTACGGCTGTACGACGCTGCTCCGGGGCGCGCCCAGGCCGCCGCCGAAGCGATCGGCGCGCGACTCGACCGGCTCGTCGAGAAGGACCGCCTCACCGGCGCCGCCCGGGACGCGGCCCGCGCGCGGCTGCTGCCCGCCGAGTCCCTCGCCGAGCTCGCGGACTGCTCCCTGGTCGTCGAGGCCGTCCTGGAGCGCCTCGACGTCAAGCAGGAGCTGCTGCGCGCGCTGGAGGACATCGTCGGCGAGGACTGCCTGCTCGCCACCAACACCTCGTCCCTGTCGGTGACGGCCATCGGCGGCGCTCTGGACAACCCCGGCCGCTTCGTCGGCCTGCACTTCTTCAACCCCGCGCCGCTGCTGCCGCTGGTCGAGGTGGTCTCCGGGTTCGCCACCGACGTCTCGTCGGCCACGCGCGCGTACGAGACGGCACGCGCGTGGGGCAAGACGCCGGTCGCCTGCGCGGACACCCCCGGCTTCATCGTCAACCGCATCGCGCGGCCCTTCTACGCCGAGGCCTTCGCGGTCTACGAGGCACAGGGCGCGGATCCGGCCACCATCGACGCCGTCCTGCGCGAGTGCGGCGGCTTCAGGATGGGCGCGTTCGAGCTGACCGACCTCATCGGGCAGGACGTCAACGAGTCCGTCACGCGCTCCGTGTGGCAGTCCTTCTTCCAGGACGTGCGCTTCACGCCCTCGCTCGCCCAGCGGCGCCTGGTCGAGTCCGGCCGGCTCGGCCGCAAGAGCGGGCACGGCTGGTACGACTACGCGGACGAAGCCGAGGCCTCCGAGCCGCACACCGCCGAGAAGGCCCGGCAGCCCGCCTACGTCGTCGTCGAGGGCGACCTGGGCCCTGCCTCCGAGCTGCTCGCGCTGATCCGCGAGGCGGGCATTCCGGTGCGTGAGGAGGACGAGGACCACGGCACCCGCCTGGTGCTGCCCGGCGGCGGCCAGCTCGCGCTCGCCGACGGCCAGACGTCGGTGGAGTTCCGGGACGTCGTCTACTTCGACCTCGCCGTCGACTACCGCCGGGCCACCCGGATCGCCCTGTCCGCCTCCCAGGACACCGCGCAGCAGACCCTCGCCGAGGCCACCGGCCTCTTCCAGGCGCTCGGCAAGAAGGTCAGTGTCATCGGCGACGTCCCCGGCATGATCGTCGCCCGTACGGTCGCCCGGATCGTCGACCTCGCGCACGACGCGGTGGCCAAGGGGGTGGCCACCGAGGAGGACATCGACACCGCGATGCGCCTGGGCGTGAACTACCCGCTCGGGCCCTTCGAGTGGAGCCGCAGGCTCGGCCGCAACTGGGCGTACGCCCTGCTCGACGACCTGCACCTCCGTGACCCCTCCGGCCGCTACGCGCCGTCCCTCGCGCTGTACCGCCACGCGTACGCCTCCGACAAGCGGGAGGGCAGGACCTCATGACCACCGCCAAGCGCGACACGTACACCCCGGAGACGCTGCTCTCCGTCGCCGTGCAGGTCTTCAACGAGCGCGGCTACGACGGCACCTCCATGGAGCACCTCTCCCGCGCGGCCGGCATCTCCAAGTCGTCGATCTACCACCACGTCACGGGCAAGGAAGAGCTGCTGCGCCGGGCTGTCAGCCGGGCGCTGGACGGCCTCTTCGGGATCCTCGACGAGGAGCACGCGCGCGGGGGGCACGCCGCCGACCGGCTCGAGTACGTCGTACGGCGCATGGTCGAGGTGCTCATAGCGGACCTGCCGTACGTGACGCTGCTGCTGCGTGTGCGCGGCAACACCGACACCGAGCGGTGGGCCCTGGAGCGGCGCCGCGACTTCGACCACCAGGTCGCCGCCCTGCTGAAGGCGGCCGCCGCCGACGGGGAGGTGCGCGCGGACGTGGAGGTCCGGCTGGCGACCCGGCTCGTCTTCGGCATGATCAACTCGATCGTCGAGTGGTACCGCCCGGACGGCCGCGGCATGAACGAGCGCGAGGTCGCCGACACGGTGGCGCGGCTGGTCTTCGGGGGACTGCGCCGGGCGAGCTGACCCCCGCGCTCGCCGATCCTGCGTGCCGGGCGGCCTGAGTACGCGCGCGATGGTGACCCACTGGGGGTTCGTCCCGCTCGCGACCGCCTGGGCGCTGCCGCACCGCCGGTCCCGCGCTCAGCCCTGCGGCTCCAGGTCCTCCTCCTCGAACACCAGCAGCGTGCGCGTACTGAGCACCTCGGGGATCGCCTGGAGGCGGGTGAGGACCAGTTCGCGCAGTGCCCTGTTGTCGGAGGTGTGGACCAGCAGCAGGACATCGAAATCGCCCCCGACGAGGGCGATGTGAGAGGCACCCGGCAGCTGTCTGAGCTGCTCGCGGACCGTGCGCCAGGTGTTCTGGACGATCTTGAGGGTGATGTAGGCCGAGGTTCCGTGACCGGCGCGTTCGTGGTTGACGCGGGCGCCGAAACCGCGGATGACGCCGTCCTCGACGAGGCGGTTGATGCGGGCGTAGGCGTTGGCACGGGAGACATGGACCCGCTCGGCGACCGACCGTATCGACGCGCGGCCGTCCGCCTGGAGCATCTGGAGGATGTCCTCGTCGATGGCGTCGAGCGGGCGGGCCGGTGGCAGGGGGGCGCCGTCGTCCGGGCTTTCGGCCATTTGTTCAGGCGCCATGTCCCCCCACCTTCCCTCCGTGGACGTACTGCGTTCATTGGAGGCTGTGGAGAACCGTTTGTCCACAGCCTGAGGGTGCCTGTAGCCAAAATGTGCCGTCGACCGAACAATCGGTAGGTGAGGCGCGTCACTGGAGCTGCGCCTCCCGTAGCCGCTCCCACGAGGAGGTGCCGTCATGACGGTCATGGAGCAGCGAGGCGCGTACCGGCCATCGCCGCCGCCCGCCTGGCAGCCCCGCATGGACCCCGCGCCGCTGCTGCCCGACGCGGAGCCGTACCGCGTCCTCGGCACCGAGGCCGCCGCGAAGGCCGACCCGGACCTGCTGCGCCGGCTGTACGCCGAGCTGGTGCGGGGCCGCCGGTACAACGCGCAGGCGACCGCGCTCACCAAGCAGGGCCGCCTCGCCGTCTACCCGTCCACCACCGGCCAGGAGGCCTGCGAGGTCGCCGCCGCGCTCGCCCTCGAGGAGCGCGACTGGCTCTTCCCGAGCTACCGCGACACGCTCGCGGTCGTGGCACGCGGCGTCGACCCCGTCGAGGCGCTGACCCTGCTTCGCGGCGACTGGCACACCGGCTACGACCCCTATGAGCACCGCGTGGCCCCCCTGTGCACGCCGCTCGCCACCCAGCTCCCGCACGCCGTCGGCCTCGCGCACGCCGCCCGCCTCAAGGGCGACGACGTGGTCGCGCTCGCCATGGTCGGCGACGGCGGCACCAGCGAGGGCGACTTCCACGAGGCGCTGAACTTCGCCGCCGTATGGCAGGCACCGGTCGTCTTCCTCGTCCAGAACAACGGCTTCGCGATCTCCGTCCCGCTCGCCAAGCAGACCGCGGCCCCGTCGCTGGCCCACAAGGCCGTCGGCTACGGCATGCCCGGCCGCCTGGTCGACGGCAACGACGCGGCCGCCGTGCACGAGGTGCTGAGCGACGCCGTACGGCACGCCCGCGCGGGCGGCGGCCCCACGCTGATCGAAGCGATCACCTACCGCATCGACGCCCACACCAACGCCGACGACGCGACCCGCTACCGCGGCGACTCCGAGGTCGAGACCTGGCGCGGGCACGACCCGATCACGCTCCTGGAGCACGAGCTGACCGAGCGCGGCCTGCTCGACGAGGCCGGCAAGCAGGCCGCGCGGGACGCCGCCGAAACCATGGCCGCCGACCTGCGCGAACGCATGAACCAGGACCCGGCGCTCGACCCGATGGACCTGTTCGGCCATGTGTACGCCGAGCCCACACAGCAACTGCGGGAACAGCAGGCTCAGTTGAGGGCCGAGCTTGAAGCCGAGTCGGAAGGGTCGCACCGATGACCACCGTCGCCGCCAAGGCGGCCACCATGGCGCAGGCCCTCACCCGCGGGCTGCGCGACGCCATGGCGGACGACCCCACCGTGCACGTCATGGGTGAGGACGTCGGCACCCTCGGCGGTGTCTTCCGGGTCACCGACGGGCTCGCCAAGGAGTTCGGCGAGGACCGCTGCACCGACACGCCGCTGGCCGAGGCGGGCATCCTGGGCACCGCGGTGGGCATGGCCATGTACGGCCTGCGCCCCGTCGTGGAGATGCAGTTCGACGCGTTCGCCTACCCGGCGTTCGAGCAGCTCATCTCGCACGTGGCGCGCACGCGCAACCGCACCCGCGGCAGGATGCCGCTCCCCATCACCATCCGCGTCCCCTACGGCGGCGGCATCGGCGGCGTCGAGCACCACAGCGACTCGTCCGAGGCGTACTACATGGCGACTCCGGGGCTCCATGTCGTCACGCCCGCTACCGTCGCCGACGCCTACGGGCTGCTGCGCGCCGCGATCGCCTCCGACGACCCGGTCGTCTTCCTGGAGCCGAAGCGGCTGTACTGGTCGAAGGACACCTGGAACCCGGACGAGCCGCAGAGCGTTGAACCGATTGGCCGCGCGGTGGTGCGGCGCTCCGGCCGGAGCGCCACGCTCATCACGTACGGACCGTCCGTGCCCGTCTGCCTCGAAGCCGCCGAGGCGGCTCGGGACGAGGGTGGGACCTGGAGGTCGTCGACCTGCGCTCGCTGGTGCCGTTCGACGACGAGACGGTCACCGCCTCGGTACGGCGGACCGGGCGAGCGGTCGTCGTGCACGAGTCGGGCGGGTTCGGCGGCCCGGGAGGGGAGATCGCGGCCCGGATCACGGAGCGCTGCTTCCACCACCTGGAGGCGCCGGTGCTGCGCGTGGCCGGGTTCGACATCCCCTACCCGCCGCCGATGCTGGAGCGTCACCACCTGCCCGGCGTGGACCGGATCCTGGACGCCGTGGGGCGTCTGCAGTGGGAGGCCGAGAGCTGATGGCACAGGTGTTGGAGTTCAAGCTCCCCGACCTCGGGGAGGGGCTCACCGAGGCGGAGATCGTCCGCTGGCTGGTGGAGGTCGGTGACGTCGTCGCCGTCGACCAGCCGGTAGTCGAGGTCGAGACGGCCAAGGCGATGGTCGACGTCCCGTGCCCCTACGCCGGAGTGGTCACGGCCCGCTTCGGCGAGGAGGGCTCCGAGCTTCCCGTCGGCGCGCCGCTGCTGACGGTGGCCGTCGGCGCGCCCGCCTCCGACGGTCTGTCCGAGGACTCGGGTGCGGCCTCGGACAAGGGCTCCGGCAATGTCCTCGTCGGCTACGGCACCTCCGAGGCACCGGCCAGGCGCAGAAGGGTGCGCCCGGGGGAGTCGGCACCTGCCGTACCCGTGGAGCCCGTGTCCGCCAACGGCGCCGCTGCCGCTCGGGAGGTGGTCGAGGGGCCCGTGCCGGTCATTTCTCCCCTCGTCCGCCGCCTCGCCCGGGACAACGGCCTGGACCTGAGGGAGCTGCACGGCTCCGGTCCGGAGGGGCTGATCCTGCGGGCCGACGTCGAGTACGCCCTGCGGGCCGCCCAGGCGCACGGGCGCACGCCACAGCCGTCGGCGGAGCCGCACGCGCGCGTGGCGCCCACCCCGGCACCGGCCGTCTCCGCTGCCGTCCCGACCGCGCAGCCCCCCGTCCGTTCTTCCGCCCCTCCCGCCGGCATTCGCACCCCCCTCAAGGGCGTCCGCGGTGCCGTGGCCGACAAGCTCTCCCGCAGCCGGCGGGAGATCCCGGACGCCACCTGCTGGGTGGACGCCGACGCGACGGAGCTCATGCGGGCGCGCACCGCGATGAACGCCGCGGGGGGCCCGAAGATCTCCCTGATCGCTCTGCTGGCCCGCATCACCACCGCCGCCCTGACCCGGTTCCCCGAGCTCAACTCCACGGTCGACATGGAGGCCAGGGAGATCGTCCAGTTCGACCAGGTGCACCTCGGGTTCGCCGCGCAGACCGAGCGAGGGCTCGTCGTCCCGGTCGTCCGGGACGCCCACGCGCGGGACGCGGAGTCGCTGACGGCGGAGTTCGCCCGGCTGACCGAGGCGGGCCGCACGGGCACCCTCACACCGGCGGAACTCACCGGCGGCACCTTCACGTTGAACAACTACGGCGTGTTCGGCGTCGACGGCTCCACCCCGATCATCAACCACCCCGAGGCCGCCATGCTCGGCGTCGGCCGCATCATCCCCAAGCCCTGGGTGCACGAGGGCGAACTGGCGGTGCGGCAGCTCGTCGAGCTCTCGCTCACCTTCGACCACCGGGTCTGCGACGGCGGCACCGCAGGCGGCTTCCTGCGGTACGTGGCGGACTGTGTGGAACACCCGGCGGTGCTGCTGCGCACGCTGTGACCGAGGCCCCCGCGTTTCGGCTGCTTCCCCTGCGTTCCCTGTGATCGCGAAGGCACGCATACTCGGGGGGTGACCGCGAACGAACCGACGGGCGCGCAAGGCGCCGCCGATGCTGTTCACGACGTCGCGTACGACGCCGTCGTGCTCGCCGGCGGTGCCGCGCGGCGGCTCGGCGGGGTGGACAAACCCGGGGTACGGGTCGGCGGGCGCCCGCTGCTCGACCGGGTGCTCGCCGCCTGCTCCGACGCACGCACCACCGTGGTCGTCGCCGACCCCCGGCCCACCGCGCGGCCGGTGACCTGGGCGCGTGAGGACCCGCCCGGTGGCGGCCCGGTCGCCGCCCTCGACGCCGGGCTCCGGCACACCGGCGCGGAGCAGGTCGTCGTGCTCTCGGCCGACCTGCCGTTCCTCGACGAGGGCACGGTACGGCGGCTGTTGGCCGCCCTGCGCTCCGGCGGGGCCGACGGCGCGCTGCTCACCGACGCCGACGGCCGCGACCAGCCGCTCGTCGCCGCGTACCGCGCGCCCGCGCTGCGCCGCGAACTGGCCGCGCTCACCCAAGGGCGGGACGGCCTCGCCGGCCTCCCCCTGCGCCGGCTGACCGGCAAGCTCGGACTCACCCGCGTCCCCGACCCCGTCGCGTCCTTCGACTGCGACACCTGGGACGACATCGCCACCGCCAGGGCACGCATCAGGGAGCATGGGCACGTGTTGGATGAATGGATTTCCGCAGTCAAGGACGAACTGGGCATCGACCTCGACGTCGACACCAAGCTGCTGCTGGACCTCGCCCGCGACGCCGCCCACGGCGTGGCGCGGCCCGCGGCCCCGCTGACCACCTTCCTCGTCGGGTACGCGGCGGCGCAGGCCAGGGGCGGCGAGGGCGGACCCGAAGCGGTCGTCGAGGCATCCCGCAAGGCCGCCGCCCTCGCCCTGCGCTGGGCCGAAGAGGCCGCCGCCAAGTCCGACGTGGCCCCCGACGCCACCCCCGATACCCGCCCGGACGCCGGATGACCCCCCGCGGCATCCAGGCGGACGAGGACGCCGAGGACCTCGACGTCGAGGAGGTGCTCGCCCTCGTGAACGGGGACAACGGCCACCGCACACCGGGCGACGACGTGCCCGCACCCACCCCGCCCGCCCCCAGCTCCGCCAAGCCGGACGGCCACCACAAAGCCACCCCCTGGCCCGAAGCCCGCGATATCGCCGCTCGGGCCGCCCGATCCGGCACCCGGGCCGCCGGCCGTGCCCCCGTCTCCGTCCCTCTCGACGCCGCCCTGGGCCTCGCTCTCGCCGCTCCTCTCACGGCCCTCACCGATCTGCCCTCCTTCGACACCTCGGCGATGGACGGCTGGGCCATCGCGGGCCCCGGCCCCTGGGACGTACGGGACGAGGGCGTGCTGGCCGGGCACGCCGAGGCCGAGCCGCTCACCGACGGCGAGGCCGTCCGTATCGCGACCGGCGCCCGCATCCCCCTGGACACCACCGCCGTGCTGCGCAGCGAGCACGGCCGCATGGGCGCCCAGGGCCATCTGCACGCCACCCGGGAGATCCAGCACGGCCAGGACATCCGCGCACGCGGCCAGGAGTGCCGTAAGGGCGATCATCTGCTGGCCGTCGGCACCCTGGTGACCCCGGCCGTGCTCGGCCTGGCAGCCGCCGCCGGATACGACACCGTCACCGCCGTGCCCCGCCCCCGCGTCGAAGTGATCATCCTCGGCGACGAGTTGCTCACCGAAGGGCTCCCGCACGACGGGCTGATCCGCGACGCCCTCGGCCCGATGCTGCCGCCCTGGCTGCGCGCACTCGGCGCCGAGGTCACCGCCGTGCGCCGACTCGGCGACGACGCCAAGGCCCTGCGCAAGGCGCTCACCGGCTCCAACGCGGACCTCGTCGTCACCACCGGCGGCACCGCGGCCGGCCCCGTCGACCACGTCCACCCCACCCTGCACCGCATCGGCGCCGAACTCCTGGTGGACAGCGTCAAGGTGCGGCCCGGCCATCCCATGCTGCTGGCCCGCCTCAAGGAGAACCAGCACCTCGTGGGCCTGCCCGGCAACCCCCTCGCCGCCGTCTCCGGCCTGCTCACACTCGCCGAACCTCTGCTGCGCACGCTCGCGGCACGCCCCGCCCCGGAGCCCTACACGCTGCCGCTGAGCGAGGCGGCACACGGGCATCCGTACGACACCCGGCTCATCCCCGTCGTGCTGCGCGGCGACCACGCTGTGCCGCTGCGCTACCACGGCCCGGCCATGCTGCGGGGCATGGCGGCGGCCGATGCAATCGCCGTCGTCCCCCCGGGCGGTGTCCGTGCTGGTCAGGAGACCGAACTGCTCGACCTGCCCTGGGCCACCGCCGGTATCGAGGTGTGTTTCACGTGAAACTTCCGGGCCAGGACGCCATAGCGCGCGAGGCGGACGAGCGTGTCGCCACCTATCGCGTGAAGCTTCCGAAGAAGATCGTGGAGCATCCGTTCCGGCAGGTCGCCAAGCGGGTCATGATCGCGCTCTCGCTGCTCGTGGCGGCCGCGTTGATCGTCTACGCCGACCATGACGGGTACAACGACAGCTCCGACGGTTCCGTCGACCTTCTCGACGCCTTCTACTACGCGACCGTCAGCCTCTCCACGACCGGATACGGCGACATCACCCCGGTCAGTGACGCCGCCCGGCTCACCAATATCTTCGTCATCACGCCGATGCGCGTGCTGTTCCTGATCATCCTGGTCGGCACCACGCTCGAGGTCCTCACCGAACGGACCCGGGAGGAATGGCGATTGACCCGCTGGAGGTCCACCTTGCGCGACCACACCGTTGTCGTCGGCTTCGGCACCAAGGGCCGTTCGGCGATCCAGACCGTCTGCGCGACGGGCTTGAAGAAGGAACAGGTCATCGTGGTCGACCCGAGTTCCAAGGTGATCGAGGCGGCGGTCGCGGACGGATACGCGGGAGTCACGGGGGACGCGACACGCAGCGAGGTCCTGAAGCGGGCCGAGGTGCACAAGGCACGGAAGATCATCATCGCCACCCAGCGCGACGACACCGCCGTCCTGGTGACGCTGACGGCACGGCAGCTCAACCGCGGGGCGAAGATCGTGGCCGCGGTGCGTGAGGAGGAGAACGCGCCGCTGCTCAAACAGTCCGGCGCCGACGCTGTCATCACCAGCGCCAGCGCGGCCGGGCGGCTGCTCGGCCTCTCGGTGCTCAGCCCCGCCGCCGGCATGGTGCTGGAGGACCTGATCCAGCAGGGCAGCGGGCTCGACATCGTCGAACGGCCGGTCATAAAGGCCGAGGTGGGCAAGAACCCGCGCCAGACGGACGACCTGGTGGTGAGCGTCGTACGCGGGCACCGGGTGCTCGGATACGACGATCCGGACGTCGGGACACTGGAGTTGACGGACCGGCTCATCACGATCGTGAGGGCGACGCCGGGCAGTCAGGTCGCACCCGATGACCGGCGTCTGCCCCCAGGCATGAAGCCCGTCTGACGTATCGGACGGGCTCCACGTTCGGCGCTGCTTGCGGCTGAGCGCGCTGCTTGCTGTTGTACGCGCTACTTGCGGTTGTACAGCCGCATCGTGATCGGCCCGAAGACCAGCACGAACAGGCCCGCCCAGCCCACCGACCAGGCGATCTCGTCCGCAGGCCAGTTGCCCGCCATCAACTCGCGGACGGCCGAGGCCAGATGGGTGATCGGGCTGTTGTTGACGAAGGCCTGGAGCCAGCCCGGCATGGTCTTCGGGTCGACGAAGATGTTCGACAGGAAGGTCAGCGGGAACAGCACCATCATGCTGACGCCCATCACCGACTTCTCGCTGCGCAGCAACAGCCCGAACATCGTCCAGACCCACGAGAACGCGAACGAGAAGGCGACCAGCAGGGCGATCCCGGCGAGGACACCGACCACCCCGCCGTCCGGGCGGTAGCCGATGATCATGCCGACGGTGAGCATCACCACGGACGCGATCGTGTAGCGCAGGGCGTCGCCCAGCAGATAGCCGACCATCGTCGACGGCCGCCAGATGGGCAGCGAACGGAACCGGTCGAAGACACCCTTCTCGATGTCGGTGTTCACCGAGACGCCCGTGTACATCGTGATCATCACGACCGACATCACCAGGATGCCCGGCAGCAGGAACTGGATGTACTCCTTCGGGGACCCGGCCAGAGCGCCGCCGAACAGGTACGTGTACATCAGCACCATCATGATCGGGAACGCGGTGACGTCGAAGAGCTGCTCCGGCACGTGCTTGATCTTCAGGATCGCGCGCCAGCCGAAGGTCATCGAGGCCGACAGGGCGCTGGGCCGCGGCGGCCGCTCCCCCGCGACGAGCAGCGCCGCGAGCGACTCGGCGCTGACGGGGGCGAGTTCCTTGTTCTCGGTCTGCGTCACGGTGCTCATGCCGCCACCCCGTCCTTGTCGTCCTTGCCGGGCTGGTCGGCCTTGGCCGTCCGTTCGTCGTTGTCGCGTGCGTCGCGGGTGTCGTGTCCGGTGAGGGCGAGGAACACCTCGTCCAGGCTGGGCTGGCCCAGCGAGAAGTTGTCGACGGTGATCCCGGTGCGGGCCAGCTCGGCGAGTGCTCGGGCGGCCTGTTCCGCCGCGCCCTGGCCATCGGCGGCCCCGGAGCCGACACGTGCGGTGAGGGCCACGGGATCCGGCTCCAGCTGCACTTCCGCGTCCAGGGTCAGCCGCAGGACGCGCTCGGCCTCCGGACGCTGCGCCGCGTCGCGCAGCCGCAGATGGACGGAACCGGCGCCCACGGACGCCTTCAGCTCGCCCTTGGTCCCCTCGGCGATCACCTTGCCGTGGTCGATGACGGCGATCCGGGAGGCCAACTGGTCGGCCTCGTCCAGGTACTGCGTGGTCAGCAGCACCGTCGTGCCCTGGGCGACGACCGCGCGCACGATGTCCCACACCTGGTTGCGGCTGCGCGGGTCGAGGCCCGTCGTCGGCTCGTCGAGGAAGAGCAGGTCGGGGGTGTTGAGGATGGAAGCGGCGATGTCGATACGGCGCCGCATGCCGCCGGAGTAGTTCTTCACCTGCTTCGCGGCCGCCTCCGTCAGCCCGAAGGCCTCCAGGAGCTGCGCGGAGCGCTGCCGCGCGGCCTGCTTGCCGTGTCCGAGGAGCCGGCCCAGCAGGACCAGGTTCTCGGTGCCGGTGAGGTCCTCGTCCACGGAGGCGTACTGGCCGGTGAGGCTGACGCGGCCGCGTACCTCGTCGGCCTCGCGGACGACGTCGTGGCCGAAGACGTGGGCCTCGCCGCCGTCGGGTCGTAGGAGGGTGGCGAGCATTTTCACCGTGGTGGTCTTTCCGGCGCCGTTGGGGCCGAGGACGCCGTAGACCGTGCCGGCCGGAACCGCGAGGTCCACGCCGTCGACGGCCCGTGTCTCACCGAACGTCTTCACCAGGCCCGCGGTCTCGATCGCGAGACCGGACGTCGTCTGCGTGCTCATGCTTTCGGGGTTCCTTCCGGGTGGTCCTTCCGCGTTTTTGGGCTACGCATGGGGAGACCTTTACGGTCGCGCAAACTCATCGGCGGCGCACAGGGATTTTCGAAGGACCCGCCCAAGGACCGAGAGATATGGGACCGGGGACCGAGGCGGGGGGCTCCGCCGGGGGAACGGGGACGGCGGCTGGAGGGCTCGGGCGGGAGTACCGGGGCCGGGGCGCGGAGCTCGGGGGGAGTGCAGGGAGCGGGGCCGGACTTCGGGCACTAGGACAGGGCCGACGCGGGGCCTCCGCCGGGAGTACGGGACGGCGGCTGGAGGGCTCGGGCAGGAGAGGGGGAACGGGGCGGGAGTACGGCGGCCGGGGCGTGAAGGCCGAGGAGTAGCGTCCGTCCCATGTATGCGATCACGATTCCCGAACCTGGTGGGCCCGAGGCGCTGGTGTGGGACGAGGTCCCCGAGCCCGTCGCCGGAGAGGGCGAGGTGCTGGTCGAGGTGGTGGCCGGGGCCGTCAACCGTGCCGACATCCTGCAGCGGCAGGGCTTCTACAACCCGCCGCCCGGCGCCTCCCCCTACCCCGGTCTGGAGTGCTCCGGCCGGATCGCCGAGATCGGCCCCGGCGTCTCCGGCTGGGCCGTCGGCGACGAGGTGTGCGCGCTGCTCTCGGGCGGCGGCTACGCCGAGAAGGTCGCCGTACCGGCAGGCCAGTTGATGCCCGTGCCCAAGGGCGTGAGCCTCGCGCAGGCCGCCGCGCTGCCCGAGGTGGTCTGCACGGTCTGGTCGAACGTCTTCATGGTGTCCCATCTGCGCCCCGGCGAGACCCTGCTCGTGCACGGCGGTTCGAGCGGCATCGGCACCATGGCCATCCAGCTGGCCAAGGCCGTCGGGGCCAGGGTCGCGGTCACGGCGGGCAGCAAGGACAAGCTCGACCGGTGTGCCGAGCTGGGCGCCGACATCCTCGTCAACTACCGGGAGCAGGACTTCGTCGCCGAGGTCAAGGAGGCCACCGACGGGGCCGGAGCCGACGTCATCCTCGACAACATGGGCGCCAAGTACCTCGACCGCAACGTCCGGACCCTCGCCGTGAACGGCCGCCTCGCGATCATCGGCCTGCAGGGCGGCGTCAAGGGCGAGCTCAACATCGGCGCGCTCCTGGCCAAGCGGGGTGCCGTCAGCGCCACCTCGCTGCGTGCCCGTCCCCTCGGCGAGAAGGCGGCGATCGTCGCGGCCGTACGCGAGCACGTCTGGCCCCTGCTGGACGCCGGGCACGTACGGCCGGTGGTGGACCGCGAGATGCCGATGAGCGACGCTGCCGGGGCGCACCGGGTGCTGGAGGAGAGCGGGCACGTGGGCAAGGTGCTCCTGGTCGTGCCGTAGGACGGCCACGGCGGCCAGGACGGCCCGAGCGGCCACCTGCTAGCCGCGCCGCAGCCTGAGACCCACGAAGGCGAGGCCCAGGCCGAGCCCGATGAGCACCAGCCCGGCGCCGAGAGGCAGCACCTGCAGTACGGGTTCGGCGGGGTCCTCGGCGTGCGTGACGGGCCGGTGTACGGGGTGGGTCGCCGGGGCGGAGGTCTCTGCGGCGGCCTCCGAGCTCTCGGTCGCCCCACCCCCGTCGTCCTCGCCCTCCGACTCCGGCCGCGTCGAGCCGTCACCCGCCTCGTCGCGGTCGGGTTCCCGCCCCGTCGCCGCTTCCTCGTCCTCCAGGGGCCCCTTCTCCCGCCCCGGTCGCTCCCGCCCCTCACCGGCCCGGCTCCCGGCCCGGGACGGCCCGTCGGAGGGGCTGGGACGGGAGGCGGCGGGGCGGTGGGCCGTGGAGGTGTGCGCTGCCCCGGGCTTCATGTCCCCTTCCGACCTCGAGGCCTCCCCGTACTGTCCGGATTTCCCGGACGCCGTGGGGGAGGCGGAGGGAACCCCCGACGCCGGGAACGAGCCGGAGGGGGTCCCGGACTCGGGGGCGGAGCCGTCGGCGCCCTCAGGCGCAGTTGCAGGGGAACCCGAGGGAGCGGAGGAGGCCGGAGGCGCGGCCGCGGAGCCGGAGGGGCCCCGGGAGGCGGCAGCCGGGCCGGGCCGAGGCGTGCTTGCGGGGCCGTAGGAGGCCCTGGACCCGGCTGCGGAGCGGGAGGCGGCCCGGGACCCGGCTGTGGGGTCCGAGGAGGCCCGGGCCCCGTTCCTGGCGTCGGAGGAAGCCCCGGTCGGGACAGCACCACGCGTGCCCTCAAGGCCGTGCGCCGTCACAGTCCCGCCCGGCCCGAGGATCAGCCCCAGCGCCAGCACCCCCAGCACTCCCGCAGCGCGCAGTTCCCGCGGTCGCCGCCGTTGCGCCCGTACCGCCCCCAGCCATGAAGTCATGTGATAAGCCTCACAGGACCCTGCAAACCCGGCATTTCGGAGGCCGCCACCCGACCGAACCCGGCCTGACGAAATCTCCCGCACCGTAAACGGTGGATCACCCCACACGGGGGGGCACCACGATGATGAGCTGTACGGGTGCGAGAGAATGGGGGCATGGAGATGCCGAGGAACGAACGGTCGTCGGAGAACCCCCAGATCCTGGTCGTGGGCCAGGACGGGATGGCCATCGGCGGCGGAGGAGACGAGGACTCCCGCGAGGTTCCGGTGACCGAGATGGTCGAGCAGCCGGCGAAGGTCATGCGGATCGGAAGCATGATCAAGCAGCTGCTCGAAGAGGTCCGCGTGGCGCCGCTGGACGAGGCGAGCCGCGTCCGGCTCAAGGAGATCCACGCCAGCTCCGTGAAGGAGCTGGAGGACGGCCTGGCCCCGGAACTCGTCGAGGAGCTGGAGCGGCTCTCCCTGCCGTTCACGGACGAGGCGACACCGAGCGACGCGGAACTGCGGATCGCGCAGGCCCAGTTGGTCGGCTGGCTGGAGGGCCTGTTCCACGGCATCCAGACCACGCTGTTCGCCCAGCAGATGGCCGCGCGCGCCCAGCTGGAGCAGATGCGCCGCGCCCTCCCGCCGGGCGTCGGCGGCCCCGAGGACGGCGAGCAGCACCCGGGCGGCCGCTCGGGCGGACCGTACCTGTAGGACACACCTGACCCCGTAGGACACCCACCGCGTACGTGAAGGGCCCGGCAGCCGATGCTGCCGGGCCCTTTCGGTTCACTGGATCAGTCCGAATCGGGATTGCCCGTCGAGACCGTGAACTTCATCTCCGGCGGGTCGTCCGGGTCGAAGTCCGTACCCTTCTCGGGCGACTGCCGCATGACGGTGCCCTCGCCGAACGTGTTCTCGTCGGTGTCGACCTTCTCGACGTCCCACCCTGCGGCCTTGAGGCACTCGACGACCGACGGCCAGTACTTGAAGGTCATGTCCGGCATCGTCACCTTGTCGGGGTCGAGGTACGACTCCCGCGGCTCGGTGCACTCGGTCGTCTCGACCGTGTTCGCGCTGTCGCCGGCCCGGTAGCCCGCCGCCTTCGTCGCCGGCTCCGAGGCGGTCGTGCCGCCGCTGCCGCCGCTCCCGCCCCCGTCGTCCTCTGTGCCCCCGCCCTTCAGCGTCAGGGCCGCGATCAGGCCGCCCACCGCGACGACGGACACGATGACCGAGCCGATGATCATCGGACGGTTGCTCTTGCCACCGCCCGAAGCGGGCCGCGTCTGGGGCGACATGGTGTACGGCGCCGGGGTCGGGTGGCCCGGCTGCGGGGAGTACGAGGCCGGTGGCGGCGTCTGGAAGCCCTGCTGCTGCGGGTAGCCGTACGCCGGCGAAGGCATCGACGGCGGCGGGGTGCCGTACGGGTTCGGGGCCGGCGTCTGCTGGTACGGCGTCTGGACGGGGCCCGCGGGCGGGGGCGTCTGGCCGACCGGCGGGAACACCGAGGCGCCGACGCCCTGGCCGCTCTGCATGTGCGAGCCCGGCACGATGCTGGGCGGGGCCGCCTGGAAGGACGCGGCCACGCGCAGGCACTCGTCGCGCATGGACTCGGCGCTCGGGAAGCGTTCGTTCGGGTTCTTCTTCAGCGCGCGGGCCACCAGCGCGTCCAAGGCCGGCGGCAGGGCGCTGTTGATCGAGGACGGAGCGACCGGCTCCTCCTGCACGTGCGCGTACGCGATCGCCAGCGGTGAGTCCGCGTCGAACGGCAGCCGCCCGGTGACCAGTTGGAACAGCATGATGCCGACCGAGTAGAGGTCGGAGCGGGCGTCCACGCCCCGGCCCAGCGCCTGTTCCGGCGAGAGGTACTGCGGGGTGCCGACCACCATGCCGGTCTGTGTCATCGACGTCACACCGGACTGCATGGCGCGCGCGATGCCGAAGTCCATGACCTTGACGACGCCGCGCTTGTTCATCATCACGTTGCCCGGCTTGATGTCCCGGTGGACCAGGCCCATCTCGTGGCTGATCTCCAGCGCCGCGAGCACGTCAGCGGTGATCTTCAGCGCCTTGTCGGCGGGCATCGCGCCCAACTGCCGTACGTCCTCGTCGAAGACGGAGCTGAGCGGGCGGCCCTCGATGTACTCCATGACGATGTACGGCGTCGTCATGCCGTCGACGTCGTCCTCGCCGGTGTCGAAGACCGAGACGATGTTGGTGTGCGTGAGCTTCGCCACTGCCTGCGCCTCGCGGCGGAAGCGCTCGCGGAAGGCCTGCTCGCGGCCGAGTTCGGTGTGCAGCGTCTTGACCGCGACCTGCCGGTCGAGCACGGAGTCGTAGGCGAGATGCACGGCGGCCATGCCGCCCTGGCCGAGCAGGTCGCGCAGCTGATAGCGGCCGCCGGCCAGCGACCGCCCCGCGTTCTGGCCCTGTGCGCCGTCCTGGCTCATGTTCTGCGTCCCCCGTACCCTCTCGGGCGCCTGCGATTGCCGTGGATCGAGTGATCCCGAGTGATCCAATGTGGTATTCCCGGCCAAGTCTGCCCCACGGCACTGACAGGTCAAGCGCGGTGCCCGTTCCGTGACCGTACGCGAAGGGAGCGTCGCGGAAGCGTTACAGGGGCTGTACGCCCGGTGCACAGAATTTGCACGACGGGACGGGGTGACGGTTTGATGGCCGGTCCGTCTCCATCGGACCGGGGTCACCGTCTCGGACCGACGGCTTGCGCTGAGGCTGTAGCGTGGCCGACGGAGACCGTAACAACACCGCGCGCACCGCGGGCAGAAACGACGGCGAGGACCGATGGCACAGCAGCAGCGCGCTCAGGGCCAGTCCGACCCCGAGGCGGCTGGCGGCGGTATGTCAGACGCGCCGGAAATGTGGGGTAATGGCGGACTTGTCGGGGACGGTCGATATCGGCTGACCCACAGACTCGGCCGGGGCGGCATGGCCGAGGTGTTCGCGGCCGAGGACGTGCGTCTCGGACGCACCGTGGCGGTCAAGCTGCTGCGCTCCGACCTCGCCGAGGACCCCGTCTCCAAGGCCCGCTTCACGCGCGAGGCCCAGTCGGTGGCCGGCCTCAACCACCATGCGATCGTCGCCGTGTACGACTCCGGCGAGGACGTCGTGGGCGCGCACAGCGTGCCGTACATCGTGATGGAGATCGTCGAGGGCCGCACCATCCGCGACCTCCTCCTCAACGCCGAGGCGCCCGGCCCCGAGCAGGCCCTGATCATCGTCTCCGGTGTCCTGGAGGCGCTCGCCTACTCGCACCAGCACGGCATCGTGCATCGTGACATCAAGCCCGCCAACGTCATCATCACCCACAACGGCGCCGTGAAGGTGATGGACTTCGGCATCGCCCGCGCCCTGCACGGCGCGCAGTCGACGATGACGCAGACCGGCATGGTCATGGGCACCCCGCAGTACCTGTCGCCCGAGCAGGCGCTCGGCAAGGCGGTCGACCACCGCTCCGACCTGTACGCGACGGGCTGCCTGCTCTACGAACTCCTCGCGCTGCGCCCGCCGTTCACCGGCGAGACGCCGCTGTCGGTGGTCTACCAGCACGTCCAGGACATCCCGACCCCGCCGTCCGAGACCTCCGACGCCGTGCCGCCGGAGCTCGACGGCCTGGTCATGCGCTCGCTCGCCAAGGAGCCGGACGACCGCTTCCAGACGGCCGAGGAGATGCGCGGCCTCGTCCAGTACGGCCTGCAGATGCTGTACGACCAGGGCGGCCACACCGGCACCTGGAACACCGGCCCGGTGACGATGCACGAGGGCCGGCACACCCCGGCCACGGGTTTCGCGAACACCACCGTCATGGGACACCCGGGCGACCCCGGCTCCGGCACGGCGCAGATCCCGAAGCCGATGATGCCCTCCGGGTACGGCGGCGGTGACGACGGCGGCTTCGAGGGGCGCGGCAACAGGGGCAGCGGCCGCGGCAAGCTGTGGATCCTCGCCGTCCTCGCGGTGATCGCCATCGCGGCGGGTGTCGCGCTGGCGCTGAACAACGCCGGCGGTGGTGGCGGCGGCAAGGACACCAAGGACACGCCGACCACCTCGCAGACCACCGACGAGGACAAGGCCACCGACGAGCCCACGGACGAGCCGACCGAGGAGCCGACCGACGAGGTCACCGACGACGGCTCCGGCACGGGCACCGACCCGGACTACACCCCCTCGGACACGCCCTCGTACTCGCCGACCGACGAGCCGACGGAGGAGCCGACCGAGGAGCCGACGGAGGAGCCCACCACGGCCGAGCCGACGGACGAGCCGACCACGCCCGAACCGACGGACGAG
Organism: Streptomyces sp. NBC_00443; assembly: GCF_036014175.1. Taxonomy (GTDB): domain Bacteria; phylum Actinomycetota; class Actinomycetes; order Streptomycetales; family Streptomycetaceae; genus Streptomyces. The sequence continues at coordinate 4,454,220 of NZ_CP107917.1, read as the reverse complement.
CCGACCACGGATCCCACGCTGCCGACACCGCCGACGGGCGGCGTCGAGGGCTGACCTTCCTGACGCAGAACAGCCTGTACGCGCGCGTGCGGCCCGGCAACGGGCTTCACGCGCGCGTGGCGTTTTCGGCGCCGTGTCGGCCGACCGGGTGACACCCCGAGGCCGCCCCCGGCTGGGATCTCCCGCCCTGCGACTCTTCCCGTGTCGCGGGTCACCGATATAACGTGCCGTTGTTCCGGCCCCCTGCAAGGCTGTGACCAGGAGTTGTTCCCGACTTTCGCGATTTACTTGGAAATCCAAGCAAAATCGCAGGTCAGGAGGGGTTTCACAGAAATGTGGAGCACTGGGTAACGTGCCTTTTGCAGGGCGCTCGCCGGGGCACCTGTCACGCCTGTCCCCCAACGAGCCGCACCCACCCTGTGCGTCCGTAGGGCTTCAGGTGAGCCGCACTGGCACCCGGCGAACCCGGGTAGCCGGACCGACGGAGGAGCACACGTGACCGTGGAGAGCACTGCCGCGCGCAAGCCGCGACGCAGCGCCGGTACCAAGAGCACGGCCGGCAAGACAACCGCAAGGAAATCGCCGAGCACGGACCCCGAGCTCGTGCAGTTGCTGACGCCCGAGGGCAAACGCGTCAAGAACGCCGAGTACGACAAGTACGTCGCCGGCATCACCCCCGAAGAGCTCCGCGGCCTCTACCGCGACATGGTGCTCACCCGCCGTTTCGACGCCGAGGCCACCTCCCTGCAGCGCCAGGGCGAGCTGGGCCTGTGGGCGTCGCTGCTCGGCCAGGAGGCCGCCCAGATCGGCTCCGGCCGCGCCACCCGCGAGGACGACTACGTCTTCCCGACCTACCGCGAGCACGGCGTGGCCTGGTGCCGCGGGGTCGACCCGGCCAACCTGCTGGGCATGTTCCGCGGTGTGAACAACGGCGGCTGGGACCCGAACAGCAACAACTTCCAGCTCTACACGATCGTCATCGGTTCCCAGACGCTGCATGCGACCGGCTACGCGATGGGCATCGCCAAGGACGGCGCCGACAGCGCGGTGATCGCGTACTTCGGCGACGGTGCCTCCAGCCAGGGCGACGTCGCGGAGTCCTTCACCTTCTCCGCGGTCTACAACGCGCCCGTGGTGTTCTTCTGCCAGAACAACCAGTGGGCGATCTCCGAGCCGACCGAGAAGCAGACCCGGGTGCCGCTCTACCAGCGCGCACAGGGCTACGGCTTCCCCGGCGTCCGCGTCGACGGCAACGACGTCCTGGCCTGCCTGGCCGTGACGAAGTGGGCGCTGGAGCGCGCCCGCAGTGGCGAGGGGCCGACGCTCGTCGAGGCGTACACGTACCGGATGGGTGCCCACACCACCTCCGACGACCCGACGAAGTACCGGGCCGACGAGGAGCGCGAGGCCTGGGAGGCGAAGGACCCGATCCTGCGCGTTCGCCGGTACCTCGAGGCTTCAAACCACGCGGACGAGGGATTCTTCGCGGAACTGGAGACCGAGAGCGAGGCGTTGGGCAAACGAGTGCGCGAGGCGGTCCGTGCCATGCCGGACCCGGACCACTTCGCCATCTTCGAGAACGTGTACGCGGACGGGCATGCGCTCGTCGACGAGGAGCGCGCCCAGTTCGCCGCCTACCAGGCGTCGTTCGCGGACGTAGAGGGGGCCTGACATGGCAGCGGAGACAGTCAAGAGCATGGCTCTTGCCAAGGCGATCAACGAATCGCTGCGGCACGCGCTCGACGCGGACCCCAAGGTCCTCATCATGGGCGAGGACGTCGGCAAGCTCGGCGGCGTCTTCCGGGTCACCGACGGCCTGCAGAAGGACTTCGGCGAGAGCCGGGTCATCGACACCCCGCTGGCCGAGTCGGGCATCGTGGGCACCGCGATCGGCCTGGCCCTGCGCGGCTACCGCCCCGTGGTGGAGATCCAGTTCGACGGCTTCGTCTTCCCGGCCTACGACCAGATCGTCACGCAGCTCGCGAAGATGCACGCGCGCTCGCTGGGCAAGGTCAAGCTCCCGGTCGTCGTCCGCATCCCCTACGGCGGCGGCATCGGCGCGGTCGAGCACCACAGCGAGTCCCCCGAGTCCCTCTTCGCGCACGTGGCGGGCCTGAAGATCGTCTCGCCGTCCAACGCGTCGGACGCGTACTGGATGATGCAGCAGGCCATCCAGAGCGACGACCCGGTGATCTTCTTCGAGCCCAAGCGGCGCTACTGGGACAAGGGCGAGGTCAGCACCGAGGCGATCCCGGGCCCGCTGCACAAGGCGCGGGTCGTCCGCGAGGGCACGGACCTCACGCTGGCCGCGTACGGCCCGATGGTCAAGCTCTGCCAGGAGGTCGCCGCCGCGGCCGCCGAGGAGGGCCGGAACCTGGAGGTCCTGGACCTGCGCTCGGTCTCCCCTCTGGACTTCGACTCGATCCAGACGTCGGTCGAGAAGACCCGCCGTCTGGTGGTGGTCCACGAGGCCCCGGTGTTCTTCGGCTCGGGCGCGGAGATCGCCGCCCGGATCACGGAGCGCTGCTTCTACCACCTGGAGGCCCCGGTGCTGCGGGTGGGCGGCTATCACGCCCCGTATCCGCCGGCGCGCCTGGAGGAGGAGTACCTGCCGGGCCTGGACCGGGTGCTCGACGCCGTCGACCGTGCCCTGGCGTACTGAGGAGAGGGTCGTGACGACGATGACGGAAGCGTCCGTGCGTGAGTTCAAGATGCCCGATGTGGGCGAGGGACTCACCGAGGCCGAGATCCTCAAGTGGTACGTCCAGCCGGGCGACACGGTCACCGACGGCCAGGTGGTCTGCGAGGTCGAGACGGCCAAGGCGGCCGTCGAGCTGCCCATCCCGTACGACGGGGTGGTCCGCGAGCTGCGCTTCCCCGAGGGCACCACGGTGGACGTCGGCACGGCGATCATCGCGGTGGACCTGGCGGGCGGGGCGGCGCCGGCCGCTCCGGCACCGGCCGCGCAGCCGGAGGCCGCTCGGGAGGAGCCCAAGCCGGAGGGCTCGGGCCGCCAGCCGGTCCTGGTCGGCTACGGCGTGGCCCAGACCTCGACGAAGCGCCGCCCGCGCAAGGGTGCCGACGTCCCGCAGCAGGAGCCCTCGACGGCGGCGCAGGCACTGCAGTCCGAGCTGAACGGCCACGGCCCCGCGCCGGCGGTGACGTCCGACCGTCCGCTGGCGAAGCCGCCGGTGCGCAAGCTGGCGAAGGACCTGGGCGTCGACCTGGCCACGGTCACTCCGACCGGCCCCGACGGCATCATCACGCGCGAGGACGTCCACGCGGCGGTGGCCCCGTCCGCGCCGGCCGCCGAGCCGGTGCCCCAGGCGGCCCCGGCCACCCCGGCTGCCGCCCCGGCGCCGATGGCCGCGGCCACGTACGACACGGCCCGTGAGACCCGTGTCCCGGTCAAGGGCGTGCGCAAGGCGACGGCGGCGGCGATGGTCGGGTCGGCGTTCACGGCGCCGCATGTCACGGAGTTCGTGACGGTGGACGTGACGCGCACGATGAAGCTGGTCGAGGAGCTCAAGGAGGACAAGGAGTTCACGGGCCTGCGGGTGAACCCCCTGCTGCTGATCTCCAAGGCCCTGCTGGTCGCGATCAAGCGCAACCCGGACGTGAACGCGTCCTGGGACGAGGCGAACCAGGAGATCGTGCAGAAGCACTACGTCAACCTGGGCATCGCGGCGGCGACCCCGCGCGGCCTGATCGTCCCGAACATCAAGGACGCCCACGCCAGGACGCTCCCGCAACTGGCCGAGGCGCTCGGTGAGCTGGTGTCGACGGCTCGGGACGGCAAGACCACCCCCGGCGCGATGCAGGGCGGCACGGTCACCATCACCAACGTCGGCGTCTTCGGCGTCGACACCGGCACCCCGATCCTGAACCCCGGCGAGTCCGCGATCCTCGCGGTCGGCGCGATCAAGCTCCAGCCCTGGGTCCACAAGGGCAAGGTGAAGCCGCGTCAGGTCACGACGCTGGCGCTCAGCTTCGACCACCGGCTGGTGGACGGTGCGCTGGGCTCCAAGGTGCTGGCGGACGTGGCGGCGATCCTGGAGCAGCCGAAGCGGCTGATCACCTGGGCGTGAGCCACGGGAGGTAGCGAAAGGGGCGGCCCCTGTCGAGTGGCCGCCCCTTTCGCTCAGTACTTGGAGGTCAGCTGATGCGGGCGTAGCCGTAGTTGATCAGCTTCTTCACGTCCGCCGTGCGGTTGGCCTCCGAGGAGGCGGTCAGCACGGCGCCCATGACCTGCTCGCCGTTCTTCGTGGCGGCGAAGACCAGGCAGTACTTGGCCTCGGTGCCGGAGCCCGTCTTGATGCCGAGCGTGCCGTTCCAGCCGAGCAGGGTGTTGGTGTTCGTCCACGCCGCCATCGTGCGGGTGGAACCGGTCTTCGTGATGGTCTTGGCCGTGTACGACTTGGTCTTCACGACGGTCTTGAACGTGGAGCTCTTCATCACGCTGCGGGCGAGCTTCGTCAGGTCTCGCGGCGTCGAGGCGTTGGAGCCGTTGCTTATGCCGTCGAACGAGTCGAACTTCGTGTTCGTCATGCCCAGGCTCTTGGCCATGGTGTTCATCTTGCCGATGAAGCTCTTGGTGCGGGCGGCGACGGTCGAGCCGGAACCGAACTTGTCTGCGAGGGCCATCGCCGCGTCACAGCCGGACGGCAGCATCATCCCGTAGAGCAGCTGACGGACGGTCACCTTGTCGCCGACGATCAGGCGGGCAGTCGACGGGTAGCCCTTGCGGACCATGTAGTCGCTGACCTCCTTCTTGATCGTCACCTTGGTGTCCAGGTTCAGGTTCGACTGCGACAGAACGACCTTCGCCGTCATGATCTTCGTGGTGGAGGCGGTGAGCCTCTTGGTGTCAGCGGCCTTGGTGAAGAGCGTCGTGCCGGTCGCGCTGTTCATCAGGTACCCGCCCTTGGCGGTGATGGAGGGTGCCGTCACGGCCTGCGCGGGAGCCGCGGTGAGGGCTCCGGTCACGAGCACGGCGCCGGTCGTGACGGCGGCGGCTGCGGCTCTGCGGACGCGGAGGCCCTTGGTGGCGGTTATCAACTTAAATACCCCGATTGCGTCGAATGCCCCGAAAGTGCGGCCGAGTTGGAGGGGGAAGAAAGTGGGGCCGCACGTGTGTGACACGTAATTAACACAGAAGGTTGTGCACCAGTTGCGGCAGGTGCCGCTTCTTTGCCCGGGGATCCCTTTTGGGGTCCGCATGGTGGACGCCGACCGCCATGCGTACGTGTTGTATCTATGCTGTGGCCATGCCTTCCGCCCCGCCCGCCACGCTCAAGCAGCCCCCCGCCGCCGACCGCGTCTACACCCACGTCAAACAGGGCGTCCTGGACCGCCGTTACGAGGGCGGCACTCTGCTCACCGAGGGCGAGCTCGCCCAGGCCGTAGGTGTCTCGCGCACTCCGGTGCGGGAGGCGCTGCTGCGGCTGGAGGTCGAAGGGCTGATCAAGCTCTACCCGAAGAAGGGCGCACTGGTTCTGCCGGTCTCCGCACAGGAGATCAAGGACGTGGTGGAGACGCGGATGCTCGTCGAGGAGCACGCGGCGCGCAAGGCCGTCCCCGCGCCCCCCGGGCTCATCGAGCGCCTGGAGGAACTGCTCGCCCGGCAGAAGGAACAGGCCGCCGCCGGTGATCTCGCCGGGGCCGCCGTCACCGACCGGTGCTTCCACGCGGAGATCGTCCGCAGCGGCGGCAACGAGATCCTGTCGCGGCTCTACGACCAACTGCGCGACCGGCAGCTGCGCATGGGCGTGGCAGTCCTGCACTCCCACCCCGACCGGATCGCCAAGACCCTCGTCGAGCACGAGGAGATCCTGCGGGCCCTGCGTTCCGGGGACGCCGAGGAGGCCGTCGGGCTGGTCCACCGGCACATCGGCTGGTTCTCGCATCTGGCGCGGGGTGAGGAGCGATGAAGGCTGCCGCGTTGCCGGGCGGTCCTCCCCCAGAGGGGGCACCCCCAGGCGGCCGCCGCGCCGTCGCCATCTGGGGCACAGGCGTCTCGGTCTACTTCGTCGCCGTCATCTTCCGTACGTCCCTAGGGGTCGCCGGCCTCGACGCGGCGGACCGCTTCGACGTGAACGCCTCGGCCCTGTCGACGTTCTCGATCCTCCAACTGCTCGTGTACGCGGGCATGCAGATACCCGTCGGCCTGCTGGTCGACCGGCTCGGCACCAAGAAGGTGCTGACCATCGGCGTGGTGCTGTTCACCGCGGGCCAACTCGGCTTCGCCTTCTCGCCGTCGTACGGCACGGCCCTCGCCTCGCGCGCGCTGCTGGGCTGCGGCGACGCGATGACCTTCATCAGCGTGCTGCGGCTCGGCACCCGCTGGTTCCCGGCCCGGCGCGGCCCGCTGATCGCGCAGCTCGCGGGCCTTGCGGGCATGGCGGGCAACCTCGTCTCCACGCTCGTTCTGGCGCGGCTGCTGCACGGGGTGGGCTGGACGGCGGCGTTCGCGGGCAGCGCGGCCGCCGGTGTCGTCGTACTCGTCCTGCTCCTCCTGTTCCTGAAGGACCACCCCGAGGGGCACGAGCCGGAGCCGCTGCCGCACCAGGGGTCGGCGTATGTACGACGCCAGATATCCGCGTCCTGGCGGGAGCCCGGCACAAGGCTCGGGTTGTGGGTGCACTTCACGACGCAGTTCCCGGCGATGGTGTTCCTGCTGCTGTGGGGCATGCCGTTCCTGGTGGAGGCGCAGGGGCTGTCCCGGGCGACGGCCGGTGAACTGCTCACCCTCGTCGTCCTGTCGAACATGGTCGTGGGCCTGGTCTACGGCCAGGTAGTCGCCCGGCACCACGAGGCGCGGCTGCCGCTGGCGCTGGGCACGGTGGGGGCGACGGCGGTGCTGTGGGCGACGACGCTGGCCTGGCCCGGTGAGACGGCGCCGATGTGGCTGCTGATCGTGCTGTGCACGGTGCTCGGGGCGTGCGGGCCCGCCTCGATGCTCGGCTTCGACTTCGCGCGGCCGGCGAATCCGCCGGAGCGTCAGGGGACGGCGTCCGGGATCACCAACATGGGTGGTTTCGTCGCCTCGATGACGACCCTGTTCGTGGTCGGCGTGCTGCTGGACGCGACGGGCGACGACTACGCCGTCGCCTTCTCGGCGGTGTTCGTCCTCCAGGCCCTGGGCGTCAGCCAGATCCTGCGACTGCGCAGGCAGGCGGCGCGCAGGGAGCGGGAACGGCTGGTCGCCAGCAGGGTGGAGACCGTACACGTACCGGCGTAGTCGGCCCGAGCGTCAGCCGCGCACGGGTACGAGCGTGAGGTAGGCGATCCCCAGCACCCCGCGGTAGCTCATCCACTGGGCGCGATGCCGGTCGAGGCGCTCGCGCGTCTCGGCCGCGAGCGGGTGATCCGGGTTCTCGGCCAGCCAGATCTCGACGTCCGCCTGGTACGCCGACTCGAACTCCTCCCACTCGCCGAGGGTCGCCGTCTCCGTCCACTCCGGGCGGAAACCGGCGTCGACCACGAGGTCGAGCAGGGTGGCGAGGTCGTGGTGGTCGGTGGGGGCGGCTCCGGGCCACATGCCGGACAGTTCGGCAGGGGCCGGGGTGCGCTGCCAGAAGCCCTCCCCGAGCAGCACGCGTCCGCCGTCGGCGACCAGGCGGCGCAGTTCGCGCAGGGCGTCGGTGTAGAGATGGGGCGGCTCGGCCGAGCTCAGGGCCTGGCTCGCCCCGACGCACAGGACCAGGTCGGCCGGACCGCGTGAGGTCCCGACCGCGGACTCCTCGACGAACTCGGCCCTGCGCGCCAGCCCTCGGGCCTCGGCAAGGCGGCGGCCGCGCACGAGGTCCTCGGCCTTGATGTCGATGCCGACCCCTGTCGCGTCGGGCGCGGCAGCCAGGACGCGCAGCATCAGCTCGCCCCAGCCACAGCCGATGTCGAGGACCGACATCGGTTTCGTACGGGTGAGCCGCTGGACGAGACCCTGCGCCCGTGCCTCGGACAGCGGACCGTGGAAGGTCAACCGGGTGAGGCGGGGCGGTTCGTCGGTACGAGGGCCGGGGGCGGCCTCGTTTTCAGTTGTCGTGTCAGTCACGGCACGCACGCTAACCCCGCGTCCCCTGCCGCGGACAGCGAATAACGGGCGGCCGCCTCGCGGCACCCGGCGCCCTGCGGACTCCTACGGCGTGACCGTGAAGTTCCGCAGGATCGCCGCGGTCAGGTCCGCGTCGCCCTCCGACTTGAGCCGGTCCGCCGCCGACTCCGGCGTGATGCGGCCGCAGGCCAGGCGGACGTAGGTCTCCCAGTCGAGGGTGAGGGTGGCGGCGGGGCCCAGCGCGGGGGCCGTTTCGAGAGTGCCGCGGCCCTGGATGTCGATACGGATGGTGCGCAGGAACTCGATCGGGCCGTGCACGTCGAGCACGATCGCCGAACTGCGGGGCGCGTCCGCCTTGGTGGCGACGATGTCGGGCAGCTTGGCCAGCAGCACGTCGCGGGCGACGTGCGCGCCGGGGAGTCGAGGTTGCCGGGGCGGCCGAGGGCCGCGCGCAGGTCCTGCTCGTGGACCCAGATGTCGAACGCGTGGGTCCGCATCGACTCCTCGAGAGTGAGCTCCGCCCCGAGCGGGCCGCGCACCTTCGTGCCGGGGTCGCGGGACTCGTTGCGCAGCTGGCGGTTGCGGCGGATGACCGTGTACTCCAGCTCCGAGGTCATCTCCGGCGCCGTGTGGTGGCGGCGGACGTCGACCTGCATCTCCATGTAGCGCTGGTTGTCGTTGGTGACGTGGAAGAGGTCGCGCGGAAGCGTGTGGATGGGACGCGGGTCGCCGAGCATCTCGCAGTCCAGCCCGATGACATGGGACACGACGTCGCGGACCGACCAGCCGGGGCAGGGCGTGCGCCGATTCCACTCGCCCTCCACAAGCGGCGTCACCAGCTCGGATATCGCTTCGATGGAGTGGGTCCAGGCGTCGGCGTAGGGCTGGAGGGTGGGATGCAGACTCACGGAAACGGGACCCCTCGGCGGTTGGAACGTCGGTACGCGGGCAGTTGTGGCGGCGGTGCCAGTGGGCGGCGGCTGCTGTCGGCGGGTGTCTTGAAACGCTAAGTTACGCTGCTGTGAGGCACCCCGGCAGTGCTTTCGTGTGACGATCGTAGGCCCCGCGTGGATGCCCGTGTGGACCGCTCGAATGCCAGGACGGTGGTAGTGTGCGCGCCTCTCTGCTTCAGATCGACGTCAATGAGGACGAATCGGTCGAATCGCGTCGGGTGAGGGTCGCCTCGCTGGTGCGGGACCAGGCGGGTGCGGATCTGGTCGTGCTGCCCGAGCTGTGGACCACCGGGGCGTTCGCCTACGAGGAGTTCGGCAGCGAGGCCGAGCCGCTCGAAGGGCCGACGTACGAGGCGATGGCGAAGGCCGCGAGCGACGCGGGCGTGTGGCTGCACGCCGGCTCGATCCCTGAGCGTGACCCCGAAGGGCCGCTCTACAACACCTCTCTGGTCTTCTCCCCCTCCGGTGATCTGGCCGCCGCGTACCGCAAGATCCATCGCTTCGGCTTCGACAAGGGCGAGGCGGTGCTCATGGGCGCGGGCGAGGAACTGGTGACGGTCCGGCTGCCCGGGACGACCCTGGGTGTGGCCACCTGCTACGACCTCCGATTCCCCGAACTCTTCCGCGGCCTCGTCGACGCCGGCGCCGAGACCCTGGTCATTCCGGCGGGCTGGCCGGAGCGCCGCCGGGCGCACTGGACGCTGCTGGCTCAGGCGCGGGCGGTGGAGAACCAGGCGTTCGTGCTTGCCTGTGGAACGGCCGGGACGCACGCGGGAGTTCCACAGGCCGGTCACTCGATCGTGGTCGATCCGTGGGGCGAGGTGCTGGCGCAGGCCGGTGCGGGGGAGCAGGTCCTGACGGTGGAGTTCGACCCGGGGAAGGTCGCGGTGACACGGGATCAGTTCCCGGCGCTCAAGGACCGGATGCTGGGGCTGACGGCGCCGCGTCGCTGACGGCGCACCGGCCTCCCCGGCCGCCGCCCGTCAGCACCGCCTCGCCCGTCAGTCGTCCCCTCGCTCCTTCTCCGCCAGGTGGATCACGCACACCGCCACCGCGATCAGCAGCGCCGGATCCGCGTCGTCCCGTACGACGTCCACGCCGTAGGTCTCCCGCACGTGCAGCCACCGGCGGGAGACGACGGCCAGCAGTTCGCCGTCGTACTCGACGGCGAACTCCCGGTCGAGGATCTTGCCGCTGACGTCGAGTTCCGTGCTGCCGTCCGCCAGGGACACCCGGTAGTGGTTGCGCAGCAGGGACAGCCGCTTGCGGCGGATCGTGGCGAGCGGTTCACCGGCCCGCTCGATCACCATCGTGTCGCGCAGGGCGAGCATCTTCTGGTGGATGTCGATGAGGACGTGCCCCTGGGCGTCCTTCAGCTCGAAGGTGTCCCGCAGCCGCATCGCCTTGCCGTCGACGAGGAACACCTTGTTGCCCCGGTCGTCCTCGATCCAGTAGTCGTCACCGAAGCCGAGGAGCCGGTCGCGTACGAGGAATCTCATGACACGAGGGGTTCCCCGCCGCCCGGTCCGAAACGCCGCCTGTAGGCCGACGGGCTGAGCCCGGTCTCGCGCCGCACGCGCACGCGGAGGTTCGCTGCCGTGCCCAGTCCGCTCCTCGCCGCCACCACGTCCAGCCGTTCCTCCCCGCGCTCGATCAGGCGGCACGCGAGCGCCACCCGCTCCCCCGTCAGCCAGGCCAGCGGCGTCGTCCCGAGCTGGGCCTGGAAACGCCGGTGCAGGGTGGCCGGCGACACCGCCGCACGCACCGCCTGGTCAGCCACCGTCAGCGGTTCCCCCAGCCGTTCCTGCGCCCACGTCAGCAGCGGCGCCAGCGACTCGTCCGGCACGTCCGGCAGCGGCCGCTCCACGAACTGCTTCTGCCCGCCGTCCCGATGCGCGGCGAACACCAGCCGCCGGGACACGGCATTGGCTACTTCGGCGCCATGGTCCCGCCGTACGACATGCAGGCACAGGTCGAGCGCGGCGGCGCTGCCCGCGGCGGTGAGGATGTCGCCCTCGTCGACGAAGAGCACGTCCGGTTCCAGCAGCACTCTCGGATGCAGCTCCCGGAAGGCATCGGCCCAGCGCCAGTGCGTGGTGGCCCGTCGCCCGTCGAGCAGCCCGGCCTCGGCGAGCGCGAAGCTTCCGGTGCACAGGCTCATCACGCGTGCGCCACGCGCGTGCGTGCGCCGGATGGCGTCGAGCACGGCGGCGCCACGCGGCACGACGTTGTCCGGGCGGCCGGGCACGACGAGGGTGTCCGCCGCGTCGACCACGTCCAGCCCGGGCACCCCGGTCAGCGTGAAGAACCCGTGGTTCATCCGCACCTCACGCGCGGGCGCGCACAGCGTCACGTCGTACAGCGGCCCGGCGAGGCCCAACTCGGGCCGCGGCAGCCCGAACAGCTCGGTGGCGACGCCGACCTCGAAGGGGTTGGTGCCCTCGTCGACGATCACGGCGACGCGGTGCGTGGACGGCTGCTGAGAGGATCCTTGCGCCATATGCGATTCCTAGCACTCGCGCGGTTCCCGGACCACCCCGCACGCTGAGCACATGGAACCCATATCGCTCGGCGACGCCCTCGCCTCCTTCACGCAGACCTGGAGCCCGCGCATCGTGACGGCCGTCAACGACTACGACGTCCGCGTGGCCAAGGTCGACGGCGAGCACGTCTGGCACGTGCACGACCACACCGACGAGTTCTTCCTGGTCCTGGAGGGCGAACTGCACATCGCCCTGCGGGAGCCCCAGGGCGAGCGCACGGTCGTCCTCCCCAAGGGCGCCGTCTTCACGGTCCCCCGCGGCACCGAACACAAGCCGTACGCCCCCGCCCCCGCGGCCATCCTCCTCTTCGAACCCACGGGCACCCTGACCGTCGGCGACCACCACGACGAGGTGCCGGACCATGTGGACGCGACGACCGGGCACGCGTTGCGCTAGGCCTGCCGGGCAGCGGATCCCCTGACACCTCGTCCGGCGTCCGGGCTCACAGGTCGGTATCTGGAGTTCATCCATGGCCCTTCGACGCGGCTCCTAGTCGCCGCCGCCCGCCCGAGCTGCTGTTCTCGGGTGAGGGTGAGGGTGCGGGCACCGACCTCTCCCGCACCCTCCACCTCAACCCTGAGATCGTGCTCGCCGGGACGGACAGCGGGGCGGAGTCTCAGGCGCCGTAACCGTCGCTGTAGCCGTCCCGCCGGTGGGGCTGCTCGCCGACGACCGGGGTCGTCGGCGGTACCACCACGCGCTTGCGCCTGGCGATGCTGCTGAACGTCGTGACGCCGATGAGCCCCACGATCATGAGGATGATCCCGACCAGGTCGAGATTGACCCCCTCCATCTCCCAGTCCGTTGCAAACGTGAGGATGGCTCCCGCGGCGATGAGGATGATGCACCCGCCGAGGCCCATGAGTTGTCGCCTCCCTGTCCGGTCCGGTGGTTCCGGTCGGAGGCGGGTACCCCACCGCCCAGGAACTACCCCTCCAGGAACGCCACCAACGAGTTCGCCAGCAGCCACGGGTCTTCCGCGCCGCACAACTCCCGCGCGCTGTGCATGGAAAGGATCGCCACGCCGATGTCGACGGTCTTGATGCCGTGCCGGGCCGCGGTGATCGGGCCGATCGTCGTGCCGCAGGGCATGGAGTTGTTGGAGACGAAGGACTGGAAGGGCACGTCGGCCCTCTCGCAGGCCGCCGCCCACACCGCCCGGCCCGAACCGTCGGTCGCGTAGCGGTTGTTGACGTTGACCTTCAGGATCGGCCCGCCGTTGACGCGCGGGTGGTGCGTCGGGTCGTGGCGCTCCGCGTAGTTGGGGTGGACCGCGTGGCCCGTGTCGGAGGACAGACAGACCGTGCCGGCGAAGGCCCGCGCCCGGTCCTCGTACGACCCCCCGCGCGCGAACACCGAGCGCTCCAGTACGCCACCCAGCAGCGGCCCGTCCGCGCCCGTGTCGCTCTGCGAGCCGTTCTCCTCGTGGTCGAAGGCGGCCAGCACCGGGATGTACGGCAGTCCGGCGCCCGAGCCGGCCACCGCGGCCAGCGCCGCCACTCCGGCGTGGACCGAGAGCAGGTTGTCCATGCGCGGGCCCGCGACGAGCTCCTTGTCCCGGCCCAGGTAGGCCGGCGGCTCCACGGAGTGCACCATCAGGTCCCAGCCGGCGACCTCGCCCGCCGCGAGCCCGGCCGTCTCCTCCAGGAAGGCGATCAGGTCGCCGTCGCGCACGTCGCCGCCGAGGCCCCAAATGGGCTGCAGATGCCGCTGCTTGTCGAGCTTGAGCCCTTCCGCGGACACGGAACGGTCCAGGTGGATGGCGAGTTGGGGGACGCGCAGCAGCGGCCGGTCCACGTTCACCAGCCGGGTCGTACCGTCCCGCAGCGTCAGCCGGCCGGCGATGCCCAGGTCGCGGTCGAGCCAGGAGTTCAGGAGCGGTCCGCCGTAGATCTCCACGGCCACCTGCCGCCAGCCGTGCGCTCCGGTGTCGGGCAGCGGCTTCACGCGCAGGTTGGGGGAGTCCGTGTGGGCGCCGACGATCCGGTACGGCGTGTGGGGCGCCGCGCCCTCGGGGACGTACCAGGCCACGATCGCGCCACCGCGCAGCACGTACTTGCCGCCGCTCGTCCCGTCCCAGGCGTCCGTCTCCGAGACCTGCCTGAATCCGGCCTTTTCCAGCCGTTCGGCGGTGTTCGCCACGGCGTGGTACGGCGTGGGGCTCGCCGCCAGGAAGGACATGAGGTCGTCGGTGTGGCCGCGGTCGAAGCGGGGGGGTTCGCTCATGGGGTTCACCTTAACGACGTACGAGGGCCCGCTCCCGGTGAAGGGGAGCGGGCCCTCGTAAGGGCGATGTGGAATGTCCGTGAGTGACTGGAACAGGTGGCTGGAAAGGGGCGGTGAGGGCGCCCCTTCGCCGACGCCCCTTCGCCGACTGGAAGGGGCCGCCGACTGGAAGGGGCCGACTAGAAGGCGGCCTCGTCCAGCTCCATCAGGTCCAGCTCGACGCCTTCGGCGAGCTTGCGCGCACCGGTGACGCCCGGCAGGACGTTGGCCGCGAAGAACTTCGCCGCGGCGATCTTGCCCGCGTAGAACGCCTTGTCCTTGGCGGAGGCCGTCGGAAGCTTCTCCGCGGCGACCGCGGCACCCTTGAGCAGCAGGTAGCCGACGACCACGTCACCGGAGGCCAGCAGCAGGCGGGTGGTGTTCAGGCCCACCTTGTAGATGTTCTTGACGTCCTGCTCGGTGGCCGCGAGGTCCGTCAGCATCAGGCCGACGATCGCCTCCAGCTCGACGGCGGCCTTCGCGAGGTGCTCGCGGGCACCGGCCAGCTCCTCGCCGCCCTCGCCGAGCGCCAGGAACTTCTTGATGTCCTCGGCGAGCGAGTTCAGCGCGGCGCCCTGGTTGCGGACGATCTTCCGGAAGAAGAAGTCCTGGCCCTGGATCGCCGTCGTGCCCTCGTACAGGGTGTCGATCTTGGCGTCGCGGATGTACTGCTCGATCGGGTACTCCTGCAGGAACCCGGAGCCGCCGAAGGTCTGCAGCGACTGGGCGAGCTGCTCGTAGCCCTTCTCGGAGCCGTAGCCCTTCACGATCGGCAGGAGCAGGTCGTTCAGCGCGTGCTCGGTCTTGACGTCCTCGCCCGCGGCCTCCTTGACGGCGATCGCGTCCTGCACCGACGCCGTGTACAGCACCAGCGCGCGCATGCCCTCCGCGTACGCCTTCTGCGTCATGAGCGAGCGGCGCACGTCCGGGTGGTGGGTGATGGTGACCTTGGGCGCGGACTTGTCCATGAAGTTCGCGAGGTCGGGGCCCTGGACGCGCTCCTTGGCGTACTCAAGGGCGTTCAGGTAGCCCGTCGAGAGCGTGGAGATCGCCTTCGTGCCGACCATCATGCGGGCGAACTCGATGATGCGGAACATCTGGCGGATGCCGTCGTGCTTGTCGCCGATCAGCCAGCCCTTGGCGGGGTGCTGGTCGCCGAAGGTCATCTCGCAGGTGTTGGAGGCCTTCAGGCCCATCTTGTGCTCGACGTTCGTGGCGTAGACGCCGTTGCGCTCGCCCAGCTCGCCGGTCTCGAAGTCGAAGAGGTACTTCGGGACGAGGAAGAGGGACAGGCCCTTGGTGCCCGGACCTGCGCCTTCGGGGCGGGCCAGCACGTAGTGGAGGATGTTCTCCTCCATGTCGTGCTCACCGGACGTGATGAAGCGCTTGACGCCCTCGATGTGCCAGGAGCCGTCATCCTGCTGCACCGCCTTGGTGCGGCCGGCGCCCACGTCCGAGCCGGCGTCCGGCTCGGTGAGCACCATGGTGGAGCCCCAGGTCCGCTCGACGGCGATCTGCGCGATCTTCTTCTGGACGTCGGTGCCCTCGTCGTGGAGGATGCCGGCGAACGCCGGGCCGGAGGTGTACATCCACACGGCCGGGTTCGCGCCGAGGATCAGCTCCGCGTACGACCAGATCAAGGACGGCGGGGCCGTCGTGCCACCGATGGCCTCGGGCAGGCCGAGACGCCAGTACTCGGAGTCCATGAAGGCCTTGTAGCTCTTCTTGAAGGACGCCGGGACGGGCGCGGTGTTCGTCTCGGGGTCGAAGACCGGCGGGTTGCGGTCGGCGTCGGCGAAGGACTCGGCCAGCTCGTTCTCCGCGAGCCGGGTCAGCTCCTCGAGGATGCTCTTCGCGGTCTCGACGTCCATCTCCTCGAACGGACCCGTGCCGTACAGCTTGTCGCGTCCGAGTACCTCGAAGAGGTTGAACTCGATGTCGCGGAGGTTCGACTTGTAGTGCCCCATGGTCACGGCTCCGTAGAGGGTCGGCGAGGCACTTGGTTCCTCGCGCTAGTTCACGTACCAACAAGTAGCTACGATGATGCTACCCGTCAGTAATAAGACGCAACCCCGATCCGCAATCTGTGACAGGTCACACCGGAACCGTCAGTGTCGCCGTGTAACCCTCCGCCGCACTGCCCTTCGTCTCGGCGAGCTGCTGGTCGTAACCGTCGCTGAAGATGCCGTCCGTTTCCAGGGAGAGACCGGCGAGGTTGCGCACGCTCTCGTCGTAGCCGTCCGAGGCGTAGACCGTGTCGCAGACGTCCTTGGGGAAGGCGAGCTGCGACGTGCTGGTGATGGACGTGGCCGCCGTGGCGTCCGCCAGGCTGCCGTAGACCTCGAAGTGGATGTGCGGCCAGCGGCCCGCGTAGCAGCCCGGGAAGATGCTCCTGAAGGTGACCTGGCCCTTGTCGTCGGTCTCCTGGACGCCGCGCAGGTAGTTCTCGTCGGTGACGCCCTCGGAGTACAGGGAGTAGTCGCCGGCCCGGTCGCAGTGCCAGATGTAGACCGCGGCACCCTTCTTCGGCGTCCCGCAGCCGGAGGCGGCGTCCACGACCGTGAGCGTGACGGTCAGGGGCACGCCCTCGGCGGTGCCGCCCGCGGAGTCGCCGAAGCTCTTTCTGATGTCGCTGCGGACGACACCGCTCTCCTTGAGGACGTTCACGCCGTTCGAGCCGTCGCCGGGGAAGGGGCCGGCGGTCTCGTCCGGGATGGTCGCGCACGCGGCGGACGACGACGCGGACGACGACGCGGAGCCCTTGGCGGAGGAGGCCGAGGACGACGAGGTCCCGTCCTGCGAGGTGCAGCCCACCAGCGGGACCAGGCTCGCCCCCGCCATCAGCCGGATCATGCGCCGGCGGGCGAGGACGGGAAGGTCGTACGAGAGCCCTCTGTCGTGCTCGTGGACTTCGCCGTCGTGGACCTCGTCGGCGTGGTGTCGGCCCATGGCTGTCCCCTCGCTGGTGCGGTGCCGTTCCGGCACCCCTCCCGATACTCCCGATACGACAGACGCTAGTGAGGGACAGCTGTCGGAAGGCAGTGCGGCGGCTGTCGACTCGCTGTCGGTTTTGCCGGAGCCCCCGTAGCGGCCCCGGTACCGGCCCGCTCTGCCCGCCGCTCTCGGTACTCTTGCGTCCATGTACGGCTACGACCAGAACGTCGGCGCTCAGCAGCAGTACGCCTCGCCGCAGCAGCCCATGCCCGGCGGCGTCGGCGGCTATGGCCAGCAGCCACCCCTGTACCCCGAGCCGTCACCGCCCTCGCTCGCGGACGCGGTGCGGGCCTTCACCACCGGGCAGATGTCCGCCGAGGACTTCCAGCAGGTCTTCGCGACGTCGAAGGTCTACTGCCCGCGCGGCGACAACCCGGGCTTCCTCGCCCTGCACAACACCCAGCAGCCGGTGATCCCGATGTTCACCTCGCTGAAGGAGCTGCGCCGGTACGCGGGCAAGGAGTCCAAGTACTTCGTCATCACCGGCGCCGAGGTGATCGACCTGCTGCCGACCGGCTACGGCTGCGTCCTCGACATGGAGGGCGAGCACCGCATGGTCTTCGACGCGAAGGCCGTGGAGCAGATGGTCGAGTTCGCGATGCGCCGGATGTACGGGTAGCGCTTCGCGGGATGCCGCGCCGGGCTGTCCGGCGTCCGCGGGTTCGTTGTGGCCGGTCGCGCCCATGCGGCGGAGCCGCATATTGATACGGCCCCGCGCCCCTAGGGGCGCTCGGGCCCCGTTGCTTCCAGCCGCAGCGCCAGTCCGTCGAGGACGATCTCCAGGGCGGCGGCGAACTTTCCGTCCCGCAGCGCCACGGGGTCGGCCGCGGCTTTCTCCACGCCGGTGTACCCGCGGGCCAGGTGCTCATGGTCGGCGACGGCCTGCTGGGCGGCGGGCAGCAGGCGGGCGATGAAGTCCGCCTCGGTCTCGCCGGAGCGGGCGACCGTGATGAGCCAGGCGCCCTCGGTGGTGCTCATGCCGATGACGTACGACAGGACGGCGTCGATCGCGCCGTTGGGGTCCTGGAAGCCCGCTGCCGTGAACAGCGCGGCCAGCCGCTCCGAGTACGCCATGAGGTTGGGGCCGAGGTAGGCCAGCCCGGCCTGGCCGAGAACCGACGACAGCCACGGGTGCCGTAGCGCCGTCGTACGGAACGAGTGGGCCGCCTCCGCGACCGCCGCGCGCCAGTCGGGGCTGTCGGCCGGCGGTACGTGGATCTCGGCGGCGACCTCGTCGACGGCCAGCTCCATCAGCTCGTCCTTGGTGGCGACGTGCCGGTAGAGGGAGGCGGCGCCGGCGTTCAGCCGGGTCGCGAGCTTGCGCATGCTCAGCGCCTCGACACCCTCGGCGTCCAGCATGGCGATCGCCTCGCGCACGATCGTGGCGCGGCTGAGCGCCGGCTGGTCGGACTCGCGCTGGGGCCGGGCCCAGACGGAGGGGATGGGGCTCTGCTTCGTCGTCCTGGCGGCCATCGGCACTCCTTCGCATCCCTGCGTATTCGCATCCCTGCGTACGTCGTTCGCATCGAGCGTACAGGAATCGGCGGTTGCGAACACCGTTCCGCCATGCGTACAGTGTTCGCAACGAAGGAACGGTGTTCACAGAGCCGGGGAGAGCGTCATGGAGGGGAACGTCATGGACGTCAAGGGAACTCGTGATCCACGCCGCTGGTGGATCCTGATCGTGCTCTGCCTGAGCACGCTGGTGCTGGTCGTCGACAGCATGGCGCTGACCGTCGCGGTGCCCGTGATGACCGGGGACATCGGGGCGAGCGCCCAGGACACCCAGTGGATCCTGGACTCCTACATCCTGGTCTTCGCCGGACTCCTGCTCACGTCCGGCAGCCTGGGCGACCGGTTCGGGCGCCGGAAGGTGATGCTGATCGGGCTCCTGCTCTTCGGGGCGGCCTCACTGGCCGCGACCTGGTGCACCAGCCCCGGCGAGGTGATCGCCGTGCGCGTCGCGATGGGTGTCGGCGGGGCCCTGATCATGCCGTCAACCCTGTCGATCCTCATCACCGTCTTCGACGAGGAGGAGCGCGGCAAGGCGATGGCGGCCTGGAGCTCGGTGTCGATGCTCGGCCTGGTCGGCAGCCCGGTGCTGGGCGGCGTCCTGATCGACCGCTTCTCCTGGCAGTCGATCTTCTTCATCAACGTGCCGATCGTGGTACTGGCGATCGTCGCCGCTCTGACGCTGATGCCGGAGTCCAGGGCGCCCTGGCAGAAGGCGGACCCGCTGGGCGCGGTGCTGTCCGCGGTCGGGATGACGGCCCTGGTCTGGTGGATCATCGAGCTCCCGCAGCACGGTGCGCTGGGCGGCCGCTCCACGCTCACCCTGGTGGTGGCGCTCGGCTCGCTGGTCGGCTTCGTGGTCTGGGAGAACGTCACGAAGTCCCCGATGGTCCCGCTGGTCCTGTTCAAGCACCGCAACTTCAGCGGCGGTTCGCTCTCGTTGGCGCTCGTGCAGATCGGCAACGGCGGTCTGCTGCTGGTCCTCACCCAGTACCTGCAGTTCGTGCTCGGCTACTCGCCGCTCGAGGCGGGCCTCGCCTTCCTGCCGCTGGCGATCACCGCTCTGCTCGGCAACGGCGTGGGCGTCAAGCTCGCCGCGAAGTACGGCAACCGGTGGGTGATTCTCGCGGGGATGCTGGTGATGGTGGCCTGCTTCGCCCTCATGGCCACGGTGTCGGCGGACTCCGGCTTCACGGTCCCGGCGGTGGCGCTCGGTCTCCTCGGCCTCGGCGCGGGCCTCGCGATGCCGGCCGCGGTCGGCGCACTGATGGGCACCATCCCCGAGGACAAGGCGGGCGTCGGCTCGGCCCTGAACGACACCATCCAGCAGGCCGGCACCGCGCTCGGCATCGCGATCCTCGGCTCGCTGCTGTCGAGCGGCTTCGCGGACCGGATGCCCGAGGGGACGCCGCAGGAGGCGAAGCACTCGATCGCCGGGGCGGTGGCCGGCGGCGACGCCGGTCTGGTCGCGGCGGCCCGCGAGGCCTTCACCGCCTCGATGTCCACCACCTTCACGGTCAGCGCGATCGGCGTCCTGGCGGCGGCGCTGCTGGCCACGCTGGTGATGCGGGACGACCGGCGCAAGCCGGCCGCCGCCCCGGAGGGCACACCCGAGAAGCAGCCGGAACCGGTCGTCTGACCTCCGAGTCCGCGCTCTTCCTGGCACACTGAGCCGCTCCCGCAGCACCGGTCCTTGTGACGAAGGCCGCACCCACCTTGGGTGTCGGCCTTCGGCTGTGCCCGGAGGGAATGCCCTCCGGGTTCTTCCCGTTAGGGGTAGCAAGAAGTTCAATGCTCAACTAAAGTGGACGCACAAGGAGGTACCGACATGCCTGCAGTGACCGTCGAGAACCCGCTGACGCTGCCGCGCGTCGCCGCGCCCGCCGACGCCGTGGCCCGTCCCGTGCTGACCGTCACGACCGCGCCGAGCGGTTTCGAGGGTGAGGGCTTCCCGGTGCGCCGCGCGTTCGCCGGGATCAACTACCGCCACCTGGACCCGTTCATCATGATGGACCAGATGGGCGAGGTGGAGTACGCGCCGGGCGAGCCCAAGGGCACCCCCTGGCACCCGCACCGCGGCTTCGAGACCGTCACGTACATCATCGACGGGATCTTCGACCACCAGGACTCGCAGGGCGGTGGCGGCACCATCACCAACGGCGACACCCAGTGGATGACCGCGGGCAGCGGCCTCCTCCACATCGAGGCCCCGCCGGAGTCCCTCGTCATGTCCGGCGGTCTCTTCCACGGCCTGCAGCTGTGGGTGAACCTCCCGGCCAAGGACAAGATGATGGCCCCGCGCTACCAGGACATCCGCGGCGGCAACGTCCAGCTGCTCACCACCCCTGACGGCGGCGCGCTGCTGCGCGTCATCGCGGGCGAGCTGGACGGCCACCAGGGCCCCGGCATCACCCACACCCCGATCACGATGATCCACGCGACGTTGGCCCCGGGAGCGGAGGTCACCCTGCCGTGGCGGGAGGACTTCAACGGCCTCGCGTACGTCCTCGCGGGTCGCGGCACGGTGGGTGCGGAAGCCCGCCCCGTCCAGCTGGGCCAGACGGCGGTCTTCGGCAGCGGCGGCTCCCTGACCGTCCGCGCCGACGAGAAGCAGGACTCCCACACGCCGGACCTGGAGGTCGTCCTCCTGGGCGGGCAGCCGATCCGGGAGCCGATGGCCCACTACGGCCCGTTCGTCATGAACACACGTGACGAACTCCAGCAGGCCTTCGACGACTTCCAGAAGGGCCGGCTGGGCACGATTCCGGCCGTGCACGGGATGAGCGCCGACGGTCCGTCCAAGGCCTGACCCGCCTGACCCGCTGGACCCGCTGGACCCGCCGACACGAGCAGGCCCGCCTCCGCGCCACCCTCCCCGGTGCGGCTGCGGGCCTTCCGTCGTCCCGTCACCCACCCGGTCCGCCCGCGCACGACAGCGTCGCTCCGCGCATGATCCGCTGGAATCGTGCAGGCCCCCACCCCGCTGCTCCCCGATCCCGTCCGGCGGCTCGCCGCCTGGTGCGTCGTCGTGTTGCTCGTCGCCGGGGTCGTCTACGTCGGGATCCGGCTGGCCGTGGAGTTCAGTACGGCCGTGGTGCCCGTGCTGCTCGCCATGCTGGGAACGGCGCTGCTCGAACCGTTGTACCGGCGGCTGGTGAAGGCCAAGGTGAACCGGTCGGTCGCCGCCGGGCTCACCTGCGTCGCCGTGGTGGCCGTCGTCGGCGGGGCGGTCTACATCGTCGTCGCCGCGATCGTGGACAGCGGCGACGAGATCGTCGCCTCGCTCAAGCAGGCGGGCCGGGACCTCACAGGCCACTTCGGGGCCGCCGGGACCTCGCTGGACGATCTCGCGTCCAACGCCAGGGAGTTGCTCGCCAAGTTCGGCGGGACGGCCGCCTCCGGAGTCATCAGCGGGGTCAGTGTCGTGGGCGAGACCATCGCCATCGCGGTGCTCGCGCTGCTGCTCGTCTTCTTCTTCCTGCGGGACTCCGACCGGGCCGCCGACGCGCTGCGGGCCGTGGTCCCGGCCGGGAGCGGCGACCTCGCGGAGGCCATGGCCAGGCGGGCCTTCCGGGCCGTGGAGGGGTTCATGCGGGGGACCACCCTCATCGCCCTCATCGACGCCCTGTGCATCACCGTCGGACTGCTGATCCTCGACGTCCCGGGCGCGGTCGGGCTCGGCGCGCTCGTCTTCGTCGGGGCCTATATCCCCTACCTCGGCGCCTTCATCTCAGGCGGGGTCGCCGTGCTGGTCGCGCTCGCCGACCGGGGGTTCGTCATCGCGCTGTGGGTGCTCGGCGTGGTGCTCGCCGTGCAGGCGCTGGAGGGGCATGTGCTCCAGCCCGCGATCCAGAGCCGGACCGTCCAGATGCACCCGGCCGTCGTCATGGTGACGATCACCGCGGGGGCCTCCGTGGCCGGCATCCTCGGCATGCTGCTCTCCGTGCCGCTCACCGCAGCCGCCACCGGAGTCGTGCACGAACTGAGAGAGCGCTACGGCGACTCGGAGCGCTCCGAACCGGCGGCGCCTCCCGACCCGTCCGTGCCCCCCGACCCGGCCGAGCCCCCGGCGCCCTCGGACTCGTAGAGCTCGAACCAGATGCTCTTGCCCTCGCCCCGCGGGTCCACACCCCACGCGTGAGCCAGCAGCTCGATCAGCAGCAGGCCCCGCCCGGACGACGCCAGTTCGCCGGGTCGGCGCCGGTGAGGAAGGTCGTCGCTGGTGTCCGTCACCTCGACGCGCATCCGGCGCTCCCCCGGCTCGCCCCGCACCTCGGCCAGCAGCAGGGCGTCGGAGTCGGTGTGGACGAGGACGTTCGTCAGCGTCTCGGACAGCAGCAGGACCGCCGAGTCCACCTGGTCGTCGCAGGCCCAGTCGTGCAGCAGTTCCCGCAGCTGCTGCCGGGCCACCGCGACCCGCTCCGGCTCGGCCTGCGCCACCGACAGCATGGTGCGCCGGACCGTCGGCCGTACGGCGACCGGATCACCGCAGCCGCACCCTCCTCCTGCCGCCGCAGCAGCAGTACCGCTATGTCGTCCTCGCGCCGGTCGGCGAGCGGGCCGGTGGTGTGGTGGGAGGACGGGCCGTGGACGGCTTGGACCAGGGCGTCGGCCAGTTCCTCCAGGTCGCCGTCGTGGTCCTCCAGGATCGTGCGGATGCGCTTCCAGCCGGTCTCCAGGTCGTGGCCGCCGGTCTCGATCAGGCCGTCCGTGCAGATCAGCATGGTCTCGCCGGGTTCCAGGGTGATCCGGGTCGTCGGGTAGTCGGCATCCGGGTCGATACCGAGCGGGAGACCGCCGGCCGTCGGGCGGGCGAGCACCGTGCCGTCGACCATGCGGATCGCCGGGTCCGGGTGGCCGGCGCGGGCGATGTCCAGCAGCCCGGTCGTGGGGTCGACCTCGACGTACAGGCAGGTCGCGAAGCGCAGATCGGTCGGGTCCTCGTCGAGAGAGCCGAACGTCATGCCGTGCAGGAAGCGCGAGGCGCGGGAGAGCACGGCGTCGGGGCGATGGCCCTCGGAGGCGTAGGCGCGCAGCGCGATCCGCAGCTGGCCCATCAGGCCCGCGGCCCGTACGTCATGGCCCTGGACGTCACCGATGACGAGGGCGAAGCGGCCTCCCTCAGACTTCGTCCGGGAGGTGCCCCCAGGCAGCGGGATCATGTCGTACCAGTCACCGCCGACCTGAAGCCCGCCGCCGGTCGGGACATAGCGTGCCGCCACGCTCATGCCCGGTATCTCGGGGCCCAGCTGAGGGAGCATCGAACGCTGGAGGCCGTCCGTCAGCTCCCGCGCGGACTCGGCGGCCTCGGCGCGTGAGAGGGCCTGGGCGAGCATGCGGGCCACCGTCGTCAGCACGGACCGCTCGTCGGGCGTGAAGGCGACCGGATAGGTGAACGCCGCCATCCAGGCGCCCATCGTGCGGCCCGCCACGGTCAGCGGCAGAAACGCCCAGGACTGCCGGTTGAAGTGCGCGGCGAGCGGCCAGGTGACCGGGTAGCGGTGGTGGTACTGCTCGGGTGAGGAGAGATAGACGGCACGGCCGGTGCGGACGACCTCGGCGGCCGGGTAGTCCGTCTCCAGGGCCATGTGTGTGAACGGGCTTTCGTCGCCGGGCTGGTGGCCGTGATGGCCGATGATCGTCAGGCGGTCGCCCGTCACCCCGAACACCGCGAGGCCGTCCGGTGAGAAGCCCGGCATCGACAGGCCCGCCGCGACCCGCAGCACCTCCGCCGTGGACCGCGCCTCGGCCAGCGCCCGGCCCGCGTCCAGCAGGAACGCCTCCCGCGAGCGCCGCCAGTCGCCGGTGACCGCCGTACGCCCGGCCGAGGTGCCCGGCACCGGCTCGGTGACCTCCTGGAGGGAGCCCGTCACCTCGTACGACTTCTTCCCGCGGTCGAACGAGGCGTGGAAGCGGCTGCGGCCGAGCCGGATCACCCGGCCCCGCTCGTCCATGATCCGCACCCGCGCCTCGCCGAGCGTGCCCTCGGCCACGGCGAGCTGGATCACCCCGCTGATCTCGTTCCAGTCGACCGGGTGCAGGCGGGCGCGCACCTGGGCCTGGCTGAGGGTGGCCTGTTCGGGGGGCAGCCCGAGCAGCCTTGCCGCCTCCGCGTCGACCGTGACCAGTCCCGTGGCGGTGTTCCAGTGCCACAGTCCGGTCGCGAGGGCGGCCAGAACCTCCCCCACGGCGGGCAGGGGCTCATCAGTGCGCATTGCCCCACTCTAAGAAGAGGTGATCGCACACTGCCACCGAAGCTGTACGGGGCACCTGGTCCGGAAGGGCCCGCGGGCACCGCCAAATGGTGGGGAGCCGATCTTGGGGTCCCCGGTAGGCTGGGGGGAGTTTCACGGAAAGTTTCACGTGAAACAGGCCCCCCGATCCGCGAAGACTGGATGAACGACGATGCATCGGTACAGGTCCCACACCTGCGGCGAGCTCCGCTCCTCTGACGTCGGCACCGACGTCCGACTGAGTGGCTGGCTGCACAATCGGCGCGACCTGGGCGGCATCCTCTTCATCGATCTGCGCGACCACTACGGCATCACGCAGCTCGTGGCCCGTCCCGGCACGCCCGCGTACGAGGCCCTGGACAAGCTGTCCAAGGAGTCCACGGTCCGCGTCGACGGCAAGGTCGTCTCCCGTGGCACCGAGAACATCAACTCCGAGCTGCCCACCGGTGAGATCGAGGTCGAGGTCGGCGAGGTCGAGCTGCTCGGCGCGGCCGCCCCGCTCCCCTTCACCATCAACACCGAGGACGGGGTCAACGAGGAGCGGCGCCTGGAGTACCGCTTCCTGGACCTGCGCCGCGAGCGCATGCACCGCAACATCCTGCTGCGTACGTCGGTCATCTCGGCGATCCGCCACAAGATGACGGCGCTGGGCTTCAACGAGATGGCGACGCCGATCCTGTCCGCGACCTCCCCCGAGGGCGCCCGCGACTTCGTCGTCCCCTCCCGTCTGAACCCGGGCAAGTTCTACGCCCTGCCGCAGGCGCCGCAGCAGTTCAAGCAGCTGCTGATGATCTCCGGCTTCGACCGCTACTTCCAGATCGCGCCCTGCTTCCGTGACGAGGACGCCCGCGCGGACCGCTCGCCGGGCGAGTTCTACCAGCTCGACGTCGAGATGAGCTTCGTCGAGCAGGAGGACGTCTTCCAGCCGATCGAGCAGCTGATGACCGAGCTCTTCGAGGAGTTCGGCGGCGGCCGCCACGTCACCTCGCCGTTCCCGCGGATCCCGTTCCGCGAGGCGATGCTGAAGTACGGCTCGGACAAGCCGGACCTGCGCGCGCAGCTGGAGCTCGTCGACATCACCGACGTGTTCGAGGGCTCGGAGTTCAAGGCGTTCGCCGGCAAGCACGTGCGTGCGCTGCCGGTGTCGGACGTCTCCGCGCAGCCCCGCAAGTTCTTCGACCAGCTCGGTGACTTCGCCGTCTCGCAGGGCGCCAAGGGCCTGGCCTGGGTCCGTGTCGCGGAGGACGGCTCGCTGACCGGCCCGATCGCCAAGTTCCTCACCGAGGAGAACGTCAAGGTCCTCACCGAGCGCCTCGGTCTGGAGGCCGGCCACGCCGTGTTCTTCGGCGCGGGCGAGTTCGACGAGGTCTCGAAGATCATGGGCGCGGTGCGGGTCGAGGCCGCCAAGCGTGCCGGGCACTTCGAGGAGGGCGTCTTCCGGTTCTGCTGGATCGTCGACTTCCCGATGTACGAGAAGGACGAGGAGACCGGCGCCATCGACTTCTCGCACAACCCGTTCTCCATGCCGCAGGGTGGCCTGGAGGCCCTGGAGAACCAGGACCCGCTGGACATCCTGGGCTGGCAGTACGACATCGTCTGCAACGGCGTCGAGCTGTCCTCCGGCGCGATCCGGAACCACGAGCCCGAGATCATGCTCAAGGCCTTCGAGATCGCCGGTTACGACCGCGACACCGTCGAGGAGAAGTTCGCCGGCATGCTGCGCGCGTTCCGCTTCGGCGCCCCGCCGCACGGCGGCATCGCCCCCGGCGTCGACCGCATCGTCATGCTGCTCGCCGACGAGCCGAACATCCGCGAGACGATCGCCTTCCCGCTCAACGGCAACGCCCAGGACCTGATGATGGGCGCGCCGACGGAGCTGGAGGAGGCGCGGCTGAAGGAGCTGCACCTGACGGTGCGCAAGCCGCAGCCGAAGTAGGCGGCTGAGCAAGGGGCCCGGAACCGTGATCGGTTCCGGGCCCTTTCAGGTTCCACAGGTAACCACAGCCCACGCCCATGCCCCTTACAGCGCTCTTACCTAGCGTCCCGGGGCATGACGGGAAACCACACGGCCCAAGAGCCGAAGCACAAAAGGGATCTGACGCGTCGTAAGGTCGTTGCCGCCAGTGCGGGGGCCGCAGCGGCGGTCGGCTTGGGCGGCACGCTCGCGGCGGGCGCGTTCGCGGGTGAGTCGGGAGCGAAGGGCACGAAGACGTCGGCGAGCAGCAGCTCCAGCGCCGCGGAGACCTGCTACAAGCTCACCTCGGAGACCACCGAGGGCCCCTACTACATCGACGCCGACAAGCTCCGCCAGGACATCACCGAGGACAAGGAGGGCATCCCGCTCACCCTCCGCATCAAGGTGATCGACGCCGAGAGCTGCAAGCCGGTCGGTAACGCGGCCGTGGACATCTGGCACTGCGACGCGCTGGGCCTGTACTCGGGCTACGAGTCCTTCTCGAACGGCGGCGGGGGCGGCACCCCGCCCACGGATGCCCCCTCGGGCACGCCCACCGCGGTGCCGTCCGGCACCCCGACCGGGAGCCGCCGGCCGGCGGCTCCCCGGTCGGGGAGCCGCCGGCCGGCGGCGGTGGCGGCGGGCACGAGGAGCCGACCAGCGACACCCGCTATCTGCGCGGAACCTGGAGGACGGACCGCAAGGGCTTCGTCACCTTCAAGACCGTCTTCCCGGGCTGGTACCAGGGCCGCTGCGTGCACATCCACACCAAGGTGCACGTCAGCGGCGAGTGGACGGACGCCGGCTACGAGGGCGGCACCACCTGCCACACCGGCCAGTTCTTCTTCGACGAGGAGACGGTCCTGCTCTGTGCCGAAGAGGAGCCGTACTCGACGTCCACGACGGAGCGCACCACGCTCGACGAGGACACGATCTACGACCAGAGCGGGACCACCGGCGGCCTGCTGCAGCTGAAGTACAAGAAGAACGACCTCGCCAAGGGAGTCCAGGCGACGATCACCGTGGGCGTCGACCCGGAGGCGACGAACACCGGCACCTGACTCGACCTGACCCCACCCGAACGGCGCGGGGCGGATGTGTGCGCACACGTCCGCCCCGCATTCACATGTATGGACATCAGCTCAACCCGTTGACCCGGAAGGCGCGCCTCCGTAACGTTCCCCAGGCCCGCGTATGTGAAGCGCTTTCATGTATGTGCACGACCGAAGGGAAGACAACGATGTCGGAAGTCGTGATACCCGACGCCGAACGCCGTGCCGTCGGTAAGTTCCTGCGCCGGATGCTGCCGATCCTCGTCCTGATGCTGCTGGTCAACCAGATGGACCGGACGAACGTCGGCTTCGTCCAGGACGAGCTGCGGGCCGACGTCGGGGTGAGCGCCACCGCGTACGGGCTCGGCGCCGGCCTCTTCTTCATCGGGTACGCGTTGTTCGAGGTGCCGAGCAACATGCTGCTGGAGCGCTTCGGTGCCCGGGTCTGGCTGACCCGCATCATGATCACCTGGGGTGCGGTGATCGTGGCGATGTGCTTCATCCACAACGTGTGGATGTTCTACGGCCTGCGCTTCCTTCTCGGAGTCGCGGAGGCAGGCTTCTTCCCCGGGGTCCTCCTCTACTTCACCCAGTGGCTGCCGGACTCCAGCCGCGGTCGGGCAAGCGCTATCTTTTTGGGCGGCTCCGCCACGGCGTACATCGTGACCGGGCCGATCACGGGCGCCCTGCTCGAACTGCACGGCGTCGGCGGATTCGCCGGGTGGCGCTGGATGTTCGCGCTCGAAGGACTGCTCTCGATCGTCGTCGGCTTCATCGCCGGGTTCTTCCTCGTCTCCCGCATCGAGGACGCCCGCTGGCTCACCCGGGACGAGAAGGACGCGCTGGGCGCGGCGGTCGCCCGTGACGAGGAGGCCCGCAGCCGCGCCCCGAAGGTGTCGCGTCTCAGGCTTCTGTTCCACAAGCAGGTCGCCGTGCTGACCACGGTCTTCTTCGCCATGGCGCTCACCGGCTACGCCATCACCTTCTGGCTGCCGAGTCTGGTCGAGGAGATCGGCGGACTGTCGCCGTTCCAGGTCGGCCTGCTCTCGGCGATCCCCTGGATCTGCGCCGTGATCGCGATGTACACGGTCAGCCACTTCACCGACGGCACCCCCGACCGCCGCCCCTACCTCGCCATCGCCCTGGTCCTGTCCGCCCTCGGCACCTTCCTGGCCACCCTGGGCTCCCCCTGGTTCGGCCTGGCCGCCATCACCCTGGCCGCGGTCGGCGGCAAGTGCGCGGCCACCCTGTTCTGGCCGATGGCCCAATCGGGGCTGGACCTGAAGATCGCCGCGCCCGGTCTGGCGGTCGTCAACTCCCTCGGAAACCTGGGCGGTTTCGTCTCCCCCACCCTCTTCGGCTACCTCAAGGACAGCACCGGCAGCACGAACGGCGGCCTCTACACCCTGTCCGCGGCCTCCCTCCTGGCGGTGCTCGGCGTGGCCTTCATCCGCCGCAACGGAGCCGCTACGACGGCCGCGACCGGCACGACCGGCACGACCGACGGGGTCGAGGCGGCAGACAGGGCGGACAAGGCCGACGAGCCCGACGCGGCGCAGGGCAAGGTCACGAGCAGGGAGGCGCGCTGAGTCCGGGCGGCGGTGCCGTCACCCGTCCTCCGCCGGTGGCCTGAGCGCTTCCTCCTCCAGGAGGCGTTCGGCGATGTCGTCGGCCCATGCCCGGACCCACTGGCGCAGCGCTGCCACCGACTCCGCGGTGAGGTCCCGGGCGGTGAACGTCCGGTCGTCCAGCAGCTCAGTCGCCTCCAGGCGGGACTGGAGGTCGGCCGGGTCGAACTCGTCCCAGGCGTGGCGGCGGCCCTGTTCCTCCAGGTCGGGGAAGCTCCAGTGGGCCGCGGCGGCGTAGACGTCGATCAGGTCGCGTGCGGTGCCGCGGTCGGTCAGGGCGCGGACCTTGGTGCCGATGAGGTCTTCCAGGGAGAGGGCCGGGCCGAGGCCGGTGGTGACCGGCGGGTGCCAGAGAGTCTCCTTCAGGAGGTCGAGCGTGTGCTCCTCGGCATGGCCTCCCGTGAGGTCGTCACCGGCGTCCGGGGCGGTGACGAGCAGTCGGGCGGAGAGCGGGTCGGTCTCCAGGGGGCGTACCCACCAGCCGAGTTCGGTCAGGCCGCGCAGCATGTCGGCGGCGATCCGGTCCATGGGCTCGGGCGACTCCGTCGCCACCTCCAGCGGCCCCTGCACCGACTCCCGCGACGTAAGACCGTGCGCCCGGACCGCGTACTCGCCGGCCAGGACGAGGGGATAGCGGGCGCCCAGGGCGAGGACGTCGGTCAGGAGGTGGCGGGGCTGCGGGATCATCGTGCGGCCGATTATGGCTGCCCCGCCGAGTCGGGCGACCTCGGCGGGGCCGGACGTACGGCTACTTCGCCACGAACTGCGTCAGGATCGCCTGCACCTCGTAGATGTCGACACCCTTGGTGAACGTCTTCTGGACCGGCGTCGCCGACCCCGAGAGCCAGATCTTCAGCTCGGCGTCCAGGTCGAAGGTGCCCGCCGTCTCCACCGCGAAGTGCGTGATGCTGCGGTACGGGATCGAGTGGTACTCCACCTTCTTGCCGGTGATGCCCTGCTTGTCGACCAGGATCAGACGGCGGTCGGTGAACAGGATGGTGTCCCGTATCAGCAGGTACGCCGCGTGCACCTGCTCACCGTGGCCCAGCAGACGTGCGTAGTCCTGCTGCGCCTGCCCCTGGTCGATGGTGTGCGCGTTCCCGAAGAGTGCCATGAATGGATCCCCCCACTTGATGGCCTTACATGATCTTCGCAATGTATAGCGCCTCGGGGGTGTCCAGGCATAGAGGCGCAAACGATCAGGTGTCGTACGAACCGTCCCAGGGCGCCCCGAAGCCCAGGTGGTCCGGGTACAGCTCGGCCCAGACCTCGCCGTCGTCCTCGTCCGTCACCAGGCCGAACAGCACGCCGTCGACGGTGAGTTGGAAGGGACGGACGGCGATGTCCGTATACGTACGGCGGGGAAGGCTGCGCAGCCGGGTCGCGAGGTGGGCGCGGGCGCGGGCGAGGACCGAGTCGGGTCCGTGCGGGGCGCGCATCTGCTCGGCCCAGGTGCCGGCGCACCAGATCTCCGAGTCGCGGTAGCGGCCCTCGGGGTCGAAGGTGTGCAGTACCGAGTACAGGCGTTTGTGCTCTTCCCAGCCGGCGCCGAGGTCGAAATCCTTGGGGAAGGCGTACGTGACCGAGCCCAAGAACTGTCCGTCCGCGTAACAACCGATCGCCTCGGTACGGCCGTGCGGCTCGTAGGCGATCGGGATGACCTCTGGGACTGCCATGGCGGAAACCATACGGTCGTGACGGGGGGCATGGTGGCGGTGGGGGGCGATCCATGCCAACAGGATGGACAACATCCGCGTGATGTCCCCGAGTTGCACACCGATCAGTCAAGACCTCCACGGCAACCTTTCGGATCTCCGCGACCACAGATGGATCGGAAGCCCGCTCACGCGGGATCGCTCGCCGGTGTGCGAGCCCCACCGAAGCATCCGAGGACTCATTCGTGGCATCCGATTCCCCCCGCCCCGTCCAGCGCCCCTCCCACCGCCGTTCCCTGCGTCGGCGCCGCACCGTCATCGCCACCGCCGCACTCGCGGCCGCCGGTGTCGGTGCCGGTGTCCTTGTGGTGAACGCGAGTGCCGACGCAGTCGACCTGTACCACCAGCCCCTGCCCGCGAAGGACGGGTGGGCGGCCTCCGGCTCCGGTACGACGGGCGGCTCGAAGGCCGGTTCCGCGCACGTGTACACCGTCAGCACCCGTGCGCAGCTGGTGAAGGCGCTGGGCTCGGTCTCCGACACCACGCCCCGGATCATCAAGGTCAAGGGCACCATCGACGCCGGCACCAGCGACGTCGGCAAGAAGCTGACCTGCGCCGACTACGCCTCCGGTACCGGCTACTCGCTCACCGCCTACCTCAAGGCCTACGACCCGGCGACGTACGGCAAGAAGGCGCCGTCGGGCACGCAGGAGAACGCCCGCAAGGCCGCCGCGGAGAAGCAGAAGAAGAACATCGTCTTCCGGGTGCCCGCCAACACCACGCTCATCGGCATCCCGGGCACGAACGCCGGCATCGCGGGCGGCAGCCTCCAGGTGCAGAACGTGAAGAACGTCATCGTCCGCAACCTCACGTTCTCCGCCACCGAGGACTGCTTCCCGCAGTGGGACCCGACGGACGGCTCGGCGGGCGAGTGGAACTCGGCCTACGACTCCGTGACCCTGCGCGGCGCGACGAACGTCTGGGCCGACCACAACACGTTCACGGACGCGCCGGTCTTCGACAAGTCGCTGAAGACGTACTTCGGCCGCAAGTACCAGATCCACGACGGCGCCCTCGACATCACAGGCGGCTCCGACCTGGTGACCGTCGAGCGCAACGTCTTCAGCAACCACGACAAGACGATGCTGATCGGCAGCAGCGACACCGACAGCACCGGCAAGCTGCGGGTCACCATCCACCACAACGTGTGGAAGGGGATCGTGCAGCGGGCGCCCCTGGCCCGCATCGGCCAGATCCACCTCTACAACAACCTCTACGACACGACCACGCTCAACGGCTACGCGCCGAAGTACAGCATCGACTCCCGCGCCAAGGCCCAGGTCGTCGCCGAGCACAACGCCTGGAAGCTCCCGTCCGGCGCCAAGGCGGCCAAGCTGCTGAGCGGCGACGGCACCGGCTCGATCGCGGGCGGCGGCAACCTCGTCAACGGCACCGCGACCGACATCGTGGCCGCCTACAACGCCGCGAGCTCGAAGAAGATCAAGACGACGGTGAACTGGAAGCCGGCGCTCACGGCGGGTCTGCAGACGTCGGCGAAGAACCTCGCGAACGAACTGGCGACGACGACGGGCGCCGGGGTCCTCAAGTAGTCGTCGGCGGCTCTTCCAGCCGCGGGAACAGCACCGCACCCTTGGTGACCGTCGTACCGGCGGGGAGCCTCCCCCAGTCGGCCGCCTCCTGGATCCTCTGGTCCTGGAGGCGGCCCAGGGAGGCCTCCGCGCCCAGGGAGTCCCAGAGCTTGGCGGAGGTGTCCGGCATGATCGGGGCCAGGAGCACCGCGATCGCGCGCAGGGACTCCGCGGCCGTGTAGAGGATGGTCGCGAGACGGGCCCGGCCGTCCGGTGAGCCCGCTGCGTCAGCAGCATGATCAAATGCGGTCCTGGCGACCTTCCAGGGCTCCTGCTCGGTCAGATAGCCGTTGACCTGCTTCACGAAGTCGAAGACCGCCAGGATGCCGCCCTGGAAGTCCAGCTCGTCGCCGATCCTGCGGTCGGCCTCCGCGACGGCCCGGGCGAGCCCCTCCTGGACGGTCTGCTCGGCCTCGCCGTGGGCCGTCGACGCGGGCAGCGTGCCGCCGAAGTACCTGCCGACCATGGCCGCCACCCGGGAGGCGAGGTTGCCGTAGTCGTTCGCCAGCTCGCTGGTGTAGCGGGCGGAGAAGTCCTCCCAGGAGAACGAGCCGTCCTGGCCGAAGGCGATCGCGCGCAGGAAGTACCAGCGGTACGCGTCCACGCCGAAGTGCGAGGTCAGGTCCTGTGGCTTGATGCCGGTCAGGTTGGACTTGCTCATCTTCTCGCCGCCGACGAGCAGCCAGCCGTTGGCCGCGATCCGGCCCGGCAGCGGCAGACCGTTCGCCATCAGCATGGCCGGCCAGATGACCGCGTGGAAGCGGAGGATGTCCTTGCCGACGAGGTGGACGTCGGCCGGGAAGGTCGACTCGAACTTCTCGGGGTTCTCGTTGTAGCCGACGGCGGTCGCGTAGTTGAGGAGGGCGTCCGCCCAGACGTAGATGACGTGGGCGTCGTCCCAGGGCACCCTGACCCCCCAGTCGAACGTCGAGCGGGAGATGGAGAGGTCCTGAAGGCCGCCCCGGACGAAGTTCACCACCTCGTTGCGGGCCGACTCCGGCTGGATGAAGCCGGGGTTGGCCTCGTAGTGGGCGAGGAGGCGCTCTCCGTACTCGCTGAGCTTGAAGAAGTAGTTCTCCTCCTTGAGGAGATCCACCGGGCGCTTGTGGATCGCACAGAGCAGAGTGCCGTCCGCCGCCTCGATCAGCTCGCCGGGGAGCTTGTACTCCTCGCACGCCACGCAGTACGGGCCCTCGTAACTCCCCTTGCGGATACGGCCGTTGTCGTACAGGTCCTGGAAGAGCTCCTGCACCCGGTCCGTGTGCCGTTTCTCCGTCGTACGGATGAAGTCGTCGTGGGAGATCTCCAGGTGCTGCCAGAGCGGCTTCCAGGACTCCTCGGCCAGCCGGTCGGCCCAGACCTGCGGCGGCACGCCGTTCGCCTCGGCGGTCCGCAGGATCTTCTGGCCGTGCTCGTCGGTCCCCGTGAGGAACCACACGTCCTCGCCCCGCCGCCGGTGCCAGCGGGCGAGGACGTCGGCCGCCACCGTGGTGTAGGCGTGGCCCAGGTGCGGGGCGTCGTTGACGTAGTAGATCGGGGTCGTGACGTAGTACGTCATGACCTCACTCCATCACAGTCGCGCGACGCCCCTCACGTCATTTAGGACGTCATCTAGGACGTCATTCAGGCGCCTTCGCCGCCGAAGCGGTCCTTGTACGCCGCCAGGTCCTCGTCCGTGAGCTTGGCGAAGAGGACCGGGGGGACGGTGAAGGGGGTGCCGGCGGGGACGGCCGCGAGGGACCTGGCCTCCTCGGCGCTCACCCAGGTCGCCGTGTCGTCCTTCAGGGCGAAGGCCTGGCGCATGGCGGCCGCCGACGACGGGATGAACGGCTCCGAGACCACCGCGTACAGGTGGATCAGGTTCATCGCGGTACGGAGGGTGAGGGCGGCGCCGTCCTTGTCGGTCTTGATCTCCAGCCAGGGGGCCTTCTCCTCCAGGTAGGAGTTGCCCGCGGACCACAGGGCGCGCAGGGCGGCGGCCGCCTTGCGGAACTGGAGGGTCTCCATGTGCTGCTCGTACTCGGCGAGGAGCTCGGCGATCTGCTCGCCCAGCTTCGCCTCCGCCTCGCCCGCCTCGGCGCCCGCCGGGACCTCCTCGCCGAAGCGCTTCTTGGAGAAGGACAGGACGCGGTTGACGAAGTTGCCGAGGGTGTCGGCCAGGTCCTTGTTGACCGTGGCCGTGAAGTGCTCCCAGGTGAAGGACGAGTCGTCCGACTCGGGAGCGTTGGCGATCAGGAAGTAGCGCCAGTAGTCGGCGGGGAGGATCTCCAGGGCCTGGTCGGTGAAGACGCCGCGCTTCTGCGAGGTGGAGAACTTTCCGCCGTAGTACGTCAGCCAGTTGAAGGCCTTGACGAAGTCGACCTTCTTCCAGGGCTCGCGGATGCCGAGCTCGGTGGCCGGGAACATCACCGTGTGGAACGGGACGTTGTCCTTCGCCATGAACTCCGTGTAGCGGACGTCGGTGTCGACGTCGTACCACCACGACTTCCAGTCACGCGTCGACGGGTCGAGGTCCGACCACTCCTTCGTCGCGCCGATGTACTCGATCGGGGCGTCGAACCAGACGTAGAAGACCTTGCCCTCGGCCGCCAGCTCCGGCCAGGTGTCGGCCGGGACCGGGACGCCCCAGTCCAGGTCACGGGTGATCGCACGGTCGTGCAGGCCCTCGGTCAGCCACTTGTGGGCGATGGAGGACGCCAGGTGCGGCCAGACGCCGTCGTGGCGGGCGACCCACTCCATGACCTCGCTCTGCAGCTTGGACTGGAGGAGGAAGAGGTGCTTGGTCTCGCGGACCTCAAGGTCCGTGGAGCCGGAGATCGCCGAGCGCGGGTCGATCAGGTCGGTGGGGTCGAGTACGCGGGTGCAGTTCTCGCACTGGTCGCCGCGGGCCTTGTCGTAGCCGCAGTGGGGGCAGGTGCCCTCGACGTAGCGGTCCGGGAGGAAGCGGCCGTCGGTGGGGCTGTACACCTGGCGGATCGCCCGCTCCTCGATGAAGCCGTTCTCGTGCAGCTTGCGGGCGAAGTGCTGGGTGATCTCGACGTTCTGCGGGGAGGAACTCCGGCCGAAGTAGTCGAAGGCCAGCGCGAAGCCGTCGTAGACCGCCTTCTGGGCGTCGTGCGCCTGGGCGCAGAAGTCCGCCACGGGGAGGCCCTGCTCCTTGGCGGCCAGCTCGGCCGGGGTGCCGTGCTCGTCCGTCGCGCAGATGTAGAGGACGTCGTGGCCGCGCTGGCGGAGGTACCGGGAGTACACGTCCGCCGGGAGCATGGACCCCACCATGTTGCCCAGGTGCTTGATTCCGTTGATGTACGGAAGGGCGCTGGTGATGAGG
This sequence comes from Streptomyces sp. NBC_00443, assembly GCF_036014175.1. Classification (GTDB taxonomy): domain Bacteria; phylum Actinomycetota; class Actinomycetes; order Streptomycetales; family Streptomycetaceae; genus Streptomyces. Next base: position 4,418,401 of record NZ_CP107917.1, on the reverse strand, counting down.
TGTCGAGCCATCGGGGGCTGCTCCCAGGTCGGTCTTCTTGTTGCTTTGCGAACCTTGAAATCGTAGCCGACATGGCTGGGCCGCCCGCTTCCCATTTCGAGGGGTGGGAAGGGGGCGGCCAGGGGGTTCGGGGTGATCTTCGGTGGCTACGGGCGCCAGCCGGCGAGGATGCCCTCGTAGATCTCCGCGTCCGTGAGCTCCTTCGGGTCCTCGCCGGCGAGGAAGTAGGACGTGTTGTCCAGCTTCATCTTGCGGAGATAGTCGAAGGCCTTGTTCTCCGGGTCGCCGAACGCGACGAAGGAGAAGAACACGGTGGGGTGGGTCTTCGCTGCCTCGGTGAGGGCGTGGGTGGCCGGGGTCTTGGCGTCGGGGGCGCCGTCGGTCTGGAAGACGACCAGGGCGGGGGTGCCGGGGGCGGTCTTGGTGTGGTGGGCGATGACTTCCTCGACCGCGACGTGGTAGCTGGTGCGGCCCATGCGGCCGAGGCTCGCGTGCAGCTCGTCGATCTTGTTCTCGTGGTCGGTGAGGGTGAGTTCGCCGGTGCCGTCGAGTTCGGTGGAGAAGAAGACGACGTGGACCTTGGGGTCGGTGGCCTCGGGGTCGAGGTGGGCGGCGAGGGCGAGGGTCTGCTCGGCGAGCGCCTGGGCGGAGCCGTCCTTGTAGTACGGGCGCATGCTCGCGGAGCGGTCCAGCACGAGGTAGAGCTTCGCTGTGGTGCCGGTGAGGTTGGTTTTGGTGAGGGTGGCTGCGGCGGTGGTGTGGGCGGTGCGGAGGGTTGTGGGTACGGGGGTCCCGGCTTCGCCTTCGGGCTCTGTGGCGGTTTCGTCGTCGGCCGTGGGGGCCTTGGGTGCGGCCTCGGCTTCGCCTTCGGCCTCGTTGTTCCCACCCGCACCACCCGTACCGGGTTCGTCGTCGGCTGCGAGTGGCCCCTGTGGGGCTTCCCCGCCGTCGGCGGCCGCGGCTGCGACAGGCTCTTCGGCGGCCGGGGTGACCTCGGAGACCGGCTCCGGCTCGGCCTCGGCGGCCACGGGCTCGGAAGCGGTCTCGGCGGCCTTCGCCTCGGGCTCCTCCACCACCGGCTCGGACGCCGCCTCCGGCTCCTCGGTCACCTCCGCAGGTACAGGCTCTTCGGCGGCCGGGGTTTCCGCGACCGGCTTCTCGGCCTCGGCCGGCTCGGCGGCGGGCTCTGCCGTGGCGGGCGTTTCCGCGACCGGCTCCTCCGTGGCCGTCGGCTCGGCCGTGACCGGCTCCTCGGTGACCGGCGTCTCCGTGACCGGCTCCTCCGTGGCCGTCGGCTCGGCCGTGACCGGCTGCTCCGTTGCCGTCGGCTCGGCCGTGACCGGCTCCTCCGTGGCCGTCGGCTCGGCCGTGACCGGCTGCTCCGTTGCCGTCGGCTCGGCCGTGACCGGCTCCTCCGTGGCCGTCGGCTCGGCCGTGACCGGCTCCTCGGTGACCGGCGTCTCCGTGACCGGCTCGGCCGTGGCCGTCGGCTCGGCCGTGACCGGCTCCTCCGTGGCCGTCGGCTTCGCCGGGACCGGCTGCTCCGTGGCCGTCGGCTTCGCCGTCTCGTCGGTTGCTTGCTCCTCCGACGGGCCCGCCGGGTTCGGCACCGAGATGTTGTCGAAAGCGGCCGAGACCAGCTCGTGCTCGTCGTCCGTCTCGTCGGGCGTCTGCGGCTCCGACGTGCGCGGTTCCGGGACCTGGGCCGTGGCCGGCCGGGAGGGGGACGGGACCGTCGGCTGCGGTTCCGGCGAAGGAGTCGCACCCTCTGCTTCGGTGGTCCGCTCCTTGCGTGACCGTCCGAATGCGTTTCGCAGGAGAGTGAGAATGCCCATGTCCGCAACCCTTCGCGTGAGTTGATGCCCGTTGATCCCTGGCCAGGACGGACACGTAAGGTTAGCGGCCCCAGATGGCGATCTTGGGGAGGGGCGGACACAGAAGGATTCCGTCCGTCGAGGTACGTCAAGGGCTGCATCGCGTCGATTCCGCGGCGCGGGCCCAACTCCCGTACGGATACCTCTGATTCACCTCCAGTTCATGCAGTCGCCCCGCTCCCGCACAAACGTGCCCCTACCGTCCCCCACGCTGCACTCAAGGGGAAGCAAGGGGAGTACAAAAAACCATGCGTATTCAGCTGCCGATCATCAGAACGAACAGTGACTCGCATCCCGGCGGCCGGGCCGCCCTGACCTGCCGGTTCCGGTGTGGTGACGCCTGTTTCCACGAGGTACCCAACACCACCACGAACCCGTACGTCGGTGACGTGATCGCCGAGGCCGTCAGCCGCCGTACGACGCTGCGCGCCGCCGCCGTCGTCACCGCGGCCGCCGCCGTGGGCGCCTCCGCCACCGTCGCCGCGCCGAAGGCCGAGGCCGCCGAGGCCGCCGCCGCGACCGAGCGGACCGGTACCTTCGGCCGCGGTGCCCGCGGTCTGCGGTTCAACCCCGTCGCGCCGAACACCGCCGACACCGTGACCATTCCGGACGGATACGGGCAGAACATCGTCATCCGCTGGGGCGAGCCCATCCTGCGCGGTGCGCCCGCCTTCGACCCGGCGAAGCAGACCGCGAAGGCCCAGGCCGGTCAGTTCGGGTACAACTGCGACTTCCTCGCGCTGCTGCCGGTCCCCGGCGAGCGCGGCCGCCAGATCCTCGTCGCCAACCATGAGTACACCGACGAGATCCTGATGTTCCGCGGCTACGACGCCGCCAACCCGACCAAGGAGCAGGTCGAGATCGCCTGGGCCGCGCACGGTCTGTCCGCGGTCGTCGTCGAGGCGGAGCACCGTACCGGCAAGCTCACCCCGGTATCCCGCCACCCGCTCAACCGGCGCGTCACCGCCACCACCGAGTTCCGGATCACCGGCCCCGCCGCCGGCTCCGACCTGCTGAAGACCTCCGCCGACCCGACCGGCCGCAAGGCCCTCGGCACCCTCAACAACTGCGCCGGCGGCGTCACCCCCTGGGGCACCACGCTGCACGGCGAGGAGAACTTCAACCAGTACTTCGGCAACGCCACCCGCGCCACGGACAAGCGCTACGGCATCGGCACCGGTACCACCGAGCGCAAGTGGGAGCGTTTCGACAAGCGCTTCGACGTCGCGCAGGAGCCGAACGAGGTGCACCGCTTCGGGTACGTCGTCGAGCTCGACCCGTACGACCCCGACTCCAAGCCGCGCAAGCACACCGCGCTCGGCCGCTTCAAGCACGAGGGCGCGACCGTGCGCCTGACCGACGACGGCCGTCCGGTCGTCTACTCCGGTGACGACGAGCGCTTCGACTACTTCTACAAGTTCGTCGGCAGCAAGCGGATGAAGAAGGGCAGCTCGCGCGCTGTGCGGGAGCACAACCTCTCGCTGCTCGACGAGGGCACGCTCTACGTCGCCAAGCTCACCGGCGACTCCCCGGCCATCGAGATCGACGGCACGGGCAAGCTCCCGGCCGACGGCGAGTTCGACGGCAGCGGTGAGTGGATTCCGCTGGCCACCGCGACCGCCCGGGGTGCTGTCTCGCACGTCGAGGGGATGAGCGCGGAAGAGGTCTTCGTCTTCACGCGCCTCGCCGGTGACAAGGTCGGCGCCACGAAGATGGACCGGCCCGAGGACATCGAGCCCAACCCGCACACCGGCAAGGTGTACGTCGCCCTCACCAACAACACCAACCGCGGCATCGGCACGAACGCCAAGCCCGACGAGGCCAACCCGCGCAACGCCAACAAGCACGGGCACATCCTGGAGCTGACCGAGCGCTGGAACCGGGCCGAGAGCACCAGGTTCGCCTGGTCGCTGTTCCTCGTCGCAGGTGACCCGGAGGACCCGGCCACCTACTTCGCCGGGTACCCGAAGGACGGTGTCTCCCCGATCTCCTGCCCGGACAACGTCGCCTTCGACTCGTACGGCAACCTGTGGATCTCCACCGACGGCGCGCAGCTCGGCTCGCACGACGGCCTCTTCGGTGTCGCCACCCGGGGTGACCGGCGCGGTGAGCTCAAGCAGTTCCTGACGGTGCCGAAGGGCGCGGAGACCTGCGGTCCGCTCATCCAGGACCGCCGCGTGCTCGTCGCCGTGCAGCACCCGGGCGAGATCGACGGCGCCACGGCCGAGAAGCCGCTGAGCGCCTGGCCCGACGGTGCCGGCAAGATCAACCGCCCGGCGGTCGTGGCGGTCTGGCGCAAGGACGGCTGCGACATCGGCGTCTGACCCCCACGGACGCCGGATTACGGGAGGGCTGGGACCGGCGGCTGCCGCTCACCGTCGTGTTCCAGCCACTCCCGGTACGCCGGCGCCTGCCGCGCCGCCTCCCAGTACGCCTCCTCCAGCGCGGGATAGACCCCGTCGAGGTCCGTCTCCGTACGGGCCGCGAGGAGGAGCCGTACGCCGAGCGGGTCGCCGTGCAGGCGCCGTACCGCCATCGTGGGGCTGTCGGCGTGGGTGGGCTGGCAGACGGCGACGACCTCGCCGGTGGCCACCAGGGCGTCGGCCGTGTAGTAGTCGCCGTGCAGGACATGGGGGTTGACGCCGGCCGCGCGGAACATCCGCTGCACGGCGTCCCACTCGCCGTCGACCGTCGGGTCGACCATCCAGCGGTCGTCGGCCAGGTCACGCAGGGCGACCTCGGACTTCGCCACGGCCGGGTGGTCGGTCGGCAACGACACGAACTGCGGCTCGCGCTCCATCAACACGCGTAGCCGTAGCTCCGGCGGGATACGCAGCGGGCAGCCCTCCACCTCGTGCACGAAGGCGACGTCCAGCTGGCCGTCGGCGACCATGCGCAGCAGGGCGTTGGGGGAGACGTTCATGTGGAGGGTGGGGTCCTGGCCGTGGCCGCGCAGCCGGCGCAGCCAGCCCGCCAGGGCCTTGCTCGCGGTCGAGCCGACCCGCAGTTCCGGACCGCCCACCGCGGCCGCCCGCGCCTCGGCCACCAGGGCACGCATATCGGCCACCAGCGGACGGGCCCGGCTCAGGACCAGCCGGCCCAGCGGCGTGGGCCGGCAGCCGGTTCGCGCGCGCAGGAACAGCGCGCCGCCCAGTTCCTGCTCGATCCGTCGCAGTTGCGTGCTCAACGATGGCTGGGCGACGCCCAACTGGCGGGCGGCCCGGTGCAGACTGCCGGTGTCGGCTATGGCGCACAGCGCGCGGAGGTGTCTCACCTCGAGCTCCATGCCCTCGGAGACTAAAGCGGAACCGCTGGTTTCACCAGCCGCACAAATCCCCCCTGATGTACGCCAATTGGGGCCCCGATAGGGCCGTGCTATCACCGATTGCCATCATCACAGCGGCCACACAGGCGCCGACACTCGCCTTGACGACTCACCCCCCACCTAGGAGTCATCGATGCGTATGTCCACATCCACGTCCGCCCGTACGGCCGCGGCAGTCGGTCTCAGCCTCGCGGCACTCGGCCTGGGCACGGCAGCCCCGGCCACGGCGGCATCCGCCCACACCCCGGCCACCGCCGGCTACGTCGCCAAGTCCGCGGAGTCCGACGCCAGTCGGGCCTTCTTCGAGGCGGTCCTGAAGTCCGTCGCCGAGAAGCGCGCCGCGAACCCCAGCGCCGCGGCCGTCACCGTCGTCTACGACGCCTCCGGGGCGCCCACGTTCAGCGCGCAGATATCCCGCAGCACCCAGATATGGAACAGCTCGGTGTCCAACGTCCAGCTCCAGCAGGGCTCGAACGCCGACTTCACCTACCGCGAGGGCAACGACCCGCGCGGCTCGTACGCCTCGACCGACGGTCACGGCAGCGGGTACATCTTCCTCGACTACGCGCAGAACCAGGAGTACGACTCGACTCGCGTCACCGCGCACGAGACCGGGCACGTGCTGGGTCTGCCGGACCACTACGAGGGCCCGTGCAGTGAGCTGATGTCGGGCGGCGGTCCCGGTCCGTCCTGCACGAACCCCAACCCGGACGCCAACGAGCGCTCCCGCGTGGAGCAGCTGTGGGCCAACGGGTTCGCTGCCGCGATGGACAAGGCGCTGCACAAGGCCGCTGCCCGCTAGTCGGGCCAGGATCCACCCCCCACACACGGCGCGGTCGCCCTCCTGCACGGGGTGGCCGCGCCGCTTTGGGCTGGGTGCTGTGCGCCCAATAGCTCGGGTGGCTTGTCCTTGCGGGCGGCTGCGGGTGCGTTGTGGCTGGTCGCGCCCACGCGGCGGAGCCGCAGATCGACACAGCCCCGCGCCCCTGGGTCGGCCGCCGCTCAGGAACCTCCATGCGGTGAGGCGATTGCGCGTGCCGCCGCCACCTCCTGGCGCAGTGGCTCCAGGACGCTGCCCTCCGGGCCGGTCAGGTCCGTGCGGACCTCGTACAGGGTTTCCGCCCGGCGCAGGCCCTCCGCCAGTTCTCTCAGCTGGCGGGCCACCTGGGTCGCCTCGGTGGTGGACGGTGGAGTCGCGCCGTGGGCCACGCGTACCCTCGCCGCTGTTGTCGCGTCGACGATGCGTTCCACTGCGACGACCAGGGGCCACCAGGCGGCTGCCCGGCGGCCGGTGGGCGGGGGTTCGGTCAGGGCGCGCTGGAATTCGGTGCGGATGGCGGAGAGGGTGCGGTAGAGGCCGCGGCGCATCCGGGCGCGGGCCGGTGGGTCCACGGGGTCCGGGCCGAACGCGCCCTCCACGTAGCGTGCCGTGTCCTGCACCGCGTCCGCGAGGCGGGCGCCGACCCGCGTGTGCCAGCTCTCCGGCCACAGCAGGTAGCCGGCGATCAGGGCGATCGCGCACCCCATGAGGGAGTCGCCCAGGCGGGGCAGCAGCAGGGCGGTGCCCTGGCGGTTCAGGACGTCCGACAGGAGCAGGATCACCGGGGTGATGGCGGCCGTCTGGAAGCCGTACCCGCGCGGGGTGAGCGCCGGGATCAGCGGTGCGAGCAGGAACAGCACCGGTACGTCCCACCAGCCGCGCGGCACTTCCGCGAGCACCGCCGCCGCGATGACCAGCCCGGCGACCGTGCCGAGGGCGCGCAGCAGCGCGCGCGAGAAGACGGAGCCGAAGTCGGGCTTGAGGACGAAGGTGATGGTCAGCGCGACCCAGTAGGAGCGGGGGACCGGGATGAGGGACACCAGCGCCTGGGCGATCCCGATGCACAGGGCGAGGCGCAGGCCGTAGCGCCAGGAGGCGGCGGAGAGCGTGACGCCCCGCAGTGCGCGGGCGGCGCGGATGCTCAGGGCGGCCGGGCGGCCCAGGCGGTCGTCGATGCCGCGGGGGTCGACGTCCGGGTTGGCGACGACGTCGGCGGCGTGCCGCAGGGCGTGGTCGACGGCGCGGCCGGTCTCGGTCGTCGGCGCGGGCAGTTCGAGCCCGATCGGTCCGGTGTAGCCGGTCTCCACGGCGGAGGCGAGGTGCCGTACCGCCGCCGGGACCTCGGGCGGGAGGGGGCTGCCGCTGAGGCGGGCGGCGGGCGCGGCTTCCACGACCGGGGTGATGGCGTTCAACTGGGCCAGCAAGCGGGTGAGTTCGGGGCTGCGGCCGTGATGGCGGGCGCGGTGGGCGAGGATGATGTCGTAGGACTGGTTCAGGGACTGGGTGACGGCGTGCCGGCCGGCGTCGTACGCCAGGGTGCCGCCGTCGCTGCCGCCGACCTCCAGCAGCTCGGCGACCGCGCGGTAGGTGTCCGCCACCGCGGCCCGCTCCGGAACCCCCGACCGCAGCGGCCAGGCGAGCAGCGCCAGAGCCAGGACGAGCAGCCCGCCGCCGGCCATCAGCAGCGGTGCCATCCACCACTCGCCCGGCAGCGGCAGCCCCGCGCCGATCACCGACGTCAGCAGCAGCAACAGCCCCGACACGGAGGCGACCGCGCCGATCGTCGAGATCATCCCGGACAGCAGCGCGACGCCGGTGACGGCGGCGACGGCGACCCAGCCGTGGCCGAACACCAGGGCCCCGAGGGTGATGCCCACGGCGCCGAAGAGCTGCGGGATCGCGATGGTGGGGATGCGCAGGCGGTACGCGGAGGCGGTGTCGCTGATCACGCCGTTGAGGGCGCCCATCGAGGCGAGGGCGCCGTATCCGGGGCGGTCGACGGCGAGCCCGATGGCCAGGGGCAGGGACAGCGCGATCGCCGCCCGGACCACGGCGGGCCAGTTGACGGGGGCCGGGTGGGCCCGGAGGTTGCGCACGAGCCAGTCGGGCGGGGTGAGGCCGATGGGGAGCTCGCGGGACATGGGGCCCATTATGGGCACGCTTGTTCAGCTCGTCGTCGACCTCATCGCCGCTGGTGAAGGGTGACGTCGACGAGCAGGGCACGGTGGTCGGTGTCCGGCAGGTCGAGGAAGCGGGCGGTGCGGGCGGAGAAGTCGGCCGAGAGGAGCACGTGGTCGATCTGCACCCCGAACGCCGGCGCGGTACGGGCCGGCCAGCTGGGTGTGCGGTCCTCGCCGGTGAGCCGGGTGGCGTCGCGCAGACCGGCGTCGAGGATGCGGCGGAAGGCGGCGTGGTCCTGGGAGGCGTTCAAGTCCCCGGCCAGGATGACGGGGGTCCTGCCGTCGCCGCCGATGCTCTCGGCGGCGAAGTCCCGCAGGTCGCCTAGCTCCCGGCGCCACAGGTCGACGTGCCCGGGCAGCGGCGGCATGGGGTGCGCGAGCTGGAGCCGTACGGCATGTCCGCGCACGTCGGCGACGGCGCCGGGCATGGCCATGGTGCCGTCGACTCCGTCGGCGGGGTCGAGCGGGAAGCGGCTGAGGACGACCGAGCCCGCCGATCCGGCCTCGACCTGCGCCGCCCGGTGCGGATAGTCGGCGCCGAGGGCTTCCCTGAGCCCGGCGTCGCAGGTGTACTCGCACTCCTGGACGAACACGATGTCCGGCCGCTCACGGCGGACGGCGGCGGCCAGGGCGTCGGTGGCCTGCCCGAACTCTACGTTCGACGTCAGCACCCGGAAGGAGACGAGCGGGGGCCCGCCCGGCCGGCCGGTCTTCCCGTACGGCTCGATGTACCAGGCCAGCAGTCCGAGGAGCGCGACGGCCCATACGACGCCGGACCACCGGCGCGAGAAGAGCGCCAGCAGCAGCCCGAGGCCGGTGGGCACGAGCAGCCACGGCAGGAAGCCGAGGAGCTGAGGGACGGGGGTGATGCCGTCGATGTCGGCGACCCGGCAGCCGACGACCACGCTGACGCCCAGAAGCAGCAGGGCGGCCGTCCATCTGCCGAGCCTGTGCCCGGCCCGTCGTCCTGGCTCGCCGTCCCGGGAAGCCGTCCACTCGGCAGCTGCAGTCTCCAAGTCCCGGCCTTCCGCTCGCGGGTGGGATGCCCGAATCCTCCCTCAAAGACGGGGGTCATGGGAGGAAGGTTGCGCGGCGGCCACGTGCACGGATCACCCGTCCACCCGCGCCAAGAGCTCCCCCAGCGCCTCGTCGAACTCCGCCGGCCGCTCCAGGTTCGGCATGTGAGCCGCGCCCTCGATCACCCGCAGGGCAGAGTCCGGGAGGGCCGCGTGCATGGCCTCCGCGTCGGAGACGGGGGTGTAGGTGTCGTCCGCGCCCACGACGACCAGGGCGGGGACCGTGACGCGGGTGAGCAGGTCACGGTAGTCGGGGCGTTCGGCGCGACCGCGCAGGGCCGCCGCGGCGCCCTCGGGCGGGGCCGCCGTCATCATGCGGTGGACGTGGGCCTTGACCCCGGCGTCGGCGTACGGCGCGACCATCTTCTCCAGCACCTCGTCGGCGTATCCGCGCATGCCCTCGCGCAGCAGCCGGTCCGCCATGGCGTTGCGCGCCCTGTTGCCTTCCGCCGTCTCCGCCGCCGGGAACGTGTCGGCGAGGACCAGGCCCCGGATGCGGTGGGGGAAGCGGGCGTAGCACTCCATGACGATCTGGCCGCCCATCGACAGGCCCGCCAGCACGAAGGTCTCCACCCTCAGGTCGTCCAGCAGCGCCTCGATGTCGTCGGCGAAGGCGGAGAGCGGGGTGACTCCGGGGACGACCGGTGAGGCGCCGTAGCCGCGCAGGTCGGGGGCGACGACCCGGCGGGTGGCGGAGAACGTCTCGATCTGCGGGGCCCACATCGTGCGGTCGAAGGGGTGGCCGTGGACGAGGACGAGGGGGGCCGATGCGGTATCGGCTCCTTTGTCCTCGTATGCGAGGAAGGGGCTCATGTGGACGACACTAGATCGGCCCAACTCCTCGGTGCAATAAGATCTTTGCCCTCGGTGCAATCTGGAGAGCCTGTGTATGGGGGAGTTCGTGGACGACTATCGGCGTCTCGCCGACCGCGTGGCCGACGACATCGCCGCCGGACGGCTCAGGCCGGGCGAACGGCTGCCCCCGCAGCGGGTGTTCGCGCGGCGGCGCGGGATCGCCGGGTCGACCGCGGGGCGGGTGTACGCCGAACTCGTACGGCGTGGGCTGGTCGTGGGCGAGGTCGGCCGTGGGACCTTCGTGCGGGCCGCTCCGGCGGGGAACGGGCGGGCCCTGGTCGAGAACTCGACCACCGCGCCGGTCAACCTGGAGCTCAACTACCCCTCCGCTCCGGGTCAGTCGGAGCTTCTCGCCCCCGCCCTCGCGCCGCTCCTGCGCCCCGACGTCCTGACCGATGCCCTCCGCCCAGCCCCCGTCACCGGCACACCCGAGGCCCGCCAGGCCGCGGCCGCCCTCCTCGCCACCCCGGACTGGCACCCCGCCCCCGACCGGATCCTCTTCACCGGCAACGCCCGCCAGGCCGTCGCCGCCGCCCTCGCCTCCCTGGTCCGGCCGGGCGGCCGGGTCGGCGTCGAGGCGCTGACGTACCCCGTGGTCAAGGAGATCGCCGCCCGGCTCGGCATCACCCTGGTGCCGCTGGCCACGGACGCGGACGGTCCGCGCCCTCAGTCCGTCGCCGCCGCCCACCGCACGGCTGGGCTGGCCGCCCTCTACCTTCAGCCGACCCTGCACAACCCGACCTCGGTGACGACGAGCCCCGAGCGCAGAAGCCAACTGGCCGATACGGCAGCCGACTTGGACATCCCCGTCATCGAGGACCGCATCTGGTCGTTCCTCACGGACGACGACCCCCTCGCCGCCCACGCGCCCGGCCTCACCCATGTCGTCGACGGCCTCTCCAAGCGCGTCGCCCCCGGGCTCACGGTCGGCTTCCTCGTCGTACCCGAGGAGCGGGTCGAGACGGTGGCCGCGGCCGGGCGGTCCGGTGGGTGGAGTGCGGGGAGGTTCGCGCTGGAGGCGGCCGTGCGGTGGATCGCGGACGGGACGGTGGAGCGGCTGGTCGCGGCGAAGCGGGCGGATGCGGCACGCCGGCAGCGGATCGTCGGCGAGGAACTGCACGGGTTCGCCGTACGGTCCGATCCGCGCGCCTATTTCGCCTGGTGGGAGCTGCCCGCGCCGTGGCGCGCGGACACCTTCACGGCCGCTGCCGCCGCGCACGGCATCGCCGTGACACCCGGTCCCGCCTTCGCCGTCGACCCGAACCGGACCCCGAACGCCGTCAGGCTCGGGCTCGCGTCGGCTCCTGAGCCGGATCTGCGGCGGGCGTTGCGGACGCTCGGCGGCGTCGTGCGAGCAGGTCCGTGAGGCGGCAGAGGAGGGCCACGGTCAGGCCGAGGGTGATCAGCAGCCAGGACACCGTGCGCAGGGTCTGGGTCAGGGCGTCGTAGACCGCGCCCGCGGCCGGGCGGTGGGCCGCCTCGGCGAGGCCGGCCAGGGTGAGTCTGCGGCCGATCGCGAGGGCGACGAGCAGGAGTGCGCCGCCGAGAGCCGTGCCCAGCGCGGTCGCCGTGACCGCGCGGCGGCGGCAGGCGGCGACGGCGATGCCGGTCGCGGCGAGCGCGGCGGCCGAGACGGGCAGCCAGAACCCGGCGACCTCGAGCACGTCGTACCCCTTCCTGAGCCGGTCCAGCTCGTGGGCCGGGAGCACGGGGACGTCGGTGTGCTCGACCGGGATGTGGTGCGCGAACGGGATGCGGTCCTCGGTGAGCCGGCGTTTGACCTGGGCGGTGACCGGGGCGAGGTCGACGGTGACCGTGCCGTGTCGTCCGTCCTGGAGGGCGCTGAGCACCGCGTCGTGGACGGCCCGGTTGCCCGCTTCCCACGCCGTGCGGAAGGCCTCGGTCCGGGTGAAGGAGCGCACGGCGTCCTGCACGAAGGGGCGCACCGCGCCGCTCTCGGGTGACACCGGGGACACGGGGGCCGTGTCCAGTCTGTCGCCGACCGCGTCCATGATTCCGGCCCCGACGGTGTCCGCGACAGCGCCCTGCACCGCCGGATCGTGGGCCAGCGGCGCCATCGCGGTCACATACCGGCCCGTGTCGACCAGCGCGTACGTCACCCACGCCGCCAGCGCGCCGAACGGCACGAGGAGGCACGACAGGGCGATCAGCGCTGCCGACAGGGCGTTCCGCAGACGGGTGGACACCCTCTCAGGCAAAGGTCACCGCGGGCCGGGCGCCAGCGGTGTGCCTGCATACGGCGGCACTGTTCCGCTCTCCCGTGCACCGTTCACCCGAACGGGTGGCTCATCAGCGTCGGTGGCCCTGGGCGTCCTCGTGCGTGTAGTAGCGGTAGAACAGCACGACGAAGCAGGCCGCGCCGATCGCGAGCCCCATGGCCGAGGACCTCAGGGCGGTGTTGCCGGCCTGGCTGTACAGGAACCCGAACGCGCCGCCCCCGAAGGCGGCCCACAGGACCGCGTGCACCTCCCGGATCACCCGCGAGGAGACCCAGCGCACGGCGACGTACAGCACCATGAACGCGGCCGCGGTGACGAAGCCGAAGAGCAGGTTCCAGCCGGTGATCTCCCCGCCGGAGCGCCGGTTCGCCGCGGCCCAGTAGCCGTAGACCAGGCCGAGGACGACCGGCATGGCCACACTCGCGACGCGGTGCGTCCGCGCGCTGAACACATCGGGCAGACCACTCAACCCGGTCGTACCCACCCGCCGGGCCCGTCCGGGCGCCGGTGCCGCATGAGCCATGAGAGCACTCCTCTCTCGCCACGCCCCCGCCATCCAGAGCACACCTGGGGCGGTCGGCCGGCAAGTCGGCGGTGCCTGCCGATCCCGCCCGTCCGGCCTTCGAGGACGGGGCCCGGGTACCCGGATGCGGCGCGTGGAACGCCATGCTTCGCTGAAGCCCATGAGGGCCGTAAGCGACGGCGAAGCCGGCCCGCAGGGCGACACGCGCCGGTCGGGGCTGCTGAGCGTGCGCGGTCACAGCGTTGCCTGGGTGCCGCCGCTGGTGCTGCTCGTCGGCATCGTGGCCGTCGACTTCAGGACCAGCAGCGACTTCCGGATCCTGTCCTGGACCGTGCTCGTGCCCGGTATCGCCGCCGCGATCTGCGGGGTGCGGGGAACGGCGATCTTCGCGGTACTCGCACCCACCACCTACCTCGCCGCCGACGCCGTCCTGCCGCACGAGTACCAGGCCGGTCTGCCCGACCTCGTCCTCGCCGGCATCGGCGGCGTCCTCGCGACGGCGGCCTGCGTGGTCCGCGTGCGCGGTGAGCGGCGCATGCTGCACATGCAGGATGTCACCGCCACCGTCCGCCGTACGGTGCTGCGTCCGCTGCCGCCGGGCTGGGGCGGCCTGGAGCACGCGGCCGTCTATCTCGCCGCCGACAGCGAGGCCAGGGTCGGCGGAGACTTCTACGACATCCAGATCGGCCTGCACGGCACCCGCGTCATCCTGGGCGACGTCCAGGGCAAGGGGCTGGGGGCCGTGGAGGCGGCGGCCGCGCTGCTCGGCACCTTCCGTGAGAGCGCCTACCACGAGCCGGACCTGGCGAAGGTCGCCGTACTGCTGGAGGAGCGTCTGCTGCGGCACATCCGCCTGCGTGCGGCTCTGGGCAGGGCGGAGGAAGACCGGTTCGCCACCGCCGTCCTGATCGGCTTTCCCGAGGAGGAGCCGGACACGATCGAGGCCGTCGTCCTCGGCCACGACGGTCCGCTCGTCGTCGGCCCCGACGGCGTGGAGCCCCTGCCGCCCGGCCACGCCCTGCCCCTCGGCTACGGCGAACTGGCCCCCGCCGACGGTCCGCCGCCCGTGCGGCGGGTGCCCCTGCGGCCCGGCGAGACCCTGCTGCTGACCACGGACGGCGTGACCGAGGCCCGGGACGGCGACGGCGTCTTCTTCCCGCTGGAGACCGAGGTCGCCAAGGCCGTCGCCGCCGACCCGGACATCGCGCAGCCCCGGCGCCTGGTCGACTTCGTGCGGGAGAGCACGTTGCGGCACTGCAGAGGGCATCTGTCCGACGACACGACGGTGTTCGCGGTACGGCGGACGGCCGGTGCGGGGAATGGGGACGGAAACGGACGTTTGCAGCCCTGAGATCCCCTCTTTGCAGCCGCAGCGGTTACGGTGCTGCCGTACGTGATCGACGGGGGATGGGGAGGGACCGATGCCCGGAACAGTGCTGTTGCTCGCCGCCTCACCGGCGGGCAGGGGCTCTCTGGTGGACGCCGCCTCCGTGCTCCCCATCCTCGCGGCGGTCCCGCCCGCGGTGCTGTCCGGCACGGACACCGCCAACGTCGTCGAACTCGCCGACCCCCTGGAACCGCAGGCCGTCCTCACCCGCCTGCGCGCCGCGGCGGTCGCCCCCGGCCCGCTCACCGTCTTCGTCGCCGGCCAGCTGCAACTGGACCGTCGCCAGCACCTGCCCCACCTGGCGCTGGCCCGGTCCACCCCGTCGACCGTCCGCTACAACGGCTTTCCCTGGCACTGGATCCGCGAGGAACTGCGCCTGCGCGCACCGGGTTCCACCTCGCTGGTCCTCGATCTGCACGCCGACCACGAGACCTGGCAGTGGCTGCTCGCGAACCCCCTCGACTCGGGCCGCGACCACGCCGTCTACGGCCGGATCGCGCCACCGCCGAACCGGCGGACCCTGGCGGGCCCGGCGTACATGAAGTCGGTCGCGACCCTGCTGCGCAGCGGACACCGCCCGCCCCTCGACCAGTTGCACCAGTTGGCGTTGCAGCGGATCGCGCCCGAGGGCGGCGTCGGCATCGACATCGTGCTGACCGCGCAGGGCCCCGTGCCGAGCGACCCGCACACCGCCATCACCAGCGCCGTCCAGGCGGGCCGGCACGGTGACGCCGACGCGCTGGCCGCCCGGCACGAGCAGACCGCCGTCCACACCCATGGCCACGCCTCCGAGGAGGCCCTGCACTGGGGCGAGGTCCGCGCGGACCTGGCGATGCTGGCCGGGGACCCGGTGCGCAGCTGCCGCACCTGGCTGACGGTCGCCTCCTCCCGGCTCTCCGCCGGACAGGCCCCGGACGCGCCCGCGGTGGAGGCCGCGGTGGACCGCGCCCACCACCAGTGGGGGCAGATCCACGACACGGCCCTCGCACGCGAACTGGGGCCCGTCCTCGTGGAGTTGAGGAGCCGGGTGCCGGGGCGCCGGCGCGGCGCCCTGGAGAACATCCATCGACAGCTACGGCAGCTGCAGGTCAGCAGCTGACGGTTCGGTGCTGACGGTTCGGTGATGACGGTTCAGCGGGTGAAGGTGAAGTACTTCCAGCCGCCGTACGTCGTCGTGTTGACGTTGTCGCCCGACGTCGGGTCGACGTAGGAGGAGCGGATCCGGAAGCGGGCGCCCGTGGGCGGGTTGTCGTCCAGGAGGACGGATTCCTTGCCGTAGCGGTCCAGCCCGAAGCACTCGGTGGCCGTGGTGTGCCAGGCCCCGCTGTAGAACTGCTGGATCTGGAACTGGTACGTGCGGCCCGGGTACATCGTCATCGTCGTGTTGAGGACCGGGTCCTTGGTCTGGCGGAAGTAGTGGTACCTCGGTCCCGCACCGCCCCTCCACGCCGGGTTCCCGTCACGTCGTTGTCACCTGAGCCACGTACGAAAGCCGTACGAAAGCCGCCGAGCGTACGGAAGTGGGGGCGGCAATGGCGCGACCCGAAAGACCCGCGCACCGCAGGTCTGGGACGGCGCCGTGCACCGCACGCTGCCCGGGGCGTGGCAGAAGGCCGGCGCCTTGTGCGGCGAGTCCTTCGTGGGGTTCGGCTATGGCAACAACGACCGCTTCGCCGTCGTGACCGAGGGCGCGGTGCGGGTCTGGGACATCCGCTCCGGACGGGCCCTCGCCACGGTCGACGAGCGCGGTGTGCAGTACGCGACCATCAGTCGGGACGGCTCCTTCCTGGCCACGGCCGGCTCCGACGAGGTCCGCGTCTGGCGTCTGACGGCCCCCTCCGCACCCGTCTTCCGCCACTCCCTCAACAACCAGCACCTCTACGACTGCCTCGCCTGGGACCACGAGCGCCGTCCTGCGGTACATGGAAGGAGGGACCGTCCACACCCTCGACCTGACCGGTCCCACGACGTCCCGGTGGCACAACTGCCCTCCGGTCCCGGCCGGCCCCAGGATCTCGTCCAGGGCGACCAGGTCAGTGCGCTTGCCTTCAGCCCCGACGGCGGGGTGCTGGCGGCGGGCGACCAGACCGGCCGGGCCGCCCTCTGGGACGGCGACGTCCGCCACCGGGCCCGCGTCCTGCGCAACGTCTTTCCCGCCCCGCTCGGCGACACCCCGGAAGCGGTCGGCGCCCTCGCCCTCAGCCCCGACGGCCGCACCCTCGCGGTCGGCGGCGACGCGGGCACCCTCCAGCTCTGGGACACGGAGACACAGCAGCCGCTCGGGGGGCCACTGCCGACGCCTGGGGAGGCCCTCAAGGCCCTCGCCTTCAGCGCCGACAGCGGCACCCTGTACGCCGGGAGCGCGCATGTGCCCCTCCAGCGGTACGCGGTGGACACCGAACGGGCGGTCACGAAGGTCTGCACACGCGCGGGCGGCGGCCTGACGCGGGCGCAGTGGCGGACGTACGTACCCGATGTACCGTTCCGCAAGGTGTGCGGATCCGGTTGACGGCGGCCGGACCATGGGTCTGCACCGGCGATCCGCCGCTCTACTCCCGCAGTTTGCGCCGGAGCTCCTCGAACGCGGTCGGGCGAGGCCGGTCCGGCAGGAAGTCGCGGATGTGGAGGGCGCATTCGGCCGGGGTGAGGAGGTCGGTGTGGACGTCGAGGTCGTGCGGGCCGTGGGAGTGGACCTGGTCGAACTGCAGCGCGGCGAGGCCCGGTTGGCGGTCGCCTCGTTCGCGTTCCCGGCGCTCCAGCTCCGGCAGCGGGCAGCGGACGCCGATCAGGACCGTGTCCTCGGGCACGAGCAGATCGAGGAGGTCCAGCAACCGCCAGCGGCGGCTGAGCGGGTAGTCGACGACCAGGTTGTTACCGCCCGCGGCCATACCGGCGACCGCGCGGTGGAAGCCCTTGGCGGTGCGGTCGATCTCGGCCTGGAGGTCCTCGTCGGCGAGAGGGCTGCCGCCGCGCATCGCGTGGAAGGCGTCCACCGGCAGGTGGAACCAGGTGCCGTCGAGGACGTCGAGGAGCGCGCGGGCGATGCTGCTCTTGCCGGAGCTGGAGGTTCCGTTGAGCAGGACGACCGTTCCCGGGGTCGTGGTCCCGGGGATGCGGGCGTGGGGGTCGGCGTGGTCATGGACATGGGTCGGCAAGGCGGGTCCCCCGTGCGGGCAGTGGTCGTGGTGCGGTTGCTCGGTGAGATCTACGGCGTCGGCGACACCGGGATGACATGCTGGGTCGGTTGCTCTGTCCGGGGCGGTTCCGCCGCTCGGGCGGGGCCCGTGTTGGCTGCCAGGATCAGGGTTGCCACGGCGACCACCGCCGCGGCGAGACCTCGGGTGTAGCGCCCGGTGGTGCTGGTGGGTTCCTGCACGGCGACCTCGCAACAGCCAGGTGTTAACCACGTTTAATACGCGGTTTAACCTATGGGCTGTCGGAGTCGAACGGCAAGGGGTACAGGGGGAGTTGGGGGCGTTGAGCGTGTCGGACCGTGATGATCCTGGGACGATCGGGCGAAGAGTGCAGCAGTTGCGGGCCGATCGTGGGCTGACGCAGCGACAGTTGGCGGAGCCGGCGTACACCCCCGCGTACATCTCCACCCTGGAGGCCGGCCGGGTCCGCGCCTCCGACGAGGCGCTGCGGCACATCGCCGACCGGCTCGGCGTCGCCTTCGAGGAGCTCGCCACCGGACGGCCCGCGCACCTCGTCACCACCCTGCGGATGCGACTGACCGAGGCCCAGCGCGCCCTCGCCACCGGCGACGCCGAGGCCGCGGCCGAGCAGTACACCGCGCTGCTCGCGGAGGCGGACGCGCACGGGTTCCCCGAGGAACGGGCGGCGGCGCTGCTCGGGCTCGGCGAGTGCGACATCGACGTCGGCGAAATCGACTCCGCCCGGCGGTACTTCGAGCGCGCAGAGCAGGTCCTCGCGGACGCCGGCGCCCCGCTGCCCGCCCGGGTGCCCGCGCTGCGCGGCCGGGCCGTGTCGCACTACCTCGCCGGCGAGCTGCGCTACGCCGTCTACCTCATCGAGTCCACCCTCGACGAGCTCAACCGCGGCGGACTGCACGACCCCGACGCCCTCCTCCTGCTCTACGCCAGCGTCATCGGCCCCTACATGGACATGGGCGCCCACGCCCGCGCCGCCCAGGCCGCCGAGTACGCCCTCGCCCTCGCCCCGCAGGCCGGGGACCCCGCCCTGGTCGCCCGCATGCACCGGTCCGTCGCCCGCACCCTGCTAGCCGAAGGCCGGGTCGCCGAGGCCGACGCCTCCCTCGCCAAGGCCGCCGAGCTGTACCGGCAGCTCCAGATCCGCACCGAACTCGCCAACTGCCACTGGATGCGCGGCTACCTCTACGCCCAGAACGGCGACCTGGAGCGCGCCGAGGCCGAACTGCGCGAGGCCCAGACCATGCTGACCGCCAAGCGCGCCGCCCTCTACACCAGCCAGGTCGCCGTCGAACTCGCCGACGTACTGCACCGCCGCGGCAAGTCCGACGAGGCCGCCGCCCTCCTCCACGAGGTCCTCAGCGACCTCAACCCCGAACGCGGCGCCCTGCACTCCGCCGCCGCCCACCGCCTCCTCGGCATCATCGCCGAGGACGCCCGCGACACCGAGGCCGCCGAGGAGCACTACGTCCGCGCCCTGAGCCTGCTGGAGCGCGCCGGCGCGGCCGGTGACCTGGCCGACCTGTGCCGGCTGCTCGGCGATCTGCTCCGCCGTACCGGAAGGGTGGAGGCGGCGCTGGACGCGTACCGGACGGGACTCGGCCACCGTACGGCCCCCGGCACCACCACCCTCGGACCCGCACCCGCACAGCCCCCTCTGTAACCAGCCCAAGCCGGCCCACAGGTCGTCCCGATTGGCTGCGCGGGACATCCGGACAGGTGGGGACGGGCACGTGGACAACCAGCGGACCGCGCGGACGACGGCCGACGGGCTGCGGCTCGTCGTACGCGCGCTCGTGTACGCCGTCGTCGGCGGCGCCGCGCTCCTCGCCATCGCCACGGTCGTCTCCGTCCTCGGCCCCACGCTCGCCCTCGACCTCTACACCCCGCCCGTCGCCGCCTGGTGGACCGTCTTCACGGCGATCGCGGTGCAGGGCGTGCCCTTCCTGCTGCTCGGCACGGTCGTCTCGGCGGCGATCGGGGCGTTCGTGCCGGAGCGGGTCTTCAGCCGTCTGCTGCCCCGCAACCAGGCGCTCGCGGTACCCGTCGCCGGGGCGGCCGGTGTCTTCCTGCCGGGGTGCGAGTGCGCGTCCGTGCCGGTGGCCGGGAGCCTGATGCGGCGCGGGGTCGCCCCCGCGGCCGCCCTCGCCTTCCTCCTCTCCGCGCCCGCCGTCAACCCGGTCGTCCTGGTGGCCACGTCCGTCGCCTTCCCCGGGCAGCCGCGGATGGTCCTCGCCCGGCTGGTCGCCTCGCTGGCCACGGCGGTGGTGATGGGCTGGCTGTGGGCCCGGTTCGGCCGCGACGAGTGGCTGCGCCCACCGAAGCGGCACGCCGACCCGGCCGCCACCGGACTGCGCGCCTTCACCGCCGGCCTCCAGCACGACTTCCTGCACGCGGGCGGCTTCCTCGTCCTCGGCGCGGCGGCCGCGGCGACCTTCAACATCGCGATGCCGCGCTCGGTACTGGACCTCTTCACCGGCTCGCCCTGGCTGTCGGTGCTGCTCCTGGCCCTGCTGGCGGTCGTGCTGTGCGTGTGCAGCGAGGCGGACGCGTTCGTCGCCGCGTCGCTGAGCGGCTTCTCGCCGACCGCGCGACTGGCGTTCATGGTGGTCGGCCCGATGGTCGACCTGAAGCTGATCGCCCTGCAGGCGGGGACGTTCGGCCGGTCCTTCGCCCTGTGGTTCTCGTCCGTGACGTGGGTGGCGGCCGTGGCGAGCAGCGCGCTGGTGGGGTGGTGGCTGCTGTGAGGCGGTACGGGCCGGCGGTACTGCTGCTCCTGACGGGGGCGGCGATCCTGCGGATCTCACTCCTCAGCGAGCTGTACCTGCGGTACGTGCAGGCGGGGCTACGGCCCTACCTGGTCGTGTCCGGGTTCCTGCTGGTGCTGCTGGGGGTGGCGGCGGCGGTCGCCGGGCGACGGGAACAGGAACCGCACGGCGCGCATGGCGGCCACCACGCCCCCCGTATCGCCTGGCTCCTCGCCCTCCCCGCCCTCGCCCTCCTGCTCTTCCCGCCCCCCGCCCTCGGCTCCTACAGCGCCGGGCGCGAGGCGGCGCAGCGGGCCGCGCAAGGGGTCGGGGCCTTTCCCGCGCTGCCGGCCGGGGGCCCGGTGGCGCTGACGCTCGCGGAGTTCAGCTCCCGGGCGATCTACGACAGCGGACGGTCGCTGACGGGCCGTACGGTCCGGCTGACCGGGTTCGTCACCCGGGACGACGACGGCACCTGGTACGTCACCCGCCTCCTCGTCTCCTGCTGCGCGGCCGACGCCACCACCAACAAGGTCGAGATCCGGGGCGCGGACGCCCCGCCCGCCGACGCCTGGGTCACCGTCACCGGCACCTGGCACCCCAAGGGCAGTCTCGGCACGGACGGAGCGTGGCCGCCGGTCCTGGACGCCGCCTCGGTACGGCGGGTCGCGCAGCCGGCGAACCCGTACGAGAGGCGCTAGCGCTCCGCCGGGGAGAGCCGTGCATCAGGTCGCGGGCCGGTGGGGGCTGGTGGCGCAGTTCCCCGCGCCCCTTGCGCAGTGGCGGTCGGCGGGGTTTCGCCGTACGGGCCAGGGGTAGTCGGGCGTCGTCCGGGGCGAGCGGTGGGGCGGCCGCGGAGGCCCTGGACCACGCAGGCCGCGCAAGGTGAGGAGGCTGCCGTGCGGCCCAGAGACGATCACCGTGGTGAGGCAGGGCGGGAGCGGACCGGTGCCGCCGACGCGCTCGCCGAGAGCGTGCGCGGGGTGGGACCCGGCGAGATCCCGGCGCGGCTGTGCGATGTCGCCGTCGAGCTGCTGCCCGTGACCTGCGCGAGCGTGTCGTTGCACAGCGACGGCATGCCCGTACAACTGGGCGCGAGCAGTGCGCAGGCCGCCTATGTGACCGAGATCCAGGCCACCCTGGGCGACGGTCCCTGCCAGTCCGCCGTGGAGAGCGGCAGGGCCGTGCTCGCGCGCGACCTCACTGCGGGGCGGGACGTCCTGCGCTGGCCGGTCTTCGCCCAGCAGGCCACGGCCGCCGGGGTGCGGGCGGTGTACTCGATGCCGCTCGGCAACGACTCGGTGTGCGTGGGGACGCTGGACCTCTATCGCGATACGCCCGGCGACCTGACCGACCGGGACCTGCGCACGGCGCGGGTGGTGGCCGCAATGATGACCGTGGCGCTGATGGCGCTGCCGCGCGCGGAGGAGGCGGGCGACCCCGGCGACGAGCGATGGCTGAGCGGCCTCGCCGCCGACCAGGACCAGATCTACCAGGCCACCGGAATGATCATGGCCCAGCTGGGCGCCGGCACGGGCGAGGCACTGGCACGGCTGCGGGCACACGCGTTCGCGCACGGGCGTACGGCGGTGGATGTGGCCCGGGACGTGGTGGACCACCGGTTGCGGTTCGACCGGGACCAAGGCCCCCTATGATCGCCGACCATGGACATAGTGGGTTACTTCATCGCGCTGGTCGCGGTCGTCGGCTTCGTCAGCGTCGAGAGCCGGATATCGCGTGCCGACCGGCGAGTTGCCCGGGTCGAGCGCAAACTCCACCTGATCATCGACCACTTGGGGCTCCGTGACGACGATCCCCGGATGGCGAAGGTCGTGGCGCTGCTGCGGGACGACAAGAAGATCCAGGCGATCAAGGAGTACCGGGAGATCACGGGAGTGGGACTGGTGGAGGCCAAGGAGGCGGTGGAGCGCATGGGGCAGACGTCCTAGGCGGCTTGGCCCCCTGTGACAGGGTGGACGAATGACCACCCCGGCACGCAGCGATCTCGCGGCGGCGAAAGAGTTCGTCTACGACCCGTGCGGATTTGCCTGCTCGCAGCCGGTTCCCGAGCCTGAGGGCGCCGAGTACGCCGCCCACGCATTCACCCTCGACGGCCTCTCCGTCCGGTTCCGCGCGGCCAGGACCACCCCCACCAAGGTCGGCCAGTTCGTCACCGTGTGGAAGAGGTCCCCGGGCGGGCCCATCCAGCCCTTCGACGTCACGGACCCCGTCGACCTCTTCGTCATCAGCTGCCGTGACGGCGAGCACTTCGGCCAGTTCGTGTTTCCCCTGGACGCGCTCCGCCGGCGCGGTGTCGTGTCCGTGGACGGCTCGGGTGGGAAGCGGGCCTTCCGCGTGTACCCGCCGTGGGTGACCCCCACCAACCGCCAGGCGACCAGCACTCAGGCATGGCAGCTGGATTACTTCCTGCACCTGGACCAGGACGGGCCCGTCGACGCCGCTCGCGCCCGGAAGCTCTACCACCCGTAGGACGGCGCCGGGACGATGGTCCTAGATCTCCGCCCGGCCCCGCTTCCTGACCTCCGCCAGACGCTCGGCGCCCGTTTCGACGGCCGTCCAGGTGGCGTCGGCGGGTACTTCGCCGAGGCCGCCGTTCGTGATGGCGATCGCGTCGTCGCCCACCCGGACGGCGGCGACGTGCAGCGTGAGCGTGGGCGCGTCGTCGTACTCGGAGACGGCTCGCAGGAGGACCCGCAGACCCTGCCGGGCGTCCCCGACCTCCGGCATCTCGGCCGCGCTCACCTCGACAGCCATCTCCCCGCCCTTCGCGGTCGCCGTGAACTCGCCGCACCTGTCCGGCAGGCGGTCCAGCCACGCCAGCGTCCGGTTCAGGTCCGCGGGCCGATGTGCCACGACCTGGTAGCGCAGCTGGGCCTCGTCCCAGGCGTCGTCCAGTCCGACCGACGCGCGTGTACGGGCGTCCGGGCCGAAGAGCTCCTCGGCATACAGGGCGTCCAGGAGCCGCCGGCAGTCGGCCGACTCGGTCTCCGCCTTGAGCATCGCCTCCCGCCAGGTGGCGAAGCCCTGCGTGGCCACCCAGCTTTCACCGAGGTCGGCCTCGCTGATCAGCGCGGCCCGGGCCTGCGCCTCGGTGAGGGTGGGGGCGGCCGCGGGGGTCGCCGGCGTGGTGGAGCTCGCGGGGGAGGCGTGGCTGCGGGCGGCCGATACGGGCCTGCCCAGGCCGGCGATGGAGTCGCATGCGGGCACGGTCAGCAGGGTGGCTGCGGAGAGCGTCGCGGCGAGGACGGCTCGGGCCGGGGGACGGGGCATCGCGGGCCTCCTGGGGTGGTCAGGCGTTCACTCAAGATCGGGTACGTGTTCTTAAGGCACCACCCCGGCGGTACGACCACCAGCGCGCCGGGCTGTCCGGGTGACGTGCTCCAGGTCGGGGTCCGGGCCCAGCATCATGTCCTTGCGCGTGTAATCACACGACTTCGCGTGGGTGACGTGCATCGTGAAAATCGCCGCGACACCCCCACCCACCCGCTGTTACGGTCGCCCCATGCAGCGCGCGAACCCGTCTCTGACGACGACGCCGGACCCCGTCCCGGCGCCGCGCTGAAAGCTGAGCGAAGATCCAAGCCCCGGGGCGAGTGCCCCGGGGTTTTGTCGTGGGCGCTCGTCCCTTCACCCGGAGGAGCAGCCATGCACGACCACCGCCGCCTCGGCCGCGAACTGGACCTCTTCGACACCGACCCCCTGATGGGCGCCGGCCTGCCGTACTGGCTGCCCGACGGCGCCACCCTCCGGCACGCACTGGAGGAGTACATCCGCGAAGCGGAACGCGAGGCCGGCTACCGGCACGTCCACTCCCCCGTCCTCGGCAAGCGCGAGCTCTACGAGATCTCCGGGCACTGGGACCACTACAGCGAGGACATGTTCCCGCCGATGGACGTCGGCGGCGGCACCGAACAGCTGGTCCTGCGCCCGAGCCTGTGCCCGCATCACGCCCTGATCTACCGCTCCCGCTCCCACAGCTACCGTGAACTGCCTTTCCGGATGGCCGAGTTGGGCGGCATGTACCGCTCCGAGCTGTCCGGAGTCCTCGGCGGCCTCACCCGCGTGCGGGCGATCCATCTCAACGACGCCCATATCTTCTGCACCCTCGACCAGGCCGTCGACGAGGCCCGGGCCGCCCTCCAGCTCATCGCCCGTGCTTACGCCGACCTGGGGATCAGAGCCGTCCGGCACCGCCTCTCCCTCCCGTCCGCGGGAGCGGGCGGGGGCGCGGGAGGCTGCAAGTACGTCGCCGACCCCGAGCTGTGGCGGCGGGCCACCGCGCTGCTGCGCGAGGTGCTCGACGCCTGCGGCATCCCGTACGAGGCCGCGGAGGGCGAGGCCGCGTTCTACGGTCCGAAGATCGACGTACAGATCGCCGACCCCGCCGGGCGGGAGTCGACCCTCTCCACCGTCCAGATCGACTTCCACCAGCCCGAACGCTTCGACCTGCACTACATCGGCCCCGACGGCGCCAAGCACCGCCCGGTCATGGTCCACCGCAGCATCATCGGCAGCGTCGAACGAGCCGTCGCCCACCTCATCGAGCAGCACGGCGGCGCTTTCCCGGTCTGGCTCGCCCCCGTGCAGTTGGTGATCCTCCCCGTGTCGGACGCACAGACCGAACAGGCGGAGAGGCTGCTGCACCAAGCCCTCGCCCGGGGCCTGCGCGCCGAGCTCGCCGGTCCCGAACAGGGCACCCTGGGCGCGCGCATCCGGGCGGCACGTCTCGTGCCCTGCCAGGCGGTCATCGGGGAGCGGGAGGCGGCGGCCGGGGCGGACGGGGGCCAGGCGGCCGTACGGCTGCGGGACGGGCGTAAGCCGGGGGCCGTACCGGCCGCGGAACTCGTCACCCGGATCGCCGCCCGCGCGAAGGCCCGCGGACCCGAGTTGTGGGATGCCCCGTGACGCCTGCGACGGGCGTTTAGACGCCGTATGACGCCGCGCGCACGAAGCCCGTACGGCGGCGCCATACGGCGACGCACTCCACCTGGACAACACCGTAAGGTCGGTTCCGGTGACCCGCCACCGCACCCGCGAGAGGAACCCGCCGTGACGAACGCCGACGGTCCGCCCATCCCGGTGATCATCGACTGTGACACCGGCGTCGACGACGCCCTCGCGCTGCTGTTCGCCGTACGCCACCCGGGTGTCGACCTGCGCGCGGTCACCTGCGTGGCCGGGAACACGGATGTGGACGGCGTCGTACGCAACACCCTCACCGTGCTGGAGCAGGCCGGGGCCCCGGACATCCCGGTCGCGCGGGGCGCCGGGCGTCCGCTGATCGAGTCCGCGCGCTCGGCGCGGCACGTGCACGGCGAGGACGGCATGGGCGACATCGGCCTGCCCGCCCCGACCCGCGCCCCGGCCGACGTGGACGCGGTGACGCTGCTGCGCCGCGAGATCCTGGCGTCCCCGCGCCCGGTCACTCTCGTGCCGACCGCGCCCCTCACCAACATCGCCCTGCTGCTGCGCACGCACCCGGAAGTGACCCGCAACATCGAGCGGATCGTCTTCATGGGCGGCGCGGTGGCCTGCGGAAACGCCACGCCGGTGGCGGAGTTCAACGTGTGGCACGACCCGGAGGCGGCGGCGATCCTGCTGACCGCCGGGGTGCCGATCACCATGTACGGCCTGGACGTCTTCCAGCGGGTCGTGGTGCCCGGCGCGGACGTACGGCGCCTGCGCGAGAGCGCCGAGCCCGGTACGCGTCTCGCCGGCGACCTGCTGTCCCACCGCCCGGCCACGCCCGATGTCGCCGCCGACTCCGAGGCCGGCGGCATCGGTGACGCGGGCGCGGTGTGCGCGGTCGTCGACCCGGCGGGCATCACCACCCGCCTGCTGCCCGTCGAGGTCTCCCTCGCCCCCGGGCCGACGCGCGGTCAGACGATCGTCGACCGCCGGCCCCGGCCGGGTGAGGCCGAGATCCACACCGGCCTGCGCGAACAGCCGTTGCTGGACGTGGCTCTGGACGTGGACGTCGACCGCTTCGTGAAGCTGTACCTGACGACGGTCGAGCGCCTCTGACCCGGCTCCGCCACCGTCACTCCCGCACCGAGAGCGCCTCCGCAGGCGCTGTCCGCAGTGCCTGCCGGGTGGGCAGTTCGACGGTGAGGAAGGCCGTGCCGACGACCAGGGCGGCCAGCGCCGGCAGCAGCCACGCCGGACCGGCGGGCCACGGGCGGTTCAGGAAGCCGGTGCCGAGCAGCGCCAGCGGGATCGCCGACAGCAGTACGCCCGTGATGACCGAGGCCGCGGCGATCACCGTGGCCTCGCGGCGCATCATCGCCAGGATCTGACGGGGTGTGGTGCCGTTCAGGCGGAGTGTCGCGATCTCGCTGCGGCGCTGGGCGGTGGTGGCGACGAGCTTGTTGGCGATGCTCAGCAGCAGGTAGCCGAGGAGCACGACGATGACGGCCAGGTTGATCCAGACCTCGGGCGGTGCCTCGTTCAGGCTGTCGGCGTCGGCGGTGTGGGTGGGTTCCACCACGAGGCCGGGATGCGAGGCGGCCGTCGCGGCCAGGTTGCGCTCGGCCGCCTCCGTGCCGTCGGTGCGGACGAGGACGCTCTGGTCGAGCCCTGCGGTGGTGTGGCCCCGCGCGAGGTCGTGGGACAGGGCGACCGAGCCGAAGCCGAGGCCGCGTTCGTAGACGGCGACCACCCGGGCCGTGACGGGCGTGCCGTCACCGAGCACCAGACGTACCGTCCGGCCCAGCTCCGCCCCGCGCGTCCGGGCGGCCTCGCTGCTGACGGCGACGGTGTTGCCGGTGAGCCGCTCCAGGCTGCCGTCCTGCACATCGAGGTCGAGCACCGAACCCGCGTCCGGCGTCAGGATCATCGCCGTACCGGACTCGACCTCGTCCTCGCCGAACATCTTGTACGGCCACACCACGGTCGTGGAACTGACCGGGGCCGCCGCTCTTACGCCGTCCGTGTCGCGTACGGCCGTGTGGCTGTCGGCGGGCAGTCCGCCGAGGCCGGGTGCGGTCACGCGGTGCTGGGCGAGGGTTCCGTCGGAGACGTCCTGCGCGGTGGCCGCCATCACGGTGGTCTGCGTGAAGGTGTACGTCAGCACGAACACGACGGCCATCGCGAGGGCGCTGACGACACCCGCGAGCCGCATGGCGTAGCCGCGGATGTTGGACACCGCCAGCCACGTCGGCGCCGATACGCCGGGGCGCAGGCGGCGGGCCGCGCTGTCGCCCAGGCCCCGGACCAGCGCGGGGCCCGCCAGGGCCAGGCCGATCGCGCCGAGGATCCCGGCGATGGAGGTGGCCGTCGCGCCGAGGACCGTCCGGCTCAGCAGCGGGATGGCGGAGAGGGCGGTCGCGGCGACGATCAGCAGCAGTCCGGAGCGGGTACGCAGCCTGGACGGGGTGCGGGGTTCGGTGCGGGACTCGGCGACCGCCTCGGTGGCCGGCATGCGCGAGGCGCGCCAAGCGGCACCCCGGGCCGCCACCTGGACGGCCCCGGCCAGCAGCAAAATCGTGGCGACGGCCGGGATCGGGCTGAGGGTGAGAGGGAGGGCCTGCGGCAACACCCCGCGGTCCACGAGGAGATCGCGGAACTGCCCGGCCAGCAGATGGCCCAGGGCCACGCCCGGCACCATCGCCACGCCCGCGACCAGGGAGCCCTGGGTGGCAGCAAGTCGCCTTATCTGCCTGGGAGTTGCACCTACCGCTCGCATCAGGGCCAGGTCGCGGCGCTGCCCGGCGACCGCCACGGCCAGCGCGCTCGCCATCACGAAGCCGATGATCAGCAGGACGATGCCGGCCAGTGAACCGGCGAGCAGGATCAGGAGGGAACGTGCCGCTCCGGCGCCGGGGAACTCCACGTCGCCCCGCTCGGATCCGGTGGCCACCTTCAGGCCGGTGCCCCGGACCTTCTCGCGGGCCGCGGCGGCCACCTCGTCCTCGGCGCCGGGTTCGGTGCGCAGGGCGACGAGGTCCACGGTGCCGGTTGCGGTGCCGGTGCCGGACAAGCGGCGAGCCGTCGTATCGGCGAAGAGGATTCCGGCGCCGGGGGCGTCGACCACCGCGGTGAGGCGGTAACCGGCGGCGGGGCGGCCCACCGCGACGACCCGCACCCGGTCGCCGACCCGGACACCGGCGGCCTGCGCGGTCGCGCTGTCCACGGCGACCTCGCCGGAACGGGCGGGTGCGTCCCCCCGGATCCTCGGGTCCGTCAGCAGAGCCGTCGACGACCAGCCGTGTCCGGCCGTCCGCGGTTCCTCGGAGGCCGGTACGACCTGGCCGCGCGCGTCGACGAGGGCGGCGGGGAAGCCGACGTCGCCGACGGCCTCGGTGACGCCCGGCAGTCGGGAGAGGTCGTCCACCAGCCCGGCCGGGACCGTCCCCCGCTCCGGGAGGGCGATCGGCAGGTCGCCCGCGGGGTGGTAGTTCTGGTCGGTGGCGACGACGACGTCCGCGCCGGCGAGGCGGTCGGCCGGGAGCTGGGAGCGCAGACCGGACTCGGCCAGGACACCGGTGGCGGTGAGGAGCGCCGCGCCGCCGAGGACCGCGCAGGCCACCGCGAGCAGCGCGGTGATGCGGTGCCCGGCCATGCGTGCCGCGAGATGCAACATGACCTACACCCCTCCCAACGCGACCAGACGGGCGGCCAGTTCGGGCGCCGTGGGCCCCTGCAGCGTCTCCGTCACCCGGCCGTCGGCCATGACCAGCGCCTGGTGCGCCTGGGCCGCGGCGGCCGGATCGTGGGTGACCATCACCACCGTCTGGCGGAGTTCGTCGACGAGTTCGCGCAGCAGGTTCAGCACCTCGTGGGCGGTGCGCAGATCCAGCGCGCCGGTCGGCTCGTCGGCGAACACGACGGCCGGCCTGGCGACCAACGCCCGCACGATGGCCGCACGTTGCTGCTGGCCGCCGGAGAGTTCGGTGGGCCGATGGGCGAGGCGGTCGGCCAGTCCGACCCGCTCCACCAGGGTGCGCAGCCACTCCTTGTCGGGGGCGCGGCCCGCCAGGCGCAGCGGGAGGGTGATGTTGTCGGCGATGGTGAGGGACGGGACGAGGTTGTAGGACTGGAACACGAAGCCGATGCGCTCGCGGCGCAGTTCGGTGCGGCGGGTCTCGTTCAGGCCCGCGATCTCGTGCCCGTCGATGGCGATGCTGCCCTCGGTCGGGGAGTCGAGCCCGGCGGCGCAGTGCATCAGCGTGCTCTTGCCCGATCCGGACGGGCCCATCACGGCGAGGAACGTGCCGTGCCCGACCCTCAACGACACGTCGTCCAGGGCTCGTACGCCACCCGCGTAGGTCTTGCTGACGTGTGCCAGCGCGATGGCGGCCGGCGCGTCGCCGCCCGTGACCGTGGCGCCCCGGGCTCCCCCGAACGGCATCCTCATCGCCGGCCCCGCAGCCGCTGGATGACGAGCGCGCTCACGCAGAGCGCGGTGACCGCGCCGCAGGTGAGGTGGACGGGGGTCGCGGCGCCGGTGAAGGAGGCGGCCATGTTGCCGACCACGCTGAGCACCAGCACGACCCACAGGGCCGTCCGGGCGAGGTCCGTGCCGCTGAGCGTGCGTGGCTGGGGATTCTCGGGGTCGGTGGTGAGGCGGTAGGGGTCGATGGCCGTCATGGCTGGCTCCTTGGCTCCTTCGGCGGTCGCTGTCGGTCACCGAAGCTACGGATCGTGACCCCTTGTCTCCGAGCCCGTAGGCCGCCTTGTTCGGGGTACAGCAGGCTGTACTTCCGCCCTCCTCCGCCTGCCGCACAACCGGCCGACGCCCTAGGGTCGTTGACGTGCACGCCGAAACCATGGAGAGCAGGCCGGACGGCCAGAAGGCCACCCCGGCCCGCCCCGGCATCCGGGACACCGTCGTCCGCGCGGCCGGTACCGCCGTCGCCGCGCTCGAACAGCTCGTCGGCGGGCTCGGCACCGCACTGCCCGCGGTGGGCGTCCTGCTGGGGCTGGCCCTCGCCACCGTCACCGCCCCGCTGGGCATCGGGCTGCTGATGGCGCCCAAAGTCCTGCGCGCCCTGCACTCGCTGGCCGACCGCGAACGTGACCGGCTCGGCCGCTGGGGACCCGAGGTCATCGGCCCCGGTCCGGCACCGACCCGGCTGCGGCTCGCCCTCGTCGACCCCACCACCCGGCGGGAGCTGCGCTGGCTGGCCCGCCACGCCACGCTGGGGTTCCTGCTGGGCACGACCGCAGTCCTGCTGCCGCTCCTGGCCGTGCGCGACTCCCTGTTCCCGGCGTACTGGCGGCTGATGCCGAAGGACACGACCAGTACCTCGCTGGGGTTCGGGCAGGCACAGACCTGGGCGGACGCCCTCGCGGTCGCGCTGCTCGGCCTCGGCTGGGTCGCGATCATCGTGGGGCTCACGCCGGGCATGGCCCGGTCGCAGGCGGCGCCGGGCCGGCGGCTGCTGTCCGCCGGGCCCGACGCGGACCTGTCCCTGCGCGTCGCCGAGCTCACCGCCACCCGGGCCGCCGCGCTGGACGCCCACGCCACCGAACTGCGCCGTATCGAGCGCTCGTTGCACGACGGCACCCAGAACCGGCTCGTCACCGTCACCGTGCTGCTCGGCGCCGCCCGCCGCATGGCGGCCCGCGACCCGGCCGGCGCCGACGAACTCCTCGAACGCGCCCAGGGCGCCGCCGAACAGGCCCTCGCCGAACTCCGTACCGTCGCCCGCGGCATCCTGCCGCCGGTACTGGCCGACCGCGGCCTCGAAGGCGCCCTCAGCGGCCTCGCCGCGAACTGTGCGGTGCCCTGCCGGACCGACGTCGAGGTGCCGCAGCGCTGCGCCGCCTCCGTCGAGGCAACCGCCTACTTCGTCGTCGCCGAGGCCCTCACCAACATCGCCAAGCACAGCGCCGCCGGGCAGGCCACCGTCACCGTCCGCTCGCACGCCGGGCGACTGCACCTCACCGTGACCGACGACGGCCGGGGCGGCGCCGACGAGGACGGCGGCTCCGGGCTGGCCGGCATCCGGCGTCGTGTCGCCGCGCACGACGGGGCGATCTCCCTGTCCAGCCCCGAGGGCGGCCCGACGACTCTGGAAGTGGAACTGCCATGCGGAACCTGAGGAAGCGGGAGCCTTCATGCGGATCGTGATCGCGGAGGACGACCCCCTGCTGCGGGAGGGACTCGCGCTGCTGCTGCGTGCGGAGGGCCTGGACGTCGTGGCCACGGCGGGCACCGCCGACGGCATTCTGGACGCCATCGACGAGCACAAGCCGGACGTCGCCATCCTCGACGTGCGGATGCCGCCGACGCACACCGACGAGGGGATCGTCGCGGCCGTCGAGGCCCGGCGCCGACGGCCGGACCTCGCCGTGCTCGTGCTGTCGGCCTACGTCGAGCAGAGCTTCGCCAGTGATCTGCTGGGCGGCGGAGTGGGCGGGCTCGGGTATCTGCTGAAGGAACGGGTCGGCCGGGTCGAGGAGTTCCTCGACGCGCTGCGGCGCGTGGCCGACGGCGGCACCGCCATCGACCCCGAGGTGGTCGCCCAGCTGTTCACCCGCAGCCGTCAGGACGCCCGCCTGGAGCGGCTCAGCCCCCGGGAGCGGGACGTGCTCGCGCTGATGGCCGAAGGGCTCGGCAACAGCGCCATCGCCGAACGGCTCGTCGTCACGGACGGCGCCGTCCACAAGCACATCCGCAGCATCTTCGCCAAGCTCGACCTGTCACCGGCGGACCAGGTGGACCGGCGGGTGGCTGCGGTGCTGCGGTATCTGGAGGACGTGCAGCGGCGGGGCTGAGGCTGCCCGGAAGGACGTGGGGAGGCGGGCCGAGGTACAGCACGCTGTACCTGGCCACGGGTCCAACCACTACCTCCGACACGCCAGTTGGCGTGATCGTCCGCGAGCGGCCGCGTTCCTAGGTTGGTGTCCGCATCGCAACAGTGGTGCGGACACCGACCGACCCGCAAGGAGCACCCGCCATGAAGCGCACCGCCACGGCCCTGGTCGCCGCGATCGCCGCGTCCGTCCTGACGATCCCCGCCGCGTCGGCCACCGCCAAGTCCCCGCACCCCGCTCAGGACTCGCTGCCAGGCCGCGTCAATGCCGTGATGGAGACCGGAACCGTCGGCGCCGTCGCCCGCTCGACCGGTCCGCGCGGACAGCGCTCCGCCGCCGCGGGCGTCATCGACAAGGCCGGCGGCGAGGCGGCGCGCCCCGGTGACCGGTTCCGGATCGCCAGCGCGAGCAAGACGTTCGTCGCCACCGTGGTGCTGCAACTCGTCGGCGAGGGGAGGCTGTCGCTGGACGACACCGTCGAGGACTGGCTGCCGGGCGTCGTCTCCGGCAACGGCAACGACGGCAGCGGGATCACCGTGCGGCAGCTGCTCCAGCACACCAGCGGGCTCTACAACTACACGGCCGACTTCCCGGTGCTCGCGAGCGTCGACGGCTTCGAGGCCGGCCGGTACACCACCTGGACCGACGAGCAGCTGGTCGCGATCGCGATGAAGCACAAGCCGGACTTCGCGCCCGGCACCAAGTGGTCGTACTCGAACACGGGGTACGTCCTCGCCGGAATGATCATCAACAAGGCCACCGGGCACACCCGGCAGCAGGAGGTCACCCGGCGCATCATCAGGCCGCTGCACCTGCGCAGCACCCTCGCCCCCACCACCGGGACCGGCATCCCCGGCCGCCATCTGCACGGCTACTCCGACTTCGGCGGCTCCGGCGCGACCATCGACGTCACCGAGTTCAACCCGACCGCGGCGGGCGCGGCCGGCGCCATGATCAGTACGACGGCCGACCTGACCCGCTTCTACCAGTCGCTCCTCGGCGGGCACCTGCTCCGCCCGGCCCAGATGAAGGCGATGAAGACGACCGTACGGACCCCCGACCTGGACGTCGTCTGGCCCGGCGCGAGCTACGGCCTCGGCCTGATGCGGATCCCGCTGTCCTGCGGCGGCTCGTACTACAGCCACCCCGGCGACTTCCCCGGCTACACCACCCGCGACGGCGTCAGCGCCGACGGCCGCCGCGTCGTGGTCCTGGCGACAACGGGCGACGGCGCGGCCGACATGTCCACCGAGCACGCCCAGAACAAGCTGATCGACGGCGAACTCTGCGCCCCGGGCAGGCAGTAGCACCGCGGTCGGCCCCGATCGCCTGGGGGCCGTGGGCGGGGCGGCCCCTCACACCGCCGCACCGAAGAACACCCGCACCTCCCTGATCAGCCCGTCCCGGATGGTGATCGTCCTGCGGGCTGGTGAAGGTGAACTCGTCGGCGTAGAGGGGGAGGGCGGCTTCCCGGTCCTGTGCCAGGTAGTGGCGGAACGCTGCCCTGACGATGTCCGTCGGATCGCTGCTCATGCGGGACTCCTCAGCCGTGGTGGGCGGTCCCCCTCAACCCACCGTATCCAGCGGACCTCGCGCCGCGCGTGCACCACGAAGGGGCCCGGGGTTTTCACCCCGGGCCCCTTCACATGCCGTCGGTCAGGAACGTGCCGTACGACGCCGCTTCGACGCCACGACGGGGCTTCGACGGCTTCGACGGTTCCGCCGGTGGTGTGGTCGCCACCGGCCGCGCGCGTGGCGCATCGGATCGCCCGGCCCGGCTGCCCCAGGATCCGGACGCGTGGCACACACCTTCGACGAACTGGTCGCGATGCAGCGGGCGGCGGACCAGGCGCACTCCAGGGTGGAGGACCTACGGGACCAGTACGGCCCGCCCGCCCACACCCCGTGGACCGAGCTCCGGACCGACACCTACGCAACCGCCTGGCGCACCTGGCGCGACCTCGCCCGCACCGTCCAGAGGGCGGTCACCGAGCACGCGACGGAACAGGGCACCGCCCGCAGCGAGGTCGAGGCGGACGTGAAGACGGCGGCCCGCCACCCGAAGCCGGCGGCGCAGGACTGACGTCGGCTCCTCGGCGCCCGGACGGGTGGTGCGGACCGCGCTCCTGGTCCGTACGGCCGAACAGCGTGCGTCGTCCGCGCGGACGGGACCTGACAATCGCAGGCAGTGGTGTTGCCGACGCACGTGTGAGGAGCTCCGCCGACGATGAGCAGATTCAGGAGGGCAACGGTCCTCGGTTGTCTCGCCGTGGCCGGCGCGATGACCGCGGCCGGAGTGGCGTACGGCGCCGACAGGGCGCCAGAGCCGGGCGGCAGCGACCTGTGGGCGACCGCGACCATCGAGCCCGGGCGCGAAGGCATCGTCCAGGTCGGGGGGTACGAAGGGGCGCCGCTGGGTGCGGGATCGGTGCTGACTCTGTCGGCGCCCGCGACGGCGAGGGTGACGGGCACGCCGTTCGCCGCGGGCGGTTACCAGGGGGCGGTGACTCTGGGCGGGAGCGGCGGGACGTACACCTTCGTGGGGGCGCCCGGTCCGGTCGCCGGGGAGTCGGCGCCGGCGGCCTGGAAGGGCCGTACGTTCCCCTTCGTCCTGTCGGTCCCCGCGGACGCCGAGCCCGGCACACGGCTGCCCGACTGCGCCCTGGCCCTGAAGGACGCCGAGGGAACCGTGAAGCAGAAGGGCACGTGCGCCGTGACGGTCGGGCTGCCCGCGCCGACCCTGTCCCGCCCCCAGTCGGGCGTGCCGCTGGGCGCGATGCCGGAGATGTCGGGGACGGCCTACCCGGGCGCCCAGGTCACGGTCCGCGACGCGCTGGAGGAGGAGGTCTGCGCGACGACCACCGCGCCCGACGGCACCTGGTCCTGCGTGCCGGGCCTCGCCCTCGCGCCGGGTGCGGGCCGTATCCAGGCGACGGCCACGTTCAACGGGGTCAGCGCGGCGAGCGAGCAGATCCACATCCTCGTGACGGAGGTGCCCGCCGCGCAGCCGGACACGGTGACGGACAGCGAGGGCCGACGGCCGGCGCCGAACGCCGCGCACAAAGCCGGTGGCGCGGTGCAACAGCGCGCCAGGTAAAGGTCAGTAGCGCACGGCCCGGGCCACCTCCGCCCGGACGTCCCCGCTCAGGTCACGCGTGCTGCGCGCGGTGCCCTTGCCCGTCTTGCCCGCGGCCACGTCCGAGACGGTCACCACGTTCGCGTCCAGCAGATTGCCGTCCGCGTCGCGGAAGTTGATCTGTACGCCGAACGACTTCGTCGAGTCGGTCGTGTTCTCAGCCGTGACCTCCACGGTCGTACGGCCGTCCGAGTCGGTCGTCGGATCGCTGAGCCGGATCGCGCCCTTGGCGTCTACGCCGCCCTTGATGTCGTCGAGCTGCCGCCCCGCCTCCGCGGTCGCCGAGGCGAAGGCCGACGCCGCCTGGCTGGCCACCGAGGAGGGCGTGTCGTCGTCGCTGCAGGCGGTGAGGGTGAGGGCGGCGGCCACAGCGGCGGTCGTCGTGAGGATCGCGGTGGTCGTCCACCGCGTTCGGTGACCGGGCATGGCGCCTCCAGCGGGTGGGTTCGGTCCGGGTTCCTTCAGTGAAGTTCCGTATGTCGCCGTCCGCACTCCGGGCGTCACCCGATCGGTCCTTCCCCCATGGTGGCCGCCTCCCGGCCGGTCGATCGTCGAACCGAACCGCAGAACCCGACCGCGGGTACACGCGAGAAGTGGGGTACGGCGCCATGAGCCAGCAGCAGCCGCAGTCGCATGCGACGGACGCGGCACACAGTCCCGCGGGGACCGCGGGTTCGCCCGGCACCCAGACCACCTGGGGCTCGGCCGCACCCGACACCGGCGGCTACCGTCCCGGCCCGCCCGCCCCCTCCGACACCGGCTTGGGCACCGGTGCGCTGGTCTTCGCCGGTGTGCTGATGCTGGTCAACGGGCTGCTGGCGATCCTCCAGGGCATCTCGGCGATCGCCGAGGACGACGTCTACGGCAGTGTCGGCGACTACGTCTACAAGATCAACCTCACGGCGTGGGGCTGGGTCCTGCTCGGCATCGGCATCGTGGCCGTCTGCGTCGGCTACGGCATCCTCAGGGGCGCCTGGTGGGCCCGGATCACCGGCATCTTCCTGGCGTCCCTGAGCATGGTCGCCCACTTCCTGTTCCTGCCGTACACGCCCGTATGGTCGGTGATCATGGTGGGCATCGACTTCTTCGTGATCCTCGCCCTCGCGACGGCTCCGGACGTCCCGCGCGCCGACGCTTCGACGCGCGCTACCGCTTCAACGCGCGATAACGCTTCAGGAATGCGCTGACCCTGGCCGGGTCCTTGCGGCCGTTCAGCTCGGTCAGCAGGTCGTCGGGGCACAGCTCGTAGAGGTCGCCCCAGAAGCGGCGGCCGTGGTTGTCCCAGATGCGGTAACCGCCGGGGACACCCCTGGCCACATAACGTCGTCCACCCAATCCCTTTGCCCCCTGTCCGGACCGCACGCACGTCGTGCACGTACGGGTCCGCACAGGGTGGCAGGGCGCAGCCGCTCGCGTCGCCCGGATTTCCGGGGTCAGCCGTGCCTCAGCCGTGCCCGATGCCGCCGCCGCCGAAGGAACCGCTCTTCCCCGGCAGCCAGCGCTTGCGGTGCTGGTCCTCGCTGCGCCTGCTGCCCGCGTGGTGCAGGTCGTGCGGCAGGAGCCGTTCCCTGCCCTCCGCGTGCGGCACTTCGTCGGGTTCCCTGAGCTCCCGCTCCTCATGGACCGGGCCGGTGTCGGGGAGATGGGGCTGCTCCTCGGCGGTGGGCCGCGGCAGCTCACGGTCACGGACCCGCATGCCGAGCTGCACGGCCCAGACCAGGGCGCCCGCGATGACCAGGCCACCCGCAAAGGCGGCGATCACGTTGAGTACTTCACTCGACGTGGCCGCTAGTACAAACGTCGTCGTACTCATGCCCCAATTATCACCGAAACAGACGAATAAGCTCCTTGTGGCGCCGAGGAACCCCGCAACCGTGTGTTCTCACGGGTCTACGCGCGTTCCGTGGTATCGGTGTCCAGCTCGGTGAAGAGGGTCAGCTGGAGGGCGCCGGGCGCTTCGAGGCGGGAGTTGAGGGAGTTCCAGGGCGTGCGGGTGGGCTCCGCGAGAACCTCGGCCCCGGCGGCCGCAAGCCTGGCCGTGGTCGCCGTGGAGTCGGCCACCTGGAAGGCGACCCGGACATGACCGGCCACCCGCCGGCCGACCTCGACCTCGTCGATGAACTCCGCGTGCTTCGGATCCGTCAGCTCCAGCGTCGCCCGCCCGGCGTCAAGGATCGTGACCCGGCCACCGGGCGAGGTGAACGCCCCTCGCTCGGGCAGCCCCAGCACATCCCGGTAGAACCGCAACGCCTCGTCGTAGTCCTCCGCCGTGACCACCAGACGCAGCTCGCGTACGGGGGGTTCGGCCTGGGTGTCGCCGGCGGGTGCGTCGGACATGTTCGGCTCCTTCTCGACTAGCGGCTCATCGACGGGTCGTGACACCTGAACCCTGGCCGTTGGGCCTCTGATTCCCGGCCGACTTCGGCAACGGCCCCGCACATGGTTTCCGCGGTCGGCGGACGGGCTCCGCGTGTCTGCGGCTGGGTTCGGAGGCGGGCGGTGAGTTTTCGAGGGAGGCGTGGAGCGTGAGGCCTGCTTCCGGGGTCCGTGTTCCCCGGCCGGCCTCGGCACCGGGCGTGCGGGCGCGGGGCGCCGTACGTCATGGCGTTCCGCGCACACAGTCTCCGTAGGCCTGGACCGCTCCCGCCGATCCCCTACCCCGTCTTGACCACCGCCCGCCCCGACTCGTCCTCGGCGGAAGGCCGTTCCGCGGCAGCGTTGCGCTGCCTCGGGATGAGTGTGGCGAGGGCGAAGGCCAGTACGGCCGCTCCGGCGCCGATGGCCATGACGACCTTGAAACCGTTCTCCGAGGGCAGGGCGGAGCCACCGAAGTCGGTGGTCATCTGGGCCAGGATGACGCCCGCGAGCGCACTGGCGAACGAGGTGCCGAGCGAGCGCATCAGGGTGTTGAGGCTGTTGGCCGCGGCCGTCTCGGAGGGATCGACGGCGCCCATGATCAGCGCGGGCAGGGCGCCGTAGGTGAAGCCGACGCCGGCGCCGATGATGCAGGAGACCAGGATCAGGTGCCAGACCTCGCTCATCAGCACGATGTTCAGGCCGTACCCGGCGGCCACGATCAGCGCGCCGATCATCAGGGTGACCTTGGGCCCCTTGGCCTTGGTGACGCTCGCGGAGACGGCGGACATGGCCATCATCACCAGGCCCTGCGGGGCGAGGACCAGGCCGACGGTCAGCATCGGCCTGCCGAGGCCGTAGCCGGTCTGCTCGGGCAGCTGGAGCAGCTGCGGCAGCACCAGCGACATGGCGAACATCGAGAAACCGAGCGCGACCGAGGCGAGGTTGGTGAACAGCACCTGCGGCCTCGCGGTGGTGCGCAGGTCGACCAGCGGCTGCTTCGCCCTCAGCTCCCACCAGCCCCAGGCGAGCAGGATCACGACCGCCGCGGCGCCCAGGCCCAGCGTCGTACCGCTGGTCCAGCCCCAGTCGCCGCCCTTGGAGACGGTCAGCAGCAAGGACACCAGCCCGGCGGACAGACCGAGCGAGCCGACCAGGTCGAAACGCCCGCCGGTGCGCACCTCGGTCTCGGGCACGATCAGCAGGACCAGCAGGAAGGCCAGGGCGCCCAGCGCGGCCGAGGCCCAGAACAGGATGTGCCAGTCCCAGTTGTCCGCGATGAACGCGGCCGCGGGCAGCCCCAGCGCACCGCCCACGCCGAGCGAGGCGCTCATCAGCGCCGTCGACCCGGCCAGCCGCTCGGCCGGCAGCGCGTCGCGCATGATGCTGATGCCGAGCGGTATGACGGCGGCCGCGAGGCCCTGCAGCGTACGGCCGACGATCATCGGTACGAGGGAGTCGGCGAGCGCGCACACCACCGAGCCGGACACCAGCAGGACGATGCTGGTCAGCAGCATCCGCCGCTTGCCGATCATGTCGCCGAGCCGCCCGACGACGGGCGTCGCCACGGCGGCGGCGAGCAGGGTGGCGGTGACCGCCCAGGCGGTGTTCGACGCCGAGGCGTCCAGGAGCTTCGGCAGTTCCGGGACGATCGGGATGACCAGGGTCTGCATCAGCGAGACGACGATCCCGGCGAGGGCCAGCACCGCCACCACGGCGTTCGGCTTCGGCGGGGCGGACTTCCCTCCCGCGCCGGCGGGTCGGGCGACTGCGTGGGACATGGCGGAGCCTCCATCAAGGGTTGGTGCACGGGTGCAGTGGGTCGGGCCGGTCACGGAGTTCGGGGTGCGGTCGCGGTGTGAGCGGGGGCGGCGCGGGTGACGGATGTGTGGCGGGTGACGGGTGCGTGGTGGGTGTGGTGTCACCGGACCCGGCGGCGGACGGCGGGAGTAATTCCGCCGCCGGGCCGGTGACCGCGCCGTTCCCGTCCCCACGGAGTCGGCGCGTCGGGGCCGTCCTCCGCTCAAGGCGGCCCCGAGCTCCGCGGCTCGCCGGCCGCTGGCTCATTGCTTAACTTAGGCAAGCATAGCGGGTTACTTAAGTCAAGCAATCAATTGGGGTACGGTAGGGCCATGCCCGCATCGACATCCGCAGCAGCGTCGCCCGGCCCGGCCGAGATCGTGGAGATCGAGAAGTGCCTCACCCGCGTCACCTACCTGGCGGGCCGGGCGAGACAGCACGAGTACCTGATGGCCATGGCGGGCCTGACCCTGGACCGGGCCGCCGTGGCGATCCTGCGCCGCCTCGCCGAGACCGCACCGATGCGGCCCGGCGTGCTGGCGGGGCTGCTGGCGGTCGAGGCGTCCCATGTCACGCGTCAGGTGCAGCAGTTGGAGAGGGCCGGCTATGTGATCCGGACCGCCGACCCACACGACCGGCGGGCCCAGCGCGTCGGGCTCACCGACGCGGGCAGGGTGGCAGTGGACCGCATCCGGGAGGCGGCCCGTGCCGGCATGCGCCTGGCGCTGGCCGGCTGGTCCGACGAGGACCTGCGGCAGCTGGCCGAGCTCTTCCACCGCCTGGTCGACGACTTCGTCACTCGCGCCGAGGTGCCGGCCGACCTCGGACCGCGGGCCTGACGATCCGTTCCGGCGCACAGCGCGGCCCGCGCGGCCCGTGCAGCCCGCACAACTGGCACAACCCGCACACCCCCCACCCGGCCTCACACGAAGGGTGTCGCCATGACAGCGAACCTCTCGAACCTGCTGGAGAAACCCTCCCCGCCCCGCGGGGACGGACAGCGGGTCCTGGTCGTCGCCGACGATCCGGGAGACAACGAACTGCTCAGCACCACACTGGAGTTGGCGGGCTACCGGGTCGGCACCGCGGGCACCGGCGCCGAGGGCCTGGTCCGGCTGACGGAACACCCCTTCGACCTGGCGGTGTGGGACGCCGTACTCCTCTCCCATCTCACGCACCCGCCCCACACCCCCACGCCGCCTCCCGCCCGCCCCACCCCCCGCTGCTCTTCCTCACCACCTGCGACTCCCTGCACCGCCTCGTCCCCGAACTCGGCCCGGGCGAGAAGGACTACGTCACCAAGCCGCTGCGCATCGCCGAGGTCCTCGCCCGGGTCGACGTCCTGCTGCGCCGCCGGCGCCCCGACCGGCAGGCGGCCCCGCCCCGTTACGGCGACCTGGTCCTGGACGACGCCGCCTGCCGGGCCCGTCGCGGCCCCCGCCCCCTCGACCTCACGCCCGCCGAGTACCGCCTGCTGAGCCATCTGCTCGTCAACGCCGGGTGCGTGCTGTCGAAGGAGCAGATCAGCGGTCATGTGTGGGGGGACTTCCGGGCCAACGAGGCGATCGAGAAGCTCGTCTCGCGGCTGCGCCGCAAGGTGGACAGCGACCCGGGCGAACCGGCCCTGATCCACACGCGCCGGGGTTTCGGGTACTGGCTCGGGGCCGCCGGCTGACGCTGCGGCCGGGATGCGGCCGCCGTGCCCGGACTCCCGGCACGCACTCCGGTGCGCACATCGGCGTCCGGAACAGCTACCAAAGACGCACACCGAGCGACGATCGGCCGACGCGGGCCGGGCTGTCCCCGCTCGACCATGGACACGTCCGGCGAACGGGAGGGCGGGATCATGGCGGACCTGCGGTTCGGAGCGGTCGTATCGGCGCTGATGGTGGCGGTGTCCAGTGGGGCCGGTGCGACCTGGGCGGCTGGTCCCCCGGTGTCGGCATCCGCTTCGGTGTCAGCTTCGGCTTCGGTGTCGGCCTCGGCTTCGGAGAGCGGGCGGCACAGCACGCGGCAGCTGTACGTGGCGCCCTGGGGGAGCGACGGGTGGCCGGGTACGTTCGAGCGGCCGTTCGCGACGCCGGCGCGAGCCCAGCAGGCCGTGCGGGCCGGGACGGCCGGGATGACCGCGGACATCATCGTGAACCTGCGCGGCGGCACCTACCGGCTGACGGCTCCGCTGCGGATGTCGCAGGCCGCCGGCGACTCCGGCCGGGGCGGTCACCGCGTCGTCTACCAGGCGTACGGCTACGGCACGCAGCGGCAGGAGCCCGTGACAGTCAGCGGCGGCCGGGAGATCGGCGGATGGCGGCCCGACCCGCAGCGGCACGGCGTGTGGCGGGCGGACGTCGGCACGCTCGAAACCCGTCAGCTGTACGTCGGAGGGAAGCGGGCCGCGCGGGCGAGCCAGGGGGACGGCATCCCCGGCAAGCTGAAGGTGACCGGGACCGGCCTCACGACCACGAGCGCCGTCCCACGCAGCTGGCGGGCGCCGCGTGACATGGAGCTGCGGTTCCGGTTCGACTACCTGGAGGGCCGCTGCGGCATCGCGGGCATCACAACGGGTCCGGGTGGCGGGTCGACGATCACCATGGACCAGCCGTGCTGGCGGATGGCCCACGAGCTGTACGGGCCGGACCTGCTCGCCCTGCCGTCCGACGTCGAGAACTCGCCCGACTTCCTGGACATGCAGGGGAGTTGGTACCTCGACCGCTCCCGTCCCGGCCACCACGAGCTGCTGTACCGGCCGAGGGCGGGGGAGGACATGCGGCGCGCGCAGGTGACGGCTCCCGTGCTTCAGACGCTGGTCAGCGGCACCGGCAGCCCCGGCCGGCCCGTGCACGACATCGCCTTCAAGGGGCTGACGTTCGCCCACGCCGGCTGGACGGCGCCGAGCGAGCCGGCCGGGTTCGCGGCCGCGTGGAGCATGTATCTGCGGCCGGGGAAGGGCGACGACATCAGGCTGCTCACCGTGCCCGGGAACGTCGCCTTCCGCACCGCAGAACGCATCACCTTCCAGGGCAACCGGTTCGTCCATCTCGGCGCCCAGGGACTGGAGTTCTCCGAGAACAGCTCGCACAACACGGTGGACGGCAACGTCTTCACCGACATCTCGGACGGGGGTGTCGTGCTGGGAGCCCTGCCACCGGAAACGAAGGGCACGGACCGCGGCAACCGCATCGTCGGCAACCGGGTCTTCGCGACCAACCGGCTCCTGGCCGACGGCGGCGGCATCTATCTGCGCGGCGAACAGGGCACGTCGTATGCGGACGGCGCGGTCGTCAGCGGCAACGCGGTCTCGGACAGCGCGTACGGCGAGTGGAACGTCGGCATCTACACCGACGACAGCAGTAAATGGATCACCGTGCGGGACAACGCCGTCC
Source organism: Streptomyces sp. NBC_00443 (assembly GCF_036014175.1). Taxonomy (GTDB): domain Bacteria; phylum Actinomycetota; class Actinomycetes; order Streptomycetales; family Streptomycetaceae; genus Streptomyces. Next base: position 4,375,749 of record NZ_CP107917.1, on the reverse strand, counting down.
ACAGTTACCGCGCCTCGATCGGCGGGTGCAGCGAGGACTGGGGCAACCGCCCCGTCCAGAACGTCCGTTTCCACGGCAACTTCTGGGACGACACCGTCCCCGACTGGCTGCCCCGCCGGTCCTACCCCGGAGGCTGGCCGCCCGCACCGGACTGCGGCGACCCCAGGAACCTTCAGTTCACGCACAACACCCTGCTGACGCCGGAGGACCCCGCCTCCGACTGCGCGGCCCGTCCCGCCTGCGCCGCGATCGTGGAACGGGCCGGGCCGGGGGAGCCGTACCGGCGGAGCCTGGGCCTGAAGTGAAGGAAGGCGTAGGGCGGGGGCCCGGGCCACGTCACGCGGCCCGGGCCCCTGACTGTCGGAGCGTCAGCCCGCGCTCTTGCCGAGCAGCTTGTTCATCTCCTCGATCTCGGCCGTCTGGGCGGTGACGACGTCGTCGGCCAGGTCGGTCGCGGGAGCGTACTTGCCCTTCGCCTTCTCGGCCTCGGCCATCTCCACCGCGCCCTCGTGGTGCTCGACCATCATGGTGAGGAACAGGGAGTCGAAGGCCTTGGCGGAGGACTTCGCCAGCTTGTCCATGTCCTTCTGGTCCATCATTCCGGCCATTCCGGCCGTGCTGGAGCCGCCGCCGTGTCCGCCGGAGTGGTCCATTGCGTCCGTGCCGGGCACGTCCTCGCCCCAGGCCTTCAGCCACCCCGACATGGTCCGGATCTCCGGGGCCTGGGCCTTCTCGATGCGTGTGGCGAGGTCCTTGACCCGGGTCGAGGAGGCGCGGTCGGCGGCCAGCCCGGCCATCTCCACCGCCTGCCGGTGGTGCGGGATCATGCCCTGCGCGAAGGAGACGTCCTGGGCGTTGTGCGCCACGGCGGTGGCGTCGGCGCTCGTCGAGGGCGACGGGTGCGTGCCGGATGCGGTGTCCGCGTGGTCGCCACCGGCGCAGGCGGCGAGGACGAGGGCGGCGGTGACGGCCGACGCGGCCAGGGCGGCGCGACGGACCACGGTACGTGTGCTGGTCATGCTGAGAACTCCTGCGGTGTACGTGAGTTGCCGCGCCCTCAGGACGCGGCACGGGCATGGCTGAGTGCCGTACGCCCTCAGTGGGTGAGGGGCACGGCCCGGCCTTGTCCTAGGTCCGCAGGATCTGCAGTTCGGCCAGTGAGGGAGGCGCCCGCCCGCCTTCGGGCACGGCGGCCACGGAACGGCCGTCGAGGTCGGCCGCGACGGCGCTTCCGGCCGGATCGGGCATGGGGGCCGGCAGCACGGGGCCCGCACCGACGGCACTCGACGCGCAGGTCGGGTCGGCGTGCTGGGCGTGCCCGCCGCCCGAGTCGGGGCCGTGGCACGCGGCCTCGTCGGTCACGGCCGTCAGGTGGGCGCTCATGACGGGAGCGCCGTGCCCGTGATGCGAAGAGACCGGGACGGCGTCGGCGGGGCCGAGCGCGTGCATCCCGAACAGCCCGGCGAGCAGCCCGAGCAGCAGAAGCATGCGCCACGGCCCCGGCAACGGGGTCCGCAGCGCACGGTGTTGCTGTGCGCGGGCGGTCACGCCCTCATCGTAGCGGCGGACGGCTTTGCCATCTCTTTACAACCCGCCCTGCCGCCCCGTCGTCTCTTCGCTCGACCCGTCACCCAGCCCGCCGGGTACGGCAGTACCGGCCGGGCCGACGAAAGAGAGCGACTCAATGCGCCGAACCGTCCTCAGCGCCATGGCACTCAGCTGCGCGGCCCTGTTCGCGACCGCCGCCCCCGCGCTCGCCGACAGCTCGTCCCCGACCCCGGTCCCGAGCCCGACGGCCAGCTCCGCCGCCACGGACGCCCCCAGCCCCAGCGCCGAGCCGACCCGTCCCCCGTCCTCCGCCGAGCCGACCCGTCCCCCGGCCGACGACACCTCCGAGCCGTCGGCCGCGCCGACCCGGGACAGCGGCCAGGTCTCCGTCAGGCCGTCCGGGGCGCCCGACACCGGCGTGACGCCGACCTCTTCGGACTCCGGCTGGGGACGGGGCGGGACGATCGGCGGGGGCGCGGCCGCGGTGCTCGTCGCCGGGGGCGCGACGGCCTTCGTCGTACGGCGTCGCCGGACCACGGGGGCATGATGCCGCTGTCCAGGCGGGCGTTCGCCACGGCGGCGATGGCGTCGCTGCTGGTGGGCTGCGGCGGCCAGGGCACCGAGCAGGGCGCTACCGCGGGCTCCCGGAGGAGGAGGGACACGGAGGCGTCCAAGGAGGGGCAGGAGGGCGGGTCCTCCTCGGCGTCCTCGAACTCCACGCGCACGCTGGGCAGTTCACCCCCGCTCCGGCTCCGGATCCCGGCGATCGACGTCGACACCCCGGTCGTCCGGCTGGGCCTGGCGCAGGACGGCACCGTGGAGGTGCCGCCGATCACGGCCGACGACCGGGCCGGCTGGTACCGGCACTCGCCGACGCCGGGCCAGGTCGGCCCGTCCGTCATCCTCGGCCATGTCACGGTGGGCTCCTACGGGGCCGGAGTGTTCCGGGACCTGGCGCGGCTGCGCCGGGGTGACCGGATCGTGGCGCGCAGGAAGGACGGCACATCGGCGGAGTTCGCCGTGAGCTCCGTACGGACGGTCGCCAAGGCGGACTTCCCGGCGGAGGACGTCTACGGCGACGTGGACCGCCCGGAGCTGCGGCTGATCACGTGCGGCGGCCCGAGCTCCGGCGACGAGTACCGGGACAACGTGATCGTCTTCGCCGAGCTGAGCTCCACGTCCCCCTGACCGCACCCTGCTCCCGCAGTAACGGCACGTAACCGGTGCCGGGCCGACGGAACGTACGCCGCCGGCCCGGCATCCCTCTCAGTGCCGCGCAAGTTCCTCACGACCATGGAGAGCGTTGAAACGGTCCCGCGACACGGCAGCGTCCGAGCTGTTCGCCGCCCTCTACCCACGCCTGGCCGGCTGGTGCCGCCGTCTCGTCGACGATGACGAGACGGCCCACGAGATCGCCTCGGAGGCCTTCACCCGCCTCTGGGCACGCTGGAGCCGGGTGGAGGAGCCGCGCGGGTTCCTCTACGTCACCGCGGCGAACCTGGTCCGGGACCACTGGCGCAAGCTGGAGCGCGAACGGCGGGCGATGCGCCGGGTCACGACGGAAGCCGCGGTCAACCCCCACACCGAGCAGGAGGACCCGTCCGTACGCCTGCTGGTCCAGTCCCTCCCCGAACGCCTGCGCGTCCCGATCCTGCTCCACTACTACGCTGACATGCCGATCCGGGAGGTGTCCGTGCTGACCGGACGGAAGGAAGGAACCGTCAAGGCCGACCTCCACGCGGCCCGCGAACTGCTCCGCGTCCACCTGAGGAGAAGCCTTGACCACACGCTTTGACGAAGACGCGGACGGTCCGGAGTTGTCCCCCGACGATCCGCTCGCGGTGATTCTCCGCCCCGCCACGGACTACCTCGCCCCGCCCCCGGCAGCTACGAGTCCGTCCGCCGCCGGGCCACCCGCCGCCGACTCGTCCGTACGTCGATCGGGGCGGCCGTGACCTGCGCCGCGGCGCTCCTGGTCGCCCTCCCGCTCACCTCGGGAACCTCCGACGCCCCGCCCTCCCCGGCGCCCCCGCTCGCACCCCCACCCGCGACCGACCGTACGCCGCCTCCCACCCCGTCCCCGTCACCGTCGCCGCCGCGAGCGAGCTCACCGACGCCGACGGTGCCACCCGAAACCGCGACCTCCGAGCCCACCCCGACCGCCCGGGCCACCGACTCCCGCACGCCCAGCAGTTCGCTCCTGCCCCCGGCCGCTCCGTCATCGACGCCGACGTCGGACGGGGCCGGGGCGTCGGTGGACCCGACCACGGGCGGCGTGACGGCGAACGTGACGGGGACGCCCCGGCGTTAGCCGCGTGCGTGGGTCAGGCGGTCCGAGGCACGATGCTCACCGCGCGGTAGTCGTAGCCGTCCTGCTTGAATCCGGGCGCTTCCCACGTGAGGTCGACCTGCTGCCCGGGCGACAGCGTGCGGAACCCGGTCGCCTGGATGTCGGAGTAGTGGCCGAAGCAGCCACCGGGAGTCTCGGGCGAGTCGAGCACGCCCCACCCTTCCTCGTCGCTCCACTCACGAACCGTCGCAGTCACCATGGGGCGAGCCTATGTGCCGTCAGTGCGCCGCGAACTGGACCCGGGTCGGCTGCAGGACATCCGGGCGTACGGGGAGACCGTCGAGCGTCAGCCTCTCCCCGTATAGGTCGGTGAGTCTCAACTCGCCCCCGCAGCCGCGCCCCTGCTCGGAGAGGAAGTAGTTGTACTCCGTGCGCCGGAGCTGCCGCCAGCCTCCCCCGTCGCGGACCTCCAGACGGGCCAGCGGGTTTCGGTGGCCCACCGCCTGGATGCCGCACCAGTGGCTGCTGGAACCTGTCTTGTAGCGGATCGAGATGCTCTCGGGCGCCTCGGGCGTCCCGGGACTCAGCAGGCTCCAGGTGATCGGGATGCGGCCGGCCGAGGGGGCCGCGAGCTTGGCGAACGCCTGGGCGCTGAGGTCGAGTTGGCCGGGGGCGCAGGGCAGAGGGCATTCGTTGGTGATGCGGACCGTGACGGAGGCGCCGCCGGACGCCCTGACGCGTACGTACGCCCCGCACGCCTGGGAGGTCTCGTAGTCCGCGTGGTTCATCGCCGCGGTCATGACCTCGTCGGTCGGGCCGTACAGGCAGGCACCGTCGCCGTTTCCGGTGTCGTAGAAGGTGGCGATTCCGTCGTAGGTGACGCTGGGGCGGATGCGTCCCGCCAGTGGGGCCGAGGCGGAGGCCGGCTGCGGTGTCGCCCTGGCTGAAGCTGAGCCGGATGCGCGCGTAGGTGCGGTGGTCGTGGCGGGCGGTGAGGATGGGGACGGCATGGACGGGGTCGGCGTCGGCTTCAGTGCACGGCTCGGTGCTGTCGGGGGGGCCTTGGAGTGACGGCCGGCGACAGGTGATGTCGGGGCATCGGCTGCCGTGGGGTTCCCGTCGGGGCGCAGGGCCATGAGCAGGGATGCGGCGAGCGCGACGGCCGCCACGACCACGGCTGGGACCAGGGCCGCGCGCCACTTGCGGGGGGACCGGCGGCGGTGGGAGGGGGATGCCACGAATGAGTCCTTACGTCCTGACGTGGATCGGCACGTGGATCGACAGAAGCAGTGCACGGGACAGTGGTCGCCGGGAGCGGAAAGGTTGCCGCCCCGGTGCGGAAAATGCCTCGCGGCTCCGCGTGGGCCGCGTTACGCTCGCCCGCGATGACGACTCACTCTGTTCACAGAATGGGGGTCCCGTCCGCGCAAGGTGAGTGCTGATGAGCGCTCCGATCGCGAACGGGAACACCCGGCTCTCCGAGCCCTCCTTGCTTTCTTTCTGGCCGCGCGTGCGGGAGTTCGCCGTGCCGGCCTCCATGATCGAGACCGCGACCGCCCGTCGGCTGGCGGGGGACTGGGCGGGGGCCTGCGCCGCCGCCGGCGTCGATGTCGATCTCGATCTGCGTTCTGTGGTGCGGAATCACGGTCGGGAGACCGCCACCTGCCTTCGGGGCGATCTACGGCATCTCGCTCCTGACCTGCTGCGCTGGCACATGCCGAGGATCGCGCCCGACGGGCTGTTGCGGCCGGGGCTGACTCTCGCGCTGGCCAAGTACGGCGGCGGGGGGCGGGGTGGCAGAGGTCCCCTGCATCTCGTCGTGCGGACTCCTCCCGCTTGGGCCGATGCCGGGCAGCGGATCAGCCTCGGGTTGTGGCAGGGCGCTGCGAACCCCCACAGCACCCACCCGCATCCGCGTCCCAGCCGGCGGTTCCGGTTCGATCTGCACCGGCATCTGTGGGATGCGCGGCGGGTCGCAGAGCTGCGGATCCGGGCCGGAGGGGGGCTGCCCGACGGTGACCGACCCGGGCTGGATCCGGATCTGCTCCGGACTCTGCCGTACGGGCGTGGCTGTGCCGTTGACCGGTGGGCCGACGAGGCCCGGTTGCTGCTTCGCGCCGAGGGGCGGTCCGTCGGGGCCGTGCTCGTGCGGTTGGGGGGACGGCATCGGCTGGTCCTGGAACTGGAGGGCGAGCGGGCCGGTGGCGCCGGGCCGGTGGCGATGCGGATCGCGGCGGCCACCAGGCGGAGTGGCAGTGCGCTGCCGGTGCTGCCCGACGCGGCGACCTGGGTGCTGCCCGACCTGGAGTTGCTGCGCGCCGGTGCTGTGGACGCCGATCGACTGCATCCGCTGGTCGCCCCAGCCCTCGTACCGGGGCGTCCGCCGCCGTCCAGGCCGTCCCCGTCCACGCCGCCGGACCGGGCAGGGCAGCCACGCCTTGTCGAGTGCCGGGGGGCGCGGCATCGGATCGGTCTGGTCGACGGGGTACTTGCTCCGCTGGACCACGACCCCGCAGAGATCCGGCGGGAAGAACTGCTGGCATCCCTCACCGGCACGCCACTGCCCTGTCTCCAGGCCATCGACGAGGCACACCGGCATCCGGAGTGTCTGCCCGACGTCCGCGAACGGCTCTGCCACGGCGACACCGCCGGCGCGCTGGCGGTCGTCGAGGGGCTGCTGGGCCCGGACGCGGTGCTGCGGGACGGTGCGTTGCGGGCCGAGTTGCAGGCCGCTGCGCGTCGGCGTCTGACGTACGGGCTCTTCCGGGCCGGGTTGACCGGTCCCGGTCCGGGCCGGATCCGGTACGACGAGCGTGGCCGGCCCCGTGAGCAGCGCGGGCATCCACGGCACGCGGCACGTCGCTGACCCTGCGCCGCGCGGCAACTCCCCGGGCCGCAGCGCGTCATCGCTCCGCCCCTCACCCTCGCCACACCAGCCCACCCCTCCCTAGACCCACAGGTGACCTCACATGCCCACATGCACCCAGAACCAGCCCGCCCTGTCCCAACTCGACGTCGCTGCCGACCTGTTGGCCATCCTCCGCGACACCACCACCGAACCCCGCCCCGACGTACAACTGGAGGCCCTCACCCTGGCCGTCGCCGCCGATCTGCCCGTCCTCCTGTGGGGTGAGCCGGGGATCGGCAAGACCGCCGCGCTCACCCAACTCGCCGACACCCTGGACCTTCCGCTGACCACGGTGATCGCCAGCGTCCACGAACCGTCCGACTTCTCGGGGCTGCCCGTCGTCGGGGACGACCCCGCGGAACAGGGAGTGCCGATGGCTCCGCCGGACTGGGCCGTACGGCTGGTGAAGGCCGGGCGGGGGCTGCTGTTCCTGGACGAGTTGTCGACCGCGCCGCCGGCTGTCCAGGCCGCACTGCTGCGGCTCGTGCTGGAGCGGCGGATCGGGGCGTTGCGGCTGCCACCGGGCGTGCGGATCGTGGCCGCCGCCAATCCGCGGTCCTCGGCGGCGGACGGGTGGGAGCTGAGCGCGCCGTTGGCCAACCGGTTCGTGCATCTGCAGTGGACCCACGATCACGAGGTCGTCGTACGCGGACTGGGTGGCACCTGGCCACGGGCGACCCTGCCGCGGCTCGACCCGGAGAAGCTGGCGGGGGCCGTGGACTTCGCCCGGCGCGCCGTGTGCGGGTTGCTCTCCGGGCGGCCGGGGCTGGTGCACCGGCTGCCCAGCGGCGAGGCGCGGCGGGGTGGGCCGTGGCCCTCGCCCCGGAGCTGGGAGATGACACAGTGCCTGGTCGCCTTCGCCACCGCGGCGGGGGCCTCGCGGGAGGTGCTCTCCCTGCTGGTGCGGGGCACGGTGGGGGACGGGCCGGGGCTCGAACTGCTGGCGAGCGTCGACCGGATGGATCTGCCGGACCCCGAGCTGTTGCTCGCCGACCCGGCGGGGGCCGAGCTGCCCGAGCGGGGGGATCTGCGGCAGGCCGCGCTGGACGGGGTGGTCGAGGCGGTTCGAGGGAAGCCGGACAAGTCCCGCTGGGACGCGGCCTGGGCTCTCCTGGTCCGCGCCGTGGAAACCGGCGCCCCGGACCTCGTCGTCGTCCCCGCCACCACACTCGCCTCCCTCCGCCAGGAGCACTGGGACGTACCGGCCGCCATCGACCGGCTCGCCGGAGTGGTGACCCTGTCCCGACGAGCGGACCACACGGCCGCACGGACAGCTGCGGTCGCGGCGCAGGCGGGGCGGCGATGAGCGGGGTGGGGCGGAGGCGCGCCGGGATGCGCTGGGGTCCGCGGAGGTGGGGCGACCCCTGGACCGGGAAAAGCTCTTTGCCGCCCGGCTTCACGCCGCTCGGGTCCGCCCCTATCTGGCCACCGCCCTGTTCGCCCTGCACGTCGTCGAGTCGTGGCGGGTGCCGACGATGGCTGTGGACCGGCACTGGCGGTGTTATGTCTCGCCGGGGTTCGTGGCGCGGACGCCGGTGGAGGAGCTGGCCGGGGTGTGGGTGCACGAGGTGTCGCATCTGCTGCGGGATCATCACGGGCGCGGCGACCGGGTGGCGCGTGAGCGCGGGCTGACCGGGCCCGGGGAGCGGCTGCGGATGAACATCGCCGCGGACTGCGAGATCAACGACGACGTGTACGGCGACGGGCTCGCCCGGCCCGAAGGTGCCGTCGAACCGGCGACGCTGCAACTGCCCGAGGGCGAGCTCATGGAGGACTACCTGCGGCAGTTCCGGCTGGGACCGCGGACGCAGGACCTGGCCTGGCTGGACTGCGGCAGCGGGGCCGACGGGCTGGAGCGGGAGTGGGATCTGGGCGCCGACGGCGCGCACGGGCTGAGCGCGCAGGAACGCGACGCCGTCCGGTTCCGGGTGGCGCAGGGCATCACCGGGCGGCCGGGCAGCGCCTCACAGGGGTGGCAGCGGTGGGCCGAGGAGGCCTTCCATCCGCCGCAGCCCTGGCGGGAGTTGCTGGGGGCGGCCGTGCGGTCGGCCGCCGGTGGCCCCGGTGCCGGCGAGGACTACACCTACGGCCGCCCTTCGCGCCGCTCCGCCTCGGTGCCCGGCACCGTCCTGCCGAGCCTGCGGCGCAGGCCGCCCCGCGTCTGTGTCGTCATCGACACCTCCGGCTCGGTCAGTGACGCCGAACTGGGCAGCGCCCTGCTGGAGGTCGCCGCGATCTCCCGGGCCGTCGGCGGGCGCCGGGACCTGGTCAGCGTGGTGCCGTGCGACGCGGCGGCCGGGGGCGTCCACCGGGTCTGCCGTGCCGAGGGAATTCCGCTGGTCGGGGGCGGGGGAACGGATCTGCGCGCGGGCTTCGCCAGGGCACTGCGCGCACAGCCACGGCCCGATGTCGTCGTGGCCCTGACCGACGGCCAGACACCCTGGCCGAGCACCCGGCCGCCGTGCCGGACCGTGGTGGGGCTGTTCCCGCGGCAGCAGTCGGCCCGGTCATGGGACGAGGACGATCCCGAGTACGTACCGGACGCACCGCCGGCGTGGGCGCGTGTGGTCGAGATCGGGTCGGTGGGAGCGGGCCGGTGAGACCCGGGCGGGACACACGGGTATGAGACCTGAACCGTGGGCCGTCGTACCCACGGTTGAGCCGCCGCCGCTGCGTACTGCGTTCTCAGTACCGCCGATTGTCGGCAGCCGCACGACGACAGGGCACCCCCGCTCCGGACAGCCTGGGCACACGTTCGAGTCCCAGATGTGGAGACCCCCTGCCGTGGCTACTTTCCTGTATCGAGTGGGCCGTCTGGCCTTCCGGCGGCGCTGGTACGTCGCCCTGGTCTGGGCGGCCGTCCTGGCCGCCGTCGGACTGGGTGCCCTGAAGGCCCCGGGCGCCGTCGACGAGGAGTTCTCGATGCCGGGCATCGAGTCGCAGAACGCGTTCGACCTGATGGAGGAGCGCTTCCCGGGTGCGACGGCGGACGGCGCCACCGCGCGGGTCGTCTTCGTCGCGCCGGGCGGGCAGAAGATGACCGCCGCCGAGAACAAGAAGGCCGTCGAGGAGGCCGTGGCCGAGCTCGGTGACGGATCGCAGGTCGCGAGTGCCGTCGACCCGTTCCGGACGCAGGCCGTCAGCAAGGACGGCACGACGGCGTATTCGACGGTCACCTACAAGGTCGGTGCGAGCGAGCTCACCGACGCGAGCAAGGCGCATCTGGAGCGGACGCTCACGCAGGCCCAGGAGTCGGGGCTGACCGTCGAGGCCGGCGGGACCGCCATGGACGACGGCGGTGGTCCGGGCGGGGCGGCCGAGGTCATCGGCGTCGCCATCGCCGCCGTCGTCCTGCTCGTCACGTTCGGGTCCCTCGCCGCCGCCGGGCTGCCGCTGCTGACGGCCGTCATCGGCGTCGGCGTCAGCATGGCCACGATCCTCGCCCTGTCGAGCGCGCTCGGCCTGTCCACCACGACCGGCACCCTCGCCATGATGCTGGGCCTGGCCGTCGGCATCGACTACGCCCTGTTCGTCGTCTCGCGCTACCGGGAGGAGCGGGCCAAGGGCCGTGCGCCGCAGGAGGCGGTGGGGATGGCCGTCGGTACGGCCGGCTCCGCGGTCGTCTTCGCCGGGCTCACCGTCGTGATCGCGCTCGCCGGGCTCGCGGTGGTCGGCATCCCGATGCTCACCAAGATGGGCCTGGCCGCGGCGGGCGCGGTCGTCGTCGGCGTCTTGATCGCGCTGACGCTGGTCCCGGCCTTCCTCGGCTTCTGGCCGAACGCGGTGCTGTCGCGGCGGGCCCGCAAGAGCGGCCGTACAGAGGAGAGCGTCGAGAGCAACGGCGGCACCCGCTGGGCGCGGTTCGTGCTGCGCCGGCCGCTGCCCGTGCTGCTCCTCGGCGTCGTGGGACTCGGGGCGCTCGCCGTGCCGATGACGGGTCTGCAGCTGGGCATGCCCGGTGACGAGGCCAAGTCCACCTCCACCACCGAGCGGCGGGCCTACGACGCGCTCGCCGAGGCCTTCGGGCCGGGCTTCAACGGGCCGTTGACCGTCGTCGTGGACGCCAAGGGGGATGCGGATCCGAAGGGCGCAGTCAGCACGATCGCCGAGGAGATCGGCGGCACGAAGGGGGTCGTGTCCGTCTCCCCCGCCCGCTTCAACGGCGCCGGGGACACCGCCGTCTTCTCGGTGGTGCCGTCCACCGCGCCGACCGACGAGAGGACCAAGGACCTGGTGACGACCATCCGGGGCGAGCGGGACGGAGTCGAGGCCGGGACGGGGGCCACCTTCGAGGTCACCGGCACCACCGCGATGAACATCGACATCGCCGGCAAGGTGCAGGCCGCGCTCGTGCCGTATCTGATCGTCGTGGTCGGGCTGGCGATCTTGCTGCTGCTGGTGGTCTTCCGGTCGCTGCTCGTGCCGTTGAAGGCGGCCCTCGGCTTCCTGCTGTCGGTGCTGGCCTCCCTCGGCGCGGTCGTCGTGGTCTTCCAGCAGGGGCACGGCGCCGAACTGCTGGGCGTCGAGCAGACCGGGCCGATCATGAGCCTGATGCCGATCTTCCTGGTGGGCATCGTCTTCGGGCTGGCCATGGACTACGAGGTCTTCCTCGTCTCGCGGATGCGGGAGGCGTACGTCCACGGCGAGTCGTCCGGCCAGGCGGTCACGTCCGGCTTCCGGCACAGCGCCCGCGTGGTCGTGGCCGCCGCCCTGATCATGATCGCGGTCTTCGCCGGGTTCATCGGCGAGAGCGACTCCATGATCAAGATGATCGGGTTCGGGCTCGCCTCCGCCGTACTCCTCGACGCCTTCGTCGTACGGATGGCGATCGTGCCCGCGGTCCTCGCCCTGCTCGGCGACAAGGCCTGGTGGCTGCCGAAGTGGCTGGACCGGATCCTGCCCCGGGTCGACGTGGAGGGGGAGGCGCTCAGCGGGCGGTCCGCGGCGGAACCCGCCCCGAGCGAGTCGGCCGAACTGGAAGCGGCGCGCACCTGATCTGCCCTGCCCACCCCCACCGGGACCGCCCGTGACGAAGGACACGGGCGGTCCCGTCCGCCGTTCGTACCGTCCGTACCCGCCGGCGTTCACCATGGACCCAGCCGACCGACCGGAGAGCATCATGAGCACCAGCCCGGAGCGGCGCTACGCGGACCGCATCGAGGAGTTCTCGGACCGCCACCCCCATGTCGTCGACGTGGTGCTGGTCGCGGCGCTGATGGGCTGCGCGTCCCTCGGCAGCATGCTCACCCTGCCCGGCGCCGACCCGCCGGACCAGGACAGGACCGCCGTCGCCTTCATGGGGGTGGCCTGCCTCGCCCTGCTGAAGCACCGCAGCCACCCGCGCGTCGCCGTCGTCGTGGCCGCCGCCTGCACGGTGACCGTGATCGCGCTGGGGTATCTGCTCACCCCGCTGCTGCTGGCGCCCGTCATGGGCGCGCTCTACTGGCTGGCCACCCTCACCGACCGCCCGACGACCCGCGCCTACGGCATCGCGACCATGGTGGCCGTGACCGTCGCGGCGGCGATCTCCGACAGCATGGACCACCTCTCGCTGCTGCTCAGGACGATCGGCCCGTTCTTCTGGCTGCTGCTGCCCCTCGCCGCCGGCAACATGACGCGGCTGCGGCGCGCCTACCTCCAGGCCGTGCAGGCCCGAGCCGAGCACGCCGAGCGCACCCGGGAGGAGGAGGCCCGGCTGCGCGTCACCGAAGAGCGCATGCGGATCGCCCGCGAACTGCACGACGTCGTCGCCCACCACCTGGCCCTGGCCAACGCCCAGGCCGGCACGGCCGCGCACCTGGTGCTCACCAGCCCGCAGCAGTCGCAGCATATCCTCACCGACCTGACCGGGACGACGTCCTCCGCGCTGCGCGAACTGAAGGCCACACTGGGCCTGCTGCGACAGAACGGCGACCCGGACTCCGCCCCCCTGGAACCGTCCCCCGGGCTCGCCCGGCTGCCCGAGCTGGTCTCGGCGTGCGCGTCGGCGGGGGTCACCGTCACGGTGACCACGGACGGGGAACCGCAGCCGCTGTCCCCCGGTGTGGACCTGACCGCGTTCCGGATCGTGCAGGAGGCACTCACCAACGTCACCAAGCACGCCACCGCGGAAGCCGCGACCGTACGGATCGGCTACTCCGACTCCCGTCTGCTGATCACGGTCGTCAACGACGGCCCCACCGCAGCCGGTGCCGGCTCCGTTCCCGGGACCGGGGCGCTCCACGGCTTCGGCGTCATGGGCATGCGCGAGCGGGCCCACTCCGTCGGCGGCGAACTCTGCGCGGGCCCGCGCCCCGAGGGCGGCTTCGAGGTCACGACCGCGCTGCCCCTGCAGCCGTACGGTGCCGGGGAGCCTACGACCCCATGAGCGGCGGCGCCCCTCCGTGCGAGAATGCCGGTGCTCCACGTCCGTGTCCGCACGGTGTCCCACTTGCTCCGCGCTGATCCATCGAGGTTTCCGTGACCAAGCCCGTCGCCCGCGAGCCCCTGCGCCGCAACGCGCGGGCCAACCGGGCGCGCATCCTGGCCACGGCCCGCCGGGAGTTCGGCCGGAACCCGGACGTCACGCTGGAGGAGCTGGCACGCGCCGCGGGTGTCGTACGGCGCACTCTCTTCGGCCACTTCCCCGGGCGCGAGGCGCTGTTGGAGGCCCTCGCCGAGGAGGCGTCCGAGAGTCTGCGCGGCGCGCTGGCCTCCGGTGTGCAGGCCGTCGAGGGGGAGCCCGCCGAGCACTCGCTCGCCCGGCTCGCCTTCTCGATGTGGCCCGTGGGTGACCGCTACCGCCTGCTGTTGGCGCTGGCTCAGCGCGACCTGGGCGCGGAACGGGTGGCCGAGGTGCTGGCACCGGCCCGCGCCACGGCCACGGCCATCCTGGAGCGGGGTCAGCGGGACGGCGTCTTCCACACCCACCTGCCGGCCGCCGCGCTCAGCGCTGGGCTGGAGGCGATGACGGTCGCGCTGCTGGAGTCGGTCAACACCGGGGTGCTGGAGGACGACGGCACCCGGGTCGCCATCGTCACCCTCATCGCGGCCGGCGTTCCGGAGGAACGGGCGCGGGCGGTGGCGGAGGCGGTCGCGCCGACGGTGCCCGCCATGCCGGACGCCGCCGACGACTGAGCGGTCGCATCCGGCTGCTGATCCCGCTTCTCATCCCGCTTCTCATCCCGCCTCTGACGGGCTCGGTACTTGACGGGCAGCTTAATTACCCGATGATGGGCAAACATGGCCCGCTCCCGGGTCGCCGCACGCCCGCCCGTACCGGAGACACCATGAGCCGACCTGCCCGCACCACCTCCTTCTCTTCTCGCCCACCGATCACGGGTACTGGCCGGAGTCCCCGACGGTGGGCACCCTCGTCCCGCCGGACTGGCGCTGTGACGGCATCGCCGAGGTCCGGTTCGTGAGCACTGCCGCGGCGCTCGCCATGCCGGCGCGCATGCGGGAGGTCCACCTCGACGAGCAGAACGTCTTCGAACGGGTCCTCGGTCACGTCACCGGGCCGGGTGCAGGGCGCTGGTGGACGGACGGGCACCAGGAGGACGTGGGCCACCGCACGGTCGTGCTGCTGCGCCGGCGGCGGGGGGGCGCGGCCGGGCGTTCCGGAGCTTCGTCCACGACCGGGTCGGTCCCGCGTTGCAGGCGGCCGGCGCGCGCGATCTGCGGACGTACACCTTCCTGCCCTGGTCAAGGCTGGTGCACCCGACACCCGGGGTCGCGCACGACAACCCGGTCTTCCGCCGCTACCACGGCTGCGTGGTCGTCGGTGCGCAGAGCCGCGCCGCGATGGACGCGATGCTGAAGTCGCCGTCGGTCGCCGGTGTCGTGGCCGAGCAGCACACGGTTCTCACGGCTGTCCACGCCTACGCCGTGGAGCGGAGCGTGCCGGTCATCCGGGCGTAGCCCGAGAGCGACCCCCGAGAGCGTCCCCCGACAGGGGAAGGACGGTGCCGGGCGTCCCCTCCCGGCACCGTCCGGGGCCGTGCGCCGCTCAAGGCACGGCCCGTTCAGGGGTGGTGGCGACTCAGACGGCGCCGCCCGTGTGGGCCTCCTGCGAGTCGCGGGTCTCCCTCATCTCCTGCTCCTCCTGAGGCTCCGACTTCTCCTGCGCGCCCTCCGAGCGGTGCTTGCCCGCCTTGCGGTGGCCGGGAAGGACGGCGAGGACGATCAGCGTGCCGGCGGCCATGATGATCCCGCCGATCAGGCTGGTCTGGGCGACGCCGTGGGCGAAGGCCTCGTGGACGGCGTCGACGAGGGCCTGGGCCTGCTGGGCGCCGCCGGCCGGGTTCTTCGCCACCTCCTGGGCCACCGCGAGACCGCCGCCCACCGAGTCCTTGGCCGTCTCCAGCGCGGAGTGCGGCAGCTGGCCGCCGATCAGCTCCGTGAGCTTGTCGCGGTACGCCGTACCCAGCAGCGAGCCGAGGATCGCGATGCCCAGGGCACCGCCCAGCTCCAGCGAGGTGTCGTTCGCGCCGCCGCCGACGCCCAGCTCGGACTCGGGGAAGGAGCCCATGATCGTGTCGGTGGCCGGGGACACGCTCAGACCGATCGCGAAGCCCAGCATGATCAGCGACGCCAGGAAGTCGGTGTACGAGGAGCCCTGGTCGATCAGGGTGAGCAGGAACACGCCGGCCGTGCCGATCACCATGCCGGAGACGACCATGGCCTTCACGCCGAGCTTCGGCGTCAGCCGCCCGGTCACCGCGGCGCCGACGAAGACGGCACCGGCCAGCGGCAGCAGCCGTACGCCGGTCTCCAGTGCCCCGTAACCGAGGACGAACTGGAGGTACTGGGTGGCGTAGTAGAGCGAGCCGAAGGTGCCGAAGAAGAAGAACAGCACCGCGAGCATCGAGCCGCTGAACGGCCGCTGGGCGAACTTGCGCACGTCCAGCATCGGGTGCGGGTGGCGCAGCTCCCAGGCGACGAAGGCCAGCAGGCCGACACCGGCGGCCACGGCCGCGGCGATCGGACCGGCGCCCCAGCCGAAGTGCGGGCCCTCGATGGCCGCGTACACGAGCGAGCCGACGGAGACGATGGACAGCAGCCCGCCGACGTAGTCGATCCGGCCCATGCCCGCCGCCTTCGACGGCGGCACGAGCGCCAGCGCGCCGACGGCGGCGACGATCGCGATGGGCACGTTGATCAGGAAGGTCGACCCCCAGGCGTGGTCCTCCAGGAGCCAGCCGGCGACCAGCGGGCCCACGGCGATGGCGAGGCCCGAGGTGGCGGTCCAGCCCGTGATGGCCTTGGCGCGCTCACCGCGAGGGAAGATCGCGACCAGCAGGGACAGGGTGGCCGGCATGACGACGGCGGCACCGACTCCCATGACCGCGCGGGCGGTGATGACGAGCGCGGTCTCGTCGACCAGGCTGCCCATCACGGATCCGCCCGCGAAGATCAGCAGGCCCACGATCAGGGCGCCGCGGCGGCTGTACTTGTCGCCGATCGCGCCCAGGACGAGCATCAGCGCCGCGTACGGGACGGTGTAGCCGTCGATGACCCACTGCAGGTCGCTGCTGGTGAGGTCCAGATCCCGGGTCATGCCGGGCGCGGCCACGATCAGCGACGTGTTGGCCATGACGACGATCAGCAGGCTCAGGCAGAGCACGAGCAGTGCCCACCAGCGCCGTGTGTACGGCCCGGTCATCTTCTCGACGGGTGTGGTGGCAAGGAAGGGCACGGGGACTCCCAGGGGAGGTGAGTTATTTGCACATCAATGAGCAGACTAGTTTCTTGCCCGCCGATGTGCAAATATCGCGGTGAGCCCACCCGACCCCTCCCTCCGCACCGAGGTGCCGACGTGACCAGCCCGACAGCCCCGCACCCCGTACGCCGCCGCCGTACGACGCGTGCCACGCGCGCCCGCATCCTGGACGCGGCCCTGCGGGAACTGGGCCGCAACCCCGAGTGCAGCCTCGGCGACATCGCCGAAGCCGCGGGGGTGGCACGGCGCACCGTCTACACGCACTTCACCGGCCGGGCGGCGCTGGTGGAGGGGCTCGCCGGGGAGGCGGCGGAGGCGATACGCCTTGCCGTCGCCGACACGAGCGGGACCGATGCGAGCGGGACCGATGCGAGCGGGACCGGCCCGGGCGCACCCGACCCCGGCCCCGCGAGTGCCCTGGCCCACTTCGTCCTCACCCTGTGGCCGGTCGGCGACTGCTACCGCACGCTGATGGGCCTCGCCCACCAGGACCTGGGCAGCGAGCAGGTGAGCGACCTCCTCGCCCCGGCCCGCGAGCGGGTCGCCGGCATTCTCGCCGAAGGGCAGCGTCAGGGTGTGTTCCACGGCGCCGTACCGGCCGGACCGCTCAGCGGCGCCATCGAGGCCCACCTGCTCGCCCTGCTCGGCACGGTCAACTCCGGGATCTGGGCTGACGACGGCACGGGAGCCGCCACCGCCGCGCTGATCGCCGCCGGAGTCGACAGCGACACAGCCGCCGTCACGGTCCGGCGGCTGCACGCCACCGACCGGATCCGTCCGCCCCACCGACCCCACTGAGGAGGCCACCGCGCATGCGCCGGTCCCAACAGCACGGACATGACTACGGCTACGGCCCCGACCATGACCACAACCCCGACCACGCCTACGAGTCGGCGTATGAGCCCTACGAGCCGTACGCCCCGCACGAGCCGATGGATCCGAACGAGCCCCGCCGCCCCCACCGCAGCCGGCGACGAGTCACCGCCGTCGCCGTCGCCGCCCTGGTCACGCTGACCCTCCTCCCCGTCGCCGCCGACCGGTTCGCGGCGGCGCGCATCGAGTCACGTACGGCGAAGGCGTTCCAGGAGGGCATGAACACACCCGTCGAGCCGGAGGTGCACGTCCGCGGCTTCCCCGTGGTGACGCAGGCGGCGTCCGGCACCCTGGACCACGTCGACATCACCGCCCGCGACATACCGGCCCGCGGGACAACGCGCCCGCTGCCGGTGAGCGAACTCTCTCTCCGGCTCGACGGGTTGACGAAGTCCGACGACGACGGCGAGGCACGGGCCCGCAGTGCGGAGGCGACCGCCTTCCTGTCGTACGCGGACGTCTCGAACGCGCTCGGGCTGGAGATCTCCCAGGGCCGCCGTCCGGGCCGGGTGAGCGCGGTCGTCCTCCTGCCCCTCGGTGAGGAGGTCACCGTGACGACGACCGTGACGGCGGACTCCGGAAACCGCATCGTCTTCGACGACTTCACCGTCTCGGGCGGGGCGTTGCCCGGCGTCGGGAGCGCGGTGCTCGACAAGGTCTTCCAGCAACCGATCCAGCTGCGGAACATCCCCGAAGGGCTGCATCTGCGCTCGGTCACCCCCACGGCCGACGGCCTCAGCGCCCGCTTCTCGGGCCGCGCGGTCACCTTCCGGCCGGACGCGGAGTCGCAGGGCGACGTCTGACGTCCGGCGGCGTGGGCCCGTCAGGGCGTCGGGGAGACGACGTCAGGCCCGGCTCACCTTCGCGGAGTACCGTGCGGCGTGATCCACCGGCGGCCCGGCCGTCGCTGCACGGAAGGACCGAACCTGAACACCCCGCTCGCCGAGACGCTGTCCGTGGCCATGCTCGTGCTCGTGCTGGTCTGTGCCGTCGTCCGACCCTTCAACTGGCCGGAGGCCGTGGTCGCCGTACCGGCCGCGGCGCTGGTGGTGGCGACCGGCGCGATCTCCCCGGGCCACGCGCTGGACGAGGCCGAGCAGCTCGGGCCGGTCATCGGCTTCCTCGCGGCCGTCCTGGTCCTTGCCCAACTCTGCGACGACGAGGGACTGTTCCAGGCCTGCGGGGCATGGATGGCGCGTACGGCCGCCGGCCGGCCGCGCCGCCTGCTGATGCAGGTGTTCCTGGCCGCGTCGGCGATCACGGCCGTACTCAGCCTGGACGCCACGGTGGTGCTGCTCACGCCGGTGGTGTTCGCGACGGCGGCCCGGCTCGGGGCCCGCCCCAAGCCGCACGTCTACGCCTGCACGCACCTCTCCAACACGGCCTCCCTGCTCCTGCCGGTGTCCAACCTCACCAACCTGCTGGCGTTCGCCGCCAGCGGGCTCAGCTTCACCCGGTTCGCCGCGCTGATGGCGCTGCCGTGGCTGGCCGCGATCGCCGTGGAGTACGTCGTCTTCCGGCGCTTCTTCGCCACCGACCTGGACGCCGGGGCCCAGGCACCGCACACTGCCGACGCCCCCGAACTACCGCTGTTCGCCCTGGTGACCGTGGGCTGCACGCTGGCCGGGTTCGTGCTGACGTCGGCCGTCGGCATCGATCCGGCCTGGGCGGCGCTGGCCGGCGCGGCCGTCCTCGCGGTGCGGGCCCTGCTGCGGCGCAGTACGTCCCCCAAGGCGCTGCTGCGGTCCGTCTCGGTGCCGTTCCTGGCCTTCGTGCTGGCGCTCGGGATCGTGGTCCGCGCGGTCGTCGACAACGGGCTCGACACGGCCCTGGGCCATCTCATCCCCGACGGCACCGGGCTGGCGGCCCTGCTCGGGCTGGCGGCGCTGGCGGCCGTACTGGCCAATGTCATCAACAACCTGCCCGCGGTGCTGGTCCTGCTGCCGCTGGCCGCCGGCTCCGGCCCCGGCGCGGTCCTCGCGGTGCTGCTCGGGGTGAACATCGGCCCCAACCTCACCTACGCCGGCTCGCTCGCCACTCTGCTGTGGCGGCGTATCGTCCACGCGCATGACGCGGAGGTGGAGCTGGGGGAGTTCACCCGGCTCGGGTTGTACGCCGTACCGGCGAGCCTCCTCGCCGCGGTGCTGTCACTGTGGGCCTCACTGGCCGTGATCGGAGGAGGCTGATCCCATGGCGGTGGTCGTCTGGATCGTCGAAGGCACCTGGCCGGCCTGTGTGGACGCCGCGCGACGGCATGCGCCGCAGGACGCCGAGGTGGTCCTGCTGCATGTCACCGGGCACGAGGCCGCGGACGCCGCGCACGGCGCGTTCGCCGGGCTGCTCGGCCGGGGCCACCCCGAGCGCGACCCCGGCACCCGCGTCGAGCATCTCGCCGCCGCCTCCGCCGAGAGCCTGCTGCAGGCGGCAACCGAGCGTCTCGACCGCCCGTGCACCCGCGTGGAGCGCTCCGGCCGCGCCGAGCGCGAGGTCGTCGCCGCGACGGAGGGCGCCGAACTGCTCATCCTGGCCCGCGACGGCGACCGCGCCACCCTCGGCCCCCACAGCCTCGGCCCCGCGAGCCGCTTCGTCGTGGACCACGCCCCCTGCCCACTCCTGCTGGTCTGGCCGGAGCCTGCCCCGGACCTGACGACTATGCCGCCCCCACCGCCGCATCCTCCGCACCACGGGTAGCACCTGCGGAGCCTGAGCAGCGGCCGGGGGGCAGTCGAGTGAACAGTGGTGCTGTCAGAGGCCGAATTCCTGGGGGGACAACCCGAGCGTCGAGCAAGCCTCGCGCAGGACCTGCTCCTCCGCCGGTGCGATGTAGCCGTCAGCGCCTGCCACGACGAAGCCGGTCTGGACGACCGCCCG
Organism: Streptomyces sp. NBC_00443; assembly: GCF_036014175.1. Lineage (GTDB taxonomy): Bacteria > Actinomycetota > Actinomycetes > Streptomycetales > Streptomycetaceae > Streptomyces. The sequence goes on along the minus strand of NZ_CP107917.1, from coordinate 4,355,559 downwards.
GGCCTCCGTCGGCTTCTTGGCGGCCTTGGCGATCTCCTGCAGGGCCTCGGTCTTGCCCTGCTGGAAGTTGAAGGACAGCTGGTCGACGTGCTTGTTGAAGCGCTGCCGCAGCTGCTCGGAGGGGAAGTTCTGCAGGACGTCGTTGTTCAGGATCAGCGACTCCACGTGCTGGCGCTCGGCCGGGTCGACATTGCCGTCGGCGGCGGCGACCAGGGCACACATGGCCATGCTGGCGTCCCGGTAGGCACCGCTCTTCAGCTCCGTCTTGAGTGAGGTGAGCTGCGTCTTGAGTGTGCTCACCAGCTGGGCCTTGGATCCTCCCGAGGACCCGGAACCCGGCCGCCCGTGCCCGCCGGAGCTCCGCCCGGCCTGCGCCTGCTGCAGACCCTTGGCCTGGTCCTTGATCCGATCCCACATCGCCATCCGTGCCACCTCGGCTTCAGCCCATGTCGTTCAGGTCGACTGCGTGTGTTGCATGTGTTCCGTGTGTCGTCCTGCAAACGTCCGCCGGCCCTCGGGAGTTCCTGGGCCGGCGGACGCGCCTGGAGGTCACCGCTCGACGACCGGCCGGAAGGCGTCCCGCACACCGGACTTGGACGTGGAGACGAACTCGTCGCCAGGCCCGTAGTCGTAGCTGCCGTAGTACTCGTAGTACAGGGTCCGCGGGCAGCTCGTGCCGCCGATCTGCACCGAGCGTGGGTCGACGCGCTTTCCGGTGCGCAGCTCGTACACCTTCAGCGGGATCTTGACCTTGTAAAAGGTCACCGAGTAGGGGAGGTACTCGGACTTGTCGTTCTCGTAGGAGCAGGTTTCGACGGCGGTCCCGTTCTCCGCCGTGTCCGCGCAGACCACGAGCGCGGCCTTGGCCGGGTCGTCGGTGCGCCAGCCGCCGGGGAGCTGCCCGGTGTACTCGGTGTCGCCGAGGAACAGCGCGCGGTTGGACCCCTTGCGGTACGCCGGGGCACCGCTGTACCTGGCCGGAGCGTCGCAGTAGCCCGACTTCGCGTCGTACGCGTCCGTGACCAGAGCGCGCACCTTCTGCAGTTCGAGGGCGAGGGTGGCCTTCTTCACGCCGCCGCGGGCCTCGTCCGCGCGGTCGTCGTCGGGGTAGGTGTCGAGGAGGTGCTGGTAGCGGGCCTGTGCCTGCTGCCAGGCGTCCTCGGACATCAGGTGGTCGCCGCAGCCCACCAGCGCCGCGGGTTCCGTGCGCTTCGCGGCGGCGGCGCCCCGGTCCAGTACGTCACGGGAGGGCTTGCGGTCGCGCAGCCAGCCGGCGATGTCGGCGGTGGCGCAGGAGTCCTCGGTGGGCAGGCCGGCTAGGAAGGTGTCCAGCACCGTCCTGACGGTCTGCTCGTTGCCGGGCTCCTCAAGGACGCCGGAGAGGGCACGGAAGCCGCGCTCCAGGTCCTCAGTGCTCCCGTCCCGCGCGGCGCCGGTCAGCGTGAGCGCGGCCCGCTCCAGCCGCCGGCACGCCTCCACCACCGCCTCGCCGGGTTCGACCACCGGGGCGCCCGCCAGGCGGTGGCCGAGCCCCACCTCGCCCTGCGCGGCCACGGCCGCCTCGCAGTCGCCGCGCTCGCGGGCCTCGGTCACGCGGTTCTCGATGCCGTACGCGCCGACCCGCAGCAGCACGGCGGTCAGCAGTACCGCGACAGTGAGGGCGAGCGTGACCGCGCGCTGCCCGCGTCGTACGACGTGCTCGGCGCGCCCGTGTGCCAGGGACCAGCCGTGTGCGGTGCCGGCCGCCCACCACACGAGCAGCAGGATCTCCGCCCAGGTGTCGGCGGTCGACACGGCGACGTTGAGGAGCCAGCCCGTGCCGATGGCCGCGAACGCGGCCAGCCGCCAGTGACCCAGCAGCATGTAGCCGATGCCGAGCAGCGAGGCGTTGCCGAGCGCCGCTGCCACCGGGTCGCTCGGGCGCGGGGGCCTGGCCGGCGCGGGAGGCCGCGGGGGCTCGTCGGGCGGTACGAAGGGGCCGTGGGCGAATGCCGGGGAGTCCATGGGCCGTCACCCCTGGATGTACGGGGACGCCGGGTTGCGTACGGAGAAGTAGCCGCGGCCGGTCGCGCCGCTCACCATCCACAGGGCCGCCACGTCGATGCCGGCGACCACGAACGTCGCGAGGTTGGGCGCCCCGGAGGCCAGCGAGCCGAGGAAGCCGACGGCCGTCGACAACGCCACGAACGACAGGCACACGATCAGCACCACACGGACCCAGCCGCGGCGCTTGCGGGCCAGCACGACGCAGGCGGTCAGCAGCGCCGCCAGCCCCCAGCAGAAGAGCGCCAGGAACCAGGCCATGCCCATCGGCATGAGCAGGTCCTGCCCGTGCTCCTGCTTGCTCCGGTTCTCCTCGAGGACCGCCCAGCCGCCGAACGCCGTACCAAGTGCGTGCACGGCCACGACCACGAGGACGAAGATGACTGCCCCGGGCATGCGCACCCCCTGGGGAGAAGCCGGGCCGGCCTGCTCGGGCTGGTGGGAAGAGCTCTGCATCGCGTTCACCTCACGCTTTCGTCGTCCGGCAGGTCGTAGACCCGGGCCCAGTCCACTTCGTAGACCGCGCTCTGCAGGTCGTCGCCGTGGAAGTTGTCGAGCTGGATGGTCTGGTGCATCGACGGGGCGCACTGCATGCAGTCGCGGTCGTCGTCCGCCCCGTCGGCGAAGCGGAACCACTCCTCGCCGTCGATGAAGCCGCGCACGTGGTCCGGGGTCCACTCGACGGCGACGTTGTGCCACTGCGTCAGGTCCACCCCGCACTTGCGCGCGAACTCCTGCTGCACGGGCACGTCTTCGGGGTGCGGGTAGTGCAGGAAGGCCTCGGCGCACTGCTCGCCCGGGGCGCCGTTCTCCAGGTAGTCGTACTCGCCGTCCTCGGGGTGCCGGTTCGAGTCCGGCCACAGGATCAGCAGCGGGTGGTACTGCCGCCCGTTGTCGGGCGCGGTGCCCCGGGAGCGGACGCGGGCCTCCCACCGGCCGTACTTCTGCCCGTACGACGAGGCCAGCCAGCCGGTGTCGCCGTTCGCCTTCCCGGTCATGCGCAGGATGCCGCCGACGACGCGGGTGTTGACGTCGCAGCGGCGGCCGTTGCCGCTGTGGCCGGGCCAGCACATGCCGGGGCCGCCGCCCGCCAGGCGCCAGCGGTCGCGGTCCGGTACGGCGGGCCCCGCCTCGGAGCCGTAGTCGAACTCGTCCGACCCCTGGGGCAGCGGGTCGCCCCAGCCGTACCGCTCGGCTGCGGTCACCGCGGGGCCGGCCGCGGTGGTCGTCGTACGGCCGGGTGCGGCGTTCACCGTGGCCGCGGTGAGCGTCAGCCCGAGGGCTGCCGCGCCGAGCCCCACGGCGAGGTGCCGGGCGCGAAGTCGTCGGTGCATGACTCCCCTTCAGCGGGTCGGGTACGGGTGAAGGGAGCGGCGGGCCGAGCCCTCCCCCCTTGCGGGGCTCGGACCGCGCCATGGCCGTCCTGGCCACGTCCCACGATCAGTCGACCGCCGTGCGGGGTTGTTCGGCAGGCCCACCCCCGGCACCGAACAAAACAGGAGGCGTGAACCGAACCGAGTGGCCTGGAGGAAGCGTGAGGATCGGGTGAACGCCCGTGCCCCGACCGGCGATATGACGGAGAGTCGATCGAGGGTGACCGAAGGGGAGGGCGGGCCACGTGTCGGGACAGCCGGGTCCGGGGCGCACCGAGGGCGAGCTTGATCCGCAGGCCGGACCGGTACCGCGCTTCGCCGCCGAACTGCGCGCCCTGCGCGAGTCAGCGGGGAAGCCCACCTACCGGGCGATGGCCGAGCGGGCGCGGTACGGGGTGACCACGCTGTCGCAGGCGGCCGCCGGAAAGCAGCTGCCTTCCCGCGCCGTGACGCTGGCGTACGTCAAGGCGTGCGGCGGCGACGTGATCGAGTGGGAGCGGCGCTGGCACGAGGTGTCGGAGGAGCAGGCCGCCGCGGCCGACGACAGCACCCGGCCGCCGTACCGTGGCCTGACCCGGTTCGAACCCGGCGACGCCGACCTGTTCTTCGGCCGCGACCAGCTCGTGGAGCGGCTGACCGAGCTGAACCGCAAACACCGCTTCACGGCGGTCTTCGGCCCCTCCGGCAGCGGCAAGTCCTCGCTGCTGCGCGCCGGGCTGATCCCCCGGCTGCGCACCCCGAGCGGCGGCGAGGACGGCGCCCCCCGCGACGCGCCTCCCGCGGCCGTACGCATCCTCACGCCCGGCGCGGACCCGCTGCGCACCCACGCCGAGCGGCTCGTGCCCGTCCCGGACACCGCTGCCGACACCTGGCTGATCGTCGACCAGTTCGAGGAGCTGTACACGCTCGGCGCCGAACCGGCCGACCGGGACGCCTTCATCGACCGGCTCGTCGCCGCCACCGACGCCGACAGCCGGCTGCGGGTCGTCATCGCCGTGCGGGCCGACTTCCTCGGCCGGTGCGCCGAACACCCGGGCCTCACCGCCGCGTTGCAGGACGCCACGCTGCTCGCCGGGCCGATGAGCCGGGCCGAGCTGCGGGAGGCCATCGTCCGCCCGGCCGCCGCGGCCGGCCTGATCGTCGAACGCGCCCTGACCGACCGCCTCCTGGACGCGGTCGAGGGCGCCCCCGGCGGGCTGCCGATGATGTCGCACGCCCTGCTGGAGACCTGGCGTCACCGCAGCGGCCGTGTCCTGACCGAGAGCGCGTACGAGGCGGCCGGTGAACTGCACGGCGCCGTCGTCGGCACGGCCGAGCAGGTGTACGGCGAACTCACCGCATCGCAAGCCGAGTTGGCCCGCAGGATCCTGCTCCGCCTCGTCGCCCCCGGCTGGGGGTCCCCGCTGATCGAGCGCGGCCGGGAGGTCGGCGCGGGCGCACCGGACACCCGGCGCCCCACCGACCACGCGGAGCTCGACTTCGGCAACCCCGCCGACACCCGGGTGGTACTGGAACGGCTGGTCCGGGCCCGTCTCATCACCTTCGACGACGGCACCGTCGACCTCGCCCACGAGGCCCTCATCACCGCCTGGCCCCGTCTGCGCGGCTGGATCGACGCCGAACGCGACCGGCTGCGTGTGCACCGCTCGCTCTCCGAGGCGGCCCGCACCTGGCAGGCGCTCGGGCAGGAGAACGCCGCGCTGTACGCCGGGTCCCGGCTGTCCGCGGCCCGCGACGCCTTCCCCCGCGACACCGCACCCGAAGGCGGCCGCAGCGAGGAACTCACCCCGCTGGAGCGGCAGTTCCTCACCGCCTCGCTCCGGCGCCGGCACCGCGCCGCGCTCCTGCGCCGTACGGTCGTGGCCGTCCTCGCCGCGCTCACCCTGCTCGCCACCGGCACCGCGGTCGTCGCCCTCCAGGCCCGCACCACAGCACAGGCCGAACGGGACGACGCCGTCTTCGGCCGGCTCACCGCCGAGGCCGACCGGGTCCGGGACGCCCAGGCCGGGGTGGCCGCCCGGCTCGACGTGGCCGCGTACCGGATGCGCTCCACGGCCGACCTGCGAACCCGGCTGGCCTCGGACGCGGGCCGGGTGCTGGCCACCCGGCTGCCCGGCCACGACGGTGTCGCCAGCTCCGTGGCGTACGCGCCCGATGGCCGCACGCTCGCCAGTGGCGGCCATGACGGCCTGGTCCGGCTGTGGGACACGGACGCGGGCAAGCCACAGGGCGAACCGCTGCGCCTGCGTACGGGAGGCGTCAGCGCGGTCGCCTTCTCCCCGCCGGACGGCGGCCTGCTGGCAGCCACAGGCAAGGGCGGCGGCATCCAACTGTGGGATGTGCACGACCGGTCGCGGCCCCGCGCTCTCAGCGGGCCGCTCGTGAGCCACGGCGAACAGAACGTCGTCTCCGCCGTGTTCGCCCCGGACGGCAGGACGCTCGCCACCGCCGGCGACGACGGCACCGTACGGCTGTGGGACGTGACCGACCCGGCCCGCCCCGCGCCGATCGGCGAGCCCGCCGACGCCGACGCGTCCGAGGCGCGCAGCGTCCGCGCGGTCGCGTTCGCCCCGGACGGGGAGACCCTGGCCACCGGCGGCTACGACGGGACCGTACGGATGTGGCGGTTCGGCGAGGACGCCGGGAAGGAGGACGGACCCGGGATCGCACCGCTCGGCAAGCCGCTGCGGGAACACTCCGCCCCCGTCTGGACGCTGGCCTTCTCCCCGGACGGCCGCACGCTGGCCTCGGCCGGCTTCGACGAGACCGTACGCCTGTGGGACGCGTCCGCCCCGGGCCGGGTGCGCCCGCTGGGCGAACCGCTCACGGGGCACACCGCGCCCGTCATGTCGGTGGCGTTCAGCTCCGACGGCGAGACCCTCGCGACCGCGGGCGAGGACGACCGACCCCTGCTGTGGAACGTGGCCAACCCCGGCTATCCACTGCAGCTCGGGGAGCCGCTGACCGGGCACACGGAGGCCGTGTGGGAGGTGGCCTTCAGCCCCGACGGCCGCACCCTCGCCAGCGCCGGCGCCGACGGCGGCGTCCTGCTGTGGCACCGGCCGCCCACCGTCCTCACCGACTTCACCAACCCGCTCACCGAGGTGGCCTTCAGTCCCGACGGCCGCCTGCTCGCCGTCGCCAGCACCGACGACGGCCTGGTCCGCCTGTGGGACGTACGCCGCCCTGACCAGCCGCGCAGGATCCCGCGGACGCTCGGCCACGAGGACGCGGTCCTGGCCGTCGCCTTCGCCCGGGACGGCCGTACGCTGGCAAGCGGTTCGAGGGACGGGACCGTACGCCTGTGGGACCTCTCCACGCCTGGACGTCCCGCCCCGCTCGGCGAACCGCTCGACGCGCACGACGGCGGCGTCCTCACCGTCGCCTTCGCCCCGGACGGCCGCACGCTGGCCACCGGCGGCGACGACGACACGGCACGACTGTGGGACGTACGCCGACCGGACCGCGCACGTCCCCTGGGCGAGCCCCTGCGCGGCCACGAGGACGCCGTCACCTCCGTGGCCTTCAGCCGCAACGGCCGGCTTCTGGCCACCGGCGCCGAGGACGACACGGCACGGCTCTGGCAGGTGGGCGGCGCGGGCGACCGGACCCGGGCACGGCCCGCGGGCGCGGCCCTCACCGGGCACGACGAGCCGGTCAACGCGGTGGCCTTCGCCCCGGACGGCAAGACGCTGGCGACCGGCAGCGACGACCGTACGGTCCGGATGTGGGACGTGCGACGGCTCGACCATGTCCGTCCGCTGGGGGAGGAACTGGCCGGGCATCGCGGGGCGGTCAGGGCGCTTGCCTTCGCCCCGGACGGCCGGACACTCGCGACCGGCAGCGGCGACCACGCCGTCCGCCTGTGGGACGTGACCGACCCGGCCCGCGCCGAGTCCTACGGCCAGGAACTCACCGGCCACACGGACACCGTCACCTCCGTCGCGTTCGGCGAGGACGGCACCACCCTCGCCTCCGTCGGCTACGACCTGACGGCCCGCGTGTGGACCCTGGACGCGGACCGCGCGGCGGCCCACGTCTGCGACCGCACCGGCGGCGTCCTGAACCGCGCCGAATGGGAGGAACGGCTGCCGCAGCTCGCGTACCGGGACGTGTGCGAGGGGCGATAGACGCGGTCAGGGCGGCTCAGGGGGGCGTGCTCAGGGGCGTGCATGAGTGAGTGCTGCTGCGGCGCGCGGACTCAGGGTGGAACGGAAGTTCTTGCATCGAATGCGTGACCTGTACGGAAATGGCTCGTTTGGTGCGGTGAGGGTTCTACGGCATCGGGCGGGCGGGGGTGTAGGGAATGGGCGGGCTGCGTGAGGTGGCGGTGCCGTTCGTCGCTCTCGGCCCTTGTGGTGTATCGGTCCGTACCCGGCTGGGGGGTCTCACGCCCGAGGATGAGAAGGTTCTTTGCCTGGTGGGTACGCACCTGGGCTCGCTGGCCTCGAAGGACCTCAAAGCGCGTTGCGCTGACGGCCTGGAGCACTCCGCCGAGACGTGGGCGGCCCGCAAGCGGGACCTGACGGGCGTCTCGTCGTCCAGGTGGGCGGGCAGCATCACCAAGGCCACGCACGATCAGTGGGCACTCGCCCGGCGTGGGCAGTTGGCGCACATCCATTCCCTCGAAGCGGGCGTCAGGACGCTTCGGCACCGGCTTTCCCTGCCGGTCGGCGAGAAAGGAACCAAGCGTTCCCCGGGCGGCTACCGGTCGGCGCACGAATGGTTCCACAAGACACGCCGCCTGCATGTACTCGAAGACCGGCTGGAGCAGGTTCGCGCAGACCGCGAGGCCGGACGCGTCCGTGTAGCACGCGGCGGCAAACGCCTGCTGGGCACCCGCCACCACCTCGACAAGGCGCAGCTCAGCGAGGCCGAGTGGCGTGAGCGGTGGGAGGCCGGGCGCTGGTTCCTCCAGGCGGACGGGGAGTCGGGGAAAAGGTTCGGCAACGAGACGATCCGCATCACGCCCGAGGGCGACGTGTCGATCAAGCTCCCGGCCCCGTTTGCCGGCCTGGCGAACGCCGGGCATGGCCGGTACGTACTCGCCGCGCAGGTGCGGTTCCCTCACCGGGGGCAGGAGTGGGCCGACCGTGTGGAGGCCAACCGGGCCGTGGCCTACCGCATCCACTACGACACGGGGCGCGGGCGCTGGTACGTGGACGCCTCCTGGCAGATCCCACCCACCAAGGCCATCCCACTCAAAGCCGCCCTCGCCGATGGCGTGATCGGCGTGGACACCAATGCCGACCACCTCGCCGCATGGCGCCTGGACACTCACGGCAACCCGATCGGCCGTCCGCGCCGGTTCTTCTATGACCTGTCCGGCAACGCCCAGCACCGCGATGCCCAGGTACGGCACGCTCTCACGCGGCTGCTGAACTGGGCCAAGAGCTGCCGCGTCAAGGCCATCGCGGTCGAAGACCTCGACTTCCAGGCCGAGAAAACCAGAGAGAAGCACGGGCGCAAGCGCCGATTCCGGCAGTTGATCTCCGGCATGCCGACCGGCAAGCTCCGCGCCCGGCTGACCTCCATGGCCGACGCCACAGGTATCGCGGTCATCGCCGTGGACCCGGCCTACACCAGTAAGTGGGGCGCCCAGCACTGGCAAAAGCCGATGGCCGGCCCCGCCCGTAAGCCCACCCGGCACGATGCGGCGAGCATCGCGATCGGACGACGCGCCCAAGGGCACCCGATCCGGCGACGGACGACACCGCCCCGTGCACACCAGAGCGATGTGCACGGGCATCGGACCGTCCAGGCCGACCGGTGTGCCCCTGGGCGTGAGGGACCCCGCCCCCACGTTCCCGGACCACGGACACGATCCGTGCCGCCGGACGCGGCGAGTACGCGGGCGACCAGGACACCCAAAACCGTTCGGGATGTCCGCAGTGACCAGGTATGGGTACAACACTCACCCCTGCTCACTGATTAGGAACGGTCGTGAACTTCAGTACGGCGCCGTCCTTGTTGTGTGCGACGACGGTCGCCTTCAGCCGGTCGCCGAAGCCGGCCTCGCCGCCCGCGCCGCCGAGCTGCATCAAGGTGCCCGCCGTCTGGAAGGTGACGTAGTCGTCGCCCAGGGAGACATGCACCTGGACGTCGTTCGCCGTGATGTCCGCCGTGGAGGTCACCAGGACCTCGCAGGCGCCGTCCGAGCAGGCGCCGTAGTTCCTGCCGTCGGCCGCCTTGGGGAGCGGGCCGTCGGGGTCGGGTGCCGGTGAGGCGGTGTCCTCGGCCGGGCCGTCGGGCTTCCAGCCCGGGGCGCACTGCTCCGCCCGCTCGTGGGCGGCCGCGAGTCGCGCGTCCTTCCTGGTCAGCGCGGGCAGGTCCGGCTGGGGAGAGGTGAGGGACTGCACGAGCTTGTCGATGTCCGCGGCACTGCCCTCGGCGTCACCGGCGGCCGGGTTCGGGGACACCCCGTCGAGTTCGGCCACGACGCCCCGCACCTTCTTCAGCCAGGCGTCGCGCAACCGGTCGGCCGCGGGGACACCGGACGGGCCGAGGTCCGCCAGGCCGCGCTCCACGTCCTCCACCGCCGACGGCGTGCTGGTGAGGTAGCCGATCGCGCGGGCTCTGGCGACCAGGTCGCCCTGGGCGTCCGAGTCCCGCATCTCCTTCAGGTCGGCGGCGCTGTCGGCCCGCAGGTCCTTGAACGCGGCAGTCGACTCACACATACCGCCGGCCCACTTGACCAGCTGCCCGGACGGTGACTTTGCCGGCGTCGGTGCGGCCGACCCCTTGCCCGAGGTCCCCGGCGCGTCGTCGGTCCCGCCCTCGTCCGTCCCGCCCCCGCACCCGCCGAGAGCCAGTACCAGCCCGGCGGCGGCCACCACGGCGACGCTCCCCCTCTTGCCCATCGAACGACCTCTCTCCGTGCGCTGATCCCGTCTGCACGGGCCGGATCCCGGCGCCGTGGGACCAGTCCAACGCGGGCACGGATTGTTCGGTCACCCCGCACTCAGCCGCGAACAATTCCCTTCGGTGGCGGCGCCGTGCTCCGCCGCCCCACGAGCCGGGTCGGGACGAGCGTCGTGCCGTGGTCGGGGCCGCCGTGCCGCAGCTTGCTCAGGACGCCCTCGACGCAGAGGCGGCCCACCTCGGCGAAGTCCTGGTGGATGGTGGTGAGCGGGGGCAGGAAGGACGCGGACTCGGGGATGTCGTCGAAGCCGATCACGCTGACGTCGTCGGGGACCTTCCGGCCGCGTTCGTGCAGGGCACGCAGCAGGCCCAGCGCCATCTGGTCGTTGGCCGCGAACACCGCCGTGCAGTGCGGCTGTTCGGCGAGCCGCAGACCGGCCCGGTAGCCGGACTCCGCCGACCAGTCGCCGCGCACCAGGGGCGGTGGGGCCGCGCCCGCCTCCATGAGGGCGCCGCGCCACGCGTTGGCACGGCGCTGCGCCGCGAAGGAGCCCTCCGGCCCGGCGAGGTGCCAGACCGTGTCATGGCCGAGGTCCAGCAGATGCCGTACGGCGTCGCGGGCGCCGCCCGCCTGGTCGGTGTCTACGACGGTGTAGCGGTCGCCGGCGTCCGAGTCGGCGACCACGACCTGGACGCCGGGCGGAAGGGAGACCGTAGCCGCGTCGAGCAGATGGATCTCCATGATGACGATGACCGCGTCCACGGCGAGTTCGCCGAGGCGGGAGAAGGCGCCGTTGACCTCGTCCTGGGTGGGGACGGCGACCGGCAGCAGCGTGACGGCGTAACCGTGCTGGGCGGCGGAGGTCGCGATCGCCTCCAGGGTGCGGATGTTCCCCATGGTGGAGAGGGAGAAGGTGATCACGCCGAGGGTGCGGAACTCGCCGCGCCTAAGGGCCCGTGCGGCGCTGTTGGGCCGGTAGCCCAGTTCCCGCATCGCGGCCAGGACCTGCTGCCGGGTCTCCTCGTTCACGCCCGGGAAGCCGTTGGAGACACGGGAGACTGTCTGGGAGGAGACCCCGGCGAGGCGCGCGACGTCGGCCATGGAGGCGCCCTGACGGGGGCGGGCGGCACGCTTCCTCGTCCCCGCCGCGGTGTCGTCACCGTCCGCTGTGCCCATCTTGCCCACCTTGTCCCCTAGGTCGCCGGGCTGCGCAACTTTCGGTCCCGGACGACTCCTTGACCCCTGAGATTCGGACAGTGTAGACATCCCGCCAACGTATGTTTACGTAAACATTCCGAGCAGAAATCATACGAGAACCCGCCGAAACGCACCGAACCGAACCTCGCTGGAGTACTCGACATGGCACACCGCATCCGTAAGAGAAGGCTCCTGGGGGTCGGCATCACGGCCCTCGCGACCGGGACCGTGCTGGCCGCCACCGCGCTGCCGGCCGCGCACGCGGAGACGACCGCCACCGCCGCGGTCACCGTCGTGCCCGACCCCTCCTACAAGCAGGAGAAGTTCGAGGGCTGGGGCACCAGCCTGGTCTGGTTCGCCAACGCGACCGGCGACTACCCGCCCGCGATACGCGAGAAGCTGGCGGGGCTCCTCTTCGGCGAGGACGGTCTCGCGCTGAACATCGCCCGCTACAACATCGGCGGCGGCAACGCCCCCGACGTCAAGGACTACCTGCGGGCCGGCGGCGCGGTCCAGGGCTGGTGGAAGGCCCCGGCGGGCACCACCCGCGAGGACGTCGACTGGTGGGACGCCGACGACCCGGCCGACTGGAACAACAAGGCCGACAAGACGCAGCGCTGGTGGATCGACCGCATCAAGAAGGACATCACCCACTGGGAGACGTTCAGCAATTCGCCGCCCTGGTTCATGACCGAGAGCGGCTACGTCTCCGGCAACTTCGACGCGGCCAAGGACCAGCTCAAGACCGAGTCCGTCGACGACTTCGCCGAGTACCTGGTGGGCGCCACCGAGCGGCTGGAGAAGGCGCACGGCATCAAGGTCGACACCCTGGACCCGTTCAACGAGCCGAACACGAACTACTGGGGCACCCAGCTCGGCCCGGACGGTGAGCCCGTCGGCGGCCGTCAGGAAGGCGCCCACATCGGTCCCGAACTCCAGCAGAAGGTGATCAGCGCACTGGGCCCGACCCTGGCCAAGTCCCGCACTCACGCCGAGATCTCCGCGATGGACGAGACCAACCCCGGTACCTTCGCCACGAACTGGAACTCCTACCCCCAGCAAGTGCGCGACCTCGTCGGCCAGATGAACGTCCACACCTACGGCACCGGCCAGCGCACCACGGTCCGCGACCTGGCCAAGGCCGCGGACAAGCCGCTGTGGATGAGTGAGGTCGAGGGCGACTGGGGCGACGGCCAGAGCTTCACGGACATGCGGCCCGGCCTGGGCCTCGCCCAGCGCATGGTCGACGACCTGCGCGAACTGGAGCCCCGCGCCTGGGTGTTCTGGCAGCCCGTCGAGGACTACGACAACATGAAGCCGGGCGGCGAGTCCGGGAAGGGCGGCAACTGGGGCGAGATCCAGCTGTCGTTCAGCTGCACGTCGAAGGACACGCTCAAGTCCTGCCCGATCTACACGAACACCAAGTTCGACACCGCCCGGAACTTCACGCACTACATCAAGCCCGGCGACCGGCTGATCAAGACGAACGACACCTCCAGCACCGCGGCCGTCTCCCGCAAGGGCGACGCGGCCACCGTCGTCCACGTCAACAGCACCACCGAGGCACGCGAGGTCACGCTCGACCTGTCGAAGTTCGGCCGGGTCTCCTCCCGAGCCACCGTCACCCCGGTGGTGACCAGCGCCGACGGCAAGCTGGAGCGGCAGAAGGCGGTCCGGGTCAGCGGCGAGCGGGCCACGGTCACCGTGCCCGCCCAGTCGGTGACGTCGTTCCTCGTCAAGGGCGTGTCCGGCGTCGCGAAGGACGCGGCCGAACTGAAGAAGGGCCACACCTACCGGCTGACCGGCGCTCAGAGCGGCAAGGACCTCACCATCGCCGACAACGGCACCGGACTGGTCATCAAGAGCGCCGACGCCGCCGACCCCAGCGGTCAGCAGTGGCGGGTGGAGCAGATCAGCGGCTCCGACAACCGCAAGCGGTACGCCTTCACGGAGGTGAGCGAGGGCAAGCGATTGGCCGTTCGCGACGGGGCCCTGGTGGCCGAGCCGGACGAGGGGCGCCGGGACAGCGCCGCCCAGTGGATCATGTCGACGACGGGCGACGGCACCTGGACCCTGGTCAACGCCGCCACCGGCCGACTCGCGGACGTCTCCGGGCAGTCCACCGACGACGGCGCCGGGGTCGGCGTGTGGCTGGCGAACTCCGGAGCCAATCAGCGGTGGAAGGTGACCGAGGTGACGGGCGCCGGCTCCGACTAGGGCGTCCGGGCCCTACTGGTCCGAGTAGCCGATGTCGCCGATGGTCCAGGCGCTCACTTCCTCCAGGGCGACCCGGTACATGCCACCCGTGTCGGGGATACCGAAACTGCCCTGGAGGATCCGGGCGACGTGGAAGTGGAGGTACGTGGGCCGGTCACCGTGGTCCGGCCCGCGGCCGTCGCCGTCCTGGTGGTCGGCCTCGTGGTTGCCTCGGCGCCGGGTGAACGCGGCGGCGAACTGCCCCAGGTGCTCGGAGTCCCGCAGGACTTCGGCCACCCGTTCCTTCCACAGGGATTCCGGCGCCAAGCGGCCCGTGATGACCGCTCCCGGAACCACCACGGTCAGGGACATCTGGCTGCTGTGCCGCGACTCCACCATCGCGGCGATCGCGACGAGCAGGTCGTCAGGGTGTGTCATGCCTCCGGAGCCTAGCCCGACGACCGGCGTCGGGGCGTGGCAGGAGGCGAGGCGTCACCAGCCGAGCGCACCTTCGTCAGCCGGCGCGTCCCGGGTCGGCGGGACCGGCGGCGCGTCGTGGCAGACGAAGCCGAGCCTGGTCAGCGCCCGGCGCATCTCGCCCGTGGTGAAGTCGCGGCGGTTCTGCCTGGTGATCACTTCCCCGACCTGCATCACGGGGTAGACGCGGCGGCCGATGGTCACGGCCACGCCGGTGACGGGTTCGGGGGTGATGCCGCTCATCGACTGTTCGACCTCGCTCTTGGTGAGGTCGAAGGGGAAGCGGGCGATGACGCAACGCATGGATGCCTCCACGGCACGAGAATGAGCCGAAGGAATTCGAAAATCCGGACCTCTCGGCAGTGAATCCGAGGCTGTTGACAATCCGGGAACGTCAAGGAACGTCAAGAAAAGCAAAGAGCTGGGGCCCGCACCCCAAGAGCGCGGGCCCCAGCCACGTAGTACGCGTCAGCGTCAGGCGGGAACGATGTTCTCGGCCTGCGGGCCCTTCTGGCCCTGCGTGACGTCGAAGGTAACCTTCTGGCCTTCCTGAAGCTCGCGGAAGCCGCTGGTGGCGATGTTCGAGTAGTGGGCGAACACGTCAGCGCCGCCGCCGTCCTGCTCGATGAAGCCGAAGCCCTTTTCCGCGTTGAACCACTTCACGGTGCCAGATGCCATATTGAATCTCCCTTGGGGGGCAGTGCCGGACTCCGCACTTTACGGGTCCGAGTCGCCGCGATGATCACCCCTCCGGAAAGATCCGGAAAGCTCTGCAAAGAAACAAATCTCTGGCAACCAAAACTGCAACTGGTATCACGCTAACACAGCCCGGGCGTTTGCACCCGTGTGATTTCGGCGCCGAGCATTGATTCTCCTCCAGCGGCCACCTGTATTTCTGCATCGGCGGGACTAGATATCTGGGCCGCGCTCGTCCAGCTCCCGGCGCATGTCCCGGTTCAGCCGGAGGGCGTCCGCCAGCCGGTCCTCCAAGGAGATGATCCGGCAGGCCGCCTCGACGGGCGTGCCCTGGTCGACGAGCTCGCGGGCGCGGGCGGCGATGCGCAACTGGCGTCGTGTGTACCGGCGGTGACCACCTCCGGAACGCAGGGGAGTGATCAGCTCGGCCTCCCCGATGGCCCTCAGGAAGGCGGGAGTGGTGCCGAGAACGTCGGCGGCCCGCCCCATGGTGTAGGCGGGATAGTCGTCGTCGTCGAGGTTCCCGGCGACAGGGGCGTTCTCGGCGGGCATGGCACCTTCGTTTCGGGGGCGCGGCGAGGGACCCGGGCGGACACGGCACCCGTACTCCGAACGGTTCAGCACCCTCTGCCTCGTGGCACAACCCTAGCGCCGACAGGCATGGAGATGTAGTGCTGCCATGACAGACTTTCCCACCGACGGAGAGGCACCGCCGCCCGTCGTGCCGGTGACGCCGTGACCAGTCTGATCGAGCTCCTCAAGGGACCCGCCTAGGTTGCGGGGCCCGTCCCCGGATCCAAGCATGGGCTGAGGTGAGGAAACTTCGACAGGCGCCCCCGGGAGGGCACGCGCTCCCGGAGGAGTGAGGCCCATGACGATCCCTGCCGACCGGCCGCTGCGCTGCCTGGTCACGGGTGCCACTGGCTATCTGGGCGGCCGGCTGGTGCCGGAGTTGCTGGGCGCCGGACATTCCGTGCGGTGTCTGGCCCGTACGCCCGGCAAGCTGCGGGACCATCCGTGGGCCGGGCAGGTTGAGGCCGTGCGGGGGGACGTGACGGACGAGGGGTCCGTGCGGGCGGCGATGGAGGGGGTCGACGTCGCCTACTACCTGGTGCACGCGCTGGGTACGGGGCGGGGCTTCGAGGAGACCGACCGGCGTGCGGCGAGAGTCTTCGGTGAGCAGGCGCGTGCCGCCGGCGTCCGGCGGATCGTCTACCTCGGCGGGCTGACCCCGGCCGGCGTACCGGAGCGCGCGCTTTCGCCCCATCTGCGCTCCCGCGCCGAAGTGGGCCGCATCCTCCTGGCCTCGGGCGTGCCGACCGCCGTACTGCGGGCGGCCGTGATCATCGGTTCGGGGTCGGCGTCGTTCGAGATGCTGCGGTATCTGACCGAGCGGCTCCCCGCGATGGTGACCCCGAGCTGGGTGCGCACCCGCATCCAGCCGATCGCCGTGCGCGACGTGCTCCGCCTGCTCGTGGGATGCGCGCGGCTGCCGTACGACGTGAACCGCACCTTCGACATCGGCGGACCGGACATCCTCACCTACCAGGACATGATGCGGCGGTACGCCGCCGTCGCCGGGCTGCCCAGGCGTGTCATCGTCCCCGTGCCGCTGCTCACGCCCCGGCTGTCGAGTCTCTGGGTCGGTCTGATCACCCCGGTGCCGGGCGCGCTCGCCCGCCCGCTGGTCGAGTCGCTGAAGCACGAGGTGGTGTGTGCCGAACGGGACATCGTCGGTCACGTGCCGGACCCGCCGGACGGGCCCGTCGGCCTCGACCGCGCGATCAGGCTGGCGCTGCGGCGCGTGCAGGATGCGGACGTGGCGACGCGGTGGTCCTCGGCCGCGACGCCCCGCGCCCCCAGCGATCCGCTGCCGACCGACCCCGACTGGGCGGGCGGCAGCCTGTACTCGGACGCCCGTGAGCGCACCGTCGCGGCGTCGCCGCAGGCGCTGTGGCGGGTGGTCGAGGCGATCGGCGGCGAGAACGGCTGGTACTCCTCGCCGGTGGCCTGGTCCCTGCGCGGGTGGCTGGACGCGCTGGCCGGCGGAGTGGGCCTGCGCCGGGGCCGCCGGGACGCCAACCGGCTGCGGGCCGGCGACAGTCTGGACTTCTGGCGGGTGGAGGAGATCGAGCCGGGCCGGCTGCTGAGGCTGCGGGCGGAGATGCGGCTGCCGGGCCTGGCCTGGCTGGAGATGACCGTCGACCGGGATCCGCAGGGGCGCACGGTGTACCGGCAGCGGGCACTGTTCCATCCGCGCGGACTCGCCGGGCACGCGTACTGGTGGGGCGTGGCACCCTTCCACGCCGCGGTCTTCGGGGGCATGATCCGCAACATCGCCGCCGCGGCCGAGTCGGCCGCCGATGAGCCGGCCCCCGATCAGGTGAATTCCTGACGACACCTGCCCGACGGTCAGGTGTCGAGCCGAGCTTCGCCGTGGCGATAGCC
Source organism: Streptomyces sp. NBC_00443 (assembly GCF_036014175.1). Lineage (GTDB taxonomy): Bacteria > Actinomycetota > Actinomycetes > Streptomycetales > Streptomycetaceae > Streptomyces. The sequence goes on along the minus strand of NZ_CP107917.1, from coordinate 4,338,267 downwards.
GCTGGTAAGGCCGCCCCGCGTGCCCGCTCCCGACGCCACGTCGCGACGCGACCGTACAAAACCCTGCACAACCCCCCACAGGCCCCGCGAGTCACATGTGGTTGTCGTAACCACATGTTTCCCACGGAGGTTCTCTCATGGTCTCTCGCCCCGTCCGCCGCAAGGCCTTAACCGCCGCATCGGCCCTGACCCTGGCCATCGGCACGGCGCTGACCGCGTCGATCGCCCTGCCGGCGGTGGCCGGTGCCGCGACGCCGTCGGCAACCGTGGACGCAAGCCTCGGCGGCAAGTCGGTCGTCTACACGGCGGCGTCCGGCCAGACCAACAAGGTGACCGTCACCGCGACGGCATCCGACGGCCTGGCGAGCATCACCTACGTCATCGACGACGTGGTCCCGATATCCATCGCGCCGACGGAGGGGGACTGCACCTACCCCGACAGCGCGGACCGCACCAAGGTCTCCTGCACGCAGACCACCCTCGACAGCCAGGACCCGTACGCCACGCTGTCCATGAACCTCGGCGACGGCAACGACACCATCACCTACGACAACGCCACCGACCAGACCTACTACCTGGCCACGATCGACCTGGGCCCCGGCAAGGACACCTACACCCACACCGGCAGCGTCGACGGCAACCAGCTCCAGGGCGGATCCGGCGACGACACCGTCAAGCTGGGCGTGGCGGGGACGGTGAGCGGCGGGGACGGCAACGACACACTCAACGGCGCCGAATCCTCCATCGTCCTGGGCCAGGCCGGCGTCGACACGATCCACCTCGACGGCGACGAGAGCGACGCGGACGGGGGTGCCGGCAACGACCTCCTCTACGGCGGAGCGGGCCGCCAGCGCCTGAACGGCTCGGACGGCAACGACACCCTTCGCGGCGGCACCGGAAGCGACTTCCTCTACGGCGGCCCCGGCGCCGACATCCTGTACGGCAACAGCGGCGACGACACGCTGTTCGGCAACAGCGGCAACGACAAGCTGTACGGCGGCCCGGGCACGGACACGCTGTCGGGCGGCCCCGGCACGGACGTCGAACACCAGGACTGACCTGCACGAGTCCCGCACCGGACCGGGGACGGACCGGGGACGGACCGGGGAGGCCCCGCCCAGCTCCCCGGTCCGTCGTCCGCACCCGGGGCCTTGCCCGCCGGCTCAGCGGCCGTCGAGCAGTCCGGCGTCGTGCGCCAGTACGGCCGCCTGGACACGGTTGGCGCAGCCGGTGCGGGTCAGGATGCGGCTGATGTGCGCCTTGACGGTGCCGGCGCTGAGGTACAGCCGGCCGGCGATCTCCGAGTTCGACAGTCCCGTACCGAGCAGGCGCAGGACATCACGCTCGGCGGGGGTCAGTTCCGCGATCCTGTGCAGGGCGGCCTCGGTGCCGCGGCCGGACTGCACATGGCGTTCCAGCAGTTGGCGGGTGACGCGGGGTGCCAGGACCGGTTCGCCCTTCGCGGCGAGCTGCACGGCGCGGATCAGTTCGGTGGGGCCCGTGTCCTTGAGGAGGTAACCGTTGGCGCCGGCCCGCAGGGCGCGCGTGACGCTCGCCTCCTCACCGAAGGCCGTCAGCATCACGACACTCGTACGGGGCGACAGGCGGGTGATGTCCTCGGCGGCCGTGATGCCGTCCCTGACCGGCATCTGGATGTCCAGCAGGGCGACGTCGACGTCCTGGGCGCGACAGGCCGCGGCGGCCTCCCTGCCGTCCCCGGCTTCGGCCACGACCTCGATGTCGTCGGCGTTCTCCAGGATCAGCCGGATACCGGTGCGCATCAGCGCCTCGTCGTCGGCGATCAGGACCCGGATCATCGGCTCATCCTAGAACTTGGCCGTTGTGGCTCAGCCCCTTCGGGATTCACCTGAGCGCCGCCAGCAGCACGACGACGAGGAAGCCCGCCGTCGGCAGGACCACGAGGACGGACGCGCAGCTGGCTCCGAGGACGCGCGGCCAGGTCAGGACCTCGGTCGACAGCGGGGCGTGGGCTCCTCTCGGGGGTGGGAGTGGCCCGGCGGAGGTCTCCGGGAGCGGCCCGGACACGGACCTGATCGCCTCGGCCGGCAGCCGTGCCGCCACGCGGAAGCCGCCGTCCGGCAGGGGCCCGGCCTCGAATGTGCCGCCGAGCAACGAGATGCGCTCGTGAAGTCCGGCCAGGCCACTGTGAGTTCCGCCCTGTGAACGGACGGCCTCGCCCGGCGGCCCGTTCGTGACGTCGACGTCGATGCCTGCGTCCGTGCCCCTGACCGCCACCTGGGTGGGCGCGCCGGACGCGTGTTTCAGCACGTTCGTCAGCCCCTCGCGGACCACCCGGTGGATCGCCTGCCGGGCACGGGCGCCCACCTCGGCCGTACCGGGAACCGACCAGTCCAGCTCGACCGGGCCGCCGCCTGCCTGCCGGGACTGTGTCACCAGGGCGGTGATGTCCTCGCGCGTCCCGCGCTCGCCCGTGCCCCCCTTCGCGCTCCCGTCCGGCGGATCCATCGCATCCGCAAGCTCCGCTCGCCGCAGGACGCCGAGGATCTCGCGCAGCTCCTCCATGGCCGTGCCGGCGGTCGTGCGCAGCAGTTCGACCTGCCCCACCAGGGGCGGCGCCTGCCGGGCGGCGGCGAGTTCCAGCGCTCCCGCGTGCACCGAGATCAGGCTCAGCCGGTGGCCCAGGAGATCGTGCATCTCGCCCGCGATCCGGGTCCGCTCCGCCAGCCGGGCCGCCTCCGCGGTGAGCGTACGGGTCTGCTCCAGATAGGCGTTGCGCTCCCGCAGCAGGCCGGTCAAGGGCCGGCGGCGGCCCAGCAGGGTCCCCGACAGGGCGGGGAGCAGCAGGAGGAGCGCCGCGGAGATCGCGTTGTCGGCCAGGGCCGTCGGCAGGTGTTCCCACCGGAACAGGCCGACGGCGACGGTCAGGACACCGAGGACGGCACAGGCCGCGCCCACGGCCCGCCAAGCACGCCGGGACGGTGCGATACGGCGCGTGGCGGACAGCACGATCAGCGCGATCACCGGCAGCGTCCACACGTTGCCGCCCATGACCAGCGGCGCGGCACCCAGCACCGCGGCGACGGGACGGCCACGCCGTACGGCGACGAGCAGCGCTGCCCACAGTGCTTCCAGGACCGCCAGGACCGGGTGCTGCGCGTGCACCAGCAGCAGCGGCAGCAGCCCGAGGACCGCCGTCAGCGCGGACAGCGACGCGTCGACGGCGACCGTACGGCGTGCGGTGGGGCGCAGGGCCGTACTGATGGGGCGGCGTTCTGTCACGTCCCCGTGGGTCACGCGCCCGCCCGGCGCGGCAACTCCGCCCGCAGCGCGGCGACGTCCACGCGCGAGACGGTCGGCAGGAGCCGGGCCACCTGGGTGTCCTCGGCTTCGAGCAGCGCGGCCAGCAGGTGGACCGTACCGACCGACGATGAACCGTGCTCGGCGGCGGTGAGCCGGGCGACTGCCTTGGCCCGCTCGGCGGAGTCGGAGAGCCGTATCCGGTCGGCCTCGCGATCCGATGCGCAGGCGCCGGCCGCAGTGGCTGTCGCCGTGCGTTCCCTCGCCACACGGGTCAGGGAGTCCTGCCGTACGCCATGCCTGCGCAGCAGCGCGGCGGCGGAGTTGGCGTCGGCCAGTTCCTCGGGCAGGGAACGTCCGGCAACGGCAAGGGAGCGGTCCAGGGCCAGGATGCCCAGCAGCAGATCCACCGGCTCCGCCGCGGAACGCCCGCACCGCGCAGCCTGCCGTACGGCCTCGACGGTCACCGCGAACACGACCGGTGAGCCGTACACGCCGGCCCCGGAGGTCCACGAAGTCAGCGCGCGCGTCAGCCGGTTGCCGCTCTTGCCGAGCGTCCCGGCCCGGCGGAGAAGGGTGACGCCACGGGATTCCGGCAGCTCGGTCTGCGCCGGGGCGCCCGCGTCCAGCGCGTCGAGTGCGGTCGCCGCGGCTGTCAGGTCCAGCCGCTGCAGCACCAACGCCTCCCGGGCCCGACTCTCCGGCAGTTCCAGCAGCGCGCTCGCCACATGCCGGCAGCGCACCGAGACCGTACCTTCGGTGCGCGCCGACGCCAGCGCGAGCAGCAGGCACCGTCGCAGGGCGCCGGACATCCCGGGCAACTCACGGCCGTCGTCCGCGGCCGGCCCGCGCTTCGCGAGCCCGGACCGCCAGTGCACCTCACGCCAGGCGGCGGTGACCTCGTCCTCGTCGGCACCGGCCGCGACGGTCGCGCCCGCGTCCTCGTCCCCGTCGTCGCTCACCCAGCCCCGACCGCCCCGACCGGCGATCAGGCCACCGAGCGCACCGGCCTTCCGCATCCCCGGGGCGATCGCCGCGCCCGCGTCCGTCTCTCCCATGACGAGCGCGGCCAGCAGGTTCTCGGTCCCTACGACCGCTGCCTCATGCCTGATCGCACTGCTCAGCGCCGCCACGAGCAGGTCCATGACGTCGCACTCGAACTCCACGGTGGCTCCGGCCATGTCCGTGGCGCCGTTCTGCACTCCGGTACTCCGTCGCTGATCCATCGAACGCTCCCCCTCGGGCTGCGGTATCCGATCGTGTCCGGTCGGGACCGACCCTAGGCAGCCACCCGACGGCACCGCGTCGGCCGACCGGCCAGGCCCGCGGTCCGAACGGCCAGGCCTCTCGGTCCGATCGGCCGGGTGAGAGCATGCGGGGTGTTCGTTCGCCGGCGCAGGGACGCCGAGTGTGATGCAGGTCACGGGAAGCCGGTGTGGGGTGCCGGACAGCTCATTGAGGTGAGCACTCATATGCGGACCCGGGTACGGGCCGGGGAGTCGAGCGCGTTCGCCGAGCTCTTCGACAGCTACTCCCGCGCGGTCTACAACCATGCCTTCCGGCTGACCGCCGACTGGTCGGTGGCCGAGGACGTGATGGCGGCGACCTTCCTGGAGGCATGGCGGCTGCGCGACAGGGTCGAGCCGGAGGGCGGCTCCCTGCGGCCCTGGCTGCTGGGCATCGCCACCAACACGGCGCGCAACCAGTACCGGAGCAACCGGCGATACCGGGCGGCGGCCAACGCGGCCGCGGCGGCCGAGCTGTCGGTGGCCGACCACGCCGACGAGGTGGCCGACCGGGTCGACGACCGGCGGCGCCTCGCGACGGCCCTCAACGCGCTCGCCGCGCTGCGCAGACCGGAGCGCGAGGTCATCACGCTCTGCCTGGGGGAGGGCCTGGACTACGAGGCCGCGGCCGAGGCGCTGGGCATCCCGGTCGGAACGGTGGCCTCCCGGCTCTCCCGGGCCCGCAGGAAGCTGCGTGCGCTGGCGGAGGCGCCCGCAACCGGCAGGCAGGACTGGAAAGTTCGCGGGAAACGGGAAGGCGGCCTGCTCGGCCGACAGATAAGAGGCGATCACACAAACGCGATACGGCCCGCACAGGAAGGAAACCGATGAACGCGAACACGTCCCGGCAGAACCCGGCAGAGCGGGATGAGAGCGCCGAGCTCCTGTCCCGGACGGCGCGTGACCTGCCGGTGGGCCGTCACGAGTTCCACAGGGAGCGCCTGATGGCCCAGATCCACGACATGCAGCAGGAAGAGCGCACGGCGACGGCAGCCTCCGAAGCCCCGGCGAAGGTACGACGGTTGCGACTGCCGCGTCCGGCGATCGTGCTGCCCGCCATGGCGGCCGCCGTGGCCGGCATCGTCGTCGCCGGGTTCGCGGTGTCCGGCGGTGGCGGAGTCACGGGCGGCCGTGACGGAGCCCAGGACGGCGCCCTCGCGACGGGACCGGCCCTGACCACGCAGCTCGGCGCCGCGAGCACCGAAGGAGTCCCGCAGCTGCTCGACCAGATCTCGCTGGCGGCGGCCGACGTGTCCCACCCGACCGTCAAGCCCGGCCAGTACGTCTACGTGGAGTCCAAGACGGCCGACACGTTCGTCAGGACCGTCGGCGACGAGAGCAGCCTGGCCAGCCACCAGCTGCACCGCCGGCAGGTGTGGATGTCCGCCGACGGCACCAAGGGCTGGCTGATCGACCCCGCGGTCAACGACAGCCCCGAGGGCGAGACCCTGAGCCTCCCCGACGAGCAGGGCAACGAGCGCGAGGCGTACCTCAACGCTCCGTCGTACGACTACCTCGCCAAGCTCACCACCGACCCCGACGCACTGCTGGCCAAGATCTACAAGGAGACGGAGGGGATGGGCAACTCGCCCGACCAGCAGGCGTTCACCACGATCGGGGACCTGCTCGGCGAGAGCTACCCGCCGGCGGAGCTCTACTCGGCGCTGTTCAAGGCCGCCGAGAAGATCCCGGGCGTCGTCGTCGTGAACGACGCCGTGGACGCGGTGGGACGGCACGGCGTCGCGGTGGCCCGGCTCGACGAGACCAGCGGCCAGCGCGAGGAGTGGATCTTCGACAAGAAGACCCATGTCTTCCTCGGGGACCGCAGCGTCCAGGTACGCAAGGCCACCGGCGAGTCCGCTCTGATCAAGCCCGGCACGGTGATGTACACGAGCGCGATCATCAACCGGGCCGTCGTCGACGGCGTCAAGCAGACCCCGTCGCAGGCGGGCTGACCCCCACGACCCCGAACTCCCGCAACGAACCTCGCGAAGAGGTTCGTTGCGGGAGCCCTCGTGTCCCAGAAGAGCGTTCCAGGCCGACCGCATTCTCCCTGGTCAGGGTGCATTCCAGCGTTCCGGCGTCCCCAACTGCCCGTCATCCGTGGCCGCTGGGACGGATCACCGCACAAGCTTCGGTCATCCAGTCACCACCCACCGGAACACGAAGGGCACAGCCACATGTCGAAGCTCCGCACCTCCCGCATCCGCCTGGCCGGCGCCGCCGCGACCGCAGTCCTCGCCACGCTCTCCCTGGGCGCCTGCAGCAACGGATCGGGCGTCCAGGACGAGGGTGCGTCGTCGAAGGTGCAGCCCTCCACGAGCACGGGCCAGTCCGCCGGCACCCCTGCTTCGGACACCGGGTCCGACTCTTCCTCGGGCTCCGCGAACTCCTCGGGCTCCGCGGGAGCCAAGGCCTCCACCAACGGTTCGGGCACCGCGGCGCAGACCCCCACGTCGAAGACGCCCGCCTCCTCCGCCGCCAAGCCGGTCACCTGCGAGGGCTCCAACACCAAGACGGTCGCCGCCCCGCTGAACCGCCCCCTGAACCACATGCTGCTCACGGTGACCAACACCGGCAGCAAGACCTGCTACCTCTACGGCTACCCGGCCGTCCGCTTCGGCGAGGCCCAGTCCGTGCCCCCGGTCATCGAGGACTCGCAGCCCCAGGCAGTCGTCACGCTCCAGCCCGGCGAGTCCGGCTACGCCTCCGTGAACCTCTCGGCGGCCGACGGCAGCGGCGCCAACGGCCACACCGTGAAGACCCTGTCCGTCTACTTCCAGGGCCGCTCCGGCAACGAGAGCGTCGGCACGGGCGCCCACCCGTCCCTGCCCGCGAAGGGCGTCCACGTCGACGACTCGCTCAAGGTCACGTACTGGCAGCAGGAGATGGAGGACGCCATCTCCTGGTGACGTGGCGCCAGGTCGCCGCCGACCGCGCTGTCAGTGCCCGCGGCTACCCCGGTGAAGGCACCGAGGAGGGCTGCCTGACCGCATCCTCCTTCCCGGTGCCTGACGGGTCCCCCTTCGTGGCGGCCCTCCAGATCGCCGTCGCCACGTTCTCGGCGAACTCGGTCGGCGGCGGCTCGTTCGGCAGCCGGGTGGGCGCCGGCGTGCCCTTCTTGCTGCCGGCCCGGTCGGCGAACAGCGCGACAGTCAGGGTGAGCCGGCTGTCGTAGCCGGTGGTCCACACGGTCCGCCGGGCGGTTCCGCCACCTGCCCCCTCGGTGGTGAACCCTTGCGTCTCCGCCGGGCGGACGCCCACGGGGACCGGCCCCGCCCCGGTCATCACGCCCGCCACCATCGCTTCCTTCTCGCCCAGCACCTGCCGCACATCCGGCCGCGCCTTGTAGACCGTACGGCCCGCCTGCGTGATGCGTGCGACGGTGTACGGGGTGGCGTACTCACCGTTCGCCGCGACGGTCGCATAGGCCGACGCCATGTTCAGCGGTGTCGGCGCCGGTGTCCTGAGCAGGGCGTGCAGTGGCTCGTCCGCCCGCACCAGCTTGGTGAAGGGGTCCAGAGCCGTCCCCGCCTCCACCGCCCCGCTCACCGCGTCGTTGAAGGGCTGGCGCGCGTAGTCCGAACCCCCGTACAGCAGCCGTACCGCTCCGTCGCCCGGCACCATCGCCACGACCGCGGTGTGCAGCCGCACCCCGCCCTTGCCTCCGGGATGCTCCGCGACCCGCTGCGTGGCGGTGTCCTGGAGCGCCAGGTCGAAGGTGGTCGTCACGTTGTAGCCGCCGCTCGCCAGCTGGTCCTCGGTGATGCCGAGCCGGTCGGCGGCCTCCTTCGCGGCGACGTCGATCAGATACTGCCGCTGCCCCTCGGTCTCGCCCGGCGGATAGAAACGGAACGCCGGGAAACGCGCCGCCGCCCGCTGCTCCGCCGTGATGCTCTCGCTCGCCGCCATCGCGTCGAGCACCCACTCCCACCGGCCGCGCAGCTTCGCGGTCACCTTCGGATCGGAGCCCGCCTTCTCGTAGTACGAGGGGATGTTGACGATGGACGCGATCGCCGCGCCCTGCGCCACCGTCAGGTTCCTCGCGTCCACGCCGAAGTAGTTGCGCGCGGCGGACTGGATCCCGGCGGCGCCCCGGCCGAAGTACACGGTGTTGAGATAGCCCTCCAGGATCTCGTCCTTGCCGCGGGTGCGGTCCAACTTGATCGCGATGAGCGCCTCGCGCGCCTTGCGGGTCAGCGAACGCTCCGGGCTCAGCAGCGCGTTCTTCACGTACTGCTGGGTGATGGTCGAGCCGCCCTGCGGGTCGCCGCCCGTCAGCGTCGCCAGCGCGGCCCGCGTGATGGCCCGCGGTGAAATGCCGTTGTCCGTACGGAAGGAGCGGTTCTCCGCGGCGATCACCGCGTCCTGCACATGCCGGGGGACCGCCGACAGCGGGACGTCCTGCCGGTCGACCGGTCCACGTCGGCCCAGGTAGGCCCCGCCCGCGTCGAGGAACACGGTGCTCTGGGTGACGGTCTCGGGGTGCGGCTCCGGAATCGTCGTCAAGTGGTACGCCACGACGGCCGCCGCGCAGAGCGTCGCGACCAGTGCGAGGAAGGTGTACAGCAGCCGGCGCAGCCGTCGGCCCCGGGTGCGGCGGAACCGGACCCGCAGGGGCACGCGTTCGCGGTGCCGGGGCGTCGAGGGCCGGCCCGGCGTCCCGACCTTCTTCCTGCTCTTCTCCAGCCACTGCGCCGTGTTCATATCCGCCACCATTCGCGGTCGGACCGTGCGGCGACCTTGCCCGAGGCGTCGTACACGGTGACGATCCGCTCGTCCCCGCCGAGGGACAGCAGGGCTTTCATGTCCTCACCGGGCAGCGGCGCGGGCGCGTACCAGATGCCCCACCCCGGACTGCCCGCCAGGACGAGGACCTTCGCCGTGGTGGTGCCGTCGCCCGTTCTCACCTCGACGCGGCTCGGCTCGCCGTGCAGGCCGCGGACGAGGCCGGACAGGAGAAAGCCGCCCTGCACGGCGTCCGCCCGCACGGAGACGGCCGCCGCACCGTCCGGTCCGTCGACGGCGAGGTGGTTGTCGTCCTGTGGGAGGGCGTCGGGCACCGACCAGTGCCCACCGTCGGCCGTGAGCCACACCCGTACCCGCGGCCCCACGGTCACCCGCTCGCCCGGCGCCACGACCCGGATCGGGCTCGTCGCCGAACGCGCGCCCCGGGCTCCGGGCACCCCGTCCTGCGCACCGCCCCCGAGCTGGTCGACGCTGAGGAGGGCGACCGTCACCGGCGTGAGCAGCGCCACGCAGGCGGTCGAGGTCACCGCGAGCCGGCGTCGCCGCCGGACACGGCCCTGTGCCTGGAGGCCGGCCAGCGGCACCTCGGACGGGACGAGGTCCTCGACGGCACGGGTGTACTTCTCACGCAGGCCTACGGGTTCTTCGCCGGCCTCCTTCAACCCGTGCCGGGCATGCGCACGGACCGCACTCACGGAGCAGCCCAGCAACTGGGCGATCTCCGCGTCCGCGAGCCCCTCCCAGATCCGCAGCACCAGAACCGTCCGCCGGCGTGCGGCCCGCCTCCCGCGCAGCGGGCGCAGATGGCTGTGCACCAGACAGCGCCGCACGTGGAAGTCCACGTCGTCGCGCGGAACTCCCCGCCACCGCGCGCACACCCGCACCAGGGTTCTCCGCACCAACTCCTGTGCCGCACCCGTGTCGTCGGTGAGCAGCCGCGCGGTCACGACCAGCCGGGACCAGTTGGTCCGGGCGTAGGAGGCGAAGTCATGGCCGGCGGGGAGTACGGCGTGGGTGGGTGGCACGTGGGGGGTCCTTCGGCTCGGGGACTCGGTCGTGGCTCGTGGCCGGGTGCGCAGGTGCCCAACCCCGTTGAGGAAAAGGGAGCCTGAAACCCCCGTGCACCGTCTTCCTGATGGGTTGCGCTTCACTGGATGCGGCCTACGCGATCCAGCGGAACCTACGGGACCTGTACGCACGGGCGAGGCGGCCGGGTTGCAAGGAAACGGAAAGAGCACGGATTCCGGCGGGGAGTGGGGGTGGTGGGCATGACCGAGGACGAGTTCGACGCCTTCTACGCGGCCGCGTTCCCCCGGCTGACCGGACAGCTCTACGCCTTCACCGGAGACCACGGCGAGGCCCAGGACGTCGTACAGGAAGCGTTCGTACGGGCCTGGGACCGGCGCAGGCAGTTCCTGGCGGACAGTGCCCCCGAGGCGTGGATCCGCACGGTGGCCATGCGGCTGGCGGTGAGTCGCTGGCGGCGGGCGAAGCGCTGGCTGGAACTGGTGCGGCGCACCCCGGCCCCCGACTCCACACCGGGCCCGGGGCCTGAGCACACCGCGCTCGTGGCCGCCCTGCGCGAACTGCCCGAGGCGCAGAGGATGGCGATCGTCCTGCACCATTTGTGCGATCTGACCGTGCAGCAGGTAGCCTCCGAGACCGGCGCGCCCGTGGGGACGGTCAAGGCGAGGCTGGCGCGGGGGCGGGCCGCGCTGGCGGAGCGCCTCGCGGAGGACGGGGCCGACGAGCCGGTCCGGAAGGAGAGCGGCCGTGTCCGATGAACTCTCTGCCGCACTGCGCGAGTTGGCCGCCGCCGAGGCGACCCGGCCGGTCGCCGACGGCGCCGAGATCCGCGGCCGGGCGCTGCGCCGCAGACGCCTACGCCGGGTCGTGGCGACCCTGGGTGCGGGAACCGCCGGCCTCACCGCACTTTCCGTCGCTCTCACGCTCCACCTCGGCGGAACCCCGGACCAGCCGGACCGGCTCCACACCCCGGCCGCAACACCGGCCGACCCCTCCCAGCCCTCCCAGCCCTCCCCACCGTCACCGTCCCGGACCACCGCGGAGCCCGTCCCCGGCACCCTCGACCTGACCGGGCGCACCCTCACCTTCGGCGGTCGACTCATGCCGATCGTCTGGGAGTCGGCACGCGAAGCCCCGGTCGCCGCGGCGACCTCGATGACGGTGGTGACGAAGCAGGAGCAGAGAGCCCTGCCTGTCGACATCCCTTCCAAGGACCGCGCCGAGGTGGACGTCCCGTATGTGGTCGAGCTGCGCGACGGCAGCGACCAGCCGCTCTACGTCGGCACCTTCACCGCACAGCTGAAGTCCCTGACCGGCTTCCGCGTCGGCGGCGCCCTGATCGCCCTCGCCCCCGAGGACGCCAAGTCGTTCTACGCCCGGGTCGGCGTGGGCGAACGCATCTCGGTGACTACGGGGGCGACACCGACGGTCGAGCCCGGCGTCGTCCGGTGAGGGGGAGGGCCAGGATGCGCACCGGGCCGGCCCGGCCGCAGGTGACGGCCGGGCCGGCTTGGGTGGGGTCGGGTGTCGGCTATCCGCCGGCCGTCACCGCGCCGAGAGCCGCCACCACGCGGCCGACGCGTCGCGCAGGGTGTTGGTGCCGCAGTGCACCTCGCCCATGCCGAGGTGGTACGTGTACCAGTCGTCGATGTACGACACCTTCATGCCGACCTTCTGGTACACGGTGGTCACCGCTTCCGTGAAGAGGTCCTTGCCGTTGACGACGGGACCCCACTGACGCGGAGCGAGGTAGCGGTCCCGGCCCAGGAGGACGCCGTTGACCGCTCCGGGAACGTACGCGCTGGTCGTCACCGTCGCCGGGCCCGCCGCGCGCGGGGCGGCCGGGTTCTCGGCGAGCCACTTCTGCTGGCCGTTGTCCCTGAGGCTGTCCACGAGGTCGGAGCCGGCGCCCATCCGCGTCAGACGCGGCACGGGAACTTCCTCGCCCTCGGAGGTCAAGGCCTCCGAATCACGGGTGTACAGGGCCGGTACGCGCACGATCTCGGCGTCGGTGACGCCCGTCTCGCGCTTCAGGATCTCCAGGTTGGCCGCGATGCGCCGGGCCGCCATCTCGTTGTCGGCGACCAGGTGCCGGGAGGCGAGCGCCTGGTCGATGGTCTCCTTCGGCGCCGGGGTGTCGGCGCGGCCCGGGACGGAGAACATCTTCGTCGTGCCGTGCCCGTCGCGCTTGGCGTCGCGCAGCAGCCGCAGCCCCGCCTGCGGGTCGGCGACGCCGATGCGCCAGCGGCGCGGGGTGTCGGCGGGCAGGAACTGTACGAACTCGTCGACGTGCCCGACGCCCAGCCATGAGGTGTCCAGCAGCAACGGGTCCTGCAGACCCTGCGACTTGAGCATGGTGCGCATCACCTTTGACGGGCGCGCCCCGCTGTCCTTGCGCTCGCCCATGATGATGCGGCCGGCCGGGAACGAGCGCCCGCCGTGCGAGTAGGGCGGGATGGTCTCCAGGTTGCCCATGGAGTTGAGCGACCAGTCGTCGGGTTCGGCCCGGTCGGTCACCTGCACGACGCCGATGTCCCGGCCGCGGACCTTCTCGAACAGTTCCCGCCCGGCGTCCCGGTCCGGCTGGGCGGAGCGCAGCATCACACGCATCACGTGCCGCTTGCCGCCCGGCCCGGTCATGCTGACGTAGGCCGGTTCGACGAAGTCCTGGGCCCAGCGGTCGGCGTACTTCTCGAAGGTGACCAGCGGGGTGGTGATCCCGGCCTTCTTGACCTCCTTGTCGAGCGCGGTGACGAACTCCCGCTGAAGGCGGCTGTCCGGGCCGTCACCCTGGACCTTGGACACCATCACCTGCTGGGTGTTCTGCAGGTGATGCTGGGTCAGCAGCGGTGCGACGCGCAGGGTGACGGCGTCGGAGGCGGACGTCTGCCCGGCCGTCACCGTCAGCCGGATCACCGCCCGGCCGTCCCACTTGGCGCTGTCCCGGACGACGTCGGTGGCCTCGACGCCGAACTCCACACCGGAGCGCAGCTCGGCCGCGGTCAGCCGGGTCCCGGACGTCACCAGGACCCAGGCCCCGGCACGCTTGAGGAAAAGGTGCGTGTGCGCGGCGCCCGCGGTGACCTTCAGGCTTCCTTGGCGCCCGCCGGGACGTCGGCCATGGGCACGGAACGGACCCGGGCGAGGTCGGCGGCGTCCGCACTGCCGTTGACCTTCTTGTCCGTTCCGTCGTTGCAGGCGGCCAGCGCGGCGTCGGACAGCGGTCTGCCACCCGGGCCGGTGACGGGACAGCGCTTGGTGTCGTCGTCGATGTTGGGCAGGAATACGGCCCCGCGCTCGACCGACCAGCGGCCCTCACGGTGTTCGTCGGTACCGCCGGTGACATCGACCCGCCCGTCGCGGTTCACATCCGCGCGCAGATCGGCGAGGCCGGACCGTCCGGCGACGGGGGCCGAGTAGGCCGGCCCCGCCAGCACGGAGCCCGCGGCGGCGAGAGCCAGGACCAGGGAGCCGGCGGGGTACGGGCGTATGCGTATCGATGGACGTGAACGCACGGCGCGTTCCTCTCACTTGGTGGGTGTCGCCGGATAAGAGGAGGAACCGTGCGCTGTGCGTTCACTGTGAGGCGAGACTTAGAGGTCGCTTCTTATGGCGTGATCGTTCGTTGAGCCGTTCATGACGGATCTGGTTGCGCGGTTGGTGCCGGATGAGTTGTGGGTGTTGTTCCGGCGAGTGGTGCCGCCGACGGAAGTGAAGCGTCCGCTGGGAGGGGGTCGGCGACGGACCGGTGACCGGGAGACCCTGGCAGCGATCATTTTCGTCGCCACCGAGTCATCCTCGTCGAACTCGGCTCCAGAGGAGAGCTGGACTGGTCCCGGTGCGCGATCGACTCCGTCAGCGTCCGGGCGGTGAAAGGGGGCCACTGACCGGACCGAATCCGACCGACCGCGGCAAGAGCGGATCGAAAATCCACCTGATCACGGACCGGAACGGATTGCCCCTGTCGCTGGGCATCTCCCGTGCCAACGTGCACGACAGCCTCGGCCTGAAGCCACTGGCGCGGGGGATCCCGCCCGTCCGCTCCCGACGCGGCCCGCGCCGTCAGCGTCCAGCCAAGCTCCATGCGGACAAGGGCTACGACTACGACCACCTGCGCAGATGGCTCCGTAAGAGGGGCAGTCGCCACCGCATTGCCCGTAAGGGCATCGAGCCCTCCACACGACTGGGCCGCCACCGCTGGGTCGTCGAGAGGACGGTCTCCTGGCTGGCTGGATGCCGGCGCCTGCATCGCCGCTACGAACGCAAGGCCGAGCACTTCCTCGCCTTCGTCGGTATAGCCGCAGCACTCATCAACTACCGCCGAATCACTTCGTAGACAACAGCGACTAGGATCTACCGGGACATCGCGTGTCGATCACCGGCTGGGTGAGGCATGGAGGTGTCGGGAGGTGCCTTCGGAGGCATTCCTTGTCAGTTGAGTTGAATCACACGATCGTCCACGCCCGGGACAATCGGGAGTCCGCCCAGTTCTTCGCGGACCTGCTGGGCCTTGAGATCACCGCGGAATGGGGCCCGTTCATCGCGGTCGCCCTGAGCAACGGCGTCACGCTGGACTTCGCCACGATCCCCGCGGACCACATCGCCATGCAGCATTACGCCTTCCTGATCTCCGAGGAGGAGTTCGACGCGGCGTACGCGCGGATCAGCGAGCGCGGCATCGAGCACTACGCTGACCCGCACCGGCAACAGCCCGGTGCGATCAACCACAACGACGGCGGCCGCGGGGTGTACTTCATGGACCCGGCGGGTCATGCCATGGAGCTGATCACCGTGCCGTACGGCGGCTGGACCTCGTAAGCACAGGCGCCGATCGCCGCACCCCAGCCCGGGGTGCGGCCCTCAATCGCTGCTTGTGCCCGATGTGCTCGCGGCCGGCGCCCTGCGATTACCTGAGCCGCCGCCAGGCTGGGAACTTGCCCTCCGTGGTGGCACCGAACGCTGGCAGAGGACCCATAAGCCCTCACCGGCACCAAAGGAAACGATGTCTTCCTACCCGGGTCCGACGATGTCAGTGGTCGTCGCGGATGCTGGTGGCGATGCCGTTGCTGATCACGACCTCGGCGCTGAAGCCCTTCTTGGCCGCTGCCTCCAGTTCGGCCTCGGTGCACTCGGTGCCGCCCTCGCCGCCTGCACCCGTGTTCACCGCGTCGCAGATGTCGTCGTAGCCCCGGATCTCGGTGTCCTCGGCGATGAAGAACTGCTGCTCGACGCCCTTCATGTCGGAGACCGTGTACTTGCCCGGCGCCAGGTAGGAGACGTTGCCGAACCAGGTTCCGTTGACGCCCTTCGAGTCGGAGCCGGTGTCCTGCTGGGCGGCGCGCCGCTCGGTCACCAGGGTCGCGATGCCGTTCTTCATCTTCACGTCGGCGCTCACGGCGTCCTTCTTGGTGGCAGCCTCCAACTGGTCCAGCGTGCACGGCGCGTCCACCTTGGCCCCTGCCTCGCCGCAGACCGTGCCGGCGCCGTACACCTCGGTGTCGTCGGCGACCAGGAACTGCTGGTCCTCCTTGCCCGGTACGGACACGATGTACTTGCCCGGCGCGAGATAGGTGACCTTGCCGTCCGTGAACGAGCCGCTGACGCCCTTGGAGTTCGTGGAGCCCTGAGAGCCCTGAGCGCCGTGGGAACCCTTTGAGCCCGTGGATCCCTTGGAGTCCGACGCCTTTTCCGCGACCGACGTCGAGCCCTTTCCGCTCTTGCCGGCCGCGTTGTCGTCGGAGCCGTTCTGGCACGCCGTCATCAGCAGCCCGGCGGTGATCGCGGTGGCGGCGACGACGGCGTTGCGCAGGTGGCGGTTCATCACGGGAGGTTCCTTCCGAGGCGGCGATAGTGGGGAGCCGACGGTGTTCGTTGCCGGTTTCCCGCTCTGTACCGACTATGAGGAGTCCCGGAGCCCGCAGGTCACGCCCGTCTGCCCTTCAGGACGCCCCCGTGGCACGGCCGTGACACAGCAACACATCGGCTGTGGGCCGCGGTTCGTCGCCGCGCCGCCTTGAGAGCGGCCACTTCCTGTGGTGGCCGTCCCTACGGACCGGGTGCCGTCAGACGGCCAGCACCGCCCGGACGGTCTTTCCGCCGGTCACCGGCACCGCGACGTCGAAACGCTCGGTGAGTGCCTGCACTATGGCCAGGCCCCGACCGCTCTCGTCGTCGGCGTGACCGGCACGCGTGCGTGGCCGGCCCGGGGCGTCGTCGTGCACCTCCACGGTCACGCGGCCCGCGCCCACCTGCAGCCGCAGCCGGCAGCCGGTGCGTCCGTGCCGTACCGCGTTGGCGACCAGCTCGGACGCGATGAGCGTGGCGTCGGCCACCTGCTCGGCCCCGACGGCGGCGATGCGGGAATGCGTCCGGGTGAGAAAGGCGGACGTCAGTCTGCGGGCTCGCCGCGCCGAGGCGACGGTGCACGGCAGCAGGTACTCGGCGCGTGCGGTGTGCTCTCGGGCACCACCCTCGTGGGCACGCATGAGTGCTCAACTCCCTCCCTGGGACTGCCGGCGCGCTCGGCCGCAGCCGCCGTCGCACCGGGGCCACACCCTGTCCCCCGCGGCCGGTCCCGTCCGGTGGTGATGCCCGCGGTGGCTGATCGGCAACCTGGAACCGTCCCGGAATCGGCGAGCTCTACGGCCCCGCCAACAAGGGGGCGGGCCGGCAAGTGAACTCACTCAGGCACTCAACGCACCGGAAACCCGCAGGAGTAGCCCTGCTCCGCGAGCCACGGGAGGATCCGGCGCAGGGCCTCGACCGTCTGGGAACGCTCGCCGCCCGCGTCGTGGAAGAGGATCGTCGGCCCGTTGGGCAGCTCTCGCTCGACGGTGGCGACCATGGCGTCCGTGCCGGGCCGTTCGAAGTCCTTGCTGTCCACGTTCCAGCCCAGCGGGCGCATGCCCCGGGAGGCGGCGAGCTTGCGGCTGTAGGGGGTGAAGGCACCGCCGGGCGCCCGGTAGTACACCGGCCGTACGCCCCCGGACGCCTTGGTGATCATGCGTTCGGCGTCGAGGATCTGCTGCGACTGGTAGGCCTCGGACTGCCTGTCCATGGTGGTGTCGTGCGAGACCGAGTGGTTGCACAGCAGGTGCCCTGCCGCGACCACCTTCTTCACGAGGTCCGGGTGGGCCTGCGCCTGCGTCCCCACCATGCAGAACGTGGCCTTCACCCCGTACTCCCGCAGCACGTCGAGCACTTGAGGGGTCCAGACGGGGTCGGGGCCGTCGTCGATGGTGATGTTGACGCCGCGCGCCCCCTTGTCCGAGGCGTGCACGATGGTCTCCGCGACCGCCTTGACGTCGCTGCCCGGCTTGGCCGACGCGGTCGCCTTCGGTGCCGAGCCCCCCACGGCATCGGCCTGCGCGGTCCACAGTGAGGCGCCGGCGGCGAGCACCGTCACCCCGAGCGCCGCCCCGACCAGCTTGCCGTACCAGCCCCGCCCGCCGCCGTGCCGTGCCATGTCCGCCCCGCCTTCGCGCAGTTCCTCGCCGATGCCCGGTCACCTTGTGACCACATGGCAGGACGAGGGGCGGCGGCCAGGGGATGCGTCCGTTACCGATCACGGACAATCTCGGGGGAGTTCGCGGACAACGGGGCGAGCAGCAGCGGCCGCAGCGACGGCGGGAGGGACTGGGCCGACGGCTCAGCCTTCACTTCGCCGGCGCGCCGACCAGGTCGTCCAGCTCGGCGGCGAAGAGCTGCGCGGGGTCGAATCCCATACCGGAGAACTGGCCGGCGAGTTCCAGGGACAGGACACCGTGCAGCCGGCTCCAGAAGCTCAGGGCCCGGTGGAGGACCGCGGGCGGCGCGGGATGGCCGCCCGCCCAGTCCCGGTGGCCTTCCAGGTGCGTGTCGAACGGCGTGGCCGGGCCGTCCGCGGGCGGCTCTGCGAGCAGCGCGGCGCAGGCGTCCAGCATGGTCGCCATGATCTCGGACGAGATCGCGGTGGTGTCGTCGGGCGCGTGGTAGCCCGGGACGGGCGTGCCGTAGATGAGGAAGTAACGCTGGGGATCCTCCAGGGCCCATCCCCGCAGGGCGTGTGCCAGCCCGGTCACGTCGGCGCCGGCCTCCGAGGCCGCGCGGAAGGTGTCGGCGAGGCTTCGGTACGCCTCTCTCACGAGCTCGGTGATCAGCTCGTCACGGCCGCTGAAGTACCGGTACAGCGCGGGTCCGCTCATGCCCATCTGCTTGGCGATCGCGTTGAGGGAGAGCGCGGACGCGCCCGCCGTGGCGATCTGCTCCCACGCGCGCTGCTTGATCTCCGTACGTCTACAAGGCCGACGCGGCCCGCACCCGCTCGGCGGGCAGCGGCCTGGGACTCGCGATCACCTCGGAGAACGTGAAGCTGCACGGCGGAACGATCCACGCGGGGAACCGGCCCGGGGGCGGCGCCGTCTTCACCGTCGAGATACCGCTCCACGCGGAGGAGGCCGGCGGATGAGGCGTGCGCGGACGCGTCGGCACGCGGCAGCCGTCACCCTCGCCTTCGCGGCGACCGTACCGCTGCTCGGCGGCTGCGGGATCCAGGAGACCGACGTCATCGAGGCGGGCGGTCCCGCCAGCTTCCAGGCTTCCTCAACCGCGACTACGACATGCTGCTCTTCTTCCGTTCCCCCGACGGAGGGCTGGCCCCCGTCATCCGGACGACCGGGCCTTCGGCCGAGGACCAGAACCTCAGCGAAGCGGCCGGCCCGGTGCCCACGGAGAAGGTCGTCCTGGCATTGCTCGGCGGCCCGCGGGACGAGGACCGCGCCGCAGGCCTGAGCACTGCCCTCCCGGCCACCCGCCCCGGCGTGACCGTCGAAGTCGACGTCTCCCAGGGCGGCAAGGTCGCGGCCCGCCTGCCCTTTGCGCTGAAGGGCTTGTCCACCACCGCGCTACGTCAGCTGACCTGCACGATCGCCTACAGCCAGGACGCCGACGGCAAGGTCGCCGTGCAACTGACGGGGCAGGACGGGGCATCGAGGTCCGGCACGTGCGGACTCGCCCCCGGCAGCACGAGTACGCGTGGGGCCCGCCGCTGACGGAGGGCCCCACGCGGTCGTCACCGGTCCGGGGTTCAGAAACGGCTGACCATGCCCGTCAGGCCCCGAGGCGTCGGCAGCGGGAGCGGGTTGTCGCCGGCGCGCTCGCGTGCTTCCGGAGCGGCCTTGCAGGTCACGTCCTTCACCGGCAGCTTCCCGGTGGTCAGATAGGCCGTGGCCGGCTTGTCGGCGCACGACTTGGAGCCGTAGATGCCGTGTCCGACACCTCCGGCGACCGTGACCATCTTCGCGCCCTTCATGACCCGTCGCAGGCCCTGCCCGCTGGCCAGCGGGGTCTGGGAGTCCCACTCGTTCTGGAGGATCAGCGCGCCGACCTTGTTGTCGATCGTGGTGGCGGGCTCGGAGCCGTTCTTCTTCCAGAAGGCGCACGGCTTGATGTTGGAGACGAAGTCGCCGTACAGCGGGTACCTGGCCTTGTCCCGGATCGCGTCGGCGCGGTACTGCTCGGGATCGCGCGGCCAGTTGCGGGTGTCGGCGCACACGACGGACCAGAAGCCGGTGTCGCCGTTGTCCTCGGGCACGGCGCGGGCGAACGACGGCGGCTGCGGCGCGAGCGTCCTGCCCTCCCGGGCACCGGAGGCGGGCTTGCCCTCGGCGGCCTTCTTCAGCTCGACGACCGACTCGGCGGCGTCGCGCACACTGAAGAACGTGGCCCGGCTGCCGGAGCGGATGTCGTCACCGGTCAGCTTGGTGCCGTCGAGGTCGATCGGCTTGCGGTCGGCCTGGGCGACGAGGTCGTAGAAGGTCTTGCGGACCGCCGCGGGCGTCTTGCCCAGCTTGTACGTGGAGTTCCGCTCGGCGGTCCACTCGGTCCACCGGGTGAAGGCGGGCTCGGTGCCCTCCGCCCAGATCTGGATCATGCCGCGCCAGACCCTGGCCGGGTCGACGGCGCTGTCCAGTACGAAACGGTCGGAGCGCTTGGGGAACATCTGCGTGTAGACCGCGCCGAGGTAGGTCCCGTACGAGTACCCCAGGTAGGAGATCTTCTTCTCGGCGAGCACGGCCCGGATCACGTCCATGTCCCGGGCGGTGTTGCGGGTGGTGATGTGCCGCAGCTTGTCGCCCTGCTCGGCGTCGCACTTCTCGGCGACGGTCCGGGCCCACGTCACGTCCTTGGCGAACGTCGCGGCCTTGTACGGCCGTTCCGAGTTCGCCTGCTCGGGCGTCAGGCCGCAGCTGACGGGGGAGCTCCGGCCGATGCCCCGCGGGTCGAACCCCACGAGGTCGTACTTCGCTTTCACGCTCTTCGGCAGCTCACTCGCCATGTACTGCGGCATGTCGACGCCCGGACCGCCGGGTCCGCCCGGGTTGAGCAGGAGCACACCGCGGCGCTCCTGCTTGGTGCTCGTCTTCAGCCTCGATATCGCGAGGTCGAGCTTCTTGCCGCCGGGACGGCTGTAGTCGAGCGGCACCTTGATGGTGGCGCACTGGAAGGTCGCCGGCATCTCTCTGTCGCAGCGGTGCCAGGCCGGCTTCTGCTGCTGGTACTGGCTCATGGGGTTCGCCGCGGCGGATGCCGTGGCCGGCGCGAGGGCGGGAACCAGGGCGGCGACGGTACTGGCCGCCAGAAAGCAAGCTATTCGGCTGTTGCGCACGTGGGGGAGGTCCTTGCCGTTGGTGTGTACGGATCGGACCAACCCTTTCGGCTAAGGGAGTTGGGGCGAATCCATCAAGGAGGCAAGGTTTCTCCGACCGTGGACGGACGAAGAGAGCGACGGATGGTCCCGGAGTCGGACAACCAAGATTCGCTCCGCGGCATCCGGCTCGATCGCCTTCTCCGGTCTCACGCCTCCCGCGTGGCGTCGATCTCGGCGATCAGGGCCTCGATGCGCCGGCGGATCTCGTCGCGGATGGGGCGGACGGCCTCGACGCCCTTGCCCGCAGGATCCTCCAGGGCCCAGTCCAGGTACTTCTTGCCGGGGAAGATGGGGCAGGCGTCGCCGCAGCCCATGGTGATGACGTAGTCGGACGCCTGGACGGCCTCGGTGGTGAGTACCTTCGGCTCGGCCGCGGAGATGTCGATGCCGACCTCGTTCATGGCCTCGACGGCGGCCGGGTTGACCTGGTCGCCGGGGACGGAGCCGGCGGAGCGGACCTCGATCCGGTCGCCCGCGAGGTGGCTGAGGAATCCGGCGGCCATCTGGGAGCGCCCGGCGTTGTGGACGCAGACGAACAGCACGGAGGCGAGCGGGCTGGAGGACATGGAGGCTTCCTTCTGGATCAGCCCAGGCTGGTATCAGCCTGGAATGATGTGAGATTATCAGCCCATGCTGACGTCAGTCGACACTGATCTGTTGCGGGTTCTCGCGGACCCGCTCCGCCTTCGGATCGTCACCCTGCTCGCCAAGGAGACGCTCTGCACCACCCACCTGATCGAGGAGACGGGGGCCAGACAGACCAACCTGTCCAACCACCTGAAGGTGCTGCGCGAGGCCGGGGTCGTGGAGACCGAGCCGTGCGGCCGGTTCACCTACTACCGGCTCAAGCCCGACGTCATCGCCTCCCTCGCGGGCCGGTTCGCCGACCTGGCGGAGACCGCGCGCACCACCGCCGAGAACAACGTCAAGCGGTCCTGTCCCTGATCCTCGCCCCTGCGGCGATCTGCACCTAGGAGTCAACTTGACCGCCACCGAGGCTGCCGGACACGACAGAGCCGAGGAATCCCCGCCGACGCCGGACGTGGCCGGGACCGAGCCGCAGCCCGCTCCGGGCGCCACCCCGCCCCAGACACCGCCGCTGCTCGCCAGGGCCGCGGCCGAACTGGTCGGCACCGCGGCACTGGTGGCGGTGG
The DNA here is from genome assembly GCF_036014175.1 of Streptomyces sp. NBC_00443. Classification (GTDB taxonomy): domain Bacteria; phylum Actinomycetota; class Actinomycetes; order Streptomycetales; family Streptomycetaceae; genus Streptomyces. The sequence goes on along the minus strand of NZ_CP107917.1, from coordinate 4,316,086 downwards.
TGGTCGGCTCCGGCATCCAGGCCACCGAACTGACCAAGGACGTCGGCCTGCAGCTCCTGGCGAACTCCACGGCCACCGTCTTCGGCCTCGGGGTTCTGATCCTGCTGCTCGGCCCGGTGTCCGGGGCGCACTTCAACCCCGCCGTCACTCTCGCCGAGTGGTGGAACGCTCGCCGTGGCGGCCCCGGCGTGACATTGCGGGAGGCCGCAATCTACGTCCCCACGCAGATCGCCGGCGCCATCGCGGGCGCGATCCTGGCCGACGCGATGTTCGGCGAACCGATGGTCAAGTGGTCCACCCACGACCGCTCGGCCGGACACCTGCTCCTTGGTGAGATCGTCGCGACGGCCGGACTGATCCTGGTGATCTTCGGCCTGGCCCGCACCGACCGCCTCCGCTACGCCCCCGTCGCGGTCGCCTCCTACATCGGCGCCGCGTACTGGTTCACTTCGTCCACGTCCTTCGCCAACCCGGCCGTGACGATTGGCCGCGCCTTCACCGACACCTTCGCCGGCATCGCCCCGGCGTCGGTGGCGGGCTTCATCGGCATGCAACTCATCGGCGCCGTGGTCGGCTTGGCCCTGGTGGCCCTCATCTTCATGCCCGGCCGGGACGCGGTAGTGGAACTCCTACCGCGTCGCCGGCGAGCTTCTGATCGATGCCTCTAGGCCGCCGAGTTGAAGGAGGGCCGCTGCCCCCTGCGTCGACCGGCTCGTCCGGTGGCGCGCCCCTGGGCGGCGCGGTCGCGGCGGCCTCGGGACGAGGGGGCCGCTGAGGACACGGCGCGGCGGGGGCGTTCCGCGGCGGGCGCGGTGATGACGACGGGAACACCGGACGGGGCCTGGGCCCCGGTGATGCGGCTCAGTTCCGCCTCACCCGAACGTACCGGGGTGACCTGGGGGGTGATGGCGGCTGCAGCCATCAGTCGGGTCATGCTGCGGCGCTGGTCGGGGGTCACCAGGGTGACGACGCTGCCGGACTCTCCGGCGCGGGCGGTACGGCCGCCGCGGTGCAGGTAGTCCTTGTGGTCGGTGGGGGGATCGACGTTGACGACCAGGTCGAGGTTGTCGACGTGGATCCCGCGCGCCGCGACATTGGTCGCCACCAGTACCGTCACGTGCCCGGCCTTGAACTGGGTGAGGGTCCGCGTGCGCTGCGGCTGGGACTTGCCGCCGTGCAGGGCCGCGGCGCGGACGCCGCTGTTCAGCAGGTGCTTGGTGAGCCGGTCAACCGCGTGCTTGGTGTCCAGGAACATGATCACCCGGCCGTCTCGTGCCGCGATCTCGGTGGTCGTCCGGTGCTTGTCCGCTTCGTGCACGTGGAGTACGTGGTGTTCCATCGTGGTGACCGCACCCGCGGACGGGTCGACGGAGTGGACCACCGGGTCGTTCAGGTAGCGGCGGACGAGCCGGTCGACGTTGCGGTCCAGGGTGGCCGAGAAGAGCATGCGCTGCCCTTCGGGGCGCACCTGGTCGAGCAGGGCGGTGACCTGCGGCATGAAGCCCATGTCGGCCATCTGATCGGCCTCGTCGAGGACGGTGATGGCGACGTCGTCCAGTCGGCAGTCGCCACGGCCGATGAGGTCCTTGAGCCGCCCCGGCGTCGCGACGACGACCTCCGCGCCGGCGCGCAGTGCACCGGCCTGCCTGCCGATGGACATGCCGCCGACCACGGTGGCCAGCCGCAGCTTCACGGAGCGGGCGTACGGGGTGAGCGCGTCGGTGACCTGCTGGGCCAGCTCGCGGGTGGGTACGAGGACCAGGGCCAGCGGCTGCCGCGGCTCGGCGCGCCGACCCGCTGTCCGGGCCAGTACGGCCAGGCCGAAGGCAAGGGTCTTGCCCGAGCCGGTACGACCGCGGCCGAGCACGTCGCGCCCGGCGAGAGAGTTCGGAAGGGTCGCCCCCTGGATGGGGAACGGTACGGTCACGCCCTCCTGACCGAGTGCGGCCAGCAATGGCGCCGGCAGGGCGAGGTCGGCGAACGACTCGACGGCGGGCAGCGCGGGCGTGACCGTCACCGGCAGAGCGAACTCGCCCTGGGGTGAGGTCTGCCGGCGATCGTTGCCCTTGGAACGCCGGGGCGCCCCCGAGCGCTTGGCGCCGGAAACCCGGGCGTGGTCGTTGGTACGGGTCGTGCGGGTGGTGCGTGCGCGGTTCAAGCGGAACCTTTCCTCGATGTGAGCACGTAGGCGCGTAGCAAGGAATTTCCGCAGCAAGATGAACTGCGCAGGGAATCGCGAGAACGAGCCGGAGGCGATGGGCGCCGAGTCGTGTCGACGGGGGAATACGTCACCGTTCGGTGATGTGGTGGGGCCTTCCCGTCGCGCGCCCTGAAATGCAGCGAGCTGGGGCCCGCACCCCAAGGTGCGGGCCCCAGCTGCGAAGTATGCGTTGCTGCCGGTGTCAGGCGGGAACGATGTTCTCCGCCGTCGGGCCCTTCTGGCCCTGACCGATGTCGAAGGACACCTTCTGACCTTCCTGCAGCTCGCGGAAGCCCTGGGTGGCGATGTTCGAGTAGTGGGCGAAGACGTCGGGGCCGCCGCCGTCCTGCTCGATGAAGCCGAAGCCCTTTTCCGCGTTGAACCACTTCACGGTGCCAGTAGCCATGTCATTTCTCCTTCGGGGGACGATGCCCGGAATTCGCCTTGTGCGGATTCCGCGTCGCCGTGCTGATTAACCCGTCGGAAAATGAACCCTCTGGCAACCACACCTGCAACTGAGATCGACGTTAGCATGGCCCGATCGGCCCAGAGTCATCAATAGTCCCGATCGGGTCGGCGGTCGGGGAATACTCGCGGTGTGCCGCACCTATTTCTCACCTCGCGGATACAGATATTGGTCCGCGCGGATGCGGTGTTCCGGCCGAACGCCTCCGGCCGCAGCGCCGTGACCTCCGTCGATGAGCCGTGCGCCCACTGCCGTCGCCGTCAACGGCTGGGACAACGGAGAACGCGCCGAGAGCCGACCACCGCGATGAAGGTCACATCGGCCCAGAGCCGCTCCTGGCCGGCGCGTGCGGCGGTCCAGGTGATGTGAGGGGCTCGACGCGCGCGCATAAGGGCCCGCCCTGCGCGCCGGTCAGGCCGAGGCGTCCGACGAGTACGTCGGCGGGTATGACGTCGAGCATGAGCTTGGCCCGGCCATCACGCCGACCAACCTGCTGTTCAACGTCGTCGCCGGCCCGGGCGCCCTGCGGCGCTCTCCCCGGCCCGAGGTCTTCCGGCTCCTGATCGCCGTCCTGCTGCTGTCCCTCGGCCGGTGGCTGAGCCTGCGCGCACTGGCGCAGACACACCACCGTCCGCCGCCCGCACGCGAGTTGACCGCACGCACCCTCACCGGCCCAGCCCTGGCAGTCGGAGTGATCGGCGGCATCCACGGCATCGGCGGCGGCTCCCTCCTCGGCCCGATCCTCGTCGGACGCGGTCCGCCCGTCGCACGCGTCGCCCCGGCGGCGCTCGCTGCCACGTTCGCCCTGCGCGGTACCCAGACCCCTGAGCCGAACCCGCAGGGCTGTCACAAAACGGGGAGGCCGTCTTGTCCTCACTGTGGACACTCCCTGTTTGGAGGAACGCATGACCGCTCAGCACGCACACCTGCCCCCAGGCGTCGAGGTGATCACGACCCTGCCGGAGGCGGCGAACCGGATACCGGCCGGCGCCGAGGCGAGGACGATCCGGGTCACCCTGGCCCCCGGTGACCCCGGCGCGCCGCCGCACCGGCACCCCGGACCGCTCTTCGGTTACGTGACCCAGGGCGAGATCCTCTTCGAACTGGAGGGTCAGCCGCCCCGGATACTCAAGGCCGGTGACGCCCTCTTCGAGCCCGGGGGTGACGTGATCCACTACCAGGGCGCCAACAACCTTCCCGACGCACAGTCCCAGCTGGTGGTGACCATGTTCGCGCCGCCTGGCGCCCCAGTCCTCACCGTGGTCGGCCCGGAGGAACTGGCGGAGCGACAGCACCTGCGGGTTGCCCGGTCACGATGACCACCGGCATCTGGCGAGGTTCCCCAGTAGAAGGCACGTGGTAGCGTCCGTATACAAGCTGTATACGATTGCTGGGGGTTGCCGTGACGTCCGGTCGGGAGAAGGCGTACGCGTATCTCAAGGACACGGTGCTGACGGACCCGGGGATGCAGGGCGCCTTCCTGTCGGAGCAGGAGCTCGCGGACCGTGTCGGTGTCTCCCGCACCCCTGTCCGGGAAGCGCTGCTGCAGCTTGCCGCCGAGGACCTGGTCGAGCTGGTGCCCAAGCGGGGCGCCCGCGTGTCCCCCCTGACGGGACGGGAGATCCGCGAGCTCATGGAGCTGCGGGGCATCGTCGAGCGGTACGCCGCCCAGCAGCTCGTCTCCGGTGGCGCAGCGCCGGTGGCGGAGCTGCGGTCCCTGCTGGAACGGCAGCGCGAGCTCACCGGTGCCGAGCAGGCCCGGGAGTTCATCGACGTGGACCACCGTTTCCACGCCGTCCTGGTGTCCGCCGTCGGCAACGCCCTCCTCGACCGGCACTACGAGGGCCTGCGCAGCCGCCAGGTCCGTGCCGGCGTGGTCGCCCTGTTCAACCAGCAGGGACGTCAGGAAGCGGTGCTGGAGGAACACGAGGCCATCCTGGACGCCCTGGAAGCGGGTGACGCGCAGGCCGCGTGGGGCGCCATCGACCACCATCTGGAGTCGACGCTCAAGGTGCTGCTCGCGGGTTAGGACGGCGGGTAGGTGATCACCAGCATCGTCACGCCGTCCCGGGAGGTCCAGGGGCCGTGCGGCATCCCGGGCGGCCGGCAGGCGTACATGCCCGCTGTGAAGGTCCGGTCGAGCGTCAGGTCGTGCAGCGCTCCCTCGACGAGATAGACCTCCTCCCAGAAGTCATGGCGGGTCACGCCGTCCGCCGAGGTGTCGGTGCCCGGCGCCCAGCGGACGAGCGCCGTACGGGATCCGCGCTCGGGGTCGTCGGCCAGGACGCGCTCCTCGACGCCCGGGCCGGCGCCGGCCGGGGCCCGCCACGGTCCGTCGGGCAGGTGGAACTCCAGCTCGGGCTTGCTCATCGCCACACCTCCGGGCGCCTGTTGGCCAGCACGGAGATCCGCCGGCGGACCGCGGCGACCTCGTCGACGTCCAGGTCGGCCACCAGCAGCTCGGGCTCGGCGCCCAGGGCATGCCGTACGGTCCCGTCGGGTCCGGCGACGAGACTGTGCCCGATCCCCGTCGGGGCGGAACCCGGGCCGGTGCCGGCACCGGGGTCGGCCTGGTCCACGGCGGCGAGCCATACGGTGGCGTCCAGCGCACGGGCCCGCACCAGCAGCTCCCACTGCTCGCGCTTGCCGGGCCCGGCGCCCCAGGACGCGGCCAGCAGCGTGGCGACGGCTCCGGCGTCGGCGTGCGCCCGGAACAGCTCCGGGAAACGGATGTCGTAGCAGGTGGCCAGACCCAGCCGTACGCCGTCCACGTCGATGACCGTCGTGGCCGAACCCGCGGCGACGGTGGCGGACTCACGGAAGCCGAAGGCGTCGTAGAGGTGGATCTTGTCGTACGACGCCTCGACCCCGGGCCCGGTGGCGAGCAGGGTGTTGGCCACCCGGCCCCCGCCGGCCGGGGTGAACATGCCGGCCACGACGACCGTGCCGGTGGCGCGGGCGATCCGCCGGACGCCGTCGGCCCACGGTCCGTCCAGGGGTTCGGCGAGCGGTGCCAGGGGGGTGCCGAAGCAGGCCATCGACGCCTCCGGGAAGACGACGACGCGGGCTCCGGCATCCGCAGCGCGCCGCGTCCATTCCTCGATGAGCAGGAGGTTCTTCTCGGGGTCGGGGCCGGTGGTGAGCTGGCTCAGGGCGATCCGCACGGTGCGGTCCTCCTTCGTCCGGGGTCAGTGGGAGTGGGTGGCCTTCACCGGGTGCGGCGCCTTCGGCGCGGCGAGGGCGGCGTCCTCGTCGACGGCGGCCTCGGGGTCGCGTCCCAGCCAGACGCCGACGAGGGAGACGGCCGAGGCGAGGGCGATGTACACGGCCAGCGGAGCCCAGCTGCCGTAGGTGCTGAGCAGGCTGGTGAACAGCAGCGGGGCGACGGCGCCGCCGATGATCCCGGCCAGGGTGTAGGCCAGGGACGAGCCGGTTGAGCGCAGCCGGGGCTCGAACTGTTCGGTGATGAAGGCGGCCTGCGGGCCGTACAGGCAACAGTGGATCACCAGGCCCACGACGACTCCCGTGGCGAGCGGCAGCCAGGTGCCGCCGCCGATCATCGGGAAGAACACGAAGGGCCACACACCGGCGGCCACCGCCGCACCGCCGTACAGCAGGCGACGGTTGACCCGGTCGGAGAGAGCGCCGGCCAGCGGCATGAGGAAGACCTGGATCGAGGAGCCGATGAGCACGGCCGCGAGGGCGGAGCCGCGCGACATGCCGAGTTCCTGGGTGGCGTACGTGAGGACGAAGACGGTGAACATGGCGTACAGCACGTCGGGGCCGACGCGGCACAGGATCGCGGCCAGCAGGGCGCGGGGCTGGGTGGTGAACACCTCGCGGATCGGTGCCTCCGGCCGGGAGTGCTCGGCCTCCATCGCCTTGAACACCGGGGTCTCCTCGAGCTTCGCCCGGATCCACAGCCCGAACGCGACGAGGACGCCGGAGAACAGGAACGCCACGCGCCAGCCCCACGACTCGAACTGCGCCTCGGTCAGCAGCGCGCCGAGGGCCGCCAGGACGCCGTTGGCCAGCAGGTTTCCGGCGGGCGGGCCGACCTGGGCGGCGGAGGCGTAGAAGCCGCGGCGGCGCGGATCGCCGAACTCGCTGGACAGCAGTACGGCACCGCCCCACTCGCCGCCGACACCGACGCCCTGCGCGAAGCGCAGCACGACCAGGGCGATCGGGGCGGCCACGCCGGCCGTCGAGTACGCGGGCAGGACGCCGATCAGGAACGTCGCCGCGCCGATGAGGACCAGTGTGGCGATCAGCACCTTCTTGCGGCCGATCACATCACCGAGGCGGCCGAAGACGAATCCGCCCAGCGGGCGCGACACATAGCCGACCGCATAGGTGGAGAAGGCCAGGAGCGTGCCGGTGAGCGGGTCCTCCGAGGGGAAGAACAGGTCGCCGAAGACCAGGGCGGCCGCGGCGGAGTAGACGGCGAAGTCGTACCACTCCAGCGCCGTGCCGGTCAGGCTCGCGACGAAGGCCCGGCGGACGCCGGAGTGCCGATCGGACGCCTTTGTGTTGTCCTTCGTGTCGTCCTTCGTGTCGTCCTTCGGGGTGTCGGACATGGTTCCCATCCTTGCTCGGGGACGTCGGGGGACATCGACCTTCCGGCATACTTCTTGTATACAGGTCGTATGCGCAAGCCCCTGCGCGAGAACTTCACCGCGGACCCGATCTGCGGACCCGATCTGCGGACCCGATCTCTGGGAGTGCCCTCATGGCCGTGCTGACCTTCGAACTGCCCGACGGATCGACGCGCGAGGTCGACGTCGTCCAGGTCCTGAACGCCGGGTATGCCGGACGAAGCCAGGAGGACGTCGCCGCGCACGTCGCGGAGCTCGCCGAGCTGGGCGTGCCGGGCCCGTCCGTGACGCCCGCCCTCTACCCCGTCTCCCCTACCTCGCCCAGCAGACCGACCGGGTCCACGCGCAGCACGCGCACACCTCCGGCGAGGCGGAGTGGGCGCTCGTCGTGGCGGACGGCGGGGAGCTGCTGCTGACCGCCGCCTGCGACCACACCGACCGCGACCTTGAGGTGCACGGCGTGGCCTGGAGCAAGAACGCCGGCCCCGACGTCCTCGCCCGCCGTGCCTGGCCCCTGGCCGACGTGGAGTCCCGCCTCGACGACCTCACCCTGCGCGCCTGGGTCACCCACGGCGGCACCTCGACGGAGATCCAGCACGGCACCCTCGCCGAACTCCTCGCCCCCGCCTACTGGATCGACGTCCTGCGCTCACGCGGCGCGCTCACACCCGGCACCGTCCTGATCTCCGGCACCATCCCCATGACCCCCGGCGTCGACCAGTTCGCCGACGGCTGGAGCGTGGAACTGGCCGACCCCGCCACCGGAGACACCATCCGCCTTCAGTACGACGTCCGGCCGATGCCGGCACCCATCGGCTGACGCTTCCGGACGTGCAGCACGTTGCCGTCCAGGGGCAGCGGTGACTGGTCCACCAGGGCGAGGCCGGCGTCGGCCACGGTGCGGAACTCGCATGTGCTGTGCGCCTGTCCGTGCCGGTGCAGCCCCTCGGCCAGCCCGTGCCGTTCCAGGATCCGTACGGTGTTCGCCGCCAGGAACCCGGCGCGCGCCCGCGTCTGGATGTGCGCGCGCTCGGCGCGCTCCAGGATGACGCAGTCGATCCCGCTGTCCTGAAGGTGATTGCCGAGCACGAGCCCAGCCGGTCCGGCGCCGAGGACGACCACGTCGGTTGCTCGCCGCGTCTGTCTTTCTGTCACGAGACGGGACAGTAGGTCCGGTGAAGCGGCTTACCGGACGGAAAATCACCTGAACGAGGAGAGCCGTAGCAGTGAGGTGGGGCACGCGGCCCAGAGAGGTGCGCCGACCCAGGGGACGTGCGCGGCCACTCGACAGTCCCGGATGATGCAGACCTGTCAGCCGGTCAGTTGGGCCCGTCCGGGCTCCGGGAGAAGGCCGTGTCGCCGGCCGTCGCCACGATCGCGTCCTTGATGAGCAGCACACGCGGCGGGGTGTCCTGCGCCTTGTCCCCGGGGTCGTTCAGTGCGGAAGTGCGCCATGCCTCCGCCCCGGTGCGGCTGTCGAGTGCCAGCAGGCGGCCGAAGCGGTTGGAGAAGTAGACCCGCTTGTACGTCGCCGACACCACGGGCGCGGACAGACTCTCCATGTCCGTGGCCTTCTGCCAGAGTTGTCTGCCGCTGTCCGCCGACACCGCGGTGACCGACCCGTTGGCCCGGACGAAGTAGACGACGCCGTCCACCAGGGTGGCCGCGCCGGTCAGCGGACGTGCCAGCGGAATCCGTCTGACCTGCCCGGTTTCCGGGGCCACTCGCAACAGCGCGTTGTACGGCCGTTCGTACCCGGATTCGTAGACGTCCTTCGCGGTCTGGGGGGCGAGGAACAAGGGCTGCCCGCGCACAGCACCGAGCGCTTCCGCCTTCCGGGGCAGAGTGGCGGTCTCGGTCATGCTGCCGGGTTCGAGCTTCATCAGGTCGACGGGGGTCTGGCCGGGCTCGGTGCCGGCCCAGCACAGGGCGTAAGGGACGCCTCCCAGTGCTGACGGAGTGCAGTACTCGTCCTGCGAGGGCGCCTGCCACAACTCCTTGCCGGAAGGCCCGTATGCGACGAACGACGAGGAGTCCGGAGACAGGGTCAGCAGTCCGCCGTTGTACAGGACCGGGTCCGCGGCCTTGTCGATGTCGCGCTGCCACCGCCGGTGCCCGGTACCGGCGTCGAGGGCCACCACGCGCCTGGTCGTGTCGTCCGGGTCCTCGTACGCATAGACCAGCCCGTCGCGCACACCGATCGGTCGCACTCCCTGGGGACGGGTGCCGGTCCGCCACAGGGTGCGGCCGGAGGCCGGGTCGATCCTGGCGACCGTGAAGCCCGTACCACCGCAGAACAGGGCGCTCCCGTTCGCCACGCATCCAGGGGCCTGGTAGTCGAGGGGGACACCCTTCACGTCGTACCGCAGGGCCGTACGCCACGGCTTCCAGCCGTCGGGCAGGGACGCCGCACGGGCGGTGGGGATGGCGTCGGCGGCGGTGGTCGTGTCCTGGCCCGACACGAAGACACCCGCCGTGATACTCAGCCCCGTCACGGCCAACGCCGCGGCGAGGCCGGTGAGCAGCATCCGGGCTCGGCGTCCCTTGCCGGTGCCGGTTCCCACAGCGGTGGTGGCCGCGCTGCGGGGAGCGGGCCGGGGCCGGGGTACGGCGGACGCCCTGGCCTTCAGGGGCGCGGTGGCATCGGATTCCGGCAGCGCCTGGAGCAGGCGATGCAGATCCGCCGGTTCCGGCCGTGCGGCCGGGTCCTTGTCGAGGCAGCGCTCGACAATGCGCCGGAGCGCTTCGGGCACCCCTTCGAGGTCCGGGGCCTCGTGCATCACCTGATAGCCGGTCATGTAGGGGCTGTCGGCGTCGAACGGCCCGGTGCCGACGGCCGCGAACACCATCAGCGACCCGAGCGAGAACACGTCCGAGGACGGGGTGACGTCTCGGGGCGACGCGATCTGTTCCGGCGACATGAAGGGCGGAGTGCCGATCACCCGCCCGGTCACGGTCAGGCTCTGGTTGTCGGCAGCGCGCGATATACCGAAGTCGATGACACGCGGCCCGTCCTCGGTCATCAGGACGTTGGCCGGTTTGAGGTCCCGGTGCACCAGGCCCGCCCGGTGGATGTCGCGCAGCGCCTCGGTGAGCCCCAGTCCCAGCGCGCGCAGCTCCCGTTGGCTCAGCGGGCCGTCCTTCTTCACGACTTCGGCGAGGTTGAGCCCGGGCACGTAGAGCGTCGCCATCCACGGCCGGACGGCATCCGGGTCGGCGTCCACGACCGGCGCGGTGAAGGCGCCGCTCACTCTGCGCGCCGCGGCGATCTCCTGCCGGAAGCGCGTTCGGAACTCCTCCTGATCGGCGTACGACCCGTGGACGAGTTTGACCGCGACCTGCCGTCCCGACGCGGAGACTCCCAGATAGACGACTCCCATGCCGCCAGCCCCGAGCCGACCGAGCAGGGTGTACCCGCCTATGGACTCCGGGTCCCCGGTGCTCAGGGGCGTCATCGCCGATCATCCTTCCCCGCGCCTGCCTACCTCACGGGGATCAGCGTAGGGCCTGCCGCCGCGGAAGCGGAGCCGCGCCCTACCACGGACCGGTGTCCCTGCGTCACTTCACCAAGCGGTACTTCAGGTGGGTGGCGAGGGGCGTGGCGACCACCCTCACCGGCTCGAGGTCCCGCCGCCGCCCGGCTCCCGGGCCCTCGAAGAGCCGCAGCCCCGCACCGAGAAGCGCGGGCACCACGTGCAGTTGGAGCTCGTCGATGAGTCCCGCGCCCAGGTACTGCTGCACGGTGCTCGCCCCGCCCGCGATGTCGACGTTCCTGTCCCCGGCGGCGGCCTTCGCCTGGTCGAGCGCGCTGTGGATGCCGTCGGTGACGAAGGTGAAGGTGGTGCCGCCCTCCCTGACCAGGGTCGGCCGGGGGCGGTGGGTGAGCACGAAGACCGGGGCCTTGAACGGTGGGTCGGCGCCCCAGAACTCCTCGCCCGTGTCGTACATCATCCGGCCCATGACCACCGCTCCGGTGGCGTCGAACCACTCGCGCATCAGCTCGGAGTCGCGGTTCTCCACCCCGCCGGTCATGCCCTGGCGCTGCCGCCAGCTCGCCAGGCCGTGGATCCATTCGAAGAGCGGCTCGGCGCCGTCGCCTCCCGGGTTGTCGAGGGTGACGCCGGTGCCGGCGACGAAGCCGTCGAGGGAGATGGCCAGGTCCGCGGTTACGGTCACGATGAGTGCTCCTGAAGTCCTGGGATGTGCTGCCTTCACTCTCACGTCGATCGGGAACGGGCACATTCGACACTGTCGGCAGGAACCCGCTGTTACTCACTTTCGGGTGATGACCCGATCCTTCGCGGGGCGGCGCACCGTGGCCGGGCGACGTCACAACCCAACGCCCGCAAGGCCTCCCGGCCTGTCGACGCGGCAATACCCAGCCGTATGCGGCATACGTGGAGGTTGCATCCGAGAGTAATGGAAATATGGACAACAGGTAACAGAGGTGACGGCCTCTCCTGAAGTTCTCCACGACGTGGACAAGGTGTGCGTGCGGCCGGCCGGCCGCCAAAACCCACCACACCGACTCCCGGCAGACCCGTAACGGCCTCTCGGGGAAGGTGTCCGCACCATGGGAGACCCCTTGTCCGCTTCCGCTTCTGTCAGCGCCCGCCGTCTCGCCGCCGCCGCGCTCGCCGCCGGTGCTCTGGTCTCGGTCGTCACGCTGCCGGCGTCCGCCGCCGACCACTCCCGTCCCGAGCGGCCGAAGGTGAAGATCTCGGACGTCCAGTACGACTCCCCGGGCCGTGACGACCGCACCAACCGCTCTCTGAACCGGGAGTGGGTGGAAATCACCAACACCACCCGCCGCGCGGTCAACCTCGACGGCTGGACCCTCGAGGACGAGGACGGTCGCACCTACACCTTCGACCACTACCGCCTGGAAGGCCGCGCCACGGTCCGCGTCCACACCGGCATCGGCCGCGACACCGACAGCGACCTGTACCAGGACCGCCGCCACTACGTCTGGGACAACCGCTCCGACACCGCCACCCTCCGCAACGACCGCGGCCGCTTCGTCGACAGCGAGTCCTGGGGCCACGACCGTCACAACGACCGCCACAACGACCGTCACAACGACGACCGTCACAACGACGACCGTCACAACGACGACCGTCACCACGGCGGCTACCACCGCTGACCGCCGACCCGACCCCGACACCACGTGCGTGAACTGAACGCGTTCCCCACGCACCGATAAGCCACTGGCGCGCCCGGCCCTCCCGCGGCCGGGCGCGCCTCGTGCAGCCCAGGACCGCCTCCCGGGCGCTGAGTGATGGATCACAGAAAAAGTGCGGCCTACGCAGGCAACTGTGCCCGTAAGTGCCATTTGTGTGTGCGCTGTGAAGGCTTTTCCGGCGGAGGTGCGGGAAACCACCTGCGGCCTTGATCAGGCAGGTCATACGATCGCCGCATCGTCGCCCCGCGTGAGAAGCCCGCAAACGCGACGCCAAGCGCACCTTTTCGCCACCCGACCAGGGGTCCCTTGTGAAGATTCGCCGTGTTCTCGCGACCGCCGTCGCCGCCGCCGTGACCGCCCCGGTCGTCCTCCTCTCGACCGCACCCGCCTTCGCCGACGAGAAGCCGGCCGCGCAGACGCAGAAGGCGAAGCCGACGATCGAAGAGCTCGAGCAGGCCGTCGACCTCGCGCAGAAGGAGTACGACGCCGCCGTCATCGCGGTGAACGACGCCATCAAGTTCCTCGAGGAGGGCCTGGAGGCGGAGACCTACCCGACCAAGGCCGCGGTCATCGAGACCAAGAAGGCCGCTGAGGCCGCCGCCAAGGCCAAGACCGAGGCCGATCAGGCGGTCGTGGACGCCCAGGCCAAGCTGGACGCCGCCACCACCGACGAGGAGAAGGCCGCGGCGCAGACGGTGCTGGACGAGGCCGAGAAGGCCGCCCAGGACGCCGCCGCGGCCAAGACGGCCGCCGACACCAAGGCCACCGAGGCGAGGACCGCCCACGACGACGCCCGCGTCGCCCAGGCCCGGAAGATCAACCTTCTTCAGAAGACGAGGGACGAGGCCAAGAAGAAGCTGGACGACGCGAAGAAGGCGCTCGCGGATGCCGAGGCCGAGGAGGGTGAGGAGCCGGGCGGCGAGTGCGTCCCCGAGCCCAAGCTCACCGCTGTCGTCAGCGGGCTGCCGGACAAGGTCGTAGGCGGAACCACAAAGAAGTTCACGCTGCGCGTCACCAACGGGACCAACAAGACGATGGACGAGGTGTACCCGTACGCAGCCGTCCACGCCTTCGACGACAAGGGCCTCAAGGAACTCGACTCCTACCTCGACCTGGAGTGGTCCATCGCCGGGAACCCGAACTGGCGCGACGTCGACCAGCTGAACGGATCGTCCGTCGGCCCCCTCAAGGCGAAGGCCTCCCTCGACGTCAAGCTGCGGATGAAGGCCGACAAGGACATTCCCGCGGGGCAGGGCGCCGTCTTCGTGTCGGCCGACTACGTCAACGCTGACGGGTCATGCGGCGGTTACCCGGACCTCGACCACCACGAGTTCCAGATCCTGGCCAAGGCCGCCGACCCGGGCAAGGGCGAGGACACCGAGGGCAAGCCCGGCGGGAGCAACAACACCACCGAACAGGGCGGCACTTCCAACACTCCGGTGAACGCAACCGGCGGCAGCGGCAGTGGCTCGCTCGCCGAGACCGGCTCGAACGACGTTCTGCCGCAGGTCGCCCTGGCGGGCGGCGCGGCGCTCGTGCTCGGCGCCGGCGCGGTGGTCGTCGCCCGTCGCCGCAAGGCGGGCGCCGACGCCTGACCGGCGGGGTGAGACGCGACCGGGCCCGTTCCCCGAGGGGGAGTCGGGCCCGGCTCGTCTCCCGGGCGCAAATGGCTGCGCGGCTCCATGAAGTCCCCCGAAGATGTCAGGACCCGGGCCACCGCGCCACCGCCCTTCCTCCCCGGCGACGGCGTGGTGGCTCCGATCCGTCTGCCACACCTCCGCCTTCGGACCCGAACCGTTGGCCGAACCTCCGAGCCGAACCCGGGGACAACCTCAAGTGGCGGGAGACGACGCTGTCGCTCGGCAGCGACTACAAGGCGCTCCTCTACCGGTACGTGAGCAGCGACAACCAGCACCTGCTCATCAGGGCGCCGGAGATCGAAGTGATCTAGGGCGTCTACCCGATGCCGCATCGCCCGCGCCTGACGTTGCGTCACATGCCGACCCTCTTAGTGACTTCCGAGCCCGGCAGACGCGCGGCCGTGGCCGCCGGCCTTGCGGTCCTGGTTGCAGCCATCGTGCTGGCCACCGGTCCGGTGGCGACCGCGCAGGCGCCGGTCCCACGCTCCCCCGTCGACTGCGGCACCCACGACCAGACCCGCCGGGCACTGCACGTCCTCACCGACCGCGACGGGATCACCGTAGCCGCCGTCCTGGTGGCCGACCCCACCGCGGACGCGCGCTGCGGGCGCTGGACCGGGACCGCCGGAACGGCGGATCTGCACACCGGACGCCCTATGAACGCCACCGACAGACTGCGCGCCGGCAGCGTGACCAAGACATTCACCGCGACACTCGTCCTGCAGCTCGTCGCCGAGCACCGCCTCTCCCTCGGGGACCCCGTAGACCGTTACCTGCCCGGCCTGATACACGGCCGCGGACACGTAGGCGGCTACGACGGCAGCCGGATCACCGTACGGCAACTCCTTCAGCACACCAGCGGATTGCCCGACTACCTCGACGCCCCCGAATGGGAGCACCCCGAGCAACTGCGGTACCACCACTTCGAGCCGCTTGACCTCGTCACACGCGCCCTTGAGCTGCCGCGCCCGCACGGCACGTGGCACTACGCCACCACCAATTACCTCGTCCTCGGCGTGATCGTCCGCGAGGTCACCGGCCGTCCCCCCGAGGCGGAGGTCACCCGCCGCATCATCGAACCTCTCGGGTTGCGCGACAGTTACGGGCCCGGTGACGACATCCACGTTCAAGGACCGTATTCCCGCAGTTACTTCACCGCCGACGACGGGGCGCTGATCGCCGTCGGCCCCGGCGGCCGGAGGGTCGCCGTCGCCCTGAACGAGGTGCCCGCCTCGCTTCGGGCCGAGCTCGACTTCCTGGACCTCGTCGACAAGTCCCTCTGCGAGGGCAGGTCTTCCGAAAGGACTCCGAAACGAGTGGCTCCACCCACCCTGCTTCAGGTTCGGCCACCGGCGGTCTGAACCGGGTCGTGTCGCGCACACCGCGGCAGCCGAACTCCGCCTGTCACCTGCGGCGGCACCTTCGACACCCGCACCCCACCTACTCGGCGAACGTCATCGTCTCCGCGTATTTGAGCGGCCGGGGCTGACCTGGACTTCAGTTGGCGGTCAGCCGCCCTGGTAGATCGTGGTGCACAGCAGCGTGGCGCCGTCGTCCACCAGCCAGGCCCAGTAGCGGGTCTGGTCACCGGCCGCCCGGCGGCAGTTGTTCGCGTTGGCGCCCGCCGGGGCGCGGTAGACGCCTGTGATGTGCATGATCTGGTCGTACGGGGCGGGCACCGGCTCGCGTCGGCAAGCCACGGCCGTCATCGGGCCGAGGGAGATCGAGTCGCCGGACTGCCGGCCGAGCATGCAGTAGGTGGCGTGGTAGATGCGGGTGAGGCAGAGCTTCGTGGTGTTGCCGGTGGTGGCGGACTGGTAGCTCCAGTACGACTTCCCGTAGCTGGTGGCGCAAGCCGTGTCGGTGGCGGTCACCCGGACCAGCGCCCGCTCGCCGGCGCAGGACACGGGGGCCGGCGGAACATCGACGCTCCAGTCGATGCTGGTGGTGCCCCCGCGGCCCGTGTCGTAGACCGCCAGGCAGTCGCCGGCCGAGATGGCTCTGAACGCCTCTTCGGTGGGATCCGGAGGGGGTGTCGACGGCCCGGGGTCGGGCTCGTCAGTACTCCCCTCACTGGTGTCAGATTCATCGGGGGTGTACGGGGTTGGGCTGGAACTGGAGTGGGACGAGTCGGCCAACAGGTCATTCAGCTCCGCCGCGTTGCTCACGCCCAGCCAGGCCAGGATCGACAGCACGGATGCGATTCCCCCGAGCAGTGCCAACAGCTTGGCAGTGGAATGATCATCGGATGCGCCTGCCACAATGCCCTCCCCCGCTGAGGCGCAGACGATATTAACTTTTGGCGCCGCTGAGGGTCGAACTCCCGTTATCCCGCCCCTGTTGGCCCCCCCCGCACAGATCCAGCACCCTACGGATCGTCGCCCGGCCAGATCACCGTTCATCCGAATCGGTCATGTGCGGAGGATCGGGCTAGCCGGTTACGTGCCCGCAGGGGGCCGGTGGCCAGTTGGCCAGTGCGTGAGATACGGCGGGCCGAGGGCACGGCGTCTGGGGAACCTGCCCGCAGGCGGAGGCCCGGCGTCGGCGGGGCACGTGCTCGGCCGGTGCGGGTCTGGAGCGCGGCTGAAGGCTCGCTCGGGAAGGCATCCAGGGCTGTCGCTCGTGGGGGCGGTATCTGTAACGCTCGGGCCGAGAGACCTCGAATGTCTCGAACCTCGTGACGGGGAGTACCGCATGCCCAATGCCATTTCTTCCACCGAATGCTCCGCCGTGCCTTCCGTCGAAGCCGCCACCGGCATCCTCCTCCGGCAGTTGGTTCTGGCGGCCGGACCGCTCAATGTGCTCCAGATCGGCTGTCCGTACGAGTCGTCCACCGCCAGGCTCGCGGCAGCGATGAGCGAGAACGGGCGTGGCCGGGTCATCTGCTGCGAGCCGGACACCGTACGCGCCGAGGCCGCCGCGGCGGCGGTCGAGAAGGCCGGACTCGGACAGTACGCAGAGGTGCGGGTGGGTGGTCCCGAGCGGTTGCAGGCGACCGTCCCCGGGCCTGTCGATCTGCTGCTGCTCGGTGGTCCGCCGGAGTCCTTCCTCGCGTTGCTGAAGCTGGTGGAGCCCCGGATGCTGCCAGGCGCGGTGGTGGTGGCTCATGGTGTGCGGGACGTTCAGACGCTGTGCGCGGAGTTTCTCGCCCATGTCCGGTCTTCCGGCAGCGGCTATGTGTCGCTGCCTCTTCCCATTGACGGCGGTGTGGAGATGGCCGTCCGCGCTGCTTGACGACTCCGCGCGTCGACACCTAGGAGTGCTGTGTCCCTTCGCCCGTTCAATCCGGAGTTCCTGCCCGAGGGGCATCCCGACAAGATCGCCGCACCGCCCCGCGGCACCACCCTGGGCGCTCTGTGGCGGGGGCTCGTGCGTTTCCTCCTGCGGCCGTCGTACCGGGCCCTGGTGGCGCTCGGGTCCATGCATGTGGCCGCGCTCTGGCATCCGGAGTTCGGGCCCCAGTGCCGTCCTCCGCAGGAGGAGCAGTCCAGCTACAGGACGTCTCGAGCGGGTCTTGAGAGGGGGCCGGAAGCCTGGCCGGGACATCCCACTCCCCCAGTTTCCCCAGAAGATCGAGGAGATCTGTGATGAGCGACGCACGGCTGGTCGGCACCTGGACCACGCAGTTGGACGACGACGGGAAGGCCGTTCCCGGGCTCGTCTGTTTCTCGGCGGACGGCTCGGTCGTCTCCACTCAGCTCAACACCAAGAACATCGGCCTGGGCACCTGGCGTGCCACGGGCCCGGACAGTTTCGAGTACGGCTTCCACATCCTGGCCGCCGATCCCGAGGGCAAGCATGTGGGGGAGGCGCATGTCCGGGTGTCGGGCGAGTTCATCTCGAACACCGAGTGGCAGGGCACCGGCGGCGCCGAGTTCTTCGACCCTCAGGGCACCAAGCTGCGCGGGCACGCGGGCTCCAAGGTGACCGCGAGCAAGTTCGGCATCGACGACTGATGCGGGCGGCTGCGCTGCGGGACCGGCTCGACGGGGACCTGGTTCTGCCGGACGAGGCGGGTTTCGCTCTGGCCCGACAGCTCCAGAACACCGAGTACGACACGATCGAGCCGTACGCCGTCGCGTACTGCGCCTCCGAGCGGGATGTCGCGCTGTGCGTGCGCCACGCCCGGGAGCACGGGGTGCGGCCGCACATCCGGGGTGGCGGCCACAGCTTCAACGGCTGGTCGACCGGTGCTGGGCTGGTCGTCGACCTGTCCCGGATGAACGACGTCGTGGCCGAGGGGCCCGTGGTGCGGCTCGGGGCGGGTGCCCAGTCGCTGGACGCGCTGGACGCCCTGCGGACCCAGGGGCGGCAGATCGTCACCGGCACGTTTCCCACGGTCGCCGCGGGCGGATTCCTGACCGGCGGCGGGATCGGCTGGCAGACGCGGAGGTTCGGACTGGGCAGCGACCGGGTCACCGCGACGCGCGTGGTGCTCGCCGACGGCCGGACCGTCCGCTGCTCGCCCACCGAGGAGCCCGATCTGTACTGGGCGCTGCGCGGTGGCGGCGGAGGCACCTTCGGGGTGGTCACGGAGTTCGAGGTGCAACCGATCGACGCGCCCGAGATGACCGGCTTCGAGACGCTGTGGGCGTACGACGACGCCGTGGAGGTGCTGACGGCCTGGCAGGAGTGGGCCGTCGACGGCCCCGACGAGCTCGGCACCTCGCTGGTGGTGCTGCCGGGCATGTTCGGGCCCGGCGGGCGTCCCGTGGTCAAGGTCTGGGGCGTGCACCTGGGACCGGACGAGGCGTTGCGCGCCGGGCTGGACGAACTGGCGGAACGTGCCGGGAGCAAGCCGCTGAGCCGGACCGTCGGTGCGCGGGGCGGGTATGCCGAGGTGATGCACGAGGCGCTGTGCGGCTCGAAGACGGTGGCCCAGTGCCGCCGTACCGGAACCGGTCCCGAAGCCGAGGGGCACCGGCATCCGTACACCAGGCAGAGCTATCGGCTGACCGCCCGGGCCGCGACCCGGGCGGAGTCGGCGGCGCTGCTCGACGCCTGGGATCCCGCTCTCGACGCGGCGGGCCAGGAGCGCTATCTGCTGTGCATCGCGCTGGGCGGTGCGGCGAGCCGGGTGCCGGGCACCGCGACCGCCTACGCCCACCGGAACGCACGGTTCCTGATCGGCTATCAGTTCGCCTGCCGGGAGGTGGCGACGGACCCGGCGGCGCCGGCGCGGCTGACCGCGCTGGCGGACCGCGCGGCGACGGCACTCGAGCCGCTCGCCTGCGGCTCGTACATCAACTTCCCCAGCTCACGGGTGGGCGGGGACTGGGAGACGGAGTACTTCGGCGCGAACCGTCTCCGACTGCGCGCCGTGAAGCGGGCCTACGACCCGGAGGACTTCTTCCGGCACGCGCAGAGCATCGGCGACCGTGCCCCGACGACGACCGAGGTGGAGTCATGAGGACGGATCTGCGGAACAAGGTCGTGCTGGTCACCGGCGCCTCCTCGGGCATCGGCCGGGCCACGGCCGTGGCGTACGGGGAGGAGGGCGCGAGGGTCGCGATCACGTACCACAGCAATGAGGACGGGGCCCTGGAGACCGCACGGCTGGTGACCGAGGCGGGCGGGACACCGCTGGTGGTGCGCTACGACCTCGCGGATGAGCGGTGCATACGGGACGCGGTGGGGCGGGTCGCCGAGGAATGGGGCGGCATCGATGTGCTGGTGGCCAACGCAGTGGTCTGGAGCGAGGCGATCCCGCGGCCGGGGCAGCCGGTGCCGCGCTTCGAGGACGTACCGGCGAAGCAGTGGCAGGAGGTGCTGCGCACCGGTGTCGACGCCGTGTTCCACACCCTTCAGGCGGTGCTGCCGTGGATGCGCGGGCGGCCGTGGGGCCGGGTCGTGCTGCTCGGCGCGGGCCTCGCGGACACCGGCAAGGCCGGGGCGGGGGCGTACGGCGCGGGCAAGTCCGCGCTCTTCGGGCTGATGCGGAGCCTGGCCTGGGAGCTGGGGCCCGACGGGATCCTGGTCAACATGGTGGTGCCGGGGCAGACCAGCACCGAGACCGTGCGGGCGCATGTGCCCCCGGGCTTCCTGGAGGAGAAGGGCAAGACCCTGCCGTCGGGCCGGATGTCCGCGCCCGAGGACGTGGGCAGGGCCGTGGTCTTCCTCGGCTCGGCCGCCAACGGCAACACCAACGGCGAGACGCTCCGCGTGACGGGCGGCGCCTGACGGGTCCGATCAGCGCCCACCCGTAGTACCGGGCCCCGTCGCCTTCCAGGGACTCCTGGAGTGCGACGGGGCCCGTCCCTTTTCCGCGCCGGCGGCCGGCGGCCGGTGTCGAGTTGTCCTCGACGGTGCTTCGAGAGGTCCGGGCCACCGTGTGGGGCATGGAGATTCGTAGCCTCGACGGCGATGAGCCGGCGACTATCGCCGCGTTGCTTCCCGGGTTCCGGGAGACCATGAGCCTGGAGCTGCCCGGTGATCCGCCGGTCACGGAGGCGCTGCTGGCGCGGCTGTTCCAGCGGCGGCACGGGACCGAGCGGATCGTGCTCGTCGCGCACGACGGCGGCACCCCGGCCGGTGTGCTGAAGCTCGGGCTCGACCTGGGGGATCCGAGCGGACCGGGACACGGTTCGCTGTGGGTGTTCCCCGGATACCGGCGGCGCGGTGCCGGACGGGCCTTGGCGGCCGCGGGCCTGGCGGCGCTGCGGGAGCGGGGACGGGATCTGCTGCTGGCCGACGCGCCCAGGGCGGCCGCTGGTGAGCGCTTCGCGGCGGAGCTCGGCGCGGAACTCATCGGCGAGAGCGTGCGCCATCGGCTGCGTCTGGCCGGGCCCGCCCGTGCGGTGCTGCAGGCCGCTGCGGCCCGGCCGGTGCCCGGTTACCGGCTGATGGCGTGGCAGGGTGCCTGCCCAGACGACCTGGTGGAGTCCTACGCGCGGGCCTGGAGCGCGCTGGAGGAACGGGTCAACGGCCAGGCCCGGGTGCGGCGTCCCTCCGCCGACGACGTGCGGGCGCGGGAGGCCGAGGCGGAGCGGGCCGGGCATCTGCCCCATGTGGTGGCGGCGTTGCCCGAGCACGGCACCGCGATCGTCGCGTACGCCACCGTGTTCGTGCGCAGCAGTCCGATGGCGGACGTCGGCGAGACGCTGGTGCTGCCGCAGCACCGGCGGCGTGGTCTCGCCAGCTGGCTGAAGGCCGAACTGCTGCTCGGGGCCGCCCGGGAGAACGGCCGTCTCGCGCTGGTCCAGGTCTTCAACGACACCGCCAACACGGCCGTGGTCGCGCTCAACCGGAAGCTCGGCTTCGAGGCCGACTCCCACTGGTCGACGTACGCGCTCAAGGCCTGAGCGGTCACCCTCCCCCGATCCTCCCCTTGTTCAAGAGCCGAGCCGAGAGGACCCCATGACCACCGTGATCCCCGCCGGGCAGCGCACGCGCAACGCCGAGCTGGTCCGCGAGCTGTACGGGACGCTCTACCGCGAGCGCCGCCTTGAGGAGGCGGACCGTTTCTTCCATGCCGACTGCGTCGAGCACGACCCGGCGGGCTGGCGGACATCGGACCGTGAATTCCCGGAGCTGCGCGCGGACATCGACCACCTGGTGGCCGACAACGACCGGGTGATGCTCTTCGCGACCTGGACCGGACGCACCCGCTCGGGAGACGAACTCCGGTTGCACACCGCCGAGTTGTACCGGCTGCGGGACGGCAAGGTCGCCGAGCACTGGAACGTGGCCGACCGGGACGTGCTCGCCGCGCACGGCGTGGAGGACGGTCCGGAACAGAGCGGTCAGCCGGCCGCCCCCGGTCTGCACGGCCCGCACAGCGACACCGAGCGGGCCAACGCGGAGCTGGTGCTCGGCGCGTACCGCGACGTCTTCAGCGAGCACCGGCTGGACCTGGCCGAGCGCTACTACCACCAGGACTACCGGCACCACAACATGCGTACGGACGCGGTGCCGGACGGCCTCGACGCGTTCAAGGCGTTCTTCGCGGACAACATCGCCGCCTTTCCCGACCTGGTCACCACCGTGGACCACATCGTCGCCGCCGACGACCGGGTGATGGTCTTCGTGACCTGGACCGGCACACTCACCGGCGCGTGGAGCGGGGGCGGCCCCTCCGGGCTGCCGCTTCAGATGCGCACCTGCGACCAGTTCCGCATCGAGCGCGGCAAGGTCGCGGAGCACTGGGAGGTCGTGGACTACCTGGCCCTGGGGCGGGCCGGGCTGCCGACCCCGTGAGCAGGACCCACGTCCGTTCCGAGAGCCGATGTCCGAGGCCGATATCCCAGAGAGGGACTGTGCGATGACCACCGCTTCCGACCCTTCCGACAGCGCACCCGTACTGATCGTCGGCGGCAGCCTCGTCGGGCTGTCCACCGCCGTGTTCCTCGCCCGGCACGGGGTCCGGTGCACCATGGTGGAGCGCCATCCGGGTACGTCCATCCATCCGAGGGCCGTCGGCTACTACCCCCGGACCGGGGAGCTGCTGCGTCAGGCCGGCGTCGAGGACGCGGCCGTACAGGAGGCGGCGGGGTTCGCCACCCACCGCACTCGTGCCGGGGTGGTCTCGCTGGCGGGGGAGGTGCTGTTCAGCAAGGAGGAGCTGGAGGGCGATGACGACCTGGGCGACCTCACCCCGTCCCGGCTGCTGCTGCTGCCGCAGGACCGCCTGGAGCCCCTGCTGCGGGACCGGGCGGTGGAGCTCGGCGCCGACCTCCGGTTCGGTACGGAGCTGTTGTCCTTCGCGGAGGACCCGGAGGGAGTGACCGCCGTCCTCGGTGACGACGCCGGCACCCGTACCTTCCGCAGCTCCTATCTGGTGGCCTGCGACGGGCCGCGCAGCACCGTGCGGGAGGCGCTGAAGGTGCCCCGCCAGGGGCGCGGGGTGCTGTCCCGGCATGTGAGCATCGCGTTCGGCGCCGATCTGCGCCCGGTGCTGGGGGAGCGCCGCTACAGCGTGGTCCATGTGAAGAACGACCAGGTCACCGGCATCCTCGTGCATGACGACACCTTGTCCGGGGGCACGCTGATCGTCGGGTACCGGCCCGAGGACGGCGAGAGCCTGGAGGACTTCACCGACGGCCGCTGTGCCGAGCTGGTGGGGGCCGCCATAGGAGCGCCCGGGGTCGAGGTGACGATCCGTTCGCGCTTCCCCTGGGACATGGCGGAGGAGGTGGCCGAGGGCTTTGTGCACGGGCGGGTGCTGCTCGCCGGGGACGCGGCGCATGTGGTGCCGCCGACCGGGGGTTACGGGGCCAACACCGGTATCGCCGATGCCCACAACCTCGCCTGGAAGCTCGCCCTGGTGGTCGAGGGCGTCGCGGGGGCCGGCCTTGTGGAGACGTACGACGCCGAACGGCGGCCTGTGGCCGGCTACACGGCCGAGCAGGGGTCCCTCCAGCTCGCCCTGCGTTCCGGCACCGCCACCCCGGAGCAGCGGGCCGCCGTCGCGGACGCGGTGACGGTGACATCGGGCCAGGCGTACCGCTCCGCCGCGATCGTCGAGGAGCCGGGCGGCGCGGATCTTCCGGTCGCCTCCGATCCGCGGGCGCTGCGCGGGGAGCCGGGGACCCGGGCGCCGTACGCGATGCTGTCGCGGGGCGGCGAACCCGTCTCCACGCTCGACCTGTTCGGGCGGGACTTCGTCCTGCTGACCGGGGAGCGCGGCCGCGAGTGGATCTCGGCCGCCGTCTCCGCCTCCGCCGAGCTGCGCCTGAAACTCATGGCCCGCCGGGTGGTGCCGGGTACGGGCGGCGGGGCGGGCACGCTGGCCGATCCGGACGGCACCTTCTCCGAGCGCTACGGCGGTCTGCGCCCCGAAGGCGCGGTACTGGTACGGCCGGACGGTGTCGTCGCGTGGCGGTCGCCGGGCGCGGACCCGCAAGGTGAGGAGACCGCGGTGCTCACGGCGGTACTTCGGAAAATTCTCGTACGGGGATCCCGTACGGGGACGAGGTAGCGGGCCGGGGTCCGCGGCGGTCGTCGCCGCGGGCCCTTTCCCGTGGGCTCGCCGGACGGTCAGGCGGAGCCCGAGTCCTGCTGCAACTCGCCCACGGAGTCCACGTACTTGATGAGCAGGCGGGCGAACTCGAGCCGCTCCTCCTCCGGCCAGTCCTGGGTGATGCGCTCGAAGGCCGCGCGCTGGTGGCGGCGGAAGCGGGCGAGTGTCTCGTGCCCCTCCGGGGTGAGCTGGAGGATCGTACGGCGGCCGTCGCGCTGTGAGGCCGCGCGGATCAGATAGCCGGCGGTGATGCAGTCGGAGACCATCCGGCTCGCCACGGAGGGGTCGACGGCGAGTCGCTCGCCCACGACACCGACGGTGATCTCCTGGCCCTCCTGGTCAGGCCCGTCCTGGACGATGTTGAGCACCAGCGTCCTGGTGAAGTCCTTGCGGGACACCTGCTTCTCCACATTCAGCGCCTGCGCACGCCGCAGTCGGGAGAAGGCGGGGCCGACAGCGTCGAGCAGATCCGCTGCCCGCGGCGGGGGCTGAGTCGAAGTGTCCATGTCCGCATTCTAAGCGAGTTGATTACGGCAGACGAGCATCTGTATGCTCTCCATCTACTGCATGACATTAAGCATATACCTGTAGGCGAACATATATCGCCCCAGCTCTATTGGAGGACCCATGTCCCATCCCGTGCCCCCCGAGTCCGATCGCGACTTCGAGATCGCCTACGACACCGACGTCGACTTCGACGTGCTGATCGTCGGCGGCGGTCCCGTCGGCATGCTGCTCGCCGCGGAACTTCGTATCTCCCGCGTCCGGGCGATCGTGCTCGAGCGGCTTCCCGAGCGCACCCCGCACTCCAAGGCCTTCGGACTGCACGCCCGTTCCCTGGAGTCGCTCGACCGGCGTGGCCTGCTCAAGCGGTTCCGCGAAGGTGCCCGCTCCTGGAACAACGGCCACTTCGCCGGCCTGGACGAGTGGGTCGACTTCTCCACCCTCGACAGTGCCCACGGCTACGCCCTGCTCTCCGAGCAGACCAGGACCGAACGCCTGCTGGAGGAGCGCGCCGCCGAGTTCGGCGCCGAGATCCGGCGGGGTCACGAGGTCACCGCGATTCGCCAGGACGCGGACGGCATCGAGGCCGAGGTGACCGGCCCCGACGGCACCTACACCGTGCGCGCCCGGTTCGCGGTGGGCTGTGACGGCGGTCGCAGCCTGGTTCGCCGGGAGGCCGGCATCGCCTTCCCCGGCACCGGCGGCCGGGTCACCGCCCGGCTCGGTGACGTGATCCTCGCCGACCGCGAGAACGCCCCCATGGGCATGGAGCGCACCGAACGCGGCCTGCTGTTCTGCGTGCCGCTCGACGACACCTACCACCGGGTGTCCACGTTCGACTTCGAGGCCGACCGGGAGCCCGGCGCGGAGCTCACCCTGGACGAGCTGACCGCGAGCCTGCGCGAGATCTGGGGCGACGACCTCGGTGCGCACTCGCCGCGCTGGCTCTCCGTCTTCACCGACTCCGCGTGCCAGGCCGACCGCTACCGCGAGGGCCGGCTGCTGATTGCGGGCGACGCCGCCCACACCCACTTCCCGGTCGGTGGCCAGGGCGTCAACCTCGGTCTCCAGGACGCCTTCAACCTCGGCTGGAAGCTCGCCGCCGCGGTGCACGGCTGGGCCCCCGATGGCCTGCTCGACAGCTACGACCGCGAGCGCCAGGCCCCGGCCCGCAAGGTGCTGGCCAACACCCGGGCGCAGATCGCGCTGATGAACCCGGACCCGTATGTCACCCCGCTGCGCGAGCTGTTCACCGACCTCATGCGCAAGGAGCAGGTGAACCGCCACCTCGCCGAGATGCTCAGCGGCGTCACCGTCCGCTACCCGATCGACGGCCCCGAGCACCGGCTGCTCGGCGACTTCGCCCGCGACCTGGAGCTGAAGACCGAGGACGACGTCCGGCCCCTGCCCAAGTACCTGAAGCGTGGCACCGGCGTGCTGCTCGACCTGACCGGCGAGGCGCAGATCGGCCAGGTGTACGAGAAGTGGGCCACGGGCGTCTCCTGGTCGGGCCGGCTCCAGCACGTGCGGGCGGAGTGCGCCCAGGAGCCGCAGCTGGCCGGTCTGCTGGTCCGCCCCGACGGCTATGTCGCCTGGGCCGCGGACCGGGACATGCCGGAGGCGGAGCTGCGGGAGTCACTGACCGCAGCCGTCACCACCTGGTTCGGCACCGTCTGACGAAGGGGCCGAGACGGCCGAAGGGGCACCCTCCTTCGGTCGACGTGGCGCCTTCCCCACCCCCCACACAGCTTGTGCACGTGAGAGGACGAAGTGAGCAATCCCCCCTGGTCGCAGGAGTTATTGGAGAAGAGCGACCTGATCACCCCCATGGCCATCAGAGTGGCCGCCACCCTCGCGCTGTCGGACCACATGGCCGCCGGAGCGGTCACGGTCCAGACGCTGGCCCGTGCCGCGGAGGTGGACGCGACCGCTCTGGGCCGTCTCCTCGGCCACCTGGTGAACGCCGGGATCTACCGCACGCTCCCCGAAGGAGGCTACGAGCCGACCGAGCTCGGCGCCCTGCTGCGCCACGACGTCCCGGAGTCGGGCCGTGACTGGCTCCGCCTGGACGGCCCGACCGGCCGGGGCGAGGCCGCGGCGTTCCGTCTGCTCGACGCCGTGCGCTCCGGCGCACCCGTCTACTCCGCTCTCTACGGGCAGGAGTTCTGGACGGACGTCGAGTCGGACGGCGCGCTCGCGGAGGCCTTCGCCCGGCGGATGGCGGCGAGCATGCGCTGGGTCGTTCCCGAGCTGCTGGCTCAGGGCGACTGGCAGGCCGTACGGCATGTCGTCGACGTGGGCGGCGGCAGCGGCGATCTGCTCGCGGCGGTCGTCGACGCGACCCCGGGCGCCCGGGGCACCCTGGTCGACCTGGAGGGGCCCGCGGCGGCGGCCGAGCGGGACTTCGCGGCCGCCGGTCTCCAGGAGCGCTGCCGTGCGGTGGTCGGCAGCTTCTTCGATCCGCTGCCCGCCGACGGCGATGTGTATCTGCTGTCCAACGTCCTGCTCAACTGGCCCGACGACCGGGCGGCCGAGATCCTTCGGCGCTGTGCCGAGGCCGTCCGTCCGGGCGGCCGGGTCATGGTCCTCGAGGGCCTGCTCGACGTTCAGACCGACCAGACCGATCTGGACCTGCGGATGCTCGTCTATCTGGGCGGGCGGATGCGCACCACCGAGCAGCTGCGCGAGCTGGCGGCCGAGGCCGGGCTCTCGCTGCGCCGAGTGGTCGGCCTGGGACCGGTGCGCTCGCTCGTCGAGCTCACACCGGCCTGATCCGGACTCGTTCCCCATCCCGCACCCCGTAACACACGCAAGAGAAACCCCTGTCGTGCACGCCAAGGGAAATCGCCGTAGTGCACGCGAGAGAAAGAGGAGTACGTCCATGCGCATCGTCCGACACCACGAGTTCGGCGCCCCTTCGGTGCTGCGGCTCGAAGAGGCCGACGCCCCTGTCCCCGGTCCCGGCCAGGTGCTGATCCGCACCGAGGCGGTCGGGGTCAACTTCGCCGAGTGCCAGCGCCGTCAGGGCATCCCGGTCGGCGGTCCCGCCACCCTTCCCGGCTCGCCGGGCGGTGATGTCGCGGGCGTCGTGGAGCAGGTCGGCGAGGGCGTCGACCAGGTGAACGTCGGTGACCGGGTGGTCACCGGGGTCGCCCACGACGGATACGCCGAGTACGTCGTCACCCAGGCCGACTGGCTGTTCGCCGTCCCCGACGGGATCGACGCCGGCCAGGCCACTTCGCTGCCCATCCCCGGCCAGACCGCCTACCACGTCATCGCCACGGCGGCGAAGCTCCAGCCCGGCGAGTCCGTGCTGATCACCGCCGCGGCAGGCGGTATCGGCCATCTGCTGGTCCAGATGGCCAAGACGCTCGGCGCGGGGCAGATCATCGCCGCGGCCCGCGGAGCGGAGAAGCTGGCCTTCGTCGCGTCGCTCGGCGCCGATGTCACCGTCGACTACGGCGAGGACGGCTGGGACGAGAAGGTGCGCGCCGCGACGGGCGGCCGGGGCGTGGACGTCGCTCTGGAGACCGTCGGCGGGGACATCCTCACCAAGTCCGTGAACCTCACTGCCCAGTTCGGGCGGACGGTGGTGTACGGCGCGGCGGGCGGCGAGCTGCCGGCCATCGAGGTCGCCGACATCTTCGACAACCGCATCGTCATGGGCTTCAGCATGTGGGGCGTGATGGGCGAGAAGCCGGACGTCATGGCCAAGGGCGCCCGGGAGCTGCTGGACATGGTGTCCTCCGGCAAGGTCCGTCCCGTCGTCCACGCCGAGCTGCCGCTGAAGGACGCCGCGGCCGCGCACGAGCTGATGGAGTCGCGCTCCCAGCTCGGCCGTGTGGTGCTCGTTCCCTGACCGTCTTTCAGCCAATGCATCGAATCAACGATGTGCAGTTTGACAAATGCATGCTGGATGGCATGTAATAAAGATGCACGACAGCATGTAATTGCTGTCGGTAATCCACTCCATGTAACCCGGATCCCTGGGCGGAGCCGCGACCACGCGTCCGCGGCTCGACAACACCTCCTAGTTGGGAGAACACCATGCGCATCGTCCGCCACTACGAGCACGGGGCCCCCTCGGTGCTGCGTGTCGAAGAGGCGGAGAAGCCGCAGCCCGGACCGGGCGAAGTGCTGATCCGCTCCGAGGCCATCGGCGTCACGTTCGCCGAGGTCCAGCGCCGCCAGGGCATCCCGATCGGCGGCCACGCCACGCTGCCCGGCGCCCCCGGCGGCGATGTCGCCGGCGTCGTCGAGGCACTCGGCGAGGGCGTCACCAACGTCGGCGTCGGGGACCGTATCGTCGTCGACGTCGACCACAGCGCCTACGCCGACTACGTCACCGCCGACGCCGCCTGGGCCATCGCCATCCCGGACACCATGGACGCCGCCGAGGCGACCCTGCTGCCCAGCCCGGCCCAGACGGCATACCACGCCATCAAGGAGTCCGGCCAGCTCAAGCCCGGTGAGTCGATCCTGATCGACGCCGCCTCCGGGGGCGTCGGCCACCTCGCCGTGCAGATCGCCAAGGCGATGGGCGCCGGCAAGGTGATCGCCACCGCCAGTACACAGGCCAAGCTGGACTTCGTCCGTGACCTCGGTGCCGATGTCACCGTCAACTACACCGACGACGACTGGGACGAGCAGGTCCGGGCCGCGACCGAAGGCCGGGGCGTGGACGTCGTTCTGGAGACCGTCGGCGGCGACATCCTCACCAAGAGCGTCGCCCTCACCGCCCAGTTCGGCCGGCTGGTCTTCTACGGCTCGGCCAGCGGCGACATCCAGCCCGTCCACCCGCTGATGCTCAGCCGGATGAAGACCGTGGCCGGATTCGCTCTCTACGCCATGCTCTACAACAAGCCCGAGGTCATCGCCGCGGGACAGCGCGACCTGCTCGACATGATCGCCACCGGCAAGGTGCGCCCGATCGTCCACGATCGGCTCGGTCTCGACGAGGCCGTCAAGGCACACGAACTGATGGAGGCCCGGGCTCAGCTCGGCAAGGTCGTCCTCGTCCCCTGACGCGGGACCGACGACCCCCGTCTCCCGACCGACGTGGCCGGTCGCGATCATCCCCCGCTCGGGGCCGGCCACCCGCCGTACGGCACGAGAGGCCCACGTGCCGTACGGCGCACTCCACCGCAGTCCACAGCGATCCCCTGACGGATCCCACACCGCAGACGACGCCGGCCGAGCACGGCCGGCGGGACGGGGATGGCACCCACTCCAGCCCGAAAGGCGAATCACCGTGCCCTCCCGCACCACAGGGGCCGACAGCCCGCTCACCGCCGTCGGCTCCCCACCCCAGACCCGGATCCAACCCGTCATCACCGCCTGCCTGCTGGCCGTCTTCCTGGCCATGCTGGACTCGCAGATCGTGGCCACCGCGCTGCCCCGCATCGTCGGGGACCTCGGCGGTCTCGACGTGTTCGCCTGGGTGACGACCGCGTACATCATCGCCGCCAGCGTCACCACGCCCCTCTACGGCAAGCTCGGCGACCTCTTCGGCCGGAAGAAGATCTTCCTGATCGCCGTCGCTGTGTTCCTCGCCGGCTCCGCGCTGAGCGGCGCCGCCCAGTCCATGGACCAGCTCATCCTGTTCCGCACCGTGCAGGGCATCGGCGCCGGCGGCCTCTTCGTCTCCGTGCTCGCCATCATCGGGGAGCTGTTCAACCCGCGTGAGGCCGCCAAGTACTTCAACCTCTTCGGCATCGTCTTCGCGCTCGCCGCGCTGGCCGGGCCCGCCGTCGGCGGCGCGCTCACCGACCTGCTGAGCTGGCACTGGGTCTTCCTGATCAATCTGCCCGTGGGCATCGTGATCCTGGTGCTGGTCTCCACCTGTCTGCACCTGCCCCGCGCCGACCGCCCCGCGCACATCGACTACACCGGCTTCGTCCTGCTCAGCGCCGCGATCGTCGCACTCACCCTGGCCGCGAGCTGGGGCGGAGTGAAGTACGAGTGGCTGGACTGGCGGATCCTCGCGCTCGCCGCGGGCGCGGTGCTGCTCGCCGTGGCGTTCATCGCCGCCGAGCGCCGGGCCGCCGAACCCGTGATCCCGCTGCACCTCTTCCGCGACTCCACCTTCAGCGTCAGCGTGCTGGTGAGCATCGCGGCGGGCGTCGTCTTCCTCGGCTCGGTCAACTTCCTGGCCATCTACATCCAGGTCGTTACCGGAGCCAGCCCGACCATGTCCGGTGTGGTGCTGCTGCCCATGATGTTCGGCCTGGTCGCCTCCTCCGTCATCAGCGGCGCCGCGATCACCAAGACGGGGCGCTACAAGTGGTACCCCGTGCTCAGCATGGCCATCGGCATCGTGGGGGCGCTGCTGCTGGCCACCATGGACACCGGGACCTCCCGTGCCGTGGTCATCGGCTACATGCTGGTCTTCGGCGTCGCCGCCGGACTCAACATGCAGGTGCTGACCATGGCCGCGCAGAACACCGCGCCCCGCGACGACATCGGCGCGGTCCACGCCACGGTGTCCTTCGCCCGGCAGCTGGGCACCACCGTGGGCATCGCCCTGTTCGCCTCGATCTTCTACAACCGGCTCACCGAGGAGATCGCCGAGCGGACGCCCGCGGACGCGCTGCGCGGCATCGACCCCGACGCGCTGAACTCGACCGAGACACTGGACCGGCTCACCGAGCCCGTGCGCAACGCCGTGGAGCAGTCGTACGCCGCCGCGCTCACGCCCGTGTTCCTCACCGCCGTACCGGTCCTCCTCCTGGGGCTGCTGGCCGCCCTGACGATGAAGAACCTCCCGCTGCGCGGCGAGGACCACCAGGGTCACGAGGCAGCCGCCGAGGAGAACTGACCCCTCTTCACCTGCCGCCCGCGAGCCGCCTTCCCGCACGGGAGGGCGGCTCACGTACGTCGGGCCTCCGTGCCCCGGCCGCCCTTCAGCGCCCTTCGAGCCCGAATCGACGGCTCGCGACCATCGTCGGCACTGCACAGCCGTACGACGCAGGACGCAGGCCGAAGAACAGGCAGAGGCAGACCAGGAGGCTCGTGTGACAACGACCGAAGACCCGCAGACGGCCCCGGCGGTCGACCCCGGACCGCTGATCCGGCTGACCATTGCCGACTGCGCCGCCAAGGTGCTGCACAGCGCCGTGACCCTCGGCGTGTTCGGCGCGCTCGCCGGAAACCCCGCCGACGCGGCCGAGTTGGCCCGGCGCACCGGCACCCACCACCGCATGGTCCCGGACTTCCTGGACGCCCTGGTCGGGCTCGGTCTGCTGGAGCGCACGGAGGGCCGCTACCGCAACTCCCCGCTGGCGCAGGCCTATCTGGTGCCGGACTCCTCCTCGTACCTCGGCGGCTTCGTCGAGCTCACCAACGAGACGCTGTACGGCACCTGGGGCCGGCTCACCGAAGCGCTGCGCTCCGGAGAGGCCCAGCACCTCGACCCGGACAAGGGCGGCTTCGTCGGGGACCGGCACAAGGACCCCGCCAAGATGAAGCGGTTCCTGGCCGGGCTCGACGCGTACAGCGACCGGATGGGCGCCGAACTCGCCCGGCGCCTCGACTGGGGCCGCCACTCCTCGTTCGTCGACCTCGGCGGCGCGCGCGGCAACCTCGCGGCCGTCCTGGTGCGGGCGCACCCGCATCTGCAGGCGACCTGCTTCGACCTGGAGCGGACACGGCCGCTGTTCACCGAGCACATCGGCGGCCTCGGCCTGGCCGACCGGGTCGCCTTCGCGGGCGGTGACTTCTTCACCGACCCGATCCCGCCCGCCGACGTCGTCGTCCTCGGGCACATCCTGCACGGCTTCGACACCGCCCGGCGGCGCGAGCTGCTCGGCCGGGTCTTCGAGGCGGTGCGGCCCGGCGGCACGGTCCTCGTCTACGACCGGATGATCGACGACGACCGCAGCGACCCGGAGCGGCTGCTCAGCAGCCTGCACATGCGACTGGTCAGCCCCGACGGCTCCGAGTACCGGGTCGCGGACTGCCGGGCCTGGCTGCGCGGGGCCGGGTTCACGGACGGCGACGCACAGCCCCTGCTCGGCACCCACACCCTGGTCACCGCCCACAAGGAGGCAGCATGAAGCCGCACCGGACCCCCGTGCTCATCGTCGGAGGCGGGCTGACCGGACTGTCCGCGGCCGTCTTCCTCGCCCATCACGGCGTCTCCGCCACCCTGGTGGAACGTCACCCCGACACCTCCACCCACCCCAAGGCCCGCGCCATCAACCCGCGGACGATGGAGCTGTACCGCGCGGTCGGCATGGAGGAGCGGGTACGCACCGGACGTTCCCCCATCTCCGGCAACACCGACCTGGTGCACGTCGAGAGCCTCGCCGGCAAGGAACGCGTACGGATGCCCAACGCCTCCCCGGAGGACATCGGCCGGATCAGCCCCACCCAGTGGACGCTGATCGACCAGAACCAACTCGAGCCGATCCTGCGGCAGCGGGCCGTCGAGGCCGGCGCGGACATCCGCTTCTCCACCCGGGTCGACGCACTGCAAGAGGAGGCGGAGGGGGTGTTGGTCAGCACCACCGACCTGTCCACCGGGGCGAGTTCGCAGATCCACGCCGACTACGTGATCGCGGCGGACGGCAGTCGCAGCCCGCTGCGCCAGATGATGGACATCGGGGCGCACGGCCGCGGCACCATCACCAACCTCGTCAGCTTCTTCTTCGAGGCCGACCTGACCGAGGCGCTGCGCGGCCGCCGGATCATCGCGGCGTACGTCAACAACCCCGAGGTACGCGGCACGATCATCCCCATCGACAACGACCGCCGCTGGGTCATCAACGTCTCCTTCTTCCCCGACCAGGGCCAGCGCGCCGAGGACTTCACCGAGGAGCGCTGCACCGCCCTGGTGCGGGCCGCGGTCGGGGTGCCCGACCTGCCCCTGAAGATCGAGTCGGTGGACATGCCCGCGTGGGACATCTCCGCGCGCGTGGCGGACACCTTCGCGACCCGCCGGGTGTTCGTCGCCGGTGACGCCGCCCATGTGATGCCGCCCACCGGGGCGTTCGGCGCCAGCACCGGCATCCAGGACGCGTACAACCTGGCCTGGAAGCTGGCCCTGGTGCTGTCCGGCACGGCCGGCCCCAAGCTGCTGGAGAGCTACGACGCCGAGCGGCGGCCGGTGGCCGAGGAGACCGTCCGGCAGGCCATGCTGCGGTTCGCGGTGCGGGAGGGCAAGCAGTACCAGGAGGTCGCCGAGGAGCTGTTGGACGAGACGACCATGACGTTCGGGTACTGCTACCGCTCCGGGGCCTTCGCCGTGGAGGAGGGGGCGCCCGACTCGATCGTGGAGGACCCCGCGCATCCCGGGGCGCGGCCCGGGGCGCGCGCCCCGCACCTCCAGCTCGACGGTCCCGAGGGGCCGGTGTCCGTCATCGACCTGTACGGCGAAGGGTTCACGCTGCTCGTGGACGAGGTGGCGGGGCGGTGGACCGGCGCGGTGGAGCAGGAGGCGGCCCGCCTCGGTGTCGGCCTGAAGGTCGTCCGCATCGGCCGTGGCACCAGGCTGTGGGACCAGGAGGGGTCCTTCCGTCGCCGGTACGGGCTGCTGGCCGGTGGGGCGGTTCTGGTACGGCCCGACGGGTTCGTCGGGTGGCGTACGACCGCGGGGCGCAGCGGGCCGGTCGACCGCGCGGCGATCGCGGCACTGCGGGCGATCCTGGACCGGGCGTAGGCGTTCCCCGCCCCTGAAAGCGCGCTCCGCGCGCATCGAACGGCCGCGGTGCTCCGTCTTGGAGCGCCGCGGCCGTGGTGTGCGCGAGGGCGGAACCTTAAGGGGCGGTGCGGTGCAGCACCGTGTCGAGGGCCGTCGTCAGGGACTTGGCGGGGTGCTCCGGCAGGTCGGTGCCGCGCCAGGCGATGAAGCCGTCCGGGCGGAGCAGGACCGCGCCGGTGTCCTGGACGCCGTAGCGGGTGAGGAAGCGCTCGACGACCTCGGGGGGTTCCTCCGCGCCGACGCGGTGGAAGGACAGGCCGAGCGTGGCCGCGGGCTCCTGCCAGGCGGTGCCGCTCGGGCCGGCGAGGAGCCAGAAGTCGCCGTCGAGGAGGTCGTGGAGCGGGATCTCCTTGCCCTGGCGGACCAGGGGGAGGTGGGGAGCGCGGGTGCCGGGGCGGCCGCTGGGCGTGGTCGGGTCCTCGACCACGGCGGTGTCGTCGTCGCCGGCCTCGACGATGACGGCGTCCGATCGGTACACATGGCCGAACAGCACCGTGGTCTCGGGACGGTGCCGGGCCGCGGCCGCCTCGTCGAGGCCGCTGCGCTGGAGGTAGCGGATGACACCCTGGTCGACGGTGAACTCGGCGACCGGCGCCCGCTCCTGCTCGTAGGTGTCCAGCAGACCGGGACCGGCCTCCCCGCGCAGCACCCGAGCGAGCTTCCAGGCCAGGTTGTGCGCGTCCTGGATCCCCATGTTGCCGCCGAACCCTCCGGTGGGCGGCATGACGTGCGCGCAGTCACCGGCCAGCAGCACCCGCCCGGAGCGGAAGCCGTCCGCGACCCAGGCGGCGATCTCCCAGCTCGTCGCGGACTCCACCGCGACCGGAAGACCGGGCACCCCCGCGGCGGCCCGCACCAGCTCCATGCAGTCCTCGGTGCCGTAGGCACGGTGATCGGCCCCGGGCGGCAGGCTCGGCGCGAGCACCCAGCGGTCGGAGTCCGCGCCGCCGAGCTTGCCGAGTACGCCCTTGACGGTCGGGTTGCTGACGAAGCAGAGGAAGAAGGTGCGCCCTGCCACGTACGGGTCGAGGTCGGCGTGGAAGATGATGTTCATCTGCCGGCCGAACACGCCCTGCCCGTGATGGCCGATGCCGAGCGAGGTGCGGATCGGCGCCCGTGAACCGTCGGCCGCGACCAGGTACCGCGCCCGCACGGTTCGCTCGGAGCCGTCGCCCAGATCGCGCAGGACGGCCGTGACGCCCTCCGCGTCCTGGGTGAACCCCGTCATCTCGGTGGCGAACCGGATGTCCGCGCCGAGCTCCTCGGCCCGCTCCCGCAGCACCGGTTCGAGACGGTCCTGCCCGATCAGGGTCCAACCGGTGGTGCCCACGTCGTTCGGGTCGTGGCGGAACGGGCCGTCGAACCGCCCGAGTTCGGTCCCGGTGAGCGACTCGGCCTGGAGGATGTCGCCGTACTGGGCGTGCGGGTTCTCCCGCGCCCGTACCGCGTCCTCCAGGCCGAGCGCGCGCAGCAGCTCCATGGTCCGCGGGCTCGCGGCCTGCGCCCGGGGGTGCGCCGAGATCTCCGCGTGCCGCTCCACCAGCAGCGGCCGGATGCCCTGCCGGGCGAGGAACAGGGCCTGGGCGAGGCCCACCATGCTGCCGCCCACGATGAGTACTTCGGTCGTCTCGTCCGCCATACCGGCTCCTCGAAGGTGTGGGAATGCGTTCGGTTTCGGCGGGCCGATGCAACACCCGGGCCCTCGAACCGGGCTCGCGGCGCGGGCGAACGGAACCTGTGCGGAGCGGCGCGCTCCCAGGCGGATTCGAGTGCCGTGCGAGGAGTGGCTGACAGGTTCGATCTGTACCAGGCCCGGAGTGCGGCGCAGGACATGAAGGAGGGCGGAAGCGGTGGTGGAGGCTTTGAGTGTGCTGGTGCTGACGGGCACCGGCCTGGTGGCGGGGGTGCTCTTCGCGGTCGCGGTGAGCGTGATGCCCGCGCTGATCGCGATGACCCCGGAGCGGTACGTGTCCACGCACATCCTGCTCGGCAGGCGCTACGACCGGATCATGCCGTTCATCGTCACCGGCTCCACGGCCGTGGACGTCGGGCTCGCGATACAGGCGTCGGGCGGCCCCCGGGTGCTGTTCGCGGCCGCCGCCCTCTGTATGGCGGGGGTTGCCGTGGTGTCGCAGACCCGGAACGTGCCGATCAACCGGACGGTCAAGCGGACCCGGCCCGAGGACCTGGGCCCCGGCTGGCGGGACCCCCGCCCGGCCTGGCGCGACTGGCATCTGGTGCGCACCTGCCTCGCGATCGCGGGCTGTGCGCTGACGGCCGCCGCGGTGGTGCTGTCGTGACCCCCGTCGTCGTACGCGATCTGCCGCAGGGGGCGGAGCGGGACGCGGCCGACGTCCGGATGCGGGAGCTGCTGTCCCGCCCCGAGCCCGGTCCGGTGGCCGAGCGGCTCGCGCTGCTGCACTTCACGGGACGGCGCAGCAGGCGGCCGTACACCGTGCCCGCCGGGGTGCACACCCTCGGTGGCGCGCTGGTGGTGGCGACCGGCAGCGGCTGGCGGCACAACTTCGCGGGCGGCTCGGCGGGCGAGCTGACCTGGCGCGGGCAGCGGCGACCGGTGCGGTTCGCCCTGGTCGACGACGCGGACCACACCGCGCGCGGCTATCTGGAGCTGTACCGCCGCTACGGAGACGCGGCCCCACGCCGGCTCGGCATCGCCGTGCGCGGCGAAGGGACGCCCGGACTCGACGAGTTCCGGGAGGCCGTCGCCCGGCATGGGCTCTCCCTGGTGGAGGTCACCCATGTCACCCGCGTCCCGGACGAGAACGGCGCACCCACATCAGACGCAGCGAACGAGAGGACACCACGATGAGCGCAATCGCCGGCTGGGTGGACTTCGAGCGGGACCTGACACCGGAGGCGCCCACCGTACGGGCGATGACGGCGGCGCTCGCGCACCGCGGCCCCGACGGCTTCGGTGAGTGGATCGAGGGGCATGCCGCGCTGGCCCACCGCCGGCTCGCCCTGCTCGACCCCGAGCACGCGGACCAGCCGGCCCTCGTGGAGTCGGAGTCCGGAAGCCCGGTGGCCGTGCTGACCCTGGACGGGAGTATCACCAACCACGTGGAGCTGCGCCGTGAACTGGCCGCCAAGGGGCACCGGTTCACCTCGGGCGGCGACGCGGAGGTGGCGCTGCACGCCTATCTGGAGTGGGGCGCCGCGTTCCCGGAGCGGCTGGAGGGCCTGTTCGCCCTGGCCGTGTGGGACGTACGGCGGCAGGAACTGCTGCTGGTCCGCGACCGGTTGGGGGTGAAGCCGCTGTGCTACTTCCTGACCCCTCCGGGGTGGTCTTCGGCTCCGAGCCCAAGGCGCTGCTGGCGCATCCGGCGGTACGGCCGGTGGTCGACGCCGACGGACTGCGGGAGCTGTTCGCACACAGCCGCAAGCCGGGCACCGGGGTGTTCCGGGGCACCCGCGAGGTGCTGCCCGGCCACGCGATGACCGTGCGGGCGCCGGGCACCGGCCACCGGCGTTACTGGTCGCTGCCCGCCCGCCCGCACACCGACAGCCTGGAGACCACCGTCGCCACCGTGCGCCGGCTGCTGTCGGAGGCGGTGGCGACGCATCTGCGCGCGGACGTGCCGGTCGGCGCGATGCTCTCGGGCGGGATCGACTCCAGCGCGCTGACCGCGCTCGCGTCCCGGGAGCGGCGTGCGGCGGGGGCGGGCTCAGGTCGTTCTCGGTGAACTTCACCGGCTACGCGGAGAACTTCGAGCCGCACCCGACCATGCGCGCCACCCCCGACGCCCCCTACGCGGCCCTCGCGGCGGAGCACATCGGCACCGAGCACACCGAAATCCTGCTGGAGACCGGGGCGCTCGCCGACCCGCGGACCCACGCCGCCGCCCTGCGCAGCCAGGACGCGCCCTCGCCGCTCGGCGACATGGACGTCTCGCTGCTGCTGTTCTTCGAGGCGCTGCGCGGCGCCGGGATCACGGCCGTGCTCTCCGGGGAGACCGCCGACGAGGTGTTCAACGGCTACTTCTGGGCGTACGACCCGGCGCACAGCAACTCCACCACCTTCCCGTGGGTCTCCTTCGAGCGGGGGCACGACGCCGCCGCGGGCGGGCTGGGCTGCTCGTTGGTGGACCGTACGCTGCGCAAGGAGCTGGACTTCATGGAGTACGCCGACCAGCACTACCGCGACGCGCTCACCGAGGTCCCGCAGGTCGCCGGGGAGAGCTCCGCCGAGCGCAGGGCGCGCGAGGTCACCTATCTGGCGCTGACCCGGTGGGCCCCGACCCATCTGGACCGGGCCGACCGGATGAGCATGGCGCACGGGGTGCAGTTGCGCCCGCCGTTCTGCGACCGGGCGCTGGTGGAGTACGTCTACAACGTGCCGGCCGAGCTGAAGCGGGTGAACGGCCAGGAGAAGAGCCTGCTGCGGGCCGCCGTCGCCGATCTGCTGCCGGAGCCGGTGCTCAACCGGCCCAAGAGCGCCTATCCGACCGTGCAGGAGGCGGCGTACGGCGAGTTCGTGCGCCACCGCTTCGGGGACGTGGCCGCGGACCGGGCGGCACCGGTCGCCCCGCTGCTGGACGCCGAGGCGACCCGGGTGGCGCTGGGTGCGGCGGCGGCCCCCAGCGGTGCCTTCGCGTGGGTGGAGCGGGCGAGCATGGAGATGGTGCTGCAGCTGAACACGTGGCTGGCGGAGTACCGGGTCGAGCTGAGTCTGTGAGGGTGTCGGACGCTGCACCACCCACATAAGTGTGCATCTTGTCATTCATGTGCCCTTAGGCATATGATGCGGGCAAGGCGAGGAACAGGCGATGCGGCATTCGACCGGAGTGGAACTCGATATGCCACAACCGGTGGTCGCGGGGTTTTTTCTGGATTCAACTTCTCTTCCGGTGAAATCGCCTTCCCGGGCAAAGGCGAGGCAATTTTTGGAGACTCGCCCGTAGAGAATGTTTCGCTTCGAAATAAATGACGCAGGAAGGTGAACAGACGATGGCCGCCAGCCCACAATGGCGGCACACTCAGGGGGAATTCAGTGATAGAGATCGGTCTGCTGGGCTCTATGCGAATACGCAGGAACGGGGAGGACGTCACACCGTCGGCCCCCAAGCTGCGTCAAGTGCTGGCCCTGCTGGTGCTCAATGCCAACTCGCTGGTCAGCGTGGACCAGCTGTGCGAGGAGCTGTGGGAGGACCACCCACCGCTCAGCGCGCTGACCACCTTGCAAACCTACATTTATCAACTGCGCCGCAGGCTGCTGTTGGCCACCGAACAGCACGGCGCGCCTTTCGGATCCCGCCCACCGCGCGGCTGCCCCGCCATCCTGACCCGAGTGGGCGGGTACGAACTGCGCCTGGACGACAAGCAGTCGGTGGACGCCTACCGCTTCGACCAGCTCACCGAACAGGGCATGGCCCAGCTCCGCACCGGCGCGGGGGAGGAGGCGGCGGCCCGCACCCTCAAGTCGGCTCTTTCCCTGTGGCACGGCGGAGCCCTGGTCGACGTCAGCACCGGACGGCGGCTGTCGGCCTGGTCGACCCAGCTGGAGGAACGCCGTAAGAGCGTCCAGGAGCAACGCTTCTCCCTGGAGCTCGAACTCGGCCGTCACCACGCCGTGCTGGACGAGCTGTCCGAAGCCTTCCGTGCCCACCCCACCCACGAGGCGTTCGCCGGACAGCTGATGCGGGCCCTGCACCGCTGCGGCCGCCGCCCGGACGCCCTCAACACCTTCCGGACCCTGCGCAGCCATCTCGTCGAGGAACTCGGACTGGAACCCTCGGCGCAGCTGCAGCGGCTCCACCAGGAGGTGCTCGCGGACCGCGGCCACCTCAGGGGGCCGGCCCCGGTCAAGACCGAAACCGGGCCCGGCGTCCGCCGACCCGTGCCGGGCCC
Source organism: Streptomyces sp. NBC_00443 (assembly GCF_036014175.1). Taxonomy (GTDB): domain Bacteria; phylum Actinomycetota; class Actinomycetes; order Streptomycetales; family Streptomycetaceae; genus Streptomyces. Next base: position 4,275,973 of record NZ_CP107917.1, on the reverse strand, counting down.
GGCCCAGCTCCCCGCCGACGTGGGCGACTTCGTCGGACGGGAACGGGAACTCGACCAGCTGGAGACGTTCCTGGGTGCCGACCGGCCCAGCACCGGAATGCGGATCGTGGAGGTGCACGGCCCGCCCGGCGTCGGCAAGAGCGCGTTCGCCGTGCGTGCCGCGCACCGACTGCGCCCGCGCTTTCCCGATGGACAGCTCTTCATCGACCTGTCCGCCGTCGGCGAGGGCTCCCAACAACTCGTCGACGTGCTGTCGGCCTGTCTCACCGCCTGCGGCATCCAGCGCCGGACACAGCCCGCCGGGCTCGACGAGCTCAGCCGGCTCTTCCGCACCTGGACCGCCGACCGCCGGGTGCTGGTCGTGGTCGACGACGCGCTCACCGCCTCCCAGATCCGTGCCGTCCTGCCCGGCGGCTCCGGCTGCGCGGTGATCGCCACCAACCGCTACCGGGCGGACAGCCTCTCCACCGGCCGCAAGATCGTTCTCCCCGCCCTGTCCCCCGAGGAGTCCCTCCAGCTCTACGACCGGGTCGCCGGGGAGCGCTCGCGGCAGGAGGACCCCACGGCGGTGCAGGAGCTGATAGGGATCTGCGAGGGACTCCCGCTGGCGATCAGGGCGGTGGCCGGCCGGCTCACCGCCCGGCCCGGCTGGTCCGCGGCCCGGCTGGCGTTACGACTGCGCGGCAACCACCGGATGCTGCTCGAACTCCCTGCCGGAACTCAGTCGTTGATGACCACGGTGGCCGCCAGTCACCGGCATCTACCAGCCCGCTCCCAGCAGTTGCTGCACCTGCTGCTCCAGCGTGAGCGCCCCCACTGGAGCCTCACCGAGGTGGTGGCACGGCTGGGTCCCGGCATCGGTGACGCCGAGACGCTCCTCGATTACCTCGTCGACGTCCACCTCGTCCAGGAACACCTGACATCGGACGGCGAGCTGCTGTACTCCGTGCCCCGACTCACCCGGCAGGCCCTGATCCTCCTGCTGCGGGGCACCTCGATGGGCTGCGTACCGAACGGGCGGTCGGCCGGGGGCGGTGCCGTCGGCGGCAGCTCTGCCGGCGTCACCCTGATGAAGGCCGACGTCCGCCGGTAGCACGACCTTTCCACGGCCCGCCGCACCCCACGTGCGGCGGGCCGTTGTGCTGTCTCCTGCCCGCCGCACCGAGGCCGTCAGCGGTTCTCCAGGCGCCCTCGAGAGCGTCTCGACCTCCGCCGACCAGGGTGAACACAGAACCGACAAGCCGGGAGGACATCGTGCACCGAACGCTGATCGTGGCGAGGATGGACCTCGCCGACGCCGAGGGCGTCGCGCAGGTCTTCGCCGATTCGGACAGCACCGAACTGCCGCATCTGGTGGGGGTGTCGAGGCGGACGCTGTTCGCGTTCCACAACCTGTACTTCCATCTGGTGGAGGCCGAACAGGACATCGCGCCGAACCTGTACAAGGCGCGCAGCCACCCGCTCTACGAGGAGATCAACACCCGGCTCGGCCAGTTCATCTCGCCCTACGACCCCAATTGGCGCGAGCCCAAGGACGCCATGGCCGTCCCCTTCTACTCCTGGACGCCCCAGCAGGGCCCGCAGACCAGCGCTCCGCGCTCGGCGAACCTGGGCGGTGCCCGATGAGCGCCCCCGCCACCACCAAGGTCTGCGCGAACGAGGTCGCCGCCAACACCAAGCGCGGCGGCGACATCCGCGTCACCCTCAGCCCGAAGACCGTGGGCTGCACCTCCGGCTTCGGCGGAGTGCTGCGACTGGCCCCTGGCCACCACGTCACCGAGCACTACCACCCGTACTCCGAGGAGTTCCTGCATGTGATCCAGGGACGGCTGGAGATGACGCTGGACGGCGGAACCCCGGTCGAACTCGGCCCCGGCGACTCGCTGCTGGTGCCCATCGGGGTGCGTCACCGCCTGGTCAACACCGGGTCCGTGCCGGCCGAGGCGGTCTTCCACCTCTCCCCGCTCGCGCCGCGCCCCGAACTGGGCCACGTCGACACGGAACAGCCGCTCGACGCGTCCGCGGGCAACCCCGACGTGGGAGCGGCCCGATGACAGCGCCGCACCGACGCGCGGTGATCACCGGGGTGGGCGCCGTCGCGCCCGGCGGGATCGGCCGGGACGCCTACTGGGACCTGCTCACCGCCGGCCGCACCGCCACCCGCCGCATCAGCCTGTTCGACCCGGCCGGGTTCCGCTCCCAGGTCGCCGCCGAGTGCGACTTCGACCCGCTCGCCGCCGGACTCACCCCGCAGGAGGTCCGCCGGATGGACCGGGCCGGCCAGTTCGCGGTCGTCGCCGCCCGCGAGGCCGTCGCGGACAGCGGCGTCGAACTGCCCGGCGCCGACCCGGAACGGGTCGCCGTGAGCATCGGCAGCGCCGTCGGCTGCACCATGGGCCTGGAGGAGGAGTACGCCGTCCTCTCCGACGGCGGCCGCGACTGGCTGGTCGACCACAGCTACGGCGTTCCCCACCTGTACGGCTACATGGTGCCCAGCACCCTCGCCGTCGAGGTGGCCCGGCAGGCCGGCGCCGAGGGGCCGGTCGCGCTGATCTCCACCGGCTGCACCTCGGGACTGGACGCCATCGGACACGGCGTCCAGCTGATCGAGGAGGGCACGGCCGACATCGTGCTCGCCGGCGCCACCGACGCCCCGCTGTCGCCGATCACTTCCGCCTGCTTCGACGCAATCAAGGCCACCACCGCCAACAACGACGACCCCGAGCACGCCTCCCGGCCCTTCGACGGACAGCGCGACGGCTTCGTCCTGGGCGAGGGCTCCGCCGTCATGGTGATCGAGGAGCTGGAGTCGGCCAGGCGCCGCGGCGCCACCGTGTACGCCGAGATCCTCGGTTTCGCCGGCCGCAGCAACGCCTTCCACATGACCGGACTCAAGCCCGACGGCCGGGAGATGGCCGAGGCCGTCCGGGTCGCGATGGACCGGGCACGGCTCGACCCCGGCGCCATCGACTACATCAACGCGCACGGCTCCGGCACCAAGCAGAACGACCGGCACGAGACCGCCGCGTTCAAGCGCAGTCTCGGACAGCGGGCCTACGAGGTGCCGGTCAGCTCCATCAAGTCGATGATCGGGCACTCGCTCGGCGCCATCGGCTCCCTGGAGATCGCCGCCTGCGCCCTGGCCCTGCGCCACCAGGTCGTACCGCCGACGGCCAACCTGTCCACGCCCGACCCCGAGTGCGACCTCGACTATGTGCCGGTGACGGCTCGTGAGCACCGTATGGACCGGGTGCTCAGTGTGGGCAGCGGATTCGGCGGCTTCCAGACGGCGATGGTCCTGGGCCGGCCCGCGCCTGGCTACGGGGAGGCGGCATGAGCGCCTCCGGCATACGCCCCGGCCGCCGCGGCCGGTCCGTGGTCACCGGGCTCGGCGTGGTCGCGCCCACCGGGATCGGCGCCGCCCGGCACTGGGAGTCGGTGCTCGCGGGCAAGAGCGGCCTCGGCCGGATCACCCGCTTCGACCCGACCGGCTACCCCGTCCAAGTGGCGGGCGAGGTCCCCGGATTCCGCGCCGGTGAACAGGTGCCGGGACGGCTCGTCCCGCAGACCGACCGCTTCACCCACTTCGCGCTGGCCGCCGCCGAGGACGCCCTCGCGGACGCCGCCGCCGACCCGGCGACCCTGCCGGAGTACGAGATGGCGGTGGTGACCGCCAGTTCCTCGGGCGGCACCGAGTTCGGACAGCACGAGATGGAGAACCTCTACCAGAAGGGCTCCTCCTGGGTCGGCGCCTACCAGTCCATCGCCTGGTTCTACGCGGCCACCACCGGCCAGGTCTCCATCCGGCACGGCATGCGCGGCCCCTGCGGGGTCATCTGCGGTGAGCAGGCCGGCGGCCTCGACGCCCTCGGCCAGTCCCGGCGGCTGCTGGACACCGGCTCCCGGCTCGTGCTCAGCGGCGGCACCGACGCCTCGCTGTGCCCGTACGGCCTGGTGGCGCAGCTGTCCACCGGGCGACTGTCCACCGAGGACGATCCCGCCCGCGCCTACCTGCCCTTCGACGCGGCCGCGTCCGGCTTCGTCCCGGGCGAGGGCGGCGCCATCCTTGTCGTCGAGAACGCCGAGGCGGCACGCGCCCGCGGGGTCCCGGCGTACGGCGAACTGCGGGGCTACGCAGCCGGGTTCGACCCCACGGCGGACGGCACCACCGCGCGGCACTCCGTGCTGGTGTCCGTCGTCCGGCGGGCCCTCGCCGACGCCGGGCTCGCCCCGGGTGACATCGACGTGGTCTTCGCCGACGCCTCCGGCACGCCCGCCGAGGACCTCGCCGAGGCCCGCGCCATCACCGAGGTCTTCGGCCCCGGCGGCGTACCGGTGACCGCGCCGAAGACCCTCACCGGGCGCCTGTACGCGGGCGGCGCCGCGCTGGACGTGGCGACCGCGCTGCTCGCCCTGAGCGCCGGTGTCGTCCCGCACACCGCGGGGCTCGGCCGGACGGCCCCCGGCTGCGAGATCGACCTCGTCCTCGACCGCCCCCGCCAGACCGACCCGCGCACCGCCCTGGTCCTGGCCCGCGGCCACGGCGGCTTCACCTCCGCCCTGGTCCTCGGCGCCGGCGACCGCGACGCCCGCACCAAGTGACCGGCCCACCACCCACGACGTACGAAAGGCGGCTCCCCATGGCGGAGTTCACCCTCGACGACATCCGGCGGATCCTGCGCGCGAGCGCCGGCGTCGACGAGCAGACCGACCTGGACGGTGAGCACTTCGCCGGCACCGCGTTCGTCGACCTCGGCTACGACTCCCTGGCCCTGCTGGAACTCGTCAACCGCATCGAGCGCGAGTACGGCATCCAGATTCCCGACGGCGACCTGGCGCACACCCAGACCCCGCTCGAGACCCTCTCCTATGTCCAAGCCCGGCTCACGGAGGCCCGAGTCTGATGGCAGGACACACCGACAACGCGATCGTCGTCGAGGCACCGATGGACCTGGTGTGGACGATGACCAACGACGTGGCCGCCTGGCCGCGGCTGTTCAACGAGTACGCCTCAGCCGAGATCCTCGGCCGGGACGGCGACACCGTCACCTTCCGCCTCGCCCTGCACCCGGACGAGAACGGCACGGTCTGGAGCTGGGTGTCCGAGCGCACCCCCGACCCGGCCACCCGCACCGTCGCGGCCCGCCGGGTCGAGACCGGCCCCTTCGCGTACATGAACATCCGCTGGGAGTACGAGGAGGTGCCCGGCGGCGTACGGATGCGCTGGATCCAGGACTTCGAGATGAAGCCCGACGCCCCGATCGACGACGCCGGGATGACCGCCAGGCTCAACCGCAACACCGCGGTCCAGATGCGGCTGATCAAGGCCAAGGTGGAGACCGCGGCCCGGGCCGGCCGGCAACTCCAGGGCACGCGCGTCCTGGTGACCGGCGGCAGCCGCGGCATCGGGCGGGGCATCGTCCTTGCCGCGGCCCGGGCCGGGGCCGACGTCGTCACCTGCTACCGCACCCCGGGCCCGGTCGTCGCCACTCTGGAGGAGGAACTGGCCGGCACTCCCGGCAAGCACCAGGTGCTGCGGGCCGACGCCGCCGAAGAGGCGGACGTGGACCGGCTGGCCGCCGCGTGCGAGGCGAGCCTCGGCGGACTCGACGCCGTCGTCAACAACGCCGCCACCTTCCGCCCCCAGCCGTACGCCGACCTCGGACCCGCCGAGTGGGCCGCCACCCTCCAGGGCAACCTCACCGCCACCCACCTGGTCACCCAGCGCACCCTGCCGCTGCTGTCCGCCGGCTCCTCGGTGGTCAACATCGGCTCCACGGTCGCCTTCATCGGCATGGCCGGCGGCGTCCACTACACCGCCGTCAAGTCCGCGCTGGTCGGCATGACCCGCTCGCTGGCCCGGGAGCTCGGACCGCGCGGCATCCGCGTCAACACGGTCTCGCCCGGCCGTATCGCCACCGAGGCGCTCGACGAACTGCCCGCCGAAGAGGCCGAGCGGCAACGCGGCACCTTCGCCTCCTTCACCGCGCTCGGCCGGCTCGGCACCGTCGACGACATCGCCCAGGCCGTGCTGTTCCTCATCAGTGACCACGCCGGCTACGTGACCGGCCAGAACATCCACGTCGACGGCTGCGTCTGAGCCGCGGCCCAGCCACGGAGGGAATCCCATGGAACTCGCACTGCACGGCAGGAAACTCCTCGTCACCGGCGGCAGCCGCGGCATCGGGCGGGGCATCGTCCTCGCCGCTGCCCAAGCCGGCGCCGACGTCCTCACCTGCTACCGGCAGGAGAGCGAGGCCGTCGACAGCCTGACCGCCGCGCTGAAGGAGACGGCCGGCGACCACCACGTGATCCGCGCGGACGTCGGCGACACCGCCGAGGTCGACCGCCTCGTCGGCGAGGCCAAGGACCGCTACGGACGGCTCGACGGGATCGTCAACAACGCGGGCGTGATCAGCCACATCCCGTTCGCGGACCTGCCCGCCGACGAGTGGGCGCGGATCCTCGACACCAACCTCACGGCCGCCTACCGGATCATCCAGCAGGCGCTGCCGCTGCTCGGCGGCGGCTCCTCGGTGGTCAACATCGGCTCGCGCGGAGCCGCCGCGGGCATCCCGCTGCGTGCCCACTACACCGCCGCCAAGGCCGCCATGATCGGGCTGACCCGCTCACTCGCCAAGGAACTCGGCCCGCAGGGCATCAGGGTCAACGTGGTCGCCCCCGGCGTCATCGAGACCGAGGCCTTCGCCACCATGCCCGCCGACCGCGCCGACGGACTGCGGGCCACCTACTCCCGCAAGACAGCGCTCGCCCGCCTCGGCACCGTCGAGGAACTCGCGGGCCCGGTGCTGTTCCTGCTCTCCGACGCCGCCGCGTACATCACCGGTGAGACCCTCAACGTCGACGGGGGGATCTGACATGCCCGGACCCGCCGAGAAGGTCTTCCGGGTCATGCTGCGGATGCAGATCAAGCCCGGCATGGAGACCGACTTCGAGAAGGTGTGGCTCGAGGTCGGCGACTCGGTCACCACCCACCCCGCCAACCTCGGCCAGTGGCTGTCCCGCAGCACCGAGGAGGACGGCGTCTACTACATCGTCAGCGACTGGATGAACGAGCCGCTGTTCCGCGAGTTCGAGACCAGCGACCGGCATCTGGAACACCGTCAGAAGCTGCACCCGTACCGCTCCGGCGGCTCCATGACGACCATGCAGGTGGTCGCCGCCCTGTCCGGCGCCGCATCGTGACCGGCGGTGCCATCGAGGTGGTGCTCTACCACCTGAGCGACGACCCGGACCGGGTACTGCCCGCCTACCACGAGGCCAGCCGCCGGATGGCGGGCACCGCCGGCCTGCTCGGCAACAAACTGCTGCACGCCCTCGGCGACCCGCGCTCCTACGTGGTGGTCAGCCGCTGGTCGGACTGGGAGGCGTTCACCGCATGGGAGAGCGGCGCCGCCCACAAGGACCAGACCGCCCCGCTGCGGCCGCTGCGCGACACCGGCCGGGACCGGCCCTTCGAGATCTACCGGGAGCTCGCCCGCTACGCGGGGGACCGGGCCGCCGCCGACGTCACGGAAGGAGTCTGACGATGGCACGCACCGAAGCCCGGCGGACCGCCCCGCCGATCGACCTGTTCACCCCAGCCTTCCACCAGAACCCGCACGAGGCACTGGCCGACCTGCGGCGGACCGCGCCCGCCGTGCCCGTGACGACACCGAACGGCCTGCGCACCTGGCTGGTCACCGGATACGAGCACGCCAGGGCGCTGCTCGCCGACCCCCGGCTGAGCAAGGACATGCGGGTCGGCCGGGACCTCATCCCGCGGAACTTCGCCGATCCCGACAAACAGCGGGAGTTCCTCGCGGAGTCGGGGGAGCGCAGCCAGTTCCCGCATGTCCTCAGCGTGCACATGCTGGACAGCGACCCGCCGGACCACACCCGGCTGCGCCGGCTCGTCGGCCGGGCGTTCACCGCGCGCCGGGTCGAGTCCCTGCGGCCGCGTATCACCGAGCTCACCGACGAACTGCTGGACGCCATGGCCCGGCACGAGCGGCTGGACCTCATGGAGGCACTGGCCTTCCCGGTGCCGTTCACCGTCATCTGCTGGCTGCTCGGCGTGCCCCCGGACGACCGGGCCGCCTTCCGCCGCTGGTCCAACCTGCTCGTCTCGGGCGCGGGCACCGACGAGGTGCGCGAGGCCAGCGCGTCGATGATCGCGTACCTGAAGGCGCTGATCGAGGCGAAGCGGGCCCAACCGGCCGACGACATGCTCACCGATCTGGTGCACGCCCAGGACGCCGGCGACCAGCTGTCGTCAGACGAGCTGATCTCCATGGCGTTCCTGCTGCTGGTGGCCGGCCACGAGACCACGGTCAACCTCATCGGCAACGGCACCCTGGGACTGCTCACCCACCCCGAGGTGCGCCGGCAGCTCGCGGCGGACGAGTCGCTGTGGCCCGCGGCCGTCGAGGAGTTCCTCCGCCACGACGGTCCGGTCACCAACGCCACCTGGCGGTTCACCACCGAGCCCGTCGAGGTCGGTTCCGTGGTCATCCCCGAGGGCGAGTTCGTGACCATCTCGCTCGGCGCCGCCGGCCGCGACCCGGCCCGCTATCCCTCCCCGGACCAACTGGACATCACCCGCGCCCACACCGCCTCGGTCGCCTTCGGCCACGGCATCCACCACTGCCTGGGCGCCCCGCTCGCCCGGCTGGAGGGGCGGATCGTCCTCAGCCGCCTCCTCGCGCGCTTTCCCGCACTGCGGCTCGCCGTGGACGCGGACCAACTGCGCTGGCGCAGCAGCCTGATGATGCGCGGCCTCGAAGAGCTCCCGGTGTTCACGGCGTGACCGCCGACCCCGCCCCGCCCCTACTGGAGGAGACACCCGTGGAACGTCAGGACACCGAACTGGAACGCCCCGCCTGGGCCCCGCCTGAGGTCGACATCGACACCCCGAGCATCGCCCGGGTCTACGACCACTGGATCGGCGGCACCCACAACTTCCCGGTGGACCGGGAACTCGCCCGCAAGGTCGCGGCCGGCAACCCCGACCTGCCTGCCACCCTCAAGGCCAACCGAGCCTTCCTGCGCCGCGCGGTACGCGAGTTGTCCGCGCTCGGCATACGGCAGTTCCTCGACATCGGCTCCGGCATTCCGGCCGAGGGCAACGTGCACGACGTGGCCCTCGCCGCCCACCCGGACAGCAAGGTCGTCTACGTCGACATCGACCCGGTGGCCGTCGCACACGGCCGGGCGCTGCTCGCCGATGAACCCAGAGCGGCCGTCTTCCAGGGCGACCTGTACAAGTCCCAGGAGATCCTGGACGCGGAGGACACCCGTCAGCTGATCGACTTCGGCCGTCCGGTCGCGCTGATCCTCGCCGCCGTACTGCACTTCGTCCCGGACGGCGACGATCCGCCCTCCCTGGTACGCCGGTACACCGAGCGGCTGGCACCCGGCAGCGCCCTGGTGATCTCGCACGCCGGCGCGGAGGAGGTGCCGAGGGCGGCGCCGGAGGCGGCCGAGCAGTACCGGGGCGCGGTGAGCCAGGTGATCTGGCGCGACAACCGGGAACTCACCGCGCTGTTCGAGGGCTTCGAGCTGGTGGAACCCGGCGTGGTCCGTGCCCCGCTGTGGCGTCCCGAACCGGCCGAGACCCCCGACCCGGGGCTCGCGATGCTGGCCGGAGTGGCGCTCAAACCGGCCGGGTGACTTCCGGTGGACACCTCCCTGACCCCATCGGACGCATCGCCGACGACCGCCCCTGCCGCAGAGGTACGGGCAGGGAACGGCCGCAGGCCCGGCTTCGGCACCCTGCTCGCGGTCGACCTGTGGGAGCGGTTCAGCTTCTTCGGCATGGCGGCGATCCTGGTCCTCTACCTGACCGCTTCCGAGGCTCGTGGCGGCATGGGCATGGCGCCGCAGTCGGCCACCGCGATCTTCGCGGCGTACATGTCGCTCACCTTCATGGCCGGCCTGCCGGGCGGCTGGCTCGCCGACCGGGTGCTGGGCGCGCGCCGGGCCGTGCTGCTCGGCGGTGTGCTTATCACCTGCGGTCACGCGGTGCTCGCGGTTCCGGTGACGGGCACGCTCTATGCCGGGCTGCTGCTGGTCGTCGCGGGAACAGGCCTGGTCAAGCCGGCCATGGCGGCCATGGTCGCGGGGGTCAGCGGGGACGGGCAGGGCCGCCGCGAGGCGGCCTTCTCGCTCTTCTACATGTGCATCCAGATCAGCGCGCTCATCGCCCCCGTAGTCACCGGGCTGCTGGCGGAGCGCGTCGCCTGGCACCTCGGTTTCGCGGCGGCCGCCTTCGGCATGACGGCCGGGCTGATCCAGTTCGCCCTCGGCCGGCGCCGGTACGGCGACGTGGGCGCGCGTCCGCCCCGCCCGGTGCCCCGCCCCGAGGCCGCCGCGATGCTCCGGCGTGCCGCCTGGGCCACTGGGACGGTGGGCGCGCTCCTGGTGGTGCCGGCGGCGTGCGGGCTGCTGCCTCTCCCCGCGGTGCTCGCCGTCCTCGGCCTGACCACGGTCACCCTCCCCTTCTGGTACCTGCGTTCACTGCGCCGGACCCACGCACTGGGAGCGGGCCCCAAACGCCGGCTCGCCGGATTCACCGCGCTGATGGCCGCCTCCGCCGCGTTCTGGATGATCTTCGCGCAGAGCGGCTCGGTGCTCAGCCTCTTCGCCGAGCGGCACACCGACCGGGATCTGCTCGGCTTCGAGGTCCCCGCCAGTTGGTTCCAGTCCGTGCACCCGCTCTTCGTCCTGCTGGTCGCCCCGCTCTTCGCCCGGCTCTGGCTGCGTGCCGGGCCGCGCGTCGACGTACCCGTCAAGTTCGCGGGCGCGCTGATCGCAGCCGGTCTCAGCTTTCTGCTGATGGCCGTCGCGGCCCGGCTCGCCGAGCACGGCCCGGTCGGCCCGCAATGGTTGCTGCTGGTCTACCTGCTCTACTCCTGCGGCGAGATCGCACTCGCCCCGGCCGGTCTGGCGCTGGCCGCCACGGTCGCGCCGCCCGGCAGCACCAGCCGTCTGCTCGCGGTGAACGGCATGTTCGGTGCCGTGGGTGTGGTGGTGGGAGGCCAGCTGTTCCGGCTGACCGCCGTACTGTCGCCGGCGGCCTACTTCCTGCTGGTCGGGGCCTTCGTACTGGTGGTCGGCGCAGCGGTCGCACTCGGCACCCCGCAGCTACGCCGACTGCTCGGCCGACCGGCCGACCCCAGCAACAGCTGAGCTCACAGGCCCATGGTGGGGCGCCCAGGCTGATGGAGCCCCCTGAGCGGCTCGAACGACACAGCAACTCATGATGCTCCGGTCGCGTCTCCCTTCGAGGAGACGGCCAGCGGGACCGTGACGTATGCCGGACGCTGGGAGCGCGAGGCGGACGGGCCGGTCGTGCACCGTCTTCAGGCCAGTCACCACACACCGTGGACGGGGACGGCCCTCGTACGCGATGTCCGGCTCAACCAGGCAGGGCTGGAGCTGACAGCTGCCGGGCCCGATGAGTCCCTGTTGCGCCTGCGCTGGCGCCGGGCCGACGCCTGACGCCGAGGCCGGCCCACACGCCCACCACGTAGCCAAAGCAGCGATCCACGCCCGCCTGGCTGATCCCCCTCTCACGCCCCCCTTCTTTCCCTCATCCCCCTTTTCTCATGGAGGTGTTGTGCCATGCGCACAGCCACGCTCAACAGCCGCCTGGTGCTCGTCTCCCTGACGGCGCCGTCGACGTGGAGAAGGCAAGCAACGGGCTGTTCACCTCGGATCCGCAGGCAGTCTTCGAACGCTGGGCCGAGTTCCGCTCCTGGGCCGGGTCCGCGGCCGCGACAGGTCGTCGCGGTCGCGTTGAACTATGCCGGGTGGGGCCAAGAACCCCCACTACCTGCGCGGCGGTGACCTCATCACCGCCACGATCACCACCCCGGACGGGCGGATCGACCTGGGCGAGCAGCGAACCGCCGTGGCAGACGCCGGATGAGCGCCGCATCCCGGACGCCGGTGGTGATCATCGGCGCGGGACCCGTGGGAGTCATGGCCGCCCTCCTGCTCGCCAGGTATGGAGTGCCCAGCCTCGTCCTGGAACGTCACCGGGACGTCTACCCCTGCCGCGCGCCGTGGTGGTGGCCGACCAGGGACCACTGGGGCCCACAGGCCCAGTGGCAGCACAGGGATTCAGCTCCACGCCCAGTGCCGCAAACCCTGTCCCGCCGAGTGGTGCCGGGGCGGAGACCCCGCCCCGGCAGCACACCATCCGCACATCGAAGTAAGAGAGAAACCGTGAGCATCACCGACCGCGAACCGCAGGCCCTCAACGTCCTCGACGACACCGGGCGCAAGCTGCTGTTCACCGACGCCCGCACCGCAAACACGTTCGCGCCGCGACCCGTTGGCGAGGACGAACTCGCCATGATCTGGGAACTCGCCCGCTGGTCGCCGAGCGCCGCCAACGGACAGCCTCTTCGCGTGCTCTTCGTACGCAGCCGCGAGGGCAAGGAGCGCCTGGTCCGGCACCTGGACGACGGCAACAGGGCCAAGACGCTCAGTGCGCCGGTCGTGGCCGTGCTGGCCTACGACGCCGACTTCCACGAGCAGATGCCGACGGTCTTTCCGGCCCGCGGTCAGATGCTGCGCGCGGCGTTCGCCGAGCAGACCGAGAAGCGCGAGGGCATCGCCGCCTACAACTCGGCCCTGCAGACCGGGGTCTTCCTGCTCGCGGTCCGCGCGGCCGGGCTTGCGGCCGGTCCGATGGCGGGCTTCGACCGGGCCGGCGTGGACAAGGAGTTCTTCGCCGACACCAGCTGGCGCTCGCACCTGGTCGTCAACATCGGTCACCCCGGTGACAACCCGTGGTTCCCGCGCCTGCCTCGCGTGCCCGTCGAGGACGCCATCGCCTGGGCCTGACAGCGCCGCTGCCGCCGAAGGGTCACGCCTTGGGCGCCGGTGCTCTCCTGAGTGCCGGTGCCCTGGTGCCGACGGGCAGGCTGAGCTTCAGCGGCCGGCCCGGCCGGGTGAGCGCGGCCCGGATCGCCGGCCACTCCGGACGGATGCCTGGACGGCTGCTGAGCGTTTCGCGCGCCGCAGCGCTGGTGGAGCCTGCCCCAGCGGTCATCCACGAACGAAGGGAAGATCAACACGCCACGCCGTCAGACGCCTGACCAGTTACGGCAGATCAGTCCGTCGCTTCGCGGACGTCCTTTCCCTGCTCGGCGAACGCCTTGAAGTCCTGCATGTGCTGTTGCGACTGCTTGCGGAAGGCGCCGGGCATCAGAAGTCCCACCAGCTTCATCAGGAAGCCGCTGAACCGGTATTCGTTCTCGCTCTCCCAGAGCGTCGTTTCCGGGCCGGCTTCGGTCAGCCGGTCGCGCACGGCGCTCCACATGCCCTCGCCGACGATCTCGCGGTCGAAGTGAACGACGCTCGTTTCCGGGATCTCGTGCAGGTCTGCCGGTTCCCGGCGTGTGATGGTCTCGGTGCACTCGATCTTCCGCTGGCCCATCTGCATCACGACCCGCGACTTGGTGCCGAGCTGCCCGTGCTCCCCACTCAGCGGCTCGTGCAGCACCAGGCCGCGCAGCCATTTCGGCAGGTGTGCCGGGTCGGCGAGCAGCTGGACCACCTTCTCCCGCGGCAGGGCGATCTCGATGGAGTCGGTGTATTTCATGGGGCGCATCACTCTTTTCCTTCAGGTGTGGGACAACGTGCTTTTGTACTGCTCGTCGTGCTCCTCGGCTGATGGCACTGCATTCTGTGTCCGTAAAGTAAAGGGCAGACGTGTGACCTGCGGTTGGGCACCAGTGGATGCGTTCACTGTGCAATCTCGGTACGCATTGATGAGCTTACGCAGTGTGGGGGGCGGTTCTTCGCCTGGCGATTCGTAATTCTCATCGTGGGTGCGAGCGCCGAGGGCGCCGGTCAGCCCACCGCAGTAGGAATGTCAGGCCGGGGCGGGTGCGTAGAAGTTGGTGGTGGCCTCGACTGCGGCCGCGACGTGCTCCGGTTCGCCACCGGCGGCCAATTCCGGCGCCCGCGAGGGCTAGCGCCGGTTTTCGTTCCGATGTTCCTCGACCCCGGGCCGGGGACGGGCCGAGGGATATTGATATCCCGGGTGTCTCGGAGGCCATCAGCAGCAGCCCTTCTCCGCGGCGTCGGCGCACGTCCTGTCCGCTTCGACTGCGACCACGGCGGTGCGCAGGTTGTCCAGGGCGCGGCCGAGGCGTTCGTCGGCCAGCTCGTATCGAGTGCGTCGTCCGTCGGGCACGGTGACGACGAGGCCGCAGTCCCGAAGGCAGGCTGCCAAATGGTTCGACAGCCTGGTCCGGGAGACGCCGAGCGCGTCGGCGAGGTCCGCGGGGTAGGCCGGGGTCTTGCGGAGTTCGAGCAGGATGCGGCAGCGGATGGGGTCGGCGAACGCGCGGCCGAACCGGACCAGGACCTCGATGTCAGGGGCGAGAGCCAGCACACCCTCAAGGTGCAGGGAATCCTGAATCCAGGGAAGTGTGGACTTTCTTGGGTGCTGGTCCGGCGGGGCGCTGGGGCGCGCCGGGACCCTTCACCAAGTCGCCCTTTGCGTACGCGACTTGCTCGCTATCTGCTGGCTATGGGGCCCAGATCACCGAAAATGCGTCTTACGATTCGAGACACTCCGGCCGCGCGGCGCCGAACTTGGCACTCGCAGGGCCTCTTGTGGGCGGTTGGCCTCGACTTAAGGCATACGGAGGGCGCGGAGCCCTCAAATTGGTCTAGACAGCAAACAACCCCAGGCCACTGACCTGGGGTTTCTCTCTGGAGCGGGTGACGAGAATCGAACTCGCGCTCTCAGCTTGGGAAGCTGCGTCTATCTGGAGCCCGTTGGCGCGCTGACCTGTGCGTTTGGTGCCGTGTGGTCTCTTTGGGCTCGGCTGCTTTCACTGTGATTCTCCGCTGTTCCCCGCTCGATCTGGTGCAACAGTGGTGCAGGGCTGACGGGCTACAGCCAACGGTCGATCACACTGAGATGGTCAGCTGGTGCTCTGACGACGGTTTCCACGAAGAGACAGCAGTCTGCGAGGACGTCTGCCCGGCGCGCGCCGTAGCTCGGCGTATCGAGTCACTGAAGCTGGGCTCGCAGTGCGCACCCAGACAGGAGCTCCGATCAGAATGCGGTCCGCACCCTGCCTGTTGTCGCGGAAGTCCCAGCGGCTCTGGGCCAACTCCACATCGGTGTAGATCTGAGCGAACCACTCACAGTCGTGAGCGTGCGCGAGGGTGAGTCCACGGGTCCAAGGTTCCTGATCAGTTCCAGGAGACTCGCTCCCTTGATTCAAAGCGATGTGCAGCGCTTCGACGGATAGTGACTCTGCATCGTCCCACTGCGACGTGTTCCGGTACCTCGGCTCTCCAGCAGCTCCGCAATGGCATACCAAGCAGAGGAAGACCAGCCAGCCACAGGGGCGTCTGCGGGCCGAAATGGGTGACCAGGGAAGTTGTCCAGGCTACCGAAGAGAATCAGGTCGACTTGGCGACCTTCGATGCTACTTGTCCTGATATGGAGCATTGCCCCCTTGTCTTGCTCCGGCCCACCGATGAATCGCGCGATTTGGACTTGGCCGAGCCCTTTAGCGAAGCGAGCGGGAGGCAGTGTGCTGAAAGAGGAGACCGCCTGCTTCCCGATCGCCTTCTCAATCTTGCGTGCCTTCTCGCGACGGGTGAGACCGGCCCGCTCTCGGTTGCCAACCTCTGCCCCGATGCCCTGCGCGGAAGCCTTGAGAGTCCAGTTCAGCCGACCTTCCCAGCTGATGCCGTTGTCGGATGCGATGTCGTCGACGCGGCGATCCGACCAGTACAGGTAGCTACCGGCATCGTCTCCACTCACCGCAAGACCTTCCTTTGATCTCCACCCGCGCACTGTGCCCGGTGCACTCACAGTCTCATCACCGCCGTTGCGCTGACGGTGAGTTCGCCTTTCACTTGCACCTGACAGTGTGACCACAGCGTGGGGCGGGCTCTGGGATCCTGCTCACGGCTCCGGCAGTCGAAGCTCTGAGCTTGGGAAGTCCAGGTGATCTGGGGGCGGTTGTTGGGCTGACCTGCGGGGGAGCACCGACAGTGCTTGGGCTACCGCTGAAACGCTGACCGGTGTTCCCCGTGGTTCTCCGCAGGATCTGGCACGCACCTGGCACGTCTGAACGGGGATCGCTGGCCAGCACCAGGTCATCGCTCGTGGTGGCCACGCTGTGAAAGGAGAACAGATGTACCTCTAGTGCTTATGGTGGTGTTTCGGGACACTGGCCCCTGGGGGTGAGTGCATGCCAGAACCATCTTCTAGGCGTGAGAAGTTGTACGGAGAGGCGTACAGGAACGCTCTGGGTTCAAGCATCGATGTGAGTGTCACACGCGATCGGCGGCGGGCGCAGAGGAAGGCACTGCAGGAGCGCCGTGAAAGCCAGAAGCGCCGGCGTGCCGAGGAAGCAGCCAGTGTGGCCCGTGGCCTGCAGAGTCGGGATGCAGCACGGCAACAGATCAAGCTGTGGGACATCGCAGGCGTGGACACGAAACCGAAGAAGAAGCCCAAGCTCAAGGCCGTATGGGTTCCTGTCCTCCAGGGCGGCTCACCCGGCCTCGGTAGATAACCCAGGGCTCGCCTAGTGGGTAGTGTGGCGCACCGGGGCCCACTAGCCTTGTGGCACTGGCGAGGGGTACGCAGGGGGGTAGCGCAGATTACATGCCAACAGTCACGCTTGCCGATCAAATGCTATTGCATATTTCTACCAGTAAGAGTGCGGCGATATCTGCACTTCCAGCAGGTGGTAGCAAGTACCCATTCCCCACGGCTCAATTGCTGCAACAGGTCGTCTCGGATCGCCTGCTTTTAGCAGGTGGACACCTCAGGGCTGGCGATGCTCTTCTTTTCGCGACTCAATACAGATCGGCTATCAGTCGGTTCTACTACGCAATGTATCAAGCTGCGCGTGCCGTTGCTTTCGCGGAAACCAAAGGCGACGATCACGAGCGCCATAATATATTGCCGCGCAATCTCCCGGCGAATATCGATAACCCGGTCGTGCGTGAGACTCAACTCGTAGACGCCCGCCTACTGCGCAATCAGGCTGATTATGACATTTACCCAATCAAAGAGTCCGATTGGGAGAACGATGCTCGCGCACTTTCGGCAACGGCAGCCAACTTTCTCCAAATGTGCGAATCCTTCGCCCTAACGAACGGATATATCTGATGTCGGCAAGCGATTACGAATCACGTATCGCTCGGGTGCTTAACGACGCAGACATCTCTATCGTGCGCGTGGAGGAGAGGTCATTTCCGGGCGAGCGGTGGTTCCTTGTTTGGGTCGACGAAAATTCGATAGCTGCAGCACAGAGCCTGGCTGGGACTATTGAGCAGGAACTAAATTCCGTCCATGATACGGAAAATGAGTCTCTCGCCGTCACTTTTAGACCCCATCGTACCGATGTTGAAATTCCTCGGGTTGCCACATCGCAGGGCGTCCTAGCTTCTTCAAAAGTTGACCAGCTGATCCAACTGCTGGAAGCCAGGTCACGTACTTCTGATGCACTTCCCAGCCTCAAGTACATGGAGGATCCCAGGGCAAGTCTCGCAGCTATTGGCGCGTCACGTCATCATCTCGTTTACGGTCGGCGTGGTGTAGGGAAAACGGCGCTCCTTCTTGAGGCTAAGCGTCTCGCCGAGAGGGACGGGCATGTAACAACTTGGATGAATGCCCACACTCTGCGGCTAATGGATCCTTCGACCGCTTTCCTGATGGTAGCGGAAACCGTTCTGACCTCCCTGATTCAGCACGCGGGCACTTCTCAGGGAGATTCTTTTGCTCGTTTGAAGGATCTCGGCGAGAAAGTGTCATCCCTCCGAGTCGCTGGAGGGGATCTAGCGCTCGGCGAAACCATTGCTGATTTGAATAGGGCATTGCGGACGGTTCTGCGGGCGGGGATCGTTCGCCTGTATCTGTACGTTGATGACTTCTACCTTTTTCCGATTTCTTCACAACCGTATCTACTTGACTATCTTGCCGGCATGCTGCGTGACTGCGATGGATGGCTGAAGGTTGCTAGCATTGAACGCTTGACGCGGCCGTTCGAGCCATCCTCGCATATTGGTATTGAGATTCCACATGACGCATCGAAGATTGATCTCGACGTGACTTTGGAGGATCCCGAAGCCACGCAGAATTTCCTGGAGTCCGTGCTTACGAACTACACGGAGACCGTGGGAATCACTAAACCCTCAAGTATCACTCGTAATGCGGCCCTGGGGAGATTGATTCTAGGATCGGGCGGCGTACCCAGGGACTACTTGAACCTTTTCGCCTCTTCAATCGTGGCGGCTCGATCTCGCACAAATGCTCGGGAGATCGGCCAGGAAGACGTCGCGGATGCTGCTGGCAAGGCTGCACGAGGTAAGTTGAGGGATCTGGAGCAGGATGTTTCTCCCGACAGTGCCGATTCTTTGACATCGGCTCTCGAATACCTTTCGTCGTACGTTCGGGGAGAGGGGTACACCTATTTCCGAGTCGATGTCGCTCAAAAATCACATCCGGCCTACGAGACTCTCGCACGCCTTGTTGATCTCAGGTTCGCGCACCTAATTCAGGCTACGCTCTCGGACCAGCACCGCCAGGGAGTAAAGTACGAATCCTACATTCTCGACCTGAGTCAGTATTCGGACGTGCGCCTGAAGCGTGGGTTGCGCGTCCTTGACCTTGAGGACGGAAAATGGACGTTCAGGTTGAGTGGCAAGGCCAAGACCCTAAAGAAATTGAAGAGCACTCTATTTCGCGACGAGTTGCGACGATCGCCTGTGCTCGATCTGGAAACACTTGGACGGCATGCGGGGCTGAATGCAGCGTGAGGCCGGCGGAGTCTCAATGACCGAGTCAAGCCGTCGCCCGACCATGCGTCCCTTGATGCGAACTACGGGCCTATGCGCGGTTAGGTCGCTGAGGTCATCCTCCCTGTTCTAGCGACTCCGAACGGTCACCCGTGGCCACCATGACTCCGCTGCTGTACGGCTTGCCCCGCATAGAGCGCATCGCCAGCCTGAGGACGTCCATGTACGCACTGACAACGTCAGCCGCTCTGCGCCACGTGATCCGGTGTGCAAAGACCAGCGCCATTCCGAGTGAGGTCATTGGCAATGCTTAATGCTTGGAGAAGTCGACAACGAACCACCGACCCTGAATCCCTGGATGCTCCCTCCATTGAGCCTTTGACTGAGGAGTATCGAGCCCTAAGAGCGGAACTAACTGCCCGCATTGAGAAGCAGCAGGACATCACGAACTTTACGATTGCCCTGATCGTCGCGTTTGTCGCAGTCATTAAAGCGTCTCAACCATCCTCTTTTGCGCAGGCAGCGGCGAGTCTGTGGCACATCTATCCGCTCTTCAGCCTCGTTCTCAGCACATTCATCCTTATGGCATTAGACCACGAGATGAATATCGCGCACATTTCTTCCTATATTCACGAAAGGCTCCGTGTCGATGCCTCCTCAATCATGAAGAACGGCAGTTATCGACCTTGGGGGTGGAACGCCTACCGGGCGAGCGCGCAGCAACATGCGGGGATCGGCAACTTCTTCACCCTGTCCATGGCGAGTGCGAAATACGGCGTAACGATCTTGACGAATGTGTTCCTGCTGGGAGCTTATTGGCACCACCCCAGTGGCCACATGTCATGGATCGACTGGGCGGCTTACGCACTTGCAACTCTTGCGTTGGTATGGGTGATAGGTGCAGCCGTTTATACGAGCAGGATATACTTGCGAATGCCTCATGAGGACGCAGAGTAGCCCCGACTCCAGATTGACTGGGTGCTATACCTTAAGGAGAACCGATGAAGGTTCTTATGTTCATCTCGGATACAGGGGCCGGACACCGGAGCGTAGCGGAGGCCATCAGTCAAGAGTTGGCTATCCAGACGAATGGCCGGGCGGAGTGTCAGGTAGTCGATTTCTTTACTGAGTTGAATGTACCGATACTGAAGCATGCACCTCGCATTTACGCATGGCTCACTTCCCATGCGCTCTGGCTCTACGACGCCTTGTTTGTCGCCTCTGACAACGCTCTGGCCAACAGGTGCATGTCTTGGATGCTTTCGAGGATAGTACGAAGACGGCTGACCGGTTATCTGGAGAGCATCCAGCCCGATGTTGTAATCTCGGCTCATCCCCTTTACGTCAGTGACGCAATATCCATGGCCCGGATGGAGGAATCTGCAGATTTCATTCTCCTTAGTATGGTCTGTGATCCAGTGTCTCCTCACCGGTCTTGGGCGTGCCCTAGTGTAGATCTTTGTTTCGCGCCAACTTCTGGGATAAAGGATAAACTGATTGATGCGGGGATGCCGACCGGCCGCGTCGAAGTGTCAGGATTCCCGGTTCGGTCCGAATTTCTAAAACCCCATCCAAGGGCCAAGATTTCCGAACTTCGAACAAAACTTGGACTCGAGGAGAATTCTTTGGTGGTCCTGATTTCGAGTGGAGGCAACGGGGCTGGTCAACTGCACTCGATTGTTCAACACTTGCTGGCCCGTGACGATAGAATGCAGCTCATTGTTCTCACGGGCGAGAATCGCCGCCTGAAGCAAAGGCTGAAGAGGCTCAGCGGAGATTCGGTCACCGTGATGTCTTTCGTTGAAAACGCATGGGACTATATGATCGCGTCGGATATTATCATTGGGAAAGCGGGGCCATCGACAATCATGGAGTCGGCTGCCGCTGGTCGGCCCATTCTCCTCACCGAAGAAGTCGGCCGCCAGGAGCGTGGAAACATCGCGCTGGCGCGATCCCTTGGAGTCGGAATCCAAGTGCCCGAAAGCCTAAATTCTCCGCACGACTTGCTTGACCTCACAAAGGTGAGCAGACAGTTGAATCCCCCTGCCGAAGCAGTGCTCGGGGCAAGGTATATCGCAAAGTGGATTATTGAACATGTAAGGTTGGCTTGATTTTAACGTGCGCAGCTGGTTCGTCGAGATGTTGCCTACTGCATCTATTGTTTCGCTGTTTCTGGCTCCGCCGAGCCGACCGCCCCAGCTACGACGTACCCCTTCGCTGGCATCAGGCGGCTGATTGCTGTGAGCGCGGCACGGGCGCCGGCCGGGCTGGAGCGGGGCGGAGACAGGAGTGCAGGCCCGGCCGGGGGCCGGGCCGCGCGCGGTGAGCGGAGCGAGCCGCCTTGAACCCGTAGAGAAAGTTGTAACTCAGTCGGGTTGGGTGGGGATGTCCTACTTCGTTTGATGCTTGACACCGCTTGCCACAGACGTCACAGCTTGCGTAGTCCGCTCAATACCCGCTCCAGTAACGTCATATCAGGGGTGCCGCCGGACAACGCAGCCGCAGGCTGCCGAATGGAGACCATTCCTGACTCGTGCAAGTCGGCCACGAGAATTTTGGCCACGCCCAGCGGCATGGTCAACAGTGCAGAGATTTCGGCAACCGATTTGATTTCTCGACACAGATGGAGAATCCGCTGGTGTTCGGGCAAAAGTCCTGCCTGAGCCTCTGGCCCGGCGGTGGTAATGACCAGTGTCTCAATGGCGAGGTCATGGCGGGGTCTTGTCTTGCCCCCGGTCATCGCGTAAGGCCGTACCAGCGGGCGTGCAGCCTCGTCTGGTGCAGTTGTCGCCACAGCCCTCCACTCCTCGGCCGGACTGTAAGGAGCGGCAGCGGCATTGTTTCTGCCCTGCGTACTCTCGCGGGGCGGTGATTGAGAGCCGACGGCGCGACGCCACGGTGCTGTTTCGGTCGTTTCCCGCTGCGGCGACTGCTTCACTACCAGCTCCGGCCGTCGCCGCGCTGCAGTTGCTCGTTCGACCGTCGCCGTCACCATCGCCGTGGCAGTCTCGAGCCGGCTCTCATCACCAAGCGCGTTAGCGATCCTGTACTCAGCGGTTGCCATGTTCTGCAGCGCGGATATGGTGCGAGGGTGATCGGTACCCAGGGCCGCAGACATGCGCTGGACTGCTACGGCGATGACGTCCACAGCGCGCTCCATGCGGTCGAGGTCCTGCGTGGTGGTGGCCGACTCACACTCGGCGGAGGCTACGGTGATCAACGCCGACAACGATCGGGGATCGTCGGGGCCAAAGAGGGGGACCAACTGCCGGGCGATTGCGTCGAGTTCGTCCAGCAACTGGTCGGCCTGGGCGTGCTGGCCATCGCTGCGTGCGATCTCAGTGAGGATGGCCGTTGCTAGGAACCGGGCGCTCAGTTCGTCCAGCAGGCTCTCGTCGCCCGAGGCTCGACGCGCGCGGCCCGCGAGGTCTGCGGCGCTCATGAGGTCCCCTACGCGGAACCTGACGGATGCCTGGTTGGCAAGAGTTACCGCGGACAAGGCGCCGTGGCTTCCGGGATTCGGGAGCGCACGGGCGGCCAACGCGAGGTGCCCGCGGTCGGCAAAGGCGACGGCAAGTCGATTGCGATCGGACTCCCCCATGCCCGAGGCCTCCTGGCGGAGGCGTGACGACAGACTGTCCAGCAGTTCCTCTGCCGCGTGATGCAAGCCAAGGGCGTCGGCCAATGCAACGAGACGTGCGAGGTCCCCACCTGCCGACGGACCAGTGAACACATCCCGGTCGGAATGCAGAACTGCGATCCTGCGCACGACCTCCGGGCGCTCCGCGTCCTCTCCGCTCAACGCCCGCTCGGCGGAGCGAATTGCTTCCCTCAGGGCGTCATTCATGGGTTCACCCCATTGGCATCATCTTCGATGACGCGTTTCAGGGCGAGATACCGCAGCTCGGCGACATGCGCGGGGTCCATTACACCCTGATCGGACAGTTGCTGGAACGTCTTAAGGACGATCTCAACGCGGTCCGTCTGCTGGCGCGGAGGCGGATCGCCTCCGGGTTCGTAAGGCGGTGGCACGAGGTGCTTGCCCGGCGCAGGACGAAGCACGTCCAAGAGGTGCAGGACGTCGAAGTGGTCGAAGCGCTGCATTGCCTCCTTTATCGTGGCAGAGAATAGTACGTTGGCGTTCCGGCCCACATCTGCACGGTCGGGGACCTGTTCCAGCAGGATGCCGACAACCACCGGCTGACGGTCCGGGGCAGATGTCTCAACCGGTCCGCCGGAGTAGCCCGAGTAGTCCCCCAGGCACTGGTCGGCGGTCAACTGCAGGGCTTCAATCGACGCACCGCCTTCGCAGAGATAGCTGACCGCTCCCCCGTTAACGAGGCCGCTGAGCTCGACATCGTTCTGGGCCGGCCGATAGGGACCGCGCCAGCGCTTACCGTCCCGGGCGACACCCGCGGCGGGTACCGGTTGTCTCACCTCGTAGTGCGCGGAGATCTCGATAAGCGCGAGGTCGGCATCCTTGTCCCGGCGGCAGACCTGTCCCTGCACCTGGTTACCGTCGGCCAGGACGATGTCGAGTTCCTCGTCGAAGGTGCTCAAACTGCGTAGGCAGTGCAACGCCGTGAGGATGAAGCGGCGCGTAACTAGGAAGCCGCCCCCCAGTCGCTGCCGCGCCTGGTAGAGCTCGACCCAGTAACCCTCGCCCCTCATGGCCGGTCTGATACCCGCTCCACGGTGAGGGTTACCTCGAACGAGGCCTCCGCTGAGGCCTTGGAGAGGATGACACCGGCCTCCGCGGCCAGCGTCAGCCCGAAGGTGATGTCCATGGTGGTGACGCGCCAGCCATGACGCTCGGGCACCTGGGCTAGCGACTGCTGGGCGATGGCCGATGCCTGCACGATGGCCTCCTCCACCTCGGCCGCACGTTCGGAGAGGGCGGTTGTCGACCGTGTTCGAGCACCGATCTGTCGGCTTCCTGAAGCATCGAGGGCGATCGTTTCGACTCTGACCTCGGCCATGGATGTACGTCCCCCGTCCACAACATGCTGAGCTCTTCGAGGCAGCGTAACCGCGCGGCACTTCACATGCGAAGACTTCAACTGTCCCTGATACAGGCGGCGTTCCGGCGTGTGCTGTCGAAAGCCGTGACACCCGCGATAGCGGTCCCCGAACGATGGTGAGGTCCTAAAACGACCGGTTGAACGTGGTACGTGGGAGTCCGACGGAGACGAACTCGCCCCACAGGACCTGTCTGGCGGATCCGGTCTGAGGAAGCAACGGCACGTAAATCAACGTATGTGAGCCCCGTGTCTCCGCCATGATTCGGTGGGCTGAAGGCCTTGGCTGGCTTAGTCAGACCAAGGGGCGACCCTCCACAGGGGTGCTGCGTACTGCTCCGGATGGCTGCTGATCAGCAACTGACGCAGGTCCCGGCGTTGGCTGCCGCTGAGGTTCAGGGCCTCTGTGATGTGGCGGAACGTCGTGTGAGTCACTCCGCGGCTTCGGGCGTCGGCCTCGAACTGGTCTAGCTCTGCCAAGACAGCCTAGCAGCGGCACGGCATCGCCTACCGGGCCACTGCCGTTGCGCCTGGTGCCTTCCCGATGGCTGAGGCGGTCTGATCGACGTGACCGACCTTGACGTTGGCCGAGCTGGGCGGGTCGCTCGCTGCGATAGGCGGCGCGGCCTACGCCCGGCACGCCTACCCGGCGGCGTACTGGTCCACGGTCGGGCTGCCGCTCTCGGTGGCCCGGCTGCTGGGCTCGTACGCGTCGACCATGGACGCCTGTGGTCTGACGGTGGCGCCGCCCCGGTGGCGGGCACTGGCCGTCAAGGCGACGACTCGTCGGGAGGTGCGGCCCGTGCCTCCCCGCCGGGGGCTGATCCGCCCCACCTCGACCGGTCTCCGGATCCGGCTGCGGCTGGCTCCGGGCCAGGAACCGGCGGACGTCGCCGCCTCGGCGGAACGACTTCGCCATGCCTGGGGCGTGCATGCCGTGTACGTGCGGGACATCAAGCCCGGTGTCGTTGAACTGCGGCTCGTCGGCTACAACGTCCTGCGCAAGGTGCGGATGCCTCGCCGGATCGCCGGTGAACACCTGCGGGTTCCGGTAGCTCTACGGGAGGACGCGACCGCGTTCGTACGTGACTACCGCGCCGTTCCGCATGAACTCGTCCTCGGCGCAACGCTGTCGGGCAAGTCCATGTACCTGCGCAACCTGATCACCAAGCTGGCTGCTCAGCCGGTCGTCCTGGTCGGCATCGACTGCAAGCGCGGTGTGGAGCTGTCGCCGTTCGCCTCGCGGCTCTCCGCGCTGTCTACCGATCCCGATCAGGCTTCAGAGCTGCTTCCCGTGCTCGTCAAGGAAATGGAGGACCGATACGACCTGATCAAGGCCCGGCAGGGCGTCGCGCCCGGCACCCCGGAAGAACTGATCACCTCGGATATCTGGGGACCGCCGGAGGATGAACGCCCGGCTCCCATCGTCCTGTTCATCGACGAGGTCGCCGAACTCTTCCTCGTCGCCACGAAGAAGGAGGAGGAACGGCGGGACGAGATGGTGACCCAACTCATCCGCCTCGCCCAACTCGGCGGTGCCGCGGGCATCTACCTGGTGGTCTGCGGGCAGCGCTTCGGCGCCGAGCTGGGCAAGGGCGAGACCATGCTCCGCGCTCAGCTAACGGGCCGAGTCTGCCACCGTGTCAACGACGAAGCCTCCGCGAAGATGGCGCTCGGCGACATCGCCCCCGAGGCGGTCTACGCAGCCTGCGCGATCGCCTCCGAGCTGCCCGGCCTGGCTGTCGTCGGCGACACCTCCGGCGGCTGGTCCCGTATCCGTACCCTGTATCTCTCACTCGCCGATGCTGCGGCCACCTGCCGCGAAACGGCTCACTTTGCCCCCGACGTACCGGCGCTTACGCCCTTCCGGCCGTACGTCCCACCGGTGCCCCTGAAGGACTCGGCGCCGGTAGTCGCTCCTCAGCCGGTCACTGAGTAGCCGGACCCGCTCCAACGGCCGGCGCGGCCGTCCCGCGCCAAGTCCCTACCCCTGCCATGCCTGGAACCGGAAGGAGTCGTGTGGTGCGTGCCCTGCCTGACCGACTCGACGCCGTACTTGTCCAAGCGCTGATCGCTGCCGCGCTGTCATTCGCCCACCTGCACGACCTGGCCTCCGCTGCCGGGCGGCACGGATGGAAGGCCTGGGCCTATCCCGTCTCCGTCGACCTGCTGTTGGTGGCGGCGTGGCAGCGGCTTCGCTCCGGCGGGGCAAGAGCGGCCGGGTGGTGCTGGTTCCTCGTCGCGCTGACCGCCTCACTGGGCGCCAACGTCGCCACCGCCGGACTGCTCGACCTGGACGCCGTACCGGCCTGGCTGCGCATCCTCGTCGCCGGGTGGCCGGCTGTCGCCTTCCTCGGCGGAACGCTGCTCGCCCATGACACCGCGAAGCCCGAAGAGGCCCAGGCGGCAGAGACGCCGGACGACGTCCAGCCGCCCTCAGCTCCTGAACTGCCCGCCGCGGAACCGGAATCGGCTCCGCCCGCACCGCCCCCGGTCCCACCCGCGCTCGTCGCGCTTGCTCGCAAGGTCGCCCACGAACACCGCGACCCGACCGATCGAAACGAAGCAGCGCAAGTACCGGTCCGTCCTCATCGGGCATGGGTGGTGCAACGAGGTGCACCGTCTTGCAGAGGCATCCCTGCATCTCGTCGATAGCGGATACGGCCATGAGGCACTGATTCTGCTCCGCACCATGTTCGAGACCACCATCAGCCCGCACTGGCTCTCGCAGAAGGGTGACGCTGGTGCGCTTGGGGTGTTTGCCGAGGGAAACCGCTTGAACCGAGCTGCTGCTGAGGATATGCAGAAGGGGTTCAATGTGCCGCAGGATCTCATCGACTCGATCAAGGGTGCGCCGGTCGAGAAGACCGACGAGAGTGAGATCTTCCGTAAGTTCCAGGCCCAGTGCGACGACATCGATCCCAAGAGGGAGCTGTACTCCGTGTACCGCTATCTCTGCGGGTATGCACATCCGAGTGCAACCAGCGCATCTGAGTTCGTCGAGTGGACGACCGAACCGCCTAGCCTTCGGGCCCAGCCCAAGGAGAGTGCCGCCGCCGTGGTGGAGGCGACTCTCGCCATGTGTCTGATTTGGGCCGGACGAGCCTTCGACGAAATGATCAATGGGAAGCCGCGCAAGCAGTTCCTGCGCTCGGTCGCGAGGGAACTCGGGCTGGCTCCGGTCCTGCCTCCGGTGAACTAGCCAAGTGGTGTAGTCGGCCGTAGTGGTGCGGTTGTGGTGCGCGCCCTGCCCACAGGTCTAGACAACAAAGAACCCCCGGGTCCCTGACCTGGGGGTTTCGCATGGAGCGGGTGACGAGAATCGAACTCGCGCTCTCAGCTTGGGAAGCTGATGTTCTACCATTAAACTACACCCGCGTAAGACAACCGCCGATGATCCGAGAGGATCCGGAGGCGGTGTCCGATCGCCTGGTCACTGTACCTCATCACCGGCCCCCGGCGCTGACGCCGTGGGGCCTGAGTGGGTTTCAGGGGTGGGATCCGGGTGCAGGGGGCCGGAGTTGGGGCGTACGGTGGAGGGGTGTGAGAGGGGTTGGGCGGGGTCGGAGTGCCGCCTGGATGGCCGTCCTTTTGATCCCGTAATGTGGCCTCTCGTCGTCAGGCAGGCAGCAGCCAGACGCGGCTCTTGGGGAAGGGACTCTTGGACTTGATGGAGCGCACCGTCGTCCGTTGTGCCGATGGGCACGTGTTCAGCACCGCTTCGTTCCCGATGCAGCAGGCCGATCGCCTCGGCCCCGGCCGGCTCCTCCGGTGTCCCCGGTGCGCCCGGCTCCGGAGTGTGGTGCCGGTGATGCTGGAGAAGCGGTAGCGAAGCAGTAGTAAGTAGAAGCAGAAGTAGCAAAGCAGAAGTAGCAAAGTAGAAGCAGCTGTAACTGGAGTATCAGCAGTCACAGCAGGTGCAGCGCCAGGCGCGCGGCGGCGCGATTGTGGCCGTTCCGCGCGCCTTGCGTATCCTCGGGGCGTGCTTCTCTCAGACAAGGACATCCGGGCCGAGATCGACGCCGGGCGGGTACGGATCGATCCCTACGACCAGACCATGGTGCAGCCGTCCAGCATCGACGTACGGCTGGACCGGTACTTCCGGGTGTTCGAGAACCACCGGTACCCGCACATCGACCCCTCCATCGAGCAGGCGGATCTCACGCGGCTCGTGGAGCCGGAGGGGGATGAGCCGTTCATCCTGCATCCCGGGGAGTTCGTGCTGGCCTCGACGTACGAGGTCATCTCGCTGCCCGATGATCTTGCATCGCGGCTCGAGGGGAAGAGCTCGCTCGGGCGGCTCGGGCTCGTCACCCACTCCACCGCCGGGTTCATCGACCCGGGGTTCAGCGGCCACGTCACCCTTGAGCTGTCCAACCTCGCCACGCTCCCCATCAAGCTCTGGCCGGGCATGAAGATCGGGCAGCTGTGCATGTTCCGGCTCAGCTCGCCCGCCGAGTTCCCGTACGGGAGCGAGCGGTACGGGTCCCGGTACCAGGGGCAGCGCGGTCCGACCGCCTCCCGGTCCTTCCAGAACTTCCATCGGTCCCAGGTGTGAGCGGCGGGATGAGCGACGAAGAGCAGAAACGCGAGAATCTGACGTACGAGCTGTTCGGCACCGCCGTCCGTGAGCTCGCGCAGACCATCGCCGACGACGGGTACGAGCCGGACATCGTGCTGAGCATCGCCCGCGGCGGGGTCTTTGTCGCCGGTGGGCTCGCCTACGCCCTCGACTGCAAGAACCTTCATCTGGTCAACGTCGAGTTCTATACGGGGGTCGGGACGACCCTCGAGATGCCCGTCATGCTCGCTCCCGTCCCCAACGCGATCGACTTCACCGACAAGAAGGTCCTGATCGCCGACGACGTCGCCGACACCGGCAAGACGCTGAAGCTCGTGCACGACTTCTGCGTCGAGCATGTCGCCGAGGTGCGGTCCGCGGTCATCTATGAGAAGTCCCACTCCCTCGTGAAGTGCGAGTACGTGTGGAAGCGCACCGATGAGTGGATCAACTTCCCGTGGAGCGTCGAACCCCCCGTCGTCCGGCGGCCCGGGCAGGTGCTCGACGCCTGAGGGGCGGGACGAGAGGATGAGGACGAGACGATGAGAAGGGGCCCCCGGCATGTCGAATGCCGGGGCCCCTTCTCGTACGTGCTCGGTCGAGCAGCGCGTCCTAGAACGTGCCCAGCTTCACGATCGACAGCAGCGCGACCAGCTGGATCGCGCTCGCGCCCAGGGCCTTCGGCCAGGGGAGGTCGTGGGACTTGGAGACCATCAGGGTGAGGAGGGCGCCGGCTGCGATCCAGGTGGCCCAGCCGAGGGCCTGGACGAAGGTTGCGTCGCCGCCGGCGAACATGGCGAAGACCAGGCGGGGGGCGTCCGTGAGGGACATGATCAGCATGGAGAGGCCCACCGTGGGCTGCCAGGCACCGTCGCCGCCGAGCTGGCGGGCCAGGGTGTGGGTGACCACGCCCAGGACGAAGGCCGACAGGACCATCGCGACGGCGGTCGTCAGGACGATGGGGACGGCGTTCGAGAGGGTCGCGTTGATCGCGTCGTTCCTCGCGCCGTCGAAGCCGAAGACGGCCAGCAGGCCGTAGAGGAAGCTCACGACGAGGGCGGTGCCCCACATCGAGTAGTCCCGCATCTGCAGGAACGTCTGCGAGGGGGACAGCACGATGCCGCGCAGCAGCTGCTTCCAGTGCAGGCGGGGGCCGGCCGGGGCGGCCGGGGCCGCGCCCGCACGGTAGGTGCCGCCCTGGTTGTACGGGTCCTCGTTGACCGAGAACGCCTGGGTGTGGCCCGGGTTGTTCGCCGCGTACGGGTCCGGGGCGCCGCCGTCGCCGAAGTACTCCGGCTCGCCCTGGCCGCCCTGGCCACCCGCACCGTAACCGCCGTAGCCGCCACCGCCGTTCGCCTGCGGCCAGCCGCCTGCGCCGCCGCCCGGGCCGCCGTACGGCTGCTGCGGCGGCGGGGGATAGCCGTACGACTGTCCCTGGGGCGCCTGCTGCCCGTACGGAGGTTGTTGGGGGCGCGTTTGCGGGCTGCCGTTGTTCCGGCTTCCGCGTCCGATCCTGAATCCAGCCACGTCTTCGAACGTACCTGGTCCCGGAGACTCGCGTGCCGGGCCCTGCGGTCAGGGCCCGGCTTTGCTGCCGAGCTGTGACATCCCCTAGGGGGCGCCGAGCGTCGGCTCAGGGACATGCCGTACGTGACGACCCTGTGTTCTCTGGGTCTCTGGGTCTCTGCGTTCCTACGTCATGTCCCTGCGTCCCTAGCGCAGCATCACCTGGCCCAGCCTCAGGTAGCCGGACGGCAGGCCCAGCGAACCCGGGCCGAAGCTGATCGCCTTGCTGGTGGTCACGCCCGAGGCGGCGCCGCGCAGGTTGTAGAGGGAGCCCGCGGGGTGGTTCTCGCCGTCGGCGCCGACGGACAGGTCGGCCTTGCCGTCGCCGGTGAGGTCGGCCAGGCGTACGGACGCGCCGAACCGGTCGGCGGGCTCGGCGGTGCCGGGGACGCCCGCGGTGTTCTGGGTGAAGGACTGGGCGCCGGTCGCGGTCAGGCCGGTGGCCGAGCCGCGCAGGACGGTCACGCTGCCGGCGATCTCGGCGGTGCCGATGGTCTCGTGGAGCGTGCCGACGGCCACCTCGGCCCTGCCGTCGCCGGTGACGTCGGCCACAGAGAGGGCGTTGCCGAACCAGTCGCCCTCCTCGTCCGAGCCGGGGACGCCGGGGGTGTCCTGGGTGATCGTGGTCTGCGGCTGGGTGCCGACGCCGGCGGCGCTGCCGAGGTAGGCGCTGACGGAGCCGCCGAGGCTCGTGCGGCCCTCGTCTCCGTACGTCGCCGTGACCACGTCCGCGTAGCCGTCGCCGTTGAGGTCGCCGACGGCTGCCAGCTCGTAGGCGCCGTTCCTCAGGAACGTCTGGCGGGTGAGGCCGGAGGCGGAGCCCAGGTAGACGAAGGTGCCGTCGGCGTACGTCTGGGTCTGGGTGCCGCTGACGACCAGGTCGGAGGTGCCGTCGCCGTTCAGGTCGCCGGCGGCCAGGCTCTGGGCGCCGTGGATGCTGGAGCCGGTGCTGTACAGCTCGGTGGCGAGCTCGTAGCGGGACGCGGCGCCGGTGGCCTTGGTGAAGCCGCCCTTGTGGATCCAGATGTCGCTGCCGGTGCTGCCGACGGCCACGTCGGCCTTGCCGTCGCCGCTGAAGTCGCCGACGGCGAGGGACATGCCGTACTCGTTGTGGTCCGCGGGGGCGGGGTCGGGGACGACCTGGGCGCCGGAGAGGCCGCTCTTGGCGCCCCAGACGATTACGACGGCGCCGGACTCGGCGTTCTCGCCCGTGCTGCCGATGACGAGGTCGGCGTACCCGTCCCGGTTCACGTCGCCAGAAGCGAGGGCCTGGCCGAACTCGTCGTCCTTCTCGGCGGTGCCGGGGATGCCGGCCGTGTCCTGGGTGATGATCGTGCGGCGGGCGGCGCTGATGCCGTTCGCGGAGCCGTAGTTCACGACGACGGCGCCCGCGCCGGTCTTGCCGGCGACCGGGGTGTACGGCGCGGCCGTGGCGAGGTCGCGGTAGCCGTCGCCGTTGAAGTCGTCGGCGTACTTGGCGGGTGCTGCCGCGGCCGGGGCGGCGGTGAGCAACGGGGTGGCCGTCAGCGCGGCGGCCACAGTGGCCGTGGCCAGGGCCAGGGCGGTGAGTCGGCTGCGGTGGTGCCGGAGCATGTGGGGTCCTCCTGCGGTCGGGTGGGTGGTCGAGGGGGAGGGCGTTCCCGCGCGGACGCGCGGACGCGCGGGTCGGCCTGTGAGCGGGGGGCAGGAGTTCAGGAGTTGAGAGTCGTGCCGTAGGCCGGGCTGCCCGCCGTGGACACGCCCGTCGTGCCCGGCCCGAAGCTCGTCGCGCCGCCGGTCGTCACGCCGGTCGTCGCGCCGCGCAGGGACCAGACGGCGCCGTCGCCGTTCTCGCCGGTCGCGGCGACGGTGAGCTCGGCGCGGCCGTCGCCGGAGTGGTCGGCGAGCAGGACGCGGGCGCCGAAGCAGTCGTTCGTCTCGGACGTGCCGGGTACGCCCGCGGTGTTCTGCGTGAGGGACTGAGCGCCGGTCGTCCTGAGGCCGGAGGCCGAGCCGTACAGGACGGTCACCGAGCCCGCACCGGAGTTCTCGCCGGACGCGCCGACGGCCAGGTCCGCGTGGCCGTCGCCGTTGATGTCGCCGAGGGAGACATGGCTGCCGAAGCGGTCGCCGGACTCCGAGGCGCCGGGGACGCCGGCGGTGTCCTGGGTGAGGACGAGCGGGGCGCGGGAGGTGTCCGTGCCGCCGGAGCCGCCGTAGACCACAGTGACCTTGCCGCCCTTGGCGCCGGCCGGGTCGGCGGAGGTCTCGCGCTCGTTGCCGATGGCGATGTCCGCGTACCCGTCCTTGTCGATGTCGCCGATCGCGGAGACGTAGCCGGACGGCAGCTCCTGCATCCAGTCGGTGAAGTTGCCGATGGACGGGTCGGTCACCAGGTGGGTGATCGCGTCGTCGGTGCCCGTCTTGCGGCCGTGCACGACCACGTTGGTGTGCCAGGAGGCGGTGACGGGGCCGACGGCCAGGGACGTGATGCCGTACGAGGACGAGTACGGGTGGGGGAAGCCGGAGCCGGAACCGCCCTGGAAGGAACTGGTCCGGGTGAAGGGGCCGTTGACGAAGGCGAGGGTGAACAGGCCGTTCGCGCCGACCAGGATGTCCGGGTCGCCGTCGGTGTCGACGTCGCCCACCGCGACCGACTGCCCGTAGCGGTCCACGTCCCTGTCGTTGGAGTTGGGCACCGTACGCGCCCCCGACAGGCCCGACTTGGCGCCCCAGGCGACGACGACCGTGCCGTCGTTGGTGTCGCCGTTCACGTCCTCGCCGGGTGCGCCGATCAGCAGGTCCGCGTACCCGTCGGTGTTGAGGTCGGCGGACGCGACGGCGGACCCGAAGGCGTCGTCGGCCTCCGCGGCGCCGGGCACGCCGGAGGTGTTCTGGGTGATCAGGGTGCGCGTCGAGGTCTTCAGCCCGCTTGAGCTGCCGTAGACCACGGAGACGGCGCCCGCCTTGGCCTTGCCGCCCACCGTGGCGCCCGGCGCGCCGATCGCGAGGTCGGCGCGGCCGTCGCCGTTGAAGTCGTACGGCTTCGCGGCCGGGGCGGCGTGGGCCGCCGGGGCGGAGACGGCGAGCGCGAGCGGGGTCAGGGCCGCCGCGAGGAGGGCGGCGGCGATGCGGTTGCGCATGGGACGGCTTGCCTCGCAAGGGAGTTGACGGTGTGTCACTGGGCGATCACCGAACCGAGGTTGTTGCCGGCCTTGAGGGCGATGCCGGCGACGGTCAGGCCCTTGGCGCCCGAGGTGGTCAGGCCGGTGGACGTGCCGCGCAGGGTCCAGACGCCGCCGGTGCCGTTCTCGCCGTCCACGCCGATCGTGAGGTCGGCCTTGCCGTCCTTGGTCACGTCGGTCAGGTCGAGGGCGGAGCCGAAGCGGTCCCAGGCCTCGGCGTCGCCGGGGACGCCGGCCGTGTTCTGGGTGTAGGACTTCGCGCCCTTGGTGGTCAGACCGGAGGCCGAGCCGAACAGGACGGTCACCGAGCCGGCTTCCTTCGCCGAGCCGATGTCCTCGCCCCAGGCGCCGACCACGACGTCCGCGAACCCGTCGCCGTTGATGTCGCCGGCGCTCAGGGCCGAGCCGAACGCGTCGTCGGTCTCGCCCGAGCCGGGCACGCCGGTGGAGTCCTGGTGGACGACGGTCGGCTGCTGCGCGGGGGCGGGGCCGTTCGGACCGCCGTACCAGACGGTGATCTGGCCGCCCTTGTGGCCGCGGGGCTTGTCGGTGTTGGGGTCCGAGGAGTCGCCGAGGACGAGGTCCCCGTAGCCGTCGCCGTTGATGTCGGCGACGGAGCCCGCGAAGCCGTCGGCATTCACCAGCTCGGACAGCTTGTACCCGGTGGCGGTGTGGCGGTAGTAGAGGATCTGACCGCCGGAGTCGCCGTCCACGCTAAACGGGTAGACGCGCTCGGCCGCGCCGTCGCCGTTCATGTCGCCGGCGGTCACCTCGAACGTCGTGCCGAGCTCGCCGACGCCGTGGTGGCTCAGCGGACCGCCGGTGCGGGTGAACGGGCCCAGGTAGAGGCGGGTGTGGTTCTGGCCGGTGAGCGTCACGTCCGTGTCGCCGTCGCCGTCGAAGTCCCCGGTGGCGATGCCACGCGAGAAGCCGCCCCACTCGGCGATCGTGGACGGCTGGGGCAGCCCCTTGCCGCCCGACAGACCGGACTTGGAGCCCCACAGCACGGTGCCGGAGCCGACGCCGTCCCGGTCGCCGATGCTCTCGCCGGAGGAGCCGACGACGAGGTCGGAGTAGCCGTCGCGGTCCAGGTCACCGGAGGCGAGGGAGGACCCGAACAGGTCGCCCGACTCGGCGGTGCCGGGCACGCCGGGGGAGTTCTGGGTGATGACGGCCTTCTTGGTCGCCGAGACGCCCGACGACGAGCCGTACAGCACGACGACGGCACCGGCGCACGACGCGGAGCCGACATCGGTGCACACGGCGCTGACGGCCACGTCGCGGTAGCCGTCGCCGTTGAAGTCACCGGCCAGGCCCGCGGGGGCGGCGGATGCGGTGGCGGCGGGCAGCGCGGTGAGCAGGCCCGTGGTGAGGGTGGCGGCGAGGAGAAGGGGGCGCTTGCGCAAGTGGGTGCTCCTGGGAAGAGGGCCGGGCCCGCGGGGGACGGGCCCGGCCGTTCAGGGGTACGACGGCCGGGTGCCGCCGTACGGGGATGCAGGCCGGACGACTGCACGGCCTGCCTGCCGGACTCAGTCCGCGAAGACCGCGCCGAACTGCGGGGTGCCGGTCGTCGAGAGGCCCGAGCTGCTCGGGGCGACGGTGCGCGAGCCGGACGTGGTGATCTTCGTGCCGTTGGAGGGCAGGTAGGTCAGGCCGCCGTTGCCCTCGTTCTCGTACGAGCCGAGGACGAGGTCGGCCCTGCCGTCGCCGGTGACGTCGTCGAGCTTGACGTCCGCGCCGAACAGGTCGTTCTTCTCGTCGTTGCCGGGGACGCCCACGGTGCTCTGGGCGAGGCCCTGGACGCCGGAGACGGTGTCGATGCCGCTCGCGGAGCCGTACAGGACGGTGACCTGGCCGGTGTTGGCGACGCCGGCGATGTCCTCGTTCGGGGAGGCGACGACGAGGTCCTGGTATCCGTCGCCGTTGACGTCACCGAGGTCCAGCTCCCAGCCGAAGCCGTCGCCCTTCTCCGAGGTGCCGGGGACGTTGCCGGAGTTCTGCGTGATGCCGGAGGTGCCGGCGGGCCCGGAGGCGGCGCCGTAGGTGATGTTGACCTTGCCGCCGTTGGAGGCGTCCGGGATGGGGGTGCCGTCGGTGGTGGTGCTGTCCCAGCCGGCGCCGCTGACGATGTCGCCGTAGCCGTCGCCGTTGATGTCGCCGATGGCGGTGATGATGCCGGGCTTGAGGACCTCGGCGGAGGCGACGCTCAGGCCGCTCGCGGTGCCGGGTACGAAGTAGTTCTGGTTCCAGCCGTAGTCGGTCTGGGTCTCGTACCCGTCGACGATGAGGTCGGTGCGCTTGTCGCCGTTGACGTCGCCGGCGGTGAGGCTGAGCGGGCCGTAGGGGAAGTCGTTGGTGCCGGTGTGGATGGGCGGCTTGATGGTGTAGCGGCCGCCGGGGGTGCCGGTGGCGTTGAAGCCGCCCTTGAAGACGTGGATGGTGCTGGACGAGTTGCCGACGGCCAGGTCGGCCTTGCCGTCGCCGTCGAAGTCGCCGGCGGCCAGGTCCTTGCCCCAGTAGTCGTGCGAGGAGGGGGCCGGGTCCGTGACGGTGACGCCCTTGCCGGTCAGGCCGCTCGCGGAGCCCCACAGGATGGCGACGCCGCCGCCGTTGGTGTCGGTGCCGACCTTCTCCCACGGGGAGGAGACGGCGAGGTCGTCGTAGCCGTCGCCGTTGAAGTCGGCGTACGCGGACTCGGCGCCGAAGCCGTCGCCCGCCTCGGCGGTGCCGGGGGAGCCGGCGGTGTTCTGGCTGATCGTCGTGCGCTTCGCGGACGATACGCCGGTGGTGGTGCCGTAGAGCACGACGACCTGCCCGGCGCCCGCGCGGCCGCTGACGTAAGAGCCGTGAGCGGAGGCCACGACGTCGCCTCGGCCGTCACCGTTGAAGTCGGCGGCGGATACGTGCGTGGAGTCGGCGGCGGTCGCCGACGTGGCCGTCGCGAGCGTGAGCAGGCCGCCCGTCACCGCGGCCGCGGTGACCGTCGCGAGGGCGAGTCTCAGGTGGTTCTTGTGCATGCGGGTTCTCCTGCTGCATGCGGGGATGCCTGGCGGGCATCCGCAGTCAATGGGGTGCGACCGCTCGTGTTCTCCGGGAGTTGGCCTCGGGTTCACTGGGTGGTCGGCGATCAGGAGACTCGCGGTGGGGCGTGAGGGTTGTACGTGAGTTCGAGGAACTTTTGAGGCCCCCGATGCGCACCGTCGCCCGCGATCCCGGTCGTCACTCGTGCGTTCGCCGAGGTAGGGCGTTTCGTGTGGATTCCGTGACCCGGTGGGGTCCCTTCAAGCGTCCATGGCATCATCGGGCCCATTCGGCCACCGGCTGTCGTTTGCCGGTGCGACCGCGAAGCGCGAACGGGGAGAGACTGCGTGGGGGACCACTTCAAGACCGATATCGACCAGCTTGCCGCCTTCACCAAGGACCTCAACGGCGCCCACGAGTCCCTTGAGCAGGTGCGGACCGCGCTGCAGCACGTGCGGTCCGACCAGATCGGGACGGCGGAGCTGGACGAGGCGTGCGACACGTTCCAGGAGCGCTGGAAGTACGGCAACGAGCAGATCCGTGAGCGCATCGGCAAGCTCACCGAGGGGCTCCAGAAGAACACGGACAACTACCGCGAAGTGGAGACCTCCCTGGAGGAGAGCTTCAAGCGGGCCGCGGCTGCGGGGAAGTGACTGATCGCAATGGCACAGAATCCCTACGTCCATCTCGGCTGGAACCCCGTCCCGGGCCAGCCCGGCGAGGTCGAGAAGCTCCGCACCCAGCTCGTGAACTCGGCGAGCGCGCTGCAGACGGCGTACCAGAAGATCGACAAGCTGCTCGGCGAGTCCAGCTTCTGGGAGGGCGACGCGGCAGTCGGCTTCCGTGAGGCCCTCGACGGCGATCTGCCGAAGTACATGAAGGACGCCCACAAGTCGCTGACCCTGGCCGCCGGGCACCTGGGCTCGTGGCACGGCGGGCTGACCGGCCGGCGCGAGCTGGCGCACAAGTACGACGTCGAGGCGGGCGACCACAAGGGCGACCTGAAGACCGCCAACGCCCGGCACGACACGGCCAAGCAGGACCCCGACCTGAAGCTGGCGGGGCAGACCTTCCAGGAGGGCCCCGAACTGGAGTCCGCCGAGGCCCGCCTGAACGCCGCCAACACCCGGCTCAGTGACGCCGTCACCGCCGTGAACAACGCGCAGGGCGCCCTCGAGGACGTACTGCGCAAGGCTCGCGAGCTGGAGGGGACGCACGAGGCGGAGGCGCGGGACCTCGCGAAGAAGCTGAAGGACGCCACGAACGATCTGGCGCCCGAGGAGCCGGGGTGGCTGAGCAAGGCGCTGAGCTGGATCGGGGACAACCTCACCAATATTCTGAGTGTGCTGGCGGCTGTGGCGGGGTTGTTGGCGTTGCTGTGCACGGGGCCGTTCGGGATCGCTTTCCTGCTCGCCGCGAGTGCGTTGAGCGTGGCCACCATGGCGTCGAGGCTCTCCGATCCCAAGGTGATGGCATCGCTCAAAGACGGTTTCAGCAAGGGCGAGTTCGACGCGGACTTCTGGGAGAACTCGGTGGGGCTCGTCGGAGATCTCGTCGGGGCGGTGCCGGGTATCGGCGCCGTGTCGCGGGGCGTCAATGGCGCTGTCAAGTCGACGCGCTACGCCTCCGAGGCGGTGAGCGCGGGGCAGTTCCTCGGCAGGTTCGCCGACGACGCGGTCACAGCCGCCAACAGGATTGCGACCGCGGGGTCCTACAACCCCGTCGGAAAATGGGTGGCGCAAGCAGCGGGGGGTAACCAGGCCCTCAAAGTGGGCATGGACTACGTCTCACCGGTCGCGGGTGTGCTCTCCTCCGGTTACGGACTGGCCGCCGAGAACATCGACGCCTTGGACGGCGATGGCGGCAAGAACAGCGCTACCGGCGTCGACGCGGCCCGCGCGGGCCTGTTCGACGGCCCGGCCGCGGGCTCCGTCTTCCGCGCCACCGTGGCGGCCCTGCAATGACACAAGAGCCTGCTGAGAATGTGAATCCGATCCACCTGGTGATCGACGAGTCGGCCAAGGACCCGAGCTCGAAGCTCTGGTACGCACTGCCGGCCGGATTCTTCGGTATCCCGATCGACGCTCTCGCCCCCGAACCGGGCTCGGAGCGCGAGACGCACCTGGAGCAGGCACTGGCGCTTGTCCTGGGCCTAGCCCCCGAGGAGCAGCGAGACCGGTACACAGGGGCACTGCGGGACGTCCGGTTCATGGCCGCCCAGATGCGCAGCGAAGGCGTCATCGCATGCTCCCTCGGCATGCACTACGCAGACGACGGCTCCTCCGCCTCGTCCGTGTTCACGGTGGCGCTCAGGGACATCGACTGGGCCCCGGCCAAGATCACGGCGGTGCGCGCGGCCACCGTGCGTGAATCCGCCGAGAACGTGGAGCTGTTGACGCTTCCGGGCGGCCGCCCGGCGTCGATCAATGACACCGTGATCACCATGCCTGCCCTGGAGGGCGTGCCCAGCCACGACGTGTACCAGTGCAATCTCTACGTCCCCGCGCCCTCAGGAATGCAGTTGGGCGTCCTGACGCTGAGTACGACGGCCGTGGGCTCCCGCGAGCACTACCGGGAGCTGCTGGCGGGCATCGCGTACACGGTGTCCTTCCACGATCCGCTGCCGGAGATCGAGCGTGCCGCCCGCGGAGACAGCGCCGACGGCGCGGGCGGCGGCGCGGACGACATCGCCTCGGACTTCGGCTGACCCGGGATGTGCGAATGACGACGAATTTGAACCAGCACGGCTTCGACGGCCCCGTTGCGTGGGACACGCCGGGCAGTCGACGTGCTTTGCGTCTCTGGACAGCACGCCACCTGGCCAGGTCCGTCGGTTGGGTGGCGCTGTGGTGGGCGGCGGTGTACGTCACCGTCCTGCTGCCCGTGGCGGCAGTGGTTCCCATGGTCCTGGTTCTCGTGACGATCGGGATCATCGCGCTCCTGGCCCTCGGCCGAATGGCCATGGGGTGGCGTATGTGGCGCATCCTGCGCGTCTACCCCTGGCGTCAACAGCCGGGCGCCGTCCGGATCACCAAGGGCAAGGATGCGGTCTTCGTGCTGCCCGACCCCGACAGCCCCGAGAAGACCGCGTCCCTGAGGGCGTCCTCCGGGCTGTTTCGGACCTGGCGCCACGAGGCCCTTAAGGGCTACGACGAGGAACTCTGGTACGCGGGTGACCCGCGCTTCGCCTGCGTGGTGGCCAAGCCCGGTCTGAGTGGACTTGGCTACCTCGCCCAGCCCACCGCCTACAACCACCGCACCTCGCCCCGCCGCAAAGGCCTCAGCCCTGAGGCCCGCCGCCGCGCCCGCGCCATCGGGGCCCGGGTGGCCGACTGACGGGCGTAGTCGACTGGCGGGGGCGGACGTCGGCTCGGCTACCGTGCCAGGAACTCCGAGCTGGAGAACCTCACCGACGGCTCCGCCGCCACCAGCCCCTTCTTCACGCCCGGATACACCGCCACCGTGTCCTTCGTCTCGCCCACATACGTCCGCACCACCAGGTCCGCCCGCCCGTCCCCGTCGAAGTCGGCGGCCGTCACGACGCGTGTGGTGCCCCGGGCGGGCGGCTTCACCGTCACCATGCCCGCCGCGGTGAGTCCTGCGGTACGGCCACGGAGGATCCGCAACTCGGTGCCGCTGGAGAGGAGTTCGCTCAGGCCGTCGCCGTCGAAGTCGGCGGCGTCGAGTACCGAGCCGGGGGTGGCGACGGTGCCGCGGGCGGTGGATGCGGGGAGGTCGTAGCGCAGGGACGTTCCGTCCAACGTGCCGATCGCCGCGTCGAGGGCGGCCTTGCGCTTGCCGAAGGTGCCGAGGGCCACGTCGATGCCGGAGGGGAGGGCGGCGCCGGTGCGGATCGGCCCGTTCGGACCGCCGAGGACGAGTGACGATGGGCCGGCGCCCTCCGCCGTACGGACCACCAGATCGTCGTATCCGTCGTCGTTCACGTCGGCCGCCGGGCCCGTGGGGGCGTTGCCGGGGGCCTCGATGGGGGCGCCCGCCGCATGCGGGGCGCCTTTGCGGGTGAACGGGCCCCGCAGAAAGCTCAGTTGGCCGCCGGACGCGTGGACGGCGAGGTCCTGCGCGTCGTCGCCGTCGAAGTCGCCGCACACGGGCTGGTCGGGCCAGTCTTTGCCGACGCGGGCGCGCGCCGGGATCGTGAGCTTGACCGCCTTGCCGGTGAGGCCCTTCGGGGAGCCGTAGAGGATCTGCAACGGCACCGGGGGCTGACCCTGGCCGTCATAGGGCGGGTCGGTGGAGACGACCAGGTCCGTGAACCCGTCGCCGTCCAGGTCGCAGGTCGCCTCCGCGTCGAAGGCGGCCGGGAGTTGTCCCTCGGTCGGGGCGGCCTGGCGCCTGGCGCTGAGCAACTGCCGTGCGCCCGGGGCCAGTCCGCGCTCGCCGCCGTAGACGATGCCGATGCCCGCGTCGTCGGCATGAGCCTGCGCCTTGACCAGGTCGTTGAGCACCAGGTCGCGGTGGCCGTCGCCGTTGAAGTCGGCGGGCGTTCTGCTGCCCTTGCCGTGCGGGATGGGGAGTTGGGCGGGGGCGTCGGCTATCTGGACGGGGGTGTGGCGGGCCGGCTCGGCTTCGTCGTGGCGGGTGGGGCCGCAGGCGGTGAGGGGGAGGGCGAGGGTGCAGAGGGTGGCGATCGTGCCGGTCACGGCCGCTCTGCACTTCCCGGTTCTTCGCGCGCGCACCGCTCACCTCGTCAGCACCTGGGGCAACAACTGGGTAATGATGCACGCGTTCGAGACGGGGCGACAGACCTGTGCGGGGATGGGGTGCGGGGGATGTGCGGTCTGGCTGAAAGTGTCCGCCGGGTGCTCACGTGCTCAGGTGCTCAGGTGCTCAGGGCGCGTAGGGAACGTTTCCGGCGGGCCGCGTCGTTGATCTCAAGCCTGCTGCTGTGAACCAGGAACCTAGGGGGACCATGCCCGACATCTCGTCCGACGCCACTGTGACCGCCCTCCCGCCGCTCGCTGCCCAGGCGGCACGCCTGATCGAGCTCGGGGTGCATGAGCTCGCGGGGATACCGGCCGACGAACTGCGCACCTTCGCGGAGAACGCCGGGGGCACCGACGGCGAAGAGGGCGATGCGCTCCTCGCCGTCCACCCCGACCGCGCCCCCGCGTCCGCCCTCGCCCCACTGCTCCGCCGTGACGGCAAGCCCGGCTTCGTCGTCGTCGACATGCCCGACGTCGATGACTTCGCCCCCGACACCGTCGAACTGCCCGACGCGCCGCTCTACGTCGTCACCGGCCTCGACCGCGGCGACCGCATGGCCAACTGGAGCCCGGAGGAGGCGCTGCCGGCCCTGACCGAGGAGGGGCGCAGTCCGCTGCTGCTCCACGAGGGCATCCACTGGGTGCTCCAGCAGCCGCCGATTCTCGAGCGCAACCGCTGCTTCATGACCATCGGCTCCCGGCTGCGCAAGCCGAACGGCACCCTGGACGCGCGTACTCCGGCGATCTGGATCAGCAACGGCACGGGACGTGACGGCCGCGAGCGGCGCGCTGCCCCGAAGGTCGGCTGGTGCTGGTGGGGCAACCGCCACACATGGCTGGGGTTCGCATCGGCGACGGGTCGTGGAAGCGGGGTTCAGCAGCAGGAGTCGTAGCCGCATTCGTTTCAATTGCTACCGTTTCGAGTGAATCGGCGACGGTAGTGTGGCCTCATGCCCGCCGACGTTCCCGCTGTGCCTGCCGCCTCGCGTGCGACCGACCGCCCCGGTGACGGGTCGCCGTTCGCTCTCGGTCTGTTGCTGCGCCGGGCGCACTGGCGCGCGCAGACGCTGATGACGGAGGCGCTCCGGCCGCTCGGCATCGAGTTGCGGCATTTCGCCGTGCTGATCGTGCTGGTGGACCGCGGGCCCACGGTGCAGCGGGACCTGGCGGCGGCCACCGGGACGGACAAGGCCGGAATCATGCGAGTCGTGGACGACCTGGAACGCAAGGGGCTGGCCGTACGCAAGGCCGTGCACGGAGACCGGCGGGTGCGGGCGGTGGAGATCACGCCTCAGGGCGTCGAGCTCTTCGACGCGGCTCATGTGGCGGCGGAGCCGCGGGCCGAGCGCCTGGTCGCCGGACTGCGGCCGGGCGAGGCCGAGCAACTGAGGGATCTGCTGACCCGGCTCGCCTATCCGACGGACGGCGAGGCGTAGGCGCACCGGCGCACTCGCCCAGCGGGGC
Source organism: Streptomyces sp. NBC_00443 (assembly GCF_036014175.1). Lineage (GTDB taxonomy): Bacteria > Actinomycetota > Actinomycetes > Streptomycetales > Streptomycetaceae > Streptomyces. Next base: position 4,233,663 of record NZ_CP107917.1, on the reverse strand, counting down.
TCAAGAGCGCACGGGCGGACCGGCGCACGGGCACGCCGCAGCGTGCCCGTCCGCCGGTCACCCCTCGGCACTCCCTCGGCACTCCCTCGGCACTCACGCGACGCTCACACCGCCACGCGCTCCGCGACTTCCTTGGCCTTGGCGGCCGCGTCCGCGAAGGCGCGCGTGCGGGAGGCCTCGTAGAGGGGGACCAGTTCGGACATGGCCGGGTTGCGGGGGGCCATGGTGAGTTCCGGGACGATGAAGTCGAGGTCCAGGGCGAGCGTGCGCTTCAGGACAACTTCCAGGTAGTTCTGCACGAACTCGAAGCCCTCGCGCGGGGTGCCCGGCGCGTACGAGCCGCCGCGGCTGGCGATGACGGTGACCGGGGTGCCCTGGGCGGAGGGGTTCTCGCCCGCGGTGCGGCCGAGCAGGAGCACGTTGTCCAGCCAGGCCTTGAGGGTCGACGGGATCGAGAAGTTGTGCATCGGGGCGCCGATCAGTACGGCGTCCGCCTCCTCCAGTTCCTCGATGAGCCGCACCCGCTCGGCGAACGCGGCGGACTGCTCCGTGGTGCGCTCTGACGGGGCGGTGTAGCCGGCGGACCAGGCGGTGGCCGTGATGTGCGGGACGGGGTCGGCGGCGAGGTCGCGGTAGACCACCGCCCCCTCCGGGTGCTGCTCCTCCCAGGCCGTACGGAAGGCGGCCGCGACCGACCGGGACGAGGACGCCTCGCCGGGGAGCACGGACGAGTCGATGTGCAGCAGCGTGGCCATGGGCTTTCTCCAAGGGGGGTGCCCGAGGCGGGGATGCCAGGGGCTGACGGGCATGGCTTGAGATCGACCATAGTTAAACACGAGATGGTATCGAATGATACCGTCGCGACTGCAACGGAGACGGACGCAGCGAGCAAAGAGGAGGCAGGCGATCTTGGACGTCTACGAGGCGGTCACGAGCCGACGGGCCGTGCGCGGGTACACCGACCGGCAGGTCCCGAAGGAGGTGCTGGCCCGCGTGCTGACCGCCGCGGCCTGGACCCCGTCGGCGTCGAACGTCCAGCCGTGGCACGCCTATGTGCTGACCGACGCACCGCTGGCCGAGCTCAAGAAGCGCGCCGGCGAACGCGTGGTTTCGGGCGACCCCTGGGACGAGCCGGAGTACGAGCAGTACCCGCCCGACTTGAAGTCCCCTTACCGCGAACGCCGATTCGCCTTCGGCGAGCAGCGCTACGGCGGACTCGGCATCCCCCGCGAGGACCTGGAGGCGCGCCAGCGGGCCGCTGCCGCGAACTGGGACTGCTTCGGCGCGCCCGCCGCGTTGTTCTGCTACCTCGACCGTGACATGGGGTCGGCGCAGTGGTCCGACGTCGGCATGTATCTGCAGACCGTGATGCTGCTGCTGCGCGCCGAGGGGCTGCACAGCTGCGCGCAGATGGCGTGGGCGAAGTACCGCAAGACCGTCGCGGAGGTGCTGGCGCCGCCGGCTGAGCTCGTCCTCTTCTGCGGCATGTCGATCGGGTTCGAGGACGTCACCGCGCGGGATGCCCGCACGGGCCGGGCGCCGCTCGAGGAGACGGTCACGTTCGTCCCCGGCTGCTGACAGCGGCTGTGCTCACCCGGTCGGGCGGTGCTTTCTTGCCATGCCCACATAATGCCGCATATGCCACATTGCAGAGACGTTCGCGACGAAAGGCATCTCATGAAGTTCGCGGTCATCGGCGGTACCGGCCTGATCGGGTCGCAGGTCGTCAGGAATCTGAACGACGCGGGGCACGAGGCGGTGCCGCACTCGCAGTCCACCGGCGTCGACGTCATCACCGGCCAGGGACTGGACGAGGCGGTGGCGGGGGCCGAGGTGGTCGTCAACCTGACGAACTCCCCGACCTTCGACGAGGCCTCCCCGGCCTTCTTCCAGACCTCGATGGACAACCTTCTGGCCGCGGCCCGAAAGGGCGGCGCCGGCCACTTCGTCATCCTCTCGATCGTCGGCGTGGACCAGGTGCCCGAGCTGGACTACTACCGGGCCAAGGCCCTCCAGGAGACCGTCCTCGCGGCCGGGCCGATCCCGTACTCGATCGTGCGGGCCACGCAGTTCATGGAGTTCATGGACGCCGTCATGTCCTGGACGGCCGACGGCGACACGGTCCGGCTGCCCGCCACGCCGATCCAGCCGATCGCCGCCAAGGACGTGGCGAGGGCAGTGACGGACGTTGCCGTGGGCGCCCCGCTGAACGGCATTCGCAACATCGGCGGCCCCGAGGTCTTCACCCTGGACGAACTGGGCCGTACGACTCTGTCCCACAGGGGAGACAGCCGTACGGTCGTCACCGATCCCACCGCCGGTATGTTCGCAGTCGTCAAGGGCGACGTCCTCACCGACAAGGAAGCCCACCTCGCCCCCACCCGCTACAGCGACTGGCTGTCCTGACCGCTCGCACCGCGATGAGTTCCCGCCCCGGCAGAGTCAAAGGGGGTACAGACGTTCAACGTGCCCCCGGACAGGACATCCAGGGACCCCGAGCGGAAATGGTGTGTGCGATGAAGGTGACGGTGCAGGAGTTCCTGTCGCTGGACGGTGTCTCCCAGGGGCCCGGGTCCCCGGATGAGGACACCAGTGACGGGTTCACGCAGGGTGGCTGGTTCGTGCCGTATGTGGACGAGGAGTTCGAGCGGCTGGTCGGCAGCTGGCTCGGGGAGGCGGACGGGTTCCTGTTCGGGCGGCGTACGTACGAGAACTTCGCCAGGGACTGGCCGAAGATGACCGACCACCCGAACGCCGGGCCGCTGAACGGTCTCCCGAAGTACGTGGCCACCCACACCCTGACCAGGGCCGACTGGAAGCCGACCACGATCCTGTCCGGCGACGTGCGCGCCCAGGTGGCCGAGCTGAAGCAACGGCCGGGCCGGGAGCTGCAGATCCACGGCAGCGCGCGGCTCGCCCAGTCCCTGCTGGCCGCCGGGCTGATCGACACGCTGCGGCTGGCCATCGCCCCGGTCGTGGTCGGTCAGGGCCGCCGTCTGTTCCCGGACGGCGGAGCCGCCGCGGGCCTACGGCTCGTCAGCAACCGAACGACAGCCGGCGGACTCTCCGTGCATGTCTTCGAGGCGGCGGGACTTCCGCAGTACGGGACCTATGGAGGCGCCCCTCAGCACTGACGCCCCGGATCGAGTGGAGATCCGGCCAATGGAACCGGTAATCGTAAGTCCATCGATAAAAGTCATTGGATATTTTAGATAATCACCGTTGACGCATATTCCCCCGAATGCCAGATGTCCTGCCCTGTCCGGTGCTCGTTAGGTGGGCGTGACTTGGCATGAAAAACATGCAGCTGAGGCTCTTACGCTCCGCTCGCTTCAGGCAGCTGATCAGACCACTGCGGAAGGCATCACGCACTGCTCGGATCTGCTTGAGGACTTCCTGAGAACCATCGGCCGGATGGAGAGCGAATATCTCCGGGCCACGATGGAAGGGGAAAAGTTCTAGCAATGAGGGCCGACTATGACGCGGTAGACGAACAGCCTCTTTACACTCAGCAGCTCGACATGCAGAACCTCTGGCATGTCCCCGATGCGACGATCTCGTCGCCGGGCGGCTGGGATCTGGACGAAGAGCTGGCTCAGATGCTGAACACGACGCAGGGCCTGGACCTTTCCGCCGCTCCTGTTCCCGCTCCCGCTCCCACCCCGCCGCCAGCACACCGTGACAGGCCCCCACCCCGGCCGGTCCATCGAAAGCGGCCTCAGCCCAGCAATCACATCCTTTCCGGAAACCCAAAGATCTTCACCGTCGGGGTCCTGGTCACACTCATCACCCTGTGTGCGGTCACGATGCTCACCTGGTCCATTTCGTATTCGTACGATCAGCTGCGCTCCATCGCGCTGCTGGTGGTGTCGCCGAATCTGGCCCATTGGTGGCCGTTGACGGTCTATGGACCGTGGCTGCTGGCGGGGCTGTCGATTCTGCGGGCTTCCGTTCAGCGTCGGACGGCCCGGCGTTCCTGGGCCGTCATGCTGATCTCCTCCGGGACAGCGGTGGCGCTGTGCATCGGCCAGTCGGCGCATTCCCTGCTGGCGATGGTGGTCGTCGGAATTCCGCCGATCACCGCACTGGTCTGCTTCCGCGAACTTGTCGGACAGTTCTCGTCACGGCCCGGTCCCCGGCACGCCGCCGACGCGATGAACGGGCCCAAGCAGCCGAAGCCGTAGTCCGCTCAGGACTGGTACGGCTGCTGCGGCTGTCCGTAGGGCTGCTGACCGCCGTGGGCGCCGTGCTGTCCGCCGCCGGCGGCGGCCTGCGCCTGCAGCTGCTCCGCCTGCTCGCCGGTCACCTTCTGCTCCGCGCCGCAGAAGGTGCACTGCGTCGCGTACTTGGTCGAGACGGGGAACAGCGGCACGAAGAAGAGCGTGAACTTCGTGACGCGCTTGCGCAGCGTGTGCGCGGAGGGGTTGCCGCAGTGGCCGCACACCAGCGTCAGTATGGCCAGCTGGTAGAGGTAGCCCTTGGTGCCGAAGATGATCACGCGATGATCCTTTCCGATCAGTTTCTGCGTCCAGCCTGCCCCACGACGACGCCCCCTGTCCCGTGTGGGGGCCAGGGGGCGTCGGACGAACGGCCGTGACGGCTACTTCACGGGCTCGGACTGCGGCTCGGTCTCCGGCTCGTTCTCCGTCTGCGCGGTGTCCTCGGGGTCCACCGGCGTCTTGACGGACTCCAGCAGCAGCTGGGCGACGTCGACGACCTGGATGGACTCCTTGGCCTTGCCGTCGTTCTTCTTGCCGTTGACCGAGTCGGTCAGCATGACGAGGCAGAACGGGCAGGCGGTGGAGACGATGTCCGGGTTCACCGAGAGAGCCTCGTCGACGCGCTCGTTGTTGATGCGCTTGCCGATCCGCTCCTCCATCCACATCCGCGCACCACCGGCGCCACAGCAGAAGCCGCGCTCCTTGTGGCGGTGCATCTCCTCGTTGCGGATGCCCGGGACGCTGGCGATGATCTCGCGCGGAGGCGTGTAGATCTTGTTGTGGCGGCCCAGGTAGCAGGGGTCGTGGTAGGTGATGATGCCCTCGACCGGGGTCACCGGGACCAGCTTGCCCTCGTCCACCAGGTGCTGGAGCAGCTGGGTGTGGTGGATGACCTCGTAGTCGCCGCCGATCTGCGGGTACTCGTTGCCGATCGTGTTGAGGCAGTGCGGGCAGGTGGCGACGATCTTCTTGGCCGACTTGGGCTTGCGGGACTCCTCGGTCACCTTGCCCTCGTCGTCCATCTCCTCGCCGAACGCCATGTTCAGAGCCATGACGTTCTCCATGCCGAGCTCCTGGAACAGGGGCTCGTTGCCGAGGCGGCGGGCGGAGTCACCGGTGCACTTCTCGTCGCCGCCCATGATCGCGAACTTGACGCCCGCCATGTGCAGCAGCTCCGCGAAGGCCTTGGTGGTCTTCTTGGCGCGGTCCTCCAGGGCGCCGGCGCAGCCGACCCAGTACAGGTACTCGACCTCGGTGAGGTCCTCGATGTCCTTGCCGACGACCGGCACCTCGAAGTCGACTTCCTTGAGCCACTCCAGGCGCTGCTTCTTCGCCAGACCCCAGGGGTTGCCCTTCTTCTCCAGGTTCTTGAGCATCGTGCCCGCCTCGGACGGGAACGCGCTCTCGATCATCACCTGGTAGCGGCGCATGTCGACGATGTGGTCGATGTGCTCGATGTCCACCGGGCACTGCTCGACGCAGGCGCCGCAGGTGGTGCAGGACCACAGGACGTCCGGGTCGATGACGCCGTTCTCCTCGGCGGTGCCGATGAGGGGGCGCTCGGCCTCCGCGAGGGCGGCCGCGGGGACGTCCCCCAGCTGCTCCTCGGACGCCTTCTCCTCGCCCTCCATCGACTTGCCGCCACCGGCCAGCAGGTAGGGGGCCTTGGCGTGCGCGTGGTCGCGCAGCGACATGATCAGCAGCTTGGGGGAGAGCGGCTTGCCGGTGTTCCAGGCGGGGCACTGCGACTGGCAGCGTCCGCACTCGGTGCAGGTGGAGAAGTCCAGCAGGCCCTTCCAGGAGAACTGCTCGACCTGGGAGACACCGAAGACGTCGTCGTCACCTGGGTCGGTGAAGTCGATCGGCTGGCCGCCGGAGGTCATCGGCAGCAGCGCGCCCAGCGAGGTCTCACCGGCGGCGTTGCGCTTGAACCAGATGTTCGGGAACGCCAGGAAGCGGTGCCAGGCCACACCCATGTCGGTCTTCAGGGCGACCGTGATCATCCAGATGAACGAGGTCGCGATCTTCAGGCCGGCGAAGAAGTAGGTGAGGTTCTGGAGCGTGGAGATGTCCATGCCCTCGAACCACGACACCACCGGGTACGAGATGAAGAACGAGGCCTCGTAGCCGTCCACGTGGTGCTGGGCGCCCTCCAGCGCGTGCAGCGTGAAGATGCAGACGCCGACGATGAGGATGACGCCCTCGACGAAGTACGCCTGGCCGGTGTTGGACCCGGCGAAGCGGGACTTGCGGCCCGCCTTGCCCGGCCGGCTCAGCTGGCGGATCACGATCAGCGTGAGGATGCCGAGAACCGTCATGGTGCCGAGGAACTCGACGAAGACGTTGTACGGTGCCCAGTCGCCGATGATCGGCAGCATCCAGTCAGCCTTGAACAGCTGGCCGATGGCGTTGACGATCGTCAGCAGCAGCGAGAAGAAGCCCACCGCCACGAACCAGTGCGCGACACCCACGATGCCCCAGCGGTTCATCCGGGTGTGGCCGAGGAACTCCCTGGCGACGGTGACGGTGCGCTGCACCGGCTCGTCCGTGCGGGTGCCCGCGGGCACGTTCTGGCCGAGCCGCATGAAGTTGTAGATCTGAAGGATCGCGCGCGCGAACAGGGCCACGCCGACCACGATCAGAACCAGCGACACGATGATCGCGGCGAGTTGCATTTCGGGGCTCCTCGGGCCTGCGAGGGGTGGTTCGAGGGTGTCCTCGACATTACTAAGCGGTAACTTATGTAGTCCTCTGAGACTACCCGCATCCTCCGTCGCACTGTAGCCAGGCGCGGAGTGATGTGAGTCGCTGAGGGTTGCCTTAAGAACTGATCGTGTTATTCATCCCGAAATGGTATATACGGCACTAACCTATCCCCGTGCTTTACGGGATCGCCGCCGCCACCACCGCCCTGCTGCTCGCCGCCCTCCTCGCGGCGCTGCTCCGGCTGCCCGCCCTGCGCTTCGGCATCGTCGATCGCCGGCGCCAGCGGCCGCTGCCCCTGCTCGGCGGTGTCGCCGTCGCGCTCACGACCTGCCTGGTGGCCGCCGCCGGGGAGTGGACGCGGTTCGCCCCGCTGGGCTCGGAGATCATGCGGCTGGTGGTCGCCGCGGGCGCCGTCGCGGCGCTCGGGCTGGTCGCCGACGTGCGGCGGGTGAAGGCGCGGTTCCTGATCGGCGGTACGGCGGTGGCGGCGGCCTGCGTGGTGCCGTACGGGGACACCGGGATCCTGCTGGGGCTGGTGGCCGTCGGCTGGATCGTTCTCGTGGCCATCGGGTTCAAGGCGCTCGACCACGCGGACGCGCTGGCCGGTGCCGTCGGGGTGGTCACCGCGTTCGGTGTCGGGATCTGTGCGGCGGCCGAGGTGATGGACGAACTCGCGGTGCTGCTCAGCGTTCTGGCCGCCGCCCTGACCGGGTTCCTCATGCACAACTGGCATCCCGCCCGGATCGGGCTCGGGGCGTGCGGGTCGCTGTTCGTCGGGTTCGTGCTGGCCGCGTCCGCCGTCATCACCCGGGCCGGGCACGATCCCGTGTCGAGCGTGGCCGTGCTCTACTCGCTCACCTCGCTGGCCACCGCCGACGTACTCCTCGTGGCGCTGTCCCGCCGGCTGGCCGGACGGCCGCTGCTGCGGGGCGGGCCCGACCATTTCGCCCATCGTTTGCGCCGGGTCGGCCTGACCCCGCAGGGTGGGACCGTCCTGCTCGGGGTCGCGGGCCTCGCCGGGGTGCTCGTCGGCGTCCTCGTGCACATGGGATGGATGGCGCGGTCCGGGGCGTTCTGGGTGGGAGTGGGTGCCCTCGTCACCGTATTCGCGATGCTTCACATCAAGCCGTACGGGCCTCGGCGTCAACCCTCTTTTCCCCTGGGGGTGCTGTTCGCCCGCCCGCGCAGGCCACATCGTCGCAGGTCGGAGCCCAGTTGCGTGTAAGGAACGGATAAGAGTTGAGTGAGGTCGACTCAGCTCTGTTGACCGGTTGCGAGCCGTCATGCACACTTGAGTCCGTTCCACTCAAGTCAGCTGGAGGAATCAACCATGGCACGTGCGGTCGGCATCGACCTGGGCACGACTAACTCCGTCGTCAGCGTTCTCGAAGGCGGCGAGCCCACCGTCATCACCAACGCCGAGGGTGCCAGGACCACGCCGTCCGTCGTCGCCTTCGCGAAGAACGGCGAAGTGCTGGTCGGCGAGGTCGCCAAGCGTCAGGCGGTCACCAACGTGGACCGGACCATCAGGTCCGTGAAGCGCCACATGGGCACCGACTGGAAGACGGAGCTCGACGGGAAGCCCTTCAACCCGCAGCAGATGTCCGCCTTCATCCTGCAGAAGCTGAAGCGGGACGCCGAGTCCTACCTGGGCGAGAAGGTGACCGACGCGGTCATCACCGTCCCGGCGTACTTCAACGACTCCGAGCGCCAGGCGACGAAGGAGGCCGGCGAGATCGCCGGTCTGAACGTCCTTCGCATCGTCAACGAGCCCACCGCGGCCGCGCTGGCGTACGGCCTCGACAAGGACGACCAGACGATCCTCGTCTTCGACCTCGGTGGCGGCACCTTCGACGTGTCCCTCCTGGAGATCGGCGACGGCGTCGTCGAGGTGAAGGCCACCAACGGTGACAACCACCTCGGTGGTGACGACTGGGACCAGCGCGTCGTCGACTACCTGGTGCAGCAGTTCAAGTCCGGTCACGGCGTGGACCTCGCCAAGGACAAGATGGCCTTGCAGCGTCTGCGTGAGGCTGCCGAGAAGGCCAAGATCGAGCTGTCCTCGTCCACCGAGACCTCGATCAACCTGCCCTACATCACCGCCTCCGCCGAGGGCCCGCTGCACCTGGACGAGAAGCTCACCCGGGCTCAGTTCCAGCAGCTGACCGCGGACCTCCTGGAGCGCTGCAAGACCCCGTTCTTCAACGTCATGAAGGACGCCGGCGTCTCCATCAACGAGATCGACCACGTCGTCCTCGTCGGCGGCTCCACCCGTATGCCCGCCGTCGCCGAGCTCGTGCGCGAGCTGACCGGCGGCAAGGACGCCAACAAGGGCGTCAACCCGGACGAGGTCGTCGCCATCGGCGCCGCCCTGCAGGCCGGTGTCCTCAAGGGTGAGGTCAAGGACGTCCTGCTCCTCGACGTGACCCCGCTGTCCCTCGGTATCGAGACCAAGGGCGGCATCATGACCAAGCTCATCGAGCGCAACACCACGATCCCGACCAAGCGGTCCGAGATCTTCACGACGGCCGAGGACAACCAGCCGTCCGTGCAGATCCAGGTCTACCAGGGCGAGCGCGAGATCGCGGCGTACAACAAGAAGCTCGGGATGTTCGAGCTGACCGGTCTGCCGCCGGCCCCGCGCGGTGTCCCGCAGATCGAGGTCGCCTTCGACATCGACGCCAACGGCATCATGCACGTGACCGCGAAGGACCTCGGCACGGGCAAGGAGCAGAAGATGACCGTCACCGGTGGCTCCTCGCTGCCGAAGGACGAGGTCAACCGGATGCGCGAAGAGGCCGAGAAGTACGCGGAGGAGGACCACGCCCGCCGCGAGGCGGCCGAGTCCCGCAACCAGGGCGAGCAGCTCGTCTACCAGACGGAGAAGTTCCTCAAGGACAACGAGGACAAGGTCCCCGGCGAGGTCAAGACCGAGGTCGAGGCCGCCGTCGAGGAGCTGAAGACCGCGCTCAAGGGCGAGGACACCGCCGAGATCCGCAGCGCCACCGAGAAGGTCGCCGCGGTCTCGCAGAAGGTCGGTCAGGCCATGTACGCCGACGCCCAGGCCGCGCAGGGCGCTGCCGGCGGTCCGGAGGGCGCTGCCCCGGGCGGCAAGGCCGCTGACGACGACGTCGTCGACGCCGAGATCGTGGACGACGAGCGCAAGGACGGTGCCGCGTAATGACGGAGGAGACCCCGGGCTTCGAGGAGAAGCCCGACGTCCCCTCCGGCGCGACCCCTGACGACGCCGAGTCGAAGGCCGCCCCTCAGGAAGGGGCGGCCCCGGCCGGGGACGGAGCAGCAGACCCGGGCCTGGTGGCCCAGCTGGACCAGGTGCGTACGGCGCTCGGCGAGCGCACGGCGGACCTCCAGCGGCTCCAGGCCGAGTACCAGAACTACCGCCGCCGCGTGGAGCGGGACCGGATCACGGTCAAGGAGATCGCCATCGCGAACCTCCTGACCGAGCTCCTGCCCGTGATCGACGACATCGGCCGCGCGCGTGAACACGGCGAACTCGTCGGCGGATTCAAGTCCGTCGCGGAGTCGCTGGAGACCGTCGCGGCGAAGATGGGACTGCAGGCGTTCGGCAAGGAGGGCGAGCCCTTCGACCCGACGATCCACGAGGCCCTGATGCACTCCTACGCGCCGGACGTCACCGAGACGACCTGCGTGGCGATCCTGCAGCCCGGGTATCGCATCGGCGAGCGCACCATCCGCCCCGCGCGGGTGGCCGTCGCCGAGCCGCAGCCGGGCGCGCAGACCGTCAAGGAGGAGTCTGCCGAGGCGGCCGACGACAAGGAGAGCGGTGGCCCGGACGAGGGCTGACGTTGAACTGACGAGGGACTACGGGAAGGGGGTACGTCGAGGATGAGCACCAAGGACTTCATCGAGAAGGACTACTACAAGGTCCTCGGCGTCCCCAAGGACGCCACCGAGGCCGAGATCAAGAAGGCGTACCGGAAGCTCGCCCGCGAGAACCACCCGGACGCCAACAAGGGCAACGCCAAGGCGGAGGACCGCTTCAAGGAGATCTCCGAGGCGAACGACGTCCTCGGCGACCCCAAGAAGCGCAAGGAGTACGACGAGGCTCGCGCCCTGTTCGGCAACGGCGGCTTCCGCCCGGGGCCGGGCGGCGCGGGCGGCGGCAACTTCAACTTCGACCTGGGCGACCTCTTCGGAGGCGGCGCCCAGGGCGGCGGCGGCCAAGGCGGAGCCGGCGGCTTCGGCGGCGGACTCGGCGACGTCTTCGGGGGCCTGTTCAACCGCGGCGGCACGGGTACGACCCGTACCCAGCCCCGGCGCGGCCAGGACATCGACACCGAGGTCAACCTCAGCTTCACCGAGGCGATCGAGGGTGCGACGGTCCCGCTGCGGATGTCCTCGCAGTCACCGTGCAAGGCCTGCGCGGGCACCGGCGACAAGAACGGCACGCCGCGCGTGTGCCCGACCTGCGTCGGCACCGGCCAGGTGGCGCGGGGCTCGGGCGGTGGCTTCTCCCTCACCGACCCGTGCCCGGACTGCAAGGGGCGCGGCCTGATCGCCGAGCACCCCTGCATGGACTGCAAGGGCAGCGGCAGGGCGAAGTCGTCCAGGACCATGCAGGTCCGCATCCCCGCCGGGGTGTCGGACGGCCAGCGCATCCGCCTGCGTGGCAAGGGCGCACCCGGCGAGCGCGGCGGCCCGTCCGGCGACCTGTACGTCACCGTGCATGTCGACGCGCACCCGGTGTTCGGCCGCAAGGAGGACAACCTCACGGTGACCGTCCCCGTGACCTTCACGGAGGCGGCGCTCGGCGGTGAGGTCAGGGTCCCCACCCTGGGCGGACCGCCGGTCACCCTGAAACTGCCTCCCGGCACGCCCAACGGCCGCACCATGCGGGCGCGCGGCAAGGGCGCGGTCCGCAAGGACGGCACCCGAGGCGACCTTCTGGTCACCGTCGAGGTGAGTGTTCCGACGGACCTGACGGGGAAGGCTCGTGACGCGCTGGAGGCGTATCGCGAGGCGACCGCGGGTGAGGATCCGCGGGCGGAGCTGTTCCAGGCCGCGAAGGGAGCATGAGTCAGATGGACGGTCGTCGACGCAACCCGTATGAACTGACCGAGGAGACCCCGGTCTACGTCATCTCGGTGGCGGCCCAGCTGTCCGGCCTGCACCCGCAGACCCTGCGCCAGTACGACCGCTTGGGCCTGGTGTCTCCGGACCGCACCGCGGGCCGGGGGCGCCGTTACTCGGCCCGTGACATCGAACTGCTGCGCACCGTCCAGCAGCTGTCGCAGGACGAGGGCATCAACCTCGCCGGCATCAAGCGCATCATCGAACTGGAGAACCAGGTCGCCGCGCTCCAGTCCCGGGTGGCCGAACTCCAGGCCGCCGTGGAAGGGGCCGCGGCGGCGATGCAGCAGCGCGAGGCGGCGGTGCACGCGTCGTACCGCCGCGACCTGGTGCCGTACCAGGAGGTACAGCAGACCAGCGCGTTGGTGGTGTGGCGGCCGAAGAAGGCCAAGGACTGACAGGTTGTCCGTGCGTGCGGAAGGGGCCCGGAGGTGCGACCTCCGGGCCCCTTCCCGTGTTTCCCGTGTGTGTGACCGGGATCAGCGGCCCACCATGAACTCCAGCCAGGAGCCGCGTTCACCGATGCCGCCGTAGACGTCCACGGCGAACACGCTGATCATGCAGGGCCCGTTGTAGGGCGGCGTCCACTCGATGGTGCCCGTCGTCGACATGCCGCCGAGACCGCTGTCACCGCACGCCCCGGAGATGGCCCACGAGTATCCCTTCAGCAGTCGTCCCTCGTCGCCCGCGCCCGGCTTGGCGGTGACGATGATGGGGTGCCGGGTGCCGCCGGAGGAGACCAGGGTCAGCTGCGGTTGGGCAGGTCCGGTCGCGGTGGCCGGGGTCGGCCTGTCCACGACGAGGTCGGCGGAGGGCATCGAATCGGCACCGGTGCCGTCGACGGTGGCCACGTAGTAGTACGCCTTGCCCTTCGGAGCGGTCCGGTCCTCGTACGATGCCGTCGAGGTGGCGCCCAGCAGCGACCAGCCGCCGTTCGCCTCAGTCCGGCGGTAGACCCGGTAGGAAGCGGCCGCGGAGTCCTTTGGCGGGGTCCAGCGCAGCGATGTCATCGAGCCGCCGAGCGTGCTCGTGAGACCGGTGGGAGCGGCCACGGTGGAGGCCTCGGGGCGGGTGACCACCGCGGGGTCGGAGACCGGGGCGAAGTTCCCGGCGGCGTCGACGGCGACCACCTCGTAGTTGTAGCGCAGCCCCGCGGGCGCCACGCTGTCCGTCCAGGACGTACCGAAGACGATCCCCGGACCGTCCATGTCCGACAGGCCGCCCTCGGCGCCCCACACCTCGTAGTGGTGCACGTCCTTCGACGGCGAGGCCTTCCAGGTGAGGGCGTTGCCGGCGGTCGTCCCCAGCGCCGACACGGTCTCGACCCGCGCCGGGGCCGTCCGGTCGACAGTGGTGACGCCCTGGTCCGCCGTGCCGGACGAGGAGTTGCCCGCCTTGTCGTGGGCGCGGACCTCGTAGTAGTACGCCTCGCCGGTCACCGGGAGGGTGGTGTCGGTGTACGTGGCCGAGGTGGTCGTCGCGAGCGGCGTGCTGCCGAAGGATGTGCCCTTGAGGCGGCGGTAGACGCGGTAGCCCGCGAGGTCCATCTCCTTGTTCTTCGCCCACGTGACCTTGGCCTTGCCGGTGGTCTTGTCGTACGCCACCGAGGTCCCGGCGGGAGTGAGCGGCTTGACCTTGTCCACGGTCGCCGAAGTCCTCGGCGTGTAACCGAACTTGACGTTGGCCGTGCCGGTCCAGTTGACGTAGTCGATACGCAGGGTGTGCTTGCCGGCCGGGACGGTGACGTTGACCGTCTTCTTCGCAGTGGTCGAGACGTTCTTCCAGAGGTCGACCTTGCGGGAGCCGTCGAGGTAGACGCGGATGCCGTCCTGGGAGGAGGCGGCGAAGGAGAAGGGACCTCCGGAGCCGAAGTCCCGTGTCACGGTCCAGCGGACGGAGAAGTTGTCCTTCGGGAGGCCGGACGCCGGGGCGCCGGTGCCCCAGTTCTGGTCGACGGCCGTGTCGCAGTCGGTCTTCTTCGGCGTGCCCGTGAAGGCGGTGTTCGCGAAGAACTGCCGCTTGAAGACCGGTGACGTGCAGGTCACTGCAGCGGACGCGGGGGCGGCGAGAGTGGTGAGCAGGCCGCCCGCGGTGGCGAGCACGAGGGCGGTCGCGGTGGCCGCGGTCGTGCGTCTGGCTGGGTTCATGCGGTCCTTCGGTCCGGTTCGGCGACGGCAGTGATCAACCGTCGACGAACAGGACCGGCCGGCACACCAATTGGTTGTACGGGCTGCGGCGATGCCGCCACCGCGTCAGGGAATCAGATCCCCGATCGCGTCCACGACCAGCATCCACATCGGCTGCGCCCCCGTCCCGAATCCGGCGGCGAGGGCGTATCCGACGCCCGCGTCCATGGCTTCCGGGGCCGAGTCCGCGCGCCACTCGGCCGAGACCTCGCCGTCGCCCTGGGAGGTGAAGTCGCCGAGGCGCCGCCCGTCGCGCAGGAGGCGGCTGTCCGGCACGGAGTCGGGGAGCAGCCGCCAGACATGGCCGGCGTGCCGGACCTCGACCGCGTACGAACGCCGGGTCAGCCGCCCCTTCGCCGGGCGCACGTCCGCCTCCGCGCCGTCCACGGTGAGGGTGAGCCGGTCGCCGGCCCGGGTGCCGACGGGGATGTGCTCCTCGGCCTCGGTGCCCGCGGACCGGCTCAGCACGGTCCGTGGTACCGCCGTGCCCTCGACGACGACTTCGCCGCGCTCGGTGTCCAGACGGACGGTCAGCGTGCCGAACCGGCTGTCCTCGACGAGGGTTTCGGTGATGACGGTCATGCGGATGATCTTCGCAGCTCCGGTCCGGTCGGTCAGGTGGCGGGTGCGGTCACCGCCAGGTCACTGCGGCGGTCGCGCGTCTGGCTGGGTTCATTCGATCCGCTGGTCGAGTGCGGGACGACGGGCGGGAGTCGTCCTGAACAGGACTCGTGGGGAATGGGGCTGGTTGTACGGATCTTGACAGCGTGTTCGATCAAGGTTCGGTGGAGGGGGTGTAACGGGCGTTGCGATATGTTTCGCCATGTCTTTACATGATCAGCGGAGCGTGGTGTTGCGCACTCGTTAAGTGATTCCGCTTGACGCTGGGGGCGGTCGACGCGTTGGCTTTTCAGTCATCTGGGCGCAATGGCGCGCCCGTGTCCCGAAGGCACCAGAAGTGAGCTCCTCTATGCGTCCCTTGCGCCCCCTGCGCCGCACCGCCACCGCCGTGGCCGCCGCGTCCACGATGACCCTCTCGCTGGCTGCGTGCGGGGCGCTGGGCGTCACCGGGGACAGCAGTGAGGCGAGCCCGACCAAGGGCGACGACGTCACCGTCGGGCTGCTGCTGCCGGAGACGGCCAACACGCGCTACGACAAGTTCGACTACCCCATCATCAAGAACAAGGTCGCGGAGCTCACCGACAAGCAGGGCCAGGTCGACTACCGCAACGCGGACGCCGACGCCAAGAAGCAGGCGAGCCAGCTCCAGCAGATGATCAACGACCAGGTCGACGTGATCCTGCTGGACGCCGTGGACGCCCACGCCATAGCCGACGGCGTCCAGAAGGCCAAGGACGCCGGCATCCCGGTCATCGCCTACGACCGCCTCGCCGAGGGACCGATCGACGCGTACGTCTCCTTCGACAACGAGCTGGTCGGCGAGGTGCAGGGCCGCTCCCTCATGGAGGCCATGGGTCCGGACGTCGACTCGTCCGACAAGATCGTCATGATGAACGGGTCGCCCACCGACCCGAACGCCAAGCAGTTCAAGGCGGGCGCCCTCTCCGAGCTCAACGGCTCGGTCGACGTCGCCAAGTCGTACGACACCAAGGACTGGAAGCCGGAGAACGCCCAGGCCAACATGACCGAGGCGATCAAGGCCATCGGCGCGAACAACATCAAGGGCGTCTACTCCGCCAACGACGGCATGGCCGGCGGCATCATCAAGGCCCTGCAGGCCGAGGGCGTGACCGACCTGCCGCCCATCACCGGACAGGACGCCGAACTGGACGCCATCCAGCGGATCCTGAGCGGCGAGCAGTACATGAGCGTGTACAAGTCGTACCCGCAGGAGGCCGAGAGCGCCGCGGAAATGGCCGTGGCCAAGGTCCAGGGCAAGGACATCCAGTTCGACTCCCTCACCCAGGACCAGGTCGACAGCCCGACCGCCAAGGACATCCCGGCCCTGCTGGTGCCGGTGGTCGCCCTGACGAAGAAGAACATCGAGGAGACCGTCCTCGCCGACGGGATCTACGAGCTGTCGGAGATCTGCGCGGGTGAGTACAAGTCCGCGTGCACGTCGGCCGGGCTCAGCAAGTAGGGCGCAGGCACGGTTCAGCAGAAAGGGCTCGTCGGTCTTCCGGCGGGCCCTGTCTCTTTGTCCGGTGCGCGTTCCCGACGGTGTTCGCGAGTGTGACGTGGCCCGCCTCGGCCGCGCCGAGGATGCCGGGCAGCCGATCGCCGAGCCGGGGTGGCAAGGGCTCGATGCCGTCCTCGAAGGCATACGGCACGCCCCTGTCGGCCGCCGGCCGGGCCGCCCGGCCGGCCGGCGTGCTTTGCAGCGCACGGTGCAAAGGCCGGGATGACACCCCCAGCTTGTTGCAACTCGACGGACGGAGGCCGGTAAGAACCGGGGCGTACTGGTGTTTTACGGCGCTGGTCCCGGTGGGAGCCGTGTTGCGGAGCACGGCCGGTCCGCGCATAGTTGCGCTGCGGAAGCGCGAGCGAACCGTAGGCCCGACGGGCCGAGCACGGTGGGCCTGTCGACCAGGGCCACGCCCGGCCCGGGTGTCCCGGCAGAGGTCGACACCGCGCTCCCGAGGTGAGCGAGCCGGCGAAAGGCAAGAACCGGGGGTGGATGGGGCGATGGCCGGGCACGGGACCGAGGAGCATCCCCACGGTGCCGACCGACTGTGCGACGCGGGGGATCGCGTGTACTCCCGGGCCGTACGGCGCGGCCGTGTGCCGCGCCGGGACGCGGAGCCGGTGCCCTGCCTGCTGGACCTGGCGCTACTGCATCCCGACCCCGACGACATGGACTGGCTGGTGCCGACCTCCCCGCAGGAGGTCATGACGCGGCTGCTACGCGGGGTGTACGACGAGGTCAGCGCGAGCCAGCGGCGGGTGGGCTCGGCGGTGGCGGCCTTCGAGTGGTACGCCGGGCTCGGTCCCCCGCTGCCGCAGGCGTCCGGCGTCGAGGGCACGGCGATCCGGGTCCTGGACGGTGACTCGCGCATCCAGGGCGCGCTGGACGAGGCGACCCAGGCGTGCACCAGTCAGGTGCTGACCGTGCAGCCCGGCGGCATCCGTCCCGAGCACGAGCTGACGGAGGGGCTGCACCGGGCGATGGAGCTGCGCGGGCGGGGCGTGCGGATGCGCGACCTGTACACGCACGTGGCGCGGCACGGCCAGGGGCTGCTGAACTACCTTGAACTGATGGGCGATTCGGTGGAGGCCCGCACGCTGGACGAGGTGATCGACCGGCTGATCCTCTTCGACCGGACGGTGGCCTTCATCCCGGCGAACGCCGACCGCACGATGGCGCTGGAACTGCGGCATCCGGCGCTGGTGAACTACCTGGTCACGGTCTTCGAGCGGCTGTGGCGCCTCGCGATCCCGCTGACCGCGCCCCTGCCCGACACCGGCATCGAGGGCATTTCCCACCGCGAACAGTCCATCGCGGCGCTGCTCGCCGAGGGGCACCAGGACGCGGTGATCGCGGAGCGGCTGGGGATAAGCGTCCGGACGTGCCGGGCGCACATCGCGCGCCTGTCGGAAACGCTGGGCGCGGCGAGCCGTACACAACTCGGCGTCCGTATCGCCCAGGTGGGCCTGGACCGCTCGCGGGCGTCGTCGGGGGCCGCGGTGATCAGCGTGGCCGGGGTTCCCCGGGTGCCCGGTCTGCCCGGTCAGGAGACCCCGACCGGCCGGTGAGACAGCCGGGTTGAGCCCGAACCGGCCGAGCCCGGACCGATTCCGTACGGCACTCCCGTCGCTCAGCTCTCGTTGTCGAGGATTCCGGACTGTGCGATGAGGAAGCCGAGTTGAGCACGGCTCCCACTGCCCAGCGCCGTGGCCAGCTTGGCGATGTGGGCCCGGCAGGTGCGCACGTTCATGCCCAGCCGGCGGGCGATCGCCTCGTCGACGTGCCCCTCCACGAGGAGCTTCGCGATGG
This sequence comes from Streptomyces sp. NBC_00443, assembly GCF_036014175.1. GTDB lineage: Bacteria > Actinomycetota > Actinomycetes > Streptomycetales > Streptomycetaceae > Streptomyces. Next base: position 4,215,484 of record NZ_CP107917.1, on the reverse strand, counting down.
AGTGCTGGATCTCCGTGATGCCGTCGGGCGCGGTCTCGTAGGGCGCGTGTTCGGTCAGCGCAACCGCGCGGCTCCACATGAACTCGAAGACCTTGATCAAGTAGCGGATGAGCCCGGGCTGGCGCAGCTCCAGGGCCACCTGCTGGTCGTCGCGGGTGGGGATGAAGGCGACCGACTCGTCGCAGATGATCAGGCGCTCGACCAGCTCGTCGATGGTGCGGTACTCCACCTTGCCGTCGGAGAGCTGGGCGACATAGGCCAGCTTCCCCGGGTTGTGGCGCACCGTGTGCTGGTAGAGGGTCCTTATGCGCACCCCGCGTTCGATCAGTGGCCGGTCCCGCTCCAGGCCCTGCAACAAGCTGCTCTCCGAGATGCGGTTGCTCGGCTGGACCGTGAGCATTTCGGTGTGGCACTGGGCCGTGGCCAGATTGAGGGCGGCGTTGATCCGCTCCCCGCCCTCCAGCACAGTGATGGAGTGCGTGCTACCCGTCACCTGAGCGCTGAGGTCCATGAATGGCTGGAGTGCGTCGGCCAGGTCGACGGACAGCCGCCGACGATCGGAGATCTCCCGCTCGATGGGATTGAGCCGCTGAGCCAGGGCGACGGACGCCGGAACGGGACGCAGCCAGTTCGGGTCGTCGGCATCCGGATAGAGCAGGGCGAACTCCATCAGGCAGGGGACGGACTCCACGTCGGTGCGTGCGATACGCCCCGTGCGCAGCGCGTTCGCATAGAGTCGGCCACCTTCCGCGCACATCTCGGTCATCGCATGGGGATGTATCGCTTTAGTCTGATTCGTCACCAAATCTCCACCCCCCAGGGTCCTGAACATGCAGGAACATGATGCACCGATCGTGTGGCCATGAAGTGCCCGAATGAGCCATCGTCTTACTCGACGGGGGAAGAGGGGACCTTCAAGTGAGGACGAAGCCGACTATGCGGAACAGAATGCTTCGCTCGATTCTTGTCGCCGCCTTCTCCACCGTTGTGGCCTTCGGAGTCCTGGGGGGCCTCTCGGAATCGAAGAGCGACTCGCGAGCGGACAGTAGCTGGCCCACCCAGTCACAGACTGTCACGATTGCCGGGGACAGTTCCTGGCCGGCCAACGCCGAGGCGAGCAGCGGTGAGCGGGAGTCGGCATGACCACCCCACCCGACGACCGCTCCTTCCGCCGGGAAATGGCCACCGCCTACCGCTCCGGCTGGCACTTCATCGACCTGGTCACCGCGATCCCCCACTCCGGTGACTCGTTGATGGTGACCGTCTTCGGAGAACCGGTGGTCGTCACGCGGGACGACGACGAGGACGTACGGGCTTACCGGTGTCTGCGACGGCCTCGGGGGGCACCGCAACCCGTCAGGTGCGCCATCCGGTACGGAATGATCTTCGTCAATCTCGATCAGCGCGACCACCGCCTGGTGGAGCCGGAGGCCCCGGCCCCAAGGACCATCTCAGCCACCCCCCGCAGTGCCTGACGCGATTCCCCCGTCGTAACAGATCGCTCAGGTGCTTCCCCGCAGCGGCGTCACCGTGACCTGAACACGGTGACGCCGCTGCAGTTTCCGGGGACATTTACCCGTATCTCCCTGTTCCGGCGGTGGCCGAAACCGGTCGCCCGGTATCCAGCCACTGGGAACCAGGCCCCCTCGGGCCGCGTCCCAGGGCTCACCCCTGCCCCATCGCCCGCGTCAGATCGATCTCGATCACCACGCGGTCCGGATTCGGCCGCGGCGTGCGCCCGTACCGCTGCGCATACCGGCGTACCGCTTCCGCGACCCGCTCGGGGTCGTTCCGGACGTGTGCCAGGCCCTCCAGCGTCGCCCACCGCCGTCCGTCCACCTGGCAGACCGCGACCCGGGCGCCGTCCGGGCCGGCGGCCCGTACATGGCCCACCTTCGCGCTGGACTTGTTCGCGATCACCCGAGCAAGCCGCGCCTCAGGGTCGTATGTCACTCCGACGGGTACGACATGCGGAGTGAGGTCCGGGCGCAGGGTCGTCAGGGTGCACAGGTGTCTCTCCTGCCAGAAGGTGAGGTACGGCGCGTCCGGCGCGCCAGGATCCTGGGGGTGTGCCGCCATGGCCCGGAACCCTAGGCCCTGCCGGCGGGAACCTGACGGCAGGGCCTGGCCGCCCCAGGCCTCCCGGGACTACCTTGAGTGGAATAGACTCAACTTTGTGTACGCTGACTCAGTCAGTACTGGGAGACGCTGACGCCAGGAGGAGAACGCCAACGTGGAAGCCGAGCTGACCAACAGGAGCCGGGACGCGATCAACGCGGCCAGTAATCGGGCCTTGACCGAGGGGCATGCGGACCTCACGCCCGCCCATCTGCTCCTCGCTCTGCTCCAGGGGCAGGAGAACGAGAACATCATCGACTTGCTGGCGGCCGTCGACGCCGACCAGGCCTCCGTGCGGGCCGGCGCCGAGAAGGCGCTCGCCGCGCTGCCCAGCGTGACCGGGTCCACGGTGGCGCCCCCGCAGCCCAACCGCGAGCTGCTCGCCGTGATCGCGGACGCCCAGGCGCGGGCCAAGGAGCTCGGGGACGAGTACCTCTCCACCGAGCACCTGCTCATCGGCACCGCCGCCAAGGGCGGCAAGGCGGGTGAGGTGCTCGCCCAGCAGGGGGCCACCGCGAAGAAGCTGCTGGAGGCCTTCCAGAAGGCCCGCGGCGGGCGGCGCGTCACCACCGCCGACCCTGAGGGGCAGTACAAGGCGCTGGAGAAGTTCGGTACCGACTTCACGGCCGCCGCCCGCGAGGGCAAGCTCGACCCCGTCATCGGGCGGGACCAGGAGATCAGGCGGGTCGTGCAGGTGCTCTCCCGGCGCACCAAGAACAACCCCGTCCTCATCGGTGAGCCCGGCGTCGGCAAGACCGCCGTCGTGGAAGGGCTCGCCCAGCGGATCGTCAAGGGGGACGTGCCGGAGTCGCTGAAGAACAAGCGGCTCGTCGCGCTCGACCTCGGTGCCATGGTCGCCGGGGCGAAGTACCGAGGTGAGTTCGAGGAGCGGCTGAAGACCGTGCTCGCGGAGATCAAGAACTCCGACGGGCAGATCATCACCTTCATCGACGAGCTGCACACGGTCGTGGGCGCCGGTGCCGGCGGGGACTCCGCCATGGACGCCGGCAACATGCTCAAGCCCATGCTCGCGCGCGGTGAGCTGCGCATGGTCGGCGCCACCACCCTCGACGAGTACCGCGAGCGGATCGAGAAGGACCCCGCCCTGGAGCGGCGCTTCCAGCAGGTGCTGGTCGCCGAGCCGACCGTCGAGGACACCATCGCGATCCTGCGCGGGCTCAAGGGACGCTACGAGGCCCACCACAAGGTCCAGATCGCGGACAGCGCGCTCGTCGCCGCGGCCACCCTCTCCGACCGGTACATCACCTCCCGGTTCCTGCCGGACAAGGCCATCGACCTCGTCGACGAGGCCGCCTCCCGGCTCCGGATGGAGATCGACTCGTCCCCCGTCGAGATCGACGAGCTCCAGCGGTCCGTGGACCGGCTGAAGATGGAGGAGCTGGCCCTCAGCAAGGAGACCGACGCGGCCTCCCTCGAACGCCTGGAGCGGCTGCGCCGCGATCTCGCCGACAGGGAGGAGGAGCTGCGGGGCCTGACCGCCCGCTGGGAGAAGGAGAAGCAGTCCCTCAACCGCGTCGGCGAGCTGAAGGAACGGCTCGACGAGGCACGCGGACAGGCCGAACGCGCCCAGCGCGACGGTGACTTCGACTCCGCCAGCAAGCTGCTCTACGGCGAGATCCCCGCCCTTGAGCGGGACCTGGAGGAGGCCTCGCAGGCGGAGGAGGCGGCCGCCAAGAGCACGATGGTCAAGGAGGAGGTCGGCTCCGACGACATCGCCGACACCGTCGCCGCCTGGACCGGCATCCCCGCGGGCCGCCTCCTGGAGGGCGAGACGCAGAAACTCCTGCGGATGGAGGAGGAGTTGGGCAAGCGCCTCATCGGACAGGGCGAAGCCGTGCGCGCCGTGTCCGACGCGGTACGCCGCACCCGGGCCGGCATCGCCGACCCGGACCGTCCGACCGGCTCCTTCCTCTTCCTCGGCCCGACCGGCGTCGGCAAGACCGAACTCGCCAAGGCCCTCGCCGACTTCCTCTTCGACGACGAGCGGGCGATGGTCCGCATCGACATGTCGGAGTACGGCGAGAAGCACAGCGTGGCCCGGCTGGTCGGCGCACCCCCCGGGTACGTCGGCTACGAGGAGGGCGGTCAGCTGACGGAGGCGGTGCGCAGGCGGCCGTACAGCGTCGTGCTGCTCGACGAGGTCGAGAAGGCGCACCCCGAGGTCTTCGACATCCTCCTTCAGGTGCTGGACGACGGACGGTTGACGGACGGACAGGGCCGTACGGTCGATTTCCGCAACGCGATCCTGGTGCTGACGTCCAACCTGGGCAGCCAGTTCCTGGTCGACCCGATCACCAGTGAGACGGAGAAGAAGGAGCAGGTCCTGGAGGTGGTCCGGGCTTCCTTCAAGCCCGAGTTCCTCAACCGCCTCGACGACCTGGTGGTCTTCTCGGCCCTGTCGAAGGACGAGCTGGGCCGGATCGCCCGGCTGCAGATCGGCCGGCTCGCCAAGCGGCTGGCGGAGCGGCGGCTCACCCTGGAGGTCAGCGACGAGGCCCTGGCCTGGCTCGCCGACGAGGGCAACGACCCGGCCTACGGTGCCCGGCCCCTGCGCCGCCTCGTCCAGACCGCCATCGGTGACCGCCTCGCCAAGGAGATCCTCTCCGGCGAGGTCAAGGACGGCGACACGGTACGGGTGGACGCCTCCGGGGACGGCCTGATCGTGGGGCGGGCCACGGGGAAGACGTTGTAGCCGCGCAGCAGCTGCGGGACGGCCCGCCCCGAATCCCGGGGCGGGCCTTCGCTACGTGGTCACGTCGTCACGTGGTTGCGCGGTCACATGGTGAACGCGGCGAAGCGTACGAGTGCGGTGTCGGCGTCCTCGTACTCGACCCTCACCTGCACCGCGTGGGCGCCCGCGTCGGGATGGCCGCCCGGGGCGTCCACATCGAGACACAGATCCACGTCCACGGCGCCGCAGAACTTCGCCCCGGGCGCCGGCGCGTCCGGATAGGTCTCCTTGAGCCAGCCCGGGACGTCGGCGCGCGGCATGCGGAAGGTCGCGCTGTAATGGATGTCCTGGAACCCTTGCGTCCTGCATGACCCGACGACCTCGGCGCCGTCCGGCAGCTCGGCCCCGCCGAAGTGCAGGGCGTCCGGGCAGGAGACCGTGTCGGGACCGGAGCGGGGCGGGTCGTCCGCCACCACCCACATCACCACCAAGGCCATGAGGCCCGCCAGCACCAGCCCCGGCAGTGCCACGATCGCGGCGAACCTCGACCATCTGGTGCGGCCGCGGGGCTCCTGTGCGCCTACCTGTGTTCCGGACATGACCCCCGCCTTCCGCCCTGGTCCGTCGCGACAGGCCAGATCATGTCAGCCGAGGGCAGACAGGCCCTGTCCGGGCTTGCCACCCCCCTCCCCGCATGGGGGAGGATGGCGGAATCCGTACGAAGGGAAAATCACGGTGAGCATCGACCCGTCCTCGATCCCGAACTTCGGGGGCCAGCAGCCGGAGCCCGGGCCACCGCCCGGACCCGTTGTCCCGGATCAGGACCTCGTGAAGCAGCTCCTCGACCAGATGGAGCTGAAGTACGTCGTCGACGACGAGGGTGACCTCGCGGCGCCGTGGGAGCAGTTCCGTACGTACTTCATGTTCCGCGGCGAAGGAGACCAGCAGGTCTTCTCGGTGCGGACGTTCTACGACCGGCCCCACAAGATCGACGAGAAGCCGCTGCTCCTCGAGTCGATCGACGACTGGAACCGCCGGACCCTGTGGCCCAAGGTCTACAGCCACACGCACGACGACGGCACCGTCCGCCTGATCGGCGAGGCACAGATGCTGATCGGCACCGGCGTGAGCTTGGAGCACTTCGTCTCGTCGACGGTCAGCTGGGTGCGGGCCGCCATCGAGTTCGACAAGTGGCTCGTCGAGCAGCTCGGCCTGGAGCAGGAGATCAACGAGGCGGACAAGCCCGAGGACGACGAGGAGTAGTCCTCGACACCGATTCGGCAGAGCCCGGCCAGGGCACCGGCCATCACGGTCGCGTGCCGGGCCGGGTTTGTGCCGTCCGGGCCCGTCCACAGGCTGTGGACGGGCGCGAGCGCTCAGCCCGCCAGGGACTTGAGCCGCTTCACCGCCTCCTGAAGGACCTCCGTCCGCTTGCAGAACGCGAACCGGACGAACGGCGCCCCCGCCTCCCGGTGGTCGTAGAAGACCGCGTTGGGGATGGCGACCACCCCGGCCCGCTCCGGCAGGGCACGGCAGAAGGCGAAACCGTCCGTCTCACCGAGGGGGCGGATGTCGGTCGTGACGAAGTACGTGCCCGCGGGCCTGAAGACCTCGAAGCCCGCCTCCGCCAGCCCCCCTGCCAGCAGGTCCCGCTTGACCAGCATGTCGTCACGGAAGGCCGCGAAGTAGCTGTCGGGCAGGGCCAGTGCCTCGGCGACCGCGTACTGGAACGGCCCCGACGCGACGTACGTCAGGTACTGCTTCGCCGAGCGCACCGCCGTGACCAGGGCCGACGTCGAGGTCAGCCAGCCGACCTTCCAGCCGGTGAAGGAGAAGGTCTTGCCCGCCGACCCGATGGACACCGTCCGCTCCCGCATGCCCGGGAACGCGGCGAGCGGCAGATGCTCGGCGTCGTCGAAGACCAGGTGCTCGTACACCTCGTCGGTCACCACCAGCAGGTCCCGCTCCACGGCCAGCTCCGCGATCGCGGCCAGTTCCTCGCGGGTGAGGACCGTGCCGGTCGGGTTGTGCGGGGTGTTGATCAACAGCAACCGGGTGCGGTCGGTGACGGCGGCGCGCAGCTCGTCGAGGTCGAGCCGGAAACGTCCCGCGCCCGGCCGCAGGGTGACCGGCACGCGCGTGCCGCCCGCCATGGCGATACAGGCCGCGTAGGAGTCGTAGTACGGCTCGAACGCGATGACCTCGTCGCCGGGCTCGACGAGCGCGAGCAGGGCGGCGGCGATGGCTTCGGTGGCGCCTGCGGTCACCAGGACCTCGGTGTCGGGGTCGTACGACAGCCCGTAGCGCCGCTGCTGGTGCGCGGCGATCGCGGTGCGCAGCTCGGGGACTCCGGGGCCCGGCGGGTACTGGTTGCCGCGCCCGTCGCGCAGGGCCCGTACGGCCGCCTCACGGACCTCCTCGGGGCCGTCCGTGTCGGGGAAACCCTGACCCAGGTTGATGGACCCGGTCTGCAGGGCCAGCGCGGACATCTCGGCGAAGATCGTCGTCCCGAACTCGGCGAGCCGGCGGTTGAGCAGGGGGCGGGAGCTGGAGGTCATGGCGGCCATCCTGCGCCCAAGCTCTGGAGTTCCTCAACTCTGCTTTGGGCCGTGAGGCGGCCGGGCATCTCCCTCCCACGCACCGAGCGGTAGGCGCCCACGGGGGGACGCCACGGTCCGCTTCGGGGGAACGGAAGGAGGCTGACGCCATGATCACAGGATTCGTTCTGGCGCTGGTCGCAGTCGTCTTTGTGTTGATCTTCGTGTCCGCCGTGCGCGGCGGCTCACGGTCGGCCAACCGCTCGCACAGCCGCAGGAGTCGCTCGCACGACAGCAGCGGCAGCAGCGGCAGCTGGTGGGCCGGCGGGGGAGACAGCGGTGGTTCGTCCTGCGGGGGCGGCTCGTCATGCGGAGGCGGGTCGTCCTGCGGAGGAGGGGGCGGAGGAGGGGGCGGATGCGGTGGCGGAGGCAGCTGACACGGGGCAGCTGAGCTCCCCGAGCAGGGGAACGCATCCACATGGAGCGGGGCCGGTACCTGGGACCGGCCCCGCTTTCGTGTTCACACCGGCGCACCGGCGCACGCCCCGCCCTCAGAGGCGTACGCCGGAGTTGAACAGTTGAGCTGATAAGCCCTCTGAGGGATGGAAACCCTACGAACTTGGGTAAAAACGCTGTGGCGGCGCCACACTTCATGATTCCCTGAAAATCACCAACGCAGCCTCTCGGACGTCCCGCGGACACCCCTTCTGACCGGCCGACTGGGCTGACCGGGCCGTCCCTCCCGGTGTCGGCCGGGGTGCGCCGCCGGAGACCGACACCCTCCCTCCCTTTCTTTGCGTGCTTGCGGAGCCGACCCATGCTCACGACCCTGAACACCGCCTACACCGACACGCGCGCGGCCGACCTCGCCTGGGCCCTGGGGCGGGAGCCGCTGCCCGCGCTGGCCACACTCGACCTCGAACTGACCGGGACGAAGCTCCAGTTGAGACTGCTCGGTGCGTCCCACCAGGTACTCCTGGAGGAGGACCGGGGCATCTGCTCGGAGACGGTGGCCTGTATGCCCGGCAGCAGCACGCCCCTTCCGCTCGGCGTGGCCAAGCGGGCGGGCGACTGGGAGTACGAGTTCGCGGCCCGGGTGGAGGTCCTGTTACCGGGGCAGTTCGCGGGCCGCGCCCAGGAGTTGCTCGCCCTGGTCTCCGACCACCCGCACGGCCTCGCCGGCGTCTTCCCCGGCAGCCCGCACGCCTTCACCGCGATACTGGCCCAGCACCACGAGGGTCAGATGCACTGGCGGACGTGGCACGCGTACCCGCAGGACGGGCAGTTGGTGGCGACGCGCACGAGAGTGGGGGTGAGGGCATTGGCGGCCACGCTCAGACCCCGGTCCAGGCAGTCCAGCCCGTCCGGCGCTTGAGCCTCCCGGCGGCGGCGACGCAAACGTCCCCCGCCTCAAGAACACACGTGTGGGTGACGAAGCGTGCCGCAGCCGTAACGTACCGTCGGCAACGTGATCGAGCCGCACGCCCCTGCCCCGCCCGGCACAACACCGCCCTGGGGCGGCCCCCCACGGCTTCCGGTCCGGCCGGGGACCGGGCGGTTCCTCGTCCTCGCGGGCGTCTTCGTCTGCGCTGCCTGCGGACTCGTGTACGAACTCGAACTCGTCGCCCTCGCCTCGTACTTGATCGGTGACTCGGTCACCCAGGCCTCCGTCGTGCTGTCCGTCATGGTCTTCGCGATGGGCATCGGCTCCCTCGCCGCGAAACGCCTGCGCCCGTACGCCGCGGCCGGCTTCGGCGCCATCGAGGCCGTGCTCGCCCTCGTCGGCGGTTGCAGCGCGTTCGCGCTCTACGCCGTCTACGCCTGGACCGGCGACTGGGGCGGCCTGTGGGCCAACGGCCCACGCTGTCTCCTCGTCGCCTTCTCCCTCACCATCGGCCTGCTGATCGGCGCAGAAGTGCCGCTGCTGATGGACCTGATCCAGCGCATCCGGCGCCAGGACGCGGGCGGCGCGGTGGCCGACCTGTTCGCCGCGGACTACGTCGGCGCGCTCGTCGGCGGGCTCGCGTTCCCCTTCCTGCTCCTGCCCCTGCTGGGCCAGTTGACCTCCGCGCTGATCACCGGCGCCGTCAACGCCGTCGTGGGCGGCGCGCTGGTCCTCGGCCTGTTCCGCAGGGACCTCAGCCGCCGCGCCCGCTGGCTGCTGGTGATCGCCAACGTCGCCGTGCTCGGCGTGCTCGCCTCCGCCGCCGTACTCGTCGACGACTTCGAACGGGCGGCACGGCACGCGGTGTACGGGCGGGACGTGCGTGTGGCAGTCCACACCGACCTCCAGGAGGTCGTCATCACCGGCGGCGCGCACGGCCGCCCCCTGAACCTCTTCCTCGACGGCCGCCTGCGCGTCAGCGGCCAGGACGAACGCCGTTACCACGAGGCGCTGGTCCACCCCGTGATGAACGGCGAGCGCACGCGCGTGCTGATCCTCGGAGGCGGGGACGGGCTGGCCGCGCGCGAGGTGCTGCGCCATCCCGGGGTGCACCGGGTCGATGTCGTCGAGGCCGACGCCGGGGTGGTGAGCCTGGCGCGCCGGGATCCTCCGCTGTCCGACCTCAACGACCACGCCTACGACGACAACCGCGTCCACGTCATGACGAGCGACGCCTTCCGCTGGCTGCGGGCGGCGCCGCCGGCGACGTACGACGTCGTCATCTCGGACCTGCCCGACCCCGGCATCACCGCCAGCACGAAGCTGTACTCGCAGGAGTTCTACGGTCTCGCCCGGCGCGCCCTGACCCCGCACGGCCGCCTGGCCGTCCACGCCGGCCCGGTCTCGTCCCGGGCCCGCGTCTTCTGGACGGTCGACACGACACTGCGCGCCGCGGGCCTGCGGACCGCCCCGTACTGCGTCCGAGGCCGCGGTTCCGGTTTCGCGGCGGGCCCCGACCGCTCGGCGGGCCCGACGCGGGCGCCGCACGACTGGGGGTTCATCCTGGCGGGCCGGGGCGAGCGTCCGGCGTTGCGGCTCGGAGCGGGTGATGGGGTGCCGCGGCCCCGGACGCTGACGCGTGAGGGGCTGGCGGCGGATGCGCGGGCGGCCGAGGGGACGCGGGTCGGGGGGTTGGGGGCGTCCACGCTGGTGCATCCGCGGTACTGAGGGGCGTGGTGAGGTGCAGGGCTCTCGTGCGGGGCGGGGAGGGTACGCCCGGCGGGAGGGCTTGAGGTGAGAATCCTCGGATCTGTGGGTGCGGTTCACGCCATGCTGGGTAGGCTCGGGCCCCATGGAGCATGAGGTGTTCGTTCCGGTTGCGGCCGAGCGGCTCAGGGCGGTGCTGGCCGATCCCGTACGGGTTGCCCGGGCGGTCCCCGGGCTCCAGCAGGACGCCGGGGCCGAGCCCGTTGCCGGGCGGCTGAAGGTGCGCGTCGCCGGCCACACGATCACGTATCGGGGCGCCGTGCGGGTCACTGCGCAGGAGGACGGTGACGGTGCGTACGCCTACGCCGTCGAGGGCGATGCGGCCGAGGTGCGGGGCAGCGGGGTGGTGAAGCTCGCGCTCACGGTACGGGTCCTTGAGGCCGAGGGCGGGGCCACCGTGAGGTTCGCGGGGACTGCTTCGGCGGACGGGCGGGTGGCCGAGTTCCCGGCGGAGGCGGTCGGCTCTGCTGTGGGTCGGTTGCTGAACCGTTTCGGGGAGCAGCTGGGCGTTGTCGCGGGGGAGGCTGTGTCCCCTGACGCGGGGCTGGAAGCGGGTGCCTCCGAGGAGCAGGAGGGGTTGGCTCCCGGGGAGTTCGAGACTCGGGTGACCAGTGACTTCGAGACGACGCCGGATGCGGATGACGCTGCGGCGCCCGGGCCCGCTGCGGCTGCGGCTTCGGCTTCGGATCCGGGGTCGGATTCGGATTCCGGCGACGGTGGTGAGGAGACGTCCGTCTTTGACGCCGAGGTTCCGCCGCCGGCGCTCGAACCGGAGGTGGAGGCCGAGGCCGAGGCCCCGGCCGGGGACGGGGAGGCTCCTGTGGCCGAGGCGGCTCATGCCCGGCGGACGATGATCGGGCGCAGCGCGGAGGAAGTGGATCACGCGCCGCCGCGGGGGCGGTATGCGCCTGTGCCGGCGCCGCAGACCGTCGTACCCGGTTCTACGTTGCGGTGGGCTGCTCCGGCGGCGGCGATTGTGGTGGCGTCGGCGATTGTGGTGGGGCGGGCGTTGCGGCGGCGGCGTTGAGACCCCCGGACTGGAATGCCTGCACCCTTGATCGTCCCAGTAGGGTCATCCCGTGAGTAACGAACACATCACGCTGACCGCGGGTGACGCGGAGGTGGACGTGCTGCCGGGGAACGGTGGGCGGGTCGGGGGGCTTCGGGTCGCAGGGGCGGAGTTGTTGCGGCAGGGGGAGCGGTTCGGGTGTTTTCCGATGGTTCCCTGGTGTGGGCGGGTCCGGGACGGTCGGTTCCTGGACGGTGCCGTGGTGCGGCAGATGCCGCTGAACGCTCCGCCGCACGCCATCCACGGCACGGCACGCGACGGCGCCTGGAAGGTGGCCAGGGTCGCCGGTGACGAGGCCGTCATCACGTACGACCTGGTCGAGCCCTGGCCCTACGCCGGACGCGTCACCCACGTCATCGCGCTCACCCCGGACAGCCTCAGCCTCACCATGTCCGTCGAGACCTACGAGACGTCCTTCCCGGCCCAGATCGGCTGGCATCCCTGGTTCAACCGGAACCTCGGCGCAGAGGACGTGCAGCTCGATTTCGCTCCTGCCTGGCAGGAAGAGCGTGGTGACGATCATCTGCCCACCGGCAACCGGATCGGTCCCGAGCCCGGACCCTGGGACGACTGTTTCGGCATGCCCGGCGGTGTCGACGTCACGCTCACCTGGCCGGGGCAGCTGGAGCTGAAGGTGGCCAGTCGGGAGGAATGGGTCGTCATGTACGACGAGCAGGAGGCCGCCGTGTGTGTCGAGCCGCAGACCGGGCCGCCCAACGGGCTGAACACCCTGCCCCGCCTGGTCACGCCCCTGGAGCCGCTCGAGGCCGCGACCGTCTGGAGCTGGCGGCGCCTCTAAGCTGGGCGGCATGACTGACGTACGTGGCGCGCTGTTGCAGCAGATCAAGGACAAGGCCGTGGTGCACGGCAAGGTGACCCTGTCGTCGGGGCTCGAAGCCGACTACTACGTCGACCTCCGGCGCATCACCCTCGACGGGCAGGCCGCTCCGCTCGTCGGGCAGGTGCTGCTCGATCTGACCGCGGAGCTGGAGTTCGACGCGGTGGGCGGGCTCACCATGGGCGCCGACCCCGTCGCCGCCGCGATGCTGCACGCCGCCGCCGCGCGCGGGAAGCGGCTCGACGCCTTCGTCGTGCGGAAGGCCGCCAAGGCGCACGGGCTGCAGCGGCGGGTCGAGGGGCCGGACATCACGGGGCGGCGCGTGCTCGTCGTCGAGGACACCTCCACCACCGGCGGCTCGCCGCTCACCGCCGTCGAGGCGGTGCGCGAGGCGGGCGCCGAGGTCGTCGCCGTCGCGACGATCGTCGACCGGGCCACCGGAGCCGCCGAGAAGATCCAGGAGGGTGCGGGCGTGCCGTACCTGTTCGCGTTCTCCAAGGACGAGTTGGGGCTCGACTGACCTCGGCCCCGGCGGACGTCCGTCTCGGCTGATGACAGGCACTCGGAGCATCCCGGTTCGTCATGGAAAGATGGCCCCCGACGATGCCGACGATGACGTCGCAATCGAGGTCTAGGTCAGGGCCGTAAAGAAGAACGCAGTACGCAGTACGTCAACCCGCACACTCCAAGGAGCGGACAGATGCCCATCGCAACCCCCGAGGTCTACAACGAGATGCTCGACCGGGCGAAGGCAGGCAAGTTCGCCTACCCGGCCATCAACGTGACCTCCTCCCAGACCCTGCACGCGGCCCTGCGCGGCTTCGCGGAGGCGGAGAGCGACGGCATCATCCAGATCTCCACGGGTGGTGCGGAGTTCCTCGGCGGCCAGCACAGCAAGGACATGGTCACCGGCGCCGTCGCCCTGGCCGAGTTCGCGCACATCGTCGCCAAGAAGTACGACATCACCGTCGCCCTGCACACGGACCACTGCCCGAAGGACAAGCTCGACGGGTACGTACGGCCGCTGATCGCCGTGTCCGAGGAGCGTGTCGCGCGCGGTGAGAACCCGCTGTTCCAGTCGCACATGTGGGACGGTTCCGCCGAGACCCTCGCGGACAACCTCTCCATCGCGCAGGAGCTGCTGGAGCGCGCCCGCGCCGCGAAGATCATCCTCGAGGTCGAGATCACCCCGACCGGTGGCGAGGAGGACGGCGTCTCGCACGAGATCAACGACTCGCTGTACACGACCGTCGACGACGCCGTCCGTACCGTCGAGGCCCTCGGTCTCGGGGAGAAGGGCCGCTACCTGCTCGCCGCCTCCTTCGGCAACGTCCACGGTGTGTACAAGCCGGGCAACGTCGTGCTCCGTCCCGAGCTGCTGAAGGAGCTCAACGAGGGCATCGCCGCCAAGTACGGCAAGGCGTCCCCGTTCGACTTCGTCTTCCACGGCGGCTCCGGCTCCTCCGCCGAGGAGATCGCGACCGCGCTGGAGAACGGCGTCGTCAAGATGAACATCGACACCGACACGCAGTACGCCTTCACGCGTCCGGTGGCGGCCCACATGTTCCAGAACTACGACGGTGTCCTGAAGGTCGACGGCGAGGTCGGCAACAAGAAGACCTACGACCCGCGGACCTGGGGCAAGCTCGCCGAGGCCAGCATGGCCGCGCGCGTGACGGAGGCCTGCTCGAACCTGCGCTCCACCGGCACGAAGATCAAGTAGCCGTTGCGGATGCAGCGAGCCCGGTGCTACGGCACCGGGCTCGCTGTATACCTGGGGTCATGCCCGACGTCCGGATGGCCTCGCCGCAAGGCAAGTGGATCCTGCTCACCACCGTCCTCGGCTCCAGCATGGCGATGCTGGACTCGACCGTCGTCAACGTCGCCCTCCCCCGGATCGGCGAGGACCTGGACGCGAACCTGTCCGCCCTCCAGTGGACGGTCAACGCGTACACCCTCGCCCTCGCCGGTCTGATCCTCCTCGGCGGTTCCCTGGGCGACCGCTACGGCCGCCGCAAGATCTTCGTCATCGGCGTCGTCTGGTTCGCCGCGGCCTCGCTGCTGTGCGGGCTCGCCCCGAACGCAGGTTTCCTCATCGCCGCGCGGACGTTGCAGGGCATCGGCGGCGCGCTTCTCACACCCGGCTCCCTCGCGCTGATCCAGGCGTCCTTCCACCCCGACGACCGGGCCCCGGCGGTGGGCCTGTGGTCCGGTTTCGGCGGTATCGGTGCGGCCATCGGCCCGTTCCTGGGCGGCTGGCTGGTCGACGGCCCCGGCTGGCGCTGGGTCTTCCTGCTCAACGTCCCGCTGGCGCTGCTGTGCGTCCCCATCGCCCTGCGCCACGTCCCCGAGTCCGGCGACGGGTCCAAGCACGGCCGCTTCGACGTGCTCGGCGCGTCCCTCGGAGCGCTGTCCCTCGCGCTGGTGACGTACGCGCTGATCGAGGCCCGCGACGGGTCCCTGGTCATCGCCCTCACCGCGGTCGCGGGCGTCGCCGCCGGTGTCGCCTTCGTGTACGTCGAGAAACGGCGGCCCGACCCGATGATGCCGCTCGACATCTTCGCGTCCCGTCAGTTCACCGCGGTCAACCTGGTCACCGTGTGCGTCTACGCGGCCCTCGGCGGGTTCTTCTTCCTGGCCGCGATCCAGCTCCAGGTCGTCTCCGGCTACTCGGCCCTGCAAGCCGGTACGGCACTGCTGCCGACGACCGTGCTGATGCTGCTGTTCTCCGCCCGTTCCGGTGCCCTGGCCGACAAGATCGGGCCGCGCATCCCGCTCACCGTCGGGCCACTGGTGAGCGCGGCCGGCCTGCTGCTGATGCTGCGCGTCGGCCCGGACGCCTCGTACGTCGCCGACGTACTGCCCGCCGTTTTCGTCTTCGGCCTCGGCCTGGTCACCCTGGTCGCTCCGCTGACCGCCACCGTCCTCGCCTCCGTGAACGTCGCCCGCGCGGGCCTGGCCAGCGGCATCAACAACGCGGCCGCCCGAGCGGCGGGCCTGATCGCGGTGGCCGCACTGCCGCTGCTCGCCGGCATGAGCGAGGAGGCCTACCGGTCGCCGGACGCCTTCGACAGCGCGTTCGGACGGGCGATGCTGTGGTGTGCCGGGACCCTGGTCGTCGGCTCGGCAATCGCCTTCGCGACGGTACGCACCCTGCCCCCGGACTGCCGCAAACCGGAATGCCTCCACCACGGCTCGATCACTTCGCCGCCGCTGGAGGGGGTGCGGAGCCAGTCCCGGTTGGCGGGGGAGGGGGAGGGCTAGGCGGGGTGCAGCGTGCACAGGGCTCTGCTTTTTTGTGCTGACCGTCACTCGCTGTCGCCGGTCCAGGCATCTCGGCGACGGGGGCGAAAGACACGGCACCCACCGGCCCCGGCGATGGCCCACACTTGAACCCATGGCCATTCACGAAAACCTCCTCGGGGGCCCGCCCCCGACCCACCTCCCCGACGACCCCGAGCCGCGCGAGCTCCTCGCCGGCGGCACCGCCCCCGCGGATGTCGCAGCGAAGTACCCCACCTCCTCCCTGGCCTGGGCCCAGCTGGCCGACGAGGCCTTCGAGCGCGGCAGCGTCGTGGAGTCGTACGCCTACGCCCGTACGGGCTACCACCGCGGCCTGGACGCCCTGCGCCGCAGCGGCTGGAAGGGCCACGGCCCGGTCCCCTGGGAGCACGAGCCGAACCGCGGCTTCCTGCGGGCCCTGCACGCCCTCGCCCGCGCCGCGGGAACGATCGGCGAGCAGGAGGAGTACGAGCGCTGCTCACAGTTCCTGAAGGACTCCTCGCCGACGGCCGCCCAGACCCTGGGCTAGCCACCGCGCCTCGCTGTCGTGGGGCCCGCCGGTGTGACGAGGGCGGGCCTTGCGATGCGGGGGGACATACCTGAGGATGCCGGGTGGGGACCGGGGCCCCTTTGTCGATAACGGCAGGGCGGACCGCTACCCGGAGTTACACAGGAGACAGCGATGTCCCAGCAGGCTCACAGGTCCGCAGAGACTCAGGAGCCCGAGACCCCCAATCTCGACTTCGCAGGCACGACGCCGTACGAGGACTACGTCAAGGCGGACGTGCTCACCCACCTCCAGCACACCCTCTCCGACGACCCCGGAGAGATGGTCTTCCTGGTCACGACCCAGGTCATGGAGCTGTGGTTCACCGTCATCGTCCACGAGTGGGAGACCGCGGCACGCGCCCTGCGCGAGGACCGCCCGGCCGTGGCGGTCGACGCCCTGAAGCGTTCGGTGCGGGAACTGGACGCCCTGAACTCCTCCTGGAAGCCGCTCGGCCAGCTCACGCCGGCCCAGTTCAACTCGTACCGCAGCGCCCTCGGCGAGGGCTCCGGCTTCCAGTCGGCGATGTACCGCCGGATGGAGTTCCTGCTCGCCGAGAAGTCCGCGTCCATGCTGGTCCCGCACCGCGGCGCCCCCCGCGTCCACGCGGAACTGGAGAAGGCGCTGCACGAGCCGAGCCTCTACGACGAGGTGCTGCGCTTCCTCGCCCGGCACGGCTGCGCGATCCCGCAGGCCGTGCTGAAGCGGGACGTGTCGCGGAAGTACGAGCCCTCGCCGGCGGTCGAGGCGGCCTGGACCGCGATCTACGCCGGCGACCAGAACTCCGAGCTCGCCCGTCTGGGCGAGGCGCTGACCGACGTCGCCGAACTGGTGTGGCGCTGGCGCAACGACCACCTGGTCGCCACCCGCCGCGCGATGGGCGCCAAGGCGGGCACGGGCGGCTCGGCCGGCGTGGCCTGGCTGGAGAAGCGGGCGCAGAAGAACGTCTTCCCGGAGCTGTGGACGGCGAGGTCCCATGTCTGAGTTCGCCGAACTCGCCGCCAAAGCCGAGAAGCTCGACGCGACCGACGAACTCGCGGGCAAGCGCGCTCAGTTCGTGCTCGACGAGGTCGTCTATCTCGACGGCAACTCGCTCGGCGCCCTGCCGTCGAACGTGCCGGGACGGGTCGAGGACGTCGTACTGCGGCAGTGGGGGCGGATGCGCATCCGCTCCTGGGACGAGAGTGGCTGGTGGACCGCGCCGGAGCGGATCGGCGACCGGATCGCCCCGCTGGTCGGTGCGGCGGCGGGCCAGATCGTGGTCGGCGACTCGACAAGTGTCAATGTTTTCAAGGCACTTGTGGCCGCCGTGCGGATGGCGGAGTCCGCCGGTCCCGGCCGGGACGAGGTCCTGGTCGACGCGACGACCTTCCCCACGGACGGCTACATCGCCGAGTCGGCGGCCCGGATGACCGGCCGTACGCTACGGCCCGTGACACCTGCGGAGGTGCCGTCGGCGCTGTCCGGCCGTACCGCCGCCGTCCTCCTCAACCACGTCGACTACCGCACGGGCCGGCTGCACGACCTGCCGGCCCTCACCGCCGCCGTGCACGCGGCGGGCGCGATCGCCGTGTGGGACCTGTGCCACAGCGCAGGCGCGCTGCCCGTCGGACTCGACGAGCACGGTGTCGACCTGGCGGTGGGCTGCACGTACAAGTACCTGAACGGCGGCCCGGGCTCCCCGGCGTACCTGTACGTACGCCGGGACCTCCAGGACCGCTTCGACTCCCCGCTCCCCGGCTGGAACTCGCACGCCGAGCCCTTCGGCATGCGTCCCGCCTACGAGCCGGCCGCGGGCGCCCTGCGCGGCCGTGTCGGCACGCCCGACATCCTTTCCATGCTCGCCCTGGAGGCGGCCCTGGAGGTCTGGGACGGTGTGTCGGTCGAGGCGGTGCGGGCCAAGTCGCTGGCGCTGACGGACTTCTTCCTGGAGTGCGTCGGGGCCTATGCGGGGGAGGGGCGCGTCGAGTCCCTGACCCCGGTGGCCCATGACGAACGCGGCAGCCAGGTGGCCTTGCGGTGCGAGAACGCCGGGGAGGTCATGCAGCGACTCATCGAGCGGGGGGTCGTGGGTGACTTCCGGCATCCCGATGTGCTGCGGTTCGGCTTCACGCCGCTGTACGTGGGGTTCGCGGAGGTGGAACGGGCGGCCCGGGTGCTCGCGGCGCTGCTGCCGGGGGAGGCCCCGCGCTAATCGGCGTACACCCCCGCCACGGCAGCCGCATGCGCGGCCCGCGCGGCACGCTCCGCGGCGGGGGCGTCGGGGATGACCCCGGTCGTCAGCAACTGGTAGTAGAGGGCGCCGACACCGCCCGTACGACTGCCTTCGCGTCCGTACCGTCGGGCAACTCCCCCTGGCGACGCCCTGTTCCACGCACGGCGCCCACTCCGCCACCCGCACCTCGTAGAACAGGCGGAGCGCCTGCGCCGTACGTGCGTCGCAGGCCGCCGCGGCGATCACGGCACGGAACAGGGCGCCCTGCCGGGGATCCGCCAGCGTCCGCTGCACCAGTGCCGCGTTGGCGAGCAGGTCGCCCAGCACGGACCCGGTGTCCTCGCGCGGCAGCGACTGCTCGGCCATGTCGGCGAGCAGGTCGGCCACCAGCGCGGTGACCGAGCCCCAACGCCGGTACACGGTGGTCTTGCCGACCTCGGCCCGGCGGGCGACGTCGGCGAGGTCGAGACCGTCGAAGCCCTGCTCCGCCAGGACGTCCCCGGCCGCCCGCAGCACGGCCTCGCGGACACGCGCGGTACGTCCTCCGGGACGTACGGTGCCGGGCTCGGCGGACATATCGGCCTCCTTGGTGCGCGTACGATCTGCGACCCCAGCGTAACGGAACAGCGGAACCGTTTACCCCTCACCCTGCGTGACATCCCTGTGTCCACGCACGTCACCCGCCTGATACCGTCCCCGCCAACGGCCGAATTCCCACGTGGTCCGCCACCCCGCATTCGTCCAAATCTGTTTTGTCGCTGAGAGGTTGAGCATGCCGGACGACGTCGCAGCAGCCCGGGCCGCTGCCGAAGAGGAGTCCGCCTTCTCGCGCCCGCCCGTCGACCCCGACGCGATCGCCTCGTACGGCGACCACCCCGACCAGGTGATCGACTTCTACGCGCCGCGCGGCGACGCCGTTCCGGGCGACGCGGCTCCGCTGGTCGTCGTACTGCACGGCGGGGCATGGCGGGCGCCGTACGACCGGCGGCACATCACGCCGTTCGCCGACTTCCTGGCACGGCGCGGGTTCGCGGTGGCCAATGTGGAGTACCGGCGCGGGGCGGCGGATTCCGGTACGGGTGCCCCGGTCGCCGGGCGCTGGCCGGACACGTTCGACGACGTCGCCGCCGCGCTGGACGCGTTGCCCGCTCTCGTACGGGAGATGCTCCCGCAGGCCGATCCGCGCCGGACCGTGGTCACCGGCCACTCGGCCGGCGGTCACCTCGCCCTGTGGGTGGCGGCCCGGCATGTCCTGCCCGCGGACGCCCCCTGGCGCACCGACCGCCCCGCGCCCCTGCGGGGTGTCGTCGCGCTGGCGCCGATCGCCGACTTCACGGTCGCCGACAAACTGGACGTCTGTGGGGGAGCGGCGCAGCAACTCCTCGGCGGAGGAGTGGAGTTCGCCGAGCGTCAGCCGTACGCCGACCCCGCGCTCCTGCTCCCGACGGGCATCGCGACGACGGTCGTCCAGGGCCGGACGGACGTCGTGGTCCCGCAGGCGGTCGCCGAGTCGTACGCGGACGCGGCGGCGAAGGCCGGGGAAGTGATCGGTCTGACCCTGCTGGAGGATGCCGGCCACTTCCCGCTGATCGACCCTGCGGCGGATGCGTGCGCGGTGGTGGCGGAGGAGATCGCGCAGCTGGCGTGGTGAGTTCGCAGGCCCCCTCACCTGCACGTGTCCCGTCACGCGCACCTGCCCCGTCACGTGCGGGCACCCCGCCCGGAGCGGCCCGTGGATGGAGGGCCCCTTCATACCCGTAGTACCTGAGAGCTACGTCGCAGGTGAGCTCCCTGGCATGACGCGGACGACAAGTCCGGATCCGTAACTTCCCTTCCAGGTAGGCCCGATGGCCGGGCGGACTGGAAGGGGCGACGACCATGGGGCGTACGGCGGGGGCGGCGAGCGCGAGCGCGTCGGGGGCGAGCTCGCCGGGCCGGGTGAGTGGGCCGGGCGAGCGGGCCGAGTCGAGCGAGTCGGCCGCGCCGGCCGGGCCGAGCGGGCCTCGCGGGACGAAGAAGGCCCGTCGCACGCACAGACTGCGCCGAGCGCTGCTCGCCACCCTGATCACCGGTGCCGTGGTCGTCCCGCTGTCCGGTGCGGCGCGGCCCGAGATACCCGCCCCGGAGCCGGCCGCCCTCGCGCCGGTCACGGCGGCGACGCTGGACGAGGCGTACGCCGCCAACCGCGCCAACGCCGCCGAAGCGTCCCGCATGGCCGCGGCCAACGGCAATCGCCAACGCGCCGCCGCGGACCGTGCGATGGCCGACCCATCCCGCCACTTCCTCACGTTCGACGGCCGCGGGCCCGGCCTCGCGACGGAGGTCTTCGGCGACCTGGCGCACGCCGACCGCATCGCCGTCCTGGTCCCCGGCTCCGACACCTCCATCGACACCTACGGCCGTTTCCGCAACGCCGCCCGCGCGTTGCACGAACGTCTCACCCGGGAGGCCCCGCAGGGCACGCGCACCGCGGTGGTGGCCTGGCTCGGCTACGAGACGCCGGGCACGATCAGCGCCACGGTCGCCACGGCGGGCCGGGCCGAGGACGCGGCGCCGAAGCTGCGGGAGTTCGTACGGCAGCTGCGCGCCATCCCGGATCGCACGTCGAGCGCGGGCGAAACGCCGGGCATGAGCGGCCCGTCGAGCATGAGCGGCACGTCGAGCATGAGCGGCCCGTCGAAAGGGTCGGCCGAAGAGGGGCCGCACATCTCCCTCCTCTGCCACTCCTACGGCTCGGTGGTCTGCGGCCGTGCGGCCTCCGAACTCGACGGGGACGTGGACGACATCGCCCTGGTGGGCAGCCCCGGCACCGGCGTCGACACCGCCGGCGCCCTGCACACCCCGGCCCGCGTCTGGGCGGCGCGTGGCGGCGACGACTGGGTGGCCGAGGTCCCGCACGTCAGGTTCGACCTGCTCGGCACGACCGTCGGCTTCGGCACCGACCCGATGTCGCCGTCCTTCGGCGCCCGGGTCTTCGCGGCGGGCGACGGCGGCCACAGCGACTACTTCAGGCCCGGCACGACGTCCCTGACGAACCTGACCCGCATTGTCCTGGGCGAGACCTCGGAGGTGACCCATGGCTGAGTCCACCATCGCGGGGCGTGCACGCGGTGCACGACGCGGCATACCGGAGGGCATCCGGCGTGGCGCCGCCCGCGTCGACGCCGTCACAGCTGTTGAACGGGACCGGGCGGTCGACGCCCTGCGGGCCTTCGCCATCCTCGGCGTCGTGCTCGGCCACTGGCTGGTGACGGCTCTGGTGGCGGACGGCGGGTCCGGCCTGCGCACCGCGAGCCCGCTCCAGCACATGCCCTGGCTGGCCCCGATCTCCTGGGCCTTCCAGACCCTGGCCGTGTTCTTCCTCGTCGGCGGCCATGTGGCGACCCGCGGCTACACCTCGTCCCGGGCACGCGGCACGACATACGGACAGTGGCTGAGGTCCCGTATGTCCCGCCTGTTCAAACCGGTGGCGGCCGTTCTCACCCTGTGGACGGTGGCGTCGGTCCTGCTGCTCCTCTCGGGCACGGACTTCGACACGGTCCGCACCCTGCTCAAACTGGCCCTGTCCCCCCTGTGGTTCCTGCTGGTCTTCGCGGCGCTGACGGCGGTGACGCCCCTCCTCCTGCGCCTCAACCCCCTGTGGCCCCTGGCCGTCGTCCTCCATGTGGACCTCCTCCGCTTCGGCCTGGGCGGCCCCGCGTGGCTCGGCTGGGTGAACGTGGCGGCCGGCTGGCTGGTGCCGTTCAGCTTGGGCGCGGCGTGGACCCGGGGTGAGCTGGAGCGGCGCCGCGCCGGCTGGATCCTGCTGACGGGCGGCGCGGTGGCGACGGCGGCGCTGGTCGCCTGGGCGGGCTACCCGGCGTCCATGGTCGGCGTTCCCGGCGCCGGCATCTCCAACCTCAACCCGCCGACTCTGGCCGCCGTCACCTTCGGCCTCGCCCAGTGCGGATTGGCCCTGCTGGTGCGCGAGCCACTGCGCCGGGCGATGCGCCGCCCCCTCGCCTGGGCGGCGGTGGCCCTGCTCAACCTCTCCGCGATGACGATCTTCCTCTGGCACCAGACGGCCCTGATGGCCACCACAGCCACAGGCCTCCTGGCAGGCCACCTCCCCGGCCTGCACACACTCCCCGACGACCTCATGTGGGTGGCGGCCCGCGTGGCATGGCTCCCGGTGTTCACCCTGGCCCTGGCGGCCTGCTGGACGACGTTCCGCCTCTACGAACAGGGGCCGCGCCGCGCCAAGGGCCGCACATCCAGGGTGATCCGCTCCAACTTCACCTCACAGAGCGAGAAAACGAAGGCCCGGCACCATGTCTAGGGTTGACCCCGTGAAGGGCGAGGACGAGCGGGGGGCGCGGGGGTCGGCTGCGGGGGCTGAGGATGAGCAGGCCTCGCAGGTGGGGTCCGCAGCCGCCGATGGCGTGCCCGCCCCACCGGGGCCACCCCCACCTGTACCCGGGAAACGCACCCTCCCCACCAACCTCCGCAAACCCTTCGGGAGAACGTGGCTCCGCTGGCTGACCGTCTTGCTCACCGCCTGGATCGCCCTCGGCGTCTCCCTGGCCGGCGGCAACGAAATCAGCGACGGCTACGACATGAGCACGGCCAACGGCCTGATCGCCGGCTTCGCCCAGGGCGTCACCCTGTGCCTGGCCCTGTGGCGCCCGGGCCGGGCATGGGCCCTGAGCCTGACGGCCACCTTCATCACCGCCCTGATCGCCCGCCCCCACCTCGCGGAACTCCCGACCCCCGCCCCCAACTGGCCCTGGATCGCGCCCGAAATCATCGCCCACTCCGGCATCCTCCTGCTCCTGGCCCTCCGCGTCCCCACCCGTAAGGCCGTCGCGGCCCTCGCGGTGTCGGGCCTGGCCACCTTCGCCCTCCAGGGCCAGTTCGGCGGGACGAAATACTCCGGCACCGGCGCCGCGGCGGTCGTCATCTTCGCCATCGCCGTCGTCGTCGGCACCGCCCTGCGCGGCCGCAAGGAGGCCCGCTCCCAACTGGTCGAGCAGGAAACGCTCACCGCCGAGGAACGGGCCCGCCGCACCGTACTGGAGGAGCGCAGCCGTATCGCCCGCGAGCTGCACGACGTGGTCGCCCACCACATGTCGGTCATCTCCATCCAGGCCCAGGTAGCCCCTCACCTCGTCGAGAACCCCTCCGACGAGCTGAAGGAAAACCTCGACGGCATCCGGCAGAACGCCCTGGACGCACTTACCGAACTCCGCCGCGTCCTGGGAGTCCTGCGCTCGGAACACCCCGGCGCCCCGGACAGCCTGGAAGCGGCCGGCACCGGCACAGGCACCGGATCGACCACCGCCCCGCACGCCCCGCAACCCACCCTCGACCGGCTGGACGCGCTCGTGGAGAACACCCGGGCCGCCGGCCTGACCGTGACCCTCGACGTCACCGGCGAGCGCCGCCCGCTGCAGCCCGGCCTGGAGCTGTCGGCGTACCGGATCGTGCAGGAGGCGCTGAGCAACGTACTGCGTCACGCCCCCGGCGCGACCGCCCGCGTCGACGTCGTGCACGAGTGGAACGGCCTGAGCGTGCGGGTCGCCAACTCGCGGCCGGAGTATCCCGCGCCGCCGTCGCCGGGCGCGGGGCACGGGCTGCTCGGCATGCGGGAGCGTGCCGCGATGCTCGGCGGTGCCCTGACGGCGCGCCCGTCGCAGGACGGCGGCTACCTGGTGAGCGCGTATCTTCCCGCGTACCCCCGCCTCGATGGCCTCGGCTACGTTCCCGAGGATCCCCATCACACCCACGCCTCCGCCCCGGACAAGGACGCCACCGCATGACGAGCAGCCCCATCCGCGTACTCATCGCCGACGACCAGCAGATGGTCCGGCAGGGATTCACCGTGCTGCTCAACACCAAGCCCGACATCGACGTGATCGGCCAGGCGGTCGACGGCCTGGACGCGGTGGAGAAGGTCGCCGACCTTCTCCCCGACGTCGTGCTGATGGACATCCGCATGCCCGAACTCGGCGGCATCGAGGCCACCCGCCGCATCACCGCCGCGACACCGCAGATCAAGGTGCTGGTGCTGACCACCTTCGACCTCGACGAGTACGTGTACGAGGCGCTGCATGCGGGCGCCTCGGGCTTCCTCCTCAAGGACGCCTCCGCCGACCAGCTGGCCGAGGCGGTACGGGTCGTGGCGGCCGGCGACGCCCTGCTCGCGCCCGGCATCACCCGGCGGCTGATCGTCGAGTTCTCCCGCCTGGTCAAGCGGCCCCGCGCCCCACTAAAGGAACGTGTCGGCGACCTGACCGAACGCGAGACGGAGGTCCTCGCGCTGATCGCGCAGGGGCTTTCGAACGCGGAGATCGCCGAGCGCCTCGTCGTGGCCGAGCAGACCGTGAAGACCCACGTGGGCCGCATCCTGGTGAAGCTGGGCCTGCGGGACCGTACGCAGGCGGCGGTGTTCGCGTACGAATCGGGGCTGGTGCGGCCCTCCGGATACTGAGCGGGGCCGCGGCCCACCGGCCACCCGCACCCGGCCTCGACCAGCAGCGATACCCGTAGTACCTGAGATGGACCTGCAGGAACCCCTCTCACTGGGGACGACCGCGACACGGCCCTGCGCCTACCGTGCTGTACGTGACCGAGACGACTCAGATGCCGACCCCGCCACCCGGAGACGGGGCCAAGACGCGCAGCCCCGAATTCCGGCTGGCTGCGAACGCCCTTCAGGGGCTGCGCCAGGATCTGTTCCACGATGCCTTCGCCTACCGCCCGCTGGCCCGGATGAAGGTCGACGGCCCCGTGACCCGGCGACTGCCCGGCCGCCTGCGCGAGTACGCGGCCTGGACACCGCACGCCATGATCGCCGGGATCGGCCTGCTCACGCTCCTCATGTCCGCCGCCGACAACGACAGGGGGGCGCTGCTGCTCGGCCCGCTCGCCCTGCTCCCGATCCTCCTGACCATGGTCCGGCCGGTCGGAGCGTTCTGGCTGTCGATGGCGGCCACCCCGGTCAGCCAGGTCTTCGGCAGCTCGTGGGACGGCTGGCCATGGCTGCCCGCGACCTTCCTCTGCCATCTGACCGTGCTGACGGTCGTGGCCATACGCACCAGGCCCCGCACGGCCGCGTACATGTGGGCCGTCACCGCGGCCTACGCCTTCGCGGCTGACGTGTTGTTCGGGTCGCCGGGCTACTACGGCACCAACTCCGGCCCCATGCTGATCATCTCCGCACTGATGCTGCTCGTCGTCGCCGTCTGGCACACCCGCAAGGAGGCCCGGCAGGAGGTCACAGCCCAGCAGACCGTGACGGCTCAGGAGCGCTCCAGGCGCACCCTGCTGGAGGAGCGCACGAACATCGCCCGGGAGCTGCACGACGTGGTGGCCCACCACATGTCGGTCGTCGCCATCCAGGCGGAGGCCGCCCCTTACCGGGTGGAGAACCCGCCGCCGGAGCTGGAGCGGGCCTTCGCCACCATCCGGGAGAACGCGGTGGCGGCCCTCACCGAACTGCGCCGCGTCCTGGGCGTCGTCCGCGCCGAGGACTACGAGGCCCCGGACGCCCCGCAGCCCACCCTCGCCGACCTCGACGCGCTGCTGGCCAACGTGCGGGACGCGGGACTGAGCGTGGACAAGACGGTGATCGGCGCGGTCCGCGAGCTGCCGCCCGGTGTGGAGCTGTCGGCGTACCGGATCGTGCAGGAGGCCCTGAGCAACAGCCTGCGGCACGCGCCCGGCGCGAGCGCCCGGGTGGAGGTCGGGTACGTTCTCGGTGGTATCGGCCTGCGCATAGTCAACGGGCCGCCGCCCGCGCCGGCCCTCGTGAAGCCCTCGCCGGGTGCCGGGCACGGCATCACCGGGATGCGGGAGCGCGTCACCATGCTGAACGGTGAGATGACGGCGGACCGGACGGAGGACGGCGGCTACGAGGTGGCCGTGTTCCTGCCGGTCGCCATGACGACAGAGGACGGCTCATGACCATCCGCGTGCTGATCGCGGACGACCAGATGATGGTGCGCGAGGGCTTCTCGGTCCTGCTGAACGCGATGCCGGACATCGAGGTCGTCGGCGAGGCGGTCAACGGACGGGAAGCGGTGGACCGGGTCCGCGAACTCGCCCCGGACGTCGTGCTGATGGACATCCGCATGCCGGAGCTGAACGGCATCGAGGCGACCCGGGAGATCGTCGCGGCCGACGGCGCGGCGAAGGTGCTGGTGCTGACCACCTTCGACCTCGACGAGTACGTGTACCAGGCACTGCGCGCGGGAGCCTCGGGCTTCCTGCTCAAGGACGCCTCGGCACGCCAACTCGCTGACGGAGTACGGGTGGTGGCGGCCGGCGAGGCCCTGCTCGCCCCCTCCATCACCCGGCGGCTGATCACCGAGTTCTCCAAGCTGTCCGACTCCCCGCGTCTGATGTCGTCCGCGCACGCGGCGTACGGGGATCTGACCGAGCGGGAGACGGAGGTGCTGGTGCTGATCGCGCAGGGCCTGTCGAACTCGGAGATAGCGGAGCGGTTGGTGGTCGCCGAGTCGACGATCAAGACCCATGTGAGCCGGATCCTGGTGAAGCTGGGCCTGCGGGACCGTACGCAGGCGGCGGTGTTCGCGTACGAGGCGCGGCTGGTCACGCCGGGCTGAGCGGACACCCCTGGTCAGGGAGGGGGAGGTGGGGCTAACGTCCGGGCATGGCAGCTCCTTCCGCCCTCGCGTTCGACCCGTGGGACCCGGCGTTCCTCGCCGACCCGTATCCCGCCTATGCAGAGCTGCGGGCCCGGGGCCGGGTGCACTGGTTCGAGCCCACGAAGCAGTGGCTGGTCCCGCACCACGCGGACGTCTCGGCGCTGCTGCGCGACCGTCGCCTGGGGCGGACGTACCAGCACCGTTTCACGCACGAGGACTTCGGGCGGACGGCGCCGCCGCCGGAGCACGAGCCGTTCCATGTCCTGAACGACCACGGGATGCTCGATCTGGAGCCGCCGGACCACACCCGGATCCGCCGGCTGGTGTCGAAGGCGTTCACACCGCGCACGGTGGAGCAGCTGAAGCCGTATGTGCAGGGGCTGGCGGGCGAGCTGGTCTCGGGGCTGGTCGAGGCGGGTGGCGGTGATCTGCTGACGGATGTCGCGGAGCCCCTGCCGGTCGCGGTGATCGCCGAGATGCTGGGGATTCCCGAGTCGGACCGGGCGCAGCTGCGGCCCTGGTCGGCGGACATCTGCGGGATGTACGAGCTGAACCCGTCCGAGGAGACGGCGGCCAAGGCGGTCCGGGCGTCGGCCGAGTTCTCGGAGTACCTCCTGGAGCTGATCGCGGCCCGCCGCAAGGAGCCGGGCGACGACCTGATCTCGGGCCTGATCGCGGCGTATGACGAGGGCGACCGCCTCACCGAGCAGGAGATGATCTCGACGGCGGTCCTCCTGCTGAACGCCGGTCACGAAGCCACGGTGAACTCCACGGTCAACGGCTGGTGGGCGCTGTTCCGCAACCCCGACCAGCTGGCGGCCCTGCGCGCCGACCACTCCCTGATCCCCTCGGCGATCGAGGAGCTGATGCGCTACGACACCCCGCTGCAGCTCTTCGAGCGCTGGGTCCTGGACGAGATCGAGATCGACGGCACGACGATCCCGCGCGGCGCGGAGATCGCCATGCTGTTCGGCTCCGCCAACCACGACGCGGCGGTCTTCGAGAACCCCGCCGGGCTGGACCTCACCCGCAAGGAGAACCCGCACATCTCCTTCAGCGCCGGCATTCACTACTGCATCGGCGCACCGCTGGCCCGCATCGAACTGGCGGCGTCGATGACGGCACTGCTGGAACAGGCACCGACCCTGCGTCTGGCTGCGGAGCCGGAGCGGAAGCCGAACTTTGTGATCCGGGGGCTGGAGGGGTTGCGCGTCGAGGTGGGGTGATCACTCGTTCGGATGATCGCTGAGCGAATCCCGATCGAGGGCCGTCGGCGGCTCGTCAAGCTGGTGCCTGCCTACGAAGGGAGGCACCATGACGGTTATGGCAGAGCGTGCGTCGTCTCAATTGTCGGTGGACATGTTCGAGCGGATTGCCGAGTTCGCCGAGCGGGAGGACGAAACCGTCAGGTTCGAGTTCATCGACGGACGGATCGGGCTCAAGAAGGTGACAAACGGCAACCACGGCGCGATCACTATGTGGCTGATCCGGCAATGCATGCGTGCCAGGCCCGAGCTCGACCTCAATCCATTGCAGGGTCTCAAGGTGGAGGCGTACCGCCAGGGACGGGCCCGACCTGACGGGGTGCTCGCCCCAGTTGATCACTTCGCGGGTCAGGGAGACTGGGCCGACCCCCAGGGCGTGCTGATGGCCGTCGAAATCACGTCGTACGACTCGGATACGCACAACCGGGACCGGGTCGAGAAGCCTCGGGCGTACGCCGAGGCAGGCATCCCGCTCTATCTGCTGATCGACCGGGACAACTTGTCCATCCTCGTCCACAGCGATCCGGACCTGGAGGACGGCTACCGGGACATCCATGTGGTCAAGCTCGGCGGCAAGGTCACTCTTCCCGACCCGGTCGGTATCGAACTCGACACCGAGAAGCTCAAGCAGTACGTCGACTGAGGCGTCCCGTCACGTCGTCATGTCCCGGCGCCGCAACCCCGCCAGCCCTCCGGCCACCAGCACCACCGCGAGGCCGGTGAGGGTCAGCACCGGCCCCCATTCCATCCCCCCGCCCGGCAGCTTCGGCAGGTGGCCGAACGGGGACAGGTCGAGCACCGTCTGCGGGATGTCCAGCGCGGGGCCGACCCAGCCGATCAGCAGGATCGCACCGGCCACGCCCCACGCCGCCATCGCCGCTCGCGGGAGCACGCCGTACAGGAGGACCGCCAGGCCGCCGACGACCCAGACCGCGGGGAGTTGGACCAGGCAGGCGCCCAGGATCGGGCCGAGCTGTTTGCCGTAGCCGACGGCGAAGCCCAGGCCGGCCAGGAGCATGATCAGGGCCGCGCCGGCGAAGGCGATCACGAGGTGGCCGGCGGCCCAGCGCAGGCGGCCCACCGCGTTCGCCAGGATGGGTTCCGCCCGCATCGACGTCTCCTCGCCGTGCAGCCGCAGGACGGAGGCCACCACGTACAGGGCGGCGATCAGGCCCAGCATGCCGACCATCGAGGCGAGGAAGGCGTCGGTGATGCCGGACTGGCCGCCCATCCGCTGGAAGATCTCGCGGGCGTTGTCGTTGTCGCCGACCAGGTCGGCCACCCCGTCGGTGAGCCCCCGTAGACGACCCCGGCGAGGAAGAAGCCGATGCTCCAGCCGAGCACGCTGCCGCGCTGGAGGCGCCAGGCGAGTGCGCCCGCCGTGCCGAGGCGGCCGTCGGCAGGCCCGGGCCGGGCGGGCAGAAAGCTCATGCCGACGTCCCGGCGCCCGGCGAGTTCGTACGCCACCACGCCCTGGACGACAGCCGCCCCCGCGAACAGCAGCAGGACCCACCAGCGCTCGTTCGCGAACGGCCGCAGGTTCTCCAGCCAGCCCAGCGGTGACACCCACGTCAGCGCCGACGAACCGTCGTCCGACGACGAGTCGCCCGCCGCGCGCAGCACGAACGCGGCGCCCACCAGCCCCGCCGTCAGCCCCCGCGCCAGCCGGGCGCTCTCCGTGAACTGGGCGACGATCGCCGCGAGCGTGGCGAAGACCATGCCGACCCCGGCGAGGCCGAGACCGAACGCCAGCGCGCCGGAAGCGCCCTGGCCCGCGAGGCCGGCGGCCACCAGCACTGCCAGTACGGCGTTCGCGACCGCCGCCGTGAGCAGCGCCGCGGTCAGGGAGGCCCGCCGGCCCACCATCCCGGACGCCACCAGCTCCTGGCGGCCGCTCTCCTCCTCGTCCCGGGTGTGCCGTACGACGAGGAGCATGCTCAGTACGGCCGCGAGGGCGCCCGCGTACACGCCGACCCGCCAGGCCGTCAGGGCGCCGATGGAGTCGCCGAAGACCGGGCCGATCAGGGCGCGGAAGGAGGCGTTGGTCGCGGTGTCCTGCACCAGGTCGGCCCGGTCGGCCGGGGTGGCGTACAGGTTCTCCAGGGTGTTCGGCATGGAGAGGATCATCAGCGCGTTCACCGCCACCCAGACCGGGATCATCACCCGGTCGCGGCGCAGGGCGAAGCGCAACAGCGTGCCCGTGCCGGCGAGTTGGCGGGTGCCGCCGCCGGTTCGTACGGCGAGGTCCCCGGTCGTCGTGGTCGTGGTCGCCGCGGTCATCGGGTCACCTCGCTGACGTCGGCCTGGTAGTGCCGCAGGAACAGTTCCTCCAGCGTCGGCGGGGTCGAGGTCAGGGACCGTACGCCGGACTCGCTGAGCGACCTGAGGACGGCGTCGAGCTTGTCGGTGTCGACCTGGAGGCGCACGCGGTGGCCCTGACCCCTCTCGATTGACTGCATGGCGAGGTCGTGGACGCCCGGAAGGTGCGCCAACCCGTTGGGCGGACCGGCCAGTTCGGCCGTGACGCTGGTCCGCGTCAGATGGCGCAGGTCGGCGAGGGAGCCGCTCTCGACCGTACGGCCCTTGCGGATGATGCTGACCCGGTCGCAGAGTTCCTCGACCTCGCTGAGGATATGCGAGGAGAGCAGGATCGTACGGCCGCGCTCGCGCTCCTCCTCGACGCAGCGCTGGAAGACCTCCTCCATCAGCGGGTCCAGGCCGGACGTCGGCTCGTCGAGGATGAGCAGGTCGACGTCGGAGGCGAACGCGGCGACGAGGGCGACCTTCTGGCGGTTGCCCTTGGAGTACGTGCGGCCCTTCTTCGTCGGGTCCAGCTCGAACCGCTCGATCAGCTCGGCCCGGCGCCGCTTGTCGAGGCCGCCGCGCAGCCGGCCGTACAGGTCGATGACCTCACCGCCGGACAAGTTCCGCCACAGCGTCACATCACCCGGCACGTACGCGATCCGGCCGTGCACCTCCACCGCGTCCGCCCACGGGTCGCGGCCGAGTACCTGTGCACCGCCCGAGTCGGCGCGCAGCAGGCCGAGCAGGACGCGGATGGTGGTGGACTTGCCGGCGCCGTTGGGGCCGAGGAAGCCGTGGACCTCGCCGGTCTCGACGTCCAGGTCGAGGCCGTCGAGCGCATGGGTCTTGCCGAACGACTTGTGCAGTCCGGAGACGGTGATTGCCTTCGTCATGCTTCAGAACGTACGCTTCTTTCAGAAATTTGTGAAGTTAAGGAAGCGTAGAAACCGTCGATAGGATGGGTGGATGACGGAATCAGTCGGCGCATCAGTCGGCGCAGGGGCAGGGCGGGACGCGGAGTCCGTGTCGAAGTTCGTGGAGTCCTTCGCGGCGCAGCTCGTCGAGGCCGGGATGCAGCGCATGGCCGCCCGCGTCTTCGCCGCGCTGCTCTCCTCCGACAAAGGCGTGCTGACCTCCGCCGAGCTGAGCGAACAGCTGCGCATCAGCCCCGCCGCGGTCTCCGGGGCGGTGCGCTACCTGTCCCAGACGCACATGGTGACGCGCGAGCGGGAACCCGGCTCGCGCCGGGAGCGCTACCGGGTGCACGGCGACCAGTGGTACGAGGCCCTGACCAACCGCGAGGCCGTGCTCAAGCGGTGGGAGGTCGCCCTGCGCGAGGGCGTCACCAGCCTCGGCGGCGACACCCCGGCCGGACGCCGGCTGGCCGAGACGCTCGCCTTCTTCGAGTTCGTGGACACCGAGGTCGCGGCCATGATGGAGCGCTGGCGAGCCCACCGGGAGAAGACCTTCGGCCAGGGCTGACCCCTGGAAGCGGTTCAGACCAGCATACGGCGGGACAGGGCGCCGGCCGACTCGCGCAGGGTGGCCCACCAGGTCCGCTGATCGGGCATCGGCAACTGCACGTCCGCCCGCGAGAGCGCCTCGATCACATGGTGCGACCTGCTGTCGTGCCGGCGCAGCGGGGTGTTCACGAACGCCTCGAACTCAAGCGGGTCGATCTTGCAGGCCGGCTCAACGCGCCCCCATGATCGACGGCCGGCCAGCGTAACCGGACCTGCCCCGCGGGCGCCCGGGATTTACCGCTCACCGCCCCGGCAGCATCAGCCGCAGCCCGCCCTCGCCCACGGTCCACGTCCGTCTGCGTACCGGTCCGGAGACCGCCGTGTCGGCCCGGTAGCGGAAGTGGGCGCCCGAGACGGTCACCGTCCGGCCCTCGGCCCGCAGCGGTGTGGCCTCCGCGCCGACCGAAGCGGGGCGCACCTCCACCTCGGCCACCCCGGCGAGCCCCGGCGCCACCGACACCGCCTCGACCGGCTGGTCGAGGTCCACCAGCGTCGTCCCGTCGACCTCGACCCGCAGCCGCGACGGCCCGGACGCGGCAGGGGCGGTGCCACGGGCCGGCACCAGGGTCCGTACGAGCGACTGACACGTCCGCAGCCAGGGGCGCCCAGCAATCGACCCCACCGCGGTGGCCCCGGCCGGCGCGGCGGGGTCCCGTATCGGCGGGATCCGCAGCGCGCCCAGCACCACCCCGTCGCTGTCGTCCACGAGCAGGTCCAGCCGCCGCTCCACGCCGTCCAGCGCCGCCCGGGCCGCCGCCACCGCCCCGATGGGCACCCCGAGGGATCCGGCCAGGGCCAGCGCACCGCCGACCGGCACCACCGACAGCACACATTCGGCCAGCTCCCGCTGCCGGTGCAGCACCGTCACCGCACGCATCAGCGCCCGGTCGTCGCCCACGACCACGGGCCGCCGCGACCCCCGTCTGGCCAGCGCCCTGGCGAATTCGTCGGCATCGTCCGGCAGGCAGACCTTCGTCGCCGCACCCGCGCTGAGCACGTCTTTCGCGATCCTGACGGACTCCCCGTCCGTACTCCGAGCAACCGGATCGATCACCACCAGCAGCTGATCGGACGTCGCGAAAGTCGCCACCTCGGCCATGCCTCGCTTCCTCGGGTAGCATCTTTGTGCAAGAGCCCCTTGCGCTATTGCGCCAGGGGCTTCGTCTATTCCGGGGCATCCGGTCCGACGGTTCGCGGCCAACGACGGTCGCGTCCGGTCGAGGTGTACACGGTGGGAGACCTCCGCGTACACCCCTGACCTTGGACATGCCCCGCCCGGAAGGGGTGTACGCGCGTGCCCGCACTTGTGCTGCTCGGTGCTCAGTGGGGTGACGAAGGCAAGGGAAAGGCGACGGACCTGCTAGGCGGCTCCGTCGACTATGTGGTGCGCTACCAAGGCGGCAACAACGCCGGCCACACGGTAGTCGTGGGTGATCAGAAGTACGCCCTTCACCTGCTCCCTTCCGGAATCCTGTCCCCGGGGTGCACCCCGGTCATCGGAAACGGCGTCGTCGTCGACCCGTCGGTCCTGCTCTCCGAGCTGAGCGGTCTGAACGAGCGTGGCGTCGACACGTCCAAGCTCCTCATCAGCGGAAACGCGCACATCATCACGCCGTACAACGTGACGGTGGACAAGGTGACGGAACGCTTCCTCGGCAAGCGGAAGATCGGCACGACCGGGCGCGGCATCGGCCCGACCTACGCCGACAAGATCAACCGCGTCGGCATCCGCGTCCAGGACCTGTACGACGAGTCGATCCTGATGCAGAAGGTCGAGGCGGCCCTCGACGTCAAGAACCAGGTCCTCACCAAGCTCTACAACCGGCGCGCGATCGCCGTCGAGCAGGTCGTCGAGGAGCTGCTGGGCTACGCCGAGAAGATCAGGCCGTTCGTCGCCGACACGGTCCTGGTCCTCAACCAGGCCCTGGAGGACGACAAGGTGGTCCTCTTCGAGGGCGGCCAGGGCACCCTCCTGGACATCGACCACGGCACGTACCCCTTCGTCACCTCGTCGAACCCGACGGCCGGCGGTGCCTGCACGGGCGCGGGCGTCGGTCCGACGAAGATCAGCCGCGTGATCGGCATCCTGAAGGCGTACACGACCCGTGTCGGCGCCGGCCCGTTCCCGACCGAGCTCTTCGACGAGGACGGCGAGGCGCTGCGCCGCATCGGTGGCGAGCGGGGCGTGACGACCGGCCGCGACCGCCGCTGCGGTTGGTTCGACGCGGTCATCGCCCGGTACGCGACCCGCGTGAACGGTCTGACCGACTTCTTCCTCACCAAGCTGGACGTCCTGACCGGCTGGGAGCAGATCCCGGTCTGCGTGGCGTACGAGATCGACGGCAAGCGCGTCGAGGAGCTCCCGTACTCCCAGACCGACTTCCACCACGCCAAGCCGGTCTACGAGATGCTGCCCGGCTGGTCCGAGGACATCTCGAAGGCCAAGTCGTTCTCGGACCTCCCGAAGAACGCCCAGGCCTACGTCAAGGCGCTGGAGGAGATGTCCGGCGCCCCGATCTCCGCGATCGGCGTGGGTCCGGGCCGGGACGAGACGATCGAGATCAACTCGTTCCTGTAGAGCCGAGCTGCGGCTCTTCGACTCGCACGCCCTCTCGGTCCGGCCGTGACGCCTGACCGAGGGGGCGCGAACGTGTTCAGGGTGGCGATCCGGGAGTCAGCGACTGCACCCGAGAGCCATGTTGTAGCTGTACTTGCCCTGAAGTGCGAGGTAGTCCCACGTGTCGTCCGGGGCCTCGTGGCAGTAGACGCTGTTGGCGGAGCCGTCGATGCCCAGGAACTCCGTCTTCTGTATCCACAGCCCGTTGCTGTCGCCGTGGATGTACACGCTGTCGCAGGAACCTACAAGGGTGAGCTCCACGTCGTCGGCCCAGATCTCCACTTGTCCGCCGTGACACCGATGGCTCTTCTCCACGCCGTCGGATTCGATCCTCAGCTCCGTCGGTGCGGGAGGTTCCGTCTCCTCCTCCGTCTCCTCCGGAGTGGGCGATGGCGAGGGTCCGGGTGTCTCGGTGGTCTCCTCGTCCTGCGTCGTTCCGCCGCTGGTGTCGCACCAGGGATCGGCCCCGTAGCCGGGTGGTGAGATGCCCTTCTTGACGCCGAGCTCCCGCAGGGTCTGCGCGGTCTGGGTGACGGCGATGTTCCCGACCGTCGAGTAACAGGAGCTGCGCATCTCCGTCACGATCGTCTGGATCACGATGTTCCCGGTGCGGACGAGGAGTTCGGACATCCCGCCCTGAGTACCGTTGATCAGCGCCTCGTCGCCCAAGCCGGGAACGCGCTGTGTGCCGTAGTTGTCGCCGAGCTCGTCGAACGCCCATGAGGCCACGTCGACAGCGCTGCGGGAGGTCTTGGGCGGGACGACGGTGATGAGTAACGCAAGGCTGTACGTGCCCACATAACTCGTGTCCGGCATCGGTGTCAGAGAGCTGCCCGCAAGGGGCGGAGCGGAGTCGGTGTCCGTCTGTCCGGTCCACTGGCAGCTGAGCCTCTGCCAGTCCTCGGCCCCGTCCGGCCCGGCGGAGCCGTCGGCGGCCCCGTCGTCTGTCGGCGCTGCTGTGCCGTCGTCCAGGGAGGCGTGATACCCGCTCGGAAGGTCGGCGAGGATCGGGCAGTACACGCCCCCGAAGTCGTGCGGCCCAGGTGCGCCCGGCGTGAAGCTCACGGTGAGCAGGGCGACCATGACCAGCGGCATGGCCGTCAGGTTGGCTCCCGGAGGAGGCAGCAGCGCGCGGCGCGGCGGTGCCGGCTTCGGGGCGGTGCCACCGGCGAGCCGGTCCTGCAGCCGGGCGTGGCGGAACTCGTAGACCCCGCCCGCCTGCCGCAGTACGCCGCGGCGGTGGGCATCCTCCAGGAAGGCGGCGAACCCCCAGGGGAGGCGGCCGGTGAGCGCCAGCGCGACGCGGGTGGCGGTGAAGCCCCACCATGCCGATCCGGCGACGCCGAGCAGGGCCAGCGCTATGAACGAACCCGCCCCGCAGGCTGTCCAGATGAACGGTCCCACGACGTCACGGCCACCGGTGCGGTGCCAGGCGGCCGTGACGAGCAGCGGGCCGAGCGCCGCGAAGGCCAGCAGCCAGGAGCGGACCGCGCCCGGGCCCTCGCTGCGAAGGGCGTACACGGGGGCGAGTACCGCCACCGTCCTACGGTCGGCCCGCAGCAGCTCCTGCGGGCTGCCCGCGCGGGAGATGTCGACGGCGGGGTCGACGAACGTGCGCGTGCCGAACAGGAGGGGAAGCACGGCCAGTATCACCGCGTTGACCTGCGTCGACAGTCCGATTGGCAGGATGACCGCGGCCGCGATCGACGCCTGTGTGACGAAGGCCCGCAGCCGTCCGCGAATCACCAGGCGGCGCGGTTCGATCCCGGTCTCCGTACCGCCGGGCCGCCGGGTCAGCAGGGCGATCAGACAGGCGACCGCCTGAACGACCAGTGCCGACGGCGGAGGTGGCTGCGCCGGCCGCTGCGGCTGGCCGAACACCAACCACGTCATGACACCGAGCGTGAGCGCGAGGGCGGCCGTCTCCAGTGCCAGTCGACAGGCCTCGGGGACGCCGGGGCTCAGCCGCCACCAGACGATCTCGCGCAGCCCGAGCCGTTGCAGCCGTCGGGCCAGCGACGAGAGCCAGCCCCTGGCCTCATCGGCAGACCAGCGGCCGGTGGGGGTGGCGTAGGTGCTCGGCGGCGTGCGGTAGACGGCTGTCACGAACTGGTCGAGCAGATGGTCCTCGACGTCTTCGCGGTGGGGGAACCGCCCGGACTTGAGCAGTTCGTCGGGGGAGGCGGAGGTGTCGCTGTAGGCGCTGCGGGCGAGGGCGACCATCAGCGGGGTGGACAGCACGTCGCGGAGCATGGCGGCGTGGGCCGACGGCGCTTCGCCGTCGTCGCCGGGGCGCGGCCCGCTGCCGGGCAGCGCGTCGAGGACGGGCTGCCACTTGGAGGCGCCCGATGCGTCGTGATCGGCCGGGCCGTCGAGACCGTCGAGACCGTCGTGGCCGTCGTGGCTGTCCTGGTGGTCCGAACCACCGGACCCCCTGCGGCCGTGTGCGCCGACGGTCAGCGGCAGGAAGTGCCGCAGGTCCTCGGTACCGAGCCGTTCCAGCTCGATCACCGCGGCGGCGCGCAGGGCGCCTGCTTCCTCGACGGCTGCCTCGTACTCGGCACGACGGCTGGTCAGCAGCACCTTCCCGCGACTGCGGCCCCGCATGGCGTTCAGCGCTTCCAGGACCTGCGGGCGGGCCTGCGGGGCCACTTCGTCGAATCCGTCCAGGACCAGCAGCAGCCTTCCGTTCTCCAGCAGTTCGGCCGCCGCCGATGAACCGGTACCGCCCATGTCGGTGAGCTCGGGGTAGTCGCGGGCGATCCGGCTCGCTGCCCATTCGCTGAAGTTCGGCCCTGACGGGTCCCAGGAAGACAGGGACAGCAGTACGGCGACCGGGCCGGTCGGGTGGCGTTCGCGGCGGTCCGTGAGGTGGTCGAGCAGGAAGCGCACGGCGAGGACGGACTTCCCCGACCCCGGCCCGCCCAGAACCACCAGGCGGCCCGAGGGGACCTTGCAGAAGACCGTCAGGATGTCCGCGAAGTGCCCGTCAAGATCGAGCGGTGGCACCTCCGCGTCGCTGCCACGGATGGTCGCCCACTGGTCATGGTGCCCGGTGGCGGTCCGCCAACGCACCGGCAGGGCCTTCGGGTCGTACAGGCGAAGCGCCTCCTCTTCCCGCTCCCAGGCTGCCGCGGTCGCGTGTGCCAGATGGTCCGCGGCGACGAGCAGCCGGTGGCGCATGCCGAGACTGCGGTACGCCCGCCACGCCGCCGTACACCTGCGCAGTCCCCAGGCTGTACCACCCAGGCAGCCGAGCCCGACGCAGGTCAGCGCCCAGGTGGTCGGGCCCGCCGGTTCCGCTGACGAGACACGGCCCAGTGCCAGCCAGGCGAGGACCCCCACCGCGGCCGACAGCACCACCGAGGCGGTCAGCCAGGCGAAGGCCGGCCACGGTGTGCCGCTGCCTCCGGCGAAGACGACGTTGCCCTTGATGGAACCGGCCTGCACCAGGTTGACTGCGTCGCCCAAGTTGATGTTCGTCGTGCTTCCCGGCGGAACCGGTGTCCGGGTCCGGTCGGGTCCCTCGTGCGCCATGTGCCCCTCGCGCGACGGCTCTTGTCGGGTTGTCGGCAAGATACACGGCCGGGGGGCGCACGAGGCCGCGGACGCGGTGGGATGTGACATCCCAACCAGCCTTTGGGATACGGGAGTTCGAGGGCAGAGGCGTCCGTGGTGCTCTACGCTCGAGCCACACCGAACGCCACTGAGGGACGACATCGGAGGGTGCCCGTGGACCCGGTCACGCCTGAGCTGCTCATGGCCGTTGCGGGGGGCGCCGCGAGTGCGGCGGGGCAGCAGATCTGGACAAGGCTACGAGAGCTGGTCGCCCGCCGGTCGTCGGACGCAGAGCCGGGCGGTGAGGCGGAGCTGACGGCCCTCGCGCAGGCCACGAACAGCCAGCAGCGTGCCCATGAACTGGCCGAAGTGCTGGCCCTGCGCGCCCGTCAGGATCCCGACTTCGCCGCCGCGCTCGACGTGTGGCGCGGTCAGGCCGAAACACTCAAGCCCACATCGACCGGCTCGGGTGATGTGAACAACAGGTCCGACGGCACGGTGCACGGCAATCTCGTTCAGACGCGGGACATCCACGGGTCGGTCCATTTCGGGAACGGGTGACCCGTTCAGGCGGGGAACCGGCGCCCGCGGCGCGAGGCCGGGTCACCGTTCCTGATCGGCGGGCCTTTCGCGACGGTAACGCGCTTTTGACGCCAGGGTCTTCGGGTGGTTCTCGCCGAGCACCCGCCGCCGACGCTGCCAGATGTCCTCGTCCAGGGCCTTCGCTGCCTCGTGCTCTCCCAGTTCGTCGAGGGTGAAGGCGAGGTTGGCGGCCTCTTGCAGGGTTTCGGGATGGTCCTTGCCCAAGGTGCGCCGATAGCGCCCGAGCGTGTCCTCCTGAAGCACCCGGGCCTCCTCGAATTCCCGGGCCCGGTACAGACTGATCGCGAGCTGGCCGGCCGCGCGCAGAGTGACGGGGTCGTCGTCGCCGAGCGCCTGCCTGTTCATCCGCAGCGAGACCTTTATCAGGTCCCGAGCCTGTTCGTACTCGCCGAGCGCATTGAGGCTCGCGGCCAGGTTGCCGGCGACGTTTCGGGTGTCGGGGTGCGATTCGCCCAGCGTCCTGGCGAGCCGGGGGAGAGCGTCCTCCCACAGGACGCGGGCCTCCTCGTGCTTCCCGGAGCCGAAGACGCAGCCGGCGAGCCTGTTGGCCATGGCCAGGGTGTCCCGGTGATCCTCCCCCAGGTCGGCGGCCCACTGGCGGTGGGCCGGGCGCGCGACGGTCACACCGACCTGATGCTGGCCCGACAGGTAGAAATAGCGCACCACACGTACGAGGAGGTCACGGAACCGGGCGGAATCGTGGCCGGTGAAGTCCGGCCGGCCGAGAAGGGTCCGCACCCGGGTTGCGAGCGTGCGGTAGCCGTCCCAGGAGGCCGGGTCGTCGGGATCCGCCACCCGCATGCCGGCGTCCAGGTCCAGTACCGCCAGGTAGAGGTCATCGAAAGCGGTGGACCGCTGAGTCGGCCGGCTCGCGTGGGCCGGCTCGGATTCGAAGCGAAGCGCCGGGCACTCGGGCTCGTGGCCGATCCAGCCGCAGCCCGAGTTGAGCGCGGACGGAGCGTGGCCCTCGAGGTAGAGCGCGGCCACGGGATATGCCTCGAACGGCTCACCGTTGTTGTCGATGACGACGGTTCCCTCGTGTTCCGCGCACTCCCAGTCGAGTTCGATCCGCCAGCACACCTCGTCGCTGCGCACGACGGCCTCGAAGTGGAACTCCTCCACGTCGGTGGCGCTGATGGAGAACGGGAAGTCCGCCCCCTGCGCTTCGAGTCGCGGCGGGTCGGCGTCCAGCTCGGTCCTGAAGTACCGGGGCACGATCGCCCGGCCTATCCGGGGCTGGAGACAGGCCGGCCGGGGAGGCCGACGGGACACCACGACGCCCCGGGCCGCCCGCAGAATCCCGGCCCGGGTCGTGGGCCGGGCCTGGAGAGTGACGATGTAGAGCGTGCCGCTGGGCGCCATGGGCCTCGGCGGGTCGGCGTCCACCACCAGGTCGGCCATGGTCGAACCGGGCTCCCGCCGAACCCGGACGATGACCGGGTTCTGCAGGTCGCTCGTTTCGTCGCGGGGGCCCTGGTGGAAGTGCACGCCGCCACCGATGGCGCCCGCCTGGACGACATTGCCGTAGTACCCGTCACAGATCTCGTTGCGCACTTGCGTGGGCCGGACCTCGTCGCCCATGGCATCCCCCGTCCCTTGCGAACCGCTGGGTGTTCCGAGTGCCAGCGTATGCAGTAACTTCCCGCGAGAACCAGGGAGTTGAGCAGCCGCGCGGGCAACGCACGACACCGAGCCGCCCGCCTCGTCATGCGCGTCCCGTTCGAGGCCGGGCGTCACCTGATGGAGCAGTGAAAGGGCGAACCGTACATACTGCCCATAATGTGAGGCTGGAACGCTCAGCGGCGACGGGAAGAAGGTGTGTCATGCGCGTACTGCTCAAGGCGAATATGGACACGGAGAAGGGGAACGACGCGATCCGCGCCGGCAAGATGCCCCAGGTGATCCAGGAGCTCATGGAGAAGGTCAAGCCGGAGGCCGCCTACTTCACCACCGAGCACGGGCTGCGCACGATGTTCCTCTTCTTCGATCTGAAGGAGCCCTCCCAGATGCCGGCCATCGCCGAACCGCTGTTCTTCGAGCTGGGGGCCAAGGTGGAGTACACGCCGGTGATGAACGCCGAGGACGTCCGGAAGGGGCTCGCCCAGCTCAAGCTCAGCTGAAGACGATCATCGACCCCTGCGCCAGACTCCGCGTCGCCGCCGCGTGCAGTCCCAGCCACACGTGCCGTTCACGGGCGAAGGGGCTCGGGTCGTAGGGGGCGGGGACCGCCGGCTCCTCCAAGGACGTGGGGGAGAGCGGGGGTTGGGGCGGCGCCGGGGGGTTGGCCGGGTCGATGCCGATGACCTGGGCCACGAACTCCAGCTCGCGCAGGAGCGCCTGGGCGGAACCCAGGGGGCCGCCGCCCGCCAGGAGCTCGTCGTTGGCGAGCGGGTTCGGGAAGTCGACGGGGACGTAGGCGCCCGCGTGGTCGTAGTGCCAGACCAGGTGCGACTGCTGGGCCGTCGTCTCGAACATCTCCAGGAGCTGTTCGTAGTCGCCGCCCAGGTCGTCGACCGGGGTCACCGGAAGGCCGCAGACCTGGAGCAGATACGCGCGGCGCAGGAAGTGCAGGGCGTCGTAGTCGAAGCCGGCGACCGGGGCGACGTCGCCGGACAGGCCCGGCATGTACTGGTACACCGGCACCGGCGGCAGCCCCGCCTCGGCCAGCACCTTGTTGTATTGCGCGAGTTCTTCGGCGAACGGGTTGTCGGGGGTGTGGCACAACACGTCGACAAGCGGTACCAGCCACAGGTCACAGGCCAAAAGAGGGCTCCTCACACAGCGGTCACACGGCGTGGCAAAGGCGTAGCACAGTGGGTAGCACGGTGGTCAGGGAAGGGTAATCGGTGAGGGTCCGGGGCGGACCCCCTCATGCCGGTCTTCGTGGGGCTCTTCAGGGGCTCTTCGTCGGCTCCTCCGGGGGCTTGTCATGCAAGTCCCCGCTCGTGCAGGTCCCATACCCACACTCCGTCCACCCACCTCCCGGACCGCCCACCAGCTTCTCCACGGTCTCACGCAGCGCACCGTCGTTCGGCTGCGGGCCAGCACCAGTACGCTCGCCCGCCAGTACGCCAGATCCATCCGGGCCTGCTCCCGCCAGGACGCGTTGACCGGCGGGACCCGGCCCGAGTGCCCGGCCCAGGAGTTGGGGGTGCTGCAGGTCCTGCAGGTCGGGGGTCTCCGGCATGTCGGGAGCCTTCGACAGCTCCCGCTCGTGGGTCATCCGGCCGCCAGTCGCTCTATCAGGGCGAGGGCGTTCGCGTCGTGGTCGGCGATGATCGACTGGGCCGTGGGCAGGTCGCGGTGCATCAGGGCGTCGACCAGTTCGGTGTGCCGGGACCACAGGTGGCCGCGCAGATCGTCGAGGCGGCGCAGATGCTGCACCGCGCAGACCCAGGACTGCACGCGCAGCCGGTGCAGGAAGTCGGAGAGGTACGGGTTGCCGAAGAGGGCGCCGAGTTCGCGCCAGAAGCGCAGGTCGTAGCCGATGAGCACGGTGAGGTCGCCGGCGGTGGCGGCGCGCTGGGCCTCCTCGGCGCGGCGGCGTACCCCGACGGCGGCGGCGAGGACGCGCGGGTCGTCCGGGTCACGGTGGCCCGGCCGGTCGGTGGCCAGGACGTGGAACATGCCGTTGGTGACCAGGCCGCGGGCCTCGATGATGCCGCGGTAGTCCTCGACGGAGTACTCGTGCACGCGGAAGCCGCGGTGCTGGTCGGCCTCCAGGAGGCCCTGCGCCGAGAGGTCGACGAGTGCCTCGCGGACCGGGGTCGCGGAGACGCCGTACTGGTCGGCGATCTCCTTGACCGTGAACTCCCGGCCCGCCTGCAGCCGCCCGGACAGTACCTCGTCGCGCAGGGCGTCCGCGAGCTGCTGCCGCAGGGTGCTGCGGGTCACGGAGCCGTTGCCGCCGGTGCCGGTGCCGGGCATGGTGAGGGCGTCTCCCGTCGTCGCGATGAGGTGGCGTGCGCATGTATGTCTACGAGCACGCCACCTTACGCGTTCGGCTTCCGGGCGAGATTCCCGTGACGGCGCCGACTTTTTCGCCCCCGCCGCCCCTGTCCTCCCCCCACTCTCGGCTTCGCTCGAGCGGGGGGACCCCCATCGTCCCTGGGGGCTGCCGCCCCCAGACCCCCGCTGTCGGCCTGAACGGCCTCGTCCTCAAACTCCCCCAGAGGGGGCACCCCCAGACGGGCTGAAATGCCTGGGCGGGTGGGCAACCCCCCCCGGACGCCTACTCCACGTACCCGTCCGCCACAGCCAGCGCAGCGTCCAGCGCTGACAGCCCCTCCTTCAGTTCCGCCTCGGTCACGTTGCACGGGGGCACGACGTGGGTGCGGTTCATGTTCACGAACGGCCAGATGCCCCCGGCCTTCGCGGCGGAGCCGAACGCTGCCATGGGGGCGTTGGCCTCCCCCGCCGCGTTGTAGGGCACCAGGGGCTCGCGGGTCTCGCGGTTCCTGACCAGTTCGAGCGCCCAGAACATGCCGACGCCGCGGACCTCGCCGACGGAAGGATGACGTTCGGCGAGCTCCCGCAGCGCGGGTCCGACCACCTCGGAGCCCAGCCGGGCGGCGTTCTCGACGACGCCCTCCTCGGCCATGACGTTGATCGTCGCGACGGCGGCCGCGCAGGCCAGCGGGTGCCCGGAGTAGGTCAGACCGCCGGGGTACGGCCGCTTCGCGAAGGTTTGTGCGATGGCCCCGGAGATGGCCACGCCGCCGAGCGGCACGTACCCGGAGTTCACGCCCTTGGCGAAGGTCATCAGGTCGGGGGTGACGTCGAACAGGTCCGCCGCGAACCACTCACCGGTCCGCCCGAACCCCGCCATGACCTCGTCCAGGATGAAGACGATCCCGTACTTGTCGCAGATCTCGCGGACGCCCGCCAGGTAGCCGGCCGGCGGAATCATGATC
Source organism: Streptomyces sp. NBC_00443 (assembly GCF_036014175.1). Lineage (GTDB taxonomy): Bacteria > Actinomycetota > Actinomycetes > Streptomycetales > Streptomycetaceae > Streptomyces. Next base: position 4,171,604 of record NZ_CP107917.1, on the reverse strand, counting down.
CCGGCCGTCCCGGGAACCGTCTCCAGGATGATCGCGGCGACGGTCGACGGGCCCTCGAAGGCGATCGTCGTCTCCAGGTGCTCCAGCGCCCGAGCGCACTCCTGCTCCTCGGTCTCGGCGTAGAAGCGGGAGCGGTAGAGGAAGGGCGCCCAGAAGCGCACCACACCGGCCGCGGCGCTGTCGGAGGCCCAGCGGCGCGGGTCGCCGGTGATGTTCACGGCCTGCTGCGTACCGCCGTGGTACGACCGGTACGCAGACATCACCTTCGGCCGCCCGGTGTGCAGCCGGGCCATCCGTACGGCGTGCTCCACGGCGTCCGCGCCGCCGTTGGTGAAGAAGATCTTGTCCAGGTCGCCCGGCGTCCGCTCGGCGATCAGCCGCGCCGCCTCGGACCGGGCCTCGACGGCGAAGGCGGGCGCGAAGGTGGTCAGGTGTGCGGCCTGCTCCTGTATCGCGGCGACGACCTTCGGGTGCTGGTAGCCGATGTTCGTGTAGACGAGCCCGCTGGTGAAGTCGAGGTAGCGCTTGCCGTCGTAGTCCCAGAAGTACGACCCCTCCGCACCGGCGACGGCGAGCGGGTCGATGAGTTCCTGAGCGGACCAGGAGTGAAAGACATGCGCACGGTCCGCGGCCTTCACGGCGGCGCCGACCTCGGGATTTGGCTGAGGGGTCATGCGCCCGAGCGTACGGGCGGGCCCTTCGGGCGCGATATCGGCGTCCTGTCTGCGGTCGGTGGGTTTCCGCGACAGGTTGTCGACGCCCCGTGCAACCCAAGCCACACGGCCGCCGTGCCATACGCCATGCCGCAGCCTGCATTGACAGCAAGCTGTCCAAATGACAGAATATTGTCATCTTCGAGGTCTCCAGGAGGAGCCATGAGCAAGCCCGTGTACCTCGCCGTCTACAACACCCTGGCCGACTGGGAGCCGGGCCACGCCACCGCCCAGCTCGCCCGCGCCGGATACGGGATCCGTACCGTCGGCCCGACCCCGGAGCCCGTCACGAGCGTCGGCGGCCTGCGCATCCAGCCCGACCTGGCCCTGGATGACGTACGGCCGTCCGACGCGGCCCTGCTGATCCTGCCTGGCGCCGACCTCTGGGACGCGGGCGACGAGCTCGCCCCGTTCGCCCGCAAGGCGCGGGAGTTCCTCGACGCGGGTGTGCCGGTCGCGGCGATCTGCGGGGCGACAGCCGGGATGGCGCGCGAGGGGCTGCTCGACGACCGGGACCACACCAGCGCGATCTCCTTCTACCTGGCCGCGACCGGCTACGGCGGCGGCGAGCGGTACGTCGAGGCCGACGCCGTCACCGACGGCGGGCTCGTCACGGCCGGCCCGACCGAGCCCGTCGCCTTCGCCCGGGAGATCCTGCGGCTGCTGAAGGTGTACGACGACGAGGCCGTCGACGCCTGGTACCGCCTGTTCCACGACTCCGACGCCGAGGCGTACGCCGTACTCGAGAAGGCCGGGGTTCTGTGAGCCGGGAACGCCAGGATCTGCTGAGCCGCAGCGCGCTCGGTGTCTTCAAGCTCAACGGCCAGTTCCTCGCGGTCGCCGAGGAACTGGCCCGGCCGGCCGGGCTGACGGCGGCCTGGTGGCAGGTGTTGGGCGCGGTGCTCGGCGAACCCCTGCCCGTCGCCGGCGTCGCCCGCGCCATGGGCATCACCCGGCAGAGCGTGCAGCGCATCGCCGATCTGCTGGTGGACAAGGGGCTCGCCGAGTACCGGCCGAACCCCGCGCACCGCCGGGCGAAGCTCCTCGCGCCGACCGAGGAGGGACGCGCGGCGATCTCCAGGATCGACCCCGGGCACGCGGTCCTCGCGGACCGGCTGGCCGACGCCTTCGGGGACGCGGAGCTCGCCGAGGCCGTACGGGTTCTGGAACGGTTGTCGAAGGTCCTCGACGGGATCGACGCTCCTGTTACCGAACCGTAGACGCCGCCCCGCTCACCTCCCGGTATGCCGCACTATCGTGGGGCCGTCGCGTAGGCGGGGGCTTGCGTGGGTGGGGTTGGGGGCGAGCGATGGAGAAGCTGGGGTCGGGTGATCCGCAGCGGATCGGGGCTTATCGGCTGCTGGCGCGGCTGGGGGCGGGCGGCATGGGGGACGTGTATCTCGCCCGCTCCGACCGCGGCCGTACCGTCGCCGTGAAACTCGTACGGCGGGAACTGGCCGCCCAGGAGGAGTTCCGGGCCCGGTTCCGGCAGGAGGTGCAGGCCGCGCGGCAGGTCGGCGGGTTCTGGACCGCGCCGGTGCTGGACGCGGACACCGAGGCCGAGGTGCCCTGGGTCGCCACCGGGTATGTCGCCGGGCCCAGCCTGCAGCGGGTCGTCGGGCGCGACCACGGGGCCCTGCCCGAGCGCTCGGTGCGGATCCTGACGGCCGGTCTGGCGCATGCGCTCAAGGACATCCATGCCGCGGGGATAGTGCACCGTGATCTGAAACCGTCCAATGTGCTGGTCACCATCGACGGGCCCCGCGTCATCGACTTCGGGATCGCGCGGGCGCTGGAGACGGTGGGCGGCGAGAGCGGGCTCACCCGCACCGGCGCGCTCGTCGGGTCGCCGGGGTTCATGGCGCCCGAGCAGGTGCGCGGCGACCGGATCACGCCGGCGTGCGACGTGTTCTGCCTGGGCTCGGTGCTCTCGTACGCCGCGACCGGCAGGCTGCCCTTCGGCTCCGTCGACAGCGGCGCCCACGCCCTGATGTTCCGCATCGCCCAGGAGGAACCCGACCTGGAGGGGGTGCCCGAGGGGATCGCCGAGCTGGTGCGGGACTGCCTGCGCAAGGACCCCGGCGCCCGGCCGACGCTGGACCGGATCCTGGAGCGTACGGGGGCCGAGGACACCGTCTCCGGAGGGCGGTCCCGGGATCCGTGGCTGCCGAGCGCGCTGGTGGCACAGCTGGGGCGGCATGCGGTGCGGCTGCTGGACACGGAGGATCCGGTGGGGCCGGGGGGAGCGGAGGGATCCGCGCGGCCCGGAGGTTCGGAAGGGCCAGCGCGTCCGGGGCCGGCTGGGGGTGGCTCCGGGGAGCCGACCCCCGCGGCCTCGCCCGAGCACGCCCCGGCCGCCGGGGCGACGCCGCCGGACCAGCTCCCGACCGCGGCCGCGACCCGGGTCGGCCCGCCACCGGAGCCGGGTGCCCCGCCCGGCGGCCCCTTCGGGGACGCCGCCGCCCCTGGCGGTACCCCGGCCCACCCGGCCTACGGCTCTCCGCAGCAACACCCGCAGCAGCCGGCGTACGGCTACCCGGAGCCCGGCCCGCGCTCGCCCTACGGCTCGGCCCCCTCGTACGGCGCCACACCCTCCTACGGCCCGAACCCGCCGTACGGTCACGGCCCGTCGTACGGGCCCACCCCGCCGTACATCCCCGGCGTCCCACCCGAGGAGCCCCGCCGGAGCGGTCGTTCCACGGTGGCCCTCGTCCTCATCGCGCTGGTCGTCGCGCTCGCCGCCGGCGGTTCGGTGTACGGCCTGATGAACGGCGGCGACGGGAACGGGGCCGGCGGTGATCCGACCGTTTCCCCGACCGTCACGACCGACACGACCGGCTCCGGGGGCGACGACCCGACCGCCGCCCCCACCCCGAGCCCGACTGCCTCGGCGCCGGGGGACGGTGTGATCCCGGCCGGGTACCTGGGCACCTGGACGGCCTCGATCGACAACGCGGGCGGCGCGAACACCCGTCGGCTGACCATCCGGCAGGGCGAGGTGGGCGACACGGTTCTCTCCTCGTCGCCGACGGTCCCGCCGGAACCGGCACCTACCACTGCGAGTTCGAGGCGGACCTGACCCGAGCGCCGGTCGGGAACGGCCCGTTGGCGATGGGCCCCTCCACCGTGACGGCCGGCGAGCCCGCCACCTCCTGTTCGCCGGGCGAGGCCACCCGGATCACGCTGCTGCCGGACGGCAGGCTGGAGCGGGTGAACACAAGCAGCGGGGAGAAACTGACGTACCGGAAGCATTAGCGGGGGCAGCGCCGAGCAGTGGCGTGATTCCGGTGAACGGCCCTTTCCTGTGGGGTGGTTGAACAAACCGCGAACTGCCCCAGGAGTCGGTCGTATGTTCCCCTGTGCGCGCGTACGGTGACCCCACCATCCGACTCCGGGGAGTAGCGGGGGCACCCACATGGAGTGGCTGAGCGCTGAGAACGTCGTGGCCGTCGGGACGGCGGTCATCGGCGTCGTCGCGTCCGGTGTCATGGTCTGGTACGAGCGCCGGGTGCCGGGCCGCAAACGGATCGGGTACCGCGTCCAGATGGACAACGCGATCGGCGACGACGTGCGCTCGGGCCGGGAGAACCGGCGTCTGGGCCTGTTCGACGAGGCGCCGGGCATGGTCGACGCCACGCTGGTCCTGCTGCGCATCGAGAACGACGGCTCACAGACCATCGACCGCGACGACTACACGAGCCCCGAACGGCACGGGCTGACGGCGGTGTTCACCGACCGCACCATTCGCGGGGTCTCCGTCACGCAGCCGACCGACATCGACCACATCATGGACCACTTCAGCGCCGACCGCGGCTTCGGGTACGAGGGGAACCGGCTGCGCATCCCGCGGGTGCCGCTCAACCGCGGCGACTACTTCAAGCTGCTGGTGCTGCTCTCCGGCGGTGATGTCGGGCGCGAGATACGGCTGTACGGCGGGATCCGGGAAGGCGAGGTGCACCCCAACCGCAGCGCCACCCCGGACGAGAAGGAGAACGTCTTCAGCCTTCCGGCACGGGTGTTCACCGCCCTGCTCACGGCATCCGTGCTGGTGCTCGCCGGCATCGTCGTCTTCCGGGACGGCAATCCGATCGAGTGCGAGCGGGGCGGGCTGACGGTGACCGGGTCCACCGCGTTCGCACCGGTGATCGAGACGCTCGCGAAGGACTACGAGGGCAAGTGCCAGGGAGCCGACATCACGGTCGAGGCGCGCGGCAGCGAGCTCGGTGTCGTCGAACTCGACGCGCTGGCAGGCCGGTCGAAGGACAGCGCGCGGTCCGTGATCGCCTTCTCGGACGGGCCGTCGGGCGAGCGGCTGGGGCTGCGGGGGAAGAAGATCGCGCTGTCGGCCTACACGCTGGTCGCAAGCGAAGGGAACGCGTTCGCGGCGGCCGGGTTGTCGGTGCGGCAGGTGCGGGAGCTGTATGCGGGGACGTACACACGCTGGGGGCAGCTGATGTCCGAGGCGGAGCGGGAGACGACGTACCGCGACCTCGCCGACCTGCCCATCGTCCTCGTCAGCCGGGGGGACAACTCCGGGACCCGGCAGATCTTCCAGGAGCGGGTGCTCGACGGGCGGTGGGAGAGCGCGCCCAGTACCTCGCTGGACTGCCGTGACAACGCCTCGGTCGTCGTGCGCTGTGAACTCGCCTCCACCGGCGACGTGCTGAAGAAGGTCGCGGCAGCGCGCGGCGCCATCGGCTACAGCGAGCTCGCCCTCGCCAAGGCCGCCGAGAGGGACGGCGTGGCCAGGGTGCCGCTGGACGGCGAACAGGCCGACATCGACGAGATCGAGACCAACGGCAGCACCTATCCGTATCGCGACGTCGAATACGCCTACACCTACGGCGCCCCGCGCAACGGGACCCTCGCCGCCAGCTTCCTCGCCTACCTCGACGAGGAGACGAGCCGGCAGGCGATCCGGGACAAGGGGCATCTGCCGTGCCGCCAGGCGATGACCCTCTGCGAGTGACCTCCGGTGGTCGGGCGGCGTGCCTGTGGCGGCCCGGTGCTGCTCGGCAGGGGGTGCGTCACCGGATCTCCGGGGGGCGTTGGCGCGGCATGTTGGGGCGGGCGCCGTTCGCCGGGGAGGCGGGGAAGCGGCCCAGGGCCGTGCCCGTGTCGTGGCGGATGCCCCCGGCCGACGCGGACTGAATGCCCAGCGGCGCCGATCCCGTCCGGAACTCCACCATCCAGTCCGCCGTCTCCGCACGGACCAGCTCCGTCACGTCCTCGCAGAACCGCCGCAGCACCCCCAGACACCGCTCGGCGGCCTCACTCGCCGTCCCCTCAGCCGGCCCCAGAACCTCCCGCACACTCTCCGTCGCCCAGTCGAACTGCAGCGCCTGAAGCCGCCGCTGCACCGCTTGGGCCGTGGCGACGTCCCTTATCCACCCGGACGTCAGCCCGAAGAACCGGTCGGCCGCGACGCACGCCGCCGCCAGCAGCAGCGCCAGATAACCCCAGGCAGCCGTCCCGCTCACCGCCCCCGTCACATCCAGCAACGGCAACGCGGCGCCCACGACCGCCCCGGACGCCGCTCCCCCCCGCAACGCGCGAGCCCCCCGCCGCTTCCACACCCGGTCCGCGAGATACCACGCGGCCGTGTTCAGCGCCCCCCGCTCCACCCACCGGTACAGCTCGTCCAACCGCACCGCCGGCTCTCCCCAGTCCCCGAGCGGAAAGGCCCGACCCGTCAGATCGCCCGGCCGCAGTCCGGCCGCCCCTTCGCCGCCCCGCCCGTCCTGTGGCGACCTGTCGGGCTGCATCTCCGGCTGAACCACCCGGCACTCCCTACTGATCACGGTGTGTGACCGCACGTACGACCCGGGTACGACCACCGCGGCGCACGGAACGTCACGCAACACCTGAGGCTGACGCGCCGGACCCTTCCTACCGCCCAATGGGTGGCGAAGAGATGCCTTTCGCCTATTTTCCGCCCGGAAGGGGGTCTTGATCAGGTATAGGACTCCAGTTCTTCTCACTCGAAAGAGTGCCGGGGCGACGGCTGCCCGGACCACGTAGGCTCGTGCTGAACGGGAAAGCCGTACAGAGGCAAGGAGCTGATCGTGATCCCCGGTGGTGGCCAGCCCAACATGCAGCAGCTGCTCCAGCAGGCCCAGAAGATGCAGCAGGACCTGGCGAGGGCGCAGGAGGAACTGGCTCAGACGGAGGTCGAGGGCCAGGCGGGCGGCGGCCTGGTGAAGGCCACCGTGACGGGTTCCGGCGAACTCCGGGCGCTCAAGATCGACCCGAAGGCGGTGGACCCGGAGGACACCGAGACCCTCGCCGACCTGGTCATCGCGGCCGTGCAGGCGGCCAACGAGAACGCGCAGGCGCTCCAGCAGCAGAAGCTGGGCCCGCTGGCCCAGGGCCTGGGCGGCGGCAGCGGCATCCCCGGCCTGCCCTTCTGACGCCGCGGGCGTTGTCCGGCTTGTCTTCTAAGACGGGCCGACGCCAACTACCGTACGTACCGTAAGGAACCGCAGGACCCAGGAAGGACGGCAGTCCGTTGTACGAAGGCGTGGTCCAGGACCTCATCGACGAGCTGGGACGGCTGCCCGGCGTCGGTCCCAAGAGCGCCCAGCGGATCGCCTTCCACATCCTGCAGGCGGAACCGACGGACGTACGGCGCCTCGCGCAGGCCCTGATGGAGGTCAAGGCGAAGGTCCGCTTCTGCGCGACGTGCGGGAACATCGCGCAGGAAGAGCTGTGCAACATCTGCCGGGACACGCGCCGCGACCCGGCGGTGATCTGCGTGGTCGAGGAGCCGAAGGACGTCGTGGCGATCGAGCGCACCCGTGAGTTCCGGGGCCGCTACCACGTCCTCGGCGGCGCGATCAGTCCGATCGAGGGTGTCGGTCCGGACGACCTGCGTATACGAGAACTTCTCGCGAGGTTGGCCGACGGGACGGTCACGGAGCTGATCCTGGCCACGGACCCGAACCTGGAAGGCGAGGCCACGGCCACGTACCTCGCCCGCATGATCAAGCCCATGGGCCTGAAGGTCACCCGCCTGGCCAGCGGCCTCCCGGTGGGTGGCGACCTGGAATACGCGGACGAGGTCACCCTCGGCCGCGCCTTCGAGGGGAGACGACTCCTAGATGTCTGACGCCACGCTGCACGCGAACGAGCAGAACCCGGACGACTTCGCGGTCCAGATCTCGGACCAGATCGAGAGCTTCCTGGTCGCCGTCACGGAGGTCGCGAAGGGCGACGAGCCTGGCTCGACCGTGCCCTTCCTCCTCCTGGAGGTCTCCCAACTCCTCCTGGCCGGCGGCCGTCTGGGCGCCCACGAGGACATCGTCCCCGAGGAGCGCTACGAGCCCGACCTGGGCCCGGAGCTCGACGTCGACGAACTCCGCGAGAACCTCGCCCGCCTGCTGGACCCGGTCGACGTCTACTCCGAGGTCTTCGACCCCTACGAGCCCCGCAGGGCGCCGGTCCCGGCCCGGATCTCCGACGACCTGACCGACGTCATCACCGACCTGCGCCACGGCATGGCCCACTACCGCGCCGGCCGCGTCACCGAGGCGTTGTGGTGGTGGCAGTTCTCCTACTTCTCCAACTGGGGCTCTACGGCGTCGGCGACCCTGCGTGCCCTGCACTCGGTCCTGGCGCACGTCCGCCTGGACCAGCCGCTGGCGGAGCTGGACGGCCTGGACACCGACCAGGGCATGGGCGACGAGACCCTGGAGTTCGAGGCAGGCAAGGTGATGGAGCAGGAGATCGTGGAGCCGCTGGGGCTGCGCCCGGCGAAGTAGGCGCTGCGCCCAGCGTGACGCTGTTCGGGGTGTGAGCGGATTCAGGGACGGGGTGTAGCGGGCTACACCCCGCCTTCGGGAGCGCGCTCCCTCGTGGCTGACCCCGGGAGCCGGGATCGTTGATCTCACCAGGTCAACGGCCGTCGAACCGGCCCCGCCCCGAAGGAAACCGTCATGAAGGCCCTGCTCTCCTCCCGCCCCGCCCTGTGGTTCCTCTTCCTCTTCAACGCTGTCGTCGCCGCGGCCGCCCCTTCGTCGTCGACGGCACGCAGGGCGTCATGACCGCCGTCGGCATGGGCGTCGTATCGCTCGGCGCCGGGGCCGAGTTGGTGCGCGGGCGCGGCCGTAAGAAGGCTGTCGCTGTGTGATCGGGCAGGCGCGCAGCGTGAGTTGGAGACGTGTTGTCCCGGGCCTGTACGTCCGCTGGACGGGCCCTAACCAGCGCCGGGCGAATCTGGAGTCACTTCCACCAGATCCCTGGAGATGCGATGACTCGTCGTTCCACAAGCAAGCGCGTAGCCATGGTCACCGCCACCGCGGTTGTCGCCGTCGGCACCGTCGCCGCCGGTGCCGCGGTCGCCGGGCCCGGGTGGGGTGACGGGCGGCCCGGCAAGAAGCAGGTGGCCGGCCTGTTCGACCAGTGGAACAGGACGCTGCAGACCGGCGACCCGGAGAAGGTCGCCGACCTGTACGCGAGCGACGCGGTCCTGCTGCCCACCGTGTCCAACAAGGTCCGCGCCGACCACGCCGCCATAGTCGACTACTTCGAGCACTTCCTCGCCAACAAGCCCGTCGGCAAGAAGATCGAGACGCACGTCAACGTCCTCGACAACAACTCCGTGATCGACGCCGGCACCTACCAGTTCACGCTCACCGACCCCGAGACCGGCGAGAAGAGCGTCGTCAAGGCCCGCTACACGTACGCGTACGAGAAGCGCGGCGGTGAGTGGCTCATCGTCAACCACCACTCCTCGAAGATGCCCGAAGGCTGATCCGCACCGACAGCCCGCCCCCGGGCGCGTCGCCCAAGGCCACCGTCCCGCCGTCGTCGGTCACCAGTTGCTTGACGACGGAGAGGCCGAGCCCCGAGCCCGCGCGCCCGGTCAGGCCCTTGCCACGCCAGAAGCGGTCGAAGGCACGGGACTTGTCGGTGTCCGACATGCCCGGGCCCTCGTCGTCCACCGACAGCACCACCTCGTCGCCCCGCGGCTCCACCCGGACCGTGATCGTGCCGCCGTCGGGTGACACCTCCAGGGCGTTCGAGAGCACGTTGTCCAGCACCTGTTCCATATGACCGGGGCTGGTCAGCGCAAGCAGCCGGCCGTCGGCACTCCCCCTGAGCGCGATGGTGACTCCGCGCTCGTCGGCGGCCGGCCTCCACACCGCCAGCCTCTCCCGCACGATGTCCCACAGGGCCAGCGGCTCCGCCGCGGTGACCTTCGCCTCCGCCCGTGCCAGCACCAGCAGGCCGTTCACCAGGCGGCTCATCCGGACGACCTCCGCGGTCGCCTGCTCCACGTCCTCCTTGACGAACTCGTCGTCCACACCGTCCGCGATGTTGTCCAGCGACAGCCGCAACGCCGTGAGAGGGGTCCTGAGTTGATGGGAGGCGTCCGCGACGAAGATGCGCTGCGACCCGATCAGGGTGTCGAGGCGTTCCGCGCCCTGATTGAGGGTGCGGGCCAGCGTCTGGGTCTCCTGCGGGCCGGTGACGGGGGAGCGGGCCGTGAGATCGCCGTCGCTGAACTTGCTCGCCATGTCGTTGAGTTGGCGCAGGGGACGGGTGAGCCGGCGGGCCACCACGACGCCGATCGCTGCGGCCACACCCAGGACGATCACGGCGAGGACCGCGCGAAAGCCCCAGATCTGCCACAGGCGGCTGGTCATCTCACCGGTCGAGTACTTGATGCGTACGGCGCCGACGACCGGGCCCTTGTCGCTGCCGCCGGCCGTGGCCCCCTCGTGCGCGGGGACGGTGACGACCAGGTGGTCACCCCAGATGAAGTCGGAGCCCCAGTCGACCGAGGGCTCGCCGGACCGCAGAGCCCTGGTCAGCGCCTCGTCCGCGGTGGGCCGCGGCAGGTCGGCAGCGCATGCCGCGGTGGCGGTCACCTGGATCTCGTCCTCGTAGGCGTTGGCCACCTCCTCCAGGGCCTCGCATGCCGCGCTCTCGTCGTTGCCCAGCAGCAGGGCCATGGCGCCCGCCTCGCGCAGGACGGACGCCTTGGTGTCGTCGCGGAGTTGGTCGGTGAGCGTGAACGCCACCGGCACGGTGAACAGGGCGATGGCGACCGCGACGAGCAGGACGTAACTGCGGACGAGCTGACGGATCATGACGTGCCGTCGCCCCCGCCGCTCCCGCCCCCGTCAGCCTTGACGATCTCCAGCCGGAATCCGACCCCCCGCACTGCCTCGATCGTGATCGCGCCCGTCAGCTTCCGCCGCAGCGCCGCCACATGCACGTCCAGCGTCTTCGTCGGGCCGAACCAGTTCGCGTCCCAGACCGCCTCCATGATCTGCTCGCGCGACATCAGCGCCCCGGGCTCCTCGGTGAGGAAGGCCAGCAGGTCGTACTCCTTGGGCGCGAGGGCCACCTCCGTGCCGTCCAGGCGGACGCGGGCGGCCTTGCGGTCGACGGTCAGGCGGGGTCCGTAGTGGTCCGGGCCGGACTCGGCGGCGGTCCGGGGCTGCGCGCGGCGCATCACCGCCCTTATCCGCGCGATGACCTCGCGGACCCCGAACGGCTTGGACACGTAGTCGTCCGCGCCGAGTTCCAGCCCGACCACCCGGTCCGTCTCGTCGCTGCGCGCGCTGATCACGATGATCGGGACGTCGCCGCGCCCGCGCAGGGCCTTGCAGACGTCGAGCCCGTCGGTGTCGGGCAGGCCGAGATCGAGGAGTACGACGTCATAGGGGGCGTCGTGACCCAGCGCCGCGCTGCCCGTGGTGACCCAGGCCACCTCGAAGCCGTACCGCAGGAGTCCTCGCCGGAGCGACTCGGCGACCGGTTCGTCGTCTTCCACCAGAAGTACGCGCACAGGGCGAACCATAGTGGTTGAACTTTAAAGACGCCCGGCCGCCGAGCCCGTGAACAGGCGACATGCGGGCAAACCCGCTGTTACCACATGATCGGCAGCCGCTCCGGAATCCGCTTCATGAAGCCGGTCCGCCACACCAGCTGCTCGATCGGCACCGCGAGGCGCACGTCCGGCATCCGCTCCAGCAGGGTCTCCAGGGCGATCTCGGCGTGCCTGCGGCCGAGGGCGGTGGCGGGGCAGTAGTGGCGGCCGCCGCCGAACGAGAGGTGCGCGGTGCTGTTCTCGCGGGTGAGGTCGACGGCGTACGGGTCGGGGAAGGCGGCCGGGTCGAAGTTCGCGCCCTCGACGAGGACGAGGACCAGTTCGCCCGCCTTCACCTGCACATCGCCCAGCTGTACGTCCTCGGTCGCGAGCCTCGGCAGGCCGTCGCCGATGGACAGGTTGATGCGCAGGAGCTCGTCCACGGCCGCGGGGATCCTGTCGGGGTGCGCGATCAGCTCGGCCTGGAGCTCCGGGTGCTGGATCAGCGACACCAGCGCCATGGTCAGGAAGCCCGCGGTGGAGATGACGCCCGCGCCGAACATCGTCACCCCGACCGTCGCGAGCATCTCGTCGGTGAGGTGGCCGTACTCGGGGTCCGCGCGCAGGGCGGCGAGCTCGGCCATCAGACCCGTCGTCGCCGGGTCGTCGAGCCGCTCGGTCATGTACGCGATGTCCCGGTCCCAGTTCAGCCGGGCCCCCGCGACCGGACACGCCGAGTTCATGAACGCGATGTCCAGGCTGCGCATCAGCCGCGGCGCGTCCTGCTGCGGGATGCCGAGGATGCGGCAGTGCATGCCCGCCGAGTACGGGTCGGCGAAGCCGCCGCGCAGGTCCGCCGGGGCACCCTCGCGAACCAGCCCGTCGACCAGCTCGGCGGCGTAGGACCGCAGCCACTCGGCGAGGCCGGGGCTCTTCGGGTTGAGGGCCTTCAGTACGGCCTTGCGCAGCCCGGCCCCGGTGATGTTCCCCATGTTGTTGACGACCTCGGGCGGGATCGTCAGCGCGTACTGGCGGGGCACCCCGGGGGCGGAGGTGTCCTTCAGGCTGAACCGCGGGTCTTCGAGGACCTGCCGGCAGAGTTCGTACGACGACACGAGCCAGGCCTCGTCGCCGGCGATGGTGCGGACCCGCCGTACGGGCGTGCCGGTGCGCAACTCCTCTACTTCGGCGGGGAGCTGGTCGCCCCGCCAGGAGAACGGGAAGTCGATCGCGGTGAGCGTTTCAGTGGACATCGGTGCCGGTCTCCTCCGGGTCGGTCCCCTCGGCGGGCGTCACGATGGCGTGCCCCTGGTTACGGGAGGCGCGCAGGCCGGCGCCGCGAGAGTAGAGCAGCTCGGCCATCGGCAGGAGCTGGTGGTAGCAGTTGAGGGAGGAGGGGACGCCGAGGATGGCCGGGGTGTCCAGGAAGAGGGGGGCCTCGGCGCAGACGTAGGCCAGGCAGACCTCGCGCTGTGCGTCGCTCGCGCGTCCCGCCTTGCCGGTCAGGAAGGTGTCGACGAGCTTCTCGCAGGTCGTGCGGAACTCGTCGTCGGTGGCGAGGCGGGCCTGGAGCCGGTCGTGGATCTCGCGGTACGCCGCGTTGCCGCGGAAGTCGGACATGGCGTGGGCATACAGGCGGGTGCCGCCGGGGTCGACGGCCTGGACGGCGCCCAGGACCTTGGCCCGCACCCCGCGCAGGTTCTTCACCGCCTTGCGGCGCGCGTCCTCGGGCGGATAGCCGGACGCGGCGTACATCTCGGCCACGTACAGGTCGGTGTAGACGAAGTCCACCCGCTCGAAGAGCGCGAGGCCCCAGCGGGCCAGGTCGTGGACGCGGGCGGCGGAGAAATAGCTGTTGCCGGTGGAGACGCCGATGACGGCGTGGTCGCCGGCGACGCGGATGACTTCGCAGTGGGGTGTGAAGGGCTCGATCTTGAAAAGGCCGGTCGGCGAATCCGTGTCCGGGTGGTCCGTGGCGGGGGCCGATGCGGCTGGAGTGACGTGCTGGATCTCTGAAGCGGTCGCAGTCGTCAAAGGAGGAGGGTCCTTCGCGTCGCAAGTCCCGATGGAGCCGTGTGCTCCTGGTGTGGCGACGACGACGCGAAGTTAGCGTTTGGCTACGGAGAGCGTCAATGCCCTCTTGACGCCGGCACCCCGCCGGTAGTGACCTGCCCCACTTTCCGGAGTGCCCTGCCCGCGGCCGGGCAGACACCATCCCGGAGCGTCCGAATCTCACCATCTGGGAACCCCAAGGTCGTTTTCGGACGCTCGGTAAACTGAGCCGACACACACGGACTGAGCGAGGAGCGCACGTGGGCCTTGTCGTGCAGAAGTACGGAGGCTCCTCCGTAGCCGATGCCGAGGGCATCAAGCGCGTCGCCAAGCGGATCGTGGAAGCCAAGAAGAACGGCCACCAGGTGGTCGCCGTGGTTTCCGCGATGGGCGACACGACGGACGAGCTGATCGATCTCGCCGAGCAGGTATCCCCGATCCCTGCCGGGCGCGAGCTCGACATGCTGCTGACCGCGGGAGAGCGGATCTCCATGGCCCTGCTGGCCATGGCGATCAAAAGCCTGGGCCACTCGGCCCAGTCGTTCACCGGCAGCCAGGCAGGTGTCATCACCGACTCGGTCCACAACAAAGCCCGGATCATCGATGTGACGCCGGGCCGGATCCGCACCTCGGTGGACGAGGGCAACATCGCCATCGTCGCCGGTTTCCAGGGCGTGAGCCAGGACAAGAAGGACATCACCACGCTGGGCCGCGGCGGGTCCGACACCACCGCGGTCGCGCTGGCCGCAGCGCTCGACGCCGAGGTGTGTGAGATCTACACCGACGTCGACGGCGTGTTCACCGCCGACCCGCGCGTGGTCAAGAAGGCGAAGAAGATCGACTGGATCTCCTTCGAGGACATGCTGGAGCTGGCTGCGTCCGGCTCGAAGGTGCTGCTCCACCGCTGTGTGGAGTACGCCCGCCGGTACAACATCCCGATCCACGTCCGGTCCAGCTTCAGCGGACTTCAGGGCACGTGGGTCAGCAGCGAGCCGATCGAGCAAGGGGTAAAGCAGGTGGAGCAGGCCATCATCTCCGGTGTCGCGCACGACACCTCCGAGGCCAAGGTCACGGTCGTCGGTGTGCCGGACAAGCCGGGCGAGGCCGCCGCGATCTTCCGGACGATCTCCGACGCCGAGATCAACATCGACATGATCGTGCAGAACGTGTCCGCCGCCTCCACGGGCCTGACGGACATCTCCTTCACGCTCCCCAAGGCCGAGGGCCGCAAGGCCATCGACGCCCTGGAGAAGAACAAGCACGGCATCGGCTTCGACTCGCTGCGCTACGACGACCAGATCGGCAAGATCTCCCTCGTCGGCGCCGGCATGAAGACCAACCCCGGTGTCACGGCCGACTTCTTCAAGGCGCTGTCCGACGCCGGCGTGAACATCGAGCTGATCTCCACCTCCGAGATCCGTATCTCGGTGGTCACCCGCGCCGACGACGTCAACGAGGCCGTGCGCGCCGTGCACTCCGCCTTCGGGCTCGACTCCGACAGCGACGAGGCCGTGGTCTATGGCGGCACCGGGCGGTGACAGCCGGGACTGGACCGACGCTCGCGGTCGTGGGAGCGACCGGGGCCGTGGGCTCGGTCATGCTCCAGATCCTGTCCCAGCGTGCGGACATCTGGGGTGAGATCCGTCTGATCGCCTCGCCGCGCTCGGCCGGCCGCAAGCTGGCCGTGCGCGGCGAGGAGGTCGAGGTGGTGGCGCTCACCGAGGAGGCCTTCGCCGGGGTCGACGTCGCGATGTTCGACGTACCGGACGAGGTGGCCGCCCGATGGGCGCCGGTCGCCGCCGCCAAGGGCGTGGTGGTGGTGGACAACTCGGGCGCCTTCCGCATGGACCGGGAGGTGCCCCTCGTCGTCCCCGAGGTCAATCCGCACGCGGTCCGGATGCGGCCCCGCGGGATCGTCGCCAACCCCAACTGCACGACTCTCTCCATGATCGTGGCGCTGGGCGCGCTGCACGCGGAGTTCGGGCTGCGCTCGCTGGTGGTGTCCTCCTACCAGGCGGTGAGCGGAGCCGGGCGCGCCGGTGTGGAGACGCTCAGGCAGCAGCTGTCCCTGGTCGCCGGTACGGAACTGGGCACCCACCCCGGTGATGTGCGGCGGGCCGTCGGCGACCACACCGGGCCGTTCCCGGAGCCGGTCGCGCTGAACGTCGTGCCGTGGGCCGGGTCGCTGCGCGAGGACGGCTGGTCGTCGGAGGAGATGAAGGTGCGGGACGAGTCCCGCAAGATCCTCGGGCTGCCGCAGCTGCCGGTCGCGGTGACCTGTGTGCGGGTGCCCGTGCTGACCGGGCACTCGCTGACCCTGCATGCCCGCTTCGAGGGTGAGGTCACGGTCGCCAAGGCGCGCGAGATCCTGGCGACGGCACCGGGGGTCGTGCTGTACGACGACCCGGAGGCCGGCGAGTTCCCGACGCCCGCCGACGTGGTCGGCACGGATCCGACCTGGGTCGGCCGGGTGCGGCGCGCGCTCGACGATCCGACGGCGCTCGAACTCTTCGTCTGCGGGGACAATCTGCGCAAGGGCGCGGCCCTCAACACCGCACAGATCGCGGAGCTCGTGGCGGCGGAGTTTTCGTGAGGCCCCCGGTGGCACCGGAAATCCCCTGGGCCTGGGCCGATTCGTTTGTAGGATCTGTGTGAAAAGTGTGAGCTGATCGATGGTCCGGACCACTTGAACCGGACCCCGGCGGCAGCTGAAGATTTTTCTCCCCGCTCTTGCAACCGCTTGCAGGGCGGGGAGCGTCTTTGCGGTCGCCCTTATGGGGCGTGGAGACGCGTTTTTTCTGGCGTGGGGACGCCGAATGAGCAGGCGTGGGGACGCCCGCTCATATATAGACATAAGGGAAGAGCGGGTAGGCATGTGGGCGTTTGACGCACGGTCAGTTGTGCTGCCTGGCACGAGACGGTCGGCTGCGGGGTCCGGAGGTTCGGCTGCCGTGGGCACAGGGCCCCTTGCGGGGACTGACGCAAAAGTGACGTCCGGCACGTACAACCCTCACGGGGGGAAGCGTGTCCAACTGGCGTGGCAGAGGTTCTCGACTTCAGCGCGGCGACCCGCGGTACGGCCCTACGGCCGCCCCGCCGTCCCGTCCGACCCCGCATGGGCACGCCCGGCGGCATGCCGGTGATCGCGCCCATGCCCGCAGCGCGGCCCGCCCGCATCCCAGGTCAGCGCGACGGCGCCGAGCTCGCCGAGAACAGCGCGGCCGCCGGCACGACCGTCGACCACCTCACCGAGACCTACCGGGCGCACTACCGCTCGCTGCTGGGTCTCGCGGCGCTCCTCCTCGACGACACCGCCTCCTGCGAGGACGTCGTCCAGGAGGCGTTCATCCGCGTCCACTCCGCGCGCAAGCGGGTGCGTGACCCGGAGAAGACGCTGGCGTATCTGCGCCAGACCGTCGTGAACCTCTCCCGCTCCGCCCTGCGCCGCCGCATACTCGGCCTGAAGCTGCTGTCCAAGCCGATGCCCGACATGGCGAGCGCGGAGGAGGGGGCGTACGACCAGCTCGAACGCGACTCCCTCATCAAGGCGATGAAGGGCCTGCAGCGCCGGCAGCGCGAGGTGCTGGTCCTGCGGTACTTCGCGGACATGACCGAGGCCCAGGTCGCCGAGACGCTCGGCATCTCGCTGGGCTCGGTGAAGGCGTACGGCTCGCGCGGCATCGCGGCGCTGCGGGTCGCGATGGAGGCGCCGGCATGAGCGAGGACCATGACGGCCGGCGTGACCCGGCAGGGTGGCCGGACAAGCAACAGCCGAAGCAATCGCACGCTGGGAACGGAACTGTGAACCACGGCCCCGACGACCAGAGCCTCGACGGGCTCGACTCGGACGAGCTGGCACTGCGCCGCATGCTGCACACCGCGGTCGACGAGATCGAGCCGCGCGACGGCACGCTGGACCATCTGCGGCGTGCGGTCCCCGCACGGCGGGCGCGCAAGCGGCAGGCGCTCGTCGGCGCGGCGGCTGCGGTGCTCTTCATCGGCACTGCCGTCCCGGCCCTGGTGCACGTCTCCAACTCCACCGGCTCCGACGTCAATCCGTCCGTCGCCGGCCATGGCGAGCAGGCGCAGGGCGGAGCCGGCGAGGGCAAGCAGACAGACGGCGGCGCGGGCACCTCCGGCGGCACCTCGGGCCGCACCGAGGGCACGGGCAAGGACGGCGAGAAGGAAGACGACAAGGGCACCGGCACCGGTCCCGGCACGGGGTCCGGAAAGCCCGACGACCCCTTGGCGACCAGCACCGCCGGCATAGCCGTGTGCACCTCGGACCAGCTCGGCCTGTCCGGTTCGTCCGCCGATCTGCCCGACTCGTCGGGCACGGTGTACGGCACCTTCCGCTTCAGCAACGTCTCCACCACCGAGTGCACGGTGAGCGGGCCCGGCACGGTCGGTGTGGTTCCGCAGGGAGCCGCTGACCCGACGAAGGTCACCTCGGCCCGGCATGTCGCCGGTGACGCCGCGGTCGGCCTGCCCGACCCGTCGACGGAGTACGCCTCCCTCGTCCTGAAGCCGGGCGCCTCCTACGAGGTCAAGTTCGCCTGGCTCCCCTCGGCGACCTGTCCCACGACGGGCGACAACAACGGCGGCGGCACGGGCGGCCCCGACCCCTCACCGGACCCGACCCCCACCGAGGGCACCCCCGGCACGAGCGAGGGCACGTCCACGGGCGGCGACACCGGCACCACGACCCAGCTGCTGACGGAGGACACCACGGCCGACGGCAGCGTCGCGGTCACCAACGCCCCGGAGGCCGGAGCCCCGAGTGTCACGGTGACGGTGTCCAACGCCTGTGCGGGCACGGTGTACTGGACGGGCCTGCTGCCGGGCGCGTAGGGAACGGGCGGCAGCGGCGCTGTCGCGGCCTGCCGGGCGTTGTCGCCCGGCGTGCGCCTAGGCGTTCGCCTTCTCCTGGGTCGGGCCCTCGCCGGTGCTCCCGGCACCGGCCCGGTTCCCTTCGTCCGCGTCGGTCTCCCCATCGCGGAGCAGGCCCAGTTCCGCGTCCCGTGCGAACTCCGCCTCGCGGCGCAGCAGGCGGAACCACATGAAGACCACGAAGCCCGCGAAGACGAACCACTCGCCGGTGTAGCCGAGGTTCTGGAACGCCTTCAGGTCGAGCCCGGTGTCGTTGGGGGCGGCCACCGGGACCGGCTTCATACCGGAGTCGGCCTTGTTGAGGGTGACCCAGGCGTCGTAGACGTCGTCCGGCACCAGGTTCACCAGCGATGCCGCGCTGATCGCCCCCGTCTGGCCGGACGGCAGGCCACCCTGCGCGGGCACGCCGTTCTCGCCGGGCACTTCGGATGCCTGGAGCGCCCCGGTGACCGTGACCTCGCCGGACGGTGCGGCAGGGATCGCGGCGCGGTCGGCGTCTCCCGGCCGCCAGCCCCGTACCACCGGCAGGGTCTTGCCGTCGTCGGTGTGCAGGAGCGTCAGGACGTAGTAGCCCTGCTTGCCGTCCAGCTCGCGGCCGGGCACGAGCAGCTGCTTGCCGTACCGGCCGCTCGCGGTGACCTGCTTGCCCACGGTCACCTTGTCCACAGGCAGCAGCTCGGCGAGCGGACGGGCCGCCTCCTGCTTGTTCTCCGCGGCCTGCTCACCGGCGCTGCGGTGGCCCTCCACCCGCGCCTCGAACCGGCCCAGCTGCCATGACCCCATGAACACGCAGAAGGGGATGGCGAGCAGCACGAAGACGTTGATCCCCCACCAACGGGGCGTCAGCAGAAACCGGTACACGCCCTCAAAGGTACGGGGCTCCGGCTCAGGGCCGGGCCGCGGGGTAGCCGCGGGGTCAGTACCGCTCGACGAGGTGTTCGCGGCCCGCCGGCGGCTCGTACGGCTCCGGCCAGAAGTCCGTGACCGTGGATATACGGCCGCTCCCGTCCTCCGTGAAGAACGAGACGCCGTACATCTCCTCCAGCCCCACAGTGCAGTGGATCCAGGTCACGACCTGCCCCGGCTCGGCGACAACGCGCTCGACGCGCAGCCGCCAGTCCCCCGGATACTCCCGGTTGAACCGCACATACCGCTCCCGCCCGCTGATGCGCTCGCGCGTCTGCGGCAGCGTGTACACGACGTCCTCGGCGAGCGTCTCGGCGAACGCGTCCCACTCCCGGGCCGCGGCGGTGGCCCAGAACCGCTCGACTGTCCTGCGCAGATCGGTCATGGAAAGGAGTCTGCACCCCGCCACTGACAATGGGCCTGACCTGCGTAAACGCCCGTCCTTTCAGTCCTTGCGGGCCCGCAGTGAGTACATCAGCGGAACCCGCGGCCGCCCGGTGGGGAAACGGAAATAGCCGTCGCGCTCCTCGAAGGACTCGAACCGGCGGAACAGCGAGACGTCGTGCTCGCGCAGGAACTCGATGCGCAGCCCGGCCGCCGCGAGTGCGGTCACGACCTCGCCGACGGGGTGCTGCCACTCGACACTGCGGTTGTTGACGGTGTCGGTGCTGTCCGAGCCGTAGGTGCCGGGGATGTCGTACACCTGGGCGTCGCGGTCGAAGTAGTCGCGGACGACCCGCGAGCCCGTCTCGTCGTCAAGGGCCTCGGTGATGGGGTGGAACTCGGCGAGGTAGAGGAACCCGCCCGGCGCGACGAGGGAGGCCGCCGTCTCGGCCCAGCGGCGGATGTCCGGCAGCCAGCACAGGGCGCCCACGCCGGTGTAGACGATGTCGTACGAGGGGTCCGGCACCGCCTGCGCCGCGTCGTACACGTCGGCCGCGACGAAGGCCGCCCGGTCGGGCCCGAAACCCAGGTCGGCGGCGAGCGAGCGGGCCGTCTCCACCGCAGGTTCGGAGAAGTCCAGGCCCACGACTCGGGCGGCGCCGTGCCGCGCCCAGGACAGGGTGTCCAGGCCCATGTGGCACTGCAGATGCAGCAGCGAGCGGCCCGTCACGTCCCCGACCTCCGCCCGCTCGAACTCGCGCAGCGCGTCGGCGCCGGCGCGAAAGCCGGTGAGGTCGTAGAAGGCGCCGGCGGCGTGCAGCGGGACGCGTTCGTCCCACATGGCGCGGTTGGCCTCGTTCCAGTCCGGGGGGATCGTGGAGTGCATGGACGCGAAGTTATCCACAGGCTGGGGGCCTCGCCAGCGAATTGTCGGCCGGGCCAGGCACTATGGGGCCATGACTGAGAGCCACGGGTCCGATTCGCGGGATCACCACATGCAGGACAAGGACACGCCGGGCAAGGGAATGCCGGACTGGGAGAAGCGCTTCCGGGCACCTCGGGTGTCGCTGCCGGACTGGGCGGAGGACGCCCCGGACCGATCCTTGTTCGTGTCGAACGCCACAGGGACGTACGAGCTGTACGCCTGGGACCGTGCGACGGGCGAGCAGCGCCAGGTGACCGACCGGCCGAACGGCACCACGGACGGCGTGCTCACCCCGGACGGCGCGTGGATCTGGTGGTTCGACGACAAGGACGGCGACGAGTTCGGCGTCTGGCGCCGCCAGCCGTTCACCGGCGGTGAGGACGAGCTCGCGGCGCCGGGCCTGGACCCGTCCTATCCGGCGGGCCTCGCTCTCGGCCGGGACGGCCGCACGGCGATCGTGGGCCGCTCGACGGACGAGGACGGCACGACCGTCCATCTGGCCCGCACCGGTGAGCCCCCGGTGGAGATCTACCGCCACCGCGAGTCCGCGGGCGTCGGCGACCTCTCGCACGACGGCAGGCTGATCGCCGTCGAGCACACCGAGCACGGCGATGCGATGCACTCCGCGCTGCGTGTCCTGCGCCCCGACGGCTCGGCGGTCGCCGAGCTCGACGACACCAAGGGCGGCACCCAGGAGCTGGGCCTGGAGGTCCTGGGCTTCGCCCCGGTGGACGGTGACGCCCGCCTGCTCATCGGCCACCAGAGGCGCGGCCGCTGGGAGCCGCTGGTGTGGGACGTGACGACGGGGGAGGAGACGGACCTCGCGCTGGAGCTGCCCGGTGACGTCAGCGCCGAGTGGTATCCCGACGGGACCGGTCTGCTGATCGCGCACAGCTTCGAGGCCCGCAGCGAGCTGTTCCGGTACGACCTGGCACGGCGTGAGCTGGAGCGGATCCCGACCCCGGCGGGCACCGTGTCCGGCGCGACGGCCCGCCCGGACGGCAGCGTGGAGTATCTGTGGTCGTCGGCCGCGGAGCCGTCGGCGGTGCGGTCGACGACGGGACGGGTGGTGCTGGATCCGCCCGGCCTGAAGTCCCCGGGTTCGGTCCCGGTGGAGGACGTGTGGGTGGAAGGGCCGGGCGGCCGTATCCACGCCCTGGTCCAGCGTCCCGCGGGCGCCGAGGGCCCCCTGCCCACCGTCTTCGACATCCACGGTGGCCCGACGTGGCACGACAGCGACGCGTTCGCGGCGGGCCCGGCGGTCTGGGTGGACCACGGGTACGCGGTGGTGCGGGTCAACTACCGCGGCTCCACGGGTTACGGGCGTGCCTGGACGGACGCGCTCAAGCACCGGGTGGGTCTGATCGAGCTGGAGGACATCGCGGCGGTCCGCGAATGGGCGGTGACCTCCGGCCTGGCCGACCCCGCCCGCCTCATCCTGACCGGCGGCTCCTGGGGCGGCTACCTCACCCTCCTCGGCCTCGGCACTCAGCCCGACGCATGGACGCTGGGCATCGCGAACGTCCCCGTCGCCGACTACGTCACGGCGTACCACGACGAGATGGAAGCCCTGAAGGCCATGGACCGCACCCTCCTGGGCGGCACCCCGGAGGAGGTCCCGGAACGCTTCGAGGCCTCGTCCCCCCTGACCTACGTCGACCAGGTGAAGACCCCGGTCTACATCGCCGCCGGCGTGAACGACCCCCGCTGCCCGATCCGACAGATCGACAACTACGTCAAGCGCCTGGAGGCCCGCGAGGCCGTACACGAGGTGTACCGGTACGACGCGGGCCACGGTTCCCTGGTGGTGGACGAGCGAATCAAGCAGGTACGCCTGGAACTGGACTTCGCGGAGAGGCATTTGAGGGGCTCGGCTGCTTGAGGCCGGCACTTCTCGATGCCGGTCCCGGTATTTTCAGCCCGTCTGGGGGTCCCCCTCTGGGGGAGTTTGAGGACGAGGCCGTTCAGGCCGACAGCGGGGGTCTGGGGGCGGCAGCCCCCAGGGACCGGGGTCGAAGGGGCAGCGCCCCTTCAAGGACGGGAAGGGTAAGGGCGGCGCGGGCGAAACACCCCCTAAGCCCCCGCCCGCTCCCGCGACCGCCTCCCCAACAGCTCCGCCAACCCCCGCCGAGTGGCGGCCAGCACCACCCGGTCGTCCTTCTGCAGGACATACGCGTCGGGCAGATCCCACACCCACCCCGACACCCCACCCACCCCGCCGCCGTCCTCGTAGGCCTCCTCCACCGCAGGCTCCTCCCGACGCTCCTCGCGCCGCTCATCGCGCGGCGTCCGGTCCAGCGCCAGCACCCGCCACGCACCGGCCCGGAAGGCCTCCCCGACGGTCTTGTCCTCAAGCTGTGGATGACCACCCACATCCACCGCAGCGAACAACAGCACCCGCCGCTCGACAGGAATCGCCCCCAGAATCTGCCGCCCCATCATCGCCCCGGCGAACGCGGGCGCGGCCAGATGCGTCACACTGCGGCTGCGCGTAGAGGCATGGGGGTGCGCGGCCCGCAGGGTCCGGTACACGGCGGTGGCGAAGTCGTCGTCGTACAGACGCAGGACCACACGGAGGTCGGGCCGCACGGAGCGGGCGTACAGCGCGGCCTCAAGATTGGTGGTGTCCGCGCTGGTCACCGCCAGCAGCGCATGCGCCCGATGGATCTTCGCGGCCTCCAGGACACCTTCCTGAGTGACGTCCCCGAGCACCACGGGCACCCGCAGCCGCCGTGCCGTGGCCATCCCGCGAGCGTCGGGGTCGGCCTCCACGCACACCACGGGGATGTGCAGTTCCCGCAGCCGGGTCAGCACCCGGGTGCCGATCTTGCCCAGACCGAGCAGCACCACATGCCCGCCCAGCCCACGCGGCGGTTTGCGCAGGGCGGTCGCGGAGCGGAAGGTGCCGAGGGCCTCCAGCACGGCCGCCAGCAGCACCGGAAGCAGCAGCAGACCCATCAGCCCGGACAGCAACTGGAGGATCTGCCGGGCCAGGGACTGGTGGAGGGCGGGTTCGTTGATGGCGAAGAGGTCGAGGAGGGTCATGTACGTGGCGTACAGCGGGTGTTCCCCGGTCACCACCGTCAGTGCCACGGCCAGCGCGGCCACACAGCCCACCAGTACGGCCAGCGACCACCTGAGCCGCCGCGAGAACAGCGAGGCGAACGACGGCACGACGCCTCGCCCCGAGGGCAGGGAGGGACCCGCGTACGACACCTGCTCGAGGACGACCGTCCCGCGGCCCCTGGCCCCCTGCACGGCCGCCGCATCCGGCAGCAGCAGAGGCCCCTGCTCGTCGCCGTTCTCCGAATCGCCCGAACCGTCCGTCCCGGCCGGGTCGTTGTTGGTCGTGGACAGCAGGGCCAGCGTGGCCAGCCCGGACGGGGCCGCCTGCCCCGGGCGCAGGGGCGGGCGCTCCACCGCCCGCAGGAGCAGACCGTCGGTCTGTACGACCTTGGTGGTGCCGGCGACGGCCGTGGCGGCCAGCGCGGGGGCGGCCGTGTCGGCGTCGGACAGGACGGTCGTGGAGGCGTCGAGACCGGCGTCCCCGGCGCCCGTCGCCAACGCGGCCGCCTGGTCGAGGAGTTCCTCGATGTGCTGGCCCAACCGGCGGTTGTACAGCCGCAGGACGAGCCGGAGGCGGGGGTTGAGACGGCGGGCGGTGAGGGCGGCGCGGATGTTGGTCTCGTCGTCGTCATAGACGAGCGCGAGCGCGTCGGCCCGTTCCACGCCCGCGTCGGCGAGCGCGGCCTCCGTGGCCTCGGGGGCCTCCACCACCCGGATGCTCCCGGCCGGTTCGCTGCCGTCGCCGGCTCCGCCGCCCGCACGGTTGACGGCCGCGGTGACCGCTCCGAGCAACGCCGCCGAAGCGGCCCGGGCGCGGCCCACGACCGGTGGTCGTACCGTGCGCTCGGAGGGTGGCACGAGGAGCGTCACCTGCTCGCCGTACACCCCACGCAACTCGGCGGCCAGCCGGTGCGCGAGCCCGTCGTCGCCGCACACGACCATGTGCGCGGCCGTGTCACTCCCTAAGCCCTGATTCGGAACGCTCGCCACGAGGGAAAAGACTGCCTCAATGTGACGGGTGGTTCCACAAGGGGCCCGTCCGCGTCTGAACGCCCGCTCGCGTCCGGCCGTACTGGAGGGGAGGGAAGCCAGCGCCCTACCGCACCACCGGAGGTACCTCGCCCGTGGCGATCACCAAAGCGGCCCCGCAGCAGACGGACGGCGGGACCGACGACAGCGATGACCGCCGCGCACCGAGGCAGCGGGCCGGCGCGGCCGAGGGCCGGCACCTCAACTCCTCGCTCCTGCTCACCATGCTCATGCTCGGGCTGGTGCTCCTCCAGAGCCCGATCCGCCGCGCGCTCTCCGCACCCGTCATGCAGAGCTGGACGACGGTGTTCGTCGCGGTCATGGTCCAGGCGCTGCCCTTCCTGGTGCTCGGTGTGCTGCTGTCGGCGGCGATCGCGGTGTTCGTGCCGCCGTCCTTCTTCGCCCGTGCCCTGCCCCGCCGCCCCGCCCTCGCCGTCCCGGTCGCCGGAGCGGCGGGCGCGGTGCTGCCGGGCTGCGAGTGCGCGTCCGTACCGGTGGCCGGGGCACTGGTCCGGCGTGGCGTCACCCCGGCCGCGGCGCTGGCGTTCCTGCTGTCCGCGCCCGCGATCAACCCGATCGTGCTGACGGCGACGGCGGTCGCGTTCCCCGGCAATCCGGAGATGGTCCTCGCCCGCCTGGTCGCGAGCCTGCTGGTGGCCTGCGCGATGGGCTGGCTGTGGTTGCGCCTCGGCCGTACGGACTGGTTGAGACCGGCGTCCCGCCACGCCTACGACGGGCAGAGCAAGGGCGAGGCCTTCTGGGGCTCCGTCCGCCACGACGTGATGCACGCCGGCGGCTTCCTGGTGGTCGGCGCGATGGCGGCAGCGACCCTCAAGGCGGTGGTCCCGGAGACGTGGCTGAGCACGGCGGCCGACAACCCGGTGCTGTCGGTCCTGGCCCTGGCGGTCCTCGCCGTGGTGCTGTCGATCTGCTCGGAGGCGGACGCGTTCGTGGCGGCGTCGCTGTCGCAGTTCTCGCTCACGGCCCGGCTCACCTTTCTCGTCGTGGGCCCGATGATCGACCTGAAACTGTTCGCTATGCAGGCGGGCACTTTCGGGCGGGCCTTCGCCCTGCGCTTCGCGCCGGCCACCTTTGTGCTGGCCGTGGTCGTGTCGGTGCTGGTCGGGGCGGTGATCCTGTGAACCGTCAGGCCCAGTCGGCGGTCCTGTTCCTGCTCGGTGCCTCCCTGCTGCACGCGGCCACCACCGACCTTTATCTGCGGTACGTCAAGCAGGGCCTGCGCCCGCTGGTGCTGGTGGCCGGCGTGGTGCTGGTCGCGACGGCGGTGGCGACGGTCTGGTACGAGCGGAAGCGGGCACGGCGGCAGAAACAGCACACTGCCGACCACGGGGACGGCAGCGAGAACCATGAGGACCATGGGAACCCCGAGAAGCATGAGGGCCATAAGAACCCCGAGAGTCACGAGAACCCCGACAGCCATGAGGGCCACGGTCACCGCGAACCCCGCATCTCCTGGCTCCTCGTCCTCCCCCTCCTCGCCCTGATCCTGGTGGCCCCGCCCGCCCTC
Organism: Streptomyces sp. NBC_00443; assembly: GCF_036014175.1. Taxonomy (GTDB): domain Bacteria; phylum Actinomycetota; class Actinomycetes; order Streptomycetales; family Streptomycetaceae; genus Streptomyces. The sequence goes on along the minus strand of NZ_CP107917.1, from coordinate 4,145,292 downwards.
GGCTCCTACAGCGCGACCCGCACCGGTACGGCCCTCCAGGAGCCCCTGGCCTACCCCGCCCTCCCCGCCGCCGGCCCCCTGAGCCTCAGCCTCGTCGACTACGCGGGCCGCGCCGTCTACGACCACGGCCGCACCCTGCGCCACCGCCAGGTCCAGCTCACCGGCTTCCTTGCCCTGGACCGCGACGGCACCCCCTACCTCGTGCGGATGGCCCTCAACTGCTGTGCCGCCGACGCCCAGCCGGTCAAGGTCGCCCTCACCGGCGAGGTCCCGCCGGTCCTCCAGCCGGACACCTGGCTCCGGGTCACCGGCACCTACGTCCCGCGCCGCGCCGAGGACCCGGTCAACGGCGGCCCGATCCCGTTCATCGAGGTCACGGCGGCCAAGCCGGTGGCGGCGCCGAAGGACCCGTACGACGAGAGCTGGAACAGCTGACGAGTGCACTCTCTTGCCGGTCCCCAGGACGCCCCCTACGCTGAATCTGATGGGTCGTCAGATTCGGGAGGCAAGGCGTGGCCAGTACCGAGAGCGGCACCAAAGACCTGCCCAAAGTCATCAGCGTGGACGATCACGTGATCGAGCCCGCGCACCTCTTCGAGACCTGGCTCCCGGCCAAGTACCGGGACCGGGGCCCGAAGCCCCTCACCGCCGGGATCGGGGAACTCGCGTACGTAGGCGGGAAGTACCGGTTCACGACGGACCCGGAAGGCCAGATCACCGACTGGTGGGAGTACGAGGGCGGCCTGTTCCCGTACAAGCGCATCATCGCGGCCGTCGGCTTCTCCCGGGACGAGATGACACTCGACGGCATCACACGCGAGCAGATGCGGCGCGGCTGCTGGGACCCGAAGGCCCGGCTGGCGGACATGGACATCAACCATGTCGAGGCCTCGCTCTGCTTCCCCACCTTCCCGCGCTTCTGCGGCCAGACCTTCGCCGAGGCCAAGGACAAGGAGGTCGGGCTGGCCTGCGTGCGCGCCTACAACGACTGGATGGTCGAGGAGTGGTGCGGCGACAGCGGCGGCCGGCTGATCCCGCTGTGCCTGATCCCGCTGTGGGACATCGACCTGGCGGTCGCGGAGATCCATCGCAACGCGGCGCGCGGGGTGCGCGCGGTGACGTTCAGCGAGATCCCGACGTATCTCGGGCTGCCGTCCATCCACTCCGGCTACTGGGACCCGTTCTTCGCGGCGTGCGAGGAGACCGGCACGGTGGTCAACATGCACATCGGGTCCTCGTCGCAGATGCCGGCCGCCTCCCCCGACGCCCCGCCCGCCGTGCAGGCCTCGCTGAGCTTCAACAACGCCATGGCGTCGATGATGGACTTCCTCTTCTCCGGGGTCCTCGTGAAGTTCCCGCGGCTGAAACTCGCGTACAGCGAGGGCCAGATGGGCTGGATCCCGTACGCCCTGGAGCGCGCGGACGACGTGTGGGAGGAGCACCGGGCCTGGGGCGGCGTGAAGGACCTGATCCCGGAGCCGCCGTCGACGTACTACTACCGCCAGATCTTCTGCTGCTTCTTCCGCGACAAGCACGGCATCGAGGCGATCGAGACGGTCGGCGTCGACAACGCGACCTTCGAGACGGATTACCCGCACGTCGACTCGACCTGGCCGGAGACGAAGAGGGTGGCCGAGGAGCATGTCGGCGGGCTCTCCGACGAGGTGGCGTACAAGCTGCTGCGCGGAAACGCGATCCGGATGCTCGAACTCCCCTTTGATCAGTGATGGATCAGTGAGGGATCAGGGGACGGTCAGGGCTGGATCAGGGCTGGATCAGGGCTCGATCAGTGATTAAAGGGGCGTGGCCGCTGGGCAGTTCAGTCGTGTAGGCGACGACGGTCCGCGACGGGAGCACGGATGAAGGTCTCGATCGACACCAACCTCTGTTACGGCTCCGCCGAGTGCGTGCACAGGGCTCCGTCCGTCTTCGAGTTCGTGGACGAGTACGGCGTGGTGAGACCGGGACGGGAGGACAGCGGCGACGACCCACAGGTGCGGGAGGCCGCCGAGAAGTGCCCGTCCCAGGCCATCTCCCTCACCGGGTGACGGCACTCACGGACCGGTCGGGTACTGCCACCCGAACGAGCCCAACGCCCGTGCCCTGGCCTCCACCACCGCCATCCGGGCCTGCCGCTCGGCCGGGTCGACGTGCGCCGGCTGACCGGTCATCTGGCCGTCCCACTTCCGGTAGAGCAGCCCCGCATGCGCCGAGAACCAGCCCCGGCTCACGGAGTTGAGCGCGAGCAGCAGGCCCGTGTCCTCGGACGCCGGGAGGGCCATCCAGCCGCCGAGGGCGAGCAGGAGGTCCCGGCGGACGCACAGGGTCGCAGGGTGGACCGGGGCGCGGAAGTCGTTCGCCCGCCAGAAGTCGAGCACGGCGCCCTGCTCGATCGGCCCGTCGTCGGGGTCGCCGGGGAAACCGGCCGTCGAGCCGTCCGGCAGGAGGTCCAGGACCCGTGAGGTCGTCCAGCCGACGGCGGGGTCGGCCTCCAGTACGGCCAGGTCGCGGGCGAGCGTCCCCGGGGTGAGCTGGTCGTCGGCGTCCAGGATCTTGGCGTACTCGCCCTCGGTGTGCGCGAGCGCGACCGTGCGGGCCACACCGGGGCCTCCGGGGCGGCCCTGACGGAAGGTCACCCGCGGGTCGTCGGGGACGTACGGGCGGACCTCGTCGGTCCGGCCGTCCTCCTGGATCACCCAGCGCCACTCCCAGCCCGGCGGCAACTCCTGTGCGCACAGTGACCGGTGGGCCTGCGGCAGGAACGCCGCCGACGGGCCATGGACAGCGGTGACGACGATGACGCGCCGGGACACGGCGGCCCTCACCACCTTTCGGACATGCGAAGGCCCGACCGCTGGCGACGGGGGATGCACCAGCGATCGGGCTGGGGCCAACAGTAACAAGGCTGCCTGCCTCGTGGGAGCCGCCTCATCCGCTGTGATGACGCGTTGTGATCGGGATCACGGAAACCGCTGTCCGTGGCGTCGCCGTCATGCCACTTGCGTCCTCGCCCCGTCACTGAGCGCACTGAGCGCACTGAGCGCGCTGAGTGAGGCGGAGCAGGGGGCCGCGGGCCGTATGCCCGCACGGGCGGGCCTAGTTCGCGCACGGCGGCTCGTACGACAGCCGAGGCAGGTACTCGTGCCATTTCTCCCGTGTCAGCACGCCCTGCGTGGTCGCGCAGACGCGGCTGATCGCCTGGTCGACGTCCAGGTTCCACAGCCGGACGGTGTCGGTGCCGCTGGAGACGCCGAGCATGTGGCTGGTGGGGCTGAACGACAGGAAGTTGCCCGTCGTGGCGTTCGGGCTCATCGCCTGGCCGATGGCCGAGGCGTCGGACGGGCTCGCGACGTTCCACAGCCGGACCGTGTTGTCATTGCCGCCGCTGGCCATATAGCGCCCGCCCTTGCTGAACGTCAGGGAGACGACCGCTTCGGTGTGGCCGGTCAGGGGTCCCCGCGCGGGGTCGCCCGGCGCGGGTCGGTGACGTCCCAGAGCCGTACGGTGTCGTCGTCGCCGCCGCTGGCCAGCGTATGGCCGTCCGGACTGTAGGCGAGCGCGTTGACGGGCCCGGTGTGCCCGGTGAGAGGCGCGCCGCGCAGGGTGGGCCTGCGCGGGTCGGCCACGTTCCACAGCCGGATCGTGCTGTCCGCGCTGCCGCTGGCGAGCGTGCGGCCGTCAGCGCTGAAGACGAGGGAGTTGATGTAGCCGTTGTGCCCCTTGACCGGGGCGCCGAGCGGAACGACGTGCTCGGGGTCGCTGACGTTCCACAGCCGGATGGTGCGGTCGTCGTAGGCGGTGGCCAGCGTGCGCCCGTCCGGGCTGTACGCCAGCGCGTCGGGGCCCATGAACCGGGTGCGCAGGGTGAGCGGCGCCCCGAGCGAGACCGGCCGGGCCGGGTCGCGCACGTCCCACAGATGCACCGCGCGGTTCCCCGTCAGCACCGCGAGGGTGTGGCCGTCGGGGGAGAACAGCAAGGAACGCTGGCCACCGTCGCCCGGCATGAAAGGGGCGTTCAGCAGCACCGGCCGGGCCGGTTTCGCCACGCTCCACAGCCGGACACTGCCGTCGCGTGCGGCCGTGGCCAGCACCCGCCCGTCCGGCCGGAACGCCCCTCCGCGGCCGATCACGTCCGACGTCGGGACCGACCACAGACGGACCTTGCTGTCGCCGCTGCCGGTGGCGAGCGTACGGCCGTCGGGGCTGAACCCGAGCGCGTACATCTCCCCGCTGGCGCCCGCGAGCGGCTCGCCGACCTGCGAGGGAAACGCCCGGTCGCTGACGTTCCACAGGGTCGCGGTGCTGTCCGCACTGGCGGCGGCGAGCATGTCGCCCTCGGGGTTGAAGGCCACTGACCAGATGGGGCCGGTGTGCCCGGTGAGCGGTGCGCCGAGCTGCCGGCCATGGCGGGGGTCGGCGACGTCCCACAGCCGGATCGTGCCGTCCGCGCTGCCGCTGGCGAGGGTGCGGCCGTCCGGGCTGAAGGCGACGGAGTGCACCAGGTCGGTGTGCCCGGCCAGCGTGGAGAGCGCCTTCGGCCGGTCCGCTTCGGCCACGTCCCACAGCCGGATCGTGTCGTCGTCGCCCCCGGCCGCCAGCGTCCTGCCGTCCGGGCTGAACGCCACCGACCGCACGGCGGCACCGGCCCCGGTCAGCGGCTCGCCCAGCGGCTCGGCCCGCTCCGGATCGGTGACGTCCCACAGCCGTACGGTCCGGTCCTCGCTCACGGAGGCGAGCGTACGGCCGTCAGGGCTGAAGGCGACCAGGTAGATCGTGCCGTCATGCCCGGTCAAGGGCGCCCCGAGCGCACGCGGCCGGGTCGGCTGCCGTACGTCCCACAGCCGGACCGTGCCGTCGTCCGAGGCACTGGCGAGGGTGTTGCCGTCCGGGCTGAAGACGGCGCTGCTCACCCAACTGGTGTGCCCGGCCAGGGGTTCGCCCAAGGGCTTGGGCCGCTCCTGGTCGGAGACGTCCCACAGCCGCACGGTCCGGTCGTAGCTGGCGGTGGCCAGGAGCCGTCCGTTCGGGCTGAAGGTGGTCAGGTAGACGGCGCCGGTGTGGCCGCGCAGGGGCGTGGCCAGCGGGGCGTTCACGATCGATATCAGCCGGCTCCTGGTGTCCTCGTCGTCCGGGCGCAGCCGGTGGGCCACCAGGTCGAGCTGGGCGGACAGGGACGGGTCGGTGTACTGGAAGCGGTCGGCCTCGGCGAGCACCTGCGCGTACACGGCGTCGTCCCGCTGCTGCCAGGCGACCACCGCCGCCCCGACGGCCACCATCACCAGCGCGACCAGCGCCGCGACCGCGCTCCGCATGATCCAGACCGTACGCCTGCGCAGCCTGACCGAGGCGGCGAGGAACTCCACCGCGCCCCGGGTCAGGAAGGTGTCCCCGGCCGACCGTGCCCAACTGTGGGCCTGCTCCAGCCGGGAGCCCCGGTACAGCAGCGACGAGTCCCGCGCGGACTCGTCCCAGGCCCGGCCGTCCTCCTCCAGCCGCTGGCGCAGCAGATTGCCCTGCCGGTCCTCGTCGATCCAGTCCCGCAGCCGCGGCCAGGCATGGAGCAGCGCCTCGTGCGTGATCTCCACGGTCTCCGCGTCCAGCGTGACCAACCGGGCCCGCACCAGCGCCTCGAGCGACTCCTCCGTCTTGTTCGGGTCCGTCGACTCCTTCGCCAGCTGCCGCCGCGTTCCCCGCCGCCGGGTCGCCTGTGTGTCCTCGCCGAGCCGGACCAGCCTGAGCAGCAGCAGCCGCGCGGCGGTACGCGCCGCCGGATCGAGGCCGGACCAGGCGCGCTCGGCGGTGGCCGCCACGGCACCCTGAATCCCGCCGGCCGCCCGGTACCCGGCCAGCGTCAGCCGCCCGGCCTTGCGCCGTTGCCAGGTGGCGAGCAGCGCGTGCGACAGCAGCGGCAACGCCCCCGCGTCATGCGTCCCCCGCGGCCCGTCCGCACTCACCTCCCGCACGATCAGTTCCGCCAGCCCCGGCTCCAACTCCAGCCCCACAGCCTTGGCCGGCCCGCTCACCGCCTCCCGCAACTCCGAGGCCGTGAGCGGCCCGAGCACCATGTGCCGGTGCTGCAACGCGTCGGCCAGCTCCGGATGCCCGAGACACTGCTCGTAGAAGTCGGCACGGATGCCGAGGACGACGAGGACGGGCGGGGGATCGCCGGGTCCGGCGGGGGTGCAGGCGGCGTGCAGGAGCCGGACGAAGGCACGGCGGTCCGCTTCGTCGGGGCAGAGGGTGAAGGTCTCCTCGAACTGGTCGACGATGAGGACGGGCGGGGTGGTGGGGTCAACTGGCCTGAGAGAACTGGTGGCAGTGGTGCCGGAAGAGAGATCAGGGTCGGCGCCGGCATCGGCGCCGGAAGCCGCGCGCCGGGCCCAGGCGAGGATGGCGGCGCGTGTACGGCGCCCGAAGTCGGCACACGGCTCGTCGGCGCCGTTCTCATCGGTGCCGTTCTCGTCCGCGTTCGCCGCCCTGTACCCCGAGCCCTCTGCCTCCGCCGACCGGACGACATCTGCGAGTTCCGGTATACGACGGGTCAGCTCGGCAAGCGGATCGGCGCCCGGCACAAGCTGCACCACAGCGCCCGCCGGACCGCTGCCACCCGCCCCGCCCAGGGCGCCGTCGCGCAGGGCCGTCACCAGACCGGCGTTCAGCAGGGAGGACTTGCCGGCCCCCGAGGCACCGACGAGCATGACGAGACCGCCGGTCTTCTCCACGGCACGGAGCTGAGCGACCAGCGCGTCGGTACTCCGCTCCCGCCCGAAGAACCAACGGGTGTCCTGCTGCCGGTACGAGGCCAGCCCCCGATAGGGGCACACCCCACCGGACACCGCAGGCGCCTCGACCGCAGCCTGGGGATCCCCCTCTTCCCCGGAGGTCGCCCGCTCCCACAGCCGCTGCCACTGACCGAGGTCGTACAGCCCGGCGGACACGGGCGTGGGCCGAGCGCGGCGCGCCTGGGGAACCAGGACATGCAGTACGGCCGACAGCACGGCGAACTGGGCGGGCACGTTCTTGGCCCGACGCCAGTCACTGATCCGCTGGGCGGACACCCGTACTTGACGCCCCCGCTCATCGACCCGCTGAAGCCGTACGACCGCGTCGGCCACGCTCTTGAGCGGCGGGTTGCCGGCCTCCTTGTAGAGCAGCGCAAGCCTCTCCGCAAAGGCTGTGCGCGCTGCCGAGTCGGAACTCAAGCCCTCCACTCCCTCACTCCGCCGCTGCTCGGCCCCACCTGGTCTTCCGGACCGGAAAACTCACTTTATATGGCTGACCTGCGGCTAAGTCGGCGTCCGGAGACCGGACGCTGCTCTCCGGCCCCCTCGACTGGCAGGATCACGACGCAATTGCGCATCCCTCGCGCGACGCCCAGGCAGGCCACCAGCCCAGAGCCCGGAGAGACCACTCATGGCGCCGCATGTTCTCGGACACCTTCGACACGATCCGTTTTCGCAGGAACTACGGGTCCCCGGCGCCGCCCCAGTCCAGCTCGACCCGCACTGACCCGCCGACACGGCGCGTCCCCCACGGGTCGACACCTCCTCGCCGTTCGGCACCGGTCCCCACGAGGGGAGGGACCGGTGCCGGACGACGCGGCTGCCTGGCCGACGGGTACCTGAGTGACCGTGAGCACGGTCCTGCCCTGGACGCGCCCTCAGGCGGCGCGGTCGTGCGCTGTCCGGGCGTCCGCGAGCGTGAGCACGGGTCACGCAGATGGACACGCAGATGGAGTCGCAACACAAACAGGTCGGCCAGGTACTCATGCGAGTACCTGGCCGACCTGGTGTTTCACTGTCGGGGTGGCGGGATTTGAACCCACGACCTCTTCGTCCCGAACGAAGCGCGCTGCCAAGCTGCGCTACACCCCGATGTCACTGCTGTCGCGGCGACGTCGTTTACTTTAGCCCACCGGTGGCTGGAGACGAAATCCGGTTTTCGTGCGGCGGTGGACGCGGTGGCGGATGGGGTTAGGGCGGGCGTGGTCGAGGGCCACGAGGGCGATGGCCAGGGCGTAGATGGCCAGGCCGATGAGGAGGGCGTTGCCGAGGACGCTCTTGTAGCCGTGCTGGGCCACGTCGAGGAAGGGGTAGAGGTAGCGGGCCGGCGTGCCGGGGAGGAGTTCGCCTCGGGTGAGGGTGACCGCCAGGTAGGTGAGGGGGTAGAGCAGCCAGGTCGCCGCCGGGCGCAGGTGCAGCTGGCGGGGGGCCGTCAGGAGCAGCCAGTCCAGCAGGGCCGCGATGGGTGTCGCCGTATGCAGGACCTGGGTGGTGATCGCGTGCCAGCCCGTGGGGTCGGCTGCCTCGCCCGTGAGGACGCCGGGGAGGGCGTAAGGGCTTGACTCGTTGGCCAGCAGCAGGTGATAGACGAGGCCCGTGACCAGGGCGTAGAGCAGCGTGGCGCCCGTCAGCGCGGAGGGCAGGGGGCGGCGGGCGCTCCAGGCGCGGCGGGCCGAGAGGATGAAGACCAGGGCCAGCAGGATGTTGGCCTGGATCGCGAAGTGGCTCAGGGTGCGCAGCGGGCTGCCGAGGGTCAGTTCGACGGCGACCGCCGCGGCCGCGGCCAGGGCGACCAGCAGGCGGCACACCGCTGCCAGGGGGCGGCGGGCGGGGGCCACCACCGCGGTGGCGGGGACGTGGGACGGCAGCAGCGCGGGGATGCCCGGTATCGCGGGGAGGTCCGGGATGTCCCTGGGTATCGGGGCTGTCATGCCCTCACGCTAAGCAGGGTGGGCAAAACGGGCGATACGGGTGGTCCGTGCGGGTTACGCCGAGCGGCCGGACGGCCCATCCCCTGACCCTTGCCCCACCCGCATCAACAGCACCTACTCCCGCCCCACCAAAGTCAACAGCGTCGCCTCCGGCGGGCACGCGAACCGGAACGGGGTGTAGCGGTTCGCGCCGCAGCCTGCCGAGACGTGCAGGTAGGACGTACGGCCCTCCGCCGTGTGCGTGGACAGGCCCTTCACGCGGTCCGTGTCGAGGTCGCAGTTGGTGACCAGGGCGCCGTAGAAGGGGATGCAGAGCTGGCCGCCGTGGGTGTGGCCGGCCAGGATCAGGGGTAGTCGTCGGCCGTGTAGGAGTCCAGGACGCGCAGGTACGGCGCGTGCACCACGCCCATCGCGAGGTCGGCGGCGCCGGACGGGCCCCCGGCCACCCGCTCGTAGCGGTCCCTCTTGATGTGCGGGTCGTCGAGGCCGGTGAGCTCCACCGACACGCCCTCGACCTTCAGCGTCCCGCGGGTGTTCGTGAGGTTGAGCCAGCCCGCGGCGTCGAAGCCGTCGCGCAGGTCCTCCCAGGGGTTGTGGATCGCGCCGACGGCGGGTGCGTTGCCGTTCAGGCCGTGCCGGCCCTGGGTCTTCTCCAGCAGGTAGCGGGCGGGGTTGCGCAGCTTCGGGCCGTAGTAGTCGTTCGACCCGAAGACGTACGCCCCGGGGAACTGCATCAGCGGACCCAGCGCGTCCAGCACCTCCGGCACGCCCTCCGGGTCGGAGAGGTTGTCGCCGGTGTTGATCACGAAGTCCGGGCGCAGGCCCGCCAGCGAGCGCAGCCAGCGCTGCTTCTTGCGCTGGCCGCCGACCATGTGGATGTCGGAGACCTGGAGCACGCGCAGCGGACGCATGCCCGCGGGCAGGACGGGGACCGTCACCCGTCGCAGGCGGAAAGAGCGGGCCTCGAAACCCGCCGAATACAGCAGACCGGCGGCGCCAACCGCCGTGATGCCCAGGGGTACTCCGTATCGCGCACGCATACGACCATCGTGTCAGACCGGCGAAGTCCCCGTGCCCGGTCGCCTCCGGTACGGCATCGACGTGCACGCCCCTTGAAATCAAGGGGCGTTCCCTGCCCCACACCTGCGACAATCGACGCCATGACCACGCTCAAGTCGAAGCTGCAGGAAGACCTCAACGCCGCGATCAAGGAGCGCGACGAGCTCCGCTCCTCGACGCTCCGGCTGACGCTCGCCGCGATCACCAAGGAGGAGGTCGCGGGCAAGGAGAAGCGCGTGCTCTCCGACGACGAGGTGCAGAAGGTGATCACCCGCGAGGCGAAGAAGCGCCGTGAGGCGGCCGAGGCCTTCGCGCAGGGTGGTCGTGCCGAGTCCGCCGAGCGGGAGAAGGCGGAGGGCGAGGTCCTCGCCACGTACCTGCCGAAGCAGCTCAGCGACGACCAGCTGAACCAGATCGTCGCCCAGGCCGTCGAGGAGGCCAAGGCGGCCGGCGCCGAGGGCCCGCGGGCCATGGGCGCCGTCATGAAGATCGTGAACCCGAAGGTGGCCGGTCAGGCGGAGGGCGGCCGTGTGGCCGCGGTGGTCAAGAAGCTGCTCGCCGGCTGACGCCTACGGCACGGCAGGCGGTGTGGCTGCCGACCGCTCCACCTCGGACGACAGACGGCCCCTGTCCCTTCGTACGGAAGGACAGGGGCCGTCCCCTTTCTCAAGGCCGCGTCAGCCGCGTCAGCCGCGCCCCCCGGTGCCGCCCCCGTTCGACTGCCCCTGCCACCAGCCCTCGGGGATCGAGAAGGAGGGCGTCGGGAACGTACCGCCGTCCGCGCCGCCGTTGTTGCCGCCGTTGTTCCCGCCGCCGACCAGGCCGCCGATGACGTTCTCGTCGCCGTTGTTTCCGTCGCCGTTCTCGTCGCCGTCCTCGTCCTCGTCACCGCGGCCCCGGTCCGGCTTGTCCTCCGGGATGTGGACGGTGTTGAAGTTCTCGTCGGGCTTGCCGTCGAGGGCGCCGTTCATCGCGTCCCGCCAGATCGGGCCCGGGACCCGGCCGCCGTAGACGAGGTCGTGGTACTCGCCGCCGATGTAGATGTTCCGCATCTTGACCTTCTGGGTGGCGCTGCCGACCCAGACGGCGCCCGAGAGGTTCGGCGTGTAGCCGACGAACCAGGCGTTGCGGCGCTCGTCCGTCGTACCCGTCTTACCGGCGCTCTGGCGGTTGGTGAGACCGGCCTCCTTACCCGTGCCGGAGTCGACCACGCCCTGCAGCAGGGTGTTGATGGTGTCCGCGGTCTGCTCGGACATCGCCCGCGAGCACGTCGACTTAGGCACCTCGAGCGGCTTCTGCTCCCCGCCGACCTTCTGCGAGATCGACTCGATGGCGATCGGCGTGCAGTACATGCCGCGGGAGGCGAAGGCGGCGTACGCGCTAGCCATCGTCAGCGGGGAGAGGCCGATCGAACCGAGGGTGACGGAGGGGGTCTCCGGGAGCTTGTCGCCGTTGCCCTGCCGGACCTGCAGCTTGTCGGTGATGTTGACCACCGGGCACAGCCCGATGTCGGCGACCATCTGCACAAAGTAGGTGTTGACCGACAGCTCCATCGCCTTCCGCAGGCGGTAGGGGCCGCGCTCCGACTCGGCTTCGTTCTCCAGCTTCTCGCCGCGCAGGTTGGTCCACGGCTTGCTGTCGCACGTCTGGACCGGGCTCGGGTACTCCATCTCGTACGGCGACGGGTACTCCTGCGTCGGCGGGCGCCCCTCCTCCAGCGCGGCCGCCGCGACGAACGGCTTGAACGTCGAACCGGTCGGGAAGCCGAAGTTGGATCCGCCGTAGGCCGCGTCGACCGAGTAGTTGTACTCGGTCTCGTTCTTGTCGTAGCCGTACGGCTTCGACTGGCCCATGCCGAGGACCTTGCCGGTGCCGGGCTCGACGAGGGTGGTCGCGGCGGCGACCTTGTCGTCCTGGTTGACGTGGTCCTTGAGCGAGGCCTGGACCGATTCCTGGGCCTGCGGGTCGAGGGTCGTCGTGATGGTCAGGCCGCCGCGGTTCCAGATCTTGGCGCGGGCCTCGCGGTTCTTGCCGAAGACCGGGTCGCTGAGGAAGACCTTTTCGACGTACTGGCAGAAGAAGCCGGCGCCCTTGACCGCGGTGATGCAGCCGTTGTTGGGCTTCCTGACCTTCAGGCCGAGCGGTGCCTCCTTGGCCTTGTCGGCCTCCGCCCGGGAGACGTCGCCGACGTCGGCCATGCGCTGCAGGACGATGTTGCGCCGCTTGATGGCCTCGGCCTCGTCGTTGACCGGGTCGTAGCGGCTCGGCGACTGGACGATGCCGGCGAGCAGGGCCGCTTCCTGGAGCTTGAGGTCCTTGGCGGACTTGGAGAAGTAGCGCTGGGAGGCGGCCTCGACGCCGTACGCCTGCTGGCCGAAGAACGTGATGTTCAGGTAGTTCTCGAGGATCTTCTTCTTGCCGAGCTCCTCCTCGACCTGGATCGCGTACTTCAGCTCCTTGATCTTGCGGCCGAGGGTCTGCTGGGTGGCCTGCGCGACCTTCGTCGCGTCGTCGCCGGCCTCCTCGACGAAGACGTTCTTCACGTACTGCTGGGTGAGCGTGGACGCGCCCTCGGTGACGCCGCCGCTCTGCGCGTTGCGGTTGAGGGCGCGCAGGACGCCCTTCAGGTCGACCGCGCCATGCTGGTAGAAGCGGGCGTCCTCGATCGCGACGATCGCCTTCTGCATGAACGGCGAGATGTCCTTGAGGTCGACCACTGTACGGTCGCGCGAGTAGACCGAGGCGATCTGGTCGCCCTTGGCGTCCAGGATCGTGGTGCGCTGGCTCAGCGGCGGCGTCTTGAGACTGACCGGGAGCTCGTCGAAACTCTCGACCGAACCCTTGGCCGCGAGCCCCAGCGCGCCGACGGCGGGCAACGCGATTCCGGCCAGCACGGCTCCCGCGAGCACACTGACACCGAGGAACTTGGCGGCCTGTTGCGTTGGCGACAGCCCACCGCCCGAGCGCTTCTTTGGCATGGGGGCAGCCTAAACCGTAGAGATGAGCGAACCGAGGGCCCACCGTGCGCGAGCAGAGCTCACTCATGGATGCAGCCCATTCGCCGGACAGGCATGCAGGCCTTGGCCTAAGCTGCTCTCAACTGTCACAACAGTGCGGCCACGTATCAATACGTCCGGCGACCCCGAATCGTTCCGGAGGTTCCCCACTTTTTTGGTGGGGGCGTGTCCGAATCCGCCTTGTGTGTCATCCGGCGTCCGTTGTGACTCAACTGAACTGTCCCGGTTTGACGGGAAAGTCACGCATGTCGCCAGCTCACTCCCCCGGGTGATCTGCCGCTTACGCATAGTCCGTTCGGGCCATTCAAGATTGGGCCCGAAGGGGGTGTTGCGCTGTGCCCACCTTCCGTAACGTCCTCAACTGGCGGCGGTGAATATGCCGCTGCCGCCGTGGGGAGCCTCGATTCGGGAGAGGACGGCGCCGGTATGGGCTGGGTAGTCGACTGGAGTGCGCAGGCGGCCTGCCGCACTACCGATCCGGATGAACTGTTCGTTCAGGGAGCAGCGCAGAACAGGGCCAAGGCGGTGTGCACCGGATGCCCGGTGCGCACGGAGTGCCTGGCGGACGCGCTGGACAACCGCGTCGAGTTCGGCGTGTGGGGAGGAATGACCGAGCGGGAGCGCCGTGCGCTGCTGCGCAGGCGGCCCACCGTGACCTCCTGGCGTCGGCTGCTGGAGACCGCGCGCTCGGAGTACGAGCGGGGCGCGGGCATCCTGCCGCTCGACGACGACCAGGTGTACGAGGACTTCGCGGCGGTGAGCTGAGGAGGTCAGGGCTGAGGGGACCAGGAAGGTCTCTTCCTGGAACTTCCTCAGGTGCCGGCCGCGGGGTCGGGCAGCTCCGGCCGGTGGGCCGCGAGCCGGTTTCCGATGTCCCGCAGTCCGGTCAGGTCATGCACATCGCCGGGCAGCGCGGCCACTTCGGCCACCGCCACCTCGGGGTGCAGTGAGGTGAAGCGGTCACGCGTGCGCTGCTCACGAGAGAGCAGCTGCATGCGCTCGGCGTGCAGCCTCAGCAGGCTTGTGGTGAGTTGGTCGACGGACCGCTCCACATGCGCCGGGACCGGCACATCGGCGCCGGTGGCGGATTGCGGAGGGACGGGCTGCGGCTCGTCCGTGGCTGTGGTGCGCTCCATGTCGGGGGCGGGGGAGCCTGCCTCAGGAGCGGCGGGGGAGCCCGCGTCGGGAGCCGGTTCGTCGGAAGCGGGCGATTCCGATGCGGCTGACTCTGAACTGTCGTACGTGTCAGGGGAGTTACGAAGTCCAGCTTTCCCGCCCTCCTGATCCACAATGCCGGGCTCTTCAAGATTTTCCGCGGCGGCGAGCGCCCGCTCGGCCGACAGCCGGTCGGCGCCGCTGCCGTGCACCCGGTTGAGCACCAGACCGGCGAGCGGCATGTCCTCGGCGGCCAGCCGCTCCACGAAGTACGCGGCCTCGCGCAGCGCGTCCCGCTCCGGCGCGGCAACCACCAGGAACGCCGTCCCGGGCGCCTGGAGCAGCTTGTACGTCGCGTCCGCGCGCGTACGGAACCCGCCGAACATGGAGTCCATCGCGGCCACGAAGGTCTGTACGTCCTTCAGCAGCTGACCGCCGAGCAGCTTGCCCAGCGCGCCCGTCATCATCGACATGCCGACGTTCAGGAACTTCATCCCCGCGCGGCCGCCCACCTTCGCGGGGGCCAGCAGGACGCGGATGAGCTTGCCGTCCAGGAACGAGCCGAGCCGCTTGGGCGCGTCCAGGAAGTCCAGCGCCGAGCGGGACGGCGGCGTGTCGACGACGATGAGGTCCCACTCGTCCCGGGCGCGCAGCTGGCCCAGCTTCTCCATCGCCATGTATTCCTGCGTGCCCGCGAAGCCCGCCGAGAGCGACTGGTAGAAGGGGTTGCCCAGGATCGCGGCCGCACGGTCGGGGTCCGCGTGCGCCTCGACGATCTCGTCGAACGTGCGCTTCATGTCGAGCATCATCGCGTGCAGCTCGCCCTCACCCTCGACGCCCTTCACCCGGCGCGGGGTGTTGTCCAGGGAGTCGATGCCCATCGACTGGGCGAGCCGGCGGGCCGGGTCGATGGTGAGGACGACCACCTTGCGCCCGCGCTCGGCGGCCCGCAGTCCCAGCGCCGCCGCGGTCGTGGTCTTGCCGACGCCACCCGAACCGCAGCACACCACGATGCGGGTCTCCGGGTCGTCGAGCAGAGGGTCGAGATCGAGCACGCGTGTGGGGGACAGGTGAGAGGTGCGCGCGGCGTCGGGCGCCTGGGCGGATTCCGGACGGCTCATGTCATCCCCTGCTTCCGACGCTGACGCTCCTGACGTACGGCGTGCCGGTCCCGCCTTACGGCGTGCCGCTCCCGCCTGCTGAACGGACTCGTGTCCTGCATGGTGAACGGACTCATGACAGGCCCTGTTCCCGCAGCTCGCCCGCGAGTTCGTACAGGCCCGCCAGGTCCATGCCCTCGGCGCGCAGTGGCAGTTCGTGCACCGGCAGCCCCAACTCGTCCAGGGCCGCCCGCTGCTCCTGCTCCAGCGCGTACCGCTCGGCGTACTCGTCGGCCTGCGCCAGCAGTGGGTCCACCAGCCGCTCGGCGTTCCCGCCGCGCCGTGCCCCGCCGAGCCCGGCGGAGGACAGCGACTTGGCGAGGGCGGCACGCGGCACACTGCGTACGAGTTCCAGGTCGGTGGCGTCCAACACCTCGGGCCGCACCATGTTCACGATGACCCGCCCCACCGGCAGCCGCGCGGCCCGGAGCTCGGCGATCCCGTCCGCGGTCTCCTGGACGGGCATCTCCTCCAGCAGAGTGACCAGGTGCACGGCCGTCTCGGCCGACTTCAGCACCCGCATCACGGCCTGAGCCTGATTGTGTATCGGCCCTATCCGGGCGAGCCCGGCGACCTCGTCGTTGACGTTGAGGAAGCGGGTGATGCGCCCGGTGGGAGGGGCGTCCATGACGACGCAGTCGTAGATGTACCGTCCAGCCTTGTCCTTGCGCCGCACGGCCTCGCACGCCTTGCCGGTCAGGAGTACGTCTCTCAGCCCGGGCGCGACGGTGGTGGCGAAGTCGATCGCGCCGAGCTTCTTCAGGGCCCGGCCCGCACCGCCCATTTTGTAGAACATCTGGAGGTAGTCCAGAAGGGCCAGTTCGGGGTCTATGGCGAGGGCATACACCTCCCCGCCCCCAGGAGCGACGGCGATCTTCCGCTCCTCATAGGGCAGCGCCTCTGTTTCGAAGAGCTGCGCGATGCCCTGCCTGCCCTCGACCTCGACGAGAAGCGTCCGCTTCCCCTCCGTGGCGAGGGCGAGCGCGAGCGCGGCGGCGACCGTGGTCTTTCCGGTCCCGCCCTTGCCGCTGACGACCTGGAGCCTGCTCACGTCTTCGAGCCTAACCAGTCGGCGCGCAAGCTACGCGACAGCCTGTGGACAACGTGACCGCGGTCGGCCGCATTGCCCTCGCCGGGCAGCGGATAAAGTCGGCCACATGACCAAGTGGGAATACGCAACTGTGCCGCTGCTCGTCCACGCCACGAAGCAGATTCTGGACACCTGGGGTGAGGACGGCTGGGAGCTCGTCCAGGTCGTGCCCGGGCCGAACAACCCCGAGCAGCTCGTGGCCTACCTGAAGCGGGAGAGGCAGGCGTGAGCGCGGTCGAGGAGAAGCTTGCCGAGCTGGGCCTGACGCTGCCGGAGGTCGTGCCTCCGCTGGCCGCGTACCAGCCGGCCGTCCAGTCCGGCGTGTACGTCTACACCGCCGGCCAGCTGCCCATGGTGGAGGGCAAACTCCCGGTCACCGGCAAGGTGGGCGCCGAGGTCACCGCCGAGGAGGCCAAGGACCTCGCCCGCACGTGCGTCCTGAACGCCCTCGCCGCCGTGAAGTCGGTGGCGGGCGATCTGGACCGCATCGCGCGCGTGGTGAAGGTCGTGGGCTTCGTGGCCTCGGCCCCGGACTTCACCGGCCAGCCCGGCGTCCTGAACGGCGCCAGCGAACTCCTCGCCCAGGTCCTGGGCGACAAGGGCGTCCACGCGCGCAGCGCGGTCGGCGTGGCCGTGCTGCCGCTGGACGCGCCGGTGGAGGTCGAGGTCCAGGTGGAGCTCACGGAGGCGTAGGCGACGGCGTTGGCGCAGGCCTTCGGCGGTGCGGTTGTCGATACGGCCCGCCGCCGGGTGCCGGCCGCCGCCGGAGCGGCTGAACATCGCTGAACGGCACCGTAAATGAGCGGCCCCGCGCCCTCCCGGCAGGGCACAGTGGCCCCATGGCCGAAACCGTCCTTCGAAGCGGGCTGGACGCCCATGGGTACATCGCGCGCGAAGGGGCGCTCGGGCGTGTCCCGTATGCGTTCCGGCCCGTCGTCGCGGCCGCGCGTGACCGCCTGCTGGATGTGTTCGGGGCGCGGCTGCACAGCGCCTACCTCTACGGGTCTATTCCGCGCGGCACCGCGCGCGTGGGGCGCAGCGACCTGGATCTGCTGATCGCCCTGCGCGAGGAGCCGACCGAGGCGGACCGCACGGCCGCGCGCGGGCTCGACGAGGGGCTGGACAAGGAGTTTGCGCAGATCGACGGGGCGGGGACGCTGCTGTGCAGCCACAGGCAGCTGCTGAGCGACCTGGAGCGGTACGACGGCGGGTGGTTCGTCGCCTGCCTGTGTACGCCCCTTCTGGGGGACGATCTCGCCGAGTATCTGCCGCGCTACCGGCCCGACTCGCTGCTCGCGCGTGAGACGAACGGCGATCTCGGCCTCCTGCTGCCTCGGTGGCGGGCGCGGATCGCCGGCGCCGACGACAGCGAGGACGCCCGACGGCCGCTCGTCCGGTTCATGTCGCGGCATCTGGTGCGGACGGGGTTCACGCTCGTCATGCCTCGCTGGGGTGGGTGGACCAGCGATCTGGTGGAGATGGCGGAAGCCTTCGGCTCGTACTATCCCGCGCGGGCCGGGCAGATGCGGACCGCGGCCCTGCTCGGGCGGGAGCCGACCGGCGATGCGGCCGTCCTGCGGTCGTACGTCGAGGATCTCGGTCCTTGGCTTGCGCAGGAGTACGCGCGTGTGCACGGCGTCAAAGCCCCCCGGCCCGACTGAAGACGCTCAGGAGGCGGCCCTCGGCTTGACGGAAGGAGCCCGTCAGATGAGCCCGTGCTCCTCCAGGTAGTCCAGCTGCGCCCGTACCGACAACTCGGCCGCGGGCCACAGGGAGCGGTCCACGTCCGCGTACACGTGGGCGACGACTTCGGCCGGGGTGCCGTAGCCGTCCTCGACGGCCGTCTCGACCTGGGCGAGGCGGTGGGCGCGGTGGGCGAGGTAGAACTCGACGGCGCCCTGGGCGTCCTCCAGGACGGGGCCGTGACCGGGGAGGACGGTGTGCACGCCGTCGTCGACCGTGAGCGACCGCAGCCGCCGCAGGGTGTCCAGGTAGTCGCCCAGCCGGCCGTCGGGGTGCGCCACGACCGTGGTACCGCGCCCCAGGATCGTATCGCCGGTCAGGACGGCCCGGTCGGCGGGGAGGTGGAAGGAGAGCGAGTCGGCGGTGTGGCCGGGCGTCGGGACGACCCGCAACTCCAGGCCGCCCATGTCGATCACGTCCCCCGCGCCGAGCCCCTCGTCGCCGAGCCGCAGCGCCGGATCGAGGGCACGCACGTGTGTGCCGGTCAGTTCGGCGAAGCGTACGGCGCCCTCGGCGTGGTCCGGGTGGCCGTGGGTGAGCAGCGTCAGGGCGACGCGCTTGCCGGCCTTCTCGGCCGTGTCGACGACGTTGCGCAGGTGTCCCTCGTCCAGCGGGCCCGGGTCGACCACGACGGCCAGGTCCGAGTCGGGCTCGGACAGCAGCCAGGTGTTGGTGCCGTCCAGAGTCATCGCGGAGGGGTTGGGCGCGAGGACGTTGACGGCGCGGGCGGTGGCGGGCCCGGAGAGGACCCCGCCTCGCGGCTGGCCGGGGAGGGCTGCTGCGTCCGTCATACGAGGGGGCCTTCCAGTGCTGTCGGCGCTGCGGGAACTTCGGGAACCGCCGGTGCTGAGGATCTCGCGGGCAAGGTCATGCGGGGGCTCCGCCGGTCGGGATGTGCTTGGTGAACTCGTCATGGCCGGGCCAGGACAGCACGATCTCGCCGTCTTCCAGGCGGGCCTGCGCCAGGACGGGCGTGAGGTCGCGTTCGGGAGCGGCGGCGAGAGCCTGAGCGGCGCTGTCGTACGGAGTCAGCTGGCGCAGCGTCGCGATGGTGGGCGGCATCATCAGAAGCTCGCCCTTGTCGTACGACTCGGCGGCCTCCGCGGGACGGATCCACACCGTGCGGTCGGCCTCCGTCGAGGCGTTGCGGGTGCGCTGGCCCTCCGGGAGGGCGGCGACGAAGAACCACGTGTCGTAGCGGCGGGGTTCGAACTCCGGGGTGATCCAGCGGGTCCAGGCGCCCAGCAGGTCCGAACGCAGCACCAGGCCCCGGCGGTCCAGGAACTCGGCGAACGACACGTCCCGGGCCACCAGGGCCGCGCGGTCCGCCTCCCAGTCCTCGCCGGTGGTGTCACCGACGACCGAGTCGTGGGTGGGGCCGGCGAGCAGGACACCCGCCTCCTCGTACGTCTCCCGCACGGCGGCGCAGACGATCGCCTGGGCCGCCGCCTCGTCGACACCGAGCCGCTGCGCCCACCACGCGCGCGTGGGGCCCGCCCAGCGGATCTGATGCTCGTCGCGAGGATCGACGCCGCCGCCCGGGTAGGCGTACGCCCCACCCGCGAAGGCCATGGACGCGCGGCGGCGCAGCATGTGCACGGCAGGGCCGGTGGCGGCGTCCCTGAGCAGCATGACGGTGGCCGCGCGCTTCGGCGCGACGGGGGTGAGGCTTCCGTCCGCAAGCGCGCGGATACGGTCCGGCCACTCCGGTGGATACCACTGCCCGTTTGCCATGGGCGGAGGCTATCTCCTGGTGCGCGGATGTTCGAGGGGTGGCCGATCAGGGGGCAGCCGAACGCGCCGGGGCCCCGCCTCACGGAGAGACGGGGCCCCGGCGTCGTACGGATCGAGATGCGCCTGGCGCTGACCCGGTGTGCCTAGCGCGAGCGCTTGGCCAGCCGCTCCACGTCCAGCAGGATCACCGCGCGGGCCTCCAGGCGAAGCCAGCCGCGACCTGCGAAGTCGGCCAGGGCCTTGTTGACCGTCTCGCGGGACGCGCCGACCAGCTGGGCCAGCTCCTCCTGCGTCAGGTCGTGCACGACGTGGATGCCCTCCTCGGACTGCACGCCGAAGCGGCGGGAGAGGTCCAGGAGCGCGCGGGCCACGCGGCCGGGGACGTCCGAGAAGACGAGGTCGGACATCGCGTCGTTGGTGCGGCGCAGACGGCGCGCGACGGCGCGCAGCAGCGCGGTGGCCACCTCGGGGCGGGCGTTCAGCCAGGGCTGGAGGTCGCCGTGGCCCAGGCCCAGCAGCTTGACCTCGGTCAGCGCGGTGGCGGTCGCCGTGCGCGGGCCCGGGTCGAAGAGGGACAGCTCGCCGATGAGCTCTCCGGGGCCGACGACGGCCAGCATGTTCTCGCGGCCGTCGGGGGACGTCCGGTGAAGCTTGACCTTGCCCTCGGTGACGACGTAGAGCCGATCGCCCGGGTCGCCCTCGTGGAACAGTGAGTCGCCACGCGCGAGGGTCACCTCACTCATGGAGGCGCGCAGTTCCGCGGACTGCTCGTCGTCGAGAGCCGCGAAGAGCGGATTGCGCCGCAGAGGGTCGTCCACGAGTTCTCTCCTTGTCGACCTGCTCAGGGGATCGCTCCCCTGCGTACCAGGGGACCGTGCTCCCCATTTTGCCGGACGGTCCAAACAGTGTGATCTGTCACAAGGATGCCGCACAGGTGTCCCGAGGTAAGCGGCAGGGGTCCAATTGGGGGCCGATCTTCAGGGTCCGGGGCGGATGTCAGTGTCGGGCTTTAGGCTGGCCGGGTGTCCAAATCGCCGGTGAGAGCACAGGCCAAGGGGGCTGGGCGGGTGGTTGTACGTCGGGATTCCGCTGTGGGCGAACAGGACCCTGGTGGCGGACGGAAAACGGCAAAAGCGGCGAAAAAGGCGCCGGATGAGGCGGTGGCGCGTGGCGAGAAAGCGGCGGTGAAGTCGAACGCTGCCGAGAAGGCGCCGGGCGGCAAGCAGTCGGGCGGTGCGGAGGCGCCGACGGGCGGGAAGAAGGCCACGCCCTCGAAGAAGGCTGCGGCAGCCAAGCGGGCCGTGCCCGCCACGAAGGAAGCAAGTGTGAACAAGGACGTCGGCGCGAAGAAGCAGACAGCCGCCAAGAAGTCGACAGCCGCCAAGAAAGCCGCACCCGCCAAGAAGTCGGCCAGTGCGAACAAGTCGGCCAGTGCGAAGAAGGCGACCGCGGCGAGGGTGAGCACGAAGAGGGCGGTCAGTAAGAAACCGGCCATCGTCCCCGAGAAGGCCACCGCCTCGGTGAAGGGCGCCTCTGCCGTCAAGACCGTCACCCCGAAGCCCCCCACGGCCGAGTCCCGCACCGCCCTCGTCCGTCGGGCCCGCCGTATCAACCGTGAGCTCGCCGACGTCTTCCCGTACGCCCACCCCGAACTGGACTTCGACAACTCGTTCCAGCTCCTGGTCGCCACGGTCCTGTCCGCCCAGACCACCGACCTGCGCGTCAACCAGACGACGCCCGCGCTCTTCGGCAAGTACCCCACCCCGGAGGATCTGTCGGCCGCCAATCCGGAGGAGGTCGAGGAGATCCTCCGTCCGTGCGGTTTCTTCCGGGCCAAGACCAGGTCGGTCATGGGCCTGTCGAAGGCGCTGGTGGAGAACCACGGCGGCGAGGTCCCGGGCCGGCTCGAGGACCTGGTCAAGCTGCCCGGCGTGGGCCGCAAGACGGCCTTCGTCGTCCTCGGCAACGCCTTCGGCCGCCCCGGCATCACCGTGGACACGCACTTCCAGCGGCTGGTGCGGCGCTGGCAGTGGACCGAGCAGACGGACCCCGACAAGATCGAGGCCGAGATCGCCGCGCTGTTTCCCAAGAGCGACTGGACGGACCTCTCGCACCACGTGATCTGGCACGGCCGCCGCATCTGCCACGCCCGCAAGCCCGCGTGCGGTGCCTGCCCCATCGCGCCGCTCTGCCCGGCCTACGGCGAGGGGGAGACCGACCCCGAGAAGGCGAAGAAGCTCCTCAAGTACGAAAAGGGCGGCTTCCCCGGCCAGCGCCTCAAGCCCCCGCAGTCCTACCTCGACGCGGGCGGCAAGCCGGCCCCGCCACTGGGGGCCGGATGACGCGGCCGAGCCGTGGTCGCACCGCAGCCCCGGAACGGACGGGTCGACGGCCGTCATGCACGCATACGGTCCGCCCGGAACCGTTCGAACACCTGCGGGCGTGTGGTCGTACGGCCACCCCGGGGCGGACGGGACGGAGTTCGGTGCGCGAGCGGACGGGTCGGCCGGAACGATCTAGGTGCTGTCGGGCGTTGGACTGTGCAGGACGAGGGGGGTGGCGATGACGCGGGCGAGCGATACACAGGGCGGGCCGGTGGTGCTCAGCAAGGAGGGCCTGCCGGGCTGGCTGACCCCGGTGGTGCGGGCGGTGGAGACGGTCGAGCCCGTGCAGTTGAGCCGCTTCCTGCCGCCGGAGGACGGTGCGGGGCGCCAGTCGGCCGTACTGGTCCTGTTCGGTGAGGGCGAGCGCGGGCCCGAGTTGCTGCTGATGGAGCGCGCCAGCTCATTGCGCTCCCATGCCGGACAGCCCTCCTTCCCGGGCGGCGCCCTCGACCCCGAGGACGGCGACCCGCAGGCCGACGGGCCGTTGCGGGCCGCTCTGCGCGAGGCTGAGGAGGAGACCGGGCTCGATCCCGGCGGCGTCCAGCTCTTCGGCGTCCTGCCCAAGCTGTACATCCCGGTGAGCGGCTTCGTCGTGACGCCCGTCCTGGGCTGGTGGCGCGAGCCGAGTCCGGTCGACGCCGTCGATCCGAACGAGACGGCCCGCGTCTTCACCGTCCCCGTGGCGGATCTCACGGACCCGGACAACCGCGCCACGACCGTCCACCCCAGCGGGCACCGAGGTCCGGCATTTCTGGTCGAATCAGCCCTGGTCTGGGGCTTCACGGCCGGCATCATCGACCGGCTGCTGCACTACTCGGGCTGGGAGCAGCCCTGGGACAGAAGCAAGCAGGTCCCGCTCGACTGGCGGTCATGACAGGGTGGCCTCCGTGAATGTGCTGGACATCCTGTTGCTGGTCGCCGCCGTGTGGTTCGCGATCGTGGGTTACCGCCAGGGCTTCGTCGTCGGCATCCTGTCGGTGATCGGTTTCCTCGGTGGCGGTCTCGTGGCCGTGTACCTCCTCCCGGTCATCTGGGACGCGCTGACCGACAACGCCGAGGTGAGTACGACCGCCGCCGTCGTCGCGGTCGTCGTGGTGATCGTCTGCGCCTCCGTCGGCCAGGCTCTGACCACCCACCTGGGCAACAAGCTGCGCCGGTACATCACCTGGTCCCCGGCCCGCGCCCTGGACGCGACCGGCGGCGCCCTCGTCAACGTCCTCGCGATGCTGCTGGTGGCCTGGCTCATCGGCTCCGCCCTCGCCGGGACCACCCTGCCGACGCTCGGCAAGGAGGTCCGCAGCTCCAAGGTGCTGCTCGGCGTCTCACAGGCCCTGCCCGACCAGGCGGACACCTGGTTCGCGGACTTCTCCACGGTCCTCGCGCAGAACGGCTTCCCGCAGGTCTTCAGCCCGTTCTCGAACGAGCCGATCAACGAGGTCAAGCCGCCCGACCCGGCCCTGGCGGGCAGTCCGGTGGCCACCCGCGCCCAGCGCTCCATCGTCAAGGTCATGGGCACGGCGACGAGTTGCGGCAAGGTGCTGGAGGGCACAGGCTTCGTCTTCGCCGACCGCCGCGTCATGACCAACGCGCACGTCGTCGGCGGCGTCGACGAACCCACCGTCCAGATAGGGGGCGAGGGCAAGAAGTACGACGCCACCGTCGTCCTCTATGACTGGGAGCGCGACATCGCCGTACTCGACGTGCCCGACATGGACGCGCCCGCACTGCAGTTCACGGCCACCGACGCCGAGAGCGGCGACGGCGCGATCATCGCGGGCTTCCCGGAGAACGGGGCGTACGACGTGCGTGCCGCGCGCGTACGCGGGCGCCTGCCGGCCAACGGCCCGGACATCTACCACCGCGGCACCGTGCGCCGTGACGTCTACTCGCTGTACGCGACGGTGCGTCAGGGCAACTCGGGCGGCCCGCTGCTCACGCCCGAAGGCAAGGTGTACGGCGTGGTCTTCGCCAAGTCCCTCGACGACGCCGAGACCGGCTACGCGCTCACCGCGGACGAGATCCAGGAGGACATCGTCAAGGGGCGTACCGCCAACCAGCAGGTGGACAGCGACAGTTGCGCGCTGTAGTCCCGGGTGCCGGAAGGGCTGCGGGGCGTGGCCGGTGTCAGGTGCGCGGGTGGCGCAGCCGCACCGAGACCCAGCGGGCCCGGCGGCGCAGAATGCGCGGAATGCCCACCCGTAGGTCCGAGCCCGGCATCTGCGGGGCGGTGCCTCGCTGGTGGGAGCTCAGCCCACCGGCCGAGCGGCGATTGCGTGCTGCGTCACTGTAGTCGTGCGTCCAGCCCATACCCCGACGTCTGCCCCTGCCCCATGGTCGATAACCGCCCCCAGGGCCCCCAATTGGCCTATGCGCCAGGCAATTGGCTGTTCGTAGTACACCTGTTCAGATCCGGATACCAGGCGCATCGACGCGGTCACCGATCGGGTTCGGGATCTTTCAGCCAGTTGATCAGTTCGGTGGAGAAAGCGACCGGGTCTTCCTCGTGCGGGAAGTGCCCGAGCCCGTCGAACAGCCGCCAGCGGTACGGCGCTTCGACGTACTCGCCGGAGCCAGCCGCGCTGCGCGTACGCATCACGGGGTCGAGCGAGCCGTGCAGATGCAGCGTCGGCACGCGCACCGGGCGCTTCATGCGCCGGTTGAACTGGATGCCGTCGGGACGGGCCAGCGAGCGCACCATCCAGCGGTACGGCTCGATGGAGCAGTGCGCCGTCGACGGGATGCAGATCGCGCGCCGGTACGTCTCCACCGCCTCGTCGTCCGGCAGGCGCGGGCCCGACCAGTCCCGGACCAGCCGCGCGACGAGCGCGCCGTCGTCGGCGGTCAGCTGCCGCTCGGGGATCCAGGGCCGCTGGAACCCCCAGATGTAGGAACCGGCACTCGTCTGCTTGACGTCCGAGAGCATCGCTGAACGCCAGCGCCGCGGGTGCGGCATGGACGCGACCGCGAGCCGCCGTACGAGCTTGGGACGCATCACGGCCGCCGTCCACGCCAGGTATCCGCCGAGGTCGTGTCCGACCAGCGCGGCATCGGGCTCACCGAGCGAGCGGACCACGCCGGTGATGTCGAGGGCGAGGTTGGCCGGGTCGTAACCGCGCGGGGTGCGGTCGCTGCCGCCGACGCCCCTGAGGTCCATCGCCACCGCCCGGAAGCCCGCGTCGGCGAGGGCGACGAGCTGGTGCCGCCAGGTCCACCAGAACTGCGGGAAACCGTGCAGCAGCAGCACCAGCGGGCCGTCGCCCATCTCGGCGATGTGGAAGCGCGCACCATTGGCGGCCACGTCCCTGTGTGTCCAGGGACCATCGGGTCGTACGACCGAGGCAGGTTGCGCCGAGGGGGTGGCGGGATCCGTCATGACGATGAGCGTGCCACAGCCTCGATGGCCGCGGGCGACCGGTCCTCCAGCTCCGGTGCCGTCGCCGGGGCCGGACGCGGATGAGGCTTGGCGTTCTGCAGGACGCCCGCCGTCTCCTTCACCGAGGCGGCGACCTTCTGCGGACCCTGGCTCTTCTTGGCCTTCTTCGCGAACACGACCCCGATCAGCGCGAGGACGAGTGCGATGAGGACGTTCGCCGCGAAGGACAGCACGAAGCAGATCGCGAGGTTCCAGTCGCTCCAGGTCCGAATGCCGTACGCGAGGGCGAAGTTCAGCATCGGCAGCGAGAACACCAGCACCGCCGCGGCCACCGTGAACGCGCCGCCGCTCGTCGCGCCGCGCTTGACGTCCTGCTTGAGCTGCGCTTTCGCCAGTGCGATCTCGTCGTGCACCAGCGCCGACATTTCGGTCGTCGCCGAGGCGAACAGCTGGCCGATGCTGCGTTCGGTGCCGACCGGGCTGCCGTCGGGTGCGCTCATCGCGGGGTCTCCCTCGTAGTCACGGTTCCGTCTTCTGCCTGACTGGGTGCGGTTCCGTCTTTTGTGCCGTCCCGTCAGATCATGCCCGACGCTGCTCCTCCTCGCCTGCCCCGCCCGCCACTTCGGCAAGCGCGTGGCGTGCGGCGACCTGCTCCTCGGCGATGCGGCGGTGCTCGGCGGCCTTACGGTCGTGGATGGCGGCCATCCGGAGGTGGTACTCCGGAGTGTCCTGCTCGTAGATGTCCGGAATGCCGCTCTCGTCCTCGTCGCGCTCCTCGGCCTCGACCATCGTGCGGTACTTGGCGTTCCGTATCTTCAGCAGCACCGTCGCCAGAGTCGCCGCGATGAGGGAGCCGACCAGCACGGCGGCCTTGACCTCGCTGGTCAGCGTGGCGTCGCCCTCGAAGGCGAGCTCCCCGATCAGCAGCGAGACGGTGAAGCCGATGCCGGCGAGGGTGGCCACGGCGAACACGTCCGCCCACTCCAGATCGTCGCTGAGCGAGGCCTTGGTGAAACGTGCCGTCAGCCAGGTGCCGGCGAAGATCCCGATCGTCTTGCCGACGACGAGCCCGAGGACCACACCGAGCGTCTCCGGCTGGACGAACACGTCACCGAGCGCACCACCGGAGATGGCCACGCCGGCGCTGAACAGCGCGAACAGCGGCACGGCCAGTCCCGCCGACAGGGGGCGTACGAGATGCTCGATGCGCTCGCCGGGGGAGTGCTCCTCGCCCTCGCGCCGGGTGCAGCGCAGCATCAGGCCCATAGCCACGCCCGCGATGGTGGCGTGGACGCCGCTGTTGTACATCAGCGCCCAGATGACGAGGGCGAGCGGAACGTACACGTACCACCCGCGTACGCCCTTCCTCAGCAGCAGCCAGAACACGACCAGCCCGACGACGGCACCGCCGAGCGCGGCGAAGTCGATCTGGTCCGTGAAGAAGATCGCGATGATCAGGATCGCGAAGAGGTCGTCGACGACGGCGAGCGTGAGCAGGAACGCGCGCAGGGCGCTCGGCAGGGAGGTGCCGATGACGGCGAGCACGGCCAGCGCGAAGGCGATGTCCGTGGCGGTCGGGACGGCCCAGCCCGCCGACGAGCCGCCCCCGCTGACATTGGTCAGCGTGTAGACCAGCGCGGGCACCGCCATCCCGCACAGCGCGGCGACGACCGGCAGTACCGCAGCCTTGGGGTCCCGGAGATCGCCGGCGACCAGCTCACGCTTGAGCTCGATACCGGCGACGAAGAAGAAGATCGCGAGGAGTCCGTCGGCGGCCCAGTGTGCGATGGACAGATCCAGCCCCAGGGCCTCGGGGCCGATGTGGAAGTGGCTGACGCTCTCGTAGCTGTCGTGCAGTGCGGGAACGTTTGCCCAGACCAGCGCGGCGATCGCGGCAACCAGCAGCAGCACACCACCGACGGTCTCGGTGCGCAGCGCTTCCGCGACGAAGTTCCGCTCGGGGAGGGACAGCCGCGCGAAGACCTTGCGGGCGGGAGCGGTGGTACGGGACGCGGCCACGAGGGAGACCTCCGGTCGGTGGGCAGAGCAGATCACATGCCGACCAGACTTCCCGGCGCACCTGAGGTTGAGGCTGTTTTTGGTTAGTTTACCTAAGGGCGCGTCGGGGTGCATCCGTCGGGTTCCACCGTACGTACGCGAAGGGCCCCCGGCGCGTTTGACGCCGGGTGCCCTTCGCGGTCGTACCCAGTCCCCTGCCGTACTCGGACTGCTCTCGGCTCAGTCCTCGCTCGGCGCCGCCGGGAGCTTCGCCTGGATGAGGTCCATGACGGTCGAGTCGGTCAGCGTGGTGACATCGCCGAGCTGGCGGTTCTCGGCGACGTCCCGCAGCAGCCGGCGCATGATCTTGCCGGAACGGGTCTTCGGCAGCTCGGCCACCGGCAGGATCCGCTTCGGCTTGGCGATCGGGCCGAGGGTGACGCCGACGTGGTTGCGCAGTTCGTTGACGAGGCCCTCGTCCTCGGCATCCGCCGTGCCGCGCAGGATCACGAAGGCGACGATCGCCTGCCCGGTGGTCTCGTCGGCGGCACCCACGACGGCCGCCTCGGCGACGGACGGGTGGGAGACCAGCGCGGACTCGACCTCCGTGGTGGAGATGTTGTGGCCCGACACGAGCATGACGTCGTCGACGCGCCCGAGGAGCCAGATGTCCCCGTCGTCGTCCTTCTTCGCCCCGTCACCGGCGAAGTACTTGCCCTCGAACCGCGACCAGTACGTGTCGAGGAACCGCTGGTCGTCGCCCCAGATGGTGCGCAGCATCGACGGCCACGGCTCGGTCAGGACCAGATAGCCGCCACCGCCGTTGGGCACCTCCTGCGCCTCGTCGTCGACGACGGTCGCCGCGATGCCGGGCAGTGGTGTCTGTGCGGAACCGGGCTTGGTCTGCGTGACACCCGGCAGCGGCGAGATCATCATCGCGCCGGTCTCGGTCTGCCACCACGTGTCCACGATCGGGGTGCGGTCGCCGCCGATGTTCTTGCGGTACCAGATCCACGCCTCGGGGTTGATCGGCTCACCGACGGACCCGAGCACCCGGAGGCTGTTGAGGTCGAACTTCGCGGGGATGTCGTCGCCCCACTTCATGAACGTACGGATCGCGGTCGGCGCCGTGTACAGGATCGTCACCCCGTACTTCTGCACGATCTCCCAGAACCGGCCCTGGTGCGGCGTGTCCGGCGTGCCCTCGTACATGACCTGCGTCGCGCCGTTCGCCAGCGGCCCGTACACGATGTACGAGTGCCCGGTCACCCAGCCGACGTCGGCGGTGCACCAGTAGACGTCCGTCTCCGGCTTGAGGTCGAAGACGGCGTGGTGGGTGTACGCGGTCTGGGTGAGGTAGCCGCCGGAGGTGTGCAGGATGCCCTTCGGCTTACCCGTCGTCCCGGACGTGTACAGGATGAACAGCGGGTGCTCCGCCTCGAACGCCTCAGGCGTGTGCTCGGCGCTCTGCCGCTCGACGATCTCGTGCCACCACACGTCGCGGCTGTCGTCCCAGGCGACCTCCTGACCGGTGCGCCGGACGACGAGCACATGCTCGACGTTCTCCACGCGCGCCACCGCGTCGTCCACGGCCGGCTTGAGCGCGGACGGCTTGCCGCGCCGGTAGCCGCCGTCGGAGGTGATGACGACCTTGGCGTCCGCGTCCTGGATCCGGGTGGCGAGCGCGTCCGCCGAGAAGCCGCCGAAGACGACGGAGTGCGCGGCGCCGATACGCGCGCAGGCCAGCATCGCGACCGCCGTCTCGGGAATCATCGGCATGTAGACCGCGACCCGGTCGCCCTTCTGAACACCCAGCTCCAGCAGGGCGTTGGCGGCCTTGGAGACCTCGTCCTTGAGCTCGGCGTAGGTGACCGCGCGGCTGTCGCCGGGCTCGCCCTCGAAGTGGATGGCGACCCGGTCGCCGTGTCCGGCATCCACATGCCGGTCCACGCAGTTGTACGCGACGTTGAGCTCGCCGTCCTTGAACCACTTCGCGAACGGAGGGTTCGACCAGTCCAGCGTCTCGGTAGGCTCCTTGGCCCAGGTCAGCCGACGGGCCTGCTCGGCCCAGAAGCCGAGCCTGTCAGCCTTGGCCTGTTCATACGCCTCCGCGGTGACGTTGGCGCCTGCGGCCAGGTCGGCGGGGGGTGCGAACCTGCGTTCTTCCTTGAGCAGGTTGGCCAGGCTTTCGTTGCTCACGACATCTCCCTTTCCCAGGGTGTCCGTTGTGTCCCAGGCCACAGCTCATCAGACCCGGGGGCCCGATGACAAGGGTCGACGGAAAATTGGTTTAGACCTGTCGGTTGGGTGGGTCCGGGAGTGGCCCGGAGGTGCTTTCGGGCGCCGGGGTGAACGCGCCGGGGTCATCCGTTCCCACGGACGCCGGACGGACGCGGTTCAGGTCTGTAATCCCTTTCACATTCCAGCCCGGTCCAGGCGAAACGCCGACCCGGCGGGAAGCCCCTCCACGGCAGCGCAGCCCCGCACCGAACGGGGCCGCGCACACCTCCCCCCATCACGCCGACAGATCCGCCACTCCCACGTGGTCGAACACGTCGTCCGTACCCTCCGCACCTTCCTCGGTGAGCAGGTACGCCTGTGCCTCGCCCACGTGGAAGTACATCCCGTGCAGCTCCAGCGCCCCCTCCCGCAGGGCCCGGGCCACCGACTCGTGCGCCCGCAGATGCTCCAGCTGCTGGACCACGTTGGTCAGGCACAGCTGCTCGACCGCGTCGGCCGGGGCCCGCCCGGCGAGTCTGGCCCACGGTCGGTCCTCGTCGGACATCCGCTCTAGGCTCGGCAGCCCGTGCCGCAGCCACCTCCTGAGCGGCGTCTGCGGGCCTTGCGGGCCGTCCGGTTCGGAGTTGAGCAGCGTCTGCATGGCCCCGCACCCGGAGTGCCCGCAGACCGTGACGGACCGCACCTCCAGCACGTCCACCGCGTACTCGATCGCGGCCGCCACCGAGTCGTCCCCGCTCTCCTGGCCGGGCAGCGGAACGAGGTTGCCCACGTTGCGCACCACGAACAGGTCGCCGGGACCACTGGAGGTGATCATCGACGTGACCAGGCGGGAGTCCGCGCAGGTGAGGAACAGCTGGGAAGGCTGCTGCCCCTCTCGCGCCAGCCGCGCCAGCTCACCTCGCACCAAGGGCGCGGTGTTGCGCTGGAACGCGCTGATGCCTCGGGCAAGTTGACGGCCGCTCGGCCGGCTCCCGTCGGTTCCGCCGGCCATCCCGCGGACCTCGCTGCCCGCGCCGAGGCTGTCGGCCCTGTCCGAGCCATTGACCCCGCTCTCGTCGGGGCGGGCGGATCCGGTGGTGCTTTCGGTGCCGTCGCGCTTGCCGAGACCGCCGACCGTGTGGGGTTCGCCGGTGCCGTCGGTGGCGCTGGCGTGGCCAGGGGCTCCTGCGTGGCCAGGGGCTCCAGTGTGGCCAGGGGCTCCAGTGTTGCCGGGTGCGCCTGCTTCCTCGCTGTCGTCGGTCGCGATCACCTGCGCTTGTCCGGGCTCTCCGTCACGGGACGTGACGGACTCCGGGATCTCACACTGGTGGTTGCGCCAGGCTGTCCAGGGGTGGCAACGGCAGTCGGCCGACTCGGCCGCGCCCCTCCCGTCGAGATGGAGACCGACCGGTCCTGTCGGCTCACCGATCCGGACCCCGGATCTGCGGCCGATCAGCTCGACGGAGCCGCCGTGGGCGGTGTGCGTGTTCTGCCAGTCCTGCAGTGACTCGTACGCCGCGTGGTCCATGAACGAACCGTCCAACTCCACTACGGCTTGCGCGCCTTGGGGTACGAGATGCAGGGCCCGGCTGAGCCGTGGCACCGCGAGGAACGTCAACTGGCCTCTGACGTGTACGTGATGGACTCCTTCCTGCTCGTCGTGTGTGATGCGGGTGCGGGTGAGGCGGTGCAGGGCGACGGCGACGGCCATGGCGATTCCCAGCGCCACGCCCTCAAGGACGCCGAAGAACACCACGCCGAGGGTGGTGATGGCGTACACCAGCACCTCTCGGTGGCGGGTCACCGTGCGGATGTGGTGCAGGGACACCATCTGGATGCCGACGGCCATCACCAGGGCGGCGAGCGAGGCGAGGGGGATGAGCTCCAGGATCGGGACCATCAGCAGCGCGGCGACTACTACGAGAACGCCGTGCAGCATCGTGGAGTTCCGGCTGACGGCACCGGCTTGCACATTCGCGGAACTGCGCACGGCCACCCCGGCGATGGGCAGCCCGCCGAGCACGCCGGAGACGACATTGGCGGCGCCCTGACCGAGCAGCTCACGGTCCAGGTCGGAGCGCCCGACGCGGGCGGACAGCTCTGGCCGCGTGGCGACGAGCTTGTCCACGGCGACCGCACCGAGCAGCGACTGCACGCTGCACACCAGCGTGATGGTCAGCACGGCGGCGACCAGGCCGAGGACCGGGCCCTCGGGGAGTGCGGCCAGCGCGTGGCTGCTCCAGGACGGCAGGTCGACCTTGGGCAGGCTGAGCCCGGCGAAAGACGCGGCTGTGCTGGCTCCGGCGACGGCGACGAGCGGGGCCGGCACCTTGCGCAGGAGCCCGCCCATGCGGCCGGGAATCCGGGGCCAGGCCAACAGCAGGACGAGGGTCAGCGCGCTCACCGACAGGGCGGCTGCATGCACACCGGCCAACTGCGCCGGCAGCTCACGCATGTTGTCGAGGACCGAGCTGTGCGGGATGCCGCCGAGGACGATGTGCAGCTGGGCCACGGCGATGGTGACGCCGATGCCGGCGAGCATGCCGTGCACGATGGCGGGGCTGACGGCGAGGGCGGAGCGTGCCACGCGCACGAAGCCGAGGCCGAGTTGGGCGAGGCCGGCGAGGACGGTGATGGCACAGGTCGTACGCCATCCGTATCTCTGGATGAGCTCGGCGGTGACGATCGTCAGACCGGCTGCGGGCCCGCTGACCTGGAGCGGGGTGCCGCCGAGATAGCCGACGACGATTCCGCCGACGGCGGCGGCGACGAGGCCGGCCTGGAGGGGCGCGCCCGTGGCGAGGGCGATGCCCAGGGACAGGGGGAGGGCGATCAGGAAGACCGCGATCGAGGCCGACACGTCGGCACCCGCGATGCGGTGGCGGGGCCGCCTGGTCGGGGGCGGGCTGTGGGGTTCGTGGAGGAGCTTCTCTCGGCTCGGTTCGTCGGTGCGGGTGGGGACGAAGGCTGACATGTTTCCCGTCTCCTCCGGGCAGCGCGGTCGCGGATCTGGTGGCCCCCGCTCTTTGGCGAGGGGTCGGGTCGGCGGCCGTGTGGTCACGGCGTGCAGCGGCGGGATGCATCAACAGTCGGTAAACGGATCGTAATGCAGAGTAAAGGACCGGAATAGTTTTTCCGAGCAAATGGACTAATAAATCCCCCTGAAGAGTGATGTGAGCGATTAGTCGGCTTGTCGTACTAATTCCTTCTCGATCTCATGCGACTTTGGCGGCGCTGTCGGCACCCGAGAGAAGGAAGAAGGTGGACGGAACATGGCCGCCACCCGCCACAACGCCGCCCCTCGCGCAATTGCCGCGTCACACGGGGCCTCCGCGACGCACAGCATCATTGCGACGCACAGGATTACCGCGGGCACCGCGATCGCGGCGGTCTGTGCCGCTTCGCTCGTGGGTTGCTCGACCGGCAGCGATGCCGGGCAGGGCGTGCCCGGACCGCCGAAGGTCAAGCCGGCGGCACCCGCGCCACAGAACGTCGTCCGCCTGATCGGCGACGGGTCCACCGCGTACACCGGAGCGCAGCCGCATCTGCTCAGACCGGAGCGATTGAAGCCCGGTCAGAAGCCGCCGCAGTTCGTGGTGTTCTCCTGGGACGGCGCCGGCGAGGACAGCCAGAAGCTGTTCTCCCACTTCCGCAAGGTTTCCAAGGCGAACAACGCGACGATGACGTACTTCCTCAGCGGCGTGTACATGCTGCCGAACCACAAACGCGACCTGTACAGGCCGCCCCAGCACTCCCCGGGCCGCTCCGACATCGGCTTCAACGACGAGGAGGGCATCGCCGACACCGTGAAGCAACTGCGCCTCGCGTGGCTCGAAGGCAACGAGATCGGCACTCACTTCAACGGCCATTTCTGCGGCAGCGACGGCGGGGTCGGCGAATGGTCGGTGGAGGAATGGAAGGACGAGATCGCCCAGGCGAAGAAGTTCGTGAAGTCCTGGAAGACCAACGTCGGCATGTCGAAGGCGAGCCCTCTGCCATTCGACTACGACAAGGAGCTCATCGGCGCCCGCACACCCTGTCTGGAAGGCCAGAAGAACTTCGTGAAGGCCGCGCGTGATCTCGGCTTCCGCTACGACTCCAGCGGCGTCAACACCCAGCTCTGGCCCGCGAAGAAGGAAGGCCTGTGGGATCTGTCGCTGCAGCTCGTGCCCTTCCCCGGGCACTCCTACGAGCAGCTCACCATGGACTACAACTTCATGGTCAACCAGTCGGGCACCAACAGCCAGGGAGACCCGGCCAAGCACGACTTCTGGGGCAACCAGATGCGCGACGGGCTGCTCAAGGGCTTCCACCGGGCCTACGACGGCAACCGCGCGCCCCTGATCATTGGCAACCACTTCGAGTCCTGGAACGGCGGCACCTACATGCGCGCCGTCGAGGACGTCGTCGAGGCCGTCTGCAACAAGCCCGACGTGCGCTGCGTGTCCTTCCGCCAGCTCGCCGACTGGCTGGACGCCCAGGATCCGGGGACCTTGAAGAAGCTGCGCAGCCTTGGGGTCGCTGAGGCACCGAAGGAGGGCTGGGCGTCCTACCTGTCGGGGCGCCCGGCCCCGGCCCCGAAGGGGGTGCCCGGGGCGCCGGCGGTCAAGTAAGGGGCCAAGGAGTAGGTCAAGCAGTTGGTCAAGCAGTAGGCGTCAGGTGGGAGTTGCTGCCGCCGGACAGGGTCGCGACGTTCTCGCCGAGTACGAATCCGGGGTCGATCTGCGCCGCCAGGTCGGCCCCGGTGCGCTCGTTGCCCCAGGACTGGGCGTTCTTCAGATGGAAGTGCACCATCTGGCGGGTGTAACGCTCCCAGTCCCGCAACTCGTACGTGGCGTCCAGGGCCGTGTGCAGGCGGCGCAGCGCGAGCTGATTGGCGTCCTCCAGGAGTTCGAACCGGGGCGGGCGGCCCTTCTCCATGGCGCGCACCCAGTTCGAGTGCCCGACAGTCACCAGCAGGTCGTCGCCGACCTCGGCGCGCAGGAAGTCGAGATCGTCCTGCCCCTGCACCTTGTTGCCGACGACCTTCAGGATGATGCCGAAGTCGCGGGCGTACTCCTTGTACTGGCGATAGACGGAGACCCCCTCCGGGTCGGCTCGGCGACGAGGAACGTGATGTCGAAGCGGGTGAACATGCCGGAGGCGAAGGAGTCCGAGCCCGCAGTCATGTCGACCACGACGTATTCGTCAGGGCCGTCCACCAGGTGGTTCAGGAACAGCTCCACCGCCCCGGTCTTGGAGTGGTAGCAGGCGACGCCGAGATCGGAGTCCGTGAAGGGGCCGGTGACCATCAAACGGACGGCGCCGCCGTCGAGTTCCACCGGCCGGGCGCAGGCGTCGTACACCGCATTGCTCTCGCGCACCCGCAGCAGTCGCGACCCGTCGCCCGGCGGTGTCGTCTTGATCATCGTCCGCGCGGAGGCGATCCGCGGATTGGAACCGCGCACGTAGTCCTTGATCAGCGACAGCCGCTCGCCCATCGCGGGCAGTGCCGCGGCCTCCCTGTCGTCGAGGCCCAGCGCGGCTCCCAAGTGCTGGTTGATGTCGGCGTCGACGGCGACGATGGGCGCGCCGGTCGCGGCGAGGTGGCGGATGAACAGGGAGGACAGGGTCGTCTTGCCGCTGCCACCCTTCCCGACGAAAGCAATTTTCATGTTCACAAAGGGTAGTCGAGCGATAGCTGTACGTGGCATGCGGGCGTGAAGAAGGCCACTCGATCGTGGGGTGCGTGCCCTGGTTGCGTAGTGTCGTACTCATGAGTACGACAGGCGCGTCCGCCGATCCGCTCGCGACTCTCGGTTCCCTGCCCGGTGTGCCCGAGTCCGTGGAGTCCGTGCGTAAGTCCGTGGACCGGGTGTACGGGCACCGGATCATGCGGCGCCGCAGCAACGAGATCACCGCCGAGGCGGCGCTGCGCGGCGCCCGCGGGTCCGCGTCGCTGTCCGGGGCCGACTGGGCGCTGGAAGAGGTGCGCCGGCGTACCGACTTCAGCGGTGACGACGAGGCGCGCGCTGTGGGCGCCTCCCTGCGGCTGACGGCCGAGGCGGGGCAACTGCTGTCCATCTGGCGGCAGTCGCCGCTGCGGGTGCTGGCCAGGCTGCACCTGGTGGCGGCGGCAAGCAAGGACGACCGGGTCGGACGGCCCCGGCAGGAGGGCGAGTCGGTCGATGAGCCGCTGGTCGAGCTGCCGCTGCCGAACGCGGCTGAGGTGCATGGCCGACTGGAGGGGCTGTCCGAGCTGATCATCGCCGGCGGTTCGGCGCCTGCGCTGGTGGCGGCCGCCATCGTGCACGGCGAGCTTCTCGCGCTGCGTCCCTTCACCTCCCACAACGGCCTGGTCGCACGCACGGCCGAGCGCATCGTCCTGGTCGGCAGCGGCCTCGACCCGAAGTCCGTCTGCCCGGCCGAGGCCGGCCACGGCGAACTGGGCCGCGCGGCCTATCTGGCGGCGCTCGACGGGTACGTCTCGGGTACCCCCGAGGGCATGGCCGCCTGGATCGCCCACTGTGGCAAGGCGATCGAGCTCGGCGCGCGCGAGTCGACAGCTGTCTGCGAGGCGCTTCAGCGCGGCGCGGCGTGACGCACACGCGCCCGGGGCGTTGCGAGCTGCAAAGTATTGCGATGCGTAGGGCATGAAAAAAGCCCCCGAGGAGGCTCACCCCAGGGGTTTCATAAGAGTTGCGGCGGTACGAGGATTCGTACCGCCGCTGGCATGTCCACCGGGTTACCAGGCGTCCTCGATATGTTGCCCATCAGGTCGGGAACTTTGCCCGTCACCTGGTGCGGCTGGCCCGTAATCGACGGGTCGACGTCGCGTGGGTGCCCGGTGTCCATGCTCGGTCCGTGGGGCCAAATGCGTATTTAAGGTGATCCTCTCGGATGTCCTTGGTCTCGCGGGCCGTTGAGTCCTTTGTACTCCAGGACCCAACCAAGCGGAAGGCCTGGCTGCAGTTCTTTACTTTTGCTCGCAAAACGGAGACAAACGGTCATCGATATACCGGACGTGTTGCGCCCAGTCCGGGAAGCGCAGTTCAGGCGAGCGCGGAGCGGCGCCGACTCGCGTACCAGACGAGGCCCGCGGTGGCCGCCGCGGCTCCTATGGCCGCAGCTGCGACAAGGGCGGGACGCGGAGGTACGGAGAACGAAGGAATGCGCTGCTTGAGCCGGACCGGGCGATGGAAGTCGAGAATCGGCCATCCGCGCGCGAGCGCTTCACGGCGCAGCGTGCGGTCGGGATTCACCGCGTGCGGATGGCCGACGGCCAGAAGCATCGGCAGATCGGTGGCCGAGTCGCTGTAGGCGTAGCAGCGGGAGAGGTCGTAGCCCTCGGACGCGGCCAGGTCCTTGATCGCCTCGGCCTTCGTCGGGCCGTACGCGTAGTACTCCACCTCGCCGGTGAAGCAGCCGTCGTCGCCCACGACCATGCGCGTGGCCACCACGCGGTCGGCGCCGAGCAGCTCGCCGATCGGCTCGACCACCTCCGCGCCCGACGTGGACACGATCACGACGTCGCGGCCGGCCGTGTGGTGTTCCTCGATGAGGGAGGCGGCCTCGTCGTAGATGATCGGGTCGATCAGGTCGTGCAGCGTTTCGGCGACGATCTCCTTGACCTGCTGGACGTTCCAGCCGCGGACGAGCGCGGAGAGGTACTCGCGTGTGCGCTCCATCTGGTCATGGTCCATACCGCCCAGGCGGAAGACGAACTGGGCGTATGCGGTCCGCAACGCGGCCCGGCGGTTGATCAGACCGCCTTGGTAGAAGGACTTGCTGAACGTGAGCGTGCTCGACTTCGCAATGACCGTCTTGTCCAGGTCAAAGAAGGCGGCTGTGCGGGGCAAGGAGTGGTTTTCCACGACCCTGAGCATAGGTGCAGCCCATTCGGCGTAAGGTGGGCGCGTGGGTTTGCCTGAGAGGGCTCTCGGGTACACCATGGAAGTCACGGATCGTTCGCGACCGTGCTAACGCGGTCCGACTCCTCCCCCCCCGAGTCGGCCGTGGAGACGACCCCCGCTCTCCCCCCCGGCGGGGGTCGTCGCATGTCCGGGTGCATTTTCCCCTTCCGAGCGCGGCCGCAGGGCCGAGTTGAGGCGGCGGCGGCCGCCTCTTTTGCATGTCCATGATTCATCACTGTGCGTAGCGATCGCGCTGCTCTGCGGAAGTCGCACAGGGGTCGGTGCGGGGGTCACCGGTATGGGTGACGGCGATATTCACAACCGCTGAGTTGTCCACAGTTATGGACCAAGATCCACACGATTTCCGGGATCGCTGCACCGTGTTTCCAGCGCGTCCCGCTCAGGCCGACTTCATGGCCGGTCCTGGTTAGTCGGGCGCGTTTGGCCGGTTCGTATCGGCCGTTCATATGGAGGCCGCTTGCCGGTTCTTCACACGTTTGGGAATCGCGGGGCCGCAGGGCTGCGCGAGTGATGCAGCGAAGGGGACGGAAACCGTGACCGCAACCGTCACACACGATCAGCCGCCCGCCGCCTCAGGGCGGCCGGGCAAGCCGTTGATCGTCACGGAGGACGCCGATCTGCTCGACGACCTGCTGCGCCTGTGCGCCGCGGCAGGCGCCACACCGGAGGTCCACCACGGAGTGCCCGAGCCCAGGGGCAGCTGGGAGGCCGCGCCGCTCGTCCTGGTCGGCGACGACGCCGCCCGCCGTGTGCGCGGCGCCGGACGCCGACGGGGAGTGGTGCTCGTCGGCCGGGACCAGGACGACTCCGGGGTCTGGCGCCGGGCCGTAGAGATCGGCGCCGATCACGTCCTGATGCTGCCGGACGGCGAACAGTGGCTGGTCGACCGCATCGCTGACGTCGCCGAAGGAGTCGGACGCCCCGCCCTGACCGTCGGCGTCATCGGCGGACGCGGCGGGGCCGGGGCCTCCACGCTCGCGTGTGCCCTCGCCGTCACCGCAGCGCGTGAGGGGCTGCGCACGCTGCTCGTGGACGCCGATCCGCTGGGTGGCGGACTGGACGTACTCCTCGGCGGGGAGTCTGCCGACGGCCTGCGCTGGCCGGCATTCGCCGGCTCACGCGGGCGGCTCGGCAGCGGCGCCCTGGAGGAGTCGCTGCCGAAACTGCACTCCCTGCGGGTCCTGAGCTGGGATCGCGGCGACTGCGTCGCCGTCCCGCCACAGGCGATGCGAGCGGTCCTGGCCGCGGCGCGGCGTCGGGGCGGCGCGGTCGTCGTCGACCTGCCCCGCCGTATCGACGAGGGGGTCGCGCAAGCCCTCGCCCAACTCGACGTCGGGATCCTCGTGGCCCCCGCCGAACTGCGCGCCATGGCTGCTGCTCGGCAGGTGGCCTCCGCGGTCCAACTGGTCCTGCGCGACCTGCGGGTGGCGGTACGCGGACCGTACGCCGCCGGGCTCGACGACCGCGAGGTCGCCCGACTCCTGGAGCTGCCCCTCGTGGGTGAGGTGCCGGTCGAGTCGGGGCTGCTGCGGCCGCACGAGAGCAAAGATCCGCCGGGGGCGGCGGGGCGGGGGCCGTTGGCCCGGTTCTGCCGGGAGTTCTGGGAGCGGGCGTTGCTCGAGGCGAGGGTGGCATGAGTACGGCTTCGGGACTTGGACGGGGTGGCGGACGCGAGGCTGAGGCGGTGCGGGTGTCGTCCGAGAAGGCGCGAGCGGGCGGGGCGTCGGGCGTCGGGGCCCGTAGGGGTACGCCGCGATGGGCGTCGGACGGGTCTGCGGGCGAGGCGGATGAGCGGCGACTGGTGAGGCACGCGGAGCGTGGAGGTGTGGCGGGGCGGTTGTCCGACCGCATGACGGGCGGGGCTGTGGGCGGGCGGCTGTCGGACCGTACGGCGATTTCGGGCGCCGGGCGGCGGGAGGTGGCCGACACAGACGGACCGTCGGCTGTGCGGTGGGCGTCGGCCGAGGGGGCCGGTACGTCGGCTGTGCGGTGGGCGTCGGCCCAGGGAGCCGATACCTCGTCTGTGCGGTGGGCGTCGGAGGGGTCGGCAGCCGGTGCGGGCATGCCGGCGGGGCTGCTCGACGGGGTGCGGCAGTGGCTGGCCGAGAGCGGGGCCGAACCGACTCCGGCACGGGTCGCGCAGGCCCTGCGGGAGCAGGGCAGGGTGCTGGGGGACGCCGAAGTCCTCGGGGCGGCCGAGCAGTTGCGGTCAGAGCTGGTCGGAAGCGGCCCGCTGGAGCCGCTGCTCGCCGATCCGTCCGTGACGGATGTACTTGTCTCGGCGCCGGACCGGGTCTGGGTGGACCGGGGCGGCGGACTTGAGCTGACCGCCGTGTCCTTCCCGGACGCGTCGGCCGTACGGCGCCTCGCGCAACGCCTCGCTGCGGTGGCAGCGCGGCGGCTGGACGACGCGCGGCCCTGGGTGGACGCCCGGCTGCCCGACGGCACCCGGCTGCACGCGGTGCTGCCCCCGGTCGCCGTCGGCTGCACCTGCCTGGCGCTGCGTGTCGTACGGCCGCGGGCGTTCACGCTCGACGAGTTGGTCGCGGCGGGCACGGTGCCGCCGGGCGGTGACCGGGTCCTGCGGGCGCTGGTCGAGGCGAGGCTGTCCTTCCTGATCAGCGGTGGGACCGGCAGCGGCAAGACGACGCTGCTGAGCGCGCTGCTGGGGCTCGTCGGGGCGGGTGAGCGGATCGTCCTCGCGGAGGACTCGGCAGAACTCAGGCCGGACCACCCGCATGTCGTACGGCTGGAGAGCAGACCCGCCAACCAGGAGGGCGCCGGGCTCGTCACCCTCGAGGACCTGGTGCGGCAAGCGCTGCGCATGCGGCCGGACCGGCTGGTCGTGGGCGAGGTGCGAGGCCCCGAAGTGGTCCATCTGCTGGCCGCGTTGAACACCGGCCATGAGGGAGGCTGCGGGACCGTCCACGCCAACGCGGCGGCCGATGTGCCGGCTCGACTGGAGGCGCTCGGCACGGCGGCCGGGCTCGACCGGGCCGCGCTGCACAGCCAGTTGGCGGCGGCGGTTTCGGTCGTACTGCATCTCGTACGCGACCGGAACGGGCGGCGGCGGATCGCCGAGGTGCATGTCCTGGAACGGGACCCGTCGGGGTTGGTGCGCACGGTGCCGGCGCTGCGGTGGGGCGCGGCGGGGTTCGCGTCCGAGCGGGGGTGGGGGCGGCTTCGGGGTCTGCTCCGGGAGGAGGGCGATGGCGGGGCGGAGGTGTGAGGGGCGCGGGGCGTGGGGGCGTGAGGGGTGGGCGGTGTGAGGGCGGGCGGTGTGAGAGCCGCGGGACGTGAGGGCTGTGCAGGCGTGAAGGGTGCGGGTGATCCGTATGGGTGAGATGTCGTTGGGCGCGGCCGTGGCTTGCCTTGGGGCGGCGGTCTGGTTGCTGGGTGGGCGAAATTCCGGGGCGCGGCGGGCGCACCTGCTGCTCGCGGGCGGTGGGGCTGTGGGTGCCGGGCCGCCGGACTGGCGGCAGATGGCCCGGGAGCTGGGGCGACTTCGTGAGCGGTTGCGGGCCGAGTGGTGGGCGCCGGTCGCCGGGTTGGTGCTGGCCGTGCTGGGGTCGTCGGTGTTGCCGGTCGTCGCGGGGGCGGCCGGGGTGCCGGTGCTGCGGCGGGTGCGGCTGGCCCGGGAGGCGCGGCGGGCACGCGAGCGTCGGGGGGACGCGGTGATCGCGCTGTGCGGGGCGCTCGCCGGGGAGGTGCGGGCCGGGCGGCAGCCCGGTGAGGCGCTGATGCTGGCGGCGCGGGACTCCGGTGGGCTCGGTGAGGCGCAGGCCGCGGTGCTGGCGGCGGCACGGTTCGGCGGGGATGTGCCGGGCGCCCTGGCCTTGGCGGCACGGCAGCCCGGCGCCGAGGGCTTGTCGGGCCTGGCGGCGTGCTGGCGGGTGGCTGTGGACCAGGGTGCGGGGCTCGCGGCCGGGCTCGATCGGCTCGAAGGGGCGTTACGGGTTGAACGGGACCAACGTGCAGATTTGCATGCTCAGTTGGCGGGCGCTCGCTCGACGGTGGTGATGCTCGCCGGTCTGCCGGTCCTCGGTTTGCTGCTCGGGGCCGCCATGGGGGCCGAACCGTTGCGGGTGCTGCTGCATTCCGGGCCGGGGATCGGATGCCTGGCCGTCGGGGGCGTGCTGGAGGGGCTGGGGATGTGGTGGGCGCTGCGGATCGTGCGGGGAGCGGAGGCGACGTGAGGACTCGAACCGGTCGAGGGCGCGAGAAGGAGGTGGCGGAGTGAACGCGGAAGTTGTCCACAGGGTGGGGACGGCGTTGGGGGCGGTGCTGGTCGTCGGGTGGACTTTGTGGTGGTTGCTCGCGGCCCGGAACGAGAGAAGGGCCCGGCGACGGCTCGCCGAATTGATGACGACAGTCGACCTGGCGTCGAGTCGCCGGCGGTTCGACGTCCGGCGGGGGGCGCGGCGGGGACTGCCCATGGCAGCTGTCGTGGCTGCCGGTTGGGCGGTGGTCGGCGGTGTCGCCGGGTTGGCGCTGGGGTTGATCGCCGCGGGCGGGCTGTGGGCGTGGCGGCGTCGGCAGGAAGCCGTCCGCCCCGCAGAGGCGCCCGACTCCGGTGAAGTGGCAGGACAACTTCCGCTCGCGGCGGATCTGTTGGCGGCCTGCATCGCTGCGGGAGCCGCTCCGGTGATCGCGGCACAGGCCGTCGGCGAGGCTCTGGGCGGCCCCGTCGGGGACCGGCTCGCGCGAGGCGCCGCGGAAGTGCGGCTCGGCGGTGAACCGGGCGAGGCGTGGCAGCGGTTGGCCTCGTTGCCGAGGGCCGGGGCGCTGGCGCGGCTGCTGGAACGGGCCGACGTGTCCGGGCTACCTGCGGCCGGGCCGGTCGCGCGGATCGCCGCGGAGGCTCGCGCCGACTGGGCGCGCGCGGCGACGGAACGTGCCAGGCGGGCGGCCGTCATGGTGAGCGCGCCGGTGGGGCTGTGCTTCCTGCCCGCGTTCATCGCGGTCGGGGTCGCGCCGGTGGTGATCGGGCTGGCGGGCGGGGTGCTGGGAGGGGGCGGCGGGTGAGGCGGTGAGGGAGCGGGCGCGGCAGACCGCTGCGGGTCAGCAGGACATCCCACGGGTCAGCGGGACCTTCAACGGGTCAGCGGGACCTTCAACGGGTCAGCGAGAGACCCTCAACGGGTCAGCGAGACCCTCAACGGATCGGTAGCAGGACATTCAACAGCTGGTTTCAACGGAACTGAGCTCTACGGGGGTTGAGATGTACAAGGCGGTACGGGCACGGATGCGGGCCCTGGTGTGCAGGATGCGGGCGGTGCGGAGGGACGCGGGGATGGTCACCTCCGAGTACGCGATGGGGATCGTCGCGACGGTGGCGTTCGCGGTGGTGCTCTACAAGGTCGTGACGAGCGGGCAGGTCAGCGCGCAGCTGCAGGACATCGTGAAGCAGGCGCTCGATGCGCGGATGTGAGCCGAGGAACGGGAGAAGGTGGAGGAGCGGGAGGAGAAGCGAGCGGAGGCAGGGTCCGCTCGCGGTCTGGGGTGCGGACCAGGGATTCGTGACGGCGGAGTCGGCTGTCGTGCTGCCGGTGCTGGTGATGTTCGCGATGGCCTTGGTGTGGGGGCTGCTCGTGGTGGCCGCGCAGATCCAGTGCGTGGACGCCGCTCGGACGGGCGCCCGCGCGGCAGCCCGGCAGGATCCGGCCGAAGCGGTCATCAAGGTCGCCCGGGAGGCGGCACCGCGCGGCGCGACGGTCACGGTCGGCAGGAAGGGGGACGAGGTCCGCGTGGTCGTCGTGGCCAAGCCGCCGGTGCTGGGCGGCCTCCCCTTCGAGGTACGGGAGGAGGCCGTGGCGGCGGCGGAGGAGACGGTGGGGGCGGGGACATGAGAAGGGGTTGGGCAGTACGCACCGGGTCTGGCGCCGGGCAGGGCCCTGGGCGTGGGGCGGCGGCCGGTCGGCGGTCAGGGCGGGTGGCCGGGGTAGACGCCGAGGCCGACTGGGGCCAGACCCAGACCCAGCCCCAGGCCCAGCCCCAGGCCCAGACCCAGGGCCCGGGCAGGGGCAGGGGTAATGGCTGGGCCTGGGGCCGAGTGGCCCGGCGGCGCGCCGTTGCCCTGCGTTCCGATCGCGGCTCCGCCACCGTCTGGAGCGTCGGCGCCATCGCCGTGCTCTGTGTCGTCTTCGGCGTCGTACTCGCCCTGGGACAGGCCGTCACGACCCGGCACCGCGCGGCCGGCGGTGCCGATCTCGCGGCGCTGGCGGCGGCCGACCACTGGGCGGAGGGCGGTACGGCGGCCTGCGCTCGGGCGGAACGGGTGGCCGGGGCGCAGGGCGTGCGGCTGGTGCGGTGCGTGGTGGTGGGTGAGGTGTCGGATGTGACGGCGGCGTCGGGTCGGGGGCCCTTCGCGGCGGAGGTCAGGGCGCGTGCGGGGCCGGAGGGGCCCGCTGAGCCGACTCGGGCGTCCCTACTGCCGGGGACTCAGCCGTTAGGCCCTGAGGGGAGGGACCGGTTGACGGGGAGTCCGCAGAATCTCCTTGAGGGCACCGGCCGGCCGACACCGCCTCCCTGACCGGTTACGCAGCCACCGACGGCTCCCCCT
This sequence comes from Streptomyces sp. NBC_00443, assembly GCF_036014175.1. GTDB lineage: Bacteria > Actinomycetota > Actinomycetes > Streptomycetales > Streptomycetaceae > Streptomyces. Next base: position 4,101,171 of record NZ_CP107917.1, on the reverse strand, counting down.
GCCACCAGGGGTGGGGCAGGCTCGCTCCCGCCCGGTTCGGGACGGACTCGCCCTCTGGGGCCGGGGACTGGCTCTCCCCTCCGGTGCGGGACAGCCGCGCACCCGGGGCCTGGGGTCCGAGGCCGGGTCCGGGGTCCGAGGCCGGGTCCGAGGCCGGGTCCGGGGTCCGAGGTCCGAGGCCGGGTCCGCCGTGAGGGCCCGGGGCAGCCTCCGCCTACCCGTCCGTGACAGCTCACCTTCCCGATCCGCAACGACAGCAGCCCCAGCCTGTTCCGCGGTGGCGTCCCCCTCCCGCTCCAAGGCAACCTCCCCGTCCCCGCCCCGGCCGGACCCATCACCGTCACCCAGGCCAGGCGGCCCGGCCTCATCCAGGCGAGGCGCCGCGCCTTCACCACGGCGAGGCGCCGCGCCTTCACCACGGCGAGGCGCCGCGCCTTCACCCCGGCCAGGCGCCGCGCCCTCACCACGGCGAGGCGCCGCGCCTTCACCCCGGCCAGGCGCCGCGCCCTCACCCCGGGCCGAACCCCCGCCCTCACCCACCCCAGCCTCCGCCGTCTCCACCATCTCCTCCGGCGCCCCCCGCAACAGCACAGTGAGCAGCCGCACCGCCCCCGCTTGTGCAGCGGATCGTTGCCGTTGCCGCACTTGGGGGACTGGATGCAGGACGGGCAGCCGGCGTCGCACTCGCAGGAGGCGATGGCCTGGCGGGTGGCGGTGAGCCAGCTGCGGGCGGTGTGGAAGGCGCGCTCGGCGAAGCCCGCGCCGCCGGGGTGGCCGTCGTAGACGAAGACCGTCGGGAGCAGCGTGTCGGGGTGCAGCGGGATCGAGACGCCGCCGATGTCCCAGCGGTCGCAGGTCGCGAAGAGGGGCAGCAGGCCGATCGAGGCGTGCTCGGCGGCGTGCAGGGCGCCGCCGAGGATCTCCGGGTTGATCCGGGCCTCGTCCAGCTGGTCCTCGGTGACCGTCCACCACACTGCGCGCGTGCGCAGCGTACGAGGAGGGAGGTCGAGTTTCGTCTCGCCCAGTACTTCGCCGGTGATCAGTCGGCGCCGCAGGAAGGAGACCACCTGGTTGGTGACCTCGACGGAGCCGTAGCAGAGGCGGCCGTCACCCCACGGGACCTCGATGTCCGTCTCCAGGACGGAGATCGCCGTAGTGTCGCGGGCGACCGTCGAGTACGACGGGGAGGCCTCCTCGACCAGGGCGACCGAGTCCTCCAGGTCGAGGGAGCGCACCAGGTACGTACGGCCCTGGTGCAGATGCACCGCACCCTCGTGCACCGTGCCGTGCGCGGCGCCCGCGTCGACGGTGCCGAGCAGCCGGCCCGTCCCGGACTCGACGACCTGGACCGGACGGCCGCCCTCGCCGCGGATGTCGGTCAGGTCGGCGGCCCTTTCCCGGCGCGTCCAGTGCCAGGCCTTCGTGCGGCGGCGCAACAGCTTCGCGGCCTCCAGCTGCGGCAACAGCGCCTCGGTCTCGGGGCCGAACAGTGCCAGGTCCTCGTCCGTCAGCGGGATTTCGGCGGCCGCGGCGCACAGGTGGGGGGCCAGGACGTACGGGTTGTCGGGGTCGAGGACCGTCGACTCCACCGGACGGTCGAACAGGGCCTCGGGATGGTGGACGAGGTACGTGTCCAGCGGGTCGTCGCGGGCGACCAGGACGGCCAGCGCGCCCTGCCCGGAGCGGCCTGCCCGGCCTGCCTGCTGCCACAGGGACGCACGCGTGCCCGGGTAGCCGGCGATCAGTACGGCGTCCAGGCCGGAGACGTCGATGCCGAGTTCCAGGGCGGTGGTGGCGGCGAGGCCTAGGAGTTCGCCGGAGTGGAGGGCCTGTTCCAGGGCGCGGCGTTCCTCGGGGAGGTAGCCGCCGCGGTACGCCGCGACACGCCGGGCGAGGGAGCGGTCGACCTCGGCGAGGCGTTCCTGGGCGATGACCGAGATCAGCTCGGCGCCGCGCCGGGAGCGTACGAAGGCGACTGTGCGGGTGCCCTGGACGGCGAGGTCGGTCAGGAGTTCGGCCGTTTCGGCGGTGGCGGTACGGCGGACGGGGGCGCCCCTCTCGCCCTGGAGCTCGGTGAGCGGGGGCTCCCAGAGGGCGAAGACCAGCTCGCCGCGCGGGGAGGCGTCGTCGGCGACCTCCACCACCGGGAGGCCGGTGAGACGGCCGGCGGCGACCCCGGGCTCGGCGGCGGTCGCGGAGGCCAGCAGGAAGACGGGAGAGGCGCCGTAGCGGGCGCACAGGCGGCGCAGGCGGCGCAGGACCTGGGCGACGTGGGAGCCGAAGACGCCGCGGTAGGTGTGGCACTCGTCGATGACGACGTACTTCAGCGCCTTCAGGAAGGAGGACCAGCGGGGGTGGGACGGGAGTATGCCGCGATGCAGCATGTCGGGGTTGGTCAGGACGTAGTTGGCGTACTGGCGGATCCACTCGCGTTCCTCGAACGGAGTATCGCCGTCGTACACGGCAGACCGTACGGAATTGCCCAGCGGATGTGAAAGTTTCTTCACCGAACGGCACTGATCCGCCGCAAGAGCCTTGGTCGGAGCCAGGTAGAGGGCGGTGGCGCCGCGTCCGTTCGGCGCCTCGGAGCCGTCCAGAAGCGTCGAGAGGACCGGCACCAGGTAGGCCAGCGACTTGCCCGACGCCGTGCCCGTGGCGATGACCACCGAGTCGCCGTCCAGGGCGTGCTCGGCGGCGAGTGCCTGGTGGGCCCAGGGATGTTCGATTCCGGCCGTCTGCACCGCGGCGATGACCTCAGCGCGGATCCGGTCAGGCCAGACGGCATGGCGACCGGCGCGCGGGGGCACATGCTCCGTATGAGTGATGCGCGAAGCCCGGTTCGGCCCCGAGGCGAGCCGTCCCAGCAGCGTGCCCGGGTCCACCCGGGACACGGGGCCCGTCGGGGATCGATCGGATCGGAGATTGTTGGCCATCGGCACCGAGTGTGTCACTGGCGTGACGGACAATGGGACCAAGGCGTCGTGCACGCCTGCCGGTAAGTGATTGAATGCCATCGCGGCTGGCGAACCGTCCTGGGGGCTGTAAGCCGAGGTGTCCTAAGGGACGACCGCTCGATAGCAAGGTGCTGGAGGATCCGTGGACCTGTCCCTGTCGACCCGTACCGTCGGCGATCGTACGGTCGTCGAGGTCGGTGGCGAAATCGACGTATATACCGCGCCCAAGCTGCGCGAGCAGTTGGTCGAGCTGGTGAACGACGGGAGTTTCCACCTCGTCGTCGACATGGAGGGCGTGGACTTCCTCGACTCCACCGGGCTCGGCGTACTGGTCGGCGGCCTGAAGCGTGTGCGTGCCCATGAGGGCTCCCTGCGCCTGGTCTGCAACCAGGAGCGCATTCTGAAGATCTTCCGTATCACCGGCCTCACCAAGGTGTTCCCGATCCACACCTCGGTCGAGGAAGCGGTAGCGGCGACCGACTGATCATCGGACCCGGGCACGCCGTACGGCGGCGTGCGCGGGTGCGCAGAAGGTGAAAGTGAAGGGGGATTGGGCTGTGGGCGGCCCGGTCCCCCGACAGCACGCCCGTAGTTCTGAGGGGGATGCATGGCCACCGTTGAACTCCGCTTCAGCGCGCTGCCCGAGCACGTCAGGACCGCCCGACTGGTGGCGGCAGCGGTGGCGCGCAGGGCCGGAGTGGACGAGGCCGTACTCGACGAGGTCAGGCTCGCCGTCGGCGAGGCCTGCACCCGTGCCGTCGGACTGCACCAGAGCGTCGGCATCACGGCGCCGGTGAAGGTGGCGCTGATCGAGGAGGAGAAACAGTTCTCCATCGAGGTCGGCGACGAGGCACCACGCTCCGTTCCCGGTGACCGGGCAGCCGGTGCCGCGGGCGGCGACGGCGAAGTGGAGGCCGAGGAGGACGAGATGGGCCTCGCGGTCATCAGCGGACTCGTCGACGACGTCGAGGTCTCCGCGGGGGAGCACGGTGGGCTGATCCGTATGACCTGGCCGACCACACCGCCGGCCGTGGTGCTCGCCTGACCGAGTTACCCACCCGTCACATCGCGAAGGGGCCCTGCTGAGCAGGGCCCCTTCGCGTTTTCTCGGAGAGCGTGCGGAATTCGTGAATAAATTCACGATCAATCTGCCGATAATTTGATCAAGTAAACGCGGGCGTCAATGGTTTTGAGGCATTAGCGCTTTCGGGTTCTGTGGCGGTACGTCGATCATTTGCTGAACGGCATGTGAAGGCTGATTCCGCTTACCGCGCTCTGTTTTGATCAGGTTCCGGTACCTAGAATCCGTCCACATCTTGAGCTCAGCCCAAGCGTCAAGGAGGACGAATGGCGGGGCTTTCTACCCCTCATCAGCTGGACCATCCCACTACCCTCGCAGCCGCAGTGCTGACGGACGACAACCGGATCATCATCACGATCATCGGCGTCGTCGCGCTGGCAGCGCTCGTGGTCGCCGGAGTCCTGGTGCGCCAGGTGCTCGCGGCGGGCGAGGGCACCGAGAGCATGAAGAAGATCGCGGCCGCGGTCCAGGAAGGCGCCAACGCCTATCTGACCCGGCAGCTGCGCACGGTCGGCGTATTCGCCGTCGTCGTGTTCTTCCTGCTCCTGCTGCTGCCCGCGGACGACTGGAATCAGCGCATCGGCCGATCGGTGTTCTTCTTGATCGGCGCCGCGTTCTCGGCGGCCACCGGTTATATCGGCATGTGGCTCGCCGTGCGCAGCAATGTGCGCGTTGCCGCAGCCGCGCGGGAAGCGACCCCGGCGGAGGGTGAGCCGGAAAAGGATCTCACCGCCGTCTCGCACAAAGCCATGAAGATCGCTTTCCGTACCGGCGGCGTCGTCGGCATGTTCACGGTGGGGCTCGGTCTGCTGGGCGCCTCCTGTGTGGTGCTGGTGTACGCGGCCGACGCGCCGAAGGTGCTCGAAGGATTCGGTCTCGGTGCCGCGCTGATCGCGATGTTCATGCGTGTCGGCGGCGGCATCTTCACCAAGGCCGCCGACGTCGGCGCCGACCTGGTCGGCAAGGTCGAACAGGGCATTCCGGAGGACGACCCGCGCAATGCCGCGACCATCGCCGACAATGTGGGCGACAACGTCGGCGACTGCGCGGGCATGGCGGCCGACCTCTTCGAGTCGTACGCCGTGACCCTGGTCGCCGCGCTGATCCTCGGGTCGGCGGCGTTCGGTGACTCCGGGCTAGCCTTCCCGCTGATCGTGCCCGCGATCGGCGTGATCACCGCGATGATCGGCATCTTCGCGGTGGCACCGCGCCGCAGCGACCGCAGCGGCATGACGGCGATCAACCGCGGGTTCTTCATCTCCGCGGTGATCTCGATCGTGCTGGTCGCGGCCGCCGTCTTCATCTACCTGCCGTCGTCGTACGCCGACCTCGACGGCATCACCGACGCGGCCATCGCGGCCAAGGACGGCGATCCGCGGATCCTCGCGCTCGTCGCCGTGGGCATCGGCATCCTGCTGGCCGCCGTCATCCAGCAGCTGACCGGCTACTTCACCGAGACCAACCGCCGCCCGGTCATGGACATCGGCAAGACCTCGCTCACCGGTCCGGCCACCGTCGTCCTCGCCGGTATCTCGATCGGTCTCGAATCGGCCGTCTACACCGCCTTGTTGATCGGCCTCGGCGTCTACGGGGCGTTCCTGCTCGGCGGCACGTCGATCATGCTGGCGCTGTTCGCGGTGGCGCTGGCCGGCACCGGTCTGCTCACCACGGTCGGCGTGATCGTCGCCATGGACACCTTCGGTCCGGTCTCCGACAACGCGCAGGGCATCGCGGAGATGTCCGGCGACGTCCAGGGCGCGGGCGCCCAGGTGCTCACCAACCTGGACGCGGTCGGCAACACCACCAAGGCCATCACCAAGGGCATCGCCATCGCCACCGCCGTCCTGGCGGCAGCGGCGCTCTTCGGGTCGTATCGCGACGCCATCACCACCGGCGCGCGGGACGTGGGCGAGAAACTCAGCGGCGAAGGCGCGCCGATGAACCTGATGATGGACATCTCGCAGCCCAACAACCTCGTCGGCCTGATCGCCGGTGCGGCGGTCGTGTTCCTCTTCTCGGGGCTCGCCATCAGCGCCGTGTCGCGGTCGGCGGGTTCCGTGGTGTACGAGGTGCGGCGGCAGTTCCGTGAGCGCCCCGGGATCATGGACTACACGGAGGAGCCGGAGTACGGCAAGGTCGTCGACATCTGCACCAGGGATGCCCTGCGCGAGCTCGCCACGCCCGGACTGCTCGCCGTATTGGCGCCCATCTTCATCGGGTTCACGCTCGGGGTCGGTGCCCTGGGCGCGTTCCTGGCGGGCGCGATCGGTTGCGGCACGCTGATGGCGGTGTTCCTCGCCAACTCCGGTGGCGCGTGGGACAACGCCAAGAAGCTCGTCGAGGACGGCCACCACGGCGGCAAGGGCAGCGAGGCCCACGCCGCGACGGTGATCGGCGACACGGTCGGCGACCCCTTCAAGGACACCGCCGGTCCCGCGATCAACCCGCTGCTGAAGGTGATGAACCTGGTCGCACTGCTCATCGCGCCCGCGATCATCCAGTTCAGCTACGGCGAGGACAAGAACGTCGGGGTACGGGTCGTGATCGCCGTACTCTCGCTCCTCGTGATCGTCGGCTCGGTGTACGTCTCCAAGCGGCGCGGTATCGCGATGGGTGACGAAGGCAACGCCGACAGGGTGGCCAAGCCGGCCGATCCTGCGGTGGTTTCATAGGCGGTCTTACGACGGCCCAGCTCAAGATGCGGGCGGGCGGCGCGCGTTGGCGTGCCGCCCGCCCTCCTTGTGTCCGTTCACGCCCTAGCCGTGACCCTTCTCTCACATGGTGTAAAAACCTGGATAACGTCATGAATGCCGCATTCTGCGCGCAGCCGCCTCCCGGCATCCGTGTAAGGTCCGTTGGCCGAGAGCCACGGAAGGGACCAAACCGGTGAACAAGAAGCTCACGGCCGCACTGTCCGGCGGTGCGGTGCTGCTGCTGGCGCTGACGGGATGCACGAGCGACGAGGGCAACCCGGAGCTGGACGCCTGGGCCAAGAAGGTCTGCGACGCGGTGCCGGCGCAGAACGCCAAGATCTCGGCGGCCTACGTCGCGATCACCAAGGCGGCCAAGGACACCACCAGCACGCCCAAGGAGCTCCAGCAGGCCGATTCCGAGGCCTTCCAGGACCTTGCCGACGGCTACAAGGCGCGCGCGACCCTCATCAGCAACGCCGGTGCGCCTCCCGGGGTCGAGGACGGCGCGAAGGTCCAGCAGGACGTCGTCAAGAAGCTCACCGCCCTGTCCGGGGCATACGGCGACCTGAAGAAGCGGGTCGACGGCCTGGACACCAAGAACCAGGCGAAGTTCGCGTCCGGCCTGAAGGACGTGTCCGCCGAGATGAAGCAGGTGGAGACCCAGCGCAAGAGCGCGGTCAAGGCGCTGAAGACGCTGGAGTCGGGCGACACCAAGAAGGCGCTCACGTCCCAGGAGGGCTGCAAGCAGGCCGCCGCGGTGACCGCGTCGGCCGGCGCCGCCGGCAGCTGAGCCCCTCCGCGCGCGGGCGCGGGTCACAATGAGGGCGTGAGTGACTCCAGCCTGCCTGCCCTGCCCGCCTCCGACCGCCACGATGTCGCCGCCCGGCTGCGGGAGGCCCTGCTCGGGGCCTCCTTCACCGCCGACGGGTTGCTCGAACTGCTCGGCGCGCCCGCGTACGCGGCGCTCGCGCGCAGCGAGACCGTGCCCGCGCTCCGGGCGACCCGCGGCGACACGCCCCTGGAGGCGCTCGTACGGCTGTTCCTGTTGCAGCAGCCCGTCCCGCACGCGCGCGTGGCGGGCGTGCTGCCCGTGGACGCGTGCCTGGAGAGCGGGTGGCTGGTCCGGGTCGGCGCGAACCCGGCCGCATCCGGGGACCCCGGCGACGACGTCGCCGCAACCGTCGACGTACGGCCGTACGGCGGGCCCGCGGGCGAGGACTGGTTCATCGTGTCCGACCTGGGGTGCGCGGTCGGCGGTGCCGGTGGCATCGGCAGCAAGGACCAGGGTGTCGTCCTCGGCGTCGGCGGCGCGTCCACGACCCTCGCAGGCATCACCGTACGTACGCCCGTCTCCTCTGCCCTCGACCTCGGGACCGGTTCCGGAATCCAGGCCCTGCACGCCGCGCAGCACGCCACGCGCGTGACGGCGACCGACCTCAACCCGCGCGCGCTGCACATCACCGCGCTCACGCTCGCGCTGTCCGGCGCCCCGGCCGCGGATCTGCGGGAGGGTTCGCTGTTCGAGCCGCTCAGGAACGGTGAGACGTACGACCTGATTGTCTCGAACCCGCCTTTCGTGATCTCGCCGGGCGCGCGGCTGACGTACCGCGACGGCGGGATGGGCGGGGACGATCTGTGCCGGTCGATCGTTCAGGGGGCGGGGGAGCGGCTGAGCGAGGGCGGGTTCGCGCAGTTCCTCGCCAACTGGCAGCACGTGGAAGGGGAGGACTGGCAGGACAGGCTGCGGTCGTGGGTGCCGCGCGGGTGCGACGCGTGGATCGTGCAGCGCGAGGTCCAGGACGTCTCGCAGTACGCCGAGCTGTGGCTCAGGGACGCCGGCGACCACCGGGGTGACGCGGTCCAGTACCAGGCGCGCTACGACGCGTGGCTGGACGAGTTCGAGGCACGCAAGGTCAAGGCCGTGGGGTTCGGGTGGATCACCCTGCGCAAGACGTCGGCCGCCGTGCCCGCGATCACGATGGAGGAGTGGCCGCACCCGGTCGAGCAGCCGCTCGGGGAGACGGTCCGGGTGCATTTCGACCGGCTCGACTACCTGCGTGCCAACGACGACGCGGCCCTGCTGGAGGCCCACTTCAGGCTCGTCGCCGAGATCGTGCAGGAGCAGATCGGGATGCCCGGCGCCGAGGACCCGGAGCACGTGGTGCTGCGACAGCACCGCGGCATGCGCCGGGCCACCCAGGTCGACACGGTCGGCGCGGGCTTCGCGGGCGTGTGCGACGGCTCGCTGAGCGCGGGGCGCATTCTGGACGCCATCGCCCAGCTCATGGGCGAGGACCCGGTGCTGCTCCGCGACCGCACGCCCGCACAGATCCGGCTGTTGGTGGAGCAGGGCTTTCTCGAGCCGACCAGGTCATAGGCACAGCTGGCACAGCTCGTGCGTCCGGCGAAATGATCAGCAAGAAGGGTCCCGGCAACGCCCTCGAGCCGTGCAGCATCAAATTCGAGTCGATCTTCGTGCCGGGTCCGGGAGAGATCATCCAGGGTTCATCCAGCGCTGGAACGCAGACGTGGGTCCAGGACTGAGACCAGAGAGGGCCGTGGGCCTCATGGGCCTACGAGCCCCTTCTGGGGGGCTTCGGGACGGCTGAGTCCACCGGGGGCGGAAGTCCACAGGTGCGTCGGTTCCTCGTTCACCTCAGGTTCTCCTGTACGCCGTCCGTGCGTGCCAGCCTCGCTGGGCTGGGCGCATAATGACGGGAGAAAAGGGGCAAGCGGACCATGGATACGGGACCGGCGCTCTTCGCCGGGGTTGTGTTCGCTCTGTTCGGAGGCGGGCTGCTGGCCTGGACCGTGGTCCGGGTGCGGCAGCGTCAGCCCGTCGCTCAGGGTGTGAGTCCCGTCGCATCGGCGACGCTCGCGGGCCTTGTCTCGGTGATCGCGCTGATCATCGGAACATGGTGCTTCACCCGACTCTGAGAACGGCCCGGGAGCTGGGCGGCCGGTAATTGGGAGGCCCTGTTCCGGAAAGGCTCGAAAAGGCCGGTGGGCAGTCCGGGCGGCAGGAATGGCGGAAGTCGGGTTACCGTTCGAGTGGCCGTTGCGGGCTTTTCCCGTTTGACAACCGGGCGGGATGTACCGTCACACTCCGCAGCGTCACCACCACCCGACCCCGGGATCCAAGCGACCCTGGGGAGGCCCCAGCGTCGACCGGAGAGAAGAGCGAAGTTGTCCCCGACCAGCGAGACCGCACAGGGCGGCCGCCGACTCGTCATCGTCGAGTCGCCTGCCAAGGCGAAGACGATCAAGGGCTACCTGGGCCCCGGCTACGTAGTCGAAGCGAGCGTCGGGCACATCCGCGACCTTCCGAACGGCGCCGCGGAGGTGCCGGAGAAGTACACCGGCGAGGTCCGCCGCCTCGGCGTGGACGTCGAGCACGACTTCGAGCCGATCTATGTCGTCAACGCCGACAAGCGCGCCCAGGTCAAGAAGCTCAAGGACCTGCTCAAGGAGTCCGACGAGCTCTTCCTCGCCACCGATGAGGACCGCGAGGGCGAGGCCATCGCGTGGCACCTCCAGGAAGTGCTCAAGCCCAAGGTCCCGGTCAAGCGGATGGTCTTCCACGAGATCACCAAGGCCGCGATCCAGGCCGCCGTCGCCAACCCGCGCGAGCTGAACCAGAAGCTGGTCGACGCCCAGGAGACCCGCCGCATCCTCGACCGCCTCTACGGCTACGAGGTCTCGCCGGTCCTGTGGAAGAAGGTCATGCCGCGTCTGTCGGCCGGCCGTGTCCAGTCCGTCGCCACCCGGCTCGTCGTGGAGCGGGAACGCGAGCGCATCGCGTTTCGTTCTGCTGAGTACTGGGACCTGACGGGCACCTTCGCGACCGGCCGCGCCGGGGACTCGTCGGACCCGTCGTCGCTGGTCGCCCGCCTTCAGACCGTCGACGGCAGGCGGGTCGCGCAGGGCCGCGACTTCGACTCCCTGGGACAGATCAAGAGCGCGAACACCCTCCACCTCGACGAGGCGAACGCCCGCGCCCTCGCCGCCGCCCTGGAGAACACGCAGTTCGCGGTGCGCTCCGTCGAGTCCAAGCCGTACCGCCGCTCGCCGTACGCCCCGTTCCGTACGACGACGCTGCAGCAGGAGGCCAGCCGCAAGCTCGGCTTCGGCGCGAAGGCCACGATGCAGGTCGCGCAGAAGCTGTACGAGAACGGCTACATCACGTACATGCGTACGGACTCCACGACGCTGAGCGACACGGCCGTCGCTGCGGCCCGCGCCCAGGTCACGCAGCTCTACGGCGCCGACTACCTGCCGTCGGCCCCCCGGACGTACGCCGGGAAGGTCAAGAACGCGCAGGAGGCGCACGAGGCGATCCGCCCCTCCGGTGACCGCTTCCGCACGCCGGCCGAGACCGGGCTGACCGGCGACCAGTTCAAGCTCTACGAGCTGATCTGGAAGCGGACGGTCGCCTCGCAGATGAAGGACGCGACCGGCAACTCGGTCACGGTCAAGATCGGCGGCAGGTCGGCCGACGGGCGGGACGTCGAGTTCAGCGCGTCCGGCAAGACGATCACCTTCCACGGCTTCCTGAAGGCCTACGTCGAGGGTGCCGACGACCCGAACGCCGAGCTGGACGACCGCGAGCGTCGCCTCCCGCAGGTCGGCGAGGGCGACGCGCTCAGCGCCGAGGAGATCACGGTCGACGGGCACGCCACCAAGCCCCCGGCCCGCTACACCGAGGCGTCGCTGGTCAAGGAGCTGGAGGAGCGGGAGATCGGCCGCCCGTCGACGTACGCGTCGATCATCGGCACGATCCTCGACCGCGGCTATGTGTTCAAGAAGGGCACGGCCCTGGTGCCGTCCTTCCTGTCCTTCGCCGTGGTCAACCTCCTGGAGAAGCACTTCGGGCGGCTCGTCGACTACGACTTCACCGCCAGGATGGAGGACGACCTCGACCGCATCGCCCGCGGCGAGGCCCAGTCCGTGCCGTGGCTGAAGCGGTTCTACTTCGGCGAGGGCACCCACAACGGCGGCGCGGCCGAGGCCGGCAACGGCGACGGGGACCACCTCGGTGGCCTCAAGGAGCTGGTGACCGACCTGGGCGCGATCGACGCGCGTGAGGTGTCGTCGTTCCCGGTCGGCAGCGACATCGTGCTGCGCGTCGGCCGCTACGGCCCGTACATCGAGCGCGGCGAGAAGGACTCCGAGAACCACCAGCGGGCGGACGTCCCCGAGGACCTGGCCCCGGACGAGCTGTCCGTGGAGCTCGCGGAGGAACTGCTCGCCAAGCCGAGCGGTGACTTCGAGCTCGGTGCCGACCCGCAGACCGGCCACCAGATCATCGCCCGTGACGGCCGATACGGCCCGTACGTCACCGAGGTGCTCCCCGAGGGCACCCCGAAGACCGGCAAGAACGCCGTGAAGCCGCGTACGGCCTCGCTGTTCAAGTCGATGGCGCTCGACACCGTGACGCTGGAGGACGCGCTCAAGCTGATGTCGCTGCCGCGGGTCGTCGGCAAGGACGCGGAGGGCGTGGAGATCACCGCGCAGAACGGCCGCTACGGCCCGTACCTGAAGAAGGGCACGGACTCGCGCTCGCTGCAGGCCGAGGAGCAGCTCTTCACGATCACGCTGGAAGAGGCGCAGGCGATCTACGCCCAGCCCAAGCAGCGTGGCCGCGCGGCCGCCAAGCCGCCGCTGAAGGAGCTGGGCACCGACCCGGTCAGTGAGAAGCCGGTCGTCGTCAAGGACGGTCGCTTCGGGCCGTACGTCACCGACGGGGAGACCAACGCGACCCTGCGCTCCGGCGACAGCGTCGAGGAGATCACCCCCGAGCGCGGCTTCGAGCTGCTCGCCGAGAAGCGGGCGAAGGGGCCCGCCAAGAAGACGGCGAAGAAGGCTCCCGCGAAGAAGGCGACCGCCAAGAAGGCCGCCCCGGCCAAGAAGACGGCCGCCAAGAAGACCGCGGCGAAGAAGACGACGACGGCTGCGAAGAAGACGACGGCCAAGAAGACGACCGCCAAGAAGGCGACGGCTTCGAAGTCGGCGAGCGAGGACTGAGCCGCCGCCTCCGCGAGGAGCGATCGGTCTTCGTGAAGTCCAACCGGGCTGTCACGGGGGCCGATTGAGGGTCCGGTTCCTCACTTCCGGTTCGCAAAACGAACGCCTCGGCATCAGTTTGGTGTCGGGGCGTGCGTACGTTCGGGCGGGAGCGCCGGGCTGTCGGTGGGTCCCGATAGGCTGAAAGCATGACGCGAGCCGACCAGCCAACGGCCCACCACCCCGCCCCCGACGACGCCCTGGCCGCGGACTCCCGCGAGCGTGCCGTCCGCGCCCTGCTGCGCCGACCGCAGCTCAAGCGGCTGTGGAGCGCGCAGCTGGTAGGGGGTGTCGGCGACATCCTCGCCCTCCTGGTGCTGGTGCTGCTGGCCCTTCAGGCGGCGATCGCCGAGGGGTCGTTCGGCGGCGGATACCGGGGCGTGGCGTTCGCAGTGGCGACCGTCTTCGGGGTGCGCATCCTGGCGACGCTGCTCTTCGGCGCCGTACTCCTCGGCCCCCTGACCTCGCTCACCTCCCAGGACGGCCCGCTCGACCGGCGCTGGACCATGGTCGGCGCGGACGGACTGCGGGCCGCCATGCTGATCGTCGCCCCCCTGTGGATCGACTGGACGCCGGACAATGCACTGGCCCTCCTGCTCGTCACGGTCTTCGTCACCGGCGTCGCCGAGCGCTTCTGGACCGTGTGCCGGGAGAGCGCGGCGCCCGCGCTGCTGCCGCCCCCGCCGCCGGAGGGCGCGACCGTACGGCCGCTGCCGGACCACTTGGACGCCCTGCGCCGCCTGTCGCTGCGTACGGGCTTCGTGGCGATCCCGCTGGCTGCCGCGGCGCTTGTCGTCGCGGCCCTGCTGAACAACCTGCTCGGTACCGGTCTCGACTGGTTCGAGCAGCACCAGGCGGCTCTCGCGTCGTATGTCGCGGCCGGTCTGTTCGCCGCCTCCCTGTCCGTGCTGACCTTCCTGGAGCTGCCGGACACGCGCACCCCCCGCGCGCGGTCGCCACTTGAGGGGCTGCGCCGTCCGAAGACCGGCACGGGCGTCGACAAGGGCCGTACCGGCGCGATCCCGCTGCTGGTGACGGCGTGCGCGGCAGTCGCCGGAGCGGTGTCCGCCGTGGTCGCCGTGTCCGTGCTGCACGCCAAGGACCTGGGCGGCGGCCCGGTGCTGTACGGCCTGCTGGTGCTCCTGCTGACCGGCGGCGTGGTCGTCGGCATCCGTACGGCGCCCTCCGTGCTGCCCTCGCTGTCGCGGCGCCGGCTGCTGGCGCTGGTGATCGCCTTCACCGGCGTCGCGCTGCTGGCCGCGGGACTCGTCCCGGACGTCACCACCGTGCTGCTGATCGTCGCGCTGGCCGGGGTCGGCGCGGGCGTGGCCGCCAACACCGGGCACACCCTGCTCGACCAGGAGGCCGAGGAATTCCGGCGCGCGCGCACGACGGAGCATCTGCACGCGGTCGTACGGGTCTGTGTGGCGCTCGGCGCGGTGATCGCGCCGCTGGTGGCCGCGCTGATCGGTCCGCACCGGCTGGAGAGCGGCAAGTTCGTCTTCGCGCACGGCGGTGCGGCGTTCACGCTGATGCTGGTCGGCGCGCTGCTGCTGCCGGTGGCCGTGCTGGTGCTGGCCAAGGTCGACGACCGCTCCGGGGTGCCGCTGCGCCACGACCTGAGGGACGCGCTGCTCGGCGGGGACGACCCCGAGCAGGTGCCCGCGACGGCCGGCTTCTTCATCGCTCTGGAAGGCGGCGACGGCGCCGGGAAGTCCACCCAGGCCGAGGCGCTCGCCGAGTGGATCCGCGGCAAGGGCCACGAGGTCGTCGTCACGCGCGAGCCGGGGGCGACGGCGGTCGGCAAGCGGCTGCGGTCGATCCTGCTGGACGTGTCCAGCGCGGGCCTGTCGCACCGGGCCGAGGCGCTGCTGTACGCGGCGGACCGCGCGGAGCACGTCGACACGGTGGTCCGGCCCGCGCTGGAGCGCGGCGCGGTCGTGATCTCGGACCGGTACGTCGACTCCTCGGTCGCCTACCAGGGGGCGGGCCGTGACCTGTCCCCGACGGAGATCGCCCGGATCAACCGCTGGGCGACGAACGGACTCGCGCCGCATCTGACGGTGCTGCTGGACGTCTCGCCGGAGATCGCCCGCGAGCGGTTCACCGAGGCGCCGGACCGGCTGGAGTCGGAGCCGGCCGAGTTCCACGCGCGCGTGCGCTCCGGATTCCTGACGCTGGCCGCGTCCGACCCCGGTCGGTACCTGGTGGTGGACGCGGGCCAGGAGCCCGAGGCCGTGACGACCGTCATCCGGCACCGGCTCGACCAGCTGCTGCCGCTGTCGGAGGCGGAGATCCAGGCGCAGGAGGAAGCGCGCCGCAAGGCCGAGGAGGAGGCCCGCCGCAAGGCCGAGGAAGAGGCCGCCCGTAAGGCCGAGGAGGAGCGCCTGGAGCGTGAGCGCCAGGAGCAGCTCGCCCGGCTGCGGGCCGAGGAGGAGGAGCGCAAGCGGCGCGAGCTGGAGGAGGCGCAGCGGCGCGAGGCCGAACGGCAGGCGGAGGAGGCCCGGCTGCGGGCCGAGGAAGCACGTCGAAGGGCCGAGGAGGAGCGGCAGCGGCTCCTCGCGGAGGAGAAGGTACGCGCCGAGGAGGAAGCGCGCCGCAAGGCCGACGAGGAACGCCGCCGCAAGCAGGCCGAGGAAGAGGCCCGGCTGCGGGCCGAGGCGGAAGCGGTCCGCCTGGAGAAGCAGCGCAAGGCGGAGGAAGCCTTGCTGCGGGCCGAGGAGGCTCGGCGCCTGGCCGAGCAGGCGGCTGCGCAGGCCCAGGCGGGCCCGAAGCCGGCGGCGCCCGCTGGCGGGGCTGCTCCTGGGGACGCGTTGACGGTGCCGACGCCGGTCGTTACGCCGGGGCAGGCACCGGGCGGGACCCCGGACGAGACGACTGTGCTGCGGCCGGTGCGGGATGAGGAGCGGCGGGGGACGGGCGATGAGGGCGCTTCGAGGGACCGTGCCTCCGGTGGCTCTGCTTCCGGTGACCGTTCCTTCGGCGGCCGTGCCTCCGGGGAGTCCGAAGCCGAGGTGACGGCGAAGCTGCCGCAGCCGCCGGCGCCGTCGGGAGCGGCTGACGAGACGGCCGTGCTGCCGCCGGTGGCGCCCGGTGCCGCCGATGAGACCGCTGTGCTGCCGCCGGTTCCTCCGGGGGCGGCGGATGAGACTGCGGTGCTGCCTCCGGTGTCGGGGGAGTCCGCGGATCGGGTCCCGCCGGGGTACTTCCGCGAGGAGGAACGCACACGCGAGATGCCTCAGGTCGACGAGGCCGGAGCGCCGCGGCGAAGGGCTCGGTCCGACTGGGCCGAGGAGACGCCGCTGGATGATCTGCCCACGCTGGCGGATGAGCTGCTGGGGCCGCACGAGGACGAGGACGGGGGCCGGGGGCGGCGGCGCTGAGGTCGTTGGTGTTGAGGTCGGCCGACTCGGCTCAGGGTCTGGTTTCGGCCGACTCGGCTCAGGGTCTGGCTGGGGTCCGGTCGGCCCGACGCGAAGCTGGAGCCGTCCGCGGGGGCGGCTCTGCCCGCTCCGTCACGCGTTGTCAGTGCTGCCCCGCACAATGGATCCCGCACCGCGAAATGTGAGCGAAGGGCGGCGGGACCCGTGAGCGTGTGGGACGACCTGGTGGGACAGGAGAGGGTGAGTGAGCAGCTGGGTGCTGCCGCTCGGGACGCTGATGCCCTCGTCACCGCCGCTGCCACCGGCGCGCCGCCCCCCGAGGCGTCCAAGATGACGCATGCCTGGTTGTTCACGGGTCCACCCGGGGCGGGCCGGAATCAGACGGCGCGGGCCTTCGCCGCCGCGTTGCAGTGCGTCAGTCCGGACAGGGCGCTGGGCGGCGCCCCGGGTGCGGCTTCTGCGACGGGTGCCATACGGCACTCGTCGGCACGCATGCCGACGTCAACACCGTCGCCGCCGTCGGCGCCCAGATCCTCGCCGACGACATGCGGGACACCGTCCGCAAGTCGTTCACCTCGCCGGCGAACGGCCGCTGGCAGATCATCCTGGTCGAGGACGCCGAGCGGCTGAACGAGAAGTCCGCCAACGCCGTGCTGAAGGCAGTGGAGGAGCCCGCCCCCCGCACGGTCTGGCTGCTCTGCGCCCCTTCCGTCGAGGACGTCCTCCCCACCATCCGCTCCCGCTGCCGCCACCTGAACCTGAGCACGCCCTCGGTGACCGCCATCGCCGACATGCTCGTACGGCGAGAAGGCATCGAACCCGAAGTCGCCGCCGCTGCGGCCCGCGCCACCCAGGGCCACGTCGACCGGGCTCGCCGCCTGGCCACCGACCCCGCCGCCCGCGATCGCCGGGCCGCCGTGCTCAAGCTGCCGCTCCGGCTCGGCGAAGTCGGCGCCTGCCTCAGAGCTGCACAAGAGCTGGTGGACGCCGCCGCCGAGGACGCCAAGCAGCTCGCCGAGGAGATGGACGCCAAGGAGACCGAAGAGCTGAAGGCGGCGCTGGGCGCGGCCCAGGGCGGCAGGATGCCGCGCGGCACGGCGGGCGTGATGAAGGACCTGGAGGACAAGCAGAAGCGGCGCCGTACACGCACCCAGCGCGACAGCCTCGACCTCGCCCTGACCGACCTCACCGCCTTCTACCGCGACGTCCTCGCCCTGCAGCTCGGCTCCCGCGTGGCCCTCGCCAACACCGATGCCGGGGACGCCCTGGACCGCCTCGCGCGCGACAGTTCCCCGGAGTCCACGCTCCGCCGCATCGAGGCGATCGCCGCCTGCCGCGACGCCCTCGACCGCAATGTGGCGCCTCTGCTGGCGGTGGAGGCGATGACCATGGCACTCCGAGCGGGCTGAACCGCCGGGAGGGCCGTCGCCCCGCCGCCTGGCCGTCCCGGCCGTCCCCCGGCCAGGTACCGACAAGTGATCAACAGAAGGTTGACCATGTAACACGTACGAGCCGCGACGCGCACGCACAGCATCCAAACCACTGCACAGAGTTACGCTCGCCAAATGCACACCAGGCGCAGCTCTCCAGTCATCCCGGACCCGAGCCCCAGCGGGCCGGGCCCACGCCACCGCCGCTCGACCCCACGGCGGGCCGGCACGCTCGGCACCCTTCTCGCCGTTGCCGCGCTGCTCGTCTCCGCCTGCTCCTCCGGTGGGGCGCCCGACGCGACGATGAAAACCGGAAGTCCGGCGGCCGGGGCGGCTCTTGCCGCGCTGCCGAGGGCGACGCCGGCCGCGCTCACGCCGTACTACGCACAGAAGCTGACCTGGCACAGCTGCGGGGTGCCCGGCTTCCAGTGCACGACCTTCAAGGTGCCGCTCGACTACGCCAAGCCGGACGGCGGGGAGACCCGTCTCGCGGTGGCCCGCAAGAAGGCGACGGGACCGGGCAAGCGGCTCGGGTCGCTACTGGTGAACCCGGGCGGTCCGGGCGGTTCGGCGATCGGCTACCTCCAGCAGTACGCGGGGATCGGCTACCCGATGGAGGTGCGGGCCCAGTACGACATGGTCGCGGTCGACCCGCGCGGCGTCGCGAGCAGTGAGCCCGTCGAATGCCTCGACGGCCGCGAAATGGACGCGTACACGCAGACGGACTTCACGCCCGACGACGCCAAGGAGACCGGTCGGCTCGTCAGCGCGTACAAGAAGTTCGCGGAGGGCTGCGGAGCGGACGCGCCCGGCCTGCTCCGGCATGTCTCCACTGCCGAGGCGGCCCGGGACATGGACCTCCTCCGTTCGGTGCTGGGGGACGAGAAGCTGTCGTATGTGGGGGCGTCGTACGGCACCTTCCTCGGGGCGACGTACGCCGGGCTCTTCCCGGACCGGGTGGGCCGGCTGGTCCTGGATGGCGGGATGGACCCGTCCCTGCCCGCTCGCCGGATGAACCTCGACCAGACGGCGGGATTCGAGACGGCGTTCCGGGCGTTCGCGCGGGACTGCGTGCGGCGGCGGGACTGTCCGCTGGGCACGAAGGCGAACGAAGTCGGCAAGAACCTCAAGGCCTTCTTCGAGAAGCTCGACGCGCGGCCGATCCCGACCGGCGACGCGGCCGGCCGTGAGCTCAGCGAATCCCTCGCCACCACCGGCGTGATCGCGGCGATGTACGACGAGGGAGCCTGGGCCACCCTGCGCGACGCCCTGTCCGCGGCGATGCGGGAGAACGACGGCGGGGGCCTCCTCGTCCTCTCCGACAGCTACTACGAGCGCGACTCCGACGGCCGCTACACGAACCTGATGTTCGCCAACGCGGCGGTCAACTGCGTGGACCTCCCGGCGGCCTTCTCCACCCCCGAGGAGGTACGCGCAGCCCTCCCCGCCTTCGAGAAGGCGTCCCCCGTCTTCGGCAAGGGCCTCGCCTGGGCCACCCTGAACTGTGCGTACTGGCCGGTGGCGCCTACCGGCGAGCCGCACCGCATCGAGGCGAGGGGCGCGGCCCCCATCGTCGTGGTCGGCACCACCCGCGACCCGGCCACCCCTTACCGCTGGGCCAAGGCCCTCTCCCGCCAGCTCTCCTCGTCCCGCCTCCTCACCTACGACGGCGACGGCCACACGGCGTACGGGCGGGGCAGCTCGTGCATCGACAGGACGATCAACGCCTATCTCCTCCGGGGGACGCCGCCTGCTCGGGACAAGCGCTGCTGAGAATGGCGTGGCCGGAGGGCCCGGGGCGTGGAGCCCGGGCCCCGGAGTACCGTCCGGAGGTCCCGGAGCACTTGGCTCCGGGGCGCGGGTCGAGCGGGTCGGCGGGCGATCGGCGGAGGTCGGGAGGGGCACGGGAGGGGCACCTGGGAGGGCCGCCGAGGGTTGGGGCGGGCCGGGTAGGGGCCGGTACGGAGCACCCTCGGAAACTGTGTAGACTTACCGACGTTGCTGATCGCACCATAGTGCGGACAGCGCGCCGCCTTAGCTCAGATGGCCAGAGCAACGCACTCGTAATGCGTAGGTCTCGGGTTCGAATCCCGAAGGCGGCTCCGGCAAAGGCCAGGTCACATATTTCGTGACCTGGCCTTTTGTGTTGGTCGGGGGGCACGCGTCACACGGTCGGAGTGCCGCGAACTGGCCTGCGTGAGCGGAGTGGCCTGGGGCCTGCCCTCCCTGCCGGTCCTGGCGTTCAACGCCCAGCAGGTGAGATGCCCTTGAACAGGCCGAAGGGCTTAAAGGATCATGGCCGCTCATTGTGTCGTCAGCTGAGGGGGCAGAGCGAGTGGGCGAGCAGTTACCCAGACTGAGGCCGGTCCTTGAGTCGATACCTGGCTACCGGCCGGGGCGCTCCGTGGCGTCCTCCGGCGCGCGGGCCGGCGCCGTGTACAAGCTGTCCTCCAACGAGAACCCCTTTCCGCCGCTCCCTGGCGTGCTGGAGCGGGCGCTCGTCGGTGCGGACAGCGTCAACCGTTATCCCGATCTGGCCTGCGGGGAACTCGTCCGTGAGCTCTCCCGGTACCTCGACGTTCCGGAGTCCCACATCGCGACGGGCACGGGATCCGTGGGCGTCACACAGCAGCTGCTTCAGGCAGTCGCCGAGCCGGGGGACGAAGTCCTTTATGCCTGGCGGTCGTTCGAGGCGTATCCGGTGCTCACGCAGATCGTGGGGGCGGACTCCGTGCGGGTCCCGCTCACCACCGGGGCGGCGCACGACCTCGCCGCGATGGCCTCCGCGATCACCGATCGCACCAGGCTCGTCTTTGTCTGCAACCCCAACAACCCCACCGGAACCATCGTCCACCGAGCGGAGCTGGAACGCTTCCTCGACAGAGTTCCCCCTGACGTGCTGGTGGTTCTCGACGAGGCGTACATCGAGTTCGTCCGAGACGACGACTTTCCCGATGGGATCGAGGTGTACCGGAACCGCCCCAATGTCTGTGTCCTGCGCACCTTCTCCAAGGCGTTCGGGCTCGCCGGTCTGCGAGTGGGCTTCGCCGTGGCACACGAACCTGTCGCGGTGGCGCTGCGCAAGACGGCCGTGCCGTTCGGGGTGACCCGGTTCGCACAGGACGCGGCCATCGCCTCACTGCGGGCCGACGGCCTGATGCGGGAACGGGTCGCCGCGCTCGTGGCCGAGCGGGACCGGGTGACGTCGGCGCTGACGGAGCAGGGATGGACTGTGCCTCCGTCCCATGCCAACTTCGTGTGGCTCGCCACCCGCGAGCGCACGGCTGCCTTCACCCAGGACTGCGACGACGAGGGAATCCTGGTGCGCTCGTTCGACGGCGAAGGCGTGCGGATCAGCATCGGGGAGCGCACCGCGAACGACCGCTTCCTCTTCGCAGCGAAGCGTTTTCGCAAGGAGACGTTCGGCTGACGCACGTGGAGCGAGGACTTGGTCGCCGCGTCGGACGATCTTGAGGTAGTCCTTGGCGGCGCCAGCGTCTGCCGGTCGCCGGAGGCGAGGCGGTTCTGCCGGCCTGGGTGGTTCCTGCCGCGCGGAGGTGGCGGACGACTCGCTGCCGACCGGGACACCGCGGCGTCCCGGGGCGATGGCGACCGGCCCCGTTCGGTCAACCCTCGGCCGCCGCGATCCGGCGTCGGACGGCGCCGCGCAGGGCCCACTGCCCGGCGGCCGCCACACCGCACAGCGCGGCGCACGTGTACCAGAGCGCGGGGGCTCCTGCCTCCAGCAGACGGGTGCCGCCGAGCGGCGCCGTGAACGATCCGAGCCCCCAGGCCAGTCCGTACAGGCCGTTGTACCGGCCGCGCAGGTCCACCGGTGCCAGGTCGGCGACCAGGGCGGAGCCGAGCGAGGTCAGCAGGACCTCGCCCACCGTCCAGACAGCGACCGCGCCGGCGTACCCGGGGGTGGTGGACACCCAGGCCGTGGCGGCGTTGCCGACGCCCATCAGCACCATGCCGAGGACCAGCCCGTGAGTGCGGTCGACATGCCCGAGCCGGTGTCCCATCAGCGGTTGGAGCACCACGATGGTCAGGCCGTTGAGGGCCATGACCAGGCCGTACGAGGACGTGGGCAGGCCATGCCGCTCCATCGCCAGGGGCAGGGTGGTCAGGGCCTGCATGAAGACGAAGGCGCACAGCAGGGTCAGGAGCACGAAGATGACCATCACCTGATCCCGCAGGGCGTCGGTGGCGCGCCCCTGGCCGACCCTGGTCTGCCGGGCGGGCCCTTCCGGCACTCCCCGCCAGACGAGCAGACCGAAGACGGCGCAGCTCAGCGCGTCGATCCAGAACAGCGTGAGGAACCCGTCCCTGGCCAGTGCCCCCCCGAGAGCCATGGACAGGGCGAAGCCCAGGTTCACCGCCCAGAGCAGCATCCCGAAGGCCCTGGGGCGGCCCTCGGGCGGGAACAGGTCGGCGACGATCGCCTGGGACGCGGGCCGGAACAGGTCCAGGGCGACGCCGAGAAGGAACACCACCACGACGATGACGGCGGTGCTTTCGGTATAGCCGAGGGCCAGCATGAGCGCGCCCGTGGCCAGCATGCCGCCGCTCAGCGCGACCCGACGGCCCCAGCGGTCCGTGATCAAACCGCCGATCGGCTGGGAGAGCACCCCTCCGATCCCCAACACCGCGAGAACGGCACCGACCTCCGTGGCGGCCAATCCCCGCTCGCGACTCAGATAAAAGGAGAGAAAGGGGATGACCATCGTGCCGAGTCGGTTGATCAGGGTGCCTGACCAGAGAATCCAGAAAGGTCCGGGAAGGCCACCGAATCTGGCCTGAGTCATGGCTGAAAACCGCTCGAATGTGGCGGGATTTCGCTTGGTCCGCATGGGTGGAAATCTTCGCACGATAGTGACTCGACTGTCGACGTCGGCTGCTGGCGAGCGGCATTCCGGATGGTGAGATGCCAGGTTGACAGGCCTTATGGGGCAGTGAAGGATGCATATTGTTCCGACAGGTACGGGGGAAATAGTGGGAACCAATTCTTACGCGACGGGGAAGCCGCATGTCGTTCTCGTGGATACCTATGAGACGGCATCGCACGGCGTTCCGCAGACCGCTCGCCATATAGCGCCGGCATTTAGACGGGCCGGATTTCCCTGCGTACGGATCCAGAGTTCTGCCGAGCCGCCCGCCGTGTACCGGTCGTCGCGCCCGACGCTGGAGAACTACGCGGCGAATATCGTGCACGACGGTGATCTCGACCAGACCCTGAAGGAACTCGCCCCGTACCGGCCGGTCGCCGTGATGGCCGGCGGCGAGTACGGAGTGGCTTTCGCCGACGTCCTGAGCGAGGCTCTCGGACTGCCGTCCAATGGCACCAGGCTCAGCGAGGCCCGCAGGGACAAGGCCGCGATGGCCGAGGCCGCACGCGCCGCAGGCCTGCTCACAGCACGGCACCTGCGTGCCGAGAACGAGGCCGAACTGGTGGACTGGCACCGGGAGATCGGCGGCCGGATCGTCGTCAAGCCGATGCGCAGCGCGGGCGGGGACGGCGTCTCGTTCTGCGACACTCCGCAGGAGTCGGCCACGGCCTTCCGTCGGCTCATCGGGTCCGACGACATTTTCTCCGCACCCAATACGGCGGTCCTCGCCCAGGAATACCTGGTGGGTACGGAGTACATCGTCAATACGGCGAGCCTCGACGGCCATCACCACGCCGCCGAGATCTGGCGCAGTTCCCGGTACTCCGTCAACGGGATCACGGACCTGTCCGGCGCGTGCTACATCGTGCCGCGCCGGGGCGAGGTTCAGGATGCGCTGGTCCAGTACGCCTTCGACGTGCTGGACGCGCTCGGCATCCGGTACGGCGCGGCGCATGTGGAGCTCAAGATGACCCCGCAGGGCCCCTGTCTCATCGAGGCGGGCGCCCGGCTGTCCGGCGGCGACCTGCCGTACTACGCCCAGCTGGCCACCGGCGAGTCCCAGCTTGATTGGGCCGTTGACGCCTATGTCCGCCCCCGGCGCTTCCTCGCTCGCCGGGGCGAGCCCTACGCGATTGACCGGTTCTTCGCCTGGGTGGCGCTCATTTCCCCGGTCGCCGGAAGGCTTGCGGGCTACCCCGACCTCGACCGGATCAAGTCGATGGAGAGCTTCCGGGAAGTCTGGGAGCTGGTGCGGCCGGGTGACCGGATCGTGCCGACCATGGACGACACGACGTATCCCGTGATCGTCAATCTGATGCATGAAGTGGAAGAGATCGTCCACCGTGACATGGGGACGATTCGATATCTCGACGGGGTGGGTTTCTATGAAATCGAGCAGTGATTATTCCCTCTTCCTCTCGTATGTGAGAGAGAGCTGACCGTGACTGCACAGATCGATGCACAGATCGATGGTTATGAGCAGGCGGCAGCATTTTCCACGGAAATCACCCCGGCCGTTCGTTACCGCTCCGCCGCTACACTCGCGGACGATCCCGCAGGTCTGACCTGCAGCGTCACCGTGGGAATGCGGTGGGCAGCGGCACACGGACGAACGGGCCGGCTGTTCGGCTACCCGTCCTTCGAACTCGCCGCCACGTCGGTGAAGGACGGCCGGCACGACGCGCTGCTCGTCGCCGGCGCATACCCGGAGATCCGCTCCTTCTTCTTCGACCCGCAACTGCGCGCGGTCGAGGCGTTCGTCAGCACGCTGCCCGACATGGTCCTTGCCGCCCCGGAGGAACATGCAGCCCTCCACCGCTTCGACACGGTCCACTACCACCCGGCGACCCGAGTCCTGTTCGAGGCCGGTGTCCAGAGCCGCACGGACGACGCGGTCCAGGCCACCTCCAACAGCGCGGCCTGCCGTGGCGCCCTGGAGAATCCCCGTACAGCGGCCGCCATAACCAATCAGACCTGCGCAGACCACTACGGTCTCAAGACCATCGAGGTGCTCTCGGCCGGTACGCCGATGAGCTTCGTCGTGTTCGAGCGGAGGGAACAGCAGTGACGTCCGACCTTCTTCGCACGGCCATCGCCGTCGACAAGTCGATGGACGCGGGAGCGGTCGCCAATGCCTCCGCGATCGTCATGGGCCAGTTGGCCCGCCTCGAAGACCGGATCTACGCGGACGACGTGCGCGACGCCGACAGCGCGCTGCACGCCGGCATCCGTTTCAACACCCTGGTGCTCTCCGGCCGGAGCAGTCACCTGACCGCTCTTGCCCAGGCTGCCCGGGCCGAGGGACTGCCCACCGTGCTGTTCACGGCTCAGGGCCAGTCGCTCAGCAACTCCTTCGACGCCTACCGGGACCTGGTCGCCCGAGCGGCGCCGGGCGAACTGGGCGTCTGCGCGGTCGGCGTGGTGGGGGAGCACGAGCTGGTCCGCACTCTGACCAATCGCTTCAGTGTCTACCGCGGCTGACGCTCCGTCGAACAGATCGATCCATGACCTCTCGGGCCGCGGTTGGTGATGCCGCGGTGTGTCCCCGAGGCCTGCGGGGGCAATGCTGCTGCGGAAGTTGGCGGACCGTGGCCCAGGGGGCACGACAGGATGGACCCATGAAGCTCACGAAGAATTCCCACGCCTGTGTCCGCCTGGAGAAGGACGGCCGAACCCTTGTCATCGATCCGGGCGGGTTCTCGGAGCAGGACGCCGCGCTCGGCGCCGACGCGATCCTCGTGACACACGAGCACCCCGACCACTTCGACGAGGCACGGCTGCGCGCCGGCATGGAGGCCAACTCCGGCGCGCAGATCTGGACCCTGAAATCGGTCGCGGAGCAGCTGACCGCCGCGTTCCCGGGCCGTGTCCACACCGTCGGCCATGGCGACACGTTCACCGCTGCGGGATTCGACGTCCAGGTCCACGGCGAGCTGCACGCCGTCATACACCCGGACATCCCGCGCATCACGAACGTCGGCTACCTAGTACAGGGCGACGACGTCGGCACGGTCTTCCACCCCGGCGACGCCCTCACTGTCCCCGACCACCCGGTCGAGACGCTGATGCTCCCGGTGCAGGCTCCCTGGAGCAAGATCTGCGAGGTCATCGACTACGTACGCGAGGTCAAGCCGCGCCGTGCGTATGACATCCACGACGCGCTCCTGTCCGACCTGGCCCGCCCGATCTACGACCGGCAGATCGGTGGGCTCGGCGGCACGGAGCACCTGCGCCTGGCCCCGGGCACCTCGGCGCAGCTCTGAAGTCCTGTCAGACTCCGAGGTCGTCAATGAAAGCGATCTTCGGCAGTTCCAGCGGGTAGAGGCGTGACCTCTCGATGGCGATCCAATCAATCAATGATTCGATTGATTCAAGCGCGTCATCAGGATCGGCCAACTCGGACATTAGCGCCAGTATGTTCCGCGCGGCTGCCGCCTTTTCGGGATAATACTTTCCGAAGAGGTCGCAGCACATGTCCGGGTCGCGCGTATATTCTTGCTGCCGTTCGGCAACCAATTCCAGGCCGGCGCGCAGTACTCGCTTCACAAGTCGCAAAATGAGCGTTCGCGCAAAAGTCTCGGTGGCGCCGTCAACGGCGCCACAGACCGTTTTGAGATCGAGTTCGAGATTAAACAGATGACTGAACGCTTCCGCATCAATCGGATAGGGGGCGATCCGCGGCGCGAAGTCTTCTCCGTACACCAGAGCCGATTGCGTCTTGATGTAGAAGCCGCTTTTGCGGTCCGTGAGTATTGTTGTCGCCGATGTTATGGCGAGGTCGATGTCGACGACGGTCGAGTGCCGACTGCGCGTACGATCCGCGGCCTCCTGCATCCACACCCTGTCGAACGCGTGCTCCTGGTGCGTCACGGCTATGAGGTCAATGTCCGAACGTCCCCACACGGCTGTTCCGGTGGCCACTGATCCTCTGATGTAAACGCTGGCAAGATCTTGGTAGCGTAACCTGCATTCATCCACCAGACTCTCGATGAGGGGGCGCCATTGCGGCCCCACCTTCTCGGCGTCGGCAAGATTTATCAGATGGCCGTCGGAATCAAGGGGAATGAACACTAGTCAATCCTCGCTGTGAGCAACTGGCCAGCTGTGGCTGTCACCTCGAGAAGCCGGTCGTTCTCCGCTGCGGTGCCTATGGTTACGCGGGCGGCTTCGGGAAAGTCGCGTATGAGGACCCCGCCGGCCTTGCAGTGCGCCGCAAAGGCAGCGGGATCCGCCATGGGGAGCCAGAAGAAATTCGCCTGAGACACTGGGGCCCGGGGCGCAAGTGCCTTCAGCGCCGGGTACATCCGGGCGCGTTCCGCGGTGATGAAGTCGACGCGGCGGCGTACCTCTTTCTCCTGGTCGAGCGCGGCGAGCGCGGATACCTCGGCGAAGGTGCTTGTGGCAAAAGGGGCCAGGAGTTTGCGCATGGCGGTGGCCACTTCCGGCGCGGCGGCCAGCCATCCCAGGCGCAGACCGGCCAGGCCCCACGCCTTTGACATGGTGCGGAGGATGACTACGTTGCGCCGGTCGCCGTACTCGACCAGCCCGTCCGGGACGTCGGGGTCGGTGACGAACTCGCCGTATGCCTCATCCAGGACGACCAGGACCGATTCCGGGACCGAGTCGATGAACTTCGTGAGCTCTGCGCGGGTGACGGCGGTGCTGGTGGGGTTGTTGGGATTGCAGATGAGCGCCACACGGGTGTCGGCGGTGATCGCCGCCGACATCGCGTCGAGGTCCTGACGGAAGTCGGCGGCGCAAGGCACCTGTACGGGACGTATGTTGCCGCCCACCGCGGCGACCGGATATGCCTCGTAGGAGCGCCAGGGGAAGACGAACTCCTGGCCGGGTTCGCATACTGCCTTCAGCAGCAGTTCGAGGAGATAGACGGAGCCGAAGCCGGTCACGATCCGATCCGGTGTCACACCGTGGCGGTCGGCCAGGGCGTTGCGCAGGGCCACGGCCGCCATGTCCGGATAGCGGTTGGAGCCGCCGGCGGCGGCGATGATGGCCTCGAGGACACCGGGCAGCGGGCCGAAGGGAAGCTCGTTGAGCGCGAGTCTTGCAGCGTCGGGTGCCTGCGGGGCACCGCTGCTGTCGAGCGGGATGGGGCTTGGCAGGTAGGACGGCAAGGCGTCCAGTTCCGGCCGGGTGAGCTGCGCTTTCAACGGTCCTCCTGAGACGGGTGAACTCCGGTGCGATGGGCAGGTCGCTGAGGGCAGCGAGGTCAGACCGGAGTGGGCACAGGCACCACGGGCATGCGGGACGCCTCGGTGGTCCACGCCCCGTCGACGTGCTCGATGTAGTCGTAGAGGGGCTGGAACTGCACGCGCGCGCTTTCTTCGGATGCCACATAGCGCTGTGTCTTGAGGGCGACGTCGTGCGGAATCGGCTCCAGCGGCCCGAGCCCCGCCGACAGCACCTGCGCCTTGCACGCCCTTTCCAGGGTGATGTAGCGCCAGGCCGCCGCCTCCACCGAGGCCCCGACGGTGAGCAGGCCGTGGTACTTGAGGATCAGGGTGTTGAGGTCGCCGAGCGCCTCGGCGGTTGCCCGGCCGTCCTCGAACGTGTGGGGTAGGCCGCCGAACTCGTGGTCCACCGCCTGGTCCTGGTAGAAGGCGCAGGTGTCCTGGCTGGTGACGGGGAGGATTCTGCCGGTGCTTGCCCAGATGCGTCCGTATGTGGAATGGAAGTGCGCCGAGGCCACCACGTCCGGTCGTGCGGCATGCACGCTGGAGTGCAGCACCAGGGCACCTATGTTGACCGGGTGGCGACCCGCCAGCACGTTGCCCTCGTAGTCGAGCAGGACGAGGTCGTCGACGTCGACCATCGACAGATGGACCCCGACGGGGTTCACCCAGAACGTATTATTCACTTCCGGGTCCCGGCAGGCGAAGTGCCCGGCGAAGCCCTCGCCTTCGTCGTAGCCCCAGAGTGAGAAGAGGCGGAGTGCGGCGATCAGCTGGGTCAGCCGGTGCTGCCGCTCCTGAGCGATCGACCGAGTGATCTCGGGATCGTCAGTGTCGTTCACCAGGACGATCGAGCCCTTCATCGTGTTATCCCGTCGTTGTTGGATGGATTGCCGAGGTGGAACGTGCGGTCCGGCCGGCAGGGCGTGATCGTCGTGGGACGACCGACGCAAGGGGTGGGCGCGAGGCGGCGAGCCGTTGCCGGAGCAGCGAGGGGCGGGGTTGAGGTCCGGCGCCCCGCCATCCGGCCGGCGCTTGAAGCCGCAGGGTCACGGGGCGTACCGAAGGGTCGGCCGTCTCGTATGCGTGCCGTCCCGGGCTGTGGCCACAAGGGAAGGGAGCTCGCCATAACGGGGCGGGCAACGAGCGCATCACCGGCCTGATGGAGGTCCGGTTCTCTCGAAGTTCCGGTGCTTCTTGGCCAGTTGAGAGGTAACCGGGCTCGAAGGAGCCTCGGCCCCGTCGGGAGGGCGGCTCAGCTGGTCGAGACGTTCGCGAAGATCTCGGGGAACGCGTCGACGAGGGCCTGCCTCATGGCCAGCTGTACCGTCTCGAAGTCGCCGTCGCCCGGGACCGAGACGAAATCGGTGAACTCGGGGAGGTCCAGGTACGCGGCCCGGAAGGTCTCGAGGAACTCCGGGTCCTCCTCGTCGATTCCGCGCACATTGATGCGGCGAACCGCTTCGGCCGGGGAGACGTCCAGGAAGATCGTGAGATCCGGCTTGGGCGCTCCTCCGAGGAGCCTGCGCAGGAAGTCGACGCTGCCGACCCCCTCGGCCTTGGCCAGGGCGTACTGACAGTAGACGAAGCGGTCGACGATCACGACGTCCGGGGATGTCGTGAGGTTCTCCGCGAGAGCGGTGACCCGGGCAAGCTGGGAGCAGGAGGAGACGAGGCGCATGGTCTCGCCGCCGATGAGCTCCAAGTGGTCTGCGAGCCCCTCCTGTTCGGCTATGAGGTTGAGTGCCTTGCGTACGGGGGCCATGGTGAGGCTCCGGTGCGCTTGGCCCGGAACGCCTTGTGAGCGTAGCCATTCGCCGAGCATGCGCACCTGGGTCGACTTGCCGGCTCCGTCCAGGCCCACCACGGCCACGAGTCGCCCGGTTCTCGATCCTGGCCCCGCAGGGTTTTGCTGTGCGCGCACTTGTACCGCCTAGTGAAAGTGTTCCGTCACCAAATACTGACCGGCCTGGTGTGCGGCTTTCGTGAGGGAAGGCGAGAACCAAGGATGCGGATACCTGTGAGGTGAATCCATGGTTCTGAAGTCGTGTCCCCCCGCCGACACCTGAGTGAACCTAGATCCTTACGAGCGACGTTGTAAACCGATTACCGGATGGCGTCTCGGTTAATGAGACGCGGGTGGCTGAGAAGTGGTGTCTCGATCTGATTGTTTTCTTGATTTCTGCTGGCCAGGCGCCATCTGAACGGGAGGTGTGCGATAGCGGCGGTGTCGGTGGAGCAGCAGATGGGGGGCTATGTGCGGGCGGCAGATCTATGGGAGGAACTCGCCCGATTTGTTGTGGAGTTGGGGGCCGTCGGTCAGCGGACGGCAGCCGACACGCTCAGGTGTGGAAGTGTGTTGACGGCTAATGCCGGGTCTGCTTAGTGTGCTCCCTCGTTGCTAATCTCGGCGGCGACCCGGGTGAAACGTCTCCGTTTTGCCGTCTGCCGCCTTGGATTCTTCTATTCCGGATTCTCGCAGCGCCGCGAGAGGCCGCTCCAGCCATCGCCTTTTAAGCAGCGTGGCTATCTTCACGAGCATCTGGTCCGTCGATTTGAGGGTGGCCTTTCCGTGTCTGAGTACTTCACTAGGAGTTGCATTGACAGCGCAGTTGCCCGTTGACGACTGGGGAGTTGGCGCGGCCGTCGCCCGGCGTCTCGTCCTCGCCGATGCCGCCTACCAGTACACGCTCGCGCCGGTCGCGGACGCGCCCGTACTCGTGGCGGAGCTCGCACCCGAAGAAGGTGCCGGCACGAAGGCCGTGGAGTACCTGCGCCAGGGGGACACCGTCGCGCGAGCGGTAGCGGTGCTCGAGGCCACGGATGGGGCCAGGGCGCTCGCCCTGCCGGCCGAGCCCCTGGCGACGTGGGCCGGTACAAGGCTCGACGAGGCTTTCACGAACCACCTGCGCACCGCCTTGGCGGCGTCGGGCCAGGCTCCGGATTCCGGTGCCACGGACGAGGCGCTCGCGGCGCTCGGTCCGGTCATGCTGCTCCGTACTCACGCCGGCGGGCAGCAGCCGTATACGGAAGTACTGATGTGTACCCGCATACGTGCCATCGGGGCGCTGTTCGTCCGCGTCGCCCAGTTCGACCATGCAGCCGACGTCGGCCTGGGTGAGCTCGTGACGGCGGCGTTCAAGCACCGCACCGAACTCGAGGACTTCGTCCGCATCGAGGGCAACGCCTATCTGGGATACGAGAAGGACATCGAGATCGAGGAGAAGATCACCCTCGTCGACGACGCCTCCATCTGGCCCCTCACCAAGAGCATGTGGACGGCCGTTGAGAACGGGGACTTCCCCGGGTTCGTCACCGACCCCGGATACGAGCTGAGCCGCTGGCACTTCGTGCAGTACAACTTCGAGGTGCTCGCGCCGGACGACGAGGTCGGCCATTACGCCTTCCAGGAGCGTGCGGACGGCACGTACCGGCTCAAGATGAAGAAGTTCGCGAAGGACTCCCTGCGCCGGGTCGAGACCTTCCGCAACGGCCTGGAGATTCCGGGCGCCGACTTCGAGGGCTACCTGGCCCGGGAGTTCCCCGACCTGAGCTTCAGGCGACTGCCGGGGCTCCGGCGTACGAAGTTCGACATCAACGTCCAGTCCCTCACCACTGGGCACTGCTTCGGCATCGAGACGGACGAGATCACCCTCAGCGACGGCTCCGGGCGCAAGATGCGGCAGGTGGAGACGGAGTACCTGGAGACCCGCCGGCACTCCGGCATGAACGGGTCGTCGATCGACACCGAGCTGGGCCGTCTGACCAGTCTGGTCGAGGCGCATCTGGCGGGCCTCGGCATCGCCGCCAACCGTGGCCTCTACTCGAAGTTGTCCTTCCTGCGCGACTGTTCGCAGCCCGCCGACCGCTGACGGCCATGGAGCCCGCCCGCGGCACAGATCGCGGCGGCCGTGACCGCCTCCTCCCTCAGAATCCGGCTGGACCGTAAGGACGTGCGGCGTGAAGACAAGTCGAAGGGGGATCCGGTCCTTCCACGACATCACGCGGAGTGATGTTGATGTGAGGCGCCCCATCGTGACGCTGTTCAGCGGTGGGCTGGACAGCACGTACCTCCTGCACCGCCTGGTGCAGGCAGGCGCCACCGAGGTGCACGCTCTCGGCGTGGACGTCGGTGGCGACGAGCAGCCGGAGCAGATCCGGCGGATCGCCGACCAGCTGGGAGTACGGCTCCATCTGGTCGACGGACGGGCCGCGTTCGTGGAGGAGTTCGTCAAGCCCGCGATCGCCGCGCACGGCGTGTACCTGGACACCCACCCCGTCAGCTCGTCCCTGAGCCGGCCGCTCATCGCCCGTACGGCCGTGCAGGTGGCACGGGACCTGGACGCGCAGATGATCCTGCACACCGCCAACCGCTCGCAGAACACGCTGCGCCGACTGAACGGCGCCCTCGAACAGCTCGGGTTCCAGGGGTACTTCGGTACCCCGTACGACCTCGACCCCGTGGGCCGGGAGATGAAGATCAAGGAGCTGCGGGCCATCGGCCTGGACGAGATGTCCGAGCGCTCGGCCAGCGGCGACTCGAACCTGTGGTGCCGCGAGTTCGAGTCCGGCAGCCTGGACGATCCGGAGAACCACGAGGTACCGGAGTCCTACTACCGGTGGAGCGCGACGCCAGGGAGCCTCGGCACGCAGGACCTCGAAGTGACCTACCGCGCCGGAACACCGGTCGCCGTCGACGGGCGGGAACTCCCGCTCATGGACATCATCGAGCTGCTCAACCGAACGGTCGGAGCACACGGCCTCGGCCGCCACACCGGCCTGGAGCACCTCGCGGACGGAATCAAGGTCCTCGAAGTGCGGGAGATGCCGGCGGCCTGGCTGCTGCTGGCGTCCCGCCGGCACCTGGAAACGGCGGTGCTCGACGCCGAGGCCCTCAGGGAGAAGATCCACGTCGAGCAGATCTGGGTCCGTGAAGCGCTCGAAGGACGCTGGTTCGGCGGTCTGCGAGCGGCGTGCCAGGCCTTCGTCACGGAACTCGTGGCCCCGATCACCGGAACGGTGCGCTGGCGTCTGGCAGGCAGCCGGACCTCCACCGTCTCCATCGTCGCCGCCGACCCCAAGTACGTGCGCAGCAGGGAGGACTGGGAGTTGGCCGCCATCAGGGAAGAGCTCTCGCACCTGGGCGGAGCGGTGCACGACGGGAACGGAAACAGGAGCGGACAGTGGTAGGGCCCCAGCGAAACACCCAGTCGGCCTCCGGGCGCCTGGTCGTCATCGACGCGAGCGTGCGCACCGCGCGCAGCGCGCACACCCTAGGCTGCCACACCGTCTTCGTCCAGCGTCCCGGCGCCCCGGTGCACGACCTGGTCGACGACTTCTCGGGCTACTACAGCGTTGATTTCACGGGGGAGACGTTCAAGGAATTCGTCCTGGAGGTCCTGCGTCCGCTCGCTCCCACAGCGGTGGTCTCGCTCAGCGAAGACGGCGCCCTGCCGGCCGCGCTCGCGAACTCCCTCCTCGGCACGCCCGGCACCACGGCCGACGTGCTGCGCCGACTCACGGCCGACGCGGTGGGCGGTGAGGCCGACGACACCGGGGATCGGCACGCGTACACCTTCAGCGAGGCGGGAGCACACCGGTGGGTGGCGCTCGTCGACGACGGAATACAGCCGACGCTGCCCGAGCACGTCGTCCCGGAGCGGCGGCTGACCGTCGGTGACCACGACGCCGTCGAGGCGGCCCTGACCGGGTTCCTCGACGCGGCGGGCCTGCAGAACGGTCCCGCCCGCATCCGGCTGCGGAGCCGGGACGGCGAGGTGCGCGTCCTCGGGGCCACCCCGACCCCGGGCACGGACACGGAGGCCGAGCTGGTCGGGCGGCTCACGGGATTCGACCTGGTGCGCGCGTCCCTGGGCCGGGCCCTCACGCTTGCCGGCGACGACGCCACGAGCCCCGCCCGCGCACAGGAAGGGGTCACCCGATGACGAAGACGACCGCGCTGTTCATCAACAATCACCCGTACGCGCACTTCGACCGCGGCGGTACGCACATTCTGCCGACCTCGGAGATCGAGATCCACATGGTGGCCCGCCAGCGAGTCCACGGCGGCGTCAGCGGATTCGCCGACCACCCCCTCGACCACGTCGCGCTCTGCGACGCAGACGATGAGGCCCGCTGGCGCGAGATCTGCGAGTGGACGCTGCGCAACCACCCCATCAGCCGGGTCATCGCCGTGCATGAGCGGGCGGTGCTCCTCGCTGCTGAGATGCGCTCGAAGTTCGGCCTTGCCGGGATGGACCACGAGACGGCGACCCGCTTCCGCGACAAGGTGCGGATGAAGGAGGCCGTACGGTCGGCGGGCGCCGCGGCCGTTCCCGACTTCGCCCCCCTCGACAGCGTCGAGGACCTGGCGAAAGTGGACTGGGCCACCGGCCGCAAGGTCATCAAGAGCCGCTGGGGCCTCGCCGCGAAAGATCTCTACATCGTCGAGTCACTGGAGGATGCGCGGCGCGTCGTCGGGGGTCTGGACCTCTCCGGAACGCACTACGAGGTCGAAGAGTTCGTCAAGGGCCAGATCTACCACTGCGACTCCGTCGTGCGCGACGGGCGCATCGTCTTCCGCAGCGTCGGCAAGTACCTGGCGGATCCCGCGAGTTACCGTCCGGGCTCCGTCTTCGGCACCGTCCTCGTGGGTGAGGGAGAGCTGCACCGGCGCATCACGGCACTGAACGCGAAGGTGCTGGCCGCACTCGGGATCCAGGACGGCACCACCCACCTGGAACTGTTCCGCACGGAGGCGGACGAGCTGGTGTTCTGCGAGGTCGCCGGGCGCCCGCCGGGCGGCATCATCCCCCCGGTCATCCAGGCGCAGTACGGCTTCAACATCGTCGAGACGCAGATCCGCATCGACGCCGGGCTCGACATCTCCCTCGGCTCCGCACCGGCCGCCGTGGAAGGAGGCGGCACGAGTGGATTCATCGCCTTCTACCCCGGGGGCGGCGACGCGCGGGGGATCGACGCCGACCGGCTGGCCGCCCTGGGCGTCGTGGAACACCTCACGCACAGCGGCGCGGGCAACGGCCGCGGAGGCGTCCGGCATTCGACGGACTTCCTCGACTCTTACGTGGTAAGGGCCCCCGACGACGAGGCGCTGCTGCACCGGATCGCCCGAATCGAGGCCGAGTACCGGCGGTGACGGCCTCCCGCGGTACGTCTCCTCTCCCCGCGGAGCGCGACAGCTGCGCCCCGACCCATGAACGAAAGATGTGGCATGCCTGACTTCGACCTGATCGGCATCGGCACAGGGCCGGCGAATCTGAGCCTCGCGGCCCTGTCCGACCCCCTGCCCGAGCTCCGCACCCGGTTCCTGGACGCCAAACCGGAGTTCCGGTGGCACCCCGGACTCATGCTCCCCGACTCCCAGTTGACGGTGACGTACTTCAGGGACCTCGTCACGCTCGTCGACCCGCGGAGCAAGTTCTCCTTCCTGAACTTCCTCGTCGAGTCGGGCCGGGCGTTCAGGTTCCTGGAGGCGAACGGTCTGAGCTGTTCCCGGCGCGAGTTCGAGCAGTACTACCAGTGGGCGGCCGCGCAGATTCCGTCCCTCCGGTGGGGCAAGCGCGTCGAGTCCGTGTCCCTGACCGACGACGGCTTCCGGGTCACCTCCGCGGGCGGTGACACCAGCACGGCCCGCAATCTCGTCCTCGGATCAGGGTCCGAGCCCCGCCTGCCCGCCTTCGCGAAGCCCTTCGAGGGCGAGCGGGTGGTGCACAGCAGCAACCTGACCGTGACCCGCCCCGAGTGGAAGGGGCGCCGGGTTCTGGTCGTCGGGGCGGGGCAGAGCGGAGCCGAGGTCGTCAACCACATCCTGTCCGACGAGGACGGCCTTCCCTCTTCCCTGACCTGGACCTCCAGCCGCATCGGCTTCCAGCCGCTGGACGACTCGCCCTTCACCAACGAGTGGTTCTCGTCGGCCTTCGCCGGCTACTTCAACGGGCTTCCCGCCGCGCGCCGCGCGGAGATCATCCGCGAGCAGCACGACGCCGGTGGAGACGGCATCACCGACGAGCTGCTGGACTCCGTCTACCGGCGGCTCTACCACCTCGACCACGTCCTGCGGTCCGGGCTGCGCCACCGGCTCCTGGCGTGCCGACGGGCGGTGGACCTGGAGCAGAACGGATCCGAGATCGTCGTCGACCTGCACGACGTGAACCGCGGGGACGTCGAACGTTTCCCGGTGGACCTGGTGATCTTCTGCACCGGATACCACAGCCCGATTCCTGAGTACCTCAAGCCGATCCAGGACCAGTTGTCGATCGAGGACGGCAGGTTCGGCGTGCGGCCGGACTACTCCCTCGAGTTCGACGGGCCGCAAGACCTCAGCATCTACGTCCAGGGCTTCGCGGAGAGCACCCACGGCATCAACGACACGCTGCTCAGCCTCGCGTCCTGGCGCAGCGCTCGCATCGTCAACTCCGTGCTCGGACGCGAGGCGTACCGCGTCGCCGACGGGGCGACCACGGTGGTCTGGCAGTAGCGCCTCACATCCGAGCGGTTCTTCGGACCGCGCTCAAGGGGGAGATCATGAGTACCGACAACGCCGTGGCGAAGGCGCTGTTCGACCGGACGAGAGTCACGCGCAACGACGAGCTCGTGTTCGTGGCGAAGCTGGCCGTGGCCCTGCTGCTCAGCTGTCTCGGCGGGTTCCTCGCCCTGACCTCCGGCCTGCTCGGCGCATCCACCGGCGTTCTCCTGCTCGCCGCGATGTACACGCACATGGTGGAGCTGCAGCATCAGTGCCTGCACCACTCGGCCTTCCGCAGCAGCTCGCCGCACCGGCCCGTGGGATTCCTGCTCGGACTCCCTCTGCTCTCGGCGTACAGCCACTACCGGGTTCAGCACCTTCAGCACCACAAGTACCTGGGCACGCCCGACGACTCCGAGTTCTTCGGCTTCGACACGCGTGCGCCGCTGACCTGGGGGGCTCTGCTGCGAGGCACGCTCAGCCCCGCGCGGCTCCTCCAGGTCGTGGTGGACGTCCTCAAGAGCTGCCGGGGCAACTGGACGTACACGATGGGACAGATCGCCGACCGTGCCCGCCGGCAGGTCATCACCGAGTACCGCCTGTTCGCGCTGTACATCGTCGGGGCCGCGGGACTGTCCGTCGGGGGGTACGGCCACGCTGTGCTGATGCTGTGGGTCCTGCCGCTCCTGCTGTCGGTACCGATCCACTTCCTCCTGGAGCTGCCCGAGCACGTCCTGTGCGAGACGGACAGCACGGATGTGCTGCGCAACACCCGCACAATCAGCGGCAGCTGGTTCAGCCAGTGGTTCACCAACGGCAACAACTTCCACGTCGAGCACCACGCGTCGATGGTGGTCCCGATCAACCGCCTTCAGGAACGTCATCCGGTGGCCAAGGAACACGCCGTGCACACGGACGACAGCTACGTGACCTTCTACACGAAGATCATGAGAGAGGCCAACCGCAACCGCAGGCAGCGCCGCGCGCTGGACACCGCCGTCAAGTAGGTTCGGGCGGCCCTTCCGGGAGAAACTCACATGCACCAAGGGCTGCCCGCGGACACGCGCGTGCTGCGCGTTCTCGTCACCTCCTCGATGCTCTCGAAGGTCGCGGACTGGCAGATGGGCATCGTCATTCCGCTGGCGGTGCTCGCGGAGTCGGACTCCGTCGCCCTGGCGCTGGTCTCGTTCGCGCTGCGCGGTGTCTCCTACGTCGCCTCGCCCTTCCTGGGTGCGCTGATCGACAGCTTCGACAAGCGGACGATCTACGTACTGGCCCAGCTGCAGCAGGCCATGTGTCTCGTCCTGCTGGCGGCCCTGCTGTCCAGCCGGCTGTCGGTGGCCGCGCTGGTGCTGCTCTCGGGCTTCGGCGGGGTCGCGAGCACCATCACCGGCCAGTTCGTGCTCATCCCGAAGTTGATCAGTGCGCCCGCCCGTCCCGTGGCCGTGGCCAAGCTGAACTCGGCGATCGAACTGTCGAAAGTTGTCGGGCTGGTGCTGGGCGGTACCGCCTTCGAGCTCCTCGGTCCTGCGCCGGCCTCGGTGTGCATCGCGGTCCTGTACCTGCTGGCGGGCTGCGTCGCGCTGCTACTTCCCCGGGTGGCATCCAGCCGCCAGAAGATGGACATCCGCCGGGACCTCGCGATCGGATTCCGCTGGGTCGGCCGCCGCGAGATCCTCTGGCTCGTGGTGACCATGTCGATGACGAACCTTGCCATCGGCCAGCTGGAGCCCGTCCTGATCACCGAGTTCGGGGACCAGGACATGAACAGCACCGTCATTTCGGCGGTGTTGGCAGTGGGCCTGCTCATGGGCGCCCTCGCAAGTCGCCTGGCGCCGGCCATCGCCCCCACATGGAGCCCCGAACGGACCATCCTGGCGGCCCAGTTGATCGCGTTCTTCGGCCTGGTCCTCGTGGCCACGCCACTGCTGCCGGTGCGGCTCGCCGGCTTCATGCTGGAGAGCTTCGCGGTCGCCGTGAGCAACGTGGCCTCGATCACCTACCGGCAGGAGACGATCCCCGCCGATGTCGCGGGCCGGGCCAACGCGACGATCCGGATGTTCATCACGGGGGCCTCCCCCCTCTCCGGATTTCTCTTCGCGTGGGCGAGCCGTTTCGACGGCTTCTGGTACTGGCTTCCCGCACTGGGCCTGTGGGGTGCCGCGATCCTGATCTGGGCCGTCTACACCCGCAGCAGCGAACCGGCCGCCCAGGAGGCGGACCTGGAAGGAGCCTCCCGTGGAAATCGCTGAGCTGGATCACGTCGTCGTCGCCACGGTGAACCGTGACGAGGCCGAGGAGCACGCCTGGACGGACAGCGACGTACCGGTCGACATCGTCAGGCTCGCCGAATCCGACGGTCTCGACGAGGCGACCCTGACCGCTCTGGGGTTCGTGGCACGTCCGCGCTGGATCAACTGGTGCGCTCCCCTGTGGGATTCCGCGACGGAGTTCGAGGCCGCACTCTCCGGCACCGAACGGCGCAACATCCGCCTGGGCCGCCGGTTCGTCCAGGACGAAGGGCTGCACATCAGCGTCCGGGTCGGACTGACTCCGCAGGTCGTGGACGAGTTCCTCGTGCTGTACGAACGCCAGATCGAGGCGATGCCGCGCGGGAAGAACTTCGCCCGCCGCTGGCGCGACCGTCTCCTCGCGGCGGGTCACGAGCACGTCAGCGTCTGCGTGTACGAAGGCGCCCGAATGATCGTCGGCTCGCTGTGGTGGATGCGCCCAGGGCAGTCCCTGCTGCAGATGCGTTTCTCCGCGGCCTCCGCCGACGCGCGCCTGAGCCGGGTGATGCGGGTCGCCTACATGGAGGCGTTCCACTTCGCACGCGAAAGCGGGTTGGCCTTCGCGTCCCTCGGCAACGACCCGTCCCTCTTCGGGCACGTCGTGCAGCCGGGACTGTTCACGTTCAAGAGCCGCTTCGGCTTCGCCCCCGTCCCCTCCCAGATACTCGACCCCAAGCTGGCGGGCGAACACGCCGACAGGTTTCTTACGTTGCGATCGCTCTCCGACCCCGCGCTCGTGGTGACGTGGGGACGGTACCGGGGCACAACACTGTCCTGGCCGGAGTCCGCGCAGGCCCCCGGCCACGATCTCCTCATCCTGTCGGCCGTACCCGACGAGGCGCTGACGGGCCGCTTCCGCACGGACGGTTTCCGGGAGGCCCGGTCCGTGACGGTGGTGTAGCCGGGTGGTCCACGTGTCGTCGCCGCCGTGTCTCGTCGCCTTCGAGGAGTGACACCGGCATTCCAGCAGGTCAGCGGAGACTGGACGGGACGTCGGGCATCGCAACCGGTCGGAGTACCGTCAGGGACTCTTCCTGGCGAGCCACCATCGCAAAGGAGAACCTGTCGATTTCCAAGCAGAGTTCGACATCGTCCGGGTGGTACCCGCTCCGCCGCCCAGCGGCGAGGTCCGCCGCGGCCCCAGAGGTCCTCGCGCGGTGGAGATACGGGGCCGCCTCGACATCGTCGCCGACGATGCGTTGACCAATGTATTCGGCGCAGGCCCGGTCCTCGTCGGCCTGGCCTCCCTCGCCGGTGACGACGAACGTCACCGGGCCGGAATCCATGGTCTGCAGATACCGCGCGGTCGGGCCGGCCACCACGAAGCTCGCGCACAGGACCAGCGGCGCGTTCGCGACGGCCAGAGCGCCCACGGTGCCTGCCGTCGTCTTCTGCACCAGCGTGCGCCCGGCGAAATCGCGGGACCTGAGCAGGCCGGGTGAGTTGACCGCGTCGAAGCCCGCAGCGGGAGCTCCGTCCTTCAGAGCCAGCCAGCCCGGCCTGCTCTCCTTCAAGGCAAGTGCCTCACTCTCCGTCGAGGCCAGGACGATCCTCTCGACGCCACGCGAGAAGGCCCAGGCAGCCACGGTGAAGGCGCGCATGACGTCGATGACGACAGCAACGCGGGGAACGTCGGTCAACTGCGGGATGCCAACGAAGTGATGGTCCATCGCAGCATTCTGAGGCCTTTGAATCATCCGAGGAGCAGGCTCTGTACGGTCATCAGCCCCGTCTCAAGCCATATGCGTACCGGCTTTTCGTCGTGTGAACGGCCTCGCGGTGCTGTCGGCGACGACGATCAAATGGGGCGCGTGGCGTGGCCGCAGTGCTGCCGCTGGCCTCCTTGATCAATTCCCCGGCCGGCCGGGGCTCTCCATCGTCAACTGCTGGAAAGGTCAAGGACATTGACCCACCCAACGCGCACCAGCAGAATGAGCGCGCATCCTTGAGAGCGCTCTCAGAGGCGAGGGAGAACCCATGAACGGCATGAACCACATGCACGACATGAATCGCATGAACCGCGTGAACGGCATGCAGGGGCCGGCGCTGAGTCGCCGCGCGCTCATGGGTACCGGCTTGGGCCTTGGCGTCGTGGCCCTCGCGGGGACCGGCGCCGGCGCCGCCCACGCCGTGCCTTCCGCATCCCCTCGGCGGCGAGGACTCGTCTTCCTCGCCGCCGCCTTGGACGCCTACCCCGATCACGGCCCCATCCGTCTCGCCCAGAGCTACAGCGATGAAGCCGGTCTGTTCAGTACCGCCTTCACCTACGACAACGCCCTCGCGATCCTCGCCCTCCTCGCCACCCGCACCGCGGACGGGCGGGACCGCGCCGTTCTGCTCGGGGACGCGCTGCTGTACGCCCAGCAGCACGACCCGGTGCACGACGACGGCCGGCTTCGGCAGGGGTACAACGTCGGGCCGTACACCTTCTACGACGGCTCACGGCAGCCGGACGGGTTCGTGCGGGCGGACGGGGCCGCCAATGTCGGGACGCAGTTCGGGTTCACGGGGACGGCCGTGGGGGACATGGCCTGGGCCGGGATCGCGCTCAGTGCGCTCGCGCGGCGGACGGGGGAGCGGCGGTTCCTGGGCGGTGCCGTGCGGATCGGGGAGTGGATCGAGCGGAACGGGCGTACCGATGAACCCCTGGGCGGGTACAAGTTCGGGGTCAACGGCGCCGACGAGAAGTTGCCCTTCACCTCCACCGAGCACAACACCGACCTCCTCTGCCTCTTCGGCCGGCTCGCCCGGCTCACGGGGGACAGGGTGTGGGCGGCGCGGCGGGCGTGTGCCGAGGCGTTCGTCATGAGGATGTGGGAGCCGGCCGGCGGCTTCTTCTACACCGGCACCAACGACGGGGTGACCGTCAACAAGTCGCCGATCCCCGAGGACACCCAGACCTGGACCCACCTCGCCCTCGACTCCCGTGCCCACGCCCGGTCGCTGGACTGGGCCGCGCGCGAACTGGCCGTCCTCGACCACGCCGGGCGACGCAACAGCACGGTGCCGGCGGGGCAGTCGTACGACGGC
Organism: Streptomyces sp. NBC_00443; assembly: GCF_036014175.1. GTDB lineage: Bacteria > Actinomycetota > Actinomycetes > Streptomycetales > Streptomycetaceae > Streptomyces. The sequence continues at coordinate 4,059,683 of NZ_CP107917.1, read as the reverse complement.
GTCACCTTCAGCTCCGCCAGTCTCCTCGCCGACGAGGACGCCCCGATCGCCGACTCCCAGCCCAAGCCCGACCGCAACGGCGTCTGGTTCGAGGGGACCGCTCACCTCGCGCTCGCCCTGCGGGACCGGCACCGGCGCGGTGACGAGGCGCGTGCGCGGCGGCTGCTCGACTCCATCGAGCGGGCCCAAGACCTGCTCGGCGGGGGACAGACCGTCGGCGGGCGGGCGCTTCCCGAGCGGGCGGGGGTCGTGTCGGCCAGCAGCCCGCTCGACACGGGGTTCGGATTCGGGTACTACCCGTATCGGCACGTGGGGGCGACCGCCTGGTATCTGATGGCGGCCACGCGCTCCAACCCGCTGCGGGTCTGAGCCGGTCCTCCTCCCGAGGCCCGAACACGCCGGTCGCCGTCACCCTCGCTCCATCCCGTGCTCCGGTGTGCCCGCCGCGCGAGAATGGGAGCGGTGGGAGTGATGGCTGAGATGAGTGACTCCGGTACGCCGCTCGCCAAGAAGATCGGCATCAAGCCGGGCCACCGGGTCCGGCTCCGTCACGCGCCGGACCGGTGGGACATCCCCGGGCTGCCGGAGGGCTGCGACGTGGCCGCGGGCGGCCCGCGGGCGCCGATGTCGCCGTCGCGTTCCATCGGTCGTACGGCGATCTGGTCGCCGAAGCGGCCGGGCTGGTCGGTGACCTCGACGATGACGCCATGCTCTGGATCGCCTGGCCCCGGCGCGCGGCCGGCCATGTCAGCGACATCACGGAGAACGGGTTGCGGGAGCTCTTCCTCCCGCTCGGCGTGGTCGATGTGAAGGTCGCTGCGCTGGGGGAGGACTGGTCGGGGCTGAAGTTCGTGCGGCGCAGGGAGAATCGTCGTAACAGTCGTAGCCCTCGTACGTAGCCCGCCGATCGCCCTGTGAGAAGGCGAACTTGAGACCTCTTTACCGTGAACCACTGGCATCTCGGCGGTAATCGCAGCCGGGACGATGTGAGGGCAGGGTATGACGGAACCGAGGATCGCTGTCGCCGTGGTGACCATGGGGAACCGCCCCGCCGAGGTCGACGCGCTGCTCGAGTCCGTGGCCGAGCAGGACCTCGCCCCCGAGCGGATCGTCGTCGTCGGCAACGGCTGCCCGCTGCCCGAGTTCGCCGAACGGCTGGCGCTGCCCGGCGAGGTCACGCCCATCGAGCTCGACGAGAACCTCGGCTGCCCGGGCGGACGGAACGCGGGCCTCGCCCGACTGCGCGACTTCGGGGACGTCGACGTCGTGGTCGAGGTGGACGACGACGGTCTCCTCGTCGACACCGACGTGCTGCGGCGGGTGCCGGACCTGTACGCCGCCGACGGCCGGCTCGGCATCGTCGGCTTTCGCATCGCCGACGAGCACGGCGAGACAGAGCAGCGGCACGTGCCCAGGATCGGCAAGTCGGATCCGCTGCGGGGCGGATACGTCACGGGGTTCCTCGGCGGCGGGCACGCGCTGCGCATGGCGATGCTGGCCGAGACGGGGGACTGGCCGGCCGAGTTCTTCTTCGCCCATGAGGAGACCGACCTGGCCTGGCGGGCCGTCGACGCGGGCTGGCGCATCCTCTACGCGCCCGAACTCCTCCTCCAGCACCCGAAGACCTCGCCCGCCCGGCACGCCATCTACTACCGCGTGAACGCCCGCAACCGGGTCTGGCTGACCCGCCGCCGACTGCCCCTCGCGCTGATTCCCGTGCATCTCGGCCTGTGGGTGCTCCTCACCCTCGTACGCAACCGCTCGTCGCTCGCGGGCCTGCGCGCCTGGTTCGGCGGCTTCCTGGAGGGCGTCCGGGAACCGGCCGGTGAGCGGCGGCCCATGCGATGGCACACGGTGTGGCGGCTCTGCCGGCTGGGACGGCCACCGGTCATCTGAGGGCCGGGCCGGGGAGGGAAGGGGACGCGGGTCCCGGTCGTTCACCTCTGCCGACCGGGACCCGCATACGTCCCCGAATCCGGCCGCGGCGGCGACACTCCCCCGAGTTACGCGTCGTACGCGCGCACCGTCGGGCCAGATCCGATGAAGTGATCACATCAGGCCACACCAACGGATCGCTAACATGTGGCCAACGATGCTCCGTTTCGGCGCCGTTCAGTTGGCGCGAAGTCGACGGACGGTGACGGGAGAAGGCCAGGACGGAACGGATCTTGGCCGAGGAGCGTCGTGAAGGGTGTGGCGGGAAACCGTCGTACATGGGTTGTGCATGGGTTGCACATCGGTCACACACAAGGGCGTGGGCCCGTCGCGTGGGAAGGCAGTGGCGGCGTGAAGCGGTACGGGCTGCGGTTCGGACTGCTGGGGCCGGCGGTCGTGTTCGAGGCGGGGACGGACGACGGCTCCTCCGAGTCCCGCGCCGGCCGGAGCCCCGGCGACGACGCGCCGAGCGTGTCCGACCGTGTCGTCCGGACCATCCGCAGCCCCAAGGTGCGGGCCCTGCTCGCCACGCTGCTGCTCGAAGGCGGCCGGGTCGTCTCCGTCGAGTCGCTGACGGACGTGCTGTGGGGCGGGGCGCCGCCCCCGTCGGCGCGGGCCTCGCTGCACAACCACGTGGCCCGGCTACGGCGACTTCTCGACGACCCCGAACGGCTGCGGGCGGTGCCGCCCGGCTATGTCCTGCGTGTCGACGAGGGCGAGCTGGACGTCGACGTCTTCGTGACCGGCGTCGCCGCGGCCCGCGTCGCCCATGCCGGCCGGGACTGGGAGCGCACGCTGCGTGAGAGTACGGCGGCGCTCGCACTGTGGCGCGGTACGCCCCTGGCCGGCCTGCCCGCCGAGGTGGGTGGATACGCGCTCGTCCGGCGCCTGGCGGAGGCGCGGCTCCTGCTCCTGGAGTGGCGCTACGACGCCGAGCTGACCGTGGCCGGGCCACGCGTCGACGCCCTGGTACCCGAGCTTGCGGCCCTGGCCGCCGAGCATCCCTTGCGGGAGTCCTTCCACCGCCACCTGATGCTCGCCCTCCACCGCACGGGCCGACGGGCCGAGGCCCTGGCCGTCCATCGTGATCTGCGCACGCGGCTGATCGAGGAGCTGGGGGTGGAGCCGGGGGCGGGGGTTCGGGAGGCGCATGTGGAGGTGTTGCGTGGGGGGTCGGACGGGGGACGCGCGGGGTTGCTGCGTGGAGGTTCGGAGCGTGAGGTCGGGCGGGAGCCGCGCGGGGGTGGCGACCCGGCGCGCGATGCTGTCGGCTCTGCCGTCACCCACACCGACGACGTGGCCCGCAGTGCCGCGAACCCTGACGCTACGCGCGAAGACGACACGACCCGGCGGCCCGCGCAAGCCGATGCCCTCGCTGAGGGGGAGACCCCGGCCGGCCCGCCTGGACCACCCCGCCCCGCCCAACTTCCCCCACCACCGGCCCACTTCACCGGCCGTACGGCCGTACTCGCCGACCTGCGTCGCACCCTAGCCCCCACGACTGCACCCACCCCCGTCATCACCGTCGCCGTCCTCAGCGGCATGCCCGGCGTCGGCAAGAGCGCCCTCGCGCTACAGGCCGCACATGGGCTGGCGAATCGTTTCCCCGACGGTCAGCTCTACGTCAACCTGCACGGCGCCACCCCCGGCATGCCCCCGCTCACCCCCGGTCAGGCCCTCACCGCACTCCTCCGCGACCTCGGCGCCGACCCACGCTCCATCCCCGAACACCCCGACGCGGCAGCCGCGTTGCTGCGCTCCCTGCTCGCACCTACCCGCACGCTCATGATCCTGGACGACGCCGCCAACGCCGCCCAGGTACGCCCGCTGCTCCCGGCCGGCCCCGGCTGCGCGGTGATCGTCACCAGCCGCTCCCCGCTGACGGCGCTGGACGGCGTCCGGCGCTTCCCGTTGACGCCCCTCACCGCCGAGGAGAGCGTGGCACTGCTGCGCGCGGCTTCGGGGCGCGACGGCTTCGACAGCGGCGTCCGCCAAGCCGACGACGGCCGCGATGCCCGTACCGAGCACGACCGCCCCGTTGGACGGGGGACCTTCGACGCCGGCCACCAAACCATCGCCGGCGAGGCGCAGGAGCAGGCTGACGAGGACTGTGTGCGTGTCGCCGAAGCCCAAGCGGCCGGTAGCGGGGGCCGTGCGTCCGGCAGCACGGGCCCTGAGCTTGCAGGCGAGGTCCGCACACCTGGCGGCGAAGCCAACGCGCCGGCCTGCAACGGCCCAGCGCCCACCGACGACGGCCGCACACTCGACAGTGAAGCGCAGGCCCCCACCGGCAACGGCCCCGCACCCGTCAGCGACGGCCGCACACCCGGCGCCGAAGCCCAAGCCCCCACCACCGACGGCCCGGCCCCCACCGCCGAGGGCCTAGCCCTCACCACCGACGGCCTCGCCCCCACCACAGAGTCCCCCACACCCCCCATCCACCCCCTGATCGCCCTAACCGGCGGCCTCCCCCTGGCCCTCCGTGTCGTCGCCGCCAGGCTCGCCGCCCGGAGTGCGCTCACCCCCGACGTACTGGCCGGGCAACTGGCCGCTGCTGAGAGCCGGTTGCATCACCTGGAGTACGACGACCTGAGCGTCCGCCGCTCCCTTGCCGTCGCCCACGACGCCCTCGCCGCCTCCGAACACGAGCTTGACCGGGACGCGGCCCTCGCCCTGCGCCGTATCGGCGCCGTCGACCTGCCCGCGTACGGCGCACCCCTGCTGGCCCGCCTGACCGGCACCGACGAACGCCGCGCCGAAGCCGCACTCGACCGGCTCGTGGACGTGGCCCTCCTGGAGGAGACGGCGTACGGCCGCTACGCCCCCCACGACCTCGTACGCGACTTCGCCCGCGAACTCGCCGGCGCCGGCGCCGAGGGCGAAGCCGACGTCACCGGGACCGCCCTGCGTTGGTACGCCGCCGTAGCCGAACGCACCCTCACCGCCATCGTCGAACCCGGCCTCGACCAGGACGACCGCCGTCGCCCGACCCCGACCCAACAGCCGGAGCACACGACGACCGTCGCCACGGTGCCCCCCTTCCCCGGCCCCGAAGCCGCCTTCGCCTGGGGCGACTCGGAACTGGAGAACATCGTCGCGCTGGTGGAGCAGTACGGCGGCGACGACGGATCCAACCGCCGGACAACCACAACCCCGACCCCGACCCCGAGCCCGACCACCCCAACCACAACCACCGCCCCCCTCTCCACCCTCATCCGCCTCCTCTTCCCCTACCTCCAGCGCAGCGGCCACGTTGCCGAAATGGAGCTGCTGGGCCGGACCGCACTCCGTCTGGCGACGCGGCTCGGGGACGACGCGGCCGAGGCATACGCTCTGGGCGACCTCGCCGGCCTGCACTTCCTGACCGGCCGCCACACCGAGGCCCTGCACCTCAACGACCGCGCCCTGGCGATCTGGCGGCGTCTCGAAGTCGTTTCCTGGATGCGCCGCTGCCTCAACAACCGCGGCCTACTGCTCGAAGGGCTCGGCCGCTACGACGAGTCGGGGGAGGCGCTGCGCCAGAGCCTGGAGTACTCAAGGCAGTTGAACGACCCGCACGGCGAGGCGGTGACCTACAGCCATCTCGGCAACCTGTACGAGCACACCGACCCCCGGGCGGCCATCGAGCAGCACCGCCGCTCACTCGCCATCGGCGACGAGACCGGCAACGTCATCGTGCAGCACTCGGCCCACTGCAACATCGGCTACGCCCACCTCACCCTCGGCGAACCGGCCGCAGCCGCCGCGCACTTCGAGGAAAGCCTGCGCATCCTCGGCGGCCACGGCGACTGGCACGGCGAGTCCCAGACCCGTCTCGGCCTGGTCCGCGCCCTGCGTCTCCTCGGCCACACCGACCGCGCCACCCACGCCTGCGCAGAACTCCTCACCCGGGCCGACGCCCGAGCCGACCGTTACATGGGCGGCCTGGCCCGGCACCAGTACGGCCTGCTGCTGCGGGAACTGAGCCGTGTCCAGGCCGCGCACGCCGAATGGCGCACGGCTCTCGACCTGCTGGACGGCACCGACGAGAAGGCGGTCGTCGAGGAGCTCCGCAGCCTGCTGGGCCACACCCGGTGATCACTTCGCATCCGCATAACACTCCACCACCGCCGTAGTGAACGGAAACCGCACCGGCGTCTCTCCGAACGTCAGCCGCCCCGCCAGCTCCGCCGCCTCACGGATCGCCGTCACGACCGTCTCTGCCTCCTCCTCGGGACAGTGCACGATCACCTCGTCGTGCTGGAAGAAGACCAGTTCCGCCGCCAGGTCCGCGCAGGCCCGCCGCAGCGCCGCGAGCAGCAGGAGGGTCCAGTCGGCGGCGCTGCCCTGGACGACAAAGTTACGGGCGAAGCGGCCCCGGGCGCGGGCGTTGGTGGAGGCGTAGCCCCGCCCCCACTCCTGTGACCCGGAGCCCTCGGCGGCCTCGTCCTGCGCGTCCGGCACCGGAATCCCCGCCTCCTCGGCGGCGTCGTCCGTCGCCCCGGCCGCCGGCGGACATGTCCGCCCCAGCCAGGTCCGCACGAGCCGCCCCTCCTCACCGGCCCGCGCCGCGTCGTCGACGTAGGCCACCGCCTTGGGAAAACGGCGTCTGAGCGCGGCGAGGTTCTTGAGCCCGTCGCCGGAGGTCTGGCCATAGACGGCGCCCAGTACGGCGAGCTTGGCCTGTTCGCGGTCGCCGGAGAAGGCGCGGTCCGACACCGACTGGTACAGGTCGGTCTCCCGTCCGGCCACCTCCATCAGGCCGGGGTCACGGGAGATCGCGGCGAGCACGCGCGGTTCCATCTGGTCGGCGTCCGCCACCACGAGCCTCCAGCCCGGGTCGGCGACCACAGCACGCCGGATGACCTTGGGAATCTGCAGCGCGCCCCCGCCGTTGGTCACCCACCGCCCGGTCACCGTCCCGCCGGCGAGGAACTCCGGTCTGAACCGCCCGTCGCGCACCCAGTCCTGCAGCCAGGACCAGCCGTGGGCCACCCAGATCCGGTACAGCTTCTTGTACTCGACGAGCGGCTTCACCGCCGGATGGTCGAGGGACTCGATCTCCCAGCGACGGGTCGATCTGATCTTGATCCCGGCCTGCGCGAAGGCCTTGATGACGTCCGCGGGCAGATCGGGCCGCACCCGGCGACCGAAGGCCGCGGACACCTCGTCGGCCAGCTCGGCCAGCCGCCGCGGCTCCCCGCCCCCGGCATACCGCTCACCGAGCAGCTCGTGCAGCACCCGGCGGTGCACCTCGGCGCTCCACGGCAGCCCGGCCCGGTTCATCTCGGCGGCGACCAGCATCCCCGCCGACTCGGCCGCGGTCAGCAGCCGCATCCGCGCCGGATGCCCGGCCTTGTCGTGCCGGCGCTGCTGGTCGGCGTAGACCTCGACGAGGTCGGCGAGCGGCACATGGACCGCCTGCGGCTCGAAGAGGGAGGACTGCGAGCCGCGTTCGGCGGAGCGCTGGGGCGGATCGGGCGGCACGGGGCGCCCGCGCAGCCGGGCGAGGGCTGCGGCGGCCGATCTCGGTTCCCCCGACCGCCCCTCGTGACCCAGCAGAAGGGTCTCGGCGTCCTCGATGTCGTAGCACCGCTCCACTCGCACCCCCGTGGCGAGCAGGCGCGGATACACCTCGGGGGTGGACCGCCACACCCACCGCGCGACATCGGGCCGTCCCCGCACGGCCTGAGCGAGGTCCGCCTCCCGGCGCACCGGCCCCGCGGGCAGCCCGTCCGGACCGAGGGGGGCGACCTCCACGCCACCGTCCTCGGCCGGAGCGAGCGCCCACCGGTCGGTCATGCTGCGAGTGTGGCACCCGGGTCTGACAACGGCCTCAGCCCTGCGCCTCGCCCGGCTCGCCCTGTGCCTCGCCCTGCTCGCGGGACTCCTTGCTCGTCTGCTCACCGCTCTGCAGGAACTGCGAGAGCAGCTCGACCACGTAGTCCTCCACCGCCTGCTTGGTGAGACCGAGGCCGGACAGGACGCCGGTGCCGTTCTCGAACTCCAGCAGGGCCAGCAGCATGTGCTCGGTGCCGACGTAGTTGTGGCCGAGACGCAGCGCTTCGCGGAAGGTCAGCTCCAGCACCTTCTTGGCGTCCGAGCCGTAGGGGACGAGCTCGGGCACCTCCTCGACGGCGGGCGGCAGTGCCGCGGTGGCGGCCTGGCGTACGGAGTCCAGGAGCACGCCCTGTGCCGTGATCGCCTTCGCGGCCAGGCCGTCGGGGTCGGCCAGCAGGCCGAGGACCAGGTGCTCCGGTCGGCCCTCGGAGTTGCGGGCCGCGATGGACTCGTTGTGGGCGGCCACCACCGCGCCCCGGGCCCGCGGCGTGTAGCGGCCGAAGCCCTGCTGGGGGTCGAGGTCGATCGACTCCTTCGGCACGAACCGCTTCTGCGCGGCCTGCCGCGTGACGCCCATGCTCTTGCCGATGTCGGTCCAGGAGGCGCCCGATCGCCGGGCCTGGTCCACGAAGTGGCCGATCAGGTGGTCGGCCACTTCGCCGAGGTGATCGCCGGCGATCACCGCGTCCTGGAGCTGGTCGAGGGGTTCGTGGTGGACCTTCTTGATGGCCGCGATGAGTTCGTCGAGACGTACGGATGACGTGATGGTCGGGTTCGTCGACATGTGTCAACCGTAGGTTGACAGTCCAGGAGTGTCAACCCGTGGTTGACATCATCCAGTAAGGGTGCCGCGGGCCCATCCCCGGCGGTCCCGTCGGCGCGGCGCCCGCCCCGTGGCACCATCGCCAGGTGAGCAGTACGAACAGTTCGAGCGGTACGCCCGGCCCCGTCGACCGGGCCTTCGAGCACGCCCTCTACGCCGACACCGACACCGCCCTGGACGGCGGCGCCTCCCTCCTCGCCGCCGACCCCACCGCGGACGCCGAACTCGCCGAGCGCGGCCGGGAGTTCGTCGCGGCGGCCTGGCGACGTGGCTGGCAGCCCGCCGATGTCGTACGGCTCGTGCGGCGCGAGCTGGAGGACGTACACGTACGGCTGGTCTCAGCGCTGATCCACGCGCAGCGGCCGTACGACCGCCCCCGCGGCCCCCGCTGGAACGCACAGCTCGACGACCTGCCCACCGAGGCCCCGCCCCGCACCGACCGCTTCTCGCACGCGAGCGCCGTCCTGGAGCTGTACCGCCTCCTGCTGCGCCTGCCCGCGCTGGAGCCCGTCGACGAACCGGCCGAGCAGACCGGCCCGGCCGCGCGGCGCCCCGGATCCGAGTCCCGCATGCTCACCCGCATCCGCGCGCTGCTCGCGAAGGCGGAGGCGACCGGGTTTCCGGAGGAGGCGGAGGCGCTCAGTGCCAAGGCGCAGGAACTGATGGCCCGGTACAGCATCGACGAGGCGCTGCTCTCGACCCGCACACAGGGCGCGAAGGACGCCCCCGGTGCCTGCCGGATCGGGGTGGAACCGCCGTACGAACAGGCGAAGGCGGTCCTGCTGGACGCGGTGGCGACCGCCAACCACTGCCGTGCCGTGTGGAACGAACCCTTCGGCTTCTCCACGGTCGTCGGTTTCGAGGCCGACCTGGAGGTGGTCGAGCTGCTCTACACCTCGCTGCTCGTGCAGGCCCAGACGGCCATGACGAAGGCGGAGGCGGCCCAGCGGGCGGGCGGCCGCAAGCGGACCAAGACCTTCCGACAGTCGTTCCTGGCGGCCTACGCCCACCGCATCGGCACCCGCCTGACCGAGGCGGCGCAGACACAGGTGACCCAGGACCTGCTCCCGGTGCTCGCCAACCGCGAGGTGGCGGTCACCGACCGCCTGGACCGCATGTTCCCGGAGACGACCACGACCCGCCTGCGCGGCGTCAGCGACGAGGCGGGCTGGGTGGAGGGTTCTCAGGCGGCCGAAAGGGCACAGGTGGCTCCCCGCCGGCCGCTTGGCTGAACCGCAGGACCGGCGTCAGTCGCCGGTCTGCTGGAAGCCGCTCACCGAGGCGTCCGGCGCCTTCCCGTCGCTCTTCAGCGCGACATCGCCGTACGACCACTTGAACCTCTGCGTCTTGGTGGACCCGGGCAGCCGGACCTTGACCGTCTCCACGGCGAGGCTCTTGCTACCGCCTTCCTCACCCCGGACGTAGGTGAGGGTGAAGGAGGTGGAGGCCTCCTTCACGAGCGTCGTTCTCGTCGACGCGGCGGCCCCGGCACCCTCGTCCGCCGCGACGGACGTCGTCGTGCCACCCGCGTCGAACTCGACGGCGGGCAGCCCGTCCAGGACGCACTCGCCGCCGCTGCGGTTGGTGACCGTGACGGGGACGTTGCCGGTGTCCCCGGCGGCGGGGGCGGCGTTGGCGGGCCCGAACTCGACGGCCAGCTCGCCGACACAGGCGGAACCGGCCTTGCTGTCCTGGGTCTCGCCGTCCCCGTCCCCGCCGTCGTCGCAGGCGGTCAGGAGGAGGGCCGCGGCGAGGGCGGTGACGGTGAGGAAGTGGCGCGCATGGGTCCTCTGGGAGTGACGTCGGTGAGCGGGCGGCGATCTCCGCACCGGTCATCGGTGACCGCCGCACGGCTCGGCAGCAGGTCACCGCACTGACCGGGCGGATCTCACCGATGGAACATCAGGATCCCAGACCGGCCGTAGGCAGCCCCGTCGGCAGCTTCCCGCCCTCCGACCTGGTGTACGTCTCGGCGCCGAGGCCGCCCTCCCAGGTCACCTTCAGCTGCGACTTGTCGACGGAGTCGACCATCCCGGTGGCAAGGCCCTTGCTGCCGTCGGTGCACTTCAAGCGGATCATCTTCATCCCGCCCTCCTCGCCGGCGGTCCCGCTGCACACGGTCCCGCCGGTCGCGAAGAGCCCGGCCTGCTTGCCGGTGACGACGAGCGCGACGGCCTTGCCGTCGGTCGTGGCGAGCCAGCTGCCCTCCAGTTCACCGGAGGCGGACGCCGATCCGCCTCCCGTACCGCCGCCGGTGTCGGCACCGGCGGTCGCGGAGGGGTCGGCCGAGGAGCCGTCCTTGGCGTCGGAGCCGCCGTCGCCGCTGCACCCGGTCAGGGCGAGCGCGCCGGCCAGGGCCGCGGCCGCGGCCACGGCCCGCACCCGCCGGCCGGACATCGTGCGCGTACGCGAGAAGGTCGCCGAGGTCACTGGAAGCTCCCAAGCTGTAGCGGTCGGCATACGGCCGAGTCGGCCAGGTGGCCGAAACGACCGCAGCAAGTTACCAGGGAGTCGCGTCCAGAGCTCCGGAACGTGCCGTACCTACCAGGACGCCTTGCGCACTCCCGGCAGATACCCGGCATGCGCCTGCTCCCGCAGACCCACCCGGGACAGCCCGAAGGCACGGAAGTAGCCGCGCGGCCGCCCGTCCACCTGGTCGCGGTTGCGTACGCGCGTGGCGCTCGCGTTCCGCGGCTGCCTGCTCAGCTCCCGCCGGGCGGCCAGCCGTTCGGCATCCGTGGACGAGGGCCGGCGGATGACCTCCTTCAGCTCGGCACGCCGGGCGGCGTACCGCTCGACGACCTCCTGCCGCTGCCGGTTCTTCGCGATCTTGCTCTTCTTGGCCATCAGACCTTCACTCCCCGGGCGCGGATCCGGGCGACGGCCGCCTCGACGCCGATGACGTCGATCGTCTTGATCCCCTTGGTGCTCAGCCGCAGCCGCACATACCGGCCCTCGCCGGGCAGCCAGTAGCGCTTGGTCTGGATGTTGGGATCGAAGCGGCGGGAGGTCCGCCGATGGGAGTGGGAAATCGTGTTGCCGAAGCCGGGCCGGGCGCCGGTCAGCATGCAGTGGGCGGACACGGGTGACGCACCTCTCCTCGCTCGCTACTGTTAATGGAATTCATTTTCAGTAAGATAGCAGCATGGCACGCAACGAACTCCGCCCGGTCATCAAGCTCCGGTCCACCGCCGGAACCGGCTTCACCTATGTGACCCGCAAGAACCGCCGCAACGACCCCGACCGCATGACCCTGCGCAAGTACGACCCGGTCGCCGGCCGCCACGTCGACTTCCGAGAGGAGCGCTGAGCACCGCCATGCGCAACGGAATCCACCCGTCCTACGGCCCCGTCGTCTTCCGCGACCGCGCCGCCAACCACGCCTTCCTCACCCGCTCGACGATGACCAGTGAGAAGACGATCGAGTGGGAGGACGGGGCGACCTACCCCGTCGTCGACGTCGAGATCTCGAACGTCAGCCACCCCTTCTACACGGGCACGGCCCGCGTCATGGACACGGCCGGCCGAGTCGAGCGCTTCGAGCGCCGCTACGGGAAGCAGGGCTGATCCAGTGCCCGAACTCTCCGTCGTGATCGTCGGCGGCCTGCACGCCGACGCCCGCAAAGAGGCCGTGGCACAGCTGCTCGCCGACGTCCCCGACAGCGTCGTACTCCACCACGACCTGGCCACGGCCGCCGCCGGCACGGTGGTACGGACGATCCGCGACACCACCGGCATCGTCAGCGCCGGCGAGGTGCCTCTCGTCAACGACTGCGCCTGCTGCGCCCTGCGTGAGGACCTGGTGCCGGAACTCCTACGCATCCGGGACGCCGGGGGCACCCGTATGGCGATCGTCGAACTGTGGGACTCGGTCGAACCGAAGGCCATGGCCGAGGTGGTCACAGCAGGCGGCCTCACGGTCACCGGCGTGCTCACCGCGGTCGACCCGGCGCTGGTCCTGCCGTACCTCGGCAACGGCGACGACCTGGCCGAGCGCGGCCTCGCGGCTGCGGCGACCGACCAGCGCACGGTCGCCGACACCTTCGCACGCCAGCTGGAGTACGCCCCGGTCCTCGCCGTCGCCGCTTCGCCGGAGGCCGACGACGAGGACCGCGAACTTCTCGCCCAACTCCACCCGACGGCCCGCCAGGTCCCGATCGACGACCTGGCGGTGCCCGCCCCGCCCCGGCGCCCCCTGTCCTCGCTCGCCCAGGCGGCCCTGGCCGGCTTCGACGTCGAGGCGGCCGACGCCGCTCAGCACCCGGCGTGCGCCCTGCTCCCCGCCGACGCCGACGCGCACGGCGTCTCCACCCTCGTCTGGCATCGCCGCCGCCCCTTCCATCCGGAGCGGCTGTACGCGGCCCTGGAGGACCTGACCTGCGCGGCGGCCCGCAGCCGTGGCCGGTTCTGGCTCGCCGACAAGCCCGACGTGCTACTGCACTGGGACGCGGCGGGCGGCGCCCTGTGCGTGGAGAGCGCGGGGCCATGGCTCGCCTCACTTCCCGACGCGGCCTGGGACATGGTCCCGCCGGTACGCCGGGCCGCCGCCGCCCTGGACTGGCACCCCGAGCACGGCGACTGCTGCCAGCACCTGGTCTTCACGTCGCCCGCCCTCGACCGCGACGGCCTGGAGCAACTCCTCGAATCCTGCCTCCTGACCGACACCGAGTACGCAGCCGGCCGCACCGCCTGGAAGCAGCTCCCACCCGCCTTCGACACCCTCCTGGAGGTCTGACCCCCCATGCCCCGCAAGCCCGACCGCAAGCCCGTGAAGTCCCGCCCCAACCCCCTGGACCAGGCCGGCATCACCTACATCGACTACAAGGACACGGACCTCCTGCGCCGGTTCCTCTCCGACCGAGGCAAGATCCGCAGCCGCCGCGTCACCCGAGTAACGGCCCAACAGCAACGAGACCTGGCAACAGCCATCAAGAACGCAAGGGAAATGGCCCTGCTCCCGTACGCCACCCGCTGACCCCACGGCCTGAATTGCCGAGACCGGCACTGGAACACCAACGCCCCGGAACGCGTCTCTTCCTGATACACGGAGGGACCGATCCCGACTGCGACGCGATACCCGGGGCATGCGATGGAACGCTGGAACGCATACGGCCCGGCGTCCGTCACAGGAGTAACCACAGGAACACCCCCCGTGCACGTGCATCTGCTCATGCAGTTGCACGTGAACAGAGCTATGATCCGGACGCACACCACTGAACACCACCGGGGAGCGACCTGTGGACCACGACGTGTACAACGGCATGGCAGCCACGGATCTGAACGGGGTGGCCTGGCAGAAGAGCAGGCACAGCAACTCGCAAGGCTCTTGCGTGGAGTTCGCGAGGCTCCCGGGCGGCGACGTCGCCGTGCGCAACTCGCGCTTTCCGGACGGCCCGGCGCTCGTCTACACCCGCGCCGAGATCGAGGCGATGCTCCTGGGCATCAAGGACGGTGAGTTCGACCACCTGGTGGCGGGCTGAGGGCAGTCGAACACAGGCCAACAGTGCATACCGGAACGAAACGACCGGTGCAACGCGCGTAGAACCACGACGTCAGCACGCGCCGCAGTACATCATTCCGCTGCCCCGGAACCCCCCTGCGGCGCCGGGAGCCGAAACAGCGCCCACACCACCTTCCCGTTGAGCGCCCCTGCCAGCGGATGCCACCCCCAGCTGTCGCTGAAGGAGTCCACAAGGAACAGCCCGCGCCCCGACTCCGCCGAAAAGTCGTCGGAATCGCGCGCGATGGGACTGTCATGGCTGGGATCGCGCACCGCGCACACCAGCCGCTCGGTCCACCGCATCAGATGCAGCCGCACCGGCGGCACCTGGTCGTGCACCCGCTGCGCACCAGCCGGCAGAGCGTGCCGCAGCGCGTTGGTCACCAACTCCGAGACCACGAGGCACACATCGTCGAAGCGTTCGCCCAGCTCCCACTGATCCAGGGTGCGGCGCGTGAACCTACGAGCCTCGCGCACCGCTTCGTAGCGGGCGGGCAGTGCGCAGGAGGCGGCGTTGGAGACGGCTGCGGGATCAAGCGGCGGAAGGCCCTGCCGTAACGGCTCGAGCATGGTCGATCCATTCGTCCCCATGCGAGGCACTCCCGGGAGTTCGCGGTCGTTGCGATGCAGCGGTTGCGCGGGACCATGGTTTCGGATGCGCAGGGCAGATGCAAGGGCAGATGCACGTGCACGTGACCGAATTGGACGTTCCCGTACCGCTTGTTGGCCATTTTTTCCGCCAACTTCACCACCTCTCCTTGCTCAACCCTCACCCCTTCCTGAGAGGAATCCTTGTCTTCTTTCCGTCTCTGTAATCGGACGAGTACTGCTCGAAGTGATTTAGTGGCAGACTGCGGGCCCTGAAGACGGTTGGGGAGGCTGGCGAACGTGAGCGCGGGAGAGCCCGGATCGGTGGTGCGGCGCATGCTGCTCGGCTCGCAACTGAGGCGACTGCGGGAAGCGCGCGGGATCACGCGCGAGGCGGCGGGTTACTCGATCCGCGCCTCCGAGTCGAAGATCAGCCGGATGGAGCTGGGCCGGGTGAGCTTCAAGACGCGTGACGTCGAAGACCTGCTGACGCTCTACGGCATCACGGACGAGCAGGAGCGCGCTTCGCTCCTCTCCCTCGCCCGCGAGGCCAACGTCGCGGGCTGGTGGCACAGTTACTCCGACGTCCTGCCCAGCTGGTTCCCCACATACGTCGGCCTGGAGGGCGCGGCGAGCCTCATCCGCGCGTACGAAGTGCAGTTCGTGCACGGCCTGTTGCAGACCGAGGCGTATGCCCGCGCGGTCGTCAGGCGCGGGATGAAGGGTGCGAGCAAGGCCGACGTCGAAAAGCGTGTGGCGCTGCGCCTGGAGCGGCAGAAGTACCTCGACGACGAGAGGGCCCCCGAGTTCCACATCATCCTGGACGAGGCCGCCCTGCGCCGTCCGTACGGTGACCGCGAGGTGATGCGCGGCCAGCTCCAGCACCTGATCGAGATCTCCGAGCGCCCCAACGTACGGCTGCAGATCATGCCGTTCGGTTTCGGCGGCCACTCCGGCGAGTCCGGTGCCTTCACCCTCCTCAGCTTCCCCGAGTCCGACCTGTCGGACGTCGTCTATCTGGAGCAGCTCACCAGCGCGCTCTATCTCGACAAGCACGAGGACGTCGCCCAGTACGAGAAGGCGCTGAAGGAACTCCAGCAGGACAGCCCCGGTCCGGACGAGAGCCGGGATCTTCTCCGGGGTCTCCTTCAACTCTCTTGAAACACAAGTACGATGACGTGTGATCAGACCGTGAAGGCGGTCTAGGTGATCGAGTCGATCAAGGTGATCAGGTCCGGTCAGAGCCGGTCAAGGCTTCCGTGATCAGTCGATCGGGTGTCCGCTAGGGATTGAGGGATCACATGTCGTCCTACTTCACCGACCTGGCTCAGCAGTACATCGACGGTGAGTGGCGCCCGGGCACAGGCTCCTGGGACATCATCGACTTCAACCCGTACGACGGGGAGAAGCTGGCGTCGATCACGATAGCCACGGTTGACGAAGTGGACGACGCCTACCAGGCCGCCGCCCGTGCCCAGAAGCAGTGGGGCGCCACCAATCCTTACGCCCGCCGTGCCGTCTTCGAGAAGGCGCTGCGCCTGATAGAGGACCGCGAGCAGGAGATCACCGAGGTGATCATCGCCGAGCTCGGCGGCACCCGGCTGAAGGCGGCCTTCGAGCTCCACCTCGCCAAGGAGTTCCTGCGCGAGGCGGTTCACCTGGCCCTGCGCCCCGAGGGCAAGATCATCCCGTCGCCGATCGACGGCAAGGAGAACCGCGTCTACCGCGTCCCGGTCGGCGTCGTGGGCGTCATCAGCCCCTTCAACTTCCCCTTCCTCCTCTCGATCAAGTCGGTCGCCCCGGCCCTCGCGCTCGGCAACGGCGTCGTGCTGAAGCCGCACCAGAACACCCCGATCTGCGGTGGCTCCCTGGTGGCGAAGATCTTCGAGGACGCGGGCCTGCCCGCCGGTCTCCTCAACGTCGTCATCACGGACATAGCCGAGATCGGCGACGCCTTCATCGAGCACCCCGTCCCGAAGGTCATCTCCTTCACCGGCTCCGACAAGGTCGGCCGCCATGTCGCCACCGTCTGCGCCTCGCTCTTCAAGCGCTCGGTCCTCGAACTCGGCGGCAACAGCGCGCTGGTGGTCCTGGACGACGCCGACATCGACTACGCGGTCGACGCGGCGGTCTTCAGCCGTTACGTCCACCAGGGCCAGGTCTGCATGGCCGCGAACCGCGTCCTCGTGGACCGCTCGATCGCGGACGAGTTCACCGAGAAGTTCGTCGCCAAGGTGAAGACCCTGAAGGCCGGCGACCCGCGCGACCCGGAGACCGTCATCGGCCCGGTCATCAACTCCTCCCAGGCGGAGGCCATTTCGGCCACCGTCGAGCAGGCGATCGCCGAGGGTGCGACGGCCCTGGTGCACGGCACGACGACGGACAACCTGGTCGAGCCGTCCGTTCTCACCGGCCTCCCGGCCGACTCGCCCCTGCTGAAGCAGGAGGCCTTCGGTCCGGTGGCCTTCCTCGTCCCGTTCGACGGTGAGGAGGAGGCCGTACGCCTCGTCAACGACACCCCGTACGGCCTCAGCGGCGCCGTCCACACCGGCAACATCGAGCGGGGCGTCGCGTTCGCCAAGCAGATCGACACCGGCATGTTCCACGTCAACGACGGCACCGTCCACGACGAGCCGATCGTCCCCTTCGGCGGCGAGAAGCACTCCGGCCTCGGCCGGCTGAACGGCGAGACGATGCTGGACGCGTTCACCACGACGAAGTGGATCTCGGTGCAGCACGGCAGGAGCGGCTTCCCGTTCTGATGGTGAACGGGGAAGAACAGGGCGCGTCCCGGGGCTGACCTCGGCCCCGGTCGCCCGCCGCCCTAATCTGGACCGCATGTCAGCGATCCGTCTTCTCGTGCTCGGCGCGGTCCGGCAGCACGGGCGTGCCCATGGGTACCAGGTGCGCAACGACCTGGAGTTCTGGGGCGCGCACGAGTGGTCCAACGCCAAGCCCGGTTCGATCTATCACGCCCTGAAGCAGATGGCGAAGCAGGGGCTGCTGCACGCCCACGAGATCGCGCCGTCCACGGCCGGCGGGCCGCCGCGCACGGAGTACGAGATCACGCAGCAGGGCACCGAGGAATACCTCGGGCTGGTGCGGCAGTACCTCACGGCCTACGACCAGCGTCCGGACATGCTCACCGCCGCGCTCGGCTTCATGGTCGACCTGGACCGCGAGGAGGTCCTCGCCCTCCTGGAGGAGCGGGTGCGCAGCATCGAAGGGTGGCGCAAGGCCGTCACCGAGTACTACACGCCCGAGGAGGGCCCCGCCCAGCTCGGCCACATCGGCGAGATCATGAACTTCTGGGTCCACTCCGCCGACACCGGCGCCGAGTGGACCCGCGGTCTGATCGAACGTATCCGAGGCGGCGCCTACACCTTCTCCGGTGAGGGCGATCCGTTCGTCGGGATCCTTGCCGACGACCAGGAGAACCCGTACGCGACCGGGGAGCGGCACCCCGAGGATCAGGACTGATCGAGTTCGCGAGCTAATCAAGTTTGACTAAGTGCGGCCCGGGTATTAGCTTCGATCTGGTAGTCAAGTTTGACTAGCGAGGGAGATTCAGTGGCCGACGCGGCGATCATCGTCGAAGGGGCACGCAAGAAGTACGGCGGCAAAGCCGGCAAACACGCACTGGACGGGCTGGACCTCACGGTCGCGCGCGGCACCGTGCACTCGGTGCTCGGCCCGAACGGCGCGGGCAAGACGACCCTGGTCCGCATCCTGTCCACCCTGCTGCGGCCGGACAGCGGCCACGTCGAGGTGGCGGGACACGACGTGGTGCGCCAGGCCTACGAGGTCCGCCTGCGCATCGGCTTGCTCGGCCAGCACGCGGCCCTGGACGAGGAGTTGGGCGGTCGGCAGAACCTGGAGCTGTTCGGCCGCCTCTACCACCTGGGCGCCCGTCACGCGCGCGTGCGGGCCGACGGGCTCCTGGAGCGCTTCGGCCTCGCGGACACCGGTCGCAAGCCGGTGAAGCAGTACAGCGGCGGCATGCGCCGGCGACTGGACCTGGCGGCCTCACTCATCACCGACCCGGAGGTGCTCTTCCTGGACGAACCCACCACCGGTCTCGACCCGCGCGGCCGCGTCGAGGTCTGGTCCGCCGTCCGCTCCCTGGTCGGCGGCGGCACGACGGTCCTGCTCACCACCCAGTACCTGGAAGAGGCCGACCAGCTCGCCGACCGCATCTCGGTGGTCGACGCCGGCCGGGTCATCGCCGACGGCACCGCGGACCAGCTCAAGGCGCTGACCGGCGGCGACCGCATCGACGTGGTCCTGCGGGACGCGGGCCAACTGGGCGCCGCCGTCGCCCTGCTGCCCATACCGAAGGACGACGTCTCCGTCGACCCCGACCGCCGCCTGCTCAGCGCCCCGGTCACCGACCGGATGGCGGCGCTCTCCGGTGTCGTACGGGCCCTGGACGAGGCCGGGATCGAGGCCGAGGACGTCGCGCTGCGCCGCCCGACGCTGGACGAGGTGTTCCTGCATCTGACCGGGCGCGACGAACGAGTGAAGGAGGCCGTGTGACCGCGTACGCACTGACCGACTCCTGGACCATGACCCGCCGCGAACTCGCCCACTGGGCGCGGCAACCCGTGCAGGTCGTGGTCAACCTGATCTTCCCCGTGATGCTGCTGCTGATGTTCGGCTACCTCATCGGCGGCGGCCGGGGCCTGCAGGGCTCCTACATCGACTACCTGGTCCCCGGCATGCTCGCGCTCACCATGGCCTTCGGCCTGGAGGGCACGATGATCGCGGTCACCCAGGACCTCAACAAGGGCGTGATCGACCGCTTCCGGTCCATGCCGATGGCCAACGGGGCGGTGCTGGTGGGCCGTTCGGTGGCCGACATGCTCCAGTCGGCACTGGCCCTGTCCGCCCTGATGGGCATCGGATACGCGCTGGGCTGGCGGGCGGGGGGCGGCCCAGGGGCCTTCCTGGGCGCCGTGGGGCTGCTCCTGCTGTTCCGTTTCGCCATGCTGTGGATCGGCATCCATCTGGCGCTGGTGGCCGGAAAGCCGGAGATGGTGCAGGCGGTGCAGATCCTCGTCTGGCCGATCGGCTTCCTGTCCAACGCCATCGCGCTGCCCGAGTCCATGCCGGGCTGGCTCGGCACGGTCGTCGAGTGGAACCCGATGTCCCAGACGGCCACGGCCGTACGGGACCTGTTCGGCGGCACGGGTACGGACGGCGTCGGGGCGGCGATCGTATGGCCGCTGGTCCTCCTGGCGGTGTTCTTCCCGCTCGCGGTACGGCGGTTCGGACGCCTGAGCCGATAGCCGGCGCGGACCCGGCCTAGTGGTGGAACCCGGTGGCCGCCCCCCTGTCCTGCGTCAGGGGGTGCGGCTGTCGGCGCAGCTCCGGCAGCAGCTGGGTCAGGTCCTGGACGAACAGCTCGGCGAGGTCCTCGGAGAAGCCGTTGCGGCAGACCACCCTCAGGACGGACAGATCCTCCCGGTTCGGCGGGAAGGTGTACGCCGGGACCAGCCAGCCCTTCTCGCGCAGCCGCCGGGACACGTCGAAGACGTCGTACGCCCGGATGTCCGGGGCCGTCGTGAAGGCGAAGACGGGCAGTTGGTCGCCCCGGGTCAGCAGCCGGAAGTCGCCGAGCTTCTCCACGGCCCCGGCGACCGTCCTGGCCACGTCCCGCGAGGCCTGCTGCACGGCCCGGTACCCCTCCCGGCCCAGCCGCAGGAACGAGTAGTACTGCGCCACGACCTGGGCGCCCGGCCGGGAGAAGTTGAGCGCGAACGTCGGCATGTCGCCGCCCAGGTAGTTGACCCGGAAGACGAGCTCCTCGGGCAGCGCCTCCTTGTCCCGCCACAGGGCCCAGCCGACACCCGGGTAGACGAGCCCGTACTTGTGCCCCGAGGTGTTGATCGAGCTGACCCTCGGCAGCCGGAAGTCCCACACCAGCTCCTCGTCGAGGAAGGGCGCCACCATCGCGCCGGACGCGCCGTCGACGTGCACCGGGACATCGAGGCCCGTGCGCTCCTGGAGGGCGTCCAGGGCCGCACACAGGTCCGCGATCGGCTCGTACGAACCGTCGAAGGTGGAGCCCAGGATCCCGACCACCCCGATGGTGTTCTCGTCGCACAGCTCGGCCGCCGCCTGCGGGTCCAGATGGAACCGTTCGCCCTCCATCGGGACCAGGCGGGGCTCCACTTCCCAGAAGTTGCAGAACTTGTCCCAGCAGACCTGGACGTTGACGCCCATCACCAGGTTGGGGCGCGCGCCGGGGTACCGGTCGGCGTTGCGCTGCGCCCAGCGCCGTTTGAGCGCCATACCGGCGAGCATGCACGCCTCGCTGGACCCGGTGGTGGAACAGCCCACGGCCACCGAGGGATCGGGCGCGTTCCACAGATCGGCGAGCATCGCCACACAGCGCCGCTCCAACTCGGCGGTGCGCGGGTACTCGTCCTTGTCGATCATGTTCTTGTCCCGGCACTCCGCCATCAGCACCCCGGCCTGCGGCTCCATCCAGGTGGTGACGAAGGTGGCCAGGTTGAGCCGGGAGTTGCCGTCCAGCATCAGCTCGTCGTGCACCACCTGGTACGCCGTCATCGGCGGCAGGGGAGCGTCGGGCAGCTGATGTGTGGGCGGGGCCTCGGTCATGCCGCTGACCGGATTCGTCTCGCCGTAGAAGGGATTGAC
This sequence comes from Streptomyces sp. NBC_00443, assembly GCF_036014175.1. GTDB lineage: Bacteria > Actinomycetota > Actinomycetes > Streptomycetales > Streptomycetaceae > Streptomyces. Next base: position 4,038,354 of record NZ_CP107917.1, on the reverse strand, counting down.
CGCGAGCCTGCGCCCGCCGCCCTTGTCGTCCGGTGCTTCGCTGTTCCCAGGATGCAGTGGCATGTATACGACGGTAGATCCGGGCCGCCGGGCTTGCACCTCACGCCGCGTGAGGACTCATCGTGGAGCGCGTACCGAGAAGGGAGCGGAAGTGAGCTACTCCGTGGGACAGGTCGCCGGCTTCGCCGCAGTGACGGTGCGCACGCTGCACCACTACGACGACATCGGCCTGCTCGTGCCCAGCGAGCGCAGCCACGCGGGCCACCGGCGCTACAGCGACGCCGACCTCGACCGGCTGCAGCAGGTCCTGTTCTACCGCGAGCTCGGTTTCCCGCTCGAGGAGGTCGCCGCCCTGCTCGACGACCCGGACGCGGACCCGCGCGCGCACCTGCGCCGGCAGCACGAGCTGCTGACCGCCCGGATCGAGAAGCTGCAGAAGATGGCGGCGGCCGTGGAGCACGCCATGGAGGCACGCAAGATGGGCATCAATCTCACGCCGGAGGAGAAGTTCGAGGTGTTCGGGGACTTCGACCCGGACCAGTACGAGGAGGAGGTGCAGGAGCGCTGGGGCGACACCGACGCCTATCGGCAGTCACAGCAACGCGCCGCCTCGTACACCAAGGAGGACTGGCAGCGGATCCAGCGCGAGGCCGACGACCTCAACCGCCGCTTCGTCGCGCTCATGGAGGCCGGTGAGCCGGCCGACTCCGAGGCGGCCATGGACGCCGCCGAGGAGCACCGCCAGGGGATCGCCCGCAACCACTACGACTGCGGGCACGAGATGCACGCCTGCCTCGGCCAGATGTACGTCGCCGACGAGCGGTTCACCCGGAACATCGACCAGGCCAAGCCGGGCCTCGCGGTCTACCTGAGGGACGCGATCCTCGCCAACGCCGCCCGGCACTCCTCTTGAGGCTCCTGGCCCGGGACCCCGTACGGGTCACTCCTGGGCCAGGACCACCGCCGTCCCGTAGGCACACACCTCGGTGCCCACGTCCGCCGCCTCCGACACGTCGAAGCGGAACGCCAGGACGCCGTTCGCCCCACGCGCGCGTGCCTGCTCGACGAGCCGCAGCATGGCCTGGTTGCGGGTCTCCACGAGGGTCTTGGTCAGCCCCTTGAGCTCACCGCCGACCAGCGACTTCAGTCCGGCGCCGATCTGGCTGCCCACGTGCCGGGAGCGCACGGTCAGCCCGAAGACCTCACCCAGAACCGAGGTGACCCGAAAGCCGGGAATGTCATTGGTGGTCACCACCAGGACGTCGGGCTGTGGCTCCTGCCCGCCGCCGTACTCTTCGATGCCCATGAATCACAGCTTTGTCCCAGCAGGGGCACAGTGCATCCTGAGGGGGTCCATGGAACCTGGGCGGCCAGTGCAGCGTTGATAATTTGAGCACCCAGCTTCGCCTCCGCCCCCTCCCCGCAGGAGCCACAATCCCGTGACCACGCTTGCGCTCGGCCCCGAGTGGCTCAGCCCGGACTATCTGATCGAGACCTTCAGCCTCCCCGGCATCCTGCTGATCGTCTTCGCCGAGTCCGGCCTCTTCGCGTTCCTGCCCGGGGACTCCCTGCTGTTCACGGCGGGCCTCTTCGTTGCCGAGGGGAACTACATCAGCCAGCCGCTGTGGCTGGTGTGCACCCTGATCGTGCTGGCCGCCGTCATCGGCGACCAGGTGGGGTACATGATCGGCAAGTTCTTCGGCCCGAAGCTCTTCAACCGGCCCAACTCCAAGCTCTTCAAACAGGAGAACCTGGAGAAGGCCCACGAGTTCATGGAGAAGTACGGCCCGAAGGCGATCGTCCTCGCCCGCTTCGTGCCGATCGTGCGCACCTTCGCCCCGATCGTGGCGGGCGCCGGCCGTATGCAGTACCGCACGTTCCTCACGTACAACGTCATCGGCGGTATCGCCTGGGGCACCGGCGTCACCCTGGCGGGCTACTGGCTCGGCCAGATCGGCTTCATCAACAAGAACGTCGAAGCGATCCTCGTCCTGATCGTGTTCGTCTCCGTGGTCCCGATCATCATCGAGTACCTGCGGGAGCGCGCCAAGAAGAAGCGCGCGGCGGCCCAGGCCCCGGCGGCCCCGGCCCAGCAGGCCCCGATGATGGACGACGCGACGACCCAGCTCCGCCGCATCCCCTCCGAGGACCAGCCCCAGCAGTACGGCAACCAGGGCCAGCAGCAGTACGGCTACGACCAGCAGTACTACGGCCAGCAGCAGCCGCAGCAGCCCGAACAGCAGCCGTACGCCCAGCAGTACCCCCATGGCTACGGCCAGCAGCAGCCGTACGGCGGTCAGCAGAACCAGCAGTACCCGCCGAACCAGGGTTACTGAAGCGCCCCTTCAGCGGCGCGGGGAACTGCGCGATCAACCACACACGATCCGCAGCCGCCGTCGATCCGGAAGCGACCGAGCTACCAGGCGCTCAGAACCCTCGAGTCCGCTTGGCGGCTCGCCGCTTCTCCGGCGACCCGATCCGCAGGAACAACCGGGAGATCTCCGACCCGAGATTGACCCCGATCGCAATGGCCATGGCCAAGGACGCCGCCGTGGCCAAGGAGACCAGCCCCTCGTCGACATCGTTCTGCGCGATCGCCAACAGCCCGAAGTACGTGGCGGAACCTGGCAGCAGAGGCCCGATCGCCGCAGTCGTGTACGGCAACGCGGACGCGAACCGGTACCGCGCCATCAACTGCCCGAAAAGCCCCACGAGCCCGGCCGCGACGGCCGTGGAGGCAACCGGCGAGAACTCACCGGCGTAGTGCATCGCGCCGTACACCACCCACGCGACACCCCCGTTGAGGGTCACCGCGAGCACGGTGGTCCGTTCCTGCTGGAGCAGCACGGCGAAGGTCAGCGACAGCAGCATCGACGCTGCGATCTGCCAGTAGGGCCGGTCCGAGGCGAGCAACGTCTCGTCCGGGGTGAGCTTGGCACCCAGGTTCACGCCGAAGTACAGGATCACCAGCACGCCGATGACGATGCCGACGAAGAAGTACGTGACCTCCAGCAGCCGCGCGGCCGCGGTGATGTAGAAGCCGGTCAGCCCGTCCTGCACGCCCGCCACCAGCGCCCGCCCGGGCAGCAACGCGAACAGCCCACCGGTGATGACCGCGGACGCCTTCACGTCGACGTGCGTCAGCGTCAGCGCGACCCCTATCGCGGCCGGCGGCATCGCCGCCACCGTGAACTGGTAGAACTCCGGCAGCCCACGCCCCGCGCACAGCCACGCCAGCCGGTCGCCGAGCATCGCGCCGAACATGGCCGCGATGAAGACGATCAGGTCACCGCCGACCAGCACCGAGGCCGCGCCCGCGAGCAGCCCGCTCGCCGAGGTCAGCACCCAGGTCGGGTACGGGTGCCGGTTACGGCGGATCTCCGCGAGCCGCCCGTAGGCCTCCTCCAGGGAGATGTGGCTCTCCGGGTCGCTGAGGTCGTCGACGAGCTGGTACACGGCGGCCAGACGCGTGTAGTCGGTGCCGCGCCGCCGTACCGTGCGCGACGCCGTCACCGGATCGTCCACCAGCGACGGCTGGTACGAGATCGACAGCAGGGTGAAGGTGACGTTCGGCTCGCAGCGGTCCAGGCCGTAGGAGCGGCAGACCGCGAACATCGCGGCCTCGACGTCCTCCGCGCCCTCACCGCCCGCCAGCAGCAGTTCGCCGATACGCAGGGTCATGTCGAGCACGCGCGGGACGGCCGGCCCCTCGTCCTCCGCCCGCGGCATCCGCTCCGGCGCGGGCCGCTCGGCGACCGGCATGCGCAGCATCGTGCGCATCCGGTCCTGCCAGGGCAGGTCCTTGGTCAGGCTTATCCGCGGTATGCCGCCGGCGGGGGTGAACGCGGGCGGGGCGTCCTCGACGATGTAGCCGCTGGGCGCGGTGAACGCCGATCCCTCGGGCTCGTGGAGCGGCGCCTGCAGCACGTCCAGCCCCTTGGGCAGAGCGAACTCGGACGTGGTCTCCGACTCGCTGTCGCCCACCTCGATCCCGGCGGGAGCCGTGAAGGCCATCCTCGCCTCGTCCGACTGCGGCTTGCGGTCCTCCGCGTCCGTCACCTGCGTAACACTCCCTGTACGACACCTCCTGCCGCTCTCAGTATGCGCACAGACACACGAACAGGCCGCACGCGCACGCGTGCAGCCTGTTCACTTGTGGCTGAGAGGAGCCGGTGGCTCAGTGACCGCCCTGGTCCTTGAAGCGCTTGTAGGACCGCTCGATCTCGGCCTCGGCGTCGGTACGGCCGACCCAGTCGGCGCCCTCGACGGACTTGCCGGGCTCCAGGTCCTTGTAGACCTCGAAGAAGTGCTGGATCTCCAGGCGGTCGAACTCGGAGACGTGGTGGATGTCACGCAGGTGCTCCTGGCGCGGGTCCGTCGCCGGCACGCACAGCAGCTTGTCGTCGCCGCCCGCCTCGTCCGTCATCCGGAACATGCCGATCGCGCGGCACTTGATGAGGCAGCCCGGGAAGGTCGGCTCATCCAGGATGACCAGCGCGTCCAGCGGGTCGCCGTCCTCGCCGAGGGTGTTCTCGACGAAGCCGTAGTCGGTCGGGTAGGCGGTCGAGGTGAAGAGTCGACGGTCCAGGCGGATCCGACCGGTCTCGTGGTCCACCTCGTACTTGTTCCGTGAACCCTTCGGAATCTCGATCGTGACGTCGAACTCCACCGGTGGCTCCTCCATGATCAGCACATAGTTCTGGTGGTTAAGTGTCCCTCACGCAGGTGTGTGATCGCGAAAGGGGCTGGTGGTCGTGCCAGAGCTGAGGCCTTGGCGAGCCGCGAGACCGCATGTGACGCGGGTCGCGGGTGCCGTTCGACCGCGTCTGGCACGGGCCGCGGACGCCGTACGCCCACGTCTCGCACGCGCCGCGACGGCCGCGAAACCGCAGGTCACACGGCTCGCGCGAGCCGTGTCACCGCTGGCCGCGCGGACCCGCAAGCCGAAGACCTGGCAGTACACCGCGGGCGCCGCTACTGCCGGACTGGCGCTGGCCGCCGGTGTGGTGACCGCCGCCGGCCCCTGGGACTCCACCGGTCAGCGTACGGCCGAGAGGGACTGGGCGGCCGCCCAGGAGCGCACGGGTGGCGCAGATCACGGTCGTAATACTGATACGTCCGGTTCGTCCGATGCGGCGGGCGAGGCGCCCCGCCCCGCGCCCTCCGCAGGCTCCGTCCTGACGGGCCTCGGCGGCACCGTCGGCACCGTGAACTCGGTCCCGAACAGCCGGGCTCTCGCCGACCTCCTCGGCCCGCTCCTGGACGTCCCGGAACTCGGCACGCGCAGGTCGGCGGCGATCGTGGACGTGGCCAGCGGCAAACGCCTGTTCGGCGTCGGAGCCGCCGCGCCCCTCACGCCCGCGTCGACGACGAAGATCGCCACCGCAGCGGCCGCCCTCACCGCGATGGGCCCCGACCACCGCCTCACCACCCGCACCGCCCTCGAACCCGACACCAAGGAACTCGTCCTGGTCGGCGGCGGCGACCCCACCCTGACGGCCCGCAAGGAGGCCGACGGCTGGGCAAGCCTGCGCGAGCTGGCCGACGCGACCGCACAGGCCCTGAAGAAACGTGACGTACGCGAGGCCACCCTTTCGTACGACAAGACGCTCTACGCGGGACCCGAACTGCACCCCATCGGAGAGGACGGCAACCTCGCCCCGGTCAGCGCCCTCATGGCCGACGAGGCCCGGACGAACGACTCCACCAGCGGCCCGGTGACCCGGGCGAAGGACCCGGCCATGGACGCGGCGACCAAGTTCGCGTCCTTCCTCGCCGACCGCGGCATCAAGACGACGTCCCCCGGCCCGTCCAAGGCCACGAACCGGGCCGAGGCCCTCGCCGAGGTCTCCTCGCCCCCGCTCTCCTCCCTGGTCGAACGCATGCTCACCAACAGCGACAACGACATCGCCGAGGCCCTCGCCCGCCACACGGCCGTGGCGAGCGGCAAGCGCGCCGACTTCAACGGCGGCGGGCAGGCCATCGGGGCCCAGCTGAACAAGCTCGGACTGCCGGTGGCCGGTGTCTCCTTCAAGGACGGCAGCGGCCTCAACCGCGACGACAAACTCACGGCGGACCTGCTCACATCCCTCCTGGCCAAGGCGGCCGACCCGGCCCACCCGCAACTGCGCCCGGCTCTGACCGGCCTCCCGGTGGCCGGCTTCACCGGCACCCTGAGCACCCGCTACACGGACGGAGCGGCAGGCATCGTGCGAGCCAAGACAGGCACCCTGACCGGCGTCAACGCCCTGGCCGGCACGGTCGTCGACCAGGACGGCCACCTGCTGGCCTTCGCCTTCCTGGCAACGAACACGCCGAACAAGGAGGCCGCCCAGTCGGCCCTGGACAGAACGGCAACGGCACTGGCGGCCTGCGGCTGCGGATAGGCACCCGCGGGCGCCGTCCAACTCGCGTCCGCCCCTGCCGACCCCGCCACCGCAAATCCCCACGGCCTGCCCCAAGTGGGAACGCTCACGTACGGTTGACACATGACGAGCATCGGTGGTGCCGAGATGGTCGACTGGAATCTCGCGGTGGCGACCGCGACCCGGCTCGTACGGCCGGGCCCGGAGGTGAGCCGCGACGAGGCCAGGGCCGTCGTCGCCGAGCTGCGCCGACATGCCAAGGTCTCGGAGGGACACGTCCGGGCCTTCACTCGTCTGGGCACGGAGGACACCCACGACACCCCCGTCCTGGTGGTCGACCGCCCGGGATGGGTGCGGGCGAACGTCGCCGGGTTCCGCCAGATCCTCAAGCCCTTGCTCGACAAGATGCAGGAGCGCCGCAGCAGCAGCCCCGGCGGCGCGGTCCTCGGCGCAGTCGGCGGCAAGGTCACCGGCGTCGAACTCGGCATGCTGCTGTCCTTCCTGGCCTCCCGGGTCCTCGGCCAGTACGAGACCTTCGCCCCGGCCACCCGCGAACTCCCGGCCGGAGAGAGCGGCGCCGGCCGACTGCTGCTCGTCGCCCCGAACATCGTCCACGTGGAGCGCGAACTCGACGTACAGCCCCACGACTTCCGCCTGTGGGTGTGCCTGCACGAGGAGACGCACCGCACGCAGTTCAGCGCCGTGCCGTGGCTGCGGGACCACCTCGAGGGCGAAATCCAGTCTTTCTTGGCGGAGACGGATGTCGACCCCATGACCGTCCTGGAGCGCATCCGCGAGGCCGCACAGTCGCTCGCCGGCGGCCGGCCCGAGGCCGAGGAGGACGACGGCGGACGTTCGTTCGTCGAACTGGTGCAGACACCGGCCCAGCGGGAGATCCTCGGCCGGCTCACCGCGGTGATGTCACTCCTGGAGGGCCACGCCGACTTCGTGATGGACGGAGTCGGGCCCCAGGTCGTGCCGACCGTCGCCGAGATCCGCGAGAAGTTCCAGCAGCGGCGCGCCAAGGGCGCCTCCCGACTGGACATGGCCCTGCGCAAGTTGCTGGGTCTCGACGCCAAACTCAGGCAGTACCGTGACGGCGAACGCTTCGTACGGGCCGTCCACGACCAGGTCGGCATGGACGGCTTCAACCGCGTGTGGACGTCCCCGAACACCCTCCCGACCAAGTCGGAGATCGCCAAACCGGCGGACTGGATCGCGCGGGTGCACCGCAAGGCGGAGTCGTGAATCGCGCGCCGGGTCGTGCATCTCATACGAAGGTCGTGAACCGAATCCGGCCGACGGCAGGCGAACGCCCCTCCAATCACCCGTCCGAGGGACCGTGAGCCATGGGTAGGCGTGCAATGCTCGGGGAACGGCCCGTCTCTGTCACCATCTACACACTCTGAGTGACCGAGCTCGGGCTCACCCCCCGAAAACTTCATGAAGGGAACCGGACATGGGTCCCCATCCTGCGGTCGCGGCGATACGCCTGGCGGTCCGCCGCGTCCTCCACGACATCCTCACCGAACACAGCCGCACCACCGACGCCCTCGCACCCGACACCCGGCGCGCGACCTCGTACGAGATCCCGCACATGTCGCTGCCCCTGGCGCCGCGCGTGACGTCGACCGGCGCAGCGCCCGCCGCCCACGGCACGGCGCGCGAACCGTCGTACGCGCTCCCCGGCCGGGCACCGCAGGCGCCCCAGCGCACCACCCCGCACGAGCGACCCCCCTCCCCGCTCGTGCTCGTGGCATGCTCCGGCGGCGCCGACTCCATGGCCCTCGCCTCCGCCCTCGCCTTCGAGGCCCCCAAACTCGGCATCCGCGCCGGTGGCATCACCGTCGACCACGGTCTGCAGCCCGGCTCCGACCTGCGCGCCGAGGAAGTCGTCCTGCGCATGCGCGAACTCGGCCTCGAACCGGTCGAGTCCATCGCCGTGACCGTCGGCCGCTCGGGCGGCCCCGAGGCCGCCGCCCGTGACGCCCGCTACGCCGCCCTCGACGACGCGGCCGTCCGCCACGGCGCCATCGCCGTCCTGCTCGGCCACACCCGGGACGACCAGGCCGAAACCGTCCTGCTCGGCCTCGCCCGCGGCTCCGGCATCCGCTCCCTGTCCGGAATGGCCGCGGTCTCGGGGGCCGGCGGCCGTTACCGCCGTCCCTTCCTCGGGCTCGACCGGCAGACCGCGCGCAAGGCCTGCATGGTCCAGTCCCTGCCGGTCTGGGACGACCCGCACAACGCCGACCCGGCGTACACGCGCTCGCGCCTGCGCCAAGAGGGCCTGCCCGCCCTGGAGAAGGCGCTCGGCAAAGGCGTCGTCGAGGCCCTCGCCCGCACGGCCCAGCTCTCCCGCGACGATGCCGACGCCCTCGACGCCTGGGCCGGCCAGGCCGAGGCCGCCGTGCGCGACGCGACCGGCCTCCTGGAGTGCGCCAAGCTGTACGCGCTGCCGCCCGCCGTACGACGCCGGATCCTGCGCCGCGCCGCGATCGAGGCCGGGGCGCCCGCCGGAGCGCTGTTCGCCCGTCACATCGAGGAAGTCGACCGTCTGATCACCGGCTGGCGCGGTCAGGGGGCCATCAATCTCCCCGGCAAAGTCGTCGCCCAGCGCCAGGGTGGCAGACTGGTGATTCGGCAAGGCTGATTCCCGACCCCTCCGCGGACACGACGGAGGGGCCGACCGAGCCGATCAATGCGGGACGACCGACCGAAAGTGATGCGGGTGGACGCGAAAGACATGGGTGCCGACCTCCAGCGGGTGCTCATCACCAAGGAAGAGATCGACGCGAAGCTGGCCGAGCTGGCCGCGAAGATCGACGCGGAGTACGCGGGCAAGGACCTGCTCATCGTCGGAGTCCTCAAGGGCGCGGTGATGGTGATGGCCGACCTCGCGCGGGCGCTGTCCACCCCCGTCACCATGGACTGGATGGCCGTGTCGTCGTACGGCGCCGGCACCCAGTCCTCCGGCGTGGTGCGGATCCTCAAGGACCTCGACACCGACATCAAGGGCAAGCACGTCCTCATCGTCGAGGACATCATCGACTCCGGTCTGACGCTGTCCTGGCTGCTGTCCAACCTCGGCTCGCGCGAGCCCGAGTCGCTCAAGGTGTGCACGCTGCTGCGCAAGCCGGACGCCGCGAAGGTCGCCATCGACGTGGAGTGGGTCGGCTTCGACATCCCCAACGAGTTCGTCGTCGGCTACGGCCTCGACTACGCCGAGAAGTACCGCAACCTCCCGTTCGTCGGTACGCTCGCGCCCCACGTCTACGGCGGCTGAGTCCGGCGGTCCGCGATCGCGGACCCGAAGGGCCCAAGACCCGTACGTAGATCGGGAACCCCGGCGGGCCTCGCGCCGTTGGAGCATGCAGACGGGCTCACTGGCCGTCCCGTGCGGCTACGGGCGTCGAAGCTGGGGTACCGTCAGAAGAACTGTCTTATCAAACTCACTATGGCAGGAGGGACGGGGCGACACCGCTCCGTATGGATGGACGTGAAGCGATACTTCCGTGGGCCGGTCATGTGGATCGTGCTGGCCGTCCTTGCCGTGGTCGTGTTGATGCAGGTCGTCGGCTCGTCCGGCGGCTACAAGACGGTGGACACCGGCCAGGTCGTCCAGGCGATCAACGAGAACAAGGTCGAGTCGGCCAAGCTGACCACCGGCGACGAGCAGATCATCAAGGTCCAGCTCAAGGACGGCCAAAAGGTCGAGGACGCCACAAAGATCCAGGCGAGCTATATCGGCGACCAAGGCGTGGACATCGCCAACACGCTGCAGAACAAGTACCAGCAAGAGCAGATCCCGGACGGCTACACGGTCTCGCCGTCCAAGCAGAACCCGTTCGTGGGCATCCTGCTCTCCCTGCTTCCCTTCGTCCTGATCGTGGTCGTCTTCCTGTTCCTGATGAATCAGATGCAGGGCGGCGGCTCCCGGGTCATGAACTTCGGCAAGTCCAAGGCGAAGCTCATCACCAAGGACACCCCGAAGACGACGTTCTCGGACGTCGCCGGCTCGGACGAGGCCGTCGAGGAGCTCCAGGAGATCAAGGAGTTCCTCCAGGAACCGGCGAAGTTCCAGGCCGTCGGGGCGAAGATCCCCAAGGGCGTACTGCTGTACGGCCCGCCCGGCACCGGTAAGACCCTGCTCGCGCGCGCCGTCGCGGGCGAGGCGGGTGTGCCCTTCTACTCGATCTCCGGTTCCGACTTCGTCGAGATGTTCGTCGGTGTCGGTGCCTCCCGAGTCCGTGACCTGTTCGAGCAGGCCAAGGCGAACGCCCCGGCGATCGTCTTCGTCGACGAGATCGACGCGGTCGGCCGTCACCGCGGTGCCGGCCTCGGCGGCGGTCACGACGAGCGCGAGCAGACCCTGAACCAGCTGCTCGTCGAGATGGACGGCTTCGACGTCAAGGGCGGCGTGATCCTCATCGCCGCGACGAACCGGCCCGACATCCTCGACCCGGCCCTCCTGCGGCCCGGCCGCTTCGACCGCCAGATCGCGGTCGACCGCCCGGACATGCTGGGCCGTCTGGAGATCCTCAAGGTTCACCAGAAGGGCAAGCCGGTCGCCCCGGACGTCGACCTGTCGGCGGTCTCCCGCCGTACACCGGGCTTCACCGGTGCGGACCTGAGCAACGTCCTCAACGAGGCGGCGCTCCTGACGGCCCGCAGCGACAGGAAGCTGATCGACAACCAGATGCTCGACGAGGCCATCGACCGCGTCGTGGCGGGCCCGCAGAAGCGGACCCGGATCATGTCGGACAAGGAAAAGAAGATCACCGCGTACCACGAGGGCGGACACGCCCTGGTCGCGGCGGCTTCCCCGAACTCCGATCCGGTCCACAAGATCACGATCCTCTCCAGAGGCCGTGCTCTCGGCTACACGATGGTCCTGCCGGAGGAGGACAAGTACTCCACGACCCGCAACGAGATGCTGGACCAGCTGGCCTACATGCTGGGCGGCCGTGCGGCCGAGGAGCTCGTCTTCCACGACCCGACCACGGGCGCGGCGAACGACATCGAGAAGGCCACCACCACGGCCCGCGCGATGGTCACGCAGTACGGCATGACCGAGCGCCTCGGTGCCATCAAGTTCGGCGGCGACAACACCGAGCCGTTCCTCGGACGTGAGATGGGTCACCAGCGCGACTACTCGGAAGAGGTCGCCGCGCTGGTGGACGAGGAAGTCAAGAAGCTCATCGAGAACGCGCACAACGAGGCCTGGGAAATCCTGGTCGAGAACCGCGACGTCCTCGACAACCTGGTGCTTCAGCTGCTGGAGAGGGAGACGCTGGGCAAGGAGGAGATCGCCGAGATCTTCGCCCCCATCGTCAAGCGACCGCCCCGGCCCGCCTGGACCGGGTCCTCCCGCCGTACGCCGTCCACCCGTCCGCCGGTGCTCTCCCCGAAGGAGCTCGCACTGACGAACGGCGCCAACGGCGCGACGCCGGCGATCACCACCGCCAAGTCGACGGTGACGGAGCCCGCCCCGGTGGCCGAACCGGCCCCCGAGGAGCGTCCGGAGAGCTGACGCCGCCAGGCCCTGGTGACCCCACCAGGCCCGGAATGAATGCCACGCCCCCCAGGTTCTAGCCTGGGGGGCGTGGCATTTTCGTATGCCGGCAGTTCAGACGCGTGACCCATACGCGCCACCCGCAAAGGATCGAGGCACCACATGACCGACCCCGTGACGCTGGACGGCGAGGGCCGCATCGGAGAGTTCGACGAGAAGCGCGCCGAGAACGCCGTGCGAGAGCTGCTGATCGCGGTCGGAGAGGACCCGGACCGAGAGGGGCTTCGGGAGACGCCGGGGCGAGTGGCGCGGGCGTACAAGGAGATCTTCGCGGGGCTGTGGCAGAAGCCCGAGGACGTGCTGACGACGACGTTCGACATCGGGCACGACGAGATGGTGCTCGTGAAGGACATTGAGGTGTATAGCACCTGTGAACATCATCTGGTGCCGTTCCGCGGTGTTGCTCACGTCGGCTACATTCCGGCCACGTCCGGCAAGATCACGGGCCTGTCCAAGCTGGCTCGGCTGGTGGACGTCTACGCCCGGCGGCCTCAGGTGCAGGAAAGGCTCACCACGCAGATCGCGGACTCCCTGATGGAGATCCTGGAGCCGCGCGGTGTGATCGTCGTTGTGGAGTGCGAGCACATGTGCATGTCGATGCGGGGCATCCGCAAGCCGGGCGCGAAGACCATAACGTCGGCGGTGCGCGGTCAGCTGCGGGACGCGGCGACGCGCAACGAGGCGATGAGCCTCATCATGGCCCGCTGAGACGCGGTGTGCTGACCCCGCTCTAGACCGTCGGCGCCGCCCCCGCGCCATTGTGCTCGTCGTCCTCCGGGAGTTTGCAGACGCGCTCCAGGAAGATGGCTGCCGCTATCACGCCGATGCCTGCCACGACGGAGAAGCCGGCGTAGATGGCCTGGTCCCGGCGGGCGGGGATGTCGAGTGACTCCAGGAGGAAGACGCCCGCGCCGCCGTACATTCCGGCGACGAGGGCGGCTACCAGGGCGCTGGACTGGCCGAAGACAACCGCGCGGGCGGCCATCAGGGGGTCGACGCCCTTGGCTTCCGGGTGGCGTTCGCGCTGGGCTTTGAGGCGGGCGCGGATCGAGAGTGCCGTGGCGAGCAGGATCACGGCGATGACCGCCAGGACGATGGGTGCGGCCAGCGGGACGCTGGGCAGGGTCCCGACGGCGTTCCACAGTCGGGCGCCCGCCCAGGACAGGACTCCGGCCACGATGAACACGCCTGCCAGCAACCTGATGCGCAGCTCTCTCACGGTGCCCCTTCAGCTCCCCCGGGTCCCCACGGAATGTGGTCGTCTTGACCTTAACGACTATTCGGGCAGCTGGAGTTCCAGGTCCGCGCGCGGTGCGACGCCGTCCCGGGTGACGGTGCCGAGGAGGTCGACGACGGGGCCGCGGCCGGGCAACTGGGCCTCGGGCTCCAGGTCGTGCCAGGGGGCGAGGACGAAGGCGCGTTCGTGGGCGCGCGGGTGGGGAAGCGTGAGGTCCGGGTCGTCGGAGACCAGGTCGGCGTACGAGACGATGTCGACGTCGAGGGTGCGCGCGCCCCAGTGCTCGTCCCGGACGCGGTGGAAGGCCTCTTCGACCGCGTGCGCCCTCTCCAGCAGGGAGGACGGGGGGAGGGTGGTCTTGAGGACCACGATCGCGTTGAAGTACGAGGGCTGGGTGCCCGGCTCGACGCCCCACGGCTCCGTCTCGTAGACGGGGGAGACCCCCTTGATGCGCACGCCGGGGGTGTCCTCCAGGGCGTCGATGGCGCCCTGGATGGTCTCCAGGCGGTTGCCCAGGTTGGAGCCGAGGGAGATCACGGCCCGTTTCGGGTTGCTGAGGGTGGTGTCGGCGGCGTCGACCTGGTCGACGACGGAGGCGGGTACCGGCTGTACGGTCGGGTCGTTGGGGCCCTTGATGAACGGTGCAGTCATACTCGGCTCCGGGTGATGGTGACGGTCACGTCGTCGAAGGGGACCGTGATCGGCGCGTCCGGTTTGTGGACGGTGACCTCGACCTCCTGGACCCCTTCGTGCTTCAGACAGGCCTGGGCGATGCGCTCGGCGAGCGTCTCGATGAGGTTGACCGGGTCGCCCTCGACGACGGCCACGGTCTCCTCCGCCACGATGCCGTAGTGCACGGTCTTCGCCAGGTCGTCGTCGGCGGCGGCCGGGCGGGTGTCCAGCCCGAGGACGAGGTCCACGACGAAGGTCTGGCCCTCCCTGCGTTCCTCGGGGAACACACCGTGGTACCCGCGGGCCTTCAGGCCGCGCAGCGCGACACGATCCACGCGAATCACTCCTGCAATCGTCGGTGACGGCCGGTCGGTGCCGTGTGCGGGCGGCACACCGGCCTCGACCGAATCTACCTGCGGGCACTGACAGGGCCGGGCCACGGGGCGTGGGTCCGGTCCGGGGCCAGGAGGATTCACTGGGTGTTTCCCCTGGGGAACCCGGCGGCTCACGGGCTGGTAGCCGCCCCTACCCGAGGACGCGTGATTCCAACCACTTCTTGGTCCCGGCGGGGGCCGGCGGGCCTTCTTGCGGGTGGCTCGCGCGAGTCATCCCAGTGTTTGTCCGTGATTGTCCCTGTGCGTGGTCCTGCCGTCCTGTGGTGCGGCCCTGTGGGTGTGGTCCTGTGGTGCGGCTCTGTGGTGTGTCGTGCGGTCGGCCTGTAGGTCGCCTACCCACTCAGGAGGGGGTGTCGTCGCTCTCGTCCTCGTCGTTTTCGGCCAGAACCGGCGAAGCGTGGTGCGTCCACATCTTCCATCCCGCCGGCGTGCGCCGGAACACGTTCGTGGCGACCACGAGCTGGCCCACGAGCGGGCCGAGCTCCTCGTCGCCCTCGGGGGCGGGCCCGCCGCTGAGGATGTTCTCGGTGCAGGTCACCACGGCGGTGTCGCCGGTCACGGAGACGTGCACGTCGGTGAGGAAGAACTGGATGTAGTCGGTGTTCGCCATGATCAGCGCGTACGACCGCAAGACCTCGCCGCGACCGGTGAGAACCGGCCAGCCGGGGTGCACGCAGGAGACCACGCCGACGTCCGCCGGGTCGTGGTAGGTCTCGTCGACGCCGAGGTCGGACGGGGTGAGCCAGAACGAGGACAGTTCCTCGAAGTCGCCGCGCTCCATCGCCTCGTAGAAGGCGGTGTTGGCGGCCTCCACCTGCTCGACGTCGGTGTGCGGGGCGCTCACCGGGCTCCCTCAGCGGACTGCGCGCCGGGCGCGGTCTCGGCCAAGCGCGCCCCTTCGACGGCGCGTGCCACGCGCACCGCGTCCGCTGTGGCGTGTACCTCGTGCACCCGCACCGCCCAGGCGCCGGCGTGCGCCGCGAGCGCCGAGACGGCGGCCGTGGCGGCGTCGCGCTCGCGCGCGGGCGGCGGCGCGCCCTCCGGCCCGGCGAGGACACGGCCGAGGAACCGCTTGCGGGACGCGGCGACGAGGAGCGGGTGGCCGAGGGCGAGGATGCGGTCGAGGTGGGCGAGGAGCACGAGGTCGTGCTCGGCGTCCTTGGAGAAGCCCAGGCCGGGGTCGACGACGACGCGGTCGGGGGTGATGCCGCCGGCCAGAACGGCCTCCACACGCGCGTGCAGCTCGTCGACGACCTCGGCGACGACGTCGTCGTAGACGCCCTTGACGTTCCCGCCCTCCAGGAAGCCGCGCCAGTGCATGACGACGAAGGGGGCGCCGGCGTCCGCGACGACCGGGATCATCGCGGGGTCGGCGAGGCCACCGCTGACGTCGTTGACGAGGGCGGCGCCGGCGGCGAGGGCCTGCTCGGCGACCGAGGCGCGCATGGTGTCGACGGAGATCGTGACGCCTTCGGAGACGAGGCCGCGGACGACGGGGATGACGCGGCGCAGTTCCTCGGCCTCGTCGACCCGGCTGGCGCCGGGGCGGGTGGACTCACCGCCGACGTCGACCAGGTCGGCACCCTCCTCGACCAGGGCGAGGCCGTGCTTGACGGCGGCCGTCGTGTCGAACCAGCGGCCCCCGTCGGAGAAGGAGTCGGGGGTCACGTTGACGACTCCCATGACCGCGCACCGGTCCCACTGCGGAAGGCCCGTGACGCGCCCGCGTCCGCTCTGCTTGCTCATACGTTCAGCCTAGGCCCAAGGGGGTGCCGGGACGTGCCGTAGCCCGAGCGGGAGCCCTCGGGGGCAGGGGGCTTCCGCTCGGGCCGGTCCGGGGGGCGCGGTCACGCCGCCTGGACGTCCTGTTCCGCCACCCGGTGCGGGCAGGGGCGCGGTGCGTGCGTACGGCGGCGCAGGAAGCGCGGCAGCGGCAGGGCCAGGTTGACGAAGCCCTCGGCCTGCATGGCGGCGAAGCCGAGGCGGGGCAGGTCGGCCGAGGCGCGGTAGACCACGAAACGGGGCTCCCAGCGTGGCCGGAACTTGGCGTTGAACTTGTACAGGGACTCGATCTGGAACCAGCGGGACAGGAAGACCAGCAGGCCCCGCCAGGCGCGCAGCACCGGGCCCGCGCCGATCTTCTCGCCGCGCGCCAGTGCCGAGCGGAACATCGCGAAGTTGAGGGACACGCGCGCGATGCCGAATTTCGGGGCGGCCTGGAGGGCGGCCACGATCAGCAGTTCGTTCATGCCGGGGTCCGCGGAGCGGTCGCGGCGCATCAGGTCCAGCGAGACCCCGTCCGTGCCCCACGGCACGAAGTGGAGGATCGCCTTGAGGTCGCCGTACTCTCCCGGTTCCTCGTCGGCCTTGTGGGCGGTGGCGACGAGACAGTCGCCGTCGGCGGGGTCGCCGACGCGGCCCAGCGCCATGGAGAAGCCGCGCTCGGTGTCGGTGCCGCGCCAGTCGTCGGCGGCGCGGCGGATGCGGTCCAGCTCGGTCTCGCCGAGGTCACGGACACGACGTACCCGGGTCTCGTAACCGGCGCGCTCGATGCGCTTGACCATCTGTCGTACGTTGCGCATCGCGCGGCCGGCGAGCGAGAAATCCGGGACGTCCACCACCGCCTCGTCGCCCAGTTCGAGGGCGTCGAGCCCGGTCTCGCGGGTCCACACCTCGGCGCCGGTCTCGGAGCAGCCCATGACGGCGGGGGTCCAGGAGTGGGCCTTGGCCTCGTCCATGAAGCGTTCGATGGCGCCGGGCCAGGCCTCGACGTCGCCGATCGGGTCACCGCTGGCGAGCATCACGCCGGAGACGACGCGGTACGTCACCGCGGCCTTGCCGCTGGGCGAGAAGACGACGGCCTTGTCGCGGCGCAGCGCGAAGTGGCCGAGGGAGTCGCGGCCGCCGTGCTTGGCGAGCAGCGCGCGCAGGCGGGCCTCGTCGTCCTCGGTGAGGCGGGCGGCGGGGTGTTCGGGGCGGAAGGCGAGGTAGATCGTTGTGACCGCCGTGATCCAGCCGAGGGCGCCGAGCGAGAAGGCGACCGTCCACGAGGTGTTGCCGTGGTAGTCGACGGGGCCCTCGAAGCCGAACAGGCCGTACAGGGCGTGGGTGATGCGGTCGACCAGGCTCGGGTCGCCGACCAGGGTGTTCGGGTGGGCGCTGACGATGATCAGACCGAGGGCGAGGGAACCGGCGCCCGTGAGGACGAAGTTGGCCAGTGCCCGCCAGCGGCTGCGCGGGTCGGGCAGGGCGGTGAACTGGTCGCGGTGGCGCAGCAGGATGGCGAGCAGTACCAGTGAGATGAGGACGCCCACCACGGAGTGGCGGTACGTGAACTGCGCGACCGCTCCGGCCGGCAGCAGCACGACGGCGGCCCGCCAGGCCCGCCGCTTGCCGCGCTTGAGGCCGTGCGCCAGCAGGAGCAGCAGGACGCCGGCGCTCAGCGAGAGCGCGGCCGCGAAGGGGCCCGTCGAGCCCGGCAGCACCTCGGCGATGGCGTGCATACGGCTGTGCCGGAAGCGCGGGAAGACACCCGCGGCGACGTCCAGCAGGCCCACCAGGGCGCAGGCTCTGCCGACGAGCAGCGGAACTGCCTCGGGGCGCGGGCCGCGGAGCAGATGCCGTACCCGGCTGGGCAGTTGCCCCACTCGGCTCGATCGTTGAGGAACCGCGCCCGACATTTCCACATCTGTCCTGACAGACATCGCATCCCATTAGTTCTGCGAGAGACCTTGGATCCGGTGCCGATTCGGGCATCCGGCGACATTGCGCCCTCTAGGACGGTGTCTACGGGGGAGAGGTTCACTCGGCTTCCCAAAACCGTTTCAAAGGCCAAGGAAAGTCCGGGGCAAGCCCTTGCGAAGGTGCAGGGGAGGCAGCGCGGGCGCATGTGTCGTGCGCCCGCGCGGACCGGACGGAAAGTGCGGACAGGTAACCATCGATGGGGCTCACGAGCGACAAGGCGCTGGCGCTGGCGGTGTCGGCCGCCGTAGGGCTGTTCGTCGGCACGGTCTGGCTGTGGCCACGACTGGCGCGCCGCAGCCGACGGGCGGTCGGCGGGCGCGTCGGTCTGCTGTTCTCCACGCAGTTGGCGCTCTTCGCGGCGGTCGGGCTCGGAGCGAACCAGGCCTTCGGGTTCTACGCCAGCTGGGCAGACCTGTTCGGTCAGGAGGACGAACTGGGCGTCGTCGTGGACCACACGCCCGCGCGCGGGCCGCTTCGGATCGTCGACACGCGGCGGGTGCCTGGGGCGGCGAGCGCGCGGCCCCAGCTGGGCGGGCAGATCCAGAAGGTCGGGATCGTGGGCGGCACGACGCGGATCGCGACGCCCGCGTACGTCTATCTGCCGCCCGAGTATTTTCAGCCACAGTTCCGCACGCGTACGTTCCCGGCGGCCGTTGTTCTCACCGGGTATCCGGGCACGGCCGAGGCGCTGGTGGACAAGCTCGACTATCCGCGTACGGCCGGGAGGCTCGCCGCGTACGGCCGTATGCAGCCGATGATCCTGGTGATGATGCGGCCCACCGTGGCCCCGCCGCGGGACACGGAGTGCGTGGACATTCCCGGTGGGCCGCAGACGGAGTCGTTCTTCGCGAAGGATCTGCCCGATGCCGTGAGCGGGCACTACAGGGTGGGGCGTGAACCGGGTGGCTGGGGCATCATCGGCGACTCCACGGGCGGCTACTGCGCGTTGAAGCTCGCCATGCACCATCCCCGTACGTACGCCGCAGGGGCGGGGCTTTCCGCGTACTACAAGGCGCCGATCGACGCCACGACGGGCGATCTCTTCCAGGGTGACGAGGAACTGCGCAATCGCGCGAACCTGTGGTGGTACCTCGCGCACATGCCGGCGCCGGACACTTCACTGCTGGTCAGCAGCAGCAAAGTTGGAGAATCCAACTACAAGGACACATTGAAGTTCATTGAACGAGTGAAGGCCACGAAGCTGACGCGGATCTCGTCGGTCATCCTCGAAAGCGGCGGGCACAACTTCAACACCTGGCGGCGGGAGATTCCGGGGACGTTGGAGTGGGTGAGCGGGCGGTTGAGCGGGTGAGCGGGCGTTGAGTGCATGAGCGGCGGCTGGGCTTTGTGATCTTGGTTCCTGGTTAATTCGGGGCGGATCTGATTGCTGTTGCCCTGTGAACGACTCGGGATGGCTGTGTTTTTACGGGGTGGGGCGCCAAGATTCGCCTACGCGCGGTAAGTTTCTGGCCATGCCACGTGGACGTCACCGTCATTCCCCGCCCTTGCACAGGCTGCTGCCCCCGTCGGCGATCGCAGGCGTATCCGTTGTCTGTGCCCTTGCGCCCTGGGTGTTCACCGAGCCCGTGGTGCTGCGTGGCCTTGCCGCGGCCGCCGCGGCGACGGCGGTCGTCGGCGGGGTCGTCATGCGTCGCTGGGACGCGCAGGCGGGCAAGCAGGTCGCTGACCTCACGCGCGCGCGTGCGAGCGACGAGTGGCGGCACGAGGAACGGGTCGCCGAGCTGGAGACCGACCTCGAGGAGTCGCGCGAACTGCGGGTGAAGCTTGAGCAGCGGCTGCGGGCCAAGCGGGCCGAGCTTGCGGGCCTGCGCAACGAGCATGCGTCGCTGCTGCGGCGGTACGCCACGGCGGAGACCGAGCGGGCGAGTGTGCTGGAGGAGCGGCGGGTTCTCGAGATAGAGGCGGGGGCGCCCGCGCGGGCGTTGCCGCCGGGGGCTGTGCCGGGGCCGGCTGACGGGGTGGGGGCTGTGGCTGCCCCTGCTGATGTCGAGGCCGACTCCGAGAGTGCTGCGGTTGAGGCCGAGGTTGAGGCCGAGGGCGCTGAGGTCGAGGTCGTTGAGGAGGCGTCGGCGGCTTCTGCTGTTTTCTCGCCCGAGGGGTCTCGGCTGTTCCTGCGGGCCAAGGAGGCGTTGGCCCGGTTCGACGAGGACGGGGAGTCTCTGACGGGGGAGTCCTCGAAGAGCGAGTCCTCGGAGGGTGAGCCCCTGAAGCGCGAGCCCACGAAGGGCGCGTCCTCGAAGGACGAGCCTCCGACGGATGAGCCGCCGACGGATGAGCCGCCGAACAACGAGCCTCCCAAGGGCGACGCGCCTTCCGGCGAAGAGCCGGTGAAGACCGGTTCGGGGGCCGCCGAGGCGGAGGCGGCAGACGCCGCGGGGTCCGAGACGGAGCCTGCGTTGGAGGATGACTCGGAGGGGAAGCCCGAGGCGGTCGACGGGCATGAGCGCGCGGCCGCCGGCACCCCCACGGGCGCGGTTGCCCGCACTGCCCAGCCTGCGCCTCCTGCGGCCCAGCAGCCGTCCGGGCACTTCATCGCGCCGACTGCCGTGGCCGTCGTGCCGGCGACGCCCGTGCGGCGTCCGGCGGTCCAGGGCGGCTTCGACTTCTTCGGTACCAAGCGGGACGAGTCCTCCGCGTTGGAGTCCGTCCAGAACGAGGACCTCGCCGATGTCGTGGGCCAGGAGGCTCTGGCTCTTCACAAGGCCGAGGCCGAGGCGGAGTTCAAGCCTGCGGACGAGGAGTCCCGGGGGGTCGGGCAGGTCATCGATCTGACGGCTCATGACGAGACCGAGCAGATCGATGTGCAGGGGTTGCGAAGCGCGGTTTCCTGACCGCGTAACGCCTGCGGTTCGCCGTGGGTGGGGCCGTGCCGAGTGCTGCGCGCCGGGTCACGCCATCCAGCGGTCCGGGCGGGCGTCTCCGCGGCCCGTGCGGGACCGTTCCGCTTGACTGCGCAGGAGTTCTGCTGCCTCGTCGGCGTCTCTCAGACGGGCGGTCACCGTCTTGTTGGCTCCTGTGTCCACGTGTACGTCGGCGAGGCCCCACAGGCGCTTCCAGGGGCCCTGGGTGAGGCGTACGCTCTGGACCTTCGCGTGGGGAACCAGGGCCAGGCTTCTGCGGAACAGGCCGGTCCGGGCCGCGAAGGCGGCTTCCGTGACGGACAGGCCGTAGCCGCGCCACCACAGCGGCATGCACCGGGCGGCGCGTCGCGGTGAGCGGGACAGGGCGGCGGCGGAGGGGACCGTCGTGCCGGGGAGTACGTGTGCGACCACCGACTCGGCCACCTCGCGTGGGGCGACCGGGAGCAGGAGGGAGTTGGACGAGCCCGCCACGTCCAGTTCCACCCGTACCCAGCCGCGCCGGCGCCACAACAGCGGTTCGACGATCCGTACGGTCTGGACGCGGCCGGGCGGCACCGTCTCGTGTGCGCGGTCCAGCAGGCCGTGGTCGATGCGCAGGCCGTCCGGTGACTCGCCCACCGTCCAGTCGTACTCGGCGACGAACCGCCCCACACTGCTCGCCCCTGCCCCGCCGATCAGCGGAACCGCGGTCGCCAGGACCGTCCACACGCTCTCGGTGACCAGCCAGAGGATGGTCGGTACGACGATCGCGGCGGCCAGTGTTCCCCAGGTGGCGCCGGTCAGGACGAGGGAGATCGCCAGGACCTTGGGGGGTACGCGCAGGAGTTGGCGGGACGGTGCCTCTCCTACCTCGTGGGCCGTCTCGGGGGCGAAGCCGGCGGCGCGGGCGAGGAGTTCCGCGCGGAGAGTGCGTGCCTCTTCCGCGTCCAGGAAGGCGAGTTCGTCCTTTTTGTCGGCGCCTATGACGTCCAGTTTGAGCTTGGCCACGCCCGCCACGCGCGCGAGCAGGGGCTGGGTGATGTCGACGGCCTGGATACGTTCCAGTCGGATGTGCGCGGTGCGGCGGAAGAGCAGTCCGGTGCGGATACGCAGTTCGGAGTCCGTTACCGCGAAGTGTGTGAACCACCAGGTGAGGAAGCCGTACAGGGCCGCTGCGGGGACGAGCACCGCCAGCGCGAGCAGGAGTGTGGTGGTGGTCAGTCTGGTCAGCTGGCGTTGCGCCTGGTCCGGGTCGTGCACCGCCCAGCCGATGAGTACGGCGATCGGTGCCCACGCGCGCCTGAGCGGCGTCACCGGGTGCAGTCGGCGTTCCGTCACGGGTTGTTTCTCGCGGACGGCGTCGTCGACGCCCTGCGTCGTCACAGCCCCGCCGATCGGGCCTCGCCCAGCTCGGTGAGCCGGTCGCGCAGGCGTTCCGCCTCCGCCGGGTCCAGGCCGGGGATGGTCGCGTCGGTCGCGGCTGCCGCCGTGTGCAGTTGCACGCTGGCCAGGCCGAAGTGCCGCTCCACCGGGCCGGACGTCACCTCGACCAGCTGCATCCGGCCGTACGGCACGATCGTCTCCTCGCGCCACAGCACGCCCCGGCTGATCAGCAGGTCGTCGGCGCGCTCGGCGTATCGCCACGAACGCCAGTTGCGGCCGAGCATCACCCAGCCCCACGCCATCAGCACCGGCGGCAGCACGGCGAAGGCCGCCCAGGCGGGCCCCGCGAGCAGGCCGAGCAGCAGGCCCAGGCCGATCGTCAGCAGACCCAGCCACACCACCAGCAACAGTCGGCGCATGCGCAGCAGGCCCGGTGGCAGCCCCCTCCAGCCCGGCTCGGCCGCCACCGGCTCGTCTCCCGTAGTCCCCGTGTTCTCCGGGCTCCCCGTCTCCATGAGGCCAGCGTACGTAGGAGAGACTGTGTCCATGACTCCTACGACGGAGACCATGGTCGGTATCGGCGGCGCCGCGGAGAGTACCGACATGGTGCTCAACATCGGCCCCCAGCACCCGTCCACGCATGGCGTGCTGCGCCTCAAGCTCGTGCTCGACGGCGAGCGGATCGTGCGGGCGGAGCCGGTCATCGGGTACATGCACCGGGGCGCGGAGAAGCTTTTCGAGGCCCGCGACTACCGGCAGATCATCATGCTCGCCAACCGCCACGACTGGCTGTCGGCGTTCTCCAACGAGCTGGGTGTCGTCCTCGCCGTGGAGCGCATGCTCGGCATGGAGGTGCCCGAGCGGGCCGTGTGGACCCGGACGCTGCTCGCGGAGCTCAACCGGGTGCTGAACCACCTGATGTTCCTGGGGTCGTATCCGCTGGAGCTGGGCGGGATCACGCCGATCTTCTACGCCTTCTCGGAGCGCGAGGAGCTCCAGCATGTGATGGAGGAGGTCTCCGGCGGGCGTATGCACTACATGTTCAACCGGGTGGGAGGCCTGAAGGAGGACCTGCCGGCCGGGTGGGCCACGCGTGCGCGTGCCGCCGTCGCCGATGTGCGCTCCCGCATGGACCGGTTCGACGATCTTGTGCTGGGCAACGAGATCTTCCGGGGGCGTACGCGGGGCGTGGGCGCCCTCACGCCGGAGGCCGTGCACGCGTACGGCGTGAGCGGGCCGATCGCGCGCGCCTCGGGCGTGGACTTCGATCTGCGGCGCGACGAGCCGTATCTGGCCTATGGCGAGCTGGGGGACGTGCTGCGGGTGGTGACGCGGGACGAGGGCGACTGCCTTGCTCGTTTCGAGTGCCTGCTGGAGCAGACCCACGTCTCCCTCGACCTGGCGGACGCCTGCCTGGACCGGCTCGCCGAGCTGTCGCCCGGGCCGATCAATCAGCGTCTCCCCAAGGTGCTGAAGGCGCCCGAGGGGCACACGTACGCATGGACCGAGAACCCGCTCGGCATCAACGGCTACTACCTCGTCAGCAAGGGCGAGAAGACGCCGTACCGGCTGAAGCTGCGCTCGGCCTCGTACAACAACATCCAGGCGCTGGTCGAGCTGCTGCCGGGGACGCTGGTCGCGGACATGGTGGCGATCCTGGGGTCGCTGTTCTTCGTGGTGGGGGACATCGACAAGTAGTCGGCGGGGAGCCGGGCGCCGTCAGTCCGCCAGTACGTCCGGAATTCCGGCCGGCTGCAGCAGCCAGCCGAAGTCTCCCAGTCCGGCCGTCGCCGTGAGCTCGGCGGCCTCTCCCGCCCTCGCGAGGGCGCGTACGTACTCGGTGGGGTTTGCGGAGGCCAGTTCGAGCGGGGGGCGTGCGCCAGTGATGCCCACGGCGTGCAGGGCCTCGCGCTGGGACACCAGGCGTGCGCCGGGCAGCGTGCACGCCGTCGCGCACGCGTCCAGGGCCACGTGCGCCGTGATGTCGCACGAACCGTCGGGCACGGGTACCGTCTCGCGCCCCTCGCGGAATCCGGTGAGCGTCCCGAAGGGCGGGCGTGCGGGCGCAGTGTGCGCGTAGTCGACGGCGACCGCGAGCCCCCGGTCCAGCGTCGCCACGGCCGCGGCCCAGGCCCTGTCCCGCGGCAGCCCGATCTCGGCCCGCGCCCCTGCACGCCCCCGAGCGGCCACCAGCGTGCGAGCCACTCCGCCTCCGCACCGGCGACCGGCTCCCCGAGGCGCTCGGTCCCGTCCCGCCGTACGAGAACCAGGCGGGGTACGCCCGCCGAGTCCACCTCTGCGACCTCCACGGGGACGTTGTCCAGCCACTCGTTGGCGAACAGCAGGCCCTTGATCCGGTGCGGCGCCTCGGACCTCCACTCGATCCGGTGATCCAGGGTTTCCGGTCGGTCGGCCAGCTCGACGGCGTACGCACGCGTGCGTGCCGCCACGTCGGCGGGCAGGGCCGCCAGTACGCCGGTGACCAGCTCGCCCCGCCCCGCCGCCATGTCGACGAAGTCGAGCCGCTCGGGGCGGCCCAGGGCCTCGTCGACCCGGCACAGCAGCCGGGCCACGGCAACGGCGAAGAGGGGCGACGCGTGGACGGACGTACGGAAGTGACCGGCGGGGCCCTCGGGGCGGCTGTAGAAGCCCCCCGGCCCGTAGAGGGCGGCTTCCGCCGCCGCCCGCCACCCTCGCCACTCGCCCGTCGCCACTTCTGTCACCGGCCCAGGCTAAGCGCACAGGAGAACGCAGCCTCCACCTTGCGGAGTACGCGCGGGTAGTGCGGATCGGCCCTCCGGTTGACCCGTGCACGCATCTCGCTTCCCTACGCTGGGTTACGTGCAGCGCCTCTATGACTTCCTCCGCAGGCACCCGACATGGGTCGACAGCTTCTGGGCCGTCCTCCTCTTCGGGATCTCTGTGCTGAGCGTCGCCGTCCGCGAGGAGGGCGGGCAGGACCTGCCGGGCACCTCCTCCGAGGCGATCATCGTCCCGGTCCTCCTCCTGCTGGGCCTGGTGATCGCGCTGCGCCGGCGCATGCCGGAGAAGATGCTGGTGCTGGCCATCGTCGTAGGGCTGGCGCAACTGGTCCTGAACGTGGCGCCGACGCCGGTCAACTTCGCCTTCCTGGTGATCACCTACACCGTGGCCGCGACCGGCGCCCGCTGGGCGTCCCGGCTCGCGCTAGGCACCGGCCTGTGTGCGGCGCCCTTGGCACAGACGCGCTGGCCCGAGCAGGACTCCAGCGTTCTGGGCAATGTGGCCCTGGTGATCTTCCTGGCGGTGCCGTTCGCCCTGGCCTGGGTGCTCGGCGACTCGATCCGTACCCGTCGCGCCTACTACGAGCAGCTCGAGGAACGCGCGACCCGGCTCGAAAAGGAGCGCGAGGCGCAGTCCAAGGTCGCGGTCGCCGCCGAACGCGCCCGGATCGCGCGCGAGCTGCACGACGTCGTCGCGCACAACGTCTCCGTGATGGTCGTGCAGGCCGACGGCGCCGCCTACGTCCTCGACTCCGCCCCGGACCAGGCCAAGAAGGCCCTGGAGACCATCTCCTCCACCGGCCGCCAGGCCCTCGCCGAGATGCGCCGCCTGCTCGGGGTACTGCGCACCGGCGAGCACCAGGAGAGCGGCGAGTACGTCCCGCAGCCCGACGTCGAGCAGATCGACGACCTCATCCAGCAGTGCCGCAGCTCCGGCCTGCCGGTCGACTTCAAGGTCGAGGGCACCCCGCGCCCGCTGCCCAGCGGCGTCGAGCTGACGGCGTACCGCATCGTGCAGGAGGCCCTGACCAACACGCGCAAGCACGGCGGGCCGAACACGGGCGCCAGCGTGCGCCTGGTCTACTTCGACGACGGGCTCGGCCTGCTCGTCGAGGACGACGGCAAGGGCGCCCCGCACGAGCTGTACGAGGACGGCGGCGCCGACGGCAGCGGCCACGGCCTGATCGGTATGCGCGAGAGGGTCGGCATGGTGGGCGGCACCCTGGACGCGGGGCCGCGCCCGGGCGGAGGATTCCGCATCAGTGCGCTGCTGCCGCTCAAACCAGCACACTGAGCTTGCGCATGCGCTTTGTTGACACCTGTAACGGCCCTGTAGACGGATACGAAAGACACGGAAGAGGACCCCGATGACGATCCGCGTGATGCTCGTCGACGACCAGGTGCTGCTGCGCACCGGGTTCCGGATGGTGCTTGCGGCCCAGCCGGACATGGAGGTCGTCGCGGAGGCGGGAGACGGCGTCGAGGCCCTCCAGGTGCTGCGCTCGACCCCGGTCGACGTCGTGCTGATGGACGTGCGCATGCCGAAGCTGGACGGCGTGGAGACCACCCGCCGCATCTGCTCGGACCCCGAGCCGCCCAAGGTGCTGATCCTGACCACCTTCGACCTCGACGAGTACGCCTTCTCCGGGCTGAAGGCGGGCGCCTCCGGCTTCATGCTCAAGGACGTACCGCCCGGCGAACTCCTTGCCGCCATCCGCGCGGTGCACAGCGGCGACGCGGTGGTCGCCCCGTCGACGACCCGGCGCCTGCTGGACCGTTTCGCGCCCATGCTGCCCTCCAGCGGCAACGAGCCCAAGCACAAGGAGCTGGAGCGGCTCACCGACCGCGAGCGCGAGGTCATGGTGCTGGTCGCCCAGGGCCTGTCCAACGGCGAGATCGCGGCCCGGCTGGTCCTGTCCGAGGCGACCGTGAAGACGCACGTCGGCCGCATCCTGACCAAGCTGGGGCTCAGAGACCGGGTGCAGGTCGTCGTCCTCGCATACGAGACGGGCCTGGTGCGGGCCGGCGGGCACGGCTGACGCACGGTGGCGTGACTCCCGCGTAACCGGTGCCCACTAGGGTCTGCGCATGCTCCTGTGGATCAACGGCCCTTTCGGGGGCGGCAAGACACAGACCGCGTACGAGATCCAGCGCCGCCTGCCCGGCAGCGTGGTCTGCGACCCCGAGCACGCGGGCTTCGGGCTGCGGCGGACGCTGCCGCCCGAACTGCGCGGGGACTTCCAGGACCTGAGCTCCTGGCGGCAGGGCGTCGTCGAGGTCCTCGACCTCGCCCTCGCCAAGCACGACGGTGTGGTGATCGCGCCCATGACGGTCACGGACTCCGGCTACTTCGAGGAGACCGTGGGCCGGCTGCGCGAACTCGGCCATGACGTACGGCACTTCACGCTCCTCGCCGAGCGCGAGACGGTCCTGAAGCGGCTGCGTGAGCGGGGCTTCGGGCACCTCCTCCAGTACGTCGCCGGAAAGAACGCGAGCATCGGGAGCAATGCCGGGCTGCGCCGCGAGAGCTGGGCCGTCCAGCAGCTCGACCACTGCCTGGAGCGGTTGCGGGAGCCGGAGTTCGCCGAGCATCTGTGGACGGACCACTCGACCGTGCCGAAGACGGCGGACCGCATCGCCGTCCTGGCCGGGCTGCGGCTGAGGCCCAACAACGAGGGTGCGCTGCGCACACGGCTGCGCCAGGCGAGGGTCGGGATCAGGCACATCCGCTTCGACTGAGCCGTGGGCGCAGGAGGGGAGCGCTCAGCGCAGGATCCCCTCCAGGAAGTCGCTGCCCAGCCGGGCCACCACCGTCACGTCCAGCTGGTGCAGGACGTACCGCCCCCGGCGACGGGTGGTGATCAGGCCCGCCTTCTTCAGCACACCCAGGTGCCGGGATATCTCCGGCGCCGTCACGCCGTGCGCCTGCGCCAGCTCGCCCGTGGTGTACGCGCTGCGGGCGAGATTGCGGCAGATGCGCATGCGCACGGGGTGGGAGAGCGCGGTCATCCGCAGAGCCAGCTGCTCGACCGTGGGCGGGGCGGCGAGCTCCGGGGAGCCGACCGGGTAGTGCAGCACCGGCTGCCAGGCGTAGCGGTGCAGGACCATCAGGTGCGGCCAGCCCAGGCTCGTCGGGACGAGGAGGAGACCGCCGTCCCCCGTGGCCGTACGGCCATTGCCCAGCTTGTCGACCGTGATCCGCGCGGCGGCCTCGTCGAGAGTGACCGCCGGGGACACCGCGGCCAGCGCCTCCGCCAGGCCCTTGTGCCGCAGGAGGTCCGTCTTGTGGCGGGCGTCCGCCGTGAGCTGGTGGCGCAGCCGGGACCAGGTGTCGGCGAAGAAGGCCTCGTCGCAGTCCTGGAGGAACTGCCGCAGCCAGGCACGGATGCGCGGCGGATCGAACAGCAGCCGCTCGCTGAACCGCATCTGCGGCGGCCCGCGCGC
Organism: Streptomyces sp. NBC_00443; assembly: GCF_036014175.1. GTDB lineage: Bacteria > Actinomycetota > Actinomycetes > Streptomycetales > Streptomycetaceae > Streptomyces. The sequence goes on along the minus strand of NZ_CP107917.1, from coordinate 4,009,919 downwards.
GGCGGCGAGGTCCAGGGCGCGCCGCCGCACGCCGGCGTCGGAGAGCGCGTCGGGCCCGCGCGTGCTGTACGGCAGAGCGCAGGTGAACTCCAGGGACGCGTCCACGAACTGCTCGTCCGTCAGCTTGTCCAGCTGGTCCAGCTCCTCCGCCAGTGTGGCGCCCGGGAGGGCGCTGCGGCCCGGGATGCCGGCGAAGGGCAGGAAGAGGTCGGAGAACGTCGACCGCCACAGGAAGTCGGCCTCGCACATCCGGTCGGCCAGGTGCGAGTCCAACCGGGCCGTCACGCCCGTCACCCAGCCCTGCAGGCCCGGGTGGTGCCCCGGCTCCGACAGCGCGTGCAGCGCCATGCCGAGCTCGGCCAGGGGTGAGGGCACGACGGCGACCCTCTCCGGCCGCAGCTCCGCGATGTCGATGGTCACGCTCATGCCCTCATGGTGCACCCCGCCACTGACAACGCGGCCGCCGATTGACGACGGCCGTCAATCGGCGCGACGTGACGGCCATGGTGAGGCAACTCTGGGATCACCCGGGCAGCCGCGGAGCCCGATCCCCCACACGTCATGTCTGCTTACGTCTACGCCCCGTCTACGTCTACGTCTACGTCCCGAGAAGGGGATCCGCCATGAGCATCACCCAGCAGTACCTCCTCGACACCTACCGTGCCCGCCGGCTCGGCGAGCCCGCCCCTCCGGCGCCGGGCAGCCATGACTGGCAGGTCGTCCGCGAGTGGCGCGACCACCGCGAGTTCAGGGCCGTCCTCGCCGGCCGGCCCGCGCACGGGCGGCTACGGCGGGCCCTGGGCCGTTGGCTGCAGTCACGACCGCGCTCTACGGGCTGACCTCCACGCCGGCCTCCTCGGCCAGCCGGGCCGCGAACTGGGCGACCGCCGCCTTCACGTCCTCGGCCGTCCACTCCAGTCCGGCAGCCCGCACGTAGAGCTCGGTGCAGGCCAGCCCTGGCCCCTTGGCCTCCCAGCCCTGGGCGAACAGGACGGTCTGCGTCTCCTCGGCCTGCCGGATCGCGGCCTCCGCGAGGACGTCGGCGTCGTACGGCAGCCAGACCTGGAACTCGTTGGTGTGCGGCGGCTCGGGGTGCACCCGCAGCCACGGCACCCCGGCCGCCGCGAACCCCTCACGCAGCGCGGCGGCCACCACGCGCGCGTGGGCCACGTACTCGGGCAGCCGGGGCAGCTCCCGCTCCAGGCCGGCGAGCGCCGACAGCGCGGTGGGGAACTGCTGGAACACCGTGCCGCCATAGCGGTGCCGCCAGGCCTTCGCCTCGTCCACCAGCGTCTTCGGACCGGCCAGGGCCGCGCCGCCGAAGCCGTCGAGGGACTTGTAGAACGACACGTACACGCTGTCGGCCAGGCCCGCGATCTCGTCCAGCGGGCGGCCGAAGTGGACGGTGGACTCCCACAGACGCGCGCCGTCGAAGTGCACCACCGCATCGCGCTCCCGCGCCGCCTCCACCACCTCCGTGAGCTCCTCCCACGCGGGCAGCACGAAACCGGCGTCCCTGAGGGGCAGTTCGAGCATCAGCGTCCCGAAGGGCTCGTCGAACTCGCGTACCTCGGCCGCGGTCGGCAGCCGCGGCTCGCCCGTCACGTGGACCGGGCGCAACCCGCTGACCTGACTGAACGCGTTCCGCTCATGCACCTCGGGGTGGGCCAGCGGATGGAGGGCGACGGTCGGGTTGCCGGTACGGCCCGCCCAGCAGCGCAGGGCCACCTGCTGGGCCATCGTGCCCGTAGGGAAGAACGCGGCGGCCTCGGTGCCGAGCAGCCCGGCGGTCTTCTCCTCCAGTGCCTCGACGATGCCGTCGCCGTAGAGGTCGGACGGCTCGTCCAGGTCGTGCAGATCCAGCGCACGCGCCTCGTCCAGCAGGGCCAAGCGCTCGCGCAGGGTGCCGAGGAAGCCGGGGCGCGCGAGCACGCGCTGCGCGCCGCGGTAGGCGGCGATGCGCCGTTCTCGGCGCCGCTTGCGCCGCTCGTCGTCCGACACCCGCCCGCCCGACAATTGCTCGCCGGACGCCTCCTCGTCCCGCTCCGCCCCTGCCCGCCGTCCGCGCTGCTCCGCCGTATCGCCCATGCCCCGGATCATCCCCCGCGCCTTCCCGGGCGGGCACCCGCATTTCCGCACGCCGGCCCCGCCCTCCCGTAAGCGCGCGAAGCGGCTCCGCATGCGCATGGAGGCGTGTGGAAACCCACAGCGTGTGGACAACCGAACGCCTCTCGAACCGATCGCGTTAACATGACGAGAAATCGTCCGGTACCCGGAGCGGACTGGAACGGGAAGGCCGCCGTCGAGTGAGTACAAGCCAACAGCCAGATCCCAGGGACCGCCCCGCGCGGCTCACCGTCGGTGTGGTCGGCGCCGGCCGCGTGGGCCCCGCACTCGCCGCGTCCCTCCAGCTCGCCGGGCACCGCCCGGTGGCCGTCTCCGCGGTCTCCGACGCCTCCCGGCGGCGGGCCGCGCAGCTGCTCCCCGACGTGCCGCTCGTGCCGCCCGCCGAAGTGCTCGCGCGCGCCGAGCTGGTGCTGCTGACCGTCCCGGACGACACGCTGCCCGGGCTGGTCGAGGGCCTCGCCGAGACCGGTGCCGTACGACCGGGGCAGCTGCTGGTGCACACCTCCGGGCGGTACGGCGCGAAGGTCCTGGACCCCGCCCTGCGCGCGGGCGGCCTGCCGCTGGCCCTGCACCCGGCGATGACCTTCACCGGCACTCCCGTGGACGTCCAGCGCCTGGCCGGCTGCTCTTTCGGCGTCACCGCGCCCGAGGAGCTGCGGCTGGCCGCCGAGGCCCTCGTCATCGAGATGGGCGGCGAACCCGAGTGGATCGCCGAGGAGAGGCGCCCGCTCTACCACGCGGCGCTCGCGCTGGGCGCGAACCACCTGGTGACACTCGTCGCCCAGTCCATGGAGCTGCTGCGCGAGGCAGGCGTGGCGGCCCCCGACCGGATGCTCGGCCCGCTGCTCGGCGCCGCCCTCGACAACGCCCTGCGGTCCGGCGACGCGGCCCTGACCGGCCCCGTCGCGCGCGGGGACGCGGGCACCGTCGCCGCGCACGTCACCGAGCTGCGCAGGCACGCCCCGCAGGCCGTGGCCGGCTATCTGGCGATGGCGCGCGCGACCGCCGACCGGGCGCTCGCCCACGGACTGCTCAAGCCGGAGCTCGCCGAGGACCTCCTCGGGGTACTCGCCGACGGAACCGACGGGGCCGAGGGAGACGCCCGATGACGACCCTGCTGGGCACCGCTGACGAACTGCACGCACGCACGCGTACCGGCCGTCGCGCCGTCGTGATGACCATGGGCGCACTGCACGAGGGACACGCCACCCTGATCCGCACAGCGCGCACGATCGCCGGCCCGCAGGGCGAGGTCGTCGTCACCGTCTTCGTGAACCCCTTGCAGTTCGGCGAGGGCGAGGACCTCGACCGTTACCCGCGCACCCTGGACGCCGACCTCAAGATCGCCGAGCAGGCGGGCGCCGACGCCGTGTTCGCGCCCTCCGTGGACGAGGTCTACCCGGGAGGCCGGCCTCAGGTCCGCATCAGCGCCGGCCCCATGGGCGACAGCCTGGAGGGCGCCTCACGCCCCGGCCACTTCGACGGCATGCTCACCGTCGTCGCCAAGCTGCTCCACCTCACCCGCCCCGACGTCGCCCTGTACGGCCAGAAGGACGCCCAGCAACTCGCCCTGATCCGCCGCATGGTGCGCGACCTGAACTTCGGCGTCGAGATCGTGGGCGTCCCCACCGTGCGAGAGGAGGACGGCCTCGCGCTCTCCAGCCGCAACCGCTACCTCTCGCCCAAGGAACGGCACACGGCACTCGCGCTGTCCCAGGCCCTCTTCGCCGGCCGCGACCGGCACGCGGCACAGGAGGCACTGCGCGCGCGGGCACGCGAAGTGCCCGCCACACGCGCGCGTGCGGAAGCGCTCAGCGCCATAGGGGAGTCCCGCGCGGCGGCCGACGCACACGCCGTCGCCAAGGCCGTCCCCGGCGCCCCGGCGGCCGTACGCGCCGCCGCCCGCCTGCTCCTCGACGAGGCCGCCCGCCTCGACCCGCCGCTCGAACTGGACTACCTCGCACTCATCGACCCGTCCGACTTCACCGAGATCGACGACGAGTTCACCGGCGAGGCCGTCCTCGCCGTCGCCGCCCGGGTCGGGGCGACCCGGCTGATCGACAATCTCCCCCTCACCTTCGGAGCCGCCTCGTGACCAGCACAGGCATACGACTGCACGCGCCCGCGCCCGGGTGGTCCATCGCCGCGGACGTCGTGGTCGTCGGCTCCGGTGTCGCAGGCCTCACCGCCGCCCTGCGCTGCGAGGCCGCCGGCCTGTCGACGGTCGTCGTCACCAAGGCCCGCCTCGACGACGGCTCCACCCGCTGGGCCCAGGGCGGCATCGCCGCGGCCCTCGGCGAGGGAGACACCCCCGAGCAGCACCTCGACGACACCCTGGTCGCCGGCGCGGGCCTGTGTGACGAGGACGCCGTCCGCATCCTCGTCACCGAGGGCCCCGACGCCGTACGCCGCCTCATCGAGACCGGCGCCCACTTCGACGAGTCGGAGGAAGGCGGCCTGGAGCTCACTCGCGAGGGCGGCCACCACCGGCGCCGTATCGCCCACGCCGGCGGGGACGCGACCGGCGCGGAGATCTCCCGCGCCCTGGTCGAGGCGGTACGCGCGCGTGGCGTGCGCACGATCGAGAACGCACTCGTCCTCGATCTCCTGGCCGACGCCGAGGGCCGTACGGCCGGCGTCACCCTGCACGTCATGGGCGAGGGCCAGCACGACGGCGTGGGCGCGGTCCACGCGCCCGCGGTGGTCCTCGCGACCGGCGGCATGGGCCAGGTCTTCTCGGCGACGACGAACCCGTCGGTGTCGACCGGCGACGGCGTCGCCCTGGCGCTGCGCGCGGGCGCCGAAGTGAGCGACCTGGAATTCGTCCAGTTCCACCCGACGGTCCTCTTCCTCGGCCCGGACGCGGAGGGCCAGCAGCCCCTGGTCTCCGAGGCCGTACGCGGCGAGGGCGCCCACCTGGTCGACGCCGACGGCGTGCGCTTCATGGTCGGACAGCACGAACTTGCCGAACTCGCCCCCCGGGACATCGTCGCCAAGGGCATCATGCGACGCATGCAGGAGCAGGACGCGGAACACATGTTCCTCGACGCCCGCCACTTCGGCGCCGACATGTGGGAGCACCGTTTCCCGACGATCCTCGCCTCCTGCCGCGCGAACGGCATCGACCCGGTCACCACGCCCATCCCGATCGCCCCGGCCGCCCACTACGCCTCCGGCGGCGTGCGCACCGACTCCCAGGGCCGTACGACCGTCCCCGGCCTGTACGCGTGCGGCGAGGTCGCCTGCACGGGCGTGCACGGCGCCAACCGCCTGGCCTCCAACTCACTCCTCGAAGGCCTGGTCTACGCCGAGCGCATCGTGGCCGACATCGCGGCCGCCCGCGCGGCCGACGGCCTGCACGCGCGCGTGCCGCACCCGGTGCCGTACCCCGAGACCCCCGAGCACCCGCTGCTCGGCCCCGAGGCCCGCTTCGCGATCCAGCGGACGATGACCGACGGCGCCGGAGTCCTGCGCTCCGCCGACTCCCTCGCCAAGGCGGCCGAGCAGATCCAGCAGCTGCACACCGAGGCCCGCGACGCCCTCGCCGAGAACGGCAAGACGGCCGAGCCCGGCGTGGACACATGGGAGGCCACGAACCTCCTCTGCGTGGCCCGGGTCCTGGTGGCCGCGGCGCAGCTCCGCGAGGAGACCCGGGGCTGCCACTGGCGCGAGGACGAGCCCGACCGCGACGACGTGACATGGCGCCGTCACATCGTCGTACGCCTGAACCCGGACCGCACACTGGCCGTGCACACCACAGACACCGCAGACTTCCCCCCGACCCGTCCCCAGGAGCAGTGACAGCAGTGACCACCCCCGACCTTCCCCTCGCCTCGACCGGCGGCTGCGGCGACGGCTGCGCCTGCGGTGCCGACGAGGAGTACCTGGAGTGCGGCCTCGACCCCGCGCTCGCCCAGCTCCTCGCCGACGCGGGCCTCGACCCGGTCGAGGTCGAGGACATCGCGAACGTGGCCATCCAGGAGGACCTGGCCCACGGCGTGGACGTGACGACGGTCGCGACCATCCCCGAAGAGGCCGTCGCCACCGCCGACTTCGTCGCGCGTGAGGCGGGCGTCGTGGCGGGCCTCAGGGTCGCCGAGGCGGTGGTCTCGATCGTCTGCGAGGACGAGTTCGAGGTGGAGCGCCACGTCGAGGACGGCGACCGCGTGAAGGAGGGCCAGAAGCTGCTCTCGATCACCACCCGCACCCGCGACCTCCTGACGGCGGAGCGCAGCGCGCTGAACATCCTCTGCCGCCTGTCCGGCATCGCGACGGCCACGCGCGCGTGGGCGGACGTACTGGACGGCACGAAGGCGAGGGTCCGGGACACCCGCAAGACCACCCCCGGTCTGCGCGCCCTGGAGAAGTACGCGGTCCGCAGCGGAGGCGGAGTGAACCACCGTATGTCGCTCTCGGACGCGGCCCTGGTCAAGGACAACCACGTCCTGGCGGCAGGCGGCGTGACCCAGGCCTTCCAGGCAGTCCGCGAAGCCTTCCCGGACCTCGCGATCGAGGTCGAGGTGGACACCCTCCACCAACTCCGCGAGGTGGTGGACGCGGGCGCGGACCTGATCCTCCTGGACAACTTCACGCCGGGCGAGTGCGAGGAGGCGGTGTCGATCGTGCACGGCCGAGCGGCACTCGAAGCATCGGGCCGCCTGACCCTGGCCAACGCCAAGGCGTACGCGGACACCGGCGTCGACTACCTGGCCGTAGGGGCCCTCACCCACTCCTCGCCGATCCTGGACATCGGCCTGGATCTGCGAGCGGCGGAGTAGGGACCGGCATGCTCCTCACGATCGACGTAGGCAACACGCACACCGTCCTCGGCCTGTTCGACGGCGAGGACATCGTCGAGCACTGGCGCATCTCGACGGACGCCCGCCGCACCGCCGACGAACTGGCGGTCCTCCTCCAGGGCCTGATGGGCATGCACCCGCTGCTCGGCGACGAGCTGGGCGACGGCATCGACGGAATCGCCATCTGCGCCACCGTCCCTTCCGTCCTTCACGAACTCCGCGAGGTGACTCGCCGCTACTACGGCGACGTCCCCGCGGTCCTCGTCGAACCGGGTGTGAAGACGGGCGTCCCGATCCTCACGGACAACCCCAAGGAGGTCGGGGCCGACCGCATCATCAACGCGGTGGCAGCGGTCGACCTGTACGGCGGCCCGGCCATCGTCGTCGACTTCGGTACGGCGACGACGTTCGACGCGGTGAGCGCGCGCGGCGAGTACATCGGCGGTGTCATCGCTCCCGGCATCGAGATCTCGGTCGAGGCCCTCGGCGTCAGGGGCGCCCAGCTCCGCAAGATCGAGGTGGCCCGCCCGCGCAGCGTCATCGGCAAGAACACGGTCGAGGCCATGCAGTCCGGCATCATCTACGGCTTCGCCGGCCAGGTGGACGGCGTCGTCAACCGCATGGCCCGCGAACTCGCCGACGACGCCGACGACGTCACGGTCATCGCCACGGGCGGCCTGGCCCCCATGGTCCTGGGCGAGTCCTCCGTCATCGACGAACACGAACCCTGGTTGACCCTGATCGGCCTCCGCCTGGTCTACGAACGCAACGTCTCCCGAATGTGACCCCGCCGGTACGGCACGGGGGCCTGCGGCAGGACGGGCTGGAATGCCGGGACCGGCGATGGCAGCTGCAGATGGGCCGTGGTGGTGGGCGCACCCCGCGGCGCCGCAGTCGCCGACGGCGGCAAGGGGACGTGGCGGGGGGTGTCCGCCCGCAGTGGCCGGCGTCAACACGCGGTACCTCTTGGCCTAGGGGGACCGCCGGTCCGAGGACGGACACCCCCGGCACGGCCCCGACCCACCACACACCCGCAGGCGCCACGCGAACCCCCACCGAAGCAGCCACAGGCCGCCGCAGGCACCCCCCGCCCCCAACCCCCCACCACCCGAGTGGCTCCCCACGCCACACCCACCCCACCTATGCCGCGTTTGTCTGATTAGCGCGTATCGTCGGCCCATGCCCACGCCATACGGATCCCGCGGCGCCATGGCGTTCGGCGCGGAGGAGCTGCGTGTGCTCCGCCGCGCTCTCGCCCTCGCCCTACACCCCAGCCCCGCCTCGGCCGAGGAGGTCCAGGACTGCCTCCGCCTCGCCGAGTCGCTCGACGAGGCGATGCGCGAGGGCGCCCGGCTGCGTGCCTTCCTGACGGCCGACCTGGCCCGCTACCGCGCCGCCCTCCCCGGCACCGCAGCCGGCTACCTCGCCCTCCTCGAGGAAGCCCTCGCCGCCGCGCACCCCCCGACCGCCGAGGACCTCGCCGCCCTCCGCGCGCTGCGCGGCAACCCCACCGCCGCCGCCCTCCTCACCCGCTGCCAGGCACTGGCAGAACAGGACGTACGAGCCCGTCTCGCGCGCGGCTCCGCCCACCCGGCCGCTCCTGCCAAGCCGGCCATCCCCGCGTCCCGTACGCACCTCCTGGCCCTCCCCGGGGGCCTCTGCGCCGACCGCCCCCACCCCCCGGTCGACCTCCCGGCGCAGGCGGCCGGCCAGGACCCCGCCAAGCCGCCCCGGAAGAAGCCCGCGGAGAAGCCGGCCACCCCCAAGCCCGACCCGGGCCCCGGCCCCGAGCGCACACCACCAGCCCCCAAGCCGGCGCGCCCCATCCCCACCCCCGGCGAGGTCTTCCCCCGCCGCAAACCGACCCCGCCCCCCACGAACCCGCCCCAGCAGCTCGCAGCAGGCTGAGACGTGAACCACTGAGGCGCGAACCACCCCACAAACCCCCAACCCCCGCCCCACCCGCCTCCCACCCCCTGGCTACCCTGGACGCATGGACTACGTCTCCGCACTCCTCCCCCCGGCCGTCATGGCCGTGTTCTTCATCGGTGTGATCAGGGTGATCGTGAAGACCCAGGGCGGAGCCAACAAGGCCAAGGAGGACGCGGCCGTGGACGCCGCCCTCGCGCGCGTGGAGGGCACCCGCCAGGCCTCGGCGACCCCGGACGCCTGAACCCGACGGCGTACGACGGCGTACGACTCCGAGCTCACCGCTTTCCGAGTCGTACGCCCTTTTTGTTCCTGTTTGCCGGAGAAAGTGCCCGTCCGGCACGCCAACACCCAGATCTCCCACTATTGTGCGAGCTGTGCCTCGCCCATTGGGAGAACTCGAAGACACGGTCATGACGCGGGTGTGGAAGTGGAACCGCCCGGTGACCGTTCGAGAAGTCCTGGAAGATCTTCAGCAGGAGCGGTCCATCGCGTACACCACGGTGATGACCGTTTTGGACAATCTCCATCAGAAGGGCTGGGTACGCCGCGAGGCGGAAGGCCGGGCCTATCGATATGAGGCGGTCTCCACCCGAGCCGCCTACGCCGCCGCCCTGATGAACGACGCCTGGTCCCAGAGCGACAACCCCGCCGCGGCACTCGTCGCCTTCTTCGGCATGATGAGCGAGGAACAGCGCCAGGCCTTGCGGAACGCCGTACGCATCGTCCAGGGCCCGGAAACGCCCGAACCCACGGAAGCGCCGGATACACGCCGCGTTACGGGCACCGATACCAGCGCTGCCGCCGATACCACCAGCACCGATACCAGCGGCGATACCGCCGCGGATACCCGTACCGATACCGCTCCCCAGAACCCCGCCTCGGCACCGGAGCCCGACGGGCGATAGCGTCCGCTCATGTCCGCAGAGAGCCACTCGGCCGAGAGCCCCGCGGCTCAGAGCCCAGAAGTCACCGCAAAAGCCATCACCGTCCGGCGGGCCCGCACCGGTGATGTCCCGGCGGTGCGTCGTCTCCTTGACGAGTACGTCCGGCGTCGGATCCTGCTCGACAAAGCCACGGTGACTCTTTACGAGGACATCCAGGAGTTCTGGGTCGCGGAACGGGACGACAACGGCGAGGTCGTCGGCGCCGGTGCCCTGCACGTGATGTGGGAAGACCTGGCGGAAGTCCGCACTCTGGCCGTGAAGCCCGGCCTGAAGGGCGCCGGCGTCGGTCATCAGTTGCTGGAGAAGTTGCTGCACACCGCGCGCTGGCTCGGCGTTCGCCGCGTTTTCTGTCTCACCTTCGAAGTGGACTTCTTCGGCAAGCACGGCTTCGTGGAGATCGGGGAGACGCCGGTCGACACCGATGTCTACGCTGAGCTGCTGCGTTCCTATGACGAGGGCGTCGCGGAGTTCCTCGGTCTCGAACGAGTGAAACCGAACACCTTGGGCAACAGCCGGATGCTTCTGCATCTGTGATCGTCGCCCACAATTCCGACGGGTGGCCCTGCCCAGGTGCCCTATGTCCGAAACGCGCATGTTTCCGGACCGCAGTCGGCCTGTGGGTCTCTCCCGGGGGTTTGTGTTTTTCCAGCAAAAGCGGTTTGCTTTCCGACGTACTGCAGTACTGCATATAACAGGGGACGGCGAAACGGCGGACGCCGCAGACCCCAGGCCCTCAAGTTATCGATGAAAGGAAATCCGGTGGCACAGAAGGTTCAGGTCCTTCTTGTCGACGACCTCGACGGCGGCGAGGCGGACGAGACCGTGACGTTCGCGCTGGACGGCAAGACGTACGAGATCGATCTCACGACCGGCAATGCGGACAAGCTCCGCGGCCTTCTCGAGCCTTACGTGAAGGGCGGTCGCCGTACCGGAGGCCGTGCTTCGGGTGGACGCGGAAAGGCGCGCGCCACTTCCGGCGGCAGCCAGGACACCGCGCAGATCCGCGCGTGGGCCAAGGAGAACGGTTACGAGGTCAACGACCGCGGCCGCGTTCCGGCGTCCATTCGCGAGGCTTACGAGAAGGCCAACGCCTGATCCGGGGCGATGCCTGATCTACGGACAGGCCGAAGGCTGCACGCACGCGCGTCGCAGTCCCAGGCGGTGGCAGTGCGTCGCCACCGTGCCCAGTACCCGCAGGAGATCGGGGGCGCCCCCACCGCCCCCAAGGGCCGACAGCGTCGGCAGCGAGGCCTCGACCTCGCCCCCAGGCTCGGGGGCCGCAGCCACACGGCGGCCCCCTGCACTGCATCGGAGCGGTCCAGGGGAAGCGACCGCACTCCGCAGTGCCCCGGCAGGCCAGGACGCCGTACGGCTCCCCCCGGTCCCCCATCGGCGGGACACCGTACGGCCACCGCGGCCGGACCCCCACCCACCGAGCCCGGTTCGGCTGCGAGGTGCCGCACCAGCGCCGGTGACCCGAGAACCCCAAGCGGCCCTACGGCCATGACCGGCCGCCTGTCGGGCGGCAGCGGCGCCTCCATGAGGTCGCCCTCACCCAGTGCCGTCAGGTCCAGGGGCAGCGTGCCCCACTCCAGCCAGTCCAGCACCCCCGGCACCTCCTCCGCGCTGCCCGCGGCCAGGAGCAGCCGCATCCGGTCGCCCTGGACGGCCACCGGCGAGTCCGGTGCCAGATGGCGCAGTGCCGCGCGGCCCGCCTCGGCGGGGACGTCCAGGACGTCGAAGCTCAGGCCCACGCGAAGGCTCAGCGGGGCTCCGGGCGTGGATCCGGGCGTGGCGGGCACCACCGGCCAGCCCAGTTCGTTCTCGTACCACCGGCGGACCTGATCGCTCGGATCGAGCGGCCGACGGGGAGGGGGATGGAGGCGAGGTCCGTGGTGATCTTGGAGCGGGTGCCGACCATGCCAAGCGCAACCGCCGAATGGACGTGCGGGTTACGCTGGGTGTTCCGGTGAATGCACAGAGTGTCTGAATCGGGGGCGTGCGGGGGTGTGGGGTGGCGCAAGGTTGTTCGCCCGTAGCGGAGGGAACCGGGGGGCGCGGCATGGAGTGTCAGTCCCAGCGGGTAAGACATCCCTAGTGGGAGGGGGCGACACGCAGGCAAGGTGGTCTCACGTTCGCCATCGGCGTACTGATGGTGAGGGTAAGTGCCTGGCCTGCGGGAACATCGTCTCGCACCATCGGGTTGGAGCAGATGTCGGCGTTCGAGGTCAGGAGGCCATCGACGGTGTCGGCAGTTGGAATGAGCGGTCCCCGCTTGCGGGACTAAGCTGCGGAAGGACAGGGAGGGGAAGTTCCCCCCACTGCCTGACCGCTCTGAGGAGCGATTAACGATGTTCGAGAGGTTCACCGACCGCGCGCGGCGGGTTGTCGTCCTGGCTCAGGAAGAAGCCCGGATGCTCAACCACAACTACATCGGCACCGAGCACATCCTCCTGGGCCTGATCCATGAGGGTGAGGGTGTCGCCGCCAAGGCCCTTGAGAGCCTCGGGATTTCGCTCGAGGCGGTCCGCCAGCAGGTGGAGGAGATCATCGGGCAGGGTCAGCAGGCCCCGTCCGGGCACATCCCCTTCACCCCCCGTGCCAAGAAGGTCCTGGAGCTGTCGCTCCGCGAGGCCCTTCAGCTGGGCCACAACTACATCGGCACGGAGCACATCCTGCTCGGCCTGATCCGTGAGGGCGAGGGCGTCGCCGCCCAGGTCCTGGTCAAGCTGGGCGCAGATCTCAACCGGGTGCGGCAGCAGGTCATCCAGCTGCTCTCCGGCTACCAGGGCAAGGAGACCGCCACCGCCGGCGGGCCTGCCGAGGGCACGCCCTCGACGTCCCTGGTCCTCGACCAGTTCGGCCGGAACCTCACCCAGGCCGCTCGTGAGTCCAAGCTCGACCCGGTCATCGGGCGCGAGAAGGAGATCGAGCGGGTCATGCAGGTGCTGTCCCGCCGTACGAAGAACAACCCGGTCCTGATCGGTGAGCCCGGCGTCGGCAAGACCGCCGTCGTCGAGGGCCTCGCTCAGGCCATCGTCAAGGGCGAGGTGCCCGAGACCCTCAAGGACAAGCACCTCTACACCCTCGACCTCGGCGCGCTGGTCGCCGGCTCCCGCTACCGCGGTGACTTCGAGGAGCGCCTGAAGAAGGTGCTCAAGGAGATCCGCACCCGCGGCGACATCATCCTGTTCATCGACGAGCTGCACACGCTGGTCGGTGCGGGTGCCGCCGAGGGCGCCATCGACGCGGCTTCCATCCTGAAGCCGATGCTGGCCCGCGGTGAGCTGCAGACCATCGGTGCGACCACGCTGGACGAGTACCGCAAGCACCTGGAGAAGGACGCGGCCCTCGAGCGCCGCTTCCAGCCCATCCAGGTCGCCGAGCCGTCCCTGCCGCACACGATCGAGATCCTCAAGGGTCTGCGCGACCGGTACGAGGCCCACCACCGGGTCTCCATCACGGACGAGGCGCTGGTCCAGGCCGCCACCCTGGCCGACCGGTACATCTCGGACCGCTTCCTGCCGGACAAGGCGATCGACCTGATCGACGAGGCCGGTTCCCGGATGCGCATCCGCCGGATGACCGCGCCGCCGGACCTGCGCGAGTTCGACGAGAAGATCGCGGGCGTGCGCCGCGACAAGGAGTCCGCGATCGACTCGCAGGACTTCGAGAAGGCCGCCTCCCTGCGCGACAAGGAGAAGCAGCTCCTGGCCGCCAAGGCCAAGCGGGAGAAGGAGTGGAAGGCCGGCGACATGGACGTCGTCGCCGAGGTCGACGGCGAGCTGATCGCCGAGGTCCTCGCCACGGCCACCGGCATCCCGGTCTTCAAGCTCACGGAGGAGGAGTCGTCCCGCCTGCTGCGCATGGAGGACGAGCTCCACAAGCGGGTCATCGGCCAGGTCGACGCCGTCAAGGCGCTCTCGAAGGCGATCCGCCGTACGCGTGCCGGTCTGAAGGACCCGAAGCGTCCCGGTGGCTCGTTCATCTTCGCGGGCCCGTCCGGTGTCGGTAAGACCGAGCTGTCCAAGGCGCTCGCCGAGTTCCTCTTCGGTGACGAGGACGCGCTGATCTCCCTCGACATGTCGGAGTTCAGCGAGAAGCACACGGTCTCCCGTCTCTTCGGTTCGCCCCCCGGCTACGTGGGCTACGAGGAGGGCGGCCAGCTGACCGAGAAGGTCCGCCGCAAGCCGTTCTCCGTCGTCCTCTTCGACGAGGTCGAGAAGGCCCACCCGGACATCTTCAACTCGCTGCTGCAGATCCTGGAGGACGGTCGCCTGACCGACTCCCAGGGCCGGGTCGTGGACTTCAAGAACACGGTCATCATCATGACGACCAACCTCGGCACCCGGGACATCTCCAAGGGCTTCAACCTGGGCTTCGCGGCCTCGGGTGACACGAAGAGCAACTACGAGCGCATGAAGAACAAGGTGTCGGACGAGCTCAAGCAGCACTTCCGCCCCGAGTTCCTCAACCGCGTCGACGACGTGGTCGTCTTCCCGCAGCTGACCCAGGACGACATCCTCAAGATCGTCGGCCTGATGATCGGCAAGGTGGACGAGCGCCTGAAGGACCGGGACATGGGCATCGAGCTCTCCCAGTCCGCCAAGGAGCTGCTGGCCAAGAAGGGCTACGACCCCGTGCTGGGCGCCCGGCCGCTGCGCCGGACGATCCAGCGCGAGATCGAGGACTCGCTGTCGGAGAAGATCCTCTTCGGCGAGCTGCGTCCCGGTCACATCGTGGTCGTGGACACCGAGGGCGAGGGTGAGACCAAGACCTTCACCTTCCGCGGCGAGGAGAAGGCGGCCCTGCCCGACGTCCCGCCGATCGAGCAGGCGGCCGGTGGCACCGGTCCGAACCTGAGCAAGGAGGCGTAGCCGCGCGCTTCGCCTGAACCAAAGGGGCTGCCCCGGGACCTGGTCCCGGGGCAGTCCCTTTTTCGCACGCTCCGTTTTCGCACGCTCCGTCAGGAAAGCTGCCCGTTGTAGTCCGGCAGCTTGTACGTCTTCTCGGCATGGCCGCCCGACAGGTCGGTGGCGCTGTTGCCGATGTTCGCGATGATCGTGTAGCCCTTCTTCTCGATGTCGACGCGCTGCGCCGTCTTGTAGTCGCCGACGTTCTTGAAGAGGTCGAAGAAGCTGCGCACGTACAGCCCGGAGACCTGGTAGCCGCGGTACTCGAGGTTGTAGTCGGTCACCGAGTAGATGATGCCCGGGCGGGCGGTCACGAAGAACAGGGAGACGCCGTGCTCCTGCGCGTACTCGGCGACCTCCCGGACGGGCTCGTTGGCCGGCTGCGGGTAGCTGAAGCCGAAGTCCGTCTCCAGGGTGGTGTTGTCGATGTCGAAGACGATCGCCTGCTTCTCACCCGGCTTGGTGTTCGCGATCCGCTGTTTCAGGGCGGGCAGCGCCTGGTCCATCACCGCCTGGCAGTCCTTCTGCCAGGTGTCGTAGTCGACATCCGCAGAGGAGGCCGCTGCCGCCGTGCTGGTGGCGGTGGCCGAGGTGCTCGTCGCGGCGGACGCCGCTTCGGCGGGGACCGCGAGGGCCACGAGGGCGGCCGCGGAGACGGTACCGACCGCGATCCGGCGTGCCCAGGGGCGGCGAAGCGTCATGTGTGGGGGTCCTCTCACGTCACGTGCGCTATGTCGTTGTCGCGTGCATGTTCGTGGGTGGGGATGGCGTGAGGGGAACGGTAAGGTTACTGAAGGGTAAGTCGCTAGAGGTGTGCGTCACATGGCGCTGTCGATCTGCTTGCGGGTGGGCGCTCAGTCCTAGGGCTGCGGCCCGGAGAGCGGGTTGAGACGGAGCCTGGCGGGGCGTCCGTCGGCGTTGCGGAGCCGAGTGCCCATCGTGTTCACCAGGGTGAGCCGAGGGTGGGCGGCCAAGGGGGCGAGACCGAGGCCATCGGAACGCGAGCCGTTGGAGCAACTCGACCTGGGACTCCTCGTCCAGATCCCCCGTCAGTTCGCATTCGTGGTCCCGGCGTTCGCGGTGCAGGGCGCAGATCAGGGCGCACATCAACGGGTTGGTCGCCAGGCGCCCCAGGCTCGGCTTCGTGCGCACCGAGGACAGCAGCGCCTCGCCCGGTGCCGCGTCCGCGTCCGCGCCCGCGCCCGCGCCCGCGCCCGCAGCCTCGTGCCGGCGGCGGACGAGCACCGCGAAGAAGGCGGCCAGGAGGTCGGCGAGCCAGCGACGGGTGCGGGCACGTTCCTGTTCCGGGACCACGTTGACGCCGTCGATCGGCAGCAAGCGGGGCGGCTGTGAGCCGGCGGGCGGTCAGCTGACCGCATCCAGGAAGTCGCCGGGGACGGGGAGGCGGGCGCTGCCGCGGGTGAGGGTGCGCAGGGGCGGGGCGAAGGCCACGCGGACCATGAGCTGAGCGCGTCGACCGGACAGCTCCTCCTGGCGGGCGGTGGTGACGGCCAGCCACTGCACGAGTGGGGATCGGCTGGGCTCGCGGACGAGCTTGCGTAACTCCCGCTCGCCGAGCGTCCGCCTCTCACCGCGGAGCAGCAGGGTAGTGCCCGTCACATTCCGGGGTCTTCCGATTGCATAGGGCGGTGACATGCCGCACAGGCGATTTGTCCGTTACTAGCGGGAATAGTGGAAGCGGGGGTAGCGGGCAAATCGGGCGTTAGCTATGAAAGCTGGCAAGGTGTTTCGGCGTCAGTGCTGGTTCGTCCGTATTAGGTGATCTGTCAAGATGCGGGGATTTTTGCGGCGAAGTACTAGCGCTAGTCGTAGATAAGGGGTTTTGGGGTTCGAGGGAGCAGGGGTTACCAAGGGATGGCCATCCGGCGAATGCCTGAGCAGTCGGGTGGCTTTCTCTGTCGTCGTCCCCGTGAGGTTTCGAATGTCCCCGCGCTTCTCGTTCCGTTCGTCCCGTACGTCCACCTTCCGCACCCGTGCGGCTGTGCTGGCCGCCGGCCTGGGGGCCTCGGTCGTGCTGGGCGCCGGAGGCGCGGTCGCTGCCGAGATGAGCTCCGCTCCCGCTGCCTCCACCGCCGTCCAGGCGCAGAGTGCCGCCGCGAAGAAGGCCGCCGCCAAGAAGGCCGCCTCCTGGGTCAGCCCGGTGAAGAAGTACACGAAGTCCGCCAGCTTCGCGCAGGCCGGCGGCATGTGGCAGTCCACCCACAGTGGGCAGGACTTCGCCGTCGCGACCGGCACCGACGTCATGGCCGCGCACGGCGGCACGGTCGTCAAGGCCGGCGGCAATGGCGCCGGTGACGGTCCCGCGTACGGCAACGCCGTCGTCATCAAGCACGGCAACGGGACCTTCTCCCAGTACGCCCACCTGTCGCGCATCGACGTGAAGATCGGCCAGGTCGTCAAGACCGGCCAGCACATAGCCAAGTCCGGCAGCACCGGTAACTCCAGCGGTCCGCACCTGCACTTCGAGATCCGTAAGAGTGCCAACTACGGCTCCGCCATCGACCCCGTGTCCTTCCTGCGGGCCAACGGTCTGAAGATCTGAGTGACCGAGCCGCTCAGGCGCCCTTGTGCGCCTGGGTGATCAGGTCCGTGGCGACCTCGAGGACGGCCGTGCGCTTCTCCTCGGGGTCGCCTTCGAGGTCCTTCAGGACGAACATCCCGGCGTGCATCGTGAACAGGGCGCTGATGCAGCGCACCTGGTCGACCAGATCGGCGTCCGGATCTATGACGATGTCGCGCATGCCCAGCATGCGGTTCTTGAACATCTCGCCGATGCTCAGATCGCGGACCGTCGCCTGGTTCTCCTGCATGAAGCGGAACAGCGGTGACGCGTCGGTCAGGACCTGGCTGTAGCGGCGTACGATCTCCTGCTTGGTCTCGAGGGTGTGCGGCTGCTGCCTGCCCCACTCGATCAGGTCCTCGATCGGCTTCGTCAGGTCCTCGAAGAGGCTGACGATGATCTCTTCCTTCGTTTTGAAGTGGTAGTACAAGGCCGCTTTCGTGACCTCCAGGCGCTCGGCGATCTCGCGCAGGGAGGTCTTCTCGTAGCCCTGCTCGGCGAAGAGTTCGAGGGCTACGTCCTGGATGCGCTGGCGGGTGTTCCCGCGGCGCCGCTGCTTGGTGCCGTCCATGGTGCCGCCCATCCTCGTACGCTTCGGCTTTCCATAAAACTTACTTGACGCCCGGCTAGTTACGCGCCTAGGTTCCCTGAGTGTAGACAACTAGCCGGGCGGCAAGTAAGTGGCCGGGGGAGTGGGAACGATGGCGGACACCAAAACAGTGGACACAGAGGCGGAGCCTGCGGGTAAACAGCCGAAGAGCGTGCGTGTCGTGCTGCTCGCGCTGATGATCACGATGATGCTCGCGATGCTCGACAACATGATCGTGGGCACTGCCATGCCGACGATCGTGGGCGAGCTGGGCGGCCTGGAGCATCTGTCGTGGGTGGTGACGTCGTACACGCTGGCGACCGCGGCCTCCACACCGCTGTGGGGCAAGCTCGGCGACATGTACGGCCGTAAGGGCATGTTCATGGCGTCGATCGTGCTGTTCCTCATCGGGTCCGTGCTGAGCGGCATGGCCCAGGACATGGGACAGCTGATCGCGTTCCGGGCGGTGCAGGGGCTGGGCGCCGGTGGTCTGATGGTCGGCGTCATGGCGATCATCGGCGATCTGATTCCGCCGCGTGAGCGGGGCAAGTACCAGGGCATGATGGCCGGCGTGATGGCGCTCGCGATGATCGCCGGGCCGCTCGTCGGTGGCACCATCACCGACCACTGGGGCTGGCGCTGGGCCTTCTACATCAACCTGCCGCTCGGGGTCGTGGCGCTCGCCGCGATCAGTGTCGTGCTGCATCTGCCGAGGAAGCGGTCGCAGGCGCGGATCGACTATCTCGGGGCCGGGCTGCTGACCGTGGGGATTACCGCGATCGTGCTGGTGACCACGTGGGGCGGTACGGAGTACGCGTGGACGTCCGCGCGGATCATGGAGCTCATCGGGATCGGGGTCGCCGCGCTCGTCGGGTTCGTGTTCTGGCAGACCAAGGCGGCGGAGCCGGTGGTGCCGCTGCACATCTTCCGCAGCCGGAACTTCACTCTGATGTCCGTGATCGGGTTCATCGTCGGGTTCGTGATGTTCGGGGCGACGCTGTTCCTGCCGCTGTACCAGCAGTCCGTGCAGGGGGCTTCCGCCACCAACTCCGGGCTTCTGCTGCTGCCCATGCTCGGCGCGATGCTGGTGACCTCGATGGTCGCCGGGCGTGTGACCACGAACACCGGGCGGTACAAGGTGTTCCCGGTCGTCGGCAGTGCGCTGATGGTCGTCGGGCTCTATCTGCTGTCGACGATGGACACCGGGACGAGCCGGTTCATGTCCGGGGTGTTCATGGCGGTGGTCGGGTTCGGCATGGGCTGTCTGATGCAGATCACCATGCTGGTCGCGCAGAACAGCGTCGAGATGAAGGACATGGGTGTCGCGTCGTCGTCCACCACGCTGTTCCGTACGCTCGGGTCCTCGTTCGGGGTCGCGATCATGGGGGCGCTGTTCAACAGCCGCGTCCAGGACGTCATGGCCGAGCAGGGCGGGGCGCTGGGCGCGCGGGTGACCGAGCAGTCGGCTCAGGTGAATGCGGCGGGTCTGGCGAAGCTGCCGGAGGCTGTGCGGGAGGCGTACCAGCATGCGGTGTCCGCCGGGACGCATTCCGCGTTTCTGCTGGGAGCCGTGGTGGCTGTGGTGGCCCTTGTGGCGGCTGTGTTTGTCAAGGAGGTGCCGCTGCGGGGGGCGGGGCCGACATCTGACGCCGATACTGACGCCGATGGGGGCGCTGCCGCTGGGGATGGCACGGGGGCCAAGGCGGCGGTGGTGGAGGCCGTCTGAGTGGGCGGTTCGGGTGGGGCCCTCGGCGACGTTCCGTCCCGGGGGCCTTCGCCTTGGCCGGTGGCCGGGAGGGGTGTCAGTGGGCCGTGTCACCATCGGACCCATGGGCAAGGTGCGGCAGTTGCGGTTGGCGAAGGACGCCATGGATCGGGAGTGGGCCGACCCGGGGCTCGACCTGGATGCCGTTGCCGCGCATGCCGGGTACTCGCGGTATCACTTCGTGCGGGCGTTCAAGGCGGCTTACGGGGAGACGCCGGGGCAGTACCTGACGCATCGGCGGATCGAGCGGGCCGAGGAGTATCTGCGGGGGGCCAATCTGACCGTGACGGAGATCTGTCATCTGGTCGGGTTCAGCAGCCTCGGCACGTTCTCGGCGCGGTTCAAGACACGGACCGGACTGACGCCGACGGAGTACCGGGAGAAGCATGTCGGGCGGGGAGCGGCGTTGATACCAGGCTGCTACGCGATGCTGTGGGCCGGGGGATTCCGGCGCCGCGAAGGGGAGCCGCAGGGGGAGCGGCAGAAGAGCAAGTTTGGAGAAGCGCCCTGATGGCGCCTCTGCCTAACGTGACGGAGAGAACAACCAGCCACAGCACGGGAGGGCACCGTCATGATCAAGGGCCTCGGCATCACCACCGTATGGACGTTTGACCAGCAGCGCACCAAGGTCTTCTTCACCGAGAAGATCGGCTTCGAGGTGCGCAACGACCTGTCCATGGGCGACATGCGATGGGTCACCGTGGGCGCCAAGGACCAGCCGGACGTCGAGCTCGCGCTGATGAGCCTCGACGGGCCCGGTCTCGACCCCGAGTCCTCCGAGGCGCTGAAGACGCTCGTCGGGAAGGGCGTCATCGGGGCCGGGGCGTTCCGGACCGACGACTGCCGGGGGGACTACGAGACCTTCAAGGCACGCGGGGTGGAGTTCATCCAGGAGCCGCAGGAGCGGCCGTACGGCATCGAGGCGATCTTCCGCGACGACAACGGCAACTGGTACTCGCTGACCGAGCGGAGCGAGGAGCTCGACTTCTCGAAGTCGTTCGGGTGAGCAGCCGCCAAGCTGCCTGAGGAGCGGGCCCCACTGTCGGCGGGCGCATCGGAACAGGCCTACGGCAGCATCGGGTAGCTTCCCGTATTCGTCGGCGCGTGCTCCGGGAGCCAGAGGACTGCCACCGCGCCCTCCGCCTGCACATGCTCCGCAGCACCCGGCGGCCGTACGTTGCGGAAGGTCAGGCGGGCACCGAGGACCCGGGCCTGACCTGCCGCGATCGTCAGGCCGAGACCGTGACCGTGGCCCGCGCGGTCACTGCTGCCCGTGCGGAAGCGGCTCGGCCCGTCGGCGAGCAGGTCCTCGGGGAACCCGGGGCCGTGGTCGCGGACCCGGATGACCCGGCCCTCGACCGTGACCTCGATGGGCGGCCGGCCGTGCTTCGCGGCGTTCGCCAGCAGGTTGAACAGCACCCGCTCCAGGCGCCGCGGGTCCGTCGTGACCTCCGACTCGTGGACGACCCGCACCTCGATGCCGGGGTCCTTCGCCGAGACCCGCCGGCTGACGAACTCGCCCAGAATGATGTCCTGCAGCTCGGCCCGCTCCGAGGCGCTGTCCAGACGGGCCACCTCCAGGACGTCCTCCACGAGCGTGCGCATGGCCTTCGCCCGGTCAAGGACCAGTTCGGTGAGCCGGCTGGGCGGCAGCAGCTCGGCCGCGGTCAGCAGACCGGTCACCGGCGTCCGCAGTTCGTGCGCGATGTCCGCCGTGACCCGGCGCTCCGCCTCCAGCCGCTGCTGCAGCGCGTCCGCCATCGCGTCCACCGCGCTCGCCAGATCGTCGGTCTCGTCCCGTACGACACCCCCGATGGCGTCCCGCACCCGCACCTCCGGCTGCCCGCTCGCGACCTGGTGCGCCGCTGCCGCCGCCTTGCGCAGCCGGCGCGACAACTGCCCGCCGACGAGGACGCCGAGAGCGCTGCCGCCGAAGACGACCGCGATGGATCCGATGATCAGTGCCTTGTCGAGGTCGTCGAGGATGTCCTCGCTGCGGTCGGTGAACCCGGTGTGCAGCGACATGACATGGCCGTTGGTGAGCGGTACGGCCGCCCAGATGTCGGGCGTGCCGCCCGGCGTGTCGGTCACGTAGGTGGCCCGCCGGCCCTCCTCGACCTTCTCCCGCAGCGCCGCGGGCAGCTCCGGGTCGTCGATCGTGGCGTTGGGGAAGTTCAGCCGCTTGGACTGCTCGTAGCTGCGCTGGGCGATCTGGATCCGTTCGTCGGCGAGGTCGCGCGCGTTGTCCAGCATCGAGACCCGGGCCGCGTTGTGCACGACCAGGCTCAGCACGACCGCCACGAGCGCGCCGACCAGCGCGATCGCCGCGCTCAGCTTCCACCGCAGACCCGTACGAATGGCCAGACGGCTCCCTAGCCGGCCGCGCCCGCGCGCGCCGCTGCGGCCGCTCGTACGGCCACCGCTCCTACGACCACTCACGCGCGCGCCCGCATGTGCTCCCGCACCCAGGCCTGTCCCACGGCCACCGACGGTCGCGGCGTCGGCCGCGTCCGTGAGGCCCGCCGCGCGCACCACGCCGGACGGAGCCGGGCGTCTGAACATCCCGCGCATGCCGGCCCCGCTCAGGCCTTCAACTTGTAGCCGAAGCCGCGGACCGTCTCGATGCGGTCCTGGCCGATCTTCTGCCGCAGCCGCTGCACATGGACGTCGACGACACGGGTGTCCCCGCCCCAGCCGTAGTCCCAGACGCGCTCCAGCAGCTTGTCCCGCGACAGCACCGTGCCCGGCGCCGACGAGAACTCCAGCAGCAGCCGCATCTCGGTCGGCGTGAGGGCAACCGGCTGCCCGTCCCTGCGCACCTCCATGCCCTCGGTGTCGACCTCCAGGTCACCGAAGGCCAGCATCCCGCCGGCGGCGGCCGATTCGGCCTCGTCCACGCGGTCGGGGCCGCTCGCGTGCCCGAAGCGGCGCAGCACCGCGCGGATCCGCGCGACCAGTACGGCACCGTCGAACGGCTTGGTCACATAGTCGTCGGCGCCGGCCTCCAGGCCCAGCACCACGTCGATCGAGTCCGCGCGGGCGGAGAGCATGATCACCGGCACCGTCGACTCGTCGCGGATACGGCGGCACAGACTGACGCCGTCCAGGCCCGGGACCATGACGTCCAGCAGGGCGATGTCCGGCCGGTCGGTCCGGAACGCCTGCAGGCCCGACAGCCCGTCGGGCATGGCGGTGACCGCGAAGCCGTCCCGCTCCAGGGCGAGTTGGGTGGCCTCGCGGATGACGTCGTCGTCCTCGACGAACAGGACGTGGGTCTGGTCTGCCATCCCGGTGCTCTCAGTCCTCGTGTTCCGTGTTGCCGTATGCCTTCAGCGGTGCTCGTCAGCGGTGTTCGCCGGCCGTGCTCGTCTTCCGGGTGCGTCGGACGTGTCCACTTGAGGGACGCGTGAAGCGCGCGATGCGTTCACTGCCGTCGCGACCGGACCTCAGCCGTCCGGCGCCGCCGACTCCTCGTCACTGCCGAGGGTGCCGTAGTCCGTGCGTGTCCTGAACTTCAGGACGAAGCGGCCGGACGTCCACTCGTATGAGATCACGTTCTCGCTGGACGGGTTCGACAGCGCGTCGTCCTTCGCGTACACCTGCTTGGTCACCACCAGGTAGCCGCGGTCGATCTCCGCATAGACGGGCGGCTCCTCGGCCTTGAACACATTGCGGTACGCGCCCTCCGACTCCCGGTAGACGTACGAGCCGACGCCGACCGCGTCGCCGCAGGACAGGACGTTGACCACGATGTCGTCCGAGGGTCCGCCGGTCAGATCGCCGTACGACACGTCGACGGGATAGTCGTCGGAGACGCACGGCTTCAGCTCGCGTTTGACCTCCGCCGAGACCGCCGGGTCCGCCTTGACCAGGCGGACGGCCTCCGTCCGGTCCGGCACCGCCGAGGCCGACGCCGAGGGCGAGGGCGAGGGTGCGAGCGTCGACGAGACGGCCGCTTCGCCCACCGAGTCGGCGTGGGCCGGTCCCTCGTCGCGGGCACCGGTTCCGCCGGTGGCGCACCCGGAGGCGAAAAGGGCGAGGGCGACGACCACGGCCACCGCCGTGAACGCCGCCTGGAAGGTCCCCCGGACGGGTGCGGGCCCGGACCGGGGTGAGCCGAGGTCCCCGCTGTCCCCGTCGGTGCCCCCGTCACCCGCTTCCGCGCGCCCGGTGCCGCCCGTCGTCGTGCCTAGGCCGCGCAACGCTCCCGCTCCTCACGCTCCAGCGCGCGTGCGTCCAGATCGCGGCTCTCCAGCTCCTCGCGGAGCCGGGCGAGCGCCCGGTGCAGCGTGCTCTTGACCGTTCCGGCCGACATGCCGAGGGCGGCGGCCGTCTCCTCAGTGGACATCTGCTCCCAGTGTCGCAGCACCACGACACTGCGCTGCTTGGGAGCGAGCACCTTCATGATGTCCATCAGCAGGGCGCGGTCCGCGTGCTGCTCGGTGGAGTCGTCGACCGAGGCGTCCGGCAGCTGCTCGGTCGGCACCTCCTCCAGCTTCCGGGCCCGCCACCACTCGGTCCGCGTGTTGATCATGACGCGGCGCAGGTAGGCGTCCGCGAGTCGCTTGTCCGCGATGCCGTCCCAGCGGTGGTACGTCCGCACCAGCGCCGTCTGCAGCAGGTCCTGGGCGTCCACCGGGTCCGGGACCAGCCGGCGGGCACTGCGCAGCAGCGCGTCCTGCCGGGTGCGGACGTACTCCTCGAACTCGAGCACCTCTCCCTGCGCCATGTTGACCGCCTCCGATTCCCCGTACCCGTCGGCTCGTTGGCCGCCGGTTGTAAATGCCTGTGGTTCGTAGTCGTCCCCGCCTGTCGGGTACGGAAATGAAGCTACGGAGGCGTTGTCACGGGGCTGTCCGAAGCAGCCTGCGGCTAGCGCTCGGCTGTCCGTCGGTTGTGTAACGGAAGCAGGAAAGGGATAAAACGGCAGGGGAGTTGAGGGTGCGTATGGGATGTTATGTCCGCATTGTGGCCATGTAGCGGCCGTGCGGCGGCTGTGCCTTCTGTGTTGCAGACGCTCTACGGCTGTGATGTGGCTGTGCGTCCGTGACGCGCCCCACGCGTGGGCGACGTGTCGGTGCGTCAGCCCAGCGGCAGCCGGTACATCCCGCCCTGCAGCGGCTCCACCAGACCGTCCGAGACGAGGCCGTCCAGGGCGCGGGCGCGCTGCACCGGCTCGTGCCACACCCGGTCGAGCGCCGCCTGCGGGACGGGCGTATGGGCGTCGCGGAGTACGGCGAGCAGCTTGCCGCGCACCTGACGGTCCGTTCCGGCGTACGTCTGACCGCGGCGCGGCGGGCCCTCGTGCTCCGGCTTGCCCGCGAGCTGCCAGGCGCACTGTGCGGTGATCGGGCAGCGGTGGCACGACTCGTTCTTCGCGGTGCACACCAGCGCACCGAGTTCCATGGAGGCCGCGGCCCAGCGGGCGGCGGTGCCCTCGTCGTCGGGGAGCAGCGTGCGGGCGAGCTTGCGCTCGGCGGCGGTGGTGGCGTTCGGCGGGTACTGCACGCCGGTCACGGCACGGGCGAGGACCCGGCGGACGTTGGTGTCCAGGACGGCGTGCCGTTGACCGTAGGCGAAGGAGGCGACCGCCGCGGCCGTGTACTCGCCGATGCCGGGCAGCGCGAGGAGCTGGGCGTGGTCGGTCGGTACGTCCCCGCCGTGCCGTTCCGCTATGGCGACGGCGGCGCCGTGCAGCCGCAGCGCACGGCGCGGGTAGCCGAGCCGGCCCCAGGCGCGGACGGCCTCGCCGGGCGCGTCCTTGGCCAGGTCGGCGGGGCGGGGCCAGCGGGTGAGCCACTGCTCGTAGACGGGCAGGACGCGGTTCACGGGCGTCTGCTGCAGCATGAACTCACTGACCATCACTCCCCAGGGACCGGCTTCGGGCCGCCGCCAGGGGAGGTCGCGGGCGTTCTCGTCGAACCATTCGATGACGGTTGCTTGCAGCGGCTCGGCGAGGGGGGCGTCGCAGCCGGCGTCGGTGGAGTCGCTGTGCGGGGGCTTCGTTGGCGCAGTCATGGCCTTTCCGATCCTGCCACGTCGAGGGCGGTCGGGTGGGTAGGCGGCGGTGGCGGTGCGTTTTGCGGCTGCGGCTGCGGGTGGGTGGTGGGTGGCGGTCCCTGGAGGCCTGCGGCCCCCAGAGGCCCCCAGCGCCCCGCTTCGGCCCCGGAGGGCCTCGTCCTCGAACGCCGGACGGGCTGAAAGCCCCTGCACCTGACGATCGACAGCAGTGGCCACCCACCCCCCGCTTGTAGCGTCGGGCGGATGGAACGTCCTCGGATATGGCGGGCCTGCCTCCTGTGGGCCGCCCTCGTGCTGCCCGCGCTCACGGCCGACCGGCTCGGGATGAACGAGCCGCGCGCCGGGTGGCAGCAGCTGGCCGGGGTGGCCGTGCTCGCCGCCGCGGTGGCCGTGGCGCGGTGGCGCCCCTCGGCGGCCTTCGCGCTGACGGCCGTACTGAGTCTGGTGGCTGCCCCCGCTCTGTTCACCGTCTCTTACGGCCCCGCGCTGGGCGTCTTCGCGCTGCTGCTCGGTCTGCGCGCGCAACGGGTGCGGCCGGCCGTCGTCGTCTTCGGGGGCGTCGGGTTTCTCGGTACGGCGAGGATCGCGCTGTTCGGGGTCGATCCGGCGCCGGAGTGGGTCGTGCTGACGGGCACGTTGCTGTTCGGCTGTGTCTTCCCCTGGCTCGGTGGCCGGTACTGGCGGCAGAGCCGGCAGCTGACCGCGGCCGGCTGGAACCGGGCCGCGCGTCTGGAGGGCGAGCAGCGCATCGCCGAGGAGCGGGCCCGACTGCGCGAGCGGGCCCGGATTGCCCAGGACATGCACGACTCCCTGGGCCACGAGCTGAGCCTCATCGCCCTGCGCGCGGGCGCCCTCCAGGTCGCCCCCGACCTTCCCGACCACCACCGCACCGCGGCTGCCGACCTGCGCGCGGCGGCCGCGGACGCCACCGACCGGCTGCACCGCATCATCGGCGTGCTGCGGGAGGAAGACGAGCCGGTGTCCCTGAGCCCGCCGGGGGAGACCGTCGAGCAACTCGTCGCCCGCGCCGCCGAGTCGGGGCTCGCGGTGCACTGGGCGGAGCCTGACGGCGGTACGGCAGTCGCGCTGGAGCCGGGTGGCGTCGCCGAGCGGGTCCTGTACCGGGTGGTCCGCGAGGCACTGACGAACGCCGCCCGGCACGCACCTGGTGCCGAGGTCGCCGTGGCCGCGGCCAGGAAGGCGGGCGGTACGACGGTCACGGTGACCAGTGGGCGGGGCTCGCCCTCGTCCACCTCTCCGAGCCCCCCTCCCCTCGCCTCCGGCGGCACCGGCCTGCAAGCCCTGCGCGCCGCCGTCACCGCGGTCGGCGGTGACTTCGAGGCCGGTCCCCGCGGCGACGGCTTCCGCGTGTGGGCGCACGTCCCCGAGCAGGACGTCGCCTCAGCCGTACGTCCGGCCCCGGCCCCGTACGCCCCCTACACCCGCGCCCGCCGTCGTGTCGTCCTCGCCCTCGCGGGCGCCGTCGCCGCCGGCGTCGTGCTCGTCGGCGGGGGGTTCGCCTGGTACGCGTACACGGAGACCCACTCGGTCCTGCCGCCCGCCGCCTACGCCGAGCTTCGGCTCGGGGCATCGGACGGGGACCTCGCGCACGTCCTGCCGGACCGCAGCGTGCGGGACGCGCCCGTCGACCGCGCGCCCGTGCCGCCCCCGGAGGGCAGCGACTGCCGCTACTACCGTGCGAGCGGCGAACTCCTCGTCTCCGTAGACCACTTCAGGCTCTGCTTCGACGACGAGGGGAGGCTCGTCTCCAAGGACGTGATCCCCAGGGGCGGACTGTCCCGACGCCCTTCCACAGCTGAGGAGTTCGTACGGTGATCCGCGTACTGCTGGCCGACGACGAGGCGATGGTGCGGGCCGGCGTGCGCGCCATCCTGATGAGCGCCGGCGAGACCGAGGTCGTCGCGGAGGCCGGCGACGGGCGCGAGGCGGTCGAGCTTGCCCGGGCGCACCGGCCGGACGTGGCCCTGCTGGACATTCGTATGCCACGCCTGGACGGGCTCGCGGCGGCCGAGGAGATCGTACGCAGCGTCCCCGGCACGGCCGTCGCGATGCTCACCACCTTCTCCGAACAGGCTTACGTGGCCCGCGCGCTCGGCGGCGGCGCCACCGGCTTCCTGCTGAAGTCCGGGGACCCGTACGAACTGATCGCGCGCGTACGGGCGGTGGCGGGCGGTGCGGCGTTCCTGTCGCCGAAGGTGGCCCGCCATGTCATCGACGGACTGGGCGGCCGCGACGGGCGACTCGGCCGTGAGGCCGCCGCACGCGCACGCGTGGCCGAGCTCAGCCCGCGCGAGCACGAGGTGCTCGGACTCGTCGGCGCGGGCCTGTCCAACCCGGAGATCGCCGCCCGGCTGCACCTCGTCGAGGGCACGGTGAAGGCGTATGTGAGCGCGGTGCTCGACCGGTTGGGCGTGCGTAACCGGGTGCAGGCGGCGATCGTGGCGTACGAGGCGGGCCTCGTGGAGTCGTGAGGCTCAGCGCATGTCGTACGACGCGACCCGCTCGGGTCCCGGTCCGGTGAACCACCGTACGGCGGGCGCCGACGAGGCCCGCATCGCCTCCGCCAGCCGGATCGCCGGGCCGGTGCCGAGCCGTACGGCCGCCACGGCGACAACCGCGCCGAGGACGAGGCCCGCCGCGACGTCGTGCGGATAGTGCACGCCGACGAAGACGCGGGAGAAGGCCATGAGCAGGGCCATGGGGGCCGTCAGCCACAGGAGTGCCCGACCGGTCAGGGCCATGGTGACGGCCGCGGCGCCCGCGATGGTGGCGTGGTTGCTGGGAAAGGACCAGTCGCCGGGTGGCGGGCAGGCGGCGAGAGAGACGGTCGCGTCCGGTACCGCCCGGCACGGACGCTCCTGCGTGACAACCGACTTGAGGAGCTCACTGCCCACGTACGCAACAGCCGTGGCCAGAGGTGCAAGGACCGCGATCGCGAAGGTCCGGGTGGTGTCGCGTCTGGCTCGCCACCACGCGGTGACGAACAGGGCGGCGAACAGCAGCAGTCCGGCCTCCGTCCATATCTCGGCGGTGTGCTGTACCCACGTTGGGGTGTCGTGGGCGAAGCCGGTGATGTCGCGGTAGAGCTCCGCGTCCTCGAAGTCCATGGTCACGGACCGTAGGCGGCGGGCCGATACCGTCACATCCTGCGATCGGCAGGTGTCACGCCTGACGGAAGACAGGGGTCGGGCGCCGTTACCGGGCGGGTTTCCGGGATGATGATCCGGAAAAGTTGCGGCCTTCGGCGGCGGGTGGAGCAAGCCAGCGCGCCGATCTCTCGTACAGTTTGCGCCGTGGGATCTCTGCGCAATCCGGTCGGGCCGCTTCCCTCCTCCATCTACTGGCGTCGGAGGGCCGTAATGCTGTCCGTGTTCGCCCTGTTGGCGCTGCTGGCCGCCTGGGTGCTCACCTCGGGCGGCGGAGGCGGCAAGAACGACGAGGGCGGGTCCGACGGAAAGAATCCAGCGCCTTCGACGATCACCCCGGGCCCGTCGAGTTCGGGGCCGGCGATCAGTGAAGCGCCGGGCGGGCGCGACGAGTCGCCCGGCGGTGGCGACTCCGACGGGTCTGGGTCCGGTGACGGCTCCGGCGCCGGTGACGGCAGTGGGTCCGGTGACGGTGACGGGAGCTCCGGTGGTTCGGGCAGCGGATCCGCGGGTGGCGGCGCGGCCGGCGGGGTCGGCGCGGACGACGCGGTCGCCGCGGGCTCCACGCTGCCCGACTGTGTCGCGGGCGCGGTGAAGCTGACGGTGCGCAGCCAGCGCAACGCGTACGAGCCCGGCCAGATGCCCGCCGTGCTGCTGACCGCGACGAACTCCTCCAGCTACGACTGCAAGGTCGACCTCGGCCCGAAGAACGCCGTGGTGACGCTCACCCAGGCGGGATCCGAGAACGACTTCTGGTCCTCCGCCGACTGCCCCAAGGTCTCCGGCAGCCTTAAGTTCCGGGTGCCCACCGGTGAGAGCATCACGTACACAGTGAAATGGGACCGCAAGGCGAGCGCTGCGCAGTGCGCGACGCCGCCCGCGGGGGCTGCTCCGGCGGGGACGTATCTGGTGGAGGCGAAGACGCCGGGGTTCGGGACGGCGCAGACGTCGTTCGTGCTGGAGAACGACTAGCGGCGGTCAGCGGACAGAAGCCGGCTGAGCGAAGCCGGCTCAGTGGCCCGGCTAGACGTACCGCTCCAGGATCGAGCTCTCCGCCAGCCGCGACAGGCCCTCACGGACGCTGCGCGCCCGGGCCTCGCCGACGCCGTCCACCGTCTGGAGGTCGTCCACGCTCGCGGCGAGCAGCTTCTGCAGGCCGCCGAAGTGCTCCACCAGGCGGTCGATGATCGCGCCCGGCAGCCTCGGCACCTTGGCCAGGAGGCGGAAGCCACGCGGGGAGACCGCGGAGTCCAGCGCCTCCGGGGATCCGGTGTAGCCCAACGCCCTTGCCACCGTGGACAGTTCGAGAAGCTCGGCGTGGGTGAGCGCGTCCAGCTCGTACAGCGCCTCGTCGACCGTGCGGGAGCGCTTGGCCGTCGGCTCGGGGACGTAGTCGCGCACCACGAGCTCGCGCTCGGGCTCCACACCCGCGATCAACTCGTCCAGCTGGAGGGCCAGGAGACGTCCGTCGGTGCCGAGCTCCACCACGTACTCGGCGATCTCGGTCGCGATACGCCGGACCATCTCCAGGCGCTGGGCGACCGCCGAGACATCGCGGACCGTCACCAGGTCCTCGATCTCCAGCGCTGACAACGTTCCCGCGACCTCGTCGAGGCGGAGCTTGTAGCGCTCCAGGGTCGCCAGGGCCTGGTTGGCACGGGAGAGGATCGCCGCCGAGTCCTCCAGGACGCGGCGGTGGCCGTCGACGTAGAGCGCGATCAGCCGCATCGACTGGGAGACCGAGACGACCGGGAAGCCGACCTGCTTGCTGACCCGGTCCGCTGTGCGGTGCCGGGTGCCCGTCTCCTCGGTGGGGATCGTCGGGTCCGGGACCAGCTGGACGCCCGCGCGCAGGATCTTCGACAGATCCGACGACAGCACGATGCCGCCGTCGAGCTTGCACAGCTCACGCAGTCGCGTCGCCGTGAACTCGACATCCAGGACGAATCCGCCCGTGCACATCACCTCGACGGTCTTGTCGGAGCCGAGGACGATGAGTCCGCCGGTGTTGCCGCGGAGGATCCGCTCAAGCCCGTCGCGCAGGGCCGTGCCGGGTGCCACGGCGCTCAGTGAGGCGCGCATCAGGCCATCGGCACCGGAGCTCCCACCGGACTTTCCGGGAGCTGCTGCCCGGTCGTTGGCTGCCACTGCACTCCTCCGGTCGCAGGTTCTGGGGCGCTCCGTTTCGCACACTCTGTTCGTACGGACGGGCGAGACCTGGGCAAAGTCTACCGGCGGTCGTCGTCGTCCCGTGGGGCCTCTCTGCGACGCGAGCGTGGAAGGACCCGCAGCGCGTCCCCTATGTCAGCCACTTCCAGCACCTTCATGCCCGCAGGGATCTTGCCCGGGTCGCCCGGTACGAGGGCGTGCGTGAAGCCCAGCCGGTGCGCTTCGGCGAGCCTGCGCTGCACGCCCGTGACCCGTCTGACCTCGCCCGCGAGGCCGACCTCGCCGATCGCGACGAGGTTCTTGGGGAGAGGTGTGTCACTCGCGGCGGAGGCCAGGGCGAGGGCCACGGCGAGGTCGGCGGCGGGCTCCGAGAGCTTCACTCCGCCGACGGTCGCGGAGTAGATGTCACGCTTGCCGAGGGCGCTGATCCGGCCGCGCTGTTCGAGGACGGCCAGCATCATCGAGACGCGGGAGGTCTCCAGGCCGGACGTCGTGCGCCGGGGTGAGGGGATCTGTGAGTCGACGGTGAGCGCCTGGACTTCGGCGACCAGGGGGCGGCGGCCCTCCAGGGTGACCGTCAGGCAGGTGCCGGGGACCGGTTCGTCGCGACGGGTCAGGAAAAGTCCGCTTGGGTCGGCAAGGCCCGTGATGCCCTCATCGTGCAGCTCGAAGCAGCCGACCTCGTCCGTCGTGCCGTAGCGGTTCTTGACGCCTCGGACCAGACGCAGGCGCGCGTGCCGGTCGCCCTCGAAGCTGAGCACCACGTCCACGAGGTGTTCGAGGAGGCGGGGGCCGGCGATCGCCCCGTCTTTTGTGACGTGCCCGACAAGGAGCGTGGACATCCCGCGTTCCTTGGAGACCCGGATCAGGGCGCCGGCGACCTCCCGGACCTGTGCCATGCCGCCGGGTGCACCGTCGATTTCCGGGGAGGCCACGGTCTGCACCGAGTCCATGATGAGCAGTGACGGCTTCACCGCGTCCAAGTGGCCGAGCACGGCGGCCAGATCGGTCTCGGCCGCGAGATACAGGTGGTCGTCGATGGCGCCGATGCGGTCGGCGCGCAGCCGCACCTGGCTCGCCGACTCCTCGCCGGTGACATACAGCGTGCGGTGTTCGTCGCTCGCCGACTTGGCCGCCACGTCCAGCAGCAGCGTGGACTTGCCGACGCCGGGCTCGCCCGCGACGAGGACGACGGCGCCGGGCACCAGCCCGCCGCCGAGCACCCGGTCGAGCTCGGGCACGCCGGTGGGCCGCGCGGTGGCCTGCCGTGCGTCGACCTGCCCGATCGGCAGCGCGGACGTCGTCACCCGCCCCGGTGTCGTCGTGCGGACCGCGGGCGCGCCGTACTCCTCGACCGTCCCCCAGGCCTGGCACTCGGGGCAGCGGCCGAGCCACTTGGCCGTCTGCCAGCCGCACTCGGTGCAGCGGTAGGACGGGCGGTCCTTCGTGGACTTGGTACGGGCAGCCATGCGATGAACCGTAACCGAGCCCACTGACAACGCCGTACGGCTGCGCACAGCCGCTTCGGGCCGGCGCAATGCCTGCTCGGGGCCTTCTCGTCATGCACAAACCACGGAATCCGGCGCCCCTGTCCCCTATTGAGGGATCGTTTCACCCGTACGGAGTAAAACTGCTCAAGCAGGGAGAAGGCGCCACCCGGGGCCGCCTACGGTCCACCAATGATGAGCAGCAGCCCGGAGACCTCGACCCGCACGGCCGGCGCGCACCGGGCGCATCGGGAGGCGCGCGACCGTGCGGCGGCGCGTACGGTGGCGCAGCGGACGCCCGCGCGCTACGAGCCGTATCTGGACGGGCTGTTCACCTACTGCCTGTCCGTGCTGTGCGACCACGACACCGCGACCGCCGCCCTCGGCGATGTCCTCGCGCTCGCCGAACGACGCGGGCAGCGCGTGCCGGAGGCCGCGGCGGACCGACGGCCCTGGCTGTACGCGCTGGCCCGCTGGGCGTGCCTGCGCAAGCTGGCCGAGGCCAAGCAGAAACGTCAGGGCAGCCACGCGGCGGGCCGGACCGGCGCCCATCGGCAGGCGGGAACACAGGCCAACCGACCCGCCGTCTCCGAGGAGGTCCAGGAGCAGCGGCGCCGCGAACTGGCCCTGCTGGCCTGGCCGGAGGCCGCCGGCACCACCCCGGAGCAGCGCGAGGCCCTCGAACTCGCCGTACGCCACCACCTCGCCACCCACGAGGTCGCCGCCGTCCTCGGCATGGACCTGGCCGCAGCCCGCGAGCTGCTGGCCACCGCCGCCTGCGAGGTCGAGCGCACGCGCGCGGCCCTCGCCGTCGTCGAGACCGGCGCCTGTCCGGGCGTCGCCCGGCTTACCGGCGACAACCAGCTCGTGCTCGGCACGGCTCTGCGCCGCGAACTCGTCCGGCACGTCGACGACTGCCCGCGCTGCCGCCGTACCGCCGAGCGCGCGATCCCCGGCCGGTGGCCCGGCGCGGCCGTCACCCCCGCCGAACTGCCCGTCCTTCAGGCGCCCCGCGCGGCCCTGCACATGGCCCTCGCGCACGCCCCACGCGCGCGGGGCGTGGCCGTGCCGCGCTTCGACCGGCGCGGGTTCCCGATGGACCCGAAGGATCGTGCCGCCCGCAGGGACCGGCTACGCGCGCGTGCCGTGACGACGACGGTCGTCGCCACCGTCGTCGCCGCCCCGGTCATCGCCCTGTGGGCCGCCTACCGGGGCACGCCGACCGGCGAGGGCGTCGACGGCAGCTCGGCCAGTGCGAGCGAGGCGCAGGGGCCCGGCAGCCTCGACGGGGAGGCCGCGGGCGACGGCTACGAGAACGCGGGCAACGCGAGCACCAGACGTGGTGACAGTTTCGGTGACCGCGGCAGACCGGACGTCTCCGTGGAGGTCGTCAGCGTCAGCGGCGCGCGCGGGGCGGGCGTCGGCGGCCTGGAGGTGTCGGCCGGCAACAGCGGCGACACCACGCTCGTCACCCTCAGGGCGACGGGGCGTACGCCGGTGCGGTGGTCCGCGAGTACCGGCGCGCACTGGCTCTATCTGAGTCAGTCGGCGGGAACGCTGGCGCCCGGTGAGTCGTTGACGATCAAGGTGTACGTCGACCAGCTGCAGGAGCCGTCCGGGTACTGGAGCGCGCGGGTGGCGATCTCACCCGCCGGTGCCCTCGTCTCCATCGAGGGGTACGGCACCGCACCGAGCCCCTCCGGGCCGGGGCAGGGCCCCGGCCCGTATCCCAGCAACCCCCACCCCACCGATCCGACCGACCCCGGAACCCCCAGCGAGCCGCCGCCCTCGTCCTCGGGGCCCGATCCGACGCCGACGACCCCGGCTCCGACCGACCCGACGCCCAGCGACCCGCCGACCTCGCCCTCCGACCCGCCGCACACACCCGGCGAGCCGTCCGAGTCCGGCCCGTCCGAGCCCGGGGGCTCGACGCCGCCGCCCAGCGGGAGCGGGAGCGGCGATCCGAGCCCGTCGGGGTCGTAAGCCGCCGCTCCCTGCCCGGTCCGTCAGCCGACGGGATCCGCCGGATGCGGTGCCAGCAACGGCAGCTGCGACGCCAGCCGCTCCTCGCACAGCTCGACCAGGCGGTCGTAGCCAGCCTTGCCCATCAGTTCGATCAGCTCCGGCCGGTACGACACGTACACCGGGTCGCCCGCGCCGTGCGCCGACGTCGCCGAGGTGCACCACCAGTGCAGGTCGTGGCCGCCCGGGCCCCAGCCGCGACGGTCGTACTCACCGATCGACACCTGCAGCACTCGGGTGTCGTCGGGCCGGTCGATCCAGTCGTACGTCCGCCGGACCGGCAGCTGCCAGCAGACGTCCGGCTTGGTCTCCAGCGGCTCGCGGCCCTCCTTGAGGGCGAGGATGTGCAGCGAGCAGCCCGCGCCGCCCGCGAAGCCGGCGCGGTTCTGGAAGATGCACGAGCCGTTGAAGGGGCGGGTCTGGCGGTCGCCGTCCTCGTCCTCGGAGATCCAGCCGTGCTCCATGCCCTCGTCATGGTGCTGCCAGATCTCCGGCGTGAGCCTCGCCACATGTTCGGCGACCCGCTTCTCGTCGTCCTCGTCCGAGAAGTGCGCGCCCAGCGTGCAGCAGCCGTCGTCAGCGCGGCCTGCCTGGATGCCCTGGCAGCCGCTGCCGAAGATGCAGTTCCAGCGGGAGGTCAGCCATGTCAGATCACACCGGAAGACCTGCTCGTCGTCCGCCGGATCCGGGAACTCCACCCAGGCGCGTGCGAAGTCCAGACCCTTCTCGTCCGGTTCCTGGGAGGCCTTCTCGGACTTCGTGGGCTTCTTCGACTTCGTGGCTGCCTTCGCCTGCGAAGAACCCTTGGCTGATTTGGCCGTCTTGTCAGTCTTCGCCTTTTTCGTCTTTGGCACGGGTCCAGGGTACGGCGTCCGTACCTGCGGCTTCGAGGACGGAGGATCGACCAGGTGGCAGTAGCGTTCCGTACATGAGACTCGGTGTCCTCGACGTTGGATCCAACACGGTGCATCTCCTGGTGGTGGATGCGCACCCCGGCGCGCGCCCGCTGCCCGCGCACTCGCACAAGGCGGAACTGCGCCTTGCCCAACTCCTCGACGACAGCGGGGCCATCGGCCCCGAGGGCATCGACAAGCTGATCGGCGTCATCCACGAGGCGCTGCAGGCCGCCGAGGACAAGGGCGCCGAGGAGGTGCTGCCGTTCGCGACGTCCGCGGTGCGGGAGGCCACCAACGCCGATGACGTGCTCGCCCGCGTGAAGGAAGAGACCGGCGTTGAGCTGCAGGTTCTCACCGGTGCGGAGGAGGCTCGGCTGACCTTCCTCGCCGCGCGGCGGTGGTTCGGGTGGTCGGCCGGGAAGCTGCTGGTGCTGGACATCGGGGGCGGGTCCCTGGAGATCGCGTACGGCATCGACGAGGAGCCGGACGCGGCGGCGTCGCTGCCGCTGGGGGCGGGGCGGCTGACGGCCGGCTGGCTGCCGGGTGATCCGCCGGAGCCGGAGGACATACGTGCGCTACGGCGGCACGTCCGGGCGCAGATCGCCCGTACGGTCGGCGAATTCACCCGGTTCGGCGCGCCCGATCACGTGGTCGCCACGTCCAAGACCTTCAAGCAACTGGCCCGCCTCGCCGGCGCCGCCCGCTCCGCGGATGGCCTGTACGCCCAGCGCGAGCTGAAGCGGGAGTCCTTGGAGGCGTGGGTTCCCCGACTGGCCGGGATGACGGTGGTCCAGCGGGCGGAACTGCCGGGGGTCTCCGAGGGGCGGGCGGGGCAGTTGCTCGCGGGGGCGCTGGTGGCCGAGGGGGCGATGGATCTGTTCGGGGTGGAGACGCTGGAGGTCTGTCCTTGGGCGTTGCGGGAGGGCGTGATTTTGCGGAAGTTGGATCACTTGTCGGTGGGGTGACGGTTGCCTCCGGCGGTTGGGCGGGGGGTGCCTGCGGGGGCCTGTGGCTGTTGGGCGGGGGTGCGCGTTGCGCCTGCGGGTGTGTGGTGGGTCGGGGCCGTGCCGGGGGGTGTCCGTCCTCGGACCGGCGGTCGCCTTAGGACTTGTCCGGCCGATCATGTGACTGGTCCGAACCCGGGTCGTTGGTGTGGACATGGGGCGGGGTGATCTCACGGATGCCGAGTGGGAACGGTTGCGGCCGTTCCTGCCGGTCAGCAACAGGCGTTGTGGCAGGTGGCGGGATCACCGGCAGGTGATCGACGGGATTCTGCACCGGGTGCGGACCGGTGTGCAGTGGCGTGACCTGCCCGAACGGTTCGGGCCGTGGAAGACGGTCTACGAACGTCACCGGCTGTGGTCGGCCGACGGCACCTGGGAACGTCTCCTCCGGCAGGTCCAAGCCGAGGCCGACGCGGCGGGTGAGATCGACTGGGACATCTCGGTCGACTCCACCGTCGTCCGTGCCCACCAGCATGCGGCCGGCGCCCCCACCGATCCTCCGCCAGCCCTCGCCCCAAAGGGGGACGAACCGCGAGAACGTCAGGACGAGATGCCATGGCAGAGTCTCATCGCCCGCCTGGTGGAGGTGGTGCTGGAGGTGAGGGCCTGGGCCGCTCGCGCGGCGGGTTCACCACCAAGCTCCACCTGAGCGCGGACGGCCGCTGCCGCCCGCTGTCCCTGGTCGTTACGCCGGGACAGCGGGCGGACTGCACGCAGTTCAAGCCCGTGCTGCAGAAGATTCGCGTCCCCCGTCTCGGGCCGGGCAGGCCCCGCAAGAAGCCGGACAGCCTCGCCGCCGACAAGGCCTACAGCAACGGGCCTATCCGCAACTACCTGCGACAACGCGGCATCCGGCACACCATCCCCGAGAAGGTCGACAGCCAGTCCGCCCGCCTGCGCAAAGGCTCACACGGCGGCCGACCACCCGCCTTCGACAAAGAGCGCTACAAGAAACGCAACACCGTCGAACGGGCCATCAACCGGCTCAAGAACGCCCGAGCCGTCGCCACTCGATACGACAAGCGCGGCTACGTCTACCTCGGCACCGCCACCGCCGCGGCCCTCGTCATCTGGCTCCGCACATGATCGACCGGACAAGTCCTAGGCCGAGAGGTGCTGCGTGTTGACGCCGGCCGCTGCGGGCGGACACCCCCCGGCACGTCCCCTTGCCGCCGTGGGCGACTGCGGCGCCGCGGGGGTGCGCCCACCACCACGGCCACTGTGCCGGTCACTTTCCAGTGCCGGTCCAGGCATTCCGGGCCGTCCACCACTTGGTGGGGGGAGGCTGTGCCATCCCTGCCCCCCACCCACCCGCGGGGGGCTACGCACGCGTGCCGTCGGTGCTTCTCGGTGCCGCCGTCCAGGCCTTTCAGCCCGTCCGGCGTTTGAGGACGAGGCCGTTCAGGCCGATGGGGGTCCAGGGGGCGCAGCCCCCTGGCGGGGAAGGGGCGGAGCCCCTGGAGATGGGACGGGTAGGGGCGGCGGGGCGAGAACCCGGGTCCGAGCGGCGCAGCCCACCCCGCGGGGCCCAGCGCGTCTCACGCCGACGCCCCCCGAGCGAACCGGCCGCGTGAACCCCGCCACACCCCCCGACTCCACCCCCCGGCATCCGCCCAGTTCGGACACCTGGCCGGTTGCAACCCCTCCCGGACCCCCCGCCCCCACCAGTTCCCCGACGCCCAGCGCCGCCCCGTACGCTGTCCCCGTGGCAGAACCAGTGGTGCGCATCCCGGATGCGAAGGTCGCGCTGTCGACGGCCTCCGTGTATCCGGAGTCGACGGCGACGGCCTTCGAGATCGCCGCGCGCCTCGGGTACGACGGTGTCGAGGTCATGGTGTGGACCGATCCGGTCAGCCAGGACATGGAGGCGCTGCGGAGGCTGAGCGACTACCACCGCATCCCGATCCTCGCCATCCACGCCCCGTGTCTGCTGATCACCCAGCGCGTGTGGTCCACCGACCCCTGGACCAAGCTCCAGCGAGCCCAGGCGGCCGCCGAGAAGCTGGGGGCGAGCACCGTGGTCGTACACCCCCCGTTCCGCTGGCAGCGTCAGTACGCCCGCGACTTCGTCGAGGGAATCTGGCGGATGGCGAACGAGACGGATGTGCGGTTCGCCGTCGAGAACATGTACCCCTGGCGCTACCGCGACCGCGAGATGCTCGCCTACGCCCCCGACTGGGACGTGACGAAGGACGACTACCGGCACTTCACGATCGATCTCAGCCATACGGCGACCGCCCGGAGCGACGCCCTCCAGATGATCGACCGCATGGGCGACCGGCTCGGCCACGTCCACCTCGCCGACGGCAGAGGATCGGCGAAGGACGAGCACCTCGTCCCGGGCCGCGGCACCCAGCCCTGCGCCGAGGTGCTGGAGCGGCTCGCCCTGACCGGCTTCGACGGTCACGTCGTCATCGAGGTCAACACCCGCCGCGCGATGTCCAGCGCCGAACGCGAGGCCGACCTCGCCGAGGCCCTCGCCTTCACGCGGCTGCATCTGGCCTCGGCCATGAAGGTGTCCCGGCCGTGACCGGCATCACCTCGGGCCAGGGCGGGGTGGGCTCCCGACGCCGGGGCCGGCCCCCTCGTACGGAATCCGCGGACACCCGCGACCGCATCCTGAACGCCGCCCGCGAGGAGTTCTCCGAGCGCGGCTACGAGAAGACGTCCGTGCGCGGCATCGCCAAGGCGGCCGGCGTGGACTCGGCGCTCGTGCACCACTACTTCGGCACCAAGGAGCAGGTCTTCGAGGCGTCGGTGGAGGTCGCCTTCGCGCCCGCCCTCAAGGTGCGGGACGTGGTGCTCGAAGGGCCCCTCGACGATGTGGGGGAGCGGATGACCCGCG
The DNA here is from genome assembly GCF_036014175.1 of Streptomyces sp. NBC_00443. Taxonomy (GTDB): domain Bacteria; phylum Actinomycetota; class Actinomycetes; order Streptomycetales; family Streptomycetaceae; genus Streptomyces. The sequence continues at coordinate 3,970,658 of NZ_CP107917.1, read as the reverse complement.
TCATCTTCGGGCTCTGGGAGAACCCCGTGTCCCGGAAGCCGCTGCTCGCCATCGTCCGGTCGGCGGTCAACAACGAGGCCGCTGCCGCCGTCTTCAGGCGGCTCGTCTCCGCCCAGCTGATGCGGCGTATCGCCGGTGAGATCGACTCCCCGGACGCCGAGCTGCGTGCCGAGCTCGCCGCCGCGCAGCTGGTGGGCGTCGCGATGATGCGGTACGTGATCAAGATCGAGCCGATCACCTCGGTGGACGTGGAGGAGATCATCGCGCGCGTGGCGCCCGTCGTGCAGGGGCATCTCACCGGGCGGTGACGTGGCTGGTGGCTCTTCCGCGAGACATGCGTCCCATATTTCGGACACCTCGTCCCGCCCTCTGGATGACCGGCGTACGCTCGATAGCAGTCAGAAGTCTCTGATCGCAGTCTCTGCTGTCCCTGAAGGAGCGAGCGACGATGCCCGAGCTGAGGTCCCGCACAGTCACCCACGGCCGCAACATGGCGGGCGCCCGCGCCCTTATGCGCGCCTCCGGTGTACCCGGTGCGGACATCGGCCGGAAGCCGATCATCGCAGTGGCGAACAGCTTCACCGAGTTCGTGCCCGGTCACACGCACCTCCAGCCCGTCGGCCGGATCGTCAGCGAGGCGATCAGGGAGGCCGGCGGCATCCCGCGCGAGTTCAACACCATCGCCGTCGACGACGGCATCGCGATGGGGCACGGCGGCATGCTCTACTCCCTGCCGTCCCGTGATCTCATCGCGGACAGCGTGGAGTACATGGTCGAGGCGCACTGCGCCGACGCCCTGATCTGCATCTCCAACTGCGACAAGATCACCCCGGGCATGCTGAACGCCGCTCTGCGGCTCAACATCCCCACCGTCTTCGTCTCCGGCGGCCCCATGGAGTCCGGCCGCGCCACGCTGGTGGACGGCACGGTCCGTACGCTCGACCTGGTCGACGCGATCTCCGACGCCGTGAACGACAAGATCTCGGACGAGGACATCCTCCGTATCGAGGAGAACGCCTGTCCGACCTGCGGTTCCTGCTCCGGTATGTTCACCGCCAACTCGATGAACTGCCTGACCGAGGCCATCGGCCTGTCCCTGCCCGGCAACGGCTCGGTGCTCGCCACGCACACGGCCCGTAAGGCCCTGTACGAGGACGCGGCCCGCACGGTCATGGACATCACCCGCCGCTACTACGAGCAGGACGACGAGACGGTCCTCCCGCGCAACGTCGCCACCTTCGCGGCCTTCGAGAACGCCATGGCCCTCGACATCGCGATGGGCGGCTCCACCAACACGATCCTGCACCTGCTGGCCGCCGCCCAGGAGGCGGGCATCCCGTTCGGGCTGGAGCAGATCAACGCGGTCAGCCGCAGGGTTCCCTGCCTGGCGAAGGTCGCGCCGAACGTCGCCAAGGACCGCACGTACTACATGGAGGACGTGCACCGCGCCGGTGGCATCCCGGCCCTGCTCGGCGAACTGCACCGCGCCGGCCTGCTGAACGAGGACGTGCACGCCGTCCACAGCCCGTCCCTGTCGGACTGGCTGAAGACCTGGGACGTGCGCGGTGGCTCGCCCTCGCCCAAGGCGGTCGAGCTGTGGCACGCGGCCCCGGGTTGTGTCCGGTCGGCGGAGGCCTTCTCGCAGTCCGAGCGCTGGGAGGCGCTCGACGAGGACGCCGAGGGCGGCTGCATCCGCAGCGCCGAGCACGCGTACTCCAAGGACGGCGGCCTGGCGGTCCTGAAGGGCAACCTCGCCGTCGACGGGTGCGTGGTCAAGACCGCCGGTGTGGACGAGTCGATCTGGAGCTTCGAGGGCCCGGCGGTCGTCTGCGAGTCGCAGGAAGAGGCCGTCGAGAAGATCCTCAACAAACAGGTGACGGACGGCGATGTCGTCGTCATCCGCTACGAGGGCCCCAAGGGCGGCCCCGGCATGCAGGAGATGCTCTACCCCACGTCCTTCCTCAAGGGCCGCGGTCTCGGCAAGACCTGCGCACTGATCACCGACGGACGCTTCTCCGGCGGCACCTCCGGCCTGTCCATCGGCCACGCCTCCCCGGAGGCCGCGTCCGGTGGCACGATCGCTCTGGTCGAGGACGGCGACCGTATCCGCATCGACATCCCGAATCGCTCGATCGAGTTGCTGGTCGACGATGCGGAACTCGCCCGCCGTGAGCAGGCGTTGAACGGTACGTACGCCCCGAAGAACCGCGACCGCAAGGTGTCGGCGGCGCTGCGGGCGTACGCGGCGATGGCGACCAGCGCGGACAAGGGCGCGGTGCGGGACGTGACCAAGCTGGGCTGAGCCCCGCCAAGGGCCCCTGAAGGGCCGGCAGGTGTACGAGGGTTCCTGAGGGCCGTCTCTTCGGAGGCGGCCCCTCCGCCGTCACCAGGCGGACGGGGTACGCGCGTCCACGGCGAAGACGGTGCCGTCGGGGGCGGTGGCGTAGATGCCGCCGTCGCCCAGGCCAGGCGTGGGCAACGCGGCTGTGGCCTCCGCGGAGTTCGCGCTGAGGCGTGGGGGCGTCTGGCCGAGGAGCCTTCCCTCGGCGGCGTCGACGGCCAGCAGCCGTCCGTCGGCGGCGGTGAAGTACACGCGCCGGCCGTCCGAGACGGGGGCCGAGCCTTGGCTCACGGTTGTCTCCAGCGACCACAGCTGCTTGCCCGCACGTGTGTCGACCGCCACCAGTGACCCGCCGGTGCCCAGGAGATAGACCACCCCTCCGTGCGCTCCGGCCTGCGCCTGGACGACCGGCACAGGCAAGTCCACGCGCCGTGTGGCTCCGTTCTCCGGGCTGTAGCGGACCACGGCCTTCGCCTCGCCGTAGTCGCCGCCGCCCGCAAGGAAGAACACATCGCCGCCGGTGACCCCGACGGGAGTCAGACCGCCGTCGAGTCGTACGTCCCAGCGCACATCCCCCGTACTCGGATCGACTGCGACGACTCGCGTCCGGTCCCCGTCGGCGGACGTACTCGACACGAGAACCCACGGGCTCTTCGGGAACGACACGACGTACGCATCGCTCAGACCCGGGATCCCCCGCGACCACTTCGTCTCGCCGGACGCGCTGTCGACACCGGTCATCTGCCCGTCGGCACCGCTGAGCAGCAGCATGCCGCCCGCGAACCGGAATCCCCGGTACGCGGAGATGTCCAGCCGCCACCGTGACTTGCCCGTCGCGGGATCGAGCGCCTCCAGCCGCCTGCCGGCGTGCGTCAGCACATGCGCCAGCCCACCGGAGAGAGTTGGCGGGCCTTCGGGTGAATCGCCCTTGTCCAGGTCATGCCGCCACAGCACGCTGCCGTCCGTGGGATCGAGTGAACTGATCAGCCCCAGCTGTGTACACAGCAGTCTGGGTCTTTCGTACGTGCATCTGGGCAGGCCCTTCCCCTGCGGCGCTGGCTTGACGGCCCAGGGCTCGAACCGCGCCGCCGCGGAGGATGCTCCATCGCTCCCGCTCCCGCTCCTGCTCGGATGCGCTGCGGGGACACTGTCCATGAGCTGCACTGCGGCGACTCCGCCGACGGCGACCAAGGCCAGGGCCACTGCCACAAGCGCTGCCCGCTTGAGCAGGCGCCCTCTCGTCGCCGCCGGCCCTGGCTCTGGCTCCCGCTCTGGCTTCGGCTCCTCGGAACCCCGCTCCGGCTGCGGCGAATCCCCCGTGCGCTGCGCCGGTATGAACGCCTGTGTGTCGTACGAGGCCGCCACCGCGCGCAGCTCCCGCATCAACTCGTCCGGCGTGGGACGGTCCTCGGGCTCCTTGGCGAGACACCGCCCGATGAGCGGCGCGAGATTCTCCGGTACGCCGGTCAGGTCCGGCTCGTCATGGACGACCTGGTAGGCGACGACGTACGGGCTGTCGGAGTCGAACGGCCCTCGTCCCGTGGCCGCATGCACCATCACGGACCCCAGCGCGAAGATGTCGGCGGCCGGCCCGACTTCCCGCGGTCGCCGGAACTGCTCGGGCGCCATGAACGGCGGCGTGCCGATCAACTTCCCCGTCTCGGTGCGCAGTTCGCTGTCCTTTGGCCGAGAAATGCCGAAGTCGATGACCTTCGGCCCGTCCTCGGCGAGCAGTACATTGCTGGGCTTGAGGTCCCGGTGCACCACCCCGACCCGGTGGATGTCGCGCAGCGCCTCCGCCAGCCCGGCCATCAGCTGCCGCAACTGCGCCGGCGCCATCGGCCCGTTCCGCTTCACCTGGTCGGAGAGGGTCGGCCCGGGGATGAACAGCGTGGCCATCCAGGGCCGTTCGGCCTCCGGATCGGCGTCCACCACCGGCGCGGTAAAAGCCCCGCTCACCCTGCGAGCCGCCCCCACCTCCTGCCGGAACCGCCCCCTGAACTCGGGATCCTTCGCGAACTCGGCATGCACGACCTTCACGGCGAGCTGCATGCCCGACGTGCTCCGCGCGAGATGCACGACGCCCATGCCGCCGGACCCCAGGTGGGATTCCAGACGGTAGTGACCGGCGTACTCGGGAAGTTCCGCTTCCGCGCCCGCTCCGGCGTTCTGCTGTGGCGCCATGGAACCACCCCCGTGCTGTTCGTCCGCGCGCGCGACGCACGGAGCCTAGTCGATGACTCGTACGAGACAGAGGCGGCTTGCTAGTCTCCGCGTTCGAGTTGTGAACTTCTGTTTCATGGCGTGATTTAGGGGAATCAACGGGACCCCATGACGGTCATGGGGATCAACGGGGGGAAGTCATATGTCTGTTGACCGTGTCGAATTGCTGGACGGCGGCGAGGAAACGGCCTCGGATGAAGCCGTCACGATGGCGGCCGCGGCCGTGCCCTACTACCCGGTCGCGCCGGGCGTCCGTCTCAACGTCCGCAGCGGCCCCGGCACCAGCTACCCGATCATCAAGGTCCTGTCCGAAGGAATCCGGGTCGCGATCTACTGCCAGACGCCGGGCACGCGCGTGACGGGCCCGTACGGCACGACGAACATCTGGGACAGCATCGCCAGCGGCGAGTACGTCTCGGACGCCTACGTCAGGACAGGCAGCGACGGCTACGTCCGCCCCCGCTGCTCATCGTGACCGACCGGCGCCGAGAGCGCCGGTGAGGACAGGACGCGACGACGGCGCCCGTCCATGCTGATCCCGATCACAACAGTTCCCGGTATGCGGGAGCCCGTACGGAGCCCGCGGCCGGGCCGGAGCCATAATCGACGCGTGAGCGAGACGAACGGCACCCCGGACACCCCCGCGGGCTCCACGGGCCCCCGCCCCGACCCCCTGCGCTTCTTCGGCACCACCTGGGTCGACCACGACAACGGCTACACCGCCCGCCGCATCGCGGTGTCCGCCGGCTCCCTCGCCACCGCGGCCGCCTCCTGCCTGATGCTGCGCTTCGCCTACCAAGGGATCCAGATCGCCGACATCGGCAGCTTCGTCACCCTCCTGATGGTCGTGATGTTCGCGGTCTGCAGCGCCCTCGCCTTCCGCCACACCTGGGACGGCTTCACCAAGCGCCCCGACCCCGACCGCCAGGCTTCCCTCCGTGGGCTCCTGACCATCGGCTTCGTCGGCTCCCTCCTCGCCTACTTCTTCCGCTCCCTCACCGAGGCCCCCGGCGAGAAACTCCACCGCGAGGAATACGAGACGGCCCGCAAACTGCACGAGAACCGCACCACCCGCCGCACGGGCAACCCAGCGAAGAAGCGCCGCCGCGGGTAGCGAGGGGGGAGGGGGACCGGCACCTCCGACCACCTCCCACCGGTCGCTGCGCGGGGTGCGCAGCCTGCCTCCTCCCGGAAAAATCGGTGCCTACCGCACCGACCAAGGCCACCATGGCCGTATGACGGCCCCTTCCCACGGTGACCGAGCCCGTTCCTTCAACGCGGCCGCAGCCCAGTACGCCGCGAACCGCCCCTCCTACCCACCCGCCCTCTTCGACGCGATCGAAGAGCTGGCCGGCCGCTCCCTCACCGGCGCGCGCGTCGTGGACGTGGGCGCGGGCACCGGCATTGCCACCGAGCTCCTACGACAGCGCGGCGCTGCCGTCCTGGCCGTCGAGCCCGGCGACGGCATGGCGGCCCAGTTCCGCCGCACCCACCCCGACGTACCGATCGTCCGCGGCAACGGCAACGCCCTCCCCCTGGCCGCAGCCTCCGTCGACTTCCTCACCTACGCCCAGGCCTGGCACTGGACCGACCCCACCCACTCGGTGCCGGAGGCCCTCCGCGTGCTGCGGCCCGGCGGCGCACTCGCCCTGTGGTGGAACACCACCCCGCTCGACATCCCTTGGCACGCCGCACAGGCAGTCCGTATCGAGCGCAGCTTCGGCGCCCACCCCGCAGTCGAGCAGAACGGCAGCGGCGCCCGAGCCGCCCTCTCCGACCCCACCGGCCTCCTTGACTTCACCGGTCACAAGGTCCGCTGGAGCCGCCGCGTCCCCATCGACACGCACCTCGCGAACCTCGGCAGCCACTCGCTCTTCCTGGTCCACGGCACGGAGGCGAGCACCGCCTTCCTCACCGAGGAAAAGAAGCTCCTCCTCGACACCTTCCCGGACGGACTCATCGAAGAGACCTACGACGTCGATCTCCTCCTCGCCACCACCTCCTGACCCCCTCACCGACCAGCGACCAGCGACCGTCGGCCACGGCCCTCCTCCCGCCCGCCCCGCCCCGATCCGGCGTGGGCGGGCGCCTTGTGTGCCCTGGCCCCTGCGGCACGGGGGTGAGCTCCTTCCCCCAACGGGTAGCTGACCCCGTCACCCGCGGGTGCCCGCCCCCGCACGCACCCCACCCGCGCCCGAGCGCCGGCGCTCCCCAGTCCTCCCCGGCGCTTGACGCCGCAGCCCGGCCAGAGGATTATTCATCACATGATGAATTATTCGTCCGCCCGCTCCGACCCACCACCCGACGCCCCCGCCATCCGAGCCGAGGCCCTGAACGTCGTACGTGGCACCCGCCAGGTCCTCCGCGACCTCGGCTTCACCGTCCCGCGCGGCCAGATCACCGGCCTGCTAGGCCCATCCGGCTGCGGCAAGACCACCCTCATGCGGGCGATCGTCGGCACCCAGGCCAAGGTCACCGGCACCCTCGACGTGCTCGGCAGCCCCGCAGGCCACCCCACCCTGCGCACTCGTATCGGCTACGTCACCCAAGCCCCCTCCGTCTACGCGGACCTGACGGTCCGCCAGAACCTCGCCTACTTCGCCGCGATCCTCGACCCCGGCCACGCGGCAGCCGACCGACGCCACGAGAACGTCACCCGTGCCATCGCCGACGTCGACCTCACCAGCCACGCCGACTCGCTTGCCGGCAACCTCTCCGGCGGCCAGCGCAGCCGCGTCTCCCTGGCGGTCGCCCTCCTCGGCACCCCCGAACTCCTCGTCCTGGACGAACCTACGGTCGGCCTGGACCCGGTCCTGCGCCGCGACCTCTGGAGCCTCTTCCACGACATCGCGGCCTCCCGCAACGCCACCCTCCTCATCTCCTCCCACGTCATGGACGAAGCCGAGCGGTGCCACCGCCTCCTTCTGATGCGCGAGGGCCAGATCCTCGCCGACGACACCCCGGACGCCCTCCGCACCCGTACGCAGGCAGAGACGGTCGAGGCGGCCTTCCTGCACCTGGTCGACGAGGCGACCGAGGCCGCCCGCGCGAAGGAGACCACGCGATGACCACGACGACGAGCACCACCACCACGCTCCGGCCGGCCCCCACCGGAGCCCTGAGCCTCGCCCGCACAACCGCCACCGCTGCCCGCGTCCTGCGCCAGCTCCGCCACGACCCGCGCACCATCGCGCTGCTGGTCCTCATCCCCTGCGTGATGCTGTTCCTGCTGCGCTACGTCTTCGACGGCAGCCCGCGCACCTTCGACAACATCGGCGCCTCGCTCCTCGGGATCTTCCCGCTGATCACGATGTTCCTGGTCACCTCCATCGCCACCCTGCGCGAACGCACCTCGGGGACCCTCGAACGCCTCCTCGCCATGCCCCTCGGCAAGGGAGATTTGATCGCCGGCTACGCCCTTGCCTTCGGCACCCTCGCGATCATCCAGTCCGCCCTGGCGACCGGACTCGCCCTGTGGTTCCTCGGCCTCGACGTCACCGGCAGCCCCTGGCTGCTCCTGCTCGTGGCGCTGCTCGACGCACTGCTCGGCACCGCGCTCGGTCTCTTCGTCTCGGCATTCGCGGCCTCCGAATTCCAGGCCGTCCAGTTCATGCCGGCCGTGATCTTCCCCCAACTCCTCCTCTGCGGCCTCTTCACTCCCCGCGACAACATGCACCCCGCTCTCGAGGCCATCTCCAACGTCCTCCCCATGTCCTACGCGGTCGACGGCATGAATGAGGTCCTCAAGCACACCGACATGACCGCCACCTTCGTACGCGACGCCCTGATCGTGGCGGGCTGTGCCCTGCTGGTCCTGTGCCTGGGCGCGGCGACCCTGCGACGCAGGACGGCATGACCGCCGAGGGCCGGGCCCGGTGTCCGGCCCGTCCGTCCGGCCCCGTCCGCCCACTGGACTCGCCACCTCGAACGGTGCCCCTGGTGGGAGGATGAACCCGGACAACGCAACCTCCGGAGGGCACCCCAGCCAATGACCCAGAAAGTCGCAGTCCTCGGCACCGGCAAGATCGGCGAAGCCCTGCTCAGCGGAATGATCCGCGGCGGGTGGGCGCCGGCCGACCTCCTGGTGACGGCCCGCCGCGCGGAACGAGCCGAAGAACTCCGTGCCCGCCACGGAGTCACCCCGGTCACCAACGCGGAAGCCGCCAAGACCGCCGACACCCTGATCCTCACGGTCAAGCCGCAGGACATGGGCACCCTCCTCGACGAACTCGCCCCGCACGTCCCCGCCGACCGCCTGGTCATCAGCGGAGCCGCAGGCATCCCCACCTCCTTCTTCGAGTCCCGCCTCGCCGCCGGCACCCCGGTCGTCCGCGTCATGACGAACACACCCGCCCTCGTCGACGAGGCAATGTCCGTCATCTCCGCCGGCAGCCACGCCAGCGAAGCCGACCTCACCCATGCCGAGGAGATCTTCGGCTCCGTGGGCAAGACGCTGCGCGTCCCCGAGTCCCAGCAGGACGCCTGCACCGCCCTCTCCGGCTCCGGCCCGGCGTACTTCTTCTACCTGGTCGAAGCCATGACCGACGCCGGCATTCTTCTCGGCCTGCCCCGTGACAAGGCGCACGACCTGATCGTCCAGTCCGCGATCGGCGCCGCGACGATGCTCCGCGACAGCGGCGAACATCCCGTCAAGCTCCGCGAGAACGTGACGTCCCCCGCCGGCACCACCATCAACGCCATCCGCGAACTCGAGAGCCACGGCGTGCGAGCCGCCCTCATCGCAGCCCTCGAAGCAGCCCGTGACCGCAGCCGTGAGCTGGCCTCCGGAAACAACGCCTGACGCGCCGGCCGCCCCACTCCGGGGGCGGCCCAGCGCACCCCCTAAGCAGGCACCTCAGCAGTCACCCCGATATCGGCAGCCGCTGTCGCAGCCGTAGCTGCAGTCGCCGGCAGCAACCCGATCGCGCGATAGGCGGCATCCACGACCGGCCGGGCCATCGCCCGAGCGCGCTCCGCACCATCTCGCAGCACCCCCTCCACATAGCCAGGATCCGCGCACAGCTCGCTGTGCCTCTCCCGCACGGGCCTGAGGACCTCGACCACAGCCTCCGCGGTCGCTGACTTCAAAGCTCCATACGATTCATATACACCGCTCAGCTCCGATGGGTTCCCACCCGTACAGGCCGCGAGGATCTCCAGCAGATTCGCCACTCCCGGCCGAGCGGCCCGGTCGTACACGACGTCCCGCCCGCTGTCGGTCACGGCCCGCATGACCTTCTTCCGCACCACATCGGGCTCATCGAGCAGATAGACGATCCCGGGCCCGGAGTCGTCGCTCTTGCCCATCTTCGACGTCGGATCCTGCAGGTTCATCACCCGAGCTCCGACCTGAGGAGGCGTGGCCCGAGGCACCACGAACGCATGCCCGTACCGCTGGTTGAACCGCACCGCGAGATCCCGCGCGAGCTCCACATGCTGCGTCTGATCGTCCCCGACCGGTACCTCATCGGTCCCGTACGCCAGGATGTCCGCCGCCATCAGTACGGGATACGTGAGCAGCGACAGCCGCACACTCCCGCCCCGCGCCCGCTCCCGCGCGGCCTTCTCCTTGTACTGGATCATCCGCCGCATCTCGCCGTCCGTGGCCACGCACTCCAGCACATACGACAGCCGCGCGTGCTCATCCACATGACTCTGTACGAAGACGGTGCACAACTGGGGATCCAGCCCCGCCGCCAGCAACAGCGTCGCCGCCTGACGACTGAGCCTGCGCACTCGCGCCGGATCGTGGTCCACGGTCAGCGCGTGCAGATCGACGATGCAGAACAGCGCGTCAGCCTGGTGCTGATCGACGGCAGCCCACCGCCGCATGGCTCCCAGGTAGTTCCCCAGCGTCAGATGCCCGGTCGGCTTGACCCCACTGAAGACCCGCGTCATCTCTTCTCCACCTCCTGGTCGAGACCGCCGCCCCGGCGGCCGACCCTCTGGAGCTCTGGAGGGAGAAACGAGAACGGCCGCCGAAGCGGCGGCCGTTGAGTGCATACGTCACTACGGCCGCCGTCAGGCGGCCCACCACAGCTGGGTGCACGTACGCGTTGTCATGCGTCCCAGACTACGCCCAGAGGGTGCCGTCAGGAGCGAAGTTGACACGCCCAGGGCCGATCCGTACTGTTCTCCGAGTTGTCCGACGTGAGCGCCGACTCCGGTCGGTCCCCGGACAGCCACTCCGCAAGTACCAACAACTATTCGACGACAGTCGATCTGTCTGCCGTCGTTTCATTGGTATGCGTATTTACGGAATGAGGAATCCGCGTTCGACAGAACGCAGCCCCCGATTAGCTCGGGAGCGAGGATTCCGCTAAAGTCTCACTCGTCGGAACGGCCCAACAGCCGCGAAGTCAAGCCCCGCTGACCGGGGATCAGGTCCGAAAGGATCTGGTAGAGTCGGAGTCGCCGGAAAGGGAAACGCGAGAGCGGAAACCTGGAAAGCACCGAGGAAATCGGATCGAGAAAAGGTCTGATAGAGTCGGAAACGCAAGACCGAAGGGAAGCGCCCGGAGGAAAGCCCGAGAGGGTGAGTACAAAGGAAGCGTCCGTTCCTTGAGAACTCAACAGCGTGCCAAAAATCAACGCCAGATATGTTGATACCCCGTCTCTCTCATTCGAGAGGGCGAGGTTCCTTTGAAAAAACACAGCGAGGACGTTGTGAACGACCGCCTTATTCCGGTGGTTGTTCCGCTCTCGTGATGTGTGCACCCGATTACGGGTAAACATTCACGGAGAGTTTGATCCTGGCTCAGGACGAACGCTGGCGGCGTGCTTAACACATGCAAGTCGAACGATGAACCACTTCGGTGGGGATTAGTGGCGAACGGGTGAGTAACACGTGGGCAATCTGCCCTTCACTCTGGGACAAGCCCTGGAAACGGGGTCTAATACCGGATACCACCTTCACTGGCATCTGTGAAGGTTGAAAGCTCCGGCGGTGAAGGATGAGCCCGCGGCCTATCAGCTTGTTGGTGAGGTAATGGCTCACCAAGGCGACGACGGGTAGCCGGCCTGAGAGGGCGACCGGCCACACTGGGACTGAGACACGGCCCAGACTCCTACGGGAGGCAGCAGTGGGGAATATTGCACAATGGGCGAAAGCCTGATGCAGCGACGCCGCGTGAGGGATGACGGCCTTCGGGTTGTAAACCTCTTTCAGCAGGGAAGAAGCGAAAGTGACGGTACCTGCAGAAGAAGCGCCGGCTAACTACGTGCCAGCAGCCGCGGTAATACGTAGGGCGCAAGCGTTGTCCGGAATTATTGGGCGTAAAGAGCTCGTAGGCGGCTTGTCACGTCGGGTGTGAAAGCCCGGGGCTTAACCCCGGGTCTGCATTCGATACGGGCTAGCTAGAGTGTGGTAGGGGAGATCGGAATTCCTGGTGTAGCGGTGAAATGCGCAGATATCAGGAGGAACACCGGTGGCGAAGGCGGATCTCTGGGCCATTACTGACGCTGAGGAGCGAAAGCGTGGGGAGCGAACAGGATTAGATACCCTGGTAGTCCACGCCGTAAACGGTGGGAACTAGGTGTTGGCGACATTCCACGTCGTCGGTGCCGCAGCTAACGCATTAAGTTCCCCGCCTGGGGAGTACGGCCGCAAGGCTAAAACTCAAAGGAATTGACGGGGGCCCGCACAAGCAGCGGAGCATGTGGCTTAATTCGACGCAACGCGAAGAACCTTACCAAGGCTTGACATACACCGGAAAGCATTAGAGATAGTGCCCCCCTTGTGGTCGGTGTACAGGTGGTGCATGGCTGTCGTCAGCTCGTGTCGTGAGATGTTGGGTTAAGTCCCGCAACGAGCGCAACCCTTGTTCTGTGTTGCCAGCATGCCCTTCGGGGTGATGGGGACTCACAGGAGACCGCCGGGGTCAACTCGGAGGAAGGTGGGGACGACGTCAAGTCATCATGCCCCTTATGTCTTGGGCTGCACACGTGCTACAATGGCAGGTACAATGAGCTGCGATACCGTGAGGTGGAGCGAATCTCAAAAAGCCTGTCTCAGTTCGGATTGGGGTCTGCAACTCGACCCCATGAAGTCGGAGTTGCTAGTAATCGCAGATCAGCATTGCTGCGGTGAATACGTTCCCGGGCCTTGTACACACCGCCCGTCACGTCACGAAAGTCGGTAACACCCGAAGCCGGTGGCCCAACCCCTTGTGGGAGGGAGCTGTCGAAGGTGGGACTGGCGATTGGGACGAAGTCGTAACAAGGTAGCCGTACCGGAAGGTGCGGCTGGATCACCTCCTTTCTAAGGAGCACTTCTCACCGAGTCCTTCGGGACGAGGTCAGAGGCCACTACGCAGGCAAACGTTCTGCGGTGGTTGCTCATGGGTGGAACGTTGATTATTCGGCACTCTCAGTCATCTCGGGCTGCCAGTACTGCTCTTCGGAGCGTGGAACGCTGATCACGAGTGGCGGGGGTGCCGGGCACGCTGTTGGGTGTCTGAAGTACCGGCCGTGAGGTTGTGCTTCGGTTGCCGGCGCCGGTGAAGCACTCCTGTTAAGGGGTGTGTGACGGTGTACTGGTCGTTGTTTGAGAACTGCACAGTGGACGCGAGCATCTGTGGCCAAGTTTTTAAGGGCGCACGGTGGATGCCTTGGTACCAGGAACCGATGAAGGACGTGGGAGGCCACGATAGTCCCCGGGGAGTCGTCAACCAGGCTTTGATCCGGGGGTTTCCGAATGGGGAAACCCGGCAGTCGTCATGGGCTGTCACCCTTGCCTGAACACATAGGGCAAGTGGAGGGAACGCGGGGAAGTGAAACATCTCAGTACCCGCAGGAAGAGAAAACAACCGTGATTCCGGGAGTAGTGGCGAGCGAAACCGGATGAGGCTAAACCGTATACGTGTGAGACCCGGCAGGGGTTGCGTATGCGGGGTTGTGGGATCTCTCTTTCACAGTCTGCCGGCTGTGAGGCGAGTCAGAAACCGTTGATGTAGGCGAAGGACATGCGAAAGGTCCGGCGTAGAGGGTAAGACCCCCGTAGTCGAAACATCAGCGGCTCGTTTGAGAGACACCCAAGTAGCACGGGGCCCGAGAAATCCCGTGTGAATCTGGCGGGACCACCCGCTAAGCCTAAATATTCCCTGGTGACCGATAGCGGATAGTACCGTGAGGGAATGGTGAAAAGTACCCCGGGAGGGAGTGAAATAGTACCTGAAACCGTGTGCCTACAAGCCGTGGGAGCGTCGGAATGTGCTTGCACATTCTCGTGACTGCGTGCCTTTTGAAGAATGAGCCTGCGAGTTTGCGGTGTGTTGCGAGGTTAACCCGTGTGGGGAAGCCGTAGCGAAAGCGAGTCCGAATAGGGCGGTTCAGTAGCGCGCTCAAGACCCGAAGCGGAGTGATCTAGCCATGGGCAGGTTGAAGCGGAGGTAAGACTTCGTGGAGGACCGAACCCACCAGGGTTGAAAACCTGGGGGATGACCTGTGGTTAGGGGTGAAAGGCCAATCAAACTCCGTGATAGCTGGTTCTCCCCGAAATGCATTTAGGTGCAGCGTCGTGTGTTTCTTGCCGGAGGTAGAGCACTGGATAGGCGATGGGCCCTACCGGGTTACTGACCTTAGCCAAACTCCGAATGCCGGTAAGTGAGAGCGCGGCAGTGAGACTGTGGGGGATAAGCTCCATGGTCGAGAGGGAAACAGCCCAGAGCATCGACTAAGGCCCCTAAGCGTACGCTAAGTGGGAAAGGATGTGGAGTCGCAGAGACAACCAGGAGGTTGGCTTAGAAGCAGCCACCCTTGAAAGAGTGCGTAATAGCTCACTGGTCTAGTGATTCCGCGCCGACAATGTAGCGGGGCTCAAGCGTACCGCCGAAGTCGTGTCATTGCAGCAATACGCCCAACGGCGGCTGTGATGGGTAGGGGAGCGTCGTGTGCCGGGTGAAGCCGCGCCGGAAGGCAGTGGTGGACGGTTCACGAGTGAGAATGCAGGCATGAGTAGCGATTCACACGTGAGAAACGTGTGCGCCGATTGACTAAGGGTTCCTGGGTCAAGCTGATCTGCCCAGGGTAAGTCGGGACCTAAGGCGAGGCCGACAGGCGTAGTCGATGGATAACCGGTTGATATTCCGGTACCCGCTGTGAAGCGTCAAACATTGAACCAGGCGATGCTAAGTCCGTGAAGCCGCCCTGGAGCCTTCGGGCAAAGGGGAGTGGTGGAGCCGACGGACCAGACCTGTAGTAGGTGAGTGATGGGGTGACGCAGGAAGGTAGTCCAGCCCGGGCGGTGGTTGTCCCGGGGTAAGGGTGTAGGCCGTGCGATAGGTAAATCCGTCGCACATGAGGCTGAGACCTGATGCCGAGCCGATTGTGGTGAAGTGGATGATCCTATGCTGTCGAGAAAAGCCTCTAGCGAGTTTCATGGCGGCCCGTACCCTAAACCGACTCAGGTGGTCAGGTAGAGAATACCGAGGCGTTCGGGTGAACTATGGTTAAGGAACTCGGCAAAATGCCCCCGTAACTTCGGGAGAAGGGGGGCCATCACCGGTGATCCGATTTACTCGGTGAGCTGGGGGTGGCCGCAGAGACCAGCGAGAAGCGACTGTTTACTAAAAACACAGGTCCGTGCGAAGCCGTAAGGCGATGTATACGGACTGACGCCTGCCCGGTGCTGGAACGTTAAGGGGACCGGTTAGTCAGGATTCGTCCTGGCGAAGCTGAGAACTTAAGCGCCAGTAAACGGCGGTGGTAACTATAACCATCCTAAGGTAGCGAAATTCCTTGTCGGGTAAGTTCCGACCTGCACGAATGGCGTAACGACTTCTCGACTGTCTCAACCATAGGCCCGGTGAAATTGCACTACGAGTAAAGATGCTCGTTTCGCGCAGCAGGACGGAAAGACCCCGGGACCTTTACTACAGTTTGATATTGGTGTTCGGTTCGGCTTGTGTAGGATAGGTGGGAGACTGTGAACTCTGGACGCCAGTTCAGGGGAGTCATCGTTGAAATACCACTCTGGTCGTGCTGGATGTCTAACCTGGGTCCGTGATCCGGATCAGGGACAGTGTCTGATGGGTAGTTTAACTGGGGCGGTTGCCTCCTAAAGAGTAACGGAGGCGCCCAAAGGTTCCCTCAGCCTGGTTGGCAATCAGGTGTTGAGTGTAAGTGCACAAGGGAGCTTGACTGTGAGACCGACGGGTCGAGCAGGGACGAAAGTCGGGACTAGTGATCCGGCGGTGGCTTGTGGAAGCGCCGTCGCTCAACGGATAAAAGGTACCCCGGGGATAACAGGCTGATCTTCCCCAAGAGTCCATATCGACGGGATGGTTTGGCACCTCGATGTCGGCTCGTCGCATCCTGGGGCTGGAGTCGGTCCCAAGGGTTGGGCTGTTCGCCCATTAAAGCGGTACGCGAGCTGGGTTTAGAACGTCGTGAGACAGTTCGGTCCCTATCCGCTGCGCGCGCAGGAATATTGAGAAGGGCTGTCCCTAGTACGAGAGGACCGGGACGGACGAACCTCTGGTGTGCCAGTTGTTCTGCCAAGGGCATGGCTGGTTGGCTACGTTCGGGAGGGATAACCGCTGAAAGCATCTAAGCGGGAAGCCTGCTTCGAGATGAGTATTCCCACCCACTTGATGGGGTAAGGCTCCCAGTAGACGACTGGGTTGATAGGCCGGATCTGGAAGCACGGTAACGTGTGGAGGTGACCGGTACTAATAGGCCGAGGGCTTGTCCATAGATGCTCGCGTCCACTGTGTTGGTTCTGAAACCACGAACAGCCCCGTATGGCCACATACGGTGCGGCTGACAGTTTCATAGTGTTTCGGTGGTTATAGCGTGAGGGAAACGCCCGGTTACATTTCGAACCCGGAAGCTAAGCCTTACAGCGCCGATGGTACTGCAGGGGGGACCCTGTGGGAGAGTAGGACGCCGCCGAACAAATTGTGAGAAAGGCCCACACCTTATGGTGTGGGCCTTTCTGCGTTTAGGGTCAACGTATGCGCTATGACCTCGTCATCTTCGACAACGACGGTGTGCTCGTCGACAGCGAGCCCATTTCCAACCGGATGCTCGCCGCGTACCTCACCGAGTTGGGGCATCCGACCTCGTACGAGGAATCCATTCGGGACTACATGGGCTCCGCCATGCATCGGATTCATGAGTTGGTGCTGGAGCGGACAGGGCAGCGGCTTCCCGGGGACTTTGATGACGTCTTCCATGCGCGGGTGTTCGCCGCCTTCGAGCGGGAGCTGAAGGCGGTGGCCGGCGCGGCCGACGTGCTCGAGAAGCTTGGTGGGGACGGTGTGCCGTACTGCGTGGCGTCGTCCGGGAGTCATGACCGGATTCGCGTGGGGCATCGGACGACGGGGCTCGATCGGTTCTTCGATGAGGGGCGGATCTTCAGTTCGCAGGACGTGGGGCGGGGGAAGCCGGCGCCGGATCTGTTTCTGTACGCGGCCGAGCGTATGGGGGTCTCGCCGGAGCGCTGTGTCGTTGTCGAGGACAGCCCGCTGGGGGTGGAGGCTGCCGTGGCGGCGGGGATGGACGTGTACGGGTTCACCGCGATGACGCCCGCTGCGAAGTTGGCCCAGGCCAGTCGACTCTTCGCCGACATGGGGGAGTTGGCCGACCTGCTGGTGTTGCACGGCGTGCGCGACGCCTAGCAAACTTGAGGGAAATTCATCTTTGGCTGGATCTACCCACCAGTACCCCGGGGCTTTACGCTCGCCGCCATGACTGATGTGCTGCGGCGCGGTAGGGCCTCGTTGGCGTTCGGCTTCTTCGCTCAGGGAGTTGCCTTTGCCCTGCTCGTGACCCGGATCCCGGCCATCCAGGACCGGTACGGGGTCTCTGACGCGCTGCTGCCCGCCTTTCTCGCCGCCGTACCGATTCTGGCCGGCGTCGGGAGTGTGACGACCGAGCGGCTGGTGAAACGGATACCGCCGAGCCGGGTGTTGCGGTGGTCCCAGCCCGTCGTGCTCCTGGCGCTGCTCGGGGTCGGTGCGGGGGAGCGGATGGTCGAGCTGGGGCTCGCTCTGGCCGCGTTCGGGCTGGCCGTGGGAGCGCTCGATGCCTCGATGAACATGCTCGGGGTGAGCCTGCAGCGGTCGTACGGGCGCAGCATCATGCTCAGCTTCCATGCCGTGTACAGCCTGGGCGGGATCGTCGGGGCCTCGTTGGCCTGGGTGGGAGCGCACTGGGATCTGGCGCTGGTCGTGTCGTATCTGCCGGTTGTCGTGGTGCTGTTGCCGGCCGCGCTGGTGGGGAGTCGGTGGTACGTCGACGGGGCGAGCGGCGGGGGCGGCGCCGTGGCGGAGGAAGCGGGTGAGGGCGGGCCCGTGGTGTTCAAGATGCTGCTGCCGCTGTGTCTGGTGATGACCTTCGCGTATATCGGCGACTCGACCGTCTCCAACTGGAGCGCGAAGTATCTCCAGGACGTGCTGGGGAGCTCGGAGCAGATGGCGACCGTGCCGTACAACGTCTATATGGTCACCACGCTGCTGGGGCGGACCATCGGGGACTTCGGGGTGCGGCGGTTCGGGGCTGTCGCGGTCGTCCGGATGGGGGCGGTCGTGGCGGCGGTCGGGTTCGCGGTGGTGGCCGGGGCGCCGGGGGCGTGGGTGGGGATGCTGGGGTTCACACTGCTCGGGCTGGGGTTGTGCGTGCTGGTGCCGCAGACTTTCGCGGCGGCCGGGCGGCTGTTCCCGGGGGCTTCTGATACGGCCGTTGCACGGCTCAATGTGTTCAATTACGTGGGGTTTTTGATCGGTTCGCCTTTGGTGGGTGCACTGGGCGATGCCTGGAACTATCGCGGGGCGATGCTTGTGCCGATGGTGTTGGTGCTGGTGACGCTTGTGTACGCCCGTTCGTTCGCCGCTCAACCGGACCGATACGGTGGCGGGCATGAGCGGCCGAGCACAGCTGATGTGGGACGAGGCAGTAACGGGCTATGACTTCGGCCGGGACCATCCGATGGACCCGGTCCGGCTCGCGCTGACCCGGAGACTCGTCGATGCCTTCGGGCTGGACAAGGACGTGGACGTCGTCTCGGCGCAGCCGGCCGGGGAGTCGACTCTGCGCCTGGTGCATCGGGAGGACTACATCGAGGCCGTGAAGGCGGCCTCGGCGAATCCGGCGGCGGCGGATCAGTCGTACGGGCTCGGGACGCTGGATGATCCGGCATTCGCCGGGATGCATGAGGTGTCGGCGCTCATCGCCGGGCAGTCGGTGGGGGCGGCGGAGGCCGTGTGGCGGGGCGAGGCGCTGCATGCGGTGAACTTCGCGGGTGGGCTGCACCATGCGATGCCCGGGGGCGCGTCGGGTTTCTGTAT
This sequence comes from Streptomyces sp. NBC_00443, assembly GCF_036014175.1. GTDB lineage: Bacteria > Actinomycetota > Actinomycetes > Streptomycetales > Streptomycetaceae > Streptomyces. The sequence continues at coordinate 3,951,806 of NZ_CP107917.1, read as the reverse complement.
CTACAACGACGCTTCACTGGCCATTGCCCGGCTGCTGGAGCTGGGGGCCGAGCGGGTCGCGTACATCGATGTCGACGTGCATCATGGGGACGGGGTGCAGGCGGCGTTCTGGGAAGATCCGCGGGTGCTGACGATTTCGTTGCACGAGCATCCTCGTACGTTGTTTCCGCAGACCGGGTGGCCGGAGGAGACGGGTGCGGAGGCGGCTGAGGGGTCTGCCGTGAACGTGGCGTTGCCGGCCGGGACCGGGGACGCGGGGTGGTTGCGGGCGTTCCATGCCGTCGTGCCGGAGTTGATCGGTGACTTTCGGCCGCAGGTGCTGGTCACTCAGCATGGGGCTGACACGCACTTCGAGGATCCGCTGGCGCATCTCGCCGTTTCGCTGGATGCGCAGCGGGCTGTGCAGGTGGCCTGTCATGAGCTGGCGCACGAGTACGCCGATGGGAAGTGGGTTGCGCTGGGTGGGGGCGGATATGCGGTGGTGGAGGTTGTGCCGCGGTCGTGGACTCATCTGGTGGGGATTGCTGCGGGGCGGGCGATTGAGCCTGAGGCGATGATTCCGGAGGGGTGGCGGCAGGAAGTCTTTGCGCGGACTCGGCAGTTGGGGCCGGCGCGGATGACTGATGGGCGGTGGCCCATTTCCTGGGGGGACTGGGAGGCGGGGTACGACCCCGCGGATCGGTTGGATCAGGCGGTGTTGGCTACTCGGCGGGCGGTGTTTCCGTTGCGGGGGTTGTTGCCGTAGGTGGGTGGGGTGAGTTTTCGCCCCCGCCGCCCCTACCCGCCCCTACCCGTCCCGTCCCTGGGGCTGCCGCCCCCAGACCCCCGCTGTCGGCCTGAACGGCCTCGTCCTCAAACTCCACCAGAGGGGGCACCCCCAGACGGGCTGACTTTGCCTGGACCGGCGTCGAGAGGCCCGTCCGGCGTTAGCCCAACTGTGCGGCCTTTCCCCGTTCCTCCGCCCCCCTCCCGTTTCGTCGGTCACCATCGCTCTCGTGGTGAGTCGCGGAGCGCTTCGTGCCCATCTTCTGGATGCTCGGCTGGCCGGGGTCGTGGCTACTTCTCGGGAGGTGAGTCTGCGGAGTTATCGGCTGTTCGCGGCTCGTGATCCGCGTGTGGTTATTGGGCTTGATCCTGCGGGGAGTTGGCGGCAGCGGGATTTGATTGCGTTGATGGCGGACAGGTGCGGGGTTTCGGCCGATCCGGCATGTGTATCTGGACTGGATGTGATCGATCCGGAGCGGACTTTGACCGCTCTGGATGCCTTCGCCGATCGGGTCGCTGCTGCCGCCCAGCGCAACGCGCCCGTGCTGCTCGGTACCGGGCATCCGCATCGACTGCTCGGGTTCTACGCCGCCTTGGCGGACGCGTTGTCGGCGGCGGGATGTGCCGTTCTCACCCCGGCGCATGGTCACTGTGTCGACATAACGACCCGGTTCGGCCTACGCACGTACAACCTTGCCTACGTACGAGGAGTCGCGTTGGTGCGGGAACCCGACCTCTCTCGCCCCGGTTGTGAGCCCGGCGCACACACGCACTCACCGCTCCCGGTTCGTACCGCGCTGGCTGCCGCGGCGGAGGCCGGCGGGCCGTTGCCGGAGCTGGTGATCGGGGATCACGGGTGGGTCTGCGGGGCAGGTCAGCTGGGGTTTGAGGCGATTGGGCTGGCCGATACCGATGACCCCGCGCTCTTCGTGGGGGAGGCTGAGGGGGTCGTGTCCGCCGTCGTTCCACTTGATGACGCTGTGCGGTCTGATTACTACCTGCCGCTTACCCGCTACGTACTCAATCGAGCGTGTCTGTCACAGTAGGTCGCCGATGGCTGCACCTCTTCCCCACTCGCATCACACGCCCCTACCCTGGGGAGTGAGCACGCAACGACGAAGAGTCACCGGAAGGGGAAGCCGGTGGCCGTCGAGTGCGGAAGGTTCAGGTGTGTCATGGCTGCAGCTGGCGAGAGGCCTCTGAACGAGGTTCAGTTCCTTACCGTGGCGGAAGTCGCCTCGGTGATGCGAGTGTCGAAGATGACCGTGTACCGGCTGGTGCACAGTGGTCATCTGCCCGCGATTCGGGTGGGGCGGTCCTTCCGCGTCCCCGAGCAAGCGGTTCACGAGTACCTCCGCGAGAGTTACGTGGGGGTGGAAACCGCCTGACAGTGACGGGTGAGGGGGGATCCTCAGGGCTTTGCAGGATTCCCCCTCGTCCCCTCGATTACGACCTCAGCGCTCGGGCGGGTAGGCTAGCCCCTCGTAGGTCGTATGGGCCCATGGCGCCCAACGCCGAGTGATGAGAAGTGAGCGAGGGTAGTCGTGGGCTCTGTTATCAAGAAGCGGCGCAAGCGGATGGCTAAGAAGAAGCACCGCAAGCTGCTCAAGCGCACGCGCGTTCAGCGTCGCAACAAGAAGTAAGCGGCGCGCTGCGAAAGCGGCGTGGCGTGTTTGTGGCCCCCCACCGGATCCGGTGGGGGGCCACACGCTTTTCGGGGGCCGGTGGGTGAGATCGTGGAGGGGGATGTGCGATGAGCCGAACTTCGTACGTATGCCTGTACGCATGCCTGGCCCGTCTGGTCGTACGCAAGGAATTCCCGTCACTTCATGCATTGGGCGGTCATCACAGCGCAACACCTACCCGCTAAGTTGGCCGCACACGGGGAACACGGGGAACTCGGCAGGGTACGAGTGCTGGAAGGAAGGCGCTGATCTTGGGCAAGGTCGTGCTCGTGACCGGAGTGGCCCGTCAACTGGGGGGCCGGTTCGTACGACGGATCCAGCGTGACCCACAGGTGGACCGAGTGGTCGCCGTGGACGCGGTCCCGCCCGAGCATCATCTGGGCGGTGCCGACTTCATCCAGGCCGACATCCGGCAGCCCACCATCGCGCGGGTGCTGGCCGAGAGCGGCGCGGACACCGTCGTACACATGGACGTGACCGGAACCGCGCTCGGCAGCGGCAGCCGGACCACGGTCAAGGAGACCAACGTCATCGGGACGATGCAGCTGCTCGGCGCCTGCCAGAAGTCCCCCAACGTCAAGCGGCTGGTGGTCAAGTCCAGCACGAACGTCTACGGGTCCGCGCCCCGCGACCCGGCCGTCTTCACGGAGACCACGCCGCCCAAGTCGCTGCCCAGCGGCGGCTTCGCCAAGGACGCCGTCGAGGTGGAGGGCTATGTCCGCGGGTTCGCGCGGCGGCGGCCGGACGTCGCGGTGTGCGTGCTGCGGTTCGCCAACATCCTCGGCCCGACCGCGGACACACCGCTCGCCTCGTACTTCTCGCTGCCGGTCCTGCCGACCGTGTTCGGCTACGACCCACGGCTGCAGTTCGTCCACGAGGACGACGTGATCGAGGTGCTGCGCATCGCCTCGCACGAGCCGGCGCGGGGCACGCTCAACAGCGGCACCTTCAACATCGCCGGCGACGGTGCCCTGCTGCTCTCGCAGTGCTCCCGGCGCCTGGGCCGCCCCACTGTGCCGCTGCTGCTTCCCGCGGTGACATGGGCGGGCTCCCTGGTGCGTACGCTGGGTATGTCGGACTTCTCGCCGGAGCAGATCCGGCTGCTCACGCACGGCCGGGTGGTGGCGACGGACCAGATGCGAGAGACGCTCGGATTCAAGCCGAAGTACACGACGGCGGAGACCTTCGCGGACTTCGCGCGCAGCCGCGCGCCGGGCCTGCTGCCGCCGGAGGCCCTTGCGGGGGCCGTCGACCGGATCGCCGCACTGCCCGTCCTGGGCGGCGCAAACCCCCCGACGCAGAGCGCCAACTGAGGAGCGCATCAACGATGGCGGACGCCAAGGTCATTCCGTTCGACGACGACCGGTCCCGCGGGGGCGCCGCGCAGCGGCCTTCGCGGCGGCGGAGCACGGGGAGCCGGCGCAAGAACGGTGAATCCGCGCTGGTACGCGAGGTCCAGCCCCTCCCGGGACGGGCCTTCGCGCAGGATGATGTTCCTGTGACACGTGAGGAAGAGCCGCCCCGCAAGGCCCAGGACGACAGTGGTCTGGAGCGGCGGATCGCGAGCGGCCTGGCCTTCCTGCGCCGCCGCCTCACCGGGGACTACGAGGTCGACGACTTCGGGTACGACGAGGAGCTCACCGACCAGGTTCTGATGTCCCTGCTGCGCCCGGTGTACGAGAACTACTTCCGGGTCGAGGTGAAGGGTGTCGAGAACATCCCGTCCGAGGGCGGCGCGCTGATCGTCGCCAACCACTCCGGCACGCTGCCGCTGGACGGCCTGATGATGCAGGTCGCCGTGCACGACCACCATCCCGAGGGCCGGCATCTGCGCCTGCTCGCGGCCGACCTGGTCTTCATGCTGCCGGTGGTCAACGAACTCGCCCGCAAGCTCGGCCACACCCTCGCCTGCGCCGAGGACGCCGAGCGGCTGCTGGCGCAGGGCGAGTTGGTCGGCGTGATGCCGGAGGGCTTCAAGGGCATCGGCAAGCCCTTCAGCGAGCGCTACAAGCTGCAGCGCTTCGGCCGCGGCGGCTTCGTCTCCACGGCCCTGCGCCAAGGTACCCCGATCATCCCTTGCTCGATCGTCGGGGCCGAGGAGATCTACCCGATGATCGGCAACGCGAAGACGCTGGCCCGTCTGCTGGGGTTCCCGTATTTCCCGCTGACGCCGACCTTCCCGTGGCTGGGTCCGCTCGGTGCGGTCCCGTTGCCGACCAAGTGGACGATCCAGTTCGGCGAGCCGATCCCGACGGACGGCTACCCGGCTGAGGCGGCTGAGGACCCGATGCTGATGTTCAACCTGACGGATCAGGTCAGGGAGCAGATCCAGCACACGTTGTACAAGTTGCTGGTGCAGCGGCGGTCGGTCTTCTTCTGAGTGGTGTCTTGTGATCGGTCTTCTTCCGATACGTCGGCGGGGGCGCCCCTCGTGAGAAGGGGCGCCCCCGCCGACGTACGTCGTGGCTCTACGGCTGCTAGTTCGCGTCCTCGCTGTCGATGCCCAGGCCGGGCAGGAGGCCCGGGAGCAGGGGTGGGAGGGTGACGGCGGGTTCGGTGCTCGGGGTGGACGTGGACGGTGAGGCGCCGGCGCTGCCGGTGTCCTTCGGTGGGTCGAGCAGGCCGCCGGTGTTTCCGCCGAGCAGGCCTTCGCCCTCGCCGGTGGAGCCCTCGGCCGACTTGCTGGGGCTGCTGGACCGGTTGCCGTCGGAGGAGCCGCTGCCGCCCGCGCTGGGGCGGGCCGACCGGTCGGATCCGGACGTGCCTGTGGATGCCGATCCGGAACCGCCCTGCCGCTTTCCGTCGCCGCCCTGTGCCGGGGTCGGCGGGAGGAGGGACTGCAGCGGGGCGACCTCTTCGTCTATGGCGTCGAAGACCGAGGACACCTGGTCACTGACGTCCCCGAGCTGGAGGGGAAGCCGCTCGCGCAGGACGCCCCACGCCGCTCGGTGCGAGCGTGAGAAGGCGGAGAGGGCCTGGATGGGCCCCAGGGATCCGGGGTCGCGCTCGTACGCCTCACGGAGCAGGCGGTGCCCCTCCGAGGCGTCGTGGCGCATGCCGGACAGGGCACGGCGGACCTCGCCGACCGACTCGTGGTCGAGCTGTCCGCCGCGGCCACGCTCCATCAGCCTGCGGGCCTCGCTCAGCCGGGTGGAGGCCTGGTCGAGATATGTTCGCCCGCGCTCGTCGTCTCCGTCGGCCAGGACGTTGAGCTTGAAGTCCTCCATGCCGCGCTTGAGGCCGTAGAGAGAGTCACCGGGCAGGGCCTCGGAACTCGCGGCCGCGACTCCGCCGAAGGCTCCCGCGGCGACTCCCACGCTCAGCCCGCCCGCGGTCAGGCCCTTGGCCAGCCGGGAACGCGGCCGGAGCTTGCCCAGCGGGGACGCCCGGTGCGCGCCCCGTGCACGATGCGAACGCTGTTCGGGCAGGGCGGGACTCGCCTCGCCCTGCGCGGTGCCCTCTTGCAGCATGGCCTCCATCGCGGCCACGAGCTGGGCCCGCTGGACGACCTTGACCTCCGGGTCGAGCACTGGCTTGGGCAGCTCGTCCAGACTCGTGGTGAGGGCCAACAGGCGCCCTTGCTCGGTCTGTTCCGCAGCAGCCGGTGCCGGTGCCGATCCATCGCACTGCTCGGCCTGCTCGGCCGCCGAGACCCGGTCGGTCAGCTCCTCCAGGGCCTGGGCGAAGGCGTTCGCCCGCCGGTGCGCCGATACGTTCGCGATCACTGGCGGCACCTCCTCTCGTCATCACGGTCGACTCCCCAGGGGGTCCTGAGGGTTGCACGCCCTGACCGAATCCACACGATCGAGTGATCAGAGTCGGCCAGAGAGTGACCACAGGGAGCCTGCATCCCGCACAACGAGTGGCTTGGCACTTGGGTTACGGACGGAGGATGAACGAGCCGCGAAGTCAACGGACTTTCACTGAGGGTGAGTTGAAGGTAGCGGAGTGTGCTGGTTGGGTAGGGCCGCTCAGCGGGCGTCTTCCGGGAGCAGCCGGGCGAGGGTGCGCACGGCGCGGTACTGGAGGGTCTTGATGGCGCCCTCGTTCTTGCCCATGACGCGGGCCGTCTCGGCGACGGAGAGGCCCTGGAGGAATCGGAGGGTGACGCACTCCTGCTGTTGCGGGTTGAGGCGTCGTACGGCCTCGAGGAGGGCGGCGTTGGAAAGGGACTCGAGGACGGAGTCCTCCGGGGAGCGCTCGACCTCGTTGGCGTCGAGCATCTCGCCGGTGGTCACCTCCAGCCGGAAGCGGCTGGACTTGAAGTGGTCGGCGACGAGGTTGCGGGCGATGGTGACGAGCCAGGCGCCGAAGTCCCGGCCCTGCCAGGTGAAGGTGCCGATCCTGCGAAGTGCGCGCAGAAAGGTCTCGCTCGTGAGGTCCTCGGCGGTGGCCTTACCTCCCACCCGGTAATAGATGTAGCGATAGACGGTGTCGCTGTACTGGTCGTAGAGGCGGCCGAACGCGTCGGCTTCGCCGGCCTGCGCGCGCTCCACGAGATCCATCATTCGAGCGCTGTCGCTGTCCGCGGCCGGCCGGCGGGCGGTTGTTGCGCCGGCCGAGCGTCCGCGTCTGCCGACGGCGGCGCTGCCGTCGGCGAGCGCGTAGCACGGGCCTACGGGCACGGTGGTTACGGCGAGGACGGGGACGGCGTACGCGGTGGGGACGAAGCCGCGCAACAGGTTGTGGACCGTTGCGCGCAGCGTAGCCAGGCCCGAGGCGTCAACCCCGACGTGTGGGTACACGGGACTCCCAGAGGCAGAGCTTCCATCACGTGCAGTACGGGACCGTTCACCCGTCGTAGCGACGGAGGGGTACCGGATTGCGTCTGAGGAGAATAACGCTTCGTGCAGGCACTGCTACGCCCAGTTGCTCAAATCATCGATTGCGTCTCTTCTGTAACCGATTGACGTCCTATCAAGTGCCGGAGAGTGACCGATTGTTGATCGAATTCGTCCGTGTTCCGGCTTACTCCAGGGCGTGTTGTGGCCGTGTGCAGCCAAGGGGACTGGACAGGGGGCTGTGGGGGTAGGGGGTGCGGATTGGCTCGCCGCCCGGGCGTGGTCAACTCGCCGCCCCTGAACGTTCCTCGAACGCCGGACGGGCTGGAATGCCTGGAACCGGCGCAGAAAGGTGCCCCTGACGGGTCCTCGGCCCACGACGAAACCGTTGGCGCCGGGGCCGGTCGAAAGGCGGCCGGGCGAAAGACAGCCAGGCGAAAGAGCGCTAGCGCCGGCGTCTGTGCAATGCGATTGCCGCTGCCGTGCCGCCGGCCACCGCGCCCACGCCCGCCGCCGCCGGGATGCCGACCTTCGCGGCCTTTCGGCCGGTGCGGTAGTCGCGTAGGCGCCACTCCAGTTTGCGGGCGTGCTTGCGGAGCTTGGTGTCGGGGTTGATGGCGTAGGGGTGGCCGACGAGGGAGAGCATCGGGATGTCGTTGTGGGAGTCGCTGTAGGCCGCGCAGCGGGAGAGGTCCAGGCCCTCCGCGGCGGCCAGGGCGCGGACGGCCTCCGCCTTCGCCGGGCCGTGCAGCGGTTCGCCGACCAGCTTGCCGGTGTAGACGCCGTCCACTGATTCGGCCACTGTGCCGAGGGCGCCCGTCAGGCCGAGGCGGCGGGAGATCACCTGGGCGATCTCGACCGGGGCGGCCGTCACGAGCCACACCTTCTGGCCCGCGTCCAGATGCGCCTGGGCGAGTGCGCGCGTGCCCGGCCAGATGCGCTCGGCCATGTACTCGTCGTAGATCTCCTCGCCGATCGACGTCAGCTCGGCGACGCGGTGGCCCTTCACGATCGACAGTGCCGAGTCGCGGGCGTCCTGCATGTGCTCCGGGTCCTCGACCCCCGCCAGCCGGAACCACGCCTGCTGCCAGGCGAACCTGGCGAGGTCGCGTGTCTCGAAGAACTTCCGCTTGTACAGGCCCCGGCCGAAGTGGAAGAGAGCAGCACCTTGCATCACGGTGTTGTCCAGGTCGAAGAAGGCGGCGGCCTGCTCGTCGCCGAGTACCGGGAACTCCGGCTCGACGTCGGAGACCTCCGTCGCTTCCTGCGACGACTTGCGCGCTGCCTCCGCCGAAGCCTCGCCAGCCAACACGCTCCGCGCCGTGGCGGAACGCCTACGGGGAGTGAGCCATCCAAGAGCGGCCATGACCGTGAGCATAGCCAGTTTGTTCGGTGCTTCCGGAGTCGAGAGGTTTGGAGGTTGTGAACTCTCCGCGACCGCGTAGTTAAACAGCGTGGTGATGCGACCCGTCAGCACCCGTTCGGCGTCCGCGCCATTCTCGCGCGTCGGCGCGCGAGAATGGCTGACATGAGCCCCCTCTTTCGTCGCGCCGCAGCCAGAACACCCCAGGACCGGCTCGTCACCCTCATCGGCAAACCCGATTGCCATCTGTGTGATGACGCACAGATCGCCGTAGAGAAGGTGTGTGCCGAGCTGGGGGTTCCGTGGGAGCTGAAGGACATCAACCAGGACCCCCAACTCCATGACCAGTACTGGGAACAGATCCCCGTCGTCCTCGTCGACGGCGCCCAGCACACGTTCTGGCGCGTGAACGAGGATCGCCTCCGCAAAGCACTGACCGGGTAGTACAACTATTCCGAAAACGGCTTAGGATCGACGGCGAGTTGGTCTCGGGGGCGGGGATCGTTGAGGAGAGTGTGCGGTTTTGCCCCCAAGAGTTGAGGAACGGTGGTGCGTATGCGCCGGTTCCACACCACTGCGCCGGGCGTGCGTGAGCCCGGTCACGTTGGGCGGGCAAATCGGACACCATCTTTGTGCACGCGTTCACAAAGACATAGCCTGCATTCGACGGGGCGGTCCAGGTACGTGTGACCGCCTGCCCCCACGCTCTACCCGCAGGAGCACCGTGGCAACTGGCCGAACTCACCGACCGGCGACCCGTAGCCGAGGGATTCCCGAGGCCACCGTCGCCAGGCTTCCGCTGTACCTCCGCGCCCTGACCGCACTGTCGGAGCGCTCGGTACCCACGGTCTCCTCCGAGGAGCTCGCGGCCGCGGCGGGGGTCAACTCCGCCAAGCTGCGCAAGGACTTCTCGTACCTCGGGTCGTACGGAACGCGCGGTGTCGGCTACGACGTCGAGTATCTCGTCTACCAGATCTCCCGCGAACTGGGCCTCACCCAGGACTGGCCGGTTGTGATCGTCGGTATCGGTAACCTCGGCGCCGCGCTCGCCAACTACGGCGGCTTCGCCTCCCGTGGCTTCCGGGTCGCCGCGCTCATCGACGCCGACCCGGCCATGGCCGGCAAGCCCGTCGCCGGGATCCCCGTGCAGCACTCCGACGACCTGGAGAAGATCATCCAGGACAACGGCGTGTCGATCGGCGTCATCGCCACCCCCGCCGGTGCCGCCCAGCCGGTCTGCGACCGGCTCGTGGCCGCCGGGGTGACCTCCATCCTGAACTTCGCGCCGACGGTGCTGACCGTCCCGGACGGCGTCGACGTGCGCAAGGTCGACCTCTCCATCGAGCTGCAGATCCTCGCCTTCCACGAGCAGCGCAAGGCCGGCGAGGAGGCTCACGCCGACGGTGCCGGACCGGCCGCCGTCACCCGCGAGTCCGACCGATCCACCGACCAGGGGCCCGACGGGGACGTACCCGCCGTGATGCCGGCATGAGTCTCCTCGTCGTAGGGCTCAGCCACCGCAGCGCCCCGGTCAGCGTCCTGGAGCGGGCGGCGCTGAGCGCGGACGCCCAGGTCAAGCTGCTGCAGGACACCGTCGCCGCCGAGCCGGCCACCGAGGCAGCCCTGCTGGCCACCTGCAACCGCATCGAGCTGTACGCCGACGTGGACAAGTTCCACGCCGGTGTCGCCGAGCTGTCCACGCTGCTCGCCCAGCACAGCGGAGTGGGGCTGGAAGAGCTCACGCCCTATCTGTACGTGCACTACGAGGACCGGGCCGTCCACCATCTGTTCTCCGTGGCCTGCGGGCTCGACTCCATGGTCGTCGGAGAAGGGCAGGTCCTCGGGCAGATCAAGGACTCCCTCGCCAAGGCGCAGGAGCTGCACAGCGCCGGACGGCTGCTGAACGACCTGTTCCAGCAGGCCCTGCGGGTCGGCAAGCGTGCCCACACCGAGACCGGCATCGACCGCGCCGGGCAGTCCCTGGTCACCTTCGGCCTGGAGCAGCTCGCCGCCGGGACGGACGTCACGGCGTGGGCCCGCGGCAGGAAGGCCCTGGTCATCGGGGCCGGCTCGATGTCCTCCCTTGCCGCCGCCACGCTCGCGCGTGCCGGTGTCGCCGAGATCGTCGTCGCCAACCGCACCTACGACCGCGCCGAGCGCCTCGCAACGATCCTCGGTGAGACCGAGGGTACGGACGTGCCGGCCCGCGCGGTACCGATGGAGTCGGTGCCGGTCGAGCTGACACGTGCCGATGTCGTCGTCTCCTGCACCGGCGCGACCGGGCTCGTCCTCACGGCCGAGGAGATCGCCGCGGGCGTGGAGGGCCGTACCGGTCAGCCGGTCGCCTTCGAGGAAGCCGGCGACAGCGGTCGTACGGCCGCCCCGGCGCCGGCCGCCAGGAGCGCCGCCGACGCCATCGACGTACGGCAGACCCCGCTGCCGCCCACCAGCGTCGGCACCGACGAGGACTGCCCGCTGGATCTCGGCTCCGTGCAGGGAGGTTTCTCTGTCATGGGGGAGGCCGCCGTCGCCGGTATGGACGCGGCCACCCTGGAGCAGCACGCGGCCTGGGCCGCGGGCAGCGCCGTCGACCGCCGTGAGGCCGCCCGGCGCAGCCCCGAGGCCGACGCCGAGCTGATCACCGCGCTCGCCGCGACCGTGGCCACCGTCGGCCGGATTCCCGAGCGCCGCAAGCCCGAACCGGCCGTCGAGACGTCCCGCCCCGCGCCGGTGCTCGCCCTGCTGGACCTCGCCATGCCGCGCGACATCGACGCCGCCGTGCACCGGCTGGCCGGGGTGCGGCTGGTCGACATCGAGTCGCTGGCGGGAGCTTCCGCCGACGCTCCGATGGCGGCCGACGTCGATCAGGTCCGCCGTATCGTCGCCGATGAGGTCGCGGCCTTCGGGGCGGCTCAGCGGGCCGCGCACATCACGCCCACCGTCGTCGCGCTGCGCACGATGGCCGCCGATGTCGTGGCGAGCGAGATCGCCCGGCTGGAGGGGCGGCTGCCCGGCCTCGACGACAAGCACCGCGGGGAGATCACGCAGACCGTCAAGCGCGTGGTCGACAAGCTGCTGCACGCGCCGACCGTGCGGGTCAAGCAGCTCGCGGCAGAGCCGGGCGGCGCGGGGTACGCGGATGCCCTGAGGACCCTGTTCGACCTCGACCAGGAGACGGTGGCCTCCGTCTCGCGCGCCGAGGACAGCACCGAGAAGGACCGAGGCCCACGATGACTCAGCAGGCACTACGGCTCGGCACCAGGCGCAGCAGGCTCGCCATGGCCCAGTCCGGGCAGGTCGCGGACGCCGTGAGCCAGGTGACCGGACGGCCCGTCGAGCTCGTCGAGATCACCACGTACGGCGATGTCTCGCGTGAGGCGCTCGCGCAGATCGGCGGCACCGGCGTCTTCGTCACCGCCCTGCGCGACGCTCTCCTCAAGGGCGAGGTCGACTTCGCGGTGCACTCCCTCAAGGACCTGCCGACCGCGCAGCCCGAGGAACTGACCCTCGCGGCCGTTCCCGAGCGGGAGGACCCCCGCGATGTGATCGTCGCGCGGGACGCCCTGAAGTTCACCGACCTGCCGCGCGGGGCGCGCATCGGTACGGGTTCGCCGCGCCGGATGGCGCAGCTCAACGCGTATGCGCGCAGCCACGGGCTGGACATCGAGACGGTCGCGATCCGCGGGAACGTGGACACGCGGATCGGGTACGTGCGCGACGGCGAGCTGGATGCGGTGGTGCTGGCCGCGGCCGGCCTGAGCCGTATCGGCCGCATCGACGAAGTGACCGACTTCCTGTCGGTCGACACTGTTTTGCCCGCCCCCGGCCAGGGGGCACTGGCGATCGAGTGCACCGCGGACAACGCGGACCTCATCGCCGCGCTCGGGGAACTCGACGACCCGTTCACGCGGGTCGCCGTGACCGCCGAGCGCTCACTGCTCGCCGCCCTGGAGGCCGGTTGCAGTGCACCTGTGGGTGCGCTGGCCGACCTTCTGGCCGACGGGCAGATTGTCAAGGAAATGCGCCTGCGGGGCGTCGTCGGCACGACCGACGGCACTCGTATGGTGCAGCTGTCCACCACCGGTCCCGTGCCCGAGACGCACGACCAAGCGCTTGCGCTCGGTCGCGAACTCGCTTCGGAGATGCTTGCCCAGGGCGCGGCCGGTCTGATGGGGGAGCGAGCACAGTGAGCCCCACCACTCTTCCCGCCGGCCTTGAACACGGGCACGTCACCTTCCTCGGTGCCGGACCCGGGGATCCGGGGCTGCTGACTCTGCGCGCCGTCGAAGCACTGGCGAACGCGGACGTACTGGTCGCCGAGCACGAGGTGCTCGACGTCGTACGTCAGCACGCCAGGCCAGGCGTCGCCGAAGTGCACACCGACACGGGTCCGGATTCGGACGCCGCTGTGGGCACAGGCGCGCCTCAGCTAGCAGTTGTTGACGGCGCGTCAAAAACCGCTGGGCTACCCGCAGTGCGGGATGCCGCACATCTTGTCATGGAGGCCGCACGGGGCGGCAGGCGGGTCGTGCGTGCGGTGTCCGGGGATCCCGGGCTCGACGCGTACGCCGCCGAGGAGATGCTGGCGTGTGCCGGGGCGGGCGTGCCGTTCGAGGTCGTGCCGGGTGTCGCCGCGGCCGTGGGCGTGCCCGCGTATGCCGGCGTGCCGCTGCGGGACGCGCAGGGCGCGGACGTGCGGTTCGTGGACGCGCGGACGGCTTCGGACCGGTGCTGGACCGAGGTCGGGGCGTCGGACGGGACGGTCGTCGTGTCGACGACGCTGGATTCCGTGGGCGCGGCCGCCGGTGAGCTGGTGTCGGCGGGGCGCAAGCCCGATACGCCGATGACGGTGACCGTCGCCGGTACGACCACCCGGCAGCGCACCTGGACCGCGACCCTCGGGACCATCGCCCAGACGCTCAAGCAGGCCAAGGTGCTGCCCTCGCCCGAAGGCGGGCGGCCGGTGATAGCCGTGGTCGGTGAGCGTTCCGCCGCCGCCCAGCGCGACCAGCTGTCGTGGTTCGAGTCCAAGCCGCTCTTCGGGTGGCGGGTGCTCGTTCCGCGTACGAAGGAGCAGGCGGCTTCGCTCTCCGACCAGCTGCGGTCGTACGGGGCCGTGCCGCACGAGGTGCCGACGATCGCCGTCGAGCCGCCGCGGACGCCTCAGCAGATGGAGCGGGCGGTCAAGGGGCTCGTCACCGGGCGGTACGAGTGGATCGCCTTCACCTCGGTGAACGCGGTCAAGGCCGTGCGGGAGAAGTTCGAGGAGTACGGGCTCGACGCCCGGGCGTTCGCCGGGATCAAGGTCGCCGCGGTGGGGGAGCAGACCGCGAAGGCGCTGATCGCGTTCGGTGTGAAGCCGGATCTTGTGCCGAGTGGCGAGCAGTCGGCTGCGGGGCTGCTGGAGGACTGGCCGCCGTACGACCCCGTATTCGACCCGATCGACCGGGTGTTCCTGCCTCGGGCCGATATCGCCACGGAGACCCTGGTGGCCGGGCTCATCGAGCTGGGCTGGGAGGTCGACGACGTCACGGCCTATCGGACCGTGCGGGCTTCGCCGCCGCCGGCCGAGACCCGCGAGGCGATCAAGGGGGGTGGCTTCGATGCCGTTCTCTTCACGTCGTCGTCCACTGTGCGGAACCTGGTGGGGATTGCCGGTAAGCCGCACAACGTGACGGTGATCGCCTGTATCGGGCCGGCCACCGCGAAGACTGCCGAGGAGCATGGGCTTCGGGTGGATGTGATGGCTCCGGAGCCGTCCGTGCACAAGTTGGCTGAGGCGCTTGCCGAGTTCGGCTTGCGGCGGCGGGCTGCGGCGGTCGAGGCCGGGGATCCGGTGACGCGGCCGAGTGAGCGGCGGCCGGGGGCTCGGCGGCGGCGGTCCACGACGTAGGTGTGGGCGGGGTGGGTTCGCCCCCGCCGCCCCCTACCCTTCCCGTCCTTGAAGGGGCGCTGCCCCTTCGACCCCGGCCGGGGGGCTCCGCCCCCTGGACCCCCATCGGCCTGAACGGCCTCGTCCTCAAACTCCCCCAGAGGGGGTACCCCCAGACGGGCTGAAATGCCTGGACCGGCACCCAGCGTCGGACGGGCTATATCGGCACCGTGTGGCCGAAGCGGAGCAGGTTGGATGGGTCGTAGGTGGATTTGTCCTGGGTCAGGCGGGTGTAGGTCTCGGGAGTCCAGGCTCGGGCTCGGTCCTCGGGGTCGCCGGGGGTGCCGTGGATGTTGATCATTGTGTGGCCCGTGCCGTAGGGGGCCATCGCTGTGTACAGGGACCTCGTGGCCCGCTCGATGGCCTCGGCTGCCGGTGGGGCTGCCAGGACGCCCACCGACTCCAGGAGATAGTTCGCGTCCCGGGAGCAGATCGCGTCCTCCAGGCGGGCGGGCCGGGCGAGGGCGCCGCCCATGTGGCGCATCTCGACCACGAGGAGGGGGCAGTCGGGGACGTCCGGGCCCACCTCGGACAGGAACGTGCTGACCGCGTCGGGGGTCAGATCGCGCAGCAGGGCGCATGCCTCGCGGGCCGGCAGCGGGTCCTGCGGTTCCATGTGGATGCGGTCAAGGGCCGCGTACGGCATCTCCTCCACCATGTCGACCGCCACCGGCGCCGCCGCGCGGATCGGGGCCAGCAGGCGCTCACCCTCGGCCGGGTCCCCGGGCCAGGCGATCGCGACGCGGGCCCAGAAGCCGCCGCGCAGGGGTTCGGGGATCTCCGGTATGGGCGGGAGCCGGAGGAGGGAGAAGGTGCTGCACATCTCGTCCGGGACCGTCCTGGTCCAGTCGGCCCAGGCGTTCAGCAATGCCTCTGTGTGCTCGCCCGGGGAATAGATCCCTCCGCCGAGGATCGTGGCCAAGGGCAGCAACTCGCAGACCATCGAGGTCACCACGCCCACATTGCCCTTGCCGCCGCGCAGCGCCCAGAACAGTTCCGGCTCGTGGTCGGGGTCGGACTCGTACAGGGTGCCGTCGGGTGTGGCCACCTGGAACGAGCGGACCAGGTCGGCCGCGTAGCCGTAGGCCCGGCCCAGGACGGGGAGCCCGCCGCCCAGGGTGTAGCCGACCGCGCCCGCGTCCGTGGACGTGCCGGAGAGGGCGGCCAGGCCGTGCGGGGCGGTCGCTTCCATGACGTGCCGCCACTTCGCTCCGGCCGCGACCGTCGCGAGGCGCCGGTCCGGGTCGATGCGTACGTCCGTCATGCGGGCCGTGCTGATCAGCAGGCCGTGGTCGATCGGGAAGTTCGCGCCGTGGCCCGTCGACTGGACGGCGACCGGAGTGCCGGTGGCCGACGCCCAGCGCAGTGCCGTCACGATGTCGTCGACGTCCGTCGCGCCCACGACCACGTCGGGTGTGTGCAGGGCGGCCAGGTTGAAGCCGGTGACCTCGTCGGCGTAGCCGTCGTCTCCGGGGCGCAGGACCGGGCCGTGGATCTCGGAGAGGGCGAAGAGGTCGGGGGTGTTGAGGTGGTGGGTGGCGGTCATCGCGTCCTCCGTGGTGTGCGTACGTACGGAGGGACGGCGGCGGCGAGGCGGGTGGGGCGGGGCCGTCGGGGTCCTTGTGTCCGGGGGCCTGCGGGGCCTGGGAGGTCTCTACTTCAGGATGGACCCGGTGGGTGGGGGGCCGCATGCGGGCCGCCGGGGCCCTGTTCCGTCCGACGCCGCGTCGGCAAAGGCGGCTCCGACGCGGGCGTAGCGTAGGTGGCATGACGACGTACGGATCCTTCCCCGGTACGCGGCCGCGGCGTCTGCGGACCACCCCGGCCATGCGGCGGATGGTCGCCGAGACCAGGCTGCACCCCGCCGACTTCATCCTCCCGGCCTTCGTGCGCGAGGGCGTCAGCGAGCCGGTGCCGATCGCGGCCATGCCAGGGGTCGTCCAGCACACGCGGGACAGTCTGAAGAAGGCCGCCGCCGAGGCGGTGGAGGCCGGCATCTCCGGGATCATGCTCTTCGGGGTGCCCGAGGAGGCGAAGAAGGACGCCCTCGGGACTCCTGGGACCGATCCGGACGGGATTCTCCAGGTCGCCATCCGGGATGTGCGGGCTGAAGTGGGGGACGAGCTGCTCGTCATGTCCGATCTGTGTCTCGACGAGACCACCGATCACGGGCACTGCGGGGTGCTGGACGCGGACGGGCGGGTCGACAACGACGCGACCCTGGAGCGGTACGCCGAGATGGCGCAGGTGCAGGCCGACGCCGGGGCCCACGTGGTCGGGCCCAGCGGGATGATGGACGGGCAGATCGGCGTCGTCCGGGACGCGCTCGACCAGATCGGGCGGGAGGACGTCGCCGTCCTCGCCTACACCGCCAAATACGCCTCCGCCTTTTACGGGCCGTTCCGGGAGGCCGTCGGCTCGTCGTTGCAGGGTGACCGGAAGACGTATCAGCAGGACCCGGCGAATGCGCGGGAGTCGCTGCGGGAGCTCGCCCTCGACCTGGAGGAGGGCGCCGACATGGTGATGGTCAAGCCGGCCGGGCCCTACCTCGACATCCTGGCGCGGGTCGCCGACGCGGTGGACGTGCCGGTCGCCGCCTATCAGATCTCCGGTGAGTACTCGATGGTCGAGGCCGCCGCAGAGAAGGGCTGGATCGACCGGGACCGGGCCATCCTCGAGACGCTGACCGGCATCAAGAGGGCGGGAGCCCGCAACATCCTCACGTACTGGGCGACGGAAGCGGCTCAGAAGCTCCGGTAAGGACGCGCCGGGACTGCGACTTCTCCGTCATCGTCCTTCGGGCGTCGGCGGAGTCGTCGGCGCCGTGGCCGTCGGGCTGGTCAGGGTGGACGGGCCCTCGTCGCGCAGTCCCTCTCCGTCCTCGCACGCGGTCAGCGTGAGCACGGCGATCGTCACCAGCGTGGCGGCGAGGAGCCGGGCGTGCGGGCGACGGGCGGGCGGTGCGGACGCTGACATGGGGTGGGCCCTCTCCTTGGCGGGGTTGGGGTCGGACCCCAGCCTGCGCGATCATCCCTCCCGGCCGCCAGCGTCCGCCACGAATTCGGGACGCCCGGGCGGCGGAAAGCGGGATGACCTGCGGGGACGACATGTCCCAACGGCTCGGTGCGGGACGTCCGGAGCGGTGGAACGCCCCGCCGTGCGGCGCCGGAGTCCGGATACCGAAAAGCTGCCTGTAGGTGACATGTAGTTCTCTAGGCTGCCCGGCACGAGCTGTCACGCTCGTCGTCGAGCCGAAGGAGCCGTGTCATGACCGTCACCGAGCCCGCGCCTCCCGCGCCCCACCACGCCCCTGCCGCCGTGCCGCCGCTCGCGGCGCGGGCCGGGTCGGTCGGTGGCTCGCCCGTACGGGACATTCTCGCCGTCACCGCCCGGCCCGAGGTCATCAACTTCGCGGGCGGGCTGCCGGCGCCGGAGCTGTTCGACCGGGAGGGCATCGCGGCCGCCTTCCGTGACGTACTCGCCGAGACACCGGAGCGGGCGCTGCAGTACTCCACGACGGAGGGCGAGCCGAGCCTGCGCACCGGGATCGCCGCGCGCATGTCGGCCGGGGGCCTCGCGACGGACGCCGACGACCTCCTCATCACCACCGGCTCCCAGCAGGGTCTGTCACTCCTGGCGACCGCGCTGCTGGATCCCGGTGACACGGTTCTCGTCGAAGACCCCTGTTATCTGGCGGCACTTCAGGCCTTCGGCCTCGCGGGAGCGCGGGTCGTGGCCGTGCCGGGGGACGCGGCCGGAGTGGACCCGCAGGCGCTGGAGGAGCTTGTCGCGCGGGAGCGGCCGAAGCTCTTCTACACCGTGCCCACCTTCCAGAACCCGACCGGCCGGACCCTGCCCGCCGAGCGCAGGGCGGCCGTCGCCGAGGTCGCCGCCCGGGGCGGGGTGTGGATCGTCGAGGACGACCCGTACGGCGAACTCCGCTACGAAGGCGAGCGCGTGCCCTGGATCGCGTCCTACCCGGGAGCCCAGGACCGTACGGTGCTGCTCGGCTCCTTCTCCAAGGTGATGGCGCCGGGTCTGCGGCTGGGCTGGCTGCGCGCGCCGGCCGCCCTGCGGCGGGCCTGCGTGGTCGCCAAGCAGGCGGCCGACCTGCACACGCCGACCCTGAACCAGCTCGCCGCCGCCCGCTGTCTGACCGGCCTCGACGCCCATGTCGCCCGCGTCAGGGACGTCTACCGCGAACGCCGCGACGCCATGGTCGCCGGCCTGCCCGGGGCTCTGCCGGAGGGATCGACCTGGGCCCGTCCCGAGGGCGGCATGTTCCTGTGGGCCCGCCTGCCGGAGGTGTACGACACGACGGCTCTGCTGCCGAAGGTGGTCCGGCAGGACGTGGCGTACGTGCCCGGCGCGCCCTTCTACGCCGGTGAGCCCGACCGGTCGACCCTGCGGCTGTGCTTCGTGACGCAGACGCCCGAGGAGATCGGGGAGGGCCTGAGGCGGCTCGGGGAGGGTTTGCGTCAGGCTTAGGGCATGGCCGACACAGCGCGGACGCCTCAGGCGGCGGGGTTCGACCTCGACGCGTACCTCCAGCGGATCGGTTGGGAGGGCGAGCGGCGGGCCGACGCGGCGACGCTTCGGGGCGTACACCTGGCGCACATGAGGGGCATCCCCTTCGAGAACCTGGACGCCCTGCGGCGTACGGCGCCCTCCCTCGACCCGGCCGACCTGATGGCCAAGCTGGTCCACAGCCGGCGCGGCGGCTACTGCTACGAGCACAACACGCTGCTCGCCTGCGCGCTGGAGGCGCTGGGCTTCGGCGTGACCCGGCTGGCGGCGCGCGTCGTCGTGGGGGCGGACCGCGTCGAGAGCCGACCGCGCACCCATATGACGCTGCTCGTCGAGGAGCCCGGCGACCCGCAGCCGTATCTCGCGGACGTCGGCTTCGGCGCGATCGGCGCGCTGCTGGAGCCGGTGCCGCTGACGGCCGGTGTCGAGTTCCGGGACGCGGAACGCCGGCACCGGCTCGTCCACGCGCCCCACCACGGGCCGCTGGAGCTGTGGGTGCTCCAGGCCCACGACCGTGTGAAGGGCGACTGGGCGGATCAGTACGCGTTCACTCTGGAGCCGTTCGAGAAGCCCGACTTCGAGGTCATCAACTGGCACATCGGCACCAATCCGCGCTCACCGTTCACCCAGCGCGTCTACGCCCAGAGCATCACCGCCGAACGTCACCTCCTGCTCAACGGCCCGCAGCTCACGCGGACCCGGGCGGACGGGGCGGTCGTCGAGCAGGAGGTGACGGAGGAGGAGCAGGCGCGGCGGTTGCTGGACGAGGAGTTCGGGATCGAGGTGCCGGACGGGATGCGGGTGTTGTCGCAGTGACGGCGGAGAGCGGGCCGGTCAGTCCCACCAGAAGTGCCAGGCCGGCTGGTTGAGGAGCCGCTTCTCGGCGTACGCGCGCACCGTGCTGTCACCGCTCTGCAGGATGTTGTCCGGGCAGAACGCGAAGTGCTCGGCGGCGACGGCCTCCGCCTCGGCCGCGGTGGTCGGCGGAAACGCGACGGAGACGAGGAGGTGGTCGAAGCCGAGCGCCACGACCCGTATGCCGAAGCGGTCCTCCCAGGAGCGGAGCACCGCGCAGAGGCGAGCGGTGTCGCCCTCGTGGTTCACCGGGCCCGTCCAGCCGATCGCCGCCGGGACGTCCGCGCTGCGACGGGCCGGAACGAGGGCGAGGCGGGGGTCCTCCAACAGGCCGCCGCTGTCCAGCAGGGAGTCCGCGATGTCGGTGGCCACCGCGTCGGGGTCGTCGGCGGAGAGGGTGTCGGCGGCGGCGTGCGTGTCGGCCAGGCCGGGCCACTCCTCTTCCGTCTCCCCGGCCGCGTACTCGTCCCAGAGGTCCGCCAGCACCTCATCGGCGTCGTGATCTCCCGGGTACGACATCGCGTCGGGCGTCAGCTCCCACATCTGGGGGCCGCCATGGCGGCCGCCCGCGTCCAGGACGACCGGCAGCAGGCCGGCGGCCCGCCGGGCCGTGGCCAGCGCGGCCCAGGTGCCCGGCACCGCCTGCTGGTCGGCGAGCCACAGCAGCGGCCCGTGCGATTCGTCCTCGCAGGTCGCGTCGAGGAGCCTGCCGGGAGGGAGTTGGAGACCGAGCGCGGCGCCCGTCAGGTCGGTCGCGAGCTTCGGCAGCGGGTTCGGAAGAGTCGCCATGTCGGTGACTGTAGAGGTCGGCACTGACAACTCATCCACGACAGCTCATCCACGACAGCTCATCCACGACAGCTCATCCACGACAGCTCATCCACGACAGCTCATCCACGACAGCTCATCGGGCCACTCGGCTGTCGAAGCACTCCTTCCCGCCGCCCGCCGCCGGCCGGAAGCAGGCGCGGACTGCGGTTCCGGGCCGAGCCGCGGTCATCGGGGTGTAGACGTAGGCGTCCGCGTCGATGTCGCTCCGGACCTCGGCGCTGCGGACGGCACCGTCACCGACGTCAGCGCAGCCGCGGTCGGCCGCCGGCATCTCCAGCCGGTCGCCCACGCGCGTCCCCCACATCCGGGCCCAACTCGTCCCGCACTCCTCGCTGTAGCGCAGTTCCAGCCAGGCGCCGGTGGTGGTGCGGTGTCTGTCGAGGGTGACCGGAGCTGCTGCGCACTTCATGTGCATCGGGCTCCTGCCCTCGCAGGCCGCCCCCTGGCAGCGGGGCCCGGCCGCGGACGGCGGCGGGGCCAGGGCCGACCCCGGCTCCCCCGCCGGGTGCGGCAGCAGCAGGACCACCGCCGCGACGCCCCCGAGGATCACGGCACACATCGACGCGAGCACCGCCAGGGCTCTCGCACCGCGGTGGACGGCACGGCCGTCGGCGGGACTCCCGGCACACGTGCCCTGCTGAGGAGACGGAGGCGGAGGCGGAGCGAGAGGGGGAGGCGGAGGGGGAGGCGGGGGTGCCGGAGCGGACGGAGGCTGGGGCGAGGGCGAGGACGGAGACCGTGGGCCCTCCCGCGCCCGCCCGCTGCTCTGCGACTCCGCGATCTCCCACAGGGCCAGACAGCGCCCCTCCGGCTCGCCCGCGAGACGGCACAGCTCCTGGACCGCGTCGCGCGGGGGCAGGGTGCGGCCGTTGAGGTAGCGGTCCCAGGAGGACTTGCTGAACGCCGTCTTCGCCGCGAGGCCGACCAGGCTCAGACCGGTGCGGATCTTCAACTCCCGCAGCGCGCAGGCCAGTCGGGCCCGTTCTGGTTGCGGTTGCGTCATCGCCGTAGGGCCTTCCAGGTCTGCGGGCCGACGATGCCGTCCACCACCAGCCCCGCCCGCTGTTGCGCGCGTCTGACCGCGGTCTCCGTCAGCGGACCGAAGATCCCGTCGATGCCGCCCGGCGAGATGCCCGCCCGGCGCAGCAGACACTGCGCCTCGGCCACCTCCGGCCCCGCGTGGCCGTTCGCGAGGACGGCGCCCCTGGTGGGGCTGAGGCCCGCGTACCAGCGGCCGTCGACCCGCTCGACTCGGCAGGCGTACGTGGGCGCCGACTGCGAGGACGATCCCGGTGCCGACGCGGCGGACGCGGCGAGGGGAGCTGCTGTCTCTCCCGCGCCGCCGAGGAGCCGTACGGCGAGGAGGACCGTCGAGGAGACGGCCAGCACCAGTGCCACGGCGCCCGCGACCAGGGCGACCCGCAGCGAACGCGTCGGCGAGGGTGTCCCGTCGGCCCGGGACCCGGCTCCGGTCGGCGACCCGGCTGTCAGGATCTCCGGCCCTGTCGTCGTTGCTTCCGGCATCACCGATTCCGGCAACACCGCTTCCGGGGCGCGCGCGTCCGCCGCGGGCGCTTCCCCGCGCCCGTTCCCCCACGCCTCCGCCGCGACCTCGCGCAGGGCCAGCCACCGGGTCGGATCCTCACCCCCGATCCGGGCCAGTGCCTCGACGGCCTGCGGTGGCGGCAACGAACGGCCGCCCAGATACCGTTCCCATGACTTCGGGCTGTACCCCGTCCTCGCGCCCAGCTGCCGCAGGCTCAACCCGCTGTGGTCCTTCAGGCGGCGCAACCGCACCACCAACTGCCGTACGCGCGGATCGAGTTCCGCGGGCAGCACTGCCCAACGCGACATGTTCCCCCCACTCGCGTTCACGGTCCGGCACGCGGTCCGTGGTCAGCGGCCCCCATGCCCCGTCGCATTCTGCATCAGCATCCACGGCCCGCACCGGGAGCGGGTTCGCGTACCGGTACGAAATCGGCCAACCGCTCGCCTCGGGCGTCCCGCCGTGCCGTCAC
The DNA here is from genome assembly GCF_036014175.1 of Streptomyces sp. NBC_00443. GTDB lineage: Bacteria > Actinomycetota > Actinomycetes > Streptomycetales > Streptomycetaceae > Streptomyces. The sequence goes on along the minus strand of NZ_CP107917.1, from coordinate 3,929,049 downwards.
GCCGCGTCAGGTTTGCGCAGGTCAGCGGGTGGGACGTCCCGCGGTGACGTCACTTCCGCGGCAACTGTGGCAGGCCTCGCCGCGGGGGCGGCACGCTCGTTTCGCCAGCCCGGCGGCAGGGGCCGCCACCCGAGACAGAGCGAGAGGGAAACGCATGCGACCGAATGTCTGGACGAGGACCCTCGTCAGCGTCAGCGCCGTGATCGGCCTTGCCGCCGGAAGCCTCGCCACCGCGGGCACCAGCTTCGCGGCACCGGACACACAGCCGGCCGTGAGCTCCGAGGTCTCCGTCCTCGCGGTGAACAACCTCGGCCTGAGCGCCGCCGAGGCCAAGAAGGTCCAAGGCTGGCTGAAGCAGTACTGGGGCTACACCGGCGCGATCGACGGGCAGCTCGGCACCAACAGCTGGAAGGCGTTCCAGCGCTGCCTCAAGGAGTACTGGGGCTACACCGGAGCCATCGACGGCATCGTCGGATCGGGCACCATCAAGGCGCTGCAGCGGCTGCTCCAGCACTACGGCTACACCGGCGCGATCGACGGGATCGCCGGATCGGGCACCAAGGCCGCGTTCAGGAACTTCGCCAACAGCCGTTAGGTGCACAGCTAGGCGTACAGCCGGTCCGCACCAAGACAGCGGCCCGTCCTCTCCCTCGGGGAGACGACGGGCCGCGCGCGTGTCCTCGGACGCTCAGAGGCGCTCAGGCGTCCGGATGCCCAGCAGGGCCATGCCCTGGTGCAGCGTCCGGGCCGTCACGTCGCACAGGAGCAGACGGTTCTCCGCCACGTCCTTCGGCGGCTCCGGCTTGATCACCGGGCACTTGTCGTAGAACGACGTGAACAGCGACGCCAGCTGGTACAGATACGCGGCCAGCTTGTGCGGGGCGTACTCCGCGGCCGCCTCGAAGACCGTGTCGCCGAACGCGTCCAGGTGCAGGCCGAGCGCCCGCTCCGCCGCGTGCAGTTCCAGCTCCGGGTGCGCGGCCGGCTTCGTCTCGCCCGCCTTGCGCAGGATCGACTGGATCCGGGCGTACGCGTACTGGAGGTAGACGGACGTGTCGCCGTTCAGCGAGACCATCTGGTCCAGGTCGAACTTGTAGTCCCGGTTCGGCGACGTCGACAGGTCCGCGTACTTCACGGCGCCGATGCCGACCTGTGCCGCCCGCTCCTGGATCTCGTCCTCGGTGAGGTCCTGCGCCTTCTCCCGTACGACCTCCGCGGCCCGCTGCACCGCCTCGTCCAGCAGGTCCTCAAGGCGTACGGTCTCGCCCTCACGCGTCTTGAACGGCTTGCCGTCCGCGCCCAGCACCGTGCCGTAGCCCATGTTGTGCGCGGTCACGCCGTCGCTCAGCCAGCCGGCCCGGCGGGCCGTCTCGAAGACCATCTTGAAGTGCAGCGACTGACGTACGTCCACGACGTAGAGCAGCGACGTCGCGTGCAGGTCGGTGACGCGGTTGCGGATCGCGGTCAGGTCGGATGCCGCGTAGCCGAAGCCGCCGTCGGCCTTCTGCACGATCAGCGGGACCGGCTGGTCGTCCTTGCCGCGGATCTCGTCGAAGAACACCACGAGCGCGCCCTCGGAGCGCACCGCGACGCCCATCTCCTCCAGGAGGCGGGCGGTCTCGGGCATGCCCTCGTTGTATGCGGACTCGCCGACGATCTCCTCGTCGCGGATCGCCATGTCCAGCTTCTCGAAGACCGAGTAGAAGTAGACCTTCGACTCGTCCACGAACTGCTGCCACAGTTCGAGCGTCTCCTTGTCACCGGACTGCAGGGCGACGACCCGCTTGCGGGCCCGCTCCTTGAACTCCTCGTCCGAGTCGAAGACCGCACGTGACGCCTTGTACACCCGGTTCAGGTCGCTCATCGCCTGCTCGCCGTCGACGTCGGCCGCGGGGGCCAGCTCGCCGGGGTTCTCGAACAGGTACTGGATGAGCATGCCGAACTGGGTGCCCCAGTCGCCGATGTGGTGCCGGCCGATCGTCTTCTCGCCGGTGAAGTCGAGCATGCCGCGCAGGGCGTCGCCGATTACCGCGGAGCGGAGGTGGCCGACGTGCATTTCCTTGGCGACGTTCGGCTGGGCGTAGTCGACGACGGTGATGCCGGGGGTGTCCTTGCGGGGGACGCCGAGGCGTTCGGTGTCCGCGTAGCGCGCCGCGAGGTTCTCCGTGATCGCCTTGTCGGAGACCGTGATGTTCAGGAAGCCGGGGCCGGAGACTTCGACGTCCTTGATCACGTCACCCGTGACGATGTTGCCGACGACCTGCGTCGCCAGCTCCCGGGGGTTCGCCTTGGCCTTCTTGGCGAGGGCCAGGATCCCGTTGGCCTGGAAGTCGGCCCGGTCGCTACGTCGCAGCAGGGCGTCTCCGACGGTTCCCGGGAGGGTGGCCGTGAGGGCGTCGACGAGGTGCTGGTTGACGGAGTCGCTGAGGGGCGTGACCGGGGCCATAGGAGTGGGTGCCGTTCTCCTCGTGGGGATGGATAGACACGGTCAGTATCCCATGGGGGTAAAGGGGTTTTTGCGGAGAGCTCGGGGGTGCGGGGCGATCGCGGGTGCGGGCCGGTGGGGGCTTGTCGCGCAGTTCCCCGCGCCCCTGAGCCGGCGGCTGCGCCGCCTGTCGGGACGCTCGTGAAAAGGCGTTTTCGTCGTTGCCGTCCTTGCTGGGACAATGAGGGCGCCAGCCGTTGACCGTACGGCTGCCCTGGAGAAAGAAGGACGTGCCGATCGTGGCTCAGAGCACCGAGACCACCGACTGGGTCTCCCGTTTCGCGGATGAGGTCATCGAGGAGTCGGAGCGTCGGGCCCCGGGCAAACCGGTCGTCGTCGCGTCGGGACTCTCCCCCTCCGGACCCATCCACCTCGGCAACCTGCGCGAGGTCATGACCCCGCACCTCGTCGCCGACGAGGTCCGGCGGCGCGGGCACCAGGTCCGGCATCTGATCTCCTGGGACGACTACGACCGCTACCGCAAGGTGCCGGCCGGTGTCGCCGGGGTCGACGAGACGTGGGCCGCGCACATCGGCAAGCCGCTGACCTCCGTCCCGGCGCCGCAGGGGTCGGCCCACCCGAACTGGGCCGAGCACTTCAAGGCGGCGATGGTCGAGGCGCTCGCCGAGATGGGTGTGGAGTTCGACGGGATCAGCCAGACGGCGCAGTACAACTCCGGGGTGTACCGCGAGCAGGTCCTGCACGCCATGAAGCACCGCGGCGACATCGACGCCGTGCTCGCGCAGTACCGCACCAAGCCCAAGGGCGGCGCCAAGAAGTCGCAGAAGCCGGTCGACGAGGCCGAGCTGGAGGCCGCCGAGGGCTCCGGCGCGGCCGGCGAGGACGACGGCAGCTCCGGCTCCGCCGGGTACTTCCCGTACAAGCCCTACTGCGGCAACTGCGAGAAGGACCTCACCACCGTCACCTCGTACGTCGACGACACCACCGAGCTGACGTACACCTGCAACGAGTGCGGCTTCTCCGAGACCGTCCGGCTCAACGAGTTCAACCGCGGCAAGCTGGTCTGGAAGGTCGACTGGCCCATGCGGTGGGCGTACGAGGGTGTCGTGTTCGAGCCGAGCGGTGTCGACCACTCCTCGCCGGGGTCGAGCTTCCAGGTGGGCGGCCAGATCGTCGGGATCTTCGGCGGCAAGCAGCCGATCGGGCCGATGTACGCCTTCGTCGGCATCAGCGGCATGGCGAAGATGTCCTCCTCGCGCGGTGGGGTGCCCACCCCGTCCGACGCGCTGAAGATCATGGAGCCGCAGCTGCTGCGCTGGCTGTACGCCCGCCGCAGGCCCAACCAGTCCTTCAAGATCGCCTTCGACCAGGAGATCCAGCGGCTCTACGACGAGTGGGACAAGCTCGACGGGAAGGTCGCGGACGGGTCCGCCCTGCCCGCCGACGTCGCCGCGCACTCGCGTGCCGTGCGCACCGCCGCGGGTGAGCTGCCGCGTACGCAGCGCCCGCTGCCGTACCGGACGCTCGCGTCCGTCGCCGACATCACCGCCGGGCACCAGGACCAGGCGCTGCGGATCCTCTCCGAGCTGGACCCGGAGAACCCGCTGGGCTCGCTTGACGAGGCGCGTCCCCGGTACGACAAGGCCGAAGCCTGGATCAACACACAGGTGCCCGCCGACCAGCGGACCATCGTGCGCGACGAGCCCGACGCCGAGCTGCTGAAGTCCCTCGACGAGGCGTCCCAGCAGTCGCTGCGGCTGCTCCTCGACGGGCTGGAGTCGCACTGGTCGCTGGACGGGCTGACCCACCTCGTCTACGGCGTGCCCAAGGTCCAGGCCGGGTTCTCCGCGGACGCCACGCCCAAGGACCTGCCGGCCGAGATCAAGACGGCCCAGCGGTCGTTCTTCGCGCTGCTGTACCACCTGCTGGTCGGGCGGGACACCGGGCCGCGCTTGCCCACGCTGCTTCTCGCGGTGGGGCAGGAGCGGGTGCGGGCCCTGCTCGGGGCGTAGGCGGTACGGGAAAGGGGCCCTCTGCGGAGGGCCCCTTTTTTGTGCTCAAGCCCTGTGCTCAAGCCCTGTGCTCACGTTCTGTGCTCACGTTCTGTGCTCAAGTTCTTGGGCTCAGGGTCAGGCGATGTGGTCCTCCTCCAGCTCCGCCGAGTGGCGCTTCTGGAAGCGTTCCGTGAGGGTCTTCAGCTCGCTGGGGTTCAGCGACGTGCCGTACGTCGCCTGGATGTTGTCGCCCAGGACGCGGGGCGTGGGGTAGCTGCCGTCGATCGACTGACGGAAGACCTGGTAGAAGTCGTCCTCGTTCGGCTCCGGGGGCTCCGGAGGGCCGCCCCCCTCGCCGAGCTGGCGGGTGCGGTTGCCGGTCACGGGGATCGGAAAGGTGCCGGTGTCCTCGGGGGAGGGTTCCTGGACCGGCGGTTCCTGCTGGTACAGGTCCTGGTACTGCTCGGCCTGGAGCTGTTCCTCGTACCACTGCTCGTAGTGGCCCTGCGGGTCGTACTGGGCGTTGTAGCTGCCCTGGTACTCGACGTTCCGGGGGGTGTTGAACCAGTCCTGCACGTACTCCGACTGCTCGACGTCGGGCGGGCCGGCCGGATCGGGTCCGGCCAGCTCGGGCCGCTGCTCGCCGGCGGGTGCCGCCTGCCGGGGGACCGGCGCCGCGGCGGCGCGCGGGCCGGCGGCGTTGCCCGGCGTCATGTCGGCCGCGCCGGCCGGGGGAACGGCGTCCAGGGCCTGCTTCGGCACCGGCGGCAGCAGGGCCGGCTCGATGCCCGCCGCCGCCAGCCCCGCCGGAGCCGTCTGCGCCAGCGGAACCCCGTACCGCGCCAGACGCAGCGGCATCAACGACTCCACCGGCGCCTTGCGCCGCCACGCCCGGCCGAAGCGGGAGCGCAGACGGGCCTGGTACACCAGCCGCTCCTGCTCCAGCTTGATGACCTGCTCGTAGGAGCGCAGCTCCCACAGCTTCATGCGGCGCCACAGGAGGAACGTCGGGAGGGGGGAGAGGAGCCAGCGGGTGAGGCGGACGCCCTCCATGTGCTTGTCGGCCGTGATGTCCGCTATGCGCCCGATCGCGTGGCGGGCCGCCTCCACCGAGACCACGAACAGGATCGGGATCACGCCGTGCATGCCGACGCCCAGCGGATCCGGCCAGGCCGCCGCGCCGTTGAAGGCGATCGTCGCCGCCGTCAGCAGCCACGCCGTCTGGCGCAAGAGCGGGAACGGTATGCGGATCCACGTCAGGAGAAGGTCAAGAGCGAGCAGGACGCAGATACCTGCGTCGATGCCTATCGGGAAGACATAACTGAAGTTCCCGAAGCCCTTCTGGATGGCCAGCTCGCGGACGGCCGCGTACGAACCGGCGAAGCCGATGCCGGCGATGATGACGGCGCCGAACACGACCACACCGATGAGAATGCGGTGCGTCCGAGTCAGCTGCGGTGGCCCGGCCACTCGTACTCCCCTCCCAGTGCATGTTGTTGCGCGCAACAGGGTGGCACATCTGTGCGGCGTGCGGATTGCCGGTACGGCACGAGCCCGGTCCCTTCAGGGGGCCGGGCCCGTACAACAGGCGTGGCTGAGCTGCGTGTTGTGACTCAGCGGTGGGGCAGGTGTGACGGTCAGCTCTTCTTCGGCGCTGACTTGGAGGGGGAGCCGGAGCCCTTCGAGGAGCTTCCGGAGGGCGACTTCGAGGGAGACTTCGAAGCCGACTTCGACGGGGCGCTGCTCGGCGTGCCCGCGCTGCCGCTGCCGTTCGCCTTCGTCACCGCGGCCACCGCCTCCTTGGCGGCCTTGCGCGCGAGCTTGTCCAGGGACTCCGCGCTCGGGGTCTTCTCACCGGCGAGACCGGCGCCGTTGTAGTCGAGCGTCACGACGACGTTCTCGACCCGGGCCACGATCGTCTCCTGCCGGAAGGAACCCTCCTTCTTCTTCAGGTCGTAGCGCACCGCCGTCGCCTCGTCGCCCACCCCGGCGACCGGCTCCGACTTGATGTTCTTCGCGCCCGACACCGCCTTCGCGCCCTGGGCCTGCGTCGCGTAGTACTCCTGCGCCCGCTTGTCGCCCGAGCCACGCGAGACGTCCGACTCGAAGCGCAGCAGGGAGACGTTGAGCCAGCGGAACTGCGAGCCCTTCACGCCGTTGTTGTCGAGGCTGCTCCAGGAGCAGGAGCCACGCGTCGACGCCTCGTCCGACGAACTCTCCTTGCCGGACTTGGCCTCGGGAGCGAGCTCCTCCAACGTCTTCTTCGACAGCGCCTTGCACGGCTGCGGAATCGCCTCGTACGCCGCCGCCTGCACCGTCGGCGACGGGCTCGCGGACTCGGACGCCGACGCCGAGGCCTTCGTGTCCCCGGCGGCCTTGTCGTCCGAACCGGAGTCCGAGGAACAGCCCGCGGCGATCAGCACCGCGGGGACGACGGCCGCGCAGACAAGGGCACGCTGCAGGCCGTGAAGGCCCTTCCCCCGCTGCTCGTGCTGCTTACGCCCGTCACGCTGTTCTCGCTCTGCTGCTCGCTGCATGGTTCCTTCACTCATGACTGACACTCGTGGTCCCTGCGGTCGGATCGGGTCCGAGGGGCCACGGTACGCGGTGAAGAAGGTGTGTGGTCTCGTTTCGGTTACGTCGCACTTGGGCGTACGAGGGTGCGCGAGGGGCGCTACTCCGCCAGTTCGTCGGCCAGTTGTGCCGCCAGTTTCTGGGCCCTGTCCTGCATTTCCTCGCTGTCCGGGACCGTGCCGACGGTGGCCGGCTGCTCCTCGTACTCGATCGTCACGATCACGTTGGACGTGCGGAACGCCACAGTCACCTTGCGCTGCTGGGCCGTCGAACCGGAGCTGCCGAGCTTGTCGTCGAGGAAGGCCTCGTCGCCCAAGTCGTCGAGCACACGGGGCTGGAGCGCGGCGGGGGTCGCGCCGTCGGTGGAGGTCGCCGAGCCCGACGGGGTGGAGGAGGGGGAGGAGGACGCGGACGCCGACGGTGAGGCCGGGGACGAGGAGGAGGGCGAGCCGCTCGGGTCGGCGGAGGCGGTGCCCTCGCCGGTCGCGGTGCCGCCGGACTCGGTGCTCGTCGGCTCGGGGAGGTCGGCCGCCTCCCGCAGGGCCGCGAAGAGCTGCTCCGCCTCGCTGTCGTCGCTGACCGACGTGTCGTACGACACCACACGCTCGAAGTTGACGAAGAGATGGTCCGTGGCGTCGGCCGACTCGACCTTCCAACGGCAGCCGACCTTGCGGTCGGTGTCGTAGGTGAGGGTCGGGGCGCCCTCGTACGCCTTCTCGCGCTGGTCCTCGTCCGTGATCTGCCTGATGCCCGGCAGGAGCGAGTCGAGCGTGTCCTCGCCGACCACGCCGCACGGTTCGGGCAGCGTGTCGTACCGGCCGGGCTCGGCCGCCGCGGTCGCCGTGCCGGAGTCGCCGGGGTTGGAGCCGTCGGCCGTGCCGCCGTCTTCGGAGCTGCCGGTGCAGCCGGCCAGCAGCGCCGCGAGGAGTGCGGCGACGCCGGATACGTAGGCCTTCCGCTGCACGGTCAGGCTCCTCTCGACGGTGGCTCTTGTAGTCGGTCCGTTGCCGGTCTTTCAGTGTCCCCGCTGGTTATTCGCTTGCCGCGCGGGGGCGCCCACTGGAGACAATGTGTATCGCACGCACTGCCGTGGGCGCCGGTCCGTTGTCCCTTTCATCGACCTTGGTGCCGGTTTTGCGATTTCAGACTTGTATGTGTTTTCCGGGGGATTGAGGACGTTATGTCGTACGTGGAGATGCCGGGCGCGAAGGTTCCCATCCGTATGTGGACCGACCCGGCGACGGTCGAGGACGGGGCGCTCCAGCAGCTGCGGAACGTCGCGACCCTGCCGTGGATCAAGGGCCTCGCCGTGATGCCGGACGTGCATTACGGGAAGGGGGCGACGGTCGGGTCCGTCATCGCGATGCGCGGGGCTGTGTGTCCTGCGGCGGTGGGGGTGGACATCGGGTGCGGGATGTCGGCGGTGAAGACGTCGCTGACGGCCAACGACCTGCCGGGTGACCTGTCGCGGCTGCGGTCGAAGATCGAGCAGGCGATTCCGGTGGGGCGCGGGATGCATGACAGCCCTGTTGAGCCGGGGCGGTTCCATGCGTTGGTCACTGCCGGGTGGGATGTCTTCTGGGGGCGGTTCGATGGGGTTGCTGAAGCCGTCAAGTTCCGGCGGGAAAGGGCGGGTTTGCAGATGGGGACGCTCGGAGCCGGCAACCACTACATCGAACTTTTGTTCGATTATGAGGATCGTGTGTGGCTCACGCTCCACTCTGGTTCGCGGAACATCGGCAAGGAACTGGCCGAGTATCACATTGGTGTGGCGCAGAAGCTTCCGCACAACCAAGGGCTGGTCGACCGCGACCTCGCCGTCTTTGTCTCGGACACTCCGCAGATGGCGGCGTACCGCAACGACCTGTTCTGGGCGCAGGAGTACGCGAAGTACAACCGCACGATCATGATGGCGCTACTCAAGGACGTGATCCGCAAGGAGTTCAAGAGGGCGAAGCCGACCTTCGAGCCGGAGATCTCCTGCCATCACAACTACGTTGCCGAGGAGCGCTATGAGGGAATGGACCTGCTCGTGACCCGCAAGGGTGCGATTCGTGCGGGCTCTGGGGAGTACGGGATCATTCCCGGTTCGATGGGGACGAACTCGTACATCGTGAAGGGGCTCGGTAACGAGAAGGCCTTCAACTCGGCCTCCCATGGGGCGGGTCGACGCATGAGCCGTAATGCGGCCAAGCGGCGCTTCACGACGAAGGACCTGGAGGAGCAGACTCGTGGCGTGGAGTGCCGCAAGGACTCCGGCGTCGTCGATGAGATCCCGGGCGCGTACAAGCCGATCGAGCAGGTGATGGATCAGCAGCGCGACCTCGTGGAGGTCGTGGCCAAGCTGAAGCAGTTCATCTGCGTGAAGGGCTAGAGAGCGATAGGCGCGGCGATCATGGGCCGCGCCTATCGTGGGCTGCTCAGTCCGGCAGCGGTACTACTCCGTGCAGCAGTTTCCACCGGCGGTTTTGGCAGGGGCTCGAGGAGTAGCCGAGCTCCGCCGCTGCTTGGGCGATGGTTGGCGCTGCGAGGAGAATCCGGTCCATCTCGGCGGTCCAATGGATGCGTGGCGGCCTGCGTTTCATTCCTGCAAGGCGGACCCAGGGCCCGAGCGAATCGGCAGCGATCTGCTTCCGCTCCAGTGACAGGCAGCCGGGGTAGTAGAGGTGGGCTGCCAGCCGCTGGGCGTTCTCCTTCGTGTACAGGATGTTGTAGATGCCGTCGCGTGAGTTGCGCTTGAGGGTGCGCTCGGCTCCGGTGATTTCCCTAGCGTAAGAGCCCGTGTAAGTTGCGATCGCCGTGCTCTTCGTCGTCAGAGAGATGAAGGGGAATCCTTGGCTCGTGTAGCCCACCGAACCGTCGGCATCAATGACTCCCCGAAGGTGGTCGCGGCGTGAGAACTCGACGTCGGGCTGGGCGACGGTATTCGACTTGCGGCCATATGGCAGACCGAGTTCGTTGAGCTTGGTCCTCGCTTCAAAGGAGCACAGGCTCCAGACCACCGAGTTGTGGGTCTCGGCGAAGTTCGTGGATCGGGTGCGTTCGGTGATGCTGCTGTTGTACGGCGTCAGCTTCTGGAACCTGCGCAGCAGATCGATGTCCCGGGAGCTGATCTCCACGGTCAACCGCCCCCGCTGTCGGGACTGTTGGTAGAGATGCCCGTCCGCCTGCAAAAAGCCGAACATGTACGCGTACTCGGGGACCGTGAGGTCCATGAACTGGTGGACGCTAGGCTTGCTGTCAGCCAAGAGGAAGCTTTTCCTTCCTTGCTGGTCAGGCCCTCGCTCGGGATGCCGCCCGGTCGAGGGCCGTCGATTTGATGTTGTGGCGCGAGCCTAGGTCGCCAGTTCAGCCTCCGTTCGGGTGATCGATGATGTTCACCCCTGTGGGTTACTTCGGCGCATGTGTCACCGCGTAGATCATCACGAACGCCACGATGTGGATGCCGAACAGGAAGTAGCCGAGCCACCACCACATCTGGCGTTCGTCGTGTGGGTCCTTGCGGCTGCCCTCCGGCACTACAGCTCCCTGTGGACCTTCGTGTTGGACGCCTGGGCGCGGGGGCGGACCACCAGGAGGTCGATGTTGACGTGGCTGGGGCGGGTGACCGCCCAGGTGATGGTCTCCGCCACGTCCGCGGCCGTCAGGGGTTCGGCCACGCCCTCGTAGACCTTCGACGCCCTGTCCTCGTCGCCGCCGAAGCGGGTGAGTGCGAACTCGTCCGTCTTGACCATGCCGGGCGCGACCTCGATGACGCGGACCGGGCGGCCGACGATCTCCAGGCGGAGGGTCTCGGCGAGGACGTGGGCGCCGTGCTTGGCGGCGACATAGCCCGCGCCGCCCTCGTAGGTGCCGTGGCCGGCGGTGGAGGAGACGACGACCACCGTGCCGTCGCCGCTCGCCTCCAGCTTGGGGAGGAGGGCCTGGGTGAGGTTTAGGGTGCCGATGACGTTCGTCTCGTACATCGTGCGCCAGTCGGCCGGGTCGCCGGTGGCCACCGGGTCGGCACCCAGGGCGCCGCCCGCGTTGTTGACCAGGACACCGATCGTCTTGAAGGCCAGGGCGAACTCGTCGACCGCCGCGCGGTCCGTCACGTCGAGCTGGTAGGCCGCCGCGGAGTGGCCGGCCGCGTTGATCTCCTCGGCCAGTGCCTCGATGCGGTCCTTGCGGCGGGCGGTGAGGACCACGCGGTAGCCGGCCGCGGCGAGCTGCCGTGCCGTGGCGGCGCCGATTCCGCTGCTCGCACCGGTGATGACGGCGATGCGGGAGGCGGGGGGCGGGGCTGCGGCGGGCATGGCTGCTCCTCTTGCGTGGTCGAGTCCAGGGACTGTTCGGCCAGGATAGGCGGGCGGGACGGTGGGACAATGAGATGGGTGAGCCCCCGAGCAGGAGGTGGATCATGGGACAGGCACGTGAGGTCATGGACCGGCTCACCGCGGCGATCACCACCGCGGACCCCAAGGGCATCGCCGACCTGTACGCACAGGACGCGGTCGCCGTCACCCCGGACGGCGGGGAACTCCATGGGCGCGACGACATCGCCGCGTACTGGCGCCAGATGGCGGAGATGGTTCCCGACGGCCGGTACGAGTCGGTGCACTCGTACGAGGTCGGCAACACGGCCATCGACGAGGGCGTCTTCACCGGCCGGAACACGGGACCGATCCAGTTGCCCACCGGCGAGACGCTGCCCGCGACGCAGAAGGAGATCAGGATCCGCGGGGTCGACTTCGCCACCGTCGACGACAGCGGACACATCGTGGACTACCGGCTCTACTTCGACGAGATGGAGTTCCTCGGGCAGTTGGGGCTGCTGCCGCCGAGCTGAGCCCTCAGTTCAGTTGCCTCGCGGCGCGTACATGATCACCGCCATGCCCGCGAGGCAGATCAGCGCGCCCGTGACGTCCCAGCGGTCCGGGCGGTATCCGTCGGCGACCATGCCCCAGGCCAGTGAACCGGCGACGAAGACACCGCCGTAGGCGGCGAGGATGCGGCCGAACTCGGCGTCGGGCTGGAGCGTGGCGATGAAGCCGTAGGCGCCGAGGGCCATCACGCCCGCGCCGATCCACAGCCAGCCGCGGTGTTCGCGCACGCCCTGCCAGACCAGCCAGGCGCCGCCGATCTCGAAGAGGGCGGCGACGACGAAGAGGGCGGCGGAGCGCAGGACGAGCATGCGGGCAGCTTGCCATGGGGCCGCGCCGTGCCCGTTCACCGGTTCGGGGGCGGCACACATCACCTGTTGGACGGCGCCTGCCGCTCGCTCCGCGTGGGATACATCCGTACGACCACGCTGGAGTGAGGAGTGGGCGGATGCGGCGGATGAGAGTTGCTGGGCTGTGCGGCGCGGCCGTGATGGCGGCGGTCGGCGGGATGGCCGTGGCGCCGGCTGCCGGGGCGGTGAGCGCGCCGGAGGCGGTTCTCGCCTATCACGGCTCCGCCGCCATGTCCGGTGGCCGGGTCGCCGTACGGTTCACGCCGTACCGGCTCGGCACGGGTGCCGCGGCGGACTCGTCGGTGACGGTACGGCTGCGCTGGTCCGCGCCGCTGGCGGACCGGCAGGCGCTGCCCGACAGGTGTGCGCGGGCGGGGGAGCGGATCGTGATGTGCCGGATCGGGGCGCTGGACGCGGACGGGGTGGGGGAGCCGGTCGGTCTGCGGGTACGGCTGCGGGGCGCGCCGTCGGAGGTGCTGGTGGAGTTCGACACCGTGCGCAGCGGTGGCGCGGCGGGCGTGGACCGTGGGAACGATCAACAGCGGGTGCTGGTGCTGGACACGGGGGACTCGTACCACTTCTGACGCCGGTCTCCGCTTCCGGGGCCGGTGGCCGGACGGCTCGCGGTTCGTCCGCTACGAGGCGTCTGTGCTGGTCGCAGCCGTGAACGAGTGGCTGTGACCAACACCGTCGCAACGGCCCTCAGACGACGTCGAATTCGTTCCCCTCGGGGTCCTGCATAGCGGCGGCGTAGAGCCCCATGTCCGGCTCATCCTTGATCCGCAGCACGGTGGCACCAGCGTTCACCAGCCGTTCCACCGTCGCCTTGACCCGCTGTGTGCGGACGTTCAGTGGGACGTCCCGGCCCCCGCCGACCTTCAGGTCGAAGTGCCACCGGTTCTTGGCGGCCTTCGGCTCCGGAACCAGCTGGAACCACACTCTCGGTCCACGTCCCGCGGGATCGATGATCGACTCCGGAATGTCCCCGGCACCGGCCGGCAACTCTGCCTCGGGCACCCCCATCGACGCCCAGTAAGCACGCCACGTGGTGTGCCCAGCCGGCGGAGGCTCAGGCACGTAGCCCAGGGCCTCGGCCCAGAAGGTCACCATTGTCTGCGGATCGGAGCAGTCGATCGTCAGCTGCACTGTCATCTCCATGCTCGGAGCATCCCAGGCAGGTCTGACAGACGATCCACTTTCGCAACAGGCCCTAGTCGTCCGGGGTCTCGCTGTCGTAGCGCTCGCGTGCCTCTCGGACCTCGTCGAAGTGGGTCTCCGCCCAGTCCTTCACCGCGGTCAGCAGCAGGGCCAGGCCGTGCCCGAGCGGCGTGAGCGCGTAGTCGACGCGGACGGGGACGGACGGGGTGACCGTGCGGGTGAGGAGGCCGTCCCGCTCCAGTGAGCGCAGGGTCTGGGTCAGCATCTTGGGGCTGACGCCGGCGATCTTGCGGCCGAGGCCGCTGTAGCGCATGGGGCCCGTGGAGAGGGCGGCGACGACGAGGCTGACCCACTTGTCGCTGAGGCGGTCCAGGAGCTGGTTGGTGGGACAGCTCTTGACGAACGCGTCGTAGGCGATGCGGGCCTCTTCGCGTCGCTGGGCCGCTGTCATGGTCGGCATGGCTCACCTCGCGGGTAGGTACGCACTCCCAGGTAACTACTTACGAATGGATAGTAACTCTTCCTAGGGTTGTTGCAACAGCGGGGAAACCCTCCCCGACATGTACTGAGTGCATAAACCGGGAGAGTTGTCATGCGTGCTGCTGTGGTGAGGACGTTCGGCGGACCCGAGGCCGTGGAGATCGTGGCGCGGGAGGTGCCCGAGCCGGGTCCGGGGCAGGTACGGATCAAGGTCGCGGCGGCCGGGCTGAACCCGGTCGACGCGGGGCTGGCGGCCGGTGTCTTCGGGGGCGCCGGCACTGATGTCGGGCTCGGCTGGGACGTGGCCGGGACGGTGGACGCGGTGGGGCCGGCCGCTTCCTGGGGTGTCGGGGACGAGGTCGTGGCGCTGCACCACGGCATGCTCAAGCCGCTGGGCACGCACGCCGAGTACGTCGTCGTCCCCGCGGACGCCGTCGCCAAGGCCCCGGTGACGGTCGACTCCGTCCACGCGGCGACGCTGCCGCTGAACGCCCTGACCGCCGCGCAGGCCCTGGACCGGCTGGAGTTGGCGCCGGATCAGTCGCTGCTGGTGACGGGCGCGGCGGGCGCGGTCGGCGGGTACGCCGTCCAACTCGCCGCCCACCGGGGGATATCCGTGACCGCACTGGCCCGCGAGGCCGACGAGGAACTCGTACGGTCCCTGGGGGCCACCCGTTTCACGGCGGGTGACGTCGAGGCGGGGAGCTTCGACGCCGTGCTGGACGCCGCGATCCTGGGTGAGACGGCCCTTCAGTGGGTGCGGGACGGGGGCGCCTACATCGGCGTCATTCCGGGCATCCAGCCCGCGTCCGTGCGCGGGGTGCGGACCGGTGCGGTCGAGGTGAGTGCCGACGGGGCACAGCTCGCCGAGCTGGTCCGGCTGGCGGACGACGGGGTGCTGGCCCTCCGGGTGGCCGAGACCTTCGCGCTGGACGACGCGGTCAAGGCGCACACCCGGCTCGCGGAGGGCGGGCTGCGGGGCCGGTTGGTCCTGGTTCCCTAATCGCCGGTGCCGCCGGACCGGGCCTCCGCCGCGTACGCCGTGGGCGGCACCCCCACCGTCGCCGTGAAGTCCCGTACGAGGTGGGCCTGGTCGGCGTAGCCGAGTTCGCCTGCGAGGGTGGCCCAGTCGACATCGTTGCGGGTGCCGGCGAGGTCCAGGGCCTCGTGGATGCGGTAGCGCAGCAGGACCCACTTCGGGCTGACGCCGACGTATGCCGAGAACAGGCGCTGCAGTGCCCGCACCGACAGCCCCTGCTCCCGGGCGAAGTCGCCGACGCGGCACACCGTGCGGTCGGCGCGGATGCGCCGGACGAGGTCGATGGCGAGGTCGGCCTGCGGGTCCGGGGCGCAGGGCAGGGCGAGCAGGAAGGCGTCGAGGGCGGCCACGCGGGCGGCGTCGTCGGCGGGGGCGACGATCGCGTGGGCGGAGTCGCCCGTGGCCTGCGCGAACACCTCCCGGGCGGGCAGCGCGCGGCCCGTCCACCGGGACACCGGCGCCTCGGGGGCGTAGGGCCGGAAACCGCCGGGCCGGAACTTCACCCCGCAGACCCCGCCCCGGCCGGACAGCTTCCGGGTGTACAGGCCGAGGGCGATGCCGGTGACCTCGGCATACGGCGGCCCCTCGTCCTCGCCCCACTGGAAGGTGAGGTTCACGGCCGGGTGCGGGACGATGTGGGAGGCGTAGGGCGCGGGCAGGTCCCAGTCGATGAGCCAGTACCACTCGACGTGCCGGCGCAGCGGCTCGGCGGGCTCGTGGCGGCGGAACCGGACGCGGTTCAGCAGCGCGGACGGGTCGACGATCCCGCGGGTGTCGTGGCGGGGTGCCTCCATGGCCGGATCGTACGTCGCGGTTGCGCGGGCGTCGCGTTTCTTCAAGAAGGGCGGGGGCGGCTTCCCTACGGTCGGGGGCATGGACACGAACAGTGTGAGGACGTACGGCATCGGTGAGCTGCTGGCCATGGCGCGGGAACGGGCGGTTCCGGTGGTGCGGGGCATTCCCGACACGGCGCTCGCCGCTCCCACACCCTGCGTCGAGTACGACGTGAGGGCGCTGGTCAATCACCTCTTCCAGGTGATCGTGCAGTTCCAGAGGCTGGCCGTGAAGGAGGCGTCGGACTTCGCCGAGACCCCTGACCGGGTCGCCGATGGCCCCGAGTGGCGGGAGCGGCTCGTGGACGAGGCGGACCGGCTGGTGGCGGCCTGGTCCGCGCCCGGTGCCGAGGAAGGCAGGACCGGCGGGATGAACATGCCCGCGCGGCTGGTCGGCTCGATGGCGCTGCTCGATCTCACCGTGCACATGTGGGACCTGGCGCGGGCCACGGGCCAGGACTGCCCGGCCGCCGACGAGGCGGTCGTGGCGGAGCTGGCCGGCGTGGTGGACGAGCTGGCACCGACGGCCAGGAAGATGGGGGTGTTCGGGGAGCCGGTGCCGGTGGTCGAGGGCGCGTCGGCGTTCGAGCGGCTGCTGGCGCGGACGGGGAGGGAGCCGTACTGGCGATCGTCGTGACCTGTGGGGATCCGCACGGGCACTGGTTTCCGGCGGGTCGGGAATAGTGCCCGGCCGGTCACCGTTCTCCGGTTATAGTTGAACCGTAAACAATCTGGAGGATGAGCGACCATGCAGTTCGGGATCTTCAGCGTCGGCGATGTCACGCCGGACCCCACCACGGGCCGTACGCCGACCGAGCGCGACCGCATCAAGGCCATGGTCGCCATCGCGCTGAAGGCCGAGGAGGTCGGGCTCGATGTCTTCGCGACCGGCGAGCACCACAACCCGCCGTTCGTGCCGTCGTCGCCGACGACGATGCTCGGCTACATCGCGGCACAGACGGAGCGGCTGGTCCTCTCCACCTCCACCACCCTCATCACCACCAACGACCCGGTGAAAATCGCCGAGGACTTCGCGATGCTCCAGCACCTGGCCGACGGCCGGGTGGACCTGATGATGGGCCGCGGCAACACCGGCCCGGTGTACCCCTGGTTCGGCCAGGACATCCGTCAGGGCATCAACCTCGCCATCGAGAACTACGCCCTGCTGCACCGGCTGTGGCGCGAGGACGTCGTGAACTGGGAGGGCAAGTTCCGTACGCCACTCCAGGGCTTCACGTCCACGCCCCGGCCGCTGGACGGCGTGGCGCCGTTCGTCTGGCACGGCTCGATCCGCTCGCCGGAGATCGCCGAGCAGGCCGCGTACTACGGCGACGGCTTCTTCCACAACAACATCTTCTGGCCGGCCGACCACACCAAGCAGATGGTCGAGCTGTACCGGACCCGGTACGCCCACTACGGGCACGGCACCCCCGAGCAGGCGATCGTGGGGCTGGGCGGGCAGGTCTTCATGCGGAAGAACTCGCAGGACGCGATCCGTGAGTTCCGGCCGTACTTCGACGTCGCGCCGGTGTACGGGCACGGCCCGTCACTGGAGGATTTCACGGACCAGACGCCGCTGACGGTCGGCTCCCCGCAGCAGGTCATCGAGAAGACGCTCGGCTTCCGGGAGTACGCCGGTGACTACCAGCGCCAGCTGTTCCTGATGGACCACGCCGGGCTGCCGCTGAAGACCGTCCTGGAGCAGCTCGACCTGCTCGGCGAGGAGGTCGTGCCGGTGCTGCGCAAGGAGTTCGCGGCCGGGCGGCCGGCCGAGGTGCCGGAGGCGCCGACGCACGCCTCCCTGCTGGCGAAGAGGGGTTCGGAAGAGGTGACCGTCGCATGAAGCTCGTCGTCGTGTCCGCGGGGCTGAGCGTCCCGTCCTCCACGCGGCTCCTGGGCGACCGGCTGGCGGTGGCGACGGTCCGGCAGGCCGCCGACCCGGTGGACGTGGAGGTCGTGGAGCTGCGCGACCTCGCGGTGGAGATCGCGCACAACTTCACCAACGGCTTCCCGGGCCGCAAACTGGCCGCCGCGATCGACGCGGTGACCTCGGCGGACGGGCTGATCGTCGTCACGCCGGTGTTCTCGGCCTCGTACAGCGGCCTGTTCAAGTCCTTCTTCGACGTGATCGACAAGGACGCGCTGACGGGCCTGCCGGTGCTGATCGCGGCCACCGGCGGCACGGCCCGGCACTCCCTGGTCCTGGAGCACGCCCTGCGTCCGCTCTTCGCCCATCTGAGGGCCGTGGTCGTGCCGACCGGCGTCTACGCCGCCTCGGAGGACTGGGGCGCCGAGGGGCTGAACGGCCGGATCGAGCGGGCGGCGGGCGAGCTTGCGGGGTTGATGCAGGGCCTGTCGGGAGTCAGGACGGCCGCCGCGGACAACCTCACGGTGGTGCCCTTCGCCGAGCAGTTGGCCTCACTGCACAGCCCGTCCGGCGTTTGAGGACGAGGCCGTTCAGGCCGAACGGGGGTCTGGGGGCGGAGCCTCCAGGGCGGCCAGGCGAGGGTGAGATCCCAGTAAGAAGGGTGATCGTAAGCTCGCTCACACGGCCGGACCGCCGGAGGCCTTGGCACACTGAACCCGTGTCCCAGACTGTTCTCCTCGCCGAAGACGACCGCGCCATCCGCCACGCCCTGGAGCGCGCGCTGACCCTGGAGGGCTACCAGGTCACCGCGGTCGCCGACGGCGTCGAGGCGCTGGCGCAGGCCCACCGCACGCCGCCGGACGTGCTGGTGCTGGACGTGATGATGCCCGGCATCGACGGCCTCCAGGTCTGCCGGGTGCTGCGCGCCGAGGGCGACCGCACCCCGATCCTGATGTTGACGGCGCTCGTGGAGACCCAGGACCGCATCGCCGGCCTGGACGCGGGCGCCGACGACTACGTCGTGAAGCCCTTCGACGTCGAGGAGGTCTTCGCCCGGCTGCGCGCCCTGCTGCGCCGCACCAGCGAGGCGAACGGCGCCCCCGTCGACGTACCGAAGCAGCCGCAGACCCCCGAGCCCTCCGGCCGGCTGATCGAGGCGGCCGGGCTGCGGATGGACCCGCAGGCGCGGCGGGCATGGCGGGGCGGGCGGGAGCTGGAGCTGACACGGACCGAGTTCGAGCTCCTTGAGCTGCTGGTCCGCAACGCCGGCATCGTCCTCGACCACTCCACCATCTACGACCGCATCTGGGGCTACGACTTCGGCCCCGGCTCCAAGAACCTCGCCGTCTACGTCGGCTACCTGCGCCGCAAGCTCGACGAGCCGGGCGCGCCGCAGCTGATCCACACGGTGCGCGGGGTGGGTTACGTGCTGCGGGAGGACTGAGTGGGCGCGGCCCGGCGTCGGCTCGGGAGGCTGCTGACGGCACGACGCAGCACAGGACTGGGCACCACCTTCGCCCTGTCCTTCGCCGCGGTGACCGCCGTGGTCACCGTCCTGGTCGGGCTGCTGTCGTACACCGCCGCCGCCCGGCTGGTGCGGGTCGACCAGGAGTCCGTGTTCGACGAGGTCGTGCAGGACCTGCGGGGCGAGGTCCGGCAGCGGCCGATGACCCCGGACGACTTCTCCTCCTCCGCGCCGGGCCACGATCTCGTACGGCCCGCCCGTACCGATGTGCAGGTGCTGGGCCCGGACGGGGCCGTCGTCGACCCGGGGCGCCCGGGACTGCCGGTCACGTCCGCCGACCGGCTGATCGCGGCCGACGGGACGGCCGGGCGGATGGTCCAGCACAAGGACGTCGACGTCGGCAGCGACGTCTACCGCGTCGCGACCGTCGCGCTCGGCGGCGGGCGGGGCGCGGTGCAGATCGCCCAGGAGTTCAGCGACACCGAGGACCTGCTGCGGGCGCTCCAGCAGCGGACCCTGCTGCTGATGGCCGCGGTGGTGACGCTCGCGGGGCTGTTCGGCTGGTGGCTGGCCCGGCGTATCACGCGCCGCCTGGTCGTCCTCACCTCCGCCGCCGAGGACGTCGCCCGCACCCGGCGGCTCGGCATCCAGGTGCCGGTCGCCGGATACGACGAGGTCGGCCGGCTGGGCCGCGCCTTCGACCGCATGCTGGGGCGCCTCGCCCAGTCGGAGGAGGACCAGCGGCGGCTGGTGCAGGATGCGGGCCACGAACTGCGCACCCCGCTCACCTCACTGCGTACGAACATCTCCCTGCTGCGGCGCATCGACGAACTGCCTCCCGACACCCGGGACGAGCTGGTCGCGGACCTGGGCCAGGAGGCACGCGAACTGACCGATCTGGTCAACGAGTTGGTCGACCTGGCGGCCGGGCAGTCTGACGCCGAGCCGGACCAGCGGGTGGACCTCGCCGACATCGCCGAGGACGTCGCCGGACTCGCCCGGCGGCGTACGGGACGGCGGATCGTGGTCCGCGCGAGCGGGGAGACGACGACACGGGGGCGGCCGGCGATGCTTCAGCGCGCGGTGACCAACCTGGTCGAGAACGCGGCGAAGTTCGACCGCGAGGGGACCGCGCCGATCGAGATCAACGTCGCCGGTCCCGCCCGGCCCGGGACGGTGCGCGTCGAGGTCCTCGACCGGGGGCCCGGTATCGCCGAGGACGACCTGATCCGGGTGTTCGACCGCTTCTACCGGGCCGCCGACGCACGATCGCGGCCGGGGTCCGGGCTGGGGCTGTCGATCGTGCGGGAGGTGGCGCTGTCGCACGGCGGAGCGCCGTTCGCCTTCCGGCGGGACGGGGGCGGGACCGCGATCGGGTTCACGGTGGGCGGTTCCGGCTGAGGGCGGGCGGGCCACTATCTGTTCGGGCGGGGCGTGCGTCGCGCCCGGTGGCCGAGGGGAGGAACGTCATCGTGCTGAGCGACGTGGAGAGCGCCGTACTGGCGGAGATCGACGAGGCCGGGATCGGGCGGACGCTGCTGGAGCTGATCTCCGTGCCCAGCGTGACCGGAAGCGCGGCCGAGTCGGAGCTTCAGCATCTGCTGGCGGGGCGGCTGGAGCGGCTCGGCCTTGATGTCGACCTGTGGTCCATGGACCTGGACGCGCTGCGCGCGGACCCCGGCTTTCCGGGGGCGGAGACCGAACGCGAGGAGGCCTGCGGCCTTGTCGGGGTGACGGAGGACGGCGGCGACGGGCCGGCCTTCGTCCTCCAGGGCCACGTGGACGTCGTACCGCCGGGCGACCTGGACGCCTGGGCCGGCGATCCGTTCGTGCCGTGGGTGGTCGGGGACGTCGTCCACGGCCGGGGCGCCTGCGACATGAAGGCCGGCCTGGTGGCGCACCTCGCCGCGCTCGCGGCGATACGGGCCGCCGGGGTGCGGCTGCGCGGGCGGGTCGGCGTGCACTTCGTCGTGGGCGAGGAGGACGGCGGGCTCGGCGCGTTCGGCACGCTGCGGCGCGGCCACCGGGGCGACGTCTGCGTCATCGCCGAGCCGACGGGCGGCGCCCTCGTCACCGCCAACGCCGGCGCCCTGACCTTCCGTATCGCGGTGCCCGGCAAGGCGGCCCACGGCAGCGCGCGGGACCAGGGCGTGAGCGCGGTCGACGCGTATCTGCCGCTGCACCGGGCGCTGGCCCGGCTGGAGACCGAGCGCAACCGGGACGCACATCCCCTGATGGCCGAGCACCCGATCCCCTACGCCCTGTCGGTGGGGACCCTGCGCGCCGGCGACTGGGCGAGCAGCGTGCCCGATCTGCTGGTCGCGGAGGGGCGGTTGGGGGTACGGCTGGGGGAGGACCCGGCGCAGGCACGGGCCGCGTTCGAGCGGTGCGTGGCGCAGGCCTGCGCCGATGCCCCTGGCTGCGCGCGCACCCGGCGACCGTGACCTGGCCGGGCGGACAGTTCGGCAGCGGGCGGCTGCCGGAGGGGCATCCGTTGCCGGAGGTGATCCGGGGCGCCCACGCCGACGCCGGGGGAGCCGCGGGGCTGCGGGAGTGCGGGGCGCCGTACGGGAGCGATCTGCGGCTGTACGCCGGGGCGGGGATCCCGACGTTGCAGTTCGGGCCGGGGGACATCCGGGTGGCGCACAGTGAGCGGGAGCGGGTGTCGCTCGCCGAAGTGGTCCAGGCGGCGCGGACGTTGGCGGTGACGGTGCTGCGGACGGTCGGCACGAGGTGAGCCGAGCCGGAGGGCGACGCCTTGGAAGGGTCCTGTGCTCGTCCGCATGAAGTCCCGTGAAAACAGTCACTGTTGGACCACCGCTCCGTACACTCCGTGACCGTGTTGACGTTGAAAGCCGGACATGAGGTCGCAGGCCGCTACCTCCTCCGTGAACCCATCGGCAGAGGCGGGATGGGTGTCGTCTGGCAGGCCTGGGACGAGACGCTGAAGCGGATCGTCGCGGTCAAGTGCGCCCGCCCGGACGACGAGCAGGCCGCCAGAAGGCTCCGGAAGGAGGCGCAGTACGCCGCACGGCTGCACCATCCGAACATCGTGCCGGTCTTCGACTTCGTGGAGGAGACGGACGAGGAGGCGAAGGCGCAGGAGGCCGCGGGCGAAGGTGCCGGTGCCGAGGCCACCTGCTGGATCGTCATGGAGTACGTCCCCTCCCGCAGCCTCGCCCAGATCGTGGCCGACAACGGCCCGCTCCCGCCCGAGGACGCCGGGGCCGTCGGCTCCCAGATCGCTGCCGCGCTGGCGAAGTCGCACGCCATGGGCGTCGTGCACGGCGATGTCACGCCGGAGAACATCCTGGTCACCGAGGACGGGGTCGCCCGGCTGACCGACTTCGGCATCGCCCGAGCCCTGTGGAGCGACGTCACGCAGACGCACACGGTCACCACGGGTGGAGTACGGGGCAAGCCCAAGTACCTCGCACCCGAGTTGGCCAAGGGGCGGCCGGCGGACGAGAAGGCCGACGTGTTCTCCCTCGGCGCCAGCGTCTTCGCGGCGGTCGAGGGGCAGTCGCCGTACGGCGTGGCCGAGCACCCGATGGCCTACGTCGCCCGGGCCATCGAGGGACACCTCGAACCAGCCGAACGGGCCGGCCCGCTCACCGCCCCGCTGGCCGCGCTGCTGGAGCTGGACCCCCGGCGCCGCCCCGGCGCCGCCGCGGCACACCGCCTGCTGACCCGGGCCGCCCCGCCCCCGCCCGACGTCCAGGGCAAGCTGCAGGCCGACGACACCGCGCACACCCTGCCCCTCGCCTCCCTCACGCTCCGGCTGCCGCGTGCCGTACGGCGTCGGCGGCGCCCCTTGGCGATCTCGGCGGGGGCACTGGCCGTGGCGGCCGCGGTCACGGCGGGGATCCTCGTCGCCACGTCGGGCGGCGACCCGGACGACACCTCCCGCGCCCCTGACGCGAAGCCCTCCGCCGCGGCCGCCGCGCAGGCCGGCGCCATCGGCGGCATCCGTACGGCCAACCCGTGCGGGCTGCTCGACGCCGCCTCGCTGAGCCGCTTCGGGGGCACCGAACTCGACCCGGATTACGGTGAGTTGGACCGCTGTGACGTGCTCGTACTCGGCGACGACGGGGACGAACTCGCCGGTGTCGAGGCCAACTTCCTCAGTGAGGCCCGGGAGTTCGACGGCGGGGTGCAGGTCCGGAGGGTCGGCAACGTCCAGGTCGCCGGCTTGACCCGCGTCGGCGACCACTGCGAGCGGTACATCCGGACCTCCGACCGCCGGGGGATCATCATCCGCGGGGAGCGGCGGGAGGCCGGCGCCCCCGACCCCTGTGCCCTGGCCGACGCCGCCACCGACTACGCGGTCACGGTGCTGGCCCGGGGCCCGGTGCCCCGGCGCGCGGAGTCCTGGCCGGCCACCTCGCTCGCCCGCCTCGACGCCTGCAAGCTGCTCGACACCGCCGCGCTCGACCGCGTACCGGACCTGCGGACCCGGCCGTCGGACTACGGTTTCGCCAACTGGGACTGCGAATGGGCGAGCGCGGACGGTGACAAGGCATTCGTGGAGTTGTCCTTCACCCGGGACAACCAGCTGGAGGACGACGGACGGCCGAAGTCCATCGCCGGTACGACGGCATACGTCTCCCCGGAGGAGGAGGGCGCCGGCAGTTGCGTCGTCCACGCACCGCACCGCACGTACACGAACTCCGTCGGCGACCCGACGACCGAGCTGTTCCGGCTGACCGTGCGCGGGCAGCGGTCGGCCGCTCAGCAGTGCGCCACGGCCGAGGCGCTGACGGCCACCGCGCTGAGGCAGATCGCCGAGCAGCTGCCGGAGGCGAAATGATCACAGGCCACCGACCGCACTGGATCTGGCGGTGATCGACGGGGCGCCTCAGACCGTTGAGGACCGTCCGACCCCGAGGACGTCGAGCATCGCCCTGGTCGCCGGGCTGGGGTTGAAGCGGCTCCAGGCCAGGTACTCCAGGCGATGCGGGCCGTCGAGCACCCGGACCAGGGCCAGTTCGGGGTCGTCGGCGGCCAGCGGGCCGATGTACGCCGACGGAAGCAGTGCGATGCCGAGTCCGCGGGCGACCAGCCGGGAGATCAGCTCGACGACGCCGGCCTCGTACGCGACGTCGCGGATCAGACCGGCCGCGGCGAAGGCCCGGTCGGACTGGGCGCGGGCCGGTGTCCCGGCCGCGAAGTCCACGAACGTCTCGCCGGCGATCTCCGCCAGCGTGACCCGGGAGGCGCCCGCGAGCCGGTGCCTGGCCGGCACGACGAGGGCGTGCTCGTCGTGATCGAGGACCACGGATTCCACGCCGGACGGCGCCTCGCCCTCCGGCAGGCCCAGGAAGGCGATGTCCAGGTCGCCGTCGCGGATGGCCGTCGCCAGTTCGTCGCTGCGTCCGGAGCGCAGGACGACGTGGACGTCCGGGTACCGGGCGCGGTACCGCTGCAGCAGTTCCGGTACGTCCACGGCAGCCGTCGTCACGATCACACCGACGGCTAGCCGGCCCCGTACGACTCCGGTCGCCGCGGCGGCGTCGGCGGCCGCGCGGTCGGCCGCGGCCAGGCACTCGCGCGCGGCGGCGACGAACGCCTCCCCTGCACTCGTCAGCTCGACGCGGCGGCTGGAGCGGGCGAACAGCCGGACCCCGAGCTCCCGTTCCAGTCCGGCGATCCGGTGACTGAGCGACGACTGCACCACGTCGCAGCGCTCTGCGGCCCGGGTGAAGTTGCGGGTTTCGGCGACGGCGACGACGTAGCGCATCTGCTGAAGGTCCACGCTCCCATCGTTGTCGTTCATGGCTGTGATGACAACCATGCTTTGGAGTCATGAGGGGCGGCTGCGGAGACTGCTTCACATGCACTCCTTGACCGAGCGGTCACCAGGCCCGATACGGCCGCCCTCGTACGCGCTGCCGGTGACAACCGCCGTGACCGCCGCAACCGTCGCCCTCACCGCGATCGCCCCCGTCACGTGGGGCACCACATACGCCGTGACCACGGAACTCCTGCCACCCGGGCACCCGATGTTCGCCGCGCTGATGCGCGCCCTGCCCGCCGGGCTGCTCGGGCTGGCGATCACGCGCGTACTGCCGCGCGGGGACTGGTGGTGGCGGGCCGCCGTCCTCGGCGGTCTCAACATCGGCGTCCTGTTCCCCCTGTTGTTCCTCGCCGCCGAACGCCTCCCCGGCGGCGTCGCCGCCACCCTCGGCGCCACCCAGCCACTGCTCGTCGCCGGGCTGGCCATCGCGGTGCTTCACGACCGGCCGACGGTCTGGCGATGGGCCTGGGGCGTGATCGGCGTCGCCGGCGTCGGACTCGTCGTGCTCGGGCCGAACGCCCGACTGGACGCCGTCGGAGTGCTCGCCGGCCTCGGCGGTACGGCCGCCATGGCCGGCGGGGTCGTCCTCACCAAGCGCTGGGGGCGTCCCGCGGGCGTCGGCCCCCTGACCCTGGCCGGCTGGCAACTCACCGCCGGCGGCCTGCTGTTGCTCCCCCTCACCCTCGCGATCGAGGGCGTGCCGCAGCGGATCGACGCGGGGGCGGCCGGCGGCTACCTGTGGCTCGGGAGCATGGGCGGCTTGATCGCGTACACGCTGTGGTTCCGCGGCATCGGCAGGCTGCCGGTCGGCGCGTCCGCACCGCTGGTGCTGCTGTCCCCGCTGGTCGCGACCGTCGTCGGCCTCGCCCTGGGCGAATCGCTGAGCCTGCCGCAGAGCGCCGGCTTCGCGCTCGCCCTGGCCGCGTTGCTCGCGGCACAGCTCAATTCCCCGAAGGCGCTGATGAGAGGAGTGCGGGTTCGATGACGACGAGTTCTATGACGACGAGTTCTATGACGACGGGTTCGACTACGACGAGTTCGACTACGACGAGTTCGACTACGACGAGTTCGGTGAAGGCAGGCATGACGATCGCCGTGCTCGGTGCCACCGGGATGGTCGGCAGCCGGGTGGTCGGCGAGGCCGGTGCGCGCGGGCACCGGGTGCTCGCCCTGTCCCGGAAGCCCCCGGGCCAGGGTCCGAACGTCACGCCGGTCGCGGTCGACGCGAACGACCCCTCCGCCTTACGTGAGGCGCTCACGGGCGCCACGGCGGACGCCGTCGTGCTCACCGTACGGACCCTTCCGGTCGACCAGGAGTTCCTGGTCGGAGCCACCCGCACGGTGCTGGACGTCGCAGCACGACTCGGCATCCGCGTCCTCGTCGTCGGCGGAGCCGGCGCGTTGCGCAGCCCGGAGGACCGCGGTCTGCTGGTGGCCGACAATCCCGCGTACGTGCCGGACGAGTGGCGGCCCGTAGCGGCAGCCGGAACGGCTCAGCTGCGGGCCTGCCAGGCGCACCCCGATGCAGACTGGGCCTATCTGAGCCCACCGGCCCTGCTGGAGCCCGGTGACCGGACCGGCCGCTACCGGCGGGGCACCGACACCTTGCTCACCGGCGCGGACGGCCGTTCGTGGATCAGCGCGGAGGACCTGGCGGTCGCGGTGGTCGACGAACTGGAGACCTCCGGCCCCGGACGCCACATCCACGACGTCCACCGCATCCGCCACTTCACGGTCGTCCACTGCGACGAGAGCCCGGGACTTGCGGCCCCGGCCTGACGTGATGTGGGTTCGACCACACCGTCCGCTACACCGCCAGCCACGCCGCCTGATCCGGCGCCAGCACGGCGCCCTCCACTGGGCCGCTCGCCAGCAGCACCGAGGTGTGGTCGGGCAGCGGACACGGCTCGGCCGACAGGTTGACCACGCAGACGAAGCCGGGGTCGCGGCTGAAGGCGAGGACGCCTTCGGCGGTCTCCAGCCAGGTCATGGTGCCGTCGCCGAGGGCGGGGTGCTCGCGGCGCAGGCGCAGGGCGGTGCGGTAGAGCTCCAGCATGGAGTCCGGGTCGCCGGACTGGGCCGCCACGGTGTGCGGCGCCCAGCCGGCGGGCTGCGGCAGCCAGGGCTCGCCGGTGGCGCCGTCGGGGCTGAAGCCGTACGGGGTGCTTAGGCCGGACCAGGGGATGGGGACCCGGCAGCCGTCGCGGCCACGGTCGGTGTGGCCGGAGCGTTCCCAGACGGGGTCCTGGAGCACGGCCTCGGGAAGGTCCTCGACCTCGGGCAGGCCGAGTTCCTCGCCCTGGTAGACGTAGGCCCCACCGGGCAGGGACAGCATCAGCAGGGCGGCGGCGCGGGCGCGCCGGGTGCCCAGCTCCAGGTCGAGGGGGCCCTCGGGTTCGTACGAGGTGTTCGCCACCCAGCGCTTGGTGGCCTTGCGGCCGTAGCGGCTGGGGTGCCGTACGACGTCGTGGTTGGACAGCACCCAGGTGGCGGGTGCGCCCACCGCGCCGAGCATCTCCAGGGAGCCGTCGATGACCGCGCGCAGGTCCTTCGGGTGCCAACTCGACATCAGGAAGTCGAAGTTGAACGCGGTGTGCAGGCCGTCCCGGCGGACGTACGCGGCCAGCCTCTCGGGGGTGTCCGCCCAGGCCTCGGCGACGAAGGACCGGTCGCCGGGGAACTCGTCGGCCACCCTGCGCCACGCGCGGTAGACGTCGTGGACCTCGTCGCGGTCCCAGTGCGGATGGTCGACGTGCTGCCAGGCGTGCCCGTCGTCCGGGTTCCGGCGGGGCGGGAGGTCGGGGAGCTCCGGGTGCTTGATCAGGCCGTGCGCGACGTCGATGCGGAAGCCGTCCACGCCGCGGCCGAACCAGAAGCGCAGGACCGACTCGAACTCGGCGCGCACCTCGGGGTGTTCCCAGTTGAGGTCGGGCTGTTCGGGGGCGAAGAGGTGCAGGTACCACTGGCCGTCGGGCAGCCGGGTCCAGGCGGGGCCGCCGAAGCAGGAGACCCAGTCGTTGGGCGGCAGGGAGCCGTCGTCGCCCCGGCCCTCGCGGAAGACGTAGCGTTCCCGCTCCGGGCTGCCGGGGCCCGCCGCCAGCGCCTCCTGGAACCAGGCGTGCCGGTCGGAGGTGTGGTTGGGCACGATGTCGGGGATGACGCGGATCCCGTGCGCGTGCGCCTCCTCGATGAGCTGCTCGGCCTCGGCGACCGTGCCGAACACCGGGTCGATCTCGCGGAAGTCGGCCACGTCGTAGCCGTGGTCCGCCATCGGGGACTTGTACCAGGGGTTGATCCAGATGGCGTCCACGCCCAGCGACTTCAGGTACGGCAGTCGGGAGCGGATGCCGGCGATGTCGCCGACACCGTCGCCGTTCCCGTCGGCGAAGCTGCGGATGTAGACCTGGTAGATGACGGCGCTGCGCCACCAGGGCGCGGAGGTGGGGGACAAGGCTGGGTATCTCCTTGGTCGTTGGGGGGAGGGAGAGAAACGGTTGCGGAAGGGGGGCGGTTACTTCGCCGCGCCCGCCGTGAGTCCGGCGACGATGCGGCGCTGGAAGAGCAGCACCATGACCACCAGCGGGACCGTGACGAGGACGCCCGCGGCCATCTGGCTGCCGAACGGCGTCTCGTACGTCGTCGCGCCGGTGAACTTCGAGATGGCGACCGGCGCGGTCTGCATGTCGGGCTTGTTGGTCATCGACAGGGCGATGAGGAACTCGTTCCAGGCGGCGATGAACGTGATGATCGCCGTGGTGAAGATGCCCGGCGCGGCGAGCGGGATGATGACCTTGCGGAACGCCTGGCCGCGCGTGCAGCCGTCGACCATCGCCGCGTGCTCCAGCTCGTCCGGCATCTGCCGGAAGAACGTGGTCAGGTTCCACACCGCCAGCGGCAGCGCGAAGGACATGCTCGGCACGATCATCGCCTGGTAGGTGTTGATCCAGCCGACGTCGGTGAACAGCTTCAGCAGCGGGACCACGATCGACACCACCGGGAACATCGAGGTCGCGATGACGAGCGTCAGGATCAGCCGCTTGCCGCGGAACTCCAGCCGGGCCATCGCATAGGCGGTGAACGTCGCCAGCACCAGGGCCAGCACGGTGGTGACCCCGGCGACGACCAGGCTGTTCAGCAGCGCCCGGCCGAAGCCCTGCGCCGGGTCGAACACGGCCCGGTAGTTCTCGAAGGACACCGGGGACGGCACGAGCGAGGTGTCGAAGATGTCCGAGGTGCGGCGCAGGCTGGAGACCAGCATCCAGTAGAAGGGCGCCAGGCAGCAGGCGACGACGGCGGCGACCGAGGCGTAGAGCAGTGCGCTGCGCCACTTCGCGGTGACGGACGGCGTCCTCGTGCTGAGGGCGGTCGTCCTCGTGGTGAGGGTGGTTGTCATGCCGTCACCTCCATACGGCGGCGCTCTGTCTTCCTCCGGCGGCGGCGTGCGGCGCCCTCTCCGACGAGGTCCGCGCCGAGCAGCCGTACGAAGGCCAGGGCGATGAGGAAGACGTAGAGGAAGAGGAGTACGGCGTAGGCGGAGGCCGGTCCGAAGCGGACGTTGGACGCCTCGTTCTGCGCGAGCATGGACAGGGTCTCCACCGAGTGCTTCTGCGCGCCCACGAGGATGTACGGCAGGTCGAACATCCGCAGCGCGTCCATGCAGCGGAACAGCACGGCCACCAGCAGCGCGGGCTTCACCAGGGGCAGGGTGATGTGCCAGAACTGGCGGGGTGGACGGGCGCCGTCGAGGCGGGCCGCCTCGTAGACCTCCTTCGGGATCACCTGCAGGCCGGCCAGGACGAGCAGCCCGATGAAGGGGGCGGTCTTCCACACCTCGGCGATGATGACCGCGACCTTGGCGTGGAAGCCCTCGGTGGTCCACAGGATCTGGTGGCCGATCAGGGCGTTGGCGACGCCGTCGCTGTTGAAGATCCACCGCCACAGCAGACCGGAGATCGCGGTGGGCACCGCCCAGGGGATCAGGATCCCGGCGCGTACGAAGCCGCGGCCCCGGAACGCCTTGTGCATGATCAGGGCCATGGCCACCCCGATCACGGTCTCCAGGCCGACGGTGACGACGGTGAAGAAGGTGGTGTTCCAGAAGGCGTTCCAGAACCGCTCCCCGGCCTCGCCGAAGATGTCGGCGTAGTTCTTCAGGGCGACGAACGGCTCGGTGTCGCTGATGAATCCGGTCGCCGGGTCCAGGCCCTTCGGCCCGTACAGCGACTCCTTCAGCGCCATGAGGGTCGGGTAGATGACGACGATCGACAGCACCAGCAGGGTCGGGGACACCAGCAGAGCCGCCATCCGCCCCGACCCGGCGGTCGCCCGGGCCGGCTTCGCCGTGAGCCGACGGCGGGTCACGGGTTCGCCGGGCCGCCGCCCCTCGGTGACCGCGGGTGGGATCTCGGTCTTGGTCATGGCCCCGCCCCTCACTGCGCGACGGACTTCTGCAGCGCCGCCTGCAGGTCCTTCAGCGCCTGCGCGCTGCTCTTGTCACCGGTCAGGGCGGCGTACGCCTGCTGCTGGACCGCCGCGGTCACGTCGCCGTACGGCACGACGCGAGGACGCGGCACGGCCCGCAGGATGGACTCCTTGAGCACGGGCAGATACGGATACTGCGAGGTCAGCGCCTTGTCGTCGTACAGGGAGGCGTACGGCGGGGCGGCGGAGGCCTCCTTGAGGAGGGTGGCCGTGTTCTCCTCGCTGGTGAAGAACTTGATGAAGTCCAGGGCCGTGGCCTTGTTCTCCGCGGAGGAGGACAGGGCCATGTTGTGGCCGCCAAGGCTGGAGGCGCCGGGCCCGTCCAGGCCGGGCAGCGGGGCGACCGCGAACTTCCCCTTGATGCCGCTGTTGGCTGCCAGGCCGTACATGTAGGGCCAGTTGCGCAGGAAGACGAGCTGGCCGGACTGGAACGCCTGGCGGCCGTCCTCCTCCTGGTAGGTGACGCCCTCCTCGGGGATCGTCCCGTCCTTCGCGGAGCCGACGAGGAAGTCCAGGCCCTTCCTGGCCTCGGGGGTGTCGACGTCCGGCGTGCCCTTCGCGTCCGTGACGGTGCCGCCCGCCGAGTTCACGGCCTCGGCGAAGTTCACGGTCAGGCCCTCGTACTTCTGGAACTGCCCGGCGTAACAGGACATGTCCTTCGCCTCGGGCAGCCTCTTCACCTTGGCGCAGGCGTCCTTCAACTCGGCCCAGGTGACCGGTGGTTGGCTGACCCCGGCCTTCTTCAGCAGGTCGGAGCGGTAGTACAGCATTCCGCCGTCGGAGCTGCCCGGAACCGCGTACAGGCCGCCGCGGTACTTGGCCGTCTCGACGACCGGCTTCAGCATCCCGCTCAGCGGGAACCGCTCCTGCGGCAGCCTGTCGATCCACTGGTGGGCGGCGAACTCCGACGTCCACACGACGTCGAGGGACAACACCGTGTAGGCGTCGGACTTCGTCTCCGCGTTCTGGATCATCTGGCGGCGCTGGGCGTCCGGGTCCGTCGGCAGCTGGATGAAGGTGACCTTCTCCTTCGGGTGCTGCCTGTTCCAGCGGTCGATCATCGGCTGGACGGAGCCGGTGGTGTCCTTGCCGGCCACGTACGTGATGGGGCCGCGCCCCTCGAACGACGGCGCTCCGGGCCCGCCGGAGCCGGTGCCGGCGGAGGGGGAGCAGGCGGTGATGAGTAGCCCGCCGGCGGCGAGTACGGCCGAACACCGGAACGCTCTGGTCGTGGTCCTGGACGTTGGGGAGGTCTTGGTCGTCACTGTCTCTCCTGGGCGTGCGGATCCTCTTGAGACTGCGTTGTCATTTCCCTGATTGAATAATCAGGCTGGTCAGAGCCGATGTTCTGATGGCCCTGGGGGAATTCGACAGCGATTCGATGCCGTCGTGACAACGCTTGCAAGCTAGGGGCGGCCTAACCGGAAGTCAATGCGTTACTTAGCGGTAGTACTGTGGAGTCGACCGTGAAAGCGCTGTCACACAGACCCGTGGACGCGGTGTTCCCTGTGCTACCGTCCGCTCATGCCACCAGCTCAGCGGCACCCGACGATGGCCGACGTGGCCGAACGGGCCGGGGTCTCCACATCCACCGTCTCCCGCACGCTGCGCGGACACTCCACCGTCTCGCCCGACGTGCGCGCCCGCGTCGAGAAGGCCGCGCGCGAGCTGAACTTCGCCGTGTCACGACAGGCTGCAAGCCTTGTCACGGGCCGCACCGGGAACGTGGCGGTGCTCGTGCCCACACTCGACGCATGGTTCATGGGAGCCGCCCTGTCCAGCCTGGCCCCGCTGCTGCGGGAGGCCGGCATGGAGCTCAACGTCTATGTGATCCCCGACCTGGCCGAGCGCACCTCGTTCTTCGACCGCCTCCCGGCCCGACGCAACGCGGACGCCCTGCTGGTGTTCTCCTTCGACCTCACCGACGAGGAGACCGCGCGGCTGGACAGCCTCGGCATCCCCGTCATCTACGTCAGCCAGCACGTCGAAGGCCGGCCCAGCGTCTACGTCGACGACGTGGCCGGCGCCCTGCACGGCACCCGGCACCTGCTCAACCTCGGCCACCGGCGGATCGCCTTCCTGACGACGCAGGGCGCCAGCGGCTTCTCCTTCAGCTCCAACGAACGGCTGCTCGGCTACCAGCAGGCACTCACCGAAGCGGGCGTCCCGGTCGACGACGACCTCGTGACCGCGGTGCAGGTCGCCGACAGGCGCGGCATCGCCGAGGCGCTCGGCACGCTGCTCAGCCTGCGCGAGCCGCCCACCGCGATCTTCGCCGAGCAGGACGAGGTCGCGGTCGCGTCCGTCCGCATCCTGCGCAGGACACAGATCGCCGTGCCGGAACGGATCTCCGTCCTCGGCTTCGACGACCAGCCCCTCGCCGACTGGTTCGACCTGTCCACGGTGGCCCAGTCCGCCGCGGACATCGGCCGCGAGGCCGGCGAGCTGGCCCTACGCCTCATCCAGGACTCCGAGGACGAGCACGAGCGGCACGTCGTCCTGCCTACGCGTGTGATGCCGCGGGCGACTACGGCGCCTGTATTTCGCCCTCTGGACGAGTCCGGCACGTGACGAGCCCGACCGGGCTGTGTCTTTCTCCGCCGCTCACAGGTGTCTTCGGGGCTCATATGTCCTGCGGTGCGCGCTCGTACCCATCAGTCGGCGATGATGACGAGCCCGGCGATGGCCACGCCGCCGACGCGTGCCCACGTCGCGGTCTGGAGCAGTCCGAGGCTGACGATCACGGCGACGGCGCCCAGCGCGCCGGCCCAACGTCCCGGAGGCGGCCGCGGTACCCAGCGTGGGCCCGCCCTGTACGGGGGCTTCACTCGACGAGGGCGCCGTCCGGCGCCGCGTCGGAGGCGATGCACGCGCTGAGGGCGAGATCCGGGACGACGCCACCCGGGACCCGGCGATCAGCCGGGACAGACGCGTCAGGGCGATCCATGAGGCAGGCGCGTCAAGGCGATCCCTGAGGCGAGACTGCGCGCAGCACGACGTGGTCAGCCCGTCGGGGCGGGGCCTTGCGAGTCCGGCGCCGGCGAGGCCGGGCCGCGCGTCCTTCGGAGCGCCGCCCGCCAGGCGAAGGCGACCACCGCTTCGGCCACGCCGAGCAGGACCAGCCACAGGCCGAGCAGCCGGGTCAGGGCGTGGGCCGACTCGGCGGGCAGAGCGAGCACCACGATCCCCGCGACGATGCCGAGCACCGCGACGCCCAGGACGACACCACGGTGCGGCAGGCCCTTGGCGGCGACGGCCGTGTAGAGGGTGAGGACACCGGACACGAGCCAGACGACGCCGACGATCAGGGAGAGCGCGGTGATGGTCTGCAGCGGGTTCCGCAGGCACAGCACTCCGGCCAGGAGGAAGAGCACGGCCAGGAGCAGTCCCGGCAGTCGTTCTCCGTGCTCCTCCCGCGCGAACACGTCGACGAACCGGAACCCGCCGGTGACCAGCAGGTACAGGCCGACGAGGACCGCCAGGACGTGCAGCGTGCCGTCCGGCCAGACGAGTATCAGAATGCCCGGCACCAGCGTTGCGGCCGCCGAGCCCAGGACCCAGATCCATGAACGGCCCAGTCGCGCCAGTACGTCCGCGGGATCCTCCACCGGGCCGGGGGCCATCCCGCCGGCAGGGGGTTCCGGTCCGGTGCGCGGCGCCGGACCACGCGGCATGGTCATGGCTCTCTCCTCGCGTGATCGAGCGGGTCGCTCGCGGACCGCCGAACGGGCGGTACGCGGGGACCCCGACCGCCTCATCGTCCCGTGCGCCACCAGCCTCCGGGTCACCCACGGCGGGTGATCCGGCGACCCCGCCCTGGTCACGGGGCCCGCGTGAACTGTCCTTTCGGGAGAATCCCTTTGTCGCGCCCTCGAGTTGGCGGATCGGAACGCCCGCCGGGGATCACTCCGGCAGCTGCCGCATCTCCAGGACCCGCAGTCCCAGCGACCGGAGCCGAGCCAGCAGCCCGAAGAGGTGCGCATCGTCCGTGACCGGACCGAACAGGACCGTCTGGCCGGACATCACCACGTGGCCCAGCTCCGGAAAGGCCTTGGTCAGCGTTTCCGACATATGTCCCTGGACGCGGATCTCGTAGCGCATGCCCTGTCCTCCCGCGGGCGGCTCTGGGCGGCGTGGGGCGCGGACGACGCCCTTACCTGCGATCCTCCGCCCCGGCGTCCGATCGGGCTTCACCCGGTGCAGGTGACATGGCGCCCCCGTGCCGTACGGCCGAGCCGGAACAGCAGCAGCAACAGCAACAGCAGCAGCAACAGCAACAGCACCAGCTCCGCGCGGAGAAGGAGCCCAGAGCGCCTGGCTGCGCCCACCACCACAAAGGCCGCGGGCAGGGATCCGTATCCGTAGAAGACGCCGCCCGTGCAGTCGGTACGTGCGCGGCGCTCGGCCCGGTCCGGTCGGCCCGCGGCGGGGTGGTGTTCCGGGGCACCGGTATGCCTCTGCGCGGCTCACGGCGTCGAGCCGACCGCCCCGGCCGGAGAATCGGTCTTCTGCCGACGGCTACGGGTACGGCTCGCGCCGCCGGCCGGCAGATGGGGCGTGACCAGGAAGCTGACGAGCGTGACGCCGCCGGTCGCGAGGATCGCCGCCTTCAGGCCGTCGAGCTGCGCCGAGGCGTAGGAGTCCGTGACGGCGTCGGCCTCGGACGGCGGCAGTCCGGCTCGCTCGGCCGCGGCGCGCACCTGGTCGGTGGAGACGAAGGTGACTCCCGCCTCAAGAGCCACACCGACCTCCTCCCGTGTCTCCGCGGACAGCCGCGGGTCGTCCGCGACCTGGGTGGTGAAGGCGTGGGCCAGCGAACCGATGAGGATCGATCCGATCAGCGCGGTCCCCAGCGCGGAACCCAGATTCTGTGCCGTGAACTGGAGGCCTCCGACCTCACTGCGTTCCTCCTCGCCGACGCTGGACTGGACGACATTGCCGAGCTGCGAGGCGAGCAGGCCCATACCCACGCCGAGCAGCGCCATGGCTCCGGCGAACTGCGCGTCGTCGATGACCGGGTCGATGGTGGCCAGCAGCCACACGATGGCCGCCGCCAGGGTCGTCAGGGCCATCCGGACCACCCTGCGCGCCCCTACCACCCGCCCCAGCGAGGAGGCGCACAGGGAGGTCACGAGCATGGCGACGGACACAGGAAGCAGGCGCAGCCCCGTCTGGAAGGCGTCGAATCCCTGCACCACCTGCAGATACAGCGGGATGGTGAAGAACAGTCCCAGCAGGATGAGGTTCTGGCTCAGCAGCGTCATCAGTCCGGACCGCAGTGCGGGTCTGCCGAGCAGGGACACATGCACGAGGGGGTCCGTGCCCCGGCGGTCCCGCCGCCGCTCCCAGTGCAGGAAGCAGGCCAGGACCACGGCCCCGGCCCCGACGACGAACAGCGTCGGAGCGAAGCCCAGGACGGTGAAGGGAGGATTGCGTGGCTGCACCCATCCCCAGGTGCTGCTCTGCAGCACCCCCAGCACACCCAGCCCGAGCCCGGCTGCCGAGAGCAAGGCACCGACTCCGTCCAGCCGGGGCCGTGTGCCGGCCGGGGCGGACGGCGGGATCACCCGGCGGCAGAGCAGGACGGCCGCGACGACCACCACCTCACCGGCAAAGACCAGCCGCCAGGTGAGGTACGTCGTCACCCAGCCGCCCAGCAGCGGGCCCACTGCGATCCCCGCGCCCGCGAGCCCGCCGATGATGCCATAGGCGACGGCCCGGTCCGGCCCCCGGTACGACTCCGCGACGAGGGCGGCCATGGCCGGGAGCACCATGGCGGCGCCGAGCCCTTCGATGACGGACCAGCCCAGGGCGAGGACCCACAGGGTGGGGGCGACCGCGGTCAGGGCCGACCCCGTGGCATAGACGACCAGCCCGATCAGGAACATGCGGCGACGCCCGAAGATGTCCCCGAGCCTGCCACCAATGATCATGAACGCGGCCATGACCAGCGCGTACAGGGTGATGACGGCCTGAATGGCGGTGACCTCGGTGTCGAAGTCCTCGACCAGCTGACTGATGGAGACGTTCATGACCGAGGTGTCCAGAACCATGAGGAACTGGGCCGTACCCAGGACGATCAGAGCGCGCCAGTGTTTCAAGCCGTCCACCTCGTCGAGTGGGACCGGCGCGCCGAGGAAGACCGCCGGGCGACGACAGCCGCCTGCGCTGCCGCCCCCGCCATCACACCCGAAGGCCCTGCCCCGCGCCTCACCCGCTACGGGGGGTCAGGTGGTTCCCGGCCGGACCGCCGTCGGCTCAGGGCCAGACGAGGCAGTACGGCTGATGCCCCGCTTCGTGCAGGCGGTGGCTGAAGTCCTGCCACTCATGCAGCAGCTGATACACATTGAACGCGTCCCGAGGCCCACCCCGGTCCGGCACCGTCGACCAGATGAACGCCGCCGCGCCCACCGCTTCCTCTCCTATACCCCGGAGCGGGTCCACGACCGTCATCGGCAGCTTGACCACGGCGTAGTCGGGGTGGAGGACGACCAGCTCCAGGGGCGGCACCTTGTTCAGGGGGACGCCCTCGATGCCCGTGAGGACCATCGCGGCCATGGTCTCGGGCTTGATCTTGGTGAACATGCCGTTCATGCCAAGCTCGTCGCCGCCGAGTTCCTCGGGGCGCATGGAGATCGGGACGCGGGCCGCGGTCGCGCCGTCCGGCGCGCCGAAGTACTTGTACGTCACCCCCACCCGACCACCATTCCCGCTCACCCTCAGCCGATCCCGGTCACCGCGTCGGTCGGCCCGCTCTGATTCGTTGGGTACACCCTGCATATCCGGTACTACGTGTCCCTGACGTGCTTCGTTCGAATCCTCCGCCTCGCGCCGGTGCTTTCCCCGCCGGGCACGTCGAGGACCCAGGTCATCAGTCCCCTCGCCCAGTCCGCCACCGCGATGCATATCTCCACCCGACTGCTTTTCTAGGACGCGTGGCCCCGGCCGCGCAACCCGATCATCGTGTCAGTGACCTCCCCCACGGCCGCCCGCCGAAACGTGCGTTGAAACACCTGTCCGCGGGATCTCTTCAGTCCCCGACCATCACGTCCCGCATGAGCTGTGTGTATCACGCCCAGTCTCGCAGATCGCGGGCGCGCGGAGACCGGTTGCCCGGTCAGCGGTGGCCCCGCTGCCGTCACCTCCCGCTGGCCTACCCTGAGGAGGTCACTGGCAATCGGAGCCCGAGAAGGTCGGAGAAGTCGCAGGCCATGAGCGAATCGCCCTACCCATACGAAGCACCGGCCTCGCAGGCCCTGTTCGACCGTGCGGCCGCCGTCACACCGGGCGGCGTGAACTCCCCGGTCCGTGCCTTTGGCGCCGTGGGCGGAACGCCCCGGTTCATGGTGTCCGGCAGTGGTCCGTATCTGACCGACGCCGACGGTCGTGAGTACGTCGACCTCGTCTGCTCCTGGGGCCCCATGATCCTCGGGCACTCCCACCCGGACGTGATCGCCGCCGTCCAGGACGCCGTCTCGCGCGGTACCTCGTTCGGCACGCCCGGCGAGGGCGAGGTCGCGCTCGCCGAGGAGATGGTCGACCGGATCGAGCCGCTGGAGCAGGTGCGGCTCGTGTCCAGCGGCACCGAGGCCACGATGTCCGCCATCCGGCTCGCCCGCGGGTTCACCCAGCGGTCCAAGGTGATCAAGTTCGCCGGGTGCTATCACGGGCACGTCGACTCGCTGCTCGCCGCTGCCGGGTCAGGGGTCGCGACCTTCGCCCTTCCCGACACCCCCGGCGTCACCGGCGCCCAGGCAGGCGACACGATCGTCCTGCCCTACAACGACCTCGAGTCCGTCCATGAGGCCTTCCACCGCTTCCCCGGTGAGATCGCCTGTGTGATCACCGAGGCCTCGCCCGGCAACATGGGCGTCGTCCCGCCGCTGCCCGGCTTCAACCAGGGGCTGAAGGACGCCTGCGGGAAGAACGGCGCCCTCTATATCTCCGACGAGGTCATGACCGGCTTCCGGACCAGCCGCGCCGGGTGGTACGGCGTCGACGGGGTCAAGCCCGACCTCATGACCTTCGGCAAGGTCATGGGCGGTGGTTTCCCGGCCGCCGCCTTCGGTGGCCGTGCCGATGTCATGGCCCACCTCGCGCCCGCCGGGCCCGTCTACCAGGCCGGCACCCTCTCCGGTAACCCGGTCGCCACCGCCGCCGGGCTCGCCCAGCTGCGGCTCCTCGACGAGGCGGCCTACGACAAGGTCAACGCCGTGTCGGAGACCATCCAGTCCCTCGTCACCGAGGCCCTCAACAAGGAAGGCGTCGCGCACCGGCTGCAGACCGCCTCCAACATGTTCTCCGTGTTCTTCACGGACCGGGAAGTGCGCAACTACGAGGACGCCAAGCGGCAGGAGTCCTTCCGCTTCACCGCCTTCTTCCAGTCGATGCTGGCACAGGGCGTCTATCTGCCGCCCTCGTCCTTCGAGTCCTGGTTCGTTTCCACGGCACACGACGAGCAGGCCGTCCAGCGGATCGCCGACGCCCTCCCGGCGGCGGCCCGAGCGGCGGCGGAGGCCACGGCAGCATGAGCGACACCCCCATGACCAGCGACACCCCCATGACCAACGACAGTCCCACCAGCGAGAGCGACATCACCGTCGTACACCTCATGCGGCACGGCGAGGTGGCCAACCCGGACGGGATCCTCTACGGCCGTCTCGCGGGGTATCACCTGTCCGACCTCGGGCGGCAGATGGCCGACCGGGTCGCCGAGCATCTCGCCTCCCGGGACGTCACGTACGTCTGCGCCTCCCCGCTGGAGCGGGCGCAGGAGACCGCGACGCCGATCGCCAAGGCGCACGGCCTCGACCTCACGACCGACGCGCGGCTCATCGAGGCCGGCAACGTCTTCCAGGGCAAGACGTTCGGGGTGGGGGACGGTGCCCTGAAGAGGCCGGAGAACTGGAAGCACCTCGTCAACCCCTTCAAGCCGTCCTGGGGTGAGCCGTACGTCGAGCAGGTCATCCGCATGATGGGCGCGCTGGACGCCGCCAAGGACGCCGCGCGCGGGCACGAGGCCGTGCTGGTCAGTCATCAGCTGCCGATCTGGATCGTGCGCAGCTACGTCGAGAAGCGGCGGCTGTGGCACGACCCCCGCAAGCGGCAGTGCACGCTCGCGTCCCTGACGAGCTTCACGTACCAGGGCGACAAGATCGTGTCCGTCGGCTACAGCGAGCCGGCCCTCGATCTCGTCCCCGCCCATCTCCGCGCCGGCGCCAAGCCGGTGAAGGGGAAGGACAAGGCCTTCGGCGCCTAAGACACGTTTGTGACATTTGTTGCGAATCCTCCGTGATCTGGAGGAACCTCCCCGTTCGTCGCGCCCTCTGACTGGGTGACCACCAGAGGACGCGACGGACGGGAATGCAATGGGCGACTTCAACCGAAGGGGAATTCTCGGGCTCGGTGCCGGAGCCGCTGCCGCACTCGGACTCGCGGGGTGCGGCACCTTCACGCAGTCAGACGGGCCGGACCAGGGTGGAGGTTCCGGTGACGGCGGCGACAATCGGCCCGGCACCCAGACCCAGCGCGCCAAGCCCATAGGCGACGGCTCCACCTCGTACACCGGCAAGCAGCCGAACCAGCCCGGCAAGCCCGAGCCGCTGGAGCCCGGTCAGGAGCCGCCGCAGTTCGTCGTCTTCTCCTGGGACGGTGCCGGCGAGGTCGGCAACGGTCTCTTCCCGCGCTTCCTCGACCTCGCCAAGCAGCACGAGGCGCACATGACCTTCTTCCTCTCGGGGCTCTATCTGCTGCCCGAGTCGAAGAAGCGGCTCTACGACCCGCCGAACAACCCGCGCGGCGCCTCGGACATCGGCTACCTCACCGACGACCACATCAAGGCCACGCTGAAGAACGTCCGCCAGGCCTGGCTCGACGGTCACGAGATAGGCACCCACTTCAACGGCCACTTCTGCGGAGAAGGCTCCGGCTCGGTCGGCAACTGGACCGCGCAGCAGTGGCGCAGCGAGATCGACCAGGCCAAGTCCTTCGTCAAGGAGTGGCGTACGAACTCCGGGTGGACCGACCTGCCCTACCTGCCCTTCGACTACGACAAGGAACTCGTCGGCGGTCGCACGCCCTGTCTCCTGGGGCAGGACAACCTGCTGCCCACCGCCCGCGAGCTCGGCTGGCGCTACGACGCCTCCTCGCCCGGTGGCCGTCAGGTGTGGCCGACGAAGAAGCAGGGGCTGTGGGATCTGCCGTTGCAGCAGATACCTTTCCCCGGGCGTTCGTTCGAGGTCCTCTCCATGGACTACAACATGCTCGCCAACCAGTCGATCAACTCCACGAACGCGCCCAGCCACAACTACCCGGGCTGGCGCGAGCAGTCCGCGCAGGCGTACATCCAGGGATTCAAGCGGGCATACGAGACAAATCGCGCCCCCTTCTTCGTGGGTAACCACTTCGAGCAGTGGAACGGCGGCATCTACATGGACGCCGTCGAGGAGGCCCTCAAGCACATCGCGCAGGAGAAGGAGAAGGAGAAGGAGAAGGGCGGCGACGTCCGCCTCGTCTCCTTCCGGCAGTTCGTGGACTGGATGGACGTACAGAAGCCGGATGTTCTGGACAAGTTGCGCACGCTGGACGTCGGGCAGGAGCCTGCCGGGGGCTGGAAGGCGTTCATGAAGGGCGATGCGGGCAGCTCCGCGCGCACCCAAAACGCTGCCTGAAATGCGGTTTTCCACCCGCAAGGGGGGTGCGCAAGATCCCCGGAACGGGCATGCGAAACTTTTCACATGAGTGCCGCAAGCCGCGCCCCCCTGCGCTCGAAGCGCCGACGTCTCGTCCTGCTCACCGCGACAGCCGCGGCCACCGCGCTGACCCTGTCCGCGTGCAGTTCCGGCGGCACGTCGGGCGGCGGCGGTGACACCAACTTCGTCACCGGCAAGAACGGCATCGACACGGTCGCGCAGGGCAAGCGCACCACGGCGCCCGTGCTGGACGGCAAGACCGTCGACGACAAGAAGCTGACCACCGCCGACTACAAGGGCAAGATCCTCGTCGTCAACGTGTGGGGATCGTGGTGCCCGCCCTGCCGGCTCGAGGCGAAGAACTTCGAGAAGGTGTCCACCGACCTCAAGGACCAGGGCGTCCAGTTCGTCGGCATCAACACCCGCGACACCAGCACCACCCCCGCGCTCGCCTTCGAGAAGGAGCAGGGGATCACCTACCCGAGCCTGTACGACCCGACGGGCAAGCTGATGCTCCGCTTCGAGAAGGGCACGCTCAACCCGCAGCTGATCCCCTCCACCCTCGTCATCGACCGGGACGGCAAGGTCGCGGCCCGTGCGCTGCAGCCTCTCAGCGAGGAGTCGCTGCGGGGCATGATCGAACCCGTCCTCGCGGAGAAGTGACGTGACGGGAGCGCTCACCGTCGCCGCGGAGTACAACGGCACCGTGCTGCACGGTGCCCTGCTGCTGGCACTGCCGATCGCGATGCTCGGCGGCCTGGTCTCCTTCTTCTCGCCGTGCGTCCTGCCCCTCGTCCCCGGCTATCTGTCCTACGTCACCGGAGTGAGCGGCACCGACCTGGCAGAGGCCCGCCGCGGCCGCATGGTCGCCGGCGCCTCCCTCTTCGTGCTCGGCTTCACCGTCGTGTTCGTCTCCGGCGGGGCGCTGTTCGGCTACTGGGGCTCGACCCTGCAGGAGCACAAGGACGTCCTGTCGAAGATTCTCGGCGTCCTCATGATCCTCATGGGTGTCTTCTTCATGGGCATGATGCCCTGGCTCACCCAGCGGGAGTTCCGCTTCCACACCAGGCCGACCACCGGACTCGCCGGTGCGCCCCTGCTGGGCGCGCTGTTCGGCATCGGCTGGACGCCGTGCATCGGCCCGACCCTGTCCTCCGTGCAGACGCTCGCCATCAACGAGGCCAGTGCCGCACGCGGCGCCATACTGACCGTCGCCTACTGCCTCGGCCTCGGCATCCCCTTCGTGCTCGCTGCCGTAGCCTTCCGCAAGGCCCTCGGCGCCTTCGCCTGGGTCAAGCGCCACTATGTCTGGGTGATGCGCATCGGCGGCACCATGATGATCGTGACCGGTGTGCTGCTGCTGACCGGCGCGTGGGACCGCATCGTGCAGGAGATGCAGGTCTGGTCCAACGGCTTCACTGTGGGGATCTGATCGATGAGCAAGACGACAACCGACGCGACCCCGGCCGCCGAGGACCAGGACCTGGGCACCGCGGGCGCCCAGCTCTCCACCGCCCCCGTCGAGGAGATCTCCCACCTTCCCTCTCTCGGCGTCATCGGCTGGGCCCGCTGGTTCTGGCGGCAGCTCACCTCGATGCGGGTCGCGCTGCTGCTGCTCCTGCTGCTGTCGCTCGGCGCGATCCCCGGCTCGCTCATCCCGCAGACCGGCATCGACGAGACGAAGGTCGCGGAGTTCCGCAAGGCACACGAGACGCTCGCGCCGATCTACGACAAGCTCGGCCTCTTCAACGTCTACAGCTCGGTGTGGTTCTCCGCGATCTACATCCTGCTGTTCGTCTCCCTCATCGGCTGCATCGTCCCGCGCACCTGGCAGTTCGTCGGCCAGCTGCGCGGCCGGCCGCCGGGCGCACCGAGGCGCCTGACCCGGCTGCCCGCCTACACCACCTGGCGCACCGAGGCCGAGCCCGAGCAGGTCCGCGACGCCGCGCTCGTGCTGCTGAAAAAGCGCCGCTTCCGCGCCCACATCTCCGGTGACGCCGTCGCCGCCGAGAAGGGCTATCTGCGCGAGATCGGCAACCTCGCCTTCCACATCGCGCTGATCGTGATGCTGATCGCCTTCGCCTGGGGCCAGTTGTTCAAGTCCGAGGGCAACAAGCTGATCGTCGAGGGCGACGGCTTCTCCAACACCCTCACCCAGTACGACGACTTCAAGTCGGGCAGTCTCTTCAGCCAGGACGACCTGGATCCGTTCAGCTTCAACCTGAAGAACTTCGTCGGCAGCTACGAGCCGTCCGGCCCCAACCGGGGCACCCCGCGTGTCTACAAGGCGGACGTCACCTACAGCGTGGGTGCCTTCGGCAGGGAGGAGAAGACCACCATCGAGGTGAACGAGCCGCTGGAGATCGGCGACTCGAAGGTCTACCTCGTCAGCCACGGCTACGCCCCCGTCGTCACGGTCCGCGACGGCAAGGGCAAGGTCGTCTACCGCGACGCGGTACCGCTGCTGCCGCTCGACGGCAACGTCACCTCCACCGGCGCGGTCAAGGTCATGGACGGCTACCGCACCGCCAAGGGGGCGTGGGACCAGCTCGGTTTCCAGGCCTTCTTCCTCCCCTCCTACGTCAAGGGCAACGAGATCGCCTCGCAGTTCCCGGCGCTGCTGAACCCGGTGCTGAACCTGGAGGCCTACCACGGCGACCTCGGTGTCAACGCGGGCCTCCCGCAGAGCGTGTACCAGCTGAACAAGAAGAACCTGAAGGGGTTCAAGGACTCCAAGGGCGCACAGCTCAGGGAGAACCTGAAACCCGGCGAGACCATGAAGCTCCCGGACGGCGCCGGCTCGATCACCTTCGAGAAGGAGATCAAGGAGTGGGCCGGCTTCCAGGTCGCCCGCCAGCCCGGCAGCGGCTGGGCGCTGGCCGGTTCCCTCGCCGCGATCTTCGGTCTCGCCGCCTCCCTGTTCATCCAGCGCCGCCGCGTCTGGGTGCGGGCAGCCACCGGCCCCGACGGCGTCACGGTCGTCGAGATGGCCGGCCTCGGCCGCAGCGAGTCCGCCAAGGTGCCCGAGGAACTCGGCGACCTCGCCGGGATCCTGTACGAGCAGGCGCCGGGCGCGCCCGACGCCGCCGACGACCCCGCAGATTCCGAAGCTTCCCCCGACCCCCAAGTCGCACCCGCCGAAGGGGCTGACACCAAGTGACTCTCGCCGCCGCGACCGAGCTGGCCGCCGCCACCAACGAAAACCTGGCGAACATCAGCAACACGCTGATCTACTCGTCGATGGCCGTCTACACCCTGGCCTTCTTCGCGTACATCGCCGAATGGCTCCTCGGCAGCCGCAGCAAGGTCGGCCGCACGGCCGCCGCGCTCACCCCGGCGAAGGCCGCCAAGGCCGCCGCGCCCGCCGTCACCGTGAACAAGGGCGGCTCCACCGCCGTACTGGAGCGGCCGAAGGTCGTCGTGCGGGCCACCGCCGGTCAGCGGGACGTGCCGGACGGGCCCGGGGCGCACGGCGGGGACGCGCAGGGCGACCTCTACGGGCGTATCGCCATCTCCCTCACCGCGCTCGCCTTCCTGATCGAGTTCGGTGGTGTGCTCACTCGGGCTCTGTCGGTGGAGCGGGCGCCGTGGGGCAATATGTACGAGTTCAACATCACCTTCTCCACGGTCGCCGTCGGGGTGTACCTGTCGCTGCTCGCGCTGAAGAAGAACGTGCGCTGGCTGGGGCTCTTCCTGATCACCACGGTCCTCCTCGATCTCGGCCTCGCCGTCACTGTCTTGTACACCGCCAGCGACCAGTTGGTTCCCGCCCTTCACTCGTACTGGCTGTACATCCACGTCTCCACGGCCATCTTCTGCGGCGCGGTCTTCTACGTCGGCGCGATGTCCACGCTGCTCTACCTCTTCAAGGACAGCTACGAGAACAAGCTGGCGAGCGGCGGCACCCCCGGCCGCTTCGCGAACTCCGT
Organism: Streptomyces sp. NBC_00443; assembly: GCF_036014175.1. Classification (GTDB taxonomy): domain Bacteria; phylum Actinomycetota; class Actinomycetes; order Streptomycetales; family Streptomycetaceae; genus Streptomyces. The sequence goes on along the minus strand of NZ_CP107917.1, from coordinate 3,884,083 downwards.
CCTCGACCGGCTGCCCGCCGCGGCGTCCCTCGACAAGTTCTCCTACCGCGTCAACGCCGCCGTCTTCCCGCTGTGGACGTTCACGATCATCGCGGGCGCCATCTGGGCGGGCGACGCCTGGGGCCGCTACTGGGGCTGGGATCCCAAGGAGACCTGGTCCTTCATCACCTGGGTCGCCTACGCCTGCTACCTGCACGCCCGCGCCACGGCCGGCTGGAAGGGCCGCAAGGCCGCCTACCTGGCCCTGATCGCCTTCGGCTGCTGGCTGTTCAACTACTACGGCGTCAACATCTTCGTCTCCGGCAAGCACTCCTACGCCGGGGTGTAAAACCCTTGCGGCCAAGGCCGGTTGCCGTGACCTGAGTCACGGCAACCGGCCTTCGTCGTGCGGACAGGTAGGGACTACGGCGCGGCGGCGGGCGCCTCAAGGAGCATCTGTTGGCTTGCGCCGCCTCCTCCGGAGGGGGTTCCGCGGGTCGCCCCGTGGGTTTCCTGCTTCAACGCCGACTGCCCGCCCGGAGTGCTCCGTTGAGGTCTTACACCGGCTCCACAGGCCGACACCGCCAGCCCGGCGGCCAGAAGGTTGCGCGCCGCGTTCACGTCCCGGTCGTGGGTCGTGCCGCAGCTCTCGCACGTCCAGGTACGGACGTTCAGCGGCATGCGCCCGGCGAGCGCGCCACAGTGGGAGCACAGCCGAGAGGAAGGGAACCAGCGGTCGACCGCGATCACCTCGCGGCCGTACCACTGGGCCTTGTACTCCAGCATGCTCCGGAAATCGGACCACGCGGCATCGGAGATGGCGCGGGCCAGGCGGCCGTTCTTCAGCAGGTTCCGAACGGCCAGATCCTCGATCACGACCACTTGGTTGTCACGGACGAGTCGAGTGGTGATCTTGTGCAGGGTGTCCCGTCTGCGGTCGGCGATCCGGGCGTGGATGCGGGCCACTCTGCGCCGGGCCTTGGCCCGGTTGGCTCCGTCGCCCTCGGCCTTGCGGGACATCTCCCGCTGGGCGCGGGCCAGCTGGGCACGGTCCTTGCGTTCGTGCCTGGGGTTGGTGATCTTCTCCCCGGTGGACAGCGTCAGCAGGTGGTCGAGGCCGGCGTCCACGCCGACCGTCTTGCCATTCGCGGGTAGCGGCCGAATGGTCGGGTCCTCCACCAGCAGGGACACGAACCAGCGTCCCACGCGGTCCTGTGAGACGGTCACCGTGGATGGCTGCGCGCTTGCCGGAAGCTGGCGCGACCACACGATGTCCAGCGGCTGGTCCATCTTCGCCAGCGTCAGCTCCCCGTCACGGAAGCGGAAGGCACTGGTGGTGTACTCGGCGGACGGCCTCGACCTCTTCCGCGACTTGAAGCGCGGGTACTTCGCCCGCTTGGCGAAGAAGTGGGTGAACGCCGTCTGCAGGTGCCGTAGGGCCTGCTGGAGCGGGACCGAGGACACGTCGTTGAGGAAGGCCAGCTCCTCGGTCTTCTTCCAGGCCGTCAGCATCGAGGAGGTGGCGTTGTAGTTCACCCGCTCCTGCCTCAGCGTCCACGCCTCGGTCCGGGCGGCGAGCGCCATGTTGTAGACCTTTCGCACGCACCCGAACGTCCGCGCAAGCTCCGCAGCCTGCGTGTCGGTCGGATAGAAGCGGTACTTAAACGCCCGCTTCGCGTAACTCGGCACGTTTCACAAGCTAGCACGTCAGCTTGTGAGGCGTGTGAAAGTTGCGTCCCGACGGGTGGCGACGTGATCGCCGCACCGTCGTGCTGGAGCGTGCGCTCGGCGACAAGCGCGGCCAACGCGCGTAACAGTGTGCGGTTACTCTCCCCAAGGGTCAGGCTGGTGGCATGACCGGTTCGATAGAACAGGGCATCAGCCAGACCCACGGGAACACGCACATCCTGCACTTCCTGGTGCGGCTCCCCCGGCCCGTGGAGACGGTCTGGCCGGCGCTCGGCACCCCCGAAGGGCTCGCGGCCTGGTTCACGCCCGCCGACGTCCTGGAACCCAGGCTCGGCGGCGCGATCTCACTGCGTGACGTCGGATCCGGGCAGGTCACGGCATGGGACGTCGAGCGGGTCGCCGAGTACACGGTGAAGGACGGCGGACGCCTGCGGTTCCACCTGGAACGGGACGGCGAGACGGGGACCGCCCTGCGCTTCACGTACGAGTTCCAGGGCGAGACGGAGTCGGAGCAGCGCTGGCGAACGCGCTTCGAGGCGCTGATCGAGGTGCTGGAGGGCGGCTGACGAGCGCCGCCCCGGACTGGGAGGCGGTCGAGGCGATGACGTCCCGCAGCCGCTCCACGTACAGCCGCATGTTCTTCTGCGCGACGTCGGTGTCCGGGTAGCGGCTCGCGAACCACAGGCCCTCGTGCAGCCGGGTGACCCACGCGCACACCTGGTCGCCGTACGACACCCTGATCAGCCCGTATGCCTTGTGCTCGGCCCAGTGGCCGGAGCCGGGGAGGCCACGGGTGTCGACGAAGGAGACGATCGAGTACAGGTCGGGCGACGTGGGGCGGAAGTCCGTGCCGAGCAGGCGGAGCACCCGGGCCAGCGGCATACGGGCCAGATGCCGGTTGGCGTGCAGCGCGGCGCGTACCGTGCGCAGGGCGCTGGGCAGGTCGTGGGCCTGCTCCATGGGGATCTCGATGGGCGCGCCGCCGACGTACCAGCCGACGGAGTCGGACCACCGGGACTTCGCGCGGGTGTGGAACGGTACGACGGTGCGGTAGACGGGCTCGTCGCCGATCTCGTGGACGATGAGGGCGGTGGCGGCCAGGATGCCGACCGAACTGCCGCCGTAGGGACGGCAGTACGTCTCGAACGCGGCGGCGGTGTCCGCGTCGGTGAGCGGCTCGCGCAGCAGCTCCTGGGTGGGCAGCCCGCCCTCGGGGTCCAGGCCCAGATCGACGGGGAAGTTGGGCAGCCTGCCGTCGCAGCGCCGGATGAACTCGCGCCAGCGGCCGACGATGTCGTGGCTGTCGTCGATTCGGTCGGCGTCCGTCCGCTCGATCTCGCAGAAGTCGACGTAGCTGCCGGCCGGCGCCCCTTGCACAGTCCCGCCCCCAAGGCACGCGGCGTAGAGCTCGTGGATCTCGGCGGGGATGCGATGGATGGAGTGGGCGTCGACGTTGCTGTGGTCGAAGGCCATGTACACGCTGGTGGCGTCGTCGCGGACGACGGCCGTGTAGATGAGGTTGGGCCAGCGCAGCGCGTCCGCGGTGACGTCGAAGCGGTCCTGGAGGTGCTGGACCAAGGCCGCGGGGTCGGTGAAGTCGCCGACCTCGGTGCGGTGCAGGGACACGGCGTCGGCGTCGAGCGTGAACCGGCGTACCTCGTCGCCGGGCCGGCCGGACCAGCGGAAGCCGCTGCGCAGCGTCTCGTGCCGCATCGTCCAGTTGCGCAGCGCCTCTCCCAGCGCGTCGAGGTCGGCCCGGCCCGGGAGGTCGAACGCGGTACCGAGCCAGGTCGGCACGAACAGGCCGTCCTCGCGCACGGATCGGGCGGTCCTGAGGTGCGACTCCTGGATGTACGCCGGCGGGCGGGAGTCCTCCGGGAGGTCGGTCGCCGTCGCCACGGTCGCCGGACTGAACGTCCATTCGACGAGTCGTCCGGGGCGGACCTCGCAGCGCTGGATGTCAGTCATTCGCACGGGCGGCTCCATTCGCGGCGGGGGACACACCCGAACGGGTGGTATCCCGCCCAACGAGGCAACCCTTCCTCAGAAACGGCTCGTTGCGATCACCCAACCATGATCATCCGACGGTGATCGAGTTCAGCTTCTCCCGCAGATACACATGCGAGTCCACCGGCGCGTACGCCACCCGTCCCACCGGAGTGGGCACCGACTCCACGCGGGTGCCGGGCGTGCACTCCCCGAAGTAGACGAGGGACATCAGCTCCTCGGCGGGGGCGTCGGCGGGCGGCGGCAGGACGCGATGGCGCCCGGACCGCCACCGGTCGCCGGTCCAACGGGCCATCAGATCACCGATGTTGATGGTGAAGGCCTCCGGGTCGAACGGTGCGTCCTCCCACCCGCCCTCGTCCGTGTAGACCTGCAACCCGCCCTTCCCCGCCTGCCGGTCGAGGATCGTCACGGTCCCGAAGTCGGTGTGCGGCCCGATCCGGAACTGACCGGGCTCCGGCGCACCGATCACCTCCGCTCCCGGGTACCAGTTGATGTTGAAGCCATAGGTCGGGTGGGCCATGTGCCGGGTGAAGAAGTCGGGTTCGAGACCGAGGGCCGCGCCGAGCAGGGAGAGGAGCCGGTTCTCCAGTTCGCCCATCCGCGCGAGGTACTCCTCGCACAGCGCCCGCAGTCCGGGGACCTCGGCCGGCCAGACGTTCGGCGCGTACCACTCGGCGTTGACGACCGGGTCCTCGAAGGGCTCGTGCGTCGCGAAGGTCAGCGACTCCTTCAGGTCCGGCGGAGTCTCGGTGCCCTCCGCGTAGCCGTTCGCCTCGGCGCCGGGGCCGAGCCAGCCGCGGCCGCCGACCTTGGCCTCGTAGGCCTGCTTGGCCTCTACGGGCAGCACGAAGAAGGCGCGGGCCGCCTCCCGGATCCGTCCGCGCAGCGCCGGGTCCACGCCGTGCCCGGTGACCAGCAGGAAGCCGGCGGTCTGCAGGGCCCTGTCGACGGTACGGGCGATCGCGCCGCGCGTCTGGGCGTCGCCCTCGAGCCAGGGCCCGAGGTCGATCGTGGGAATTCGTGGCTCACTCACCGATGTCCTCGTTCCACAGTGCCGGATTGTTCCTGATGAAGTCGCGCATCATCCCGATGCACTCGGGGTCGTCGAGGAGCACGACCTCCACGCCGTGCTCGGCCAGCCAGTCGTGCCCGCCGTGAAAGGTGACCGCCTCGCCGATGACGACGCGCGAGATCCCGAACTGCCGTACCAGTCCGGAGCAGTACCAGCAGGGCGAGAGCGTGGTCACCATGGTCGTTCCGCGATACGACCGCTGCCGTCCCGCCGCCCGGAACGCGGCCGTCTCCGCGTGCATCGAGGGGTCACCGTCCTGCACGCGCCGGTTGTGCCCCCGCCCGAGGACGGCCCCGTCCGGGCCATGGAGCGCGGCACCGATCGGGATACCGCCCCCGGCGAGCCCGGCGCGCGCCTCCGCGACGGCGGCGGCCAGCCAGGTGCGGGCCGTCGCGTGATCCAAGAGCTCCATGCCTCTCACTTTCCTGCGAGGGAGACGCGGGGGCGACCTGGGATGACTACCCACGCGCCGCAACGACGGAGCGTCACCCGGCTCTCCCCGTTGAAGGGTGCGAAGCACGTCACCGTGTCCGGCGTACGCAGGGTGCCGTCCGCGGTGAACAACTGCCGCGCCCCCTCGAAGGGAACGTCGTCACCGGTGACACGGGCGGCACGGTCGTACGGCTGACGCGTGGCGGCCGGCAGGGGCCGCTTCAGGCACGTGGATGCGCGCCTCGGGCTGCGGGACGCGGACTTCGCTGCCCTCGACGCGTTCGCGCGCGAGGCCGCCGACCTGCGCTGGTGCGGTAATTGGGTGGCGGGGCGGTGGGTGCCGGGTGTTGTGTGGCCGGGCCCGGTGGTCACGAGGAATGCCGGGGTGGGGAGGTTGTGTGGCGGGGCGGGAGTGGGCTTGGCAGGTGGCCGAGCTGCGTCACAGGGGTGGTGCGCCGGCCGCGTTCGTGGCTGCGTGCGGTGAGGACGAGGAACGGGGCCGGGAGGCCCGGGAGTTGGCGGGGCGGTTGCTCGCGTCGGACCCCGGCGACCTCGATGCGGCCCACGAGATCGTGCGGACGCTGGCCTACTGGGCGGACGATCTCGCGGATCACCCGCACCATCCCGGCGTCCCCCGCCCCGACGAGGCCGACCGCCTGACGCGCGACCACGTCAAGGACGTTCTGCACGACCACCTCACGGCTCCGGCGCGCGACTGGCTGTCGGGGACGAAGCTCTCCCTGGACGTCTGCTTCTTCGCCCTGCGCAGGCTGCGCAGACTCGACCCGCAGACGCGAGAGGACGTCTTCTACGCGTACGGCCGCGGCACGATGGCCCTCGACCTCGGCAACCGCCCGGCCGCGGCACGGGAACTGGCACGGCTGAGGGAACTGCGCGAGCTGTACGAGGCGTAGACGGAGCCGCAGCTCCGTGTCAGGGCTCGTCCCGCTTGCGCTTGTCGTCCTTCGTCCCGTCGTCGTCCTCGTCCAGGGACTTCAGGAACTCCGGATTGTCGTCGGGCGCGACCCACTGCCGGCGCCGGTTGTCCCGGACGCCGGACCAGCCCTCGGCCGCAGGGCTGCGCTTCTTGCCCGCGATGAGCCACGAGATCGAGCCGACCAGCGGGAAGAGCAGGACGAGGATGGCCCACAGCGGCTTGGGCATGTGGCGGATCTCGTCCTCCTTCGTGCTGATGCAGTCGATGAACGCGTACACGCTCAGCGCCAGTGGCACGAGGAACATCAGCACGCGGAGCATGGGCCCCTCTCCAGCGAAACGGTCGTCGGACCGGGGGCAGGCCCCCGGGGTAAGGGCCAGGGTAGCCGCTCGGGGATACTTGACCCCATGGCTTACGACGATCTTCGTTCCCTGCTCAGGGCGCTGGAGCGCGAAGGCGACCTCAAGCGCGTCAAGGCTGAGGTCGATCCGTATCTCGAGGTCGGGGAGATCGTCGACCGCGTACAGAAGTCCGGCGGTCCCGCGCTGCTCTTCGAGAACGTGAAGGGCTCCTCGATGCCCCTCGCGATGAACGTCTTCGGGACCGACCGGCGGCTGCTCAAGGCCCTGGGCCTGAAGTCGTACGGCGAGATCTCCGACAAGATCGGCGGGCTGCTCAAGCCCGAGCTGCCGCACGGCTTCGTCGGGGTCCGCGAGGCCTTCGGGAAGCTCGGCGCCATGACGCACGTGCCGCCGAAGAAGGTGAAGTCGGCGGGCGCGCCCGTGCAGGAGGTCGTGCTGCACGGCGACGAGGTCGACCTGGAGCAGCTGCCCGCCCTGTTCACCTGGCCAAAGGACGGCGGCTCCTTCTTCAACCTCGGGCTCACGCACACCAAGGACCCGGAGTCGGGCGTACGCAATCTGGGGCTGTACCGCCTCCAGCGCCACGACAAGCGCACGATCGGCATGCACTGGCAGATCCACAAGGACAGCCGGAACCACTACCAGGTCGCGGCGAGGCGGGGCGAGCGGCTGCCGGTCGCCATCGCCTTCGGGTGCCCGCCCGCCGTGACGTACGCATCCACCGCCCCGCTCCCAGGTGACATCGACGAATACCTGTTCGCCGGGTTCGTCTCCGGCAAGCGGATCGAGATGGTGGACTGCAAGACGGTGCCGTTGCAGGTGCCGGCGCAGGCCGAGGTCGTTCTGGAAGGGTGGCTGGAGCCTGGCGAGATGCTCCCGGAGGGGCCGTTCGGCGACCACACCGGGTTCTACACGCCGCAGGAGCCGTTCCCGGCGCTGAAGATCGACTGCGTGACGATGCGGAAGCGGCCGTTGCTGCAGTCGATCGTCGTAGGCCGCCCTCCGACGGAGGACGGACCCCTTGGGCGTGCGACGGAACGCTTCTTCCTCCCCCTGCTGAAGATCATCATCCCGGACATCGTGGACTACCACCTGCCGGAAGCCGGCGGTTTCCACAACTGCGCGATCGTCTCGATCGACAAGAAGTACCCGAAGCACGCCCAGAAGACGATGCACGCGATCTGGGGCGCGCACATGATGTCCCTGACCAAGCTGATCGTGGTCGTCGACTCCGACTGCGATGTCCACGACCTGCACGAGGTCGCCTGGCGGGCGCTCGGCAACACCGACTACGCCCGTGACCTCACGGTCGTCGAAGGCCCCGTCGACCATCTCGACCATGCCTCCTACCAGCAGTTCTGGGGCGGCAAGGCGGGCATCGACGCGACGAAGAAGTGGCCCGAGGAGGGCTACACGCGTGACGGCGGCTGGCCCGACATGGTGGAGTCCGACCCCGAGACGGCGGCGAAGGTCGACCGCCGTTGGAAGGAGTACGGACTGTGAGCAGCGCCTCCGCCGCGATTCCGCAGCCAGGACGCACGAAGGCGTTCCTCCGCCTCGTCATGATCGAGCACTCGGTGTTCGCGCTGCCCTTCGCGTACATCGCCGCGCTCACCGCAATGTTCCAGTGGGACAAGAACATCCACTGGGGGCGGCTGCTCCTGGTGACGGTCTGCATGGTGGGTCTGCGGACCTTCGCCATGGCCGTGAACCGGATCATCGACCGCGAGATCGACGCCCGTAATCCGCGCACCGCCCACCGCGAGCTGGTGACGGGTGCGATGTCGGTCCGTCACGCCTGGACCGGCGCCCTGATCGCCCTGGTGATCTTCCTGGGCTCGGCGGCCCTGCTGAACCCGCTGTGCCTGGCCCTCGCCCCCATCGCGGTGATCCCGATGGTGGTCTACCCCTACGGCAAACGCTTCACGAACTTCCCCCAGGCCATCCTGGGTCTCGCCCAGGCGATGGGCCCGGTCGGCGGCTGGCTTGCGGTCACCGGCACCTGGTCTTGGGACGCGGTGATCCTGGGCCTCGCGGTCGGCATCTGGATCGGCGGCTTCGACCTGATCTACGCCTGCCAGGACGTCGACACCGACCGCGAGGTCGGCGTCATGTCGGTCCCGGCCCGCTTCGGCATCCCGGCGGCGATCTGGGGCGCCCGGGCCTGCCACGCGGTCACGACGGCCCTGTTCGTCTGGTACGCCCTCGCCACGGACGCGGGCACCTTCTTCTGGCTGGGCCTGCTGATCGTCGCCGGCGCCTTCGTCTACGAGCACTCGATCGTCCGCCCGCACGACCTGTCCCGCCTGAACCGGGCGTTCTTCAGCGTCAACGGGTTCATCGGGATCGCCCTGTTCGTGTGTGCGCTGATGGATCTTCTGGTCCGGGGTCTGACCGTCTGACTACGGTGCGGGCCATGACCCGCCTGCACGCGCAGTTGAGCCGGTTCGAGGATGCGTTTCCCGGGTTCCGGACGGAGATCGTCGAGGGCAGCGTCGTGGCGTGCCCGCTCAGGCCGCACCACGCCGGGACGATCCTCGCGGCCCGGAAGGCACTCGAGCCGCAGCTCGGCCCGGAGTGGGACGTCGTCAGCGATGTCGCCTTCCCGCTCGACGAGGACAACGAGTTCTGTCCCGACCTGGCTGTCATCCCCGCGCCGGAGGCGAACCGGAACGAGTTCGCGTACCCGCCCGACCTCATCGAGCTGGTCGTGGAGGTCGTCTCCCAGGGCAGCATCCGCCGCGACTATGAGGTGAAACCCGGCCGGTACGCCTCCCGGGGCATCGCCAACTACCTGATCCTCGACCCGCTGAAAGGCCACGCCGTCACGATGTGGAACCCGGGCCCCGACGGCTACCGCGGCCGCGACACCATCCCCTACGGCCCCGAACTGACCGTCGACTCCCTGCTCGGCAAGCTGAAGATCCCCACCGCGAGCCTCCCTGTCGACTCTAAAGCGCGCCCCCGGCCCTGAGCCCAGGCCCGTCCGCCCGGCGCCGCAGCAGGAACGCCGCCGCAACCCCCGCCACCAGCCCCACCAGATGTCCCTGCCAGCTGACGCCGGACTGGGTCGGGGCGAGGCCCGCCAGTATCGAGGTGCCCCAGATCGCGGCCACCAGCAGGCCGGCCAGGATGCCGAGGGGGCGGCGCTCCACGAAGCCGGTGACCAGGAGATAGCCGAAGAGGCCGAAGATCAGGCCGGAGGCGCCCGCGGTGTTGGTGCCGGAAGGGGATATCAGCCAGACGCCGAGGCCGTCGGCGACGATGATCAGGGCGCAGACGGCGGCGAAACGGCGGATGCCGCCGAGGGCGGCCAGGAAGCCGAGGACCAGCAACGGCACGCTGTTCGCCGCGACGTGGGCGAAGCCGAAGTGGATGAAGGCGGCCGGGACGACGTCCACCAGCTCGGACGGGGTGCGCGGGACGATGCCGAGGCCGTCCAGCGCGTGCCCGCTGAGCACGTCGGCCACTTCCAGCAGCCACAGCAGCGCCACCCAGACCAGCATCAGCTTGGCCGCGGTCCGCGCGCGGTCACCCCGCGACCACTCGCGCCGCTCCGCACCCCATGTGCCCGCCACACCCGAACCCGCCATGGCCACCCCACCGCCCAACTCGTCCCCCTGAGGAACGCCCGGCCCCCCTTGGTCGGTTCCCACCCCGTAAGGCCGGATAGGCTCGGTGTCGTGAACCCAGTCAAGCCAGGAGAGACGCCGCGTACGCCTTGGATCGTAGGGGTGTCCGGCGCTTCCGGCACCCCATACGCCGCCGCGGTGCTGCGCGCGCTCCTCGCCGCGGGGGAGAGCGTCGACCTGGTCGTCAGCAGGGCGTCCCGGCTCACGCTCCTCGACGAGACCGGGATCTCCTTCCGCGACGCCCACTGGCAGGACGACCTGCGCGAGTGGCTCGCGCGGGGCGCCGACGGCAAGCCCGGGACCTTCGAGACGGACATCGAGGGCGTGCGGTACTGGAACGCCGGGGACCTCGCCGCAGGCCCGTCCTCGGGGTCGTACCCCACGAAGGGCATGCTGATCGTGCCCGCCTCCACGGCCTGCGTCGCCGGCGTCGCGCTGGGCCTGTCGAAGGACCTGCTCCAACGCGCGGCGGGCGTGGCCCTCAAGGAGGGGCGCAAGCTGGTCGTGGCCGTCAGGGAGACCCCGCTGAACGGCCAGACGCTGAGGCACCTGGTGACCCTGGACGACGCGGGCGCCACCGTCGTACCCGCCTCCCCCGCCTTCTACGCGGGGGCCACTCACATCCAGGACCTGGTGGACTTCGTCGCCGGACGCGTGCTCGACGCGGCGGGCGTCGAGCACCGGCTCTACCGCCGCTGGAAGGGCGAACTCGGCGGCGGAACCCGCACGACATGAACGCCATCTGAGCAAGTCGCAGTAACTCTCATCACTTCGGGAACTCTTCACCGGAAGGCTTCGATCGCATGGACGCGGTGGACAGGCAGCTCATCCAGGCCCTGAGGGAGAACGGCCGGGCCTCCTACGCGGAGCTGGGACGCCTCGTCGGCCTGTCGGGACCCAGCGTCACCGACCGCATCAACCGGCTGGAAGCGGCCGGCGTCATCACCGGCTACCGCGCCACCGTGGACGCCGCCTCGCTCGGCCTCGGCGTCACCGCGCTGATCGGCATCTCGCTGTCCGACGCCACCGACCACGAGGACGTCGCGAGCCGCCTGCGGGACCTGGGCGAGATCGAGGACTGCTGGTTCATCGCGGGCGACGACTCGTACATGCTCAAGGTCCGCGCGGCCGACGTGGACGGGCTGGAGAAGATCATCCGCCGGCTCAGCGGCACCAAGGGTGTCTCCCGGACCCGTACGACGATCGTGCTCTCCACCAAGTGGGAGAACCGGGTCGGACAGCTGCCCGAGGAAGAGGACGTGTAGCGCCTGATGGGGGTCGCCCCGCCCGAAGGGGCGGGGAGTACGGTTTACGGAGTCTTCCCGAGAGAGGTGCACGCATGGACGTCGGGCTCAAGCGCGAGCTGGAGGAGAAGGTCCGCTCCGGTGAGCGGCTGTCCCGCGAGGACGGCATCGCGCTGTACGAGTCGGACGACCTGGCGTGGCTCGGCGGCCTCGCGCACGAGGTGCGCACGCGAAAGAACGGCGACGTCGTCCACTTCAACGTCAACCGCCACCTCAACATGACCAACGTCTGTACGGCCTCCTGCGCGTACTGCTCCTTCCAGCGCAAGCCGGGGGAGAAGGACGCGTACACGATGCGCATCGAGGAGGCCGTCAAGCTCGCCAAGGCGATGGAGTCGGACAACCTCACCGAGCTGCACATCGTCAACGGCCTGCACCCGAACCTCCCGTGGCGCTACTACCCGCGCTCCCTGCGCGAGCTGAAGGCCGCCCTCCCGGACGTCTCGCTGAAGGCCTTCACGGCCACGGAGATCCACCACTTCGAGACGATCAGCGGTCTGTCGGCGTCGGAGATCCTCGACGAGCTCATCGACGCCGGGCTGGAATCCCTCACCGGCGGCGGCGCGGAGATCTTCGACTGGGAGGTCCGGCAGCACATCGTGGACCACCGCACCCACTGGGAGGACTGGTCCCGGATCCACCGCCTGGCGCACGAGAAGGGTCTGAAGACCCCGAGCACCATGCTGTACGGCCACATCGAGGAGCCGCGGCACAGGGTCGACCACGTCCTGCGCCTGCGTGAGCTCCAGGACGAGACGGGCGGCTTCCAGGTCTTCATCCCCCTGCGCTACCAGCACGACTTCGTCGACGTGAAGGACGGCAAGGTACGCAACCGCCTCCAGGCCCGCACCCAGATGGCCACCGGCGCCGAGGCCCTGAAGACCTTCGCGGTCTCCCGCCTGCTCTTCGACAACGTCCCGCACGTCAAGGTCTTCTGGGTCATGCACGGCGTCCAGACCGCCCAGCTGGCCCTCCAGCACGGCGCCGACGACATGGACGGCTCGGTCGTCGAGTACAAGATCACCCACGACGCGGACAACTACGGCACGCCGAACAAGCTGACCCGTGAGGACCTGCTGGACCTCATCCGGGACGCGGGCTTCCGCCCCGTCGAGCGGAACACGCGCTACGAGATCATCCGCGAGTACGACGGCCCGGACCCGCAGCGCCGCGAGTCCCCCCAGCCGATGCGGGTGTGATTCCGGAGGGCGGCGCCGTGGTACCCGTCCGCCATGGTGAGCACCAAGGCGCCCGAGGACGCCTACACCGCTGAACCCTTCCTCCCCGACCGCGGCGGCCTGCCCGCCCTGCGCCGCGCCGCCGCCGGATGCCGGGGCTGTCCGCTCCACCGGGACGCCACGCAGACCGTCTTCGGGGTCGGCGACCGGAACGCCCGCGTCATGCTCGTCGGCGAGCAGCCCGGCGACCAGGAGGACCGGCAGGGCAAGCCCTTCGTCGGTCCGGCCGGGCGTCTCCTCGACAGGGCGCTGCAGGAAGCAGGCCTCGACCCGGCGGACGCGTACGTCACCAACGCCGTGAAGCACTTCAAGTTCACCCGGGCCGAACCCCGCAAGCGCCGGATCCACAAGGCGCCGACCCTGCGCGAGATGACCGCGTGCGGTCCCTGGCTGGCCGCCGAACTGGCCGTCGTGCAGCCCGAGCTGATCGTGCTGCTGGGCGCGAGCGCGGGCAAGGCGCTGCTGGGGGCGTCGTTCCGGGTCGGGGAGGTGCGCGGAACGCTGCTGGAGCGCGAGATCCACGGCCGGCCGGAGAGGCTGGTGGCGACGGTGCATCCGTCGTCGGTGCTGCGGGCCCAGGACGACACGGACCGGGAGGCGGCGTACGCGGGGCTGGTCTCGGACCTGAAGGTGGCCGCGCGGGCGTTGACGTGATGGCTTTCGCCGCGCTCCACGTAATGGCTACGATTGCGCCGTGTCCCTTACCTTCACACTCGACCCGCCCGTCACTCCCGACCTCCGTGACGGCATCCTCGACCTGTGGACCGACGTCTCCAACGTCGGCGGAGCCGTGGGCTTCGTGCCGCCGGTGACGCGGGAGGAGATCCGGCCGGAGCTGGTGCGGCAGTTCGCCGGGATGGCCGACCGGAGCAGGCGGCTGCTCGTCGGGCACGATGACGACGGGCGGGTCGCCGCGACCGCATTCCTCACCTTCAACTCGCACCGGCTGATGATCCACTGGATCTGGCTCTACACGGTGATGGTGCACCCCCGCCACCAGGGCAAGGGCTACGGCCGCGACCTGCTGACCGCCGCCGAGCAGGCCGCCCGCACCTTCGACGGCATCGAGGCGATCCGCCTCACCTGCCGCGGCGGCCTCGGCCTGGAGCACTTCTACGGCTCCTGCGGCTACAAGGAGGTCGGCCGGATCCCCGACGCCATCCGGGTCGCACCGGGCGACGACCGCGAAGACGTGATCATGCTGCTGCCGCTCGAATGACCCGCCCCTGAGACCCCCCTGCAAGATCGGCCGCCCCGCGTGCTTCACTGGACAGTGGCCCTTTTTGGAATCGGAAGAGTGGATTGAGATGCTCCGCTACACACTGATGCGGCTCGGGATCTTCGTGGGCTGCCTCGTGGTCGTCTGGGGCCTCGTCTACTCCGGCCTCGCCCCGCGTGGCCTCGGTGACTCCAACGGCATGTGGGTCGTCCTGCTCGCGCTGCTGCTCTCCGCGCCCATCAGCTTCGTCGTGCTGCGCAAGGAGCGCGACCGCGCCTCCGTGCAGATCGTGCAGAAGGTCGACCGCGTGAAGGCCAACCTGGAGTCGAACCGCAGCCAGGAGGACGACGTGGTCGACGAGGCGGCTCGGGCGCAGGGCCAGGCCTCCTAGCCTGCCGCGTCCCGGCAGCGATACCACTCGGTAACTGCACGGACCCCGCCCTTACGCTTGTCCGGATCCATGGTGTGGGATGGCCGGATCCACGTCGGTGGAACGGCTGTTCGCACCGGCATTCGTGAACGTAAGGGGGAACCGTGGCACGAGCGCGCGCGCAGGCAAAGAAGAGCGCACGACGGGTTGCCGACGCCGTCGTCTCCGGAACCGATCCGCGGACGGCCGCGCAGGACGAACTGCGGCGGCAGATCGGCGGTCGGGGGACACGGGGAGACGGCGGCGAGGAGTACGACGTCCCGGGCGAGGGCATCGACCCGGCCGACTTCCCGGCCGCCCGGGAACAGGGCGGCTCCACCGCCACCGTGATGCGGCAGAAGACGGTGCCGCTGGACGAGGCCGGGGAGGCGCTCGGCCGCAGCGAGCAGGTGCGCGAGGGCACCGGGATGGTGCACGCCATCTGCCCGATGGTGATCCCCAAGGGCCGCTCGCTGATCTCCATGCTGCCCGTGCTGACGCTGCTCGTGCTGGGCGCGGTCGGTGCGGCAATCGTGGGCGCGTCCGGCGCCGACGTCCTGACCAACCCGCTGTTCGGCGTGCACTACTGGGTCATCTCGCTGGGCGCCGTCGCCTTCGTGTGGTGGCGCCAGGGCATGGTCATGGTGCCGGACGGCTGCCAGGCGATGATCACCCGGTTCGGCAAGCTGGAGAGGGTCGTCGGCCCGGGCCGGATCGTGCTGCTGAGCCCGTGGAAGCGGGTGTCGTACATCGTCAACACCACGATCGAGTACCCCTTCAACGCCCCGGTGCGCGAGGCACCGACCAAGGGCGGCGTGAAGGCGTCGATCGACCTGTTCATCCAGTTCCGGATCAGCGATCCGACCGAGTTCGTCTACACGCTGGGCGCGGTGCGCGGCTTCGAGGAGAAGCTGAGCAACGCGGTGAGCGAGACGATCCGCACCCTCGTCTACGAACAGGAAGCCGCCGGGATCTACGACATGGTCGGCGAGGACACCGGCCGGCTGCTGGACCTGCTCAACCAGCAGTTCCGCCCGGCCGTCGAGCTGACCAACGCCAACATCACCCACGCCGAACCCTCCGACCAGCGCTACCGCATGGACCTGGCGGCGCCGGAGATGGTGCGGGTGGCCAAGGAGGCGTACACGCACGAGTACGCGCTCCAGCTCCGCAAGGAGCAGGACGAGGGCGACCTCACCCGCGAACTCGCCTCCAGCCACGAGACGCTCTCCGCGATCCAGGCCGACATCGCCCAGTACCAGGCGCAGATGGACACCGCCGTGGAGCGCGAGACCAACCGCGCCGAGGCGCTCGCCCGCCAGCGCTACGTGCAGGCCGAGTCCGAGGCGAAGGCCAACGCGGCCCTGCTGGAGGCACAGGCCCTCGACATCCGCGCGGTGACCGCGGCGGAGGCGCCGGAGATCCTGGAGTACCGCTACCAGCAGCAGGTGCTGGACACGCTGGAACAGGTCGCCGACCACCTGCCCCGGCTGGTGCGCATCGGCGGCGCGACGGACGGCGGCGCCGGCATCGACTTCCTGGAGCTGGCCCGCGAGTTGGTCGGTGAGCGCGGCACGGAACTGTTCACCGACGAGGACATGGCGGCCGTACGGTCGCGTCTCACCGAGGTGTCCGAGCGGATCGCCGCGCGCGAGACGGAGATCGGCGCGCTGCTGGCGGCCGAGCGGCCGACGGTGCCGCAGGTGCCCGGACAGCCCGCATCGACCGACAGTTCCGAGCGCTCCGACAGTTCCGAGAGCTCCATGAGCTCCATCAGTTCTGACGTCTCCGAGGGGGCCGACCAGTGAGCACCGCCCGTTCCTCCCACCGCCGGTCGGTCATCTCCGAGAAGGTCGCCCCCTGGAGCGACATCGCGCGGCTGCTGCGCGGCGGCGAGGCCGACACCCTGATCCCGGTGATCATCCCCCGCCACCGGCGACGCCTGTGGTGGATGCTGCCGCTGTGGCTCGGCGTCTACGCCCTCCTCATGGGCGTGATGCTGTCCCTGCAGGAGGCGGACTCCCAGTCGGTCGCCGGAGACCTCGCCTACGGCACCCTCGCCACCCTGTCCTACGTCGGCGGCGTCGTCCTGGTGCTGATCGGCGTGCTGTGGTGGTGGCGCTCCTCGATCGTCGAGATCGAGCAGGGCACCAACGGCGTGCTGACCCGCTACGGCGCCGTCATCCGCACCCTGGACGCCGGCCGCCACTACCTGTGGCACCCGTGGTCCCGGGTCGACTTCGTCGTCGACACCGCCACCGAGATCCCGTACTCCGCGCCGGTGATGGCCTGCCCGACGCAGGAGAACGTGCCGCTGCGCTCCATCGAGTTCTTCCTGAAGTTCCGCATCACCGACGCCGTGCTGTTCGTCCGCACGATCGGCGCGGGCAACTTCGACCTGGTGCTCTCCAGCGCCGTACAGGACGCGATCCGGCAGCGGGCGCGCAAGATGCGTACCGAGCGGGCGTACGACCTGCGCGGCTCGGACGTGGCCGACATGCAGGAGCTGCTCAACCGCCAGCTGTCCCGCTACGGCGTGCGCATCACCGGCTCCAACATCCCGGACGTGCAACTGCCGGCGCAGTACCAGCAGCACCTGGCCACCCGGGAGCGGGTCGCCAAGGAGCGCACGGCGTACGACCAGGAGTGGGGGCTCATCCGCAAGCGTCGGATCGACCAGCTGGGCATGGACATCGAGCGGGCCAAGAAGGTGCGCGACGCCCGGATCGTCGAGGTCAAGGCCGCGCTGAACCGGGCTCGTGAAGAGGTCGCGCAACTGCTGGAGGAGCAGGAGACCAACGCCCAGCGCGTGCGGTTCGAGATCGAGACGCGGGGCCGCAGCGGCCTGATCGCCGCCGAGAACGAGGCACGCGCCCAGCGCGCTCTGGCCAAGGCCTACCGCGACAACCGTGCGGTCCTTCAGTACGAACTCGCCCGGCGTCGCCTGGAGGTGGGCGCGAAGCTCGCCGGCAGGGCGCCGCAGCCGGTCGTCGTACGGACCGACGGCACGAGCGCCGACACCTCGGCCCTGTCCACCCTGCTCGCCGCGCAGTTGCTGCCCCGGCTGACGGCCCTGCCGCCCGTCGACGGGCAGTTGCTGACGGACCGGGTGGCACGGTTCGCCGACGAGCTGGGCGACGACAAGTAGGACAGGTGTTCACGGCGGGCCGGGTGGGATCTCCCTCCCGGCCCGTACGCTAACGGCCATGGGTGCCGTGAAGACCAAACGGATGCCGCGGGCCGTCCGTGAGCAGCAGATGCTGGACGCCGCCGTGCGTACCTTCGGCAGGCGCGGGTACATGGCCGCGTCGATGGACGAGATAGCCGAACTGGCGGGCGTCTCGAAGCCGTTGGTGTATCTGTACCTGAACTCGAAGGAAGACCTCTTCACCGCGTGCATCCGGCGCGAGGCCGCCGCGCTCGTCGTAGCGGTGCGCTCCGGCGTACGGACCGAGCTGCCCGCCGACCGCCAGCTCTGGGACGGACTGCGAGCGTTCTTCGCCCACACCTCGCACTACCCGGACGCCTGGTCCGTCCTGCACCTCCAGGCCCGCACCCATGGCGAGCCGTTCGCCTCCGAGGTCGCCAAGATGCGGGCGGAGATCGTCGAGTTCGTGACGCAGCTGATCCTCGTGGCCGCACGCGAGGCCCACCGCGACCCCGACCTCCCCGAGAGCGAGGTCGCCGGTCTCGCCGAGGCCCTGGTCGGCGCCGCCGAGTCCCTCGCCGACTGGGCCAACGCCACGCCGACCGTGACGGCACGGGAGGCGGCGGCCACGCTGATGAACTTCGCGTGGGCCGGCCTGGGCAACCTCATGGACGGGCGGCCCTGGTCGCCGCCGGACGCCCCTCACGAAGCGAGCGGGTAGACCTCCCCGGCCAGGTGGACGCGGTCCTCGCCGCCCCGCAGCTCGAACCGCCCGCCCTGCGCGGCGTACGTCACCGTCCCCGGCAGCAGCACCGGTGCCCGGAAGCCGGCCCGCACCCGCACCGCCTCCGGTGTGCCGTGCGCGGCGAGGCAGCGGGCCACCGTCCACATGCCGTGCGCGATGGCCCGCGGGAAGCCGAACAGGCGGGCGCTGAGCGGGTGGAGGTGGATGGGGTTGCGGTCGCCGGAAGCGGCCCCGTAGCGGCGTCCGACGTCGGCGGCGAGCCGCCAGTCGGCGACGGCGGGCAGCGGCTTGCGCCCCGGCACGTCCTCCACGTGCGGTGCGGCCGCCGGACCGGTGGTGCGGTGCCTGGCCAGATAGGTGCTCCGCGACTCCCACACGACCTCGTCGCCGGCCCGCATCTCGGTGATCACCGCGGCCTCCGTGCCGCGCCGGTGGGGCAGCAACCCGTCGATGTGCACGGAGAGTTCGTACGCGCGCGTGGCGGTGAGGGCCCGGTGCCGGGTGACGGTGATCGACGTGTGGACGAGACCGAGCAGCGGCAGCGGGAAGTCCCGGCCGCTCATCAGCCGCATCGCCAGCGGGAAGCCGAGCACATGCGGATACGTCACCGGCAGGGCGTCGTCCCCGGTGGCGAACCCGCACACCCTCTCGTAGGCGGCCAGCCGGGCGAGGTCGACGCGGAGGTCCGGCAGGACGAGCCTCGTGCGCGGGAACTCCGCCTGCGGGCCCGGGCGTTTGAAGGGTGACAACAGGGCGCCCCGGGCGAGCAGGGGCGGAAGCGAAGGAGGAGCGGTGAGGACGAGGGACATCACGCCCCCAGCAGGCTCTGGCCGCATACCCGGACGACCTGGCCGTTGACGCCTCCGGATCCCGGATCCGCCAGCCAGGCCGTCGTCTCGGCGACATCGACCGGCAGTCCACCCTGCGCTAGGGAGTTCATCCGGCGCCCCGCCTGCCGGATGAACAGCGGAATCGCGGCGGTCATCTTCGTCTCGACGAACCCGGGCGCGACCGCGTTGACCGTCACGCCGTGCTCGGCGAGGGCACGTGGCGCGAGGGCTCGGACCAGGCCGACGATGCCCGCCTTGCTCGCGCCGTAGTTGGTCTGCCCGGCGTTCCCCGCCAGTCCCGCGATCGACGCCGTCGCCACGATCCGCCCGCCTCGTTTCAGCGTTCCGCTCTCCAGCAGCGCGTCCGTCGTGCGCAGCACGCTCGCGAGATTGACGTCGAGCACCGAACTCCAGCGTTCGGCAGGCATGTTGACCAGTCGCCGGTCGCGTGTGATCCCGGCGTTGTGCACCAGGACGTCCAGGCCGCCGGGCAGCGCGGCGGCGATGCGCGCGCCCGCGTCGGGGGCGGTGATGTCGAGCGCGAGGGCGGTGCCGCCGAGCCGGTCGGCCACCCGCCGGGCGTCCTGTTCGGCCTGCGGCACGTCGAGTACGACGACCCGGGCGCCGTCCCTGGCCAGCGTCTCGGCGACGGCCTCGCCGATGCCGCGCGCGGCGCCGGTGACCAGCGCGGTGCGGCCGGTGAGGGGGCGGCGGGGGTCGTGGGGAGTGTCGTGGGGTGCGTCGGGGGTGCGGTGACGTCCGCCGGAGCCGGACCCACTTCGATGACCTGGCCGCTGATGTACGCCGACCTGGGGGAGAGGAGGAAGCGCAGGGTCGACTCGGCGGTGTGCGCGTCCGTCAGCCGTACGAGATTGACCGTCCTGCCGCGCCCGATCTCCTTGCCGAGCGAGCGCGTGAAGCCCTCCAGGGCCTGCTGGGCGGCGGCCTGGTGGTGGTCGGCGGGGTCGAGGGGCGCGCCGAGCACGACGACCCGGCCGCTCTCGGCGACCGACCGCACGACGGGGTGCAGGGCCGCGTGCACCTCGGCGAGCGTCTCGACGTCCCGCACGCCCGTGGCGTCCAGGACGACGGCGGCGGGCTTCGCGGAGGGGGCGGTCGTCAGGTCGAGGGCCAGGGCGGTACGGGCATCGGCACTGGGATTCGCATCGGCATCGGCATCGGTGAGACCGAGGTCCGACTTGCCGGCCGTCAGGAGCAGCCGGTCGCCCTTCAGCAAGGGCCGCTCCGGTGACCAGCGTTGGAGCGCGGTGGGCTGCGGCAGCCCGAGTCGGCGGGTGAGGAGGCGGCCGGGCGCCGTGCCGGTGAAGCTCAGATAGCGGTCGGCCATGTCTCACTCCCCAGTGCGCTCCGGTGCTGACTCCGGAGTAAGGTTACCCGAGGTAAGTCCATGGTGACATGAGGAGTGGGTGGAGATGAGCTTCCTGTTGGCGCCGGCGGTCCGGCGTGTAGCGATCATCGGCGGCACCCGTATCCCGTTCGCCCGCTCCGACGGCCCGTACGCCACCGCATCCAACCAGGACATGCTCACGGCCGTGGTCGACGGCCTGGTCGAGCGGTACCGGCTGGGCGATCCTGGCGCGGTCGGCGAGCTCGTGGCGGGGGCCGTCCTCAAGCACAGCCGGGACTTCAATCTCGCCCGCGAGACCGTTCTCGGCTCGAAGCTGGACGCGCGCACCCCCGCCTACGACATCCAGCAGGCCTGCGGCACCGGTCTCCAGGCCGTCATCGCCGCCGCCAACAAGATCGCGCTCGGCCAGACCGAGTCGGCGATCGCCGGCGGGGCGGACACGGCGAGCGATGCGCCCCTCGGCGTCAACGACGAGCTGCGCCGCATCCTGCTGCAGGCCCGGCGTGCCACGTCGCTCGGCGGCCGGCTCAGGGCACTGTCGGGCGTACGGCCGTCCCACCTGGTCCCCGACATCCCCCGCAACGCCGAGCCCCGCACGAAGCTGTCCATGGGTGAGCACGCCGCCGTCACGGCACGGGCCTGGGGCGTCTCCCGCGAGGCGCAGGACGAGTTGGCGGCGGCCAGTCACCAGCGGCTGGCGGCGGCGTACGAGCGGGGCTTCTTCGAGGATCTGGTCGTGCCCTTCCGGGGCCTGGACCGGGACCAGAACCTGCGCCCCGGTTCGACGCCGGAGAAACTGGCCGCGCTCAAGCCGGTGTTCGGCCTCGACCGGGCCGGCCCGACGATGACGGCGGGCAATTCGACGCCGCTGACGGACGGGGCGGCGGTCGTGCTGCTGGGTAGCGAGGAGTGGGCCGAGCGCAGGGGGCTGGAGCCGCTGGCCTACCTCACCGCCTACGAGACGGCGGCCGTGGACTTCGTACGGGGCGATGTCGCGGGTGGCGAGGACGGGCTGCTGATGGCACCGGCGTACGCCGTCCCGCGGATGCTGGAGCGGGCCGGGCTGGCCCTCCCCGACTTCGACCTCGTCGAGATCCACGAGGCCTTCGCGTCCCAGGTGCTGGCCACACTGGCGGCGTGGGAGAAGCGGGGGCTCGCCCCTGTGGACCGGGCCCGGCTGAACGTGACCGGGTCCTCCCTGGCCACCGGCCACCCCTTCGCGGCGACCGGGGCGCGGATCGTGGCGACGCTGGCCAAGTCGATGGCGCAGAGGGGCGGTTCGGGGCGCGGGCTGATCTCCGTGTGTGCAGCCGGCGGGCAGGGGGCGACGGCTGTCCTGGAGCGAAGGTAAGGGGACGGTGAGACGAAGCTGAGTGCTCCTCACATAACCCCCGACGTTGCACATACCCGGCTCCGGACCACCCCCGAACCCGCACAACCCCCACACGCCCGCGCCGTACGATCGCCTGCCTAACCAGCGGTAACCCGTTTCCGCCGGCCTCGGCAGGTGAACGCCACGGTGCGCGAGGCACGTACGTCATGCAGCAAGCAGTTTCGTCGCTGCACGCCCGCCGCAGGAGCCGCCCGTGTCCACCCCGCTTCCCTCATTCGCCGCCTCGGCCGCCTTCGACGACGCTCCGGGCCCGACCCTGGTGCAGCCCGAGACGCGGCGACTGGACGGTGCCGTGCGGGAGGCGTACGTACCGCCGTTCGCGCCGCACGTGACCCATGGGTCGCTCGGGGACCTGCCCTTCGACAACGCGGCCGCGGCGCCGGACGCGGTCGTCCTCAGCCGCAGGGGCGAGGACGGGCGCTGGTCGGACGTGACGGCGGCGCAGTTCGCCGAGCAGGTGCAGGCGGTGGCGAAGGGGCTGATCGCCGAGGGACTGGAACCGGGCGACCGGATCGCGATCATGGCGCGGACCACGTACGAGTGGACACTCCTCGACTTCGGCGCATGGGCGGCCGGCCTTGTCACGGTCCCCGTCTATCCCACCTCGTCCGTGTTCCAGACCCGCTGGATCCTCCAGGACTCCGGTGCGGTGGCCCTGGTCACGGAGACCGCCGCGCAGGCGGCCGCCCTCGGTCCCGAACTGGACCGGGTGCCGGACCTGCACCGCATGTGGGTGATGGAGAAGGGCCATGTGGAGCGGCTGGCCGAGCTGGGGACGCAGCAGCCGGACGGCGAAGTGGGCGTACGGCGGGGCATGCTGGTGCCGGACACGCTGGCGACACTCATCTACACCTCGGGCACGACGGGCCGCCCCAAGGGCTGCGCGCTGACGCACGGCAACTTCTTCGCCGAGGTGGACAACGCGATCGAGCTGCTCTACCCGATCTTCAAGGCGCGTACGAGCGAAGAGGCGTCGGTGCTGCTCTTCCTCCCCATGTCGCACGTCTTCGGCCGGATGGTCGCGGTGGCCTGCATCCGGGCCAGGGTGCGCCTCGGTCACGCGCCGAGCCTGAAGGCGGAGGACCTGCTGCCGGACCTGGCGGCCTTCCGCCCCACGTGCCTGCTGACCATCCCCTACATGCTGGAGAAGATCTTCAACTCCGCCCGCGCCAAGGCCGAGACGGGTGGCCGGGCGTCGTCCTTCGACCGCGCGGCGTCGGTGGCCGAGCGCTACGGCGAGGCGATGGAGGCCAGGGCCTCGGGGACGGGCGGTGGCCCGGGCACGGCGCTCAAGACGGCCCGCGCCTTCTACGACCCCCTGGTCTACCGCCGTATCCGCAACGCGATGGGCGGCCGGGTGCGGTACGCGATCTGCGGCGGCTCACCGCTCGGCCGCCGCCTGGCCGCCTTCTATTCCGGCGCCGGCATCGAGATCTACGAGGGCTACGGCCTCACGGAGGTGACGGGCGCCGCGACGGTGACACCGCCCTCCAAGCCCCGTCTGGGGACGGTGGGCTGGCCCCTGCCCGGCACCCGCATCCGTATCGCCGCGGACGGCGAGATCCTCATCTCCGGCGACCAGGTGCTGCGCGGCTACTGGGACCCTTCCGCGGGCGGCGTCGTCCCGGCTGCCGCCGACGGCTGGCTGCCGACCGGGGACATCGGCGCTCTGGACGACGAGGGCTATCTGACGATCACCGGCCGCAAGAAGGAACTCCTGATCACGGCGGGCGGCAAGAGTGTGGCCCCGGCGCCCCTGGAGAACTGGCTGCGCTCCCACCCCCTGATCTCCCAGTGCATGGTCGTGGGCGATCGGCGGCCTTTCGTGTCCGCCCTGATCACCCTGGACATGGACGGCGTGAGCCACTGGCGACGCATGAACGGCAAGCACCCCGTCCCCGCGGAACTCCTCGTCGACGACGCCGAGCTGAGGGCGATCCTGCAACGCGCGATCGACGAGGCCAACAAGCTGGTCTCGCGCCCGGAGTCCATTCGCCGCTTCACGATCCTGCCGACCGACTTCACGGAGCTGAACGGCCACCTCACGCCGTCGATGAAGCTGCGACGGGAGGCCGTCATGCGGGACTTCGCGGCGGAGGTCGAAGAGCTGTACGCGAAGTAGCGACGGTTCGGGGCACCCGCCAGAACCCGTCATCACCACAAACGGTTGCCGTCTCGTTACGACAACCGCTTGACGTGACATGCCATGGCCACGTTGGCTACCGCCACCGGGTAGCAAAGCCGCTCATCCGCTCGGAAGGCACCAGTAGTGAATGCTCGTACCCCCCACACGTCCGCTGTACGCCGCTTCTCCATAGCCCTCGTCGCGTCCGCTTCGGCGCTCTCGCTCGCCGCGTGCGGTGTGGTCGACGGCATCGGGGGCGGTGACAGCTCCGAGTCCCCGAACAAGGGGGACGACGTCACGGTGGGGCTCCTGCTGCCCGACAAGGCCACGGCCCGTTTCGAGAAGTTCGACCACCCGCTCATCGAGAAGGAAGTCGCCTCCCTCACCCACGACAAGGGCAAGGTCGTCTACGCCAACGCCGAGTCGAGCACGGACAAGCAGAGTCAGCAGTTCCAGCAGATGATCGCCGACGCGGTGGACGTGATCCTCGTGGACGCGCTGGACTCCAAGGGCATCGCGCCTGACGTGCAGAAGGCGAAGGACGCCGGAATCCCCGTCATCGCCTACGACCGGCTCGCCGAGGGGCCGATCGACGCATACGTCTCCCACGACAACGAGCTCGTCGGCGAGGTGCAGGGCCGCGCTCTCGTCGAGGAACTCGGCGCGAAGGCCGCGACCAGCAAGGTCGTCATGATGAACGGCGACCCCGCCGACCCGAACACGGCCCGGTTCAAGAAGGGCGCGCTCGACGAGCTCGAGGGCGAGGTGAACATCGTCAAGCGGTACGACACCGACAAGTGGGCGCCGGAGACGGCCAAGGCGAACATGGAGAAGGCGATCTCCGCCGTCGGCTTGGACAACATCGCCGCCGTCTACTCGGCGAACGACGGCATGGCGGGCGCCGTCATCGACGCGCTGAAGGAGTCCGGCGCGAGCAAGATCCCGCCGGTGACCGGGCAGGACGCCAACCTGGACGCGGTGCAGCGGATCGTCG
This sequence comes from Streptomyces sp. NBC_00443, assembly GCF_036014175.1. GTDB lineage: Bacteria > Actinomycetota > Actinomycetes > Streptomycetales > Streptomycetaceae > Streptomyces. The sequence continues at coordinate 3,859,196 of NZ_CP107917.1, read as the reverse complement.
CGGGCGAGCAGTACATGTCGGTGTACAAGTCGTTCCTCACGGAGGCGACCAACGCCGCGAAGATGGCCGTGTACAAGGCCCAGGGACGCGCCATCCAGTTCGACGCCCTGACCCAGGACTCGGTCGACAGCCCGACCCAGGACGGCATCCCGGCCCAGCTGGTATCGGTGGTCCCGCTGACCAAGAGCAACATCAAGCAGACGGTGATCCAGGACGGCGTCTACACCGTCAAGGACATCTGCACCGCCGAGTACAAGGCGGACTGCGCGGCCATCGGCCTGGAGTAGACGCCGACGCGGCCTCTGGAGCGCCCGTCAGGCCCGGGTGGCCCGGCGGTGAGACTCCACCAGGTCCGCGAACGCCCGGGCCGGCGGGCTGAGCGAGTCCCAGCGCCGCACGGCCCAGCCCACGGGCAGAGGGCGCAGCTCGGGCAGGGGAATCAGGCGCAGCCCGCCCTCACCGGGGACCGGCAGCCCCGGCAGCGCGGGCAGGACCGCCCGTCCGACCCCCAGCTCGGCCAGCAGCAGCGCGGTGTCCCAGTCGGCGACGCTCGTGTCGTGCGCGAACCGGACGCCCAGCTCGGCGCAGGCGGCGTCCAGATGGGCCGCCGAGGCGGAGTTCGGCGGCAGCCGGATCAGCCGGACGTCACGCAGGTCGGCGCCGACATCGACGTACTGCCGCGCCGCGAGCCGATCGTCGGACCGCACCGCCAGCACCCACGGCAGCTCCACCACCGGCCGCTGCTCGATACCGCGCACCTGCGGCCCGAGGGTGATCCAGGCCAGGTCGAGCGTGCCGTCGGCCAGCGCGTCGAAGCTGCCCCGGCCCGAACTGACCGTGCGGAACTCCAAGTTGACCCGAGGATGCCGCCGTCGGTACGCGACAACTGCCTCCGCCATGAAGTGCCGTACGGTCGTCGCTCCTGTCGCCACCCGGACGTACCCGCTCTCGCCGTCGACGAGATCCCGCAGTTGCCGCACCGCGAGGTCCAGCCCCGATATCCCCTCGGCGGCGGCCGCCTCCAGCACCCGGCCGGCCTGCGTCGGCACGACCCCCCGGGGCTGCCGCTCCAGCAACGCGACCCCGGTCTCCCGCTCCAGCCGCTTCACGTGCTGGCTCACCGCCGACTGGGTGCACCCCAGCTCCCGGGCCACCGAGCTGAGACTCCCGGCACGGCATACGGCCACGAACACACGCAGGTCATCGAGGGTCATGACCTCTAAGTTAATGCTTGGGTACAGCCACAAATCCCAAGGATTGACTGGGTGTTGCCCGATGGACGACGATCCTTGAAGGGCCCGGGCGGCAACCCGCTCCACCCCCTCGCCGGAGTCCGGACCAGGGCGGGGGAGGGAGCGGGTGCCGACCCAAAAGACACGACCGGACGGCAGTTTCAACGCTCCTGCAGCGCCCTTGACTTCACGAGGCATCCGCGTCACATTCGCATTTCTGACACACCCTCAGAAACGCGGCGTCCAGGGCGGGAGCGGCCTTCCATGACCAGCAGCGTGAACCCTTCGCGAAGACACGTACTGGCCGCAGGTGCCGCCGGCGCCGCCCTCGGGACCGGCGCCGTGGCCCGGCCCGCCGCTCACGCCGCCGACCTGCCCCTCCTGGGCACCTACGACGTCGTCGTCATCGGCTCCGGAGCCGCCGGCATGACCGCCGCGCTGACCGCCGCCCAGCAGGGTCTGAGCTGTGTGGTGGTGGAGAAGGCGCCCACCTTCGGAGGGTCCGCCGCGCGGTCCGGGGCCGGGATCTGGATTCCGAACAACTCGGTGATCCTCGCGGCCGGGGTGCCGGACACGCCGGCGAAGGCGGCCGAGTATCTGGCCGCCGTCGTCGGGCCGGACGTTCCCGTCGAGCGGCAGCGGGCCTTCCTGGCGCACGGCCCGGCGATGCTGTCGTTCGTCATGGCCAACAGCCCGCTGCGATTCCGCTGGATGGAGGGGTACGCCGACTACTACCCCGAACTGCCCGGCGGCCTTCCGAACGGCCGCTCCGTCGAGCCCGACCAGCTCGACGGCCACCTCCTGGGCCCCGAGCTGGCGCGGCTGAACCCGCCGTACATGGACGTGCCCCCCGGCATGGTCGTCTTCAGCGCGGACTACAAGTGGCTGGCCCTGGCGGCGGTGAACGTCAAGGGCGCCGCCGTGGCCGCGGCCTGTCTCGCGCGCGGTACGGCCGCGGCGCTGCGCGGTGAGAAGCCGCTGACCATGGGACAGTCACTGGCGGCCGGCCTGCGCCTGGGACTGCGGTCGGCCGGGGTCCCGGTGTGGCTCGGCACCCCTCTCACCGACCTGTACGTCGAGAACGGTGCCGTGAGCGGCGCGGTCGTCGCCCGGGACGGCGCCCCCGGCCTGGTGCGCGCCCGCCGTGGCGTGATCGTCGGCTCGGGCGGCTTCGAGCACAACGCGGCGATGCGCGAGCGATATCAGCGGCAGCCGATCGGCACGGACTGGACGGTGGGCGCGAAGGAGAACACCGGCGACGGCATCCGGGCCGGGCACCGGCTCGGCGCCGCCCTCGGCCTGATGGACGACGCCTGGTGGGGCCCGGCGATCCCGCTCCCCGGCCAGCCGTACTTCTGCCTCGCCGAACGCACCCTCCCCGGCGGCCTGCTGATCAACGCCGCCGGCGCCCGCTTCGTCAACGAGGCCGCCCCCTACAGCGACGTCGTCCACACGATGTACGACGTCCACGACACGAGCCCGGCGATCCCGTCCTGGCTGATCGTCGACCAGAACTACCGGAACCGGTACCTCTTCAAGGACGTCCTCCCGGCCCTGCCCCTCCCGGCCGACTGGTACGGCTCGGGCGCCGCGCACAAAGCCTGGACCCTGGACGCGCTCGCACGGTCGATCGGCGTCCCGGCGCCGGCCCTGCGCTCCACGGTCGACCGCTTCAACTCGCAGGCCCGGCAAGGCAGGGACCCCGACTTCCAGCGGGGCGACAGCGCCTACGACCACTACTACACGGACCCGTCCGTCCTGCCCAACTCCTGCCTCGCACCCCTGTGGCTGCCCCCGTTCCACGCCTTCCGCATCGTCCCCGGCGACCTCGGCACCAAGGGCGGCCTCCTCACCGACGCCCGCGCCCGCGTACTGCGGGAGGACGGTTCGGTGATCCGGGGGCTGTACGCCGCCGGCAACGCGAGCTCGGCCGTCATGGGGCACAGCTACGCGGGCGCGGGCTCGACGATCGGCCCGGCGATGACGTTCGGGTACATCGCGGCGCGGGACATCGCCGGGAGCCTCTAGAGAATCGTCGGTTTGCGGGCGATCAGGAACGCCTGCGGGGACGTCTCGTCCAGCGCCGGGTCGGCTTCGCGGACCGTCCGGGAGGCGAGGGCGAACCCGGCCGCCGTCAGCAGGCCGGCCATGACCTCCGGCCGGCGGCGCTGGAACGTGAGCGAGACCGGGTGCCCGAAGGGCCGGTCGTGGTGCCGGTGTTCGTCACCGGCCTGGAACGCGACGAGCAGGGGTGCGCCGGGCGCCAGGACCCGGTGGAACTCGGCGAAGAGGTCCGGGAGCCGGTCCACAGGTGTGTGGATGGAGGAGTAGAAGGACAGCGCACCGGCCAGAGCGCCGTCCGGCAGGTCCAGCTCCAGCATGGAACCCTGCTCGAAGCGCAGCCCCGGGTTCTCGCGACGCGCGATCGCCAGCATCGACTCCGACAGGTCGAGCCCGAACACGGACAGCCCGAGTGAGGCGAGGCGGGCGGTGGTCCGGCCCGGTCCGCATCCCAGGTCGGCCACCGGCCCGTCCCCCTCGACGAGTTCGGCGAACACCCCCAGCAGCGCCCGCTCCAAGGGCCTGCCCGCGAGTTCGTCCCGGAAGAGGTCCGCGTAGTCCTCGGCGATGGCGTCGTAGAAGGTGCGGGTGGTGGTCAGGAAGTCGGAGTCGGTCATGGGCGGGGACCCTAGCGAACGCGACGGCTACTCGGCTCCGTCCTGCGCCTCGCCCGTCCGCTTCCGGCCACCGCCGATCGCGGCGCCGACGGCGATGCCCAGCGCCATCCCCAGCGCCAGCCCGAGCCCGAGGTTGTCGAAGACGGTCAGGCCGAGCACGATGCCGATGCTCGTGCCCAAGGAGAGGCCGAGCGAAAGGCCCATCGCCGCTTTGTTGTTGGCGGCAGTGCCGCCGTCTTCCCCGTGGTTGTTCTCGTCCCCGTTGTTCACCTGGCGATTCTCCCACGGAGCCGGCTCATGGCACCCCTGCCGCCCGCAGCACCGCGGTGGCCACCGCCGCTCCCAGCACCACCACCGGGAACGGCGCCCGCCGCCACGCCAGCACGCCGCCCACCAGCACCCCGGCCGGCCGCGCCCACCCCGCGAAGCCGCCGCCCTCCGTCAACGTCCCCGTCGCCAGCAGCCCCACGAGCAGCACCACCGCCCCCGCAGCCAGCAGCTCCTGGACCCGCGCGGGGAGCGCGACCCGCCCGTGCAGCGCCGGGCCGACCAGACGGAAGGCGTACGTCCCCACCGCCAGCGCCAGGATCATGGCGACCGTTCCCGTCGTGCCGGTCATGACGCGCCTTCCTTCCTGCCGGACGAGCGGTACGCGACGAGTCCCGCCAGCGCCAGCAGCACCGGCACCCCCGCCGGGACGACCGGTACCGCGGCCAGGGCGAGGGCGGCGCCGAGGAGCGCGGCACGGCGTACGGCGGAGTCCTTGCGCAGGGTGGGCAGCACCAGTGCGACCAGTACGGCGGGGAAGGCGGCGTCCAGGCCGTACGTCGCCGTGTCGCCCAATGCGGTTCCGGCGAGCGCGCCGGCGAGGACACCGATGTTCCAGGCGACGAACAGGCCGAGCCCGTTCACCCAGAACGCCACCCGGCGCCGTACCCGGTCCGGCTGGGCGAGCGCGAAGGCCACCGTCTCGTCGGAGACGAGGTGGGCGCCGAGGAGGCGGGCGAGGCGGCCCGGGCCGAGGACGTCCGCCACGGCCAGACTGAAGGCGGCCGTGCGGGTGTTGAGGAGCAGCCCGGTGGCCGCCGCGGCAAACGGCCCGCCCCCGGCCAGCAGCACGCCGACCGCGCTGAACTGGGCCGATCCCGCGTAGACGACCAGGGACATGACCACCGGCACCCACACCGGCAGCCCGCCGGCCACCGCGATCGCGCCGAAGGAGACACCCACGACACCACCGGCCAGCCAGATGAGGGCGCTGTCGCGCACCAGGGCCGTCATCGCGGACGGCGGAAGAGATGACATCATCGGTGTTCGGAGTAGCGAACGCATGTTTTCCAGAATGAACAAGCAGTGGCCCGTTCGTCAAGGCGAACGAGTGGACCGGCATGGCGAACGACGGGAAGTGAACCGATGAGCGAGCCCCTGACGTGGATCGCCGCCTCGCTGCGGCGTGAGCGCACCCGGGCCGGGCTGTCCCTGTCCGAGCTGGCCAAACGGGCCGGGATCGCGAAGTCCACGCTCTCCCAGCTGGAATCCGGCGGCGGGAATCCCAGCGTGGAGACGCTGTGGGCGCTGGGGGTCGCGCTCGGGGTGCCGTTCAGCGTGCTGGTGGAGCCGCCGTCGCCGGCGGTCCAGGTGATCCGGGCGGGGGAGGGGCCCACGGTCGCCTCGGAGCGGGCGGACTACGTGGCCACGCTGCTCTCCGCCAGTCCGCCCGGCGCTCGCCGGGATATCTACCACCTGCGCGCGGAACCCGGCCCGGCCCGGGAGTCGGAGCCGCACATTCCGGGGTCGGTGGAGCATCTGATCGTGAGCACGGGGCGGGTGAAGGCGGGGCCGCGGGGGGACGAGGCCGAGCTGGAGCCCGGCGACTACATGTCGTATCGCGGGGATGTGCCCCACTCGTACGAGGCGCTCGCCCCCGGGACGACGTTCGTGCTGGTCATGCAGCACATCTAGCCCTCGGCGGGAAGGGAGAGGCAGGAGAGGGAAAGGCAGGAGCCCCGCTGCCTTGCGGCACGGGGCTCCTTGGGTACTGCTATCTGTTCCGGATCAAAGCACCAGGCTCCGAGACCGAATGATCAGACTGATCGAACTGATCAGACGGGGGTGACGTTCTCCGCCTGCGGGCCCTTCGGGCCCTGGGTCACGTCGAAGGAGACCTGCTGGTTCTCCTCCAGCGAACGGAAGCCGCTCGCATTGATCGCGGAGTAGTGAACGAAGACGTCGGGGCCGCCGCCTTCCTGGGCGATGAAGCCAAAGCCCTTTTCGGCGTTGAACCACTTCACGGTTCCGGTAGCCATAAGCCCTCCTTGGGCCCAAAGGGTTGCCCTGCTCCAGAACCCTGCAAGTGTGAAAACAAAATGCCGCACAACTGCATACGTCTGAAAACGACGAGAGCCCGCGGTCACATGCTCCGCAGGCTCTGTACTGCAAGGGAAACCAAACTGCAACTTGCGGCGAGCCTAGCACGCAGGCAACCGAAAGCAATAGAGGTCAAGATCACGTCACCCGGACGTTTGAACCCTCGTGTTGGGGTTGACGGAGGCGTTGGTGATCTGAGCGTCACCGGGGAGTCGCCACCCTGAAGGGTGCACGCTACCCCATGGGGTCTAGTCTCGCGATGTGGACAATTCTCGCACCCGGCCGCGCGTAGGCCACATCCAGTTCCTGAACTGCCTGCCCCTGTACTGGGGGCTCGCGAGAACGGGCACGCTCCTCGACTTCGAGCTGACCAAGGACACTCCCGAGAAGCTCAGCGAGCAGCTGGTGCGGGGCGACCTCGACATCGGGCCGATCACCCTCGTGGAGTTCCTGCGCAACGCCGACGACCTGGTCGCCTTCCCCGACATCGCGGTCGGCTGCGACGGCCCGGTGATGTCCTGCGTGATCGTCTCGCAGGTCCCGCTGGACCGGCTGGACGGCGCCCGGGTCGCCCTCGGCTCGACCTCGCGCACCTCGGTCCGGCTGGCCCAGCTGCTGCTCGCCGAGCGCTACGGCGTGCAGCCCGCCTACTACACGTGCCCGCCCGACCTCAGCCTGATGATGCAGGAGGCGGAGGCGGCCGTACTCATCGGGGACGCGGCGCTGCGGGCCAACCTCCTCGACGGCCCGCGCTACGGCCTCGAGGTGCACGATCTCGGCTCGCTCTGGAAGGAGTGGACCGGCCTGCCCTTCGTCTTCGCGGTGTGGGCGGCGCGCCGGGACTACCTGGAGCGCGAGCCGGCCATCACCCGCCAGGTCCACGAGGCCTTCCTCTCGTCCCGCAACCTCTCCCTGGACGAGGTCGGCAAGGTCGCCGAGCAGGCGGCCCGCTGGGAGGCCTTCGACGAGCAGGTCCTGGAGCGGTACTTCACGACCCTCGACTTCCGTTTCGGCGGCCCGCAGCTGGAGGCGGTCGCGGAGTTCGCGCGGCGGGTGGGCCCGACGACGGGCTTTGCGGCGGATGTGAAGGTGGATCTGCTTCAGCCGTGAGGGCGGGGTCCGCGCGCACTAATCTGCTGGAAGTTCCACGGCCGCACTAGGCCGTACGGGGGAGGGGTGGACGCCGATGCAGCCGCTCGGAGTTGACGAGCCCACGGTCGTCGGACCGTACCGGCTGCTCGGCCGGCTCGGCTCCGGCGGCATGGGGCGGGTGTATCTCGGCCGCAGCGCGGGTGGCCGTACGGTCGCCGTCAAGATCGTGCATCCGCACTTCGCGCTGGACGAGGAGTTCCGCGCCCGCTTCCGCCGGGAAGTGGACGCGGCGCGGCGGGTGGGCGGTGCGTGGACGGCGCCCGTGCTGGACGCGGATCCGCAGGCGTCGGTGCCGTGGGTGGCCACGGCCTACGCGGCGGGTCCCTCACTGTCGGGCGCGGTCGCGGACGCGGGCGCGCTGCCCGCGCATTCGGTACGAGCGCTGGGGGCAGGGCTGGCCGAGGCGCTGGTCGCCGTGCACGAACTGGGGCTGGTGCACCGGGACGTGAAGCCGTCGAACGTCCTGCTGACACTGGACGGCCCCCTGCTGATCGACTTCGGCATCGCGAGGGCCATGGACGGCACGGCGTCCCTGACGTCCACCGGCGTCTCGGTCGGCTCCCCCGGATACATGTCGCCCGAACAGATCGTGGGCAAGGGCGCCACGGGGGCGGCGGACGTCTTCTCGCTGGGCGCGGTACTGGCCTACGCGGCGACCGGGGCGCCCCCGTTCTCCGGGGACTCGTCGGCGGCGCTGCTCTACAAGGTCGTGCACGAGGAGCCCGAACTCGGCCCGATGGACGGCGACATGCGGGAACTGGTGGAGGCATGCCTGGCCAAGGAGCCGGGTGCCCGGCCCACGCCGGGTGAGGTGGCCCGGCGACTCGCTCCGGAAGGGGCGGCCCGGCTGGTGACGGGCGGGTGGCTGCCGGGCGGGCTGGTCGAGCAGGTCAGCCGGAGTGCCGTGCGGCTGCTGAACCTGGAGGCGGCGGAGCCGGGAGAGATCGTCCTGCCGGCAGGCGAGGTCCCGTCGGGGCCGGTGGGCTTCAGCCGGCAGGCGACGGTGGGGGAGTTCGGGCCGCCGCCGGTCATGCCGGGGGCAGGGGGTGCGGGCGCGTCCATGCCGTCCGCCGCCGTCCCCGAGCCCCGCGACGCCCCGCCGCAGGACGCGACCCCGGCATCCGCATCCGCATCCGACAGCCGTCCCGGCAAGCTCTCCCTCTCCGTCGCGGCGGCCTCGGCACCGGGGGAGGGCGGCCGTGGACGGAGGCTGAGCTGCACCGTCGCGCTCGCGGTGGCGGGGGCGCTGGCCGCGGTGACGGTGGGGTCCGTGGTCGTGTTCGACCTGTTGCCGGGCGGGGAGCAGGACCACAACGCAGGTTCCGACGCCGCCTCGTCCGCATCGCCGGGCAAGGGCAAACCCACCGGGGTCGAGGGTTCCGTGCCCGCCCGTTATCTCGGCACCTGGGAGGGCCAGGCCACCGCCCTGGACGGCGCCCTGCCGTCGGGCACCTACCGGCTCACCGTGCACAAGGCCGACGTGGGCGAGGAGTTGGGCACACTCCGGCAGACGGACGTGCTCGGCCTCGTCTGCAACGACGTACTGACCCTGAAGAAGGTGACGGCCAAGGAACTCGTCGTCACGTCCGTGGGCCGGAAGACCAACCACGGCGGCTGCAACCCGGCACCGCACACCGTCCGGATCTCCCCGGCGGGCGACGACCTGGTGTTCCGCTCGGAGAGCGACGCGGAGGGCAAGCCCGAGGCGCGGCTGTCGAAGGTCGAGCAGGGCTGAACACGTTGGGGCTGAACACGTGGGGGCTGAACACGTGGGGGTGAGCACGCTCGTCCTGGTCGTCGTGGCCGCGCTCTGGGGTGCCGCGGCGGGCACGCTGCTGCCCCGGCCCGCCCATCGGTTCTCCGTCACGGAGGAGCAGGGGTGGATGGAGCGGTGTCCGGGCGGGCACCCGATCGGGGGCTGGATCGGGTGGGCCCGGTGCCGGGAGTGCACCGACGCGCCGTCGTACGGGCCCAGTACGCCCCTCATGGTCACCGTCACCGCCCTCGTCTGCGCCGCCGTCGCCGCCGCCACCGACACCCGGCCCGAGCTGGGCGTCTGGCTGCTGCTGGCGCCCGTCGGCGTGCTGCTCACGGTCGTCGACGTGCGGGTGCGGCGGCTGCCCGACGTCCTGACCCTGCCGCTCGCGGCCGCCGCCCTGCTGCTGCTCGGCCTGGTCGCCCTCGTCCCCGAGCACGCCGGTGACTGGTCGACCGCCCTGTGGGCCGCCCTCGCGCTCGGCGCCGGCTACTTCGTGCTGTGGCTCATCAACCCCGGCGGCATGGGCTTCGGCGATGTGAAGCTCGCGCTCGGCGTGGGGGCGGCGCTCGGGTGGTACGGCTGGCCGACGGTCATGCTCGGCACTTTCGCAGGGTTCCTGTTCGGAGCTCTGTACGGCGCTGGGCTGGTCGTTCTGCGGCGGGCCGGGCGTAAGACGGCGATCCCGTTCGGGCCGTTCCTGCTCGCCGGGGCGCTCGTGGGGCTGCTGATCGGGGCGTACGCGGCCTGACGTCGGTTCCGTGAAGGGCCTGGCGTACGCTGGTTCGGTCCGTCCACAACCGGACGGATCCGCCCACAACCCTTGACGAAAGGGACGCCCCGGTGACCGAGAAGGCCGACCTCCAGTCTGTGCTCGACCGTGCCGCAGCGGGCGGGCGGATCACCCCAGAGGAGGCGCTCGACCTCTACCGCGACGCCCCGCTGCACGCGCTGGGTGCCGCCGCCGACGCCGTACGCCGCCGCAGGTACGCGGGCACCGAGCACATCGCGACGTACATCATCGAGCGCAACATCAACTACACGAACGTGTGCGTCACGGCGTGCAAGTTCTGCGCCTTCTACGCCGCCCCCAAGGACACGGCCAAGGGCTGGACCCGTGACCTCGACGACATCCTGCGGCGCTGCGCCGAGACCGTCGAACTCGGCGGTACGCAGATCATGTTCCAGGGCGGTCACCACCCGGACTTCGGCGTGGAGTACTACGAGAAGCACTTCGCGGCCATCAAGAAGGAGTTCCCGCAGCTCGTCATCCACAGCCTGGGGGCGAGCGAGGTCGAGCACATGGCCCGGATCTCCAAGGTGAGCATCGAAGAGGCCATCACCCGGATCCACGAGGCCGGCCTCGACTCCTTCGCCGGTGCCGGCGCCGAGCTGCTGCCCGCGCGGCCGCGCAAGGCCATCGCCCCGCTGAAGGAGAGCGGTGAGCGCTGGCTGGAGATCATGGAGGCCGCGCACCGGCTGGGCGTCGAGTCCACGTCGACCATGCTGATGGGCACGGGCGAGACGAACGCCGAGCGGATCGAGCATCTGCGGATGATCCGTGACGTCCAGGACCGCACGGGCGGCTTCCGGGCCTTCATCCCGTACACCTACCAGCCCGAGAACAACCACCTGAAGGGCCGGACGCAGGCCACGATCTTCGAGTATCTGCGGATGATCGCCATCGGGCGGCTGTTCATGGACAACATCGCCCACATCCAGGGGTCCTGGCTGACCACCGGCAAGGAGATCGGCCAGCTGTCGCTGCACTACGGCGCCGACGATCTCGGCTCGATCATGCTGGAGGAGAACGTCGTCTCCTCCGCCGGCGCCAAGCACCGCTCCAACCGGATGGAGATCATCGATCTGATCCGCAAGGCGGGGCGGGTTCCGGCCCAGCGGGCGACCACGTACGAGCACCTCGTCGTGCACGACGACCCGGCGAACGACCCCGTCGACGTGCGGGTTGCCTCGCACATCTCGTCCACGGCGATCGCGGGCGGCACGGCGCATCCCGAGCTGAAGATCCTCGCATCCAACTGAACTGATCCGAGGGCGAGTTGGAGACCATTCACACGGCCGACGAGGTCCGGTTCACCTGGGACTCGGAGCCGATCGTGGACGGTGCCGTCCTGGTGGGGCGGGACCGGATCGGCGCAGTGGGGACGTTCGAGGAACTGCGTGGGCGGTTTCCGGGTGCCCGGGTCCGCAGATGGCCCGGCACCCTCGGCCCCGGGCGCGTCCACGAAGGCCCGCTCCCGGACGCCCCGTCGCCACGTGAGCGTGTCCACGCGGTACTGAAACTCGGCGCGGTCGCGGTCCTGGAGGATTACGTCGACTCTCCGGACCTGCGGGCCGCGGCCGAGCGGAACGACGTCGTGGTTCTCCCGCGCGCCCAGCCGACCGCCATCAGGCAGACCGGCCGGGCCGACCTCGCCGTACTCGACGAGACCGGCGCCTGCATCGCGACGGTCTGCGCGGGGCGCCTGGTGCACCGACGACGCTGATCAGCCCGCGAACGCCTCTCCGAACGCCCCCGAACTCTGGTTCACCCCACTGCAGTTGGTCGCCGCGTCGTCATCACCGGAGCTCCCCTTCGCACACTGCTGGTCCCGGAACGTCGCCCACATCGACACCCACCCGATCCCCTTCTCCTCGGCGAACTCCCGTACCTGCGCCGCGTCGTCGAGTGTGAACGTCTCGTTGTCCACGTCGTTGACGCCGAGCATCGAGGTGAGCGCCATGGCCCGCCAGGCGGTCGCGTCGGACGTGCCGAAGAGCTCCTTGAGTTGCGTGTGGGCGGCTTTGGCGGAGGTGAGGGCGTAAGCGCCCATGTCGCCGGTGTACGACTCGCCGTAGTTCATCGTCATGAGGTTGACGGTCGAGACCTGTACGTCGTGCTGGTTGGCGGACTCCAGCAGCGCCACACCGTCGTCGTCGAGGCCGGAGGGCATCACCGGCAGCGTGAAGGAGACACGGAGGTCGCCGCGCTCCTGCTGCAACAGGGCGATCGCCTGCGAACGCAGGTCCACCGAGTCGGAGTCGGTCAGCTCGTCGCCCTCGATGTCGAAGTCGGCCTGGGTGGAACCCGCCGCGTCCAGCGCCTTCCCGTACGCCGCCGCCAGTTCGGACGCGCTGTCGCAACTCGCCGCCATTTCCTTGCCGGAGGCGCCGCCGAAGGAGACCCGGACGGTGGCGCCGTCCTGTTTGAGCTTCGAGATACGGGACTTGACGGCCGAGTCGGAAAGGGCGGTGGTGCCGTTCCATTTCGGGGTGCAGTTACTGCCGCCCGAGATGACGAAAGCCAGGTTGTACGTCGCCGGGGAGCCGGCGGAGTCGTTGTCGGAGGCTTCGGTGGCGCTGACGTAGGGGGCGTACGACGTGCTCGCGGCGGCCGTCCCGGTGGCCGATGGGGAGGCCGTTGCCGAGGACGAGGTGCTGGGCCGCTGAGGAGTCGGTGGTGCCGCGTCCGCCGCGCCGCCGGAGCCCGCGGAGCACCCCGCGGTCAGCGCGAGCAGGCAGATGAGTCCGGCCGCCGATTTCCCTGAGTACGTTTGCATGCTGGAAATCTCTCATCCCTGAGAGGTCGTTGCCGAAAACTCTCAGGGAACGTACAGGTTAAGGCGTTTCTCATATGCGCCTCACATGGAGAGCGAGTTTGTGGCACATAAAGCCTCCGTAATCTCCGGGGAATGCATTCCGAGCCTGCCATCGAAAACCGCGCGGACGTCCCCCGGCGCAGTGACGCCCGCGGTCGCCGCCGCAAACGCGGCAACGGGTCCGCCGAAGGGCCCGTGTTCGTTGACAACTCCGGACGCCGCTCCAAGCTGCTGCGTCGCCTCGGCCTCCTGGTCGGCGTCGGCTGCCTCGGGTACGCGGTCGTCCTGGGCATGGCCTTCATGGACGTCGGCACCTCACTCACGCCGTCCCAACTGCTGCCCTTCGGGCGCGGCGGCCCTGCCGGTGCCCCGAACTCCGGTCCCGGCGGTGGCGCCCGGCCGCAGGGCGGGACCGGCACCCCGCCCGTGAAGCACTCCGGCACGCCGCCGACGGGCACCGCGACCGGCGAGCCGCCCGGCGCCGCCCCGACCGTGTCCGCCTCCCAGGCCGCCGCCGACTGACCGGAACGCACCCACACCCATGACTACGACGACTCCCTCACGCGGCCGCCGCCGCGCCCCCACGCGGATCCAGCGGGCGGCGGGTAAGGCCGCGGCGCTGCAGAAACCGCGCGTCATCCTCGCCGGACTGCTCCTGCTGGCGCTGACCAGCGTCATGCTGCTCGACGGCTATCTGCGCGCCGAGGTCGGTGGCGACCAGCGCGTGCGTACCGGCGCCAGCTCCAGCCAGGTCCCCGACAAGGTCCTCGACGGCGGGCCGATCCTCACCTTCCGGGGCGGTCAGGCCACCACCGTCTCCGTCCCGGACAAGACGATCGCGCTCACCTTCGACGACGGTCCGAACCCCACCTGGACGCCGCAAGTGCTGGCGATCCTGAAGAAGTACGACATCCCCGCCACGTTCTTCCTGGTCGGTTCGATGGTCTCGCGCTACCCGGGGATCGTCGCGGACCTGGTCGAGCAGGGCAACGAGGTGGGCATCCACACCTTCACCCACGTCGACCTCTCCTACCAGAGCGACGCCCGCGTCAACCGCGAGATGCAGCAGACCCAGCTGGCCCTCGCGGGCGCGGCCGGCATCACGACCACGCTCTTCCGGGCGCCGTACTCCTCGGAGACGGACGCCATCGACAACTACAGCTGGCCCGTCTACAAGAAGCTCGGCGAGCAGGGCTACACCAGCGTCTTCGTCGACACCGACAGCGACGACTGGAAGCGGCCCGGCGTCTCGAAGATCATCAAGTGGGCGACGCCGGACGACGGCGAGGGCGCGTCCGTCCTCTTCCACGACGCGGGAGGCGAGCGGTCACAGACGATCAAGGCGCTGCCGACGTACATCGAGAAGATGAAGGCGAAGGGCTACACCTTCACGACGATCAGCGGCGCCATCCAGGAGGAGGAGTCGGCGGGCGGTCAGCAGGCGGGGGCCGGTGGAGTTCAGGCGGGTGGCGCTCGGACAGGCGGGCAGCAGCCTGATGGCCAGACGGCCCGGCAGGGGTCGAACGGGCAGGCCGGTGCGGGGGCTTCGAGCCTCCAGGCCGCCCACCGAGAGGCCACCGGCGCGACGCTGTACGAGGGCAAGGCCCTGATCGGGGCCGTGGCCGTCGCCGAATGGACGGTGCCGGTCCTGTCGGTCGGCCTCCTCGTCGTCGGCGTCGCCGTCATGGGCCGGTTCGGCATGATGCTGATCCTCGCCCGCCGCCACTACCGGCAGCGCAACAAGCGCCGGTTCAGCTGGGGGCCTGCTGTCCATCAGCCGGTGAGCGTGATCGTCCCGGCTTACAACGAGAAGGAGTGCATCGCCAACACCCTTGAGTCACTGGCGAAGAGCACCCATCCGATCGAGATCATCGTGGTCGACGACGGCTCGACGGACGGCACCTCCGAGATCGCCCGGAACGCGGCCCACGAACTCGGCATGACCAACGTCCGCGTCATCCGCCAGGAGAACGCGGGCAAGCCGGCCGCGCTGAACAACGGTGTGCGCAGCGCCAGTTACGACATCGTCGTGATGATGGACGGCGACACGGTCTTCGAGCCGGACACCGTACGGCAGCTGGTGCAGCCCTTCGCCGACCCCGGGGTCGGCGCGGTCGCCGGCAACGCCAAGGTCGGCAACCGCAAAACGGTCATCGGCGCCTGGCAGCACATCGAGTACGTGATGGGCTTCAACCTGGACCGCCGTATGTACGACCTGCTGCGCTGCATGCCCACCATCCCCGGCGCGATCGGCGCGTTCCGCCGGGAGGCGGTGCTGGAGGTCGGTGGCATGAGCGAGGACACGCTCGCCGAGGACACGGACATCACCATCGCCATGCACCGCGCGGGCTGGCGGGTCGTCTACCAGGAGCACGCGCGCGCGTGGACGGAGGCGCCGGGTTCGCTGAAGCAGCTGTGGTCGCAGCGCTACCGCTGGTCCTACGGCACGATGCAGGCGCTGTGGAAGCACCGCAAGTCCCTGACGGACAAGGGGCCTTCGGGCCGCTTCGGCCGGGTCGGCATGCCTCTCGTCGTCATCTTCCAGATCGTCACGCCGGTCTTCGCGCCGCTCATCGACGTCTTCACCGTCTACTCGATGATCTTCGTCGACTTCAAGGCGGCCCTGCTGGCCTGGCTGGCGGTGCTCGCCGTGCAGCTGGTCTGCGCCGCGTACGCCTTCCGCCTGGACCGCGAGCAGTACCGCTACCTGCTGATGATGCCCCTCCAGCAACTCGCCTACCGGCAGATGATGTACCTCGTCCTCATCCACTCCTGCATCACCGCCATGACGGGCGGCCGCCTGCGCTGGCAGAAACTGAAGCGCACCGGCGAGGTCGGAACGCCGGCGGGGGTGAGCTGAGGTGGGGGCGCACAGGAGAGGGGCGCTTGCCACGCCGGTTGCCGCTGCGACGGACACCGGTGATCCCCACCTGGATCCGCGGCCCGAGCCTCCCGCCAGGGACCGCTACTTCGACACCCTCCGAGCCGTCGCCCTCATCCGCGTGGTCACCTACCACACCTTCGGCTGGGCCTGGGCGGGCATGGTCTTCCCCTCGATGGGAGTCATGTTCGCCCTGGCCGGCACCCTGATGGCGAAGTCCCTGGAGCGCCCGGCGCTCAAGGTGGTCCGCAGCCGGATGCGGCGGCTCCTGCCGCCCTTCTGGTTCTGGGGCGTCTTCGTGGTCGTGGCGATGCTGATCCACGACTGGATGCCGGGCTGGCAGATCGTCTACTGGATCGTCCCGCTCGGCGACCCGCCGGGCAACGCGTGGGCCGAGCAGGCCTGGGAGATCCTCTGGTACCTGCGGACGTACCTCTGGTTCGTCCTGCTCTCCCCGCTCCTGCTGCGCGTCTTCCGCCTGGCCCCGGCGTTCGTCCTGCTCCTGTCCCTGGCGCCGATCCTCGTCGTCCACTTCCTGTGGGAGCCCCCGGACAACCGGTTCGGCAGCGCACTCACCGACCTCGCCACGTTCCTCTTCTGCTGGATCCTCGGCTTCGCGCACCGCGACGGCGTCCTGCGCCGCCTCAAGCCGTTCGCCGTCGCCGTCCTCTCACTCGCGGCGATCGCGTACGGCGGCTGGTACGCCTTCACGCACCAGGCCGAGACGGGATCGTACGACCTCGACGACATCCCTCTCGCCCAGGCGTTCTGGTCGGCGGGCTATGTGACGCTGCTGATGTACGCGAAGGAGTACTTCCGCATCGACTTCGCCCGGCTGACCCGGGTCCGCCCCCTCGACCGCCTCGTCACCGTCTTCAACGCCCGTGCCGTGACGATCTACCTCTGGCACGAGATCGCCCTGATCCTCGCCGTCCCGCTGATCGACCGGTTCTGGAACGTGCCCGCGTTCGAGAAGTACCTGCCGCTGGAGAGCCAGTGGTTCATGTTCGGCATCGGCTGGGTCCTGATCGCGGTGTTCGTCCTGCTGTGCGGCTGGGTGGAGGACGTGGCCGGGAAGAAGAAGCCGAAGCTGCTCCCCTGAGGCCGGTCTGCCACGTGGTGCGTGCGGCCGTACTGCCACAATGGGCCCGTGACCCGCGCATCCCTGGACAAGCAGCCGCACGAAGTCGCTTCGATGTTCGACAACGTGGCGGAACGGTACGACCTGACCAACGACGTGCTGTCGCTCGGCCAGGACCGCAGATGGCGCAAGGAGGTTGCCAGGGCCGTCGACGCCCGCCCGGCGCAGAAGATCCTGGACCTGGCCGCCGGTACGGCCACCTCCTCGCTGCCGTTCGCGCAGACCGGCGCGTACGTCGTCCCCTGCGACTTCTCCCTCGGGATGCTCCAGGTCGGCAAGCGCAAGCACACCTGGCTGCCGTTCACGGCGGGCGACGCGACGAAGCTGCCGTTCAAGGACGACACCTTCGACGCCGTGACGATCTCCTTCGGGCTGCGCAACGTGCAGGACTTCGACACCGCCCTGCGCGAGATGTACCGGGTCACGAGGCCCGGCGGCCGGGTCGTGATCTGCGAGTTCTCGCACCCGACCTGGGCGCCCCTGCGCACCGTCTACACCGAGTACCTGATGCGCGCGCTGCCCCCGGTGGCGCGCGCGGTGTCCTCGAACCCCGACGCCTACGTCTACCTCGCCGAGTCCATCCGCGCCTGGCCCGACCAGCCCGCACTCGCCGAGCGGCTGCGCAAGGCCGGCTGGTCGAAGGTCGCCTGGCGGAACCTGACGGGCGGGATCGTGACCCTGCACCGGGGCTTCAAGCAGAGCTGACGACGGGGTACGGATCCCCGGGCTCCTCCAGCTCGCGCTGCAGTCCGCCACCGGGCGGCCGTGGGATGCGTGGCTCGCGTACGCCTCCGCCGCCCTCCCCCTCGCCGAAGTCGAACCAGACGTAGACCATCGACTCCCGCGGCACCTCGGCACCGGGCTGGGGGTACTGGCGTACGACGTAGTCGACGACGACCAGGTGGAAGTCCGGCCGGTCCGGTGCGTTGAGGAGAAGACCGTGCGACTTCGCTTCCTCGCGCGCGTCCATGGCCATCAGTCCGACGAGTTTCGGTACTCGCACCTCGGGCGTTTTGGGTGTTATGCGCACAGATGTCACCCCCAGCGGTACTGGAAGGGTAACCGCCCGGGGGTACCGCCCGGAAGCGTCAAGTACCTTTCTGTAACAGTCCATTACTCAGAGTGATGAATCCGGAATCGAGCTCTGCAGTCCCGGGTCACAGATCGAGCCGGTAGCAGTGCCCCTTCTGCCGTGCGTCCGGCGTGGCGAACACCTCGGCGAGCCGCATCCCAAGCCGCCGCGTCACCGCGATCGACCGCCCGTTGCGGGCGTCGACCATCGCCACCACACCCGGCACCCCGGCCGCGCGCACCCGGTCCAGCGTCAGCTGTGCGGCCGCGCTGACGTACCCCTTGCCCCAGTGCTCCCGCCCGAGCCGCCAGCCGATCTCGATCTCGTCCTTGGGACCCCACTCCCGCTCCCACGGCTGGGCGCCGGTGAAGCCGACGACCCGCTCATTCTCGTCGAGGACGGTCCACAGGCAGTACCCGCGCTCGGCGTCGTGCCGGCGCTGACGGGCGGTGAGCTCCTCGTAGACGGACAACTCCGCGGCCCTCCCGCCGTGGAACTCCATGACATCCGGGTGCGCGAAGATCCGGTGCCAGGCGACGGCGTCCTCGTCGGTGGGGACACGGAGCTGTACGACAGGGAGAGCTCGGTTCACGGAGGCAGCCCTTCAGCCGGTTGATCAATGCTGCTGAATAGACTGCCCATGTCCAGTGCCGGTCGGCACACAGATGTCGAACTTGGGGAGATCCCGCCGTGACCGTCGTGCCCGAGCCCCAGTCCTCGCTCCTCTCCGAGAACACCGCCGATGTGATCGTCGTGGGCGCGGGGCCGGCCGGCTCTGCGACGGCGTACCACCTGGCCAGGTCCGGCCTCGATGTCCTGCTGCTGGAGAAGACCGAGTTCCCGAGGGAGAAGGTCTGCGGCGACGGCCTCACCCCGCGCGCGACCAAACAGCTCGTGGCCATGGGCATCGACATCTCCGAGGAAGCGGGCTGGCTGCGCAACAAGGGCCTGAGGATCATCGGCGGCGGCATGCGGCTCCAGCTGGACTGGCCCGATCTCGCCTCCTTCCCCGACTACGGCCTCGTCCGTAAGCGCGACGACTTCGACGAGCAACTCGCCCGCCAGGCCCAGAAGGCCGGCGCCCGCCTCTACGAGCGCTGCAACGTCGGTGCCCCGATCATCGACGACCGCACCGGCCGCATCACCGGCGTCCACGCCAAGCTCGGCGAGGAGAAGCGCGAGGTCACCTTCCACGCGCCTCTGGTCGTCGCCGCCGACGGCAACTCCACGCGCCTGTCCCTGGCGATGGGCCTGCACCGCCGCGAGGACCGCCCGATGGGCGTGGCCGTACGGACGTATTTCGAAAGCCCCCGCCACGAGGACGACTACCTGGAGTCCTGGCTGGAGCTGTGGGACCGCCGTGGCCCCGGTGAAGACCGCCTCCTGCCCGGCTACGGCTGGATCTTCGGCATGGGCGACGGCACGTCCAACGTCGGTCTGGGCGTGCTCAACACCTCGGACTCCTTCAAGGAACTGGACTGGCGCGAGGTCCTGAAGGCCTGGTGCGCCTCCATGCCGGAGGAGTGGGGCTACACCCCGGACAAGATGACCGGCCCCATCCGCGGCGCCGCCCTCCCGATGGCCTTCAACCGCCAACCGCACTACACCAAGGGCCTGCTCCTGGTCGGCGACGCCGGCGGCCTGGTGAACCCCTTCAACGGCGAGGGCATCGCCTACGCCATGGAGTCCGGCCAGATCGCCGCCGACGTCATCGTCCAGGCCCACGCCCGCTCGACTCCCGCGGGGCGTGAAATGGCCCTCCAGCGCTACCCGCGCGTCCTGAAGGACACCTACGGCGGCTACTACACGCTGGGCCGCGCCTTCGTGAAGCTCATCGGCAACCCGAAGGTCATGAAGATCGCGGCCCAGCGCGGCCTGACGCACCCCATGCTGATGAAGTTCACGCTGAAGCTGCTCGCGAACCTCACGGACCCGACCGGCGGCGACGCGATGGACCGCATCATCAACGGCCTCAGCAAGGTGGCACCGAAGGCCTGAGGGGCGGCTAGGCCGTGTCCGTAAAGTCCCGTCGTCCGCCCGGAGGGCGGGCCCCGCGGCGTCTGGTGCGTGCTCTCGGCGTGCCGGCGGAGCCCCTTGTACTGGATGTACTCGGGGCTTCGCCCGGTGCGGCGAGTGGGGGTACCTCCCACGCCCTTGAGGCAGTGGGGGAGCGTGCCAGGCGTCCCGGGGCAGGCGGGACTTTGCGGACACGGCCTAGGCCCTGCTGAGGGCCTCGATGTTGGCGGCCCGGCGCGCGAGCACCTCGTCCCGCCGGTCCGCCACCTGCCGCAGCGCCTCCTTCCGGTCCCGCCTGGAGAGCCGGTCCACATAGACCTGCCCGTCACAGTGATCGGTCTCGTGCGCGAGGCAACGGGCGAAGTACCCCGTGCCCTCGATCACGATCGGCTCGCCGTCCCTGTCGAGCCCGCGCACCACGGCCCGGTCCGGACGGGGTACGTCCATCACCGCGCCCGGCACCGACAGACACCCCTCACTGTCGTCGAGGAGCCTCCTGTGGGCCGCGTCGAGCGGTTCCAGTACCGGGTTGACGATGTGACCGACGTGCCGGACGCCGTCGTCGTCCGGGCAGTCGTACACGAACAGCCGCAAATCGACACCGACTTGGTTCGCCGCCAGTCCGGCCCCGTCGGCGATGTACATCGTCAGGAACATGTCGTCGATGAGCGCGGCGAGATCCGGCCCGAACTCGGTCACGTCCCGGCACGGCTTGTGCAACACCCCCTCACCCATCTCGGTGATCCTGCGCACCGCCCCATGCCGGGCCTCGGGCGCGAGCGGCGGATACGAGTCGACGGGCCTGCCTTGCACAAAAACGCTGGGCATCGCTTTTCTCCCTTTCCGGGCTTCTGTCCTTCTGCTGTTGCGGGTTGTGAGAATGCTGTGGTCGGCCGGGAATCAGGCTTCCGACCTCCGCAGACCCTCCCTACCCTCCGGGAGTCATGACAACAGAACACACGCAGGAGCCCCAGGAGCTGACAGGCCACACACGATCCGGCCACACCCGCAGACGCTTTCTGGCCGGTACCGGGGGAGTGGCCGGCGCCCTCGCCTTATGGCCCGCGGGAACAGCGAAGGCGGCTTCCGGAAGGCGCGTCGCCGTCCTGGGCGGCGGAGTCTCCGGTCTGAGCGCCGCCCACGAACTCGCTGAACGCGGCTACGCCGTCACCGTCTACGAGTACTACGACACCCTCGGCGGCAAGGCCCGCTCGATGCCCGTCCCGGGCACGGCAGCCGGTGGCCGCGCGGACCTCCCCGCCGAGCACGGCTTCCGCTTCTTCCCCGGCTTCTACCGGAACCTGCCGGACACCATGCGCCGCATCCCCGTCCCCGGCAACGCGCACGGCGTCCACGACAACCTCGTCAGCGGCACCGAGGCCCTGTTCGCCCGCGCCGACGGCCGCCCCGACCTGCACTTCCCGCTCCGCCGCGGCACCACCCCACCCCGCCCCGGCGACCTCACCCTCAGCTGGATCCGGGACCAGCTCCTGTCGGTCCTGGACCTCGGCACCCGCCTCCCCGCCCACGAGGTGGCCTACTTCGCCGACCGCCTGCTGGTCCACCTCACCAGCTGCGACGCCCGCCGCGAGGAGGTCTGGGAGAAGGTCGCCTGGTGGGACTTCATCCGCGCCGAGGAGATGAGCGAGGAGTACCGGACGCTCCTCGGCATCGGCCAGACCCGCAACCTCGTCGCCACGCGCGCGGAGGTGGCGTCCACCCGGACCGTCGGGCGCGTCATCATCGAGGCCCTGCTCCTGTGGGGTCTGCTCGGCCGCGGCATGGACGGCGACGCCGACATCGACCGCGTGCTCAACGCACCCACCAGCGAGGCCTGGATCGACCCCTGGGAGGCCCACCTGCGCTCCCTGGGAGTCGACTTCGCCCTGGGCACCCAGGTCCGCGAGGTCCGCTACGACGGCGGCCGGGTGACCGGCGTCCGCGTCTCGGCCCGCGACGGCGGCGACGACCGCACCGTCACCGCCGACCACTACATCTCCGCCCTGCCCGTCGAGCACGCCCGCGGGACGTGGGGCCCGGCCCTGCGCGCGGCCGACCCTCAGCTCGCCCGGTGCGACGCGCTGCAGACGGACTGGATGACCGGCGTGATGTTCTACCTGCGCACGCCCACTCCCGTCGTGCACGGCCACATCAACTGCCTCGACTCACCGTGGGCGGTGACCGGCGTCGGCCAGGCGCAGTTCTGGGACGGCCGGGACTTCTCCCGCGACTACGGCGACGGGAGCGCGCACGACTGCCTCTCCGCGATCATCTCGGAGTGGGACAAGCCGGGCATCCTGTACGGCAAGACGGCCAAGGAGTGCACCAAGGAGGAGGTCGTCGCCGAACTCTGGGCTCAGCTCAAGGACGGCCTCAACGACGCCGGCAAGACCACGCTGCGGGACGAGGACCGCCTCGGCTGGTTCATGGACCCGGCGGTGACGGGCCTGGGCGGCCCGGACCCGCAGAACCGCGAACAGCTCCTCATCCACCCCACGGGCACCCTCTACAACCGCCCCACGGCCCGCACAGAGGTCCCGAACTTCTTCCTCGCGGGCGACTACGTCCGCACCGATGTGGACCTGGCGTCGATGGAGGGCGCCAACGAATCGGCCCGCCTGGCCGTCAACGCCCTCCTGAAAGCGGATGATTCGGACGCCGAGCACTGCCGGACCTGGGGGCTCTACCGGCCCCCGGAGCTGGAGCCGCTGAAGCGGGTCGACGAAGTGCGTTACAGGCTGGGGCTGCCCAACACCTTCGACCTCGGATGAGGCGTAAGGGCCGCTGCCCCCGAGCGGCTGCGGCCCTTACGTTGATCTCTGCGAGCCGGATGCGACTCGCACGCGACTCGGATCCGACTCAGAGGACGCGCACCGCACCCGACGCCGGGTACCCGGACAGGTCCTGGATGACGACGCCCTTGGACGGGTTGGCCGCGTCCAGGTACTGGCCGTCTCCGATGTAGACGCCCACGTGGTACGCGGAGCCCTTGCCGCCCCAGTACAGGATGTCGCCGACCTGAACGTTCGACAGCGACACGTCGGTGCCGACCATCGACTGGTCCTGCGAGACCCGCGGCAGGTCGACACCGACCTGCTTGAACGCGGCCTGGACCAGGCTGGAGCAGTCCCACGCGCTGGGGCCGGTGGCGCCCATGACGTACGCGTCTCCCAGCTGGGCCTTGAGGAAGGAGACGACCGTCCCGACGCTGCCACTGGCAGGAGCGGACACGTCCGTGCTCGTGGAAGCGGAAGCGGACAGGGTGGTCCGCTCGGCGCTGCGCGAGGCGGCGGCCTCTGCGGCGGCCCGGCGGGCCTCCTCGGCCTTCTTCTTCGCCTCGGCCTTCTTCTTGGCCTCCGCGAGGTCCTTCTTGGCTTCCTTGGCCGCCGCGGCGGCGGCCGCGTCACGCTCGGCGTCGAGCTCGTAGTTCGCTGCCGCCAGCTGAGTGGCGTCCGCGGACTGGGCGAGCTGGTTCGCCAGGTCGCCCGTGAGGGCGGGCAGTTCGATGGTCTGCGTCACCGGCTCGGCGGCGTTCGCCGTAGCCGCAGCGCCAGCCGCTGCCATGCTGAGGACGCCACCGGTAACTCCGGCGCGCATCGCGATGGTCGTCGTCGCGCTGCGGCGGGGTTTCCGGTGGCTGCGTATGTGAGCGGTGTGGGACATGAGAACAACCGGTATCAGGGGCTCCTCCATACCTACAAGAAACGTGTGCTGCGCCACAGTTGTTCAATGGCGGCCCCAAATTACCGGCGCGACGCGCTTTATTGACGCCGTAACGGACATTGCGGACGCGTATCACTCAGCCCGTGATCACGGTCTTTCATCATTAAGTCCGAATTGCCCATCGCTTACCACTTGTTGAGGCCGGTGGCCAAGCCCGGTTCTCAGGCCCCTCTCATCATGTGGCAGAGGTCACGCAACGGTCACGGCCTCGTGCGCGTCCTGTGCCCGGATCGCGCCCGCCGACGCTCGTGAATGCGTGCACGCGTCCACACCTCCCTCCGCGGCTCCCTCTGAAGTGTGAACGCGGTCCTCTATCAAGACATCCGGTCCATCACCAATTTGCATGCAAGAGAAGTCTCTTGATATTAAGACGACCCCTCCGAGCTGCGGCGACGAGCGAAAATGTCACCTCTGGTGATCACTCGGACGCTTCTCGTGCGAAGATCACCGCTCATCCGGCTTCATGATCCTTCGTCAGGTGGTGGAGATCACAAAGCTTGTGTAATACCCCGTGTCGCAGATCACAGAGCGGCAGGCATAGGATGCGAGGCAGTTGGGCTTGTGACCTGCTTCACATGTTCTCGATCTTCGCCGGGACGAGCGGGGCTTGTGGGACCGGTGAGGTGGATGTGAGCCCAGTGCAACCGCCAGCAGTCAGTGCCGACTGAGAGGAGCGAGGAGCGGTGAACGCCTATGCGCCCATCCTCGTACTGGGAGCCCTCGGGGCAGGCTTTGCGATCTTCTCCGTGGTCATGGCCACGCTGATCGGTCCGAAGCGGTACAACCGGGCCAAGCTCGAAGCCTACGAGTGCGGTATCGAGCCGACCCCCACGCCGGCCGGCGGCGGGCGCTTCCCGATCAAGTACTACCTGACGGCGATGCTCTTCATCATCTTCGATATCGAGATCGTCTTCCTCTACCCCTGGGCCGTCACCTTCGACTCCCTGGGGATTTTCGGGCTCGTGGAGATGCTGCTCTTCGTGCTCACCGTCTTCGTCGCGTACGCGTACGTATGGCGGCGCGGCGGGCTGGAATGGGACTGAGGGGCCTTTAACGACATGGGACTCGAAGAAAAGCTGCCGAGCGGATTCCTGCTGACCACCGTCGAGCAGGCCGCGGGCTGGGTGCGTAAATCGTCCGTCTTCCCGGCCACCTTCGGCCTCGCCTGCTGCGCCATCGAGATGATGACCACCGGCGCCGGCCGTTACGACCTGGCGCGCTTCGGCATGGAGGTCTTCCGCGGCTCGCCGCGCCAGGCCGACCTGATGATCGTCGCCGGCCGGGTCAGCCAGAAGATGGCGCCGGTGCTCAGGCAGGTCTATGACCAGATGCCGAACCCCAAGTGGGTGATCTCCATGGGGGTCTGCGCCTCCTCGGGCGGCATGTTCAACAACTACGCGATCGTCCAGGGCGTCGACCACATCGTCCCGGTCGACATCTATCTCCCCGGCTGCCCACCGCGGCCCGAGATGCTCTTGGACGCCATTCTCAAGCTCCACGAGAAGATCCAGACCTCCAAGCTC
Source organism: Streptomyces sp. NBC_00443 (assembly GCF_036014175.1). Classification (GTDB taxonomy): domain Bacteria; phylum Actinomycetota; class Actinomycetes; order Streptomycetales; family Streptomycetaceae; genus Streptomyces. The sequence goes on along the minus strand of NZ_CP107917.1, from coordinate 3,834,056 downwards.
GGCGTGAACGCCGAGGAGGCGGCCCGCGAGGCGGAGGAGGCGGCGCTCAAGGCCCTGCCCACGATCGAGATGAAGGGGCTGCTGCGGTGAGCGACGCGAACGGCACCAACGGCGCGAACGGGTCGAACGGGGTCAACCCCGAGAAGGACCTCTCCGCCTCCAACCTCCCCGGTCAGCGTGGCCAGGGCGGCGAGGAGATCCGCGTCCAGCGCGGCATGTTCGGAGCCAACAGCGGCGGCGACACCTCCGGCTACGGCGGTCTCGTCCGCTCGGTCCGGCTCCCGGGACCGGCGAGCCGCCCCTACGGAGGCTGGTTCGACGAGGTCGCCGACGAACTCGAGGGCGCCTTGGAGGAGCAGGGACTCCTCCCCGACAACGCCATCGAGAAGACGATCGTCGACCGGGGCGAACTCACCTTCCACATCGAACGTGAGCACCTGGTCCGCGTCGCCCGCACCCTGCGCGATGACCCCGCGCTGCGCTTCGAACTGTGCACCGGCGTCAGCGGCGTCCACTACCTCGGTGACACGGGCCGCGAGCTGCACGCCGTCTACCACCTGCGCTCGATCACCCACAACCGGTTGATCCGCCTCGAAGTCAGCGCCCCCGACAGCGACCCGCACATCCCGTCGCTCGTCTCCGTGTATCCGACGAACGACTGGCACGAGCGCGAGACGTACGACTTCTTCGGAATCGTCTTCGACGGTCACCCCGCCCTGACGCGGATCATGATGCCGGACGACTGGCAGGGCCATCCGCAGCGCAAGGACTACCCCTCGGCGGCATCCCCGTCGAGTACAAGGGCGCCCAGATCCCGGCTCCGGACCAGCGGAGGTCGTACTCGTGAGCACGCAGTCAGCATCTGCCCGTGAGACCACCGAGGGCACCGTATACACGGTCACCGGTGGTGACTGGGACGAGGTCGTCCAGGCCGCGGCCCGCGCCGACGACGAGCGCATCGTCCTCAACATGGGTCCGCAGCACCCTCCACCCACGGGGTGCTCCGCCTGATCCTGGAGATCGACGGAGAGACGGTCACCGAGGCCCGCTGCGGCATCGGCTATCTCCACACCGGCATCGAGAAGAACCTCGAGTACCGGACCTGGACGCAGGGCACCACGTTCGTGACGCGCATGGACTACCTGACGTCCTTCTTCAACGAGACCGCCTACTGTCTCGCCGTCGAGAAGCTCCTCGGCATCGAGGACCAGATCACCGAGCGCGCCAAGATCATCCGGGTGCTCCTGATGGAGCTGAACCGGCTCTCCTCCCACCTGGTGTGTATCGCCACCGGCGGCATGGAACTCGGCGCCACCACGATCATGATCTACGGATTCCGTGATCGTGAAATGATTCTCGACATCTACGAGCTCATCACGGGCCTGCGGATGAACCACGCGTACATCCGCCCCGGCGGACTCGCCCAGGACCTGCCGCCCGGCGCGGTGGACCACATCCGCGAGTTCGTGAAGAAGATGAAGAAGAACCTCCCGGAGTACGACAAGCTCGCCACCGGGAATCCCATCTTCAAGGCCCGCATGCAGGACGTCGGCTATCTCGACCTGGCCGGCTGCATGGCCCTCGGCGCCACCGGCCCGATCCTGCGCTCCACCGGCCTGCCGCACGACTTGCGCAAGTCCCAGCCGTACTGCGACTACGAGACCTACGACTTCGAGGTCCCGACCGCCGACACCTGCGACTCCTACGGTCGTTTCCTGATCCGCCTGGAAGAGATGCGCCAGTCCCTCGGGATCGTCGAGCAGTGCCTGGACCGGCTCCAGCCGGGCCCGGTCATGGTCGCCGACAAGAAGATCGCCTGGCCCGCCCAGCTCGCCCTGGGACCCGACGGGCTCGGCAACTCCCTCGACCACATCAAGAAGATCATGGGCACCTCCATGGAGGCCCTGATCCACCACTTCAAGCTGGTCACCGAGGGCTTCCGCGTCCCGCCGGGACAGACGTACGCGGCCGTCGAGTCGCCCAAGGGCGAGCTCGGGGTGCATGTCGTCTCCGACGGCGGCACCCGCCCCTTCCGGGTCCACTTCCGTGACCCGTCCTTCACCAACCTGCAGGCCATGGCGGCGATGTGCGAGGGCGGCCAGGTCGCCGACGTCATCGTCGCCGTCGCGTCCATCGACCCCGTGATGGGAGGCGTCGACCGGTGACCACCTCTTCTTCGGAGCGGGGCGTCAGCCTGGGCATGCCCGAGCTGCCCGCGCCCGGCTACCCGGACGACGTTCGAGCCCGGCTGGAGGCCGACGCGCGCGAGATCATCGCCCGCTACCCGGACTCCCGGTCCGCCCTCCTGCCGTTGCTGCACCTCGTGCAGTCGGAGGAGGGCCACGTCACGCGCACCGGGATGCGGTTCTGCGCGGACGTGCTCGGCCTGACCACGGCCGAGGTCACCGCGGTCGCCACCTTCTACACGATGTACCGCCGCAAGCCCTCCGGTGACTACCAGGTGGGCGTCTGCACCAACACCCTGTGTGCGGTGATGGGCGGTGACGCGATCTTCGAGGAGCTCCAGGAGCACCTGGGCGTCGGCAACGGCGAGACCACCGACGACGGCAAGGTCACCCTGGAGCACATCGAGTGCAACGCGGCCTGCGACTTCGCGCCGGTCGTGATGGTCAACTGGGAGTTCTTCGACAACCAGAACCCCGCAAGCGCCAAGCGCCTGGTCGACGACCTCCGGGCGGGACGGTCCGTCGAGCCGACGCGTGGGGCTCGGCTGTGCACCTTCAAGGAGACCGCGCGGATCCTGGCCGGCTTCCCCGACGAGCGGCCCGGGGCCGTCGAGGAGAGCGGCAGCGCGGGACCGGCGTCGCTGGTGGGCCTCCGCCTGGCCAGGGGAGAGGCCGCACCCGCGCGCGTGGTCCATCCGCGGGACGGCGGCCCGCACGAGGGGCCGCAGGACAGGCCAGTGCACGAACCGTCGCCGGCTGAACACCTCAGCTCGCACGACGCGCCGCAGGATTCGTCCGCGTCCGACCCAGCCCACCCGGCAGGGCCTGTCGCCGAGGAGGGGGAGTGATGACGTTGGCACCCGAGCTGAAGGAAAACAGCCCCGAGAAGCTGCTCGCACCCGTGCTGTCGGCCTTCTGGGACGAGGACGGGTCCTGGACGCTGGACGTCTACCGAAGGCACGAAGGGTACGAGGGTCTTCGCAAGGCGCTCGCCATGTCGCCGGACGACCTGATCGCGTACGTCAAGGAGTCCGGTCTGCGCGGGCGCGGCGGCGCGGGGTTCCCGACGGGAATGAAATGGCAGTTCATTCCCCAGGGTGATGGAAAACCGCACTATCTAGTTGTCAACGCCGACGAATCGGAGCCCGGAACCTGTAAGGACATTCCGCTCCTCTTCGCGAACCCGCATAGCCTCATCGAGGGCATGATCATCGCGTGTTATGCCATCAGGTCGTCGCATGCCTTCATCTATCTGCGCGGTGAAGTCGTCCCTGTGCTGCGGCGGTTGCACGCGGCCGTGAGCGAGGCCTATGCGGCCGGCTACCTCGGAGAGAACATCCTCGGCAGCGGGCTCGATCTCGAACTCACCGTGCACGCGGGCGCGGGCGCGTACATCTGCGGTGAGGAGACCGCACTGCTCGACTCGCTCGAAGGCCGCCGTGGTCAACCGCGGCTCCGTCCCCCCTTCCCTGCGGTGGCAGGTCTCTACGCCTGCCCGACTGTTGTGAACAACGTCGAGTCGATCGCGTCGGTTCCCGCGATCGTGAATCGGGGCAAGGACTGGTTCCGGTCGATGGGCAGCGAGAAGTCCCCGGGCTTCACGCTCTACTCGCTCAGCGGCCATGTCGCGAGCCCCGGCCAGTACGAGGCCCCGCTCGGCATCACACTCCGCCAGCTGCTGGAGATGAGCGGCGGGATGCGGCCCGGGCACCGCCTGAAGTTCTGGACCCCGGGCGGCTCCTCCACGCCGATGTTCACCGACGAGCACCTCGACGTCCCTCTTGACTACGAAGGAGTGGGCGCCGCAGGTTCCATGCTCGGCACGAAAGCTCTCCAGTGCTTCGACGAGACGACCTGCGTCGTGCGCGCCGTCACCCGCTGGACCGAGTTCTACGCCCACGAGTCCTGCGGCAAGTGCACACCCTGCCGCGAAGGCACGTACTGGCTCGTGCAGTTGCTGCGTGACATCGAGGCCGGCAAGGGCGTCATGTCCGACCTCGACAAGCTGAACGACATCGCCGACAACATCAACGGCAAGTCCTTCTGCGCCCTCGGCGACGGTGCCGCCTCGCCGATCTTCTCCTCGCTGAAGTACTTCCGTGAGGAGTACGAGCAGCACATCACGGGCCGCGGCTGCCCCTTCGACCCGGCCAAGTCGACGGCCTGGGCCGACCACCGCACGGAGGTGAACGCATGACTGTGACCACCAGCGCTCCCTCCGGAGGGGGAGAGGCAGCGGTCCCGCCGGAAGATCTCGTGTCGCTGACGATCGACGGCGTCGACATCAGCGTGCCGAAGGGCACCCTGGTCATCCGGGCCGCCGAGCAACTCGGCATCGAGATCCCCCGCTTCTGCGACCATCCCCTACTCGACCCGGCCGGCGCCTGCCGCCAGTGCATCGTCGAGGTCGAGGGCCAGCGCAAGCCGATGGCGTCCTGCACGATCACGTGCACGGACGGCATGGTCGTGAAGACGCACCTGACCTCGCAGGCCGCCGAGAAGGCCCAGAAGGGGGTGATGGAGCTCCTGCTCATCAATCACCCGCTGGACTGCCCGGTCTGCGACAAGGGCGGCGAGTGTCCGCTGCAGAACCAGGCCATGTCGCACGGGCACGCCGAGTCCCGCTTCGAGGGCAGGAAGCGGACGTACGAGAAGCCCGTGCCGATCTCCACGCAGGTGCTGCTCGACCGCGAGCGGTGCGTGCTGTGCGCCCGCTGCACCCGGTTCTCCAACCAGGTCGCGGGCGACCCGATGATCGAGCTGATCGAGCGGGGCGCGCTCCAGCAGGTCGGCACCGGTGAGGGCGACCCCTTCGAGTCGTACTTCTCTGGCAACACCATCCAGATCTGCCCGGTCGGCGCGCTGACCTCGGCGGCGTACCGATTCCGCTCCCGCCCCTTCGACCTGGTGTCCTCGCCGAGCGTCTGCGAGCACTGCTCCGGCGGCTGCGCCACGCGCACGGACCACCGACGCGGCAAGGTCATGCGGCGGCTGGCCGCCAACGACCCCGAGGTCAACGAGGAGTGGATCTGCGACAAGGGGCGGTTCGGGTTCCGGTACGCGCAGCAGCGTGACCGGCTCCAGACGCCTCTGGTGCGCAATGCCGAGGGTGACCTCGAGCCGGCCTCCTGGCCGGAGGCGCTGCAGATCGCGGCCCAGGGCCTGCTCGCCTCACGCGGCCGGACCGGCGTGCTGACCGGCGGCCGTCTCACCGTCGAGGACGCCTACGCGTACAGCAAGTTCGCGCGCGTGGCGCTCGACACCAACGACATCGACTTCCGCGCGCGCCTGCACAGCAGCGAGGAGACCGACTTCCTCGCCGCGCAGGTCGCAGGTCACGGCCGCGACCTCGACGGCACGGGCGTCACATACACCGCCGTGGAGAAGGCACCGGCCGTCCTGCTGGCCGGGTTCGAGGCCGAGGAGGAGGCGCCCGGCGTCTTCCTGCGGCTGCGCAAGGCCTGGCGCAAGCACGGCCAGAAGGTCTTCTCGCTCGCCACGCACGCCACGCGCGGACTGGAGAAGGCCGGCGGCACGCTGCTGCCCGCAGCCCCCGGCACCGAGACGGAGTGGCTGGACGCGCTCGCCGGCGGGGTCGGCCTGGACGAGGCCGGATCGAAGGCGTCCGAGGCGCTGCGCACCGAAGGCGCGGTGATCGTCGTCGGCGAGCGGCTGGCCGGCGTGGCGGGCGGGCTCACCGCCGCCGTACGGGCCGCGTCCGCGACCGGCGCCCAGCTGGTGTGGATCCCGCGCCGGGCGGGGGAGCGCGCTGCCGTGGAGGTGGGCGCGCTGCCGTCGCTGCTGCCGGGCGGACGTCCCGCGACCGATCCGCGCGCGCGTGAGGAGGTCGCCGCCGTCTGGGGAGTCGCCGAACTCCCGCACCGCTACGGCCGCGACACCGGCCAGATCGTCGAGGCCGCCGCGACCGGCGAACTCCAGGCCCTGCTGGTCGCGGGCGTCGAGGTCGCCGACCTGCCCGACCCGGCACGCGCGCGTGAGGCGCTCGGCGAGGTCGGCTTCGTGGTGTCGCTGGAGCTGCGGCCCGGCGAGGTGACCGAGCTCGCCGATGTCGTGCTGCCGGTCGCGGCGGTCGCCGAGAAGGCCGGCACCTTCCTCAACTGGGAGGGCCGGGTGCGCTTCTTCGAGGCCGCGCTCAAGCCCGACCATATGGCCCGCCGCCTGGCCCCGACCGACGCGCGCGTGCTGCAGATGCTGGCCGACTCCATGGACGTACACCTGGGCCTGCCGGATCTGCGCACCACGCGCGCGGAGATCGACCGGCTCGGCGCCTGGGACGGACCGAGGGCCACCGAGCCCCTGACGATCGCCGCCCAGTTGCCGCGGCCGGCCGCCGGTGAGGCCGTTCTCGCCGGGCACCGGCTGCTGCTCGACCAGGGGCTCCTCCAGCAGGGCGACGAGGCGCTCGCCGGCACCCGGCACGCCGCCCGCGCGCGTGTGTCGGCCGCCACGGCCGCCGAGGCCGGCGTGAAGGAAGGCGACGTCCTCGCCGTGACCGGCCCCGCCGGAATCGCCGAACTGCCGCTGCAGATCACGGAGATGCCCGACCGGGTCGTGTGGCTCCCGCTGAACTCCGTGGGCACCGGCGTCGCCTCCGACACCGGGGCGCTGCCCGGCTCACTCGTCCGCATCGGCCCGGCGACCCTCGCGTCCGAGGCCCCCGAGGAGGTGGAGGCATGAGTCCTTTCCTCGCCGCTGAAGACCTCTCGATGTTCGGCCGCGACCCCTGGTGGCTGGTCGTCATCAAGGCGGTGTTCTGCTTCGCCTTCCTGATGGTGACCGTGCTGTTCTCCATCGTCTGGGAGCGCAAGGTCGTCGCCTGGATGCAGCTGCGCATCGGCCCCAACCGGCACGGCCCCTGGGGCATGCTCCAGTCGCTCGCCGACGGCATCAAGCTGATGCTGAAGGAAGACGTCATCGTCAAACGCGCGGACAAGGTCGTCTACGTCCTCGCGCCGATCGTGGCGGCCATCCCGGCCTTCATGGCGATCGCGGTGATCCCCTTCGGCCCGGCCGGCAACGAGATCTCGATCTTCGGCCAGCGCACCACGATGCAGCTCACCGACCTGCCGATCGCGATGCTCTACATCCTCGCGGTCGCCTCGGTCGGCATCTACGGCATCGTCCTTGCGGGTTGGAGTTCCGGATCCACCTACCCGCTGCTCGGTGGCCTGCGTTCCTGCGCGCAGATGATCTCGTACGAGATCGCCATGGGCGCGGCCTTCGCCTCGGTGTTCCTCTACTCCGGGTCGATGTCGACCTCGGCGATCGTCGAGGCGCAGCAGGACCGCTGGTACATCGTGCTGCTGCCGGTCTCCTTCCTGATCTACATCGTGACGATGGTCGGCGAGACCAACCGCGCCCCCTTCGACATGCCGGAGTCCGAGGGCGACCTGGTCGGCGGCTTCAACACCGAGTACTCGTCGATCAAGTTCGCGCTGTTCATGCTCGCCGAGTACGTGAACATGGTGACGGTGTCGGCGGTGTCCGTGACGCTCTTCCTGGGCGGCTGGCGGGCCCCGTATCCGGTCAGTGCCTTCTGGGAGGGCGCGAACCACGGCTGGTGGCCGCTGCTCTGGTTCGTGATCAAGGTCCAGTTGCTGCTGTTCTTCTTCATCTGGCTGCGCGGCACGCTGCCCCGCGTCCGATACGACCAGTTGATGAAGCTCGGCTGGAAGGTCCTCATCCCGGTCTCCGTGGTCTGGCTGATGCTCGTCGCGACCGTGCGGACCCTCCGGAACGAGAACTACGACTTCGCCGACATCGCCCTCTACGTCGGCGGCGGCGTACTCGCGCTGCTCCTGCTCTCCTTCGTCGTGGACATGTTCCGCGACCGGGCGAAGACGGCCGAGCAAACCGTGGAGGAACCCGCCGGCTTCGACGCGATGGCGGGCGGATTCCCCGTACCGCCACTGCCCGGACAGGAACTTCCGCCGGTGCCTCGACGCCGCCCGCGCCGCGAGCGGGAGCTGATTGTCAGTGGCGGGCCCGATACTCAGAGTGATGGATCTCTGGATGGAAAGGAGGCGTCCGATGGCTGAGGAGCCCAAGGAGACCAAGCCCGGTTTCCAGAACCCCGTGGCCGGCTTCGGTGTGACCTTCAAGGCCATGTTCAAGAAGCGGCTGACCGAGCAGTACCCGGAGCAGGAGAAGACCACCGCTCCCCGCTTCCACGGACGGCACCAGCTCAACCGCCATCCGGACGGCCTGGAGAAGTGCGTCGGCTGCGAGCTGTGCGCCTGGGCCTGCCCCGCCGACGCCATCTATGTGGAGGGCGCCGACAACACCGACGAGGAGCGCTACTCGCCGGGCGAGCGGTACGGCCGCGTCTACCAGATCAACTACGCCCGCTGCATCCTGTGCGGCCTGTGCATCGAGGCGTGTCCCACGCGCGCGCTCACGATGACCAACGAGTTCGAGCTTGCTGACTCCAGCCGCGCCAACCTCATCTACACCAAGGAGCAACTGCTCGCCGGACTTGAGGACGGCATGGTCGACAGCCCCCATGCCATCTACCCGGGCACGGACGAGCAGGACTACTACCGGGGTCTGGTGACGGAGGCCGCGCCGGGCACGACCCAGCAGGTCGCGCTCTCCAAGGGTGAGGTCCCGCAGGAGGCGGACTCGACCTTCGGTGAGGACGAACCGGCGTCCGGGAAGGTGATCGGCCGATGACCGGGCAGCTCGCCGCCTACTCCACCTCCACCGGAGAGGCCTTCCAGTTCTGGGTCCTCGGCACCGTCGCCGTGATCGGCGCTCTGTGCACCGTCTTCATGAAGAAGGCCGTGCACAGCGCGCTCTGTCTCGCCGGGACAATGATCATCCTGGCGGTCTTCTACCTCGCCAACGGCGCCTACTTCCTGGGCATCGTGCAGATCGTCGTCTACACCGGCGCGATCATGATGCTGTTCCTGTTCGTGGTGATGCTTGTCGGCGTCACGGCTGCGGACTCCCTGAAGGAGACCATCAAGGGCCAGCGCTGGCTGGCCCTTCTCTGCGGCCTGGGCTTCGGCATCCTGCTGATCGGCGGTATCGGCAACGCCTCGATCACGGAGTTCAACGGTCTCGCCCAGGCGAACGCGAACGGCAATGTGGAGGGCCTCGCCACCCTCATCTTCACCAAGTACGTCTTCGCCTTCGAGATCACCGGCGCCCTGCTGATCACGGCCGCCATCGGCGCCATGGTGCTCACGCACCGAGAGCGCACGGAACGTGCCAAGACCCAGCGCGAGATGTCCGAAGAGCGCGTCCGCGAAGGCAAGCACGTCCCGCCGCTGCCGGCCCCCGGCGTGTACGCCCGCCACAACGCGGTCGACATCGCGGGCCTCCTGCCCGACGGCACCCCGTCCGACCTCACGGTCAGCAAGACGCTGCGCGAGCGCGGCCAGATCCGTGACGTGTCCACCGAGGCGCTCAACGACCTGCGGGCCCTTGAACAGCGCGCGGAGGAACGGCTGGAGCGGACCGCGATCGAGCCGTCGACCTTCAAGCGGCCCGAGGAGGCGTCGAAGTGAACCCGGTCAACTACCTCTACCTCGCCGCCCTGTTGTTCACGATCGGCGCCACCGGCGTGCTGATCAGACGCAACGCGATCGTTGTCTTCATGTGCATCGAGCTCATGCTCAACGCGTGCAACCTCACGCTCGTGGCCTTCTCACGGATGCACGGCAATCTCGACGGCCAGATCATCGCCTTCTTCACGATGGTCGTCGCCGCCGCGGAGGTCGTCGTCGGGCTCGCGATCATCGTGTCGCTGTTCCGTTCCCGCCACTCGGCCTCGGTCGACGACGCCAGCCTGATGAAGCTCTAAGGGGTCGGAAGAATCGTGGAGAACCTGATTGCGCTGCTGATCGCGGCGCCATTGCTCGGAGCGGCCCTCCTGTTGTGCGGCGGCCGGCGTCTCGACGCCGTCGGACAGTGGATCGGCACGCTCCTGTCGTTCGTCTCCTTCGTCTTCGGCGTGATCCTCTTCGCCGATCTGCTGGGCAAGGACGCCGAGAGCCGGACCCTCACCCAGCACCTGTACAGCTGGATCCCGGTCGAGGGCTTCCAGGCGGACGTCGCCTTCCGCCTCGATCAGCTGTCGATCACGTTCGTGCTGCTGATCACCGGCGTCGGCTCGCTGATCCACCTGTACTCGGTCGGGTACATGGAGCACGACGAGCGGCGCCGCCGCTTCTTCGGCTATCTGAACCTGTTCCTCGCGGCGATGCTGCTGCTCGTCCTCGCCGACAACTACCTGCTGCTGTACGTCGGCTGGGAGGGCGTCGGTCTCGCCTCCTACCTGCTGATCGGCTTCTGGCAGCACAAGCCCAGCGCCGCCACGGCCGCGAAGAAGGCCTTCCTGGTCAACCGCGTCGGCGACATGGGCCTGTCGATCGCGATCATGCTGATGTTCCTGTGGTTCGGCACCTTCGCGTTCGGACCGGTGCTCGGCACCGGCGAGGAGGCCGGACTCGCCGCCGACACGAGCGAGGGCAGGCTCACGGCCATCGGCCTGATGCTGCTGCTCGCCGCGTGCGGCAAGTCCGCCCAGGTGCCGCTGCAGTCCTGGCTCGGTGACGCGATGGAGGGCCCGACCCCGGTCTCGGCCCTCATCCACGCCGCGACGATGGTGACTGCGGGCGTCTACCTGATCGTCCGCTCCGGAGCGATCTTCAACGCGGCGCCGGACGCACAGTTGGTCGTCACCATCGTCGGCGCTGTCACGCTCCTCTTCGGTGCGATCGTCGGTTGTGCGAAGGACGACATCAAGAAGGCGCTGGCCGGCTCGACCATGTCGCAGATCGGCTACATGGTCCTCGCCGCGGGCCTCGGCCCCATCGGCTACGTCTTCGCGATCATGCACCTGGTGACGCACGGCTTCTTCAAGGCCGGGCTGTTCCTCGGCGCCGGTTCGGTCATGCACGGCATGAACGACGAGGTGGACATGCGCAAGTACGGCGCTCTGCGCAAGTACATGCCGGTCACCTTCGTCACCTTCGGCCTCGGCTATCTCGCGATCATCGGCTTCCCCGGCCTGTCCGGTTTCTTCTCCAAGGACAAGATCATCGAGGCGGCGTTCGCCAAGGGCGGCACCGAGGGCTGGATCCTCGGCGGCTGCGCGCTGCTGGGCGCGGCCATCACGGCGTACTACATGACGCGCGTGATGCTGATGACGTTCTTCGGCGAGAAGCGCTGGCAGCCTGACGAGAAGGGCAACGAGCCGCACCCGCACGAGTCGCCCAAGGTCATGACGATCCCGATGATCGTGCTGGCCGTCGGGTCGGTGGCCGCCGGTGGGTTCTTCAGCATCGGCGAACGCTTTGTGCACTGGCTGGAGCCCATCACCGGGTTCGAACATGGCCACCCGCCGATCAGCGCGGGAGTCGTCACCGGCGCGACCGTCGCGTGCATGGTCATCGGCGTCGCCATCGCCTACGGCCAGTACGGCCGCCGGCCGGTCCCGGTCGTCGCCCCGCGCGGGTCGCTGCTCACCCGGGCCGCCCGGCGCGACCTGCTCCAGGACGACTTCAACCACGTCGTCCTCGTGCGCGGCGGCGAACACCTCACGCGCTCCCTGGTGTACGTCGACCACACCCTGGTCGACGGCGTCGTCAACGGCACGGCGGCCTCGGTCGGCGGCCTGTCCGGACGGATGCGCAAGCTCCAGAACGGCTTCGCACGGTCGTACGCGGTCTCGATGTTCGGCGGTGCGGCGGTCCTCATCGCCGCGACCCTGTTGATGAGGGCGGTCTGATACCGATGTCCTTTCCTCTGCTGACAGCTACGGCGGTGCTCCCGGCGATCGGGGCGATCGCCACGGCCGCCGTACCGGCCGCCCGGCGCACCGCCGCCAAGTGGCTGGCGCTGCTCTTCTCGCTCGCCACACTCGCCCTCGCGATCACCGTCCTGGTCCGCTTCGACCCGGACGGCGACCGCTACCAGCTCACCGAATCCCACGCCTGGATCGCGGAGTTCGGGGTCCGGTACGAACTCGGCGTGGACGGCATCGCGGTGGTGCTGATCGCGCTGACGGCGCTGCTGATGCCGTTCATCATCCTCGCGGGCTGGCACGACGCCGACCCGCTGGAGACCGGCAGCAGGCGCTGGCGGCCGACGCAGGGCTTCTTCGCCCTGATCCTGGCCGTCGAGGCGATGGTGATCCTCTCCTTCGAGGCCACCGACGTCTTCCTCTTCTACATCTTCTTCGAGGCCATGCTCATCCCGATGTACTTCCTCATCGGTGGCTTCGGGGACCGTGCCCACGAGCACGGCGAGAAGGTGGCGTCCACGCAACGGTCGTACGCCGCCGTGAAGTTCCTGCTCTACAACCTGGTCGGCGGTCTGATCATGCTGGCCGCGGTGATCGGCCTGTACGTGGTCGCCGGGAACTTCAGCCTCCAGGAGATCGCCGAGGCCCGCGCCAACGGCACGCTCGACATGGCGACGAACACCGAACGCTGGCTGTTCCTCGGCTTCTTCTTCGCCTTCGCGGTGAAGGCGCCGCTGTGGCCACTGCACACCTGGCTGCCCAACGCGATGGGGGAGGCCACCGCACCGGTCGCCGTCCTCATCACCGCGGTCGTCGACAAGGTGGGCACCTTCGCGATGCTCCGCTTCTGCCTCCAGCTGTTCCCGGAGGCGAGCAAGTGGGCGACGCCCGCGATCCTCGTACTGGCGCTGATCAGCATCATCTACGGCGCCCTGCTCGCGGTCGGGCAGCGGGACATCAAGCGGCTGGTGGCGTACGCGTCGATCTCCCACTTCGGCTTCATCATCATGGGCATCTTCGCGATGACCAGCCAGGGCCAGTCCGGCGCGACGCTCTACATGGTCAACCACGGCATTTCCACGGCCGCGTTGATGCTGGTGGCCGGATTCCTGATCTCCCGGCGCGGTTCGCGGCTCATCGCCGACTACGGCGGAGTGCAGAAGGTCGCCCCCGTGCTCGCCGGCACCTTCCTGATCGGCAGCCTGGCGACCCTGTCGCTACCGGGCCTGGCGCCCTTCGTCAGTGAATTCCTCGTCCTGGTCGGCACGTTCACGCGCTATCCGGTGATCGGAATCATCGCCACCTTCGGCATCGTGCTCGCCGCGCTCTACACGCTCGTCCTCTACCAGCGGACGATGACGGGCCCGGTGAAGGCGGAAGTCTCCGCGATGCCCGACCTCAGGGTGCGTGAACTCGTGGTCGTCGCTCCGCTGGTCGCACTGCTGATCTTCCTGGGCGTCTACCCGAAGCCCCTCACGGACATCGTCAACCCGGCGGTCAAGCAGACCATGTCCGACGTACAGAAGAAGGACCCCCAGCCCGAGGTGGAGGCCGCCAAGTGAGCGCATCAGCTGTCCACAGCCTGTGGACAACCGCGGCCGATCCGATCTCGAAGATCGACCCACCGAAGATCGAGTACGGACAATTGTCGCCTACCTTGATCATCGTCGGAGCGGCGATCGTCGGGGTACTGATCGAGGCGGTCGTCCCGCGCAAGGCCCGTTACTACGCGCAGGTGTTCGTCTGTGTCGTGGCGCTCGTCACCGCCTTCGCCGCGGTCGTGGCGCTCGCGGCCGGCGGATACGCCACCACCAAGGCGGGCATCGCCGCGATGGGCGCGATCGCCGTCGACGGACCGGCCCTCTTCCTGCAGGGCACGATCCTGCTGGCGGGCCTGGTCGGCCTGTTCACCTTCGCCGAGCGGCGACTCGACCCGGAGGCGCACGGCAACCGGGTCGACTCCTTCGCCGCACAGGCGGCGTCCGTGCCGGGCAGCGACAGCGAGAAGGCCGCGGTGAAGGCCGGGTTCACCACCACCGAGGTGTTCCCGCTGCTGATGTTCGCGGTCGCGGGCATGCTGATCTTCCCGGCGGCCAACGACCTGCTGACGCTGTTCATCGCGCTGGAGGTCTTCTCGCTCCCGCTGTACCTGATGTGCGCGCTGGCCCGCCGCAAGCGGCTCATGTCGCAGGAAGCCGCGGTCAAGTACTTCCTGCTGGGTGCCTTCGCGTCCGCGTTCACACTGTTCGGCATCGCGCTGCTGTACGGGTACGCGGGTTCCGTGTCGTACGCGACGATCGCGCAGGTCGTCGACGGTACGGTCCCGGACGTCACCCCGGCGCTCGCGGACACGATGGGCAACGACGCGCTGCTGCTCGTCGGCGCCGCGATGATCGTCATGGGCCTGCTGTTCAAGGTGGGCGCGGTGCCGTTCCACATGTGGACGCCCGACGTCTACCAGGGCGCACCGACGCCCGTGACCGGCTTCATGGCGGCGGCGACGAAGGTGGCGGCGTTCGGCGCGCTGCTCCGCATCCTCTACGTCGTGCTGCCCGGCCTGCGCTGGGACTGGCGGCCGGTCATGTGGGGCGTCGCGATCGTCACCATGCTGGGCGGTGCGATCGTCGCGATCACGCAGACCGACATCAAGCGGCTGCTGGCGTACTCGTCGATCGCGCACGCGGGCTTCATCCTCGCGGGTGTCATCGCGACCACTCCGGACGGGGTGTCGTCCGTCCTCTTCTACCTGGCCGCCTACTCGTTCGTGACGATCGGGGCGTTCGCGGTGGTGACGCTGGTGCGCGACGCCGGCGGCGAGGCGACGCACCTGTCCAAGTGGGCCGGTCTGGGCCGTCGTTCACCCATGGTCGCGGCCGTGTTCGCGGTGTTCCTGCTGGCCTTCGCCGGTATCCCGCTGACCTCTGGCTTCGCCGGGAAGTTCGCCGTGTTCAAGGCGGCGGCCGAGGGCGGGGCGGGCCCGCTGGTCGTGGTCGGTGTGATCTCGTCCGCGATCGCGGCGTTCTTCTACATCCGCGTGATCGTCCTGATGTTCTTCAGCGAGCCGAACCCGGAGGGGCCGACGGTGGCCGTTCCGTCGCCGCTGACGATGACGGCGATCGGGGTGGGCGTGGCGGTCACGCTGGTCCTGGGTGTGGCGCCGCAGTACTTCCTGGATCTGGCCGGCAACGCGGGGGTGTTCGTGCGCTGACCTGGCGCACGCCTGCACGGCGGTGGCCCGGCTTCCCTCGGGGGATGCCGGGCCACTGTGATGTGGTGGGGCGCGCACCGTGGTGGAGCGCGCCATGGGGTGGGGCCCACGAGGGGGGTGGGGCCCACGAGGGGGAGCCCGCCCTTGCCGATGGCTCAGAGCTATCGCTCATTCACGGACGGGTGAACGGTGAGCCTGTGGATAACTCCGGCGCTGTCGGTGGCGGCCCCTATCGTGGAGGCAGTGGTCGAGGGTCGACGTACGGGGGACATGGCGATGGGTGCGACGGGCGGGATCAGCGAGATGCCAAGGGTGAGCGAGGTGGCACAGGCCGGTGATGGCGAGGTGCTGGCCGCGCTGCAGCGGGTCTTCGGGTACGAGGCCTTCCGCGGCGAGCAGGAAGGCGTCATCGAGCATGTGGTGGCCGGCGGGGATGCCGTCGTGCTCATGCCGACCGGCGGCGGGAAGTCGCTGTGCTACCAGATCCCGTCCCTGGTCAGACCGGGTACCGGCATCGTCGTCTCGCCGCTCATCGCCCTGATGCAGGACCAGGTGGACGCGCTGCGGGCGCTCGGCGTGCGCGCCGGGTTCATCAACTCCACGCAGGACTTCGACGAGCGGCGCGTGGTGGAGGCGGAGTTCCTCGCGGGCGAGCTGGACCTGCTCTACCTGGCGCCGGAGCGGCTGCGGGTCGAGTCGACGCTGGACCTGCTGTCGCGCGGCAAGATCGCCGTCTTCGCGATCGACGAGGCGCACTGTGTGTCCCAGTGGGGGCATGACTTCCGCCCGGACTATCTGGCCCTGTCACTGCTGGGCGAGCGCTGGCCGGACGTCCCACGCATCGCGCTCACGGCGACGGCCACGCATGCGACGCACCAGGAGATCACCCAGCGGCTGGACATGCCGAGTGCCCGGCACTTCGTGGCGAGCTTCGACCGGCCCAACATCCAGTACCGGATCGTGCCGAAGGCGGACCCGAAGAAGCAGCTGCTGAGCTTCCTGCGCGAGGAGCACGCAGGCGACGCCGGCATCGTGTACTGCCTGTCGCGGAAGTCCGTGGAGGCGACGGCCGAGTTCCTGAGCCGCAACGGCATCGAGGCGGTGCCGTACCACGCCGGTCTGGACGCGGGCACGCGGGCGGCGCACCAGTCCCGGTTCCTGCGGGAGGAGGGGCTGGTCGTGGTGGCGACCATCGCCTTCGGGATGGGCATCGACAAGCCGGACGTGCGGTTCGTCGCCCACCTCGACCTGCCCAAGTCGGTCGAGGGCTACTACCAGGAGACAGGCCGCGCCGGCCGCGACGGACTCCCCTCCACGGCCTGGATGGCCTACGGCCTCAACGACGTCATTCAGCAGCGCAAGCTGATCCAGTCGGGCGAGGGCGACGAGGCGTTCCGGCGCCGGGCGGCCTCCCACCTGGACGCGATGCTCGCGCTGTGCGAGACCGCGCAGTGCCGGCGTGGTCAGTTGCTCGCCTACTTCGGCCAGGATCCCGATGCGACGGGCTGCGGCAACTGCGACACCTGCCTGACACCGCCGGAGACCTGGGACGGCACCATCGCGGCGCAGAAGGTGCTGTCGACGGTGGTGCGGCTGCAGCGTGAGCGGGGACAGAAGTTCGGGGCGCTGCAGATCGTCGACATCCTGCTGGGGCGGCGCACCGGCAAGGTGATCCAGTTCGATCACGACCAGCTGTCCGTCTTCGGCATCGGCGAGGAGCTGGCCGAGGGCGAATGGCGGGGCGTCGTCCGGCAGTTGCTGGCCCAGGGGCTGCTCGCGGTGGAGGGCGAGTACGGCACGCTCGTGCTGACCGAGGCGAGCGGGACGGTGCTGCGGCGGGAGCGGGAGGTGCCGCTGCGCAAGGAGCCGAAGAAGCCGGTGACCTCGCGGTCGGCGTCGGGGTCCGCCGGGTCCGGGCGCGGAGAGCGCAAGGCGAAGGCCGCGGTGGTCGAGCTGCCGGAGGCGCTGGTGCCGGCCTTCGAGGCGCTGCGGGCATGGCGTGCCGAGCAGGCTCGGGAGCAGGGGGTTCCGGCGTATGTGATCTTCCATGACGCTACGTTGCGGGAGATCGTGACGGTGTGGCCCGCGTCCGTGCGTGAGCTCGGGAGCGTCGGCGGCGTCGGCGAGAAGAAGCTGGCCACGTATGGGGAGGGCGTGCTCGAGGTGCTGACCTCGGTGCGTGGCGAGTCCGGTGCGGGGGCGACGGCGGGGGCGGCGGCCGAGTCGAGCCCTGGCCCTGGGACCCATGACGGGGCGGACGACTGGCCCGAGATGGAGCCGGAGCCCGAGCCGGAGGACTGGGCCTAGGAAGAGCCACCCTCGAGGGCGAGCGCTCGTCGGCGACGACGGTCAGCTCAACGCCGTCAGCCCCGGAGCGAACGTGATCAGTAGCGGGAGCAGCGGTACCAGCGCTGCCAGCGTCGTGGTGAGGGCCCGGTTGCGACGGCCCAGACGTGGGGGTGGCTGAAGGAGGCGGTTGACGCGTTCGCCCAGGAGGCGGTTGGTGGACGCGCAGGACAGGACGCCTCGGTGCTGGTTGAGCTCGATCAGGGCCAGCGCCGTCGTCAGGTGACCGCAGCGGCGGGAGGCCGTGTCGTCGGCGGCCAGTTCGACCAGGCGGTGGGTCTGGTCGCAGAAGTGGGCGAACAACGGGATGTGGGGGAATCCGGTGGCAAGCGCGGTCGAGAGGTGCAGCAGCCAGTCGTGGTGGGCCCGGGCGTGGCCACGCTCGTGGGTGAGGACGGCGTCGAGCTGGTGGTCGGTCAGGCGCTGCAGGGCGCCCGTGGTGACGATCAGCTGGGGCGGGCTGCCGGGCATCCACCAGGCGTCGGGGTACTCGTCCTCCAGCACCAGCAGCGGGCCCCGCGCCGCGCCCAGGCCAGCCGGCAGGTCGGGGGCGCGTTCGAGCAGGTGGGCCCTGGCCCGGCCGCGCCGCCGACGGGCCTCGACGAGCTCGCGGGCCAGCATCGCGGTCGTCCAGGCGGCACCGCCGGCCAGCAGCAGAGTGAGGGCCACCGCCCAGGCGGGCGCGGTCGAGAGGTCGTACGCCTCGGTCACCGACGGCGGCGCCGGAGCGAAGAGCTGGGCGCGTACCGTGCCGAAGACGGCGGCGGTGCCCAGGGCCAGGGCCGTCAGGCAGCACAACAGGACCGTGGCGACCAGGCACTGCCACACCCAGAGCGCGACCACGGGTTCCCGTTCGGGCCAGGATGCCCGGGTCAGCGCCTGGGGGACGGGTACGGCGGCCGTCAGGGCGACGACGCTCAACAGGAGCAGGCAGACGGTCATGCCAAGGGCTCCGGATCCTGGTCAGGGAAGGTGCGGGGGCGGCAGTACGGGGCGGTGGGTTGCGAGCGCCGGTTGCGGCTCGGCTCCCACCGCCAGTCAGTATGACGGTGACCATCGCAGGAGTCAGGGGAAAAGACTCGCCGAATGCCCGGCACGGGTCCGCCCGGCGTCACTGCGTCCCGCCCCGTCACCTCACGACGCCACGATTCACGACGCCACGATCCGTCCCGTCACCTCCCCCAGTCCGACCCGAACCCCACCGGGGCCCGGGGCCCAGGCGGACAGGGTCACCACGTCGCCGTCCTCCAGGAACGCCCGCTTGCCGTCCGGGAGTTCGAGAGGGTCCCGGCCGTTCCAGGTCAGCTCCAGCAGTGAGCCGCGCTCGCGTTCCGTCGGGCCGCTCACCGTGCCCGAGCCGTACAGGTCGCCGGTGCGCAGGGAGGCGCCGTTCACAGTCATGTGGGCGAGCTGCTGGGCGGCCGTCCAGTACATGGTGGAGAAGGGGGGCTCGGAGACGACGTGGCCGTTGATGGCCACGGAGATACGCAGGTCGTAGCCGCCGGGCTCGGCTTCGGGGCCGGAGTCGTCCAGGTAGGGCAGCAGAGGGTGCGTCCGCCCCGGCGGTGCCACTCGCGCCTCTTCCAGCGCGTCCAGCGGGGTGATCCACGCCGACACCGACGTGGCGAAGGACTTGCCGAGGAACGGGCCGAGGGGGACGTACTCCCAGGCCTGGACGTCGCGTGCCGACCAGTCGTTGAGCAGGCACAGGCCGAAGACGTGCTCACGGAAGTCGCCCAGCGCCACCGGCTTGCCCATCTTTGAGGGCGTGCCGACCACGAAGCCGACCTCGGCCTCGATGTCGAGGCGGACCGACGGGCCGAAGACCGGCTCCGGATCAGTGGGAGCCTTGCGCTGGCCGGACGGTCGTACGACGTCCGTGCCGGAGACCACCACCGTGCCGGAGCGGCCGTGGTAACCGATCGGCAGGTGCTTCCAGTTGGGGGTGAGGGAGTCCTCGGCGTCGGGGCGGAAGATCTGGCCGACGTTGCGGGCGTGGTTCTCGGAGGCGTAGAAGTCGACGTAGTCCGCGACCTCGAAGGGGAGGTGGAGGGCGACTGAGGACAGCGGGTGGAGGAGGTCCGCGAGGGCCTCCTGGTGCGCCGGCACCGTCACCCATGCCGTCAGGGCGCGTCGTACGTCCGACCACGTGGTGTGGCCCGCGGCGAGCAGCGCGTTCAGGGAGTCCTGGGCGAGCAGCGGGGCGTACGGCGAGCCGAGTGCGTAGGCCGCCTTGCCCGCGTCGAGGACGTGGTCGCCGAGCCGGACGCCGACCCGTCGCGCGGAGTCCGAGCCGGGAAGGGAGAAGACGCCGTACGGAAGGTTGTGCGTGCCGAAGGGGTCGCCCTCGGGGAGATCGAAGGGGGGCATGGGGTGCTGCCTCACTCTCATACGCTCCGTGCCATGTGGTCGGGCCACACGTTACGGGTGAGGCGAGGGTCTTGGGCAGTACGGAACTCGCGTCGCGGGGCCGGCGAACCAGCAGGTCGCCGCGCTCGGCCACATCGACAGGACACGATTCGGTGCCGTTCAGGAGCGTGCCGGCACCACGTGGGGGTGAAATGGCCACAAGCAAAAGGAAGTTGCCTGCACGGAATCAGAACTGGAACCGGAACAGGTGTCAACACATGTGAACACAGCAGCCGTCCGGTTCGAGTCGAGTCGATGGGGCCTCCTGTCCGTATTCTCTGATCATGGCCCGACCCATCGCATATTCACTCATCGCCACTGACCTGGACGGGACGCTGCTCCGAGGCGACGACACGCTCTCCGACCGTTCCCTCGACGCGCTCGCACAGGCGGCGGCGGCCGGTGCGCAGCACCTCGTCGTGACGGGGCGGCCGGCGCCCAGAGTGCGCCCGCTCCTCGACGTCCTGGGCAGCCGGGGGCTCGCGGTGTGCGGACAGGGCGCGCAGTTGTACGACGCCGGAGCGGACTGTCTGCTGTGGTCCATCACCCTGGACCGGGAGTTGGCGGAGACCGCGCTCGGCAAGATCGAGGCCGAGGTGGGGCAGGTGTACGCGGCCGTCGACCAGGACGGCGTGGACGGGCTCACGCTCATCGAGCCCGGGTACCTGATGCCGCACCCCACCCTGCCCGCCGTACGCGTCCGGCACCGCGACGACCTGTGGTGCGAGCCGATCAGCAAGGTGCTGCTGCGCCATCCCACCCTGTCCGACGACGAGTTGGCGGCGACGGCGCGGTCGGTGGTCGGCTCCCTCGCGACGGTCACCATGTCGGGGCCCGGGACCGTCGAACTCCAGCCATGCGGCATCACGAAGGCGACCGGCCTCGCACTCGCCGCCGAGCATCTCGGTCTCGGCGCGCGCGAGACGATCGCCTTCGGGGACATGCCCAACGACATCCCCATGTTCGACTGGGCCGCCCGCGGGGTGGCGATGGCCAACGCGCATCCCGAACTCAAGGCGGTCGCCGACGAGATCACCCTCTCGAACGAGGACGACGGCATCGCCGTCGTCCTCGAGAGGCTGTTCGCGGGGAGCCTGGCCGACTTCGCCCAGTAGGGCACGTCGTCGGCGGCCAGGCCCCCGCGCCCGGGCCTAGTAGGGACCGTTCACGTTGTCGATCGAGCCGTAACGCGCGGCCGCGTAGTTGCACGCGGCCGTGATGTTCGCGACCGGGTCGAAGGGGTCGTACACCGTCCCCGGCACGTGGTACGACGCGAAGGTCGGGTCGATGACCTGCAGGAGGCCCTTGGACGGGGTGCCCGCGACGGCGTTGGAGTCCCAGTTGTTGATGGCCTGGGGGTTGCCGGACGACTCGCGCATGATGTTGCGCTGAATGCCCTCGTACGAACCCGGAATTCCGTTTTGCGCCATGATGTCCAGCGCGTTGCGGATCCAGCCGTCGAGGTTGTTCGGGTACGTCTTCGCGGACGACTGGGTGGCCTTGGCGACGTTGGACTTCTTGGCGGGCGCGGACGCCTTGTCGGCCGACTTGCCCGGCGAGCTCGCCTTCTTCGTCGCCCTGACCTCCAGGTCGAGGCCGGGGTGGATCAGGCGGGGGTCGTCGCCGATGGCCTTGCGGTTGTCCTTGTAGAGCTGCTTCCAGCCGCCCTGCGCGTCGTACCGGTCGGCGATGCCGTAGAGCGTGTCGCCCTTCTTCGTGGTGTACGCGACGGTCTTGGCCTTCACGGCGGCCTGGGGAGCGGCCTGCGCGACGGTGGGGGCCTGGGCCGGCTGTGCGGCGCTCGCGGTGGTCGCGCTCAGGAGCGGGATGGCGAGGGCGGCGGTACCGGTGCCGGCTGCGATGACGTGCCGGGTGAGCGGGTTGGTGCGGGGGCGGCGGTGCTTGCCTCGGGGCATGGCGCTGTTCCTCTCCGGCGCCTACGAGGTGAGCTGTCGGGTTCGGGCGGGAGATGCCCGGCCGCGCCGCCGTGTGGCGGTGCGACTTCACCCCGAGCCGGTCCGGTGCACCATCAAGGCGTCCGGTCCGGCGACTTACCTGGGTCCCCCGCTCCTGCCGTGCGTGAGTGAGTTGCGTGGGTGGGTGGCTCGGGCGGCGGCAGGATTAGGCGTCCGCCCGACTGAGCGGGAACGTATGCGAGAGCACATGCCCGGAACAAGTGCCGTGGTCACTGTCGTGCTGTTTGACCATGGTCTGGTGCGAATGGGTCGCTTGATCCTTTGCGGTTGCCAAGCCTCAACTTGCTTTGGAAGCAAGGGGAGACGCGGGTGTGCCGAGTTGGTTCCATGAATGTGCGTACGTGACCCAACTCACTGGCATCCACAAGCGCGGCAAATCGGGCAATGAATCCAACTCGCCTTTAACCGGCTGTCCGTGGAGTCCGTTTCTCCCATGTCCGGTGGAAAAGTACCTCTTCGCCCTCCATGCAGATCACCTCGTTGGAGGCGATGAAGTCATGCCGGTCGCAGCTGATCTCCGAGCGTGTGCGCACGGTTGCGTCCCATCCCAGCTCCGGGCGGTGCAGGCGGATCGACCAGTCCGAGCGGGTGCGGGCCGACAGGGGGTCCCACTCGTTGATCGTGTACGTCTCCAGCGCTTCCTCGGTGAACTCCAGGCCGTCGGGGTACACGCGCGTGCCGCCGTACCGGGGGTCGACCTCCAGGCGCCACTCGCCCTTGGCCACGTCCCGCACGACGAGGCGCTCGGGGCGGGGCTCGTCCAGCGTGATGGGGGAGTTCACGCCGAGCGGTTCCGCCTGTTCCGGTTCCTCGAAGGTGATCGCTGTGCCGTCCGCCGATTCGTCCAACGCGCGGGCGCGGACCGGAAGTTCCAGTGAGCTTCCCGACGGTTCCAGGCCGAAGCCCGCCGCCGAGACCGGCTGGGGCCAGATCCACGGCCAGTACGCGGAGGAGACAGCCAGGCGGATGCGGTGGCCGGGCGGGAAGGCGTGGCCGATCCCGTTCAGCTCGAAGGTCACGTCCTCGGTGGCGCCCGGCTCCCACGGCACCGCGCGGTCCCGGCCGTGACGCGCCGACAGGTTCAGCACGCCCCGCGTCACCAGGGTCGAGGAGCCGTCCGGCGCCACGTCGCAGAGCCGGGCGACGACCTGCCCGCGCGGCACCTCCGACGTCAGCCGCAGCCGCACCTTCGGCCGCCCCAGCACCCAGGTCTCCTCGCCCACTTCGAACTCGAAGCACGCCGACCGCGCGTCCTCCTCCCGCTGGTCCGGCGGCAGGTCGGCGTCGTTGCCGAAGGGGAAGAAGCGGCCGGCGTCGATGCCGGTGTGCATGGGGGAGCGGACGAGGACGGCGGCGCCCTGGAAGGCGTACGTCACCGCGCGCACGTGGGGAGAGGGCCAGGCCGGCTCGCCGACCCAGCGGCCGGGCAGCGTGGGGTACACCGTGGCCGGGCGGTGCGAGTCGCTGACGTACGAGCGCAGCAGGGGCTCGGCCATGACGCCCGTGTCCTCGTCCTTCAGCCAGTGGTCCCACCAGCGCAGCGTCTCCTGGAGGAAGCCGATCGCCGGGCCCGGCGGCAGGCCGCGGTCGGGGTACTGGTGGGACCAGGGGCCGATCAGGCCGCGCACGCGGTCCGCCGGCAGGTGCTCGACGAGACGCAGGACGGTGTCGCGGTACGGGTCGTGCCAGCCGCCCACCGCCAGGACGGCGGCGTCGATCGCGCCGTAGTCCTCGCAGACGCTCCCGTGGCGCCAGTACTCGTCGCGCGTCTGGTGGCCGAGCCAGGTGTGCAGGAACGGTTCGACGGCCTCCAGCCGCTTGAGCCACATCTCCCGCCAGGCGTCCCCGGCATACTGCGGGTCCGGCGGGCGGGCGACGAAGGCGAGCATCGTCGAAGCCCAGGCGTGCATGTCGACGGCGAGGACGGAACCTCCCATGTAGTGCACGTCGTTGTCATAGCGATCGTCCGTGGAGCAGACCGTGACGATCGCCTTGAGCGGTTCGGGCGCGAGGGCCGCGATCTGGAGGGAGTTGAAGCCGCCCCAGGAGATGCCGAACATGCCGACCCGGCCACTGCACCAGGGCTGGGCGGCCAGCCAGTTGACGACCTCGACCCCGTCGGCGAGTTCCGTCGCCGAGTACTCATCGGTCGGCGTGCCCTCGCTGTTGCCGTGCCCGCGGATGTCGACGCGCACGGAGGCGTAGCCGTGGCCGGCGTACCAGGGGTGGCGCTGGTGGTCGCGAGGCGCGGTCCAATCGGTCAGGCGGTACGGCAGGTACTCGAGGAGCGCCGGTACGGGCTCGTCCGTCAGGGGGCGCCACACGCGCGCGTACAGCAGGGTCCCGTCCGGGAGCGGGATGCGGAGGTCGTGATGAGTCGTCTCGTAGGGGAAGGACGTACGGATGTGCATGAGCGGTATCCCCGTCAGGTCAGTGCACCGGGTGCATCGTGCGGCGAAGCCAGCGTGCCGCGGCCATCACGGCGAGCCCCGCGGCCACCGCGATCGCGCCGTTGACGCCGAAGTAGGCGGGCTGGGAGACGTCGTCGTAGAGCTTCACCGTCTGCGCCTGGATGCCGTTGGCCAGGGCGAGGGACAGGAACCAGAGGGACATGGTCTGGCTGGCGAACGCGGCCGGGGCGAGCTTGGTCGTGGCCGACATGCCGGAGGTCTCCAGGAGGACGTCGCCGAGGCCCAGCAGGAGGTACGAACCCACGATCCACCACACGGACATGAGGTAGTCGTCGGAGGAGTGCCCGGAGGTCGGCAGCACCATCAGCAGGAAGGACAGGCCGCCGAGGACGACCCCGATCGCGATCTTGTTGGACGCGTGCGGCTGGCGGCGCCCCATCCGGACCCACAGCGCGGCCACGACGGGGGCGAGTGCGACCTCGAAGGCGCCGAGGGCGGACGCGTACCAACTGGCGGGGAAGTCGAAGCCGAGGATCGCCGTCTCGGCGTTCGCCGAGGCCAGCAGGATCATCGTCGAGTACGCCTGGAAGAGGATGAAGTTGAAGACCGTCGAGGCGAGGAACAGGACGATGTACGGGCGGAGCCGACCGCGTTCCTCGGGGGTCACACGCGGGCTGGAGAACATCACCGCGAAGTAGACGGCCGGGGCGATCACCGAGACGAGCGTGAGCAGGTCGACGAAGCGGTCCATGGTGAGCCAGCCGGCGGCGGCGAGCAGGATGGCGACCGCCGCGATGACGACGAGGCCCGTGACGATCAGACGGATTGCCCGGCGCATCGCCTCCGGAGACAGCGCGAATTCGGCGGCGTGCTTCCGTCCGGCCAGGTGACGGCGGCCGGCGACGTACTGGACCAGGCCGAACGTCATGCCGATCGCGGCAGCCGAGAAGCCCCAGTGCCAGCCCTTGTGGTCGCCGAGCCAGCCGGTGACGAGCGGGCCCGCGAAGGCGCCGATGTTGATCGCCATGTAGTAGAGGGCGAAGCCGGCGTCACGGCGGTCGTCGTCGGTGCGGTAGAGCTTGCCGACCATGGTGGCGACGTTGGGCTTGAGGAGCCCCGTGCCGGCGCTGATCAGGCCGAGGCCCACCCAGGTCATGCCGGTGGTCGGCACCGCCATGGCGTAATGGCCGCAGGCGATGAGGATCCCGCCCCACAGCACCGCCCGGTACGAGCCGAGGATACGGTCGGCGAGCCAGCCGCCGGCGACCGAGACCAGATAGACGAGGGTGCCGTATGCGGCCGAGACGGAGGCCGCGGTTCCGGCCGACATGCCCATACCGCCGTGGGCGACCGTGTCGGCGAAGTACAGGACGAGGATGGCCTGCATACCGAGGAACGAGAAGCGTTCCCAGACCTCCAGACCGGAGAGGGTGAGGAGGCCTTTCGGCTGGCCGAGGAGGGCATGGTCGTCGCGGGGCGGGGGCCCGCTCTCGGGCTCGATGTCGACGTCGGTTCGGGACACGGGCCGCTACTTCCCTATAAAGGGATGGATATCCCGCCTTATCAGGTGATCAAAAACATACCGGTCGTGATCCGATACCGCCCGTGGTGGACGGGTGGGCGGCATCGGTGATCGAAACGTGACCGGATACGCTGACTTGAGTGATGTCAGCGACCTATCGACAAACCGTGTAACCGCCAGTAGACACCAGCAGACAGGAGACCCCTCGTGACCGTCGTCGGGCCGTTCGGGCTGAGCGTGCGGGACCAGGCTCTGGAAGCCGATGTCCAGGCCGGATTGGCGGCTGTCGAGGAGGGATTGCTCGAAGCCACCAAGAGTGAGGTCCCCTTCATCACGGAGGCCGCCCAGCATCTGGTGCGGGCGGGCGGAAAGCGGTTCCGGCCGTTGCTCGTGATGCTCGCTGCCCAGTTCGGGGACCCGTACGCGCCGGGGGTCGTGCCGTCAGCGGTGGTGGTGGAGCTGACCCATCTGGCGACGCTGTACCACGACGACGTGATGGACGAGGCCGAGGTGCGGCGGGGTGTCGACAGTGCGAACACCCGCTGGGGCAACTCGGTTGCCGTACTGACCGGGGACTTCCTGTTCGCGCGCGCCTCGCACACTCTCGCCGACCTCGGGCCCGAGGCGGTTCGAGTGCAGGCCGAGGCGTTCGAGCGGCTGGTCACCGGACAGATCCTGGAGACGGCGGGGCCGCAGGACGGGCGCGATCCGGTGGAGCACTACCTGGATGTGCTGAGCGGGAAGACCGGGTCGCTGGTCGCGGTGTCGTGCCGGTTCGGGGCGATGATGTCGGGCGCCGACGAGACGGTGGTCGATGTGCTCACCCAGTACGGGGAGCGGCTGGGTGTCGCCTTCCAGCTCGCGGACGACGTACTGGACATCGCCAGTGACTCCCACGAGTCCGGGAAGACGCCGGGGACGGATCTCCGTGAGGGGATTCCTACGCTGCCCGTGCTGCGGTTGCGGGAGCGGGCCGAGAGGTTGGGGCTGGCGGAGGATGTCGCCCTGTGTGAGCTGCTGGACTCCGATCTGACGGACGACGCTCGGCATGCGGAGGCGTTGGCCGCGCTGCGGGAGCATCCGGCGCTGGAGCAGGCTCGGCGGGACACGGTGCGGTATGCGGAGGATGCGCGGGCCGCGTTGGCGCCGTTGGCGGATATCGGTGCCAAGGCTGCGTTGATGGAGTTGTGCGATGCGGTGGTGCATCGGGCGGGGTAGCGGTTCTCGCCCCCGCCGCCCCTACCCTTCCCGTCCTTGAAGAGGCGCTGCCCCTTCGACCCCGGTCCCTGGGGGCTGTCGCCCGCAGACCCGCTGTCGGCCTGAACGGCCTCGTCCTCAAACGCCCCCAGAGGGGGCACCCCCAGACGGGCTGAAATGCCCGGACTCGCGCCGAGTGTTGCTGTGGCGCACATCACTGAGTTGGACTGAGTCCAAAGTAAGATCGACTCCGTACGAATGCCCAGAAGCTGACGCAGGGGGCGTCAGCTGCACTACGGGGAGAAAACAGAATCATGGGCATGAACGCGACGTTATCGAAGCGCCGTAAGAGCCTGATCGTCACCGCTGTCGCGGTGGCTGCCGCGGGTGGGGTCGCCGCCGCGGTGATTCCCGCCTTCGCCGCCGGAGGTGCCCGCGCCGACCACGCGGGTCACGTCGGAGGCGATGCGCAGGGGTCGTGAGTCGGAGTGGCGCCGCCGCCGGCGCCGGGGGCACGGTCCTCGCCGCAAGTCTTCGGGGGGCGAACGAGGTGCCCGTGGCTGGTGGGCCCGCCGTCGGGGACAAGGACGGCGCCGCCGTGCAGTTCGTGAAGGTCAAGGGCGACAAGGTGTCCGTCGCCGTCACCTGGCGCGGCACCGGCAAGCCGACCGCCCTGCACATCCACCAGGGTGCCAAGGGCACCAACGGCGGCATCAAGGTCGACTTCGGCGGGCTCATCGGCAAGGAAAAGGGCAAGGAAAAGGGCAAGGGCAACGGCAAGGGGCGCAGCCTCACCGGCACCGTCACCGTGAAGGACCGCTCCCTTCTCAACGCCCTCAAGACCGACCCGAGTTCCTTCTACGCCAACCTCCACACGGCCGAGTTCCCGGGCGGCGCCGTCCGTGGGCAGCTCCACAAGGTCACCGTCGCCGAGTTCGACTTCCGTGACGCGCTCGACAACTTCCAGGCATCCGTCGTCAAGGGCAAGCAGATCTACGAGTGCAAGCCGGCCGAGGACGGCGGGTACGCCTTCGCGCAGCGGGACGTCAGTGCCGTACTCGGCGGCCGTATCGCGCACTCCTTCGTCGCCCCCAACTCCGGTACGCCGCAGTGGATCGCGCGGGACGGCAGTGCGGTGACGGGGGCCGTCATCTCCAAGACGCCCAACGGCGAACGCAACATCCCCGAACTGGACCTGAAGGCCACCCAGTCCGGCAAGCACCGCGGCCTCCTCGCCGACACCGCCGAGATCCTGCGGCTGAACACCGTCGGCGGCGTCGCCCCGGTCGGGTCCTGTGCACCCGGCGCGATCGTCGGGGTGCCGTACCAGGCGGACTACGTGTTCATCAACGGCTGATCCGGCGCGTTCAGCGCGCACGCACGGCGGCGTCTTCCACCCCGACCCCTACGGGTCGGGGGAGGCGCCGCCTTCGTGTGTCATACCGGAGGTGTACGCGGAGTTGGCTCCGAAGGTTGACGTATCTCGGCGGCCGATTTGGTCAGATGGAAACCACGGACAACACCACTCCTCACCGATTCGGGTGAGAATGGCGGCTCAGGGGTGGAGCAGTGCGGGGTCGAAAGACTCGCGGGCGACGAACGAGAAGGACAGCCGCCGCCGACGACGGAGGTAAGGCAGACATGGCACCGTACGAATCCGACGACAGTACGACCGCAGCGGAGGTCGACGACCACCGCGCGGGGCGGCGCAAGGCCGCGCGGTACGTCGTCCCGGTCGCGGTCGTGGGCGTCGCGGCAGCGACCATCGGGCTCGTCCCGGCGCTCGCCGACTCCGGCGACCCGGACCTGCCGAAGATCACCGCAGAGCAACTCATCGAGAAGATCGCGCAGTCGGACGTACAGCAGCTGTCCGGCACCGTGAAGATCAGCACCGACCTGGGGCTGCCGGACCTCGGCGGGCTGGAGTCCAGCTTCGCCTCCGGCGCCATGGCGTCGGGCCCGGACGGCGGATCGTCCGCCGACCCGACCGCCAAGCTCACAGAGCTGGCGTCCGGCACGCACACCCTGCGCGTCGCCCTCGACGGCGACGACAGGCAGAAGCTCTCCCTCCTGGAGAACGCCTCCGAGTACAGCCTCATCCACAACGGCAAGGACATCTGGGGCTACGACAGCAAGTCGAACGAGGTCTTCCACGGCACCGCCGAGGAGGCGAAGGACGGACACGGGAAGGAAGACGTTCCGGCCACGCCCAAGGACTTCGCCGAGGAGGCGCTCAAGTCGGTCGACGACACCACGTCCGTCACCGTCGACGGCACCGCACATGTCGCGGGCCGGGACGCGTACCGGCTGCTCATCAAGCCGAAGCAGTCCGGGACCACGGTCGGCGCGATCACCGTGGCCGTGGACGCCAGGACCGGCATGCCGCTGAAGTTCACGCTGACCCCGTCGAGCGGCGGCGCGGCAGTGATCGACGCCGGCTTCACCCAGGTCAGCTTCGCCAAGCCGGCCGCCTCGACCTTCGACTTCACCCCGCCCAAGGGTGCGAAGGTCACCGAGGAGGGTGAGCTGGAAGGCAAGGCCCGGGAGCACGGCGGCCCCAAGTCCGAGGACGAGCTGCGCAAGGAGCTCGACAAGGAACTCGGCGGCCTGAAGTCCGAGGACAAGCTCGGCAAGGCTTCCGACGAGGGTCCCGAGGTCATCGGCGAGGGCTGGAACTCCGTGGCCGTCTTCGACAACGGCGGCGAGGGCGTCCCCTCCGGCGCCGAGGTCGGCGGCGACATGGGCGGCTTCCTCGACTCCCTGGGCGACAAGGTCACCGGCAAGTTCGGTTCGGGCACGGTCTTCAAGACCCGCCTGATCAACGCCCTGATCACGGACGACGGCAAGGTCTACGTCGGTGCGGTCGACAAGGACGCGCTCGTGAAGGCGGCCGACTCGGGGAAGTAGCCCCCACGTCACGAGGGGTCAGAGGAGCCAAGGGAGCCAAGGGAGCGCATGGAGGAACTGCCCGCCGCGGAGGGCGACGAGGGCGACGAGGTCGACAAGGCCGGCCGGCTGGATCAGGCCGATCATGGCGGCCAGGTCGATCACGCCGGCTCGGTCGGCTCGGTCGGCCAGGCTGGCTCGGTTGGCCAAGCCGGTCAAGCCGGCCCTTTGGCCCCGGTCGACCACGTCGACACGGTGATCGCCACCCGCGCGCTCACCAAGCGCTACCGCGGCGGGCAGCTTGCCGTGGACGGTCTCGATCTGACCGTCCCGGCGGGCAGCGTCTTCGGCTTCCTCGGCCCGAACGGCTCGGGCAAGACCACCACCATCCGCATGCTGATGGGCCTCATCCAGCCCACCTCCGGTGCCGCGCGCGTGCTCGGGCAGCCCATGCCCCGGTCCGCGCGCGCGGTACTGCCGCACGTCGGCGCCCTCATCGAGGGACCCGCCCTGTACGGCTTCCTCTCCGGCCGCGACAACCTCGTCCGGTACGACGCCGCCGACCCGACCGCCGATCCGCGCACCCGGCGTACGCGTGTCGCGGCTGCCCTGGACCGGGTGGGCCTCGCGGCCGCGTCCGGCAAGAAAGCCAAGGCCTACTCGCTAGGCATGAAGCAGCGGCTGGGACTCGCGGCCGCGCTGCTCCAGCCGCGCAGACTCCTCGTCCTCGACGAGCCGACCAACGGCCTCGATCCGCAGGGCATGCGTGAAATCCGTTCCCTGATCCGGGAGCTGGCGTCCGACGGCACGACCGTCTTCCTCTCCTCCCACCTCCTCGACGAGATCGAGCAGGTCTGCACGCACGCGGCCGTGATGGCGCAGGGCAGGCTGATCACCCAGGGCGCGGTCGCGGAGCTGGCGGCCGGGGTGCGCGGCCGGCTCGTCGTGACCACTCCCGACACCGGGGACGCGGCCCGGGTGCTGAAGGAGCAGGGTGCCGGTGACGTCGTCATCACCGACGACCGGGTGACCGCAGAACCTCCGGACCGTGATCTCGCCGACGTCAACGCGGCGTTGGTGTCGGCCGGAGTCCGCGTCCGGGGCTTCGGTGTCGAACGGGCCTCCCTGGAGGACGCGTTCGTGGCCCTCACGGGGGAGGGGTTCGATGTCGCAGGCTGAAGCGACCCGGCAGGGCAGGGAGAGCACGAGGCCGGGCGGCGAGCTCGCAGGCGGCCGAAAGGTCAGTCCGCTGTGGACCTTCGGTCTCCTCCGCAGCGAACTGCTCACCACGTTCCGCCGCTGGCGCACCCTCGCGCTGCTCGCCGTCCTGGCGGCCGTGCCGATCCTGGTCGGGATCG
This sequence comes from Streptomyces sp. NBC_00443, assembly GCF_036014175.1. Lineage (GTDB taxonomy): Bacteria > Actinomycetota > Actinomycetes > Streptomycetales > Streptomycetaceae > Streptomyces. The sequence continues at coordinate 3,802,785 of NZ_CP107917.1, read as the reverse complement.
CCGTGAAGATCGAGACGAGCGGCGACGGGTCGACGGGAGGCGGTGGCCCGCAGGGCGGCGGGCCGGCGTTCATCTCGCAGATCACCAACAACGGCCTGTTCCTGGTCTTCACCGCGCTGGCCGCGACGCTCCCGTTCTTCCTGCCCATGGCGATCGGCGTCATCGCGGGCGACGCGATAGCCGGCGAGGCGAGTGCCGGCACCCTCCGCTATCTCCTGGTCGCCCCCGCCGGCCGCACCCGCCTGCTCCTCACCAAGTACGCCACCACGATGGCCTTCTGCCTGGTGGCCACCCTCGTGGTTGCCGTCTCGGCGCTCACGGTCGGAGCGTTGCTCTTCCCGCTGGGCGACCTGACGACGATCTCGGGCACACGGATCAGCTTCGCGGAGGGGCTGGGCCGCGCCCTGCTGATCGCCCTGGTCGTCGCCGCGTCCCTGATAGGCGTGGCGGCGCTCGGGCTGTTCGTCTCGACGCTGACCAACAGCGGCATCGCGGCGATGGCGACGACGGTCGGCCTGCTGATCACCGTCCAGATCCTCGACCAGATCCCCCAGCTCCACGCGATCCAGCCGTACTTCTTCTCCCACTACTGGCTCTCCTTCGCCGACCTCATGCGCGAACCCGTCTACTGGGACGACCTGGTCAGGAACCTGGGGATCCAGGCGCTGTACGCGGCGGTGTTCGGCTCGGCGGCGTGGGCGAGGCTCACGGCGAAGGACGTCACCGCGTAGGGGGCACGCCAGTTTCGGTGGCAGTCACTCCGTTTCGTACGGGAAGCGTGCGAGCGGCGCCTCCTGCGCGAAGAAGGTCTTCGCGCGCGCAAGGGCCTCGGCGTCGTTCAGCACGTCACCGGGCTTGCTGCCATTGCCGAGCAGCACCCCGCCGAAGCGCATCCGCATGTACGCGGCGGAGTTGCTGAGCGTCCCGGCCAGCGGGTCGGCAACCTCCTGCTCCTGGTGTGCGAGCGCGGTGACGCCCCACAGGGTGCGCCCCGCCATGGTCGCCTTGAAGTCGATCCCGGGAGTGCGCAGCCAGCCCGACCAGTAGTCGAGGTAGCGCTTGACGTGGGCGGACACCGAGTACCAGTACAGAGGCGAGGCGATCACGATGTCGGTGGCCGCGAGGGTGGCGTCGAGCAGCAGCGCCACGTTCCCCTGCGTGGGGCGGACATGGTCGCTGTCGTGCCGCAGATCCTCGAAGTCGGGCAGCGGGTGTGCGGCCAGGTCGATCCACTGCTGTTCGACCCCCTCGGGCAACTGCTCGGCGGCCCGGCGGGCCAACAACTCGGTGTTGCCGTCCGAGCGGCTGCTGCCGAGGAGGAACAGGAAACGGCGGGTCATGGGTCCCCCAAACGGTCGGCCCGTCATCAGGCCGTAGTCGGCGTACGGCAACTAATCGCACGTGCATTATATGCATACGCATTCAGATGCCGTCGGCGGTCGGCCAAGGTCCGATGTGTCTCTCGGCCACCCCTGCCACCGCAAGCAACAGTGACTCCGCGCCATGTGCCGCCACCAACTGGAGCCCGACCGGACACCTGTCCGGCCCGAACCCCGCCGGGACGCTGATGGCCGGATGTCCGCTCAGGTTGAACGCCCAGGTGAGCGCGGTGGAATACCGGTCGCCGGGACCGTCGTGGCCGTGCGGCGGGGTCGGGGCGGTCGGGGTCAGCAGAAGCCGGGCCTCGGTGAAGAGGCCGGTCAGGCGGTTGTCGTTGGCGGCCCGGATCCGGTGGGCGCCAGGGTCGGCGGGGGCGGCGGCAGCCGGGGAGCGTAGGGCGAGCCATGCCGGGGCGGGGTCGTCGAGGCGGAGCGGAGTGCGTGGGCGTATGAGCCGTATCGCGTCGGCTTCGGCCAGCCGTAGGGCCGCGGCGTGGGCCACGGCGACGACGTCCGGGTCGGGGGAGTCGAAGCCGAGGTCGGGGGACCATACGGCGGTCGGAACCTCGGGCCGGTCGGCCGGCCTGCCGTACGGGGCGGTATCGGGTGTTCCGGCCAGGTTGTTATCGTACGGGGCGGTATCGGGTGTTCCGGCCAGGGCGCCGCTCCGGGCGGTAACGGATAGTCCGGCGAGGCTGTCGTACGGCCCGGGGTCGGCTGGTCCGGCGAGGCTGTCGTACCGATCGGTTTCGGGTGGTCCGGCGAGGCTGCCGTACCCACCGGAACCGGGTGGTCCGGCGAGGCTGCCGTACCCACCCGAACCGGGTGGCCCGTCCGAGCCCGCCGCTTCCCCCGACACCACACCCCAGTACGCCGCCACATCCGCCACACACCGCGCGAGCACTCCCGGCGCCGTCAGCCCCGTGCGGTCGGTCGACGGCAGTCGCCCGTTGCCGGCCTTGAGCCCGACGACCCCGCACCATGCCGCCGGAATCCGCACCGATCCGGCCCCGTCGCTCCCGGTCGCGAGCGGCACCAGCCCCGCCGCCACCGCCACCGCGGACCCGGCCGAGGAGCCGCCCGGCGTACGGTCGTGACGCCAGGGGTTGGCGGTACGGCCGTACCGGCCAAGTCCCCAGGTCTGCCAGGGGGTTCCGGGACCCGGAACGGACGTCGCCCCGACCGGCACACACCCCGCCGCGAGCAGGGGCCCCGCTGTCCGCAGCCCCCGCCGCCCCTTCACCCCGATCGGCACCCCGGCCAATGGCAGCCGCTCACCTGCCCCGACCCGCGCGTCCACCTCGCCGGCCCGCCGGAGCGCCTCATCGCCCCACACCTCGATGAAGGCGGCCAGAACGGGGTCGGCCCGCTCGATCCGTTCGAGGGCCTCCGCGACTACGTCGACGGCGCGGAGGGTGCGCGAGCGTACGGCCGAGGCGATCTCCACGGCGGACAGGGCGGCAGGGGCGGGGCCGGCGCCGGGGCCGAGGGCGGGGGCGGGGGCGGGATCCGGGCCGGGTGCGGGCGTCATGGGGTGATTCTCCGCGAGGCCCTCGCAAGGCTCGTGCGCTCCGCCGACCTGAGCCGCCGACCCCTTACGCCCGGCCGGCCTGTACCCCCGGCCGCCCTGCGCTCAGCCGACCTGGTCCGCCGCCCCGAACCACCGGCCTCAGCGAGAGCGCCCCGTCAACCGGGCCAACGCCGCCGCCTCCCGCGGCGCCTGCCCGCTCAGTTCGCCGAGTCGCCAGGCAGCCACCCACGGCACCCGGTACACATCGATGACCGACTCGATCACCTTGACGCGCTCGGCGAGCGGTCGCGGCAGCCGGCCCGGCGCGTCCGCGACCAGGACGACGGCATCGAGATCGAGCCCGTGCGGCGCCTCTCCGCGTCGGAAGACCTCGAGCGCGCCCAGGACCGCGGCCAGCCCGGCCGCATGCGTGCGGGCCACGAGCAGCACCGACGGGGGATCGGCCGGCCCGGGCCAGTCACGTCCGCAGTCGTGGCCGCCGTAGACCGCGGCGAGCGTGGAGGCACCCGCTCCACCGTGCACGCCGACCCAGGAGAAGCGCCGCGGCGTGACGGCGGCGGGGGAGGCCGAGGGCTCCTCGGGTAGGGCCGCCGGCCCGCGGAGCCAGATATCCGGCCCCGGCTCGGACCGCCCCTGCTGCACGTGCATGTCAGTCCGCATGCCCGTACTCCTCCCTCCCACGCGATTGATCTTGGCGCCAGGCATGAGAACGCTGTGACGTGGCACAAGCTCCTGGAACGAGTCTGTGACGCCCCGGTGACGCCCGCGCCGGGCGCGACCGGAGAGACTCGACAGTACGGGTAGGACGTGTCCGAAGTACGTGTACGACGTGTCCGACCTGTACGACCGGATGTTGATGCCGGGGAAGCGGTACCCGACGGCGGGAGGGAGCACCATGGAGCCCGAACGTGCTGTCGGTGAAACCCCCGGCACATGCGAGTGAGGGAAGCGATGTCTCGACTGAGCCGCGCGATGAAGCGGGAACAGAACCGCGCCGCGGCCGGGGCGCCCCCCGCGGTCGCGCCGATCGACGTACGCGTCCCCGCCGGCGGCCCGGGCGCGGGCGGTGCCTCGATCGGCGGCGTCCCCGTCACCGCGGTCCCCGGTGAGGAGATCCAGCACACCGTTCTGACCCACCTCCAGCGCATCGCCGTCGCCGCCGGTCAGTCCGTGCACGCCACGATCCACGACGAGCGGATCGGCTACGTAGTGCCGCTGCGGGTGGAGGCGGACGGATCCAGCCACTTCACCGACGAGCCCGTGCGGACGCCGCCGGCGGCGCCGAGCGGGTCCCCGGTGCCGGCAGAAGCCGTACGGCCTCCCGCGGGCCCGCCCGCCCCACCCCCGCCACCCGCGCCACCGGCAGCACAGCCCGCCCCGCCCGCCCCGAAGCCCTTGCCACCCCTGCAACCCGCGCCGCTCTCCTCGGATCAGGCTCCCCAACGGGACAGGCCCACGCATGTCCTACGACCGCTGCCGGGCCCGGAACCGGAGGCCTCGCCCACGTTCCGGCTGCGCGCACTCCCCGAGCCGGTGGAGGACGCCGCACCCGGCGCGGTCCCACCGCCGCTGGGGGAGTTCGGCCCACCGCCGTCCATGGACACGTGGCCGGAGCCGGTGAACCTGCCCGCCCCGCCCGCGGCCCCCGCCTCCGGCCCCGCCCGGGTACCCGACCCCGTCCTCGTCCCCGACCCTGCCCCTGCCCCTGAGCTCGACTCCAAGCCCACTCCGCCCCGCGGGTTCGACGCCGTGGCCGAAGCCGTCCTCGGGGACGCTCCGCCGGCCACGACCGCTGACGTCTCGCCCTTCGCGCAGCAGTTGGCCCAGGTCAACGAGGCCGTGAAGGAGGGGCGGACGACGGAGGCGACGGCACTCGCGGAGCGGACGGTGGCCCAGGCGTCGGCGGTGCTGGGACTGGAGCACCCCGAGGTGCTCGGGATGCGTGAACTCGCCGCGTACATCGCCTACCTGGCGGGCGACCCGGAGCGCGCTTTCGCCCTCGCCCTGGACGTGGCCCGGACGCATCACCGCACCGGCGACGCGGAGGCGGCGTACGGCAGCCTCCACGGCGCGGCCACGGCCTGGCGGGCGGTACGGGACCCGGCGCTGGGCCTGGCCCTCGGCCGGGACCTGCTCGCACTGTGGGACGAGCTCATGGCGCAGGGCGGCCCGGCCGCCGAGGAGGCCGAGGAACTGGAGTCGGCCCACGCCCGCATGGACCGCCTCACCGCCCGAGCCGCCAAGTCGGCCGAACCGCCCACCAGTTGAGGACCCCGAGGTTGAGGACCCCGAGGCTGAAGAGCCGGTGCCTTACTCCGACAGCTCCCACACCGCGTACGCGACGGCGTCGCTGTTACGGTTCAGAGCGGTGTCGTTGATGTTGGACGTGTTGTCGCAGGACGAGTGGTAGCAGCGGTCGAAGGACTGCCCCGACGTACCGCCCCACTTGGCCGCCTGCGCCGCGGTCTTCGTACGGCTGGCCCCCGTGAACAGCCCGCCCACCGGCACGCCCGCGCTCTTGAACGGTGCGTGGTCGGAGCGGCCGTCGCCCTCGGTCTCGATCTCGGTCGCTACGCCGAGTCCGGCGTAGTAGTCCTTGAAGGTCTTCTCGATCGCGGGGTCGTCGTCGTAGACGAAGTAGCCCGGGTTGGGCGAGCCGATCATGTCGAAGTTCAGATAGCCGCTGATCTTGGCGCGGTTGGCGGAGGAGAGGTTGTTGACGTAGTAGCGGGAGCCGACGAGCCCCAGCTCCTCCGCGCCCCACCAGGCGAACCGCAGATGCTTGGTGGGCTGGTAGGCGGCCCGGGACACGGCGAGCGCGGTCTCCAGGACGGCCGCGGAGCCGGAGCCGTTGTCGTTGATGCCGGGGCCGGAGGAGACGCTGTCGAGGTGGGAGCCGGCCATGACGACCTGGTTGGTGTCGCCGCCCGGCCAGTCGGCGATCAGGTTGTAGCCGGTACGGCCGCCGGACGTGAACTGCTGGATGGCCGTGGTGTACCCGGCGGCGTCCAGCTTGGCCTTCACATAGTCGAGGGAGGCCTTGTAGCCGGGGCGGCCGTGGGCGCGGTTGCCGCCGTTGGCGGTGGCTATGGACTGGAGCTGGGTGAGGTGGGCCTTCACGCTCGCCACGGGTATGTCGGGCGCGGCGGCGACGGACGGCGCGGGTGCCGCGCCGGCTATGGATCCGCCGGTCAGCAGCAGGACGGCCGCGACGGTACCGGCCGTCATCGCGCGCCCGGAGACGGAGAGCTTCATGTGGGGGGCTCCGAATTCCAGGGGCTCCCTGTGGGATGGCCACAGGGGAGCCACAGTGAATGGGGTGCCTGGATCGTGGAGCTAAGCCTGACTCTCCGTCAAGAGGGCTGTCGGCGCAGGAAGTTCGGGCACGCGAGAGGGTTTGAGGGTCCGGTGTGCCTCACTGCACGCAGAACTCGTTCCCCTCCGGGTCCGCCATCACCGCCCACTCCCCGCCCGGTTCCTTCACGTGCCGCAGCACGCTCGCCCCCAGCCCTTCCAGTCGCTGGACCTCGCTCTCGCGCTCCCCGGCCGCCGCGTGCAGATCGAGATGGAGCCGGTTCTTGACGGTCTTCGCCTCCGGCACGCGCTGGAACAGCACCCGCCGCCCCAGCCCTGTGCCGCTGTCCTTGTCGAACGGGTCGTCCGGATGCCGTACGGCCACCAGGTCCCGGAAGGCGAGACGCGCGTGGAACTCGACGACGGCCTCCCGCGGAAGCACGCCGAGCTCCAGCAGGCGCTCGATGAACGCGCCGTTGTCCTCGACCTCGTAGTGCAGTGCGGCGGCCCAGAAGTCGGCCTGGGACTGCGGGTTGGCGCTGTCGACGACGAGCTTCCAGTGGAGGGGGGCCGGGACGGAGGTGGATTTCGGTTCCTGTGTCATGCGACCACTCATATGGGGTGGGGGAGGGGGCCGCAATGAGAATCGCCGGGGCAGGGCAGTCTCAGCCGTCCGGTGTCCGCCGGTGCGGGCAGTCTCAGCCGCCCGGTGTCCGCCGGTGCGGCTGTTTCAGGCGTCCACCGCGGCGGACGCCGGCTTCTCCACCCGCGGCACGCTGAGCCGGGCCACCCTGCCCCGGTGCGCGGAGCGCCACGCATCGGCCGTCAGCAAGGTCAACGCCAGCCACACCAGCGCGAACCCGGCCCACCGCTCGGCAGGCATCGCCTCATGGAAGTACAGGATGCCGAGCAGGAACTGGAAGACCGGCGCCAGGTACTGCAGCAGCCCCAGCGTCGAGAGCGGCACGCGTATCGCCGCCGCGCCGAAGCAGACGAGCGGCAGGGCCGTCACGACGCCGGTGGCCGCGAGCAGGGCCACATGCCCGGAACCCTCCGAGGTGAACGTCGACTCCCCGCGCGCCGCCAGCCACGCCAGATACCCCACGGCGGGCAGGAACTGGATCGCGGTCTCCGCGGCCAGCGACTCGACGCCGCCCAGGTTGACCTTCTTCTTCACCAGCCCGTACGTGGCGAAGGAGAAGGCCAGGACCAGCGAGATCCACGGCGGCCGCCCGTACCCGACGGTCAGCACGATCACGGCCGCGAGGCCGACCCCGACCGCCGTCCACTGCACCGGCCGCAGCCGCTCCTTCAGCAGCAGCACGCCCATCGCGATGGTGACGAGCGGATTGATGAAGTATCCGAGGGACGCCTCGACCACGTGTCCCGAGTTCACGGACCAGATGTAGACGCCCCAGTTGACGGTGATCACGGCCGCTGCAACGGTGACGAGCGCCAGCCGCCGCGGCTGCCGTATCAGCTCGCCCGCCCAGGCCCAGCGCCGTACGAAGACCAGCGCGACCGCCACGAAGACGAGGGACCAGGCCATCCGGTGCGCGAGGATCTCGCCCGCGCCGGCGGGCTTCAGCAGGGGCCAGAAGAGGGGAACGAGCCCCCACATCCCATACGCGGCGAAGCCGTTCAGCAGTCCTGTACGCCGCTCTCCCTGCGACTTCCCGCTCACGGCCCCTCCTTCGCGCACACACCGGACCGCGCCCACGCGACGGTCTGCACGAAGGTAACGCCGAATGCCCCCGCCTGTCATGCCCGTATCGCCATACGGTCATGACAGCGGGGGTGGAGTGCCCAAGGTGCACTGGGGAGTCGGCCCTTGGGAGACCGGTCCTCAGGCACTCGGCCTCCGGGGAAGGCTCAGGCCTTCAGCCCGGCCGCGATCGCCTCGGCCAGCGGCGTGGTCGGACGGCCGGCCAGGCGGGACAGGTCCCCACTGTCGACGACCAGCTCGCCCTTCCCGATGGAGGCGTCCACGCCCGCCAGGATCACGGCGAAGGGCTCGGGCACCCCGGCGCCGGTCAGGATGCCCACGAGGGCGTCGGCGGAGACGGCGTTGTCGGCGATCTCCTTACCGGTCTGCCGGCTCAGCTCGGCGGCGTACTCGGCGAGGCTCCAGGCGACGTCGCCGCCCAGCTCGTACGTCTGGTTCTCGTGCCCCTCGCCGGTCAGTACGGCGACGGCGGCGGCCGCGTAGTCGGCGCGGGCGGCGGAGGAGACGCGTCCCTCGCCGGCGGCGTGGGTGACCGCGTTGTACTGCAGGACCGGGGCGAGGTTCTCGGTGTAGTTCTCGTGGTACCAGCCGTTGCGCAGCAGCGTGTACGGCAGCCCGGACTCCAGGAGCACCTTCTCGGTGCCGCGGTGGTCGTCGGCGAGGGCGGCCGTGAGGCTGCCGGGGGCGCTGGTGTAGGCGAGCAGGGCGACACCGGCTGCCTTTGCGGCGTCGATGACGACCTTGTGCTGGCCGACGCGGTCGCTGCCGACCTCGCTGCCGGATATGAGCAGCACCTTGTCGTCGGCCGCGAACAGTCCGTCGAAGGTCTCGGGCGCGTTGTAGTCGGCCACGGCGATCTTCACGCCGCGCTCGGCGAAGTCGGCGACCTTCTCGGGGGTGCGGACGACGGCGGTGACCTGACCGGCCGGAACCTTCTCCAGCAGCTGCTCCAGGACGTGGCGGCCGAGGTGTCCGGTGGCTCCGGTGACGACGATGCTCATGATCGGAACTCCTTGTGGGGTGCGATGGCACTAACCCTAGGAGGTGCACTAACTCAGCGAAAGTACCCACTTTGAAGTAAGGTACTGGCATGGCAGTTAGTGACATGGCGAGCATGACGACGAGCGCGACCACGGGCAAGTACGACATCGGCGAGCAGATGTGCCCCCACCGCCTGGTCCTGGAGCACGTCACCAGCCGCTGGGGCGTCCTCGTCCTGATCGAACTCCTGGAGCGCCCCTATCGCTTCAGTGAACTGCGCCGGGCGATCGGCCGGGTCAGCGAGAAGATGCTGACCCAGACCCTCCAGACGCTGGAACGGGACGGCCTGATCCACCGCGACGCCCACCCGGTGATCCCTCCGCGGGTCGACTACTCCCTGACCGACCTCGGCCGCGAGGCGGCGGAAAAGGTGCGCGGGCTGGCGCTGTGGACCAAGGACCGGATGGAAGACGTGCAGAACGCGCGGGACGCGTACGACGCGCGCAAGAGCGGCGCCTGAAGCGAGTCGAGGGCACGGACAGGGCCCGGATGCCGTACGACAGCCGGGCCCTCGACTCTCTTCGAACGTGGCGGTCAGCCGACGACCGTCCAGGTGTCCCCACCCGCCAGCAGCCCGGCCAGATCCCCCTTGCCGTTCTGCTCGATCGCCGTGTCCAGCTGGTCGGCCATCTGCGTGTCGTACACCGGACGCTCCACCGAGCGCAGCACGCCGATCGGGGTGTGGTGCAGGGTGTCCGGGTCGGCCAGGCGGGACAGGGCGAAGGCCGTGGTCGGAGACGAGCAGTGGGCGTCGTGGACCAGGATCTGCGACTCGTTCTCCGGGGTCACGGTGACGACCTTCAGGTCGCCCGTCTGCGGGTCCCGGACGACGCCGCGCGCGCCATCGGTGCCGAAACGGATCGGCTGCCCGTGCTCCAGCCGGATCACGGCTTCCTCGGCCTGCTGCTTGTCCTTGAGGACCTCGAAGGCGCCGTCGTTGAAGATGTTGCAGTTCTGGTAGATCTCGATCAGCGCCGTACCCCGGTGCGCGGCCGCCTCGCGCAGCACCTGGGTGAGGTGCTTGCGGTCGGAGTCGACCGTGCGCGCCACGAAGGAGGCCTCCGCGCCGATGGCCAGGGACACCGGGTTGAAGGGCGCGTCCAGCGAGCCCATCGGCGTCGACTTGGTGACCTTGCCGACCTCGGAGGTCGGGGAGTACTGGCCCTTCGTCAGGCCGTAGATCCGGTTGTTGAACAGCAGGATCTTGAGGTTGACGTTGCGGCGCAGGGCGTGGATCAGATGGTTGCCGCCGATCGACAGCGCGTCACCGTCGCCCGTCACCACCCACACGCTCAGGTCCCGGCGCGACGTGGCAAGCCCCGTGGCGATCGCGGGGGCGCGGCCGTGGATGGAGTGCATCCCGTACGTGTTCATGTAGTACGGGAAGCGCGACGAACAGCCGATGCCCGAGACGAAGACGATGTTCTCCTTGGCCAGGCCCAGCTCCGGCATGAAGCCCTGAACGGCGGCGAGGATCGCGTAGTCACCGCACCCGGGGCACCAGCGCACTTCCTGATCGGACTTGAAGTCCTTCATGGACTGGCGGGCCTCGGCCTTGGGGATGAGCGAAAGTGCCTCGATCGTGTCCGTGCCTTCCGTGGACGTCTCAGGCATCGATGGCCTCCTTGAGAGCCTTGGCGAGCTGTTCCGCCTTGAACGGCATGCCGTTGACCTGGTTGTACGAGCGGGCATCCACCAGGTACCTCGCCCGGACCAGAGTGGCGAGCTGGCCGAGGTTCATCTCGGGGATCACCACCTTCTCGTAGCGTCCGAGTACCACGCCCAGGTTGCGCGGGAACGGGTTCAGATGGCGCAGATGCGCCTGCGCGATCGACTCGCCGGCGGTGCGCAGCCGGCGGACCGCGGCCGTGATCGGGCCGTACGTCGATCCCCAGCCCAGCACCAGCGTCTTCGCCTCGTGCGGGTCGTCGACCTCCAGGTCGGGCACCTCGATGCCGTCGATCTTGGCCTGGCGGGTGCGGACCATGAAGTCGTGGTTGGCCGGGGCGTAGGAGATGTTGCCCGTCCCGTCCTCCTTCTCGATGCCGCCGATCCGGTGCTCCAGGCCCGGCGTGCCCGGGATCGCCCACGGCCGGGCGAGGGTCTGCGGGTCGCGCTTGTACGGCCAGAAGACCTCACTGCCGTCCTCCAGGGTGTGGTTCGGACCCTGCGCGAACTGCACGGTCAGATCCGGCAGCTCCTCCAGCTCCGGGATCCGCCAGGGCTCCGAGCCGTTGGCGAGATAGCCGTCCGACAGCAGCATCACCGGAGTGCGGTACGTCAACGCGATCCGCACCGCCTCCAGGGCCGCGTCGAAGCAGTCGGCCGGGGTGCATGGGGCGACGATCGGCACCGGCGCCTCGCCGTTGCGGCCGAACATCGCCTGCAGCAGGTCCGCCTGCTCCGTCTTGGTCGGCAGCCCTGTCGAGGGCCCGCCGCGCTGGATGTCGATCACCAGCAGCGGCAGCTCCAGCGACACCGCCAGCCCGATCGTCTCCGACTTCAGCGCCACACCGGGGCCGGAGGTCGTGGTCACCGCCAGCGAACCGCCGAAGGCCGCACCCAGCGCCGCGCCGATGCCCGCGATCTCGTCCTCGGCCTGGAAGGTCCGTACACCGAAGTTCTTGTGCCGGCTCAGCTCGTGCAGGATGTCCGAGGCCGGGGTGATCGGATACGAGCCCAGATACAGCGGCAGGTCCGCCTGGCGGGACGCGGCGATCAGTCCGTAGGACAGGGCGAGGTTCCCGGAGATGTTGCGGTAGGTACCGACCGGGAAGGCCGTCGTTGCCGGCGCGATCTCGTAGGAGACGGCAAAGTCCTCCGTCGTCTCCCCGAAGTTCCAGCCCGCGTGGAAGGCCGCGATATTCGCCGCCGCGATGTCCGGCTTCTTGGCGAACTTCGACGTCAGGAACTTCTCGGTGCCCTCCGTCGGCCGGTGGTACATCCAGCTCAGCAGCCCCAACGCGAACATGTTCTTGCTGCGCTCGGCCTCCTTGCGGGTGAGGTCGAACTCCTTGAGCGCCTCGACCGTCAGCGTGGTCAGCGGCACCGGATGGAGGCTGTAACCGTCGAGCGAGCCGTCCTCCAGGGGGTTGGTGTCATAGCCCACCTTCTGCATCGCCCGTTTGGTGAACTCGTCCGTGTTGACGATGATCTCCGCGCCGCGCGGAAGATCGCCGATGTTGGCCTTCAGGGCCGCCGGGTTCATTGCGACCAGCACGTTCGGCGCGTCGCCCGGGGTCAGGATGTCGTGGTCGGCGAAGTGCAGCTGAAAAGAGGACACGCCCGGCAGAGTGCCGGCGGGAGCGCGGATCTCGGCCGGGAAGTTCGGCAACGTCGACAGGTCGTTGCCGAAGGACGCCGTTTCCGAGGTGAAACGGTCGCCGGTGAGCTGCATACCGTCGCCGGAGTCCCCCGCGAAACGAATGATCACCCGGTCCAGCCGGCGGACGTCCTTCGTCCCTGCCGGTTTGCGCTGCTCTCCCACGACGGCTTCGTCGGCCTGCTCCGCTGGGCTACTGACCTGGCTGGTCACTGAACTGGACCTCCTTCGAGGCGGCTGTCTGCGCTGGCCTTCCCGCAAGCCTTCCCAGGATCAACCCTACGTCCGCAAAGGTCGCCCTCCCTGGGCCATTCGCATGACGGACATGGGTTTGAGCTGGTTCGCCACTCTGACTTGTCATGATTTACACGCCCCCCGACGCTTCTTTTGGAGACGCTCCCTGTTCTTTGTTCGGTTGCCGCATTCGTACGTGGCAGCCGCTCTTTTCGGTGGGCGCCGCGCGAACGGTTGCCCATTTGACTGACACGGTGTCAGTCCGTCAGGAGTTCAGATAGGTGAGGACCGCAAGAACGCGTCGGTGATCCCCGTCACTCTGGGACAGTCCGAGCTTGAGGAAGATGTTGCTGACGTGCTTCTCGACGGCACCGTCGCTCACCACCAGCTGCCGGGCGATCGCGGAGTTGGTCCGCCCCTCCGCCATCAGCCCCAGGACCTCTCGCTCCCGCGGGGTGAGCCCCGCCAGCACGTCCTGCTTGCGGCTGCGGCCCAGCAGCTGGGCGACGACCTCCGGGTCGAGGGCCGTACCCCCTTGGGCCACCCGCACGACGGCGTCCACGAACTCCCGAACCTCCGCCACGCGGTCTTTGAGCAGATAGCCGACTCCACGGCTGGAACCGGCCAGCAGTTCCGTGGCGTACCGCTCCTCCACATACTGCGACAGGACGAGTACCCCGAGTCCGGGGTGCGTCTTGCGCAGCCGCACGGCCGCCCGCACGCCTTCGTCGGTGTGCGTCGGCGGCATTCTGACGTCCGCCACCACCACATCCGGCAGCTCGCCCAGCCCGTCCAGCTCCGTGATGGTCTTGATCAACGCTTCGCCGTCCCCGACGCCGGCCACGACCTCGTGCCCACGGTCGGTCAACAGCCGGGTCAGTCCCTCCCTGAGCAGCACCGAATCCTCGGCGATGACCACCCGCACCCTGTCCTCCACGATCCCCGGCCCCCCGCGCCTCAGCATTCGGCCGAGCGTGTCCCGGCCCTGTCGTCCTCGCGACCTCAGTATCCCGCGATCTGCTCGCCGTCACCGGGCCTGTGGATAACCTGCCGAGCCGGTTGGGATCGCTTGTGGACAAAGGAGGCGTCTTTGGGGGCGCGTGCTCGGGGAGCACTCGCCTTCAAGAGACCGAAGGAGGGCTTGGGGCCGAAGAGCCGTGGCCGGAGAAGGGCAGCGGGGGGCGTGACGATGGCCTGGAGGCGGACGAGGTCCGGCTCCAGGCCAATGACATTTGTCGAACTACAACAGTGGGCGAACTACACAGTGGGCTTACAAACAGTGGGCTTACAAGACGCGGCTACACGGTCCGCCAAGGAAGCTCCGCCGTGACCCGCGTAGGCCCACCGACCGGCGAGTCCACCACCAGAATCCCGTCCACCGCGTCCAGCCGCTCCGCCAGCCCGGCCAGCCCCGACCCCTCGGATATGTCGGCGCCACCGATCCCGTTGTCCACGACCTGCAGCATCAGCCGGTTCTCCACCCGCCACACATCCACCGCCGACCATGTGGCCCGCGCATGCTTACTGATGTTCTGCAGCAGCTCCGACACCGTGAAGTAGGCGATCCCCTCGATCGCGGGCACCGGCCGCTCCTCCAGGTCCACCTGGACCTCCACCGGCACCGTGCACCGCGAGGCCACCGCCGACAGAGCCGCGTCCAGCCCTCGGTCGGTCAGGACCGCCGGATGGATCCCGCGGGCCAGATCCCGCAGCTCCTGAAGTGCCGTCTTCACCTCGCCGTGCGCCTCGCCGACCATCCGCGCCGCCGCCTGCGGGTCCTCCGTCAGCTTCTCCTTCGCCAGACCCAGATCCATGGCCAGAGCCACCAGGCGGGCCTGTGCGCCGTCGTGCAGGTCGCGCTCGATGCGCCGCAGGTCCGCGGCGGCCGTATCGACGACGACGCCGCGGTCCGACTCCAGCTCCACCACGCGCGTGGCCAGCCGCGACGGCCCGAGCAGGCCGTGCACCAGCAGCCGGTCCACCTGTGTCAGTGCCCGCACGATCCACGGGGTGGCCAGCGTGAACAGCAGGCCCACCAGCGCGGTGACCGTGATCTCGAAGGGGTTGTCGAGGTAGAACTGGTGCGTCTCGTCGCCGTACGCCTGAATGCCGTCCTGGCCGGCCCACATCGGGAACACCCAGAACCACAGCGGATACGTCACCAGAGTCCAGCCGCACACCCAGACGTTCACGGCGACGACGAAGGAGAACACCGCCCACGGGAAGTGCAGCACCGCGTACAGCAGGCTCCGCCACGACGTCCCGCTCTTCAGTACGGCGCCCATCCACCCCATGAACCCGCGCCGGCGCATCCGCAGCGGCTCCGGATCGGCCACCTCCAGGTGCAGCAACGCACGCGCGCGTGTCCGCTCCAGCGCCCCGAAGCCCCGGCAGCCGGCGAGCGCCGCCGCCAGCACCGGGATGCCGAGGAACGTCACCAGCAGGCCCGCGCCCAGCGACACCATCGTGATGGCGTACACGAACAGCATGATGCTGATCGGCAGGCTGAGCAGCACATAGCCGAACTCGCGCCAGCTGCGTGCCTCGAACGGCGCCCGCAGCCCGGCCGGCAGCCGGTGCCGTCGCTCGCCCCCGTGCTCGGGAAGGCCGTGCTCGGGGTAACCGAGTCCTTGCCCGTAGCCCTGTCCGTACTCCGTGGCCATCGGCGTCGTCCGTTCTCCTCGTCCCGTCAGCCCCACCCCGGGGCTGTGCCGTCGTATCTCCAACCCTGCTGCGCCGCAGGTCCACGGACCATGGAGGCCGTCGGCGTCTTGAACGGGGGGTTTTCCCTACCCCCGCGCTACCCCTGCCCCGGGGACGCGGTCGCGCCAGGGCAGCTCCGCCGTCACGGTCGTAGGGCCGCCCCGGGGTGACTCGATGACGAACAGGCCGTCCACGGCATCCAGACGGTCGGCGAGACCGCGCATGCCCGTGCCGCCGTCGAGGCGCGCGCCCCCGCGGCCGTCGTCCCCCACCTGGATGAGCAGCCGCTCGTCCGAACGCCACACGTCGACCGACGCCGACTTCGCCCCGCTGTGCTTGCTGATGTTCTGCAGCAGTTCGGAGACGGTGAAGTAGGCGATGCCCTCGATTGCGGCGGCCGGTCTGGACAGCAGGTCGACGCTCACCTTCACCGGCACCGTGCAACGCGAGGCGACCGCCGACAGGGCGGCATCCAGGCCGCGGTCGGTGAGGACGGCCGGGTGGATGCCGCGGGCGAGATCCCGTAGCTCCTGAAGTGCCAGTTTCACCTCGCCGTGCGCCTCCGCGACCATCGTCGCCGCCACGTCGGGGTCCTCCAGCAGCTTCTCCTTGGCCAGGCCCAGTCCCATGGCCAGAGCCACCAGGCGAGCCTGTGCGCCGTCGTGCAGGTCGCGCTCGATGCGCCGCAGATCGGCCGCGGCCGTGTCCACCACGACCCCCCGGTCCGACTCCAGTTCGGCGATACGGCGCTCCAGCTCGTCGGAGGGCGAAAGCAGGCCACGCACCATCGCCCGGTCCGCGTTCGTCAGGCCCCGCGCGATGAACGGCAGCACCGGCCACAGCACGAACAGCGAGGTCAGCGTGATGGTGAAGGTGAGGATGCCCCAGGGCAGGCGGATGAAGTCGTACAGGATCGTGCGCCAGCCGACGGGGTCCTTCAGCGCCAGCCACAGCTGCGGGAAGAAGCCGTCCTTGCCACCGCGCAACGGCAGCCGGCTCGGCTCGTCCACCTGCATCCCGAGCAAGGCACGCGCGCGTGAGCGTTCCAGCTTGCCCAACTGCCGCGCGCCCACCAGGCCGGCGGCGAGCAGCGGGAACCCGATCACCGTCAGCGTCAGCAAGGCACCGGTGAACAGCACTGTCACGACGTAGACGAAGCCGAGCAGAGACAGCGGAAGGTTCGCCAGGAGGTGCGCGATCTCCTTCCAGGTGTGCCGGTCGTAGGCGAAACGGGCGGGCGGCAGTGGCGGCTCGGCACCCTCGGAACGTCGGGAGGCGTCCCGCGAAGGGCTGGGGCTTTCGGTCATATGGGCTAGCGTGCCGCGCGCTGCGCCGCCGCGCCATGAGGCGGACCGCCGCGGTCTTCCGGGGGAAATCCCCACCCCCCGCGTCCACCCCCGCATTCCCCCGCGTCCACCCCGTGCCCATCTTCGGACCGGCCGCGGATCGGCCGCCGCATCCCGACGACCGACGTGCGGCGTCCTGAGGCGAGTCTCGACGAGATCTCAACGTGTGACGGGCTGCTTACGCTGTCATTAGCAGGGCCTAGACTCCCGTGCGTACAGATCGTCGAACAGCGGTGTTCACGGGACCACAGGTCGCAGGACACTGGTAGACAACGAGGTCAGGGAGCGAGGGACGGACGTGTCGGAACAGACCGTCGTCGTCGCGGCGGATGTGCATTACGTCGTCGTCTCGGCGGACTACTTCCAGTCCTACTCGGTCGTCGGACTGCTGGCCGTCATCGGCGTGCTGTTCGTCGCCGTCGCCTTCGGGGCGGGCCGACTGCTGCGCCCCGTGGTCCCCACGCCCGAGAAACTCCTGACGTACGAGTGCGGCGTCGACCCCGTCGGCGAGGGATGGGCCCACACCCAGGTCCGCTACTACGTCTACGCCTTCCTCTACGTGATCTTCGCCATCGACTCGATCTTCCTGTTCCCCTGGGCGACGGTGTTCGCCGACCCTGGCTACGGCGCGACCACCCTCGTCGAGATGTTCATCTTCCTCGGCTTCCTGGCCGTGGGCCTGCTCTACGCATACAAGAAGGGCGTCCTGGCATGGACGTGACGCCAGAAGTGAACCCGCCGGAGCGCGCGGAAGTGGCTTCGCCGGAGCCCGTTCTGCTCCCGGAGCCGAAGCGGCTGGGCGCCTTGGCCCGCCTCGCCCCGGAGCCGATGAAGGTGATCCTGAACTGGGGCCGCCGCTACTCGCTCTGGGTCTTCAACTTCGGGCTCGCCTGCTGCGCCATCGAGTTCATCGCCGCGTCGATGGCCCGCCACGACTTCATCCGCCTCGGCGTGATCCCCTTCGCGCCCGGCCCCCGGCAGGCCGACCTCATGGTGGTCTCGGGCACGGTCACGGACAAGATGGCCCCGGCCGTGAAGCGCCTGTACGAACAGATGCCCGAGCCGAAGTACGTCATCTCCTTCGGCGCCTGCTCGAACTGCGGCGGCCCGTACTGGGACTCCTACTCCGTCACCAAGGGCGTCGACCAGATCATCCCGGTGGACGTGTACGTCCCCGGCTGCCCGCCCCGCCCCGAGGCGCTGCTCCAGGGCATCCTGAAGCTCCAGGAGAAGATCGCGCGGGAGTCGCTGGGGGAGCGGTACGGCACCGGAGCGGCCCGGCCGTCCACGGCGGCGCTGCAGAGTGGGCTGGTGCGCGGGCCGCAGACCCCCGGTGCCGACGGTGCGGGTGCCGACGCTGCTGGGGAGGCCGACCGATGACGACGATCGGCTGGCTGCCCGCCCCTGTCGAGGACCTCTTCGGCCCGGAGGCCACGGCCGAGGAGTCCTACGACGTCCTGACGGTCGACGTCCCCCCGACGTCCTGGATCCCGGCACTTGAAACGGCCCGCGACGAGCTGGGCTGCACCTACTTCGACTGGCTGAGCGCGGTCGACGAACCCGGCACGGGCTTCCGCGTCGCCGCCCACGTCGCCGCCCTGTCTCCGGTCCGGCGCCTGCTGGTCCGCACGACGGTCCCGCACGAGGCACCGACACTGCCCTCCGCGATCGGCGTCTACGCGGGCGCGGCCTGGCACGAACGCGAGACGCACGAAATGTTCGGCGTGGCGTTCTCCGACCACCCCGCCCTCGACCACCTGCTCCTCCCGGAGAACTTCGAGGGCCACCCCCTCCGTAAGGACTTCGTCCTGGCAGCCCGAGTCGCCAAGGCCTGGCCCGGCGCCAAGGAACCCGGCGAGTCCGAACACGGCGGCCCCAAACGCCGCCAAATGCTGCCCCCCGGCGTCCCCGACCCGAACGAATGGGGTCCCCTGAAGGGCCAACTCCCCCCTGCCCCGACCCGCCCGGCCCGCGGCGCGGCCCGCCCGGCCGGCGAACGACCGACCCGCGCAGCGGGAGAGCGACCGGTCCGACGCGCGCGCACGGCGGCGGAGGGTTCAGCGAGCCAGGCGGATGCCACGGCTGCAGGTGGGGCTTCGACGGGCGCTTCTGCGGCTGGTGCGGCGCGGCGGTCGCGTACGGCGGCGGAGGGTTCGGCGAGTCAGGCGGAGGCGCCGTCTGCGGCTGGGGCTCCGACGGGTGCTCCTGAGGCGGGTGCGGCGCGGCGGTCGCGCACGGCGGCGGAGGATTCGGCGAGTCAGGCGGAGGCGCCGTCTGCGGCTGGGGCTCCGACGGGTGCTCCTGAGGCGGGTGCGGCGCGGCGGTCGCGCACGGCCACGGAGAGTTCGGCCAGCCAGACGGAAGCCGCAGCTGGTGCAGCGCCCGCGACGGGTGCGGCCCGGCGTGCGCGTACGGCAGCCGAAGGCTCGGCCAGTCAGCAGGAGACAGCTTCGGCAGCCGAGGCGTCGGCCGGCGAGGCGGCCGCCACGGACTCCGAGAACGCGTCGGCGGCGGGCGGGCCCCCGACGGGCACCGAGACACCGGCAACCACGTCAGGCACGTCGACCACACCGCGCCGTACCCGGAGCGCAGGCGAGGGCTCGGCGAGCCATCAGGCCCCCTCCGATGCAGAGGCATCCCGTGAGGCGTCGTCGGGCACGGCTGCTTCCGGCGCGGCTGTGTCCGGCGCGGCTGCTTCCGGCGCGGCTGTGTCCAAGGCGGCTGCAACGGATGGGGCATCGGCTGACACGGCCGACGAAGCCACCACTCCCTCCACCCCGTCGGCAACTCCCAAGCCTCGTTGGACCCCCCGCAGCACGGACGCCCCCTGGCACCACGCCCGCCCGGCTTTCGACGAAGCGGAACTCAGGCAACGACCCGAGGCCGAGCAGCAGCCCCGGTCCGAGCCCAAGCCGAAGAGCGAGGGCGAGCCGAAGGGCGAGGTCGAGCCGCAGACCGAGGCCGAGGCCCAGACCGAGGCCCAGACCGAGGCCCAGGGCGAGTCACCGTCAGAGACCCCGGCGAAGCCCGGCCCGTCCGACCCCGCAGCCACGCCCGAAGACCCCGCAGGCTCCACCGACGAAAGCCCGAACCACCCGAGTCACCCGGACGACCCGAACCGCACAGACCCCTCAGGAGGCCCGCAGTGAACGACGCGCTCGACGTCGCCCTGCGACTCCTGATCGTCTTCGTCGTCTTCCTCACCTTCCCCCTGCTCATCGGCCAGACCGAGCACAAGGTGATGGCCCACATGCAGGGCCGCCTCGGCCCGATGTACGCCGGCGGCTTCCACGGCTGGGCCCAACTCGTCGCCGACGGCGTGAAGTTCGCGCAGAAAGAGGACATCGTCCCGGCGGGCGCGGATCGCCGTATCTTCCAGCTCGCCCCCGCGGTGGCCCTCCTTCCGTACCTGCTCGTCCTCCTCGCCATCCCTATCGGCCCCAGCGAGGGCGCGGTCGGCGAGGTCATCGACGCGGGCATCTTCTTCGTCCTGGCGGTCATGGGCGTAGGCGTCCTCGGCTCACTCATGGCCGGCTGGGCCTCCGCCAACAAGTTCTCTCTCCTCGGCGGCCTTCGCACCGCCGCTCAGCTCCTCGCCTACGAACTCCCGATGCTCCTCACCGCCGCCTCCGTGGCGATGGCTGCCGGAACCGTCTCCCTCCCCGGCATCCTCGACGCCTTCGAGTGGTGGTGGCTGCCCTGGCAGATCGTCGGCGCGATCGTCTTCTTCGTCGCCGGCCTGGCCGAGCTGCAGCGACCCCCCTTCGACATGCCCGTCGCCGACTCGGAGATCATCTTCGGCGCCTACACCGAGTACACCGGTCTCCGTTTCGCTCTCTTCCTCCTCGCCGAGTACGCCGGGATCGTCGTCCTGTGCGGCCTGACCACCGTCCTCTTCCTGGGCGGCTGGCACGGCCCCTGGGGTGCCGACGGCCTCGGCTGGGTCTGGACCCTGCTGAAGGCGGCCGTCCTCGCCTTCATCGTGATCTGGCTCCGCGTCACCTATCCCCGCCTGCGCGAGGACCAGCTCCAGAAGCTCTCCTGGACCCTCCTCGTGCCCCTTTCCCTCGCGCAGATCGCCCTCACCGGCATCGTCAAGGTGGTGATCCAGTAACCATGTCCCGCCCGTCACCCGACCACCACCCCTCAACGACGCCCTCCGGGCGGCCCCGCCGATCGATTCCTGGCAGTGGCCTAGCCAAGGGCTTGGCCGTCACCCTCCGCACGATGACGAGGAAGTCCGTCACCGCGCAGTACCCGGACACTCAGCCCGACCTCCCGCCCCGCACCCGCGGTGTGATCGGCCTGTTCGAGGAGAACTGCACGGTCTGCATGCTCTGCGCCCGCGAGTGCCCGGACTGGTGCATCTACATCGACTCCCACAAGGAGACGGTTCCGGCGGCGACCCCCGGCGGCCGCGAACGCAGCCGCAACGTGCTCGACCGCTTCGCCATCGACTTCTCCCTGTGCATGTACTGCGGTATCTGCATCGAGGTCTGTCCTTTCGACGCCCTGTTCTGGTCCCCGGAGTTCGAGTACGCCGAGACCGACATCCGCGAGCTCACCCACGAGCGCGACAAGCTCCGTGAATGGATGTGGACCGTCCCGGCCCCGCCCGCCCTCGACCCCGGCGCGGAGGAGCCCAAGGAGATCGCTGCCGCCCGCAAGACCGCCGAGAAGCTGGCGGCCACGCAGGCTGCGGAGGCCGAGCCGACCGAGCGGACCCAGCCGACCGAGCGGACCGAGCCGCAGGAGGGTGAGTCGTGACCCCCACCTCCGCCGGGCTGACCCTGGCCGCCGACACGCACGGCTTCCTCTCCCCGACCGGCGTCGAGATCGTTTTCCTCCTGGTGGGCCTGGTCACCTTCGGCGCCGCGCTGATCACTGTCACCACCCGGCAGCTGGTGCACGCCGCCCTGTGGCTGGTGGTCACGCTCGGCGGCCTCGCCGTCGAGTACCTCCTGCTCACCGCCGAGTTCATCGCCTGGGTGCAGGTCCTCATCTACGTCGGTTCCGTCGTCGTCCTCCTCCTGTTCGGTCTAATGCTCACCAGGGCCCCCATCGGCCGCTCCCCGGACGCCGACTCCGGCAACCGGTGGGCCGCCCTCACCGTGGCCGTCGCCTCCGCGGCCACCCTGATCTGGGTGGTCGTGGACGCCTTCCGCACCACCTGGATCGACCTCGACGGCCCCGCCGCCGGCTCCACCAAGGCCACCGGCGAGAGCCTCTTCCAGAACTGGGTCCTCCCCTTCGAGGCCCTCTCCGTCCTCCTCCTCGCCGCGCTGGTCGGCGCGATCGTCCTGTCCCGCAAGGCGAAGACCGAGCCGGCCTCTCCCTCTGTGAACTCCCGTGCCGTGACCGGTGGTTCCCCATCCGTCCCGGATTCCCGTAATCACCCGACCGGGCGAAACAAGCCGGTCGAGGGAACCGATCCGGCCGAGCAGGAAGGCGCCCGCTGATGCACCTCGCCTATCCCGCCGTACTCTCCGCCCTCCTCTTCTGCACCGGCCTGTACGGCGTGCTCGCCCGCCGCAACGCGATCCTGGTCCTGATGTCGGTCGAGCTGATGCTCAACGCCGTCAACCTCAACCTGGTCGCCTTCGACGTCTGGCTCAGCAAGACCGCCGAGGAGACCCTGCACTCCGGCCAGGCCCTGACTCTGTTCACGATCACCATCGCCGCGGCCGAGATCGGTATCGGCCTGGCGATCGTCCTCGCCGTCCACCGCAACCGCGGCACCGCGGACATCGACAAGCTCCGCGACACCGCCGAGAGCCACGACACCGACGGCCCCGACCGCGACGCCTCCACGGCCCCGCAGGCCAAGAAGGCTGAGGCCACCGCGTGACCACGACCGCCCTCGCCGTCCTCGTCCCCCTCCTTCCCTTCCTCGGCGCCGCCGCCGGCCTGCTTCTGGGCCGCACCGCACCCGGCTTCGTCCGCCCACTCGCTGTCCTGCCGACGCTGACGTCCCTCGTCCTCGCCGCGGTGGTCGCCGTGCGCCAGGGCGGAGACCAGGCGATCAACGCCGCCACCGAGCTCACACCCACCGGCTCGGTCCCGGTCGAACTCGCCCTGTACATCGACGGTTTCGCCGCCCTAGTGGCCGTACTCGTCGGCCTCGTCGCCACCTGTGTGCAGATCTACTCCACGGGCTACCTGCGCGAGGACCCGCGCTACCCCTCGTACGCTGCTCTCGTCTCCCTGTTCACCTCGGCGATGCTGCTCGTCGTCTACTCCGGCGACCTGATGGTGCTGCTGGTCGGCTGGGAGATCATGGGCATCTGCTCGTACTTCCTGGTCGGCCATTACTGGGAGACCCCGGAGGCCCGCGCCGCCTCCATCAAGGCGTTCCTGGTGACCAAGCTCGGTGACGTCCCCTTCCTCATCGGCCTGTTCGCGCTGGCCACCGATGCCGGGTCCTTCCGCATCACGAAGATCCTCGGCACCGTCGCGAGCGGCGGGCTCGACCACCCGACGCTGATCGCCCTGCTGCTGCTCGCGGGCGTGGCGGGCAAGTCGGCGCAGTTCCCGCTGCACACCTGGCTCCCCGACGCGATGGCGGGCCCGACGCCCGTCTCCGCGCTGATCCACGCCGCGACGATGGTTGCCGCCGGTGTCTACTTCATCGCGCGTCTCCTCCCGGTCTTCGAGGCCTCCCAGGCCGCGATGATCGTCCTCGCCGTCATGGCCGCCGTCACGATGGTCGGCTCCGGAATCGCCGCGCTCGCCCAGGACGACATCAAGCGCGTCCTCGCCTACTCGACGATCGGTCAGCTCGGCTACATGACCGGCGCCCTCGCCGTCGCCGACCGCGGTGCCGCCGTCTTCCACCTCCTCGCCCACGGCGCCTTCAAGGCGCTGCTGTTCCTCGCGGCCGGCGTGATCATCCACGCCGCCGGCACCAACTCGCTGGCCGCCATGTCCCGCATGACCCACCTGCGCAACCGCGTCCCGGACGCCTTCTGGACGATGACCGTGGCGCTACTCGCGCTCGCCGCGATCCCGCCGTTCAGCGGGTTCTTCTCCAAGGAGTCCGTCCTCGGTGCCGCCGAGCACGTCGCCACCGGCCACACCGAGCACGCCCCCGGTGCCGCGGGCTGGATCGTCCTCGTCACCGGCCTGCTCACGGCCCTGCTCACCGCCGCCTACGCGATGCGCCTGTGGCTGCTGGCCTTCCGCGGCCACGGCGCCGAGGCCCCCGACCACGGCAGGCAGCCCCTGACGATGACCGTGGTGCTGTGGGTGCTCGCCGCCCCGTCCCTCGCCGTCGGCGCCCTCGCCTACCGGGTGCTCCCCGACTGGTTCGACGGCGGTGACCTCGCCCCGACCCTCACCACCTCGGTCCTCGGCACGGGCGTGGCGCTCGTCGGAGGCATCGTCACCTACGCGGCCTGGCGCCACCTCGCGGCCGTGGCGGCACGCGTCCCGCTGGGTGCGGTCGCGGCCCACCCCGAGGGCGACGCCGCCCAGGTCGAGGCCGAGGCCATCGCCAGCCACGCGCCCGTGTACGGAGGAGTGGCCTACGCGGCCGACCCGGCGGACCCGGGCCGGCTGCTGCTCGGGCCACTGCACCGCCATGCCGCAGTCGGCTTCCACCTCGACGCGGTGTACCGGGCCCTGTTCGTCCGCCCGGTCCAGGCCGGCGCGAGTCTCGTCCGGTTCCTCGACCGCGAGGTCGTCGACACCTACGTGCGTGGCGCGGGTGCGCTACCCCGCTGGCTCGGCATCGCCGTACGGCGTGCCCAGACCGGCAATGTGCAGACCTATGTGAGCGCGCTGCTCGCCGGCACCGTCGTCCTCGCGGTCGCCGCCGTCCTCGTCGCCACGGGAGCGTGAGCAGGCGTGATCGATATCAACGAGTCCGTGATGCAGGCCCTTCTGGCATTCGTCGTCGTCGGCCCGCTCCTCGGCGCCGCCGCCGCTCTTCTGCCCGCCCCGCCCGGGCTGAAAGGGAAGTCACCCGAGCAGGCCGTGCTCCGGCACGGCGTCACCGTCACCGGCGCGGTCCTCATCGCTGCGATCGTCCTGGTGCTCGGCTTCGACCACGACCAGCCGTCGAAGATGCAGGCCGGCACGGACATCAGCTGGATCCCCGCACTCGACGTGCGCATCCACCTCGGCATCGACGGCATCTCCCTCCCCCTCCTGGTCCTGACCGCGCTGCTGACCTTCCTCTGCGCGCTCTACTCGTACTTCAAGATGCCGGCGGGCCCGACCCCGAAAGCCTTCGTCGCACTGGTGCTCGTCCTGGAGTCCGGCACTCTCGCCACCTTCGCCGTCCTCGACCTGCTGCTCTTCTTCCTCGCCTTCGAGATGGTCCTGATCCCGATGTACTTCCTCATCGCCCGCTGGGGCGGCGAGGGCAGGGCCGCGGCCGCCTGGAAGTTCATCCTCTACACACTGCTCGGCTCCGTCGTCATGCTGCTCGGCCTGCTCCTGATCGGAATCAAGGCGGGCACATTCGACATGGTGGCACTCGCCACTGACAACGGCCGGTCCCTGACCGCATCCGTGCAGG
This sequence comes from Streptomyces sp. NBC_00443, assembly GCF_036014175.1. Taxonomy (GTDB): domain Bacteria; phylum Actinomycetota; class Actinomycetes; order Streptomycetales; family Streptomycetaceae; genus Streptomyces. The sequence goes on along the minus strand of NZ_CP107917.1, from coordinate 3,777,688 downwards.
TCATCGCCGTTCTGTCGATCGGTATCGGGCTCGCGGTCAAGACGCCGATGTGGCCCCTGCACAGCTGGCTGCCCGACGCCCACACCGCCGCCCCGACCGTCGGCTCGGTCCTGCTGGCCGGGGTCCTGCTGAAGATGGGAACGTACGGGTTCGTCCGGATTCTTCTGCCGATCACCCCCGACGGCTTCGCCGACTTCGCGCCCTACCTCGCCGCCTTCGCCGTCGTCGGGATCATCTACGGGTCTTTGGCCTGCCTCGCCCTCGCCAAGCGGGGCGCGAAGGGCGACCTCAAGCGCCTCATCGCCTACTCCTCCGTCGGCCACATGGGCTTCGTCCTGCTCGGCATCGCCACGATGACCCCGACCGGCGTGAACGGCGCCCTGTTCGCCAACATCGCCCACGGCCTCATCACCGGCCTCCTCTTCTTCCTGGTCGGCGCGCTGAAGGACCGTACGGGGACCACCGACCTCGACACCCTCGCCGACAAGACCGGCGCGGCCCTCTACGCCAAGACGCCCCGCCTCGGCGGCCTCCTCGCGTTCGCCGCGGTCGCCTCGCTCGGGCTGCCGGGCCTCGCCGGGTTCTGGGGCGAGATGCTCGCGCTGTTCGGCGCGTTCGAGCCCGCCGCCCAGCTCAGCCGGCCGGCCTTCCTGACCTTCATGGCGATCGGCGCCTTCGGTACCCTGCTCACCGCCGCGTACCTGCTCGTCGTGGTCCGCCGCGTCTGCATGGGTGCCGCGCCGCAGGAAGCACCTCAGCTCGCCGACGTCCAGAGTTACGAGTTCGCGGCCTGGACCCCGCTCGTCGCCCTCACCGTCGTAGCCGGACTGTGGCCGAAGACCCTCCTCGGCCTGACCGACCCGGCCGTGCAGCAGCTCCTCGCAGGAGGCACCCGATGAGCTCCCTGGCCCAGCCCCTGGCCGAGTCGGTGGTCCAGTCCGTCGACTGGCTCGCCATCGCGCCGCCCACCATCGCGGCGGTCGTCGGACTCGTGGTCCTCGTCGCCGACCTGTTTGTCGCGGAGAACAAGAAGGCCCTGCTCGGCTGGGCGTCCGTGGTCGGCCTGGCCGCCTCCATGCTCCTGCTGCTGCCCCTTCTGGACGGCGACCGCTCCACCTTCTGCCTGACCGGCGACGCCGCGGTCTGCAGCTATACGGCCGACCGCTTCACCCTCGTGATCCAGTTCCTGGTTCTCGGCGGCGCCCTCCTCGCGGCGCTCCTGTCGGTCACCGCTCTCAAGGACGCCGACAAGCAACTCCCCGAAGGGGAGTACTGGTTCCTGCTGCTCTCCTCCGCCGCCGGCGCGGCCCTGCTGCCTGCCTCCCGGGACCTGGCGACCCTCATCGTCGCGCTCGAAGTCGCCTCGCTTCCGGCCTTCGCGCTGGTCGGCCTCCGCTTCGGCGACCGCAAGTCCTCCGAAGCGGCCCTGAAGTTCTTCCTGTCCTCGGTCACGGCGACCGCGGTCAGCCTCATGGGCATCAGCTTCGTGTACGCCTCCACCGGCACCCTCTACCTCACGCAGATCGCCGACCGGATCCAGAACGTCGACGGACAGCTCCAGACCCTGACCCAGACGGGAGTCGTCCTCACCCTGGTCGGCTTCGCCTTCAAGACGGCCGCCGTCCCCTTCCATTTCTGGGTGCCGGACACGTACGTAGGAGCGCCCCTACCGGTCGCCGCCTACCTCTCGGTCGTCGGCAAGGCGGTCGGCTTCACCGGCCTGATCCTCGTCACGGTCATCGCCCTGCCGTCGTACGCCGACGTCTGGGGCCCGGCCCTCGCGGCGCTGGCCGCCCTCACCATGACCGTCGGCAACGTCGGAGCCCTGCGCCAGCAGGCCACGCGCGCGTACAGCGCGGTACGCCTGCTCGCCTGGTCCTCCGTCGGCCAGGCCGGCTACCTCCTGGTGCCGATCGCCGCCGCCGCGTACTCAGGCGACGGCGAGCGCTCCATCGGCTCCACCCTCGCCTACGCCCTCATGTACGCCGCCGTGAACCTCGGCGCCTTCGCAGTCGCCGCCCTGGTGGGCCGTACGAAGTCCCTGAACCGCATCAGCGACTACCGCGGCCTGTACGCGCACAACCCCCTGACCGCCCTGATCATGGCCTTCTTCCTGCTCTGCCTGGCCGGGCTCCCGCCGGGCATTATCGGTCTCTTTGCCAAGGTCACCGTCTTCTCCGCCGCCGTCGACGCGGGCCTGGGCTGGCTGGCCGTGGTGATGGCCGTCAACGTGGTGATCGCGCTGTTCTACTACCTCCAGTGGACGACCCTGCTGTTCCGTGCGCCCGAGGGGGAGGCCGGGAGGCACCTCCTCCCTGCGCCGCTCACGGCCGCGCTGGCCCTCACCGGCGTCGTCGGCATCGCCCTGTCCGGAGCCCCCCAGCTGATCCTGCGCTTCGCCGACACCGGGCTTTTCTGAGCCTCTGGCCCCCTTCCTGTACGCGCGCGTGGATCACTCGGCCCCCACGCGCGCGTAATGGTGCGCCGGCGCCTTCACCCGGACGGCCCACGCCCGCCGCCCTGCACGCAAGGGAACCCGCGGCCCTCGCCTGGCGTTGACCAGTACAGAAGGGTCCACTGGACGTGAGACCACGGCACCAGTGGCATCGGAGATCGAGCAGCAAAGGGTTCCCCTGCCGCACCACTTGGAGGGCGTACCGTGCACCGCCGGCACAACGGGCTCAGGACCGCAGTCCTCCTCGGGGGACTGTCCGCAGTCATCATCGTCATCGGCAGTTTCTTCGGCCGGATGGGGCTCGTCATTGCGGTCCTGATTGCCCTGGCCACGAACGCGTACGCGTACTGGAACAGCGACAAGCTGGCGCTGCGCGCGATGCGCGCCCGCCCGGTCAGCGAGTTCGAGGCCCCCGCCCTGTACCGCATGGTCCGCGAGCTCTCCACCCAGGCCCGCCAACCCATGCCCCGCCTCTACATCTCCCCGACAGAGGCGCCGAACGCGTTCGCGACGGGCCGCAACCCGCGCAACGCGGCCGTGTGCTGCACCGAGGGAATCCTGCGCCTCCTCGACGAGCGCGAGCTGCGTGGCGTCATCGGCCACGAGCTCAGCCACGTCTACAACAGGGATATCCTGATCTCATCGGTCGCCGGTGCCCTGGCTTCGGTGATCATGTTCCTGGTTAACTTCGCCTGGCTGATCCCGATCGGCCGCTCCGATGACGACGACGGCCCCGGCATCCTCGGCATCCTGCTGATCATGATCCTCGGACCGCTCGCCGCCACGCTCATCCAACTGGCGATCAGCCGCTCAAGGGAGTACGAGGCCGACGCGTCCGGCGCCCAGCTCACCGGCGACCCGCTCGCCCTCGCCAGCGCCCTGCACAAGCTCGAACTCGGTACCAAGCAGCTCCCGCTACCCCCCGAGCCCCGCATCGAGACGGCCAGTCACATGATGATCGCGAACCCCTTCCGCCCAGGTCAGGGGTTCTCCAAGATGTTCTCCACTCACCCGCCCATGGCGGACCGAATCGCCCGACTCCAAAAGATGGCAGGACCCCGATGAAGACCATCCTGAACGTCATCTGGCTCGTCCTGAGCGGCTTCTGGCTGTTCATCGCCTACCTGGCCGCGGGCCTGCTGCTGTGCATCACCATCATCGGTATCCCGTTCGGCATCGCGGCCTTCCGCATCGGCGTCTACGCGCTGTGGCCCTTCGGGTACACGACGATCGAACGCCGGGAGGCCGGAGCCCCCTCGTGCGTCGGCAACGTCCTGTGGCTGGTCCTCGCGGGCTGGTGGCTGGCCCTCGGCCACATCGCCACCGGCCTCGTGCTGTGCATCACGATCATCGGCATCCCGTTCGGCATCGCCAACTTCAAGCTGATCCCGGTGTCGCTGTTCCCGCTGGGCCGCGAAATCGTGCCGACGGACCAGCCGTTCGCTCAGGGCTGGTAGCGGATCGGAGCGGACCAGGGCGAGTTGGGGGGAACCGAGCCGGGGGGCGGGCGAACCGCGCCGGGCTGACGAACCGCGCCGGGCGATAGCCACGGGTTTTTCCACAGCCCCGGAGTTATCCACAGGCCCGCTCGATTGTCAGTGGCGGCTTGCATCATGAACGCATGACCGAGAACGAGCAGTTGCTGACGAGGGTGGCGGACAAGGCCCGCAACACCCGACCGTGGGGCTGGCCTTCGCTCCCCGAGCCCGTGGATGCGGCCACCGTGGCCCGCGCCGAGGCCGCGCTCGGCTTCCGCCTCCCCCCCGCTGCTCGCCCATCTCTACCTGCGTATAGGAGACGGCGGATTCGGTCCGGAGTACGGCCTGTTGCCCCTGCTCGACAGCCCTCCGGCCGGCGAACCCGCCTCCGTCACCCAGTACCTCGCCAACCGCGAGAGCGGGCGCAAGGACCCCGAATGGCCATGGCCCGAGGGCGTCCTGCCGATATCCCACTGGGGTTGCGCGATGTACGCATGCGTGGACTGCCGCAGCCCACAGGCCACCGTCCTCCTCTTCGAACCGAATGCCGACGACGCCGACAGGGCCTGGTATGTGGACGCCCCGAGCCTCATGGACTGGCTACGCGCCTGGGTTGACGGCACGGGCTGGTACGAGGAGATGAACGAGGAGCTGGAGCCGGCCCCTTGGACCGACTTCCGCATACGTACGCCTCCGGCTGGGGCGTCCTGAGGAGGCGTCGATCGGCGGTCACCTGGCGGACCGACGGCCGGTTGAGTGGCTCGACCGGTGGAGTGGAGCAATGTCCGGCGCCCACTCCGAGGGTGCTGAGCAGGCCCGTTCCGGCTGAGAGGGTTGACGCCGGCCCCGAGGTCGGCCCCGAGGTCGGCCCCGAGGTCGGCCCCGAGGTCGGCCCTGAGTGGGCCAAGGGCTGCGGGCACCGCCACTTGGCGACAGGTTCCGGCCACTGCGCGACAGGCCAAGGCCCCCGGCGGCCTGCCGCGGCTGCTGATCGGTCAGCGCCCCCGCCTGAGTACAGACCGGTCACGCCACGCGGTTCGGCAGCCAACGGCCCACCCACCGGCCCCGCAAGCCCTGTCCCAACCAGCGACACGCGCGCGTCCGTCGGCGGCCTACCTCCCCTGGTCGCCCCACCGTCGCGCCCCCCACCGCCGTCCCCCGTACGCGACCACACCCACCGCCAGCACACCCGCACCGACACCGACCGAGACCCACGGAAGCGAGAACGCCAGAACTACGCACCCGACGAGCCCCACCACCGGCACGACCCGTGAAGTCGCCGCCGAGTCGAGCGTCCAGGCCGAGGCATTGGCCACCGCGTAATAGGCCAGCACGCCGAAGGAGGAGAACCCGATCGCGCCTCGCACGTCCACCGTGGCGGCCAGGACAGCGACCACCGCGCCCACGGCCAGTTCAGCCCGGTGCGGCACCTGGAAGCGCGGATGCACGACGGCAAGGACGTGGGGGAGATGCCGGTCGCGGGCCATGGCCAGTGTCGTCCGCGAGACACCCAGGATCAGGGCGAGCAGCGAGCCCAGTGCGGCGACGGCCGCGCCTCCCCGCACCACAGGCGCCAGCCCCGGCACCCCGGCCGCCCGCACCGCGTCGGCCAGCGGCGCGCCGGCCTGCCCGAGAGCCTCCGAGCCAAGGATGGAAAGGACAGCCACCGACACACATACGTACACCGCCAGAGCGATGCCCAGGGCCAGCGGAATCGCCCGGGGGATGGTGCGCGCCGGGTCCCGCACCTCCTCACTGAGGGTCGCGATCCGCGCATACCCGGCGAACGCGAAGAACAGCAGTCCCGCCGCCTGCAGCACGCCGCCCACGCCGCCCACGCCGCCCGAGTCCCCGATGCCCAGGCGACCGGCGTCGGACTGCCCGGACCCCAGACACACCACCACCACACAAGCGAGGACAGCCAGGACCACTGCCACGATCACCCGGGTCAGCCAGGCGGACTTCTGGACACCGCCGTAGTTCACCGCGGTCAGCGCCACCACGGCCGCGACCGCCACCGCATGCGCCTGGCCCGGCCAGACGTACGCGCCCACGGTGAGCGCCATCGCGGCACAGGAGGCCGTCTTACCGACCACGAACGACCAGCCCGCGAGATATCCCCAGAACTCCCCGAGCCGCTCGCGCCCGTACACATACGTGCCGCCCGAGGCCGGATACACGGCTGCCAATCGCGCCGACGACTTGGCATTGCAGTAGGCGACCACGGCCGCGACCGCGAGCCCGAGAAGCAGTCCGGACCCCGCCGCGCGCGCCGCCGGGGCGAGGGCGGCAAAGATCCCAGCCCCGATCATCGAGCCGAGCCCGATGACCACGGCGTCGCCGACACCGAGGGTGCGCCGAAGCTCGGAGGAGGCGGAGCTTGACCGTGCCATGGCCCGAACCCTACTGATCGCTGCAACCGATGGGCGCCACGGTGACGTCCTGCTCATCAACAGAGCACGAACAAGCGCGCCCGAAATCACAGTGCCCGGAGAGTGCAGGCACAGCGCGGAAGGGCAGGTTCACGGCATGACGATCATCAGCTGGATCATTCTGGGGCTGTTGGCCGGGGCCATCGCCAAGGTTCTGCTGCCGGGCCGTGACCCGGGCGGCTTCATCGGCACGACGCTCATCGGTGTCGCGGGCGCGTTCATCGGTGGCTGGATTTCAGCCCGCTGGCTGGACCACCCGATCAGCAAGGACTTCTACGACGGCGCGACGTGGGCCTCCGCGATCGGCGGCGCCCTGGTGCTCTTGGTCGCCTACCGCATCCTGTTCGGCCACTCTCGCAACTGAGCGAGGCGAGCACACCCCGGACCGCGGCCAGCAGGCGAGAAGGGTGGGCACCTGAGGTGCCCACCCTTCCTCGTACGGCGTCGAAGTCTCAGCCGTAGCCGTAGCCGTAGCCGTAGCCGTAGCCGTAGCCGTAGCCGTAGCCGATGCCGAGCCGCAGGCGGCATCGGCTCATCTGTTCACCGGTAGTTCACGAACTGCAGCGCGAACTCGAAGTCCTTGCCCTTCAACAGGGCGATCACGGCCTGCAGGTCGTCCCGGTTCTTGGAGCTGACCCGCAGCTCGTCGCCCTGCACCTGGGCCTTCACACCCTTCGGACCCTCGTCGCGAATGATCTTCGCCACCTTCTTCGCGTTCTCCTGGGAGATGCCCTCCTCGATCGACGCGAAGATCTTGTACTCCTTGCCCGAGAGCTGGGGCTCGCCCGCGTCCAGGGCCTTCAGCGAGATCCCGCGCTTGATCAGCTTGGACTGGAAGACGTCGAGGACGGCGTTCACCCGGTCCTCGGAGTTCGCCTCCATCAGGATCTTTTCACCGGACCACGAGATCGAGGCACCCACGCCCTTGAAGTCGTAGCGCTGCGAGATCTCCTTGGCGGCCTGGTTGAGGGCGTTGTCGACCTCCTGCCGCTCGACCTTCGAGACGATGTCGAAACTGGAGTCGGCCATGTCCTGTGGCTCCTTGTATCGGTGCGTATGGGGTGCGTATCGGCGGGCGTGGGGGTGGCCGCCGAGCCCGGGGCAACCCGGGACCGCATCCGCACAAGCCTAGCCACCCTGTGTCCCCCGGGAGGCGATCAATCGGGTGGCGAAGCACCCCTCCGCATCGGGTATTGTTTACGTCGTTGCCAGCGAGCTCCGCCGAAAAGCGGTTCGAAAGGCAGCGACCCAGGCGGTGTGCCCGAGCGGCCAAAGGGAGCAGACTGTAAATCTGCCGGCTCAGCCTTCCCAGGTTCGAATCCTGGCGCCGCCACACTGGGGAAACCCCTCCGATCTGCGGAAACGTAGAGCGGAGGGGTTTTCGCGTTCCTGGGTGACGGCCGGGGCACACTGACCCCATGGCCACGCCCCGCAGAAGCTGCCCCGAGTGTCGTCGTGAGATCGCTGTCGTCGCCGGTCGGTTCGCGCGGCATGATCCACCCGGTGCGCGGGAGCACGGGGAACTCGTGTCGTGCCCCGGATCACGGCGACCGGCGCAACTCGGCGCTGCGCAGCCTGCATTGGACGGGTATGTCGTGCCCGTTTTCCCCGGCCAGCTGCCCCTGTTCTGAGCGCCCCGTCGATGGCCGCCCAAGATCCCATCGACGGACCCATCGCGCCCTGCTCCGAGCCTTCACGCGGCCCCATCACCCCCCCCGGCCCCCGAGCCTTCACATGGCCCCGTCGCCCCGTCGCCCCGTCGCCCCGTCGCCCCGGCCCCCGAGCGTCACTCCGCCAGCGAATGCTGGACGCTTGCCCGCGCATCCGCACCACCATCACCGATTCGCCGCCCGCGTCCCGGGCGGAGTCGATCCAGCCGCAGGCGAACCAGCCGCACGCTGTCGAGCCGCACGCGATCGAGCCGTACGCGGTCCAGCCCACGAGGAAATGCGCGGCGGCGAACTGCCGCGCCCAGTACGCGCGTACCGCCTCACAGCCGTGCAGCCGGGCTCCGTCCAGCACGTCCAGCACGTCCAGCACGTGCCAGGTGCACGGCGGGAGCCCGCTTCGGCCCCCGCCGGGCCCATCTTCAGTTCCCTGCCACCGACTTCACCGCCACCGACACCGGGGCCGAGCCGCTGATGAGTTCGAGGGTCAGGCCGGCCGTGGCCGGAGTGTCGAGCAACTCCGCGAGTGCGGCGGCCACGTCGTCCCGCGGGATCGGGCCGCGACCGGTGTGCGCCTCCAGGCGTACCAGGCCGGTTCCGGCGTCGTTGGTCAGCGCACCGGGGCGCAGGATCGTCCAGTCCAGGGCGTCCAGACCGCGGACGTACTCGTCGGCCCCACCCTTGGCCCGCAGGTAGACGTCGAAGATCTCGTCGCCCTCGTGCGCCGGGTCCGCGCCCATGGACGACACGACCACGAAGCGTCGTACGCCCGCCTGGACCGCCGCGTCCGCGAACAGGACAGCCGCGCCCTTGTCCACCGTGTCCTTGCGGCTCGTGCCGCTGCCCGGCCCCGCGCCGGCGGCGAAGACCGCCGCGTCAGCGCCTCGTAGGTGTGCCGCGACCTCCTCGACCGAGGCCGACTCCAGGTCCAGCACGACGGGTTCGGCGCCGGCCTCCCGCAGATCGTCGCCCTGTTCGGCCTTGCGGATGATCCCCGCGACCTCGTTCCCGCGCGCGGCGAGCAGTCGCTCAAGCCGCAGCGCGATCTGACCATGACCACCAGCGATGACAATGCGCATGTCTTCGACCGTACGCCCGGACAGCCGCGTTCGCCGCACGACTTCAGCCACGCCTCACGTCACCACGGGCACATGGCTCACATCCCCACGCCGGGCGCACGCTTCACGCGCGGGCGTCGGCGCACGAGCCACCCACGCACCCCCGGGCGGGCACCCTCGGGCGCGCACCCACATCCCTCACGACACCTCGCCCCGCCCCTGCCGCGGCAACCCCAACTCCGCGGCCACGGCCGAGTTGCAGTACTCCCGCACCGCGCTCGTCCGCGCCACCACGCGCCCCCGGTGCACCACGATGCGGCTGTACGCCAGGGACAGGGCCCCCGACAGCCGGTCCCCGCGCACCGCCAGCAACTCGGCCGGGAAGCCCGCCTCCACCCGCACCTCGGGCAGACCCAGCACCGCACGCGCCGACACACTCACGGCGTCGTACGCGTCGTCGGGGCGCAGCCCGTGACGTGAGGACAGCAGGTAGGCGGCCTCGAGTGGGTCCCCGCGCCCCACCGGGTTCGACACGTCCCTCAGGGCGCCGCTCCCCGCGGCGACGCGTACGCCGGCGGTGCGCAGCAGTCGTACGGGCGCGGTGCTCCGCCGTTCTGCGCCCCCGCAGCCGCCCTGCGGCAGGCACACCACCGTCACCCCAGCCGCCGCGAGCTGGTCCGCGGTGCGGGAAGCCACCTGGGCCGGGAGGCGTCCCAGGCCGCCGCACGGGCCGAGGGTCACGCCGGGCCGCAGTCCACCGGCCATCGCGGCGAGCCGGGCCAGGCGTCCCGGGTCGGTGGCGTCGGTGTGGAGATCGACGGGGCAGCCGTGTTCGGAGGCGACTTCGAGGACCGCCTCCACGTAGCCCGTCGGATCCGGGTCCAGGTCGGGGCAGCCGCCGACCACGGACGCGCCCATCTTCAGCGCGTCCCGCAGCATCGCCAGCCCCTCGGCGCCGGCCACTCCGGTCAGCAGCCGTGGCATCGCCACCGTCGTCAACTCGGTGAGCCCGCGCAGGGAACGCCGTGCTTGCAGGACCGCTTCCAGGGCGCCCAGCCCCTGAACGTCGCCCACGCGCACATGTGCCCGCAGCGCGGTCGCCCCGTGCCCGAGTTGGAGCAGGGCGGCCTCGGTGGCCCGGCGCTGGACGTCCTGGGGCTCGTACGAGACGGGTCCGCCCTCGTCGGCCGAGAGTGCGGTGTCGCCGTGGGCGTGCGGTTCGGCCGGGGCCGGCAGAAGCAGATAGCCGCCGAGGTCCACCCGCGCGCCGCACGCGTGCGTGCCGTCCCCCGCCAGGCTCCCGGCCGTGCCGACCGCCTCGATGCGCCCGCCGCCCAGCCGTACGTCCACGGTCCGGCCGTCGGTGAGCCGCGCCCCGCACAGCAGCAGAGCACCCGGGTCGGCCGGTCCGGACGAGCCCGACGAGGACGACGAGTGCGGCGGCTGGGGATGACTGTCGGGCATCGCGCTCCAGAGGCTCGGGCTGCGCATCGGGCTGCGGGCACGGTGCCGGGGGGTGCGCCGGGCCCGCAAGATCACGCAGAGTGAGTCGAGCCTAGGGTGGCGATACGGCCCGAGCGCGCAGGAGCGCAATAGTCGTACCGGTGTGGTCGGCCGAACGGAGCCGTCCCACGCGGTGCCGCAGTGGCCTGCGAGGCGCCTGCGCAGTGCTCCGTTCGCCCCCGGCAGGTGCCGCGAAACGGATTTGGGTGAACGGCCGCTGAGCGTGTAATGTCTTCATCGCTCGCCCCAATAGCTCAGTCGGTAGAGCGTCTCCATGGTAAGGAGAAGGTCTACGGTTCGATTCCGTATTGGGGCTCTGGTGTGTGAGGTTTCCGTCGCGAGACGGGAACCGATCGCATCACAGCGGTGTAGCTCAGTCGGTAGAGCAAGCGGCTCATAATCGCTGTGTCACCGGTTCAAGTCCGGTCACCGCTACTGACAGTAGCCGATTGCGGGGTCGGTCCTTCGATCGGCTACTCTTTTATGCGTTGAACCGTCCCATCCGTTCGTCAAGGAGCACTCACGTGGCTGCCACCGACGTCCGCCCGAAGATCACGCTGGCCTGCGTGGAGTGCAAGGAGCGGAACTACATCACCAAGAAGAACCGGCGTAACAACCCGGACCGTCTTGAGATGAAGAAGCACTGCCCGCGTTGCAATGCGCACACCGCGCATCGCGAGACGCGATAAATCAGGCTCGTACGCGAGGCCGTCCCCGATCGTGGGGGCGGCCTCGCGTCGTTTCCGCCCCGGTTACCGGTCGGTTCGGCCGATCCCGGTGAACCAGCAGGTCAACGGCAGCAGACAGCAGGAGGTGCCGAGCCATGGCGCTCGACCAGTCCTTCGTGGGGCGGAGTTACCCGCCCACCGAGCCCTACGAGGTGGGCCGGGAGAAGATCCGTGAGTTCGCGGAGGCGGTGGGGGACGCCAACCCGGCGTACACGGACCCTGAGGCCGCCAAGGCGCTCGGCCACCCCGATGTGATCGCGCCGCCGACCTTCGTGTTCTCGATCACCTTCAAGGCCGCTGGACAGGTCATCAAGGACCCCCAGCTGGGCCTGGACTACAGCCGCGTCGTGCACGGCGACCAGAAGTTCGCCTACAGCCGCCCGGTGCGCGCCGGTGACCGGCTGGCCGTCACGTCGACCATCGAGGCCATCAAGTCCATGGCCGGCAACGAGATCCTGGACGTCCGCGGCGAGGTCCACGACGAGGCGGGGGAGCACGTCGTGACCGCCTGGACCAAACTCGTGGCTCGTGGCGCGGACGCCGAAGAAGGGGAGGGCTGAGACCCATGACGGCGAAGATCGCGTACGGCGATGTCGAGGTCGGCACCGAACTGCCGGCCCAGAGCTTCCCGGTGACCCGCGCCGCGCTCGTCCAGTACGCGGGCGCCTCGGGTGACTTCAACCCGATCCACTGGAACGAGAAGTTCGCCAAGGAGGTCGGGCTGCCGGACGTCATCGCGCACGGCATGTTCACGATGGCCGAGGCGATCCGCGTCGTGACCGACTGGACCGGCGACCCCGGCGCGGTCGTCGAGTACGGCGTCCGCTTCACCAAGCCCGTCGTCGTACCGAACGACGACCAGGGCGCCACGATCGAAGTCAGTGGCAAGGTCGCGGTCAAGCTCGACGACAACAAGGTCCGCGTGGACCTGACCGTGAAGAGCGCCGAGCAGAAGGTGCTCGGGATGTCCCGGGCGGTCGTACAGCTGGCGTGAATGGCACACGCGTGCCGTGATGTAAGGGGCGTCCTCCAGGATGGGGCGCCCCTTACACATGCTTCGGCCACTTCGCTTGCATAGTTAGTGATTGAGTACTAACTTATCTTCCATGGTAAGGATGAGCGCAGAAGAGAGGCGTGAGAGCGTCATCCGCGCGGCGACGACCGAATTCGCCCGCGGTGGCTACTACGGCACGTCGACCGAGGCGATCGCCAGGCGGGTCGGTGTCTCGCAGCCGTATCTCTTCCGGCTCTTCCCGGGCAAGAAGGCGATCTTCCTCGCGGCGGCCGAACGCTGTGTGGAGGACACCGTCCGGATGTTCGCGGAGGCCGCCGACGGGCTGGAGGGCGAAGAGGCCCAGCGTGCCATGGGTGCCGCGTACCGCCAGGTCGTCTCCGACCAGCCCGAGCGGCTGATGATGCAGATGCAGATGTACCTCGCCGTCGCGGCCGCCGAGCAGGAGGGCGACCACGAGTTCGGCGAGACCGTACGCGCCGGTTGGATGCGACTGTGGGACACCGTCCATCTGCCGCTGGGGGCGGACGTCCACGAGACGACGACCTTCATGGCGTACGGGATGCTCATCAACTGCCTCGTCGCCATGGGTTTTCCTCCCGACCACCGGGTCTGGGCGGGGATGGAACTGCCGAAGCGGGCCGGGGAGCAGCACTCGTAGAAGGGTGAGGTGGCTCACCTGCACTCTCCATGCGAAAGTTAGTGATCAATAACTACCCAAGTAGTCGCACGCAGGAACCGGAACGCATCACCTCTGGGGGAGCGATGTCACACCAGACCGAACAGACCGAACAGACCGCGCGGACTGCGCGGACTGCGCGCCGTGGCGGGGCCGCGTGGGCCCTGGTCATCACCAGCGTCGCCGGGTTCATGGCGGCGCTCGACAATCTCGTCGTCACCACCGCACTGCCCTCCATCCGCAAGGACCTGGGCGGAGCGCTGGACGACTTGGAGTGGACGGTGAGCGCCTACACGCTCACCTTTGCCGTTCTGCTGATGTTCGGCGCGGCGCTCGGCGACCGCTTCGGCCGTCGCCGGCTCTTCCTCGGCGGCATCTCGATCTTCACCGGCGCGTCCGCCGCCGCGGCCCTCGCGCCCGGCATCGACTCCCTGATCGCCGCCCGCGCGGTGCAGGGCGCCGGTGCGGCGATCATGATGCCGCTGACGCTGACCCTGCTGACGGCGGCGGTGCCCGCGGCCAAGCGTGGGATGGCGTACGGCATCTGGGGTGCCGTCAACGGGCTCGCGATCGCGTCCGGGCCGCTGATCGGCGGCAGCCTCACCGAGCACATCTCCTGGCAGTGGATCTTCTGGCTGAACGTTCCGCTGGGCCTCGCCCTGCTGCCGCTCGCCCGCCTGCGCCTCGCCGAGTCGTACGGCACCGGCGCCCCGCTCGACATCACCGGAACGCTGCTCGCCAGCGGCGGTCTGTTCGGGATCGTGTATGGCCTGGTGCGCGGACCGGCCGAGGGCTGGACCGCGCCCTTGGTCCTGACCGGCCTGTTCGCCGGAGGCGCGCTGCTGGCAGGATTCGTCCTCTACAGCACCCGCGCCAAGAACCCGATGCTGCCGATGCGGCTGTTCCGCTCGCGGGCGTTCTCCGGGATCAATGCGGCGAGCATGCTGATGTTCCTCGGTATGTTCGGGTCGATCTTCCTGCTGAGCCAGTACATGCAGGGCGTGCTCGGCTACTCGCCGACCGAGGCGGGGCTGCGGATGCTGCCGTGGACCGGCATGCCGATGCTCGTCGCGCCGATCGCCGGCATCCTCTCCGACCGCATCGGCGGGCGCCCCGTCGTCGCCACCGGCCTGTTCCTCCAGGCCGCCGGGCTGGCCTATCTGGCCCCCGTGACCACCGTTGACGCGTCCTATGCCGTCCAGTTGCCCGGCCTGATCATCAGCGGCATCGGCATGGCCCTGTTCTTCGCCCCGGCGTCCAACCTGGTCATGTCCAGCGTCCGTGCCTCACAGCAGGGCGTCGCCTCCGGCGCCAACAACGCGCTGCGGGAGGTCGGCGGGGCGCTCGGCATCGCCGTCATGGCGTCGATCTTCTCCGCGCAGGGTGGGTACGAGACCGGCCAGACCTTCGTCGACGGGCTGCGGCCTGCGCTGGTCACCGGTGCTGTGGTGGTGGCTCTCGCGGGGGTGGCTGCGCTGCTGATCCCGGGGCGGGGGCGGGCCGGCGGGGCCGTGGGGCCGGCCGAGCCGGCGCGGACCCTGGAAACCATCGCTGGCTGACCGCACCTCAGCCCCGCGGGGTGGGCTACGCCGCCCGGCCCCGGGTTCTCGCCCCCGCCGCCCCTACCCGTCCCATCTCCAGGGGCTCCGCCCCTTCGACCCCGCCAGGGGGCTGCGCCCCTGGACCCCCCATCGGCCTGAACGGCCTCGTCCTCAAACTCCCCCAGAGGGGGCACCCCCAGACGGGCTGAGATTGCCTGGACCGGCACTGGAAAGCGGCCGGCAGAGTGGCCGTGGTGGCGTACCCCCGCGGCGCCGCAGTCGCCCATGGCGGCCCGGCCCCGACCCACCAAGGCACCCGCAGGCGCTACGCGAACCCCCACCAGACCAGCAACAGGCCGCCGCAGGCATCCCCGCCCCCACCGTCTCGTACTCTTGAGCCCGTGCAGGAACTCCACGACGCCCCCCTCGCCCCCCTCACCACCTTCCGCCTGGGCGGCCCCGCCACCAGGCTGGTCACCGCCACCACCGATGCCGAGGTGATCGCCGTCGTGCGTGAGGCCGACGCCGACGGCACCCCGCTGTTGATCATCGGCGGTGGATCGAACCTGGTCATCGGGGACAAGGGTTTCGACGGCACCGCGCTCGTCATCGCCACGAAGGGCTTCGAGCTGGACGGCACCACGCTCGAGCTGGCCGCCGGCGAGGTCTGGACCGACGCCGTCGCCCGCACCCTGGAAGCCGGCCTGGCCGGAATCGAGTGCCTCGCCGGAATCCCCGGCTCCGCAGGCGCCACGCCGATCCAGAACGTCGGCGCGTACGGCCAGGAGGTCTCCTCGACGATCACCGAGGTGATCGCGTACGACCGACAGACAGGCCAAACCGTCGTCATCCCGAACGCCGACTGCGCCTTCTCCTACCGCCACAGCCGCTTCAAGGCCGACCCGGACCGCTACGTCGTCCTGCGCGTCCGCTTCCAGCTGGAGAACGCCGAAGGTCTCTCCGCCCCCATCAAGTACGCCGAGACCGCCCGCGCCCTCGGCGTCGGGCCCGGCGACCGCGTCCCCCTTGCCGCCGCCCGCGAGACAGTGCTGAATCTGCGTTCCGGGAAGGGCATGGTCCTGGACGCCGAGGACCACGACACCTGGTCGGCCGGCTCCTTCTTCACCAACCCCATCCTCAGCGACGAGCAGTTCACGGCGTTCCACGCGCGCGTGCGCGAGCACCTCGGCGCCGACGTGGAGCCGCCCGCCTACCCGGCGGGGGACGGGCACATCAAGACCTCCGCGGCCTGGCTCATCGACAAGGCCGGCTTCACCAAGGGATACGGCACCGGCCCCGCCCGCATCTCCACCAAGCACACCCTCGCCCTCACCAACCGCGGCGCAGCGACCACCGAGGACCTCCTCGCGCTCGCCCGCGAGGTCGTAGCCGGAGTGCGCGAGATCTTCGGTATCACGCTGGTCAACGAGCCGGTGACGGTCGGAGTCAGCCTCTAGCCCTCCGGGTACTCCCGTAGCCGGGCCCTCAGTAGGCCACGCCCACCCCCTGCTTCACCGTCGCGGGATCCCCCACCATCCCCAGCATCGCGTGCGCCACATCCGCCCGCCCGATGAAGCGCCCCTTGCGCGGAAACCCGCCGACCACCGTCCGGTACCTGCCGGTGAGCGGCTTGTCCTGCAGACGCGGCGGCCGTACGACCGTCCAGTCCGTGCCGCTGCCAGCCACTTCGGCCTCCGTCTCCCGCAGGTCGGCGTAAATGTCCTTGAGGACCGCCGACACGATGCCGAGCACGGCCCGGTCCAGGAACCCGTCCCCCTCCGGCGCGGGCCCGACCGGCGCGGCGCTGACCACGAGCAGCCGCCGCACCTCCTCGGCCGCCAGGGCCGCCAGCACCGTCCGGGTCAACCGTGCCGCGATGCCCGCGTCCCTGCGTCCACGGGCACCGAGGCCGGACAGCACGGCGTCCCGTCCGGCGACGGCGGGTCGCAGGGCATCGGGGTCGGTCAGATCTGCTCGGAACACCTCCAGGCGGTCACCGGTGAGGGGAGCCGCGCGGGATCCCGTACGACGGCCGTGACCTCGTGACCGGCGTCCAGGGCCTGGCGGACGATCTCCTTGCCGATACCGCCGGTGGCACCGAAAACGGTGAGTTTCATGAGAGCTCCCGTACGCATGAGACAAGTCGTTGGATTGCGGGGCAGGTTGTTGGCGCGGGTGGGTGAGTATTCACTCACCCGCGCTCACCTCTAGAGTGAGTAAGTACTCACCCACCCGTCAAGGGCGATTGGACAAGCCATGCAGAACAAGCCGACCCGGGTCCGGCTCCTCGACGCCGCTCACGAGCTGATGCTGACGGTCGGGCTGGCTCGGGCGACGACGAAGGAGATCGCGCGGGCGGCCGGATGCTCCGAGGCCGCGCTCTACAAGCACTTCGACAGCAAGGAAGAGCTGTTCATCCGGGTGCTCACCGAGCGCCTGCCCCCACTGCGCCCCCTGCTCAGCAGCCTCGCCGCCGAGCCTGGCAGGCGCTCCCTCGAGGAAAACCTCACCGAGATCGCCCGCCAGGCAGCTCTGTTCTACGAGCAGAGCTTCCCGATTGCCGCATCGCTGTACGCGCAGACCGAGCTCAAGCGGCGGCACGACGACGCCATACGGCAGAAGGGGTCGGGCCCGCACGTGCCGATCCAGGAACTCGACACCTACCTGCGGGCCGAGCAGGAACTGGGCCGGGTCAGTACGGACACGGACACGTTCGCGGCGGCGTCGCTGCTGATGGGAGCCTGCGCGCAGCGGGCGTTCGCCTATGACGCGACGAAGGAGGCCGTGCGGCCCCCGGTGGAGGAGTTCGCCGCCCGGCTGGCCCGCACGCTGCTGGCCGGTATCGCCGACTGATGCCGGCCACGGGACGAGCGGCCTAGGTGAGCCAGTCGTCCACCCCGGCCAACAGCTTCGCCTTCACCTCGTCCGGCGCCGCCGACCCTCGCACCGACTGCCGCGCCAGTTCCGCCAGTTCCTCGTCCGTGAAGCCGTGGTGGTGGCGGGCGATGTCGTACTGGGCGGCCAGACGTGAGCCGAAGAGCAAGGGGTCGTCGGCGCCCAGGGCCATCGGGACGCCGGCCTCGTACAGCGTCCGCAGCGGGATGTCCTCCGGCTTCTCGTAGACGCCGAGGGCGATGTTCGACGCGGGACAGACCTCGCACGTCACGCCCCTGTCGGCGAGGCGCTTCAGCAGCCGCGGGTCCTCGGCGGCGCGCACCCCGTGGCCGATGCGGTTCGCGTCCAGGTCGTCCAGGCAGTCACGGACCGAGGACGGGCCGGTCAGCTCTCCGCCGTGCGGGGCCGACAGCAGGCCGCCCTCACGGGCGATGTGGAAGGCACGGTCGAAGTCCCGCGCCATGCCCCGGCGCTCGTCGTTCGACAGCCCGAAGCCGACCACGCCCCGGTCGGCGTACCGCACCGCGAGCCGCGCCAGCGTGCGGGCTTCCAGGGGGTGCTTCATCCGGTTCGCGGCGACCAGGACGCGCATCCCGATCCCGGTGTCCCGCGTCGCCGCCTCCACCGCGTCCAGGATGATCTCCAGCGCCGGGATCAGACCGCCCAGCCGGGGTGCGTACGACGTCGGGTCGACCTGGATCTCCAGCCAGCCGGAACCGTCCCTGACATCCTCCTCCGCGGCCTCTCTGACCAGCCGCTGGATGTCCTCCGGCTGCCGCAGGCACGAGCGCGCGGCGTCGTACAGGCGCTGGAAGCGGAACCAGCCCCGCTCGTCGGTCGCCCGCAGTTTCGGTGACTCCCCGCGGGTCAGCGCGTCGGTCAGCGCCTCGGGCAGGCGCACGCCGTACTTGTCGGCCAGTTCCAGCAGGGTCGCCGGCCGCATCGAGCCGGTGAAGTGCAGGTGCAGATGGGCTTTCGGCAGTTCAGAGACATCACGTACACGCTCCATTCCAGGATCCTGCCGTACGTGTACGCCGTCCCGGTAGCGGTTTCCCCGTTCGTGGTCTTGCTCGCACAAACAAATGGGTCACCCACGAAAAAAGGGTCACCTCCGGAAAACCGGAGGTGACCCATGGGAACGGAAGGCGGACGTCAGTCCCTGGCCTCCGCCAGCAGCTTCTGGATGCGGCTCACGCCCTCGACGAGGTCCTCGTCCCCGAGCGCGTACGACAGCCGCAGATAGCCCGGCGTGCCGAAGGCCTCGCCCGGCACCACCGCGACCTCGGCCTCCTCCAGGATCAGCGCGGCCAGCTCGACCGTGTCCTGCGGGCGCTTGCCGCGGATCTCCTTGCCGAGCAGGGCCTTGACCGACGGGTACGCGTAGAAGGCGCCCTCGGGCTCCGGGCAGAGCACTCCGTCGATCTCGTTGAGCATCCGCACGATCGTCTTGCGGCGGCGGTCGAAGGCCTCCCGCATCTTCGCGACCGCGTCCAGGTCACCGGACACCGCGGCCAGCGCAGCGACCTGGGCGACGTTCGAGACGTTCGACGTGGCGTGCGACTGCAGGTTGGTCGCGGCCTTCACCACGTCCTTCGGGCCGATGATCCAACCCACCCGCCAGCCCGTCATGGCGTACGTCTTGGCGACGCCGTTGACCACGATGCACTTGTCGCGCAGCTCCGGCAGGACCGCCGGCAGCGACACGGACACCGCGTCGCCGTAGACCAGGTGCTCGTAGATCTCGTCCGTCAGCACCCACAGGCCGTGCTCGACGGCCCAGCGGCCGATGGCCTCGGTCTCGGCCTCGCTGTAGACCGCGCCCGTCGGGTTGGACGGCGACACGAACAGGACGACCTTCGTCTTCTCCGTACGGGCCGCCTCCAACTGCTCCACGGAGACGCGGTAGCCGGTCGTCTCGTCGGCGACGACCTCGACCGGGACACCGCCCGCGAGGCGGATCGACTCCGGGTACGTCGTCCAGTACGGGGCCGGGACGATGACCTCGTCGCCCGGGTCGAGGATCGCGGCGAAGGCCTCGTAGATGGCCTGCTTGCCGCCGTTGGTGATCAGGATCTGCGACACGTCGGGCTCGTAGCCGGAGTCGCGCAGCGTCTTCGCGGCGATCGCGGCCTTCAGCTCGGGCAGACCGCCGGCGGGGGTGTAGCGGTGGTACTTCGGGTTCTTGCAGGCCTCGATTGCGGCCTCGACGATGTAGTCCGGGGTCGGGAAGTCGGGCTCACCGGCGCCGAAGCCGATCACCGGACGCCCGGCGGCCTTGAGGGCCTTGGCCTTGGCGTCCACGGCGAGGGTGGCGGACTCGGAGATCGCGCCGACTCGGGCGGAGACCCGGCGCTCGGTCGGAGGGGTTGCAGCGCTCATGGGGCCCATCGTTTCAGACAGGAAACGCGCCCGGCACGGGGGTTTCACGGACTGAACATCAGTTGAACAACCGTGCGGATCGCGGCCACGGCCAGCGGATCTTGTGTTCTTCGACCGGTGATCTTCGGCCGATCTTTCGCCGACCAAGCCCCCCACGGGCACTTTCTGTTCGACGGCGCGCCCAGGACCACGTACACTCTCACCTCGTTGGCCTTCAGCGGTCCGCAGTCGCAGGGTGTACACCGAGCACCCGTCCGGATGCGGTACGTTGGTGGGCAGACACAAAGGGTCGTAGCTCAATTGGTAGAGCACTGGTCTCCAAAACCAGCGGTTGGGGGTTCAAGTCCCTCCGGCCCTGCTACACACTCCTTCGCCAGGATGTGTGCGCATGTACGTACAGCAATGCACCGCCGTGCGGCTCAGACCGGGCGCGGCACGGCCACGACCCGGAATCAGGTGAGGACGAGTGACGGACGCCGTGGGCTCCATCGACATGCCTGATGCCCAGGACGAGGCGCCTGAGTCCAAGAAGACCCGTAAGGGTGGCAAGCGCGCCAAGAAGGGCCCGCTGAAGCGACTCGCGCTCTTCTACCGCCAGATTGTCGCGGAACTCCGCAAGGTTGTCTGGCCGACGCGTAACCAGCTGACGACGTACACCACAGTGGTGATCATCTTCGTCGTCATCATGATCGGTCTGGTGACCGTGATTGACTATGGGCTCGACAACGCCGCCAAGTACGTCTTCGGCTGAGCCAAGAGCGAAGGGCGCCGTGGTTACCGGCGCCCCTTTCGCATGTTCCACCCCTATGTATCCAGGAAGAAGCAGCCACCGTGTCTGACCAGAACCTGAACGACGCCGTCGAGCCGGACGAGTCCGTAGAAGACGAGCTCGACATCGTCGAGGGCGCGGACGAGGACCTGGACGAGGTCGAGGCTGCCGATGCCGAGGCGGGCGAGCCCGCCGAGGAAGCCGCGCTGCACGTCGAGGACGAGGAAGAGGCCCCCGAGGAGGAGGCCGAGCCCGTCGACCCCGTCGCCGCCCTGCGCGAGGAGCTCCGCACGCTGCCCGGCGAGTGGTACGTGATCCACACCTACGCCGGCTACGAGAACCGCGTGAAGACCAACCTGGAGCAGCGCGCCGTCTCGCTGAACGTCGAGGACTACATCTTCGCGGCCGAGGTGCCGCAAGAAGAGGTCGTCCAGATCAAGAACGGCGACCGCAAGACGATCAAGCAGAACAAGCTGCCGGGTTACGTCCTCGTCCGTATGGACCTGACCAACGAGTCCTGGGGCGTCGTCCGCAACACCCCCGGCGTCACCGGCTTCGTGGGCAACGCCTACGACCCGTACCCGCTGACCCTGGACGAGATCGTCAAGATGCTCGCCCCGGAGGCCGAGGAGAAGGCCGCCCGCGAGGCCGCCGAGGCCGAGGGCAAGCCCGCTCCGCAGCGCAAGGTCGAGGTCCAGGTACTGGACTTCGAGGTCGGCGACTCGGTCACCGTCACCGACGGCCCGTTCGCCACGCTGCAGGCCACGATCAACGAGATCAACGCCGACTCGAAGAAGGTCAAGGGCCTCGTCGAGATCTTCGGCCGCGAGACCCCGGTCGAGCTCAGCTTCGACCAGATCCAGAAGAACTAGCCCCTTCGGGGCTGCTTCGGTCCTTCTGGACACACCGCTTCCGAGCAGGTCAGATCGGCTCTCGTAGCTGCTCTGACCTGCTCGGTTTTTGGCCGCGCATAGATACCCGTTATCGTTGTGCGGTATGCCTCCATCCGGATGATCCGGACTGGATGGCTGAACACTCTCACTAAGACCCGGAGAGAGAGCACATGCCTCCCAAGAAGAAGAAGGTCACGGGGCTCATCAAGCTCCAGATCCAGGCCGGTGCCGCCAACCCGGCCCCGCCGGTCGGCCCCGCGCTGGGCCAGCACGGCGTCAACATCATGGAGTTCTGCAAGGCCTACAACGCCGCGACCGAGTCGCAGCGCGGTTGGGTCATCCCGGTGGAGATCACGGTCTACGAGGACCGTTCCTTCACCTTCATCACCAAGACTCCGCCGGCCGCCAAGATGATCCTCAAGGCTGCGGGTGTTGAGAAGGGCTCCGGCGAGCCGCACAAGACCAAGGTCGCCAAGATCACCGAGGCGCAGGTCCGCGAGATCGCCACCACCAAGATGCCCGACCTCAACGCCAACGACCTGGACGCCGCCGCGAAGATCATCGCCGGCACCGCCCGTTCCATGGGCATCACGGTCGAGGGCTGACGCCCACCTTCCCAGCAGAAGTGAGTGGCAGGGCCCGCTCGGCCCGGACCACAACTCCTAAGAAACCCAGGAGCAGTAGTGAGCAAGCGCAGCAAGACTCTCCGCGCTGCGGACGCCAAGATCGACCGGGACAAGCTCTACGCCCCGCTCGAGGCCGTCCGCCTCGCCAAGGAGACGTCCGCGACCAAGTTCGACGGCACCGTCGAGGTCGCCTTCCGTCTGGGTGTCGACCCGCGTAAGGCCGACCAGATGGTCCGTGGCACCGTGAACCTTCCGCACGGCACCGGTAAGACCGCCCGGGTCCTGGTCTTCGCGACCGGTGACCGTGCCGAGGCCGCGCGTGCCGCGGGCGCCGACATCGTCGGTTCCGACGAGCTGATCGACGAGGTCTCGAAGGGCCGCCTGGACTTCGACGCCGTCGTCGCCACCCCGGACCTCATGGGCAAGGTCGGCCGCCTCGGCCGTGTCCTCGGCCCGCGTGGTCTGATGCCGAACCCGAAGACCGGCACCGTGACGCCGGACGTGGTCAAGGCCGTGACCGAGATCAAGGGCGGCAAGATCGAGTTCCGAGTCGACAAGCACTCGAACCTGCACTTCATCATCGGCAAGGCGTCCTTCGACGACACCAAGCTGGTGGAGAACTACGGCGCCGCGCTGGACGAGATCCTCCGTCTGAAGCCGTCCGCCGCCAAGGGTCGCTACATCAAGAAGGCCGCCATCACCACCACGATGGGCCCCGGCGTTCCGGTCGACCCGAACCGCACCCGCAACCTCCTCGTCGAGGAGGACCCGGCCGCGGTCTGAGCCAACGGCTCACCAGGCTCGAAACGGGCCCCGCACCCTTCCCGGGTGCGGGGCCCGTCCCTGTCTTCCCGTTTGTCTCCCCTGTTTGTCAGTGCCCTGGGTTAACGTGCATTCACGGGATCCGCACAGGGGGGACGAATGACGAGCACGAGGGCGCGCCCGTCGGCGTTGTGGGTCGCGCTGCTGACCGCGCTGACGACCCTGCCCGCCTGCACGTCCTCCGACGGCCCAGGCGAGCCGGACCGCCCCGCGCCCGCTCGTGCCGTGACGGCAGCCCTGCGCACCGTCGAGCGGTCCACCGGTCAGGCCGAGTCCGCCCGCGTCAGGTCCACGACCACCATGGGCTCGACGCTGTCCATGAAGGCCGACGGCACCCTCGCCTGGAGCGACGGCCTCACCGGCACCCTGACGATCACCTACACCGGCGGCACCACGGCCAAGACAATGCGCCGCCTCGGCACCACGTCGATGGAGGCCCGCTACCTCCCCGACGCCTACTACGCGCGCATGGGCGACAGGTTCGCCGAGAAGACCGACGGCAAGCACTGGATCAAGTACCCCTACGCCGACCTGGACGACCTCGCAGGCAGCTCCGGAGCCGCTCTCGCGGACCAGATGCGGGGGGCCGCGCCGCATACGTCGGTGAAGCTGCTGCTGTCCTCCACCGACGCACGCAAGGTCGGCGAGGAGACGGTGAGCGGCGAGCAGACCAGGCACTACTCCGGCACGGTGCAGGGGCACGGCGTCGCCGAGCAGACCGTCGACATATGGGTCGACGACCGGGACCTGCTGGTCAAGAAGGTCGAGAAGGGCCGGACGGCCACGGGAGCGCTGACCCAGACCGCGTACTACAGCGACTACGGCGTGAAGACCAAGGTCGTGAGACCTGCGGCGGGGGACACGGCGGACCTCAAGGAGCTGCTGAAGGGCTCCGGAGGCTCGCTGACTCCTGACTCCTGACTCGTGACTCGTGAGTCGTGAATTCGAAGACTGTTCCTTGGGGGGAACCAATGCAGGAAACAACGCGGCTTGGCGTGCGCATCTTCATGCCGCGTCAGGCGGTGGGCCTCGGCCTTGCCGCGATGCTGCTCGCCGGCTGTGGGACAGGCGTCGGCGCTCAGTCGTCCGCGGACTCGTCTGCTGCCGACACCGTCGCGCGGGCCGTGGAGAAGACCGAGGACGTCACCTCCCTCAGCTACCGGGTCACCGGCCAGTTTCCCGAGCGAGGGCGAATAGCGGACGAGGCGACCGTCCGTACGGCGCAGCCGGTGGCGGCGCGCCTCAGGACGGCCAACCTGAGCGGTGATCAGCAGGGGGAGTCCGAGCTGAGGTTGGTCGACGGGGTGCTGTACGGCAGCGCGACCGGCGACATGGTCAAGGAGATGGGCGGCCGGCACTGGATCAGCTACGGCCCGAACGCCGAGTTCACCACGCACGGCGGCCTGCGCATGGACGTCGGCGGCCTGCGCGACCAGGTCAGCCGCAACCCGGCCCGGGAAGCCGGCTTCCTGGCAGCCGCCGAGGACGTGCAGCGGATCGGTTCCGAGAAGGTCGACGGCGCGGGCACCACGCACTACGCGGGGACGGCGACCGTCGACGAGCTCCGCGCCTCCCTGGACGAGGTGAAGGACAAGACCGCTCGGGAGGGGCGCGAGAGCAGCCTCGACCAGTACGAGAAGCTGGGCGTGGACGAGCTCACCCTCGATGTGTGGGTCGACGGCGACGACCACATCAAGCGGCTCCGCACCCAGGGCTTCGGGCGCCACGGCACGCTCGACCTCACCTTCACCTTCCTCGACCACGGCAAGGCGGTGGCGGTCCGGGCGCCGCGCGCCGACGACACCGCGGACCTGCGCAAGCCCCTGAAGAACAAGGGGAGCTGAGCACCCGTAGGGGCCGATTTGCCTGACGGCGATTCCGTCCCGTACTCTCCTACAGAAGCCAAAGACCGCTGGTCGTTGCCGTGCGCTCGCGAGAGGGTGCGGTGGCCGAAGGATCCGCTGAAAATTGCGGACGACCCGCGCAGGTGACTGTGGAAGAGCTCCCGGAGTGCATACGTCCAGTATGTGCCGTCGGTCGAGTCCGCCCCGTGCGCCTGCGCCGGGGCGTTTCGTTTTCCCCAGTCCTCCTTCGGGTCCGCGCGGTCCGAATCACCCGGAAGGAGGCCGAGGCTCATGGCGAGGCCAGACAAGGTCGATGCCGTCGAGGAGATGCGGGACAAGTTCCGCAACTCCAACGGCGCCGTCGTTACCGCGTACACCGGTCTCACCGTGGCGCAGCTGCAGCAGCTGCGTCGTTCACTCGGTGAGAACGCTAACTACCGTGTGGCGAAGAACACGCTGACCAAGATTGCGGCCAATGAGGCCGGGATCAACACGATCGACGACCTCTTCACGGGTTCGTCGGCCGTCGCCTTCGTGACCGGTGACCCGGTCGAGGCGGCGAAGGGTCTCCGCGACTTTGCCAAGGACAACCCGAACCTCGTCATCAAGGGCGGTGTCCTTGACGGCAAGGCGCTGTCCGCCGACGACATCAAGAAGCTTGCGGACCTCGAGTCCCGCGAGGTTCTGCTCTCCAAGCTGGCGGGTGCCTTCAAGGGCAAGCAGTCCCAGGCTGCTCAGCTCTTCCAGGCGCTTCCCTCGAAGCTCGTCCGCACCGTGGACGCGCTCCGTGCCAAGCAGGACGAGCAGGGCGGTGCCGAGTAACTCGGCTCGCATCCCGGCCCCCGCTGCCTGAACGCGGAGGCCGTCGCGGGCCAGACGTACGCCCGCCTCACATGTACATCCGGCACCTGCCGATTTAGTGGAAGGACCGCCATCATGGCGAAGCTCAGCCAGGACGACCTGCTCGCGCAGTTCGAGGAGATGACCCTCATCGAGCTCTCCGAGTTCGTGAAGGCGTTCGAGGAGAAGTTCGACGTCACCGCCGCCGCGGCCGTCGCCGTTGCCGGTCCGGCCGGTCCGGCCGCCCCGGCCGAGGCCGCCGAGGAGCAGGACGAGTTCGACGTCATCCTCACCGGTGCCGGCGACAAGAAGATCCAGGTCATCAAGGTCGTGCGTGAGCTGACCTCCCTGGGTCTGAAGGAGGCCAAGGACCTCGTGGACGGCGCCCCGAAGCCCGTTCTCGAGAAGGTCGCCAAGGACGCCGCCGAGAAGGCCGCCGAGTCCCTCAAGGGCGCCGGCGCCTCCGTCGAGGTCAAGTAAGACCTTCCCGGTCCTGCTGGTCGACCACGACCTTCGCGCTTGCTGAAAGACAGTCCTCCGGGGCTGTAACGCAGTCGCACCGAAGAGCGATCATCCATTCGGGTGGTCGCTCTTCGGCGTTCCTGGGGGCGCGGCCACGGTTACCTTGCTCCCGCTACGGCGAGGGGTATGGTGATCTTCGTCGTGTCCCTGGGCGCCTCCGAGTCGGGCATGGGGGCCTTGACGAACCGCACGCAGCGCGCAATTCTCAGGACGCGTCGTCACAAGGATCCGAATCCGAGGCATGGATCGGCGGCGAAGAGGGCAGTATCAACGTGCGTTGAGGGCAAGCATGCCGAGGGCGTTGAGAACGAGGGCGTTGAGAACAACGAGGGTCGCGAAAAACCCGCACTGGACATCAGTGTGCCAAGTGGCTACACTGACCCTTTGCGCTGCCTGTTAGCTGTCCCCTGCCCGTCACCAGGGGCATGCCCTCGCTTGAGCACCGATGACCGGACCTCCCTGACCTGGCCTTCTTTGGTCGGAGAAGGAAACGCCTGTCTCTGTGTCCCTGTGAGGGGCCGGTACGCGCGTAGTGAGTCCGAGCCCTCGGAAGGACCCCCTCTTGGCCGCCTCGCGCACTGCCTCGACCGCGAATACGAATAACGCCGCCAGCACCGCCCCGCTGCGCATCTCCTTTGCAAAGATCAAGGAGCCCCTCGAGGTTCCCAACCTGCTCGCGCTGCAGACCGAGAGCTTCGACTGGCTGCTCGGCAACACCGCCTGGCAGAGTCGGGTCGAGGCGGCTCTGGAGTCCGGTCAGGACGTCCCCACCAAGTCCGGTCTGGAGGAGATCTTCGAGGAGATCTCCCCGATCGAGGACTTCTCCGGGTCGATGTCGCTGACGTTCCGCGACCACCGTTTCGAGCCGCCGAAGAACAGCATCGACGAGTGCAAGGAGCGCGACTTCACGTACGCCGCTCCGCTCTTCGTGACGGCTGAGTTCACCAACAACGAGACCGGCGAGATCAAGTCCCAGACGGTCTTCATGGGCGACTTCCCGCTCATGACCCACAAGGGCACCTTCGTCATCAACGGCACCGAGCGTGTCGTGGTGTCCCAGCTGGTCCGTTCGCCCGGTGTCTACTTCGACTCCTCCATCGACAAGACGTCCGACAAGGACATCTTCTCCGCCAAGATCATCCCGTCCCGGGGTGCCTGGCTTGAGATGGAGATCGACAAGCGCGACATGGTCGGTGTCCGCATCGACCGCAAGCGCAAGCAGTCCGTGACCGTTCTGCTCAAGGCTCTCGGTTGGACGACCGAGCAGATCCTCGAGGAGTTCGGCGAGTACGAGTCCATGCGCGCCACTCTGGAGAAGGACCACACCCAGGGCCAGGACGACGCGCTGCTCGACATCTACCGCAAGCTGCGTCCGGGCGAGCCCCCCACGCGTGAGGCCGCGCAGACGCTTCTGGAGAACCTGTACTTCAACCCGAAGCGCTACGACCTCGCCAAGGTCGGCCGCTACAAGGTCAACAAGAAGCTGGGCGCGGAGGCCCCGCTCGACGCGGGCATCCTGACCGTCGAGGACGTCATCTCGACGATCAAGTACCTGGTGAAGCTGCACGCCGGCGAGACCGAGACCACCGGGGACAGCGGCGGCACGATCGTCGTCGAGACCGACGACATCGACCACTTCGGCAACCGTCGTCTGCGCAGCGTCGGCGAGCTCATCCAGAACCAGGTCCGTACGGGTCTGGCGCGTATGGAGCGAGTCGTCCGTGAGCGCATGACGACCCAGGACGTCGAGGCGATCACGCCGCAGACCCTGATCAACATCCGGCCGGTCGTCGCCTCCATCAAGGAGTTCTTCGGCACCAGCCAGCTGTCGCAGTTCATGGACCAGAACAACCCGCTGTCGGGTCTCACCCACAAGCGCCGTCTGTCGGCTCTTGGCCCGGGTGGTCTCTCCCGTGAGCGGGCCGGCTTCGAGGTCCGTGACGTGCACCCGTCTCACTACGGTCGTATGTGCCCGATCGAGACTCCCGAAGGCCCGAACATCGGTCTGATCGGTTCGCTCGCCTCGTACGGCCGCGTCAACGCGTTCGGTTTCGTCGAGACGCCGTACCGCCGGGTCACCGACGGTGTCGTCACCGACGAGGTCGACTACCTGACGGCCGACGAAGAGGACCGCTTCGTCATCGCGCAGGCCAACGCCACGCTCTCGGACGACATGCGGTTCGCCGAGAACCGCGTCCTCGTCCGCCGCCGTGGCGGTGAGGTCGACTACGTCGCCGGTGACGACGTGGACTACATGGACGTCTCGCCGCGCCAGATGGTGTCGGTCGCGACCGCCATGATCCCGTTCCTCGAGCACGACGACGCCAACCGTGCCCTCATGGGCGCGAACATGATGCGTCAGGCCGTGCCGCTGATTAAGTCCGAGTCCCCGCTCGTCGGCACCGGCATGGAGTACCGCTCCGCGGTCGACGCCGGCGACGTGGTCAAGGCCGAGAAGGACGGTGTGGTCCAGGAGGTCTCCGCGGACTACATCACCACCGCCAACGACGACGGCACGTACATCACGTACCGCCTGGCCAAGTTCTCCCGGTCCAACCAGGGCACCTCGGTCAACCAGAAGGTCATCGTCAACGAGGGCGACCGGATCATCACGGGCCAGGTGCTCGCCGACGGTCCCGCCACCCAGAACGGCGAGATGGCGCTGGGCAAGAACCTGCTCGTGGCGTTCATGCCGTGGGAGGGTCACAACTACGAGGACGCGATCATCCTGTCGCAGCGCCTCGTGCAGGACGACGTCCTCTCCTCGATCCACATCGAGGAGCACGAGGTCGACGCCCGTGACACCAAGCTCGGCCCCGAGGAGATCACCCGGGACATCCCGAACGTCTCCGAGGAGGTCCTCGCCGACCTCGACGAGCGCGGCATCATCCGTATCGGTGCCGAGGTCGTCGCCGGCGACATCCTCGTCGGCAAGGTCACGCCCAAGGGTGAGACCGAGCTGACGCCGGAGGAGCGCCTGCTCCGTGCGATCTTCGGTGAGAAGGCCCGTGAGGTCCGTGACACCTCGCTGAAGGTCCCGCACGGCGAGATCGGCAAGGTCATCGGCGTCCGCGTCTTCGACCGCGAGGAGGGCGACGAGCTTCCCCCCGGTGTGAACCAGCTGGTGCGCGTGTACGTGGCGCAGAAGCGCAAGATCACCGACGGTGACAAGCTCGCCGGCCGTCACGGCAACAAGGGCGTCATCTCCAAGATCCTGCCGATCGAGGACATGCCGTTCCTGGAGGACGGCACGCCGGTCGACATCATCCTCAACCCGCTGGGTGTCCCGTCCCGAATGAACCCGGGACAGGTCCTGGAGATCCACCTCGGCTGGCTCGCCAGCCGCGGCTGGGACGTCTCCGGCCTCGCGGACGACTGGGCGCAGCGCCTCCAGGCCATTGAGGCCGACAAGGTCGAGCCCGGCACCAACGTCGCCACCCCGGTCTTCGACGGTGCCCGTGAGGACGAGCTCGCCGGTCTGCTGAACCACACGGTCCCGAACCGCGACGGCGAGCGCATGGTGCTCCCGACCGGTAAGGCGCCGCTGTTCGACGGCCGCTCGGGTGAGCCCTTCCCGGAGCCGATCTCGGTCGGCTACATGTACATCCTGAAGCTGCACCACCTGGTCGACGACAAGCTGCACGCCCGTTCGACCGGTCCGTACAGCATGATCACCCAGCAGCCGCTGGGTGGTAAGGCCCAGTTCGGTGGCCAGCGCTTCGGTGAGATGGAGGTGTGGGCGCTGGAGGCATACGGCGCCGCGTACGCCCTCCAGGAGCTGCTGACCATCAAGTCCGACGACGTCACCGGCCGCGTGAAGGTCTACGAGGCCATCGTCAAGGGCGAGAACATCCCCGAGCCCGGCATCCCCGAGTCCTTCAAGGTGCTCATCAAGGAGATGCAGTCGCTCTGCCTGAACGTGGAGGTGCTGTCCAGCGACGGTATGTCCATCGAGATGCGTGACACCGACGAGGACGTCTTCCGCGCAGCGGAGGAGCTCGGCATCGACCTGTCCCGGCGCGAGCCGAGCAGCGTCGAAGAGGTCTGACGGGAGTCCGGCGGGGCCCTTACCCACAGGGCCCCGCCGACCCCCAGGCCCCCGTTTCAGACCCCAAGACTTACAACCCTGAGAGGGATTGACGCATAGTGCTCGACGTCAACTTCTTCGATGAGCTCCGGATCGGTCTGGCCACCGCTGACGACATCCGTCAGTGGAGCCACGGCGAGGTCAAGAAGCCCGAGACCATCAACTACCGCACCCTCAAGCCCGAAAAGGACGGACTCTTCTGCGAGAAGATCTTCGGTCCGACCCGGGACTGGGAGTGCTACTGCGGCAAGTACAAGCGCGTCCGCTTCAAGGGCATCATCTGTGAGCGCTGCGGCGTCGAGGTGACTCGCGCCAAGGTGCGTCGTGAGCGGATGGGCCACATCGAACTGGCCGCGCCCGTCACCCACATCTGGTACTTCAAGGGTGTCCCGAGCCGGCTCGGCTACCTGCTCGACCTGGCTCCCAAGGACCTCGAGAAGGTCATCTACTTCGCGGCGTACATGATCACGTACGTCGACGAGGAGCGCCGTACGCGTGACCTGCCCTCCCTGGAGGCGCACGTCTCCGTCGAGCGGCAGCAGGTCGAGAACCGCCGGGACGCCGACCTGGAGGCCCGCGCCAAGAAGCTCGAGACCGACCTGGCCGAGCTGGAGGCCGAGGGCGCCAAGGCCGACGTGCGCCGCAAGGTGCGCGAGGGTGCCGAGCGCGAGATGAAGCAGCTGCGTGACCGTGCGCAGCGCGAGATCGACCGTCTCGACGAGGTGTGGACCCGGTTCAAGAACCTCAAGGTCCAGGACCTCGAGGGCGACGAGCTGCTCTACCGCGAGCTGCGTGACCGCTTCGGCACGTACTTCGACGGCTCGATGGGTGCCGCGGCGCTGCAGAAGCGCCTGGAGTCCTTCGACCTCGACGAGGAAGCCGAGAGGCTCCGCGAGATCATCCGCACCGGCAAGGGCCAGAAGAAGACCCGTGCGCTGAAGCGGCTGAAGGTTGTGTCCGCGTTCCTGCAGACCTCCAACAGCCCCAAGGGCATGGTCCTCGACTGCGTGCCGGTCATCCCGCCGGACCTTCGCCCGATGGTGCAGCTGGACGGTGGCCGCTTCGCGACCTCCGACCTGAACGACCTGTACCGCCGTGTGATCAACCGGAACAACCGACTGAAGCGCCTTCTCGACCTCGGTGCGCCCGAGATCATCGTGAACAACGAGAAGCGCATGCTCCAGGAGGCCGTCGACGCGCTGTTCGACAACGGTCGTCGTGGCCGCCCGGTCACCGGTCCCGGTAACCGTCCGCTGAAGTCCCTCAGCGACATGCTGAAGGGTAAGCAGGGTCGATTCCGTCAGAACCTGCTCGGTAAGCGTGTGGACTACTCCGCGCGTTCCGTGATCGTCGTCGGTCCGCAGCTGAAGCTGCACCAGTGCGGTCTGCCGAAGGCGATGGCGCTGGAGCTCTTCAAGCCGTTCGTGATGAAGCGCCTGGTCGACCTGAATCACGCGCAGAACATCAAGAGCGCCAAGCGCATGGTGGAGCGCGGCCGCACGGTCGTGTACGACGTCCTCGAAGAGGTCATCGCCGAGCACCCGGTTCTGCTGAACCGTGCTCCCACCCTGCACCGCCTCGGCATCCAGGCCTTCGAGCCGCAGCTGGTCGAGGGCAAGGCCATCCAGATCCACCCGCTCGTCTGCACCGCGTTCAACGCGGACTTCGACGGTGACCAGATGGCCGTGCACCTGCCGCTGTCCGCGGAGGCGCAGGCCGAGGCCCGCATCCTGATGCTGTCCTCGAACAACATCCTCAAGCCCGCCGACGGCCGTCCGGTGACGATGCCGACCCAGGACATGGTCCTCGGTCTGTTCTTCCTCACCACCGACAGCGAGATGCGGAACGTGAAGGGCGCGGACCGCGGCTTCTCGTCCGTGGCCGAGGCGATCATGGCCTTCGACGCCGGCGAGCTCTCGCTCCAGTCAAAGATCGACATCCGCTTCCCGGTGGGCACCATCCCGCCGCGTGGCTGGATGCCGCCCGCCCAGGAAGAGGGCGAGCCGGAGTGGCAGCAGGGTGACAGCTTCCGTCTGAAGACCACGCTCGGTCGTGCGCTCTTCAACGAACTGCTGCCCGAGGACTACCCGTTCGTCGACTACGAGGTCGGCAAGAAGCAGCTCTCCGAGATCGTCAACGACCTCGCCGAGCGCTACCCGAAGGTCATCGTGGCGGCGACGCTCGACAACCTGAAGGCGTCCGGCTTCTACTGGGCCACCCGTTCCGGTGTCACCGTCGCCATCTCCGACGTCGTCGTTCCCGAGGCGAAGAAGGAGATCGTCAAGGGCTACGAGGCGCAGGACGAGAAGGTCCAGAAGCAGTACGAGCGCGGTCTGATCACCAAGGACGAGCGCACCCAGGAGCTCATCGCGATCTGGACCAAGGCGACCAACGAGGTTGCCGAGGCCATGAACGAGAACTTCCCGAAGACCAACCCGATCTTCATGATGGTGAACTCGGGTGCACGAGGCAACATGATGCAGATGCGTCAGATTGCCGGTATGCGTGGTCTGGTGTCGAACGCCAAGAACGAGACGATTCCGCGTCCGATCAAGGCCTCGTTCCGTGAGGGCCTGTCCGTGCTGGAGTACTTCATCTCCACGCACGGTGCCCGTAAGGGTCTGGCGGACACCGCCCTTCGTACCGCCGACTCGGGTTACCTCACCCGTCGTCTGGTCGACGTCTCCCAGGACGTCATCATCCGCGAGGAGGACTGCGGCACCGAGCGTGGCCTCAAGCTCCACATCGCGGAGCGCGGTGCGGACGGCGTGCTGCGCAAGGCGGACAACGCCGAGACCAGCGTGTACGCGCGCTGCCTCGCCGAGGACATCGTCGTTGACGGCAAGGTGCTGGCCCCGGCGGGCGTCGACCTCGGTGACGTCCTCATCGACCAGCTGGTCAAGGCCGGCATCGAGGAGGTCAAGACCCGCTCGGTCCTGACCTGTGAGTCCGCCGTCGGCACCTGCGCCATGTGCTACGGCCGCTCGCTCGCCACCGGCAAGCTGGTCGACATCGGTGAGGCGGTCGGCATCATCGCCGCCCAGTCCATCGGTGAGCCCGGTACCCAGCTGACGATGCGTACCTTCCACACCGGTGGTGTGGCCGGTGACGACATCACCCAGGGTCTGCCGCGTGTCGTCGAGCTCTTCGAGGCCCGTACCCCGAAGGGTGTCGCCCCGATCTCCGAGGCCACCGGCCGCGTCCGGATCGAGGAGACCGAGAAGACCAAGAAGCTCGTCGTCACCCCGGACGACGGCAGCGACGAGACGGCGTTCCCGATCTCGAAGCGTGCCCGACTCCTGGTCAGCGAGGGTGAGCACGTCGAGGTGGGCCAGAAGCTCACCGTGGGTGCCACCAACCCGCACGACGTGCTGCGCATCCTGGGTCAGCGTGCCGTCCAGGTCCACCTGGTCGGCGAGGTCCAGAAGGTCTACAACTCGCAGGGTGTGTCGATCCACGACAAGCACATCGAGATCATCATCCGGCAGATGCTGCGCCGCGTGACGATCATCGAGTCCGGCGACGCCGAGCTGCTGCCCGGCGAGCTGGTCGAGCGATCGAAGTTCGAGACCGAGAACCGTCGTGTGGTCCAGGAGGGCGGTCACCCGGCCTCCGGTCGTCCGCAGCTGATGGGTATCACCAAGGCCTCGCTGGCGACGGAATCCTGGCTGTCGGCCGCCTCCTTCCAGGAGACGACCCGAGTCCTGACGGATGCGGCGATCAACGCCAAGTCCGACAGCCTCATCGGCCTCAAGGAGAACGTCATCATCGGTAAGCTCATCCCGGCCGGTACGGGTCTGTCCCGCTACCGCAACATCCGGGTCGAGCCGACCGAGGAGGCCAAGGCCGCGATGTACTCGGCCGTCGGCTACGACGACATCGACTACTCGCCGTTCGGCACCGGCTCCGGCCAGGCCGTTCCGCTGGAGGACTACGACTACGGTCCGTACAACCAGTAAGCGAGCAGCCTGAGTCAGGCACAGTCGAGGGCGGTCACCTTTCGGGGTGGCCGCCCTTCGGCGTGCGTGGCTTGTTTCGGGCCGTCGCGGCCGTCTCCGGGTTTTCTCCGGGCAGACCCCGATGCCCTTGATGCCGGTTCGGCGCATCATGGAGGGACTCCGACCACAACGGGGGAGGTGCTCCATGACGCATCCGTCGTGGCAGCCGGGGCAGCCGTGGCAGCCAGGGAAGGGCGGCAGCGCGCCGCAGCCGTGGTCCGGCGCCGGCGCCCCGCAGCCGTGGACGGGCCCGGGCGCGCCGTCGATGCTCGCCTCGCACGCCGACCGTGAGCGGGCCGTGGACGTGCTCAGAGCCGGCTACGGCGAGGGGCGACTGGAGCACCCCGAGTTCGAGCAGCGGGTCTCCCGGGCCTATACGGCTCGGACGGTGGGGGAGCTGGCCCTGCTCGTCGCCGACCTGCCCCAGGGCCCCATGCCGCACCCGGCGCCCGTGATGCCCGTACCGCCGACGTTCCTGGCGACGCCTCGGCCGACGACGAACGGCAAGGCGGTCGGTTCGGTGGTCTGCGGGGTGCTGTGCCTCGTGAGCTTCGGCCTGACCGGCATTCCGGCCGTCGTCCTGGGGCATGCCGCGCGCTCCGAGATCCGGCGGACCGGCGAGGGCGGCGACGCCCTCGCCCTCACCGGCCTCGTGCTGGGGTGGCTGTCGAACGCGGCCTGGGCGGCCATGCTGACGCTGATGATCGTCGCTGCCGCCTTGTCCGCATGACGGCTGTGGGCGCTCGTTCCGACGATCCAGCGATGTGGCGCTGACATGCCAGGATCGCCGATTCGAAGATCAAACACGGCGTACGGTCTTGACATCGGCCGTATGGCGATGCGGGCGCGGCCCATTTGTTTTGACCGCAGCGAATGAGGTAGGTACGCTCAGACCTTGTGCCTGGGGTGTGCCCTGGCTCTCGTGCGTGCCTTCACCCGCATCGCGAGCTGTGAGCGGCCACCGTAATCTGTGCTGTTTTCGCCTTGCGGCGGGAGTCCGCCGGATTCGACACACCCGACCGCGTGGGTCGGCGACGTTCCAGGTTAGCTTCACCATTCGGCACACAGAAACCGGAGAAGTAGTGCCTACGATCCAGCAGCTGGTCCGTAAGGGCCGGCAGGACAAGGTCGAGAAGAACAAGACGCCCGCACTCGAGGGTTCCCCTCAGCGTCGTGGCGTCTGCACGCGTGTGTTCACGACCACCCCGAAGAAGCCGAACTCGGCCCTGCGTAAGGTCGCGCGTGTGCGTCTGACCAGCGGGATCGAGGTCACCGCTTACATTCCGGGTGAGGGACACAACCTGCAGGAGCACTCCATCGTGCTCGTGCGCGGCGGCCGTGTGAAGGACCTGCCCGGTGTTCGCTACAAGATCATCCGCGGTTCGCTTGACACCCAGGGTGTCAAGAACCGCAAGCAGGCCCGCAGCCGCTACGGCGCCAAGAAGGAGAAGTAGAAATGCCTCGTAAGGGCCCCGCCCCGAAGCGCCCGGTCATCATCGACCCGGTCTACGGTTCTCCTCTTGTCACGTCGCTCATCAACAAGGTGCTGCTGAACGGCAAGCGCTCCACCGCCGAGCGCATCGTGTACGGCGCCATGGAGGGCCTGCGCGAGAAGACCAGCAACGACCCGGTCATCACGCTGAAGCGCGCGCTGGAGAACATCAAGCCGACCCTCGAGGTCAAGTCCCGCCGTGTCGGTGGTGCGACGTACCAGGTTCCGATCGAGGTCAAGCCCGGTCGTGCCAACACGCTCGCGCTGCGCTGGCTCGTCGGCTACTCCCGCGCCCGTCGCGAGAAGACCATGACCGAGCGTCTGCTCAACGAGCTTCTCGACGCTTCGAACGGCCTCGGTGCGGCCGTCAAGAAGCGCGAGGACACGCACAAGATGGCCGAGTCCAACAAGGCCTTCGCGCACTACCGCTGGTAGTCGCTACCCCATCGAGACCGAGAGAAGACTGAGCCACTATGGCTACCACTTCACTTGACCTGGCCAAGGTCCGCAACATCGGGATCATGGCCCACATCGACGCGGGCAAGACGACCACCACCGAGCGGATCCTGTTCTACACCGGTGTGTCTTACAAGATCGGTGAGGTCCACGACGGCGCTGCCACCATGGACTGGATGGAGCAGGAGCAGGAGCGTGGCATCACGATCACGTCTGCTGCGACCACCTGTCACTGGCCGCTCGAGGACAACGACTACACCATCAACATCATCGACACCCCGGGGCACGTCGACTTCACCG
The DNA here is from genome assembly GCF_036014175.1 of Streptomyces sp. NBC_00443. Classification (GTDB taxonomy): domain Bacteria; phylum Actinomycetota; class Actinomycetes; order Streptomycetales; family Streptomycetaceae; genus Streptomyces. Next base: position 3,741,212 of record NZ_CP107917.1, on the reverse strand, counting down.
TTGAGGTGGAGCGCTCCCTGCGTGTGCTCGACGGTGCCGTGACGGTGTTCGACGGTGTCGCCGGTGTCGAGCCGCAGTCCGAGACGGTGTGGCGTCAGGCCGACCGTTACGGCGTGCCGCGTATCTGCTTCGTCAACAAGCTGGACCGTACCGGCGCCGAGTTCCACCGCTGCGTGGACATGATCTCGGACCGCCTGGGCGCCCAGCCGCTGGTCATGCAGCTTCCGATCGGCGCCGAGGCCGACTTCAAGGGCGTCGTGGACCTGGTCCGCATGAAGGCGCTCGTGTGGTCCGCCGAGGCCGCCAAGGGCGAGATGTACGACGTCGTCGACATCCCGGCCACGCACACCGAGGCTGCCGAGGAGTACCGCGGCAAGCTGATCGAGGGCGTCGCCGAGAACGACGAAGAGATCATGGAGCTGTACCTGGAGGGCCAGGAGCCCACCGAGGAGCAGCTGTACGCCGCGATCCGTCGCATCACCATCGCGTCCGGCAAGTCCAGCGACACCACGGTCACCCCGGTGTTCTGTGGCACCGCGTTCAAGAACAAGGGCGTCCAGCCCCTGCTCGACGCGGTCGTGCGCTACCTGCCGACCCCGCTCGACGTCGAGGCCATCGAGGGCCACGACGTGAAGGACCCCGAGCTGGTCGTCAAGCGCAAGCCGTCCGACGACGAGCCGCTGTCCGCGCTGGCGTTCAAGATCATGAGCGACCCGCACCTCGGCAAGCTCACCTTCGTCCGGGTTTACTCGGGCCGCCTGGAGTCCGGCACCGCCGTGCTGAACTCCGTCAAGGGCAAGAAGGAGCGCATCGGCAAGATCTACCGCATGCACGCGAACAAGCGTGAGGAGATCGACTCGGTGGGCGCCGGCGACATCATCGCCGTCATGGGCCTGAAGCAGACCACCACCGGTGAGACGCTGTCCGACGACAAGAACCCGGTCATCCTGGAGTCCATGGACTTCCCGGCGCCGGTCATCCAGGTCGCCATCGAGCCCAAGTCGAAGGGCGACCAGGAGAAGCTGGGCGTCGCGATCCAGCGCCTGGCCGAGGAGGACCCGTCCTTCCAGGTCCACTCGGACGAGGAGACCGGCCAGACCATCATCGGTGGTATGGGCGAGCTGCACCTCGAGGTGCTGGTCGACCGTATGCGCCGTGAGTTCAAGGTCGAGGCCAACGTCGGCAAGCCGCAGGTCGCCTACCGTGAGACGATCCGCAAGGCCGTCGAGCGCGTCGACTACACGCACAAGAAGCAGACTGGTGGTACCGGCCAGTTCGCGAAGGTGCAGATCGCGATCGAGCCGATCGAGGGCGGCGACGCCTCGTACGAGTTCGTGAACAAGGTGACCGGTGGTCGTATCCCGAAGGAGTACATCCCTTCGGTCGACGCCGGTGCGCAGGAGGCCATGCAGTTCGGCATCCTCGCCGGTTACGAGATGACCGGCGTGCGCGTCACCCTCATCGACGGTGGCTACCACGAGGTCGACTCCTCGGAGCTCGCCTTCAAGATCGCCGGTTCGCAGGCCTTCAAGGAGGCCGCGCGTAAGGCCAGCCCCGTGCTCCTCGAGCCGATGATGGCCGTCGAGGTCACCACGCCCGAGGACTACATGGGCGAGGTCATCGGCGACATCAACTCCCGCCGTGGCCAGATCCAGGCCATGGAGGAGCGGGCGGGTGCTCGCGTCGTGAAGGGCCTCGTGCCCCTCTCGGAGATGTTCGGCTACGTCGGCGACCTGCGCAGCAAGACGTCCGGCCGTGCCAGCTACTCCATGCAGTTCGACTCCTACGCCGAGGTTCCGCGGAACGTCGCCGAGGAGATCATCGCGAAGGCCAAGGGCGAGTAACGCACCGCGTTCACACGCTTTAGGCTTGACTCCGGAGCCTTGAGGGGCAAACACCCGCAAACACGGATGTTTGCCCCAGGGCCCGGGCTTTCCAGCAAAGATCACCTGGCGCCGATGAAGCAAGGCGTTCAGAACCACTCCACAGGAGGACCCCGTGGCGAAGGCGAAGTTCGAGCGGACTAAGCCCCACGTCAACATCGGCACCATCGGTCACATCGACCACGGTAAGACGACCCTTACGGCCGCCATTACCAAGGTGCTGCACGACGCGTACCCGGACCTGAACGAGGCCTCGGCCTTCGACCAGATCGACAAGGCTCCCGAGGAGCGCCAGCGCGGTATCACCATCTCCATCGCGCACGTCGAGTACCAGACCGAGACGCGTCACTACGCCCACGTCGACTGCCCCGGTCACGCGGACTACATCAAGAACATGATCACCGGTGCTGCCCAGATGGACGGCGCCATCCTCGTGGTCGCCGCCACCGACGGCCCGATGCCGCAGACCAAGGAGCACGTGCTCCTGGCCCGCCAGGTCGGCGTTCCGTACATCGTCGTCGCCCTGAACAAGGCCGACATGGTGGACGACGAGGAGATCCTGGAGCTCGTCGAGCTCGAGGTTCGTGAGCTGCTCTCCGAGTACGAGTTCCCGGGCGACGACCTGCCGGTCGTCAAGGTCTCGGCGCTCAAGGCCCTTGAGGGCGACAAGGAGTGGGGCAACACCGTCCTCGAGCTCATGAAGGCTGTGGACGAGAACATCCCGCAGCCCGAGCGTGACGTCGACAAGCCGTTCCTGATGCCGATCGAGGACGTCTTCACGATCACCGGTCGCGGTACGGTCGTCACCGGCCGTATCGAGCGTGGTGTCCTGAAGGTCAACGAGACCGTTGACATCGTGGGCATCAAGCAGGAGAAGACCACCACCACGGTCACCGGCATCGAGATGTTCCGCAAGCTGCTCGATGAGGGCCAGGCCGGTGAGAACGTCGGTCTGCTGCTCCGCGGCATCAAGCGCGAGGACGTCGAGCGCGGCCAGGTCATCATCAAGCCCGGTTCGGTCACGCCGCACACCGAGTTCGAGGCCCAGGCCTACATCCTGTCCAAGGACGAGGGTGGCCGCCACACGCCGTTCTTCAACAACTACCGTCCGCAGTTCTACTTCCGCACGACGGACGTGACCGGCGTTGTGACCCTCCCCGAGGGCACCGAGATGGTCATGCCGGGTGACAACACCGAGATGAAGGTGGAGCTCATCCAGCCCGTCGCCATGGAAGAGGGCCTGAAGTTCGCCATCCGTGAGGGTGGCCGGACCGTGGGCGCCGGCCAGGTCACCAAGATCAACAAGTAAGCTTGTTGGTTTGACCTGGTAGCTCCAGCGAGCTCCTGAAGGGGCCCGTACGACTTCGGTCGTGCGGGCCCCTTTGCTGTGTGCCGCTAGGCGTCAGGTGTTGTCGCCGTCCGGGACGATGCAGAAGGCGACGTGACTGAGGTCTGCGAAATTGCCGCTCGGGTTGATCGGGGAGTGGAGCGTCTCGTCAGCCTCGATCTGGCCGGCCATCGTGGTCCGGTAGTCGTAGACGTTCGCGTTGTTGCTGCCCTTGACGATGACCGCACCGGCGGCGAAGGGGCTACCGATGCCGAAATCGAACGAGAGAAGCTGCCCTTGCTCCCCCTCCGTGACGCCGAGGGTGATCGTTCCGTTCTGGCCGCCGGAAGAGAAGTTGATCACCTCTCCGTTCACGGGTGCGTCCGGGGCGGTTTCGTCAGTATCGACCTCGAGTGCGAACCCGTTGATGTCCGAGCAGTCAGGGTTCACCTCCGCTGTGTACTCAACGGGCGCCACCTCGGCCGATAGCTGAGGCCCCGGCTGGGCCGAAGCAGTGCCCGCCGTGAAGGTGACGGCGAGCGCCGTGGTCAGGCCGAGGCCGACGCACCGCGCTCCCCATCTGGCTCGCGTCGACCGGGTGGTTGCTTGAGTGGTTGCTCGCACGACGAGTGCTCCTTTTGGTCTGGGGGTACCGGATCTCGCCCGTGCGGATCGCCGTGCACTCTCCATCACGATTCGAGTGATGATTCGCATCCGCCGCCGGGCATCTGATCATTTGCACAATGTGACCGGCGCCGCTCTCCGGAGATCCCTCGTGCTGGGCCGACCGGGTTCTGGAGCACCGGAAAGGCCGAGTCACCCATGACTTCGTGGAGGTGCTGGACGGGCCCCACTGACCTCGGGGGGCCGAAGAGGCGGTTGCGGGTCTTCCGAGTGGTCGAGCCTGTCGGCAACACGCCCGTATGTGCTGGTTCGTGCGGTGAGTTCATAGCAGCTTTATGTAAATCGCATATCTCCCGGCTCAGGAAGGGCTACCCGCATGGCAGAGACCGCAGCGCCGCCGGATTCGGGCACCCGCACACGCCAGTCCGACCGCGGGGCGGTCGTCGAGCGTTCCCTGCGGGGTTTCACGGGGGCGGGCTACGACAAGGGGCGGCCCTGGCTGGTCCAGGCCGCGTGGTTCGCCGTACTGCATCTCGTGTTCCGCAAGTGGTGGTTCCCGGCTCGCTGGCGGCCCGTGGTGCTGCGGGCGTTCGGCGCGCGGATTGGGCGGCGGGTGCTGATCCGGCACGGTGTCCGGGTGCACTGGCCCTGGCGGCTGTCCGTCGGCGACGACGTGTGGATCGGTGAGGGTGCCTGGTTGCTGAACCTTCAGCCGATCACGATCGGCAGCGACGTGTGCGTCTCGCAGGACGCGTTCCTGTGCACGGGAAGCCACCAGCACCGCAGCCCCACCATGGAGTTCGACAACGGGCCGATCCGCCTGGAGCCCGGGTCCTGGGTCGCGGCGCGGGCCGTCGTACTGCGCGGTGTGACCGTCGGCCGGAGCGCGGTGGTCGGTGCCTCGGCGGTCGCCCACCGTGACCTCGCCCCCGGTGAGGTCATCACCCGTGGGGCCGCGGCATGAGAGTCGTCCATGTGGTGACGCTCGTGAGCGACGACGGAGCGTACGGCGGTCCGACGAGCGTGGCCGCCGGGCACTTGGAGGAGTGCGCAGCCCGAGGCCACGAGGTCACGCTGGTGTCGCTGTGGCGAGGCAGGTCCTCGGCGCCGAAACGCCTCGGCTCGGTGCCGCTGCGGACGCGTCCGGCCCGCTCACTGCTCCCGGGGCGCTTCACCGGGCTCATGCACCCGCTGCTGGTCAGGGACCTGTGGGTGTCGATGGGCAGGGCCGACGTGGTCCATGTCCACGCGGGGCGCGACCTTGTCTCTCTCGCGGCGCTCGCCGTCGCCGCGCTGCGCCGCAAGAAGTTCTTCACGCAGACACATGGCATGGTGCAGCCCCGGCACGCGGCCGTTGCCAGGCTCTTCGACCGCGTCTACGTCCCGCTGCTGCGGCGGGCGCAGGGCTGTCTGGTTCTCACCGAGCACGAGCGCCGGGCCGTGGCCGAGGTCATCGGTGCAGGCGGTCCGCCGCTGATGACCCTGCCCAACGGGGTGCGTCCCGAGCCCGGGGGAGGGGCTGAGCGGCCGCGGCGCGAGCGGGAGGTGCTCTTCCTCGCCCGACTGCACCCGCGCAAACGCCCCGAGGCGTTCGTCGAGATGGCCGCTCTGGTGCATCGGCGGATGCCCGACGCCCGGTTCACCATCCACGGGGCGGACGAGGGGATGCTGCCGACGGTGCGCCGGCTGATCGCCGCCCATGGGCTGCAGGGCATCGTCTCCTACGGCGGGGCGCTGCGGCACCCGGAGGCGGTACGGGCGTATGCGAGGGCGGCGGTCTACGTGCTGCCCAGTGTGGACGAGCCGTTCCCGATGACCGTGATGGAGGCTCTCTCGGCCGGCACCCCCGTGGTGTGCACGGACAGCTGTGGCATCGCGGACGAGCTGGCCCACCGAGGGGCGGCGATGGTCACCGACGGCAGTCCCGAAGCGCTGGCCGACGCAGTGTGCGGTGTGCTGGCCGACGACGCCAAGCGAGACGCCCTCGTGGAGGCGGGGCATCGCGCCGTCCGGGAGGCGTTCTCGATCCATGCGGTGACGGATCGGCTGGAGACGATCTATCGGGGTGCCTGTCACGTGCCCTCTCGGGATTAGATCGCGCGCGGACGACTCCGAGAATTCGGTATGCGGTTGCTCCTTCTGCCCGTTCACGCACGAGGTCAGGTAATGGAATTCTCCAGCACGCTGCAGCAGCTCTCGAAGGTCCAGAAACCCGCCCAGGGGGTTTCCGTCTACGCACGGTTCGTCAACCGGCCGGCCGGGAGACTGCTCGCGGCAGCGGCGTACCGTATCGGGCTCTCACCCAACCATGTGACGGCCGTCAGCGCGCTGATCACCTTCGCGGCCGTTTTCTCGATTGCTCTGCGCCCGCCTTCGCATCTGTTGGGGCAGTGGGTCTCCCTCGCGCTGCTTCTCGGGTTCGCGCTCGATTCCGCGGACGGCCAGCTGGCCAGGCTGCACCGGTCGTCCAGCCTGCGCGGGGAGTGGCTGGACCATGTGGTGGACTGCGCGAAAATCCTGGGCATTCACGCGGCGGTGCTGATTTCCTTCTACCGCTTCTTCGATCTGACACAGCCCGCGCTGCTGCTCCCGGTCATCTTCCAGTTCGCCGCTGTCCTGCTGTTCTTCGGAGGGATTCTCACGGAACAGCTGAGAAGGCGAAGGGTGAGACCGCCGACCGGTCCGGTGCCCCCGCCTTCCGGTGTTCGCGGCATGGCCCTGCTGCCCGTGGACTACGGCCTGTTCTGCCTGAGTTTCCTGTTCCTCGGGAGCCAGAAGCTGTTCCTCGCGCTGTACGTCGCCCTGCTCGTGGGCCATGTCGTGCTGCTTCCGGCGTTCTTTGCCAAGTGGCTCCGCGAGCTCTCCTGACGCGAACTCGGACGGAGGTATCGGGCGCCTTGTGATGCGGAAACGCGCGGCATATCACATGAAAAGGTGTAAACAGTGATTAATCTGCCAGTCGGATTCCGGCTTTCCAGAAGGAGTTGCCATGAGCAAGCAGGTGGATGTCGTTGTCGCGGGTGGCGGAGGATTCATCGGTGGGCATCTCGCGGCCGACCTTTTGTCCCAGGGCCTGACCGTTCGTTGTGTCGACATCAAGCCGCGTCACGAGTGGCAGCAGATGCACGCCGGCGCAGAGAACGTCGTCGCTGATCTGTCCCTCCTCGAAAGCGCCCGCGCCGCAGTCCAAAACGCCCGTCAGGTGTACATGCTGGCCGCCGACATGGGCGGCATGGGATTCATCGAGAACCACAAGGCCGCCTGCATGATGTCGGTGCTGACCAGCACCCACATGCTCAAGGCCGCGCACGAGGCCGGCGTGGAGCGCTATTTCTACTCCTCGTCCGCCTGCGTGTACGCCGCCGGCAAACAGAGCGACCCGAAAGTCACCGCCCTCAAGGAGGAGGACGCCTACCCGGCCCAGCCCGAGGACGGCTACGGCTGGGAGAAGCTGTTCTCGGAGCGCATGTGCCGCCACTTCGAGGAGGACTACGGATTCACCTGCCGTGTCGCGCGCTACCACAATGTCTACGGCCCGGCGGGCACCTGGACCGGAGGCCGCGAGAAGGCCCCGGCGGCCGTGTGCCGCAAGATCGCCGAGGCGGTCATCTCCGGTGAGCACCGGATCGACATCTGGGGCGACGGCCGGCAGACCCGTTCCTTCATGTACATCGACGACTGCCTGCACGGCACGCGGATGCTCATGCACGGCACCAGCAGCGTCCCGGTCAACCTCGGCTCCTCCGAGCTGGTCACCATCAACCAACTGGTCGACATCGTCGAGGAGATCGCGGGCATCCGCTGCGAGCGCGCCTACCGGCTGGACGCGCCGCAGGGCGTACGCGGCCGCAACTCCGACAACGGCCTGATCCGCGAACTGTACGGCTGGGAGCCGTCGATCCCGCTGGCCGACGGGCTCGAGAAGACCTACGCCTGGGTCTTCGACCAGGTCAAGCGCGCTCGTTCCTGATCCCTCGAACCGGCCGGGAGAGCAGTACATGAGGATCCTCGTCCACGACTACAGCGGGCACCCGTTCCAGGCCCAGCTCAGCCGTGAACTGGCGTACCGCGGTCATGACGTCGTCCACTCGACCTGCTCGGCCTACGTCTCCGGGAAGGGCAACCTCGCCGCGGACAGCATCGCCGGCCTCCGCTTCGTCACCATCGGCGACCGCGTCGTACTGGACAAGGGCGCCTACGTCCGGCGTCTCTTCAAGGAGACGCGGCTGGGTCTGGAGCTGGCACGTCAGGTACGGCGCGAGAAGCCGGACGTGGCGATGCTGGCGAACCTGCCGATCCCGACCCTGGTCGTGGCCGCGTCGGCACTGAAGGCACTGCGTATCCCGTGGGTGCTGTGGCACCAGGACATCACCGCCGTCGCACTGAAGAGCTTCGCCGCCGCCGGGGTGTCGAGGCTGATGGGCGTCGCCGCCCGGGTCTTCGAGCAGGGCGAGAAGTGGTCGGCGCGACGGGCCTCGGCGATCGTCGTGATCGCCGACTCCTTCGTGCGGGTCCACCGGGAGTGGGGCACCGCGGACAAGGCCACCGTCATTCCCAACTGGGCGCCGCTGGACGAGATCCTCCCCGTGGCCCGCGCCAACGCGTGGTCGCGGGAGCACGGCCTCACCGGTGTCAGGACCGTGCTGTACTCGGGCACGATCGGCCTCAAGCACAACCCCGTCCTGCTGGTGCGGCTGGCCGAGACACTGCGTGAGCAGGGCGAGCGGGTCCGACTCGTCGTCGTCAACGACGGACCGGCCGTCCCGGTCATCAAGGAGGCCGCCGCCGCTCGGGGTGTCGACCTGACCCTGTTGCCCTTCCAGCCCTACGAGCGGCTGCCCGAGGTGCTGGGCGCGGGCGATGTGCTGGTCGTGCTGCTGACGGCGGACGCGGGAGAGTTCTCGGTCCCCTCCAAGACGCTGTCCTATCTGTGCGCCGGGCGCCCGGTGCTGGGCCTGATGCCGGCGGACAACCTGGCGGCGAAGCTGCTCCGGCGGGCCGGCTCGCCGGTGTTCGCCCCCGAGGAGTCCTCGCTGCCCGAAGCGGCCACATGGGTCCGGGAGGTACTGAACGACCCGGCGCGGGCGGAGTCGCTGGGCAAGGAGAGCCGGGCGCTGGCCGAGCGGGAGTTCGCCCTGGAGGGGTGCGCTTCGCGGTTCGAGGAAATTCTGCGGGCGGCCGGCCGCGCCGTCCCGTGATTATTCTGACTTCATAGTAATTCACGTCATGTGAAACGCCCTCTGAAATGCGGGGGATCGGCCTGGCCTTTGGGCTATAAATCTACCGGTGTCGATCCATTCCGTTTGCTCGCTCAATCGGGGGTGCAGGTGCGAGGCGGTGAACAGCGTTCCGTGGCAGCGGTGTGCTGCTGGACCTTCTTTTTCGTCGCCTTCCTGCCCGCGCTGATTCTTCAGGCCATCGACACGCGATTCGGGACGGCACTCGCCGTGCAGTGCGTCGTCGTGGTGCATACCGGAGTGGGGCTGGCCCGGGTGCTCACCGATACGTCGGTGCGCCTGGTCGCTTTCGGATTCTGGCTCTTCTCCTATGTATGGCTCGGTCTGGCGCCGCTCGCCATGCTCGCCACCGACACCTATCCGCTCGGCTACCGCAGCGGCGGGACGACCGCTTTCGCGGCCGCCATGCTGACGGAACTCGGTCTCCTCGCCTACACCGGGGGAGCGGCCCTGGCCGCCGGACGCAAGCGCCGCAGGTCGGCCGTACTGGAACCGCTGCTGTCCCGCACGCTCTCGCCGCTGCCCGTCCTCCTTCTGTGCGGCCTGTCGCTGTTGCTCGCGGTCGCGCTGATCCCCGGGCAGGAAGGCGGTCTGCGGGCCTACTTCACCAGCAGACAGGCTCTGTGGCAGTCGGACACCCAATCGGACACGGCGCACGCGCTGCGCGTCTGGTGCCTCGCCGTCCCGGCCTTCTGGTCCATGGTGGCCCTGGTCCACCTGCCCCGCCGGGCCACCGGCGACCGGTTGCTGCGCGCGGTCCGCCTGCTGCTGCTCCCGGCCCTGCTCACGCTCAACGTGATCGTCAACAATCCCATCAGCAGGCCGCGTTTCTGGGCCGGAACCGTCCTTCTGGTGCTGCTTTTCTCGTGGCACCGGTTCAACACCCCGCGGGCCTTTCGCGGCATCGCCGTGGCCATCACGGCCGTGGTGCTGTTCGCCTTCCCGTACAGCGACTACTTCCGTTACGACGAACGGGAAGCGCTGCAAGTCGTGGGACTGGCGGAGCAGTTCAGCACCACCATGGACTACGACGCATTCCAGCAAATGCAGACCGGCATCGACTATGTGCAGGAAAACGGCTTCGCTCCGTCGGCCCTGCTCGGTGTCGTCCTGGTCGTGATTCCTCGCACCATGTGGCCCGGAAAACCGCAGGCCACCGGTATCGAATTCGCCGAGTACGCGGGCTACGACTTCCACAACCTCTCCGCCCCGCTGTGGATCGAGAGTTACCTGTGGGGTGGTCCGCTGTGTGTCGTCGCGGTCTTCTGCCTGCTGGGCGCGGCCGGACGGCGGGTGGACGACATCAGGGCACGGCTGCGGGGACGGCAGAGCACCCTGGCGGTTCTGCTGGTCCCCGCCTTCGCCTTCTACCAGTTGATCTTCCTGCGCGGCAGCCTCATGGCGATCATCGCGCCCCTCGCGTTGCTCCTGATCGTTCCGCTCTTCCTCACCCGCGCCGCCGGGCGGTCCCGGAACCCGGCCCCGGTGCGGCCACCCGCCACCGCGGGCCACGCACTCATCCCCGGCCACAGGAGGCACCCGTGACCAGCCCCGTCGGCTTCGACGACCGGTACGACGACCCCGACGAGCTTCGCGACCAGGTGCGCCTGCTCCTGAGATACCGCGCGACCATCGTGCTGGGCGTGGTCCTGGGGCTGCTCGGCGGACTGCTCCTGGTCCTGCTGCGCGCGGGCAGTTACACCTCAACCGGTGAGGTGCTCGTGCGCCCCAGATCCGACCCCTTCAGCACGATCGGCGTGGGTGCGGACAGCCAGGTGAGCATGGGCACCGAGCGGCAGATCGCGCTCAGTGCGACCGTCGCGGCCCGGGCGGCGAAGGAACTGCGGCACAAGCACGGCGCCGACGCGCTGATGGCGGACCTGAGCGTGACGAACCTCCCGGACACCCAGGTCCTCCGCTTCGAGTACACGGCGGACACCGCGCAGCGCGCTGCCCGCGCCGCCAACGCGTTCGCCCGGGCCTACCTCGCCGATCGCCAGGACCGCTCCGAGGCCATGGCCGCCCGGATGGCCGCCGGACTGGAGCGGCAGATCACCGAGCTGACCAGGCGACTCGACACGAAGAAGGGCGACCCGCCCGTCGCCGGCGCCGCGGGACTGCGGGAACAGGTCGGCATCCTGCGCAAGAAGGTCTCGGACGTCAGGACCTATGACCCCTTCGCCGGCGACATCGTCCGCAGAGCCGAGCCGGCGGCGCGGCCCGCGGGACCCGGCCCCGGCTGGCTCATCGGGGCCGGTCTGCTCGGCGGTCTCATCCTGGGGGTCGTGCTCGCCTGGCTCCGATCCGCCCTGGAGCCGCGGGCACGCTCGGTCGGCGAGGTCCAGGAGGCGCTGCACGCTCCCGTACTGGGCATCCTCCCGGCCCCTGGCGCCGAGGGCGAACTGCTGGAGGTCGGCCGGGCGGACGGCAGCCGCGCGGAGGCGTACCGCGCCCTGGCCCTGCGTCTGCGGGGCAGCGACGGCCGTACGTCCCTGGGCAGGCTCATGATCGTGGCGCCGAGGCAGCAGCGAGGTGCCGAGGCCGTCGCCGTGAACCTCGCCGCCGCTCTCGCCGAGTCCGGTGACGACGTACGACTGGTGGACGCCACCGCGCACACTCCCGGCCTCTGGGCACGACTGCCGCTGTCGTCCGGCGACCCCGGGACGGACGACGTACCCGAGGGCGCAGTGGTCGTCGACGCGGGCGCGGCCGGGCGGTTCACGCTCTGCCCCCACAGCCGTGGCACCACCGGCGACGACGGGCCGGCGGTCCCGGCGGCGCGTGCCGTGCCGGATGCCGACTCCGTCGGGTCGACGCTCTTCCTCAGCCCGCCTCTGCTGGAACACGGTGACGGTCTGGTGCTCGCCCCGGGCGTGGACGGTGTGCTCGTGGTGGGCGCGCTGGACGACATCAGGCGCGGCGACCTCAAGCGCGTTCACGAGCTGGTCAGCTGCCTGGGCGGTCACCTCGTGGGCGCGGCGCTCCACGACGGCACCCGGCCCGGCCTGCTCCGCCGAGTCCTGGACAGCGACATGCTGCGCCGGCTGCGGGAGCGGAACGCGGCCACGACACCGTCCGCTCCGGCTGACGACGCCATGGCGAAGCCGACCACGCCCATGCGGGACGACACGCTCACCACCTCCCGGTGAGCACCTCCGGTACGACCGTCCCGGCCACCGGCGGGTCTACCGTCCGGTCCGGGGTCGCCGCCACCGCACGCGGTGGGTGGTGGGGTTTCCTGGGCTCGGCGGTCAACGCGGTCTTCGGCTATGTGCTGGTGGCCCTGGTCACCCGCGGGCTCGGGGCGTACGGGGCGGGCGCGGTGTTCACCTGCGTCGCGGCCTTCACCATCCTGTGCAACGCCTGCAAGCTCGGCGCCGACACCGGGCTGGTGCGCTTCGTCCCCGGTGACCTGGCCATCACCGGCGGCCGCAAGGTGGGCGCACTGCTGCGCAGCGCGGTCGTGCCGGGAGCCCTGGCGAGCACCACGGCCGCCGCACTGCTCTTCCTGTCGCCCGGCATGGCCACCGCGCTGCTGCCGAGTCTCGCCCCGGGGGACGCGGTGACCCTGGTCCGGCTGTTCGCCGTGTTCCTCCCCCTGGCCACGGTCACCCTGATCCTGCTGGGCGCCACCCAGGGCCACGGCACAGTGATCCCGTACGTCGGTGTCGAGCAGATCGGGAAGCCGGTACTGCGCGTTCTGATCGCCGTCCCGGTCCTGCTGCTGGCCCCGGGGGTGCTGAGCCTGGCCGCCGCCTGGCTCGTGCCCTCGCTGGCCGGTTTCCTCATCGCCGGGCTCGCACTGCGCAGGTGCCGCCGCAGGAGTACAGGACATGTCTCCGTACGGCACACCGTCGTACGGGAGACCGCCACTCGGCGCGGGTTCTGGGCGTTCGCCGCGCCCCGGGCCGTCTCGTCCGTCTTCGACATCAGCGCGGTCTGGCTGGGCGTCGTCCTGCTGTCCTCCCTGGCGACGAGCGAAGAGGCGGGCATCTACACCGCCGTCAGCCGCGTGGTCATCGCGGCAACGCTGCTCCAGCTCGCCATCCGGCTGGCCGTCGCTCCCGAGATCAGCCGTCTCCTCGCGCTGGGCGACCTCGCGCAGGCCGCTCATCTGCACCGCGTCTCGACGCGCTGGATCGTGCTGTTCTCCTGGCCACTGCTGGCCCTGCTCACGAGTTTCCCGGGCACCGTTCTGTCGCTGTTCGGACCGGAGTTCGAGCAGGGGGCGGGCGCGCTGGTGCTGCTCTGTCTCGCCTCGGCGGTCAACGTCGGGGTGGGAAACGCCCAGACGGTGCTGCTCATGGCGGGCAAGAGCACCTGGCATCTGGCGGTCACCGGCGTCGCGTTCACGGTGCAGCTGACGGTGGGGTTCCTCGCCATTCCCCGTCTCGGCGTCCTTGGCGCCGCCCTGTCCTGGGGGGCGGCGACCGTCGTGGAGAACGTCGTCGCGGCCGTGTTGGTGAGGCGGCATCCCGGCTTCACCTTCATCGACGGCGGATACCTGCTGGCGACCGCCGTCGCCCTGTGCCTCACCGTGCCGCTGGTCGCCGCCGCGAGGCTGCTGGCAGGTGACACGGCCGTCGGACTTGCCGTCGCAATCACCCTGGGATTGTGCGTATTTGGTATAGGTTTGTGGCGATTTCGTACAGCTTTGGGAGTGCACGAACTCGTCGGTGTGCTGCGCGAACGCACCCCATGAGGCCGTCCCGGAACCGGGACCGCCGCTCCATCTCCCCTTCCTCCACCCGTCCTTGCTGCAACCCGGGATGTTCCATGCGCCTGAGAAAAAGCACGAAGCGGGGGGCCACCGCGGCTTCGGTCGCGGCCCTCCTCGCGGCTGCCTCGCTCATCACCGCTTCGGCCTCGGTGGCCGACAGCGACGAAAAGACCCTGACCGCCGACCCCTTGGCGACCTGGCAGACCGACGGCATCGTCTGGTCGATCGAGTACGCACGCGGTGTCGTCTACGTCGGCGGGACCTTCAACAAGGTCCGGCCTCCGGGCGCCAAGCCCGGCCAGCGGGAGGTCGCACGCAAGAACTTCGCGGCCTTCGACGCCGTCACCGGCAAACTCCTGTCGTGCGCCCACCGCTTCACCGGCGCCGGAAACACCGTACGGGCGCTCAAGGCGACCGCGGACGGCAAGATGCTCTACGTCGGCGGCTCGTTCGCCGGCGCGGGCAAGGCCAGGGCGGCCAACGCGGTCGCGCTCGACACGGCCGGCTGCTCGCTGCGCAAGGACTTCCGCCCGAAGATCTCGTCGACCGTGCGGGCCATCGACGTCACGAAGGGTGCGGTCTACCTGGGCGGCGACTTCACGGCCGTCAACGGCCGGGAGAGGAGCGCATCGCGGCGTTCACCCGCCGAGGTGCGCTGCTGCCGTTCAAGGCGGAGATCGAGGCTCCGGTACGTGCCATCAGTGCTGCGCCCGAGTACGGCAAGATCATCGTCGGCGGCGACTTCCAGCTGGTCAACGAAGACCTGGAAGCCTCGCTCGTCGCCCTGCACCCCCGAACGGGGAAGACGGTGGCCCAGTACACGGACTGGCTGCCGGCCCGGTCGGTCGTGAAGGCGCTGGTCCGCGACAAGACCAAGTTCTATGTGGCGGCCGAGGGCAACGGGACGGGCATCTTCGACGGGCGCATCGCCGCCAGCCTCCGCACCGGCAAGCTGGTGTGGAGGGACACCTGCCTGGGCGCCACCCAGGCCCTCGCCCTGCACAACGGCGTTCTCTACAGCGGATCCCACGCCCACAACTGCCGTGACACACCGGGCGGATTCCCCGAGCACCACAACCGCCAGCACTTCCTGGCCCAGTCGACCCGTGACCGCCACATCCTGCACTGGTTCCCCGACACCAACGAGGGGATCGGCGAGCAGAACGGTCCCCGGGCCATGGCGATGGCCGGCGGCATCCTGTGGGCGGGCGGCGAGTTCACCACCGTCAACAACCGTCCGCAGCAGAGCCTGACGCGCTTCGGCGCCGGCCCCGACCGGGGGACTCCGGAGAACCCGCCCCGGCTCACGGCCTCGGTCCGCAGCGCCGGCCGGGTCACGCTCAGCTGGCGTGCCGCATGGGACCGGGACGACGCGGAGCTGAAGTACCTCATCTACCGGGACGGCCGGCTCGTGGCCACGCGGACCGGCCGGTCCCAGGAGTGGAACCGCCCCACGATGAAGTACACGGACACCGTCACCCCCGGCTCGCGCCATCGGTACACGATCGCCGTCAGCGACGGCCGGAACACCACGCTCAGGTCGCAGGCGCTCACAGTGACCGCGAAGGCCTCGAAGGAAAGCCCTCGATGAAGGAGCGTCTCGGCTACGCGCCAGGGGTCTTCGACCTCTTCCACGTGGGTCATCTGAATGTCCTGCGCCGGGCCCGCGGGCACTGCGACCGGCTCGTCGCCGGTGTGTGCTCGGACGACCTCGTGGTGCGCCTGAAAGGCAGGCCGCCCGTGGTCCCGCTCGCCGAGCGACTGCAGATCGTCCGCAGTGTGCGCTACGTGGACGAGACCTTCGTCGCGGCCGTGGACGACAAGATGGAGATCTGGAAGGAAGTCGGTTTCGACGTCATCTTCAAGGGTGACGACTGGCTCGGCACGGACGTCTGGACGACGCTCGAGACCGAATTCGCGACAGTGGGGGTGGAGGTCGTCTACTTCCCCTACACGGAGCACACCTCAAGCACGCTGCTCCGGGATGCGCTCCACCTTGTCGCCCCGCAGAAGCCGTCCGAGCCGCTGACGGGTCAGCTCGCCGGACCCCGTCCAGGAGGAGCGGAGAGCTGACGCAGACGAGAGCGGTCTGATGCTGGTGTGATTGACGGGTCCGTTGACGTTGCGGGCCCGTCAGTCCGTCTCTCCGCTCCCGGACCAGCTGACGCGCGCCCCGCCGGTCCCTGCTCCCGGCGGCCAGGGTTTGACCTACGTCACCCTCGGGGTATTCTCTCCGGCTCGATTGGCCAGCCCCCTGCCCCATATGGCAGACTGTCCGAGTTGCTCGGTCGAGTGTTGATGCTGCGCGCCTCCCGCCGGGAGGACCGGAAGCGAGTCCCACAGTACTCGTCGCCCTAACTGCCGTAAGGCAGCGCTGGGGCGGACGTACGGGAATCTTTCGGGAAGTGACAGTGCGACGCCGACCAGGCACCCGGTGGGCCTCCTAGCTCCCGGCTTGCGGTTCCGGAAGGGCCGTGTTCCCACGCAGGGATGTTCGATCAAGGGGCATCTGTGTCAGCGGGGGCGCGACACACCCGACCGCGTGGGTCGGAGGAGGTCAAGGGAACTCCGGGTTCCAGAGCGTTAGAGAGACAGGACTACTGAGTAGCCATGGCGGGACAGAAGATCCGCATCCGGCTCAAGGCCTACGACCACGAGGTCATCGACTCCTCGGCGAAGAAGATCGTCGAGACGGTGACGCGCACTGGTGCGTCGGTCGCGGGCCCGGTGCCGCTGCCCACTGAGAAGAACGTGTACTGCGTCATCAAGTCGCCGCACAAGTACAAGGACTCGCGCGAGCACTTCGAGATGCGCACGCACAAGCGCCTGATCGACATCCTCGACCCGACTCCCAAGACCGTTGACTCTTTGATGCGACTCGACCTCCCGGCCGGTGTCGACATCGAGATCAAGCTCTGAGGGCCGGTGATCTGAGAATGGCTAAGCAGATCAAGGGCATCCTGGGCGAGAAGCTCGGCATGACGCAGGTGTGGGACGCGAACAACCGTGTTGTTCCGGTCACCGTCGTCAAGGCCGGCCCCAACGTCGTCACCCAGGTCCGTACGAACGACGCCGACGGCTACGAGTCGGTCCAGATCGCCTTCGGCGAGATCGACCCGCGCAAGGTGAACAAGCCCCTCAAGGGTCACTTCGCCAAGGCCGACGTCACTCCCCGCCGCCACCTCGTCGAGATCCGCACCGCGGACGCCTCCGAGTACACGCTGGGTCAGGAGATCTCCGCGGAGGTCTTCGAGGCCGGCGTCAAGGTGGACGTGACCGGCAAGAGCAAGGGCAAGGGCTTCGCCGGTGTCATGAAGCGTCACAACTTCAAGGGCCTCGGCGCCGGACACGGCACCCAGCGCAAGCACCGCTCTCCCGGTTCCATCGGTGGCTGCGCCACCCCGGGCCGTGTGTTCAAGGGCCTCCGCATGGCGGGTCGCATGGGCAACGAGCGGGTCACCACCCAGAACCTGACCGTCCACGCCGTTGACGCGGAGAAGGGTCTGCTGCTCATCAAGGGCGCGGTTCCCGGTCCGAACGGCGGCCTCGTCCTGGTCCGCACTGCGGCCAAGGGGGCCTGAGGTAACCGATGAGCACTGTTGACATCCTTTCGCCGGCGGGCGACAAGGCCGGTTCCGTCGAGCTCCCTGCGGAGATCTTCGACGTAGAGAAGATCAGCGTTCCGCTGCTCCACCAGGTCGTCGTCGCACAGCTGGCCGCTGCCCGCCAGGGCACGCACAAGACCAAGACCCGCGGTGAAGTCCGTGGTGGTGGCAAGAAGCCTTACCGCCAGAAGGGCACCGGTCGCGCCCGTCAGGGTTCGACTCGCGCGCCGCAGTTCGCCGGTGGTGGCGTCGTGCACGGTCCCGTGCCGCGTGACTACTCGCAGCGGACCCCGAAGAAGATGAAGGCCGCGGCCCTGCGCCACGCCCTCACCGACCGGGCCCGCAACAACCGCATCCACGTCGTCTCCGGCGTGATCGAGGGCGACAACCCGTCCACGAAGGCCGCGAAGAGCCTGTTCGGCAAGATCTCGGAGCGCAAGAACCTGCTCCTGGTCGTCGAGCGCGCCGACGAGGCCGCGTGGCTGTCCGCCCGCAACCTGCCCCAGGTCCACATCCTGGAGCCGGGCCAGCTGAACACGTACGACGTTCTCGTCTCGGACGACGTGGTCTTCACCCAGGCCGCGTTCGAGTCCTTCGTGTCGGGCCCGAAGGCCAATGACACCGAAGGGAGCGAGGTCTGATGGCCATCCGTCACCCCGCCATTGCCTCGAAGGCCGCGAAGAAGGCCAAGGAGGCGCGCGTCAAGAAGGCGCGTCGCCACGCCGCCGAGGGCAAGAACACCGTCGTCACGCCGGTCAGCAAGGCGTTCACGGACCTCCGTGACATCTTGATCAAGCCGGTCGTGTCCGAGAAGAGCTACGCGCTCCTCGACGACAACAAGTACACGTTCGTCGTCGCCCCGGGCAGCAACAAGACCCAGATCAAGCAGGCCGTCGAGACGGTCTTCGAGGTCAAGGTCACCGGAGTCAACACGATCAACCGCCAGGGCAAGCGCAAGCGGACCCGCACGGGCTTCGGCCAGCGCGCGTCCACCAAGCGCGCGATCGTGACCCTCGCTGAGGGCGACCGTATCGACATCTTCGGCGGTCCGACCGCCTGAGGGCGGTCCGGATCGTCCGATATCGGACGAGGACTGAGAAATGGGAATCCGCAAGTACAAGCCGACTACGCCGGGCCGTCGTGGCTCCAGCGTCGCCGACTTCGTCGAGGTCACGCGGTCCACGCCGGAGAAGTCGTTGGTCCGCCCCCTGCACAGCAAGGGTGGCCGTAACAACTCCGGTCGTGTGACCGTCCGCCACCAGGGTGGTGGCCACAAGCGCGCCTACCGCGTGATCGACTTCCGTCGTCACGACAAGGACGGCGTGCCGGCGAAGGTCGCGCACATCGAGTACGACCCCAACCGCACCGCGCGCATCGCGCTGCTGCACTACGCCGACGGCGAGAAGCGCTACATCCTCGCCCCGCGCAACCTGCAGCAGGGTGACCGCGTGGAGAACGGTCCCGGGGCCGACATCAAGCCGGGCAACAACCTGGCGCTCCGCAACATCCCGGTCGGTACCACGATCCACGCGATCGAGCTCCGTCCCGGTGGCGGCGCCAAGTTCGCCCGCTCCGCCGGTGCCTCCGTGCAGCTGCTCGCGAAGGAGGGCTCGATGGCCCACCTCCGCATGCCTTCCGGTGAGATCCGCCTGGTCGACGTGCGCTGCCGCGCCACCGTCGGCGAGGTCGGCAACGCCGAGCAGAGCAACATCAACTGGGGCAAGGCCGGCCGTAAGCGCTGGCTGGGCGTTCGCCCGACCGTTCGCGGTGTGGCGATGAACCCGGTTGACCACCCCCACGGTGGTGGTGAGGGCAAGACCTCCGGTGGTCGCCACCCGGTCAGCCCCTGGGGTCAGAAGGAGGGTCGTACTCGTGCTCCCAAGAAGGCGAGCAACAAGTACATCGTCCGCCGCCGCAAGACGAACAAGAAGCGCTAGGAGCGGGTTTAGATGCCGCGCAGTCTCAAGAAGGGGCCCTTCGTCGACGACCACCTGATCAAGAAGGTGGAAGGACAGAACGAAGCAGGCACCAAGAACGTCATCAAGACCTGGTCCCGTCGCTCCATGATCGTGCCGGCCATGCTCGGCCACACGCTCGCGGTGCACAACGGCAAGACCCACATCCCGGTGTTCGTCACCGAGTCGATGGTCGGCCACAAGCTCGGCGAGTTCTCGCCGACGCGCACCTTCCGGGGTCACGTCAAGGACGACCGGAAGTCGAAGCGCCGCTAGTAGCGGATCGCATTCAGACACGTAAGTAACTGAGAGGGACAACCATGGAAGCCAGGGCCCAGGCGCGGTACATCCGCGTTACGCCCATGAAGGCCCGCCGCGTGGTGGACCTTATCCGTGGCATGGATGCCACGGAGGCTCAGGCTGTTCTGCGATTCGCTCCGCAGGCAGCCTCCGTGCCGGTCGGCAAGGTGCTCGACAGCGCCATTGCCAACGCCGCGCACAACTACGACCACCCGGACGCCTCCTCGCTGGTCATCAGCGAGGCGTACGTCGACGAGGGCCCGACCCTGAAGCGGTTCCGTCCGCGTGCCCAGGGCCGTGCCTACCGGATCCGCAAGCGGACCAGCCACATCACCGTGGTCGTCAGCAGCAAGGAAGGAACCCGGTAATGGGCCAGAAGGTAAACCCGCACGGGTTCCGGCTCGGTGTCACCACGGACTTCAAGTCCCGGTGGTACGCCGACAAGCTGTACAAGGACTACGTCAAGGAAGACGTCGCCATCCGTCGGATGATGACGTCCGGCATGGAGCGCGCCGGTATCTCGAAGGTTGAGATCGAGCGCACCCGTGACCGTGTGCGTGTGGACATCCACACCGCTCGTCCGGGCATCGTCATCGGCCGCCGTGGCGCCGAGGCCGACCGCATCCGCGGTGACCTCGAGAAGCTCACGGGCAAGCAGGTCCAGCTGAACATCCTCGAGGTCAAGAGCCCCGAGACGGACGCTCAGCTGGTTGCTCAGGCCGTTGCCGAGCAGCTCTCCTCCCGCGTCTCCTTCCGTCGCGCCATGCGTAAGAGCATGCAGGGCACGATGAAGGCCGGCGCCAAGGGCATCAAGATCCAGTGCGGTGGCCGCCTCGGTGGCGCCGAGATGTCCCGCTCGGAGTTCTACCGCGAGGGCCGTGTGCCCCTGCACACGCTCCGCGCGAACGTGGACTACGGCTTCTTCGAGGCCAAGACGACCTTCGGCCGCATCGGTGTGAAGGTCTGGATCTACAAGGGCGATGTCAAGAACATCGCCGAGGTCCGCGCCGAGAACGCTGCCGCCCGTGCGGGTAACCGCCCGGCTCGCGGTGGCGGCTCCGACCGCCCGGCCCGTGGTGGCCGCGGTGGCGAGCGGCGCGGTCGTAAGCCGCAGCAGGCTGCCGGCGCCGAGGCCCCCAAGGCCGAGGCCCCCGCCGCTCCGGCTGAGAGCACCGGAACGGAGGCCTGACCGAAATGCTGATCCCCCGTAGGGTCAAGCACCGCAAGCAGCACCACCCGAAGCGCCGTGGTCAGGCCAAGGGCGGTACGACGGTTGCGTTCGGCGAGTACGGCATCCAGGCCCTCACGCCGGCGTACGTGACCAACCGCCAGATCGAGGCGGCCCGTATCGCCATGACCCGCCACATCAAGCGTGGCGGCAAGGTCTGGATCAACATTTACCCGGACCGCCCCCTCACGAAGAAGCCTGCCGAGACCCGCATGGGTTCCGGTAAGGGTTCGCCGGAGTGGTGGATCGCGAACGTGCACCCGGGACGGGTCATGTTCGAGCTGTCCTACCCCAACGAGAAGATCGCCCGTGAGGCCCTGACTCGCGCAGCCCACAAGCTGCCGATGAAGTGCCGGATCGTCAAGCGCGAGGCAGGTGAAGCGTGATGTCGGCCGGTACCAAGGCGTCCGAGCTGCGCGAGCTGGGTGACGAGGAGCTTCTGGCGAAGCTTCGCGAAGCCAAGGAAGAGCTGTTCAACCTCCGCTTCCAGGCGGCGACGGGTCAGCTCGAGAACCACGGTCGGCTCAAGGCCGTCCGTAAGGACATCGCGCGGATCTACACCCTGATGCGTGAGCGCGAGCTGGGCATCGAGACGGTGGAGAGCGCCTGATGAGTGAGAGCAACGTGACTGAGCAGACTGCAGAGGCCCGCGGCTTCCGCAAGACCCGTGAGGGTCTCGTCGTCAGCGACAAGATGGACAAGACCGTCGTCGTCGCCGTCGAGGACCGCGTCAAGCACGCGCTGTACGGCAAGGTCATCCGCCGTACGAACAAGCTCAAGGCGCACGACGAGCAGAACGCTGCCGGCGTCGGCGACCGCGTCCTCCTGATGGAGACGCGTCCGCTGTCGGCGACCAAGCGCTGGCGCATCGTCGAGATCCTCGAGAAGGCCAAGTAATTTCCTGCGGGCAAACCCGCAGGTCAGTTCCGCCAGGCTCGGCAGGGGCACGCCTCGTCATGAGACGGCCCCTGCCGGGAACCGGCAGACAAACAGGAGATAGACGTGATCCAGCAGGAGTCGCGACTGCGTGTCGCCGACAACACTGGTGCGAAGGAGATCCTTTGCATCCGTGTGCTCGGTGGCTCCGGTCGCCGCTACGCGGGCATCGGTGACGTCATCGTCGCCACCGTCAAGGACGCGATCCCCGGTGGCAACGTGAAGAAGGGTGACGTCGTCAAGGCCGTCATCGTTCGCACCGTCAAGGAGCGCCGCCGTCCGGACGGCTCGTACATCCGCTTCGACGAGAACGCCGCCGTCATTCTGAAGAACGACGGCGACCCTCGCGGCACCCGTATCTTCGGCCCCGTAGGCCGTGAGCTGCGCGAGAAGAAGTTCATGAAGATCATCTCGCTCGCGCCGGAGGTGCTGTAAGCATGAAGATCAAGAAGGGCGACCTGGTCCAGGTCATCACCGGTAAGGACAAGGGCAAGCAGGGCAAGGTCATTGCCGCTTACCCGCGCGACGAGCGTGTCCTGGTCGAGGGTGTCAACCGGGTCAAGAAGCACACCAAGGCCGGCCCGACTGCCAAGGGCTCGCAGGCCGGCGGCATCGTCACGACCGAGGCGCCGATCCACGTCTCCAACGTCCAGCTGGTCGTTGAGAAGGACGGCAACAAGGTCGTCACGCGTGTCGGTTACCGCTTCGACGACGAGGGCAACAAGGTTCGCGTTGCCAAGCGGACGGGTGAGGACATCTGATGGCTACCACCACCACTCCGCGTCTCAAGACGAAGTACCGCGAGGAGATCGCGGGCAAGCTGCGTGACGAGTTCAAGTACGAGAACGTCATGCAGATCCCCGGCCTCGTCAAGATCGTGGTCAACATGGGTGTGGGCGACGCCGCCCGCGACTCCAAGCTGATCGAGGGCGCCATCCGCGACCTCACCACGATCACCGGTCAGAAGCCGGCCGTCACCAAGGCCCGCAAGTCCATCGCGCAGTTCAAGCTGCGTGAGGGCCAGCCGATCGGTGCCCACGTCACGCTCCGTGGCGACCGCATGTGGGAGTTCCTGGACCGCACCCTGTCGCTCGCGCTGCCGCGCATCCGCGACTTCCGTGGTCTGTCCCCCAAGCAGTTCGACGGCCGTGGCAACTACACCTTCGGTCTCACCGAGCAGGTCATGTTCCACGAGATCGACCAGGACAAGATCGACCGCACCCGGGGTATGGACATCACCGTGGTGACCACGGCGACCAACGACGCTGAGGGCCGTGCGCTCCTTCGTCACCTCGGCTTCCCCTTCAAGGAGGCGTGAGCGAGATGGCGAAGAAGGCTCTGATCGCGAAGGCTGCTCGCAAGCCCAAGTTCGGCGTGCGTGGCTACACGCGCTGCCAGCGTTGTGGCCGTCCCCACTCCGTGTACCGCAAGTTCGGCCTGTGCCGCGTGTGCCTTCGTGAGATGGCTCACCGTGGCGAGCTGCCGGGCGTGACCAAGAGCTCCTGGTAGTCCCGCTTTTAGGGATTCCAGAGGCTCTCGGTAAGCACTGGGCGTGTCAGGCGCCCTCCCTTCCATGGCTTAGGCTTGGAGGGTTGGGCGCCTGACAGTCGCCCGTACGACTTACTACGCCGTAGGTCCACCGCGCCGCACCCGTCCCGTCTCGGATCGGGGAGAGGGATGGCGCACCAGGAAACCCCGGCGAGAGAGGCCGAAGGCCAATTCATGACCATGACTGATCCGATCGCAGACATGCTTACGCGTCTGCGGAACGCGAACTCGGCATACCACGACTCCGTGACGATGCCGGCATCGAAGATCAAGTCGCACATCGCGGAGATCCTCCAGCAGGAGGGCTTCATCACGGGCTGGAAGGTCGAGGACGCCGAGGTCGGCAAGAACCTCGTTCTCGAGCTGAAGTTCGGCCCGAACCGTGAGCGCTCCATCGCGGGCATCAAGCGGATCTCCAAGCCCGGTCTCCGGGTGTACGCGAAGTCCACCAACCTGCCGAAGGTGCTCGGTGGCCTGGGCGTGGCGATCATCTCCACGTCCCACGGGCTCCTCACCGACAAGCAGGCCGGCAAGAAGGGCGTAGGCGGAGAAGTTCTCGCCTACGTCTGGTAGCGGAAGGGAACGGAGGAAACAGCTATGTCGCGCATTGGCAAGCTCCCCATCACGGTTCCCGCCGGCGTGGACGTCACCATCGACGGCCGTACGGTTTCGGTCAAGGGCCCCAAGGGCGAACTGACCCACACCGTTGCCGCGCCGATCGACATCGTCAGGGATGAGGACGGCGTTCTGAACGTCACCCGCCCGAACGACGAGCGTCAGAACAAGGCCCTGCACGGCCTGTCCCGCACGCTGGTGGCGAACATGATCACCGGCGTGACCCAGGGTTACGTGAAGAAGCTCGAGATCAGCGGTGTCGGTTACCGCGTTGCGGCCAAGGGATCGAACCTCGAGTTCGCGCTCGGCTACAGCCACTCGATCACCGTCGAGGCCCCCGAGGGCATCACCTTCAAGGTGGAGAACCCGACCCGTTTCTCGGTCGAGGGCATCGACAAGCAGAAGGTTGGCGAGGTTGCGGCCAACATCCGCAAGCTGCGCAAGCCCGACCCGTACAAGGCCAAGGGCGTCAAGTACGAGGGCGAAGTCATCCGCCGCAAGGTCGGAAAGGCGGGTAAGTAAGCCATGGCATACGGACAGAAGATCCTTAAGGGCGACGCCTACAAGCGCGCCGCGATCAAGCGCCGCCACATCCGGATCCGTAAGCACATCAACGGAACGGCGGAGCGTCCGCGTCTGGTCGTTACCCGCTCGAACCGCCACATCGTGGCCCAGGTGATCGACGACATCAAGGGTCACACCCTTGCGTCGGCGTCCACCCTGGACACCACGATCCGCGGCGGCGAGGGCGACAAGTCCACGCAGGCCAAGCAGGTCGGCGCCCTGGTCGCCGAGCGCGCCAAGGCCGCCGGCGTCGAGGCTGTCGTATTCGACCGTGGTGGCAATCAGTACGCCGGGCGCATTGCTGCCCTGGCGGACGCCGCCCGCGAAGCCGGGCTCAAGTTCTGAGCCGCTTCCGTAGCTAGCGGAAACAGAGAGAGGTAATTCCAATGGCTGGACCCCAGCGCCGCGGTGGCGGTGCCGGTGGCGGCGAGCGGCGGGACCGGAAGGGCCGTGACGGCGGCGCAGCTGCCGCCGAGAAGACCGCTTACGTTGAGCGCGTTGTCGCGATCAACCGTGTCGCCAAGGTTGTGAAGGGTGGTCGTCGCTTCAGCTTCACTGCGCTCGTCGTAGTGGGCGATGGTGACGGCACCGTGGGTGTCGGTTACGGCAAGGCCAAGGAGGTGCCGGCCGCCATCGCCAAGGGTGTTGAGGAGGCCAAGAAGCACTTCTTCAAGGTCCCCCGTATCCAGGGCACCATCCCGCACCCGATCCAGGGTGAGAAGGCTGCCGGCGTCGTGCTGCTCAAGCCCGCGTCCCCGGGTACCGGCGTTATCGCCGGTGGTCCGGTGCGCGCCGTGCTCGAGTGCGCCGGTATCCACGACATCCTGTCGAAGTCTCTCGGCTCCGACAACGCGATCAACATCGTGCACGCCACCGTGGCGGCCCTCAAGGGCCTGCAGCGTCCCGAGGAGGTCGCGGCCCGCCGTGGCCTGCCCCTCGAGGACGTCGCTCCCGCGGCTCTGCTGCGTGCGCGTGCCGGGGCTGGTGCGTAATGGCGCAGCTCAAGATCACGCAGGTCAAGTCGTACATCGGCACCAAGCAGAACCACCGTGACACCCTGCGCTCCCTTGGTCTCAAGGGCATCAACACGCAGGTCGTCAAGGAGGACCGCCCCGAGTTCCGCGGCATGGTGCACACCGTCCGCCACCTCGTGACGGTTGAGGAGGTCTGATCATGGCGGAGAACAAGCCGCTCAAGATCCACAACCTCCGTCCCGCCCCGGGCGCCAAGACCGCCAAGACCCGTGTCGGTCGTGGTGAGGCGTCGAAGGGTAAGACGGCCGGTCGTGGTACCAAGGGCACGAAGGCCCGCTACCAGGTTCCGGAGCGCTTCGAGGGTGGGCAGATGCCCCTCCACATGCGTCTCCCGAAGCTGAAGGGCTTCAAGAACCCGTTCAAGACCGAGTTCCAGGTCGTGAACCTCGACAAGCTGGCCGCGCTCTACCCCGAGGGTGGCGAGGTTACGGTCGAGGGCCTGGTGGCAAAGGGTGCTGTTCGCAAGAACAGCCTCGTCAAGGTCCTCGGCCAGGGTGAGATCTCCGTGGCGCTGCAGGTGACGGTCGACGCCGTCTCCGGCTCCGCCAAGGAGAAGATCACCGCCGCCGGCGGCAGCGTCACCGAGCTCGTCTGAATCCATCAGGCGTCTCGATGACTTGAGCGATCCCGACCGGGGATACCCCACAAATGGGGTATCCCCGGTTGGTCGTTCCAAGGGGGGCGGTCCCGCGGGTAAGGTGGCCTGCACTGCCCACTTTTACGGAGTGCTTCTTGTGGGGCACTCTGAGCGGCAGTTGACCGTTAGCTAAGTCGTCCCTATTAGTCGAACCTCAAGACCGTCACCCTTGACGCAGTAGCGCGGGGGTCGCAGGAGGCACCGTGCTCACCGCGTTCGCCCGGGCGTTCAAGACGCCCGACCTGCGCAAGAAGCTGCTCTTCACGCTCGGCATCATTGTGATCTTCCGGGTCGGTACCCACATTCCGATTCCCGGCGTCGATTACCGGGCCGTACAGGTCTGTATCGACCAGGCGGACGCCAACCAGGGCCTTTTCGGACTGGTCAACATGTTCAGTGGCGGCGCGCTGCTCCAGATCACGATCTTCGCGCTCGGCATCATGCCGTACATCACGGCGAGCATCATCCTGCAGCTGCTGACCGTCGTGATCCCGCGCCTGGAAGCCTTGAAGAAGGAAGGCCAGGCCGGTACGGCGAAGATCACGCAGTACACCCGGTACCTGACGGTGGCGCTCGCCGTACTGCAGGGCACCGGCCTGGTGGCCACCGCCCGCAGCGGTGCGCTCTTCCAGAACTGCCAGGTCGCCAACCAGATCGTGCCGGACCGCTCGATCTTCACCACCATCGTGATGGTCATCACCATGACCGCCGGTACGGCCATGGTCATGTGGCTCGGTGAGCTGATCACCGACCGCGGCATCGGCAACGGTATGTCGATCCTGATGTTCATCTCGATCGCCGCGACCTTCCCGTCCGCGCTGTGGGCCATCAAGAAGCAGGGCTCCCTGGCCGGCGGCTGGATCGAGTTCGGCACCGTGGTCGCCGTGGGTCTCGTCATGATCGGCCTGGTGGTCTTCGTCGAGCAGGCTCAGCGCCGAATCCCCGTCCAATACGCGAAGCGCATGATCGGCCGCCGGTCTTACGGCGGTACTTCGACGTACATTCCGCTGAAGGTCAACCAGGCGGGCATCATCCCTGTGATCTTTGCCTCGTCCCTGCTCTACATCCCGGCACTGGTCGCTCAGTTCGCCGGTGGGAACGCCGGCTGGAAGACCTGGATCGAGCAGAACCTCGCGCTCACGGACGCTCCGCTGCACATCACCCTGTACTTCTTCCTGATCATCTTCTTCGCGTTCTTCTACGTGGCCATCTCGTTCAACCCCGAGGAAGTCGCGGACAACATGAAGAAGTATGGTGGCTTCATCCCGGGCATCCGGGCTGGCCGACCGACCGCTGAGTACCTTTCGTACGTACTCAACCGGATCACTTGGCCGGGCTCGCTGTACTTGGGTCTGATCGCTCTCGTGCCGACGATGGCGTTGGCTGGTTTCGGGGCAAACCAGAACTTCCCGTTCGGCGGGACCAGCATCCTGATCATCGTGGGTGTCGGTCTCGAAACGGTGAAGCAGATCGAGAGCCAGCTCCAGCAGCGCAATTACGAAGGGTTCCTCCGCTGATGCGTATCGTCCTCGTCGGGCCGCCGGGCGCCGGTAAGGGAACGCAGGCTGCGTTCCTCGCCAAGAACCTGTCGATCCCGCACATCTCCACGGGCGACCTGTTCCGCGCCAACATCAGCCAGCAGACGGAGCTCGGGAAGCTCGCGAAGTCCTACATGGACGCGGGCAACCTGGTGCCGGACGAGGTCACCATCGGGATGGCCAAGGACCGCATGGAGAAGCCGGACGCCGAGGGCGGCTTCCTGCTGGACGGCTTCCCTCGCAACGTGTCCCAGGCCGAGGCGCTCGACGAGATGCTCCAGTCCGAGAGCATGAAGCTGGACGCCGTCCTGGACCTCGAAGTCCCCGAGGAAGAGGTCGTCAAGCGGATCGCCGGGCGGCGGATCTGCCGCAAGGACTCCAGCCACGTCTTCCACGTGACGTACAGCCAGCCGAAGAAGGAGGGCGTCTGCGACGCCTGCGGCGGCGAGCTGTACCAGCGGGACGACGACTCGGTGGAGACGGTCCGCAAGCGCCTCGAGGTCTACCACACGCAGACCGAGCCGATCATCGACTACTACAAGACGCAGGGACTGGTCGTCACCATCTCCGCTCTTGGCAAGGTCGAAGAGGTCACCGCGCGCGCCATGGAGGCGCTCCGGCGTGACGGGGACGGCAAGTAGCAGCGTTCCTGGCTCGTGCACGTAGCCTCAGGCCGCGGCTCCCTGTGAGGGGGCCGCGGCTGCTGCGTGGGGCGGGGTGTGCCGCCTCCGCCCTTATGGTTGAAGAAGTCCCCTCTATTCAGTGCAGGAAGGCCCCCGTCCCCATGGTGCAGATCAAGAGCCCCGAGCAGATCGCCAAGATGCGTGAGGCGGGACTGGTCGTTGCCGCCATCCACGCGGCCACGCGCGAGGCCGCGGTACCGGGCGCCAGCACCAAGGATCTGGACGAGGTCGCCCGCAAGGTGCTCGCGGAGCACGGCTCCAAGTCGAACTTCCTCGGCTACGGCGGCTTCCCGGCGACCATCTGCACCTCCGTGAACGACGTCGTCGTCCACGGCATCCCGTCCGAGGACGTCGTCCTCAAGGACGGGGACATCATCTCCATCGACTGCGGCGCGATCATCGACGGCTGGCACGGTGACGCCGCCTACACCGCCTTCGTGGGCTCCGGTCACGCCCCGGAGCTGGTCGAGCTCTCCCGGGTGACCGAGGAGTCGATGTGGGCCGGCATCGCGGCCATGAAGCAGGGCAACCGTCTCGTCGACGTCTCCCGTGCCATCGAGACGTACATCCGCCGGCAGCCGAAGCCGGGCGGCGGGCGCTACGGGATCATCGAGGACTACGGCGGCCACGGCATCGGCACCGAGATGCACATGGACCCGCACCTGCTGAACTACGTCGACCGGCGGCGGGGAAGGGCCCGAAGCTGGTCCCGGGCTTCTGCCTCGCGATCGAGCCGATGCTCTCGCTGGGCACTCCGAAGACGGAGGTCCTGTCGGACGACTGGACCGTGATCACCACCGACGGCACCTGGTCGTCGCACTGGGAGCACTCGGTTGCGCTGACCGAAGCGGGGCCGCTGGTGCTGACGGCTCCCGACGGTGGCAAGGCGAAGCTGGCCGAGTACGGGATCGTCGCCGCGCCGGATCCGTTGGCCTGAGCGCCTTCCGGGGAGGGTGAACCTGCTGGTTGGCGGGTGCGGCTTCGTCGTGATTGCTCGCGCAGTTCCCCGCGCCCCCGTGTCGGCTGCGCTTAAGGATCTTCCCAGTGGGGCAGAGTTCCCCGATTCGTCTTTCCGGGTGCACTGACGTAGACTGACTCGTCGGCTCTTGTGCACCCGCATGTCTGCATGCACCCGTAAGGGAAAGCACAGGGGTCGATCAAGGTAGTCGATTCCGAAGGGCGAAGCGTGGCCAAGAAGCAAGGTGCCATCGAGATCGAGGGCACTGTCGTCGAGTCTCTGCCGAACGCCATGTTCAAGGTCGAGCTCCAGAACGGCCACCAGGTGCTGGCACACATCAGCGGCAAGATGCGCATGCACTACATCCGCATCCTCCCTGACGACCGGGTCGTGGTGGAGTTGTCTCCGTACGACCTGACGCGTGGCCGGATCGTCTACCGCTACAAGTAGATCTTGCCCGCGCCCCGGGCTTCCCGAGGCGATGGCACTGACCCGGAGAACCTCACCAATGAAGGTCAAGCCGAGCGTCAAGAAGATCTGCGACAAGTGCAGGGTGATCCGCCGTCACGGTCGGGTCATGGTCATCTGCGAGAACCCGCGCCACAAGCAGCGCCAGGGCTGACGCACGATCGTCCACTCCCTCTGCAACGACATCGCAGAGTTTCGCGCGACGCGAGCTGAATATGTTCATACGCAGGACCCAGGCGAGCCTTCGCCTGACACCCCCGGTTCGGAGGCCGGGGACCCAGTTCGTACCTGGTACGGCGGCTGGGATTCGGTTCTGTGGAAGACCTCCGAAGATCACCAGGAGCCATTGAATGGCACGCGTTTCCGGTGTTGACATCCCGCGCGAAAAGCGCGTGGAGGTCGCCCTCACCTACGTGTTCGGCATCGGCCGGACCCTTTCGCAGCTGACGCTGGCGGAGACGGGCATCGACCCGAACACCCGTGTTCGTGACCTGAGCGAAGAGCAGCTCGTCGCGATCCGCGAGTACGTCGACAACAACATCAAGACCGAGGGTGACCTCCGTCGCGAGGTCCAGGCCGACATCCGCCGCAAGGTCGAGATCGGCTGCTACCAGGGTCTGCGCCACCGCCGTGGCCTGCCCGTCCGCGGTCAGCGCACCAGCACCAACGCCCGCACCCGCAAGGGCCCGCGTCGCGCCATCGCCGGCAAGAAGAAGCCGGGCAAGAAGTAGTCCTCAGCGGACAACGCTTCATCAGCGGTCTTCGCTGTAGGACCGACCACCTCCCCGTAGGAGTTAACAGATGCCCCCCAAGGGACGTCAGGGCGCCGTCAAGAAGGTGCGCCGCAAGGAAAAGAAGAACGTCGCTCACGGCCACGCGCACATCAAGAGCACGTTCAACAACACCATCGTTTCGATCACGGACCCGTCCGGCAACGTGATCTCCTGGGCCTCCGCCGGCCACGTCGGCTTCAAGGGCTCCCGGAAGTCCACGCCGTTCGCCGCGCAGATGGCCGCCGAGTCGGCTGCCCGCCGTGCCCAGGAGCACGGCATGCGCAAGGTCGACGTGTTCGTCAAGGGCCCGGGCTCCGGTCGTGAGACCGCGATCCGCTCCCTGCAGGCCACGGGCCTCGAGGTCGGCTCCATCCAGGACGTCACCCCGACCCCGCACAACGGCTGCCGCCCGCCGAAGCGCCGCCGCGTCTGAGGCACGGTTCGCTTGAGGTTTCGGGCGGTACGACTCCGTAAGGGGTTGTATCGCCCGTACCCTTGCAGCACCCGCACTCTTCACGGGTGCGGTTTCCGTCGGACGTCAAATAGCGGGCGTCCACGAAAGAAGGATCTGATCCACACATGCTGATCGCTCAGCGTCCCTCGTTGACCGAAGAGGTCGTCGACGAGTTCCGCTCCCGGTTCGTGATCGAGCCGCTGGAGCCGGGCTTCGGTTACACCCTCGGCAACTCCCTGCGCCGGACCCTCCTGTCGTCGATCCCGGGTGCGGCGGTCACGTCCATCCGCGTCGACGGCGTGCTGCACGAGTTCACCACCGTGCCGGGCGTCAAGGAGGACGTCACCGACCTGATCCTCAACATCAAGCAGCTGGTCGTCTCCTCGGAGCACGACGAGCCGGTCGTGATGTACCTGCGCAAGCAGGGCCCGGGTCTGGTCACCGCCGCCGACATCGCGCCCCCGGCCGGTGTCGAGGTGCACAACCCCGACCTGGTCCTCGCCACGCTCAACGGCAAGGGCAAGCTGGAGATGGAGCTCACGGTCGAGCGTGGCCGTGGTTACGTCTCCGCCGTGCAGAACAAGCAGGTGGGCCAGGAGATCGGCCGTATCCCGGTCGACTCGATCTACTCGCCGGTTCTGAAGGTCACGTACAAGGTCGAGGCCACGCGTGTCGAGCAGCGCACCGACTTCGACAAGCTGATCGTCGACGTTGAGACCAAGCAGGCGATGCGTCCGCGTGACGCCATGGCCTCCGCCGGTAAGACCCTGGTCGAGCTGTTCGGTCTCGCCCGCGAGCTGAACATCGACGCCGAGGGCATCGACATGGGTCCGTCCCCGACGGACGCCGCGCTCGCCGCTGATCTGGCGCTGCCGATCGAGGAGCTGGAGCTCACCGTTCGGTCGTACAACTGCCTCAAGCGCGAGGGCATCCACTCCGTGGGTGAGCTCGTGGCTCGTTCCGAGGCCGACCTGCTCGACATCCGCAACTTCGGTGCGAAGTCGATCGATGAGGTCAAGGCGAAGCTGGCCGGCATGGGCCTGGCCCTGAAGGACAGCCCGCCCGGATTCGACCCGACCGCTGCCGCAGATGCCTTCGGCGCGGACGACGATGCAGACGCCGGGTTCGTCGAGACCGAGCAGTACTAAGAGCTCGGGACCGACTGCCGGTTCTTGGGTGCGGGTGCGCTGTGGCTTGTCGCGCAGTTCCCCGCGCCCCTTCCGGACCGGCCCCTCCGGGGCCTGGTCCGGATCTCCGACGGGCAACCGCCCGCTCGGATACTGACCCCGGTACCTGACACGGCCGGGGCAGACACACAGGAGAGACAAAATGCCGAAGCCCACCAAGGGTGCCCGTCTGGGCGGCAGTGCCGCGCACGAGAAGCTGCTCCTCGCGAACCTCGCGAAGGCGCTCTTCGAGCACGGCCGTATCACCACCACCGAGGCGAAGGCCCGCCGTCTGCGGCCGTACGCCGAGCGTCTGGTCACCAAGGCGAAGAAGGGCGACCTTCACAACCGCCGCCAGGTGCTGCAGGTCATCACGGACAAGAGCATCGTGCACACGCTCTTCACCGAGATCGGCCCGCGCTACGAGAACCGTCCGGGTGGCTACACCCGTATCACCAAGATCGGTAACCGCCGTGGCGACAACGCGCCCATGGCTGTCATCGAGCTGGTCGAGGCTCTGACGGTTGCTCAGGAGGCCACGGGTGAGGCCGAGGCTGCGACGCAGCGCGCTGCCAAGGACGCCGAGGTCACCGAGGCTGCTGAGGCCAAGGTCGACACGACCAAGGCTGACGACGCCGGCGAGGCCGAGGAGTCGAAGGACGCCTAAGCGTTCTGCCGGGGGCTGTTCGGTTGCGGCTGCGGCTTTCGTCGTGGCTTGTCGCGCAGTTCCCCGCGCCCCCTGAGGGCGTTGCGGGCCCGGTCCTTTCGAGGAGCGGGCCCGCTTCTGTGTTCCTGAGAGGATCTCGTTGTGAGTGATGAAGCAGCACCCGGCTACGTCCGTCTACGCCTCGACCTGTCCTATGACGGGGCCGAGTTCTCCGGCTGGGCCAAGCAGGCCGGTGGGCGGCGGACCGTGCAGGGGGAGATCGAGGACGCCCTGCGGACCGTCACGCGGTCGGGCGGGACGACGTACGAACTGACCGTGGCGGGGCGTACCGACGCCGGAGTGCATGCTCGGGGGCAGGTGGCGCATGTCGATCTGCCGGAGGCGGTCTGGCGGGAGCACCACGAGAAGCTGCTCAAGAGGCTTGCCGGGCGGCTGTCCAAGGACGTGCGGGTGTGGGCGCTGCGGGAGGCGCCCAGTGGGTTCAACGCGCGGTTCTCGGCGGTCTGGCGGCGCTATGCGTATCGCGTCACCGACAATCCCGGGGGTGTCGACCCGCTGCTGCGCAGCCACGTCCTCTGGCACGACTGGCCCCTCGACGTCGACGCCATGAACGAGGCAGCCGGGCGGCTCCTGGGCGAGCACGACTTCGCCGCCTACTGCAAGAAGCGGGAGGGGGCGACCACCATCCGTACGCTCCAGGAGCTGAGCCTCGTGCGGGGGGACGACGGGATCGTCACCGCCACCGTTCGTGCCGACGCCTTCTGCCACAACATGGTGCGGTCGCTGATCGGGGCGCTGCTGTTCGTGGGGGACGGGCACCGGCCCGCCGACTGGCCCGGCAAGGTGCTTGCCGCCGGTGTCAGGGACTCCGCCGTGCATGTCGTACGGCCGCACGGGCTCACCCTCGAAGAAGTGGGGTATCCGGCGGACGAGTTGCTGGCGGCGCGGAGCAAGGAGGCGCGGAACAAGCGGTTCCTGCCTGGGACGTCCGGATGCGAAACCTGTTAGTTACCTGACATTTGAGGTCAGATAGCGCTCATGTCAGGACTTACCGGGCGTAAGTCCTCTTGATGCCCCTTACAACCCCCTTACCTCTCGTATATCTTTTCATCGCTCAACTATGTGTTCGAGCTGCTCGGCCGTTGTTCGAGAAATCGACATGGGGAAGGCCGAGTAGGGGTGGGGGTCATACGGGCCGTATCCGGGCCCGGGGGTGGGTTTTTCATGAGTTCAATTGGTCCTGCGCGGACCGGGGGGCGGCGCAGCACGCGCCAGAACGGCAACGGTGGCGGACGGCGGAAGGCCGGGCGGGGTGACGGTGCTCCGCTGGGGCTGCTGCCGCTGCCGCCGACGGACAAGGAGAAGTACTCCTACGCACGCCGGCGCCTGTGGATCCTGACGATCAGCTCGCTGATCAGCTTCTGCTGCCTGGTGGTGAGTCAGTTCAAGCTGGCCGCCTCCACGCCGCTGCTGTGGATCTACACGCCGCTGCTGGTCTTCACGGTCCTGTACTACCTGGTGTCGCTGCGGGTGAACGGTTTCACCCGGGACTTCGACATCGCGCACCACAAGCGGCTGGTGCACAACTGGCGGCCCGAGATGTACCCGAGCGTCGACGTGTTCCTGCCGGTGTGCGGTGAGCCCATCGAGGTGCTGCACAACACCTGGCGGCATGTGCGGGAGATGGCCGACCGGTATCCCGGCGTCTGCGTCCCGTTCGTGCTGGACGACGGTGTCAGCCCCGAACTGGCCGCCATGGCCCGGGATTTCGGGTTCCGCTACGGCACCCGGGAGAACCGGGGCTGGTTCAAGAAGGCCGGCAACCTGCACTTCGGGTTCGGGCAGTCCGACGGCCAGTACATCCTGATCCTGGACGCCGACTTCACGCCACGCGCCGATCTGCTCCAGGAACTGCTGCCGTACATGGAGGCGGACCCGCGCATCGGGATCGTCCAGTCGCCGCAGTACTTCCGGGTGCTCGACTCGCAGAACTGGATCGAGCGCGGCGCAGGCGCGGTGCAGGAGCTGTTCTACCGGTCCGTGCAGGTCTCCCGGCAGGGCAGCGACGGTGCCATCTGCGTCGGCAGCTGCGCGGTGTACCGGCGGGCCGCGCTGGAGACCAACGGCGGTACGACGCTGATCGAGCACTCCGAGGACGTGCACACCGGCTTCGACCTGCGGGGCCTGGGCTGGGATCTGCGGTATGTGCCGATTGCCGTGTCCACGGGCGTGTGCCCGGACACCGCGGGTGCCTTCTTCAACCAGCAGTACCGCTGGTGCTCGGGGTCGATGAGCCTGCTCGGCAGCCGGAAGTTCTGGCAGGCGAAGATCAGGTTCTCCAGCCGCCTGTGCTACATGTCGGGCTTCTTCTACTATATCCACACGGCGCTGTTCACGTTCGCCGCCCCCGTCATCCCGATCGTGCTGCTGATGGTGATGCCGGACAAGCTCATGGTCGAGCACCTGGTCCTGGTGCTGCCCAGCATCATCTACACCACGATCATCTTCCCGGTGTGGCACACGGCCCCCTACCGCCTGGAGGCCTGGGCGGCCCGCCTGATGTACGGCTGGGCCCACGTGTTCGCCATCTGGGACATCCTCCGCAAGAACCGCATGGGCTGGCAGCCCACCGGCTCCTCCGGCGCCAAGAAGAACAAGACGCGGCGCTTCTGGATCGGCATGTGGGTCTGGAGCGGGGGCACCGCGCTGGTCTGGGTCGTGGGGGCGGTCTACCGGACGTTCACCATGGACGCCCCGGACTTCGCCCTGATCCTGTCGTCCGGCCTCTTCTACGCCCTCGTCGTGGGCCGAGTCCTGGTCCAGCCCCGCGAGAAGGCGGTGGCCTGATGCAGCTGTTCACCCGCTCGCGTACGGCCCTGGCGGCCGCGCTGCTCAGCGGTGTGCTCGCCCTCAGCGGCTGCTCGGTGCTCGGCGAGGAGTCGGGCGGTTCCTCGCAGAACAGCGAGCAGGGCAAGGCCGGTGCCGACCCGGCGGCGAGCCCCGGGACCGACGTGCCCTACGACGTCGTACCGCTGCTGAAGCCGGACAGGAAGTACTTCGGCGCCGCTGTGGACGGCGCGCCGACCTCCATGAAGGGCGTCGACACGTACACGAAGATGGTCGGCAAGCAGCCGAACCTCATCGAGTACTACGCCGCCTGGGGCGACGGCTTCGACGCCACGGGTGTGCGCAACGCCTGGCGTGAGGGCGCCATGACACTGATGTCGTGGGAGCCCTTCGACACGCCGATCGCCGACATCGCGGCCGGCGAGTCGGACGCCTACATCAAGGAGTACGCGACCGCGGTCCGCAAGCTGAACCTGCCCGTCGTGATCTCCTTCGCCGATGAGTTCAACGGCCACTGGGAGAAGTGGGGCACGAGGGACGTGACCCCGAAGGACTACGTGGCCGCCTGGCGGCACATCCACGAGACCTTCATCGACGTCGGCGCCTCGAACGTCATCTGGGCCTGGTCGCCCAACATCGTCAACCCGGTCAAGAGCGTGCAGCTCAAGCCGTACTACCCGGGCGATGCCTACGTCGACTGGGTCGGCCTCATCGGCTACTGGACGATCGAGGAGGACAACGCCTTCGACAGCGTCTTCGGGGCGACCCGGGACCAGGTCCGCACCTTCACCAAGAAGCCGATGATCCTGCTGGAGACCGCCGCGATGGCGGGTGAGCGGCGGCGTGCCGACATCCGCAACCTGTTCGCGGGCGTGACGGCGGACGACGACATGCTCGGTTTCATCTGGTTCAACCACAAAAAGCGTGCCGACTGGCGACTGGAGGCGAGCCCGCTGGCGCTGACGGAATTCAAGCGCCTGGCCGCCGACGACAGCTTCGGCTTCGACGTACGGAAGCCGTGATGACCTCCCCAAACGATCATTACACGCCTCAGCCCTACGATCCGTACGCCGAGGACGACTTCACCTGGTTCAACTCCGACGGCCAGGCCGTCCCGCAGGGGCAGCAGGGGCAGCAGGGGTACGGGTACGACGAGCAGTACTACGGCCATCAGCAGGAGCAGTACTCGGGCGGCGTCCCGCAGCAGCCGGTGGGCCGGCCAGAGGACCACGCCGACCAGCCGACGTACGCGCTGCGCACGGTCCAGTACCAGGAGGTGCCGGACGACGAGCCGGGGTACCACATCCCCGCCACGCCGGAGGCCGGCTGGGACATGGCGGGCAGCCGGCGGCGGGCCTGGGTGAGCCGGATCGTGCTGCTGTGCATCCTCCTCATCCAGGCCGCGCTGTCGCTCCGGATGGCCAACACGGCGTTCCAGGACGAGGCCCTGTACCTCGCCGCCGGCCACGCCGAGCTCGACCACCTGTTCAACGGCACCCCGCTGCCCATCAACTACGCCGCGTACTTCTCCGGTTCGCCGCAGCTGTATCCGGTGCTCGTCGCGCTGGTCGACGGGCAGTTCGGGCTCACGGGCGCGCGCTGTCTGAGCCTGCTGTTCATGCTGGGCACCACCGGGCTGCTGTACTCCTTCACCCGGCGGCTGTTCAACGAGCGGGCGGCACTGGCCGCGGCGGCGCTGTTCGCGGTGCTCCAGTCGACCGTCGTGATGGGGTACTTCGCGACCTACGACGCGCTGGCCGTGTTCCTGCTCGCGCTGGCGACCTGGATCGTGGTGCGCACCGACCGCGCGCCGGTGATCGCCGTCCTGCTCGCCGCGCCCGTGGCGGTGCTCGCGGTCGGCGTGAAGTACGCGTCCGCGCTGTACCTGCCCACGATCTGTGTGCTCGCACTGCTCACCGCCTGGCCGCACAAGGGTGCAAAATCGTTCCTTCGGATGGTGCTGCTCGGCCTCGGCATCGGCGGTCTGCTGTTCGTGGGGATGTACACCACGGACCTGCTCGCCGGTGTCCAGCAGACCACCACCGACCGTGACCACGGCTCCGACAGCGCCCAGTTCCTGCTCCAGCGCTCGGCGGAGTGGGGTGGGCTGATGTTCCTGACCGCTGTCGGCGGCGCCGTCTCCTACGTACGGCGCAGCCGTATGAACGAGTCGCCGATCGCGCTGCGGCTGGGCAACCCCGGCTGGCGCTGGCGAGCCCTGCTCGGCCTGACGCTGTGCGGCACGGCCCTCCTCGCGCCCGCGTACCAGATCCAACTGGCCACCGTGGTCTCGCTGTTCAAGCACGTCGGCTTCGGTCTGCTGTTCGCCGCGCCGATGGCAGGCGTGGGCGTGACCCGTCTGGTGGGCGCGCACTTCCGCTACCCCCAGCTCGGGATCATGCTCTGGACGGCGGTGCTGTGCCTGGGCATATCGCAGGCGGACTGGCGCTTCGGCGTCTGGCCCGACTCCTCGAAGATGATCAGGACCATCGACTCCCATGTGAACTCCAAGGGCCACTACCTCGCCTCGACGCCCGAGGTGCCCGTCTACTACCTGCGGGACAAGACCACTCACCGGCAGTGGCAGGGCGTCTTCGCGCTGGAGTACACGGACGAGAAGGGCAAGTACCACTCCGGTGACGACGCCTACCGCGCGGCGCTGCGCGAGGGCGAGTTCGACCTGATCGTCCTGGACGGGCTCACCAACCCGCGCGTCGACGAGGTCGTCGCGGCCGCGGTCAAGGGCAACCCGCACTACCGGCTCCTCGGCGAGGTGCCCTTCAGCAACTCCAGCGGCACGGGCACGTACCGCATCTGGATCAAGACCTCCTGAGCTGTCGCCGCTCCACGGCAGAACGCTCCACGCCAAGAAAGGGGCCGTACCCATGCGGCTCACCGTCATCGGCACCGGCTACCTCGGTGCCACCCACGCCGCCTGCATGGCGGAGCTCGGCCACGACGTCCTCGGGGTCGACGTCGACCCCGACAAGGTCGCCGCGCTGCAGGCGGGCCGGGTGCCGTTCCACGAGCCCGGGCTGCCGGAACTGATCGCCAGGCACACGGCGAGCGGGCGGCTGCGGTTCACGACCGACTACGCGCAGGCCGCGGCCTTCGGCGACGTGCACTTCGTGTGCGTCGGTACGCCGCAGCGCACCGGCTCCGAAGGCGCCGATCTGACGTACGTCGACTCCGCCTTCGCGGCGATAGCCGCGCACGCCGGCCCCGACGCACTGCTGGTCGGCAAGTCGACCGTGCCGGTGGGGACAGCGGGGCGGCTCGCGGACACGCATGCCGGCGTCGAGGTCGCCTGGAACCCGGAGTTCCTGCGGGAGGGCTTCGCCGTCGAGGACACGCTACGGCCGGACCGGCTGGTGTTCGGGGTGCGCTCGGAGCGTGCCGAAACGATTCTGCGGAAGGTGTACGCACCTGTCCTCGCCGCCGGAACCCCACTCGTGACCGCCGACTTTCCGACCGCCGAACTGGTCAAGACGGCCGCCAACGCCTTCCTCGCCACCAAGATCTCCTTCATCAACGCGATGGCGGAGGTCTGCGAGGCCGCGGGCGGCGACGTCGGCGTGCTTGCCGAGGCGATCGGCTACGACGACCGGATCGGCCGGAAGTTCCTGCGGGCCGGCGTCGGCTTCGGCGGGGGCTGTCTGCCCAAGGACATCCGCGCCTTCGCGCACCGCGCCGACGAACTGGGCGTCTCGCTGGCGTTCCTGCGCGAGGTGGACGCGATCAACATGCGGCGCCGCGACAAGGTTGTCGAACTGGCCCGGGAGCTGTGCGGGGGAGGGGTCCTGGGGGCCCGTATCGCCGTACTCGGTGCCGCCTTCAAGCCCGACTCCGACGACATCCGTGACTCGCCGGCGCTCAACGTCGCCGCGCGGCTGCGGCTCGACGGCGCCGACGTCACGGTCTACGACCCCGAGGCGATGGACAACGCCCGCAAGGCGTTCCCGCTCCTCGGATACGCCCTGTCGGCCGAGGAGGCGCTGCGCGGCGCCGACCTCGTGCTGCATCTGACCGAGTGGCCGCAGTTCCGGGAGATCGACCCGGAGCGGGCCCGGTCGCTGGTTTCCCGTCCGCGGATCGTGGACGGGCGGGGGGTGCTCGACGCGGACCGCTGGACCGCGGCGGGCTGGCGGTTCCGGGCGCTGGGAAAGCCCGCGCCCGTTGGGGAGGGGCCTCGGTAGGGGTCCCTAGGGGAGGGAAAGAGAAAGCCATGACGGGACGTGACAACCACGACAGACACCCGGGCGTACCGGTCACCGTGGTCATGCCGACGTACGACGAGGCCGCGAACGTGGCGCGGATGGCCGAGCTGGTGCTCGGGCTGCCGATCGACGGGCTGCACCTGAAGATCGTCGACGACTCCAGCCCGGACGGCACCGGGCGGATCGCCGAGGAACTCGCCGAGAAGTACAACTGGGACGGCCGGCGCCGGATGAGCGTGCTGCACCGCACCGAGAAGGACGGCCTGGGGCGGGCGTACGTCGCGGGCATGAGCGCCGCGCTTGAGGAGGGTGCCGCGTACGTCGTCCAGATGGACGCCGACGGCAGCCACCCGGCGGAGGCGGTGCCGCGGATGCTGGGCACGGCGGTGGCCTCCGGGGTGGGCCTGGTCGTCGGCAGCCGGTACGTCGAAGGCGGTTCGCTGGACGAGGACTGGGGCGTGCACCGGGTGCTGCTGTCCCGGTTCGCCAACCGCTACGCCCGCACCGTGCTCGGCACGAAGATCCGGGACATCACGGCCGGCTTCAACCTGTGGTCGGCCGCGACCCTGCGGGACATCGACCTGGCCACCCTGGACAGCGCGGGCTACAGCTTCCAGGTCGAGCTGAAGTACAAGGCCGTACGGGCCGGACACAGCGCTGTCGAGATCCCGATCCGCTTCGAGGAGCGGACGGAGGGTGTGTCGAAGATGACGCTTCGGACGCAGCTGGAGTCGGCGGTCGTACCGATCCGGCTGCGCCTGAAGCACAGGTGAGCGCGTGGGCGGCGGTCGACCGTACGTCGGCCGCCGCTCGCCGCTACTCGCCCGCCGCCGCCGAAGCCTGGGCCTCGCCGCGCCGGCGGATCTGGCGGAAGGTGAACTCCTCCAGGTTGTCGCCGGTCTGGAAGCCCGCCGTGTCCTTGTCCGTCATGTCCTTGCCGTTGGTGAAGCCCGTGATGGTGAAGTAGGCGTAACGGCCGTAGGAGTTGGACTTCGAGTAGCAGACGGCCGAGGCGCAGAAGTCCTTGATGCCCTTGCCGGAGAGCGGCCGGACGATGTCCTTCTTGGTGTTCACCTGGCCCTTGACCTTGGCGGCCTTCGCCTCGGTGTCGAAGACGGCCACGCCCACCGTCACCGCGATGCCGTCCTTGACGTAGGAGACGCGCATGAAGCGGGTACAGCCGTTGGCGGTGAGGATCTTCGGGAGGCCGCCCTCGGTGACCGCGGAGCAGTTCTTCGTGTCGTCCGTCGCGCCCTTCTTGTAGACCGTCTCACCCATGGTCAGCTGCGTGCCGGGGAAGAGGATCTGCGCGCCGAGCGGAGCGGTGTCCTTGGCCTTGCTGGAGATGAAGTCCTTCGGATTCAGCGGCGGCGGGGCGCTCGTCGGCGCGAACGACGGGGCGGTGGACTGGTTCGGCAGGTCCGCGGTCGCCGGGAGTTCGGAAGACGGCTTGTTCGAGGCCGAGTTGCCGTCGTTCGCCGACACCACGGCCACGGCGACGGCAGCGCCGATCGCGACGGTGGCCAGTGCGCCGCCGCCGATGAACAGCAGCCGACGCCGTTTGTTACGGGTCTCGGAGGCCTCGGCGAGTGCGGCCCAGTCCGGGGTCTGGTCGTCGGCGCCGCTGTTCCACGGCTGCTGGGATTGCGGTGTCCAGGGATCCCACTGGGACTGGGGTCCCCCCTGCTGCCCGTAGCTCATGGGGCGCATCTTAGACGGACCGAAGGCGTGCCGGTCCGCCCCAAGCGGCGCACAGGCCCCTAGCGTTCAGCCGGTGAGCGAGCACAAAAGCGACATCTCCGGGTGGTTGGTACGACGGGCGACGTGGCATCTGTGGGCGGTGCTCGGGGTCTTGCTGGGGGCCCTCGTGGTGCGTACGGCGCGGGTGACCTCGGACGGAGGGATGGACAACGCGATCGTCGTGCGGGCGGCGCGGGTCTGGCTGGGTGGGGGTTCGCCGTATGACGACCCCCACTTTCTCTATTTGCCGAGTGCGGTGCTGGCGGCGGCTCCTCAGGCGCTGATTCCGCGGGGCGTGCTGGGTGTGCTCGTGCCGGTGGTCGTGACCGGGTGTCTGGTGGGGGGCTGGGTCTGTGCGCTGCGGCTGCACGGGGTGCCGCTGCGCAGCCGGTTCGCCGCGCTCGGGCTGATCGGGCTCACGGTCGGGTTCGCGCCGTTCGCGCACCTTGCTCTGCTGGGGAACTGGACCGCTACGGCTGCGCTCGCCCTGCCGCTGGGGTTGCTGCTGGCGGCGCGGGGGCGCTGGGTGGCGGCGGGGGTGGTGATCGGGGCGGCGATCGCGCTGAAGCCGTTGCTGGCGCCGGTGGGGTTGCTGTTCGTCTTCGCGGGGCGGTGGCGGGGGCTGGGGGCGATGGCCGGGGTGCCGGTGGTCGCGTCCGTGGGGGCGGCGTTGCTGCTGCCGGATCCTGCGGGGTTCTTCACCCGGACTCTGCCGTTCCTTCTGGGCGGGGACGACGGCTTCGTACGGCTGTATGAGGCGTCGCTGGTTGCTGTGCTGCCGAGGGTGGGGGTGCCGGAGGTGTGGGCCGGGGGGATCGGGGTGGTCGCGGCGGGGGTGGGGATGGGGTGTGCGTATGCGCGCTGGCGTGGTGGGGACGAGGGGGCGCGGCGGCTTGTCGAGACTGCGGCGGGGCTGATGCTCTCGGCGTTCCTCGTCTCCCGGCCCTCGTACGACCACTATCTGCTGGTCGTTGTGCCGCTGTTGGTGGCGGGGGTGCTGGGGGAGGGGGCGGTTGCTCGGGGGTGTGGTTCTGGGTGGCGCTCGTGCCGCAGCTTCCGGGGGTGACCTGGCCTTATCTGGAGGCGGTTCAGCGGCGGGCTTTTCGGGATGCGGTGACGTTGTGTGGTGTGGCGGTGACTGTGGCTGTCCGTGGCATTCGGTCCGGGCGGGCTGTCTCGCCCCCGCCGCCCCTACCCGTCCCGTCCTCCAGGGGCTCCGCCCCTTCGACCCCGCCAGGGGCTCCGCCCCCGGACCCCATGGCGGGCTCCGCCCCCGGCTCTCCGGCTTCGCCCGC
This sequence comes from Streptomyces sp. NBC_00443, assembly GCF_036014175.1. GTDB lineage: Bacteria > Actinomycetota > Actinomycetes > Streptomycetales > Streptomycetaceae > Streptomyces. The sequence continues at coordinate 3,698,193 of NZ_CP107917.1, read as the reverse complement.
CCAGGAGCCGACTCGGCGGGGAGAAGCGTGAGCAAACTCGGCCTGGCCGACTGAGTGGCGGGTTCCGAGGGCGCCAGGGGTGTCCGGGGCGGGGAGTGGGCGTGCGACTCGGGCGGTCTGCGGGTGTGCCTCGGGGGTCGGGGGGCCGGTGCGTGTGGGGGGCGTTTGGCTTGGTCGGGTGAGGGTGAGCCCTCCGGTGTGCCTGTGGTGGAAGGAGCGTCCGGCGCGGGTGGACGTGGGCTCGGGGGCGTCCGGGGTGTGGGGAGGGGGTGTCCGGCTGGGGCTCGGGGATTTCGGGACCGGACGGTGCTCGGGTGGGGGGCTGTGGTCTTGTCTTGGCGTGTTGATGGTCACGTCCGGGGTGGGCGGTTGCGGTGGTTGCCCGGGGCGGGCCTGGTGGTTGGGGGTGAGGGCCGGGCGGGGGCGGTGTGCGGGGGGGGCGGCAGGTTCCGGCGGGCGCTTACGCTGGTCAATGGACAGCAGGAGCCAGCCGCCGGCCACCCGTTTTGACCCGGCCATGGCGCCGCAGGTATCCTGCATGTTCGTTGTGTATTGGCTTGCTCATTCTCACGGGACGGGCCCTTACACCGGTCCACCGGGCCGATGACCAGCGACCCCACGTACGCGGTATGCGTCGCCGCAGTGCGGTCCAGGCTGTCGTGATCGTTTCGGTGACCTGTTCAGGACCATTCACTCGAAGCGAAGGCTACGAACCGTGCGTACGTACAGCCCCAAGCCCGGCGATGTGACGCGCCAGTGGCACGTCATCGACGCTCAGGACATTGTCCTGGGTCGTCTCGCCACCACTGCGGCGTCCCTCCTGCGGGGCAAGCACAAGCCGATCTACGCCCCTCACGTCGACACCGGTGACTTCGTCATCATCATCAACGCCGACAAGGTGCACCTGTCCGGCAACAAGCGGACCCAGAAGATGGCGTACCGCCACTCCGGCTACCCGGGTGGTCTGCGCTCCGTCCGTTACGACGAGCTCCTCGACAAGAACCCCGAGAAGGCCGTCGAGAAGGCCGTCAAGGGCATGCTCCCCAAGAACACTCTGGGCCGTCAGATGCTCTCGAAGCTGAAGGTCTACAAGGGTGACCAGCACCCGCACGGCGCGCAGCAGCCGCAGCCGTACGAGATCACCCAGGTCGCGCAGTAAGTCCGGCCACCCCCTAAGACTGAAGAGAATCTGAGGAGAATCGTGGCCGAGACCACTGCCGAGCAGCCGCTCGACGAGAACGTCGAGAACGTCGAGAACATCGACATCGACAGCTACACCACCGAGTCCGAGGTTCCGGTGGAGGGTGAGTACACCTCCGAGTCCCTCGCCTCGCGCTTCGGTGAGCCCCAGCCGGCCGCCGGCCTGGGCCGTCGTAAGAACGCCATCGCCCGCGTCCGGATCGTTCCGGGCACCGGCAAGTGGAAGATCAACGGGCGGACGCTCGAGGACTACTTCCCGAACAAGGTGCACCAGCAGGAAGTCAACGAGCCCTTCAAGGTGCTCGAGCTCGACGGTCGCTACGACGTCGTCGCCCGCATCGCCGGTGGCGGTGTCTCCGGCCAGGCCGGTGCGCTGCGTCTCGGTGTCGCCCGCGCCCTGAACGAGGCCGACGTCGACAACAACCGCGGCCCGCTGAAGAAGGCCGGCTTCCTCAAGCGCGACGACCGTGCGGTCGAGCGCAAGAAGGCCGGTCTGAAGAAGGCCCGCAAGGCCCCGCAGTACAGCAAGCGCTAAGCGCAAGCTGCCTCTGCTCGTACTCCGGTACTCCGAACGCCCCGGCGGCACGCCACAGTGCCGCCGGGGCGTTCGTCTTATCACCGGGCGCGGGCGTATAACGGCACAAGACGTTCAAAGGCTTGTGTGATCCGATGCCCCAGGCATGGAATGCCTGGTAGCGGGAGCCCCCGGTGGCCCGGTGGCGTATCGAGCGCCGGCTCCGCTTTCGGAACTGATGTTTCCTCAGGAGGACAAGTGGGACGACTCTTCGGCACGGACGGCGTGCGTGGTGTCGCCAACGCGGATCTGACGGCCGAGATGGCTCTCGGTCTGTCCGTGGCGGCAGCGCACGTACTCGCCGAGGCGGGCACCTTCGAGGGCCACCGGCCGACAGCGGTGGTCGGGCGGGACCCGCGCGCGTCCGGGGAGTTCCTGGAGGCCGCCGTCGTCGCGGGCCTCGCCAGTGCGGGTGTCGACGTGATGCGGGTCGGCGTGCTGCCCACGCCCGCGGTCGCGCACCTCACCGGCTCGCTCGGCGCCGACCTCGGAGTCATGCTCTCCGCCAGCCACAACGCCATGCCGGACAACGGCATCAAGTTCTTCGCCCGCGGCGGCCACAAGCTTGCCGACGACCTGGAGGACCGTATCGAGTCCGTCTACGACGAGCACCGGCACGGTGAGCCGTGGCAGCGGCCGACGGGTGCGGCAGTCGGGCGGGTGCGGTCGTACGACCAGGGGTTCGACGAGTACGTCGCCCACCTCCTCGGCGTCCTGCCCAACCGGCTGGACGGGCTGAAGATCGTCCTCGACGAGGCGCACGGCGCCGCGGCAGGCGTCTCTCCGGAGGCGTTCCGGCAGGCCGGGGCCGACGTCGTCACCATCGGTGCCGAGCCGGACGGGCTCAACATCAACGACGGCTGCGGGTCCACGCATCTGGACAAGCTGAAGGCCGCCGTCCTCGGCCACGGGGCCGCGCTGGGCATCGCGCACGACGGGGACGCCGACCGGTGCCTCGCCGTGGACCACACCGGCGAGGAGGTGGACGGCGACCAGATCCTCGCCGTGCTCGCGCTGGCGATGCGGGAACGGTCCGCGCTGCGTTCCGAGACCGTCGTGGCGACCGTGATGTCGAACCTCGGCTTCAAGCTGGCGCTGGAGCGCGAGGGGCTGAAGCTGGTGCAGACCGCCGTCGGTGACCGGTATGTGCTGGAGGAGATGAAGGAGCACGGCTACGCCCTCGGCGGCGAGCAGTCCGGGCACGTCATCATCCTCGACCACGCCACGACCGGCGACGGCACGCTGACCGGGCTGTTGCTGGCGGCTCGGGTCGCGGAGACCGGGCGTACGCTGCGGGACCTCGCCGCCGTGATGGAGCGGCTGCCGCAGGTGCTGATCAATGTGCCGGACGTGGACCGGACCCGTGTCGGGGACTCGGCCGACCTTGCAGCTGCCGTTGCCGAGGCGGAGCGGGAACTTGGTTCCACGGGGCGGGTGTTGCTCAGGCCTTCCGGTACCGAGCCGTTGGTGCGGGTGATGGTCGAGGCGGCGGATATCGAGCAGGCTCGGTCTGTCGCCGGGCGGCTGGCCGATGTGGTGAAGTCCGCGCTCGGGTAGTGCCGCGCTTCGGGTAGGGGCGGGGGGTTTCTCGTCGTCGCGGGCCGCGGGTTTGTTGTGGCTTGGCGCGCAGTTCCCCGCGCCCCTTAGAGGGCGTTCTTGCGTTGGCGCTGTTTGGTCAAGAACCACTTCTGGGCCAGGAGTGTGAGGGTGCCGGCCAGGACGATGCCCAGCAGGTTCAGCAGGAGCTGTTCGGTGGAGCCCCAGGCCTGCTTGTACTCGTCGTAGCTGAAGGCCACGGCGGCGTTCGCGGCGGCCGGGACCGTCGTCACCGAGATGGCGACGCCCACCAGCGCGCCCGACTTGGCCGAGGTCAGGGAGAGCGTGCCCGCGCAGCCGGCGAGGACGGCCACGACGAACGAGAACCAGTCGGGTCGGTAGATGAAGTGGGTGTTGGGGCGTTCGGCGTCCAACTGTTCGTGGCTGAACAGGTTCACGGCGTCCATGAAGTAGCTGAAGCCCACCGTGACCACCATGGCCGCCGCGAAGCCCACCAGCAGTGCGATCAGTGAGCGCAGTGCGAGGCGGGGGGCTCGCTGCACAACCGCCGTGCAGACGCCCGCCAGCGGTCCGAACTCCGGGCCGACCGCCATCGCGCCCACGATCAGGATCGCGTTGTCGAGGACCACACCGCAGGCCGCGATCATCGTGGCGAGCGTGATGAAGGCGAGGTACGTGACGGAGAGCGTCGACTCCTCGTGCGTGGCGTCCGCGAGGTGCTCCCACAGCACCGCGTCCGCGCCCTCGCCCGGTGCCTCCTTCTCGGCATTGTCGGCACGCTTGGACAGCGACAGGTCGATGTTCTCGACGGCGATGGAGCCGGACTCCCCGATGCCCAACTGCTGGAGATCGGTGAGGAGTTCGTCGCCCGCCTCGCGCGCCACGTCACACATCACCAGGTCCCCGGAGGGGTTGCGGGCGGCGCCCGGCAGGACGGCGAGGTGGGTCGCCCCCACCGTCCCTTCGATCAGGCGGACCACGTCGTCGGTCCGGTCGGCCGGCGTGATCAGGCGCAGATGCAGCATGACGCCTTTCTAACAGGCCCCTGTGACAGCTTCACAGCTTGCGCAGGCTCAGCCGCTGCACCTTGTGGTCCGGGCCCTTGCGGACGACCAGGGTGGCCCGGCCGCGGGTGGGGGCGATGTTCTCGACGAGGTTGGGCTTGTTGATGGTGCGCCACATCGTGCCGGCGTAGTCGAGGGCCTCCTCCTCGGACACCTGGGTGTACTTGCGGAAGTACGAGGAGGGGTTCTGGAAGGCGGTCTCGCGCAGCCGCTTGAAGCGGTTGAGGTACCAGTGCTCGATGTCCTCGGTGCGGGCGTCGACGTACACGCTGAAGTCGAAGTAGTCGGCGAGGCCGACCCGGGTGCGGCCGTCCTTGCCGGGCAGGGCGGGCTGGAGGACGTTCAGGCCCTCGACGATCAGGATGTCGGGGCGGCGGACCGTGAGCTTCTGGTCCGGGACGATGTCGTAGATCAGGTGGGAGTAGACGGGAGCCGTGACCTCGTCCTTGCCCGCCTTGATGTCGGCGACGAACCGGGTGAGGGCGCGGCGGTCGTAGGACTCGGGGAATCCCTTCCGCGACATCAGGCCGCGGGCCCGGAGCTCCTTGGTGGGCAGCAGGAAACCGTCCGTGGTGACCAGCTCCACGCGCGGGTGCTCGGGCCAGCGGGAGAGCAGGGCCTGCAGGAGACGGGCGACCGTGGACTTGCCCACGGCGACCGAACCGGCGACCCCTATGACGAACGGGGTGCCGGACTGGGAGCCCTGTTCGCCCAGGAAGGTGTTCAGCGCCCCTCTGAGGCCGTCCGTGGCGCCGACGTAGAGGTTGAGGAGGCGGGAGAGCGGGAGGTAGATGTCGCGGACCTCGTCGAGGTCGATGACATCGCCCAGACCGCGCAGCTTCTCGACCTCCTCCGCCGTGAGCGGCAGCGGGGTCTTGTCGCGCAGCGCGCTCCACTCCGAGCGGGTGAGGTCGACGTAGGGAGTCGCCTCCGGCCTGGGCCGGTGGGCGCTCCGGGGCATCGAGGAGACCGGAGAGATCACAGTCCATTGTTACGGGAGTACGAACGGACGGTGAGGTGGGATCCGTCACGCCGCCGCGTTCTCTGGAGAAAACGGCTGCCTTGGGCCGGTACCCGGGCAAGTGGGGAATGTCAGTGGCGTGCGTCACAGTTGTGGGAGAGGTGGGCCCAGCCCGGGGTCCACCGATCCCCAGGGGGTGACCCATGACGTATGCGATCGAGGCGGAAGGCCTGGTCAAGCGGTTCAAGGACACCGAGGCGCTGGCCGGGGTCGACCTGGGGGCCCGGCGAGGCACGGTGCTGGGACTGCTGGGTCCCAACGGCGCGGGGAAGACCACCGCGGTGCGGATCTTCGCGACCCTGCTCCGGCCGGACGGTGGCCGGGCGCAGGTGGCCGGGCACGACGTGGTCCGGGAGGCCGGGGTCGTACGCGCCATGGTCGGGCTGACCGGGCAGTACGCGGCGGTGGACGAGAATCTGACCGGTACGGAGAACCTGCTGATGATCGGCAGGCTGCTCGGTCTGCCACGCCGGGAGGCGAAGGCGCGCGCGGCCGAGCTGCTGGAGCGCTTCCAGCTGGCGGACGCGGCCGGGCGGGCCGCGAAGACCTACTCCGGCGGCATGCGCAGGCGTCTGGACCTCGCGGCCAGTCTCGTCGGGCAGCCCAGCATCCTCTTTCTCGACGAGCCGACGACCGGACTCGACCCGCACAGCCGTGGTGAGCTCTGGGACCTGCTGCGGGGCCTGGTCGCGGACGGGGCGACGGCCCTGCTGACCACGCAGTACCTGAACGAGGCCGATGTGCTCGCCGACGACATCGTGGTGATCGACAAGGGCCGGGTGATCGCCGAGGGCACGCCCGACCAGCTGAAGTCGCAGGTCGGGGGCCAGGTGCTGCAGCTGCGGCCGGTGGCGGCGGAGCATCTCGTACGGGCGCACCTGCTGGTCGCCGAGGCGGCCGGTCCGCAGACGCAGATCGAGGGCGAGACGATCACCGCCCCGGTGAAGGATCCCGAGCTGATGCCTGCGGTCGTGCGCACGCTGGACCGTGAGGGGATCGCGGTGGGCGAGCTGGCGCTGCGGCGCTCGTCGCTGGACGAGGTGTTCCTGGCGCTGACCGGACACCGTGCCGAGCCGGGCGAGCCGGAGGGGAACGGCGGGGCGGCCGTACGGGACGACGACGAGAGCGAGCTGGAGAAGGCGGTGAGCCGGTCATGACCGCCGCCACCACGACCATCACGGCCCCGGTCACCAAGTCGGGCCGGGTGCGACCGCTCGACGGGATGCGGCAGACCTTCACGATGGCCTGGCGGAGCCTGGTCGCGGTGAAGCACAACCCGCTCGAACTGGTCGACTACAGCATCACGCCGATCATGTTCGTGTTCCTCTTCACGTATGTGCTGGGCGGGCAGATGGCCGGGTCGCCCGAGGCGTATCTGAAGTACGCACTGCCGGGGATCATCGTCCAGAACACCCTGTTCATGACCATGTACACCGCCATGGCGCTCAACACCGACCTCACCAAGGGCGTCTTCGACCGGCTGCGCAGCCTGCCGATCGCCCGCTCGGCCCCGCTCATCGGCCGTATCACCGCCGACCTCGCCAAGCACGTCTGGGCGCTGCTGCTGATGATCGGCCTCGGCCTGCTGCTCGGCTTCCGGATCACCGGAGGGCTGGGCGGGTTCCTGCTCGGGACGCTGCTGGTGGTCGTGTTCGCGGCGGCGGTGTCGTGGGGCGCGGTGCTGATCGGGATGCTGGCGGGGGACGCCGAGAAGGTGCAGGCCTTCGCGTTCACGATCATTTTCCCGATCACGTTCACGAGCAGCGCGTTCGTCATGGTGGACACCATGCCGGGGTGGCTGCAGGCGTGGAGCGACGTGAATCCGGTGACGCATCTGTCGGACGCGTTCCGGGGGCTGCTGCTGGGTGGGCCGGTGGCGGAGCCGGTGCTGTGGTCGCTGGTGTGGGCGGCCGGGATCGCGCTGGTGTTCTATCCGTTGGCCATGCGCTCTTATCGGGCGAAGACCTGACGGGCCCCAGGAATTTCCGAATTCGGGCAGGCGGCGCGGAGTTCGGGGGCGATTTCCCTGACGAGCGGACCGTAGGCTGCCGCGCATGTGCGGAATCGTGGGATACGTGGGGTCGCAGTCGGCGCTCGAGATCGTGATGGCCGGACTGAAGCGGCTGGAGTACCGGGGGTACGACTCGGCCGGGGTCGCGGTGCTGGCGGACGGGGGGCTGGCCGGGGCCAAGAAGGCCGGGAAGCTGGGCAATCTGGAGAAGGAGCTCGCCGAGCGGCCGTTGCCGACCGGGACCACGGGGCTCGGGCACACGCGGTGGGCCACGCACGGCGGGCCCACGGACGCGAATGCGCATCCGCATCTCGACAACACGGGGCGCGTCGCCGTCGTGCACAACGGGATCATCGAGAACTTCGCCGGGCTGCGGGCCGAGTTGGCGGAGCGGGGGCACGAGCTGGCCTCCGAGACCGACACCGAGGTGGTCGCGCACCTGCTCGCCGAGGAGTTCTCGGTCTGCGCCGACCTCGCCGAGGCCATGCGGCTGGTGTGCCGACGGTTGGAGGGGGCCTTCACGCTGGTCGCCGTGCATGCCGATGAGCCCGACGTGGTGGTCGGTGCGCGGCGGAACTCGCCGCTGGTGGTGGGTGTTGGGGAGGGTGAGGCCTTTCTCGCCTCGGATGTCGCCGCGTTCATCGCCCACACGCGGTCGGCGATCGAGCTGGGCCAGGACCAGGTGGTGGAGCTGCGGCGGGACGGGGTGACCGTCACCGGGTTCGACGGGCGGCCGGCCGAGGTGCGGTCGTATCACGTCGACTGGGACGCCTCGGCCGCCGAAAAGGGGGGCTATGACTACTTCATGCTCAAGGAGATCGCCGAGCAGCCCAAGGCGGTCGCCGACACGTTGCTGGGGCGCATCGACGCTTCCGGTTCGCTGACGCTGGACGAGGTGCGCATCAGCGCCTCCGAGCTGCGGGAAGTCGACAAGGTCGTCATCGTCGCCTGCGGTACGGCCTTTCACGCCGGCATGATCGCCAAGTACGCCATCGAGCACTGGACGCGGGTGCCCTGCGAGGTCGAACTGGCCAGTGAGTTCCGGTACCGGGATCCGATCCTCGATCAGCAGACCCTCGTCATCGCCATCTCGCAGTCCGGCGAGACCATGGACACCCTCATGGCGCTGCGGCATGCCCGCGAGCAGGGGGCCAGGGTGCTGGCGATCTGCAACACCAACGGGTCGACGATTCCGCGTGAGTCGGATGCGGTGCTGTACACGCATGCCGGGCCGGAGGTCGCGGTCGCTTCGACGAAGGCGTTCCTGACGCAGCTGGTGGCGTGTTACCTCGTCGCGCTGTATCTGGGGCAGGTGCGGGGCACCAAGTGGGGCGACGAGATCGGGGCGGTCATCCGGGATCTCTCCCACATCTCCGGTGAGGTCGAGCGGGTGCTGGAGACCATGGAGCCGGTGCGGGAGCTGGCGCGGTCGCTGGCCGCGAAGAAGACGGTGCTGTTCCTGGGGCGGCATGTCGGATACCCCGTGGCGCTGGAGGGGGCGCTGAAGCTGAAGGAACTCGCCTATATGCACGCCGAAGGCTTTGCGGCGGGGGAGTTGAAGCACGGGCCGATCGCTCTGATCGAGGACGATCTGCCGGTGGTCGTGGTCGTGCCTTCGCCCCGGGGGCGGTCGGTTCTGTACGACAAGATCGTGTCCAACATCCAGGAGATCCGGGCCCGGGGCGCGCGGACCATCGTCATCGCGGAGGAAGGCGACGAGGCGGTGGTGCCGTACGCGGACCACCTCATCTGGATCCCGGCCACGCCGACCTTGCTTCAGCCGCTGGTGGCGACGGTTCCCCTGCAGGTGTTCGCCTGTGAACTGGCGACGGCTCGGGGCAACGACGTGGATCAGCCTCGGAATCTGGCCAAGTCGGTGACGGTGGAGTGAGGTGACGGTGGAGTGAGGGGGCCCACAGGGTAAGTGCGCGTCGTGCGAGCCGACTTCGGCGGCGGGAACGTTTTCCCGCCGCTCGAAAGGGTGAACGCCTGTTGATCGCCGGGCAACCCGATCTTCGGCCCCATTACGTTGCGCGCATGGTCACATCCACCCACGAGGCCTCGCACCGGATCTTTCAGGATCATCCGGAGGTCCTCGCCCCCGTATTCGAGGCGTTGGGGCTGCCGCCGCCCGTGAAGGCGAACATCGAAGTGCTCACTCCCGACGCCACGGAAATCAAGCCGCTGGAGCGGCGAGTGGACACGGTGCTGAAGGTCGAGTCCGCCGATGGGGAGAACTTTCTGCTCGCCATCGAGGCCCAGACCAGACCGGCTAGGACAAGGGGACCACCTGGCCCTACTACGTCGCCTACCTGCGGGCGAAGTTCAACCTGCCGGTGCTGCTCGTCGCGGTCTGCCGGGACCGGTCGACCGCGAGTTGGGCCGCAGGCCCCTTCGAGTGCCGCGTCGGGGTGTGGGAGACGCAGGTCACGCGTCCCTTTGTGCTGGGGCCGGAGAACGTTCCGGAGATCACGGATGAGTCGATGGTGGCGCGACATCCGGCGATGGCCACGTTTGCGGCCATCGTGCACAGTGAAAGCAGGAACAGCCCGGCCATACTGAACTTGATGGCCCAGGGGATGCGGTCGCTCGACAGGGCCACGGCCATGTACTGGTGCGAGTTGCTGGAAGTCGGTCTGGAGAACACTCCGGCCCGGGAGACATGGAGAGAGCTGGAGAAGATGGTCGCCACATACTTTCCGGGCCGGGGAACCCTCTTCGAGGAGACGTACCTGGAGGGCAAGGCCGAGGGCAAGGTCGAAGGACGGGCCGAGGGCAAAGTCGAAGGACGGGCCGAGGGCAAGGCGGAAGGTGTTCTGCGTGTCCTGGAGGTGCGTGGCATCGCCGTCTCCGATGAGGTGCGGGAGCGGATCGCCACCTGTACGGACCTTCCCCGTGTCGATGCCTGGCTCGACCGAGTCGGCACCGTCGAGCGGGTGGAGGACCTGTTCGTCGACGACCAGGACGACGACCAGACCTGAGCTGCCGGCCGGGCCGTTCAGTGGTCCGGCTCGTCGTCCGGTCCGTCCTCCCGCCACGCCGTCGCCTGCGGCATGAACCTGTTCTCGGCTGCGTGTGCCGCCATGCGGGCGTTTCTCGACCTGGCCTCCGGGCCGTCCGGTAAGTGGAAGTCTCTGCCTGCCTGGGTCGAGGCGGACTGTGTGGCGGTGGCGGTCGGTAGGCGGCGGGCGGTGTAGCGGGCGAGTGCGGCGGGAACTTCGGTGGGCGTCGCGTCCGTGAGGGCGTCGCCCAGTGCGGCCGCGTCCAGGATCGCCTGGGCCGCGCCCTGGGCCTGGAACGGGACCATCGCGTGGGCGCTGTCGCCGAGGAGGGTCACCCGGCCGACGTTCCAACGAGCAAGCGGGGCTCGGGTGTAGATGCCGTAGCGCAGCACCTGGCCCGCGCGTTCGAGGATCCTCAGGACCCGGGCGTCCCAGGCCGCGAACTCGCGCAGTTGCTCGCCGGGTTCTGCCTGAGCGGTCCATGACTCCTGCGTCGGCTCCTCTGTGCTGAAGACGGCCACGACGTTGAGGAGTTCGCCGCGGCGCACCCAGTAGTGGACGAAGTGGCGGTCCGGGCCGAGCCAGACGGCGAGCGGGGGGAGACCCAAGTCGGCCACCTCGGCGGCGGGGAGCAGGGCCCGGTAGGCGGCGGTTCCCGAGAACACCGCCTCGTCCTTGCCGAAGAGCCACTGGCGGGCGGCGGAGCGGATGCCGTCCGCGGCCACCACCAGGTCCGCGCCCAGGCGCTCACCGGTCGCCGTCGTGACGTGGGCGGAGTTGTCGTCCTGGGCGATGTCCACGACCGTCGTGTTCAGGCGCACCGACTCCGGTGGCACCGCGGCGACCAGGGCCCGGTGCAGATCGGCGCGGTGAAGCAGCAGGTACGGCGCCCCGAACTCGTCCTCGGCCGCACGGCCCGTCCCGTAACGGCAGATCTCCGACCCGTCGGACCAGGTGCGAAAGCTCAGGTGGGAGGGGCGGGAGGCCGGTGCGGCGACCGCGTCGAGGACGTCCAGCCGGCGCAGCACCCGCGTGGCGTTGGGCGCGAGCTGGATTCCGGCACCGACCTCGGTGAAGCGGGCTGCCTGCTCGACGATCGTGACGTCCCAACCCGCCCGGCGCAGGCTCAGGGTGGCGGCCAGTCCTCCGATGCCCGCCCCGATGACGATCGCCCTCATGCGACGGCCTCGCCAGGACGACGGCGGCGCGGTGACGCCGGTCTCCGCCGTCCGGAAGCGGTTCCCTCAACTCCGTACGTCCCGCCAGGCATCCGGAATCCCCTCAGCCACGTCATGCGCCCCGACCGGCGCCCCGTCCGCCGCGAACCTTGCCGACAGGCCGTGGAGATACGCCGCCGCGCTCGCAGCATCCAACGCCGGGAGCCCCGCCGCCAGCAGTGATCCCGCCAAACCGGACAGCACATCCCCGCTGCCGGCCGTGGCCAGCCATGGCGTACCCGTCGGGTTCACCCGGACCGGGCCGGTGCCCCCGGCGTCCGCCACCAGCGTCGTCGACCCCTTCAGCAGCACCGTCGCCGCATACCGCCCCGCCAACTCCCGTACCGAAGCCAGCCGAGCCCCCTCGACCTCCTCGCGGGAAACACCCAGCAGCGCCGCCGCCTCCCCGGCGTGCGGGGTCATCAGAGTCGGTGCCGTACGCCCCCGTACCGCGTCCGCGTCCGCCAGCCGCAGGCCGTCCGCGTCGAGGAGCACCGGCACGTCCGTCGCCAGGACCTCCGCGACCGCCGCCGCGTCGTCCCCGGCGCCGGGGCCGACGACCCAGGACTGCACGCGCCCGGCCTTCTTCGGGCCCCGGTCCGACACCAGCGTCTCGGGGAACCGGGCGATCACCGCGTCCGCGGCCGGGCCGACGTACCGTACGGCTCCCGCCCCGCCCCGCAGTGCCCCCGCCACCGCCAGGACGGCCGCACCCGGATAGCGCGCCGAGCCGGCCGCGATGCCCACGACACCTCGCCGGTACTTGTCCGTCTCCGCCGCGGGCGACGGCAACAGCAGGTCCACGTCCGCGTGTTGCAGAGCCTCCAGCTCCACCGCGTCGTTCGGCAGCGCCAGGCCGATGTCGACCAGGCGCACCACACCGGCGTAGTCCCGCGCCGGATCGATCAGCAGGCCCGGCTTGTGCGTGCCGAACGTGACGGTGAGGTCGGCCCGCAGTGCCGTGCCGCGTACCTCGCCCGTGTCCACGTCCACGCCGCTCGGCAGGTCCACGGCGACCACCGCGGCCCGGGACCGCCGGGCGGCGGCGGCCAGCGGGGCCGCATCCGGACGCAGCCCGCCCTTGCCGCCGATCCCGACGATTCCGTCCACGACGAGATCCGCGCGCTCGATCAACTCCTCGGCGCCGTCGACCCCGGTCGCCCGGCCGCCCGCCTGCCGCAGCGCCGCGAGGCCCCCGGCGTGCGCCCGCTCCGGGTTCAGCAGCACCGCGGCAACTCCCGCCCCGCGCCGGGCCAGTCGGGCCCCGGCATACAGGGCGTCGCCGCCGTTGTCGCCGCTGCCGACCAGCAGCACGACCCGGCTGCCGTACACCCGGCCCAGCAGATCCGCGCAGGCCACGGCGAGTCCGGCCGCCGCCCGCTGCATCAGCGCACCGTCCGGAAGCCGTGCCATCAGCTCCCGTTCGGCCGCCCTTACCGTCTCCACGCTGTACGCAGTCCGCATACGACCGAGTCTTCCGTACGCGGCGCGGCTCGTCGCATCCATGGACGCATCGGTGTGCCTTTTGGCCGGCCGGGGCGCGAGGGCCGGCGGCCTCAGCCCTCCGCCACCACCACCGCCGACGCGACCCCGGCGTCATGGCTCAGCGACACGTGCCAGGACCGTACGCCCAGTTCGGCCGCCCGTGCCGCGACCGTCCCCGACACCCGCAGCCGTGGCCGGCCGCTGTCCTCGACGTAGACCTCGGCATCCGTCCACAGCAGGCCCGCCGGTGCGCCCAGCGCCTTCGCGAGAGCCTCCTTCGCCGCGAAACGGGCCGCGAGCGAGGCGATGCCCCGGCGTTCGCCGCTTGGCAGCAGCAACTCGCTCTGCAGGAACAGTCGTTCAGCCAGCCCGGGGGTGCGTTCCAGTGCCGCGCTGAACCTGTCGATCTCGGCCACGTCGATGCCGACCCCGATGATGCTCATGCCGAGCACCCTACGGTTCGGTCGCCCGTTCCCCAGCCCGGTCTCCCGCGCCTCGTTAGGGTGACCCCGCCGCGCGGCGCCTCCCGCCGGGCAGGCCCTCACGCTTCCCTGTGCGCATGATCAGCGGACGTATCGCAAGCCGGAGCATCGCTGTGCTGCTCGCCGGCGCCACCCTGCTGCCCGTCGGCAGCGCCTCGGCCGACCCCGTGCCCCCGGCTTCCGGGCCGGAGGCCGAACTCGTGCCGGGCGTACCCGACCTGCTCAACCTCCGGCCGACCGACACGCCCGACCAGGCGCTGCCCCCGGAGGTGTACACGCCCAGCCCCGAGGAGGACGCCGTCGAGCCGAAGGACGCGCCGGACGAGACGAACGACCTCGTGGAGTACATCCCTCCGATGGACGCCCTCGAGGGCGTGAAGTGCAGCCAGGAGACGGGACCGCACCAGCGGCAGGTCGAGCGGTGGCTGAAGCGGCGCGTGGACGGGGAGCAGTCGCCCGCCGACTGCCGGGCCATCCGCGCCTTCCAGACCAAGCACAAGATCAAGCCCGCCATCGGCTTCGCCGGCCCGGTGACTTGGGCCACCATGCAGCTGGTCTCCGCCAGCAAGAACCCCAATGCCGCCAAGAAGTGCCCGGTACGCAGGTACCGGGTCGCCTGTGTCGACCTCGACCGGCAGCTGGCCTGGGTGCAGAAGGGCAAGAAGGTGGTGTTCGGGCCCGTGCCCGTCAGGAGCGGGCGCAAGGGGTACGAGACGCGGGTCGGGTCGCACCGCATCTACTGGCGGCACAAGAACCACGTGTCGAGCCTCTACAACAGCCCCATGCCCTACTCCCAGTTCTTCAGCGGCGGCCAGGCCTTCCACGGCGTCTACGGCAACATCTTCACCGCCGTCGGCTCCATGGGCTGCGTCAATCTGCGCCTGGACGAGGCCAGGAAGCTGTGGGGCGTGCTGAAGAACAACGACCAGGTGTACGTGTGGGGGCACCGGCCGGAGGCGTGACCCGCTGGCGCGGGACCGGTGGTCAGGGGCGCGGGTCCCGGCTCGGCGGCGATGTCGTACCCCTCTGAGACACTGGGGGCGCCATGACAGAAACAGCAGCCCTGCGGACCGCCCCCCTGCGTGCCCGCGCCGAGATCGATCTGGCCGCCCTGCGGGCCAATGTGCGGACCCTGCGCGCCCACGCGCCGGACGCGGCCCTGATGGCCGTCGTGAAGTCGGACGCGTACGGCCACGGGGCCGTCCGGTGCGCCCGCGAGGCCATAGAGGCTGGCGCCGGCTGGCTGGGTACGGCCACGCCCGAGGAGGCCCTCGTGCTGCGGGCCGCCGGTCTGGACGGCGTACGGATCATGTGCTGGCTGTGGACACCGGGCGGCCCCTGGCGCGAGGCCATCGAGGCCGACCTGGACGTCTCCGTCAGCGGGATGTGGGCCCTGCGCGAGGTCACCGAGGCCGCCCGGCAGGCCGGCGCTCCCGCGCGCGTGCAGCTCAAGGCCGACACCGGGCTGGGCCGGGGCGGCTGCCAGCCCGGGGACGACTGGACCGAGCTCGTGCGGGAGGCCCTGCGGGCCGAGGCCGACGGGCTGATCCGGATCACCGGACTCTGGTCGCACTTCGCCTGCGCCGACGAGCCCGGGCATCCGTCCATCGCCGCCCAGCTCTCCCTCTTCCGCGAGATGGTGGCGTACGCCGAGGCGCGGGGCGCGCGGCCCGAGGTGCGGCACATCGCCAACTCGCCCGCCACGCTCACCCTCCCCGACAGCCACTTCGACCTGGTGCGCACCGGGATCGCCACCTACGGCATCTCGCCCAGCCCCGAGCTGGGCAGCCCCGCTGACTTCGGGCTGCGGCCCGTGATGACGCTCTCGGCGTCCCTCGCACTGGTGAAACACGTCCCGGGCGGTCATGGCGTCAGCTACGGCCATCACTACGTCACCCCGGGCGAGACCACCCTCGGCCTCGTCCCCCTCGGCTACGCCGACGGCATCCCGCGGCACGCCTCCGGCGCCGGTCCCGTCCTGGTCGGCGGCAAGTGGCGGACGGTCGCGGGGCGGATCGCGATGGACCAGTTCGTCGTCGACCTGGGCGGGGACGAGCCGGCGGCCGGCGCGGAAGCGGTGCTGTTCGGGCCCGGTGACCGCGGTGAGCCCACCGCCGAGGACTGGGCCCAGGCCGCGGGGACCATCGCCTACGAAATCGTCACGCGGATCGGAACGCGCGTTCCACGCGTCTACAGGAATGCGTCCATGTGATGCGTCTTCGTGATGCGGCTATGTGACGCGGGCAATGTGATGCGTCCATCCGAATGCGGTTATGTGAATGAGGAACCAGGCGGGTAACCCGTAGCGGGACAACCCGCACCACCCGGCACCCATGTCACACCGAGACACCGGGCACGACCCAGCGAAGAGGAGCGGTACGTGAGCGAGAGCAGTGCGGAGGTCGTCGCGGCCGTCGCCTCCGCCACGGGGGCGGCCGCGAACTGGCGCCGGGCGACCGGTTTCGCCGGCGCCGCGATAGGCGTGATCGCGGCCGGCGCGGCCGCCGGCGTCGCCATAGAGCGGATGACCGTGGGCCGCGGCATGCGGCAGAAGGCCCGGCTCGCGCTCGACTCGGCGGGACCGTACGGCTCGCTGCGCGGCATGCCCGGCAAGGCGTACGCCGACGACGGCACCGAGCTGTACTACGAGGTCGACGACGTCGACCCCGAGGCCGCACCCGCCCTCACCCCGCGCCGGCGACGGCTCTTCGGGCGCAAGGCACCCGCCCCCGTCACCGTCGTGTTCAGCCACGGCTACTGCCTCAGCCAGGACTCCTGGCACTTCCAGCGCGCCGCGCTCAGGGGCGTCGTGCGCACCGTGCACTGGGACCAGCGCAGCCACGGCCGGTCCGCGCGCGGCGTCGCCCAGACGGAGGAGGGCAAGCACGTCGACATCGAGCAGCTGGGGCGCGACCTGAAGGCCGTCATCGACGCGGCCGCGCCCGAGGGGCCGCTCGTGCTGGTCGGACACTCCATGGGCGGGATGACGGTCATGGCGCTGGCCGACCAGTTCCCGGAGCTGATCCGGGACCGGGTCGTGGCCACCGCCTTCGTCGGTACCTCGTCCGGGCGGCTCGGCGAGGTCAACTTCGGGCTGCCCGTCGCGGGCGTGAACGCGGTACGGCGCATCCTGCCGGGCGTGCTCAAGGCGCTGGGGCAGCGGGCCGAGCTGGTGGAGAAGGGGCGCCGGGCCACCGCCGAGCTGTTCGCCGGGATCATCAAGCGGTACTCGTTCTCGTCCCGGGACGTCGACCCGGCCGTCGCGCGGTTCGCCGAGCGGATGATCGAGGGGACGCCGATCGACGTGGTCGCGGAGTTCTACCCGGCTTTCGCCGACCACGACAAGACCGAGGCGCTCGGGCTCTTCACGGAGATGCCGGTGCTCGTCCTGGCCGGTGTGGGCGACCTCGTCACGCCCAGCGAGCACAGCGAGGCGATCGCCGACCTGCTGCCGGACGCCGAGCTGGTCCTGGTGCCGGACGCCGGGCACCTGGTGATGCTGGAGCACCCGGAAGTGGTCACCGACCGTATGGCCGACCTGCTCACCCGGGCGGGTGCCGTGCCCGCAGGGGCTACCGTAAGTGGCTATGGAAGCACCAGCAGCACCGCACAACGCGGGTGACCTCGACCTGACCGTCACTTCTCCCGAGCAGATGCGGGAGCTGGGCCGGCGACTCGCCAAACTGCTGCGCGCCGGTGATCTCGTGATGCTCAGCGGGGAGCTCGGCGCGGGCAAGACGACGCTGACCCGGGGGCTCGGCGAGGGGCTGGGGGTCAGGGGCGCGGTCACGTCGCCGACCTTCGTGATCGCCCGTGTGCACCCCTCCCTCGGCGAGGGCCCGCCGCTCGTCCACGTCGACGCCTACCGGCTGTCGGGCGGCCTGGACGACATGGAGGACCTCGACCTCGACGTCTCGCTGCCCGAGTCGGTGATCGTCGTGGAGTGGGGCGAGGGCAAGGTCGAGGAACTGACCGAGGAACGGCTGCAGCTCGTGATCCACCGGGCCGTCGGCGACACGACGGACGAGGTACGGCACGTCACGGTGACGGGGCTGGGCGAGCGCTGGGCCGCGGTGGATCTGAGCGTGCTGTCGGCCTGAGCGCGACGTGGGCCTGAGGGCGCTGCAAGCCTGTACGCGGCCGGGACCGGTCGGGCCTGATGAACATTCCGACAAGACGTCGGCAAGATATTGCGTTTGCGGTCTTGTGCGTGGTCACATGGTATCCAGTCCGTGGTTAGGTCTGCCTAACTACGCCCGCCCCCGGCCCCAGGAGGCGTCCATGTCGGCATCCGAGAGCAAGGCGCAGAGCAAGGCGCAGAGCAAGGCGCAGAGCGAGGCGCGGCCGTACGCGCCGGCCAGCGGGGTGTCCATGCGCGATCTGCTGGCGGCCGGTGCCGCGGCGAACGTGATCTCCACCCCGCCGCGTCTGCCCGACCCGGAGACGAACCGCGAGCCCGCCGACCACGGGCACCGCCACGCCGCATAGCGGATCACGGCGCGCCGACAGGCCCTAGCGGATCACGACAACCGTTCGGCCGATCGTCGCGAAGTCCCACATCGCGTTGCCGTCGGCCCGGGACTCGCGGATGCCGCCCGTCTTCACGGAAGGGGCGGGCAGGGGTGCCGGGCCGTCGGCGAGCGTGCTGAAGCCGATCGTGACGTTGTCCACGCCGGCGAAGCGGACGACGTGCTCCACGGGGAGACCGTCGGTGCCGGTGACCGCGTTGGAGCGGGAGGTGACGGTGTAGGCGCCCGGAGCCGGGTCGACCGATCCGGGGGTCACGCGGAACGTGCGCTTGACCTTCTCGCCCGCGTCGACCAGCCACACCCGGTCGTCGTCCACCGAGTAGACGACCCGCCTCCCCGCACCGGACCCGGGGGGCAGCGCGCCGGGGTCCTTCCCGTCGCGGGGCGCCTTGGCGGTGCTCACCCTGGGAACGCTGTCGGCGACCGGCCTGCCCAGGTCGGCCGGGATGTTCGAGTAGGCCTGGAAGGCGAGGAAGCCGACCGTCGCAAGGGCAACCGCGGTCAGCCCCGTCACGATTGAGGAGCTGCTGCCTGACACTGGCCACCTCAGCGTTCGCGTCGTACCTGGTGATCGATTCCGACCGTAGCAGTCGTCAAGCGGCCGACCGGGACGGCGCTTCCCGGGGCGCGGGCGCCGTAGGCTGTTTGCGTGCTCTTGCTCGCTCTGGATACCGCCACCCCCGCCGTCACCGTCGCGCTGCACGACGGTACGGACGTCATCGCCTCGTCGAGCCAGGTGGACGCGCGCCGGCACGGCGAGCTGCTGCTGCCGGCCGTCGACCGGGTCCTCGCCGAGGCCGGTGTGAAGCTCGACGCCGTCACCGGCGTCGTCGTAGGCATCGGACCCGGCCCCTACACCGGGCTGCGCGTCGGCCTGATGACCGCCGACACCTTCGGGCTCGTCCTCGGCGTCCCCGTGCACGGCGTGTGCACGCTGGACGGCCTCGCCTACGCCGCCGACATCGAGAAGGGCCCCTTCGTCGTCGCGACGGACGCCCGGCGCAAGGAGGTCTACTGGGCGCGGTACGCCGACTCCCGCACGCGGCTGACCGACCCGGCCGTGGACCGGCCCGCCGACATCGCCGACCAGGTCGCCGGGCTGCCGGCCGTCGGCGCGGGCGCGCTGCTGTACCCCGACACCTTCCCCAGCGCCCACGAGCCCGAGCACGTGTCGGCGGCGGCCCTCGCGGCACTGGCCGCCGAGAGGCTGGCGGCGGGCGAGGAACTCCCCGCGCCCCGGCCGCTGTACCTGCGCCGGCCCGATGCCCAGGTCCCCAAGAACTACAAGGTGGTCACCCCCAAGTGACCGAACCCGTGACGCCGACTCCCGCCGCTGCCGCCGGTGCCGTGCTGCGCGAGATGCGCTGGTGGGACATCGACGCCGTACTCGGCCTGGAGAAGGAACTCTTCCCCGAGGACGCCTGGTCCAGGGGCATGTTCTGGTCCGAGCTGGCCCACTCGCGCGGGCCCGGGGCGACACGGCGTTACGTCGTCGCCGAGAACGGCGAACAGCTCGTCGGATACGCCGGGCTCGCCTCCGCCGGAGAACTGGCCGACGTCCAGACCATCGCCGTCGCCCGCGACCACTGGGGGACGGGGCTCGGCGGCCGTCTGCTCACCGAACTGCTGCAGGCCGCGACCGACTTCGAGTGCGCCGAAGTGATGCTGGAGTGCCGCGTGGACAACGTCCGGGCGCAGAAGCTCTACGAGCGCTACGGCTTCGAGGCCATCGGCTTCCGGCGCGGCTACTACCAGCCGGGGAACGTGGACGCCCTGGTGATGAGACTGACCACAGCGCCCGACAGCGGCTACGCCGCGGGTGCAAACTCCGTACAAGGAACCGAGACCCATGGCTGACTCGCGGGACGAACCCCTAGTCCTCGGCATCGAGACCTCCTGCGACGAGACCGGCGTCGGCATCGTCCGCGGCACCACCCTGCTCGCCGACGCCATCGCCTCCAGCGTCGACGAGCACGCCCGCTTCGGGGGCGTCGTGCCGGAGGTCGCCTCCCGGGCGCACCTGGAGGCGATGGTCCCGACCATCGACCGCGCCCTGAAGGAGGCGGGGGTGAGCGCGAGGGACCTGGACGGGATCGCCGTCACCGCCGGCCCCGGCCTCGCCGGTGCCCTGCTGGTCGGCGTGTCGGCGGC
The DNA here is from genome assembly GCF_036014175.1 of Streptomyces sp. NBC_00443. GTDB lineage: Bacteria > Actinomycetota > Actinomycetes > Streptomycetales > Streptomycetaceae > Streptomyces. The sequence goes on along the minus strand of NZ_CP107917.1, from coordinate 3,677,900 downwards.
GAAGGCGTACGCCTACGCGCTGGGCAAGCCGCTCTACGGCGTCAACCACCTCGCCTCGCACATCTGCGTGGACCAGCTGGAGCACGGGGCGCTGCCGGAGCCGACGATGGCGCTGCTGGTGAGCGGCGGCCATTCGTCGCTCCTGCTGTCGTCGGACATCACCTCCGACGTCCGCCCGATGGGCGCCACGATCGACGACGCGGCGGGCGAAGCCTTCGACAAGATCGCCCGGGTGCTGAACCTGGGCTTCCCGGGCGGTCCGGTCATCGACCGGTACGCGCGCGAGGGCGACCCGCAGGCGATCGCGTTCCCGCGCGGTCTGACGGGGCCGCGCGATCCGGCGTACGACTTCTCCTTCTCCGGCCTCAAGACGGCGGTGGCCCGCTGGATCGAGGCCAAGCGGGCGGCGGGCGAGGAGGTGCCGGTGCGCGATGTCGCGGCGTCCTTCCAGGAGGCGGTCGTCGACGTGCTGACCCGCAAGGCCGTCCGCGCCTGCAAGGACGAGGGCGTCGACCACCTGATGATCGGCGGCGGCGTCGCGGCCAACTCCCGCCTGCGGGCCCTCGCCCAGGAACGCTGCGAGCGGGCCGGCCTCCGGCTGCGGGTACCCCGGCCGAAGCTGTGCACGGACAACGGGGCGATGGTGGCGGCCCTCGGCGCGGAGATGGTGGCCCGGAACCGGCCGGCGTCCAGCTGGGACCTGTCGGCGGACTCCTCGCTGCCGGTGACGGACCCTCATGTGCCGGGCACCGGCCACACTCACGACCATGTGCACGAGGTCAGCAAGGAGAACCTCTACTCGTGACGGTCGCGCTGATGTGGGAGGCGCGGGCGGTTCCGGGGCGGGGCGAGGCCCTGCTCGACTGGGCCCGGGCGCAGGAGCTGGCCGTACGGCCGCTGCGCCGGGAGGTCTTTCGGGCGCCGGAGGATCGGGTGCTCGTCATCACGTGGTGGGATGCGGCGTACGACGCGGAGCTGCCTGAACTTGCTGAACCGGGTGGGGAGTTGGTGACTCGGGCGGTTCATCGGTGGCGGTTCGAGTCGGTGGATGCCTGGCCGGGGTGAGGGTGGACGGGGGAGGGGTCTTAAGGGCTCGTCGCATGTACGTCCCATGAGCGCATTTCGCATGTATCTCAGGGTTGTCAGCCACTCTCTCCGGCCGGAGGAGATCTCCGGGCGGCTGGGAGTGGAACCGCTCGGACGACTCGTCGACGCAGGGGAGGCCGCCGTGTTTCTGGAGATCGTCCAGGAGATCAGGGATCTCGACGATCCGCAGCAGAAGGGCATCTTCCTCGGGGCGGGGCTGATGGCCTGGCTGGGGGCGGCCAGGGCTTCGCTCGAGATCGACCAGTACGTCCACCACGAGTGCGGCAGCCCCTCGTAGGAGTCTGTCCCGGCGCCTGAGTCACTCCGGCTCCGACACCTCCGGCTCGCTCCGCAGCCGCCGATCCGAAGCCAACTCCCGTACCGGCCCGATGAGGCGCAGCCGTGCCGTATGCCGTACGTCCGCACTCGACGCCGCCACCCGCAGTTCCAGAACCCCCGGTTCGACGATCCGGCGCCCCGAACGGTCCGTGAAGGACGACAGGTCCGCGTGGAAGCGGAAGGTCACCCGGCTCGCCTCCCCCGGCGCCAACTCCACCCGCTGGTACCCGATCAGCCGCACATCCGGCCGCGTCACCGACGCCACCGGGTCGTGCAGGTACAGCTGCACAACCTCCGCGCCGGCGCGGTCGCCCGTGTTGCGGACCGTCACCGATACGTCGTACGAGCCGTCTGTGCCGATCTCCGTGAGGGCCTCGCCTCCGGTGAAGTCCGTCCACTCGAACGTCGTGTACGACCGTCCGTGCCCGAACGCGTACAGCGGCGTCGGATCGAGATTGCTCACCTCTCCCGCCAGCCCCAGCGGCGGCTGAAGATACGTCCACGGCTGCCCTCCGGGCTCCCGCGGCACGCTCACCGGCAACCGCCCCGACGGACTCACCCGCCCCGACAGCACCCCTGCCACCGCCGGCCCGCCCTCCTCTCCCGGGAAGAACGCCTGGGCGACCGCCGCCAGCCGCCCCTGCCAACGCCCCAGCGCATAAGGGCGGCCCGTCAGCAGGACCAGCACCACCGGGACGCCCGTCGCCACCAGCGCGTCCAGCAGCTCGCCCTGCACCCCCGGCAGCCGCAGGTCCGTCACATCGCAGCCCTCGCCCGACGTGCCCCGCCCGAACAGGCCGGCCCGGTCGCCCAGCACCGCCAGGCACACGTCCGCCTCCGACGCCCGGGCCACCGCCTCCTCGAAGCCTGCGGTGTCCGGGTCGGACACCGCGCAGCCCTCGGCGAACGTCACCTTGGCGTCGGGGAGTTCGGCGCGCAGGGCCTCAAGGAGCGTCGGGATCTCGATGCCCATCGGCACCTCGGGGTGGTGCGTGAGGACGTGGGACGGGAAGGAGTAGCAGCCCAGCATCGCCAACGCGTCCGCCGCGCGCGGGCCCACGACCGCGATACGGGCATCGGGGGAGAGGGGCAGGGCGCCGTCCGGGTTGTCCAGGAGCACCACCGACTCCTCGGCCACACGCCGAGCCAGGGCGCGGTTCGCCGCCGAGTCCAGGTCGAGGTCCGCTGTCTTCGGCTCCGGCGTCCAGTCCTCGTCCAGGAGACCCAGCTCGCACTTCTGGAGCAGGACTCGGCGGGCCGCCCGGTCCACCAGTTCCTCCGCTACCTCGCCCGACCGGACGGCCTCCAGCAGTGGTTTCCCGTAGCATTTCAGGGTGGGGAGTTCCACGTCGATGCCGGCCGCCAGCGCCGCGTGCGCGGCCTCCCCCGCACTGCCCGCCACTCGGTGCAGCGTCTCCAGAAAGCCGATACCGAAGTAGTCGGCGACCACCGTGCCCGTGAACCCCCATTCCGCGCGCAGGAGTTCGGTCAGCAGTGCCGGGTCCGCCGACGCCGGCACGCCGTCCGTCTCGTTGTACGCCGCCATCACCGACCGGGCCCCGCCCTCGCGCAGCGCCATCTCGAAGGGAGGGAGTGTCACGTCCGCGAACTCGCGGATGCCCGCCCGTACGGGTGCTAGGTTGCGGGCGCCCGCAGAGGACGCGTATCCGGCGAAGTGCTTGAGTGTGGCGATCACGCCGGCCGACTCCAGGCCCCGGACGTATGCCGTACCGATCGTGCCGGTCAGGTACGGGTCCTCGCCGATGGTCTCCTCGACGCGGCCCCAGCGCGGATCGCGTACGACGTCCAGGACGGGGGCGAGACCCTGGTGGACGCCGGCCGAGCGCAGGTCCTGGCCGATGCGGGCGGCCATCTCCTCGATGAGCGGGGGTCGAAGGTGGCTCCCCAGGCGAGCGGTACCGGGTAGGCCGTGGCCTGCCAGGCCGTGAAGCCCGCCAGGCACTCCTCGTGGGCCACCGCCGGGATGCCGAAGCGGCCCGCCCCGGCGATACGGCGCTGGGCGCGGGCCAGTGCCTGCGCGGCCGGTGCCGGGTCGACGGGGGCGGTGCCGAAGGAGCGGGTGAGCTGGCCGAGGCCGTGGGTGATCAGCTCGGCCCAGTCATAGTCGGCGGTCATGTCGTGCTGGTGCGGGGCGACTCCCTCGGTCCGTGCCTCGCCGTCCGTGGCGGCGCCCACCCATACCCCGTACAGCTGGGCGGTCTTCTCCTGCAGGGTCATCCGGGAGAGGAGGTCGTCGACGCGGGCGGCGGCGGGCAGGGCGGGGTCGCGCCAGGGGGCGGTGGTCATGAAACTCCTGTCCGGGCGGTGGTCATGAAACTCCTGGCCGGGCGGCAGCTGGGAGGCCCTCTCATCAGTCTCTCGCGAATGTTTCGTTGTTTGCCTCGAATGTTCCGGGAACCTAGGCGCGGTGAGAAGGGTTCGTCAAGAGGTCGCGCAGGGATACGATCGCCGCCATGACACCCTCGGAGCCCGCCGAAACCCGGACCACAACGCGTGAAACCCGGACGACACCACCGTCGACCGGCCGGTCCACCCAGACCGCAACGCTCGCCGAGATCGCCCGCGAGGCCGGCGTCTCCGCGCCGACAGTTTCGAAGGTCCTCAACGGACGCGCCGACGTCGCCCCGGCCACCCGCACCCGCGTCGAGGAACTGCTGCGCGCCCACGGCTACCGCCGACGGCGGGCCGAGGCGAGCCGCTCACCCCTGATCGACCTGGTCTTCCACGAGTTGGAGAGCGCGTGGGCGATGGAGGTCATCCGGGGCGTGGAGAACGTCGCCCGCGATGCGGGGCTGAGTGTCGTGCTGAGCGAGAGCGCCGGGCGGCTGACCCCGGGCAGGACGTGGGCCGACCAGGTCGCCGCCCGGCGTCCGCACGGCGTGATCCTCGTGCTGTCCGGGCTCGACGAGTCCCAGCGTGCCCTGCTGACCAGCCGTTCGATCCCGTTCGTGGTGATGGACCCGGCGGGCGACCCGGGCGCCGACGTGCCGTCCATCGGGGCGACCAACTGGCAGGGCGGGCTTGCCGCCACCCGCCATCTGGTGGAGCTCGGGCACCGCAGGATCGGCGCGATCACCGGGCCGTCCCGCATGATGTGCAGCCGCGCACGCATCGACGGCTACCGCGCCGCCCTGGAGACGGCCGGGCTCCCGGTCGAGCCGGACCTGATCCGGCCCGGCGACTTCCACCACGAGACCGGCTACCGGCAGGGCCTGGAACTGCTGCGCCGCCCGGACCGGCCGACCGCCGTCTTCGCCGGCAACGACCTCCAGGCTCTCGGGCTGTACGAGGCCGCGCGCGAGCTGGGGCTGCGCATTCCGGAGGACCTGAGTGTGGTCGGCTTCGACGATCTGCCGATCGCACGCTGGGTGGGGCCGCCGCTGACGACCGTACGGCAGCCGCTGACGGAGATGGCGGAGGCGGCGGCGAAGCTGGTCCTTGACCTCGCGCGGGAGCAGGGGGCGCCGGTCGCGACGCGGGTGGAGCTGGCCACGAGCCTGGTGGTGCGGAGCAGCACGGGGGAGCCGTCGGCGGCTTAGCCCCACGATGCATCGAAGCAAGTCGGTTGGTCGGTCGAAACTTTCGGAAGCGTCTCGATGGGATCTCCCGTAAGTCTGAGAATTTCCGAAGAAAAGGCGGACTGACACTCCTGCCCGTAATAATTCGGACGTACGTTCCTGCCTGTGACGGGACTTGGGGCGAACGGGCGTGCAGCGGACGGGGACTTCGGCGGACGGGCAACCCGGCGGTCGAAGGCGCTGAAGGCGGCCGGACTCGTCTTCGCGGGCACCCTGGTGCTGGGCGCGGCTGCCGTGAGCTGGGCCTACTGGCACCTCAACCACAACATCAAGAGCGTCGACATCGACAGCGCCCTCGGCGACGATCGCCCCCTGAGCGGCCGGACGGCACCGGTCTCGTCGGCGTCCGCCTCCGCCCTGCCCACCGGCTCCCTGAACATCCTCGTCCTGGGCTCGGACTCGCGCACCGGCGAGGAGAACCGGAAGCTGGGTGGCGGCAGCAGCACCGGCGCCCGCGCCGACACGGCGATGGTGGTGCACATCGACGCCGGCCGCACTGAGGCGACCGTCGTCAGCATCCCGCGCGACACCCTGGTCACCCGCCCGTCCTGCCCGCTGCCGTCGGGCGGTTCGACGGAGGTGGCGTACAGCACGATGTTCAACAGCGCGTACGCGCTCGGTGGCCCCGTCTGCGCGGTCAAGACGGTCGAGTCGCTCACGGACGTCCGCATGGACCACTACATCGAGATCGACTTCTCGGGCTTCGCAAAGCTGGTGGACGCGCTGGGCGGCGTCACGGTCACGACGGACGAGGACATCGACGACGAGGACAGCCACCTGACCCTGGAGGCGGGCACGCATCACCTGGACGGCACCCGGGCGTTGGCCCTCGCCCGCACCCGGCACGGCATAGGCGACGGCAGCGACCTCGGCCGTATAGGCCTGCAACAGCAGCTGGTGACGGCTCTGCTGGACCAGATCTCCGCCACCGACCTCCTCACCGACCCGGCCCGCCTCTACCGGGTCGCCGACGCGGTGACGGGCAGCCTGACGACCGACACGGGTCTGGACTCACTGGGCGAGCTGACGGGGCTGGGGCAGAGCCTGCAGGGGCTGTCGTCGGACACCGTGCGGACGGTGACGATGCCGGTGGTGCCGGCGCCCTCGGACCGCAACCGGGTGGTGGCTCAGGAGCCGGAGGCGGGGGAGTTGTGGGAGTCGCTGCAGTGACAGCAAAAGATCTTCGAAAGAAATCCGCGGAGCGTGTCGATCCGGGAGCCTCCCGTTCGACGCAGGGGTGAGAGGCCGGGAAGAACCCGGTCGCCCACGCACCGAACCCCTGAGGAGTCACCATGCCGCGCTACCTGTCGCTCGTCCGGATCGACGAGTCCACCGCCCCCGCCGACGGCCCGAGCCCCGAGATGATGCAGCGCATGGGGGAGCTGCTGGAGGAGATCACCAAGGCCGGCGTCATGCTCGACACCGCCGGTCTCACCCCGTCGGCGCAGGGCACCCGCGTGCACTGGGACGGCGCCGACGTCTCCGTCACCGACGGGCCCTTCACCGAGTCCAAGGAGGTCATCGGCGGCTACGCGATCACGCAGTGCAAGGACAAGGCCGAGGCGCTGGAGTGGGCCTCGCGGTTCGTGAAGGTCCACGGGGAGGGCTGGCAGGTCACCTGCGAGGTGCGGGAGATCGCCGAGGGCTGATCCGGCCTCCTTGGATACCCGGCCGTACGGGTGTTGCATGGTGGGCTGTGACCCCGCAGCCCACCGCAGACCCGCACGGCGCCATCGAGACCGTCTTCCGCATCGAGTCTCCTCGCGTGATCGCCGCCGTCGCCCGGCTGGTCCGCGACGTCGGGATCGCCGAGGAACTCGCGCAGGACGCGCTGGTCGCCGCGCTGGAGCAGTGGCCCCGCGACGGCGTCCCCGACAACCCCGGCGCCTGGCTCATGGCCGCCGCCAGGCACCGCGCCGTGGACCTGATCCGCCGCCGCGAGAACTACGCCCGCAAGCTCGCACAGATCGGCCGCGACCTGGAGACGACGGCGCCGCCGGAGGAGCCGCCCGCCCTCCATGACCCCGAGGACATCGACGACGACCTGCTGCGGCTGGTCTTCACCACGTGCCATCCGGTGCTGTCGCCGCAGGCCCGCATCGCCCTCACCCTGCGGCTGCTCGGCGGCCTGACGACGCCGGAGATCGCCCGGGCGTTCCTGGTGCCGGAGGCCACGGTCGCCCAGCGGATCGTCCGCGCCAAGCGCACCCTGGCGACCAGGAACGTCGCCTTCGAGGTGCCGTACGGCTCCGACCGCGCGGCACGCCTCGGCTCGGTCCTGGACGTCATCTACCTGATTTTCAACGAGGGTTACGCCGCCACGGCCGGCGACGACTGGCTGCGCCCGTCGCTGTGCGAGGACGCGCTGCGGCTGGCCCGCGTGCTGTCGGGACTGATGCCCAAGGAGCCCGAGGTCCACGGCCTGACCTCCCTCCTCGAATTCCAAGCGTCCCGCGCGGCGGCCCGCACCGGCCCGTCCGGCGAGCCGATCCTCCTCAAGGAGCAGAACCGCAGCCGCTGGAACCGCATGCTCATCGCCCGCGGCATCGCGGCGCTGGACCGGGCGGGCGCCACCGCCACGGGAGCGCCGGGGCCGTATGCCCTCCAGGCCGCGATCGCCGCCTGCCACGCGCACGCGTACACCTACGGGGAGACCGACTGGCAGACCATCACCACCCTGTACGGCCTGCTGTCCGCCCGCGCCCCGTCCCCCGTGGTCGAGCTGAACCGCGCGGTCGCCGTGTCGATGGCACAGGGGCCGGAGCCCGCGCTGGAGATCGTCGACGCGATCGCGGCCGAACCGGCGCTGCGGGACTACCACTTGTTGCCGAGCGTGCGCGGCGATCTCCTGCTGCGCCTCGGCCGTACGGACGAGGCGCGGGCGGAGTTCGAGCGGGCGGCGCGGCTGGCGCGCAACGAGCGGGAGCGGGAGATGCTGCTCAAGCGGGCGGCTGCCGACGAGGCCTGACTACGCGGGCCGCCCGACCAGCATCGTCGGCGCCCCCGCCACTCGGGTCAGGAACACGGTCGACGCGTTGGGCCCCTGAGGCTTGACCTTCTTGCGCAGCTCCTCCGGCTCGACCGCCGACCCGCGCTTCTTCACGGTCAGGATGCCGACCTGGCGCTCCCGCAGCAGTGCCTTCAACTTCTTCACGTTGAAGGGGAGTTGATCGGTGATCTCGTAGGCGGCGGCATACGGCGTCGGCCGCAGCTCGTCCGCCGTGACGTACGCGATGGTCGCGTCGACCAGGCCGCCGTCCAGCTGCTGGGCGACCTCGGCGACCAGGTGGGCGCGGATGGCGGCGCCGTCCGGCTCGTACAAGTACCGCCCCACCGGCCGGACTTCGGGGTCGGGGAGGCCTCGGGAGAGCAGCGAGCGCGGTCCCGGCAGCAGGGTGGCCCGAACGGCCCCGGGATCGGTCCCGAACCACAGCACGGCTTCCTTCACGTCCCCGCCGTCCGAGATCCACTCGGCCTCGGCCTCCGCCGGGATCGCCTCGTGCGGGATCCCGGGCGCGATCTTCAGTGCGGCACGGGGGGCCTTGCGGGCGGTCTCGATCGCCCAGGACAGGGGCGGCGAGTACGCCTCGGGATCGAAGATCCTTCCGCGGCCGCCGCGTCGGGCGGGGTCGACGAACACAGCGTCGCAGCCGGAGACGTCCACCTCGGTGACGTCCGCCTCCCGTACCTCGACCAGGCGGGTGAGGCCGAGGGCCTCCGCATTCTCCCGCGCCACGGCCGCAGTCACCGGATCGCGGTCCACCGCGAGCACCCGTATCCCGGCCCGCGCCAACGCGATCGCGTCGCCTCCGATCCCGCAGCACAGGTCGGCGACCGAGCTCACCCCCAGCTCCTTCATCCGGTGGGCCCGGTACGCCGCGACACTCGCCCGCGTCGACTGCTCGACGCCGTTCGGGGTGAAGAACATCCGCCCCGCGTCCGCGGCCCCGAACTTCGCCACCGCCCGCTGGCGCAGCCGCGCCTGCCCGAGCGCCGCCGACACCAGCTCGGCGGGGTGCTCGCGGCGCAGCCGGGTGGCGACGGCGAGTTCGTCGGCGGGGTCGGTGTCGCGTACGGCGTCGAGGAGGGCGCGGCCCTCGGGGGTGAGGAGGGAGAGGAAGGCGGCGAGGTCGTTCACCGGGACATTGTCCGCCAGCCGGCGGACCGGCCGCTCACTGTGGGCCAGTCGGTGGATGGTGCGTCTCTCGACGGCGGTGTCTGCCCGGCTTCGGGTCGGGTGCCTGCCAAGATCCCGCACCATGCGACTAGTAGTACAAAATGACAAAAGTAGCCCCAATGGGGCATTCGCAGGGCGGCGTGGCCGGACGGCGGCAGGTTCACGGGCCCGCGGAGCAGTCGCCGTGCTCGCCGTCGCCGCCATCGCCGCGGGCTGCGCACCGGCGGGCACAGGCGCCTCCGGGCCCGCGCACCCCACCTCGGGCCGGCAGCCCCTCAAGGCACCGCCCCCGGCCACCAGTGCGGGCCCGCACGCAGGGAAGACCCCCGGCGCGCACCCGAAGAAGTTCAAGTCGGCGCAGTCCGTCGCCGCCCGGGCCGCCGCAGCGAAACGCTGGGGCCTGTCGAGAATCCCGCTCACGCCCCCGCCCCCACCCGCCACCAAACCGAAGATCACCACCCGCGAGGGCTTCGAGGTCGACGGGCACGAGGAGCTCGGCCTCCCGCCGGTCTTCACGACCGTCCCCACCAAGCAGCGGGTCGTCTTTCTCACGATCGACGACGGCGCCGAGAAGGACCCCGTCTTCCTGCGGATGATGGACGACCTGAAGGTGCCGTACACCGCCTTCCTCAGCGACTACGTGATCAAGGACGACTACGGCTACTTCAAGCGGATGCAGCGCAGCGGCGTGACCCTGAACAACCACACCCTCCACCACCCCTACCTCCCCGCCCTCTCCTACCGCCGCCAGCAGTACGAGATCTGCGGCATGCAGGACGTCATCGAGGAGCGCTACGGCAAGCCCCCGCTGCTCTTCCGCCCGCCCTTCGGGAACTACGACAAGGACAGCCTGCGCGCGGCGAAGTCGTGCGGCATCGAGTACGTCCCGCTGTGGAACGAGGAGGTCTTCGTCGACCACTGGGAGTACCGCGAGTGGGACCAGAAGATCCGATCGGGTGACATCGTGCTCACTCACTTCCGGGGCCGGGAGGACTGGAAGGGCACAATGCCCGACATGATCCGCCGGTTCCTGAACAAGGTGACGGCCGAGGGGTACGCGGTGGCCCGGCTCGAGGACTACCTGTGAGGCGGACGCCCGGTCCGTGGGCCGTGGCGGTCGTGGTTCTGGCTTCGGTACTGCTCGCCGGGTGTGCGCAGCCGGTCGGTCCGGCCGGCCCCGGCGGAGCGAAGCCGGGCGACAGGGCGGCCCACAGCACACGGCCGGCGGGCAGCCCGACGCACACGGCACAGCCGTACCGCCGCTGGGGCCTGACGGCCCCACTCGCCGCGCCACCGCCCCCGCCCGCCCGGCGGCTGCGGCCCGGGCCGCCCGGCGGCCACCCACTGCCCGTCGTGCACCGCGCCCCCACCCGCGACAAGGTCGTCTTCCTCACCTACGACGACGGCGCCGAGAAGGACCCCCGCTTCGTCGACATGGTCCGTGAACTACGGCTGCCCGTCAGCATGTTCCTCACGGACAGCGTGGTCGGCCCGGGATACGGCCACTTCGCGCGCCTGCGCGCGGTGGGCGCGTCGATCCAGAACCACACCCTCGACCACGCCGCCCTGCGCGGCCTGCCGTATGCCGGCCAGCGCGCCGAGATCTGCGGCCAGCAGAACAAGCTCCGCGCCCGCTTCGGCATCCGCCCCCGCCTCTTCCGCCCGCCCTACGGCACGTACGACACGACCACGCTCCGGGCCGCGGCCCACTGCGGGGTGACGGCGGTCGTGCTGTGGCGGGCGGCGATGGAGGGCGACGGCGAATTGACGTACGCACACGGCCCCGGACGGCTGCGAGCCGGGGACATCGTGTCGGTCCCCTCGGGCGAGCCGGCCGGGCTGACGCTGAGAGAGCGGACGACGAGGCTGCTCCGGGAGATCCAGGAGCGGGGGCTGACGGTGGGCCGTTTGGAGGACTACATCTGACGGAACTTCCCGGCGCCGGTTCGTGCACTTCAGCCCGTCCGGCGTTTGAGGACGAGGCCGTTCAGGCCGAAGCGGGGGTCTGGGGGCGGCAGCCCCCAGGCGGCCACGGCAACACCGGTCACCGGCAGTACCGGTCACCCGAACGCGGCTCAGCCAGCGCAGCGAATTAGCAGTCCGCTTGACCGAGTGCTAATCGCGGTCATAGTCTCGGGTCTGGCACTCCCCACTGGAGAGTGCCAACTACGCGACGGGCAGGTCCGGCACCCGCGACGACGGATCCACCTGGTCGCCACCTCAGACAGTTAACCCCGTGAGATCTCCGAAGGGGGAGGTCGGATCGTGACGACCACCAGCTCCAAGGTTGCCATCAAGCCGCTCGAGGACCGCATTGTGGTCCAGCCGCTCGACGCCGAGCAGACCACGGCCTCTGGCCTGGTCATCCCGGACACCGCCAAGGAGAAGCCCCAGGAGGGCGTCATCCTGGCCGTGGGCCCGGGTCGCTTCGAGAACGGCGAGCGCCTTCCGCTCGACGTGAAGGTCGGCGACATCGTGCTGTACAGCAAGTACGGCGGCACCGAGGTGAAGTACAACGGCGAGGAGTACCTCGTCCTCTCGTCCCGCGACGTGCTCGCGGTCATCGAGAAGTAAGACACCTCAAGCATTTTGCTTCCAGCTGCGCCCCTGGCCCCCGCGACCACATAAGAAACCGGGCGCCCGGGGCGCAGTGTCTTTTTCACCCACAGATTCGAGAGGGCTCCCGCTGTCATGGCGAAGATCCTGAAGTTCGACGAGGACGCCCGTCGCGCCCTCGAGCGCGGCGTCAACAAGCTGGCCGACACGGTCAAGGTGACGATCGGCCCCAAGGGCCGCAACGTCGTCATCGACAAGAAGTTCGGCGCGCCCACCATCACCAACGACGGCGTCACCATCGCCCGTGAGGTCGAGGTCGAGGACCCGTACGAGAACCTCGGCGCCCAGCTGGTGAAGGAGGTGGCGACCAAGACCAACGACATCGCGGGTGACGGTACGACCACCGCCACCGTGCTCGCCCAGGCTCTGGTGCGCGAGGGCCTGAAGAACGTCGCCGCGGGTGCTTCCCCGGCGCTGCTGAAGAAGGGCATCGACGCGGCCGTGGCCGCGGTCTCCGAGGAACTCCTCGCGACCGCCCGCCCGATCGACGAGAAGTCCGACATCGCCGCCGTCGCCGGTCTGTCCGCCCAGGACACGCAGGTCGGCGAGCTCATCGCCGAGGCGATGGACAAGGTCGGCAAGGACGGTGTCATCACCGTCGAGGAGTCCAACACCTTCGGTCTGGAGCTGGACTTCACCGAGGGCATGGCCTTCGACAAGGGCTACCTGTCGCCGTACTTCGTGACGGACCAGGAGCGCATGGAGGCCGTCCTGGAGGACCCGTACATCCTCATCAACCAGGGCAAGATCTCCTCCATCGCGGACCTGCTGCCGCTGCTGGAGAAGGTCATCCAGGCGGGTGCCTCCAAGCCGCTGCTGATCATCGCCGAGGACGTCGACGGCGAGGCCCTGTCGACCCTGGTCGTGAACAAGATCCGCGGCACCTTCAACGCGGTCGCCGTCAAGGCCCCCGGCTTCGGTGACCGCCGCAAGGCGATGCTGCAGGACCTGGCCGTCCTCACCGGCGCCACGGTCATCTCCGAGGAGGTCGGCCTCAAGCTCGACCAGGCCGACCTGGACGTGCTGGGCAGCGCCCGCCGCGTCACCGTCACCAAGGACGACACCACGGTCGTCGACGGTGCCGGCGACTCCGCGGACGTCACGGGCCGCGTCGCCCAGATCAAGGCCGAGATCGAGAACACCGACTCCGACTGGGACCGCGAGAAGCTCCAGGAGCGCCTCGCGAAGCTGGCCGGCGGCGTGTGCGTGATCAAGGTCGGCGCCGCCACCGAGGTGGAGCTGAAGGAGAAGAAGCACCGTCTGGAGGACGCCATCTCCGCGACCCGCGCCGCGGTCGAGGAGGGCATCGTCTCCGGTGGTGGCTCCGCTCTGGTCCACGCCGTGAAGGTCCTCGAGGGCAACCTCGGCAAGACCGGCGACGAGGCCACCGGTGTCGCGGTCGTCCGCAAGGCCGCCGTCGAGCCGCTGCGCTGGATCGCCGAGAACGCCGGCCTGGAGGGCTACGTCATCACCTCCAAGGTCGCCGAGCTCGACAAGGGCCAGGGCTTCAACGCCGCGACCGGCGAGTACGGCGACCTGGTCAAGGCCGGCGTCATCGACCCGGTCAAGGTCACCCGCTCCGCCCTGGAGAACGCCGCCTCCATCGCCTCCCTCCTCCTGACGACCGAGACCCTGGTCGTCGAGAAGAAGGAAGAGGAAGAGCCGGCGGCCGGTGGCCACGGCCACGGGCACGCCCACTGAGCCCAGCAGCTCACGCGCGCTGAGCCCAGCGGCTCATACGCACGCAGAAGGCCCCGGTCCCGCGCTCTCGCGCGGGACCGGGGCCTTCCCTTCGCGGGCTTCACTCGCCGAGTACCCCCAGTTGCTCCAGCAGACCCGCCCGGTCGTAGAGCCAGCGGCTCTCGCAGATCCTGCTGTCCCGGAACCGCTGCCAGGTCATGCCCTGCATGGACACGTCCTGCCCGGTCGGCGGAATCCCCAGGAAGTCGCCCTTGTGCCGCGCGACCAACGTCCACCGGGTGCACACCTGGTCGTCCTGGGCCATCTGGTCGTCGATCCGGAAGGTGAAGTCGAAGGCGCCCCGCCACCCCGCATACACCTCGCGCATGCCGTCAATGCCCTGCACCGGCCGCGGATACGACGGATCGTGATCCACATAGTCGTCCGTGAGGTGCTCGCCGATCCGTTCCGGCGCCATCCTGCCCATGGCCTCGAAGAAGGTCCGCGCGGCCAGCACGTTCAGCTGCTCGTCGCGCACCACGTCCAGATCCGTGAACGTGGGCGGCTCGTCACAGAGCGCCACCATCTCCTGGAAGATCCTGCCGGTCTCGGGCAGATCGGAGTTCCGCATGGCCTCGTCGTACGACGGAAACTCCACGATCTCGATGAAGTGCGACGCGTCGGACCGGTCCTTCCCGATGACGTCGTGCGTCGCCGTCCGCTTCCCCTTGGTCTGCTCGACCCACCTGTCCATGAGCCGGTTCATGTCGTCGAAACGGCTGGTCCTGCAGTCGATGAGCTGTACGAAGGTCATGACGTCGTGGCCTCCCGGTCGTGCTGGGTACGGCTGGACACCACCATTTTCCCACCGCGACGGCCCAGGCGCCCGCCCCTCGCCAACGCGCCTACTGCGGCCCGTACTTCCGCCCCGTCCGCGAGCTGATCCCCCCGAGCACCCCCCGCGGCACCAGCTTCGCCGCGCCCAGCAGGACCTTGTAGCGAGGGTCCGGAATCGACACCGGCTTGCCCTTCGCCAGATCGTGGAGCGCAGCCGCCACCAGCTTGTCCGCGTCCAGCCACATCCACCCCGGGATGTTGTCCGTGCCCATGCCGGCCCGCTCATGGAACTCGGTCCGTACGAACCCCGGGCACAGCGCCATCAGCCGCACCCCGCTCCCGGCCAGATCCCGCGCCGCACCCTGCGTGAACTGCACGACCCACGCCTTGGACGCGCCGTACGTGCCGCGCGGTACGAAGGCCGCCACGGAGGCGACGTTCACGACACCGCCCCGCCCCCGCTCCCGCATCGCCTCCGACGCCGCCGACGTCAGGCGCAGTACCGCTTCGCAGTGCACCTTGAGCATCTTCAGCTCGTCGGCCATGGAGACGTCGAGGTAGCGGCCCTTGTTGCCGAAGCCGGCGTTGTTGATCAGCAGGTCGACCGGGTTCCTGCGGTCGCCGAGGCGGGCGGCGACCGTCTCGATGCCGGTGTCCTCGGCGAGGTCGGCCGTCAGGACCTCCGCCTCGATGCCGTGCCGGTCGTGCAGTTCGGTCGCCTGCTCCTGAAGCCGCTTGGTGTCCCGGGCCACGAGCACCAGGTTGTGTCCGTCGGCGGCCAGCCGCCGTGCGAAGGCCGCGCCGATGCCCGCGGTCGATCCCGTGATGAGAGCCGTTGTCATGGCGCAAGGTTAATGACCCGGAGTCTGCGCGTCCGCTCTCTGCACAGGGCCTCCCAGTCGGTGAAGCCCGTGCGAACGGCAGGCAGGTGAGCCGTGGTCAGACCCCGTGCTGCGACACATACTTCCGAGCCGCCGCCAGCGACTCCGGATGCAGCGCCGTACCCGCCGCCAGCAGCCGCGGCAGCAGCTTCCGCTCCGTCGTGACCGCCCGGAACTGCAGCGCCACCGTCACGTCGTGATCCGGGCGGTGAATGATTTCCATCGCGTCGCCCGCTCTTATCTCACCCAGCTCGATCACCCGCAGATACGCGCCCGGCGCGGCCTTCGCAGTGAACCGCTTCACCCACTGCGTCTCACCCAGATGGCCCTGAAAGGTACGACAGGGAATCCGGCCGCACGTCACCTCCAGCACCACCTCGGGCCCGATCCGCCAGCGCTCTCCGATCAGCGCACCGGACACGTCCAGGCCGGACGTCGTGAGGTTCTCGCCGAACACGCCGTTCGCCAGCGACCGCCCCAGCTCGCGCTCCCAGTCGTCGAGGTCTTCGCGCGCGACCGCGTACACGGCCTGGTCGTCGCCGCCGTGGTGCCGCTTCTCGCACACCGTGTCCCCGGCCAGCCCGCTCCCCCCGACGCCCTTCGGCCCGGGCGCGGTCACCAGGACCGGCCCCGCCGCCGGCTGCTTGTCGATGCCGGTCACACCGTCGGCGTGATCCGTGTACGGCGCCGCCTTCGCGCGGCCCAGATTCACAGACAGAAGCTTCATGACGGCACGGTAGGCGACGTACGTCCAAAGTGTCGACGCATTATTCGGCACGTACTCCAAGGCTGGCTTATGCTCGATTCCGTGCTCGAAGCCCGTCACCTCCGCGTCCTGCGCGCCGTCGCCACCACCGGTTCCTTCTCCGCGGCGGGGCGTGAACTGGGCTGCACCCAGCCCGCCGTCAGCCAGCAGATGAAGGCCCTGGAGGCCTCCGTCGGCACGCCCCTGCTGATCCGCACCGGACGCGAGATGCGGCTGACCCAGGCCGGCGAGGCACTGGTGCGGCACGCCGCCGGGATCCTGGCGGGACTGACCGCCGCCGAGGAGGAGGTCGCCGCCATCGCCGGGCTGCGGGCCGGCCGGGTGCGGCTCGTCTCCTTCCCCAGCGGCAGCTCCACCCTCGTCCCGACCGCCCTCGCCGCCCTGCGCGCCGCGCACCCCGGCACCCGGGTCTCCCTGGAGGAGGCCGAGCCGCCGAAATCCGTCGAGCTGCTGCGCGAGGGCGACTGCGACGTGGCCCTCGCCTTCCGGTACGAGGGTGCGGCCCAGGAAGGGGAGTGGGACGACCTCGTCGTACGTCCGCTGCTGACGGACCGGCTCGTCGGTCTCGTACCCGAGCGGCACCGGCTCGCACGGACCGCGGCCTCCGGATCCGTCGCCATCGGGGAGCTCGCGGCCGAGCCCTGGATCGCCGGATGCCCGCGCTGCCGCGGGCAGTTGATCGAGGTGTGCGAGAGCGCCGGCTTCACGCCCCGCATCGACTTCGCCACCGACGACTATCCGGCGGTCGTCGGCCTGGTCGGCGCCGGCCTGGGGGTGGCCGTCCTGCCCCAGCTCGCCGTCGAGTCCGTACGGCCGCGGGGGGCCCGCATGGTGACGCTGGAACCGGCGGTCCGGCGGGAGATCGTCGCGCTCACCCTGCCCGACCTGGCGCAGGTGCCCGCCGTCGCGGCGACGCTGGAACAGCTGGCGAGGGCCGCCGCCCGCTAGGCCGGACACGACCCAGCGCGAGAAGAAGGGCACGCATATGCGTGCCCTTAGGTGCAGAAACGTTCCTTCAATTGTGCGGGCCGGACTCCCCGCCGGCCGCCGAGGCCGACACCAGCCGGTTGCGTGCCCGCCCCATGAGCTCCTCGCGCTCGTCCTCGGTCAAGCCGCCCCAGACGCCGTACGGTTCGCGCACCGCCAGCGCATGCGCCGCACACTGCGCGCGCACCGGGCACCTCATGCAGACCTCCTTGGCCGAGTTCTCTCGAGCGCTCCGAGCCGCACCGCGCTCGCCCTCCGGGTGAAAGAAGAGCGAACTGTCCACCCCGCGACATGCAGCCAGCAGCTGCCAGTCCCACAGGTCCGCGTTCGGTCCGGGAAGGCGGGAGAAATCTGCCATTGCGTGACCCCTTGTAGCCGTTCTGGGCGGATACGGTGTCTACGACCGTACATCTACGATCTAAGAAGATGAAAATATGACTCATTGCGAATCTAGCCCCAAACGCTGTGAAACGGGAAGAAAAAGGGCTGAATGGGGCATGGGTTGTGGTGAAACATTGAGGGTCCGTCGTGCATGTCTGCCCCGTGTCCGCCCCCTCACGTAGAGTGCCGAAGACGGCACATGCCCCCGTAACTCTTTCGAGTGACCGTCGTTGAGAGGGCGGAGGCGGTTGAAGCAACAAGCGCTCGGGCACGCGTCCGAGGCGGTCGACCGCACAGGTGACGATTTCGTACCAGCCTGGAGGCTCAAGGTGACGTGCATCAGCTGCGGAGGGCGGCCATGACATCCGTCCTCGTCTGCGACGACTCCCCGCTTGCCCGAGAGGCGCTCCGCCGCGCGGTCGCGACCGTGCCCGGCGTCGAGCGTGTGACGACGGCGGCCAACGGCGAGGAAGTCCTCCGCCGCTGGGGCGCCGACCGCTCGGACCTGATCCTGATGGACGTACGCATGCCCGGACTGGGCGGCGTCGAGACCGTGCGGCGGCTGCTGTCCGCCGACCCAGGTGCGCGCATCATCATGCTCACCGTCGCCGAGGACCTGGACGGCGTGGCCCTCGCGGTCGCCGCCGGTGCCCGTGGCTATCTGCACAAGGACGCCTCGCGCGCGGAGTTGCGCGCCACGGTGACGCAGGCGCTGGCCGACCCCACGTGGCGGCTCGCCCCGCGGCGGCTGCGGTCCGCCGAGATGGGTGCGGCGCCGACGCTCACGGCGCGTGAGATCCAGGTGCTCGAGGGAATGAGCCATGGTCGTTCCAACGCGGAGATCGGCCGGGAGCTGTTCCTGTCCGAGGACACCGTGAAGACGCACGCCCGGCGGCTGTTCAAGAAGCTCGGTGCGTCGGACCGGGCGCACGCCGTGGCGCTCGGATTCCGGTGGGGTCTGGTTCGCTGAGAGCTCGGTCCTGCGGACCGTTGCTGTGTGCGGGTCGTTTGTGGCCGGCCGCGCAGTTCCCTGCGCCCCTTCCGGGGCGCGGTTGCGAGGCCGGTCAAGGGGTCCTGTCGGCGCCCGGTGCTCGTTTCGCCGCGGATGCCGCATCCTTGAGAATGTGGAGTCTCTCGGGGACGAGTCGGTCGAGCGGAAGGGGAGGGCGCAGGGGATGAGTTCTGCCGCACCTGCTCATAACGCTTCGGTGCACAACGTCGGACACGATGCCACGGACCAAACGGCCGCAAGGCACCATGGACCGATGCGCGAGGACGAGGCGGCTCATGCCCACGGGGCGATCGGAGCGCTCGTCCACCGCGCTGTGGACGGGGACGAGCAGGCCACGCACGATCTGCTCGCGCACGTCCACCCCCTTGCCCTGCGCTACTGCCGCACCAGGCTGTCCCGTCTTCCGGGTGACGCCCGTCACTTCGTCGAGGACCTCGCCCAGGAGGTCTGCGTCGCCGTCCTTCTCGCGCTGCCGCGTTACAAGGACACCGGCCGCCCCTTCGAGGCGTTCGTCTTCGCCATCGCCGCGCACAAGGTCGCGGACCTGCAGCGGGCGGCGATGCGGCACCCGGGTTCCACGGCGGTCCCGTCCGACGAGATGCCGGAACGCCCGGACGACTCCCTCGGTCCGGAGGAGCGGGCGCTGCTCAGCAGCGACGCCGAGTGGGCCAAGAAACTGCTGGCCAACCTGCCCGAGAACCAGCGGGAGCTGTTGCTGCTGAGGATCGCGGTGGGGTTGACCGCGGAAGAGACGGGTCAGATGTTGGGAATGTCACCCGGCGCCGTCCGGGTTGCCCAACACAGGGCGCTGAGCAGGTTGCGCGCGCTGGCCGAGCAGTAGGGCTCCGGCAGTGCTGCCTTGAGTGCGCCCCCAAATGAACATGCCTCACTCCGGTTCCGTACGAACATACGAAGCCCGGGGTGGGCCGCAACCGTGGAATTTGAGCCTCATGCTTCCCGTTAGCATGGACATCCGCACCGATCAAGGCCATTTGGGGAAGGTGTCATGACTGCCAACGTCGACGGAGTGCCCGGTAAATTCGCAACCCTCGGGCTGACCTACGACGACGTGCTGCTGCTGCCGGGTGCATCCGAGGTGCTCCCCAACGCGGTCGACACCTCGTCCCGCATCTCCCGCAATGTCCGTGTGAACATCCCGCTGCTCTCGGCGGCCATGGACAAGGTGACCGAGTCCCGCATGGCGATCGCCATGGCCCGCCTTGGCGGCGTCGGCGTGCTGCACCGCAACCTGTCCGTCGAGGACCAGGTCAACCAGGTCGACCTCGTGAAGCGGTCCGAGTCCGGCATGGTCACCGACCCCATCACGGTGCACCCCGAGGCGACCCTCGACGAGGCCGACGCCCTGTGTGCCAAGTTCCG
The DNA here is from genome assembly GCF_036014175.1 of Streptomyces sp. NBC_00443. Lineage (GTDB taxonomy): Bacteria > Actinomycetota > Actinomycetes > Streptomycetales > Streptomycetaceae > Streptomyces. The sequence goes on along the minus strand of NZ_CP107917.1, from coordinate 3,658,159 downwards.
CATCAGCGGTGTCCCGGTCACCGACCCGGCCGGCAAGCTGCTCGGCATCGTCACCAACCGCGACATGGCCTTCGAGACGGACCGCGACCGTCAGGTGCGCGAGGTCATGACGCCGATGCCGCTCGTCACGGGCCATGTCGGCATCTCCGGCAGCGACGCGATGGAGCTGCTGCGCCGCCACAAGATCGAGAAGCTTCCCCTGATCGACGAGGCGGGCGTCCTCAAGGGCCTCATCACGGTCAAGGACTTCGTCAAGGCCGAGCAGTACCCCAACGCGGCCAAGGACGCCGGGGGCCGACTCCTCGTCGGTGCCGCCGTCGGCGCCAGCCCCGAAGCCCTGGAGCGTGCCCAGGCGCTCGCCGGAGCCGGCGTGGACTTCCTGGTCGTCGACACCTCGCACGGCCACAGCAGCAACGCCCTCAGCTGGATGTCGAAGATCAAGTCGAGCGTGGACGTCGACGTGATCGGCGGCAACGTCGCCACCCGCGACGGCGCCCAGGCGCTGATCGATGCCGGTGTCGACGGCATCAAGGTCGGTGTCGGACCGGGCTCCATCTGCACCACCCGCGTCGTCGCCGGCATCGGCGTCCCGCAGGTCACCGCCATCTACGAGGCCTCCCTGGCCGCGCGCGCCGCGGGTATCCCGCTGATCGGCGACGGCGGCCTGCAGTACTCCGGCGACATCGGCAAGGCGCTCGCCGCCGGTGCGGACACGGTGATGCTGGGCTCGCTGCTGGCGGGCTGCGAGGAGTCTCCGGGCGAGCTGCTGTTCATCAACGGCAAGCAGTTCAAGTCGTACCGCGGCATGGGCTCGCTCGGTGCCATGCAGTCCCGCGGCCAGGGCAAGTCGTACTCGAAGGACCGCTACTTCCAGGCCGAGGTGTCCTCCGACGACAAGCTCGTGCCCGAGGGCATCGAGGGCCAGGTGCCCTACCGCGGCCCGCTGGCCAACGTGCTGCACCAGCTCGTCGGCGGGCTGCGCCAGACCATGGGCTATGTGGGCGCGGCCACCGTCGGGGAGATGGAGTCCAAGGGCCGCTTCGTGCGGATCACCTCCGCCGGCCTCAAGGAGAGCCACCCGCACGACATCCAGATGACGGTCGAGGCGCCGAACTACAGCCGTAAGTAGTCAGCAGCCTCCTTCGAGGGCGGCCCCGGTGCACCGGGGCCGCCCTTGTCGTACCCGTCGGCGATACTGGAAGACGCTGAACGCAACAGGGAAAGGCCACAGACGTGACTGAGATCGAGATCGGGCGCGGCAAGCGCGGGCGCAGGGCGTACGCCTTCGACGACATCGCCGTCGTCCCCAGCCGCCGTACGCGGGACCCGAAGGAGGTCTCGATCGCCTGGCAGATCGACGCCTACCGCTTCGAGCTGCCCTTCCTGGCCGCCCCCATGGACTCGGTCGTCTCCCCGGCCACCGCGATCCGCATCGGCGAGCTCGGCGGCCTCGGCGTGCTGAACCTCGAAGGACTCTGGACGCGGTACGAGGACCCGCAGCCGCTCCTCGACGAGATCGCCGGGCTGCCCACCGAGGCCGCCACGCGCCGCCTCCAGGAGATCTACGCCGCTCCCATCAAGGAGGAGCTGATCGGGCAGCGCATCAAGGAGGTGCGCGACTCGGGCGTGGTCACGGCCGCCGCGCTCTCCCCGCAGCGCACGGCCCAGTTCTCCAAGGCGGTCGTCGACGCGGGCGTGGACATCTTCGTCATCCGCGGCACGACGGTCTCGGCGGAGCACGTCTCCGGTTCGCACGAGCCGCTGAACCTGAAGCAGTTCATCTACGAACTCGACGTCCCGGTGATCGTCGGCGGCTGTGCCACGTACACCGCGGCCCTGCACCTGATGCGCACCGGCGCGGCGGGCGTCCTGGTCGGCTTCGGCGGCGGCGCCGCGCACACCACGCGCAACGTCCTGGGCATCCGGGTGCCGATGGCGACGGCGGTCGCGGATGTGGCGGCGGCCCGCCGTGACTACATGGACGAGTCCGGCGGCCGGTATGTGCACGTGATCGCGGACGGCGGCGTCGGCTGGTCCGGCGACCTGCCCAAGGCGGTCGCCTGCGGCGCGGACGCCGTGATGATGGGCTCCCCGCTCGCCCGCGCGACCGACGCGCCGGGCCGGGGCCACCACTGGGGCATGGAGGCGGTGAACGAGGAGCTGCCGCGTGGCAAGAAGGTCGACCTCGGCACGGTCGGCACCATCGAGGAGGTCCTGACAGGGCCGTCCCACACTCCGGACGGCTCGATGAACTTCTTCGGTGCGCTGCGGCGGGCGATGGCCACGACCGGGTACAGCGAGCTGAAGGAGTTCCAGCGGGTCGAGGTCACGGTCGCGGACTCGCAGCACCAGCGCTAGCCGCTGCGTGGTTACGCCCATGTCAGGGAAGGGCCGGTCACCCCGGGTGGGGTGACCGGCCCTTTTGCGTGCCCCGTCACAGTCGATGCGCCGCCCCCGTGGGCGCCGCGCCCCGCGTGTCTAGCAGCAGCTGTGCCTTCACGGACAGGCCCTGCAAGTCGTACGTCCGATGCTGCTGGAGCAAGATCGTCAGGTCGGCGTCCGCGACCGCTTCGTACAGGGCGTCCGCGCGCGGGACCGGGCGGTCCAGGACGTTCCAGGACGGGATGTGCGGGTCGTGGTAGCTGACGCAGGCGCCCAGCTCCATCAGGCGGATCGCGACCTCCTGGGCGGGCGTGGACTGCTGGTCGGCCAGGTCGGGCTTGTAGGTGACGCCGAGCAGGAGGATGCGGGCGCCGCGCGCGGACTTGCCGTGCTCGTTGAGCAGGGTCGCGGCGCGCTGGACGACGTAGCGGGGCATCTGGCTGTTCACCTGCTGGGCCAGTTCGACCATGCGCAGGGTGCGGCCGGCGGGGCCGCTGAGGTCCTGGGGAACGGCGTGGCCGCCGACGCCCGGGCCGGGGCGGAAGGCATGGAAGCCGAACGGCTTGGTCTCCGCGCAGCGGATGACGTCCCACAGGTCGACGCCCAAGTCGTGGCAGAGAACGGCCATTTCATTGACAAGGGCGATGTTCACATGCCGGAAGTTGGTCTCCAGTACCTGCACCGTCTCCGCCTCGCGCAGCCCCCGCGCGCGTACCACCTTGTCGGTGAGACGGCCGTAGAAGGCCGCGGCCGACTCGGTGCACGCGGGCGTGAGGCCGCCGATCACCTTGGGGGTGTTGGCGGGCGTGAAATCGCGGTTGCCGGGGTCGACACGGCTGGGGGAGTAGGCGAGGTGGAAGTCGCGGCCGGCGCGCAGTCCGGAGACCTCTTCCAGGAGTGGGCGCAGGACGTTCTCGGTGGTGCCCGGTGGCACGGGCGACTCCAGGATGACGGTGGTGTGCGGGCGCAGCCGAGCGGCCAGGGTGCGGGCTGCCCCCTCCACCTGGCTCAGGTCCAGCCCGCCGTCCGCGCCGCGCGGGGTCTGCGCGCAGATGACGGCGGTGCGCACGCGGCCGAGCTCGGCGGGGCTGGTGGCGTGCCGGAAGCCCCCCGAGAGCATCCGGCGCAGTTCGGCGGGGCTGAGGGAGCCGGCCTCGGGCCCGGTCCGGTAACCGAGCGTGGGGATGCCGGCCGCGACGGCGGCCTTCGCCAGGGGCAGGCCGTGCAGGCCGAGTCCGATGACGGCGAGATCTGAGGGCATGGCGTGGGCCGTCCTTCCCAATAACCGAAGCGGGGCAGGTGCGCAAGCCCTGTGGACAGATCGAGGGAGCGCAATGTCAGACTAGGAGTAAATATGACCGATTTGCGGCATTGAATGATCGCGTTTCCGTGAGTGTTGTCCACAGGCTGGGGGCCAGTGGTGGCTGAAGCCGGGCAACCCGGTCAGAATTTGGGCATGGGGGGTATGAACCGGGCTTCGCCCGACGGGTGCGGCCTACGCGAGCGATGAGCGGGAGGCAGCGGTGAGGACAGCGACACTGGGGCCGGCGGAGCGCGCCGAGTCACTCGCATCAATGGCCGAGCGGGAGCTGGACCTACTGGTCGTGGGCGCCGGCGTGGTGGGCGCCGGCACCGCCCTCGACGCGGCGACCCGCGGACTGTCCACCGGCCTGGTCGAGGCACGTGACTGGGCGTCGGGCACCTCCAGCAGATCCAGCAAGCTGATCCACGGCGGCCTGCGCTATCTGGAGATGCTCGACTTCGCGCTCGTGCGCGAGGCCCTGAAGGAGCGCGGCCTGCTGCTGGAGCGGTTGGCGCCGCACCTGGTCAAGCCGGTGCCGTTCCTCTACCCGCTGCAGTACAAGGGCTGGGAGCGCCTGTACGCCGGCTGCGGCGTCCTGCTCTACGACGTCATGTCGATGGCCCGCACCCATGGCCGGGGCCTGCCCATGCACCGCCACCTGAGCCGCGGCAACGCCCTGCGCGTCGCCCCCGCCCTGAAGAAGAACGCGCTGGTCGGCGCGCTGCAGTACTACGACGCACAGATGGACGACGCCCGCTATGTCGCCACCCTGGTGCGTACGGCGGCGTCCTACGGCGCGAAAGTCGCCAACCGCGCGCGAGTGGCCGGATTTCTGCGCGAGGGCGAACGCGTCGTCGGGGCCCGCGTGCAGGACGTCGAGGGGGGCGGCGAGTACGAGATCCGCGCCAAGCAGATCGTCAACGCGACCGGTGTGTGGACCGACGACACCCAGTCGATGGTGGGGGAGCGCGGACAGTTCCACGTACGCGCCTCCAAGGGCATCCACCTGGTCGTGCCCAAGGACCGCATCCACTCCTCGACGGGCCTGATCCTGCGCACCGAGAAGTCCGTGCTGTTCGTCATCCCCTGGGGCCGGCACTGGATCGTCGGCACCACCGACACCGACTGGGACCTCGACAAGGCCCACCCGGCCGCGTCCAGCGCGGACATCGACTACCTGCTGGAACACGTGAACTCGGTGCTGGCGGTGCCGCTGACGCGGGACGACGTGGAGGGCGTGTACGCGGGACTGCGGCCCCTGCTCGCGGGAGAGTCGGACGCCACCAGCAAGCTCTCTCGCGAGCACACCGTGGCCCACCCCGTGCCCGGACTGGTCGTCGTGGCCGGCGGCAAGTACACGACGTACCGGGTGATGGCCAAGGACGCGGTGGACGCGGCCGTGCACGGGCTCGACATGCGGGTCGCCGAGTGCGTCACCGAGGACATTCCGCTGCTGGGCGCGGAGGGGTACCGCGCGATGTGGAACGCCCGTGCGCGGATCGCGGCGCAGACGGGGATCCATGTGGTGCGGGTGGAGCACCTGTTGAACCGGTACGGGTCGCTGGCCGAGGAGGTGCTCGAGCTCATCGCCGCCGATCCCGCGCTGGGGGAGCCCCTGCAGTCCGCCGACGACTATCTGCGCGCCGAGATCGTGTACGCCGCCTCGCACGAGGGGGCCAGACATCTGGACGACGTGCTCACGCGGCGGACGCGCATCTCGATCGAGACGTTCGACCGTGGGACGCGGTGCGCGCGCGATGCGGCCGGGCTGATGGCGTCGGTGCTGGGCTGGGACAAGGACCACATCGAGCGCGAGGTCCAGCACTACGAGAAGCGGGTGGAGGCTGAGCGGGAGTCGCAGCGGCAGCCGGACGACCTGACGGCGGACGCGGCGCGGTTGGGGGCGCCGGACATCGTGCCCCTGTAGCACTCCGGGGTGGGGGCCGCCGGCGGCAGCGGGTCCGCGGCCCCGCGCAGCCGCAGCGTCGGTGAGGGCGCGGGACGTCACCCGAACGGGCTACGGAGGCCGGGATCTCTGCTCGAACCCCGCCCGTTCTATCAGGTGCGAGGGCAGAACTCGGCGGCGAGCAGCCGGCGTTCGAGACCGGGATCTGCGATCGCCGTCGTGTTCACCCGGAAGGTCAGGACACGACGCCCGCCGACGGTGGCCGCGGAGCGCACGTAGCTGCCGGCGATGCGCCCGTTGTGCCCCCATACGACGGTGCCGCACGGCAGCTTCACGGGGAAGAGTCCCATGCCGTACGAGCCATGCGCGGCACGGATGTCGAGCATCTCGCGCAGCCGGCGCGGGGGCAGCAGGCGGCCGTCGAGCAGCGCGGCGTAGAAGCGGTCGAGGTCGGCGAGCGTGGTCACCAGCTCGCCGGCGGCGCCGGCCACCCGCGGGTCGAGCGCGGTGACATCGGTCCCGTCGGCTGCGTAGGCGCGGCCGTGCGGGGAGGGGAGCGAGGTGCGTGAGCCAGGGAAGGAGGTGCCGGTCAGACCCAGCGGGGCGATGACTCGGCGTTCGGCCTCGGCGGCGTACGAGCGGCCGGTGACCTGCTTGACGACCAGGCCGAGCAGGACGTAGTTGGTGTTCGAGTACGAGTAACTGCCCGGGTGGGCAGGGGGGTGGGTCAGGGCGATGCGGACGGCCTGAAGCGGAGTGACGGGGACGGTCCCTCCGGAGGCGGCGGTGAAGTCGTACAGGCCGCTGGTGTGGGTCAGCAGGGAACGAAGGGTCAGCGCGCGCCCGTCGTTGCCCGCCCCGCGCACCAGTCCCGGCAGGTGCTGCTCGACCGTGTCGGACAGGGACAGGCGTCGCTCGGCGGCCAGTTGGAGGACGACCGTCGCGATGAAGGTCTTCGTGATGCTGCCGGCCCGAAAGTGGTCGGTGCGGGCGATGCCCTGGCCGGCCCCGGCATAGCGGGTGGCGCCGTCCTCGCGGGCCAGCAGCGCCGCGGCGGGAGCCTTGCCCCGGGTGACCAGCAGGGACAGCAGGGCGTTTGTCGCCGGTGTTGTGGAGGTGGGCGAGGCGTTGCGTGCCGACGAGGAGGCCGAGAAGGTGGGGGACAGGCCGAGAAGAGCCGGGGACACGAGGCAGAGGACGGTCAGGCACACAGGTATGGCCAGTAGTGTCCGAAGCAGTGGCATCGCGGTTCGCGCCATGCGGGGTCCTTCCCTTGTCGCGGGTCATCATGCCGGGCAAGCGGAACCTGTGATTCACCGGGCTCCGGGTGTGCGGTGCCCGGGCGGCTCGGGCCGTGCGGTCGGGTGGCGACGCGTGAGGCACCCTGGGCGTCGGGCACTTGTCGGGTGAGAGACAATGGAGGCTCTGTCAGGGCGGGTTGTATGAGGGGACGCATGTCGGAGGCGGAGCGGGCGGGGACATCTCGTCAGGAGACTCGTCAGGACGACCGTGAGCGTCTCCTCGCGGGGCGGTACCGGCTGGGAGCGGTGCTCGGCCGGGGCGGCATGGGCACGGTGTGGCGGGCCGTGGACGAGACTCTGGGGCGGACCGTCGCCGTCAAGGAGTTGCGGTTCCCGTCGAACATCGACGAGGAGGAGAAGCGGCGGCTGATCACGCGCACGCTGCGTGAGGCCAAGGCGATCGCCCGGATCCGCAACAACAGCGCGGTCACGGTGTTCGACGTGGTCGACGAGGACGACCGGCCGTGGATCGTGATGGAACTCGTCGAGGGCAAGTCGCTCGCCGAGGTCATCCGCGAGGACGGCCTCCTGGAGCCCAAGCGGGCCGCCGAGGTCGGCCTGGCCGTCCTCGACGTGCTGCGCTCCGCGCACCGCGAGGGCATCCTGCACCGCGACGTGAAGCCGTCGAACGTCCTGCTGGAGTCCGACACCGAGCGGGTCGTGCTCACCGACTTCGGCATCGCCCAGGTCGAGGGCGACCCCTCCATCACCTCGACCGGCATGCTCGTCGGCGCGCCGTCCTACATCTCCCCGGAGCGGGCCCGCGGCCACAAGCCGGGCCCCGCGGCCGACCTGTGGTCGCTGGGCGGGCTGCTGTACGCGTCGGTCGAGGGTGTGCCGCCGTACGACAAGGGTTCCGCGATCGCGACGCTCACAGCGGTGATGACGGAGCCGCTGGAGGAGCCGAAGAACGCGGGACCGCTGAAGGACGTCATCTACGGCCTGCTCACCAAGGACCCCGCCAAGCGGCTCGACGACGCCGGTGCGCGGGCGATGCTCAACGCCGTCATTCATGCGCCGGCGCCCAAGTCCGAGCCGGAGCCGGCGGACGCGACGAAGGTCGTGCCGCTGCCGCCGCAGCCCGACGCGCCGGAGAGCAGGGGCCGTTCGGGTGCCGGGGCCGGTAAGCGGGGCGAGGAGGCCGGGGAGCGGTTGCGCGGGGCGCTGCGTTCCGTGCGCAAGGCCGCGGTGAGTGCGGGGGCGGCCGGGGCGGCTGCCGCCCGTACCAAGTCCGGCAGTGAGACGGCTGCCTCCGGGGCCGACGGGGCGGCGGCCAGTGGGTCGTCCGCGGGCGTGGGCGGGGCCGGGGCGTCGTCGAAGGCTGGGAGTTCCGGCCGGGCTTCCGGTGCTGGGGCCTCCGGCGCCGGGGCTGCCGGGGTGGGCGCCGGTTCGACCGGTGGTGACCGTGCCGGTGCTGATGCCGGTGAGCGGTCAGGTGCCGGTGACCGTGGCGGTGAGCGGGACGGACAGGCGGCGAACGGGCAGGGCGCGGGGGGCAGTTCGGGGTGGCCCAAGATGGCGCCGCCGGATCTGCCGTCGCGGCCCGTGCCGAGGGCGTCGCTCACCGATGTGGTGCCGAAGCGGACGTTGGCGATCATCGCGGTGGCCGTGGTGGTTGCCGTGATCGGTGTGGTGCTTGCCCTCACGCTCGGCGACGACGACTCGACCGGGGCGGCGAGTGGTGGCGGTGCCAAGGCTTCTGCCAAGGCGAGCGCGAGTTCCGACACCAAGAAGGACGACGACGACAAGACCCGCACGGACGCGGAGAAGTCCGCGTCGGCCGGGTCGGGGTCGGGTTCCGGGACGGGGAGCGGGAGCACGCCGAGTGCCGGGGCGACCGGCGGGAGCGGAGACGAGGCCGGGTCCGGCAGCGGAAGCAAGGCCGCGTCGACGCACAACGGGAGCCAGGGGTACTCGCTCGGGCTGCCCGAGGGATGGAAGTTCCAGTCCACGGGGTCGGCGGGCGACCGGTTCACCGGGCCCGACGGGCAGAAGCTGCTCGTCGCCTGGACCTCCACGCCGAAGGGCGACCCGGTGGCGGACTGGAAGAACCAGGAGCAGTACATGCAGCGCTCCGGGTACAAGAAGATCCGGATAGAGGAGGTGGACTACCGCAGTTGGAACACGGCCGACTGGGAGTTCACCTATGCCGAGGGCGGGACGGAGTACCGGACGATCGACCGAGGGTTCGTGGTGAACGAGCAACTCGGATATGCGCTGATGTACACCGCGAAAGCCGCCAACTGGGACAGTGACCTGCGTAAGGACACCTGGCAGACGCTGACGGACTCGTTCAAGCCGAAGTCGTGAAGTGAGCGAATTTCGGTTTGGGCTCGCCAAGGGCGCGATTGGGCCGTGAGATCCCGCAACCCCTCTTTTCGAGTTGCCTCCGGCACGTATCGTGAGTGCTTGCGGACCGTACGCATACAGTCGTGCGTCCGGAGCGGGACGCAAGGCGAACGGAATTGACCAACCGGGCGGCCGGGGGAGGCAACGTGGACGACTATGCGGGTCGGGTACTGGCCGACCGCTACCGCCTGCCCCTGCCGCCGTCCGACGAGTACGAACTGACCGAGACGCGCGCCTTCGACACCTACAGCGGGCAGGAAGTCCTGGTCCGGCAGGTGCCGTTGCCGGAGGTCGTCGAGGCGGAGGTACTCGACGCCGAGGGGCTGCCCGACGGCTTCACGGCGCGTGATGCGCGCGAGCGCGGGCCCGGGCGACGGCCCTCGGCGCGTTCGAGCACGCGGCGGCCCAGCGATCCCGCCGTGCGGCGGGCGGTCGAGGCGGCGCAGGCCGCGGCGCGGATTCCCGACCATCCGCGGCTGGACCAGGTCTTCGACGTGTTCGCCGAGGGCGGTTCGCTGTGGATAGTGAGTGAGTTGGTGGGTGCGCGCCCGCTGGCCGCGCTGCTCGCCGAGAAGCCGCTGACGCCGTACCGGGCGGCCGAGGTCGCCTCCGACGTCCTCATGGCGCTGCGGGTGCTGCACGCGCACGGCTGGGTCCACCGGAACATCACCGCCCGCACGGTGCTCGTCTGCGACGACGGCCGGGTGATGCTGACCGGGCTCGCGGTCGGGGCCGCGGAGGAGGCGCTGTGCGGGTATGACCCGGTGCCGGTCGAGGACGGTGCCGGCGACGGCGCCGTCGGGACATTCGGTGGCGGGGCGGCTTCGGGCGGAGAGGCCGGCGGCCCGGGCGGTCCCGGCTCACCCGGCCGACACGCCGCCGGGACCGGGGCCGGCGCTGCCGGCGTGGACCCCGAGGCTGCCCGGCGGGCCGCCATAGAGGCGCGCGCCACCGAGGGTCTGCCGCTGCCGGCGGCCGAGACGGGCCCCGGAGCAGGGGCCTCGGGCGCGGCACCGGGTGGCGCCCTCGAAGCCGGTGGGGACATCAGGGCCGCGCGGGCCGGAGCCATCGCCGCGTATCGGGCGGGCGCCCGTGCGGCAGCCCGGGTGCAGGAGGCGCAGAACGGGCGGGCGGCGTTGCCCGCAGGGCGCCCGGCAGCCGAAGTCGACCGTGCCGCCCAGGCCAACGGCTCGGCGCAGCAGCCCTACCACTCCGGCAACGGCGTCACCATGCCTCCCGGCCAGATCACCGACCCGTACGGCACGCAGACCACGCCCTGGCACGGCGCCGCGCCACGGAGCGGGGCCGGTGGAGCCGCGCCGGATCAGGGCCGGGGCCGTACGGCACTTCCGCCGGCGGGGACGGGCGCGCAGCCCGGGACCCCTGGCGCCCCGTACGACACACGTGTGCCCGCGCCGGGCGTCGGTGGCTACGCCACGGGCGGCCTGCCCGCTCCGGGGCGCGAGGCGTCCGCTGCCGCGGGTGCCCCCGCCCCCGCTCCCGGCCGCAGTGGCTATCCCGCGCGGGGCGTGCACACGCCCGACGCCGGCGGCTTTCCCGCACAGGGCGCTCCTGCCCCCGGCACCCCGGGCTCGGTCGCGCGTGGCGTGCCCGTCACTCCCGGCGATCCCATCGGGCCGCCCGTCGGCGACTCCGCCCACCCCGCGACCCGCTGGGGCGACCTGGTGGCCGGTACTCCAGCCCACCGAGGGCCCACCACCGCACTCGCCGCGGAGCGGGCACGGCAGGCGCGGATGGCCGTGGTCGGACCCGTGACCGAGCGATGGGCGCCGGAGCAGGCCGGGCCCGTGCACGAGAACTGGCAGCTGGCGGCGCCGATCGGGCCCGCTACCGACCTGTGGGCGCTGGGGGCGTTGCTCTTCCGGGCCGTACAGGGGCATGCGCCGTATCCGGAGGAGTCGACGGCCGAGTTGGTGCAGATGGTCTGCGCGGAGCCGCCCGCCTTCGCCGAGGAGTGCGGACCGCTCAGGCCGGTCGTGGAGTCGTTGCTGCGTCAGGACCCCACCGAGCGCCTCGACTTCGAGGAAGTGCGCGGCTGGCTGCGTTCGCTCGTGCGGTCCGCGCCCGAGCCGGAGGCCGGTGCGCATGTCGTCGCCGCCCCGCCGGCCGACCCGAACCGGCTGCCGATCGTGCGGCGCCGGGGCGAGCTGGTGCGCAGGCGCCGGGCCGGGCTGCCCGCGCATCACGGGCGGCACAAGCGGGCCAAGCAGGAGGCGGCGCACTCGCCGCGCAGGCTCGGGCGTGCGTTGCTGGTGCTCGTCCTGCTCGGCATGGCCGCGGCGATCGCGTACGCCATGCTGTTCATGCCGAAGTCCGACCAGGGCGACGGCGCCGCCGCGGACGCCGATCGCACCGGCGCGGCGGGACAGGCGAGCGAGGCGCCCGACCAGTCCGCCGACGCGAGCAGCGAACCGCGGCCCGACCAGACCTCTCCGGCGACCGACAACAGCCCCTCGGAGTCGGCCGGTTCGACCGAGACGCAGACCAACGGCCCCGAGGTGCCCGACGGCTTCACCCTGCAGAAGGACACGGCCGGGTTCCAGGTGGCCGTGGCCAGCGGCTGGGACCGTACGCCGGAGAACGGGCGCGGGCAGGTGGTGTACGCACACGGTGACTTCGACCTCATCGTCGTACCGGGCCGGGACACCACGGCGCAGTACGGCAGCGATCCCATGGTCTACCAGCGGGAACACGAGCGGGAGTTGCAGCCGTACCGCGACTCCAGCTGGGCCTCCTCCAGTGGGCTGAAGACCATTCAGGTGGGGGAGCGGGCCATGGCCGAGGGGCAGTTCACCTGGACCGACGACCAGGGGCGCGAGATTTTCGTGCGCAATGTCGCGATCCTGATCGACGGGAAGTACCACGTCGTGCAGGTGCGCGGCCCGGAGGCCGAGCGGGACGAGGTGACGCGGTTGTTCGAGCAGGCGTCGGCGTCCTATCAGGTCACCGGCTGATTTCTGCTGCAAACCCTGTGTGACAAAGGCTTGATGGTTGCTTCGCGGCGTCGAAAGCGACAACCATCACAGTGGGGTCTCCTTGGCGCCCCCGCGGTTCCGGTCGAGTCGACCGGTCCTTAACCTGACCCTGTCAAGAGCATTGCGGGGCAACGTGAATCAGATGCAGGGCCAGCTCATTTCGGGCCGCTACCGGCTCGCCGACGCGATCGGCAGCGGCGGCATGGGCCGGGTGTGGCGTGCGCATGACGAGGTGCTGCATCGGGCCGTCGCGATCAAGGAGCTGACCGCCGCGCTCTACGTCTCCGAGAGCGACCAGGAGCGGCTGCTCGCCCGCACCCGCGCCGAGGCGCGCGCCGCCGCGCGCATCAACCACTCCGCCGTCGTCACCGTGCACGACGTGCTGGAGCACGACGGCCGGCCGTGGATCGTGATGGAGCTGGTCGAGGGGCACTCCCTGGCCGACGCGGTCAAGGAGAACGGACGCGTCGAGCCGGCCGAGGCCGCCCGTATCGGCCTGTGGGTGCTGCGGGCGCTGCGCGCCGCGCACTCCGCCGGTGTCCTGCACCGCGACGTCAAGCCCGGCAACGTCCTGCTCTCCGAGGACGGCCGCGTCCTGCTGACCGACTTCGGCATCGCCCAGATCGAGGGCGACTCCACCATCACGCGCACCGGAGAGGTCGTCGGCTCCGTCGACTACCTCGCCCCCGAGCGCGTCCGCGGCCACGACCCGGGCCCCTCCTCCGACCTGTGGGCGCTCGCCGCGACGCTCTACACGGCCGTGGAGGGCCGCTCGCCCTTCCGCCGGACCTCGCCGCTGGGCACCATGCAGGCGGTGGTCGAGGAGGAGGCCGCCGATCCGCAGCACGCCGGCGCGCTCGCGCCCGTGATCAGCGCCCTGCTGCGCAAGGATCCGGCCACCCGGCCCGGCGCCGCCGAGGCCGAGCAGATGCTGGCCGAGGCAGCGGAGGGACGGCGGCCCAGCGCGGCGCAGATGTACGTCCCCACGCAGCACACGCGGTACGAGCCGGAGGCACGCACGGGGTCCGGGCACGCCGGGGCGACCACCGGGGTGCCCGTGCCCGCCGGGGCACGGACGGCGGCGACCGGTACGCCGTACCCGCCGATGACCGGGCCCACGACGGTCGGCCCGCCGTACGCCACCTCAGGCACCGGCACGGGTGGCGCCCCCGCCCGGCCGACGCGCAGACGCCGTCGGCTGCGCACGCTCGCCCTCGTCGTCGCGATCGCCGCGATCATCGGCGGGGGCACCGCGGTGGTGCTGCACAGGTGGGGTCCGGGAAGCGGTGGCACGCCCGCTGCTTCCTCACCCGGCTCCATGTCGAGCGAGACGGCGCGCCCGGAGGCCGGCGTTCCGTCGTCCTGGAAGCGCTACGTGGATCCCCTCGGCTTCAGCCTCTACCTGCCCGCGGGCTGGGAGCGGGAGGTGGTCGGCAAGGAGGTCGACGGCCTCCAGCAGGTCGACTACACCCCCGACGGCGGCGAGCACTTCGTCCGCATCGCCGTCGACACCTCGCCCGACTTCGCGAAGGCCTACGACCACATGCGTGACCTGGAGGACCAGGTGGGGCAGAAGTTGGTCGACTACCGGACCGCGTATCTGAAGGAGAACCTCTACCGCGACCGCGAGGGCGCCCTGTGGGAGTACACGTGGACCGCCCTGGCCAAGGACACCCCGTTCCCCGGCCCGCGCCGCGCCATCGACCAGGCGTACATCGACCGGGACGGCACGGAGTACGCGATCTACATGTCCTCGCCCGAGCCGGACTGGGCAACGGCACGCAAGCAGTTCACGGCCGTGCTGCAGGGGTGGCAGGCGAGCGGCGCCGGCGGCTCCTGAGTGCGGGGGCCTTGCGGCGGGCGGCTACCGGGCCTTGCAGGGGCCGTGGGGCTTGATGCGGCATGCGGGGTCGCGGGGCCGGGGCCTAGAGCGGGACTGACAAGTCGGTTGCCGCGGCCGTGATGGCCTGGTGCGCCACAGCCATCGCGGGGCTCGCGGGGTGCCTCACTGCGCGCGGGGTCCGGATGTTCCTCGGGTGCGGGGGCCCGAGGCTGTCGCGGTACGCGGCTCCCGTGAGTTCTCGCTGAGTGCCAGGGTGGGCGTGCCTGGCGTGCCCGGCGCGCGGGGCCCGAGGCCCCGCGGCACCCCGATCCCGAGGTTCCTCGTGGCGCGCGGCTTCCGACGTTCCTCGCAGCGTGCGTCCCCCGAAGCTCTGCCACCGTTGGGGTTCCCGAGGGCCTCGCGGCACCTGTCCCTTAGGCCTTGACGGCATCTGGTCTCAGGGCCTCGCCGCACCTCGCCGTCTCCGGGCCCTCGCTGGCCCTGTTCCCGGGTCCTCCCGGCCCCGTCCCGGGGCTCGCCCTGGCCCGTCTCGGGGCCCTGCTCGCTCGGTCTCCGGGTCGTCCTGGCTCGGTCTCCGGGTCGTCCTGGCTCGGTCTCCGGGTCGTCCTGGCTCCGTCCCCGGCCCGCCCTGGCCCCCGTCTCCGGGTTCTCCTGGCCCCGTCTCCGGGCCCTCCCGACCCCGAGCCGAGCCCTCTCGACCCCGAGCCGAGCCCTCTCGACCCCGAGCCGAGCCCTCCCGGCCCCGGGCCGCGAGACCCTCCCCGCACCCCGCACCCCTCCCCGCACCCCTACCCGAACCCCTCACAGCCCCCCTCGCCGAACCCACCCCCACGGCCCGGCACCCAAGCCTCCCGGCACCCCCGCCGAGCATCCCGCGGCTTTTGGAACCCTTTGCTGCTTTGCATAGTTGGCCGATCGGCGCCCCGGAGTCGGTCCGTCCGGTGCTGCATGATGGGGCGCATGGGGACCGAGGGAGCCAACTTCCGTGTGATCGCGGGGCGTTACCGCCTCGAGGCGAGGCTCGGTCGCGGCGGCATGGGTGTCGTATGGCAGGCGACCGATCAGTTGCTCGGACGAAGGGTGGCCGTAAAGGAGCTCCCCCTCGACGAGACGCTCTCCGCGGCCGAGGCCCGGCGAGCGCGTGAGCGCACGTTGCGCGAGGCGCAGGCGGTGGCGCAGTTGAGCCATCCGCACGTCATAGTCGTCCACGACATCCTGGAGGACGACGAACGCCCGTACATCGTGATGGAGTTGGTGGACGGCGACTCCCTCGCCGACCGGATGGCGGCGCACGGCCCCGTCGACGCGCCGGAGGCCGCCCGGATCGGCGCCGACCTGCTGAGCGCGTTGCAGACGGCCCACGCGGCCGGTGTCCTGCATCGCGACATCACCCCGGCCAACGTGCTCATCGAGAACGGCACCGACCGCGTCGTCCTCACCGACTTCGGCATCGCCCAGGTGGCCGGCGCGACCACGCTCACCGAGTCCGGGTCCTTCGTCGGCTCGCCCGAGTACACCGCACCGGAGCGGATGTCCGATTCCCGGACCGGCCCCGCATCCGACCTGTGGTCGGTGGGCGCGCTGCTGTGCGCGGCCCTGAGCGGTGAATCGCCCTTCCGGCGCGACTCGTTGAGCGGCATCGTGCTGGCCGTCGTGTCCGACGAGATCTGCCCGCCCGCGCAGGCGGCGCCGATCCTGCCCGTCGTTCAGGGCCTGCTGGAGCGGGATCCGGCGCTGCGGCTGGACGCGGAGGCAGCCGAGCGGATGCTGCGGGAGTTCCAGGACACGGGGCGCGTGCCTGCGGAGAAACGGTTCGGCAGGTCTGTCGTGCGCCCAGTCGGCGGTGGGGAAGGCTCGTACTCGACGCGCAGCAAACTGGCCACCGTCGTGCTGGTCGCCGCGATGGCGGTCGCAGGGGTGTCGGCGGCGGCCCTGCTGGTGAGCCGGGGCGGGGACGGAGGTGTGGTGCCCCCCAGCTCGACGCCGGGGACGTCGGCCGGCCCGACCGGGACACCGAGCGCCTCCGGCCGACCCGGTACACCGAGCTCCTCCGGCGGACCTGGCACGGCGAGCCCGTCGGGCAGGCCCGACACGGCAAGCCCGTCCGGCAGACCCGACACGGCAAGCCCCTCCACCAAGCCCGGCACGGTCACCCCCTCCGGCACACCCCGCCCCCGTCCGTCCAGTACCCCCGGCGCCCCCACCGCCCCCTCTCACCCCAGGCCGCCTCCACCCCGTCACCCCTCGCGCCGACCAACCCCGGATAAAGCGGAGATAAGTTGCGAGCTGAGTCACGGCTCTGTGACCGGAAAGCATTCCCGCTGGATACCGAGACGCTTGCCGCGATATGGATGGACGCATGAGCAGCAACGGGGGAGTCCCTTACCGGTCCGACGAGCCGACAAGTTTTGAACTGCAACCACCGCAGCCGAACTCGCCCGGTCCCGTTCCTCACCCGGGCAACCCGTATGCGTCGCCGACCCAGGGCGGACCGCAGCAAGCCGTACCGCAGCAGGGTGCGCCCCACCAGCCAGGGCCCCACCAGCCCGCACCCGCCGGGCCCGCCCCGTCCGCCTCCTCCGCCGCGCCCGCCCACCCCGCCACGCCACCCACCCCGGACCCCGGCACCGGACGTCTGATAGCCGGCCGTTACCGGCTGCTCGCCAAGCTCGGGCACGGCGGGATGGGTACCGTCTGGCGGGCCAAGGACGAGACGGTGGACCGCGAAGTCGCCGTCAAGGAGCCGCGCGTACCGGATCACCTTCCCGATCGCGAACGTTCCAACGCCTTCGAGCGGATGCGCCGCGAGGCCCGCGCCGCGGCCCGGCTCGACCACCCGGCGGTCGTGAACGTGCATGACGTCGCGGTCGTGGACGGCCAGCCGTGGATCGTGATGGAGCTGGTGCAGGGCCGTACGCTGGGCGACGCGCTGCAGGAGGGCACGCTCGGTGCCCGGGACGCGGCGAGAATCGGCCTCGAAGTGCTCGGCGCGCTGGAGGCCGCGCACGCGGCGGGCATCCTGCACCGCGACGTGAAGCCGGACAACGTCCTCCTCGGCCGCCACGACCGCGTCGTCCTCACCGACTTCGGCATCGCCCAGATCGAGGGCGAGACCAACCTGACTGACACCGGCGGCTTCGTCGGTTCGCCCGAGTACATCGCGCCGGAGCGGGTGCTGGGCCAGCGGCCGGGACCGGCGAGCGACCTGTGGTCCCTGGGCGTCCTCCTGTACGCGGCGACGGAGGGCGTCTCGCCGTTCCGCCGCAGCAACACCCCGGCGACCCTCCAGTCGGTCCTCAACGCCACGCCCGCGCCGCCCGCCTCCGCGCAGGGCCCGCTCGCCGAGGCCATCAATGGCCTGCTCCAGAAGGACCCGGCCCGCCGCCCGAACGCCGCGCAGACGCGTGCGCTGCTGGAGCAGACGGCGAACCCGCCGGCTCCGGCCCCGACGACGCAGATCGTGCGAGTCGCGGAGGGCGCCAAGGGAGGCATCCTGCTGGGGCGCAAGGCGCTGCTCGCAATCGGGGCGGCGGTCGTCGCGGGGGCGGTGGCGGCGTATCTGGTGATCGCGGATCCGTTCGCGGGGTCCACTCCGGACGGCTGGGCGCAGCGGGCGCACCCGAAGCTGGGTGTGACCCTGAAGGTGCCCGCGGCCTACCAGGTGGCCAGGCCGGACGCCGACGACACGGAAAAGAACTGGGTCACCTATTCCGACTGGAGCGGCAGCATCTGGATCCGTGTGAAACTCGCGCGCAAGTCCGAGGACACCTCGAACCAGATCAAGAACTCCGCGGCGGCCGAGATGTACGCCGACAACGAGGTGTTCAAGGAGCAGGGCAGCTACGACCTCTCCATGCCCGAAGGCCCCGGGACCGACACGAAGCAGACCACGTACCAGGGCAGGCAGTCCGCCGAGAACACGGTCAAGTACACCACCGACGACACCGAGGACCCGCGCCCCCGAGAGCTGAAGATCTTCTACTACAAGACCACGGCGGGCGACATGTACGAGGTGACGGTCAGCTATCCGGGCAAGGGCGACTTCATCGACCGCGGACGCGAGGTGGCGCAGACGACCATCGCCAACCTGGACATCGGCAAGCTCTGAACTGGCCAAGGGCCCGCCCCGCAAGGTAGGCATGGGGCATGAGTAGTGACGGGGGCGGCACCGGCCCCAAGGGGCGTGTGATCGGCGGGCGTTACCGCCTGGTCGAGCGCATCGGCTCCGGCGGTATGGGCACCGTCTGGCGGGCGCTCGACGAGCTGGTGGACCGTGAAGTCGCCGTCAAACAGCCGAGGTTGCCCGGCGACCGGGAGGACGCGGGCCACCAGCGGGCCGCCCACCGTCTGTACCGCGAGGCCCGCGCCGCCGCCCGCGTCGACCATCCGGCCGCCGTTTCGATCCATGACGTCGTCGTGGAGGACGGACTGCCCTGGATCGTCATGGAGCTGGTGCGCGGCGAGTCCCTGCACGAGGTCCTCCAGCGCGGCCCGGTGGAGGCCGCCGAGGCCGCCCGCATCGGCGTCGCCGTCCTCGGCGCCCTGCGCGCCGCGCACGCCGTCGGCATCGTGCACCGCGACGTCAAGCCCGCCAACGTGCTGCTCGGCGCCCACCGCCGCGTCGTCCTCACCGACTTCGGCATCGCCCACATCCAGGGCGAGGAATCCCTCACCGTCAGCGGCGAGTTCGTCGGCTCCCTGGAGTTCATCGCTCCCGAGCGGATGTCCGGCCGCGGCGCCGGCCCCGCCTCCGACCTGTGGTCGCTGGGGGTGCTCCTGTACGCCGCCGTGGAGGGCTGGTCGCCCTTCCGCCGTACGACCCTGGAGTCCACGCTGGCCGCGATCCTCGCCGGCGACCCGCCCGAGCCGAAACAGGCGGGGCCGCTGGGGTCGCTGATCGTGCGGCTGCTGGTGAAGGATCCCGAGCTGCGCCCTGACGCGGAGGATGTCGGCGCCGTGCTGGAGGCGGTCGCGCAGGGGTGGCCGGTGCCGGAGCCCGCAGTGGGTGCTGCGGGGGCGGGGCCCCAGGACGCCTCGGGGCTGCGGGAGTTCACGGAGGACGCGGGGACGGTACGGCTCTCAGGCGCGGCGGCTTCCGAGCGTGCGGCTTCCGAGCGTGCGGCCTCCGAACGTGCGGCTTCCGAGCGTGCGGCCTCCGAACGTGCGGCCTCCGAACGTTCGGCTTCCGAACGGGCACCTTCCGAGACGGAGGCGTCGGAGGCGTCGGAGGCTTCGGAAACGGCGGGCGAGCAGGGCCTGTCAGGCTCTGAAGCGGCGTCCGAAGCAACCCCGGACGCGCCCCCGGAAGCACTGCCCGAACCGCCAACCGCCTCCGTGACCCCCTCCAGGCCCGGGGCGCCCAGGGCCCGCTCCTGGCTTCGCCCCCTTCCCGTCGCCGTCCTGGGCGTCCTCCTCGTGGCCGGCACCTGGTTCACCACCTCCTCCTTCCTCGTCGACAAGGGCGACGACCCGAAGGAGATGAACCCCGTCTACTCCTCGGCCCCCCTGGCGCCGAGCACCTCGAGTCCCCGCCCCCGCCCCAGCTCCACCCCCACCGTCGGCGCCTGGATCGCGCACCGGGAGAAGGAGATGGACGCCGTGCTCTCCCTCCCGGCCGAGTACAAGGAGACGGCGCGGGAAGGCAGCGCCACCGACCAGCCCCGGCTCGTCGTCTACGACATCGGCCTCGTCCAGGTCCGCCTCACCCGGTGGGACAAGTCGCCCCGCCCGTTGCTGGACCAGGCGCAGTACGCGCTCGACACCTGGGACAGCTACAACCATGACGCGAGTGGCCAGTCCACCCGCACCACCTTCAAGGGCTTTGACGCCGTCCTCTCCGACATCACCTACAACAAGGAGGAGTCACCGAGCCGCGTCATGCAGCTGTTCGTGGTCACCGGCGACGACCGCATGTACGAGCTGCGCGTCGACATGCCCAAGGGCACGCCCACGGAGAAGAAGGGCACCGCGGTCTTCAAGGGCGCCCGTGACCGACTTGAGATCGGAGCGGACTGAGCGCCACCTCCTCGTCCCCGCGCAACGCCCTGATCAGCGCGTTTACTGCCAGTGGACACTGGCAGCATGTGAGCACTCGGTGAATCCCCGTTACCGACGGGTACACAAAGCCTCCGTCGCGGCATACTCTGCGGCTCATGACGGACGCGCAGGCCCCGGCCAAGACCGGCACGAACCCCCTCGCCCCCGCCCCGGAGGGCGCCCGTACCGCCGCCGACGTGGTGACCCCCGAGCTGGTGGCCCAGCTCACCAAGGGCGTGGCCGGCTCCGGCCGTACCGCGAACCACACGCCGTTCACCGGCGAGAAGCTGGCCGACCTGCCCGAATCCACGCCCGAGGACGTGGCGAAGGCATTCGAGGCGGCCCGTAAGGCCCAGGCCGTCTGGGCGCAGGTGCCCGTGCGGCAGCGCGCCGCCGTCCTGCTCCGCTTCCACGACCTGGTGCTCGAACGCCAGGCCGAGGTCCTCGACCTCATCCAGCTGGAGACCGGCAAGGCCCGCCTGCACGCCCACGAGGAGGTGCAGGCCGTAGCCGTCGCGGCCCGCCACTACGGCCGTAAGGCACCCTCCTATCTGAAGCCGAAGCGGCACGCGGGCGCCATGCCCACGCTCACGAAGGTCACCGAACTGCGCCACCCGCGCGGTGTCGTCGGCCAGATCGCGCCCTGGAACTACCCGCTGGAGCTGTCGGTCGGCGACGCGCTCCCGGGGTTCGTCGCGGGCAACGCGGTCGTGATGAAGCCCGACACCGAGACCTGCCTGACGGCCCTGTGGGCCCGTGACCTGCTCATCGAGGCGGGACTGCCCGCCGACGTCTTCCAGGTCGTCCTCGGCGAGGGCCCGGTCATCGGCCCCGAGGTCGTCAAGCACGCCGACTACGTCTCCTTCACCGGCTCCACCCGCACCGGCCGCGAGGTCGCCCAGGGCGCCGCCGCCCGCCTGGTCGGCGTCTCGCTCGAACTCGGCGGCAAGAACGCGATGCTGGTCCTTGAAGACGCCGACGTAGAGAAGGCCGCCGCCGGCGCCCTCCGCGCCTGCTTCTCCTCCGCCGGCCAACTGTGCATCTCCATCGAGCGCCTGTACGTCCATGAGTCCGTCGCCGACGCCTTCGTGGAGCGCTTCGCCGCCCGCACCAAGGCGATGCGGCTCGGCAAGTCCCTCGCGTACGGCGCCGACATGGGCTCCCTGGTCGGCGAACGCCAGCTGGAGACGGTCACCCGGCATGTGGAGGAGGCCGTCGCCAAGGGCGCGAAGCTCGTCGCCGGCGGCACCGCCCGCCCCGACATCGGCCCGTACTTCTTCGAGCCGACGATCCTCGACGGCGTCGAGGCGCCGATGGCCGTCTGCTCCGAGGAGACCTTCGGTCCGGTCGTCTCCATCTACCGTTTCAAGACCGAGGAGGAGGCGATCGAACTCGCCAACTCCACGCCGTACGGCCTCAACTCGTCGGTCTGGACGAAGGACGGCAGCCGCGGCCGCGCGGTCGCCGCCCGCCTGCGCACCGGCACGGTCAACGTCAACGAGGGCTATGCCCCCGCGTACGGCAGCGTCCAGTCGCCCATGGGCGGCATGAAGGACTCCGGCCTCGGCCGCCGCCACGGCTCCGAGGGCATCCTCAAGTACACGGAGGCCCAGACGGTCGCCCAGCAGCGGCTGCTGCCGATGGCGCCGTCGCTGGGGATGGACGACGAGAAGTACGCGCAGTTCATGAGCCGGAGCCTGCGGCTGATGAAGGCGTTCCGCTTCCGCTAGAGGCAGATAGAGGCCGAAAGAGGCCGCTAGATCCCGCTCGACCGCACCGCCGCTTCACCGCTTTCAATGAGGAGAGCAAGTGTCACAGGAGAACTCTGCCCAGAATCAGGACGACGGCTCCGGATACGACTATGACGTCATCGTCGTCGGATCGGGGTTCGGCGGGTCCGTAACGGCGCTGCGCCTGACGGAGAAGGGCTACCGCGTCGGTGTCCTCGAAGCCGGCCGCCGCTGGACCCGCGAGACCCTTCCCAAGAACTCCTGGGACCTGAAGAACTACCTGTGGGCCCCCAAGCTCGGCATGTACGGCATCCAGCGCATCCACCTGCTGGGCAACGTCATGGTGCTGGCGGGAGCGGGCGTCGGCGGCGGCTCACTGAACTACGCCAACACCCTCTACGTACCGCCGAAGGCCTTCTTCGACGACCCCCAGTGGCGTGACATCACCGACTGGCAGGAGGAGTTGAAGCCGTACTACGACCAGGCGCAGCGCATGCTCGGCGTACGGATCAACCCGACGATGACCCCGTCGGACGTCCACCTGAAGGCGGCTGCCGAGCGGATGGGCGTCGGCGACAGCTTCCACATGGCGCCGGTCGGCGTGTTCTTCGGCGACGGCAAGGACGCCGAGGGGGAGTCCCGGGCCGAGCCCGGCACAGAGGTGTCGGACCCCTACTTCGGCGGGGCGGGACCGGCGCGCAAGGCGTGCACCGAGTGCGGTGAGTGCATGACCGGCTGCCGGCACGGTGCGAAGAACACCCTCAACGAGAACTACCTCTACCTGGCCGAGAAGGCGGGCGCGGTGGTCCACCCCCTGACGACGGTCGTCTCGGTCACGGACGACTCACAGGGCGGCTTCGCGGTGGCGACCCTGCCGACCGACCGTGGGAAGAAGGGCGAGGGCAGGCTGTTCAAGGCCCGCAAGGTGGTCCTCGCCGCCGGTACGTACGGCACCCAGACCCTGCTGCACCGGATGAAGGCGGGCGGCCAGCTGCCGCACCTCTCAGCCAAGCTGGGCGAGCTGACCCGTACCAACTCGGAGGCCCTGGTCGGCGCGCAGACCGACAACCGGCGCTACCGCAAGGCGACGGGGCAGCCGAAGGTCGACTTCACGCGCGGAGTCGCCATCACCTCCTCGATCCACCCCGACGAGAACACCCACATCGAGCCGGTCCGCTACGGCAGGGGCTCCAACTCGATGGGCGGCCTGTCGATCCTGCAAGTGCCCTACGTGGACGGCCGTTCGCGGGCCGGCGCCTGGCTGGCGAACGCGGCCCGCCACCCCATCCTCGTCCTGCGCTCCCTGTCCAACCGCCGCTGGTCGGAGCGGACCATCATCGGCCTGGTGATGCAGTCGCTGGACAACTCGCTGACGACGTATCTGAAGTCGGACGGCGTGGGCAAGGGCCTGCTGACCGCCCGCCAGGGCCACGGCGCCCCCAACCCCAAGCAGATCAAGGCCGCCTCGGAGGCCGCCTCGGTGATCGCGGCCGACATCAACGGCTTCGCCGGCTCCAACGTCGGCGAGCTGATGGGCACCCCCCTCACCGCCCACTTCCTCGGCGGCTGCCCGATCGGCGACTCGCCCGAGACCGGCGTACTCGACCCGTATCACCGTCTGTACGGCCACCCCGGTATCTCGGTCGTCGACGGAGCGGCGGTGTCCGCCAACCTCGGCGTCAACCCGTCCCTGACGATCACCGCGCAGGCCGAGCGGGCGATGTCGCACTGGCCCAACAAGGACGAGGCGGATCAGCGCCCGGCGCAGGGCGCGGCGTACGAACGCCTCAAGCCCATCGAGCCGAAGTCCCCGGTGGTCCCGGCGGAGGCCTTCGGGGCCCTGAAGCTGCCGTTCCTCGGGATGCCGACGGTGCCGCCGAAGAAGTAACGCCCGGCGACGCGACACCGACAACAGAGAAGGACCTGCGCCCCCCTCCGAGCGCAGGTCCTTCTCCGTCTTGCGTAGAGCTCCGGTGAGACTTAGGCCTCCGCACCGACCTTGCGGCGCTTCATGGCGAACACGACGCCCGCACCGGCGAGGATGGCGACGCCACCGATGGTGCCGATGACCGGGAGGTTCGAGTCGGCACCGGTCTCGGCGAGGTTGCCGGTGACCTCCTCGACCTCGCCCTGCGGCTTCTTGCCGTCGACGCCCGAGGGCTTCTCACCGGTCGGCTTGGCGGGGTCGACGTCACCCGGCTTCGTGCCCGCGGCGAGCACGGTGAACTCGTAGAACTCACCGTTGCCGTAGCACGCGGCGTCGTCGCCCGCGTAGATCGCCTGGCTCAGGGCGAAGGACGAACCGGCCGGGGCGGACGACTTCACGCGCACGCGCAGGTCAAGCGTGGAGGAGGAGTTCGCCTCCAGCTTGTCCAGGGAGGCGACGAAGCTGCCGGTGAAGACGACCTCGCCGTCCTCGTCCTTGTAGAAGTCCTGGTAGCTGCTGGTCCACTTGCCGTCCTGCTTGACCTGGATCTCGGCCATGTCCAGGTACAGCGACTCCTCGGTCTCCTCCGCGTACTCGGTGAACGCCTCCATCCAGACGTTCGCCAGGTCCTTGTCGGAGTTGTTCGTGGCGACGAACTCGAAGTTGTGCCAGCCCGAACCCGCGACGATCTTGCTCGGCAGGCCGGAGATCTCGGCCTTGAGGTTGTCGTCGAGGTCGAAGGTCTCGCAGTCCTCGTACGGGTTCCAGGACTCGTCGTCCCCGGGGGTGCTCTCCTCCGGGGCCGGCGTGCTTTCCTCGGCGGCCGGGGTCGACTCCTCGGCGGCCGGCGTGCTCTCCTCGGCGGCGGGGGTGCTCTCCTCCGCGGCGGGGGTGCTTTCCTCGGCGGCCGGGGTCGACTCCTCGGCGGCCGGCGTGCTCTCCTCGGCCGCGGGGGTGCTTTCCTCGGCGGCCGGCGTGCTCTCCGACGCCGTCGGCGTCGCAGTGTCGTCCGTGGCAAACGCGGCCGGCGCGGACAGCAGTGCGATCGGCGCTATGACTGCCGTCGCGGCCGCAGCGGCCAGGGCACGGCGAAGCTTCATGAAGACCTCGAAAGTCCGGAGTGCTGCGATGTCGCAGCACGCGCATACAGGGAGGCCTCCGCGTGTGGGGCGCGGGAGTGGCCCTTGGTACGCACGGTTTGATCAGTGACGGCTGTGAATGGTTGCACTGTCATTAACAAATTTCTTATGTGGCCTGCGTCACATGATCTGCATCATGTCGGGGGGCGTCCCGAGACGGGCATGAGAAGGGCCCCGCGGGACGGAGCCGCGGGGCCCTTCTTTCGTCAGCACCGACGTCAGGGCAGCGTCGGTGCCTGGGGAGCGGCGCCGGGGGAGTGCGCCGCTGGTCCTGTGGGCCTCGGCATCTGGCAGTGCGTCAGCGCACGGCCGGGCCGAGGGGGTTGCAGGTGTCCACGGAAGGACTTGGAGCTTTCTACGCATCGTGCTGGACGGGCTCGGCCACCGCAACCGCTCGATCCCGGCGTTACTCCGTCCTGCCCTTTCCGCCGGCCGGCCCCGGGCGTCCCCGGAGCCGACCGTTCTCTTGAGTGACCGGGCTGCTGTCCCCTGCTGTCCGGTCACTTTCATGGAGCGAGGTCCCACGGCGTACGGGACGATCCGTACGCCACATCGCTCCAGCGAGCCACGCGTGGTTCTTTCGGGCCCGCCCCTGGCTGGCACGGACACCGGTACCAACGAAGGGTTCCGGGCGGCGTCACGCTCCGACCGGGTGAGAGGGGGCCCGAACTCAGATGCGACCCCGGCACAGTTCGAGCAGCGTCATGGCGAGGGCCGTGCCCGGCCTGCCCAGCGCCTCGCTGTAGTGGTTGAGGACGTCCATCTCGCGGGAGAGGTTCACCCGCCGCCCGCCGGAACCGATCCGCGCCTCCTGGATGACGGCCGAGACGGCCATGCGTTCCTGGATCAGCCCGATGATCCGGTCGTCCAGGGCGTCGATGCGTTCACGGGCACCGGTGATCACGTCCGCGGCCTCGGTGGTGCGGGCGCCGGTCATGTCGATGGCGGTCATTTCGGGGCTCCTCGTGGGCGGGGCGGTGCCTCGTGACCGACAGGATCCGCAAACGCCAGGCGCCCCGGACCTTGTCGGCCCGGGGCGCCTGGGAAGTCGCTTGTCAGTTGCTCAAGCAGCACGACCATGGCAGCCGGTGGGCCGGTTGCCATAGGTAAAGAGGAAGGTCGGGTGCGTGAGCATGGGGTCAGTATGCCGTGCCGCCCGGGGGAGTCCAAGGCGGTTCGCATCCTGAGACGGGGCTTGCCCCGGGAGGGGCCCCGCGGACCCCGGTAGACTCGGGCTCACACACACCTCGCTCACCGCCGGAAGGCAACCCGTGTCATCAGCGAACCCCGCAGCCGCCCCCGACGCCGTCCTGGTCGTCGACTTCGGTGCGCAGTACGCCCAGCTCATCGCCCGTCGCGTCCGCGAGGCCCGGGTCTACAGCGAGATCGTGCCGAGCACCATGCCGGTCCAGGAGATGCTCGCCAAGAACCCGGCGGCGATCATCCTCTCCGGCGGCCCCTCGTCCGTGTACGAGAAGGGCGCCCCGCAGCTCGACCGCGCCCTCTTCGAGGCCGGCGTCCCCGTCTTCGGCATGTGCTACGGCTTCCAGCTCATGGCTACGAGCCTGGGCGGGACGGTCGACAACACCGGTGCGCGCGAGTACGGCCGTACGGATCTGCATGTCTCGAAGTCGTCCTCCACCCTCTTCGAGGGCACCCCGGCCGAGCAGCAGGTGTGGATGTCGCACGGCGACGCCTGCTCCGCCGCCCCCGAGGGCTTCGCCGTCACCGCGTCCACGGACGTCGTCCCGGTCGCCGCCTTCGAGAACGACGAGAAGAAGCTCTACGGCGTCCAGTACCACCCCGAGGTCATGCACTCCACGCACGGCCAGCAGGTGCTGGAGCACTTCCTGTACCGCGGCGCGGGCCTGAAGCCGGACTGGACCACCGGCAACGTCATCGAGGAGCAGGTCGCGGCCATCCGCGAGCAGGTCGGCGACCGGCGCGCCATCTGCGGGCTGTCCGGCGGCGTGGACTCCGCGGTCGCGGCGGCGCTGGTCCAGAAGGCCATCGGCTCCCAGCTGACCTGCGTGTATGTCGACCACGGCCTGATGCGCAAGGGCGAGACCGAGCAGGTCGAGAAGGACTTCGTGGCCGCGACCGGCGTACAGCTGAAGGTCGTGGACGCGGAGGAGCGGTTCCTCAAGGCGCTCGCCGGGGTCTCGGACCCCGAGGAGAAGCGGAAGATCATCGGCCGGGAGTTCATCCGGGTCTTCGAGCAGGCGCAGGCCGAGATCATCGCGGACGAGGGCCCGGCGGTGGAGTTCCTCGTCCAGGGCACCCTGTACCCGGACGTTGTCGAGTCCGGTGGCGGCACCGGCACCGCCAACATCAAGTCCCACCACAACGTGGGCGGCCTCCCCGAGGACCTCGAGTTCCAGCTGATCGAGCCGCTGCGCAAGCTGTTCAAGGACGAGGTCCGGATGGTCGGCCAGGAGCTCGGCCTGCCGGACGAGATCGTCCAGCGCCAGCCGTTCCCCGGCCCGGGCCTGGGCATCCGCATCGTCGGCGAGGTGACCAAGGAGCGTCTCGACCTCCTGCGCGAGGCCGACGCCATCGCCCGCGAGGAGCTCACCGCCGCCGGCCTCGACCGTGACATCTGGCAGTGCCCGGTGGTCCTGCTCGCGGACGTCCGCAGCGTGGGCGTGCAGGGTGACGGCCGGACCTACGGCCACCCGATCGTCCTGCGGCCGGTGTCGAGCGAGGACGCCATGACCGCCGACTGGTCGAGGCTGCCGTACGACGTGCTGGCGAAGATCTCGACGCGGATCACCAACGAGGTGCGGGACGTCAACCGCGTCGTCCTCGACGTGACCTCGAAGCCGCCGGGCACCATCGAGTGGGAGTAGGCGAGTAGCCCCTAGGTGCGCTTGATCGTGCGCAGGGGCCGCCCAGGCTGCCAGATCTTGACGACGAGGTACTTGTCGTCCTCGATGTAGGTCCTCACGACCTCGGTGAGCTCGGTACGGAAGAGGTGGAACGGCTCCGGCGGTTCCACCTCTTCGCCGTATGCGGCCTTCTGCTCCGGGTCCTCGACCTCGATCGCCCGCCCGGCGATCCGTACGTCGCCCCCGCCCATGGACTGTCCCTCCCCGGGGTTCGCCTGGAGCGCGAAGCGCGGGTCGCGGCGCAGGTCGAGGGCCTTGAGCGAGTCCGGCATCATGCCGAGCCACAGCTCGCCGTTCAGGAAGCGGACCTCCAGGCCGGTGGTGCGCGGGGAGCCGTCCTTGCGGAGGGTGGCGAGGACGTGGTGCGTGAAGGCGCCGAAGCGCTCCTCCGCGATGCGGGCGAGGTCCGGCTCGGCCGCGGTGAAGGTTGCCCAGTTCGCTGTCATACGGTGAGTGTGGCGCCGATACCTGACATCTGCTGTCGGGTATGCGCTTTGCGCCCAGCGGCGCCCGCGAGCGTTGCGTGCGTCATCTTTACAGAACAACTCTGTTTTCCTGCGCTGACCGACGGTAACTTCCGCCACATAAGCAACCCAGTGCTGGAGGACACATGCACGGGACGCCCCTCGGGTCCACCCCGCCTTCGCCCCTGCCGACCGACCGTCTGCAGTTCGCGATGCCGCCCATGCACGAGTCGGTCGAGGACGAGCGCCGGCACCGCAAGGAGCGGCTCGCGGGCGCGCTGCGGATCTTCGGGCGGCTCGGGTTCGAGGACGGAGTCTCCGGACACATCACCGCGCGCGACCCGGAGTTCAGCGACTGCTTCTGGGTCAATCCGTTCGGGATGCCGTTCAGACACGTCACCGTCAGCGACCTGGTCCTCGCCAACTCCGAGGGGCAGGTGATCGAGGGCCGCTACCACGTCAACCAGGCCGCGTTCACCGTGCACTCCCAGGTCCACGCCGCCCGCCCGGACGTCGTCGCGGTCGCCCACTGCCACTCGGTGCACGGGCGGGCCCTCGCGGCGCTCGGCGAGCTCCTCGACCCGATCACACAGGAGAGCTGCGCCTTCTACGAGGACCACGCCCTCTACGACGCCTACTCGGGCGTGGCCGTCGACGCCCTGGAGGGCCGGCGCATCGCGGGCGCGCTGGGCACGCACAAGGCCCTCGTGCTGCGCAACCACGGGCTGCTGACCGTCGGCGACTCGGTGGACGCGGCGGCCTGGTGGTTCCTGTCGATGGAACGCTCCAGCCAGGTGCAGCTGACGGCCAGGGCGGCGGGCCGCCCGGTCCTCATCGAGCATCGGCAGGCGGTGGCCACGCGGGAGCAGCTGGGCGGGGATCTGGTGGCCTGGATCAACTACCAGCCGCTGTGGCAGGACGTCAGCCGGAGTGAGCCGGATCTGTTGAGCTGAGGGTTCAGGCGTGATCAGAAGCTGCGGAGGACGACCGCCTTCGTCATCGCGAACTCCTCGTCCGTGAGCACCCCGTCCCGGTGCAGCTCGCCCAACTCTCGCAGCCTGCGCAGGAGCACGTCGTGGTGGTCGGCTCGGGGCGGGAGGGACGCCGCAAGCTGCGGGCGGTCGGTGGGGTCCGCGACGCCGGGGCGGGTGGACGGGTGCGGCAGACGGGCGGTGACCGCGGTGGCGACCAGGGCGGTGAGCAGGTCGCGGCGGGCGCTGCCCCACAGGTCAAGGGCGTACGGATCCTTCTCCGGCGGCAGTTTGGAGAACACCGTCTCCCGGGTCACGAAGCGCAGGAAGCCGTCCTCGTAGCCGGAGTTGGGCAGCCATTCGACCTGGACGAGGTCGCCTACGTCGATGATGCGCGGGCCGGTCGCCCGTTTGACCCGCTCGGAGGTGTCGGACCAGTCGATCCGCACCTGGACGCCGTCGAAGGACACCGTGCCGTCGGAGGAACGGACGGAGACCGGGACCGGTGGGCCGGGGAGGAGATAGGCCTTGGTCGGCTCCTTGGGGATCTGGTCCAGCAGCAGCGCGCGGCGGATCTCCTCGGCGACGTACTCGGCGACCCCGGCACGGTCGATGTCCACCGTCAGCCGATAGGGGTCGGCCGGGTCGGGGAGCCGCCCGCCGGTCGCCTGGAGGAGCGGGTCGGCACCCTCGCGCAGCCGCATGCGCAGCCGTCCGCGCCTGCGTTCGGGCTCGAAGACGATGCTTGCGACGGCTTCCAGGGGTACGGCGATCTCCCCGTACGTCTGCCGGAACAGCGGCACGGAACGGTGGAGTCCCGGCGTGATCCGGACCGTTGTGCCGTCGAAGGCCCAGGTCCCGTCGCGCTGGATGATCTCGGCCATGGAGAAATTCTCGCAGCCGGGTCAACACGGTGGCCCCGTCTTCACCCGCGCCGACCGGACCTGCCGGGTGGGGAGCGCGCGGGGTGCGGGACAATTCGTCGTCGTCGTGCGGGAGTTGTCGGTGGTGCGGCTGCGGTGCGGCGGTGGTGCGGTGGTGGTGCGGCGATGGCCGAGGACAGCGATGTCCGAAAACAGTGATGGCCGGTATCTGAGATCGGGCTGCCGATCGGTGGGCCGTGGGGCTATAAGGCCATGAGGGTTGTCGAGGGTTGTCGGGGCCTGAGAAGGGCGTAGTGCCCCAAGGCCGTGAGTTCCTGAATTCGTGAGTTCGTGGGTTCGTAAGGGTTGTCGGGAAGGCGGGCGTCGGGCGTGGCGGTGCAGGAAGCTGGGCATGGGGGCGCGGTGGTGGGCGCGCATGGAGGCGGCTGCACCTGTGGGGACTGTCCGCACGGGGCGCGGGCGGGGCATCGGCGTGCGGTCGCCGAGTTCCTGCTGAAGCGGGACGAGTTCGCGGCCGGGCAGGGACTGCCGGCGGCCGTGGCCCACTCGGCCTCCGCCTCCCGGCAGTGGGTCTCCGAGGAGCTGACGCAGTCCGCCGAACTCGTCGCCCAGCGGGGACGGGCCGAGGGGGAGGCGTGGCTGGCGCGGCTGTGGTCGCGTACGGCGTACGTGGTCTGGGCGCTGGTCATGGCGTTGCTCCTGGGGCAGGCGTTCACGGCGATCGGCGCCGGGTGGACAGCCGCGCGTACGGCCGGACTGCTGGCCGCGCTGGTGACGGCCGGGGCGCTGACCGCGGCGTCGTGGTTCCACCGGGCGCGGGGTGGGGCGCTGGCTCCGGTCATCGGTGAGGACAACCGGCTGTCCACGTCGCGTGCGGTGGCGGGGGCGTGGGTGCTGTTCGTCGCGTACGCCGTGCTCGTGCTGGTGGGGCAACTGGCGGTGGCGTCCGGCCACGCGGAGCGCGACGCGCTGATCGCCGGCCTTGAGCTGAGGCGTGGCGCGGGTGTCGTGACCGTGCTCGCGGTGCTGTGTGCGCTCGCGGTGCTCGTGCGGCGGGTCGTCGGGGTGCGGGTGCTCGGGCAGCGGCTGCAGAAGCTGCGGGCGGATCGGCCCCGGGCGGCGGATCTGCTGACGGATGACGCGGGGCGGGGGACGTTCGCCGACATCCAGTACGTCGTGATCGGCGGGGTTGCGCTGCTGTTCGCGGCGGTGCGGTTGGGGCGGCGGCCGGATCAGTTGCCGGATCTGCCATGGGGGCTGGCGGTGGTGGTGCTGATCTCGGCGGCCACCTACCTGGCCGGGAAGTATGCGGAAGGGGGGCGGCCGGTGATCCTTTCCGTGGTGCGGGCGCGGGAGGCGGGGGATCTGGACGCGCCTATCCGTACCGGCGATGACATCGAGATCCGGGGAGCGGGGTTCGTGCCGCCGGGGGCGCAGGGGGCGGAACGGTTGACGCGGATGGTGGTGCGGGTCGGGGCGGTGCATGTGCATGTGCCGTTGGTGCCGGTGAGCGGGGGGTTCAGCAATCCCACGGATGCGGTGCTTACCGTGCCTGTGCCGGTCGAGGTGGAGCCTGGGCGGGTGGAGGTGCAGGTGGTTACTGCGGCGGGGGTGGAGACGAATCGGTATGCGATTGACGTGACTGACTGACGGGGGCGACGGCCTTCGGGGGTTGGGGGCGGGGGGTGCCTGCGACGGCCTGTGGCTGCTTCGGTGGGGTTCGCGTTGCGCCTGAGGGTGTGCGGTGGGTCGGGGCCGTGCCGGGGGTGTCCGTCCTCGGACCGGCGGTCCCCTTAGGCCAAGAGGTGCCGCGTGTTGACGCCGGCCACTGCGGGCGGACACCCCCGGCACGTCCCCTTGCCGCCCTGGGCGACTGTGGCGCCCCGGGGTGCGCCCACCATCACGGTCACTCTGCCGGTCACTTTCCAGTGCCGGTCCGGGCAATCTCAGCCCGTCC
Organism: Streptomyces sp. NBC_00443; assembly: GCF_036014175.1. GTDB lineage: Bacteria > Actinomycetota > Actinomycetes > Streptomycetales > Streptomycetaceae > Streptomyces. The sequence goes on along the minus strand of NZ_CP107917.1, from coordinate 3,626,083 downwards.
GGCGTGTGTGGACGGGGCCCTGGGGCCGAAGCGGGGGCTGGGGGCGGCGGGCGGCCCCCAGGGCTCGGAGGCGACGCAGGGTTTCCTTCGGGCGGGGCAGGTCCCAGAATTCGGGTTGAGCGGCGCAGCCACTGCGTACGTATCGTTCTTTGAGGGGTCAGGGCACGGCGGGCGAGAGGCGGCTACGGGCGATGACTCACGGTATGCATACGGACACGCACCCCCCTTACCTCGACGGCGACCGGAACTGGCGGGACAGCGCCACCCGCTACGCACTGCTACCGCTCCGTGTCTTCCTGGGCGTGACCTTCATCTACGCCGGCTTGGACAAACTCACCGACAGCGCCTTCATGAAGGACTCCGGCGCGGGCTCGGTCGGCGACATGATGCGGGCCGTTCGGGACTCCTCAGCGATTCCGGCCATGGTCGACATGGCCCTGGAGAGTCCTGTCGGGTTCGGTTATGCGATCGCCTTTGGTGAGCTGGCCGTCGGGATCGGCACGCTGATCGGGTTGTTCGCCCGATTGGCGGCGCTCGGTGGGGCGCTCATCTCGCTGAGTCTGTGGTTGACGGTGAGCTGGGCCTCCGATCCTTACTACTACGGCAATGACCTGGCCTATCTGATGGCCTGGCTGCCTCTCGTGCTGGCGGGCGCCCCCATGTTCTCGGTGGATGCCGCATTTCACAGGCGGCGACGGCAGCGGGTCGGGGGCTATCGGTAGCCCGTGCAGTCGTCAGTGGAGTGCTTCACGGTTTGAGATTCGGGGCCGGGTCCGGGGGTGTCGGGTGGTCTCTGGGCGGAGTAGTGGAGCTGCGACGTCTGCGGATTCCCCGGGCCGTGAGCGCCACCGCGGCTGCCAGGCAGAGGCCGCCGATCACCATGGGGATCACCACGAACCATGGGGTCTCCCAGGCGTCGCCCGCGTCTCCGACGTAGATGATGCCCGCGAGGGTCAGGAAGGTGCCGGCGACCAGCCTTCCGGGCTGGAACTCATGACGTAGCACGGGTCACCTCCGCCTGTCCCACGCCGACGCTCAGGTCGAGGTCCAGCGTGCCCGTCTCCTTGGTGCCCTTGGCCGGTGTCAGGGTCAGCTCCTTGTGCTTGCCCGGTGCCACGTCCACATCCTGCTTGTCGTCACCCGGCAGCTGGATGTCGCCCACCCCCACGTCGATGCTCAACTCCACGGTCACGTCCTTGGGGACGATCACCTTGAGTTGGCCCACCCCCACGTCTGCTCTCGTCGTCACCGTCTGGTTGTCGGTGAGGTCGAGGCGGGTCAGGTCGAGAGTGCCGACGCCGGTGCCCAGGTCGTACTGCTGCCGGACGTCGGTCACGGCCGCCGGGCGCCAGCTTCTCTCTACCCAGTGGGTGCTGATGTCCTTGGGCAATGCTGCCGAGGCGGCCAGCAGGCCCGCGGTGATGATTGCCAGGAAGATGGAGCCCGCTCCCGTGCGGCCCAGGAACGCGCTCACCGCTATGCCCAGGCCGAGGACGAGCAGTGCGCAGGCCAGGCCGGTCTGCAGGCTGGTTCCGAGCGCTCGGTCCGCCCAGGTCGCGCTGGTGCCGAGGGCGCCCGCGAGCAGGGCCAGCAGGAACACCCAGCCGCCGATCCAGCGGGGGCCGCGTTGCTTCGGCTGCTGAGGAAGCCGGGTGCGTATGTCCTGGCGGCTGCTCCAGGTCGTGCCGAGGCTGATGTTGACCGCCGCCGCGATGTCGCGGTCGCGGGAGTCGCCGGGACCCCAGAGATAGCCGGTGCCGCCCTCGTGCGTGCCGTCCTTCACGATGGGTTCGCGCCACCAGGAGGAGAAGGCGGCGGGGACCGGTGGGGCCTGGGCCTCCGGCGGGGCGTCGGCGACGGCCTGGGCGGCGAGCGGGTCGGGGTCGGGGGTGCTGCGGTGCCGCGACCAGTAGCCGGCTCCGGCGAGGAGGAGGGAGAGGACCACGGCGAAGGCCAGCACACCGGCGTTCTTCAGCAGGGTCAGCAGGACGCCGCAGCCGACCAGCGCGAACAGCACGGCCGTCAGCGCCTGGCCGTCCACGCGGCCGGTCAGCAGCTTGCGCACCTCGTTCTCGTCCTCGTCGTCGTACGGGACGAAGAGCCAGGCGAAGCCGTAGAAAATGAGGCCGATGCCGCCGGTCGCGGAGAGGACGGCGAGGGTGATCCGGAAGATCACCGGGTCCATGTCGCACTGTCTTCCGAGCCCCGCGCAGACGCCGGCCAGCATCTTGTGCCGGCGGTCGCGCCGGAACCTGTGCGGCGGTTCGAGTGCGCCCGCCTCCTCGGACGGGACTGCTTCTCCGCTTTCTCCGCCCGTGCGCACGCGGGGTTCCTCACCCGCGGCGCTCGCGGGTGCCGCGTCGGACGTCGTGCCCGCGGTGGGCACGGCGTCCGGCTCGGGCACGGAGTCCGCGGCGTGCTGGTGATCTGTCATGTGTCCATGGTGACGGGCGGGTCGGCGTGGCGGGAGTCGGAATGACCCTGGTCGGACCCTGATATCGGCCCTGAGGCGGCTGCGGGGAACCGTTCGAGGCGGTGAATGTCGAAGATCAGGGGAGTATCGGGGGTCGACCCTGATGCTCCGGTGCTCCGACCGTGTGAACATCGATGGCATGCCGGAAGCCGCAGCAGCGCCACTCGTCGAACCGCGGCCGCCGCGCAAGCTCTACCGCAGCAGCGACGGACGTTGGCTCGGGGGCGTGGCGCGGGGGCTCGCCGGGCATCTCGGCCTGCCCGTCATCTGGGTGCGACTCGTCTTCGTCGGCCTGTTCATGGCGGACGGCCTCGGTGCGTTGCTGTATGCCGCGTTCTGGTTCTTCGTGCCGCTCGGCGTCGGCGGCGTCGACGCGCAGAAGCCGTCGACCTTCACCACCGAGACCGCGACCGACGGCCGCCGCAGACTCGTCGCCCGCAAGCCGGACAAGGGGCAGATCGTCGCCCTGCTCCTCATGGTCGTGGTCGCGATGGTCTTCGTCGGCAGCGTGGACCTGGGAAGCGGCGCCAAGGCCTATCTTCTTCCCGCCGTGCTCGTCGGCGCGGGCGTCGCCCTGGTCTGGCGCCAGGCGGACAACGCCCGCCGGGCCCGCTGGATGGAGGCCGGGCGGCGTCGGCGCACCCTTACTCTCCTGCGCGCCGCGGGCGGCGTCGTGCTGGTCACGGCCGGCGTCTCCGGCATCTTCGTCCTGCAGGGCTCCGCCGCCCACCTCGGCTCGGTCCTGCAGGCGGCGTTGGCAGTCCTCGTCGGCATAACACTCCTCGCGGGCCCGTACCTGGTCCGGATGACCCAGGACCTCTCCGAGGAGCGCCTGATGCGCATCCGCGCCCAGGAGCGCGCCGAGGTCGCCGCGCATGTCCACGATTCGGTGCTGCACACCCTGACCCTGATCCAGCGCAACGCGGAGAACGCGAACGAGGTCCGCCGCCTCGCCCGAGCCCAGGAGCGCGACCTGCGCACCTGGCTCTACAAACCCGAGGGAACCGGCAAGGACGAGGCCGACGAACCCACCAACCTGGCCGACGCGGTCCGGCGTAACGCCGCCGAGATCGAGGACAAGCACGGCGTCCCCATAGAGGTCGTGGTCGTCGGTGACTGCCCGCTCGACGAGAAAATCGCCGCACAGATGCAAGCCGCGCGCGAGGCTATGGTGAACGCCGCGAAGTACGGTGGCGAGGGCGGCGCCGTGCAGGTCTACGCCGAGGTGGAGGGCAAGACCGTCTTCGTGTCCGTCCGGGACCGCGGTCCGGGCTTCGACCTCGACTCGATACCCGCCGACCGCATGGGCGTCAGAGAATCGATCATCGGCCGCATGGAGCGCAACGGCGGTACGGCCCGGCTCCGGGCGGTGCCCGGCGGTGGCACGGAGGTCGAGCTGGAGATGGAGAGGGCGGAGAAGACGTCATGAGCGACCCGACCGAGGCGAACGAGCCAGTGGAGTCGACCGGCGGGAGCGCGGGCGAGCGACACGTGCGCGTGGTCCTCGTCGACGACCACCGCATGTTCCGTACGGGAGTCCAGGCCGAGATCGGCCGGACCGAGCAGACCGGCGTCGAAGTCGTCGGAGAGGCCGCGGACGTCGACCAGGCGGTCACGGTCATCACCGCGACCCGTCCCGAGGTCGTCCTCCTCGACGTGCACCTCCCGGGCGGCGGCGGGGTCGAAGTCCTGCGCCGCTGCGCTCCGTTGATGGGCGACGCCGAGCAGCCCGTCCGCTTCCTCGCACTGTCCGTCTCGGACGCGGCGGAGGATGTGATCGGGGTGATCCGGGGCGGTGCGCGCGGGTATGTGACGAAGACGATCACCGGCACCGATCTGGTCGACTCCATCTTCCGGGTCCAGGAGGGCGACGCGGTGTTCTCGCCGCGCCTCGCCGGGTTCGTACTGGACGCCTTCGCGTCGACGGACGCGCCGCCGGTCGACGAGGACCTCGACCGGCTCACTCAGCGCGAGCGGGAGGTGCTGCGGCTGATTGCGCGGGGGTACGCGTACAAGGAGATCGCCAAGCAGCTGTTCATCTCCGTCAAGACGGTCGAGTCCCATGTGTCGGCGGTTCTGAGGAAGCTTCAGCTGTCCAACCGGCACGAGCTGACGCGGTGGGCCACGGCGCGGCGTCTGGTGTGACGCCGGGCTCCGGTTCGGCGGGCCGGAGTTCGCGGCCGAGCCGGGGTACGGCGGGGGCGGGGTACGGCGGGTCCGTGCCGGTTCACACCACGCGCGTGGCCCCCGCGAACGGCATCTCGTCCAGCGGGGCCACCCGGACCGGGGCCGAGGGGTTCGGGGCGTGGATCATCTGGCCGTTGCCGATGTAGAGGCCGACGTGGCTGATGCCGGAGTAGAAGAACACCAGGTCGCCCGGGAGCAGTTCGGAGCGGGAGACGCGGCGGCCGGAGTCGATCTGGGCGTAGGTCGTGCGGGGGAGGGAGAGGCCCGCCGAGCGGTACGCGGCCTGGGTGAGGCCGGAGCAGTCGAAGGCGTTCGGACCGGTCGCGCCCCAGACGTAGGGGCTGCCGAGTTTGGAGTACGCGTACGAGATGGCTGACGCCGCGCGGGCGTTGGGTGCCTGGGCTGTAGCTGAGCCGGGGGTCGTCAGGGCGTCTCGGGAGCCTGTCGAGGACCGGGCCGCGCGGTCGGTGCCGCCGCTCGCGCTCTGGAGGCGGGCGCGCTCCTCGGCGGTCAATTGGGTGAGCAGAGTGCGGGCGCCGTCCAGCTTGTCGGTGATCGTTTTCCTGTGACCTTGCAGTTCCGTCTGGCGGGACTGCAACGAAGTCAGTTCGATGCGTGCTGCCCCGCGCAGCCGCTCGATCTCGCGTAGTTGTCTGCGGACGCTCGCGACGGATGTCGCCTGACGGTTGCCGGCGCGTTCCGCGAACTCCGCGCCGTCGAGGTAGCGGTCGGGGTCATTGGAGAGCGCCAGCTGGAGGGCCGGGTCGACGCCGCCGTCGCGGTACTGCGCCGCTGCCATCGAACCGAGCGTCTCGCGCGCCGAGTTGAGCTTCTCCGTCTTGCGGGCGGCCTCGTCCTGCAACGACCTGATCCGCTGCTCGGCAGCGTCCGCCTTCTCCTTCGCGCCGTTGTACTTCTCGGTCGCGACCTCCGCCTCGTGGTACAGCTTGTCCACCTTCGCCTTGACCTGGGCCGGTGTCAGCTGCGGTTCGGCGTGTCCGGTCCCGTCGAAGCCCGTCGCCGTCGCCGCGCCCGCAAGGGCGATCGTCCATGCCGTGCGGGCCGTACTGCCGCCGACCGAGCGCTGACGGGGCTTTCGGTGCGCTGCCACGTGGACTGCACGTCCTTTCGTACGACCGCCTCGTCCCGCACGTCCGCCACGACAGCCTGGGGGAGCGGACGTACGGCTGCCCGCGGGCGGATTACGCGTCCGGCGACGGCCCACACAGGGGGAGCGGGCCGCCGCCGGACCTTTCTCGGCGGTGGTGTCCGACTGCCGCCCCTGGCCCGGGCGGCGGTGGGGAGCCGGTCACCTGGTGGAGGACGCTAAACCTGAGTGTGTCGGGGTGGTAACGCGTTGTGCGGAAGTGCCGGGAGCGGATCGTTGCGTGACCGTAAGTGAGCGTGATCGCGGGATGGGGGCGCCTTGTTCACGCTGTGTGCTGACCGATGTGACGGAATGGGGGGTGGGTGGGGGCGGCGGGGTGCTATGGGGCGCATATATGCAAGATCGGGACGGGGCGGGTGCGGGGCGGGGGCAGGGTCGGGGGTGGGCACGGTGGGGGCACGGAGCGGGGAAGGCGCCGGGGCGGTGATGGGTGCCTGACTGGGGCTGATTAGGCTCCGGCCTCATGGACGTACTCATCCACCTCTTCGTCGGTCTGCACATCATCGGTATCGCCGCGTTGCTCGGTGGTTTCTTCACTCAGATGAAGGCGATGGGCCAGGGCACAGCCCGGTTCGTGCCCGCGATGCTGCACGGCGCGCTGACCATGCTGGTCACCGGTGTGATCCTCGTCGGCCTCAATCAGGCGGACGATCAGTCTGTCGACAACATCAAGATCGGCGTGAAGCTGGCGCTGCTGATCGTGATCCTCGGGCTGGTGTATGTGAAGCGGGACGAGGAGACGGTGGACAAGCGGCTCTTCGGGTTGGTGGGGCTGCTGACCATGGTGAACGTCTTCATCGCCGTTCTGTGGACGTGACTTCGGTGTAGCTCAGTACCGCGCCTGCGGTGACCGCCAGCCATGCCGCCACTGCGATCCACAGCAGTGCTTCGCCGGGGGTCCTGAGCCAAGGGACGTCCACTGCGGTGGCGACGGAGAGGGTCCCTGCGGCGGTCATGCCCATGGGGAACACGGTTGCCCAGCGGCGTACGTCGTAGCGCAGCCGTGGCCGGCCGATCTCGGCGAGGAGCAGCACGAGGTACCAGGCCAGGTCCAGGACCAGCAGGGCGATGGTCACTGTGCGCAGGACGTCGGTTTCGTCCTCGTTCCAGAGGTACAGGCTCGGGCTGTCGGCGGACAGGAGCCTCGAGCCGGCGAGGGCGGAGATGGCGAGGGCGCCGCCTGCCACCCAGTGGTCGCCTGCGCCCTCGGTCACTTGCCGCAGGTCGAAGCGGGTCAGGGCGATGACGTAGAGCACGAGGCCGAGCCAGAACAGCACGAGTGCCGTGCGGGCGAGCCATGCCGTGGACTCGGTCGCGGCGAGGGTTGCGGCCAGGACGGCCAGGCCCTCGGTCGCCACGCAGCCGAGGAATACCGCGCCGGGCATCCGGGGGCGCCAGCGCACCACTACGGCGATGAGGAGACCCGGCCAGAGCAGGGCCGCCAGGGCCAGGAGGGCCTTGGCGAGGGGTTGCCAGCCGAGGGTGGCGAAGCGGGTGCCGAGAACCGTCGTTGCGGCGACGGCGGTGAGGGCGGCGGGGGTGGCGGCCTCTTTGAGCCACCTGGCTCGGTCCCGCAGGATCCTTGCGGTGAAGTCACCGGCGAGGGCCAGCCAGGCCGCGGAGGCGAGGGCGAGGGCGATTCGGGACAGGGTTTCGTAGCCGGTCTGGTGGAGGGCGACCGAGAGAATGCCGGTTGCCATGACGGCTGCGCCGGCTGCGGGGGACGTTGCGACCACCAGGTGGGGAGGGGGACGGGGAGGTGGTCGTGGGGGCGGGCATGGGGTCGATGCTAGGGAGTGGGGGTGTGGGGTGGGTGGGGGCACGCGCGCGTGTGGGGTGAAATGCGGAGCGGTTGAGCGCCGGATGCCTGCGGCGGCCCGCGCCGGTGAGTGGGGGTTCGCGTAGCGCCTGCGGCCGGTGGGTGGGTCGGGGCTGTGCCGGGGGTGTCCGTCCTCGGTCGGGCGGTTGCTGTCTCTTGAGAGGTGCTGTTTCTTGACGCCCGCCGCTGAGGGCGGACACCCCCGGCACGGCCCCTTGCCGCCGTACGCGGGTGCGGGTGCGTTTCGCGCCACTACGCGCGCGTGGTGCACAGTCTCCGCCACGCGCGCGTGTGTGCTCGTCAGGCCGGGCGGACCACGCTGTGGATCGACGACTCTCCGTCGTAGAAGATCGATTCCTCGCGGACGTACGCGCCGGGCTTCGGGGCGTGGATCATCATGCCGTTGCCTATGTAGAGGCCCACATGCGTGATGTCGTCGTAGAAGAAGACCAGGTCGCCGGGCTGGGCGCTGGAGACGGGGACCGTGGTGCCGGCGTTGACCTGGTCGTAGGTGACGCGGGGGATGTCGACGCCTGCGGCCTTCCAGGCGGCCTGGGTGAGGCCCGAGCAGTCGAACGAGTCGGGGCCGGTGGCACCCCAGACGTACGGCTTGCCCACCTGGGAGCGGGCGAAGGCCAGGGCCTTCTCGGCCTTGGTGGCGTACGAGGGGTCCGACGCGGACGAGTCGGAGGAGGACGAGTCGGACGAGGAGTCGTTGCTCTCCTGCTGCTGGGCCGCCTCCTGGCGCTCACGCTCAGCCGCCTCTTGCCGGCGGGCCAGTTCCGCCGCCTTGCGGGCGGCCTCCTCCTGCTTGCGCTTCTCGATCGCGGCGAGGCGGGCCTTCTCCTCCGCCGTCAGCTTGGAGAGCAGTTCGCGTGCGTCGGCGAGCTTCTTCTGGACGGTGGACTTGGACGTCTGCAGGTCGTTCTGCGACTCGGTGAGCGTTTCGAGGCTCTGGGCGGCCTCCTGGCGCTTCTTCATCGTCGCGGACTGTTGGGTGAAGTAGTCGTCGACCGACTCCTTCTGACGGCCCGTCATGCGGTCCATCAGCTGGGTCTGGTCGAAGTAGTCCTGCGGGGTGTCCGCCAGGAGGAAGGTCGCCGTGTCGGGGGCAGAGGCTCCCGTGCGGTACTGGGCGGCCGCGTTGCGGCCGAGCTCCTCGCGTGCGTCGTTGAGCTTCTGGGTGCGCTGGGCCACGTCGTCGAGGAGGGTGTCGACGCGCTTGCGCTGTTTCGCGGTCTTCTCCTTGGCCGCGTTGTACTTCTCGGTCGCCGACTCCGCCTGGCGGTAGAGGTCGTCGACCTTCTTCTCGACCTCCTCGAGGCTCGGCTTGTCGTCCGTCGAGGGGCTCGCGTTGGCCGTCTGGGACAGCAGGGCGACGGAGGTGAGGGCCGCCGTGGCGAGGGCGGGGGTCCGTATGCCTGCTACGCGCGTACCAGCGGGACGCGACTTGCGGTGCGACGCCAAGGGAGGCGACTCCTTCCATGCTCCGCCTACCGAGTTAGCTGTCGGGTTCGGGCGGGTGGTTCGGAAGGGTTGCCCTACGGCCGCTCCCCGGGCGGGAGTCGGGCCGATTCACCCCAAGTTCGGTGGGTCCCCGGCTCCGGGTGCACGGCTGCGCTCCGGACTCGGCGGAGGCCGTGCGGCCCGGCGTCGTTCGCCGGTGGGGGTCGTACGGCCTGTCTGGCACGGTAGCCAACTCGTGTGGCCCCTGTGAAGGTTGATGTTCGATATGCCCGATACATTTTCGTGACCTTGGCGATGTGTGTCGTGGATCGCGGTCGGTATGGGGCTGTTGATGGCGTATTGCCGATGTTTGCGTGGGTGGGGTGTGTGTCAGTGGAATTGGGTTGGTTGGGTTCGGGGGGTTGCGGATCGTAATGGGATGGTTCTGGAGGGTGAGGGGGGTGCTTGGATGTGCGGGGTTTGAAGATCGGTGAGTGCTGAAACAGGTGATGTTCTCAGGGCGGCGGCGGGCTGTCAGTGGGGCGCCCTAGACTCGGAGAGCGATGAGCAGCCTCTTTGACGACAGCTTCCTGGCGGACCTCCAGGCCCCGCGGGCCCATGCGGACGAACCCCCGCCACCGCCCGAGGACGATCACACTCCGGAGCCGGTTCCGGACGATCTGTTCGACGGGAAGTTCGACGTGCCGCCGGACCGGGACGACTACTACCGCGACGGCGCCCCGCGCCCGGCCCTCGACGCGGCCGCGCTGCTGGAGGGGCTGAACGAGAACCAGCGTGCGGCCGTCGTCCACTCCGGCAGCCCGCTGCTCATCGTGGCCGGTGCCGGGTCAGGCAAGACGCGTGTGCTCACCCATCGCATCGCGCACCTGCTGGCCGAGCGGAATGTGCATCCGGGGCAGATCCTCGCGATCACCTTCACCAACAAGGCCGCGGGCGAGATGAAGGAGCGCGTCGAGCAGCTCGTCGGCCCGCGCGCGAACGCCATGTGGGTGATGACCTTCCACAGCGCGTGCGTGCGCATCCTGCGCAGAGAGAGCAAGAAGCTCGGGTTCACCTCGTCCTTCTCGATCTACGACGCTGCCGACAGCAAGCGGCTGATGGCGCTGGTATGCCGTGATCTGGATCTCGACCCCAAGCGGTTTCCGCCCAAGTCCTTCAGCGCCAAGATCAGCAATCTGAAGAACGAGCTGATCGACGAGGAGGACTTCGCCGCCCAGGCGACGGACGGCTTCGAGAAGACCCTCGCTCAGGCGTATGCCTTGTACCAGTCGCGGTTGCGGGAGGCCAACGCTCTCGACTTCGACGACCTGATCATGACGACGGTCAATCTGCTCCGCGCCTTCCCGGACGTCGCCGAGCACTACCGCCGTCGTTTCCGGCATGTGCTGGTGGATGAGTATCAGGACACCAACCACGCGCAGTACGCGCTGGTGCGCGAGCTCGTCGGTACCAGTGAGCACCCCGTCGACGTGCCGCCGAACGACTACGACATCCCGCCCGCCGAGCTGTGCGTGGTGGGTGACGCCGACCAGTCGATCTACGCCTTCCGGGGCGCCACCATCCGAAACATCCTCCAGTTCGAGGAGGACTACCCGGACGCGACGACGATCCTGCTGGAGCAGAACTACCGCTCCAGCCAGACGATCCTGACCGCCGCCAACGCGGTCATCGAGCGCAACGAGTCGCGGCGCCCCAAGAACCTGTGGACCAACGCGGGCGCGGGCGCGCGCATCACCGGCTATGTCGCGGACACCGAGCATGACGAGGCGCAGTTCGTCGCCGAGGAGATAGACCGACTGACGGACGCGGGCGACGCGAAGGCCGGCGACGTCGCCGTCTTCTACCGGACGAACGCCCAGTCCCGTGTCTTCGAGGAAATCTTCATCCGCGTCGGGCTGCCCTACAAGGTCGTCGGCGGGGTCCGCTTCTACGAGCGCAAAGAGGTCCGGGACGTCCTGGCCTACCTGCGGGTGCTGGCCAACCCCGAGGACTCCGTGCCGCTGCGGCGGATCCTGAACGTCCCGAAGCGGGGCATCGGTGATCGCGCCGAGGCGATGATCGACGCGCTTTCACAGCGGGAGAAGATCAGCTTCCCGCAGGCGCTGAAGCGCGTCGACGAGGCGTACGGGATGGCCGCACGGTCGACGAACGCCGTCAGGCGGTTCAACACGCTGATGGAGGAGCTCCGTACGATCGTCGAGTCCGGCGTCGGGCCGGCGACCGTTCTGGAGGCGGTCCTCGAACGGACCGGGTACCTGGCCGAGTTGCAGGCCTCCACCGATCCTCAGGACGAGACCCGGATCGAGAACCTTCAGGAACTCGCGGCCGTGGCCCTGGAGTTCGAGCAGGAATCGGCTGAGGGTGAGGCGGCCTCCGGTGGGCTCGCGGCCTTCCTGGAGCGGGTCGCGCTCGTCGCCGACTCCGACCAGATTCCGGACGAGGAGGAGGACGGCTCCGGTGTCATCACCCTGATGACCCTGCACACGGCCAAGGGCCTGGAGTTCCCGGTCGTCTTCCTCACCGGCATGGAGGACGGCGTCTTCCCGCACATGCGCGCCCTCGGCCAGGCCAAGGAGCTGGAGGAGGAGCGGCGGCTCGCGTACGTCGGCATCACACGCGCGCGTGAGCGGCTGTATCTGACGCGCTCGTCGATGCGGAGTGCGTGGGGGCAGCCTTCGTACAACCCGCCGTCCCGCTTCCTGGAGGAGATCCCGGCGGCGCACGTGGACTGGAAGCGGACGGGGGCGACCTCACCCGTGTCGTCCGGTCCGGCGGCCGGTGTGGCGGCCTCGCTGTCCTCGTCCCGCTCGCGCTCCTCGGCTTCGGGGGCGTCCGGATTCGCCACCCGGCGGACCTCGGAGAAGCCGGTCGTCCAGCTGGCGGTGGGGGACCGGGTCACGCACGACCAGTTCGGGCTCGGCACCGTGACGGCGGTCAAGGGCACGGGTGGGAACGCCGAGGCGACGATCGACTTCGGGGACACCAAGCCGAAGCGGTTGCTACTGCGGTATGCGCCGGTGGAGAAGCTGTAGCGCTGACAAGTGTGCGTCCCCGCTGAGGTGTTGAGGAGCGGGGGCGCCGAGCGCACCAGGCAGTCGGCGGTTGCCGAGGACGTCGGCCGGGCTGCCTACGACGGGTCGAGGCCGTGGCTGCGCAGCCAGGACAGTGGGTCTATCGCCGAGCCGCCGCCGGGTCGCACCTCGAAGTGCAGGTGCGGGCCGGTCGAGTTGCCGGAGTTGCCGGAGTACGCGATCGGGTCGCCGGCCTTCACCGTCGTACCGGAGGCGACGCGGTAGCTGGAGAGGTGGCAGTACCACGTCTCCGTGCCGTCCTTCGCGGTCACGATCATCATGTTGCCGTAGGCGCTGTTCCACTGTGTGCGGACAGTGCCGTCGGTCGCGGACATCACCGTCGTGCCGTACGAGACGGGGAAGTCGATGCCGCTGTGGATGGACATCCAGTTGATGCCGGACTGGCCGAAATAGGCGCTGAGGCCGTGCTGCGCGACCGGAACCGCGAACTTCGGGCGCAGCCGCTCCTTGCGGGCCGCCTCCTCGGCGGCCTTCTTCTTCTCGGCCGCCTGCTGGGCCTTGAGGTCGATGCGCTCCTGCGTACGGCTGGCCCGGTCGGCGAAGTCGTCGGCGCCGGCGGAGAGGCTCTCGAGCTGGGTGTCCAGCTTGTTGTTCGCCGTGGACGGCTTCACGGCCTCGCCCGCCGAGGCCAGCGTGGACGACGCTTCCTTGTCGTCGGTCAGGCTGCCGACGGAGGCTGCGGCGATTCCCGCGACGCCCATCACGCACGCCGAGGGCACAGCGACCGTCAGCAGGGCGGAGCGCTTGGGGGGCGTGCGGCGGCGGGAGCGAGCCCCGCTGCGGGAGGCAGCGCGCGGGGAAGGGGGCGGAGCGGTCTCCTCCTGGTCGTCCAGGAGGGGCGTCACGGCGGGGAGTTCGCCGGTGGCGGTCAACTCGGCGTCGCCATGGGCGGGGTCGTCGTACGCCGTCGGGTCCAGGTGTTCGAAGTGCGCGGTCGCCTGCTGATCGAAGGATTCTGCTGAGTGCTCGTACTCGTCGATCGCCTGCGAGCCGGTGTCGATGCCGCTGTCGGAGTTCCACTGCGTGGCGTCGTACGCGCCCGTGTCGAAAGTCTGCGTGCCCCATTCCCAGTGCTGGGTCTGGTCGGCCGGGGCGCCGGACTGGTCGGGCTGGAGCCAGGCGTTCGCGTCCCACTGGCCCGAGGTGTCGTGGCCGTTGGCCTGCTGGGGGACGAAGGCGAGTCGCTCGTGGTCGGTCGTCCAGGCGGTGGTGTCGTACGCGCCGGTGTCGTAGGCGGCGTGGTGCTGGGCCGCGTAGGCGTCGTAGTTCGAGGTGTGGTGGCTGCCCGTGGACCACTGCGTGGTGTCGTACGCGCCCGTGCTCTCGCCGGGAAGGCTGCCGAACAGGGGGTCTGCGTCGAAGGTCGTGGTGGCGTGCCCGTTGGCGCCGAATCCGTTGGCGTCATAGGTGCCGTACGTGGTGGAGTCACCGTAATGGGCTTCCTGGGCGCCGTACGACGCGTAGTGCGCCGAGGCGGCATCGGAAGCCGAAGTCGGGGAGGTCATGGTCCCCGACGGGTGACGATCGTTCACCAACTTCTCTCTCGCCTCGACAACAGGGGCTGCCAGAGCAGTGCGGCGACTGTACCCGGCGGTATGCGGGCACGACAATCTTCGGCAGGTTTCACGCGCGCAGGAAACGGGCATTCGGCCGTGTTTTGGCGGACTGTGGGCGTGAGTTTGGCCTTGTGTTCGAAGATTGTTCGACGTTTGGTCAGCTGTCCTGAGGCCGTGTGGCGAGTGCGGTCAAGCCGGCGGGGGGTCGTCGGTCGGGGTCGGCGGGATGCTGCGAGGTGGCTACGCCACTGTCAGACCGCCGGCCTGGGCGGTGGCCTCGGCTCCGGTTCGTGCGGTGTCGAGGGCCTGCCGGATCCCGGTCGCCACGGCAGGGTGCACGGGCAGGGCGAGATGCCCGATGCCGGTGACGCGGACGTTCTGCGCCATCAGATCCGGGTGGTCGATGCAGGCCGTCTCCAGCGGGTCCATCAGGTGGTCGAGATCGCTCCAGAAGCTCACGAAGTGGGTACGGCAGCCGGGCGCGGGCCGGGCCAGCTCCTCGATGACCTGTGAGCCGGGGCGCATCTGACGCACGATCGGGTGCGCGTTCGCCAGCGGGACGACACGGGTGCCGGAGTGCGGCGTGCCGAGCGTGACGAGGGTGCGGACCCGGAGGTCGCCGCCGAGACACTGCACGTAGTAGCGCGCTATCAGCCCGCCGAGGCTGTGGCCGACGACGTCCACCTGCCTGCTGCCGGTGCGCTCGCAGATCCCCTCTATGTGCCGGCCGAGGAGTTCGGCGGCGGTGCGGATGTCGCAGGTCAGCGGGGAGTAGTTGAGCGACTCGACCTGGTGCCTGCCGTGCTGGGCCAGGCTGCGGCGCAGCAGGACGAAGACGGAGCGGTTGTCGATGAAGCCGTGCAGCAGGACGACGGGGGGATTGGTCTCCGTCGGCAGCTGGGCGGTGTCCTGCGCGGGGAGCTGCGGGGTGGGCCGGCGCTCCTGTGCGATGCCGGAGGGGTACAGCAGCACGTGTCCGGCGAGGATCGCGAGCTCGAGGGCGGTCGCCTTCAGCAGGGCCAGGGAGAGGCCGGCGAGGCTGCTCGGGAGCAGGCGTCGGCAGAGCGGGAGAAAGGTGAGTACTGCCCCGGTGACCTTCATGGCCGACCTCCTTGTGGCACGCGGGAGGACGGCTCCGGCCCCCGTGTGCCCTCATGGGAAGTCGCGGTGGAGGTGGCCGGCGAGGCATGAGGAAGGCGCGTGGGGTGAGCGAGGCGCGAGAAGTGAGTCGGTCGGGTCGGCCGCGGTGCACCGATGACCTGACGGGGCTCCTTGCCGGTGTGGCGACGAGGCTCCCCGCTGTCGTGCCTTACCTGCCCTACGTGCCCTTCGTGCCAGCGTCGATGCGCCGCACCGCCACGTCGCGCGGCCTGCGGCGCGGTGGTGCGGCGACCTCGTTGCGGCTCCCGTTGCGCTTGGTCCCGCTGCGACGCGTGTACCGCAGACTGCTGCGGCGCGTGTGCCGCAGAGATGTGGAACGGTGCGCGGCGAACGTGTCCCACCGTGTGATTTCCCCCTCGCTCTGCACCGCGAAACTGCCGGTTGCGGGATGCTGGAGATAACGTTCGTTTACTTGCCCGGGCGGTGTGGCCCGGGACGTCCGTACCGTGAGGGTGCGTCCGGTGCTGTGAGCGGCGGAAAAGTGAGATACGCGCACCATGTATGACATGTGCGGCCAGTGCGGCATAACTCATATGCGAGCGGTGCTTGTCGGTACGGATGGATGTAGTCGCTTCATGGAGGCAGTGATGGGTGTGGCAGCCGGTCCGATCCGCGTAGTGGTGGCCAAGCCTGGGCTCGACGGCCATGATCGAGGGGCCAAGGTGATCGCGCGGGCGCTGCGCGACGCCGGTATGGAGGTCATCTACACCGGGCTCCACCAGACTCCCGAGCAGATCGTCGACACCGCGATCCAGGAGGACGCCGACGCGATCGGCCTGTCCATCCTCTCCGGCGCCCACAACACCCTCTTCGCCGCCGTGATCGACCTCCTCAAGGAGCGCGATGCGGACGACATCCTGATCTTCGGCGGCGGGATCATCCCCGAGGCGGACATCCCCCCGCTGAAGGAGAAGGGTGTCGCGGAGATCTTCACGCCGGGTGCGACGACTCAGGCGATCGTGGACTGGGTACGGGCGAACGTCCGGCAGCCGGCTGCCTCCGGCGGTTGAGCCGACTCCTGGTGCGGGTGGGGCGAGGGCAGCCGTCCCTGCGGGTGCCGCCCCCGGCCCCCCGCTCCGGCGCTTGAAGGGCCCTGTCCTCAATCGCCGGACCCGCTGGACGGCTCCAGTTCCTCGAGCATGGCCGCCCGCAACCGCAGCGTCGTGACCAGCCGCTGGAACGCCTCCGCCCAATAGCCCCCGGCCCCCGGCGACGCGTCCTCCGGCTCGTCCGGTACCGCCAGCAGGCCGTCGAGGCGGCTCACTTCGGTCGGGTCGAGGCAGCGCTCGGCCAGGCCCATCACTCCGCTGAAACTCCATGGATAACTCCCCGCGTCCCGCGCGATGTTGAGCGCGTCGACCACCGCCCGCCCGAGCGGCTCGGCCCAGGGCACGGTGCAGATTCCGAGCAGCTGAAACGCCTCGGACAGGCCATGCGTCGCGATGAACCCGCCGACCCATTCGGCCCGTTCGGCGGAACCCAGCGTGCCGAGTAGCTTCGCGCGCTCGGCCAGGGACACCGCACCCGGACCGCCGGCTTCCGGGGCCGAGGGTGACCCGAGGAGTGCTCTTGCCCACTCGCCGTCCCGCTGGCGCACCGCCGCCCGGCACCACGCCGCGTGCAGCTCGCCCTGCCAGTCGTCCGCCACCGGCAACGCCACGATCTCCCGAGGCGTACGTCCCCCGAGCCGCCCCGGCCACGTGCCGAGCGGCGTCGCCTCCACCAACTGGCCGAACCACCACGACCGTTCACCCCGGCCTGCCGGAGCCTTGGCCACGACACCGTCGCGCTCCATACCCGCGTCGCACTCGTGCGGCGCCTCCACGGTGATCGTCGGGGCCTCGCCTGTGTGATCGAGGGCCACACATGTCCCGGCCCGCACCGCCATCCGCGCCGCGAGTGCCGAACCCGGCAGCGCCGACAGCAACTCCGCCGCCGTCGCCCGGACATTGCGGCTCCGGTCGGCCAGCGCCTGCTCCAGGAACGGCTCGTCCTGCGGGCCCAGCCCACTGCGCAGCGAGTCGAGGAACATCAGCCGGTCCTCGGCCCGCTCCGTCGCCCACGTCGTGGCCAGCAACTCGCGCGCGGCAGCGGGCTCACCCGCGCGTATCGCGGAGAGCAGGGCGACCCGCTCGGCGAACAGTCCCTCCTGCCAGAGCTGCTGGACTTCGGCGGGGTCGTCCAGGTGGGGGAGTGCCGCGCCGCCACCCGGGGTCGCGCGCAGGGCGAACCGCCAGTCCGGGTTCAGCCGGGCGAGCCACACCGCCCGCGGGCCGGCGAACGCCAGCGCCGCCGGGCGCAGGTCCGTCCGGCCCCGCGCCGCGTCCAGCAGCGCGGGCAGCGACTGCGGGGGCGGCGCGAAACCGCGGTCGTTCGCCGTCGCGAGCCACTGGGGCAGCAACTCCATGAGGTCCGGCGCCGTGCCTCTACGGCCGCCGCCGACGCCGGGACGGTCGGTCAGCAGCATCCCCAGTCTGCGGGCCGCCGCCGAGGGCAGTGCGGGGCGAGGATCCTCGGGAGCCGGCCGCGGCCGCTGCGCTGCCGGGGCCGGCCGCAGCCCGGCACGCCGTCGTACGGTCTCCACGGCCGCCGTGTCGAGCAGTACCAGAGGTGCTTCCTGGCCCGGTGCGCAGCCGGGAGGCGTACGCCGGTCCGTGCCGAGCAGCGCCGCGGTGACGAGTTCCTCCCAGGCGCTCGGCGGCGAATCCACGGGAACCGAGGGGCTGTTCATCAGGGTCGTTCCTCTCTGCCTTCGTGCGGGGTGCCGTGGAGTGGGGGCAGGGGCCTTGGGGCCGGGTGTCCCTGGGGGAGGGGTGAGTGGGCGGAACCGGTGCCGCTCAGCACAGCTGCACAGCCTCTCCCTGCCCCTCCGGCCAGGCCGTCAGCGGGGTGAAGCCGCGGTGGCCGCACTCGCCGAACACCTTGACCGGCGCGCCGCCCGACAGCGCGACCAGGCGCCACAGGCCCGAACGGGCACGGGCGGCCGGGGTCAGTGGCAGGGCCGAGTCGGTGTCGACGTCGGCCAGTTGCCACGAGTCGCCGTCCGGCGTCGGTACGACCCGGTCCAAGGTCACCGGGACGGAGTCCAGCCACGGGTCGCCACGGAGCGCCTCGCCGTAACGGGCGGTCGCCTCGGTCGTCGTCACGCCCGGCGGCCGTGTCACCGCGGGCGCGGGCGGTGCGAACTGCTCGCCCAGAGCCGCCCGCAGCTGCCCGGCACCGGGGTACGCCGACACCTCCGCCTCCAGGGCCAGCCCCACCGGCAGCGCCAGCTCCGGTGTGCGGCCGGCGGCGCCATAGGAGAGAAGGAGTGCGGTGCGGCCCGACTCGGCGCCGTACAGCCATATCCGGCGCGTCGTCAGCTTCGTGTCCGCCGTGTCGTACTGGGCGAGGACCAGCCAGCGGTCACGGACCGGCGGGCCGTCCGCCGAGGCGGGCAGTCCGATGCGGGCGCGGACCGTGTCCCCCAAGGCGTCGGGCAGCCGCTCTCGGCGCAGCCAGCCCTGATCGAGGAGGTGGATCAGCGCGCACTCCTCCAGCAGACGCACCGGCCAGCCGGGGCCCGACGCCGGGATCGCACCCAGCTCCCGTACCCGCGCGGCCAGTCCGGGCGCCTGCGCGTCGACCATGCGGGCCGCTGTCTCCTCCCACATCCCGTACCCCGCCTGTTCCGCGTCGGCCAGGCCGCCGCGCAGCAGGTCCGCCAGGCGCTGCTCCAGCTCCGTGGCCCCCGCCGTGACGCGCACGGCCCGGCGCTCCGCACGACGCCGCGCCGCCTCCGGATCAACGGACGCCGTCGAGGAACCGGAAGCGCCCACCGTCCGCTTCTCGTCCGCGCGCTGCCTTCTCCCCTTTATCCACTCCTGCGCCCAGTCCGGTGGCTGCTGCGCAGGCGGCACCGAACCTTCTCCGCCCGCCCAGAGCAGCAGCAGCCCGAGCGCGTGCTTGCACGGGAACTTCCGGCTCGGACAACTGCACTTGTACGCGGGCCCGGACGCGTCCGCGATATCGATGACCGTCTGATACGGCTTGCTGCCACTGCCCTTGCACAGCCCCCACACCGTCCCCTCGTCGGAACTCCCCGCCTCGGACCACGGCCCTGCCGCGCCGAGTTTGCTTCCCGCTTTGCGTGATGCGGCGTCAGGTGCCAGTGCCAGCACCTGGTCCGCGGTCCAGCGCACCCCCTGCTGAGTCATGCCATCGAAGGTAGATCCCACCACTGACAATCGGCCGGGGTGGACGACCCGCGAGTGGCCCTGCGGGTGCGTTTGCGCAGGTCGGAACGCGTTGTCAGTGGCGTGGTGCAACGTGGATGCCAGATCCGAAACGGCTGAACCGGCCGAGCTGGAGGGGGACTTTGCCATGTCTGTTTCCGTAGAACCGAAATCCGTCGAAGCGGGGGAGACGGAAGCGGCCGAGGTGTTGCGACCGCACGCCGAGAACGCCTTCGCGCATGAACTCGCCGCGCTGGCCGAGCAGGACGACCGTCCGCGCCCGACCCGCTGGAAACTGTCGCCGTGGGCGGTGGCCACCTATCTGCTCGGCGGCACGCTGCCGGACGGCACGGTGATCACACCGAAGTACGTGGGCCCGCGCCGCATCGTCGAGGTCGCCGTCACCACGCTCGCCACGGACCGCGCCCTGCTCCTGCTCGGCGTGCCCGGCACCGCGAAGACGTGGGTCTCCGAGCACCTCGCCGCGGCGGTCAGCGGCGACTCGACGCTGCTGGTGCAGGGCACGGCGGGCACCCCGGAGGAGGCGATCCGCTACGGCTGGAACTACGCGCAGCTGCTCGCGCACGGCCCGAGCCGTGACGCACTCGTGCCCAGCCCCGTCATGCGGGCGATGGCGGAGGGGATGACCGCGCGGGTCGAGGAGCTGACCCGGATTCCGGCGGACGTGCAGGACACACTGATCACGATCCTGTCGGAGAAGACGCTGCCGATACCGGAGTTGGGGCAGGAGGTGCAGGCGGTCCGCGGCTTCAACCTCATCGCGACGGCCAACGACCGCGACCGTGGGGTCAACGAGCTGTCCAGCGCTCTGCGCCGCCGCTTCAACACGGTCGTGCTGCCGCTGCCGGAGACCGTCGAGGCCGAGGTGGACATCGTCTCCCGGCGTGTCGACCAGATGGGCCGCTCCCTCGACCTGCCGGCCGCCCCCGACGGCATCGACGAGATCCGCCGCGTCGTGACCGTCTTCCGCGAGCTGCGCAGCGGGGTGACCGCCGACGGCCGCACGAAGCTGAAGTCGCCGAGCGGCACGCTGTCGACGGCTGAGGCGATCTCCGTCGTCACCAACGGCCTCGCTCTGGCCGCCCACTTCGGTGATGGAGTGCTGCGCTCCGGCGATGTCGCCGCGGGCATCCTCGGCGCCGTGGTCCGCGATCCGGCGGCCGACCGGGTCGTCTGGCAGGAGTACCTGGAGGCGGTCGTGCGTGAGCGGGACGGCTGGACGGACTTCTACCGGGCGTGCCGGGAGGTGAGCGTGTGAACGAGGACGACCTTGGGTGGGGTCGCCCGAGCGGTGGGGCGAAGTCGGGCGGGTCCGTGGCGACGGATTAGGCGGATGGGGATGGTCGGGGTGACGTCGGGCGGTGGTCCGACGGGTGGGGAGGTGCGGTCGGCGGCGGCGTCCGGCGGCTGTGCCGGAGACGGGGATGGTGCTGTGAGGGGTGACGAGATGCGTCGGGAGCTGAGCGCGGACGGGCGGTCGGCGGACGCGGCGGTGCGGGCGACGGCAATGTCGGACAGTTGGGGACCGAGGGGGACGGTGTGACTGGCGTGGACAGGCCCGGCGGCGCAGGGCGGGGTGTCGGGCCGCTGCTGCTCGGCGTGCGGCACCACGGCCCAGGGTCGGCGCGGACGGTGCGGGCGGCGTTGGACGCGGCGCAGCCTCGGGTCGTGCTGATCGAAGGGCCGCCGGAGGCCGATGCCCTGATCGCGCTCGCCGGTGACGAGGACATGCGACCGCCGGTCGCCCTCCTCGCCCACGCCGTGGACGAGCCCGGCCGCTCGGCCTTCTGGCCGATGGCCGAGTTCTCCCCGGAGTGGGTCGCGATCCGCTGGGCCCTGGAGCACGAGGTGCCGGCCCGCTTCATTGACTTGCCGGCTACCCACACGTTGGCGTGGGGGAAGGACGAGGAGTCGGCGTGCGTCGATGAGGACGGGGGGCCGACGCCCGGTGACAACGACGATGGGCTGCTGGTGCCCGTCGACGAGGACGCGGGGTCGGCGCCGGCCGGCACGGGGGCCGACGAGTCTGACGGGGAGCACGTCGACGGGAGCCGTTCCGGTCCCGCCGTCGGCCCTGTCCCCGGCTCCGGCGCTGATGGCTCTGGCCCCGGCCCCGGTGTCGATGTCCGGGTCGACCCCCTCGCCGTTCTCGCCGATGCCGCTGGTTACGACGATCCCGAGCGGTGGTGGGAGGACGTCGTCGAGCACCGGGGGGTGGGAGAGGGGGATGCGTTCGCGCCGTTTCTCGGGCTCGAGGAGGCCATGGGGGCGCTGCGAGAGGCGTACGGGAGCGGGGGGCATGAGCGGGATCTCGTGCGGGAGGCGTATATGCGGCTCCAAGTGCGAGCGGCGCAGCGGGAGTTCGGCGACGATGTGGCCGTGGTGTGCGGGGCGTGGCACGTGCCCGCGTTGCGGCAGAAGAGCACCGTGGCCGCCGACAAGGCGCTGCTGAAGGGGCTGCCCAAGGTCAAGGCCGATATGACCTGGGTGCCGTGGACGAACCGGCGGTTGGCCCGGGCCAGTGGGTACGGGGCGGGGATCGACTCGCCGGGGTGGTACGGGCACCTGTTCGGCGCACCGGACCGGCCGGTCGAGCGGTGGATGACCAAGGTGGCCGGGCTGCTGCGGGACGAGGACCGGATCGTGTCCTCGGCGCACGTCATCGAGGCCGTGCGGCTGGCGGAGACGCTGGCGGCGATGCGCGGACGCCCGTTGCCGGGGCTGGGCGAGATGACCGACGCGGTGCGGGCGGTGATGTGCGAGGGCTCGGACGTGCCGCTCGCGTTGGTGCGCGATCGGCTGGTCGTGGGGGACGTGCTGGGGGAAGTGCCGCGTTCGGCGCCGGCGGTGCCGTTGCAGCGGGACCTCGACCGGATCCAGCGCCGGCTGCGGATTAAACCGGAGGCGTTGGAACGGGAGTTGGAGCTCGACCTGCGCAAGGAGAACGATGCCGAGCGCAGCGGGCTGCTGCACCGGCTGCGGCTGCTCGGCGTGGAGTGGGGTGAGCCGGTCGTGTCGCGGGGGAGCACGGGGACGTTCCGGGAGACGTGGCTGCTGCGGTGGGAGCCCGAGCTGTCCGTGCGGATCGCGGAGGCGGGGGTGTGGGGCACCACCGTGTTCGCGGCGGCCACCGCCAAGGCGGAGGCGGATGCCGTCGCCGCGCAGGGGCTCGCCGACGTCACCGCACTCGCCGAGCGCTGCCTACTGGCCGAACTGCCCGACGCGCTGCCTGTGGTGATGCGGGTCCTCGCAGACCGGGCGGCTCTCGACGCCGACGTCGGCCATCTCGCCCAGGCGCTGCCCGCGCTGGTGCGGTCCTTGCGGTACGGCGATGTGCGGGGCACGGACACCGGGGCGCTCACCGAGGTCGCCGCGGGGCTCGCCGAGCGCATCTTCGTCGGCCTGCCCCCGGCCTGTGCCGCGCTGGACGCGGATGCCGCCGAGGAGATGCGACGCCATGTGGACGCGGTGCACGGTGCGGTGGGGTTGCTGGGCGACGCGGTGGCGTCCGCGCGGGGGGCGGGCCCCGAGGCCGGGCCCGGTACCGCCCCGGGCGACTCGGCCGCGCTCGGACACGGCGACCTGCGCAACCGTTGGCACCGGGTGCTTCGGGTGCTGTCCGTGAGGGACACCGTGCCCGGCGTCTTCAGGGGGCGTGCCGTGCGGCTGCTCCTGGATGACGGCGAGTTGGTGCAGGAGGAGGCGGCGCGGCTGATGGGGCTTGCGTTGTCGCCGGGGACGCCACCGGGGGACGCGGCTGCGTGGATCGAGGGGTTCGTGGGCGGTGGGTCCGGCGGCGGGATGCTGCTGGTCCACGACGAGCGGCTGCTCGGGCTGGTCGATACGTGGCTGACGGGGGTGTCGGCGGAGGCGTTCACGGACGTACTGCCGCTGCTGAGGCGGACGTTCTCGGCGTATGAGGCCGGGGTGCGGCGGACCTTGGGTGAGCTGGTCCGGCGAGGTCCGGGGGAGCGGGGCAGCAGGGAGGCCGGAGGCTCCGGCGCCGGCATACCCGGCTTCGGCGCCGAGCTCGATGTCGAGCGGGCGGATGCCGTGGTGCCGGTGGTGCGGTTGTTGCTGGGACTGGACCGGGCGGAAGAGGGCGCCGAGAGCTACGTCGGCGCGAACAAGCTGGTGGGGGCTACGGGATGACGACTGGCGGAGTGACGGAACCGAGGGATCGTGCCGGAGCGGTGGGCGCCGTCAGGCCATCGCACTGGTTCGCGGCACAGGGTCGGCGAACGGCCACGACCGTACCGGTGATGCCGCTGTGGGAGCGGCCTCGTGAGGGAGCGTGCCGATGACGACCGAGGCGATGGATCCGGCGCGAGAGCGGCTGCGGCGGTGGCGGATGGTGCTGGGCGGGGACCACGCCGACGGCACCGGGTGCGCCCTCTCCGGGAAGGACGCCGCGATGGACGGGGCGCTCACCGCTCTTTACGGCAAGGGGGACAAGTCGCCGGCGGGGAAAGACCGTTCGGCAGGGCTCGGGGCGTCGGCGCCGGCCGTGGCGCGGTGGCTCGGGGACATCCGGACGTACTTCCCGTCCTCCGTCGTACAGGTCATGCAGCGGGACGCCATCGACCGGCTCGGGCTGTCCACGCTGCTGCTGGAGCCGGAGATGCTGGAGGCGGTGGAGGCGGACGTGCACCTCGTGGGCACGCTGCTCTCGCTCAACAGGGCAATGCCGGAGACCACGAAGGAGACGGCACGGGCCGTCGTGCGCAAGGTCGTCGAGGACCTGGAGAAGCGGCTCGCCACCCGCACACGGGCCACCCTCACCGGGGCCCTCGACCGCAGTGCCCGTATCAACCGGCCGCGCCACCACGACATCGACTGGAACCGCACCATCGCGGCCAACCTCAAGCACTACCTCCCGGAGTACGGGACGGTCGTGCCGGAGCGGCTCATCGGGTACGGGCGGGCGTCGCAGTCCGTGAAGAAGGAGGTCGTTCTCTGCATCGACCAGTCGGGGTCGATGGCGGCGTCCGTGGTGTACGCGTCGGTGTTCGGGGCCGTGCTGGCGTCCATGCGGTCCATCAACACACGGCTCGTCGTCTTCGACACCGCCGTCGTCGACCTCACCGACCAGCTCGACGACCCCGTCGACGTCCTGTTCGGCACGCAGCTCGGTGGCGGCACGGACATCAACCGGGCGCTCGCGTACTGCCAGTCGCAGATCACCCGGCCCGCGGAGACGGTGGTCGTGCTGATCAGCGACCTCTACGAGGGCGGCATACGTGACGAGATGCTCAAGCGGGTCGCCGCGATGAAGGCTTCGGGGGTGCAGTTCGTGGCGCTGTTGGCGCTGTCGGACGAGGGGGCACCGGCGTACGACCGGGAACACGCGGCCGCGCTCGCCGCGTTGGGCGCACCGGCCTTCGCCTGCACGCCCGACCTGTTCCCGGACGTGATGGCGGCGGCCATCGAGAAGCGACCGATACCGGTGCCGGACATGGTGTGAGGGGACGGGAAGACGGGGCGAGGGGAGCGGCTGAGAGGAGGTGCACAAGGAGCTGCGGGAGGAAGGGGCTGAGGAGATGCGGGAGGAGGGATCCGAGGAGAGGAACCGAGAAGGTCGAATGGCCCGGAATGGCTGGCGATTTGTCGACCTGGTGACGCCCGACTTGAGCCAGCAAAAGGGACATGAGGTGCATCGGGAGCGGAGGGCTTGCGCAACGTCGGGAGGGCCGTGCGAGTATCGGACGCCTGTTCAGCGGTGCGCCGCGCTCCGCTCGTCCGTACCGCATCGCATCGACTCGCTGCTCATCACGCGTACTTCGTTCCGCCGCACGGGAGGACTCCCCGTCTTGACTAGGCCGGCCACGTTGCCCGGTGCCGCTCTGCGTGTCCTGCGCACTGCGGCTGGGTGGCGTGCGCTGCAGCTGGTTCTGCTGGTGGCCGGCGTGCTCGCGATCGGGCTCCTCTGCGGAGAGAGGGCGTACGCGGCCGACGGGGCTTCGGTGGGGACGGCCACCTCGTCGCCCCCGGGCTCGGCACCCTCCGCCGTCGTCGGGGCCACGGCTTCGACGCGGGAGGGTGAGGGGGTCGGGACGTCGGCGGGGGGCGCGGTCGAGCGGTTGGTGAGCGGCCTGGCGGAGACGAGAGCGCGCGCTGTGGCCGGCCCGGCATCGTCGACGCCTCTGGCAAGTCCGCAGCCTTCGGCAGCTTCGCCGTTCTCCCCGATTCCGCAGCCCCCGGCTGTCGGTGATCCGGCGCCGCAGGCTCCAGCTACCCATCACCGCGCTCAGGTTGTCGGCAACGCCGCCTCCACGATCCCGCACCCCACCGACGGCCAGGTCCTTCGCCCCGTGACCGAGCGTGTCATCCAGGGCGCGGGGCATCGCGTGGTCGGGCCGGTCGGGGACGTGGCCGAGTCGGTGACCGGCGGATTGGCCGAGGTGCAGGCGCAGGTGCCGCCGTTGGCGTCGCCGCCTGCGCCGCCTGCGCCGCCTGCGCCGCCTGCGCCGCCTGCGCTGCCCGCGCTGCCGACGGCGCCCGAGTCGCCGGCGTGGCCGAGTCGGCCCAGCTGGCCGGGGCTGGATCTCCCCGGATTCCCGCTCCCGGACCTTCCCGGCGCTGACCTTCCCACCCTCCCCGACCCTCCAACCCTCCCCGGCGTCCCAGGCCTCCCCGGTCTCCCCGCCCTGCCCGGGCAGACTTTGCCCGCGCCCGGCGCCGAGACGCCCCACCCGGTTGCCGAGGTGCCCGAGGCCGTTGACGGACAGGGCGACAAGGGGCGTACCGGCAGGGAAGGGGGCGTCGGCTACGGCCCCCGATTCGTTGCTGATGTCGCCGCGTCCCATGCCTTGACGTCCAGCGGTGCGCGCACGACCGGGCCTTCCCGTTACGCCCCCGTTCCTCAGGCGCCGGTCGATCACCCGGGTCGTGTGCTGGGGAACCGTTCGGCGGGGGATAGCAACTCGTCGCGCCACGGGGACACGCATGCCGTCTCGTTGAACGGGCGGGCGCCGCTGCGGCTGGTGCCCGGTGCCGCCGCCCGTGTCGAGGCGGACGAGATCCAGGACAGGCACCGGGACATTCCGGTTTCCCCCGCTTAGGCCGAGTCGGCCGGCTCTCCCCCCGTAGACCTGTCGCGCGGGGCGGAAGCAGGTCTGCCCATCCGCCCGTATGCCAGTCCGTCCGGACCTCACCCCAGTTCTCGATGTCCCCCTGGACATCGCTGGATCTTTCCGGATGGAAGCCGCCGGAGCCGTAGCCGGTACCGCTGGTCCTCAACTTCCTGGACCGCTACCGGAACCGCTGCCGGAATGTCCCCAAACCGTCCCAAGATCTAGGGATCCGACGCACGTATGAACAAGAACATTCGCCGTTCGATCGTCATAGCCGCCGGTGTCACCGGCGCGTGGGCGCTCGGTTCGGCCGCCGCCAGCGCGGACGAACTGCACGCCTCCACTCTCTCCGTACCGGACACGACCACCGACGCAACCGACGCAACCGAAGCAACCGACGCAACCGAAGCAACCGACGCGACCGATGCCCCCGGGCTGCTCGGAGCGGTCAACGGCACCGTTGACGGCGTCGTTTCCGACGTGACGAGCACCGTCACCGGCGTCACCGGCGTTACCGACGACGCCACCAGCACGGTCAACGAGACCGCCAGGACCGCGCCCGCGAACAACACGAACGACGCCGAGAAAGCGCCCCGCTACGTCGACGCCAACGTCTCGGTCCCGGCGGCCGCCAGGGCCCCCCGCGCGGACAAGTCGGCGGCGCAGGCTGCCGCGCAGGCCGAGGCCCACGTCTCCGCGACCGCCGCCGCTGCTGCCGTCACCGATCTCAGGAGCGCACACCGGCACACCCCGCAGCTCCCGGGCACCATCGACTACCTCTTCGGCCCCCTCGCCGCCTTCGCCCCCGAGCTGGAGGAGGCGCTCGCCGCCACCCAGACGAAGCTGCGGGGCACGCAGGGCGTCGCCCAGGCCTCCGCGGCCGAAGTCCAGGCCAGGGCCACGGGGACGACGACCGTCACGCAGGCCACCGCCACCGGCAAGGCCGCCACCGGCAAGGCCACCGCCGCCAAGAGGGCCGCCGAGGCCTCCATCGCCGCCGTTCCGAGCCACGTCACCGGGACGGCCGGCCGCACGGTCGGCGGCGTCGAGCAGCGGGTCGTCGGCACGGTCAGTGCCATCCCCGGCACGGTCACCCCGGTCGTCGCGCAGACCGCCGACGCGGCCGTACCGCCGATCGCGACCCAGGCCGTGAACGGCGTACTGCCCGTCGCAGGCCAGGCGGTCGAGGGCGTCGTCCCGACCGCCGAGCAGACCGTCTTCGGCGTAGTCCCCGCCGCCACCCACACCGTGGCCGGGGTGACGCCAGTCGCCACGAACGCGGTGGACAGCGTCCAGTCGGTGGCCGGCGGTGCGGTGACCGGCGTGCGTCCGGTCGTCGGGCATGCAGTGGACGGCACCGTGCCGGTCGCCCACGGCGCCGTGGGCGGGGTCGCCCGGACCGGCGCGCACACGGTCGGCGCCGCGACCGCGCTGGCGTACGGCGTCGTCGCTGATGTGCACCCCTTGGCCGGGCAGGCCGTCACGGGCGTCCAGCCGGTCGCCGCCGATGCCGTCCAGGGGGTCCAGCCGGTCGTCGGCGGGGTCGTTCAGGGCGTGCAGCCGACGGCCCACGGGGTGGTCGGCGACGTCCAGTACCTCGCCCACGGCGCGGTCGGCGACGTCCGGCCCATCGCCCCCGGCGCCGTCGCCGACGTGCAGCCGGTCGTGCGGGGTGCCGTCACGGACGTACCCCCGTACGCCACCGGTCTCGTCGGCCAGGTCGCCGCGGACGTCACCGGTGCGGTCCTGCCGCCCGTCGCCGACACGGCCGTGCACGGTGTCGTGCCGGTCGCGGGGCAGGCCGTCGCGGATGCGGGCGGGCTGGCGTACGGCGTGGCCGGCGAGGTCCGGCCGTTCGCGGGCGGTGTCGTCGGCGAGGTCGCCCCGCTCGTACACGGAGTCGCCGGGCAGGCCGTGCCCCTCGCCGAGGGCGTCACGGAGGAGGTGCCGCCGTTCGCGTACGGCGTCACCGGTGCCGTGCGGCCCGTCGTCGACACGGTCGTGGACACCGTCCAGCCGGTCGTGCGGGGCGTCGGCGGCAGCGCCACAACGCTGGCGTACGGCGTGGTCGGCGAAGTCGACCCCTTCGCGGGCGGTGTCGTCGGCGAGGTCGACCCCTTCGTGCACGGCGTCGCCGGGCAGGCCGCGCCCTTCGCCGAGGGCCTGACCGGCACGGTCCGCGACTCGGCGGGCCCGCTGGCCGGCAACGCCGCCGCCGGTGTGCAGCAGGTCGGCCGGTCGGTCACGCCGGATTACGCGCAGGACCTCCAGCGCGATCTCCAGCGCGGCCTGCGGAACGAGGTCCGGCACGACCTCCCCAGAGCGGCGCGTACCGCATCTGACGCACCGCTCCCCACCGACTCCGCGGGGCAGACGGGCCGGGCGGCCGAATGCCGTCGGCTGTGCCGACCGGAACCCCGCGGACGGGCCGGGTGATCCCCATTGGGGTGGGGATCACCCGGCCAGAGCCCACAGGGGCGGCCCATTCGTGCCCCTACGGGCTGTTTCGTGGGACCTCACCGGGTCAACCCCAACCCGGTGAGGTCCTCCCGTCCCGCCTTCCGCGTGCCTCACGGTCGGCACGCCGTGCCAGTGATCTCCGCTGATCGCGGCATCATGTGACAGGTATCACCGCTCAGGTGTGACCCTCGATTTAGGGGCCTCCTTCAAGCAGAGATAACCTGCGAGACGGACATGCCGCGCGCTCGGACACCGTGTGCGCCTCCCTTGTGACAGCGGACGTCACGTTGCCCTTCGCGGCACGCCCACGCATCCAACGAACCGCGAGATCACTGATAGGGACGGAAGCGCGTGGACCTGTTCGAGTACCAGGCGAGGGACCTCTTCGCCAAGCACGATGTACCGGTGCTGGCCGGTGAAGTCATCGACACGCCTGAGGCGGCCCGCGCAGCCACCGAGCGTCTCGGTGGCAAGTCCGTCGTCAAGGCCCAGGTGAAGGTCGGCGGCCGTGGCAAGGCCGGTGGCGTGAAGCTCGCCGCCACCGCGGACGAGGCCGTCGCCCGCGCGACGGACATCCTCGGCATGGACATCAAGGGCCACACGGTCCACAAGGTGATGATCGCCGAGACGGCCCCGGAGATCCTGGAGGAGTACTACGTCTCCTTCCTCCTCGACCGTGCCAACCGCACCTTCCTCTCCATCGCCTCCGTCGAGGGCGGCATGGAGATCGAGGAGGTGGCGGCCACCCGCCCGGAGGCCGTCGCCAAGATCGCGATCGACGCCATCGACGGCGTGGACGAGGCCAAGGCCCGCGAGATCGTCGAGGCAGCCAAGTTCCCGGCCGAGGTCGCGGACAAGGTCGTGAACGTCCTCATCACGCTGTGGGACACCTTCATCAAGTCGGACGCCCTCCTCGTCGAGGTCAACCCGCTCGCGAAGGTCGCCTCCGGTGACGTCATCGCCCTCGACGGCAAGGTGTCGCTCGACGAGAACGCCGAGTTCCGCCACCCCGAGTACGAGGAGCTCCACGACAAGGACGCGGCCAACCCGCTCGAGGCCGCCGCCAAGGAGAAGAACCTCAACTACGTCAAGCTCGACGGTGAGGTCGGCATCATCGGCAACGGCGCGGGTCTCGTCATGAGCACCCTGGACGTCGTCGCGTACGCCGGTGAGAACCACGGCAACGTCAAGCCGGCCAACTTCCTGGACATCGGCGGTGGCGCCTCCGCCCAGGTCATGGCCAACGGTCTGGAGATCATCCTCGGCGACCCGGACGTCAAGTCCGTCTTCGTCAACGTCTTCGGTGGCATCACCGCCTGTGACGAGGTCGCCAACGGCATCGTCCAGGCCCTGCAGCTCCTCGAGGACCGCGGCGAGAACGTCTCGAAGCCGCTCGTCGTCCGTCTCGACGGCAACAACGCCGAGCTCGGCCGACAGATCCTCACCGACGCCAACCACCCGCTGGTCCAGCGCGTCGACACCATGGACGGCGCGGCCGACAAGGCCGCCGAGCTGGCCCACGCCGCCAAGTAAGCACTCAGGACGAGGACACAACACACCATGGCTATCTGGCTCAACAAGGACAGCAAGGTCATCGTCCAGGGCATGACCGGCGCCACGGGCATGAAGCACACCAAGCTCATGCTCGGTGACGGCACCGAGGTCGTGGGCGGCGTGAACCCGCGCAAGGCGGGTCAGACCGTGGACTTCGACGGCACCGAGGTACCGGTCTTCGGCACCGTCAAGGAGGCCATCGAGAAGACCGGCGCCAACGTCTCCGTCATCTTCGTGCCGGAGAAGTTCACCAAGGACGCCGTCGTCGAGGCCATCGACGCCGAGATCGCGCTGGCCGTCGTCATCACCGAGGGCATCGCCGTGCACGACTCGGCGTCGTTCTGGGCGTACGCCGGCAAGAAGGGCAACAAGACCCGGATCATCGGCCCGAACTGCCCCGGCATCATCACCCCGGGCCAGTCGAACGTCGGCATCATCCCGGGCGACATCACCAAGCCGGGCCGTATCGGCCTGGTCTCGAAGTCCGGCACGCTGACGTACCAGATGATGTATGAGCTGCGTGACATCGGCTTCTCGACCGCAGTCGGCATCGGTGGCGACCCGATCATCGGCACCACGCACATCGACGCGCTCGCCGCGTTCGAGGCCGACGCCGACACCGACCTGATCGTCATGATCGGCGAGATCGGTGGCGACGCCGAGGAGCGGGCCGCGGACTTCATCGCGAAGAACGTGACCAAGCCGGTCGTCGGCTACGTCGCCGGCTTCACCGCGCCCGAGGGCAAGACCATGGGCCACGCCGGCGCCATCGTCTCCGGTTCGTCCGGCACCGCCCAGGCGAAGAAGGAGGCCCTGGAGGCCGCCGGCGTCAAGGTCGGCAAGACGCCGACCGAGACGGCGAAGCTGGCTCGCGAGATCCTCGGCGGCTGACCTTCACAGGCGCCAAGCGCAACATCCGGTGGGCCCGTCCCCTGCGTGGGGGCGGGCCCACCGGCGTCCACGCAGCTCACTCCGGCTGCGGTGCGAGTCTCTCCGGGCCGTGCTGCATCTGTGCCCGCAGCTTCGCGCGCAGCTTCTGCTCCTTCTCCGACAGCGGACCCGGCGCCACCCTCGGCGGCACGCCGAGCACTGTCTCCCCCGGCGGCACCGGTGGCTCGTACTGGGTCGGGGCCGTGCGCAGGGTCAGGGCCGTCGTGCCGATGAGGGCCACGGTGAAGGCGATCGCCGCGCGGGTCCAGAAGCGGGCCCGGCGCTCACTGCCGTCGCGTACCACCGCCGGTTTGGCCGCGCGCAGACGCTCCGTGGAGGCCAGTTCGACCAGGCGGTAGTGGAGTTCGGTGGGGTCGGACAGGTCCGGGAGGCGGGCGGCGACCGCGGCGCGGGCGTTGAGGAGACGGTTCGCGGTCGCAGGTGTCGTCGCCTCCGTCTCCGCCGCCGTCTCGGGCAGATCGAGGCCGACACCGTCGTAAAGGAGCAGCGCGCGGCGCTGGGGCGGGGTGAGTTCGAGGAGGACGTTCAGCAGGGCGCGGTCGGACGCGTTCGACGGTGGGGGTTCGGGGTGCCGGTAGCGCGGGCGGAACCGGTGCCAGGGGGAGAGGGCGAAATCGTACGCCGTCGCCCGCACCCAGCCCGCCGGGTCCGGGTCGCAGGCCACCTCGGGCCAGCGCTGCCAGGCGAGTTCGAAGGCCCGCTCGACCGACTCGCGCGCGAGTTCACGGCGCCCGGTGAGCAGGTAGGTCTGCCGTACCAGGGCCGGGGCGCAGAAGGCGTAGAGCGCGTCGAAGGCCTGGGCGGGCGAGAGGGGGCGTTCGGCCCGCGCTTCGGGCGGCGGTGCCTCGACCTCGGTGGGGTCGGCCGCCGGTACGGCAGTCCGTACGGCTGTGTCGGCCCGTTCGCGGGCACCCTGACCTACCGTCATGTCGCGCCCTCCCGTGGCGTTCTGAGCCTCTGTCTCTTCCGTTGATTCCTGTGCCGACTGCTGTGCCGACTTCTCCGCCGTCTCCTCCGCCGTCTCCTCCGCCGTCTCCTCCGCAAGAGAGGCGAGCAGGTGCGCGTACGCCTCCCTCCTCTGGCCGCGTGGTGTCGTACGGCCGTTCTCCCAAGCGCGTACTGTCTCGCGGCTGACGCCCACCCGTGCCGCGACCTGAGCCTGCGTCAATGAAGCGGCCTCGCGCAGGCGTCGGCGTTCCTCGGGCGAGGGAAGCGGGGATGCGGGGCTCTGCGTCACCGTACGCCCCTTCGTGCGAAAAAGTACATAAACGTATATTGAGCGACACTTCGGAGGTTCGCCTGTTACGACGGGAAAGCGCGTGTCGTTGGGAGCATTGCGGGCGTGATCGAGATGACGGCTCGTCGAACGCCCCTGTCCTCCCTGCTCACTCGCCTTCGGTACCGCACGCCTGGACTCGGCGCGAGCCTTCTGGGCGGCGCGGTCGCGGCGGGGCTGGGGCTCGGTGTGATCGCCGTGGTGGTGATGGTGCTGTGGGTCAGTTCGCCGTATCCGGACAAGGGACCGGGGAGCGCGCTGCAGGTCGCCGCTGTGCTGTGGCTGCTGGCGCACGGTGCCGAACTGGTCCGCACCGACACCCTCTCCGGTCTCCCCGCGCCGGTGGGCGTCACGCCGTTGCTGATGCTGATGCTGCCGGTGTGGCTGGTGTACCGGGCGGCGCGGGACGCGGCGGCGGACGGTGGTGACGGGGCGCCGCTGGTGTCGGGCAGTACGGCGTGGGCGGGTGTCGTGCTCGGGTACCTCGGGGTCGGGGTGGGGGCGGCGGTGTACGCGGCGGGCGGTGAGCTGCGGCCGTCGTGGTGGTGGACCGGGGTGTGCGTGCCCCTCCTCGCGATGGGAGCGGCGGGGGTGGGCGTGTGGATGGCGTGCGAACGGCGGCCCGAGGCGGCCCACGGTGTGCTCGGCGTGATGCCGACGCGGGTACGGCGGCTGGTTCCCGAGGCGGAGGCGCCCGCCCGTCTCGGTGCGGCGGCCCGGGCGGCCGGGGCCGGTGCGGCGGCGCTCGTCGCGGGTGGAGCGTTGCTGGTGGGTGGGTCGCTGGTGTGGCACGGTGCGGCGGCGCGGGGGTCGTTCCTGCAGCTGACGGAGGGGTGGTCGGGGCGGTTCGGGGTGCTGCTGTTGTGCGTGGCGCTCGTGCCGAACGCGGCGGTGTGGGCGGCGGCGTATGCCCTCGGGCCGGGGTTCGTGCTCGGGACGGGGCATGTGGTGGGGCCGCTGTCCTCGGCGCCGGCGCCGTTGCTGCCGCCGCTTCCGTTGCTGGCGGCGGTGCCGGACGCTGGGGTCGGGGGGCCGGTGCAGTGGGGGTGGGAGTGGTGCCGGTCGTGGCGGGGGTGGTCGTGGGGTGGTTCGCGGCGGGGTGGGGCGACGGGCTTCGGGCTCGGTCCGGGGGCGGGCAGGCGCCGGCCGTGGCCTGGGCGCCCGGGCGGACCGCCGGGGTTGCCTTGCTGGCGGCCGTGTTCTGCGCGGTCGTCGTCGCCGAGCTGGCCGCGCTGTCGGGCGGGCCGCTGGGGCGGGGGGCGCTCGCCGAGTTCGGGCCGGTGTGGTGGCAGGTGGGGGCTGCGGCGTTGGGGTGGGTCTCGGTGGTGGCGGTTCCGGTGGCTGTGGTGGTGCGGGGGTGGCGGTGCCACCTGGGGCGGCGGGCGGGGCGGCTTGGTGAGACGGAGGGGGCTCGGATCGGTCGGCCTCGGGTGGAGGCGGCGGCGGGGGAGACGGGGGAGACGGCGGGGCGGTCGGCCTTCGTGCAGGAAGGGCCGTTCACGGCGTTGGTGCAGGACCAGGACGGTCGGGGGGTGGTGGCTGACGAGGACGGGGCGTACGGGGGTGAGGGGCAGGGGGTTCCGTACGGGGCGTATGACCATGACACGACGTTCGAGCCGGACGACTTTTTGCCTGCCGAGGTGCCGGTCGCGGGGGTGGCGGAGCCTGAGCCCGAGCCTGAGCTGGAGTCGGGGTCGGCGCCCTCGCCGTGGGGCGACGATGACTCGCGTGAGGCGCGTTGGGCGGCGATGAAGGATGTGTCGGATCCGCCGGAGGCACCCGAGGAGCGGGCGTCGCCGTGACGGAGCGGATCTCGCCCCCGCCGCCCCTGCCCTTCCCGTCCTTGAAGGGGCGCTGCCCCTTCGCCCCCCGGCCCTGGGGGCTGCCGCCCTCAGACCCCCGCTGTCGGCCTGAACGGCCTCGTCCTCAAACGCCGGACGGGCTGAAATGCAGGCGGGCAGCCCCCGTGGGTGGGTGGGGGTCAGCCTCGAACGCCGGGCGGGCTGAAGTGCAGGGGTGCAGCGCCCGTGGGTGGGTGGGGGTCAGGGATGGTGCGGGCCTCGTCCTCAAACGCCGGATGGGCTGGGATGCCTGGACCGGCGTCGAGGAGTGGCGTCAGCGGAGGGCATCCGCGTCCCTCAGTCCCCCGTCCCCAGAATCCCCCGCAGCTCCTCCGGCAAATGCTCCTCGCACGCCTGCTTCGCCGCGGTCGTCAGGGCGTCGTTCGTGCAGGTGTAGTAGTCGCTGTAGACCATCTGCGCCGTGAAGCCGGCGGCGACCACTGCGATGGCGAGGGAGGCTGTGACCAGACCGCTTACTGCTGCTGTGGTCTGGGGGCGGCCGGTGGGGCGCGGCGGGGTCGGGGTGTTCGGGTCGGGGGTGCGGGGCTTGGCTCGGAGGCTGCTGATGCCCCAGTAGAGGGCCAGGGCGCCCAGGAGCAGGGCCACGTACGGCCAGCTGAAGAGGGCGAAGAAGAAGGCCCACATGCCGGACAGCAGTGCGTAGCGAGCGCGGCGCTGGACCGGGTCGGTCGGGTCCCAGCGCAGGTTGGGGCCGGGGCCGGGACCGCCGGGGCCGTCCTGCCCGCGTCGGGAGTTGTCGCCGAAGCCGTCGGGGGAGCGGCCCGGCTGGCGGTCGCTCCACTGGTTGCCCCACGGCGAGCGGCCTCTGCCCTCGTCGGAGTCCTGCGAGCCGTCGTCCTCACCCGACGGGCGGCGGCGCGGCTGCCACGGGCGGTCCGGGGTGCCCTCCGGCGGCGGTGCGAAGGGGTTGTCGTCCTGCCCCTGGCCGCGGCCCCGCTCGTCGCCGTCCTGTCCGCCCGAAGGCGCGTCGGGCGGTGAGGTGGGGCGCTCCCGCAGCAGCACGCCGCTGTGCTCCCCTCCCTGCACCGGGTGCGGCGGGAACGTGAGGAGTCGCAGGCTGCGGTCCGGCATCAAGTGAGCGTCTTCCCCTAGGCGATAAGGCTGGCTGTTCTGAGCTGTCACACGAAGAACGCACCGCACGACGACCGCGTTCCCGAGCCCGCTCGCCCCAGACGCTACCTTCCGGCCACGCCCCCGTCCCGTGGGGGCCTTCCGGTGTGCCGGTATCGTTGCTGACGGTCGGCTGCTTCGTAGACTTCCCCGTATCCGGGGGTGCGATGCATTCGTATGAACGTACAGATGTGAGACGTACGGACGCGAACCTACATGCCGTCGGCCGCATGAAGAACGCACCCCCGAGAAAGGGCCCCACCGTGGCCGCCAAGCCCGTGGCCAAGCGCCTCGTCGTGCTGGTCTCCGGATCCGGCACCAATCTGCAGGCGCTGCTCGACGAGATCGCCGCCGTCGGTTCCGAGGCGTACGGCGCCGAGATCGTGGCCGTCGGCGCCGACCGCGAGAACATCGAGGGGCTCGCGCGGGCCGAGCGGGCGGGACTGCCCACCTTCGTGTGCAAGGTCAAGGACCACGGCAGCCGGGAGGAGTGGGACACGGCGCTCGCCGAGGCCGTATCCGCCTACGAGCCCGATCTCGTCGTCTCCGCCGGGTTCATGAAGATCGTGGGGAAGGAGTTCCTCGCGCGCTTCGGCGGGCGGTTCGTCAACACCCACCCCGCGCTCCTGCCCAGTTTTCCCGGCGCCCACGGCGTCCGCGACGCGCTCGCGTACGGCGCCAGGGTCACCGGCTGCACCGTTCACTTCGTCGACGACGGCGTCGACACCGGGCCGATCATCGCTCAGGGCGTGGTCGAGGTCCGGGACGAGGACGACGAGAGCGCTCTGCACGAGCGCATCAAGGAAGTCGAGCGAAGGCTGCTCGTCGAGGTCGTGGGGCGGCTCGCCCGCAACGGCTATCGCATTGAGGGACGAAAGGTAGTTATCCAGTGACCGCCGAGAGCAACAAGCGGGCCATTCGACGGGCGCTCGTCAGCGTCTACGACAAGACCGGTCTGGAAGACCTCGCGCGCGGCCTGCACGAGGCGGGTGTCGAGCTCGTCTCCACCGGCTCCACGGCCGCGAAGATCGCCGCGGGCGGTGTCCCGGTCACCAAGGTCGAGGAGCTCACCGGCTTCCCCGAGTGCCTGGACGGCCGCGTCAAGACGCTGCACCCGCGCGTGCACGCGGGCATCCTCGCCGACCTGCGGCTGGACAGCCACCGGCAGCAGCTCGACGAGCTGGGCGTGGCGCCCTTCGACCTCGTCGTCGTCAACCTCTACCCGTTCAGCGAGACCGTCGCCTCCGGCGCCACCCCCGACGAGTGCGTCGAGCAGATCGACATCGGCGGTCCGTCGATGGTGCGCGCCGCCGCCAAGAACCACCCGTCGGTCGCGGTCGTCACCAGCCCGGCCCGCTACGCCGACGTCCTCGCGGCCGTCCGCGACGGCGGCTTCGACCTCACCACCCGCAAGCGGCTCGCGGCCGAGGCCTTCCAGCACACGGCGGCGTACGACGTTGCCGTCGCGAGCTGGTTCGCCTCCTCCTACGCCCCCGCCGACGAGTCGCAGTTCCCCGACTTCCTCGGCGCCACCTGGGAGCGCGAGAACACCCTGCGCTACGGCGAGAACCCGCACCAGCCGGCGGCCCTGTACGTCGACGGCAGCGGGAGCGGTCTCGCGCAGGCCGAGCAGCTGCACGGCAAGGAGATGTCGTACAACAACTACACGGACACGGACGCCGCCCGCCGTGCCGCGTACGACCACGCCGAGCCCTGCGTCGCGATCATCAAGCACGCCAACCCCTGCGGCATCGCGATCGGCGCGGACGTCGCCGAGGCGCACCGCAAGGCACACGCGTGTGACCCGCTGTCGGCGTTCGGCGGTGTGATCGCCGTCAACCGCCCGGTCAGCAAGGAGATGGCGGAGCAGGTCGCCGAGATCTTCACCGAGGTCATCGTCGCGCCGGACTACGAGGAGGGGGCCCTGGAGGCTCTCGCCAAGAAGAAGAACATCCGGGTGCTGCGCGCCCCCGAGGGCCCGAAGAACGACGTCGAGGTCAAGGCCGTCGACGGCGGCGTCCTCCTCCAGGTCACCGACCGCCTCCAGGCCGGCGGCGACGATCCCGCCAACTGGACCCTGGCGACCGGCGATGCGCTCAGCGCCGGGGAACTGGCCGAACTCGCCTTCGCCTGGAAGGCCTGCCGGGCCGTGAAGTCCAACGCCATCCTGCTCGCCAAGGGCGGCGCGTCCGTGGGCGTGGGCATGGGGCAGGTCAACCGGGTGGACTCCTGCAAGCTCGCGGTCGAGCGGGCCGGCGCCGAGCGGGCCCGGGGCGCGTACGTCGCCTCAGACGCCTTCTTCCCGTTCCCGGACAACATCGACGTCCTGAGCGAGGCCGGCGTCAAGGCCATCGTCCAGCCCGGCGGTTCGGTCCGTGACGAGCTGGTCGTCGAGGCCGCTCAGAAGGCCGGCGTCACGATGTACTTCACGGGGACGCGGCACTTCTTCCACTGAGCCGGCATGGGTGAGGGGCGAGCAGCACATGCGGCCCGCCCCTCACCCGCGTCTGTCGCCGTTACGTCGAACTGCGCAGCGCCGCCCAGGTGTTGGGCCCCACCTCGCCGTCGACCTCCAGCCCCTTGTCGCTCTGGAACAGCCTGACCGCGGACTCCGTGTCCGCGCCGAACTCTCCGTCCACGCCCGAGCCGCCGACACTGTAGCCGCGCTTGCTGAGCATGCACTGGACCTGGACGACGCGCTGACCCTTGTCGCCCCGGTCGGTGAGTTCGGTGCCGCCGTAGTAGGCGCAGTCCGAAATCCAGGGCGGGGTGGCGGGCGTCGTGGCGGTCTTGGTGGGGGTGGCGGTCGGGGCGCCCCCGCCCCCGTTGCCGCCCTCCTCGCCGTCGGAGGGGGCGGAGGCCTCGTCGCCGGGCGTGGCCTGCGTTCCGCCCGCGCCGCCGCCGTCGGAGGCGCTCGGGCCGGCCGACTCGGCGGCGGCCGACGCCTTCGCGTCGGTGTCCTTGCCTTTCTCCTCCGCCCTCTCCTTGTCACGGGAGGGCGACGAGGAGGAGCTGGGGAGGGAAGCGCCCCGCGCGTCGTCGGGGGCGGTGCTGCCGGCCGACGTCGCCGCCGCCGGGGCCGTTTCGTCGATGGACGGGCCGGTGAGAAAGAAGGCGCCCGCGGCGACGGCACACACGGCGAGACCCGCGGCGCCGGCGACGTATGCCCTCCGCTTGCGCCGCTTGCGCCCGTCCTCCGGGGCGGGGACAGCCGTACGCTCCCCGGGCAGTCGCAACTGGACCGTCTCCTGGGAGGTCCGGGAGGTCTGCGAACTCAGGGGCGCCCGGGCGGTCTCCTGGACGGCGACACCTTCCAGTACCTCGCAGGCCTGCCGTCGGGCCAGCAGCCGGGCGCTCAGCGGCTCGTGCCAGACGGCTGCGCCGCCGTGACCGGCTGCCGTGGCGGCGTCGGTGAGCTGCCGCGGGGTGGGACGCCCGGCGGGATCCTTGGCAAGGCAGGCGGTCAGGAGGGCGGCCAACCCGGGCTCCACGGCGGTGAGTTCGGCCATGACGTCCTGCTTGGGCTCCTCGAACGCGACCCGGTGCATCACGTCGACGCCCGTGCCGTCCCCGAACGGGGCGTGCCCGGTGGCGGCGTAGATCAGGCTTCCCGCGAGGGAGAAGACGTCGGAGGCGGTGTCGCAGCGGCCCTCGCGCAGATACTCGGGCGACATGAAGGCAGGCGTGCCGACCCGGCTCCCGGTCGAGGTGATCGCGCTGCTGTCGGCGGCCCGCGCGATGCCGAAGTCGATGACGTGGGCGCCCTGCGGGGACAGGATCACGTTGGACGGCTTGAGATCCCTGTGTACGACATCGGCGGCGGCCAGTGCCGACAGGGCCTGCCCCATGTCCCCGACCAGCCGCCACACCCCGGCGCGCTCCAGCTTGCCGCACTCACGCACCGCCTCGGCGAGGTCCAGGCCGGGCAGGTACTGCGTCGCCATCCACAGCAGCGAGTCGTCGAACCCCGTGCCGAGCAGCTGCGGCGTGCGCGGCGTGTGGACCCGGCCGTGCACGGCGGCCTCCCGCTCGAAACGCCGCCGGAAGCGGGGGTCTTCGGCGTACTCGGGGCGGATCACCTTGACGGCGGCGAGGCCCGGGGTGTTGTCGGCGGGGCGGGCGAGGTAGACGTGGCCCATGCCGCCGCTGCCGAGCAGTCCGAGGGGGACGTAGGGGCCGATGCGGGCGGGGGCGGTCGGCTTCAGCGGGGTGGCGCCCGCCTGCACCAGAGCGGCGTCGACGGCCGCCGGGGTGGGTGATGGCATGGGCTGCCGGTGGTCGGTCATGGATCCCCCGAGTGCTGCTCTTCCCCAACGGCCACTCGTGTCCCGTCAGTTGGTGTGAGGCTACCGCGTGAGGCGGCCGGGGGATGTGCGCTCGCGGCTACGGAAGGGTGCCGCAGTGGCCGGTGGTGCTGCGCCACTTCAGCTTGTCGCGGGTCTTCGGGCCGTACACGCCGTCGTCCTCCAGGCCCAGCGCCTTCTGGATCGCCTCCACGTGGGAGCCGGAGGCGCCCTCGGCGGTGATGCAGTTGTCGGTGCTGCCGTAGGCGGGGATGTTGACCAGGGCCTCTGACGCAGGCGGAACCTGCAAAGTTGTAGGTACGGCGGGAAGCGAGCGCCCTGCAGACTGTGGTCGGGGCTTGCAGTTGCCGATGCCCCGGTCGTTCACAGGAAACGGGGAGAAAGCATGACACTGACGCGAGTCAAGTACGGGGCGGCGCTGGGCGTCGCGGCGCTGAGCGTGACGATGTTCGCGGCCGCGCCGGCGACGGCTGATGCCAACAAGACCTGGAGCCGGAACTGCTCCGACGACACCACGTACGTCGGCAAGGTCAGCGATCACGTGGCCACCACCACCAAGAAGACCGATGGGGATTGCGCGGGCCACGCCTACGTGCGGATCAAGGTGCAGGGCTCGTGGGGCACCTGGGCCAGCAGCACCTCGACGGCGACCAGGCGCAGCCCGGTGTACAAGATCGAGGCCTCGCAGCACAAGGACTGCAACTGCAGTACCGCCAACGTCCACACGCTCTATCCGTAAGGCTCATCCGTTCCTGTCCCTGTTTCATTCGAACAGGGACAGGAACCTGCCCCACGTCGTGGTCTCACCGCTCGCACAGCTGTCGACCAGCCGGTGCGAGTGCGGTGCGTACGTGCCTGCCAGGTTGTCCATGGAGTTGACCCTGTCGCAGCCGGTGCGCTGGGCCTCGCGGCTGCGGTCGTAGCCGGCCGCCTCGAAGTCCGTGCCGCGGTAGTAGGCCACGTCGTGGTTCCGCCGATTCCCGGCGAGGTTGTTGAAGATCGAGCGGACGGGGCCGTCGGCCGCCCAGTCGCACGTCTCCTCGCCCGCCTGCCAGTTCGCGTCGTCGCCCCGCCAACTGCACATGTCACCCCAGCCGTTGTGCTCGCTGAAGAAGCAGACGCTGTCCCGCGGGCAGCGGTCGTAGCCGACGGACACCTTGCCGTCCGTGCTGATCGGGGCCCTCGACGCGGCGGGCAGGGCCTCGTACACCGGTGTTCCGTCGTCGTGGTTGACGTGTGCGTACGCTCCGCCCACCAGGGCCGTCGGCAGCACCAGCGCCGCCGCCAGCATCGCCGACACCACCGGATGCCGGTGCCAGGGGCGGGGGCGCAGGCGTGGCAGGCGCCCCGAGCGCGGGGCGTGCGCCGCTCGCTCCACGCGTCGTAGCAGAGCTTCCGCCGTGATGCGTTCCGTGTGGGTGGGGGCGAGGCAGGCCAGGACGATCTCCCGCCAGGGCTCCGGCAGTTCGGGAGACAGGCGCAATTCCTCGGCGCCGTGCGCGTAGCGCGTCACCGCGTCGGTGCGTGCCTGCGTGCTGCCGCCGGGCAGCGGAAAGGAACCCGCGAGGACGAGGTG
The DNA here is from genome assembly GCF_036014175.1 of Streptomyces sp. NBC_00443. Classification (GTDB taxonomy): domain Bacteria; phylum Actinomycetota; class Actinomycetes; order Streptomycetales; family Streptomycetaceae; genus Streptomyces. Next base: position 3,584,759 of record NZ_CP107917.1, on the reverse strand, counting down.
GGCGAGGACCCCGAACGCCCAGATGTCGGCGGACGGGCGGATCCGGGTGCCCCGCTCGTCCATCTCCGGCCACAGCAGCTCGGGTGGGGTGTAGTCGGGCGTGGCGAAGGCGGGCGCGTAGGCGTGGGTGCCGTCCAGTTCCGCCGCCATGTTGAAGTCGGCCAGGCGCACCGAAGCGTCCTTCATCAGCAGCACGTTGGCCGGCTTCAGGTCGCCGTGGACCCAGCCCGCATGGTGCAGCTGACGCAGGCCCTCACAGACCTGGGCCAGCGTCGCGGGCCCGGCCTCAGGCTTCGGGTCGTGCTCCAGGACGGTGTCCAAAGAGCCCTCGGCCCGTTCCAGGACGATGACGGTGGCCCCGTCCAGCTCGGGATGGTCCGGGTCGTCGACGGTCAGCGTTTCGTACATGCGGATGAGGCGGGGAGCCCGCAGCCGCGCCAGCACCTCCACCTCCCGTTCGGCCAGTTCGCGCAGATGACGCAGCTGACGCGGGGTGCGGGTGCCGGTCGGCAGGAACTTCAGGGCGGCCCGGCGGGGCAGGGCCGGATCCGCCTCGCCGGTCGGCCTGCCCGCGTACACGGTCGCGAAGGAGCCCGAGGCGAGAGGTTCCCGTACCTCCCAGTGGCCCACGCGGTACCCGTGCGGTACGGGGACCGCGTGCGGCTGCTGCCCGGTCATCCGGCCACCTCGCTCGGCGCGGCGGTCAGCACGACCAGGTCGTCCTCGCGGACCAGATCGAAACGCAGCGCGAGCGAGACCAGCGACTCCTTCTTGCCGTTGACGCGCTGTCCGGGGTCGGCCGTGTCGGGGCCGGGCCGTAGCCGCAGCTTGACGGCGAGGTAGTCGATGTTCCAGTAGACCGCGGACCTGGTGACCGCCGGCCAGACCGACCTCAGGCGCTCCACCAGCTGCTCGACCGCCGGCAGCGGGGCGTGCGGTTCGCCGCGCAGCCGGGGTTCGCACAGGGCGGTCAGGACCACGAAGTACCGCTTGGTGCGATCGAGGGCGAAGGCCGGGGTGGTGACGGAGCCGGAGAGTCCGGTGCGCGCCACACTGCGAAAGGCGTGGCGCGGTGCCCAGACGTCGAAGGCGAGCAGATCGCCCGCCGCGGGCAGGACCACGCGCGAGAACTCGAACGGCACGGGGGCGTCCACCCGGCCCGGGACGACCTTGATGTGCTCCCCGGCGCCCTCGGGGTTCTCGACCACATAGGTCTGGTGTTCGCTGAGGTTGCTCAGCAGCCAGAAGTTCCGGTGCGCGGTGATCTCCCCGGCGACCCGGGGCACCCCGTCGTGCGCGATGGTGAGACCGCCGCCGGTTCCCGCCCTGCCGAAGGCGAGACGTTCACCTGTGGCGATCCTGATCTGATCGTCCGGCCCGGCGCAAGCCGGTGGTACGACGATGACGCTGTGCACGGACTCGTCCCCCTCCCCCGATCCCATGAGGACAACCGATCCCATGAGGACAACCAGTCCCATGAGGAAAACCCTTTCCCCGCCGACGAAGGGCAGGGTAAGGGGCGTTCCGGACAGATCACGAAGCTTGCCCGCGGCGTGGCGCGTCCGCGAGGCGGGACCTCGCGGACTCGACCTAGGCGTCCACTTCGTACTGTCCGACCTCAAGGAAGTACCGCAGTTCCTCCGGCGTACCGTCGATGGCGTCTTCCGCCGCCGCGCGCAGGGCGTCGCTGATGGTCGGGTCGGCCAGGATGCGGGCGACGCGGACGCGGTCGTCCTCGGCGCGGGCGAGGCGGTAACCGGTCTCCAGGAAGGCGCGCAGGGCCTCCGGAGTGCCGGCGTCGAGGGCCTCGTTGGCCTCCCTGATGACCGCCTTGTCGGTCTTCGGGTCGGCGGTGCCGAGGATGCGGGCGACGGCCACGCGGTCGTCCTCGGCCTGGGCGGTCCAGCGGCCCGTCTTCAGGAAGTACCGCTGGTCCTCGATGGTGCCGTCCATCGCCTTCTGCGCGGCGGCGTACACGGCCTTGCCGGTGGCGGGGTCGGCGATGATGCGCATGATGGCTACGCGGATGTCGTCGTCGGACATGTCGTCGACGTTCGAGCCGTCCGTGTCGGAGGCGGCTGCCGCGGTGACGGACGACGGCGGGGCCGATTCGGAGGCGAAGGCCGGAGCGGCCAGCAGGAGTGCCGGGGTCAGGGCGGTTGCCACGAGGGTCAGGGCGATACGGCTCGGTCTCACGAGTGAACCTTCCTTGCAGGATCAGGCCTGCAGATCAGACCTGCAGACTCAGGGACCCGGGGCTTCGGTGCTCCGGTAAGTGACGCAGGGTCATCTTCCCTGGATCCGCACATGAGTTCACTGCAATAACCGAGCAGCCTTCAGGTTCTGGTCGCTGCCGTAGAACGGAGAAGTACGGGCACGCGTAGCGGCCTCCGGCCCTCCCCCGAGGGAGCCGGAGGCCGCTACGCGTGCCGTCAGCAGGCGCTGAGCAGGCGCTCAGCAGGTGCGCAGACCCGGGATCGCCCCGTAGTTCACGCCGCCGGACACCTTGTTGGCGGGGAACCAGCCCCAGCCGCCGTTGCTGACGTTGGTGTCGGCCTGGGTCCACAGCCACCAGTCGTTGCGGGCGTCACCGACCGGCGGGTTCTCCTGGCCCGGGAACTTCTTCTGGCAGACGAACCAGTTGTCGCCCGCGTTCAGCCAGCCCGCGACGTTGCCGTTGAACAGCACGTTGCCGCCCTGGTAGTTGTGGCAGTAGCGGGAGTTGTTCGGCCCGCTGCCCCAGCAGCCGTTCGGTGCCGCCGAAGCCCCCGCCGGCGTCAGGGCCACGGCGCCCGTGGCCAGTACGGCAACGGCGCCCAGCGAGGCGAGCATGCGCTTCATGGTCGGTGTCCCTCCGGAATTGCCACCCCCGTTGGTGGACAGCAACACCATGGCGCCGACCGGCCACGAGCGGTACCTGAGAACTCTCAGGGTCCCTACTTCGCGGGCGGCGTGTACTCCTTGAGGTAGTGAGCGACGCGGGTGGCGTAGTCGCGGTACTTCGGGGGAACGCCGCCCGCGTTGTTCACGACCTTGGTCGAGGTGCGGTAGGCGGCGGCCAGCAGCACCTGACGGTCGCCGGACAGGCCGGTCCGGTTCAGAAGCGGCTCCATGTAGCAGAGGTAGCGGCCCACGGCGGGGATGGACTGGGCCGGCGTGAGGGGAGGCTTGGGGGTTTCCGTCGCGGGGACACCGTCCGCGCGGATCCACCAGCGCAGCAGACTCGGCGTCCAGCGGGCGATGCCGTACTCGCCCTCCTTGCCCACGGACGGGTCGGAGAGGTCCGGGTCGAAGTTGCTCTCCGCCTTCAGCAGGGCTGCGATCAGCGCGGGGGTGACCTCGGGCCGGACGCAGTCGTGGGCGGAGTCGACGATGAGGCGGCGGTAGGCCACCGGGACGCCCTTGTCGGTACGGAGTTCGGAGGCGCCGTACGTGGCGGCCGTGACCCTCGTGCTCTCACGCCCCGGCCCGCCGGCCCCGCTTCCACCCCCGTCGGCGCCGGTGTCCGCCCAGTTGCTGACGCCGTAGCCGAGGGCTGCCACCGCCACCACGGCGGTCGCGGCGGTCAGGATCGTCGTACGGCGGGAGCGCCGGCGGGGCAGGAGTGCCCGCGGCAGGCGCGGCGAGCTGCCCGTGCCCGCCGCGGCGCCCACCCGCCGCAGCAGCGCCTGGGTGCCGATCCGGTCGCCGTGTGTACGGGTCAGACAGTCCCGCACGATCTCCCGCCAGATGTCCGGGAGTTCGGGCGACAGGCGCAGTTCGTCGGTGCCGCGCGCGTAGGCGGCGGCAGCGTCGCGGCGGGTCGACGGGGTGGCGCCGGGCAGCGGGAAGGAGCCGGTGAGGACCAGATGGGCCAGGACACCGAACGCCCAGACGTCGGCCGACGGCCGGATACGGCGGCCCCGCTCGCCGATCTCCGACCAGAGCAGCTCCGGCGGCGTGTAGTCGGGCGTCGAGAAGGCGGGCGTGTACGCGTGCGTGCCCTCCAGCTCCGCCGCCATGTTGAAGTCGGCGAGCCGGGCCGAACCGTCCCTCATCAGCAGCACGTTGGCCGGCTTCAGGTCCCCGTGCACCCAGCCCGCGTGATGCAGCTGCGCCAGCCCCTCGCAGATCTGCGCGAGCAGGACGGGACCGGAGCCGGGACGCGGCTCCGCCGAGAGCAGCGCGGACAGGGAGCCCTGCGCCTTCTCCAGTACGAGGATCGTGGCGCCGTCGAGGGCTGGACGGGCCGGGTCGTCGACGGTGAGGGTGTCGTACATCCGGATCAGCCGTGGCTGCTTCAGCCGGCGGTGCAACTCGACCTCGCGCTCGATGAGTTCGCGCAGGTGAGTGAGTTGGCGGGGGGTGCCGGTGCCGGTGGGCAGGAACTTCAGGGCGACCGTCTTCGGCAGGGCCTCGTCGTCTCCGACGCGCCTGCCCTCGTACACACTCCCGAACGCCCCCGTGGCGATCGGCTCCCGCACCTCCCAGCCGCCCACCCGGTACCCCTTCGGCACCGGCACGGCATACGGCTCGGTCACCGGGCCACCCGGCCGGGCGCCGGCGCGGACGAAGCCGAGAGCGACGGAACGGACGGCGACGACTCGTGCAGGACGACGAGATCGTCCTCCCGCACCAGGTCGAACCGGAGCGCCAGCGAGACCAGCGACTCCTTCTTGCCGTTGAGCCGCGGACCCGTGTCCGCGGTCTCCGGGCCGGGTTTGAGCCGCAGCTTCACGGCGAGGTAGTCGATGTTCCACTGGACGGAAGTGCGGGACGCGGCGGGCCAGTTGGGGCGCAGCCGGTCCACGACCTGGTCGACCGTGGGCAGGGGGGCGTGCGGTTCGCCGCGCAGCCGGGGCTCGCACAGGGCGGCCAGGACCGCGAAGTAGCGCTTGGTGCGGTCGACCGAGAACGCGGGAGCGGTGGTCGCGCCGTCCAGGCCGCCCTCGGAGCTGAGGTAGTCGTGGCGCGGCGCCCACACCTCGATCGGCAGCAGATCGCCGGCCGCCGGCAGCACGATCCGCGAGAACTCGAAGGGGATCGGCGCGTCGAGACGCCCCGGCCCCACCTTGATGTGCTCGCCCGCGCCCTCCGGGTTCTCCACGACGTACGTCTGCTCCCGGCTGAGGTTGCTCAGTATCCAGAAGGCGCCCTGCGCGGTGATCTCACCGGCTCTGCGGGACACCCCGTCGTGCGCGATCGTGAGGTCGTTGTCGGAGGCGGAACGGCCGAAGCCGAGCCGCTCGCCGGGCGCCAGCCGGAGCTGGGTGCGGTCGGTCTCGTCCTCCGTGGTCGGCGGAGGTACCACGATGATGCTGTACAAGGTGCGTCTCCCCGTGCCTGACGGCTACCCACGTCAGAGTAGGGCGACGCAGCGAGGCCGTGCCCCCCTCGTACGAGTGAGACACGGCCATCGGCTGTGTTTGGCGTGAAGTGAGTCCCGCCCGGCGAAACCTCGGGTGAGGTCAGTTCTGTACGACCATGGTGCTCGCGGCCTTGTCGTGCCAGCCCTGCTGGCGGCCCGACTTGTCCCAGAACGGGGACAGGTAGACGAGGAGCTGGCCGATGCCGCAGGCCAGGCTGCCGACGATCGGGATGATCCAGCGGATGAACGAGGAGCCCAGGCCGGGCTTCTGGCCGGTGTCGGCCTTCACGACCCGCAGGCCGACGGCCATCTTGCCGAGGGTGGCACCCACCAGGCCGACCATCAGCCACTCGTAGAGCAGGCCGATCACCGCGAAGACACCGACCACGGCACCGATCGAGGCCACGATGTCGGAGCTGGCGTCGTTCACGCAGGTGCTGTAGTCGACGGCGTTGGGGTCACAGTCGTTGGCCGCGTTGAAGGAGCCCGCGACACCGACGGCGGCGAGGATGATGTAGATGACGGTGAACGCCACCCCGTCGATCAGCCGCGCACCGAAGCGGCGGCCCATGGATGCCACGCGGGGAGGCATGCCCGGACCGCCGGGGTAACCCGGCTGCTGCGGATAGCCGTAACCGGCCCCGCCCTGCGGGGGCACGCCCTGCGGCGACTGCGGGTAGCCGTAACCGGCCCCGCCCTGCGGGTAGGGGGGCTGGCCCGGCTGGGGGTAACCGGGCTGCTGTCCTTGCTGGGGGTACCCGTAGCCCTGATTCGGGTCCTGCGGCTGACCGTAAGGCGGGTTGGGCGAGCCGAAACTCATGGCCGGATTCCTCCGTTGCGAATGCGGGGACGATGCGGCATTGCGCGGAGGAACTTCACGATTTGAGCGGTTTTGCCCCCCGAACATGTTCCGCGAAACTGCGCCGTTCATCGTTCTAGGTACCGTGCGATTTTGTCCAGTCTGAGGCGGAACCTGTTGTGCAGATGCAATCTTCGGGATCTTGCAAGGGCGATGTGCGTCACGGGCCGGGCATCCGATTGGAACACCGAGGGCGTCATCCGGGAGGATGGGGGCCATGACCGCCAAGATTCTCGATGGCAAGGCCACCGCAGCCGCGATCAAGTCCGATCTGACCGCCCGCGTGGCGGCGCTGAAGGAGAAGGGCAGCACGCCCGGCCTCGGCACGATCCTGGTCGGGGAGGACCCCGGCAGCCAGAAGTACGTCGCCGGCAAGCACCGCGACTGCGCCCAGGTCGGCATCGCCTCCATCCAGCGCGAGCTGCCTGCCACGGCCACGCAGGAGGAGATCGAGGCGGTCGTCCGCGAGCTGAACGAGGACCCGGCCTGCACCGGCTACATCGTCCAGCTGCCGCTGCCCAAGGGCATCGACGAGAACCGGATCCTGGAGCTCATGGACCCGGACAAGGACGCCGACGGCCTCCACCCGATGAACCTCGGGCGCCTCGTCCTCAATGAGCCGGCCCCGCTGCCCTGCACCCCCAACGGCGTCCTCACCCTCCTGCGCCGCTACGGCGTCGAGATCAAGGGCGCCGAGGTCGTGGTCGTCGGCCGCGGCGTGACCATCGGCCGTCCGATGCCGCTGCTGCTGACCCGGCGCAGCGAGAACGCGACGGTGACCCAGTGCCACACCGGCACGCGGGACCTGTCCGCACACCTGAAGCGCGCGGACATCATCATCGCCGCCGCGGGCTCCGCCCACCTGATCCGCCCCGAGGACGTGAAGCCCGGCGCCGCCGTCCTCGACGTCGGTGTCTCGCGCAGCGCCGAGGGCAAGATCGTGGGCGACGTCCACCCCGGCGTCGCCGAGGTGGCCGGCTGGATCTCCCCCAACCCCGGTGGTGTGGGCCCGATGACGCGGGCGCAGCTGCTGGTCAACGTGGTCGAGGCGGCGGAGCGCAGTGTCGGCTGAGGGCGGCGTCGGCAAGACGCAGGAAACCGAGGACGTCGAGGAGATCGAGGTCCGGGATCCGGTGAGCGCACCGGACGCGGAGGGCACGCCCCGGCGCACCACCCGCCGCTTCCCGCTGTTCACCAAGGACACGGCACGTCCCGAGGGCGGCGGCCGCGCCGCTGCCGGTGACGCCCCGGCGCCCGCCCGGCAGTGGCCGGTCCTGCTGGTGCTGGGCATGGTCGCGGTGGGTCTGCTGATCACCGCGCTCGACGTGTTCCGGGTCGGCACCCTGGTGATCGGCAGCGCCCTGCTGGTCGGCGCGGTGCTGCGGTGGCTCCTGCCGAGCGTCGGCATGCTCGCCGTACGCTCCCGCTTCACGGACATGGTGACGTACGGCGTGCTGGGCCTCGTGATCGTGCTGCTGGCGTTGATGGCGCAGCCGGACCCGTGGCTGAAGCTGCCGTTCCTGAAGGACGCCCTGCATTTCACGGTGGACAGCTGAGGCCTCCCGGCCCGAAAGCCACTGCGTGCGACGGCGGCCCGTCCTCTCCCCCGAGGAAGGACGGGCCGCCGTCTGCGTCAACCCTCGGGCACGTCGAAGGTGCTGTTCAACGCCTGTCAGTGCGCTGTGGCACGGAAGTGACCGTTCCGCTACGTCGCAGCACATCGGGAACCAATGCGCCGCCCGGTGTCGTCACCCGATCGGATCTGGTTCGGAGGTGAGCGATGGGTGCGTGGCAGCCGCTGCCCGACGATCTGCCGCCGGAGGTGCGGCACTTCGTGGAGCAGTTGCGGCAGCTCAAGGACCGCACGGGCCTGAGCCTGGTCGCGCTGGGCGCGCGCACCGCGTACAGCAAGTCCTCCTGGCAGCGCTACCTCAACGCCACCCAGCCCCCGCCCCGGCAGGCGGTCATCGCGCTGTGCCGGGTGGCGGGCACTGGCAGGGACGAGGCGGAGCGCTTCGGGGTGCGGTGGGAACTGGCCGTGCAGGCATGGCCGAAGCCTGCGGTGATGCCGACGAAGCCGGAGCCCCGGGCACACGGGATGCACGGGCCGCGTGAGGCGGACGAGGCCCGCGAGGTGCGTGAGGACTACGAGGACGACCCCACCCTGCCGTGGTGGGACGCGCCGCCGAAGGAACCGGAGCCGTCGTCGAGCCGGTTGCTGATGGCCGCCGTCGCGCTCGCCGTGGTGCTGGTGCTGACAGCGCTGATCGGGGCCCTTGCGCTGGGGTGAGCCCGGTGGGACTGCCGCGTCTGACTTGCCCGAATACAGCGCCCGTGACGGGCGTGATCGTTTATGTGCTTTCTGTGTGTCGATGTGTTGACAAGTTCGCGCATTTGCAAGGAAGTCGTTCAACGGGCGGGCTAGCGTGGTCGTCCGGGACGCACCGGGGTCGTCCCACGTGTTGGCAAGGGCTTACTACCAGGGTTGCGTCGGCCGAGGAGGGTCGCCGGTGGAACACTGGACGCCATTCGACGGGCGTGCAACGGTGCACGCCCACGGTCCCAATGCTCCCGTGCGCCCCCACCCCGGGAACTGAGATCCTTACTGGGCGCATCCCTGTGGGTAGCCACATCGGGGACTCGGCAGAGGGCACCACGCGCGGGGGAACGCGAGAAACACCAGCACGAACCGGGGGGAAGAGGGGGAAGCAATGCCTCGTTGGAGGGCTTTGCCGGATGAACTCGATCCGCAGGTCAGGGAGTTCGCGAGCCAGCTGCGCCGGCTTGTGGACCGCAGCGGTCTGAGCATCGCGGCGTTGGCCGACCGCACGGGATACAGCAAGACGTCCTGGGAGCGGTATCTGAACGGGCGGCTGCTCGCGCCCAAGGGCGCGATCGTGGCGCTTGCCGAGGTCACGGGTACGAATCCGGTTCACGTGACGACGATGTGGGAGCTCGCCGAACGGGCCTGGAGCCGTTCGGAGATGCGCCACGACATGACCATGGAGGCCATCCGGATCTCCCAGGCCCGCGCGGCGCTGAGCGAGTTCGGGGCGCCCCCGGCAAGCGCCAAGGGGGGCGCGAAGGCAGGCCGGACGGCACGCAAGAGCGGCAGCGCGACGGTGACGCCCGGCATTGCGGGTCCGGCGGGCGTGGCACCGACGGTGCCGCCCGTGCCCGCACAGCCGACGGCGCCGGAGGTACGGGACTCCGCGGTACGGGACTCGGCGGTGCGGGACTCCGCGCTTCGCGATACTCCGGTGCGGGATTCCTCCGTACGGGACTCGGTCCGGGATTCCCCAGTCCGCGATTCCCCGGTACGGGACTCGCCGGTGCGGGACTCCGGCGGAGGTGACGTCCTGGAGGGCGGGGCCGACTCCGGGGGCAACTCGTGGGGACTGGCGGGGTATCGAGGTCCGGGACCGGCGGGTGCCCGTACGTCGGGGGCGGTGCCGTCGGGAGCGTCCGGGCTATCCGCGACGTCCGGGGCGTTCGCCGCCTCCGGGGCGTCCGGCGCCGCGTCGGGCTGGGTGCAGGGCGCATCCCAGCCGTACGGCGAGCCCCCGCAGGGCCCCCGTCCCGGAGGCGGGTCCTCCGGGGGTGGCGGTGGCAAGCGGCGGCTGACGATGTTCCTCGCGGGGGTCGTCGGCGTGCTGGTCGTGATCGCGGCGGTGTTCTTCTTCACCGACGCCGGCCGCGGCCAGAAGGGCGACGAGGCCGCCAACTCGCCTTCTCCGTCCGTGACGACCGACCCCGACCTGCCGGCCGGCGTCAAGTGCAGCGGTGACTCCTGCACCGGCAAGGACGCGGAGAGCATGGGGTGCAGTGGTGACCTCGTGACGACCGCCAGGACCGCGACCGTCGGCACGGCCGTGGTCGAGGTGCGCTACAGCGAGACGTGCGGCGCCGCGTGGGGCCGTATCACTCAGGCCGCGCAGGGGGACGAGGTGGTGGTGACGGTCGGCAAGACGAAGGAGACCGGCACGATCACCGCCGTCGGCGACACCATCGCGTACACGCCGATGGTGGCCGTGAAGGACGCGGGCGAGGCCACGGCCTGCGCGACGCTGGCCGCCGGTCAGGAGGGGTGCACGCAGTAACGGCGCACCCGAAGGACTCTCGGAGCGGTATCTCGACGCCGGTCAGGCCCTCGCAGCCTGGCCGGCGTCGGGCGTTCGCAACGGCCGAGGGATCGGGGTGACCGGGGCGAAAGGACCGGGGCGAAAAGATTTCGGGTCGGACAGGAATGGCCGCCGGCGAAGTGGGCACGCGCACCGTACCCCCACGGGAGTCCGGCAACCGGTACCCCCACCCGGCGGCCGCCCACGTCCCCCTCTCCCGGACAGGGCGGCCGCCGCTTTTCGCCCCAGTGGTGGCTTTGTGGGCCGGGCCACACCGACCCGACCGTGCGAGATACCGGAGGCGCGATAGCCTGACCGGTGGATCTCTCGACGCCAAGAGATCGATCATCTCTACGTCCCGCACCCCGGGGCAGGGATGCCCTCACCGCCAGCTGTCATACGGAGAACGCCATGACCCGCACTCCCGTGAACGTCACCGTCACCGGCGCGGCCGGCCAGATCGGTTACGCCCTGCTCTTCCGCATCGCCTCCGGCCAGCTGCTCGGCGCGGACGTGCCGGTCAAGCTGCGCCTCCTTGAGATCACCCCCGCGCTCAAGGCCGCCGAGGGCACCGCCATGGAGCTCGACGACTGCGCGTTCCCGCTCCTCCAGGGCATCGACATCTCGGACGACCCGAACGTCGCCTTCGACGGCGCCAATGTCGCGCTGCTCGTGGGTGCCCGCCCCCGCACCAAGGGCATGGAGCGCGGTGACCTCCTGGAGGCCAACGGCGGCATCTTCAAGCCCCAGGGCCAGGCCATCAACGCCCACGCCGCGGACGACATCAAGGTCTTGGTCGTCGGCAACCCGGCCAACACCAACGCGCTCATCGCGCAGGCCGCCGCCCCGGACGTACCGGCCGAGCGCTTCACCGCGATGACCCGCCTCGACCACAACCGCGCGCTGACCCAGCTCGCGAAGAAGACGGGCTCGACGGTCGCCGACATCAAGCGCCTGACGATCTGGGGCAACCACTCCGCGACCCAGTACCCGGACATCTTCCACGCCACGGTCGCCGGCAAGAACGCCGCCGAGGTCGTCAACGACGAGAAGTGGCTGGCCGACGACTTCATCCCGACCGTCGCCAAGCGCGGTGCGGCGATCATCGAGGCCCGCGGCGCCTCCTCCGCGGCCTCCGCCGCCAACGCCGCCATCGACCACGTCCACACCTGGGTCAACGGCACCGCCGACGGTGACTGGGTCTCCATGGGCATCCCGTCCGACGGCTCGTACGGCGTCCCGGAGGGCCTGATCTCCTCCTTCCCGGTCACCACCAAGGACGGCACGTACGAGATCGTCCAGGGCCTGGACATCAACGAGTTCTCGCGCGCCCGCATCGACGCCTCCGTCAAGGAGCTCGAGGAGGAGCGCGAGGCGGTCCGCTCCCTCGGCCTCATCTGACAGGCGCGAGCCGACACTCACACCGATCCCCGGGCGGCACGGCTGCCCGGGGATCGGTGCGTCCGCTCCTTGTTCTTCGCAGCAGCAGAAGCAGCGGCATCGTCGTCGAACGCCCGTGCAGGCGCTGCGCAGGAAACGTGAGCGGAAGGAGGGAGACCGCGGCTTCGGGTGACCCGTGTCACACCTGTGTCCTATGCTGGTCGATCCTGACGCGGCCAACTCCTGTGCGGGATGGGGGAGTTGGCTGCGCCATGACAGGGCAACCTGCCATGACTGGTTCCTGAATCGGGGGACGATCCATGACTCAGCCGCAGCTCCCGCCCCAGCGGGGGCAAGAGCCGAGATCCGGGCCACGCCGTCCGGTCGACCCGGCGCGGAGTGAGGCGTGCCGGCTGCTCTGTGCGGGGACGTATCTGCACGTCGGTTACCGGGACGCGGTGATCGACGAACTGTACGTGCACCGCGAGCGGTTCGCCGCGCCCTCCTACGGCTACGACGCGGCCCGCGTCCTCGCCCACGCCCTGCGTTCCCGCCGCCAGGAAGTGGCGTGGTCGGCAGGGATGATCGCCCTGTGGGTGGTCGTGGCGGCGCTCACCAAGTTCCACATCACCGTGGTGATCTGGCCGATCCTGTTGATCGCGCTGGGCCGCCGGCTGGGCGGCAGCCGTGACATCGACGGGAAGTTCCCGCAGTTCGCCATGTTCCGGCGGCTCCTCGCCTTCGTACTGCGCTGGTACGGGCGTCTCACCCTGCTCTTCGTCTACGTCACCCTGTTCCGGCTGCTCATCGCCGGTCCGGACGAGTACGCGTCCGACTCCTACGGTGGTTCGGGTGACAGCTTCCTCGACTCGTCGGACGGCGCCGATTTCGGCACCCCCTTCGACCCGTTGAACGCGGCCCTCGCGGAACCCAACCGCTTCACCGCCGCATGCCTGCTCGCGCTGCCGCTGCTGCTGGCCCTGCTCAGCGTGGGACAGCGGGGCCAGTTCGCGCGCACGATCGCGGGCGAGCTGTCCAAGCAGCGTTTCCCGAACGCCGCCGACGACCCGGCCGAGTCGGCATCCGCACCTAGGTTCGGCGAACTGAGCCGGCGTATCCGCCAGGAGCAGCACGCGCCGCTCATCCTCTACGCGAAGGCCGAGCCGTTCCGCGGCGCGGGACTGCCCTTCGAACCGTGGTCCCTGTCGATCGAACTGCGCCCCCGCACGGCCGGCGACGGGGACTCCCCCCTCGACGCGCTCAGGAAGACCGACCCCACGCCCGCGGAGCCGCTCGACAACGCCACGGTGCTGGAGAAGATCAAGCCGCTGGTGGAGCAGTTGCGGGAGCCCTCGGCGCGCACCTCCCCGCAGGCCGCCGACGCCGTGCTGGACCGGCTGCGCGAACTCGTCGTGGACGAGTGCGTGTTCCTGCCCGCGGAAGGGCTGCCGGGGCGGATGGCCTTCCCGTACACCAAGGACACGTATCTGATGCACCGCACGGACGCGGTGGAGGAAGGCGGCGAGCAGCGGCGGCACTTCCTTCGGGTGCGCGTCGGCGGGTGGGACGAGGAGATCGTCGTCACTGTCTTCGTCCGAGTCCACACCCAGGGCGGCATGCTGATGCTCGAGGTCGCCCCGCACGTACTGCCGCCGGTCAACGCGCTGTTCGCCACCGCCGACAGGAAGGCGCACGAGCATCTGCACCGCGGCGGCCTCGGCCGCTACCTCTTCGCGTTGCTGCGCATCCCGGCCGCGACCGGAGACGCCCTGCGGGTCCTCGCCCGCGCGGTCGCCCAGACGTGGCGGCAGCTCACCGACGTCCACGCGGACACGCTGCCCGACGGGCCCGGTGCCTCCGTGCGGGAACTGGGCGCGGACGACCGGGCGACCCTCTTCCAGGAGATGGACATCGCCCGCTACCTCAAGTCCGTCCAGGACCGGATCGCGAGCGGGGTGGGCGAGGCGCTGTGGAACGCCGGGTACGAGGTCGCCGAGTTCGAGCAGAAGGTCACCAACGTGTTCAACAACAGCGGGACCTTCGTCGGAGGCAACGTGCAGGGCAACGGGATCGCGATCGGCAAGGACAGCAAGGCCAACTCGTCGGCCGGCAAGCCGCCCCCGGCCTCGTCGGCCGGTGCCGGTGGCGCGTCGAAATAGCGCGTCGCATCAAGGCGTCGCATCACCGCGTCGAAAAGCAGCAGACAACGGAGGGACCACATGAACCAGCCGCCAGCGGCCGACGGACCCGGCTCCGGTACGTACGTCGGGGGATCCGTCACCGGCAACGGCATCGCGGTCGGTGCCGGTGCCAGTGCCGCGTACACCTCGGTGTCGGCCCCGGCCGACGAGTCGCAGCAGGCCCTGCTGAAGGCCGTCCGCGACCTCAGTGAGGACCTGAAGAGGTACCCCGCCACCTCCGAGACGGAGGAGCTGAACGCAAGCCTGGAGGAGACCGAGCGGCAGGTGACCACCACCGGCCGTGCCCAGCCCGGCGTCCTGGACCGGCTCCGCTCCGCGCTGGAGGCGGCGAGCGGCGTCCTCGGCGCGATCACGTCCGCGACCGCCCTCGGCACGGCCGTGGCCGGCCTCATCGGGGGCTGAGCGATGCGCGGCGGGGGCGCCGGCGAGGTCCGGTGGAACAAGGACACACAGTCGTGGGAGCGGGTGGGCGCGGGCGTTCACCCGGCTCCGCCTCCGCCGCCCGACAGGGCACCGACGGCCGGGGCGCCGGGGGAGTGGCCCGCCGGGGAACCGGTGGGCGGGCCGTTACCGCCTGCCCCGGGCAACGACTGGCCACAGGCGCCCCCCGTACCGCCCGGGGCTCCGCGTGGCCGCCGGAACAGGACCATCGCCGCCGCGGTCGGCGCGGCGGTCGCGGTCACCGCACTCGCGACCTGGCTGGCGGTCGACCAGGCGGGGGACGACGACAAGGCCGGCGGCGCCTCGTCGAGCACGGCCACGACGTCCCGGGACGGAGAGGCCGAACCGCCCACGGACATCTCCTCCGACCCGGCTCCCACCTCCGAGGACCCGTTCACCGCCGCCTCCGGGTCGCCCGAGGTACCCGACGGGTTCCGGGCAGTCGATGACCCTTCCGGCTTCTCCACCGTCGTCCCCGAGGACTGGGCCCGCAGCGAGCAGAAGGGCGGAGCCGTCGTCTTCTACACCTCACCTGACGAGCTGAGCCTGCTGCAGATCTTCGAGGTGGTCGAACCGGGCTACACCCCCGACGACGCCCTCGATATCGCCGTCGACAGCCTCGCCGGGCAGCCCGGGTTCACCCAGATCAGCCGGGGAGCCGTCCCGGACGAGACGTATGCGAGCGAGCTCGTCTACGAGTACGACAGCAAGGACCTCGGCGAGCGGGTCAAGGCCGTCGACCGGGTCTTCCAGACGGACGACGGACGCCTGTACGCGATGGTCGTGCGGGGCACGACGCAGGACTGGCCCGGGACGCAGGAGACGCTGGAGAAGGTCAGGGCGGCGTTCACACCGAGCTGAAGCCTTCGGGGCGGTCACCGGCGGGGGCAGCGGGCGGTCAGGCAGAGGGCAGCCGCTTCTCGAACCAGTGGCTGGCATAGACGTTGTCGTCGTACGCCGGGATGTCCGTGTATCCGCAGGCCCGGTACATCGCCTGTGCCTCGGTGAGTGCGGCGTGCGTGTCCAGGCGTACGGCGGTCAGGTGCCGTGCGGCGGCCTCCTGTTCGAGAGCGGCGAGCAGGCGGCGGGCGAGGCCCAGGCGGCGGGCTTCGGGGTGCACCCAGACATGGCGGATCTCGCCGACGCCGGGTTCGAGGCGCCGTAGCGCTCCGCAGCCCACGGGGCGCCGCTCCTCGTAGGCGACGAAGAACGCGCCGGCGTCGCCGGACACCTCCTCTGGCCGTACGAGGTCGTCCTTGTCGAACCCCTCGGGGAACCGCTCGTCGAGGTCGGCCGCGTAGGCGTCCAGACAGGCCCGGGCGTCCGGTGCGGCGCCGTCGACGAGGTCGACGGTGATGCCCGCGAGGCGCAGCAGCCGCTGGGCGGTGGCGATCGCCCCGGTCAGTTCGGTGCGCTGCGGTGCGCTCAGGCCTGCCAGCAGCCCGGCCGCGGCCACGCCCGCCCGCCGGTCCTGCTCCGTCACCTCCACCCGCCCGGCCGGGGTCAGCTCGATCATGCGTGACCGGTTGTCCCGCGGGTGCGCGCTCAGCCTGACCATGCCCTGGGCTTCCAGCGCCTTGGCCATCCGGCTCAGATACCCGGCATCCAGCCCGAGCCGGCTCCTGAGTTCCCGCAGGGACGCGCCGTCCCCGATCTCGAACAGCAGCCGGGCCTCGCCGAGCGGGCGGTCCTGGCCGAGGTAGTGGTCGTCCAGTACGCCGATGCGGCGCGTGAAGTAACGGTTGAAGCGGCGGAAGGCCGTCACATGGTCCGTCGACACTGGCTCCATATTTCTTTGACTTTAGTCAAAGATGCCGTCGGCGTCCATGCCTCGGCCGTCAGTTCGCCCGCCACCAGCGCGTGATGACCTCGGCATAGGCGCCTGCCGCCTCTTCCCAGACGAAGTGGCCGGCCTCGATGATGTCGAGCCTGCTGTTCGGCAAGCGCTCGTCGAGGTATTCCGCGTTCTCCACCGGGACCACGGTGTCGTTGCGGCCGATGACGACCTGCACCGGTGCCTCGATGGCGGGCAGCAGGTCGCTGAGGACCGGCAACTCCGTGCGGTAGGCGCGTACGTAGGGCAACTGGTCGGCGAACCGCTGCCCCGTGTACGAGGCCAGATAGTCCTCGCGTACGACGTCCGGGAGCTCGTAGCCGTGGATGTCGGCGATCGCGGCTGCCACTGCCGCCTTGGGGGGCATGGCGCGGAACGGGGTGAGGTCCTCGGCATGCACCCAGTCGTCGAGGGGGCTGCCCAGCTTCAAGGGGACCGCGGCGCCTCCGGTGCCCACGACGAGGCTCCGGAATCGCCCCGGGTGCCGAGCCGCGGCGAACAGTGCCGCAGCGGTGCCGATGTCCGGGCCCACGACATGCGGCGTCGCCAGGTCGAACTCGTCGGCGATCCGCACCACGAACTCGCCCATCGCACTGGGGGACAGCAGATCCTCACGGAGCTCGGAATGCCCGATCACAGGCAGGTCCACCGCCACCAGGCGGGCCTCGTCGGCCAGGCGCGACCACGTCGCGTCATAGCTGTACAGGCTCTCCGGCCAGGGGCTGAGAAGCAGCGCCTCGTTCCCTCGGGACTCGCCGCTCTCGGCGTACCGGACGGAGAGGCCGTCGATCGTGCGGAACCGGGGCTTGATGTCACTCATGCGCTTGTCCTCTCACGGCATGCAAACACGACCCGGACTGCCGTGCACGCCGAGAGCCGCGGGCCTGCCGGTGCGCGGCGCTGAGCCGAGGTGCATCCTGAGAAGTGGGTCCTTCAGCGGTCTTCTTGAACGAAGGAGCAGGTCATGCCATCCCTGCATTTCCACGTGAACTCCTCGATGAGCCCATCCGAGGTCATGGGGGTACTGACCAATTTCAGTCCCTCCCGGGTCCAGGAGTGGCCCTCCATCGACGCCGAGCACTTCCAGGTCCACGAGCGCGGAGACACCTGGGCCGAGGTCACCGAGGGAAACGAGAAATCGTGGGAGCGCGCACGCTACGAATGGGACCCGGCAACGAACCACGTCACCGTCACCACGCGCGACTCGAAGCCCTTCGGCTCGGGTGGCTGGGAGTTCCAGATGACTCCCACGGATGAGGGCACGCGCATCGACGTCGATCTCGAACGGCATCCCAGCTCGCTCAAGGCGAAGATGCTGTCCCCGATCATTCCCTTCGCCGGGTCGGTGTTCCGCAAGTCCTTCAAGGAGCCCCTGCACACCACGTAGCCACCGCACCAAGGGCAGAGGCTGCGGCAGGCGCCCCTCACGCTTCCTGGAGGGCCAGGCGGTGCAGCCCCTTGCGGTCGTAGTAGCGGGTCATGGCGAAGCCGAAGAGCAGAGCGACGGCGAGGCCGATGGCGATCATGGTCCAGCCGCGGGTCAGGCCGGCTTCGGCGCGGGCGTCGAAGTAGAGGATGGCGCGCACGCCGTCGGTGACCTGGCGGAACGGTTCGAACAGGGCGAGGAAGCGGTAGAAGTCGGGGACCGCCTGGAGGGGGACCGTCGCTCCCGAGGACGGCAGGGCCAGGGCGATGAACACGAACATGGACACCACCTGCCCGATTCCGCCGAAGGCCGCGTTGATGGCCTGCACGCCCAGGCCCACGGCCAGGCTGGCGCAGTACGAGAAGATCCACAGCAACGGCAGATGGGACGCGTCCATGCCCAGGATCGCGACCGTGGCGACCATCGTCAGACTGGTGGTGAGCACGGAAATGCCGGCAGCCATGATCATTTTCAGCAGCAGTGTCTGCGTACGGCTGATCGGGACCGTCGGATGTCGCGAGTGCCAGGGGCCGATCTCGTTGTCGGTGTAGCCCAGGCCCCCGTCGACGCCGTTGTTGATGATGTTGCCGCCCACGAACGCGGTGAGCACCAGGAGCAGCGTGTAGTAGAAGGCGGTCAGGCCCAGGCCGCTGTGGCGGCCGATCGGGTGGCCCACCCGCGTGGTGACGGTGACCGGGTCGGCCAGGAGGGCGCGCAGCGTCGCATCGGAACCGCCGGCCTTTGCCTGGTCGGTCAGTTGACGGCCGATCGCCAGGGAGCTCCGGTGGGCGGCGCGCTGGGAGATCTGGCTCGCCAGGGACGAACCGAGGCTCCCCAGACCGGGGTTGGTGAGGATGGTGAGGGCGGGCCGTGCCGTGGCGCGGGAGGTCGTCAGAGCCGCCACCGACGAGGTGAAGTCGGCCGGGATGACGAGAGCGCCGTAGATCTTGCCCGCCGCCAACTGCTCCTGCATCTGAGCCTGGTTCAGTCTGCGCCACTGCACCGTCCTCGACGGAGTCGCTGCGATGACCTCCCGGCTCAACTGCGCCCCCACGGGCTGCCGCTGTCCCGGCAGAGGCGGGCCCTCGTCCGAATCGACCAAGGCGATCGGCAGATCACGCAGGCTGTCGTTCGGATTGACGATGCCGCCCATGTAGAGCAGCGACAGGAACAGTGCCACCAGAGCGGACAGGACGGTCGGCACGAGCCAGAGTTTTCCGTGTCGCGCGACGGCGACTGCGCGTGCCTGCGCCGGCTGCCCGGACCCCGCTGATGTCATGGCACTCCGTCCGGCTCCGATGCGACGTCGCGCCGGCCTCGCCGTGAAGTCGGCGGTCGGACCGCGACCGCGCGCCGGGGGTCACAGCTCACCCCGGGAACGGCGACGGCACCGGGGCGCTGTCGGCGACGATAGCTCCGCCACTGCCGACCTCCCGCCACGACACGCTGCGTCGAGCCGCGGGGAGGAGTCGGCCGCTTTTTGTCGCATTTGTTCGCATCTTCCGTGACGCAGCGCACTTTCGACCGCGGATCGCGCATGCATTCGGAGGTCGGGGGCAGGCGCACTCGGTCCCGTGAGTGACACGTGTGTGACACAGGGGCTCTGAACAGGAACGGAAGGCAACACCGATCATGGCGGACAGTACGGAACTCCAGGCGCGCGGCACCCTCCACGCAGGAGGAGAGTGGCGGGCGGCCGTCTCCGGCGCGACGCGCGAGATCCTCGACCCCGCGGACGCCACGCCGTTCGCCGTGGTCGCCGAGGGCGACGAGAAGGACACCGATCTGGCGGTGGCGGCAGCCCACCGCGCCTTCGACGGCGGCCAGGGGGAGTGGCCGCGCACGCCCGTCGCCGAGCGCGCCGCCCTGCTGCGCCGCGTCGCCGACCTGCTGACGCGCGACCGCGAGAAGCTCGGCCTGCTGGAGAGCCGCGACGCCGGCAAGACCGTCGAGGAGGGCCGGGTCGACATCGACTGCGTCGCCGACGCCTTCCGCTACTTCGCCGACCTCGTCGCCGCCGAGGCCCCGGGCCGGGTCGTCGACGCGGGCTCGCCCGACCTGCACAGCGTCGTCGTCCATGAGCCGGTCGGTGTCTGCGCCCTGATCACCCCCTGGAACTACCCCCTCCTCCAGGCGAGTTGGAAGATCGCCCCGGCCCTCGCCGCCGGGAACACCTTCGTCGTCAAGCCCAGCGAGATCACCCCGCTGACGACCATCGCCCTGATCGAGCTGCTCGTCGAGGCGGGGCTGCCGGCCGGGGTCGCCAACATCGTGACCGGGCCCGGCCACACCGTCGGCGCCCGGCTCGCCGAGCACCCCGACGTCGACCTCGTCTCCTTCACCGGTGGCCTGGTCAGCGGCACGAAGGTGGCCCAGGCCGCGGCGCCCTCCGTGAAGAAGGTCGCCCTGGAACTCGGCGGCAAGAACCCCAACGTCGTCTTCGCCGACGCCTGCGCCACCGACGAGGCCTTCGACACCGCCGTCGACCAGGCCCTCAACGCCGCCTTCATCCACAGCGGCCAGGTCTGCTCGGCCGGCGGCCGCCTCATCATCGAGGAGTCCGTCAGGGACCGCTTCGTCGCCGAACTCGCCCGCAGGGCCGGCCGGATCCGGCTCGGCCGCGGCACCGCCGACGGCGTCGAGTGCGGACCGCTCGTCTCCGAGCAGCAGCGCGCCAAGGTCGAGGCGTACGTCGACTCCGCACTCAAGGAGGGCGCGGTGCTGCGCTCCGGCGGCAGGCGGCCCGAGCCGTCCCCGGAGCGCCCGGCGAACGGCTACTTCTACGAGCCGACCGTCCTCGACCACTGCCACCGCGAGATGCGCGTCGTACGCGAGGAGGTCTTCGGCCCGGTCCTCACCGTCGAGACCTTCCGCACGGAGGACGAGGCGATCGCCCTCGCCAACGACACCGAGTACGGCCTCGCCGGCGCCGTCTGGACCGCCGACGCGGGCCGCGCCCGCCGGGTCGCCGGCCGGCTGCGGCATGGCACCGTCTGGATCAACGACTTCCACCCCTACCTCCCGCAGGCGGAGTGGGGCGGCTTCGGCAAGAGCGGAGTGGGCCGCGAACTCGGCCCCGCCGGACTCGCCGAGTACCGCGAGAGCAAGCACGTCTACCAGAACCTCGCGCCGAAGCCGGTCCGCTGGTTCGCGGGCTGACCGGTCCGGTTCCGTCCCCCTCAACCCCGTAAGACCTCGCACGCCCCTGGAGCCACCCCCACCATGTCCCAGAGCACCCATGTCTACGACTACGTCGTGATCGGCGGCGGCACGGCCGGCTCGGTCATCGCCTCCCGCCTCACCGAGAACCCCGACGTCACGGTCGCCGTGATCGAGGGCGGACCCAGCGACGTCGGCCGCGACGACGTCCTCACGCTGCGCCGCTGGATGGGCCTGCTCGGCGGCGAGCTGGACTACGACTACCCGACCACCGAACAGCCCCGCGGCAACTCGCACATCCGGCACAGCCGGGCCCGCGTCCTCGGCGGGTGTTCGAGCCACAACACCCTCATCGCCTTCAAGCCGCTGCCGTCCGACTGGGACGAGTGGGAGGAGGCCGGCGCCACGGGCTGGGGCGCGGTGCCGATGGAGGCGTACTACGCCCGGCTGAAGAACAACGTCGTCCCCGTCGACGAGAAGGACCGCAACGCCATCGCCCGCGACTTCGTGGACGCGGCTCAGGGCGCACTCGGCGTCCCGCGCGTCGAGGGCTTCAACAAGCAGCCCTTCACCGAGGGCGTCGGCTTCTTCGACCTCGCCTACCACCCCGAGAACAACAAGCGCTCGTCGGCGTCGGTGGCGTACCTGCACCCGGTGATGGACGAGCGCGAGAACCTGACGATCCTGCTGGAGACCTGGGCGTACAAGCTGGAGCTCGACGGCACCCGCGCCGAGGGCGTCCACGTGCGCACCGAGGACGGCGAGGAACTCCTCGTCCGCGCCCGGCGCGAGGTCGTCCTGTGCGCAGGCGCCGTCGACTCGCCGCGGCTGCTGATGCACTCCGGCATCGGTCCCAAGGAAGACCTCACCGAGCTGGGCATCCCGGTGGTCCACGACCTGCCGGGCGTCGGCGAGAACCTGCTCGACCATCCCGAGTCGGTGATCGTCTGGGAGACCGAAGGCCCGATCCCGGACAACTCCGCGATGGACTCTGACGCGGGCCTGTTCGTCCGCCGCGACCTCGCACACCAGGGCCCGGACCTGATGTTCCACTTCTACCAGATCCCGTTCACGGACAACCCGGAGCGACTGGGCTACGAGCGGCCGGAGTTCGGGGTGTCCATGACGCCGAACATCCCCAAGCCGAAGAGCCGCGGCCGGCTCTACCTCACCAGCGCCGACCCGTCCGTGAAGCCCGCGCTCGACTTCCGCTACTTCACCGACGAGGACGACTACGACGGCCGCACCCTCGTGGACGGCATCCGTATCGCCCGCGAGATCGCGAAGACCGAACCGCTGGCGAACTGGCTCAAGCGCGAGGTGTGCCCCGGCCCGGACGTCACGGGCGACGAGGAGCTGAGCGAGTACGCGCGCAAGGTCGCGCACACCGTGTACCACCCGGCCGGTACCTGCCGTATGGGCGCCGCCGACGACGAACTGGCCGTGGTGGACCCGCAGTTGCGGATCCGCGGCCTGGACGGAATTCGTATCGCCGACGCCTCCGTCTTCCCGACGATGACCGCCGTGAACCCGATGATCGGCGTGCTCATGGTCGGGGAGAAGGCCGTCGACCTGATGGGAAGTGAGGCGTGATGAGTACTGCGACGCCAGAGAACGTGACGAGTACGACCACTGCGACGACCACTACGACTGCGAGGACTGCGACGACGGCCGAGGACACCCCGGTCTTCTCCGTCGAGGGCCTGTGGAAGGTCTTCGGCTCGAAGGCGCACCGCGTCCCCGCCGACCCGGAGCTGGCCTCGCTCGCGCCCGCCGAGCTGCGCGAACGGATTGGCTGCACGGCGGCGGTGCGGGACGTGTCGTTCGACGTGCGCAAGGGCGAGGTCTTCGTCGTCATGGGCCTGTCCGGCTCCGGCAAGTCCACGCTGGTGCGCTGTCTGACCCGGCTCATCGAGCCGACGGCGGGCTCCATAGCCATCGACGGCGAGGACGTCCGCGCCATGGACAAGACCCGGCTGCGCGAACTGCGTCGCCACCGCGCCGCGATGGTCTTCCAGCACTTCGGCCTCCTGCCGCACCGCACGGTCCTGGACAACGTGGCGTACGGCCTGGAGATCCAGGGCGTCGGCAAGGCGGAGCGCCGTGAGCGGGCCGCCGAGGTGGTGGCCAAGGTCGGCCTGGAGGGCATGGAGCACCGCAGGCCGGGCCAGCTGTCCGGCGGTCAGCGTCAGCGCGTGGGCCTCGCGCGGGCGTTGGCGGTGGACCCTGAGGTGCTGCTCTTCGACGAGCCGTTCAGTGCGCTCGACCCGCTGATCCGTCGGGACATGCAGGAGGAGGTCGTGCGCCTGCACCGCGAGGAGGGCCGCACGATGGTCTTCATCACCCATGACCTCAGCGAGGCCCTGAAGCTCGGCGACCGCATCGCCCTGATGCGCGACGGTGCTGTCGTCCAGCTGGGCACGCCCGAGGAGATCGTGGGCTCCCCGGCCGACGACTACGTCCGCGAGTTCGTCCGGGACGTTCCGCGCGAGCAGGTCCTGACCGTGCGTACGGCCATGCGGGCCGCGTCGGCGGACGAGACCGGCAACGGTCCGGCCCTCGCGCCGGACGCGACGGTGTCCGAGGCGATCGAGGCCGTGGCACGCACCGGTTCCCCGGCCCGCGTCATGGAAGGCGGACGCTGTCTGGGCGTCGTCGACCACGAGCGGCTTCTCGGTGTCGTGGCGGGAACGCAGCAGGGTGCGGGCCTGGGTGTGGGCGTGGGCGTGGAGAAGAGTAAGGAGGTGGCCTGATGGCCACCATCACTGCCGCCGCCCCTCGGGCCACCGCGCCCGGCGTCCTTGAACGCCCGGTCGTCCGCAAGCTCCTGCTGCTCGCGCTCGTCGCCGCGATCCTCGTCCCGCTGGCGAACGCCCGCTGGGCGAGCGGCACCTGGCCCTCCGCGCTGACCGTCGACTTCTCCGAACAGCTCACCAAGGCCAGCGTCTGGATCATCGACAACCGGGACAGCCACCCGCTGTTCGTCTACTTCTTCGGCCACCTCAGCAACGCGGTCGTGATCTGCGTACGTGCCGTCTACCTGGTGCTGCTCGCGGCCGGCTGGGCCGGTGTCACGGCCGCCGCGTCCCTGATCGCCTGGCGCGTCGCGGGCTGGAGGCTGGCCGCCGGTACCGGTGCCGCGTTCCTGGCCTGCGGGTTCCTCGGCATGTGGATCCCGACCATGCAGACCCTCGCGCTGATGGTCGTGGCGGTCCTCGCCTCGGTCGTCGTGGGCATGCTGCTGGGCCTCGCCGCCGGCCTGTCCGACCGTATGGACCGGGCCCTGCGTCCCGTCCTGGACACCATGCAGGTGCTCCCGGCGTACGCCTATCTGCTCCCCGTCGTCCTGGTCTTCGGCATGGGTGTCCCCGCGGCGGTCCTGGCCACCGTCGTCTACGCCGCCCCGCCGATGGCCCGCCTCACCGCCCTCGGTCTGCGCGGCGCCGACAAGGAGGTGCTGGAGGCCGTCGAGTCGCTCGGCACCACCGCACGGCAGCGCCTGCTGACCGCCCGCATCCCGCTGGCCCGCAAGGAGCTCCTGCTCGGCCTCAACCAGACGATCATGATGGCGCTGTCCATGGCCGTCATCGCGTCCGTGATCGGCGCCGGCGGCCTCGGTGACCGCGTGTACCAGGCGCTGGCCTCGGTCGACGTCGGCGCGGCGCTCGCGGCCGGCATCCCGATCGTGCTCCTCGCCGTCGTACTGGACCGGGTGACCTGCGCGGCCGGGGAGAGCCTCGGCGACGAGCCCCAGCCGAACGGCCGGGCACGCTGGCTGTACGCCCTGATCGCCGCCGTGGCCATAGCGGTCGCCGGACGCCTCCTGGGCCGCCTCGACTGGCCCGACGCCTGGGCCCTGAACGTCGCCGAGCCGGTCAACCGCGCCGTCGACTGGATGACCGACCACCTCTACTCCGGCGTCCCCGTCATCGGCGGCACCGCCGACTGGGCGGCCCACTTCACCACCGGGATCCTCAACCCCCTGCGTGACGGCCTGCAGTGGCTGCCCTGGTGGTCGGTCCTGCTCATCGTCGCCACCCTCGCCTGGCTGATCGGCACCTGGCGCACCGCGCTGACCGCAGTGCTCGCCATGGCCGCGATCGGCGTACTGGGCGTGTGGGGCCCGTCGCTCGACACCCTCTCCCAGGTCCTCGCGGCCGTCGCCGTCACGCTGGTCCTGGGCTTCGCGACCGGCATCGCGGCGGCCCGCAGCGACCGCTTCGAACGCCTGCTGCGGCCCGTCCTGGACGTCTTCCAGACGATGCCGCAGTTCGTGTACCTGATCCCGGTCGTGGCGCTGTTCGGCGTCGGCCGCGCACCCGCGGTCGCCGCGGCCGTCGTCTACGCCCTGCCCGCCGTGGTCCGCATCACCACCCAGGGCCTGCGCCAGGTCGACCCGGCCGCCCTGGAGTCGGCCCGCTCACTCGGCGCGACCACCGCCCAGCAGCTGCGGCAGGTCCAGCTTCCGCTCGCCCGCCCGGCGTTGCTGCTCGCCGTCAACCAGGGCGTTGTCCTCGTCCTCGCCGTCGTCATCATCGGCGGCCTGGTGGGCGGTGGCGCGCTCGGCTACGAGGTCGTCGCCGGTCTCGCGCAGGGCGACCTGGCGACCGGTCTGGTGGCCGGCGCGGCGATCGTCTGCCTGGGCCTGATGCTGGACCGCGTGACCCAGCCGACGGAACGCCGCGCGAAGAAGGGAGCGTGACATGCGACTTCGTACGCGTAGTTTCCGTGCGTCTCGTACGACTGCCGTAGTGGCCGGCGCGGTCTCCACGGCCCTGCTGACCCTGACCGGCTGCGGCGCCGCCGACATGACCAAGCAGGCCTCGCCGTTCGCCAACGCGCAGGGCGCCAAGACCGTGACGCTGTCCGTCCAGTCCTGGGTCGGCGCGCAGGCCAACGTGGCCGTCGCGCAGTACCTGCTGGAGAAGAAGCTCGACTACCGCGTCGACACCGTGCAGATCGACGAGGTGCCCGCCTGGGACGCCCTCAGCCAGGGCCGCGTCGACGCGCTCCTGGAGGACTGGGGCCACCCGGAGGAGGAGCAGCGGTACGTCAAGGACAAGAAGACGATCGTGCCCGGCGGCGACCTCGGGGTCACCGGGCACATCGGCTGGTTCGTCCCGACGTACTTCGCCAAGCAGCACCCGGACGTCACCGACTGGAAGAACCTCAACAAGTACGCCGACCGGATGCGCACCGCCGAAAGCGGCGGCAAGGGCCAGCTGATGGACGGCTCGCCGTCCTACGTCACCAACGACAAGGCGCTGGTGAAGAACCTCGACCTGGACTACCAGGTTGTGTTCGCCGGTTCGGAGGCCGCGCAGATCACGCAGATCAAGCAGTTCGCCAAGGAGAAGAAGCCCTTCCTGACGTACTGGTACTCGCCGCAGTGGCTGTTCAAGAAGGTCCCGATGACCGAGGTGAAGCTGCCGGCGTACAAGGAGGGCTGCGACGCGGACCCGGAGAAGGTGGCCTGCGCCTATCCGCACACCCCGCTGCAGAAGTACCTCAACTCCGACTTCTCGAAGAACGGCGGCGAGGCGGCGGCCCTGCTGAAGAAGTTCAAGTGGACGACCGAGGACCAGAACGAGGTCTCCCTGATGATCGCCGACCAGAAGATGTCGCCCGAGGAGGCGGCGAAGAAGTGGGTGGACAGCCACGAGTCCACGTGGAAGGCGTGGCTGTCCTGACGTTCACGTGGTGAGGCCGGCGGCGATGCCGCGCAGCGCCTGAGTGGCGGTGCGGTGGAGCCCCGGCCCGAACGTGATGCGGGTGGCCCCGAGTTCGCCGAGTTCGGCGGGCGAGGGGCCGCCATTCACGGTGCCGTGCACGTTGATCGGCCCCTGGATGCCGGACCGCAGCAGTGGCAGTACGTCCACGGGGGCGCCGATGGGATAGACGCAGTCGGCGCCGGCGGCGACGTACCGGGCGGCGCGCTCGATGGCCTGTTCGGCGGCCTGCTTGGGGTCGGCGTCCTGGCGTGCCCGGATGAACGTGTCGATCCGGGCGTTGACGAAGAGCCGGTCGGCGGCGGCGTGCCGCACCTCGGCGAGCCACTCGGCGTGCCGGCGCGGATCCTTCAGGACCCCGCCCTCGGAGTCCTCCAGGTTGCACCCCACGGCCCCGGTCTCCAGCAGCCGTTCCACCAGCTCCTTCGGCGCGATCCCGTACCCGCCCTCGATGTCCGCCGTCACCGGCACGTCGACCGCCCGTACGATCCGCGCGACCGCCGCGAACATCTCGTCGGCCGGGGTTTCCCCGTCCTCGTGGCCGAGGGAGGCGGCGACCGCCGCACTCGGCGTGGCGAGCGCCGGGAACCCCGCCTCGACGAAGACGCGGGCGCTGGCGGCGTCCCAGGGACCGGGCAGGACCAGCGGGTCGCTGAGGTAGCGGCGCCGGTGCAGTGTGCGTAACGCGTCGGCCTTGCTCACGGTTTCCGTCCGTCGTTCGGTCACGTCGGGTATCCCCCTGGTGGAATGCGGCGGGCGACCATCACCCGGTTCCAGTTGTTGATGGCGACGACCAGCCCGATGAGATGGGCGAGTTCGGAGTCGTCGAAGTGCGCGGCGGCCCGCTCGTACACATCGTCGGGCACATAGCCGTCCGTGAGGACCGTGACCGCCTCGGTCAACGCCAGAGCGGCCCGTTCCCGCTCGTCGTAGACGTCCTCGGCCTCCTCCCAGGCGGCCAGCAGATCGAGCTGCCGCTCACTCACGCCGTACTTGCGGGCGATCGTGAGATGCATGTCGAGGCAGAAGGCGCAGTGGTTGAGCTGCGAGGCCCGGATCACGACGAGCTCGGCGAGAGCGGGGTCGCCGACCCCCTTCTTCGCGGTGGCGCTGAGGGCGGACATGGCCTGCCCGACCGCCTGGTCGAGCAGCCGGGTCCGGACAGTTCGGACCGTTCGGACCGTCACTTGTGCCCGCCCGCGTGCTGTGCGGGCTGGTGGTGGCCGGGGGCCATGCGGAAGGTCACGCCGAACCGGTTCCAGGCGTTGATCACCGCGATCGCCGAGATCAACTGAGCCAGCTCGGCCTCCTCGAAGTGCTCGGCGGCCCGCTCGTACACCTCGTCGGGCACGAAGCCGTCCGTCAGGACGGTCACCGCCTCGGTCAGCTCCAGGGCGGCGATCTCCTGCTCGGTGTAGAAGTGCCGCGACTCGTCCCAGGCGCTGAGCTGGATGACCCGTTCGACGCTCTCGCCCGCCGCGATCGCGTCCTTGCTGTGCATGTCGACGCAGAACGCGCAGTGGTTGATCTGCGACGCGCGGATCTTCACCAGCTCGTACAGCCTGTGGTCGAGGCCCTGCTTGGCGGCGGTGTCGAGCCGGATCATCGCCTTGTAGACGTCAGGGGCGAACTGGGCCCACTGCAGCCGGGCGGGGCGTTCGGGGGAGTACTCGATCGTCGAGGTATTGGAATCGGTATCGGTAGAGGTCGTGGTCGTGTCCGCGGTCGTCATGATCTCGACCCTAGGAGCGAAGCAGCCCAGGAGTATGGTCCACTTCCATGCCAAAACCTTGGGCCACTCTGGGCGTCGACCTCCACCTGGAACCGGCGGGAGGGGGCCTGCGCCGGGGCCTGACAGACGCCCTGCGCGAAGCGGTCCGCACCGGGCGCCTCGCCCAGGGCACCCGCCTGCCCTCCTCCCGCTCCCTCGCCGCCGACCTGGGCATCGCCCGCAACACGGTCGCCGAG
Source organism: Streptomyces sp. NBC_00443 (assembly GCF_036014175.1). GTDB lineage: Bacteria > Actinomycetota > Actinomycetes > Streptomycetales > Streptomycetaceae > Streptomyces. The sequence goes on along the minus strand of NZ_CP107917.1, from coordinate 3,556,294 downwards.
GCCTACGCCGAACTGGTCGCGGAGGGCTGGCTCACCGCCCGCCAGGGGTCGGGCACGAGGGTGGCCGACCGGGAGGTGATCCCGCCGACCGGCGGGGCGGCGGCAGCCCGCGCGATCGCCCCACCGCACGCTCCCGCCCGACCCGTCCCGGCTCCCCGTCCGGAGCGCCCGCGCCCCGCCTACGACCTGGTCCCCGGCACCCCCGACCTCTCCGCCTTCCCCCGCACGGAGTGGCTCAAGGCGGCCCGCCGTGCCTTCCTCGCCGCCCCGAACCACGCCCTTGGCTACGGCGACCCGCGCGGCCATGTCGAGCTGCGCACCGCCCTCGCCGGCTACCTCTCCCGAGCCCGCGGCGTGCGCGCCGATCCCGACCACGTGATCGTGTGCGCCGGGTTCGCACACGGCCTGCATCTGCTCGCCACCGTGCTACGGGCGCGCGGGCTGAAGACGGTGGCGGTGGAGTCGTACGGCCTACCACCACACTGGAGGCAACTGACGAGAGCGGGCCTGACTACGACCCCGCTGCCCTTCGACGAACTGGGCACGAACCCTGGGGAGTTGGACGACCAGGGGGCGGTCCTCCTCACCCCCGCCCACCAGTTCCCGATGGGCGTGCCCCTGCACCGCGACCGCCGGGCGACCGTGGTCGACTGGGCACGCCGCACCGGCGGTGTGGTCCTCGAGGACGACTACGACGGCGAGTTCCGCTACGACCGCCAGCCCCTCGGCGCACTTCAGGGCCTGGATCCCGACCGCGTGGTCTACCTCGGCACGGCCAGCAAGTCCCTCGCCCCCGGCCTGCGCCTGGGCTGGATGGTGTTGCCGCCTACGTTGCTGGAGGAGGTGACGGAGGCGAAGGGCGGCGTGGACACCTGCGGCACCCCGGACCAGCTGACCCTGGCGGAGTTCCTCACCTCGGGCGCCTACGACCGCCATGTCCGCGCCGCCCGACTGCGCTACCGCCGCCGCAGAGACGCCCTGGTCCGCACCCTCGCCACCCACGCCCCCCACCTCCAGGTCACCGGCATCGCCGCCGGCCTCCACGCCGTCCTCCGCCTCCCACCCGGCACGGAACAGTCGGTCACCCAGGCAGCAACCTGGCAGGGCCTGGCCCTCCACGGCCTGACCACCTACCGCCACGAGTCGGCGACGGTGCCGCCGCTGGACGCCCTGGTCGTGGGGTACGGGACGCCGCCGGATCATGCGTGGGCGGGGGCGCTGGAGGCGTTGGGGAGGGTGTTGCCGTGAGGGGTGGGGTGGAGGGTTTGCTGGGTGAGGGGTGAGGGGTGAGGGGTGAGGGGTGCGGGGTGCGGGGGGCGCTGGGGCGTGGGGCGCGGGGCGCCTGTTCAGCGGGGCCGGGGCCTGCACGGTCACTCTCCATGCCGGTCCAGGCAAAGTCAGCCCGTCTGGGGGTCCCCCTCTGGGGGAGTTTGAGGACGAGGCCCGTTCAGGGCCGATAGCGGGGGTCTGGGGGCGGCAGCCCCCAGGGCGCGGGGTCGAAGGGGCAGAGCCCTTTCAAGGACGGGAAGGGTAGGGGCGGCGGGGGCGAAATCCCACACCCCCACTCAGCCAGCCACCCGAGCCCGCCCGCCCCTTCCTCCTCCCCGCCGGAGGCAACCGGCGCCTCCCCGAACCGCGCCAACGCCAACGCCCCCACCACCGACACCACAAACCCCAGCACCGCCAGCCAGGCCAACCCCTCCCGCGTACGATCCCCCAACCACACCACCCCCACCAGCGCCGGCCCAACCGTCTCGCCGATCACCATCGCCGCCGTCGCAGTCGTCACAGACCCCCGCTGCAACGCCGACGTCAACGCCAGAAACGCAGCCCCACCCCCCAGCAACAGCGCATACGTCGCCGGATTGGCCAAAAGCTCCGGCACCGCCACGGAGTCGATCAACCGCACCGCCACCTCCACCACCCCGAACCCGAACCCCGCGGCCCACCCGAGCACCAACCCCCGCCCCCGCTCCGGCAACCGCCCACCCGCCAGCCCGACCCCCAGCACCCCCAGAGCCACCCCGAGCATCGCGAACCTGAGTGCGTCCGACCCCTCCCGATCCCCCTCCGCCCCCGAGGCGAGCCCCAGCATCGCGAGCCCGGCACACACCACCCCCACCGCGGCCCACTCACTGCGCCGCAACCGCACCCGCAGCAACCGCGCCGCGACGACCGCCGTCACCGCGAGACTGGACGCCAACGCCGCCCCGACGGCGTAGATCGGAAGCGACCGCAGGGCGACGACCTGCAACACGAACCCCATCCCGTCCAGGGCCAGCCCGGCCAGATACCGCCACTGCCGAAGCGCCCGCAGCAGCACCCCCGCCTCGCCGCCCCGGCCGCCCTGCGCACTCGCCGCCCGCGCGGCCACCGCCTGCAGGACGGTGGCCGTACCGAAACAGACCGCCGCTCCCAGCGCACACACCATCCCAAACAGCACAAAGCGACTGTAGGCGAGCATCGAATGGGCAGCCCTCCGACAGCCCCACACGAAACGATCTCTAGGCTGTCCGCCGGACGAGAAACAAGACGAGCACAACATTTGGAACCTCGGGGGAGACACACATGGCGGAAACACGACGCAGGCTGCGCTCCAGCACAGTCGTCCTCGGCGGAATGGGAGTCATAGCCGCGGCCCTCACCTCCTGCAGCTCCGACCCGGACCGCCGCTGCGTCGACCGCGACAGCTACACCTACGAGGGCTACAAGGTCGTCGCGGACAAGAACTGCAAATCCGGCACGGGTTCGAGCACCTCGTACGGCAACAGCGGCAAGAGCGGCAAGGGCGGCAAGAAGAAGACCGGCAGCGCGGCCGCCGCCTGGTACTACGACGCCGACGTCTCCGGAGGCCGCGCCGACTACGGCACCTTCAGCCGTAGCGAGGCCGTCGACCGCGGCGGCTTCGGCTGCTCGGGCTCGGGCAGCAGCGGCGGCTGAGCAGGACCCGTAGACGATGGAGCGCCGCACGACCACCCCCCGCCCCGGCTGGCAGCAGACCGTCGAGGAGCAGGGGCTCATCTATCCCCTCACCCACCACCCCGACAACTCCTTGCGCCCGTACTGGGACGAGAGCGCCTACTACGTCTTCTCCCTGGAGGAGGTCGAGGCGCTGGAGGAGGTCGTCGAGGAACTCCACCGCATGTGTCTGACGGCGGCTGAGCACATCGTCGCCGAGAACCGCTTCGCCGACCTCGGCATCACCGACCCGCGCATCGTGCACGCGGTCACTGACGCCTGGCACCGCCGCGCCGAACTCCCTCCGTCTACGGCCGCTTCGACCTCCGGTACGACGGCACCGGCCCGGCGAAACTCCTGGAGTACAACGCCGACACCCCCACCTCCCTAGTCGAAGCCGCCTCACCCCAGTGGTTCTGGATGGAGGAACGCTTCCCCGGCGCCGACCAGTGGAACTCCCTCCACGAACGCCTCATCGCCGCGTGGAAGAAACAGTCCGCCCTGCTCCCGCCCGGCAGCCCCCTGTACTTCGCGTACTCCTCCGCCGACGAGCTCGGCGAGGACATGATGACCGTCGCCTATCTGAAGGAGACCGCGGAGCAGGCGGGGCTGGACACCGGCTGGATCTCCATGGAGGAGATCGGCTGGGACCGCCTCTCGGGCCGATTCGTCGACACCCGACTGCGCTTCATCCGCAGCTGCTTCAAGCTCTACCCCTGGGAGTGGCTCACCACCGACCGCTTCGCCGACCACGTCCTCGGCACCCTCGACAACGGCGGCGGCACCGGCTCGACGCTGTGGATCGAGCCCGCCTGGAAGATGCTCCTCAGCAACAAGGCCCTCCTCGCCATCCTCTGGGAGCTCTACCCGGACCACCCGAACCTGCTCCCCGCCCACCTCGACGGGCCACGCGAGCTGGCGAGGACGACTGGTTACGTGGCCAAGCCCCTGCTGGGCCGGGAGGGCGCCGGAGTGACCGTGCACGAGCCGATCTCCTCGAACACCACCGGCGCCGACCCCGCCGTCCGCGAAGAGCCCTGCTGCTACCAGCAGTTGGCTCCCCTTCCCGCCTTCGACGGCAACCACGTCGTCCTCGGCGCCTGGGTCGTCGAGGACGAGTCGGCGGGCCTGGGCATCCGCGAGTCGTCCGGCCTGATCACGGACGAGTACGCGCGCTTCGTCCCGCACGTGATCCTCTGAGGGCGCCGACCGGCGAGGCAACCCACTGCTGCACCCGGCTCGGTTCCCCCGAACCACCGTCCACCACCTGACCCGGACGCTCCACGGTCCCGACCTCGTGGAGCTCCCCGGCATGGCCAACGTCCTCCCGCCCGAGATCCACAAGCCTCTCGCCCACGCGATCCTCGACCACCGCACCCGGCTGAAGCCGGACGGCCGCCGGCGCCGGTTCACATCCCGAGCACACCCCGCAGCTGGCCGAGCCCCCAGTCCAGGTCCTCCTTCCCGATCACCAGCGGCGGCGCGATGCGGATCGTCGACCCGTAGGTGTCCTTCACCAGCACACCCCGGTCCATCAGCTTCTCCGACACATCCCGCCCCGTGCCGTACATCCGGGCGATGTCGATCCCCGCCCACAGCCCGCGTCCCCGCACCGCCGTCACCCGCCCCGTCCCGGCCAACAGGCCCAGCTCCCGGTGCAGATGCGCGCCGAGCTGCGCCGCCCGCTCCTGGAACTCGCCCGTCCGCAGCATTGCGATCACCTCCAGCGCCACCGCACAGGCCAGCGGATTCCCGCCGAACGTCGACCCGTGCTCGCCGGGCCGGAACACGCCGAGCACATCGGCCGACGACACCACCGCCGACACCGGCACGACCCCGCCCCCGAGTGCCTTCCCGAGCACATACACGTCCGGCACCACCCCCTCGTGCTCGCATGCGAACGTGCGACCCGTGCGCCCCAGCCCCGACTGGATCTCGTCCGCCATGAACAGCACGTTGCGCTCCCGCGTCAGCTCCCGCACCGCCGGCAGGTAACCGGCCGGCGGCACGAGCACCCCCGCCTCGCCCTGGATCGGCTCCAGCAGCACCGCCACGGTGTTCTCCGTCAACGCCTCCCGCATCGCCGTCAGATCCCCGTACGGCACGATCTCGAAGCCCGGCGTGTACGGCCCGAAGTCCGCCCGCGCCTCCGGGTCGGTGGAGAAGCTGATGATCGTCGTCGTGCGGCCGTGGAAGTTGTTGCCCGCGACGACGACCTTCGCCATCTCCGCCGGCACCCCCTTGACCCGGTACCCCCACTTCCGGGCGGTCTTCACCGCCGTCTCCACCGCCTCCGCCCCGGTGTTCATCGGCAGCACCATCTCCATCCCGCACAGCTCGGCGAGCTGCTCGCAGAACGCAGCGAACCGGTCGTGATGAAACGCCCGCGACGTCAGCGTCACCCGCTCCAGCTGCGCCTTCGCCGCGTCCAGGATCCGCCGGTGGCCGTGCCCGAAGTTGAGCGCGGAATACCCGGCCAGCAGATCCAGATACCGCCGCCCCTCCACATCCGTCATCCACGCCCCGTCCGCCGTCGCCACCACGACCGGCAGCGGGTGGTAGTTGTGAGCGCTGTGCGCGTCGACCGCAGCGATCAGGGATTCGGTGGTGCTCGACGTACTCACGGGACTCTCCGTTTCCGCCACCACGAGAGCTCGCGCTCCGCCAGTCACGAGGCTCGTGGCCACTGTCATTTCTGGCCGTTCGAGTGCTTTGCGGCCCCTTCCTATCGTTGCTCGCATGGCTGACGCGGGACCATGCCGCGTCGGCGCGCCCGGTAGGCTGATCGACGGGCCGTGACTGGCGCGCTGGGATGGGACCGACCATCGGGGAGCGGCCCACTGGACCTCGTCGTCCAGCACCGAGTGCCGTGCGCCTGGGCCGAACCGTGAACGCTGCACACGACGTCCGGAGGTCCCCATGCCAGCCGAGCCCCTTTCCACCGAGTCCGCCGCCTTCCGTTCCGCCCTCGACGTGATCCGCGCCGTCGAGCCGCGCGTGGCCGACGCCATCGGCCAGGAGGTCGCCGACCAGCGCGACATGCTCAAACTGATCGCCTCCGAGAACTACGCCTCCCCGGCCACCCTCCTGGCCATGGGCAACTGGTTCAGCGACAAGTACGCCGAGGGCACCGTTGGCCGCCGCTTCTATGCCGGCTGCCGCAACGTCGACACCGTCGAGTCCCTCGCCGCCGAGCACGCCCGCGAACTCTTCGGCGCCCGCCACGCCTACGTCCAGCCCCACTCCGGCATCGACGCCAACCTCGTCGCCTTCTGGGCCGTCCTCGCCGCCCGCGTCGAGGCCCCCGCCCTGGAGAAGGCCGGCGTCCGCCAGGTCAACGACCTCACCGAGGCCGACTGGGCCGAGCTCCGCCAGGCCTTCGGCAACCAGCGCATGCTCGGCATGTCCCTGGACGCCGGCGGCCACCTCACCCACGGCTTCCGCCCGAACATCTCCGGCAAGATGTTCAACCAGCGCTCCTACGGCACCGACCCCGCCACGGGCCTGATCGACTACGAGGCGCTGCGCGCCTCCGCCCGCGAGTTCAAGCCGCTGATCATCGTCGCCGGCTACTCCGCCTACCCCCGTCTCGTGAACTTCCGGATCATGCGTGAGATTGCCGACGAGGTCGGCGCCACGCTCATGGTCGACATGGCCCACTTCGCGGGTCTCGTCGCCGGCAAGGTCCTCACCGGTGACTTCGACCCGGTCCCGCACGCCCAGATCGTCACCACGACCACCCACAAGTCGCTGCGCGGCCCGCGCGGCGGCATGGTCCTGTGCGACGACTCCCTCAAGGACCAGGTCGACCGTGGCTGCCCGATGGTCCTCGGCGGCCCGCTCCCGCATGTCATGGCCGCCAAGGCCGTCGCCCTGGCCGAGGCCCGCCAGGAGTCCTTCCGCGACTACGCCCAGCGCATCGTGGACAACTCCCGAGCGCTGGCCGAAGGCCTGATGCGTCGCAGCGCGACCCTCGTGACCGGCGGCACCGACAACCACCTCAACCTGATCGACGTCGCCTCCTCCTACGGCCTCACCGGCCGCCAGGCCGAGGCCGCGCTCCTCGAGTCCGGCATCGTCACCAACCGCAACTCCATCCCGGCCGACCCCAACGGCGCCTGGTACACCTCCGGCATCCGCATCGGCACCCCCGCCCTGACCACCCGTGGCCTGGGCACCGCGGAGATGGACGAGGTCGCCGCCCTCATCGACCGCGTCCTCACCACCACCGAGCCCGGCACCACCAGCAAGGGCGCCCCCTCCAAGGCTCAGCACATCCTGGACCCGAAGGTCGCCGACGAGATCTCCCACCGCGCCACCGACCTCGTGGCGGGCTTCCCGCTGTACCCGGAAATCGACCTGGGCTGACCCCTCCGGGGCATCTTCCTGGCGTTCTCAGAGATCCAGGTCGATCAGCTCATGGCGTGGTTCCTTCCGCGGCGGTCCGGCTCCCGGCCGGGCCGCCGCGCGGCGTATCAGAAGCGTGCCGCCCACTCCGGTCGCGAACCCGAGGGCCAGCCCGGCCACCGCCCACGCCGCGTCACCCTCAGCCAGGCCGGGCCGCTCCCCGGCGGCAGAGGCCTCGACGAACTGGTCGTCCGTTTCGCCGAGGAGCCCCGCCAGGTCCAGCCGCTCGAAGACGGAGCGGGGTGCCCGGTGCCAGCGGATGTCGTCGTCCTCCACGTCGGGAGCGAGATCCGAGCGCACCCAGGGCGTGCCGTCCGAGGCCACGAAAAGCTGGTCCTGCCGCTGGATGGCCACGTCTCCGCCCGGCGGCCGGTTCGTCCGGGGCCAGCCACCGACCCCGGTCAGTCCCCAGATCACGGTGATGCGCATTGACGGATGACGCCCCTCGACCCACTCCTCGGACACCCGCTCCGTCCCGACATACGTCGGCTGCAGCAGCTGCCAGAGGCGGGCGAAGGCCGACTCGCCGGAGTGCAAGGTCGTCGTCCGTCCCGTGCCACCCACGACGACCAGCGCCACATCGGGAACGTCCCGCCCCTGCGCCGGTACCGCCGCGGCTGTCGTCGCTGTTCCGCACAGGATCAGCGCAGCAGACATCGGGACGAGCAGCGCGAGGCGTGCCCTGTCCCACCCACCTGCTTTCCAGCTTTTCCACCCGCTCCGCCCTCCGCCATGTGCCCCCACTGCTCCCCCTCGCGTCTCATCAGCCCCATCAGCCCCATCAGCCCCATCAGTCCGCCCGCCGGCTGTGCCGGTTCTTGGCGGGCCGGCCTCCAGCCCTGCCCGGCAAGGACCGACGTCCGCATATCAGGCCGCCCTCACACGTCGCGCAGCTCCTGCCTGGGCCCCGGTTCACCGCGCAAGCGCGCCCGAGGGAGTCGCGTGGCGAAGGGCCGTAGTACCAGCGCAAGCACCGCTCCGGCTGCCGCGCCCGGCAGGGCCCACCACCAGTCGGTCCCGCCACCCGACCCGGTTGATTGGGCCAGCGGCACCGCGGTCGCGGTGTCCGGGCTGTCGGTCGCAGTCGCAGCGCCGGACGAGTGCTGTGCGCCCACGCCCTCTTCGGGTGCCTCCGATTCCGGCGGGGCGGCTGCTGCGCTTCCCCAGGCCGAGGTCTTGCTCATCAGGCCCAGGTCCTTGAACAGGGTGCGCAGCTGGGCCGGCTGCTCGGCGCGATGCCAGGTGCCGTTCGTCGGCTGGTTGCGGCCCACAGCGGTGTGTATCCAGACGTTCCGGCCGTCGTCCATCTCATAGACCCGGTCGAGGCGCCACGGCGTCACGTCATGGGCCATCCATGTGACGCTGACCTGGTGGGACGCCATGAGGTCGGCCTCGGGTGGCTTGTCCCGCGTGCCGCTGCCCCCGGGGCCGAGCAGTCGGTCCAGCTCGCCGTACTCCTCGTCCGAGTAGTAGAGCGAAGCCGTCTCCCGGCTCTCCGGTGAGGCAAGGAAGACGCTTGTCGATCCTCCGGCCGTGGCGGGAGCCGCACCCCACAGCAGTAGGGCGAGAGCGGCAGCCAATGCCCCGGTCATGGCCGTGAGTTCACGACACCTACTCCTCCAGTCGCCCCCGCGCGCAGGCGACCGAGCTCCCGAATGACAGGCCTCCTGGCCCGGCAACCGGCCTTCGAAGCGGCCGATCTCATGTCCCCACATCCGAACCCCCAAGTCGAACGATCCCCGTGCGGCCCGACCCCGAGCCGCATGTCACTTCTGGTACACCGCCCGACCCGCCGGGGTTCCCACCCTCAACCCACTATTTCCGGACGGCTCCTTCAAGCCTTCGTCCCGACCATGGGCTCGTCCCGACCATGGGTTTGGTTCCGACCATCGGCTCGTCCCGACCGCGCGTTGGTCCCGGCCACGGGTTGGGCCCGGCCACGAGTCGTCCGCCTAGTTCGAGGGCACCTCGGTCGGCCTCTCCAGCGACCGCGCGATCTCCACCGCTCGGTCCTTCGATGCCACGCCCTCCAGCCGCAGTGTCACGGCCTCGTCCCCGGCCCTGTGGGTCCACAGCAACGTCGGCCCGGCCGTCCGGTCCTCGGGGGCATAGCGTCGGCCGCTCGCGTCCACGAGCCAGACGGTCAGCAGGTGCGGTCGCGCGAGCCACAGGGCCGCGTCGGTCGTGTCGGCGGGCGACGTGTCGGTGCCCAGGGAGATCCATTCCGCTGGTTCGCGCACCGTCTTGGCGAAGCCGACGTCCAGGCTCGCCCGCCGCTCGTCCAGCCGTATCGTGCGCCCGTCCTCGCGCCAGCACAGGCTCACCACCATCCGCCCCTGCGGCTCACCCGTCACCGCGACCGAGTCCGGCATCCCCAGCTCCTCCGGCACCGGTGGCTCGAACCCGGCCCGGCGCTCCGCCTCGGCGAGGGAAACCGAGCGGCCGCAGCCCGGGACCTCGGCGCCGGGCGTGGGGACCGCCGACGGGTCGTACCGCACCTCGACCCCGGCGAAGTCGAACCAGTCGAGCACCGCAGCCCGCACCGGGGGCGTGAGCACAAGCACCGCCAGCAGGCCGCACAGCGCCGCGGTCAGCGAACGCCACCGCACCCGCGTCCAGCGCCGCAGCGCCCGCAGCCGTTCGGCGGCGCCGGATGGCTCGGCCACCGGCACCGGTACGCGCTCGGCGAGTATCTGCCCCAGCACCCGCTCGACCATCGTCTCGGCACCGTCCGCAGCGCCCGGCGCGTCCAGCGAGCGCCCGAGGGCCCGCAACTCCTCGGGCAGCCCCGCTGCTGCGGCTTCGCGTCGGCCGCGATCACCGGCGCCCGTGCTGCCGGATCCTCGACTGCTCCGACCGGCGCCGTCACGCCCGTACGCACGCCGTCCGTCGCCCGCACTTTCGTGCGCCCCCTGACCGTCGCCGTCGTAGGGCCGGCGTCCGTCACCCATGCTCATCACCCCCTTCCCGAGGCTGAAAATCGGGCAGCAACCGCCCCAGCTTCCGCAGCGCGCGGTTCAGCCGGGATTTCACCGTGCCCCGGGGCCAGCCCAGCGCCTGGGCCGTCTCGGACTCGTCCATCTCCAGGAGATAGCGGTAGGTCACGACCAGGCGATGCTCCATGCTCAGCTTCTCCAGGGCGGACTGCAGCGCGGCACGACGCTCTATCTCCAGCGCGGCCACCGCCGGGTCCGCCGACTCCGGTATGAGTGGCTCCGCCTCCACCAACGCCGCCTCGCGCCCGGCGAGCGAGCGCTGGCGGGCCGCCGTGCGCACTGTGTTCCTCGTCTCATTGGCCACGATCGCGAGCAGCCATGGCTTGAACGCCGAGCCGTCCTTGAACCGTCCCAGCGAGCAGTACGCCTTGACGAAGGCCTGCTGCACCACGTCCTCCGCGTCCGCACCCGCCCCGAGCGCGGCGGCCGCCCTGAGCGCGATGCCCGTATGGGCCCGCACCAGCTGCGCATACGCCTCCGGCTCTCCGGCGCGTACGCGTGCGATCACCGCGGCCTCATCGACGATGCGGCCCCCTCCCGCGTTCTCACACTCTTGGTACACCGCCCGGACCGGATCGGTTCCCACCCGTGTCGCATCTGTTTCCGTGCCGTTCCGGATCGGCCCCCGACACCTGAGAGAATGGTGAGCATGGCCTCTGATCGACCCCGCGTGCTCTCCGGAATCCAGCCCACCGCAGGCTCGTTCCACCTCGGCAACTACCTCGGCGCCGTCCGCCAGTGGGTGGCCCTGCAGGAGACCCACGACGCGTTCTACATGGTCGTCGACCTGCACGCGATCACGCTGCCGCAGGACCCCGCGGACCTGCGCGCCAACACCCGGCTCGCCGCCGCTCAGCTCCTCGCCGCCGGCCTCGACCCCGAGCGCTGCACGCTCTTCGTCCAGAGCCACGTCCCCGAGCACGCCCAGCTCGCCTGGGTCATGAACTGCCTCACCGGCTTCGGCGAGGCCTCCCGCATGACCCAGTTCAAGGACAAGTCCGCCAAGCAGGGCGCGGACCGGGCGTCGGTCGGCCTGTTCACGTACCCGATCCTGCAGGTCGCGGACATCCTGCTGTACCGGGCCAACGAGGTCCCGGTCGGCGAGGACCAGCGCCAGCACATCGAGCTCACCCGCGACCTCGCCGAGCGCTTCAACGGCCGCTTCGGCCAGACCTTCACCGTCCCGAAGCCGTACATCCTCAAGGAGACGGCGAAGATCTACGACCTTCAGGACCCGTCGATCAAGATGAGCAAGTCGGCGTCCACGCCGAAGGGCCTCATCAACCTGCTCGACGAGCCCAAGGCCACCGCCAAGAAGGTCAAGAGCGCGGTCACCGACACCGACACCGTCATCCGCTACGACGTCGCGAACAAGCCGGGCGTCAGCAACCTGCTCACGATCTACTCGACCCTCACCGGGACGGGAATCGCGGAACTGGAGCAGAAGTACGACGGCAAGGGCTACGGTGCGCTCAAGACGGACCTCGCCGAGGTCATGGTCGAGTTCGTGACGCCGTTCCGGGAGCGCACCCAGCAGTACCTGGACGACCCGGAGACGCTGGACTCGATCCTGGCCAAGGGCGCGGAGAAAGCGCGTGCCGTCGCCGCGGAGACGCTCTCCCAGGCGTACGACAAGGTGGGCTTCCTGCCGGCCAAGCACTGAGCCCGCAGCACGGCAGGCGGCCGGAACACGGCCGTACCACCGCACAGCGCTGCACATCACTACGGTTGCGCCTGCCCGCAGCACCGCCGTGGCCGTACAGTCGATAGCCGAGTGGCCGCATCGGCGGCCGCTCACGCTCACCAAAGGGCACGAGCTCACAACAGGACGAGCCTCGCGATGCGAGCTCACCGACAGACGACAGGAGACGACGTGGGGACCGTAACGATCGGCGTGTCGATCGCGGTCCCGGAGCCTCACGGCAGCCTGCTCCAGGAGCGGCGCGCGGGCTTCGGCGACGCCGCGGCTCACGGCATCCCCACGCACGTCACACTGCTGCCGCCGACAGAGGTCGACGCCTCGCTGCTGCCCGCGATCGAGGCGCATCTCGTCGAGGTCGCTGCAGCCGGCCGCCCCTTCCCGATGCGGCTGTCCGGCACCGGCACCTTCCGGCCCCTCTCGCCGGTCGTCTTCGTCCAGGTCGTCGAGGGCGCCGCGGCCTGCACCTGGCTGCAGAAGCAGGTCCGCCACGCCTCCGGGCCGGTCGCCCGCGAACTGCAGTTCCCGTACCACCCGCATGTCACCGTCGCGCACGGCATCGACGAGGCTTTGATGGACCGCGCCTTCGAGGCACTGGCCGACTACCAGGCCGCTTGGTCATGCAACGGCTTCGCCCTCTACGAGCAGGGCGCCGACGGCGTGTGGCGCAGGCTGAGGGATTTCGCCTTCGGCGGCTCGGTGGTGCCGCCGCAGTCGGGCTCGGTGGAGCGGGGTTCGATCCCGGCGGGGTAGCTCCGCTGGTGGGGCGGGGGCGGTCGGTGGTTGGCTGCGGGTTGGTTGTGGCTGGTTGCGCAGTTCCTCGCGCCCCTAGGGGGTTGCCGAGTCACGGCATTGATGCGGTGACTCCGTTTTTGGCTTCGCAGGTGGTGTTGGGTCGTTGGTTGGCTGCGGGCCCGTTGTGGTTGGTCCAGTTCCCCGCGCCCCTGGGGGCGTTGCCGAGTCGCGGCATTGATGCGGTGACTCCGTTTTTGGCTTCGCAGGTGGTGTTGGGTCGTTGGTTGGCTGCGGGCCCGTTGTGGTTGGTCCAGTTCCCCGCGCCCCTAGGGGGTGTTGCCGAGTCGCGGCAGTGCTGCGGTGACCGTTTTCGGGTTCGTGGTGGCTGGTTGCGCAGTTCCCCGCGCCCCTGGGGGTTGTCGGGGCGCGGCGTTGATGTGGTTATCCCTGCAGCGGGGTCTAGATCGGCAGGCGGCGGAACATTGCTCGCGGTACGTGCCGTAGCGCTGACATCACCAGCCTGAGTGCGCCCGGGACCCATACCGTCTCCGAGCGGCGCCGCAGGCCTGCTTCGATTGCTGTCGCGACCGCCTCTGGGGTGGTCGCGAGCGGGGTTTCCTCCAGGCCGGCGGTCATCTTGGACCGTACGAATCCGGGGCGGACGATCATGACGTGGACGCCGGTGCCGTGCAGGGCGTCGCCCAGGCCCTGGGTGAAGGTGTCGAGGCCGGCCTTGCTGGAGCCGTAGATGAAGTTGGCGCGCCGGGCCCGCTCGCCGGCGACCGAGGAGAGGACGACCAGGGAGCCGTGGCCCTGGTTCTGGAGGGCGCTCGCGGTGACCAGGGTCGCCGACACGGCGCCTGTGTAGTTGGTCTGGGCGACCCGCACCGCGCTCAGCGGCTCGCGCTCGTCGTGGGCCTGGTCGCCGAGGATCCCGAAGGCGAGCAGCACCATGTCGATGTCGCCCTCCGCGAAGACCTTGCCGAGCGCCGCCTCGTGGGACTCGGGGTCGAGCGCGTCGAAAGCCACCGTGTGCACGTCGGCTCCCAGAGCGCGCAGATCGGCCGCGGACTGCTCCAGGGCGGGTGACGGGCGGCCCGCCAGCCAGACCGTGCGGGTACGGCGCGCGATCAGGCGGCGTGCGGTGGCCAGCGCGATCTCGGACGTACCGCCGAGGACGAGCAGGGACTGGGGGAGGCCGAAGGCGTCCTTCACGACAGCTCCTAGGGATCTGAGGGTCCGAGAGATGAGGGTTGACGGTGCGAGAGGTCCGCCGGCCGGTGCTACAGGGCCAGTCGGCGGGCCAGGTCCGAGACGAACACCCCGCGCGGGTCCACCTCCGCGCGCAGTGCGCGGAAGGCGTCCAGGCGGGGGTACATCGCGGCGAGCAACTCGGGCCGCAGCCGGGAGTCCTTGGCGAGGTACACGCGCCCGCCCGCCGCGGCCACCTCCTCGTCCAGCGCGTCGAGGAGGGCGGCCAGGCCGGGCAGGCCGGCCGGGATGTCCAGGGCCAGGGTCCAGCCGGGCGCGGGGAAGGAGAGCCAGCCGGGGTCGGCTTCCCCGAAGCGCTTGAGGACGGCCAGGAAGGACGGACAGCGGTGCTCGGAGACGCGCCGCACGATCCGGCGCAGCGTCTCCTCCTGGCCGTGTCCGACGACGAACTGATACTGCACGAAGCCGCCCCGGCCGTAGATCCGGTTCCAGTGCGGGACGCCGTCCAACGGGTGGAAGAAGGCGGAGAGCCGCTGCAGTTCGCCGGTACGCGCGCGTGGGGCCTTGCGGTACCAGAGCGTGTTGAACCAGCCCACGGTACGGGGGTTCAGCAGGCCTACCGGCAGGAACGCGGGCGCGGCCGGCAGGCGGGCGGGGCGGAAGGCGAGCGGGTCCCTCCACGCGCGCGTGCCTTCGCGGAGCGCCTCCAGGGGCGCGTGGTCGCCGCGGGTGAGCACCGCGCGGCCCGTCGCCGCGCCGCGTGCCAGCAAATCGATCCAGGCCACCGAGTACCGGTAGTGGTCGTCGGTGGCCGCCAGGCGTGCCATGAGGTCGTCGAGATCCCGCGCGCGTTCCGTGTCGACGGACATCAGCGAGGTCTGCACCGGCTGGAGTTGGAGCGTGGCCGTCAGGATCACGCCGGTCAGGCCCATGCCGCCGGTGGTCGCGTCGAACAAAGGCGTGCCTCGTCGGACGGTACGGATCTCGCCGTCAGCGGTGAGGAGTTCCAGCGACAGGACGTGACGGGAGAACGCGCCCGACACGTGGTGGTTCTTGCCGTGGATGTCGGCCCCGATGGCGCCGCCGACCGTCACATAGCGGGTGCCGGGCGTCACCGGAACGAACCAGCCGAGCGGGAGCAGCACCTCCATCAGCCGGTGCAGGGAGACACCCGCGTCGCAGGCCACGGTGCCGCCGTCGGAGTCGATCGCGTGGATGCGGTCCAGGCCGGTCATGTCGAACACCGCGCCCCCGGCGTTCTGCGCCGCGTCCCCGTACGCCCGCCCCAGGCCCCTCGGGATGCCTCCGCGAGCCCCGCAGCCCCGGACGGCGGCCGCCGCCTCCTCGTACGTCCTGGGGCGGATCAGGCGGGCTGTGGTGGGGGCGGTGCGGCCCCATCCCGTGACGGAGACGGTGTCGGCAGGCATGTCGGCGACCGTAGCGCCCGCATCTGAGGGATTACTTCTGAAACATCCAGCTTCTCCCCGAAATGGGTGATTAATGGGATGTCGCTCAATATTGCCGTAATTCTGGCTCTGTGGGCGTGAACAGTGAGTCCACATGGACCACCTCGACGACATCGATCAGCGAAGCCTTCGGGGCGCGGACCGCCGAATCCTTTCCGCTTTTCATGCCCGCGCCCGTGACCCACGGGTCGCCGCCGCCGCTCGTGCCCTCTCCCGGGCGGGCGAGCACGGCGCGCTGTGGCTGGCGGCGGGCGTCGCGGGGGCTGCCCTGGACGGTGGGCGACGTGACGCGTGGCTGCGCGGTACGGCGCTCACCGCGGGTGCGCACCTCGTCAGCATGGGGGTGAAGAGGGTGGTGCGCCGCCCGCGCCCGGCGCATGTCGAGCCCCTGGTGCGCACCCTCGGCCGGCACTCCTTCCCCAGCTCCCACGCGGCCTCCGCGGCGGCTGCCGCCGTCGCCTACGGTGCGCTCGGCGCGTACACGATCGTGCCGCTCGCCGCCGCGATGTGCGTGTCGCGCCTGGTCGTCGGTGTGCACTACCCCTCGGACGTGGCGGCAGGCGTGGCCCTCGGGGCGCTCACGGCGCGCGCCGGGTCGCGCTGGATGAGCGCAGGGGGCGCCCGTGCCTGAGACCGCGCACCTGACAAGCGCCGCGCGCATCAGACAGGCTGCGCTCCACGAGCAGCGCACGCCCCCGCGACGAGCCGTGCCACCGCCGCGCGAAGGCGGCCCCCGCGCGCTGCTGAAAGGGCTGCTCAAGACCGCGCGCCCCAAGCAGTGGGTCAAGAACGTCCTGGTCATCGCCGCTCCGGCCGCCGCCGGTCGGCTCTTCTCGACCCATGCCCTGACCCAACTCGCGCTCGTCTTCGTCCTCTTCACCGCCAGTGCCGCCGCCGTCTACCTGGTCAACGACGCCCGCGACGCCGAGGCGGACCGCGCGCATCCCACCAAGCGCCACCGGCCGGTCGCCGCCGGTCAGGTCCCCGTGCCGGTCGCCTACGCCGTCGGCGGCGCCCTGGCCGCCCTCACGCCGGCCGCCGCGGCCTGGCTGACCTCACCGGCCGTCGCGGCCCTGCTCGCGGCGTACATCGGCATGCAACTGGTGTACTGCGTCAGTCTCAAGCACGTCCTGGTCGTCGACCTCGCCGTCGTCACGACCGGGTTCCTGATGCGGGCGGTCATCGGTGGGCTCGCGCTCGGCATCCCGCTGTCGCGCTGGTTCCTGATCACGACCGGGTTCGGGGCGCTGTTCATGGTGTCGGCCAAGCGCTACTCCGAGGCCGTGCAGATGGCCGGGAAAGCGGGCGCCACGCGCGCGTTGCTCACCGAGTACACCACCGGCTACCTGCGCTTCGTCTGGCAGTTGGCGGCCGGGGTCGCCGTCCTCGCCTACTGCTTGTGGGCCCTGGAGGAGGGCGGCGTCCCGCACACGAGCGTGCTGCCCTGGCGCCAGCTGTCCGTGGTCGCCTTCGTCCTCGCCATCCTGCGCTACGCGGTCTTCGCCGACCGCGGCACCGCGGGCGAACCCGAGGACGTCGTCCTGCGCGACCGAGCGCTCGCCCTCATCGGCGTGATGTGGCTGGCCATGTACGCGTTGGCAGTGGCCAATTGGTAAGCACGCGCGTGTGGCGGGGCCGGGGTGAAGTGGCCGGCACGCGGGCGTGGCCCCGCGGGGGTGAGGGGAGCGGCACGCCTGTGGGGGAGGAGGGAAGTGACGGGGGTGGCCCGCGTGTGTGTTCGGGCGGAGGTGAGGGGGATGCCTCGCGGGTGTGGGCGGGCGAGGGTGAGGGGGGTGCCTCGTGTGTGTGGGAGGGCGGGGCCGAGGTGGGGCGTACGCGTGTGTGGGGTGACCGGCGTGAACTCCTCGGCTTCGCCACCGTCGGCCTGCTCGCCTACGCCGTCGACCTCGCCCTCTTTACCTGGCTGCGAGGCCCGGCCGCCCATGGCCCCCTCTCCGCCAAGGCCCTCTCCTTCGTCGCCGCCTGCACGGTCGCCTACGCCGGGAACGCCCTCGGCACCTACCGCCGCACCCACCCGACGGGCCTGCGCCCCTACGCCCTCTTCCTCCTGGTGAACATCGCCGGAGCGGCCGTACAACTGCTGTGTCTCACCGTCAGCCACTACGGGCTCGGCCTCACCTCCCAGCGCGCGGACACCGTCTCCGGAGCCGGAATCGGGATGGCGCTGGCTACGGTCCTGCGGTTTTGGGGCACTCGCACATTGGTCTTCCGGAGGGAGGGCAGAGTCGGATCATGGACTGGCTGAAGAAGCTCCCCGTCGTCGGGTCCGCGGCGACCTGGCTGATGACCACGCACGCGTGGCGGTCGTACGAGCGCATGGACCGGGTGCATTGGACACGGCTGGCCGCCGCGATGACGTTCACCAGCTTCGTGGCGCTGTTCCCGTTGCTCACCGTGGCCGCGGCGATCGCTGCCGCGACGCTGAGCACGGAGCAGCAGAACAAGCTCGAGGACAAGATCGCCGACCAGGTGCCCGGCATCTCCGACCAGCTCAACATCGACGCACTGGTGCAGAACGCCGGCACTATCGGCCTCATCGCCGTTGCCGCCCTGCTGTTCACCGGCATCGGCTGGGTCACCGCCACGCGCGAGTGCCTGCGCGCGGTGTGGGAGCTCCCCGACGAGGAGGAGAACCCCGTCCTGCGCAGGGCCAAGGACGCGCGCGTCCTCCTCGGCTTCGGCGGCGCCTTGCTGGTGACGATCGCGGCCTCCACGGTCGCCTCCGCCCTGGTCGGCTGGATCACCCGGCAGCTGGGCATCGACGAGGGCGGCTGGGGCGGGATCCTGCTGCAGATCGCCGCGCTCCTGGTCGCCGTACTCGCCAACTTCCTGCTGCTGCTGTACGTGCTGACCCTGCTGCCCGGCGTCGAACCGCCGCGCCGCCGGCTGATGGTGGCCGCACTGATCGGCGCCATCGGGTTCGAACTGCTGAAGCTGCTGCTCAGCGGCTATATGCAGGGCGTGGCCACGAAGAGCATGTACGGCGCGTTCGGCGTGCCCGTCGCCCTGCTGCTGTGGATCAACTTCACCTCGAAGCTGGTGGTGTTCTGCGCCGCCTGGACGGCGACGCAGAGCAAGGAGGTCGAGCTCGCCGACGAGTCCGAAAGCCCCAGCGAGCCCGAGACGGGTGAGCCCGGGAAGGGTGAGCCCGTGAAACCGGAGGTCAGGAACGGCCCCGACGCCGCACCAGGTCGGGCAGCGGCCACCGGCGGTTGATCAGGAACGCGCCCGCCGCGAGCAGCACCAGCGCCCCGCCGGTGATCCCGAGCGCGACGCCGACACCGCTCGAGCCGTCCGCGGCCGAGGCACCCACCGCCGGCTTCGAGGACTTCTCGGCGTCCCCGGTGCCGCCGGCCTCCCCGGAGTCGTTCGCACCCGGCTGGGCGGTGGTCTGCGCCGCGCTCTTCGGCGGCACCAGCTCACCCACCGGCTGCGCCTTGCCGGCCGCCTGGAAGCCCCAGTCGAAGAGCCTCGCAGTCTCCTTGTAGACCTCGTTGTGCTCGCTCTTCTCCGGGTTCATGACGGTGACGAGCAGCACCTTGCCGTTGCGCTCGGCGACGCCGGTGAAGGTGGAGCCGGCGTTCGTGGTGTTGCCGTTCTTGACCCCCGCGATGCCCTGGTAGACGGAGATGTCGGAGTCGCCGCTGAGCAGCCGGTTGGTGTTCTGGATCTCGAAGTTCTCCCGGACGGACTTGCCCTTCTTGTTCTTCTTCGTCTCGCCCGGGAACTTGGCGCTGACGGTCGAGCAGTACTCCCGGAAGTCCTTCTTCTGCAGCCCGGAGCGGGCGATCAGGGTCAGGTCGTACGCCGACGACACCTGGCCCGGTGCGTCGTAGCCGTCGGGGGACACCGCGTGCGTGTCGAGGGCCTGCAGCTCCTCGGCGTGCTTGTTCATATCGTTGACGGTGTTGTCGATTCCGTCGTTCATCTTCGACAACACGTGCACGGCGTCGTTGCCGGAGCGCAGGAAGACCCCGAGCCACAGGTCGTGGACGCTGTACGTCTCGCCTTCCTTTATCCCGACCATGCTGGAGCCGGACCCGATGTCCGCCAGGTCGGACGGGACGACCTCGTGCTCCATGGTCTTCGGGAACTTCGGCAGCAGGGTGTCGGCGAACAGCATCTTCATGGTGCTCGCGGGCGCCAGCCGCCAGTGCGCGTTGTGCGCGGCCAGCACATCGCCGGACTCGGCGTCGGCGACGACCCAGGAGCGGGCGGTCAGGTCCTTGGGCAGGACGGGGACGCCGCCCGCGAGGTTCACCTGGGTGCCGGGCTGCCCCAGCCGCTCGCCGCCCACGGTCGACATGTTCGCCGGGGGAGTGGCGGACGGGCTCGTACTCGGTGACGGCTTGGGAGCCGCGTAGGAGACGGGCGCGGTCAGCGCGAGGGACGACACGACGGCTGAAGTGACCAGCAGGGCTCGCCCGGTGGTCTTCTTGGGTGCGGACACGAGCGAGAACGTACATGCCGTTCCCATGGAAGTCCCGCTTCTGCCCCCACCCCGCCCGGAGGGCCGGACACGCGACGGCGATACTGAACGCATGAAGCTCAGCCGCCCCGTCTCCTGGTTCCTGCTCGCCTTCGGGGTGTGGAGCTGGGTCATCTGGGTCACTTTCGTCAAAAACCTGATCAAGGACAGCAGCGGGCTCGCGTTCGACGACGGTCACCCCACGGCGTACTTCTGGGTGCATCTGCTGCTCGCCGTCGTCTCCTTCGTATTGGGGACGGTCGTCGGGGTCATCGGGTTGCGTGGAGTGCGCGCACTGCGCCGGACGTCATAGGA
Source organism: Streptomyces sp. NBC_00443 (assembly GCF_036014175.1). Classification (GTDB taxonomy): domain Bacteria; phylum Actinomycetota; class Actinomycetes; order Streptomycetales; family Streptomycetaceae; genus Streptomyces. The sequence continues at coordinate 3,536,017 of NZ_CP107917.1, read as the reverse complement.
ACTCGGCCATCGCGCGGGGCGTTCACTCAGCACGCAACGGAAAGGGAACGTCGGCGTGGTCATCGTCTTCGCGTTTGTCGCACTGCTGGTGCTGTCCGTCCTGGTGGCGGGCAACTGGTGGCTGTGGCGCCGTCTGTTCCGCGACACGACCCGCGGCCCCGGGTTCGTGCGCCGGGCGGGCGTGGTGGTCATCGCCGGTGGCTGGGCGCTGACGATCGGGGCCCTGGTCGCCGAGCGCTCGGGCGCACCCTTCTGGCTCCAGCAGGTCCTGGCCTGGCCGGGCTTCCTGTGGCTGGCCCTGTCGATGTACCTGATGCTGGGTGTGCTGGCGGGTGAGGTCGTACGCCCACTGCTGCGACGGTGGCTTGAACGGCGGGCGCGCGCGGGCGAGCCCGAGCCGACGCCCGCGCCGGTGGGTGTGACGCCGGCCACGTCACCCGACACGGGGGCAGCCGAGCGCCAGCCCCTCCCGCACGCGTCCGGCCCGGCCGCGACGCGTACGGCCGCCCCGGCCCCGGGGTCCACGACAGTCCCGACCGGGGCGCCTACGGCGGGCTCCACCACGGCAACCACGGCCGGCTCGGCGACGGCCCCTACGACAGGCTCGACCGTGGCGCCGTCGACGGGCGTCACCGCGGCGACCAAGGCCGGCGCGACCTCGGCGCTCACGGCCGACCGGTCTCCGGCCCTCACCACCAGCCCGCCCCCTGCGACCGACCCGTTCCCGGCCTCCGCGACCGACCCGTCCCCGACATCCGCGAACGGATCGGCCCCGGCGGACGCGACCGACCCCGCCCCGGCCGCGGCCCCCGACCCTGCAGCCCCCTCCCGCCCCCTGGCCGCCCCCACCCGCCGCCTCTTCGTCTCCAGAGTCGTCGGCGGTGCCGCCGCCGCGGCTGCCGTGGGGACCGTCGGTTACGGCACGTACGGCGTGCTGCGCGGCCCCAAGGTGAAGCGGGTCACCGTCCCCCTGGCCAAGCTCCCGCGCGCGGCGCACGGTTACCGGATCGCCGTCGTCAGCGACATCCACCTGGGCCCGGTCCTGGGCCGCGGTTTCGCGCAGAAGGTCGTCGACACGATCAACGGCACGCAGCCCGACATGATCGCGGTGGTCGGCGACCTGGTGGACGGCAGCGTGAAGGACCTCGGCCCGGCCGCGGCCCCGCTCGCCGGGCTCCGGGCGAGACATGGCGCGTTCTTCGTCACCGGCAACCACGAGTACTTCTCGGGCGCCGAACAGTGGGTCGAGGAGGTACGCCGCCTCGGCCTGCGCCCCCTGGAGAACGCCCGCACGGAACTGCCCCACTTCGACCTGGCCGGCGTCAACGACGTCGCGGGCGAGAGCGAGGGCCAGGGCCCCGACTTCGCCAAGGCCCTCGGCGACCGGGACACGGCACGCGCGTGCGTGCTCCTCGCCCACCAGCCGATCCAGATCCACGACGCCGTCGACCACGGCGTCGACCTCCAGCTCTCCGGCCACACCCACGGCGGCCAGCTCTGGCCGGGCAATCTCGTCGCGGAGCTGGCGAACCCGACCCTGGCCGGCCTGGACCGGTACGGCGACACCCAGCTGTACGTCAGCCGGGGCGCGGGCGCCTGGGGCCCTCCGACGCGCGTGGGTGCCCCGTCGGACATCACGGTGATCGAGCTGGCGTCCCGTCAGGCCTGACGACGGCTGCCCGGCCGGAACCAGGCCGGCACAACTCGCCTCACCCTGCCTGTGAATGAACTACGGACCACCTGTGAAACACGGCCGAAACGCCCGTAGGTAAGTTCTTTCCCATGTCACCAGAATCCTCTTCCCCCTGCTGAAACACGTGTGATTAGGTGTGCGCGCCGCCAAGGGGAGGCGGCGCAATTCACTGCTCATGCGGGGCCCTTCCAGGGCCGGGGAGAGGGCACACCCATGCGTTCGGTTCGCATGCGGATTCTCGCGACGCTGCTCGTGCTGGCGGCCGTGGGAGTGGGCGGCTGGCAGCTGTTGCCGTCGCAGCGGGACGAGAACAGGACCATCACGGTCGGCACGACGGACGCCGTCACGTCGCTCGACCCGGCCGGCGCCTATGACGCCGGCTCGTGGGCGCTGTTCAACAACGTCTTCCAGTCACTGCTGACCTTCGAGCCGGGCGGCGTCACACCCGTGCCGGACGCGGCCCAGAGCTGCGAGTTCGTCGGCAGCGACCTGAGTACGTACCGCTGCGGGCTGCGCGAGGGACTCACCTTCCCGAGCGGGCGCGCGATGACGGGGCAGGACGTCAAGTACTCGTTCGACCGGGTCAAGCGGATCAAGTCGGACGTCGGGCCGTCCTCCCTGCTGGACACGCTCGGCTCGGTGAGCGCCAGCGGCCGTATCGTCACCTTCCAGCTGTCGTCGCCCGACGCCACGTTCCCGCTCAAGGTGGCCACCGGGGCGGGCGCCATCGTTGACCGCGAGAAGTATCCGGCCGACGCGCTGCGCACCGACAACGCTGTCGACGGCACCGGCCCGTACACCCTGACCGCGTATACGAAGGACAGCAAGGCCGTCCTCGCGCCCAACTCCCTCTACAGGGGCGCGCTGAAGGAGACCGGCCGTCCCGTCGCACTGCGCTACTACTCCGACGCGGACGCCCTCGACAGCGCGTGGAAGGCGAAGCGGATCGACGTGGCCACGCGCACGCTGCCGCCCGAGGTCCTCGCCGGTCTGAACTCCGCCGACCCGGGCCAGCGCGTCTCCGAGGCGGACAGCTCCGAGATCCGCAATCTTTACTTCAACACCCGCTCGGGCTCGCCCCTGCACGACGTCCGGGTCAGGAGGGCCCTGGCCTGGCTGATCGACCGCGAGCGGCTGGCGGCCACGGTCTACAAGGGGACCGTGGACCCGCTGTTCTCGCTGATCCCGACGGGCATCACCGGCCACACCACCTCGTTCTTCGACAGTTACCCCACTCTGAGCCCCGCCAAGGCGCGCGCCCTGCTCGACGAGGCCGGCGTCAGCCTGCCCGTCCGCTTCACCTACGGCTACGCCACCGGCCGGGGCGCCGCGACCGCCGAGGAGGCCGCGGAGATCAAGCGGCAGCTGGAGGCGAGCGGACTGTTCAAGGTGACGGTCAGGGGCTACGAGTGGACCGACTTCCAGAAGCGCTGGGCGAGCGGCAAGCTCGACGCGTACGCCGTCGGCTGGGTCGCCGACTTCCCCGACCCGGACACCTACGGTGGCCCGCTCGTCGGCGCCAAGAGCACCATGAACACCGGCTACAGCGACAAGGCCGTCGACCGGCTGATCACGGCCAGTCAGCAGTACGCCGACCGCAGCGAGGCCACGAAGGACTTCCGTTCGCTGCAGGAGGCCGTCGCCCGCGACGTCCCGGTGATCCCGCTGTGGCAGGCCAAGGAGTACGTGGTCACCAGCGAGGATGTCGGCGGCGGTCAGTATCTCTCGGACGGCACCGGCCTCTTCCGGCTCTGGAGCCTCAACTGGATCTGACGTCTCACCCGAACCCTGACGTCCCATCCGAGCCCTGACGTCTCACCCTGATCTGACGCGATCTCGCGGCCTTGACATTCGCCCGGTGATGCCGGGGGCCGCTCGGCGCTGCACCATGTGTCGAAGGTGTGCGCGGGGTGAGGAGCAAACGTGCTGAGACGCAACGCCTTCCGGCTGCCCCGGCATCCGGCGTCCGTAGGTCTCGCCCGGCGCCGGGTCCGGGACCACCTGGCCGACTGGGGGCACGGGCCGCGGGACCCGGCGCTGGAGGGCGCGGTGCTGCTCGTCTCCGAGCTGGCCACCAACGTCGTACGCCACGGCCCGCTGCTGGAGCGCGAGTTCGAGGTCGCCGTCACCGCACTCGCCGACGGTGCCTGTCTGATCGAGGTGTCGGACGAGGGTCAACTCGCTCCGCGCCTGAGGTCGGTGGGGGAGTCGGAGGAGACCGGCCGCGGCCTGCATCTCGTGGAGTACCTGGCCGCGGCCTGGGGCGTGTGGAGCCGGGGGCGGCACGGGAAGACGGTGTGGGCACTCGTCCTCGCCGACGCCAACTCATGACTCACCGCCACGGCAGCGTCACCGTCACCGCCAGCCCGTCACCCGGCGCGGTCCGCACCGCCACCTCCCCGCAGTGCGCCTCCACCACCCCCTGCACGATCGCCATCCCCAGTCCGCTGCCCGCACCCCCGCCGGTCCGGAAGAACCGGTCGAAGACGCGTGCCGCGTCCTCCTCGCACAGCCCCGGCCCCTTGTCCGCGACACACAGCCGTACGACCCCGTCCGCCCGCTCCACCCCCAGCCGCACCGGCACATCGGCGGGCGTGTGCGTGCGGACGTTGCTCAGCAGGTTTCCCAGCACCTGCCGCAGCCCGGACTCGTCGGCGTGCACGAGCAGTGTGCCGTCGGCGTCGACGGCGATGGGCCGCTCGGGCTGCTGCACCCGCAGGTCCTCGGCGGCCTCGCGGACGAGGCGGCTCAAGTCGACGTTGCGGAAGCGTAGTTCGGGCCGCTGGTCGAGGCGGGCGAGGGTGAGCAGCTCGTCGACGAGGCGCCCCATGCGGTCGACCTCGCCGTTCATCCGGTCCCAGGCCCGTCTGCGCTCGGCCGGGTCGGTGAGCATCCCTTTGTCGTACAGCTGGAGGTAGCCGCGTATCGCGGACAGCGGGGTGCGCAGTTCGTGCGAGGCGTCGCCGACGAAGCGGCGCAGCTGTGCCGTGCTGCGCTCGCGCGTGCGGTAGGCCGACTCGACCTGGTGCAGCATGGAGTTCAGGGCGACCCGGAGCTGTTCGACCTCCAGGGTCGGGTCGCGGCTGGAGGGGACGCGCCGGGTCAGATCGCCCTCGGCGATCGCCGACGAGGTCTCCACCATGTCCTCCAGCGGGCGCATCCGGCGGCGCACACTGAACATCGTCAGACAGCCGAGCAGCGCCAGCAGCAGGGCGCCGACGGCGAGGTCCATCCGCAGCGCCTTGCCCATGCCCTCGTGCAGGCCCTCGGTCGGCATGGCGATCAGCACGACGGTGCCGTCCGACAGCCGTGCGCCGACCATCCGGTGGCGGTCACCCTCGACCCGTACGTCCCGTGGCTCCTCGTCGGCGGCGAAGGCGACCGGGTCCTTCGCGGCGGCGGCGAGGGCGTGCTGCCGAGGCGTCGGCTGCAAGGGCCCAGGGCCACCGGCCTGCCGCCGGAGCCGACCGCGACGTACACCATGCTCGGGCTCGGCAGCGGGTCGGTGTCCGTGGCTGCGCCGCCGCCGTTGAACCTGTCCAGCGCGATGCCCAGTTCGCTCAGCGACTCGATCTGCCGCAGGGTGAACCCGGCGTGCTGCAGTGTGGTCCGCGCCCCCTGGAGTTCGGTGTCGACCTTGTCGAGCAGGTAGAACCGCGCGGTCATCAGGCTGACCGCGGTCGCCACGACGATGCCGACCGCCAGCAGCGCCACGTTCGCCAGCGTCAGCTTGCCGCGCAGCGAGTGGATGCCGCGCCGGCGGCAGACGTCGAGGATCGTGCGGAGCCTCATGCCAGCCCGTATCCGACGCCCCGCCGGGTGGTGATCACCGGCGGCCCCAGGGTGTCCAGCTTGCGCCGCAGATAGCTGATGTAGGTCTCCACGACGGTCGACTCGGGCGGCGTGTGCTCGTACTGCCAGACGTGGCGCAGGAGTTGCTCCTTGGGGACGATCCGGCCGCCGTTGCGCACCAGGAAGCGCAGCAGGGCGTACTCGGTCGGGGTGAGTTCGACGGTGCGGCCGGCGCGGCGCACGCAGTACGTCGTCTCGTCCAGCTCCAGGTCGCCGTACCGCAGGGGCGGTCGCTGCGGGAGGACGTCGGCCGGGCGGGTGCGGCGCAGGACCGCCGTGACGCGGGCTATGACCTCGTCGATGTTGAACGGCTTGGTGATGTAGTCGTCGCCGAAGCCGAGGGCGCCGACGATCTCGGCGGGGGAGTCGCGCGCGGTGAGGAAGACAAGCGCCAGGTCGGGGCGCCGCTCGCGCAGCTCACGCCCGAGTGCCCGGCCGTCCCCGTCCGGGAGCATGACGTCGAGCAGTGCCGCGTCGGGGCGGGTGCGCTCGACCAGCGTGAGCGCCTCGCGGACCGTGCCCGCGGTCATGACCTCGAAGCGGTGGTAGCGAAGGGCGATCGCGAGGACGTCCGCGATGCTCTCCTCGTCCTCCACGATCAGCACGGTGCCGGAAGCCGTCGTCATGCCCCCAGTATCGGCGGCGCCACTGACAGTCGGGTGGGCCGGCCGCTTTGGAGTTCCTTGAGAGTCATGGCCATCGCCTGCCACGCGCGCGTGGCGCCGCCAATCCTGTTGCCCAGGACCTGGGGGACCTACCGAACCGAATAAGGAGCGTTGAGCGTGGCGGCATTGGCACGGTGGTGCTATCGGCACCGGCTGGTGGTCCTGTTGCTGTGGTTGGGGGCACTGTTCGGCCTGGGGGCGGCGAGTTCGGCCGCGGGCACGAACTACGCGAACGTCTTCTCCCTCCCGAACACGGACTCCACGACCGCGTACGACCTGATGGAGAAGGCCTTCCCGCAGCGCGCGGGCGACACCGACACGGTGGTGTGGAAGGTGGACGGGGGCGCCGCGGCGTCCGTCCGGGACGAGGCCGTACGGTCCCGGATCGAGCCCGCGCTGGAGGAGATCGGGCGGATGAAGGGCGTCGGTGAGGTCACCGACCCGTACGCGGCGCAGGGGGCCGCACAGATCAGCCGGGACGGGCGGATCGCGTACGCCCAGATCACCTTCACCGAGCAGGCGAACGCCATCCCGAAGGAGCTGATCGAGGACGTCGTCGACACGGCGCAGGCCGCTGAACGCGACGGACTCCAGGTCGAGCTGGGCGGCCAGGCCATCGCCCGCACCCAGGAGCCGCCGCAGGGCACGGCGGAGGCGGTCGGCGTTCTCGCCGCCGCGGTCGTGCTGTTCCTGGCGTTCGGCTCGCTGTTCGCGATGCTGCTGCCGATCGTCGTGGCGATCGCGGGCGTCGGCACCGGCCTGATCGGGACGATGCTGCTCAGCCATGTCACGGACGTGCCCGAAGTGGCCCCGCTGCTCGGCTCGTTGATCGGCCTCGGCGTCGGCATCGACTACGCCCTGTTCATCGTCACCCGGCACCGCCGCGGCATCCTGCGCGGGATGAAGCCGGAGGAGTCGGCGGTGACGGCCCTCAACACCTCGGGGCGCGCGGTGCTGTTCGCGGGCGGCACGGTGTGCATCGCGCTCGCGGGCATGCTGGTGATGAACATGCGGTTCCTGGACGGCGTGGTCGTCGCGACCTCCCTGACGGTCGTCCTGAGCGTGCTGGCCGCGATCACCCTGCTGCCCGCCCTTCTCGGCCTGCTCGGCATGCGCGTCCTCAGCCGCCGGCAGCGGCGCCGGCTCACTGCCGCGGGACCGGAGCCGGAGGAGGCGAGCGGCCTCGCGGCGCGCTGGTCTGCGTACGTCCAAAGGCGCCCGCGGCGGCTCGTGGCACTGGCCGTCGTGGTCATGGCGGTCCTGGCGATCCCCGTGCTGTCGCTCCGCCTGGGCGCCACCGACCAGGGCAACCACCAGGAGTCGACCACGACCCGACAGGCCTACGACCTGCTCGCCGAGGGCTTCGGGCCCGGCGTCAACGGCCCGCTCCAGGTGGTCGTCGAGGGCGACGCCCCCGTCGGCCTGGTCGACGGCATCCGGTCCACCGAGGGCGTCGCCCAGGTGGCCGCCGTCCCGCCCGCGAACGGCGTCACGGTCATCCAGGTCGTACCGACCACGTCACCCCAGTCCGAGCAGACGGACCGGCTGATCGACCGGCTGCGCGACGACGTGATCCCGAAGTCCGGGGCCGAGGCCCATGTGGGCGGAGTGACGGCGGTCTTCAAGGACTTCGCCTCGGTGACCGGCGACCGCCTGCCGTACTTCGTCGGGACGATCATCGCGCTCGGCTTCCTGCTGCTGATGGTGGCCTTCCGCTCGCTGGTGGTGCCGCTGACGGCCGCCCTGATGAACCTCATCGCGGCGGCAGCGTCCTTCGGGGTCCTGGTGGCGATCTTCCAGTGGGGCTGGGGCACCGAGCTGATCGGCGTCGGCAAGGAGGGCCCGATCACGTCGTTCCTGCCGGTCATCATGCTGTCCCTGCTGTTCGGCCTCTCCATGGACTACCAGGTGTTCCTGGTGAGCCGTATGCACGAGGAGTGGGTGCACACGAAGGACAACGCGCGCGCGGTGCGCGTCGGCCTCGCGGAGACCAGCCGGGTCATCAACTCGGCCGCACTGATCATGATCTGTGTGTTCAGCGCGTTCGTGCTGAGCGGCGACATGGAGGGTGCGATGGCGGGCATCGGCCTCGCGGCCGCCGTCGCCCTGGACGCGTTCATCCTGCGTACGGCCCTGGTGCCGGCCGCGATGCACCTGCTCGGCAAGTCCAACTGGTGGCTGCCGGACTGGATGGAGAAGCGGCTGCCGCACCTGGCGGTCGAGCCGAAGGAGGAGGCGACGGCGCCGGCGGCCGAGGAGGAGCCGGCCGGGGCGGGCCGGGCCTCGGTCGTGCACGGGTACGTCCGCACCGCCGACGGTGAGCCGGTCGACGGCGCGGCGGTGACGCTGCTGACGAAGGGCGGGCGCCAGGTGGACCGGGTGGCGTCCCTCGCCGACGGTTCGTACATCGTGTCCGTGCCGGCGCCGGGGACGTATCTGCTGGCGACGACCGCCCCGTCGTACGGGTCGCGGGCGGGGCAGGTCGTCGTGACGGACGGGCCGCTCGTGCACGACGTCGAGCTGGCCGAGGGCGAGGTGGACGCCGCGCCGCGCGGGGGCGGCGTCAACTGACCGGCGCGGAAGGAGGCTTCAGGGGCGCTCGTCCTCGACGGGCGCCTCCTTGCCCTTCGTGCTGCCCTTCGTACCGTCCTTCGTCCGGCCCTTCGCCGGGTCCGGCAGCGCGTTCGTCATCCCCGGCAGGAAGTCCGTGAACAGCTCGTGCACGTCGCGCACCAGCGGCCGCAGCACCCGGAACCGCGCCAGCGCCACGCCCCGGGCGGTCAGCCGGGCGGACCGCTCGGCCAGCCGGTAACTGCGCTCGCGCCCCTCGGTCCGGTCGAAGATCCAGTACAGGACGAGCCCCATCTGGCCGAGCCACATCATCTCGGGCAGTACGTCCCGGAGGTCCTCGGGCACCTTGGTCTTCGCCGAGCCCGCAAGCACCTGCCGGTGGAGGTCGATGGCCTCCACGCGCGCGTGCTCCGACTCGGCGGAGAAGGGGCTGAGCGGGCTGTCGGGATCGGCGGCGTTCTTGAAGAACTGCACCGCGAACTCGTGGTACGGCGTGGCGATGTCCAGCCACACCTTCAGCACGCCCGCGAGCCGCGCCTCCAGGTCGCTCTCGCGGGCCAGGACGTCCCGGACCGCCGCTCGGTGCTCGGCGGCGATCCGGTCGTAGAAGCCCTGGATCAGGTGTTCCTTGCCCGCGAAGTAGTAGTACGCGTTGCCGACGGAGACCCCGGCCTCCTGGGCGATCGCCCGCATCGTCGTCTTGTCGTAGCCGCGCTCCTGGAACAGCCGCATGGCCGTCTCCAGGATGAGCGCACGGGTCTGCTCGGACTTGCTGGGCGCATCGCCCTGTTCAGGGCTGTCGTTCTTCGAGGGCACGGAAAGAGAGCCTAACGAGTGGCGTTTCGGCCGCCGGTCAGGAGGCCTGTGCCGCCTGGTAGAGGTTCTGGGCGTCGGCGCCGAAGTGCGGGCCGTACATCCGGTTCGGCAGGAAGTTGTACTTGAAGCTGTTCACCGAGGACAGCAGGCCGGTACCCGTGGCCTCGTTGAACTGCGTGAACCAGGGGCCGCCGCTGGAGCCGCCGGTCATGTTGCAGTTCATGCCGTGGTCGTCGGACAGCAGGAAGTCCCGGTTGGTGGTGCCGCTGCAGTAGATGAACTTCTCGCCGTCGTACGGGGCCGCGGCCGGGAAGCCGAACGCGTACATGCGCAGGTTGTAGCCGGTGTTGAAGGCCAGCCCCTGTCCGCCGACGACGTCGGTGAGCAGCTTGCCGTCCAGCGGGGCGACGACCGCAGCGCCGACGTCGTAGTTAATGTCCTCGCTCGCCGTCCACTGCGGGGTGGACAGGGTCTTCGACGCGGTCCAGCGGCCATGAGGGGCCTGTCCGTCGTGGTAGCCGGGCACGAAGACCCAGTTGGTGTGCCAGGCGCCCTCCAGCTTCACGCAGTGGCCCGCCGTGATCACGGTGCTCTTGTTGGCGCTGGTGACGGCGTTGCCGGAGCAGGACGCCGTACGCCCTTGGTACGAGAAGAAGACGCGGCCCGCGGTGGACACGACCGCTCCGCCGCCCGTCCACTGGCCGCCGCTGTTCGGGAAGGCCAGCACGCCGATGTCCGATGCCGTGCTGTTGACCGGGGCGCTGGGCGCGACGGTGGTCGCCTTGCCCTGGCGGGGCGCCGAGCCGCCGTCGACGTGCCCGTTCAAGGTCACCAGGTCGAGCGGGGTGGCGGCGCGCATCCGTTCCGATGTCCAGAACTCACGGGCCTGCTGCTGCGCGCCGGCCGAGACCGAGCTGACGTTGGCCGGGCTGTCCGGCCTCGGCGCGGCGCCCGCGGGTGCGGCGAGGGCGCCGGCGGTGAGCAGCGCGGTGACGCCGACCAGAGCGCCGAGGAGGGGCGGGGTATGCGGGTGACGCGGGGTATGCCTCTCACGCGTACTCCTTCTGCGATGGGGGGACCGGGCGGCCGGGTGGGCGCCGCCCGGCGGACGACAGACAGTCGGTGCGAGTGCGCAGTGGTGAACCGGGTGCAGCGTGCCAACCCCAGGACAGATTTGGAAGGGTGCATGCCAAACCGGTGTCCCAAAACGTGCCGTTCAGGACGAGTTGGGCCCGCTCGGCACCCGCCTCACCGCGTGGCGCAGGTGCCGCTCTCGCAGCCCGGCGGCTCGTACGTCCAGCCCCGGTTGGTGTCGTACGACCACCCGTCCGCGCGCTGGTAGCTCCGCCCGCCCTGGCGCGTTCCGTCCCACTGCGCCCCGCGCCACTTGGCGGCGGCGAGCACGGCCCCCTTGGCGAGCCGTGCCCCCGACGGAGTGCTGAGGCGATGCGCGAGCGGCCGGTGCTCGCGCAGGGCCCACAGGGTGACGATCCAGGCGGCGCCGCCCCGGTAGACCTGCCCCGCGTCGCCGACGACGGTGATCTCGGCCAGGGTGGCGCCGTGGTCCAGCCCGGGGTAGCGCAGCCGCGCCTCGTCGGACCCGGCCGCCATGAAGTCCAGCGGCACCAGCTGAGGCTGCCGTACGAGCCAGTCGTGCAGGAAGGTGCACAGGGAGCACTGGGCGTCGTAGAGGACGGTCAGGCGGCGGACCGGAGCGCCGGGCGTGTCGGTCGCGACGCGGTCCGCCACGGCGTCCGTCCTGCCGGTTGTCTCGCCGGGCATCCGCTCAGACCCCGGCCGACGGAGCGACCCAGTCCTGCGGCGCGACCGGCGGCGTCTGCTCCCGCTCCATGACACTGCGCCGCCGGATCTTGTTGAGCACGTAGACGTTACCGAGGTGCATCACGCCGAGCACCAGGAGCACCACGCCGAGCTTGGTCGACAGGGCCTCGAAGACCCCGCGAACGTCCACGACGGTGTCGTCGTCGCTCAGGTACAGGGCGACGAAGCCGAGGTTGACGAGGTAGAAGCCCACCACCAGCAGATGGTTCACGGCGTCGGCGAGCTTCTCGTTCCCGCGCAGCACGTCGGCGAGGAAGATCCGTCCGTTGCGGCTGAGAGTGCGGGCCACCCAGATGGTCAGGGCGATGCTGACGACCAGGTAGATGACGTAGGCGATGACCGTGCGGTCCATGACGCCTCCCCCTCCTTGAACACGTTCAAAATGCTGACAGTGAAGACTCTAGAGCTGTCTTTGAACGTGTTCAACTCGATTGCGTGAGGCCTGCGTCACGCACCACATCTGGGCGCGGCCTGCCGTGACTTCGGTCAGGGCCTGCGCCCGAGCATCGGCCGCTTGGTGTAGTCCGTGAACCCGACGACGTTCCCCCAGGGGTCGGCGATCTCGACGGTCCAGCCGGTGGCCACGGAGGCGGGCTCGTCGAGCAGCACCATGCCCGCCCCGGTCAACGCCCGCCCCGCCGCGCGCGCGTCCGGCACCTCCAGCCACACCCGCGTGGTGGGCCAGGCCGGCGGCCGGTACCCCAGCCCATCCTCGGTGCGCAGCAGGATTCCGGGCGTCTCGCCGCCGACCTTCAGTCCCGCGATCCCGGCCTCGTCGAGCCGGAACCCGACCGCGAACCCGGCGCGCTCGTAGAACGCGAGGGCCTCGCCGAGGTCGCCGACCGGCAGCAGCACGTTGTCGAACCCGAGCAGTTCGTACGACTCGTCATCTGACATGTCGTCAGATTAGGTGGTGGTTGCCGGGGGATCGGTGAGGACCGACCGTCGGATCACCCGTTGAGGTGAGGTCGGCTACTCTGCCCCCAGATCACGGTAGGGGGAGTCATGAGCCGAGTGCGCATAGCGTTCGGGCTGCTGATCGTGATCGCCGGGACCGCTTGGCTGCTGGGTGGCTTGGACGCGGTCCGCTCCGGCGGGCGTTGGGCATTTGCCGCGCTGCCGTACGCGCTCCTCGGACTCGGACTGCTGGTCCTGCTCCGGGCGGCGGTACCGCGGGGGCTGCTGGCCGCGCCGCTCGCTCTCATTCTGGGCGGTGCCCTGTGGGCCGTGCACGACATCGGCTACCTCGATGGAGGCACGGCCGCGAAGGCCTGGCCGGGGCTTACCATCCTGTTGGGGGCGGCGATCGCGCTGGGCGGGGTCCCCGCTGTCGCCGACGGCGTCAACGACGGCCCGCTGCGGCGCTACCGCAGTGTGGTGCTGCCGGTCCGTCCGGAGCTGGCCGAGCCTTCGACGCCCCTGCGCAGCATCTCCGTCGCCTCGTACCTGGGCGACGTCCATCTGAGGCTCGCCGACGTGCCCTTCCAGCCCGACGCGAGGATGCCCGGCGATCCGACCGCCGAGGTACTCGAGATCGAGGTCACCCTTCTGTTCGGCAGCGTGGCGATCGAAGTGGACCGCCGGTGTGCCGTGGTGAAGGGCAGTGTGGCCAATGCGCCGGCGGTTCAGTTCGCCGACCAGGTGAGGGTCTACGCCACGACGGACATCTACGCCGACGAGGCTCGGTCGGAACTGCCGCGCAGGATCCAGCTGAACGTCGTCGGGCTCGGCGGCACGCTGGCCATCCGGTCACGCTGAACCGGCGCCGTCACCGGCCGGTGGGATCAGGGGCAGGCCGGCCGGGGGCGCGGGTTCCTGCGGGTGGGCGAACTCCTTGGCGCCGAGGCCGCTGTCACTCTCCAGCGTGTGGCTCTCCGTCTTCTGAAGGTAGGTCGTCAGGCGCCGATTCAGGTCGAACTCCTCGGCGGCCGTCTTCGGCAGCGGGTAGCGCATGGCCGCGGTGAGATCGAATCGGTGCAGGTCGAAGACGGTGTTGAACACGATGCCGGTGTAGCCGGCGGTGACCACGGCGCCCCGGTAGGCCAGGACCGACAGAACGGCCGCTGCGACCGGCATCAATGACCACCAGTCCAGCCTGCCGAGCAACGGGATGGTCAGAGCCGACAGCAGGCCGAAGGCGACGCTCAACGAGGCAGTCGCGGCGAGCAGTTCGAGCTGTCGGGCCATGGCCTCGGCCAGCCGCTCGGACACGTACGGGTAGATCCGTGGGTACACGGTCATCGCGTTCAGTCCGTAGCGTCCGCCCGCCATCTCCTCTGCGCGGCGCAGGACGTTGCCCAGGCGTGTGGGCATCAGATGGGTGACGGGCAGGGGATCGCTGCCACGCGGGTCCTTGTCGTCCGGATAGGTCTCGTAGGTCTTCCGGTCCCGTGCCATCGCACGCGCCTGACGTTCCATCCGGCGCTCCTGAGCGGCCAGTTGTGACAGCGACGACGGTGCCTCGGGGAACTCGGGCTGGTCACGCATGGCAAGCGTCAGGCGGGCGAACGCATTGTCCCGCCGCCGCCGGTGCAGCTCGATCGCGGCTCCGCGTAGGTGGGCCAGGGGCGACGGAGCCGACCAGTACCCCTCCAACTGCTGGACGAGGAGACGCTCGAACGGCCGTAGGAGTATGCCGCCGACCAGCGCGGCGAGGGCGAACACGACCGCGGATCCGACGTCCGATCTTCCGGGCAGCACCGCCGACAGGTCCACCGGGCGGCCGAACTCGTACGCGTGGGCCCGGATCAGGGTCACCATCACCGCTGTCACCAGCGCTCCGGGCAGCACGCTCAACAGGCCGAAGCGGGCGCCCCCCATGGCCTTCGTGCCTGCCTTGACCAGGTCACCGAACATCCCGGGAGCCTCCTACGGGCACGCGACCAGGGCCATCGCCCCGTGTCGACGGCGGCAACTCGGACTCCCGGGCCGGTCCAGGCGTTCGGGCGGCCTCCTGCAAGCAAGGCAGGCATAGATGTACTTGCCGGCGGATCGGGTCGGGACGGGAATTCGGCCGTCGACGACCGCAGCCGCCACCGTCGGATGCTGTCCGCTGCAGAAGTCCGTCCTCTCGGACGGCGAGCTGAACGTCTGGGCCGTGCAGCCCGCCTCCTGGCACGCATGGCGGTACACGTTGCTTCCGGGGTTGCCGAACGGTCCGAGGTGGGGGTCGCTCAGCAGCAGCGCGCGCCGCAAGCTCAACAGCTTGACCCATAGCCCCAGTTGACCGACGCGCGCGATCCGTCTCTGCCGCACCCCGCCTCCCCCAGCCCACCGTCACCCGAGTATGACGTGCCGCCCGGCATCGAGCCAGGAGTTCCTCCATACCTGGAGAGCCGAAGGGCCTGCTCCCAAGCGGAGCAGGCCCTTCGAGGACATGACGGAGACGACGTCAGAACCGCCGAGTGATCAGCGCCTTCTTGACCTCCGCGATCGCCTTCGTGACCTCAATGCCGCGCGGGCACGCGTCCGTGCAGTTGAAGGTCGTGCGGCAGCGCCACACGCCGTCCTTGTCGTTGAGGATCTCCAGGCGCTGTTCGCCGGCCTCGTCGCGCGAGTCGAAGATGAAGCGGTGCGCGTTGACGATGGCGGCGGGGCCGAAGTACTGGCCGTCGTTCCAGAAGACCGGGCACGAGGAGGTGCAGGCCGCGCAGAGGATGCACTTCGTCGTGTCGTCGAAGCGCTCGCGCTCCTCCGCCGTCTGGAAACGCTCGCGGGTCGGCTCGTTCGTGTCCTTCGTGATGAGGAAGGGCATGACGTCGCGGTACGCCTGGAAGAACGGCTCCATGTCGACCACGAGGTCCTTCAGGACCGTCAGGCCCTTGATGGGCTCGACCGTGATCGGCTTCTCGGGGTTGATGTCCTTGATCAGCGTCTTGCAGGCGAGGCGGTTCTTGCCGTTGATCCGCATCGCGTCCGAGCCGCAGATGCCGTGGGCGCACGAGCGGCGGAAGGTCAGCGTGCCGTCGACCTCCCACTTGATCTTGTGGAGGCCGTCGAGGACGCGTTCCTTCGGGTCGATCTCCAGCTCGAAGTCTTCCCACACGGCCTCAGCGGAGACTTCCGGGTTGAAGCGGCGGACCCGGAACGTGACCGTGATGTACGGGGAGGCCGTGGACTCCGCCTCGACCTTGTCCATAACGGGGGTTGCCATCAGTACTTACGCTCCATCGGCTGGTAGCGGGTCTGGACGACCGGCTTGTAGTCGAGACGAATGGACTCCGTGCCGTCGTCGCCGACCTCGCGGTACGCCATGGTGTGGCGCATGAAGTTGACGTCGTCGCGGTTCGGGTAGTCCTCGCGGTAGTGACCGCCGCGGGACTCCTTGCGGGCCAGGGCCGAAACCGCCATGACCTCGGCGAGGTCCAGGAGGTTGCCGAGCTCGATGGCCTCCAGCAGGTCCGTGTTGAACCGCTTGCCCTTGTCCTGGATCGAGACGTTCTTGTAGCGCGCGCGCAGCTCCGCGATCTTCTCGACCGCCGTCTTGATCGTCTGCTCGGTGCGGAACACCATGACGTTGGCGTCCATGGTCTCCTGCAGCTCCTTGCGGAGCGTGGCCACGCGCTCGGTGCCATTGGAGGTGCGCAGGCGCTCGACCTGGTCGACCACCAGCTCCGACGGGTTCTCCGGCAGCTCCACGAAGTCCGCCGTCTGGCTGTACTCCGCGGCCGCGATGCCGGCCCGGCGGCCGAAGACGTTGATGTCCAGGAGGCTGTTCGTGCCCAGCCGGTTCGCGCCGTGCACGGACACACAGGCGACCTCGCCGGCCGCGTACAGGCCGGGGACCACCGTGGTGTTGTCCGACAGGACCTCACCCTCGACGTTCGTCGGGATGCCGCCCATGGCGTAGTGCGCGGTGGGCTGGATCGGGATCGGGTCCGTGTACGGCTCGATACCGAGGTACGTGCGCGCGAACTCCGTGATGTCGGGCAGCTTCGCGTCCAGCTGCTCCGGCGGGAGGTGCGTGAGGTCCAGGTAGACGTGGTCGCCCTCGGGACCGCAGCCGCGGCCCTCGCGGATCTCCGTGTAGATGGAGCGCGAGACGACGTCACGGGACGCGAGGTCCTTCATGACCGGCGCGTACTTCTCCATGAAGCGCTCGCCGTCCTTGTTGCGGAGGATGCCGCCCTCACCGCGGGCGCCCTCCGTCAGCAGGATGCCCATGCGCCAGATGCCGGTCGGGTGGAACTGGAAGAACTCCATGTCCTCCAGCGGCAGACCCCGGCGGTACACGGCCGCCTGGCCGTCACCCGTCAGCGTGTGCGCGTTCGACGTCACCTTGAAGAACTTGCCGGTGCCGCCGGACGCGTAGATCACGGCCTTCGCCTGGAAGACGTGGATCTCGCCGGTCGCCAGTTCGTAGGCGACCACACCGGCGGACCTCTTGACGCCGTCCACCTCGGTGATCAGCTGGTCGAGGACGTAGAACTCGTTGAAGAACTCCACGCCGTGCTTGACGCAGTTCTGGTACAGCGTCTGGAGGATCATGTGGCCGGTGCGGTCGGCCGCGTAGCAGGACCGGCGGACCGGGGCCTCGCCGTGGTTACGGCTGTGACCGCCGAAGCGGCGCTGGTCGATGGTGCCGTTCGGGGTGCGGTTGAACGGCAGGCCCATCTTCTCCAGGTCGAGGACCGAGTCGATGGCTTCCTTCGCCAGGATCTCTGCGGCGTCCTGGTCGACCAGGTAGTCACCGCCCTTGACCGTGTCGAAGGTGTGCCACTCCCAGTTGTCCTCCTCCACGTTGGCGAGCGCGGCGGCCATGCCGCCCTGCGCGGCGCCCGTGTGGGAGCGGGTGGGGTACAGCTTGGTCAGCACGGCGGTGCGGCTGCGCTTCGTGGACTCGATGGCCGCGCGCATGCCCGCGCCACCGGCGCCGACGATGACGGTGTCGTACTTGTGGATCTTCATGGTGGTTGCCTCAGCCCCGTGCCTAGCGGATGTTCGGGTCGAAGGTGAAGATCACCAGCGTGCCCAGCAGGATGGTGAACACCGTGGCGGTGTAGAGCAGGCCCTTCAGCCACAGCCGGGTGTTCGCGCGCTCCGCGTAGTCGTTGATGACCGTGCGCAGGCCGTTGGCGCCGTGCAGCATCGCGAGCCACAGCATCAGCAGGTCCCAGGCCTGCCAGAACGGGGACGCCCAGCGGCCCGCGACGAACGCGAAGCCGATCTTGGACACGCCGCCGTCCAGCACGAGCTGGATCAGCAGGTGGCCGATGACCAGGACGACCAGCACGACGCCGGACAGGCGCATGAACAGCCAGGCCGCCATCTCGAAGTTGCCCCGCGTGGACTTCGGGGTCTTCTTGGTGCGCTGGCGCGGTGCCTCGATGTAGGGGCCGGGTTGTCGACGTTGTAGAGGGACTCGCCCTCGACCGGGCCGATACCGGTGGCGGTCTTGTCAGTGGTGGACATGCGCGTCAGCTCCCGAACAGTTCACGAGCGGCGTGGCCGAGGACGGGGTAGATCGCCCCGAGCATCAGCACGGCCCACAGGCCGACGACGGACCAGAGCATCTGCTTCTGGTAGCGGGGGCCCTTCGACCAGAAGTCGACGGCGATGACGCGCAGTCCGTTGAGTGCGTGGAAGAGGATGGCGGCGACGAGGCCGTACTCCAGCAGCGCGACGATCGGTGTCTTGTACGTGGCTACGACCTTGTCGTAGTCCTCGGGAGAGACACGGACGAGAGCGGTGTCCAGCACGTGAACGAACAGGAAGAAGAAAATGAGGACGCCGGTGACTCGATGAGCCACCCAGGACCACATTCCTTCCCGGCCGCGGTACAGCGTTCCAGCCGGCACGGAAGTCCTCCGGGAGCGGGGATTGGGGCCAGCCGGCTTGTGCTGTCGGTCGGGCCCGGCCGGGTACGGTCCACCGGCCCTCGGCATCGTATCCACGGTCGCCTGCGGTGCTGAGCGGGGGGCTGGGTATGTGATCAAAGTGGCACGCGGATGGGGGATTGGCGGCTAACGGAGTGGTCTGGCCGGTTATCCACCGGATGCGGGCTCGTTGTGGCTGGTCGCGCAGTCCCCCGCGCCCCTCAGAACCTCCACCAAGCGTCCCCTTGCAAGGCGGCGGAGTTCCTCTGCCGCCACGACCCGCTCTTCTTCCGGATCGTTTGTCAATCGTGACCGGATACCGGCCAGGGCTTGGTCGAGGGCCTCGTTCGGGGGGAGACCGTCCACGCAGATGACGAACGCGTGTCCGAACCTGGCCTCGTAGGCGGCGCTCGCGGCGCTCAGTGCCGTGTGGGCCGCGCCGTATACGTCCGTCGGCAGCACGGGCAACGTTTCTCCGGCCAGCGCCTGAGCCAGATCGCCCGGCATCAGGTCGTACGCGGCCTCGTCCGAAGCCGCCAGCAGGGACTCGACGTCGGGATACGGGCGGTGGTCGGCGAGGCGGTCGGCCCAGCGGGGGCTGTGCAGACAGGTCAGGAGGGTGCGCCGGACCGCGTCGGCAGGGGCAGCGTTGAACGCCTCCAGCGCGTCCGGGGACGGTGGAGTGCGGGTCTGCTCGGGCAGCGACGGTATGGCGACTCGGCCAGGAAGGTGTGTGGGCGTCACGTGGTTTCGACAGAGGATTCTGGGGGAGGAGTGGCGCCACGTTACCGAGTGTGGACGTGAGGTGTCCGACGGATGCCCGAATTTCAGTCGAACGGGAGAGTTTCGGAACGCTCGCTGGACGGCCGTCGGACGGCGGGCTGAGCCCATAGGGCCTAGGTTGGCGATGTGATCCAGCACAAGCACAGGCGCCGGGCATCGGCCAGGAGGGCGCTGAAGCAGACCTGGGTGCTGATCGTCGCGGTGGTCCTCGTGACGGTCGGGGCCGGGGTGGGTGTCGGACTCCTGGCCACCGGCGACGACGGATCGTCCGCCCGGTCGGAGCAGCGGCGGTCGGGGCCGGGGACCGGCGAGGCCGCCTCGCCCTCCGCTCCGAGAGGGGCGACGACTCCGACTCCTTCGCCCACCCGGTCGTACCCGCTCTCGAAGGCTCCGCGCACCATCCCGGCCGTGACCTCCCACACCGCCGCCCGTGGGCCCGGCTGGCGCCCCGCGCAGGGCGAGCGGGTCGTCGTGAGCGACGCGGCCCTCGCCGACGAGGGCCGGCTCATCGCCGGTGAGCTGGGGCTCAAGTACGCCGGCGAGAAGGACGACGTGCGGGCCGGGGACGTGCGGCTGGCCCTGAACGACGACGAGGGTGCGGACCCGGAGTCGTACGCCATGACCGTGCGCGGCGGGCGGGTGACCATCAGCGGGCCCGGTGAGGCGGGGGTCTTCTACGGGACCCGGACGCTCAAGCAGGAGGTCCATGGCGGGGGTACGGCGCCGGAGGGTGTCGTGCGGGACGAGCCCGCCAAGCCGGTGCGCGGGTTCATGCTCGACATGGCGCGCAAGCACTTCACCGCGGACTGGATCGAGGACCGGGTACGGGAGCTCGGCGACCTGAAGTACAACCAGCTGGGGCTGCACTTCTCCGACGACCAGGGATTCCGGATCGAGTCCACGTCGCATCCCGAGATCGTGTCCCAGGAGCATCTGACCAAGGCCCAGGTCCAGAAGATCGTCAAACTGGCCCAGAGCCGGCACATCCAGATCGTGCCCGAGATCGACTCGCCGGGGCATCTGGGCGCCGTCATCGCCGCGCACCCCGATCTTCAGCTGCGCAATGTCAACGGAGTGGCGACCCGGGGCGCCATCGACATCTCCAAGCCCGAGTCCGCCGAGATCGTCGACGATCTGCTCAACGAGTACGTGGGCCTCTTCCCCGGCAGCCAGTGGCACCTCGGTGGCGACGAGTACCAGGCGCTGGTCGTCTCCGACCCCCAGGCGTCCTACCCGCAGCTCGCCGCCGCCGCCCGGGAGGCCTACGGCTCCGGGGGCACCGTCGCCGACCTCGCCACCGGATGGCTCAACGACCGCGCCGACACCGTCCGCGCCCACGACCGCACCCCCCGGGCGTGGAACGACGGGTTCTTCCGGGACACCTCCGTCCAGCCGGACAAGGACATCCAGGTGGCGTACTGGACGGGCAAGGAGATCGGCGCCCGGGCGCCGGTGGAGTACCTGAGTACCGGTCGCAAGGTCATCAACTACAACGACGAGTTCCTCTACTACGTGCTCGGGGAGCCGCAGACCTTCGTCTACCCGACGGGGCAGCGGATCTACGAGCAGTGGACGCCGCTGGTCCTGCGCGGCACGACGGCCGTCCCCGCCAAGTACAACGGCCAGATCCTGGGCGCGTCCTTCGCCGTGTGGTGCGACCTGGCGAACGCGCAGACGCAGGCCCAGGTCGCGGCCGGGATCCGGATGCCGCTGCGGGCGATGGTGCAGAAGGTGTGGGACGCGGGTGAGCCGGAACTGTCCTGGGCCGAGTTCACGGCGCTCGCCGACCGGCTGGGCTGAGCCCCGGATTGGCGGATACGGCTGCGAACCCCCGTGCGACTGTGGTGTATTCGGCCCGAGCCGTGCCGAACAGCCAGGGGGAACCGAAAATGGGGTACTGGGGGTACTTCGTCGTGGGCCGCGGGGAGCGGCCGCTGGCGGAGCTGGACGCGCTGGCGGGCGCCGAGGGGATGACCCTGCGGGCCCAGGCGCCCGGCGGGTGGCAGGTGTGGGAGTACCCGAGCAGCGGCGCTGACGTCGGGAGCATGAACGCCCTGGCCCTGGAGACCGGGGCGCCCGCGCTCTTCGGGTACGTCATGGACAGCGACTGCGTGGTGGTGGAGGCGGCGGCGCCGGAGAGCGGGGCGTGGACGACCTGTCTCGCGCGCGGCGCGATGGCCGGGTACCTCGGCGCCGGAAGCGAGGGGCTCACGCTCGAGGACTACTTCCTCGAACCCCCCGACGCCGCCGAGCGGGCCGTCGCCTGGGCCGCCGAGGCGGGGCACGAAGTGAACGCCGAGTCGCTCGTCGCCGTACTCACCGCTGATGCGGACCCTTTGGCCGAAAACCTCTTCTTCCGGTTGCTCGACCGGCTCGGCGTCGTGCCGCTGTGACACTCCCGGGCCGTTGCACGCAGTAAGGGGAAGTGCGGGCTCCGTAAAGGACGGGGCTCGCCAGGGTTCTGTGCGGGGACCCCGACCCTCAGGAATGACCCGCTTAGGGAGGCGTGGATGAGCCTGGTGGAATTGATCGCTCAGGCCGACGAACGCGGACTGGCCGCCAGCGGGTTGGCTTGTTTGGATCGGTGCGTGCCGCTGCTCGGCGGTGACGACGAGGTGCTGCGGCCGCTGTGGGCGAACCTCGCGGACGGCGGGGACTCCGCCGGGTGGGGTGAACTGCTGGAGCAGGTACGCGCGAAGCTGGGCGTCGCCGACGTCATGGACGACGCGGACGTCGAGGACGAAGCCGCCCTGCTCGCCCGGCGGATGCTGGCCGCGGCCCCGGCCGTACGGTCCGCCGCCGAGGCACGGATCTGGGCCGACGCCTGCTCCGTCGCCTCGCTGCAGATCCACCGGCTCCTCGACCCCGCGGAGGACGACGCGTTCTCGGCCGACGCCCTCCCCGAGGCGATCGGCTCGGCCCGCGCGGAGAGAACCTCCGCCTCCGCCGAGGGCCGTACGCAGGGCATGTCGCCGCTCGTCGCCGCCGAACTGCGCCGCCAGATCAGCGTCCTGGAGATCCTGGCCGGGCATGGCGCGAACGGGTTGCGCCGGGCGCTGGAGGTGTCGACGGAGGGGCGGCGGGTGTTGCGGGCGGTGGTTTCCCGGCGTGCGCGGACGCTCCGCGGATAGCTCCGCGGGGGGTTGTCGGGCGGGTGCTGGTGCTGGTGCTGGTGCGTGGGGGCTTGGCGCGCAGTTCCCCGCGCCCCTTGGGGCGTTGCAGGGCTCTTGTCTTCATCGCAGCAGGCACTTCACCACCGCGTCGCCGTGGTCCGCGGTTCGGGTGTAGAACGCCGTCAGGTCGCGGTGGGCCGCCGCGAGGATGGTGCGCACTTCCGGTTCGGGAGGAGCTGTGGTCTGCAGTGGGCGCCACAGTGCCTCGAAGTCGGCCGACCCGAGGTAGTCGGCCACGCGGGTGACCTGTGCCGCGGTGAGGATCAGGAACGGCGGGTGTTCCGGCATCGGGTGCTTCACCGGCCGGCCGCCCAGGACCACGTCGGCCCGCGGCCCGTCCTGCGCCTGCCCCGCGTAGAGGGCGTGCTGCTCGGCGTACCGCTGGTCCAGCAGCTCGTCACGGTGCCGGTCGAGCCGTCGTCGCAGGGTGTCCCAGTCGTCCTCGAACAGGCGCTGGAACCAGGTTGCGCTGTTGCGCAGTGCCGAGGGCGGCACCGCTCGGAGATGGAAGTACGGACTCATCAGTGACTGGAGCGCACGGGAGCGGCCAAGCGTCACTCCCGCGTAAACCTGCTTCCTGGGGGAGTCCTGTGACTGTGCCGGGAGCGAGGTGGGGCGGTCCTGCACCGGTTCCGGGAAGTCGCCGGATCCGGGTGACGAATCCCAGTTCAGGCACGCTTTCCAGGGTGTGACGACTCAGCAGGAGACTAGGCCCGCAGCCGCTACCAAGCCGGTGCGGTGGGCGGCGGACGCGGTGGCGACGATGCGCGAGGGAGCGCGGCTGCGACTCGACTACTCGGCGCAGAGCCTGTGGCGGGTCGACCGGATGATCGAGGAGCTGCGCCGGGAACGGACGCCGTACGCCGCCGTGGAGAACACGCTGCGCGGGCTCGGCGCGTACGCCGGTGAGGTGATCGCCCGTCAGACCGGCGCCGAGTGGTGGGCGACGGGCGGCGACCACTGGATCCGTACGCCCGACGGGCGGCTGTGGGATCCGGTCGACGAGGCGCGGCGGTGCTTCGCGGGCGACGGGTCGCTGCGGCTGCTGTGCCGGGACGCCGTACAGCGGTAGGCGACGGAGTGGAGATGGCCCGGCCGGGCTCCGTGCGGGGGCGGGGTCCCGGCCGGGTCCGAGGGAGCGTCAGCTCGCCCAGACCTCCGCCTCGTCGGCCGGGACGGTGGTGGCCAGGCCCAGTTCCTTGCGGGCGGCGACCGTCTTGTTCGGGTCGATGCCGGTGAAGGCCGAGTCGTAGGCGATGTAGAACGTGTCCGTGTCGGCGGCGTTCGCGGCCTTCTTCCACTGCTCGGCCGTCTTCGTCAGGTCCGCGCGGAGCTTGCCGACCTCCGTGCCGTCGACGTCCTTCAGGCCCTTCACGTGCGTGTCGAGGGCGGCCGCCACGGCCTTGGCCTGCGCCTTGTAGCCGGCGAAGTCCGCCTCGACGGAGTCCTTCTCGGACTGGTTGGTCCACAGCGCCTCGTAGACGGCGTTCGAACCGTTCAGGTACGCGGTCTGCCCGGGCTTCAGGGACTTCGCGTTCAGCGCGCCGGTGAACGTGCCCGAGTCCTTGGTGTAGCTGCAGCTCACGGCGCGGTCGCCGGTCGCCCAGCTCTCCTGGGTCGGGGTGTAGTGGAGAAGGGCCACACCCTTCGGGAGCGCCCAGGTGTCGGGGGCGAACTTCCCGGCCTCGACCGGGCATCGCTCGTCGGCGATGGCGGCGACCGCGTCGGTGCCGGGGTACTTCGACCCTTCTTCGATCTTGAAGTCGCCGACGACCTGACCCGTGTGCGCCTCGGCGCAGGGCACGATCTCGACGAGGATCTCCGTGCCTTCGCCCTTGTTGTTCGGGTTGTAGCAGTCCCCGACGTTCAGCGAGAACACCGATCTCTGGCGGGCCACCTTCTTCGCGCCGTCCTTGGCACTGTCGACGGCATCCGAGACGTCCGAGCATCCCACCGCGCCGATCGCGAGCAGGGCGACGACGGGGGATATGGCGCGAAGGGTGCGAAATGGACTGCGAACTGACATGACGTTACATCCCTTTATATGAACTTTATACGGATCGCGCCGCATCGTATGCCATCCCTGTGAGGGGGCTGTGTGCAGGTCGCGGCGTCTCTGACTCCCGATGCGCGGCAATGGTTGTAGCGTCCGGCCGCGGCTACGGCCCCTGTGACACTTCTGTGAGGCCGGGCGCTGTTGACCGTGGAGGGGCGTGGGAAAGGGTGGCCGCACCGCGGGGTGCGAATCCGCCGCGAACCGGTACGGACGAGGACAGTTCTTGGGCCAGGGAGGGGAACCCCGCCGCAGGCACGCGCATGACGGGGAGTTGAGCGCGGCCGTCGCGCGGGCTCAGGAAGGTGACGAGGCCGCCTTCGCGGTCGCGTACCGGCTGGTGCACCCGGGACTGCTCGGGTACCTGCGCGGGCTGGTCGGGGACGACGCGGAGGACGTGGCGTCCGACGCCTGGCTGGAGATCGCCCGGGACCTCGGCCGGTTCAGGGGCGACGGTGCCGGATTCCGGGGCTGGACGGCGACCATCGGCCGGCACCGGGCGCTGGACCATCTGCGCCGGCAGAAGGTTCGCCCCCGGGCGTCGGCGCTGGAGCACGACGTACTGGACCTGCCCGCTCCGCAGAACACGCACGACCAGGCCCTGGAGTCGATCTCCACCGAGCACGCCCTGCAGCTGGTCCGCGGGCTGCCGAAGGACCAGGCCGAGGCCGTACTGCTCCGGGTCGTCGTCGGCCTCGACGGCCCCGCCGCCGCACGCGTCCTCGGCAAGCGCCCGGGCGCGGTCCGCACGGCCGCCTACCGGGGGCTGAAGCGCCTGGCGGAGCAGCTGGGCGTCGCAGGTGTGACGGATGACGGCCCTCGGACGCTGGGGGAATCGAAATGAACAGTGAGGGTGTCGGCGGCTGACAGGCGGCGCTGCGGCGCATCGCGCATCGGTACTACGGCTATACGGCTCTACGGCTATACGGCGCCTGGTCGCCACGGCGCTTCGATGAGGCGAGGTGGCGTGCGCGGTGAGTGGTACGGGGCGCGGCGGACGTACAGGCTCTGTGAGCTCGTGATTCACAGCGGTCACGAACGTAACGACTGTCACATCAGGCGCATGGGCCGCAGCGGTCACGTGGGCGTCGGCCACACAGGTCGCAGCGGTTGTGCAGCCGAAGGGCGGCACAGGCCAACCAAGCAGGTCGGACAGGGACGGGAAGACGGACATGGGTGAACGGCAGAGCGGCGGCGGACAACCCGGCCGTCGGCGTGCGCACCCTGACGACAGGGCCTCGGGTCATGCGTCCGGCCCGGCCGTGGCCCTCGACGACGCCGAACTGGAGGCGCTGCTCTTCGCCGCCGTACTGCGCGGGCACCCATGGGACACCGAGGGTGAGCAGCGTGCCGTGGCCGCCTTCCGGGCCGCCCGGGCCGCGGGGGAGCACCGGGCACGCACCCGGCGCCGGGACGACTGGCGGCCGCGCGAGCCGCGCCGCCTGCCGCTGTCGGTGAAGTCCGCGCTCTCCCTGTTCGTCGCGAGTCTCGCCCTGGGCGGCGTGGCAGTCGCCGCGATCGGCTCGTCCGGCTCGTCGGAGGGCGCCGGCGACGACCGGGCCAGGCCCACCTCGTCGGCCGGTTCCCCCGGCCGGCCGACCGCCGCGCACCCCTCCGCGGCGTCCGGCGCCGCCTCCGCCAAGCCCAGCCACCCGCCCACCGCCCAGGACACCGAAGCCAGGTGCCGCGCGTACGACCAGGTCGAGGGCCGCGGCAAGGCCCTGGACTCGACGGCCTGGCAGCGGCTCGTCGCGGCGGCGGGCGGTGCGGACAAGGTGGCCGCGTACTGCGCCGAGCAGTTGGCGGGGGCGAAGAGGGGGTCGGCGAGCGGGCCGACGAGCGGGCCCACCAACGGGCCGGCGAAAAGGCCCACGAACGGGCCGGCGAAAAGGCCCACGAACGGACCGGCGAACGGGCCCATCAACGGGCCCACGAACAAGGCCGACGGGGCGGCCACCCCTGGTCCGCCTGGGCCATGAAGGGCATGGAGGGCGCTCTCGCCGCCGTCGCGCGGGCGGTGGCGGCGTTCCTGATGACAGATGGGGCGAGCTCATGCTTCAGACAGACGCTCTGCTGCGCGAGACGACCGGGGCCGCCACCCCTGGCCCGACAGAAGCAGAAATGGCCTCTGACCAGGCGTTTTGCGGTCCGGTCGTAAGTTTGCGCTTCCTGTCCAGACCGGCCCTCATCTAGGTGTTTCTGGCTGTTCCTGACCGCTACTGGTCACGCGCTGGTCACGTATCCAATCCTTGGCTCGGTCGGTGAAGGTGGTGTGCGAGGTGGGTGCAGGGAGAATTTGAGTACGACGAATTCTGTCGAAGTAGACTTAGACAGAAACAGTCGTGGTCGAGGTGTAGGAGGGCGAGTGACGAAGAGCCTGCCGGCCAAGCTGGCCAAGCCGGACGACGTGGTCGACCGGGACCGGGAGTGGGGTCTGCTCGCGGAGTTCCTCACCGACCCGGATCCGGCGATGCGGCTCGGCATCGTGTCGGGGCGGCGGCGGCATGGGAAGTCGTACCTTCTGCAGGCCCTGTCCGAGCAGGTCGGCGGCCTGTACGTCACAGCGGTCCGGGAGGAGGGACGGCTGCCCGCGATCCAGCGGTTCAGTGATGCGGTAGCCACTCACGCCGGCCTGCGGCCAGGGAGCCTGCGTCTGACCGGCTGGCGTGATGTTCTGTCCAACGCCCTTGACGTGACCGCCCGTTCGGCTCACCCGCTCCTGGTGATCGACGAGTTGCCGTACTTGCTCCAGCACTCGCCTGAAATCCCGGGGCTGTTGCAGCAGCTCTACGACGAGCGCCAGCGCGGCGCGTGGCCCGGTGCCGGGCCGGGTCCGCGGCTGATCCTGTGCGGCTCGGCGATGAGCGTCATGCATGAGCTGCTCTCGGGGACCAAGCCGCTGCGGGGACGTGCCGTGGTCGATCTACGGCTGGGTGCCTTCGACTACCGGGACAGCCGGACCTTCTGGCAGATCGCCGACCCACTGACCGCACTGAAGGTGCACGCGGTCCTGGGCGGCGCCCCGGGCTACCGACCGGTGGCTGCCCGGCCGCATCCGGACGACGGCTTCGACACCTGGCTCACCCGGACACTGCTCGACCCGGGGCGGGCGGTGTACTCGCGTACCGAGACCGAGTACCTGCTGCGCGAGGACCCGAGGATCACACAGCACACGCTGTACTACGACATCCTCACCGCGATCGCGAATGGTGCCACCACCCCGAGCAAGATCGGTGCGGCCCTGGAACGTCCGCGCAACGCGGTTGCCCACCCGCTCGGAGTCCTGGAATCCACTGGCTACATCCGGCGGGAACAGGACATCCTGCGCTCCAAGCACCCCGTCATCACCCTTGCCGACCCCGTCATCCGCTTCAATCAGCTCGTCACCCTCCCGCAGGCCGCCGCCGTGGAGCAGGGCTTCGCCGAGCAGGTGTGGCAGCAGGCCGCTCCGACCTTCAACTCCAAGATCCTCGGGCCGCACTTCGAGGACCTGGCCCGCGATTTCACCCGCCGCTACGCGCATACCCTGTTGCCCGGTGGACTGCCCGGCCCGGTCGGCACCACCGAGGTCGCGGACCAGGCCGCCCGGACGAAGCACGAGGTCGATGTCATCGCTCTTGCTGCCGGTGAGCGCCCGCAAGCCCCTCGGGCGAGGATCGCGCTGCTGGGCGAGGCCAAGGCGACGGCCGCCCGCCGTGGGACCGGTGACCTGGAGCGCCTGGAACGTATCCGTGCCTTGCTCGCTGACCAGGGGTATGACACCACTGCCTCCACCCTGGCTCTGTACTCCCTGCACGGCTTCTACCCCGACTTGGTCGACCTGGCCGATCGCCGGGACGACCTCCTCTTGGTCGATCTCCCCGCCCTCTACGGCAGCTGACGCCACGAGCGATCACTCTTCGAACGAGGCGCGTAGCGGGCGGCTGGAGGTGTAGCCAACCAGGGGCCGTCGTAGCGAGTCCGAGTGGTGCCGTGTCGGCTCATAGGGCTTGCTGTCGCTTCTGCGGATGGATGACGCCAGAGGCGAACCAGGCGCGTGCGGTGGCTTCTGCCTCTTCGGGTAGATCGTCGAGGAAGACCACAGCCAGGCCGTGTCGGGCTCGTGAGCAACTGACGTAGAAGAGGTTGCGCGAGCGCTGGGAGCGGTCCGCGGAGTCGGTACCCGCGAGCATTTTACTGATGCTGGACATGTTCCAGAGGCGGTCGTCGATGACGACGACCACATTTTCGAACTCATCACCCTTGACACCGTGTTGGGTCGAGAACGGCGTCGGGCCTTCCCCGTGAAGGTGGGCACGCGGTTATTGATCACGCGGCGAGCGTGAGTTCAGCGGTGTGGTGTCGGCGTTCGTATTCATTGGGGCTGAGGTGGCCGTTGGCGGAGTGCCGGCGGCGGGTGTTATAGCGGGCCAGCCAGGCAAATACCGTCTTTCTGCAGGTGCTGGCGTCGCCGTAGTCGCGAGCGCCCTGGAGGGTCTCGCGCTTCAGGGACGCGTGGAAACTCTCGCAGGCCGCGTTGTCCGCGCTGGTGCCGACCGCGCCCATCGACCGGGTCACCCCGAGCTGGTCGCAGAGGTCGGCGAAGGCCCGGGAGCCGTACCGGGCCCCGTGGTCGGAGTGGAACACGGCACCGTCCAGGCCGCCGCGGGTCGCGGCTGCCGTCCGCAGTGCGTCGGCGACCAGGCCGGTGCGCATGTGGTCGGAGATGGACCAGCCGACGACCTTGCGGCTGAAGCAGTCCAGCACGGTCGCGAGATAGAGGAACTCCCCGTTGTCCAGGGGGAGATACGTGATGTCGCCCATGTGTTTGCGCCCCGGCTCGGTGGCGGTGAAGTCCCGTTGGAACAGGTCCGGGACCGGTGAGGTGGCCGGGTCCGGGACGGTGGTGCGCACGCGTCTGCGCAGGCGGATGCCGGTGCTGGAGAACGTCCGCATGATCCGGGCAACCCGCTTTTCGTTGACCCGCCGCCCTTTCCCGCGGAGCTCGGCGGTCACCCGCGGGGAGCCGTAGGCGCCGCCGGACTCGCTGTGGACCTGACGGATCTCCTCGGCCAGGACCCGGTCCTGGTGCTGCCGGGCAGCCCGGGCCTGGGCGCCGGCGAGCCACTTGTAGTAGCTGGACCGGTTCACGTCCAGGACTTGGCAGAGCCGCTTCACCTCGTAGGTGTCCCGGTGGTCGTCAACGAACTGGAAGCGGCGGATCACCAGTTCGTCTCTCCGGCGAAATACTTGGCCGCCTTGCGGAGGATGTCCCGCTCGGTGGCGAGCTTGCGCTCACTCGCCTCGAGCTCGGCCACCCGGGCCTCCAGCTGACGGACCCGCTCGTCCGGACCAGCGGACGGCACCGCCTCCCGACGTTGGGCGGCCGGCTTCGCAGCCGCGGCGCTGACGCCACGGCGTTCACGGTCCCGCAGCACCCACTCACGCAGGATCGCCCGGTTGGTGCCCAGGTCAGCGGCGATGCTCTTGTAGGTCGCCCCGGGTGTGGACTCGTACAGGGCCACCGCATCGGCCTTGAACTCGTCCGAATAGTCCTTCATCGCCATCGGCGGTCTTCTCGCTTCCTCCGGATCAAGCAGATCCGGTATCAGCATGTCCACCACTCAGGGGGAGGCCCCGTTCGCCCAGGCGGTGGCCGGCTTCGGGGTGTCGGAGGCGACGGCGTGGCGGTACGTGGATGAGACCGTCGAGGTCCTGGCGGCCTGGGCGCCGGGCCTGCACGAGGCCCTGGTGGGCGTGGGCGAGGGCGACTTCGTCATCGTCGACGGCACTCTGATCCCGACCGACCGCATCGCCGCGGACGAGCCCTACTACTCCCAGAAACACAAGAGGCACGGCATGACGGTGCAGGTCATCGCACGTTCGGACGGCACACCGCTCTGGTTCTCGCGGACGACGCCGGGACGGACCCACGCCCTGACCGCAGCTCGCGCCCACGGCATCGTTCAAGCCTGCCTGACCCGGCAGATCCTCATCCTGGCCGACCGCGCCTACCCAGGCGCCGGCGCCACCATCCGCACCCCCTACTACGGACACCGCGAACTGCCCGAGCACTACCGGCAGTACAACCGCGACCACGCCGTCTACGCGCACCCGGCGAACGCGCCTTCGCACAGCTCAAGTTCCTGGCGCCTGCTACGCAGAGCACGCTGCTCCACCAACCGCCTCAGCCCCATCGTCCGTGCCGTCCACACGCTCCTGATTTGCACAAACACAGGATGAAAGAAGCTCATTGAGAAAACCGTGCGCTGGTGTCAGATCGAAGCGGTTCGCCCACGCCCTCAACTGGTGGACTACCGCCTACTTGCGCGCAATCGACTCGAATTTCTCACATGATGAGATGATTTTCCGGGAGCCTTGCTGCCTCAAGATCATTCATCCATCCTGTTGCTGCGGTGAGTTCATCCGAGGCTCAACAGGCCGACCGTGACGTGGAGTTCGACCAGTCCTCGTCACGGGGGGCGGCATCCGGCTTCGGGAAGGTGACCACTGCCTGTTGGCCTGGGCTGACTGGCGGGTCTGTGCAACGGGGGCGGCGGGGGAAAACGAAGACCACGACAGTTTCTTGCTTTTCGTTCCACGCAACGGTTGCAGCCCGACGGGTTTCCCAGCGAGATACCGATAGAGCGCCGTGGCGGCCGAAACGCTGCCCGCAACCATACCGGCGTGACCGACACCGCCGACGCCCCGCTATCAAATAAGCTGAGGGAGATTTTTCAGGTATGAGCAAGCCACGCAAAATTGTCCTGGCGTTCTCAGGGGGACTCGACACCTCGGTCATTCTCAAATGGCTGCAGATCGAGTACGGGGCCGAAATTGTCACGTTCACCGCTGACCTCGGCCAGGGCGAGGAGCTGGAAATCGCCAGGGAAAGGGCCCTGGCGCTTGGCGTCAAGCCTGAGAACATTTACATCGAGGACCTTCGGCACGAACTGGTCCGGGACTACGCCTTCCCGATGTACCGCGGAAACGCCGCGTACGAGTGGAACTACCTGATGGGAACGCCCATCGCCCGGCCACTCGTCGCGAAGCGGCAGATAGAGATCGCGCGTGAGGTGGGCGCCGACGCGGTGGCGCATGGCGCGACCGGCAAGGGCAATGACCAACTGCGCTTCGAGCTGGCCTACTACGCCCTAGCCCCGGACATCCAGGTGATCGCGCCATGGCGGGAATGGGACATGGCCGGCCGTGCCCAGCTGATCGAGTTCGCCGACCGGCACGACATCCCCGTCGCCAAGGACAAGCGCGGTGAGGCGCCGTACTCGGCGGACTCCAACATGCTGCACATCTCGTGCGAAGGAAAGTCGCTTGAGGACCCCTGGCTCACGCCCGAGGACGACGCCTGGGTCCGCACCAAGTCCCCGGAAGAGGCCCCAGACCGGCCCACCACGATCGAGGTGGAGTTCGCGAAAGGCGACCCCGTCGCGATCGACGGCGAGGCGCTGGACCCGGTGTCCCTGCTCACCCGCCTGAACGAGCTCGGCGCGGAGAACGGGATCGGCAGGATCGATATCGTCGACACCCGGTACGTCGGTATGAAGTGCCGTGGGCTGTTCGAAACCCCTGGCGGAACCATCTGGCTGCACGCGCACCGCGCCGTCGAGTCGATCACGCTCGACCGAGGAGAGGCGCATCTCAAGGACGAGCTGATGCCGCGCTATGCGGAACTGATCTACAACGGCTACTGGTTCGCCCCGGAGCGCGAAATGCTCCAGGCGCTCATCGACAAAAGCCAGGAGCGCGTCACGGGCACCGTACGCCTCAAGCTCTACAAGGGGAACGTGATCGTCGAGGGCCGAAAGAGCCCGCACTCCCTCTACAGCGAGGATCTGGTCACCTTCGAAGCAGGCGGCGGGTATCGGCAGAGTGACGCGACCGGGTTCATTCGCCTCAACGCCCTGCGCCTGCGCCAGCTGGGCAACGTGGTCCAGGGAGGCATCGCGTGACCCGGAAGCAGCTGCTGACGATCGACGACCTCACGGCATCCGATGTCCTCGACGTCATCGCGGTCGCCGACTCGCTGGAAGAGCACAAACAGCGCTTCGGTCACCTTCCCGCCCTGCTGCGCGGGAAATGCATGGGAATGATCTTCGATGAGACGTCGCTGCGCACGCGGACCGCGTTCGAGCGGGCAATCGGCGATCTCGGCGGCCAGGCGATCCACTACAACGGCGCGGAAGCACGCGTCGGGCGCCATGCCGCGAAGACCGAGCACCTGCCCGACTTTGTGAATGTCGCGGGCCGGTTCAATGATGTGCTCCTGAGCCGCATCTACGATTTCGCGGCCCAGGAACAGATCTGCGAGCTGTCCCCGGTTCCGTTCATCAACGGGATGTGCGACAAGCACCACCCGACGCAGGCGCTCTGCGACTTCCTGACCGTGAAGCGGCACTTCGGCGCCGTGGAGGGAATCAACATCGCCTTCGTCGGGGATGGGACGAACATCGCCCTGTCGCTGGCGCAGACCGCCGCCAAGGTCGGTGCGCAGTTCACCTGCGCGACGCCGGAGGGCATGGCGCTGCCGGCGGACCAGACCGATCACCTGGCTGGATTCACGGCCACCGCCGACCCGCAGGTCGCCGTCAAGGACGCGCAGGTGGTGGTCGCCGACGCCTGGATCCCGATGAACAAGGCCGACGAGGCGGACCTGCGCCGTGAGCAGCTGGCGCCCTACCGCGTCACGCCCGAACTCATGGCTCAGGCCCGTACGGACGCGATCTTCCTCCACAACCTGCCTGCGTACCGGGGCGACGAGGTGGTGCCCGAAGTCATCGACGGACCGCAGTCGATGATCTACCCGGAAGCCGTCGCGCGGCTGCACATCGCCAGGGCGCTGCTGTTGTTCTGCCTCCGTCCGGACTGGGCCGACCTCGCGGCAGCCGCGAACGCCGGCGCCCCCGAGGCGTTCGACCGCCAGCTGGACGAGATCGCGCGGCGCCCGGCCGGGCGGGTCCTTTCGTGACCCTCGACCAGCGGTCCACGGCCGCGGAGCGTATGGCGGCGATCGGCACAACCGCGCACTACGACCGGCGACTTGCCCTGTACGACATCGCCGCTTCTCACGCGCACGTCACGATGCTGCTGAAGCAGCAGATCGTTCCGCCGGACGCGGCGGCCGGGCTGCACCAAGGCTTGGAGGAGCTCAAGGAGCAGATCCGGTCGGGAGCGGAGCCGCTCGACCCGGACGCCGAGGACGTGCACACGGCGGTAGAGGAGTACTTGGAGGCGCGGCTCGGTGCCGACGCCGGATGGCTGGCGACCGCGCGTGCTCGCAACGATCTCGCCGTGACCGCGCTGCGGCTCTGGATCCGCGACCAGGTGACCGAACTGGGCACGAGAATCCTGGCCTTGGCGGAGGCGTTGCTCGCACAGGGCGAAAGGCACGCTGCGACCGTCATGCCCGGATTCTCCCATCTGCAGATCGCGCAGCCGCTGAGCTTCGGCCATGTGTGCCTTGCCTATGCGGAGACGTTCCTGCGTGACGTCGAGCGGATGTGCTTCGTACGCGCGCTGCAGGACGAGTGCCCGATGGGATCCGGGGCACTGGCCGGCACCGGCTTTCCCATCGACCGGGACATCGTGGCGCGGAGCCTGGGGTTCGGCCGACCGACGGCCAACTCCCTGGAGAGCGTCGGCGACCGGGGATTCGCGCTCGACTTCCTGAGCGCCGGTGCGTCCGTCGCCCTCGACCTCTCGCGATTCGGCGCAGAGATCGTCTTCTGGTCGTCCCAGCCTGTCGGACTGATCTCGCTGCCCGACGAACTGGTCAGTTCGTCGTCGGCCCTGCCGCACAAGCGCAACCCGGACGCGGCGGAGCTGGTGCGCGGGAAGGCCGGCAGAGTTATGGGCAACCTCCACGCGCTGCAGGCCGTGGTCAAGGGGCTGCCGCTGAGCTACTTCCGGGATCTTCAGGAGGACAAGGAGCCGCTGTTCGACACCGCGGACACTCTGGCGCTGTCCCTGGACGCCGCGATCTCACTCGCCACTCTGATGCAGCCGAACGTCGACGCGATGCGCAAAGCCGCTGACGTCGACTTCGTCACCTCCAGCGATCTGGCGGACTGGCTGACGCGCGAGCGGCGGATCCCCTTCCGGGAAGCCCACCATCTCGTGACGAAGATGGTGCGCCTCTCCGGCGAACAGGGCTGCTCGCTCGGCGAGCTGTCGCTGGAGTCACGGCGCGGGATCGACCCGCGTCTGGCCTTCCCCGAATGGCCGGACTTCACCGTTGAGGCGTCGGTCGCCGCGCGCGACAGCCAGGGAGGAACAGCGCCGAGCCGTGTGCTCGAGGCGGCCGCCCAACTGCGTTCACGAGTAGCCGAGTTCAAGGCACGCCTCTCGGACCGGAGAGACACAGAAAACGAAGCGGGGGACAAGCGATGACTTCTGTCGCGGATCTGGCGGAGAAGACGGAGCAGTACTGGAAAGACGGCTTCACGGTCCTTCCCGGCCTGTACGGGAGCGACGAGATCGCTGCTTTCCGGAGCGAATGCGAGCGCCTCTGGAACCTGGACGGGTTGGATGACGACCTCAACCTGCGCACGGAGTTCCGGCGCGGACCGGACGGTACGTACGCCTTCGATCGCCTCGACCCGGTCCTCGACATATCTCCGAAGCTGACGGAGGCCGCCACGAGTCCCGCGCTGATGGATGCGCTGGCGACCATACTCGGCGGCTCCGCGGAACTCCTCAAGTGCAAGTTGATCCGCAAGGAACCGGGCGTCAACGGCTATGCCGCCCACCAGGACTTCCTGTACTGGAAGTGGCTCGACACGGACCCGGACCTGCTGTGCACCGTGGTCGTCAATCTGTACCCCAGCGATGAGCGCTCCGGTGGTATCGCGTTCTATCGCGGCAGTCATCAGCAGCTGATTCCCGGCCCCCCGGAGAATCCCGAAGGCGATTGCGACCCGAATCAATTGGACGTGTCCAGCATCCAGGTCCCGGCACTGGAAGCCGGTGACGTACTGGTATTCCACTCGCTGACCCCGCACTTCAGCGGCCGGAACGACAGCGAAGTACCCAGGACCGTACTGCTACCGTCATACAGCGTCACTGACGATTCGAGGCTCTACCAGAAGTATTACAAGCGCGAGATCGTGCGACGCTGCAAGGAAATGGTGGGGTTCGAGCGGTACTTCGCACGCAACGAGAACCTCTGAGGGGCACCGCCTTTCCAAGGGGCTTGCTTCGTGAATGACTTCCCGCTCGACGGGGCCAACGGGTCTGAAGGTACGTGAACATGCATATTCTGTTGCTCCACCCGGTCGCGCAATGGTCGCTGGGCCGCGTTGCCGCGGTCTGCGACCGCGAGGGCTGGCGGCTGACCATCGTGACGATCGAGAGCTCGACTGTCGGCGCCCATGTCACGACGTTGCACGAGTGGATCAGAGTGCCGGCGTTGTCGGACTCCCCCGAGGAGCTGCTCGCGCAGATCGGGTCGCGACGGTTCGACGCGGTGGTCGCCGGCAACGAGTTCGCGGTGATCGCGGCTGACGTGCTGGCGCGGGAACTGGGCCTGTACCACAACGACATCGCCAGGATTCGCGCCTCCCGGAACAAGGCGCTCATGCGGCAGATGTTCGAGGAGTACGACGTTCCACAGCCGCGGACGATCGCCGAACTGTCCTCGGTCGAGGAGAGCCGGGCGTTCGGCTGGGCGGGCGTGGCGTTCCCCGTGATCGTCAAGCCCGTCGACATGGCCATGAGCCTCTTCGTGCGCAAGTGCGACTCGCAGGACGAGGTCGAGGAAACGCTGGCGAAGATGTCGAGTTTCAAGAAGTCACGGCTGACCAACTATGCGTTCAGCGCGGACGCGCTCGTCGAGGAGTTCGTGGACGGGCCCGAGTTCAGCCTTGAGTGCGTCGTGCAGGACGGGAAGGTCGTAGCGCACTCGGTGACGCAGAAGTTCGTGTCACCGCTTCCGGCGTGCTACGAGATCGGCCACATTTCGGGCGTCGACATGCCGCAGGAGCATCGGCGTGAACTGCTCGAGGTGACCGAGCGCATCGCCTCGAGCTGGGCCATGGCTCAGGGCGTGATGCACGTGGAGTTCAAGATGACTTCCGAGCGCATCAGCATCATCGAGGCCGCCGCCCGACCGGCGGGGGACCATGTTCCGGAGCTGGTCGAGCTCCAGCAGGGGCTGTCGCTCGAGGAGGCGTACCTGTACGCACGAGCCGGCCTGAGCTGGCAGCCGGGCGAACGTGAACCGCAGGACACATGGCACGGGATCCGCTTCCACTACGACGATCGCTCCGAGGTGCCTCGGCCCGCGACCGTCGAAGTGGTGCAGGCGCACGACGATGCGGACGGAGTCGTTCCGGGTGCGGAGCCCTTCTCGGTGAACCGGCGTACCGGATTCTCCATGCTGCGCAGCAAGTCGCTGGACGACCTGGGCGGTTACATCCGGGTGACGTGAGTTTCGTCCGGGCGCGCGGACATCGGTATCGGCGAGGGGGTAAAAGGCATTGAACATGGCACATCGAAAGCAGGTCGTCATCGTGGGCGGCGGCCCCGGGCTGTGCGACCGTGTACGTCTGCTCGGTGCGGACATCACGCTGGTGGACACACCGGCGGGCTACGACGCCGAGCTGGTCCCGATCGCACGGCGCACTGTTCTGACCGAGTACGACGATCCCTCGCTGATACCGCTGTTGCGGGAAATCCACCGTGAGACTCCGTTCACCGCGGTCCTATCGCTCACGGAGAACGGACTGCTGCCCGCGGCACGAATCACGGCGGCACTCGGGATTCGGGGCCTTTCACCGGAAGTGGTCGGCCGCACGCGGGACAAGTTCGCCATGCGTTCCTGGTTGCGGGAAAAGGCGTTCTCCGCCACGCCGTCCGCGGTCGTGCGGGATGTCGACGACATCCGGAATTTCGCGGCCGAGCACGGCTACCCGGTGATCGTGAAGCCACGGCATGGTCTGGGAAGCGAGCATGTGTCGTGCTTCCGCCAGGCCGATGACGCGGTCATGCCGCCTGCGATCGCCGACGAGTACATCGCCGAGCCGTTCCTCCAGGGTGCGGAATTCTCCGTCGAGGCATTCAGTTGCGCCGGCGATCACCACGTGCTGGCGATCACGGGCAAGTTCACCCAGGACGACGACCCGGAGAACCCCTTCGTGGAGGTCGGCCACGTCGTACCGGCGCCGGTCGAACCGGATGTCTCGGCGGCCATCGGGACATACGTCTCCGATTTTCTCGACGTCATGGGAATCACCGATGGTTGCACCCATACGGAGGTGCGCATGACGCCTTCGGGGCCGGAGGTCATCGAGACGCACACCCGAGTGGGCGGAGACTCGATTCCGACACTGGTCAGGCAGGCGACCGGACACGATCTGATCGATCTTCTGGTCCAGTGGTCCCTGGACCGGATCAGGCCCCGGGAACCGGCACCCACGGTTGCCGGAGCCGCTGCGATCCGTTTCTTCGCGCCGCCGCCGGGGAGGGTCGCCGGCATCAGCGGGGTACAGCGGTGGCAAGGGCTGCCCGGTGTTCTCAAGTTCCACCTTCCACTGAAGGTCGGGGACCGGATCCCCCGGATTCAGGACTCCCACACGCGGGTCGGCTATGTGCTGACCACAGCGTCGACCGCTGCACAGGCGATCGAAATATGCCGGGAGGTCGTCGCGGGGGTCCAGATCGACGTCAGGTAGTGTGCCGCAGGTTTTGCCGGCACTGTTTTCTCTCTTCTTTTTTCTCTCTTCTTTTCGGAAAGGCGGCGCAGAAAGTGCACGACGAGGCGAGCAAGAGCAGCGGGTTGATCCGGGGTCGTTTCGGTGAGGGCATGTCCGAGGTGATGGAGCAGATCAACGCCTCCATCGGGTTCGACCAGCGGATGGCCATGCAGGACATCGACGGCTCGGTCGCCCACGTCACGATGCTCTGCGAGCGGGACATCATCTCCCAGGCGGACGCCACGGCGATCAAGGAAGGCCTGGAGGTGATCCGGGGCGAAATCACCTCCGGGAACTTCACGTTCTCGGTGGAACTCGAAGACATTCACATGAACATCGAGTCCCGGCTTCGGGAGCTGATCGGCCCCGCGGCCGGGCGACTGCACACGGCCCGCAGCCGCAACGACCAGGTCGCCACCAGCTTCCGTCTCTGGGTGCGTGACGCGAACGACCGTGCGCTGCGTCTGGTTCAGCACCTCATCGAGGTCCTGGTCGAGCAGGCCGCGCAGAACACGGCGACCATCATGCCCGGCTACACGCATCTGCAGAGCGCGCAGCCGGTGTCGTTCGGCCACCACCTGATGGCGTACGTCGAGATGTTCGGGCGCGACCACGGTCGGCTGCGGGACTCGCGCGAGCGCATGAACGAGTCCCCGCTCGGGGCGGCCGCGCTGGCCGGTACCTCGTTCCCCATCGACCGCGACCGCACCGCAGAACTCCTGGGCTACGCACGGCCGATGCGCAACTCCCTGGACGCTGTCTCGGACCGCGACTTCGCGCTGGAGTACCTCTCCGCCGCCTCCATGTGCATGACGCATCTCTCGCGCCTGGCCGACGAGATCGTGCTGTGGATGTCGCCGCAGTTCAGCTTCGTGGAGCTCTCCGACGCCTGGACGACCGGCTCCTCCATCATGCCGCAGAAGCGGAACCCGGACGCCGCCGAACTGGTCCGGGGCAAGGTCGGCCGCGTGCACGGCTCGCTGTTCGGGCTTCTGACGGTCATGAAGGCGCTGCCGCTGACGTTCTCCAAGGACATGCAGGAAGACAAGGAGCGGACGTTCGACGGCGCGGACACCTTCGAGCTCTGTCTGAAGGCCATGATCGGGATGGTCGGCGACATGAAGGCACGCGTGAAGGAGATGCGGGCCGCGGCCGGCGCTGCCCACGCGACGGCGACCGACCTGGCCGACTGGCTGACGCGTGAGCTGGGCATGCCGTTCCGGGAGGCCCATCACATCACCGGCCGGCTCGTGCGGCTGGCGGACGAACACGACTGCAGCCTGGACGAGTTGTCGCTCGAGGACATGCAGAAGGTCGACGCTCGAATCAACGCGGACGTGTTCGCGGTTCTCGGGGTGGAGGACTCGGTGACCTCGCGCCGCAGCCTCGGCGGGACGTCACCGGAGTGTGTGTCGCAGCAGGTCGAGGAGTGGCGGGCGCGCATCAAGCAGTTGCACGTCACATCATGACCTACCGCGAGATCTTCGGGATCCGTGAGTTCCGGGCCCTGTTCGTGGCTCGTCTGTTCGCGATGACCGGTGTCGTGTTCTCCAGCCTGGCGCTCGGCACCGTGATGTACCACGAGACGAGGTCGCCGTTCCTCACGGCGATCTCGCTCTTCGGTGGGCCGCTCGTGCAACTCGTCGCCGGACGCTACCTGTTGGCCTCCTCGGATCTGCTGCGTCCACGCACCGCGGTGGTCCTCATGGCGGGCGTCTCGACGACGACAGCCGCGTTACAGACGCTGCCCGGTCTGAACTGGTGGATGCGGTTCCTGATTCTCGCGGGCGGTTACGC
Source organism: Streptomyces sp. NBC_00443 (assembly GCF_036014175.1). Classification (GTDB taxonomy): domain Bacteria; phylum Actinomycetota; class Actinomycetes; order Streptomycetales; family Streptomycetaceae; genus Streptomyces. The sequence continues at coordinate 3,496,272 of NZ_CP107917.1, read as the reverse complement.
GGCGATGGCGGCCACGTCGGGCGCCGTCATCGCGCTGTTGTCGGACATCGTGCCGAAGGAGTCCTTCGTACTGGCGCGGGCCACGATGAACGTCACGGTCGGCGGCACGCAGATCATCGGCAACGGCGTGGGCGCCGTGCTGCTTCTCGTGGTGTCCCCGTCGTGGCTGTTCGGTATCGCGGCGCTGGGCGGCGTCACCGCCGGCGTCACGGCGAGGCTCGGGCTGCCGAACCGCCCGCCCCGTGCCCAGGGGAAGGTCGTCGAGCGCAGCCGTCGCATCAACCGCGAACTGCTCACGTCGCCCGTCATCCGGCCGCTCTACCTGATGATGTGGGTGCCGGGCGGCCTGATTGTGGGATGCGAGGCGCTGTTCATCCCGTACGCCAGGGACCACGCCGGATACCTGCTCGCAGCCGGCGCGGCCGGCATGCTCGCCGGCGACATCCTGGTCGGACGCTTCACGCCGGAGGCCCCGCGCGACCGGCTGATCGTGCCGCTGAGCGCGCTGCTGGCCGTGCCGTTCCTGGTGTTCCCGCTGTCGCCGCCGGTGCCGGTCGCGGCGGCACTGGTCGGTTTGTCCGCCTTCGGCAACGCGGCGTTGCTGCCCTTGCAGGAGCGGCTGGTGGGACAGACCCGCGAAGACGTGCGCGGCCAGGCGTTCGGCCTGTCCAGCACCGGCCTGATGGTGGGTCAGGGACTGGGCGCGGTGCTGGCCGGCGGCATCGCCCAACTGCTGGCTGGCGCACGGTCGGTGGGCTGGGCGATGAACGCGATGGCCATGCTGTCGCTCATGCTCACCGCTCTGCTGAGCAAGGGGCTGCGGCGGTCGGCGCCCCGAGAGGCCTGCGTACTGCGGCCCTGACCAAACCAACGCAAGCAGGATCACCGAATTAACAGGGGGTATGGATTCTGATGTCTCAAAACACGCTTTCTCCGCAATTGCTGTTTCAGCGGGCCGCTGTTCGTGGCAAGGATGAGGCAGTATTTACAGGGAAAATATGCGTCCTTGTCATATTGGTTGCGACCGGGGTTTTGCTTTCCGTCCAGTCTTCGTACGTCGTCGCCGCGGTCGGTGTAGTGACACTGGCCGCGGCGTATACCCATGCGGTGGAACTGCAGCACCAGTGCCTGCACCATTCAGCGTTTCGCAGCTCGCGAATGCACCGCGTTATCGGTGTGCCGCTGGGCACGCCGATGCTGGTGTCGTACAGCCACTACCGAGTGCGTCATCTGCAGCACCACCGCTATCTGGGCACACCGCAGGACACGGAGTTCTTCGGCTTCGACACCCGCAAGCAGCTGACGCTGGGCGCCCTGGCCAAGGGGCTGTTCGACGTGTCGCGCCTCGTGGCTGTGGCGCGTGACATCGCCCAGTGCGTGCCAGGCCGCTGGCAGTACGACATGGGGCAGATCGCACCGAAGAGCCGTAAGGCGATCATTAGCGAGTACCGGTGGTTCGGCATCTTCATCGCGCTGCTCGCTACTGCCTGCGTCATGGGCGAAGGGTCGCTCGTCGTGCGGCTGTGGCTTCTTCCCTTCATCGTGGCCATGCCGATGCACTTCCTGGTGGAACTGCCCGAGCACGTCCTGTGCGACACCTCCAGCGTCGATGTGTTGCGCAATACCCGGTCGATAACGGGCAGTTGGTTGACGACGTGGTTCACCAACGGAAACAACCTGCACATCGAGCATCACGCCGCGATGAATGTCCCGATCAACCGGCTCCGTGAACGGCACACCGACACGCGGGAATTCGGGTTGCATGTGCAGCGTACGTACTTCGAATTCTTCACGATTGTCATGCGAGAGGTGTGGAAGAACAGGAAGACGGCGGACCGATGAGTCGGGGCAGTCGCACAGCGCCAGGTAGTCGAATGAGGCCGAACTCCCGTCCTCACGTGCACAGGCCGGGACGTCCGCGAACCCATCCGCACCCGCTCCGGTGCCAGGCCCCGATAGGAGACGTCAGATGACGACCGTCACCGGCAACCCCGCCGAACGAGTCACGCATGTCCTGGTTGGCTACGGCGCCTTCATCATGGCCGAACTCGACCGTCTGCTGCCCGAGGCGAGTGTCCTGATCCTGGAGGAGCCCCACGTCATCGACGCGCGGAACATCCGCACGGCGGCGTCCCAGTACCGCTGCGTCGCCGAGGTGCGCGCCGCTCCCACCCAGGACGAGCTCAACGCCGGGGACCTCGCGCGCACCGTGGTCCGCCCGCCAAGGGTGCGCGCCGTGCTCCCCGCGGTCGAGTACGGAGTGGTCGCCGCCGCCGTCCTGGCGGATGCCTGGGGCCTGCCCGGCGGGGGCGTCCGAGCGGCACGGATCCTGCGTGACAAGCGGGAACTGCGGCGCACTGCCGCCGCCCACGCTCTGGCCCAGCCCGCGTTCGCCGAGGCCACCGGCCCCGCGGACGTACGGGCACTGCGCGCACGGCATGGTGGCGAATGCGTCCTCAAGCCGGCCAACCGCCAGGCGAGCCTCGGCGTGGTGCTGCTCGGACCCGACGACGACGCCGCGGCTGCTTGGCACCACACCGTCACAGCGGACGAGCCCCGCCTGCGTGTGAACTACCCGGACGCGGCCCGGTACTTGGTCGAGGAGCGGCTTCACGGGCCCGAGGTCAGCGTGGAGGCGCTCGTCCATCAGGGCACCATCGGCTTCCTCAACATCACCGCCAAGGATGTCCTGCCCGGCCGCCACCCGGTCGAACTCGGCCACACCGTGCCCGCGCCCCCCGGTGAGGCGGACGACACCCTGCGCACCGCAATGGCCGGCCTGGTCGACGCCCTCGGCTTCGCCACCGGCATCCTGCACGCCGAGTGGGTGCTGACCCGCGGCCATCCTCACCTGATCGAGTGCGCCGGTCGCCTCCCCGGAGACCGTATCCACTCCCTCATCGACCTCGCCTACGGCGGTGACGGCATCCTCGCCGACCTTCTCGCTCTCATGGCGGGTGAGGGCCCGGTCCCGGCCCGCACCGCCCGGCGCGGCGCCGCCATCACCTTCCTGTCGACGCCTGCCGCGCAGGGACCGGACACGGTGGTCCACTCCGTCACCGGCACGGACAAGGCCGAGCAACTGGACGGCGTCGAGGAAGTGTCGGTGTCCGCCGTCCCGGGGAGCGCCGTAGTGGCGACCACCAGCTCCTGGCAGCGTGCCGGATACGTCATCGCCACCGGTACCGGGCCGACGGAGGCCGCCCGGACGGCACGCACCGCCGCCTCGCTCATCACCGTCACAGCCGGTGCCCCGGCGGCGACCCATGACTGACCCCCGTACCCGCACGGGCCGATGGCGCGTCCGCATCCCCCGCCCGTCCCTCCGTGACTACCTGCCCGGCAATCCGGCCGGGCGGCTCTTCGCGCTCGCCACGCTGATGAGTTCCTTCGGCACCGGTCTCTTCCTCGCCGGCGCCACGGTTTTCTTCACCACCGCGGCCGGACTCACCCACGTGCAGCTGGGCGTCGGCCTCGGCATCGCCGCGTTCGTCGGCCTGGTCGCCACAGTCCCGCTCGGGGCACTCGCCGACCGGGCCGGAGCGCGGACCGTTCTCGTCGGCGCCCTGCTGTGGCGGGCGATCTGCTTTGCCGCGCTCGCGTTCGTCCAGGGGCCTGTCGCCTTCACCGTCGCCGCGTCCTGCCAGGCCGTCGCCCAGAACGCCACCGGGCCCCTCACCCAGGCGCTGGTCGGGGGCATCGCCGGCGAGGGTGACCGGGCCCGGATGATGGCCGTGGTGCGCACCGTACGGAACGTCGGCTTCTCCCTCGGCGCGCTCGCGGCCACCCCGCTGCTCCTGGTCGACGACATCTGGGTCAACCGCGGTGTCCTGATCGGCAACGCGGTGGCCTTCGTGGTCTCCGCCCTGCTGATGGTCCGCCTGCGCACGCCCGCACCGGCGGGGGCCGCCACGTTCCGCAACCCGTTCACCGCGTTCCGGGCCGTCGGTGACTGGCGCTACCTGGCGCTGGCCGGGCTCAACTCCGTCCTCACGCTCCACATGACCCTGCTGGCTGTGGGGCTGCCCTTGTGGGTCACCGGACGCGACGGGGCTCCCGAGGCCCTCGTCCCGGCACTCGTCTTCGTCAACACGGTGCTCGCCGTGTTGCTCCAGGTACCCTTCGCCAAGGGGGTGACCGACCCGCGTGCCGGAGTCCGGGCGCTACGCAGAGCCGGGCTGGCCCTCGCCGGCTGCGCCGTCGTGCTGGCAGCTCCCGGGGACACGGCCGTGTCGCTGACCGTCGTCGCCGCGCTGGCTGCCTGCGTGCTGCTGACCGCGGGTGAGCTGTGGCAGGCGGCCGGGGCCTGGGAACTTTCCTATACCTACGCCCCCGATGACCGCAGGAACGTCTACCTCTCCGTGTTCAGCCTCGGTTTCGCGGTACAGGACATGGCGGGCCCCCTCCTGATCACCGGCGTGGTCCTTGCCCAGGGCCCCGCGGGCTGGCTGGGCCTGGCGGCCCTGTTCGCCGCCGCGTCGCTGCTGCCGGGCGTCGTGGTCCGCCGACTGGAGAGGTCCCAGGCCCGCGGGGCCACGGCTCCGGCCACGGTTTCGGATACATGACGAGGGCGTCGTTTCTCAGGCTCATGTGCCCTGGATGTGCCCTCGCGCCCGCTTCACCGGAGGGCGCCCTGTTCCGTCGACGGGCTGGTGCCGGGCGGGGCAGTCGGCGATCCTTTCGGCCGCAGCCCATGGTGATGACGTGGTCCTACGCCTGGACGGCCTCGATGGTCAGGACTCTGCTCGGCCTCGGAGATGTCGATGCCGACCGCCTTCATGGCCTCGACCGCGGACGCCATCGATGCGGCGGTGCCGAGAGGGCGACCCGCGGTCCCTACTGGTCACGCGCTGGTCACGTGGGTCACGAATGTCGTGCATCGCCCCAGGTCAGAGCCCTAAACCGCGGAGACGGCCGGGGCCGCCACCCCCCACAGGAGAGGCCCCGGCCGTCGCGCGGCACGGGCCGCGCGGCGGCCCGTACTTTCTACAGCGCCATGACTGCGTTTTCTGTCACACCTGGGCGGAGACATCGCCGGAATCCGGGGTAGTTGCACGTTGTACGGACATGGACGAGCAGCGCTTTCAGGCCGTAACGTGCCTTTCGCGCCGGACGCGGAGGGTGTATGACCACCGCAACGACCTGCGGTTCCAGAACCGCAACCATCGACTGAGGAACCACGACGGCGAGAACCGGTCCGCGACAGCGGCACCGGCTTAGGCGCAAAAGGGGCGCAGTGCTGGGGGACGACGCGGAGCTGACCGCCGCGGTGCTTGCGGCACAGGACGGGGACGAGAGCGCGTTCCGGACTGTGTACCGCGCTGTGCACCCGCGGCTGCTCGGGTACGTACGGACGCTGGTCGGCGACCCGGACGCCGAGGACGTCGCCTCGGAGGCGTGGCTGCAGATAGCGCGTGACCTGGAGCGGTTCAGCGGGGACGCGGACCGCTTCCGTGGCTGGGCCGCCCGGATAGCCCGAAACCGCGCCCTGGACCACATACGTATGCGCGGCCGCCGCCCCGCGATCGGCGGCGACGAGACGGAGCTGACCGGGAAGGCCGCCGAGTCCGACACGGCGGGGGAGGCCATGGAGGCCCTGGCCACCGACGGCACCCTCTCCCTCATCGCCCGCCTGCCGCAGGACCAGGCCGAGGCCGTCGTCCTGCGCGTGGTCGTAGGGCTCGACGCCAAGACGGCCGCTCAGACGCTGGGCAAGCGTCCGGGTGCCGTACGAACCGCCGCGCACCGGGGTCTGAAGCGGCTCGCCGAGTTGCTCGGCGACGATCCGGAATCGACCGGAGTGCTCGACGCCCTGCCTCCCCAGCGAGGAACCCGCGACCGTGCGGTGACGTCTGCGAGTGTGACGCATATGCGTTCGCGGACGCAGAAGGATGTGTGATGGCCGACGAGCAGTACAGGTGGCTGGACCGCGAAACGGCGGAGCGTTTGCTGCGCGGAGAGTCACTCGAAGCTGTCGATCCGGCCGACCGCGACCAGGCCGAACGCCTCGCCAAGACGCTTGAGGCGCTGACCGCCGAACCCCCGCTGAGCAGCACGGAACTCCCCGGAGAGGCCGCAGCGTTGGCGGCGTTCCGAGCGGTGCGCGCGGGCCGGGACACCAAGGCCGCGACCGTCGGACACGGCTCGGCAGCCGGTGCCCTTGAGGGCTGCGACGCCCCCGATGCCGGGCTCGTCGACGTCGGGCTGGTCCGTATCGGCGGCGCCGACAACGGTGTCTGCCGGCCCCGCTGGGCACGTCCCGTGCGGCTCGGTCTCGCCGCCGCGCTGGCCGTCGGCATGATCGGCGGGGTTGCGCTCGCGGCCGGAACCGGAGTCCTGACATCGCCGTTCGTCGAAGACGAAGGGGCCCGCCCGGCCGCCACGGTCTCGTCACCGGCACCACCGGAACGCCCGCTCTTCTCGCCCTCGCCGGAGGGTGGTGTGCGGGGCGGACCCACGCCCGACGACGACTCGCAGGCGCCCACCGATCCGGGCGCGACCGAGGGCGCCGAACCCGGCGGCACCGCCCCGGACCGCGGATCGGCGCCCGACCGGGACAAGGTTGCCGGCGGCTGGTGGAAGGTCGTTGCCGCGTACTGCCGTGACCTGCGCGACGGCAAGGAACTGTCCAACGACCGCCGCCGCGCCCTGGAGAGCGCGGCGGGGGGCTCCGAACGCGTGCGGAAGTACTGCAAGGGCGTCCTCAAGGCCGTCGGCGACGGTACCTGGGGCAAGTCGGTCGGCGGCAAGGACAGGGACCGCGACCGGGACCGGAAACGGGACAGGAACCGGGACCGGGACAGCGACGACGACGAGGGTGACCGTGCCGATTCGCGGGGCGACGGCCGGGGCGGCCGGCACGGCGACGACGACCGCGACCACCATGGTGACCGCGGCCGTGACCGTGACGGCGGCCGCGACGGGGCACGCACAGCGCCGTAGCAGCCCCGTCCACCGTGGTGGCGCGCGCGGCGGCCCTTCTGCCGGACCGCGTCCTCACTTCCGTAACAGGTCGCTGACCTGCGGTTTCGTGATTGGTTGAAAATTCTTCGCCGCCGGAGTGACACTTTCGGCCGCCATGGCGCTGATCTGAGTGAGCCGACTGGTCATCGGCCGTCGCACAGAGCCGGGGTTCCCCCGTACCTACGGCTCGTGCATCGGCGCGGGCGGGACACGTTCCCCGGTCCCGCCCGCGCCCCACACCCGGCCCTCGCGCCTCACCAGTGGACGACGACCTTGTCGCCGGTCCTCACCTGCGCGAACATCTCGGAGATCGCCCGCTCGTCCCGGACGTTGACACAGCCGTGCGAGGCACCCGCGTACCCCGTGGCCGCGAAGTCGGACGAGTAGTGCACCGCCTGGCCGCCGCTGAAGAACATCGCGTACGGCATCGGCGAGTCATAGAGCGTCGACACATGGTGCCGTGACTTCCAGTAGACGCTGAACACACCTTCCCGAGTCGGTGTGTACTGCGACCCGAACCTCACCGGCACCGTCAGGACCGACCGCCCGTCGACCATCCAGCGCAGCGTCCGGCTCGACTTGCTGATGCACAGCACCCGGCCGGTCAGGCACCGCGCGTCCGGCGCGTCGGCCGGCTGGCCGCCCATCAGGTACAGGTCCCACTTGCCGGGCTCGCGCGTCATCCGCAGCAGCCGCTGCCAGGTGACCTCGTCGGTCCTTCCCGTCCTCGGCAGCCCCCGCTTGCCCTGGAAGCCCCTGACCGCCTGCTCCGTCAGATCGTCGTACGTCCCGGTCGGCCCGTCGAAGAGCCAGGCGATCTGACGCAGCCGGGCCTGGAGCTCCCGTACGTCCCGGCCCTCGTCGCCCCGCGACCACAGCACGGCGGGTGGTGCCGCGGGCGTGGGCTTCGCGCTCGGCTTGTCGTCGGGCGGTGCCGACTTCGGGGACGCTGTGCCGCTCGGGAGCTCTATGTGCACGGGCGAGCGCCGCTCCTCCTCGCCGGAGGCCTGCACGGTGCAGCCGCACAGCACGGTCAGCGCGGCACCCCAGGCCAGTACGGCGGTCCCTCTCTCCGTGCCCCAGCCCCGTGTCCGCGCCATACCCCTGGTACGCATCCCGGCCCCCGTCGTCTCACCGCGGCCACCCCGACCGCCCGACCGCCCTGGTGTCACCTGAGATGTTCCCCGCACGTGACCGGTTGCGAACTACGCGGCATGGTTGGACACAGGGGTGAAGGACACCGTCCGCATTCACGGGCGACAACCACGGCGACCTCGGAGGCACCCACGATGACGCGCGAGTCCGAGTCCGGAGTGCCCATCGAGCCGGTCTACGGGCCGGACGCGCTGAGCGGCTGGGATCCGGCCGAAAGGCTCGGTGAGCCGGGTTCGTACCCCTTCACCCGCGGCGTGTACCCCACGATGTACACCGGCCGCCCCTGGACGATGCGCCAGTACGCCGGCTTCGGTACGGCGACGGAGTCCAACGCCCGCTACCGGCAGCTGATCGCCCACGGCACGACCGGCCTGTCGGTCGCCTTCGACCTGCCCACCCAGATGGGCCACGACTCCGACGCGCCGATCGCGCACGGCGAGGTCGGCAGGGTGGGAGTGGCCATCGACTCGATCGACGACATGCGGGTGCTGTTCGACGGGATCCCGCTGGACAAGGTGTCGACGTCGATGACGATCAACGCGCCGGCCGCGCTGCTGCTTCTGCTGTACCAGCTGGTGGCGGAGGAGCAGGGGGTCCCGGCGGACCGGCTCACCGGCACGATCCAGAACGACGTGCTGAAGGAGTACATCGCGCGCGGGACGTACATCTTCCCGCCGAAGCCCTCGCTCCGGCTGATCGCCGACATCTTCCGGTACTGCCAGGCCGAGATCCCGCGGTGGAACACGATCTCGATCTCCGGCTACCACATGGCCGAGGCAGGGGCGAGCCCCGCGCAGGAGATCGCCTTCACGCTCGCCGACGGCATCGAGTACGTCCGCACGGCGGTCGCGGCGGGCATGGACGTGGACGACTTCGCGCCCCGCCTGTCCTTCTTCTTCGTGGCCCGTACGACGATCCTGGAGGAGGTCGCCAAGTTCCGTGCGGCGCGCAGGATCTGGGCCCGGGTGATGCGGGACGAGTTCGGCGCGCGGAACCCCAAGTCCCTGATGCTGCGCTTCCACACGCAGACGGCCGGCGTCCAGCTGACGGCCCAGCAGCCGGAGGTGAACCTGGTGCGCGTGGCAGTGCAGGGCCTCGCGGCCGTCCTCGGCGGCACCCAGTCCCTGCACACCAACTCCTTCGACGAGGCGATCGCGCTGCCCACGGACAAGAGCGCCCGCCTCGCCCTGCGCACCCAGCAGGTGCTGGCGTACGAGACGGACGTGACGGCGACGGTGGACCCCTTCGCGGGCTCGTACGCCATCGAGAGGATGACCGACGACGTCGAGGCGGCCGCGGTCGGGCTGATGCGGCGGGTCGAGGACCTCGGCGGCGCGGTGGCGGCCATCGAGCACGGCTTCCAGAAGGGCGAGATCGAGCGCAGCGCCTACCGGATCGCCCAGGAGACGGACTCCGGCGAGCGGGTCGTCGTCGGCGTCAACCGCTTCCGGCTCGACGAGGAGGAGCCGTACGAGCCGCTCCGCGTGGACCCCGCCATCGAGGCCCGGCAGGCGGAGCGCCTCGCGCAGCTGCGCGCCGGGCGCGACCGGTCCGCGGTGGACTCGGCCCTGGCCGCACTGAAGAAGGCCGCGGCGGGGGAGGACAACGTCCTGTATCCGATGAAGGACGCGCTGCGGGCCCGGGCGACGGTGGGGGAGGTGTGCAACGCGCTGCGGGATGTCTGGGGGACGTACGTCCCGAGCGATGCCTTCTGATCCGCGATCCGCGCCGTCTCGCCCGCTGAAATCCGGGATCGGAATGTCGTACCCGCGTGCCACACTCCTTTCCATGTTCGGTGTCATCGACCTCCCCACTTACCTCGCGGGCCTGATCCTGATCGTCCTGCTGCCCGGTCCCAACTCGCTGTACGTGCTGTCCGTGGCCGCGCGCCGGGGCGTCCGTCCCGGGTACACCGCCGCGGCCGGTGTCTGGTGCGGGGACACCGTGTTGATGACGCTGTCCGCCGCCGGAGTCGCCTCCCTGCTGCAGACGAACGCCGTGTTGTTCGGGATCGTGAAGTACGCGGGGGCCGGGTATCTGACCTGGCTGGCGATCGGGATGATGCGGGCGGCCTGGGGGATGTGGCGGGCCCGGCGCGAGGTGGCCGTCGAGGACAGCCTGGCCCCGGCCGCCGAGGAGCGGCCCTTGCGGCGGGCCTTCGTCGTCAGCCTCCTCAACCCCAAGGCGATCCTCTTCTTCGTCGCCTTCTTCGTGCAGTTCGTCGACCCGGACTACGCCTACCCCGCGCTGTCCTTCGTCGTGCTCGGCGCCTTCGCGCAGCTCGCGAGCTTCCTGTACCTCAGCGCGCTGATATTCGGCGGCACGAAGCTGGCGGCAGCGTTCCGCAGGCGCAAGCGGCTGTCGGCCGGGGCCACTTCGGCGGCGGGGGCGTTGTTCCTCGGGTTCGCGGTGAAGCTCTCGCTCGCCGGCACCTGATCAGAGACCGACACGCGCCAGGTAGGCGGTCAGGCCCTCAGCCGTCTCGCCCGCCCACCCCACGTATCCGTCCGGCCGGACCAGGAGCAGGCCCTTCCCGTACGGCGCCTGCTCCTGCCCGCCGACCACCCGTACCGTGTCCGGCAGTTCCGGTGCCTGCGCGCCCACCGCGACCATCGTCCAGTGCGGCCCCCGGAACGCGTCGAACAGCCGCACGCCACCCAGCGTCCCGTCCGGCGCGCGGTCGCCCGCCCGCACCGGGCCCGGCGCCGGCCGCGTCTCCCGGGTCAGGGAAGACTCCGGGTACCCCAGGCCGAGCTGGCGGGTCGCCTCGCCGCGGCTTACCTCGCCGCGGTGCACGCTGGTCGACAGGCCGAGCATGTCGGCGGCGATGGGACGCCGTTCCTCCTCGTAGGTGTCGAGGAGCGCCGCGTCGGCCCCGTCCCGCAGCACCGCGCCCAGCTTCCAGCCCAGGTTGTAGGCGTCCTGGACGCTGGTGTTGAGGCCCTGCCCGCCCGCCGGTGAGTGGATGTGCGCGGCGTCCCCCGCGAGGAACACCCGGCCGTCCCGGAACCGGTCCGCCAGCGCTGCCCGCGGCCGGAAGTCCGAGGCCCAGCGGACCTCCGTCACGTCTTCCGGCGCGAGGTGGGAACGCGCGGCGACCGCCTTGCGCACGCCGTCCGGTGAGACGTCCACCGACGCCCCCTCGGGGAACCGGGCCGCGACCTGGAAGTCCTGCGTGCCCGCGAGCGGGCAGATCGCGAGGAAGTCCTGGCCCTCCCCGCGCGGCGGGAAGATGTGCCAGTTGTCCCGGTCCAGGCCTGTGATCCTGACGTCCGCAACCAGCGTGGGGTTCGGGTCGACGGTCTCCCCGGTCATGCCGATGCCGAGGGCCCGCCGTACGGCCGAACGGCCGCCGTCGGCGGCGACGACGTACCGCGCGCGGACGCTCTCGCCGGCCGCGAAGCGAGCCGTCACACCGTCCTCGTCCTGTGCGATCCCGGCGACCTCCCGGCCGAAGGCGACCTCTCCGCCCAGCTCCGCCAGCCGCGCGAAGAGAATTTCCTGCGTCCGCCACTGCGGAACCATCCACGGCTCGGTGTACGGCGAGTCCTCCGTGACCTCCGCCGGGTCGAACATCTGGTGCTCGCCGACCCGCCGGCCGTCCTGCCAGAGCATCCCGACCGGATAACTGCCGCCCGCCGCCCGGATCGCGTCGAGGACGCCCAGGTCGTCGAAGACCTCCATCGTGCGCGGCTGGATCCCCTTGCCGCGCGACCCGGGAAAGAGCCGCTCGGCCCGCTCCACGACGAGCGCGTCCACGCCGCGCCGGGCGAGATCGATACCGAGGGCGAGGCCGGTGGGGCCCGCGCCGACGATCAGTACATCCGTGTCCACCGGTACATCCGCATGCGTGTTCATGAGCGCAGTCTCCTTAACGCTGTTAAGTTCCCTCGGTCACGAGCGTGCCCTTAACGGCGTTAAGCTGTCAAGCGTGAATACGGAACGCCGAGCGCCTCTCGACCGCACACGCGTCGCGGACACCGCCCTCAAGCTCCTGAACGAGGTCGGTCTCGACGGCCTGACCCTGCGTGCCATCGCCAAGGAGCTGGACGTCAAGGCGCCGGCCCTGTACTGGCACTTCAAGGACAAACAGGCGCTGCTGGACGAGATGGCGACCGAGATGTACCGGCGGATGGTCGCCGCGACGCCCCTCGACCCGGACGAGGGCTGGCGGGAGCGGCTCCTGAGGTCCAACCGCGGACTGCGCGCGGCGCTGCTCGGCTACCGCGACGGGGCCAAGGTCTTCAGCGGCTCACGCTTCACCGGCATCGAGCACGCCGAGCAGATGGAGGACAACCTGCGCCTGTTCACGGCCGCCGGCTTCGCCCTCGCTGACGCGGTCCGCGCGACCTCGACGACGTACTTCTACACCCTCGGCTTCGTCACCGAGGAACAGGGCGTCGAGCCGCTCGCGGGTGAACGCCGCGAGGGGTACGACATAGAGCAGCGCGCCCGCCTGATGGCCGACTTTCCCTTGTCGGCTCAGGCGGGCGCGGAGATCTTCACCGACTACGACCGGCACTTCGAGGAGGGGCTGGCGGTGGTGATCGCCGGTATCGAGGCGCGGTACGGGGTCGGCTGAGCGGGGCGGCGGATCACCTCGCCCGGCGGCGGGCGTTGCGGATCGCGCGAGTGACGACCGGCGGGAGCACATCCGCGGCGAGCCTGCGGGCGCGGCTGCGGGGCACCTTCGGGCGCGCGGGGCGAGCGGCGGAGGCGGCAGGCGCGGCGGGCGCGGTGGGCTCCGTGGGGATGCTGTCCGCGTGCCGGGACGGCGGGAACGGCGGGGCCTGCGTGCCCTTGGCCTTGAGGCGGATGATGCGGTGTCCGGCCGCCTGCTGGACGCTGAGGTGGCAGTCCTTGCGCGCCCGCACCATCGCCAGCAGCTCCTCCTGGACCGGCTCGGGGTCGCCCCAGGTCGCGTACAGCTTCTGGGTGCTCAGGCAGATCGGGCGCAGACCACGGTTGATCACGGCCTCCCAGGTGGCTATCGCCACTCCCGGCGTGTGCTCGGAGCGGAAGTCGTCCAGGACGACCACCCCGTCGGGCAGCAGCAGGTCGTGGGCCGCGCCGATGTCGCCGTACACGTGCTCGTACAGGTGCGAGCCGTCGACGTGGACGAACCGGCAGGAGCCCGCCGGGACCTCGTCGGGCACGATCGAGCTGGGGCCCTGCAGGACGCGCGGCAGCTCGTCGTGGAAGGAGAGGTAGTTCTCCTCGAAGGCCTGCCGGGTCAGCGCGCTGTACGACTTCGCCGACTCCGCCTTGTTGGCATCGTCCGGTGCGTCGCCCTCGAAGAGGTCGCACACCGTGTAGCGCTCACCCGGCTGGAGGCGCTGGCCGAGGAAGGTCGCGCTCTTGCCCATGAACACCCCGACCTCCAGCAGGTCGCCGCGCATCCCCGCGGACTGCTGCCGGTCGAGGAGCCAGTCGAAGAGCACCTGGTCGAGCGGGGGAAACCAGCCGGGGACGTCGTCAAGGGTGCGAGGGCGTCGGACGGCGGGCGAGGACTGTGTGGCTGCCATAGGCGCGAGCACTCCGTTGTGATCCTGCGAGTCGGACGGGTACTCGGGTGTCTGCCCCGTGCGAATACGCCAAACCAGCTGTGCGATGAACGGCAGGACAACATCGCATGGTCAACGGGGGGCCCATCGGTTTCCGTGCGGTGTACCGGATTGCCGGGCCGTGGCAGGCCGCGCTCGGCGGGGCCTCGACCAGCGGTTTTCAGTCCGGGTACCCCCATGCCCGCGCCAATTCTGCCAGCCGTTCCGGAAGCTCTACGTCCGGGTGTGCCGAGCGGGCGGGCTGGATCCGGCCGGACTTGAGGGTGCTGGACCAGTCGCCGAGCTGGGGGCGGAGGGTGCCGTGGTCCTGTGCGCCGTAGTCGAGCATGCCGGGCTCCCACGGAAGGCCGAGATAGCCGCAGATGCCGCGGGTGACCCGCTCCGGCTCCGCGGTCAGCTCCTCGTACCGGATCACATGGGCGTCGAGGTTCTGCCGCGCCTCCTCCAGCTTCTCGCTGTAGCCGAGGACCTCGGCGCGGACGGCCTCGTGGTCGGGGTCCGCCCGGCGGCTGGTCAGGGACGCGATCACGGCGGCGGGGTGGCGCAGCAGGAGGATGTGGCGTGCCTGGGGCCAACATCGGTGCAGCCGGGGCCAGATGAGGGTGTTCGGCGGGGTCTTGTCGACGATGACGTCCTTGCCGCTGCGGGTGAGCTCCAGGTGCAGGACCCGGTCCCACAGCAGGTGCTCCAGCTCGTCCTTGTCGAGCTCCAGCTCCCTCATGGCGGCCGCGGTGAACTCGCGGGACAGGTGCACGTGCAGGGTGCGCAGATGCATCTCGTGCGGGGCCCGGATCCGGCTGTGGCTGTTCAGCAGCACCCGCAGCAGCGTCGAGCCGGAACGCACCGAGGACAGGACGAAGACCGGCGACTCCACCAGACGCGGCGCGGGAGGGGCGGTGTAGCCGGCTTCGGAGTCATCCGCGCTGCGGGGCGAGGGGACGGCGTTCAGGTTCCCGCGCGGCGGGCTCACGGCCTGCATCATCAGCCTGCCCCGACGCTTCAGTCCTTTGCTGATCGCCGTCATCCGAGGGTCTCGCACGGTGACACCTTTCTCTCGCGCATTGCCCTCCGTATCCCAGGGGCGGGAGTTGAACGGCAGATGACGCGCAGGAGACGCCAAGCGGGGATGTGCGTGCGCACATCCCCGCTGACCAGGTGCCTTACCGCTTCCTTAATTCTTCCTGTTAATCGCGGCCAGCTTGCGACGAATCAGCGGAGTGGCCCAGTCCTCGACGTAGCGGTTGAGCAGCCGGGCGAGCAGCAGCATCGCGCCGACGGTCAGCAGGACGGTGGCGTACGACGGGAGGTTCAGCCCCTGGTGGAGTGCCTTGATGACGACCCAGCCCAGGTGCTCGTGCACGAGGTAGAAGGGGTACGTCAGGGCGCCCGCGACCGTCAGCCAGCGCCAGTTGGCCCAGCGCAGCCAGCCCAGCGCGATCGCGGCCACGGCGACGTAGCCCAGGGTGACCACCAGCATTATGCCGAAGGAGCTGCGGTAGGAGAAGGCGTCCACGTCGGGGGCGTGCCACAGCCGCGACACCGCGTAGTGCTGGC
Organism: Streptomyces sp. NBC_00443; assembly: GCF_036014175.1. Classification (GTDB taxonomy): domain Bacteria; phylum Actinomycetota; class Actinomycetes; order Streptomycetales; family Streptomycetaceae; genus Streptomyces. The sequence goes on along the minus strand of NZ_CP107917.1, from coordinate 3,481,036 downwards.
CGATCAGCCAGCTCACGATCACGATGCCCCAGGCGTACGCGTCCTTGCGGTCGCGGTGCACCAGGTACAGGCCGACACCGCCGATGAAGTACGGGGCGTACTCGGGCATCAGGACGATGTCGAGGAGCGGCTCCTGCGCGCCCTCCGTGATGACCGCGGCGAGGGTCCAGACGGCGCAGAACAGGATCACGCGGCGGCGGGTCGCGCCGGGCAGCACGACGCACAGCGCGAACAGGGCGTAGAAGCGGATCTCCGCCCACAGGGTCCAGCACACGCCGAGCACCCGGTCGACGCCCAGCGGCTGCTGAAGCATCGTCAGGTTCACCAGGGCGTCGCTGGGGGACACCGCCTTGTACGTGACGACCGGCAGCGCGAAGACGAGCGTCACGATGATGAGGGCCGCCCAGTAGGCCGGCAGCAGCCGGGCGGCGCGGGACGCGAAGAACGACTTCAGCGGCCTGCCCCAGCCGCTCATACAGATCACGAACCCGCTGATCACGAAGAACACCTGGACGCCCAGGCAGCCGTACGCGAAGTAGCCGTGCAGCGTGGGGAACTGCTGTTGGGGCGAACTTCCCCAGGCGTCGGTGACCTCGCCGCCGCGGCCTCCGTAGTGGTACGCCGCCACCATCAGCGCGGCGACCAGGCGCAGTCCGTCCAGTGCGCGCAGCCGGGACTCGCGGGGCTTGTCCGGCTTGGGCGGGCGGGACGACGTGGCCGGTGGGAGGACGGTGCGTACCACGGTGCCCTTGGAGGTCACTTTGGTGTCCTCGGGCGTGTCGATCACAGGATTCCCCTCGCTGGGTTTCAGCCGGACCACAGCACACTAGTCCGAATCCAAGCGCCCACTTCGGCGAGCGGCGCAAGATTCGCCCCGCCGTCCGCGCGAGTTCACCTATGCGTCGCTTCCAACTCCGGCCTCACCGTCCCCACCCGTGCCACGCCCCGCGATTGTGAAAACGCCGCATAGACGGAGTGTCGTTTCGGCGACGTGAGGGTGCCGTGCTGGGGGCGGGCCCGGGTGAGTGAGGGGAGTTGAACAACTGCTCGACGGGGGCGGTCAGCGGGGCCCAACGGGCGGGTGCGAGGGCTCCCTCGGAAACGCCGTCAAGGACGGGTTGCTGACTCCGGCGGCGCTGACGGCGGCCGTCCCAGGGCGGATGGCTGCGCCGGCCGGGGGCGAGAAGCAGCCCGCGCTGCTTCAGCGTCACCCCCGGCGGGGTCCTCGGTGTCGGCCGCGCCGCCCACCCCTGCCCGGGCCGGCGGACAGCCCGCACCGACCCGCCGGGGACGCGCCACCCAGCGGGGGCGCCCAGCGCGCTACGGCGCTCTTGTGTCCGGCGGCGGGAGGCTCCGCGTGCATCGACGCCACCGAACGCACCCCGTGCTCGCACGACCTCGCGCTCGCGCCCGCGCTCGGTCGGCAGTTGGACACCGCTCGTGCTCGGCGAGCCTCACGGCCGGCGCCCCACCGCGCCGCTGTGCTGCCGCGGCCGACAGCCGGAGAGTCTCCACGCCCGGCCGTCAGTTGGACGCCGCCCGGCGCGCTCAGCCTCGCGCCGGGCGTCTCCGCAGCGCTGCCGCCCTTCCGCGGCCGGCAGCCGAAGCCGCCCCGTGCCCGAAGGCCCAGGGCGGGGGGCGGGGGTGGGGACACGTCAACCCGGCGGCCAGGCGCTAGCGGCGCACCGCCGGGATGGGGTGGGGGCACGTCAACCCGCCGGCCAGGCGCTAGCGGCGTACCGCCCGGCGCAGGTTGCGGGCCTTGCGGGCCATGCGGCGGACCGTGGCGTTGCGGGGGATGAAGGACAGCTGGGCCGGGAGGCCGCCGGGCAGAGCCAGGGATGTCAGGCGCTTGCGCTTGAAGTAGCGCAGTGTCCGCTCGCTCAGGTTCTTCGCCAGGTACCGCTCGGTCTCCTCGCGCAGCCCCGGCAGGATCTTCGGCTGCATCGCGAAGCCCACCGCACGCACCAGCGCACCCAGCGCACCGACGTCCATGCTCCGGCGCTGTTCGGTGACCGCGGCACGGTCGCCCAGCTCCGGAAGCAGCGCGTGCACGATCGTGACCGGCACACGGTTGCTGTTCTCGTACGGCGTCAGCCGCTCCAGCAGCAGCTCGGTGCCCACCTGCGCGACCGGAAGGCCGTACAGCGCGGACGCGGTGAGCAGGGCCGTGGAGAAGCAGCCCACGACCAGCGCGGGCCGCATCCGCTGGTACAGCACCTCGGCGAGGACCGGCGTGTCGAGCACGGTGAGCTCGACGCCGAGCTTCTCCGCCTCCTTCTCCAGGCTGCGGGCGAAGCGGGCCGGAGCCGAGGGTGCGGCTTGAACACCACCTTGTCGTGGCCCAGTCCGGCCGTGCCCTTCAGCATCCGCACATGCAGGGCCTCCTCCTCGTCGTCGCTGAGGATGCCGAGCGCGGAGAGGTACTGGCCCAGCAGCAGCGCGGGCTCCTCGATCTCCGGCAGCGCGTCACCGGAGGAGACGAGTTCGGCCAGCACCTTGGTGATGGCCGGAGTCGGCACGATCTCCGCCGGCACACCGAACTCGGTGAGCAGCAACGGCTTCAGACCGGGCACCAGGTCGAGGTGGAGCACCCGGTCCACGCGGGTGCCGACCAGCGGGTCGATCTTGTTGCGGGTGGGGCCGTAGCTCATCAGGCCGTCGGCGTAGACGGTGACCGGCGCACCGGTGAAGATCTGCGCGATGGCCAGCGACGGGTTGACCTGGATCGACTCGACCGCCAACTCGACGTCGTCGTCCCCGAGTTGCCACTCGTGGCGCAGGAACCTCTCCCACAGCGGCAGGTCGTCCTGCCGCGGCGACCAGCCACCCGGGTGGAAGGGGAAGATCGTCTCGTTGTACGACAGCACGTCGTCGAAGCGCTCACGCAGCCGCTCAAAACCCGGCATCTCGTCGAGGCCGGGCGTCGTCTCTGGCGTGGCGGCGTTGTTGCAGACCAGCAGGATGCGCCGGTCGGCGGGGCGGAAGCAGCCGGAGTCCAGGGCGGTGGCGAGGGTGGCCACGCCGTACAGGGTGGACGCCTGGAAGATCTGGGTGGTCACGCGGCGACCCCCGCAGGGGCGGGACGGCGACGCAGCCGGCGCAGCCGCGTCGCGCGCTGGATGTCCATGGAGTCCAGCGCCTCGTCCAGTACGTTCTGCGGCATGCGCCGCAGGGCCGCGGCACTCATGGATTTCAGCTTCTTCGCCACCGCGGGCTCGAACCTTTCGATGGATCCCAGATGATGGGAAATGATGGCGCAATAAGTACGCACGGCCTTCGGCAGGAGTTTGTCCGCCTCCGGGTCCTGCGCGGTTTCCTCGATGACCTGGTCGAACGCACGAATGAAATCGAGTTGGCGCACATCACCGATCTGGGTGAGCGACGAGGCCACGCCACGCCGGTAGAAGACGCCGAGCAGGCTCACCGCGGCGAAGGAATCCGCCTCCCGGTGCAGCTTCCAGATCCACGGCCGGTCCTCGGCCGTGCGGAGCCCGTCGGTGAAGTGCAGCACCCCCTTGTCGACCAGCCGGCGGTGGTAGATCCCCGCCCAGGCGTACGCGTAGTCGACGGAGGTGGAACGGTCGGCGGGCAGGATCGCCTCGCGCGGAGTCATCACGACGTTCCGGCGCCCGTGCGGCACCCGGTGCACAGCGCGCGCCCGTGCCGTGCACTGGACGTGGTCGGTGCGCAGGAAGTCGCAGCCCAACTCCTCGATCGCGGCGACCAGCCGGGGGTAGTAGCCGGGGGCGAGCCAGTCGTCGCCGTCCAGGAACGTCAGGTACTCACCGCGCGCGCGGTCGATGCCGGTGTTGCGCGCGGTCGCCAGTCCCCCGTTCTTCTCGTGTCTGACATGTACCGCGCCTGGCAACTCGCGTTCCGCGCGCGCGAGGATCTCTGGCGTCCCGTCGCGCGAGCAGTCGTCGACGAGAATGAATTCGAAGTCCTCACGTGCGTTCGCACGCAGGCTCCTCAGGGTGTCGGGCGCGTATTGCTGCACGTTGTAGAACGGCACGATGACGGAGAGCTTGACCACGCAATGGACGTTAGGACGAAGCCCGTCATTCGTCTTGACGATCGCCTTGAATCGAGGTGAACGACGTGTGGCGAAGCCGTGAACCGGGCTTTTTTACAGCCCGTTCCCGGCTCGATTCGCCATCCGTCGATGTGCTGTTAACCGTCTGTTGCATTCTGGTTGGGCAGAACCTCGAAAAGGCTTCCTAGCGTCTTCGATGTGCCAGCAAGTGCGACGAAGACCCGACGAGTTGCCGTCCTAGCGGATTCCGATACCCGGTGGAAATGGGGCGCGCTCACCGCGAACCGTATCTCCCCGGATGATTCGGACATCCGTCTGGACGGATTCCTCCTGCGTGGCCGGGCGACTCCCACCGCCCGCCAGCTCCAGGAGGTGGGCGTCCACGCCGACTCGCTGCGTGAGGTGAGCGCCGTCGAGTTCCTGCGCACCATGGCGCAGGGGTCGTACGACGTCCTGGTCCTCGCCCTCGTCGGCGGGGGCGTGCAGGCCATGCTGCACGGCCTCAAGCGGGTCTGGGAAGAGCAGCCCCAGCGGCCCGTGGTCGTCACCGGCTACGTCGGTGTCGTCTACGAGAAGCTCGCCGACGGCCTGCTGCTGCGGCACGGCGCGGACCTCGTCCTCGCCAACTCGCGCCAGGACGCCGAGCGTTTCCGTGCGGTGTACGACGGGGTCGGCGCCGACTCCTCGGCGGTGACCGAGGTCGCCCTGCCGTTCCTCGGCGGCGCGCCCTACCCCGGCGAGCACGACCCGTACACGGTCGTCTTCGCCGCCCAGCCCTCCGTGCCGGACAGCCGCAAGGACCGTACGTACCTGCTGAACCGGCTCATCCAGCACGCCCGCAAGCACCCCGAGCGCGAGGTGCTGCTCAAGCTGCGCTCCAAGCCGGGCGAGCACACCACGCACATCGAGGAGCTGCCGTACCAGAAGCTGGTCCAGCGGCTCGACCCGCCGGCCAACTTCAAACTGGTGTACGGGAACATGGGCGAGGTCCTCGACCGCACCGACCTGCTGGTCACGATCAGCTCCACGGCGGCGCTGGAGTCGCTGCACCGCCGTATCCCCACCGTCGTCCTCAGCGACCTCGGCGTGCGCGAGGTGCTCGGCAACCACCATTTCGTGGGCTCCGGCTGCCTCGCCTCCTGGGACCAGCTGGACGACGGGCACAGCCCGACGCCCGACGAGGAATGGGTGTCCCGGCAGGGCGTGTGCGCCGACGGCTCGTACGCCACCGCCTTCGACGCGGCCCGCGAGCGCATCGCCAAGCTGCTGGAGCGTCCGGGCGGCGTGCCCGCCCTCACGCCGTACTACACGCCGGCCACCGCGCCCGGCTATCTGCCCGGCATCCTCGCCCGCCACCACCTCGGCCCGGACGGCAGCCCGCTGCCCGGCGCCCCCGCCCACGACAGCGAGCCCGGCCCCGTCCGGCAGATCGTGCGCCGGGCGGCGCGCGGCGCCTACCGGCACGGCGTGCAGCGCGTGGCGCCTGTCATCCGGCGGATGGGGGAGCTGTGAGCGACCCGACCGGGGCGCCGGGACGCGCCCCGAAGCCTTTGCAAGGAGCCCAAGGAGTGGAGCCCATGTCCAACCCGGAAGCAGGTCAAGGCACCTCGGTGCCCAGGGTGCTCGCCGTGATCCCCGCGCGCGGTGGCTCCAAGGGCGTGCCCGCGAAGAACCTCATGCCCGTCGGCGGCGTACCGCTGGTGTCGCGTGCCGTGCGTGAGTGCCGGGCCTCGCGGCTCGTCACGGACGTCGTCGTCTCCACCGACGACCAGGGCATCGCGGCCGCCGCCCGCCAGGCCGGCGCGGAGGTCGTGCTGCGCCCCGCCGCCATCGCCGGCGACACCGCCACCTCCGAGGCGGCCGTCCTGCACGCCATGGACGCCCACGAGGCGCTGCACGGCTCGCCGGTGGACGTGGTCCTGCTCGTGCAGTGCACCAGCCCGTTCATCATCCGCGAGGACCTCGACGGCGTCGTCAAGGCGATCGTCGCCAACGGCGCCGACACGGCTTTGACCGTCGCGCCCTTCCACGGCTTCGTGTGGCGCCACGGCGACGACGAGCCGGCCGCCCTGCGCGCCGAGCGCGAGGCCGCCGAGGGCGGCACCGACACCGTTACTACCCGCACCACCAGTGGCGGCGGATACGGCGTCAATCACGACAAGTCCTTCCGCCCGCGCCGCCAGGACCGCCCCCAGGACTTCCTGGAGACCGGCGCCGCCTACGCGATGGACGCCGCCGGCTTCCGCGACCACAAGCACCGCTTCTTCGGCCGCACCGAACTCGTGCGCACCGACCCCGCCCGGGTCCTGGAGATCGACGATCCCCACGACCTGGCCCGCGCCCGCGCGCTGGCCCCGCTGTTCGACGCGGACCGGCCCGGCGCACTCCCGACCGCCGACGACATCGACGCGGTCGTACTGGACTTCGACGGCACCCAGACAGACGACAGGGTGCTGATCGATGCCGATGGAAAGGAGTTCGTCTCCGTGCACCGCGGAGACGGCCTCGGCATCGGAGCCCTGCGCAAGAGCGGGCTCAAGATGCTCATCCTCTCCACGGAGCAGAACCCGGTCGTCGCCGCCCGCGCACGGAAGCTGCAGATTCCCGTGCTGCACGGCATCGACCGGAAGGACCTCGCACTCAAGCAGTGGTGCGAGGAGCAGGGCATCGCGCCTGAGCGCGTGCTCTACGTCGGCAACGACGTCAACGACCTCCCGTGCTTCGCCCTCGTGGGCTGGCCCGTGGCGGTCGCGAGCGCCCACGACGTCGTGCGCGGCGCCGCACGCGCGGTCACCACCACCCCCGGTGGCGACGGCGCAATCCGAGAGATCGCCAGCTGGATCCTCGGCCCCTCTCTCGATTCCCTCACCAAGTAAGGACATCTCTGCCATGAGCACCTACTCCCGCCTGCGCAACTTCGGTTCGCGTGAAGTCGGACCGGGCAAGCCCGTCTACATCTGCGGCGAGATCGGCATCAACCACAACGGTGAGCTGGAGAACGCCTTCAAGCTCATCGACGCGGCCGCCGAGGCCGGCTGTGACGCCGTGAAGTTCCAGAAGCGCACGCCGGAGATCTGCACCCCGCGCGACCAGTGGGACATCGAGCGCGACACCCCCTGGGGCCGGATGACCTACATCGACTACCGCCACCGTGTGGAGTTCGGTGAGGACGAGTACCGCCAGATCGACGAGTACTGCAAGTCCAAGAACATCGACTGGTTCGCCTCCCCGTGGGACACCGAGGCCGTCGCCTTCCTTGAGAAGTTCGACATCCCGGCCCACAAGGTCGCGTCCGCGTCCCTCACGGACGACGAGCTGCTGAAGGCGCTGCGCGCCACCGGCCGCGCGGTCATCCTCTCCACCGGCATGTCGTCGCCGAAGCAGATCCGCCACGCGGTCGAGGTCCTCGGCTCCGACAACATCGTGATGTGCCACGCCACCTCGACGTACCCGGCGAAGGCCGAGGAGCTCAACCTCCGTGTGATCAACACGCTGGAGAAGGAGTTCCCGAACGTCCCGATCGGCTACTCCGGCCACGAGACGGGCCTGCAGACCACGCTGGCAGCGGTCGCCCTCGGCGCCGTCTTCGTCGAGCGTCACATCACCCTGGACCGCGCGATGTGGGGTTCGGACCAGGCCGCCTCGGTCGAGCCGCAGGGTCTCGTCCGCCTCGTCCGCGACATCCGCACCATCGAGGCCTCCCTCGGTGACGGCGTCAAGAAGGTCTACGACTCCGAGCTCGGCCCGATGAAGAAGCTGCGCCGCGTCGCCGGTGTGGTCGCCGAGGCGGAGATCGCCGCCGCGGCGGGCGAGCCGGTCCAGGTCTGAGCCGGAACGCCCCGAGTTCGAGTGCGCCGACGTCCGAGTGCTCCCCGTGGGGGCGCTCGGGCTCGGCGCCCTTCGAGCTTCCCGAACACGAGCAGCGCGAGCTGCACGAGCTGAATACGAGCGCCGCATGAGCGCCTTACGACGGGACGGTCGTACGTCGATGAGCCCCCGCGCCGGGAACACCGGCCCCCACACTCTCGCCTTCGTCGAGAGCCCGGTACAGCTCCTGAATGTGCTGGAGTGGGCGCACGCCCGCCGGCAGGCCGTCGGCACGGGACTCACCCTCGTCGTCCTGTCCCCGATCGACCCCATGACCCGCGGCCAGCTGCGCCGGATGGCCGAACTGGCGCGCGAGGACGGGCACGCGGTCCGCTGGGAGGAGGCGCGGGGCGGCCCGGCGGCCCCCTTCCAGACGATCGGCGGCCTGGCGGGCCTGTTGCGCCGTGCCGACCGGATCGTCCTGGGCGACCCCTTCTCCCGTTACGTACAACTCCTGCTGACCATCACCAAGGCCCGTGACATCGTCGTCGTCGACGACGGCACGGCGACCATGGAGTTCGTCGCCCAACTCGCCCGCGGCGAGCGCCTGGTCCGCTGGCACCGCAAGGGCGGCCGCCCCGGCCCCCGCGACCTGGTCTTCGCGCCGGTGTCGTCGGCGGCTCGCAAGCGTCTGACGCCGAGCGAGCGCCGGACTGTCGAGATCTTCTCGTCGATGCCGATGGAGGAGACGCCGGCCGGCGTGACGGTCACCGCCAACGCCTTCGCATGGACCCGCGACCGCTTCGGGCCGCCCCGCATCACCAAGGGCGCGGACATGGTGGGCACGTCGCTGGTCGAGACGGGCGTGGTCGACGGCGACCGTTACCTCGAAGCCGTCCGCTCCCTGGCCAAGGCCCACGGCGCCACGCGCTACTTCGCCCACCGCCGCGAGAGCGCGGAGAAGCTGCACCGGCTGGCGGTGGAGACGGGTCTGGAGATCGTACGGCCCGACCTCCCGCTGGAGTTGATCGCGCGCCGTGGCCCCATCGGCCGTACGATCCTGAGCTTCCCGTCGACGGTTGTGCACACCTTGCCGCTGGCGCTGTCGGGCACCGAGGTCCGGGTGGCGGTGTTCGACATCGACCCGGCGTGGCTGACGGAGAACGCGTCGCCTCGGGCGCAGGGGTTCTTGTCGGGGGTTACGGGGACGGCGCGGGATGTGCACCGGTTGTCGGCGGTTACGGCCGTGTGATCACTGGGCTGAGGGGGCCTTCAGGGCTTCGATGAACGGGGTGAAGGCGTCGGTCGGGAAGGTGAGGGTGCCGACAGACGGGTCCTTGGAGTCGCGTATGGCTATGCGGGTGGGGGAGTTCGCGATCTCTACGCAGGAGTCGCCGTCGCCAAAACTCGAGTAGGACGACTTCCGCCAGCTGTCAGAAGTGGACATCACAGTTCCTTCGCCACGCGGTTGATCAAGTCTCGTGACTTGTCGGGGTTGAGCGACGCGGCTTCCAGCTTACGGAAAAGCGTTCGAAGGGTGCTGAGTTGCGCTTCGGAATCGATGTAGGCCGCGCCGTTGGGGGCGTCACGGACGACGGTGTCCAGGTTGGGTACGGCGCCGCCTGCGTGCATCATGGCGCTCGCAGCGCCTGCGAACCCCTCCAGGGCGAAGGGGATGACCCGCACGGTGACGTGTTCCGCTTCGGAGATTTCGAGGACTCCCGCCAGCTGGGCCCGCGAGGCGGCACGGTCGCCGACCATGATGCGCAGGGCCGCCTCGTGGATGAGAGCTTCGTACGGTGTGCCGTCGAGGATCACCTTGCGTTGCATCCGGTGCCGGACGCGCAACTCAAGCTCCTCTTCCGGCAGATTCGGGATTCGGTAGGCGAAGACGGCCTGTGTGTAGTCCTCCGTTTGGAGCAAGCCGGGGATGTACAGGAACTGGGCCTCCCGTAGGAACGTGGCGTGGTGTTCCAACTCGGCGAGATCGAGGAACGGTGTGGGCAGCAGCCCGCGGTACTCCTCCCACCAACCCCGCGTGCGGTCGGTCGCCATGGCTACCAGGGCGTTCGTCAACTCATCGTCTGCACAGGAGTAGTTGGCGGCAAGGCGGCGCAGTCGCTTCTCGCTCACCCCTGCGAGGCCGGTCTCGATCTGGCTGATCTGGGGAGCACTCACCCCGAGCAGTTCTGCCGCCTCCCGTGATGTGAGACCTGCCGCGTCACGGAGTCTGCGCAGCTCGACCGCCAGGCGCATCTGACGTGCCGTCGGTTCGGTCCTCTTCGCCACGGGCGTTCCTCCCAACACGCCTTGAGGCGCGACTCGTTCGAAGGTCAGGTTACGTGATCCGCTTGCGGGATCTAAATAGTTACCCCTACTGTCAGTGACGCGACGCACACTCTGCGGAACCCGGGACCCCGGAAGCGCACCACTCCGTCCTGCCACGACGGCTGCGGCACTGCCACCGCCCGCCGACCGCACCCCCACACCACCGAACCGGAGCTGCCGCATGCCCGAAACCGAGCCCGAGTCCGAGCCCTGGGAGTACTCCCTCTACATCCCGAACGACGTCCGAGCCGTCACGGTGTCCCGCCGCACCCTCCGCCTGATCCTCACCATGCACGGCCTGATCAACCACGTCGACGTCGCCGAGCTGCTCGCCACGGAGCTGGTCTCCAACGCCGTACGCCACACGAAGGGGCCGGCCGCCCTACGGGTCCGCTGGTCGGCGGGCGTGCTGCGGATCGGGGCCTGGGACGCCGATCCCGAACCGCCCGAACCGCCCGGATCGTTGGATCAGCCGGCCGAGCGGGAGGACGGACGCGGCCTCGTCCTCGTCCGGGCCTGCGCCGACCTGTGGGGGTGGCAGCCGCTGACCCGGCACGGCAACCGGGGCAAGTACGTGTGGTGCGAACTGGCCACGTAGGTCAGGTCACGGCTGCTTGCGGGCCAGGACGAACGCACGGGGGCGCTTCTCCCCGTCGACCGGTTCGCGCAGCACGCGGGCCTGGACCGGGAGGCCCGACTTGCCCAGGTGGGCGGCGACCGTGTCCGGGGTGCGCCAGTAGTAGTCGAGCGAGATCTCGTGGCCGAAGCGCTCCGAGAGGTGGAGGTGCTCCTCGTCGCCGTCGGGGCTGCCGGACTGGAACCCGAGGAGTACGTGCCCGCCGGGGACCAGAACGCGGTGGAACTCGGCGAAGGTGGCGGCGAGGTGCTCGGTCGGGATGTGGATGACCGAGTACAGCGCGAGGATCCCGCCCAGTGTCTGGTCCGGGAGGTCGAGGGACGTCATCGAGCCGACGTGGAACCGGAGTTCGGGATGCGCGCGACGGGCCAGGGCGACCATCCGCGGCGAGAGGTCGACTCCGAAGACCGGTATGCCGAGGTCGTCGAGGTGGGCGGTGACGTAGCCGGGGCCGCTGCCGAGGTCGGCGACGGGGGCCGGGACGTGCTCGCGGGCGAGTTCGGCGAAGGCGGTGACGAGGGATCGGTCCAGGGGAGTGCTGTCGGCCGGCCAGTCGGAGAAGCGGTCCGTGTAGGCCGGGGCTATCGCGTCGTAGGAGGCCCTGGTGGCTTCGAGAAAGTCGGCGTTCTCTGCGTACTCGGCGTTGTGGGGGCTCGCGGGGATCTGAGGCTTCCGGCGTTTGTCGGCGGTCACGGGGCACACCCTAGCTCCAGCGTTTCCTGGTCCATCTTCGGTCTCGTCCTGTTCATCTGCTGGGCACGTCCCCGAATTTGGGAATTCGGCATATCCTCGAACGCGCATACGGGGTTCGGGGGATATCCATGCGGATGCTGGGGGCGCAATGAGACGCATGACGGCCGATGCGCGCGACATCATGGTCACAGCTCAGGAGGTCGCCAGGCTTCGAGATGCCGTGCAGCTCGAAGTGAGAGATATCGCGTTGGCCGCGCTGATCCGTCACTTCCTCCGGGCGTCGGAAGAAGTGGAGGGCCCGGGGGTTCCGTCGCTCTCGCCGGAGCAGCTGCCGATGGCCGATGATGTGCGGGAAATCATGACTGCCGGAGAAGGCGACCTCCGGAATCTCGACCTCGTCGAGTTGGCACGGCGGGATGAATCCGAACTCTCCGGTTATTTGGGTCATGTGCGGCGGGCAATAGAGGGTCTCTGATTCCGTCGGGCCCGTCGCTCGCGGCCTCCTCGCCGGCGCCGCCGTTTGGCTGCTGCCCCGCGCTACCGGCACCTCGCGGTCCTACCCGACCCGCCCGCATCCGGAAAATCCGAAAAAGTCCGGAACGTCCGACGGTAATCTGCCCTCAGGGCAGTGGCGACACCGTGCCCCGGAGTCGACGTATCGCCGACGCCCGGCTCCGACAGGTGAACAGAACCGACGGGACGGGGCTGAACGTGGTATCCGTGAAGGAGGGAGATCCTCACTCTCCGTCGATTTCATGATCGACTCGGCGGAGTTGGGCGAGTTTACCCGCCTAAATCGATACCTACGCGTCGGGCGGCCAGATTTTCTTCCCCAAACGGGTTGAACTTTTGTTGATCGAGGGTCAGTTGGCCACCTCGGCGTCCTACCCTTTAGAGGGTGAACCAACTGATGTCCTCCGAGTCCGAGTCCGATCAACCCGGGGAAGCCGCCCTTCCCGGCACCTTGCCGGAGGCGCTCCGTGCCGAACTCATCGAGTTCCGGCGCGACTTGCACATGCACCCGGAGCTCGGCAACCAGGAGTTCCGTACGACCGCCGCGATCAAGGGCCGCCTGGAGAAGGCCGGCCTCAGGCCCCGCGTGCTCGACTCCGGAACCGGGCTCATCTGTGACATCGGGGAGTGGGACGGCGAGCGGCCCATGCTCGCCCTGCGCGCCGACATCGACGGCCTGCCCATCCCGGACACGAAGAGTGAGTGCTCGTACCGCTCGACCGTGCCGGACCGGGCGCACGCCTGCGGGCACGACGTGCACACGACCGTGGTGCTGGGCACCGGCCTGGTCCTGGCCGAGCTGCACAGGCGCGGGCAGCTGCCCCGCCCCGTCCGCCTCCTCTTCCAGCCCGCCGAGGAGGTCCTCCCCGGCGGCGCCCTCGACGCCATCAAGTGCGGGGTGCTCGAAGGGGTCGGCCGGTTCCTCGCCCTGCACTGCGACCCCAAGGTGGACGCCGGGCAGCTGGGCCTGCGGGAGGGCGCCATCACGTCCGCCTGCGACCGGCTGGAAATCGCCCTCGACGGGCCCGGCGGGCACACGGCCCGCCCCCATCTGACGACCGACCTGGTCACCGCCGCCGCCCGGGTCATCACCGACGTGCCCGCGGTCGTCGCCCGGCGCGCCGACGCCCGCAGCGGCCTCTCCGTGACCTGGGGCCGGATCGAATCCGGCCACGCGCCCAACGTCATCCCCCAGCACGCCGAGCTCTCCGGGACCGTGCGCTGCCTGGACCTCGACACCTGGCGGCAGGCGCCCGATCTCGTCGTCGCCGCCATCGACGAGGTCGCCAACCTGCACCGCGCCAAGTCGGAGATCAACTACGTCCGCGGCGTCCCGCCCGTCGTCAACGACCCGGACTCGACCGAGCTGCTGCGCGCCGCCATGACCGCACGCCGCGGTGCCGACTCCGTCGAGAGCACCGAGCAGAGCCTCGGCGGGGAGGACTTCTCCTGGTACCTGGAGCACGTGCCCGGTGCCATGGCCCGGCTGGGGGTCCGAGTGCCCGGTGACCGGATCGGGCGGGACCTGCACCAAGGGGACTTCGACGTGGACGAGTCCGCCATCAAGGTGGGCGTGGAGCTGTTCACGGCGGCAGCGCTGCTCGACGCCGCGGGTTAGGCGTGGCCCGGTCGCCGTAGGGGGCTGCGGCCGTGTCGCGGCCGCAGGCCCGTCGTGGCTGGTGGCGCCCGCGCGGCGGAGCCGCATGTCGACACAGTCCCGCACCCCTTTGTGGCGTTGCCGTGCAAGGTGTGGGCACGACCCGCCGCGCTCGACGCCCCCGGGTCAAGCGGCCCCCAGTCGCCGTAGGGGGCTGCTGACCTGTGGCGGCCGCAGGCCCGTCGTGGCTGGTGGCGCCCGCGCGGCGGAGTCGCATGTCGACAGAGCCCCGCGCCCCCGTGCGGCGTTGCCGCGCACGGCGTTTCACCCGGCCGGCCGCTCCGCTTGCGGGCGGCGCCGGGCGGGGGGAGCCTTGCCCCATGGCGGGCGGTCCTGAGCGCCATCGTGGCGAAGGCACCACCGGTGCAGTTGCCCCATGCGTGCCTTTCGATCCGGTGGTTCACAAGGACGTAACCGGCCATCGGCACGAATGGATAACGGCCAGGCGAAACCCCGTTCCCAGGAGTGTCTACGCGCGTTAATGTGCGCCGAACTCAGCACCCACTGCGGGGCTTGGAGAATGGGGACTTCACGATGCGTCGAACATCCAAACTGGCCCGTGTCGCGGTGGGGGTCGCGTCGATCGCGCTCGCTGCCACGGCCTGCGGTGGTACCAGCAGCGACAGCGGCAGTGACAGCGACGGCAGCGGCGACACCAAGGGTCTCGCCATCGCGTACGACATCGGCGGCAAGGGCGACCAGTCCTTCAACGACGCCGCGTACGCCGGTCTGCAGAAGGCCCAGAAGGAGTTCAAGTACAAGACGGCCGACATCGAGCCCACCGAGGGCGAGACGGACGCCGACAAGGAGCAGCGCCTGGCCTCGCTGGCCAAGCAGGGCTACAACCCGGTGATCGGCGTCGGCTTCGCCTACGGCCCCGCGATGGAGGCCGTGGCCAAGAAGTACCCGGACACCACCTTCGGCATCGTCGACTCGGTGGTCGAGGGCGACAACGTCACCTCCCTCGTGTTCGCCGAGGAGCAGGCCTCCTACCTGGCCGGCGTCGCCGCCGCCAAGGCCACCAAGACGAACACGGTCGGCTTCATCGGCGGTGTGGACATCCCGCTGATCCACAAGTTCGAGGCCGGCTACAAGCAGGGCGTCCAGGACACCAGCGGCGGCAAGGTCAAGGTCCTCTCGCAGTACCTGACGCAGACCGCGGAGGAGGGCGGCTTCTCCAGCCCCGACAAGGGCAAGGCCGCCGCCGAGGGCCAGATCGAGAAGAACGCCGACGTCCTCTACCAGGCGGCCGGTCTGTCCGGTCAGGGCGTCATCGAGGCCGCCGCGAAGGCCAAGGTCTGGGCGATCGGCGTCGACTCCGACCAGTACGACCAGGCCGCCCTGGCTTCGTACAAGGGCTACATCCTGACCTCCGCGCTCAAGGACGTCGGCGGCGCGGTCTACGCGCTGGCCAAGTCCGTCGAGGACGACAAGCCGCTTACCGGTACCCAGACCTTCGACCTGAAGGTCAACGGCGTCGGCCTGTCCGAGTCCAACCCGGAGTTCGCGAAGATCGCGGGCCTCTCGGAGGCCGTGGCGAAGGCCAAGGAGGGCATCATCGACGGCTCGATCAAGGTCAAGACCGAGTAGTCACGGTCGTTGCACAGCGTCCTACGACGTCGTACGGCTGATGAAGCGGGCGGGCATCCGAGGGTGCCCGCCCGCTTCGCCGTTCCCGGCCCTCCACCTCCACTCCCGCTTTGCTTTCGGCAAGCCCCGGGTCAAGGTCGCGCGTTGACTTGGCCACGGGCGCATAACAAGGTGGACAGAAGGGGTTTTCAGGTTGGTCTACGCGCGTTAATCTGCGGCGGAAGCCAGCGCCGTTGCTGTGAAGCTGTACCGAGCTGTACCGTCCGGCGCTTGTACTAAGGAGCACCTACACATGCGCCGGATTTCCCGGATAACGGTCGCAGGCGCAGCGACCGCCTCCCTGGCCCTCGCGCTCTCCGCCTGCGGCGGCACCTCGACGTCCGCCTCGTCGGACTCGAAGGGCAACAAGGGCCTCGCCATCGCGTACGACGTCGGCGGCAAGGGCGACCAGTCCTTCAACGACGCCGCGTACGCGGGCCTGGAGCAGGCGAAGAAGGAGTTCCAGTACGACACGGCCGACGTCGAGCCCACCGAGGGTGAGACGGACGCCGACAAGGAACAGCGCCTGGCCTCGCTGGCCAAGCAGGGCTACAACCCGGTCGTCGGTGTCGGCTACGCCTACGCGGCCGCCGTCAAGGGCGCCGCGGAGAAGTTCCCCGACACCACCTTCGGCATCGTGGACGACTCCACGGTCGAGTCGAAGAACGTCGCGGACCTGGTCTTCTCCGAGGAGCAGGCCTCGTACCTGGCCGGTGTCGCCGCCGCCAAGAGCACCAAGACGAACACGGTCGGCTTCGTGGGCGGTGTGGACATCCCGCTCATCCACAAGTTCCAGGCCGGCTTCGAGCAGGGCGTCAAGGACACCAACCCGCAGGCCAAGGTCCTCAGCCAGTACCTCACGCAGACCGCGGAGGAGGGCGGCTTCTCGAGCCCTGACAAGGGCAAGTCGGCCGCCGAGGGCCAGATCGAGAAGAAGGCCGACGTCGTCTACGCGGCCGCCGGTCTGTCCGGCCAGGGTGTCATCGAGGCCGCCGCCGCCAACAAGGTGTGGGCGATCGGTGTCGACTCCGACCAGTACAAGCAGGAAGCTCTCGCCAAGTACAAGGACTCGATCCTGACCTCGGCGATGAAGGACGTCGCCAAGGCGGTGTACAACCTGGCGAAGTCGGTCGAGGACGGCAAGCCCGAGACCGGTATCGTTCGTGGCGATCTGAAGACCGGCGAGGTGAGCCTGTCGAACTCCAACCCGAAGTTCGCGGACAACACCGAGCTGCAGGACGCCATCAAGACGGCCAAGGAGAAGATCATCAGCGGCGAGATCAAGGTCAAGTCCAGCTGATTGAAGCAAGACCCTGAGCAGCGGTAACCCCGGGGTTACGTCCGCTCAACGGGGTACGGGGAGGCTTTCCGAGGGCTTTCCCCGTACCCCGTTGTTCGCGGTGCGTCGGCCCCTTTCAGGCCATAGGGGCGCTACGCGCGTAGACGACCCCCGTCCCCAGGAGAGTGCGCCATCAACGCGTCCAGCAGCCCTCCGGCCGGAGCGGCGGTCAACGGTCAGGTGACCGCCGTCGAACTCGCCGGGATCACCAAGCGTTTCCCGGGCGTCGTGGCCAACCACGACATCCACCTCACCGTCCGCAAGGGCACCGTCCACGCCCTCGTCGGCGAGAACGGCGCAGGCAAGTCGACGCTGATGAAGATCCTCTACGGCATGCAGAAGCCGGACGAGGGCACCATCGCCATCGATGGCCGGCAGGTCACCTTCTCGTCGCCGGCCGACGCCATCGTGCGCGGCATCGGCATGGTGCACCAGCACTTCATGCTCGCCGACAACCTCACCGTCCTCGAGAACGTCGTGTTGGGCAGCGAGAAGCTGTACGGCATCGGCGCCAAGGCCCGCCGCAAGATCAAGGAGATCTCCGAGCGCTACGGCCTCGGCGTGGAGCCCGACCGCCTGGTCGAGGAGCTCGGCGTCGCCGCCCGCCAGCGCGTGGAGATCCTCAAGGTCCTCTACCGCGGCGCCACCACGCTGATCCTCGACGAGCCCACGGCCGTCCTGGTGCCGCAGGAGGTCGACGCGCTCTTCGACAACCTGCGCGAGCTGAAGGCCGAGGGCCTGTCGGTCATCTTCATCTCCCACAAGCTCGGCGAGGTCCTCTCCGTCGCCGACGAGATCACCGTCATCCGCCGCGGCACGACGGTCGGTACGGCGGTCCCCGCCGAGACGACCCCGCGCCAGCTCGCCGAGATGATGGTGGGCAGCGAACTGCCGACGCCGGAGACGGCGGAGTCGACGGTCACCGACCGCCCGGTCATCACCGTCGACAAGCTGCGCCTGGAGGCGGTCGGCGGCAAGGCCCTGCTGGACGACATCTCCTTCACCATCCATGCGGGCGAGGTCCTGGGCATCGCCGGCGTCGAGGGCAACGGCCAGACCGAGCTGGTCGACGCGCTCATCGGCCTCAAGGGCGCCGACTCCGGCACGATCACCCTCGCCGACGAGGAGATGACCGGCTGGACCACCCGCAAGCGCCGCGAGCAGGGCATCGGCTACATCCCCGAGGACCGCCACCGCCACGGCCTGCTCCTGGAGGCCCCCCTCTGGGAGAACCGCATCCTCGGCCATGTCACCGAGAAGCCCCTCGCCAAGGGCGTCTGGCTGGACCCGAAGGCCGCGCAGCAGGACACCCGCCGCATCGTCGAGGCGTACGACGTCCGCACGCCCGGCATCGACGTCACCGCCGCATCCCTGTCCGGCGGCAACCAGCAGAAGCTGATCGTCGGCCGCGAGATGAGCCACAAGCCTCGTTTCCTGATCGCCGCGCACCCGACCCGTGGTGTGGACGTCGGTGCGCAGGCCGCGATCTGGGACCACATCCGTGAGGCCCGCCGCGAGGGCCTGGCCGTGCTGCTGATCTCCGCCGACCTGGACGAGCTGATCGGCCTGTCCGACACCCTCCGCGTGATCTACAACGGCAAGCTGGTCGCGGACGCCGACCCGGCCACCATCACCCCGGAGGAGCTCGGTTCGGCCATGACCGGTGCCGCGACCGGTCACCTGGAACACGAAGAGACCCCCGAGACCCCGGCAGACACCCCCGAGATCCGCAAGGCTCCCGAGTCTGGCGAAGACGAGGCCCGCTGATGAAGAAGTTCGACAAGGAGCGCGTGCTCCTCGCTGTGGCCGGACCGGTCATCGCGCTCGCCGTGGCCTTCGCCCTGACCTCGATCGTGCTGATCGCGTCGGGCCAGAACCCCGTCGAGCCGTACACCCTGATGTTCGAGCAGCTCTCGTTCTCCGACATCCAGGTCCTGATCATCAACCAGGCCTCGCTGTACTACATCGCGGCACTCGCGGTGGCCATCGGCTTCCGGATGAACCTGTTCAACATCGGCGTCGACGGCCAGTACCAGCTCGCCGCCATGATGGCCGCGATCGTCGGCGCCCACGCGAACCTGCCGGCCGCCCTCCAGGTTCCGCTGCTGCTCCTCACCGCCGTCTGCACCGGCGCCTTCTGGTCCGGCATCGCCGGTGTCCTCAAGGTCACCCGCGGCGTCAGCGAGGTCGTCGCGACGATCATGCTGAACGCGATCGCCACGTCGGTCATCGCCTACCTGTGGCTGCCTAACGTCTTCGGCGTCAAGGTCGGCAACAACAACACCACCGGCGAGATGCACGAGTCCGGCTGGGTCCCCGGCATCAGCATGGGCGACGCCGGCGAGATCTACGGCCTGGTCTTCCTCGCCGTCCTGCTCGGCATCGCCTACTGGATCGTTCTCAACCGCACCCGCTTCGGCTTCGACCTGCGCGCCTCCGGCGCCTCGCAGACCGCCGCCGCGGCCAGCGGTGTCGACCCCAAGCGCATGGTGCTCACCGCCATGCTGCTCTCCGGCGGTCTCGCGGGCCTCGCCGGTCTGCCGATCCTGCTCGGCGACACCCACACGTACAGCCTGAACTTCCCCACCGGCATCGGCTTCCTCGGCATCGGTATCGCGCTGCTCGGCCGCAACAGCCCCGTCGGCATCGCGTTCGCCGCCCTGCTGTGGGCCTGGCTCGACAAGGCCTCGCCCGAGCTGGACTTCCACGGCTACGACAAGGAGATCGCGGTCATCATGCAGGGCCTGATCGTGCTCTCGGTCGTCGTGTCCTACGAGGCCGTCCGTGAGTGGGGCCTGCGCCGCCAGCAGCGCCAGGTCGGCGCCGAACTGGCCGCCGGTCACGTCCTGGGCGCCGACAACAACACCACGAAGGAGGTGGCTGGCCGATGACCGCCCCGACCTCGGCGACCGACGTCAACCAGCCCACGCTGCAGCCCGCGGCACCGACCGGCCGCCGCCTCTCGTGGCCCGTCCTGCTCCTGGTCATCGCCGGAGCCCTGGCGCTGACCTCGATCGTCCGCATCATCACCGGCGCCGACGGCATCACCAACGTCAGCCAGATGTCCACCGCGCTCCAGCTCGCCGTGCCGATCGGCCTCGCCGGTCTCGGCGGTCTGTGGGCCGAGCGGGCGGGCGTCGTCAACATCGGCCTCGAGGGCATGATGATCCTCGGCACCTGGTTCGGCGCCTGGGCCGGCTTCCAGTGGGGTCCGTGGACCGGTGTCGTCGTCGGCATCATCGGTGGCTGCATCGGCGGCATCCTGCACGCCATCGCCACCATCACCTTCAGGGTCAACCACATCGTCTCCGGTGTGGCGATCAACATCCTCGCCCTCGGCGTCACCCGCTACCTCGCGCCGCTCGCCTTCGAGGGCCACGCGGGCGGCTCCGCCAAGCAGTCCCCGGCGATCGACTCCCTCGGCCACTTCACCGTGCCGGGCCTGTCCGACGGGCTCAGGGACCTCAACAACCAGGGCTGGTTCTTCATCTCGGACATCGCCGGTCTGCTCGGCGGTCTGGTCACCAACGTCTCCTGGCTGACCCTGATCGCCATCGCGATGATCCCCGGCACCTGGTGGATCCTGTGGCGCACCGCCTTCGGTCTGCGACTGCGTTCCTGCGGTGAGAACCCGGTCGCGGCGGAGTCCCTCGGCGTGAACGTCTACAAGTACAAGTACATCGCCGTGATCATCTCCGGCGGCCTGGCGGGCCTCGGCGGCGTCTTCCTCTCCATCGTCGCCAACCCCTTCTACCTGGAGGGCCAGGTCAGCGGCCGCGGTTACATCGGCCTCGCCGCGATGATCTTCGGCAACTGGATGCCGGGCGGACTCGCACTCGGCGCCGGCCTGTTCGGCTACACCGACAGCCTCAACCTGCGTGGCGGCTCCACGAACGTCCACGCCCTGCTGCTGCTCGGCGCGCTCCTGCTGATCATCGGCGCGATCTGGCTGGTGATCCGCAAGAAGTACGCCCCGTCGATGATCACCGCGGTGGTCGGCGCCCTGGTGTACACCTGGTACGCCACCACCAACGAGGTGCCCAACCAGGTCGTCTCCGCCACGCCGTACGTCGTCACGCTCGTCGTCCTCACCTTGTCCGCGCAGCGCCTGCGGATGCCGAAGGCGGACGGCCTGCCGTACAAGAAGGGGCAGGGCAAGTGACCCCGGCCGCCTCCCACGACGTCGACTGGGACAAGCTGCGCGCGGCGGCCCGGGACGCCATGTCCCGCGCCTACGCGCCATACTCCGGCTACCCGGTCGGCGTCGCGGCCCTGGTCGACGACGGCCGTACGGTCACCGGCTGCAACGTCGAGAACGCGTCGTACGGCGTCGGCCTGTGCGCCGAGTGCGGTCTGGTCTCGGAGCTGCAGAACACCGGGGGCGGCCGCTTGACGCACTTCACCTGCGTCGACGGCGAGGGCGACGTCCTCGTCCCCTGCGGCCGCTGCCGCCAGCTCCTGTACGAGTTCGGCGGCCCGGGTCTCCTCCTGGAGACCCCGGCAGGCATCCTGCCGCTGTCGGAGATGCTGCCGCAGGCCTTCGGGCCGGGCCACCTCAGAAAGTAACTCCTGTGCGGCCCTTCCGAGTTGCTCCAGTGAGCCGCTCGGAGGGGCCGTGCCGTTTCCGAAAGTTCGGCCGGAAGGAAAGTCATGGCCATGGACGCAATCTCTGTCATCCGCACCAAGCGGGACCGCGGTGAGCTCAGCGACGAGCAGATCGACTGGGTCATCGAGGCGTACACCCGCGGGGAGGTCGCCGACGAGCAGATGTCCGCGCTCGCCATGGCGATCCTGATCAACGGCATGAACCGCCGCGAGATCGCCCGCTGGACGGCGGCGATGATCGCCTCCGGCGAGCGTATGGACTTCTCGTCGCTGTCCCGCCCGACGGCCGACAAGCACTCCACGGGCGGCGTGGGCGACAAGATCACGCTACCGCTGGCGCCCCTGGTCGCGGCCTGCGGCGCGGCCGTCCCCCAGCTCTCGGGCCGGGGCCTCGGCCACACCGGCGGCACCCTGGACAAGCTGGAGTCGATCCCGGGCTGGCGCGCCCTCCTCTCGAACGAGGAGATGCTGTCGGTGCTGGACGGCACAGGCGCGGTGATCTGCGCGGCGGGCGACGGCCTGGCCCCCGCGGACAAGAAGCTGTACGCGCTGCGCGACGTCACCGGCACCGTCGAGGCGATCCCCCTGATCGCCTCGTCGATCATGTCGAAGAAGATCGCGGAGGGGACCGGCTCCCTGGTCCTGGACGTGAAGGTCGGCACGGGTGCCTTCATGAAGACGATCGAGGACGCGCGCGAGCTGGCGTCCACGATGGTGGGCCTGGGCACCGACCACGGCGTCAGGACGGTCGCCCTCCTCACGGACATGTCCACCCCGCTCGGCCTCACCGCGGGCAACGCCCTGGAGGTCCGCGAGTCGGTCGAGGTCCTGGCGGGCGGCGGCCCGGCGGACGTCGTGGAACTGACCATCGCCCTGGCCCGCGAAATGCTGGACGCGGCCGGCGTGAAGGACGCCGACCCGGCCAAGGCCCTGGCAGACGGCTCGGCGATGGACGTCTGGCGCCGCATGATCGCGGCCCAGGGCGGCGACCCGGACGCGAAGCTGCCGGTCGCGCGCGAGCAGCACGTCATCAAGGCCCCGTCCTCGGGCGTCCTGACCCGCCTCGACGCCTACGGCATCGGCGTCGCCGCCTGGCGCCTGGGCGCCGGACGCGCCCGCAAGGAGGACCCGGTCCAGGCCGGCGCGGGCGTCGAACTCCACGCCAAGCCCGGCGACACGGTCACCGAGGGCCAGCCCCTGCTGACCCTGCACACGGACACGCCGGAGCGCTTCGAGTACGCGCTCCAGTCGGTGGAGGGCTCGTACGACATCGCGGGGGCGGGGACGGACTTCACGGCTTCGCCGGTGGTGTTGGAACGTATCGCCTGACCAGGCGATCTCCCTTTCGGGTGAACGGGATCGGTGGACCCCCACCGGTCCCGTTCGGCATGCTGGGATCGGTGACGCACCGATAGGAGACCGCCATGAGCGCACTCACCGTGAGCCAGGACCCCGACCAGAACTGGGACGACCTCGTCCGGTACTGGGAGGAGATGGAATGGCCCGAGGGCAGCAAGGTGGAGATCATTGAGGGGATCATCACCGTGTCACCTGCTCCCGCGTCCCGCCACAACGTGATCGCGGAACGAATTCAGCGTCGCCTCTACTCCGCGATCCCCGAGGACTGGGGGATCTTCCAGACGCTGGCGATCGCCGTGCCGTCACGTCTGGGCATGCTCATCCCTGACCTGCTCGTGGCTCCCGTGCAGGAGTGCGCGGAGGCGGAATCCCATATCCCGGCAGCCTTGGCCGAACTCGTCGTCGAGGTGACCTCCAAGTCCAACGCCCACCACGACCGCGTCAGCAAGCCCGCCGCTTACGCCACCGCCGGGATTCCGCTCTATCTGCTGATCGACCGCTGGGCTCCAGGAGGGCCCACCGCCACGTTCTTCGGGGAGCCGAAGGGCGATGTGTATCGGGTGTTGAGCGCCGTGAAGTTCGGTGACCCCATCAAGCTGCCGGACCCGTTCGACGTGACGATCGACACCGGCGAGTTCCCGGTCGACTGATCGTCAGCCCAGCAAAGCCGCAACCACCACCAGCACCGGCACCGAAATCACCGTCGACAGCAGGATCGAGTCCCGCGCCAGCCGCTCGCCCACCCCGTAACTCGACGCATACGTATACAGGTTCTGCGCTGCGGGCAGTGCCGACGTCACCACCACGTCGAGCAGCGGAGCGCCCCTCAGGCCGAACACCCCCGCCGCCAGTGCCCAGGCCGCCGCCGGCTGGCCGACCGACTTCAGGGCGACGGAGAGAAACACCGGATGCCGGTCAGGCCCCCGGCCCGGCATCGTGCTGCCGCACAGGGAGATGCCGAAGGCCAGCAGGACCGCCGGGACCGACATGCCGCCGATCAGGGTCAGGGGGTCCAGGACGGGGGCCGGGACGCGCAGTCCCGTCGCCGACACCGCCACGCCCGCAAGTGAGCCGACCGCGATCGGGTTGCGCAGCGGGGTCAGCAGGCGGCGCCACAGCGGGCCCTTCCCGCCCCCGCCGGACAGGTCGAGGATCGTCAGGAGGATCGGGGTGACCCCGACCAGCTGGAACAGCAGCACCGGCGCCACCAGCGAGGCGTCGCCCAGGACGTACACCGCGATCGGGATGCCGAGGTTGCCGGAGTTGACGTAACTGGAGCACAGCGCGCCGATCGTCGTACGGCCCACTCCCCAGCGCCGTACGACACCCACCGCGACGAAGACGCCGGCCGCCGCGGCGGTGCTCAGGGCGGTGACCAGGAGGCGGCTGGAGAAGATCACCGAGAGGTCGGTCTGCGCGAGTGTGGTGAACAGCAGCGCCGGGGACGCCACGTGGAAGGCCAGCTTGGTGAGGACCTCACGGCCGTGGTCGCCGAGGTAGCCGCGTCGGCCGATCGCATAGCCCACCCCGATGACGACCGCGATCACCGCGAAGCCCGTCAACACCCCCTGCACGGCACCACCTTGGCGGAAAGGAAACCGCAGGCCATTCGGGGAGGTGCTGATACGTGGGGCATACAGGCAACCCTCCGGGGAAGGAGGGCACCGGGTCAATGTGATCCCGGCAGGCGGACACCCCACGGCGCACGGACACCGGGCGGCGCGCGACGGACGGGAGCCTCCGGCCGCGATGAGTTATCCGTCGCCGTCCGGTCTACCGATCGTGGATGCCATGACACCCGCTGTACTCGTGCTGGCCGGCCCCGTCACCCGGGATGAGGTGGCAGGGCTGTGCGACGACGTGCGGTCCCGGCTGGAGGCCGGCAGAGCGGGCGTCGTGGTGTGCGATGTCGGAGGGCTCGGACCACCCGGACTGGGCACCGTCGACCTGCTGGCACGGCTCCAGCTCGCCGCCCGGCGGGCCGGGGGCCGGATACGGCTGCGCGACCCCGACCCGGCGCTACACGCCCTCCTCGACCTGGTCGGCCTCCGCTTCGAGGTGGACGGGGAGCCCGAACAGCGGGAACCAGCGCTTGGTGTCGAGGAAGCAGTGGAACCCGGTGATCCGGCCGTCTGAGACCTCCAGGACCTGCACCGCCCACGGGGTGAAGCCGCCCGCCTCCGGGTCCGGCTTGTACTGGGCGAAGCCCGGCAGCCCGTTGACCTGGACCGGCAGCAGACGCGAGCCCGCGCAGGGGGCGCCGAGCGTCGTCATGAAGCCCGTGATGTCCTTGACGCCGGTCAGCCACAGGTCGAACGGCGGCATCGTCATGATGGCGTCCTCGTGGAGCAGGGCCGTGAGCGCCGTCATGTCGTAGCCCTCGAAGGCCGCGACATACCGCTCCAGGAGCTTTTGCTGCTCCTCGTCCAGCGGATCGGAGACGGCGGCCTCGCCGCCCGGCTGCTGCTGCTCGGCGAGCGTGGCGCGTGCCCGCTGCAACGCGCTGTTGACCGAAGCGACCGTCGTGTCGAGCAACTCGGCGACCTCGCTCGCCTTCCAGGCCAGCACCTCGCGCAGGATCAGCACCGCCCGCTGCTTGGCCGGCAGCTGCTGCAGGGCGGCCATGAAGGCGAGCCGCACCGTCTCCTTGGCGACCGCGGCCTCCGCCGGGTCGTCGGTGCCGGGCAGCACTCGGTTGTCCGGCATCGGCTCCAGCCAGGTGTTGTCCGGGCGGGGCGAGAGCGCCGCCTGCGCGAGCGGGGTCGACTCCGTGAGGTCCATGGGCCTGGCTCGCTTGTTGCCGGCCGTCAGCATGTCAAGGCACACGTTCGTCGCGATGCGGTACAGCCACGACCGGAGACTGGAGCGCCCCTCGAACTTGTCGTAACTCCGCCAGGCGCGGACCATCGTGTCCTGCACCGCGTCCTCGGCCTCGAAGGAGGAGCCGAGCATGCGGTAGCAGTACCCGGTCAGTTCGACGCGGTGTTTCTCCAGCCTGACGTCGAGGTCCGTTGTCGTAGTCGCCGTGCCGTCGCTCATCGTCCACCCACCCCTGGCCGTATCCCGAAGTGCGCCTCATCGCGCCCAACACTTCGGAAGCTACCGCAGCCCACTGACAATGGCCCCCGGAGCGAACAAAGCAGCAGGTCGGAAGGGCCGATGACAGGCCGCTGGGGCGCACCCCATGTCCATGGGGGCGCCCCAGCGTTGTGGTTCGGGGGATGCGGCTCAGGCGAGCGGCAGGCCGTTCAGGGGCAGGCCCTGGGCGGGCAGGGTCTGCAGCGGCAGACCGCCGAGCAGCCCGGTCGGGCCCGCCGCCAGCACCTGCTCGGCGGCAGGCTGGGCCGCGGCCAGACCGGCGCCGAGCGCCTCCTGACCCTGAGCCAGCCCCGCACCCCCCTGGGCGAGGCCCGCACCGGCGGCGGGCGCCGCCTGGGAGAGGTTCTCGGCCGGGAGCGTCCTGGTGACGGTGTCCAGCGCCGAACCGGCGGCGTCCGGGGCGACCGGCGCGGCGTTCGCGGCACCCGCACCGGCGGCGGCGAAGGCGGCACCGAGAGCGGCGACACCGAGGGTCTTGGCAGCAGACTGCTTCATGAAGGTAAGTCCTCGAAATTCGTTACGGGGTTGTGAGCGGTTGTCGACCGTAAACACGCCCCGCACGCCACCGCAAACATCGAAATGCGGACGGATTGTGAATGGCGTCCGCATTCCGTGTGCGCGGAGAACTCCCGGTCAGTCCTCTTCGCCCTCAGAACCGCTGGTAGAGCTGGTCTGACGGAACAGCCATTCGGACTTGAGTTCGGCATATCCGGGCTTGATCACGTCATTGATCATCGCGAGTCGTTCATCGAAAGGAATGAACGATGATTTCATCGCATTGACGGAGAACCACTGCATGTCATCGAGCGTGTAACCGAATGCCTCGACAAGATGCTCGAATTCCCGGCTCATGCTGGTGTGGGACATCAGGCGGTTGTCGGTGTTCACGGTGGCGCGGAAGTGCAGGCGCCGCAGGAGACCGATGGGGTGCGCGGCGTACGAGTCGGCTGCCCCTGTCTGGAGATTGGAGCTCGGGCACAGCTCCAGCGGGATGCGCTTGTCCCGGACGTACGAGGCGAGGCGTCCGAGCTTCACGGAGCCGTCGGACTGCACCTGGATGTCGTCGATGATGCGCACCCCGTGCCCCAGCCGGTCGGCGCCGCACCACTGCAGGGCCTGCCAGATGGACGGCAGACCGAAGGCCTCGCCCGCGTGGATGGTGAAGTGGTTGTTCTCGCGCTTGAGGTACTCGAAGGCGTCCAGATGCCGGGTCGGCGGGTGGCCGGCCTCGGCGCCCGCGATGTCGAAGCCGACGACGCCCAGGTCGCGGTAGCGGTTGGCGAGTTCGGCGATCTCCAGCGCGCGGGCGGCGTGCCGCATGGCGGTGAGCAGTGCGCCCACGCGGATGCGCCGGCCGTTCTCCCGGGCGATCCGCTCGCCCTCCCGGAAGCCCTCGTTGACGGCCTCGACGACCTCTTCGAGGCTGAGTCCGCCCTCCAGGTGCTGTTCGGGCGCATACCGCACCTCGGCGTAGACGACCCCGTCCTCGGCGAGGTCCTCCGCGCACTCGCGCGCCACCCTGACGAGGGCGTCGCGGGTCTGCATCACCGCGACGGTGTGGGAGAAGGTCTCCAGGTACCGCTCCAGGGAGCCGGAGTCGGCGGCCTCGTGGAACCACACGCCGAGCTTGTCGGGGTCGGTCTCGGGGAGCTGGGTGTAGCCCGTCTCGCGGGCGAGCTCGACGATCGTGCCGGGACGGAGCCCGCCGTCGAGGTGGTCGTGCAGCAGAACCTTCGGCGCCCGGCGGATCTGGTCCGAGCTCGGGGTGTTCGCCTTCGGGGCAGTCTCGCTCGTCATTTTCGCACTCTAACGCCTACGCGCGTAGATCGCTCCCTCATCGCTGACTTCTCTGCCGCCGTCGCTCATTTCTCCCCCGGTGTACGCATCCGTCTGGTGTACGAATCCGTCGATACGTAACGGTGACCCCAAGGACGGGTGGCGTACACCCGCGCTTCTGACACTGTTCTGTCATGGCACACCAAGTGACGCCGGTGCGCAGGGTCCGGCTGGGCAAGGCGATCGGGCCGGAGCCGACGGCGGTGAGCGGAGTGGTGCTCCTGCTTCCCGGAGGTGACGAGGTCTCACATCGCAAGCCGGCGACGTTGTTGGCGACCTCCCACGTGCGCACCCTCGGGCGTCGGCTGGCGCGGGCGGGGCGCGAGGACGGTCTGGCCGCGCATGTCGTCCGCTACCGCTTTCGCGGGTGGAACGGCAGTGACGCGAACCTCGTGAGCGACGCGCTGTGGGCCGCGGACGAGGTCGTACGGCGCTACGGCGACGTCCCCGTGTGCCTCGCCGGGATCGACATGGGCGCGCGGGCGGCGGTGCGGGCGGGTGGCCACGAGGCCGTCAACTCCGTGCTGGCGATAGCTCCGTGGATGCCGGAGGAGGACGTGGCGGCGTCACCCGAACCGGTGAAACAGCTCGCGGGGCGGCGGGTGATGTTCGTGCACGGCACCAACGACGAGCGGACCGATCCCGAGCTGTCGTTCCGGCTGGCGGAGCGGGCGAAGAAGGCGAACCGGGATGTGTGCCGGTTCGAAGTGCATTCCGATCGGCACGGGTTGCAGCAGCATCGGGATGAAGTCCTCGCGCTGGCCGAGGACTTCGTCATGGGGGTGCTGTTCGGGAGGTCGTTCTCGCGGCCTGTCGCCGATGCGTTTGCGGCTCCGCCTCCTTTGGGGCTGCGGATGCCGTTGGCTGCGGGGTTCGGGAAGTCGTTGCGGCGGTAGCGTCGTTGGGGGTCCCGTCTCGTGGCGGGTGCGGGTGCGGGTGCGGGTGCGGGTGGTTCGTGGTTGCTCGCGCAGTTCCCCGCGCCCCTTCAGGGCAGCAGGTTGCCCCTCCTTGAGAGCAGGAACTTCTTGAAGGCGGCCACCGGGGGTGTGTCCGGGTGGTCGGCCATCCAGGCGACGCCGATTTCTCGGGCCGCGCGTGGGGCTGTGACCGTCAGTTCTGCGACTCCCGGGCGCGGTACGGCCGGTGGGGGCAGGAGTGCGACTCCGAGGCCCGCTGCCACCAGGCCCCTCAGCGTCTCCGCCTCCTCGCCCTCGAAGGCGATGCGGGGCCTGAAGCCTGCCTCCTTGCACAGGTCGTCGGTGATGCGGCGAAGGCCGTAGCCCGGCTCCAGGGTTACGAAGATCTCGTCGGCCGCCTCTGCCAGGCGGATGCGCTTGCGGCCGGCCAGGCGGTGGTCGGCGGGGACGACCAGACGGAGTTTCTGTTCGTCCACGCGGCGGGCGACCAAATCGGGGGCGTCCGGGACGGGGGACGTGAGGCAGAGGTCGAGCTCGCCGGCCCGGAGTCGTTCGAGCATGGCCTCGCCGTAGTTCTGGACCAGGCTGAAGCGGACGCCGGGGTGGTCGGCGCGGAAGGCGTGGATGAGGCCCGGGACCGTTTCGGCGCCCATGGTGTGCAAGAAGCCGAAGGCGACCTTGCCGGTGGCCGGGTCGGCGTCGGCGCGGACCTCGTCGGCGGCGCGCCGGATCTCGGCGAGGGCGCGTTCGGCCGAGGCGAGGAAGGTGCGGCCGGCGGGGGTGAGGGAGACCGTACGGCCGTGGCGGGCGAACAGGTCGACCCCCAGGTCCTGCTCCAGGCGGACCATGGCACGCGAGAGCGTGGACTGCGGGACCTGCATCTCCTGGGCGGCCCGGGTGACGTGCTCGGTGCGGGCCACGCCGGCGAAGTACGCGAGGCGGGGCGCGAGCAACATCGTCATGTCTTCTGTGTCACTGGATGGTGACAGTCGAGGCTGTGAACTGTACTGATGCGCCATGGGAACGATTATGGCGAATCCATGCATTGGACGGATGAGTGGGGGCGTACGTAGCTTCGAAGCATGTCTCCCGCCAGTACCGGGGCGTCCACCACCGTGGGCGCCGCACCCGCAGTCCCTGTCGTCGACTCCCGAATGGCCCCGGGCGGCCCCGGCTACCGCCGGATGAGCTTCGCCCTCTTCCTCGCCGGTGTCGCGACCTTCGCGCTCCTCTACTCCACACAGGCCCTGCTGCCGCTGATCTCCGGGGAGTTCGGGGTGGCGGCGAGCGAGGCGAGCTGGACGGTGGCGGCCGCGACGGGCGGTCTGGCGCTGTTCGTGCTGCCCATGAGCGCGCTGTCGGAGCGGTTCGGACGCCGTACGGTCATGACGGCGTCGCTGGCGGTCGCGGTGGCGGTCGGGCTGCTGGTCCCCTTCGCGCCGAACCTGACCTCCCTGGTCGTGCTGCGGGCGGTCCAGGGCGCGGCGCTGGCAGGTCTGCCCGCGTCGGCGACGGCGTATCTCGCCGAGGAGGTCCGGCCGAAGGCTCTGGTCACGGCCATCGGACTGTTCGTCGCGGGCAACAGCGTCGGCGGGATGAGCGGCCGTGTGATCACCGGCTGGGTCGCACAGGAGTGGGGCTGGCGGATCGCGGTCGGCGTGATCGGCGTGCTCGCGGTGGCGTGCTCGGTGGCCTTCCGGCTGCTGCTCCCGGCCCCGCGCCACTTCAAGCCGGGCTCGCTGCGCCCTCGTGTCCTCGCCCGCGCGGTCCGCGACCACCTCTCCAACCCGCTGCTGCGCCGTCTGTACGCGATCGGCGCCCTGTTCATGACCGTCTTCGGCGGCGTGTACACCGTCATCGGCTACCGCCTCACGGAGGCGCCGTTCTCGCTGCCCCAGGGCATCATCGGCTCGATCTTCCTCGTGTACCTGGTCGGCACGGTGTCCGCGTCCACGGCGGGACGGCTGGTGGGCCGCCTGGGCCGCCGAGGCGCGCTGTACGCGGCCGGCGCCACGACGGCGGCGGGCCTGCTGCTGTCCCTGGCGGGCTCGCTCCCGCTGGTCCTCCTCGGTCTGGTCCTCATCACGGGCGGCTTCTTCGCGGGCCACGCGGCCGCCTCCTCGGCGGTCGGCAAGACGGCCACCCACGGCCGCGCCCAGGCCTCGGCCCTCTACCAGTCCGCCTACTACATCGGCTCCAGCGCGGGCAGCACGGTCGGCGCGGTGGCCTTCCACGCGGGCGGCTGGGCCGGCACGGTCGCCGTCGGCCTCCTGGCGGTGCTCGGCGTCGTGACGATCACGGTGTTCGGCACGCGGGCGGCGCGGCTTGAGCAGCGGCGGCTGGCTACGGCGGCCTGAGGTGGGCGCCGGGTGCAGGACGTGGGTTGTGGGGCGTAGCTCGTGGGTTGTGGGGCGTAGCTCGTAGGTTTCGTTTCCTGTGGCAGAAACGGGTGCGCCCCGCCGGACATCGGCGGGGCGCATCTGGTTTCTGTGGTTACCAGGCTTCGCGCGTCTTGTTCGCCTTGTCCTCCGAGGGGAGCAGGATCCACAGGACTATGTAGAGCAGGAACTGCGGGCCGGGGAGCAGGCAGGAGATCAGGAAGATCACGCGCATCGTCGTCGCGGAGGTGCCGAAGCGCCGTGCCAGCGCGGCGCACACTCCGCCGATCATGCGGCCGTTGGTGGGTCGGGCGAGCGCGGTCATGGTGCGGCTCCTTCGCGAGCGTCGGTCGGAGGCCCCTTGTGGGGCCTCCCGAGGGCTTCCCTCATCTGACATCCACGCTACGGCGACGAACCGGGCAAAGCGTCACTCTATGGAGCTATCCCGACCCTGGGAATCGTCGGGGTCCGACCCTGAGAGAGCTCCTCCTGGGGGACCGTTGGCCGGTCTGCGCGCTCGGACCTGCGGCGGAGCCAGGCGCGGGCGGCGGGTACGACCGCCGCGTGCGCCAGGGCGGCGCCCATGGTGTTCAGCAGCAGGGAGTCGACGTCGACGATCTGGCCGGGTACGCCGGTCTGCAGCAGCTCGATGCCCAGCGAGATCAGGGCGCCGGCGCCGACCGCCCGGACCAGGGAGCCCAGTGGGGAGGCGTCGATCCTGCCGTGTGCCATCGGGATCAGCACGCCGAGCGGTGCGAGCAGGGCGAGTCCCTCGGCGATGTGCCGGGCGCCCTCCTGCCAGCCCAGCGCCAGATCGGCTCTGATCCCGGCGAACGGCCGCAAGTTGGGCGGCATCACCCAGGGGACGTCCAGGGGGCGCAGCGTGAGCCAGGCGACGAACGCGAGATGCGCGACCAGGAGAACACCCCCCGTCGCACGGATGCGGATCACGGCGCTGCCGCCGATGGAGCCTTGACGCTGCACGCCCCCCTAGACGCGCCCCCCGGCAGGATCGGTTCCGGGAGAGGGCTTACGGGGGTGAGGCGTCCGCCACACGGGCCTCCGGCGGTGGGCGCGCGTCTATGCCTGCGGCGGCCTGTGGCTGTGCGGTGAGGGTGCGCGTAGCGCCTGCGGTTCGGTGGGTGGGTCGGGGCCGCGCCGGGGGGTGTCCGTCCTCGGACCGGCGGCCCCCTTAGGCCAGGAGGAACCGCGTGTTGACGCCGGCCACTGCGGGCGGACACCCCCCCGGCACGTCCCCTTCGCGCCGTGGGCGACTGCGGCGCCGCGGGGGTGCGCCTTCCGGCAGGTCCCCTTCGCGCCGTGGGCGACTGCGGCGCCGCGGGGGTGCGCCTTCCGGCAGGTCCCCTTCGCGCCGTGGGCGACTGCGGCGCCGCGGGGGTGCGCCTTCCGGCAGGTCCCCTTCGCGCCGTGGGCGACTGCGGCGCCGCGGGGGTGCGCCTTCCCGCACGTCCCCTTGGCGCTGTATGCAGGTGGTGCGCCGTGGGGGTGTTTTCGCCGTCAGCTGTCTGTGATCTCCGTCGACTGGGGCTCGTTGCTGCCGGGGCGGGTGCGGACCTCGTCCGTGCACTCGTAGCGGCGCAGGGGCTCGGCGCCGGGGCCGCCCAGGATCACCGAGCCGTCGCCCTCGGCGGCCGTCGAGTCCGAGAACGTGCAGACGATCTGGGCGAGGGCGTACGAGGTGAGGTCGTTGGGGGGTGTGCTCAGGCGCAGGGTCTCGTCGGGGTCGCCAGGACGCGGGCCGCTCACTGCCATGGCGCCGCGGACGTCGGTGGTGTAGCCGGCCTCCTTCTCGGCGGCCGACGGTGTCGCCTCCAGCTCGTCGAGCAGCCCCTGCGCCACCAGCACGCGCCGCGCCGAGTCCGCCGTACCGTCCGTCACCCGTACGGTTCGGTCCACGGCCACCAGTTGCGACCCGCACAGCAGGAACACCTGCACCGGAAGCCCGCGCGTGGCCTGCGTCGACACGTTCGGTTCGGAGAGCGAGCAGTGCACGCGTGAGGGTGCGGGGCCGAAGTTGGTCGGCACCTCCGTGGAACGGATGCCGCACCCGGTCAGCAGCGCGGCGGTCGCTGCGGAGAGGGCCAGGAGGCTACCAGCCGGGCCGCGTACCTTCATCAGGCGTCCCCCTTCTTCGCCCCGTCGGAGCCCTTGCCGTCGGTGCCGTTGGCGTCTGTCTCTTCCGCCAGTTTCGATGCGTCCCGGGGGAGGCGCAGGGTGAACACCGCGCCGCCGTCGGGGGAGTTGGCGGCGGTGATCTCGCCGCCGTGGATGTGGGCGTTCTCCAGGGCGATGGACAGGCCGAGGCCGCTGCCCTCGGAGCGGGGGCGGGAGGCGCTGGCCTTGTAGAAGCGGT
This sequence comes from Streptomyces sp. NBC_00443, assembly GCF_036014175.1. Taxonomy (GTDB): domain Bacteria; phylum Actinomycetota; class Actinomycetes; order Streptomycetales; family Streptomycetaceae; genus Streptomyces. Next base: position 3,447,829 of record NZ_CP107917.1, on the reverse strand, counting down.
CGAAGACGTGCGGGAGGACGTCCTCGGGGATGCCGGGGCCGTGGTCCCGTACGGCGATCACGATCGAGTCGTCCGCCTCCCGGACCGCGACCCGGACCGGCGATCCTCCGTGCTTGAGCGCGTTGCCGATGAGGTTGGCCAGGATGACGTCCAGGCGACGCGGGTCCAGGCGGGCCATGATGCCGCGCTCGGCGTCCAGGTCGACCGCGTCCAGCCAGGCGCGGGCGTCGATGCAGGCCGTGATCTGGTCGGCGAGGTCGACCTCGTCGATGACCAGGCGGGCCGTGCCCGCGTCGAAGCGGGTGACCTCCATGAGGTTCTCGACGAGGTCGTTCAGGCGGCGGGTCTCGCTGACGACCAGGCGTACGGCCGGTTCGATCATCGGGTCCATAGAGCCGGTCTCCATCTCCAGCTCCTCCTCCAGCACCTCCGTCACGGCGGTGATCGCGGTGAGGGGGGTGCGCAGTTCGTGGGACATGTCGGCCACGAAGCGGCGGGACGCGTCGTCCCGTCCGGCCATGTCGGCGACCCGTTTCTCCAGCGCCTCGGCGGCCTTGTTGAACGTCCGGGACAGATCGGCCAGTTCGTCCGTGCCGGAGACGCGCAGGCGGGTGTCCAGCTTGCCCTCGCCGAGCCGGCGGGCGGCGACACCGAGGCGTTGGACCGGCTTCAGTACGGTCGTCGCGGCGGCCTGCGCGAGCAGCGCGGAGCCGATCAGCGCGAGGCCGGTGGCGATGCCCAGCGACCAGGCGAGGGAGTTGAGGTCCTTGGCCTCCGGCTCCAGGGACTTGAGCATGTAGCCGGTCGGGCCGCCGCCGATCACCTTCGTGCCGGCGACCAGGTAGGGGGTGTCGTCGGCGACTATCCGCTGCCAGTACAAGTGGTACTCGGCCTTGTTGGAGGAGTCGACCTGCTGCTCCTCGTTCACCGCCGTGCGCAGCGACCGGGGCACGTCCGCGAGCGTGAAGCCGTCCAGGCCGCCGGAGTTGCCGTACATGGGCTTGCCGTCGGCGTCCTGGGCGACGAGCAGCACGCTGAAGCGCTGGCTGCTGTTGGCCATCTGCCCGGCGGTGTGCTGCAGTTCGTCCTGCGTCGGCTCCTCGGGCAGCAGACCCGCGCGGTTCTGCATCTCCTGCTCGAAGTCGCGCAGCACCGCGTCCTGGGCGCGGGTGAGCACCGCCTCGCGGTTGAGCCAGTAGGCGATGCCGGAGGCCGATACCGCGGCCGTGAGCGCCACCAGGCCGAAGACGACCACGAGTCGCAGTCGCAGGCTGGTGAAACGCAGCTTCGACCACACTCCCTTGCGAGCCGCGACCCAGCCGCGGAATCCCCCCTGCACGTCTGTCACTGAGGCGCGTCCAGGCGGTAGCCGACTCCACGGACGGTACGGATGAGCGTGGGGGACGACGGGACGTCCTCGACCTTGGCGCGCAGGCGCTGCACGCAGGCGTCCACGAGGCGGGAGTCGCCCAGGTAGTCGTGCTCCCAGACCAGGCGCAGCAGCTGCTGCCGGGACAGGGCTTGCCCCGGCCGGCGGCTCAGTTCGAGCAGCAGGCGCAGCTCGGTCGGGGTGAGCTGGAGGTCCTCGCCGTTCTTGGTGACGGTCATGGCCGCGCGGTCGATGACGAGGCTGCCGTAGGTCGCGGCGTCGTTCGACTCCCGCTCCCCGCGCCGCAGCACGGCACGGATGCGGGCGTCCAGGACCCGCCCCTGCACGGGTTTGACGATGTAGTCGTCCGCGCCGGACTCCAGTCCGACCACGATGTCGATGTCGTCGTTGCGCGCGGTCAGCAGGATGATCGGCAGCTGGTCGGTGCGCCGGATGCGGCGGCACACCTCGAAACCGTCGATACCGGGCAGCATCACGTCCAGCACGATCAGGTCCGGCCGCTGCTCACGCAGCAGTTTCAGACCGTCCTCGCCGGTGGCAGCGGTGGCCACACGGTGTCCCTGGCGAGTCAGTGAGAGCTCCAGGGCCGTACGGATGGCGTCGTCGTCCTCGATCAGCAACAGGGAAGGCACGGGGCTCATTCTGGCCCATGCGGGGGTCGTGTTTCGACACCTGTACGAGCTGTACAGCTACGGGCACGTAGCGCTCATGACTGTGTCCGCGCTGTCGCCCGCCTGGGGGCGACCTACGGCACAGGCCCCTGTGACACGTCTGTGACAGTCGGCGGACACGGCCATGAAGGTGCCCCGGCAAGCTTCTCGGCACAGGCAAGACAGCAGGACGCAACACAGCAAGCCGTACCAAGCAGAACACCGGAAGTCCACGACGGGGGGCGCGAGATGAACACGCTGCACGGCACCAGCACCAGCGCAGTGATCACGCGTCTGCACGACGTGAACGGGGGCCGGGGTTCCGAGAAGTCCGGTGCCGTGAGCGGGCGGGGGTGCGCTCGCGGCACCGGGCGTCAGCACACCGCGTTCATGACGGTGGTTGACGGTTTCACGGGGGAAACGCACGGGGGAGCCGCGTACAGGGAGGACTCGGGGGAGTGTCGTCGCTCGCTGTCGGAGGCGGAGTTCACCGCCTACGTCCAGGAGCGCCGCGCCTCCCTGTACGCAACCGCCTATCACCTGACCGGTGACCGCTTCGAGGCCGAGGACCTGCTCCAGAGCGCGCTGTTCTCGACGTACAAGGCGTGGGACCGGATCAGTGACAAGGCCGCGGTCGGCGGATACCTCCGCCGCACCATGACGAACCTGCACATCAGCGCGTGGCGCCGCCGCAAGCTGAACGAGTACCCGACCGAGGAGCTGCCGGAGACGCCCGGCGACACGGACGCGATGCGCGGCACCGAACTGCGCGCGGTCCTGTGGCAGGCGCTGGCCCGGCTGCCCGAACTCCAGCGCACGATGCTGGTCCTTCGCTACTACGAGGGCCGCACCGACCCGGAGATCGCGGACATCCTCGACATCAGTGTCGGCACGGTGAAGTCCAGCATCTGGCGGTCGCTCCGCCGGCTGCGCGAGGACGAGGTCCTCAGCTTCGGCCGTGACGAGGAGGACGCCTTCGGGGAGCTTGTCGCCTGAAGGTCCGGGGGGACCGTACCGGGGGGAATGCAACGGGGGAACGGTAAGAAGTGGGGGGACCCACGGGGTCGGGGGGCCCACGGGGGACCAACGGGGGAAAACACGGGGGAGTGCTCCCACGGGGGATTCGGGGGGAGCACGACGAGAGCGGGGCTGGAGGGCCGGGGGGTCCATCCAGTCCCGTTCTTCGTGTGCGGTCAGTGGGCCTTCATGAGGATCGCTCCGGCGGGAGTATCACCGACGGCGATGGCGACTGCCGGGTCCGTTCCCTCGACCGCGTACGCGGTGATTCGCTGCTCGCCGCCGGCGTCCGGGGGATCGTTCGGGGTGTCCTCGCACGCCGGGATCGTGGCTGTACCCAGCTTCTTCCCGACGGTGAAGTCGGCGTTCGCGACGTCCTGGTAGGAGCGGTTCGCGTACATCACCACGTACGCGCAGGAGGCCTCGGCCGCACCGCCCGGCTCCGCGCCGCCCATTTCCGTGCAGCCGACGGCCGTACTGAGGAGCAGTGCAGCCATGAGCAGACGCCGGCCGGACCGGAGCGTAGTGCGCATCGGGCTTCCTTTCCGCGGGGACCGTTTTCCGGTCCTACGACGGTGAGGGCGCCCTGTTCGTTCAGGTGGCCGGTGTTGCCGCCGGGCAGCGGCCCGCTGCGGCTGCGGTGAGGCGGCCGAGGGCCTCGTCCCTGTCGCAGGCGTGGGCGCCCAGGGACGTCTGGTGGGCCACGATCGAGCGTTCCAGGCGCATCAGGCGCCAGCCGCGGCGCAGCAGGAACGGGACCGATTTGCGGCCCTCTCGCAGGTCGCGGACGAAGCGGCGGCGGAACGTCTTCACGGGGCCGCGGCTCAGGCACAGCGCGTCCGCGAGGAGGCCGAGCTGACGGCAGCGGGTCACGATCTCGGCCGCGAAGATGCCCTCCGCGATGAAGAGGGGGGTGCGGCCGATGTCGACGGTCTCCGCGCCCGTGCGGGCGCTCAGCGAGAGGTCGTACAGCGGCACGTCCGTACGGCCCGTGCGGCACAGTTCCGCGATCGCCGCCACGGCCGTGTCGGCGTCCCACGAGTCGGGGTGGTCCCAGTCGATGTCGGAGCTCCCGGGGACCTGCGGCAGGGTCGGGTCGTCAGCCTCTTTGTAGAAGTCGTCGAGCCGCAGCACCGGAAGACCGGAGTGGGCGGCGAGAAGGGACTTGCCGGAGCCGGAAGGGCCGCAGAGCAGCACGACTCGCGTCGGTATGGGCGGATGGGAACTCACGGGACACCAGTGTGAGGCATCGCAGGGCCCGTGTACGACCCGGTGTACCGCAAGTGAAGCGCGCGTCACACCTCACAGCCCTCTCGCGTTCACCTGGCAACTCGTCGCGGTGACGGCAGGGCAGAGAGCCGCGCCTCCCCCGGACGGAGGGGAAGCACGGCTCTCCGGTATCGGTGGCCGTCGTGCCGGTGATCAGTACGACGAGCCGGACGCGCCCAGCGAACCCGTCGGGTGCCAGACCGTCTTGGTCTCCAGGAACGCCGTCATACGGTCGATGCCGGGGGTGGCGGCCCAGTCGTCCACAGGCTGTGGACGCAGGACGCGCTTGAGGTTGTCGGCCGCCGCGATCTCCAGTTCCTTCGCCAGCACCTCGTCGGCGCCGGCCAGGTCGATCGCGTTGACGTCCTGGTGCGCGGCCAGCGGCGTCGCGATCTCCGCCGTACGGCCGGACAGGACGTTGACCACACCGCCCGGCAGATCGGACGTGGCCAGGACCTCACCCAGGGAGAGGGCGGGCAGCGGGGACTTCTCGGACGCCACCACGATCGCCGTGTTGCCCGTCGCGATCACCGGGGCCAGCACCGAGACCAGGCCCAGGAAGGACGACTCCTGCGGGGCCAGGACGGCCACCACGCCGGTCGGCTCGGGGGAGGAGATGTTGAAGAACGGGCCCGCGACCGGGTTTCCGCCGCCGACCACCTGGGCGATCTTGTCCGTCCAGCCCGCGTACCAGACCCACCGGTCGATCGCCGCGTCGACCTGAGCCGCCGCCTTCGACTTCGACAGGCCCTCGGAGTCGGCGACTTCACGGACGTACTGCTCGCGGCGGCCCTCCAGCATCTCCGCGATGCGGTAGAGGATCTGGCCGCGGTTGTACGCCGTCGCGCCGGACCAGCCGCCGAACGCCTTCCGCGCGGCGACCACCGCGTCACGGGCGTCCTTGCGGGAGGACAGGGGGACGTTCGCCAGCCAGTTGCTCTTGGAGTCCGTCACCTCGTACACCCGGCCGCTCTCGGAACGCGGGAACTTCCCGCCGACGTACAGCTTGTAGGTCTTGAAGACGGAGAGTCGCTCGGCGCGCTCGGTCTTGTCGTTCTTGTCCACTGTGCTCATTTATCGCTCGCCCTCCGGGCTCGACGGGGCGAGGTACGCCTCCAGGCCGTGGCGGCCGCCCTCGCGGCCGAAGCCCGACTCCTTGTAGCCGCCGAACGGCGAGGTCGGGTCGAACTTGTTGAACGTGTTGGACCAGATGACGCCCGCGCGGAGCTTGTTCGCGACGGCGAGGATCCGCGACCCCTTCTCCGTCCAGATGCCCGCCGACAAGCCGTACGCGCTGTTGTTGGCCTTGGCGACGGCCTCGTCCGGCGTGCGGAAGGTGAGGACCGACAGGACCGGGCCGAAGATCTCGTCACGGGCGATCCGGTGCGCCTGGGTGACGTTCGTGAAGAGCGTCGGCGCGAACCAGTAGCCGCTCTCGGGGAGTTCGCAGGCCGGCGACCAGCGCTCGGCGCCCTCCGCCTCGCCCTGCTCGACGAGCGAGGTGATGCGGGTGAGCTGCTCCTCGGAGTTGATCGCGCCGATGTCGGTGTTCTTGTCGAGGGGGTCGCCGAGGCGGAGCGTGGAGAGGCGACGCTTCAGCGACTCCAGCAGCTCGTCCTGGATCGACTCCTGGACCAGCAGCCGGCTGCCGGCGCAGCAGACCTGGCCCTGGTTGAAGAAGATGCCGTTGACGATCCCCTCCACCGCCTGGTCGATCGGGGCGTCGTCGAAGACGATGTTGGCGCCCTTGCCGCCCAGCTCCAGGGTGACCTTCTTGCGGGTACCGGCGACGGTCCGCGCGATCTCCTTGCCGACCGCTGTCGATCCCGTGAAAGCGACCTTGTTGACGTCCGGGTGCGCGACGAGCGCGGCGCCGCTGTCGCCGTAGCCGGGAAGGATGTTGACGACGCCCTTGGGCAGGCCCGCCTGGCGGCAGATGTCCGCGAAGAACAGGGCGGAGAGCGGGGTGGTCTCGGCCGGCTTCAGCACGACCGTGTTGCCGGTCGCCAGCGCCGGGGCGATCTTCCACGCCAGCATCAGCAGCGGGAAGTTCCAGGGGATGACCTGGCCGGCCACGCCGAGGGGCGCCGGGCTCGCGCCGAAACCGGCGTGCTCCAGCTTGTCGGCCCAGCCCGCGTAGTAGAAGAAGTGCGCGGCGACCAGCGGGAGGTCGGCGTCGCGGGTCTCCTTGATCGGCTTGCCGTTGTCCAGCGTCTCCAGGACGGCCAGCTCACGGCTGCGCTCCTGGATGATCCGGGCGATGCGGAACAGGTACTTCGCGCGCTCGGAGCCGGGCAGCGCCGACCACTTCACGAAGGCCTTGCGGGCGGCCTTCACGGCGCGGTCCACGTCCGCCTCGCCGGCCTGGGCGATCTCGGCGAGGACCTCCTCGGTGGACGGGGAGACGGTCTTGAAGACCTTGCCGTCCGCCGCCTCCACGAACTCGCCGTCGATGAACAGGCCGTACGACGGCGCGATGTCGACGATCGAGCGGGACTCGGGGGCCGGTGCGTATTCGAATACCGATGCCATGGTGATCAGTCCACCGTCACGTAGTCGGGGCCGGAGTAGCGGCCGGTGGCCAGCTTCTGACGCTGCATCAGCAGGTCGTTCAGGAGCGAGGAGGCGCCGAAGCGGAACCAGTGGTTGTCCAGCCAGTCCTCGCCGGCGGTTTCGTTGACCAGGACGAGGAACTTGACGGCGTCCTTGGTCGTCCTGATCCCGCCGGCCGGCTTCACACCCACCTGGATGCCGGTCTGGGCGCGGAAGTCGCGCACCGCTTCCAGCATAAGCAGGGTGTTCGCGGGGGTGGCGTTGACGGCGACCTTGCCGGTGGACGTCTTGATGAAGTCGGCGCCCGCCAGCATGCCGAGCCAGCTCGCGCGCCGGATGTTGTCGTACGTCGACAGCTCGCCGGTCTCGAAGATGACCTTGAGGCGGGCGGACGCCTCGCAGGCCTCCTTCACGGCGACGATCTCGTCGTACACCTTCATGTAGTTCCCCGCGAGGAACGCCCCGCGGTCGATGACCATGTCGATCTCGTCCGCACCGGCGGCGACGGCGTCCCGGACGTCCGCCAGCTTCACACCGAGGGCGGCGCGCCCGGCCGGGAAGGCGGTGGCGACCGAGGCGACCTTGACCGAGGAGCCGGCGACGGCCTCCTTGGCGGTGGCCACCATGTCGGGATAGACGCAGACGGCCGCGGTGGCCGGAGTCGTCCGGTCACTCGGGTCGGGGTGGACCGCCTTGGCGCCGAGCGCCCGGACCTTGCCCGGGGTGTCCGCGCCTTCCAGCGTCGTCAGGTCGACCATCGAGATGGCGAGGTCGATGGCGTACGCCTTGGCGGTCGTCTTGATGGAACGGGTACCGAGGGACGCGGCGCGCGCCTCCAGGCCGACCGCGTCGACGCCGGGCAGCCCGTGAAGGAAGCGGCGCAGCGTACTGTCGGACGCGGTGACGTCCTTGAGGGCGTGAGCTGCGGTGGGTGCATTGGTGGGCATGGTCACCAGACGAGCATATCTACGCGCGTAGCGGCTGTACACCCCGAGGGATGGGGATCTGTTCTGCAGCCGAGCGGATGGGTCTGATCCGCGCCGAGGGAATGGATCTGTCTCTGCCGCAAGGGAACGGATCCGCACAACGCAGGGGAGCGGATCTGTTTCTGCCACAAGGGAACGGATCCGCACAACCCAGGGGGAGCTGTCCCACCCAGGGGCGCGGGGAACTGCGCGACCAGCCACAGGCAACCCGCACCCGCGCGCGCAGAGAGGTCCCGCGGTGATGGGGCGCCCCGCCACCGGCAGCCCGCATCCGCGCGCGCAGCGAGGTCCCGCGGTGATGAGGCGCTCTGCCACCGGCAGCCCGCACCCGCGCGCGCAGCGAGGTCCCCACGGTGATGAGGCGCTCTGCCACCGGCAGCCCGCACCCGCGCGCGCAGCAGGGCCCCCACGGTGATGAGGCGCCCCGTCACCGGCAGCCCGCACCCGCAGCGAGGTCCCACGGCGATGAGGCACCCCGCCAAGCCGCCGACAGGCATACGGCAGAATCGGCCCCATGACGACCCCGGAACCCCAGCCCCCCACCCCGGCCCCCGTGTCGAAGGACCGCGTCTACCGCTCGCCCATGGGCATCATCGGCGGCGTCGCGCTGCTCGGAATCGCCCTCTGGCTGGGCATCGACGCACTGATCCGGGGCGAGGGCCGCACCCAGTGGGTGGCGCTCGCGGCGCTGATCCTGATCGTGCCGCTGGTGTCCGCGTTCACGCTGAGGCCCGCCGTCTACGCCAACGAGGACCGGCTGCGCATCCGCAACCCGCTGCGCGTGATCGTGCTCCCGTGGGGGCAGGTCGCCGCACTGCGGTCCAGCTACTCGAACGAGGTCGTCGACAAGTCCGGCACCAAGTTCCAGCTCTGGGCGGTGCCGGTCTCGCTCCGGGCACGTAAGAAGGCGGCCCGGCGCTCGGCCCGGTCCGCGGCGGAGCGGAGCGCTGCCGCGCGGGGTGAGCGGGGCGGCCGCGCCGGCGGGGGGATGGGGTTCGGCGGGCTCGGGTTCGGGGCGCCGCGAGGGGATGCCGACATGGACGGCCCGGCGCGGGCCGAGACCGACAAGGTCATGGACGACCTGCGGGAACTGCTGGAACAGCGGGAGAAGCTGGAGTCCTCGCAGGGTGAGGTCACCGTGCGGTGGGCCTACGAGGTGGCGGGGCCGGTCATCGCCGGGGCTGTGCTGCTGGTGATTGTGCTGGCGACGGCCTGACGGGCCCGCACTGAGCACCGGTCGGCGAACGCTCGCGGCGTACGGCGTACCTTGAGTCGCGCACGGTGAACGGCGTCGACTGGCGAACCGAGTGACCGCCGGCGGCGACTGGCTGCCCGCGATGGTGCTGGCGAGGGCCTGACGGGCCCGCGCTGAGCACCGGTCGGCGAACGCTCGCGGCGTACGGCGTACCTTGAGTCGCGCACGGTGAACGGCGTCGACTGGCGAACCGAGTGACCGCCGGCGGCGACTGGCTGCCCGCGATGGTGCTGGCGACGGCCTGACGGGCCCGCGCTGAGCACCGGTCGGCGGACGCTCGCGGCGTACGGCGAATCGTGAGCCCGCGAAGGGCGGACGCCGTACCTTGAGCCGCGCACGGCGAACTGGCGAACCGCGTGACCGCCGGCCGCCCTAGGACCGCCTCCGCCAGCCCGGCGGCGCGCTCTCCGGCGGCCAGCAGCAACGCCTGTGCATCGATCTACGACAACGTCCTGGCAGGCCTGAAGCTCAACGGTTCGGGTGAGCGGCGGCCCAGCACAGGGCGAACCGGGCGGCCGGCGATCCGCCGCACCGGCGGCCTGGGTCACCGTACCGACGACCCTGGCCCTGGCCCTGCTCACCGGATGCGGCACCGGCGGCGCGAGCGACGGACCCGACGTCGGCACCCCTATGGCGGCGCCCGGCGCCCCGTACGCGCCCACGGGCTGGGCACAGCCCACACCTCCCGCCCCCACGTTCGCGTCCCCGGCACCAGCCACCCCACCACCCCCCGACCCCACCCCGGCCACGCCCACGCCCGCCACCTCGAAGTACCGCCGCCCGGCCACCCACCCCTCCACCCGGCCCTCCGACGACCGCGGGCGCGGCCCCGACCTCTCCCGCCGCCCCGCGCTCCCCACCGACCGCCGTAAGAGCACCACCCCCGCCGCCACCCCCCGCACGCCCACGACGGCGCCCGAGCAGACCGGGCGCCCCAAACGAACGACGATCCGCATCGGAACCTGGTCCGCCCGTGTCGTCCGCGGCGGACAGCACGAGGTCGATGCCTGCCGGGACGCCGTGCAGTGGGCGGGCCCCGAACTCGGCACCGAGAACGGCTACGAGATGCGCACGGCCGTGATCGTCGGCCACGACCACTGCGGCTTCGACCGCTTCGCCACGCTGCCCGTCGGCACGACCGTCACGGTCAGCGGCCCGCGCGGAACCTGGCGGTACGAGGTGTACGCCAACTACCTCACCCCGGGCCGCGGCGCCCCGGCCGCCGGGCTCTACTGGGGCGACCTCACCCTCCAGTCGTGCGTGGGACCGGACACGGGGTTCAGCTACCTCGTAAGGATCTGAACCCCGGGCCCGGCCCGTGCGCGGCATCCCGCTTCAGATGTGAAGGGGGCGCGGGACACCGTGGGGGCGGATGCCTCCGAGGGGGACAAGGAGCGCATCCGTACTGCCCTTCCAGAATGCGACGGGTGGGAGCAGGCAGCCGGGAAGCATGCGACAACCCAACATGGCGTTAACCGGTGCGCGTCAATCGCTCGAAGGGGTGCCTCCGAATGGAGGCACCCTTCGAGAACGACCAGAACTCCGCGTACTCGTACGGCTCAGATGCCCGCCGCCGCCGACAGGTCCCGCTTGATGGCAGCGAGCAGCTCGGCCGCCTCGGTGCGGGCGGCCGGGAGGTCGGCGTGGGCCGCGACCGGGACGACGACCTCCAGGTAGCACTTCAGCTTGGGCTCGGTGCCGCTGGGACGGACGATGACGCGGGCGCCCTCGAGCGTGTAGCGCAGGCCGTCGGTGGGCGGGAGGGTGTCCGTGCCCTGGGTGAGGTCCTCGGCGCGGGTGATGGCCAGCCCGGCGAGCTCGGTCGGCGGCTGCTCGCGCAGCCGCCCCATGGCGTCGGCGATGACCGCCAGGTCCTGGACGCGCACCGAGAGCTGGTCGGTGGCGTGCAGGCCGTGGGTCACGGCCAGGTCGTCGAGGAGGTCGAGGAGCGTGCGGCCCTCGGCCTTCAGCACGGACGCGAGCTCGGTGATCAGCAGCGCCGCGGTGATGCCGTCCTTGTCGCGCACGCCGTCGGGGTCGACGCAGTAGCCGAGGGCCTCCTCGTAGCCGTAGCGCAGGCCGTCGACGCGGGCGATCCACTTGAAGCCGGTGAGGGTCTCCTCGTACGGCAGCCCCGCCTTCTCGGCGATACGGCCGAGGAGGGAGGAGGACACGATCGACTCCGCGAAGGTGCCGCGTGCTCCGCGGCTGACCAGGTGAGCGGCGAGCAGAGCGCCTACTTCATCGCCCCGAAGCATCCGCCACTCGTCCTTGCCGTCCCCGTCGTCCCCGTCCCGCACGGCCACGGCGCAGCGGTCGGCGTCAGGGTCGTTGGCGATGACGAGGTCGGGGGCCGTCTCGCGGGCCTTGGCGAAGGCCAGGTCCATCGCGCCGGGCTCTTCCGGGTTGGGGAAGGCGACGGTGGGGAAGTCCGGGTCGGGCTCGGCCTGCTCGGCGACGAGCGCGGGGGCGGGGAAGCCGGCGCGCTCGAAGGCTGCGAGGAGGACGTCCTTGCCGACACCGTGCATCGCCGTGTAGACGGTGCGGGCGGTGCGCGGGGAGCCGGGGGACAGCACCGCGTCCGTGCGGGCGAGGTAGGCGTCCAGGACGCTGTCGTCCAGGGTCTCCCAGCCCTCCGTGGGGCGGGGGACGACGGTGAGGGACGGCACCGCGGCGATCTCCTGGGCGATGTCGATGTCCGCGGGCGGGACGATCTGGGAGCCGTCGCCGAGATAGACCTTGTAGCCGTTGTCGCGCGGCGGGTTGTGGCTCGCGGTGACCTCGACTCCGGCGACCGCGCCGAGGTGCCTTATCGCGTACGCGAGGACCGGCGTGGGGAGCGGGCGGGGCAGTACCGCGGCGCGCAGGCCCGCGCCCGTCATCACGGCGGCCGTGTCGCGGGCGAAGTCCTCCGACTTGTGGCGGGCGTCGTAGCCGATGACGACGAGTCCGTCCTGGTGACCCTGCTTCTTCAGATACGCGGCGAGGCCGGCCGCGGCGCGGATGACGACCGTGCGGTTCATGCGCATCGGGCCGGCGCCGAGTTCGCCTCGCAGGCCCGCGGTGCCGAACTGGAGGGTGCCGCTGAAGCGGGCGGCGAGTTCCTCGACGTCCGCGGCGTCGATGAGCTTGGCGAGCTCGTCGCGGGTCTCCGGGTCCGGATCCTCGGCGAGCCACGCCTGGGCCCGGGCGATGAGATCGTCGTGCACGTCGGTCAACCTCTCGTTCTTGTGGTGAGGAGGGGGCTGAGGGCGGGGATGATTCTCGCCACCGCCGCCCCTACCCGTCCCGTCCCGTCCTTGAAGGGACTCCGCCCCTTCGACCCCGCTCCTCAAACGCCGGAGGGGCTGAATTCGGGGCCTTCGCCTTACAGCGCCGGTCCAGGCAATCCAGCCCGTCCGGCGTTTGAGGACGAGGCCGTTCAGGCCGAAAGCGGGGGTCTGGGGGCGGCAGCCCCCAGGTACGGGACGGGTAGGGGCGGCGGGGGCGAGGAAAACCCCCTACAGACGCCCCAGCACCTGCGCCAGCAACGACCCCATCTGCGTGGCCGAGTCACGCCCGGCCTGCAGAACCTCCTCGTGGTTCAGCGGCTCACCCGTCATCCCCGCAGCGAGGTTCGTCACCAGCGAGATCCCCAGCACCTCGGCCCCCGCCTCACGCGCAGCGATCGCTTCCAGCACCGTCGACATACCCACCAGGTCCGCCCCGATGACCCGAGCCATCCGGATCTCCGCCGGCGTCTCGTAGTGCGGACCGGGGAACTGGGCGTAGACGCCCTCTTCCAGGGAGGGGTCGATCTCCTTGCACAGGGCCCGCAGCCGCGGCGAGTACAGGTCCGTGAGGTCGACGAAGTTCGCGCCGATGATCGGGGACGTCGCCGTGAGGTTGATGTGGTCGCTGATCAGGACCGGCTGCCCGGGACGCATGCCCTCACGCAGACCGCCACAGCCGTTGGTGAGGACGACCGTCTTGCAGCCGGCGGCCACCGCGGTGCGCACCCCGTGCGAGACGGCGGCCACCCCACGGCCCTCGTAGTAGTGGGTACGGCCCAGGAAGACCAGCGCGCGCTTGTTGCCGATCCGGTAGGAGCGGATCTTGCCGCCGTGCCCTTCCACCGCCGGCGGGGGGAACCCCGGCAGCTCGGTGACCGGGAACTCGGCCTCGGGTTCGCCGAGGGCGTCCACGGCCGGAGCCCAGCCGGAGCCCATCACGAGGGCGACGTCGTGGGTCTCGGCGCCGGTGAGTTCGCGCAGGCGCGAGGCGGCGGCGTCGGCGGCGGCGTGGGGGTCGCCCTGGATGTCGTCCGGAAGAAGAGATGCGTTCACGCGACTGAGGGTAGCCGGTTTGGGCCTACGCGCGTAGATGACAGAGCTCACGGGATGGCGATCGTTGTCTTGTCGTTTCCAACGAAGACCGCGCCCGCAAGCTCGCCCGAAAGCGGCACGCTCACTCCTCCGGAATGAGGACGTCCTTGTCGTTGAAGACCTCGACGATGAAGATCAACAGTCGGCCGCGACTGACCGTGTACTCCACGAGGACGTTCTGTGTGAGCCGGATCGTGCGGTCGTCGCCCGTGCTGCTTATGGGCCGCGACACCGAGAGGAACGGGTCACGGGCCAGCAGCGCGATGCCTTTGTCGAAGGCGCTCCGCTGCCTGTCGTCGAGCCGGTCACGGGCCTCGGCGGCCTGCACCGTGTAGTAGACGTCATACGTGGTGGGGGCCATGAGTTCTCCCGATGATGGGCCGATCCTCCCAGTCTAGAAGTCGCCCTCCGTCAGCACGGGCGCTTCCGCAGCTCCATCACGTAATCGTGTGGCGCGCCGGCCGACTCCGCCGCATCCGCGACCTCGCCGAGGTACCGGGCCGACGGCAGCCCGCCCTCGTACGCGTTCAGCACGTACACCCACGCCGACTCCTCGCCCTCCAGCGTGTGCACGCGCACCCGCAGCCGGCGGTATATGCCGAGGCCGACGCCCTCCCAGCGGTCCAGGGAGTCCTCGTCCATCGGGGCGACGTCGTACAGCGCGACGAAGACCTGCTCGCCGGGTTCCTCGACGAGCGTGGCCAGCGCGCCGTCCCAGCCGAGCTGCTCGCCCCCGAACGTCAGTCGCCACCCGTTCAGCCAGCCGGTGGCGCGCAGCGGCGAGTGCGGGGCGCGGCGCGTCATCAGCCGCGCGTCGAGATTGCCGGCGTACCCGGCGTAGAGCGACATGGGGAGAGGGTACGGCAGGTGAATCGTGTGCCCCTCCCGTAACGGTGGTGTCTCGGGCGGGCCCCCAGGCAGTACCACGGTGATGCGTGCGGGACAATGGAGTACGTGACTCGGATCGTGATCATCGGTGGCGGACCCGGCGGATACGAGGCGGCCCTGGTGGCCGCCCAGCTCGGCGCGGAGGTGACCGTCGTCGACTGCGACGGTCTGGGCGGGGCGTCGGTGCTCACCGACTGCGTGCCGTCGAAGACTCTCATCGCCACGGCCGAGGTGATGACCACCTTCGATTCCTCGTACGAGGAGCTGGGGATCATCGTCGCCGACGACACCCCGCACATCGATGAGCCCGCGCGCGTCGTCGGCGTGGACCTGGGCAAGGTCAACCGGCGTGTCAAGCGGCTCGCGCTCGCGCAGTCCCACGACATCACCGCCTCCGTCACGCGCGCCGGCGCCCGGGTCCTGCGCGGCCGCGGCCGGCTGGAGGGCATGCAGGGCCTCGACGGCTCGCGCAAGGTCGTCGTCCGTGCCGCCGACGGCACCGAGGAGACCCTGACCGCGGACGCCGTCCTCATCGCCACCGGCGGTCACCCGCGCGAGCTGCCCGACGCCCAGCCCGACGGCGAGCGCATCCTCAACTGGACCCAGGTCTACGACCTCACCGAACTCCCCGAGGAACTCATCGTGGTCGGCTCCGGTGTCACCGGCGCCGAGTTCGCCGGCGCCTATCAGGCGCTCGGATCGCGGGTCACCCTCGTGTCGTCCCGGGACCGCGTGCTGCCGGGTGAGGACCCGGACGCCGCCGCCGTCCTGGAGGACGTCTTCCGGCGCCGTGGCATGAACGTCATGGCGCGCTCGCGTGCCGCCGCCGCCAAGCGGGTCGGCGACCGGGTCGAGGTCACCCTCGCCGACGGCCGCGTCATCAGCGGCAGCCACTGCCTCATGGCCGTCGGTGCCATCCCGAACTCCGAGGGCATGGGCCTGGAGGAGGCCGGCGTCAAGCTGCGCGAGTCCGGGCACATCTGGACCGACAAGGTGTCCAGGACGACGGCCCCCGGCGTGTACGCGGCCGGTGACGTCACCGGAGTCTTCGCTCTCGCGTCGGTCGCGGCGATGCAGGGACGTATCGCCATGTACCACTTCCTCGGTGACGCGGTGGCCCCGCTGAACCTGAAGACGGTCTCGTCCAACGTCTTCACCGACCCCGAGATCGCCACCGTCGGCTACACCCAGGCGGACGTCGACGGGGGCAAGATCGACGCCCGGGTCGTCAAGCTCCCCCTCCTGCGCAACCCGCGCGCGAAGATGCAGGGCATCCGGGACGGCTTCGTCAAGATCTTCTGCCGCCCGGGCACGGGCATCGTGGTCGGCGGTGTGGTCGTCTCCCCGCGCGCTTCGGAACTGATCCATCCGATCTCGATCGCGGTCGACAACAATCTGACGGTCGAACAGATCGCGAACGCCTTCACCGTGTACCCCTCTCTTTCGGGGTCGATCGCCGAGGTGGCACGACAGCTCCACACCCGGAAGTCCGGCGGCGAACTCTAGGGCGAACCCGGGCGGCCGGAACCGATTCCCCGCTGGTCACAGCGAGTTGTCGAGCATGCGTACGGCATAGTCGGCAGGACTAGGCCCTATACCACTCCTTGCTCTCGCGTGCGAACAACTTCTGTTATTCGGCGCAAACTGCTGAAACCAGACGGTCGTTGGGGTTACTGTCAGTTTCGTGTTCGCTGCAGAACGTCGCCAATTGATCCTCGAAATGGTGCGAGCGAACGGGGCCGTGTCGCTCCGTGAGCTCGCCCGCGTCGTCCAGACCTCCGAAGTGACCGTACGGCGGGACGTGCGCGCACTGGAGGCAGAAGGACTCCTCGACCGCCGGCACGGCGGTGCGGTATTGCCGGGCGGGTTCACGCGGGAGTCCGGCTTTCCGCAGAAGTCACATCTCGCGACCGCCGAGAAGACGGCCATCGCCGACCTCGCCGCGAATTTCGTGGAAGAGGGCGAGGCAATCGTCGTCGGGGCGGGGACCACCACACAGGAGCTGGCCCGCCGGCTCGCCCGGGTGCCCGGCCTGACCGTCGTCACCAACTCCCTGCTGGTGGCACAGGCGTTGGCCCATGCCAACCGGGTCGAGGTCGTGATGACCGGCGGGACGCTCCGCGGGTCGAACTACGCCCTGGTGGGCAGCGGCGCCGAGCAGTCCCTGCAGGGGCTGCGGGTGTCGCGGGCCTTCCTCTCCGGGAGCGGCCTGACCGCCGAGCGCGGCCTGTCCACGTCCAACATGCTCTCGGCCTCCGTCGACCGGGCCCTCGTCCAGGCGGCCGCGGAGGTCGTCGTCCTCGCCGACCACACCAAGCTCGGCACGGACACGATGTTCCAGACGGTGCCCACGGATGTCATCACCCGGCTGGTCACCGACGAGCCGCCGGCCCATGACGACCGCGCCCACACCGAGCTCCAGGCCCTGGCCGATCAGGGGTGCAGATCGCCGTGGCCGGGGCGACCGGGAACCCGGGGGTGACGAGGTCCCGGCGCGGCGGCGTGCCTTGCCGGGGCCGCGCCGGGGTCAGGCGCCGGGCGGTGCCGGGGGGTTGCGGTCGGCCGCGGCGGTGCTGGGGGAACAGGGGGCGGAGCGGGAACGTGAGCGGGCTCGCGTCGCGGATCTGCGGCGGCGTTAGGTTCGCCTATTCGCCGTAGGGGTTCGTGTAGTTGCGCGAGTGCCGGTTGTGTGTGGCTGGTCGCGCAGTTCCCCGCGCCCCTTGGGTTGGCTGCCCTCAGGTGCCTTTCAAGCCGCGCAGCGTCAGGCGTAGCAGTCTGTCCGCCAGGTCCGGGTCTCCCGGCGTTTCCTCCGCTGCCAGTGCGATCGCGTGGGTCAGCTGGAGTAGGTCACTGATCGAGACGTCTGCTCTCACGGCACCCGACTCCTGAGCCCGGGCCAGCAGTGCGCCGCCCGCCTCCCTGATCGGGCCGCTGCATCGGGCCAGGGCCGAGGTGGTGTCGTACGAGACGGACATCAGGGACCTGGCCAGGCCGCGGTACTCGCCCGCGTGGGTGACCATCTCGCGCAGCCAGGTCACCAGGGCCGCGCAGGGCTCCGGGGCGTGCAGGAGTTCGCGGGAGCGGGTCAGCAGGTCGCCGACGGCGTCCTCGAAGACCGCGCTCAACAGGGCGTCGCGGTTGGGGAAGTGGCGGTACAGCGTGCCGATCCCGACACCCGCGCGGCGGGCCACGTCCTCCAGGGACGCGTCCGTGCCGTGGGCGGCGAAGGCGGACCGGGCCTCGGCCAGCAGCCGCTCATGGTTGCGGCGGGCATCAGCGCGCATGGCACGCGGCTGGGCCGTCGGCGTCGCCGCCGCGCCCGAGTTCCCCGCACTCTCGCGCGAGGTCGCGCCCACCATGACTCTCACCTGCCCTCTCACGCGCTCTTGGCGTGCCTCCAGGATGCCATCGCGCCCGGCTGCGACGAGGCGCCCGGCGGACTGTCTGTTCCAGTCCGCCGGGCGCCTCGGATGCCGTAAGGCGTGTGCCGGGTGCGTCAGTCCTTGATCTCGCAGATGGGCGCGCCGGACGTGAGCGACGCGCCGACCTCGGCGGACAGGCCCTTGACGGTGCCGGACCTGTGGGCGTTGAGGGGCTGTTCCATCTTCATCGCTTCGAGTACGACGATGAGGTCGCCTTCCTTGACCTCCTGGCCTTCCTCGACGGCGACCTTGACGATCGTGCCCTGCATCGGGGAGGCGAGGGTGTCGCCGGAGGCGGCGGGGCCGGACTTCTTGGCCGCGCGGCGCTTCGGCTTGGCTCCGGCGGCGAGGCCGGTGCGGGCCAGGCTCATGCCGAGCGAGGACGGGAGGGAGACCTCCAGGCGCTTGCCGCCGACCTCCACCACGACCGTCTCACGGCCGGCTTCCTCGTCCGCCTCCACGTCGGCGGGGGCGGCGAAGGGCTTGATGTCGTTGGCGAACTCGGTCTCGATCCAGCGGGTGTGGACGGTGAAGGGGTCGCTGGAGCCGGTCAGTTCCGGGGCGAAGGCGGGGTCCTTGACGACCGCGCGGTGGAACGGGATCGCGGTGGCCATGCCCTCGACGTGGAACTCGGCCAGCGCGCGGGCGGCGCGCTGCAAAGCCTGCTGGCGGGTGGCGCCGGTGACGATCAGCTTGGCGAGCAGGGAGTCCCAGGCGGGGCCGATCACGCTGCCGGACTCGACGCCGGCGTCCAGGCGGACGCCGGGGCCGGTGGGCGGGGCGAACGTGGTGACCGTGCCCGGTGCCGGGAGGAAGCCCCGGCCGGGGTCCTCGCCGTTGATGCGGAACTCGAAGGAGTGGCCGCGCAGCTGCGGGTCGTCGTAGCCGAGTTCCTCGCCGTCGGCGATGCGGAACATCTCGCGCACGAGGTCGATGCCGGTGACTTCCTCGGTGACCGGGTGTTCGACCTGGAGGCGGGTGTTGACCTCGAGGAAGGAGATCGTGCCGTCCATGCCGACGAGGAACTCGACCGTGCCGGCGCCGATGTAGCCGGCCTCCTTGAGGATGGCCTTGGACGCGGAGTACAGCTGGGCGGTCTGCGCCTCGGACAGGAACGGGGCGGGGGCCTCCTCGACCAGTTTCTGGTGGCGGCGCTGCAGCGAGCAGTCACGCGTGGAGACCACGACCACGTTGCCGTGGCTGTCGGCCAGGCACTGGGTCTCGACGTGGCGGGGCTTGTCGAGGTAGCGCTCGACGAAGCACTCGCCGCGCCCGAACGCCGCGACCGCTTCGCGGACTGCGGAGTCGTAGAGCTCGGGGACCTCTTCGAGGGTGCGGGCGACTTTCAGGCCGCGTCCGCCGCCGCCGAAGGCGGCCTTGATCGCGATCGGCAGGCCGTGCTGTTCGGCGAACGCGACGACTTCGTCGGCGCCGGAGACCGGGTCGGGTGTGCCGGCGACGAGCGGGGCGCCGGCACGCTGGGCGATGTGCCGGGCGGCGACCTTGTCACCGAGGTCACGGATGGCCTGCGGGGGCGGGCCGATCCAGATCAGGCCGGCGTCCAGGACGGCCTGGGCGAAGTCGGCGTTCTCCGACAGGAAGCCGTACCCGGGGTGGATGGCGTCCGCGCCCGACTCGCGGGCCGCGTTCAGGACCTTGCCGATGTCCAGATAGCTGCTTGCCGGGGTGTCACCGCCCAGGGCGAACGCCTCATCCGCGGCGCGGACATGCAGAGCGTCACGGTCCGGATCCGCGTAGACGGCCACGCTCGCGATCCCGGCGTCCCGGCAGGCCCGGGCCACGCGGACAGCGATTTCGCCACGGTTGGCGATGAGCACCTTGCGCACGATTGAGGCTCCCTCCTTGAAACAAGCCGAGTTTAGGGACTGCCGACACGCCACATCGACCCGTCCCCAGTGGTGAGCTTGCCCACACGGAGCGTGATTCCAGGCTCGCTCGACCTGCGAAATCCCATGTCGCGCCTCGGCACTCAGGTCTCTCCCGGGAAACCCTAGCCCTCCTCTGTGGTCAAGGTCTCTGTCATCACGTGCTGCGGGCCACTCGGTTTCTTTGTGGAATCCCTACGAATGGCCCAATGATTCTTTGCCCTCGACCGAACCCTTGTCCCGGGGTTTACCCGTTAGTAGCGTTCGCGATGTAGTTGAACGTACTTGGGGTAACGGCGCGGAGCTCGGAAGTGGGTGGGGCCCGGTGGTGCGCAGGCCGGTGGCGTGGGTGGTGGCGGTCGTGCTCTTCACGGAGGCGCTCGGCATCGCCGCTGTGAACTGGTTCCTCGGGGTCGTCGTCGACCGTCAGGACATGTCCTTGGCGGGGCTCGACCCGAACATGATGTCGGTGTCCTCGAAGGTCGGCGGCCTGGTCTTCGGCGCCTACTTCGCGCTGTGCGGCCTCGTCGCCCTGCTCGTGGCCGTGCGCGACCGCGCCCCGGCCGGCTTCGGCCGCATCCTGCTGATCAGCGCGGCCGTGGTGCACGCACTGCTGGGTGCACTCGCCTGGGGCCTGGTGGGCTGGACGGCGTTCCTGTTCATGGTCGTCGTGCTCGCCCTGATAGTGCTGCTGCTCATGACGTACGACGCCCAGGCAGCGCCTCAGGGGCACGCCGACGCCGCTCCTGACGGGAGCAAGGGCGGCGACGGCTCCCCGGCGGGAGGTTCCCCGGCCGGAGGCTCTCCGGTCACGCCTCCGCCGGCGCCCACAACTCCGTGATGCCGATGCCCAGGTGCGCCAGCAGCCGGCGCACCAGCGGCAGGCTGATGCCGATCACATTGCCGTGGTCGCCGTCGATGCCGTCGATGAACGGGGCCGAGCGGCCGTCCAGGGTGAACGCCCCGGCGACGTAGAGGGGTTCGCCGGAGGCGACGTACGCCGCGACCTCCTCGTCGGTCGGCTCGCCGAAGCGGACGACGGTGGAGGCGGTGGCCGAGGTGTACCGGCCGGTCGCGGTGTCGTAGATGCAGTGGCCGGTCTGCAGCGTGCCCGCCCGGCCGCGCATCGACTTCCAGCGCGCCGTGGCCTCCTCGGCGTCGGCCGGCTTGCCCAGGGCCTGGCCGTCCAGGTCCAGGACCGAGTCGCAGCCGATCACGATCGCGCCCATGACCTCGGGTTTCGCCGCCACGACGGAAGCCTTCGCCTCGGCCAGGGCCAGGGCCAGCTCGGCGGGGGTGGGCGCGGTGACGGCGTCCTCGTCGACACCGCTGACGATGACCTCCGGGGCCAGGCCCGCCTGGCGGAGGAGGTTCAGCCGGGCGGGGGACTGGGAGGCCAGGACGAGCCGGCGGCGGGGCTGATCAGTCATGCCGTCAGCGTATCGGCGCGCCCGGCCGGACTCACCTCAGACCGAGCACGATCATCGTGAGCACCATGGCCAGCGCCATGAGAACGCCCAGCCGCCGCAACATCTCCTGCGTCTCGCGCAGTTCCTCGGGCGGCTCGTTCTCGGGGTCGGACCACAGCATGCCTTCCATCGTCGGTCGGCGGTTCGCGGCGGCGCCTGAGTACGCATACTCAACTTCTCCTAAACGGTGCTAGTGTTCCATTAGCTAAAGGGATTAC
The DNA here is from genome assembly GCF_036014175.1 of Streptomyces sp. NBC_00443. GTDB lineage: Bacteria > Actinomycetota > Actinomycetes > Streptomycetales > Streptomycetaceae > Streptomyces. Next base: position 3,426,462 of record NZ_CP107917.1, on the reverse strand, counting down.
AGTCCCGTTTGGAGGGTCGTGTCATGTTCACCACTTCCTGGACCGCAGCACCTCAGCTGCCCAGCGAGGGCTTCACACCCAACTGGTCCCGCGAGGGCTTCTGGCGCCAGTCACTGCGGCAGGTCGTGCGGCTCTCGGCGGGAGGCGGCCGGGTGCGGGTGCGGCTCTCCCACGCGTACGGCACCTCGCCCGTCCGGGTCGCGGGGGCGAGTGTGGGCCGTACGGCCGCCGGGGCAGCCGTGGAACCGGGGTCGCTCGTGCGGCTCACCTTCGGGGGCGCCGCCGAGGCCGAGATGCCCGCGCGCGGGGAGCTGGTCAGCGACGACGTCCTCCTCACGAGCGCCGCCGGTGAGTCGGTGACCGTCACGCTCCACTTCGACTCCACCACCGGCCCCGCGACCTTCCACGCCCAGGCCTTCGCGACCAGTTACCGGGGCGAGGGCGACCGGACGGCGGACCCGGGCGCCGAGGGCTTCGACGCGGCGACCGAGTCCTGGTACTTCCTGTCGGCCGTGGAGGTCGACGCCGGCCGCACGGACGCCGTCGCCCTCTTCGGCGACTCGATCACCGACGGGTTCGGGTCGACGCCGGGTGCGAACCGGCGTTGGTCGGACGTCCTCGCCCAGCGCACGGGGCGGCCGGTCCTGAACGCGGGGATCGGCGGGAACCTGCTGCTCAACGACTCGGCGTGGTACGGCGAGAAGGGCGTCCACCGGTTGCGCCGGGACGTCCTCGACCGGCCGGGCGCGGACACGCTCGTCGTCCTGCTGGGCCTGAACGACATCGGCTTCAGCGAGACGGACGAGCAGCCGACCTACAAGCCGGCGCCGCCGGTGGAGGCCGGGGAACTCATCGCCGGACACCGGGAGTTGATACGGCAGGGCAGGGCGGCGGGACTGAGGGTGATCGGTGCGACGCTGCTGCCGTTCGGGGGCTCGGACCACTGGGGCGAGCGGGCGGCGAAGGTCAGTCACGAGCTGAACGAGTGGATCCGCAGCTCGGGGGAGTACGACACGGTGGTGGACCTGAACCGTGCGCTGGCCGATCGGGCGGACCCGGACCGGCTGCGTCCGTCGTACGACTTCGGCGATCACCTGCACCCGAACGACGCCGGGTACGAGGTGATGGCCGAAGCCGTGTCAACGGCCCTTTAGCCGGGCCAGTACGAGCGCGCCCACGTCGACGGACCCGGCTGCGGCAGCCGGTGCGCGGCGATGCGGGACGGGTCCGACCACCCGTCCCGCGGCTTGGGTGCGCCGGGCGGCGTGGATGCTGCCGCCGCGGCGCGGGCGCGGACCACCGCCAGTGCGGCGGCCAGCTCCTCGGGTGTCGGGTTGCCCCGGAGGACCTTGATGTTCATGACGGCTCCCAGCAGGCCTAGAGGGGGATGTTGCCGTGCTTCTTCGGGGGCAGGGATGCCCGCTTGGTGCGCAGCTGACGCAGGCCCCGTACGACATGGCGGCGGGTCTCGGACGGCATGATCACCGCGTCGACGTAGCCGCGCTCGGCCGCGACGTAGGGGTTGAGGAGCGCGTCCTCGTATTCCTGGATCAGCCGGGCGCGCACCGCCTCGACATCCTCGCCGCTCGACGCCGCTTCCGCGATGGTGCGCCGGTGCAGGATGTTGACCGCGCCCTGGGCGCCCATGACGGCGATCTGGGCGGTGGGCCAGGCCAGGTTGAGGTCGGCGCCGAGGTGCTTGGAGCCCATGACGTCGTAGGCGCCGCCGAAGGCCTTGCGGGTGATGATCGTGATCAGCGGGACCGTCGCCTCGGCGTAGGCGTAGATCAGCTTGGCGCCGCGGCGGATGATGCCGTCGTGCTCCTGGTCGACGCCCGGGAGGAAGCCGGGCACGTCGACGAAGGTGATCACCGGGACGTTGAAGGCGTCGCAGGTGCGCACGAAGCGCGCGGCCTTCTCGGAGGCGGCGATGTCGAGACAGCCGGCGAACTGCATCGGCTGGTTGGCGACGATGCCGACCGGGCGGCCCTCGACGCGTCCGTACCCGGTGACGATGTTCGGGGCGAACAGCGGCTGCGTCTCGAAGAACTCGGCGTCGTCCAGGATGTGCTCGATCACCGCGTGCATGTCGTACGGCTGGTTCGCGCTGTCCGGGACCAGCGTGTCCAGCTCCAGGTCCTCGGCCGTGACGGTGAGGTCGGCCTCCTCCGGGAACGCCGGGGGCTCGGAGAGGTTGTTGGACGGCAGGTACGACAGCAGCTGCTTGACGTACTCGATGGCGTCCTTCTCGTCGCCGGCCATGTGATGCGCCACGCCCGAGGCGGAGTTGTGGGTGCGCGCGCCGCCCAGCTCCTCGAAGCCGACGTCCTCGCCGGTGACCGTCTTGATGACGTCCGGGCCGGTGATGAACATGTGCGAGGTCTGGTCGACCATGATCGTGAAGTCGGTGATGGCGGGGGAGTAGACCGCACCGCCCGCGCAGGGCCCGACGACGAGGGAGATCTGCGGGATCACACCGCTGGCGTGGGTGTTGCGGCGGAAGATCTCGCCGTACGCGCCCAGCGAGGCCACGCCCTCCTGGATGCGGGCGCCGCCGGAGTCGTTGATGCCGATGACCGGACAGCCGGTCTTCAGTGCGAAGTCCATGACCTTGACGATCTTCTGGCCGTAGACCTCGCCCAGCGCGCCGCCGAACACGGTGAAGTCCTGCGAGAACACGGCGACGGGGCGGCCGTCGACGGTCCCGTACCCGGTGACGACACCGTCGCCGTACGGGCGGTTGGTCTCCAGGCCGAAGTTGGTCGAGCGGTGCCTGGCGAACTCGTCGAGCTCGACGAAGGACCCCTCGTCGAGGAGGAGGTCGATGCGCTCACGGGCCGTCAACTTGCCCTTGGCGTGCTGCTTTTCGACGGCGCGTGCGGAGCCGGCGTGCGTCGCTTCCTCGATACGGCGCTGGAGATCCGCGAGCTTGCCCGCGGTGGTGTGGATGTCGATCCCTTGGGTCTCTTGGATCTCGTGACGCTCTTCCGGCTCGGACATCGGGATGGCGCTCCCTGCCTGCTCAAAAGGGGGGACGGTTACTCATCCGTAGAGTAGTGGGGGGCCTACGAATCAGCAGTGCGGCGTTTCACACACCTAGGGTGGCTTGCATGACGCCGCGAGATGCATCAGACGACAGCCGTTGGTCCGACCTGGACCGCCCGCCGCTGAACGCCGCCGCACTGCGGCGCGGGCTCGTCCGCGAGGGCGGGCTGTGGCGCGAGGTGGAGGTGGTGCAGCGCACCGGCTCCACCAACACCGACCTGGTGGGCCTGGCGACCGACGGCAAGGCGGTCGAGGGCTCGGTGCTGGTCGCCGAGGAGCAGACGGCCGGCAAGGGCCGCCTGGACCGCACCTGGACGGCACCGCCCCGCTCGGGGCTGTTCTTCTCCGTGCTGCTGAACCCGGCCGAGGTGCCGGCGGCCCGCTGGGGATGGCTGCCGCTCCTCACGGGCGTCGCCGTGGCGACGGGCCTGTCGCGCGCGGCAGGCGTCGACACGGCACTCAAGTGGCCGAACGACCTGCTGGTGACCGTCGGCGGCGAGGAACGCAAGGCCGGCGGCATCCTGGCGGAGCGGGCCGGAGACGCAGGCGTGGTCATCGGCGTCGGCATCAACGTCACGCTGCGTGCGGACGAGCTGCCGGTGCCGCAGGCGGGCTCCCTGGCCCTCGCCGGAGCCGTGAGCACGGACCGGGACACCCTGCTGCGCGGCATCCTGCGCTCGCTGGAGGAGTGGTACGGGCGGTGGCGGGCCGCGACGGGCGATCCGGTGGTGAGCGAGCTCCAGGAGACGTATGCGGCCGGGTGCGCGACGCTGGGAAGAGTGGTGCGGGCCGAGCTCCCGGGGCATCGGTCGATCATGGGAGAGGCGGTCGCGATCGACGGGGACGGGCGGCTGGTGCTGGCCACCGCGGAGGGCGTGCAGGAGCCGGTGGGAGCAGGCGACATCGTGCACTTGAGGTTGGCGTGACTTCGCCTGCCGGGCTTCCGGAGTGAGGTGGCCCACACCTGCCGTAAAGTGAAGGCCGGTCGATTACTGACCGCGGCAGATCGGAAGGGCAACAGGCGTGACCGTCGACGACACGGGCTCCGGCGCGGGCGAGGACGGCCGGGTGGATCCCCCCGACGCCGACCCCGGCGAGGACCCGCTCGCGCTGCGCCTCGAACAGCTCATCCTCGGTGCCGAGCGGCGCTACACCCCGTTTCAGGCAGCCCGTAGCGCCGGTGTCTCCATGGAGCTGGCGTCCCGGTTCTGGCGGGCCATGGGCTTCGCCGACATCGGCCAGGCCAAGGCGCTGACCGAGGCGGACGTACTGGCGCTCAGGCGACTCGCCGGTCTCGTCGAGGCGGGGCTGCTCAGCGAGGCCATGGCCGTGCAGGTGGCCAGATCCACCGGGCAGACCACCGCCCGTCTGGCCGACTGGCAGATCGACTCGTTCCTGGAGGGGCTCACCGAGCCGCCGGAGCCGGGGATGACGCGGACCGAGGTGACGTATCCCCTGGTCGAGCTGCTCCTGCCCGAACTGGAGGAGTTCCTCGTCTATGTCTGGCGCCGCCAGCTCGCCGCTGCGACCGGCCGGGTCGTGCAGGCCGCCGACGACGAGGAGATGGTCGACCGGCGGCTGTGCGTCGGCTTCGCGGACCTCGTCGGGTTCACGCGGCTGACCCGCCGGATGGAGGAGGAGGAACTCGGCGAACTCGTCGAGGCCTTCGAGACCACCGCGGCCGACCTGGTGGCCGCGCGCGGCGGGCGACTGGTCAAGACGCTCGGCGACGAGGTGCTCTTCTCGGCCGACGACGCGGCGGTCGCCGCGGAGATCGCCCTGCGGCTCATCGAGACGATGGCGGGCGACGAGACGATGCCCGAGCTGCGCGTCGGCATCGCCTTCGGCACGGTGACCACCCGAATGGGCGATGTCTTCGGTACGACCGTGAACCTCGCCTCCCGGCTGACGTCGATAGCTCCGCGTGACGCGGTCCTCGTCGACAGTGCGTTCGCGGAGGATCTCATCCGGTCGGGTGAGGCGCCTGCCTCTGAGGCGGAGGCGGCGGAGGCCGCGGTCGCGGCGGAGAAGGAAGGCGAGGAGCCGCCGGTGTACCGGTTCGCGCTGCAGCCGATGTGGCAGCGGCCGGTGCGAGGGCTTGGGGTCGTCGAGCCGTGGCTGCTGACGCGCAGGGCGTTGCCGGCGGACTGAGCGCCGCTCAGCTGCCGCCGGCCGGATGGTCCACGCAGAGGCCGATGATCGGGATGCACACGCTGCCGTCGTCGGAGCGGTCCGGCTGTGGGGTCGGGGGGTTGGACGCGGGCCGGCTGGGTGTCGCGGGCTCGGTGGGGGCCGGGGCCGGTTGCTGTGCGTGACCGTTCGTCGCCGGTGGGGCCGGTACGGGGGTGGGTGCGGCGGCGGTGTCCGCCGGGCGGCCCCGGTCATCGGAGGGCGTAGTGGCAGCGCTCTTCGTGGTGGGTACGACGATCGTGCCCGTCGTAGGTGTTGTGCCCAGGCCGCCCATGACGGAGGTCGCTGACGGGCTCGGCTTCGGGGTGGCCGTCGGGACCGTCGCGGCGGCGTTGGTCGCGCTGTCCGTGTCCGTGTCCGTGCCGGGCGCCGGCGCGGGGTCGGCTTCCGCCGCGCCGAGGCCGGTGACGTTCGGGTCGGGGGTCAGGCGTACGAGGCTCAGGGCGCCGGCGGCCAGGGCGAGGCCTCCGGCCGCGAGGAGGGCCTTGCGGGGGCGGGGCCGGCGATGGCGGCCGCGGGCGCCGAAGAGGCGGCCGACCGCCTCGGTGTCCGCCGGCGCCTCACTCGCTTCGGGACCCCGCGCCGCCGGCCCTCTCGCCTGCGGTCCTTCCGCCGTCACACCCATCACGACCCCTCCCAACGCGCTCGCGCCCCCATGCGCCGTGGCTCGCGCACGTTATGCGCTGTCGTTGGCGGTAGGGCGGGAGTTGGGCGGGATGTCACTCGAACGGGGTGTCGGGACTCGACTCGGGAACCGCTCGCGGTGGGCCTTTCCCCGGAGGGGCCCGGCTGCGATGATCGGGGCGAGTGTTGTTAACCCGCGTTAACCGGAGGGTGTCATGAGTGAGGAGCGGTACGGCGAGTTCGTGCTGGTGCGCAGGCACGGGCATGTCGCGGAGCTCGTACTCGACCGGCCCAAGGCCATGAACGCCGTGTCGACGGAGATGGCCCGTTCGATCGCTGGGGCGTGTGCGGCGCTGGGCGCGGACAACGGCGTACGGGCGGTCGTCCTGACCTCGACGCATGAGCGGGCGTTCTGTGTCGGTGCGGATCTGAAGGAGCGGAACTCCTTCAGCGACGCCGACCTGGTGCGGCAGCGGCCGGTGGCGCGCGGGGCGTACACGGGGGTGCTGGAGTTGCCGGTCCCGACGATCGCGGCGGTGCACGGCTTCGCGCTGGGGGGTGGCTTCGAACTGGCGCTGTCGTGCGACGTGATCGTGGCCGACCGTACGGCCGTGGTGGGGCTGCCCGAGGTGTCGGTCGGGGTGATTCCGGGGGGTGGAGGTACGCAGTTGCTGCCGCGGCGGGTGGGCGCGGCCAGGGCCGCGGAGCTGATCTTCACCGCGCGCCGGGTCGAGGCCGTCGAGGCCCGGGAGCTCGGGTTGGTGGATGAGCTGGTGGAGGAGGGGCAGGACCGGGAACAGGCGCTGGCCCTCGGGGCTCGGATCGCCGCGAACTCGCCGGTCGGGCTGCGGGCCGCCAAGCGGGCGCTGCGGGTGGGGCACGGCATGGACCTGCGGGCCGGGCTGGAGGTCGAGGACGCGGCCTGGCGGGCCACGGCGTTCTCGGGGGACCGGTCGGAGGGCGTGGCCGCGTTCAATGAGAAGCGGAAGCCTGAGTGGCCGGGGGAGTGACGGGTGGTCGGGGGAGTGGGGGCGCCTTTCGGCTCGTAGGCCGGTGTTGAGCTCCCCGTTCGCCACACCAAAGTCCCAAATCATGGCAAACCTCCCTAACCTGGAGTGATGGGTGAGGACACACGGCTCGCGGCCGTAGTGGCGTTGGCGCAGGGGATGGCGGCGGTGCACACCCCGCGTGAGTCCTGGCGGGCGGCGGCGTCCGGGGCGTGCCGGGCGCTGGCCGGGAGTTTCGCCGCGCTGTCGGTGTGGGAGCGGGAGCTCGGGCGGTTGCGGGTGCTGGTGAACGTGGGGGACCGCACCCAGGGGGAGGAGGAGTTCCCCAGTGACGAGGCCTATCCCGTGCATCAGTTCCCGGAGATCACCGAGTTCCTGCATGAGCGGTGGGCCTCGGGCGGGGAGCCCAACGCCTGGGTGGAGACGGCCGACGGTCCCGCCGCCGGGCAGCCCGGGTACTGCCACCAGCGCGTCGCCGCCCTGCGACGTCGCGGGCGGGGGTGCTGTGTCGTCGCGCCGATCGTGCTGAACGGGCGGGCGTGGGGGGAGCTCTACGTCGCCCGTTCCGCCGGGGCTCCCGTCTTCGGCCGTGGGGACGCCGACTTCGCCACCGTGCTCGCCTCCGTCGTGGCCGCCGGCCTCGCGCAGAGCGAGCGGCTGGAGGAGGCGCGGCGCCTGGCGTTCACCGACGCACTCACCGGGCTCGCCAACCGGCGTGCCGTGGATGTGCGGTTGGAGGAGGCCATCGAGCGGCATCGCAGGGACGGGGTCGTGGTCAGCCTCGTCGTCTGTGACCTCAATGGGCTCAAGCGGGTCAACGACACCCAGGGACACGCGGTGGGCGACCGTCTGCTGGAGCGGTTCGGGTCGGTTCTGTCGTTGTGCGGCGCCATGTTGCCCGGTGCTCTCGCGGCGCGGCTCGGCGGTGACGAGTTCTGTCTGCTGGCCGTCGGGCCGGCTGCCGACGAGGTGGTGAAGGCTGCGGACGAACTGTGCCGTCGGGCCGCCGAGTTGGAGCTCGGGGAGGGGGTGGCGTGCGGGGTCGCGTCCACGGAGGATCCGATCGGGGCCGTGCTTTCTGCCCGGCGGTTGTTCCGGCTGGCCGATGCCGCGCAGTACCAGGCCAAGGCCGTGCTGGCCGACAGGCCGGTCGTCGCCGGGCGGGCGGGGCCGGACGACCCGGTCGTACGCCTCGCCGACGCGGAGCCCTCCGGGGAGGGGGCGGTGGAGCGGCGGCGGTTCCGGGGGCGGCTGCCGTGAGATGGCTGCCCGAGCGGCTGGATGGTGCCGACCGGCGTGTAAGGGGTGTACCCCTCACCCGCTAGTGACATCTTCGTCTTCACTGCGTACGCTCCTGAATATGGATATGCACACTGTGGTGGTGGGGACGTCCGGGGTCACCGCGTCCGACGTCCTTGCCGTGGCGCGGGGTGGGGCCCGGGTCGAGCTGTCGGAGGAGGCGGTCGCGGCGCTGGCCGCGGCTCGCGGGATCGTGGATGCGCTGGCGGCCAAGCCCGAGCCCGTCTACGGCGTCTCCACCGGCTTCGGCGCCCTGGCGACCCGGCACATCAGCCAGGAGCAGCGGGCGCAGCTGCAGCGCAACATCGTCCGTTCGCATGCCGCGGGAATGGGGCCGCGGGTGGAGCGGGAGGTCGTACGGGCCCTGATGTTCCTGCGGCTCAAGACCGTCTGCTCGGGGCACACGGGAGTGCGGCCGGAGGTCGCGCAGACCATGGCCGACGTGCTCAACGCCGGGATCACGCCCGTCGTCCACGAGTACGGCTCCCTCGGCTGCTCAGGTGACCTTGCTCCCCTTTCGCACTGCGCCCTCACGCTGATGGGCGAGGGCGAGGCCGAAGGCCCCGACGGGAGCGTGCGGCCCGCCGGTGAACTGCTTGCCGCGCACGGCATCGCACCCGTCGAGCTGCGTGAGAAGGAGGGGCTCGCCCTCCTCAACGGCACCGACGGCATGCTCGGCATGCTCGTCATGGCCCTCGCCGACCTGGACGCGCTCTACAAGTCCGCCGACGTCACGGCCGCACTCAGCCTCGAAGCGCTGCTCGGGACCGACAAGGTGCTCGCGCCCGAGCTGCACGCCATCCGGCCGCACCCGGGGCAGGGCGCCTCCGCCGCCAACATGCTCGCCGTGCTGAAGGGTTCGGAGCTGACCGGGCATCACCAGGACGACGCGCCCCGCGTCCAGGACGCGTACTCGGTGCGCTGCGCCCCGCAGGTCGCCGGCGCCGGGCGCGACACCCTGGCGCACGCACGGCTCGTCGCCGAGCGGGAACTCGCCTCCGCCGTCGACAACCCGGTCGTGCTGCCCGACGGACGTGTGGAGTCCAACGGCAACTTCCACGGGGCGCCCGTCGCCTACGTCCTCGACTTCCTCGCCATCGCCGTCGCCGACCTCGCCTCCATCGCCGAGCGCCGCACCGACCGGCTGCTGGACAAGAACCGCAGCCACGGGCTGCCGCCGTTCCTGGCCGACGACGCGGGCGTCGACTCGGGGCTGATGATCGCCCAGTACACGCAGGCGGCGCTGGTGAGCGAGCTGAAGAGGCTGGCCGTTCCGGCGTCCGCCGACTCGATCCCCTCCTCCGCCATGCAGGAGGACCACGTCTCCATGGGCTGGTCGGCCGCGCGCAAGCTCCGTACCGCCGTCGACAACCTCACGCGCGTCCTTGCCGTCGAGCTCTACGCCGCCACGCGCGCCGTAGAACTGAGGGAGGGGCTCGCCCCGGCGCCGGCCTCGCAGGCGGTCATCGACGCCGTGCGGGGCGCCGGGGTCCAGGGCGCCGGGCCCGACCGGTTCCTGGCACCCGACCTCGCCGCGGCCGACGCGTTCGTGCGCGGCGGAGAGCTGGTCGCCGCGGTGGAGAAGGTCACCGGGCCGCTCCAGTGACACGCAAGGGGCCCTGTCGTACGACCGACAGGGCCCCGATGCGTCTTGAGCGGGTCCGCTCTTGAGCGGGTTACTTCAGCTTGGCGCTCTGCGCGTCGATCAGGGCGGCCGGGACGTCGTACGGCTTGTCCGTGAACATCAGGCCGAGGTTGATCGTGTAGTACGTGGCGATGGTGCTGCCGTGCCGCACCACCTCGATGTGCGTGGTGCCCGCGTCGCCGTCCTCCTCGGTCACCGCGGTGAACGCCACGGACTCGTCACCGGTACCGGACGCCTTCTCCGCGGTGATCTTGGTGATCTTCTGGGCCGTGCCCTGCATGGTGACGGGGAAGCCCCCGGAGCAGCTCTTCACCGCGTCCGACACCGACTTGAAGGTGTCGGCGGCGCCGTCACCGTCGTACGAGGACAGGCCCACGACCGTGAGGTTGAGGCTCATCGCGTCGGTGAGGGAGTCCTCGATCTCGCCCTCGCTCAGGTCCTCGAGGGACTTGGAGGCGTTGTCGGTGGGCTTTTCCTTCTTCTCGCGGGTCATGACGGCCGCGTTCGACGCCGAATCGCCCGGCGCCAGCCCGCCCATGGCGTAGGCCAGCGGCGTGCACTGCGTCTCGCTGCTCTTGATCTGGTCCTTGGACTTCGGCAACTGCTTGCCGGACGTGTCCACCTCGTAACCCTCGACATCGCCCTGCGCGATGATCGCCTTCTTCAACTCCGCGGTGCTGAGCGCCTTCGCGGCCTGCCCGTCCGACCCTTTCGAGTCGTCCGACCCCCCACCGCAACCCGTGACAAGGGCGAGCGACAGTGCGCTCACGGCAACCGTGGCGGCTGCACGCACGCCCGATGATCTCTTCATGAGCGGACTATGAGTCCGATGTGAAGGAATCGTCAAGCCAATTCAGAAGCCGAGCTGTTCCCGGCGCACCGAGTAGGCGACGAAGCCCGCGCCCACGGCGAGGAAGACGGTCCCGCCGACGATGTACGGCGTGGTGTCGAAGCTTCCGGTGTCGGCGAGCCGGGTGCCGTCCCCGGTGCTGTCGTCGGCACTGCCGGACGCGGCCCGCGCCTGCTGGGTGACCTGGGTCGTGGGTGTCGCCGAAGGCTCCGTTCTCGCCGGCCCGTCGCCCGTGGCGTTGGCGGAGGGTACGAACCACAGGGCGCCCAGCAGGGCTCCCGCGGCGGTGGCGGTCAGCAGCGATCGGCGTGCGGTGGACGTCGATCGATGAGCGGCGGACACGGAATATCGATCCCCTTGTGGCGCTGGCGAATTGGCCGTGTGGGGCGATGTTAGTGAAAGTCGCGGGTCACGGGAAAGTCACGGGAGAAAAGGGCCGTACGCTCCGGGCATGAGTACTCCAGAAACATCACGGTTTGTACGGCTTCGAGTCGAGCTCGTCCTCGAAGTGGACGACCGCGACGCCGTGACCAAGGCCGCCCTGCGGCGGCTCGCCGACGACGTCGCCATGCCGGTCGACGAACGGGCCCACGCCGAGAGCGCTGTGACGGAAGACACTGCCGAGGCCCTCGCCTATCTCGTTGATCCATTCGACCTGGTCAGCGAGGTGCCGGGAGTCGATCTCGCGCAGGCCTCCTGGTCCAGCGAGCGCATCGACTACGACCCGGATTCGCCGGAGTGGGACCTCGGCGAGGATGATGGTGAGGAGGACTTCGACGGCGAAGTGGCCGAGCGGGTCGGCTGAGACGTCTTGGGGAAATCGTGACCCCGGACGGCAACCGCCGCCCGGGGTTTCGTCGTCTCATGGGGCGCACTGGCCGAAACCCGCACCACGTCTCTGCCGCGGCAGACGTGGTGTGCCCCACACCTGCGTGGGAAGTGGAACGGGACGAACCGGTCGTAGCGTTGAAGATTCTTGACGGGGACTCTCGGGGTTCTGGGGATTCGGGAAGATGGAGAAGCGTGTGATGACGAACAGTAGGCGGCGCAAGGGCCTGACGGTCGCGTCCGCACTGCTCGGCGGTGTCCTGGTGCTCTCGGCCTGCTCCGGCGGCGACGACAGCGCCTCCGGTGGCGACGGCGGCGACTCCTCGCAGGCCAAGGTCGACGAGGCGGCCGCCAAGAAGACCTCCGAGGCCCAGATCAAGATCAAGCCCGAGGACGGCACCGACAACGCCTCCATCAACAACTCCGCCGCCGTCACCGTGGGCAAGGGCACGCTCACCGAGGTGACGATGACCACCGCCGAGGGCGCCGCGGTCGAGGGCGAGATATCCGCCGACAAGACCAGCTGGAAGCCCAGCGCCCAGCTGGAGCGCTCGACCACCTACAAGATCGCGGTGACCGCGAAGGACTCGAAGGGCCTGGACGCCCACGAGAACGCGTCCTTCACGACGGTCTCCCCGGACAACAGCTTCCTCGGCTACTTCACGCCGGAGGACGGCTCGACCGTCGGCGTCGGCATGCCCGTGTCGATCAACTTCGACAAGTCGATCAGCAACAAGGCGGCCGTCCAGAAGGGCGTCACCGTCTCCACCACCAGCGGCCAGGAAGTCGCCTGCCACTGGTTCAACGACACCCGCATGGACTGCCGGCCCGACGAGTACTGGCAGGAGGGCTCGACCGTCACCCTGAAGATGGCCCTGGACGGGGTCCAGGGCGCCGACGGTGTCTACGGTGTCCAGGAGAAGACGGTCACCTTCAAGATCGGCCGCAACCAGGTCTCCTACGTCGACGCGAAGACCAAGCAGATGAAGGTCACGCAGGACGGCAAGACCGTCAAGACCATCCCGATCTCGGCCGGTTCGCCGGAGAACAAGACCTACCAGGGCGTCATGGTGATGTCCGAGAAGTTCAAGGAGACGCGCATGAACGGCGCGACCGTGGGCTTCACGGACGACGACGGCAAGGGCGAGTACGACATCAAGGACGTGCCGCACGCCATTCGCCTCAGCGGCTCCGGCACCTTCATCCATGGCAACTACTGGGGTGCCAAGTCCATCTTCGGCAGCGTGAACACCAGCCACGGCTGCGTGGGCCTGTCCGACACCAAGGGCGCCAACGACAAGGGCACCGCGGGCTACTGGTTCTACAACAACTCCATCGTCGGTGACGTCGTGGTCGTCCAGAACACCGGCGACAAGACGATCGCGCCGGACAACGGCCTCAACGGCTGGAACATGGACTGGGCGCAGTGGAAGGCCGGTTCGGCCGTCTGACCCGTCCCGCGCGCGTAGCCGCCACACAGCCCGCTCACAAGTGACCGATGCCGCCCCCAGGGGCGGCATCGGTGTTTCCGGGGATGCTCCCAGCCTTCTCATCCATCTCTTATTTCGGCCTTATCCCTTCATCACGCGCCGTACCTACTTTGCGGCGCATGTTCTTCACCTACCTGAGGCGCGAGCTGCGCCGCCGCAGAAAGGCGGCCCTCGTCGTCGCCTCCGGACTCGCGCTGGGCATCGCGCTGGTCATCGTGGTCAACTCCGTGTCCTCCGGCATGAGCAAGGCCCAGGACAAGGTCCTGCAGTCCCTGTACGGCCTGGGCACGGACATGACCGTCACCAAGGCCGCCGAGCCGGCCGCGAGCAGCTCCGAGCGGCCGCGCTTCCAGTTCGACGCACAGGACGACGGCTCCGACGAGGAACAGTCCACCGACCGCGTCATGGTCCAGGGCTTCCAGACGCTCGCAAGCTCGACCGTGACCAAGGTCGGTTCGCAGAGCGGTGTCTCGGACGCCGTCGGCGGGCTGAGCCTCCAGGTCGTCAAGGTCAGCGGGCAGTTCACGCGCGGGCAGTTCCAGCAGGACCAGACTGGCAGCGGGGGCCAGCAGGGCGGCGGGCCCGGGCAGGGCGGTAGCGGCAGCAGCGGCCAGCCGCAGGGCGAAGTACGCGGCGGCGGTGCCGACTTCGACGTCAACAACTACTCCGTCTACGGCGCCGACGTCACCAAGCCTGTGCTCGGCCCGCTGACGTCCTCGAAGATCACCAGCGGCCGTACCTTCAAGACGACGGAGGCCGACGCGAAGGTGGTCGTCGCCGACACCTCCTACGCCAAGGAGAAGAAGCTCAAGGTCGGGTCCACCGTCACCGTCAAGGGCACCAAGTTCAAGGTGATCGGCATCGCCACGCCCGACAGCGGGGACGCCGCCGCCAATCTCTACATCCCGCTGAAGCAGGCGCAGACGCTCGCCGACGCGAAGGACAAGGTCACCACGATCTACGTCAAGGCGGCCGACTCCCAGCAGATCGACGCCGTCAAGTCGGCCATCCAGAAGAACGTCTCCGGTACGACGGTGACGACCTCCGCGGACCTCGCGGACACGGTGTCCGGCTCCCTGTCCACGGCGTCCTCCCTCGCCACGAGCGTCGGTAAGTGGCTGTCCATCGCGGTGCTGATCGCCGCGTTCCTGGTGGCCGGACTGCTGACCTCCTCGGCGGTGTCGCGCCGGGTCCGGGAGTTCGGCACGCTGAAGGCGCTGGGCTGGAAGTCGGGCCGGGTGACCCGGCAGGTGGTCGGCGAGGCGATCGTGAACGGGCTGCTGGGCGGGGCGCTGGGCATCGCGATCGGCGTTGCGGGCGCGTACGTCGTGACGGCTGTCAGCCCGACGCTGCAGGCCCAGTTGGGCGGCGGTGGCGGTGGCGGCGGCGGCGTGGGCGGCGGCCAGGGCGGGGGTGGCTTCGGGGGCGGTGGCCCTGGACGGCAGACGGCGAGCACGACGCTCGACGTCGCGCTGACCGCGCCGGTCAGCCTTACGACGGTTGCGCTGGCGGTCGGGCTTGCGGTGACGGGTGGGCTGATTGCCGGGGCCTTTGGCGGGTGGCGGGCGTCGCGGCTCCGTCCGGCGGATGCGTTGCGCCGTGTCGAGTAGCTGACGTCGGCGGCGGCGCCTGCTGCTGCGGCTGGGCGGGGGGCCGCCGCGCCACCCGTGCCGCCTGCGGGTAGTGGGGGCTGGTCGCGCAGTTCCCCGCGCCCCTTGGGGGTTGCAGTCCCGCCGGCTGGAACGGGCCGCTGCTCGACTCCACGCAGGGCGGGCGATGGCAGCCGACGTAGCCGCCACCCCCAGGGGCGCGGGGAACTGCGCGATCAGCCCCCACCCACCCGGCAGCCGAGAACGATCCGAAACACCGCCGCAGTCCACGGCAGCCGACGTGACGGCAACCCCCGGGGGCGCGGGGGACTGCGTGATCAGCCCCCACCCATCCGGCAGCCGAGAACGATGCGAACCGCCCCCGGCAGCCGCGCAGTCCACGACAGCCGACGTGACGGCAACCCCCGGGGGCGCGGGGGACGGCGTGATCAGCCCCCACCCATCCGGCAGCCGAGAACGATGCGAACCACCCCCGGCAGCCGCGCAGTCCACGACAGCCGACGCGACCGCAACCCCCGGGGGCGCGGGGAACTGCGCGATCAGCCCCCACCCACCCCGCAGCCGAAGACGATCCGCACCACCCCGAACCCCACCCAGGAGCACCCCATGTACGAACTCAGAAACGTCACCAAGCGCTACACCCGAGGCAAGGAGTCCATCCACGCCCTCGACGGAGTGGACCTCACCATCGCCGACGGTGACCGGCTCGTCATCCAAGGCCCCACCGGCGGCGGCAAGTCCACCCTCCTTCAGATGATCGGCGCCCTGGACCGGCCGACCTCCGGCGAAGTGGTGCTCGACGGCACCGACCTGGCCAGGCTCTCCGAGACCCGGCTGACAAGGGTCCGCAGCGAGAACATCGGCTTCGTCTTCCAGTCCTTCAACCTCATCCCCACCCTCACCGCACAGGAGAACGTGGAGACCGCCCTCGTCCCCCTCGGGGTCAAGGCGAAGGCGCGGCGCGAACGGGCCGCCGAGGCCCTGAACTCCGTGGGCCTGGGTGAACGGCTCGGACATCTCCCGTCCGAGATGTCCGGCGGCCAGCAGCAGCGCGTCGCCATCGCCAGAGCACTCGTCAAGCAGCCGAAGGTGCTCCTCGCCGACGAACCCACCGGAAACCTCGACGAGTCGATGCGCGACGAGATCATGGACGTACTCGAACGCATGTGGAAGGAACTCGGGTTGACCTTCATCATGGTCACCCACGACTCCGCGATCGCGAAGAAGGCCCCGCGGCTGGCGACCATCCGCAAGGGGCGGATCACTGTCAAGGAGAACGCGGGGGCGTAACCCGGCGACTGCGTAACGGAGTTCGCGCCGTCGCGTAACAGTCGGCCGGCGTGCTTCTTACCTTCTTCTCATCTCTTGAGGTGTCTGATCGCCCCTCGGCATACTCCGTATTCCGGGGGGCGGCGCGCATGCGTACGGGACCTCCCCCGGCCGGGTGAACGGGGTAATTCGCCCGGACCTTCTGCAAGGGGGAAACTTGCGCAGACAATTCAAAAGAGTAGGCGCGGCCTCTGTCGCCACGGCCGCCGCCGTCGCCCTCGCCGCGGGAATGACCAGCCCGGCGTCGGCCGAACCCGAGCAGCGCCCCTCCGGCGCCGCTGGCTCGCTCACGTCCCCCCACCGCATCACCCTGATCACGGGTGACCGGGTCTCCGTCGACTCCAAGGGCCGCGTGGTCGGCATGGAGCGGGCGAAGGGACGCGAGCACATACCCGTACAGATCCGCAAGGTCGACGGACGCACCCTGGTGATACCGGCCGACGCGGCCCGGCTGGTCGCCGTCGGCCGGCTCGACCAGCGGCTGTTCGACATCTCCGAACTCAACAAGTCCGCCAGCCGCGCCTCCCAGGCCAAGGGCCTGAAGGTCATCGTCGGCTACCAGGGCGCCGCAGCCGGCGCCAAGGCGGACGTCCGGGACGCGGGCAAGCTCCGCCGGACCCTGAAGTCCCTGAATGCGGACGCGGTGCAGACCCCGCACCGGGACACGCCCGACCTGTGGGACGCGCTCACCAACGGCGACAAGGCGGCCTCCGGCATCGCGCACGTCTGGCTCGACGGCGTCCGCAAGGCCAGCCTCGACAAGTCCGTGGCGCAGATCGGCGCCCCCAAGGCGTGGGCTGCCGGCTACGACGGCAAGGGCGTCAAGATCGCCGTCCTGGACACCGGCGTCGACGCGACCCACCCCGACCTCCAGGACCAGGTCGTCGCGGCCAAGAACTTCACCCCCGCCGCCACCGCCGAGGACAAGGTCGGCCACGGCACGCACGTCGCGTCCATCGCGGCGGGCACCGGCGCCAAGTCCGGCGGCAAGTACAAGGGCGTTGCGCCCGGCGCCGACGTCCTCAATGGCAAGGTCCTCGACGACAACGGTTTCGGCGACGACTCCGGCATCCTCGCCGGCATGGAGTGGGCGGCCGAACAGGGCGCCCAGGTCGTCAACATGAGCCTGGGCGGCGGCGACACCCCGGAGATCGACCCGCTGGAGGCGACGGTCAACAAGCTGTCCGCCGAGAAGGGCATCCTCTTCGCGATCGCGGCGGGCAACTCCGGCCCGGAGACGGTCGGTTCGCCCGGCAGCGCGGACGCCGCACTCACCGTCGGCGCAGTCGACGACAAGGACGTCCTCGCGCCCTGGTCCAGCACCGGCCCCCGGCTCGGCGACGGCGCGATCAAGCCGGACGTGACCGCGCCGGGCGTGGCCATCACGGCGGCGTCCGCCAAGGGCAGCCTCATCGAGCAGGAGGTCGGCGAGAACCCGCCCGGCTACCTGACCATCGAGGGCACGTCCATGGCGACCCCGCATGTCGCGGGCGCGGCGGCGATCCTCAAGCAGCAGCACCCGGACTGGACGTACACCGAGCTCAAGGGTGCCCTCACCGGTTCCACCAAGGGCGGCAAGTACACGCCGTTCCAGCAGGGTTCGGGCCGTATCCAGGTCGACAAGGCCATCAAGCAGACCCTGATAGCCGACCCGGTGTCCGTGAGCTTCGGCACGCAGGCGTGGCCGCACACCGACGACAAGCCCGTCACCAAGGAGCTGACGTACCGCAACCTCGGCACGAAGGACGTCACGCTCCAGCTCGCCGCTACGGCCACCGACCCCAAGGGCCAGGCGGCGCCGGCCGGCTTCTTCAAGCTCGGGGTGACGAAGGTGACGGTCCCGGCGGGCGGCAAGGCCTCCGTCGGCTTCACCGCCGACACCAAGCTGGGCGGCACGCTCGACGGCGCCTACTCCGCGTACGTGACGGCGACGGGCGGCGGGCA
The DNA here is from genome assembly GCF_036014175.1 of Streptomyces sp. NBC_00443. Lineage (GTDB taxonomy): Bacteria > Actinomycetota > Actinomycetes > Streptomycetales > Streptomycetaceae > Streptomyces. Next base: position 3,408,601 of record NZ_CP107917.1, on the reverse strand, counting down.
GAGTGTCCGTACGGCCGCCGCGGTGCAGCGTGAGATCGAGTCGTACGACGTCACCGTCAAGCACATCGGCAAGGACGGCAAGCCGGCCCCCGAGTACCTCACCGACCTGATCGGCTACTCGGGTCTGGCGACGGACCGTGGCTTCCAGGTGCCGGTCACCGAGTCCGGCGTCACCAAGATGCGGCTGCCCAAGGGCACGTATCTGATGGATGCCTGGATCGCCAAGGACTGGGTGAACTTCGAGGGCGGCCTCGACTGGGTCGTCCAGCCGAAGCTGAGCGTCACCAAGAACACCTCCGTGACGATCGACGCCCGCACCACCGAGTCGGCCGACATCACCGTGCCGGACGCGCAGGCCAAGCAGTTGCTCGCCGGCACCAACTACTTCTACGCCCCGGCGGGCATCGGCATCGGCGTCGCCCTCGACTCCTTCGCCAAACTGCGCCTGGCGCACCTCGGCCCGGAGATCCCGAGCGGCCTGACCCAGACCTGGAACGGGCAGTGGACCAAGGGCGATGCCGCCGAGTACGACGTCGCCACCACCGCCAAGGTCAAGAAGATCCAGGGCGACAAGGTCCGCCACTTCAAGGCGGGCGAGCTCGCCAAGGTGAAGAACGACCTGGGTGCCTCGGCTCCGGGCAAGAGCGGCGCGCTGATGCCCCTGGGGGCCTTCCCCGAGGACGTCGTGTTCGGCACGCCGGTCGAGCAGAAGCTGCCGGGCTCGCGGACGCTGTACCTGTCGACGTCGGACAAGGTCCAGTGGACGTGGGACTTCCAGCAGTACGCCGGCAAGGACGCGGACGGGTTCCCGGTCGTCGACGCGTTCTACACGCTGGGCACCCCGCAGACCTTCAAGGCGGGCCAGAGCTACTCGAAGACCTTCAACACGGCGGTCTTCGGACCGCACATCAACAAGGAATTCGGCCTCTTCCGCCAGGGCAACGACCTCTACGGCTTCCTGCCGCTGTTCGCCGACGCGAGCAAGCACGCCGGCTCGTCGGACTTCACGGCGGTGACCACGAACCTGTACCGCAACGGCACCAAGCTCGCCTCCAACGACGACCCGCTCTTCGGCGAGCAGGCATTCAAGGTTCCGGCCGCCGACGCCGAGTACAAGCTGACGACCTCGGTCAAGCGCAGTGTCAAGGTCGCGGCCGCCTCCACGCGGATCGACGCGAGCTGGACCTTCCGCTCCAAGAAGTCGACCGCCGACCGGGTCACGCTCCCGGCCTCCACGGTCCGCTTCGGTGCCAAGACGGGCCTGGACAGCCGGGTCGAGGCCGACAAGAAGGTGACGTTCCCGGTCACCGTCGTGGGCGCGGCCGCGGGCAGCAACCTCAAGTCGCTGCACGTGTACGTGTCGTACGACTACGGCCAGACCTGGAAGAAGCTCGACGTCAAGAACGGCAAGATCACCGTGAAGAACCCGGCGAAGGGCAAGGCCGTCTCCTTCCACGCCAAGGTCGCCGACAAGAAGGGCAACAAGTCGACGATCTCGATCTACAACGCGTACTACGGCAAGTGAGCCACCGATAGCCGGCTGAGCCGTCGGCTGAGCCGATAGCGAACCGCCCGCCGGAAGTGCAGCTTCCGGCGGGCGGTTCGTGTTTCCGTGTGGCCATGACGGCTCACACGGTGGAATACATCCGGTACCGCATCCCCGAACAGAGGTCGGCCGAGTTCCTCGCCGCCTACACCCGCGCCGCGACCCAGCTCGCCGCGTCCCCGCACTGCGTCGACTACGAACTCGCCCGCTGCGAGGACGACTTCGAGCACTTCATCCTGCGCATCACCTGGACGTCGACCCAGGACCACATGGAAGGCTTCCGCGAGTCGGAGCTGTTCGCCGACTTCCTCGCCGAGATCCGCCCCTACATCCCGCACATCCAGGAAATGCGCCACTACAAGCCGACGACGGTACGGGGCGCGGGCGCCTCGGTGCCGACGCTCTACGCATGGGCGGGCGGAGCCGAGGCATTCGCCCGCCTGACCTCGGCGTTCTACGACAAGGTCCTCAAGGACGACCTCCTGGCCCCGCTGTTCGCCGACCTCGACCCGGCCCACGCGGAACACGTGGCCCTCTGGCTCAGCGAGGTCTTCGGCGGCCCGCCCGCCTACTCCGAGACCCAGGGCGGCCACGGCCACATGGTCGCCAAGCACATGGGCCGCGGCATCACCGAGCCCCAGCGCCGCCGCTGGGTCAACCTCATCCAGGACGCCGCCGACGAGGCCGGCCTGGCGACGGACGCGGAGTTCCGCTCGGCGTTCCTGGCGTACGTGGAGTGGGGGACCCGGCTGGCGGTGTACTTCTCGGGCCCGGACGCGGTGCCGCCGGCGGAACAGCCGGTGCCGAGGTGGCACTGGGGGGTCATGCCGCCGTATCAGGGGTGAGGCTCGGTGCGGGGCTTCAGTGCGGGGCGTCAGTCGCCGCTGCCGTACGGCCTCGTAAGGATCTCCAGGTTGTGGCCGTTCGGGTCGTCGAAGTACGCGCCGCGACCGCCGTCGTTGTGGTTGATCTCGCCGGGGCGGCGGTGGTAGGGGTCGGCCCAGAACGTCAGACCGGCCTCCCGTATCCGGCCGAAGATCGTGTCGAACTCGTCCTCCGACACCAGGAACGCGTAGTGCTGCGTCGTGATGGTGCCGGGCGAGTCCAGGTAGTCCAGGGTCACACCGTTGGGGATCTCGACCGGGATGAAGGGGCCGTACTGCGGGCTCACCTCCAGGCCCAGGATGTCGGCGAGAAACCGGGCCGAGGCCTTCTTGTCGTGCGCGGCGACGATGGTGTGGTTGAGCTGGACGGTCATCGGGGGCTGCCTCCTCGTGTGCACGGTTCGGACGGGCTCCTGGTTTCACGCTAGGCAGGGCCGCCGCACGGCACATCGGTCCTGAGGAGGGGGCCGTTCTACTCCTTCGGTACTCGGCCTCCTGTCGGTACGGCGACGCGCTGAGGGCCCCGGAGCAGTGCGGCTCCGGGGCCCTCGGTCTGCGTCAGCGCGGCCGTGTCAGATCATCGGCCGTGTCAGATCATCGGCCGTGTCAGATCGTCGGCCGTGTCAGATCGTCGGCCGTGTCAGATCGTCGCCGTGTCGATCACGAAGCGGTACCGCACGTCGCTGTTCAGCACCCGCTCGTACGCCTCGTTGATCTCGGAGGCGGCGATCAGCTCGATCTCGGCGCCCAAGCCGTGCTCGGCGCAGAAGTCCAGCATCTCCTGGGTCTCCTGGATGCCGCCGATGCCGGAGCCGGCGAGGGTCTTGCGGCCGCCGATCACCGAGAAGAGGTTGAGTGCGACGGGTTCCTCGGGCGCGCCGACGTTCACGAACGCGCCGTCCGTCCTGAGGAGGGACAGGAACTGGTCCAGGTTCAGCGGGGCCGAGACCGTGGACAGGATCAGGTCGAACGTGCCACGCAGTTCCTCGAAGGTCTTCGGGTCGCTGGTGGCGTAGTAGTGGTCCGCGCCCAGCTTCAGGCCGTCGTCCTTCTTGCGCAGGGACTGCGAGAGGACCGTCACCTCGGCACCGAGCGCGTGCGCGATCTTCACGCCCATGTGGCCGAGGCCGCCCATGCCGAGGATCGCGACCTTCTTGCCGGGGCCGGCGTTCCAGTGCCGGAGCGGGGAGTACGTGGTGATGCCGGCGCACAGGAGCGGCGCGGCGACGTCGAGGGAGAGGCCGTCGGGGATGCGGACGACGTAGTTCTCGTCCACGACGATCTTTTGCGCGTAGCCGCCGTAGGTGGGCTCGCCGTCCTTGCCGACGGCGTTGTACGTGCCGATCATGCCGCCGCCGGTGCAGTACTGCTCCAGACCGGCCTTGCAGTTGTCGCACTCACGGCAGGAGTCGACCATGCAGCCGACGCCCACACGGTCGCCGACCTGGTACTTGGTGACCCCGGAGCCGACCTCGGAGACGATGCCCGCGATCTCGTGACCGGGGACCATCGGGAAGATCGCCTCGCCCCAGCCCTCACGGGCCTGGTGGATGTCGGAGTGGCAGATGCCGGCGAACTTGATGTCGATCAGGACGTCGAACTCGCCGGCCTCACGGCGCTCGATGGTGGTGCGCTCCAGCGGAGCCTTGGCGGCGGGTGCTGCGTATGCGGCAACGGTGGTCATGCCGGGTTCTCCTAGCGGGGGTTCTGCGCCCGGCTGCCTTCTGGTCTGGTTCTGCTTCCGTCCGGGCACGGCATTAAGCCTGGTGGAGAGCGCAGAAAGTACCCAGACCCCGGTTGTACGTACGTCCGCCGGTCCTACCACTGACGGGGACAGGCTGGCGTGCGTACGACCGGGAATACTTGAGGCATGGACGATAAGCCCGAATCGATGAGGGGAGCCGCCGACACTGGCGCAGGCCTGGACCGGCGCGCCGAGCTCAGCGAGTTTCTGCGCACCCGGCGTGCCCGGCTGAAGCCCGAGGACGTCGGGCTGCCGGACTACGGGCGGCACCGCAGGGTGCCGGGGCTGCGGCGCGAGGAGCTGGCCCAGCTGGCCGGGGTGTCCGTGGCGTACTACACGCGCCTGGAGCAGGGCAACGGGCGCAACGTCTCGTCGGAGGTCCTGGACGCGATCGCCCGCGCCCTGCGCCTGAGCGACGCCGAGCACTCGCATCTCACGCATCTCGCGAAGCCGAAGCAGCACAAGAAGAAGCCGGCCGCGCGGACGGAGCAGGTCCGGCCGGCGCTGCGGCAGCTGCTGGACTCGATCGACGGCGTGCCCGCGTACATCTCGGGCCGGCGCTCGGACATCCTCGCCTGGAACCGGATGGCGGCGGCGGTCTTCGGCGACTGGTCGGAGCTGCCGGTGCAGGAGCGGAACTGGGCGCGGCTGGTGTTCCTGAAGCCGGAGTACCGCGATCTGTTCGTGGAGTGGGACCAGAAGGCGTCCGACATGGTCGCCTTCCTGCGCATGGACGCCGGCTGCCACTCCGACGATCCGCGGCTGTCGGCCCTGGTCGGTGAACTCTCCCTCAAGAGCGAGGAGTTCCGGCGGTTGTGGGCCACCCACGACGTCAAGGAGAAGAGCTACGGCGTCAAGCGGCTGCGGCACCCCCTGGTGGGCGAACTGACCCTGAACTTCGAGTCGTTCCGCCTGTCCGACGGCACGGAACAGGTCTTGATCACGTACCACGCGGAGTCGGGGTCACCGTCGGCGGAGGCGCTGAGGCTGCTGGCCAGCTGGGGCGCGGATGCGACGAAGGCGGGTACGTCGGCGCCGTAGGGGAGGGCAGGGCCGTGGCGGGGCGGGGACGTGGCGGGGCGGGGACGTGGCAGGGCGGGGACGTGGCAGGGCGGGGCAGGACTCGTCGGACGACGCCCAGCCGCGACGCCACGTCTACAGCTTTCGGCCCTCGACCGCCGAGGCGACATCGTCCAGGTCCTTCGCGATGGCCTTGCGTACCGCCGCCGCACCCACGCCGCCGAGAATCTTCGAGAGCAGCCCCGCGAAGCCGCCGGAGCCCGCGACGGGCTCGCCCGAGAAGGTCATCCGGACGGTCGTCGCCGACGGCCCGTCCGCGAGAAGCAGCCACTCCGAGACGTAGTGGGTCCCGCGCGACTCGGCCTCCACGACATACCGCTCGGGCGGCTCACAGGCGGTCACCCACATCTCCTCGGTGGCCTCCTTCCCGAACATCTTCCGGGTCTCCCGCCACCGCGTACCGACACCGAAGGCCCCGTCCGTGAGCACCTCGACCTTCGACACCCCACTGAGCATTCGCTCCATACCCCGAAGGTCGGTCACGGCCTCCCAGACAGGGCCCTGACCTGCGGCGATATGCCGCTCCACGACGACGCTTTTGTTGGTCATGCCCCCATGAAAGCAGCAGGGTCCGACAATCGCGCGGGAGACCGGTCGCCGCCCTACGCTCGTGGGAGGAGGACGGTCACGGAGGTGACAGCCATGCGTGCCGCGCTGATACAGCTCGCCGTGGACTCGTCGGATTCCGCCGACGAGCGCCGCCGGAGGGCAGCTTCGCTGGTCCGGGAGCGCAGAGACGACGATCTGGTGGTCCTGCCGGAGCTGTGGACGGCCGGCGCGTGGCTCCATGCCGGATCGATCGTCGAGCGGGACGGGGACGGGACGTTGTACAACACCGCCCTCCTCTTCGACCGGTCCGGCGACCTGCGCGGTCGCTATCGCAAGATCCACCGGTACGGCTTCGACACCGGCGAGGCGACCCTGATGGGCGGTGGCGACGACATCGTCACCGTCCCCACCGACTTCGGCGTGATCGGCCTCGCCATCTGCTACGACCTGCGCTTCCCCGAACTCTTCCGGGGCCTGCTCGACGCGGGCGCGGAGCTGATCGTGGTGCCCGCCGCATGGCCCGCGGCTCGTCTCACCCATTGGCATCTCCTCACTCGCACGCGGGCCCTGGAGGAGCAGGTCTTCCTCCTGGCCTGCTGCGCGACCGGTGAGCATGGCGGCATGCGGCAGGCCGGACACAGCATGGCCATCGACCCGTGGGGAACCGTGCTGGGCGAGGCCGGCACCGCACAGGAGACGCTGACGGTGGACTGCGACATGACCCAGGTCGCCCGAATCCGCTCCGAACTCCCCGTACTGCGCGACCGCGTCCTGGCCATTGCAGCCCCTGGAGGGCGGTGACCTCGACGGTCGCCGCCCTCTGGTGAAGCGAGTTGCGGGGGCGCCAGGTGCCCCGCATTGTCATGGCAGTTACTTCGGGTCGTCGTTGAACTTCGAGGTCGACCAGACGTAGCCGAGCACCGCGAGGCCCAGGCACCAGGCCACGGCCAGCCATCCGTTTTGGCCGATCTCGCTGCCGAGGAGCAGTCCGCGCAGGGTCTCGATGGCCGGGGTGAAGGGCTGGTACTCGGCGATCGGCTGGAACCAGCCCGGCATGGCGTCGACGGGCACGAAGGCGCTGGACAGAAGGGGCAGCAGGATCAGGGGCATCGCCTGGTTGCTGGCGGCCTCGGCGTTCGGGCTGGACAGTCCCATACCGACCGCGATCCACGTGAGTGCCATGGCGAAGAGCACGAGCAGTCCGAACGCGGCGAGCCATTCCAGGACGGTGGCATCGGTGGAGCGGAAGCCGATGGCCACGCCGACTGCGCCGACGAGGACCACGCTGGTGATCGACTGCAGCACGCTGCCGATGACGTGTCCGATGAGGACCGATCCACGGTGGATGGCCATGGTGCGGAAGCGGGCGATGATGCCCTCGGTCATGTCGGTGGCCACGGATACGGCGGTGCCGATGGTGGTGCTGCCGATGGTCATCAGCAACAGGCCGGGGACGATGTAGGCGATGTACTTCGAGCGGTCCGCGCCGCCACCGCCGCCGATGCCTGCGCTCATGGTGTCGCCGAAGATGTAGACGAAGAGCAGCAGGAGCATGATCGGCGTGAGCAGCAGGTTGAGGGTGAGGGAGGGGTAGCGCCGGGCGTGCAGGAGGTTGCGGCGCAGCATGGTGGTGGAGTCGCGTACGGCGAGGGAGAGGGAGCTCATCGGACGTTCTCCTTGGACTGGTTGGGCTGGGTCGGCTGGGTCGGCTGGTTGGGCTGGGTCGGGTGGTTCCACCGGGTCGGCTGGTTGGGGATGTCGGTGCCGCTGGTCAGGGCGAAGAAGACGTCGTCGAGGTCGGGGGTGTGGACGGTGAGTTCGTCGGCTTCGATGCCGGCGGCGTCGAGCCAGTCGAGGATGGAGCGCAACTCGCGCTGGCTGCCGTCGCTGGGGATGTGCAGGGCGAGGGCCTCGTCGTTCCGGGTGGCTTCTTGCAGTGCGGTGGCGGCGTTGTGGTAGGTGGCCGGGTCGGTGAAGCGCAGGCGGATGTGTCCGCCGGGGATGAGCCGCTTGAGCTCGTCGGCGGTGCCCTCGGCGGCGATCTTCCCGTCGTTGAGCACGGCGATGCGGTCGGCGAGTTCGTCGGCCTCCTCCAGGTACTGCGTGGTGAGGAAGACGGTCACCCCGCCGGAGACGAGCTCGCGGATGATCTGCCACATGTTGTGCCTCGAGCGCGGGTCGAGGCCGGTGGTCGGCTCGTCGAGGAAGATGATGCGCGGGTTGCCGACCAGGGTCATGGCGATGTCCAGGCGCCGCTTCATGCCGCCGGAGTAGGTGGAGGCGGGCTTCTTCGCGGCCTCGGTGAGGTCGAAGCGCTCCAGCAGCTCGGTGGCGACGCGCCGCCCTTCGCGCTTGGGCAGGTGGTGCAGGTCCGCCATCAGGAGCATGTTCTCCTCACCGGTGATCAGCCCGTCGACGGCGGAGAACTGCCCGGTGACCCCGATCGCGGCACGCACGGCCTGCGGGTCGGCGGCGAGGTCGTGACCCGCGACCTGGGCCTGCCCGCCGTCGGCGGAGATGAGGGTGGACAGGATCTTCACTGCGGTGGTCTTGCCGGCACCGTTCGGGCCGAGCAGGGAGAAGACCGTTCCTTCCGGGACGGTCACGTCGATGCCGTCGAGGACGAGCTTGTCGCCGTACGACTTGCGCAGCCCGTTCGCCGCGATGGCCACGTTGGTCATGAGGTGTGCTCCTTCTACAGGCTGCGGACGGTTCAGAGGCTCCGGGCGGTGACGTCGCCGTAAGCGGTGGTCGCGTGGATGTTCAGGCCGGCGGCGGCGCCGTCGGCGTTCTTGAGCGTGTTGTGGATCCGGCCGTAGGTGGTGCCGGCGTCCAGGGAGGCGGAGACCCCGCGGGCGGCGCCGACCGAGATCTCGCCGTGCTCGGTGCGCAGCGTGACGGTGCCGCGCACGGCTTCGGCGATGTGGAGGTCGCCCTTCAGGGTGCTGATCTCCGCGGGTCCGGTGAGGCGGCCGACCGTGATGTCGCCGGCCTGCAGGGTGAGGCGGGCGCCGGCGGTCTCGTCGAGCTTGACCGTGCCCTGCGCGCCTTCGAAGGCGACGTCGCCGAGCCGTCCGACACCGCGGAGTTCTGCAGCGGCCGCCTTCGCCTCGACGCGGGAGCCGGCGGGCAGTTGGACCGTCACCTCGATCGACCCGGAGGCGGCGCCGAGGATCCGGTTCGTCGCCGCCGGTACCTCGATGCGCAGGACGCCGTCGCCGAAGGCGACCTCGGTCTGCTCCGCCGCCTTCACGTCGCGGCTCTTGGAGGGGTCCGCGGGCAGGACCTCGACGGTGGTGTCGGCCCGGTCGGCGGCGATGAACCGGATGCGTCCGGCGGGGATGTCGAGGACGGCGGCGACGGGGGCGGGGGTGTCGAACTTCTGCATCGTGCTCTCCTTGACTCGCTGTTTCCGATGAAGGAAAAGCTACGTTGCGTTCGAAGAGTGCACAACGGAGTCGTTGCGCATTGACGTCATAAACACAGGTCAGACGTGGAAATTCGTTGCAACGGTCTTGCGCTTAATGCAACAACCTCTCCTGGTTCGTTGCAATGGGATGGGAGTGAACGCTATGCTGGGCGGCATCAGAAAGTGCGAAGGAGATCGTGGTGCCCGGAGGCAGACTCACCCAGCAGGAACGCCAGCAGATCGCGCTGGGACTGGCCGACGGCCTTGCCTATGCGGAGATCGCCAGACGCCTCGACCGTCCGACCTCGACGGTCACGCGCGAGGTGATGCGCAACGGCGGCCCGACCGCCTACCGCTCCGACCTCGCCCACCGCGCCACCGAACGCCGCGCCCACCGGCGCAGGCAGGCCGCGCCCCGGGGATCGGCGGCGCCCCCGCAGGCCCACGGACGCGACGCCGAGGCCGTAAGCGACTACGAGGAGCTGCTCACGACCGTCTTCATGCAGTCGGGCATGCCCAAGATGATGTCCAGGGTGATGGCCTGCCTCACCATCACCGACGCGGGCCGCCTCACCGCGTCCGAACTCGTCCAGCGCCTCCAGGTCAGCCCGGCGTCCATCTCCAAGGCGATCACGTTCCTCGACAGCCAGGGATTCGTCCGCCGGGAACGCGACGAACGCCGCCGCGAGCGCTACGTCGTCGACGACGACGTCTGGTACGAATCGCTGATGGCCAGCGCCCGCGCCCTCGCCCAGGTCGTCGTGACCGCACGGCAGGGCGTCGGCGTCCTCGGCCCCGGCACCCCGGCCGCCACCCGCCTCGACAACATCGCCCGCTTCCTCGACTTCGTCTCCGAAAGCACGGCGCGCGCCGCGGAGCAGGCACGGGAAGTCCTCTATACGAAGCCCGCGACGACCACGGACGGGACTGCCGAGTCGGAGGGGGTGGTCGAACCCGGCTGACGGGGGTCCTCTCTCCGCCGGACGGCGGGGCGCAGGACACGGACGGCGGGCGGGCGGCGTACTCGGAATCGGAATCGCCCGGCCCCCTCATGCGTTGAGCAGGGTGGGCATGGGATGCCGGTGTGTGCGAGCAGAGCAGCCCGAGTGACCGAGCGGACAGATATTGGAGGGCCACGATGGCTGCGCAGACGCAGAGGGCAGTGCTGGCGGGCGGATGCTTCTGGGGGATGGAGGAGCTGATCCGCCGACTTCCGGGCGTGACGGCGACCCGGGTGGGATACACCGGGGGTGACGTGCCGAACGCGACGTACCGTAACCACGGCACGCACGCGGAGGCCATTGAGATCCTTTTCGACCCCGAGAAGACCGACTACCGCGCGATCCTGGAGTTCTTCTTCCAGATCCACGACCCGAGCACGAAGAACCGCCAGGGCAACGACATGGGCCTCAGCTACCGCTCGGCGATCTACTACGAGGACGACGAGCAGAAGCGGATCGCCGAGGACACGATCGCGGACGTGGACGCCTCGGGCCTGTGGCCGGGCAAGGTCGTCACCGAGGTCGAGCCGGTGGGCCCCTTCTGGGAGGCCGAGCCCGAGCATCAGGACTACCTGCAGCGTTACCCGGAGGGCTACACCTGCCACTTCCCGCGTCCCGGATGGCGGCTGCCCGCCCGCGCCGAGGGCTGACCGCGAGGCGGCTGCCCGGCGTACGGCGGAGGCTGACTGGCACAGGCTCCGCCGTATCCGCGGCACTCCAGGAGGAATCCGTTTGTCACTGTGCGTCGCGTAGCCGGAGAAGGTACGTCGCGGTGACCGCTACGGCACGGTTCCCGTCCTGCGCCAGCTCCACGAGGGCATCTGAGGCCGTGCTCCCCGGGATGTCCGCCAGCGCCTGGGTGAGCCGTACGCGTGCGGGCGCTTCGGTGGTGTCATCGGCGAGGCGGTCGACGAGCCCGGTGGCGATCTGATTCGCGGCGATCCGATCCGCGGCGATCTGATTCGCGGCGATCTGATCGACCGTCGCGGTGTCGCTCGCCAGCATGCTCAGCGCATCGGCGGCATCGGTGTCGTTCCTCCCCGCCACGATCATGTCGATCAGCACCGGGATCGCCTCGGGCACTCCCCGCGTCCCGAGCGCCAGAGCCGCATGGCCGCGGACCACCGCATCCGGGTTCGAGAGGGCGTCCCGCAGCCGGGCGGTGGCCTCGTCACCGGGCATCTCGGCGAGAGACTGAACAGCTCGTTCCCGCACCGCGGCCACCGGTGAGCCGAGGCCCTGCGCCAGCAGTGCCGTGCCGTCGTCGCCCGATCGCGCCAGCGCCCATCGAAGAGCTCCGGCGACGTTCGGCTCGGACTCCCTCAGTACCGCCTCGACCAGGGCTTCCACCGGCACCGGAACCTCGCCGGCCGAGGAGAGGGCCGCGCGCTGCCGGGCTGCAGCGCTGTTCGACCCCAGCGCCTGGAGGAACGCGACGACCTGGAGGACGTCCTCCCAGCCGGCGGGCTCCGCGGCATCGATCCGGCGGAGCCGCGTGAGCAACTCGGTCTCGGCCGCGATACGTTCGTGCGTCTGACGGATGAGGTCGTCGACGAGCGCCGAGGGCGTGAAGCCGGGATCGTCGAGCGCGCGTCCGATCTCACGCAGCGACAGCCCCAGCGACCTCAGGCTCTCGATGTGGAAGATCCGCCGGATGTCGTCGCCGGAGTACTCCCGATAGCCGGAGCCCGTACGGCCCGAGGGCCGCAACAGGCCGAGCGACTCGTAGTGCCTGAGCATGCGGGCACTGACCCCGGACCGTCGCGCCACCTCACCGATCAACACTTCCTATCGTCCCTCCTGGCCGGACCCGCCGAGAGCCACCATGCGCTTCGCCTCCTCGACCGCGAACTCGAATCCGGCATCGGGCTCGTGCAGCAGCCGTTCCGTGGCGAGCGCGTGCGTGCGCACATGCCGGTCAGCAGCGGTCGTCGCAGCGCCCAGAGCCGGCAGAACGGCCTCACCCAGTGAGACCAGCGCCCGGCTGAGGCTCAGCTGCGTCTCCCGCTCACCGCGCCCGAGCTGTGTCGCCAGTACGGCGGCCAGCCCGGACTCCTCGCCGTCCGGTACGAGCACGACAGCGGCCCGCCAGGCGCTCCGCGCCACCTCGTCGTCGGCGTCGGACAGGAGGGCCCGCGTGATCGCCGGCCACGCCTGCCGGTCCCCGATCTTGGACAGCGTGTGCAGCGCCTGACTCCGTGCCTGCGCCCGCTCCGAGCGGACTTCGCGGAGCAGCCGGGGGAGCGTCAAGGACACCGGGTGACGGGTGAGCGCCCAGGTCAGCGCGTCGCGGACGAAGAACTCGGGCTCGATCGCGCTTCGCTCCACGAGCTTGTCGACGAAGCGCGGATCCGGCGTCGTACCGACCGCCAGAGCCGCCCGCAGCCGCACGGACGAACGGCCGTCCTCCAGCGCCCGGAGCGCTCGTGTCGCCTCCGCGTCCTGCCGCGTCATGGTCATCGGGACCACCTCCTCGGCAAGAGTGAAGGCCTTGTCACAGTGTCAAGGTCAAACGCTCACGGGCGACTTCGGACCCTCTTCGGTCATGAGGGCATGATGAGGCTGAGCAGTACGGGCCGGGCGACGGCTGCTGTAAACCGTTCCCGGTACGGCCGAGCTCTCAGATTCCGCCCCGCGCCTTCACCACCTGCGCGGCGCTGAAGTCCCGCTGCCGCACATATGCCTTGATCATCGCGTCCCGGTCGCCCCGGTACGACCACGGCACGGCGTCGATGTACCCGTCGACCAGCCGGAACTGCTCGGCCGCCGCCTCGTACCGGTCCTGCCAGAACAGCAGGCTGGCCAGCAGGTGGCGGACCTGCGGGATTCGCCAGTCCTCGGGGTTCGCGGCCGCCGCGGCCGCCACGTCGACCAGGGCGGCGTCGACCGCCGCGACGATCTCCGGGCGCTTGTAGAACTCGTCCTGCTCCAGGTCGGAGTGCTGGATCTCGTACTCGAAGTACGCCTCCAGCGGCAGCAGGGTCAGCAACTGCCCCGGCACGCCCTTCTCCGCCGCGGACCGGGCGAAGCCCTCCGCCAGCTCGTGCGAGCCGCGCCACTTCGCGCACCAGTACTGCAGGGCGGAGGTGTGCGCGGCCAGGTGGTGCGGGTCGCGCTTGACGATCTCGGCCCAGATCTCCTCGAACCTCTCGTGCGGATACCCGAGGCCCTTCGCCAGCGGGATCTCCACGATGAACGGGCACGGGTCGTCCCCGGCCAGCGCCTGCGCCCGCGCGCACGCCTCACGGGCCTGGTCCAGGATCCTGCGGAAGCCCGCGAACTGCTCCTGCGTGGTGTGCTTGGCGGTCGCCGAGCCGCGTACCTCCCAGGCGAGGTAGATCATCGACTCCGCGAACACCAGCGCCACGTCGGGGTCCTCCGGCCGCTCCGTGCGCCAGGCAAGCAGCCACGAGTCGTCCTTGACGGCCTCGTCGGCCAGCACACTCGAGCGCCGGTCCCGCTCCTGCCAGTCCCGCCCGGCCTCGGCCAGGAACTGCGCACCGGCCTTCCAGTCCCCTGCCCGTACGGCTTCCCGTGCGGCCGCGATCCGAGGGTCGGGCGCGTAGGCCCGGGCGGTGTCCAGCCGCTCGCCGGGCAGGAATCCCAGCCGGGCGGCGGCCTTGGACAGATCCCGGTTGCGGACGGATGCGCCGCCTCCGCTCGGGGCCGATTTCTTCTGTGCGCGATACCAGGAGTAGATCGCGAGCAGGATCACGATGATCGGAAGTATGTGACTCATGGGTGTCTGCGTCCTTGAGCAGTGAGGGGCTTATGCAGCGAACGGGGGAGGGGAAGAGGAAAAGGAGGAGGGGGCGGCGTGTGCCCAAGCCGGGTCTCGGCGATGTGCCGGCCCTGAAGCCGGCGTCGGTCCGGCCTCGGTCTCGGTCAGTGCCCCCGCGCCAGCAACTGCCGCAGTCCCCGCGTGTCCGGTACGTCCTCCACCACGGCGTCCAGCACCTGCTTCAGCTCCTCCTCGTAACCGTCCGGCAGGCGCAGCCGGGCCGAGTCCGACCAGGACAGCTCCCAGTGGGCCCGGCCGAGGCGGACGAACTCGGCGACGACCATGCGGGAGAGGCGGGCACGCACCTGGGGGCGCGCGAACTCGCGCGCCGTGCGGCCCGTGGCGGCCTGCGCCTCCTGCGACTTGGGCAGGCGGTCGGCCATCTGCCACAGCCGGCCCGCGTCGACGGCGTCCAGGAAGGAGGCCAGGGAGCCGTCACCGCCGTGGATCTCGGTGACGGCCGCGCGCAGCGGCTCGGCGTCCTGGTCGGCGTGCCAGAGCATCGACTCGTTGACCAGCTGGGTCCAGCCGGCGGTGCGGCGCAGTTGATGGGCCTCGGGGGTGAGGGCGGCCTGCTCCAGCGCGGCGAAGGCGTGGGCCGGGTCGGTGAGCAGGGAGAGCGCGGGGCGGGCTCCGGTCAGGGCGCGGCCGTCGTCGGGGAGCTGCTCGATGCGGGCGATGCGCTCGGCGATCGGCGGGTGCGAGTCGTACGGCGACCGCTCCTCCTGGGGCCGGGCCCGCCGCATCTCGTCCAGCTCGTCGGCGCGCCCGGCCAGCAGATGGCGCAGCCCGCCGAAGACCTCGCCGGGCGGCGGCAGCAGTCCGGCGCCGGTGCCGAGGGTCGCGTACGACTGCATGTAGAAGCCGTGGGCGGAGTCCAGGACGGGGATCTCGCGCAGCGCGGACGCGGTGGCGTCGCGGCCGGCGATACGCGCGGCGGCCAGGTCGGCGGCGAGCTCCTGCCGCCGGCCCACGCCCTGGGAGGCGCGCAGGTAGAAGGTGCCGTACCAGAGGAACGGCTTGGCGGCGAGGCGGTAGCTCAGGCCCGCCGTCCCGGCGTCGACCGCGCCCGTCTTCCTGCCCTTGGCGAGCCGCTTGGCGTTCTTCTTCTCCTGCTTGGCCTCCTCCTTGGCGACCTTCTTGCGGGAACGCTCGTGCAGGCTGGCGACGGTGCGCATCACCTGGAGGCGGCCGCGCAGAGTGATCGCGGAGAGGCGGGTGTCATGGTTCGTGTAGTGCCCGAACTCATGGGCCAGCACGGCCCGCAGCTGCGGTTCGCTCAGCCCCGCCATCAGCGGCAGCCCGATGTACATACGGCGCCGGCCGGGCTTGAGACCGAGGAACGTCGCGTCCTCGGCGACGGCCGCGTTGACGTCCGGGGTCAGGACCATCTCGTCCGGCGCGCGGCTCCCGGTCTCCTGTGCCAGGGTGCGCACGGCCGTCCAGAGCACCGGCTCCTGCTGCTCGGTCACGGGCAGGCCGGGCAGCGGTTCGTCCTTGGGCGTGCGCAGCGCGAACATGCCCTGCACGATGGGGATCGCCAGCAGCGCGCTGACGATCCACACCTTGGCGGTGACGCTCCCGACCCCGCCCTCCGCGACGGCCCAGTCGACGGCGACGAGCGCGCCGAGCATGACGAAGCCGAGCAGATAGAACCCGGCGAGCAGGATGAGCGCGCGCACGGCGCGCAGAGTTGCCCCCATGTTGGGCAATTCCCCCCACGAGAAATGGACATGACGAAGTGTTGTGGGGGGAAGCGGAGTATGCCCTACCGCAGGTCAGTGCGGCAATGCGGATTCTCTTGGGTGGGTGCGCGGCTCAGTGCGGCAGGGTCGCCGGGCTGCCGCCGTTGGCCTCGTAGCCCGCCACGGCCAGCGCCCGGTAGACCGCGAACTCGGCGGCCGGGTCGGGCGACAGGGTCCAGGGGAGGGCACCGATGTGGCCGTCGACGTGTATCAGCTGGTCCATGGCCTCGGCCCAGCGCTCGCCGCGGACCAGGAAGAACATCAGCAGGTGGCGTACGTGCGCCAGCATCGGGTCGCCGGGGCGGGCCGCGTGCACCGCGTACAGCGCGCCGTGGATCGCCTTGGTCACGACCTCGCTCTGGTAGAAGCCGCTGACCAGGTTCACCTCGGGCAGGTGCTCGAAGACCGCGAACAGCGGCATGGCGGCGAGGAGGGAGCCCTGGGGCGCGCGGGCCGCCGCCGCTTCCGCGAACTCGTACGCCAGTTGGCGCGAGCCGTGCCACTTCTCGCACCAGTAGTGCAGGGCCGCCAGGTGCGCGCCCATGTGGGACGGGGCGCGGTCCAGGATCTTCAGCCAGAGCTGCTCGAACTCCGGCCGTGAGTAGGCGAGTCCTCGCGCGACGGACAGCTCGACGATGTACGGAATCGGGTCACCGGGGGCGAGGAGCGCCGCCTCACCGCACGCCGACTTCGCCTCCTCCATGATGATCCGGAACTCGTCCGTGCCAGGCGTCGCCGTGCGCCATGCCTGCTGCACCAGGAACTCCGCGTGTACGGCCGCCCCGCCCGCGTCCTTGGGCTGCTCGGTGCGCCACACCCGCAGCCACTGCCCGCCCGGCGACTCACTCACGCCGCCCGGCCGCTGCTGCAGCTCCAGCGACGCGGCGCCCGCGAAGGCCTGCACGCGCTGCCAGCGCTGCTCACCGTCCGCCTCGGTGCCCGCGAGGAGCTGGGACGCCGCCTTGTAGTCCTGCGTGCGCTGCACCAGGTCCAGGACGTCCAGCAGGTCCTGGTCGGGGCCGGGCATGCGGATGTCCAGCTCCTCCTGCCGTACGAAGCCGTAATTCGCCGGGTCCGCGGCGTCCGGGTGGCCGGGGTGGACCTGCTCGATCATGCCCCGCCTGCGCCGCATGAACGGCACGACCACAAAGCCGATCATGAGCAGCGCGATCAGGACCCAGAGAATTTCCATGCCTCCAGCGTTCCAGACGCCGCCGACAATTGGCGAACGAGGTCGGGCAGCCTGTGGAAAACGAGTTCCGTGGCGTCCCGTCCTGTGGAAAACGGGTCCGTGGTGAGCGGGCCGAGCAGGCCGAGCCGGGCAGGAATCCCCGTCGTACGGCATCCGCCCCGTTCGCGCATTACGCTCGGTGCCCATGAGCGACAGGCACATCAGTCAGCACTTCGAGACTCTCGCGATCCATGCGGGGAACACCGCCGACCCCCTCACCGGCGCGGTCGTCCCGCCGATCTACCAGGTCTCGACCTACAAGCAGGACGGCGTCGGCGGCCTGCGCGGCGGCTATGAGTACAGCCGTAGCGCCAACCCGACGAGGACCGCCCTGGAGGAGAACCTCGCGGCCCTGGAGGGCGGCCGCCGCGGCCTCGCGTTCGCGTCCGGACTGGCGGCCGAGGACTGCCTGTTGCGTACGCTGCTCAGCCCCGGCGACCACGTGGTCATCCCCAATGACGCGTACGGCGGCACGTTCCGGCTGTTCGCGAAGGTCGTCGCGCGATGGGGCGTGGAGTGGTCCGTCGCCGACACCAGCGATCCGTCCGCGGTCCGGGCCGCCATCACCCCCAAGACCAAGATCGTGTGGGTGGAGACCCCCTCCAACCCGTTGCTCGGCATCACCGACATCGCGGCCGTCGCCCAGATCGCCCGGGACGCGGGCGCCAAGCTCGTCGTCGACAACACCTTCGCCACGCCGTATCTGCAGCAGCCGCTGTCCCTCGGCGCGGACGTAGTGGTGCACTCCCTCACCAAGTACATGGGCGGCCACTCGGACGTCGTCGGCGGTGCGCTGATCGTCGGCGACTCGGACCTGGGCGACGAACTGGCCTTCCACCAGAACGCGATGGGCGCGGTCGCCGGGCCCTTCGACTCCTGGCTGGTGCTGCGCGGCACCAAGACGCTGTCGGTGCGCATGGACCGGCACAGCCAGAACGCCACGAAGATCACCGACATGCTGACCCGGCACGCGCGCGTGACGAGCGTGCTGTACCCCGGCCTGCCCGAGCACCCCGGTCACGAGGTCGCCGCCAAGCAGATGAAGGCCTTCGGCGGCATGGTCTCCTTCCGGGTCACCGGCGGCGAGGAGGCAGCCGTCGAGGTCTGCAACCGCGCCAAGGTGTTCACGCTCGGCGAGTCCCTGGGCGGCGTCGAGTCCCTCATCGAGCACCCCGGCCGCATGACCCACGCGTCCGTGGCCGGCTCCGCCCTCGAGGTCCCCGCCGACCTCGTCCGCCTCTCCGTGGGCATCGAGAACGTCGAGGACCTCCTGGAGGACCTCCAGCAGGCGCTCGGCTAGCCCAGGGCCGCAGGAAAGGGCTGGGGACCGCAGGAAGGGGTCACCAGCCCGTCAGCGGTGGAGTCGTCTCCGACGGCGGCTCCACCCAGGGGCGGGCCGTCAGCGCCCACACCACGAACGCCATCGTCGCGGCGAACAGCACCAGCCACATCAGCAGCACGGCGGCGTTCCTGCGGCGCAGCATGCGGCCGCCGCGCCGCACGGCCTCCGCGTGTAGCTCCGGCGGCACCGGCGGCGGCGTGCGCTCCATGATCCGCCGTGCGGCCGCTTCCCGTTCGGCGCGATTCATGGCGACACCACCTTCGGGCCCAGCACGGCCGGTGCGGGCTCGCGCGGAGGATGCAGCAGGGTCGCGGTCGCCCGGTCGCAGATCGCGTGGACGCGCTCCCTGGGCAGCCCGAGCAGGGCCGCCGCCTGCTCCTCGGCGACGCCCTCGTACAGCCGCAGGACCAGGATCAGGCGTTCCTGGGGGGCCAGCCGGGCGAGCGGGCTTTCGGGGTGCGGGCGGGACCGGCCGAGGGCGCCGAGAAGGCCGTACTGGTGCCAGACGGCCCGGGAGAAGCGGGTGGCCAGGTACTGGCGGGCGCGGTCGTACGGGTCCTCGCCGCGCAGTCGGTCCCAGCACGCGTACGTGTGCGCCAGGGACAGCGTCAGCAGGCGCCGCGCGCGCGGGTTGTCGGCCGGCGGCTCAGCGGTGAGCAGCGTGGCGGCATGCAGCAGCCGCCCTGCCGCGCCCGCGACGAACGCCGCGAACTCGCGGTCCCGGCGGGCGTCCTGGACCACTCGCCGTCGTCCCACCGCCCCTCCTGCCTGACCGACCCTGAGGAACCGGACCCCGGCCCGCGCGTGACGCGTTTCGGCCGCACACGACAGGACCCGGTTTCATATGAGGCCAGTGACGGCCCGGGGTCAAGAGCCGGGAGCGGATCACACGAGTACGCGCGCGTGCGGGAGGCGGATTCCGCGCGGCGAGGGGCGTCGCCGCGGCGCCGAATCGGGCCTCAGGAGGCCGCGGGCGCGTCCGTGCCCGAGATTCCCTGCGCCGCCATCCGTGAGGAGAGCGCGGTGTTGAAGCGAGTCAGGAGGGTGCAGAACGCCACACGCTCCTCCGGGGCCCAGTCCTGCGTCAGTTCGGCCATCAGCTGACGCCGGGACGACCGCACTTCCTCCAGCCGCGACTGCCCGCGCGGGGACAGCTGGAGCACCACCGCGCGCCCGTCCTCGGGGTGCGAGGTGCGCTTGACGAGCCCGGTGTCGACGAGCGGCGCCACCTGCCGGGTCACCGTCGACGAGTCGATCCCCATGCTCGCGGCGAGCGCCTTGACGCCCATGGGGCCTTCCTTGTCGAGGCGGTTGAGCAGCAGGTATGCGGCGCGGTCCATGGAGTTGCGCACCTGTCCGACCCCACCGAGCCGGGTCTGTTCGGCACGACGGGCGAACACCGCCACCTCGTGCTGCAGCGTGTCGAGGAGACCGCTGTCAGCGACGGTCGTCATGTCCATCGACATTTCAGGTGTTGTGGGCATGGCCGGGGGCTCACTTCATGAAGGGGGTGCTGGGTTGGGGGACAGGGTACGCGGCCCGGACGCGGGGTGTACCGGCGCTGCGCAAACCCATCTCGGTGCTTGGTCACACCAGGGCCTTGCGCCTGTGAACTGCGAGACTTGGGTCATGAGCTACAGCGCGGCTGACTCCTTGCCTCCCGTCACTCTCGACGACGTGCGCGGGGCCCAGAAGATGCTGTCCGGCGTGGCGCGCGTGACGGCGATGGAGGGCAGCAGGCACCTGTCCCAGCTGGTGGGCGCGCCGGTACACCTCAAATGCGAGAACCTCCAGCGAACGGGATCGTTCAAGCTGCGCGGCGGCTACGTCCGGATCGCCGGGCTGCTCCCGGAGGAGCGGGCGGCGGGGGTCGTGGCCGCGAGCGCCGGCAACCACGCGCAGGGTGTCGCCCTCGCGTCGTCGCTGCTCGGCGTGCGCTCGACGGTGTTCATGCCGAAGGGCGCCCCGCTGCCCAAGATCAGCGCCACCAAGGACTACGGCGCCGAGGTGCGCCTGCACGGCCAGGTGGTCGACGAGACGCTCGCCGCGGCACAGGAGTACGCCGCCGAGACGGGCGCGGTGTTCATCCACCCCTTCGACCACCCCGACATCATCGCGGGCCAGGGCACGGTCGGCCTGGAGATCCTCGAGCAGTGCCCGGAGGTGCGGACGATCGTCGTCGGCATCGGCGGGGGCGGGCTCGCGGCGGGCATCGCGATGGCGGTGAAGTCGCTGCGGCCCGACGTGCGGATCGTGGGCGTGCAGGCGGCCGGCGCGGCGGCCTACCCGCCCTCGCTGGCGGCCGGGCACCCCGTCGCCGTCGACAACCCGGTGACGATGGCGGACGGGATCAAGGTCGGCAGGCCCGGTGACGTGCCGTTCCGGATCATCGGCGACCTGGTGGACGAGGTCCGCACGGTCAGCGAGGACGAGCTCGCCGCCGCCCTGCTGCTGTGCCTGGAGCGCGCCAAGCTGGTCGTCGAGCCGGCCGGCGCGAGCCCCGTCGCGGCGCTGCTGAGCGACCCCGGCGCCTTCGAGGGCCCGGTCGTCGCGGTGCTGTCCGGCGGCAACGTCGACCCGGTGCTGCTGCAGCGCGTCCTGCGACACGGCATGGCCGCGCAGGGCCGCTACCTCGCCGTACGGCTGCGGCTGACGGACCGGCCGGGCGCGCTCGCCACGCTCTTGGGTGTGTTGTCAGTGGTGGACGCTAACGTCCTCGATGTGAGCCACGTACGGACCGACCCACGGCTCGGGCTCACGGAGGCGGAGGTCGAGCTGCACCTGGAGACGAAGGGCCGGACGCACTGCGTCGAGGTCGGCCAGGCCCTGCGCGAGGCGGGCTACACGGTCATCGGCTGAGACGCGAGCGGTCGTCGGTCGAGGCCCCGGCGGGCGAAAACGCAGGTCGGAGTCACTTTGTCACTCGTTCGGGTAACTCCATTGAGAGACGCGATACATCGCGTTATGGTGTGTCTCGTAGATACGGCACAGCGCCGAGTATGGCGCGGAACGAACAGTGCGAAAACCTAGGCTTTCCGAAGTTTCCCCGAACACGTGGAGATTCATATGCCAGGCGCCATCTATGCCGAAGGCCTGGTGAAGACCTTCGGTGACGTAAGGGCTCTGGACGGCGTCGACCTCGATGTTCCCGAGGGCACGGTCCTGGGCCTGCTCGGGCCGAACGGCGCGGGCAAGACGACGGCCGTCCGCTGTCTGACGACCCTGCTGCGCCCCGACAGTGGCTCGGCGGTCGTCGCGGGCATCGACGTCCTCAAGGACCCCGACGCCGTGCGCCGTTCCATCGGTCTGTCCGGACAGTTCGCGGCGGTGGACGAGTACCTCACCGGCCGCGAGAACCTGCAGATGGTCGGCCAGCTCTACCAGATGAGGGCAAAGGCGGCGAAGGCCCGCGCGGGCGAGCTGCTGGAGCAGTTCGGCCTCGCCGACGCAGCCGACCGTCCCACGAAGACCTACTCCGGCGGCATGCGGCGCCGCCTCGACCTGGCGGCCGCCCTGGTGGTCTCGCCGCCCGTGATGTTCATGGACGAGCCGACGACCGGACTCGACCCACGCAACCGCCAGATGCTCTGGGAGGTCATAAAGCGCCTGGTCTCGGGCGGTACGACACTGCTGCTGACCACCCAGTACCTCGAAGAGGCCGACCACCTCGCACACGAGATCGCGGTCGTCGACCACGGCCATGTCATCGCCACCGGCACCTCCGACCAGCTCAAGGCCCGCACCGGCGGCGAGCGCGTCGAACTCGTGGTGCACGAGCGCGACGAGATCCAGACCGCCTCCGAGGTGTTGCGCGGCTTCGGCAAGGGCGACACGACGGTCGAGGAGCACATGCGCAAGCTCACCGTCCCCGTGACCGGCGGCGCCAAGCTCCTCGCCGAAGTCATCCGCGAGCTCGACACCCGGGGCATCGAGATCGACGACATCGGACTGCGCCGCCCGACCCTCGACGACGTCTTCCTGTCCCTGACAGGACACGTGGCCGAGATGAAGGACGACGAGAACGGCAAGGAGGCCGCCAAATGAGTGCTCTCGACGCCGTGCGGGTCGCGCCGGCCACGTACCCGCCAGGATCCATCTCGCTGCGCATCCGGGACCGGCGGAGCCACGCCTTGAAGGAGCAGGTGAAGTGAGCGCCATCAACGACTCCGCGGTCATCGCCCGTAGGAATTTGATCCGCATGGGCCGGATTCCCGAGATGATCATTTTTGGGCTGATCCAGCCAATCATGTTCGTAGTGCTGTTCACCTACGTGTTCGGTGGCTCGATCCAGGTTGGATCGTCGAACTCCACCCAGGCTTACCGCGAGTTCTTGATGGCCGGCATCTTCGCCCAAACCGTCACGTTCGCTACGGCGGGTGCGGGTGCGGGCATCGCCGACGACATGCACAAGGGCCTCATCGACCGCTTCCGCTCCCTGCCGATGGCACGTGGTGCGGTGCTGACCGGGCGCACCTTCGCCGACCTGGTGCAGACGGCGCTCACCCTCGTCGTCCTGGCGGTCGTCGCCGTGATCGTCGGCTGGCGCACGCACGAGAACATCGGCAAGGTACTCGCCGGGTTCGGGCTGCTCCTGCTTCTCGGTTACGCGTTCTCGTGGATCGGCGCCCTCATCGGACTGTCCGTGCGCACCCCTGAGGCAGCGACCTCGGGCGGCCTGATCTGGCTGTTTCCGCTGACGTTCATCTCGAACGCCTTCGTGGACGCGAACCAGATGCCCACCTTCCTACAGCACATCGCGGAGTGGAACCCGTTCAGCGCCACCGTGCAGGCCTGCCGCGAGCTGTTCGGCAACCTTCCCCCGGGCTTCCAGGCATCCGACGCCTGGCCTATGCAGCACCCCGTGTGGGCCTCGCTGATCTGGTCGGTCGTGATCATCCTGCTCTTCCGCACGCTCGCGGTCCGGAAGTACCGCCGGGCGACCGGCTGACGGTTTCCGATCCTGTTCGTCAAGATCGGCTCGATTGCGGCTGGTGTGTATGCCGCTCTGGGCAGGGAGAACGACCCGCAAGGAAGGCTCCTCCACGAGGAGGGGCCTTCTTGTTTGCGCGTATGAGGCGTTGGGCGGCCGTACCGTCGTCTGCGCCATCGGCGTCGCGAAGTTCTCCGAGTGGCATGTGAGTTCGTGAGCTGGTGCTGTGGAGCCCTCAACGCAGCCGAGTTACAACCCTCTGTACTTGATCAAGGCCCGTGCACGGCGCGGGCGCGCGCCGCTTCTGCGGCGCGGCCTGCCTCCCGTCTGCGCCCCGGCTGGCCGCGCCCGGCGGCGCGCTGCCTGCATGCGGGCAAGGACGGGATGTTCCTTGCGAGTCAAGACGCCACAAAGGACCGGAAACTGGCTGTGCTGTGAAATGGAGAAGTGCCGTAACCAGGGCGACCGGTCTGGGGTCTGTTGGCCGTTCTCTGCCCCACGGGGCTCGTGAGGTGCGACCCCAGGACTGACGTACGGGCCGCACCACAAGCGCACCAATGCGAGCGGGAAACAGCGGGGAACCACGGTGAAAGCAGCCCAGCCCTACGAGACCGCGATCCGTCCGTCTGCCCAGGTCAACGCCCGAACTGCCCTCAAATACCCGCAGCTTCCCAAGCTGAGGGCGCGAGTTCGCCCAGCTAGGCCGCACAGAAGGGCGGCGCGAGGCCGTGACCGGTCCCCGTGCCGGTCACGGCCTCGCTGGTGTGAAGGTGGGTCGACGGCCGGATCAGCAGCAGCCGCCCACAGTGACCGGTTCCTTCGAGTCGGTGTTGTCCGAGGCAGGGGTGCAGCAGGTGCTGCCCTGTTGTTTGGCAAGGGAGTTGGCGTCGGCCTTAACGACGTAGACCTCCCAGGGTTCCTGGCCGGGGCCGTGGACCCAGACTTTGTCCTGGAGGGCGTAGCAGCAGGTGGTGTCGTTCTCCTCGGTCGTCGCCAGGCCGGCCTCACTCAGGCGGGCTGTGGCGGTGTGAACGGCTTCCGTCGATTCCACCTCGACGCCGAGGTGGTCCAGGCGGGTGTCTTCGTCCGGGGTGCCTTCGATCAGGACGAGCTTGAGCGGGGGCTCGGTGATCGCGAAGTTGGCGTAGCCATCGCGGAGTTTGGCGGGCTCGGTGCCGAAGAGTCGGCTGTAGAAGGCGATGGACGCGTCGAGATCCGGGACTCGCAGAGCCAGCTGTACACGGGACATGTCGATCCTCCTTGTGTAGGTATGAGGTCAGCAGCCGCCGGTGGATGCCGGGGCGCCGACGCCGATCTGGAGGGTGGTGGGGGCGGCGCAGCATCCGCCGCCGGACTCCTCGGCGTTCTCCGGCTCGTCGAAGAGGCCCGCGCCGCCGCACACGCCCGTTTCCGGGAGGGTGAGTTCGACGCGCTCGGCGGCCTCCTGGTCGCCTGCGATGGAGGCGGTGATGGAGCGGACCTGCTCGTAGCCGGTCATGGCGAGGAACGTCGGGGCGCGGCCGTAGGACTTCATGCCGACCAGGTAGACGCCCTGTTCCGGGTGGGAGAGCTCGTTGACGCCGTGTGGGTAGACCGTGCCGCAGGAGTGGACGTTGGGGTCGATGAGCGGCGCGAGTGCGGTCGGAGCCTGGAGGCGCTCGTCAAGGCCGAGGCGGAGCTCGGAGAGGAAAGACAGGTTGGGGCGGAAGCCGGTGAGGACGATGACCTCGTCGACCGGATCGAGTCGGCGGCCGTCCTCCGCGACAAGGACAAGCTGATCGCCGTCGCGTTCCACGGCCTGTGAACGGAAGCCGGTGACGGCGCTCGCATGGCCGGCCTCAACGGCGGCCTTGGCGCGCAGGCCGAGTGCTCCGCGGGCGGGGAGCTGGTCGGCCTCGCCGCCGCCGTAGGTGTTGTCGCTGATTCCGCGGCGCAGAATCCACACCGCGTGCGTGCCGTCGTTCTCCTTCGCGAGGTCGGCGAGGAGGGCGAGGGCGGTGAAGGCGGAGGCGCCGGAGCCGACGACGGCGGTTCGCTTGCCCGTGTATCGGGCGCGAACGGCCGGGTCACTCAGGTTGGGGACGCGGTAGGTGATGCGGTCGGCGGTCTTCTTCTCGCCGAGGGCGGGCAGGCCGTCGGCGCCCATCGGGCTCGGGGCGGACCAGGTGCCGGAGGCGTCGATGACTGCGCGGGCGGTGATTCGCTCCTCGGCCCCGTCGGCGGACTGGATGTGCACGGTGAACGGCTGCTCGTCGCGGCCGGAGTCGACGATGCGGTCGCGGCCGGCACGGGCGACGCCGGTCACTGTGGCGCCGTAGCGGACCTTGCCGCCGAGGACGTCGGCGAGCGGCTGGAGATAGCGCTCGGCCCAGTCGCCGCCGGTCGGGTAGGTGGACGCGTCGGGGCGGACCCAGCCAGTCGGGGCCAGGAGTTTCTCCGCGGCCGGGTCGATGAGCTCGCCCCAGGTCGAGAACAGCCGAACGTGCGACCACTCGCGCACAGTGCTGCCAGCCGTCGGGCCAGTCTCCAGGACCAGGGGTTCGATGCCGCGCTCGACGAGATGTGTACCGGCAGCCAGGCCGATGGGACCGGCGCCGATGACCACGACGGGCAGTTTGTCGGTGGTGAGCGCGTTCACGAGATTCCCCTTTGTTTCGACATTCGTCGATATCCTGTCGGTGCCAGCATTGCACCTGTATCGACAGACGTCAACATAGACATTCATCGAATCTGGAGATCAGTTGGAAACGGGGTAGGCGTAGTGGCGCTCGGGGCACGCCACCTCTCAGGATCTGAGACTGTCCGACCCTCGCATCATTAGTTCGACATGTGTCAACATAGATGCATGTCGAATACGAAGGTGCTGCCGCTGCTGGAACCCGCCCCCGGCGAGGCTGTGGCGCCGTGCTGCCCACCGGTCACAGAGCGCCCCTTCACCGCGGAGGAGGCCGAGACGGCCGCGCGGATGTTCAAGGCGCTCGGCGACCCGGTGCGGCTTCGGCTTTTCTCGGCTGTGGCCTCTCACGAGGGCGGGGAGGCATGCGTGTGTGACATCTCCGACGTCGGCGTCTCCCAGCCGACCGTCTCCCACCACCTGAAGAAGCTCAAGGAAGCCGGGCTGCTCACCTCCGAGCGGCGGGGCACCTGGGTCTACTACCGAGTCGAGCCGACAGTCCTCGCGGCCATGGGGCAGCTGCTGATCAAGGCCGCGCCGACCGCGGCCTGATCGCCATAGCCGTGAGCCGCCAGGCTCGCCGTATCGGGGTGGCTCAATTGCCGCGCGGCGCGTACATCAGTACCGCCATGCCGACGAGGCAGATGAGAGCTCCGATGATGTCGTAGCGATCGGGGCGGTACCCGTCGGCGATCATGCCCCAGGCGATCGATCCGGCAACGAAGATGCCACCGTAGGCGGCCAGAACACGGCCGAAATTCTCGTCGTGCTGCAAGGTGGCGACGAACCCGTACAAGCCGAGCGCGATGACACCCGCGCCGGCCCAGATCCAGCCCTTGTTCTCGCGGACGCCCTGCCAGATCAGCCACGCACCACCGATTTCGAACAGTGCGGCGACAACGAATAGGGCGACGGAAGGCGCAACGGACATGGGCCGGACTTTACGCAGGTCACCGGTGCCCGCTGACAGCCGGTGCTGCCTTGCCGGCGCACCCGCACGCGGAATCTGTGCCCGGACGGGAGCAGGAGCAGCCTGCCCGGGCCCGGCGTCGGCCCAGCCACCACGTCCCGGCTGCCGCGACGGCGAGTGCCAGGGCGAGGGCGGGAAGCCCGCCGACCACCGCGGCGGCGCCGCCCAGTACCTCAGCTGCGATCAGCGCGGGCAGCAGACAGCAAGCCGCGCAGGCTAGCCCGGCCAGGGCGCCCAAGGCCCGGGGTGCCCGCGCGGTGCGGTGAAGGTCAGCAGCAGGATCCGCCATGGCGTTCCCCCGCGGCGAGTTCGGCGAACGGTAGTGGACAGGACGGGCTGGTCGCACAGACAGTCAGGTCGTCGCAGCCCGCGGCTACGGCTTCGGTGAGCGAGGCGCGGATGACGTTCAGATCGGCGATCTTCGCGTCGATCTCGTCGATCTTGCGCCGGGCGCGCTGCTGGAGACCGGCTTCGCTGCGGCCGTGCCGATGCGCGCCCGCTTCCAGAAGATCGGCGACCTCGTCGAGGGTGAAGCCGAGCCGCTGCGCAGCCTTGATCACGCGCAGGGTGGTCACCGCGTCCGGCGGATACATGCGGTGTCCGCCGTTGGACCGGTGCGGCTCGGGCAGCAGCCCGCGCCGCTCGTAGTAGCGCAGCGTCTGCGGGTTCACCCCAGCGGCTACGGCGACCTGCCCGCTGCTCAGTTCCTGCGCGCTCATGACCCGGTCCGAGCGGTCTCGGCACGTGCCGCGAGCGCCTCTACCACCGGGGCGTGCTCTGTTGGCGCACTGATGTCCATCAGCAGCCGTCCGGCCTCGCCGTGGAAGTCGAAGGTAAAGAACGAGCAGCAGGCGGTCTCTCGCTGCGCGAGATCGCGGGCCCGTTCCTCCGCCGTTCCGTCCAGTACCAGCCGTAGGCGGCCAGGCTCCTGTCGGTCCACATCGAGCAGCGCGTCAACGAACAACGAGTCGAACTCCGCCACGCGCAAGGGCTGCCCGGCGGTCGGCAACGTGCATGCATCCGGCACCCAAGGTTCCATCACGGCACCCTCAATCGATCAACGCCACATCCGGCGGAAGCGGCCTCGAATTCGACGGTAAACCTGTACCTGAGTACCGGATGCAACCCCGTCTGCCTCGATCGGTCATCCGAGTCAGTCGGCGGCTTTCTGGCCGGGCATGAAGATGAGGGCCACCAGGGCCAAGCCGACCACGGCGCCGATGAGTTGCATGCCGATGAAGCCCGCCACCGACGCCGGGGCGATGCCGGCGAAGGTGTCGGTGAAGGCGCGGCCAATCGTCACGGCCGGGTTGGCGAAGGACGTGGACGAAGTGAACCAGTACGCGGCGCCGATGTAGGAGGCGACCGCGACGGGGGCGTAGCGGAGGCGGTCGGTGCGGGCCAGGCCGAAGATCACCAGGATCAGTCCGGCCGTCGCGACGATCTCACCAAGGAGCAGGTGTCCGGCCGAGCGGTCGTGGGTGGACCACTTGACCATCGGTTCGCCGAACATCGCGTCGGCCAGGATCGCGCCCGCGATGGCGCCGGCGATCTGCGTGGGGACGTAGATTGCGGCCTCCCGCAATGTCACGCCGGGGCCGCCACGGCGAGCGTTCCACCACTCGGCGAGAGTGACGGCGGGGTTGAAGTGCGCCCCGGACACCGGGCCGAGCAGCAGGATCAGAACCCCGAGGCCGAAGACGGTGGCCGTGGAGTTCGCCAGGAGCTGCAGGCCGACGTCCTTGGTCAGTTCGGTGGCCTGGATGCCGGAGCCGACCACCACCGCCACGAGTGCCGCGGTGCCGACCAGTTCGGCCGCGGCCCTGGCGAGCAGCGGCGGTGTCTGGGGCGGGGTGGCGCCTGGGCCGGGCTGCGGGTCGGTCCCGACCGCGTCGGGGGCTATCGGGGATTCCTCGGCTCTGTCGTGCTCGGCAGCTTCGGTGGCGGTCAACTGGGCTCCTCGGTGCAGGGTCGCCGTAGGGGCGGGGATCAGGGGCAGGACCGCTTGACGTTGTTCTCGGCGGTGGTGCGCGCGGTCTCCGCCAGGTCGGCGAACTGGCCCGCGAGGGAGGTGATGACGTCGGGCTTGAGCCGGTAGTAGGTGAACCGGCCGCATGGCTCGGTCTCCACGACCCCGGCCTCGCGCAGCACCTTCAGGTGGTTGGAGAGGTTGGTCTGTCTGGCCCCCGTCTCCTCGATCAGGTGCGTGGTGCAGAGCGTCTCCTTGGCGAGCAGGGTGACGATCCGAAGGCGGAGCGGGTCCGCGAGAACCCGCAACAGATCAGTGTCGACTGACGTCAGCATGGACTGATAATCTCACATCACTCCGGGCTGATACCAGCCTGGGCTGATCTTTGGGACCCGTATCCCCACGCCCGTGGGACCAATGCCCCGAAGGGGGTTCCCATGACCGCATCCTCGCCCCCCGTCCTGCCCGACGACCGCCTTGCGTCCGGCATAGCCCGCCTCGCCCTGCACTACCGCGGACGCTTCTCCGCTGAGACGATCCAGCGCCTGGTCATCGACTCCTACGAGCGGCTGGCCGAGCACGCCCGGGTCCGTACTCACCTGGTGGTGCTGGCCGAGCACCTGGCAACCGAGCGTCTGAACGCCCTCGCCCACATCGAGGGCGCACCGGGGTGCGGCCTGCCACGAGTGCTGTTCGTATGCAGCCACAACGCCGGCCGCTCCCAGATGGCCGCCGCTCTCCTCGCCCACCGAGCGGGCGGACACGTGGTCGCCTCCTCCGCCGGCACAGACCCTGCGGCCGAGGTCGAACCGGTCGTCGCCCAGGCACTCATTGAGGCCGGTGTGAACCTTGCGGACGCGTTCCCCAAGCCGCTGACCGACGAGGTCGTGCAGGCGGCCGACATCGTCATCACGATGGGCTGCGGCGACGCCTGCCCCGTGCTCCCAGGCCGCCGTTACCTGGACTGGCCCGTCACCGACCCCGAGGGCGCCCCGATCGCCGTCGTCCGCGGCATCCGCGACGAGATCGACGCTCACATCACCGAACTCCTCGCCTCCCTGCCGAGCACCTGAACCCATCCCCCTGCACAACCTGCTTGATGCACTGACGAAGGAAGAACCGATGTCCTCCAGCCCGCTCGCCTCCGTGCTGTTCGTCTGCGTCCACAACGCCGGGCGCTCCCAGATGGCCGCCGGATTCCTCAGCCACCTCGCGGGCGACCGGATCGAGGTCCGCTCCGCCGGCTCCATCCCCGGCGACCGGGTCAACCCAGCCGCCGTCGAGGCCATGAACGAGGTCGGCATCGACATCTCCGCGGCCGAGCCGAAGATCCTCACCACCGAGGCCGTCCAGGCGTCCGACTACGTCATCACCATGGGCTGCGGGGACGCCTGCCCGATCTTCCCCGGCAAGAAGTACCTCGACTGGGCCCTGGAAGACCCGGCTGGCAAGGGCGTCGAGGCCGTCCGCCCCATCCGCGACGAGATCCACAAGCGCATCGAGGCCCTGATCGCAGAGATCGACGCCCAGTAGAAGGCGTGAGTCCGGACTCGGTCGGAGACGGCATACGCCAGGTCATCATCATCAGCTCCGGCCCCGCCGGACGACCCGGCCGACCTGCTGCTGGCTGGGACGTCACGCGAGAGCACGAAATCAGCAGGGTGCCCCGCGCGGCAGGTACCGCGCGGGGCTCGTTGCTTGCTGGTTCAGCGTCGCGTTCCGACGTAAAGCAGGACGTCGATCATGAGCGGCCCTGGTGGCACGAGGTGAACGCAGTCAGGGCAGGCGAAGAGCGTAAAGCCGGGACCGCTGACCCGCTCGACGTCACGGACGGGTACGGCACCTTCTGACTCTCGCTCGCATCGGCAGCAGACGCGTGAGCTAGAGATCTTTAACGGTGCGGGTTACGGCGGTTGGATGTGGCTGAGCTCATCGGCGAGTGGGCGCGCGGCAAATCAAATCATGCCGCACTTCATAACCTAATCCTGTGCAAAGGGGACGTGAAACCGGTTAGGCGTCGATGGACGGGCGGCCGAGCGGCAGCTGGGGGCTCTTCAGTCGGCTGCGGCGAGATTCGTCGGAATCGCCTCGGGACAGACGATGCCGCGGTTCCGTGCGCCCCTGGTGCTTGTGAACCGCGGTCGCGCTTCCAGTGCCCCCTCACGGGCGGTTTGGCATCCGGAGCAGGTCAGGGCCTGCCGCAGGACAGTGACACTCGGATGGCTGCGGGGGGATGACCTGGCCATCGGGGCGGGAGCCGTCCGCATGCCTTCCGTTGACCAAGGGAGAAGCATGGCGAACGAGCTGAAGTTCGGCGACCAGGTCCACCTGCAGAACGGCTACAACAGCTGGGCGGGCGGGTACCTGGACACCAACGGCCACAGCAGCGACGGCGGGGCGAAGTACGGGGTGTCGACGGCCGACTCGCCCACGCGTGGGGAAGGCACCGGAACCTGGCAGATCCTCTCCGCCACTGGCAAAGCCGTTGGTGCCAACGTGGTCAGCGGGGACCTGGTCTACCTGCGGAACCTCTATGGCGGTGACGGCGGCTACCTCGACACCAACGGGGGCGCGACCGCCGACCAGAAGAACGGCGGCGGCAAGTTCAACGTCCTGACGTCCAAAGACAAGGACCGCGCCCCCGGTACCGGCCGCTGGCGCCTTTTCGCCCAGGCGTCCAGCCCCGGTGACCAGCATGTCCGGCCCGGAGACGTGATCCACTTGTGGAACACCTACGGTGACAACGGCGGCTTCCTGGAGACGAACGGAGGCGGACCCGCCGGCGGCAAGTACGACGTGTGCACCAACGCCTACTACAACCGGGCCCAGAACGTCGGCGACTGGAAACTCCACCGCGCGTAAGCCGGCACCGGCAGCATCGCTCACCACTGTGGCCCCATCCGACACCTCTCAAGGGCCACGCCAACCCGCCCTGGACCTCACGGACCAGGGCGGGTTCGGATCTGTGACCACCTGGGATTGCCCGCTTTGGATCGCGACACCATCACGGTGGACCGCGACCTGGTGGCCTCCTAGTTCCTGGAGATCTTTAACGGCCGGGGTTGTGGAGGTTGGAGGTTGGAGCCCGGTTTTGGCGACGAGTCCCTCGATGAGGCGGGGCCGGTACTGCATCCGCTTCAGCCGCGTCTTCACCAACGTGGTGAGCTGGTCGAGGCTGTGTTTGGTGAGGTTGGCCAGCGGCCTCTTCAGGTGCGCCCACACACCCTCGACCGGATTGAACTCTGGAGCGTACGGCGGAAGCTGGTAGACGGTCAGCCATAACCGGGCGTCGATCAGCTGCCGCATGGTGCGGCTGACGTGTGTGTTCATGTTGTCCCAGACCAGGACGATGGGGCCGCCGAGCTGCTGGTGCGCGGCGTCGAACAGACGGGCGTAGTGGGTCTCGGTGAAACCCTTGCGCCGGCCTTTGGCGGGGCCGCGGTCGAGGTGGATGCGGTAGATCAGCCGCGGCCGGTGGCCGGGCCTGGTGCAGATCAGCGCCGCCATGGAGACGCGTTTGGTGCCTGCGGCGGTAACCCGCACGATGGGTGTGTGTGACCTCGGCGCCCCCAGGTTCGGCCCTTCGGCGGCCTCAGGCCCTGGCCGGCTTCGTCCTCGAAACAGAGCCAGGCGCCCAGGTCCGCCGCCGTCCTTTTATGACGGGCCACCGCTCGTCCTTCCACGCGGCAATCCTCGCCTCATCCCGCTCGGTGGCCTTGCGGGACGGGACCTGGCTGTGACACAGGAGGACGTAGCCCGTCACCTCAACGCCCTCGGTTACACCCAGCGCAATGGGAAGCCGTGGGTCGGAGGCAATCTCGGCCGGCGCATCGAGGCCTGCCTTCGCGGCTACGTGGAGTTCGTATTCGCGGGCGAGAATGAGGACGGCGATCCGATCACGACGAGCTTCCGAATCGACGTTCCGAGGCCGCTGTCTGAGGCGCGCATCGTGCAACTGCGTGCCGCCATCAACCGGGGCAAGCGCACCAAGGGCAAGCACTCGCGATACCTGCTGTCCAACCGCCTCGTCAGCGTGTGTGGGGCGCACCGGACCGGCGGCAGCACCGCCACCGGCCGCTACTACCGCTGTATGGGAGGTCGCGTAGAAGGGGGAGCGTCCCAGAACCATGAGGATTGCTGGGAGTTGCCGGTTGAGGATGTCGACGCGGCTGTCTGGTCTGAGATCGAGGGCCTGTTGGAAGACAGGACGACGCTGCATGGGCTGATTGCCAAGTGGCTGGGCACCGTTCCGGCAAGGGCTTCTTCCTACCGGCGCCGACTGGTGGAACTGGACGAGCAGCTTGAGAAGAAGCGGGGGAGCCGTAAGCGCAAGATCGCTTTGCTTCTGGCTTCCGCCGAGGACGGGGAAGACGACGCTGCCCTGATCGAGGAGCTGAAGGCGGAGCTGAGGCAGCAAGAAGAGGAGCTGCTTCAGGAGCGCAGCCGCGTCGCTGACTGGTTGGGCGATGCGGAGGCTCAGGAAGAGCGAGCGAGGGAACTTCTCCACGCGGTGGACGGCATCGACGTGTCGGCGGAGAGCTTCACCCTGGACCAGAAGTTGGATCTTCTGGAGCTGCTCGACGTTCAGGTCCAGGTCATGGACAAGGGGATCCCCCGACACAAGGGTCTGGTTGACCCCATCACGGAGTGGCACCGAGAGAACGATGTCCCGGTCCCGGCTCAGCTGACGGGCGAGATGTGGGACAAGGTCAAGGACATCCTGTCGGGGACCCGGCAGTGGAAGGACGTGCGCGGTGCGTTCGACGTGATGTTGGAGAAGCTACGGACGGGGAAGCCGTGGAACGAGTGACAGCGGATGCGAGCGGATCGGTGGACGGGTCTATGCGTCGCTGTATCGGTGCGTCCATCACTGGTTCGATTCTGAGGAGTACCAAGCCGCTCTGGAGGCTCTGAGGCCCTATCGAGCGGTTCCTGTGCCGCCCTCGTACGTGCTGCCGCGGATGCTGGTGACGGGTGCCGTTGATCCGAAGTTCACTGCTTCCCAGGTGGCGGGGGAGTGCAAGCACGTCTGCGAGTGCCGTGGGGTCGGTGAAGCGGGTGGCGCCCCGAGTTGCAACCTCGCCTCGACGGGCGAGCAAGCGGCGGATCCATGCAGATCGGCAGCAGCACCAGCGCCGTCGACTACAAGAACTTCCTGATGGCGGGCATCTTCGCGCAGACCGTCACCTTCGCCACCGCCAGCTCCGGCGCGGGCATCGCCGACGACATGCACAAGGGGCTCATCGACCGCTTCCGCTCCCTGCCCACGGCGAGAGGGGCGGTGCTCACCGGTCGTACCTTCGCCGACCTCGTCCAGACCGCCCTGACCCTGGTCGTCCTGGCGGTGGTCGCCCTGCTGGTCGGCTGGCGCGTCGGGTCGGACGGCAGCACCAACGCCGGCCGGGTGCTGGCGGCCTTCGGACTGCTGCTCCTGCTCGGCTATGCGTTCACCTGGATCGGCGCCCTGATCGGCATGTCCGTCCGTACGCCCGAGGCGGCCACGTCCAGTGGACTGATCTGGCTCTTCCCGGTCACGTTCATCTCGAACGCGTTCGTGGACACCAGCCACATGACCCCGTGGCTGCGGCACGTCGCCGACTGGAACCCCTTCAGTGCCACGGTCCAGGCCTGCCGCGAGCTCTTCGCCAACCCGGGAGTCTCACCGTCGGACGCCTGGCCCATGCAGCATCCGGTGTGGGCCTCGCTGATCTACTCGGTCCTGATCATCGTCGTCTTCCGCACCCTGGCGGTTCGGAAGTACCGCTCGGCGACGGCATGACGAAGCCCCCGGCGCCGGTGGGCGCCGGGGGCTCGTCAAAGGGGATGCAGGCCGGGGGCAGCCGCCGCACGGCCCGGGTCAGCCGCTGTAGGGCTCGGCCTTCAGGA
Source organism: Streptomyces sp. NBC_00443 (assembly GCF_036014175.1). Taxonomy (GTDB): domain Bacteria; phylum Actinomycetota; class Actinomycetes; order Streptomycetales; family Streptomycetaceae; genus Streptomyces. The sequence continues at coordinate 3,373,860 of NZ_CP107917.1, read as the reverse complement.
TCTTCACCGAGGCCCTCTTGCCGTTCGGCAGCTCGTACTCCGCGCCCTCGCCGACCTTGTGGCCGATCACGCCGGAACCCAGCGGGGACTGCGGGGAGTACGTCTCGATGGCCGAGCTCGCGTACTCGCGCGAGGCGAGCAGGAAGGTCATCGTGTCGTCCTCGTCACCGTCGAAGGCGATCGTCACGACCATGCCGGGCGCCACCTCGCCCTCCGCCGACGCCGGCGCCTCGCCGACCTTGGCGTTCTCCAGGAGCTGGGTCAGCTGGCGCACACGGAGCTCCTGCTTGCCCTGCTCCTCCTTGGCCGCGTGGTACCCGCCGTTCTCGCGCAGGTCGCCCTCCTCGCGCGCGGCCGCGATCTTGGCGGCGATCTCCGTGCGCGCAGGACCAGACAGGTGCTCCAGCTCGGCCTTGAGCTGGTTGTACGCCTCCTGGGTCAGCCAGGTGACGTTCTCGCTGGTCTGGGTCACAGGTGCTCCTCGTAGGTACTGGGAATACAAAGCATCGCCCTACCCAGAAGGATGTTCCTTCATGGATGGGCGAAACCACGAGCCTAACAATTCAACGGCCGAAGGGGGAGGACATAAGCCATCAGAATCACGTCAACGCAGGTCAGCGCACACGTATTCCGGACAAAGGTGGTCGGTCTCGGTCAGGGCCGGTCAGTTCCGGACGGCCCGGTCGGTCGGCCCGGTCAGTCGGCCCGGTCAGTCGGCGTGGCAGCCGAGCAGCTCGGCCGTCGTTCCCTGGGACGTCGTACGGAGCGTGACGACCTTGTCGATCCGGGTCGCGTCGCCGTCGAAGCGGAAGTCGGCCCGGCCCACCTCGGCGCCGCTCTCCGCCTGGGAGCGCAGCGTGCAGTAGCCGGAGGCGCCGGCGTCCTTGCGGACCTCCAGATGCACCTTCACCGCGTTCTTCCCGGCGTCGAACTCGATCACCTCGGCGCTGATCTTGTTCTGGCCGACGTAGTGATAGCCGAAGTAGCCGATCACCGCCAGCAGCACCGCCCCGAGGACGGCGCCGACGACCTTGAGCGTGCGGTCGGCGCGCTCGTCCGAGGAGCGGCCGTAGCGGCTCTCGGGCCGCCGCGTGCTCGCCGTACTCATGATCGTCCTCTCGGCCGGGGCGGGACGGATGTCCCGAAAGGGGTTCTCAGGGCCGTACCCCGGAATTATCCGCCCCCCGATTCGGTCACTATAGAAGCCGCCGATCGCACCGGTTCACGCCGGGCGCCGACTTATGAGGATTGAGTCTTGACTGACCAGCTGCGACTGATGGCCGTGCACGCCCACCCCGACGACGAGTCGAGCAAGGGCGCGGCCACCATGGCGAAGTACGTGTCCGAGGGGGTGGACGTGCTGGTCGTGACCTGCACGGGCGGGGAGCGCGGCTCCATCCTCAATCCGAAGCTCCAGGGCGACAAGTACATCGAGGAGCACATCCACGAGGTACGCAAGAAGGAGATGGACGAGGCCCGCGAGATCCTCGGGATCAAGCAGGAGTGGCTCGGCTTCATCGACTCCGGCCTGCCCGAGGGCGACCCGCTGCCCCCGCTCCCCGACGGCTGCTTCGCGCTGGAGGACGTCGACAAGGCGGCCGGTGAGCTGGTGAAGCAGATCCGCTCCTTCCGTCCCCAGGTGATCACCACCTACGACGAGAACGGCGGCTACCCGCACCCCGACCACATCATGACCCACAAGATCTCGATGGTGGCTTTCGAGGGCGCGGCGGACACCGAGAAGTACCCGGAGGGGGAGTACGGACCGGCGTACCAGCCTCAGAAGCTCTACTACAACCAGGGCTTCAACCGTCCCCGCACCGAGGCGCTGCACCATGCCATGCTCGACCGCGGCCTGGAGTCCCCCTACGGGGACTGGCTCAAGCGCTGGGACGAGTTCGGTATGAAGGACCGCACGCTCACCACGCATGTCCCGTGCGGCGACTTCTATGAGATCCGCGACAAGGCCCTGATCGCGCACGCCACCCAGATCGACCCCGACGGCGGCTGGTTCCGGATTCCGCTGGAGCTCCAGCGGGAGGTCTGGCCGACCGAGGAGTACGAGCTGGCGAAGTCCCTCGCCGATACTTCCCTCCCCGAGGACGACCTGTTTGCGGGCATCCGCGACAATGCCTGACATGAGCGCAAGCGCAAGCCTGGCAATGACACAGCTCGCCACCCTCGCCAAGGAGGTGGACGAGGACAAGGTGACCCCCGGCGTCCTCGGCTTCATCGTCTTCGCGGTGATGGCACTGGCGGTGTGGGCCCTGATGAAGTCGATGAACCGCCACATGAGCAAGGTCGACTTCGCGGAGTCCCCGGCTCCGAAGACGGACGGCTCCGTCGAGGACGCCGAGGCCACCGACCCGGCCAAGCCGCGGCAGGGCTGACGCCGCCTTTCAGGGCCGGCGGGCCCGGCTGCTGAGGGGCCGTACCGCCGGGCCGGCGGACCCGTGGCACCCGAGCCCGGCGGACCCGCGGCGCCCGAGCCCGGCGGACCCGCGGCGCCCGAGTCAGTGTCGGGCTGGCCCGCGAGTCACTGCCCGGCTGCGACCGCCACCCCCATGACCTCCCGGGCATGGCGGTTCGGCACCATGCCGAGCCGCCATGCCTGCCATCCCGCCTCCAGGTTCACGCCGCGCTCCAGCAGGAGCTGGTACGCCTCCAGGTAGCCGTCCAGCTTCGCGTCCCGGAGGGGGTGGCCGCTGCGGGTCAGCTGGGCCAGTTCCTCCTGCGCCACGGCCGCGCCGACCTCCACACCGCCGGGAGCCGCATACGGCAGGAGCGTGCAGCGCAGGAAGCGGGCCCAGTCCTCGCCCCGCCGGTCGCCGTACGAGGCGAACAGGCCCACCGCGTCGTCGCACAGGGCCAGCGCCTGCTGCGTACGGGTGTTCCCCGCATCCACCACCGCCAGCTCCAGGCATGTCCACGCCTCCCCGTGGGCGACCCCGATGCGCTGGAAGTTGGCGCGGGCGTCCACCAGGAGCTGGCGGGCGAAGCCGGAGTTCTTCAGCGAGCCGGTCTGGGCGGCCCGCTGGTCCCGGGTCGCACGGGCCGAATGATGCCGGGCGCAGGCAAGGCCGTAGACGTCCTGCATGCGCGAGAACATCGTGCGGGAGCGTTCCAGCTCGCGTACCGCGACATCCAGGTTGCCCGTCTCCTGCAGGGCCTGGCCCAGGTAGTAGACGGACCAGGCCTCGCCGCGCACGTCCTCGTTGTCGCGATGCCGGGACGCCGCCTGGCGCAGTCCGTCCACCGCCTGGGAGGGATCCCCGGCGACCAGGCGGGCGCGGGCCAGCTGGGTCAGCGCCCAGGCCTCCCCGCGGGCGTCGCGCGTACGGCCGTACAGATCGAGGGCCTGGCGCAGCTCGGACTCCGCGCGCGGTACGTCGCCCATGCGCAGGCCCAGCTGGCCGAGCTGGAAGTGGGCCCACGCCTCGCCGTGCACCGACTCGCCGGCGCGGTGCAGGACCAGGGAATCGGTGAGCAGGTCCAGGGCCTCCGACAGGCGCCCCCGGTCCCGTTCGACCGCCGCCAGCGCGTGCATCGTCCAGGCGCGGTCGGTTGCCAGCTGCGGCGCCGACTGCAGGTCCAGGGCCTCGCGTAGTTTGGCCGCCGCTTCGGTGAGGTGGCCCTGGTGGTGCAGGGTGATGCCGAGGGAGCACAGGGCGCGGGCCGCACCCGCGTCGTGGTGGGCCTGCATATAGAGGTCGACCACCGAGGTCAGCGTCGTGCGGGCCTTGTCCAGCTCACCGAGCTGACGGGCCGCGATCCCGGTACGCCACTGCACCGAGCGGACCAGCAGGCCCTGGTCCACGGCCTGGGCCAGCTCGCTGATCTCGCCGAGGCGGTAGAGGTCGCCCCGCAGCAGGCAGTAGTCGCACAGGGCGCCCAGCAGATTGAGCACGGCCGCCTGGTTCGCGTCCTCCGCGTGCCTGAGGGCCGCCGTGATGAAGCTCGACTCGTCGTCCAGCCAGCGCAGCGCGTCGTCCAGCGAGGTGAAGCCGTGCGGGCTGAATCGGTCCGAGCGGGTCGACATGTTGCCGTCGACCAGGCGCAGGACGGACTCCGCGAGGTCGGCGTAGTTCACGATCAGCCGCTCCTGCGCCGCCGTACGCTCCGACGGCTCCTCCTCGTCGAGAAGGCGGGCGTGGGCGAAGTCGCGGACCAGGTCGTGCAGGCGGTAGCGGTTGCCGCGGACGTGGTCGAGCAGGCCCGACTCGGACAGGGCCACCAAGTGGCGTGTCGCCTCCGCCTCGTCCGTGGCCAGGAGCGATGCCGCCGCTGCCGCGCCCAGCGATGCCCGGCCCGCCAGGGCCAGCCTGCGCAGCAGCCGTCTGGCCGGCTCCGGCTGGTCGGTGTAGCGCAGCCACAGCACCCGCTCGATCGGCTCCACCGGGCCGTACGCGCCCAGATCGGTCGCCAGCGTGCGCGGTGAGCGCGGCCCCAGCGACGAGCCCGCGATGCGCAGCGCGAGCGGCAGCCCGCCGCACAACTGCCCGATCAGGTCGGCGGACTCGGCGTCGTAGGGGCCCGAGGAATCCTGCGCCGCAGCGGACAGCAGCTCCTCCGCGCCCGCCGCGTCCAACGACTCGACCGGCAGCTGGTGCACCCACGCCGCGAGATCCGCGGGCAGGTCGAGAACCTCCCGCGCGGTGACCAGGACCAGGCTGTCGGAGCGCTCGGGGACGAGGGTGCGGACCTGCTCGGGGTCCGAGGCGTCGTCCAGGACGACGGCGACCGGGAGGCCGGTCAGGTGCTGGTGGTAGAGCTCGCTCAGCCGCTTGACCTGCTGGTCCGCCGAGGATCGCTCACGGAAGAGAAGCTGCTCGCGCGGGGCGCCCAAACGGTTCAGCAGATGCAGCAGCGCGTCGCGCGTCGACAGTGGCGGCTCCTCCGTCGTGTCACCGCGCAGATCCACCACGCACGCCCCGCGGAACTGGTCCTTCAGATCGTGGGCCGCGCGGATCGCCAGTGCCGTACGGCCGCTGCCGGGCGCCCCGTGCAGGACGACCACCGTCGGCTTCGTCTCCGTACTCGCCCGCGCCGCCTGCACCCACTGCCGGATACGGGCCATCTCCTGCCTGCGGCCCGCGAACGGGCCCATCGGCTCGGGGAGTTGACCGAACGACTGCTCCAGTACGTTCCGGCCGCGGGCCGCCGCGCTCTTGTCCGTGCCCTTCAGCCGCGGCGCCGACTTCTTCGGGCCGGTGGACGCGCTCAGCACCCGCTGCTGGTCGAGGAACGGGCGGATGCCCCGTACCTCCAGCGCGGTCAGCCACTGCAGCCGCAGCTGTTCCGGGCCGCCGGGCTGGCCGACGGCGCCCGCGCGCTGGTGTGCGGCGGGCAGATGCGTGCCGGCCACCTTCACGACCGTCGCCGCCGCGCCGACGACGCCCACGGTCACGCCCGCGCCGACGGCCGTCACCGTGCCGGTGCCGAGCGCCAGGTCGGACACGGCGGCCGCGACCGCCGCGACACCCGCCACCATCAGCGGTGTACCGCCGCCCTCCCGCGCGAACCGCTGCCCGAACGTCAGCCGGCCGGCCTCCGCCTCGTCCAGCGCGCGCGTATACGCCTCGTACTCCTCGGCCGCGACCTGCGCCATGGCGTCCAGCGCCCCGCGCGCCCGCGACAGCAGCACCTGCCCCTCGACGCGCCCGCCCGAGCGCCGCACCTGCTCCTCCACGGCCCGAGCCAACAGCCGCTCGGCCTCCGTCCGATGGCTGTCCCGCATGTCACGTCCCCCTCCGGCAGCAACGGCGTTCTTGGTCAAGTGTGCTGCCCACCGCGCATCGGGGCGAGGGGGCGAGCGGACTTCGATCACCCTGTGGGGTCGGTGAATTGGCGCAGTCCGCCGCCGGGGCAGCCGTACGGCCCGCCGGAGCCGCCGCCCTCGCAGGGGCCCCAGCCGCCCCGCTGGGCCTGGTGGGTCGTCTGACGACAGCAGCGACAAGACCCGACGTCGAAGGGAGCCGGCGCGGGACGTCATCCGCCGCGCCTATTCAGGGGACAGGAAAGCCCGAGGTCACCGTCTGGTAGACGCCTGCCGCATGACGGGCGGGGTACTGCGGCAGGATGGACCCCATGCCGAACCGACTGGCGCACGAGACGTCCCCGTATCTCCTTCAGCACGCCGACAACCCCGTCGACTGGTGGCCCTGGTCCGGCGAGGCCTTCGAGGAGGCGCGGAAGCGGAACGTGCCCGTGCTGCTCAGCGTCGGCTATAGCAGCTGTCACTGGTGCCATGTGATGGCTCACGAGTCGTTCGAGGACCAGGAGACCGCCGACTACCTCAACGCCCACTACGTCAACATCAAGGTCGACCGAGAAGAACGTCCCGACGTGGACGCCGTCTACATGGAGGCCGTCCAGGCCGCCACCGGGCACGGCGGCTGGCCCATGACGGTGTTCCTCACGCCCGACGCCGAGCCCTTCTACTTCGGCACCTACTTCCCGCCCGCTCCCCGGCAGGGGATGCCGTCCTTCCGGCAGGTTCTGGAGGGGGTGCGCAGTGCCTGGGCGGACCGGCGGGACGAGGTCGCCGACGTCGCGGGGAAGATCACCCGGGATCTCGCCGAGCGGGAGATCTCCTACGGCGGGACGGAGGCACCCGGCGAGCAGGAGCTGGCGCAGGCGCTGCTCGGGCTGACGCGGGAGTACGACCCGCAGCGCGGCGGGTTCGGGGGCGCGCCCAAGTTCCCGCCGTCCATGGTGGTCGAGTTCCTGCTGCGGCACCACGCGCGGACGGGGGCCGACGGTGCATTGCAGATGGCCCAGGACACCTGCGAGCGGATGGCACGGGGCGGGATCTACGACCAGCTCGGCGGCGGCTTCGCGCGGTACTCCGTCGACCGGGACTGGGTCGTGCCGCACTTCGAGAAGATGCTGTACGACAACGCCCTGCTGTGCCGCGTCTACGCCCACCTCTGGCGCGCCACCGGCTCCGAGCTCGCCCGCCGGGTCGCCCTGGAGACCGCCGACTTCATGGTGCGTGAACTGCGCACCAACGAGGGCGGGTTCGCCTCCGCGCTCGACGCCGACAGCGACGACGGGACCGGCAAGCACGTCGAGGGTGTCTACTACGTCTGGACCCCGGAACAACTGCGGGCGGCCCTCGGCGACGACGACGCCGAACTCGCCGCCCGGTACTTCGGTGTGACGGAAGAGGGCACCTTCGAGCACGGTTCCTCCGTCCTCCAGCTTCCGCAGCAGGACGAGGTGTTCGATGCCGAGAAGATCGCCTCCGTGAAGGAGCGGCTGCTCGCCGCGCGGGCCGAGCGCCCCGCCCCCGGCCGGGACGACAAGATCGTCGCCGCCTGGAACGGCCTCGCCGTCGCAGCCCTCGCCGAGACCGGCGCCTACTTCGACCGCCCCGACCTCGTGGACGCCGCCGTCGCCGCCGCCGATCTCCTCGTGCGGCTGCACCTCGACGACCACGCCCGCCTCTCCCGCACCAGCAAGGACGGCAAGGCCGGCGCCAACGCGGGTGTGCTGGAGGACTACGGCGACGTCGCCGAGGGCTTCCTCGCGCTCGCCTCGGTCACCGGCGAGGGCGTGTGGCTGGACTTCGCCGGGTTCCTGCTCGACCACGTGCTCGCGCGCTTCACCGACGCGGAGTCCGGCGCCCTCTACGACACCGCCGCCGACGCCGAGCAGCTGATCCGCCGCCCTCAGGACCCCACTGACAACGCCGCCCCGTCCGGCTGGAGCGCGGCGGCCGGTGCCCTGCTGAGCTACGCCGCGCAGACCGGAGCGGAGCCCCATCGTGCCGCGGCCGTGAAGGCGCTGGGCGTCGTCAAGGCCCTCGGCCCGCGCGTCCCCCGCTTCATCGGCTGGGGGCTGGCGGTCGGCGAGGCCAACCTCGACGGACCGCGGGAAGTCGCGGTGGTCGGCCCGTCCCTGACGGACGAGGGCACGAGGACTTTGCACCGTACGGCGCTCCTGGGCACGGCCCCGGGCGCGGTCGTGGCCGTGGGCACTCCGGAGAGTGACGAGTTTCCGCTCCTTGTTGACCGGCCGCTGCAGCAGGGCGAACCCGCCGCGTACGTCTGCCGCAACTTCACCTGCGATGCTCCGACCACCGATCCCGACCGTCTGCGCACCGCGCTGAGCAGTTGAAACGGCAGCCAAATCGGGGCACTTACGCAGCCTGTGTTCGATTTACTCACTCTCGGGGCTCGTTGTGAGGAAACGCGCTCTTCATCAAAACAGCCTGCGGACTTCACAGATCCCCCTTAATGTCTCCACAGTGACGCGACGGTTGTAACTCACCGTTGCGACAGGGGGCATTGGGGATCTGGGGGGATCTGTTGCTGACGTCTGTCTTCATAGCCGTCGTCTCGCTGGCCTTGTTCTGGATGGCGGCTTTCACCTTGTGGTGGCAGATGCACGCGTGGCGTACGCCCGAAGTGCTCGCCTCCACCCGGTTCAGCAGACCGGACGGCGGCGAGCACGTGTCGTTCTCGCTGCTGTTGCCGGCCCGGCACGAACAAGCCGTGCTGGACCACACCATCCAGCGGCTGCTGGAGTCCACACACACCGACTACGAGATCATCGTCATCGTCGGGCACGACGACCCGGAGACCACTGAGGTCGCGGAGCGGGCCGCGGCACGTGATCCGCGCGTCCGTGTCGTCGTCGACACCCACGAGAAGAAGAACAAACCGAAGGCCATGAACACGGCGCTGCCGCACTGCCGCGGCGATGTCGTCGGGGTCTTCGACGCCGAGGACCAGGTCCATCCGGAGCTCCTCGCGCACGTGGACCACGCGTTCCGGACGACCGGGGCGGATGTCGTCCAGGGCGGGGTCCAGCTCATCAACTTCCACTCCAGCTGGTACAGCCTGCGCAACTGCCTGGAGTACTTCTTCTGGTTCCGCTCGCGGCTGCACCTGCACGCGCAGAAGGGGTTCATCCCGCTCGGCGGCAACACCGTCTTCGTCCGGACGGACGTGCTCAGGGAAGCCGACGGCTGGGACTCGAACTGCCTCGCCGAGGACTGCGATCTGGGCGTGCGGCTGTCCAGCGTCGGCAAGAAGGTCGTCGTCGCCTACGACTCCGACATGGTGACCAAGGAGGAGACGCCCGGCAGCCTGGTGTCGCTGCTCAAGCAGCGCACCCGCTGGAACCAGGGCTTCCTTCAGGTCTACCGGAAGAAGGACTGGAAGCAACTGCCCACGTTCGGGCAGCGGTTGCTGGCCCGCTACACGCTCACCACGCCGTTCCTGCAGGCCTTCACCGGGCTGATCATCCCGCTCAACGTGGCGATCGCGCTCTTCCTCGACGTGCCGGTGAGCATCGCGTTCATCACCTTCCTGCCGGCCGTGACGGCGCTCGTCACGTTCGTCTTCGAGGTCGTCGGACTGCACGACTTCGGCAAGCAGTACGGGCTCCGGGTCCGCTTCGTCCACTACCTGAAGCTCATCGTGGGCGGCCCCTTCTACCAGGTGCTCCTCGCCGGCGCCGCCATCCGCGCCGTATGGCGTGAGCAACGCGGCCGCAATGACTGGGAGCTGACCAGCCACGTCGGCGCACATCTCGCGCACGTGAACCGAGAGGACGTTCCTGCGTGACCTCCACCCTTCCCGCGGTGACCACGGTCAAGGTCCCCGCGCAGCGGCAGCCTGCGCCCACGACGCGTTCGACCACCCGAACAACCCCGCCGACGCGACTGCGTTCGTCCCGGCCCGACCTGATCCTGTGCGGCGTGCTCCTCGTCGCGATCCTCGTCGTACAGGGCTCGAACATCGCCGACTACCCGACCCTCAGCGACGACGAGGGCACCTACCTCGCCCAGGCCTGGGCCGTCCAGGAGGGCCGCGGCCTCGCCCACTACACGTACTGGTACGACCACCCGCCGCTCGGCTGGATCCAGCTCGCCCTGCTGACCTGGATACCGGCCGCACTCAGCCCCGAGTCGATGACCGTCGGCTCCATGCGGGCCGCGATGCTCGTCATCAGCGCGGTCAGCGCGGTCCTCGTCTACGTGCTCGGGCGCCGGCTGTCCCTGCCGCGCTGGGCGGCCGGGCTCGGCATGGTCCTGTTCGGGCTCTCGCCGCTGTCGGTCGTCCTCCAGCGGGAGATCTTCCTCGACAACCTCGCGGTGATGTGGACGCTCCTCGCGTTCGCCCTCGCCGCCTCCCCGAGCCGCCACCTCTGGCACCACTTCGGCGCCGGGATCGCGGCGGCCACGGCCGTGCTGACCAAGGAGACGATGCTCTTCGTCCTCCCGGCGGTCTTCGTCACCATGTGGCGGCACAGCCACCGCGACACCCGCAAGTTCGCCCTGACCGGCGCCGTCACCGCCTGTGTGCTGATCGGCCTGTCGTACCCGCTGTTCGCCCTGCTGAAGGGCGAGTTGTTCCCGGGCAGCGGGCACGTCTCGCTCTGGGACGGCATCAAGTACCAGATGACCAGACCCGGTTCGGGCTTCATCCTCGACCAGGGCTCCGGCTCCTGGGGCGTCCTGCAGTCGTGGCTCTACTACGACCGAGTCCTCATCGTCGGAGGCCTCGCGGGCGGCCTGCTGCTCCTGGTCACCTGGCGCTGGTCGGTGACGGCACGCGCGCTGGCCGGTCCCTCCTTCGCGGTGGTGATCCTCGCCCTGGTGGCCATGCGCCCCACCGGCTACCTGCCCGCGATGTACGTCATCCAGGCGCTGCCGTTCCTCGCCCTGGTCCTTGCCGGCGGCACGGCCTCCGTCGCCCACGCCGTACTGCGGCGACGGCGTTCCGAGGCCGAGAACCGGTACGTCACCGGCGGGCGGTACGCCCTCGCGGCCGTCCTCGCGCTCGCGGCCGGAGCCTATGTCGTACCCCGCTGGTACGACGGCGCCCACACCGCCGTCACCGCCGACGCCAACGCGCCCTACCAGGCCGCCTCGAAGTGGCTGGCCACGGAGGTGGAGGACCCGAAGGACACCCGGGTGCTCGTGGACGACGCGCTGTGGCTGGACCTGGTGCACGCCGGGTACGAGCCCGGGCTCGGCGCCATCTGGTTCTACAAGGCCGACCTCGACCCGGCCGTGACGAAGACGATGCCGCGCGGCTGGAAGGACCTCGACTACGTCGTCGCCTCGCCGACGGTGCGGCGGGACGCGGTCGACCTGCCCAACGTCAAGGCGGCCATGGAGCACTCGAAGCCGGTCGCCGTGTTCGGCACCGGCGCGGACCGCATCGAGATCCGCCAGATCCTGACAGCCTCCGGAGGGGTTCGATGACGCACGAGTACACCGCCCCCGGAGAGCTGGGCGATCCGTCGGTGGACGCTGCCGAGGTGCCCGAGCCGGGCGCCGTCACCATCGTCGTACCGACCTACAACGAGTCGGCGAACGTACGGCAGTTGCTGCACCAGATCACCGAGTCGGTGCCGTCCCGGCTGCCCTGCGAGGTCGTCTTCGTGGACGACTCCAGCGACGACACCCCGCAGGTCATCAAGGAAGCGGCGCAGGACTGCCCGTTCCCCGTCACCGTCATCCACCGGGACGAACCCGTCGGCGGGCTCGGCGGCGCGGTCGTCGAGGGGATGAAGGCGGCCGGGTCGGACTGGATCGTCGTCATGGACGGCGACTGCCAGCACCCGCCGTCCCTGGTCCCGGACCTGGTCGCCACCGGCGAGCGCGCGAACGCCGGGCTCGTCGTCGCCTCCCGGTACATCAAGGGCGGCAGCCGGGCCGGGCTCGCCGGCAGCTACCGGGTGGCGGTGTCGCGTGGCGCGACCTGGCTGACCAAGTCCCTCTTCCCGCGCCGGCTGCACGGCATCAGCGACCCGATGAGCGGCTTCTTCGCGATCCGGCGCAGCGACATCACGGCGGAGGCGCTGAAGCCGCTCGGTTACAAGATCCTGCTGGAGCTGGCGGTGCGCAGCCGCCCACGTGCGGTCACCGAGGTGCCGTTCCTGTTCCAGGACCGGTTCGCGGGGGAGTCCAAGTCCACCGCGGCGGAGGGCCGGCGTTTCCTGCGGCACCTCGCCGGGCTGCGTACGGCCGACCCGCTGTCCCGGATGGTGGTGTTCGGGCTGATCGGGCTGACGGGTTTCGTGCCGAACCTGGCCGCGCTGTGGGCGCTGACCCAGGCGGGGCTGCACTATCTCCCGGCGGAGATAGTCGCCAACCAGTTCGGCGTGGCCTGGAACTTCCTGCTCATCGAGAAGCTGCTGTTCCGCGACCGCCGCATCCACCGCCACTGGGCCGACCGCACCGCACGGTTCGCGCTGCTCGCCAACGCCGACCTGGTGCTGCGCATCCCGCTGATCGCGCTGCTCGTCGGGCAGTTCGGGCTGGCCGTGCTGCCGGCCACCGCGATGGCCCTGGTCATCACCTTCGTCCTGCGTTTCGTCGGTACCGAAGCGCTGGTCTATCTGCCGCGCCGGAGCGGGAAGGGCACCGGGCGCGGGAGCCGCACAGCAAGGAGTTCCGCATGAGAACCAGCCGCAAGAGATCCGGGAGGAGAACGGCCCTGCTGGCCGTGATGGGCCTCACTGGAGGCCTCCTTCTCACCTCGCCGGAGTCCGCCTCCGCCGCCAACCTCATCAAGAACCCCGGCTTCGAGACCGCCGGCAACGACGACATGCCCTACTGCTGGAAGAAGTCCGGCTGGGGCGACAACGACTTCACCTTCGAGACGACGACGGACGCCCACAGCGGCTCCAAGGCGATGAAGGTGTCGCTGACCCGCCGTGTCGAGGGCGACCGCAAGGCGCTGATCACTGAGTCCGCCGACTGCGCGCCGGTCGTCACGCCGGGCAAGCAGTACGACCTGGGGCTCTGGTACAAGTCGACCACCCCCGACACCTCGGTCACTCTCTTCCGGCACGACGCGACTGCGGGCTGGCAGTACTGGACCGACCTCAAGACGCTGGAGATGGCGGCCGGTTGGACCGAGGCGACGGTCCGTACGCCCGAGGTGCCCGCCGGCACCGACCGGATCGCCTGGGGTGTCTCCGTGTACGGCACCGGCTCCGTCACCACCGACGACTACACGATGGACCAGGTCGCCGAACCGGTCCCGGACCCGGTGTGCACGGGGACGGCTCAGGAGTGCGCCGACGGCCGCTGGGACGTGCTGCCCACGAAGAACCCCGTCCGCTCCATGCACTCCGTCGTCCTCAACAACGGCAAGGTGCTGCTGATCGCAGGCTCCGGGAACGACCCGACGGCGTTCGAGGCCGGCACGTTCACCAGCGCGGTCTACGACCCGCAGAACGGCACGTACAAGACGATCCCCACGCCCAAGGACATGTTCTGCGCCGGCCATGTCCAGCTCGACGACGGGCGTGTGCTCGTGATGAGCGGCAACAAGGGCTATCCGTCGGCCGACGGCACGATCGGATACCAGGGCTACAAGGACTCGTACATCTTCGACCCGGTCTCGGAGACGTACAGCAAGACGAACGACATGAACGACGGCCACTGGTACCCGTCGGCCACGATCCTCGGCAACGGTGACGTGATCTCCTTCGGCGGGCTGAAGGAGGACTCGACCGGCTCGGTCGCCGCCGAGCTGTGGTCGGACGCCGAGCAGAAGTGGCTGGAGCTCTGGAAGGTCAACCAGACCTGGTCGTACTGGGGCCTGTACCCGTCGATGATCCTGATGCAGGACGGCCGCCTCTTCTACTCGGGCAGCCATGTCTTCGGCAACAACATCCCGGGCACCGGATCGGCGATCTACGACTACGACGCCAACACGATCACGCAGGTCCCCGGCCTGCAGCGCAAGGACGAGCGCGACCAGTCCGCGAGCGTGCTGCTGCCACCGGCCCAGGACCAGAAGGTCCTCACCATCGGCGGCGGCAACATCGACTCCAACCCGGACGCGAACCGCCTCACCGACGTCATCGACCTCAAGCAGCCCAACCCGTCCTACGTCGCCGGCCCGCCGCTCCCGCAGGGCACCGTCGACTTCGGCAACGGCAAGGTCCCGCAGACCGGCAACCAGGGCAAGATGTACCCCTCCGTGGTGCTCCTGCCCGACGGCAAGGTTCTGGAGACGGGAGGCGCGCTGCACAACCGGGCCAACCCGGTGTTCGAGTCGTCGCTCTACGACCCGGCGACGAACACCTTCGACCCGGTGGCGGCCGACCCGGAGGAGCGCGGCTATCACTCGTCGGCGTTCCTGCTGCCCGACGGCCGTGTGATGGCCACCGGCGACAACCCGGGCAACGGCTCCTGGAACCACGACGTGTCGATCTACACCCCGCCCTATCTCCTCAAGGGCGAACGCCCGACGATCACTTCGGTCATCGACACGGAGTGGACGTACGGCGACACCCAGCGGATCACCGTCGACCGGCCCATCGCCAAGGCCGAGCTGATCCGCCCGGCCGCCGTCACGCACTCCTCGGACCCGAACCAGCGCTTCGTGGATCTGCCCCTGTCGGTCGACGGCAACAACGTCGACCTGAACGTGACGAGCAACCCCAACCTGGCCCCGCCCGGCTGGTACATGCTCTTCGCGGTCGACGCGAACGGAGTGCCGTCGGTGGCCAAGTGGGTGCACCTCCAGGGCCCGCAGGCCCTGAGCGCCACGGATTCCTCGGCGCACGTCCACGACTTCGCCGACAACCTCAAGGGCAAGGTCACGGGCCCCGGCAAGAAGCGCACGTCGCAGAAGGTCAGCCCGACCGTCTCCGGCTGCGACCGGCACTACGGCTCCGCCAACGTCTGCGTGCCGACCGACTTCCCGCCGACCGTGAAGGCGACGACGAAGGCCCGCTGCGACTGGCTGAAGAAGAACGACTACGGCCGCCTCAAGGTCAACGGCAAGGACGACCCGCTGCGGCTGGACACGAACAGGGACGGAATCGCCTGCGGAAAGGGTGATGTGACCCGGCGTTAGCCGCCGTAGTCCGCAAGGGCGCGCTCCACGATGGCCACCAGCTGCTCGTGGTGCGCGCCCTTCCAGTACGCGCGCCCGCACTCGGTGCACTGCGCGAAGACGTCGTACGACCGCTGCGTGCCGCCCTCCAGCTGGTGCGCCACCTCCTCCTTGGTGGCCTCCTTCAGCAGGCCGTTGCAGGCCGTGCAGCGGGTCCAGGGCCGCAGCTCGGGGCGGAACCGGTCCAGGATGTCGCGGAGTTGGTCCTCGGGGCGGGTGCTGTAGACATACGCGCCGGCCCACAGTTCGCGGCGCCGCAGCAGGCCCCGGTCCCGGCTGAGCATGACCCGCTGCTCGGCTGCTGAGAGGGCGGCCAGCGCCGGGTCGCCGATGTCCGTCGACTCGTACGCCGTGTCCACGCCGAGCAGGCGCATACGGCGGGCGAGGGTGCCGAGGTGGACGTCGAGCAGGAAGCGCAGCGGCGCGCCGGGCACCCGCTGGGGCCGCTCGACGGGCCGTACGGCAACGGACTGGCCGGCCGCCGGGATGTGCGAGACCGGCACCTCGTGGCCGTCCGCGACCAGCGGGCCGACCTCGGTCAGCGGGATGCCGAGGGACTCGACGACATGGCCGAGGGTCGAGACGCCGTCGGCGGTGACCTGGGCGGCACCGTCCTGGCGCCGTCCGTTGGGGAGGACCAGGCGCAGTTCGGGGGCGAACTCCACGTGGATCTCGGGACCGTTCACCTGGTCAGCATGTCACGCCCCAGGGCCCGCGCCTCAGGTGTTCTTCGCGGGGAGGCCGTGCTCGATGACGTCCAGGGTGCGGTCGAGGAGATCGAGGAGGTCGTCCTTGAAGTCGTTCTCGGCCCAGTACAGGGAGATCTCCGCGAGGCCGCCGATCAGGGACATCGTGTAGACCCGCGCCTCCAGGCTGTCCCGGTCGAGTCCGTTGCGCTCGGCGACGGCCTCGGCGAGCATCCGGCCGGTGACCGACATGCTCTCCAGCATCCGGGACCGTACGGCCGGGACCTGGACCAGCAGATGCGACCGCAGCCGGACGACCTCCGGCCCCTCCTCCGTCCCGGCTCGGATGGCCAGTCGCATGACGTGCCGCAGGGACTCCGTCCACGGCTCGTCCGCCGGCCGCCCGCGCAGTTCGGCCGGCAGGATCGGGTCGTACTCGTCCGTGAGGACGATGTCCTCCTTGGTCGGGAAGTAGCGGAAGACCGTGGACGGCGACACCTCGGCACCCTCGGCGATCTGCTCGATCGTGGTGGCGTCGTAGCCCTGCTGCTTGATCAGTGCGTACGTCGCGTCACGGATCGCCGTCCGGGTCTTGATCTTCTTCCGCTCACGAAGCCCCAGCTTGGGGC
Organism: Streptomyces sp. NBC_00443; assembly: GCF_036014175.1. Taxonomy (GTDB): domain Bacteria; phylum Actinomycetota; class Actinomycetes; order Streptomycetales; family Streptomycetaceae; genus Streptomyces. The sequence goes on along the minus strand of NZ_CP107917.1, from coordinate 3,357,669 downwards.
GGTCGGTCAGGGGAGAGGAGTGCGCGGGGGTCATGGGGCTAGTGGGCATGAAATGAAAGTAACTCTCAAAAGAGAGATGCCGTCAATGTTTTTGGGCGCGGAAAAGGGCCACGGCCGGGAAGCCGTGGCCCTCGTAGAGGCCGTGTGGTGGGCTACGCGTGCTGGTAGGCCACCAGCGAGATCCCCACGTAGTGGACGACGAACGCCGCCAGCGTGAAGGAGTGGAACACCTCGTGGAAGCCGAACCAGCGGGGTGACGGGTTCGGGCGCTTGATGCCGTAGATCACGCCGCCCGCGCTGTAGAGGAGGCCGCCGACGATCACCAGGACCAGCACCGCGATGCCGCCCGTGCGCATGAAGTCCGGCAGGAAGAAGACGGCCGCCCAGCCCATCGCGATGTAGCAGGGCGTGTAGAGCCAGCGCGGGGCGCCGACCCAGAACACCCGGAAGACGATGCCCGCCGCGGCCGCGCCCCAGATGCCCCACAGCAGCCACTGGCCCTTGGCGCCCGGCAGCAGCAGCATCGTCAGTGGCGTGTACGTGCCCGCGATGATCAGGAAGATGTTGGCGTGATCGAGCCGGCGCAGGATGCCGTCCATGCGCGGGCTCCAGTTGCCCCGGTGGTACAGCGCGCTCACGCCGAACAGCAGACAGGCCGTGAGGGCGTAGATCCCGCAGGCCAGCCGGCCCCGAGGGGAGTCGGCGAGGGCGGTGAGTGCCAGGCCCGCGACGAGCGCGGCCGGGAACATGCCGAGGTGCAGCCAGCCGCGGAGTCTGGGCTTGATCTCGTCCGAGAGCTGCTGGGCGTGGTGCGCGATCTGGTGCTGCAGGGAGGGCGCGCCGGAGTCGCGGCCGGCGGCCGGCGTGTCCGAGGGTACGTCGGGGACGGGCGCAGTCATGCCCTGCATCGTACCTACGGAACCGTAAGTTACGTATCAGGGCGGCGAGATGGCTGCCCGGAAGTGGCCATCGTCTCATGGGGTACCCGTCAGGCGCGCACCCGGGGTGAAGCAGCGGTGACGCATCGAAAACATCCGGATGAGTGGCGATGCTCACGCCGCTCACCTGTGACGCCCTCTGGACATATGCGCGGACGCGTCGGATGATCAAATGAGTGCGGTCGGCACCGTATGAGCGCGGAAGATCCACGGCGGGTCCAGTCCGCGAAGCATTCGGGTCGCGGCCCCCACGGGGCATACAAGGGCATATTCAGGACAAAAATCCCTCATTTAGGAGCAACCGTGGCGCGCGACATCGCGGCTCCCCCCGTCGTCCCCACCACCCACCGGGAGCTGGTCTCGTGGGTGAACGAGATCGCTGAACTGACGCAGCCGGACAGCGTGGTCTGGTGCGACGGATCCGAGGCCGAGTACGAGCGTCTGTCCGAGGAGCTCGTCGCGAAGGGCACCTTCAAGAAGCTCGACCCGATCAAGCGCCCCAACTCGTACTACGCGGCCTCCGACCCGACCGACGTCGCCCGCGTCGAGGACCGGACCTTCATCTGCTCCGAGAAGGAGGAGGACGCAGGCCCGACCAACCACTGGAAGGACCCCGCCGAGATGCGGGAGATCTTCGCCGGTGAGAAGGGCGTCTTCCGCGGCTCGATGCGCGGCCGGACCATGTACGTCGTCCCGTTCTGCATGGGCCCCCTCGGCTCCGACCTCTCCGCGATCGGCGTCGAGATCACCGACTCCGCCTACGTCGCGGTCTCCATGCGCACCATGACCCGCATGGGCCGGCCCGTCCTCGACGAGCTCGGTGAGGACGGCTTCTTCGTGAAGGCCGTGCACACGCTCGGAGCGCCGCTGGAGGCGGGCGAGCAGGACGTGCCCTGGCCGTGCAACAGCACCAAGTACATCTCCCACTTCCCTGAGACCCGCGAGATCTGGTCCTACGGCTCCGGCTACGGCGGCAACGCCCTGCTCGGCAAGAAGTGCTACGCCCTGCGCATCGCCTCCGTGATGGCCCGCGACGAGGGCTGGCTGGCCGAGCACATGCTGGTCCTCAAGCTCACCCCGCCGCAGGGCGAGGCCAAGTACGTCGCCGCCGCCTTCCCGAGCGCCTGCGGCAAGACCAACCTCGCCATGCTGGAGCCCACGATCTCCGGCTGGACCGTCGAGACGATCGGCGACGACATCGCCTGGATGCGCTTCGGTGAGGACGGCCGGCTGTACGCCATCAACCCCGAGGCCGGCTTCTTCGGCGTCGCGCCCGGCACCGGTGAGCACACCAACGCCAACGCGATGAAGACGCTGTGGGGCAACTCGGTCTTCACCAACGTCGCCCTCACCGACGACAACGACATCTGGTGGGAGGGCATGACGGAGGAGACCCCGGCCCACCTGACGGACTGGAAGGGCAACGACTGGACGCCGTCCTCCGGGACGCCGGCCGCCCACCCCAACGCCCGCTTCACCGTCCCCGCCGCCCAGTGCCCGATCATCGCGCCCGAGTGGGAGGACCCCAAGGGCGTGCCGATCTCGGCGATCCTGTTCGGCGGCCGTCGCGCCACCGCCGTACCGCTGGTCACGGAGTCCTTCGACTGGAACCACGGCGTCTTCCTCGGCGCCAACGTGGCCAGCGAGAAGACCGCCGCCGCGGAGGGCAAGGTCGGCGAGCTGCGCCGCGACCCCTTCGCGATGCTGCCGTTCTGCGGATACAACATGGGTGACTACATGGGTCACTGGGTCGACGTCGCCAAGGGCAAGGACCAGGCGAAGCTCCCGAAGATCTACTACGTCAACTGGTTCCGCAAGAACGACGAGGGCAAGTTCGTCTGGCCCGGCTTCGGCGAGAACAGCCGCGTCCTGAAGTGGATCGTCGAGCGCCTCGACGGCAAGGCCGAGGGCGTCGAGACCCCCATCGGCATCCTGCCGGCCAAGGGCGCACTGGACACGAACGGCCTGGAACTGGCCGACTCCGACCTGGACTTCCTCCTCACCGTCGACAAGGAGGTCTGGCGCGAGGAGGCCGCGCTCGTCCCCGACCACCTGAACACCTTCGGCGACCACACGCCGAAGGAGCTGTGGGACGAGTACCGCGCTCTGGTGCAGCGCCTGGGCTGACCAGCCCCCAAAGACGCCGCGGCCGGCTCCGATCGTGCCCTGACCAGCAATATCGTCACGGCCGGCCGCGGTGACAGCACCACAGACCGGCGAGGTTCCGTACAACGGCGTGCGGGGCTGTGGGCCCGTCGTCGCACACTTCCGTCCGCCCCGACGGGAGGAAAGAGCGGCGACGGGCCCTCGCCTGTTTCTCACGCCGACTGGCTCACAGCGTCCCGCCCCGGTCCTCCAGATACCGGGTGTGGGTCTCCTGGCGGCGGGCCTCCACCTCGTGCAGGCTCGCCGCCAGGCGCTCGGCGTCCTTCTTCAGCAGGCCGAGCTGGCGCTCCAGATGCAGTTCGGGGGACTCGGTCCCGGGCGTCATCCGCGTCCACCAGCGTGTCCGTACGAAGCTGTCGACGGCCTCGGGGAGGTCGCGCCGCACGATCCGGGACAGCACGTGCACGCCCTCCGGGTCATGCGTGAGCAACTCGGCGACCCAGCCGCGGTCCAGCAACGCGGTGAGCAGCTCGGTGAGCTCACGCAACCGGGCGGCTGCGGTGACCGACAGCTCGATGTCCGTCAGATAGCCGCGCAGCTTCTCGAAGTCGCCCCGCACCTCGTCGAGCTGGGCCGACGGGTCCGGGAACTCGGGCAGCGCGGGCCGCTCCGGCGGGGCGATCAGCGCGCCCGCGCCGTAGAGACCGGCGACGACGACGGGCCAGTACGGCCCCGCGACGCCCGTGAAGGTCAGCACGACGCCGACCAGCCCACATGCGCTCCCGGCGATGTTCTTGCGGGACTCCAGGTACGCGAACGCCTTACTGGTAGCCACGGATCTCCTCGAAGGCGCCGTCCAGCGAGCCCTCCTGGGCGTCGAAGAGGCGGCCGCCGGTCAGCTCGGCGATGTGCTCCAGCTCGGAGCGGTCGGAGTCGCCGAAGAGGATGGGGAAGACGGGCGTCTCCCGCCGGCCGCGGTCGAGCCCGGCGTAGAAGGCGTCGAAGTCGGCCGCCTCGGCGCCGGTGGTGTTCTCGCCGTCCGTCATCAGCACGATCGAGGTGAAGGTGTCCTGGGACCGGCCGGCGCCCAGATGCCCGTACGCCTTCTCCAGCGAGGTGTAGATCGCCGTGTCGCCCTCGGCGGTCAGTGCGTCGGTCTCCTCTCGGATCCCGGCGAGCCCGGCCTTCGGGTCGGCCGGGTCGACCACGTGCCTGGCCGCGCTCTTCACGTCCGACCCGAAGGGCATCAGCGTGACCTCCTCGCGCTCGCGGAAGTCGCCGGTGAGGTCGGCGAGCGCCTGCTTCAGCTGCTCCAGGCGGTCGCCCTCCATCGAGCCCGAGGTGTCGAGGACGTAGACCGTCCTGGACGGGCGGCGCAGCTCGTTCTCGTACGAGTCGAGCAGACCGTCGGCCACGGAACGGCTGCCCGGGAAGGGCAGTTCGCGCCGCCTGCTGGTCTCCAGGCCGGGCCCGGGCCGGACGGAGGCGACGACCGGGCGGCGGTGGGTGCGCTCGGTGATCAGCCGCTGGATGCCGTCGGTGCGCAGCGCCTCGGTGACCCGGCGGACGTCCTCGCGGGTCGCGGCGTCGGTGGACGCGAGCGAGGAGAGCGGGTAGTCGGCGGTGACGACGCCGTCCTTGGGGCGGATCACGGTCAGGTCCGGGATGCCCTTGAGGACGGACTCGTAGTTGAGCAGCGCGTCGACGTTCCCGCGCCGCTTGTAGGCCGCCGCCAGCCAGCCCGACGACCCCGACGTCAGCTTCTGCCCCTTGAAGAACTCCTTCAGACGGGGCGTGGCCTTGGTGACGTCGGCGTCGGTGAGTGCGGACTGGGCGCCGGAGAGGGCCGAGGCGACGGAGACGAGCGTGGCGAAGCCGGAGTTGGAGCGGGCCGGGTCGGTCATGCCGTACGTCAGCCTGCCGTCGCGGACGGCCTGCTCGATCTGCGACCACGTGACGTCGTCCGGCTTCCAGCCCAGCCGGCCGAGGGCGGTGCTCCTGACCCCGAGGGCGACCGGGCTCGACATCACCGGCGTCTCCGACACGACCTTCTTCGCCGCGTCGGGGCGCAGCCGCAGATAGTCGTTGGAGGACAGCCACAGGGCGTCGTACTGCCCGTCCACCTTGCCCGTCGCCAGCATCTCGACGGCGTCGAGGGTGCCCATGTAGGTGGGCCGGACCTTGACGCCGGTGTCGTCGGCGATCCGGTCGAGGACCGGGGTCATGTCACTGAGCTCGCTGGAGGCGAGGACGCGCAGGGTGCCGGGCTGGGGGGCGTTCGGGTCCGGGTCGCCGGTGCCCTTCTGCGAGGTGCAGCCCGTCAGCAGCGCCACCGCCGCGAGGGCCACGGCGAGCAGGCGCCGGGGACGTCGGGTGTGTCTCATCCGAGGCCACCCTCCAATGCGCCCTGGGAGCGGCTGCGCTCCAAGTAGGCGCTCGCGTGCTGCAGTTCGGCGGTCAGGTTCTCCACCGTCGTCGCCATCGCCTCGGTCGCCTGCACCTTGTAGGTGTCGATGGCGTCGAGGGTGCGGTAGATCTGCTGGAAGGCCGAGCGCAGGGTCTCGGCGCCGACGGCCGGGTCGGCGGCGATGCGCTGGATCTCGCCGCTCTGCGTGGCGAGCATCTCGGCGTTGCCCCGGATGAGGTCCTCGGTCGTCCCGCGCAGCGCGTTGACCTGCTCGATGACCTTCTTCTGGTTGTCGAGGGCGGAGGCCAGCATCACGGAGATGCGCAAGGCCGAGACGGTCGTGGTCGCGGCCCGGTCGACGCCCTTGATCAGCTCCTCGTTGTTGCGTCGTACGACGTCCATGGCGAGGTATCCCTGCGCACACACCGCGAGCTGGGTGAGCAGGTCCTGGTGCTTCTGCCGGACGGGGAAGAGGATGTCGGCCCGGAGGTTGTCCGCCTGCGCGGGGTCCTGTGCCTCCACACCGGTGATGTGCTGCCCGACGGCGGTGTCCAGGGCTTCCGTCAGGACGACGTACTCCTGGAGCTTGCCCATGGTCTCCCACAGCCGCACCCGCTCGGTCTGCAGGGCGGCGTTGTCGCGGCGGAGTTCGTCCTGCCCGCCGCGCAGTGACCCGACGATCTTGTTGAGGGTCCCCTGGGCGGAGGCGTACTTGGCGACGTGGTCGCGCAGCTTGTTGCCCCGGGAAGCCTGGAGAGGAACTTGCGCCCCTTGGACGCGGGCAGGTCCCGCGGGTCGAGGTCCTCCACGACCCGCCGCAGTTCCACGAGCGAGCCCGCGACCTGCGACTGGGCGTCCCCGCCCTTGTCCGGCAGGCTGCGGATGGTCCGCTCCAGCATGCGGTTGGACTGCGCGGCGGCGGTCCGCATCTCGCCGGCACCGAGGCCGGTGATCTCACCGACCTTGCCGGCGAACTCGGGGGAGCGGGCGTCGAGCGCCGCGAGCCCCGCCACGTACGCGGAGGCCTTCTCGGTCATGTCCGTACGGACGCCCTCGTCGACCGGGACGAGTCCGCCGGCCTTCTCGCGCGGCACGGTGGCCACGGGCTCGGGCGGAGTGAGGACGAAATCGTCGTCGCTGTTGTTCATGAAGTGCTGCCCCCCTTATCCGCGCGCCCGTCGCGCCAGCTCGTGCAGCACCTTGGCGGTGGGCACGGGCGCCTGGCGGACGCCGGTCAGTTCCTGCTTGAGATACGTCGTGTCCGAGGCGAACTCGGTGACCTCGCCCTGCGGGCGGAACCCGTGCTTGACCTCCAGCGCCCGCAACTTCGGGTCCGTGGCGAGGAGTCCGGCGACCGCCTTGCCGTTCTCGGTGAGCGGTACGACGGTGTGGTCGCTGTTGACCGTGGTGTCGGGGTAGAGGACGACCAGGTCGTCGGGCTGCTGCCCGTCCGTCAGCAGTGAGGCCACCTGGGACTCGTAGACCACGACGAGCGGATTGCCCGCCCCGCTGATGAAGTCCCGGAAGGCGGCGTCGCTGCTGGACTGCTGGGCGCCCTGCACGCTGACCAGCTTGTGCAGCAGTGGCGAGGCGCGGTCCACCTCGGCTCCGGAGGCGACGACCTTGCCGCCGTTCGCGACGTAGGAGGCCGCGGCGAGGTAGAGGGCGCCGGAGTTGGACGTCTCGGGGTCGGTGCTGGACAGGTAGAGCGTGCCCGTCAACTCCCCGTACTTCCCGGCGCCCTTGAGCTGCTGCCAGGTGCGGTCGGCTCGGGCGGCGTCCAGATAGGCGGCCATCTCGAAGGTGCCACGGTGTTCGGTGTCCAGGGTGGCGAGCTTGTTCGCCGCGAGCACCTCGGCGGCGCTCTTGTGCGCCACGACGACGAGGGGCGAGTAGAAGGGGCGGGGGAGAGTCCCCGTCACCTCGTACTTCGCGGCGAGTTCGGCGGCCGGCGCCTGGCTCGACGGCAGCGCGAGGTCGTACCCCGCAAGGTCGAGTCCCTCCATGGCCCAGGACCCGGAGGTCTCGGCCTTGACGGTGTAGCCCTTGGCGGCGAGGGCCCGCACCACGTCGGGATCGGCGAAGAACTCCGCCTTCTCCGATCCGATCACCGCGCGCACGGTCTTCGTTGCCGTGCCCGTGTCCCCATCACTGCGGCCCGCGACGACGGCGGCCACCACGCCACCGATCAGCAACACCGCGAGGACGATTCCTGCAATTCGTCTCACGCCGGGGAGAGTGCTCGCGGAATCCAACGTTCCCCGCCGTGGGGGGTGAACGGGGGGTGTATTACCGGTCCCGGTATGCAACGGGAGCGGCTTGCCGTCAGTCCGTATCGTTGCCGATCCTGCCGTAACGACGGAACGCCGAAGTCTCCACCGTCCAGGGGCCGAACGGCACCGAGTCGCCGTAGATGTACGGCTCCTTGCGGCTGTAGCGCTCCTTGCACGGGTCCGAGTGGACCTCGATGGTGCCGGTGCGCGGGTCGACGATCAGGTAGTGGGCGATGCCCATGGCGGAGTACTCGGTGAGCTTCTCGCCGTAGTCGTTGCTGGGGTTCGACGGGGAAACGATCTCGATGACCGCCAGTACCTGGGTCGCATCGACGGCGAGGCCCTCCTCGTCGAGGGCGTCCTCGGGGATGACGACGGCGTCGGGGCGGCGCATGCGGCCGATGGAGGGATGCTCGATCTCGGGGCCCGGCACGCAGCCGTAACCAGGGTGCGTGGTGAGGAGCTGTGCGTCCAACTGCTTGCAGATGCGGCGAATCGTGCCCTCGTGACGCTTCGACGGGCACATCATGGCCAGTATCGGGCCGGACGGGCCGATCTCGACGCTCCAGGCGCCTTCGAGGTGCTCGCTATAGGCCCCGAGTTCTTTGGCGATCGCGCGCATCTTCGCGTACTCCATGCCTTCAGAGTACGGAAAATGTGGCACCCGGTCCGCGCGTCGCTGCGGGTGCACGCGGACCGGGGCCGTTCGAGGGGTGTCAGCCGACGCCGGTCAGCTCCGGCGACTCGGGCTGCGCAGCGGCGTGCGCGTCCATCCGCTCGGCGGCGAGGATCGCCGCAGCGGTGTCCGCCCGGGATGCCGCGACGACCAGCGCCCGCCCCGCCAGGGCATGCGCCCGGTGATGCAGCGCCGCGATCCTCGCGTCACCGCCGGAGGCAGCCGCGCGGGCCGGCGCACGTCCGCCCCGCAGCCGGGCCACCTGTTCGGCGAGCCGCTGGGCGGCCTCGTCGAGGTCGGTGGACGGGGCCTGCGCACGCAGCTCGTCGGTGACGGCGAGCAGCGCCGCGAGATGGCCCGCGAGCTGGATGTCCAGCTCCTCCTCGCGCGACCGATGGGGGAAGTCGGAGGTGGTGCCGGCCATCGTGCTGTGGACCGACTTGGTGCGGATCGGTTCGTACATGGGGATGGCCTCCTGTGCTCTGACAGGAAGCCATCCTAGCTTAGATTTCGTCTAAAGTTGAGCGCATCGCACAACAGGGCCGCCCGCACACGGAGCGTGAGCGCCCGTTCGGGGCCGTCAGGGCTGGCCGTACCCGTCGAGGAACCGCCCGATCCGTCCCATCGCATCCCGCAGGTCCGTGACCGTCGGCAGGGTCACCACCCGGAAGTGATCCGACTCGGGCCAGTTGAAGCCCGTGCCCTGGACGACCATGATCTTCTCGCTCCGCAGCAGGTCCAGGACCATCTGCCGGTCGTCCTTGATCTTGAAGACCTTGGGGTCGAGGCGCGGGAAGAGGTACAGCGCCCCCTTCGGCCGTACGCATGTCACGCCGGGGATCTGCGTCAGCAGCTCGTACGCGACATCCATCTGCTCCTTCAGTCGTCCCCCGGGGAGCACCAGGTCGTTGATGGTCTGCCGTCCGCTGAGTGCGGCCACGACCCCGTGCTGACCGGGCATGTTCGCGCACAGCCGCATGTTCGCGAGGATCGTGAGGCCCTCGATGTAGGAGTCGGCGTGGGCGCGCGGGCCCGAGATCGACATCCAGCCCACCCGGTACCCGGCGACGCGGTACGCCTTCGACATGCCGTTGAAGGTGAGCGTGAGCAGGTCGGGGGCGACGGCGGCGGTAGGGGTGTGCGTGGCGTCGTCGTACAGGATCTTGTCGTAGATCTCGTCCGAGCAGACGAGCAGGTTGTGCCGCCGGGCGATGTCCGTCAGCCCCCGCAGCATGGCCTCGTCGTACACGGCCCCCGTCGGATTGTTGGGGTTGATGATGACGATGGCCTTGGTGCGGTCGGTGACCCTGCGCTCGATGTCCGCGAGGTCCGGCATCCAGTCGGACTGCTCGTCGCACCGGTAGTGCACGGCGGTACCGCCGGACAGGGAGACGGCGGCGGTCCACAGCGGATAGTCCGGCGCGGGCACCAGGACCTCGTCCCCGTCGTCGAGGAGCCCCTGCATCGCCATGACGATCAGCTCGGAGACGCCGTTGCCGATGAAGACGTGCTCGACGTCCGTCTCGATGCCGAGGGTCTGGTTGTGCATCACGACGGCCCGGCGCGCGGCGAGCAGCCCCTTCGCGTCGCCGTACCCGTGGGCCGACGACACGTTGCGGAGGATGTCCTCCAGGATCTCGGGCGGACACTCGAAGCCGAACGCCGCCGGGTTGCCGGTGTTCAGCTTGAGGATCCGATGCCCCGCCGACTCGAGCCGCATCGCCTCCTCGAGCACCGGGCCCCGGATCTCGTAACAGACGTTGGCGAGCTTGGTCGACTGGATCACCTGCATGTGAAGGAGCTTACGGCCCGGTAACGCGGCTTGCGTCGTGTTTTCCGACACGTGAGACGCGGGGTTTGGGTGGTTATCCGGAGAATGGCGGGCGGCTGTGATGGCCCGGAGCTATCGTGGACGGCGCGACACGCTCTGTAATCAATGGAGGACCGTGGTGACCACCATGACGGAACGACCGGCGGCCATAGAAGGCCCTCCTGCGGAGGCGTCGAGGGCGTTCGAGCGCATGCTCCGCATGGCCGAGGAACTGGACACACCTGACGGCTACAAGGCCGAGCTCATCCGGGGGAAGATCGTCGTGTCGCCGTGGTCGAAGCTGCGCTACAAGAAGGCCATGAAGTCGCTGCGGCTTCAGCTGGAACCGCATGCCCCGGAGGGGCACGACGTTGATGTGGCGCCGTTTCTGTTCGCCTTTCCCGGAAATGAGCGCGGTCTCGGCCCCGATCTGCACGTCGCGGACGAGGCCGCCTTCGACGCCGCGGGCCGGCATGCCGACGGCGCCGCTCTCTCTCTTGTCGCCGAGCTGACGTCCGAGTCGACGAAGGACGCGGACTGGCTGGACAAGCTGTACACGTATGGGTGCGTCGTGCCGGTGTATCTCTTGCTCGACATGCAGCTTCAGGAGGTCACCGTCTTCTGGGATCCGTCCCCCAAGGGGTACCGGTCCCGGACCACCGTTCCCTTCGGGGAGTCGGTGCACGTTCCCGCGCCGTTCGGCTTCGAGCTCGACACCTCGGGATTCGGTATCCGCCCGATCACCGACTCCGCGGATGGCACCGACGCCGGCGCATGACACGGACGGCGAGGCCGGCGACCCCCAGGGTGAGTAAGCCCTGGGGGTCTCGCTTGTGGTGATCCCCGCCCCCTCCCGTGAACGTCCTGCGCCGCCCTCTCCGCACCCCCCATTCACCGTGATAGGGAATCCCCTACGGCTTGAACTCACGGGTAACCAAGTCCTTGTCCGCACCCCCCTCGTGCGTGACAATGCGCATGACAAACACGTGGGTGACCGGAGATTTTCCGGTCACCTTCTCCGTATGAGGGGACCCCCACATGAGAAAACCTCTCGGCGCCGCCCTCCTCGCCCTGGCGATAGCCGGGGCCGGCGCCGTACCCGCGGCTGCGGCTCCCGTGAACTCGGCCGAGTCCTTCGGCAAGAGCGCGGACACCGGCTCGGTCACCTCCCTGGTCCAGGACACCGTCACGTCCACCACGGAGAGCCTCAATGAGGTCCTGAACCCCAAGGTCCAGGCCGTCAACTTCGCGGGCACCGTCTCGCTCAGCAACTGCTCCGGCTCCGTCGTCCGATTCTCCGACTCGGAGGACAACGACCCGGCGCTGGTGATGTCCAACGGCCACTGTCTGGAGACCGGCATGCCGGGACCCGGCGAGGTCGTCGTCGACCGGGCGTCCAGCCGGACGTTCGGTCTGCTCAACGCCTCCGGGAACCGGGTCGCCAACCTGCGCGCCAGCAAGCTCGCGTACGGGACGATGACCGACACGGACGTGTCGTTCTACCAGCTCACCACCACGTACGGGCAGATCAAGAGCTCGTACGGCATCGACGCGCTCACCATGGCCGACACCCACCCCGTCGCCGGCACCGCCATCACCGTGGCCTCCGGTTACTGGAAGCGGCTCTACAGCTGCAACATCGACGGGTTCGCGTACCGCCTCAAGGAAGGCGACTGGACCTTCAAGGACTCGGTCCGCTACACCTCCGCCTGCAACACCATCGGCGGCACGTCCGGCTCCCCCGTCATCGACCAGGCCACCAACAAGGTCGTCGCCGTCAACAACACCGGCAACGAGGACGGCCAGCGCTGCACGGTCAACAACCCGTGCGAGGTCGACGAGAGCGGCAACGTGACCGTCCGCCAGGGCATCAACTACGCCCAGCAGATCTACCAGATCCACGCCTGCTTCGGCGTCGACAACAAGCTCGACCTGAACGCGAGCGGGTGCGTGCTGCCCAAGCCGTGACCGGCTGACCGGCTACGCGGTTCCACGGATCGCCCGTCCCGCCAGTACGTCCGTGCGGCGGCCGTCCTCGATCACGAAGCGGCCGTCGATCAGTACGTGCGGGATGCCCGTCGGTAGCGTGCGCGGCTCCTCGAAGGTGGAGCCCGCCGCTACCGTCGCCGGGTCGAACAGCACCAGGTCCGCCCGGTAACCCTCGCGGACCAGCCCCCGGTCCGGCAGCCGCAGCCGCGCCGCCGGGCGCGCGGTCAGATGGGCCACGCACTCCTCCAGGGACAGCACCCCCAACTCCCGTACGTAGTGGCCGAGATAGTGCGGGAACGTGCCGTACGCCCGCGGATGCGGCTTCGTGCCCTGCAGGATGCCGTCCGAGCCGCCCGTGTGGACCCGGTGGCGCATGATCGCCCGGACGTTCTCCTCGTGGCCGACATGCTGGAGGATCGTCGAGCCCAGCCGGTCCTGAAGGAGCAGTCCGCGCGCGGTCACCCAAGGGGCCTCGCCCCGTGCGTCCGCGGACTGCTGGATCGTACGGCCGACGAAGTCCCCGAGCGCCGGGTCGGTCACGCCCGAGATCTCGATCGTGTCCCACTCGATGGGCACGCCGTGGCAGCCGTCCGCGCCGATGACCTCCATGTGATGGCGGATGCGCCCGGCCGTGTCGTCGTCCGACAGGCGGGCCAGGATCGCCTCCGGGCCGCCCTCGCTCGCCCAGCTCGGCAGCATGGCGACGAGGGTCGTGCAGCCGGGGGTGTAGGGGTAGGTGTCGAGGGTGATGTCGCCACCGGCCGAGAGTGCCTCGTCCAGGAGCTTCATCAGCTCCGGGGCCCTGCCCTTGTTCACGCCGAAGTTCATCGTGGCGTGGGCGAGATGGAGCGCGCAGCCCGCCTCCCGCGTCAGCGCCACCATCTCCTCGTACGCCTCCAGGGCCCCGGCCCCGTAGGAGCGGTGGTGCGGGCAGTAGTAGCCGCCGTACGACGCCACCACCCGGCACAGCTCCGTCAGTTCCGCGTCCTTGGCGTACATGCCGGGCGTGTACGTCAGCCCGGACGACATGCCGACCGCGCCCTGCTCCATGCCCTGCGCGACCAACTGCCGCATCCGGTCCAGCTCGTCCGGCGTCGCCTCGCGGTCCTCCCAGCCGACGGCGAGCGCGCGGACCGTTCCCTGCGGGATCAGGTACGCCGCGTTCACGGCGATGCCCCGGCCTTCGAAACCTGCGTCGAGGCGGTCCAGGTACTCGCCGACCGTCCGCCAGTCGAAGTCGATGTCGTCGCCGGAGCCGTTCCAGCCGGTGATCGCGCGGCGGACCTCCGCGAGGGTGCGGTCGTCGACGGGGGCGTACGACAGCCCGTCCTGACCGATGACCTCCAGGGTGACCCCCTGCGCCGCCTTCGCGCTGTGGTCGGGGTCCCGCAGCAGTGCCAGGTCGCTGTGGGCGTGCATGTCGATGAAGCCGGGGGAGAGGACCAGGCCCTCCGCGTCCAGCTCCCGGCGCGCCTCGGGCCGTTGGCAGCCGGCCGCTGCCGCCTCCTGGACGATCGACACGATCCTGCCGCCGTCCACGACCACATCGGCGCGGTAGGACGGGCCGCCGCTGCCGTCGACGACGTCCGCGTCCCGGATCACCAGCTCTTCCATGGCTGACCTCCCCTGTCTCCTAGAAGAACGTGCGGATGTAGTCGACGACCGTCCCGTCCGCCTCGGCGACCGGAATCAGCTGCCACTTGTCGAACGACGTGCACGGGTGGGACAGCCCCATGCCGAGCCAGTCCCCGACCTCCAGGTCCGCCTCCTCGGTCGTCCGCAGCCACGCGTGCTGGTCGGACAGGGCGGTCACGGAGATGCCGGTGGCCGGGCGCTCCGGTCCGTCGCGGCGGACCACCTGGGCGAAGGGCAGGTCGAGGTCGTACGCCGCGTCGCGCTTGCCCGCGTTGACGAAGGCCTGGTCGGGGGTGGGGCGGGAGACGACCTGGGCCCACAGGCGGAAGGCGGGTTCGAGGGCGCCCTCCTGCGGGACCCGGTTGAACGGGGTGAGCTTGCGGTAGTGGCCGTCGTCGTGCGAGACGTACGCGCCCGAGCGCAGCAACTTCAGCACGGGCAGCGACAGTTCGGGGATCTCGGCGAAGACGTCGGCGACCGCGTCGAACCAGGCGCTGCCGCCCGCGCTGACGACGATCTCGTCGAGGCCGGCGAACCGGCCGGCCTTGTCGAACTCGGCCGCGAGGGAGACGAGCCGCCGCAGCCAGGCGTGCACCCGCTCGGGGTTCGCGTCCGGCACCTCGCCCTCGTACCCGGCGACGCCGACCAGCCGCAGCGTCGACACGGCGGCCACCGCGTCCGCGACGGCCGCGCACTCCGCCTCCGTACGGACGCCGGTACGGGCGCCGTCACCGGCCGCCAGTTCGACGACGACGTCCAGCGGACGGGTGGCCCCGGCGCCGCTCAGCGCCGCGTCCATCTGCTCCACGCCGCGCACGGAGTCGACGTAACAGATGAGGCGGAAGTCCTCGTCGGCAGTCAGCTCACCGGCGATCCAGCGCAGGGCGGCCGCGTCCACCAGCTCGTTCGCCAGGAAGATCCGCTCGGTGCCGTACGCCCGGGCGACCCGCACCTGGTGCGGTACGGCGAGGGTGATGCCCCATGCCCCGTGCTCGATCTGCCGCTGGAACAGCTGCGGCGCCATGGAGGTCTTGCCGTGCGGGGCGAAGGCGAGACCGTGCCGGGTGGCGTACGTCTCCATGAGGTCGAGGTTGTGCTCCAGGCGCTCGGCGGACAGAGCGAGCACGGGGGTGGCGAAACCGTCGGTGAAGAGGTTGCGGCGCTGGGCGGCCAGTTCGGCGACGGTGAGGCCGTCGGCGTCCGGCGGGAGGCCCTTGAAGCGGTGGTCGACGCGTTCCTCGGCCAGGCGGGTGAGCGCCTCGGTGCTCATGGAACCTCCCTGATCTGGGGAGTTGCATTCTCTGCAACATCCATTGCGTATATCGCTGACCGCTGTCTAACATCTCGGCGAACCGCGGGTCAACGAAAGCCGCGTCCCACGAAACCGCCGAGGAGCTACGACGATCGTGACTGTCACCGGACCCTGCAATGCCCTCGACGTCGTGGACGTTGTCGCGCTCGGCGAGTCCATGGTCACGTTCCTGCCGACGCGGCCGGGGCGCCTCGCCGACGTGCCGTCGTTCGAGCGGGCGATCGGGGGCGCGGAGTCCAACGTCGCGTGCGGTCTCGCTGCCGCAGGGCATGCCGTGCGGTGGGTCAGCCGGGTCGGCGCCGACGGGTTCGGCGACCATCTCGTCGAGGCGATCCGGGAGTACGGCGTCGACGTCTCGGCCGTGCGCCGGGACCCGGTGCGTCCGACGGGTGTGTACTTCCGCACGGCGGGCGACCGGGCCACGGACGCGCACGAGGTGGCCTACTACCGGGCGGGCTCCGCGGCCTCCGCGATGTCCACGGCGAACGTGGACCTCGCGGCGGTGCGGGCGGCACGGGTGCTGCACCTGTCGGGCATCACGGCGGCACTGTCGGACGCCTGCCTGGAGCTGATGAGCGACCTCGTCGCCCGGCGGCCGGCCGACGGCCCGCTCCTCTCCTTCGACGTGAACCATCGGGCGGGATTGTGGCGCGACGCCGACGGCCCCGACGTACTCCTGGACCTGGCCCGCGCCTGCGACGTGGTCTTCGTGGGCACCGACGAGGCCGAGGCCGCCTGGGGCGTCACCGGCGGCCCGGAGGCGATCCGCGCACTGCTGCCGCAGCCACGCGTGCTGGTCGTGAAGGACGGGGCGCGGGGGGCTACGGCGTTCGAGCGTACGGCGGTGAACGCCGGGCAGTCCGAGTCGACGACCACCTTCGTGCCGGCCCTCCACGTCGACGTCGTCGCGGCGGTCGGTGCCGGTGATGCCTTTGCCGCCGGGTTCCTTTCCGGGACGCTGCGCGGGCTCGGCGTTCGCGAGCGGTTGCGGCACGGGCACCTGATGGCTGCCGCCGCGCTCACCGTCTCCGGCGACCTCGCCGCACCACCCGCCCGCGACACCGCCGACCGCCTGGTCGCCCTGGACGACCTCGGGTGGGAGAAACTTCGACTCGGCCCCGGCTGGACGCAAGCCACTGAGCGGGCCGTCGAGGAGGTACGTACGCCATGAGCCAGACCGTCGACCGTGCGCTCAGCATCCTGCCGCTGCTCGCCGAGGGTCCCGCCGACCTCGGTCAGGTCGCCGACCGGCTGGGGGTGCACAAGTCCACCGCGCTGCGACTGCTGCGCACCCTGCACGAGCACGGCCTCGTCTACCGCCAGTCCGACCAGCGCTACCGCCTCGGCGCCCGCCTCATCGCGCTCGCGCAGGAGGCGATGGAGAACCTCGACATCCGCGAGATCGCCCACCCCCACCTCGCCCGCCTCAACGAGCAGTGCGGGCACACCGTCCACCTCGCCGTGTACGAGGAGGGCGAGGTGCTGTACATCGACAAGGTCGAGAGCCGGTACCCGGTGCGGATGTACTCGCGGATCGGCAAGCCCGTGGCCATCACCGTCGCCGCCGTCGCGAAGCTGCTGCTCGCCGACCGGCCCGAGCACGAGCGCCGCGTCCTCGCGGAGAAGCTCGACTACCCCATGTACACGGCCCGTTCCACCCCCAACGCCCCAGCATTCCTGCGGGAGTTGGAGAAGGTGCGCGAACAGGGCTGGGCCACCGACCTCGGTGGCCACGAGGAGTCCATCAACTGCGTCGCCGCACCGATCCGCGGCGCCGACGGCCGCGTCGTCGCCGCGATGTCGGTCTCCGCGCCGAACGTCGTCGTCACCGCCGACGAACTCCTCACCCTCCTCCCGCTGGTGCGCCGTACGGCGGACGGCATCAGCGGCGAGTACTCCGGCAGAAACCCCGTGAACCCGGCAGCCCCCCGACAAGGACCGTGAGGACACCCGCATGACCGAGAAGACCGCACTCACCCCGAAGACCCACACCACCCCGCCCGCGAAGTTCTCGCACGGCGTGAAGAAGGGGAACATCCTCCAGGTCGCCGGCCAGGTCGGATTCCTTCCCGCGGTCGAGGGACAGGCCCCGACGCCCGCCGGCCCCACCCTGCGCGAGCAGACCCTCCAGACGCTCGCCAACGTCAAGGCGATCCTGGAGGAGGGCGGCGCCTCCTGGGACGACGTGATGATGATCCGCGTCTATCTGACGGACGTGGCCCACTTCGCCGAGATGAACGAGATCTACAACACCTACTTCGAGGAGCAGGGGCTCACCCAGCCGCCCGCCGCCCGCACGACCGTGTACGTCGGCCTGCCGGCGGGGCTGCTCATCGAGATCGACGCGCTGGCCGTACTCGGCTGACGCCTCCTCAACCCCCGCACGTCGCACACGGCATGGTGTCCGTCACCCCCTGGGACGCCGTGCCGCGGTTCCCCCTGCCCGAAAGCAGTATGTACTTACCCCGAGGACCCCCAATTGTCCCCCATATCCTTCCCCCTCGCCGCATCGGCCCCCGCCGAGACCCCACCCCACACCGGCGGTCTGCTCCTGCTCATCGACGGTACGGCCGGACTGCTCACGGTCGCCGCCATCGGTATCGCGCTCCTGCTCTTCCTGATCATCAAGGTGCGCCTGCAGCCCTTCGTGGCGCTCCTCGCCGTCTCCATAGCCGTCGGCCTGATGGCCGGCCTGTCGGTCACCGAACTCTTCGGCACCGTCCAGCGCTCTGACGCCGTGTCCACCATCGAGTCCGGTATGGGCGGCATCCTCGGCCATGTCGCGATCATCATCGGCCTGGGCACCATGCTCGGCGCGATCCTCGAAGTCAGCGGTGGCGCGGAGGTGCTGGCGTCCCGTCTGCTCAACCTCTTCGGCGAGAAACGAGCCCCCCTCGCCATGGGCCTGACCGGCCTGATCTTCGGCATCCCGGTCTTCTTCGACGTCGGCATCTTCGTGCTCGCACCGATCGTGTACGCCGCCGCCAAGCGCTCGGGGAAGTCCATCCTCCTCTACTGCCTGCCGTTGCTGGCCGGCCTGTCGATGACCCACGCCTTCCTGCCGCCGCACCCCGGCCCGGTCGCGGCGGCCGGTCTGCTCCACGTCCAGCTGGGCTGGGTCATCCTCATGGGCATCGTCTGCGGCATCCCGGCGGTGCTGGCCGCGTGGGTGTTCTCGGCGTGGATCGGCAAGCGCATCTTCGTCGCCGTACCGCAGGACATGGTCGAGGCGGCGGCCGAGGCGAAGCAGTCGGTCATCGACGAGCAGCGTGCGTCCGGGGTCGAGCCCCGGGAGACGCCCGTCC
This sequence comes from Streptomyces sp. NBC_00443, assembly GCF_036014175.1. Taxonomy (GTDB): domain Bacteria; phylum Actinomycetota; class Actinomycetes; order Streptomycetales; family Streptomycetaceae; genus Streptomyces. Next base: position 3,339,218 of record NZ_CP107917.1, on the reverse strand, counting down.
CGCTCGGCACGGTCCTCGGCATCATCGGTACGCCGCTGGTGCTGATCCTGGCGGCCACGTTCTCCTCGATCGCCCTGGACCCCTCCACCACCCGCTCGGTGATCGAGTTCTTCGGCAATCCGTTCGTGGCCCTGACGATCGCCCTGCTCCTGGCCTACTACCTGCTGGGCATCCGCCGCGGCTGGTCGCGCAAGTCCCTGGAGACGGTGTCGACTTCCTCGCTCAAGCCGGTCGGCAACATCCTCCTGGTCGTCGGCGCGGGCGGTGTCTTCGGCGCCATCCTCAAGGCCAGCGGCGTCGCCCAGGCCCTCTCCGACACCTTCAACGACGTCGGCCTCCCCGTGCTCGTCCTGGCCTACCTGATCTCGCTGGTCCTGCGGGTGGCCCAGGGCTCGGCAACGGTCGCGATCGTCACGACGGCCGGCATCGTCGCCCCCTGCTCACCGAGGGCGACCACTCCCAGCCCTTCGTCGCCCTCGTCATCATGGCCATCTCCGCCGGCTCGATCTTCGCCTCCCACGTCAACGACGGAGGCTTCTGGATCGTCGCCAAGTACTTCGGCATCAGCGAGCGGGACACGTTGAAGACGTGGACGGTGCTGGAGAGCGTGCTGTCGTTCGCCGGGTTCGTGGTGGCGGCGGTGCTGAGTCTGTTCGTGTAGGTCTGTTCGTGCAGCGGGGCGTTCGCCCCGGCGGTGCGGAAATATCGGCGGCCCCTGCTGCGCTGGTGGGGGCCGCTCGCATGTGAATCTTCCGGTAACGATGCGGGGGCTGGTTGCGCGGGACACAGGGTTGTCGACCATACTGCTGCGCTGTGGAGCAGCGCATAGGTTCAGGCAGCCAGCCCCTGGAAGGCGCCGGGTTCGACCCGGCCTTCATCCCCGGGCTCACGTCACCCGCGTCCGCCAAGCCGGAAGGCGTGAAGGAGGACGCCGCCGCCGAGGAGGCCGCTTCCGGCGTGACGGACTCCGAGGAGACGGACGCCGAGGTGAGAGACGTCGAGGAGATGGATCTCGAAGCCACCGACGAGGACGAGGCGGACGTCGACGACGAGGCCGAGGAGGCCGATGAGGACAGCGAGGACGGCGAGGACGCCCCAGCCGACGGACCCGTCTTCGAGGCCGCCGACCGCCGGGCCCGTATCGTCGCCGACCACAAGGGCGTACGGCTCTCCCTGGACGACCAGCAGTGCGAGTTCCACTGGGACGAGATCAGCGCGATCGAGACGGAGTCCCCGCGCTTCGGGAAGCGTTACACCGTCACGGTGCACACTCCTGACCGCCGCTGGTACCCGATCGAGATCGAGGCGACGGCCAGGAGCCGCTTCAACGAGTGGGACGAGCAGCTCGACGCGGTCCTCGACGCCTACTTCGAAGACGGGGACGCCATGGAGGCGGACGCCGTCGAGGGAGCGGACGTCAAGGATGCGGACGTCGAGGAAGCCGACGCCAAGTAGCTAGCTGCAGTACTGGGCTTCCTTCCCGATCGACCGGTACATGCAGTCGGCGTTCTCCAGCAGCTGCAGCACTGCATCCCTGTTCCGGGACGTCTCCCGCTCGATCACCTCGTCGGGCGGGTAGAAGCCGCCGCCACCGGACCTCGGGTACATCTCGAAGGTGTACCCGAAGATCTTCTGGCTGCCCCACAGCCAGTCGTCGATCGACCCGTCGGTGATGTACAGGTCACTGGACTGCTCCGGCGTATAGCCGTTGCTCGCGGCCATCTTCTGCCCGACCGCGGCGAAGGCGTTCCGGTCGTCCGCGGTCATCCCGGTCGTCGTGTCGGAGTACGTGTACCCGAACGGCCACAGCACCAGCTCGCTGTACGTGTGGAAGTCGACGCCGGCCTTGATCTGCTGCACGCCGCCGACGACCCGGCTGCGCACGAAGTTGGCGACGACCTTGACCTCCGGCGCCGACTCGGCGGACGCGCCCCGGTAGGTGTCCGAGGACGCCGACCCCGAGGAACCGCCGCAGCAGCCCCACCGATAGGCCCAGTTCCGGTTGAGGTCGGTCCCGACCGCCGACGAACCGGAGTTGGGCTGCCGGTTCTTGCGCCACGACCGGTACGAGCCGGTGGCGATGTCGTACTCGCCGCCGTCCGGGTTGAGGTCGGGCACGATCCAGATCTCGCGGTTGTTCACCATGCTGGTGACCCGGGAGTCGCTGCCGTAGTCGGAGGTCAGCTCGCGCAGCAGGTAGAGCGCCATCTCGACGGTGAGGTGCTCACGGGCGTGCTGGTGGTGCGTGAAGAGCACCTCGGGCTCGGCCTCGTCGCTCGCCACGTTGTCGCTGATCTTGATGGCGACGATGTTCCGGCCCTGGTACGACGTGCCGATGACGCGCTGGCTCGCGATGGAGGAGTTGGCCGAGACGATCGAGTTGATCTCGGTCGTCATCTCCGCGTAGTTGTGATAGCGCGAGTCGCCGGACGGGAAGTCGTACAGGCGGACGTCGTCCTCGCCGGCGGACCGGTCGGGGACCGCGCCGAGCGGGGTGACCTCGTAGCCGAGGGCCTTCAGCTTCTTGATCTGGTCCGCCCGGCCGGAGACGACGACGCCGTGGGAGTCGGCCTCGTCCACGGTCACGCCGGCCTGCTGAAGCGCCGTGCGGTCCTTGGCTGTCGAGTGGATGTGGACCTCGTACTGCCGGACGTCGTCGGCCGTGGGGGCCGGCTTGGCAGCGCTGTCGGCGTTGGCGGACACGTTCGCGGAGAAGGGCGCGGCGAGCGCGAGGGCGAGCAGTGCGGCGAGAGCGGCGGTGCGTCTGCCGCTGCGGCCGCCTGAGCCGCGGATGCGAAGTCGCATGAATTCTCCTTGTGGGAGTGGGGGGTGGGGTTCAGTGCGACGTGCGGATGTGGTGCAGGTGCGGCGCTCATCGTCCGGCGGTGGCATGGACAGGTCAAGGGTGACACTCTGGTTGTTGGCGTGAACCACCCGAAATTCAGCCGCGCAGTGTACGCGGGCCGGTTCCGTCGGGAGCGGTCCCGTGTGAAGTCCACCCGGGGGTGTGATCCGGGTGTGCGTGCCGGCTCGGGGCCGGAGGAGGGTGAGGTTCCGCGCAAGGGGGGAGCGGTGGGAGCGGCGGCATGGCGGGGACCGGCGCACCCTCCGCCTCCCCGACTTTCTTGCCCTCGGCTCCCGGAATCCCCGGCTCCTTTCGACACCACCCCCACAGGAACGGCTGATCATGGGCGGATCAGCGCCACGACGGGATCACCGTCTGCGCGGGTGCAGGTATGGAATCGGGCTTCCCGCCGGGGCAAGTTCCTGATGGACGCGCTCTCCCGGCGCTGGGGCGTCGGACGACTGCGGCTCCAAACCCTGGTGAGCACATTGGGTGGAGATCGCGCACGCCCTCTTGTCCCCCCGGCACCTTTGAGATTTCTTGGCCCTCATGGCGGACACCACGGGAAACACAGCGGAATCACAGGTCGGCGAGGCGGAATCCCGGCCACGTAAGTCCAGTTGGCGGTACATCGGCCCCGGCATCGTCGTCGCCGCGACCGGCGTCGGGGCCGGAGACCTGGTCGCCACCCTCATCGCGGGCAGCAACTTCGGCTACACCCTGCTCTGGGCCGCGGTCCTCGGCTGCCTGGTCAAGATCTCCCTGGCCGAGGCGGCGGGCCGCTGGCACCTGTCCACCGGCCGCACCCTCTTCGACGGCTGGACGAGCCTGGGCCGCTGGACCACCTGGTTCTTCGCGGTCTACGTCGTGATCTGGGGCTTCGTCTACGGCGCGGCGGCGATGTCGTCGAGTGCGCTGCCGCTGCAGGCGCTGTTCCCGAACGTGATGGACCTCGAATGGTGGGGCGTGGCCTGCGGGCTGGTCGGCCTGGTCTTCGTCTGGTTCAACAAGTACGCCGTCTTCGAGAAGGTCATGACGGTCCTGGTCGGCGTCATGTTCGTGGTGACGGTGTACCTGGCGATCCGCGTGACGCCCAACCTCGGCGACGCCTTCGCGGGCCTGCTGCCCGTCCTGCCCGACGAGAAGGACTCGATCCTCAACACCCTCGGCCTCATCGGCGGCGTCGGCGGCACCATCACCCTTGCCGCGTACGGCTACTGGGTCAACGCCAAGGGCTGGACGGACACCGGCTGGATGAAGGTCATGCGGCTGGACAACCGCGTCGCGTACGCCACCACCGGCATCTTCGTCATCGCGATGCTGTTCGTCGGCGCCGAGCTGCTGCATTCCGCGAACATCGCCATCGCCAGCGGCGACAAGGGCCTGATCCAGCTCGGTGACATCCTGGAGGACGAATACGGCACGGCGACGGCCAAGTTCTTCCTCATCGGCTTCTTCGCCACCTCCTTCACCTCCCTCATCGGCGTCTGGCACGGCGTGAGCCTGATGTTCGCGGACTTCGTGACCCGCTACCGCACCCGCGAGGCGCTGAAGGGCGAGAAGGTCGCCTCCGGCGAGCGGGAGCGCTCCTGGCCCTTCCGCGCCTACCTGCTCTGGCTGACCTTCCCGCCCATCGTCCTGCTCTTCCAGGGCGAGCCCTTCCGCCTGATCATCATCTACGGCGTGCTGGGTGCGGCCTTCATGCCCTTCCTCGCCGGCACGCTGATCTGGCTCCTCAACTCCTCCCGCACCCCGGCCCAGTGGCGCAACGGGCCGCTCAGCAACGTCATGCTGGCCATCGCGGGCCTGCTGTTCCTGGTGCTGTGCCTGAAGCAGATCTGGGACCAGCCGTGGGCGGACTTCTTCTGACCTCTTCTAACGGAACTCGTCCCACTGGGGGCTGAGGGCGATCTCCCTTAGCTGCTTCTCGGTCAGGGCGGGGGTCTCGCGGCTGGGGGCGTCGTGCTGGGTCCCGGCGTTGAAGGCGCTGACGGCGACGCGGAAGCCGTCCGTGCGCAGCGTGTCGACGGTCCACATCACGGCGCCTTCGACGCCCTTGTCGCCGCCGCTCGGCCGGAAGGCGACCAAGGTGCCGTCGGGCAGCTCCTCGGCGTCGTCGCCGAAGAGCTCGCCGGCCACGTCTCCCATGCCGTGCTGGACGTCGATCTGGACGTAGCTCCTGCCCTTGCCGTCGTCGACCACGACGTAGGAGTAGTCGCTGCCCTTCTCGACGACCTTCGCGTCCTTTGGCAGCAGCGGCACGAGGGTGCCCAGGACCGCCTCGACCGTCGGCTCGGCGGGGGCGCCCGGCGCGGCCGTCGCCGTCGGCTTCTTCGGGTCCTCGGGAATGGAGTCGACGTACCCGCGCCAGACCTCGGCCGTCACCAGCTCCTTCAACCGGTCCGTGGACAGGGGCGGTTCGCTCCTGCTGACCGGTGCGTCCTTCTCGGCGGCCGCGTTCCACTCGCTGACCGCGACGTGCTGTCCGGTCGGGGTGAGCAGGTCGGCCGACCACAGCTTGGTGTCGACGCGCCGGTCGGGATACTCGTAGCCCTGGAACAGCTTGAGCAGGGAGCCGTCGGACAGCCGGGTGGAGACGCAACTGTCGTGCGGGACCAGCGCCTTGTCCGGGCAGTCGGTGGTCTGCCGGGCCTGGTCGCTGCCGGGCTCGATCCGGTTCAGGCTGACGCCGACGGCCGCGGGTCCCTTGCCGTCGTCGTGGACGAGGCGGACGTACGGCGGCACCGGCTCGTCCGCGGCGCCGCGCGCCTCCTGTGCGCTGACCTTGCCCTCGGGGAGCAGCTCTTCGAGGGTCGTGATGAGTTCGCGGGCCGTCACGGGAGCGGGGGCCGGTGTGCCGGACGGCTGCTCGGCCACGCCGGAGCTCGACGGTTGGGGGGCGGGAGCGCTGCCCCACGGCACCAGCAGCGCCCCTCCCACCCCCACCAGGGCGACCCCGGCCACGCCGCCCGCCACTGCGGCCCGCCGCCTCAGCCGCAGCCGACGGCCCCGCGTCAGACCGGCCGCTACGAGCGCGGTCCGGTCGGCGTCGAAGCGGTCACCGGCGTCGTGCAGGGCGTCACTGAGCCGCCCCTCGAACTGCTCCTCGTCGTGTTCCACAGGCATGGCGAGACCACCGTTTCTCGGGGTTGGGGTTGGGGTCGGGGGTGAGGTCGGTGCTGGGGTCGGGAAAGAGAGGGCGTGGGTCAGCGAGCCGCGTACTCGCCGAGGTCCTCGCCCAGCAGCTCCCGCAGCCGGCCGAGCGCCCTCGTGCACCGCGTCCGCACCGCCGCGGAACTGGAGTTCAGAGCGTCGGCGGTCTCCTGCACGGACCGGTCCTCCCAGTACCGCAGGACGACCACGGCCCGGTCCTTGGCGGGCAGCCGGGCGAGCGCCTGCAGCAGGGTCAGCCGCAGCGACAGGTCACCGTGGCCGCCGTCGTCCGCCGGCCGGTCGGGGAACGTGTCCGTGGCGCGCTCGGTGCTGCTGCGCCGGCGCTGGTGGGCGAGGAAGGTGCGGGTGAGGACCGTCTGCGCGTACCCGGCGGGGTTGTCCACCCGGGACACCCGTCCCCAGCGGGCGTAGATCCGGCCGAGGGTCTCCTGGACGAGGTCCTCGGCGAGGTGGGTGTCCCCGGCGGTCAGCAGACAGGCGGACCGGTACAGATGCCCGGCCCTGGCCACCGCGAACTCCGCGTACTCGTCGGCGCGGGCCTGTCTCATGCCGTCCCCCTGCTGCTGCGTGCCGGCCGTCGGTGAGGCCCTCACTTCACTGATGCGGCGGGGCAGGGAGAATGTTTCACCGCAGCGCCGAGAAGTTCACAGCCAGGGCAAGGACAGGACAGAGGACAGGACCGAGGACACGACGGATGACAGAGCAGCCACCCCCACCGCCCGTGCCGGGCTTCGGTCCGCCCCCGGCGCAGTATGCGCCGCAGTACCCGCCCGCGCAGCCCCCGTACGCCCCGGTCCCGGGCCGGCCGGTGCCGCACCAGCCTGTGCCGCCGCAGCCGGTGCCGCCCCAGCCCGTTGCGGCCGGCCCGGAGTTCCTGGCCGTGGACAAGCGCAACGCGGTCGTCGTCGACGCCTCCGGCGTCGTCTTCGAGATGTCCGGCCTCACGATCGAGTTCCGCTGGCCCGAGATCCGCGGCGTCCACTACAAGGCGAGCCCCGACGGCAAGGCCCTGATGGTTGCCGTGGTCCACATGGACGGCCGGTTCTACGAGTGCGTGGTGGAGGCCAAGCCCAGGACGCGGCTGCAGGAGTGGTTCCCGCAGCTGGCCTGGGTACTTGGCCATTACCGGCCGATGGGTTGACGGCGTCCGGTGCTGCTACGGCAGCCCGTGGACGTGCGGCCCGACCGCGTTCGACCAGGCGTTGCCCGCGGTCGCGTCCCAGTTCGTCGACCAGGTCATCGCACCGCGCAGGTCGGGATAGGTCCTGGAGGGCTTGAAGGAACCGCACCCCGTGCCCTTGGCCAGGCAGTCCAGGGCGTTGTTCACGACGGACGGCGCCACATACCCGCTGCCCGCGCCCCGAGTCGACGCAGGCAGGCCGAGCCCCACCTGGGACGGGGCCAGGCCGCCCTCCAGCTGGATGCAGGCCAGGGCGGTCAGGAAGTCCACCGAGCCCTGACTGTAGACCTTGCCGTCGCAGCCCAGCATCGAACCGCTGTTGTAGTACTGCATGTTGACGACCGTGAGGATGTCCTTGATGTTCAGGGCCGTCTGGAAGTACGAGTTCGACGTCGACTGCATGTCGATGGTCTGCGGGGCCATCGTGATGATCAGGGACGAGCCCGCCTTGGCCGACAGTGACCGCAGGGCCTGCGTCATGTAGGTGGCGTTGAGGCCGTTCTCCAGGTCGATGTCGACGCCGTCGAAGCCGTACGTCTGCATCAGGGAGTACACGGAGTTCGCGAAGTTCGTCGCCGAGGTGGCGTCGTTCACCGCGACCGTGCCGCGCTCGCCGCCCACCGAGACGATGACCTTCTTCCCGGCCGTCTGCTTCGCCCGGATGTCCGCCTTGAACTGGTCGACGGTGTAGCCGCCCAGCCCGGCCGAGTCCAGGTTGAACGTCACCGCGCCCGGTGTCGAGGCCGCGTCCGCGAAGGCGACGGCGATGATGTCGTACTGGGACTGCACGTCGGCGAGCTTCTGGACCGTGGCGCCGTTGTTGAAGTTCTGCCAGTAGCCGGTCACCGCGTGCTTGGGGAGGGCGGGCCCGGGTCCGGTCGGGTTGTTCGTCGTGCCCGTCACCGCCGCCGACTTCGGCGACTCACCGGCCGCATTGGTGGCCGTGACCTGGAAGGAGTACGACGTCGAGGCCGCGAGCCCGGTCACGGTCGCGGACGTGCCGGTGACCGCGGTGACCTTGGTGCCGCTCCGGTAGACGTTGTAGCCGGTCGCGCCCGAGACGGTGTTCCAGGCGAGCGAGACGGACGAGGAGGTCGTGCCCGACACCGAGAGCCCGCTCGGCGCACCGGGGATCGTGGGGGAGGGGTCGGTGCCCCCGCCGCCGTCGGGGCCGTACACCGACACGTCGTCCGCGTAGTACGCGGCCTGCCCGTACCAGCCGTGCGTGTAGAGGGTCACGGAGGTCGTCGAGGCGCCGGTGCTGAAGGTGGTCGACAGCTGCTTCCACGCCGCCGAGTCCGGCGTCCACGCCGACACGTCCGTCGTGCCCGTGCCGGTCACGCCGAGGTAGGTGTAGCCGCCCTGGACCCAGGCGCTCAGCGTGTACGTCGAGTTGGGCTTCACGGCCACCGTCTGACTGCACCGGGCGTTGTCCTGCCCGGCCGGTGTCGCCTTCAGCGCGGTGGAGCCGCCGTGCACCGGTGAGGAGACGGTCGTGCCGCTGTTCGCCGAACACGTCCAGCTGCTCAGGCCGGACTCGAAGCCGGCGTTCTTGGCGTTGTTGACGTCCGCGGCGGACGCGTGGCCCGCACCGATGAGGGTGAGGGCGAGGGCGGAGGTGACGGCTGCCGCCCACAGGCGGGCCGGTCCGCCGGTGCGGGATGCCGCTCGTCCGCGACGCCCGTGTGCTCTGTGTATGAACATGTCAACCAAGTTGGTCCAGACCAATCCAGCTGTCAAGGGATTCCGGTCATGGAGGATTGGTGTGCGCAACCTGCCCCGTTTTGGCGTGAGTTGTGCGAGGTGAGTTCCCTCCCGGCTACAGAAACGCTGTTCTCCGGTCATCAAGCCGTGGATACAGTGCTGAGATAGTCACGCAATGAAGTCATCTCGGTGCACCGGAGTAACACCCGTGCACCGGACCGGGCGGGAAGCGGGGAGCTGCGCGTGCCAACTGCCATTGCCGTGACCAGCGCCGACATGGCGCTACCGGCACAGGACGAGCGAACCGTGCCCGCCGTCGTGCTCCAGGACCTCGACCGGGAGCCCCTGGAGCAGTCGTTGACCGGCATGCAGACCCTGATCGAGCAGCACGGGCACGTCGTGGTCGTCTGCTCGCAGGCCGTTCCCCGTGGCGTCCAGCAGCGACTGCACACCGTACGGTCTCTGCTGGAGAGCGACCGTATCGCCGTGTTCCGCCCCGAACTGCCCCCGCTCGGACTCGCCGTCCTGGCCCGCCAGCTGCGGCAGCTGGCCTCGTGCGACCTCAGCCCCGGCGTCCTCGCCTCGGCCGGCCGGCTGCTCACCCACTACATCCACGCCGGAGCCCTCCTCGGCTCCGTCGCCAAGCTGGACCGCGTCCCCGTGGACCTCAGGTCGCACGCCAAATCCTGGATGCCCGGCAGCCAGTTCGGCGTCCTCGCCCACCCGGCCCCGCAGCTCGTCCGCATCGCCCCCGGAGTCACCCTCCCCGGCCCGGAGTTCGGCACCTCGATGCTGGTCGCCCAGGGGCAGCTCCAGTCCGACTGGGTCGCAGGCCTCGCCAAGACCTGGAACGCGCAGGGCCTGCGCGAGGTGGTCCTGCCCGCCGAGTCGGCGACCTGGTGGGGGACGCCCCGGCTGATCGAGTTCTGCGCCTACCTGCCCGACCTCTCGGTGCTTTACCAGCTCGTCACCTCGGTACGGCAGAACTCCTGTCACTGGTGCGGCATCGACGTCATCGGCGATCGCTGCGTCTTCTGCTCCGCCACCCCGCCCACCCACGAGCAACCGGCCCGCGCGGGCTGACCGGACCCGGCCGCAAGGCCGACCCGACCCCGACCAACCCGACTCCGACCGCACCCGACCGATTCCCCCAATGAGGTTGCACGTGAACTCCCGTCAGCGCCGCGGCGTGATACTCCTGCTCCTGTCGGTCGTCTGCGCCCTCGGCGCCTTCGCCGGTGTCCTGTCCGTCATCAACGACGTGAAGTCCAAGGTCGGGCCAGAGGTCACCGCGTACCGGCTCAAGCGGAACGTGGATCCCTACACCCCGCTCAGCGCGGCCCAGTTCGAGAAGACCGAGATGCCCGAGCGGTGGCTCTCCGAGAACGCGGTCACCGATCTCCGCGAGATCCAGGGCAAGATCGCCGTCACGAGACTGCTCGAGGGCTCCCTGCTGCAGAGCGACATGATCGTCGACCAGCCCGCCCTCCAGCAGGGCGAACAGGAACTCGCCATCATGATCGACGCGGCCACCGGCGTGGCCGGCAAGATCACCCCGGGCTCCACGGTCAACGTCTACGCCACCTTCGAGGGACAGCGCGACGGCGACCCCGACCAGTCCAAGCTCATCGTCGAGAACGCCCGCGTCATCGACGTGGGCAAGCTGACCTCCCTGCGACCCGACGCGGACGACCGGGACCGGCAGCCCACCGAGGCCGTCCCGATCACCTTCGCCCTGCGCACCGTCGACGCCCAGCGCATCACGTACGCCGAGTCCTTCGCCGACGAGGTCCGGCTCGCCCTGGTGGCACCCGGCGCCGACTCCGAGATCCCCGCGACGGACCGCACCTACGAACTCGCCAAGGACAAGTGAGAGGCCCCCATGCCCACGAGGATCCTCCCGGCCGTCGGCGACGCGGACGCGGTCCGGTCCCTCACGACGCTGCTCAGCCAGCTCCCCGACGCCGAGCCGGTCGCCCCGGTCACCGACTCCACCCAACTCGTCGACACCCTCGCGCGCCTGGCCGCCGAGTCCATCGACGAACTGCCCGAGGTCGTCGTCGTCCACGAGCGCATCGGCCCCGTCCCGGCCCTGGAGCTCATCCGCGAAGTCGCCCTGCGCTTCCCGGCGGTGGGCGTCATCCTCGTGACGTCCGACGCGAGCCCCGGCCTCTTCCAGGCCGCCATGGACTACGGCGCCCGGGGCCTGGTCGCCCTGCCGCTGCACTACGAGGAACTGGCCAGCCGCGTCCACGCGGTCGCCCAGTGGTCCGTGGGCGTACGGCGCCATCTGGGCGCCGGCGGCGATGTGTTCAGCGGCGTCGGCGGCACCGTCGTGACGGTGAGCGGCGCGAAGGGCGGCGTGGGGGCCACCCTCACGGCCATCCAGCTGGCCCTCGCGGCCCAGGCGTCGGGCCGCAGCACCGCGCTGCTCGACATGGACCTCCAGACCGGCGACATCGCGTCCTACCTGGACATCCAGTTCCGCCGCTCGGTCGTCGACCTCGCCGCCATCAGCGACATCACGCCGCGCGTGCTGGCGGACGCGGTGTTCCGGCACGACACGGGAGTGGCCCTGCTCCTCGCCCCCGGTGACGGCGAACGCGGCGAGGAGGTCACCGACCGCGCCGCCCGCCACGTCGTCACCGCCCTGCGCTCCCGCTACGAGGTCGTCGTCGTCGACTGCGGCGCCCAACTGAGCGGCGCGAGCGCGGCCGCCGTGGAGATGGCCGACACGGCCCTCCTCGTCACCACCCCGGACGTGGTCGCGGTGCGCGGCGCCAAGCGCACGGTCCGGATGTGGGACCGCCTCCAGATCCGCAAGGCCGAGGAGACCATGATCGTCGTCAACCGCCACTCGCGCGGTACGGAGATCCAGCCCGCCCTGATCCAGCGGATCACCGGCACGTCGGTCGCGGCCACCGTGATCCCCGCCAACTTCAAGGAACTCCAGGGCGCGGTCGACGCCGGCCGGGTGCACGAGCTGGACAACAGGGGGACGGTCAAGCAGGCCCTGTGGGCGCTCGCGGGGGAACTGGGCCTGGTCAAGGGCACCGAGGGAGCCGTGCAGCGCCGCAACGGACGGGCGCGGGGCGGCGACCGGGCCGCGCTGACCTTCCGGCGCCGGAAGGAGATCGGGAGGTGAGGGCGCGGGGGGACAAGGGCCGGCTCAGGGACGACCGGGGCCAGGTGACCATCGAGTTCCTCGGCATGACGCCGCTGATCATCCTGACGCTGGTGCTGCTGTGGCAGTGCGTGCTGCTGGGGTACACGTTCACGCTCGCGGGGAATGCTGCCGACGAGGCGGCGCGGGCGGCGACGGCGTCGGAGGGGCAGTCGGCCTGCGCGGAAGCAGGGCTGCAACACCTTCCGGACTCATGGCAGGGGGCGCCACTGTGGAGTGCAACGCGAGCGGCGGCTATGTCACAGCCGACGTGACCCTCCAGGTGCCCGTCCTCTTCCCCGGCTCCATCGCCTTCCCGTTCACGGTCGAGGGCCATGCGGGGGCCGTGCAGGAGGAGAAGGACTGAGATGTCGTACCGGCTCTTCCCCCGCCGTGCGGGCCGCGACCGCGGTCAGGTCGCCATCGAGTACCTCGGGTTCATCCCGATCCTGATCCTCGTCGCCATGGCCGGCATCCAGGTCGGACTCATCGCCTACACCGCCCAGCAGGCCGGTACGGCAGCCAGGGCGGGGGCGCGAGCGGCCTCGCTCGAACCCGGCGCCGCCCAGGAAGGGTGCCAGAACGCGGTCAGCGGCTGGCTCGCCGACGGGACCGCCTGCTCGGAGGCGTCCGGCGGCGACGAGGTCACCGTCACGGCCACCGTCGAGATCCCGTCGATCGTGCCCGGCTGGAACTTCGACCCCGCCCAGAAGACCGCGACCATGCCGCTCGACCACTGAACGAGGATCCACATGAGCCTGAGGTCACGCATCAACGCCCCGGAGGAGAACGCCGGCCGGGGCGAGGACGGTCACCTGGTCGCCTCGTACCGGGCCAAGCTCCTGGAGGAGATCGACCTCGCGGAGATGAGTTCGCTGGCCGCGGCCGAGCGCCGGGCCCGCCTGGAACGCGTCCTCGGGCACATCATCAGCCGTGAGGGTCCCGTGCTGTCCACGGTCGAGCGCTCGCAGCTGATCCGCAGGGTCGTGGACGAGGCACTGGGACTGGGCATCCTGGAGCCGCTGCTCGAAGACGCGTCGATCACCGAGATCATGGTGAACGGCCCCGACGCGATCTTCGTCGAACGAGGCGGCCGCGTCGAGCAGTTGCCGCTGCGCTTCCCCTCCCACGACCAGCTGATGCAGACCATCGAGCGGATCGTCTCGACGGTGAACCGGCGCGTCGACGAGTCGAACCCGATGGTGGACGCGCGCCTGCCGTCCGGCGAGCGCGTGAACGTCATCATCCCGCCGCTGTCCCTGACCGGCGCGACCCTGACGATCCGCCGCTTCCCCCGCTCCTTCACCCTGCACGAGATGACCGGCCTCGGCTCGCTGGACGAGCCCATGGTGTATCTGCTGGCCGGGCTGGTGCAGGCGAAGTTCAACATCATCGTCTCGGGGGCGACGGGCACGGGCAAGACGACACTGCTCAACGCGCTGTCGGGCCTGATCCCCGAGGCCGAACGCATCATCACCATCGAGGACTCGGCCGAACTCCAGCTCCAGCAGGCCCACGTGATCCGGCTGGAGTCCCGCCCGCCGAACGTCGAGGGCAAGGGCCAGGTCAGCATCCGGGACCTGGTCCGCAACTCCCTGCGGATGCGCCCCGACCGCATCGTCGTCGGTGAGGTCCGCGGCGGCGAGTCCCTCGACATGCTCCAGGCGATGTCCACCGGCCACGACGGCTCCCTGGCCACCGTGCACGCCAACAGCGCGGAGGACGCCCTGATGCGGCTGAAGACCCTCGCGTCCATGTCCGACGTGTCGATCCCCTTCGAGGCGCTGCACGACCAGATCAACAGCGCGGTGGACGTGCTCATCCAGCTGACCCGGTTCCCGGACGGCGCCCGCAGGATCACCGAGATCGCGATCCTGGACAGCCACGGCGCGGAGCCGTACCGGCTGGCGACGGTGGCCCGCTTCCACGCCCAGCCCATGACGCCGGACGGCCGCGTCCACGGCGCCTTCGCGTACTTCCCCCTCCCGCGCCGCACCGCCGACCGTCTCTACATGGCGAGCCAGCCGATACCCCAGGCCTTCGGCGTCGCCCAGTCACCGCTCGAGCTCGCCACCCGAGAAGCCAGGTAGGACCCCACTGATGGACCTCCAGACCCGCATCACGCTCACGACCGGCGTCGCCCTGCTGACCTGCGCCCTGGCCGTGGCGGGCGTCCACGTCCACGCCGCGGGCCGGGCCCAGCGCCAGGCCCTCGTCGAGCGTCTGACCTCCGCCGGCCAGATCACCGGAGCCGGCCGCCGGCGCCGCTTCGCCGACCTGGACCGCCGCCTGCGCCGTACAAAACTGGGCAAGCGGCTGGAGTTGCGGCTGGTGGCGACGGGCCTGGACGTCACGCCGGGCGAGTTCTTCGTCTACATGCTGGCGACGGTGGCGGGCCTGTGGCTGGTCGGCCAGGCGGCCCTGGCCCCCTTCTTCGGCCCGATCGCGGGCCTGCTGGGCGTCTGGGCGGCGATGCAGTTCCTGAACTGGCAACGCCAGAAGCGCATCGAGCGGTTCATCAACCAACTCCCCGAACTGGCCCGCATCCTGGCGAACGCGGCCCACGCGGGCCTCGCCCTGCGCACCGCCATCGGCCTGGCGGCGGAGGAGCTGGAGGCCCCGGCGGGCGAGGAACTGGCCAAAGTCTCCAACCAGTTGGCCCTCGGCGCCTCGATGGACGACGCCCTGGGCGAACTCGCGGAACGCCTCCCGTCCCGCGAACTGGTCGTCCTGGTGACCACGCTGGTGCTGTCCAACCGGGCCGGCGGCCAGGTGGTGAGCGCCCTGCGGAACCTGACGGAGACGCTGGAGGAGCGCAAGGAGACGCGACGCGAGGTCCGTACGCAGCTGTCCCAGGTGAGCATGACGTCGTACGCCGTCCCGGCACTGGGCGTGGGGTCGCTGTTCCTCATGAACGGAGTGAAGGACGGGGCCCTGGACCGTATGACGGCCTCCCCGGTCGGCCAGGTGGCGGTGCTGATCGCGTTCGGGCTGTATGCCGTGGGCTTCGTCCTGATCCGCCGCCTCTCGCGGATCGACGTCTGAGGCGCCGAGGCGCAGGAAGGGAGGACGACGGACCATGGGAATCGGACTCGGACTCGGACTCGGACAACTGGGACTTGTGCTGGCCCTGGCGATGGCCCTCGGCGTGTGGGGGATCTTCGCCGGCATCCGCATGTACCGCGCGGACGCCAGACTGCCCAGCGATCTCGCGCTGGCCCTCGAGATCGGCGCGACCCGCACCGGCGCCGTGGACTCGCTCATCGACCGCATGGGCATGCGCTACGCCCCCGCAGTACTGCGCCTGATGGGCCCGAAGCTGGTCGCCAGGTACCGCCGCAAGATCGACCTCGCGGGCAACCCCGGCGGCCTCACCATCGACCGCTACGCGGCCAGGCGTGCGGTGTACGGCTTCCTGGGCGCGGTCGGCTTCCTGGTGTTCCTGCTCCGGGGCCAGGTCCTCGTGGCGTTGTTGTTGCTGGCCTTCGGCGCCTTCTGGACGGAGGTCGGAATCTGGTCGGCGATCCGGATCAGGAAGGACGAGATCGAACGCACCCTGCCGGACTTCCTGGACGTCCTGGCGGTGGTGGTCAGCGCGGGCCTGGGCTTCCGCCAGGCACTCGACCGGGTCGCGTCCAAGTACGAGGGCCCCTGGGCGGACGAACTGCGCATCACCCTGCGCCAGATGGACCTGGGCATGAGCCGCCGCCAGGCCTTCGCGGAACTCCGCCGCCGCAACGACTCCGAACAGGTGGCGATGTTCGTGACGGCGCTCCAGCAGGGCGAGGAACTGGGCGCGCCGATCGTCGACACGCTGGTCGCCCTCGCCAAGGACATGCGCCGCACCGACGCCCAGAACGCCCGCCGGAAGGCGGCCAGGGCGGTGCCGCGCGCCACGCTCATGATCACGACGTTCATGGTGCCGGCCACGATGATCCTGCTGGGGGCGGGACTGCTGCTGGGGTCCGGGACGGACTTCGGGTCGTTGACGGGGGAGTAGGGGGGAGGACTGCATGTCAGGCATGCCGGTGAGGATGCGCGCGGGTACGGGCGTGGGCCCGGGCACAGGTACAGGGGGGACCGGGACCTCGGCCCCGGGGGCGATGGCAGGCATCGCCCTCCTGCTGCGGCGCCTTCGGCCGTCCCGGGCAGCCGGAGGAGCCGGACAGGCCGCCGCGATACCGCTCCAGATAAACGCCCTCCAGGCGATGTGCCGGCAGGTCTTCGGCTTCCGCCTCGCCATGATCGCCCTCGCCGCACCCGCGGCCCTGCTCAACGCGACGCCCGGCCTGGGAACCCGTCTGATGGGCGCGGCGGTCGTGGTCACGTTCATGGGCTCCTACGCCCTGTTCCGCGACTGGGAACGCTTCGGCCCGCTCCTCCTGCGCCACCCCACCCTCCTGGCGGCGGACACCCTCTTCACCGCCCTCCTCCTCATCTCCGCGGGCCCCGACACCACGCTGGCCTACGTCAGCGTCTGCACGCCCCTGCTCGCCGGCATCGTCTACGGCTACCGGGGCGCGGCGGCGTTCGCGAGTGTGCAGTCCCTGATCCTGCTGCTGGCCTACGCGATCAACAAGGAGGCGCAGGCGGGCAGCGGCCTGGCGGAGAAACTCCTGCTCCCGGGCCTGTGCGTCATCACGGGCGCGCTCGGCTCGTCGCTGCGCAACCTCATGCTCCGCTTCGGTACGGCCACGCAGGCACTGACGACGATCCAGGCGCGGCTGGCGGTGACCGAGGCGGTCGGCGCGGAACGAGCCCGGCTGTCGCGCGAGATGCACGACTCGGTGGCGAAGACGCTGCACGGCGTGGCACTGGCGGCGGACGGTCTGGCGCTCTCCGCGGCGTCGGCGTCGATGGACCCGGCCCGCGTCAGCCAGCAGGCCGAGCTGGTGGCCCGCGCGGCCCGCCGAGCCGCCGCGGAGTCCCGCGAACTCCTAGCGGACCTGCGCCGCGAGTCCGACCCGGACCACGCGACGGACGTCACGCCGGAACTGGCCGCCCGTACCGAGGCCTTCGCGAAACGCACGGGCATGACGGCGACGTACGACACTCTGGGCGAGGCCGCCCACGCCCTCCCGGTCCCACCGGCGGTCGCCCGCCAACTCCTCACCATCACCGAGGAGGCCATGGAGAACGCCCACCGTCACGCGGCCGCGACCCGGGTCGACGTACGAGCGGGCGTGCGCGCCGGCGTGCGGGGCGAGGTGCTGTGCCTGACGGTCCAGGACGACGGCCGGGGCCTGCCCCCCGACACGACCCTCGAACACCTCCGCCGGTCGGGCCACTTCGGTCTGATCGGCATGGCCGAACGAGCCGCCTCGATGGGCGCAGGCATCCACATCGGCAAGGGCACCCACGCGCGCGGCACGGAGGTCCGTCTCGAACTCCCGCTGGCGGCCCTGACGACGACGAAGGCGACCCCATGAACACCCCCCTCCGGCTAGTGGTGGCAGACGACAACCCGGTGGTCCGAGCAGGGCTGACGGCCTTGCTCTCCACACACGTGGACATAACGGTGGTGGCCGAGGCGGCGAACGGCCAGGAGGCCCAGGAAGCGGCCCGCCGCCACCGCCCCGACGTGATCCTCCTGGACGTCCGCATGCCGGGCACGGACGGCATCACGGCCCTCCCGCACCTGGTCGGCATCGCCCCGGTGATGATGCTGACCTACAGCGGGGAGTCGGAGACGGTCCGCGAAGCCCTGAGTCTCGGCGCCGCCGGCTATCTGGTCCACGGTGAGTTCACGACGGACGAACTGGTGGCGGCGGTGCGTGACATCGAGCGAGGCAGGGGCGCGGCGGAGCCCCGGCTCACCCCCACGGCAGCGGCATCACTCGCGCAAGCAAACGCCGAACTCCCAACTGCGGCCGGGAATTCTGCGGAACCGCTTTCGCAAGTGCAACCAACTGTGGGACAGTCGTCGTCGTATCGGTCACGGTTCCGGCTGAGCAGGAGGGAGGCGGAGATCATGGACCTCATCGCATCCGGCATGAACAACCAGCAGATCGCCGCCGCCTGCTTCATCAGCGAGAAGACGGTCAAGAACCACATCAACCGCATCTTCGCCAAACTCCACAGCAGCAGTCGCGGGGAGGCCGCGGCCAAGTGGCTGGGTACGGCGCCGGGTTCACACCCAGGACGGGGTTGAGCGGCGATGGGGGGACGGCGGTTTTCGGCCGAGGCCTGGAATTGGGTCCTGGGACCCTCTGGTGTTCGGGGTGTTCGCGCTTACTTTTCTCCTGAGACTTCTCACAGGACTTGCGTGCCCAGAGGGGAACACCATGAGCAACTGGATCAACACCACCGTCGAGTACGTGCGCTCCCGTGCCGTTCGCGACGACAAGGGGCAGACGGCGGTGGAGTATCTGGGGATCATCGCGGTGGTGGTGGCGATTGTTTTGGCCATTACGGGGACGGACATCGGGCAGACGATCTTCGACGCGATCACGGACAAGATCACCGAAGTGACCGGTGGTTGATGCGGCCACCCAAGTACGGCGACGCAGGGCAGGCCTTCCCCACCTACATCACGGTGGTGGCAGGCCTGCTTTTTCTCGCGTTCGCATACCTTGCGGTCGGCCAGGCCGCGGCGAATCGGAACGGTGCCCAAACCGCTGCCGACGCGGCGGCGTTGGCAGCGGCGCAGGAGAGCCGGGACCAGCTCGCGGGCGACTGGTTGGCAGTCGTGGGCGACCCGACGAAGTGGCAGGACATCCTTGACGGCGACACGGAACTGGTCGACGGATGCTGGCGGGCCTACGAACTGGCGGCCCAGAACGACGCCGATGTCCAAGGCTGTGGGCGGGCAGAGCCACTGGGCTACACGGTGGATGTCGAAACCAACAAGTCCGTAGGCGACTCCATCGTCCCCGGCACGGAGGACAAGAAGTCGACGGCGTCAGCCACCGCCGTGATCGAGCCCCGCTGCACGTTCGATCTCCCCGGCGGGGACTCCGACGACGGTGAGGGTGACGGGAACGACACACTGCCATTGCCGCAACTCACCTGCGGAGACACGGACTGGGAGCCGGACCCGGACGATCCGATCACCCTTCCGGATCCCGAGGACCTCTTCGACGTCCATCTGGCCGCCTGACGAGCGAACGACGAGTGAAGAAGGAAGCAGAGGCATGAGTATTCGGTTCACGGCGAAGGCCCACAGGGGGATGGTCGCGCTGACCGTTGCGGCCGGACTGGCCCTCGGCGTGGCCGGCTGCGGTGGTGGGGGAGACGACGACAAGAAGCCGGAGGCTTCGGCGTCCGCTCCCACGAACCGGGGATCCGACCCAAGTGCTCAGGAGGGACAGGCGGACGAGCCCCTGGCGGAGTTGAAGGGTTCGGACGGACTGCTCCTCCAGATCATCTCTGCCCAGCGTGATGCCGGCGGTTTCATCACCGTGAACGGCAGCCTGAAGAACGACGGGGACAAGAGCACTTCGGTCCCCTCCGCGTTGAGCGGCAACGAGACCGAGATCATCAGGAACGGCAGGTCGCTCGGGGGCGCCACGCTCGTCGACTCGAAAAGCAAGAAGCGGTACTACGTGCTGCGGGACACCGACGGACGTCCGCTGACCACCACGGGCTTCTCGTCCCTCAAGGCCGGTGAGAGCCTCTCCGTGTTCATGCAGTTCCCGTCGCCGCCCACGGACACGAGCGAGGTCACGTTCCAACTGCCGACCTTCGCCGCCGCCACCATCCAGATCTCCGGGTGAGGCCAAAATGACCCGCACCCCCCGCCTCCCCCTCACCCTCACCGCAGCCACCCTCATGGTCGCCACCAACCTCCTCGGCGCCACCACAGCCGACGCCGCCGACGACCCCAGCGTCCCCCCGGGCACCGAAGCCACCGCCACCGCCCCCGTAGAGGTGGACGCCAACGACCCGGACCTCAAGCTCCCCGAAGGGGCGACGCTCGCAGAGGCCAAGGTGCTGGACATCAAGCAGGTGGTCGAGGACCAGGCCGGCGAGGAACGCCGGGAAGACACGAACTCGGACGTGAAGTTCGCGCTGCAGGCCGAGGTCCTCTTCCCCAAGGACAGCGCGAAGCTGACGGGCGAGGCGAAATCCCGTATCTCGGAGATCGCCGAGGAGATCAAGACCCAGAACGCCACGCGCATCCGCGTTTTCGGCTTCACCGACAACCTGGGCTCCTCCGCCCACGGCGACGTCCTGTCCAGGAAGCGTGCGAACGCCGTACAGGGCGTCCTGGAGTCGGAGCTGACCGACTCCACGGTCACCTACGAGGTGCGCGGCTACGGCGAGCAGTACCCGATCTCCTCGAACGCGACGGAGTCGGGCCGCAAGAAGAACCGACGGGTGGAGGTGTCCTTCCCGCGCACGGACAACTGACCCGGTTGCAGGGCCGCCCTCGCCCACGCCTACCCCTCGACAGTCACCCGCACGCCGGCCCGTACCCCCCACCCGGCCATCACCCCGGCCCCCGCCTCCAGCACATGGCGCGACCGAAGCCGGGGCAGGCCCAGCCGCCCCGGTGGCATGGTGCGTACGGCGATGACGTTCAGCCGTCGGTCGAGATAGGCGACGTCGATGGGCATCCGCATCCGGAAGGTGTGCACGCTGCCGGCCTGCGTGAGCAGCATCGCCCCGGCGATGGAATCCCGCCCCAGCAGCCCCCTCGTACGGGCCCGGTAGGACGCGGCGACCTCCACGGGCACCGAGACGTCCCCCCGCTCCCCGTGAACGACCAGCGTCCCCCGACCGTCCCGCCACCGTCGCCCCATCCCCAGCCACCTCCTGGATTTCCTGTTGTCCGGCGAGTGCTCCCCGGGTAGGAAGGCCCCATGACCGGACTAGGCGCAATCTTCCGCCCCCAACTCGCCCCCGAGCGACTCCGTTCCGTCGCCCGCATCGCGGACGAGGCAGGCCTCGAAGAGCTCTGGCTCTGGGAGGACTGCTTCCGGGAGGGAGGGATCTCCACCGCTGCCGCCGCGCTGGCGTGGACCGATCGCGTGCGGATCGGCGTCGGGCTGCTGCCCGTCCCGCTGCGGAACGTCGCCATCACCGCCATGGAAGCCGCCACCTTGCACCGGATGTTCCCCGGACGGCCGATCCTCGCCCTCGGGCACGGTGTGCAGGACTGGATGGGGCAGGTCGGGGCGCGGGTCGAGTCGCCGGTGACGCTGTTGCGCGAGCATCTCGTCGCCCTGCGCGCCCTGCTCGGCGGGGAGACGGTCACCACCGAGGGGCGGTACGTGAAGCTCGACGACGTCGCCCTCGACTGGCCGCCCGCCGCACCGGTGCCGGTCATCGCCGGTGTCACCGGGCCCCGCTCGCTGCGGCTCGCCGGTGAGGCGGCCGACGGGACGCTGCTCACCGCCTCGACCTCGCCCGAGGGGGTGCGGAAGGCGCGGCAGCTCATCGAGGAGGGGAGGGACGCGGCGGGCCGTACCGGCGACGAGCCGCACCAAGTCGTCGTCTACCTCCTGACCGCCACCGGCCCCGACGGGCCCGCCAGGCTCAAGGCCGAGCTCGAAGCCGAGGGGGACGGTGACGTCCCCGGTCTCGGCGTCGCCGGAGACGCCGACACCGTCGCGAAGGCCGTCCAGCGGCTCGCGGACGCCGGCGCCGACACCGTGGTGCTGCAGCCGACGGGGGACGAGCCCGACCCGGAGGGGTTCGTGCGGTTCGCGGCGGAGGACGTGCGGCCGTTGGTGCCCTGAGGGACGACGCGAGCGACAGCATGCGAGGGGCTCATCCCGGCTGGTGAGCCCCTGTCGCCCCGTCGATCAGCTCCCGCACGATGTCCATGTGGCCCGCGTGCCGTGCCGTCTCCTCGATCATGTGGACCAGCACCCACCGCAGGGACACCGCCTCGCCCCGCCACTCCGGCCGGCCCAGGTCCGTCAGCGACCGCTCGGCGATCAGACGGTCGGCCGCGGTGCGCGCACGGCCGTAGAACTCGATGATCTGCTGCGTCGTCTCGCCCTGGTCGGCCGCCATGTCCTCGGCGCTGTAGGGGTCGAACCACAGTGGTTCCACCTCGCCGCCGAAGGTCGAGACGAACCAGCCGTACTCCACCGAGCCGAGGTGTTTGACCAGGCCCAGCAGGCTCGTGCCGGTCGGGGTCATCGGGCGGCGCAGCTGTTCGTCGTCCAGGCCCTCCAGCTTCCACAGCACCGCGTCCCGGTGGTGGTTGAGGCTCGCCCGGAGTGTTTCCTTCTCGCCCGCCGTGTACGTCGAGTTCGTCATGGCGTCGAAAACTAGCAGCGGCCACTGACAGGGCCCTGCGATCATCACCGCATGGGACAGGACAGGTCGTTCGAGGAGCTCGTCGCCGAGGGTGCGGCCGTGCCCACCGAGGGCTGGGACTTCTCCTGGTTCGAGGGGCGGGCCACCGAGGCGCGCCCCAGCTGGGGGTATGCCGTCTCCCTGGCCGACCGGCTGGCCGGCGCGACCGCCGCGCTCGACCTCCAGACCGGGGGCGGGGAAGTGCTGGACTTCGCCCTCGGCCGGGCACCGAAGGCCCCGCCGCTCACCGTCGCCACCGAGGGCTGGCCGCCGAACGTCGCCAAGGCCACCGCCCTGCTCGCTGCCCGCGGTGTCGCGGTCGTCGCCTCGCCCCAGGACGCCCCGCTCCCGTTCGCCGACGGGGCCTTCGACCTGGTCACGAGCCGGCACCCGGTGCGGGCCCACTGGCCGGAGATCGTCCGCGTGCTCCGGCCCGGCGGCACGTACTTCGCCCAGCACGTCGGACCCCACAGCGTCTTCGAACTCGTCGAGTACTTCCTCGGGCCCCAGCCCGACGAGGTCCGCAGCGGCCGCCACCCCGACCGGGAACGCGCCGATGCCGAGGTGGCCGGCTTGGAGACCGTCGACCTGCGCGCCGAGGAACTGCGTATGGAGTTCCACGACATCGCAGCCGTCGTGCACTTTCTGCGGAAGGTCGTGTGGATGGTCCCCGGCTTCACCGTCGAGGCGTACCGGCCGCAACTGCGCGCCCTGCACGAACAGATCGAGTCCGAGGGTCCCTTCGTCGTGCACAGCACCCGCCACCTCTTCGAGGCACGCAGGCCCAGCGCCTGAGCCGCCCGGCGGGGCACTCACGCATGCGGTCCGACGGTCACCTTCCCGACCACCAACTCCGCTTTCGCCTCCAGCACTTCCCCGACCCGCTCCACCTGCTCGCCCAGCTCCCGCTCCTGCCGCGCCGTCAGGCGCCGTCCGATCAGCTCCACCGTCACCGTCGTACGACGGCCCTGGCGCCGTTGATGCCAGACCCCGGCCACCACCCCGTCCACCAGCAGCACCGGAAAGTTCCCCGCCTGCCCACCCGCCAGCGCCCGCTGGTACGCCTCGCCGGGGAACAGCGTCTGCCGCGGCTGCGCGGCGATGGCGTACGCGTCGAAGTAGGGCAGCAACCGCACGCCACGCACCTTCCCCACCGGGAACTCCGTGTCGCCCGCCGCCACCCAGGCCGCGGCCCCCTCGAACGACACCTCCTCGGCCTCCCCGGCCCCCACCAGCTCCCCGAACAGCGCCACCGCCCAACCGGCGGGCACCGCCAGCCACTTGGCGAAGTGCTGGGGGTCGCCGGGCCGTACGCGCGCAGATACCGCCGTACGAGCTCCCGCAGCGCCCCCTCGCCCGCCGGCCCCGACCGCGGTACCGGTTCGACCCCCTGCGGCCGGGTGTACGTCACCTTCCGCCCCCGGTTCGGGCCGAAGCACAGGGCGCCCGACTGGCCGGCCCGGTGCATGACCTGCCGCCAGCGCGGCCACAGGTCCTGGAAGGCGGGCATCACCCGGTCCCCGGCCCACGGACCCGTGCGCGCCACGACCTCCTCGTTCAGTTCCTCCACGGTCAGGCACACGCCGTCGAGGGCGTCTCCGATCGCCGCCACGATCTGCTCCGCCTGCTCCTCCGTAACGGCGATGTCCCGCGGGAAAGGGCTCGGACCCGTCGGAATCGCGCTCAGCGCGCCGCACCACAGCGGCAACTCGGCGGCGGGCAGCAGATGCACGGTTCCGCGCGGGCCGAACGTCTTCACCAGCGAGCGGTCCTCCCAGAGCGCGGCCCGCACGTCGGCCCGCGTCACCCCGGCGGCCCGTACCCCCACCGACACCTCGGCCGCGGACAGCACCTGCGCATGCGCGCCCAGCATCGCCCCCACCACATCGGCGACCGGCGTGCCGTGCGCGGCTGGACGTGCCAGGAACTGCCGCTCCGTACGCCGTGCGCTCGCCCGGTCCCACGTGATCGCCCTGCTCGCGGTCGCAGTCATGGGGCGACGTTAGGCCGGATGTAGGCCAGTAACTGTCCGCTGGGGCACCTGAGGACACATCCGAGGCACTTGAGGCTCGTATGGTGCAAACCGTGCATCCGTGAGCGAAGGGGCGCCGACCCCTGCGCATCCAAGGAACCCACACCTTTTCCACATTGTTATGGCGGCCGACTCGATTTCCTCACACCTCTCACGTAAGTTCAGAACAAGGTAATTCGCGTAAGCAAAGCTGCGCGGCGGCACCGCGCAGCGGAGGGGGCTGCGCGGTGCTGCGCCCTCGAAAGTGCCCCTGCTGGACGCGTGTCGCGTCGAAGCCGCCTCCCGAACCCGCAGCCATGTGCGCCGTCAAGTCGACGTTCGCGGCCGGTGTCACCCGGGCGGGGGAAGCGGGGACAAGTCGCACGGTGAGTCTCAAGATGCTGCAAACCCTATGGATCCGGCCACATTCCACCCGTTTCCCCTGGGAATCCGCTCCCGCCAGGCCATGAATCGGCCACAAAGAAGCCCTCTCGCGGCTACCGGGCCGTCGCCGAGCGACTTCGGAGAGTAGTTGTGGCACGCCGATGCACGCAGCATCACTTACGAAGGGTTATGGTGGAAACCCCCCTCGGGCCGGTCCGTCTCCCCCACGGACCGGCCCGTTTTTGCTCGGACCGGCCCGTCTCTTCGTGCCGATAGCAAGGGGGCGTCCCGGCGCCGGCCGACTGCCCCGACCTGAAGGGGCGCGGGGCTCTGTCGATATGCGGCTCCGCCGCCTGGGCGCGACCAGCCCCCACCGACCCGCAGCCGCCAACGGCCCCTGGGCACCCCCACCCGAGGCGGACGGCCCAAGCCCCGCAGGGGTACGCTTTCGCCGGTAGGGGACCGCCATACGGACAGGAACCGCCCTCGCCTGCGCCGCGCGCAGCGCCCGCGCGCCTGTCCGATCCGTACGGAGGGGCTGACAATCACGTGAACCTGCGCGACAAGCTGCGCGGCCTGCTGGTCAGGCTGTACGCACGCCGGGTGGAGGGCCACCTGGACCACGCTCAGGTGCCCAAGCACATCGGCGTGATCATGGACGGCAACCGTCGCTGGGCGAAGGCGGCGGGCTCCTCCACCGTGCACGGGCACCGGGCCGGTGCCGAGAAGATCGAGGAGTTCCTCGGCTGGTGCAGCGAGACGGACGTGGAGGTCGTCACCCTCTGGCTGCTGTCGACGGACAACTTCGACCGGCCCCAGGACGAGCTCGGCCCCCTCCTCGGGATCATCGAGGACGTCGTCCGCACCCTCGCCGCCGACGGGCGCTGGCGCGTACACCACGTGGGCACCCCCGACCTGCTGCCGTCCGGGATGCAGACCAGCCTCAAGGAGGCCGAGGAGGCCACCGCACACATCGACGGGATACTGGTCAATGTCGCCATCGGCTACGGCGGCCGCCAGGAGATCGCCGCCGCCGTGCGCTCGATGATCATCGACGCCCACGACAAGGGCACCTCGATGGAGGTCCTCGCCGAGTCCGTCAGCGTCGACCTGATCGGAAGCCACCTCTACACCGGCGACCAGCCGGACCCCGACCTCGTGATCCGTACGAGCGGCGAGCAGCGGTTGTCCGGTTTCATGCTGTGGCAGACGGCCCATTCCGAGTACTACTTCTGTGAAGTCTTCTGGCCGGCCTTCCGCAAGGTGGACTTCCTGCGCGCTCTGCGCGACTACGCGGCCCGCCACCGGCGCTACGGCGGCTGAGCGAACTCACCCCCGCGGGACAGAAGTAACAAGGAGTTCACCAGCGCGCCGTCATATGCGTCGGCATGGCAGCGCACGTTCGAGGGCATAAGGCAAGCAGGTCGACACCCGA
Organism: Streptomyces sp. NBC_00443; assembly: GCF_036014175.1. Classification (GTDB taxonomy): domain Bacteria; phylum Actinomycetota; class Actinomycetes; order Streptomycetales; family Streptomycetaceae; genus Streptomyces. Next base: position 3,313,071 of record NZ_CP107917.1, on the reverse strand, counting down.
ACCACGGGTGTCGTATCTCAGCGGACGGCACGGGGCCGTCCGCCCGGGAGGCCCTTTGCACCAGCCCCACCGTGCGGTCACGGCACGGAAGAAGACGCGGGGGGCCGGTTTTCGGCCCGTGCAGAGCGGCCGACGACCGGTCCAGCTCCACTCCGTCGCTCCCCGACCTCATCCGAGGGGGTACGTCCTTCCGTGGTGACCAGCACAAAGCGCCACAAGCCCGACCGGCGCACCTACGTTCTCGACACCAGCGTCCTGCTGGCCGACCCGAACGCCCTGAACCGCTTCGACGAGCACGAGGTCGTGCTCCCCATCGTCGTGGTGACGGAACTGGAGGCCAAGAGGCACCATCCCGAACTCGGCTACTTCGCCCGGCAGGCCCTACGTCTGCTCGACGAGTTCCGGGTGAAGCATGGCCGTCTCGACGGCCCCATCCCGATCGGGGACCTCGGCGGGACCGTCCGTGTCGAGCTCAACCACTCGGACCCCAGCGTTCTGCCGACCGGCTACCGCCTGGGGGACAATGACTCCCGCATCCTCGCGGTCGCCCGCAATCTGCAGGCCGAGGGGTTCGACGTCACCGTCGTGTCGAAGGACCTGCCGCTCAGGATCAAGGCCTCGTCCGTCGGTCTCCAGGCTGAGGAGTACCGCGCCGAACTCGCCATCACGGACTCCTCCGGCTGGACCGGAATGTCCGAACTGACGCTGCCGGGCGAACAGGTGGACATCCTCTTCGAGGAGGGGCACGTCTTCGTGCCCGAGGCCGCCGACATGCCCGTGCACACCGGCCTGACGATCCACTCCGAGCGCGGCAACGCGCTGGGCCGGATCACGCCCGAGGGCAACGTCAGGCTGGTGCGCGGCGACCGTGAGGCCTTCGGCATCAAGGGCCGCAGCGCCGAGCAGCGGATCGCGCTGGACCTGCTGCTCGACCCGGACGTCGGGATCGTCTCCATGGGCGGCCGGGCCGGCACCGGCAAGTCGGCGCTGGCACTGTGCGCCGGTCTGGAGGCGGTGCTGGAGCGCCGTCAGCACCAGAAGGTGATGGTCTTCCGGCCGCTGTACGCGGTGGGCGGGCAGGAGCTCGGCTATCTGCCCGGCAGCGAGGCCGAGAAGATGAGCCCCTGGGCGCAGGCGGTCTTCGACACACTGTCGGCGGTCACCAGCCGCGAGGTCATCGAAGAGGTGACCGCGCGGGGCATGCTGGAGGTGCTGCCCCTCACGCACATCCGCGGGCGTTCGCTGCATGACGCCTTCGTGATCGTGGACGAGGCGCAGTCGCTGGAAAGGAATGTCCTGCTGACGGTTCTGTCCCGAATTGGGGCCAATTCGCGGGTGATTCTGACCCATGACGTGGCCCAGCGGGACAATCTCAGGGTCGGGCGCTACGACGGTGTCGTCGCCGTCGTGGAGAAGTTGAAGGGGCATCCGCTCTTCGCCCACGTCACGCTGACGCGGTCCGAGAGGTCCCAGATCGCCGCCCTTGTGACCGAAATGCTGGAGGACGGGCAGATCTGACCCAAGTGCTCAACTTGCGGTAGCTACTCGTTGGTTGGCGCCGTTCGGAAAGGCAGTGAGCCTATCCGGGCGGCGCCTCGGCGTGTGCGGCTTTCCGTAAAACCCCTGGGACAAACGAGGTGTGAGCTTTCACACGCAACACAGAATTGCCTTGCGGCGTCGGGGTACGGCAGAGTCTCACTCCTGTCAGGCCCCGCATACGACACATCTGTACCCCCAGCGGTACGGCACCACAGCAACACCACAGCCAACTCCATAGCGTCGTCGTATGCCGCCCGAGTCTTCACGCGGCGCTCCTCGCAAGGGAGTTGCCCACCGGGTCCGAGCCTCCCGTGACCCCGCAGTTGGGAGGCCAGAGCCAGGGGCACGATTGCGTCCGCCAGGGTCACCGAAGCGGACGATGCTGGAAGGAAACCGTGTGAGTCCGATTTCGGTCAGGGGATTCGCAGTGGCGTCGGCCACCGCGGTCACCGCTGTCGGAAGCGTCGTCGGCGTTGCCTCGGGCAGCACCGCGCAGAACAATGACGCCGAAGCGACGGCTGCTGCCGATTCGACGCTCCTCGCGGACATACCCGCGGGCCAGCAGGCCCAGGTGCAGATCGAGTCCATGTCGGCGCAGGCCGACGTCCAGGCCATCGCCGCGGACGCGAGCGCCAAGAAGGGTGCTGAGGAAGCCGCCCGCAAGGCTGCCGCCCAGACCGCGATCGAGAAGAAGGAAGCCGCCGAGAAGGCAGAGAAGGCGGCGCAGGAAGCCAAGGAGCGCGAAGAGGCCGAGGCGAAGGCCTCCCGATCCTCCTCCGACTTCCCCGTCCAGGGCTCGTACAGCATCGCGCAGATCCAGTCGATGGCGCGCCAGATGGTGCCGAGCGGCCAGTTCCAGTGCTTCAGCAACATCGTGGACCACGAGTCCGACTGGAACTACCGGGCCGTCAACGCCTCCTCGGGTGCGTACGGTCTCTTCCAGGCCCTGCCCGGTTCGAAGATGTCGTCCGTCGGCTCGGACTGGCAGACGAACCCGGCCACCCAGATCAAGTGGGGCCTCAACTACATGAACGACCGCTACGGCAGCCCCTGCGACGCCTGGTCCTTCTGGCAGGCCAACAACTGGTACTGAGCCGGCACCCGCCGCCGCTCAACCTTCGCGCAGCCCCTCACCGTCTCAAGGTGAGGGGCTTTCGCGCTTCCCCGTGACGTGCCATGTACGGTCGGACGGAGCGACTCCAGGGGAGTGGTGCGGAGAGACGGGGGAAGAGGACGGATCATGTCGCGAGTGCCAGGGTGGCTCGGCCGGCTCGGCGCCGGACTGACCGAGATGAGTGAGCGGTTGGACGAGCGCCGCGCCGCGGTGGAGCGGGAGGACACCGAGCTCCGGCCGGAGCGGCGGTCCGCCACGGCCGTAGCGCCCGATCCGGCCGTCGAGGACGTGCCGCCGCCGCGGGCCGACCACGTCCCGCGGCCCCCCGGCTACGCGCCCACCGCACCGCCGCCCCGGCCCGACCCGGCACAGGTCGTGCCGTGGGGCGTACGGGTCGCCGCGGAGGCCGGCTGGCGGCTGCTGGTGCTCGCCGGCACGGTCTGGGTGCTGATGCGGGTCATCAGCGCCGTACAACTCGTCGTGCTGGCCTTCGTCATCGCGCTGCTCCTCACCGCGCTGATGCAGCCCTCGGTGGCGTGGCTGACCCGGCGTCGCGTGCCGCGCGGGCCCGCCACCGCCCTGACCGCGATCCTCGGGTTCGTCGTCATCGGGCTGATGGGCTGGTTCGTGACCTGGCAGGTCATGGAGAACATCGACAATCTCTCCGACCAGGTCCAGGACGGCATCGACGAGCTGCGCAACTGGCTGCTCAACAGCCCCTTCCACGTGACCGACAAGCAGGTCAACGAGATCGCCGAGAACCTCCGGGAGGCGATCGGCGCCAACACCGACGAGATCACCTCGGCCGGGCTCGAAGGCGTCACGGTCGTCGTCGAGGCCCTCACCGGCATTCTGCTGGCCGCCTTCTCGACTCTCTTCCTGCTCTACGACGGCAAGCGCATCTGGCAGTGGACGCTGAAGCTGGTGCCCGCCGCGGCCCGTCCGGGTGTCGCCGGCGCCGGCCCGCGCGCGTGGGCGACGCTCACCGCGTATGTGCGCGGCACCGTCCTCGTCGCCCTGATCGACGCCGTCTTCATCGGCATCGGCATCTACTTCCTCGATGTGCCGATGGCCGTGCCGCTGGCCGTCTTCATCTTCCTGTTCTCCTTCATCCCGCTCGTCGGCGCGGTGGCCTCCGGCGCCCTGGCCGTGGTCGTGGCGCTGGTGACGCAGGGCGTCTTCACAGCGGTCATGACCCTCATCGTCGTCCTGGCCGTCCAGCAGATCGAGGGCCACATCCTGCAGCCGTTCATCCTCGGACGCGCGGTCCGCGTCCACCCGCTGGCGGTCGTGCTGTCGGTGGCGGCCGGCGGCATGGTCGCGGGGATCGGCGGCGCGGTGGTGGCCGTACCGCTGGTGGCCGTGTCGAACACGATCGTGGGGTATCTGCGGCGGTATTCGCAGGAGTCGATGCTGACGAGCACCGGTCCGAAAGAGCCGGCCCGTCCGGCGATGGAGGACGAGGCCGTTCAGGCCGAAGGAGGGCCCGGGGGCGGGGGCCCCGGGAACGGCGGCCACGACAACGCACTGGACCCCGCCCACGAACGGTGAGCGGGGTCCGCAGAGCGACGGCGCTTACTCGACGTCGGCCAGCACAGCCTCGGCGTCCAAGGTGGAGCCCACGGCCTGGATCACGGAAGCGATCTTGAACGCCTCCTGAACCGTCTCGCGGTCCACGCCCGCCTTGCGCAGCACCTGCTCGTGCGAGTCGAGGCACATGCCGCAGCCGTTGATGGCGGACACCGCGAACGACCACAGCTCGAAGTCGACCTTGTCGACGCCGGGGTTGCCGATGACGTTCATCCGCAGGCCCGCGCGCAGGGTGCCGTACTCGTGGTCGGACAGCAGATGCCGGGTGCGGTAGAAGACGTTGTTCATCGCCATCACCGCGGCGGCGGACTTGGCCGCGCTGTAAGCCTCCGGCGTGAGGTTCGCCTTCGCCTCCGGCGCCAGCTCGCGCAGCACGATCGGGGAACGCGAGGCGATCGCGGTGGCGAGCACCGTGCCCCACAGCTGCTGCGCCGGGAGGTCCGAATTGCCGATGACCGAGCCCAGGTTGAGCTTCAGGTCCTTGGCGTAGTCCGGTATGCGGGACTTCAGGGAGTCGAGGGACATGTCACTCACTCTCCGGCAAGGAGCTTGACCGGGTCCAGGGTGTCCTCGCCCTTGCTCCAGTTGCACGGGCACAGCTCGTCCGTCTGGAGGGCGTCCAGGACCCGCAGGACCTCCTTGGGGTTACGGCCGACGGAGCCGGCGGTCACCATGGAGAACTGGATCTCGTTGTTCTGGTCGACGATGAAGACGGCGCGCTTGGCGAAGCCGTCCTCGCCCTCGATGCCGAGGTCGCGCATCAGCTCGCGCTTGGAGTCGGCCATCATCGGGAACGGCAGGTCGCGCAGGTCGTCGTGGTCCTTGCGCCAGGCGTGGTGGACGAACTCCGAGTCACCGGAGAAGCCGAGGACCTGGGCGTCGCGGTCGGCGAACTCCTCGTTCAGCTTGCCGAAGGCCGCGATCTCGGTCGGGCAGACGAAGGTGAAGTCCTTCGGCCACGCGAAGACGATCTTCCACTTGCCCTCGTAGGTCTTGTGGTTGATCGTCTCGAACTCCGAGCCCTTCTCCAGCGAGACGCAGGCGGTCAGTTCGAACTCGGGGAACTTGTCACCGACAGTGAGCACACGCTCTCCTTGCAGCGAGGAGACACCCGTTCGGTACAGGGGTCTCCCATGGGGTTGGACCTTACCGATCCTGGCACAACGTGCATTGATACGGGAAATAGCTACACTCGGTCGGGTTGATCGTAGATGCCTATTGATGGCCGTAGGTAAGGGATGACGGAGGGCAGGACATGACCGTGGGCAAGAGGCGGCAGCCCAGCCTCGCCCAGCTGCGGGCGTTCGCCGCCGTTGCCGAGCACCTCCACTTCCGGGACGCCGCGGCCGCGATCGGTATGAGCCAGCCCGCGCTCTCGGGTGCCGTGTCCGCGCTGGAGGAGACCCTCGGGGTCACGCTCCTGGAGCGTACGACCCGCAAGGTGCTGCTCTCGCCGGCCGGCGAGCGGCTCGCCGTACGGGCGAAGGCGGTGCTGGTGGAGGTCGGGGCGCTGATGGAGGAGGCGGAGGCGGTCAGGGCGCCGTTCACCGGTGCCCTCCGCCTCGGCGTGATCCCCACCGTGGCGCCGTACCTGCTGCCGACGGTGCTGCGGCTCGTCCACGACCGGTATCCGCACCTCGACCTCCAGGTGCACGAGGAGCAGACCGCGAGCCTGGTCGACGGCCTCACCACGGGGCGCCTGGACCTGCTCCTGCTCGCCGTACCGCTCGGGGTGCCCGGTGTCGCCGAACTCCCGCTCTTCGACGAGGACTTCGTGCTCGTCACCCCGCTCGACCACTGGCTCGGCGGCCGGGAGGGGATCGCGCGCGAGGCGCTGCGCGAGCTGAACCTGCTGCTGCTCGACGAGGGGCACTGCCTGCGCGACCAGGCCCTGGACATCTGCCGGGAGGCGGGCCGCGAGGACGCCCCGGTGACCACGACGGCGGCCGGCCTGTCCACGCTGGTCCAGCTGGTCGCGGGCGGACTGGGGGTGACCCTGCTGCCGCGCACCGCCCTCAAGCTGGAGACGACCCGCAGCAGCCAACTCCTCACCGGATACTTCGCCGACCCGGCCCCCACCCGCCGCGTCGCCCTCGCCATGCGAACGGGGGCGGCACGCGCGGCGGAGTACGAGGAACTGGCGTCGGCGTTGCGGGATGCGTTGCGGCCGTTGCCGGTGCGGGTGTTGGGGGCCGGGGGCGGCTGAGTTCTCGGGCCCGGGTGCCCACTCGGCGTGCGGATCCGGGGGGCTGCATCAGCCGCGGCGCTGGGGTGGGTTGAGGCGGTTCTTCATGCGGCGATGGCTCTGGGGGCCGGGTTCTGAGTCCCGGCCCCCTTGATCACGCCGCTGGTCACTCCGTGCGCAGGCCGTCCGGGCGCATCAGGCGCAGCAGCGGAGGCAGGCTGAGGAGGGTCACCGTGAGGACGACCCCGGCGCCGATGCCCGTCATCGCCAGTACGCTCGCCCAGTCCACGGTCACCGTGGCTCCGGTCATCTTCAGCAGGACGGCGCCCAGTATCAGCCCCACGGTCGACGCCAGCAGCAGGCCCAGCGCGATCGGGATCGCCGTCTGCCAGAGCACCGAAAGGCTGAGCGTGCGGCGCCGGGTGCCGAAGGCGACCAGGGACGACAGCAGCTTCTTGCGCTCGCGCAGCTGCTCCAGTTGGGAGACCAGCAGGCTCGCGCCGATCAGCAGCAGGACGCAGGTGGCGCCGACGAACAGCCCGTTGCGGATGGAGCGGAACTCCAGGGACTCCCGGTTGGCGGCCAGCGTGAACACGTCCGCCAGCGGGTCCATCCGCGCGGCCGTGTTGCGCGCGAAGTCCGCGGCGTCCGGCACCGACGGGTCCAGCGAGAGGAACACCCGCTGGACGAGGCCGGCCTCCGCCCCTTCGGGCAGCGCGCCCGGGGTGAACAGCAGGCCGCCGCGCTCGTAGCCGGTCGGGTCCTCGCGCGTCGCCGCCGTCCTGACGCCGCTGGGCACCTTCCACGCCACTGTGTGGCTCGTCGACCCGCTGTAGAGCGGGTCGAAGTACAGGGTGCCGCCCGCCTTGACGAGTTCCTTCGAACCGTCGTCGTACTCAGCGCCGACGATCCGGAAAGTGTCCCCGTCCCGGCAGGACTTCAGACGCGCCACCTCACGCAGCTCGGCGCAGCTGCCGACGGCCATCTCCAGCGAGTTGTCGGGTTCCTTCGCCTTCTCGCCTAGCGTGCCCAGCGAGAGGGCCGACGCCTGGCGTACGCCCTCGGTCTCGCCCAACTGCCGGGCGACGTCGTTCAGCGGGACGTCGCCGTGCACGGAGATCGTCATCTGGGCGCGGTTCAGGTCGTTGCCGGTCTGCTCGGTGTAGTCGCCCTCGACCCCGGCGAACAGCATCTGCAGCGCGATCGCCCCGGCCACCGCGACCGCGATGCCGTTGACCATGCGCGCGGCCGAACCGCTGCTCAACTGCAGCCTGCGGACCGCCAGTTGCCAGGAGACCGACCCGGAGTTCAGCCGGGCCACCACGGCCTCGACCAGCCAGGGCAGCAGCGTGGTGACGCCGACCAGCAGCAGCACGGTGCCGCCGATGACCATCCACTCGTTGAAGTTCCCGTTGTCGTTGCCCTGTCCCACCATCGGGTACAGCAGCGCGAGACCGCCCACCGGCAGCAGCAGCCGCCACCACAGCCGACGGCGTGGGGGCTTCGTCGTACGGACCACGCCGAGCGGCTCGATGACCACCCCGCGCAGGGCGAACAGCGTGACCAGGACCGCCGCTGCCGGTACGGCGACGGCGACCAGCAGGGCGAGCGCGATCGACGGGTTGAGGTCGCTCGGGAACACGCTGATGTCCCGCACCTTCAGCAGAGTCGCCAGATGACGCCCCGCCAGGAAGAAGCCGGTGCCGAGGACGAGACCGAGCAGCGCGCCGGCAAGCGCCTCGCCGCCCGCGACCCGGCGCGCCATCCGCCCGTCCGCGCCGACCAGCCTGAGTGCCGCGAGCCGACGGTCGCGGCGCTCGCCGCCGAAGCGCACGGCCGCCGCGATGAACACGCCGACGGGCAGCAGCAGTACCACGAAGATGATCATGATCAGCAGGATCAGGATCGGATCCAGCGGGTCGTCCGCCATCCCGGCGGAGGGGCCGAAGTAGTCGATCCGTTCGACGGTGCCTCCGGACATCTGGTCCGCGAGCCCCGAGCCGCCCGCGTAGTAGGCGAGTTCGGCGGGCCCGATCAGCCCGGGCTGATCGATGGTGCCGGTGACCCGGTAGGGGATGCGTTCGCGCAGCAGCTTGCCGGAGTCGGACTTCAGCAGCTTCTGCAGCGCGGGCGAGGCGATCATCTCGCCCTTCGCGGGGAACTCGTCCACGCCCGGCGGCAGCGGCGCCAGCGCACCCTCCGGCTCCAGGAGCCGGCCCCGTACGTCGTCACCGCGGTACTCCGTGTCGGCACTGGCGATGATCAGCGTGTCGTCCGCCTTCGGCAGCACCGTCCCGCTGTACGTGAAGTCGTCCCGGGAGCTGCCGCGCCGGTCACGCTCGGACAGCGCGCTCGGGATCGCGGTCGTCAGCAGCAGCAACGCCACACCGAGCCCCACCCCGACGGCCGTCAGCAGGGCCCGGACCCATCCCTCGCGTCCGCCGGCGAAGGCGAACCGGACGCCCATGCCCAGATCCTTGGCCCACTGACCAGCGGCACTCATACGACGCGCTCCATGTCCCGGGACTTGCCGTCCCGTACGACGATCTCGCGGTCGGAGTAGGCGGCGACCCGCGCCTCGTGCGTGACGAGGACGACGGCGGCGTTGGTCGAGCGGGCGGCGTCCGTCAGCAGCTCCATCACACGCTCGCCGTTGAGGGAGTCGAGCGCGCCGGTCGGCTCGTCGGCGAACAGCACGCGCGGGTTGGTGACCAGGGACCGGGCGACGGCGACGCGCTGCCCCTGACCGCCGGAGACCTCACCGGGCCGCTTCTTGCGCAGGTCGTCGACCTCCAGCCGCTCCATCCAGGTGAGTGCCGCCTTCTCGGCCTCCTTGCGGGAGGTTCCGTTCAGCCGCAGCGGAAGGGCGACGTTCTCGACGCAGGTCAGCTCCGGCACCAACTGCCCGAACTGGAAGACGAACCCGAACTCCGAGCGCCGCAGGGCACTGCGCTGGGCGTCGCCCATGGTGGCCAGTTCACGGCCGTTGTAGGTGATGGAACCCGAGTCGGGCGGCACGATCCCGGCGAGACAGTGCAGCAACGTCGACTTGCCGGAGCCGGACGGCCCCATGACGGCGACGACCTCGCCGGGGTGGATGGAGAACTCGGCCCCGTCGAGCGCGAGGGTCGGGCCGTAGGCCTTGCGCAGCTCCTGGGCCGCGAGCAGGGAACCGGGAGGAGGAGTCACTTGGTCACCACCTCGGCCAGCTTGTCGAGACGCGCGGCGGTGAGTTCCAGCCAGCGCAGGTCGGCCTCGAGGTGGAACAGGGCGTGGTCGCAGATCAGCTGATCGGCGAGGTCCCCCTTCCGCTTGCGGTCGGTGAGGATCCGCATCATCCGCAGGTGCTCGGCGCGCTGGGTGTCGAGGATGTCGGCCGCGTCGCGCTGGGTGAGCAGGGCGAGGACGACCTTGGTGTAGAGGGTCGACTGGAGGTACGGCTCCGGCTTCTCGGGCGTCGCGAGCCACTGCTGCACGTCGGTGATCCCGGCGTCGGTGATGGCGTACCGCTTGCGCTCGGGCCCGCCGCCGGGCTCGATCCCGTCGACCTCGACGAGCCCGTTCTTCAGCAGCCGGGACATCGTCGAGTAGACCTGGCCGTAGTGCAGCGGCCGGTCGTGACCGAACTTCTCGTCGAAGGCCCGCTTCAGGTCGTAGCCGTGACGCGGGCCGGACTCCAGGAGCCCCAGGAGGGTGTGACCGATGGACATGACGAGGACACTACACGGGGTGTATACGCGGCATGTATACGCGGAGTGTGTAGATCATGGCGGGGGGTGTGAAGGCGCAGGTGGGAGACGATTGTCACGGTTCTGCCACATGGAGACGGCAGGGGCGGGAGACCTCACGGACGAGGCCGGCTCAGCCAGATCCAGCCCGTCCGGCGTTTGAGGGCGAGGCCGTTCAGGCCGACGGGGGTCTGGGGCGGAGCCCCAGGTGGCCGGCCTCGACGCGGAATCGGCCCGGTCTCCCTCGGAAGCCGACCGGCGTCAGCCAAAGCCTTCCGCAGCAGAAACTCGATCTGCGCGTTGGTCGAGCGCAGCTCGTCCCCCGCCCACCGCGCCAGCGCCTCGTACACGGACGGGTCCAACCGCAGCAGCACCTGCTTGCGCTGCTGCGGCCGACGCTGAGGGGCTGAACCCTCGGAGGGAACCGTCACTGGTAGAGCGTTCCGGTGTTGAGGACCGGCTGCGGGGACCTGTCACCGCACAGCACCACCATCAGGTTCGACACCATCGCCGCCTTCCGCTCGTCGTCCAGCTCCACGATGTCCCGCTCGGAGATCCGCGCGAGCGCCGCCTCGACCATGCCGACCGCCCCGTCGACGATCTGCCGCCGCGCCGCGACGACCGCCCCGGCCTGCTGCCGCTGGAGCATCGCGGAGGCGATCTCGGGAGCGTACGCGAGATGCGTGAAGCGCGACTCGATGATCTGCACCCCGGCCGCCTCCACGCGCGCGTGCAGTTCGGCGGCGAGCTTCTCGGTGATTTCCTCGGCGTTGCCGCGCAGTGAGAGGCCGCCCTCGTCATGGGCGTCGTACGGGTACTCGATGGCGATGTGCCGCACCGCCGCCTCGGTCTGGGTGGAGACGAACTCCAGGAAGTCGTCGACCTCGAAGGTGGCCTGCGCGGTGTCCTCGACCCTCCACACCACTACCGCGGCGAGCTCGATCGGGTTGCCGTAGGCGTCGTTGACCTTGAGGACGGCGGTCTCGTGGTTGCGGACCCGGGTCGAGATCTTCGTACGGGAGGTGAAGGGGTTCACCCAGCGCAGCCCGTCCTCCCGGATCGTCCCGCGGTAACGCCCGAAGAGCTGGACGACCCGCGCCTCGCCCGGCGCGACCATGTTGAGCCCGCACATCGCGAGGACCGCGGCGATCGCGACCAGGATCCCGGCGATGATCAGCGCCGCCTTGGCGCCGCCTCCGGAGACCGCCGCGGTGCTGACGATCAAGCCCGCGCCGGCCAGCAGCCCGACCAGACCCAGCAGCAGGGCGAGCCCGCCGCCGATGCTGTGCGCTGTGAACTCGCGCACGCGTGGGGCGGGCATCTCGGGTACGTCGGCGGTGACGGATGTGGTGTCGGTAGGCATGGGTGATTCCCCCGTTTCGTTCGCATTCATCCACGAAGCCAGGATGGCTTCGTATAGCTTCGAACTAGCTAAGTGATATCACTTTACCCCGAGCGAGCAACCCTATGCATCCCTGAGCCGTCGGTTCCGGTGGGACGGGTGCTGATTGTCACGTCCGCAAAAGACCGGATCGACAGCTCTTTGTCACAACTTCCGGTGTTAGCTTTCTGAGCTGACCTGAGCGGCGAACCTGTGTGGCAGGAGTGCACACAAGAGCGAAGCGGAGCGGAACGGACCCATGGGACGAGCGGAAGACAGACGAGCGCGTCAGCACAGCGGGCGCCGCGCCGCGCCCCGGCGCCCGTCCGGGACGCCGTCGGCCCCTGTGGGAGGCGAACCGGCCACCGTGGTGGGCCCGCCGGCCGCGCAGGGTGGCCGGGCCGCGGCCCGCCTGGCGGCGAAGGCCGCGGGCAAGGGCGGTGGCAAGGGCCGAATACGCCGGCTCTTCACCTGGAAGAAGATCCTCGGCACGTTCCTCGGCGTGTGCCTGCTCGGCATCGGCGCCTTCATCGCGCTCTATCTGGCCGTCGACATCCCGAAGGACAACGCGGCCGCCCAGGCCGCCCAGCGCCAGAGCAACGTCTACAAGTACAGCGACGGCAGCACCCTGGCCCGCGACGGCGAGGTCAACCGCGAGATCGTGGACCTGGCCAAGGTGCCGAAGAAGGTCCAGCGCGCCTTCGTAGCGGCGGAGAACAAGTCCTTCTACAAGGACAACGGCATCGACCTCAAGGGCACGGCCCGCGGTCTGCTGAACACCGTGATGGGCAAGGGCGCGCAGGGTGGTTCGACGATCACCCAGCAGTACGTCAAGAACTACTACCTCAGCCAGGAACAGACGGTCAGTCGCAAGCTCAAGGAGATGGTCATCTCCCTGAAAGTCGACCGCGAGCTGTCCAAGGACGAGATCCTCGCCGGCTACATCAACACCAGCTACTACGGCCGCGGCGCCTACGGCATCCAGGCCGCCGCCCAGGCCTACTACCGCGTCGACGCCGACAAGCTCACCGTCCAACAGGGCGCGTACCTGGCCGCGTTGCTCCAGGCGCCGAGCCAGTACGACTGGTCGGCCGCGTCCGAGACCGGCAAGAAGCTGGTCACGGCCCGCTGGAACTACGTCCTGGACAACATGGTCGAGGAGGGCTGGCTCGAGCAGTCCGAGCGGCAGGGCCTGACGTTCGACAAGCCGAAGGAGCCGAAGCCCACCGCCGGCCGTGAGGGCCAGAAGGGCTATCTGATCGATCTCGCCAACCAGCAGTTGGTGAGCCGGCTGATGAAGCAGGAGGGCATCACCCGCTCCCAGGCCGAGGCCGAGGTTGTCGACCAGGGCTGGACCATCACCCTGAACATCGACAAGAAGAAGCAGACTGAGCTGGAGAAGGCGGCCAAGGCGCAGCTGACGAGCAAGCTGGACGCGAAGAAGCGCAAGGTCGACGGGAACGTGCAGGCCGGCGCGGTCTCCGTCGACCCCAAGACGGGGAAGGTCGTCGCCCTGTACGGCGGCGTCGACTACTTCAAGCACTACACCAACAACGCGACCCGCACCGACTACCAGCCCGCCTCCACCTTCAAGCCGGTGATCCTGGCGGCCGCCCTGGAAGAGAGCGCCGAGACCCAGGACGGCAACCCGATCACCGCGAACACGGTCTACGACGGCACCAGCAAGCGGCCGGTCGTGGAGGACGGCAGCAAGGTCGGCTTCGCGCCCGAGAACGAGGACGACCAGGACTACGGCGACATCACCGTCCAGACGGCGATGAACAAGTCCGTCAACTCCGTCTTCGCGCAGCTGGGCGTCGACGTCGGCATGGAGAACGTCATGGACGTGGCCGGCAAGCTCGGCATGGACACCACCAACGAGAAGGCCGTGCCCGCCCAGACCCTGGGCACCATGGGCGCGAGCCCGCTGCAGATGGCCGGGGTCTACGCCACCCTCGACAACCACGGCAAGAAGGTCACGCCGAGCATCCTCAAGTCGGCCGAGCACAACAGCCGTGCGGTCGAGTTCCCGGACCCGATCGGCGAGCAGGTCATCAGCCCGCAGGCCGCCGACACGGTGACCTCGGTGCTGACGGGCGTGGTCGACGACGGCACGGCGCGCACGGCCGTGGCGAACAACTCCAAGCGCGACGGCCAGAAGGTCGCCGGCAAGACGGGTACGTCCGACGACAACAAGTCGGCCTGGTTCACCGGTTACACGCCCGACCTGGTCACCTCGGTGGGCCTGTTCGGCGAGGACGCCAAGACCCACGCCCAGACCAAGATGTACGGCGCGGGCGGCGAGCCGCGTGTCAACGGCGGTGGTTTCCCGGCGCAGGTCTGGGCGGCGTACATGTTCGGCGTCACGGACCCGGACGCCAGGTTCGACCTCGACACCGACCAGGGCGCAGCCGTCCAGCCGACCTGGACCCCGACGCCGACCGAGGAGCCGACGACCGAGGAACCGACGGACGAGCCGACGACTCAGAAGCCGACGGACGAGCCGACGACCGAGGAGCCGACGGACGAGCCGACGACTCAGGAGCCGACGGACGAGCCGACGACCGAAGAGCCGACGACGACCCCGACGGACGAGCCGACGGGCGACATCACCCTGGACCCGGCCAGACCCGGAAACGAACAGTAGGGCAGCGCCCCCTCAGGGGCGCGGGGCTGTGTTTGACATGCGGCTCCGCCGCGCGGGCGCGATCAGCCACGATGCACCCGCATCCGGCGATCCGCAGTTCCCCTGCGGCGCTCAGCCGCGATTCAATTCGAACCAGACGACCTTGCCGGTGCTCAACCGTGTCGCCCCCCACCGCCGAGCCAGCCGGTTCACGAGATACAACCCCCGCCCGCCTTCGTCCGTGGCCCGAGCCTGGCGCAGCCGCGGCAACTGCGGCACGTCGTCCCCGACCTCGCACCGCAGCACATCGGTCCGCAGCAGGCGCAACGTCACCGGCCGCGTGGCATACCGCACCGCGTTGGTCACGACCTCGCTCACCAACAGCTCGACCGAGTCGGTGAGTTCCTCCATGCCCCAGCGGGCCAGGGCGCGGCGGGCCAGGCGCCGGGCGCGCCCCGGGGCGGCGTCCTCCGGCTCCAGGAACCAGTACGCCACGTCGCTGGGTGCGATCCCGTCGAAGCGGGCGGCGAGCAGCGCGATGTCGTCGTCGCGGTCGCCGGGCCCGAGCATGTCGAGGACCTCGTCGCACAGGGCTTCGAGGGGCGGCGGATGGTCGGGCCCGGTGAGCTGCGCGGTCGCGGCGAGCTTCTCGCGCAGCTGCTCTATGCCGGTCCACACGTCACGAAGGCGGGACTCGACCAGGCCGTCGGTGTACAGGAGCAGGGTCGCTCCGGCCGGTGCGTCCAGTTCCACGGCCTCGAAGTCGACACCGCCGACGCCGATCGGGGCGCCCGCCGGCACCCGCAGTACCTCCGCGCGGCCGCCCAGGTGCAGCAGAACGGGCGGCGGATGGCCCGCGTTGGCGATGGTGATGCGGTGCGATACCGGGTCGTAGACGGCGTACAGGCAGGTCGCCATGCGGTCGGTGCCCAGGCGCTGGGCCTGCTCGTCGAGGTGGTGCAGGACCTCCTGCGGGGGCAGGTCGAGGCCGGCGAGGGTCTGGGCCGTGGTCCGCAGCTGGCCCATGATCGCGGCCGAGGTCATGGAGTGGCCCATGACGTCACCGACCACGAGGGCGACGCGGCTGCCGGGCAGCGGGATCGCGTCGTACCAGTCGCCGCCCACCCGGGCCGTTTCGGCCGCCGGGAGGTAGCGGGACGCCAGCCGTACGCCGGTCGGGCGGGGGAGCGTCTCGGGCAGCATGGTGCGCTGGAGCTCGTCGGCGATGTACGCCTCACGGCCGTACAGCACCGCCTTGTCGATGCCGAGCGCGCTGTGCGTGGCGAGCTGGGCCGCGACGAGGAGGTCGTCGGGCTCGAAGGCGAGGCGCTCCGGGCGGCGCAGGAACACCGCGGCGCCGATGACACGGCGCCGGCCGCGCAGCGGGGCGAGGATCGCGCGCTGACCGTCGGGGATGATCAACTCGCCGTCGTCCCCGAGCAGTTCGGGCAGGGCGGCGCGGGCGGCGGGCGCGTCGGCGAAGACGGGACGTACGCCGCGCAGCACCTCGGCGAGCGCGCCGCCGGGCCGCACCTCGCACAGTTCGGCGGTGAGGGCGGACAGTTCCGACAGCTCGGTCGGCTCCGGCTGCTGTGCCCCCGAGGGCAGGAAGCTGCCTTCGGTGTCCCGCTCCTCCGGGATCCGGTCGGTGCGGCGCAACCGCAGCACGACGGGCCCGGTGGGCCGCTCGTCGCCGACCGGCAGCGGGTCGCGCAGATAGACGAGGATCGCGTCGGAGAAGGTCGGCACGGTCGCCCGGCACAGCCCCATCACGATCTCGTCCAGGTCGATGCCGCGGGCGATCCGCCGGGTCGCGGCGCCCACGAAGCGCAGGCGGTCGCCGTCCCGCCGCATGGGCGTGGGCCGGCCGGGCACCAGGCCCTGCCCGGTGCGCCGCTCGGCGGACGACTGCGGCTGCTCGGCGCCGGGCTGCGGCGGTATGGCCTCCGGAACGGGCCGCGGCCGGTGCGTGTCGGGCTCGGCGGCGACGGAGGGCTGCGAGTGCTCGGGGCCGTTGCCGGCGATGTCTGAGGGCTCCTTGCTCGGGCCGGACGGTGCGGTGGTGCCCGGCGTGGAGGGGTCTCTCCGGTGCGCGCCTGCGCGGGTAAGGGGGTACCGGCGCCGGCACCGCCGCAAGGGGTGTGCGACGGCGTGGAGTGCGGCGTCGCCTGTGTCGAGGTACGCACGAGCGCCCCGCGGGACTCCGCGGGGTCGACGCCCGTCTCGGGGCGTTCGAAAGAGGTCGGCTGCTCCGTCACGCCTTTCGAATCCATCCGTCCGGGGCTGCGCGCCGCGCGTGCAGTACGTCCCGCCGAGACTCCGATACCCGCAATACGTGCCCCAGGAACGGAATTCCCGCGTGGCCAGGGGCGGTTCCTGTGCCGCCGATGGGACGTCTGCCGCCAGGACCGGCGTCAAAAGCCCCGCCGGCCCTGGCGGCGTTGCCCTGGTAACCCTCGCTCACGTCCTGCCGCCCCTCGGTGACGATCGGTCAAGCCCGGCGCGCACTCCGGTAGTTGCCGCCCAAGTGCGCCCTTGCGGAGGACGATCCTACGTTTGTTGCCCGGGGGCGCATCAAGGGTCTCATGAGGACATGTGCGCGGGCGTGCGATCCCAGTCCTCAGGCAAAGAAGGTACAGCCCAGGCGGGATCCGGGCGCCAGTGCTGCCAGTCGTCCGAGAACGGCGGCCCCCAGGCGCGGATCACCTCGACCGCGCCGCGCCCCGCTTCCCGCACCCGCGCGGCGAGCCGGCCGTCCACCAGCCCGTCCCGCTGGGCCTGCGCGAACTCGTCCTCGTCCCGCCAGTGCCAACTGCGGTCCGGGTGCACGGAGATGTCGAGGAAGTGGTCCTCGGAGTCCACCCCGCCCGCCCAGCGGGCCAGCGGCTCCTCAAGATTCACGTACCAGTTCTTGAACAGCCATCCCGGCTCCCAGAACAGCCACACCGACCACGGCTCACCGGGCCGTGCGAGCTTCAGCACACCGGTGCCGAACCACCGGTCGCGCTGGACGGCTCGCGGCTTGGTGTACCGCGTCTCCAGGGGCTCCAGGTGCACGGCCGTCCCGTCGGCGAGCACGGGCTTCACGCACTCGGTGCCCGGAGCCAGCCATACGGCAAGGATCTCGGCGTCGTCCCGTACGACGGTGACGGGACGCGCGATGTGGAAGCGCCGGCCCGCGTTCTCCCGGTACCGCCACAGGATCTGCGTCCCGGGCGTCCAGAAGCGGGTCGACCCACCTGCTTCCACTTCCGTCGTCACCGCTCCACCGTCTTCCATGGACAGATATTAGGTGCCATAGGCATACGACGCTGCGGCGTCCGTCACGGTTCACGCCGCCGTGCCCAACGGTTACGGCCGTGTCATCCGCAGGACATCGAGGGCCTCGTCCAGCTGCCCGACGGTGAGGTCACCGCGCTCCACGTACCCGCTCTCCAGGACGACTTGGCGGATCGTCTTCCGCTCCGCGAGGGCCTTCTTGGCGACCTTCGCCGCCTCCTCGTACCCGATGTACTTGTTGAGCGGCGTGACGACGGAGGGCGACGACTCGGCGTACTCCAGGGCCCGTTCGCGGTGGGCGACGATGCCGTCGACGGTACGGTCGGCCAGCAGGCGGGACGCGTTGGCGAGCAGTCGGATGGATTCCAGGACGTTCTTCGCGATGACCGGAAGCATCACGTTCAGCTCGAAATTGCCCGCGGCGCCGGCCGTGGCCACGGTGGCGTCGTTGCCGACGACCTGCGCGGCGACCATGAGGACGGCCTCCGGAATGACCGGGTTGACCTTGCCGGGCATGATCGAGGAACCGGGCTGGAGGTCGGGGAGGCTGATCTCCGCGAGGCCGGTACGCGGCCCGGAGGACATCCACCGCAGATCATTGGCGATCTTGGTCAGCCCGACGGCGATGGTGCGCAACTGCCCGCTGGTCTCGACGATCCCGTCGCGGGCCCCCTGTGCCTCGAAGTGGTCGCGCGCCTCGGTGAGCGGCAGCCCGGTGGTACGGGCCACCTCCGCGATGACGGCGGCGGAGAAACCGGGGGGCGTGTTGATCCCGGTGCCCACGGCCGTGCCGCCGAGGGGGAGTTCGGCGAGCCGGGGGAGGGAGGCATGCAGCCGTTCGACGCCGTACCGCACCTGGGCGGCGTAACCGCCGAACTCCTGCCCCAGCGTCACGGGTGTGGCATCCATGAGATGGGTCCGCCCCGACTTCACGACATCCGCGAACTCCTCGGCCTTGCGCTCCAGCGATCCGGCGAGGTGCTCCAGCGCCGGGACCAGGTCCCGGGTGACGGCGGCGGTGGCGGCGATGTGGATGGAGGAGGGGAAGACATCGTTGGAGGACTGCGAGGCGTTGACGTGGTCGTTGGGGTGCACGTCCCGCCCGAGCCGCTCGGTGGCGAGGGTGGCGACGACCTCGTTGGTGTTCATGTTGGACGAGGTCCCGGAACCGGTCTGGAACACGTCGACCGGGAAGTGCTCGTCCCACCTCCCTCGGCGACTTCCGCGGCGGCGTCCCGGATGGCGTCGGCGATGTCCTTGTCGAGCACTCCCAGTTCGGCGTTCACCTTCGCGGCGGCGCCCTTGATCCTGGCCAGGGCCTCGATATGGGCCCGCTCGATGCGCTGCCCGGAGACGGGGAAGTTCTCGACGGCACGCTGGGTCTGGGCACGCCACTTGGCGTCGGCGGGCACGCGGACCTCGCCCATGGAGTCGTGCTCGATGCGGTAGTCGCTCATGTCTGAGTAAGCGTGCCGGGCGGCGGGGTTGTTCCTGTGCTTGGCCCGTCCGTGTTTCACCGAGGAGTTTCGGCCTGAACGGGCCTCGTCAAACGCCGGACGGTCTGGAAAACCAGCCCGTCCGGCGTTTGAGGAGCGGGGTTGAAGGGGCGGAGCCCCTTCAAGGACGGGAAGGGTAGGGGCGGCGGGGGCGAAAACGACTGCGTGCCGCCCCACAGGGACTACGCCAGCCCCGGCCCCCGCACCGGGATAGACGTGAACGTCGGCGCGGGCGCCGGGTCCTGGAAGAAGTCGTTGCCCTTGTCGTCGACGACGATGAACGCCGGGAAGTCCTCGACCTCGATCTTCCAGACGGCCTCCATGCCGAGCTCCTCGTACTCGACGACCTCGACCTTCTTGATGCAGTCCTGGGCGAGGCGGGCGGCGGGGCCGCCGATGGAGCCGAGGTAGAAGCCGCCGTGCGTGCCGCACGCGTCCGTGACCTGCTTGCTCCGGTTGCCCTTCGCGAGCATCACCTTCGAGCCGCCGGCCGCCTGGAACTGCTCGACGTAGGAGTCCATGCGCCCGGCGGTCGTGGGACCGAAGGAACCCGACGCATAGCCCTCAGGCGTCTTGGCCGGGCCGGCGTAGTACACCGGGTGGTCCTTGAGGTACTGCGGCATCTCCTCGCCCGCGTCCAGCCGCTCCTTGATCTTGGCGTGCGCGATGTCGCGGGCCACGACCAGCGGGCCGGTGAGCGAGAGCCGGGTCTTGACCGGGTACCTGGTCAGTTCGGCGAGGATCTCGTCCATCGGCTGGTTCAGGTCGATCTTCACCACGTCCGAGGACTCGTCGAGGTGGTCGTCCGTCGTCTCCGGCAGGAACCGCGCCGGGTCGGTCTCCAGCTGCTCCAGGAAGACACCCTCGGCGGTGATCTTCGCGACGGCCTGCCGGTCGGCCGAGCAGGACACGGCGATGGCGACGGGGCACGAGGCACCGTGCCGAGGCAGCCGCACCACCCGGACGTCATGGCAGAAGTACTTGCCGCCGAACTGCGCGCCGATCCCGATCTTCTGCGTCAGCTCGAAGACCTTCTCCTCCAGCTCCTTGTCCCGGAACCCGTGCCCGAGCGGCGAGCCCTCGGCCGGAACCTCGTCCAGGTAGTGCGCGGAGGCGTACTTGGCGGTCTTCAGCGCGTACTCGGCGGACGTACCGCCGACGACGATCGCCAGGTGGTACGGCGGGCAGGCGGCCGTGCCGAGCGAGCGGATCTTCTCTTCCAGGAACTTCATCATGGAGGCCTCGTTCAGGACGGCCTTCGTCTCCTGGTAGAGGAAGGACTTGTTGGCGGAGCCGCCGCCCTTCGCCATGAAGAGGAACTTGTAGGCGCCGCCGTCGGTGGCGTACAGCTCGATCTGCGCGGGCAGGTTCGACCCGGTGTTCTTCTCCTCCCACATGGTGAGCGGAGCCATCTGCGAGTACCGCAGGTTGAGGTTCAGGTACGCGTCGTAGATGCCCCGGCTGAGGGCCTCCTCGTCGCCGCCCTCGGTGAGCACGTTCTGCCCGCGTTTGCCCATCACGATGGCGGTGCCGGTGTCCTGGCACATGGGCAGCACGCCGGCGGCCGCGATGTTGGCGTTCTTCAGCAGGTCCAGCGCCACGAACTTGTCGTTGCTTGACGCCTCGGGGTCGTCGATGATCCGCCGCAGCTGCGCCAGGTGCGCGGGCCGCAGGTAGTGCTGGATGTCGTGGATGGCCTCCTCGGCCAGCTTGCGCAGCGCCCCGGGCTCCACCTTGAGGAACGTGCGCCCGTCGGCCTCGAAGGTGGAGACACCCTCGGAGGTCACCAGCCGGTACGGGGTGGTGTCCTCTCCCATGGGGAGCAGATCGGTGTACGCGAACTCAGGCATGTCGCCCATTCCTCACTCGACAGACAGCGCGGCTGACCTCCATTGGCAGCGTCCACCAGCGTAGAACCTGCCTCCGACAGCGAGCTTGTGAGGTAAGGCTCAGTTCGATGTCCGGGGATCGGCCCGAACGGGGCCTATCGCGATCTATCGTGTTTGGGTACGCTGCTGCCGTGGACCTTCAGAAGCAGACCGCACCCGCTGCCGCCGCCGAGCTCCGTGCCTCCGACGCGGACCGCGACCGGATCGCCGACATCCTGCGCGACGCCCTGGCCGAGGGCCGCCTCACCGCCGACGAGCACGCCGAGCGCGTCGAGGGCGTGCTGGCCGCCAAGACGGTCGGCGAACTGGACGTCTTCATACGGGACCTGCCCGCCGCCCACCAGCGCCGCGCACCCCATGTGCCCGCCCCTGGCCGCCCCGCCCCGGGCGCCATACCGGCCGAGCCCGACGACAACGTGGTCGCGGTGTTCAGCAGCGCCGTCCGTAAGGGCCGTTGGCGCCCCGGCCGCCGTATCCATGCGTACGCGATCTTCGGCAGCGTGGAGATAGACCTCAGCGAGGCCCTCTTCGAGTACCAGCAGGTGATGATCCGGGCGATCTCGGTCTTCGGCAACGTCGAGGTCCGCGTCCCGGAGAACGTCTCGCTGCGCGGCACCGGCGGCGGTGTCCTCGGCAACTTCGAGGTGGATCATCTCGACGCGGAGGACCCGTATGCGCCGGTCGTCCATGTCGACGGCTGGTCCGTGCTCGGCAACATCGAGGGAAGGCCGAAGCGGGGCAAGCTCGTCGCGGACATACTCGACCGCGTCCAGCGCAAGGTCGACAAGGGTTTGCGCAAGCACCTGGATCATTGACGGTTGTGAAGCGGACCGGTTCCTTCCTGGCTCCGGGCTCTTCTGGGGGCCGCGCAAGGGCGCGCAGGACCCCCCGAAATCCAGCGGTTCGGAACTGACTGCATAGGCGCGCGTACAGCGGGTAGACCTTGCTGCATCGTCTCTCGCTCGCGAAGCCGTCGTCAGGAGTAGACCGTGCTGCAACCGCCGCATTCGTCCCTGCAGGTAGCTGCCGTTCCGGCCCAGCGGGTGCCAGCGCGAGACAGGGATCAAGACGCCCCATGGCATACGGAGGCCGTGTGCCGGCGTGACGAGGCCGGCCTCTTCTTCGCCCCCTCCAAGGAGCCCACCGCGGCCCGCCTCTCCCGTGAAGAGGCCGCCAAGCGGGTCTGCGCCCGCTGTCCGGTCATGGTCGAGTGCCGCGAACACGCCCTGCTCCAGCCCGAGCCGTACGGCGTCTGGGGCGGCCTCACGGCAGCCGAACGCCGAGTGGTGCTGGCCAGGCGCCGCCGCCGCGAAATGGAACTGAAGAAGTCGGCGAGGACGACCGATCGCATAGCGCAGGCAGGCTGAGAAGCAAGAAAACAGGGCGCCCCCTCCGCACCGGGGGCGCCCTGTTCGGCTGCGCGTTGTGGTCAGGGGGGCTCGGCGAGCGCCCCGCGCACGCTACTTCGCGCGGTCGAAATCAATCGCGCTGTACGCGCGCAGCTTGCTGAGCCGGTGCTCGGAATCGATCCGCCGCACCGTCCCCGACTTCGACCGCATCACGATCGAGTCGGTCGTCGCGTTCTCCGACCGGTACCGCACACCCCGCAGCAGCTCACCGTCGGTGATCCCGGTGGCGACGAAGAACACGTTGTCCCCGGCGACCAGGTCATCGGTCATCAGCACCCGGTCGAGGTCGTGCCCGGCGTCTATGGCCCGCTGCCGCTCCTCGTCGTCCTTCGGCCACAGCTTGCCCTGGATGGTCCCGCCGAGACACTTCACGGCACAGGCCGAGATGATCCCCTCCGGCGTACCGCCGACGCCGAGCAGCATGTCGACGCCGGTGCCCTCACGCAGCGCGTAGATCGACCCGGCGACATCGCCGTCGGAGATCAGCTTGATGCGCGCACCGGCATCCCGGATCTCCTTGATGATGCCCTCGTGCCGGGGCCGGTCCAGGATGACGACGGTGACGTCCTCCGGCGTGGACCGCTTCGCCTTCGCGACCCGCCGGATGTTCACGGCCACGGGCGCGTCGATGTCGACGAAGTCGGCGGCCTCGGGGCCGGTGACCAGCTTGTCCATGTAGAAGACGGCGGACGGGTCGAACATGGACCCTCGGTCCGCCGCGGCGAGCACGGAGATCGCGTTGGGCATGCCCTTCGCGGTCAGCGTGGTCCCGTCGATCGGGTCGACGGCGATGTCGACCTCGGCCCCGGTGCCGTCGCCGACCCGCTCCCCGTTGAAGAGCATCGGGGCTTCGTCCTTCTCGCCCTCACCGATGACGACGACGCCGTTCATCGACACGGTGTGGACGAGGGTCCGCATGGCGCGCACCGCGGCGCCGTCGGCGCCGTTCTTGTCGCCCCGCCCGACCCAGCGGCCCGCGGCCATCGCCGCTGCCTCGGTCACACGGACCAGTTCCAGGGCGAGGTTGCGGTCGGGGGCTTCGCTGGGTACTTCGAGCTCGGACGGCAGATGATGATGATTCTCGGTCATCGAGGCGCACCTTTCTGATACGACGACGGCCGGATGAGGGTGACCGCCCTGACTCTATCCTCGGGCGCTCAGGATGAGCAGGGGGCCCCACGGATGAGCGGCCGGGGCACCTGCGACGATAGGGGGCGTGGCAGGTTCGAACGGCAAGCAGAAGTCGGTCCGGAACATGGTCCTCTCGCTCGGAGTGACCGTGCTCGCGGCGGGAGTCATCTATCTCTTCGTCCCGCATGACGACGGCGACCCCGACCTCCCCCGGGTCGACTACCGCGTCGAGCTGCTCACCGCCCGCCGCACGGCGTCGTACCCGGTGGTGGCGCCCCAGGGGCTGCCCGACACCTGGAAGGCGACGTCCGTCCGCTTCAGGGGCGACGACTTCGACGCCTGGCATCTCGGCTTCCACCTCTCCGGTGGGCAGTACGTACAGGTCGAGCAGTCGGCCGAGAAGCCGGCGACGTTCCTGGAGGAGGCCACCCAGGGCGGGCAGGCGACCAGGGACACCGAGGAGATCGGCGACCGGACGTGGACGCGGTACACGGGCGGCCGGTACGAGGCACTGGTGCACCAGGACAAGGGCGCGACGACCGTGGTGGCGGGCACGGGCTCGTTCGAGCAGCTGACGCAGATGGCGAAGGCCCTGAAGGCGGAGTGACCGCGCAGGCGCAGTGACCTGCTGACCATGACGAAGGCCCCCGGCGTCACGGGGGCCTTCGTCATGTGCGCTTGCTTCAAGCAGCGGCAGGTCGGAGTCAGACCGTCGTGATGACCTGGTCGTACTCCAGACGGGGGGAGCGCGGGTACCAGGCGTCGGGGCCCGGCTTGCCGATGTTCACGACCATCAGCGGGGTGTGGTCGTCGTCCAGGAACTCCTTGCGGACGCCCTCGAAGTCGAAGCCGGTCATCGGGCCGGCGGCCAGCCCGGCGGCGCGGACGCCGACGATGAAGTACGCGGCCTGCAGGGCGGCGTTCAGCCCGGCGGCGTTCTCGCGGGCCGGTCGCTCGCTGAAGAAGACGTCCTTGGCCTGCGGGAACGCCGGGAAGAGGGCCGGCAGCTCCTCGTGGAACTCGTTGTCCGCGGACAGGATCGCGACCAGCGGGGCGGCGGCGGTCTTGGGCTGGTTGCCCTCGGCCATGTGCTGCACCAGGCGCTCACGGGCCTCGGCGGAGCGGACCAGGGTGATGCGCAGCGGGGTCTGGTTGAAGGCGGTGGGGCCGTACTTGACCAGGTCGTAGATGGCCTGGACCTGCTCCTCGGTCACCGGCTCGTCGGTGAAGGCGTTCGCGGTGCGGGCCTCGCGGAACAGCAGGTCCTGGGCGGCGGGGTCAAGAACGAGAGACATGCGTGAACCTTCTCGGGTAGTGCGTGCGTCGTGCGCATAAACGGACCGGGGACCGGTTAACGCGATCGACAGTACGCGAGATAAGTTCAAGCTTCAACAAATGCCGGGGTCTGGTGAGCCGCTTCACAGCCCGCTCATGGGTTACCGGTCGTCCGAGCCGTCCGCCCCGTCGCCCTCCTGCTCGGCCTCGGCCTCCTCGGCGAGGGCCGCGTCCAGCCGGGCCCGCGCCCCGTCCAGCCAGCGCCGGCACACCTTGGCCAGCTCCTCGCCCCGCTCCCAGAGCGCGAGGGACTCCTCCAGCGTCGTACCGCCCGCCTCCAGCCGCCGTACGACCTCGATCAGCTCGTCCCGGGCCTGCTCGTACCCGAGTGCCTCTTCCGCCTTGCTGGTCATTCGCCCACCCTATGCATCGGTTCGTGCGCCGCTTCGTGCGTCGCTTCCTGCCTCGACTCGTACGGAGAACTCGCCCTCGGCGACCCGCGCCCGCAGCGCCTCGTCCGCCGTCAGCTCGTCCGGGTCCCGCACCACATGCCCGTCGGCCCTCTGCAGCACCGCATACCCGCGCTTCAGGGTCGCCGCGGGGGAGAGGGCCACCACCCGCGCGTGGGTGTGCGTCAGCTCGGAGGCGGCGCGGTCGAGGAGGTGACCGAGGCAGCGGCGGCTCCGGTCGAGGAGCGAAACCACGTGGTCGGCCCGCTCGTCGATCATCCGGTGCGGATCCTCCATCGAGGGCCGCGCCAGCGCATGGGCGAGCCCCCGCTCCTCGCGCTCCACGAGCGCTCCGACACAACGCCGGGCCCGGTCGCGCAGCATCCGCACCCGCTCGTACTCCTCACCCACGTCCGGTACGACCTTCTTGGCCGCGTCGGTGGGGGTGGAAGCGCGCAGGTCGGCGACGTAATCGAGGAGGGGGTTGTCGGGCTCGTGCCCGATGGCGGACACGACCGGCGTCCGGCACGAGGCGACGGCCCGCACCAACTGCTCGTCGGAGAAGGGCAGCAGATCCTCGACGCTGCCACCGCCCCGCGCGACGATGATCACATCCACGTCGTCGATCGCGTCGAGCTCCTTGACCGCCTGCACGACCTGCGGCACGGCGTGCACGCCCTGCACGGGGACGTTACGCACCTCGAAGCGGACCGCGGGCCAGCGGTGGCGGGCGTTCTCCAGCACGTCCCGCTCGGCCGCGGAGGCCCGGCCGCAGACCAGGCCGATCAGCTGCGGGAGGAAAGGCAGCGGCTTCTTGCGCTCCGGCGCGAACAGTCCCTCCGTGGCGAGGGACTTCTTCAGCATCTCCAACCGGGCGAGGAGCTCGCCGACACCGACGGGCTTTATCTCCGTGGCGCGCAGGGAGAGCTGACCGCGGGGCGCGTACCACTCCGGCTTGGCGAGTACGACGACGCGGGCGCCCTCGCTCACCACGTCGGCGACGGAGTCGAACACTTGCCGATACGCCGTCACGCTCACGGAGATGTCGTACGACGGGTCCCGCAACGTCAGGAACACGACGCCGGCGCCGGGGCGGCGCGACAGCTGGGTGATCTGGCCCTCGACCCAGATCGCCCCGAGCCGGTCGATCCAGCTCCCGATGAGCCGGGACACCTCGCCGACGGGCAGGGGGGACTCCGGGGTTGTGTTCACAGCCATGCGCCGAGCGTAACGGGGAGGGCTGACAACGCGGTCCAGCTGGCGAATCCCCTTCAAGGACGGGACGGGTGGGGGCGGCGGGCACGAAGAAGCAGCACGGCAACCCCCAGCCCCAACCAAACAGCCCCCACCACCTGCGCTACCCCCGCCGCCTCCACGATCACCGCAACCGTGATCGCCGCCCCCACCACCGGCACCACCCCATGCCGCCACCAGCTCACCGACGCACCGCTCTCAACCGCACCCTCACCCCCACGCCGCACCACGAACCACCCCACCACGCTTGCGTGCAGCAATGTGAACGCCGTCAGCGCCCCGACGTTGACCACCGACGCCAAGTGATCCAACCCGTCATCGCGCCGCGCCGCCCACACGGCAGCGACGAGCGTGACGACGCCCGCGCACAGCAGGGCAACCCGCGGGACGCCGGAGTCCGTCCTGGACAGCACCCGCGGCAGCCCCCGCGCCCGCCCCATCGCGAACAGCAGTCGCCCCGCCGCAGCCTGCCCGGCCAGCGCAGCGAACGCCGCGCCGATCGCCTTGCTCACGGCCACAAGATCGTGCAGCCAGGCCCCCACCGACGCGTCCACGGCGTCGTAGAACGCAGCCCCCTGCCGCTCCGGCTCGGCCGCCAGCCGCGCGGACGACACCGGCTCCAGCAGCGCTACCAGATAGGTCTGCGCGATGAACAGCACCCCGGCCAGCGCAAGGCAGAACAGCACCGCCCGAGCCACCTTCTCCGACCCCCCGGTCACCTCCTCCGCGAAGGAGACGATCGCGTCGAAGCCCAGATACGACAGCACAGCGATCGACACGGCGCCGATCACGGCCGCCATCTCGAACGAACCCTGCGTACCGTCCCCCGACAGCGGTGACAGCCACCCCCGCTGGGCCCCGTCCCGCGCGAGCACGACCACCGCCGCCACCACGAACACCAACAGGACGACGATCTCCATGGCGAGCACCAGGAAACCGACCCGGGCCGCCACCCGCACGCCCCACAGGTTCAGCAGCGTCGTGATCACCACCGCCAGCGCGGTCCACACCCACCGCGACACCTCCGGCACCAGCGCGTTCATCGCGATGCCGGAGAAGAGATAGGCGACGGCGGGGATCAGGAGGTAGTCCAGCATCGCCATCCAGCCGGCGATGAATCCGGCCCGCTCACCGAGCCCCGCGCGCGCGTACGCGAACACCGACCCCGCCTGGGGGACCACCCGCACCATCTGCGCGTAGCTGAATGCGGTGAACGCCATGGCGACCGTCGCCACGAGGTACACGAGCGCGACCGCCCCGTGCGAACGCGCGTCCAGCGTGCCGAACACGCCGACGGGCGCCATGGGCGCGATGAACAGCAGCCCGTAGACGACCAGGTCACGGAAGCCGAGGCTCCGGCGCAGCTCGTGTCCTTCGTCGGACGTACGATCCGCCGTGCCGGTCCCGGACATCACGCCTCCGCCAGTGCCTCGTCCGTCGCTCCGTTTCCCGCCCCTCACAGCCCACGGTCAGTGTCCCCACCAACCTGTCACCCATGCGATCTTCGACCCGCCGAAGGCACCCTTACGATGGGACGCATGACTGCTTCGCCTGGCCGCCGTGTCCTGCTCGCCGCCCCCCGTGGCTACTGCGCGGGCGTGGACCGCGCCGTGATCGCTGTCGAGAAAGCCCTGGAGCAGTACGGCGCTCCGGTGTACGTCCGGCACGAGATCGTCCACAACAAGTACGTCGTGCAGACCCTGGAGAAGAAGGGCGCCATCTTCGTCGAGCGGACGGAGGAGGTGCCGGCGGGGAACATCGTGATGTTCTCCGCGCACGGCGTCGCCCCCGTCGTCCACGAAGAGGCCAAGCGCGGCCAACTCGCCACCATCGACGCCACCTGCCCCCTGGTCACCAAGGTCCACAAGGAAGCGGTCCGCTTCGCGGACGACGACTACGACATCCTCCTGATCGGACACGAGGGCCACGAAGAGGTCATCGGTACGTCCGGCGAGGCCCCCGAGCACATCCAGCTCGTCGACGGCCCGGGCCACGTCGCCAAGGTTGAGGTCCGCGACGAGTCGAAGGTCGTCTGGCTCTCCCAGACCACGCTGTCCGTCGACGAGACCATGGAGACCGTCGACGCGCTGAAGGAGAAGTTCCCGCAGCTCATCTCCCCGCCCAGCGACGACATCTGCTACGCCACACAGAACCGCCAGCTCGCGGTGAAGCAGATGGGCGCCGAGGCCGAGCTGGTCATCGTGGTCGGCTCGCGCAACTCCTCCAACTCCGTGCGGCTGGTCGAGGTCGCCAAGCTGGCCGGCTCCCGCGAGGCCTACCTCGTGGATTTCGCCGGCGAGATCGACGAGGCCTGGCTGGAGGGCGTCACCACGGTGGGCGTCACCTCCGGCGCGTCCGTCCCGGAGGTGCTGGTCGAGGAGGTCCTGGAATGGCTGGCCCAGCGTGGCTACGGTGACGTCGAGCTGGTCAAGGCGGCCGAGGAGTCGATCACCTTCTCGCTGCCCAAGGAACTCCGTCGTGACCTGCGCGAGGAGGCGGCGGCGCTGATCGCCGAGCGCACGGGGTCCGGCGGTTCCGGTGACTCCGGGGAGTGACTGTCAGTCCGTCGTCGTAACGTAGGGCCATGCAGATCTTCGGCTTGGACATCGGCGGATCCGGGATCAAAGGTGCTCCGGTGGACCTGGACAGGGGCGACCTGACGGAGGAGCGCTTCAAGGTGCTCACTCCGCACCCGGCCACGCCGGACGGGGTGGCGGACGGCGTGAAGCAGGTCGTCGAGCACTACGGCTGGACAGGGCCGGTCGGGCTCACCTTTCCCGGCGTGGTCACCGGTGGCGCCACGATCCGTACGGCGGCGAACGTCGACAAGAGCTGGATCGACACGGACGCGCGCGCGTTGTTCAGCGAGTGCCTCGGCGGCCACTCGGTGACGGTGGTCAACGACGCGGACGCGGCCGGCGTCGCCGAGATGCGCTTCGGTGCGGGCCGCGACCGCCGGGGCACCGTGATCCTCCTCACCTTCGGCACGGGCATCGGCAGCGCGCTGTTCACCGACGGCGCCCTGGTCCCCAACACCGAGCTGGGCCACCTCGAACTCCACGGCCACGACGCCGAGAAGCGCGCCTCCAGCAAGGCCAAGGAGGACGAGGAGCTGTCCTGGGAGCACTGGGCCCACCGCGTCCAGAAGTACCTCGCCCATGTCGAGATGCTGTTCTCCCCGGAGCTGTTCATCATCGGCGGCGGGGTGAGCAGGAAGGCCCACAAGTTCCTGCCGCACATCGAGGGCATCAAGGCGGAGATCGTCCCGGCGCAGCTGCAGAACAACGCGGGGATCGTGGGGGCGGCGATGCACGCGGCGGAGCAGGACCGCTAGCGGACGTCCGACCGCGGGGGCGGCGGTCACGCCTGCCGGCGCCGGGCCGCCTCCCTGCGCGCCACCAGGCGCACTCTGCGCACGACCACGATGAGACCGGCGACCAGCGTCCCCCCGTACAGCCACCCGGCCTGTGTCGCGAGGCCGGTGAAGAGTCCCATCAGGTGTCCGCTGATCCCCCCACCGTGGTCCGACACCGGAAGCAGCCCCACGGCGAACGCGATCGGGAGGACCACCGGCGCGGTCATCAGGTCGCACCTGCGGACCCAGACGGCCGTCAGCACACACACCGGCACGAACAGCACGCCGTACAGCGTGAGCGACGCCCCGAACAGCAGCGAGTCCAGGTACCCGAGCACGACCATCACGGCACCGCAGAACAGACCGCTGCCCAGCCCGGTGAGCCGGGGGTTGGGAAACCGGCGCAGGGCCTGCGGCGCCGGGGGTGGCACGGGTTGCCGTACCGCCGCTGCCGCCTGGACCGAACTCGGGCGGCGCTGAGAGACGGGCCGGGTGGCGCGCGGGGGCGCGGCGGGCGGCGCGGGCCTGGAGGGCCGGCCGACACGGGGAGCCGCGGCGGGCGGCCGAGCCTCTGGGGTCCCTGCGTCCTCCGGGTCCTCCACGGCCCCTGCGGACCGGGCGGCCCGGGCAGATCGAGCAGGCCAGGCGGACCGTGTGGGCCAGGCCGACCGAGCCGCACCGCTCCCACCTCGCGAGAATCCGCCCTCGCCCCGCCTCATACGACCCTCACCCCGCACCACTCGGTCTTCACCCCGCGCCAGTCCACTCGCGCCGTCTTCACTTCGCTGCCGCCCTGCGCTGTCTCGCCCACGCCCTGCGCTGTCTCGCCCACGCCCCACACTGCGCCGTTCGCGCCGCGCTCCAAGCTGTCCTCTCCCCGCACTGCTGCGCTCACACCTCGCGCCAGTCCCTCCGCGCGGTGCTTGACGGTGTTCGCACCCCGCGCTCCACGGCCCGCGCCTCGCATTGGTGGGCCTGCGGCCGCTCGTGCCGGTCCGGTCGTGCTGCGCGTCACGCGGTGCACGCCCCGTGCAACTTCGCTCGGGCCCCGTGTCAGTGCGTCGGCGCCCGTCATGACTGCGTCGCCGCCCTGCGCTTCTTGATCCGCGCCCCGAACTGCGCCGCCCGCGCCCCTAGCCGGGGCCGGTCCGCCCGCGCCGCGCTCCACTCGGTCCACGTCCGCGTCCCCGTCCCCCAGTGCTCCGCCCCCGGCCTGCGTCGGCCCGTCCCTTCCCCGTACCGCGCCGCCTGCACCCCGCGCCGGCCCGCCCCCGCTTCCCACTGACCCACCCCCTCCCCGCAGCTTCTCGTCCGTCCCCCGTGTGACGCGTCCCCCGCCCCGCCGCCCCGCCCCTTCACCCCGAGCCGCTCGCCACGGCATTGGTGGTGGCGTGCCGCGTGGCGATGCGTGCCCGGCCGGTCGCGCCCTGTATTGCTCCACTGGTCCAACCTAGGTCGGTTTATGTGGCGAATCGGGGATCGGACACGCCCGGGGGCGGAGGTTGGCCAGGTGTTCGACAGGGCGCAGAAGCCCGGGACAGTACGCCGTAGACTGGTGGATCGGCCCGTGCATCTGCATCGAAGATCGATCTGCATCGAAGATCGAAGAAGGACCGGGCCCCAGCCAAGCCCCTGAAGTCCTCTCACGTACGGGAAGTCGCAACGTGTCGCTCACGATCGGAATCGTCGGTCTGCCGAATGTCGGCAAGTCGACCCTGTTCAACGCCCTGACCAAGAACGACGTGCTGGCGGCCAACTACCCGTTCGCCACGATCGAGCCGAACGTCGGCGTGGTCGGCGTCCCGGACCCGCGCCTCACGAAGCTGGCCGAGATCTTCTCCTCCCAGCGCGTCCTGCCGGCCACCGTCGACTTCGTCGACATCGCCGGCATCGTGCGCGGCGCCTCCGAGGGTGAGGGCCTGGGCAACAAGTTCCTCGCCAACATCCGTGAGTCCGACGCGATCTGCCAGGTCATCCGTGCCTTCAAGGACGAGAACGTCGTACACGTCGACGGCAAGGTCTCGCCCAAGGACGACATCGAGACGATCAACACCGAGCTGATCCTCGCCGACCTCCAGACCATCGAGAAGGTCCTGCCCCGGCTCCAGAAGGAGTCGCGGATCAAGAAGGACATCGCGCCGAAGGTGAAGGCCGTCGAGGAGGCCCAGGAGATCCTGGAGAAGGGCGACACGCTCTTCGCGCACGGCATCGTCCAGGGCACCGAGCGCAACGAGCTCCTGCACGACCTGCACCTGCTGACCACGAAGCCCTTCCTGTACGTCTTCAACGTCGATGAGGACGAACTGACCGATGAGGACTTCAAGAACGAGCAGCGCGCCCTCGTCGCCCCCGCCGAGGCGATCTTCCTCAACGCCAAGCTGGAGGCGGACCTCGCCGAGCTCGACGAGGACGAGGCCCTCGAACTCCTCCAGTCCGTCGGCCAGGAGGAGCCGGGCCTCGCCACCCTCGCCCACGTCGGTTTCAACACCCTCGGCCTGCAGACCTACCTGACGGCCGGCCCCAAGGAATCCCGCGCCTGGACCATCAAGAGGGGCGCCACCGCCCCGGAGGCCGCCGGCGTCATCCACACCGACTTCCAGAAGGGCTTCATCAAGGCCGAGGTCATCTCCTTCGCCGACCTGGTGGAAACCGGCTCGGTCGCCGAGGCCCGCGCCAAGGGCAAGGCGCGCATGGAGGGCAAGGACTACGTGATGCAGGACGGGGACGTCGTGGAGTTCCGCTTCAACGTGTGATCGCCGCAGCGTTACTGAACGTTAATGCGGTTGGTTTGACGTGTGTATTCGGGGTCGAGCCCTCTCGTGAGCTCGGCCCCTTCGTCAGGAGGAGGTCCGGCTCGGGGCTGTTGCGGGCGTCGAGGCGGATCGTCATCTCCAGCTCGACCGAGAAGCCGGCCGGCGCCTGCGCCATGAGCCTGGTGGTGGGGGCGGTGACGAGGCGGCCGTGCCAGGCCCGCAGGGGCGACCTCATGAAGACGAGGGCTCCGTCGATGAGCTCGGTGTGGCGGGGTGCCTCGGGGAGGCGTCGAGATCCTCCGCGAAGCGGCCTTCCGCGCGCGGTGGGCGCATCCGGTCGCCGTCAAGAGGGGCCGCTGTGCTGCTGTTCCGTCACCGGCGCGTGGATGTCGCGGGGGCATGTGAGGCCACCTCGCTGCTGGTGCCCGGAGACGTCGCCACCGACGACATCCTCGTTTTCCGATGTCCGGGACTGCCTCGCGCGCGACGACCAGGTCCCCTCTGGTGCCGGGAAAGCGGTATCTGGTTATGTGGTCCCTTCGGTACTCCGTTATTCCGTGGACCGTCCGCTGAGCGAGATCAGGCAGGTGGCATGAACTGCGACGAGTTCGTCGAGCTGGTGACCGTCTTCCTCGACGGCGCCATGGACGAGCCGACCGAGCTGCGTTTTCTCACGCACCTGACGAGGTGCGACGACTGCGAGACCTGTCTCGACCAGTTCAGGCAGACCATCGCGATGCTGGGTGAGCTGCCCGCCCAGAGCCTGCCCGCCCCGGGCCTGTCCGGCGAAGCGAGCGACCGGCTGCGAGGTGCCTTCCGCGCGATGCGGCGAGGCTGACGGCCGGCCGCGGCCCGCCCGCGCGGCTGTGACAGTCCTTACCGGGACATGAACGAAGGCACCGGCATGAGATCTCGATCACCGGGCTGCCCTAAGCTGACCTCCCAGTTGACGGCCGGCAAGGGGGAGTGACGAATGGCGGGCGCACGCGAACTGCCGCCGGACGAGGTCCTGGTCCAGCGGCTGCGCGACGGTGACGAGGAGACGTTCGCCCTGGTGCTGGACACCTGGTCGGGCGGCATGCTCCGGCTGGCCATGTCCTTCGTGTCGACCAAGGCATCCGCGGAGGAGGCCGTCCAGGACACCTGGCTCGGGGTCATCAGGGGGATCGGCGACTTCGAGGGCCGCTCGTCCCTGAAGACCTGGGTGTACCGGATCCTGGTCAACACGGCCAAGGCACGCGGTACGAAGGACAGCAGGACCGTCCCCTTCACCAGCCTGCTGCCCGAGGAGGAGGCAGAGCCGACGGTGGACGCCGCACGGTTCCGCGGCCCCGACGAGCAGTACCCCGGCCACTGGGCCGTCGGGCAGCAGCCCCGGCATCTGCACATTCCCGAGGACCATGTGCTGCGCGGCGAGGTCCGTGAGGTGATCGCGGCGGCGCTCGACGAACTCCCGCCCCGTCTGCGCACGGTGGTCACCCTGCGCGATGTCGAGGGGTACGGCTCGGAGGAGGTCTGTTCCCTCCTGGACATCTCGCCCGGAAACCAACGCGTGCTCCTCCATCGGGCCAGGGCGTTCCTGCGCCGTAAGCTGGAGGACTACTTGTCCGGTGCCCATGGCGTCGTGGCGGGAGGGAACGACCGTGGACTGCGTTGACTTCGTCGAGCTGGTGACCGACTTTCTCGAGGGTGTCCTGTGCGAGGACGACGAGCGCCGCTTCATCGAGCACCTGGCGGAGTGCTCCGGGTGCGAGACCTACCTCGACCAGTTCCGTCAGACGATCTCCACGACGGGCGAACTGACCCCGGACACCATCTCGTCGGACGCCAGGCAGCAGCTGCTCTCCGCCTTCCGGAACTGGCAGGGGCAGTGATCCCCGGGTAACCGGCGGATCCTCGGTGGCACCTTTGCCGCCGAGGGAGTCGTAACGCTGGAGTTGCAGCGCTGGAGTTGTAACGCTCGTGCGGCCCGCTCGCACTGAGCGGCATGACTCTGCTCGGACGACTCTTCTTCGGCGTCATCGCCGCACTACCCGGCGGCGCGCTCGTGGCCGTCGTGACCAAGCCTCCATGGCTGCCGTGGGCCGCCCACACAGTGGTGCTGGGAGCCGTGCTCGGCCTCCTCTTCGGGGGCCACAGGCAGAGCAACGGCTCGGCCTTCTCCGCCGGCCTGCTCATCGGCCTGCTCGACTGGGTGGCCTGGACGCTCACCCTCGCCCCCGCGTTGGAAGGGCAGAAGCCCTCGTGGACGATCGCGGTGGCCGTCTCGCACTTCCCGCAACTCGTCGGCGCCGCACTTTTCGGCGCGATCGCCGGTCTCACCTTCCATGCGCTGTCGGCCTGGTTCCCGCCCCGGCTCGCGCCCCAGCGGGCCAAACCCCATGTGTTGATCGTCGGTGGTGGCTTCGGCGGGGTCGGCGCCGCCCGGGAACTGGACCGGCGTCTCGGCCGCGGGCTCGACGCCCACGTGACGCTGATCAGCGACTCGAACTTCCTGCTGTTCACCCCGCTCCTCGTCGGCGTCGCCTCCAGCACGGTCGAGGCCAGGCATGTGAGCGCCCCGGTGCGCGCCGGGCTCGGCCATGCCTCCTTCCTGCACGGGCGGGTGGCCTCGATCGACACGCAGAACCGCAACGCGTACGTCTCCGCGGGCAAGGAGGGGATGCTCCGCGTGCCGTACGACCAACTGGTCCTGGCGGTCGGCGCGGTGCCGCACTTCTTCGACCTGCCGGGAGTGGGCGAGCACGCCTTCGCGATGAAGTCCGTCGAGGACGCCACGAGGCTGCGCAACCAGGTGCTGGGCGCGCTGGAGCGGGCCGACCTCGAATCGGAACCGGCCGAGCAGGCCAGGCTGCTGACGTTCGTGGTGGCGGGCGGCGGCTTCGCCGGGACGGAACTGGTGGCCGAACTGTTCGACCTCGTCCATGACGTACTCCACTTCTATCCGCGGCTGCACGGGATGCGGCCCAGGTTCGTGATCGTGCACGCGGGGGAGCGTCTGCTGCCGGAGCTGTCGCCGCAGCTCGGCCTCTACGCGCAGCGCAAACTCGGCGGGCGCGGCATCGAGTTCCGCCTCGGCGCGCGCGTGAGCAAGGCCACCTCCGAGGACATCACGCTCGACTCCGGCGAGACCATCCCCACCCGCACCCTGGCCTGGACGGCGGGCAACCGGCCGAACCCGCTGGTGCAGCAGGTCATGCCGTCCCCGCTCACCGTGGAACCCACCATGCAGGTCCCCGGCATACCCGGCCTGTGGGCCCTGGGCGACTGCGCGAGGATCCCGGACCTCGCGGGCGGGTTCCATCCGCCGACCGCGCAGCACGCGATCCGCGAGGGCAAGGCGGTGGCGAAGAACGTCGCCGCGGTCCTCCGTGGTCGCCGTCCCGTCCCGTTCCGCTTCGGCGGGCTCGGCGTCCTGGTCTCGCTCGGGCACCGCACGGCAGCCGGCGAGATCGGCGGGCGGCGGGTCTCCGGTTTCCTCGCCTGGGTCCTGTGGCGCTCGGTGTACCTCAGCAAGCTGCCCAGCGTGGAGAAACGGCTGCGGGTGCTCGCCGACTGGACTCTCGACCTGGTCTTCCCCAGGGACATCGCCCTCTCGACCGAATCCACCAAGGAGGACCGTCATGTCTGACGCCGGAAGCGTCACACACAACGCCGGACTCGGAGCCCTCGCCGGCCTCGCGGGAGGGCTGGTCTTCGGCGCCGTAATGGCGGAGATCGGGTACCTGCCCACCGTCGCGGCGATCGTCAGAACCGACTCGCCCGGCGTGGGCTTCGCCGTCCACCTGCTGATCGCGGCGGTCATCGGGGCCGTCTTCGGCGCCCTCGTCGCCCGCCAGCGCGAGCTGCTGTTCTGGGGACTCGCGTACGGCGTGCTGTGGTGGTTGCTCGGGCCGTTGACCCTGCTGCCGTTCCTGCTGGGCAGGCCGGTGGCCTGGGACGTGGCGTCGGCACAGGCGCTGATCCCCAGTCTGCTCGGCCACCTGGCCTACGGTGCGGCCACGGCCGCCGTCCTCGCCCTGCTGGTGCGCAGGGAGCGGGAGTTCAGGCCCGGCCTCCTGGTGCGCGCCTCGGCCTCGGGGCTGCTCGTAGCCCCGGTGCTCGGGCTCGGCCGGCAGGGGCTGCTCGTCGGCCTGTTGGTCGGTGCCTCGTATGCGGTGGTCTTCGGCGACACCCGCGAGGGCACCGGCCCCGCCCTGATCCGGGGTGCCGCCTTCGGCTTCGGGTGGTGGGGGCTGGCGGCCGTCACGGTCGCGCCGCTGCTGGACGGCCGCGGCCTCGACTGGACGCCGGCCGCGGTGCGCACCGCCGTGGAGTCACTGCCCGGATACGTGTTGCTGGGTGCCGGTACGGCCTTGCTCAGCGGCTGGCTGGGCGGCCTGTCGCGGGCGGTGTTCTCCGACGACGTACGGCACGCCCAGGAGGGACGGCTCACCGGTGGGCGGGTGATCTCGATCTGGCACGGCGTCATCGCCGGGCTGGCCGGCGGCGTGCTCTTCACCGGCGTCATGGTCGCCGTGGGGTTCCTGCCGGCCGTCGCGGCCCTCGTCGGCTCCGAGTCGGAGGTCGTGGGCCTCGTCATCCACCTGCTGATCTCCCAGGCCGTCGGCGTCACGTACGCGGTCTTCTTCCGGCGTCGCAGCTTCGACCCGACCTCCGGGATCGGCTGGGGTGTGTCGTACGGCTTCCTCTGGTGGGTCCTCGGCAATCTGACGCTGCTCCCCGTGCTGCTCGGGGCCGACCCCCGGTGGAGTGCCGCCGCGCTGGCCGTGTCGTTCCCGTCCCTCGTCGGTCACCTCGCCTACGGCGCCGTACTCGGCCTGGTGTACCAGCGACTTGAGGAGCGGGTCGGCCCCTGGCATCTGACCCGCAGTGAGGCGGCCGCGGCCCGGGCGGCAGCCCGGCACGGGCAGACGCTGAGCGCGGCCCCCGCGCTGTGGAGCCTGATCACCTGCGTGGCGCTGATCATCCCCATCCTGGTGTCGTAGGAGGTCCCGGAACAGCAGTGGGGCGGGTGGCATGGCCACCCGCCCCACTGCTGTTTCCGTGCGGTCTGTTCCGTCAGGCGCTCTGCTTCAGTTCGGCCGCGCCGAACGACACGCTGAAGCGCTCGCACCAGATCGTCACCGTGGAGTACTTGTTCAGGTCGGTGCCCGCCGGGATCGCGTAGTTCTGGTTGCCTTCGTTGCCCTTGAGGTCGCCGAGGTCGACGTGCTTGCCGTCGTCGAGGTTGCCGCCGCCCTGCTCGACCGGCTGGTCGCTGAGCCACACGTGCAGGGCCGGACCGTCGGAGGTGCGCAGGTCCTTCAGGCGCAGGGTGGCCTTTCCGCCGTCGAGCTTCAGGACCTCCACCGAGCCGCTGGTCTCGTGCTCGTGGGAGACGAAACTGCCGCTCGCCGACGGCTTGGCCGCGGCCCCTGTTGGCCGGTGGCCACGGGAGCAGCCTCATCCACGCGGTCCGTGGTGAACAGCCGCCAGGGCTGGAAGAGGTAGAGCCCGACGGCCACCGCGACGACGACCACCGCGGTGGTGATCCACAGGAGGGGACGGTTGTTTCGGCACATGAGGGTATTCCGTTTCTGTTCGATCCGGTTGGTGTTTCAGGGCCCGCACACGGGACCCACGCACAGGGCCGGCCCGGGGATGCCGCCCCGAACCGGCCCTGAACTCTGCTTAGCGCCAACTCCAGTTGACGGCGCCGTAGGTTCCCCTGGTGGTGATGTCGATGCCCCGGCTGTCGGCGTAGCTGAACCCGGCGAAGACGTAGCTGCGGGGACCTTTCCACTGCCCTTGGACCGCGTAGAGGTTGACCGCCTGGTTGGGGTCCTTGAGCACGGGCGAGATGGTCTGGCACTTTCCGGCAAGCACGCGGAACGCGTAGCCGCCGTGCTTCGGGAACTCCACGACGGTGTCGTAGCCGCTGCCGTAGTTGCAGAGACGGAACTTGTGGGGGGTGCCTGCCTGGGCGGTGGCCGCCGGGACGAGGGCGGCGGTCGCCGCGATCATGGTGGCGGCCGCGATCCGGGCGGACCACTTCGTGAGTGTGCTCTTCTGCATCGTCTTCCCTTGTCCCTGTCCCTGTCCCAGTTCTTGTCCGCGCCCTTGGCCGGTCAGCACTGGTGCTCGGCGGGGCGCGGCTGCTCGGGGGCGGTGGAGTGTTCGGGGGCGGTGGAGTGCGCGGCCCTATCGCGGCGCAGCTCGTCGGCCTCGTCAC
Organism: Streptomyces sp. NBC_00443; assembly: GCF_036014175.1. Taxonomy (GTDB): domain Bacteria; phylum Actinomycetota; class Actinomycetes; order Streptomycetales; family Streptomycetaceae; genus Streptomyces. The sequence continues at coordinate 3,274,404 of NZ_CP107917.1, read as the reverse complement.
GGACGGCGTCGAGGCGGACCTCGAGCATGCCGACGCGCTCGCGGTAGCGCTCCAGCTCGGCCCGCACGAACTCGGCGTCCGCCACCTGGCGGGCCGTCTCCTCGCGGATCGCGGCGGTCTCGTCAGCGAACTTCTGCTGCGCGATGTCGAGCGCGGTGACGGCCATGTCGGCCGCCTCCTCGGCGAGTGTGGCGCGCTCCTCGGCAGCCAGGATGCGCTGCGCGGCGGCGCGGGTGACCGTCTCGATCCGGGCCTCGGCTGCCGCCGAGTCCGTGATGATCGCCAACTCCTCTATGTAGGCGGGCAGTTCGGTGGCGAGTCGGCTGATGAGCGTGACGAGGGCGTCGCGCGACTGAGCGGCATCGTCGCCGTCGGCCGTCGGCATCGCCGCCATGGCCGCCATTTCACTGGTCATGACGTCCACCGACGTCTGCTCGGACGCATCGGCCACGGGGGCCTGCCCGTGGTCCTGGGGCACCACCTCCGCGCCGGGGACCAGTCCGGGCGCATGTCCGGAGGGGGCGGGCCAGGACTGACCGGCGACCGGTGCCCCGGTGCCCGTCGCCTCGTCCTTGGCCGCCTTCTTGGCCTCGGCGGCCACGCGCTTGTCCTCCTTGCGCTGCTGCCGCTTGGCGCGGAACTTCCGGAACGCGCCGAGCGCGTTGTGCTCGGGGTGCCCGCAGTAGCGGGACGCCGGGCCCTGCGCGTCGTGCGCGTGCGGCTCGGGCGGGTTGGTGCAGCCCGGGTAGGCGCAGGTGGGGACGGTCATCTCGGTGGACTCGACGGTCATTTTCGGGCTCCTCGTTGCTGAGGTACAGGTACTGACGTACTGAGGACTGACGTACTGAGGACTGAGGTACTGAGGACTGAGGTCCTGACTCACTGGCTTGTGGACCTGCCGGACCTACCGGGTCAGCGGTATTCCGGGTTCTCGAAGTCGAACCGGCACCCTGCGTCCCACTGCGACCGCTGGTTGCCGTGCGCCGGAACGCCACCGGCGTCCTTGAGCAGCCGGGCCAGATGCAGCAGGTTCCACGTCATGAACGTGGTGTTCCGGTTCGTGAAGTCGTTGGTGGGACCGCCGGAGCCCGGATCGAGGTAGGAGGGGCCCGGCCCGGCCTCCCCGATCCAGCCCGCGTCCGCCTGCGGCGGGATCACGTATCCCAGGTGCTGAAGGCTGTACAGGACGTTCATGGCGCAGTGCTTGGCGCCGTCCTCGTTGCCGGTGATCAGGCAGCCGCCGACCCGCCCGTAGTAGGCGTACTGACCGGCGTCGTTGAGCAGGCCCGAGCAGGCGTAGAGGCGCTCGATGACCAGCTTGGCGACCGAACTGTTGTCACCCAGCCAGATGGGCCCAGCGATGACGAGGATGTCGGCCGCCATCACCTGCTGGTAGATCGACGGCCACGCGTCGCGCTCCCAGCCGTGCTCGGTCATGTCCGGCCACACCCCTGTGGCGATCTCATGGTCGATCGGTCGCAGGTGCTCCACGCGGACGCCCTGCTTCTCCATGATCCGCGAGCTGAGGTCGATCAGGCCCTGGGTGTGGCTGCGCTCCGGGCTCTTCTTCAGCGTGCAGTTGAGGAACAGCGCACGCAGGTCGTCATGGCTCATACCCCTCAGTGCGTGCGGCGGGCCGAACGTTACAAGCGACGCTCGATTTCTTCAGGCGCTTCTTCAGGCGCGAGGTCAGGACGGTGTGGCAGCACCCGAGTTCGTGCCGGAGCCCGGGCTAGAGCCCGCGCCGGTGCCGGTGCCGGTGCCGTTCCCGTTCCCGTTCCAGCGCAGCGTGACGTCGAGGTGGGCGCCGGCCGTGGCGCTCGACAGGACCGCGCCCAGCTTGGCGTCCAGGACGACGCCGAAGGTGACCTCCACCTCGTCGGGCCGCTCGGCCAGGGACCGGAAGCCGCCGATCACGTCGGACGCGGCGGCGGTGACCGGTGCCAGGGCGTCCCGCAGGGAGGTCGCCGCGCTCTCCAGACGTGTCCCGAGTCCCACCGCGCCGGTGCCCGCGCGAGCCGGCGGGGCGACGAGGACGACGGTGCCGTCGGAGAGGGTGAACTGGACTGCGTCCGGCATGGGGGCTCCTGGGGGGGCGAGTTGGGCGCGTCAGGCGTGGCTCGGGGTGCCGCAGAGGGGAGTGGGCGGCGGGGAGTCCCGCATCTCCCGCTGAACCCTGTTGAGCGCCTCCAGCAGCGAGGGCAGGTCCTTGCCGTTCGCGTACTCCAGGACCGCTCGGTAGAAGGCGGCGGACACATCGGGATCCATCGCGTCGGCGGCGCTGAAGCAGAGCGTGTAACCGGAGCGGAGCATCCCGGCGATCCGCTCCTGGGTGTCGTTGCCGTACGCCGTGACCTTCCTGTTGGCCGAGAGCGCGAACCCGGGTGCGTCCACCCAGGCCTGCTGGGCCTGTTCACTCGCCAGGTAGGAGATGAGCCGGTCGGCGCCGGCGTTGTTTCCGGTGAACTTGCCGACGAAGTCCGCCGAGACCTCCAGCACGCGATCCGGGGACGGCGTCACGTACGTGTACGTGCCGGGTGTCACCCGGTCCGGCTCGAAGCCCATCGCGGACAGCGCGCCGTGGCCGAGGGAGCAGGAGTTGTCGGTCATGCCGTCGGCGGCCTCGCTGAACCTGCGCGTGGCCGCGCCGTCGGGGGCACTCCCGATCAGATCCCCCCAGGCCCGCCACGCCGTGTCGACCGGCGCCGAGTCCCACTTCAGGTCGCCCGACACCCAGGCCTCGTACGTGTCCACGCCCGCCTCGGCGAGCAGCAGGTCCGCGATCCAGTCGGCGCCCGGCCAGCCGGACGTCGGGCCCGACTCCAGCCCCAGGCACCAGCTCTCGGGCCGGGCGCGCAGTGCGTCCCAGGTGCGGGGAGGGGGCGGGGCGACCTTCGTCGCGTCGTACCAGACGAGGCTCTTGACGTCGGCCTTGACGGGGACCGCGTAGACGTCGCCGTCCTCCATGGCCAGCTCGCGGAACGGCTCGACGTACGCGGCCGTGTCGACGGCGAGTGGCTTGAGCGCCCTGTCCTTGCGGTACTCGGAGATCGCGCCCACGCTCGGCAGCACCGCCAGGTCGGGCGCCGCCCCCGCGGCCACGGCGGCGTCGAGTTGTTGGGTGAGGGCGCGGGTGACCTGCGGTTCGACGTCGATGCCGGGGTTGCGGTCCTCGAACGCCTCGATGACCGAGTAGAACGCCTTGAACTCGGTGCCGGACCAGGGAACCATGATCGTCACCCGCTCCTTCTCCGGCCCGCCGCAGCCGGCCGCCGCCAGGAGCAGGCCGAGGGCCAGGGCGCAGCGCACGAGTGGTGCCGTCGGCCGTCTCATGGGTGCGGGAACCGGTACTCGTCGATACGGGGGCGGTAGGCGACGTATCCGAGCCCGCCGGCGGCGATGAGCAGGGGCAGCGCGATCGCCATGACCCACCCCTTGCCGGGCAGCAGCGGATCGCTGCACGCGGTGACGGCGACGGACGCGGTCGCCAGCAGGGCCAGGCCGAGCGCCGGGCTGGGGTACTGCCGGAAGTGGCGGGCGACGACATAGCTGCTCGCGCAGGCCAGCAGCAGCATGACGGCCACCGGCGTGATGAACAGGGGCCACAGCAGGTAGGGGTTGAGCCAGCGCGACCGGAGCTGCTCGTCCAGGGCCAGGATCTCGATCTCCCGGAGATCCTCGAGCGATTCGATGAGCCCGCCCGTGAACCGGACGTCACGGCCCTCGTCGTCCTGTTCCGGCCCGTCCTCGACGGCCGGGATGGCCGCCGCCGCCCCCTGCGGGCCGCTTGCCAGCTGGAGACAGGTCGTCAACTGGCCCTGGACGAACTGGATGTGGTGCAGCCCCTGCTCCCCGGCCGCGTTGCCCTTGGTCGCCGAGGTGAGGAGGGTGCTGACACCGCTGGTGGCGTTGGCGAAGCCGATGCCGGTGCCGATCAGGTCGACCTCGCCCGTGGCCGCCGCCGCTTTCCTGAGCTCGTCCTTCGCCCGTACGGCCGCCTCGCGTGCCTCCGTGAGGTCGTCGACGGCCTGGCGAGTGCGGTCGGCGGCAGCCATCTGGTCCCCGGCCCGATCGGCCACCAGCAGATACAGCAACGCGGTCAGCGCCACCATGCTCAGCACGCCCACTCGGAGCCGGCGCAGCACGACGACGGGATGGGGCCGCCGCGATCCCGGACGTCCCCGTACCCAGGGCCTGCGCGCCAAGGGCCCGTGCACCCCCACGTCCCTCACGACGCGTCCACCGGCTGACCGCCCGCCGCGCCGTCCCCGAACCGATGCCCGCACTCCTCGCAGAACTTGGCCGAGACCGACGTCGACGCCGTACGACACTGCGGGCATTCGCGGGGCGGCAACGGCACGTCGGGTAGCGGGAGTTCGGCCGCGTCCACCCGGGGCGCCACCGTCTTCGTCGAGTCGACGCCGATCCGCTGGATCTCCGCCCGGGAGACATCGCGGCGCACTCGCAGCCGCCCGTCGGGTCCGGTGGTCGCCAGTGCCCGCAGCAGCCGTAGCCGCACGGTGTCACGGAGGTCCTGCGCGAGGCCGGTCGCCAGGCGCAGTTCGCGGTCGGCGCGTTCGAGGTCTCCGCGCAGGTGGGCGTCGGCGCAGGCGCGCATCGCCATGCCGAGTTCGCGTTCGTTCTCGACCCGGGTGAGATTGGCCGACCTGGGGATCCCGAAGCCGGGTGTCGAACGACGGCGTACCACCATGGCCGCCGTGTCGGAGCAGGGCCGGCGCGTGCCGTCGGGGCGTTCGGCGTGCAGGGTGATGCGGGCGGCGCGCAGGTCCTCGTCGACGGTGAGGGCGTGGGGGTCGAAGCGCAGGGAGACGTGGTACTGGCGGGATTCCGGGGGCCACGAGCCCAGCGGGACATGCGTCTCGCCGTCCTGCGACTGGCGTGCCGTCAGTTCGGCCTCGACGGGGCGGGTCTGGCGTACGAAGGCGAGCTGGAACCGGTCGTTGAGGCGCAGGCCCAGGTAGACGCGGGGCACGACGATGCGTTGCGCCTGGCGCATGAGCCGGGTGAAGTCCGCTGTGAGGTCGGAGACGGCCACGACGGCCGCGGCGGTGCCGTGCAGGGCCTCGGTGATGCGCAGCAGCTCGGCGTAGTGCCAGTCGCCGCCCACGCCCCGGGCGTCGCACACGAACTGGTCGGTGCACGCGGTGAGTACGCTGCCGAGCTGCTCGGCCGTCTCGTGCTCGTCCTTGCCGTCCGTGTAGAGCACGGCGTGGCGCACGGTGCCCGCAGCGGCCACCGACGTGAACAGGTGCTGGGCGCAGGCCAGCCACTGCCCGATCGCCGTGCCGCCCTCGGCGAACTGGCCGACGACCCGCAGCTTGGCGTCCTCCCGTGTCAGGGCGTCGACGCGGGCCAGGCCGCCGGTGGCCGGGAAGATCACCTCGGCCTTGTGGTGGCCCGCGACGATCCCCAGGTAGGTGCCGTCCCGCAGGGTGTCGATGGCGGCGCACATCGCGCGCTTCGCCTCGTCCAGCTTCCGGCCGGACATGGACAACGACCGGTCCATGATGAGGATTTCGGCGCCGGGCCGGTCCGGGACCGCGTGCGCTTCCGCCTCCGCGGCGGAGCGTGCCGTGACGGTGACGAGGGCGTCCGCGCGCTGCTCGTCGTGGGCCAGATCCGAGGGCGCGTCCACTTCCAGGGCAAAGCTGAGCCCCAAGGGCGACCTGTCCCCCACCGGCACCACCCGATCGCGTCGCTGCGTGTCCCTTACGGAGCGTGTAACCGTCCCTTACCTGGCGTATCAGGAGCTTAGCGTTCTGGGTGTTCCTCCGAAACGGGAATGACCGCTTCTTCCACGTCGTCCGGCCCTTCTCCACCGCAGCGGGGGGCGCAGCCGGTTCGCCAGGTCCACCAGTGCGACGTACTCGCGCTCGGTGGGCGCGTGCGGGCCGAGTTCGCGGATCGCGTCGGACAGTTGCTCGCGGTCGCGATGGTGCAGGAAGTGCGCGTACCGGATCTCCGCGCGCAGTCCCGCGGCCGCCGCCGCGTCCACGTCGAGGCCGTCCAGGCCCGCCCCGGCCCTTTCCAGGTCGTCCCCGGTGGGCCCGCGGTGGGCGGACCCGTCGAGGATCACGACGCTGAGGCGTACGGCCGCCACGCGCGCCTCGCGTTCGTAGCGGAACTCCTGCGCCAGCCGTACGGCCGTGCCCACCGCCTCGGTCCGCTCGCCGACCAGCAGATGGACGCGGGCCAGTCCGAAGCCGGCCGCGCCGAGTGCGGGGGTGGTGTCGAAGACCGCGCCGTAGTGCGACCGGGCGGCGGCGAGGTCGCCCCGGAGTTCCGCGCACAGGCCGAGGGCGAGCTGCGGTATCAACTCGCCCGGCACCGCCTCCCGTACGGTGGTGAACGCCCGGGCGGCCGACCGCGCGTCCTCGCGGGCCAGTGCGATCAGGCCGGAGTACCAGGCGTGCAGCCAGTGCCAGTCGGGCAGGCCCGCCGCCGCGAGCGCCCGCTCCGCCAGCGCGGGGTCCCTTCTGCGCAGGGCGAGCCGGCTCTCCGCCAGGGCACGTCCGGCCGAGCCCGCCATGTCCGGGGCGTCGGGATCGGACAGCGGGGCCGGGAGCGCGGCGGCGATGTCGCCGGGCTCGGGGGAGGCGAACGGCGCCCGCATCGTCAGCGTCGCGTCCTCGCCGGGCCGCGCCTCGACCCAGTGGGCAAGGGGCCGGGCCGCGCCGAGGCCACCGTGCAGGGACTCGGGCATCGAGCCGAACAGGGCCGACGGGCGCGCCACTTGACGATGGGCCGGCGCCGCCGCGACGACCTGCCGGATGACGCCGCTGAGCTGTTCCGCGAACTGCCGCGCCGACACGAACCGTCGCCAGGGCTGCTCGGTGTCCGTGGCGCGGTCCAGCAGCAGCCGGAGCGAGTCGACGCCCGGCACCGAGCGGTCGGTCCAGCGGGAGTGGCACATTTCGCGCAGGGTCATGCCCAGGGAGTACAGATCGAAGCCCGGCGTCGGACGCCGATGCTCCGGATCGCCCTCCGGGGGTGCGTACGGCGGGGTGTACGCCACGACCGGTCCCGCGTCCTTCTGGCTGCGCACCGCGCCGAAGTCGATGAGCCGCACCCGGTCCAGCGCGCCCGCCGGGCTCTGCTCCCGGAACCGGATGATGTTCAGGGGTTTGACGTCGCAGTGCAGCAGGCCCCGGGCGTGCAGATAGTCGAGCGCCTGGAGGATGCGGATGCCGTGCGCGAGGAGGGTCTCGAGACGGTCGCCGTCACCCGCCGAGAGCGGCACGCCCGGGACGTACTCCAGGACGAGATGCGGCCCCTCGTGCTCGTAGCCCAGGATGCGGACGATGCTGTCGTGCCGGAGCCCGACCAGGACGTCCCGTTCGTGCAGGGCGGTTCTCGCGACCGACTTGTTCAGGGCCTTGAGGACGACGTGGGTGGCGAGGTTGCGGTCGTGGACGAGGTAGGCCGCGCCGTACGCGCCCGAGCCGAGGACGCGTTCGACGTCGTAGCGGTCGGCGATGGTGAGGCCGCTGGGCTGGGCGAAGTCGAAGCGGGTCCCGCAGCGGGGGCAGAAGCCCTTCGTCCGGCCCGGTTCGCCGGCCGCGCCCCGGCCGACCGGCTCCCGGCAGGAAGGGTTGGCGCAGAAACGATGCTCCTCGGCGACGGGGTCCGCCGACGGCAGCGGTACGTCCGGGACCTCCGGGCCCCGGTCGGAGTCGACCAGGCCGAGCCCGTACCAGGGGTCCGGCCGCACCTGTGCCACGCCGACGCCCGCTCCCCGCACCGGCTCGGGAACACGGACCGGCGGCGCGGCGTGGTCGCGCGGCAGCGGGCGCCGGTCGCACGCGTCGCAGAAGCCCTGCTCGTCGATCTCGCCACGCCCGCAGTCGGGGCGATTGCACATCGGCACGGCGTCACCCTTCCTCGATACGGCGGTTGACCTCGTCCACGTACCGGTCGACCGACCGGCGGGCGGCCGCGAGGTCGATCGGCACGGTCTGCAGCGCGCGGGCAGCGGGGGCGTGCAGTTCGGCGAGACGGCGGTCCTCGTCGCCGAAGTACCGGGCCGCTCGCAGCCGGTGCAGTTCCAGGGTCGAGGAGAGGTCCTGGTGGGCCCCGGACAGCCGGCGCACCTCGCGGTCGTAGCGGGCCACGTCGGCCCGCGCGGCGACGGCCCGGTCGTGGACCGCGGTGAGTTCGGGGCTGGGCTCCGTCACCCGGGCGACGGCCAGCCGGACCCGCAGCCGGGGCGCGGCGCGGGGCGGCAGCCGGGGCGGGGCGAAGAACCGCACGCCCCACTCCTGTTCCAGTGCGGCCGCGGCGTCCTCCTCGGCGGCCAGCAGTCCGACGACGCCCTGGGCGTTCGCGGCGGTCACGGCCCCGACGGCGGGTCCGCGGATCGGTTCCGGGTCCAGGGACACGTCGTGGGCGAGACCGTCCGGCGCAGTGCCCTCGAAGCCGAGGACGAGACGCAGGCCCCGCGACCGGGCCCGGCCGGCCAACTGCCCCAGCAGATCCCGTACGAGCGCCTCCGGGTTCTGCGCCCGGTCCACGCCGCCCACCACCAGACAGGCGGGCGGCCGGCGCCGCAGCAACTGCCGCGCCACCGCGCGGGCGTCCCCGCCGGGGAGCCCGAACCGGCGCGCGAGGTAGCCGCACACGTCGGCGACCGACCTGCCTCGGGCGTCGTAGGCCGCGTCGATGACGCCCAGCCCGAGAACCGTGTCGCCGGGCGCGCCCGTGAGTTCGTCGTCGGAGACGGTGGCCCTGGTCGCCGGGTCGGCCGTGCGCACCAGGCGCACCAGCCAGGAGTCGCCGACCGCGGTCGTGCCGCCGGTGCCGACGACGACGGTGCCGGACCAGCCGCTGTCGAGCAGCCGGGTGAGCTCCTGCGTCAGGGCGAGCCGCAGCGGGTCGCCCAGCACGTCGTCCGCCAACACGCCGCGGGTGCGGCCCAGTTCGTCGGTGGGGTCGCCGTCGAAGAACCCCAGCTCACCGATGCGGGGCAGATACGACAGCACCGTCTCGGTGGGCAGCATCCAGGCCGCCTTCGCGTCGCCGTCGACATAGTCGGCCACCACGATGCCGATCACGCGCCCGTCGAACTCGCCGCCCAGCGCCATCACTCCCGCGCCCGAATACCCGGGCTCGATCCACGGATCGCCCTCGCGCACCCGCTTCAGCAGCCCCCACTCACCCTGCCGGCCACCGGACCCCGCGAGCCGCGCGTCCGTCCCCATGCCGACCGGGTCGGCATGGGGAAAGCCGTACACGCGCACCGCACCGCCGGAGATGGGCGCCTTCCACAGGGTGGTGCGGGTGCCGCACCCGGCCGGTTCGTCGAGTTCCAGCAAGGCCACGTCACCGCGCTGCGTATCGTCCCTGTGCACCCAGGTGCCCGGGGCGACGTGCCCGACACGGCTCCACTCCGGGCGGCACGCGACGCTGCTGATCCGCACGTGAGCCGTGGTGCCCCCGGGGCCCGCTCCGGCGTCCCGGACCACATGCGCGCAGGTCAGCACATGCCGGTCGTCGAGCAGTACGCCGGCGCCGCACGGCGTGCCGTCCTCGTCGTCCACCCTCACGCGCCATGGACCGTCACTGTGGTGATGCAGCGCCATATGCCCACGGTATGGCAACGGACGCCACATCGACCCGAGTTGTCCGGCCAGGTGCGCCCTGTCCCTCAGCCATCCGGGTTCGCAGCGGTGTCGGTTCCTTCCGCGTGCAGGCCGGCGCGCTGGAGTGCCGCCGCGCTGTCGGTCAGGCGGGTGCGGCCCGCTGTGGTCAGTCGGCGCAGACCGTGGTGTGCCGTCTGGGCGAGGGCGGTGAGGGCCGATTCGAGTGCTGCGGTGATCGGGTCGGTGGGGCGGGCCTGAGCCATGGCGAGGGTGGTGTCGCCCCCGGGGCGAGGTCGGGGGTGATCACGCCCTTGGCGGTCAGTACGGCCAACGGGTCCAGCACGATCCGGCCGTGGGCGCGGTTCAGCATGCCGCTGACGCCGTGAACCCCCTCGTCACCGAGCTCGGCGGCGAGCGCGTCCAGGCCGCCGGAGGCGATGCGGGACGTCGATCTGTTCGTGGGCGTGACCTCGATCGCCGCCGACCCCGGCTGGACTGACGCCGGCCCCGGGCGCACCTACTGGTAACGGGCCGGCTTCGCCGAACTGACCGACGCTGATCCTCAGCAAGGCCTTCCTGCTGGCCGCCGACACACAGATCACGGACGGATCGATCCTCGCGCAGATCACGAGAAGCCAGGTCGTGTCCGCAGAGTCCCGCCTGCCCCCGCGACGCCTGGCACGGTCCCCCACTGCCTTGAGGGCGTGGAGGTACCCCCAACTCGCCATGGCGCCGCGGGGCCCGCCCGTCGGGCGGACGACGGGACTTTGCGGATACGACCTGGCGCGCCGTGGATGGCAGGATGCCAAGGACGCGGCGAGAGGGGCGGGAAGGGGCCGGGGCGCGATGGGGCGGAATGAGCGGGAGGCGGTGGCCCGGGGCGGGCGGCTGCACGAGGCGGCGCAGGCGGTGGCCGACGACCACGCGCGGGCCGTCGCGGCCGTACGGCACGCCCTGGAGCCGATCCATGACGAGCTGGCGCGGCGCGAGCTCGACGTCATCCCCGTCGCCCGGCTCAAGGACGTCACCGAGGGCAGGCTGCGGCTGGGCGAGGTGGAGAAGGGCGGATTCCGGACGGTCGGGCAGGTCCTCGACGCCGGGCCGTACCGGTTGCGCCAGCTCCCCGGGGTCGGACAGCAGACCGCCGACCAGACCGTGGCCGCCGCCCGGCGGATCGCCGACGCCGTACGGGACACCATCGCCGTACACATCGACGTGGACCGGCCCGAGCCCCGGACCACCGCCCTGGTGATGGCGCTCGGCGTGCTGGTGGAGGCGGGCGACGAGGCGCGCCGGGCCGTCGACGCGGCCAAGGCGCTGACCGAGCGGCTCGGCCCGCTGCTGACCGAGGCCGGGCCGGCGGCCGGGCGGCTGCGCATGCTGTTCGCCGGGCAGGCCAGGCGGGACCGGGCGCTGACGGCCGTCGCAGGGATCCGCACCCTGACCGAGCAGGCCGAACGGGACGGCGTGCCCGAACTGCTCGCCCAGGCCTCGGTCGACCTGCTGCGCCGCCCGGAGTCCGAGGTGGCCGCCCTGGTCGACTTCGAGCTGCGCTCCGCCGAGTACTACGGCCTGCTCGCCGAGCTCTCCGGCCGTGCTCCCGACCCCGCGGCGGCCGAGGGGTTCCTGCCGGACGAGGTGGCCGAGCGGGTCAGGAACCAGACACTCGACGACACCCACCGCCGGGTCTCGCTGCGCGGCTACCAGGCCTTCGGTACCCGCTTCGCGCTCGCCCAGCGCCGGACGATCCTCGGCGACGAGATGGGGCTGGGCAAGACGATCCAGGCCATCGCCGCGCTGGCCCACCTCGCCGCCGAGGGGCAGAGTCACTTCATGGTGGTCTGCCCGGCCAGCGTGCTGATCAACTGGACCCGGGAGATCGAGAAGCGCAGCGCGCTGCGCGTGACACCGCTGCACGGACCCGAACGGCAGGAGGCGTTCGCGGACTGGAAGGGCCGGGGCGGCGTCGCGGTCACCACCTTCGACGCCCTGCGCGGCTTTCCGGTGCCGGGCGGCGGCGAGCTGGGCATGCTCGTCGTCGACGAGGCGCACTACGTCAAGAACCCCGCGACCCGCCGCTCCAGGACCGTCTCCGAGTGGGCCGAGCACTGCGACCGCGTGCTGTTCATGACCGGTACGCCCATGGAGAACCGCGTCGAGGAGTTCCGCAGCCTGGTCCGGATCCTGCAGCCGGGCCTGGCCGAGACCGTCGACGAGCACGACTCGGTTGCCGGTTCCAAGGCGTTCCGGAAGGCGGTCGCACCGGTCTATCTGCGCCGTAACCAGCAGGACGTCCTCACCGAACTTCCCGCGCTCCAGCACACGGACGAGTGGGAGGAGCCCAGCGCGGCGGACGAGGAGGCCTACCGCGAGGCCGTGCGGGCCGGCAACTTCATGGCGATGCGCAGAGCGGCGTACGCGCGCCCGAAGCACTCGGCGAAGCTGGACCGGCTGCGCGAGATCGCCGAGGAGGCCGCCGAGAACGGCCTGAAGGTCGTCGTGTTCTCCGCGTTCCGCGACGTGCTGGCGGTCGTGCTGGAGGCGCTGGCGCTCGCGGACGCCCCGGGAGCGGCGGATCCGGCGGATCCGGCGGAGGACGGACCGGGCAGCGGACGGCTCAACGGGCGGGTCTTCGGGCCGATCTCGGGCAGCGTGCCGCCCGCCCGCAGGCAGCAACTCGTAGACGACTTCGCCGCCGCGCCCGGCCACGCCGTACTGCTGTCGCAGATCGAGGCGGGCGGAGTGGGCCTCAACATGCAGGCCGCGTCCGTCGTCATCCTCTGCGAGCCGCAGCTCAAGCCCACGGTCGAGCATCAGGCGGTCGCCCGCGCCCACCGCATGGGCCAGGTCCGCTCGGTGCGCGTGCACCGCCTGCTCAGCACGGGCGGAGTGGACGAACGGCTGGTGCGGATGCTGGAGAAAAGACCCGCCTGTTCGACGCGTACGCCCGGCGCAGCGCGGTCGCCGAGTCGACACCGGACGCCGTCGACATCTCGGACCTCGCCGTCGCCCGCCGCATCGTCGAGGAGGAGCAGGCGAGGCTGGGCACGACCCAGGCAGAGCCCGCTACGGAAGGGGCGTGAGGGCGGGGCGATGCGTGAGGGCGGGGCGACGAGAGGGTCATGACCGCCCCGCCGCCCGGCGACAAGCCTCCGCATACGCCCGTACGAGTGGCCGCCCGGCATCCTCACGCCGCCAGGCCAGCGCATACCGGCTCGCCGACAGCCCCCGCACCGGACGCGTCACCACCGAGCCCAGCGAGACCAGCGGGGCGTTGCCCGCGGCCACCAGGCAGACCCCGAGCCCCGCGACCAGTGCCTCGTACGTCTCCTCGGTGCTCGCGATCTCCGCCCCGATGCGCGGCAGGCGCCCGCCTCGCTCCTCCAGCGCCAGCCAGTGGTCACGCAACGGCCCCGCGCTCGCCGGCAGGGCGAGGAACGGCTCGTCGAGCAGCTCAGTGAAGTCGACCTCCGCGCGGGCGGCCAGCGGATGGGCCTCGGGCAGGGCGACCAGCCGGGGCTCCTGAGCGACCACGGTCCAGCCGTAACGTCCGGCGTCCGGCAGCGGCAGCCACACGAAGGCCACCTCGGCCTCACCGTCCGCGAGGCCCGCCGTCGGGTCCTCCCAGCTCACCTGCCGCAGCCGCAGGGCGGTCTCCGGGTGCGTGGCGGTGAAACGGGAGCGGATCGCGGGCAGCAGCCCACCGCGCCCCGGACTGGTGCTCATGCCCACCACCAGCGTGCCGCGTGCCACCGCCCGCGCGGCCTCCAGTGCCGCCGCCCCCTGCGACCAGGCGTCCAGCACCCGCCGGGCGTGCGGCAGCAGTGCCGTGCCGGCCTCGGTGAGCGTCACGCCCTGCGGCGCGCGGCGGAACAGCTCCACACCCAGCTGCCGCTCCAGCGCCCGGACCTGCTTGCTGAGCGCGGGCTGGGAAACGTACAGCCGCTCGGCCGCGCGCGTGAAGTGCAGTTCCTCGGCCACCGTCACGAAGTAGCGCAGGTCCCGTACATGAACATCCATTGCCATAACCATCGGTTATCAGCGTGGGTCTTGGACGGGCAACCCCATGGCGCAGCAGGCTGGTCCACATCACGGCGATACGAGGAGCTGTCATGAACAAGGTGTGGCTGATCACCGGTGCGACCAGCGGCTTCGGACGGGCCATCGCCCAGGCGGCGCTCGCCGCGGGCGACGTGGTGGTCGGCGCGGCACGGCGGCCCGAGGGCCTGGACGACCTGGTGGCCGCGCACCCCGACCAGGTGGAGGCGCTGCGCCTGGACGTCATGGAGACCGGGGCCGCGGAAGCCGCCGTCCAGGACGTGATCGCGCGGCACGGCCGGATCGACGTCCTGGTCAACAACGCGGGCCGCACCCACGTCGGCGCCTTCGAGGAGACGACCGAGCAGGAGCTGCGCGAGCTCTTCGACGTGCACGTCTTCGGGCCGGTCGCCCTCACCCGGGCCGTGCTCCCGCACATGCGTGAGCGCCGCTCCGGGGCGATCGTGCAGATGAGCAGCATGGGCGGGCAGATGTCGTTCGCGGGCTTCTCGGCGTACAGCGGAACGAAGTTCGCGCTGGAGGGGCTGTCCGAGGGTCTCGCGGACGAGGTCGCCGAGTTCGGCATCAAGGTGCTGATCGTCGAGCCGGGCTCCTTCCGCACCGCGCTGTTCCAGGCGGGCCGGGCCGGGGCCAGCGCGGACAGCGGCCTGTACGCCAAGGTGAGCGAGACCCGCGGCATGGTCGCCGGCGGCGACGGCACCCAGCAGGGCGACCCGGCAAAGGCGGCGGCGCTGATTCTGGCGGCGCTGGAAGCCGAGGACGCCCCGCTGAGGCTGCCGTTGGGCGACGACGGGGTCAGTGCCGTGCTCGGCCACCTCGACCAGGTCCGCGACGACGTCCTGACCTGGGAGAAGCGCACGCGCGCCACGGCGTTCGACAACTGACCGCGCTCGCCCGGGGGCAGGGTTCGAGGACGGCCGGTCCATTTGACCGGCCGTCCTCGCCTGCCGCGGCGCGTCCGGCCCGAGTTGGCTGTGCACGGCCCTTGTGTAATTCCTGTGGAGCCCTCAATCTTTCGGCTGGCGCACAGGTGCGGCGACGCAGGGAATTGACATGTCCCTGCCTGTCTCGCACGTCCCACGCACCCCGTGCACCCCCCACCAGCGCACCACCGATCGAGGAGGACCCCTCAGATGGCAGTGATGCGTAACTCCCGCGGAGACACCCGGCGAAGACTGTCCGCGCTCAGCATGGCGGCCACCGCGGCCCTCGCCGCGAGCCTCGTCTCCGCACTCCCCGCCGCGGCCGCTCCCGAGGGCCGTATCCAGTACGCGGGCGCGGCCAACGCCGTAGCCGACAGCTACATCGTGACCCTCAGGGCGGACCACGCCCGCTCGGGCTCCAAGGCGGGGCGGACCCTCGTCGAGGGGTACGGCGCCGGGATCGAGCGGACGTACAAGAAGGCCCTCAACGGCTATGCCATCGAGGCCTCGGAGGCGGAGGCCAAGGCGCTCGCCGCCGACCCGGCGGTCGCCTCGGTCGTCCAGAACCGCACGTTCAGCATCGACGCCACCCAGACCAACCCGCCCTCCTGGGGCCTGGACCGCATCGACCAGAAGAACCTGCCGCTCAACAGCTCGTACACCTACCCGGACTCCGCCGGGCAGGGCGTGACCGCGTACGTCATCGACACCGGCGTCCGCATCACGCACGGCGACTTCGGCGGCCGCGCCTCCTACGGCTACGACGCCATCGACAACGACAACACCGCCCAGGACGGCCATGGCCACGGCACGCACGTCGCCGGCACGGTCGCGGGCAACGCCTACGGTGTCGCCAAGAAGGCCAAGGTCGTCGGTGTCCGCGTGCTGAACAACTCCGGTTCCGGTACGACCGCCCAGGTCGTCGCCGGCATCGACTGGGTCGCCCAGAACGCCGTCAAGCCGGCCGTCGCCAACATGTCCCTCGGCGGCGGCGCCGACTCCGCCCTCGACACGGCCGTACGCAACGCCATCGCCTCCGGCATCACCTTCGCCGTCGCCGCCGGCAACGAGTCGACCGACGCCTCCACCAGGTCACCCGCCCGCGTCACCGAAGCCATCACGGTCGGCGCGACGACCTCGACGGACGCCAAGGCGAGCTACTCCAACTACGGTTCGGTCCTGGACCTGTTCGCGCCCGGCTCGTCCATCACCTCGGCCTGGAACTCCAGCGACTCGGCGACCAACACCATCTCCGGTACGTCGATGGCGAGCCCGCACGTGGCGGGCGCGGGCGCGCTCCACCTCGCCGACAACCCCTCGGCCACCCCGGCCCAGGTCGCCTCGGCGCTGACGGCCGCCGCCACGACCGGCGTCGTCACCAGCCCCGGCACGGGTTCGCCCAACCGTCTCCTGTACGTCGGCGGCGGTACGACCACCCCGCCCGGCCCGCGCTTCGAGAACACCGGTGACTACGCGATCAGCGACAACGCCACGGTCGAGTCCCCGCTGACGGTCTCCGGCGTCTCCGGCAACGCGCCCTCGGCCCTGGCCGTCGAGGTCCACATCGTCCACACGTACGTCGGCGACCTCCAGGTCCAGCTGATCGCCCCTGACGGCACGGCGTACACGCTGAAGTCGTACGGCACGGGCGGCAGTTCGGACAACATCAACACCACGTACTCGGTGAACGCCTCCTCGGAAGCAGCGGCCGGCACGTGGAAGCTGCGCGTGAGCGACAACGCGAACTACGACACCGGGCGGATCGACGCCTGGGCGCTGCAGTTCTGATCCCGGATCAGTAGTCCTCCTCGTCCTCGCGGTAAGGCTCCGGGTCCGTGACCCAGCCGGCCGCGAGGACGAGCCGTGAGTGGCGGTGCAGGGCGAGGAAGCCGAAGGGGCGGTCGTAGGTGGCCTGGACGGTGGTGGTCACCCAGCGCAGCTCCGGGACACCGGCGCCGGCCCCGCCCAAGGCGGTCACCGCGGCCGCCTCGAAGCCGCGGGCGCCGAACCGGGCCATCGCGGGCCGCCGGGCCGCTTCGACGTACAGAGGAAAGCCGCTGACTCCGGGGAAGTGACCGGGTGGCCGCTGCACTCTCGCGGTCGTGAGCCCGAACACGTCGTGGTGGTCGAGAAGATCATGGACGGTCCGTGTCTCGTACGCCATGGTCCGGACCTCCAGGGCCGTCGGCTCGGGCGTTCAGCTCGGTGACGTGCCCCTCGGGTGTGTCCGCCACACCGACCCGTCCAGCAACGTGCTGTCCCGCCTCAGACCCTGCAGTTCCCGTCCGCACCAGGGCCCGGACTCCGGCATCCAGTACCGCTCGCGAAACGGCATCAGCCACCGAGTCCGCAACGCCAGCGCACTCGCCACCACCATCTCGGTGTCGTCGTACAGCCGCACGGGCATCCGCTCGATCAACCCACCCGTCCGCTTCACCGCCCACGCGTCCAGCGCCGTCTTGTCGGCCTCCGCATTGCCCGTCAGCACCCCGTGCGCCTCCGCGGGCAGCCCCGCCTCCCACCGCTCCCGCAGCTCCAGCGTCCGCTTGGTCCACAGGCCGAGCGCCGAGTCCAGCCCCCGCGTCGCCCCCATCGCGCCCAGCAACTCCCGCGCCGCGCCCGCCGCCTCGTCCGCCGGCAACCCCACCGCGTCGGCCAGTTCCTCCCGCGCCGGACCGCCCGCCCCGTCCGCCAGGAGGGCCAGCAGCGGCCACACACCCGCAGCAGAGAACACCGCGCCGCCCTCGGAAGCCGACGCCCGCCGCGCCGTCTGCCCGTTGACCGCCCGGACCGTCGCATTCGTGACCCGCACCGCGTCCCCCATCGCCCCACCCCGCGCTTACGATTCGCCCAGTCGTACGCCAGTTCCCACCACCCGGCACCGCCGCCCGAACGCAGGAGCACGGTACTCGTGTCCATACCTCCGCCTCCCGGACCCCACCAGCCGCAGGGGTCCCCGGGGCAGCCCCAAGGGCCGTACGCGCAGGGCCAGTACCCGTCGCCGTACCCCTACGGCGCACCCGCCGCCCAGGGGCCGTACCCGTACCACCCCTACGGCGCCTACGGCCGCTCCGTGCCCGTCAACGGCATGGCCATCGGCGCCCTCGTCCTCGGCATCCTCTGCTTCCTGCCGGCCGTGGGTCTGGCGCTGGGGCTGGTCGCGCTGGTGCAGATCAGGAAGAGGGGCGAGCGCGGCACGGGCATGGCGGTCGCCGGGTCCGTGCTGTCCACCGTCGGGCTCGCGCTGTGGTCGCTGCTGCTGTCCACGGGCGCCGCCTCCGACTTCTGGGACGGCTTCAAGGGCGCCGCGAGCGGCGAGGGCACCGCTTTCGCGCTCGCCACGGGCGACTGCTTCAACTCCTCGACCGGCAGCCTGGAGGGCGAGACCTACGACGTCGACGAGGTGCCCTGCACCGGTCGGCACGACGCCGAGGTCGTGGCCGTCGTGAAGGTGCCGGACGGCTCCTTCCCCGGCGACGACGAGCTCGCGGAGGTCGCGGACGACAAGTGCTACGAGCAAGCGGGTCTCTACGCCCTGGACGCCTGGGCCGTCCCGGACGGCGTGGACGTGTACTACCTCGTGCCGACCCGGCAGGGCTGGCGCTTCGGAGACCGCGCGATCACCTGCATGTTCGGCAGCACGGACGGCAAGCCCCTGGCCGAGTCGCTGCGCCGCGACTACATGACCCTCGACGGGTACCAGGTGAGGTTCCTGTCGGCGTCCAACCACATCGACAACGTCCTCTACGAGGAGCCCGAGGCCTACCCCGAGGACGACCTGAAGGCGAACCGGGCCTGGGCGAAGGACGTCCACCGCGTCCTCGGCGAGGAGACCGAGAATCTGCGCACACAGCCCTGGCCGGAGGACGCCAAGGGGTCCATCACCGAGTTCCTCGCGGACATGGAGGATTCCCGCAAGGAGTGGGCCAAGGCCGCTGCGGCCGAAGACGCGGACACGTTCTACGCGCACTACGAGAAGGCATACGGCTATGTCGACGGCCCCGCGACCGTCACCGCGCGCAAAGTTCTGGGCCTGGACACGACCGTGCCGACGTACGAGGACGATTCCGACAGCGGCGGCGAGGGTGGAAGTGGGGGCGGCCTCGATGTGTGAGAGCGCCCTATACGGAAAGAAAGTGCCTGGGTAAAGCCCTCCCCCGCACAAGTCATCACATCGAGTGATTCTCTGGCCTTTGCTTGCACAGGACAACCCACGGTTGCCACGCTGTTGCTGTCTGTACAACCTGATGGGAGCGGCCAGTGACTTTCGGTGAGCAGCCGGCGTACCTGCGCGTCGCGGGCGATCTCCGCAAGAAGATCGTCGACGGTTCGCTGCCACCGCACACCCGGCTCCCGTCCCAGGCCCGGATCCGCGAGGAGTACGGCGTCTCGGACACCGTCGCCCTCGAGGCGCGCAAGGTGCTGATGGCAGAGGGGCTGGTCGAGGGCCGCTCCGGTTCCGGGACGTACGTCCGTGAGCGCCCCGTGCCCCGCCGGATCTCCCGCTCCGGCTTCCGCCCGTCGGCCGGCGCCACACCCTTCCGTCAGGAGCAGGCCGACGGAGAGACGCGCGGCACCTGGGAGTCCAGCAGCGCACAGGCCGAGGCCAGCGTCGCCGTCGCCGAGCGGCTCGGCCTCCGCCCGGGCGACCGTGTGATGTGCACGAGGTACCTCTTCCGGGACGCCGGCGAGGCGATGATGCTCTCCACCTCCTGGGAACCGCTCGCCGTCACCGGCCGTACGCCCGTGATGCTGCCCGAGGAGGGCCCGCTCGGCGGCATGGGCGTCGTCGAGCGCATGGCGGCCATCGACGTCGTCGTGGACAACGTGACGGAGGAAGTGGGCGCCCGCCCCGGCCTCGCGGAGGAGCTGCTGACGCTGGGCGGCGTCCCCGGTCATGTCGTCGTGGTCATCCAGCGCACTTACTACGCGTCCGGCCGTCCGGTGGAGACGGCGGACGTGGTCATTCCGGCGGACCGCTACCGTGTCGCCTATCACCTTCCGGTGAAGTAGCGCACATGTTCGTGAAGTAGCGCACACCTCCACGGCAGTTGCCCCCGGCAAAGCCTCAACTCCCGCCCCTTCATCCGCCGTTGCAATCTGGCCGTTTTCGCAGGTCGTCGTAGGCGTGTGCACCATGCCCGCGACCGGATGCATCGACGTCTCCGCACGGCGCATTCGATGCCGTGCGCCCCCTGCGACTTGGCTGGTTGCGTACCTCTTTGTGAAAAGTCGTATTCGCTGCGTAAAGGTTAGGCGTAGGCTCGGGCATATGCGGATTGCGGTTTCCTTGGCGGGCGGGGCACGGCACAGGCCGCGAGCGAAGCGAGATGGGGGTCCCCCCGGCCGAAGGCTGGGCGAGGGACTCGGGCGGTCGTGGGCGGGAAGGAGCAGTGGAGCGCGATGAACGACAGCACGATCACTCTTCCTTGGCTCGTGGTCCGGCAGGACGACAACGGCAATCGCTACCGCGTGGGCCGGTACGCGACGCGGGCGGAAGCCCAGAAGATCGCGGACAGCCTCGACAGCCGGGGGCACAAGCAGCTGTACTGGGTCGAGCGCATCGCTCAGAACGGCGACAGCGCGGACCACTGAACTGCTTCTGCGCTCCCGTAGGCTCCGGCGCATGACGGAACGGATCGTGGTCGGCGCCGCGTTGGTGGAGGCGGGCCGGCTGCTCGCCGCGCGCCGCAGTGCCCCCGAGGAACTGGCCGGGCGCTGGGAGTTGCCCGGCGGCAAGGTCGAGCCCGGCGAGGCGCCCGAGGCGGCGCTCGTGCGCGAGCTGCGGGAGGAACTCGGCGTGGCCGCCGAGGTGGTCGAGCGGGTGCCGGGAGCATGGCCTCTGAAACCCCCCTACGTCCTGCATGTGTGGACCGCCCGCCTGCTCCCCGGTTCCGGGAACCCCGAGCCCCTCGAGGACCATGACGCGCTGCGCTGGCTGGGTGCCGGGGAACTCTGGGACGTGGACTGGCTGGACCAGGACGTGGCGGCGGTCCGGGAGGTCGCGGGACGGCTGGACCTGACAGGTTGACAGGCCGGATGGCGACCGGCGTTGAGCGGCGTTGAGAACCCCCGATGGTCTACCCGCTCGAACGGTACTGCCCTGTGGATATCGGGTATGTGCCAATCAAACCTATGAAACCGGACATGGGTGAGCTTGCTGGCCTGGGAAGTGATCGGCGTGATCGACTCCGATGGCGACTGCGCCGAGTGGACCTTCCCCGCGGAGGCGGGTGCCGTCCGCGCGGCCCGCGCCGCCGTCCGCGGCCGACTGCGCGAGTGGGACCTGGACAGCCTCGCCGACGTGACGTCGCTGCTGGTCAGGGAGCTGGTCACCAATTCCCTGCGGCACGCCACCGGCCCCATCGGTGTACGCCTGGTGCGCCCCGTCGGTCTCGACGGCATGCTCAGGGTCGAGGTCTCCGACCCCCTTCCGGACCCGCCCCGCGAACGGGTCGCCGAGCTCGAGGACGAGAGCGGCCGCGGACTTCAGCTCGTGGCGCACTCCTCGCGCCGATGGGGAACCCGACCCGGACGAAACACGGGCAAGACGGTGTGGTTCGAGCTCGCAGTGCCGCAGTGACGCCCCGGCTGGCTCGGGTACGTGCACCCCTGCCGTATCGAACGAATGGTTCAGGCCAGTGGCAGTTGTCGCGATACGTGATTCGACTGCGTGTCCGCTGGTTAGAAGACTGGAAGTGTTTCCGCTGCCGGGACCGAAAACCATCGGGAACGTGCTGTGATCGTGAACACCGTGTTGTGCGGGGCCGTAGTGCTGGATACTGCGGGCAGCCGCCACCCGGTGACCGGTGCCGGGCGCGGTGAGCTGGAGGGGACGGTTCGCGTGAGCGAGATACCAGCGAGGGCCTCGGGGTCCGACGACCCGTCGGACGGGGCGAGGGCGAAGGCCGCGGGAGAGGGGGCCCACGACACACGGGCCTCCCACATGACAGGCGTCTCCCGAGACACACAGCGCTCGCAAGCCTCGCAGGACACACAGGCATCCCGCGACACGTTCGCCTCCGACGAGGCCCGCCCCGGCGACCCCGTCTGGCAGAGCAGCCCGCCCGGCTCGATCTACGACTACATCAAGGTCGCGTCCTTCTCCATCGGCCCCGACGGCCTGGTCGACCAGTGGAGCCTGCGCGCCGAGCAGCTCTTCGGCATACCGGCCGAGCGGGCCGTCGGCATGGATCCCATCGAGGCGTTCATCGACCCCGACCTGCGCGAGCAGGGCCAGCGCAAGATGGCCGAGATCCTGGACGGACGGGAGTGGACCGGTGTGGTCCCCTTCCGGATGCCGCAGGACGCCGAGGACCTCCCCGGTCAGGACGGCCTCGCCGAGGTGTACGTCATGCCGACGCGGACCGAGGACGGTGAGAAGGCCGCCGTCTGCATCGTCGTCGACGTCCGCACCCTGCGTCGGATGGAGACCGACCTCGCAGCCTCGCAGGCGATATTCGGTCAATCTCCGTTCGGCTTCCTGCTGATCGACCCCGACCTGCGGGTGCGCCGCGCCAACCACCGGTTCGCCTCCCTGTTCGGCGGCACGCCCGACGACCACCGCGGCAAAGGCGTCCACGACTATCTGCCGCGCCCCGAGGCCGAGCGCGTCTCGGCGACCCTGCGCCGTGTCCTGGAGAGCGGCGACTCCATCACGGACATGCACGTCACCGGCTTTCTGCCCGGATCCGACGAGCGCCGCCACTGGTCCGTCAACCTCTACCGCGTGCGCAGCGGCAGCGGGCGCCCCATTGGCATCGCCTGGCTCGGAACCGACATCACCGCCCGCCGCGCCGCCGCCCGCGAGGCCGCCGCCGCCCGGCGGAATCTGGCCCTTCTGAACGAGGCCGGTGCCCGCATAGGCAACTCCCTCGACCTGGAGACGACGGCCCGCGAACTCCTCGACGTCGTGGTCCCCGGCTTCTGCGACCTGGCCACGGTCGACCTCTACCAGGGGCTGCTGGCCGGCGACGAGACCCCGCCCGGCCTCGCCGACGGCAGCGCGGAGCTGCGCCGGGTCGCCTTCGCCAGCGCGGTCTCCGACGCGCCCTTCGTCGGTGGCGGCACCCCCGTCGCGCTCGGCGCCGTCCACCACTACCCCTTCAACTCGCCCTGCGCGGACGCCCTGCGCACCGCCCGGCCGCAGTACGTGCCCGGTGAGGAGGGCGGCCTCGTGCAGTCCACGCTCGCGGTGCCGATGGTCGCTCACGACACGGTCGTAGGACTGGCGCAGTTCGCCCGTACGAAGGGCAGTGAGCCGTTCGGCGACCGGGACCGCGATCTGGCGGTCGAGCTGGCCGCGCGTGCTGCCGTGTGCATCGACAACGCACGCCTTTACCGGCGCGAGCACGAGCGGGCGCTGATACTGCAGCGGTCCCTGCTCCCGCCCGGCGACCCGGTCGCCTCCGGCCTGGACATCGCGTGCCGTTACCTGCCGGGCAACTCGTCCGCCGACCGGCCCAGCGAGGTGGGCGGCGACTGGTTCGACGTCATCGAACTCCCCGGGCACCGCACGGCGTTGGTCGTGGGTGACGTGATGGGCCGCGGGCTGCGTGCCGCCGTCGCGATGGGTGAACTGCGCTCCGCCGTACGGACGCTGGCGTTGCTGGATCTCGAACCGGCCGAGGTGCTCTCGGCGCTGGACGAGATCGCGCGCGGCCTCGGAGCGCCCGGCGGCGTCCAGCAGGCCACCCGAGCGGCCCGCCGCCCCCGGGAGGCGGACCTGTCCGAGGTGTACCTGGCGACCTGCGTCTACGCGGTCTACGACTCCGTCACGCGCCGCTGCACCTTCGCCAACGCCGGCCATCTGCCGCCGGTCCTCGTCGAGCCGGGCGAGGACGCGCTGATGCTGGACGTGCCGCCGGGAATGCCGCTCGGTGTGGGCGGGGAGCCGTTCGAGGAGGTGGAGGTCGAGCTGCCTGAGGGCGCGCTGCTGGCGCTCTACACGGATGGACTCGTGGAGTCCCGCGACCACCCTCTGGACGAGGGCCTCCAGGCCTTCGTGGGCGCGCTCACGGACCCCTCGCGCCCGCTGGAGGACGTCTGCGACCACGTCCTCAACACCCTCGACACCCACCACGGCGAGGACGACATCGCGCTGCTGATGGCACGTGTCCAGGGGCTGCCGGCCGACTCGGTCGGCGACTGGACCCTGCCACGCGAGCCGCGCAGCGTGGGCCGCGCCCGCGAGTACGCCCGCGGCCAACTCCAGTCGTGGGACCTGGAACCCCTGGTCGACACGACGGAACTCCTGGTCAGCGAACTGGTCACCAACGCCCTGCGCTACGGCGAGGGCGAGATCCGGCTCCGCCTCCTCCTCGACCGCACCCTGGTCTGCGAGGTCTGGGACTCCGGCCTGGTCCAACCCCGGCGCCGCCGCGCCCGCGACACCGACGAGGGCGGCCGGGGCCTCCAGCTGGTCGGCCTCCTCAGCGCCGCCTGGGGCTCCCGCCGGACACCGCGCGGCAAGACGGTGTGGTTCGAACTCCCCCTGCCGGACGGCGAGAACGGCCTCACGGATCCGGCGGAGGCGTTGCTGAGCCTGTTCTGATGAGAGGTGCGGGGTTCCCGCGTTCATGGGCGGCCGGCGGTGAGCCTGGCCGGCGCCTGCTCGGGTTCAGTCCGTGTCGCCTCGACGCCCACGCGTGTGCGGGCCGCCGAAGGCTGCCGGTGGGGCGGTGTCCGGGTCGCCGCCGAGGAGGACGCCGCCCAGGAGCGCGCCGGCGAGGCCGGTGATGTCGTCGGTGCGGCCTTCGACGGGGTTGCCGTGGAGGCGGATGTCCTGTTCGGCGAGGGCGTGGGCCTGCTGGGCCAGGGTGTCGGACGTCAGGAGGTCGGCCGGGGAGGGCGGCGGCGTCCGGCCGGCCGGGGCGGACGGCGGGGAGTGAGCAGCCGCCGGGCCTCCGCCAGGCGGGTGCGGGCCTCGCTGCCGACCACCGCCCGATGCGTCGCCACGACGTCGTCCGCGTCCGCGACGGCACTGCGTGCGCACAGCAGTGCGGCGGCCGCGATCACCCCGGCCCGCCCCGCGGCGACGGGCACGACCGCCTGCACGATCCGGCGCAGCACGTCGAGGGGGTCGTACGGCCCGGAGGTCAGCTGTTCCCGTACGAGGGCCAGGATGACGTCGGCGTGGGTGACGCGGGCGCGCAGCTCACCGGGAGGGACGTCCAGGTACGGGTCTCCCGCCCCCGTCAGCGACTCCCGCGCCCCGGCGATCTCCACCTCACCGCCGGTCAGCGCGGCCGGCACCGTCGCCGCGGCCGTGGCGAGGTTCGCGGCGAGCCGTTCCACGCCGTCGATGAAGACGGCGGCCTGCGCGATGGCGCCCTCGGCGGCCCGCAGCCGGCCCGCGGCCCGCTCGTTGTCGCCCGAGTCGGCGGCCTGGCGGGCGTGGTTGAGACGCGTGGTCGCGAACACCAACCGGTCCTTGGCCTGCTCGACATGCCCCGTGACGGCGTCCGTGGCGGAGGGGGCGTACCGCTCGCCCAGCTCGCGCAGGGTCGCGTCGGCACCCCCGGTACGCCCGGTCAGCTCCCGGAACCGGCCCTCGGCGACGACCAGGGCATACCCCAGCCCTCCGCCCAGGCCCTCCTCCAACCCCCGTACCTGATCGAACGCGGCGGCCTGCGCGTCCAGCAACCGCCCCGACTCCTCACACCGTCCGACGATCCCCGCGAGCGCATGCCGCCGAGCCGCGGTCTCGTCCGGAACCCCGCCCTCGTACTGCCACCGCATGCGAAAGGCGGCCGCCAGCTCGGCCTCGGCCTCCCGAAGCGCCCGAGCGAAGGGCACGCCCCGGCCGGCTCCGTCGATGTCCTCGACGCGCCCGGCGTGCGCGAGATCCTCCAGTTCGCAGCGCCCCTCGACGAACCCCAGCTCCTCCCAGCCGACCCGCACCCAGTCGTCGGCCGCCACGAGCAGCGCCCGAGCCCGCTCATCGAGCTCCCCGACCGGCTGCTCGGCCTCGCCCCGACCCGCCACCCCACCGGGTGTCGTACGCTCCCGTGCCCGCCGTCTGCGCCGCAGGAACCCGTACCCCGCGAGCACCGTCGCGGTGACGACGGCCAGCATCGGCACCACCAGATCCGTGCCCGACGTCCCCTCGTCCTCCCCCTGAGCCACCGCACCGGCGACCGGCCGGTCCGTCCCGCCCGCAACCGGCCCCCCGGCACCGGCCGTCATCCCGGGCAGCACCAGCCACACCACCCCGACGAGCCCGCCCACCAGCGCATGCGCGACCCGCACCGATATGTGCGAACCACCGCGCCGCGCCCGGCCCCGGATCGAAGATGACGTCACATTTCGGAGCGTATGAGCAGGAATGCAGGGGCGCGACCGGGGTGCGTCAGGGGTGGGGTGGAGTGACGTGCGAGTTTCCCGGCGGAGCCGAGGGCGGGCACCCTACGAAGACCGCCTCCCGATCTTCGAGCCCAGCCACACCAACGGGTCGTACTTGCGGTCGACGGCCCGTTCCTTCAGCGGGATCAGGGCGTTGTCCGTGATCTTGATGCCCTCGGGGCAGACCTCCGTGCAGCACTTGGTGATGTTGCAGTAGCCCAGGCCGTGCTCGTCCTGGGCCGTGGCCTTGCGGTCCAGGCCCGTCTCCGCGGCCGCGTCGAGCGGATGCATGTCGAGCTCCGCGACCCGCATCAGGAACCGCGGGCCCGCGAACGCCGGCTTGTTCTCCTCGTGGTCGCGGACGACATGGCAGGTGTCCTGGCACAGGAAGCACTCGATGCACTTGCGGAACTCCTGCGAGCGGTCCACGTCCTCCTGCATCATCCGGTACTCACCGGGGCCCACACCCACGGGCGGAACGAAGGCCGGAACCTCGCGCGCCTTGGTGTAGTTGAAGCCGACGTCCGTGACGAGGTCCCGCACCACCGGGAACGCCCGCAGCGGCGTCACCGTGATCGTTTCCTCCTGGGTGAACACCGACATCCGCGTCATGCACAGCAGCCGCGGTCGCCCGTTGATCTCCGCGGAGCACGAACCGCACTTGCCGGCCTTGCAGTTCCAGCGGACGGCGAGATCGGGGGCCTGGGTGGCCTGGAGGCGGTGGATGATGTCCAGGACCACCTCGCCGTCGTTCACCTCGACCTTGAAGTCCTCCAGGCCGCCGCCCTGCACATCGCCGCGCCACACCTTGAAGCGGGCCTCGTAGCTGCTCACTGGTAGAGCTCCTCCTCGGCGAGGTACTTGACCAGCTCTTCCTTGTCGAAGAGAGCCAGCAGGTCCGGGCGGACGGGGTCGGTGGTCTCCCGCAGCAGGTCGATCTGGCCGCGTTCCGGGTCCGTGGCGGCCAAGCCGCCCGTCGGGTCGGTCAGTTGGCACAGCAGGTTGATGTTGCGCCACTTGCGGTCCATCGTCGGGTGGTCCTCGCGGGTGTGCCCACCGCGTGACTCCGTGCGCTCCAGCGCCGCCCGCGCCACGCACTCGCTGACCAGCAGCATGTTGCGCAGGTCCAGTGCGAGGTGCCAGCCGGGGTTGAACTGGCGGTGACCCTCGACACCGGCCCGGCGGGCCCGTACCCGCAGATCCGCCAGCTTCTCCAGCGCCTGCTCCATCTCGGCCTCGCGGCGGATGATGCCGACGAGGTCGTTCATGGTCTGCTGGAGTTCCTGGTGGAGGGTGTACGGGTTCTCCGGCGGGCGCCCGTCGTCCTCGCCCCCGGCCGGACCCTCCGCCGAGAACGGCCGCAGCGCCTCCGCGGCCGCCGTGTCGACCTGGAGGTCGCTGACCTCGGGGCGTTCGAAGGCCTGTGCCGCCGCGTACTCGGCGGCATGCCAGCCGGCCCGGCGGCCGAACACCAGCAGGTCGGACAGCGAGTTGCCGCCGAGGCGGTTCGAGCCGTGCATACCGCCGGCCACCTCACCCGCCGCGAACAGCCCCGGCACCCCGCGCGCCGCCGCCGTCTCCGACTCGACCGCGATACCGCCCATGACGTAGTGGCAGGTCGGCCCGACCTCCATCGCCTCCGCCGTGATGTCCACGTCCGCCAGCTCCTTGAACTGGTGGTACATGGAGGGAAGGCGACGCCGGATGACCTCCGCCGGCATACGGGTCGACACGTCCAGGAAGACCCCGCCGTGCGGGGAGCCCCGTCCCGCCTTCACCTCGGAGTTGATCGCCCGCGCCACCTCGTCGCGAGGCAGCAGCTCAGGAGGCCGCCGGTTGTTGTCCGGGTCCTCGTACCAGCGGTCGCCCTCCTCCTCCGACTGGGCGTACTTCTCCTTGAAGACGTCGGGGATGTAGTCGAACATGAACCGCTTGCCCTCGGAGTTGCGCAGCACCCCTCCGTCGCCGCGCACCGACTCCGTGACCAGGATGCCCTTCACCGACGGCGGCCAGACCATGCCCGTCGGGTGGAACTGCACGAACTCCATGTTGAGCAGCGGCGCGCCCGCCAGCAGCGCCAGCGCGTGGCCGTCGCCCGTGTACTCCCAGGAGTTCGACGTCACCTTGAAGGACTTGCCGATCCCGCCCGTCGCGACGACGACGGCGGGGGCGTCCAGGACGAAGAAGCGGCCCGTCTCGCGGTCGTAGGCGAAGACCCCGGAGACCTGGCTTCCGTCTTTCAGGATCCGGGTGACCGTGCACTCCTGGTAGACCTTGAGCCGGGACTCGTAGTCGCCGGTCTCCTTCTCGTCCTGCTGCTGAAGCGAGACGATCTTCTGCTGGAGCGTGCGGATCAGTTCCAGTCCGGTGCGGTCGCCGACGTGCGCGAGGCGCGGGTACTCATGACCGCCGAAGTTGCGCTGGGAGATACGGCCGTCCTTCGTACGGTCGAAGAGCGCGCCCCAGGTCTCCAGCTCCCAGACCCGTTCCGGCGCCTCCTGCGCGTGCAGCTCGGCCATCCGCCACTGGTTGAGGAACTTGCCGCCGCGCATGGTGTCGCGGAAGTGGACCTGCCAGTTGTCGTGCTCGTTGGCGTTGGCCATGGCCGCCGCGATGCCGCCCTCGGCCATCACGGTGTGCGCCTTGCCGAACAGCGACTTGCAGATCACGGCGGTCCGGGCGCCTCGCTCACGTGCCTCGATCGCCGCACGCAGGCCCGCGCCCCCGGCGCCGACCACGACGACGTCCCACTCCTGCCGTTCGACCACGGACATTGGTTTCAGTCCCCACTCAATCTAGAAGAAGCGCGGATCGTCGAAGACCCCGGACGCGACGAGATAGACGTAGAAGTCGGCGAGCGCCACGCTCACCAGCGACGCCCACGCCAGCTGCATGTGCCGGGCGTTGAGCTTCCCGATCCACTGCCACATGCGGTACCGCACGGGGTGCTTGGAGAAGTGCTTGAGCTTGCCGCCGACGATGTGCCGACAGGAGTGACAGGACAGGGTGTACGCCCAGATCAGCGCGATGTTGAGGAGGAAGACGAGGGTGCCGAGGCCCATGTGGCCCCACTCGTAGTTCTCGTCGCGGAAGGCGAGCACCGTGTCGTACGTCAGGATCCCGGCGACCAGGAGCGCGGCGTAGAAGAAGTAACGGTGGATGTTCTGCAGGATCAGCGGGAAGCGGGTCTCCCCGGAGTACTTCTTGTGCGGCTCCGCCACCGCGCAGGCCGGGGGCGACATCCAGAAGCCGCGGTAGTAGGCCTTGCGGTAGTAGTAGCAGGTCAGGCGGAAGCCGAGCGGGAAGATCAGGATGATGATCGCGGGGGAGATGCCCCACCAGTTCCCGAAGAGGTCCCAGTTCGGCCCGGCGCGCATGGTCTCGCAGTTCTCCGCCAGACAGGGCGAGTAGAACGGGGAGACGTACGGCGCCGCGTAGTAGTCCGCGTTGGCGAAGGCCCGCCAGGTCGAGTACACGATGAACGCCAGCAGACCGGCCGCGGTGACGGCCGGGGCCAGCCACCAGCGGTCGGTCCGCAGGTGCGGGGCGGTGATCGCGGCGCGCGTACCGGTTCGTACGCCGCCGCTGTTCAGATGGGGTTCCGTACCAGTGGCCAATGCATGACTCCGGTCGGGTCAGGGGGTGGGATCAGGGGGCACGGCGGTCCCGGGCGCCGAGACCCTCGTCATCCGTGTCGATCCACAGAGAGTCGTCGTACGGCGTGTCGGGGATGGTGACGAGCTCCGGTTTGCGCTGTGTCGTGGGCGTCGCGGCGGCGTCCCGCAGCAGCGCGACGCTCTCGCGCAGATGGTTGGCGTCGGCGCGGACGCGACGCATCTCAAGCCCGCCGGTGCCCAGCTGCTTCTCCAACCGGCCCACGGACCGGGACAGGTCGTCGAGGCAGCGCTGGACCGCTGTCAGTTCGTCTTGCACGGACATGACGTGACCTCATTTCCGTGGGCTCTTCGGCCCTGAGTGGTGACGTTCATGCGCCTGCGAGTGTTGCGCGTCACACCTATCGCTGTGAAGGCATGTGCAGCGATTGGCGGATTGCGCGCCTCCATTGCACGCCCGCAGGCGCTCTGTGTACGCCGGAGAGCCGAAAAGCGCGGGGAGCGTGTTTGGGCCGTACGGGAGTGCATTGCTCCGCACGGGTGGCCTTGCACGCCCTGGCCGCCGTGTCGTCTCCGCCTGGCGAACCCTTTCCTCTTCAGTGGGGTGCCTTAGATCTGATCAGCTCCAAAATACCGCCAAATGTGATCAGAACGCACTTAATGTAACCGGCGGGAGCAGCTCCCCGGAGGTACCTCAGATGTCCCACGACGGCTTCGGACCCAGGCCCGGCCGCAACGCGGTCATGCGCTCGGTGGCCTTCCTGACCGCCGGCGTGCTCGGCGTGCCCGCGCTCGCCGGTTGCAGCGACCCGGACCCCGCCGGCAAGCCGCTGGCCGGGCAGGACATCGCCACGGCCGCCCGGGCCCAGATCGCCGACGGCGGCACACTGCGGTGGGCCGTGGACGCCGTACCCGAGACGCTGAACACCTTCCAGTCGGACGCCGACGCCACCACGACCCGGATCGCGCAGGCCACGCTGCCCTCGATGTTCCGGCTCGACCAGAACGGGCGGCCGGAGCGCAATCCGGACTATCTGGAGTCCGCCAAGGTCGTCGAGACCGAGCCCAAGCAGGTCGTCCTGTACAAGCTCAACCAGCAGGCCGTCTGGAGCGACGGGCGGGAGATCGGCGCCGCCGACTTCGCCGCCCAGTGGCGGGCCCTGTCCGGCAAGGACAGCGCCTACTGGACCGCCCGCAACGCCGGCTACGACCGCATCGAGAGGATCGAGCGCGGCGCCAACGACCTGGAGGTGCGGGTCACCTTCGAGCGGCCGTACGCGGACTGGCAGTCGCTGTTCTCGCCGCTGTACCCGAAGGAGGTCATGGGCACGCCGGACTCGTTCAACGACGGGGCGCGGCACAAGCTCAAGGTCACCGCGGGGCCGTTCACGGTGAAGAAGATCGACCGCAAGGGCGACGAGGTCGCACTCACCCGCAATCCCCGCTGGTGGGGTGAGCGCGCCAAGCTGAACGAGATCGTGCTGCGCGCCGTGCCGCGCGAGCAGCGGGCCGCCGCGCTGGCCGCGGGACAGCTGGACCTGGCCGAGGTCGACACCGCCGCGGCCCGGCGCATCGCGCTCGCCGCTCCTCCTCGGTCCGCGACCGCCAGCGTCTCCGCCCATGGCTCCGCCAGTGCTTCCGGTACGCCGCTGATGGGCCCGGAGCCGGGCACCAGACTGACCCTTGAGCAGCGCCGTGACCAGACGAAGTTCCGGGGCTTCGAGGTACGCAAGTCCCTGGAGCCGGCGTACACGCAGCTCGCCCTCAACGGCGGCGACAGTCTGCTCGCCGACGAGCGGGTGCGGCGGGCCCTGGCCCGCGCCATCGACCGCAAGGAACTGGCCAAGCTGGTCCTGGCCCCGCTCGGCCTGCCCACCGAGCCGGTCGGCAGCCACCTTGCCCTGTCCGGCCAGGCCGCGTACGCCGACAACAGCGGGGCGGTCGGCGGCCAGGACACGGCTGAGGCGCAAGCGCTGCTCGCGGACGCGGGGTGGGTGCCGGGAGGACCGGTCAAGGAGAAGAAGAAGGGGGAAGGGGAGGGCGCTGCGGGGAGCGAAGGGAAGAAGGGCGAGAAGGGCGACAAGAGCGAGAAGGGCGAGAAGGGCGAGAAGAAGACGGACTCCGGGGACAAGTCCAAGTCCAAGGCCGACTCCGACTCCGACTCCGGGGAGAAGCCCAAGTCCAAGTCCGACTCCGGCGACGAGTCCAAGTCCAAGGCCAAGGCCGACTCGGAGTCCGAGGACGAGGAGACGTACATCGTCGGGGAGGACAACAAGGCGGGCGGGGACGAGGGAGACTCCGGGAAGAGCGACGGCGAGGAAGCCTCGCGGCATCTCGCCCAGGACGGCAAGCAGTACGGCAACAAGCAGCTGCAGGGCGGTGCGCCCGGCGCGTACGCCCCGCGCGGCACCGCCGCACCGGCGGGCGCGGCGGCCCGGCCGCTGGCCAAGGACGGCGAGCCGCTGGCGCTGCGGTTCGTGGTTCCGTCGGGCGAGGGCTCGCAGACGCTGCGTACGGTGGCGGACCGGATCGGGCTGATGCTGGAGCGGGTCGGTATCCGCACCGACATCGTCAAGGTCTCGGACGAGAGCTACTTCAAGGACCACATCGCGTCCGGTCAGTTCGATCTCGCCCTCTACTCCTGGCCCGCCTCCGCCTACCCGGCGACCGACGCCCGGCCGATCTACGCCAAGCCGGTGCCGGCCGCCGACGGGTCGCTGAACGTCGAGCAGAACTACACGCGGGTCGGGACCGACCAGGTCGACCAGCTCTTCGACCAGGCGATCGCCACGCTCGACGAGTCCGAGTCGCGGGCGCTGATCCGCAAGGCCGACTCGCGGATCTGGGCGGCGGCGGGCTCCCTGCCGCTCTTCCAGCGGCCTCAGCTGACGGCGGCGCGGACGAGCGTCGCCAACGCGGGTGCCTTCGGATTCGGGACGCCGGTGTACGAGGACATGGGCTTCCTGAAGAAGGGCGCGCACCCGGGGCCGAGCGGGTCGTCCGACTGAGGTCCCCGTTGAGAGGCTCAGCGGGGGCCTAAACAGCCCCCCACCTGCACCGACGTATCCCGGCGAGCCCCAACGGCGGCGGCCCCGTACCATGGGGTGAGGCCGTGGCGTGTCCAGCCCGGCAGGGCCCGCGTAACACAGACGTACGCGAGAGCCGTCCTCACCACTCCGGGAGTACGCCGCAATATGGCCACGCGCCACGACATCCGCAACGTCGCCATCGTCGCCCACGTCGACCACGGCAAGACCACCATCGTCGACGGCATGCTGAAGCAGGCCGGCGCCTTCGCCGCGCACCAGCTCGAAGGCGTCGACGACCGCATGATGGACTCGAACGACCTGGAGCGTGAGAAGGGCATCACGATCCTGGCCAAGAACACGGCGGTGAAGTACCACCCGAAGGACGGGGGGGACGTCATCACCATCAACATCATCGACACCCCCGGCCACGCCGACTTCGGTGGCGAGGTCGAGCGCGGTCTGTCGATGGTCGACGGTGTCGTCCTGCTCGTCGACGCCTCCGAGGGCCCGCTGCCGCAGACCCGCTTCGTGCTGCGCAAGGCGCTGCAGCAGCGCCTGCCCGTCATCCTGTGCATCAACAAGACGGACCGTCCGGACTCCCGGATCGACGAGGTCGTCAACGAGACCTACGACCTCTTCCTCGACCTGGACGCCGACGAGGAGCAGATCGAGTTCCCGATCGTCTACGCCTGCGGCCGTGACGGCATCGCCTCGCTGACCAAGCCGGAGAACGGCACGGTCCCGGCGGACTCCACCAGCCTGGAGCCGTTCTTCTCCACGATCCTGCAGCACATCCCGGCGCCGACCTACGACGAGGAGGCCCCGCTCCAGGCGCACGTCACCAACCTGGACGCGGACAACTTCCTCGGCCGTATCGCGCTGGTCCGCGTCGAGCAGGGCGAGCTGCGCAAGGGCCAGACGGTCGCCTGGATCAAGCGCGACGGCTCCATCAGCAACGTCCGCATCAGCGAGCTGATGATGACCGAGGCGCTGACCCGCAAGCCCGCCGAGAAGGCCGGCCCCGGTGACATCTGTGCCGTCGCCGGTATCCCGGACATCATGATCGGCGAGACCCTCGCCGACACCGAGAACCCGATTGCGCTGCCGTTGATCACGGTCGACGAGCCCGCGATCTCCATGACCATCGGCACCAACACCTCGCCGCTGGTCGGCCGTGGCGGCACCGGCAAGGGTGCCGAGAACAAGGCGGCCGTCAAGGACCGCAAGGTCACCGCCCGCCAGGTCAAGGACCGCCTCGACCGCGAGCTGGTCGGTAACGTCTCGCTCCGCGTCATCGACACCGAGCGTCCCGACGCCTGGGAGGTCCAGGGCCGCGGTGAGCTCGCGCTCGCCATCCTGGTCGAGCAGATGCGCCGCGAGGGCTTCGAGCTGACCATCGGCAAGCCCCAGGTCGTCACCAAGGACGTCGACGGCAAGACGTACGAGCCGGTCGAGCGCATGACGATCGACGTGCCCGAGGAGCACATGGGCGCGGTCACGCAGCTCATGGGCGTCCGCAAGGGCCGTATGGACAACATGTCCAACCACGGCTCGGGCTGGGTGCGCATGGAGTTCGTCGTGCCGTCCCGCGGTCTCATCGGGTTCCGGACCGAGTTCCTGACCCAGACCCGCGGCACCGGCATCGGCCACTCCATCCACGAGGGCTTCGAGCCCTGGTTCGGCACCCTGCAGACCCGTAACAACGGCTCGCTGGTCGCCGACCGCTCCGGCGCCGTCACCGCGTTCGCGATGACGAACCTCCAGGAGCGCGGTGTGCTGTTCACCGACCCCGGCACCGAGGTGTACGAGGGCATGATCGTCGGCGAGAACTCGCGCTCCGACGACATGGACGTGAACATCACCAAGGAGAAGAAGCTCACGAACATGCGGTCCTCGTCGGCCGACTCGTTCGAGGCGATCGTGCCGCCGCGCAAGCTCTCCCTGGAGCAGTCCCTGGAGTTCTGCCGCGACGACGAGTGCGTCGAGGTGACGCCGGAGGCCGTTCGTATCCGCAAGGTGAACCTGGACGCGCGCGAGCGCGCCCGCGCCGCGAGCCGCGCCAAGCACGGCTGAGCATCGGACGCCTGAGCCCCGGCTCCCCCGTCATGGGGGAGCCGGGGCTTTTTGCAACTTGTTTTCCGGTGGCCGAGAATCACCCTCCTGTCCGAAATGCGGAGATCCTCGCCCGATACCCATGTAACACGTCCGTTTCGCGACGTTCTTTGACCCAACGCTTTGTCCGGATTTTGGAAGGTCTTCACGTCAGCTGTGACTGAATTGAGATTTAAAGACAGTGGTCGGTAGTTGGCTCATGGCAGATAGTTAGCCGCAGCGCTCGGGTCAACGGGTCTCGCACTGTGGGGACAGTGCCGACTCACGAGCAACAGGGGTTGCCTGATCCTCCGTCAGGGGTGTCGGAGGAAGAGGCGCACACCTCCTACGCGCGTCCGGCTGCGGAGTTCCGCACGCCTCGCTTTGGCATACCCATACCAGCGAAACGGGCGAAACGTGACAAGTGGTATCGGCATTGAGGGTGGCGGGACCTCGGTCATCGCGGACGGTGCACCACAACCGGACGTGAAGCCCGAGGACGAGCAGCTGATCGGGCGTTCCCCCGGCCAGCTGATGTGGATCCGCTTCAAACGGGACCGCACCGGGGTCATCTCGGCGTACGTCGTCATCTTCTTCTTCCTGATCGGCCTGCTCGCCCCGGTGATCTCCTGGCTGTACGGCAAGGACCCGTACACCGTGTACGCCGACGAGCGCCCCGAGCTGTTCGACAGCGCCGGCGTGCCGGTGCAGCCCAACGGCGGGATCAGCGGCGAGTTCTGGTTCGGCCTCGAACCCGGCAACGGGTACGACGTCTTCACCAAGCTGCTCTACGGCATCCGGACTTCGCTCGGGATCTCGGTCGCGGTCACGATCGCGACCGTGCTCACCGGCATCCTGCTCGGTGTCACGGCCGGCTATCTCGGCGGCCGGACGGACTACTGGATCAGCCGGGTCATCGACTTCCTGCTGGCCTTCCCGTCGCAGCTGTTCTTCATCGCCAGCATGCCGGTCGTGGTCTCACTGTTCGTCAGCCCGCGCGACGAGACCCCGGTCTACGTCCGGGTGGTCGCCCTCATCCTCGTGATGTGGTTCCTCGGCTGGATGAGCCTCGGACGGATCCTCAGAGGCACCACACTCGCCCTGCGAGAACGGGAGTTCATCGAGGCGGCAAAGGTCAGCGGGGCCCCGCCGTGGCGGATCATCCGCAAGGAGATCCTGCCGAACGTGGTCACGCCGATCCTCGTGCAGGGCACGTACATGCTCCCCAACTTCGTGACCGCCGAGGCCGGTCTGTCCTTCCTCGGTGTGGGCATCGTCGAACCGACGCCGGACTGGGGACAGATGTTCTCCAAGGCGTCCACCGAACTCGTGATGCAGAACGACATCACCTACATGTTCTTCCCCGGCATCTCGATGATCATCTTCATCGTGGCGTTCAACCTGCTCGGGGACTCGGTCAGGGACGCCTTCGACCCCAAGACGGCGCGCTGAACCACTGGTTGGCACTTCCTTCGCACTGGTGACACACAGATGGGTGGAAACTGAGTGATGAGTAGGGGCGGACGCCACGTATACGCGGCAATCTCGGTGCTCGCGGCCGGCGCACTCGTGCTGACCGGGTGCAGCGAGGGCGGCAGCAAGGGCAGTGGCAACGACAAGGAACAGAAGGAGAACGCCGAGCGGCAGCAGGCGGCGATCGAGTTCGGGGACGCCGAGGCGTCCAAGGGCCCGGCCGCCGATATCCCCGGCGCCAAGCCCGGCGGCACCATCTCGGTGCTGGCCCGCGACAGTTACGCCCACCTCGACCCCGGACAGGTCTACGTCCAGGACGAGATGGCGGTCTCCCAGTTGCTGCACAGAGGGCTGACCGGCTACAAGGCGACCAGCAACGACGGCAGCAAGCACGAGGTCGTCGGCGACCTCGCCACCGACGCCGGTACCACCACGGACGGCGGCAAGACCTGGAAGTTCACGCTCAAGGACGGCATCAAGTTCGAGGACGGCTCCGCCATCACCTCGGCCGACATACGCCACACCTTCGAGCGGCAGTTCGCGGCCTTCGTCAACCAGGGCCCGCCGTACATCCAGCAGTGGCTGGCCGACACCCCGGGCGCCGACTACCGCAAGCTGCTGCCGGACGGCCCGTTCAAGGGCAAGCACCTGCCGGACAGCATCCTTGAGACGCCGGACGAGAAGACGGTCGTCTTCAAGTTCAAGCAGCCGCACCCCGACCTGCCGTACGCCCTGGCGATGACGGGCTACGCCGTCGTCTCCGAGAAGGGTGACACCAAGGAGAAGTACGACAAGGACCCGGTGGTGAGCGGGCCGTACAAGATCCAGGAGTTCAAGTCCGGCAAGTCGATGGTGCTCGTCAAGAACGAGAACTGGGACGCGGCCACGGACCCGCTGCGGCACCAGTACGTCGACAAGTTCAACATCACCTTCAACCAGCAGTACGAGGACTCCACCAAGGCGCTCCTCGCCGACAGCGGCACCGACCAGGCTGGCGTCAGCTTCAGCAACCAGGTCGACGCGGGCAATCTGACCAAGGTGCTGAACGACCCGAAGATGAAGTCCCGCACGGTCTCCGGCTTCCAGCCGTACGTGGGCCAGGTGAACATCAACCTGGCGCACTCGGAGATGAAGGACATCAAGGTCCGCCAGGCCATCGCCTACGCCCTCCCGGTCACGCCGTTCGTGCGTGCCTACGGCGGCACCGACGCGATGGAGGTCGCGGGCGGCATCATCAGCCCGACCGTCACCGGCTACGACCCCGGCTTCGACCCGTGGGGCAAGAAGAAGAAGCCGGCCGGTGACCCGGCCAAGGCCAAGGCGCTCCTGGAAGAGGTCGGCAAGACCGGTCTGAAGCTGACCTTCGGCTACATCAACACGCCCGAGGGGCAGCAGTACTCCACCGCCATGGCGGCGGGCCTGGAGAAGGCCGGCTTCGACGTCCAGCGCCAGGAGATCCCGGCCGAGACCTACTACGACCAGGTCAGCAAGCTGGACAACAACTACGACATCTTCCACACCGCGTGGGGTGCCGACTGGCCGTCCGCCTCGACCGTGATCCCGCCCCTGTACGACGGACGCGGGATCGCCGAGGGCGCCCAGAACTACTCGCAGGTCAACGACTCCAAGGCCAACAGCGAGATCGACCGGATCAACAAGATCACCGACCCGGTCAAGGCCGCGACCGAGTGGAACAAGCTCAACGAGTACCTGGTGAAGGACGTCGTCAACGTCGTCCCGACCGCGTACTACAAGCAGACCCAGATCGCCGGATCCAAGGTTGGCGGCCTCGTCTACGACGACATCATCGCCGGCGTCGACCCGCGCCGCCTGTACGTCAAGTAACCCCGCCCGCCCGGCACCCGGTGCGTCCGCCCTCCTGCCCCCTGGGGACGGCGCACCGGGTGCCACCCGGCCCGCCGACGTCTGAGAGCTGCTTGCCATGCTGCGCTTCCTGGTCCGCCGGTCCCTCGGCGCCGTCGTCATCCTCTTCCTGCTGAGCATCGTCGCGTTCCTGCTGTTCTTCGGGATGCCGCGCGACCCGGCGCTCCTGATGTGCGGCAAGACGTGCACCCCGGCCAACCTGGAGAACCTGCACCGGGTGCTGGGCCTCGACAAGCCGATCCCCGAGCAGTACTGGATCTTCCTGACCAACCTCGTCACGGGCAGCGACGACTTCGCCCAAGGCCCGTGCCCCGCCCCCTGCTTCGGCTACTCGTACCACTCCAACGAGCAGGTGTGGGGCACCCTCATGGACCGCCTGCCCACCACACTCTCGCTCACCATGGGCGGGGCGGTCTGCTTCCTGATCGTCGGGCTCGGCACCGGCCTGATCGCCGCGTGGAAGCGCGGCACGCTCATCGACAAGACCTTCACGGCCGGCGCGATGGTGATCAGCTCGATGCAGATCTACTTCCTCGGCCCGCTGGTCCTGGCGATCCTCGTCTACCAGACCCATGTCTTCGACAAGCCCGCCTACAACGAGTTCACCCAGAACCCGGGCGCCTGGTTCACGGGCCTGATCATCCCCTGGGTCGTCCTCTCCACGATCTTCGCCTCGCAGTACACCCGTATGTCCCGCTCGTCGATGATCGAGCAACTCCAGGAGGAACACGTCCGCACCGCCCGGGCCAAGGGCATGTCACGGCGGTACGTCTTCTTCCGCTACGCCTGGCGAGGCTCGCTGATCCCCATCGTCACCATTTTCGGCATCGACCTCGGCTCGCTGCTCGGCGGTGCCATCATCACGGAGTACACCTTCGGTCTGCCGGGGCTCGGCCGGCTGGCGGTGGAGTCGGTGTTCTTCAGCGATCTGCCGCTGCTGCTGGGCGTGATGCTGTTCTCCGCCACCATGATCCTGCTCTGCAACATCGTCGTCGACGCGACGTACGCCTTCATCGACCCGCGCGTGCGGTTGTCCTAGGTAGGAGCACTGACGTGACCACTCTGACCAAGGAGGCCGGCGCCCCGGTCCCGGCCGACGCGGACGCGTTCCTGTCGGTGCGGGACCTGCACGTCAGCTTCAAGACCGAGGACGGCGTCGTACGGGCCGTGGACGGGCTCTCCTTCGACCTGGAGCGCGGCAGCACGCTGGGGATCGTCGGCGAGTCCGGCTCGGGCAAGTCGGTGACGAACCTGACGATCCTCGGGCTGCACAACCCCATGTTCACCACCGTCGAGGGCGAGATCCTCCTGGAGGGCCAGGAGCTGACCACGGCCCGGGAGTCCGAGCTGGAGAAGCTGCGCGGCAACAAGGTCGCCATGATCTTCCAGGACCCGCTCACCGCGCTGTCGCCGTACTACACGGTGGGCCGGCAGATCGCCGAGCCGTACATGAAGCACATGCGCGTCTCCAAGAAGGCCGCCTGGGAGCGGGCGGTGGACATGCTGGGGAAGGTCGGCATCCCCAACCCCAAGCAGCGGGCGAAGGACTATCCGCACCAGTTCTCCGGCGGTATGCGCCAGCGCGCGATGATCGCGATGTCGCTGATCTGCGATCCGGACCTGCTGATCGCCGACGAACCGACCACCGCGCTGGACGTCACGGTCCAGGCGCAGATCCTGGATCTGCTCAAGGACCTCCAGCGGGAGTTCGGCTCGGCGATCATCTTCATCACCCACGACCTCGGGGTGATCGCCGACATGGCCGACGACATCATGGTGATGTACGCGGGCCGGGCGGCGGAGCGCGGCACGGTCAACGAGGTACTGAGGGCGCCACAACACCCGTACACCTGGGGCCTGCTGAACTCGATGCCACGCCTGGACTCGGACCCGCACACTCCGCTGGCCCCGATCCCCGGCACTCCGCCGTCCCTGCTGCGCCCGCCCTCCGGCTGCCGCTTCCACCCCCGCTGCACCTTCCAGGACCGGGTCGGCGGCCCGCGCTGTGTCACCGAGGTCCCGCTGCTGGGCCCGGACCGCTCCTCGGCCTGCCACTTGACGGCGGAC
The DNA here is from genome assembly GCF_036014175.1 of Streptomyces sp. NBC_00443. GTDB lineage: Bacteria > Actinomycetota > Actinomycetes > Streptomycetales > Streptomycetaceae > Streptomyces. Next base: position 3,234,322 of record NZ_CP107917.1, on the reverse strand, counting down.
CAGAAGCGGACCATTTTCACCGAGGAGATCAAACCCCGACTGCACTAGGCCATGTCCGCAAAGTCCCGCCTGCCCCGCGAAGCACGACCCAGCGCCCCCGAACAGCCCCGTCTGAGGAGGACTACGGCTATGACAGAGGACCTCGTCCTCCCCGCACCCCGCGGGGCCGCCACCGACGCGTCCGGCGAACCGCTGCTGGAAGTGGAAGGGCTCGTGAAGCACTTCCCGGTCAAGGGCGGCTTCCCGATCCGGCACACCGTCGGCCAGGTGCAGGCGGTCGACGGCATCGACCTGACGGTGCATGTCGGCGAGAGCTTCGGGCTGGTGGGGGAGTCGGGCTGCGGCAAGTCGACGACCGGACGGCTGATCACCAAACTCATGGAGCCGACGAGCGGCCGGATCGCTTACCGGGGCAAGGACATCACGCACGCCACGCGCAGGCAGCTGTCGCCGGTTCGCTCCGAGATCCAGATGATCTTCCAGGACCCGTACGCGTCCCTGAACCCGCGCCAGACGGTCGGCAAGATCATCTCCGGCCCGATGGAGATCAACGGGATCGAGCCGGACGGCGGAAGGGAGAAACGGGTCAGGGAGCTGCTGGAGATCGTCGGCCTGAACCCCGAGCACTACAACCGCTTCCCGCACGAGTTCTCCGGCGGTCAGCGCCAGCGCATCGGCGTGGCAAGGGCGCTGGCCCTCGAACCGAAGCTGATCGTGGCCGACGAGCCGGTCTCGGCCCTCGACGTCTCCATCCAGGCACAGGTCGTGAACCTGCTCCAGAAGGTCCAGCAGGAACTCGGCATCGCGTTCCTGTTCATCGCCCACGACCTGGCGGTGGTCCGGCACTTCTCGCAGCGCGTCGCGGTCATGTACCTCGGCAAGATCATCGAGGTCGGCGACCGCGACTCCATCTACACCCGCCCCCGGCACCCCTACACCCACGCCCTGCTGTCCGCGGTGCCCGAGGTGAGCGTGGCCGACGAGGAGGCTCCGGCGCGCGAACGGATCCGCCTGGCCGGCGACGTACCGTCCCCCATCTCCCCGCCCTCCGGCTGCCGTTTCCGCACCCGCTGCTGGAAGGCCCAGGACAAGTGCGCGGCCGAGGAGCCCCCGCTGATCCAGATCGCCGGCAACCACGACGGCCACCTGACGGCCTGTCACTTCCCGGAGGAGCCGACGATCGAGGCGCGGGACGAGGACATCGTGCTGGATCCGGCGCTGGTGGCGCTGGAGGAGTCGGACGACAGGTCCTAGGCGCAGGGCAGCCGGCCTGAGCGGGGCCTGGTGCGTGCAGCCGTACGGCGGAGGAGGGCGGCGATGCGACGGGGGTCGCCCCGCTCGGGCGAAGTCGAGAGTGCGTGCCGGGCGTCGCGGGGCAGGCGGGACTTTGCGGAGGCGGCCCAGGGCTCTAGGAGGCCCGCCGGGCCACGGTGATGATCTCCGGGGCGGCGGGCGTGACCGGTGTCCCTGTCCAGTCGCCGTACTGGTCGGCGACGATGAGGCCGGCTTCGTGGAGGAAGGCGGACAGGGCGTCGGGGGCAAGGAAGCGGAGGGTGGTGCGGCTGACGGCGGGTGCCGGCCAGCTGTCGCAGGCGTACGTCTCCGTGAAGGTCACCCGGTCTCCGGCGACAGGTCCTTCGACGTCGTGCGATACGCGTACGGCGTCCCCGTCCACGCCGGTGACCGTGCGGGCGCCTTCGGGCGTCCACGTCTCCCAGGCCCGCGCGGCGGGATTCCGCGTCTCGAACACGAACCGCCCACCCGGGCGCAGCGCCCGGCGCACGGCGCGCAGTGAGGTCCGCAACTCCTCCTCACAGACCAGCACTTGGAACGCATGGCCGGTCATCACGACCAGATCGAACTCCGCGCACCAGTCCCGCGTCCGCAGATCCCCGAGCACCCATTCCACTTCGGTGTCGCGCCGCCGCGCCTCCACCAGCATGGCGGCCGCCGGATCGAGCCCCACGAGCCGCCCACGGTGACCGTCGACGCTGGCTCGACGGAGCAACCGGCCCGTACCGCAGCCGACATCGAGCACCGCGCCGGCGTCCCTCACGAGCCCGAGGTAGAAGTCGTCACCCGCCCCCCAGGGGTTCAGGGTGTCGTACAACGCGGCGAGCGCAGGATCCGCGAACGACCGATCGACCACGCGCGGAAGTCTGCCACAACGAACTCCAACACGAAGGAAGGGCTGAGGAGTTGCTGCATCACGTCGAGCTGTGGGTGCCGGACCTCGGGCGGGCGGTCAGGTCGTGGGGGTGGTTGCTGGACCGGCTGGGCTACGAGCCCCACCAGGACTGGCCGGCAGGCCGCAGCTGGCGTGCTGGGGAGACGTACCTCGTGGTCGAGGAGTCACCGGCGCTGCGGGGCGACCGGCACGACCGGCTGCGGCCCGGCCTGAATCACCTGGCTTTCCACGCGCCCGGCGGCCGGGCCGGTCTCGACGCCCTGGTCGAGGAGGCGCCGCGGCACGGCTGGAGCCTGCTCTTCCCGGATCGGCATCCCTATGCGGGCGGGCCCGAGCACTACGCCGCCTATCTGGAGAACGGCGACGGCTTCGAGGTGGAGTTGGTAGCGCGCGAGCCCTGATCCCTGGCCCTGAGCCCTGTGGCAGTCGCCCCGCCGCTCAGCGGACGACCCGCCCCCGCAGCACGATCCGCCGCGGATGCCGCAGCACCCCCGGCTCGACCCGCGGATCCGCGTCGTACACCGTCACGTCGGCAAGCCCGCCCTCCACCAGCCCGGGCAGACCCAGGAAGTCCCGCGCCGTCCAGCTCGCCGCACCCACCGCCACGTCGGCCGGCAGGCCTGCGGCGATGAGGTGTTCGACCTCGGTGGCCACGTTGCCGAAGGGGGCGGAGTCGGTGCCGGCGAGGACGCGGACGCCGGCGTCGTGGGCCTCGCGGACCCGGCGGATCATGATGCGGTGGCCTTCGTGCCAGAGGCGCCCACGGGGGTTGTCCTTGATGTCCGGCACGCGGCGCGCGAACGTCGTCAGGGTGGGGACGTACACGGTCCCGTGCGTGGCCATCAGCTCGACGCACTCCTGCGGCATGCCCATCCCGTGCTCGATGGAGTCGACGCCGGCCCGCGAGGCGTTCAGCACGCCTAGCGCCGACTGACAGTGCGCGGCGACCCGCCCCCCGACCGCGTGCACCGCGTCGGTGACGGCACGCAGGATGTCGTACGGCACCGGATCCGACTCGTAGTCCCAGTCGCCCATCAGCTTGCACCAGCCGTCGTGGGCCTTGGTATCCGCGACGGCGGCGGCGACGAGGTCGTCGGTGACGGTGTGGAAGTCGGCGCTTTTCGACAGTCCCGCCCACGCCAGCCACCGCCCTGCTGTGATCATGCGCGGGGCGTCCGGGGCCTCGCGCAGGCCCTCAGGGATCTCGCCGAGCAGCCCCGGGAACCGCAATGCCGTCGTCCCCGCGTCCCGGTGCGCCGCGATCTGCTCGGCGAACACCTCGGGGTCGAAGACGGGTTCGTCCTCGGACGGGGACCCGGGGTGCGTGTGGACGTCGACCAGTCCCGGCAGCAGGTAGCCGCCGTCGGCCACCGTCTGCGGCTCGCCGGACGGGCGGTCGAAGGTGATGCGGTCGCCGAGGAGCCAGAGGTCGCGGTGGGTGCCGTCGGGGAGGGTGGTGCCGCGCAGGTGTAGGGCCATGGAGAGGCAGTCTTGTTGCCCGCCCGGGTGACGACAAGGCCGCATCGCAAACGAAGGTACGGGTACGGGTGCGTACCCGTACCCTGGGTGGAAGGTGACCGATAGGAGCATGGCCATGACTGATGCCAACATTCGCATTCCGGTCGACGCCCGTGACCGGCTGGCCGAGATAGCGGCCGGCGAGGGTCTGTCGCTGCGAGCGTATCTGGCCCGGCTCGCGGACTCGCTGCTCACTCCGGCTGAGCGTGCCGACCGAGCCGAGCACGCCCGTGCGGTGCTGCGGGAATGGAACGGCTATGACCCCAGCGAGGGTGAGCAGGCCGACCTGGACGCGGAACTCGATCGCCGGCTCGCCGAGGCGGCCGCTCCGTGACCGACGTTCTCCATGTGATCCTCGACGACACGGCCATGGTCGCTGCCGGATCGGGCAACGTCCTGGCTTCCCGGCTGATCCACCGCGCCCATGCCACTTCGGGATGGTTTCTGTACGCGCCCACGTGTGCGCTGATCGAGGCCGATCGGACCCGGCGCGGCACGGCCGAGCACATCGTCGCACTGCCCGGCGTCGTCGTCCTCGACCTGGACCTGCCTGCCGCGCTTGCCGTCGCGCCGGATGACACCTGGGCTCCGGCTCACATCGAGTACGCGGCCCAGCCGACGCCCGAACGGCCGGACGGGGCTGTCGTCACCACCGTTGCCCCGGACCGGTGGAAGGGGCGGATGGTGCGCGTTCTCGACCTCAACCCCTGAGCAGCGCGCGGCCCCATGACCGAGAGATGAGGGCCCGCACGCACCCAAGGGGTGTGCACGGGCCCTCCTTCCCCTGGAACCGGACGCTCATGGGCTCGGGTCAATGGGCCGGTGAAAGTCCGTTCCGGGCACGGCGACTGACGAAAAGGGGTCAGAACCTGCTCTCGTATAAGTGTCCATGAGTGTCTTTTAGGTGTCACGAGTGTTGTACGATCTTGTGCATGAACCTGACGGAATGGGCACGCTCGCAGGGCATTGCCCCGCGTACGGCGTATCGCTGGTTCCGTGAGGGCACATTGCCGGTACCTGCGGAACGCGTGGGACCGCGCACGATCCTGGTGAACATCGACGCGAACACCTCACCCTCCGTGACCGGTGGTGTAGGTCTGTATGCCCGCGTCTCCTCGCATGATCAGAAGCCGGACCTGGAGCGGCAGACCGCTCGCCTGTCGGCATGGGCGGCGAAGGCCGGGCAGAAGGTCGTGCGGATCGAATCCGAGATCGCCTCGGGTGTGAACGGCTGCCGCGCGAAGGCGAGGCGGCTGCTGGCCGACCCGGCGGTGACCACGGTCGTGGTCGAGCACAAAGACCGCCTCGGCCGGATGAACGTGGAGCTGATCGAGGCTGCCCTGTCCGCGACTGGTCGCCGACTCGTCGTCCTCGATGACGGCGAAGTTGAAGACGATCTGGTCCGAGACATGGTGGAGGTGCTGACGTCGTTCTGCGCCCGCCTGTACGGCCGTCGGTCGGCGAAGAACCGGGCGAGGAAGGCTCTCGAAGCGGCGGCTGCCGATGAGTGAGCCGAAGAAGAAGAAGCTCCGCACCATCGACGCGCCGTTCGTCGCGCTCGGGCCGTCCGGGGTGGCGATACGCGACCGCCTGGGGCACCTCACCGACGTGGACGACAAGGTGTTGCGGCTGGTCGGTGAACACCTCGGACGCCTCGCCTCGCTGGACCTCAAGAACCGCTGCATGGACGGCCTGGACCACAACAGCGACACGTGGGCCGCCCGCAAGCAGGGCCTGACGGCCGACTCCTCGTCTCGGTGGGCCGGTTCGATCACGAAGGCCACTCACGATCAGTGGGCTCTGTCCCGCCGCTGTCAGCTCGCCCACATCCAAGGGCTTGAGGCCGGTGTGCGGACGCTGATGCACCGCCTCTCCCAGCCGATCGGGGAGAAGGGCACCAAGCGGGCACCCGGCGGATACCGCAGTCGGGGCGAGTGGTTCCAGAAGTCCCGCCGTCTGACGACCCTGGAATACCGCCTGGACGTGGCCCGCGCTGAGCGTGAGGCCGGTGTCGTGCACGTCGCGCGCGGCGGCCGGCGCCTGATCAACAACCGCCACAACCTCGAAGCCGCCCAGCTCACCGCCGAGCAGTGGCGTGAGCGGTGGGAAGCCGAACGGTGGTTCCTCGCCGTCGACGGCGAGTCCGGCAAACGCTTCGGCAACGAGACGATCCGCGTCACGCCGGATGGCGAGGTCAGCATCAAGCTGCCCGCCCCGCTTGCCCACTTGGCCAACAGCAAGCACGGCCGGTACGTCCTCGCCACCCGCGTGCAGTTCCAGCACCGGGGAGCCGAGTGGCGCGACCGGATCGAAGACAACCGGGCCGTGGCCTACCGTATCCACCTGGACGTGGAGCGGGGCCGCTGGTACCTGACAGCGTCGTGGACACGGCCCGTTGTCCAGACGATCCCGCTTCAGACGGCGCGGTCTGAGGGCATGGTCGGCGTGGACACCAACGCCGACCACTTCGCCGCCTACCGGCTCGACCGGCACGGCAACCCGGTCGGCGACCCCAAGCGGTTCTTCTACGACCTGTCCGGCAGCGCAGACCACCGTGACGCCCAGATCCGGCACGCCATCAGCCAGTTGCTGCACTGGGCCGACCGGTGCGGCGTCAAAGCCATCGGCCTGGAGAACCTGGACTTCGCCGCCGAGAAGACCCGCGAGAAGCACGGCAGACGTAAGCGCTTCCGGCAGCTCATCTCGGGCATCCCGACCGGCAAGCTCAAGGCCCGGCTCGTGTCCATGGCGTCCGAACACGGCCTGTCGATCGTTGCTGTGGATCCGGCGTACACGTCGATGTGGGGCGATCAGCACTGGAAGAGGCCCCTCACCTCGAAGAAGCGAAAGATGTCCCGTCACGATGCCGCCGGCATCGCGATCGGGCGACGCGCCCTCGGGCACCCCATCCGGCGACGGACGGCACCGCCCCCGCAGCACCAGAGCGATACTGCGGGGCATCGGACCGCCCAGGCCGGACCAGGCGCACGAGGGCGTGAGGGAACCCGCCCACCCGTCACGGAGCGTGCACACGATGCACGCAGCCGGACGGGGACACAGCGAACGCGGGAGACCAGCGCATCAAACACCGTTCGGGATGCGCGCAGTTCCGGGAGCTGGCAGCAAATGTCACTCCTGGACACTGGTTAGGAACGGTGTGTCAGACCGCCGGCTGGGGGTCCTTGGCGAGACGCGGCGCGGGGACCGCCTCGTCCGTCTCCGGGTAGTGGCACGCGGTCAGGTGGCCGGGCTTGTTGCCCTCGACCTGGACCAGCGGCGGGGCCTCGGTCGAGCACTTCTCCGTCGCCTTCCAGCAGCGGGTGCGGAAGCGGCAGCCGGAGGGCGGGTTGATGGGGGAGGGGACATCGCCCTGGAGGCGGATGCGCTCGCGGGGGGTGTCCTCCACCGTCGCCTCGGGCACGGCGGACAGCAGCGCCCGGGTGTACGGGTGGCGCGGGTTGTCGTACAGGTCGTCGCGGTCGGCGATCTCGACGATCTTGCCGAGGTACATGACCGCGACGCGCTGCGAGAAGTGCCGTACGACGGCCAGGTCGTGGGCGATGAAGACGAACGCGATGCCCAGTTCCTGCTGGACCTTCTGGAGCAGGTTCACGACCTGTGCCTGGATGGAGACGTCGAGGGCCGAGACCGGCTCGTCGGCCACGATCAGCTTCGGTTCGAGGGCCAACGCCCTTGCCACGCCGATGCGCTGGCGCTGACCGCCGGAGAACTCGTGCGGGAAGCGGTTGTAGTGCTCGGGGTTCAGACCGACGATCTCCAGCAGTTCGCGCACACGCGTCTCGCGGCCGCCCGCAGGGTTGATGTCGTTGATCTCCATCGGGCCGGAGATGATCTTGCCGACCGTCTGGCGCGGGTTCAGGGACGCGTACGGGTCCTGGAAGATCATCTGGATCTCGGAGCGGACCGGTGCCAGCTGCCTGCGGCCCGCGTGCGTGATGTCCTGGCCGCGGTACGAGATCTTGCCGCTCGTCGGCTCCAGGAGCCGCGTGATCAGCCGCCCGGTCGTCGACTTGCCGCAGCCCGACTCGCCGACCAGACCGAGGGCCTCGCCCTCGCCCACCTGGAAGTCGAGGCCGTCCACGGCCTTGACGGCCCCGACCGTGCGTTTGATCGGGAAGCCGCCCTTGATCGGGAAGTGCTTGGTCAGACCGCTGACGTCCAGGAGCGGTTGCGCGTTGCTCATGATGGTGAAGTCCCGTCTCGTGTACGTCAGTCAGTGCCGGGATCCGGCGAATTCGGCGAACAGATCCTTGCGCTCCCCGGGCGCGAGGTGGCAGGCGGAACCCCGGCCGTCCACCACGTCGAGGAGCGGCCGCTCGCTGGAGCACAGCCCGCCCGTGACCTTGTCGGTGAAGGCGCACCGTGGGTGGAAGCGGCAGCCGGGGGGCGGGTTCAGCAGCGACGGCGGCGCACCCGGGATCGGCGACAGCGGCACGTCGACCGGCCCGTCCAGGCTCGGCATGGAGCTCATCAGGCCCAGGGTGTAGGGGTGCTGCGGGTCGCGCAGCACCTCCTCCTTGGTGCCCCGCTCCACGCACCGGCCGCCGTACATCACCAGCACGTCGTCCGCGATGTCGGCGATGACCCCGAGGTCGTGCGTGATGAAGATGATCGCCGTGCCGAACTCCTGCTGGAGCTCCTTGAGCAGATCCAGGATCTGGGCCTGGACCGTCACGTCGAGCGCGGTGGTCGGCTCGTCCGCGATGAGCAGCTCGGGGTCGCAGACCAGTGCCATGGCGATCATGGCGCGCTGGCGCATACCGCCGGAGAACTGGTGCGGGTAGTCGTCCACCCGCATGTCGGGCTGCGGGATCCCGACCCGCCGCAGCATCTCGATCGCCCGCGCCCGTGCCTCCTTCTTGGAGGCACCGGTGTGCTTGCGGTACGTCTCCCCGATCTGCTTACCGATGGTGTGGTACGGCGACAGCGAGGCCAGCGCGTCCTGGAAGATCATGGACATCTTGTTGCCGCGCAGCCGCTCCAGTTCCCGCTCGGAGGCGGTGAGCAGTTCCTGCCCGTCCAGCAGGATCTCGCCGTCGATCTTGGTGCGGAACGGGTCGTGCAGACCCAGGATCGTCAGGTTGGTGACGGACTTGCCGGATCCCGACTCGCCCACGATGCCGAGCGTCTGGCCCTTGGCAATGTCGAAGGAGAGCCCGTCGACGGCCTTGACGATGCCGTCCTCGGTGGAGAAGTGGACCTGGAGGTCCTTGACGGAGAGGAAGGGCTGCTGATCGGTGCTCGTCACGGGGACGCTCCTGAGGGGGGTGATGCGAGGGGTCGGGAGTGGGGGCGGAGGTCAGGCGAGCCGGATCCGCGGGTCGATGAGGGCGTAGACGGCGTCCACGATGATGTTGGCGAAGACGATCGCGCCGGCCGCCAGCAGGGTCACACCCAGCAGCATCGGCAGGTCGCTCTGGTCCACGGACTTCACCGCGAGTCGGCCGACGCCCGGGAGGCTGAAGGTCGACTCGGTGATGATGGCACCGCCGATCAGCGTGCCCAGGTCGATGCCGAACACCGTGACGATGGGACCCATCGCGCCGCGCCAGGCAAACCGGAAGAACACGTTCGACCGGGACAGACCCTTGGCCCGTGCCGTGCGGACGTAGTCCTCGCTGAGTTGCTCCACGAGCTGGGAGCGGGTCATACGCGTGTAGTTGGCCGTGAAGATGATCGCGAGGACCAGCCAGGGCAACAGCAGCCCGCCGAACCAGGCGGCCGGGTTCTCGGAGAGCGGGGTCCACTGCGGCTGGTCGAGCCATCCCAGCTGCGCGACGAAGAAGAACATCGCGATGTAGCCGACGAAGTAGATCTGGAGCGAGGAGCCGAGCAGCGAGGCGGAGCTGGCGAACTTGTCCAGGAACTTGCCCTGCTTGAGCGCCGCGATCATGCCCGCGCCGATACCGAGGATCAGGAAGACGACAGCCGCGCCGAAGGCGAGCGAGAGGGTCGTCGGCAGACGGTCCATGATCGTGTCGAAGACGGGCTCGCGGTTCGCGAAGGAGTACCCGAGGCAGGGTGCGTTGCAGAAGTCGTAGTTGGCGTAGTCGCGCCCGACGAAGACGCCGACGAGCCACAGCCAGTACTGCACCGGGATCGGCTTGTCGATGCCCAGGTTCTGCCGGATCTGCGCCAGGTTCTCGGGCGTGCAGTTCTTGCCGCAGGACATCATCGCGGGGTCACGCGGCACGGCGTAGAAGAGCCAGAAGGTGATGGCGCTGATGATCAACAAAATGACCAGCGCGCCGATGACTCGGCGGACAAGGAAGCGGAACATGAGGCGTGACTTTCCGGACGGGGCGCCGTCGCCGGGGGGAAGTAGAGGGGTGGGCCGCAGGGGCGGCCATGTGGAATGGCCGCCCCCAAGGGTCGTGCTCGCTTACTTCTTGGCGTAGAGCTTCGTGAGCGCGACGCAGGTGTTGCCGCCGTCCCAGACGACGTTGCCGACCTTGGAGCCGTACAGGTAGTTCCGGATCTTGTGGTAGTCCGGGACGACCGCGGCCAGCTCCATGATCATCTTGTCGACGTTGCCCCAGGCCTTGTTGGCCTCCTCCACGTCCGCGATCTGGCCCGCGGCGTCGATGGCCTTGTTGACGCTCGGGTCGTCCAGCTGGGCGTAGTTGCTGCGGCCGTCGCCGATGTTCTTGCCGCTCCAGCAGGGGTAGAACTGCGAGTAACCGCCCGGCCAGTCCGGGCTCCAGCCGGCGGCGAACAGGTCGAAGTCGTTGTCGATCTTGCCGATCTGGGTGTAGAACGTCGACTTGTCGACCTGCTTGTTGACGACCTGGAAGCCGGCCGCCTCCAGCGCGTTCTTGATGGCGACGGCGGTCTTCACCGCGGTGTCCGACTGCTGGTAGGCGATGACCAGCTTGTAGCCGAGCTTGCCGGCTTCCTTCAGGAGGGCCTTGGCCTTCTCGGGGTCGCCGCCCGGCTTCTTGTCGACGCCGTACAGGTCGAACTTGGTGTAACCGGGCGTCACCGGGGCGAAGATCGTGGTGGCGATCTCCTGGGACGCGGCACCGCCACCGATGGTCTGGAGCTGCTGGTGCGGCCAGGCGTGGTTGATGGCCTGGCGGACCTTGAGGTCCTTGACCCGGGTCATGTTGATCGGCCAGTAGTAGGTGACCGTGTCGACCGCGGTGAGGACGCGCTTCTTCAGCTCGGGCTTGGTGAGGACCTGGGCGAGACGCTCGGGCGCGACCTCGTTGAAGATCGGCACCGCGTACTGGTCGTTGCCCTGGTCCGCGATCCAGCGGTCGGTCGACGCCACCAGCTCGTAGCCCATCTGGAAGACGAACTTGTCCGGGTAGGCGTTGCGGATCGGGTCCGTCTTCGGGTCCCAGTGCTCGTTGCGCACGAAGGTCATCGACTTGCCGATGCTCCGGCTCTCGATCTTGTACGGGCCGCAGGAGACCGGCTTCTTGTCGTACTTCTCCTTGGTGTCGCCCTTCTTGGGCACCAGGGAGTAACCACGCATCGCGAGCGTGTAGTTGAAGTCGACGCGGGCTTCCTTGAGGCGGAAGGTGATGGTCTTGCCGTCGATCTCGATGGAGTCGAGGCTCTTGCCGCCGTACGGGCCGTCGTACTTGTCGCCGCCCTCCAGGAACTCCTGGACGTAGATCGGGCCCTCGGTGATGAAGCTCGCGAAGAGGCGCTCGAAGGTGTGGCGGACGTCGTCCATGGAGAGGTCGGCGCCGTCCTCCCACTTGATGCCGTCCTTGATGGTGAAGGACCAGGTCTTGCCGCCGTCCTTCATCGTGCCGGCGTCGGTCGCGGCGTCGCCGACCAGGGTGGCCCCGCCCTTGTCGTCCAGCTTGTAGCCGGTCAGACCGCGCATGATCGGCACGGTGATGGCGCCCTCGGTCGAGACGTAGATCTGCCCCGGGTCCATGTGGTCCATGTCGAACTGCTGGAGCGAGTAGATCGTCCCGCCCGTCACAGCGCCCTTGACCTCGGTGGCCGGGCCGGTCGAGTCGGCCTTGGTGCCCACGGGGATCTCGGTGGTCTTGGAGCCGGTGACTTTCGGGGCCTGGTCCTGCGAGCCGCCCTCGCTGCCGCTGCTGCAGGCGCTCAGTACCGAGGTCGACGCCGCGGCCACGCCGGTGGCGATCAGGAAGTTTCTACGCGAGAAGGACATCGCATCCTGCCTTGAAGTGGGTTGATGAGAGAGATCCGGCACCCGGCGACTTCGCCTGGTCCTGAATTGAGCCGGAGTCAGCGCTTGGACTTCGGGTCGAGTGCGTCACGCACCGAGTCACCGAGGAGGTTGAACGCGAGCACGAAGATCACCATGGACATGCCCGGGAAGAGCATGAAGGTGAGGTCCTCCGTGTAGAACTGGGCGCCTCGCTGGATCATGACGCCCCAGTCCGGGGTCGGGTCGATCATGCCGACACCGAGGAAGGCGAGACCCGCCTCAGCGGTGACGAAGGCCGGGAGCATCAGCGTGGACTGGATGATGATCGGAGTCCACAGGTTGGGCAGCAGCTCCTTGAAGACGATACGCCGCGGTGACGCGCCCGTGACCTTGGCCGCCTCGACGAACTCCCGCTCGCGCAGGCCGAGTACCTGGCCTCGCAGCAGTCGGGCGATGGAGGCCCAGCCGAAGGCGGAGAGCACGATGATCAGGCCTGCGGCGCGCAGCCACGTCGGGATGTTCTCGTCGGGGGCGACGAAGAGCCCGTACACGACCGGCATGAAGGCGATGAAGAAGAGGGTGGACGGGAACGACAGCAGGATGTCGATGACCCGGCCCACGAAGTAGTCCGTCTTGCCGCCGAGATAGCCGGCGGTGACGCCGATGACCACGCCGAGGATGACGGTGAGCAAGGTGGCCGCGACGGCGATGCCCAGCGAGGTGCGGATCGCGTAGAGAAGGAAGGTGAAGACGTCACGGCCGAGCTGCGGCTCGATGCCGAACCAGAACTCCGAGCTGATGCCGCCGTTCGGACCCGCCGGGTACGCGAAGGCGTTCAGCAGCTCAGGCTGCTGGCTCGCGTACGTCGTGTACGGATCCTTCCCGTACAGCTTCGCGATGAGCGGAGCAGTGAGCGCGATCACGAAGAAGAAGATCACGATGTACGCCGATATGACGCCCGTGCGGTCCCGCTTGAAGCGGGTCCACGCCAGCCGTCCCGGCGAGCGGCTCTCGTTGCCCTTAGGGGTGGAGGGCGAAGGCGACTTGTCGATGCTTTCGTCAGTCGCCTCAAGCGGTGCGGCCGCGGATGGAGTTGGGGGGGTCATGGTGCTCCTGGCCCAAGGGAGGGTCTGATGACTCCGCAGGGCACGCTCCCCTACGGGCTACGCCGGACTTTTTCAACGCAATTCATTCAAGGTCAATAAATTCTCGGCTGACTTGGTTTTCTCTTTACGTTCTTTACTCTGTCTTGACCATTCCGTAGCTACGCGGGTAGCGCAACGTGATTGAGTTGTGCCTTGACTTGGACCAATTGGACCAATCGGGCAACGAGTTCGATATGCGGACTCTCCAGTACCGAAATGTGTACATCCAGCGGTCGTAATCCAACGGTTCGGCATCGGATGGTGGAGATCCATTGCGTCATACATCGAAGATCCATTGGGGCGGATGAAAGAAGTCCGTTTCGTCGCCCGCGAGGACGTCGCGAGGGCGACGAAACGGACCCTCGCGGGTGCCTCGCGGGAGGGGTCCGCGCTCCGGCATCCGGACGGTCTGTTGCTCCATTGGCCGGAGTCCGTGTGCGATATGCGCCCTTTCGCTTGATATTGGCCCGTAACGGATCAGTACCAGAGGAGGCACTCCATGCGTGGAGCCACGTTCGCCAGACAGGCCGCATGTGCGATGGCGGTCGCGCTCGTGGCGACGGCCTGTGGAGGCGGGGGTGACAGCGGAGCCGGCGGCGAGGCGCTGAGCTCGTCGTGGACCGATCCGCAGAACCCGCTGGAGCCGGCCAACACCAATGAGGTGCAGGGCGGCAAGGTGCTCTCCATGATCTTCCGGGGTCTGAAGCAGTACAACCCGAAGACCGGCGAGGCCGAGGACATGCTCGCCGAGCGGATCGAGACCACCGACTCGCGCACCTACACGATCACCGTCAAGGACGGCTGGACCTTCAGCGACGGCGAGAAGGTCACCGCCAAGTCCTTCGTGGACGCCTGGAACTACGGGGCGAGCCTGAGGAACAACCAGAAGAACGCCTACTTCTTCAGCTACATCGACGGCTACGACAAGGTCCACCCGGTCAAGGGCGAGCAGAGCGCCGACACCATGTCCGGGCTGAAGGCGGTCGACGACAGGACGTTCACCGTCCGGCTCAGCCAGAAGTTCTCCGGCTTCCCCGACACCCTCGGCTACAACGCCTTCGTCCCGCTGCCGCGTGCCTTCTACGACGACCACGCAGGCTGGCTCGCCAAGCCCGTCGGCAACGGTCCGTACACCGTGCAGTCGTACACCAAGGGCTCCGAGATGAGCCTCACGAGGTGGGACGCGTACCCGGGTCCGGACGCGGCCCAGAACGGTGGCGTCACCCTCAAGGTCTACACGGACAACAACACGGCCTACACCGACCTGATGGCCGGCAACCTCGACCTCGTCGACGACGTACCGGCCCAGCAGCTGAAGAACGTCCGCAGCGACCTCGGCGACCGCTACCTCAACACCCCGGCCGGCATCATCCAGACCCTGGCCTTCCCCCACTACGACAAGGCCTGGAACAAGCCCGGCTCGGTCAAGGTCCGCAAGGGGCTGTCCCGGGCGATCGACCGCGAGCAGATCACCAAGACCATCTTCCAGGGGACCCGCACGCCCGCGACCGACTGGACCTCACCCGTCCTGGGCGCGGAGGGCGGTTACAAGGCGGGGCTGTGCGGTGAGTGGTGCCAGTACGACGCGGCCGCGGCGAAGAAGCTGATCGAGGAGGGCGGCGGGCTGCCAGGCGGGCAGGTGAAGATCACGTACAACGCGGACACCGGCTCCCACAAGCTGTGGGTGGACGCCGTCTGCAACTCCATCAACAACGCCCTGGGCAACGACCGGGCCTGCGTCGGCAACCCGATCGGCACCTTCGCCGACTTCCGCAGCAAGAGCACGACCCAGAAGCTCTCCGGCCCCTTCCGGGCGGGCTGGCAGATGGACTACCCGCTGCCCCAGAACTTCCTCCAGCCGCTCTACTACACCAACGCCTCCTCCAACGACGGCAAGTGGTCCAACGAGGAGTTCGACAAGCTCGTCGACGAGGCGAACGCCGAGACCGACCCCGCACGGGCCGTGGAGATGTTCCAGAAGGCCGAGGCGGTCGTCCGGGACAACATGGCGGCCATCCCGCTCTGGTACCAGAACGGCAGCGCCGGCTGGTCGCAGCGGCTGTCGAACGTGGCCCTCAACCCGTTCAGCGTCCCCGTCTACAACGAGATCAAGGTCGGCTGAGCCCGTCATGGGGCGGTACGTCGTCCGGCGCCTGGTGCAGATGGTCCCGGTGTTCATCGGGGCCACCCTGCTGATCTTCCTCATGGTCAACGTGATGGGGGACCCCGTCGCGGGCCTGTGCGGCGACCGGCAGTGCGACGCGGCGACGGCGGCTCAGCTGAGGAAGGAGTTCGGCCTCGACAAGCCCGTGTGGCAGCAGTACCTGACCTATATGGGGAACGTCTTCACCGGAGACTTCGGTACGGCGTTCAACGGCCAGGAAGTCACCGAGCTGATGTCGACCGCCTTCCCGGTCACCATCCGGCTCACGATCGTCGCGGTCCTCTTCGAGGTCCTCATCGGCGTCACGCTGGGCGTCGTCACGGGTCTGCAGCGGGGCCGCCCCGTCGACTCCGGTGTCCTGCTCCTGACCCTCGTCGTGATCTCCGTCCCCACCTTCGTCACCGGCCTGCTGCTCCAGCTGCTGCTCGGCGTGGAGTGGGGCTGGATCCGCCCGTCGGTCTCCTCATCGGCCCCCTTCGGCGAGCTGCTCATCCCGGGCCTCGTCCTCGCCTCGGTCTCCCTCGCGTACGTCACCCGGCTGACCCGCACCTCGATCGCGGAGAACCGGCGCTCCGACTACGTCCGTACGGCGATCGCCAAGGGCCTGCCGAGGCACCGGGTGGTCACCCGGCATCTGCTCCGCAACTCCCTCATCCCCGTCGTCACCTTCGTCGGCGCCGACATCGGCTTCCTCATGGGCGGCGCGATCGTCACCGAGCGGATCTTCAACATCCACGGCGTCGGCTACCAGCTCTACCAGGGCATCCTGCGCCAGAACACGCAGACCGTCGTCGGCTTCGTGACGGTCCTCGTCCTCGTCTTCCTCGCCTGCAACCTGGTCGTCGACCTGCTGTACGCCGTACTCGACCCGAGGATCCGCTATGCCTGAGCAGCCGTTCCAGCCCGAGGGGCGATCGCCGGCAGCGGCGCGGGGGCGCGGGCGGTGCGATGGAGCTGGCCGCGGGCGAGGCGCAGACGCTGGAGCCGCGGCCGCCGGTCGGGCCGGCACCGCGGGGTCCGCAGGGCACGGGACCGCCGGGGCCGCAGCTGTCGGAGGCCGCGGCGGACGAACGTCCGCGCAGCCTCTGGTCCGACGCCTGTCAGGACCTGCGCCGCAACCCCGTCTTCATCGTCTCGGGCCTGATCATCCTCTTCTTGCTCTTCATCTCCCTGTGGCCCTCGGCGATCGCCTCCGGCAGCCCCCTCACGTGCGACCTCGCCAAGGCCCAGCAGGGCTCCGCGCCCGGCCATCCCTTCGGCTACGACGGCCAGGGGTGCGACGTCTACACGCGCACGGTCTACGGCGCCCGTACGTCCGTCGCGGTCGGCGTATGCGCCACGCTCGGGGTCGCGGTCCTCGGCTCGGTGCTGGGGGCGCTGGCGGGCTTCTTCGGCGGCCTGTGGGACTCGTTCCTCTCCCGCATCACCGACGTCTTCTTCGCCATCCCGGTGATCCTCGGTGGCCTGGTCCTGCTGTCCGTGGTCACCGCCAACTCCATCTGGCCGGTCATCGGCTTCATCGTGCTGCTCGGCTGGCCGCAGATCTCCCGCATCGCGCGCGGCGCCGTCATCACCGCCAAACAGCACGACTACGTCCAGGCCGCCCGCGCCCTCGGCGCCTCCAACTCCCGCATCCTCCTGCGCCACATCGCGCCCAACGCCATCGCCCCGGTGATCGTGGTCGCGACCATCGCCCTGGGTACGTACATCGCCCTGGAGGCGACCCTGTCCTATCTGGGGGTCGGCCTGAAACCCCCGAGCGTCTCCTGGGGCATCGACATCTCGGCCGCCTCCCCCTACATCCGCAACGCCCCCCACGCCCTCCTGTGGCCCTCCGGCGCCCTCGCCGTCACGGTCCTGGCCTTCATCATGCTGGGCGACGCAGTCCGCGACGCCCTCGACCCGAAGCTGAGGTGAGGGGGCGGTGGCGGTGGCGACGAGGGAGGTCACGGGGCGGCAACGCGAGCTGCGCAGTGCCCGGGGCCGGGGCCGAGAGGGCGACGCGGCGTCGGCCTGCGGCCCGCCCGGGGGCGTGGTGCCGACCGTGCTCGGCCGGTGGCGGACCTGCGGGGTGCCCGCGGTCCCAGGCCACCTGCCGGGGCGTCACCTCGCGTCGGGCGCCTGGTGCTCGCCGTCCTGGTCGCCGTCATGCTCGACGTCGCGGTGTGCGACGCCCCCGGGGTCTGCCTGGGTCCCCGCCGCCCCCATCCGAAAGTGAGGTGAGCCGACGGCATGCTGCTCGAAGTGCGTGATCTGCAGGTGGAGTTCCGGACGCGGGACGGGGTTGCCAAGGCGGTCAACGGGGTGAGTTACGGCGTGGACGCGGGGGAGACGCTCGCCGTGCTCGGGGAGTCCGGGTCCGGGAAGTCGGTGACCGCGCAGGCGGTGATGGGGATTCTCGACATGCCGCCCGGGAGGATCACCGGGGGCGAGATCCTCTTCCAGGGGCGGGACCTGCTGAAGCTGAAGGAAGAGGAGCGGCGCAGGGTCCGCGGCGCCGAGATGGCGATGATCTTCCAGGACGCCCTGTCGTCGCTCAACCCCGTACTGACCGTCGGCGACCAGCTCGGCGAGATGTTCGTGGTGCACCGCGGCATGTCCAGGAAGGACGCGCGGGCGAAGGCCGTGGAGCTGATGGACCGGGTGCGCATCCCGGCCGCGCGCGAGCGCGTCAAGCAGTACCCGCACCAGTTCTCCGGCGGCATGCGCCAGCGCATCATGATCGCGATGGCCCTCGCCCTCGAACCCGCGCTCATCATCGCCGACGAGCCCACCACCGCCCTGGACGTCACCGTCCAGGCCCAGGTCATGGATCTGCTGGCGGAGCTCCAGCGCGAGTACCGCATGGGCCTGATCCTCATCACCCACGACCTCGGCGTCGTCGCGGACGTCGCGGACCGGATCGCCGTGATGTACGCCGGCCGCATCGTGGAGTCGGCGCCGGTGCACGACATCTACAAGGCGCCCGGCCACCCGTACACCAGGGGCCTGCTGGAGTCGATCCCGCGCCTGGACCAGAAGGGCCAGGAGCTCTACGCCATCAAGGGCCTGCCCCCCAACCTCATGAACATCCCGCAGGGCTGCGCCTTCAACCCCCGCTGCCCGATGGCCCGCGACCTGTGCCGCACCGATGTGCCCGAGCTGTACGAGGTCTCCGAAGCACGGGGCAGCGCCTGCCACTTCTGGAGGGAGTGCCTGGATGGCTAGTTCCTCACCGGCCGAGCCGATTCTGGAGGTCAGCGGGCTCGTCAAGCACTATCCGCTCACCCGGGGCATCCTCTTCAAGAAACAGGTGGGCGCGGTCAAGGCCGTCGACGGCGTCGACTTCACCCTCCACCGCGGCGAGACCCTCGGCATCGTCGGCGAGTCCGGCTGCGGCAAGTCGACGGTCGCCAGGATGCTGGTCAACCTGGAACGGCCGACGGCCGGTTCGATCAAGTACAAGGGCGAGGACATCACCAGGCTGTCCGGCCGCGCCCTGAAGGCCGTACGCCGCAACATCCAGATGGTCTTCCAGGACCCGTACACCTCCCTCAACCCCCGCATGACGGTGGGCGACATCATCGGAGAGCCGTACGACATCCACCCCGAGGTCGCTCCGAAGGGCGACCGCCGCCGCCGGGTGCGGGACCTGCTGGACGTGGTCGGCCTCAACCCCGAGTACATCAACCGCTACCCGCACCAGTTCTCCGGCGGCCAGCGCCAGCGCATCGGCATCGCACGGGGGCTGGCGCTGCGCCCGGAGGTCATCGTCGCCGACGAACCCGTCTCCGCGCTGGACGTCTCGGTCCAGGCCCAGGTCATCAACCTGATGGACCGCCTGCAGAACGAGTTCGAGCTCTCCTACGTCTTCATCGCCCACGACCTGTCGATCGTCCGGCACATCTCCGACCGGGTCGGGGTGATGTACCTCGGACGGATCGTGGAGATCGGCAGGGACGCCGAGATCTACGACCACCCCACGCACCCCTACACCCAGGCGCTGCTCTCCGCGGTCCCCGTCCCCGACCCGGAGGCCCGTGCACACCGCGCACGCATCATCCTCGCGGGCGACGTCCCGTCCCCGACGAACGTCCCCTCCGGCTGCCGCTTCCGCACCCGCTGCTGGAAGGCGGAGGAACGCTGCGCCGAGCAGGTGCCGGCGCTCGCGGTGCCGGCACGTCTGCGGGACCCGAGCGGGCCCGAGGCGCACGACTCGGCGTGCCATTTCGCGGCGGCGCAAGGCAACGGGCCGGGGTGACATGGCGCACCCCGGCCCGTTTACGGCACCCGCACGGCCGTACGCTGTTCAGCCTCCACCGTCCGTATATCGGTACCGCTTCGGTGAAGTTGCCTGCGTGTTAACGCAGTTCGGGCGCTTTTGTACCGCTATGTCAGCGACCGCTGCAGGAAGTCCAGCTGAAGCAGCAGCAGGTTCTCCGCGACTGCTTCCTGCGGGGTCATGTGCGTGACGCCGGACAGCGGCAGCACCTCGTGCGGACGGCCCGCGGCGAGCAGGGCCGAGGACAGGCGCAGGGAGTGGGCGACGACCACGTTGTCGTCCGCGAGGCCGTGGACGATCATCATCGGGCGGTGCGGTTCGGCCGGATCCACCAGGCCCGCGTCGTCGATCAGCGAGTTGCGGCGGTAGACCTCCGGCTGCTCGTCGGGATGTCCGACGTACCGCTCCTGGTAGTGGGTGTCGTACAGGCGCAGATCCGTGACCGGTGCGCCGACCACCGCCGCGTGGAAGACGTCCGGGCGGCGCAGCGCGGCGAGCCCCGCCAGGTAGCCGCCGAAGGACCAGCCCCGGATGGCCACGCGGGTCAGATCGAGCGGGAACCGCTCGGCGAGCGCGTGCAGCGCGTCGACCTGGTCCTGCACCACGATCGCCGCGATGTCGTCCTTGACGGCCTTCTCCCACGCGGGCGAGCGCCCCGGCGTACCGCGCCCGTCCGCGACGATCACCGCGAACCCCTGGTCGGCGAACCACTGCGAGGTGAGGTGCGCGTTGTGCGCGGCGACCACCCGGGAGGCGTGCGGACCACCGTAGGGATCCAGCAAGACCGGCAGCGGGGTGTCACCGGCGTAGTCCCGAGGCATAAGCACGGCGCACGGGATGCGGCGTGCGCCCCCTTCGGTGAGGGTCACGCGCGGGGTCAAACCGGGATCTTCGGCATACGACCGGACCGTCGCCGTCGGCTTCCCGTCCCGCAGCACCTGGACCTGAGCCCCGGGCCGGTCAAGGGTGTGGGAGGCCAGTACCGTCACGCCCCCGGCGCGAACCGCCGAGTGCACGCCCGGCTCCTGTGAAACGCGCTCCATGCCGAGCTCGTTCACCCGGTACACGTGCACTTCGCCGATCTCGGGAACGGCCGCGGCCTCGCCCGCCGACGCCGAGATCAGCACGTCGTCCGAGGTGACGTCCAGCACCGCGCGGACGTGCAACTGCGGTCCGGTCAACGGGCGTTCGCCCACGGTGAGGACCCGCGCGCCGCCCTCGTCGGCGATGCGCACGAGGTGTCCTGACGGGCTCCAGCAGGGCACGCCAGGGAAAAGATCCAGCCATTGTGGATCTTCGTCCGCGTGCACCATCCGGGTCGCCCCCGTCGCCGGGTTCACGGCCAGGAACAGCTGGCTGCGCTGGTCGCGCGCCTGTACGAGCAGCAGCGGGGCACCCGCCGCTGACCAGTGCACTCGCGCCAGATACGGGTACCGCGCCCGGTCCCACGAGACCTCCGTACGCACCCCGTCCAGGCCGATCACGAACAGCCGCACGTCCGCGTTCGGCGTTCCCGCCGCCGGATACGCCACCCGCTGCGGCTCGCGCTCCGGACGTGCCGGATCGGAGATCCACCACCGGCGCACCGGCGTGTCGTCCGCCCGCGCCACCAGCAGCAGGTCCGACTCCGGACCCCACCAAAAGCCCCGGTAGCGCCCCATCTCCTCGGCGGCGATGAACTCCGCGAGGCCGTAGGTCACACCGTCCCACTCCGGCTCGGCGAGCGCACGGTCGCCCTCGCCCTCGGCGCCCACCACCCGCAGGGCACCCTGCGTGACGTACGCGATGTGCCGTCCGTCGGGGGAGGGGCGCGGGTCGATCACCGGCCCGGGGACCGGGAGTTCACGTGCCGTACCGGCCCGCAGTTCGGCCGTGAAAAGCCGCCCTGACAAGGCAAAAGACGCCAACTCGACGGCCGTGTCGGTGGCGTGGGAGACGATGCCGGCGCCGCCCTCTCGGCTGCGCTCGCGGCGTGCCCGCTCCTCGGGCGAGAGGTCCTCCGAGGTGCCACCCAGGAGGGCGCGCGGGTCGGCCGCCACGCGCTCCCCGCCGTCCGTCGTGTCGAGCACCCACAGCGAACTCGCCGGATCCGTCCCGGAGGTGGAGCGCAGGAACACGGCACGGGAACCGTCGGGCGCCACCGTGAAGGCGCGCGGTGCGCCGAAGGTGAACCTCTGGGTGCGGGCGTGCCGTCGGGGGAAGGACACAGGCTCGGTCGTCATGCCCCGACCATATTGGCCAGTGCGCCCCCTTGTGCGGCTGTGCGCCGATCGATGCGCACGGACGGATAGTTATGATCACAAGCGCATAGTGGGTATGAACCTGCTGGCTGCTGCATGGATTTATCTGCCCCCATAGTCCGACCCCCGCGCCTGGGATTCTTGGAGGTGAGCCGCCGTGGCACTCTCGATTTCGGCGGTGGTGCTGCTGGCGATCGTCGTCTTCCTGCTGGTCAAGAAATCAGGGCTGAAGGCGGGCCATGCCGTGGTCTGCATGCTGCTCGGTTTCTACCTGGCGTCCTCGACCGTCGCTCCCACCATCAGTGAGCTGACGACGAACATCGCGGGCATGATCGGCAGCATCAAGTTCTGAGCCGTGCCGGGCAGCGCTGTCGGTGTCGCCTCGTAGGGTGGGGCCCATGACGGAACTGCCCTCCCCCACCCTTCGGGCGGGGGGACCCCCATCTCGCTGCGCTCGGCGTCTGCTCCTGGTGCACGCGCACCCGGACGACGAGTCGATCAACAACGGCGCGACCATGGCCAAGTACACGGCCGAGGGTGCCCGGGTGACCCTGGTCACCTGCACCCTGGGTGAGCACGGCGAGGTCATTCCCCCCGAGCTGCGCCACCTGACCGGAGCCGAGCTCGGCGAACACCGCCTGGCCGAGCTCACGGCCGCGATGCGCGAGCTCGGCGTCGAGGACTTCCGTCTCCTCGGCGGCAAGGGCCGCTTCGAGGACTCGGGGATGATGGGCATCGCCGACAACGACGACCCCGCGAGCCTGTGGCAGGCGGACGTCGACGAGGCGGCCCGGGAGCTCGTCGAGGTGATCCTGGAGGTACGCCCCCAGGTGCTCGTCACCTACGACCCCGACGGCGGCTACGGCCACCCGGACCACATCCAGGCCCACCGCGTCGCCATGCGCGGGGCCGAGCTGGCCGCCGACGCCGGGTGGCAGATCCCCAAGATCTACTGGAACCGCGTCCCGCGCACGGTCGCCGAGGAGGCCTTCGCCCGGCTTCAGGCGGACTTGCCCGGATTGCCCTTCGCCAAGGCCGCCACCGTCGGCGACGTGCCGGGTGTCGTGGCCGACGAGCGGATCACCACCGTGATCGACGGCACCGCCCACGCCCCCGCCAAGGCCGCCGCGATGCGGGCGCACGCCACGCAGATCGATGTGGCCGAGCCGTACTTCGCGCTCTCCAACGAACTCGCGCAGCCCCTCTTCACGACCGAGTACTACGAGTTGGTGCGCGGGGAGCCGGCGGCGCGGACAGAGTCCGATCTGTTCGCCGGTGTCGCCGTCGAGGAGGCGTCATGAGCTCGATGCTCGCCCAGCCGCTGAAGCGGCCCTCCGCCCTGCGGGTCCTCGCCCACCTCGGGCTCTTCGTGCTCGGCGCGGTGGTCGGCGTGGCCGGAGCGCTGGTGCAGCCCGCGTGGTTCCCGGGCGGCCTGCTGCTCGCCCTCGCCGGCGAGGCCGGGCTCTGCCTGGGCGCAGCCCGGGCGATGGGCAGCCGGGCCGCGGCCGTCGCGCCCGCCGGCGGCTGGATGATCACCGTCATCCTGCTCACCGCCAGCCGCCCCGAAGGCGACTTCGTCTTCGGCACAGGCGCCGCCTCCTACCTCTTCCTGCTCGGCGGCATGGCTGTGGCTGTGATCTGCGCCACCCTCGCGCCTGTGCGGCAACCGGGTGGCGACGGCGTCCGACTTGCCAAGTGACGTACCACTTCTCCGCGCCGCACTCGTGCGAGTCCCGTGTGGGTTTCCCAGGCGGTCGTGGGATGCGGGCCGGAAGTGGCCAGTATGGTGGTGCGCGCCGCCGAGCCGTCCGAAGCAATGAGGTCGAACAGGCGGTGGAGCCAACCGGGAGAACCTGCCTTGAGCCGTGAAACTGACACTCCGTCCTCCGGGCCCAACGGGCGCGGCGGAGCCGCATACCCCTCGGGCACGCCGCCGTACGGGACCCCCATGGCTTCCGACAGCGGTGCGGAAGCGGGCCGTTCGGCCGCGCAGCCGGAGGAACGCAAGACCGAGACCACGCTGACGACGCGGATCCGGATCAACATCCCCGGATCCCGGCCCATTCCGCCGGTCGTCGTGCGCAAGCCCGTCGCGGACGCCGAGAGCTTCGGCCCCGTCGACAGCACGGACGCCGAGACATCGAGGCCGTCCGCCGCCACCGCCAGGTCCCCGGGCACCGTCGAGCCCCCGGCCCAGCCCGCGGGGCAGGCGGAGGAGAAGACGAGCGACTGGTTCGCGCCCCGCAAGTCCTCGGGGGGCAAGGGCGGTCAGGGCGGCGCGGCCACCAACGGTGCAGGCCTGCCGGGCGGTTCGGGCCCCGGCGCGGGCGGCCCCGCCGGCCCGGGCGCCGGTGCCGGGCGACCCGGTGGGGTCGTCGGCTCGATGAGCGTGCCGGGCGGCTCGCGCCCCGGCGGTGCGAGCGGCCCCGGGCTCCCCGGTGCGACCGGCGGTCCCGTGGCTCCGGGGCACGGCGGCGGCACCGGTTCCTTCGACGTCACCGAGGCGCTGGCGGCGGGCCCGCTGGGTGGCGGCAACGGCCCGCGCCCCGGCGGCGAGGCGCGCCGCGACGACCTGCCCTACTTCGCGGAGAACGGCAGCGGCGGCCCGGACGGTCAGGGCGCCCCGAACGGCTACGGAGGCCAGGGGGGCCCGAACGGCCCGGGCGGATACGGCGCCCAGGGCGGGCCGGGCGGTTTCGACCCGTCCGCCGACTTCAACGCCCCGAACAGCTTCGACGGCTCCGGCGACTTCGGCGGCCCGAGCGACTTCAACGGCTCGAACGGCCGCGGCGGCCAGGGCGGCCCGCACGGCCCCGCGGGCCCGACGACCGGTCCGGTCACCGGCGACGGCCCTGCGGTGCCGCCGGTCACGGGCGGCGGACCCGGCGGTCCCGGTGCTGCTGGTCTTCCCGGCGGTCCGGGCGGTCCGGGCGGTTCCGGTATTTCCGCCGGTCCCGGCGGCCCGAGCGGCCCGGCTGGTGCCGGCATCTCCGCGGGCCCGGGTCGGCCCGGCGGGCCAAATGGTCCCGGCGGCCCTGGCAGTGGCCGTGGCGGCCCCGCCGGTCACGGTGGTCCTCCCGGACCTGCCGGCCCGGGTGGTCCGGGCGGCATTTCCGCCGGACCCGGTGGCCCCGGCGCTTCCCCCCACGCCCCGGGCCGCGGCCCCGGCGGTGGGATGAGCGACGACACCGCGATCCTCACCCCGCAGAAGCCGGCCCCCGAGCCCGGCAACCCGAACTACGGTGTCGCCGACAACGTCTCCGGTCACACCGTCACCAGCGGCATCCCCGTCGTCCCCTCCGGCGCCCAGAGCGGGCCGTTCGGGCCGGGCGGCGCCGACGCGCCCGGGCCGCACACGCCCCCGAAGCTGCCGGAACCCGCCAGTTCGGAGACACAGGCATCCCGCGCGCCCAAGAAGAAGGGCCGCAGCAAGCTGGCCCTGATCGGCGGCGGCGTGATCGTCCTCGCCGGCGGTGTCTACGGCGCCGGCCTGCTGATGGCCCACTCCGACGTGCCCAAGGGCACCACCGTGCTCGGCGTCGACATCGGCGGCGGCACGCGCGACGAGGCGCTGAAGAAGCTCAACGACGCCTTCGACAAGCAGGTCAACAAGCCGCTGAAGCTCTCGGTGGGCGGCAAGACCGTCACGCTGGAGCCGGACAAGGCCGGGCTGCAGTTCGACATGCAGCAGACGGTCAGCACGGCCGCGAGCAGTGACTACAACCCGGTCTCGGTCATCGGCGCCCTCTTCGGCAACCACCGGGTCGTCGACCCGGTCATGCCCACCGACGAGGAGAAGCTGCAGGCGGCCCTCCAGGACGTCTCCGGCGGTTCCGGCTCGGTGACCGAGGGCACGATCAAGTTCGATTCCGGCAAGGCCGTCGCCGTCTACGGCAAGGCCGGCAAGGGCATCGACGTCGCCAAGTCCACCGCGGCGGTCCAGGGGGCCTACCGCACCCAGGTCGAGACGGGCGCGTCCGCCGCGGTGCAGGTCCCTACGACCACCCAGCAGCCGACGGTCACGAACGCCGAGGTCGACCGGTTCATGAACGAGTTCGCCGAACCGGCGATGGCCAACAAGGTCACGGTCCAGACGGATGCCGCGCACAGCATCCCGTTCGGCTCCCTGTCACTGCCGAAGATCCTCGGAGTCAAGGCCGTCGACGGCAAGCTCGTGGACACGTACGACCTCACGGCGCTCAAGGCAGCGTACGGCGCCACCTTCGACGGCGTGCAGATCAACGGCGCGAGCGGCAAGCGCGACGTGCTTCCCCAGGACGTCGCCTCCGCCCTGCGCAAGGCGCTGCGCGCCAAGACGGCGGCGGAGCGCACCGTCACCATCGACACCAACCCGAGCTAGCGAAACCAGCTCGGAGCAGGGGCACCCGGCAATCGCCGGGTGCCCCTGGCCGTCGTATGACATCTGTCATCCGGCAGTCAGGACCGCCGACACTGCCGGGCTCCCGGCCCCCGCGGCCACCCTTGAGCACATGACAACGACAGCGTTGAACACGACGACTGCGGTGGTCGGATTCGACCGGGTGAGCAAGAGCTACGGGGACGTACGAGCCGTCGACGGCCTCACGCTCGCGCTGCACCCGGGGGAGACCGTGGCCCTGCTGGGCCCGAACGGGGCCGGCAAGTCCACCACGCTCGATCTGCTGCTCGGCCTCAAGCGCCCCGACAGCGGCAGGGTCGGCGTCTTCGGCACCGACCCGCGCGAGGCGATCGTCGCCGGACGGGTGGGTGCCATGCTGCAGAGCGGCGGGCTGATGGACGAGGTCACGGTCGCCGAGATGGTGCGGCTGGCCTGCGATCTGCATCCGCGGCCGTACCCCGTCTCCGACGTCCTCGCCCGCGCGGGCATCACGCAGATCGCCGACCGCAAGGTCGACAAGCTCTCCGGCGGCCAGTCCCAGCGCGTCCGCTTCGCCCTCGCGACGGCGGGCGACAGCGACCTGATCGTCCTCGACGAGCCCACCACCGGCATGGACGTCACCACCCGCCAGGCCTTCTGGGCCACCATGCGCGAACAGGCCGACCAGGGCCGTACGGTCCTCTTCGCCACGCACTACCTGGAAGAGGCGGACGCGATCGCCGACCGGGTGCTGGTCCTGCACCGCGGCAGGCTGCTGGCCGACGGCACGGCGGCCGAGATCAAGGCGAAGGCGGGGGCGCGGCGGATCTCCTTCGACCTGGCCGACGGTCCGGTCGACGAGGCCGCCCTGCGCGAGCTGCCCTTCCTCACCACGTTCACGGTGTCCAACAGCGGGTCCGCCGCGGGGTCGGGCCGGACCGTCCGTATCCAGTCCACCGACGCCGACGCGACCGTCCACGCCCTCTACGGGCTCGGCCTCTACCCCCGCAACCTCGAAGTCGCCGGGCTCGGACTGGAGCAGGCGTTCGTCGCCATCACCACCGCCGAGGAGGCACGTACGTCATGAAGGCCCTGATCCGGCTGGAACTCACCCGCGCCCTGCGCAACCGCAAGTTCCTGTTCTTCTCGGTGCTCTACCCGTCGATGCTGTTCCTGCTGATCGCGGGCAGCGCCGACAGCACGACCGAGGTCGACGGCACGGGCCTGACCCTGCCGACCTACATGATGGTCTCCATGGCCTCCTTCGGCGCCCTCACGGCCGTCCTGATGGGCAACAGCGAGCGCATCGCCAAGGAGCGCGAGAGCGGCTGGGTACGGCAGCTGCGGCTGACCACCCTGCCGGGCCGCGGGTACGTGCTGGCCAAGACCGCGAGCGCCGCCGTGGTCAGCCTGCCGTCGATCGTCGTCATCTTCGTCGTCGCCGCGGTGGTGAAGGACGTACGGCTGGACGCCTGGCAGTGGCTCGCCCTCACCGGTGCGATCTGGGCCGGGAGCCTGGTCTTCGCCGCGCTCGGTGTGGCGATCGGATACTCCGCGACCGGTGACGCGGTACGCCCGATCACCATGATCATCTACTTCGGGCTGTCCCTGCTCGGCGGCCTGTGGATGCCCACGACGACCTTCCCGCAGTGGCTCCAGGACATCGCCGCCTGGGTGCCCACGCACGCGTACGCTGCCCTGGGGCAGGCCATCGAGCAGAGCCAGGCCCCACACGCGAAGGACCTCGCCGTCCTCGTCGTCTCCTTCGCTCTCTTCACGGGCGGCGCGGCCTGGCTGTACCGGAAGGACACGTTGAAGGCGTGAGCGGCACAGGCGTCGGGATCGGACAGCGCCCGGAGAATCGCAAGCAACGCTTCATCAAGCTCCTGTGGACCGGTATCTGGCTGGTGTACCTGAGTGCGCCGGCCAACGACCTGCTGCACGGCGGCCACAGCCCGGGCGTAAGGGTGCTCGGCTGGATCGGCCTCGCCGCGTTCGTCACCTGGTACATGCTGCTGCTCTTCCGCACCGGCCGAGGCGAGCGCAACAGCGTCGTGCTCGCCTCGCTCGGCGTCCTCGCCGCCCAGTCCACGGTCCTCGCACTGACCCTGGGCCGGGAGTGGCTGGTGCTGTTCGTGTACGTGTCCATCGCGTCCGGCGCGGCCCTGCCGCTGCGCATGGCGCGCTGGACGATCCCGGGCGCGTCCGCGCTGATGACCGTGATCGCGTTCGCGACACCGGGCGGCAAGGCCTTCCTGGCCGGGCTGTTGATCCCGGCCCTGCTGGGCGGCTTCGCCATGACCGGCGTCCGCGAACTCATCCGCACGACGGTCGCGCTGCGCGAGGCCCGCGCCACCGTCGCCCAACTGGCGGCCAACGAGGAGAGACTGCGCCTGGCCAGGGACCTGCACGACCTGCTGGGCCACTCCCTCTCCCTGATCACCATCAAGAGCGAACTCGCGGGCCGTATGCTCCCCGACCACCCCGACAAGGCGGCCCGGCAGGTCGCCGACATCGAGCAGGTCAGCCGCCAGGCCCTGGTCGACGTGCGCGAGGCGGTCTCGGGCTACCGCCGCCCGCGCCTCGCGGCGGAACTGGCGGGCGCCAGGGTCGCCCTGACGGCCGCCGGCGTGAGGGCCGAACTCCCGGCCGAGCCCGACCTCACCGACGTCTCCGAGGACAGCGAGACGGCCCTCGCCTGGGCGTTGCGCGAGGCGGTCACCAACGTCGTACGGCACAGCGGCGCCCAGTGCTGCACGGTCGAGGTCGTGCGCCGCCACACCCTCGACGGTGCCGTCCTCGAACTCTCCGTCGAGGACGACGGCTCCGGCGAGCAGGGCAACGGCCCCGGCCACGGCCTGACGGGCCTATCGGAACGCCTGGAGAAGGCGGGTGGCACCCTGGAGGCGGCCGGCACCCGGCAGGGCTTCCGGCTGATCGCCCGCGTCCCGGCCGCCGCGATCTCGGCGGACGTAGGATCCGGTTCATGAGCCGCACGATCAAGGTCCTCCTCGCCGAGGACCAGTCGATGGTCCGCGAGGCCCTGGCCGCCCTGCTCGGCCTGGAGGAGGACATCGAGGTCGTCGCCCAGGTGGCCCGCGGCGACGAGGTCCTGGCGGCGGCCCGCGAGCACGACGTGGACGTGGCGCTCCTGGATATCGAGATGCCGGGCGCGACGGGCATCGAGGCCGCGGCACTGCTGCACAAGGAGCTGCCGGCCGTGAAGCTGCTCGTCCTCACGACCTTCGGCCGCCCCGGCTACCTCCGCAGCGCGATGGAGTCCGGCGCCGACGCCTTCCTGGTCAAGGACGCCCCCGCGGCACAACTGGCCGAGGCGATACGCAAGGTCCTGGCAGGGGAACGGGTCATCGACCCCACCCTGGCGGCAGCGGCCCTGGCGGAGGGCGCCAACCCTCTGACGGACCGCGAGCGGGAGGTCCTGCGGGCAGCGGAGGGCGGCTCCACGAACGCCGAGCTGGCAGCAGCCCTGCACCTGTCCCAGGGCACGGTCCGCAACTACCTCTCGACGGCGATCCAGAAACTGGCGGTACGGAACAGGGCGGAGGCGGTACGGATCGCGAGAGAGAAGGGCTGGCTGTAGTCGCCGGACAAGGGCAGCGCCCCAGGGGCGCGGGGCTGTCCCGACATGCGGCTCCGCCGCGTGGGCGCGATCAACGACTATGCACCCGCACCCGCATGACAACGCAACCCCCTACGGCGAACCGGCGAACTCAATTGAGCAACGCCCGAGCCGCCCGAGCCTGCCCCCGCACCTGTTCCGCCGCCCCCTCGTCCACCGCACAGATCAACTCCGCGTACTCCTCCAACTCCACCGCCCCCTCGACGAAGTCCCCCCGCTGCACAAGCAACTGCGCCCGCTCGAACCGCAACCGAGCCGGATGCGACGGCAGCAGCAGCGACAGGTCCACCGCCCACAGCGCCACATCCGACCGCTCGGGCCGAGTCGCCGCCCAGGCCCGAACGTTGTTCAGAATCCGCAGCACCACATCCAGCGGATCGGCCGGCGACAGCATCGACGGATCCAGCGGAGCCCCCGTGGCCCCCGCCACTAGCAGCTCCGCATCGCCCCCCGTCAACACCCGCCCTCCGTCGAACGGATCGGCGAGCACCTGCTCATCGACCGGCCCGAACCCCACGACGAAGTGCCCGGGCAACGCGACCCCGTACACCGGGGCCCCCGCCCGCCGGGCCACCTCCAGCCACACCACCGACAACAGAATCGGCAGCCCACGCCGCCGCTGAAGCACCTCGTGCAGCAACGACGACTCCAGCCGCTGATAGTCCGCGGCCGAGCCGCGAAACCCGTACCGCTCCCCGAGCAGCTCACGCAGGGCCACGGCCCAAGCCCTCGGCCCGCCCGGCCGGAACGGCAGCTGTCCGGCCAGGGCATCCAGCTCCACCTGTACGGAATCCATCCTCGACTCGTCCAGTGCCCCGTCCGCCTCGGCTCCCACCAGCAGACACAGCATGGACAGATCGGGCCGCTCGGACCGCGCCTCTTCGGCGAACCGCCTCCGCAGCTCGGCGGAACGTTCGGGCGGTGGGGGATAGGGGGGACGCATAGCTGGCTCGTGCCCTTTCGCGGCGATCGGTACCACTGCTCACGGAGATCGATAGTGGTGGTAGGCATGATGCGCGGCGAACCCCATCCCGGCGTACATCTCCCGCGCGCCCACGTTCTCCGCCTCGACCTGCAGCCACGCCGCCGACGCCCCCTCGTCGAGGGCCTGCCGGGCCAGCGCGGCCATCACCCTGGTGGCCAGCCCCTGCCGCCGCAGCGTCGGATCGACCTCCACGGCCGCGAACCCGGCCCACCGCCCGTCCACGACACAGCGCCCGATCGCGGCGGGCGCACCACCCTCCGCACTCGGAACGGTCGCGAACCACACCGACGGCCCGCTCCCGAGCACCCTCAGGGCCACCTCGCTCACCCCCTTGCGCTGATACCGCGCAAGCCAAGCCTCGTCCGCCTCCCGGGCCAGCACCACTCCGGCACCTTCGTCCCGGTCGGTGACGGGCGCGAGCGCCCCGATCCACATCTCGGCAGACACCTCCCGCACCCACCCGAGCCGCTCCAGCTCCGCGCACAGCAGCTCCTGCGTGCCCTCGGCCCCGGTCGCGGTCTGGACGTACGCGGGGAGCCCACGGTCGCCGTACCAGCGCCGTACGACGTCCAGCGCGTCCGGCAGCGGTATGCCGGGGTCGCCGAGCGGCAGCACCGAGTTGGCCCGCCGGGTGAACCCGGACGCGGTGCGCAGCTCCCACTCGCCGAGCCGCTCGCTCACGACGGGCCGCCACGCGCGCGCGGCGACGTGCGCGAGTTCCTCGTACGACGCGGCGGGCCCCCGGCGCCGGGCGGGAGTGGGGGGCACCACCTTCCCCGCGACCAGCGACGATTCCGCGATGCGGACGGTCTCGCCACTCTTCCGTGTGATCAGCAGCACACCGTCGTCCCATGATGCGAGAACACCCACCGTGTCGGTGAACTTCTCACCCTCGGCCGCAGGATCGTTCAGGCGGCGCACGGAGACCCGTTTGCCCACGTCAGCAGCGGTGATACGGACCTTAAGGCGTCCCGTCGCTGAGATTTCCACAGGTCAGTTCACCCCTCCTGTTCGGATCATGCCCAAGAACGGAGATACTAGAGGCGGGCATCGACGACGCCGCGCTCCCGCGCGCCAGGCGGCGGAGCCTGAGGAGGCCCGCCAGCGCCCTATCGAGGAGGAACGACAGCGTGACCTACGTCATCGCGCAGCCTTGTGTCGACGTCAAGGACAAGGCGTGCATCGAGGAGTGCCCGGTCGACTGCATCTACGAGGGCCAGCGGTCCTTGTACATCCACCCGGACGAATGCGTCGACTGTGGTGCCTGTGAGCCGGTATGCCCGGTCGAGGCGATCTTCTACGAGGACGACACTCCGGAGGAGTGGAAGGACTACTACAAGGCCAACGTCGAGTTCTTCGACGAGCTCGGCTCCCCCGGCGGCGCCAGCAAGCTGGGTCTGATCGAGCGCGACCACCCGTTCGTCGCCGCGCTCCCGCCGCAGGCCGAGTAATCCTCACCGGCGACCCGCACAGCGTGCCGCCTCGGTCCCGTACGGCCTGATCACCCCGATCGTCGTGCGGGACCGAGGCGTTGCCGTATCCGCTGTACCAGAAAGTGAGCGAGATCCCGTGTCCGCAGTCTCCGACCGCCTTCCGGCCTTCCCCTGGGACAAGCTGGAGCCGTACAAGAAGACGGCCGCCGCGCACCCCGACGGCATCGTCGACCTCTCGGTCGGCACGCCGGTCGACCCGGTTCCCGAGCTGATCCAGAAGGCCCTGATCGACGCGGCGGACTCCCCGGGCTATCCGACGGTCTGGGGCACCCCGGCACTGCGTGACGCGATCACGGGCTGGGTGGAGCGCCGCCTGGGCGCCCGTGAGGTCACCCACCGGCACGTCCTGCCGATCGTCGGCTCCAAGGAACTGGTCGCCTGGCTCCCCACCCAGCTGGGCCTGGGCCCCGGCGACAGGGTGGCCTACCCGCGGCTCGCCTACCCGACGTACGAGGTCGGCGCCCGCCTCGCCCGCGCCGACCACGAGGTCTACGACGACCCGACCGACCTGGACCCGGCCGGCCTGAAGCTCCTCTGGCTGAACTCCCCGTCGAACCCCACGGGCAAGGTCCTGTCCAAGGACGAGCTCACCCGGATCGTGGCGTGGGCCCGCTCGCACGGCATCCTGATCTTCTCCGACGAGTGCTACCTGGAGCTGGGCTGGGAGGCCGACCCGGTCTCGGTCCTGCACCCGGACGTGAACGGCGGCTCGTACGACGGCATCGTCGCCGTCCACAGCCTCTCCAAGCGCTCGAACCTGGCCGGCTACCGCGCCGCGTTCCTGGCCGGCGACCCCGCGGTCCTGTCGCCCCTCCTGCAGATCCGCAAGCACGGCGGCATGATGACGTCGGCCCCGACCCAGGCGGCCGTCGTCGCGGCCCTCGGCGACGAAGAACACGTCCGCCTCCAGCGCGACCGCTACGCCGCCCGCCGCACGGCCCTGCGCGAGGCCCTGCTCCGCCACGGCTTCCGCATCGAACATAGCGAGGCCAGCCTCTACCTCTGGGCCACCAAGGACGAGTCCTGCTGGACGACTGTCTCCACCCTGGCCGACCTGGGCATCCTCGTGGCCCCTGGCGACTTCTACGGCGAGGCGGGCGCCCACCACGTACGCGTCGCCTTCACAGCGACGGACGAACGCGTGAGGGCAGCGGTACAGCGCTTGACGTGACCAGGGCTGCCTGCAGCGCCGGGTGTCGTGCGGACACGCTCCGGCCCCGACGGGCACAGCGGCATACCGCCGCAGGCACGCACAAGCCGACGGGGCCCAGGGAGACTCCCTGAACCCCGTCGGCTCAAGCCAGGCGCACGCCGACCGTCAGCCGATGGGAAGCCCCTGCACCGGCAGCGCCCCGGTCGCCGGCACGCCGGACCCAGCCGCGTCACCGAGGACGGTCCCGACCGACCCGGCAACGCCGCCCGCGGTCTCCTGCGCCGCGGGCGTCGCCTTCTTCGTGACCTTGCTGCCGGCCTTGGTCGCCGTCGGCACCGCCTTCTTCGCGGCCTTGCCGCCGGTCTTGGTCACCTTGCCACTGGCCTTCGTCGCGGTCGGCAGCGCGTTGTCGACCGCGTTGTCGACCGCGCCGCCCGCGAGCCCGGTGGCGTTCGTGGCCGCGCCGTCGACGACGCTCGCGCCGTCCAGGGCGGTCAGCCCGCCGACCTTGGAGGCGTCGGGCAGTGCGGGGGCCGCGCTGGCGGAGCCGGCCGCACCGACCCCGGCAGCCGCTCCCGCAGCGACGAGCAGCGCGGCACGGGCGATCCGGCGGGTCAGGGGGAGGGACATGATGCTCCTTCGACGGTTATGTCGGATGAGAACGATGAAGTGTCCGACCGCGCCCGGCAGTTGACCGACTGGCTGTTGATCTCCGGGCTCGGACGCAGTGACTACCGCTCGAAGCCCGCGAAGGTTGCGGCGGCGCAACGTAAAGAGTTGGCAATGCGTCGCATTATCGCCTGCGGATAAAACCGGGCAAAACTCATGTCGCCCGAAACCCTGCCGAATCCTTACAGCCCTTGATTCTCAAGGCCTTTGACGGATACGAGGGTGTCCGCGCGAAAACCTGCCCACACCACCGCCGACCGACACCTCGGGTGACCCTCGGGAGTGATCAGCCGAACGCCTGCGCGTAGTCGGCGTGTACCGGTTCGGCGGCTGCTACGGCATGGTCGTGATCCGGACCGAGTCCGGCCCGCTGCGTGCCCCCGAGGCGCCCTGCCCCGCGAGCGGACGCCACTGGCTGTCGGTGTTCCCGGCGGTCCACTCCCGGCCGGCGTACGACACCCGCTCGATGTGCAGATCGGAGGCGTTGGCCACGGCCCAGTGGGCCAACTGCCAGCCACGCTCGCGGACACCGCGCCCGGCGCTGGAACCCCGGTCGCCGGTCACAGGCAGCACGACGGTCCGCCCGTCGCTTCCGGCCACGGACGCGGTGGGCGTGGGTGTGGCGTCCTTGGCGCCGACCTCGGCCGAGGCCGGCTGGAGCGCGTCCCGACCGAAGTCCCGTACGAGCGCGGCCCGCACGCCGTCCGGGCCCGCGGCCTGGGTGGCGGCGGGGCGCCCCTCGCAGGTCAGCGTGGCCGCAGAACGTCCGGTGAGGGCGGCCGCGAGCAGCGTCGCGTCCGGCTCGTGCTTGGCGTACGCGTCCGGAAAGCCGCTGCGCTGGACGTGCTGCGCGGCGACGGTGAGCGGCATCTCCGTGTATCCGCGGACCTTGACCAGGTGCTGGTAGAACATGCCCGACGAGTAGATCGGGTCCATGATCTCCTCCTCGGTGCCCCAGCCCATCGAGGGCCGCTGCTGGAACAGGCCCAGCGAGTCACGGTCGCCGTGGGTGATGTTGCGCAGCGCCGACTCCTGCAGGGCGGTCGCGAGGGCGATCGCCACGGCCCGCTCGGGCAGCCCCCGGCCGGTGCCGACGGCGGCGATCGTCGCCGCGTTCACCGCCTGCTCCGGCGTGAACTCGTACCGCGCCCCGGCGCCGTCGCCCGAAGCGACCTCGCAGCCCGGCTCGCCCGTGCCGCCGGTTACGTACTGCACCGCGAGATACCCCGCGACGGCGAGCAGGACAAGGAAGGCCGCCCCGCGACGCAGGAGGCGGCCACGACGTTTGGAGGAGGGGTACGGCTCTGGCACGCCTACAAGGTAGCTGAGGTTACCGAGGGGTATGGGTCGAGTGAGGAAAGTGGGCCGACGGCCTGACGGTCGGGCGCGTTAGGGTCGGCACCATGGCCGACACCTCCCTTGACCTCACGCTGGACGCCGCGAAGCTCACCGCGCAGCTCGTCGACTTTCCCTCTGTCAGCGGCACGGAACAGCCCCTTGCGGACGCGATCGAGGCCGCCCTGCGCACGCTGCCGCATCTGACGGTCGACCGGTACGGCAACAACGTCGTGGCGCGGACCGACCTGGGTCGGCCGGAGCGCGTGATCCTCGCCGGCCACATCGACACGGTGCCGATCGCGGACAACGTACCTTCGCGACTCGACGCGGACGGTGTCCTGTGGGGCTGCGGCACCTGCGACATGAAGTCGGGCGTCGCGGTCCAGCTCCGCATCGCCGCGACGGTCCTGGCCCCGAACCGCGACCTGACCTTCGTCTTCTACGACAACGAAGAGGTCACCGCGGACCTCAACGGCCTCAAGCACGTGTCCGAGGCCCGTCCGGAGTGGCTGGAGGGCGACTTCGCGGTCCTGCTGGAGCCGTCGGACGGCGAGGTCGAGGGCGGCTGCCAGGGCACGCTCCGGGTGCTCCTCAAGACGAAGGGCGAGCGCGCCCACTCCGCGCGCAGCTGGATGGGCTCGAACGCGATCCACGCGGCGGCCCCGATCCTGGCGCGCCTGGCGTCGTACGAACCCCGTTACCCGCTGATCGACGGCCTGGAGTACCGCGAGGGCCTGAACGCGGTCGGCATCTCGGGCGGCGTGGCGGGCAATGTCATCCCGGACGAATGCGTCGTGACCGTCAACTTCCGCTACGCCCCCGACCGCACCGAGGAGGAGGCCGTCGCGCACGTCCGCGAGGTCTTCGCCGACTGCGGGGTCGAGGAGTTCGTGGTGGACGACCACAGCGGCGGCGCGCTCCCCGGCCTCTCCCACCCCGCGGCGGCGGCGTTCATGGCCGCGGTCGGCGGCACCGCGCGCCCCAAGTACGGCTGGACGGACGTCTCCCGTTTCTCCTCCCTCGGCATCCCAGCGGTCAACTACGGCCCCGGCAACCCGCACTTGGCGCACAAGCGGGACGAACGGGTGGAGACGGCGAAGATCCTGGCGGGGGAGGAGCGGCTGAGGGCGTGGCTCACGGCGTAGGAGCCGCGGTGGACCAGGGGTGAGCGTGCGCCCGGGGATCGCCGGTACGGCGCTTCATGGCGGACATGCACACGTCCCCCGTCCGTAACCCGCGTGGATCTACGCTGAGTGGAAAGACCTGCAACATCTGCACGACCTGCAAGTCCGCAGGCCCCGCAGCGGAGGGAGCGTACATGGCTACCGGCAACCCCGAGGGGAAGAAGCAGCCACCGTCGGAGCAGCGTCTGGGACCGGTGATCCGCAGGCGGGGTCAGGTGACGGCGAGCACGACCGACCAGCGCCTGCTGGATGCGGGCGGGCCCTCCGACTGGGTCCACACGGACCCCTGGCGAGTCCTGCGCATCCAGTCGGAGTTCATCGAGGGCTTCGGCACGCTCGCCGAACTCCCCGCCGCCATCAGCGTGTTCGGCTCGGCCCGCACGCCGGTCGACTCGCCCGAGTACGACGCCGGAGTCCGCCTCGGCCGGGGCCTGGTCGAGGCCGGCTTCGCGGTGATCACCGGCGGCGGCCCCGGTGCCATGGAAGCGGCGAACAAGGGCGCCTGCGAGGCGAAGGGCATCTCGGTCGGCCTCGGCATCGAGCTCCCCTTCGAGCAGGGGCTCAACCCCTACGTCGACATCGGCCTGAACTTCCGGTACTTCTTCGTCCGCAAGATGATGTTCGTCAAGTACGCCCAGGGCTTCGTGGTCCTCCCCGGCGGCCTCGGCACCCTCGACGAACTCTTCGAGGCCCTCACCCTCGTCCAGACCCAGAAGGTCACCCGCTTCCCGATCGTCCTCTTCGGCACTGAGTACTGGGGTGGCCTGGTCGACTGGCTGAAGAACACTCTGATCGCCCAGGGCAAGGCCTCGGAAAAGGACCTGCTCCTGTTCCACGTCACGGACGACGTGGACGAGGCGGTGGCACTGGTGTCGAAGGAGGCGGGGCGCTAGCGCCAGGCTTGAGCCGTGCGGTCCGGCGTCCGAGGACGAAAGGTGTTCCTCGGCGCCGGTCCATGCAGGGGCGGCGGGGGGATGGAGATCGCTACGCCAACCCCCGTCGCGCCACCGCCGGAGCCCGCCACCCCGCGATCGACGCCACCATCTCCAGCACCTGCCGCGTCTCCGCCACCTCATGCACCCGGTACACCTGCGCCCCCAACCACGCCGACACCGCAGTGGTGGCCAACGTCCCCACCACCCGCTCCTTCACCGGCCGGTCCAACGTCTCCCCGACAAAGTCCTTGTTGGACAGCGACACCAGCACAGGCCACCCCGTCTCCACCATCTCCCCGAGCCGCCGAGTCGCCTCAAGACTGTGCCGCGTGCTCTTCCCGAAGTCGTGCCCCGGATCGATCAGGATCGACTCCCGCGGCACTCCCAGCGCCGACGCCCGCTCGGCCAGCCCGACGGTCACCCGCAGGATGTCGGCCACGACGTCGTCGTACGTCACGCGATGCGGCCGAGTACGAGGCTCCGCGCCCCCGGCATGCGTACACACCAGCCCCACCCCGTACCGAGCGGCGACCTCCGCCAGCCCGGGATCCACGCCACCCCACGCGTCGTTCAGCAGATCCGCCCCGGCCTCGCACACCGCCGCCCCGACGGAGGCCCGCCAGGTGTCCACGCTGATCACGACATCCGGAAAGCGCCGCCGCACCTCGGCCACGAACCCGACCGTCCGCCGCGCCTCCTCCTCGGCGGTCACCTCTTCGCCGGGCCCGGCCTTGACCCCGCCGATGTCGATGATGGCCGCCCCCTCCGCCACGGCCTGCTCCACGCGCGCGAGGGCGGGCTCGTCGCGGAACGTCGCCCCTTGGTCGTAGAAGGAGTCCGGGGTCCGGTTCACGATCGCCATGATCACCGGCTCGTGCGCGTCGAACTCACGCCTGCCCAGCCTGAGCATCCCCTGTGACCTCTCCTTGTGTGTCCTGGTACGTCCCGCCCTTTGGGCCGCCTGCGACCCTAACTGTCAGAGTCGCATGGCACGATCGGACCCTGACACACTCGACCGCTCGCATAAACCGACCGTGGGGGCCGCAGCGATGGTTATGTTCTTGTTCCTGGTCGTCGCGCTGGCCGTCGTGGTCGCCGCGGTGACACTCGCCGTGGTGGGCGGCGGCGAGAGCGACGGCCCGCTGCCCGAGGCGGCGCCCGAGCGCCTGCAGGATCTGCTGCCGCTGGACCGCCCGGTCGACCGCGCGGACATCGAGACCCTCCGCTTCCCGCTCGCCGCGCGCGGCTACCGCATGGCCGATGTGGACGATGCCCTCAGCCGCCTCGGTGCCGAGCTCGCCGAGCGCGACGCCCGCATCGCCGACCTGGAGTCCGCGCTGTCCGGCGCGCAGGCCTCGGCCGGTCATGTGTCGATGGACAAGCCCGCCCAGGAGGACCAGCAGTGAGTGACGGCACGGCCCTCGCCGGCCCGGACGGCGCCCTGCGCTGCCCCTGGGCCCTGTCCACCCCGGACTACGTGACGTATCACGACGAGGAGTGGGGCCGCCCGGTCCACGGCGACGACGCCCTCTTCGAACGCCTCAGCCTGGAGGCCTTCCAGTCGGGCCTGTCCTGGATCACGATCCTGCGCCGCCGACAGGGTTTCCGGGCCGCCTTCGCGGGCTTCGAGATCGCCAAGGTCGCCACCTTCACGGACACCGACAAGGACCGCCTCCTCACCGACGAGGGCATCATCCGCAACCGGGCGAAGATCGACGCGACCGTCGCCAACGCCCGAGTCCTGGCCGACTGGGCCCCCGGCGACCTGGACGCCCTGATCTGGTCCCACGCCCCGGACCCGACCACGCGCCCGGCCCCGAGGACCCTCGCGGACGTCCCGGCGGTCACCCCGGAGTCGACGGCCCTGTCCAAGGCCCTGAAGAAGAGGGGCCTGCGCTTCGTGGGCCCGACGACGGCATACGCGTTGATGCAGGCGTGCGGCCTGGTCGACGACCACTTGCAGGCATGCGTCGCGAGGAGCGCCCCGTAAGGGGCGCGGGGCTGTGCCGATGTGCGGCTCCGCCGCGTGGGCGCGGCCAACCACGACGGACCCGCAGCCCCCGACGGCGCTACCGCCCCGAGCTCATCGGCCCAGGTACTTCGGCTTCTCCTTGTTGACGAAGGCCTGCACCGCGATCGCATGATCGTCCGAGGACCCCGCTCGCGTCTGCAACTCGTCCTCCTTCTCCAAGGTCTCCTCCAAGGAGTGCGACAGCCCGAACGCCACCGCCTCCTTGATCGCCCCGTACGCCACCGTCGGCCCCTCGGCCAGCGCCCGCGCCACCTTCTCGGCCTCCGCGCGCAGCTCATCCGCGGGCACCAGCCGGTTCGCGATCCCCAGCTCGTACGCCTCCTGAGCCTTGATGTTGCGTGGGAAGAGCAGCAGGTCGGCCGCGCGGCCCGGTCCGACGACCCGCGGCAGCGTCCACGAGATCCCGGAGTCGGCGGTCAGCGCGACCCCCGCGAAGGACGTGTTGAAGGCCGCCGTGTCCGCCACCACCCGATAGTCCGCAGCGAGCGCGAACCCGAAGCCGGCCCCCGCAGCGACCCCGTTCACCCCGGCCACCACCGGCTTCGACATCCCGGCCAGCGCCCGCACGATCGGGTTGTAGTGCTCCCGCACGGTGCTCATCGTCTGCCCCGACCCGGTCTCCCGGTCCGCGATCAGCAGCCCGATGTGCTCCTTGAGGTCCTGCCCCACGCAGAACGCCCGCTCCCCGGCCGCGGTCAGCAGCACGGCGCGTACGGCGTCGTCGCCCGCCGCAGCCTGAACCGCGTCCCGCAGGGCGACCTTGGTCTCGATGTTCAGCGCGTTCATCGCCTCGGGGCGGTTCAGCGTGATCGTCGCGAGCCCGTCGCTCACCTCGTAGAGCACGGTGTCGGCCATGGCGTATCCCCTCCGGTGTGGCTGCTCGGGCGTACTCGTCGGTACGCACCTGTCTGAAGGACAGCATGGCGGAGATCACCGACCACGGCCCCGACCGGACGTGTGACCTGCGTCAAAGAATTCGTGTCCGGTTCCGTTCGGCCGAAGCGCGTGCGGCGGAGCAGTATCGCAGTCACATCGCCGAATTGAGTGGTTTTGCTCGCGCGCGTTGCCCAAGCGATGCCGACTGATGTTGGTCATCGGGTCCTGAGATGCGGGATAATGGCTTGGAAGCAATGTGTTCGATGCCGGTGTCGCGTGTCCCATATCTGACGCGCGTGCCCTCCATGGGGCCGTCGGCTTTGACGATGAGCTGGTTTCAGGAAGGGGAACGAGCATGGCGGCCATGAAGCCGCGAACGGGCGATGGCCCGCTCGAGGTGACCAAGGAGGGGCG
This sequence comes from Streptomyces sp. NBC_00443, assembly GCF_036014175.1. GTDB lineage: Bacteria > Actinomycetota > Actinomycetes > Streptomycetales > Streptomycetaceae > Streptomyces. The sequence continues at coordinate 3,193,569 of NZ_CP107917.1, read as the reverse complement.
GGGCATCGTCATGCGCGTTCCGCTCGAAGGCGGCGGTCGGCTCGTCGTCGAGCTGACCCCGGACGAGGCCGACGCGCTCGGCGATGCCCTCAAGAAGGTCGTCGGCTGACGCGGCAGCGACCCCACCCTTTCGGCTACCCCGGCATCGCACATGGTGCCGGGGTAGCTGCTTTCCCCGGTACGTCTGCGGTTCTCCCCGGTTCGTCTGCCAGTCTTCCCGCGAGGGTCCGTGGCTATGCCCGGTAGGAAACACGGCCTGTGCGGCGGCCGGTCAGGCGGTCAGCGCTTGACCGCGCACAGCAGCCCGTCGCCCACCGGCAGCAGTGACGGCACCAGCTCCTGGCTCTCGCGCACCGCGCGCAGCAGTTCCCGGATCCGTATGACCTCGGTGGGCTGCGGGCCCGAGTCGACCGTGCGGCCGTTCGCGAACACGCCCTCGAACACGACGAGGCCGCCCGCACGCAGCAGGCGCAACGATTCAGCGAGATAGTCGAGGAACTCCAGCCGGTCGCCGTCACAGAAGACGAGGTCGTAACCGGCGTCGGCGAGGCGAGGCAGGACGTCCAGGGCACGGCCCGGGATGAAGCGGGCGCGGTTGCTCGCGAAGCCCGCGGCCCGGAAGGCCTGGCGGGCGAACTGCTGGTGCTCGGGCTCGGGGTCGACCGTGGTCAGCACGCCGTCCGGACGCATTCCGTGCAGGAGGTGGATTCCGGAGACGCCGGTACCGGTGCCGATCTCCGCGACCGCCTTGGCCTCCACGGTGGCGGCGAGCATCCGCAGCGCGGCACCCGTGCCGGGCGACACCGAGCGCAGCCCCGCTTCACGGGCCCGGTCACGGGCCCAGCGCAGGACTTCGTCCTCGGCGACGTAGGCGTCGGCGAACGCCCAGCTCGTCTGCCGGTTGCCGGTAATGACCCTCTCCTGTCCCCGTGGTTGCCTGGGCGTGACTGTATCCGTTGCGGCCGGGAACCCGCAGATGGGACCAGGCGTTTAGAGGGGTGGGAAGACGAGCGGGGGGACACAGTTGGATCACGACGACGAGCAGGGCCGAGAGCAAGTGCTGACGCAGGCGCACCAGCCGTGCCAGCCCAGATCAAATTCTCGTAAAACCGCTTATCCGGAGCTAACGGGCGAGGTGGCTATGGTAGGGGCTCCACTGGACACCACCAGAGCCGATAGGGGAGGTGCGGCTGCGCCTGTGGATCGGGGAGGAGTGCTCCGGCGCTTTCTCGGATCGGCAGGTAGGCCGAAATCCGTGAACGACACCGCTGACCACAGCCACGCCGCCGACCATGCCCAGACCGCGACCTTCTCCACCGACGCGGACGGGCAGGCGTGGACTCCGCCCACCTGGGAGGAGATCGTCAGCACGCACAGCGGCCGTGTCTACCGCCTGGCGTACCGCCTCACCGGCAACCAGCACGACGCCGAGGACCTGACGCAGGAGGTCTTCGTCCGCGTCTTCCGCTCCCTGTCGACGTACACGCCGGGCACCTTCGAGGGCTGGCTGCACCGCATCACCACCAACCTCTTCCTGGACATGGTCCGTCGTAAGCAGCGCATCCGCTTCGACGCGCTGGGCGACGACGCCGCCGAGCGGCTGCCCAGCAAGGAGCCCACGCCCCAGCAGGTCTTCAACGACGCGCACTTCGACGCCGACGTCCAGCAGGCCCTCGACACGCTTGCGCCCGAGTTCCGCGCCGCGGTCGTCCTGTGCGACATCGAAGGACTGTCGTACGAGGAGATCGCCGCGACCCTCGGTGTCAAGCTCGGCACCGTCCGGTCCCGTATCCACCGCGGCCGTTCCCAGCTGCGCAAGGCCCTCGCGCACCGTTCGCCGGAGGCGCGTGCCGAGCGCCGCTCCTTCGTGCCGCGTGTGCCTGCACTGGGGGGAGGGGGCGCGACCGCGTGAGTGGCACCCGACCCAACCCCGCCGAACGGCTCCTCGCCGAGCAGCACCTTGGCGACCGACTCTCCGCCCTCGTCGACGGAGAGCTCGGTCATGAGACGCGCGAGCGTGTCCTGGCCCACCTGGCGACCTGCGCCAGGTGCAAGTCGGAGGCCGACGCCCAGCGCCGACTGAAGAACGTCTTCGCGGAGGCGGCCCCGCCGCCTCCCTCCGAGAGTTTCCTGGCCCGTCTTCAGGGCCTCCCCGGGGGAGGTGACCTGGACGGCGGCGGCTCGCCGCTTGGCGGGGGAGGATTCGGCGGCCTGTCCGGACGGCCCGGCGCCGGGGTCTTCGGAGTGAAGCAGGACGACCGCTTCGAGTTCGGCTACGTCCCGTCGCGTTCGCACGCCGTCCCGGCGCTTCCCGTCTCCGACCGTGGCTTCCGCACCCACCCCGTGGGCCGCCATGACGCCGACCGCGCGTCCTCCCGGATGAGGTTCGCGTTGGTCGCGGCGGGCGCGGTGTCGCTGGCGGCCATCTCGCTGGGCGGCGTCACGACCAGCGCGCCGACCGACGCGGAAGCGCGCAGCGGCTCGGGGACCGGCAGCAACGTGACGCCGACGCGGACCCAGGGCACGGGCGCCGCGGCAGCACCGGAGAGCCAGCGCCGCCGTGCCCTGGGCCCCCTGCTCGCACAGGGACAGGGTGCGCAGACGCCCGACACCCCCGCGGCCCCGACCGAGGTCGCGGCTCCCCTCCTGCCCGGGATGCCGGCCCAGCACGCCGACGCGGACATACACACCCTCGCCGCGCCCGTGGTGGCCGGCGCGGCCGCCATGTCCCCGCTGATACGCCCGCTCAGCGCGACCCCGCCGCTCGCCCTGACCTCGTGGGCCACGACCGCCGCGATCACGGCGGCCCCCGAACTGCTCACCGCAACGCTCCCCGACGTGACCTCATCCCCCTCCGCCCCACCGGCCACCGGCCGCTGACCCGGCCTCTGCGCAGCGGCCCACGAACCTGATTGAATCCAGGGTGGGCCGTGCGCCGTGCCTGTGGGCCGGGCGCGGAGTGGTTGGGCTGCGGCCGCCGTTGACGCCGCGTGCCGGATGGGGGGTAGCACGAGGTCGCCGGTTTCCTGGGGGGAACCTGAGTGCGACAGCGCAGAGTCGAGTAGGCATTCGGGCGCCGGGACGTCCCGGTGGCGGCCTGCCGGGAAGCCAGGGATCGCATGCAGCCGCTGCCGTCGGCGCGGCACCGTTCGGGCGGGGCTCCTTGGAACAGCCGGCATACGGGCTGCGGGGCGGCGACCGATCGGCTGAGGCTGCCCAGCCGGACGCCGGCCGTGTCCGTCCGGACGCGGCCAGGAGCGGAGCGCCCTACTCGAGCATCGGGTCAGCAGTGAGCAGGAAGCAGAGCATGAACGAGGGGAAGCCCGCGAAGGCGAAGTGGTGGAACCGACCTCGACCGCAGGGGCCCTCGGCCGAGCCGGAGGGGCCGGCTCGGGCGCCGGACGACTTGAGCGGGCCGACGACACCGGACGGGGCTGCCGGGGACGCCGGTGCGCGGGGCCACGGTGCCGATGTCGAGGGCGACTTCGAGCTGGCGCGGCCCGCGGTCGGCGACGGTCGTGGCGGGACGTCAGCCGAGGGCGACTTCGAGCTGGCGCGGCCCGCGGTGGGAGCAGCCGGCGACGGGGCCGCAAAGGCGGGGGACTTCGAGCTTCGGCCTGCGGTGAGCGGCAGTGGCGGTGACGGGGCTTCCGCCGAGACGGACTTCGTACTGGCGCGGCCTGCTGCGCGCGTGGACGGCGACGGTGACGGTGACGGCGACGCGGCTTCGGGCGAGGGGGACTTCGAGCTGGCGCGGCCGAGTGGAGCACCCGCGTCCGTCCCGGAGGCAGACGTGACGGTCACGGCAGTCGGAGCTGCTGACGACGCCGAGCGCCCCAAGCCCCTGCACGACCCCGACCCCTACAGCACCCCGCCCTACGGCGAGCCCGGCCCCTGGGCGCCCGCTCCGCCGGTCCAGCACCCGGCGACCACGCCCGCGCACGGGACGTCCGTAGCGACCCCTCCAGTGGCGCACGGCGTGCCGATGCCCGAGCCCGTTGCACCCGCCCCGACGACCGGCACCCAGGACGCAGCACACCCCGCACCCGCGCCACCCGTACCCCCGCCCCCGTCCGTCGCCGAACCCACCCCCACGCCGAGCCCAGCCCTCAGCTCAACCGTCACGGCGGCGCCCCCGGCATCCCCGCCCAGACAGCGCCTCCGGCGCCCGGCACAGCCACCCAGGCCACCCCCGCCCCGGCGGCTCCGGCGGCGGACGCCCCACCCCCCGCCGACCCATGGCAGAACTACGACCCCTGGTCCCGCACCCCCACACGACCCCCCACCCCACCGCCCCCTCCAGCACAACGGCGTTGCAGGCGTCACCGGTGAGCCGAGCCGCAGCCGCGGAAGGAAGGCGCTCCTCGTCGGTGCCCTGCTGCTCGCGCTCGTGTCCGGTGGGGTCGGTGGTGCCGTGGGGACGTATCTGGAGCGCAACGGGGGGGTGGGGGACGTGGAGCTGCCGCAGGCCGGCAGTGAGTCCGCCGGGCGGGCGCCGGACAGCGTCGCCGGGATCGCCGCGCGTGCCCTGCCGAGTGTCGTGACGCTGCATGTGAGCGGCAACGAGGAGCAGGGCACCGGCACCGGGTTCGTGCTCGACGACCGCGGTCACATCCTCACCAACAACCACGTCGTCGAACCCGCGGGCGATGACGGCGAGATATCCGTGACCTTCCACAGCGGCGACACCGCGAAGGCCACCGTCGTCGGCCGGGACGGCGGCTACGACCTCGCGGTCGTCAAGGTCACCGGCGTCCGCGGCCTCGCCCCGCTGCCGCTCGGCAACTCCGACAACGTCCACGTCGGCGACCCTGTCGTGGCCATCGGCGCCCCGTTCGACCTGGCGGGCACGGTCACCTCCGGCATCGTCAGCGCCAAGGAGCGGCCGATCACGGCCGGCGGTGAGAGCGGCGACGGGAGTGACGTGTCGTACGTCGACGCGCTGCAGACCGACGCGCCCATCAACCCGGGCAACTCCGGAGGCCCCCTTCTCGATGCCCAGGGCCGTGTCGTCGGCATCAACTCCGCGATCCGTTCCGCCGACAGCGGATCCGACCTCGACGGCGGCCAGGCCGGCTCCATCGGCCTCGGCTTCGCCATCCCGGTCAACCAGGCGAAGCGCGTCGCCGAGGAGCTGATCAACACGGGCAGGGCGACCCACCCCGTCATCGGGGTCACCCTCGACATGGACTACACCGGCGACGGAGCCCGCGTCGGCGCCAAGGGCAGCGACGGCGGCCCCGCGGTCACCGGCGGCGGCCCCGGCGCCAAGGCCGGCATCAAGTCGGGCGACGTCATCACCGAGGTCAACGGCCAGCGCGTGCACTCCGGTGAGGAACTCATCGTCAGGACCCGCGCCCACCGCCCCGGCGACCGGCTGGAACTGACCTTGGAGCGCGGCGGAAAGGAGATCTCGGTGTCGCTGACGCTGGGCTCGTCGAGCGGAGACTGAGCGGGGCCGAGACTCACAGAAACCTCTCAGCGTGACCCGCGTCACCCCCCACACGGGTCCTGATAAGGCAAACAACCCGGAAAACCGCACGCCCACCCGCATTCGGAGGCCTCGGGACAGTACCGGTCGTAGCGGATCGCCGGGTACCGTGGAGCCGACCGAGGACATCGCAAGGAGCTTCAGGTGTTCAATGACATAGGACCGCTCGAGCTGGTGACGCTCATTGTCCTCGCCGTGCTCGTCTTCGGTCCGGACAAGCTCCCCAAGCTCATCCAGGACGCCACGCGGACGATCCGCAAGATCCGCGAGTTCTCGGAGAGCGCCAAGCAGGACATCCGGCAGGAACTGGGTCCGGAGTTCAAGGACTTCGAATTCGAGGACCTCAACCCCAAGGCGTTCATCCGCAAGCAGCTGGACAACGACGAGCTGGGGCTGAAGGAGATCCGCAACGGCTTCGACCTGAAGAAGGAAATGGCCGAGGTCACCGACGCCGTCCACAGCCGTGACGCGGAATCGTCCTCGTCGTCCTCCGCCTCGGGAACCTCTGGTTCCGCCGCCGGCGCGATCGACATGACGAAGAAGCCGGAGAACCCCCGCGACGAGCGCCCGCCCTACGACGCCGACGCCACCTGACCGGTACGAACAGGCGGGCGGGACACCGCCCGTACGTGACGCTTCTCATACTCCGCTCGGGTCGTGCACGGCCTGAACCCGCCCTCTGCGCGCCCCGCGCGCCGGGCGGTTTCACGGCTGCTCGCAGCGGTGTGGCTATGCTGCCGAGTTGTTGTGCGGACCGGACGAGTACGCCCGAAGGGGGGCGGGCCGGGCTGGTCCGGCGAGAACGAGGAGGCGTCCGGGCAGATGGAGACGACGAGTCAGACGACGAGTCGGGCAGTCGCGCAGGAACCGGCCGCGGAGAGCGGGCAGCAGGTCCCCACCGCCCGGCGTACGGTCGACGGCTACCTGTTGGCGCCCTTCCCGTGGTACGGCCTCGACGAGGCCTTCACGGGGCCGCGCTGGCTGATGCAGGTCGGCATGGCGGCCGACGGGTCCGTGGAACACGGATCGGTCGGGCACGGCGACGAGCCCTCCGTACGGAACGAGGCGACGGAGGACCGGGAGAAGTTCGCGGTGGTCGTGACCGTCGCGGCGAACCCGTCCCGGCGCAGCGCCGACGGTACGGGGCTGCTGGAGGCCACGTCGGTGTCCTCGGCGGCATGGCTCGCGGGGGTGGGGCTGCTGTCCTTCACCTGGCCGGGCCAGATGGACCACTCGCTGCGCGACGACTGGCTGGATCAGCAGACGGAGACGGCGTGGGCCCTCGCGGACGACCTCGAGGGTTCGGACTGGTCGACGCTGTCCCTGCCGGTGGACGGGGTGCCCACGCCCTTCCACTACCGGGAGTCCGAGTTCGGCTGGGTGCTGGCCGGCTCCACTCAGGAGGGGGTGCACGTGGGGGCGTACGGGCGAGGCATGAGCGCGTACGGGTTGGGCTTCGCCATGATCAAGGACATCTCGGCGTACGCCTAGGTTTCGGCCTGCCGTGAGACACGGTTACGACGATGGGGGCGCCGTCCGGTGAGACGGCGCCCCCATCCTCGTACAGCACTCAGAACTTGTTGCGCGGCGTGATCCCCAGCGACATGCCCGACAGGCCCCGCTGGCGGCCTCCCAGCTTCCCCGCGATCGCGCGCAGGGCCGAGCCCGCCGGGGAGTCCGGGTCGGTCAGGACGACCGGCTTGCCCTCGTCGCCGCCCTCGCGCAGGCGGACGTCGATGGGGATGCTGCCGAGGACCGGGACGTTGGCGCCCGTCGTGCGGGTGAGGCCCTCGGCGACCCTCTGGCCGCCGCCCGTGCCGAAGACGTCGACCATCTCGTCGCAGTGCGGGCAGGGCAGGCCGGACATGTTCTCGACCACGCCGACGATCTTCTGGTGGGTCTGGACGGCGATGGAGCCGGCCCGCTCGGCGACCTCGGCGGCCGCCTGCTGAGGCGTGGTGACGACGAGGATCTCCGCGTTCGGGACCAGCTGGGCCACCGAGATCGCGATGTCGCCCGTGCCCGGGGGAAGGTCCAGGAGCAGGACGTCCAGGTCACCCCAGTACACGTCCGCCAGGAACTGCTGGAGCGCGCGGTGCAGCATCGGGCCGCGCCAGACCACCGGGGCGTTGCCCGGCGTGAACATGCCGATGGAGATGACCTTCACGCCGTTCGCCGACGGCGGCATGATCATGTTCTCGACCTGGGTCGGACGCCCGTCGGCGCCCAGCATGCGCGGCACGCTGTGGCCGTAGATGTCGGCGTCGACGACGCCCACCTTGAGGCCGTCGGCCGCCATCGCCGCCGCCAGGTTGACCGTCACGGACGACTTGCCGACGCCGCCCTTGCCGGAGGCGACCGCGTACACGCGGGTCAGCGAGCCCGGTTTGGCGAAGGGCACCTCACGCTCGGCGGTGCCGCCGCGCAGGGCGTTCGCCAGTTCCTTGCGCTGCTCGTCGCTCATGACGTCGAGGGTGACGTCGACACGGGTGACGCCGTCGACGCGGGAGACGGCGTCCGTCACGCGCTGGGTGATCGTCTCGCGCATCGGGCAGCCGGAGACCGTCAGGTACACGGTGACCGCGACCGCACCGTCCGCACCGATCTCCACCGACTTGACCATCCCCAGTTCGGTGATGGGACGGTTGATCTCGGGGTCGTTCACCGTCGCCAGTGCTTCGCGCACCGCGTCTTCCGTAGCCATAGGACGATGGTACGGCGCGGTAGCCATGCCCGGGTAAGCCCGTCAGCGGTCGTCTACGTCACGTCCAGCAGACCGATCTGCCGGGAATACCCCGTGCTCGCGGTGACCGCCGTGCCGGTGACCGTTGCCCCGCTCGTCCAGGTCCTTCTGCAGGTCCTGCAGCTCCGAGCGCATCCAGTCGCGGGTGGCCACCTCGCCCAGGCCGATGCGCAGCGCGGCGATCTCGCGGGTCAGGTACTCGGTGTCGGCGATCGACCGCTCGTTCTGCTTGCGGTCCTGCTCCAGGTTGACCCGGTCGCGGTCGTCCTGCCGGTTCTGCGCGAGCAGGATCAGCGGGGCGGCGTAGGAGGCCTGCAGGGACAGGGCCAGCGTCAGGAAGATGAACGGGTACTCGTCGAACCGCAGATCGCCCGGTGCGGCGATGTTCCACAGCACCCACACGATGATCACGATCGTCATCCAGACGAGGAACCGTCCGGTGCCGATGAAGCGGGCGACGCGCTCCGACAGCCGTCCGAAGGCCTCCGGATCCCACTCGGGCAGGATCCGGCGGCGCGGCGGGCGGGGCTGGTCGAGGCGCGTACGGGGCGCCCGGGTGGTCGCGGTGGCGCCCGACACGACGCGCTCGCGCGTGCCCTCGCGTTCAGGAGCCATTCACCGTCACCCCCTCGCCCGCGCCCTCGTCCAGGTGGAACTCCGTCTCCCGCCAGTCGTCGGGAAGCATGTGGTCCAGTACGTCGTCCACGGTCACCACGCCCAGCAGCGATCCGGACTCGTCAACGACGGGCGCCGCGACCATGTCGTACGTCGCGAAGAACCCGGCGACGACCGGCAGCGCCGCGTCCGGGTCCAGGGCCTCCAGAGCCTCGTCGACCATCGAGCTGACCAGCGTGTACGGCGGGTCGCGCAGCAGCCGCTGGAAGTGGACCGTGCCGAGGTACTTGCCGGTCGGGGTCTCGTCGGGCGGTCGGCAGACGTAGACCTGGGCGGCCAGGGCGGGGGACAGGTCGGGGTTGCGGACCCGGGCGAGGGCGTCGGCGACGGTGGCGTCGGGGCGCAGGATGACCGGCTCGGTCGTCATCAGCCCGCCGGCCGTGTGCTCCTCGTACGCCATCAGGCGGCGCATGTCGGCCGCGTCGGCGGGCTGCATCAGGCTCAGCAGCCGCTCCTTGTCGTCCTCCGGCAGCTCAGCGAGCAGGTCGGCCGCGTCGTCCGGGTCCATGGCCTCTAGGACATCGGCGGCACGCTCCTCCTTCAGCTTGCCGAGGATCTCGATCTGGTCGTCCTCGGGGAGCTCCTCGAGGACGTCGGCGAGGCGGTCGTCGTCGAGGGCCGCGGCGACCTCGGCACGACGCTTGGGGGAGAGGTGGTGCAGGACGTTGGCGAGGTCGGCGGGGCGCAGCTGCTCGAAGGTGGCGAGGAGGCTCTCGGCGCCCTGTCCCTTCTCCTCCAGGGTGAAGCCGGTGACGGCGGACCACTCGACGGTCAGCGACTCGCCCTTGGCCCGCCGGAAGGCGCCGCTCCGGCCCCCCTTGCGCACGAACACCTTGTCGATCTCCCAGTCCCGGCGGGCCGGCAGCTGCCCGACCGACAGATCGAGGACGGTGACCTCCTCGCCGGTCTCGACGAGGGTGACGCGCCGGTCGAGCAGCTCGCCGAAGACGAGGCGCTCGGTGGGGCGCTGCTCGAAACGGCGGACGTTGAGCACGCCGGTCGTGATGACCTGGCCGGACTCGATGCTGGTGACGCGGGTCATGGGCAGGAAGAGGCGGCGCCGGGTGGAGAGTTCGACGACCAGGCCGAGCAGCCGTGGCGGGCGCCGGCCGACGCGCAGCATGACGACCAGATCGCGGACCCTCCCCACCTGGTCGCCGTTCGGGTCGAACGCGGCGACGCCGGCGAGGTGCGAGACGAAGATCCGGGGAGCGCCGGCTGCCATGGCTGAGGCTCCTTTGCCTGCTGATGCGCTTGCCGATTCGTGGACTGTGCCGCTTACCCGAATTGCCCGCTCGGGTGGGCTTCAGGCTAGCCCGTCCGGATCCGATACGCCCTGGTGAGCAGTCCGGACGGACTGGCTCCGCCCGAGCCCTGACACCCCGGTACGCTGCGGTACGCCGCTCGGGTCCCACAACAGAAAGGCAGCCCCACCTGTGCCTGCGATTCCTCAGGGTCGTATTCGCCGGGCCGCGATGGTGAGCGCCGTGTGCGCTCTGGTCGTGTCGGGAGCCGGACTGACGGGATGCAGTGAGGACCCGGACGAGGGCACCAACGGTGTCGGCAAGCTGACGGCCGCCGAGATCCAGCGCAAGTCCCGCACGGCCGCCGATTCCGCCGAAGCGGTCCGCCTCGCCGGGAGCGTGGTCACCAGCGGGCGCACCTACAAGCTCGACATGCAGCTGAATTCCGACGGCGGCACGGGGTCGGTCACCGCCCAGGGGGCCACGTTCCAACTGCTGCGGATCGGCGAGCAGCTGTATCTGAAGGCCGACGGCGGGTTCTGGAGCGACGCGGACGGCGCCAAGACCGATGCGGCAGCGGACAAGCTGAACGGCAAGTACGTGAGAGTGCCGGAGGGTGATCCGTCGTACAAGAAGTTCAGCGGCTTCACGGACAAGGGTGTCCTGCTCGACGGCCTGTTGACGCTCCACGGCGCTCTCGCCACCGACGGGCGCCAGGAGCAGGACGGCACCCCGACCATCCGCATCACCGGCGACAAGGGCGCCGGCGGCACCCTCGACGTCTCCCTGGAGGGCACCCCGTACCCTCTCCGCCTCACCCGCGCGGGCGGCGGGGGCACCTTGACCTTCTCAGCCTGGGGCAAGGACTTCCCGCTGGAGAAGCCGGCCAAGGACGAGACGGTGGACTACGGCAAGCAGCTGCCGACGTCCTGACGGCGCTGCTCAGCGACAGCCCGACCGCCCTGCCGATGCACCGCCCGGCGCAGTAGCGCCTAGCGGCGCCGCTTCTTCTTCTTCTTCAGCAGCAGCCGCGGCAGCCCCGCGGGGATCGGCTGACGCGTCGTCGCCGGGGAAGGCAAGGGGGCTTCGGCCAGTGAGCCGTCCGGCAGCGGGGCGGTGGCTCCCGTCGGCTCCAGGCGCAGCACCCGGCACTCGCGGGCCCAGCGGGACGGCATGGCCTCACCGTCGGGTGCGTTGAGGCGCTTGCCCTTCAGCTCGGCGACCGTCGCCTCCCACTGCTCGGAGCCCGGCGCCAGTTCCACGACCTTCGCCGACCAGGAGACCAGCCGGCCGCCCTTGTCCTTGCTGCGGACCGTCACCTCGGCCGTGGCCCCGTCGACCAGCCCCGGCAGCGGCTGCTCGCCCGGCCCGTCGCCGACGACGCACGCCGCCCCCTCGTGCCACGCGTGCCACAGCGCCCGGGCCGGGACGCCGGGTCCGCTGACCCAGACGAGGCCGGACTTCTTCGTGGCCTCCTCGACGAGGGCCTGGTCGAGCAGCTCGCTTGTCATGGCCCAAGCCTATCCAGGCGCCCGCGGCCCGGTCCCGGTCGCCGGATCGGGCCGCTCAGAGCCATCCGTTCCGCTTCAGCGTGCGGTGGATGCCCAGGCAGATGGCCACCGTGACGCTCATGATCACCGGGTAGCCGTACTTCCAGTGCGTCTCCGGCATGTAGTCGAAGTTCATGCCGTACACCCCGCACACCATCGTCGGTACGGCGATGATCGCGGCCCACGAGGTGATCTTCCGCATGTCCTCGTTCTGTGCCACGGACGCCTGCGCGAGGTTGGCCTGGAGGATCGAGTTGAGGAGCTCGTCGAAGCCGATGACCTGCTCGTGCACCCGCGCGACATGGTCGGCGACGTCCCGGAAGTACTTCTGGATGTCCGGGTCGATCAGCCGCATCGGCCGCTCGCTCAGCAGCTGCATGGGCCGCAGCAGCGGCGACACGGCGCGCTTGAACTCGAGGACCTCGCGCTTGAGTTGGTAGATCCGCCCCGCGTCCGTGCCGCGCGGCGTGCCCTTGCGGCCGGGCGAGAAGACCTCGGTCTCCACCTCGTCGATGTCGTCCTGCACCGCGTCGGCGACAGCGATGTACCCGTCGACGACGTGGTCGGCGATCGCGTGCAGCACGGCCGACGGGCCCTTGGCGAGCAGTTCGGGGTCGTCCTGCAGCCGGTGCCGCAGCGCCCGCAGCGAGCCCTGCCCGCCGTGCCGGACGGTGATGAAGAAGTCCCGGCCGGTGAAGCACATGACCTCGCCGGTCTCGACGACCTCGCTGTTGGCGGTGAGTTCGTCGTGCTCGACGTAGTGGATGGTCTTGAAGACGGTGAACAGAGAGTCGTCGTAGCGCTCCAGCTTGGGGCGCTGGTGGGCCTGCACCGCGTCCTCGACGGCCAGCGGGTGCAGCCCGAACTCACTGGCGATACCGGCGAATTCGGCCTCGGTCGGCTCGTGCAGCCCGATCCACACGAAGCCTCCGTCCCGCCGTACCCGGCGCATCGCCTCGTGCGGGGTCAGCGGCTGCGGGGTCTCGACGCGGGCGCCGCTGCGGTAGACGGCGCAGTCGATGACGGCGGAGGGCGTCGCGGGGTCGCGGGTGGTGTCGTAAGCGCCACTGTCCTTGCGCAGCGAGACGCGGGAAGGGCGGACCACGGCACGCAGGTCGCGGATCATCGACATGAGCAAGCTCCTTCGCAACGGGCAACGAAGCGTGGGGGCCGCAGCACGGTTGGAACTACCCGGAATGGGGACGTCCTGACTTCAGGATGTTTGGCACGTCCACAAAGCGGGGAGCACCGCACCGTCGCGGTGATGGGCTTCGTTGCTGATTCAGATCAGACAGATCAGGCAAAGCGAAACGAAGTGCTCTTCCGCGTGAGGACGCGAGCATGAAAGGCGGCGGTCAGCCGGAGGCGGAACAGCCGGATCAGCTACATCAGCGGCGGGAAGAGCGAGTGGTACTGCACGGTCGACTTCGATCCATGACAGCCCCACCTCCTCCGGCCGGTCCCTCGTGAGGGACGATCCACACCCCGTTCGGGGTTCCCCGTAGGGGAGTCTCAATTCGGTGTCAGGACTCGATCGCGAAGCTTCTGCATGCTGTCCCGAACACCGGGCAAGAGTATCAGCCGACTGAAGTGTCAAGGCGCTCCTTTGCCCGGTACTGACGAGTTCTATGCTCGGCGCATGGCTGATGTTCTCCCTCTGGTCGAGGCCCGGTTGCGCTCCGCGCTGGGCGAACCGGACGCACGCGCGGCGGTCACCTTCCTCGGTACGGACCGCATGGAGGTACTCCGTTTCCAGGAGGGAGACCTCGTGCGCTACGCCACACTCGGCATGTCCGCGCATCCCATGAACGACCCCACCGCGATGGTCTCCGACCCGGTCAACGGCCCCCGCGCCGAGCTGGTGCTCTCGGTGCGCTCCGGGCTCGCCGACACCGACAAGGTGCTCCGCCCGCTCGCCGTGCTCGCCGCGTCCCCGCAGGTGGAGGGCGTGATCGTGGCTCCGGGTGCCTCGCTGGACGTCGGTGAGCCGCTGTGGCCGGGGGCCCCGTTCACCTCGGTCCTGGTCGCCGAACCGGGCGGCCTGGTCGAGGACCTGGAACTCGACGAGCCTGCCGATCCCGTGCACTTCCTGCCGCTGCTCCCCATGACCCCGAACGAGGCCGCGTGGAAGCGAGTGCACGGCGCCCAGGCCCTCCAGGAGCGCTGGCTGGCGAACGGGACGGACCTCCGGGACCCCGCCCGGACGTCCGTCCCGCTGGACTGACCGCCGCGTGAGCAACCTCACCAACCGGTGGCTGAAAAGCGTCAGTTGGCGAACACGGTCACGCTGTCCTCGGTGGCGTGCGCCGGCGCCAGCTCCTCGGCTTCGTGCGCCAGTGACTTCCGGCGTACGACGACCACGAGCGAGCCCAGTACGGCTGTGACGGCTGCCACGACGAACGGGATACGGAGGCTGCCGGTCCACTCCTCGATCCGCGGCGCGAAGTAGGGCGCGGCCGCCGCGGCGAACCACCGCACGAAGTTGTAGCCCGCGCTCGCCACGGGGCGAGGGGCGTCGGAGACGCCGAGCGCCAGCTCCGTGTAGACGGTGTTGTTCACGCCGATGAACGCGCCGGACAGGATCGTGCAGACGACGGCGGTGGTGTGGTCGCCGTAGCCGAGGACGAGCACGTCCACGGCCAGCAGTACCAGTGAGCCGCCGAGCACCTTCAGCGAGCCGAGGCGCTTCTGCAGGCGCGGTGCCACGATCACCGAGAACACGGCGAGCAGCAGGCCCCAGGCGAAGAACACCGCGCCCGACCGGTACGGGCTCATGTTCAGCACGAACGGTGTGAAGGCCAGCACGGTGAAGAACGTGTAGTTGTAGAAGAACGCCGAGACCGCCGCGGACGCGAGGCCGCCGTGGCCGAGGGCTCTGATCGGGTCCAGCAGCGAGGTCTTGCGGGCCGGCTTCGGTTGCTCCTTCAGGAACGCGGCGATGCACAGGAAGCCGACCGCCATCAGCGCGGCCGTACCGAAGAACGGGTAGCGCCAGCTGGCGTCCCCGAGCAGTGCGCCCAGCAGGGGCCCGCATGCCATGCCGAGGCCGAGGGCGGACTCGTACAGCAGGATCGCCGCCGAGCTGCCGCCGGCTGCCGCGCCGACGATGACGGCGAGGGCCGTCGAGACGAAGAGCGCGTTGCCGAGCCCCCAGCCCGCCCGGAACCCGACCAGCTCGCCGACCGATCCGGACGTGCCCGCGAGCCCGGCGAAGACGATCACGAACGCGAGGCCGAGCAGCAGGGTCTTGCGGCCGCCGATGCGGCTGGAGATGAATCCGGTGACCAGCATCGCCACGGCGGTGATGAGGAAGTACGAGGTGAAGAGCAGGGAGACCTGGCCGGCGGTGGCGTGCAGGCCGCCGGCGATGGACGGCAGGATCGGGTCGACGAGCCCGATGCCCATGAAGGCCACGACGGAAGCGCCGGCAGTCGCCCACACGGCCCTCGGCTGCCGCAGGATGCTGCCCGCTCCCGCGTCGAAGGGGTCCATTGCGTTCTCCAATCCGGACTGAGGTAGGTGGCCGATGCACAGAGTATGTTAGCTAGGCTAATTAATGCAAGCTACATCTATATTCGGTCGGCACGGGTTCCGCCCGGACGGGTGATCGTCCTTGACGTGACGCAGAAGGGGTAGGACCGTGGGGGCCTATGAGGGGCGAACCCAGTTGCCCGAAGTGTGGTGGCCGGGTCAGGGCTCCCGGACTCTTCGCCGACACCTGGCAGTGCGATGTGCATGGCACCGTGCACCCGGTGCAGCCCGTGATCCCGCCCAGCGTCGAGGCCCTCGGTGTGGTCGTGCATCGCACGCATGTGCCGGTGTGGATGCCGTGGCCGCTGCCGATCGGCTGGCTGTTCGCAGGCGTCGCCAGCGCGGGCGACGACCGCAGTGGCGGCCGTGCGACCGCCGTGGCCTGCTCCGGACCCGGTCCGCTGGGCGGCATGGGTGAGCTGATCCTGGTCGCCGAGGAACTAGGTGTCGGCCTCGGCGCGCGCTACGCGGGCATCGACGGTCCGGACCCGGGGCCGTACATGAACGTCGAGAAGCCGCCCCAGGCCAAGGTGCTCGCCGCCGGCCGCCCGACCCCGCTGTGGCATGTCTCCGGCGCCCCCGACGACCGTGCCGTCTTCGCCGGTGAGGCGCTCGGGATGTGGCTGTGGGCGGTCGTGTGGCCCGAGCAGTCGGGGCTGCTCATGTACGACGAGCTGGTGCTGACGGATCTGCGGGATGCGGGGGCCGAGGTGGAGCTGGTGCCCTGCGGGGCGTTGTCGCCGCGCTTGCTTGAGCCGTAGCGCTCCGCTGGGTCGGGCCGTAGTGCGCCCAAGAGCACGGGTGGTCGAGGGTGGTCTGCGGCTGCGGGTGATTTGTGGTTGATCGCGCAGTTCCCCGCGCCCCTTCAGGGCGCTGCCCGTAGGGGGCGCTCGGGCCGTGCGGGTGTGACAAGGGTCGTTGAAAATCTGGTTATCCTTGAGCGGCCCCTTCCGTATCGTCCCCCCGACTGGAGTCCGCGTCGTGCGCATCGATCTGCACACCCACTCCACCGCTTCCGACGGCACGGACACCCCCGCCGAGCTGGTGCTGGGCGCCGCCGCGGCCGGACTGGACGTCGTGGCGCTCACCGACCACGACACCACTCGCGGATACGCCGGGGCCATCGCCGCGCTGCCGGAGGGGCTCACCCTCGTCACCGGTGCCGAGCTGTCCTGCCGTATCGACGGGATCAGCATGCACATGCTGGCCTACCTCTTCGACCCCGAGGAGCCGGCGCTGCTCGCCGAGCGGGAGCTGGTGCGCGACGACCGGGTACCCCGGGCCCAGGGCATGGTCGCCAAGCTCAACGAGCTGGGCGCGCCCGTCACCTGGGAGCAGGTGCTGCGGATCGCCGGTGAGGGCTCGGTCGGGCGGCCGCACGTCGCCTCCGCGCTGGTCGAGCTCGGAGTCGTCCCGACCGTGGGCGACGCCTTCACCGAGGACTGGCTGGCCGACGGCGGCCGGGCCTTCGTGGAGAAGCACGAGACCGACCCGTTCGAGGCGATCCGGCTGATCAAGGCCGCGGGCGGTGTCGCTGTCTTCGCGCACCCCGCCGCGAGCAAGCGGGGCCGCACGGTGCCGGAGTCCGCCATCGCGGAGCTGGCCGCGGCCGGGCTCGACGGCGTCGAGGTCGACCACATGGACCACGACCCCGACACGCGGGCGCGGCTGCGCGGTCTCGCCAAGGAGCTCGGGCTGCTGACGACCGGCTCCAGCGACTACCACGGCAGCCGCAAGACGTGCGTGCTCGGCGAGTACACGACGGACCCCGAGGTGTACGGCGAGATCACACGGCGGGCCACGGGGGCGTTTCCCGTGCCGGGGGCCGGCGGGGCCTGAGGCTCACCCCGTCACCGCTTCACCCGTCACACCCCCATGCCCGCGTCCCGTTCGTTTCGTTTCTCTGCAAGGCACTCATGTTCGACCTCGCCGTCTTCGGCTCCCTCTTCCTGACCCTCTTCGTCATCATGGATCCCCCCGGGATCACCCCGATCTTCCTCGCGCTCACCTCCGGCCGGCCGGCCAAGGTGCAGAAGCGGATGGCCTTCCAGGCCGTCTGTGTGGCCGGCGGTGTGATCACGGTCTTCGGGCTCCTCGGCCATCAGATCCTCAACTACCTGCACGTCTCCGTCCCCGCGCTGATGATCGCGGGCGGGCTGCTGCTCCTGCTGATCGCGCTCGACCTGCTCACCGGCAAGACGGACGAGCCCAAGCAGACCAAGGACGTGAACGTCGCCCTGGTCCCGCTGGGCATGCCGCTGCTCGCCGGGCCCGGTGCGATCGTGTCGGTCATCCTCGCCGTGCAGAAGGCCGACAGCGTCGCCATGCAGGCGTCGGTGTGGACGGCGATCCTCGCCATTCACGTCGTGCTGTGGCTAGTGATGCGGTACTCGCTGCTGATCATCCGGGTCATCAAGGACGGCGGCGTGGTCCTGGTGACGCGGCTCGCGGGCATGATGCTGTCGGCGATCGCGGTGCAGCAGATCATCAACGGCGTCACCCAGGTGATCGAGGGCGGCTGAGCCCCGTGGGGGCGAAGGCCCGGATGCGCGAAGCCCCCGTACGGCGTCAGTGCCGTACGGGGGCTTCGAAGCTGCTGCGGTGATCCGCGCCTGTTACGAGGCCGTGGTCTCGGCCGGTCGGATCCAGAGCCGCTGGCCGATTGCTGCGGCCTGCTGAACGATCCGGTTGACGGAGGCGGCGTCCACGACGGTGCTGTCCACGGGCGTGCCGTCCAGCTCGTCGAGTCGCATGATTTCGAAGCGCAAGGGCTTCTCCCTTCGTCTGGTCATCCTCCTGAGGAGAACTACTTGGTCACACGGGTAACAACCTGCTTCGGGTGGCAAACATTCCCTACGCTAAGGAAATTTTTTCAGTGTCTAAATACTGACCGGTAAACGGCCGGTCGGTGATCAAGGTGAGACCGACCGGGACCGGTTGTGTTCGCAGCGTGACCGCCGGGACAATGGTGGCAATGAACGACGACCTCGCGGCGCTCGGCGCTCGCATCGACCACACCAACGAGCTGCTGCAACGCATGCTCGCCGAGGTGGCGAAGACGCCCTCGACCCATGCGATCTTCGTCGACGCGGGCTATCTCTACGCGGCCGCCGGACGGCTGGTCGCCGGGACGGAGGACCGCAGAGCCTTCGATCTGGACGCCGAGGGGCTGATCGAGGCGCTCATCGACCGGGCGCGCACGATCTTCGCGGACAGCAGGCTGCTGCGGGTCTACTGGTACGACGGCGCCCGGCGCCGCATCCACACGGCGGAACAGCAGTCGATCGCCGAGCTTCCCGACGTGAAGGTGCGGCTGGGGAACCTCAACGCCAACAACCAGCAAAAGGGCGTCGACTCACTGATCAGGACCGACCTGGAGTCCCTGGCCAGGCATCGCGCCATCAGCGACGCGGCCCTGCTCGGCGGGGACGAGGACCTGGTGTCGGCGGTCGAGGCCGCGCAGGGGTACGGCGCGCGGGTGCACCTGTGGGGCATCGAGGCGCCGGAAGGCCGCAACCAGGCCGAGCCCCTGCTCTGGGAGGTCGACAGTCAGCGCACCCTCGACCTCGACTTCTTCAAGCCGTACGTCTCCCGGCGCACGGCCGCCGCATACGAGGCGGCGGGAGCCCGGCCGACCCGGGAGGACGTCCGGTTCGTCGGCGCCCAGATCGCGGCGAAGTGGCTCGCGGCGCGGGGGCGGGAGTCGCTCGTGGAGCTGCTGCCCGGGCACCCGTATCTGCCAGGCTCCGTCGACCAGGATCTGCTGGTGGAGGCCGAGGGGCTGCTGCAGTACTCCCTGCGCGGACAGGCGGATCTGCGGCGGGCGCTGCGGGACGGCTTCTGGGAGCACCTGCAGGCGCAGTACTAGACCAGGCGCGTACTAGACCTGGGTGCCGGCCCCGTCGACGGTGTCCCAGAAGTCGGCGACGGCCTCGGCGGTGCGCAGGGGCTGGTCGGCGTTGGGGGAGTGCTCGGCGCCGGGGATGACGGTGCGACGGGCGTTCAGCCGCGCGGCCATGTCGTCGAGAAGCGCGACCGGCCAGGTGTCGTCGCTCGCGCCCGACAGGACGTGGAACGGGAGCGGGAGGGCCGCGAGTTCGTCCACGCGATCCGGCTCCGTGGTCAACTGGCGCCCCGTGGCGAGGAGTTGAGCGGGCTTCGTGCCGAGCCAACGGCGACGCAGCAGGTCCGGGCCGCCGATGCCGCGCGCCGGCCCGCCGACCTCCTCGGGCGGCCCCATCGCGAGGATCGCCTCCCAGGTCTCGGCCATGGTCATCACCGCGAGCGCGTCCCGCAGCAGCTTCACGCGCTGCTGCTGGGAGTCGGAGATCCGGGCGGGGCCCGACGCCATGAGGGTGAGGGAGCTGAACGGGGTGTGGTCGAGGAGGAGGGCCGCGCGGGCGATCTGGCCGCCGAGGGAGTGGCCGAAGAGATGCAGAGGGGCGTCGAGAGTGCCGAGGGCCGCCGCCTGGGCGAGGACGTCCCGGGCCAACTCGCCTCGCGCGTACGGCGCTTCGTCGCGCTCCGGACCGTCCGACTCGTGCTGTCCCCGCCCGTCGACCGCGATCGTACGGTAGCCGCGCGCCGCGAGCGGCTCGTGCATGAGCGTGAAGTCCTCCTTGCTGCCCGTGAACCCGGGAAGCAGCAGGGCGACACCTCGGACCTCGACGCCGGGAGCGGCGGGGGAGTCGACGACGGCGAAGGTGCCGCGGGAGGTGTGGAGGGGGTAGGCGCGGGCGTTCGGGGGCGGCGTGAAGGCGGGTTGGGTGGTCACGGGGGGAGGGTAGCGGGTGGACCGTAGGACCCCCATGGGTCGGTCCGGGAAAGCCGACGGCCCGGCCCCGCGCGAGGCGGGGCCGGGCCGTCGTACGGGAGATCAGCTCTCCGCGGGCTCCGTGGCGGCCGTGGCCTTGCGGGCACGGCGCACCTTGGGCTTGGCCTCGGCCGCGCCGTCGGCGGCCTCCGCGGTCGCCGCCGCCTTGCCGGTACGGCGACGCGGCGCGGGCGCCTCGGTGGCCTTCGGCTCCGCAGTGGCCGTCGGCTCCTGCGTGGCCTGGGCCGGGATCTCGGCGGCCGCCGCGGTCTTGCGGGTGCGGCGCACCTTGGGCTTGGCCTCGGCGGCCTCGGCCGTGTCGACGGCAGCCTCGGCAGCGGCAGTCGCCTTGCGGGTCCGGCGGGGCTTGGCCTCGGCGGCTTCCGGCTCGGTGACGGTCGCGGCAGCCTTGCGCGTACGACGCGGCTTCGCCTCCGTGCCCTCGGCCGTGTCCACGGCGGCCTCGGCGGTGGCAGTGGCCTTGCGCGTGCGGCGCACCTTGGGCTTGGCCTCGACGGCCTCGGCCGTGTCGACGGCAGCCTCCGCGGCGGCGGCCGTCTTGCGGGTGCGCCGCGGCTTGGCCTCGGCGACCTCCGGCTCCTGGGCGGTCTGAGCCGGGATCTCGGCGGCCGGGACGGCCGACGCCGCGGTCTTGCGGGTGCGACGTGCCTTGGGCTTGTCCTCGGTGGCCTCGGCGGTGTCGACGACGGCTTCGGCCGCAGTCGTTGCCTTACGGGTCCGGCGGCGCGGCTTGGTCTCCGTCGCCTCCGGGGTCTGAGGCGCGGCCTCGGTGGCGCCCTCGGCCGTGTCCACGGCGGTCTCCGCCGGTGCCGTCGCCTTACGCGTGCGGCGGCGCGGCTTGGTGGCGGGGGCCTCGTCGGCCACCGCGACCTGGTCGGACGCGGGAGCCGCAGCGGGCTCGGACGCCTGGACGGCCTCCGACACCTGCGTGGTCTCCGCTTCCGGCGTCTCCGCGGCCTGGGCCGAAGTCGCCTTCGGCTCCGCCGACTTGCGGGTCCGACGGCGGCGCGACTTCGCCGGGGTCTCCTCGGCGGAGTCCAGGGACGGGCCCTCCGCCGTCGTGACGGCCGCCTCCGCGGCGACCGCGGGCTCGGGGGCCGAGGACGTGGCCGTCACGGCCTGCTCCGCCGACGCACCGTTGCGGGTGCGGCGCCTGCGGCGCGGGGTGCGGGGCTCGGTGACGGACTCCGCCGTGGTGGCCCCGGCGGTCTCCTCCGGAGTCCCGGAACCGACGGCGGGCGCCGACGTCTCGTCCAGCGTTGCCCCGCCACGCGTGCGGCGGCGGCGACGCGGCGTACGCGCCGGGCGC
Organism: Streptomyces sp. NBC_00443; assembly: GCF_036014175.1. Taxonomy (GTDB): domain Bacteria; phylum Actinomycetota; class Actinomycetes; order Streptomycetales; family Streptomycetaceae; genus Streptomyces. The sequence goes on along the minus strand of NZ_CP107917.1, from coordinate 3,172,192 downwards.
TCACGGTCCGACGAGGACGAGCGGGACTCGTCCCGGCCGCCTCGGCCACCGCGACCGCGCGCACCGCGTCCGCCGGTCTCGCCGAGGTCCTCCAGCTGCTCCGCCTCCAGCCCGGCGCGCGTGCGCTCCGAGCGGGGCAGGACGCCCTTGGTGCCCGCGGGGATGCTCAGTTCCTCGAAGAGGTGCGGGGACGTGGAGTACGTCTCCGGCGGGTCGTTGAAGTTCAGCTCCAGCGCCTTGTTGATCAGTTGCCAGCGCGGGATGTCGTCCCAGTCGACGAGGGTGATCGCGATGCCCTTGGCGCCCGCGCGGCCGGTGCGGCCGATGCGGTGCAGGTACGTCTTCTCCTCTTCCGGCGACTGGTAGTTGATGACGTGCGTCACGCCCTCGACGTCGATACCGCGGGCGGCGACGTCGGTGCAGACGAGGACGTCCACCTTGCCGTTGCGGAAGGCGCGCAGGGCCTGCTCGCGGGCGCCCTGGCCGAGGTCGCCGTGGACTGCGCCGGCCGCGAAGCCGCGCTGCTTGAGCTGGTCGGCGAGGTCGGCCGCGGTGCGCTTCGTACGGCAGAAGACCATGGCCAGTCCCCGGCCGTCGGCCTGCAGTATGCGCGCGACCATCTCGGGCTTGTCCATGTTGTGCGCGCGGTACACGTGCTGCGAGGTGTTCGCGACAGTGGCGCCCGCGTCGTCCGGCGCGGTGGCGCGGATGTGGGTGGGCTGCGACATGTAACGGCGCGCGAGGCCGATGACCGCGCCCGGCATGGTCGCCGAGAACAGCATGGTCTGGCGCCTGGCCGGCAGCATGTTGATGATCTTCTCGACGTCGGGCAGGAAGCCCAGGTCGAGCATCTCGTCGGCCTCGTCGAGGACGAGCGCCTTGATGTGCTTGAGGTTGAGCTTCTTCTGGCCCGCGAGGTCCAGCAGTCGGCCCGGGGTGCCGACGATCACGTCGACGCCCTTCTTCAGGGCCTCGACCTGGGGCTCGTAGGCCCGGCCGCCGTAGATCGCGAGGACGCGGACGTTACGCACCTTGCCCGCGGTGAGCAGGTCGTTGGTGACCTGCGTGCACAGCTCGCGGGTGGGGACGACGACGAGCGCCTGCGGGGCGTCGGTGAGGGCGTCGGGCTTGGCGCGCCCGGCCTCCACGTCGGCGGGTACGGTGACGCGCTCGAGGAGCGGGAGGCCGAAGCCCAGCGTCTTGCCGGTGCCGGTCTTGGCCTGGCCGATGACGTCCGTGCCCGAGAGGGCGACGGGGAGGGTCATCTCCTGGATGGGGAAGGGGTTGACGATGCCGACGGCCTCAAGGGCCTCGGCGGTCTCGGGAAGGATTCCGAGCTCTCGGAAAGTCGTAGTCAGGGTGCTGCCTCTTCTGTGTACGCGGTGCGAGGCGAGCGCGGGGGTCTTGACGGACCGTGCCGGGGACGTCGGCTGCCATACGGATTGGCCGTAGGACACGGGACCACTGCCGACGCTCTAGCGCTCGTACCGCTGAGGGTGTCCCTCCGGTCGTCGTACGCATCTGTGCCGTACGGCCGGGGAGGGCTGTCGGGTCGGAGCCGATCGGGCCACCGACCGGGCATCCTCATAACGTGCGGCCCGTCGAATACATCAGGGTACTCAGCGGGCGCATTACCACCATACCCCGGAAACGCGCACATGCGATGGCCGAATTGGTCACGTAGTCGGCGTCACAGTGATTGACCAGGGACTTCCGTGACATGGAGAGCGGGCTATTGTGCGCTTCATGACGACGCCTGACAACACGCCCGACGCCTCCGACACCGCTGACTCCGCCGTCGAGACCGGCGGCACCGTCGCACACACCGGGGTCGCCGCCCAGGACTGGGCGCAGGCCTCCGCCGATCCGCAGTACCGGGCCGCCGTCGTGGACCTGCTCGGCGCGCTGGCCTACGGGGAGCTGGCGGCGTTCGAGCGGCTGGCGGAGGACGCCAAGCTGGCACCGACGCTGGGGGACAAGGCGGAGCTGGCCAAGATGGCGTCGGCCGAGTTCCACCACTACGAGAAGCTGCGGGACCGGCTCACCGAGATCGGCGCCGAGCCCACGCAGGCGATGGAGCCGTTCGTCGCCGCGCTGGACGGATTCCACAAGCAGACGGCGCCCTCGGACTGGCTGGAGGGGCTGGTCAAGGCGTACGTCGGTGACTCGATCGCCAGTGACTTCTACCGGGAGGTCGCCGCGCGGCTCGACTCGGACTCGCGGGGGCTGGTGCTGGCCGTGCTCGACGACACCGGGCACGCGTCGTTCGCCGTGGAGAAGGTGCGGGCCGCCATCGACGCGGATCCGCGTGTGGGTGGACGGCTCGCGTTGTGGGCCCGGCGTTTGATGGGGGAGGCCCTGTCGCAGTCCCAGCGGGTCGTCGCCGACCGGGATGCGCTGTCCACGATGCTCGTGGGCGGGGTCGCGGACGGGTTCGATCTTGCCGAGGTCGGGAAGATGTTCTCGCGGATCACCGAGGCGCACACCAAGCGGATGGCTGCGCTGGGGTTGGCTGCTTAGGCGCCGCCCCTGCGTCCTGGGGGCCCGCGGCCCCCAGACCCCGCTTCGGCCCCTGGACGGGGGTCGTCCTCAAGCGCCGGACGGGCTGACATGCCCGGACCCGCCTCGGGAAATGGTCGTCAGCCTTCGGGCGGCGTCACGAAGCCGGCGGCCGGTCGTCCTCGGAATCTACGCGGTCGCCGAGTGCCGGCTGAGTCTTCCCGCGGGGCGTACCAGCAGGGAGAGAGAGGCGGCGGAGACGACTGCCGCGCCGATCAGGATCACGAGGAGGTTGCCGAAGTCCAGCGCGGTGTGCGTGATGAACGCGCCGAAGAGGGCGCCGGCGACGCCCGTCGGCAGGACCAGGGAACTCGTCGGCAAGCGGTGCGGCAGGCGGCGGGTGGCAGCCCACGCCAGGGCCAGGCCTAGGATCGCGGAGCTGAGCGCTTCCAAGAGCATGCTGGGGTCCCTCCCACATGGCCGACCTGCTCGAACCCGGTCGTAGCCCGTCATACCCCTGACCTGCGGAATGCAATCCTCCTGTGTGATCGACCTGTGCTCCGATCGTGGAGAAACGGGAGGGCCCGGCGACCGTGTCGCCGGGCCCTCCCGTCACGCCTGTTCTGTCGGCGCCTTCTCGCTTACAGCGCGCCGAAGCCCACCTTGCGCGGGGCCGGCTCGCCGAGCTCCACGTACGCGAGGCGGTCTGCCGGGACCAGGACCTTGCGGCCGTGCTCGTCCACGAGGGTCAGCAGCTGTGACTTTCCGGCCAGCGCCTCGGACACCGCCCGCTCGACCTCCTCGGCACTCTGACCGCTCTCCAGAACGATCTCGCGGGGCGCGTGCTGCACGCCGATCTTGACCTCCACGGCTTTGTCCCTCCGACGGTCAGTGAAGTGCGCGACCTTCCGCGCCGTACCCAGCACACATTAGCCCGGTGAGGGGACCGGCATGCTCCGCCCAAGAACGCCAGGAGCGAACAGGGGGCGGGAACAAATGCCCGACGCGCTCAGTGGTGCTCGGTGCCGTGCAGCGGGAAGCCGGCGATGCCGCGCCAGGCGAGGGACGTCAGCAGCTGCACCGACTGGTCGCGCGGCACGCTGCGGTCGCTGTGCAGCCAGGAGCGGGCCACGACCTGGGCGAGACCACCGAGGCCGGAGGCGAGCAGCATCGACTCCGCGCGCGAGAGGCCGGTGTCCTCGGCGATGACGTCGCAGATCGCCTCGGCGCACTCGTTCGTGACCTTGTCGACCCGCTCGCGCACGGCCGGCTCGTTGGTCAGGTCCGACTCGAAGACCAGGCGGAACGCGCCGCCGTCGTCCTCGACGTACGCGAAGTACGCGTCCATCGTCGCTCGTACGCGCTGCTTGTTGTCGGTCGTCGACGCGAGCGCGTTCCGTACGGACTGGATCAGGGACTCGCAGTGCTGGTCCAGCAGCGCGAGGTACAGGTCGAGCTTGCCCGGGAAGTGCTGGTAGAGCACCGGCTTGCTGACGCCGGCGCGCTCGGCGATGTCGTCCATCGCGGCAGAGTGGTAGCCCTGCGCGACGAACACCTCCTGGGCGGCGCCCAGCAGCTGGTTCCGTCGGGCACGGCGCGGCAGGCGAGTGCCCCGCGGGCGTGCCGCCTCTGTCTGCTCGATGGCTGTCACGCCGCCTCCCAATGTCGTCCACACGCGGTGTGCGCCGCGCCGCCATCGTACTTTTCGGTAACCCTGGTGTGCGCGGTGCGAGCGCAGAATTTCACGGACCGGACGGTGACGAAAGTCGCACAGAAGGTTTGAAATCCGGCCGGAACGGGCAGCAAATGGTCTCTTTGCTGTTCAACGGCACTCTCTTCCGTGCCCACCTGTACCTTCATTCACCTCGTTCGTGCAGAGTGGCGCCCCTGAGCTGGCCTGTGTCACGGGCAGCCGCCGATGGCCGGCCTCACCGATAGTCGTCCTCGTCGATGGAGACGACGCGTGCCTGTTCGATGAGATCAGCCTCGTTGGCCCGGTCCTGGTCCGCGTCGGTCGGCCGGTCGTCACGGTCGCGCCGGACATCGGTGTGCTGCTCGACCGCGTCGGCGGCGGGGGCCTCGACGTCGTACTCCTCGTCCTGCTCGGTGTCGTCGTCCACGAAGGTCTCGGGGTCGGTGGGATCGACGGCCATGGCGGGCTCCCTTCCTAGAACGTCCCCGTGGGGCACAACGTCCCTGGGTGAAGCAGGGGTCCACTTCCGGGTGCCCTGCGTACGAGCCTAGGAGACACCGGATCCGGACGCTATGCGATCGGCGGGGGATCTGCGGGCAATTCGGGCGCGCTCCGGGTGGCTTCCGTGAGCGCGATGCGTCTGGCGGGTTTCCCGGCCGGGAATCTGCCATGTACGTGTCGACTTGTGATGGCGAACACATGAGCCACTGCGTGATCGTCTCGTAACATTGCCGCATGTCTTCGACCGAGCTCCCGTCAGCGCCGGCCGCCAATGTGCTCCCCAAGGTGGCGACCGTCAGGGTCGCCGAGGGGGAGCGGCTGCGGTCGGTCGGGCTGCCCGGGATCACGCTGACGGTGCGGTCGAGGCCGCCCGCGCGCGAGGGGCTGCCGCCCGCGCTGTACGTCCACGGGCTCGGAGGTTCCTCGCAGAACTGGTCGGCACTGATGGAGCTGCTCGAGGGCGAGGTCGACTGCGAGGCCGTCGACCTGCCGGGCTTCGGCGACTCGCCACCGCCGGACGACGGCAACTACTCGATCACCGCGCACGCACGCGCGGTGATCCGCTATCTCGACGCCTCCGGCCGCGGCCCCGTACACCTCTTCGGCAACTCGCTCGGCGGCGCGGTCACCACGCGCGTCGCCGCCGTACGTCCGGACCTCGTCCGTACGCTCACCCTCGTGTCGCCCGCCCTGCCCGAGCTCCGCGTCCAGCGCAGCGCCGTGCCCACCGCGCTGCTCTCGGTGCCCGGAGTGACCTCGCTGTTCACCTGGGTCACCAAGCAGTGGTCGGCGGAGCAGCGGGTGAGCGGCGTGATGCACCTCTGCTACGGCGACCCCGGCCGGGTGACGCCGGAAGGATTCAGCAACGCCGTCCAGGAGATGGAACGACGGCTGCAACTGCCGTACTTCTGGGACGCGATGACACGTTCCGCGCGCGGGCTGGTCAACGCCTACACGCTGGGCGGCCAGCACGCGCTGTGGCGACAGGCCGAGCGCGTACTGGCTCCGACGCTGCTCATCTACGGCGGCCGGGACCAGCTCGTGGGCTACCGCATGCGCAGCAAGGCCGCGCGCGCCTTCCGCGACTCCCGCCTGGTGAGCCTGCCGGAGGCCGGGCACGTGGCGATGATGGAGTACCCGGAGCTGGTCGCCCGGGCGTTCGGTGAACTCCTCGCGGAGACGGGGGAGTCGGAGGACGCGGAGGGCGTCGGCGGCGAGGCCGCGGGTGACGCATCGAGCCGTACGGCGGGCGAGGCGGGGGCCGCGAGACGGAGTGCGGGTGAGGCCGGGGCCGCGGCGAGCGGCGAAGGCACCATGACCGAGAACTCCGGGAGCTGAGGCGCGACGTGGGACGCCACAGCAGGCGCGGGTCCGCCGCCAAGCCCAAGCGCGACACCGCGGACACAACCGCACGACAGGACTCCCGGGGAGCACAGCCGGAGCCGGGCACGGCCCAGCGGGGGACCCCCGTGCCGGGCGTGGGGCCCGGTAGGGCTCCGGGTGCCCGACCTCCTGGTCCGGCCCCGGGCGCGGGCCCGGGCGGTTGGCCGCAGTCCGGCGGACCCGGCGGCGGTCGCCGGGTGCCGGGGCCGCCGCCCGCCCGGCAGGGGATGCCCCCGGGTGGAGCTCCGCCGTACGCAGAACGCGGCTTCCCTGACGGCACGCCCGTGCAGGGGGTCCCGAGGCTGCCCGACGGCACGCCTGCTCACGGCTTCCCGACGCTGCCTGACGGCACGCCCGCACATGGCTTTCCGAGGTTCCCCGACGGCACCCCTGCGCACGGCGTGCCCCGTTTCGCCGACGGTACGCCCGCCCACGGCACCCCCCAGGCCCGTGCCGGCCACCCCGAGCAGCGTGAATCCGGCGGTGGCTGGGGCGACTTGAGGGGGCGCACCGGCGTTGCCTACGGCGCGCCCGCGGCGGCCGGCGCCCCGCCCGTGACCGGCGTTCCCGTGCCGCGGCCCCGGCGGGCAGCGCCGTCCGAAGGGCCCCGGCAGGACTACCTCGAGGCCTTCGAAGGCGACGCGGACGTCGACGTCTTCGCGCCCCGTACGACCGAGACCGCGCACGCCTCCGACCCGTACGCCTCCGTCACCGACTGGGACACCAGGACCGGCGCCGGTGGCGCGGACGGCACCGGGACGCATGCCGGCACCGACGGCGATGACGACGACGCCCCGCCGACCGGCGAGCCCGTGGCGGCGAAGGGCTCCAAGGGCCGGGCCTTCTCCGGCATCGCCGCTGCCGCCGTCGTCACCGTGCTGGCCGTCGTCGTGGCCGGTCAGGTCGCGAAGGGGCGGGAGGACGGCGACGCACAGTCGCAGTCAGCCACCGACCAGGGGCGGGACGCCCGGGATTCGGCGTCGCGCGGCGACGGGCGGCCGACGCCGGACAGCTCGCCGAGTGTGCCGGCGCCGCTGACGTACGAGCAGAAGATGGGCGAGACGTACGCGCTCGGCGCCAAGCTCAAGGGGTCGGGCAAGTTCGACGCGGTCCCGGGGATCGCCAAGGCGCCCGGCAAGGGGCAGAAGTACACCTATCGCGTGGACGTGGAGCAGGGGCTCGGCCTCGACGGCGAGCTCTTCGCCGAGGCCGTGCAGAAGACGCTCAACGACGACCGGAGCTGGGCGCACAACGGCGCCCGTACCTTCGAGCGCATCTACTCCGGCAAGCCGGACTTCGTGATCACGCTGGCCAGTCCGGGTACGACGGCCGACTGGTGTGACAAGTCCGGTCTGGACACCACCGTCGACAACGTGTCGTGCGACTCCGCCGCCACCGAGCGCGTCATGATCAACGCGTACAGATGGGCGCAGGGGTCGGAGACGTACGGTGATCGCATCCACGAGTACCGGCAGATGCTGATCAACCACGAGGTCGGTCACCGGCTCGGCTACTCCCATGTGACCTGCGACAAGGACGGCGAGCTCGCCCCGGTCATGCAGCAGCAGACCAAGTTCCTCGACCACGACGGGATCCGCTGCCGGGCCAACCCCTGGATGTATCCCGGGAGTTGACGGGTGACTCATACGTCACATTGACATGTGCAGCGAGTTCGTACATATTTCTGCACATGTCGACCCGTCACACCCCCTCTCGCGCCGCCATCGAGCTGGCGCTGATCGGTGTGACCGCCCTGTGCGTGGCCGACATCGACTGTCGCTGACGCCCGCCTCCTGGCGTTCGCGTCGCGATCTTCTTCCTTCACTCCTGTGATTCCTTCACTCCTGTGAGTCGCTGACGGGTTTCGAGCCCGTGGCGCGTTCATGGGCTGCCGACGACCCGACGCCGGGGCAGACGTCTGTCCACTCCTGTCTCACTCCGCGTCTTTTCGTCTCGATATCCGAGACTCATCATTCGAGAGGTCGTCTCCGATGCGTCAATCGTCCGTCATAGCGCGCCGCGTGGCCGCGGCATCCGTCAGCCTGGTCGTGGCAGCGGGCGCCGCCGCCTGCGGGCCTGAGGACAACGATGCCAAGAGCGCCGGCGGCGGCTCCACGCCCCACAAGGGCGGCACGCTCACGGTCCTGAACTCCAATCCGCAGCAGGACTTCGACCCGGCCCGTCTGTACACCTCGGGCGGCGGAAACGTCCCTTCCCTCGTCTTCCGTACGCTCACCACCCGCAATCGCGAGAACGGCGAGGCCGGAGCCGAGGTCGTCCCCGACCTCGCCACCGACACCGGGCGCCCGAACAAGGACGCGACCGTGTGGACGTACACCCTCAAGGAGGGCCTCAAGTACGAGGACGGCACCTCGATCACCTCGGCCGACATCAAGTACGGCATCGAGCGCTCCTTCGCCCCCGAACTGTCCGGCGGTGCGCCGTACTTGAGGGACTGGCTGGTCGGCGCGGCCGACTACCAAGGGCCGTACAAGGACAAGAAGGGCCTCTCGGCGATCGAGACGCCGGACGAGCGGACCATCGTCTTCCATCTGAACAAGCCCGAGGGTGAGTTCCCGTACCTGGCGACGCAGACGCAGTTCACGCCGGTGCCCAAGGGCAAGGACACCGGCACGAAGTACGAGGAGCACCCGGTCTCGTCCGGCCCGTACAAGGTCGTGAAGAACGAGAACGACGGCGAGCGGCTCACCCTGGCGCGCAACACCCACTGGTCCGTCTCGACGGACGCCGAGCGCAAGGCCTACCCCGACAAGATCGACGTACGGTCCGGGCTCGACTCGTCGGTGATCAACCAGAGGCTGGCCGCGTCCCAGGGTGTGGACGCGGCCGCGGTCACCACGGACACCAACCTCGGCCCGGCCGAGCTGGCCAAGGTGACCGGTGACAAGGAACTGGCCGCGCGCGTCGGTACCGGGCACTTCGGCTACACCAACTACATCGCGTTCAACCCGACGACCAAGCCGTTCGACAACGCCAAGGTGCGTCAGGCCATCTCGTACGCCATCGACCGCTCGTCCGTGGTGAATGCGGCGGGCGGGTCCGCGCTCGCCGAGCCCGCGACCACCTTCCTGCCCGACCAGAAGTCCTTCGGCTACACGCCGTACGACCACTTCCCGGCGGGTGCGGCCGGCGACTCGGCGAAGGCCAAGAAGCTGCTGAAGGAAGCCGGTTACGCGAACGGGCTGACCGTCACCCTGACCCACTCCAACGCCAAGGACTTCGAGACCAGCCCCGAGATCGCGACCGCGATCCAGGACGCGCTCAAGAAGGCGGGCATCACGGTCAGGCTTCAGGGGCTGGAGGAGAACGACTACTCCGACAAGATCCACAACGTGAAGACCGAGCCCGGCTTCTTCCTCGCGCACTGGGGTGCCGACTGGCCGTCCGGCGGTCCCTTCCTCGCCCCGATCTTCGACGGCCGGCAGATCGTCAAGGACGGCGCGAACTTCAACACGGGTCTGCTCGACGACAAGTCCGTCAACGCCGAGATCGACGCGATCAACAAGCTGACCGACCTTGACGCCGCCGCCGCGCGGTGGGGTGCGCTGGACAAGAAGATCGGCGAACAGGCGCTGACCGTGCCGCTGTTCCACCCTGTCTACAAGCGGCTGTACGGCGAGGACGTCAAGAACGTCGTGATCAGCGACTGGACCGGCGTGCTGGACATCTCCCAGGTCGCGGTGAAGTAGCGCCGTGAGTGAGGCAGTCATTGCCGTCGAGGCTCCCGGGGTGCCTGCTCCGGGGGTCTCGGGGGCCCGTCAGTTCTGGCGGCGGCTGCGGACGCAGCGCGCCGCCCTCGTCGCGGCGGCCGTCGTCGCGCTGCTCGTCCTGGTCGCGCTCGCCGCGCCACTGCTCACCGCGATCGAGGGCCAGGACCCGACCACCTACCACCCGACCCTCGTGGACTCCGCGCGCGGAGGCGTGCCCATCGGGTCGTTCGGGGGAGTGAGCGCCGAACACTGGCTCGGCGTCGAACCGCAGACCGGGCGGGACCTTTTCGCGCGACTCGTGTACGGCGCCCGGGTCTCCCTGGGAGTCGCGCTGGCCGCGACCGTCGTCCAGGTCGCCATCGGCGTCGTGGTGGGCGTCGCGGCCGCGCTCGGCAGCCGGTGGGTCGATCAGCTGCTGAGCCGGTTCACCGACGTCATCGTGGCGATGCCGCTGATGATCATGGCGTTGGCGCTGCTCGCGATCGTGCCGTCGAGCTTCCCGCGGCCCGTGCTGGTCGCCCTGGTGATCGGCCTGATCGCTTGGGGCAACGTCGCGAAGATCGTGCGCGCCCAGACGCTCACCCTCAAGGGGCTCGACTACGTCGCCGCCGCCCGGCTCAGCGGTTGGGGCACCTGGCGGATCGCCCGTAGGGAACTGCTGCCCGGCATCGCGGCGCCGGTCATCACGTACGCGGCCCTGCTGGTCCCGGCCAACATCTCCGTGGAGGCGGCTCTGTCCTTCCTGGGCGTCGGGGTGAAGCCGCCGACGCCGTCCTGGGGACAGATGCTCACCGCCGCGGACGTCTGGTACCAGGCCGCCCCGCAGTACCTGCTGCTGCCCGCCGGTGCGCTCTTCGTGACCGTCCTCGCCCTCACCGTCCTCGGCGACGGCGTGCGCACCGCGCTCGACCCGCGAGCGGCGTCCCGGCTGCGCGTGGGCACGGGCCGCAAGAGGGAGGCCAAGGTATGAGGGGCTTCACCGGTCTCACCAGGCTCAGCGGCCCTGCTGGTCTCACCGGCTTCGTTCTGCGCCGGGCCGTCGGAGTCGGCGTCACCCTGTTCGCCATCTCGGTGATCGTCTACGTCGTCTTCTACGTCACCCCCGGCAACGTCGCCCAGATCACCTGCGGCCCGCGCTGCTCGCCCGCCCAGATGCAGCAGGTCGCCGAGCAACTGCACCTCAACGACCCGCTGTACCTGCGCTACTGGCACTTCCTTCAGGGCCTCGTCGCCGGCCAGGACTACTCGACGGGCGCGTCCGTGCAGCACTGCTCGGCGCCCTGCCTCGGGCTGTCGTACCAGAGCGACCAGCAGGTCACCGAGCTGATCCTGGCGAAGCTGCCGGTCAGCCTGTCGCTCGTGCTCGGTGCGATGGTGCTGTGGCTGATCCTCGGCGTCGGCACGGGAGTCCTGTCCGCATGGCGACGCGGGCGTCTCACCGAGCGGCTGCTGACCGGCGTCACGCTCGCCGGCGTGGCCACGCCGGTCTTCGTGATCGGCCTGGTCCTGATGATCGTCGTCTGCGGACAGCTCCAACTGCTGCCGTTCCCGCAGTACGTCGCCTTCACCGACGATCCCGAACAGTGGGCGTGGAACCTGCTGCTGCCGTGGCTCTCCCTGGCCCTCATCGAGGCGGCGGCGTTCGCCCGTCTCACGCGCGCGTCCATGCTGGAGACGCTGGCCGAGGACCACATCCGCACCTTCCGCGCGTACGGCGTCGGTGAGCGGTCGGTCATCGGACGGCATGCACTGCGCGGGGCCCTCGCGCCGGTCATCGCGCTCAACGCCAACAACTTCGGCGGCGCGGTCGGCGGCGCGGTGCTCACCGAGACGCTCTTCGGCCTGCCCGGAATCGGACAGGAACTGGTCCACGCGGTCAACGTCGTCGACCTCCCGGTCGTCGTCGGCATGGTCCTGGTCATCGGCTTCTTCGTGGTCGTCGCCAACGCCGTCGCGGACGTGCTGTATGCGGTGGCCGACCGACGGGTGGTACTGGCATGAGCCTCGTGGACGTCACCGACCTGACGGTCGAGTTCGGGTCCCTGCGGGCCGTCGACGGCCTCTCCTTCCGGCTGGAGCAGGGCGCCGCCCTCGCCCTCGTCGGTGAATCCGGCTCCGGGAAGTCCACGGTCGCCTCGGCGTTGCTGGGGCTGCACCGCGGCACGGGCGCACGGGTCGGCGGGGCGGTCGAGGTCGCCGGCGTCGACGTACGGCAGGCGTCGGACGACGAACTGCGGCGACTGCGCGGCGGGAAGGCGGCCATGGTCTTCCAGGACCCGCTCTCCTCGCTCGACCCGTACTACGCGATCGGCGACCAGATCGCCGAGGTGCACCGCACACACACGCGTGCCTCGCGAGGAGCGGCACGCGCGCGTGCGGTCGAGGTGCTGGACCGGGTTGGAATTCCGGACGCACATCGGCGGTCCCGTTCGCGTCCGCACGAGTTCAGCGGCGGCATGCGCCAGCGCGCCCTCATCGCCATGGCGCTGGCCTGCGAGCCCGACCTGCTGATCGCCGACGAGCCGACGACCGCGCTCGACGTGACGGTCCAGGCCCAGATCCTCGACCTGCTGCACACGCTCCGCGAGGAGACCGGCATGGGCCTTCTCCTGGTCACCCACGACGTCGGCGTCGCCGCCGAGAGCGTCGACGAGGTGCTGGTGATGCGCCACGGGCGCTCGGTGGAACGCGGCCGGGTCGCCGACGTCCTGGGTACTCCCGAGCAGCCGTACACGCGCGAACTGCTGCGCGCGGTCCCACGCGTGGATGTGCCGCGCGCCGTCCGTGGGGGCGCCAAGGAGTCGGAGGGAGCGACGAACGCCCCGGCGGACGTCGTCCCCACGGACGTCGTCCCCACGGACGTCGTCCCCACGGACGTCGTCCCCACGGACGGCATCCCCGTGGACCTGGTCCTGGAGGCGACCGGTCTCCGGCGTGAATTCGGGCGCGGGAAGCGGACGTTCACCGCGGTGGACGACGTGACGCTGACGATCCGCCGGGGCGAGACCCTCGGCGTCGTGGGGGAGAGCGGCAGCGGCAAGACGACCCTCGGGCGGATGCTGGTCGGCCTCCTGGAGCCGACGGCGGGCGAAGTGCGTGACGACGGCCACGCGCGCGTGGGCGTGAATCCCGCGGTGCAGATGGTCTTCCAGGACCCTGTCTCCTCCCTCAACCCCCGCCGCACAGTGGGTGAGTCGATCGCCGACCCGCTCCGCGCGCGGGGCGAGGGCGACGAGGGGCGCATCCGCGGGCGGGTACGGGAACTGCTGGAGCGCGTGGGGCTCGAAGCGGCGCACTACGACCGCTATCCCCACGAGTTCAGCGGCGGTCAGCGCCAGCGCGTGGGCATCGCGCGGGCGCTCGCCGCCGACCCGCGCGTCATCGTCTGCGACGAGCCCGTCTCCGCGCTCGACGTCACCACGCAGGCCCAGGTCGTGGCCCTGCTGGGCGAGTTGCAGCGTGAACTGGGGCTCGCGCTCGTCTTCGTCGCGCACGACCTCGCGGTCGTACGCCAGGTCAGCGACCGGGTCGCGGTGATGCGGGGCGGACGGATCGTCGAGGAGGGCCCCGCCGACGAGGTGTACGACAACCCGCAGGACCCTTACACCAAGCAGCTCCTGGCCGCCGTACCCGCGCTCGACCCGCGGATCGCGGCCCAGCGGCGGGCCGCGCGACGGGAGTTGGCCGCGGTGTGACCGTCCGCGCCGTTCAGGTGTGACGATGCGTGCGCTTTTACTCTCTTAGCGCGACGGAACGCGACCCGCACGGGAAAGTTACGACCGTTCACCCCTTTTGGTGGCGCGATGGACAACCGTCCATCGCGCCACCGCCTAGTCCGCATACGTTCTTCCCGCTGCGAGCCGCCGGGGGAACGGCGGCTCCCCTTAGGGAGATCGGGGGTGTACTCGTGCGCATCGGACTGATTGCGGAGGGCGGCTATCCGTATGTGAGCGGTGACGCCAGGCTCTGGTGCGACCGGCTCGTGCGCGGGCTCGGACAGCACGAGTTCGACATCTACGCGCTCAGCCGCAGCGAGCGCCAGGAGGACGCGGGCTGGATCCCGCTGCCCCCGCAGGTCAGCCGGGTGCGCACGGCGCCGCTGTGGGCCGCCGAGGACGACGGGGTGGGATACGGGCGCCGTGCGCGCCGGCGGTTCGCCGAGTGCTACGGCGAGTTGGTGGCCGTGCTCTGCGCAGGAGCCACCACAGACGCCACTGGAACCCCCGCGGACGCGTCGGCCACCGAGGCGGACCGTTTCGGCAACGCGCTGTACGGCCTCGCCGAACTCGCCCGGGACGAGGGCGGGCTGGTGGGAGCGCTCCGCTCCGAATCCGCCGTACGCACCCTCGAGCGCGCCTGCCGAGCGCGGGGCGCCCTGCGCACGGCGCGCGAGGTGCGCGTCCCCGATCTGCTGGCCGTCGCCGCGCATCTCGAACGCGCCCTGCGCCCCCTCTCCCTCGACTGGTACGAGGACGACGGCTTGGGCTCGGTCGACCTGTGCCACGCCACGTCCGGCGGCGCCGCGGCCCTGCCCGCTCTGCTCGCCCGCCACTTCCACGGCGTACCACTGCTGCTGACCGAGTACGGCGTCCGGCTGCGCACCCACTATCTGGCCGAAACCGTGTCCTCGCCCGCCGTGCGCTCCCTGCTCGCCGCCCTCCACGGCAGGCTCGCCGCCGAGTCCTACGCCCGGGCCGCCCTCATCACGCCGGGCAACGGCCACGCCCGCCGCTGGCAGGAACGCTGCGGCGCCGACCGCGCAAAGCTCCGCACGGTCTACCCCGGCATGGACGCCGACCGATTCGCCGAGGTCGGCGAGGGCCCGGAGCAGGCGGACCCGGACACACTCGTCTGGGTCGGTCGCGTCGAACCGGCCAAGGACCTGGTGTCGTTGCTGCACGCCTTCGCGGAGGTCCGCAAGGAGGAGCCGAAGACCCGCCTGCGCATCGTCGGCACCGCATCGGGTGCTGAGGGCGCCGCCTATCTCGGCCACTGCAAGGTGCTGGCCGCCCAACTCTTCCCCGACGAGGCGGAGGGCCCGCACACGGTCGGCCACAACCCCGTCTCCTTCGAGGAGATCGGCGGCCCGGAGGTCCCGGCCCTCGCCGACGCCTACGCCTCGGGCGCCGTGGCCGTCCTGTCCAGCGTCGTGGAGGGCTTCCCGATCGGCCTGGTCGAGGCCATGTTCTGCGGCCGGGCGACGGTGTCCACCGACGTCGGCGCGGTGGTGGAGGTCATCGGCGGCACCGGTCTCGTCGTACCGCCGCGCAATCCCCGGGCGCTCGCGGAGGCCTGCGTGGCGCTGTTGCGCGACCCCGAGCGCCGCGAGCGCCTGGGCGCGGCGGCACGCGCGCGTGCGCTCGAACTGTTCACCGTCGAGCAGAACGTCGCAGCATTTCACGGCATTTACCTGGAGATCGTCTCGCGCACTCCGGTCCGCCGCGTCGTCCTCGACGATTCCGGTTCCCCCCTGCCCTTCGCCGTCCCCGCCGAGGCCCACGTCCCCGGCCGCTGGACCGACCGAACCGCCCGCCTGGTCGCCCGCGGCGGCCCGCCCCGACCGCCAGGAGCCCCCGTACGCGCCACCGCACTGCCCGCGACGGAGGGAGCGCGATGAACGGCCTGGGAGGACTGGACCACCCCGGCGCCCCCACCAGCCCCGGCGCATGGGACGAGCGCTCGGAGGAGTGGCTCACACCGGACGCATACGCGCGGGACGACGCGGCGGCAGCGACGGACGCCTTGGGAGACGCAGCGGCAGCGACGGGCGCAAGGGAAGGCGCAGCGGCAGCGGCGGGCACATGGGAAGGCGCTGACGCGCCGCCCACCACCACGACCGACGCCCGAATCCCCGCCTCCACCCCCACGCGCGCCACCGGCACCCGGCCAACCCCCACCCACGGCCGTCGTACGGGCGCCGACCCCGTGAAGGCGCTGATGCACCGTCACCGAGGCCTGTGCGAACGCGCGGTGGACCCCCTGGACATCGCCGCCGGCCTGGAAGCCCACGGCATCACCGACCGCACCGCCTCCCGCTTCCTGCACCGGGACGTCTTCTCCCTCGCGGAGGAGATGTACGCCCGAGTGCCCCGCGACGCAGAGTCCCGCCCGGGCGCCCCGGCCCTCACCACCCCCCGCGCCCGAGCCGACTGGATTCTCCTCACCCTCCTCCCCGGAGCCCTCTGCGCGGCGGCCGTGACCGTCCTGCACCTCACCCACGGCCAGTCCCGCCTGATCGCGGCCGCCGCAGGAACCCTCGCCGTGGCCCTCGCGGTACGCGCCGCCCTGGCCCGAGGCCCCCTCGCCGGCAAGGACCGAGCGCATCCCACCACCACCCGGATCAGCTGGCTCATCGCCTACGCCCTCCTCGGCGACGGCCTCCTCCAGGCTGCCGCCACCGGTGGCCCGGATGCCCTCCCCACCGGCACCGCCGAGGGTGCCTGGCCCCTGATGGCAGCCCCCGTGCTGGCCCTCGCCCTCTCCTGCGCCCCGGCGGCCTGGTGCGCCCACCTCTTCGCCGTACGAGCCCGCCGCAGACTCTCGGCGAGCCGAGCCCTGGAGGAGTTCGCCACCTCGGCAAAACCCTTGCTCCTGGGCACGTTCGCCCTCTACCTCTGCGCCCTGACGGCCCTACTGACCCTCACGGCGACCACCCTGAGCGAGCCCCCCGCCTACCCCCAGACCCTCACCCTGGGCGCCCTCCTGCTCCTCTCCCGCCTTCTCACCACCCATGGCTTCACCCACGCCCCCGCACTCGTCCTCACCGCCGCAGCCTCAGCCGAGGCAACGGCCCTGGCCACCCTCTTCGCCGCCCGCCTCCCCGGCTGCGACTTGCTGGCAACTCCCGTTCAGACGCTCATCGACACCTGGGGCCCGGCCGCCATCCCCACCGTCGCCTGCGGTGCAGGCGCCCTGACCCTCCTCCTGCACGCATTGCGCACGGTGACGAGGGCATCGGCACACGCGAAGGCGGACGACACATGCTGACGCGACAGCCACCACGTAGTGCCCGCACGCGCGTGCGGCGGCAGGGGGACCTGCCGGGAGGTGTCCGCCCGCAGCGGCCGACGCCAACGAGCAACCCCTCTTGCCCAACGGCAACAGCCCGACCGAGGACGGACACCGCCCGGCGCGGCCCCGACCGCCAACACGCCCGCAGACGCGACGCGGCCTCCACCCAGCGCCGCAGGCCGCCGAAGGCACACGCCCTCACAGCCTCGCCGAACGCCCCCTGCCCTGACCCGCAGCCCCCTCCCGCCCGAAAGCCCCTCTGCCTGAAATCCGCCTCCGAAGGAGAACCCCAAATGATCACCTCCCGACCCGACCACCCCTCGGCCCCGGGAGCCGCCCGATGAGAGTCCTGCTGATCGGAGCCAACGGCTACCTCGGCCGCTTCGTGGCCGACCGCCTTCTCGCCGACCCCGCCGTCCAACTCACCGCGCTGGGCCGCGGCGACGACGCCGACGTCCGCTTCGACCTCGCATCAGGCAGCCCCGGTGCCCTCACCCGCTTCCTCGACGCGGTCCACCCCGGCGTGGTCATCAACTGCGCGGGCGCCACCAGAGGCGGCGCTCGCGATCTCACCCGCCACAACACCGTCGCCGTCGCCACCGTCTGCGAGGCCCTGCGCCGCAGCGGCTGCGGCGCCCGCCTCGTCCAGATCGGCTGCGGCGCCGAGTACGGCCCGAGCCAGCCCGGCTCCTCCACGGCCGAGGACGCCGTCCCCCGCCCCGGTGGCCCGTACGGCGTCAGCAAACTCGCCGCCACCGAACTGGTCCTGGGCTCCGGCCTGGACGCCGTGGTCCTCCGGGTCTTCTCGCCCGCAGGCCCGGGCACCCCCGCCGGCTCACCCCTCGGCCGCCTCGCCGAGGCCATGCGCCGCGCCATGCAGTCGGGCGACGGCGAGCTCAAACTCACCGGCCTCGGCGCCCAACGCGACTTCATCGACGTCCGCGACGTGGCCCGCGCAGTCCACGCCGCCTCGCTGTCCGCCGCGCAGGGCGTCATCAACATCGGCTCGGGCCGCGCCGTCCGCCTCCGCGACGCCGCAGCCGTGCTCGCCCGCGTGGCCGGCTACGGCGGCGCGCTCCACGAACTCGACGGCCCGCCCGGCCCGTTGCGGGCATCCATCGGCCACCCACGCCCCGACTCGGACCACTTGTCCCACGCCACACACACCGCCCACGCGACCCATGTGGCCCATGCGGCACACGCCGCCCAATCGGGGCAGGTCTCCCCGGCCGCGTACCCGTACCCGGACGGCTGCGGCAGCTGGCAGCAGGCCGACGTACGCACCGCCCGCGACCGCCTCGGCTGGCGCCCTCGGATCAACCTCGAAGAGTCCCTGGGCGATATCTGGATGGAGGCGGCATGCCGTATCTGACCGGCGCCACTCCGACCACAGCGAGCACCGACTTCCGCACCGGCCTTGGCATCCCGGGCTTTGCGCACCCCCTGCTCGCCTCGACCGAGTGGGGCGAACTCACCCGCCCCGGCACCCCCCTGGACTGGGTCGTCCTCAACGTCGCCGACGGTCCCGGCGCTCGCCCCGACCCTCACTGCCTGGAGGCCGCCGGCAGGCTCCGCAACGCCGGAGTCCGCGTCCTCGGCCACCTCGACGCGGCCCGCCTCGACACAGCCCACATCGGCATGACCCGCCTCGACCGGGCTCACCTCGACAGGGTGCACCTCGGCACGACCCACCGCAGCACGGCCCGCTTCGACAGCGGCCACCGCGGCACGCCCCACGGCGCCCGCCCCTTCGACGAGCTGATCTCCGAGGCACACCGCTACCTCGACTGGTACCTCGTCGACGGCTTCTTCCTCGACCGCTGCCCGACCGAACGGGCCGCCCTGCCCGAGGTCCGCCGCACGGTCAGCACGCTCCGCGCCCTGCGTGACGAGGCCCACATCGTCCTCGGCCACGGCACCCACCCGCACCCGGGCTACGCCGAGTGGGCCGACCAACTGGTCACCTTCCGCGGTTCGTGGAGCGACTACCGCTGGTCGCAGGTTGCCGAGTGGACGGCCGACTATCCGCCCGACCGCTTCTGCCACTTCGTCCACGGAGTGCCCCTCGGGCACCTCGACGAGGCACTGCGCATCGCCCGCTGGCAGGGCGCCGCGACCATCTGGTTCACCGACCGCACGGATCGCGGCGGGCGCACCGACCCCTGGGAGACCATGCCCGGCTACTGGGACGAAATCGTCTCGCGGATCGGAACAGGTGTCTCGGAATGAAAAAGGCCATGGCACTGTTACGGGGAGAACAACCGTAGTGATAGACCGACCAACGGAGTCCCCGTGTCGCTGCCACCCCTGGTCGAGCCGGCCGCCGAGCTCACCGTAGACGAGGTTCGCAGGTACTCCCGCCACCTGATCATCCCGGATGTCGGGATGGACGGGCAGAAGCGGCTGAAGAACGCCAAGGTGCTGTGTGTGGGCGCCGGCGGCCTGGGCTCGCCGGCGCTGATGTACCTGGCCGCCGCGGGCGTCGGCACGCTCGGCATCGTGGAGTTCGACGAGGTCGACGAGTCGAACCTGCAGCGCCAGATCATCCACAGCCAGGCCGACATCGGCCGTTCCAAGGCCGAGTCCGCGCGTGACAGCGTCAAGGGCATCAACCCGTACGTGAACGTGATCCTTCACGAGGAGCGGCTCGAGGCCGACAACGTGATGGACATCTTCAGCCAGTACGACCTGATCGTCGACGGCACGGACAACTTCGCGACCCGCTACCTGGTCAACGACGCCTGCGTGCTGCTGAACAAGCCGTACGTGTGGGGCTCGATCTACCGCTTCGACGGCCAGGCCTCCGTCTTCTGGTCCGAGCACGGACCCTGCTACCGCTGCCTGTACCCCGAGCCCCCGCCGCCGGGCATGGTCCCCTCCTGCGCCGAGGGCGGCGTGCTGGGCGTCCTGTGCGCGTCCATCGGCTCCATCCAGGTCAACGAGGCCATCAAGCTGCTCGCGGGCATCGGTGAGCCGCTGGTCGGCCGCCTGATGATCTACGACGCCCTGGAGATGCAGTACCGCCAGGTCAAGGTCCGCAAGGACCCCGACTGCGCGGTCTGCGGCGAGAACCCGACCGTCACCGAGCTCATCGACTACGAGGCCTTCTGCGGCGTCGTGTCCGAGGAGGCCCAGGAGGCGGCGGCCGGCTCCACGATCACTCCCAAACAGCTCAAGGAGTGGATCGACGACGGCGAGAACATCGAGATCATCGACGTCCGCGAGATCAACGAGTACGAGATCGTCTCGATCCCCGGCGCCACGCTGATCCCGAAGAACGAGTTCCTCATGGGCACCGCCCTGGAGACCCTCCCGCAGGACAAGAAGATCGTCTTGCACTGCAAGACGGGTGTCCGCAGTGCGGAAGTCCTCGCGGTCCTGAAGTCTGCGGGCTTCTCCGACGCCGTGCATGTCGGCGGCGGCGTGATCGGCTGGGTCAACCAGATCGAACCGGACAAGCCGGTCTACTGAGCAAACGGCTTCGCCCTCAGGGCGGGAGCGGCTCCGGTGGCGGGGGCTTCGCGCACCACAGGTGTGCGAAGCCCCCGCCATCGTCATGAGCAGACCTTGCCGTCCTTGGGCACCGTCCGCTGAAGCAGGTACGCGTTGATCGCCGAGTCGACGCAGTCGCTCCCCTTCCCATAGGCGGCGTGGCCCTCGCCCTTCCACGTGAGCGTCACACCGACGCCCTTGCCGAGTTCGTCGGCCATTTTCCGGGTGCCCTCGTAGGGCGTCGCCGGATCGCCGGTGTTGCCGACCAGCAGGATCGGTGCCGCACCTGGCGCGCTCACCTCGGGGGTTTCGTACTGTCCGGCCACCGGCCAGTCGTGACACCAGCCCGCCGTGTCCCAGCCCAGCATGGGTCCGAACACGGGGGAGACCTTCTCGAATCGTGGCAGCAGCTTCCTCGCCTCCTCGGCGGTGGGGCGCTGCTTGTCGTCCAGGCACGATATGACCCGTTGCGAGTGGGTCCCCGTGACGTAGTGCCCCGACGGGTCGCGGTCGTTGTACTCGTCGGCGAGCGCCAGAAGTTCCGAGCCGTCTCCCTGCTCGGCCGCATCGAGCGCACTGGTCAGGGTCGGCCAACTCGCCTCGCTGTACAGCGGCCTGAGGAGACCGGTGAGCGCGAGTGCTTCCGTGAGCTTTCGCTCGGATCCGGTCGGGAGCGGGCTCTCATCGATCCGCTTCAGCAGGTCCACGATCTCCTGCGTGCCCTCCTCGGCACCCTGGCCGGTGGACTTGAGGTAGTTGTTCAGCGCGCGCTGGAAGCCCCTGGCCTGGTTCTCGACGTGCCCCGACGCGTCGGCGCTCGGGTCGGCGACCGCGTCCAGGATCAGCCGCCCCACGTTCTTCGGGAACAAGTGGGCGTAGACACCGCCGAGTTCGGTGCCGTAGGAGATCCCGAAGTAGTGCATCTTCGGATCGCCGAGGACCTGGCGCATCAGGTCCATGTCGCGGGCGGTGTCGGTGGTCGACACATGTGCCATCAGCTTCCCCGTGGACTTCTGGCAGCCCTTGCCGAAGGCGGCGGCCTCCCGGAAGTACGCCGTCTCCTCGGCCTGGGTGTCCGGCGTGATGTCCACCGACTCGGCGGCCTGGATCTCCTTGTCGCTGCGGCAGCGGACGCCCTCGCTGGCGCCAACCCCGCGCGGATCCCAGCTCACCAGGTCGTACCGCTCGCCCAGTTCGGACGCGTTGGAGGCATACCACGGCAGTGTGGACACTCCTGAACTGCCAGGGCCGCCGAAGTTGAACAGGAGCGAGCCGATGCGGTCGCCGCCGCCCGCCTCGGCGCGGATCAGGGCGAGGTCGATCGTCCTGCCCTCCGGTTTCGCCCAGTCCAACGGTGCCTTGAGCGTCGCGCACTGCCACTCGTCGCCCGGCGCGGGGGAGTCCCCGGCGGCCTTGCACTGCCCCCACTCGAGCTTCTGCGAGGTCAGTGAGGCCGGCAGTGTGGTCGCCGAGCCGGTGGAGGTGCCTGGTGAACTCGCGCCACTCGTCTCCCCGCCGGCCTCCCCGCCGTCCGAGGACGAGCCGCCGCTGCACCCCGTCGCCAACAGCGCGGCGGCGGCCGCCAGAGCCGTCCACCGTACGAAACGCGCCATGCCACTTCCCCCCTCGCGGGCCGTCCGCACCGTGCCGCGGATGGCGGTCAGGCCATAGTAGGCGGATCACGAAAACGCCGTCGGGGCCTGTGGATAACTCTCTGACCTGCTGTTTTTCCGGGCTCCCAGTGCGGTCTCAGGTGCAGACGGTCCCGGCCGCCGGCACCTTCCCGTCCAGCAGATATCCGTTCACCGAGTTCTGCACGCACTTGCTCTTGCTGTTGTACGCCCCATGCCCCTGGCCCTTGTACGTCAGCTCGACGCCCACCCCTTCGCCCAGCGCCTCCACCATCCGCCGCGCGCCTTCGTACGGCGTGGCCGGGTCGCCCGTGTTGCCCACGACGAGGATCGGTGCGGAGCCGGGCGCGCTCACGTCGGGATGGTCGGCGGCGCCCGGCACGGCCCAGTCGGTGCAGCTGAGCATGGACCAGGCGAAGGCGTCACCGAACAAGGGCGAGGCGGCCCGGAACTCGGGCAGTTTCCGCTCCACGTCTGCCTGTGTGTACCGAGGCTTGTCGTCGGCGCAGTTGATCGAGATGTTGGCGGCGGTGATGTTGCTGTACTCGCCGTTCTCGCTGCGCCCGTTCAGCGAGTCGGACAGCAGCATCAGAATCCTGCCGTCACCGTCGTACGCCTGTTCCAGCCCCTCGGTGAGGTACTGCCAGAGGTCCTGCGAGTACAGCGCCTGCGCGATGCCGTTGGTCGCGGCGCTCTGGGTCAGTTCGCGCGGGAAGACGCCCTGGATCGGCTTGCTGTCGAGGTCCTTCAGAAGCTTCGCCATGCGGTTCTTGACGTCCTGTGCGGTGTCGCCGATCGGGCAGTCCTCGGTCTTCGAGGTGCAGTCCTCCGCGAAGTTGTCGAGCGCGAGCTGAAAGCCCTTGACCTGCCCGAGTGAGCCCTGCTCGGAGTTCTGCGTCGGGTCGACCACTGCGTCGAAGACCGCGCGGCCCACGTTCTTGGGGAACAAGTGGGCGTAGACACCGCCGAGTTCGGTGCCGTACGAGATGCCGAAGTAGTGCAGTTTGTCGTCGCCGAGCACCTGGCGCATCAGGTCCATGTCGCGGGCCGCGTCGGTGGTGCGCACATGCGGCAGCATCCCGTCGGAGTTCTCCTCGCAGGCGTCGTTGAAATCCTTGGTGCTGTCGACCAGTTCGGTCCGCTCGGCGTCGTCGTCCGGCGTCGTGTCCTGCTGGAAGTAGGCGTCGAGCTGCTGGTCGTTCTCGCACAGTACGGGCGCGCTGCGGCCGACCCCGCGCGGGTCGAAGCTCACCAGGTCGTAGCGGGTGCGCAGCTTCTCGTACCCGTCGCCGAAGGCGGGCAGCGTGGTGACGCCCGAGGCGCCGGGCCCGCCGAAGTTGAAGATCAGCGAGCCGATGCGCCGGTTCGGGTCGCCACTGGACTGTGCCCGGATCAGCTCGATGTCGATCGTGTCGCCCTTGGGGTCGTCCCAGTCACGGGGCGCCTTCATGGTGGCGCACTGCCATGAGTCGCCGTCCGGCAGAGGTGACGGGCTGCCCACGCCGCCCTGCGCCTGGGAGGGGGCCGGGCAGTCCTTCCAACTCAGCTCCTGGGCCGTGAGGTCCTCGTCCCCGGAGTCGTTGTCGCTGCAGCCGGCCAGCAAGGAGGACAGCAGCAGGGCGGCGGCGGTCAGGGCAGCGGCGCGCTTCCTGGGAGGGTTCGGCATGGTCCCATCCTGCGGTCGTACATGGTGGGGCGCTCGGGGCGCGGGCCGTACGAGGTACGGCTGCGCCTCACCCGCTTACGGGCCCTTACAACGTACGACGCCCTGGTCCTCGTAGGACAAGTCCACTCGTGTTACAGCGCGCCCTTGCGGGTCAGGTGGTTGAAGGCCAGCCAGCCCGGCAGCACCGGCAGCCACAGTGTCAGCAGCCGGAACAGCAGCACCGACGGTGCGGCGACCTCGCTCGGCAGGCCCACGGCGATGAGACCGACCGTCAGGGTGGCCTCCACGGCACCGACGCCGCCCGGGGTCGGTGCCGCGGAGCCGAGGGCGTTGCCCGCGAGGAAGACGACGGCCACGCTGGCGAGGCTGATCGAGGTCCCCTCGCTGCCGAACGCCCTGATCGACGCGTCCAGGCACATCACGAAGCAGGCGGTCAACAGCAGCATGCCGCCGATGCCGGTGACCAGTTTCTGCGGCCGCTGCAGCACGTCGAGCATGCGCGGCACGACACCCGCGAACAGCGACCTCACGCGCGTGACGACGAATTTCCGCAGGAACGGCACCGATGTCACCACGAGCACCAGTACCGCCACCGTCAGCAGACCCGCGATGACGGTCCGGGACGGCGACAGCGACGGCGTCTTCTCGGTGCCGGTCAGATAGCCGAAGGACAGCAGCATCAGGATGTGGCAGCCGAGCCCGAACAACTGCGACGCGCCGACGCTCGCCACCGCGAGGCCCGGCCGCACGCCCGCGCGCTGCAGGAACCGCGTGTTGAGGGCGACGCCACCGACCGCGGCCGGCGCGACGATCTTCACGAAGGACCCGGCGACCTGCGCCGACACGGTCCGCCGGAACGGCACCCGCTCGGGCACGAACCCCAGCAGCGCCATCGCCGCCGCGAAGTAGCTGGCTGCCGAGAACAGTACGGCCGCGGCCACCCAGCCCCACTGGGCGTTGGCGATGAGCGGACCGAACTCGATGTGCGTGAGCTGCGTCAGCAGGAAGTACGCGCCGATGGCGCCGGCGATGAAGCTGATCAGGGTGCGCGGCCGCACCCGCTCCAGCCGGGCCGGTTCGACGGGTGCCTGCGGCCTGATGAGCAGCACCTCGTGGCGGATCTGCGTGAGCAGATCCTCCTCGCGCGCCTCGTCCAGTGCCTCGTCGATGGCCCGCTTCTCGGCCCGCGCCTGCGCCCGTACGGTCTTCTTGTCCGGCTTTTCCGTCTTGTCGAGCTTCTTGTCGAGCTCATTGTCCGGCTTGTCGAGTACCGGCCCGGCATCGTCCGCGGCCTCCTCGCTTCGCGCGTGCTTGGCGTGCCGCGACGCCTCCAGCACCGCCTCACGCTCACGCTCGGCCCTCTCACGGGCCAGCCTGCGCAGCGTCGCGCGCGTGGAGCGGCTCAACGCGATGGGCTGCAGCATCGGCAGACAGTCGGCCACGGCGTCCGGACCGAGCACGCCCACCGCCGAGGCCACCGCGCGCTCCGCGCCCACGCGCAGGCCGAGCGTCACCAGCAGCTGGGAGATGTCCATGCGCAGCAACAGATTGTTCGCCGCGATCTCGCCGATCCGCAGGTCGGTGATGATCACCTTGCCGGAACGATCCACCAGAATCGCGTCACCCACCAGCCTGCGGTGGGCGATGCGACGGGACTGCAGCGCCTTCACCTGGAGCCAGGTGTCGCGCAGCAGGTCGTCCGTGATCTCCTCGTCCGGCAACGAGTCGAGGGTGTGCCCGCCGGTGTGCTCGTAGACCAGCATCACGGCGTCCGGGCCGAGCTCGGAGGTGGCGATGAGCTTGGGCGCGTTGGCGCCGGCCGCGATCGCCGCGTAGGCGAGCAGCGCCTCCTGCTCAAGGGCCTGGCGCAGCGACTGGAGGCTGCTGCGGGTGGCGAAGCCGCGCAGCGTCAGATTGCGCCAGGCGCGGTAGAAGAAGCCCTGGGCCTGCTGTTCTCGGTCGACCACCGTGACATCGAGCGGGGGGCCCTCCTCGAGGGTGACGAAGTAGCGCCGGCCGCGGTCGCCGGACTCCTCGGACACCTCCTCGCGGGCCGCGCTCACCGGGCGGAAGCCGACGTGCCTGAGGCCCGCCATCAGGGTCCGCCCCGTGGGCCGGACGTTGGGCGAGCCGACCGCGTACAGCGTGCCGTAGGCGACGGTCCAGCCGATCAGCAAGGTCAGGAGGATCGAGAACGGCGTGGTGTAGCCGGTGACCAGCATGGAGAAGGCGTACAGGACCAGGACCGCCCACAGGACCGCACGCCAGCGGGGTCTGCGGGACATGCCCACGGCCGTCATGTACGCGATGACCGGGGCGAGGTAGCCGTGTACCGGGTCGGTGAGGGAGCCGACATCGCCGGGGGAGGGCTGGGTGAGCGCGTCCCGGATGGAGTCCGGGGCGGCCCGCGCGACCCACAGGTCGGTGGCGAGCGTCACGCCGTGAGCGAGGACGGCGGCGAGGACGCCGTCGGCGATCCGCAGCCCGTCCCGCTTGATCAGACGCTCGATCGCGAAGGCGACGGGCACCAGGAGGATCGCGATGCTGGACACGAGTCCGGCGATCTTGCTGAACAGGTCGGGCGCCTGCCCGGTGCCCTTGTTGATGTCCTGCTCTAGACCCGAGGTGGTGCCGTGCGCGAACGCGGCGATCGCGAGCAGCAGGGCGATGCCCAGCACACCCACGAGGAGCCGCATGAGGTCGGAGGGACGGTGCACGCGCGCGGGGAGCAGCGGTTCGTCGCCCTCGACCTCGTCGGCGTGCACCTCTTCGAGGTCGTACCCGGCCTTGCCCTCGACGGCCTTGCGGCCGGCGTCGCTCGTGCCGGCGCCCTTGCCGGGCTCGTCCTTCTTGCCGCCGTCGCTGTTGCCGGAGTCCTTCTTGCCGGCGTTCGCGGTGTCCGGGCGCGACGAAGCGTCAGAGGTGCCTTCCGCGTCCTCCGGGTGCGCACCCTGCTGCTTCATCGTCTCTTCTTGGTCTCGTATCACCAGTCACCGCCCGCACGATGGTGGCATGCCCCACCGACACACGGGGGCATCAGGGTGCAAATGCGGGGGCGCACAGTCTGCCCGAAGCTTCGCCTCCGGGCGAGGCATACGCACAGTGGCGAGCGCGTCACATTGTCGGTGGGGTGCGGCAGGATGGGCCGGATGAGCGAGGAGAGCCTTCCGGACGACACCCGCCCGGAGTACGACCGGGCCCACCCGGAGCACGCGGACGCGCTGCCGGAGTACGCCGAGCGTGTCCTCGAGGTCGCCGACCTGATTCCGCCGGGACGCGTGATGACGTACGGGGACGTCGCGGAGTGGCTGGAGCAGGGCGGTCCCCGCCAGGTCGGCCGGGTGATGGCCCTCTACGGGGGCGCCGTTCCGTGGTGGCGGGTGGTCCGCGCGGACGGGGCCCTGCTGCCCGGCCACGAACTGCGGGCGCTGGAGCACTACCGCGCGGAAAGCACACCGCTGAAGGAGGCGAGCAGGGCTGCCGAGGGCCACCTGCCGCGCCTCGACATGAGACGGGCGCGCTGGGACGGCGGCGAACGCGCACAGGGTCACACCTGACAGCTTCCGCCATCGGACGGCCCGCTGTGTGACCTGTGATCCGTACGGGGGGAAGGGGGCACGTCCGTGGCATGACGTACGTTCGTGAGTCGAGGGACGCACGTGCCACGAGTGCCCGGAGGGATGAACCGGAAGCCCTGCTTCCGCACCACCCCGCGGCGTAGCGTCGGCTGCACGTGTCGCCCTCACCTCGCAGCCACCGCCCTCCACGCGCGAGGGGCGACCCACCAGCACACCCACCAGGACCGGCGAACCACGTGAGCTCCTCTTTCTCCACCAGGCGCCTGTCGCACCCCCCGGTGCGACCGGGGGCCCGTGGCGCTTACCGGCTGGTCCGAACCCCGCCGGTCCGAGTGGCTCCCCCTCGTCTTGACGCCGCACAGCGCGCCGTGGTTGACCATGCCGGCGGTCCGCTTCTCGTTCTCGCAGGTCCGGGCACCGGCAAGACCACCACGCTCGTCGAGTCGGTGGCGGAGCGCATCGCCTGCGGCTCGGACCCCGAGCGCATCCTGGTGCTGACTTTCAGCCGCAAGGCCGCCGTGGAGCTGCGCGACCGCATGGCGCTGCGCATGGGGGCGGCGCGTTCGCCCCAGGCGACCACGTTCCACTCGTTCTGCTACGCACTGGTCCGCGCCCACCAGGACAGCGATCTGTTCGTGGAGCCGCTGCGGCTGCTGTCCGGCCCGGAGCAGGACGTGGCGGTGCGGGAGCTGCTCGCGGGTCAGCCGGACCTGGAGCGGCTCGGCCTCGCACATGTGCGCTGGCCGGACGAGCTGCGCGCCTGCCTGACCACCCGTGGCTTCGCCGACGAGGTCCGCGCGGTCCTCGCCCGCAGCCGCGAACTGGGCCTCGGCCCGGACGCCCTGGACGCCTTCGCCCACCGCATCGGCCGCCCCGACTGGCGTGCCGCGGCGTCCTTCCTCGCCGAGTACCTCGATGTGCTCGACATGCAGGGCGCGCTCGACTACGCCGAACTCGTCCACCGCGCGGTGCTCCTCGCCCGCCGTCCCGAGGCCGCAGAGCGGCTCGCCGCGCAGTACGACGCCGTGTACGTCGACGAGTACCAGGACACCGATCCGGCCCAGGTACGGCTGCTGCACGCCCTCGCCGGTGGCGGGCGGACCCTCGTGGCCTTCGGCGACCCCGACCAGTCGATCTACACCTTCCGGGGCGCCGACGTGAACGGCATCCTGGAGTTCCCGCACGCCTTCCCTCGCGCGGACGGCCGCCCCGCGCGCGTGGAGGTTCTGCGCACCTCCCGCCGCTCCGGCGCCGCCCTGCTGGCCGCGACCCGGCTGCTGACCCAGCGCATGCCGCTCACCCGCCTGCCGGCGGAGAAGGTGCGCGCCCACCGCGCGCTGTCGCCGGTCCACGAGGGCGGCCGCGTGGAGGTCTTCACGTATCCGACGCCCGGCACCGAGCTGGACAACGTCGCCGACATCCTGCGCAGGGCACATCTGGAGGACGGCGTTCCGTGGGGCGAGATGGCTGTACTGGTGCGTGCCGGGGCGCGCACGATCCCGACCGTGCGCCGGGCGCTCACGGCGGCCGGAGTACCCCTCGACATCGACGGCGACGACCTGCCGCTGAGGCATGAGCCGGCGGTGGCGCCACTCCTGACGGCACTGCGGGCGGTGGCCACGGCCGAGGCGACGGTGGCGCGAGAGGCGGCCGACGAGGGCGTACGGCGCGAACCCGAGGGGGACGACACACGGCCGCAGGACGGCGACCCCGGCAGCGACGACTCGACGGACGAGCCCGCCACCTCGTGGCTCGACACCGAGACCGCGCTGACCCTGCTCGCCTCGCCCCTCGCGGGCATGGACGCCGCCGACCTGCGCCGCCTCGGGCGGGCCCTGCGCGACGAGGAGCGGGCCGCGGGAAACCCCTGCCGCCGCCCTCGGACCACCTGCTCGCGCGGGCGCTCGCCGAGCCGGAGCGTCTGGCCGTGCACGACCCCGCGTACGCGCGTGGCGCCCAGCGCCTCGGCGCGCTGCTACGCAAGGCCCGTGAGCGCCTCGCGGACGGCGGTACGGCCGAGGAGGCGCTGTGGGACCTGTGGGAGGGCACACCGTGGCCCACGCGCCTGGAGCGGACCGCCCGCCGCGGTGGCGCGGCCGGCCGCAACGCCGACCGTGACCTCGACGCCGTATGCGCACTGTTCGCGACGGCGACCCGCGCGGAGGAGCGCACCGGCGGCCGGGGCGCCCTGAACTTCCTGGAGGAGATCGAGGCCGAGGACATCGCCGCCGACACCCTCACACGGCGTGCCGTGCGCCCCGACGCGGTGCGCCTGATGACCGCGCACCGCTCCAAGGGCCTCGAGTGGCGTCTGGTCGTCGTCGCGGGCGTCCAGGAGGGCCTGTGGCCGGACCTGCGCCGTCGAGGCTCCCTCCTGGAGGCCGACCGCATCGGCCGCGACGGCCTCGCCGAACCCCTCACCCCGGGCGCGCTGTTGGCGGAGGAGCGCCGCCTGTTCTACGTCGCCGCCACACGCGCGCGTGAACGCCTCGTCGTCACCGCGGTGAAGGCCCCCGCGGACGACGGCGACCAGCCCTCCCGATTCCTGACCGAACTCGGCGTGGAACCGAGGGACGTGACCGGCCGCCCACGCCGCCCGCTGTCCGTCGCCGCGCTCGTGGCCGAACTCCGGGCGACGACGGTCGACCCGCGCGCGTCGGACACTCTCAGGGAGGCCGCCGCCCGCCGTCTGGCCCGGCTCGCCGCGCTCGCCGACGAAGACGGCCGCCCGCTGGTCCCCGCCGCGCACCCCTACCGCTGGTGGGGCATGTTCGAGCCGACCGAGTCCAAGGTGCCGCTGCGCAACCGCGACCAGCCCGTCGTGCTCTCCGGAAGCGCCCTCGACCAGCTCGCCAACACCTGCGCCCTGCAGTGGTTCCTGGGCCGCGAGGTGAAGGCCGACGCGCCCGCGACGGTCGCCCAGGGCTTCGGCAACGTGGTGCATGTCCTCGCCGACGAGGTCGCCTCCGGACACACCCCGGCCGACCTCGCCGTCCTCATGGAGCGCCTCGACTCCGTGTGGAACGCCCTCGCCTTCGACGCGCCCTGGAAGTCGGCGCAGGAGAAGGACAACGCGCGCGTGGCGCTCGAACGCTTCCTCAAATGGCACGTGATGGACCGCGCGGGGCGAACTCCGGTGGCGAGCGAGCACGACTTCGACGTCACCCTGGGCGCGGGCGACTTCGAGGTGCGTATCCGTGGCCAGATGGACCGCGTCGAGGCCGACGGCGAAGGGCGTGCCTACGTGGTCGACTTCAAGACCGGCAAGCAGGCCCCCAGCGCGGCCGAGGTGGCCCGCCACCCGCAGCTGGCCGTCTATCAGCTCGCCGTCAACGAGGGCGCCGTCGACGAGGCCTTCGACGGCGTACGCCCCGAGCCGGGCGGCGCCGAACTCGTCCAGCTGCGCCAGGGCGCCGCCAAGCGTGACGGCGGCGAGACGCTTCCCAAGGTCCAGGGGCAGGAGCCCCTGGAGGGCGCCGAGGGGGAGTGGGTCGGCGACCTGCTGGCCACGGCGGCCGGCAAGGTCCTGGACGAGCGGTTCACACCCACAGCGGGTCAGCACTGCACCCACTGCGCGTTCCGGGCGTCGTGCAGTGCGCGGCCCGAGGGACGGCACGTCATCGAGTGACGCATCGTCAGTAGCCGGAGTGACCGATCGCACCACCCGTGCTGACCTGCGCTTCTTCCGGCTCGCAGGGTGATCCGGCATCGACTGTCAGTGGCCGCAGCTAGCCTCTCTGAGGTGTCCGCCCGTATCACCGATCCCGAGCAGCTCAAGGAGCTCCTCGGCATCCCGTTCACTCCGGAGCAGACGGCCTGCATCACCGCGCCGCCCGCCCCGCAGGTCATCGTGGCCGGAGCCGGGTCGGGCAAGACCACGGTGATGGCGGCACGCGTGGTGTGGCTGGTCGGCACCGGCCAGGTCGCCCCCGAACAGGTCCTCGGCCTGACCTTCACCAACAAGGCCGCCGGTGAACTCGCCGAGCGCGTCCGCAAGGCGCTCATCAGGGCCGGTGTCACCGACCCCGACGTCATCGACCCGGACAATCCGCCGGGCGAGCCGGTGATCTCGACGTACCACGCCTTCGCCGGCCGCCTGCTGACCGATCACGGCCTGCGCATCGGCCTCGAACCGACGTCCCGCCTGCTCGCCGACGCCACCCGCTACCAACTCGCCGCGCGCGTGCTGCGCGAGGCCCCGGGCCCGTATCCGGCACTCACCCGCTCCTTCGCCGACCTGGTCAGCGACCTGCTCACCCTCGACGCCGAACTCGCCGAGCACCTCGTCCGGCCCGAGGCCCTGCGCGCGTACGACGCCGGGATGCTGCTCACGCTGCAAGGTGCCAAGCTCACCAACGCCGATCTGCGCAAGGTCCCCGAGGCGGCCGCGGCCCGCCGGGAACTCGCCGACCTCGTGCGCCGCTACCGCGCGGCAAAGCGGGAGCGGGACCTGCTGGACTTCGGCGACCAGATCGCCCTGTCGGCACAGCTCGCCGGGATCCCCGAGGTAGGCCCCATCCTGCGCGACGAGTTCCGCGTGGTCCTCCTGGACGAATACCAGGACACGTCCGTCGCCCAACGCGTCCTCCTGGCGGGCCTGTTCGGGGGTGGCACCGGCCACCCGGTGACCGCCGTCGGCGACCCCTGCCAGGCGATCTACGGTTGGCGCGGCGCCTCCGTCGCCAACCTCGACGACTTCCCCGAGCACTTCGCGCACACCGACGGCCGCCCCGCCGCCCGCCAGGCGCTCAGCGAGAACCGCCGCAGCGGCGGCCGCCTCCTCGACCTCGCCAACGGCCTCGCCGAGCCCCTGCGCGCCATGCACGCGGGCGTGGAGGCCCTCCGCCCGGCCCCGGGTGCCGAGCGTGACGGCATGGTCCGCTGCGCCCTCCTGCCCACCCATGCCGAGGAGATCGACTGGATCGCCGACTCCGTCGCGCATCTCGTCCGCACCGGCAAGGAACCCGGCGAGATCGCCGTCCTGTGCCGCACGGCGACCGACTTCGCCGAGATCCAAGCCGCGCTCGTCGCCCGGGACATCCCCGTCGAGGTGGTCGGCCTGTCCGGGCTGCTCCACCTGCCCGAAATCGCCGACCTCGTCGCGGTCTGCGAGGTCCTCCAGGACCCCGGAGCCAATGCGGCCCTGGTCCGCCTCCTCACCGGCCCGCGTTGGCGCATCGGCCCGCGCGACCTCGCCCTCCTGGGGCGCCGCGCACGGCGGTTGGTGTCCCACGCGCGGGTGGACGGCGACGACGACCCGGACCGTCGCCTGGCCGAGGCCGTCGAAGGGGTCGACCCCGCCGAGGTCATTTCGCTCGCGGACGCCCTGGACACGTTCCTTGAGACGCCGATGGACGGCGACGGTGACGACGACGGGCTGCCCTTCTCGCCGGACGCGCGCGTGCGGTTCGCGCGCCTGGCCACCGAACTGCGGGACCTGCGCCGCTCCCTGTCCGACCCGCTGATGGACGTACTTCACCGCGTCCTCGCCGTCACCGGCCTGGAAGTGGAGCTGTCGGCGTCCCCGCACGCCCTGGCCGCCCGCCGCCGCGAGACCCTGTCCAACTTCCTCGACATCGCCGCCTCCTTCGCGGCCGGCGACAACGAGGCGTCCCTGCTCGCCTTCCTCGGCTTCCTGCGCACCGCCGCCCAGTACGAGAAGGGGCTCGACAACGCCCTCCCGGGCGGCGAGAACACCGTCAAGGTGCTCACCGCGCACAAGTCCAAGGGCCTGGAGTGGGACGTCGTCGCCGTCCCCGGCCTGGTCACGGGCACCTTCCCCAGCACCCAGGGCCGCGAGAAGTGGACCGCGCAGGGCAAGGTCCTCCCGCACGAGCTGCGCGGCGACACCGACACGCTCCCGGACGTCGCCTCCTGGGATTCCCGCGGCCTGAAGGCCTTCCACGAGGCCATGAAGGATCACCAGCACACCGAGGAACTCCGCCTCGGCTACGTCACCTTCACCCGCCCCCGCTCCCTGCTCCTCGGCTCCGGCCACTGGTGGGGCCCCACCCAGAAGAAACCCCGCGGACCCTCCGACTTCCTGCAGGCCCTGTACGACCACTGCGCGGCCGGGTACGGCGAGATCGAGGCGTGGGCCGACGAGCCGGCCGAGGGCGAGGAGAACCCGGCCCTGCACCGGGAGAACGCCGACCAGCTGTGGCCCCTGCCTCTCGACGAGACGGCTCTGGCCCGACGCCGGGCCGCCGCCGAGACGGTCCTGGCCCACCTGGAGGCGCTCACCTCCCACGAGGACGGCCACCCCGCCGCCGCGCACGACCCGGACACGTACGACGATCCGGACTGGCCTCCGCCGCCGGACGACGACGAAGCGGTCGTGGACGATTTGCCCGACGAGGACGATCCTTTCGCGGACGGGACCTTCGCCGACGAGACCTTCGCGGACGGGGCCCGCCGAGATGGTTCCCTCGCGGGCGGGTCCCGCCGAGACGGTTCGCCAGCGGACGGGTCCCGCGGGGACAAGCGCTTCGCGGACGCCCCCGACGAGCCCTTCGCCGGCGACCTGTCGTCCGAGGACGATCCTGGCAACTGGGACTCCTGGCCCACCGGCCGCCCGACCATCCCGCACCAGGCGACATCCCCGGAGCCCCCTGCCGGACCACCCGCACGCCGCCATCCACCGAAACGGGAACCGCTCACACCCGAGGAAACCCGCACCCTGGCTTCCTGGGACCGCGACCTCGACGCCCTCACCGGAGAGCTCCTGCGCGCCCGCGCGAGCGTCACCGACGTGCCCCTGCCCGCGTCGCTGACCGCGTCCCAGCTGATGCGGCTGGCTGCCGACCCGGATGGGTTCGCGCAGGAGCTCGCGCGCCCCATGCCGCGCCCGCCTCAACCTGCCGCGCGCCGCGGTACCCGATTCCACGCCTGGATCGAGGCTCGCTTCGAAGAGCTCACGCTGCCCATGCTGGAGCCGGACGACCTGCCCGGCAGCGAGGCCGAGATCGCCGACGAGCGCGACCTGGAGGCCCTCAAGGACGCCTTCGAGCGCACCGAATACGCGCACCGCACGCCGTACCGGGTCGAGACCCCGTTCCAGCTCGCGATCGCGGGCCGCGTCGTAAGGGGCCGTATCGACGCCGTCTACAAGGAGGGCGACGGCAACGGGGCGACGTACGAGATCGTCGACTGGAAGACCAACCGGACCCGCACCGCCGACCCGCTCCAGCTCGCCCTCTACCGCCTCGCCTGGGCCGAGCAGGAGGGCGTGCCGCTGGGGTCGGTCAACGCCGCGTTTCTGTACGTCCGCAGCGGCGAGGTCGTACGGCCGGACGATCTGCCGGACCGGACGGCCCTGGAGCGGCTGCTGACCGAGGACCCGGTCACGGAGGCGGAGTGTGAGGAACCGCCCACCGAGGATGTCGGTGCGGGCCGATAGGCTCGTGACCATGAGCCAGACCCCGGACAGCGCTGTCCGCACGTACATCGAGCAGCACCGCGCCGCCTTCCTCGACGACCTCGCCGAGTGGCTGCGCATACCGTCCGTGTCGGCCCAGCCCGACCACGCGCCCGACGTACGCCGCAGCGCCGACTGGCTCGCCGCCAAGCTCAAGGAGACCGGCTTCCCGACCGCCGAGGTCTGGCCGACCGCGGGCGCGCCCGCCGTCTTCGCCGAGTGGCCCTCCGACGATCCCAAGGCGCCCACGGTCCTCGTCTACGGCCACCATGACGTGCAGCCCGCCGCCCTCGAGGACGGCTGGGACAGCGAGCCCTTCGAGCCCGTCGTCCGCGAAGGCCGCCTCTACGCGCGCGGGGCGGCCGACGACAAGGGCCAGGTGTTCTTCCACACACTCGGCGTCCGCGCCCACCTCGCGACCACCGGCCGCACCGCCCCGGCCGTGCACCTGAAGCTGCTGATCGAGGGCGAGGAGGAGTCCGGCTCCCCGCACTTCCGCGCTCTGGCCGAGGAGCGCGCCGAGCGGCTCGCGGCCGACACTGTGATCGTGTCCGACACCGGCATGTGGTCCGAGGACACCCCCACCGTGTGTACCGGCATGCGGGGCCTGGCCGAGTGCGAGATCCGGCTGTACGGCCCCGACCAGGACATCCACTCCGGCTCCTTCGGCGGCGCCGTCCCCAACCCGGCGACCGCTGCCGCCCGCCTGGTCGCCGCCCTGCACGACGAGCACGCGCGCGTGGCGATCCCCGGCTTCTACGACGGCACCGTCGAACTGACCGACCGCGAGCGCGAACTCTTTGCCGAGCTGCCCTTCGACGAGCAGCAGTGGCTGCGCACCGCCAAGTCGTACGCCACCCAGGGCGAGGCCGGGCACACCACCCTGGAGCGTGTCTGGGCCCGCCCCACCGCCGAGGTCAACGGCATCGGCGGCGGCTATCAGGGCCCCGGCAGCAAGACGATCATCCCGTCCACCGCCATGGTGAAGCTCTCCTTCCGGCTGGTCGCGGGACAGGAGCCCGACCACATCGAGAAGGCCGTCCGCGCGTGGGCGGACGCTCAGGTGCCCGCCGGTATCCGCTGCGAGATCACGTTCAGCGGGGCCACGCGCCCGTGCCTGACGCCGCTGGACCACCCCGCCCTGCAGTCCGTCGTACGCGCCATGGGCCGCGCCTTCGAGGGCCCGGTCCGTTTCACCCGCGAAGGCGGCTCGGGCCCCGCCGCCGACCTCCAGGACGTCCTCGGCGCACCCGTGCTCTTCCTGGGCATCTCCGTCCCCTCCGACGGCTGGCACGCCCCGAACGAGAAGGTCGAGCTCGATCTGCTGCTCAAGGGCGTCGAGACCACCGCCTATCTGTGGGGCGACCTGGCCGCGAACTGGCGTCATGCGCCCTGACCCACCTGGGCCGTCCGGACGGGCATTGCGCGCGGGGCAGACTGAAACGGCCGCCCCGCACCGCCGAGCCCCGATGGACCCGGTCGCCTCCCGTCGCACGTCCCGCCGATCCACCCGCCGAAGCACACCGTTCCACTGGGGGAGTTGGAAGCACCCGTGACCACTTCGACCGACCACACCGCCGACCGCCCCATCTCGCTCACCGCATCGAGCGGCATCGACCGCGCCGCCCACCACCGGCTCGACGAGGCCTGGCTCGCGGCGGCATGGAGCCACCCCACGACCCGCTGCTTCGTGGTCTCCGGCGGTCAGGTCCTCGTCGACGAGACGGCGGACGGGCGCACCGAACTCGTCATGACCCCCTCCTTCGAGGCCCCTCTCACCGAGGCGCACCGCTACTTCCTCGGCATCGACGAGGACGGCGTCAGCTACTTCGCCCTCCAGAAGGACGCACTGCCCGGCCGTATCGACCAGTCCGCACGACCGGCAGGCCTGCGCGAGGCAGGCCTGCTGCTGTCGCCGCGCGACACCGGCCTGATGGTGCACGCCGTCGGCCTGGAGAACTGGCAGCGCACCCACCGCTTCTGCTCCCGCTGCGGCGAGCGCACCGTGATCGCCGCGGCCGGCCACATCCGCCGTTGCCCCGCCTGCGGCGCCGAGCACTACCCGCGCACCGACCCCGCAGTGATCATGGCCGTCACCGACGAGGACGATCGCATCCTGCTCGGCCGCCAGGTCCACTGGCCCGAGGGCCGCTTCTCCACGCTCGCCGGTTTCGTCGAGCCCGGCGAGTCCATCGAGCAGACGGTGCGCCGCGAGGTCTACGAGGAGGCAGGTGTCAGCGTCGGCCAGGTCGAGTACGTCGCCAGCCAGCCCTGGCCCTTCCCGTCCAGCCTCATGCTGGGCTTCATGGCCCGCGCCACCTCCACCGAGATCAACGTCGACGGCGACGAGATCCACGAGGCCCGCTGGTTCTCCCGCGAGGAACTGCGCGCCGCCTTCGACTCCGGCGAGGTCATGCCGCCGTACGGCATCTCGATCGCGGCCCGTCTGATCGAGCTCTGGTACGGCAAGCCGCTGCCGACCCGCAGCGTCTGAGTGCAAAGAGAGGGTGGCTGCCCCGAGCCGGGACGGCCACCCTCTGCATGCGCATTGATGCGCTTCGGTCACACGCCGATCTTCTGCTTCACCTGAGCCAGCGACGGGTTCGTCAGCGTCGAACCATCCCCGAACAGCACGGTAGGTACCGTCTGATTTCCGCCATTCGCCTTTTCGACGAACGCCGCGGACTCGGGGTCCTGCTCGATGTTGATCTCGGTGTACGCGATGCCTTCGCGTTCCAGCTGCTTCTTCAGCCGCTGGCAGTAGCCGCACCATGTGGTGCTGTACATCGTCACAGTGCCCTGCATGTCTCGCGCGCTCCTCTGATGGCTCGGGGAAACAGGTCGTCCGATGAGGGAACGTACGCGACCGTGGCGCCATTCCCACCCGGGGTATGGCCGGGCACGTGACGCCTGCCGCATTAGTACGACTAACCGTGCCTGCCTGTGGACAACCGGCACAGCCGTCTCCGGCGACCTGGCAGCATGGCCGTGTGACAGCAGCAACGCACTCCACCCTCTTCCCGCAGGTACCGGACTCTGCCGACGCGGTGCTCGAAGGACTCGACCCTGAGCAGCGCGCGGTGGCCACCGCCCTGCACGGGCCGGTGTGCGTGCTCGCGGGCGCCGGCACGGGCAAGACCCGGGCGATCACTCACCGCATCGCCTACGGGGTGCGTGCCGGTATCCTCCAGCCCTCCAGCGTGCTCGCCGTCACCTTCACCAACCGGGCCGCCGGAGAGATGCGCGGCCGACTGCGTCAGCTCGGCGCCGCCGGGGTCCAGGCGCGTACGTTCCACTCGGCCGCCCTGCGCCAGCTCCAGTACTTCTGGCCGAAAGCGGTCGGCGGCTCCATGCCCCGGCTCGTCGACCGCAAGATCCAGCTCGTCGCCGACGCGGCCGCCGCCTGCCGCATCCGCCTCGACCGGAACGAGCTGCGGGACGTCACCGCCGAGATCGAGTGGTCCAAGGTCACCCGGACCGTCCCCGCCGACTATCCGCCCGCCATCGCCAAGGCAGGCCGCGACGCCCCCCGCGACCCGGCCGAGATCGCCCAGATCTACAACGTCTACGAGGACCTCAAGCGCGACCGCTCGGTCATCGACTTCGAGGACGTCCTGCTGCTCACCGTCGGCATCCTCCAGGACCGGCACGACATCGCCGACCAAGTCCGCTCCCAGTACCAGCACTTCGTGGTCGACGAGTACCAGGACGTCAGCCCGCTCCAGCAGCGCCTGCTGGAGCTGTGGCTCGGCGACCGGGACAACCTGTGCGTGGTCGGCGATGCCAGCCAGACGATCTACTCGTTCACGGGAGCAACTCCCGACCATCTGCTCGACTTCCGCACCCGTCACCCCGGTGCCACCGTCGTCAAGCTGGTCCGCGACTACCGCTCCACCCCCCAGGTCGTCCACCTCGCCAACGGTGTGCTCGCCCAGGCCCGGGGCCGCGCCGCCGACCACCGCCTGGAACTGGTCTCCCAGCGCGACCCGGGCCCCGAGCCCCTGTACACGGAGTACACCGACGAGCCCGCCGAGGCCGAGGGCGCCGCCCGCCGTATCCGGGAACTCATGCACTCCGGAGTTGCGGCAGGCGAGATCGCCATCCTGTTCCGCACGAACTCCCAGTCCGAGACCTACGAGCAGGCCCTCGCCGACGCGGGCGTCCCCTACCAGCTCCGGGGAGCCGAGCGGTTCTTCGACCGTCCCGAGGTGCGCAAGGCGGGCATCGCCCTGCGCGGCGCGGCCCGCTTCGGAGGCAACGACTCACTCCTCGACGACGCCGTCGACCTGCCCTCGCAGGTGCGGGCCGTGCTGTCGGGCGAGGGTTGGACGACCGAGCCCCCGGCCGGCTCCGGCGCCGTCAGAGAGCGCTGGGAGTCGCTGGCCGCCCTGGTGAACCTCGCCCAGGACTTCGCCGCCGCCAAACCCGGCGCCACCCTCGCCGACCTCGTCGCGGAGCTCGACGAGCGGGCGAACGCCCAGCACGCGCCGACCGTCCAGGGCGTCACCCTCGCCTCCCTCCACTCCGCCAAGGGCCTGGAGTGGGACGTCGTCTTCCTGGTCGGTGTCGCCGAGGGCATGATGCCGATCACCTACGCAAAGACGGACGAGCAGATCGAGGAGGAACGTCGGCTCCTCTATGTCGGCGTCACCCGCGCCAGGCTGCACCTCCATGTCTCCTGGGCGCTCACCCGCGCACCCGGCGGCCGCCCGAACCGCCGCCCCAGCCGCTTCCTCGACGGACTGCGCCCCGGCTCGGTCGCCACCGCAGGGCGCACCGCCGCCGTCGGCTCCGGAGGCGTCGAGCACGGCTTCACGAGCAGGCCGGACGCCGCCCCGAGACGCACCCAGCGCGCCCCGGCCCGCTGCCGTGTCTGCGGGTGCACCCTCACCGACGCCGGCGAGATGAAGCTGATGCGCTGCGAGGGCTGTCCCTCGGACATGGACGAGGGCCTCTACGAACGACTCCGCGAGTGGCGTGCGGTCCAGGCCCGGCTCAGCGGACAGCCGGACTTCTGTGTCTTCACGGACCGGACCCTGATGGCCATCGCAGAGGCGGAACCGACCAGTCCGGTTGAGCTGTCCCGTATCTCCGGCGTCCTCAAGCGGAAGCTTGAGCGCTATGGGGCCGATGTGCTGGCCATCTGTGCAGGTCAGGAGGTTGGGGAGGGCTCCGACGGGGAATGACACGAACTCGTCGAAAAAATAGTTTGCGCATGCCCCAGCAATCCCCATAGGTTCTTAGCCACGGGAACGGAGGCCTTCTCGGAGGCCCCAATTCCGTGTTCTACTTGCATACCCGTCGGACTGGTTCACCCCAGTCCCCCTAGACGCCGAGAGGAGGCGAGTCCAGTGATCAGCATCAACACCAGCTCCATCAGCATCGTGAAAATGACCGATCGCTCGGTCGTCGCTTCCCTGTGCATGCTCGGCGTCTCGAACCAGGGCACCGGTCTGTCCGGCATCCGTGCCGCCCGTCCGGCGTCCGCCCTGTCTCTCGCGGGTCTCCCTGTCCGTGAGGGCAATGAGCGACCGACCAAGGCACTGGAAGCGGCAGTAGTGGCACAGGCCAAGGCCTATGCCTCTACGGCGACCGGTGCCGGATTCCGGAAGCAGACGAAGCACCACCACGAGATGTGGGCCTTCCGTGGGCCAGAACCCTGGAGTGATCCAGCCTGATCGTCGATCAGGCCGGCGCCTTCAGGGCCGCGGAACCCCATCCGGGATCCGCGGCCCTTCTGTTTGTCCCCCCACAGGGATGACGGAGCGAAGGGGCCTCGGGACAAGAAAGACCCGGTACCAGCCGCCACCCGGCCCAACAGGGCCGGAACGACCAGACGAGGAAGACGAACCGTGCAACTCGAAGCGCACGCCCCGTCCGTACCGCCTTCAGACGTGATCCCCAAGCCCGGCCTCACGGAGGACTCCACCTTGACCCCGCTCACTGCGCTCACCGCGCTCGATGACGCCATCGAGAACCTCGGCGTGCCCGTCCCCTGCCGTTCCTACGACCCGGAGGTCTTCTTCGCCGAGTCGCCGGCGGACGTCGAGTACGCCAAGTCCCTCTGCCGCACCTGCCCGCTGATCGAGGCCTGCCTCGCCGGTGCCAAGGAGCGGCGTGAGCCCTGGGGCGTCTGGGGTGGCGAGCTGTTCGTCCAGGGTGTTGTCGTCGCCCGGAAGCGGCCGCGTGGTCGCCCGCGCAAGAACCCGGTCACGGCATGAACACCGCAGGAACAATCGACCGTCCCTTCACGCACGACCCCCAGAAGCAGGCCCCGATGAAGCCGTCCACCCACGAGCTCGCAGGCTCCGCGCCTGAAGACTTCACCACCAGTGGCGCGAACGACTCGCGTCAGAACAGGAACCGAGAGATGCAACTCCTCCAAGAAGCCCTGGCCCGTGCGCATATGCACGAGCGCCGGTACGTGGCCGAGCAGGAACGCCGGGCCGTGCGCCTGGCGACTGCTCGCCGCATGCAGCGTCGGGCCGAGCGTGCCTCGCTGCGTGCCCGCCGCGCGCTCGCCATGGCGGTCATGCAGTAACCAACCCACACCGCCAGACGGTGGCCTCCCGACCGGGAGGCGGTAGTCCCCGCGGGGGCCGGTTCCGTGCGAACGGGACCGGCCCCCGCAGTGCGTTGTGACCGCCGATCAGTGAGCGGCGGCGATATCGTCGCCGAGTGACGAGTCTTCCCGGAGGCAGTGACAACGGCGGTTCCACCACGGAGCCCCAGCCCCTCGTGTGCGCCCGCTGCGGCACCCGGGCCAAGGCCCCGCAACCCACCTGGACCTGCTCCGTGGAGAATGGCACCCGCCACTACTTGTGCGATACCTGCTCCAGGGAGAACCTCAGAGCGATCGAGGGACGGCTGGACTCGGCCTGGTGGTAGGGCCGCTCACGCCTCCGCCGCCGACTCCTCCTCGTCCGCCGGCTCCTCCGGCACGAATCCGGGCAGCCAGTCCTCCAGCTCCTCGCGCAGTCGCACCGTCGCGCCCAGCTGGCAGAGCACGCCGATGGTGCTCAACGTCACCCGGTGGATGAGGAGATACGCCGGGGGCAGGTTGAGCTGCTTGGCCAGCTGGTAGGCGGGTGAGCGGGGATCGGCCACGCGCCCGGCCTGACTGCGCATCCAGCCGCGGGTGAAGGTGAACTCCTCGACCTGAGCCGGTTCGATGATCGGCAGCAGATAGTCGAGGACGGCGTTCGGGTCGAGGTCGATGGAATCCTTGACGAAGCCCTCGGCGCGGAGGAGTTCGTAGACCTCCTCCGCCTCGCCGTCCAGGGTCATGCGCAGGGAGTCTCCGATGGGGGTCGGCAGACCGCCCGGGAGCCTGTCGACCGTGCCGAAGTCCAGGACACCCAGCCGCCAGTCGTCCTCACCCTCCGGGCCGCCCGGCAGCAGGCGGAAGTTCCCCGGGTGCGGGTCGGCGTGCAGGAGCCCGGTGCGGGCCGGGCCGGAGAAGAGGAAGCGGGCCAGGAGCTGGCCGGCGCGGTTGCGCTGCTCCTCGGTGCCGCCGGAGATCACCTCCGAGAGCGGAACGCCGTCGATCCACTCCGTGACCAGGATTTGCTCGCACTGGTGGACCACCGCGGGGACGACGACGTCCGGATCGTCGGCGAACTCCTCCGCGTGGGCCTGCTGGGCCTGCGCCTCCAGGCTGTAGTCCAGTTCCTCGGAGACCCGGTCCTTCAGCTCCGCGATCAGCGGCTTGATGTCCATGCCCGGAATCAGTGGACCCAAGAGCCGGGCGAAACGGCTCAGTTGGTTCAGATCGGACAGTAGGGCCTCGCCGGCTCCCGGGTACTGCACCTTCACGGCCACCTCGCGGCCGTCGTGCCACACACCACGGTGCACCTGGCCGATCGAGGCCGCAGCGGCGGGCTTGTCCTCGAACTCCAGGAACAGCTCCTGCCAGTCCTCGCCGAGCCGCTCCGCCAGCACCGAGTGCACGGTGCGCGTCGGCATCGGGGGCGCG
This sequence comes from Streptomyces sp. NBC_00443, assembly GCF_036014175.1. Classification (GTDB taxonomy): domain Bacteria; phylum Actinomycetota; class Actinomycetes; order Streptomycetales; family Streptomycetaceae; genus Streptomyces. The sequence goes on along the minus strand of NZ_CP107917.1, from coordinate 3,129,615 downwards.
GCCTCCTGCAGCTTGGTCAGCGCGGCGCGGTAGGGGCCGGCGATCTCCTCGGGCAGAGCCGACTCGAAGACGGACAGGGCCTGCCCGAACTTCATGGCACCGCCCTTGAGCTCCCCGAGCACCTTGAACATCTGCTCGGCGGTGCGCTGCTGCAGCTCACGGCCGACGATCTCCGCGGACTCGCCGACGATCCGCTTGCCCAGTCCCCAGGTCGCCCGTCCGGCGAAGCCGAGCGGGAGCGCGGCGAGCTTGGCGGTACGGGTGACCGCCTTGCGGGGAAGATCAGACATGCGCCCTCCAGGTACCAGCCGACCGCTCCGAGTCTGCCTCACGGCGTGACTCCTTCGGCGGCCGTTGCTCCGCCATTGTCTCGCGCTACCGCTCGTCCTCGGAGGGGTGTTCTCCCTCACCTTTCTCCGTGGCGCCGCACGCGCATGCGTGGTGCGCCCACACCGGCCGCGCGTGCCAGCTCAGACCGGGTAGGGACACCTCCCAGCGTGCACCGGCGCTCGACGGAATCCGTCCATCCAGAAAGGCTAGGGCGTGTGCGGCCGTCAGTCCGGCGACCGTGGTGGCCAGCGTGAGATCGCACGGGCGTACATCGCGTGTCCGTCCTGTGCCGGAGCGCCACTGCGCGACCAGGCGGGGCCAGGCAGGGTCCCGGTCGGCGCGCCCCTCGTGGAGACAGCCGGCGCAGGCCGTCTCGCCGGGCAGGACCAGCGGGCCGACCACGCCGGTGCCCTCCACGACGCCGGCGTACAGATGGGGCGTACCGGAAGCGATGAGGGGTTCGGCGGCGGACGGGGAGGGTGCGTGCACCGCGACGTCGTCCCGGGGTGCGATGATCACCAGCGAGTGGCCGGCGCCGTCCTGCCCGGGAGATGACTGTGCGGTCCGGCGCGGTGGCCGGTCCGGTGCGCAGCGGCGTGCGGCCCGCTGGGCGGCCTCGTCCCTGCGGTCGCCGACCGCCTCCGCGGGCAGCCCGCCCGGTGCGACGTCCCACGGCTCGACACGGCCCACGTCGCGCACGTCGACCTCACCCACCCCCGCGCCCGACAGCAGCGAGGCCACCATCGCGCCCACCCGGCCGGCACCTCTCACCTGTACGCGCAGTGAGCGGCGGGCGGCCAGGCGGCCGATCGCCTCGCCCGGCTCGGACGTGGTCAGGGACAGTGAGGCGAGGTCAGGGCGAAGCCGGTCCAGGACATCCTTCTTGCGTCGCAGGGCGTCGCCGGCCGGCCCGCCTCCCTTCGCGTCGTCGAGGAGCCCCGCCCGTGCCAGCCGTCGCACCAGCCCGTCGACATGGCCGTCCGGCAGGTCCATGCGGCGGCCCTCTTCGCGCATCAGCTCCAGCCCGCGAGTGCCGTTGAGCAGATCGAGGAAACTGCCCGTCGCCGTGTCGATCGGACCCAGCGTCAGAGCGTGCGCCGGAGTCATCCCGAACTGCACCGTATTGAGGTCCCGCCAGCCACGCCTGAGCGCGGGCTTCAGCAGTGGCGCCAGCAGAGCCGGTGAAGCCGGTGAAGCCGGTGAAGCCGGTGAAGCCGGTGAAGTCGGCGTGGTCGATGTGGTCGACGCAACCGGCGAATCTCCCGAAACAGTCGAAAGCATCGCTTGCATGAGCAGGCCCCCCTAGCCGTCGTTGAACGTCCCCTGTGCCGGTGGAGCTCGGTCGCAGCCCCGCCGGTGACAGCCAGCATGCCCCGACAGGGAACCCGGTGCCGAAAGTTGTCCACAGGCGGTGGATATTCGTCGTACAAATCAAACGCACGGTGGGGGATCGGCATGGAACCGTCCCGGAGTCGGGACTTCCCCCATGCGCAGCGGGTAACGTCGGGGCGTGTCCGCCGACCCACTGCACCGCGCCGGAACGCCACAGCGCAGTACGACGAGCCCGCCGTCGAGCGGCTCGGGGGCGAGCGCGATCGAGGTCCGCAGAAGCGCCCGGCGCCGCCGGACGGTCTCGGCGTACCGCGAGGGCGATCGCACCGTCGTGCTCATCCCCGCCCGAATGTCCGAGGCCGAGGAGCAGCGCTGGGTGAACGTCATGCTCGACAAGCTGGCAGCCCAGGAGAGCAAGCGGGTCCTCGGTGACGCCGAACTGGCCGAGCGGGCGGAGCGGCTGTCGGCGCAGTACTTCGACGGCCGCGCGCGGCCCAACTCGGTCCGCTGGGTCACCAACCAGAACACACGCTGGGGCTCGTGCACCCCGGCCGAGGGCAGCATCCGGCTCTCGCACCGCCTGCAGGGCATGCCCGAGTACGTCGTCGACTACGTCCTCCTCCATGAGCTCGCGCATCTCCTGGTGCCCGGACACGGGCCCCGCTTCTGGCGGCTGCTGGAGGGGTACCCCCGCACCGAGCGGGCGAAGGGCTACCTGGAAGGCGTGGTCGCCGCCGAACGGTTGCCTCATCTCCCCAGCGTGCGCGGCGAATGACTGCTCCCTGAGGACCCCCGGAGGCGGCGCTTCCGGTTGGGCCGGGCGAGGGTTGTGTACCGGGTCTGTACCGGCTTGGCTCGATGTCCGAGTTTGCCGTTAGCCTGGCGCGACGCAATTACATTCGGGATGGGGGACGGTCGTTACGCATGGCCAGGGAATTCCAACGCGGCCACAAGGCCAGGATCAGTGACCTCACCGCGGGCACGGATCTGTACGTAGGGGTACAGATCGCCGCTCCGGGGTTGTCTTTCGACATCAGCTGCTTCGGTCTCGACGCCGACGAACGGCTCTCGGACGACCGCTACTTCATCTTCTTCAACCAGCCCAAGTCCCCCGAGGAGTCCGTTCAGCTCCTCGGCGCCCAGGCCGGCGACACGGAGTCCTTCCGGGTCACACTCGACAAGATCCCCCCGCAGATCCAGAAGCTGTCCTTCACGGCGACGATCGACGGCGCCGGACAGATGTCGCAGGTCGGCCCCGGGTACGTCCGTATCGTCGCCGGTGGCGAGGAGGTGGCCCGGTACGCCTTCAGCGGCTCGGAGTTCTCCACCGAACGCGCCGTGATGCTAGGCGACTTCTACCTCAAGGACGTCTGGCGGTTCGCCGCCGTCGGACAGGGCTTCGACGGCGGCCTCGATGCGCTGCTGAAGAACTTCGGCGGCGAGGTCGCCGAGGAGGAGACGCCGGACGCCCCGCAGCAGGCCCAGCAGCCGCAGGCCGGTGCGGCCCCTGGCTTCGCACCGCCCGCCCAGGCCACCGCGCCGCCCGCCTTCAGCGCCCCGGCCCCTGCACCGGCTCCCGTGCCCGCTCCGGCCCCGGCTCCTGCGCCCGCACCACAGCCCGCCGCGCAGGGCTTCGCACCCCCGCAGGGGTCCCCGCCGCCTCCGGCCCCGGCGCCCTCGGTGCATGCCCAGCCCACGATCGTCGCGCCGATCACGCCGCCCGGTGGCGCCCCGCCGCCCCCCGCCCCGGCTCCCGCGCCCTACGGCCAGCCCGGGCAGCAGCCGCCGTACGGCCAGGCTCCCGCCCCGAGCGCCCCGCCGCCGCCCGGTTACGCCCAGCCTCAGGCCCCGCAGGCACCGGCCCCGCCTCCTGGCTACGGCCAGCCGACTCCGCCGCCCGGCTACGGTCAGGCGACCCCGCCTCCGGGCTACGGCCAGCAGCCCCCCTACGGGCAGGTCCCCGGCCAGCAGGCCCCCTACGGAGCCCCGCAGGGTGCACCTCAGGGCGCGCCCCAGGGCCCCGGTGTGGCCGCGGCGCTCCAGCAGTTCAAGGAGACGCCCACCGGTCAGCGCTGGACGCAGCAGAACAAGAAGATGGTCCGCGTCGACCTCGGCATCGGCGGGCAGCCCGTGCTGGCCCGGCAGGGCAGCATGGTGCTCTACCAGGGCAAGGTCGACTTCAGCTACAAGGGCGCCGGATTCTCCGGCCGGATCGTGGGCAACGCGACCGGCCAGGAGATGCAGCTGATGCGCTGTACCGGTCAGGGCCAGGTGTTCCTCGCCGAGAACTCCACGATGCTGCACCCGATCGAGCTCCAGGGCGACGGCATCTGCGTCTCCGCCGAGAACGTCCTCGCTTTCGACGAGAGCCTCCAGTACGAGATCCGCCGTATCGAGGGCCACGGCATCCCCGGCGGCGCGCTGTTCACGATGCAGTTCACGGGCACCGGCACGATCGTCGTCAAGACGCACGGCACGCCCGTGGTGCTGCCGGTCACGCCCACGACGTTCGCCGACGCCAACGCCGTTGTCGCCTGGTCGTCCGCGGCCCAGGTGATCGTCTCCAGCCAGGTACGGATGCGCCGCAACGCCTACCCCGGCGACACCGGAGAGAGCGTCAACCTCCAGTTCCGGGCCGCTCCCGGCAACTTCATCGTCGTCCAGCCGTACGAGATCTGAGGGAGCCCGTCATGAACCAGCCACTCGCGGGCTTCGCCCCCGCACCCGTCACCGCCCGCATGGAGAACCACGGCAACCACATGGCGAAGATCGCCATGCAGACCGGGAACGACCTCTTCGCGCGCGTGGGATCGATGGTCGCCTACGAAGGCTTCGTCCAGTACGAGCCCAACCCGCCGGCCGTGCGCCAGATCGCCAAGGACTGGATGACCGGCGAGGGCGCACCCCTGATGAAGTGCTCCGGCGACGGACTGCTCTACCTCGCCGACTACGGCGCCAACGTGGTCATCATCAACCTCAACGGCGACGGCATCTCCGTCAACGCCACCAACCTGCTCGCCTTCGACGCCCATCTGACGTGGGGCGTCGAGCGGGTGAAGGGCCTGGCGAAGTTCGCCGGACAGGGCCTGTGGAACACCAAGATCTCCGGGCAGGGCTGGGTCGCGCTGACCTCCCGGGGCAAGCCGATCGTCGTCGACTGCGGCGGCGGCGAGGACGAGACGTACGTCGACCCGGACGCGCTCGTCGCCTGGTCCCCGAACCTCAAGGTGAAGGGCAAGCGCAGCTTCAAGGCGCAGTCGCTCATCGGCCGGGGCAGCGGTGAGGCCTACCAGATGGCCTTCTCCGGCCAGGGCATCGTCGTCGTCCAGCCCAGCGAGGACAGCACCGACCGTCTCCGGGTCCGGGGCTGAGGGGGAGCCAGAACGCCATGCAGAGTCCGCTTTTCGCCTACAACGACCAGCAGACCCAGGAGCGCTGGAGTCTGCAGAACAAGCAGATGCTCCGCGTCGCCCTGGAGGGCCACGACGACATCCTCGCCCGCAAGGGGACCATGGTCGCCTACCAGGGCCTGGTCGAGTTCGACGCCGAGTTCCAGAGCAACCAGCAGGGACGCGCGCGGGCACACACCGGTGAGGGCCTCGACCTCATGCGCTGCCACGGGCAGGGCACGGTCTACCTCGCCAACCTCAAGCAGCACGTGCACATGGTGGACGTGGAACAGGACGGCCTGACCGTCGACAGCAGCTACGTGCTGGCGATGGACTCCTCGCTGCACCACGAGGTCATCGCCGTCGACAGCCTCTACGGCATCTCCGGCTCCGGGAAGTACCAGCTCAACATCACCGGCCGCGGCAAGGTCGCCCTGATGACCTCGGGCATGCCGCTGATGATGCAGGTGACGCCCGACAAGTACGTCAACTGCGACGCCGACGCGATCGTCGCCTGGTCGACCGGGCTGCGCGTCCAGATGCAGTCCCAGACGCACTCCTCCGGGGTGTGGCGGCGCCGCGGCAACACCGGTGAGGGCTGGGAGCTCAGCTTCATGGGCAGCGGTTACGCGATCGTCCAGCCCAGCGAGCTGCTGCCGCCGCAGAACGCCCAGGTCGGATCGGGCCTCGCCGCGCAGTACGGCATGGGCCAGCAGGGAGCGCGAGGCCAGAACCAGGGCAACGTCTGGAGCTGATCGCTCCGCTGGTGGGCCGGGGGGCTCGGGGGCTGTGGGCCGCTTCTGGCCGCGGGCCGTATGTGGCTGGTCGCGCAGTTCCCCGCGTCCCTTGCGCGCGGCCCACCGCCCGGAAGCAGATGTGAGGGGCGACCGTCAGCGCGGTTGCCCCTCACTCATATCTCAGGCCGCGAGCCTCGCCCGTGTCGCCTCCAGCAGGCGTACGACCGAGTCGTCGGCCACCTCCGCCACCTCGTCGTAGGCGAACCAGCGCAGGTCGAGGGACTCCTCGCTGATCGCCTCCACGGCTCCGGCCGGAGCCAGTGCCGCGTACTGGACGTCGAGGTGCCAGGCGCACGGGGTGTGGTGCCGGTCCAGGCGGACGGGACCGCCGGACAGCAGAGTCAGCCCCGCGATGCCCGACTCCTCGGTCGCCTCGCGCAGGGCGGCCGAGGCCATCGTGTCGTCGGCCGGCTCGCAGTGGCCGCCCATCTGCAGCCACATGCGCATCTTCTTGTGCAGCGTGAGCAGCACGCTCCCGCGCGACGGGTCGATCACCAGCGCGCTCGCGGTGATGTGCCCGTCCCCGCAGGCCTTCCACATTCCGTCCGGATGGGCCTCCAGATGCTCCAGATAGGTCTGGCGCAGGTCCGGCTGGTCCTCGTAGCCCTTCAGCACGAGGACCGCGTCGTCGTACAGGCTCACTCGGTGTCGTCGTCCTTGGAGTCACCCTGGGCGTCGCCCTTGGTGTCGTCGTCCTTCTTCTTCAGGTCCGGCTTCCCGGTCGAGCCGCCCGCCGCCTCGCCGAGCATCTTGTCCAGCTCGGAGAAGTCGATCTGCTCGCGGTGCACGAATCCGTCCGGGTCGTCCAGGTCGGAGGCCGTCGGCAGCATGTCCGGGTGGGCCCACAGGGCGTCCCGGCCGTCGACACCGCGCGCGTCCGTGAGCGAGGCCCACAGACGGGAGGCGTCGCGCAGACGGCGCGGGCGCAGTTCCAGGCCGATCAGCGTGGCGAACGTCTGCTCCGCCGGGCCGCCCGAGGCGCGCCGGCGCCGCAGCGTCTCACGCAGGGCGTCAGCGGACGACAGGCGGGGCTTCGCGGCCGCGTGGACCACCGCGTCGACCCAGCCCTCGACGAGCGCCAGAGCCGTCTCCAGACGGGCCAGAGCCGCCTTCTGCTCCGGAGTGTCCTCCGGCTGGAACATGCCCTGCTGGAGGGCGTCCTGCAGCTGCTCCGGATTCTGCGGGTCGAACTGGCCGACCACGTCCTCCAGCTTGGCCGTGTCGACCTTGATCCCGCGCGCGTAGCCGTCGACCGCGCCGAACAGGTGCGAGCGCAGCCACGGCACGTGCGCGAAGAGGCGCTGGTGGGCCGCCTCGCGCAGAGCGATGTACAGCCGCACCTCCTCCTTCGGTACGCCCAGGTCCTTGCCGAACGTCTCGATGTTGATCGGCAGCAGCGCGGCCTTGCCCACAGGGCCGAGCGGCAGACCGATGTCGGTGGAGCCGACGACCTCGCCCGCGAGCACGCCGACGGCCTGCCCGATCTGCGTGCCGAACATGGCGCCGCCCATCGAGCGCATCATGCCGATCAGCGGGCCGGCCATGGCCTGCATCTCCTCCGGCAGGACGTCACCCATGGCGGTGCCGACGCGCTCGGCCACCGGGTCGACGAGCTCCTGCCACGCGGGCAGGGTCGCCTCGACCCACTCCGCGCGTGACCACGCCACCGCGGAGCCCGCGCCGGACGGCAGCGCCGTCGCGTCGTCGAGCCACAGGTCGGCCAGGCGGACGGCTTCCTGAACCGCGTTGCGCTCGGCGGGGCCGACGCTCGCGTCCTTGGTGCCGTCGGAAGTGCCCTGGGAGACCGTCTGGCGGGCGATCTGCTTGGCCATGTCCCAGTTCACCGGGCCGCCCTCGTAGGAGAGCATCTGGCCCAGCTGCTGGAACGCGGCGCCCAGGTCGTTGGGGTTCAGGGAACCGAACATGGCAGCGAACGGATTGTCGGCACCGGTGCCACCGAAGCCACCGGCTCCGGGCAGCCCGCCGAAACCGAACGGGTTGGCCGGGCCCTGACCACCACCGCTCTGCTGGTCCTTCTTCTTGCCCTCGTCGCCGTCGTCCGGCTCCTCCGGCGGAAGGCCGAATCCGAATGGGGTGTCACTCACGGGATTCCTCGGCTGGTAAGGCCACCGGTTTGGCACCGGCGGCGCGACTGCCCGATAACACCACCCAGCGTAGACACCGCGAGCCGTTCGGGCCTCGGTGCTTCGCCGACTCTTGGCCTGCGGCAGGATGGATGCCACCTGGTACGTACGCGTCACTCGCGTCCGTACTGAAGACAACCGCTGGAGACGCCCGGTGAGTTCCCCTGATCCGCAGGTTCGCGCAGCGCGAAACCAGTCAACCCCTCCCGCGCGCGGCGTGCGCGGCCCCGTCGTCGCGGTGACCGGTGCCGCGTCCGGCATCGGTGCCCTGCTCACCGAGCGGCTGGTCGCGTCGGACGAGGTCAAGCAGGTCATCGCCATCGACGAGCGGCGCGGCGAGTGCGCGGCGGCGCAGTGGCACATCCTGGACGTGCGGGACCCGGCGATCGCGGACAAGCTGCGGGGCGCCGACGTGGTCGTACACCTGGCGCTCGACCTGGATCTGGAGACGGATTCCGCCGCCCGGACGGCATACAACGTTCGGGGGACGCAGACCGTTCTGACGGCCGCGGCGGCGGCCGGGATCCACCGGGTCGTGCTGTGCACCTCCGCGATGGTCTACGGGGCGCTGCCGGAGAACGAGCTCCCGCTGTCCGAGGACGCCGAGCTGCGGGCGACGGCGGAGGCCACCGGGGTCGGGGATCTGCTGGAGATCGAGCGCCTCGCGCGAAGGGCACCGCGGGCCCACCCCGGACTCAATGTCACCGTTGTCCGGCCCGCGGTACTCGTGGGCGGCACGGACACCGCACTGACCAGGTACTTCGAGTCACCGCGGCTGCTCGTCGTCGCCGGTTCCCGGCCCGCCTGGCAGTTCTGCCACGTCGAGGATCTGTGCAGTGCCCTGGAGTACGCCGTCCTGGAGAAGGTCGACGGGGAACTCGCCGTCGGCTGTGACGGCTGGCTGGAGCAGGAGGAGGTCGAGGAACTCAGCGGGATCCGCCGTATGGAGCTGCCGTCGGCGGTCGCGCTCGGTGCGGCGGCCCGGCTGCACCGGATCGGACTGACGCCCTCCCCGGCCGGCGACCTGGCGTACACGATGTACCCCTGGGTCGTGAGCGGGAGCCGGCTCCACGACGCCGGGTGGCGGCCGCAGTGGACCAACGAGGAAGTGCTCGCGGAGCTGCTGGAGGAGGTCTCCGGCAGGCACACGGTGGCCGGGCGGCGGCTCGGACGCAAGGACGCCACGGCGGCCGGCGCCGCAGGAGCGACGGTGGCCCTGCTGGGCGCGGCGGCGGTGGTGCGCAGGGCACGGAAGGCCCGGCGGCGGATCTGAGGTCCGTACGACCCTCCAAACCTCCACGCGCGTGTGCCGGGCGAATCGGCAATTCCCCGGTGCCGGTGACCTGGTGCACGATGGAGGCATGGCACCCACCCATGATCACCCCGGTGAGCAGGCCGCGCAGGACCCCATCAAGCTGCTCGCCATCCGCGATACGCCGCTCTCCGTGGACGAGGTCTTCCGGCTCGTCGGGGACGACGCGGCCGGCGGCATCGCGCTCTTCGCCGGGACCGTGCGCAACCACGACGGGGGCGCCGATGTCGGCGAGCTCGGGTACTCCTGCCACCCGAGCGCCGAGGCCGAGATGCGGCGCGTCGCCGAGAAGGTCGTCGCCGAGTATCCGGTGCGGGCGCTCGCGGCCGTGCACCGGGTCGGGGACCTCAGGGTCGGAGACCTCGCCGTCGTCGTCGCCGTCTCCTGTCCGCATCGCGGAGAAGCCTTCGAGGCGTGCCGGAAGCTGATCGACGACCTCAAGCACGAGGTGCCGATCTGGAAGCACCAGAAGTTCTCCGACGGCACCGAAGAGTGGGTCGGCGCGTAGCGCCGTCGTTGAGGGGTGGTGGCCGGGCGCCGGGTGGGCGGGTCGACGCCTGCTGACCCGTCCCCGTCCCGGTCCGGCGGAACCCGTCCACCCCACTCCGGTTGCGTAACCGCACCCCTGACGTGAGCGTTGTCAGTGCCAGTGGTTAATCTGCTGATCAGTCAGTTGCGGTCGCTCATTGGGGATGGGAGGACAGCATGGCGGCACTCGCCTGGTTGCTGATTCCGCTCGCGGCTGCGATCGGCGCCGGCCTGTGGGGCAGTTGGGCCAACCGGACCCGCAAGGCACGGGGCGACGGGCCCGAGCTCGACGGGTATGCCCGGTTCCGCGAGGCCATGGAGAAGAGGTCCTCCTCCCGCACCTGATCGCGGGGGCGGGTTTGCCGCCCTGACGGGGCACTGACAGGCGTGTCACGTACTGTCGGGGCATGCCACGCCGCACCGCGACGATGCTCGCCTCCACCCTGATGCTGATCGCGCTCCTGTGCGCGGGAGTCTTCATCCCCGTGCCGTACGCGGAGATGTCGCCCGGGCCGACGGTGAACACCCTCGGCGATCATGACGGCGAGCCGGTGCTGCAGGTCAACGGTCGCAAGACCTACCCGACGACCGGACACCTCAACATGACCACCGTCCGGGTCACCAGCGCCGACTACAGGATGAACCTCGTGGAGGCGGTCTACGGGTGGCTGGCCCATGACAACAAGGTCGTGCCCCACGACACCCTCTACCCGGACGGCAAGACCGAGGAGCAGTCCACCCAGGAGAACGCCGAGGAGTTCAGCCAGTCCCAGGAGAGCGCCAAGGTCGCCGCCCTGAAGGCACTGGACATCCCGGTGAAGAGCTGGGTGATCGTCTCGACCGTGGTCAAGGGGACGCCTGCCGAGGGCAAGCTGCACGCCGGTGACGTCATCAAGTCCGTCGACGGTACGACGGTGAAGGAGCCCGCGAACGTCGCCGAGCTGGTGACCAAGCACAAGCCGGGCCAGGACGTCGTCTTCACGATCGTGCCGGCCAAGGAGCAGGTCGCCGCCGAGAAGGAGCGCCGGACGCCGACGAAGACCGAGAAGATCACGATCAGGACCGCCGAGTCCGACGACAGCGGCGAGAAGCGCGCCGTCGTCGGGATCTCCGCCGGGACCGACCACACCTTCCCGTTCACCGTCGACATCAAGCTCGCCGACGTCGGCGGCCCCAGCGCGGGCCTGATGTTCGCGCTCGGGCTCTACGACAAGCTCACCCCGGGCAGCCTGACCGGCGGCAAGTTCGTCGCCGGCACCGGCACCATCGACGACGCCGGCAAGGTCGGCCCCATCGGCGGCATCGAGATGAAGACCGTCGGCGCGCGCGAGAAGGGCGCCCAGTACTTCCTCACGCCGGCCGACAACTGTGCGACGGCCGCCAGGGACGTCCCGGGCGGGCTCACCCTGGTCAAGGTCGGCACCATCGACGACGCCCTCGGCGCCCTGAAGGACATCCGCTCCGGCGACACGGCCGACCTGCCGAAGTGCACGACCAAGGACTGAGCGACGAACCTCGAGTACGGCAGTGGGGGCGCCCTTCCCTTCCCGGGGCGCCCCCACTGCCGTACAGGTTCACTGCCGTACAAGTCCGCTGCCGTGCAAGCCCTCGCCGACGTACGTGATGTCGACGTACGAGATCCCGCCGCCGTACAGGACCGCCGTACCGGAGGACTTCAGTCCGCGAACGTCGCCGCCAGGGCCTCCGCGAGTCCCGGCACCAGGTCCGGGCCGGTGAGGACCTCCGTCGGGGTGTCCTTCTCGCGCAGGCGCAGGGCCGATTCGCGGGCGCCGTCGCGCAGCACCGCGACCGTCATGCGGACCTCCTGGCGCTCGGGGTGTTCAGCAACCCAATTCGCGAGCTTGGCCTCGCTCAGGCCCTGCGGGACCTGGGTCTCGGCGGACGGGGGCAACATGAGACGCTCGACCGTGAGCGCGCAGCCGGCCACCGCGTCGGGCCAGGCGATCGTGGCGAGGAACTCATCGAGCGCCTTGCCCGTTTCAATTTCGTCCTGCTCGATCGGGGTCAGGCCGGAGGACTCCTGCTCGTCCCCCAGGCCGAGCTGGGCGGCGAGGCCGGGTTCCTGGGCCCGCAGCCGTGCGGTGTCTACGAGGGCGAAGAGGCGGGCGGGCTGGTCCCAGCCGAGGCCGGAGGCGTACTCGTCGATCTCGAGAACGGCCCGGGTCAGCGGGCTCGCCGCCATGGGAGTGTTGGACATGGTCACAATCCTGCCTCGTTCCCGGCCGGAATCGGGAACTGAGTAAAGCGTGAGTAAGTTGCATAGGTGTGGGCCCGCGATCACGGCGGGCCACGGAGGGTCCACGAAGACGCGGGCCTGACGGATCAACAGCGAACCTCGGGGTGCGAACCTTGGCTTTCCAGATGCCGGACCGCGGCGGAGGCCCGACCGGGCCACGGATCAGAGTGGGCCGCCCGTCCCGGCGTGTCCGGACGCTGCTCATGACATTGGGCGTCCTCGCCGTCCTCAGCATGGCCTTCACCATGTTCGCGGGCTTCTGGACGGACTGGCTCTGGTACCGGTCGGTGAACTACTCGTCGGTGTTCACGACCACACTGTGGACGAAGATCGGACTCTTCTTCGTCTTCGGTCTGTTGATGGCCCTCGCGGTCGGGTTCAACATCTGGCTGGCACACCGGCTGCGTCCGCCGCTGAGCGCCATGTCGATGGAGCAGCAGAGCCTCGACCGCTACCGCATGGGCATCGCGCCCTACAAGAAGTGGCTGCTGCTGGCGATCACCGCGCTGGTCGGCCTGATCGCCGGCGCCTCCGCCTCCAGCCAGTGGCGGACCTGGCTGATGTGGGTCAATGGCGTGCCCTTCGGGGAGAAGGACCCGCAGTTCCACCTCGACGTCGGCTTCTACGCCTTCGACCTGCCCTGGTACCGGTTCCTGCTCGGCTTCGGCTTCGCCGCCGCGATCCTCTCCGTGATCGCCGCCGCGCTCACCCACTACCTGTACGGCGGGCTGCGCATCACCAGCCCGGGCGCGCGTGCCACGGCCGCGGCCACCGGCCATCTGTCGGTCCTCATCGGCATCTTCGTCGCCCTGAAGGCCGTCGCGTACTGGCTCGACCGGTACGGGCTCGCGGTGAAGTCCAGTGACTTCAAGGCGACCGACAACTGGACCGGCCTCAGGTACGTCGACGCCAACGCCTATCTGCCGGCCAAGACGATCCTGTTCTGCATCGCCGTCATCTGCGCGCTGCTGTTCTTCGCCACGCTGTGGCGGCGCACCTGGCAGCTGCCCGTCATCGGCTTCGGCCTGATGGTGCTCTCGGCGATCCTCATCGGCGGCCTGTACCCGGCGATCGTCCAGAAGTTCCAGGTCCAGCCCAACGAGCAGGCCAAGGAAGCGCCGTACGTCGAGAAGAACCTCAAGGCGACGCGCGACGCGTACGGCATCGACGGCACCAAGGTCACCGAGTACCCGGGTACGAGCAAGACCGAGGACAAGACCAAGCTGCGCGACGACGTCGACGCCACGGCGAGCATCCGCATCCTGGACCCGAACATCGTCTCGCCCACGTTCCAGCAGCTCCAGCAGATCAGGAACTACTACGCGTTCCCGACCAACCTGGACGTCGACCGGTACGCCAAGGACGGCAAGGACCAGGACACGGTCATCGGTCTGCGCGAGATCAATCTCAACGGCATCCCGAAGCGCAACTGGATCAACGACCACTTCCGTTACACCCACGGCTATGGCGTGGTCGCCGCCGAGGGCACCAACGCCGACTCCCAGGGCCGACCGGACTTCACCGAGTCCGACCTGCCGTCCAAGGGTGACCTCGGGACGTACGAGCAGCGGGTCTACTACGGCGAGAAGACCACCATGTACTCGATCGTCGGCGGTCCCCAGAAGGAGATCGACTACTCCGACGACAGCGGTGAGAAGACCTACAGCTACAAGGCCGACAGCGGGGTCAGTCTCTCCAACCCGGTCAACCGGGCCGCGTACGCGGTGGCGTTCGGAGAGCCGCAGATCCTGTACTCCGGTGCGATCGGCGACGGTTCGCGCATCCTGTACAACCGCACGCCCAAGGAGCGCGTCGAGGCGGTCGCCCCGTGGCTGACCATCGACGGTGACGCCTATCCGGCGGTTGTGGACGGCCGTATCCAGTGGATCGTCGACGCGTACACGACGACGAACGGCTACCCGTACTCCTCGCGTACGACGCTCGGTGACACGACGGCCGACTCGCTGACGGCGAGCAACAACCAGCGTGCGGTGGTGGCCCAGCAGAACCAGGTCAACTACATCCGCAACTCGGTGAAGGCGACGGTCGACGCCTACACCGGCGAGGTCAAGCTCTTCCAGTGGGACACCAAGGACCCGGTCCTGAAGACCTGGATGAAGGCGTTCCCGGACACGGTGAAGCCGAAGAGCGAGATCTCGAAGCCGCTGATGGACCATCTGCGCTACCCGCAGGACCTGTTCAAGGTCCAGCGCGAGCTGCTCACCCGCTACCACGTGAAGGACGCCACGACGTTCCTCAGCGGCAGCGAGGTCTGGCAGGTGCCGGACGACCCGACCAACAAGTCGGGCAGCGCGGTGCCGCCGTACTACCTGAGCATGAAGATGCCCGACCAGAAGGCACAGGCGTTCTCGCTGACGACGACCTTGACGCCGAACGGCCGGGACAACCTCAGTGCCTTCATGGCGGTCGACGCCGAGGCGGGCACCAGTGACTACGGCAAGATCAGAATTCTGAAACTGCCGACCAACACCACGGTCAACGGGCCCAGTCAGGTCCAGAGCCAGTTCAACTCCGAGCAGAACATCGCCGAGACGATCAGGCTGCTGAGAGGCGGCGACTCGGAAGTCGAGTACGGCAACCTGCTGGCGGTCCCGCTCGACGGCGGACTGCTCTATGTGGAGCCGGTCTATGTGCGCGGTGGCGGACTCAAGTACCCGCTGCTGCGGAAGGTGTTGGTGTCCTACGGCGGCACCACCGCCTTCGAGGACACGCTCGGCGAGGCCCTCAACAAGGTCTTCGGAGCGGAGGGCCCGACCACCGAGCCACCGGACGAGGGTGACGAGCCGGGCGGTACGACGCCTCCGCCGACGTCCACCAACCCGACGGTCCAGGAGGCGCTGAACGACGCCCAGGATGCCTTCGAGGCCGGCCAGGAAGCTCTCAAGAAGAACGACTGGGAGGCGTACGGCAGGGCGCAGAAGGACCTCGAGGACGCGCTCAAGCGGGCCGAGGACGCACAGGCGCAGGCCGACAGGACCGGCGGTTCCGGCGGGGGCGGCAGTGCGAGCCCGAGTTCCAGTCCGAAGCCGAGCAGTAGTCCCAGCGGCACTTAGGGACGACGGCTGAGCGAATAGCCCACCTCGCGCCGTGATAGGGTTGCAGAACAACGGCGCGGGGTGGAGCAGCTCGGTAGCTCGCTGGGCTCATAACCCAGAGGTCGCAGGTTCAAATCCTGTCCCCGCTACTGAAGTCGGCGACTATTTCGTACGACCGCGAAGGCCCGGATCCTCCAGAGGATCCGGGCCTTCGTCGTGTGCGAACGCATGTGCCGCACGGTTGGATGGCCGCGCCGCCTCGGGGAGTTGGGGGAACTGTGTTTGACTTGTCTCTCTGTGGGCATGTCGACAAAACGCTGAAGTGACCTCACTGGCTGCGGTATACCAGGTGTACCCAGGTTGCAGGTGGTGCGACGATGGACGTTATGGGGGACAAGGCAACTCTGTTGGAGACAGGGCGGTTTGTGCAGCCTGCCGACTTTGTGCAGCCGACGGGCGATTTCGTGCGGTCCACGGACGGTGCCTCGCAGCCGATGGGCGGCCTCTCGCAGCAGGTGAGTGACCTCACACAGACGGACGGCGAGTTCGCGCTCGACCGGCCGGCGGACCAGGACGAGACCGGGGACGCCGCCGAGGAGGCGCGGCAGCGACTTGCCGCCGAGGGCGGGGACGTCGAGGCGATGAGCGTCCTCGGGGCCATGCTGCTGCGCCGCGGTGATCTCGACGGAGCCGAGGCTCATCTGCGTGCCGCCACCGCGGCCGGAGACCGGGCCGCGGCCAACAACCTGGGAGTACTTCTTCACCAGCGCGGGTACGCCGACGAGGCCGCCGGTTGGTGGCGCATCGCCGCCGTCGCCGGGTCGGCCGCGGCCGCGCATGCGCTGGGACGCCATCACCGCGAGCGGGGCGACGAGCCCGCCGCCGAGTACTGGCTGCGGCAGTCCGCCGAACAGGGACACGCGCTGGGCGCCTACGCGCTCGCCGATCTGCTGGAGCACCGCAGCGACGGCGCGGCCGAGCAGTGGATGCGGGCCGCGGCGGAGCGCGGGCACCGGGAGGCGGCGTACCGGCTGGCGCGCGCGCTCGACCGGCAGGCGGTGTGGGCGGGGGAGGACGAACTCGACAACGGTGTCGCGCCGGACGAGTCGCTGGTGGCGGAGGCCGAGCAGTGGTACCGGCAGGCCGCCGCGCGCGGCCACCGCCGGGCCGCCCTGCACCTCGGGGCGATCCTCGAGAAGCGCGGGGAGCTCAAGGAGGCCGGGCGCTGGTATCTGACGTCCGCCAAGGACGGGGAGGCGCGGGCAGCCTGCGCGCTCGGGTTCCTGCTGCGGGACGCGGGGGACACCGAGAGCGCCGCCGTGTGGTGGCTGCGGGCCGCCCAGGACGGCGACGGCAACGCGGCGAACGCGCTGGGCGCGCTGCATGCCGAGCGTGGCCAGACGCAGACCGCCGAGCGGTGGTACCGGGCCGCGATGGACGCGGGCGACGTGAACGGCGCGTACAACCTCGCCCTGCTCTGCGCAGAGCAGGGGCGTACGGCGCAGGCCGAGCAGTGGTACCGGCGTGCGGCGTACGCCGGGCACCGCGAGGCGGCCAATGCGCTGGCGATCCTGCTGCTGCAGGGCGGGGACGCGACGGGCGCCGAGCCGTGGTTCTCCAAGGCCGCGGAGGCCGGGAGCGTGGACGCCGCGTTCAACCTGGGGATCCTGCACGCCGGGCGGGGCGAGGAGCGGGCCGCGCTGCGGTGGTACGAGCGTGCCGCGGCTGCCGGCCACACCGAGGCGGCGCTGCAGGTCGGCATCGCGCGGCTGCGGGACGGGGACGAGCTCGCCGCCGAGCGCCATCTGCGCTGTGCGGCCGGGGGCGGCAGTGCGGAGGCCGCGTACCGCCTGGCGACCGTACTGGACGCTCGGCGCCCGCCGGAGCCTGAGCATGAGCTGGGGGAGCCGGCGCACGAGAAGACCGAGTGCGAGGAGTGGTACGAGCGGGCGGCCTCCCAGGGGCATCGGCGGGCCCAGGTGCGGGTGGGGATGCTCGCCGCGGCCCGGGGCGATGTGGTGGAGGCGGCTCGGTGGTACCGGGCTGCCGCGGAAGCCGGGTCCCGCAACGGTGCCTTCAATCTGGGGCTGCTGCTGGCCCGGGAGGGGAGCGAGCCCGAGGCGGCGGTGTGGTGGACGCGGGCGGCCGACGCCGGGCACGGGCGGTCGGCGTTGCGGCTCGCTCTGGTCTACGCGCGTCGTGGCGAGCTGGCGGAGGGGAAACGGTGGGCAGATCGGGCCGTGACGCTGGGGCCGCGGGAGGTAGCGGAGCGGGCGGGTCGGTTGCGGGACGCTCTGCGGGAGGAGTTGTCTGCGTGACGCTGCGCTGGGCTTGGGCGGCTTGGCTGGAGCGGGGTTCCTTATTGAGAGCCCGGCGTTGGGGCTGCCCCGGGGAGTTTCGCCCCCGCCGCCCCGACCCATCCTGTCCCTGGGGGCTGCCGCCCCCAGACCCCCGCTGTCGGCCTGCGGCCTCGTCCTCAAACGCCGGACGGGCTGAATGCCGGGCCTCCAGCCCTCCGCCGGCAGCCCCTCGACAAGCGATTTGCCTCTGTCCGCATGCTTGACGTAATGTTCAGTTCACCGACGCGGGGTGGAGCAGCTCGGTAGCTCGCTGGGCTCATAACCCAGAGGTCGCAGGTTCAAATCCTGTCCCCGCTACTGAAGGCCAAGGGCCGGGATCCGAAAGGGTCCCGGCCCTTGGTGTATCCCGGGGCGTGTCAGGGTGCGTGGCCCACCGCCTCCTCGTACAGGGCGCGGTTCACCGTCCGGGACTCCGGGAGGGTGTCTCCCTCGGCCACTTCCTGTGCCTTGTACGCCGACTGCAGGCGGGTCGTCGTATCGGCGCGGATTTCCCAGTCCATGCGCAGTGGTGGGGTCGATCGCAGGATGGGCTCGTCCGACTTCAGGATTTTGGCGAGGTATGTGACGAAGGTCGCATCCTGCTTGTAGTCCGACGCGAAGTAGGTGTTCACCGTGCGGATGTAGGCCCGGATCATGGCGACTCCCGCGTCCACGTCGTCCTGCAGCAGCGTGCGGCCGTACAGCATGCCGCCCAGGGGCTCGCCCAGTGGCTGACCGCCCAGGAAGGCGTAGCCCTGGTCGCCGTCGACCTTGCGCCAGACCGGGTCCAGGAGCCAGGCCGAGTCGACGCCGCCGTTCTGCAGGGCCGTGAGGACGTCGGCCGAGCCCAGTTGCTGGTACTGGATGTCGGCGAGGCCGCCGCCGTGCTGCTCCAGGGCCTTCTCCATGGGGTATGCGATGACCGAGCCCTTGCCGATCATCGTGCCCAGCTTGCGGCCTGCCATCGCGACGCGGCGTGCGCTCTCGCCCTCCTTCAAGCGCACCCACAGGCCGCTCTTCGACTTCGGGTCGGGGGAGAAGTTCCCGGCGACCCACTTGATGTCGAAGCCGCCCTTGACGCCGTTCATGACTGCTGCCTCCGGGGCCGCCCACAGGGCGTCGATGTCCCCCTTGGCCAGCAGCGGGAGCGCGTCCGGGGTCGGCAGGACCTTCAGCGTGACGTCCAGGCCCTCCTTCTTGAACTCGCCCTTGTCGAGCGCGACTTGCAGGGGAGCGACGTACTCGGCGCTCAGCGTCCCGGTCGCGATCGTCAGTTTGCGGGGCTCGGGCACGGGCTGTGCGGGAGGGGCGCCAGGCAGGCAGCGGGCCGGGGTTCGGGCCGGGGAGAGGTCCTTCGGGTCCGTCCAGGATTTCTCGCCGCAGCCCTCCACGGGGCGGATGGTGCGTTGTCCGGCGCCCGCGTCCGAGGAGGAGCCCGACTCGTACGGGGACGAGCAGGCCGCCGACGCCAGCAGTGCCGCGGCGGCCATGACAGCGCCGTATCGTTGCGTGGTTCTCCGCTTCATGACTGACCCCTTCCGCGGTCCCTCGGTGCCCAGGGGGTGAGCAGGCGGCCGGCGAAGCGGATCAGTTCGGAGAAGAGAACTCCGAGGATCGCGACGCAGACGATGCCGACGAACATCACGTCGTTCTGGAACAGGGCGCGTGAATCGAAGATCAGATGGCCCAGGCCGTTCGTCGCGGCGATCTGCTCCGACGCGACGATGACCAGGACCGCCACGCCCGCCGCGATACGCGCGCCCACCAGCACGGCGGGGAGGGAGGCGGGCAGCAGGACGTGGCGGAACATCTGCCACCGCGAGGCGCCGAAGACCTGGCCCGCGTCCCGGTGGCCGCTGGGGATGGACATGACGGCGGACATGGTGGAGATCCAGACGAAGAAGAACACCGTGGCCGCGACCAGGGCCACCTGCGGGCCCTCGCCCAGGCCGAACATGTTCAGGAAGATCGGGAGCAGGGCCAGCTTCGGTACGACGTACAGGGCGTCCAGGAGCGGTTCCAGGGCCGCTCGTATCAGAGACAGGGAACCCATCAGCAGGCCCAGGGCGTAGCCCGCCGCCGTGCCGACCGCGTAGCCCGCGAGGACGCGCTTCAGGGTCGCCCATACGTCCGGCCACAGATCGCCGGCCGCCGCCCGGTCCCAGCCGTCGGCGAGGATCGTCGAGGGGGCCGGGTAGACGCGGTCGTCGATCCAGGCCTGGGCCGCGGCCAGTTGCCACAGCAGGAGGAGGAAGAGGGGGACGGCGAGCGCCAGCGACAGCTCCAGTGCGCGCCTGCGGCGGTGGGTGCGGGCGGGGTGCAGTTCCTGCGGGCCAGGGCGACGGACCAGGACCGCCTCGGCGGGCGGCTTCGCGAGTGTCGTCATGCCGGTACCGCCTCCTTGCGCAGCAGGTCCCACAGCTCGCTCTTCAGCGCCGTGAACTCGGGGGTGGCGCGGATGCTGCCGGTGCGCGGGCGTGCGAACGGCGGGCGGTGCTCGGCGATGATCCGGCCCGGGCGGGCCGACATGACCAGGACCCGGTCGCCGAGGACGATCGCCTCCTCCAGGCTGTGGGTGATGAAGAGCGTGGTGGTCCGCAGCGACTGGGTGATGTCCAGGAGTTCGTCCTGGAGGATGGTGCGGAGCTGGGCGTCGAGCGCCGCGAACGGCTCGTCCATCAGCAGCAGTTCGGGCTCCACAGCCAGCGCCCGCGCGATCGCCACGCGTTGGCGCATGCCGCCGGAGAGGGTGGCCGGGTAGGCGGCCGCGAAGTCCGACAGGCCCATGCGGGCCAGCCAGTCGTCGGCACGGGCGTGCGCCTCGCGGCGTGGGAGGCGGTGGATGTCCAGGCCGAAGCGGACGTTCGCGCGGATGGTCTTCCAGTCGTATATGCCGTAGTCCTGGAAGATCATGGCGGCCGGGCGGCTGCTGGACGTACGGATCTCCAGGGTGCCCGTGCTCGGGCGGAGCAGGCCGGCGGCGATGCGCAGCAGCGTCGACTTGCCGCAGCCGGAGGGGCCGACGACACAGACGAACTCGCCGGGGGCGACGGTCAGATCGAGGGGGCCGAGGGCGTCGACGGTGTGGGGGGTTCGGCCGAAGGTGCGTGTCAGGTCGTTCGCTCTGAGTTTGGGGTATGGCTCTCCCACTTCTGTCTCCTCGCGGAGTGCGGAACGGACGTGTGGGTGTCGTTGACCATATGACGGGTCGTCAGATTCTGGAACCCCGCCCGCGGTAGGGCAGCACAAAGCCCCGGCACTGGACGGGTGCCGGGGCTCAGGGGGTGGCCGCTAGGCCTTCGCGCAGTTCGGGCAGAGGCCGCGGTACGTCACCTCGACGTCCGAGACCGTGAAGCCGAAGCGCTCGGAGTCCGGGAGGTCGGCCATCGGGTTGCCCGTCGGGTGGACGTCCCGGATGGAGCCGCACTGGGCGCAGACCAGGTGGTGGTGGGGCCGGTGGGCGTTCGGGTCGTACCGCTTCGCGCGCTTGTCGGTGGAGACCTCGAGCACCTCACCGAGGGTGACCAGCTCGCCCAGCGTGTTGTAGACGGTCGCCCTGGAGATCTCGGGCAGCTTGGCGACGGCCCGGGCGTGCACCTCGTCGGCCGTCAGGTGGACGTGATCGCCGGCGAGCACCTCGGCCACGACACGCCGCTGCGCGGTCATCCGCCATCCGCGTCCGCGCAGCCGTTCCAGAAGGTCACTCATGCAGAACACCTTAACAGCAGGAGGACCAGATTCCGAATGGGTGTGACTTTGGAGCGTAGCTTGATCTGGACAAAGTCTAAGACCGTGGGCGGCCAGTGGGCCGGGCTCCCTGGGGGGTCCGGCCCATCCGGCGCTCTAGGCGGGCACGTGCTGCCGTACGG
Source organism: Streptomyces sp. NBC_00443 (assembly GCF_036014175.1). Classification (GTDB taxonomy): domain Bacteria; phylum Actinomycetota; class Actinomycetes; order Streptomycetales; family Streptomycetaceae; genus Streptomyces. The sequence continues at coordinate 3,108,262 of NZ_CP107917.1, read as the reverse complement.
GTGCCCAGCAGCGGATGATGTCGCGGACCGAGACGATGCCCACGGGTTCTTCGTGGTCCAGGACGATCAGATGCCGGAAGCCGCCGTGCGCCATGGCGCGGGCCGCCTCCTCCAGGGTCCATGACGGGGCCGCGAACACGACGTTGTTGGTGGTGTGGTCGTGGGCGCGCTCGGCGTCCGGGTTCTGCCCGAGGCCGACGGAGTTGAGGATGTCGCGTTCGGTGAGGATGCCGATGCCGCCGGCGTCGGGGTCGTGGACCACGGCCGCGCCGATCCGACGAGCGGACATCAGCGCGGCGGCCTGGCGAAGGGTGTGGGTGGGGCCGATGGTGAGGACCACGGTGCTCATGGCGTCACGTACGAGCATGGATGGAGCCACCTCCTGAAGTGCCCCCGCACCGTTTGTTCATTGTTTCACAAATTCACAAGTGGGGGGACTCTCAGAGTGACAGGTAAAGAGGGGGTCAACAAGGGGGCGCTCAGTAGCGTTCGTTGAGGTAACCGAGGAGCTCGTCGTGCAGCAGGCCGTTCGACGCGGCCGCGTTGCCGCTGTGGGGGCCGGGGCGGCCGTCGAGGCCGGTGAAGGTGCCGCCCGCCTCCGTCACGACGATCGCGGTGGCGGCCATGTCCCACAGGGACAGCTCGGGCTCGGCGCACAGGTCCACCGAGCCCTCGGCGACCATCATGTACGGCCAGAAGTCGCCGTACGCGCGCGTGCGCCACACCTCGCGCGTGAGGTCGAGGAAGCCGTCGAGGCGTCCCTGCTCCTCCCAGCCGCTGAGTGAGGAGTACGCGAACGAGGCGTCCGTCAGCTTCGAGACGCGGGAGACGCGCAGGCGGGAGGCGGAGGACAGACTGCGGCCCGTGAACGCGCCGTGTCCCTTGGCTGCCCACCAGCGGCGGCCGAGGGCGGGGGCGGAGACGAGGCCCACGACCGGCTGGTAGCCGCCTTCCGAGGCCTCGGTCAGGGAGATGAGGGTGGCCCAGACCGGGACGCCGCGTACGTAGTTCTTGGTGCCGTCGATCGGGTCGATCACCCAGCGGCGGGGGCCGGTGCCCTCGATGCCGTACTCCTCTCCGAGGACCGCGTCTCTCGGGCGGGCGCGCTGGAGCTGCCCGCGGATGAGGTCCTCGGCGGCCTTGTCGGCCTCGCTCACCGGGGTCATGTCCGGCTTGGTCTCGACCTTGAGGTCGAGTGCCTTGAAGCGGTCCATGGTCGCGGCGTCGGCGGCGTCCGCGAGGACGTGGGCGAGGCGGAGATCGTCGAGGTAGTCCGGCATGGAACGAACGCTATCTGTCGTGGTCGGGGTGGGGCTACAGGGCCCGTGGATCAAGTTCCCCGGCACCCGGGACCCGACGGGAGCCCGCGCACCCCGACCGACTGGCGCCCCCGCGTGCACTCGCGAACCCTTGACAGTGCCGCTGCGCGCGTCAAATCTGGGCGCAGAGCCGCTCGTCCCAGGGAGGCGATGATGCCTGCAGCGCGGGAATCCCTGCTGGACGCCGCTTACACGGCGCTGGCGCGCAGGCCGTGGTCTGCCGTGCGGATGGTGGACGTGGCCGCCGCGGCCGGCGTGTCCCGGCAGACGCTGTACAACGAGTTCGGGAGCAAGGAAGGCCTGGCCCGCGCACTCGTGAGGCGAGAGGCGGACGGGTACCTCGCCGGCGTCGAGCGCGCCCTCGCCACCGCCGGCGACGCCCGCGACCGGCTCACCGCCACCGCGGAGTGGACCGCCGGACTCGCCCGCGACAACGTCCTCGTCCGCGCCATGCTCACCGGCTGCTGGAGCGACCGGCTGCCCTCGCCGACCCTGTCCGCGGTCCCGTCCTCCTCCGCTGTACCGGCTCAGCGGCGGGCCGACGGGCCGCTCCCGTCACCCGGCGACTTCGTGGGCCTGGTGCGCGACCGGGCCGTGGCGGTCCTGACCGGACCCGGCGTCAACAAGACCGACGCGGCCGACCTCGCCCGCTCCTGCGAACTCGTCGGCAGGCTGGCCCTGTCCTGCGTCGCCGCGCCACCCGGCGAGGGCGGCGTCGCCGACCTCGTACGCAGCGCGCTGCACCGGCAGTTGGCGAACTGACCGCAGCAGGGGATGGGGCTCACTGCGCCGAACCCGACAGCTGCAGGCCGACCACGCCCACGATCACGAGGCTGATCGACACGATCTTCAACGTCGACACGATGTCACCGAGGAAGATCATCCCGTAGATCGCCGTGCCCGCCGCGCCGATCCCCGTCCACACCGCATACGCCGGCCCCACGTCCAGCTTCCTCAATGCCAGCGTCAGCAGCCCGAAACTGCCGAGGGCGAAGATGCAGAACGCGACCGTCGGCCACAGGCGGCTGAAGCCGTGCGACAGCTTCAGGCAGACGGCGAACCCGGTTTCGAGCAGCCCCGCCACGATGACCAGCAGCCACGCCATGTGCTGTCCTCCCGTATCCCCACGTTCTGTGACCGCTTCGTCAGGTTCGTCAGGCTTTGGTCAGGCTTGGATCCGGCTCGGTGCGATTATGCCCTTACCAGCCCTACAGGGAGACAAACAACGCGGAGGTCAGTCGCCTTCCTCCGTCGGCCTCTCAGTCACCTTCCGTGGGTTCGCGCGACGCCAGCAGCCGCCGCAGCGAGTACAGCCGTGCCGGATCGGCGTGCCCCTGCGCCACCCAGTCGTCCAGCGCACAGTCCGGTTCATCATGACTGCACGCACGCGGGCAGCCCTCGGTTCCCGGTTCCAGATCGGGGAACGCGTGGATCACCCGGGACGGGTCGACATGCGCCAGGCCGAAGGAGCGGACGCCGGGGGTGTCGATCACCCAGCCGTCCACCTCCGCCAGCGGCAGCGCCAGCGCGGACGTCGTCGTGTGCCGGCCCCGGCCCGTCACCGCGTTCACAAGACCTGTGGAGCGCCGCCGTTCCTCCGGCACCAGCGCGTTCACCAGGGTCGTCTTGCCGACACCCGAGTGGCCCACGAACGCCGTGACCCTGCCGCCCAGTTGCTCCCGTACGCGGTCCGCCGCACCGCCGTTCTCCAACTCGTCGCGGCTGGTGACCACGTACGGGATGTCCAGGTCGCCGTACAGCTCAAGGAGCTTGGCCGGTGGGGCCAGGTCCGACTTCGTCATCACCAGCAACGGCTCCAGGCCGCCGTCGAACGCCGCCACCAGACAGCGGTCGATCAGCCGCGGCCGCGGCTCGGGGTCGGCGAGGGCGGTGACGATGGCGAGTTGGTCGGCGTTGGCCACGACCACGCGCTCGAAGGGATCGTCGTCGTCGGCCGGCCGTCGCAGCACCGACGTCCGGTCCTCGATCCGCACGATCCGCGCGAGCGTGTCCTTCTTGCCGGACAGATCGCCGACCAGTGCCACCCGGTCGCCGACGACCGCGGCCTTGCGGCCCAGTTCGCGGGCTTTCATGGCCATCACGATCCGGTCGTCCACGAGGACCGTCAGACGGCCCCGGTCGACGGTGAGGACCATGCCCTCGGCGGCGTCCTCGTGCTTGGGGCGGATGTTCGAACGGGGCCGGGTGTTCCGACGGCCGGGACGGGTGCGGATGTCGTCCTCGTCGGTGTGCTTGCCGTAGCGGCGCATGGCGGTGTCCCCTAGGCCCCGAGCATCCCGGTCCACAGTCCGGGGAAGTCCGGGAGGGTCTTCGCCGTCGTCGCCACGTTCTCGATCCGTACGCCCTCGACCGCGAGGCCGATGATCGCGCCGGCCGTCGCCATGCGGTGGTCCTCGTACGTGTGGAAGACCCCGCCGTGCAGACGGCGCGGGCGGATGTGCAGACCGTCGGCGGTCTCGGTGACGTCGCCGCCGAGTTCGTTGATCTCCTTGGTCAGCGCGGCCAGGCGGTCCGTCTCGTGCAGCCGCAGGTGCGCCACGCCGCGCAGTGTGGACGGGGAGTCCGCGAGGGCCGCGACCGCGGCGATGCCCGGCGTGAGCTCGCCGACCTCGCTCAGGTCCACGTCGATGCCGTGGACGGCACCCGAACCGGTGAACACGAGCCCGTACTCGTTGAGTTCACAGGAGCCGCCCATCTCGGTGAAGATCTCGCGCAGCCGGTCACCGGGCTGGGTGGTCCGGGTCGGCCAGTCCGGGACGAGGACCTTGCCGCCGGTCACCAGCGCCGCCGCCAGGAACGGCTGGGCGTTGGACAGATCCGGCTCGATGGTCAGGTCACGGCCGAGCAGGGCGCCCGGCGTGACCCGCCAGACGTTCGGCTCGCCGCCCGACTCCGGGGTGTCGACCTGGGCGCCGACCGCGCGCAGCATGTCGACGGTCATGCGGATGTGCGGCATGGAGGGGAGGGAGGAGCCGGTGTGCCGGAGCTCCACGCCCTGGTTGAATCGCGGGCCGGAGAGCAGGAGCGCCGAGACGAACTGGGACGACGACGAGGCGTCGATCTCCACCGGGCCGCCCTCCAGCGCACCCCCGCCATGGACCGTGAGCGGCAGCGCGCCCCGCCCGTCGTCGTCGATCCGGGCACCGAGGACGCGCAGGGCGTCGATCACGCCGTTCAGGGGACGCTCGTACGACCTGGGGTCGCCGTCGAAGCGGATGGGGCCGTCGGCCAGCGCGGCGACCGGCGGCAGGAAGCGCATCACCGTGCCGGCGTTGCCGACGTCGACCGTGGCCGGGCCCCGCAGGCCCGCGGGGAGCACCCGCCAGGCCTCGCCGGTGCCCTCGGGGCCCACGCCCTCCTCGATACCGACGCCCATCGCCCGCAGCGCGCCGGCCATCAGCAGGGTGTCGCGGGAACGCAGGGGGCGGCGCAGCCAGCCGGGCTCGCTCGCCAGGGCGGCGAGGACGAGGGCGCGGTTGGTGACCGACTTGGACCCCGGCACGTGGACCGTCGCGTCGACGGCTCCGCTTGCGTGCGGGGCGGGCCATAGGGCGGTGTGGGCGGCGGGGTTTTGGGCCATGGGTTCACTTTATAAGGAGGGGGTTGCACAGGCCGTTGTTCGGGTGCGGCGCCGTTGGGGCTGGTCGCGCCATGCGGCGGAGCGCACAGCGGGACGGCCCGCGCCGCTTGAGGCCGGCCGTCACACCCCGAGCAGCCAGCGACCGCCGCCTATCAGCGAGCACAACGACACCGCGTGGAACAGGAACAACCACAACCACGCGGGCACATGCGTCAAGCGCGACAGCTGGTCCGCGTCCGAGTCGCCCGCCCCTCCCCGCGACCTCTTCGCCTGCAGCTCGAACGCCGGCCTCACCCCGCCCACCAGCAGGAACCACACCACCACGTACGCGAACGCCGCCTGTACCTGAGGTCCGGTCAGCCAGGACACCAGGACGAAGGTGCCGCCGGTCACGAACACCGTCAGTGCCCCGTACGCGTTCCGGATCATCACCAGCATCGCCACCAGCAGGGCCGTCGCCACCCACAGCAGGAGGGTGATCCGGCCCGCGCCCAGCAGGGCGGCGCCGCCGAGGCCCAGCAGCGGGGGAGCCGTGTAGCCCGCGGCCGCGGTGAGGATCATGCCGATGCCGTGCGGCTTGCCGCGGCTGACGGTGAGGCCGCTGGTGTCGGAGTGCAGGCGTATGCCGGTCAGCGTCCGGCCGGTCAGCAGCGCGATCAGGCCGTGGCCGCCCTCGTGGGCGATGGTGATGGCGTTGCGTGAGAGACGCCACAGCGGGTGCGGGACGACGACGGCGAGCGCGACCACCAGGGCGGCGACCACCACCCACAGGTCGGGGTCGGGCTGACTACCGGAGACCTCGTCCCAGAGGGAGGCGAGCGAGGCGGATGCGGTGCTGTCCATGTAAGGCGGTGGCTCCCTGTGGGCGAGGGGTGGTGGTCGGGTGACGGGCGGGCCTGGCAGTGTTGCACGTATGTGCGGACGGTATGCGGCTAGTCGTGGGGCCGAGGATCTCGCAGGAATCTTTGAGATCGAGAAGTGGGAGCCCGAGGAGACCCTTGATGCGGATTACAACGTGGCTCCGACGAAAGAAGTTCACGTCGTCCTCGACCGTCCCTTGAAAGACGCGGACGACCCCCGGCCGGTTCGGCAGCTGCGCAAGCTCAAGTGGGGCCTGGTGCCCAGCTGGTCCAAGACCCCCGAGAGCGCCTTCAAGATGATCAACGCCCGCGCGGAGACGGTGCACGAGAAGCCGTCGTACCGGCGGGCCTTCAGCTCCCGGCGCTGCATCATCCCCGCCGACGGCTACTACGAGTGGGTCACCGGCACGCAGGAGCGGGACCTGGAGGTCGAGGGAAAGCGGAAACGCCCGCGCAAGCAGCCGTACTTCGTGCTGCCCGCCGACGGCTCGGTGTTCGCGATGGCCGGGCTGTACGAGTTCTGGCGGGACAGGACGCTGCCGGACGAGCACCCGCTGGCCTGGTGGGTGACCTGCTCCGTGATCACGACGGAGGCGGAGACGACCCCGCTGGCGGTGGCCCCTGCGGAGGGACCGGCCGCGCTGGCCGACATCCACCCCCGGATGCCCCTGATGCTGACGCCGGACCGCTGGGACGCCTGGCTCGACCCGGCCCGCAAGGACCCGGAGGAGCTGCGGACGCTGCTCGACCCGCCGCCCACCGGGCTGATGCGCGCCTACCCCGTCTCCACGCTGGTCAGCAACGTCCGCAACAACGGCCCGGAGCTGCTGAAGGAGCTGGAGGGGCCCGAAGAGGGCACACTCTTCTGATGTGACGACCGATGATGTGACGACCGAGTCCGACGTGACGACCGAGATCATTGGTACGGACGCCGGGGACGCCCGCATCACCTGGCACCCGGCGAGGAAGGCCCGGCTGGTGCTGGCGGTGAGCCACGGGGCCGGCGGCGGCATCGGGGCGCGGGACCTGCAGGCGCTCGCCCAGGTCCTCCCGGCCCACGCAGTGACCGTCGCCCTCGTGGAGCAGCCCTGGCGGGTGGCCGGCAAGAAGGTGGCGCCTGCGCCCAAGACCCTGGACGTCGGCTGGCGGGGCCTGTGGCCCGCGCTCGCCGCGCCCGGGCTGCCCGTGGTCTGCGGTGGGCGCAGCGCCGGTGCACGCGTCGCCTGCCGTACCGCCACGGAGCTGGGCGCCCACGCCGTACTCGCGCTGAGCTTCCCCCTGCACCCGCCGGGCAAGCCCGAGAAGTCCCGCGCCGACGAGCTGCTCGGGGCCGGCGTGCCCACTCTGGTCGTCCAGGGCGGGAACGATCCGTTCGGGAAGCCGGAGGAGTTTCCCGACGGTGACTACGAGCTGGTCGAGGTGCCGTACGGCGATCACGGGTTGGCCGTGCCCAAGCGGGCGCCCCTCGATCAGGACGAGGCCGTGGCGATCGTCACGGACGCGGTAGTGAAGTGGGCCGGGTCACTCGGGTAAAGGCTCGGGAATGTCGGGGCCCCGGCCTCTGTTGTGGCGGACAGCGGTGCTGAACCAGCAGCGCTCACGTCGTAGGAGAGGAAGTCCGCCGCATGGGTTCGACCTTCTGCCCGACCGCCGGCAGCCGAGCTGACCTGGAGTGGACGGTGCTGCATGCGGCCAGGACCGCGCCTATTCGAGGGGCGGCAGGTACGGCAGGTCGTCTATCCTCCGATTCAGGTGGGTCCGGATTCGGCCCTGCCCGGAATCTTGAGGAGGTGGGTCCGGTTCCCGGTACCGACGCAGGGACCGACAACGGCCAGGCGGAGCAGCCCGAGGGCCAGGGCATGAGCGGGGACACGTCCGCGGAGACGACCGCCGAGCGCAGCGCGCGCTTCGAGCGGGACGCGCTCGAATACCTCGACCAGATGTACTCGGCCGCGCTGCGCATGACGCGCAACCCTGCCGACGCCGAGGACCTGGTGCAGGAGACGTACGCCAAGGCGTACGCGTCCTTCCACCAGTTCCGCGAGGGCACCAACCTGAAGGCGTGGCTGTACCGGATCCTCACCAATACCTTCATCAACTCGTACCGCAAGAAGCAGCGCGAACCCCAGCGCTCCGCGGCCGAGGAGATCGAGGACTGGCAGCTCGCCCGCGCCGAGTCGCACATGTCGACGGGCTTGCGCTCCGCGGAGTCGCAGGCGCTCGACCACCTGCCCGACTCGGACGTGAAGGAAGCGCTCCAGGCGATCCCCGAGGAGTTCCGCATCGCCGTGTATCTGGCCGACGTAGAGGGCTTTGCGTACAAGGAGATCGCGGACATCATGGGGACACCCATCGGTACGGTGATGTCCCGGCTGCACCGGGGCCGCCGTCAACTGCGCGGCATGCTCGAGGACTACGCGCGTGAGCGCGGGCTGGTCCCGGCCGGCGCCGGAGAGTCGAACGAAGCGAAAGGCTCGGGCTCATGAGCTGCGGAGAGCCGCACGAGACGGACTGCAGTGAGGTACTCGATCATCTCTACGAGTTCCTCGACAGTGAGATGCCGGACGTCGATCGCGACAAGTTCAAGCAGCACTTCCGGGAGTGCTCGCCGTGCCTCGAGAAGTACGGCCTCGAAGAGGCCGTGAAGAAGCTCGTCAAGCGGTGCTGCGGCCATGACGACGTGCCGACGGACCTGCGCGCCAAGGTCATGGGGCGGATCGACCTGATCCGCTCGGGTCAGGCCGTGCCCGACCACGACGTGACGGCAGCGCCACAGGAATCCTGAACGCACGGCCGTCACTCGAACGTGCTAATCCCGCCGTCATGGACTGCGGACCTCCCCTGCCCGCCCTAGGGTCCCGTGCTTGAAGCGCGTTGCCGGGGAGGGGCGTTATGGAGGCGACACCCACACGGGTACGTGGCTACGTCGTCTGTGTCGCCCTCGGCGCCCTGTTCTGCCTGCACACACTGCCGTTGACACGCACCCCCTGGTGGGCGCCGGCGCTGCTCGCCGCGCTCTATGCCGGGGGCGCGCGGCTGTCCGGCTCGTTCTATCCCGTGCTCCTCGCCGGAGCCTTCCTGCTGCCCCCGTCCGCCGCCGCACTGGTCGCGGTGCCGGGAGCGCTGGTCGCCCCGGTCGCCGGCCGACCGCACCTGCTGCGACGGGTGTGGCGGGCGGCGCAGCTCGTGATCGCGGTGTATGTGGCCGCCCGCGTGCACTGGGCACTGGGCGAGCACGACGCCGTACAGGCGTCCGACTTTCCGTACGCGCTCGCGCCCGCCGGAGCCGCGGTGCTGGCGTTCTGCCTCGTCATTGCGGCTCTCGACGGCGGGATCCGGACGCTCGCCGACCGCGTGCCGGCACGGCGTGCCTGGCGCGGGCTGTTCCTGCGGTCGCTCGCGCCGATCGCCGTCCACGGTCTGGCCGGGCTGATGATGGCCGTGCTGTGGCGCAGCCCGTACGGTCCCGTCGCCGCGTTGCTCGTGCTGCTGCCGATGTGCGTGTCGTGGTGGATGTTCGCGCAGTACCACCGGGAACGCGCGGCTCATCAGGCGACCATCCGGGCGCTCGTCCAGGCCGTCGACATCAAGGACGGCTACACCCGCGGCCACAGCGAGCGCGTCGGACAGGCCTCGATGATGATCGCGCGCGAGCTGGGCATGGCCGACGAACGCGTCGAGGTGCTCCGCTTCGCCGGGATCCTGCACGACGTCGGGAAGCTCGGGGTGCCCACGCGGCTGCTGCGCAAGGACGGGCCGCTCACGCCCGAGGAACGGCGGGTCATCGAACTGCACCCCGAGTACGGACACGAGATGGTCCGCGGGATCTCCTTCCTCGGCGAGGCCCGGGCCGCCGTACTGCATCACCATGAGCGGCTGGACGGCAGCGGGTACCCCTACGGACTGTTGGGCAGTCAGATCCCGGAACCGGCACGGGTGGTGGCGGTCGCGGACGCCTTCGACGCGATGACGTCCAACCGGTCGTACTCGCGGGCCCGGCCGGTGCCCGTCGCGCTGCGGGAGCTGGAGAAGTGCGCGGGTTCGCAGTTCGACCCCCGTATGGTCACCGCCCTCGTCCGGGCCGTGGACCAGCACGGCTGGCATCCCGCCGTGACCGCGGACGAAGCCTCCGGGCGCCCTCCCCGCCCACCGGTCGCCAGTGCGCCGGGGGCACACCGGTGAGCGCCCCCGCACGACCCCTCCTGCTCGGTCTCGTCCACGCCTGCGCCGCCCTTCTCGCCACCGTGTGCCTGCTCACCAGCCTGTGGAGCGGTCTCGACGAACGCGGTACGGCCCTCGCCTTCGGGGTTCTCATCACCCTGGGCGAGCTCACCCGGTGGACGGCGGCGGAGGGCAGGGAGGCCGCACCGCTCGGGGCCGCCGCAGCGCTGTCGTACGCCCTGCTGGGGGCGAACGGCGGTCAGCCGTCCGAGCACGGAGTCGCGCAGGTCCTCAGCGTCGTCCTGGCCGCCTCGCTCTTCGGCAGCGTGCCGCACATCGCGCGCGGCCGGCCCGTGCTCGACCACCTGGCCCGGCGCGTGCTCACCGTCGGCTTCGCCGCCGTCTGCTTCCAACCCCTGTACAACCAGGGCACGTTCCACGGCTGGGGCACCGCCTACGCCCTTGTCCTGCTCGCGATCCTCACCCTCACCTTCCTGTGCGACGCCCTGCTCGCCGCCGCGCTGGCACGCTCGCGCACCCGGTGGCCGTTCGGGCCGCTGCTGCGGGACGAGCTGCGGGCGACCCTCGGGATCGGGTCGGCCGTCTGCGCGACGGGCGCCGTGATGGCGCTCGCCGTCGCCGTCGCCGGGCTGTGGGCGCTGCCCGTCTTCTCGCTCCCGCTGCTGCTCACCCAGATGTCCCTGCGCCGGTACACCGCCGTCCGGGCCACCTACCGGCAGACCATCGCCTCCCTCGCCCGGGCCACCGAGATCGCCGGGTACACACCGGCCGGACACGCCAGGCGCGTCGCCGCGCTCAGCCGCGAGGTGGGGCGGGACCTGGGCCTGTCCGAGGCCGAGCTCACCGTGCTGGAGTACGCCGCCCTCATGCACGACATCGGGCAGCTCAGCCTGGTCGACCCGGTGCCGGCCGGGGCCACCGCGGGGCTGCCTGCCGGGGAACAGCGGCGGATCGCGCTGCTCGGCGGGGCCGTCGTACGGCAGACGGGGGTGAGCCCGCAGGTGGCGATGGTCGTGGAACGGCTCGCCGACCCCTGCCCGGAGCAACCGGTCGCCGCGCGGATCGTGCGGGCGGTGAACGCCTATGAGGAGAAGGCGCGGGACGCCGGGCCGGGCGGGCCGCTGGAGGCGCTGGAGGAACTGCGGCTGGGCACCGCCGGTGACTATGCGCCGGAGGTGGTGGGGTCGCTCGCACGGGTGCTGTCGCGAGACTGTCTTACACCCCCTGTGGCTGGGTAACCCATGGGTAATGAGCGCCCTTCCAGCCGTACGTGGTTGGATGCGAATGAGAGTGTGTCCGGGGGCGAGCACTAGCCAGCCCACTCCACGGAACTGGCAGGCGGGAATCGTGAGGATCTTCGGCAAGGGACGGCACCGGCCCTCCGCCTCCTGGCGGCAGGCCACCGACCGGGCGTTCACGCTCATCGGCGACGGCCGGTACGAGGATGCGGGCGCGCTGTTGACACGTGCCGCCGATCTGGAGCCCTGGCTGTCGGAGTCCTGGTTCAACCTCGCGCTGCTGCACAAGTTCCGGCACGACTGGGAGCAGGCCCGGGCGGCCGGGCTGCGGGCCGTGGCGCTGCTCGACCGGGAGACCGGGGCGCCCGACTGGTGGAACGTCGGCATCGCGGCCACCGCCCTGCAGGACTGGCCGCTGGCCCGGCGGGCCTGGCAGGCCTACGGGCTGCGGGTGCCCGGCAGTGCGACCGACTCCGGCGAGCCGGTCGGGATGGACCTGGGCAGTGCGGCCGTACGACTGTCCCCGGAGGGCGAGGCCGAGGTCGTGTGGGGGCGGCGGCTGGACCCCGCCCGGATCGAGGTGCTGTCGATCCCGCTGCCGTCCTCGGGGCGGCGCTGGGGCGAGGTCGTGCTGCACGACGGGGTGCCGCACGGCGAGCGGACCACGACCGCCGGGCACGCCTACCCCGTCTTCGACGAGATCGAGCTGTGGGCGCCCTCGCCTGTCCCCACCTGGGTGGTCCTCCTGGAGGCCGCCACCGAGGCCGACCGGGACGCGCTGGAGCAGCTCGCCGCGGACGCCGGGTTCGCCGCGGAGGACTGGTCCTCCTCGGTGCGGCTGCTGTGCCGGATGTGCTCGGAGTCGCGGATGCCGTCGGACGAGGGCGACGGGGAGCATCTCGACCCGCACGATCACAGTGAGCCGGGTCACCCCGGTCCGCTGGGGCACCGGACCGACGGGCAGCTGTGGGTACCGGAGCGGGAGTGCGGGGTGGCTGCGCCGGCTGCGCTGGTGCGGGGGTTGCTGGACGGGTGGGTTGCGGACAGTCCGGATTCGCGGGACTGGCGGGATCTCGAAGAGGTCTGCTGACCGACCGCCGTACCCTGTATCAGCATCACACACCCTTTTCTTGTGCAGGAAGGCATACGTCGGTCATGGCCCAGCAGGACACCGAGCAGCAGCACGCGGGCGTGCTCCCCGTGGATGACGAGGGTTTCGTCGTCGACACCGAGGACGCGGAGGAGCGCGAGAACGCCTGGCGTGAGCGCGGCACGTCGCGGCCGATCACCGTCGTGGGGAACCCGGTGCTCCACAAGGAGTGCAAGGACGTCACCGAGTTCGGCGCCGAGCTGGACCAGCTGATCGCGGACATGTTCGCCTCGCAGCGCACCGCCGAGGGCGTGGGCTTGGCCGCCAACCAGATCGGCGTCGACTCGAAGGTCTTCGTCTACGACTGCATGGACGACGAGGGCAAGCGGCACGTCGGTGTCGTGTGCAACCCGAAGCTCGTCGAGCTGCCCGCGGACCAGCGCCGCCTGGACGACAGCAACGAGGGCTGCCTGTCGGTGCCGACCGCGTATGCGGAGCTCGCCCGGCCCGACTACGCCGAGGTCACGGGGCAGGACGAGAAGGGCAACCCGATCAAGGTGCGCGGCACCGGCTACTTCGCTCGGTGTTTGCAGCACGAGACCGACCACCTGTACGGCTACCTCTACATCGACCGTCTCTCCAAGCGGGAGCGCAAGGACGCGCTCCGGCAGATGGCCGAGAACGAGCCCCGCTACCCCGTGGTCGCGAACGGCTGAGGCCTCCCCGTAGGTCCCACAAGTCCCTTGTGCACGGCGTCTGTTCAGGATCACCTCCCTGACCAGGCGCCGTTCGCATGTCCGTCGCACGTTCGATCCCATACATGCGAGCAGTGATCCAAATTCAGTCACATAGGGGGAGATTCTCGGCGCCCGGGGGTAGTGAATGAAGCAAATCCGTTCCCAGATCGGTCAGTTGTGGTGCTGAATGGAAGTGCGGGGATACGCAACGGCGCACGCCCGGTACAGCGGGAGGGGGCGTGCACAACTACACAACTGGCGGCTGAGAGGGGTTTGTTCGTGCATGCTTTCTCACACGGCACCACATCGACACCGACGGCGGTCCCGGTTCCACCAGTACTCTCTCTTCCGGTGATCGAATCAGCGTTTCCCAGGCAGCTCCATCCGTATTGGCCCAGGCTCCAGGAGAAGACTCGCACCTGGCTGCTCGAAAAGCGGCTGATGCCGGCCGACAAGGTCGAGGAATATGCCGACGGACTGTGCTACACGGACCTCATGGCGGGGTACTACATTGGCGCCCCCGAGGACGTACTCCAGGCGATAGCCGACTACAGCGCGTGGTTCTTCGTCTGGGACGACCGGCACGACCGGGACATCGTCCACCGCCGCCCGGCGGCCTGGCGGCGGCTGCGGTTCCGCCTGCACGCGGCTCTCGACTCACCCCAGGACCATCTGCACCACGAGGACCCGCTGGTCGCGGGGTTCGCGGACAGCATGGTGCGGCTCTACTCGTTCCTGCCCGGCACCTGGAACGCCCGGTTCGCCCGGCACTTCCATACGGTGATCGAGGCGTACGACCGGGAATTCCGAAACCGCACCGAAGGAATCATCCCCCCGGTCGAGGAATATCTCGCGCTACGCCGGCTCACCTTCGCGCACTGGATCTGGACCGACCTGCTGGAGCCGGCTGCCGGACTGGAACTGCCGGATGCCGTACGCAAACACCCGGCATATCGGCGGGCGGCGTTACTCAGCCAGGAATTCGCCGCCTGGTACAACGACCTCTGCTCACTTCCCAAGGAAATCGCGGGCGACGAGGTGCACAACCTCGGAATCAGCCTCGTCAAACACGACGGGCTGACCCTGGAAGAAGCAGTTACGGAAGTCAGGCAACGGGTCGAGGAGTCCATATCCGATTTCCGGGTGGCCGAGCGTGAGGCTCTGGAATTCGCGGACTCCCTGGCCGACGGCACGGTGTCGGGAAAGGAACTCAGCGCCGCCGTGCGTGCCTGCGTCTGCAATATGCGCAACTGGTTCAGCTCGGTCTACTGGTTCCACCACGAGTCCGGCCGGTACAGGGTCGACAGCTGGGACGACCGGTCCACGCCCCCGTACGTCAACAACGAAGCGGCAGGTGAGAAATGACCGTCGAGTCCGTCCGTCCCGAAGCCCAGCCCCGTGTGGCTTCGGAACTGCGTGAGCCGCCCCTCGCGGGCGGTGGAGTTCCGCTTCTCGGCCATGGCTGGAAGCTGGCCCGGGATCCGCTGGCCTTCATGGCCGCGCTCCGGGGGCACGGCGACGTCGTACGCCTCAGGCTCGGCCCGAAGACGGTGTACGCCGTCACGACTCCGGAGCTCACCGGCGCCCTGGCGCTGAGCACCGACTTCAAGATCGACGGGCCGCTGTGGGAGTCCCTGGAAGGCCTGCTCGGCAAGGAGGGCGTGGCCACGGCGAACGGCCCCCGGCACCGGCGTCAGCGACGCACCATCCAGCCGGCCTTCCGGCTCGACGCGATCCCCGCGTACGGGCCGATCATGGAGGAGGAGGCGCATGGGCTGGCCGAGCGCTGGAAGCCCGGCGAGACCATCGACTGCACCTCCGAGTCGTTCCGGATCGCGGTGCGCATCGCCGCCCGCTGTCTGCTGCGCGGCGACTACATGGACGAGCGGGCCGAGCGGCTGTGCAACGCCCTCGCCACGGTCTTCCGGGGCATGTACCGGCGGATGGTGATCCCGCTGGGGCCGCTGTACAAGCTGCCTCTGCCGCCCAACCGCGAATTCAACCGGGCCCTGGCCGATTTGCATCTCCTGGTCGACGAGATCGTCGCCGAACGCCGGGCGTCCGGTCAAAAGCCGGACGATTTGCTGACGGCATTGCTGGAGGCGAAGGACGAGAATGGCGACCCCATCGGGGAACAGGAGATCCACGACCAGGTCGTCGCGATTGTCACGCCCGGCAGCGAAACCGTGGCCTCCACGATCATGTGGCTCCTGCATGTGCTCGCGGAACATCCGGAACACGCCGACAAGGTGTGCGCGGAGGTCGAATCCGTCACCGGCGGGAGGCCCGTGGCATTCGAGGACGTCCGTAGCCTCAGGCACACGAACAATGTCGTCGTGGAGGCGATGCGTTTGCGCCCCGCGGTCTGGATTCTGACACGCCGGGCGGTGACCGATACGTCACTCGGTGGCTATCGCATTCCGGCCGGGGCCGACATCATCTACAGCCCCTTCGCGATACAGCGCGACGAGAAGTCGTATGCGGACAACCTCGACTTCGACCCGGACCGCTGGCTTCCGGACCGCGTCAAGGACGTGCCGAAGTACGCCATGAGCCCGTTCAGCGTGGGCAACCGCAAGTGCCCGAGCGACCACTTCTCGATGGCGCAGCTGACGCTGATCACGGCGGCGCTCGCCACGAAGTACCGATTCGAGCAGGTGTCGGGTTCGAACGACGCGACCCGTGTGGGCATCACGCTCCGCCCGCACAAGCTGCTGCTGAGGCCGGTGCCGAGGGACTAGCGCTGCCGGGACCGGTGCCGCCCGGGACGGCTCAGGCCGCGTTCGGCCCCTGGAACGTCCGTCGGTAGGCGTTCGGGGTCGTCCCCAGGGCACGTACGAACTGGTGGCGCAGCGCGGCCGCGGTTCCGAACCCTGTTCGACTCGCGATCGCGTCCACCGTCTCGTCCGTCGCCTCCAGCAACTCCTGCGCCAGCAGCACGCGCTGGCGCAGGATCCAGCGGTAGGGGGTCGTGCCGGTCTCCTGCTGGAAGCGGCGGGCGAAGGTGCGCGGGGACATCAGCGCACGCTCGGCGAGCTGCTCGACGGTGAGGTCCTCGTCGAGGTGGCGTTCCATCCAGGTCAGCACCTCGCCGACCGTGTCGCACTGGGAGCGGGGCAGCGGGCGCTCGATGTACTGGGCCTGCCCGCCGTCCCGGTGCGGCGGCACCACCATGCGCCGGGCGATCTTGTTGGCGACCTCGGGCCCCTGCTCCTGGCGCACGATGTGCAGACAGGCGTCGATGCCGGCGGCGGTGCCGGCGCTGGTGATCACCGGCCCCTCGTCGACGTACAGCACGTCCGGCTCGACGATGGCCCCCGGGTGCCGCAGGGACAGTTCCCCGGCGTGCCGCCAGTGCACACTGCACCGCCGCCCGTCGAGCAGTCCCGCGGCACCCAGCGCGAAGACGCCGGAGCACACGCTCAGCACCCGCGCACCCCGCTCGACGGCCCTGACCAGGGCATCCAGCAGTTCGGGCGGATAGTCACGGGTGACGTACTCGCGGCCGGCCGGTACCGCGATCAGGTCGGCCTCCTCCAGCCGCTCCAGGCCGTACGGCGTGGAGACGGTGAGTCCGCCGACATGGGTGCCCAGCGTCGGTCCCTCCGCCGAGACGACCGCGAAATCGTAGGTCGGCAGCCCCTCGTCGCTGCGGTCGATGCCGAACACCTCGCAGACGACGCCCATTTCAAAGAGATGTACACCGTCGAGGAGGACGGCGGCGACGTTGTTCAGCATGCTGCCAGTGTGCCTCGAAGCTGGCAGTAAATCGAGGGCGTGCGGCAGTCCTGCCACTGTTCGTAAGGAGTGTACGGAGCGACAGTGGTGTCATGACTGCAGACCAGACACAGACACTGCTCGCCATGATCGTCGTCCTCGGGATGTTCGTGCTCCTGGCTCTCCCGTCACTGATCGGCGCGGTGCGCGACCGGCGCATCGACCGTCAGATCAGGGAGGCCCAGGAGCGCGACGAGGCCGAGGCTCAGAAGTCCTCGTCCAGGTCGACGGTGCCCTCCACCGCCACCTGGTACGCCGAGGGCCGCCGCTCGAAGAAGTTGGTCAACTCCTGAACGCCCTGGAGCTCCATGAAGGAGAAGGGGTTCTCGGAGCCGTACACCGGAGCGAAGCCGAGACGCGTCAGACGCTGATCGGCGACACACTCCAGGTACTGCCGCATCGAGGCGGTGTTCATCCCCGGGAGGCCGTCACCACACAGGTCGCGCGCGAACTGCAGCTCGGCCTCGACGGCCTCCCTCAGCATGTCGGTGACCTCCTGCTCGAGCTGGTCGTCGAACAGCTCCGGCTCCTCCTTGCGGACGGTGTCGACCACGTCGAAGGCGAAGCTCATGTGCATCGTCTCGTCGCGGAACACCCAGTTGGTGCCGGTCGCGAGGCCGTGCAGCAGGCCACGGCTGCGGAACCAGTAGACGTACGCGAAGGCGCCGTAGAAGAACAGGCCCTCGATGCACGCGGCGAAGCAGATCAGGTTGAGCAGGAAGCGACGCCGGTCGGCCTTGGTCTCCAGGCGGTCCAGCTTCTCGACCTCGTTGATCCACTTGAAGCAGAACTCGGCCTTCTCGCGGATGGACGGGATGTTCTCGACGGCGTCGAAGGCCGCCGCCCTGTCCTTCGGGTCGGGGAGGTAGGTGTCCAGCAGCGTCAAGTAGAACTGGACGTGCACGGCCTCCTCGAAGAGCTGCCTGCTGAGGTACAGGCGCGCCTCGGGGGAGTTGATGTGCTTGTAGAGCGTCAGCACCAGGTTGTTCGCCACGATCGAGTCGCCCGTCGCGAAGAACGCGACCAGCCGGCCGATCATGTGCTGCTCGCCCTCGGAGAGCTTCGCCAGGTCGGCGACGTCCGAGTGGAGGTCGACCTCCTCCACGGTCCAGGTGTTCTTGATGGCGTCCCGGTAGCGCTCGTAGAAGTCCGGGTAGCGCATGGGGCGCAGGGTCAGCTCGAAGCCCGGGTCGAGAAGGTTGGTGTTACGGCTGGTCATTACTGGCAGGCCTCGCAGGACTCGGGGTTTTCCAGGGAGCAGGCGACGGCGTCGGGCTCGGCGACCTGCTGGACGGGGATGGTCTTCTCGGGCTGGGCGGCCTGGCCCTGGGCGGCGCGGGCGATGCGGGTCGCCGGGCGCGAGCGCAGGTAGTACGTCGTCTTCAGGCCCGACTTCCAGGCGTACGCGTACATCGAGGAGAGCTTGCCGATGGTCGGCGTCTCCAGGAACAGGTTCAGGGACTGGGCCTGGTCGAGGAACGGGGTCCGCTGCGCCGCCATGTCGATCAGGCCGCGCTGCGGGATCTCCCACGCCGTGCGGTAGAGCCGCCGTACGTCCTCGGGGATCCAGGCGAACTCCTGCACCGAGCCGTTCGCTTCGCGCAGCGCCTCACGGGTGCGGGCGTCCCAGACGCCGAGCGCCTTGAGCTCGTTGACCAGGTAGGAGTTGACCTGGAGGAACTCGCCGGAGAGCGTCTCGCGCTTGAACAGGTTGGAGACCTGCGGCTCGATGCACTCGTAGACACCGGCGATCGACGCGATGGTCGCGGTGGGCGCGATGGCGAGGAGGAGGGAGTTGCGCATGCCGGTGGTGGCGATACGGCTGCGCAGGGCCGCCCAGCGCTCCGGCCAGGTCAGCTCGACGCCGTAGTGGTCGGGGTGCAGGACACCTCGGGCGGTACGGGTCTTCTCCCAGGCCGGCAGCGGTCCGTTGCGCTCGGCGAGGTCGGTGGATGCCTCGTAGGCGGCGAGCATGATGCGCTCGGCGATCCGGGCGGACAGGGCTTTCGCCTCGGCCGAGTCGAAGGGCAGGCGCAGTTTGAAGAAGACGTCCTGCAGGCCCATCGCGCCGAGTCCGACCGGCCGCCACTTGGAGTTCGACCGGCCCGCCTGCTCGGTCGGGTAGAAGTTGATGTCGACGACCCGGTCGAGGAACGTGACGGCCGTGCGGACGGTGGCGTCGAGCCGCTCCCAGTCGATGTCGCCGGTCATCGTGTTCACGAAGGCGCCGAGGTTGACCGACCCCAGGTTGCAGACCGCCGTCTCCCCGTCGTCCGTGACCTCCAGGATCTCCGTGCAGAGGTTGGAGGAGTGGACGACATGGCCCGGCAGGGCCGTCTGGTTGGCGGTGCGGTTGGCGGCGTCCTTGAAGGTCATCCAGCCGTTGCCGGTCTGCGCGAGGGTGCGCATCATGCGGCCGTAGAGGTCACGGGCGGGGATGGTCTTCTTCGCGAGCCCGGCAGCCTCCGCCTTGCGGTACGCCGCTTCGAACTCCTCGCCCCACAGGTCGACGAGATCCGGCACGTCCGACGGCGAGAACAGCGACCACGGCTCGTCGGCGTTGACCCGGCGCATGAACTCGTCCGGGACCCAGTGCGCCAGGTTCAGGTTGTGCGTACGGCGGGCGTCCTCACCGGTGTTGTCGCGCAGCTCCAGGAACTCCTCGATGTCGGAGTGCCAGGTCTCCAGGTACACCGCTGCGGCACCCTTGCGCCGGCCGCCCTGGTTCACCGCGGCGACCGAGGCGTCGAGGGTCTTCAGGAACGGGACGATGCCGTTGGAGTGGCCGTTGGTGCCGCGGATCAGCGAACCCCGGGAGCGGATACGGGAGTACGACAGCCCGATGCCGCCGGCGTGCTTGGAGAGGCGGGCGACCTGGTGGTAGCGGTCGTAGATGGAGTCCAGCTCGTCCTTGGGGGAGTCGAGGAGGTAGCAGGACGACATCTGGGGGTGCCGGGTGCCGGAGTTGAAGAGGGTGGGGGAGGAGGGGAGGTAGTCGAGGCGGCTCATGAGCCCGTAGAGCGCGGCGACTTCGTCCACCGAGCGGGCGGTGTCGTCCTCGGCGAGACCGGCGGCGACGCGCAGCATGAAGTACTGGGGCGTCTCGACGACCTTGCGGGTGATGGGGTGCCGCAGGAGGTAGCGGCTGTGCAGGGTGCGCAGCCCGAAGTAGCCGAAGCGGTCGTCGGCGTCCGTGTCGACCAGGGCGTCGAGGCGGCCCGCGTGCAGGCGCACGAACTCGGCGGTCCGGTCGGCGATGAGGCCCTCGCGGTGCCCGACCGCGACCGACCCGGTGAAGGACGTGACGCCCTGCGAGGCGGCCTCGGCGGCGATGGAGAGGGTCAGCAGCCGGGCGGCCAGCCTGCTGTAGGCGGGGTCCTCGGAGATCAGGCCGGCCGCCGCCTCGGTGGCCAGCTCGCGCAGCTCCGCCTCGTCCGCGAACGCGGACCGGCCGCGCAGCGCGGCGGCGGCGACCCGGCCGGGGTCGGCGTCGGGGAGGTCGGCGGTCAGCTCGGTCAGGGTCCGCAGCAAGGCTGTTCCCGGAGCGTCCTCGTCCGTGGGGACGGTCGGAACGGCTGAGGCCGGGTCTGCTGGCGCGATGGTCACGTGGGGGCTCTCCCTCGCTCGGCACGGGGGCCTCGGCGAGGGCAGGGGGCAGCACACGAGCGCACACGGCGTCGCGTCCACCGGCCCATTCCACGAGGCCCGGACGTCGGGCGCACCGGCCGGGTTGGCCGGGCGCGCTGTCGGCAGGTCCTCGGACTGACTCCTGCGCACGCCGGTTCTGGGAACAGACATGCACAAGTACACCGTTGCGGGACAGTTCCGGATTCGCACCGGATTCCCCTGCGACGACAGCGAGCACGAGCATACATCTTGTGCTCACCCGCCACGCCACCCCCAGATGTTGTGTCGCGCTGGTTTCACAGCGTCAACTTGTGGGTGAGGAGCGTGATGTCGGCGACCACGGTCGTCACGCACGACAGCGGGCCGCCGAAGGTCGTGCTCTCGGCGGCCCGCTGCGGGGTGTTCGTGGTTGGTCGCGCCCTCGGGATGCGCTAGTGCGAGGTGCCCGCCGTCGCCGGCGGCAGCTCGACCTGGACGCCCGGGTCCCCGGCGTCCGCCGTGTAGTCCTCCGGCTTGGTCTCGTCGATGCCCTCCGGGGCCTTCGCGGCCTTCAGGACGAAGGTCAGGACCACCGTCACCACCACGTTCAGCACGAACGCCGTGAGGCCGATGTAGCCGATCTCACCGATGCCCGGGATCTCCTTCGCCGAGCCGCCGAAGTGCTTCTGGGTCGGGGAGGCGACGCCGTACGCGGCGACTGTGCCGTAGATCATGCCGACCGCCCAGCCGGCCAGCAGGGCCCAGCGGTGGAACCAGCGCGTGAACAGGCCGCCGACCAGGGCCGGGAAGGTCTGCAGGATCCAGATGCCGCCCAGGAGCTGGAAGTTGATGGCGACCGTCTTGTCCATGGTGAGGACGAAGACCAGCGCGCCCACCTTCACCAGCAGGGACACGATCTTGGAGACCTTGGTCTCCTGCGCGGGCGTCGCGTCCGGCTTGATGAAGTCCTTGTAGATGTTGCGGGTGAAGAGGTTCGCAGCCGCGATCGACATGATCGCCGCCGGCACCAGCGCGCCGATGCCGATCGCCGCGAAGGCGACGCCCGCGAACCAGGACGGGAACATGGTCTCGAACAGCTGGGGAATGGCCAGCTGGCCGTTCTGCACCTTGATGCCGGCCGCGATCGCCATGAAGCCCAGCAGCGCCAGGAGGCCCAGCATCAGGGAGTACAGCGGCAGGATCGTGGTGTTGCGGCGGATCACCTCACGGCTGCGCGAGGACAGCGTCGCGGTGATCGAGTGCGGGTACATGAACAGCGCGAGTGCGGAGCCCAGCGCCAGCGTGGCGTACGTCCACTGCCCCGCCTCGCCCGGCACCAGCGCACCGCGCGGCGCACCCGTGGCCGGGTTGGTCTGGCTGTACGCCTCGCCCGCCTTGGCGAAGATCTCGTCGAAGCCGCCGAGCTTGATCGGGATGTAGATGATCGCCACCGCGATGACGATGTAGATCAGCGTGTCCTTCACGAACGCGATCAGCGCGGGCGCGCGCAGGCCCGAGGAGTAGGTGTACGCGGCCAGCACACCGAAGGCGATGAGCAGCGGGAGGTCCTTGATGAACCAGTTCGTGTCCTCGCCGCCGCCGACGCCCATCACGTCCAGCACGGCCTGGATGCCGACGAGCTGGAGCGCGATGTACGGCATCGTCGCCAGGATGCCGGTGACGGCCACCGCCAGCGACAGGCTCTTCGAGCCGAAGCGGCCTCGCACGAAGTCCGAGGTCGTCACATAGCCGTGCTTGTGGGAGACCGACCACAGGCGGGGCAGGAACGTGAAGATCAGGGGGTAGACGAGGATCGTGTACGGCACGGCGAAGAAGCCGGCCGCGCCCGCCGCGTAGATCGCCGCGGGTACGGCGACGAACGTGTACGCCGTGTACAGGTCGCCGCCGAGCAGGAACCAGGTGACCCAGGTACCGAACGACCGGCCGCCCAGTCCCCATTCGTCGAGGCTTTGCTCGTTCTCGGCCTTGCGCCAGCGCGCGGCCAGGAAGCCCATGACCGTGACGGCCAGGAAGAAGAAGATGAAGACGCCGAGTGCGACGCCGTTCACGCCGTCGTTCATTCCGACGCACCGCCCTTCTGGGAGGCGCGGCCGCGCTGGTCACGCTGCCACAGCTTGTACGCGATCATCGTCAGCAGCGTGGAGAGCAGGACCCACAGCATCTGGTACCAGTAGAAGAACGGGATGCCGGCGAACGCCGGATCGGTCTTGGCATACGAACCGACCCACAGCATCGCCACGAAGGGCGCGACGAGGCAGAGTCCGATGACGACCCTTACGGGTGTCACCACCGGCTCTCTGTTCACTTCTGGGGCATCTGACATCTGACGGCTCCGTCCCCTCACTGATCACCTGAGAAACGCCCGGGCAATGTAGGTGACGGTGCAACGACAGCGGAAGACCCTGTCCGCATATCGGATGTGGAGGATTGGTGTGTACGCCGAGGGGGCGCTCAGCAGCAGCGGAACCCCTGGCGTGGATCTGCTTCCTGACGGTCCGTCCGCATCCGCTCGAACGCGCGCCGCGAGGGCACTTCCGCGTCCGGGTGCTCATGCCGTACGTGGGTGACATAGCGGTCGTATGCCGACTCGTCGGTCAACTCCCGCACGTACCAGCGCACACTACTGAACACCCGCCGAAGACTGACTGCTCGCCTCAGCGACCGCACGGCGTTCCTCCTCCTTCTCCTCCTTGGTCGGGAACAGCCCTGCCGGAGCAGTGATCTTCGACTCGACGTACGGCGCCTCGCTGAGCGTGGACAGCGCCGGGCGGCGGACGTGCCGCACGCAGACGCGGGTGGCGTCGACGATCACGACGACGATCAGGAGCGCGAGGACCGCTGTGAGGACGCCGTCCACCGTGGAGTTGGTCACCACGGTGTGCATGTCGTCCATGCTCTTGGCGGGCGGCAGGACCTCACCGCGGTCGATGGCGTCCTGGAACACCTGGCGCTGCTTGAAGAAGCCGACCTTCGGGTCGCTGGAGAAGACCTTCTGCCAGCTGGCGGTCAGCGTCACCGTCGCGTCCCAGGCGAGCGGAACCCCGGTGATCCAGGCCCACTTGAGACGCCCCGACTTCACCAGCAGCGTCGTGCAGACGGCGAGAGCGACCGCCGCGAGCAGCTGGTTCGAGATCCCGAAGATCGGGAAGAGCTGGTTGATGCCGCCGAGCGGTTCATGGACGCCCACCCACAGGAAGTAGCCCCACAACCCGCACACCACCGCGCTGGTGATGACCAGACCGGGCTTCCAGCTGATGTTCCTGAAGGACCGGTGGACGTTGCCCAGCATGTCCTGGAGCATGAAGCGGCCCACGCGGGTGCCGGCGTCCAGGGCGGTCAGGATGAACAGCGCCTCGAACATGATCGCGAAGTGATACCAGAAGGCCCGCAGGCCACCGCCGGTGACCTCGGAGAAGATCTCGGAGACGCCGATGGCCAGCGTGGGCGCGCCGCCCGTACGGGAGAGCAGGGTCGATTCCTCGACGTTCTCCGCCGCCCGCGCGAGCGCTTCCGGGGAGATCTGGTAGCCCCAACTGCCCACGACCTGCGAGGCGTTCTGCACGGTGTCGCCGATGACCCCGGCGGGCGCGTTCATCGCGAAGTACAGGCCCGGGTCGATGATGCTCGCCGCCACCAGCGCCATCACGGCGACCGACGACTCCATCAGCATGGAGCCGTATCCGATCATCCGGACCTGCGTCTCCTTCTGGATCATCTTCGGCGTCGTACCGGAGGAGATCAACGCGTGGAAGCCGGACAGCGCGCCGCAGGCGATGGTGATGAAGACGAACGGGAAGAGCGAGCCCGCGAAGACCGGGCCGTCCCCGCGGGAGGCGAAGTCCGTCACCGGGTCCATCCTCAGCGTCGGCAGGGCGATGACGACGCCGAGGGCGAGCAGGAAGATCGTGCCGATCTTCATGAAGGTCGACAGGTAGTCGCGCGGCGCCAGCAGCATCCACACCGGCAGGATCGAGGCGATGAAGCCGTACGCCACCATCCAGACGACCAGCGTCGAGGGCGCGAGCGTGAAGGTGTCGGCCCACGACGACTCGGCCACCCAGCGGCCCGCGATCAGCGCGAACAGCAGCAGCGCGACGCCGATCAACGAGACCTCGGCGACCCGGCCGGGACGCAGCACCCGCAGGTAGAAGCCCATCAGCAGGGCGATCGGGATCGTCATCGCGATGGAGAAGGTGCCCCACGGGGACTGCGCGAGGGCGTTGACGATCACCAGGGCCAGCACGCCGAGCAGGATGATCATGATGACGAAGGTGGCCAGCAGGGCGGCCGCGCCGCCGAACGGGCCGATCTCCTCGCGCGCCATCTGGCCGAGCGAACGCCCGTTGCGGCGGGTGGAGAAGAACAGCACCACCATGTCCTGGACCGCGCCCGCGAAGATGACGCCGACGATGATCCAGATGGTGCCGGGGAGATACCCCATCTGCGCGGCCAGGACCGGGCCGACGAGCGGTCCGGCGCCGGCGATCGCCGCGAAGTGGTGGCCGAGGAGGACTCGGCGGTCGGTGGGGTGGAAGTCGATGCCGTTGTTGAGGCGTTCGGCCGGGGTGGCCCTGGTCCTGTCGACCTTCAGGACTTTGTACGCGATGAACTTGGCGTAGAAACGGTAGGCGACGGCGTACGAGCCGAGGGCGGCGGCGACCATCCACGCGGCGGAGACCTCCTCGCCGCGGGACAGCGCCAGGACGGTCCAGCCGGCGGCACCGACCAGCGCGACCAGGGTCCAGATGACGATGGTTCGGGGATTCGCGGTACGCACCGGGTGGTCCTCCCGTCCATGCGGCGACGGGAGGAACGTAGAGCAGGTTGAGGAGACGCGCTACACCGCGTGCGGGAGTAGTTGTCCCTTCACGTGTCGCCCCTTCAGGTGTCGCCCCTTCACCTTCCCGGGCGGGCTCAGTCCTGCGGCCGCTTGAGCCTCGCCACGAACTTGTAGCGGTCCCCGCGATAGACGGACCGCACCCACTCCACCGGCTGCCCGTCCCGGTCCAGCGAGTGCCGGGACAGCATCAGCATCGGCAGGCCCACGTCCGTGCCGAGCAGACCGGCCTCGCGCGGGGTGGCCAGGGAGGTCTCGATCGTCTCCTCGGCCTCGGCGAGATGGACGTCGTAGACCTCGGCGAGCGCGGTGTAGAGGGAGGTGTACTTGACCAGGGACCTGCGCAGGGCCGGGAAGCGCTTCGCGCTCAGGTGGGTCGTCTCGATGGCCATCGGCTCGCCGTTCGCCATGCGCAGCCGCTCGATGCGCAGCACCCGGCCGCCGGCCGTGATGTCGAGAAGGTCGGCGAGGCGGTCGTCGGCGGTGATGTAGCCGATGTCCAGCAGCTGCGAGGTGGGTTCCAGGCCCTGGGCGCGCATGTCCTCGGTGTACGAGGTGAGTTGCAGGGCCTGCGAGACCTTCGGCTTGGCGACGAACGTGCCCTTGCCCTGGATGCGCTCCAGGCGTCCCTCGACGACCAGTTCCTGCAGGGCCTGGCGCACGGTCGTGCGGGAGGTGTCGAACTCGGCGGCCAGCGTGCGCTCGGGCGGTACCGGGGTGCCGGGCGCCTGGGTCTCCGTCATGTCGAGAAGGTGCTTCTTCAGGCGGTAGTACTTGGGCACGCGGGCGGTACGGACGGTGGCGCCCTTCTCGTTCTCCGCACTGCTGACGTCGGTGCTCATGCTTCGCCTTCCCGGCTCCGGATGCGGGTCACATCGTGATCCCTTCTGTATACCGTCGCCGCCGCTTTTGGTCTAGTCCACAGTGCTGAGTGGTCTAGCGGACGAGACTACTCCGGCGTCGGTGTTTTCGCTGGCTTCTTACTTAAAGGTTCCTTCATATGTAGGTCGCATAACGGCTGGTCAGGCCCCTTTCCGTGCCCCTTGACACGCTTTCTGGTCTGGTCCAAGCTCCCCCTACTGGTCTACACCATTGGTCCAGGTCCCGGCCCAACGCTCGTGCGGGGAGGCAGGGGGGTTTGTGGCATCCCTGAGGAGGGTGGCGTGAAGCGCAAGCTGATATCCGCGATCGGTGTCGCGGGCATGATGATCTCCCTGGCAGCGTGCGGGGGCGACAACGGCGACGGCGGGGACAAGGCAGGGGCCGACGGCTACGCGGGCGAGACGCTCACGGTGTGGGTGATGGACGGATCCTCCCCGGACCAGTGGCAGAAGGACGTCCAGGCCGCCTTCGAGAAGAAGACGAAGGCCAAGGTCAAGTTCGAGATCCAGCAGTGGAACGGCATCCAGCAGAAGCTGACCACCGCCCTGTCGGAGGAGAACCCGCCGGACGTCTTCGAGATCGGCAACACCCAGACCCCGGCCTACGCCAAGACCGGCGGCCTCGCCGACCTCGCCGACCTCAAGACCGAGATCGGCGCCGACTGGGCCGAGTCCCTCAACGAGTCCTCCATCTTCGACGGCAAGCAGTACGCCGCCCCGTGGTACTTCGCCAACCGTGTCGTGCTCTACAACAAGAAGGTCTGGGCCGACGCCGGCATCAAGGACACCCCCAAGACCCGGGACGAGTTCTACGCCGACCTCAAGCAGATCGGCGAGAAGACCGACGCCGAGCCCATCTACCTGCCGGGCCAGAACTGGTACCACTTCGTCGGCCTGACCATCGGTGAGGGCGCCGAGCTGGTGAAGAAGGACGGCGACAAGTACGTCTCCAACCTGGACGACCCGAAGGTCGCCGCCGCCATGGAGACGTACAAGAAGTTCCAGGCCCTGTCCAAGGCGCCCAAGGACAAGGACGAGGCGACCCCGCAGCAGGCCGAGGTCTTCGCCAAGGGCAACGTCGGCGCCTTCATCGGCATGGGCTGGGAGGCCGGTACGGCGATCGCGGCCAACAAGAAGATCGAGCAGGACATCGGCTACTTCACGATCCCGGGTGCCACGGCCGACAAGCCCGAGGGCGTCTTCCTGGGCGGCTCCAACCTCGCCGTCGCCGCGGGCAGCAAGAAGCAGGAGCTCGCCAAGGAGTTCCTGAAGATCGCGCTGTCCGACCAGTACGAGGGCGAGCTCGCCAAGCAGAACGGCGTCATCCCGAACAAGGAGGCGCTGCAGACCAACCTCAAGGGCAACGCCGTCGCCGAGGCCGCCGCGCCGGCCGCCGCGGGCGGTGGCACCACGCCGCTGATCCCGGAGTGGGCGGCCGTGGAGAACGCGCCCAACCCGGTCAAGACGTACATGACCGCCGTGCTGAACGGTAAGTCGCCGGCCGAGGCGGCCAAGCAGGTCGAGGACGAGTTCAACAAGCGTCTGGCGCAGCAGCAGTAAGGGCACCGGGTCACGCCGGGGTGGGGGATGCGCGTGACGCCCCCCGCCCCGGCGACCGTACGCGGCTCCACGTACGCAGGCCGAGACACGCAGGCCGAGTTACGCAGGCCAGACATGCAGGCCAGACACGCAGGCCGAGAAGAGAGATCGCGAGCATGACCGTGCAGACCGAACGGCCGCCTTCCGGTCCGGTGGACGCAGTCGGGAAAGCCGAGAGCGGTTCCGCCGGGCCACCGCCCAGAGCCGCGTCCCGCTTCGGCGCGCTCACCCCGTACCTCCTGCTGCTGCCGGCTTGCGCGGCCACCGTGCTGCTGCTCGGCTGGCCGCTGGTCAAGGACATCCTGCTGTCGTTCCAGAACCTCAACATGGCGCAGCTGATCCAGCACGTCACCGAGTGGAACGGCATCGACAACTACAAGGAGGTCCTCACCGGCGAGGACTTCTGGCGCGTCACCCTGCGCTCGATCCTGTTCACGGCGGTCAACGTCGCCCTGATCATGGTCATCGGCGCCCTGGTCGGCCTGCTGCTCGCCCGCCTCGGCCGGCGGATGCGGGTCATGCTGCTGGTCGGTCTTGTGCTGGCCTGGGCGATGCCGGTGGTCGCCGCGAGCACCGTCTACCAGTGGCTGTTCGCGCAGCGCTTCGGCGTCGTCAACTGGGTGCTGGACAAGCTGGGTTGGCACTCCATGGCCGACTACAGCTGGACCAGCAGCCAGCTGTCGACGTTCTTCGTGGTCACGCTGCTGATCGTCTGGATGTCCATCCCGTTCGTCGCGATCAACCTCTACGCGGCCACGACCACCATCCCGGGCGAGCTCTACGAGGCCGCGGCGCTGGACGGCGCGGGCGCCTGGAAGAGCTTCAGCACGGTGACGCTGCCGTACCTGCGGCCCTTCCTCTACGCCACGACCTTCCTGGAGATCATCTGGGTCTTCAAGGCGTTCGTGCAGGTCTTCACCATCAACGGCGGCGGCCCTGACCGGCTCACCGAGATCCTGCCCGTCTACGCCTACATCGAGGGCGTCGGCAACCAGCACTACGGCATGGGCGCGGCGATCGCCGTCCTGACCATCCTGATCCTGCTCGGCCTGACCGCGTACTACCTCAGGATCGTGCTCAAGCAAGAGGAGGACGAGCTGTGAAGCGCTCGCTCTTCGGCCGCCTGTGGCCCAACGTCACGGCCGTCGTCCTGTTCATCGGCTTCGTCTTCCCCGTGTACTGGATGTTCTCCACGGCCTTCAAGCCGACCGGCGACATCATCTCCGAGGACCCGGTGTGGTTCCCGACCGAGATCACCTTCGCCCACTTCAAGCGGGCGACCGGCGTCGACCACTTCTGGACGTACGTCACCAACTCGCTGATCGTGACGCTCTGCGCGGTCGGCTTCGCCCTGGTCATCGCGCTGGCGGGCTCCTTCGCCCTCGCCCGGATGCGGTTCAGGGGGCGGCGCGGGTTCGTCATCGGCTTCATGATGGCCCAGATGGCGCCCTGGGAGGTCATGATCATCGCGATGTACATGATCGTGCGGGACGCGTCGATGCTGAACAGCCTGCTGCCGCTGACGGTCTTCTACATGATGATGATCCTGCCCTTCACCATCCTGACCCTGCGCGGCTTCGTCGCCGCGGTCCCCAGGGAACTGGAGGAGGCCGCGATGGTCGACGGCTGCAGCCGCGCCCAGGCGTTCCGCAAGGTCATCCTGCCGCTGCTCGCGCCGGGGCTGATGTCCACGTCCCTGTTCGGCTTCATCACCGCTTGGAATGAATTCCCCCTGGTCCTGGTGCTGAACAAGGAGGCGGAGGCGCAGACCCTGCCACTGTGGCTGTCCAGCTTCCAGACCGCCTTCGGCAACGACTGGGGCGCGACGATGGCGGCGTCCTCCCTCTTCGCCATCCCGATCCTGATCCTCTTCGTCTTCCTGCAGCGCAAGGCTGTCAGCGGCCTGACGGCCGGCGCCGTGAAGGGATAACGCCACCCGATGACGACATTCGCCAGCGGCACCACTGCGTCCAATCCGGAAAAGGACGGTCTGACGCGCGATGCCCTGACCGTCCTGCAGCCCGGCTTCACCGGCACCACCGCCCCCGACTGGCTGCTGCGCCGCCTCGGCGAGGGCCTCGCCTCCGTCGGCCTGTTCGGCCGCAACATCGCCTCGCCGGAGCAACTGGCAGCGCTGACGGCCCAGTTGCGTGCCGAGCGCGACGACGTGCTGGTCGCGATCGACGAGGAGGGGGGTGATGTGACGAGGCTGGAGGTGCGGACCGGTTCCAGCTTCCCCGGCAACCACGCCCTGGGCGCGGTGGACGACGTGGAGCTGACCAGGGAGGTGGCCTTCGAGATGGGCCGCCGCCTGGCAGCCTGCGGAGTGAACCTCAACTGGGCCCCGTCGGCCGACGTGAACTCCAACCCCTCGAACCCGGTGATCGGCGTACGTTCCTTCGGCGCCGACACCGCCCTGGTCGCCCGGCACACCGCGGCCTACGTCACCGGCCTGCAGTCGGCGGGCGTCGCGGCCTGCGCCAAGCACTTCCCGGGCCACGGCGACACGGCGGTCGACTCCCACCACTCGATGCCCCGCATCGACGCGGAGGCCTCGGTCCTGGCCGACCGGGAACTCTCCCCGTTCCGCGCGGCGATCGCCGCCGGCACGAGGGCGATGATGAGCGCGCACATCCTGGTTCCGGCCCTGGACCCCGACCACCCGGCCACCCTGTCCCGTCCCGTCCTGACGGACCTGCTGCGCGGCGAACTCGGCTACACCGGCCTGATCGTCACCGACGGCATGGAGATGCAGGCCATCGCGGCCACCTACGGCATCGAACGCGGCAGCGTCCTGGCCATCGCGGCCGGCGCCGACGCGATCTGCGTGGGCGGCGGCCTCGCCGACGACGAGACGGTACGACGTCTGCGCGACGCCCTGGTCGCGGCGGTGCGCGCCGGTGAACTCCCCGAGGAACGGCTGGTGGAGGCGGCGGAGCGGGTCCGCGAGCTGGCCCGCTGGACGGCGACCGTCCCCGGTGCCGAGGGCGAGGCTCGTCCGGACGTGGGCCTCGTCGCCGCCCGGCGCGCGCTGAAGGTGACCGGCGCGGAGGGCTTCACCCCGCTCACCGAAGCACCGTACGTCGCCGCCTTCACCCCGGTCGCGAACATCGCCGTCGGCGACGAGACCCCCTGGGGCGTCGCCGCCGAACTGTCCCGACTGCTCTCCGGCACCGAGACCGGCGGCTACGCGGGGGAGGAGGCGGGGCGGGAGGCGCTCCAGGCAGCGGCCGGCCGCCGCATGGTGGCCGTCGTCCGCGACGAACACCGTCACCCCTGGATGGCAACGGCCCTCGACACCCTGCTGCGGTCCCGCCCGGACACGGTCGTCGTCGAGATGGGAGTCCCCCGGGCCGAACCCCGCGGCGCCCTGCACATCGCCACGCACGGCGCGGCCCGCGTGTGCGGACGCGCGGCGGCCGAGGTCATCGCCGGGGCGTGAAGCCCCCCGAGCCCGACTCGTCCCCGTGACCCTCTCGTCCCCGTGACCCGCTCGATGGCTGTAGTTGCAGCTCCACTCCCGAATGTAGTACTTCTTATACATGAGCGAGCAGGTGCACAACAGGTTGGCGATGGTGCGTGCCGAACGCAAGGTGTCGCGCCAGAGCCTGGCCGAGGCAGTGGGAGCCCACTACCAGACCATCGGCTACATCGAGCGGGGGCAGTACAACCCGAGCCTCGACCTGGCACTGAAGATCGCGAAGTTCTTCGGACTGCCGGTCGAGGCGCTGTTCTCCCTCGATCCGTTCCGGCCGCTCACGGACGAGGTCTACGGGAGGAAACAGTCATGACGACGACGCGACTGACGCGCTACGACCGGAGCATGCTGCGGTTGATGAACGACCCCCGAGGGCGCCCGATCTACGCCACGACCACGCGTCGCCGGCTGATCGTCGCCGCGCACGTCGCACTCACCGTGGCCGTCGGGGCACTGACCACGTACTTCTCCCTCTCGTCGACGGAGCCGATGTGGGCCGTCATCGCCGCGGTAGTGCTGATGCTGCCGTGGATGGTGGCGACAGGTGTGATCAACAGCGCTACCCGGGGCCTGCTCGAACTGCGTGAACGCGCCCTCGACGAGCGGCAGTCGGCCGAACGCAGGCGTGTGCTCGCCCGCGCCCACCGCGCGATGACCACCCTGCTGCTCGCGGCCGTGGTAGGCCTGTTGACGGCGGGCGCGGCAGCCGGCGACGCCCTGCGCGTCCAAGCGGCACCCGTCCTCGCCGCGGTCCTCGCGGCTCACTGGCTGATGCCGCTGTGGGTGGCCGGCCTGACCGCACAGGACGAGCCGACCGAGGGCGAGGTGGCCGGGCTCTAGAACCGGCGAGGAGGCCGGCCTCTGGGACCGGCGCATGTCCGGCGAGCGCACGGCGGGCCCCCTCATCACGGGCGCCCGCCGCACGCATGCCTGTCGTGTGCGGCGCCCTAAATCCCCTGCCACTCCGGCTTGTTGGCGTACGTGTGCCGGAAGTAGTCCGCCAGCTTCAGCTTGGACGCGGCGGCATCATCGACGACGACCGTCGCGTGCGGGTGCAGTTGCAGTGCCGAGGCCGGGCAGACGGCCGCGATCGGCCCCTCGACGGTCGCGGCCACCGCGTCCGCCTTGCCCTCACCGGTGGCGAGCAGCACCAGGTGCCGCGCCTCCAGGATCGTCCCGATCCCCTGGGTGATGACGTGGTGCGGCACCTGCTCGATGTCCCCGTCGAAGAACCGTGCGTTGTCGACCCGGGTCTGCTCGGTCAGCGTCTTGATCCGGGTCCTCGACGCCAGCGAGGAGCACGGCTCGTTGAACCCGATGTGCCCATCGGTCCCGATCCCGAGCAACTGCAGGTCCACGCCCCCGGCTTCAGCCAGCGCCGCGTCATACGCCTCGCACGCCCCGGGCACGTCCTCGGCCGTGCCGTCCGGCCCCATGAACGCGTCCATCCCGATCCCGAGCGGCTCCAGCACCTCGCGTCGCAGCACCGACCGGTACGACTCCGGGTGCTCCGCGGGCAGCCCCACATACTCGTCGAGCTGAGCGATCCGCGTCCGCGAGGCGTCGACGGCGCCGGAGCGCACCTTGGCCGCGAGTGCCGCGTAGATGGGCAGTGGCGTCGAGCCGGTGGCCACGCCGAGCAGGGCGTCGGGCTTGCGCCGCAGCAGCTGGGCCATGGCCTCGGCTATCAGCTCGCCACCCGCCTTGGCGTCCGGAACGATGACAACTTCCACGCTGGGCCTGCCGATCTGAAGTAGGACTCGAAGGGCACCCTGAAGGGGCATGTGGTTTAGACCAATCTAACAGAGCGAGGCTACGCGGCCCAGGTGAACGGAAGCCCCGTGGACATTTCGGCGGACTGTCGGGCAGGCGTCATCGCCCATGGGGGAGTGGAATGGAGACTGTCCGCCGGAAGCGACAGGCGCCCTGGCCGGCAGCGGGCGCGAGAGCAGGGAGGGTCCCCATGACCACCACGACCCCGTACCCTCCCGACCCGCACGCCCCTCACAACGACCTCCCCGGCCGGATCATGGCCCGCGAGATGGCCGAACAGCCCGCCGTGCTGCGCAGGATCCTGTCCCAGGGCGCCCCCGCCATCCGCCGCGTCGCCCAGGAGATCGCCGGTCGCGCACCCCGCTTCGTCCTGCTCACGGCCCGCGGCACCTCCGACAACGCCGCGCTCTACGCCAAGTACCTCCTGGAGGTACGCCTCGGCCTGCCCTGCGGCCTGACCTCCATGTCGACCACCACGGCTTACGGCGCCCGTCCCGACCTCACCGACGTCCTGGTCATCACCGTGAGCCAGTCCGGCGGCTCCCCGGACGTCGTCGCCTCGACCCGGGCCGCCCGCGAGGCCGGCGCGGTCACGCTCGCGGTGACCAACAGCCCCGACTCCCCGCTGGCCGCCGTCTCCGAGTACCACCTCGACATCATGGCCGGACCGGAGAGGGCCCTGCCCGCGACCAAGACCTATACGGCCTCCCTTCTCGCCCTGTACCTCTTCGTCGAAGGCCTGCGCGGCGGTGACGGCACCCCCGCCATGCCGCTCCCGGACCTCGCCGAGCAACTGCTCGCACGGCAGGACGAGGTGCGCACCCTCGCCGCCCGCTACCGCTTCGCCGAACGCATGGTGATCACCTCCCGCGGCTACGGCTACCCCACGGCCAAGGAAGCCGCCCTCAAGCTGATGGAGACCAGCTACATCCCGGCCCTCGCCTACTCCGGCGCCGACCTGCTGCACGGCCCGCTCGCCATGGTCGACAACGTCTCCCCGGTCATCGCGGTCGTCACCGACGGCAAGGGCGGCGAGGTCCTCCAGCCCGTCCTCGACCGGCTCCGCGGCCGGGGAGCCGACCTGGTCGTCATCGGGGCCCGGCACCAGGTCGAGCAGGCCTCGGCGGGTTTCGTCCTGCCCACCGAGGGCGTCGACGAGGAGCTCCAGCCGATCCTGGAGATCATCCCGCTCCAGCTCCTCGCCTACGAGGTCACCATCGCCCGAGGCCAGGACCCGGACGCGCCGCGGGCGCTGGCGAAGGTGACGGAGACGCGCTGACTAGTGCAGGCTCAGCAGCGAGCCCCCCGTCGCGTCGATGTGCTGCCCCGTGACCCATCGGGAGTCGGGCGACGCCAGGAAGGCCACCACGTCCGCCACATCGGACGACGTACCGACGCGTTTGAAGACCGAGACGGCCTCGGCGTGCGCGCGTATGCCGGGGTCGGCGAGTGCGGCGCTCGTCAGGTCCGTGTCGATGAAGCCGGGCCCGACGGAGTTGGCGGTGATGCCGCGCGGCGCCAACTCGGCGGCGAGTGAGCGGGTCAGGGTGGTGACCGCGCCCTTGGCCATGTGCGTGGCGGCGATCGGGGCGATGGCGCGGTCCGTGGCAGCGGTGACATTGATGATCCGGCCGTGGTCACGCAGGCGTCCGAGGCCGTGCTTGACGATGAAGAAGGGTGCCTTCGCGTTGACCGCCTGCGTCCGGTCGTACGCCTCCTCGTCCGTCTCCCCGATGGTCGCGAAAATCGCCATGCCCGCGTTGTTCACCAGGATGTCCACGCCCTGCGCATGCCCGTCGAAGGCCTCCCAGAGAGTCCCGGCGTCACCGGGCACGCCCAGTTCGGCGCGGATCGCGAACGCGCTGCCGCCCGCGCCTCGATCGCGGTGACCGTCTCCTTCGCCGCCGCCTCGTTACTGCCGTAGTGCACGGCGACCCGCGTCCCGTCCTGTGCCAGCCGCTCGGCGATCGCCCGTCCGATCCCCCTGCTCGCCCCCGTGACCAGTGCCGTCCTGCCCGCAAGCACACCCATGCCGACGCCCCCTCGCATTTACCTAGTGGTCGATACAGAAAGAACGTACAACATCCCGACGGCGTTTCTCTAGCGCTCGCTATAAAATGCACTCCATGGTGAGCAGCGAGGTGGCGACGGAGACGGGGGCGGCAGCCCGGCCGGCCGCGAAGACGCGCGGTCGGCCCCGTTCCTTCGACCGTGAAACCGCCCTGGAGAAGGCGATCCTGGCCTTCTGGGAGCGCGGCTACGAGGCGACGTCCGTCTCCGACCTCACCCGCGCCATGGACATCGGCGCCCCGAGTCTGTACGCGGCCTTCGGTGACAAGCGCTCGCTCTTCGAAGAGGTCGTCCGCGTCTACACCTCGCGTTACGCCTCGTTCGCCGACCGCGCCCTCGCCGAGGAGCCCACCTCCCGGGCGGCCGTCGAGCGGACCCTGCGAGAGGCGGCCGGCGTATACACGGATCCCGTCCATCCGCAGGGCTGCCTCATCGCCCACGCGGCCATCAACTGCACGACCCCCGAGGTCGCCGACTCCCTGCGTGACCGTCGCAACGCGACCATCGCCGCCGTCCGCGGCCGCATCGAAGAGGACATCGCCACCGGCGCCCTCCCCGCCGACGTCAACGCCCCCGCTCTCGCCCGGCACACCGGCGCGATGATCCAGGGCATGTCACAACAGGCGCGCGACGGGGCGAGCCGGGAGGAACTGGAGGCACTTGCGGAAATTGCCATGGCCAACTGGCCTCGCACATGAACCCACACGGGTTAGGCTGCGTGGTGGATGATTGGGCGGTCCCACTGCTTCTCCAGCTGGTTCGGAGCCCGCGAAGAAGCGTCAACAGCAAACACGCTCCAACGCATGGACACACGAGAGTGGTCTAGTCCACAATGCGAAGGAGTGCGTAGTACGAGAACGCACCGACTTCCGTCTTCCCCGCACAGGAAGGCGGACCGAGGAACCGGAGCTCTCTGCCCTGACTGCCCCGGCTCCTCATCCTTCGGCCGACCGGGACCGCACACCCCACGGCCGATATTGCTCCGGGCTGCGGTGCCGGGAGGGCTGAGGGTCCCTCTCAGGCGCCGCGGCCCGCGGGTGTTTCCGGGGCCCGATCGCCTCCCGTAGCGGCTGGTTTCCGGCCATGTCCGTACCGCCAGGTACGCTCGGCCACGTGCCCTCCATGAACGAACTCGTACGCCAGCACACGGCCCTCGACGACTCCGACCTCGAGTGGCTCCACCTGCTGGTCTCGGAGTGGCAGCTGCTCTCCGACCTCTCCTTCGCCGACCTCGTCCTGTGGGTCCCCACCCACGACGGCACCCGCTATGTCTCAGTGGCGCAGATGCGGCCCAACACCGGCCCGACCTCGTACCAGGACGACATGGTCGGCCACCTCGTCCCGCGCGGCCGCCGCCCGATGCTGGACGCCGCGCTCGACGAGGGCCGGATCGTGCGGGAGGGCGACCCCGAGTGGCGCGAGGAGGTCCCGGTCCGTGTCGAGTCGATTCCCGTACGACGTGAGGGACGCGTCCTCGGTGTCATCGCGCGCAACACCAACCTGCTGACCGTGCGCACGCCGAGCCGCCTGGAGTTGACGTACCTCCAAAGCGCCTCGGATCTCGCGCAGATGATCGCGGCCGGATCGTTCCCGTTCGCCAACCAGCAGGTCGACATGGACGCCTCGCCCCGCGTCGGCGACGGCCTGATCCGCGTCGACGCCGACGGCATCGTCCAGTACGCCTCCCCGAACGCGCTGTCCGCCTACCACCGCCTCGGCCTCGCCGCCGACCTCGTCGGCCATCATCTGGGCAAGACCACCGCCGAACTCGCCCCGACGCAGGGACCGGTGGACGAGGCGCTCGCCAAGGTCGCCAGCGGCTGGGCACCCCGCGAGTTCGAGATCGAGTCCGGTGACGGTGTGATCCAGTTCCGTTCGATCCCGCTCAAACCCAAGGGCACGCGTATCGGTTCGCTGGTGCTCCTCCGGGACGTCA
This sequence comes from Streptomyces sp. NBC_00443, assembly GCF_036014175.1. Lineage (GTDB taxonomy): Bacteria > Actinomycetota > Actinomycetes > Streptomycetales > Streptomycetaceae > Streptomyces. The sequence goes on along the minus strand of NZ_CP107917.1, from coordinate 3,071,257 downwards.
CCGAACTGCGCCGCCGTGAGCGCGAGTTGATCACCAAGGACGCGACGATCCGGGAGATCCACCACCGCGTCAAGAACAACCTGCAGACGGTGGCCGCCCTGCTGCGGCTTCAGGCCCGCCGCATCGAGTCCGACCGCGGCCGTGAGGCCCTCGAAGAGGCGGTACGGCGGGTCGGGTCGATTGCGATCGTGCACGAGACGCTCTCCCAGAACCTCGACGAGCGCGTGGAGTTCGACGACATCGCCGACCGGGTGCTGGCGATGGTCGCCGAGATCTCGCCCGGCAAGGTCGCCGGCCGGCGCACCGGCCGCTTCGGCATCCTGGACGCCGAGGTCGCCACCCCGCTGTCGATGGTCCTGACCGAGATCCTCCAGAACGCGCTGGAGCACGGTTTCCGCGAGGGCGACACCGGCACGGTCGAGGTTTCGGCCGTCCGCGGCGGTACGACGAAGCAGGTCCGCCTTCTGGTCACCGTCCAGGACGACGGCGTGGGCCTCCCCGAGGGCTTCGACCCGCACACCGCGGGCAACCTCGGCCTGCAGATCGTACGGACGCTGGTGGAGGGCGAGTTGGGCGGCACGTTCGACATGGTCCCGGCACCGGAGCGGGGGACCAGGGTGATCCTGGACATCCCGGTGCGGGCGAACAAGTAGCCGCGGACAGCAAAGCCAAGCAGGCGCCAAGCAGCCGACAAGCAGGCGTGGACAGCAAAGAGCCCTGGACCATCTGGTCCAGGGCTAGTGCTCGTTGCTGCTCTGCAATCGCTAAGCAGGGGTACTGCGCGCTGCGGCTCGGGGGCGGGAGATGCGTACTCGCTGTACGCGCCGCCAAGCTCAGGCTGTTTGCGGGGCGGGTGTTGTCAGGCGGAGGCCTGACGGGCCCGGTTGCGGGCGGCACGGCGCTTCATCGCGCGACGCTCGTCCTCGCTGAGACCACCCCAGACGCCGGAGTCCTGGCCGGACTCGAGCGCCCACTGCAGACACTGATCCATAACGGGGCAGCGACGGCAGACGGCCTTGGCTTCCTCGATCTGCAGCAGCGCAGGACCGGTGTTGCCGATGGGGAAGAAGAGCTCGGGGTCTTCCTCGCGGCAAACGGCGTTGTGACGCCAGTCCATGGCTGCTACCTCTCCTTGGTATTACGTGCTGGGTTGCTTGTGAATGTGAACGCTTTCACGAATCCCTCAACAAGTGAAGGGCCGACCGCCAGGTTCCCTGGCGAGGTCCTGTGATTTGAAGAGGGGTTCCGGTGATCAGTGGAGGCCGGTCTTGCGGGCCGTCCCGATCGCCACGTAGAGACTCGCAAACCTCAGCGACGGATACAACCCCTTCCGGAAAGTTTTTTTTGATTCCTCGGTGTCGACTAGGTCACAGCCGTACTTCCATGGGGTGGATCCTGGCCTAAACGTTCGAGTGAAAGGACTTTAGCCCGTTCCGCTCACACAATCACACGCAGTGCACGGCGTACGCCTGTGAACGTCACGCTCGTACGCAGCCCCAGGTGGTCGCCGTCCATCTGAAGGGGCAACGGGACCTTCGAATGCAAGGTGAACTGGTCCAAGTCGTGCAGCGTGACCGCATGCCTGCCATGGGTTCCGCGCTCGGGGGACGAAGTAAGCAACTGGGTTGCATACCGGGCAACCGCGACCGTGGACATACGGCTGAGACCGAGTACGTCGAGGCCGGTATCGAACGAGGCCTTAGGCGCCGCGTACACCGGGCGATTGCCCAGATACGTCCACGGAGCGGTGTTGCAGATTATGGACAGCACCAAATCGGTCACCGGATCCTGGCCCGGTCGTTCCAGCGTGATGGTGCCGTGGCGGCGGTTGGGCTCCTGAAGGAACTGGCGTACCACCTGGCGCAGATAAAGGGCGTGCGTCGACTTCCTGCCCCGCTCGCGCTGCTGCTCGACCCGGCCGACCACGCCGGCGTCGAAGCCGAGGCCCGCACAGAAGGTGAACCATCTGCCGGGTACGGCTTCGTCCTCCGTGCCCGGGGTGCCGGCCGCTATGCCCATCCCGACCGTACGCTCGCTGCCTTCGCGCAGGGCGTCGAGCAGGGCGCCGGTCGCCTCCACGGCGTCGTTGGGCAGGCCGAGGGCGCGGGCGAAGACGTTGGTGGAGCCGCCGGGGACCACGGCGAGGCGGGGGAGGCGGTCTGGGTCGGGGCCGTTGTGCAACAGTCCGTTGACGACCTCGTTCACGGTGCCGTCGCCGCCGAGGGCGACCACCAGGTCGACGTCGTCGCTCTCCGCTGCCTGCCGGCCCAGGTCACGCGCGTGGCCGCGGTACTCGGTGGTGACCGCCTCCAGCTTCATCTCGCTGGCGAGCGCGTGGATCAGGACATCGCGCGTACGTGCGCTTGTGGTGGTTGCTGCCGGATTGACCACGAGAAGTGCACGCATGACTGGCAGCGTACCTACTGGGGGGTTACTGGGCACAGGTCGAGGTTGGGATCCAGTAAGAGATGAGGCGTGAGTCTCGACACGGGGGCTGCCGTCGGCTTGGCTGTGAGTTCTGTGCGGTCGCTTTCATGGGCGGTCGGCGTTGCTGCGGGCCCTGCTGGGGGCTGCCGCCCCCAGGCCCCCGCTTCGGCCCTGAAGGGCCTCGTCCTCAAACTCCTCCAGAGGGAAGACCCCCAGACGGGCTGAGATGTTTGGCCGGCCTCCGTCAGGTGCGGGCGGGAGGGCGATATCGCGGAGGGCTACCCTTCAAGGGTGACCAAGCAGCAGACCCCCACCACCCCGGAAACCGCCGGTCCGCGTCCGCGACGGCTGACGTATGCGGCGGGACTGACCGCGCTGGAAGGGCTGGCGCTGGCCGTCGGGGGTGTCTGGGTGCTGGTGCTGGGGCTCGCCGGGGATCCGGACGATCGGCAGCAGGCCGTCACCCTGGGCGTGACACTGGTCGTCCTCGCCCTGCTGCCGCTGCTCGCCGCGCGAGGGCTGTTCGCTCAGCGCAGTTGGAGCCGGGGGCCGTCCGTGATTACGCAGATCATGGCGCTGCCGGTGGCCTACAGCCTGCTGCAGGCCGACAGCATTGCGATCCCGGCCGGCATTGCGATCGCTGCGGTCGCGATCGCCACGCTCGTGCTCCTGATCAACCCGGCGACCACCCAGGCCCTCGGCATCCGGGGGCCTGGCAGCGCACCGGACCAGAAGTAGCCGGCGGCTCTCAGCGAGCCGTCACTCCTCCACCAGCAGCTTCTCCCGCAGCTGCGCCAGCGTGCGGGCCAGCAGGCGGGACACGTGCATCTGGGAGATGCCGACCTCCTGCGCGATCTGCGACTGGGTCATGTTGCCGAAGAAGCGCAGCAGCAGGATCCGCTTCTCGCGGGGCGGGAGATCCTCGAGCAGCGGCTTCAGCGACTCGCGGTACTCGACGCCCTCCAGCGCCTCGTCCTCCGCGCCGAGGGTGTCCGCGACCGCAGGGGACTCGTCGTCCGTGTCGGGGACGTCCAGGGACAGCGTGGAGTACGCGTTGGCGGACTCCAGACCTTCCAGGACCTCCTCCTCCGAGATCGCCAGCTTCTCGGCGAGTTCGTGGACGGTCGGGGAGCGCCCGTGCTGCTGGGACAGCTCGGCTGTGGCCGTCGTCAGGGCAAGGCGCAGCTCCTGGAGCCGCCGCGGCACCCGCACCGCCCAGCCCTTGTCGCGGAAGTGCCGCTTGATCTCGCCGACGACCGTCGGGGTCGCGTAGGTCGAGAACTCGACACCGCGCTCCGGGTCGAACCGGTCGACCGACTTGATCAGGCCGATGGTGGCGACCTGGGTGAGGTCGTCGAGTGGCTCGCCGCGGTTGCGGAAGCGGCGCGCGAGGTGTTCGACGAGCGGCAGGTGCATGCGGACCAGCTGGTTGCGCAGGTTCGCGTACTCCGGGCTGCCGTCCTGCAGCTTGCGCAGCTCGATGAACATGGCGCGCGCCCCGCTGCGGTCCTGAGGGCCGTGCTGCGTGGCCTGCACGCTGTGCGCGCTCATCGCCTCGTGCTCGGCGTTTCGCTGGTGCTCGCTCATCGTCCCGCCCGTTGCCCTCTCCCGAGCCCTCGCCCCCGCTCGGGCTGGGGAGACCCCGATCCGCCCACCCGCAGGCGCGCCCTGCACGGCGCCTTCGTCATCCCGTCCGTCGGCCAGGAAGCCCGTCGCCGCGGAGTCGTCCTCCGGGTGCGGCCGGGCCTGCTCGGGGATGCCGTCGATGCCGTCCGCCATGCGCCGGGAACCGCTCGGGCCCACTCCCAGGCTCTCGGCTCCGTCCGAGCTGGGGGCAGCGCCGTCCGGCAGCTCCCGTGTGCCGCGCTCTTCGTCCCGCACCGGCCCGTCCCCGTTCCTCACGCCGGCCCGGGTCCCGCGCCGCGCTGTTTGTAGAGGCTGATCGAAACGGTTTTGTCCTCGTCCACGGCGGAGGAGACCTTGCCCGCGAGGGCCGACAGGACGGTCCAGGCGAAGGTGTCCCTGGCGGGGGCGTGGCCGTCCGTGGTCGGGGCCGAGACGGTGACCTCGAGCGAGTCGTCGACGAGTCGGAAGACACAGCTGAGCACCGAGCCGGGCACGGCCTGCTGGAGCAGGATCGCGCAGGCCTCGTCCACCGCGATGCGCAGGTCCTCGATCTCGTCGAGGGTGAAGTCCAAACGGGCCGCGAGGCCGGCAGTCGCCGTACGCAGCACCGACAGGTAGGCACCCGCAGCCGGCAGCCGGACTTCCACGAAGTCCTGGGTCGCGGGCTCGCCTGCGATCTGGGACACCCTCACCTCCAAGGTGGTACAAGCTTCTCGGGGCCGAGGGTCGCCCCCCGGGGTAACGCGATCTGTGGTTCAGCGGTGACGCTATCGCGCTCTGAACTTTCCTGTCCCCAGGACCCCAACCCCTTGCTGTCACTCATAGTAAACACACGGATACGCTCCGTGGCTAGGGGGTCTGCGGGCCCAATTGGGAAGAGCGCGCGCCGGTTTGACGTACCCAGGCGTCAGACGGTCGAACCGTCCGGATCCTCGGTTGTCCAGCGTACGTCCCCGTCACACGAGCACGTGGTCGACAAAGCACCAGCGCCAGAGTTCGCCCGGCTCGAACGTCCGCATGATCGGGTGGCCGGACTCCTTGTGGTGTTCCGTGGCGTGCCGCCCCGGCGAGGAGTCGCAGCAGCCGACGTGACCGCAGGAGAGGCAGAGCCGCAGCTGTACCGGGTGCCAGCCCTCCGCCAGACACTCTGGACATGTCTCGGCGAGCGGATCGGGCTCCGGGTGCGGCAGCGCGTCGGCGTGCGTGCACTGTTTCATGATTGCCAGGTTACGACGGCCACGCGCACGACGGCGCGGAAAATCGAGGGCGGGCCGCGACGACGATGCACGAGGGTGAGGGTGGGCGAGGCGTATGGATGTGATGCCACTGCTGTTGCTGGTGGCCGGAAGCGCCGCTGTTGCCGCGGCCGCTCGGCGGGCGCCAGTGCCGGCGCCGCTGCTGCTGGTCACCGTCGGCCTCCTCGTGTCGTACCTGCCGGGCGTGCCCGAGTACACCCTCGACCCGCACATCGTCCTGCCGCTGGTGCTGCCCCCGCTGCTGCACAGCGCGGCGACGGACAGCTCGTATCTCGATCTGCGGGCTCAGATGCGGCCCGTGATGCTGCTGTCGGTCGGGTACGTGCTCTTCGCGACCTTCGCCGTCGGCTGGATCGCGTATCTGGTCGTGCCGGGTCTTCCGCTGACCGCGGCGCTGGTGCTGGGCGCGGTGGTGGCGCCGCCGGACGCGGTCGCCGCGACGGCGGTCGCGCGCCGGGTGGGGCTGCCGTCCCGGATCACCACGATCCTGCAGGGTGAGTCCCTGGTGAACGACGCCACCGCGATCACCGCCTACCGCGTGGCGCTCGCGGCCGCCGTCGGTGAGGGCGCCTCTTGGGCCGGCGGCATAGGCGAGTTCCTGCTCGCGGCGTTCGGCGGCATCGGCGTGGGCCTGGTGCTGATGGTGCCGATCCACTGGCTGCGCACGCACGTGAAGGAGGTGCTGCTGCAGAACACCCTCTCGCTGCTGATCCCGTTCGTCGCGTACGCGGCCGCCGAGCAGGTGCACGCCTCCGGAGTGCTGGCGGTCGTGGTCGTGGCGCTGTACCTGGGGCACCGCGCGTGGGAGGTCGACTTCGCCACCCGCCTCCAGGAGGAGGCCGTGTGGAAGATGGTCGCGTTCGTACTGGAGTCGGCGGTGTTCGCCCTGATCGGACTGCAACTGCCGGTCGTGCTCAAGGGGCTTGGCGAGTACGAGGAAGCCGCGCCGCCTGGTACGCGTTCGCCGTCTTCGCGGTGGTCGTCGCCACGCGCTTCGTGTGGGTCTACCCGGCGACCTTCCTGCCGCGCATGCTGTCGGCGCGGATCCGTAAACGCGAGGAGAACCCGACCTGGAAGGGCCCGTTCATCATCTCCTGGGCCGGCATGCGAGGCGTGGTGTCACTGGCCATCGCCTTCTCGATCCCGCTCACGATGCACGGCGGCGAACCGTTCCCCGAGCGCAACCTCATCCTCTTCCTGACCTTCACGACGGTCATCGGCACGCTCGTCGTCCAGGGCGTGACCCTTCCGCCGCTGATCCGCCTGCTGAAACTCCCCGGCCGGGACATCCAGGCCGAGACCCTCGCCGAGGCCAACGCCCAGGCGCAGGCCTCCCGCGCCGCCGAACGACGTCTGGAGGAACTCCTCTCCGACGACCGCAACGCCCTCCCTGAGGCCCTTGCCGAGCGTCTGCGAGCCGTCCTGGAACGCCGCCGCAACTCCGTCTGGGAACGCCTCGGCCAGGCCAACCCCATCACCGGCGAGTCCGTCGACGACACCTACCGCCGCCTGTCCCGCGAGGTGATCGGCACCGAACGAGCGGTGTTCGTGAAACTACGGGACGGCCGCTTCATCGACGACGAGATGCTGCGGACACTGCTGCGCAGGCTGGACCTGGAGGAGGCAGCGGCCTATCGCGAGGCAGGATGAGCCTCGAACGGAGCCCCGGTGACAACGGCGGCGACAGTCGCCCCACGCGGGAAAACGCCCTCCTCCGCCAGCACGACAAGCCCATACAACAACTTGGCGACATAGAGACGCTCAACAGCCATCCCGTGCCGCTCCTCGAAATCGACGGCGAAGGCATCAAGCTCAGCAGTCGTACGGGCATACCCCCCGAAGTGAAACCGTTCATCAAGCCACCAGTCACCCCGCGGCCCTCCGAACGCCTCTGCCTGCAGCCCCCGTACCTCATCACCCAGAAAGCCACCCTTGAGAACGGGCACACCCAAGGCCCGCTGGTCAGGCCCCAGCCCGGCGGCCAGCCCCGCCAGCGTCCCGCCCGTCCCGCAGGCGACGGCGACCACATCGGCGTGCCCCCGCAACTCCTCCCCGAGCGCCCGGCACCCCCGTACGGCAAGGGCATTGCTCCCGCCCTCCGGAACGACGTACGCCCCCTGCGCACCCGCCGCACGCAGAACGGCCGCCAGCGTCTCCGGCTCGGCCTTGCGTCGATACGTCGCCCTGTCGACGAAATGCAGCCGCATACCGTCGGCCACGCACCGCTCCAACGACGGATTGAGGCGCCGCTCACCAAGCTCCTGGCCCCGCACCACACCAACCGTGCTCAGCCCGAGGAGCCGCCCCGCGGCAGCGGTGGCACGCAAATGGTTGGAGTAGGCGCCGCCGAAAGTGACAACCGTGCGCCCACCCGCCGCCACCAGATTCGGGACAAGCTTGCGCCACTTGTTGCCGACCAGCTCCGGATGGATCAGATCGTCCCGCTTGAGCACCAGCCGAACACCGACCCGCCCGAACCGCGCGTCCACAACCTCCTGCACCGGCGAGGGGAGCCGGGGCTGCAGATCGGTCAGGTCAAGGCGCTTCACCAGTCCATTGTCGCCCGCCCGCTGCCGGCAGCGGGCGCACCCCGCTCACCGGCACGGGCCGCACCGCAGGCATCCCGCCCTAGGACAACCGCTCCCGGATCCGCGCCCGCATCGAAGCCATGGTGAACCCCCGCGGATCCACCTTCCCGGGCTGCCACTCCAGATGCCCGATCACCGACCGCTCCGTCCACCCGTGATGACGGCACACAGCCGCCGACACCCGCTCGATCGCCTCCAGCTGAGCCGCCGGCCAGGGATCCTGTCCATCACCCAGGTTCTCGCACTCGAAGCCGTAGAAGTGCCGGTTGCCATCGGTGTTGGCCTCGTTGTCGGCCGGCAGCGCGCTCTCGGCGATGACCGCGCGGAGAACGTCGTCGTCGCCGAGCCCGGCATGGTTGGCGCGGCCGTAGCCGACGAGGTGCACCCGTCCGTCCTTCGTGATGACGCCGTGGCACAGCGGTCCGGGAAGCCCCTCGTAGCCCTTGCGGCAGAGCTCCACCGTGTTGGCACTGCCCTTGGTCACCGTGTGGTGGATCATCACGCCGTGGACGGGACCCCACGGCCCCACGTGGTTGCGGTTGTGGTGCTCCCAGTCGCCGACCTCGACGACAGTCGCACCCTCCGCCCGGAGTCTCTCCAGGAATCTGCTCGCGGACATGGGTGAGGCCATGACCGCCCCCTTCGCACCGTGCGCCGACCGCCCACCGCGGCCGACTCGTATCGGTGCTTTACCGAAAACGGCCTCACGGGACTCCTCCAATCGCACGGTGTACGAGTCGTTTTGGCCAACCACAGAGACGGCACCAGTGGACAAGGTCCTTCTATTTGCCCAGCGGACCGTGATCCATTCCCGCTCTTTCGGGTAATAGCACCGGCACCCTCCGTGATGGAAGGCTCGGTCGCGGAGATCGCGATGCGTGGCGCCAGACAGGCGCCGGTGCACGACCGGGAGGGCAATTCCTTATGTCGGTAGGCGAAGAGGTCCGCACTGAGCAGGGCAAGCCGCAGCAGAGTCTCGGCACGGCGGCCGCGCGGAACCTGGCCACCACGACCAAGTCCGCACCCCAGATGCAGGAGATCAGCTCCCGCTGGCTGCTGCGCATGCTGCCGTGGGTGAACGTGCAGGGCGGCACGTACCGGGTGAACCGCCGTCTGACCTACGCCGTCGGGGACGGCCGTGTCACGTTCGTCAAGACCGGGGACCGCGTCGAGGTCATCCCGGCCGAACTGCGCGAACTGCCGGCCCTGCGGTCGTACGAGGACGAGGACGTGCTCGCCGAGCTCGCCCAGCGCTGCCAGCAGCGGGAGTTCACGGCGGGGTCCGTGATCGCCTCGTTCGGCAGCCAGGCCGACGAGGTCTTCCTGCTGGCGCACGGCAGGGTCGAGAAGCTCGGCACCGGTCCCTACGGGGAGGACGAGTCCCTCGGCGTCCTCGCCGACGGCGCCTACCTCGGTGACCAGGCGCTGCTCGACTCCGACGCCATCTGGGAGTACACGGTCCGCGCGGCCACCGCGTGCACGGTGCTCGTCCTGCCCCGCCAGGACGTCGAGCAGGTCGCGGAGCGGGCGGATTCGCTCAGCCAACACCTCGAGCAACTGCGGGCGATCCCCGCGCAGCGCACCAACAAGTACGGCGAGAAGGCAGTCGACCTCGCGGCCGGCCACAGCGGTGAGCCGGACATCCCGCACACCTTCGTCGACTACGAGGCCCGGCCCCGTGAGTACGAACTGAGCATCGCCCAGACCGTGCTGCGCATCCACTCGCGCGTGGCCGACCTCTACAACCAGCCGATGAACCAGACGGAGCAGCAGCTGCGCCTGACGGTGGAGGCCCTGAAGGAGCGGCAGGAGCACGAGCTCATCAACAACCGCGAGTTCGGGCTGCTCAACAACTGCGAGTACGACCAGCGGCTCCAGCCGCACGACGGCGTGCCCAGCCCCGACGACATGGACGAGCTGCTGTGCCGGCGGCGCGGCACGAAACTGTTCCTCGCCCACCCGCGCGCGATCGCCGCGTTCGGGCGTGAGCTGAACAAGCGCGGCCTGGTCCCGGAGACCATCGAGATGGCCGGTAACCGCATCCCCACCTGGCGCGGCGTGCCGATCTTCCCGTGCAACAAGATCCCGGTCACCGACGCCCGTACGACCTCGATCATCGCCATGCGTACGGGCGAGGGGGAACAGGGCGTCATCGGACTGCAGCAGGCGGGCATCCCGGACGAGATCGAGCCGAGCCTGTCCTGCCGGTTCATGGGCATCAACGAACAGGCCATCATCAAGTACCTGGTGACGGCCTACTACTCGGCCGCGGTCCTGGTACCGGACGCCCTCGGTGTGCTGGAGAACGTCGAGATCGGGCGCTGGCGGTGACCTTTGCCGCCACCGCGCCGTGTCCCGCGCTCCTCGTGTGGGTAGACCCTCGGCGTAGGCGCCCAGCCGTAGCGGAAGGGCCACCGTCCGCCGACTCTCCGAGGCGATGCCATGGGTGAGTTCTTGACGGAGACGCAGCAACGCCCCGCCGGGGCGGGGCCGTCCACCGAGACGCTCGAAAGGCAAGGGCCCATCGCGACCGAGAGGGACGGCGGGCGGGGCCCGCTCGACGGGCCCGAGGCGGAGGTGATCCTGGAGCGCGTCCGGGCGTCGGTCGACCCCGAACTGCGCGCCGCACTCGATTCGTTGCCGCCGTCCCTCCGCCGGATCGCGCGGTACCACTTCGGCTGGGAGCACCCGGACGGCACCCCGGCGGCGGGCAACGCCGGCAAGGCGATCCGGCCCGCGCTCGTTCTCACCGCTGCCGCCGCACTCGGCGGACCGAGGGCGCGGGCGGCCGCTGTACGGGCGGCGGTGGCGGTGGAACTGGTCCACAACTTCACGTTGTTGCACGACGACGTGATGGACCGGGACACCACGCGCCGGCACCGGCCCACCGCCTGGACCGTGTTCGGCGACGCCGACGCGATCCTCGCTGGGGACGCCCTCCAGGCGCTGGCCCTGCGGCTGCTCGCCGAGGACCCGCACCCGGCGTCCGCGGCTGCCGCGGCCCGGCTCGCGGACTGCGTCGTCGAGCTGTGCGCCGGCCAGCAGGCGGACACGGCGATGGAGAAGCGGGACCCCGGCGAGGTCGGCCTCGACGAGGTGCTCGCCATGGCCGAGGCCAAGACCGGCGCGCTGTTGGGGTGCGCCTGTGCCCTCGGCGCGCTGTACGCGAGCGCGGCGGACGAGGACGTGGCGGCACTGGACGCGTTCGGCCGTGAGGCCGGGCTCGCCTTCCAGCTCATCGACGATGTGATCGGTATATGGGGCGACCCGAGCCACACCGGCAAGCCGGCCGGTGCGGATCTCGCCGCCCGCAAGAAGTCCCTGCCGGTCGTCGCCGCGCTGACCTCGGGCGGTTCGGCGGCGGCGGAGCTGGCCGCGCTGTACGAAGTGCCGTACGACAAGGAGGACCTGCAGCGGACCGCGCTCGCTGTCGAGCGGGCCGGTGGCCGCGACTGGGCGCAGGCCCAGGCCGCCGAGCGGATGGCCCGAGCCATGCAGGAACTGGCCCGCGCCGTGCCCGACCCGGAGGAGGCGGGCGGACTGCTGGCCCTGGCCGAGTTCGTGACGCGGCGCAGCAATTGAAGGCCGCGGCAGCCGACGGCCGTATCGGCCGGGATCGCGGCGGCCGACGGTTGTGAAGACCCCGGAGCTCTCGGGGCCGTACGGTTCCTGACCCCGTACGGCCGCCGAGCGGCTCCGGACCGGCGGGTCCCGCACATCCCCCCGGTGTGCGGGGCCCGCCTCTGCGTACCGGGTCCCCGCGCAGCGAGTGGCTGAACAACCGGGTGCTGTGTACCGGCCGGATCTCGACAACGTCGGCCCTCGGACCGCACGCAGGCTTTCACCGCCCTACGATCAAGGCCGGTTGACGCGAAGGGGTGGGTGGAGATGGGCGTGGCGATCCGGAGGGCGGGCGAGGCGGACCGGGAGTCGGTGGTCCGGCTGCTGGACGTGGCCTTCCAGGACGATCCGGTCAGTGGCTGGGTGTTCCCGGGCGAGGAGTACCGCCGTGCGACCCACCGGAGGCTGATGGCCGCGTTCACGGACATCGTGCTGGCCCATGGCCGCATAGACCTCACCGAGGACGGCACGGCGTGCGCGCTGTGGATGTCCGTGCCGGCCGTCGAGCACGACGAGGACGACGACGGACCCGCGCTGCTGCGTCAGGACGTCGACCCGGACAACGAGCGCGTGGAGATGATCGGCCGTCTGACGGCCCGTATCCATCCCTCGGGCCGTGCGCACGCATATCTGTGGATGATCGCCGCAGCACCCGGCCGCCAGGGCGAGGGGCTCGGCACCGCGCTCATGAACGCGGTGCTCGACCGCTGCGACCGGGACGGTCTGCCCGCCTACCTGGAGGCGAGCAGCGACCGCAGCCGGCAGCTGTACGAGCGTCTCGGCTTCGAGCTCAAGGGCCGTCCCCTCGACCTTCCGGACGGTCCGCGGATGTGGCCGATGTGGCGCGAACCGCGCGGCTGAGCCGCCGGCAGCCCTGACCTACCCCTCGGGACCCTCGGGCACGATCGTCGCCACGATCCGCTCGACCAGCCCGTCCGGCACGCCGACCCCGGGCAGAACGCCGTCCAGCACGTCGGGCAGCGTCAGGTGCTCCAGGAGCAGCCCGAGGACGGCGAGATAGAGCACGGTGACGACCTCGTCGCCCCCGGGCAGTTTGGCGTTGCGGTGGAACTCCATGGCCTCGTCCAGGTCGCCGCGCACCGACTTGGTGAAGGAGGAGCGCAGTTCTGGGCGCCGCTGGGCCTCCAGGCGCATCTCCAGCAGGGCCAGATAGCCCGTTCTGTCGCGGGTCGCGCGGGCCATCAGGTCGTGCATGAAGGCGGTGACGAGGGAGCGGTCCTTCGGCCGGTTCAGCAGCCCGGCGATCACCTCCGGGTCGGGCGCGAGCCGCACGTGCAGTCGGCCGTCGATCTGGCGGAGCAGGTCGACGCGCCCGGTGAAGTAGTTGGAGGTGGTGCCGACCGGCACCCCGGCCTCGGCGTCCACCGCGCGGAACGTCAGCCCGCGTGCCCCCTCGCGGGCGAGCACCTCGACGCCCGCGTCGACGAGCGCGGCCCGGCGCTCCGGATTGCCCGCCATTCGGAATCCCCTCTCTTACTTTCCCCGGTCACGGAAATGCCCTTGCAACCACTACAAGCGAAGTACTACAACTGAAGCACTACAACCGGAGTGGTTGTTCGACACCTTACGAAAAGAGCCCGGCTTGCGAAAGCTCACGTACTTCATCGCTTGTTCGATCGACGGCTTCATCGGAGACCCGAGCGGCGATGCGACCTCGATGTACACCTTCGTCGACGAGGAGTTCCTGGAGTTCCTCAAGACGGAGCACCCGGAGACCGTGTCGACCCCCGCCCGTCGCGCCCTCGGGTTCGACGACCTGCCCAACCGGCAATTCGACACGATCATCCAGGGCCGCAGCAGCTACGACCTGGCCCTGAAGGAGGGCATCACCAGCCCGTACGCCCATATGCGCCAGTACGTCGCCTCGCGCACGCTGACCGAGTCGCCCGACCCGCAGGTCGAGATCGTCTCGGACGACGTGGTCGGCAAGATCCGCGAACTGAAGGCGGAGGACGGCGAGTTCGGCATCTACCTGTGCGGCGGAGCGCAGCTGGCCGGCGCGCTGCTCGACGAGATCGACGAGCTCGTCATCAAGACCTACCCCATCGTGTACGGCACGGGCATGCCGATGTTCGGATCGGGCTTCGCCGTCACCGAGTTCACCCTCGGAGAGGTGCGCTCGTTCGGCAACGGCGCCGTGGTTCGTACGTACAGCAGGAAGCGCTGAGCCCTCTCCCGCCCTACTCTGAGGACATGGGCAGCGAAGAGCACCACTGTCCCGATTGCGGACAGCCCGTAGAGACGGTCGTCCGGCGCCACAAGACGCTGGGCGCCTGGGTCCCCACCTGGGTGGCGGGCCCGTGCCACAACCCCGAGTGCGGGGCGTACGCCGAGGCCGGCGCCGAGCACGAGGAGAAGCACGAGCAGCCGGACACTCCCCGCACACCCACCGTGGACACCACCGTGAATCCCACCGCGAAAAATTCCTGAGCCCCCTGTCGAGAATCCCGGCCCGGCTCCGACGTCCCCTGTGAGAGCCGCCCACCAAGGGCGGCCCGAGCCGACGGAAGCAGAAGGAGCGGACTGATGAAGTACCTGGTCATGGTTCAGGGAACGCAGGCGGACTACGAGGCGATGCAGGGCAAGGGGTCCGAGAACTCCGTCGCCTGGAGTCAGGAGGACATCCAGGCGATGTACTCCTTCATGCAGGCCCTCAACGACGACCTCGCCGAGAGCGGCGAGATGGTCGACGGACAGGGGCTGACCGAGCCCGCGAAGGGCCGGCATGTCACCCTGGGTGACGACGGCAAGGCAGTGATCACCGACGGCCCGTACAGCGAGACCAAGGAGCTGCTGGCCGGCTACTGGGTGCTGGACTGCGCGAGCCTGGAGCGGGTCACTCAGATCGCCGAGCGCGTCCTGCAGTGCCCCCAGCCCGCCGGGGCCCCCGTGTACCCGGTGGTGATCCGGCCCATCGACGACGGGTCCGGGGACGTCGGCTGAGACGTCGGCCGAGCCGTAAGTGAGCGCCACACCCGAGACCGAGGACCTGCTGCGCCGACACGCGCCGCAGGTCCTCGGCGCGCTCGTACGGCGGTACGGCCACTTCGACAGCGCCGAGGACGCCGTGCAGGAGGCCCTGCTCGCGGCGGCCGAGCAGTGGCCGCGGACCGGGGCCCCGGACAACCCGCGCGGCTGGCTGATCAAGGTCGCGGCGCGGCGGCTGACCGACGCGCTGCGCGCGGAGCAGTCGCGCCGGGCCCGGGAGGACAAGGTCGCGGCGCTGACGCCGAGGGACGCCTTCACGGCCCCGCCGCCGGGCGCGGACCGGGCGCCCCGCGAGGACGACACCCTCACCCTGCTCTTCCTCTGCTGCCACCCGGACCTGACCCCGCCCGCCCAGATCGCCCTCACCCTCCGTGCCGTCGGCGGTCTGACCACGGCCGAGATAGCCCGCGCGTACCTGGTCCCCGAGGCGACCATGGCGCAGCGCATCAGCCGGGCCAAGCAGAAGGTCCGCGGGGTGCGCTTCGGGCGGCCCGACAACGGGGAGAACCGCCTGCCCGCGGTCCTGCAGACCCTGTACCTGATCTTCAACGAGGGCTATACGGCGACCTCGGGCACGAGCCTGCTGCGACGCGAACTCGCCGGTGAGGCACTCCGGCTGACCCGCGAGGTCCACCGCCTGCTCCCCGGCCACGGCGAGGTGGCCGGTCTGCTCGCGCTGATGCTGCTCACCGACGCCCGCCGTGACGCGCGCACCGGCCCGCACGGCGAACTCGTCCCCCTCGACGAACAGGACCGCGACCGCTGGGACAAGAACGCGATCGACGAGGGCGTCGCCCTGGTCACCCGCGCCCTGTCCCGGGGCCCCGCCGGCCCGTATCAGCTGCGCGCCGCCATCGCCGCTGTCCACGACGAGGCGCCCTCCGCGCCGGAGACCGACTGGCAGGAGATCCTCGGCCTCTACGACGTCCTGGTACGCCTCGTCCCCGGCCCCGTCGAGCGCCTCAACCGCGCGGTTGCCGTCGCCATGGCCCGGGGCCCGCGCGCGGGGCTCGCCGAACTGGCCGCGCTGGAGGACGAACTGGGTGCCGGGCACCGCCTGGACGCGGTTCGCGGCCACCTCCTGGAGCGGGCCGGAGCCCACGACGAGGCCCGCGCCGCCTACGAGGCCGCCGCCGCCAAGACACTGAGCCTGCCGGAGCAGCGCTATCTGCACGCGCGGGCGCAACGGCTGAAGCCGTAACCTCGCCGCATGCCCGAACACACGTACATCCTCCACATCACCGAACGCTCCCTCTGGGACGAGGCCCGCGCGCGTGGCACGTACGAGATGTCGACCCGCGGTCGCACGCTCCAGGACGAGGGCTTCATCCACTGCTCGACCCGCGCCCAACTCCCCGCCGTGGCCGCCTTCCTGTACGGCTCCTACGACGGTCCCGGCGAACTGGTGGTCCTGGTCGTGGACCCGGTCCGGCTCGACGTGCCGCTCAAGTACGAGGCGCCGGCGCCGGGCGGCGAGGAGTTCCCGCATGTGTACGGGCCCATTCCGGTGAACGCGGTGGTGGATGTGGAGCCCTGGAGGTGACAGGACGCCGCCGGTTATGGCGCTGGGTCGTGGCGGTGTGGGTGATCGTCGTGGCTGTCGCGGGTGGGCTGACGCTGTGGTTGCAGGACCCGGCGCAGCCGCCGGGACCGTACCGCTGGGAGAAGGCCGATCCGAGTCCGTCGCTCCCGGAGGGCTGGGAGTCGGCGTGCGCGAGCGCCACGCCCGACGAGAACGGCCGGGGAGCCTGCGTCGTCGTGACCCGTTAGCCGGCCAGTCCGCCGGTCTCCGGATCGCGCCCCGTCAGGCAGTACGCGCCGCCCGCCGGATCGCGCATCACCGTCCAGTGGGCGCCCTCGGCGACGAAGCCCGCGCCCAGTTCCTCGTGCCGGGCGCGGGTCGCCGCGATGTCCGCGCAGGCGAGGTCCAGGTGGGCAGAGGCCCGGGGCCCCTCACCGGGCTGCTCCTCGCCGAGCCGCTGGAGCAGGATGCGGATGGGCAGCCCGGACGGTGGCCTGAGCACATGGAACTCGGGGCGGGAGCCGGGCGCCGACGCCCAGCCGCCCAACAGGGCGCTCCAGAAGGCGACTTCGGACTCGTACAGCGACGGCGGTACGTCGAGGCAGACCTGGTCGAGCCTGCTGCCGTGCACCACGGGCGGCCGCACCGACTCCCCGTGCCAGGGCACGGCACAGAACAACTGCCCGGCGGGCGAGCGCAGTACGGCCCACCCCTCGTGCTCGGCGGCGACACCTGCTCCCTGCGCGAGCGCCGACGTCACGAATCCCGGTACGTCGTCCACCGCAAAGTCGAGATGCGCGCCACCGGCGCCCGCTTCGACCCCCTGGGCCTTCACGCAGGGGTGGGCCCCGCCGCCCGGCAGCAAGGTCACGAACTCCCCCTGCTCGCCCCGGAATTCGGACAGCCGGGTGTCCGTCACCGCAGCCCAGAAGGTGTGCGCCCGGGTGAAGGACGCGACGGGGCGGTCAACGAAGGCGTAGGTCCAGCGGATGCTCATGGGGCGATCGTAGATCCGCGGGGGTGGCCACGGCCCGCGGCGGCCGTACAACGCACTCGAGCGCACTCAAGCTTCACCACGCGGGCTTTGCTGGACCCTTACCAACCGCGCGCCGGCTCCTGGGACACGCTTTGCCATCGGTTCTCCGCGAATTGGTCCGCGCTTGTTTGCATTGGGGAATGGACCACATCACGTTCCTGGTGGCGATCGTCATCGTGACGGCCCTCGCCTTCGACTTCACCAACGGATTCCACGACACGGCGAACGCGATGGCCACGTCCATCGCCACGGGGGCGCTCAAACCAAGGACGGCCGTGCTCATCAGCGGTGTCCTGAACGTCGTCGGTGCCTTCCTGTCCACCGAGGTCGCCAAGACGATCTCCGGCGGCATCGTGGACGACACCCTCGTCAGCCCGGGCATGATCTTCGCGGGCCTGGTCGGGGCGATCCTGTGGAATCTCCTCACCTGGCTGGTCGGGCTGCCGTCCAGTTCGTCGCATGCGCTGTTCGGCGGACTGATCGGGGCCGTCTGGGTGGGTGCGGGGTCGCACGGCGTGCACTTCGACAAGGTTGTCGAGAAGGTGCTGATCCCCGCCGTCGCCTCGCCGCTCGTAGCGGGGATCGCGGCGCTGCTGGCCACGTACCTGGCGTACAAGCTCACTGCCCGCGCCCGCAAGGAGTCCGTCACCAAGGGCTTCCGCGTCGGCCAGATCGCCTCGGCCTCGCTCGTCTCCCTGGCCCACGGCACCAACGACGCGCAGAAGACGATGGGCGTCATCACGCTGACCCTGATCTCGGCGGGCGCCCTGGGCCATGACGCGGGCCCGCCGCTGTGGGTGATCGCGTCGGCCGGTCTGGCCATCGGCCTAGGCACCTACCTCGGCGGCTGGCGGATCATCCGCACGATGGGCAAGGGCCTGACGGAGATTCAGTCCCCGCAGGGCTTCGCCGCCGAGACGGCCTCCACGACGGTGATCCTCACCTCGGCCCACCTGGGCTTCGCCCTGTCCACCACGCAGGTGGCCTCGGGCAGCATCCTCGGCGCGGGTCTGGGACGCCGGCTGGCGGAGGTCCGGTGGGGCGTGGCCGGGCGCATGGCCGTGGCCTGGCTGGTCACCCTGCCCGCAGCCGCGCTGGTCGGCGGCGTCTCGGCGGGCGTGGTCAAGCACGGCGGGAACATCGGTACGGCCGTGGTCGCCCTGGTCGGCGCTGCCGTGGCCGCCGGGATCGTGGTGATCTCCCGCCGCAACCCGGTGTCCGCACACAACGTCAACGACACCCACGAGGTCACGGTCCGCAACACCGAGCCGCCAAAGGTCGGCGCGGCCGCCTGAGACAGCGATTGTCCGAGACAAGGGAGTTCACATAATGAGCCTCGACTGGACCGCACTCGGCCAGGTCGGCGCGGTGAGCCTCGCCGTCACCGTGGCCGTGGTCGGCGTCTTCGCCCTCGGCGTGCTGGGCCTGGCCCGCTACGAGGGGGCACGCGAGGGGGGCGGCGGCACGTCCACGCTGAGCCTCACGCAGGCCGGACTGTGCTTCGTCGCCTGCGCCGCGGTGGTGGTGTACGGGATCTACCTGATCGTGCCTCAGTTCCACTGACCGGGGCGCGGACGGACGGTTGAGGGCCTGGCCCGGCCGGGCTCCTCAACGCCGCTCGTACACCGTCACCCGTCGCCCGCGGACCTGCACGTCCGCCACCGCCTTGAAGTACTTCTTCAGTACAGCGGCCTTCGCGTGGTCACGCTTCCCCACCAGTGGCCGCGCCACCTCGGGCGCGTCGGTGACCAGCAGTATCCGCCGCTGCGCCAGCATCGCGGCCCGTGTCCGCTCCGGTCCGGCCTCCACGCCCTTCAACGTCCCCGACGCCACGGGGCCTTCCGCGAGCGCGAGGTCCCGCAGCCCGGCGAAGGCGTCGGGGGAGACCAGTGCGGAGTCGCGCCGGGCCGCCGGTATGTAGACCACCGCGTCCCCGGTCTGCTTCAGCCGCCGTACGTCCGCCGCCACCGCCAGTACGTCGTCCACACGGCTCTCCGGGGACCGCTTGGCCAGCGACTGCGGCAACAGCGCGACGACCGCCACGGTGACCACCACGGGGACGAGCCACGGCGCCGCTCTCGGGAAGCTCGGCCGGGCCGCACGTACGGCCGTGCCGAGTGCCGAGCCGATCAGCAGGGCCAGTCCCAGCATGCTGAACAGCACGTAGCGGTCCAGGAAGAGCGGCTTGGCCAGGGAAAGCCCGATGAGGGCGAGTTGCGGCACGGCCAGCAGGGGCAGCCCGACGGGCGCCACCGACAGCCGCCCCGCGCGCGGCCGGTCCAGCAGGGCCCCGAGCCCGCCGATCGCCAGCAGGACGACGGGCCCGATCAGCATGTGCCAGGTCAGCGGCGGTATCCAGGAGACCTGGGCGGACTGGCGCCGGCTGAACAGGATCAACGGCAGCACCGCGGCAACGGCGACCGCCGCGGCCGTCGCCCAGCGCAGCCAGGTCCCACGCCGGACCCGCGTCCACAGCAGGGTCGCCAGGTGCGCGGGCAGGATCAGCAGCGAGAGCCAGTTCAGCAGCCCGCACACCGCGACCGTGCCGCCGTACGCGACCCAGTGCACCGCTCGGCCGCGCCCTTCGAGGACGGTCACCAGCAGCAGG
This sequence comes from Streptomyces sp. NBC_00443, assembly GCF_036014175.1. Taxonomy (GTDB): domain Bacteria; phylum Actinomycetota; class Actinomycetes; order Streptomycetales; family Streptomycetaceae; genus Streptomyces. The sequence continues at coordinate 3,051,564 of NZ_CP107917.1, read as the reverse complement.
GTCGCGATCCCGGCGCCGGCCGCGATGAGCGCGTAGGGGCGGCCCTCCTGGAGATAGAACTGCACGGCCGGAAGAAGCCCGAACGCCAGCCCTCCCGCCAGGCCCACCCAGGCCCCGGCCAGCCGCTGGCCGATGGCCGTCACACAGGCCGCCGCCACCGCCGTGGCCAGGACGGAGGGAAGCCGCAGGGTCGTGGTGCCGGCCCCGAACCAGTCGAAGAGCCCGTGCATCAGCAAGTAGTAGAGCCCGTGTACGGAATCGACGTTGCCCAGCATGTGCCAGATGTCGCCGACGGACCGGCGGGCCACCTGCCAGGTCGCGGCCTCGTCCCGCCACACACTGTCCTGCCGGGACAGCCCCCACAGCCCCAGGGCAAGGGTCCACAGCAGGGGGATCGGCCAGAGACACGGGCGGCGGGGCAGGGGTACTCCCAGGGAATCGACATTCCGTCCGGCGGGAGACAGACCGCCGGATGATGTGATCTCCACTCGCCCGCTGTCGCAGAGCACGCCGGACAACGCCTCGGCCACGCGGGCCGAGACGGGAGCCGGGTGCTGCTGATTTCCCCCGTGGATCCACCCGCCAGGGTGTTCGACCCCCGGGTGGACGTTCCAGAACCTACGGGACGTGAACGATGCCCGGCCACCGTTTACCGCGTGAACACAATCACCGCGAATTCAGGGAACCTTGAGCCCGGCTCGGACACGGCGGTCGGCCATGATCGGGGCATGGATGAGATCGTGCTGATGTCGGACCCCAGGGTCGCGGCAATCCCCGTCGTCGATTGCGGCGAACCACTCGTGGACGTCCGGCTCCGCGAACCCCTTGCCGTCGACCCGCGCAATGCTGATCGGGCAGGGGCGTTCGCGTATCTGCGAGAAGGGGTTCTGGCCCGTCTTCTCATGGCCGAAAAGCTCCTGCCGGACGGCTTACGTCTGCTGTTCGTCGAGGGGTACCGGCCACCGTCGCTGCAGCGCCGCTACTTCGAGCAGTACGCCGACGAACTGGCAGCCGCCAACCCGGACTGGTCGCCGAGCCGGATCCGCGACGCCGCGAGCCGGTACGTGTCGCCACCGGAGATCGCGCCGCACAGCGCCGGCGCCGCCGTCGACCTCACTCTGATCTCCGCCGACGGCCGGGAGGTCGACATGGGGACACACGTGAACGCCAGCCCGGAGGACAGCGACGGCGCCTGTTACACCGACGCCGGCAACGTCGGCCCCGGAGCGCGGGCAAACCGGCGGGTGCTCGGCGCCGCGCTGAGCGCTGTTGGCCTGGTGAACTACCCCACCGAGTGGTGGCACTGGTCCTACGGTGACCGCTACTGGGCCCTTGCCACCGAGGCCGAAAAGGCGCTGTACGGGCCACGGGAACTCGGATGACTTCGTGAGCGAGCCCTCCAGCCCCAGTTCTCGCAGAGCCCGCTGGGAAGGCGCGGAATCAGATGGACACGGTCGGCACGGTGACCGATGATCGCCGACATGATCCGTGCCGCCACCGTGAACGACGTCCCGACGATCCGCGCGATGATCCGTGAACTCGCCGCATACGAACGGGCTGTGGAGCAGGTTCGGGCGACCGAGGGACAGCTTCGCGAGGCGCTGTTCGGAGAGCATCCCGCCGCCTTCGTACTGATCGCCGAGGACGACGAGACGGGCGAGGCCGTCGGCTTCGCCCTGTGGTTCCCGCGTTTCGCGACGTGGACCGGCACGCGCGGGATGCACCTGGAGGATCTCTACGTGCGTGAGTCCGCCCGTGGCGGTGGACACGGCAAGGCCCTGCTCGCCGCCCTCGCCGCGATCTGTGAAGAAAGAGGCTACGAGCGCTTCGAATGGTGGGTCCTTGCCTGGAACGAGCCGACGATCGACTTCTACAAGTCCCTCGGCGTGGAGTTCCTGGACGAGTGGCGGATATGCCGGCTGAGCGGTGAGCCCCTCAGGGACCTCGCCGGCCGGGTCCCGGCCGTTCTCAACCAGACCTCGGCCTCGTAGGACGGGGTCATGCAACCTCCTGTCGCAGCAGTGATCGAAGCCCACGGTGTCCTGGAAAGGCTCGCGGCCCGGCTGGACGACCAGCAGGTCACCGAGGCATCCGGGCTTCCGGGCTGGTCACGCGGCCACGTCCTGGCACATCTCACCGACAACGCGAGAATGTTCGGCCGGCTCGCGGAGCACGCACTGCGCGGTGAGCTCGTAGCGGGCTACGACGGCGGGACGGCCGAGCGGAACGCGATCATCGAGGCCACGGCGGGGCGCAGTGCCGCCGAGCACCACGCGGAACTCGCCGCACACACAGCCGCACTGGAAGCAACCTGGGCTCGCGTCGCCGACATGGACTGGCGCCGCCCCGTCACGTTCCGCAACGCGGACCTCGCCGCCACGGTGTTCGCGCGCTGGCGCGAGGCATGGATCCACATGGTCGACCTCGACCTCGGTGTACGGCCGGACGACTGGCCCGAGGACCTGGCCGCACACGCCATCGACTTCCTCCTCGGCCGCCTTCCGGCAGGCACACACCTCCACGCCGACGACGCGCGAGGCCAGTGGTCCGCCGGTGACGGGCCGCCGGACACCATGGTCACCGGACGCGTACGCGACCTGGCGGCCTGGCTGGCCGGGCGCACGCCCACCGTCTCACCGGTGGCCGCCGAGGGGCTGCCCGTCCTCGGACCCTGGCCGCCGCACCCGCCGCAGCGACTGGACCGTGCGTGACGATCTCCGGGAGAGGGAGTTCACGCATGCCGAAGGGGCCCGCCCGGCGAACCGGTCGGGCCCCTTCAGGTCGGGAGGCGACGAAAGAGCCTTGAGTCAGGCCTTCTTCGTCTCCCAGAAGATCTTGTCGATCTGGGCGATGTAGTCCAGAGCCTTCTGGCCCGTCGCCGGGTCGGTCGAGCCCTTGGCGGCCGAGAGGGCCTTCAGGGCGTCGTTGACCAGCTGGTGCAGCTCCGGGTACTTCTCGAAGTGCGGCGGCTTGAAGTAGTCGCTCCAGAGCACCGAGACGTGGTGCTTGGCGAGCTCGGCGCGCTGCTCCTTGATGACGGTGGCGCGCGCCTGGAAGTGCGGGTCGTCGTTGGCGGCCATCTTTTCCTGCACGGCCTTCACCGACTCCGCCTCGATGCGGGCCTGGGCCGGGTCGTACACGCCACAGGGCAGGTCGCAGTGCGCACTGACCTTGACCTTGGGGGCAAACAGGCGGGAAAGCATGGAGCATTCCTTCCTCGTGATCGTCTTCTCAGGTGGGACATTACTCCCTGCAAGACGGGATTTCGCGGGTGCCCCCATGGGCTTAGGACAAAAGTCCAGGGTCAGACTGAGACTGGTGGAGGACCGTACCGGGGAGGTGCCGGGGATGCCGGAGTTGTCGCAGGAGACCGAGCGCGGGCGGGCTGCGCAGCCCTTCGGGTGGGCCGAGGTGACCGGGCCGTCGATGGTGCCCACGCTGTACAACGGCGACCTGCTCGTCGTGTCGCACCGGGGCCGGATCAGGCCCGGTGACGTCGTCGTCCTGCGTCACCCCTTCCAGCAGGACCTGCTGGTCGTCAAGCGCGCCGCGGAGCGCCGTGAGGGCGGCTGGTGGGTGCTCGGGGACAACGCGTACGCCGGTGGCGACAGCACCGACTACGGCGTCGTGCCGGACGAGCTGATTCTGGGCAAGGTGCGTCTGCGGTACCGGCCGCGCAAGGCGGATCAGCGCTCGCCGTTCGCGCTGGCGCGCTGGGCGCTGTCGGCCGTACGGCCCGTATTCGCCGACCGGTCGGCCTCAAGGCGCTTGCGGGCGCGGTAGGCGGCCACGTTGGCGCGGGTCGCGCAGCGGTCCGAGCAGTAGCGCCGGGAGCGGTTGGTGGAGGTGTCCAGGTAGGCGTTGCGGCACGGGGCCGCCTCGCACAGGCCCAGACGGTCCACGCCGTACTCCGTCAGGTGGAACGCCAGGCCCATCGACGCGATGGCCGCGAAGCCGGCCGTCGCGTTCGACGGGTGGTCCGCGAGGTGCATGTGCCACAGGGGGCGGCCGTCGTCGTCGCGGAAGTCGTGGCCGGAGATCTGCGGGCTCACCGGGAACTCCAGGAGCAGGGAGTTCAGCAGGTCGACGGCCAGGGTCTCGTCGCCGGTGTCCGCCGCCGCGAAGACCGAGCGCAGCCGGGCCCGGACCGCGCGGAACCGCGTCACGTCGGCGTCGGTGGCGCGGCGGGCCGCCGACTGGTTGCCGCCGAACAGGTCGCGGACGGCCTCGACCGAGGTCAGTGAGTCCTTGCCCCGGGCCGGGTCCTCGCTGTTGACGAGTCGTACGGCATAGTCCGAGTAATAGGCCAGTTCCACTTGTAGTCCTTACGGAGGCGTTCTATCGTCGTGGTGCGGTCGGGTAACAACTGATCGTGCTTCCAGGGTATTACGTGACATGCGCGATGGAGGGTTCGATGACGGACACAAACGTCACCACGACCGGCGCCGACTGGGCCGCCTGGCAGGAGAGCTGGGACCGGCAGCAGGAGTGGTACATGCCCGACCGTGAGGAGCGTTTCCTGCTCATGCTCGACATGGTCGAGGCCCTCGTCGGCCCAGCCCCGCGCGTGCTCGACCTCGCGTGCGGCACCGGAACCATCACGGCCCGGCTGCTCACGCGGTTCCCGGAGGCCACCAGCACCGGCGTCGACCTCGACCCGGCGCTCCTCGCCATCGCCGAGGGCACCTTCGGAGCCGACGAGCGGGTCTCCCTGGTCACCGCCGACCTCAAGGACCCGGACTGGCCCGCGAGCCTGCCGTACGACTCGTACGACGCCGTCCTGACCGCTACGGCCCTGCACTGGCTGCACCGTGAACCCCTCGCGGCCCTCTACGGTCAGGTCGCGGAGCTGGTCCGCGACGGCGGTGTCTTCATGAACGCGGACCACATGATCGACGACTCGACGCCCCGCATCAACGCCGCCGAGCGCGCGCAGCGCCACGCCCGTATGGATCAGGCCAAGGCGGGCGGTGCCCTGGACTGGGCCGAGTGGTGGCAGCTGGCGGCGAAGGACCCGGTCCTCGCCGAACCGACGGCCCGCCGCTTCGAGATCTACGGCGAGCACGCCGAGGGCGACATGCCGTCCGCGCAGTGGCACGCGCGCGTGCTGCGCGAGAAGGGCTTCGGGGAGGCCAGGCCGGTGTGGTGCTCGCCTTCGGACACGCTGCTGCTGGCCCTCAAGTAGCGCCGGCCCGCAGCATGAGGGAGGGGCGGTACGGGAATCCCGTACCGCCCCTTCGCCTGCGAGTCGACCGTCAGAGCACCTTGGACAGGAACGCCTGCGTCCGCTCGTGCTGCGGGTTGGTCAGGACCTCGCGCGGGTCACCCGACTCGACGACCACGCCGCCGTCCATGAAGACCAGGCTGTCGCCCACCTCGCGGGCGAAGCCCATCTCGTGGGTGACGACGACCATCGTCATGCCGGACTCGGCGAGGTCGCGCATGACGTCGAGGACGTCTCCGACCAGCTCCGGGTCGAGGGCCGAGGTGGGCTCGTCGAAGAGCATCAGCTTCGGATCCATCGCGAGCGCCCGGGCGATGGCGACGCGCTGCTGCTGGCCGCCGGAGAGCTGCGCGGGGTAGCTGCCGGCCTTGTCGGCCAGGCCGACGCGGTCGAGCAGTTCCCGGGCGCGCTCCTTGGCCTGGTTCCTGCTCGCGCCCTTGACCTGGATGGGCGCCTCCATGACGTTCTCCGCGGCCGTCATGTGCGGGAACAGGTTGAACCGCTGGAACACCATGCCGATGTCGCGCCGCTGCTGCGCGACCTCGCTGTCCTTGAGCTCGTACAGCTTGTCGCCCTTCTGGCGGTAGCCGACCAGCTCACCCTCGACGTACAGCCGACCGGCGTTGATCTTCTCCAGGTGGTTGATGCACCGCAGGAACGTCGACTTGCCGGAGCCGGACGGGCCGATGAGGCAGAACACCTCGCCGGTCTTCACCTCCAGGTCGATGCCCTTGAGGACCTGTACGGGACCGAAGGACTTGTGGACGCCCTCGGCCTTCACCATGGCGGTCATCTCACACGCCCCTCTCGCTGCTGAAGGCCATCATGTTGACCTTGATCTTCTGCCACGGAGTCGGCGGCAGATTCCGCAGCGAGCCACGGGCGTAACGGCGCTCCAGGTAGTACTGGAAGACGCTGAACACGCTGGTCATGACCAGGTACCAGATGCACGCCACGAACAGCATCTCCATCACGGCGTACGAGGTGGAGCCGATGGTGGAGGTGGCGCGCAGGAGTTCGTTGTACGTCACCGCGTACACCAGCGACGAGGTCTTCAACATGTTGATGAACTCGTTGCCGGTCGGCGGCACGATCACCCGCATCGCCTGCGGGATCACGATGCGGCGCAGCGTCTTCGCGTGGCTCATGCCGAGCGCGTGCGAGGCCTCGGTCTGGCCCTCGTCCACGGCCATCAGACCGGCGCGGCAGATCTCCGCCATGTACGCCGCCTCGTTCAGGCCCAGACCCAGCAGGGCGGCCATGAACGGGGTCATGACGTCGACCATCTCGTCCTTGTAGATCGGACCGAGATCCAGCACGGGGAAGATCAACGCCAGGTTGAACCACAGCAGCAGCTGGACGTAGACCGGCGTGCCGCGGAAGAACCAGATGTAGACCCAGGCCACCCAGCTCGTCACCGGGTTCTTGGACAGGCGCATCACGGCCAGGATCACGCCGAGGACCACACCCATGACCATCGCGAGGACACTGATCAGCAGGGTGCGGCCGGCGCCGGCGAGGACCGTGGGGTCGAAGACGTAGTCGCCGACGGCGCTCCACTGGATCTTCTCGGCGCTGGCGAACGCGTTGATGAGCAGGCCCACCAGGGCCAGCACGACGACGGCGCTGACCCAGCGGCCGTAGTGCCTGACCGGGATTGCCTTGATCGCCTCGGGCGGGAGTGCCCCGCCGTCCTTGGAGACGGCGGCCGACGGGTTCGCGTCGGCCGGCTCCTTGTCGAACTTGTCAGTCACTGTGACTGCCCTTCAGTGTTCCTGGCCGTCACTTGCCGCCGTTGATCGCGGCCTTGTCGATCGCGCCGGACTCGGCGCCCCACTTCTTGAGGATCTCCTCGTAGGTGCCGTCCTCGATGATGGCGTTGACGGCCTCTTCGAGGGCAGCGGTGAGCTCCTTGTTGTCCTTGTTCACCGCGATGCCGAACGGACCGGCGTCGACCTGCTCGCCGACGACCTCGAAGTCGTTGCCGCCACCGGACTTGCGGGACAGGTCCACGGCCACCGGGTAGTCGTTGACGCCGGCGACGGCGCCGCCCGACTTCACGCGGGTCTGGGCCTCGGTGTCGTTCTCGAACGACTCGATGTTGATCTTCTTCTTGCCGTCGTCCGTGCAGGCCTTGGACTGGGTCTGCAGCGCCTTCTCGTACGTCGTACCGCGCTGCACGGCCGCCGTCTGCCCGCAGAGGTCCTCGATCGAGTTGATCTTCTTCGGGTTGCCCTTCTGGACGTACACGGCGGTACCGGCCGTGAAGTAGTCGACGAAGTCGACACCCGGGCCGAGCTTCTTGCCCTTGTCGTCCAGGCCGTCCTGGCGCTGCGGGGTGTCCGTGATGGAGGACATGGCGACGTCGTAGCGGCCGGAGTTCAGGGCCGTGATCAGGCCGTCGAAGGAGCCGGAGGTGAACTGGAACTCCACACCCAGCTTCTCGCCCAGGGCGGCGGCGATGTCGGGGTCGACGCCGACGATCTTGCCGCCCTCCTGGAACTCCATCGGGGCGTACTCGGCGTTCGTGCCCGCCTTGATGACGCCGGCGTCCTGGATCTTCTTGGGCAGCTTGGAGAAGAGCGGGGCGCTGTTGGCCTTCCCCGTCTCGTTGGTGCCCTCGCTGCCGCCGTCGTTCGTCTGATCACCGCAACCGGTGAGAATCAGGGCGCCTGCGACCGCGATCGAGGCGACCGCTGCCAGCCGGGAGCGCGTGGCGGTCGTACGACGGGTGGAGCTTGCGGTCATGGTGGGTTCCTCCGGCGGATGGGTGGAGTTGCCGATGGGGCGGGCGCCCGCCGGGGCTCGGCAGGTGCCTTGGTTTCTTAGGCCGACGAGAGCACACGCCTTCGAGTGTCGCGACCTCGTGTGATTACGGCATCTTGCCATTCGGACTGAGGCATTCAGGGCGCTCGCGATGTCAAAATCGGATAACGGGTTACCCCCGAACCGCCGCAGGTCGGTACATCCTGACCGCACCTTCTGCGGGAATCTGTCCTTCCAGCCGGAAGATCTTCGGCCTATCTCAGGATGCGGGCCGGTCCTGGGCCTGGCGTGCGGGCTGTTGGCAGCCTTTCGTGGTTTCCAGTGTGGATTGTCAGCTTATAGTCCGCTTATTTGGCCATGAATCGCAGTGGTTCCGTCGTCGGGTCGTGTCCGATTCGTGTCGTCGCTGTGGGTGTTTCCCTTCCTGTCATGTGATCTTGCACGTATTGGACTCGTCGGCGGCGCGGTCCGTCCGGTAAGAAGGTTCTTTACACCCCTCATCCGGGGCTCATGGCGCGTGTGCGGCGCGCCGTCGCGTATGGGTCCGTACGTCGTACGTCGTACGTATCAACGAGCAGGGCCATACGCGGTCCCGCCCACTTCTCACCAGGAGTGGTTCCACCCTCAAACCATGAACACTTAAGGGGTCAGACAAAGTGGCAGCGGAGATCGTCAATCCTCGCGGCGGAGGCAATACCGATCAGGACGGTGGGGTCGAACCCCTCGATTCCTTCGATCCGGCCTTCGCGCTGCATCGTGGCGGCAAGATGGCTGTGCAGGCCACCGTGCCGGTCCGTGACAAGGACGACCTGTCCCTGGCGTACACGCCCGGCGTCGCGAAGGTGTGCAGCGCGATTGCCGAGCAGCCGGAGCTCGTGCACGACTACACGTGGAAGTCGTCCGTGGTGGCCGTCGTCACCGACGGCACGGCTGTGCTGGGGCTCGGGGACATCGGGCCTGAAGCCTCCCTTCCGGTGATGGAGGGGAAGGCGATTCTCTTCAAGCAGTTCGGCGGTGTCGACGCGGTGCCGATCGCGCTCGACTGCACGGGCGTCGACGAGATCGTCGAGACCGTGGTCCGCCTCGCGCCGTCCTTCGGTGGTGTGAACCTGGAGGACATCTCGGCGCCGCGGTGCTTCGAGATCGAGCGGAAGCTGCAGGAGCGGCTGGACATCCCGATCTTCCACGACGACCAGCACGGTACGGCTGTCGTGACGCTGGCCGCGCTGCGGAACGCCGCGCGGCTGACCGGGAAGGGGCTCGGGGATCTGCGGGCCGTCATCTCGGGAGCGGGCGCGGCCGGTGTCGCCATCGCGAAGATGCTGGTCGAGGCCGGCATCGGGGACGTCGCCGTCGCGGACCGCAAGGGCGTGGTGTCCGCCGACCGGGACGACCTGACGTCGGTCAAGCGGGAGCTGGCCGGGTTCACGAACAAGGCCGGGATCACCGGGTCGCTGGAGGCGGCGCTGGAGGGCGCCGACGTGTTCATCGGGGTTTCCGGTGGCACGGTGCCGGAGGAGGCTGTCGCCTCCATGGCCGAGGGCGCGTTCGTCTTCGCCATGGCCAACCCGAACCCCGAGGTGCACCCCGATGTCGCGCACAAGTACGCGGCCGTCGTTGCCACCGGTCGGTCGGACTTCCCGAACCAGATCAACAACGTGCTCGCGTTCCCGGGGATCTTCGCCGGAGCGCTTCAGGTCCGGGCGTCCCGGATCACCGAGGGCATGAAGATCGCGGCAGCCGAGGCGCTGGCGTCGGTCGTCGGGGACGACCTGGCCGCGGACTACGTCATCCCGTCGCCGTTCGACGAGCGGGTCGCTCCGGCCGTCACGGCGGCCGTTGCCGCTGCGGCGCGGGCGGAAGGCGTTGCACGGCGCTGATGTGCCGTTGAGTGAATGGCCCCGCCGTCCGGGCGGGGCCATTTCGCTGCCCAGGGGCCGGGCCGTTCGGGTGGGCAGGGGGGTGCGTCCCTGTCTGCGCCGGGCCCGTCGGCCTTGGCAAGAGGGTGTGTCTCACAGGGCGTCGTGGTTCCGTCGGTCGGCGGCGGAGCCTATCGTCAAGGTCATGTTCGCTGTCTACGCCGCCCGAATCGACCGCGACCAGCCGCTCTCCGGATTGGAGTTGGGGGAGCGGCCGGCCCCCGAGGTCCGTCCCGGCTGGAGTGCCGTCAACGTCAAGGCCGCTTCCCTCAACCATCACGACCTCTGGTCACTGCGGGGCGTGGGCCTGCCCGAGGACCGGTTGCCGATGATCCTCGGCTGCGATGCCGCCGGGGTCGATGAGGACGGCAACGAGGTCGTCCTGCACTCGGTGATCGGACAGAGTGGGCACGGGGTGGGCCCCAAGGAGCCTCGTTCCATTCTCACCGAGCGGTATCAGGGGACCTTTGCGGAGCAGGTCGCCGTGCCGACCTGGAACGTCCTGCCGAAGCCCAAGGAACTCTCCTTCGCCGAGGCCGCCTGTCTGCCGACTGCCTGGCTGACCGCGTACCGGATGCTGTTCACCAACGCGGGGGTACGGCCCGGGGACTCCGTGCTGGTGCAGGGGGCCGGGGGCGGCGTGGCCACCGCCGCCATCGTGCTCGGGAAGGCCGCGGGGCTGCGGGTCTTCGCCACCAGCCGCGATGAGGCCAAGCGGAAGCGGGCCCTGGAGCTGGGGGCAGTGGAGGCCGTGGAGTCGGGGGCTCGGCTGCCGCAGCGGGTCGATGCCGTGATCGAGACCGTGGGCGCCGCCACGTGGTCGCACTCCGTCAAGTCGCTGAAGCCCGGGGGCACGCTTGTCATCTCGGGTGCCACGAGTGGTGACCGGCCCTCGCATGCCGAGCTCACCCGCATCTTCTTCCTGGAGCTGAAGATCGTCGGGTCCACGATGGGGACGAAGGACGAGCTCGAGGATCTGCTCTCCTTCTGCGCCGCCACCGGTGTGCGGCCTGTGATCGATGAAGTGCTTCCGATGGATCGGGCCCGTGAGGGCTTCGAGTGGATGGAGTCGGGGGAGCAGTTCGGGAAGATCGTGCTGACCAACGAATAGGTCCGAGTACGGCACCTGCGGCTTGCGGCGGGTTCGGGGCTTTGCCTCGGGCCCGCCGTTTTGTTCGGCCGGTGTGTCAACTGGGGTTGACGGCTCGGGTCGTGTCAACTTACGTTGACGGTATGACCGAAGCAACAGATCTCGCCGCGCGTGCCGGCGATCGTGATCCCCGGGTCGGGCTACGGGCCGTTGCGGCGCTGCGCCGGCTGCTGGAGCAGCTGGAGGCCGTGCAGGTACGCAGTGCGCGCAATCAGGGGTGGTCGTGGCAGGAGATCGCCGCGGAACTCGGGGTCAGCAGGCAGGCCGTGCACAAGAAGTACGGGAGGCGTTGATGTTCGAGCGGTTCACGAAGGATGCTCGTGCCGTGGTCACGGGGGCCGTTGAGCACGCCGAGAGGGGAGAGGCGCAGACCGTCGACGCCGAGCACATGCTGCTCGCCCTGCTCGATCGTGAGGGGAGCCGGGCGTCGTTCGCGCTTGCGGCGCTCGGCGATGGGGAGTGGTCGGAGTCCATGCGGCTGGCATTGGGGGAGGCTCGGCGGCGGGGTGGGCTGTCGCAGGCCGAAGCGGAGGCGCTGGCCGGGTTGGGGATCGACGTGGGGGAGATCGTCGCCCGGGTCGAGGAGGTCCATGGTGTCGGAGCGATGTCCGGGGACCGGAAGGACACGGGGTGGTGGTCGGGGCGCCGCTCCTTCAGCCGGGAGGCCAAGGACGTGCTGGAGCGGTCGCTGCGTATCGCCGTCGCGCGCCGGGACCGGCACATCGGCGACGAGCACATTCTCCTGGCCCTGACCAGCCGCCCCGGCGTGCCCGCCGAGGTCCTCGCCGATCACGGGGTGACGTATGAGGCTGTGATCCGGGTGCTGGGGGGAGGGGGAGAGGCCAAGGCCGGGTGAGGAGGGCAGGCGGGGAGGCGGGATAGGCGGTAAGGGCTCGGGATAGCCCGCTGGTGTGCCGCAGGGCGCGGGGGTGCGGGGGCTCCTGGGCCCGGCCGGCCGGCCTGGGCAGTGCAGCGCCGCTGAAGTGGGCGCCGTGCTGCCCAGGGGCGTGGCGTCAGGGCCGTGGCGTCTGGGCCGTGGCCTCAGGGCTTCGGTGTGTGCAGTAGCGCTCCGATGTGTGCTGCCGCCGTCGACAAGTGGCGGCGGGCGTCGTGGAGTTGGTCCGGGGTCACGCCGTGGTCCCTTGCCGCGTCGCGGATGTCGTCGCGGAAGCGGTCCAGCAGGCGGTCGAGGTCGCGGGCCGGGTCGTCCGTGGGGGACTCGTGGGCCCAGGCGGGCTCGTAGTCGGCGGGGAAGTCCTCGGGGGTGTCGGAGTAGTCGGGGGGCTGCTGTGCCGACTTGGGGGCGCTCGGGCGGCCGAAGCCGAAGTCCCGGCCCAATCCCTTGCCGTAGTCCTTGCCGAAGTCGCCGAACTCCTTGGCCAGTTCCGTCAGGCCCTCCCTCACGCCCGTGGGCCAGTCGCCGCGGGCGAAGTGGTCCTGTACGTGTTCCTGGACCCGGCGGGCGATGCGCTGGACCTCCTCCTGGGCCTGGGCGCGGGCGTGGTCCTGGGCATCCTTCGCCTGGCGTCGGGCGCGCTGGGCCTCCTCACGGGCCCGGCGGCTCTCGTCCTTGGCGCGTCGGGCCTGTTCCTTCCACTCCTGCTTGGCGCGGCGCATCTCCTCCTTGGCGGCGCGCCACGCCTCCTTGTCGGTGTAGTCGGAGAAGTCACCGAAGGGTGTGTCCGTCGTGGCGGACGTGCCCGTGCGGGCCTCGGTCGCGGCTGCCCGCATCTCGCGGCGCAGATCGCCCGCAGCGCCGCGCACATCGGCCCGGATCTCGGCGGCGAGTTCGGCGACCGACTCCCTGATCTCCAGCTCCAGGTCGGCCAACTCGCCGCTGCGGTCGGCCAGTTCGGCCCGGCCGGCGTCGGTGATGGCGTACACCTTGCGGCCGCCCTCGGTGGTGTGGGTGACCAGGCCCTCGGCCTCCAGCTTGGCGAGGCGGGGGTAGACGGTGCCGGCCGACGGTGCGTACAGCCCCTGGAAGCGCTCTTCGAGGAGGCGGATCACCTCGTAGCCGTGGCGCGGGGCCTCGTCCAGCAACTTCAGCAGATACAGGCGGAGGCGGCCGTGGGCGAAGACGGGGGGCATGTCAGAGCACCTTCTTGTCGGTCGTGCCGTCGGCCGGGGCGTGGGGTGGTGGGGCGTCGGACGGTTCATCGCCCTTGCCGGAGACGGAATTGTCCCCCGGGCTGTGGGGTGTGTCGCTCAGCGGGGCCGTCGTCGCAGCCGTGTCTGTCGGCGGCGTCTCGTCCGTCGTCCGGGCTTTGTCCGTCGTCGGGATCGAGTCCGGCGAGTCCGTCGTGCCTGTCGTGGGCTCGGGGTCCTCCCAGGCCTCCGCCTCCCACAGCTCCTCCTCCCGCGGCGGGCGGCGCAGCAGCGCGATCGAGCCGGAGACCGTCGTCGCCCGGAGCTTGCCGGTGCCGGCGCCGAGGCGGCCGGTGACCTTGTGGGCGCCCCACTGGCCGTGTACCCGGAGGCCCTCGAAGGCGTTGGAGATCGTGCCGCTCGCGGTATTGGCCTCCACGTCCGCGTCCGCCGGGGCCGGCAGGCGGATGGCGATCTCGCCGGAGACGCTGGTCAGCCGGACGTCGGTCGGGCCGTCCGGGTCGAGGTCGACGATCATGGAGCCGCTGACCGAGTCGGCCTTCACGGAGGAACCCGAGCCCTCCACGACGGTGAGGTCGCCGGAGACGGAGTTGAAGCGGAGGTCGCCGGTGACGGCCTGGGCCTCCAGGTTCCCGGAGACCGTGTCGGCGCGGACCGGGCCGGACAGGGCGACGAGTGTGGTGTCCCCGGTGACGCCCTTGACCACCGACGGGCCCTGGATCCCGGAGACCACTGCCCCGGCGCCGACCACACCCACCTCGACGCGCGTGTCGGCCGGCACCGCGAGGGAGACCACCGCGCTGCGGCGCCAGCCCTTGCGGTCGAGCCACTTGAGGAAGCCCTTCCAGGGCAGGTCGTCGTACGCCACCGACAGGGTGCCGCCCTCCTGGGTCACCACCAGGGGCGGGCCCTCGATCTCGGAGACCTGCAGGCGGGCGGAACCTTCGTCCGTGCCCACGACGTTCACCGTTCCGTTGACGATGCGCACATGGAGCTCGCTCACCGGCTCGTCGAAGGTGAGCTTCCTGGGCTCTGCTACGGACCACTCGGGCATGGTGCGGACCTCCTGGGCGACCGGACGGCCGCGCGGGCCGGGACGGACCTGAACAATGAGCAATGACACGCCATATCGCGTCTCCTGCTAAACACGATATATCGCGGACTGGGAAAGTCAAGGCACTCGTTCTGGTGATCACAAGTCACGCGAGGTGGACAAATCGGCCTAGCGTGTTGGCATGCCGACGGAAGAGTCCAGCGTCGCTCGCCAGGCCCGTCCCGCCCCGGGCGCCCTGCTGCTCTGCCGCGCGGACCCCGAGTCCGTCGGCCCCGCCGCCAGGCTGCTGCGCGAGGACATGCTGCTCGCGCCGGCCGGCGGGGAGTGGAGCGTGCTCGTGCCCGAGGGGCGGCCCTGGCTGGAGGGCGGCGAGCCGATCGACCGTGTCCTCACCGGCTGGGCCACCGCCCTCGCCGTCGGCGCGCCCTGGCCCGTCCTAGCCCTTTGGTGGGACGCCGACCGCGCCGGATACACCCTCGCCTCCGGCTTCCGCCGCCCCGTCGGCTACGTCTGGCTCGCCAACGGCACCCCGGTCGGCGAGGACGAGGCCATGCGCACCTTCGCGGGCCGGCTCGGCCTCGATCCGGTCCTGGACATGCAGTCCCTCGACGAGCTGACCCGCCCCGACCCCGAGGCCGATGCGCGAGCACGCATGCGTGGTCTGGTCGCCGTCCTCACGCGCGCGGGCGTGTCCCTGCCCGACGGCCTCGCGCCCGGCGAAAGCGCCGACAGCCTCGACGCGGCCGCCGGCGCCCAGCCGCACATCCGCCTCATCGAGTGGTGGGGCTGGCGCGAAGCCTTCCGCGCGGAACTCGACGCCGTCGAGGGCGGCCGCCTCGGGCCCTGGCTCCCCTGGGCAGGCGGCCCCAAGGCCCGCGCCCTTGCCCTGACCCAGATCGCGACCGGCCTGCCCCTCGCGGCCTGGGGCCTACGGCACCGCAGCGGCGGCTGGCTCGCGGCCGGCACGGTGCTCCTGGCCCACGGCGTGCTGGGGCTGGCGTACGAGGCGGTGCGGCCGCTGGACTGACGGGGCTGGGGAGGCTGCGGGGGAGGGCATCCGTCGGGGGCGCCCCTGTGGAAACGGCCCCCTCACCCCCGCAGGACCGGCCGCCTCACTGCTGGTCGCCTAGACGTCGTCGTCCTCGTCGTCCAGCCGGGCCAGCCACGTTGCCAGCCGCTCCACCGGTACCTCGAAGTCGGGGTTCAGGTCGACGAAGGTGCGCAGCTGCTCGGCCAGCCACTCGAAGGTGATCTCCTCCTCGCCGCGCCGCTTCTCCAGTTCTTCGATGCCTCGGTCGGTGAAGTACATGCAGTGAGGATATGTCGTGCCCGGCACGTGCGTGTGTGTGGGAGTGCGGACCGGCTCCCGGCTACCGGCTACCGCGGCTCACACGTTGGGGTCCCGCTGCTCCCAGCCCAGCTTGACGACGATATGTCCCTCGACGCCCGCCTTGGTCAGCACGGCGCCCACGCTCGCGTTCAGCTTCACGCCGAACTTCAGCTCCACCGTGGTGGGCTGGGCCGCGTGGAAGGTGCGCAGGGTGGCTTCCGTCGCGCGGCGGGCGAGTTGACCGTAAATGCCGGAAGGCCCGGCCCCGAGTCACGCGGACTCGGAGCCGGACCTTCCGATCAGACCGTGCAGAGGCTCAGGCCTCGAACACCTCACGCACCAGCTGCTCCTGCTCGGCCTGGTGCCGCTTGGCGGAACCGACGGCCGGGGACGAGCCATGCGGACGCGAGATGCGGCGCAGGCGCTCGCCGTGCGGGACGTCGGCGCCGACCGCCAGGTCCAGGTGGTCGATCAGGTTGAGCGCGATGAACGGCCACGCACCCTGGTTCGCCGGCTCCTCCTGGGCCCACAGGTACTTCTCGGCGTTCGGGTACTTGGCGATCTCGGCCTGGAGCTCGGTACCCGGCAGCGGGTACAGGCGCTCGATGCGGATGATCGCCGTGTCCGTGACGCCGCGCTTCTTCCGCTCGGCCTCGATGTCGTAGTAGACCTTGCCGGCGCAGAAGACGACCTTCTTGACCGCGGCCGGGTCGACCGACGCGTCGCCGATGACCGGCTGGAACTGCCCGGTCGTGAACTCCTCCGCCTTGGAGGCGGCGGCCTTCAGGCGCAGCATCGACTTCGGGGTGAAGACGACCAGCGGCTTGTGGTGCGGGTTGTGCGACTGCCACCGCAGCAGGTGGAAGTAGTTCGACGGGGACGTCGGCATCGCGACCGTCATGTTGTTCTGCGCGCACAGCTGGAGGAAGCGCTCCGGGCGGGCGGACGAGTGGTCCGGGCCCTGGCCCTCGTAGCCGTGGGGGAGGAGCAGAACCACGCCGGACGTCTGCGCCCACTTCTGCTCCGCCGACGAGATGAACTCGTCCACGACCGTCTGGGCGCCGTTGACGAAGTCGCCGAACTGGGCCTCCCACATCACGAGCGCGTCCGGGCGGGCCAGCGAGTAGCCGTACTCGAAGCCCATGGCCGCGTACTCGGACAGCAGGGAGTTGTAGACGTTCAGCCGCGCCTGGTCCTCGGAGAGGTACTGCAGCGGCGTGTACTCCTCGCCCGTCTCGCGGTCGATGATCACCGCGTGACGCTGGCCGAACGTACCGCGCTGCGAGTCCTGGCCGGCCAGTCGGACCGGGACGCCGTCCAGAAGGAGGGAGCCGACCGCGAGGGTCTCGCCCATGCCCCAGTCGATGGTGCCGTCCTCGACCATCGACGCCCGTCGCTGCAGCTGCGGCAGCAGCCGCGGGTGGACGGTGATGTGGTCGGGGATGTTGACCTGGGACTCGGCGATCCGCTTGACGGCCTCCGTGGTGATCGCCGTGTTGACGGCCACCGGGAACTCGGCCTGCGGGTCCGAGGGCTCCGCGGCGGCCGGCTGCGAGGTGGCCTCGCGGACCTCCGTGAAGACCTTCTCCAGCTGGCCCTGGTAGTCCTGCAGGGCCTGCTCGGCCTCTTCCAGGGTGATGTCGCCGCGACCGATGAGGGACTCGGTGTAGAGCTTGCGCACCGAGCGCTTCTTGTCGATCAGGTCGTACATCAGCGGCTGGGTGAAGGCCGGGTTGTCCGACTCGTTGTGACCGCGGCGGCGGTAGCAGATGAGGTCGATCACGACGTCCTTGTTGAACGCCTGGCGGAACTCGAAGGCCAGACGGGCAACGCGGACGACCGCCTCGGGGTCGTCGCCGTTGACGTGGAAGATCGGGGCCTCGATCATCCGGGCCACGTCGGTCGAGTACATGGAGGAGCGCGAGGACTCGGGCGCCGCCGTGAAGCCGACCTGGTTGTTGATGACGATGTGGACCGTGCCGCCGGTGCGGTAGCCGCGCAGCTGCGACATGTTGAGCGTCTCGGCCACGACGCCCTGGCCCGCGAAGGCCGCGTCACCGTGCAGGGCGACGGGCAGGACCGTGAAGTCCGTGCCGCCCTTGTTGATGATGTCCTGCTTGGCGCGCGCGACGCCTTCGAGGACCGGGTCGACCGCCTCCAGGTGGGAGGGGTTGGCGGTGAGCGAGACCTTGATCTGCTCGCCGTCCAGGCCGGTGAAGGTGCCCTCGGCGCCCAGGTGGTACTTCACGTCGCCGGAGCCGTGCATCGACTTCGGGTCGAGGTTGCCCTCGAACTCGCGGAAGATCTGCGCGT
The DNA here is from genome assembly GCF_036014175.1 of Streptomyces sp. NBC_00443. Classification (GTDB taxonomy): domain Bacteria; phylum Actinomycetota; class Actinomycetes; order Streptomycetales; family Streptomycetaceae; genus Streptomyces. The sequence goes on along the minus strand of NZ_CP107917.1, from coordinate 3,033,699 downwards.
ACGACTTGCCGACGATGTTCGCGAGCACGTTCAGCCGGCCGCGGTGGGCCATGCCGATGACGACCTCGTCCAGGCGCGACTCGGCGGCCGAGTCGAGCACCGCGTCCAGCAGCGGGATGACGGACTCGCCGCCCTCCAGGCTGAAGCGCTTCTGGCCGACGTACTTCGTCTGCAGGAAGGTCTCGAAGGCCTCCGCCGCGTTCAGCCGGCGCAGGATGCGCAGCTGCTCCTCGCGCTCCGGCTTGGTGTGCGGGCGCTCGATGCGGTCCTGGATCCACTTGCGCTGCTTGGGGTCCTGGATGTGCATGAACTCGATGCCGGTGGTGCGGCAGTACGAGTCGCGCAGCACGCCGAGGATGTCGCGCAGCTTCATCAGGGACTTGCCGGAGAAGCCGCCGACCGCGAACTCGCGCTCCAGGTCCCAGAGCGTGAGGCCGTGCTCGGTGATGTCCAGGTCGGGGTGCTTGCGCTGCTGGTACTCCAGCGGGTCGGTGTCGGCCATGACGTGGCCGCGGACCCGGTAGGAGTGGATCAGCTCGAAGACACGGGCGGCCTTGGTGACGTCGTCGTCGTGGCTGGCGTCGATGTCCTTGAGCCAGCGGACCGGCTCGTAGGGGATGCGCAGCGACTCGAAGATCTCGTCGTAGAAGCTGCTCTCGCCGAGCAGGAGGTTCGCGACGATCCGCAGGAACTCGCCGGAGGCGGCGCCCTGGATCACCCGGTGGTCGTAGGTCGACGTGAGCGTCATGACCTTCGAGATGCCGAGCTTGTTCAGGGTGTCCTGGGACGTGCCCTGGAACTCCGCCGGGTAGTCCATGGAGCCGACGCCCATGATCACCGACTGGCCGGGCATCAGACGCGGCACGGAGTGGACGGTGCCGAGGCCGCCGGGGTTGGTCAGGGAGACGGTCACGCCGGTGAAGTCGTCCATGCCCAGCTTGCCGTCGCGGGCGCGGCGGACGATGTCCTCGTAGGCCTGCCAGAACTCGAAGAAGTTCAGGGTCTCGGCCTTCTTGATGCCCGCGACCACGAGCTGGCGGTCGCCGTTGGGCTTGACCAGGTCGATGGCGAGGCCGAAGTTGATGTGCTCCGGCTTGACCAGGGTCGGCTTGCCGTCCTTCTCCGCGAAGGAGTAGTTCATCGACGGCATGGCCTTGATGGCCTGCACCATCGCGTAGCCGATCAGGTGCGTGAAGGAGATCTTCCCGCCCCGGGCGCGCTTCAGGTGGTTGTTGATGACGATGCGGTTGTCGAAGAGCAGCTTCACCGGGACCGCGCGCACGGACGTGGCCGTGGGCACCTCCAGGGAGGCGTTCATGTTCTTCGCGACCGCGGCGGCGGGGCCGCGCAGCGTCACGAGCTCGGGCCCGTCGGCGGTGGCGGCAGCGGGCTCGGCCTTCTTCGGCTGAGCGGGCTTAGCGGCCGGGGCAGGCGCGGCGGGCTTCGACGCAGCCGGAGCCGGGGCCGCAGCGGCGGGCGCGGCGGCAGCGGGCTTCGGGGCCGCGGGGGCCGGCGCGGGGACCGACGGGGCGGCCGGAGCAGCCGGGGCGGCGGGGGCCGCCGGAGCCGTGCTGGTGGTTCCCGCGGCCCCCGCAGCCGCGGTACCCGCCGGAGCCGAGGCGGCAGGCGCTCCCGGCTTGTAGTCGGCGAAGAAGTCCCACCAGGCACGGTCTACCGAATTCGGGTCCTGGAGGTACTGCTGATAGATCTCGTCGACGAGCCACTCGTTCGGCCCGAACGCGGCCGCGGGGTTCTTGCCCGCTTGGTCGGTGTCGGTCGAGATGCTCGAGTTACTGGGGGACTGTGGCGACACGGCGGCAACCGCCCTCTTCCGCTTCACAAGGTGATGGACAGCGGGAATAAAGGCTACGCCTCCATGGCCGAGAAGGTCAGGCTGAGCAAGGTCATCGTCGTGTAAGTCACATCGGAAAGCGTGTTTCGGGCCCGGAAATGGCGGGAAACAAGCGTGGTTCCGCTTCGGATGACCGCAGAGGGGACGACGAGATCTCGACCTGGCGCGCCGAAAGCGCAGGTCCGTACCTGATCACACGTGCCCGTCAGGCAGGACGCACGTGGATCTTGATGCTCCGCTTCGAACTTTACGTCAACTTGGTTCGGAAGACTGCCCGGGAAGTGTGACAAGAATCCGGCAACCCCGCTCGGATTCGGCCACCCCGATCCGGCCGCCGTGCAGATCGACGGCCCAGCGCGCGATCGCCAGACCCAGACCCGTACCGCCGTCGCTGCCCGGCCCGTGCGGCCGGCGGACGGCGCCGCGGTTGAAACGCTCGAAGACCCTGTGCCAGTCCGACTTCGGAATCCCCGGCCCCTCGTCCAGGACCTCCAGCACCAGCGACTCCTGGTGCACCCCGCGCCGCGCCTTGACCGTCACACGGCCGTGCGGCGGGCTGTGCTTGATCGCGTTGTCGATGAGGTTGGCGACGACCTGGTGGATGCGCTCGGGGTCGGCGTGCGCCGTCAGCTCCGGCGGCGAGACGTCGAGGTGCAGATGGACGTCCGTGCGGGTGTGGCTGCCGGAGCCCGACGCCATGCCCCCACGCGCGGAGGACACCATGTTGGCCTCCTTCAGCACGCCCGACAGGTACGGCCACACCTCGAAGCGCCGCATGCGCAGCGGTACGACGCCGTTGTCCAGGCGGGACAGGTCCAGGAGCGTCTCCACGAGCCGGCCGAGCCGCTCGGTCTGCTTCAGCGCGGTCCGCATGGTCTCGGGGTCGGCCTCGGCGATGCCGTCGACCACGTTCTCCAGGACGGCCCGCAGGCCCGCGATCGGGGTGCGCAGCTCGTGCGAGACGTTCGCCACCAGCTCCTTGCGCTGCTGGTCCTGGGCCTCCAGCTCGTCGGCCATGAGGTTGATCGTCCCGGCCAGGTCGCCCAGCTCGTCGCGGCGGTTCTCACGCACCCGGCGGGTGTAGTCGCCGTGCGAGATGGACCGGGCCACCGCGTTCATCTCGTCCAGCGGCGCGGTGAGCGAATGGGCCACGAACTGCGTAATGAGCAGTGTGGCGATCATCGAGAAGACCGTGATGAAGCGCAGCTCCGTCTGCGTGCGCACCGCGATCATCGACAGGCCGGTGGTGATCAGCACCGCGATGATGACCAGCGCGCCCAGCTTGGTCTTGATCGAGAACGGACGTACGCCGCCCCAGGGCTCCCCGGGGCCTCTCCGTGCGGCCGGTCCGTCGCTCATGGCGTGGGTGTCTCCAGGGCGTAGCCCACGCCGTGCACCGTACGGATCCGCTCGGCGCCGATCTTCCGGCGCAGCGCCTTGATGTGGCTGTCGACCGTGCGGGTGCCGGACGCGTCCGCCCAGTCCCACACCTCGGCGAGCAGCTGCTCACGGGAGAGCACCGCGCGCGGGGTGTTCGCCAGGCACACCAGGAGGTCGAACTCGGTGGGCGTGAGGTGAACATCCTCACTGCGCACCCGCACCCGCCGCTGCGCGTGGTCGATCTCCAGCTCGCCGAGCCGCAGGATGCCCGACCGCGGGGTCGTGGCGGCCAGCGCCGCCCGCTCGACGCGGCGCAGCAGCACATGCACGCGTGCCGCCAGCTCCCGCATCGAGAACGGCTTGGTCATGTAGTCGTCGGCGCCGACGCCGAGCCCGACCAGCATGTCGGTCTCGTCGTCCCGCGCGGTCAGCATCAGCACCGGCACCGGCCGCTGGGCCTGCACCCGGCGGCATACCTCCAGGCCGTCGAAGCCCGGCAGCATGATGTCGAGGATCAGCAGGTCGGGCTGCCACGCCTCGGCCGTGTCGACCGCCGCCGGACCGTCGCCCGCGGTCTGCACGAGGAAACCCTCGGCGCGCAGGCGGGCCGCGATGGCGTCCACGATGGTCGGATCGTCCTCGACCACGAGGACCCGGCGCTGAGCGCCCGGGGTCGCCGCCGTGCCGTTGTGGGAGGTGTGTGTCTGCTCCATCGCCCGCCCCAAAGTTGCTTTCCGGAATCCGTGGGGTGATCCCGCTAACTGGCTATGCCTGCTCATGCTTGCGATTGACGCTTGAATGATCCGCGTCAGGTGAGCAGGGTACGGGGAGTCACCGCGCCACGGCTATCCAGGTCGTACGGCGAGGTGTACGACGTCCGGAACGCCCCGGGCAACGGGGATCTCTTCGGTACGCACCTGTTGGAATCCGGCATTACACAAGGTTTCTTCGAATTCCGGTGATGGCTGTGCGGACCATACGGCAAGCACCCCGCCGGGCCTCAACGCCCCTGCGCAACCTGCCAGTCCGGCCGGTGAGTAGAGGCTGTCGTTGCCCTCGGTGACAGTCCAGCCGGGTCCGTTGTCGATGTCGAGACACAGTGCGTCGTACGTGGCGGAAGTCTCATGTACGTGTGCCACGAGATCCGTTTCCAGAATCTCCGTGCGCGGGTCCGCGAGGGCCGGGGCGGAGAAGTCGGACAACGGGCCGTCGAGATGCCAGTCGATAATCGCGCGCTCGCGCTCCACGACGGTGATCCTTCCCGGGCGCGGATCGGCGGCGGCATGTGCGAGCGAGAACCCGACGCCGAGCCCGCCGATCAGCACGTCGGGCCGCGCCCGGCCGTCCAGCGCGCCGAGTGCCACGTCGATGAGCAGCCGTTCCGAGCGGCCGTCGGAGGTGTCCATGAGGAAGCAGCCGTTCGCGATGATCTGGAGCAGTTCACCATGCCGCCGCAGCACGACCTCACCGTGCGGGCCCTCGCGACGGTCCAGGACTTCGGGGATGTCGTACGAAGTGGGCATCGGGCCATCCTGGCAGGCCCGCGGGGTGCGCTGAAGGTTTCTCCCCACGGCGAGTGGCCGGGGGGTCCCTCGATGGGGGACGGGGCCGGGGGCTTGTTGAGAGGTTGCTGAGAATCGGCGTTCTTGTGGCGCCGGTCACAGACACGGGTGGGCCGCGGGCGAAGGGTGAGGGAAACGGAAGGGGCGCCTCACCTTGGAACGGACTGCGGCTGGGGGCGTGCCGGGCTCGGCTCCCATGCCCGGTGGGGCGGGCCTGCCCGAGGTGGCCGAGCTGCTGGACGGGATGCCGCGGCAGCGCGGGCCACTGGGCGCGACCGCGACGACCGCCGTTCCGGCATCGCCCTCCGCGCCGAGCCCCTCCGGAGCCGCCGCGCCCCTGTCCCGCGTCTGCCGCCCCTGGCGTCTGCTGCCCACCCCCACCGGTACGCCGTTCACCCTCGCCTACGCCGCCGTACTGGCCGTCACCTCGCTCGTCGCCACGTATGCCGACCCCGCCCTCGTCCACGCCCTGCATCAGGGCTCCAGCACCGACGTGGCGCACCTCGTGGGCATGCCCGTGACGGTGCTGCTCGCCAGCGCGCTGTGGATCGCGGGCGGGTTCGTGGCGCCGTACACGCTTGCCCTCCTGTTGGTGCTCGCCGCGCTGGAGCGACGGATCGGCGGCATGCGCACGGCCGTCGTCTTCCTGACCGGACACGTCCTGGCCACCCTCGCCACCGAGGTCCCGGTGGGGCTCGCCGTGCTGGTCGGCCACCTTCCCGGCAGCTCGCTGCACCGCATCGACTACGGCGTCAGCTTCGGCGTCGCCACGGCCATCGGCGCGCTGAGCGGGCTGCTGCGGCCGTGGCTTCGGTGTCCGGTGCTGGTGCTGTTCGGCGGGATGCTGATCCAGGACCTCGTCAATCTCACGGACCCGCTGACCAATTGGGGCCATCTGATCGCCCTGGCCATAGGGATCGCGATGTGGCCGGTCGTGCGCGGATGGTACGCGGCGGAGTCAGCCGACCTCGGGCGACCACACGCGCGGGTCGCGACCAGCGCGCGGTAGACGCCCCGGCCCGCCACTCGGCCAGGGCCGTCCGCCCCACTGGCGCGCGAACTCGGTATCGGCGCGGAAGGCCGGCCAGGAGGCGGAGGCGACCTCGCCGCGCGTCTGCGACATGTACGGCGATCTCGCCCGGGGCCGACCTGACGTGGCGCAGCGTCACGTCCTCAGGCACGGCGGGCTGTCGACGACCCCCTCACGCAGGCCGCTGACGAGACCGGAGGCGGTGCGGGAAGGATCGGGTGCCGGTCACCGTTTACCGACAGAAGTCGAGGTCACGGCCTGTGGCGTAACTGATCGCTCACAGCGAACGGAGGCCGGGGAACATTCGAAGCGTCCCGTGCATTGAGTCGGCATAACTCAACTTGACTGCCGAAGGGGAGATCATGGCTTCGACGTCCACACCGCTCACCTTGCCCGTGCTGCCGCTCGACGACGAGGTGGTGCTGCCCGGGATGGTGGTCCCCCTGGACCTGAACGACGCCGACGTGCGCGCCGCGGTGGAGGCCGCTCAGGCAGCCGCGAGGTCACAGCCAGGAAAGCCACGGGTGCTGCTGGTGCCACGCATCGACGGGACGTACGCGAGCACCGGTGTGCTCGGCACCGTCGAGCAGGTCGGCCGGCTGGCCGACGGCGACCCGGGCGCCCTGATCCGCGGTCGCAACCGCGTGAAGATCGGCGCCGGGACGACCGGACCGGGTGCGGCACTGTGGGTCGAGGGGACCCGCCTCGACGAGAGCGTGCCCGAGCCCCTGCCCGGACAGGTCACCGACCTGGTGAAGGAGTACAAGGCCCTCGCCACCGCGTGGCTGCGCAAGCGCGGCGCCTGGCAGGTCGTCGACCGCGTCCAGGCCATCGACGACGTCTCCGCCCTCGCCGACAACTCCGGGTACTCGCCCTTCCTGAGCACCGAGCAGAAGGTGGAGCTCCTGGAGACCGCCGACCCGGTCGCCCGCCTCAAGCTCGCCACCCAGCAGCTGCGCGACCACCTCGCCGAGCAGGACGTCGCCGAGACCATTGCCAAGGACGTCCAGGAGGGCGTCGACAAGCAGCAGCGCGAGTTCCTGCTGCGGCGTCAGCTGGAGGCCGTGCGCAAGGAACTGCGTGAGATCAACGGCGAACAGGACGGCGAGGAGTCCGACGACTACCGCGCCCGCGTCGAGGCCGCCGACATCCCCGAGAACGTGCGCGAGGCCGCGCTCAAGGAGGTCGACAAGCTGGAGCGGTCCTCCGACCAGTCGCCCGAGGGGTCGTGGATCCGGACCTGGCTCGACACCGTGCTCGAACTGCCGTGGAACGAGCGGACCGAGGACGCGTACGACATCCTCGGCGCCAAGGAGATCCTCGACGCCGAGCACGCCGGTCTGGAGGACGTGAAGGAGCGGATCACCGAGTACCTCGCGGTGCGCAAGCGCCGTACCGACCGCGGCCTGGGTGTCGTCGGCGGCCGGCGTGGCGGTGCCGTGCTGGCGCTGGTCGGCCCGCCCGGCGTCGGCAAGACCTCCCTCGGCGAGTCCGTGGCGCACGCCATGGGCCGCAAGTTCGTCCGCGTAGCCCTCGGCGGCGTACGGGACGAGGCGGAGATCCGCGGCCACCGGCGTACGTACGTCGGCGCGCTGCCCGGCCGTATCGTCCGCGCCATCAAGGAGGCCGGGTCGATGAACCCGGTGGTCCTGCTCGACGAGATCGACAAGGTGGGGTCCGACTTCCGGGGCGACCCGGCGGCCGCCCTGCTCGAGGTCCTGGACCCGGCCCAGAACCACACCTTCCGTGACCACTACCTCGAAGTGGAACTGGACCTGTCGGACGTGGTCTTCCTCGCCACCGCCAACGTCCTGGAGGCCATCCCGGAGGCCCTGCTCGACCGTATGGAGCTGGTCCGCCTCGACGGCTACACCGAGGACGAGAAGATCGTCATCGCCCGTGACCACCTGCTCCCGCGTCAGCTGGAGCGGGCGGGTCTGAACAGGGACGAGGTCGCCCTCGACGAGGGCGCCCTGCGCAAGCTCGCCGGCGAGTACACGCGCGAGGCGGGCGTCCGCAACCTGGAGCGGTCCATCGCGAGGCTGCTGCGCAAGGTGGCGGCACAGCACGAACTGGGCGAGCGGGAGCTGCCGTTCACCGTCGGGGACGGCGACCTGCGCGGCCTGATCGGCCGGCCGCACCACGTGCCCGAGTCAGCCCAGGACCCGGCGGAGCGCCGTACGGCCGTGCCGGGCGTGGCGACCGGACTGGCCGTGACGGGCGCGGGCGGTGACGTCCTGTTCGTCGAGGCGTCGCTGGCCGACCCGGAGACGGGCGCGGCGGGTCTGACGCTGACCGGCCAGCTGGGTGACGTGATGAAGGAGAGCGCACAGATCGCCCTGTCCTTCCTCCGTTCGCGCGGCGCGGAGCTGGAGCTCCCGGTCGCCGACCTCAAGGACCGGGGTGTGCACATCCACTTCCCGGCGGGCGCGGTCCCCAAGGACGGCCCGAGCGCCGGCATCACCATGACGACGGCGCTGGCATCGCTCCTGTCCGGCCGGCTGGTCCGCACGGACGTGGCGATGACGGGCGAGGTCTCGCTGACGGGCCGGGTGCTGCCGATCGGCGGCGTGAAGCAGAAGCTGCTGGCGGCCCACCGGGCCGGGGTCACCACGGTGATCATCCCCAAGCGCAACGAGGCAGACCTGGACGACGTCCCGGCCGAGGTGCTGGACAAGCTCGACGTCCACGCCGTGACCGACGTCCGCCAGGTCCTGGAACTGGCGCTGTCGCCGGCCACGAACGGCGCGGCGCCGGAGGTTCCGATCGCGGCGTGACGGACGCGACCGGATGGGCAAGGCCCGGGTTCTCGTGAACGAGGCCCGGGCCTTCGCCGCAGACAGTTGCGGAGGGGGGTGTGGTTGTGGCTCAGCCGTTGGCCAGGGCCTGGAGCCGGTCCAGCGCTCCATTGAATCTGTTGTGGTCGCCGACGGTCGGCCCGGAGGACGTGTACTGCCACATGGTGTAGTAGCTCCAGCCGGCCGGGAGTTCGCCCACGGCGGCGGCGTACCGCGCGATCCACAGCGGATTGGCGGAGGCGAAGCCGCTGTGGTTGCCGGTGCACTGCTTCCACCAGCTGGTGGCCGTGTAGATGACGGGGTCGCGGCCGGTGCGGGCCTTGTACTGGGTCACGAAGTCGCGGATCCAGGTGACCATCGCGGCCGGGGTCTTGCCGTAGCAGGCGTCGCCGTACGGGTTCCACTCGATGTCGAGGGCGCCCGGCAGGGTCCTGCCGTCGCGGGACCAGCCGCCGCCGTGGTCGACGAAGTAGTTGGCCTGGGTGGCTCCATTGGTGGTGTCCGGGGTGGCGAAGTGGTAGGCGCCGCGGATCATGCCGACGTTGTAGGAGCCGTTGTACTGCTGGGCGAAGTAGGGGTTGGTGTAGTAGGTCCCCTCGGTGGCCTTCACGTAGGCCCACTTGACCCCGCTGTTCCACAGGGTCGGCCAGGCGACGTCGCCCTGGTGGCTGGAGACGTCCACGCCTTCTGTCTGGGTGGCCAGGACATCGGCGGGGAGGGTCTCCTCGCCGTCGTGGGCCAGGACGCCCATGCCCATGTACGCGGAGCCGCGGGGCGGGGTGTCGTCGGCGGTGGCGGGGGAGGGATGGGTGGCGAGGAGTAGGGAGAGGACGGCGGCGAGCAGGAGCCCGGCGAGGTGCGGGCGCCGGCGGCGGAGCGGTTCGGGTCTGTGCACGGGCATTAGCGTGCCTCCGAAGGCTCGGTGACGCTCGGTGGGGAAGCGCGCGTGTCTGTGACGTGCGCATGCCGGTCGGGCCCTGGTGCACGGCCCCGGCACAGACGCTAGGCGCGCAGAAGAGCAGGTGGAAGGGGGTCCGGAGGCTGCCGTTGGTCCACTCCTGCGAAATACTGGCGGAGCTGCGGCAATCACGGCGGCCGGCGGAAACTTTCAGGACCGGGAAACTCTAGGCAGGGGCTGACGTGCACGAAGACGGAAACGGCGACGGGCCGCGAGTTGAATCCCGGGGCGCCTCCGCCGAAGGAGTGTCCGGTGGCGGTCCGGGCCGGCCCGAGTTCCTCGATCTGGAACGCGAGTTGACGGTGCTGTTCCGGCGCGCCCGGGCCAAGCAGGGCGAGATGGCCCGCGAGGTCCATCCGGACCTGGAGTCGGCGGCGTACGGCCTGTTGGTCCGTCTGGATGAGTCCGGGCGGCTGCGGGCCACCGAACTCGCCGCGTACATCGGTGTCGGCAAGGCCACCATGTCCCGCCAGCTGCGCGCCCTGGAGGACCTCGGCCTGGTCGCCCGCGAGCCCGACCCCGCCGACGGACGGGCGTGGCTGGTGCACCTCACGGAGGAGGGGCGTGGCCGGGTCGCCAAGGTGCGCGAGGCGCGGCGGGAGCGCTACGTCGCGCAGCTCTCCCACTGGGACCGGCACGAGGTCGCGGAGCTGGCGCGGCTGCTGAACCAGTTGAACCGGGGGATGGAGAAGTAGTCCCCGCGGCGCGTGCGGCCCCGACGCTCACGTCTCCGCGTGTCCGACGCTCACGGCTCGACGTGCTCGACGTGCTCGACGTGTCCGACGCTCACCACTGCACGTACACGACCGTCGCGTCGTCGTGCGTCTTGCTGCGCCCCAGAAACGTCCGCTCCTCCGCGTCGGCCCGCTCCAGCGCCCGTACCCGGTCCACCAGTCCCTGCGCCCCCTCCTTGCGTACGTAGGTGAAGCAGTCTCCCCAGTCGCCCTGCCGGAACTTCTCCACCCAGCGGGTCGCCCCGTCCGTCAGCGCGGCCAGCGCCAGCACCTCGCCGCGCGGCAGGACCCCCGTCACCGCCCGTGCCGCCACCGACGGATCCGCGGCGACCGTGAAGAAGCCGCCCTCCTTGTTGCGGACGTGGGCGTCGATCAGGGCGTCCGTGGCCAGGGAGGCGCGGGGGAGGCGGGCCAGGCGGTCGTCCAGGTACGGGGTGATCGCGCCGTCGGCCGACTCCACCAGGAGGGCCGAGTCGGACAGGATCAGGTACTCCAGCGCCTCCGCCGACCAGCGGGCCAGAACCACTGTGGCCTGTGGGGTGCGCGGGTGAGAAAGGTCACAGGTTTGCGCGTGAGCCTCAGCGGTCCGTGCGATTGCACGCGCCAGGGCCTCGGCGAGCGGAACATCGGGGAGTGAAACGGTCAGTTCGGTCAGGGCTCCGCCGAGCCGTGCGGTGAACCAGGGGACGGAGTGCAGACAGCCCGTCTCGCCCCTCGGAGGGGTCACTCCGTCCAGGACCACCAGTACGCCGCCCTGTCCCGAGGCGGGGAGGCCGACGCTCGCGAAGTCCTCGTTGGGGCGGGCCGGATCGCCGGGCTCCGAAACAAGCTCTGTTCGCATTCGGCCAGTCTGCACGAGCCCTTCACAAGGGTCACCAAGGGGTCGCAGGAGATGCTGAATGAGTGCAGTCGCGCAGGTCAGGCGTCTGATTTGGGCTGGAATGGAGCACTCCGGGAAGACGTGGCGGCGAATACTGCCACCGCCTGCCCCAGACGTCCAACCGGCCCGCCGTACAAGGGGCGTCCACGCGCCAGAGGAACTTGCCCGCCAACTCCCCTCCGGGGTTCACTCCTTCGGGTGGCGGGTCAGGTGATGCGCGGCCGTTGCCCACCGGCACTGGGAGGGTCGGGGACCGGTGAGGACACCCCCGGCTCGAGCAATGCCGAGAGCTTGGGGAAGGGGTGCACGCGAGGTCGGCGGTAGTTGACGGAGCGTCATCCGGACCCATGGGTATCACGAGTCAGGAATGCGAGCACCGGTGCAGAAGATGCGGCCACGTCGCTCAGGCAAGAAGACGGCCTCCGCGGGGGGCGCACAGCCCACTCCCGGCACCACCACCGACGCCACACCCGCCGGCAAGGGGCGCTCGACCCACGTACGGAACCGGCTGATCGTCGCCGTCGCCGTCGTGGCCGCCGCCATCGCCGGGGCCGGCGTCCCCTCGGTCGTCGCCGCCTCCGGGCAACTGCACGACTCCCAGGAGCTGGTGACCCTCGCCGCACAGACCGAGGACGCGCTCACCCTGGCGCACTCCCTGGCCGACGAGCGCGACGAGGTCACGTCGTACGTCGCAGCCGGCCGCCCCAAGTCCAAGGCGCCCAGCGAGCAGCGCAGCGCCCGCGTCGACCGGCAGGTCGAGGAACTACGCGCCGACACCGACGCGCCCGCTTCCCTGCACGACGACCTCGACGGCATCGCAGCCGTGCGCAGGGGCGCGCTCACCGGCAAGAGCACCGCGCTGGAAGCGCACAACGCCTACTCGGTCACGATCACCGAACTGCACCGGCTCGCCGAGCAGCTGGCCGAGCAGATGCCGCCCCGCGCGGGCTCCGGCGCCTATGCGCTGGCCGAGCTGGACTCCGCCGTGCAGCAGGCCGCCGCCACCCGGGGGCTGCTGCTCGCCGCGCTGAGCGTGCCGACCACCACCGAGACCGTCATCGACCCGGTCACCGGCGTCCCGGCCACCCGCGAGACCTCCTCGGACGCCGACGCCGAGCAGCGCGCCGCCCTCAGCGCCGCCGCCCAGCAGGCCCGCCTGCGCTCCGACGCCGCCGTCGCCGACTTCCGCGGCTCGGCCCCGAAGACCGCGCGCACCTCGTACGACTCCACGGTCACCGGCCCCGAGATCGGCACCGCCGAGCGGTATCTCGCCGCCCTCACCGACCAGGCCGCGCTGTCCGACCGCGACCTGGCCACCGACGCCGGACGCGTCGAGGCCGCCCTCTCCGCCCGCGTCGACATGATGCGCGGCGTCGAGTCCGCCCTCTACGACCGCCGCACCAAGGCCCTGGAGCAGCTGCGCGACGACGACGTCACCGCGCTGGAGATCCAGATCGCGATCCTCGGCGCCCTGATGCTGCTCGCCGTGGGCGTCGCCACGGGCATGGCCCGCAGCCTCACCCGGCCCCTCGCCGTACTGCGCCTGGGCTCCGCCCGGCTCGCGGCGGCCGAGGATCCGGCGGCTCAGGAGCCGGTCAGGTTCACCGGGCGCAAGGACGAGTTCGCCCAGGTCGTCGACTCCGTCAACGCCCTGCACGCGCACGCCCTCGCCCTCCACGAGCGCATCGGCACCCTGGAGTCCGACCGCAAGCACCTCGTCGGGCAGCGCCAGAAGATGGCCGACGCCCGCGAGGAGCTGCGCACCGAACTCGCCGAGTCCGCCGCCCAGCTGGCACGCCTGCGCGACAGCATCGGCAGCACCTTCGTCAACCTGGCCCTGCGCACCCTCGGCCTCGTCGAGCGTCAACTCGCCGTCATCGAGGGCCTGGAGGAGCGCGAGCAGGACCCCGAGCGCCTCGCCACCCTGTTCAAGCTCGACCACTTCGCCACGGTCATGCGCCGGCACAGCGAGAACCTCCTCGTCCTGGCCGGCACCGAGCACGTCCAGCAGCACGCCGGACCGGTGCCGCTGGTCGACGTCGTGCGGGCGGCGGTCAGCGAGATCGAGCGGTACGAGCGGGTCCGTATCGCCGCGCTGCCCCCGCACGCGCATGTGGCGGGCTTCGCGGCCGACGACCTCTCCCACCTGCTGGCCGAGCTGATGGAGAACGCCACGTCGTTCTCCCCGCCCGACCTGCCCGTCGAGATCTCCGGCTGGCTGCTGGAGAGCGGCGAGGTGATGCTCTCCGTCCAGGACGAGGGCATCGGCATGACGGGCGAGCGCATGTCCCGCCTCAACTCCCGTCTCGCCGACTTCGACCCCGAGAACTCCTACGACCAGGAGGGCGACGAAGGCCTGGGCCTCGGCCTGTACGTCGTCGCCCGCCTCGCCCACCGCCACGGCGTCCGCGTCCAGCTGCGCGAGCAGAAGCAGGGCGGCGTCGCGGCGGTCGCGGTCCTGCCGGGGGCCTGCTGGCGGCGGCCCCGCCGGCCGCGGTCCCCTCGGACACGCCGCACCACACCGGCGCCCACACCTTCTCCCTCCCTGGAGCCGACGCGGAGGCCAACTCCAACGTCCTGCCCGGCCGCCCCAAGGGCGGGGACCCGCTGGTGGCCCTGGCGGAGAGGGCGGTACGGGGGGCGGGGGACGCCGACACGGCCGTACGGCAGACCGGGGAGGCCGAGGAGCCGGTACGCCGGGCGGCGGCACCCGAGGCCGAGCAGGAGCGGGAGCATCCCGCCGAGACGACGATGGAGCTGCTGATCCCGGCGCAGGCGACGGGGGAGGAACCGCCGGCCGCGGCCGAACCGGTAGCCGTCGAACCCGCGGCCGCCGACGGCGAGGACGCCCCACAGGGGCCACCCGCACCCGACGGCGCTTCCTCCGCCGAAGGCGAGGCCGAGGCGGTGCACGAACGAGTCCCCGACGAGGCGGACGAAGTCGTCACCGACAAGGGCCTCCCCAAGCGCACGCCGAAGATCACCGCCCCTGCCCAGGCCCCGCGCCAGCGGACCGGCAGCGTCGACGCCGACGCCCTCCGCAGGAGGCTGGGCGGATTCCGCCAGGGAGCGGCGGCCGGATACCGAGACGTACAGGCGGAGATCGCCGAACACACGGGCCAGAACCCGGCACCGAGCACGGAAACCGAAGCAGCCACGGGGGGCACAGCCGAGGAGGCAAGCAGTTGACCGCGCCCAGTACCTTCGGACTGAGCAGTGAAGCCCGCAACCTGCACTGGTTGTTGACGAATCTGGTCGAGGAGGTGCCGGGCATCCAGTCAGTCGCGGTGGTCTCCTCCGACGGGTTGCTCCTGCTCTCCTCGGACCACGCCCGCAACGAGGCTGCCCGGGAGGCCAGGACCGACCGGCCCACCGGCCCCCGGGGCTCCTCCGCCGACCTCGCCACCATCGTCTCCGGCATCGGCAGCCTCACCATAGGCGCCGCCAAGCTGATGCAGTTCGGCGGCGTGAAGCACACGATGGTCGCGATGGACGAGGGCAGCCTGTTCGTGATGTCCATCAGTGACGGCTCGCTGCTCGGCGTGCACGGCTCCGCGGACTGCGACATGAGCGTGGTGGCCTACCACATGGCGCTCTTCGTCGGCCGGGCCGGCCACGTCCTCACCCCCGAACTCCGCAGCGAGCTACGGAAATCCCTAGAGGCCGAGTCGGCAGGGAGTACCCGATGAGCAACGCCCCGAAGAACAGGCAGCAACTCCCCGTGCGCGGCGGCGATCGCAAAGCCGCCCGCGTACGTCCCTACTCGCTCACCGGCGGCCGTACCCGCTTCGGCCACGTCCTCCTCGTGGAGACGTTCGTGGCGGCGCTGGAGGCCCCTCAGGAGCGCAAGGAACTGACGAACGGTTCCCTCAGCACCCGGGTGATGCCGGAGCTGCGGGCCATCGTCGAACTGTGCCGCCGGATGCGCACGGTGGCCGAGATCGCCGCGCTGCTGAAGATGCCGCTCGGTGTGGTCCGGGTGCTCCTCAGCGACCTCGCGGACCAGGGAAAGATCCGGGTGTACGGCACGGGAACCGGCCACGGCACGGGCCGGCCGGACCGTGCTCTGCTGGAAAGGGTGCTGAGTGGACTCCGTCGTCTCTGACGCCGCTCGCGGTGTCTCCCCGCTCCTCGGCCAAGAGGGGCCCGAACAGCCCTGGCAGACGGACCGCACCCGGGCCCCCGTAGCCACGAAGATAGTCGTGGCCGGTGGCTTCGGTGTCGGCAAGACCACGCTGGTCACCGCCGTCTCGGAGATCACGCCCCTGCAGACCGAGGCGCTGATGACCGAGGCGAGCGAGGAGACCGACGACCTCACCTCGACGCCCGGCAAGCTGACCACCACCGTGGCCATGGACTTCGGCCGCATCACGCTCGACGACGACCTGGTGCTCTACCTGTTCGGCACGCCGGGCCAGCAGCGGTTCTGGTTCATGTGGGACGACCTGGTGCGCGGTGCGATCGGCGCGGTCGTGCTGGCCGACACCCGGCGGCTGAAGGACTGCTTCCCGGCCCTGGACTACTTCGAGAGCTGCGGACTGCCGTACGTCGTCGCGGTCAACCACTTCGACGACAGCGAGCTGTTCGAGCCGGCGGACGTGCGGGAGGCATTGACGATCCCCGCGCACATACCTGTAATGATCATGGACGCGCGGCGGCGGATCTCGGTCATCGAGACCCTCCTGTCCCTCGTCGGCCACGCGCTGGACGTCACCCCCGAGTAGGAGAACAACCCCGGATGCGGAAGATACTCGTCGTCGGAGCCGGCCAGTCCGGACTCCAGATCGCCCTCGGACTCCAGTCGAACGGGTACGAGGTCACCCTGATGTCCAACCGGACGGCGGACGAGATCCGCGCCGGCCGGGTCATGTCCACGCAGTGCATGTTCCACACGGCACTCCAGCACGAGCGCGATCTCCAGCTGAACTTCTGGGAGTCCCAGGCCCCGAAGATCGAGGGGCTCGGCGTCTCGGTGGCGGCCCCCGGATCCTGGGGCGAGGGCCCCGCGGCGCGGGCGATCGACTGGCTGGGGCGCCTCGACGGTTTCGCGCAGTCGGTCGACCAGCGGGTGAAGATGGCCGGCTGGATGGAGACGTTCGCGCAGCGTGGCGGCCAGCTGGTCATCCATGGCGCGGCGGTCGGCGACCTCGACTACTTCTCCCGTACGTACGACCTGGTGCTGGTGTCGGCCGGCAAGGGCGAGCTCGTCCAGATGTTCGGGCGGGACGCCGAGCGGTCCCCGTACAGCGAGCCGCAGCGCGCGCTTGCCGTGGCGTACGTCCACGGCCTGGACCCGCGTCCGGAGCACCCGGACACCGAAGGCGTCCGATGCAACCTCGTCCCCGGCGTCGGCGAGCTGTTCGTCATGCCCACCCTGACGACCTCCGGGCGGGCGGACATCCTGTTCTGGGAGGGCATACCCGGCGGGCCGCTCGACGTCTTCGACGGCGTGAAGGACCCGGCGGAGCACCTCTCCCTGACCCTGGAACTCATGGAGAAGTACGTGCCCTGGGAGTACGCGCGGGCGACCAAGGTCGAGCTCACGGACGCGGGCGGCACGCTGAGCGGGCGGTACGCGCCGACCGTGCGCAACCCCGTCGGGAAGCTTCCCGGCGGCGGGCTCGTACTGGGTGTCGCCGATGTCGTGGTGGCCAACGACCCGATCACCGGGCAGGGCTCCAACTCCGCCTCCAAGTGCGCCGCCGCCTATCTCTCCTCGATCCTGGAGCACGGGGACAAGGAGTTCGACGAGGCGTGGATGCGCGCCACCTTCGACCGCTACTGGGCCACCGCGCAGCACGTCACCAAGTGGACGAACGCGATGCTGGCGCCGCCGCCGGAGCACATCCTCAACCTCATCGGGGCGGCCGGCCAGCTGCCGCCGGTCGCCGACCGGTTCGCCAACGGGTTCAATGATCCGGCCGACTTTGAGAACTTCTTTTACGAGCCGGAGAAGACCGGGGCTTATCTCGCGGAGGTTTCGGGGGCCTGACCTCGGGACGCACCGCCCCCAGGAGCGGGTTCGACGCGATCGGGGAGACCTTGATCTTCTCGCCGGGACGCGGGGCCTGGATCACCTTGCCCTTGCCGACGTACATGGCCACGTGCGTGGCGTCCGGGAAGTAGATGACCAGGTCACCCGGTCGCAGTTCGGTCAGGGGGATGCGGTCGAGCTGTGCCCACTGCTCCTGGCTCGTGCGGGGGATCCGGGTGCCGGCGTGCGCCCAGGCCTCGGACGTCAGGCCCGAGCAGTCGTATGACTTCGGGCCCTCCGCGCCCCACTTGTAGGGCTTTCCGAGCTGCTTCCTGGCGTAGCGGATCGCACGGTTGGCCTCGGAGGACGGCTTGTGGTCCTCCTTGGCCAGTTCGCCGGATGCCATGAGGTCCTCTTGGGCTTTGGTGATGCTCTTCTTCTCGAATGCGGCCAGGGCGGTGAGCTGGTCGGCGGTCAGGGACGCCAGGAGCTCCTCGACCTTCTTGAGCCGCTTGTGTACGGCGTCCCTGTTCTTCCTCTGGCGTTCGGCCAGCACGAGTTGGTGGTCCAGAGCCTTGCGGGCCTTGCGGGCCAGTTCGTCGGCCTTGTGTTCCGTGCCGGTCAGCCGGCCGACCGTCTCGGCGCGCTCGCGTGCCAGCAGGCCGATGACGTGGCCCTGGTCCAGGGCGTGCTGGGGGTCGCGGGCCAGGAGCAGGCGCACGTACGGGGAGATGTCGGTGGTGTTCTGGTACTGCTGGCGGGCCAGGCGGCCGGTCGCGCCCCGGCTGTCGTGCAGGGAGAGCCGGGCGCGGGACAGGGCGGTGTCCAGGCGGGTGACCTCGGTGCGCTGCTTCTTGAGCTTCTCCTCGGTCGCGTTGTAGGTCTCCGTCGCCTTCTCGGTCTCGCGGTAGAGACGCTGAAGGCCTGTCAGGAGACGTGCGGTGGACTGCTCTTGCGGGTCGGGTGCGGGCTCGGGCGCCGCCGTCGCGGGTGTGGATGCGGCTGCCGACGCGAGGATCGTCGCGGTCGCCGTTGCCGCCGACACCGCTGTCGTGCGTGCCCGACGCAGCAGCCTTCGCCTTCCTGACACGTCATCACCTCCGGTGCGCAGCGGCTCTCTGCTCCGTACCGTGAGCATCAGGCGGGGGAAACCGGTTCGCGCGGCAGGTGTGCGCGGCTCGGCTCAGTCACTTCACTCGTTCGAGTCTTGTGGCTTGCTCTGCGGCGTGGTGTCTGGCTTGGACCAGGGCCAGTTCAGGCGGCGGCCGTGCTTGCCCTCGGGGTCGTACTCGTACTTCCAGCGCTGGGAGAGGCCCGTGCGGGTGCCCGGTGTGCGGGGTACGCGGCGGTAGACGAGGACCGTGGGCTCGCCGCCGTGCGGGTCGGGGACGGGGATGCGGTACGTCTTGGGCGGGTGGCCCGTGATGCCCAGCAGTACGGGCAGGACCCGGCCGTCCATGGGGCCGCCCTCGAAGGGGGTGTCTTCGCTCTTCACGGCACCAGTCTCAGCTATCCGCGGTCGGCTGCTCGGTCTGCTGTTCCGCCAGCTTCTCGGTCAGGGCGGCGGTCTGGGGGTCCCGGCCCGCGGTGACGGAGAGCGCGGCCACGAACTGCTCCACCAGCCAGTCCCGTAGCTCATCCACGGGGGGCTGCTTGCCCTCGTCCAGCCAGATCAGGGAGGCCGCCTCGACCGCGGTGATCCACATCCGTACGGTCATGCGGAGCAGGCGGCCGGGGTCGGTGACACCCAGGTGGCCAAGGACGTGCTCCGCTGCGGCGCGGCGTACGCCGTCGACGATGGCGGTCGTGCGGGACGTCTCCACGACGCTGCCGCCCTGGAGCAGGGCGCTGAAGCCGGCGTCGTGCTGGTCGACGAAGGTCAGGTAGCGGTCGAGGGCGCGGGACAGGCGGGGGACGAGGGGGCCTTCTCGGGGTTCGTCGAAGCAGTGCTGCAGTTCTTCGGCGGCGGAGCGGAGGGCTGCCTCGTAGAGCTGTTGCTTGCCGCCCGGGAAGTAGCGGTACACCAGGGGGCGGGAGACGCCGGCCGCCTCTGCCACGTCGTCCAGGGAGACGTCCTCGGGGGCTCGGTGGGCGAAGAGCGTGAGGGCGGCGTTGAGGAGCTGGCTGCGGCGTTCCTCGACGCTCAGGCGGCGGTAGGCGGGGGTGGGGGCCGAGGGCGTCATGACCAGCAGGGTAGTCGCCGGGAGGTGGGGCGGGGTGCCTCCGGCGGTTGGGCGGGGGATGCCTGCGGCGGCCCGCGCGGGTGAGTGGGGGTTCGCGTAGCGCCTGCGGCCGGTGGGTGGGTCGGGGCCGTGCCGGGGGGTGTCCGTCCTCGGTCGGGCGGTTGCTGTCTCTTGAGAGGTGCTGTTTCTTGACGCCCGCCGCTGCGGGCGGACACCCCCCGGCACGTCCCCTTGCCGCCGTACGCGGGTGCCGCGCTGTGAGGGTGCGCCCGAGTGGTTACGCCAAGAGGCCCGATGACCTCCACAGGCGGCGGCCCGCTCCGCGCAGTACGCCTATGTCGTCCAGGAAGTCCGTCAGGCGTTTTGCGCCTGTCTGCATGACCTCGCGGCGGTGGGCGCTGGCCTTGACCTGGGCCATGGCCTCTCGCTTGTCCAGGCCTACGTTCGTGTAGACCTCGGGGTTGACGAAGGCCACGGAGAAGACGCGGGCGAACTCGCCGGAGGTGATGCGGGTGAACTCCTGGGACCACCTCGGGGCCGTCACCATCTGGCGGCGCAGTTCCTCACGGGCGTAGCGGACGTGGCGGGCCTCCTCGACCACGTGGATGCGGGTGACGCCTCGGACCAGGGGCTGGACGCGCTCGTCCGGGAAGGTCAGGCGCTGCATCCAGTCGAGGACCTCCTCGCCGAGGAGGGTGGCCGTGAAGGAGCCGGGGGTGGTGGAGATCGTCTTGAAGAGGCGGCCCAGGTTCTGGTGCGCGCGGCTGACGGGGTACCAGGGTGTGTCGCCGTGGGAGATCAGGCGGGCGAACATCTTGGAGTGGCGGCACTCGTCCTCGATCTCGGTGAGTGCGTAGCGGACGTGTGCGCTCGTCGCCGCCTTGTCGTAGATGTGGCGGACCAGGAGCTGCATGAGGATGATCTCGAACCAGATGCCCAGGGAGGCGAGGGCCGCCGCCTCGTGCTGGGAGAGGAGGACGCGCTGTTCCTCGCTCATGCGCTTCCACAGCGGGGTGTCGTAGAGCGAGACCAGCTCGGGGGGCCAGAACCACTTGCCCTCCTCGTAGGGCGCGTCCCAGTCCAGTTCCTTGTCGGGGTCGAAGGAGTGCTTGGCGGAAGAGGCGAGCAGCCGCTCGGCCACCTGTTCGCGGTCCTTGAGCAGGCCGAGTGCGTCGCGCAGTCCGTCGACCGCGTCGGCTTCCGTCAGGGTCGTCATCGGTCTCTCACCTCTGTTACCCGGGGGTACGTCGTCCGACTGTTATGAGACTGCCTGTCAGCAAGCTCGTCAATCCCTTGCGCAGGACTTGTTGACCGCGCGTGGTGGGTGCCGACGGTCGGCGCGGGCGATGCGGGGCGTCGCTGTAACTGGGGGCGAGGAGAGCCCGGGGCGACATCGAACGCCTGGACGGCTCGTCGCTGGAAAGTGGGGCGGGTGTGCGGAAGTCGTCCGCCTGTGCGGTCGCGCTCGTAAGGTGGGGTGTCAAGAAGCTGGTGGTACAGGTCAAGCTGTTGCCGACGCCCGTGCAGGCGGCGGCACTTGAGGCGACCATGCGTGCCTGCAACGAGGCGGCTTCCTGGGTGTCCCGGGTGGCGTTCGAGAAGGATGTGAAGCGGAATTTCGCGCTGCGCGAGCACACCTGCCGAGGTCAAGCAGCGGTGGGCTCTGAGCGCGCAGGCCGCTCAGCACGTCATCAAGAAGACCTGTGACGCGTACGGTCAGGTCATGGCCGGGCGGGCCCTGAACCGGAAGCGCGGCGGGCCAAGGACATCAACCACAAGATCGCGAAACATGTGGTGGCCGAGGCGGAACGCACCGGTCGCGGAATCGCCCTGGAAGACCTGACAGGGATCCGCGAGCGGGTACGGCTTCGCAAGCCCCCACGGGCCACTCACTCCAGCTGGAGCTTCGCCCAGCTCGGAGCGTTCATCGCCTACAAGGCCGGCAAGGCGGGAGTGCCCCTGGTGTACGTCGACCCGGCGTACACCTCCCGCACCTGCGCCGAATGCGGCCACATCGACAAGGCGAACCGGGTCTCGCAAGCCTGGTTCGCGTGCCGGTCCTGCGGATTCGTTGATCACGCAGACCGCAACGGCTCCCGCAACATCCGTGCTCGCGCGGAAGAGTTGTGGCGACGCGGGGCGCAGTCAACCGCCCCAGATCCACCCCGCAAACCTGGGCGTGGGACAGGATGCAAGCGCAGTACCACAGCCAGTGGCACCCGCTGTGCAAGCCCGTCGCTTTAGCGGCGGGTAGTTGACCAGGCCTATGTGGACATGGGGGTGTTCGAGATGGGGGACTCGAATCTGGACCTGCTGATGGCTCAGGACGAGGAGATCGCCGAGAAGCTCGACGCCGAGCGGTTCGCGGCGGAGGAGCGGGAGCGGGTGGCGGAGGTCGAGGACGCGATCGAGGCGGGGGCGGAGACCGGTCCGACCGGCCCCTCCTAGACCGAGCAGCCCAGGCCGTCCGGCACCTCGCCGAGCAGCGGCTTCGCCCCCTGCGGCGGGAACGACGTGCGCAGGGTGAAGGCGTAGGGGGTCGGGCCGTTCGTGCGCAGGTGCAGAAGCCGGGACTCGGCCTCCGCGACCGTCGGGCGGTGGCCCGCGGGGACCCACCAGAGGGTCACCATCGCCTCCTGCACCTTGTCGAACCACTCGCGGCGGCGGGCCAGCATCTCGCGGTGGCGGCCCTGGTACATGTACGCGGTCAGGGCGTTCGTGTCCCGCCACACCGACATGTTGATGATCAGCCAGTCGTCGCCGAAGACGCTCACGTCCGTCGCGTCGCCCGCGTCGCCCTCCAGCCGCCACACGAAACCGTCGGCGGCGTCGGCATCGGCGTTCACCGGGTCGAGGCTGTCGACGAAGTCCTTCAACTGCGGTGAGTCCAGCGGGGCCTTGAGGCGGGCGATGTTGACCTGGGCGAGTTCGTAGGCGGCTTCCTGCACGGCTGATGTCGTCATGGGCCGAACGATAGGTCGGGCGGCGCCGGGGTTGCAGGGGGTGTCTCAGTACGTGGGCACGGTCGCCTGCGTCAACTGTCCTGCGGTGAGGGGGATTTCAGTACCGCCTCCATCACCGCCCGCGCGATCGGCGCCGCGTCCCCGCCGCCGCTGATCTCGCCCCGGTCGGCGTCCGCGTCCTCCACCACCACGGCGACGGCGACCTTGGGCTCCAGGTCGGTGTCGCCCTGCGCCCAGGAGACGAACCAGGCGTACGGCGTGCCGGAGTTGCCCAGGCCGTGCTGGGCCGTGCCGGTCTTGCCGCCCACCGTCGCGCCGGGGATCCAGGCGTTCGTGCCGCTGCCCTCGCGTACCACGTCCACCATGAGTTCCTTGAGGAGGACGGCGGTCGACGGGCGCATGGCCTGCCGCATCGGGCGTGATCCGGCCGTCGAGACCGTGGAGCCGCCCGCCCTGGTCGTGCGTTCCACCAGGTACGGCGACCGTACCTGGCCGCCGTTCGCCACGGCCGCCGCGACCATCGCCATCTGCAGGGGTGTCGCGCGGGTGTTGTACTGGCCGATCGACGACAGGGCGAGCTGGGCCTTGTCCACCTTGGTGTCGAAGGTGCTCTCGGCGACCGAGTAGGGGATCTTGAGGTTCGGGTCGTTGAAGCCGAAGGCCCCCGCGGTCGCCGCCATCCGGTCCACTCCGACCTTGACGCCCAGCTTGGCGAACACCGTGTTGCACGACCACTCGAAGGCCTTGCGCAGCGGTGCGTTCCTGCAGCCCTTGGACTCGTTCGTGAGCGAGGTCCTGGTGCCCGGGAGGGTGTACGGCTCCGGGGAGTCGGTGCGGTCGTCCAGATCCTCGACCACGCCCGAGTCCAGGGCCGCCGCTGCCGTCATCACCTTGAAGGTCGACCCCGGCGGATACGTCTTGCGCACCGCCCGGTTGAGCATCGGCTTGTCGGCGTCGCGGTTCAGGGTCGACCAGGACCTGGCCACCGCCGAGCGGTTCCCGGACAGGACGGATGGGTCGTACGACGGGGCGGACACCAGGGCCAGGATGCGGCCCGTCGACGGCTCGATGGCCGCCACCGCGCCCTTGCGGCCGGCGAGTCCCTCGTACGCCGCCTCCTGCGCCGCCTTGCGGAGTGTGGTGACGACGTCGCCGCCGGGGTTGCGGTCGCGGATGGCCACGCCGTTCCACAGCGGGAACGGCGTCAGCAGCGGGTTCGTGCCCGACAGGACGCCGTCCTCGGTGTGCTCCAGCAGGGTCGTGCCGTACACCTGCGACGCGAAGCCGGTGACGGGGGCGTACATCGGGCCGTTCGCGTACGTCCGTTCGTAGCGGAGGTGCTCGCCGGTGTCCCGGGAGCCGGTGACCGGTGTGCCGTCGACCAGGATGTCGCCGCGCGGCTGCCCGTAACGGGCGATCGTGGTGCGGCGGTTGGCGATGTTGTCGTCGTAGGACGGCGCCTCGAAGACCTGGATGCGGGCGGCGTTCACGAGCAGCGCGATCAGCAGCAGCGCGCAGAAGAAGGCGGCGTGGCGGATGTGCCGGGTCATCGGGCGGCCTCCGCGGTGGCGTCGGGTTCCGTCGGCACGGGGGCCTCCTCGCTCCTGGGGACGCCGAGGCGACTGCGTGCCCGGTCGCTCAGCCGGATCAGCAGCGCCACGATCGCCCAGTTGGTGACCACCGACGAGCCACCCTGCGCCAGGAACGGCATCGCCATGCCGGTCAGCGGGATCAGGCCCGTCACCCCGCCGGCGATCACGAACACCTGGAGCGCCACGATCGAGGCGAGCCCCACCGCGAGGAGGCGGCCGAAGGGGTCGCGCAGGGCGAGGCCCGCCCGGTAGCCGCGCTCCACCAGCAGGCCGTAGAGGAGGAAGATCGCGGACAGGCCCGCCAGGCCCAGCTCCTCCCCGGCCGTCGCCAGGATGAAGTCGGACTTGGTGGCGAAGCCGATCAGGATCGAGTGGCCGAGGCCCAGTCCGGTGCCGAGCATGCCGCCCGCCGCGAAGGCGAACAGCGACTGGGACAGCTGGTTCGGGCCCTCGCCCGCCTCGATCGACGCGAACGGATGCTGCCAGTCCTCGACCCTGCCGTGCACATGCGGCTCCAACTGTCCGACGGCCACCGCACCGAGCGCCGCGAGGAGCAGGCCGAGTGCGATCCAGCCGGTGCGGCCGGTGGCGACGTAGAGAAGGACCACGAACAGGCCGAAGAACAACAGCGAGGTGCCCAGGTCGCGTTCGAGGACCAGGACGCCCACGCTCAGCAGCCAGATGGCGACGATCGGGCCGAGGACGCGCCCGGTGGGCAGTTGGAGCCGGTTGACGCCGAAGACACGGCGGCCCGTGTATGCCAGCGCGCTGCGGTTGGCGGCCAGGTACGCCGCGAAGAACACCGCGAGCAGCACCTTGGCGAACTCGCCGGGCTGGATGGAGAATCCGGCGATCCGGATCCAGATGCGGGCGCCGTTCACGGCCGGGAAGAAGATCGGCAGGGTCAGGAGAACGAGCGCGGCCACGACACACACGTAGGAGTAGCGCTGGAGCACGCGGTGGTCGCGCAGCAGGAGGACGACCACGATGAACAGGGCCACCCCCAGCGTGGACCACACGAGTTGGGCGGGGGCCGCCCGGTCGTTCGGTGTCTCCAGGTCGAGCCGGTAGATCAGGACCAGACCGAGGCCGTTGAGCAGTACGCCGATCGGCAGCAGCAGCGGGTCGGCGCAGGGGGCGCGCAGGCGCACCGCCAGATGCGCGACCAGCGCGAGTACGCCGAGCCCGGCCCCGTAGCCGGCGGCGCCGGGCGGGACGGTGCCGTTCTTGGCGAGGCCGACCGCGCAGTAGCCGTACACGGAGAGCAGGACCGCCACGACGATGAGGGCCAGTTCGATGCCACGGCGCCGGGGGAGGCGTGCGGCGGGAGCGGGCGCGTCCGCTGCCACCAGGGTGGTTCCGGCCTTGGTCATGTCCGGAACTTACCCAATTAGTCCGTCTTGTGTGCCTTACGGCTCCGCACCAGCGTGGCTTGGGGCCGATGGAGCGAGGAGGGGCGCCCTGTCCGCGATCGCTCCTAGCGGAGCGTCAGCGTCGCAACGGCTCCGCCGTCCGCCGAATTGGTGAACGTCAGCCGCGCGCCCAGCACCTCCGCCTGCCCCAACGCGATGGTCAGCCCGAGTCCGTGCCCCTTGGAGCCCCCCTCCGTACGGAACCGCTGCGGCCCGTGCGCGACGAGGTACTCCGGATAGCCCACGCCGTGGTCCCGCACGGTCACCACGGGCCCGTCCACCGTCAGGACGACCGGCCCGCGCCCGTGCTTGTGCGCGTTCGCCACCAGATTCCCCAACACCCGCTCCAGCCGCCGCCGGTCGGTCTCCACCACGGCGTCCCGTACGACGACGACCTCGGTCCCGGTCCCGGACGCCCGCACCACCCGCTCGGCCAGCGCCCCCAGCGGCTCGGTGTCCAGCTCCGACCGCTCACGTCCGCTGTCCAGCCGCGAGATCTCCAGCAGATCCTCGGTCAGCGTGCGCAGCGCCGCCACCCGGTCCTGCACCAACTCGGTCGGGCGCCCCGCCGGGAGCAGCTCGGCCGCGGCGTGCAGTCCGGTCAGGGGCGTGCGCAGCTCGTGTGCCACGTCCGCCGTGAAGCGCTGCTCGGCGAGCAGCTTGCCCTGCAGCGAGGACGCCATGGAGTCGAGGGCGGCGGCAACGGAGGCCACCTCGTCCTGCGGGCGGGTCGGATCCTTCGTACGGGGATCGTCGACCCGGGCGTCCAGGTCGCCCCCGCTGATCCGCCGGGCCACCCGGGCCGTGGCGTGCAGCCGGCGCGTCACCCGCGTCACCGCGAACGCGCCCACCAGCACCGTCGCCCCGATCGCCAGCGCCGACGACCACACGATCGCCCGGTCCAGCCCCTCGATGGTGCGGGCCTGCTGCGAGTAGTCGACCTCGACCGCGAGGGCCCGCTCGCCGTCGGCGGGGCCCGCCGCCCACATCGTGGGGCGCCCCCGGTGGTCGGCGACCATCGTGGCGCGCTCCCCGGCCACCGCCAGCTCCCGCAGGGACTCGGGCAGCTCCGGCGGGTCCAGGCCGACGCCGGACGGGAGGGTGTCCCCGGCCTCGAACGCGGTCGTCGCGTCCTCCAGCCGGGACAGCGCGAGGTCGCGGGCCTGGCCGACGGTCTGGTTCGTCACCGAGACGTGCACGAGGATGCCGAGCAGTGCGGCGAGCGCGCAGCACATCACCGTGATGAAGAGGGCGGCCTTGACGGCGAGCGGGCCGGCCCACTGGGGGAGCCCGAGTCTCATGGGGTGCTCGCCGACGGGGTGGCGGACGGGGAGAGGGAGGGCGACGCGGAGCGTGAGGGCGAGGGGCGGGGCGTCTTCTGGTGCGGCCCGGTGCGCAGCATCTCGTCGTGCGTGAGCAGCATCGCCTTCTGGTCCGCGTCCCAGGTCCACTGCAGCCGGTACTCGTACCCGGCGACCTCGGACGGCGAGCGTATGATCACCGACCGTCCGGCCAGCTCGACACCGCTGATGGCGTCGTCCCAGGCCATCACCTGCACGAGCCGGTGCTTCTCCACGGTGTAGACGCGCACCGCGGTGGTCTTGCCCGGCATCAGCCGGAAGCCCAGTGTCAGCTCGGGTCGCCCGTCGCCGGTCAGATCCCGGTAGTACGGCCGCAGCACCGGGCACTTGCCGCGCCCGGCGCCCTCGTCGCAGTCGGCCATCAGACGGCCGGTCTCGCGGTACATCGCGTTCCTGCCGCTGTACTCGTCCCGGTGGGCGGCGATCTCCTGGCGTACGACCGCCACCGGCTGCACGTCGCGGATGTCGCCCTCGGGCAGGTCGACGCCCTTCACGACCTCCCTGTTCACCTCGCCCACGACATAGGCGGGGCTGGACGCCGGTGTCAGTTTCGGCCACAGCTTGTCCGGGCTCACCGCGACCTCGGTCGGGCCCGCGCCCTGGAGCTCCCCGGCGTCACCACAGGCGGTCGTGGCCGCCAGCAGCAGGGCGACGAGCACGACGAGGCGCGCGGGGCGGCTGCGGGGCACGGTTCTCCTGGGGATCGAGTAGTGGTCGGCCCGTACACACTATTCGGACGGAAGTCCTTTTTGCGCACCCGGTGGGCGGACGGGCGAAACGGTTACTCGGCGAGCTCCTCAAGGAGCCGGGCCGTCGACAGCCCGGCGCGGAGGTAGTCGACGAACAGCTCGTTGTGCAGGGCCCACGGAGAGCGGCGGGAGCGTATCAGCCGGATCGCCTGCTCGGCGGAGTGGCTCCGGCGCACCAAGGCGTGGGCGATGACGAGCCCCGAGCGGTTGTAGCCGTGGTAGCAGCGGACGAGGACCCTGCGACCCCCGTCCAGCGCCTCGCACGCGGCCTCGGCCAGCCGTATCACCCCCGCGAGCTGGGTGCCGTCCAGCGGTCCGTCGGGGATCGGCCACACATGGTGCGCCACGCCGGGATCGGGCCCGTGGCCGGGCAGGCGAAGCAGAGTCTGTACGAGATCGAACTCGTCCCGTACGACGGCGAACTCCACCTGGCCCGACTGCCCCCGGAACTCGTGACCGCCCATCCACAAGCCGGGCACGATCTCGCTCCACGGGTTGTCCGGAGCCGGTACGTCGGGTTGCTTCCTGCGGGTACGCAACGGCGCCTCCCCAACACCCGTCGAGGGGGGTCTGCCCAACTCCTCTCAAAGGTAACCGGGTTCTTGCACGCGCAGCACCCCGCCTGTTCCCATGGTCAGTGGGGTGATGGTGCATGAGCGGACTGCGCGTCATACCGACCTGGCGACACGGCCAGGAGCGGCTCTACGTCTGCCTCACGGACGGGCGGAACATCGCCTGGTACGACCGTGAGGCGGCCCGGATCAACCTGCTCAGCGACGACCGCAGGGAGGATGTGCTGGAGGCGCTCGGGCCCTTCGTCACCGGCCCGGTGACGGTGGGGCCGCCCCCCGTCCCCACGCCCGCCGAGCTGGCCCGGCTGACCCTGCATCCGGACGACGACCTGGCGCCCAACCGTCCCGGTGAGGCGCTTCTGG
This sequence comes from Streptomyces sp. NBC_00443, assembly GCF_036014175.1. GTDB lineage: Bacteria > Actinomycetota > Actinomycetes > Streptomycetales > Streptomycetaceae > Streptomyces. The sequence goes on along the minus strand of NZ_CP107917.1, from coordinate 3,005,336 downwards.
TCTCCCTCGACCGGGACCCGGGACCCGCCGGCCGACTTCGCCGTCCCGACCCGCGTCAGCGGGCGCTGACGGCGGAGCAGACGGTCGGGGAGGCGCTGGACCGGCTCGACGGCGCGGGCTGGCACACGCTGCACTCCGTGCCGCTGCCCGGCGGCGACCGCATCCATCACCTCGTGATCGGCCCCGGCGGGCTGTTCGCGCTGCACGCGCTGTACGCCCGTAAGCAGAAGGTGACCGTCGCCGACCCGATGGTCACCCTCGGCCGCCGTGACTCCCACCCCCTGCTCCGCCGCGTCCGCGCCGACGCCGACCGCGCCTCCCACGCCCTCACCGCCGAGGTCCACCCCGTCCTCGCCCTGGTCGCCCCGTCCGACGTGACCATCACCGGGCCGCTCCGGGAGGTCCGCGTCCTGAAGGACACGGAGGTGACGGGGCTGGCCCGGACGGGCGGGGTACTGAAGCCGGCGGACGTGGAGGCGCTGCATGCGATGGCCCGGGACCGGGGGGTGTGGCTGGCCGCCGGCTGAGTCGTGGGGGTCGGCCACCGCGAGCCTTGGGCTGAAATGCCGGGACCGGCGCTGGAAACTCAGCCCCTCCGGCGTTTGAGGAGCGGGGTCGAAGGGGCGGAGCCCCTTCAAGGACGGGACGGGACGGGACGGGTAGGGGCGGCGGGGGCGAGGAAAACTCACGGCAGCGAACCCGCACCGTCCGCGTCGAGAAGCGGAGCCAGCAAGTCGCCGTAGTCCTGCAACCGCGGAGCCAGATCCGGCGCGAGGATGGTCAACGCGTCGGGGGAGCGGCAGTCCTCCACCTCTTCCCACGTCACCGGCGCGGACACGGCAGGCTCACGCCGAGCGCGCAGCGTGTACGGCGTGGCCGTCGTCTTGCGGGCGGCATTCTGGCTCCAGTCCACGAACACCTTGCCGGGCCGCAGACTCTTCGTCATCCGGTGGATCGCCAGCCGGGGCAGGGCCTTCTCGGCCTCCACGGCAAGCTCCTTGGCGTACTCGGTGGCCCGCTCGGACGAGGCGGGACGGATGGCCGCGGCAAGATGCAGCCCTTTCGAGCCGGACGTCTTGGGGTATGCCTCGATGCCGTCCGCCTCCAGACGTTCCCGCAGCCAGAGGGCCACCTCGCAGCACTCCACCACCCCGGCGGGCGAACCGGGGTCGAGGTCGAAGACCAGCCGGTCGGCCTCGCCGGGAGCCTCGATCACCCACTGGGGCGTATGGAACTCGGTGACGAGGTTGGCCGCCCACATCAGACTGGCGAGGTCCTGCACGAACACCATGCGGGCCGGCCCCTCGACACGGGGGACCTCGGCCGTGGTGACCCAGTCGGGAGTGCCCGGCGGAACGTTCTTGGTGAAGAACACCTGGCCGTCCGGACCGTCGGGGTACCGCAGGAAGGACACCGGCCGATCCCGCAGATGCGGCAGCAGGGCGTCGGCCGTGGTCGCGTAGTAGTGCAGCAGCTCGCCCTTGGTGAAGCCGGTCGCCGGATACAGCACCTTCTCCAGATTGCTGAGCGCCAGCCGTCGCCCCTCCACCTCTGTGATCGGCGTCATACGATGAGAATTCCAGAAAATATGGAGGATGTCCGGGTGATCCTGGCAAACCGATCGAAAGGGTGCTGCACGTGCGATCCATCTGGAACGGCGCCATCTCGTTCGGCCTGGTCAGCATCCCGATCAAGCTCGTGAACGCCACGGAGAACCGCTCGATCGCCTTCCGTCAGATCCACACGGAGGACGGCGGCCGTATCCGTTACCGCAAGGTCTGCGAACTGGAGGACCGCGAGGTCACCCAGGCGGAGATCGGCAAGGGCTACGAGGACGCGGACGGCACGATCATCCCGATCACGGACGAGGACCTGTCGCACCTGCCGCTCCCGACCGCGAAGACGATCGAGATCGTGGCGTTCGTGCCCGCGGACAGCATCGACCCGCTCCAGATGGACAGCGCGTACTACCTCGCCGCGGGCGGCGCGCCCGCGGCCAAGCCGTACACCCTGCTGCGGGAGGCGCTGAAGCGGAGCCAGAAGGTGGCGATCGCCAAGTACGCGCTTCGCGGCCGTGAACGCCTGGGCATGCTGCGCGTGGTCGAGGACGCCATCGCCATGCACGGGCTGCTGTGGCCGGACGAGGTCCGGGCACCGGAGGGCGTCGCGCCGGACGCGCACGTCACCGTGAACGACAAGGAGCTGGACCTCGCGGACGCTCTGATGGACACCCTCGGTGAGATCGAGCTCGATGAGCTGCACGACGAGTACCGCGAGGCCCTGGAGGAGGTCGTCGCCGCGAAGGCGGCCGGCGAGGCCCCGCCGCAGTCACCCGAACCGGCGAAGTCCGGCAAGGTCCTCGACCTGATGGCGGCCCTGGAGAAGAGTGTGCGGGCGGCGAAGGAGTCGCGCGGCGAAGAGCCGGGGGAGGCGGAGGCGGAGGTCAGGTCCCTGCCCCAGCGCAAGACGGCCCGGGCGGCGCCCAAGCAGGCGGCGGGCAAGAAGTCGACGGCGGCGGCCAAGAAGGCGGCGGCCAAGAAGACCGCGTCGTCGGCCAGGAAGTCGACCGCGAAGACGGCCCAGGGCGCGAAGAAGACAGCGGCCAAGGCGACGGCGAAGAGCACCGCCAAGAGCACCGCGAAGAAGACCACGGCCAAGAAGACGGCGTCACGCAAGCGCACGGCCTGAAGTCTCCGCGCCCCTATCTCCGCCGCAGCGCCAGCACCGCGTTGTGTCCACCGAACCCGAACGAATTGCTGAGCACCAGGTCTCCGTCCACCGGCAGGGCCCGCGGCACCCCCCTCACCACGTCCAGCCCGATCGCGTCGTCGACCTCCCCGCACCCGACGGTCGGCGGCACCACCCCGTGATGCAGGGTCAGTACGGCGGCGACGGCCTCGACCCCGCCCGCCGCCCCCTGGAGATGCCCCAGGTGCCCCTTGAGAGCCGTGACCGGTACGGGCCGTCGCCCGAGTACCGCCCGCAGTGCGCCCGCCTCCGCGAGGTCACCCTCGATCGTGGCCGTGGCATGGGCGTTCACGTGGACGACGTCGGCGACACGGCCCCCGGCATCCCGCAGGGCCCGCCGCAGGGCCAGCGCGACGCCGTTGCCGGACGGGTCGGGTGCGGCCATGTGGTGGGCGTCGGCCGACAGGCCCCAGCCCGCGGCCTCGCAGTAGATCCGCGCGCCACGCGCCCGTGCGTGCTCCTCGGCCTCCAGTACGAGGATCCCGGCTCCCTCGCCGTTGACGAATCCGCCCCGGTCCCTGGCGAAGGGCCGGGAGGGTGAGCCGGTTGACGGGTCCCCGTCGGCCAGGGCCCGCATCGCCGCGAAGGACGCCATGATCGCCGGGGTGACGACGGCTTCGGCGCCGCCCGCGAGAGCGAGGTCGAGCTGCCCGTACCGTATGCGGTCGATCGCCTGCCCTATGGCCTCGGTTCCCGAGGCGCAGGCGCTCGTCACGGTCCTCGCCTCGCCCGTGATGTGCAGGTCCAGCGACACCTGGGAGGCCGCCTGCGAGGGCACTGTCATGGGGGTGGTGAGCGGCGAGACCGCGCGCGGCCCTTTCTCCCGCAACTTCCGGTCCCCGCCGACCAGTACGGACGCGTCACCGAGAATGGCCCCCAGGCTCACCCCGACCCGCTCCGGCTCGACCCCGCTCTCCCGCGTGCCGCCCTCGGCGAACCCCGCGTCGGCCCACGCCTCCCGGGCGGCCAGCACCCCGAACTGCGCGGCACGGTTCATCCGCCGCGCCACCGGCCGGGTCAGCAGCCGGGCGGGGTCCACGGGCACGACCCCGGCGATCCGCACGGGCAGCCCGGCGAACTCCTCGCCCTCCAACTCCCGTATCCCGTGCCGCCCGTCGAGCAGCCCCCGCCACAGCTCGGCGACCCCGACACCCAGCGGTGTGATCGCCCCGAGGCCGGTCACGACGACCCTGCGGGGTGCGGGCGTGGGTGCGGCGGCCTCGCGTGCGGCGGCCTCGCTCATCGGGGCATGCCCCCTCAGGTCGTTGAAGGGGAAACATGCCCAGTTTTCTCAGCTCTTGCACGTCACCTCTTGTACGTCCGTTCGACGCGCCGCCTCACATCAGCAGCGAGGTGATCAGCGCGATCAACTCCTCTCTGTGCGGGTTGAGATAGAAGTGGTTCCCCTCGAAGGCCCGGACGTCCAGCCCCTCAGTCGTGACGTCCGCCCATGCCGAGAGGTCCTCGATCGTGCAAGCGGGATCGCGGTCGCCGCCGCAGGCCGTGACCGGAACTCCCAGTCGGTGCAGACGAGCCGGGCGGTACTTCCCCAGCAGCCCGAAGTCCGCGCGCAGGGCCGGCATGATCACCGGCCGCAGCGCGGGGTGTTCGTAGACGGCGGCGCCCTCGGGGTCCAGTCGCCGGACGTGATCCAGGATCTCGGTGTCGGTCTGGGGCGGGCGCGGCGCCTGCTCCTGCGGGACGAGGGGCCGGGTGCGGCCCGACACGATCAGGCGGGCCAGGGTGCGGCCGGGGACGTCCTCCAGGCGGCGGGCCACCTCGTACGCCACCGACGAACCCATGCTGTGGCCGAAGAAGGCCAGCGGCAGGTCGTCCGCCACCTCGTGCAGCAGGGCTGTGGTGATCGCGTCCGCCAGCTCCTCCATCGTGGTCGCGCACGGGTCGGACAAGCGGTCCTGGCGGCCGGGGTACTGCACCGACACGACCTCGATCTCCGGTGGCGTCAGCGTGGCCCAGTCGCGGAAGAAGCCCGCCGCGCCGCCCGCATGGGGAAAGCACACCAGGCGGATCTTCGCGCCGGGCGCGCTCACCCCCCTGAGCCATCGGGTTCGGCTGTCCGGGAGCGGGACGGTCATGACTCCGCCTCGAACTCGGCGAGGAGGGCGTCGAGGGCACCGTCGGCGTCGCCGTTCTGCTTCATCTCGATGATGCGGTTCGTCATGTCCTTCAGTGTGATCGGTTCGAGGAACAGCTGGATCGGTACGTCGATGCCCAGCTCGTCGCGGAGCCTTCCGGCGAGGTGGACGGCCGTCAGCGAGTCGCCGCCCGCCTCGAAGTAGGTCTGCCGCAGATCGGCGACGCCGTTGAGATCCAGCGCCTCGATCACCAACTCGGCCACTGTTGCTTCGAGTTCGCTCTCCGGCGACGGTGCCGGTGCGGGCAGGTCGGGCGCCTCGGCCGTCCCTTCCGCCGCCGCGGGCGGCCGCCTCAGCGTCAGTGAGCCGTGGCTGTCACCCGCGAACGGGTATGTCGGGAGCGACACCCGCCGTACGTCACCGTCGGGGGCCGGCCAGGTCACCTCCTCGCCGCTGAGCCATGCCTCGCCCCGGGGGTCGGTCGTGGTGTCCCGGTGGCCTCCGGCCAGCGCCGTGAGCTTGTCGGCGGCCTCCCGGGCCTCGGCGGCCACGACATAGCCGCGTACGGGCATCGCGACCCGGCCCGTGCGGAGGGTGTGGGCGACATCGGCCAGGGGCGGGGCGTCCGCGTCGCGCAGTCGACTCGCCAACCGACCTGCGAGAGCGGCGAGTTGGGGTTCGGTGCGGGCCGACAGCGGCAGGACCAGCGGGTGCGAGGCCGTGTCCGGTCGGGCCGGCCGCTCCACCCCCTCCTGCACCACCACGTGCACATTCGTGCCGCCGATCCCGACCGACGTCACGCCCGCCAGCCGGGGCAGGCCCGCCCTGTCCGGCCACTCCTGCGCCTCCGTCACCAGCCGCAGCGGCGAGTCCCGGAGGGCGGTGACCGGGCTGGTGACGTCCACCGTCGGGGCCAGCGTGGCGTTCTCCAGCATCAGGATCGTCTTGATCAGTGCCGCCGCCCCGGCCGCCGCGTCCGCATGCCCGATGTTCGACTTCACCGAGCCGATGCCGACCCCGCCATACGTGCCGGTGCTGTCACCGCCCGCGAAGGCCGCGCTCGCCGCCTCCAGTTCGATCCGGTCCCCCAGCTCCGTCCCGGTCCCGTGCGCCTCCACGTACTGTGCCGCCGACGGCTCCAGCCCCGCCGCAGCCCACGCCTCCGTGATCGCGGCCGTCTGCTGGTCCACCCCAGGAGCGGTGAACCCGACCTTGCCGGAACCGTCGTTGGTGACCGCCGTGCCCCGGATCACCGCGCGCACCGGGTCACCGTCGGCCAGCGCGTCCTCCAGCCGGCGCAGCACCAGCACGCCCACCCCGCTGCCCGGCACCGTGCCGGCCGCCTTCTCGTCGAAGGGGCGGCAGCGGCCGTCGGGGGAGAAGATCCCGCCCTGGTAGTGGACGTAGCCCTGCTTGCGCACACTGCCGATGGCCACGCCGCCCGCGAGCGCGGTGTCGCACTCGCCGAGGAGGAGGGCCTGCACGGCGAGATGGACCGCCGTGAGCGAGGTCGAACAGGCCGTCTGAACCGTCATGCTCGGGCCGTCCAGACCCAGGCGGTACGAGATCCACGGTGCCAGGAACTCGCGGTCGGTGAGGATACGGACCTGAAGGGCGCCGATCGACGCCGCGAGCGCCGCGTCCGTGCCGGCGGCCAGGGCGTGTTCGGTCGGGCTGCCCCCCATGTACACGCCGGTGCGGGAGGGGGCGTTCAGCGGGGCGTGGCCCGCGTCCTCCAGGGCGGACCAGGCGGTCTCCAGCAGCACCCGGTGCTGCGGATCCAGGGCCGCAGCCTCCGTGCGGCTGAAGCCGAAGAGCTCCGCCTCGAAGCGGTCCGCGTCCGCGAGCCGGCCCTGCGCGGCCACGTACGCGGGATTGCGCACCTCCGCCGCGTCCGCGCCGTCGGCGAGCAACTCCTTCTCGGTGAAGGTGGACAGGGAGCAGACGCCGTCGCGCAGGTTGGCCCAGTAGGACTCCAGGTCCGGCGCGCCGGGGAAGCGGCCGCTCATGCCGATGACGGCCACCGCGGATTCGAGATCCTGCATCGGGACTTCCTCGGTCGTCATCGTGTCGTGCCCTTCCTGGAACGGATCTTCTGCAGGGCCGCCCGGCGGTCGCTGCCGCGCCGGGCGGCCTCCTCGCGGGGTGCGGTGTTCTCGGCCGTACTGTCGAGGTGGGCCGCCACGGCAGCCACCGTCGGATGCCGGAAGAGGTCGACCAGAGTGAGGTCCCGGTGCTCCGGGAGCGCCTGGAGCGCCGCGAGCACCGCCAGCAGCCGTACCGAATTGCCGCCGAGGTCGAAGAAGTTGTCCTGCACGCCGACCCGGTCGAGGGTCAGCACCTGCTGCCAGACCTCGGCCACGCGCTGTTCGGTCACGGTGCCCGGAGCGGTGTACGACTCGCTCAACGCCGGCCGTGACGAGGGGGGTTCGGGGAGCCGGGACCGGTCGATCTTTCCGGAGCGGTTCAGCGGCAGCTCCGGCAGGCGTACGAAGGCATCCGGCACCATGTAGCCGGGGAGCCGTTCCGCCAAGTGGGCACGCAGCACCGCGTCCGGCATCTCCGCGGTGGTGACCACGTACGCCACCAGCCGCTGCCCGGCACCCTCCCCGCGCACCGCGGCCGCGGCCACCGTGACGTCGGCATGCCCTGCCAGGAGGGCCTCGATCTCGCCCAGTTCGATCCGGTAGCCGCGCAGCTTCACCTGGGAGTCCCCGCGGCCGAGGTAGTGCAGCACGTCGTGCGCGTCGACACGGCACAGGTCCCCGGTGCGGTACATCCGGCTGCCGGGCGGGCCGTACGGGTCGGCGACGAACCGTTCGGCGGTCATGCCGGGCCGGCCGATGTAGCCACGGGCCAGCGTGGCGCCGGCGACGTAGAGCTCGCCGGTCACGCCGACCGGGACCGGGCGCAGCCGGCGGTCCAGGACGTAGGCGCGGGAGCCGGGCACGGCGTGACCGATCACCACCGGCTCGCCCGGATGCAGATCGGCCGTGGTGGAGTACACCGTGGCCTCGCTGGGGCCGTACGCGTTGACGATCCGGCGGCCCTCCTCGCCGAGCCGCTCCACCAGCTCCGCCGGGCACGCCTCGCCGCCGACCGCGAGCGTGCGCAGCTCGGGCAGGGCGCCCGGAGCGGCTCGGGGCAGGGTCATCGCGGCGGACGGCGGCAGGAAGACGTACGTGATGCGGGAGTCCCTGAGCCGTGCCTGAAGTGCTTCGCCGAGTCGCTCGTCCTCCTGCGCGATGTGCAGTTCCGCGCCCGCGACCCAGGGGAAGAACAGGTCGGACACGGCCACGTCGAAGCCGAACGACACGAACTGCAGGACGCGGTCCTGTGCGGTCACCGGGAACACGGGGCGCACGTTCATCGCGAGGTTCAGCAGCGATCGGTGTTCGACGGCGACGCCCTTCGGGACGCCGGTGGAGCCGGAGGTGTAGAGGACGTAGGCGAGGTCGCCGGGGGCGCACGTCACAGGGGTGAACGCGGGTGCCGCCTCCGTGGCCTCGTCCACGCGCAGCTCCGGGACGTCCGTCGCCGTCAGGCTCGTGGTCTCCTCGGCCGTCAGCAGCAGGGACGTGCCCGAGTTGGTGACCATGTAGGCGAGGCGGGCCGCGGGGTGCGCCGGGTCCAGCGGTACGTACGCGCAGCCCGCGCGCAGCACCGCGAGGGCGGCGATGCCCATGTCGGCGCCGCGGGGGAGTAGCAGGCCGACCCGGTCTCCGCGTTGAGCTCCGCGCGCCAGGAGCCGGGATGCGAGGGTGTCGGCGCGGTCCAGGAGTTCGCGGTACGTCAGGCGGAGGGTGCCGCAGACGAGGGCGGTGGCCTCCGGGCGTTCGCAGGCTCGGTCCGCCACGAGGTCGGGCACCAAGCGCGCTCCGGCGGGTGCCGCGTTGTGTTGTCCGGCGGCTGCGGGTGCGTTGTGGCTGGTCGCGCCCGCGCGGCGGTAGCCGCACATCGATGACAGCCCCGCGCCCCTGAAGGGCGTTGCGGTGCGCGGCGTGAGCAGCGCGGCCCGCTCGTCCTCCGGAAGCATGTCGATCATCGACAGTGGGGCGTCCGGCGCGTCCAGCAAGCGCCCCAGCAGCGTCTCGAAGCACCGTACCCACCGTCGTACCGTCTCCGCCTCGAACAGTGCGCTGCGGTGGATGAGATACGCGGCGAGATCCTCGCCCCAGCGCTCCACCTGGAGGTGGAAGTCGAACTTCGCGGTGTCCAGGCCGACATGGACGCGCTCGGTCTCGGCGCCGGCCAGGCGCAGCGTCAGTTCGGTGTCGTCGTCGTAGCCGAAGACCACCTGGACGACCGGGTCGTGGCTGATCTCGCGGGCGGGGGCGACCGCGTTCACGACGGCCTCGAAGGGGGCGTCCTGGTACGGCTGGGAGTCCAGCAGGGCGGCGCGCAGGCGGTCGATCAGGTCGTGGTACGACGGGTCGCCGGACAGGTCGATCCGCAGGGCCAGGGTGTTGGTCAGCATGCCGACCAGGTCCTGGAGTTCCGGGCGGTCCCGGCCGGAGACGGGGAAGCCGATCACCAGGTCCTCGGAGCCCGACAGACGGCTCACGAACGCGGCGTACGCGGCGAAGACCGCCATGAACGGCGTACCACCGCGCGCCCGTGCCGTCTCGGCGATCCGCTCGCGGACCCCCGCCGGCAGCGTGAACCGTTCGGTGCCGCCCGCCGCCGAACGGACCGCACCGCGCGGCCGGTCCAAGGGCAGCGGGACCGTCTCGGCGGCGCCCCGCAGCCGCTCGGCCCAGTACGCGACGGAGCCGGCGTACTCGCCGCCCGCCTGCCGCTCGCGCTGCCAGGAAGCGAAGTCCGGGAACTGGAGGGCGAGTTCGGGCAGGGTGTGGGCCAGCCCCTTGGTCTCGTCCTCGTAGCCGGCCGACAGCTCCCGCAGCAGTACGCCCAGCGACCAGCCGTCGCAGACCAGATGGTGGGCGACGAGCAGGATGCGGTGGCTGCCGTCGGCCACGGCGTACAACGTGCAGCGCAGCAGCGGGCCGGCCGTCACGTCGAAGGGGCGGGCGGCCTCCGCGCGCATCCGGTCGTCCACCTCGGCCACGGGGACATCGCGCTCCACGCGCGGCTCGGCCCTCCCGGCCGCCGACACGATCTGCACCGGCACTCCGCCGGTGCCGGTGCGGAACACCGTGCGCAGCGACTCGTGCCGGACGACGAGCGCGTCGAGGGCACGGCCGAAGGCGGCCATGTCGAAGGGCCCGCGCACGGCGAAGGCGGCGGGCACGTGGTAGGTCGCGCTGCCCGGGTCCATGTGGTCCAGGACGAGCAGCCGGGCCTGCGCGTCCGAGGTCGGGAACTCGTACTCCTCAGAGGTCCCGGTACCGATGTCGTCAGCGTCCATCTGCCTGTGCTCCGTCCCCCGTGCGGTTCCTTGCCAGTACGTTCTCCACGGCCGTGGCGATCTCGCCGACCGGCCCCGCCGTGAGCACATCGCTGTGCTCACAGTCCAGTTCGTGTACGTCCACCCCAGCCGAGCAGGCCTGCCACGCCGCGTACTTCTCCTCGGTCGTGGCCTCCGCCGAGCGGGTGGCCGAGAAGAGGGTCACGCGGCCGTCGTACGGCGACGGCTGCCAGGCGCGGGCCAGCTCGATGAACCGCTCCATGGCGGCCACCAGGGTGTCGAGGCGCCGTTCGTCCAGGTCGGCGAGCAGGGCGCTGTGCGCGTGGACGCGTGCGACGACCTCGGCCCGCTCCAGCGGTCCCGGCCCGGCCGCGACCCCGGGCAGCGCGTTGCGCAGCAGGCTGCCCAGCGCGGCCTGCTGAACGATCGCCGGGTCCAGCGGTACGCGTGCCACCTCGGGCGGCTTCGGCATCGCGTCCAGCACGGCGACGAGCTCGACCTCCTCGCCGGCCGCGCGCAGCCGCACCGCCAGCTCATGGGCGACGGGCCCGCCGAAGGACCGGCCGAGCAGCAGATACGGCCCGTGCGGTCGCACCGCCCTGATGCGCGACAGGTAGTTCTCGGCCAACTCGGACATCGTCGTCGGCAGTTGCTCGCCGTGCAGCACCGGCGTCTGCAACGCGTGCACCGGCCGCCCGGGCGCGAGGTGCGGCAGCAGCGCCGCGTACGCCCAGCCGAGCCCCAGCCCCGGGTGCAGACAGAACAGCGGGGGCAGGTCTCCCTCGCGGCGCAGGGTGAGCAGCGGGGCGTAGGCGTCCTCGTCGTCCCGGTCCTGCGCCTGCCCTGTCGCCAGGCGGGCGGCGAGTGCGGCGGGTGTGGGTGCCTCGAACAGCACGGCCGGTGGCACCCGGGTGCCCAGCTCCGCCTGGATCCGCGCGGTCAGGCGCAGGGCCAGCAGCGAGTGGCCGCCGTGCGCGAAGAAGTCGGCGTCGGGGCCGAGCCCGTCGACGCCCAGCACCTGCGCGAACAGCGCGCACAACCGCTGCTCGCGCCCCGGCCGGGCGATCCGCATCCCACTGTCCCGACGGCCGCCCTCCGGCTCGGGCTCGGGCAGCGCGGCCCGGTCCACCTTGCCGTGCGCGGTCAGGGGTACGGCGTCCAGGCGGGCCCACGCCGACGGCAGCAGATGCGCGGGCAGCGTGCGCGCCGCGTGCTCCCGTACGAGATCCAGGTCGCCGCCCACGACGTACGCGACCAGCCTCTTGCCGCCGTCCGGCCCGGGCCGCGCGGCGACCACGGCCCGCTCCACGCCCGGGCAGGCGGCAAGGGCGGCCTCCACCTCGCCGGGTTCGATCCGGAAGCCGCGCACCTTGACCTGGTCGTCGCCGCGGCCCATGAACTCCAGGTCACCGCCCGGGAGCCGGCGCACCAGATCGCCCGTGCGGTACATCCGGGCGCCGGGCGGGCCGTACGGGTCGGCGACGAAGCGCTCGGCGGTCCGGCCGGGGCGGTTCAGGTATCCATGGGCGAGCCCGGTGCCGGCGACGTACAGTTCGCCGACCGCTCCCACCGGTACCGGGCGCAGGAGGCGGTCCAGGGCGTGGGCGCGGGTGTTGTCGAGGGGCCGGCCGATCGGCACGGCCGCGCCGACGTCACCGGTCACGCCGTGGGCCGTGGCGAACACCGTGGTCTCGGTGGGGCCGTAGCCGTTGACGACCCGAGTGCCCGGGCAGAGCTCGCGCACCCGGCGCACCGCCTCGGGCGCGAGGACGTCCCCGCCCGCCCACACCTCCCGCACACTGCCGAGCACCTCGGGCGCGATCTCGGCGACGGTGCGCAGGAGTTCGGCGGTGAGCCACACGGCCGTGACGCGCGCTTCGGGCAGCAGCCTCTTGAGTACGTCGGGGGTGACCGGGCCGGACGGGGCGACCACCACGGTGCCGCCGTTCAGCAGGGGCACCCACGTCTCGTAGGTCGCGGCGTCGAAGGTGTGCGGGCTGTGCAGGAGCACACGCTCGTGAGCGCCGTCCGTGAAGCGGGAGTCGGCGGCGAGTTCGACGACGGCTCGGTGCGGGGTGACGATGCCCTTCGGTTCGCCCGTCGAGCCGGAGGTGTACATCACACAGGCCGGAGATTCCGGGTGTACGGGCGTCGTCGGCGGGTGCGCGGTGGCATCGGGTTCGCCAAGGTCCAACACCCGTACGCCATCCGGCAGGTTCACCTCGGTCGCCACCATCGCCACGCGTGCCCCCGCCGCCTCCACGAGCGCCGCCAACCGCCCCGCCGGAGTCCCCGGATCCAGCGGCAGACAGCACGCTCCCGCCTTCAGCACCGCCAGTTGCGCGACGACCATGGACACGGACCGGGCCAGCGGCAGCGCCACCGTGTCGCCGGACCGTACCCCCGCCTCCCGGAGCCGGCCCGTCAGCGCGTCGGACGCCGTGTCGAGACCGCCGTACGTCAGCACCTCGCCGTCGGACTCGACGGCGGGCGCGTCGGGCGTACGGGCCACCTGCTCGGCGAAGCGCCCGGGGATGCTCAGTGTCGCGGGCACCGTACGCACCGGCCCGTCGGAGAGGGCGAGCAGCTGCCGACGCTCCTGCGGCGGGAGGACGTCGAGCCGGTCGGCCGGCGTCCCGTGAGCGGAGGCCAGCGCCTCCAGGGCGTGCGCCAGGCGGGCGCCGATCGTGGGCGCCGGGATGCCCCGGCGGCAGCTGACCCGCAGCAGCATCCGTTCGCCGGCGACGACGGCGATGGTCACCGGGTAGTGCGTCGCGTCCCGTGTCTCGACCAGCTCGACGGCCGGGGCGGGCCCTTCGGTGCGCGGGAAGTTCTCGAACGCCAGTACCGTGTCGAAGAGTTCGCCCGCCCCGGCCGCCCGCTGCACCTCCGAGAGCCGTACGTGGTGATACGGCGCCAGCCGCAACTGCTCGTCCTGGACGCGGGCCAGCAGCTCGTCGACGTCCTCGCCGGGGCGCAGCCCGATCCGCACGGGCAGGGTGTTGATGAACAGCCCCACCATCCGCTCGACACCGGGCAGATCGTGCGGCCGACCGGAGACGACCGCGCCGAACACCAGGTCCTCGGCGCCGGTCATCCGGGCCAGCACCAGGGCCCAGGCGGTCTGCGCGACGGTGTTGACGGTGACGCCGGCGTCCGCGGCACGCCGGGTGACGGCCGCCGTCAGCTCGGGTGTCAGCTCGATGTCGACCGTCTCCTCGGGGCCGTCGGGTCCCTGCGGCGACAGCAGCGCCGGTCGCGTGAGCCCGCCCAGCGCCTCGCGCCAGGCCGCCTCCGCGCGGATCTGGTCCTGACCGTTCAGCCAGACCAGGTACTGCTTGAAGGGGGCGGCGGGTGAGAGCGCCCCGGTACCCGCCGCCAGCGCCTGCAGATCCTGCGCGAGCAACGGCAGCGACCAGCCGTCCAGCAGGATGTGGTGGAAGGTCAGCAGCAGATCGGCACCCTCGTCGTGCCGCACCAGGGTGGCCCGTACCAACGGCGGCCGGGCCGGATCGAAGCGGCGGCGCCGGTCCTCGGCCATGAGACGGGCAAGCTCCGCCTCCGTCTCGTCCGGTGTGCGCCCGGTGCGGTCGGTCTCCGTCCAGGGCAGCTTCACCGCACGCGGGATCACCTGTACCGGCCGGTCGACGTGCTCGTGCCTGAAGCACGCCCGCAGATTCGGGTACCGCTCCAGCAGCCCGGCCACCCCGGCCCGCACCGCCTCGGCCGTCACACCGGGGGCGATCCGGAACCGGGCCTGCACCAGATACGGGTCGGGGCCCTCCGGATCACGCAGAGCATGGAAGAGCAGCCCCTCCTGAGCGGGGGAAAGCGGCAGCACGTCCGCGATACGGCCGCCCATCAGTCGTCCCCCTCGCTGTCCTCGTCGGCCGGCTCGAATTCCAAGTCATCCTCCAGCAGAGCGAGTTGACCGGAAGACAGGTCGACGAGCGGGAAGTCGGAGCTGGTGTGGCCGCCCGTGCCGTCCCGGCGGGTGTGCTCGACCAGCACCTCGATGGCCTCGCACCACAGCCGGGCCAGCTCCAGGACCTCGTCCTCGCCGAGTTCGCCGCGCGCGTACGAGAACCCGGCGCTCAGACACAGCCGCCCGGCGCCCTGCTCCAGGACCAGCGCGTCCACTTCCACCGCGTGCCCGAGCGGCAGCGCCTCCGCGGCCATGCCGAGCAGCTCGCCGTCGGCCGTGTCGCTGCCGGAGAACCGGCCCAGGTAGTTGAAGCGCAGGTCGGGGACGGGCAGGGCGGCCAGCTTCGGGGCCGTGTCCGGGTTGAGGTGGCGCAGCAGACCCCAGCCGAGGCCACCCGAGGGGACCGCGCGCACCTGCTCCTTGATCTGCTTGAGCGCCTCTCCGGCCGCGTCCTGCGCGGGCTGCCAGAAGTCCGGGCCGAGCGCGGTCCCCGCGTCCACCCGGACCGGGTACTGGGTGGTGAACCAGCCGACCGTACGAGAGATGTCGGCCGGCGTGGAGAGCCCCTCGCGGCCGTGGCCCTCCAGGTGGACCAGCAGGCCGGAGCCCTCGCCCCGTCGCCGCACCGCGGCCGCGGCCAGCGCCGTCAGCAGTACGGCGTCCGGGCCGCAGTGGAAGGCCGCGGTCACCTCGGACAGGGCCGCCTCGGTGACCTCGGGTGTCAGCTCGACGGTGAGCACGGCACGGCGTGCGCCGACACCCCGCCCGCCCGCGATCCGCGCGTCCGGGCCGGTCAGCATCCGCTCCCACCAGGCGCACTCCACGTCGGCAAGCTCGGGCCGCACCGCCTCCTGCGCCAGCAGCCGTGCCCAGCGCGCGAAGGAGGTACCCGTGCTCCGAGGCAGCGGCTCCCCGGCCAGCCCGGCGGCCAGTTCGGGACCCAGCAGCCGCCAGGACACCCCGTCCACCGCCAGATGGTGCACGGTCAGAAGGAGCAGGCCCGACTGCCCGGCTGCTGGGGCGTCCAGCCAGGTCGCTCGCAGCATCTCGCCCTTCTCCGGGTCGAGCCGTACCGACGCCGCCAACTCCTCGGCCCGTTCCCGCGGATCGGCTCCGACGGGCACCTCGACACGGTCGACGGCCACCCCGGGAACGTCCTCGGGAACCTCCAACTCCCCGTCCACGAGCCGCATCCGCAGCACACCGTGCCGCTCGACCAGCCCGCGCACCGCCGCCTCGACCCGCTCCGGGGTCACGTCCCGCGGCACCGGGAACACCATCGACTGCGTGAACGCCGCCGCGTCCCCGCCGCCCTGCTCACGCCACCAGCGCATGACCGGCGTGAGCGGGAAGCGCCCGGTACCGGAATCCGGTCCCGATTCCGTGCTGCGGTCCGTCACCGCCCGCGCCGTCAGTGCGAGTGCGGCAGGCGTACGGGCCGTGAAGACCTCACGCGGGGTGATGCCGAGCCCCGCCCCCGAAGCGCGCCCCGCAAGCTGGATCGCCATGATGCTGTCGCCGCCGAGCCGGAAGAAGTCGTCGTCGGCACCGACCCGTTCGACGCCGAGCACCTCCTCGAACAGGGCGCACAGGGTGACTTCGCGGACCCCCTCCGGCGCCCGACCGGCACCGCCGGGACGCGTCCCCGGCACGGGCAGCGCCGCCCGGTCCAGCTTGCCGTTGGGTGCCAGCGGCAGCGCCTGAAGCACCACCACGTCGGCCGGCACCATGGCGGCGGGCAACCGCCCGGCGGCGTACGCCAGCAGCGCGTCCGGCGCGGGTTCGGTGCCGGACGCGCCGACGACGTACGCGACGAGCCGCGGCCTGCCCGGCCGGTCCTCGCGTACGACCGCCACGGCCTGTTCCACCGAGGGGTGCCCGGTGACGACGGCCGCGATCTCGCCCGGTTCGATGCGCTGACCCCGGATCTTCACCTGGTCGTCGGACCGGCCCAGATACTCCAGCTGCCCGTCGTCGCGCCGCCGGGCCAGGTCCCCGGTGCGGTACATGCGCGCGCCGGGCGCCCCGTACGGGTCGGCGACGAACCGCTCGGCGGTCGCCCCCGGCCGGCCCAGATAGCCGTACGCCACCCCCGGACCCGCCAGATACAGCTCGCCGCTCACGCCGGGCGGCACCGGCCGCAGCCGCCCGTCGAGCACGTACGCCCGCGTGCCCGGCAGCGGGGCGCCGATGGGCGGGGCCGTGCCGTCACCGGTCAGCGGGCCGGAGACGGTGGCGGCGACGGTGAACTCGGTGGGCCCGTACGCGTTGTGGAACCGGCGTCCGCCGACCGCCCAGCGGGCCACCAGCTCCGGCGGGCACGCCTCCGCGCCCGCGGCCAGCGACCGCAGCCGCGGGTACTCCCCGGCGGGGACCGTCGCCAGCACCGAGGGCGGCAGCATCGCGGCGCTGATCCGCAGCCCGGTCAGCACATCGGCCAGCCCCTGCCCGGCGAGCGGCCCCTCGGGCGGCACGACCAGCGTCCCGCCCGAGCCGAATGCCATGCACATCTCGGCCACGGAGATGTCGAACGCGGGCGACCCGAGCTGCAGGACCCTGCTTTCCGGGGTCAGCGCCATGCCGTCCACGAGCCCCTGAGCGAGGGCGGCCACACCGGTGTGCGGAACGAGGACGCCCTTGGGACGGCCGGTGGATCCGGAGGTGTGTATGACGTAGGCCGGTTCGAACGCCCCCCAGGGGCGCGGGGCTGTCAACGATTGGCGGCTACCGCCGCGTGGGCGCGACCAGCCACGATGGCGCGGCAGACGGTCAACAGACTGTCCTGGCAATTCCAGCGAATCGCTCAACGCCAAGGTCGGCACATCCGTGTCGACCGGCACCCCCCGCTCACCCACGACCAACAACACCGGCGCCGCATCCCCCAGCGCCAGCGAAACCCGCTCCGCCGGATACTCGGGGTCGATCGGCAGATACGCCGCCCCGGCCCGCTGCACCGCCAGCAACGCAGGAACCATCGCCGAGGTGCGCCCCAGCGCGAGAGCCACGACCTCCCCCGGCCCCGCACCGTGCTCGGCGAACACCGCGGCCAACCGGTCAACCCGGTCGACGAGTTCGGCGTAGGTCAGCGCCAGCGATGCGGCCTCCAGCGCGGGCGCGTCGGGAGTGCGGGCCGCCTGCCGGGCCACCAGGTCGGGGAGGGCCAGCGGCTCGGGGGCGGGGGCGCCGGATGCCAGGCCCGCGAGCCTGCGCCGGTCGGCCTCCGGCACCAGGCCGACCTCGGCGAGCGGCACCTCGGGGTCGGCGGTGAAGCGGCGCAGCAGCTCCAGGTAGGCGTCCGTCCAGTGCCGTACGGTGTCGGCGCCGAAGAGGGCCGTACGGATCTCGAAACTGCCGTCCATCGCCCCGTCGTCGGCGTCACGGACGATGCCCACGAGGTCGTGCTCGCCGCCGGTGTGGATCCGCTCGGGCTCGCTGAACTCCCGCAGCGCGGCGACGCTGCGCTGCTGGGTGAGGTGCATGAACACCCACTGGAACAGCGGGGAGCGCCCGGCGCTGCGGTCGGGGGCGACCGTCGACACGATCCGGCCCACGGGCACGTCGGCGTTGGCCATCAGCTCGGGGAAGTCGGTGGCGAACCGGGACAGCACGTCGGCGAAGGAGTCCCCGGGCCGGATCCGCCAGCGGGTCGGGATGGCGTTCATGACGTAGCCGATGACCCGCTCCAGGCCCTTGGCGGCCCGGTTGGCGGTCGGGGTGCCGAGCACCATGTCGTCGGCGCCGGTGAGGCGGTGCGCGAGGACCGCGAAGGCCGCCATCAGGACGACGTAGACGGAGGCCCCCCGCTCCCGGGCCAGGGCCCGGATCGCCCGGGCGGTCGGGGCGTCGACGCGGAAGGGGATCTGCGCGATCTCGTCGCCGGTGTCGTTACGGCTGCCCGGCACGGTGAGCGGGCCCGGCGGCTCCGCCAGGTAGCGGCGCCAGAAGTCCAGCCGCTCCGCGAAGACGCCGGCCTCCTCCAACTCGCCCTGCCAGGAGGCGAAGTCGGCGTACTGGATGAGCGGACGGGACGTGGTCATACCGCTTCCGCTGCCGGTGGTGTGGTGGGCTTCGGCGAACTCGGCCTGGAGCACGTCGAAGGACCACCAGTCGGCGATGACGTGGTGCAGGCCCAGCATCAGCGTGGTCCGCCGCTCGTCGACGGTGACGAGGCGGGCCCGCATCAGCGGTCCGCCGGCCAGGTCGAAGGAGCGGCGCCGGAAGGTCTCGAAGGCCTCCCCGATGGTGGTGCCGGTGCCGCGCAGGTCCTCCCGCTCCAGGACGAAACGGTCCTCGGGCGGGAAGGTGACGTACAGGGCGCCCGGCTCGCCGCCGATGCGCGCCCGCAGGATGTCGTGCTGGGACCGGACCAGGGTGAGCGCGGACTCCAGCCGGTCCGGGTCGACTGGCGCGGCCGTCTCGTCGGTCCTGTCGAAGTGGTAGGCGCTGCACAGGTTGAGCGCCGGAGTGCCGGGATACAGCGACTCGTACACCCACAGGTCCTCCTGCGCGGGGCTGAGCCGCACCGGACCGTCCCCGTCCCGGCGTGGCACGACCGCCGGGATCAGCCCCAGCTGCCCGGACTCCACGAGCCGGCGCATCAGCCGGACGCGCTGCTCACCGCTGAGCGCGCCGAACCGCTCGGCCATCGAGGCACCGGTCGCCCTGGCCGCCCCCGTTGTTTCCGTCACGCCACGTCCTCCCGGAGCCTTGCGGAATCCTCTGTCACGCCACGTCCTCCCGGAGTTCGGCCAGCCGGTGCAGCCCGGCCAGCACCTCGTCGCGGCCGAGGCCGAAGTCCACGAAGCAGGCGACCTCGTCGCAGCCCAGCTCGCGCAGATCGGCGAGCATCTTCCGGCAGGTCCCGGCGGAGCCGAGCAGGCTGCCCCAGGTCAGGTAGCGGTGGAAGGCGAACTCGGCGAGCAGCGCCGTCTGTTCCTCGGTGAGCTCCGCCGTCGCCTTGTCGGCCGTGCGGTTGGCGGTCGTCTGCCGGACGTACGACTGGAGATACCGCTTCAGCGGTACGGCGGCCAGCCGCTGCGCCTCCTCGTCGTCCGCGCCGACGAACGTGTGCGCCATCAGCGTCACCCGGCCGTGCGCGTCGGTGCCGCCCTGGTCGGGGGCGGCGGCGCAGGCCGCGCGATAGCGGGCGATCTTCTCGGCCAGCTCGTCCCGGCTCTGCCCGACGGTCGCCCCGAGCACCCCGGTGCGCAGGCTTCCTGCGGCTTCCCAGGTCGCGGGGTTGCCGGAGCTGGTCAGCCACAGGGGCAAGGTCTCCTGCACGGGGCGGGGCTGCGGCAGGACGGCGACCGACGTGCCGGTGCCGTCGGTGAACTCGGCAGCCTCGCCCGCCCACAGCCGCCGCAGCAGCGGGATGTCCCGGAGGGTCTGCTCGCGCCGGCCTTCGTAGTTGTCCGGGGCCAGCACGAAGTCGGTCGAGTGCCAGCCCGTGGCCGCGGACAGCCCGATCCGGCCGTGCGAGAGGTTGTCGACGACGGCCCAGTCCTCCGCGATCCGCAGCGGATGGTGCAGCGGCAGGATCACGCTGCCCGCCCGGATGTTGATCCGCTCGGTGGCCACCGCGAGCGCCGCGCTGAGCACCGGCGGACTGGGAAAGACCTGGCCCACCTGCTGGAAGTGCCGCTCGGGCGTCCAGATCGCGTGGAAGCCGAGCCGGTCCGCGGTGCGGGCGACCGTGAGGATGTCGTCGTAGGCCTCACTGTGCCGCGGCGCGCCGCCGGCCGGGCCGTCGGCGGGAGCGTCGGCGGGTGTGTCGGCCCCGAAGAACATCACGCTCAGGTCCATGGCACCTCCTTCTGACTCGGGTCGTCGGTACGGCCTGTACCGGGGACGTCGGTACGGCTGCCGCGGCCCGGCTGCCGGGGAACGCGCGGTCGGCGCGGGATGGGCGCCGGGGCGGCGGGTGCCTCGGCCGGTGCCCGCTCCAGCTCGGCGGCGAGGGCGGCGACTGTGGGCGAGGTGAACAGCTGGCCGACCGTCACCGTGCGCCCGGCGCCCGTGAGGCGGGCCGCGACCCGGACCGCACGCAGGGAGTTGCCGCCGAGGCGGAAGAAGTCGTCATGCGGACCGATGCGCTCGACTCCGAGGACGTCGGACCAGACGGCGGCGATCTCCCGGTGCAGGGCGGATTCCGTCGGGGCGCCTGCAGTCGGTGCGGGGGCGAGGACCGCGTCCCGCTCCGCGTCCGCCCGCCGGGGAGGCTCCGGCAGCCCGAGCCGGGACAGCGGTACGTCCGGCTCGGCGGCCCCCGCGCGCAGCGCCTCGACGACCGCGTCCGCCAGCCACTCGACGAACTCCCGCTCCAGACACGAGGTCCGGTACTCGAAGACCAGCGTCATGCCGTCCGGCGCGCCCGACGGACCGTGGTCGTCGGTGACGTCGACCAGCAGCTCGAACCGAGCGGTGCCGGTGCGCAGCGGTTCCACGCCGGACTCGGCGCCGGGCAGGTCCACCTCGGCCCGGGCGTTGTTCTGCAACGCCAGCACGACCTCCGTGAAGGGCTGCCGCCCCGGGGGCCGTACGGGGTTGAGCGCTCCCACGATCTCCTCGAACGGCACGTCCTGGTGGGCGAAGGCGTCCAGCGCCGTCTCCCGGGTACGCGCGAGCAGTTGCCGGGCCGTGGGGTCGCCGGCGGCGTCGTTGCGCAGCACCAGCATGTTGACGAAGAACCCGACCACGTCATCGACCGTGCCGTCGTGGCCCCGCCCGGCGACCGGCGAGCCGACCGCCAGATCCTCGCCGGCCCCCGCACGCATCAGCACGGCGGCGAGCGCGGCATGCAACGCCATGAACAGCGTGGCGCCCTCCGCCCGGGCCCCCTCCACGATCCGCGCGTGCACGTCCGCGTCCAGCCGCCGTACGACGACGGCGGCTTCCCGACCCGGCACGGCGGGCCTTCCAGGGCGCCGCGGGAGCAGGGGGCCACCGGTCGGAAGTCCGGCCAAGGCCTTGCGCCAGAAGGTGAGTTGAGTCGAGGCGAGGGATCCCGGATCGTCCGCCGAGCCCAGCCGCCCCTGCTGACGGCGGGCGAAGACGGCGTACGGCACCGGTAGCGGAGCGAGCTCCGGCACGGACCCGGAGACCCGGGCGGCGTAGGCGCGCGACAGGTCCCGGAAGAGCGGCGGCAGCGACCAGCCGTCACCCGCGATGTGGTGCAGCACCAGCAGCAGCGCGTGCTCGCCCGGCCGGTCCTGAATCCCGAACAGCACGGCGTGCAGGGGCAGTTCGGCGGCGAGGTCGAAGCGGTGCCGGGCGGCCTCGGTGACGGACTTGTCCAACTCGCCGGATGTCACATCGACCTGCCGGAGCCGAGGCAGGGCTTCGGCACCGGCCCGTACCCGCTGCCACGGCGCACCGTCGCGCTCCTCGAAGACCGTACGCAGCGCCGTCTGCCGGGCGGCCACATCCCCGAGGGCGGCTCGAAGAGCCTCCGGGTCGACCTTGCCCCGCAGCCGCACCAGTACCGGAAGCGTGTAGGCCTCACCCGCGTCGGCCTGGTCGAGGAACCACAGGCGGCGCTGGGCGTACGACAGGGGCAGCGCCTGCCCCTCCGGGGCAACCGCGGGCTCCTCGCCCCTGCCTGCCTCCTCCTCGCCGGCCTTCTCCACATACGGCACCAGCCCCGTCGGCGTCCGGCACTCGAACAGCGTCCGTACGCCGACCTGGGCGCCCAGCGTCAGCTGCATCCGCCCCAGCAGCCGCGCCACCATCAACGAGTTGCCGCCGAGCGCGAAGAAGTCGTCCTCGGGGCCGACCGACGCCACCCCCAGCACCTCGGAGAACAGCCCGCACAGCGCTTCCTCGACCGGGCCGGACGGCTGTCGTGCCGACGCCGACGCGAGGGATCCGGTGATCGGGCCGGGCTCCGGCAGGGCGGCGCGGTCCAGCTTGCCGTTGGGGGTCAGGGGCAGGGCGTCGAGGAGCACGAAAGCGGCCGGGACCAGATAGTCGGCCAGCACGCGCGTCGCGTGGTCCCGCAGTTCCTCTGCCGACAGCTGTTGCCGATGTCCTTCACGCGGGACGACGTACGCGATCAGCCGCATGTCACCCGTGGCGTCGGGACGGGCGACCACGGCGGCCCGGACGACGCCCGGATGGCCGGCCAGCACCGTCTCCACCTCGCCGGGCTCCACCCGGAACCCGCGGATCTTCACCTGCGCGTCGGCCCGCCCCAGGTACTCCAGCACCCCGTCCGCCCGGCGCCGCACCAGGTCACCGGTGCGGTACATCCGGCCACCGGCGGGCCCGTACGGGTCGGCCACGAACCGCTCGGCGGTCAGTTCGGAACGGCCGCGGTAGCCGAGGGCGACGCCCGCCCCGGCGGCGTACAGCTCGCCCGTCCCACCGTCCGCGACGGGCCGCAGCCGCTCGTCGAGCACCCGGAGCCGTTTGCCGGCCAGCGGGCGGCCGATCGGCACCGGGCTGCCGTCCCGTACCTCCTCGGCGGTGACCGGATGGACGGTCAGGAAAACCATGCCCTCGACCGGGCCGTAGCCGTTGCTCAGCCGCAGCGCGGGGTGGCGCTCCAGGGCGCGGGCCGCGTGCGCGGGCGACAACGGCTCGCCTCCGACGATCAGTTCGCGTACGCCGGCGAGGGCCCGCGGGTACTCGTCGACGATCACGTGGAAGAGGGAGGCGGACAGGTACAGGGAGGTGACGGCGTGCCTCTCGACCAGGCCGGCCGTCACCACCGGGTCGGGGCGCTGCCCCGGGTGGAGCACGCACAGGCCGCCGTTCAGCAGCGGACCCCACAGCTCCATCGCGAACGCGTCCCAGGACACGGGGGAACACTGCAGCCACACCGCGCCGGGCCCGAACGACGCGAAGTCCTGCCCGGTCAGCGTCCCGGTGACCGCGGCGTGGGAGGCGACGATGCCCTTCGGACGGCCGGTGGAGCCGGAGGTGAACATCACGCAGGCCGGGTCCTGCGGCCGTACCTCCACGGTGCCGCGCCGGAGCGGCTCGGCCTGTTCGGCGTCCTCCACGGCCACCGACTCGACCGTGGACAAGGGCTGTTGGGAACCGCGCCGGGACACGACCACAGCGACGCCCGCGTCGGCCGCCATGCCGCGCAGCCGTTCCGCCGGGAAGTCCGGGTCGAGCATCGCGTATCCGGCACCGGCCTTGAGCGTGCCGAGCAGTGCCACCACCATCTCGGCGGACCGCTCCAGATATACGCCCACCAGGGCACCCGGCCGTACGCCGTGCCGCCGCAGCAGCCCTGCCAACCGGTCGGCCCGCGCGTCGAGTTCGCCGTAGCTCAGCCGCTCGTCGCCGGACACCAGCGCGGTCGCCGTCGGTGTCCGCCGGGCCCGTTCCTCGAAGAGTTCATGCACGCCGTGCAACGCCCCCGTTGCCTCCGTCTCAGGCATCGGAGGCCGTGCGGGTGGGACATATGTCCGTCCAGCGGTCCTCGACGAAGGCGAGGCAGTCCGCGCGGCTGCTCGCGGTCAGAGCCACGTCCCACCCGTCCGGCACGGTGATCCCGTCGGGCCAGAGCGAGAACTGCCCCTCGGCGTTGGTGAGTACGAGGTAGGTGGCGTTCTCGTCCTCGAACGGATTGGTGGTCATGGTCAGCCCTCCACGAGTGTTTTGTCCCCGGGGTGGTCGGGGTGGTCGGGGTGGTCGGGGTTCTCCGGGCCCTCGGGGTCGCCGGGGCGTCCGGAGCTGTGGGTGGCATCGATGTCGGTGGTGCCGACGCCGGTGGTGTCGACATCGGTGGTGTCGATGTCTGCGGTGCCGGGGGAGTCGTCGGTGACATCGGGCAGCAGCGTGTCGATCTCCCGCACCGTGCGCCGCGTCATGCTCAGCACCCCGACGGCGATGCCGCACAGGCCGGCGATGAGCAGCATCGCGGCCATGCCGCTGCCCGGCCCGTCGCCCACGAGCGGTCCCAGCACCACGAAGATTCCGGTGCCTTCCGCGGCCTGCGGTTCGAAGACCTCGTCGGCGAGCGGACCGGAGACGGCGGTCGCCAGCGGGACGGAGATCTGCGACAGGAAGATCACGGCACCGAAGACCCGGCCGTGCCACTCCTGGGGGACCTTGGTCTGCACGATCGCCTGCATCACGCCGTTGATCATCGGCATCAGCGCCGCGCCCACGAGAATGGCCGCGCACCAGCCGACCACGCCCCCCACAAGTGCCATCGCCACCTGGGCGGACAGGCACATCCCGATGATCCCGAGCAGCATGCCCCGGGCCCGGTTCTTCGGCCCGCTCCACGCCGCCATCAGCAGCCCGCCCGCGACCCCGCCGACGCCGATCGCGGTGTTGACGCTCGCCAACGCCGCGGTCTCACCGCCGGACCGGGCCAGAACCATGGGCTGTACGGCGGCGAAGCCGAAGACCATGACCAGGTTGACCACGCAGAAGGCCAGCATCAGATCGCGCAGGCTCGGATACCGGAAGAGGAACCGCATCCCCTCCATGGCCTCCGCGGTGAGCTTCTTGCGCGGCCCGCCCGCCGGTTTGCTCGCGGGACCGGTGTCCCCTCGCATCCGTACGACCCGGATGGCCACCAGCGCGAGAGCGAAGCTCACCAGGTCGGCGACGAGGATGAAACCGAGCCCGGAGAACGCCACCAGCAGCCCGCCCAGAGCGGGACCGCCGACGTCCGCCGTGCTCTTGGCGCTGGCCAGCAGACTGTTGGCCCGCTGGAGCTGGGCCTTGTCCACGAGCAGCGGCACCGAGGCGCCCAGCGCCGGGAACTGGAACGCGGCGGCCGAGCCGAGCAGCATGACGGCCGCGTAGACCTCCCAGGTGTGCAGCCCGCCGGTGAAGTGCAGGACGCCGAGCAGCGCCACGATCAACAGCCCGCCGCCGTCCGCGACCTGCAGCGCCGTACGTCGCTTGACCCGGTCGACGAAGGCCCCGGCGAGGGGCTCAGCAGTACCTGGGGGAGGAGGGCACACAGCGACAGCGTGGTCAGCGCCGTCGCGCGGCCGGTGGCCGACCAGGTCTCGAAGACGAAGGCGAAGCGCAGGACGGAATTACCGACCAGGGATACCGCCTGCCCGCTCCAGACGAGCATGAAGGGGCCCATGCCGCTGAACCGGCCCGGCTTTCCCCCGTCCTGCGCGGTGTCGTCGAGCGAGCGCGCCGAATCGGCCACGTGCGTACCCCCGTCGAGTGTGGCTTCCGACTGAGAACCCTAGTTCGAAGTGGCGCGCAGTACAGCCCTGATCATGAAAGGCGTCCGAGAAGCCCTCACGGATGCGGCTCCCCGGCCGTGAGGGTGTGCTCCGACTGGCATCGAACTGGCGTGCCTCGTATGCATCTACGAACCTTTGACGACACAACGACATCCGGGACGACAGGCCCTCTCTTCGGACAATTCCGCCGCCTCCCGGCCGGGTTGAGTTGCCTTTCCGTCCGCTGGTTCCGGCGGCATCCGCTCGCCCTCCGCTCGCCGAGGGGTCTTTTCTCCAGCGGTTGACCGATGGACTGGCCCCATCAACTGCCCCCTCCCTAGGATGTGTTGTCGGCGAGGTGATCTCCTCGGCCGGCCCTGTGACTGGGGGAAACGATGGAGCCTGGAAAGCAGCTGTCCACGTCGATCGATGCCACGATTCCGACGGCCGCGCGCATGTACGACTACTACCTCGGCGGCAAGGACAACTACGCCTCCGACCGAGCCGCCTGCGAGGAGCTGGACAAGGTCGTCCCCAGCACCCGCGCTCTCGCCCTGAACAATCGCCGCTTCCTGCAGCGCGTGGTCAGGGCGCTCGCCGAGGACCACGGCATCCGGCAGTTCCTCGACCACGGCTCAGGCCTGCCCACCCAGAACAACGTCCACCAGGTCGCGCAGTCCATCGACCCGTCCTCGCGCGTGGTCTATGTCGACAACGACCCGATGGTCCTGGTCCACGGCCGCGCCCTGCTGGACCAGAACGACAACACGGCCGTCATTCACGCCGACATGCGTGAGACCGACGCGATCTTCTCCCACCCCGACACCGAGCGCCTGATCGACTTCTCGCAGCCGGTGGCGGTGCTGTTCAACTCGGTCTTCCACTGCATCCCCGACAGCGACACCGACGGCCCCCTCGCCGTGGCCCGACGGGTGCGCGAGCACCTCGCACCCGGCAGCTTCATGCTCATGTGCCAGCTGGTCAGCGAGGACCCCAAGGTCCGTGAGTTCGTCACCGACTTCATGGACCAGGCGACCCAGGGGCACTGGGGCCGGGTACGCCAGGAGAAGGACGTCGCGGAGTACTTCGAGGGTCTGGAGATCCTCGACCCCGGCCTCGTGGAGGTCTCCACCTGGCGCCCCGACACCGAGGTGGCGCCGCGCCAACTCACCCAGGAGTGGATCGAGTTCGGCGGCGTGGGTCGACTGCCATAACGAGGCTTCTCCCCACGGGGCGCAGTGCCTCGGGGGACGTACTGCCTTACAGGGCGCAGCGCCCTACGGGGCGGGGGAATAACGGGCCGCCGTCTCGCGCAGCCGCTCCAGCGACTCGCGCGGGTTGAGGGCCTCGTCGCCGAGGCGGTCCAGGGCGATCCGGTACTCCTCCGTCTCGTCCTGGTCCTCCAGGAAGGCGGCGCTCTTGATGTGCTCCAGATAGACGATGTCGGCCAGATCGACGCCGCCGAAGCGCAGATAGGTGACGGGAATGGCCGGCGCGGACGCGTTGGTCACATCCAGGGGCACGATCTGCAGGGTCACATGGGGGAGCCGCGCCATCTCCTCCAGGTACTCGAGCTGCTCGCGCATCACCTCGCGGCTGCCCAGCATCCGCAGCAGCACCGACTCGTCGACGATCGCCCACAACTGAGGCGGGTCCGCGCGGTGCAGGAGCTGGCGCCGCCGCATCCGCAGCTCCACACGCCGCTCCACCTCACGGCCGGGCGCCGACGGCAGCCCGCGCTCCACCACGGCCCGTACGTACGCCTCGGTCTGCAACAGGCCGGGCACGTACTGGATCTCGAAGGTACGGATGGCCGTCGCGGCCTCCTGCAGCCCGACCAGCCGGTCGAACCACTCGGGCATCAGCCGCTTGTCATAGCGCTGCCACCACCCCGGCTCGCCGGCACGCTTCAGCAACTGCAGCAGCACCGAGGCCTCGTAGTCCTCGGCCCGGTACTCCTTCAGCAGCAGGCGGACATCGGCCTCCGTGGGCGGCCGACGCCCCTTGCCCGCCTCGATGCGCGACAGTTTCGCCGGACTGAAACCCACGGCACGCGCCGCCTGGTCCTGGGAGAGGCCCGCGTCCTCGCGGATACCCGCCAGCTGGACGCCGACCAGCATTTTCAGCAGGGTCGGCGCGGGTTCGGTCCGGCTCAGATAGGGCTCGAGGCGGGAGATGCGAGGTGACTCGGCGGACATCCTGACTCCCCGTAGACCGGCATACGACAGACCGCATTATCGCATCCCGCCGCCTCCTGCCGCCGGAACCGCAGCAATTAGAAGGCTCAACTTCCGCTTCCCAGCGGAGTTTCGCTTCCTGCCCGGCCCTCCGTTCAGGTCATGCGAGGTGGTCGAACTCTCCCTCCTTGGCGCCCGCCAGGAACGCGGTGATCTCGGCCGGCGTGTACACCAGGGCCGGCCCCTCGGGGTCGCGGGAGTTGCGCATCGCGATGCTGCCGTCGCCCAGGCTCGCCACCTCGACGCAGTTGCCCTCGGCATTGCTGTGCCGGCTCTTGATCCAGCGGACGCCCAACGAGCTTGCCCGTACGCCGTTCTGTGCTGTTGGCACTGCACTCTCCTTGCTCACGTTCGGCCACGCGCGCGCTCCGACGTCCCGCCGGGCCCGGACCGCACCACGTGCTCTGCGTCGACACCTTCGCGCAATTTCCCGTGAAATTGCACGGAGGCGCCGTTGGCGTGGATAATAGTCCGTGGCGTCAACGGCAGTGCGGACGCCCTGTCCTGACCGTGTATCAGGGAGACGTTGTGTCCTTACCTGCGTACGAAGGGCTCCAACTGCCCGGCAGAGCTGCGCCCCACGCGGGGCTGACGGCGCCGCCGGAAGCGCACCGCGCCACCTCGGGCCCCCGTCGGCTCACCAGCCCCGAGCCCCCGCGCACCTCGCCTCGTTCCGCCGCCCTGCGCCTGGTCGGTGCCGAACAGGGCTGCGGCCGAGCCCGCGACTTCGTCCGTCGCACGCTCGACGACTGGGCACTGGACCACTGCAGCGCCGACGCCCTCATGGTGGTCACCGAACTGCTGGCCAACGCCGTGCTGCACGCCGCATCGCCCGCGCCGGCCGACGTGGCCTCCTCGCGCCCCGAGGCCGAGATCTGGCTGAAGCTCAGCCTGCGGCGCCCGGCCCACCTCGTCTGTGCCGTCGCCGACCCGAGCGACAACCCCCCTGTCTACCCGCACACCGGCGACCTCTTCGACGAGCACGGCCGGGGGCTGCGCATCATCGACGCGCTGTCCGAGCACTGGGGCTGGACGCGACGCCAGCCGGCGGGCAAGACGGTCTGGGCCATGCTGC
Organism: Streptomyces sp. NBC_00443; assembly: GCF_036014175.1. Lineage (GTDB taxonomy): Bacteria > Actinomycetota > Actinomycetes > Streptomycetales > Streptomycetaceae > Streptomyces. The sequence goes on along the minus strand of NZ_CP107917.1, from coordinate 2,976,737 downwards.
CGACGGCCAGGGAGGCCTGACCCGTCAGGGTCCCGCGGCAGTGCATCCGCAAATGTGCGGTAAATGTACGGCAGCGCGCGCCTATTGCGGCAAGTACCCGAATAGGCCGCCATATTGCCGTTGTTCGGGGACGATCCGGGCAGTGGTGTAACACGGTCGCGTTCGCATGACGCTGAACCAGGCAGAAGCAGGTCATCCGCGACGTCCGTTTCCGGTTTCGCTGGATGGCTGACTCCCTTCCGCCCGGCAACGCGTCAGAACGGATTTCTCGTGAACACCGACCCGACCCCCGGCTACCAGCCCTACGACCAGCCCGCACCCCCCGACCACTCTCAGCGCAACCAGGACGCCGCACGCAGAGCGGCCCTGACAATCTGCACGATTGCCGACGTCGCGGCAGGTCTTCTCGGCCTCTGGATCGTGCTTTACCTGCTGGACGCGAACCAAGGGAACGCGTTCGTGGAATTCGTGCGCGGATCGGCGGACTGGCTGTCCGGATGGGCACAGGACATTTTCACGATGGACACAGAGGGGCTGCGCGTCCTCCTCAATTACGGCCTCCCGGCCGTCCTCTATCTGCTCCTCGGGCACGGAATTGCCGCCCGACTCAACAGGGCCTGACGGCATTACCCAGCGAAGGACCAGCTTTATGGCACCCACTCCCCGCACTCCGACCCGAAGCGATCATCTGCCGATCTATGAAGACCTGGTGCGCGAGCGCGGAGACGCCGTGACGGAAGCGCAAATAGCAGCCGCACACACCCAGCACCAGGCAGCAGAACTACTGACCACCGAGGAGCCGCCCCACCGGGACCGGCCGCCACGGCACCCTCAGCACCCTCACTTCGGCTGAGCGGTGGTGGCAGGTCGCCCGCGAGCTGAACGGGGGCAGCCGGCGGGAGCCCCAGAAACGCCAAGGAGCGTCACCGGCCCCGCCCTCAGAGGTGCTGACGACCGAGCAGGTACCGCGTGACCCGCCCTCGCCAGGCTGGGAGCCGCCCCCGCCCCAGCCCGCCTCAGCGAGGCGCCTGGCCACCCCCGGCGGGAGCTGCGGGTGGCCTTCACGGCGCGACGACCGTCCGCGAGGGGCCGCCCGGCGCCGGTGCGGGCCCTTGTCCCCGACATCGGGCCGCTCGGGGTGGCACGCCTGCAGATACGCGAAGACCCCGACCGCAGCGTTTCCGCTGGTGACGGGGTCTTTGGGCACCTCATGTTGGGTGCCCCCGGCAGGATTCGAACCTGCGCACACGGCTCCGGAGGCCGTTGCTCTATCCCCTGAGCTACGGGGGCGTGTCGGGCGCCTTGCTTGGCGGCGACGGGTAGAACCCTACCAGCTTCGGTGGGGTGTTCATGAACGGGTTTTTGGGGTCGCTGCACGGGGTGTGACCTGGGATGGCTCGCTCGCAGGGGTTGGAAGTGGGGAAAACCCGGACGCGGTGGCCGGTCCGGACCTACTCTCGAGTTGTGCCAGGCGCGTCGGGCCGGGTGCTTGTTGTGGACGACAACAAGGTCATCCGGCAGCTGATCAGGGTCAATCTCGAGCTGGAGGGGCTTGAGGTGGTGACCGCGGCCGATGGTGCCGAGTGTCTGGAAGTCGTTCATCAGGTGCGGCCCGATGTGGTCACCCTGGATGTCGCCATGCCGCGGCTCGACGGGTTGCGTACCGCCGCTCGGCTGCGCGCCGATCCCCGTACCCGCGACCTTCCCCTCGCCATCATCAGCGCCTGTACGCAGTACGAGGTCGACACCGGTCTCGATGTCGGCGTCGATGCCTTCCTCGCCAAGCCCTTCGAGCCCGCCGAACTCGTCAGCCTCGTAGGGAGGTTGATCGAGGCGAGGAGGAGTGAGGAACGGGCCCGGGAAAGGGTTGGGGAACTCGACGGCGGCAGCTCGGACACCGCCGTGTTCGGGGGCATCCTCGGGGCAGCCGGCGAGGCCGCCGGGCGCACCGGGAACTGAGGCCGCTGGGGGTTCCGGGCGGGCGGCTCGGGCCCTTCGGAAGCTGACGCCGCCGACCGTCTCGGGCTGACATCCCAGCCGTACCGGAGGCCGAAGCCGCCAGCCGTACCGGAGGCCGAAGCCGCCAGCCGCACCGGAAGCCCGCCCTGCCGGCCCGTTCCAGACCGGCGCAACAGGGCCTAAGGCCCCGGCACTCCGGCCGACCAATCGCATCCCTGGGCCTACCCGCCCCACCCTCGGCCGATCGGACGCACCTCCATGTGCACCGACCCACCCCTCCCCCCGGCCGCGCCCCCCACCCGTCCACATCCCGGACCCTCCCCAAACCCATTCGCATACCCGCCCCCCTCCTCCCATACGCTTGTCCCGTGACCCCCGTCGAGCTCTCCCGTACCGTGCTGCGCGCGGTGCGTCGTGCTGTCGATGACGGGGAGCTGCGGGTCGTCGTGCCGGAGCGGGTCGTGGTCACAGCCCCCGGGCCCGGGGGCTGCGGGGACTACGCCACCAACGTCGCGCTTCAGCTCGCGCGCCCGGCCGGGCGGTCGCCGAGGGAGGTTGCCGAGATCCTGCAGGCCCTCCTGCTCAGCACCGACGGCACCACCGACGGCACCACCAGCGGCATCACCGACGTCGTCATCACCGGACCCGGGTTCCTCAACATCAGCCTCGGCGCCACCGCCTCCGCCGCCCTGGTCGAGGAGATCCTGCGGCGCGGCACGCGGTACGGGTATGCCAACGGCCCCTCGGCGGACTTCATCCCGCTGTACTGCCCCCACGAGGTACGGGCCGTCGTAGTGATGGACGCCCTCGCTCGGATTCTGCAGTCCCAGGGGGCCGCCGTGCGCACCGGCTGCGAGGCCCCCCTTGATCCGCGTTGGGTCGACATCCTTGGCGTACGGGTCGACAGGCGCCGTGCGCAGGACTCGCCCGCCCTGCCCTACTACGCCGTGTGTCCGGTGCCCGCCCCCGTCGACCCCCTCCGCCTCGGCCGTGACGCCGCCCGCTGGGCCCTGCTTCACCCCGCCGGTCACGACCGGCCCCGTGTTACCGACGAGCACCTCGTCCAGCGTGAGAGCAACCCTCTCTTCCGCGTCCGGTACGCGCACGCCCGCACCCGGGCTCTCAGCCGTAACGCCGCCGACCTGGGGTTCGACGCCGAACCCGGGGACGTACGGCACGACGTCGCCGTCCTGCTCGCGGATCACCCCCGCGTTCTGGCCCAGGCGGCAGCCCACCGTGCCCCCGACCGCCTCGCCCGGCACCTCGTCACCGTCGCCGATGCCGTCCTGCCCCTGCTGCCCGCCGTCCTTCCCCGCGGTGCGGAGAAACCCTCGGCCGCCCACCGCGCCCGGCTCGCGCTCGCCGAAGCCGCCGGGACGGTGCTGGCCGGTGGCCTGTCCCTGCTCGGCATCGACGCACCCGACCACATCTGAGAGAGCCCACGAAAGTCATGAGCCGTTCCGCACACCCCGCCGGGCCCCGCCACGCCGACGTTTTTCCCGAGGGCCACTACTCCGCCCCGCCCGCCGACCTCAACACCCTCGACCCGAAGGTGTGGGCCCAGACCGTCGGCCGCAATGCCGACGGCGTCGTCACCGTCGGCGGTATCGACGTGAAGACCCTCGCCGAACAGCACGGCACCCCGGCCTACTTCATGGACGAGGCCGACTTCCGGTCCAGGGCCCGCGCCTGGCGCAGCGCCTTCGGGACCGACGCCGACGTCTTCTACGCCGGCAAGGCGTTCCTGTCCCGTGCCGTCGTGCGGTGGCTGCACGAGGAAGGGCTCAATCTGGATGTGTGCTCCGGCGGCGAGCTCGCCACCGCCCTCTCCGCCGGCATGCCCGCCGACCGCATCGCCTTCCACGGCAACAACAAGTCCACCGACGAGATCCGCCGCGCGATCACCGCAGGCGTCGGACGCATCGTCCTCGACTCCTTCCAGGAGATCGTCCGCGTCGCGCACATCGCGCAGGAGCTCGGCAAGCGGCAGCGCGTCCAGATCCGTATCACCGTGGGCGTGGAAGCACACACCCACGAGTTCATCGCGACCGCCCACGAGGACCAGAAGTTCGGGATTCCGCTCGCCGGTGGGCAGGCCGCCGAGGCCGTGCGGAGGGCGCTTCAGCTCGAAGGGCTGGAGGTCATCGGGATCCACTCGCACATCGGGTCGCAGATCTTCGACATGTCGGGCTTCGAAGTCGCCGCCCACCGGGTGGTCTCGCTTCTGAAGGACATCCGTGACGAGCACGGTGTCGAACTGCCCGAGATCGACCTCGGGGGCGGGCTCGGGATCGCCTATACGAGTGACGACGACCCCCGTGAGCCGCACGAGATCGCCAAGGCGCTGACCGAGATCGTCACCCGTGAGTGCGAGGCCGCCCGTCTGCAGACTCCTCGTATCTCCGTCGAGCCGGGGCGCGCCATCGTCGGGCCGACCGCCTTCACGCTCTACGAGGTCGGCACCATCAAGCCGCTCGACGGGCTGCGGACGTACGTCTCTGTCGACGGCGGCATGTCGGACAACATCCGTACGGCGCTGTACGACGCGGAGTACAGCGTCGCCCTCGTGTCCCGGACGAGCGACGCCGAGCCGATGCTCGCCCGTGTCGTCGGCAAGCACTGCGAGAGCGGGGACATCGTGGTCAAGGACGCGTTCCTGCCGGCCGACCTGGCACCGGGTGATCTCATCGCCGTACCGGCGACGGGTGCGTACTGCCGGTCCATGGCCAGCAACTACAACCATGTCCTGCGGCCGCCCGTCGTCGCCGTGAACGACGGCGAGTCCCGGGTGATCGTCCGCCGGGAGACGGAGGAGGACCTTCTTCGTCTCGACGTCGGGTAACCCCGCAAAGACACCGGGGTGGAAGATCTCCTGTCTGCCACCCCGGTAGAAATGAAATAGATATCTCACGATCCGGACGAAGGGCAGAAAGTCCCGTCCGGTGAGTGAGACTGGTGCAACCGTAGACGGTGAGAGGAAACGAGGTCGGATGATGCGTACGCGTCCGCTGAAGGTGGCGCTGCTGGGCTGTGGAGTGGTCGGCTCAGAGGTGGCGCGCATCATGACGACGCACGCCGACGACCTCGCCGCCCGGATCGGGGCGCCCGTGGAGCTCGCGGGCGTGGCCGTACGGCGGCCCTCCAAGGTGCGTGAGGGCATCGACCCCGCGCTCATCACCACCGACGCAACCGCACTGGTCAAGCGCGGCGACATCGACGTAGTGGTCGAGGTCATCGGCGGCATCGAGCCCGCCCGCACCCTCATCACCACCGCCTTCGAGCACGGCGCGTCCGTCGTCTCGGCCAACAAGGCGCTCCTCGCCCAGGACGGGGCCGCTCTGCACGCGGCGGCCGAAGCGAACAGCAAGGACCTCTACTACGAGGCCGCCGTCGCCGGCGCCATCCCGCTGATCCGCCCGCTGCGCGAGTCCCTCGCCGGCGACAAGGTCAACCGGGTGCTCGGCATCGTCAACGGCACCACGAACTTCATCCTCGACAAGATGGACTCGACCGGCGCCGGGTATCAGGAGGCCCTCGACGAGGCCACCGCCCTGGGGTACGCGGAGGCCGACCCCACCGCCGACGTCGAAGGTTTCGACGCCGCCGCCAAGGCCGCGATCCTCGCCGGTATCGCCTTCCACACGCGCGTGCGCCTCGACGACGTCTACCGCGAGGGCATGACCGAGGTGACCGCGGCCGACTTCGCCTCCGCCAGGGAGATGGGCTGCACCATCAAGCTGCTCGCCATTTGCGAGCGGGCCGGGGACGGTGCGTCCGTCACCGCGCGCGTGCACCCCGCGATGATCCCGCTGAGCCACCCGCTGGCCTCCGTGCGCGGCGCGTACAACGCCGTGTTCGTCGAGTCCGACGCCTCCGGCCAGCTCATGTTCTACGGCCCCGGCGCGGGTGGTTCCCCGACCGCCTCGGCCGTGCTCGGCGACCTCGTCGCCGTCTGCCGCAACCGGCTCAGCGGGGCAACGGGGCCCGGCGAGTCGGCGTACGCCGCCCTGCCCGTGTCGGGGATGGGTGAGGTTGTCACCCGCTACCACATCAGCCTCGACGTGGCGGACAAACCGGGTGTTCTCGCCCAGGTGGCGACCGTGTTCGCAGAGCACGGTGTCTCGATCGATACGGTTCGCCAGCAGGGCAAGGACGGCGAGGCCTCCCTCGTCGTCGTCACCCACCGTGCGTCCGACGCGGCCCTCGTCGGGACCGTCGAGGCGCTGCGCAAGCTCGACACCGTGCGGGGTGTCGCCAGCATCATGCGGGTTGAAGGAGAGTAACCAGCAATGACCCACCAGTGGCGCGGAATCATCGAGGAGTACCGGGACCGGCTGCCCGTCTCCGACACCACGCCGGTCGTGACGCTCCGCGAGGGCGGCACGCCCCTCGTACCCGCGCAGGTGCTCTCCGAGCGCACGGGCTGCGAGGTCCACCTCAAGGTTGAGGGTGCGAACCCGACCGGCTCCTTCAAGGACCGCGGCATGACCATGGCCATCACGCGTGCCAAGGAGGAGGGCGCGAAGGCCGTCATCTGCGCCTCCACCGGCAACACGTCGGCCTCGGCCGCGGCCTACGCCGTCCGCGCGGGCATGGTTTCGGCCGTTCTCGTCCCGCAGGGCAAGATCGCGCTCGGCAAGATGGGCCAGGCCCTGGTGCACGGCGCGAAGATCCTCCAGGTGGACGGCAACTTCGACGACTGCCTCACGCTCGCCCGGGCGCTGAGCGACAACTACCCCGTGGCGCTGGTCAATTCGGTCAACCCGGCGCGTATCGAAGGGCAGAAGACGGCCGCCTTCGAGATCGTGGACATGCTGGGCGACGCCCCCGACATCCACGTCCTGCCGGTCGGCAACGCGGGCAACATCACCGCGTACTGGAAGGGCTACAAGGAGTACGCCGCCGACGGTGTCTCGAAGCGGACCCCGCGCATGTGGGGTTTCCAGGCCTCCGGCTCCGCGCCCATCGTGCGCGGCGAGGTCGTCAAGGACCCGTCGACCATCGCCACCGCGATCCGTATCGGCAACCCGGCGTCCTGGCAGTTCGCGCTCGCCGCGAGGGACGAGTCCGGCGGGTCCATCGACGAGGTGACGGACCGTGAAATCCTGCGCGCCTACCGGCTGTTGGCCGCACAGGAGGGCGTCTTCGTCGAGCCCGCGTCCGCCGCGTCCGTCGCCGGTCTGCTGAAGGCCGCCGAGCAGGGCAAGGTCGACCCGGGCCAGCGCATCGTCTGCACCGTCACCGGCAACGGCCTCAAGGACCCCGACTGGGCCGTCGCCGGCGCCCCGCAGCCCGTCACCGTCCCGGTCGACGCGGCGACGGCGGCCGAGCGGCTCGGGCTGGCGTAAGCACGGGCGTAAGCGGGCCACACCCCGTCGTACGGGGCTCGCGTCCGCGAGTACGAGGGCGCTTGCCTGGGGTACTTCCCGACAAGGGTGCACAGGGGGCATACGACACGCATCGTGCGCCTCCTGTGCGCCCTATGTCGCCACAGAACCTACCTTCGATAGGCTGTACCGAACCCGCCCGCCGCATATGCCTCCGCATGGGGTGCGGTGCCGCGCCGTCTCCGCGGCCCGGAAGCGGCCCCAGGGGTTCTCGTACGTCATCGAATGTCTTCGACAATCACGCAGCTCAAGGAGAGTCATCAAGCGATGGCCGGTCCAGCGTTCCGCGCCGCCGCCGTCCGGGTGCGCGTCCCCGCCACCAGCGCCAACCTCGGCCCGGGCTTCGACGCCCTGGGCCTGTCGCTGGGGCTCTACGACGACGTCGTCGTCCGGGTGGCCGACTCCGGGCTCCACATCGACATCGCGGGTGAGGGCAGCGAGACGCTGCCGCGTGATGAAAGCCACCTTCTCGTACGTTCCCTGCGTACCGCCTTCGATCTGCTCGGCGGCCAGCCGCGCGGACTTGAGATCGTCTGCGCCAACCGCATCCCGCACGGCCGGGGCCTCGGTTCCTCCTCGGCCGCCATCTGCGCCGGCATCGTCGCCGCGCGCGCCGTGACCATAGGCGGCGAGGCCAAGCTCGACGACCCGGCCCTGCTGGAGCTCGCCACCGAGATCGAGGGTCACCCCGACAACGTGGCGGCGTGTCTGCTCGGCGGGTTCACCCTCTCCTGGATGGAGGCGGGTGCCGCGCGGGGGATCAGGATGCAGCCGGCCGATTCCATCGTTCCGGTGGTTTTCGTGCCCGGAAAGCCGGTGCTCACCGAGACCGCGCGCGGCCTGCTCCCGCGCACCGTGCCGCATGTCGACGCGGCCACCAACGCGGGCCGCGCCGCCCTGCTCGTAGAGGCGCTGACCAGGCGCCCCGAGCTGCTGCTGCCGGCCACCGAGGACCGTCTCCACCAGGAGTACCGCGCGCCCGCCATGCCGGAGAGCGCGGCGCTGGTGGAGCGGCTGCGGGCCGACGGGGTGCCGGCCGTCATCTCCGGCGCGGGTCCCACCGTTCTGGCGCTGGCGGATCACGACAGCGCCGACAAGGTGGCTCATCTGGCAGGCGACGGCTGGGCCGCGAACCGGCTTGAGCTGGATGCCCAGGGAGCGAGCGTGCTGCCGCTTGCGACCTGACACTCGGTTGCCGGATTTCGAGAGGGGGAATGTTTGTTGGATCCGGTAGTGTTAACCTCAAGTCTGCACCCGACCCCACCATGGCGAGGTGCTTGTTGTCCCCGTCGGGGACAGACATTCTTCCGGGAGCCTCCCAAGCCGCACTGTGTTCCGTACGACGTACGCGGGCAGTACCTCGTACGCGGGCGCTGAGCGACTTGCCGGGCACGCTCCGGAACCGGCGATACCGAGCCGAGTGACACAGACACTCCGTGCCACTGCTCTGGGAACCGTCATCACCAGAAATTTCTTCCGCCGCTTTGGCGGACCACCGCCCCGGCACGGTCCACACACCAGGGACCGAAGCCGGACAGCACAACCGGTCGCCGAGCCAGACAGGCCGACGTCCGCTCCAGGGAAGGACCCTTCGTGAGCGACACCACCGATCTGATGGGCGCACGTGTCGAGGAGACAGCTGCCGCGCCCGCCACGGACGCCTCCGCGCCTGCCAGCGGTGCCGGCTCCCGGCGGCGCCGCGGTACCGGCCTCGAGGGCATGGTGCTGGCCGAGCTTCAGCAGGTCGCATCCGGCCTCGGCATCAGGGGCACGGCGCGCATGCGCAAGAGCCAGCTGATCGAGGTCATCAAGGAGGCGCAGGCCGGAGGAGGTGCCGCGGCTCCCAAGACGGAGGCCGCCACCGAGACCAAGCCCAAGCGCCGCGCCACCTCCAAGGCTCGTACCGGCGAAGACGCCGAGAAGAAGGCGGAGAAGGCGGCTGAGGCCCCCGCCGAGAAGGCCGTGGCCCAGCAGCAGATCGAGATTCCCGGTCAGCCGGCCAGCGACGACGCCCCGGCCGAGCGCCGCCGTCGTCGTGCCACCGCCGATGCCGGTGCCCCCGCGGCCGCCCCCGAGACGGTCGCCGCCGAGGCGAAGAGCGAGCCGAAGGCCGAGACGCCCGCACAGTCCCAGGGCGACGCCAAGGGCGACGCCGGTGAGGGAGGCGAGGGCCGTCGGCGTGACCGCCGTGAGCGCGGTCGCGACCGTGACCGTGGCGACCGCGGTGACCGCGGTGACCGCGGTGACCGCCGCAAGGGCGACGACCAGCAGGGTGGCGGCCGCCAGGACCGTGGCCAGCAGCAGAACCAGCAGCAGGGCGGCGGTCGTCAGGACCGTGGCCAGCAGCAGCAGGACGACGACGACTTCGAGGGTGGCCGCCGTGGCCGTCGCGGGCGTTACCGCGACCGTCGTGGCCGTCGCGGCCGTGACGACATCGCCACGGAGCCGCAGATCAACGAAGACGACGTCCTGATCCCGGTCGCGGGCATCCTGGACATCCTCGACAACTACGCCTTCATCCGTACGTCGGGCTACCTGCCGGGCCCCAACGACGTGTACGTCTCCCTCGCCCAGGTCCGCAAGAACGGCCTGCGCAAGGGCGACCACATCACCGGTGCGGTCCGTCAGCCCAAGGAAGGCGAGCGGCGCGAGAAGTTCAACGCGCTGGTCCGCCTGGACTCCGTCAACGGCATGGCGCCCGAACACGGCCGCGGCCGCCCGGAGTTCAACAAGCTCACCCCGCTGTACCCGCAGGACCGGCTCCGTCTGGAGACCGACCCGGGCGTGCTGACCACCCGCATCATCGACCTCGTGTCGCCGATCGGTAAGGGCCAGCGCGGTCTGATCGTGGCCCCGCCGAAGACCGGTAAGACCATGATCATGCAGGCGATCGCCAACGCGATCACGCACAACAACCCCGAGTGCCACCTGATGGTCGTCCTCGTCGACGAGCGTCCGGAAGAGGTCACCGACATGCAGCGGTCGGTGAAGGGCGAGGTCATCTCCTCGACCTTCGACCGTCCGGCCGAGGACCACACGACGGTCGCCGAGCTCGCCATCGAGCGTGCGAAGCGACTGGTGGAGCTGGGTCACGACGTCGTCGTGCTGCTCGACTCCATCACGCGTCTGGGCCGTGCGTACAACCTCGCCGCGCCCGCCTCGGGCCGCATCCTGTCCGGTGGTGTCGACTCGACCGCGCTGTACCCGCCGAAGCGCTTCTTCGGTGCCGCGCGCAACATCGAGGACGGTGGCTCGCTGACCATCCTCGCCACCGCGCTGGTGGACACCGGGTCCCGCATGGACGAGGTGATCTTCGAGGAGTTCAAGGGCACCGGCAACGCCGAGCTCAAGCTCGACCGGAAGCTCGCCGACAAGCGCATCTTCCCGGCGGTGGACGTCGACGCGTCCGGTACCCGTAAGGAAGAGATCCTGCTCGCCCCCGACGAGCTTGCCATCGTCTGGAAGCTGCGCCGGGTGCTGCACGCACTCGACCAGCAGCAGGCGGTCGAGCTGCTTCTCGACAAGATGAAGCAGACGAAGTCGAACGCCGAGTTCCTGATGCAGATTCAGAAGACGACGCCGACCCCCGGCAACGGCGACTGAGCACAGGAGACCCCGAAAAGGCCGCTTCCCGTCAATCAGTGACGGGAAGCGGCCTTTGGCGCTGATAGGGACGGGCGTATCAGTACGCCCCTTCCTACTCTTGTGTCTCTGGGGGGACCTTCTTGAGCACCACCATGTCCGGCAGTGGTCGTCACAGACGCCGGATACGTTTCGGGCTGCCCGTCGCCGCCGCCGGTGTCGCCGCGGCCGTCGCCGCCGCGCTGCTGACCTCGTCCGCCGGGGCCGCGACCGCGCTGCCCAGGCCCACCGTGAAGCCCGCCACCAGCTCCGCCTCGCTCGCCGAGCTGGAGCGGCGGGTCGCGGGTGCCGTCGCCGGTGACGACACCGCGGGGGAGACGACCGGGAAGTCGTCGTTCGGCGCGAGTACCAGCGGTTCCTCCGACGACTCCACCGTGAGTCCCATGGTCATCGGCGGCACCACGACCGGCATCACCTCGGCGCCCTGGATGGCCCAGCTCTGGTACCACGACGACCAGGGCACCGCCGACGAGGCCGACGACCTCGGGTTCTTCTGCGGGGGCGCCGTCGTCGCGCCGACGAAGATCCTCACCGCCGCGCACTGCGTCAAGGGCTACGACTGGCACAACTACGGCGCCGTCATCACCGGCACCGCCCAGCTGCCGACCACCGACGCCGCCGGCAACAGCGACCTGCACGGCGGCACCGTCACGCTGCCGCACCGGCAGTGGTACCACCCGTCGTACAACTCGACGACGATCGACAACGACATGGCCGTCATCACGCTGGCGAACGCGGTCAAGGCGACGCCGATCCGCATGACGACGTCCGGCGACACCACCTCGTACGCCGCCGGGACCAGCGCCAAGGTCTACGGCTGGGGCCGTACCAGCTCCACCAGCCCGGACATCTCCCAGACGCTGAAGACGGCCACGCTGCCCATCCAGTCCGACAGCACCTGTGCCGGCTACTACGGCGGCGAGTTCGTCAAGGGCCACATGGTCTGCGCGGGCAAGCCTGCGAGCGGCAGCGACAGCGGCACCACCTCCGCCTGCAACGGGGACTCCGGCGGGCCGCTCGTCGTGAACGGACGGATCGTCGGTGTCGTCTCCTGGGGTGTGCAGCACTGCGTCGCCAAGGGCGCGTACAGCGTCTTCGCCAAGGTGACGAGCTATGTCGGTGCCGCCTACCCGCGCGTCGACGACACCAACCTCAGCGGGGACCACCGGGCCGACCTCTGGGTGCGCAACGCCTCCAGCAGGACGGGCTACTCGAAGGACTCGGCCGGCACCTCGTTCGGGGCGCGCGAGTCCTGGGGCAACTGGGACGGCGTCAACGTCGTCCTGCAGACCGACCTCGACCGGGACGGCTACCAGGACCTGGTGTACCGGCGCAGCTCCGACGGCGACCTGTTCTGGTCGCACTTCGTGCGCTCCAGCGGCAGTTGGGCCACCAAGCAGCTCGCCGACAACTGGAAGACCCGCACGCGCATCGTCACCCCGGGCGACGTCACCGGCGACTATCTGCCCGACCTGCTGTCGGTCGACTCCGGCGGCTATCTGTGGATCTACCCGGGCAAGGGCAACGGCACCTTCGGCGCCCGTGTGAAGGCCGGCTCCGGCTGGAACCAGTACAACTCCCTGCGCGGCCACGGCGACTTCACCGGCGACGGCAGAACCGACCTGATCGCGCGCAGCAAGACCGGCGGCCACGTCTATCTGTTCAAGGGCACCGGCAAGGCCGGCACCGGAGCCTTCGCCGGCCGGGTCAAGGTGCGCACCTGGGAGAGCTACACGGCCTTCGACGCCGTCGGTGACGTGACCGGCGACGGCAAGGCGGACTTCCTGGCCCGCAACTCCTCCGGCACGCTCTATCTGTACCCGGGTTCCGGCAAGGCCACGAGCGAGATCTTTACCACAGCAAGATCCGTGGGAACCGATTACAAGCAGTACGACATCTTCGGCTGAAATCGCAGGTGAGGCCGGTTTGCCCGGCCCCACCGACTACGGACCGTGCCCACCGCTCGCAGGCGGTGGGCACGGTCCGTTGTGCAACCCTTCTCCGAGTTTCCCCGTCTGACCGGACGGGGTGACGATGGTGTGGTACGGGCCAAATGGCCACGCCTGACCCTGAAAGCAGGGGGTAACCGACCGGACGAGAACCGAGGAGCACAGTGTCCGCCGAGAGCACGCCGGAGCCTGCCATACCAGGCGAAACCGGCACCGAGGGTCCACGTGGCCGCACCAAGGGCCGCCGCCGCAAGCCGCGCGACAAGCGCAAGGGCCTGCTGATCATGGCCTGGACGGCCGCCGGGATCGTCGTCCTGGGCGGCACCGGCGCGGGGTACCTGTACTTCAAGCTCAACGGCAACCTCAAGAGCGTCGACATCGACCAGGCCCTCGGCACCGACCGGCCGGAGAAGGCCGACAACGGCTCGGAGAACATCCTCGTCCTCGGCTCGGACACCCGCTCCGGCAACAACAAGGAGCTCGGCGGCGGCGCCGACGACGGCAGCGCGCGCTCGGACACGGCGATGATCCTGCACATCTACAAGGGCCACAAGAAGGCGAGCGTCGTCTCCATCCCGCGCGACACGCTCATCGACCGGCCCGACTGCACCGACACGGACGGCAAGACGTACCCGGCCGACTCCGACGTGATGTTCAACTCGGCGTACACGACGGGCGGTGCGGCCTGCGCGGTGAAGACGGTGGAGTCCGTCTCCGGTATCCGCATGGACCACTATCTGGAGGTCGACTTCTCCGGCTTCCAGAAGCTGGTCGACAAGCTCGGCGGCGTCGAGGTCACCACCACCAAGGCCATCAACGACCCCGACAGCCACCTCAACCTCACGGCCGGTACCCACCAGCTCACCGGCAAGCAGGCCCTCGGCCTGGTCCGCACCCGGCACGGCGTGGGCGACGGCTCCGACCTCGGCCGCATCCAGCTCCAGCAGGCCTTCATCAAGGCACTGATCAACCAGGTCAAGGACATCAACCTCTTCGGCAACCCGAAGAAGCTCTACGACCTGGCCAACACCGCCACCAAGACGGTGACCACCGACTCCGACCTGGGCTCGGTCAATTCCCTGATGTCGTTCGCCAACGGCCTCAAGAGCATCGATTCCAAGAGCATGAACATGGTCACGATGCCGGTCCAGTACGACCCGGCGGACCCGAACCGCGTGATCGTGGCCGAGTCCCAGGCCAAGCAGGTGTGGACGGCCCTGAAGAACGACAAGCCGATCCCGAAGTCGGCCACGAAGGGCACGGCGAAGGGCGACGCCAACAGTGTGGTGACGCCCTGAGGGGCGCGCGGTACCCACACCTGGCGTCCAGGGAATAGATCGCACCTCCCCCCGGTTTTGGGGGATGGCCCCAGTCCTGGCAGACTGGTACGTCGGTTCCGGTTCACGCTCTCGCATCCCGCGGCAGCGACCCGGCGCCCTCCCGAAACTAGGAGACACCCTTGAAGCGCGACATCCACCCCGAGTACGTCGAGACGCAGGTCAGCTGCACCTGTGGCGCGTCGTTCACCACCCGCAGCACGATCTCCAGCGGCACCATCCGCGCCGAGGTCTGCTCCGAGTGCCACCCGTTCTACACGGGTAAGCAGAAGATCCTCGACACCGGTGGCCGTGTGGCCCGCTTCGAGGCCCGCTTCGGCAAGGCTCCTGCCGGCTCCAAGAAGTAGCGAGCTCCAATTCGCCGGTCCACGGCCGCGCCCTACCGAGGCGCGCCGGGACCGGCGTTTTTGGTCGCCCGCCCTTCACAGTCGTACCTACACAGGAGCCAAAGATGTTCGAGGCCGTCGAGGAGCTCGTCACAGAGCACGCCGACCTGGAGACGAAGCTCGCCGACCCGTCGGTCCACGCGGACCAGGCGAACGCGCGCAAGCTGAACAAGCGCTATGCCGAGCTCACCCCGATCGTCGCCACGTACCGCTCCTGGAAGCAGACCGGCGACGACATCGAGACGGCGAAGGAATTCGCCGCCGCCGACCCGGACTTCGCGGCCGAGGCCAAGGAGCTGGACAAGCAGCGCGAGGAGCTCACCGAGAAGCTGCGTCTGCTGCTCGTCCCGCGTGACCCGAGTGACGACAAGGACGTCATTCTGGAGATCAAGGCCGGGGCGGGCGGGGACGAGTCCGCGCTGTTCGCGGGCGACCTGCTGCGCATGTACCTCCGGTACGCCGAGCGCGTCGGCTGGAAGACCGAGATCATCGACTCGACCGAGTCCGAGCTCGGCGGCTACAAGGACGTCCAGGTCGCTGTGAAGACCAAGGGGGGGAACGGCGCCACCGAGCCCGGCCAGGGTGTCTGGGCCCGGATGAAGTACGAGGGCGGCGTGCACCGCGTGCAGCGTGTGCCGGCGACCGAGTCGCAGGGCCGTATCCACACGTCGGCGGCCGGTGTGCTCGTGACGCCCGAGGCCGAGGAGGTCGACGTCGAGATCAACCCCAACGACCTCCGCATCGACGTCTACCGGTCCTCCGGGCCCGGTGGCCAGTCCGTCAACACCACCGACTCCGCCGTGCGCATCACGCACATTCCCACCGGAGTCGTCGCCTCCTGCCAGAACGAGAAGAGCCAGCTGCAGAACAAGGAGCAGGCACTGCGTATCCTGCGCTCCAGGCTGCTCGCAGCGGCGCAGGAGGAAGCGGAGAAGGAAGCAGCCGACGCCCGCCGCAGCCAGGTCCGCACCGTCGACCGCTCCGAGAAGATCCGCACCTACAACTTCCCGGAGAATCGCATCTCGGACCACCGCGTCGGCTTCAAGGCGTACAACCTGGACCAGGTCCTGGACGGCGACCTCGACGCGGTGATCCAGGCCTGCGTCGACGCGGACTCGGCAGCGAAGCTGGCGGCTGCGTAACGACGTAAGGGACGTACGCACGTACGAGTACGACACGGAGGACTTGCGTGCAGCAATTCATTGGGGGGCGACCCTCAAGCCCCCGCAGCGTGCTGCTCGCGGAGGTGGCACAGGCCACCCAGCGGCTGGCCGACGCCGGCGTGCCCTCGCCGCGCACCGACGCGGAGGAGCTCGCCGCGTTCGTGCACGGCGTGAAGCGGGGCGAGCTGCACTCCGTGAAGGACTCGGACTTCGACGCCCGCTACTGGGAGGTCATCGCCCGCCGTGAGCAGCGCGAGCCGCTGCAGCACATCACCGGGCGGGCCTACTTCCGGTATCTCGAACTCCAAGTCGGGCCCGGGGTGTTCGTGCCCCGCCCCGAGACCGAGTCGGTGGTCGGCTGGGCCATAGACGCAGTGCGCGCGATGGACGTCGTCGAGCCCTGCATCGTCGACCTGTGCACCGGCTCCGGCGCCATCGCGCTCGCCCTCGCCCAGGAGGTCCCGCGCTCCCGCGTGCACGCCGTGGAGCTGTCCGAGGACGCCCTGCAGTGGACGCGCAAGAACGTCGAGGGGTCCAGGGTCGACCTGCGTCAGGGCAACGCCCTGGACGCCTTCCCCGACCTCGACGGCCAGGTCGACCTGGTCATCTCCAACCCGCCCTACATCCCGCTCACCGAATGGGAGTACGTCGCTCCCGAGGCGCGGGACTACGATCCCGAACTCGCCCTGTTCTCAGGGGAGGACGGCCTCGATCTCATCCGGGGCCTGGAGCGCACCGCCCACCGTCTCCTCCGTCCCGGCGGGGTCGTCGTCATCGAGCACGCCGACACCCAGGGCGGCCAGGTGCCGTGGATCTTCACCGAGGAGCGGGGCTGGGCCGACGCGGCCGACCACCCCGACCTCAACAACCGCCCGAGGTTCGCGACCGCCCGCAAGGCGCTGCCGTGACCGCTCCCGAGACTCTTTCCCCGCAGTACGTGTACTTCGTGTACGAGGAGGCCCGCTAGATATGGCACGGCGATACGACACCAACGACGCGACCGACCGCACGACCGGTCTGCGTGAAGCCGCGTCCGCCGTCCGCCGTGGCGAGCTCGTGGTCCTCCCGACCGACACGGTGTACGGCATCGGCGCGGACGCGTTCGCCAAGGAGGCCGTCGGCGATCTGCTGGACGCCAAGGGCCGGGGCCGCAACATGCCCACCCCTGTCCTGATCGGCTCCCCGAACACGCTCCATGGTCTCGTCACGGACTTCTCCGAGCTGGCCTGGGAGCTGGTCGACGCCTTCTGGCCGGGCGCGCTGACGCTGGTCGCCAAGCACCAGCCGTCGCTGCAGTGGGACCTGGGCGACACCCGGGGCACGGTTGCCGTGCGCATGCCACTGCACCCGATCGCCATCGAACTGCTGACGGAGGTCGGCCCGATGGCGGTGTCCTCGGCGAACCTGACGGGCCACCCCGCCCCCGAGGACTGCGACGCCGCGCAGGAGATGCTCGGCGACTCGGTGTCCGTGTACCTGGACGGCGGCCCGACCCCCGGCAACGTCCCGTCGTCGATCGTGGACGTGACGCGTGAAGTGCCCCTCCTCCTGCGCGCGGGCGCGATCTCCGCGGAAGAGCTGCGGAAGGTCGTACCCGACCTCGAGGTGGCCAATTGACAGCCCCTGAAGCGGGGCGTGGCATAGGCAACGGGGAAAGCGCGGCGGAGATCACGACGACGTTCGTCGGCCTCCCGCGTGACAGCTTCCGCATCCTCCACGTCAGCACCGGCAATGTGTGCCGCTCGCCGATCACCGAGCGGCTGACCCGTCATTTCGTGGCGCAGCGGCTCGGTGTGCTCGGCGGCGGGCTGATCGTGGAGAGCGCGGGCACCTGGGGCCACGAGGGCGCGCCCATGGAATCCAACGCGGAGACCGTCCTCGCCGACTTCGGCGCGGACGCCTCCGGCTTCGTCGGCCGCGAACTCCTCGACGACCACGTCATCCGCGCCGACCTGGTCCTGACCGCCACCCGTGACCACCGCGCCCAGGTCATCTCGATGGGCCATTCTGCGGGCCTGCGCACCTTCACCCTCAAGGAGTTCACCCGCCTGGTGAAGGCCATAGACCCGGCGACCCTCCCTCCGCTGGAGGAGGGCGTGGTCTTCCGCGCGCGTGCCCTGGTCCGCGCGGCGGCTGCTCTACGCGGGTGGCTGCTCGCGCCGACGGCGGAGGCGGACGAGGTGTATGACCCGTACGGGGCGCCGCTGACGTTCTTTCGGTCGGTGGGGGACGAGATACATGAGGCGCTGGATCCGGTGGTGACGGCGTTGACGGGGGTTCGTGCGCGGGCGTGACAATGCCGGGCGGCGGTGACGTCCCGGGCCTACATTGGACGTACGTCACCGTCGACGCACGCCCGGAGCCCATCATGTCGGTCACCCATACCCTCGAGGCCGATGTCCTGCGCCGGCAGGACCCGCAGCTCGCCGAGATCCTG
This sequence comes from Streptomyces sp. NBC_00443, assembly GCF_036014175.1. Classification (GTDB taxonomy): domain Bacteria; phylum Actinomycetota; class Actinomycetes; order Streptomycetales; family Streptomycetaceae; genus Streptomyces. The sequence goes on along the minus strand of NZ_CP107917.1, from coordinate 2,958,477 downwards.
CTCGGGGAGCTCGAGCGGCAGTCGACGACGCTTCAGCTCATCGCCGCCGAGAACTACACTTCGCCGGCCGTGCTGGCGGCGCTCGGGTCGCCGCTCGCCAACAAGTACGCGGAGGGGTATCCGGGCGCCCGCTACCACGGCGGGTGCGAGATGGCCGACATCGCCGAGCGTCTCGCCGTCGAGCGGGCCCAGGCCCTGTTCGGCGCCGAGCACGCCAACGTCCAGTCGCACTCCGGGTCTTCGGCCGTCCTCGCCGCGTACGCCGCTCTGCTGCGCCCCGGCGACACCGTCCTCGCCCTCGGGCTGCCGTACGGCGGACACCTCACACACGGCTCGCCCGCCAACTTCTCCGGCCGCTGGTTCGACTTCGTCGGCTACGGGGTGGACGCCGAGACCGGGCTCATCGACTACGACCAGGTGCGCACGCTGGCCCGCAACCACCGGCCCAAGGCCGTCGTGTGCGGGTCCATCGCCTACCCGCGCCACATCGACTACGCCCTCTTCCGCGACATCGCGGACGAGGTGGGTGCGTATCTCATCGCCGACGCCGCCCACCCGATGGGGCTCGTCGCCGGGGGAGCGGCGCCGAACCCGGTGCCGTACGCCGATGTGGTGTGCGCCACCACCCACAAGGTGCTGCGCGGTCCGCGCGGCGGCATGATCCTGTGCGGCTCGGACCTCGCCGAGCGGATCGACCGCGCTGTGTTTCCCTTCACACAGGGCGGCGCCCAGATGCACACCATTGCCGCCAAGGCCGTCGCGTTCGGCGAGGCGGCAACCCCGGCGTTCGCGGTGTACGCCCATCAGGTGGTCGCCAACGCCAGGACGCTGGCCGCCGGGCTGGCCGCGGAGGGGCTGGTCGTCACCACCGGCGGCACCGACACGCACCTCATCACCGCCGACCCCGCGCCCCTCGGCGCCGACGGCCGGGACGCACGCGGACGGCTCGCGGCGGCCGGGATCGTGCTGGACTGCTGCGCCCTGCCGCACGGCGACGCACGCGGCCTGCGCCTCGGCACGGCGGCCGTGACCACGCAGGGCATGGGGGAGGCGGAGATGGTGTGGCTTTCCGCACTGCTGGCAAGCGTGCTGCGAGGGGAGACCGAAAGTCACAAGGCGCGTGAAGAAGTGCGGGAGCTGGCCGGTAGATTTCTGCCGTATCCCGGCTGAGACGGGGTAGACGCACCTGCGCACACAGCCACACGTGCAACCATCGTCGCTACCCGGAAGTCCCCACACGTATGCGTCGCCTATCTGTACGTCGCTAGGGTGTGGGGCTGAGATGGCCAGCGAGACTTGTGGGGAAGCCCGTGCGTGAATACCTGCTGACGCTCTGCATCACGGCCGCGGTGACGTATCTGCTGACAGGGCCGGTGCGTAAGTTCGCGATCGTGGCCGGAGCCATGCCGGAGATCCGGGCACGTGACGTGCACCGGGAGCCCACTCCGCGGCTCGGCGGTATCGCTATGTTCTTCGGCCTGTGCGCGGGCCTGCTGGTCGCGGACCACCTGACCAACCTCAGTACGGTCTTCGAGAAGTCCAACGAGCCGCGGGCGCTGCTCTCCGGAGCGGCGCTCATCTGGTTGATCGGCGTCCTGGACGACAAGTTCGAGATCGACGCCCTGATCAAGCTGGGCGGCCAGATGATCGCCGCCGGCGTCATGGTCATGCAGGGTCTGACGATCCTGTGGCTGCCGATCCCGACCGTCGGCAATGTCGCGCTGACCCAGTGGCAGGGCACCCTGCTGACGGTGGCGCTCGTGGTGATCACCATCAACGCGGTCAACTTCGTCGACGGCCTCGACGGCCTCGCGGCCGGCATGGTCTGCATCGCGTCGGCCGCGTTCTTCCTCTACGCCTACCGCGTCTGGGTGTCGTACGGCATCGAGGCCGCCGCCCCCGCCACGCTGTTCTCGGCGATCCTGATGGGCATGTGCCTGGGCTTCCTACCGCACAACATGCACCCGGCGCGGATCTTCATGGGCGACTCCGGCTCGATGCTGATCGGCCTCGTCCTCGCCGCGGGCGCGATCTCCATCACCGGTCAGGTCGACCCGGACGCGCTGAAGCTGTTCGCCGGCTCCGAGAAGGCGGCCGTGCACCAGACGGTGCCGGTCTACATCCCTCTCCTGCTGCCCCTGACGATCATCGCGATCCCGGCCGCCGACCTGGTGCTGGCGATCGTCCGCCGCACCTGGAAGGGCCAGTCGCCGTTCGCCGCGGACCGGGGGCACCTGCACCACCGCCTGCTGGAGATCGGCCACTCGCACAGCCGCGCGGTGATGATCATGTACTTCTGGTCGGCCCTGATCGCCTTCGGAGCGCTCGCCTACTCGGTGAACTCGGCGTCCATGTGGATCGTGCTGAGCGTGGTGTTCCTGAGCGCCATCGGCCTGGGCCTGCTGCTGCTCCCCCGCTTCACACCGCGCGCTCCGCGTTGGGCCGAGGCCTTCGTACCGCCGCGCTACCGCCGCAGCGGCCCCGTCGCAGAGCCGGCGGCCACCACACCGCAGTCCGGCGGCGCGGGGAGTCGGCGGGGTCCGGGCAGGAGCCGCGCACTCCGGTCGCCGCCGGCGTCTCACGCGTCAACGGGGCGACCGCGATCGGCGGCCGTTCTCGCCACCTGGACCGGCGGAAGGTCGACACCACCCGCACGTGACCTGCTCAGTCCTGGAGCGCGGTCGCTACGAACACAGTGGCGGCCGCGCTTCTTGCTGTGCACTTGAGGCATGCCGACCGTGGTGATCCAGCTAGGACGTCGCCAAGATGGCTAAAACATACGTTCGAAACCGGAAGGGGGCGCTCAAGATCGATTCCCATGGATGGGCATATCGGCATCTATGGGGCAGTGGTCAAAGCCTGGTGGGCTCGGACCGCTCCTCCTGCAAGGGGGGAATGGCGCGCGTTTCGGCTCGATGTCTGCATCTGTAACCGCTTTCTCGATCGGTGATGCGTTGAGGTGGTTCGCCTGTGCGTGTTACAAAATCCGACGTCCGAGGCGGGATGGCGTGCGCATGACAGGCATGCTTCCTCGCCATGACCAATCGGAAGAAACGGGGAGTAGGTATGCAAAAACTCGCAGGTGCTGCTGTCGCGGCCGTTCTGACTGCCGGGATGCTCGGGGTTGGGGCGGTCGAGGTGTCGGCTGCCACGGCCAAGGCGCTGCCGACGGGCAAGTTCCACGTCCACACCATGCAGACGGAGAAGACGGAGTCCGATCAGAAGTTCAAGGCGACCAAGACCGGCAAGATCCAGTACACGCTGACGAAGAAGCAGTACAACCACTCCGTTGGCGTGCGCCTCATCACGTGCGGCAGCGACTGGAAGTCCCTTACCGGCTGGAAGGAATTCAAGAAGGAGTACGGCGACTACTACACCTTCGACAAGAAGGTGAAGAAGGGGACCTGCTTCCGAATCCAGGCGGGCCGCTCCTGGGCCAAGGACATCGACGGCAAGGTCAAGGGTCACCTGAAGAAGGCCTGACTCTGGCCCCTTGGGGATGAGTGAACGGCTGGGGTCGTGCGCGAGTGCACCGCGCACGACCCCAGCCGCTTTGTCGTCCGGCCTGCCAAGGTAAGAATCTGACTAGAGCATTGCCAAGTCATGGGGGAGTGAAGCACCCCAATACCAGACAAGTCGCCCGAGATCCCGCACAGACGCGCACCATCACTCTCATGTGTGACACTGAGCACGCCCCCAGGTAAAGACCTCATCAAATAGTTTGTGATACGGTTCACGAGAATCCCCCGGACAGAGCCGAAGGGCCGTAGTGCGACGGTCCATTGGTGTGAGGTTCTCTCTCAGCCCGGGACTACGCTCGTCCATGACGACACCCTGCCCCCACCGTGAAAGCGGAGTTGCCGCCATGCCGTCCAATGACGCCCGGATCCTGCTCCAGGCCGCCGTACCCACAGCCGCCGCCGGTGCTGTTGCCGCCGTCGTCAGTGGGGTGGTTGCCGGTGGTAAGGGGGCGATCGGGGCGGTTGTCGCGACACTTGTCGTGATCCTGTTCATGGGGCTCGGTCACTACGTTCTCCAGCGCACTGCCAAATCGCTTCCGCATCTGTTCCAGGCAATGGGCCTGATGCTGTACACGGCGCAGATCCTGCTGCTGTTCATCTTCATGGCCGCGTTCAAGAACACCACGCTCTTCAATCCCCGGGCCTTCGCGATCACGCTGCTCGCAACCACGCTCGTGTGGATCGCGCTGCAGACCCGTGCCCACATGAAGGCCAAGATCCTCTACGTCGAACCCGATTCGGGCGTCTCCTCGAAGGGTGACAAGCCCGAAAAGACGGGGCACTCGTCGTGAGAGGTAGGGCCGGGATAAAGCCGCTTGAGAAGTCCTGCTATCGTCCGGTGCCAACTGCGGCATCGCGGGCGCGGGCATCTGAGCTGACGCCTGCTCAATCGCGAGGCGAGATGCCCCACAGCCGCCCCCACATCCGTAACACCAGTCCCGTGCCGAACCGCGGCTGCGCGCCGCGCCGACACAACGAGGTTGCCGTACCTATGCGCCACGCTGAAGGAGCCCGCGGTGAGTGCTGACCCGACGCAGGTGCTCGCCTTCGACACCAGCTGCCACCTGTTCGACGGGTGTGGCTTCGCCGAAGTGTCCCCGGGCCTGCACTCGTTCCTGTTCCAGCCCTTGATGGGTGACGGGGACAGCAACCTGTACTTCAACAAGACGATGCTGCTGGCGCTACTCGGCTCGATCATCATCGTCGGATTCTTCTGGGCCGCCTTCCGCAGGCCGCAGGTCGTGCCCGGCAAGCTCCAGATGGTGGCCGAGGCGGGCTACGACTTCATCCGGCGCGGTGTCGTCTACGAGACCATCGGCAAGAAGGAAGGCGAGAAGTACGTACCACTCGTCGTCTCGCTGTTCTTCTTTGTCTGGATGCTGAACCTCTGGTCGATCATCCCGATCGCCCAGTTCCCGGTCACCTCGATCATCTCCTACCCGCTGGTCCTGGCGCTGATCGTCTACATCCTGTGGGTCTCCCTGACCTTCAAGCGGCACGGCTTCGTCGGCTTCTGGAAGAACGTCACCGGCTACGACAAGTCGCTCGGCCCGGTGCTGCCGCTGTCGATGGCGATCGAGCTCTTCTCGAACCTGCTGATCCGCCCGTTCACCCACGCCGTGCGACTCTTCGCGAACATGTTCGCCGGTCACACCCTGCTGCTGCTCTTTACGATCGCCAGCTGGTACATGCTGAACGGCTTCGGTATCGCCTATGCGGGTGTCTCGTTCGTGATGGTCATCGTGATGACGGCCTTCGAGCTGTTCATTCAGGCTCTTCAGGCGTACGTGTTCGTCCTGCTGACGTGCACCTACATCCAGGGCGCGCTGGCCGAGCACCACTGAGCCACCGCCCCTCAGGACCTCCACAAGTCGTCCGGTGGCCAACCCCCACCGGTCCGTAAAGGAAAAGGAAGAACTGGCATGTCCCAGACCCTTGCCGCTGTCACCGGCTCGCTCGGCTCCATCGGATATGGCCTTGCTGCCATCGGCCCCGGCGTCGGCGTCGGCATCATCTTCGGTAACGGCACCCAGGCCCTGGCCCGTCAGCCCGAGGCCGCCGGCCTGATCCGTGCCAACCAGATCCTCGGCTTCGCCTTCTGTGAGGCGCTCGCCCTGATCGGTCTGGTTATGCCCTTCGTCTACGGCTACAACTAAACCGCCCGCCGGACTAGCCGACTAGACGAAAGGCCATACACATGAGCCCGCTGCTCATCGCGGCAAGCGAGGGGGAGAACCCTCTCGTCCCGCCGATCCCTGAGCTTGTCATCGGCCTGATCGCCTTCGTCATCGTCTTCGGCTTCCTCGCCAAGAAGCTCCTCCCGAACATCAACAAGGTTCTGGAAGAGCGTCGCGAGGCCATCGAGGGCGGTATCGAGAAGGCGGAAGCCGCCCAGACCGAGGCCCAGAGCGTGCTGGAGCAGTACAAGGCCCAGCTCGCCGAGGCCCGGCACGAGGCCGCGCGTCTGCGCCAGGAGGCGCAGGAGCAGGGCGCCACGCTCATCGCCGAGATGCGCGCGGAAGGCCAGCGGCAGCGTGAGGAGATCGTCGCCGCCGGTCACACCCAGATCGAGGCCGACCGCAAGGCTGCGTCCTCCGCGCTGCGCCAGGACGTCGGCAAGCTCGCCACCGAACTGGCAGGCAAGCTCGTCGGCGAGTCCCTCGAGGACCACGCCCGGCAGAGCCGTGTCATCGACCGCTTCCTCGAGGACCTCGAGGAGAAGGCCGAGGCCGCGCGATGAACGGAGCGAGCCGCGAGGCCCTGGCAGCCGCACGTGAGCGTCTCGACGCGCTGACGGACAACACGTCCGTCGACGCGGCCAAGCTCGCCGACGAGCTGGCCGCCGTCACCACGCTGCTCGACCGCGAGGTGTCGCTGCGTCGGGTCCTCACCGACCCGGCGCAGGCCGGCGAGGCCAAGGCCGAGCTGGCTCAGCGCCTGCTCGGCGGCCAGGTCGGCGGCGAGGCCACCGACCTGCTGGCCGGCATGGTGCGTTCCCGCTGGTCGCAGTCCCGCGACCTGGTGGACGCGCTGGAGGAGCTGGCGGACACCGCCGACCTCACCGCCGCGCAGCGCACGGGCAAGCTCGACGACGTCGAGGACGAGCTGTTCCGGTTCGGCCGGATCGTCTCCTCGAGCACCGAGCTGCGCGCCGCGCTGACCAACCGCGCCGCCGCGGCGTCGGCCAAGGGCGAGCTGCTGCGCAGCCTGCTCGGCGGCCGGGCCAAGGCCACCACCGAGCGTCTGGTGACGCGTCTTGTGACCGCGCCGCGTGGACGTAGCCTGGAGTCGGGACTGGAGTCCCTGTCCAAGCTCGCCGCCGAGCGCCGGGACCGCATGGTGGCCATCGTCACCTCGGCGGTGCCGCTGAGCGACCCGCAGAAGCAGCGCCTGGGCGCCGCCCTCGCGAAGCTCTACGGCCGCCAGATGCACCTCAACCTCGACGTGGACCCCGAGGTCGTCGGCGGAATCCGGGTGCAGGTCGGTGACGAGGTCATCAACGGCTCCCTCGCGGACCGCATCGAGGACGCCGGCCGCCGACTGGCGAGCTAGCAGCAACTTCATAGCAAGAGCAGTACGTACTTACGACGGCCCATGTTGGGCCGTGCAGAGGATTCACCTCTTTTACGGGGGGAGTCCCCATCCCCCCAAAGTGAAACTTCGGGCCCAACAAGGAGAGCAGGGAACCCAGATGGCGGAGCTCACGATCCGGCCGGAGGAGATCCGGGACGCGCTGGAGAACTTCGTCCAGTCGTACAAGCCGGACGCGGCCTCGCGCGAGGAGGTCGGTACGGTCACCCTTGCCGGCGACGGCATCGCGAAGGTCGAGGGCCTGCCCTCGGCCATGGCCAACGAACTGCTGAAGTTCGAGGACGGCACCCTCGGACTCGCGCTCAACCTGGAAGAGCGCGAGATCGGCGCCGTCGTCCTCGGTGAGTTCAGCGGCATCGAGGAGGGTCAGCCGGTCTCCCGTACCGGTGAGGTCCTCTCCGTGGCGGTCGGCGAGGGCTACCTCGGCCGCGTCGTCGACCCGCTCGGCAACCCGATCGACGGCCTCGGCGAGATCGAGACGTCCGGCCGCCGCGCCCTCGAGCTGCAGGCTCCGGGCGTCATGGCCCGTAAGTCGGTGCACGAGCCGATGGAGACCGGCTACAAGGCCGTCGACGCGATGACCCCGATCGGCCGTGGCCAGCGTCAGCTGATCATCGGTGACCGCCAGACCGGCAAGACCGCCCTGGCCGTCGACACGATCATCAACCAGCGCGACAACTGGCGCTCGGGCGACGTGAAGAAGCAGGTCCGCTGCATCTACGTCGCCATCGGCCAGAAGGGCTCGACCATCGCGTCGGTCCGCCGCGCGCTGGAGGAGAACGGCGCGCTCGAGTACACCACCATCGTCGCCGCTCCGGCGTCCGACCCGGCGGGCTTCAAGTACCTGGCCCCGTACACCGGCTCGGCCATCGGCCAGCAGTGGATGTACGAGGGCAAGCACGTCCTCATCATCTTCGACGACCTCTCGAAGCAGGCCGACGCCTACCGCGCCGTGTCCCTGCTGCTGCGCCGCCCGCCGGGCCGTGAGGCCTACCCGGGTGACGTCTTCTACCTGCACTCCCGTCTGCTGGAGCGCTGCGCGAAGCTCTCCGACGACATGGGCGCCGGTTCGATGACGGGTCTGCCGATCGTCGAGACCAAGGCCAACGACGTCTCGGCGTTCATCCCGACCAACGTCATCTCCATCACCGACGGCCAGTGCTTCCTGGAGTCGGACCTGTTCAACGCCGGTCAGCGTCCCGCGCTGAACGTCGGTATCTCCGTCTCCCGAGTCGGTGGTTCCGCGCAGCACAAGGCGATGAAGCAGGTCTCCGGCCGTCTCCGTCTGGACCTGGCCCAGTACCGCGAGCTGGAGGCGTTCGCCGCCTTCGGTTCCGACCTGGACGCCGCGTCGAAGGCGCAGCTGGAGCGTGGGTCGCGTCTGGTCGAGCTGCTCAAGCAGGCTCAGTACCAGCCGATGGCCACCGAGGACCAGGTCGTCTCGGTCTGGGGTGCCACGACCGGCAAGATGGACGACGTTCCGGTCAAGGACATCCGCCGCTTCGAGACGGAGCTCCTGGAGTTCCTGCACCGCAAGGAGCAGGGCCTCATGACCTCCATCAAGGAGGGCGGCAAGATGTCGGACGACACGCTGACCGCCGTGGCCGACGCCATCGCCGAGTTCAAGAAGCAGTTCGAGACCTCGGACGGCAAGCTGCTCGGCGAAGAGGCCGGTCCGAAGGCGACCAGCGCCTCCAAGTGACGTAAGGAAGGGACCTGACTCATGGGAGCCCAGCTCCGGGTCTACAAGCGTCGCATCCGATCCGTCACCGCGACCAAGAAGATCACCAAGGCGATGGAGATGATCGCCGCCTCGCGCGTCGTCAAGGCGCAGCGCAAGGTGGCCGCCTCCACGCCGTACGCGACCGAGCTCACCCGCGCGGTCACGGCGGTCGGCACCGGCTCGAACACCAAGCACCCGCTGACCACGCAGGCCGAGACGGTCACGCGGTCCGCGGTGCTGCTCCTGACGAGCGACCGGGGTCTCGCCGGCGCCTTCAACTCGAACGCCATCAAGATCGCGGAGCAGCTGACCGCGCGTCTGGAGCGTGAGGGCCAGGAGGTCGAGATCTACATCGTCGGCCGCCGTGGTGTAGCCCACTACAACTTCCGTGAGCGCAAGATCGCGGAGTCGTGGAGCGGCTTCACGGACGAGCCGTCGTACGCGGACGCCAAGAAGGTCGCGGCGCCGCTGATCGAGGCGATCGAGAAGGACACGGCCGACGGCGGCGTGGACGAACTCCACATCGTCTTCACCGAGTTCGTCTCGATGATGACGCAGACGGCCCTCGACGACCGTCTGCTGCCGCTCAGCCTCGAAGAGGTCGCCAAGGAGTCCGCGCCCGCGGGCGAGATCCGTCCGCTGTACGACTTCGAGCCCTCGGCGGAGGACGTCCTCGACGCCCTGCTGCCGCGCTACGTGGAGAGCCGTATCTACAACGCGCTGCTCCAGTCGGCCGCCTCCAAGCACGCCGCCACGCGGCGCGCGATGAAGTCGGCCACCGACAACGCGGGAGAGCTCATCGAGACGCTCTCGCGGCTTGCCAACGCGGCCCGCCAGGCCGAAATCACCCAGGAAATCAGCGAGATCGTCGGTGGCTCCGCAGCCCTGGCCGACGCGACCGCGGGGAGTGACAGGTAATGACGACGACAGTTGAGACGGCCGTTGCCACGGGCCGCGTCGCCCGGGTCATCGGCCCGGTCGTCGACGTGGAATTCCCCGTCGACGCCATGCCGGAGATCTACAACGCCCTTCACGTCGAGGTGGCCGACCCGGCCAAGGACGGCGAGAAGAAGACGCTGACCCTGGAGGTCGCCCAGCACCTGGGTGACGGCCTGGTCCGCACGATCTCGATGCAGCCCACCGACGGTCTGGTCCGCCAGGCCCCGGTCACCGACACCGGTGCCTCCATCACGGTGCCCGTCGGTGACTTCACCAAGGGCAAGGTGTTCAACACCCTCGGTGAGGTGCTGAACGTCGACGAGCAGTACGACGGCGAGCGGTGGGGCATCCACCGCAAGGCCCCGAACTTCGACGAGCTCGAGTCGAAGACCGAGATGTTCGAGACCGGCGTCAAGGTCATCGACCTTCTCACCCCGTACGTCAAGGGTGGAAAGATCGGCCTGTTCGGCGGTGCCGGCGTCGGCAAGACGGTGCTCATCCAGGAGATGATCTACCGCGTCGCCAACAACCACGACGGTGTCTCCGTGTTCGCCGGTGTCGGTGAGCGCACCCGTGAGGGCAACGACCTCATCGAGGAGATGGCCGAGTCGGGCGTCATCGACAAGACCGCCCTGGTCTTCGGTCAGATGGACGAGCCCCCGGGCACCCGTCTGCGCGTGGCCCTCGCCGGTCTGACCATGGCGGAGTACTTCCGCGATGTGCAGAAGCAGGACGTGCTGTTCTTCGTCGACAACATCTTCCGCTTCACGCAGGCCGGTTCCGAGGTCTCGACCCTGCTCGGCCGGATGCCCTCCGCGGTGGGTTACCAGCCGAACCTGGCCGACGAGATGGGTCTCCTCCAGGAGCGCATCACCTCGACCCGTGGTCACTCGATCACCTCGATGCAGGCGATCTACGTCCCCGCGGACGACCTGACCGACCCGGCCCCGGCGACCACGTTCGCCCACCTCGACGCGACGACGGTGCTGTCCCGTCCGATCTCCGAGAAGGGCATCTACCCGGCCGTGGACCCGCTGGACTCCACGTCCCGCATCCTGGACCCGCGCTACATCGCGGCGGACCACTACAACACCGCCATGCGTGTCAAGGGGATCCTGCAGAAGTACAAGGACCTCCAGGACATCATCGCCATCCTCGGCATCGACGAGCTCGGCGAGGAGGACAAGCTGGTCGTCCAGCGTGCCCGCCGTGTCGAGCGCTTCCTGTCCCAGAACACCCACGTCGCCAAGCAGTTCACCGGCGTGGACGGTTCGGACGTGCCGCTGGACGAGTCGATCACCGCGTTCAACGCGATCATCGACGGTGACTTCGACCACTTCCCGGAGCAGGCCTTCTTCCTCTGCGGTGGTATCGAGGACCTGAAGAAGAACGCGAAGGAGCTGGGCGTCTCCTGACGCACCGGTGCTTGTGAGCCTTGTGCTCTTGGTGAGGGGGCGGGGCACGTCCCGCCCCCTCTTCCATGCCTATTAGACTTGTAACCAACACCCGGCAGAACCCGCCGGGTGGTGACCCGAGGAGCCACCTTGGCTGCTGAGCTGCACGTCGCGCTGGTCGCCGCCGACCGTGAGGTCTGGTCGGGCCAGGCCACCCTGGTCGTCGCGCGTACCACGTCCGGCGACATCGGCGTCATGCCCGGTCACCAGCCGCTGCTCGGTGTGCTGGAGTCGGGCCCGGTGACCATCCGTACGAGTGAAGGTGGAACCGTCATCGCCGCGGTGCACGGCGGTTTCGTCTCCTTCGCGGACGACAAGCTGTCGCTGCTGGCCGAGATCGCCGAGCTGTCGGACGAGATCGATGTCCAGCGCGCGGAGCGGGCGCTGGAGCGCGCGCAGTCCGACGACGACGCCTCCGCCGAGCGCCGCGCGGAGGTCCGTCTGCGGGCGGCGACGGCGCGCTGACCCCTGGAGGTACCTCCCGGGCCCTTTAGGCTCTGGAGGGAGCGCACGCGATGACGTCACTCAGCCGCGGCTGGGACCGGAGCAATCCGGTGCCGGTCGCGGCTGAGGCAGATATGGAAGTTTTTTCCGTTCCGTTACCTAGGAGACGAGGAGGTCGGTGCCGATGGTCCTCGCTCTGACTGTGTGCGGAATCGTCGTCGCCCTCGTGGTGCTGGGGTTGTTCGTCTTCGGCCTGCGCCGAAGGCTCATCCAGCGCTCGGGCGGCACCTTCGACTGTTCCCTGCGCTGGGACGTGCCGGAGAAACCCGACACCAGCGGCAAGGGCTGGAGCTACGGCGTCGCCCGCTACAACGGCGACCGTATCGAGTGGTACCGCGTCTTCTCCTACGCCTATCGCCCGCGCCGCATCCTGGAGCGCTCCGCCATCGAGGTGGCCGGCCGCCGGGTGCCCGACGGCGAGGAGGAACTGGCGCTGCTCTCCGACGCGGTGATCCTCACCTGTCTCCATCGCGGCACCCGCCTCGAACTCGCCATGAGCGAAGACGCGCTGACCGGGTTTCTCGCGTGGCTGGAAGCAGCCCCACCCGGACAGCGAGTGAATGTGGCGTAGCCACATTCACTCGCTGGGTGGGGTCCCCCGGACGAAGTCTGGGGGAGCGTCAATGTTGCTTAGTGGGCCTACTTCAGGCCGCTGTTGATGGCGGTCACCAGCTCACCGTTGCTGGTGTCGCCGCTGAACTCCCAGAAGAACGCGCCGCCGAGGCCCTGGTTCTTGGCCCAGGTCATCTTTCCGGCGATGGTCGACGGGGTGTCGTAGGACCACCAGTTGTTGCCGCAGTGCGCGTAGGCCGTGCCGGCGATGGTGCCGTTCGACGGGCAGGAGTTCTTGAGGACCTTGTAGTCCTCGATGCCCGCCTCGTAGGTGCCGGGAGCCGCGCCGGTCGCCGATCCGCCCGGGGCGGACTGGGTGACGCCGGTCCAGCCGCGGCCGTAGAAGCCGATGCCGAGCAGCAGCTTGGCGGACGGGACGCCCTTCGCCTTCAGCTTGGCGATCGCGTCGGCGGAGTTGAAGCCCGCCTGCGGGATGCCGGCGTACGAGGTCAGCGGCGAGTGCGGGGCGGTGGGGCCGTCCGCGTCGAAGGCGCCGAAGTAGTCGTACGTCATCACGTTGTACCAGTCGAGGTACTGGGAGGCGCCGCCGTAGTCGGCCGCGTCGATCTTGCCGCCGTTGGAGCCGTCGGCGGTGATGGCCGCGGTGACGAGGTAGTTGGAGCCGAACTCGGTGCGCAGCGCCGACATCAGGTTCCTGATCGCGGCAGGTCCTGAGGTGTCGCAGGTCAGGCCGCAGGCGTTCGGGTACTCCCAGTCGATGTCGATACCGTCGAAGACGTCGGCCCAGCGCGGGTCCTCCACGACGGCCTTGCAGGACTTGGCGAACGCCGCCGCGTTGGCCGCGGCCTGGCCGAAGCCGCCGGAGTAGGTCCAGCCGCCGAACGAGTACAGCACCTTGATGTGCGGGTACTTGGCCTTCAGCTGGCGCAGCTGGTTGAAGTTGCCGCGCAGCGGCTGGTCCCAGGTGTCGGCGGTGCCGCTGACGGACTGGTCGGCGGTGTAGGCCTTGTCGTAGGCGGCGTAGGTGTCGTCGACGGTGCACTGACCGTTCTTGACGTTGCCGAACGCGTAGTTGATGTGGGTGATCTTCGAGGCGGAGCCCGAGGTCACCAGGTTCTTGACGTGGTAGTTGCGGCCGTAGACGCCCCACTCGGTGAAGTACCCGAGGTTGGTCTTCGCGCCGGGGTTCGGGTCGGTGCCGCCGCCGGTGGTGCGCACCGCGCGGGCGCCGCTCGCCGGACCGGTCTGGTCGGCGGTGTCGCGGGCCTGGACGGTGTAGGAGTAGTCGGTGCCGGCGGTCAGGCCGCTGTCGGTGTACGACGTGGCCGTCACCGTCGCGACCTTGGTGCCGCCACGCAGGACGTCGTAGTTCTTGATGCCCTTGTCGTCGGTGGCGGCCGACCAGGAAAGCTTCACCGAGGTGTTGGTGATGTCGGCGGCGCTGGGCGTGCCGGGAGCGGACGGCGGGTTGTCGCCGGGGACGCTGCCGCCGTCACAACTGCCGCCGTTGAGCTTGCAGTTGGCGGGGGAGCCGGTGCCGGTGCCGTTGAAGCCGAAGGTGACGGAGGCGCCGGCGGCGAGGGAGCCGTTCCAGGACTTGTTCTTGGCGGTCCAGTGGGTGCCGGAGGAGGTGACGTCGGCGTCCCAGGCTGAGGTGACGGACGTGCCGGAGGGGAAGTCCCACTCGACGGTCCAGGAGCTGAGGGCGGTCGTGCCGGTGTTCTTCACCGTCCACTTGCCCTCGAAGCCGGAGCCCCAGTCCTGGGTCTTGGCGTAGGTGGCGGTGGCGGACGTGGCGGCTTCGGCCGGGCTCGCGAGGCCGACCAGACCGGCCAGCGGGAGCAGCAGGGTCGCGAACCCTGCCATGGCTCTGTGTCTGAAGCGCATGCTGCGCCTCCTTGGTGGGGAGTCACGGGGCGCGACTGAGCCTCACGCCCTCTCATGGTGCGGTGAGAATAGAAAGGTCTGGACCACCGGTCAATAGGTCTGGACCAGTTCCGAGGCATAAACCTCAGATGCCCAACTCCTGTGCCAATACGGCCGCTTGGACCCGGCTGCGCAACTCCAGTTTCCCCAGCAATCGGCTGACATGTGTCTTAACGGTCGCCTCGGCCATGTCGAGCCGGGACGCGATGTCGGCGTTGGACAGGCCCTCGCCCAGGCAGGACAGCACCTCCCGCTCGCGCCGGGTGAGGCTGTCCAGGACGGACAGGTCGGCCGTCGGCTCGCGCACGGGCTTGGCGGCGAACTCGGCGATCAGGCGCCGGGTGACGGCCGGGGCGATGAGGCCCTCGCCGCGCGCCACCGTGCGCACCGCCTCCAGCAGGTCCTTGGCGTCGGTGTTCTTGAGCAGGAACCCGGACGCGCCCGCCCGCAGTGCCCCGAACACGTACTCGTCGAGGTCGAAGGTGGTCAGCACGAGCACGTCGGCCAGCCGCTCGGCGACGACCTGCCGGGTTGCCGACACCCCGTCCAGGCGTGGCATCTGTACGTCCATCAGCACCAGGTCGGGCCGCAGTTCGCGGGCCAGGGCCACCGCCTGCTCACCGTCCCCCGCCTCGCCGACCACGTCGATGTCGGGCGCGCTGCGCAGGATGAGGACCAGCCCGGCGCGGACGGCGGACTGGTCCTCGGCGACGAGCACGCGGATCATGCGGGGTCTCCTTCGACCGTGTCGGTGACGGGTAGGGCTGCGCGTACGGCCCAGACCTTGCCGTCGGGCGAGTCCTCGGGGCCGGCCTCGAAGGTGCCGTCCAGCAGCGCGACGCGTTCCCGCATGCCGACCAGACCGGCGCCGGAGCCGGGGGCGCGCGGGCCGTCACGGTCGCCGTACGGGCTGGTCACCGTGACGGTGAGCGAGCCGTTCCGCCGGGCGAGCGACACGGAGACCCGGCCCGGGCCGGCGTGCTTGAGGGCGTTGGTCAGCGACTCCTGCACGATGCGGTAGGCGGCGAGCTCGACGGGGGTGGGGACGGTGCCGGGGTCCGCGTCGAGGTGGACGTCGAGGCCGTTGGTGCGGGCGCCCTCGGCCAGGGCGTCCAGGCCGTCGAGCGTGGGGGCGGCGACCGGCTCGGTGTCGCCGCCGGCGTCGCGCAGGATGCCGATGAGCCGGCGCATCTCGGCGAGGCCCTCCACGCTGTTCTCGCGGATGACCGTCAGGGCGTCCCGGGAGGTCTTCGGATCGTCGAGGGAGAGCGCGGCCGTGGAGTGGATGGCGATGGCGGAGAGGTGGTTGGCGACCATGTCGTGCAACTCGCGTGCCATGCGCGAGCGTTCCGACGTCACGGCCTGCGCGCGGTCCATCTCGGCGAGCAGCGCGGTCTGTTCGGCGCGCAGCCGGGCGGCCTCGGCGGCGTCACGGTGGTTGCGCACGATCCAGCCCGTCGCGGCGGGCCCGTACGCCACGACCCCGACGACCACGCCGATCAGCAGCGCCTCCGGTTTGCGCCACACCGCGAACGGCACCAGGGTCGCGGCCACCGTGAGCAGGCCGGTGATCCACTGGATACGGCGGGCCGAGGCGAGCGGGCCGTACAGTACGGCCGCGTAGACGATGTCGGTGAACATCAGGACCGTGGCCAGATTGCCCTGTGTCACGACGTCCGCGCAGATCGCGACCGAGCCGGTCAGCAGGGCTGTGCGCGGGGCCGCCCGGCGCAGCAACTCGCAGCAGGTCATGACGCCGAGCGGCACCAGGATGGGCCAGGGGCCGTCGAAGAGCGTGACCGGGTCGTCGGCGGGCCGGGTGCCCAGGCCGATGCCCACCAGCAGCAGGCCGCCGAGCAGCCCGCCGACAGCGATGTACACGTCGAAGCGGTGCGGGCGGGGGAGGAGCATGGCTCCATCCAACACGGCGTGCGCGCTCGGCGCCTGATTCCCGGGAAGGGTCCTGGACTGCATCTTTCGATGTACCGCGACTTCGTCAGTGGCGACGACGAAAGCGGCCGGTCCCGACGGGAGCCTTGAAGGGTGACCGAAGGGAGCAAGTTGTGATCGTCGCCCTCATCATCGCCTGCGAGGTCGGCTTCTGGGTGCTGCTGGCCCTGGGCCTGTCCGTCCGCTACCTGCTGAAGTGGCGCCGTACGAGCGTGGTGCTGCTTTTGTGCGAGCCGGTGCTGGAGCTGGTCCTGTTCGTCGCGGCCGCCATCGATCTGAAGAACGGCTCCGACCCGAGCTGGAAGCATGGCCTCGCGGGGCTGTACATCGGCTACACCGTGGCCTTCGGCCACTACACGATCCGCTGGCTGGACGGCCACGCGGCCCACCGCCTGGGCGGCGCCCCGCCTCCGCGCAAGCCTCCGCGTTACGGCAGCGCCCGCGCCCGCCACGAAGCCAAGCTGTGGATGCGGGCCGTGTACGGCGGCGCGGTGGCGCTGGGCCTGCTCCAGCTCGCCGTCTGGTACGTCGGCGACGACGGCGACGTCAGCTCCCTGCGCAGCTTCCAGTGGGTGGCGATCCGTACGGTCGGCATCTACGGCCTGATCGCCCTGTCGTACACGATCTGGCCGCGCAAGGCGCCGGCCGGCGAGGAGGCGCGGTATCAGCTCACGACGGAGACGGAGAAGGAGCGGGTGGAGTCGTGAGCCAGGCGTCGAGAAACCTGCTGGAGGGCGCCGCCACCTTCTTGGTCGGCCTGCCGCTGTGGCTGTTCACCGAGGACGTGGAGGTCCCGGTGGTCACCTTGACGAAGGTCGGCCTGGTGATGATGTGCGTCGGCGGCGCCCTGGTCGCACTGGGCCTGTTCCAACGGGCGCGAGAGAGCGCCTAGCGGTCCCCGCCCGGCACCCACAGCACGTCCCCGACCTCCTTGTTCGCCGTCCTGGCGAGGATGAACAGGAGGTCGGACAGGCGGTTCAGATAGGTCGCCGTCAGCGGGTTCATCACCTCGCCGTGCGCCTCCAGCGCCGCCCACGTCGAGCGCTCGGCCCGGCGTACGACCGTGCAGGCCTGGTGCAGCAGGGCCGCGCCCGGTGTGCCGCCCGGCAGGATGAAGGACCGCAGCTTCTCCAACTGCTCGTTGAAGCGGTCGCAGTCGGCTTCCAGCTTGTCGATGTAGAACTGCTCGACCCGCAGGGGCGGGAACTCCGGGTTCTCCACCACCGGCGTCGACAGGTCCGCACCCACGTCGAACAGGTCGTTCTGCACACGGGTGAGGACCTTGACGACCTCCTCGTCGAGCCCGCCCAGCGCGATGGCGGTGCCGAGCACCGCATTGGCCTCGTTGGCGTCGGCGTACGCCGAGATCCGCAGATCGGTCTTGGCGACCCGGCTCATGTCGCCGAGGGCGGTGGTGCCCTGGTCGCCGGTCCTGGTGTAGATGCGCGTCAGATTGACCATGTGGCCAGCGTAGTTACGCTCCGGCGGTTCGGAACACGCGTGTGCCGACCGTCACGGCCACTCCGGCGAAGGCGACGGCGACCAGGACGCCGTACAGCATGGGCGCTGTCGCGTACGAGCCGACGTACGCGGCGCGCACGGCGTCCACCAGATAGCGGAACGGCACGAAGTGCGACAGCACGTCCAGCCACGTCGGCCCCAGCGTCATCGGGAGCATCAGGCCCGACAGCAGCATCATCGGCATCGTCATGGCGTTGATCGCCGGGCCGAACTCCTGCGGAGTGCGGACCTTCATGGCGAGCGCGTACGACAGCGAGGCGAGCGACACCGTCAGCAGCCCGACGAACGCGAAGCCGATCAGCACGCCGGGCAGGGGCGCCCGCAGGCCCATCACCAGCGCCGCGAGCACCAGCAGCACCGCCTGGAAGACGAACACCGTGGCATCGCGCAGCACCCGCCCCAGCAGCAGGGCGAGCCGGCTGACGGGCGTCACCCGCATCCGCTCCACCACCCCCTGGCTCTTCTCGATGATGATCGAGAACCCGGCGAACGACGCGCCGAACAGGCCGAGTTGGAGCAGCAGACCCGGGACGAGGACCTGCCACGAACTGCCCTCCCCGCCCAGCGGCAGATCCGTGAGCAGCGGGCCGAAGAACAGCAGGTACAGCAGCGGCATCAGCACGCCGAAGAGCAGGGCGAAGCGGGAGCGCAGGGACTGACGGAGATGGCGGCCGTAGATGAGGGCCGTGTCGTGCAGCAGCATCAGAAGGGGTCCTATACGGCTACGGGGGCGGCGTCGGCCGGGGAGGGACCGCGGCCGGTGATGGCGAGGAAGGTGTCCTGGAGGCTTGCGTCGATCGAGCCGCCGTACCGAAGCTTCAGCGCGGTCGGCGTGCCCTCGGCCACGACCACGCCCCGGTCGACGACGACCAGGCGGTCGGAGAGGGCGTCGGCCTCGTCGAGGTAGTGGGTGGTCAGGAACACCGTCGTGCCGTGCTCGTCGCGCAGGCGCCGGATCAGGTCCCACAGGTCGGCGCGGCTGCCGGGGTCGAGCCCGGTCGTCGGCTCGTCGAGGAACAGGACCTTCGGGCGGTGCGTGAGCGCCATCGCGATGTCGAGGCGTCGGCGCTGGCCGCCGGAGAGGGTGCCGGCCTTGCGGTCGAGGAGGTCGGTCAGTCCCAGGTCGCGGGCCAACTCCCCGGCGCGCTCGGCCGCCTGCGCCTTCGTCAGGCGGTACAGCCGGCCCTGGGTGACCAGCTCCTCCCGCACGCTGATCTGCGGGTCGACCCCGCCCGACTGGGCCACGTAACCGCACGCCCGCCGTACTCCGGCGGGGTCGGTCGCGAGATCGCGGCCCGCCACGGTGGCCGCGCCCCGGTGGGCGCCAGCAAGGTCGTGAGTATCCGCAAGGTCGTCGTCTTGCCGGCCCCGTTCGGCCCCAGAAGGCCGAGGATCTCGCCCTCGCGCACGGTCAGGTCGATGCCGCGCACGGCCTCCACCGGGCCGAGCTTGGTCTGGAAGGTACGGGCCAGTCCGGCCGTACTGATGATTGGCATGGCCCCAGAAAAACAGAGTCTCTTAAAGTTTGCAATGACCCCAAAGTTTTAGTGACCCCATCGAAGTTAGGATGGGGTCATGGCTGAGGGGCTCAGGGAGCGGAAGAAGCGCGAGACGAGACAGCGGATCTCGGACATCGCCACCGGGCTGTTCCTGGAGCACGGCTTCGTGACCGTGACCATCGCGGAGGTGGCGGAGGCCGCCGACGTCTCCGTGAACACCGTCTATAACTACTTCCCGGCGAAGGAGGACCTCTTCTTCGACCGCTCCGCCGGAGTCGTCGAGCAGCTCTCACGCTGGGTGCGCGGCCGGGAGGACGGGGAGTCGGCCGTCCGGGCCGTGCTGCGCGAACTGCGCGCCGACGTCGAGGCGGTCTCGCCCCGGGTGGGCCTCATCGAGGGCTACGACCGCTTCATGCGCTGCATCCAGGAGGCGCCGCCGCTGCGCTCCCGGCTGTGGAGCATGCAGCAGGAGATCCACGACCACCTGGCCTCGACCCTGCGCGAGGAGACCGGCGCGGACGCCGCCGACCCGATGCCGGGGCTGATCGCCGGTCAGATCGCCTGGATCCACCAGGCGGTGTTCGTCCGCATCGGGCAGGAGATGACCGCCGGGCGCAATCCGGGCAAAGTGTCACGAGAGATGCTGGTCCTTCTCGACGACATCGAGGAGCTGTTGAGCGAGAAGGTGCTCAACTACGCCGTCCGTGGCGCGTAATGGCCCGTGCCGGTGTGATGTCCGTCAAGTGAGACGTGACTCGCGTTACTAACCGGTCACACAGTCCCTCACGAGCGCTAAGGTCCGCCGAAGAGCAACCTAAACAGGGTGTAAGGCGTTTCAAAGGGGAGTCGCAACAGTGGCACGGAAGCTTGCCGTCATCGGCGCCGGCTTGATGGGTTCCGGGATCGCTCAGGTCTCCGCTCAGGCGGGCTGGGACGTGGTCCTGCGTGACGTCACCGACGAGGCGTTGAAGCGCGGCACGGACGGCATCAAGGCGTCGTACGACAAGTTCGTCAGCAAGGGCAAGCTGGAGGCGCACGACGCCGACGCCGCCCTGGCCCGTATCACCGCGACCACCGACCTGGACGCCGCCGCAGACGCGGACGTTGTCGTCGAGGCCGTCTTCGAGAAGCTCGAAGTCAAGCACGAGATCTTCCGCGCCCTCGACAAGATCGTGCGCGAGGACGCCGTGCTCGCCTCCAACACCTCCGCCATTCCGATCACCAAGATCGCGGCCGCCACCGAGCGCCCCGAGCGGGTCGTGGGTGTGCACTTCTTCTCGCCGGTCCCGATGATGCAGCTGTGCGAGCTGGTCCGCGGTTACAAGACGAGCGACGAAACCCTCGCCACCGCGCGCGAGTTCGCCGAGTCCGTCGGCAAGACCTGCATCGTCGTCAACCGCGATGTCGCCGGGTTCGTGACGACCCGCCTCATCTCGGCGCTCGTCGTCGAGGCCGCCAAGCTCTACGAGTCGGGCGTCGCCACCGCCGAGGACATCGACCTCGCCTGCAAGCTGGGCTTCGGTCACGCCATGGGCCCCCTCGCCACGGCCGACCTCACCGGCGTCGACATCCTGCTGCACGCCACCAGCAACATCTACACCGAGTCCCAGGACGAGAAGTTCGCCCCGCCGGAGCTGATGCGCCGGATGGTGGACGCGGGTGACATCGGACGCAAGAGCGGGCAAGGCTTCTACAGCTACTGAGCTTTCGTAAAGCACCGCACAGCCCCTGCGCCCATCACGCGATGGGGTGAATTCGGTATCGGTTCGCTTACAGACGGCAACCTCTGACCGCTCAACACAGTCAGAGGTTGCATCACCGGCCACAGCGAAGACTCACAACAAACACAGGCACAGATACAGGCACAGACAACAGGCAACGCATCGCGGAGCACGACGCACGCTTGGGGAGCGCATATGCACATCAGGGGCGACCACGCCGAACTGGTCGTCGGGGGCGTCCTCGACGTCCGCAGCGCGGCGGACGCCCGTACGGTCCTGCACTCGGCCGTCGACGACGGAGTCGGCGATCTGGTGCTCGACCTGTCCGAGCTGGACTCCTGGGACGCCACCGGACTCGGGGTGATCATGGGGGCCCACCGGCGGGCCGGCCGCTGCGGCCGGCGCCTGGTGCTGCGCGGCGTACCGCCGCAGATGCAGCGCCTGCTGGTGGCCACCCGGCTGCACCGGATCCTGGCGATCGAGGGCGGCATCGGGGTGGAGTCCCTGCCTCGGGTGTGACACCCGGCACTGGTGGGGCGGGACAGTCGGACGTTCCGGTTGCGAATCGTACGTCGCGCACAATTCTCACGAGACTGTGATGTCTCGGGCGGCGCGGTACCCCGGGCTGTCGTAGATACTGTGCGAAGGTTTAGGGTTCGGCTGCCCGCTGCCTAGACAAACCCCTTCGAGCGGGCCCGGACCAGAAGCGACAGCGCGGTGTGCAAAGGCCGGGAGGGGCCGCCGACGCACACGAGACGCTTTTGGGGGCTTGAACCGATGGACCCGAACACCCGGGGACCCGAGGAGTACGGCCATGACGGCGACGGCCAGTCGTCCCGCCAGCGCCCGCCCAGGGATCCCCTCACACCCGACTTCGGACAGCACTCGCCCGCACTGGCCCGCACGGTGCAGCTGGTCTCGGGCGACTTCCTGCTCACCGTCAACCCCGTCGACGGCAGCGAGATCGAGGCCTGCCCGCCGGCGGAGCGGCCCTCGCGGCCCGAGAAGCTGACCCCGGCCGAACGCGCCGAAGTCGACCGTGCCGCCAAACCGCCCGTCCCGCCGGGCCCGACCCGTCCCGCCCAGCCGCTGCTGGCCCGCCAGGACGAGCGCGAACAGCTGGTAAGGATGCTGGCCCGCGGCCGCTCCGTACGTCTGGTCGGCTCGCCGGGCGCCGGCCGCACCAGCCTCCTCGACCTCGTCGCCGAGGACTGCGCGGACCTCGCCCCCGACGGAGTGGTCCGCCTCACCGGCTACCGCCGCCCGCCCGCCGATCTGCTGTACGAGCTCTTCTACTCCGTCTACGGCGCACCCCTGCACCGTCCGGATCAGGACGAACTGCTCGGCTTCGTGCGTGAGATCGGCGCGGTCGTCGTCCTGGACGACATCGAGTTCGGCGGCGCCGCGCTCGACGAGCTGCTGGACGCGACCCCGGAGTGCGCGTTCCTGATCGGCGCCACGCCTGACGTTCCCGCGCCGTCCACCGAGTCCGGCATCGAGGAGGTCGCCCTCGGCGGCTTCGAGCGTGCCGACAGCGTGGAGCTGCTGGAGCGCCAGGTCGGCCGGGTCCTCACCGAGGACGAGGCGAACTGGGCGGGCGACCTGTGGTTCGAGTCGGAGGGCCTGCCGCTGCGGTTCGTCCAGGCCGGAGCCCTGCTGCGGCAGCGCGACCGGCTGCGGGCCGGCGCGGACGCCGTCGACGAGTACGGCGTCTTCGAGGACGCGCCGCCGGCCGACGCCCCGTTCGACGCGCCCGTCGACGGGCCGTTCGGCACCGAGAGCGGCGGCGTGGAGACACCCCTGCCGTCGCTCGGCGAGGCGGCAGGGCCCGCTCCGCTGCTCGCCTCGCGGCTCAGCGCCTCGGCCCGCGCCACCCTGAAGTTCGCTGTCGCGCTCGGCGGCGAGGTGCCGCACCAGGCGCATCTGCCGGCCCTGGTCGGCGACACCCACGCGGACGCCGCCCTCGGCGAGCTGGCCGACTGCGGGCTGGTCACTCCGGTCGGCTCCCGCTACCGCCTCGCCGCCGGCGTGCAGGCCCAGCTGGAGGCCGCCGGATACACCGAGGACGTCCGGGAAGGCGCCCTCGCCGCCGCGCAGCACTACGCCTGGTGGGCCGGGCACCCCTCGGTCACACCGGAGCGGGTCGCCGCCGAGGCGGACGCCGTGCTCGCCGCCCTCGCCGTGCTCGTGCCGGGCACCACACCGTCCGCCGAGGGCGAGGAGAGCCCGACCGTGCAACTGGCCCGCACGGCGGCGCCCGCGTTCGCGGCAGGGCTGTACTGGAGTGCCTGGGAGCGGGCCCTGCGGGCCGGCGCCGAGGCCGCGCGCCTGGCCGGTGACGTGACCGAACAGGCCTACTTCCACCACGAGCTGGGCGTCCTCGCGCTCTGCGGCGGCCAGCTGGACCGGGCCCGCGCCGAGCTGGAGACCTCCATCGGCCTGCGCGGCGCCCTCGCCGACAAGCGCGGCACGGTCGCCGGTCGTCGCGCCCTCGCCCTGGTCTCGGACCGCTCCGGTACGACACCGGGAGTGGCCGCGTTCGGCGCGACGGCGGGGGAGGAGGTGCCGGACGCGCGGTACGAGGAGTCGCAGTCGCCGCCCGGCGGCGTGCCGGCCGCTTTCCTGCCCGCCGGTGACGCCACGACGCTGGTCACGCATCGGGCCTCGTCGGTGTCCCCGTCGTCCCCGGCCTCGCACAAGGGCCGCGGCGGCGTCCGGGGATTCGCGCGTCGCAACCTCGTCGCGGCCGGCGCGGGCGCGCTGCTGGTGGCCGTGCTCGGCACGGTGGTGACGCTCGGCGCCACGTCCGACAACGACCCCGACGGCCCGGCCACCCAGGTCGGCCCCAACCCCTCCGCCAGCCAGGGCGTCGGCGACGACAGCCTCGGCGCCGACAAGGCGGAGGGCGACGACGGGGAGGGCTCCAGCGACACGGGCACGCCCACCAGCCGCCCGACCGACCCGGGCCCCGACGGGACGTACGGCACCTCGGACGACCCGACCCCGACCGACGACGAGACGGATCCGTCGGACGACCCGAGCGGGACGCAGGGGCCGGGCGGCGGTCCGTCGAACTCGCCGACCAAGCCGCCGTCGTCGACGTCGAAGCCGCCGACCTCGCCCAAGCCTCCGACGTCGGAACCGCCGACGACCGAGCCCCCTACGTCGGAACCGCCGACGACCGAGCCCCCTACGTCGGAACCGCCGACCAGCGAACCGCCGCCCTCCTCACCCCAGACGTCGGACTCCGCCAGCGGCCCGGCAACCTCCAGTGCCCCCGCGAGCACCACAGCGAGCGCCCCGGAGACGAGTGAGGCGGGTTCGCCCAGCGGCTCGGACTCCGTGATCTAAGGAGCCCTTCAGGACGACAAGAGGCCGGGTCCATCCTCAGGACCCGGCCCTCTTCGTCGTACAACTGCCAAGAACGGCGCGTCAGAACAACCGCAGCTTGTCGTCCTCGATGCCCCGCATCGCGTCGTAGTCCAGCACCTGGCAGCCGATGCCGCGGTCCGTCGCCAGGACCCGGGCCTGCGGCTTGATCTCCTGGGCCGCGAAGATGCCGCGGACCGGCGCGAGATGGGGATCGCGGTTCAACAGCTCCAGATAGCGCGTGAGTTGCTCCACGCCGTCGATCTCGCCGCGCCGCTTGATCTCCACCGCGACCGTCTGGCCCTCGGCGTCCCGGCACAGGATGTCGACCGGGCCGATGGCGGTCATGTACTCGCGGCGGATGAGCGAGTAGCCCTCGCCGAGGGTCTCGATGCGGTCGGCGAGGAGCTCCTGGAGGTGCGCTTCCACGCCGTCCTTGATCAGGCCGGGGTCCACGCCCAGTTCGTGCGAGGAGTCGTGGAGGACTTCCTCCATCGTGATGATCAGCTTCTCGCCCGCTTTGTTGATGACCGTCCAGACGTCCTTCTGCTCGCCGTCACCCTCCTTCAGGGTGCAGGGCGGCGACATCCAGTTCAGGGGCTTGTAGGCCCGGTCGTCCGCGTGGATCGAGACGCTGCCGTCCGCCTTGACCAGGATCAGACGGGGCGCCGAGGGCAGGTGGGCGGTGAGCCGGCCCGCGTAGTCGACGGAGCATCGGGCAATGACGAGACGCATGGTCCGCAACGCTACTCGACGGGCCGGTGTCGACGCGATTCGCCCTGGGGGAGTCCGTAAGACCCCGGACTGCCCCTGTTCATTTCTGGCCGATTGTGCGCCTAACGAGGACTGCCCATGTACGCATTCTCCTGGTGCCGTCACCGTCCGTTGCCTACCGTATTAAACGGGAGGTCGCGAGGCGTGTACGCAGAGTGTTCGGTATCGCGAACTCCCCTATCTGTCCGGCAACCCCCGCTGCTGCGGGGGTGCGAGAGGAGAACCCATGTCGCTCGACGTCTCACCGGCCCTACTCGAACAGGCCGAGCGAGGCGAGGTCGACGAAGCCGCCTTCGTCGACTGCGTCCGGACCTCCCTGCCCTATGCGTGGGAGATGATCAGCTCCCTGGTGGCCCAGCTGAAGGTCGACGGCGGCTCGTTCGCCGACAACCAGACGCCCCCGCCGGACGAGCAGGCACGTGGCCAGCTGCTGCGTGCGCTTGCGAGTGACGCGATACGCGGCGCGCTGCAGCGGCACTTCGGGGTGCGACTGGCCTTCCAGAACTGCCACCGGGTGGCGGTGTTCCCGCTTGACTCCTCGGTCGACGAGAAGCTGACCCGCTTCACCTCGGTCCGCAGTCAGGTGATGAACCAGTCGCCGGAATTCAGGGACTGCTGATGCAGTAGCCGCTTGCTTGCCGCTCCGTACGCGGGAGGTGCAATCAGTACTGGGGCGGCAAGCCCCTTGACGGACCGGGCCGTTGGCCCGCGACCGGGCGATTCAGCCGAGGTGGGGGAGGACTTCGGCGCCCAGTCGCCGTACGTTCTCCTCGGTCGCCGCCAGGTCGCCCGAGCCCTCGACGAGCAGGGCGAAACGGGAGATCCCGGTCCGCTCGCTGGTCGCCGCCAGGCGGTCGGCGCACAGGCGCGGGGTGCCCACCGGGTGCAGTCCGCAGAGCAGTTCGGTGTACGCCAGCGGGTCGCGCATCGCGCGATGGCGGCCGTCCACCGTCACGTGGGCCTCCAGGCCCTGCCGCAGCCAGCCCGGCATCGCCTTCGTCAGCGTTTCCACCGCGTCCGTGCGCCGGTCCGCGATCTGGCAGACGCCGGCCGACACATGGGCCGCGCCGCGGATCTCGTCGGCGGGCCGTCCGGCCGCGCGCGCACACTCCCGCCACAGGGCGACCATCTCGGCCTTCTCCTCGTCGCCCACATGCATCCCGAGCAGCATCGGCAGCCCGCGCTCGGCCGCGAGACGCACACTGTGCGGTGACGTGCACGCGACGACTACCTCGGGGCCCGTGGCATCCGTGAGGCACTCCGACGGCCTGGGCACGACGGGGACCTCGCGGAAGCTGAACTGCTCGCCGGCGGCCGCGACCGACGGTTCGCGCAGCCAGCGCAGCAGCAGATCGAGCGATTCGGGGAACCCCTCCTCGTACGCCTGCAGACCCGAGCCGAACACCTCCAGGTCGACCCAGGGGCCGCCGCGCCCCACCCCCAGCGAGAACCGACCGCCGGAGGCGACGTGCAGCAGCGCGGCCTGCTCGCCGAGGGTCACCGGGTGCGCGGTGGGCAGTACGCTGACCGCCGTGCCGACCCGCAGCCGCCGGGTACGGCCGAGCAGTAAAGCGGCCAGCGTGATCGCGGACGGACAGGTGCCGTACGGCACGAAGTGGTGCTCGGCCAGCCAGACCGTGTCGAGCCCCGCTTCCTCGGCGACCTCGGCGGAGCGGACCGCGCGGTGCAGCGCCTCCCCGTCGCCCTGTCCCGGGAACCGGGCCGCCAACACGAAACTACCTACGTGCATTGCCTTTTCCTGCTTCCTTGGCTCCGACGCGGAGCTCCCCCACCCGGCATAACCGTCTGACACGTGCCGAGGACACGGCTTGACGAAGAGATTTGCGGATTGTCTGCAGAATGCTTCGTCGGAGCGGGGGACTTGTGGGGGTTGGTGCCGTACGACTACCCCTGACCGCGCCGCGTAGGCTGGACACGGCCCCCGCATCCTGTATAGCCCCGTGAGGTGTTCCGTGTCCCCGCGTCGCAATCGACCCAAGGGAGTCGGCTCGTCCGGAAGCAGCGCCGAGGACGACCGTTCCGGCCGTTACGGCGGCTGGCAGTCCACGGAGAGCTGGCAGGGCGAGGACTGGAACGTGCGGCATGTGGCGGGCTCGAGCGCACAGGGCAAGGCGTACAGATGCCCGGGCTGCGACCAGCTGATCCCGGACGGCGTCCCGCATGTCGTCGCCTGGCCGGACCACGGCGGCGTCGACGACCGCCGGCACTGGCACAAGGCGTGCTGGAACGCGAAGGACCGCCGCACCACGCAGGTGCAGCGGTCCCGGAACGCGCCGAGGTTCTGAGCCGGAACTACACGTCCCGCTTCTCCAGCAGCGCGTAGGCGCCGGCGAACGCGGCCGCGGTCACGCCGAGCATGATCCACAGCGGGTCCCAGCCGGACGGGCCGGTGTCGGTGAGGGACTGGGCGTAGAAGACGCTGAACTGGTTCGGGATGGAGTACTCGAACAGGGCCTGCTGAAGGTCCTGCAGGGACTCCGAGAACATGAACAGCGCGATGACCAGCGGGGCCAGCAAGACGCCGATCATGATCGTGATCGCGCCCGCGGAGTGCCGGATGATCGAGCCGACGACCAGCGAGAGCAGGCCGAGCAGCGCGATGTAGAGCGAGATGCCGACCGTGCCCTTCAGCCACTCCTGGGCGCTGGGCTCGCGCGCGTCCAGCATGGCCACGTCGGCGAGGGCGACCAGGACGGCCGACGTCAGCGTCACCACGAACGCGACGACGAAGAACACGATCGCCTTCGCCAGCAGCACCCGGCCACGGGTCGGGCAGGCGGTCATCGTGGTCCGGATCATGCCGGTGCCGTACTCCGAGGCGGTGGTCAGCACGCCGAGCGTGATGATGCAGATGCTGCCGAGCAGCAGCCCGAAGAAGCCGAACGCCAGCGGGCTCTCGCCGCCCAGGCTGCCGTCGGAGGAGTTGGCGGCGACCAGCGCGGCGGTGGCCAGGCCGATGCCGACGACGAGCAGCACGAACACGCCGAGCGTCCAGATCGTGGAGCGCACCGACCGGATCTTCGTCCACTCGGAGGCGAGCGCGTGCCCGAGGTGCGTGCGCACGACGGGGATCGGCGAGGTGTAGGTGGGGTACGACGAGCCGGGCGCCGCCTGCCAGTTCGGTGCGGCGGTCTGCGGCATCGGGGGCTGGGGCGTGCTCATCGGGCGTCCTCGGGCATGGTCGGGGCGGCGGGCGCGGGGGCGGAGGGGGCGACAGGCGGCGCGGGCGGCTGAGCGGGCGCCTGCTGGGGCGCGGGCGCGGCGACGGCCTGCGGGGCGGCGGGCCGGCCTGCAGGCGGCCCCTGAGGCGTCTGGGGCGCCTGCTGGGCGTACGGGTTGGCCGTGCCCGTGCCCGCACCCGGGGCGGTGCCGGGCGCCGCGGGAGCGCCGTAGGGACCGACGGGCGTCTGGCCCGGCTGCATCGGCTGACCCTGCGGCGCGGCGAACGGCTGCCCGCCCTGCTCGGGCGGCGGCGGGGCGTACCAGCCGGGCTGGCCCTGGCCCGGAACCGGCATCGGCGCCTGGGCGCCGGGCGGCAGCGGCTGCTGGAGCCCTGTCTTCTGGTCGACGGTCGAGCGGTAGTCGACCGCGCCCTGCGTCATCCGCATGTATGCCTCCTCCAGCGAGGCCTGGTGCGGCGACAGCTCCCACAGCCGTACGTCGATGTCGTGCGCGACGTCGCTGATGCGGGGGAGCGGCAGCCCGGTCACCCTGAGCCCGCCGTCCTGCTCGGGCAGTACGTGCCCGCCCGCCTCGGTGAGCGCGCCGGCCAGCTTCTCGCGCAGTTGCGGCTCGGTGTCGGGCGTACGGACCCGGGCGAAGCCGGCGGAGTTCGCCGCGATGAAGTCCCTGACGCTCATGTCGGCCAGCAGCTGTCCGCGACCGATGACGATCAGGTGGTCGGCGGTCAGCGCCATCTCGCTCATCAGGTGGGAGGAGACGAAGACGGTGCGGCCCTCGGCGGCCAGCGACTTCATCAGGTTCCGCACCCAGAGGATGCCCTCGGGGTCGAGGCCGTTGACCGGCTCGTCGAACAGCAGCACCTGGGGGTCGCCGAGCAGCGCGGCGGCGATGCCGAGGCGCTGGCCCATGCCGAGCGAGAAGCCCTTGGAGCGCCGCCTGGCCACGTCCTGGAGGCCGACCACGCCCAGTACCTCGTCCACGCGTCGGGGCGGGATGCCGGACAGCTGGGCGAGCGACAGCAGATGGCTGCGGGCGGCCCGGCCGCCGTGCACCGCCTTGGCGTCCAGCAGCGCGCCGACCTGGCGGGGCGCGTTGGGCAGCCTGCGGTACGGGTAGCCGCCGATCGTGACGTGCCCCGCCGTCGGATTGTCCAGGCCGAGGATCATCCGCATCGTCGTCGACTTGCCCGAGCCGTTGGGGCCCAGGAAGCCGGTGACGGCTCCGGGCCGCACCTGGAAGGACAGGTTGTA
Organism: Streptomyces sp. NBC_00443; assembly: GCF_036014175.1. Classification (GTDB taxonomy): domain Bacteria; phylum Actinomycetota; class Actinomycetes; order Streptomycetales; family Streptomycetaceae; genus Streptomyces. The sequence continues at coordinate 2,928,958 of NZ_CP107917.1, read as the reverse complement.
CACAGCGGTCTTGTCGCCGTAGCGCTTTGTCAGGCCGACAGCCTCGATCATGCTCCGCACCCATCGAAAGGTTCAGGACAGCGGGGCACACGCCCCCCGTAAGGGTTAGGAGGATACCGAGGCGCTGACGGTTCCGCTCAAGAGCAAGTAAAACCTCGCGCCGACCGTGACCCTCGGGTGTGCCGACGGTCACCCTCGGACCGCCTAGGCGTCCCGTTTCTTCAGCGTGACGTAACCGCCCGCGAGTGCCGCGATCACCCACAGCACCATGATCCCGAGCCCGCCCCAGGGACCGTACGGCGTCTCGTCGTCGATCGGGGTGACCACCTGCATGATCTTGCTGCCGGCCTGGTCGGGCAGGTAGCGGCCGATCTTCTCGGTGGCCGAGACGTTGCCGAGGATGTTGGAGACCAGGAAGAAGAACGGCATCAGGATGCCCAGCGACAGCATCGGCGAGCGCAGCATCGCGGCGACGCCCATCGAGAACATCGCGATGAGAGCCATGTAGAGCCCGCCGCCGATCACCGCGCGCAGGACGCCCGGGTCGCCGATCTCCGCCCGGTGGTCGCCGAGCATCGCCTGCCCCAGGAAAAAGGTGACGAAGCTGGTGGCCAGGCCGACGACCAGCGCGAGGCCGGTCGCCACCGCGATCTTGCTGGCCAGAAACGTCCCACGCCGGGGCACCGCGGCCAGCGAGGTGCGGATCATGCCGGTGCTGTACTCGTTCGAGACGACGAGCACGCCGAACACGATCAGCGCGAGCTGACCGAGGCTCATCCCCGCGAAGCTGATGAAGGTCGGATCGAAGGAGAGCCTGTCCCGCTCGCTCATGTTGTCGAACTCGTTGTTCGACAGCGCCGAGATCAGCATCCCGAGGGCGACGGTGACGACCACGGCGAGTGACAGCGTCCACACGGTGGAGGCCACGGACCGGATCTTGGTCCATTCGGAGCGGACGACCTGCGTGGCTGCCATGCTCAGCTCCTCCTCCAGTCGTCGCCCCACTGCGGCCCGGGCTCGGGGGGCAGCGGCGCACCGGTGTGCGCGTGGTACTCCACCGACTCCGCGGTCAGTTGCATGAACGCCTCTTCCAGGGAGGCCTGCTGCGGGCTCAGCTCGTGCAGCACGATCCCGTGCCGCGCCGCCAGCTCGCCGATCTGCTCGGCCTTGCTGCCATCCACTTCGAGCGTGCCGTCACCCGTCTGCACCGCCGTGATCCCGGCCGTGGGAAGGACGTCCAGCAGCCGCTCCCGCTGCGGGGTGCGGATCCGCACGTACGACCGTGAGTTGCGCTCGATGAAGTCGGCCATGGACGTGTCGGCCAGCAGCCGCCCCTGACCGATCACGACGAGGTGGTCGGCGGTCAGGGCCATCTCGCTCATCAGGTGACTGGAGACGAACACCGTCCGCCCCTGCGCGGCCAGGGACTTCATCAGGTTCCGGATCCAGTGGATGCCCTCCGGGTCGAGCCCGTTGACCGGCTCGTCGAACATCAGGATCCGTGGATCGCCGAGCAGCGCGCCCGCGATTCCGAGCCGCTGCCCCATGCCCATGGAGAAGCCCTTGGTCTTCTTGCGCGCGACCGCCGTCAGCCCGACCGTGTCCAGCACCTCGCGCACCCGGCTCCGCGGGATGCCGTTGCTCTGGGCGAGGCACAGCAGGTGGTTGTAGGCGCTGCGCCCCCCGTGCCAGGCCTTGGCCTCAAGAAGGGCGCCGATGTACGTCAGCGGGTCCTTGAGCTGGTCGTAGCGCTTGCCGTCGATACGGACACCGCCGGCGGTGGGGTGGTCGAGGCCCAGGATCATCCGCATGGTCGTGGACTTCCCGGCGCCGTTGGGGCCGAGGAACCCGGTGACGATGCCGGGTCTGACGGTGCAGGTGAGGTTGTTGACCGCCACCTTCTCGCCGTACCGCTTTGTCAGCCCCTCGAGCTCGATCATGCCGACCACGCTAAAACGCCGCAAAGCCCCTTGCCACCCGAGTGGCAAGGGGCTTCACAGATGTTCAGACGACGTACGCCGAACGGTTACCGGGTCTGCTGCGCCGGAACACCGCGGGAGATCGGCTCGTCCTCGGCCGGGGTGCCGGCGGCGGCCACCGCGGCGCCCGTGAGGGTCGCCAGCATCTCGCGGACGTTCGTCAGCTGAGCGTTGATGCTGTCGCGGCGGTTGGTGAGAGCCGCGAGCTCGCGCTCGGATTCCGAACGGATCCGGTCGGCCTTGGCGTTGGCGTCGGCCACGATGTCCTCGGCCTGACGCTGAGCCGTCTCCACCGTCTGGCGGGCCCGGCGCTCGGCGTCCGTGCGCAGCTTCTCGGCCTCCAGACGCAGCTGCTCCGCGCGGTGCTCGATCTCCGCGAGGCGCTTCTCCGCCTTCTGCTGACGGGACGCCAGGTCGCGCTCGGACTGCTCGCGGCGCTTGGCGAGGTTCGTCTCGAAGTCGGCGGCGGCCTGCGCGGCCTTGGCGCGGGTCTCCTCGAAGAGAGCGTCGGCCTCCTCGCGCTTGGACTGCGCGTCCTTCTGGGCCTCGGAACGCAGCTGCGAGGCGTCACTCTTGGCCTTCTCGACGATGCGGACGCCCTCGTCCTCCGCCTTGGACTTGCGCTCCGCAGCGAACGATTCTGCGTCGTTGCGGACCTGCTGGGCCGCCGACTCGGCGAGCTCGCGGTGCTGCTCGGCGGCGCGGCGCGCCTCCTCGCGCAGATCCTTGGCCTCCTCCTCGGCGAGGCGGAGGATCTTCTCGACACGCGCGCCGAGGCCGGCGTACGACGGCTCGGCGTCGGTTACCTGGGCCTGGGCGTTCTGCGTCTCGAGGTGGAGCTCCTCGATGCGCTTTTCCAGAGCGGTGATGCGGGCCAGAGCGCTGTCGCGGTCGGAGACGAGCTTCGAGATGCGTTCGTCCACCTGCGCGCGGTCGTACCCACGCCGCACAAGCTCGAAGCCGTAGGGGGAAGTGTCGCTCATGGGGTTCCTGTCGAATGAGACCGGTGAGGTGATAAGTGGAATCCTAGGGGCCGAAGCGGTGTGTCATCGAGCGGATACGTGTTTGATCTGGAGAATGAGACCCCTTTTGAGTGGCTAACCGGCGGACGGCTTGCCAAAAACTTGGTCAAAGGCCCCAGGAGACACCGGAACCCGCTCGCCACGCTAGCTGTCTGACGACTTGCCACCCGATCGAGGGGCGCCCACCGTCGCACCCGCCTTGACCCCGTTGTCCTTACCGCCGGATGGTGTCTCGAAGGACTCCAACGCCTCCAGGACGTCCTGGACACGGGAGATCTCGGCGTTGATGTCCTCCCGGCGCCGGACGAGGACCTCCAGCTCGCGCTTGCCCTCCTCGACCGTGCGCCTGGCCTCGCGGATCGCCTCGGCCTTGAGCTCCTCGGCCTCCTTGATCAGCGAGGACCGCTTCTGCTCGGCCTCCTTCAGCAGGCCCTCGGCCTTCTTCACCGCGGCGATACGCACCTTGCCCGCCTCGGAGTTGGCCTCCGAGACCAGTTCCTTGGCCTTGGCCTGCGCCTTGGACAGCTGCTCCTCGGCGGCCTTGATGAGGGCGTCGCACCGGTCGCCGGTCGACTTCATCGTCTCGGAGGCCTCGCGGCGGGCCCGCTCGTGCAGCTCCTCGATCTCGTTCGTGATGCGGTCGCGCAGCTCCTCGGCGCGCTCTCTTATCGAGGTGGCGTCCCGGCGCGCGCCGACGAGCAGCTCATCCGCGTCCGTACGGGCCTTCTCCACCCGAGAGTTGCCCTCCACCGTCGCGTCGGAGACCAGCCGGTCGGCCTCCTTGCGGGCGGCGCCCACCATGGTGTCGGCCTGCGCCTCGGCGTCCGCGGTCGTCTTGTGCGCCTGCTGCTGCGCCTCGGTGAGCAGTTTGTCCGCCTCGGCGGTGGTCTCCGTGATGAGCTTGTCGACCTGCTCGGCCACGTCCTGGCGCCGCTTGCCGGCGTCCTTGCGGGCCTCGTCGAGGGTGCGCTCGGCCTCCTCGCGGGCGGCGGTCACGAGCCGTTCGGTCTGCGCGGCCGTCTCGGCCTTGAGACGCTCGGACTCGCTGCGGGTCCGCTCCGCGTGCTGCTGGGCCGACCCCACCGTCTCGGCGGCCTCGGCGCGCAGCCGCTCCGCGTCCGACGTGGCGTCCCCGACCAGCCTCTCGGCCTTGGCGAGCGCCTCGGTGCGCACCCGGTCGGCCTCCGTGACCGTCTCCGACTGCAGCCGCTCCGCCTCGGAACGCGCCTCGGTGATGAGGGTGTCGGCCTGCGTCGCCGCGTCCGAACGGATCCGGTTGGCGTCGTCGCGGGCGTCCGCCCGGGTGCGGGACGCGGCCTGCTCGGCCTCGGCGATCTTGTCTGAGGCCTCGGTACGGATCCGCTGCGCGTGCTCGGCGGCCTCCGAGCGCAGCCGGTCCGCCTCGGCGATCGCCTCGCCGACGGTGCGCTCGGCGAGCGACTTGGCGGCCTCGGACTCGTCGTTGGCCTCGCGCCGGATGCGGCCCGCGTCCTCGCTGGCCCGCTCCCGCTCGGCGTAGGCGTCGGAGCGGACCCGGTCCGCCTCCTCCTGGGCCTCCCGGCGGGTACGGTCCGCCGCGTGCTCGGCGGCGCTGCGCAGGCCGGTGATCTCCTCCTGCGCCTGCTCGTGCAGCCCCGACACGGAGTCGCGGACCTGCTGGGCGTGCTGCTCGGCCGCGGAGACCATCTCGGTGGCGCGCCGGTCGGCCTCCTCGACCAGCCGCACCGCCTCGGTCTGCGCCTCCTCGACCCGCTTGCGGGCGGAGGCAAGCAGCTCCTCGCTCTGCTCGCGGGCCCGCTCGCGCTCCTGGTCGGCCTCCTGGCGGGCGGAGCCGAGGAGTTCCTCGGCCTCGCGGCGGCGCCGGGTGGCCTCCTCCTGGGCGGCGGCCAGCGTCTCGGACGCCTCCGTGCCGAGCCGCTCGGCGGCGGCCTGCGCCTCCGCACGGACCCGGTCGGCGGTGTCCTGCGCCTCCGACTTCAGCCGCTCGGCCTCGGCCGCGGCCTCGGAACGCAGGCGTACGGCGACGGACTCGCCCTCGGCACGGGACGCGGAAGCGTCCGACGCGGCCTCGGTGCGCAGCCGGTCGGCCTCCTCCTCGGCCTGCTGCTGAAGCGTGCGGATCCGCTCGGCCGCCTCGGTGCGCAGCCGGTCGGTCTCCTCGCCGGCCTCGCGCCGGATGCGGGCGGCCTCCTCGCGGGCGTCGGACAGCGCCTGCTCGGCCGACGCGAGCCGCTGCTCGGCGTCGGTGTGAAGCCGCGTCAGCTCCTCGGCGGCCTCCGCACGGCGGGCCTCGACGCCGCGCTCGGCCTCCTCGCGCAGCTCACGGGCGGCGCGCTCGGCGTCGGCCTTGATGCCCTCGGCCTGCTCGACGACCTCCTCGCGGTGCCGCTCGGCCTCCTGGCGGGTGCGCTGAAGGGTCTCCTCGGCCTGCCGGCGCAGGGTCGTGGCCCGCTCGATGGCCTCGGTGCGGACCTTCTCGCTGTCCGTCGTGGCCTTCTGACGCAGGTCGTCCGCGTCCTGCCGGGCCTTGGAAAGCAGCTCCTCGGCGGTCTTTGCCGCCTCCTCGATCTGCTGGACGGCCTCCCTGCGGGCCTCCGCGCGGATCTTCTCGCCCTCGGCGACCGCCTCGGAACGCAGCTGCTCGGCCTCGCCGCGCAGCCGGCGGGCCTCCTCCTGCAGCTCGACCGTCTTGGCGCGGTACTCCTTGGTGTCGTCCTTCGCCGAGCCCTTGAGCTGCTCGGCGATGTCGTGCGCCTCGGAGCGCAGCCGGTCCGCCTCGGCCTCGGCCTCCCTGCGGATCCGCTCGGCCTCCTCGGCCGCGGCCTTCGTGGTGTTCTGGGCGTCCTCCTGCGCCTTGTTGAGGACGTCCTCGGCCGTCTTGGCCGCCTTGGACAGCTGGGTGGCGCTCTCCTCGGCGGTGATCGTGCGGGCCTTCTCGGCGGCCTCGGCGACGATCTTCTCGGCCTCGGCGCGGGCGTCGGTGACGACCTGCTCGGCGTCCGACTTGGTGCTCTCGGCCTCCTTGGTGGCCTCGCTGACCAGGCGGGCGACCTGCTCCTTGGCCGTACGCATGCGCTGTTCGTTGGCCGACTCGGCGCTCGACAGGGCCTTCTCGGCGGCCGTCGTGGCCTCGGCGACCAGCTTCTCGGCCTCGGACTGCGCCTTGCGCAGCGCCTCCTCGGCCTCCGTCATGCGCTGCTCGGCGGCGCGGCTGAGCTCGGTGGCCTGGCGGCGGGCGCTGTCCGACTCGGTCGCCGTGGAGCTGCGCAGCTGCTCGGCGTGGTCGGTGGCCTCCTGGGCCTGCGTGGACGCGGCGTTCAGCAGGCGCTCGGCGTCCGTCCGGGCCCGGAGCAGGATCTGCTCGGCCTCCGCGCGGGCCTCCTCCGCCGCGCCCGTGAGGCGCTGGCGGGCCTCACCGGTGAGCCGCTCGGCCTCGGCGCGCGCGGTCGCCATGGCCTGCTCGGCCTCGGCACGCGACTCGTCGAGGAGCCGACGGGCCTGCGACTCGCTGCGGGCGCGCAGCTGCTCCGCCCACGCCACGTTCTCGTTGACGTGCGACTCGACGGTCTGGCGTCGCTCGGCCAGCTCCTGGTCCAGCTGCTGGCGGCGCGTGACCGCCTCCTGGTGCAGCTCGGCCTGCAACCGTGCCGCGTTCTCCGCGTGCTCCTGGAGGATGCGCTGAGTCTGCGCCCGGGCCTGGCTGAGCTCCCGCTCGGCCTCCTGGCGCAGCTGGTCGGCCTGGACCTGGGCGTTGCGAAGCAACTGCTCGGCCTGATAGCCGATGTCCCCGCCCTCGAAGGAGGGCCGGGACATGATGGTCCGCCGCGCCTCGTGCAGCTTGGCGCGCAGCACCTCGACCTGGTAGCCGAGGTCCTCGGCGTGCTGGATCGCCTTTTCCCGCTCGGTCTTCAGCCGATCCATCTCGGCCTCGAACCGAGAGAGGTGGTCGACGTCAGCCGCCGGCTCTCGCTCCTGGCGTTCGTAGCCCCGCACTGCGCGGTCCCATCCGTCCCCTGGTCGCAAGTCTCTCCATACGAGCACCGTCCATCCGCCGAACGGGGCCCCCGGGGAATGGTGTCAGATCAACGGCGGAGCACGGGCTGTTGCCCCACCCTCGCCCCCCGAAACCCGGACCCCGGCTCGGTCCCGCCGTCAAAAGGCAGGGCCGGGTCGCCCTGGACTGAGCGGCGACCGCCCCCAACCCTACCGGCCCATATGTACGAGGGTCAGTGCTCAGGTGACTCAACAGGCGCCGAAGTGACCAGTTCTGTCAGTACGCCGTGGCAATCCTTTGGGTGCAGGAAGGTGATTCGTGACCCCATGGAGCCGCGCCGGGGCTCTTCGTACAGGACGCGTACGCCCTTGCCCTTGATGTCGGCGGCGTCGCCGTCCACATCCGCCGTACCGAAAGCGATGTGGTGGACACCCTCGCCGTTCTTGTCGAGCCACTTGGCGACGGTGGAGTCCGGGCGGGTGGGCTCGAGAAGCTGCAGGTAGGAGGCGCCGCCGTCCGAGGTGTCGTTGATCTTGAGCATGGCCTCGCGGACACCCTGCTCCTCGTTGACCTCGGAGTGGAACACCTCGAAGCCGTAGGTGGCCCGGTAGAACTCCACGGTCTTGTCCAGGTCGAAACAGGCGATCCCGATGTGGTCGATTCGCGTCAGCATGGAATTCAGTGCAGCGCGGCCGCGATGGTTACGCAACGTGCCAGCGATCACACCGACGGCCCGGTGACGGCACGGAGTGCCATCAGTACATTCGAAGTAAACCCTCGTTCACTCCTCGGCAGTGCAGCCGGAAGGGGATCGCACCTCATGTCTGGAACGAACAGCAGTACCTCGGTGATCGTCGCGGGGGCCCGTACGCCCATGGGGCGGTTGCTGGGCTCGCTGAAGTCCTTCTCCGGAGCCGACCTCGGCGGCTTCGCGATCAAGGCCGCCCTCGACCGTGCGGGGATCGGCGGCGACCAGGTGCAGTACGTGATCATGGGCCAGGTGCTGCAGGCCGGGGCGGGGCAGATCCCGGCGCGCCAGGCCGCGGTCAAGGCCGGCATCCCGATGAACGTCCCGGCGCTCACCATCAACAAGGTGTGTCTGTCGGGCCTCGACGCGATCGCGCTCGCGGACCAGCTGATCCGCGCCGGCGAGTTCGACGTGATCGTCGCGGGCGGTCAGGAGTCCATGACCAACGCCCCGCACCTGCTGCCGAAGTCCCGCGAGGGCTTCAAGTACGGCGCGATCGAGATGCTCGACGCGATGGCGTACGACGGTCTGACCGACGCCTTCGAGGGCATCGCGATGGGCGAGTCCACGGAGAAGCACAACACCCGCCTAGGCATCCAGCGCCCCGCGCAGGACGAGATCGCCGCCCAGTCCCACCAGCGCGCCGCCGCCGCGCAGAAGAACGGCCTGTTCGAGGCCGAGATCACCCCGGTCGAGATCCCGCAGCGCAAGGGCGACCCGGTCCTCTTCAGCAAGGACGAGGGCATCCGCGGCGACACCACGGCGGAGTCCCTGGGCAAGCTGCGCCCCGCCTTCTCCAAGGACGGCACGATCACGGCGGGCTCGGCCTCGCAGATCTCCGACGGCGCCGCCGCGGTCGTCGTCATGAGCAAGGCCAAGGCGCTGGAGCTCGGCCTGGACTGGATCGCCGAGATCGGCGCCCACGGCAATGTGGCGGGCCCGGACAACTCGCTCCAGTCCCAGCCCTCGAACGCCATCCAGCACGCCCTGAAGAAGGAGGGCCTGGAGGTCGCCGACCTCGACCTGATCGAGATCAACGAGGCCTTCGCCGCCGTTGCGGTGCAGTCAATGAAGGACCTCGGGGTCTCGTCGGAAAGGGTGAACGTCAACGGCGGAGCCATCGCCCTGGGTCACCCGATCGGTATGTCGGGTGCGCGGCTCGTCCTGCACCTGGCCCTGGAGCTGAAGCGGCGGGGCGGCGGCGTCGGCGCGGCTGCCCTGTGCGGCGGCGGCGGCCAGGGTGACGCGCTGATCGTGCGGGTACCAAAGGCCTGAGACCTCGTACGTTTCCTTTCTGAACGGAGCAGTGATGCAGGACGTCTCCACACTCGTCGCCCAGGCGAGGGAGGGCCGGCCGCGGGCCGTGGCCCGGCTGATCTCCTTGGTGGAGGGGGCGTCCCCGCAACTCAGGGAGGTCATGGAGACGCTGGCGCCGCTCACGGGCAACGCGTATGTCGTCGGCCTCACGGGTTCGCCCGGAGTCGGCAAGTCGACATCCACGTCGGCGCTCGTGACGGCGTACCGCAAGCAGGGCAAGCGGGTCGGCGTCCTGGCCGTCGACCCGTCCTCGCCCTTCTCGGGCGGCGCGCTGCTCGGCGACCGGGTCCGGATGTCGGACCACGCCTCCGACCCCGGCGTGTACATCCGCTCGATGGCGACGCGCGGCCACCTGGGCGGCCTCGCGTGGGCCGCCCCGCAGGCGATCCGCGTCCTGGACGCCGCGGGCTGCGACGTGGTGCTCGTCGAGACGGTCGGGGTCGGCCAGTCGGAGGTGGAGATCGCCGCCCAGGCGGACACGAGCGTCGTCCTGCTGGCCCCGGGCATGGGGGACGGCATCCAGGCGGCCAAGGCGGGCATCATGGAGATCGGTGACGTGTACGTCGTCAACAAGGCCGACCGTGACGGCGCCGACGCCACCGCCCGCGAGCTCAACCACATGCTCGGCCTCGGCGAGTCCCGCGGCCCCGGCGACTGGCGCCCGCCGATCGTCAAGACGGTCGCCGCCCGCGCCGAGGGCATCGACGAGGTCGTGGAGGCCCTGGAGAAGCACCGCGCCTGGATGGAGGAGCGCGGAGTCCTCACCGAACGCCGCCGTGCTCGCGCCGCCCGCGAGGTCGAGACCATCGCCGTCACCGCCCTGCGCGAACGCATCGCGGACCTGCACGGCGACCGCAGGCTCGGGGCACTGGCGGAGAAGATCGTCGCCGGCGAGCTGGACCCGTACCGGGCGGCGGACGAGCTGGTGGAGGGGCTTACGGGGGCCTGACCTCCCAAGCGCCCCGAGAGCTTTCCCCGTGGTCAACTGCCGCCCCCCGCTGTTAGGTTGACCCTCATGTACCTCCTCTTGGCATAGGGCACGCCCTGCCCGCGCACGGCGAACGACCGCTCGGTCGTGACCGGCGCGGCGCTCCGGCGTCCCCTTTTCCGCCTCGAGTCGAGGAACTCCCGTGTCTTCCACACACGACGTGCGGCCTTCGTATGCCGCCGTTCTCCGGATCCCCCACGCCCGCCGTACCTTCGCCGCAGCCCTGATCGGCCGGCTGTCGTACGGCATCGCCCCCCTGTCCGTGATGCTCGCCGTGACCCGGGCCTCCGGGTCGTACGCGGTGGCGGGCATGGTGATGGCGCTGTTCTCCGCGACCAGCGTCTTCCTGTCGCCCGCGAGAGCGGCACTCGTCGACCGGTACGGGCCGCGCGGGGCGCTCGTGCCGATGGTCGCGGCCCACACCGGGCTGCTCGGGCTGCTGGCGGTGCTCCTCTGGCGTCCCGGTGCCGCCTCGCCGTTCGTCCTCGCTGCCGTCGCCGCCCTCGCCGGTGTCTGCACTCCGCCGCTCGGGCCCACCATGCGGGCCGTGTGGGGGCGGCTGGCCCCGGACCGGGCGCTGATGCAGCGGGCATACAGTCTCGACGCCGTCGCCGAGGAACTGCTCTTCGTCTCGGGGCCGTTGCTGGTGGGCCTGCTCGTCGGGTTCGCCCCGCCGGCGGCCGGCATCGTCATGGGCGCGGCGCTGATGGTGGTGGGAACCGCCGGGTTCGTGTCGTCGCCCGCGGTGCGTGCCGTGCCGGCCGGCGGGCGCGAGCCGGGGCCGGATGCGGCCGGGCGGCGGGTGTTGCGCGGACTGGGCCGGCCGGTGATCGCCGCGGCGGCGGTCGGCCTGGCGCTGGGCGTGGTCGACCTGCTGGTCGTGGCCTTCGCGGAGGGGCACGGTCACGGCGTCGGCAGTGCGGCCTGGGTGCTCGCCGCCCTGTCCGCCGGAAGCGCCGTCGGCGGGCTGCTCAACGGCGCCGTCGAGTGGCGTGCCTCCGCCGGGACCCGGCTGTCCGTGCAGGCGGCCGGCCTGGGGCTGGCGCTGTGCGGCGCCGGGCTGGCGCAGGGGCTCGGCACCCTGGCCGTGGCGGTCGCGGTCGCCGGTGTCTTCGTGTCCCCGCTGATCACCACCGCGTACCTCATCGCCGACGAGGTCGCCGCGCCCGAGGCCCGGGTCCAGGCCGGAGCCTGGGTCAACACGGCTGTCAACGCGGGCATCACGGGCGGTGCCGCGGCGGCGGGCGTGCTGGTCGGGCGGCTGCCGGCGGGGGTGTGCTTCGCGGTCACCGGTGCGGTGATGCTGGTGACGGCGGTGGCCGTGGCGCGGGGCGCGGCACGCGAAAAGGGGTACGGGACATCCCGTACCCCTCGTGTGACGCGCTGACGACCTGACGTCAGTCGTCGTCGCCGTCGTCCTGACCGTTGTCCTGGGCGATGTCGTCGTCGTGGTCCTGGGTGACCTTGCCCGTCTTGAGGTCGACCTTCCACTCGCCCTTCGTGGTCTCCACGCTCCAGGCCGCGGGGCCGTCGTCGTCCAGGTCGACGTCGGTGACGGTGCCCTTCGCAGCGCCGGCCTCGGCGGCCTCGCGGGCGTCCACGCTCGCGCCCTTCAGCGCGGTGAGGTCCTCGCGGCCGTCGTTGTCGTCGTCGTCGCGCTGGGCGCCGACGACCTTGGCGGTGTCGGGGGAGACCTGGACGCTGTACTCGGTGCCGTCGCCCTTGACGACGTTCACGTCCCAGGCGCCGGCGCCGTCGTCGTCCCGGTCGGCGGAGACGGCCGTGCCCGGCGTGTTCTTCAGCGCGGCGGCGATCGCGTCGGCGGCGCTGATCTTGGAGACGCGGACCTCGGTGGCGTCGTCGCTCCGGTCGTCCGCGGCCTCGCTGCGGTCGTCGGTCGCGTCGTCGTTGCGGTCGTCGGCGTCGTCGCTCCGGTCGTCGTCGGCGACCCGGACGTTCGTCTGACGCTGGGTGGGCGCGTTGCCGTCGTCGGCCGACGCGTAGGCCGCGACGGTGCCGCCGCCGACCAGAGCCGCGGCGGTGACGGTGGCGATGACGATGTTGCGCTTCATGGGGTTTCCCTCCCAGAGTGTTGCGTTTCACGACGGTTCACGACGCTTGGTGTCGTTTCATGTCGCTTGGTTTCGACGGGAACCAATCTGCCGAACCGACGCTGAGAGGAACCTGAAGCCCCCTGAAGAGATCTTCAGCTTCGCTTTGCCAGGCTGTACCCATGCGCCCGCCCGTCACCCACCACCACCCTGCTCGAGACGCTTCGCGTCGCCCCTTTCGATTGTTGATCGTGGAGGACGAGAAGCGGCTGGCCCTGTCGCTCGCCAAGGGCCTGACCGCCGAGGGGTACGCCGTGGACGTCGTCCACGACGGCCGGGAGGGGCTGTTCCGGGCCTCGGAGGGGTCGTACGACCTCGTGATCCTCGACATCATGCTGCCCGGCATGAACGGCTACCGCGTCTGCGCTGCCCTGCGCGGAGCCGGCCACGACGTGCCGATCCTGATGCTGACCGCCAAGGACGGCGAGTACGACGAGGCCGAGGGGCTGGACACCGGCGCCGACGACTACCTCACCAAGCCGTTCTCGTACGTCGTCCTCGTCGCCCGGGTCAAGGCACTGCTGCGGCGCGGGGGACAGGGCGCCGGGGCCTCGCCCGTGCACGTCCACGGCGACCTCAAGGTCGACACGGCCGCCCGCCGGGTCTTTCTCGGCGAGGACGAAGTGTCCCTCACCACCAAGGAGTTCTCGGTCCTGGAGCAGCTCGTGCTGCGGGCCGGCGAGGTGGTGTCCAAGGCCGAGATCCTGGAGCACGTCTGGGACTTCGCGTACGAGGGCGATCCGAACATCGTCGAGGTGTACGTCAGCACCCTGCGGCGCAAGCTGCGCGCGGGGCTCATCAAGACGGTCCGCGGCGCCGGGTACCGACTGGAGGCGGAACGATGAGACGGCTCTTCGGCTCGGTCCGGTCACGGGCCACACTCGCCGCCACCCTCGTGGTGGCCGTCGCTCTGGTCGCGGCCGGCGCCGCGGTGCTGCTGTCGCTGCGGTCCAGCCTGATCGACAAGGCGGGCAGCGAGGCGGAGCGCACGGCGCAGAACGTCGTCGCCCAGCTCGTAGCCGGGAAGTCGTACGACCAGCTGGACATCGACGACGACAGCCCGGTCCAGGTCGTCGACGCGAACGGCCGTCTCGTCGCGGCCACCGAGGACCTTGAGCGGATCAGCGGCACGGGCACCGACGCAGTGCAGCCGCAGCCGCGCAAGGGTGACGCGGGGGGCATGGGCAACCCCGCCGGTTCGGGCGGCGAGGACGCCGACGACGAGGCGGACGACGGCCAGGGTGACGGTTCGGGCGACGACACGGCCCAGCACGCCGGCGAGATCGGCGAAGTGAGCGAGCTCAGCGACGGCTCCGCGACGATCGACGGCGACACCGCCGACTACCGCTTCGCCGCCGTCCCGGTGGAGACCGACGACCGGGGCACGCTCACCGTCCACGCCGGCGGCTCGCTGGAGGCCGAGCAGAGCGCCGTGAACTCCGCGCTCACCGTCATGCTGATCGGCTTCCCGCTGCTGCTCGGCGTCGTCGCGGCCGTGACCTGGCTGGTCACCCGGCGCGCACTGCGTCCGGTGGAGGGCATCCGGCGTGAGATGGCCGCGATCACCGCGTCCGAGGACCTCGCCCGGCGCGTGCCGGAGCCGGACACGCACGACGAGGTCGCCAGGCTCGCCCGCACCACCAACGAGACGCTGGCCGCGCTGGAGACGTCCGTGGAGCGCCAGCGCCGGTTCGTCGCCGACGCCTCGCACGAACTGCGCAGTCCGATCGCGTCCCTGCGCACCCAGCTCGAAGTGGGCGCCGCCCACCCGGAGTTGCTGGACGTGCCGGGCGCGGTGGAGGACACCGTACGACTGCAGCGCCTCGCCGCCGACCTGTTGCTGCTCGCCCGCCTGGACGCGGGGGAGGGGCCCGGCGACAAGCGGGTCGATCTGGGCGAGGTGGCGCGGCGGGAGGCGCGGGGCCGGGAGAACGTGGCTGTCGAGGCGGACATCGCCGAAGTGGCCGGGTCCCGGGGACAGTTGGAGCGGGTCCTGGGCAACCTGCTCGACAACGCTCAGCGGCATGCCCGGGAGGCGGTCACCGTGTCCGTCGGGCGGGACGGGGACTGGGCGGTAGCGGCTGTGGCCGACGACGGGGACGGGGTGGCCGAGGCCGACCGGGAGCGGATCTTCGAGCGGTTCGTACGGCTGGACGAGGCCCGCACCCGCGACGACGGCGGCGCCGGGCTCGGACTCGCCATCGCCCGGGACGTGGCCGCACGCCACGGTGGCACACTCACGGTCCGCGACGCCCCGGCAGGCGGCGCCCTGTTCGAACTCCGCCTGCCGCTCGCCTAGACCCTTCAGTCCCTACCCGGGTGTCACGGACGTCCGCGCTGCCCGCGCAGGTGCTCCGCGATCGGCTTCAGGGCCTTGTCGAGCTCCGTCAGGGCGTCGGTGGACAGCAGGTCGATGAAGTGTCTCCGCACGGACGCCACATGGTGCGGCGCGACCTTCTTCATCGTCTCCATGCCGTGCTCGGTGAGGACCGCGTAGAGCCCGCGGCGGTCGGACTCGCAGTTCTCACGGCGGACCAGGTTCGCGTTCTCCATGCGGGTGATCTGGTGGGAGAGGCGGCTCTTGGACTGGAGGGTGGCCGACGCGAGGTCGCTCATCCGCATCCGTACGTCCTCCGACTCGGAGAGGTTCACCAGGATCTCGTAGTCGTTCATTGTCAGGCCGAACGGCTGCAGGTCTTTTTCGAGCTGGTACGTCAACAGCCTGTTGACCTCCAGGTGGGTGCGCCAGGCGCACTGCTCCGCATCGGTCAGCCAGCGGGTGGCCGTTTCGGTCTCCATGAATGAAGTCTACCTAAAAAGTTGAAAGGCGAACTAGTGAGGGTTTTCTGTGACGGGACCGTGTGCGCACACGTTCGATGTCACACTCCGCAGACTACCGCTCACAGCCCGAAGCGACGCTGGAGGTCTCCCAGCTGTCCGGGAAGGCGCGGTGCCCCGGCCTGTTGTGAAGGGCCTGTGTGCGTCCCTCCGGAACCAGGCACTCCGGGCTCCGGCGGAACCGCACCCGTGGCCTGCTCGGCCATGAGGGTCTCGCTCGACTGGAGCAGGACCGTACCGGCTCCGACGAACTCGAACTGATGCTCCTCTCCGGAGGCCCCGCCGAGGCCTGTCAGTGCACGTAGACCGCCCATCAAGCCGGTCATGTAGCCATGGTCGTAGTGATGGCACGGGGAGGGGCAGTCGGCCCAGCCGACGAGTGCCTGTGGGTCCACCCGGATCGGGGGTTCCATGAACACCACCGGACCGTTAGATGCGGCCACGAACTTTCCGGTTCCGATGAGTGTCAGAAAACCCGGCACGATCGACTGCTTGAGAGCAAGAGTTGGCTGAAAAGCGAGCAGGTTGCCGGAGCGAATGGTCAGGTTGCCGTCTTCGAGGTCGTACGAATTCACGTCGAAGGCCCGGTCTGCCAGCAGCATCTTGCCGTTGCCCTCCGCCACGACCCAGTCGCTCGCGTGCAGTGGCGAATGGAAGGACGTACGGACAAGTCGGTCGAGTCGACCGTGCCCGACGCCGTTGAAGTCCATCGAGCCGTAGTAGGCGATCATCTTCCCCTTCTGCAGGAACCACTGGCTCCCCTTGAGCTCCACGCAGAAGGTGTAGGCGTTGACGTTGTCGTCGGACGGCAGCGACATCGGGTCGAGGACCGCGGGGCCGCCGGGGGTTCCGTAGGGGGCGCTCACAGTTTCTCCTCAGACGCCTGGACGTACACCGCACCGTTGCCGCTGAGCTCCAGCTGGAAGGCCTCGCCGGAGCCGCGGCCCACCATGTCGCGCCAGCCCAGGGCCGTGGACAGCTTGTTGCGTACGTCGCCGTGGTGGGCGACGTAGGCCTGGGGGTCGACGTGGACGGGCCGCTGCGGGGTGATCGGGATCTCGAAGACGCCCCCGTGCGCCATGACGGCCACGGCCCCGTGCCCCTTGAGGGTGGTCGTGAACAGTCCCTGTCCGCTGATCTGCCCGCGGACCATGCCCATGACCCCGCCCTGCGAGCCGAGGAACATCGTGCCCTGCTGAAGGGTGCCCTCGAAGGCGAGGAGGCGGTCCGCCTCGACGCACATGGTGTCGCCCGCGAGGTTGATCACCTGGACATGGTGGCCGCCGTGCCCGAAGAGCACCGTGCCGTTGCCCTCGACGGTCATCAGCGGGGTGTCCTCGTTCGCCACCCGGCGCCCGATCATCGACATGATCCCGCCCTGTCCGCCGGCGGTGTTGGGGGTGAAGGACACCTCGCCCTTGTAGGCGAGCATCGCCCCGCGCTGACTGAACAGCCGCTGCCCCGACATGACGGTCGCCTCGACCATCTTGGAGTTGATCTCACGGAAGGTCATCTCAGACATCCCCCGCGATCGTGTTCCGCTCGCTCGGCTGTACGTACACCAGCCCGTCCCCCTCGAACCGGATCTGGAAGGCCTCGCCACCGCCCTCGCCCATGAAGGTGCGGAAGGTCACACCGGACTGGAAGGACTGCCGCAGATTCCCCTGGTGGGCCACATAGGCCCCCGGGTCAACAGTCAGCGGATACTGCGCACTGACCCGCAGCACGACCGCAGGCCCGTCCGACATGATCGCCGCCTGTCCGTGCCCTTCAACGGTCGTCGTGAAGAGCCCATTGCCCTGTGAGGCACCGCGCATCCCGGTGAAGGACGTACCGGTCCGCAGCCCCCCGTCCGTGGCGAGCAGATTGCTCGACTCCACGTAGAGCTTGTCTCCCTGGAGGTTCACGAGATTGATCTCGGAGGCACGGTCCGCGAACCAGCACGTCCCATGCCCCTTCACCTCCATCAGCGTCATCTGCTCACCGGTGAGCCGCCGGGTCACCATGCCCCGGATGCCCTCACCGCCGCCGCTCATCTTCTTGAAGGCCATCTGCCCGTCGTACGCGACCATCGAGCCGTTCTTCGCCTTCACGGCATCGCCGGTCATGTCGACGGCGAGCACCTTGCTGCCTTGCAGTCGGAACATCGCCACGCAGCGAAGGTAGCCGCCGGGGGCCTGCCGCCAACAGATCCCAGAGACGGACTTCACCCCTGACGGCACCCGGATCCGCAGGACGCGGAGACCTTGTCATCCACCCGATGCCGACCCGGTGGCCGACGTTTGCCACAATGGGTGAAGGTTTGTGCTTGTGTTCACAAGCTGATCCGAGCAGACCGACGTCTCTCCCGAACCCACCGAAGGTGACCCGTGGACATCAAGACCGCCACCGCCCTCCGCCGCCTCCGCCTCGTCTCGGCCCCCGAGGCGGTGTCGTTCCTGCTCCTGCTCGTCTGCTCGGTGCTGAAGCGGACGACGGACTTCAACGCGGTGCCCGTGATGGGCATGATCCACGGCGTTCTCTTCATCCTGTACGTGATCTTCTGGGCGGACGCCTGGAACCGCACCAAGTGGTCGCTGAAGACCGCCGCGTTCTACTTCGTCCTCTCCGTCCTGCCGACCGGCGGCTTCTTCGCCGAGCGCAAGCTCAAGCGCGAGGCCGAGGACGCGGTGATCGCCACCCGCGCCCGCAAGGAAGGAATCGTGGGCGCATGATCGTCGCGTTTTCCGTGACGCCGCTCGGCGTCGGCGAGGACGTGGGGGAGTACGTCGCCGACGCCGTACGCGTGGTCCGTGAGTCGGGCCTGCCCAACCGTACCGACGCGATGTTCACCTCGATCGAGGGCGACTGGGACGAGGTCATGGACGTGGTCAAGCGCGCCGTAGCGACCGTCGAGGAACGGGCCCCGCGCGTATCCCTGGTCCTCAAGGCCGACATCAGGCCCACAGTGACGGACGGCCTCACCTCAAAGGTGGAAACGGTGGAGCGCCACCTGGCGGAGTAGTGCGCGTATCCCCGCGGCGCGGCACCCGCGTACGGCGCGAAGGGGACGTGCCGGGGGTGTCCGCCCGCAGCGTCGGGCGTCAAGAGACAGCCCCTCTTGCCCGACATCAACCGCCCGACCGAGGACGGACACCCCCCGGCACGGCCCCGACCCCCGACGCGCCGTCAGGCGCTACACGCACCCCCACCGAACAGCAACGGGCCGCCGCAGGCACAGCCGCGCACCCCCACGCAGCGGCACAGGCCGCCGCAGGCATCCCGCCCCAACTGGCGGAGCCTGACGCAGCGTCGGCGGCCGCCGGACACACAAGCACGGCCAGTTCCCCCCTTTGGCCCGCATGGCTCGCGGACCCCAGAGCCCTGACCCACGATGAAGGCTCAGGGCCGAAACCCGCGTTCGCGCTGGTGGACACGGACGGCCGCCGCTTGCTCCCGCGAAGGAAGGGTCTGCCGGATGACCACTTCGCCCTTTACATCCCAGTCGGCGTTCGACGGCTCCAGGATGCGTGTCCTGCTTCTCGTCGACCTCCACGAAGGTGCCGAGCAACAGTTCCTGGACGCCTACGAGCACATGCGCGACCGAGTCGCGTCGGTCCCCGGCCACCTCGGTGACCAGCTGTGCCAGTCCCTGGAGAACCCGTCCCAGTGGCTCATCACGAGCGAATGGGCCACCGCCCCGCCGTACCTCGCCTGGATGAACAGTGAAGAGCATCTCGAGACGGTCCGGCCCCTGCAGAGCTGCGTCCGCGAGCTCCGCTCGATGCGGTACGGCATCGTCCGCGAGACCGGCGGCGTCCGCCCGGAAAAGGCCGGCGGACTCCAGACGGCCGTAAGGGTGGGCGACGGTGTGATCCGCCACGCCCTGACCTTCACCGTCAAGCCCGGCTCCGAGTCCAAGGTCGCGGAGATCCTCGCCGGATACGCCCCGCCCGAGGCCCGCGTGGACGACACCACGCGGCTGCGCCGCACCACTCTCTTCATGCACGGCAACCGGGTCGTCCGCACGGTCGAGGTGGAGGGCGACCTGATGGCGGCCCTGCGCCACGTCTCGCGCCAGCCCGAGGTGCGGGCGGTCGAGGAGGCCCTCAACCCGCATCTGGAGCAGCATCGGGACCTGGCAGACCCCGAGTCGGCCCGGACGTTCTTCATCCGCGCGGCCATGCCGCCCGTACACCACGTGGCACGCGGCGGCCCGGAGCCGGACGGCATCAAGCGGCACGCCCTGTACTACCCGGCCCGCAAGGGCTGCGGAATGGCGCTGGCCCGGCTGCTCTCGCAGCAGGACGAGACCGCGGCGGCCGACCCGGCCGGCCCCGTGCACCGCAGCACCGTCTTCCAGCGCGAGGACATCGTCGTCCGCCTCATCGACGTACGGGGTGATCCCGAGACCGACCCGGTCATGACGCTCGGCATCCAAGGCCCGAGGAAGGCCGCGGTGCTGGCCCGGCTGCTGGACACCGACGCGCTCGGCGTGGCCGGACCGTTCACCGGCGGGCGCGAGGCGACCCGCCTCCTGACGCACGCCGACATGGCGCTGATCACCGACCGCAGGGCCGCCGATCGCAGGGCTGCGCAGTCCTGACCGCGCAGGGACCATCACCCCACCGAACGACCTGGAGACAGACCATGGACAAGATGCGCCCGCGCGTCGTGGACGTGAAAGAGATCGAGCCCAACCGCAAGCGCGGCGGCGACCTGCGCACCCTGCTCACCCCGGTCACGGTGGGTGCCACGAGCGGCTTCATGGGCCTGGCCATCATGCGGCCCGGTGAACGCATCAGCGAGCACTACCACCCGTACTCCGAGGAGTTCATCTACGTCGTCGAGGGCAGGCTGGAGGTCGACCTCGATGGAGAAACGTTTTCCCTCCGTTCCGACCAGGGCCTGATGATCCCTATCGACATGCGGCACCGGTTCCGCAACGTCGGTGACGAGGAGGCCCGCATGGTCTTCCATCTGGGCCCGCTCGCGCCGAACCCCAAGCTCGGCCACGTCGACACCGAGGCACCGGAGATCAGCGACGACATCACGCCGTACCCGCTGGTCCAGGAGGAGGGCGGGCAGCCCGAGCGACCCGGAGTGCTCTCGTGACCCGGCGCGTGGCGGTCACCGGTATAGGTGTGGTCGCCCCCGGCGGGACCGGGGTCCAGGCATTCTGGGACCTCCTCTCCAACGGCCGTACGGCGACCCGCGGCATCACCCTGTTCGACCCCGAGGGCCTGCGGTCCCGGATAGCCGCCGAGTGCGACTTCGACCCCCTCGCGCACGGCCTCGAACCCGACATCGCCGAACGCGCCGACCGGTACATACAGTTCGCCCTGGTCGCCGCGCAGGAGGCCGTCACCGACAGCGGTGTCGACTTCGCCGCCGAGGACCCCTGGCGCGTGGCCGTGTCCCTGGGCAGCGCGGTGGGCGGCACGACCCGGCTGGAGCACGACTACGTCCTGGTCAGCGAGCACGGGCAGCGCTGGGACGTCGACCACCGCAACGCCGAGCCGCAGCTGCACCGGGCGTTCTCGCCCAGCACGCTCGCGGCCGACGTCGCCGAACGGTTCGGCGCCCAGGGCCCGGTGCAGACCGTGTCCACCGGCTGCACCTCCGGACTCGACGCGGTGGGCTACGCCTTCCACACCGTCGAGGAGGGCCGCGCCGACATCTGCATAGCCGGGGCGTCGGACTCGCCGATCTCCCCGATCACCATGGCCTGCTTCGACGCCATCAAGGCCACGTCACCCAACAACGACGACCCCGCGCACGCCTCCCGCCCCTTCGACGCCCACCGCGACGGGTTCGTCATGGGCGAGGGCGCCGCCGTACTCGTCCTGGAGGAGCTGGAGCACGCCCGGGCGCGCGGCGCGCACGTCTACTGCGAGATCGGCGGCTACGCCACCTTCGGCAACGCGTACCACATGACCGGACTCACCAGTGAGGGCCTGGAGATGGCCCGCGCCATCGACGACACGCTCGACCACGCGCGCGTGGACCCCACCGAGATCGACTACGTCAACGCGCACGGCTCGGGCACCCGCCAGAACGACCGGCACGAGACCGCCGCGGTCAAGAAGTCGCTGGGCTCCCACGCCTACGACACGCCGATGAGCTCGATCAAGTCCATGGTGGGCCACTCGCTCGGCGCGATCGGCGCGATCGAGGTCGTCGCCTGTGTGCTCGCGCTGGCCCGCCAGGTGGTACCGCCGACGGCGAACTACGAGACCCCCGACCCCGAGTGCGACCTGGACTACGTCCCGCGCACCGCTCGCCCCCGCAGGCTCGACAACGTGCTCTCCGTGGGCAGCGGCTTCGGCGGGTTCCAGTCCGCGGTGCTCCTGACGGGGCCGACTGGGAGGAGACGACGATGAGTGGTCGACGCACCCGGCGCACAGCGGTCACCGGAGTCGGTGTGATCGCGCCCAACGGCCTGAACGCGGACACCTACTGGAAGTCCGTGAAGGAGGGCGCGAGCGTACTGGACCGGGTCACCCGGGAGGGCTGCGAGCACCTTCCGCTCCGCGTCGCCGGAGAGGTCCGCGGATTCGACCCGTCGGCGCTGATCGAGGAGACCTTCCTCGTCCAGACCGACAAGTTCACCCACTTCGCACTGGCCGCCGCCGACGCCGCCCTGCAGGACGCGGGACTCAGCAGCAGCGCCGCCGACTCGCCGTACTCGGTCGGTGTGGTCACCGCGGCCGGGTCCGGCGGCGGCGAGTTCGGCCAGCGGGAACTGCAGAAGCTGTGGGGCAAGGGATCCCGGTTCGTCGGGCCCTACCAGTCCATCGCCTGGTTCTACGCCGCCAGCACCGGCCAGATCTCCATCCGCAAGGGCTTCAAGGGCCCCTGCGGGGTGGTGGCCAGCGACGAGGCGGGCGGCCTGGACGCCGTCGCGCACGCCGCACGGGCGGTGCAGCGGGGCACGGACGTGGTCGTGGTCGGGGCAGCGGAGGCGCCGCTCGCCCCGTACTCGGGTGTCTGCCAGCTCGGCTACCCCGAGCTCAGCACCGTCGAGGACCCGGCCCGCGCCTACCGTCCCTTCACCTCGGCGGCCTGCGGTTTCGTGCCCGCCGAGGGCGGTGCCGTGCTGGTCGTGGAGGACCTGGACCGGGCACAGCGCCGGGAGGCGGCCGTCCGGGCCACCGTGGCGGGACACGCGGCCACGTTCACGGGTGCCTCGCGCTGGGACCGGTCGCGGGAGGGCCTCGCGCAGGCCATCCGCGGCGCCCTGGACGAGGCCGGCTGTGCGCCGGAGGAGATCGACGTGGTCTTCGCCGACGCGATGGGCGTGCCCGACGCGGACCGTGCGGAGGCGCTGGCCCTCGCCGACGCCCTCGGCCGGCACGGCACCCGAGTGCCGGTCACCGCCCCCAAGACCGGCATCGGGCGGTCGTACTGCGGGGCGCCCCTGCTGGACATCGTGGCCGCGGTGCAGGCCATGGAGCACGGGCAGGTACCGCCGACGCCGGGCGTCTTCGACATCTGCCACGACATCGACCTGGTGACCGGGACGGCACGCCCGGCCGAGCTCCGTACGGCCCTGGTCCTCAGCCGGGGACTGATGGGCTCCAACGCGGCGCTGGTCCTTCGCCGGGGCCCCGAACCTTCCGCATAGAACGACAAGGAGAACCCTCATGACCACCGGAGTGACCCAAGTGACCGTCGCCGAGCTGGCCGCGCTGATGAAGCAGGCCGCCGGCGTGTCCGTCGACCCGCAGGAGCTCGAAGCGCGGGCGGAGACGCCCTTCTCCGAGTTCGGGCTCGACTCGCTCGGCCTCCTCGGCATCGTGGGCGAGCTGGAGAACCGGCACGGCCAGGCGCTGCCCACGGACGCGGAGCGCTGCAAGAGCCCCCGCGCCTTCCTCGACCTCGTCAACGGCAGCCTCACGACAGGAGCCTGAAGTGGCCGGACACACCGAGAACGAAATCACCATCGCCGCTCCCGTCGACCTCGTCTGGGACATGACGAACGACCTGGCGAGATGGCCCCAGCTGTTCAGCGAGTACGCGTCCTGCGACGTGCTGTCCCGCGAGGGCGACACGGTGACCTTCCGCCTGACCATGCACCCCGACGAGAACGGCAAGGTGTGGAGCTGGGTGTCGGAACGGGTCGCCGACCGCGAGAAGCTCGTCGTGCGCGCCCGCAGGGTCGAGACAGGCCCCTTCGAGTACATGAACATCGTGTGGGAGTACGAGGAGACCCCGGCCGGCACCCGGATGCACTGGACGCAGGACTTCGCCATGAAGCCCGACGCGCCGGTGGACGACGCCGGGATGACGGACATCATCAACCGCAACTCGCCCATCCAGATGGCCCTCATCCGCGACCGTGTGGAGGCCGCATGCACCACGCACTGATCGTCGCCAGGATGGCCCCGCAGTCCGCCTCGGACATCGCGGGCGTCTTCGCGGCCTCCGACCGCGGCGAACTCCCGCACCTCGTCGGGGTGACCCAGCGTTCGCTGTTCCAGTTCGGCGACGTGTACATGCACTTCATCGAGGCCGAGCAGGACCCGGGCCCCGCCATCGCGAAGGTGGCCGGGCACCCCGAGTTCGTCGACATCAGCAGGAAGCTCGAGGCGTTCGTCAGCCCGTACGACCCGCAGACCTGGCGGAGTCCGAAGGACGCGATGGCGCAGCGCTTCTACCACTGGTCGAAGGGCTGAGAGCGACAAAGCCGCCGCCCGCGCCGGACAGGCGCGGGCGGCGGCTTTGTCGTGCGCCCGGTCAGCGACGGGCGAGCCCCGGCATCAGCCGCAGCGCGTTCTCCCGGTTGATGCCCTGGAGCTGCTGCTCCGAGAGGAAGGGGTCGCCGTCCAGCGCGGGTGTCACGCTGTCGGTGATGACATGGGCGGGGGTGGGCGGCCAGTCCGTGCCGAAGAGGATGCGGTCGGGGTCCACCGTCGCCAGCAGGGTGGGCGTGGCGGACGGCGACATGGGGCCGGCCGTGTCGAAGTAGAACCGGTGCAGGTAGTCACGGACCCGGGCGGCCTCGACCGGGGGATCGATGCGTCCGCCGAACAGTTCGAGACGGGTGGCCATGTAGGGGAGGAAGCCCCCTCCGTGCGGCAGGACGAAGCTGAGGCTCGGGTAGCGGTCCAGGGTGCCGTTGCGGATGAGGTTGATCGCCGCGCGGGTGGTGTCCAGCAGGAAGTCGCACACGAAGGGCGGCATCCCCGGCAGCCCCGCGTCGCCGTCCTTCCCGGCCTGCACCTCCATGGGGTGCGTGCTGATGACCGCGGACCGCTCGTTCAGCTCCTGCAGGAGCCGGTCGTGCGACTCGTCGCCCAGGAAGACCCCGTTCACGCTCGTACGGGTGCTCACCCCGATGGCGCCGAGCTCGTCGAGACCGTGGCGCACGCTCCACGAGGAGAGCTCCAGGTCGTCGAGGAAGACGGGCGTGAAGAAGGCGAAGCGCGCGGGGTTGGACTCGACGACGTCGGCCGCCGCCTGCAGGGCGACGCGTGCGCTCTCCTGGCGTTCGGCGCGCTCACGGAGCCGGCCCAGCATCGCCACGGTCATGACGGAGGTGCCGATGCCGTTTTTGTCCATGACCTCCAGCGCCGCGTTCAGGTCCCAGCGGGTCCACCAGGGCAGCTTCTCGCGGCTGACGACACCCCGCTCCTCGGCCCAGTCCAGCCAGGCCGGAGCGGTGAAGTGGTGGTGGACGTCGATGCGTCCGGCAAGGGTCATAAGTACGTCCTCGGTGTGGGTTGTCCAGGGGTGACGGGGGTTCAGTCGCGGCAGAGCAGGGTCTGCAGCACGTTCGTCAGGACGCGGTCGGCGTCCGGCATCGCGGCGTCGGCCCGCCAGGCGACGAAGCCGTCCGGGCGTACGAGGACGGCGCCGTCCTCGGCCGTTCCGTGCAGCTCCGCCCAGTCGGCGTCCCTGTCGGGGACGAGGTCGTGGTCGGGTCCCGTGCCCACGAGGTACGCCTCGACCGGGACGCCCAGGTTCAGGGAGGCCTTCTCCACCGCGGTCCGCCACTTCTGCCCGCCGGAGCCGGCGAGCAGCACGAAGGAGCGCTCGTACAGATCGAGCGTGGAGATCCTGCCGCCCCCTCGCATGACCCACATGTGCGGCGCACGGCTGCCCGGTTCACCACCCAGCTGGAAGGTGTCGGGGACGATCGGCTGGTCCGGGTGGGCACCCACCACGGCGTTCGACGCGTACCGGTAGCACAGGGCGACGGTCATCAGGTCCGCCGGGTCGTTGTTGCGGCCCGCGGCGGGGCTGAATCCCGGGTGCTGTTCGTCGGCCGCCTGGACGCATGCGCGGGTGCCGGTCGCGAGGGCGACGGGCCGCCGTTCCTGCCCGTAGGAGTCGAGCAACGGCAGACCGGCCCAGCCGCGCAGCACCGAGGCGAGCTTCCAAGCGAGGTTGTGGGCGTCCTGGATTCCGGTGTTGGAGCCGAACGCCCCGGTGGGCGGCATCTCGTGGGCCGAGTCGC
Source organism: Streptomyces sp. NBC_00443 (assembly GCF_036014175.1). Taxonomy (GTDB): domain Bacteria; phylum Actinomycetota; class Actinomycetes; order Streptomycetales; family Streptomycetaceae; genus Streptomyces. The sequence goes on along the minus strand of NZ_CP107917.1, from coordinate 2,903,520 downwards.
CGGCCAGGAAGACCCTGCCCTCGCCGTAGCTGTCCGCGACCCGCTTCGACGCGTGCCACGGCGCTTTGCCGGTGATCTCGACGTCGATGTCCGAGGCGCCGACGGCGGCGCGGATGTGGGCCGCCAGCCTCGCGTCGGTGAAGTCCTCCAGCTCCTCACCCCGGTCGGGATACCAGGGAACGTGGATCACCCAGCGCTCCTCGTTGTCCACCGGCAGCAGGGCACCCTCCCCGTCGGGGTCGGTGACATAGCAGACGACGAATCGTTTATCTCCGACGTACTCCTTCAGCGCCCTGCTGCGGAACGTGACGCTGACGTTGTGGAACAGCTCGCCCGGCCCCGACTGGCCGATCCCCAGGTGAGTGCGGATGGGGCTTCTGGGGCCGTCGGCGGCCACCAGGAAGTCGGCCTTCACGGTGTAGGTCTCACCGGTCTCGCGGCGCCTGACCCGGGCATGCACTCCGTCCGCGCTCTCCGTGAAGGAGAGCAGCTCCGAGCTGAAGCGGATGTCGGCGCCCTGCTCGCGGGCATAGCTCAACAGCACGGGTTCGAGGTCGTTCTGACTGCACAGGCACCAGTCCGCGGAACTCACCCGGGAGACGTCCATGCCGCCGGAGATGTCCCCGATGATCCAGCGGCGCTCCTTCCCGGTGAGCTTGTCCACCTGGAGAATGCCGTCGTTCCCGGAGAGAACGCGCGCCGCCTCCCGGATTCCCGACTCCAGGCCGGCCGTCCGGTAGATCTCCATGGTGCGCACGTTGTTCCCACGACCACGCGGGTGCGTCGATGTCCCGGCATGCCGCTCCACGAGCATGTGCTCAATTCCGAGGCGTCCCAGGAATACCGAAGTGGAAAGACCCACCAGGGAGCCGCCGACGATGAGAACTGGTACAGATTCCGCTTCGTGTCCGCTCACGTCGTCGATGTTTACCAGTTCGGACTCCGGTCCACACGTCCTCCGGCGACCCGACCCATTTGGCGCAGTGCCGTTTGCGGCGCGGTGTCGCCCGGGAAACGGTGGCACTGACCGACGGAATCCGACCGCCGGAATCCACGCCTACCCGGGGACAGTCATGACGCAAGCTTTCGCATCCGAGGAATCCGGGGCACTGTCGCCCGAAGAAGCCGCGGCCGCGGCCTCGGCGTGCAGCCGGGAGTTCCGCGCCAACCCGCATCCCGTGTACGCCACGCTGCGGGAATCGGCACCCGTCTGCCCGATGAAGCCGCCGCACGGCGTCGAGACGTACCTCATCACGCGGTACGACGACGGGCGCGCGGCGCTGGCCGACCCCCGGCTGAGCAAGGACATGTACGGCGCCATCGACGCCTACCACCGCATTTTCGGTGACTCGTCGATCGCGCTCGACGACAACATGCTGTTCTCGGACCCGCCGAAGCACACGAGGCTGCGCAGGATCGTCGGCAGTACGTTCACTCCGAAAAGGGTGGAATCGCTGCGCACTCGGATCCAGGAGATCACCGACGGGCTGCTGGACCAATGCCCGACGTCGGGTCCGTTCAATCTGCTCCCGGAGTTCTGCTTCCCGCTGCCGCTGCAGGTGATCTGTGAACTCCTGGGCGTCCCGGAAAACGAGCGCACGCAGGCTCAGGAATGGTCCGCGACCGTCGCGCAGACCGGTTTCGGACCGGAGGCGAGAAAAGCGCTGGAAATCGCCGAGGGAAATCTCCGCGAGTATCTGGTGGAACTGTGTGCGCGGAAGCGGAAGGCGCCGGATTCGGGCCTGCTCAGCGCGCTCGTGACGGCCAAGGACCAGGAAGGCGCGCTCACCGACAGCGAACTCGTGTCGACGGCATGGGTGCTCCTCTTCGCGGGCCACAAGACAACGGCGTACCAGATCGGCAACACCGTCTACCACCTGCTCAGCCGCCCGGAGCAGAAGCGGCTGGCACTGCGGGACGACGCCTCCCTGGCCGCGGCGATCGAGGAGGTCTTCCGGTTCGAGAGCTCCGTGGAGAACTCCACCTTCCGCTGGGCGAAGGAGGACATCGTCATCCGCGACCAGCTCATCCCCAAGGGCGCGCTCGTCCAGATCTCGATCACCGCCGCCAACCGTGACCCGGAGATGTTCGCCGACCCGAACGAGCTGGACGTCCAGCGCCCGAACGTCCAGGCCGCGCATCTCGCCTTCGGCTACGGTCCGCACTACTGCGCCGGCGCACCGCTGGCCCGGCTGGAGATCCAGCTCGCCCTCGGCACCCTGTTCCGGCGGCACCCGCAGATGGCCCTGGCCGTGGCACCGGAGGACGCGCGCTGGATGACCGTGCCGTTCCCCGCCTTCCGCGGACTCGCGGAACTGCCCGTCGTCCTCGACCCGTCCTGACGGGAGCACCATGGAACGCGTGCGGGTCATTCGCCTGCTCCATGTGCGCGAGGGCCGGGAAGCCGACTTCGTGAACTCCTATGAGGGTGTGCACGAACGTGCCGCGCGTGCGCCCGGACACCTCGGCGAACAGTTGTGCCGCTCCCTCGACGATCCCGCTCGATGGCTGCTCACCAGCGAGTGGGAGAGCATGGACTCCGTCAAGCGGTGGCGGACCGACCCCGACCACCGGATGCTGGTCGAGCCGATGAACGCCTGTCTGCACGACGACCGGTGGACGGGGGCCTTCCAGGTCCGGGACCTGATGGCCGAGTAGAGCGGCGGCAGGGCAGGGGACCGAAGGGCGAGACGGGGCTGACCAGCATGTGACCGGCCGGTAAGGTCGGTCCCGTGCCGAAGCCGCTCAGTCTTCCCTTCGACCCCATCGCCCGCGCCGACGAGCTCTGGAAGCAGCGCTGGGGAAACGTGCCGTCCATGGCCGCCATCACCTCGATCATGCGGGCACAGCAGATCCTGCTCGCCGAGGTGGACGCGGTGGTCAAGCCGTACGGGCTGACGTTCGCGCGGTACGAGGCGCTGGTGCTGCTCAACTTCTCCAAGGCCGGGGAACTGCCGATGTCCAAGATCGGCGAGCGGCTCATGGTGCATCCCACATCCGTGACGAACACGGTCGACCGGCTGGTCAAGTCGGGTCTGGTCGACAAGCGGCCCAACCCCAACGACGGCCGCGGCACGCTCGCCTCCATCACGGACAAGGGCCGGGAGGTCGTCGAGGCGGCCACCCGGGACCTGATGGCCATGGACTTCGGCCTCGGGGCGTACGACGCCGAGGAGTGCGCGGAGATCTTCGCGATGCTGCGCCCGCTGCGGGTGGCGGCCCACGACTTCGACGAGAGCTGACCTCGCGGCCGGGGGGCCGTCTCCGGGGCCCGGGGCAAGATCTCCCGGAACGCCTGGTTACGCTCTTACGCATGAAGAAGAGCGTCCTGACCCGCTACCGGGTGATGGCCTACGTCACCGCCGTGATGCTGCTCGTCCTGTGCACCTGCATGGTGTTCAAGTACGGCTTCGACATGGGCGAGGACGTCACTTTCGCCGTCTCCCAGGTCCACGGCTTCCTCTACATCATCTACCTGGTCTTCGCCTTCGACCTCGGCTCCAAGGCCAAGTGGTCGTTCGGCAAGCTGCTGTGGGTGCTGCTCTCCGGGACGATTCCCCTCGCCGCCTTCTTCGTCGAGCGCAAGGTCACCCGGGAGGTCGAACCCCTGGTCAGCGACCCGGCCCCGGCTGTCGCCAAGGCCTGACGCACCCGCCGTACGTACGCGTACGGCGGTCTGCCATCGACATTTACTTGGACGTCCTAGTAAATTTGAAGCATGGACGCTGACGCCATCGATGAGGGCCGCCGTCGCTGGCAGGCCCGGTACGACGCTTCGCGCAAGCGCGAGGCCGACTTCACCACGCTCTCCGGGGACCCCGTGGAGCCGGTGTACGGGCCCAGGCCTGGGGACAGGTACGAGGGCTTCGAGCGGATCGGGTGGCCCGGGGAGTACCCCTTCACGCGCGGGCTGTACGCGACCGGCTACCGAGGCCGGACGTGGACCATCCGGCAGTTCGCCGGGTTCGGCAACGCCGAGCAGACCAACGAGCGGTACAAGATGATCCTCGGCAACGGCGGAGGCGGTCTCTCGGTCGCCTTCGACATGCCGACGCTCATGGGCCGCGACTCCGACGACCCGCGCGCGCTGGGCGAGGTCGGGCACTGCGGTGTCGCCATCGACTCGGCCGCCGACATGGAGGTCCTGTTCAAGGACATCCCGCTCGGCGACGTGACGACCTCCATGACCATCAGCGGTCCGGCCGTTCCCGTCTTCTGCATGTACCTGGTGGCGGCCGAGCGCCAGGGCGTCGATCCGGCCGTGCTCAACGGCACGCTGCAGACGGACATCTTCAAGGAGTACATCGCCCAGAAGGAGTGGCTCTTCCAGCCCGAGCCGCACCTGCGCCTCATCGGCGACCTCATGGAGCACTGCGCGGCCGGCATCCCCGCCTACAAGCCGCTGTCCGTCTCCGGGTACCACATCCGCGAGGCCGGCGCGACGGCCGCGCAGGAGCTGGCGTACACGCTGGCGGACGGGTTCGGGTACGTCGAGCTGGGGCTCTCGCGCGGGCTGGACGTGGACGTCTTCGCCCCCGGCCTGTCCTTCTTCTTCGACGCCCACCTCGACTTCTTCGAGGAGATCGCCAAGTTCCGGGCCGCCCGCCGCATCTGGGCTCGCTGGATGCGGGACGTGTACGGGGCGAAGAGCGACAAGGCGCAGTGGCTGCGCTTCCACACCCAGACCGCCGGTGTCTCGCTGACCGCCCAGCAGCCGTACAACAACGTCGTACGTACGGCCGTGGAGGCGCTCGCCGCCGTGCTCGGCGGGACGAACTCGCTGCACACCAACGCACTCGACGAGACCCTCGCGCTGCCCTCCGAGCAGGCCGCCGAGATCGCCCTGCGCACCCAGCAGGTGCTCATGGAGGAGACCGGGGTCGCCAACGTGGCCGACCCGCTGGGTGGTGCGTGGTACGTCGAGCAGCTGACCGACCGGATCGAGGCTGACGCCGAGAAGATCTTCGAGCAGATAAGGGAGCGCGGCCTGCGGGCGCACCCCGACGGCCGGCACCCGATCGGGCCGATCACGTCCGGGATCCTGCGGGGCATCGAGGACGGCTGGTTCACCGGGGAGATCGCCGAGTCGGCGTTCCGGTATCAGCAGTCGCTGGAGAAGGGCGACAAGAGGGTCGTCGGGGTCAACGCGCACACCGGCTCCGTCACCGGCGACCTGGAGATCCTGCGGGTCAGCCACGAGGTGGAGCGGGAGCAGGTACGGATGCTGGGCGCCCGCCGGGACGCCCGGGACGACGCGGCCGTACGCACCGCGCTGGACGCGATGATCGCCGCCGCCCGCGACGGGGCCAACATGATCGAGCCGATGCTGGACGCGGTACGGGCCGAGGCGACGCTGGGCGAGATCTGCGGCGTGCTGCGCGACGAGTGGGGGGTGTACACGGAGCCGCCGGGGTTCTGACCCCGCACAGCACTACGCGGCGCCGGTGAGGCCGAGGAGCAGCACGCGCGTGAAGCCGTGCACCCACTCCTCGTCGGCAGGCTCCGCGCTGACCAGGGTGCGGTGCACCACCGCACCCGCCACCACGTCGAAGATCAGGTCCACGGTGCGCGCGGCTTCCTCCGGATCATCCGTCTCCGGGGGGAGCTCGCCGCGTTCCTGGGCCCGGGAGCGGCCCTGCAGGACCAGGCCCTTCTGGCGCTCGACGATGGAGTGGCGGATGCGCTCGCGCAGGGCGTCGTCGCGCGTCGACTCGGCGACCACCGCCATCAGTCCGCTCTTCGCCTCGGGGCGGGCCAGAATCGCCGCGAACTGCAGGACCACGCCCTCGATGTCGGCGGCCAGGGACCCGCGGTCGGGGAGCTCCAGTTCGTCGAAGAGCTCGGCCACCGCGTCGACCACCAGCTCGTTCTTGCCGGACCAGCGGCGATACAGCGTCGTCTTTGCAACCCCCGCGCGTGCTGCCACGTCTCCCAAGGTGAGCTTGGACCAGCCCAGTTCGACCAGGGCCTCGCGCGTCGCAGCCAGGATCGCGGTGTCCGCGGCGGCGCTGCGCGGGCGGCCGGGACGGGGGGCGGCGGTGCGGCTCTGCATCTCATGACCATATCCGGGGGGTTCCTGTGCGGTCGTGAGGGAGATCACGGGATGGGGGTGTTCCCGAACCCCGCACTGCCATTACGCTACGAGTCGTAGCGAAAGCGATGACCACTGACGTGGGTGGGGACCCGGCGTCGAACAGCAGCAAGCCGGAACGGCTTTCGGGCCGTTTTCACATGCGCGGGCGGAACGGGGGAGGATAGACGCATGCAGCCACGGAACATGTCCATGAGCGGAGTCGTCGACCTCGCCGCGGTGAAGGCGGCCCAGGAGGCCAAGGCGAAGGCGGAGCAGGCGCGTGCCGAGACCGCCCGACAGGGCGGGGGAGGGGCCGTGTCGCCCGCCGACCTCGTCATCGATGCGGATGAGGCGGGGTTCGAGCGCGACGTCCTGCAGCGGTCCGCCGAGGTGCCCGTCGTCATCGACTTCTGGGCCGAGTGGTGCGAGCCCTGCAAGCAGCTCAGCCCGCTGCTGGAGCGGCTCGCCGTCGAGTACGCCGGACGGTTCGTCCTCGCCAAGATCGACGTCGACGCCAACCAGATGCTGATGCAGCAGTTCGGTGTACAGGGCATTCCGGCCGTGTTCGCCGTCGTCGCCGGACAGGCGCTGCCGCTCTTCCAGGGCGCGGCCGGTGAGGCACAGATCCGCGAGACGCTGGACCAGCTCGTCGCCGTCGCCGAGCAGCGCTTCGGCCTGACCGGCCTCACCGTCGACCCGGACGCCCAGCCCGGGGAGGCCCAGTCCGCTCCCGCCGTGCCGGCCGGTCCGTACGACGCGTTGCTGGAGGCCGCCGTACAGGCCCTGGACGCGGGCGACTTCGGCGGTGCCGTGCAGGCCTACAAGAACGTGCTGAGCGAGGACCCGGCCAACATGGAGGCCAAACTGGGTCTCGCGCAGGCCGAGTTGCTGCAGCGTGTGCAGGGTGCCGACCCGCAGCAGGTGCGCAAGGAAGCCGCTGAGAAGCCGGCCGATGCGCAGGCGCAGATCGCCGCGGCCGACCTGGACCTGGTGGGCGGCCATGTCGAGGACGCTTTCGGACGGCTCATCGAGACCGTGCAGCGCACGGTGGGTGACGACCGGGACGCCGTTCGGATCCGGCTGCTGGAGCTCTTCGAGGTCGTGGGCGGCGAGGACCCGCGCGTGGCGGCGGCCCGCAGGGCGCTGGCGCGCGCCCTGTTCTGACCGGGGCTTCGAGCGGGGCGGTGGCCCCGTTCTGACCAGTAACTAAACGCGAGGGCGCGTGTTGCCCGAGTGAAGGGTTTTGCCGAGAAGGCATCAGAGCGGCCGCGCTTTACCAAATCTTGGTAATCGCGGCCGCAGTTACTGCGGGTAAGTCGAAGCCGTCGTTCTGTCGGAATCTGTCCGGTGATTAATGGACTTGTCCGGTCGCCGGGCACCACCCTGCGTCGCTGTCCGAGACCGGCAGGTCGTTGTTCGGTTATCCGCCCGTTACTACCGAGTAACGAAGCCCCTTGTGCGGGCGGCGAGAATGCACCACGATCGGCCACGCTCGGTCCATTCCCGCACCCCGACAGCCGGTCGGGTCACGGGAGTTCCTGGGTCCCCACCGAGCAGAGTCGGCGGCAGTGGCGCCGGCTCTTGGACAGGGGGGTCTTCGCCCACCCGGCGAAGCCTGTCCAGCAAGGTTGTGCGTGATGCGTGTCAGGCGCGACCAGTGGTTGTCGCTCGGGGGTGATCGCCGGTGATTCGGGCGCGGTTCGCGCCACCGAGTGCAGGCGCTCTCCTTCCCGAGGACGTAGCACTTCTCCCATCCCTGCCCGGCTGAGCCGTCGAGCCGACAGTGGCAGCCAGGGCCAGGAGATGTACGTCCGAGAAGGAGGAAATATGGAGTCCCAGGTGCGTGGCGGGACCAGATGGAAGCGGTTCGCTGTGGTCATGGTGCCCAGCGTCGCCGCCACGGCTGCGATAGGTGTCGCCCTCGCGCAGGGCGCTCTCGCCGCGTCGTTCAGTGTCTCCGGCCAGTCGTTCAAGGTCACGACCGACAAGCTGGTCGGCACGGGCTTCTCGCAGTACGGCGCTCTTGACGAGGGCTACACGCTCTCCGGCAAGAAGACGGTTCACCCCGTCGCCGTCTCGGGGTTCAAGTCCGCGACGATCAGCAACATGTGCCAGTCCGTGGTCACCCCCGACATCCCGATCCTCGGGAGTGTCAGCCTGATCCTGCGGGCAGGCGAGGACCCGAACAAGCCGGTCGAGGCCAAGAACCTGTACATCGACGTCGCCGAACTCCAGGCCGACGCGACGTTCGAGAACATCGACATCGGTGTGGCTGCCAAGGACGCCAACAAGGGTCCGGGCATGAAGGGCGGCGGCGAGCAGGCCAACCCCTTCGGGTTCGCCCAGCAGGCCGACAAGGCCACGCTGTCCGGCGTGAAGCAGACGGCGTGGGCGACCACCGCCGGAACCTTCAAGCTCAGCGGGCTGAAGATGTCGCTGTCGACGGGTGTCAAGGAGTGCTACTAAGCACTCTCTGACGGGCGGGGGAGCCGATGGCGCCCCCGCCCGTCCACTCTCCACCCGCTTTCTTCACAAGCGGTCACATGCTCCACAACTCACCACCACCGCACCACCATCACAGCAAGCCGTAGCAGGGAGCTGTTTTCCATGAGCGCCGAGACTCCTGCCGTATCCGGCCAGTTCACCCTCCGGAGGACGCAGTTCCGCGCCTGGCGGGGCACGCGGCCGTTCTGGGCCGGTCTGTTCGTCATGCTCGGCGGACTCCCCATCGCCTACTTCCCATACGCGAACCTTCAGATCGGCCACCTGACGCTGGCGATGCAGACCGCGGGGGGCTCCAGCTCCCTGATCATCGGTGTGCTGCTCGTCGTCCTGGGCTTCACTCTCTGGTTCCAGAAGCACGTCCGTACCTTCGCGGGCGTCGCGGCGATCCTGCTGGCGCTGGTGTCCATCCCGCTGTCCAACCTCGGCGGCTTCCTGATCGGCTTCCTCCTCTCCATCGTGGGCGGGGCCATGGCCGTGTCGTGGGTGCCGGGTCCGTCGGCCGAATCGGAGCCGGCGGAGCTGCAGATGACGGGAGCGGGGGACGCGCCCGAAGCTGCGGACCCCGACACCACGATCCTCAAGCCCGTGGTGGGCGAGCCGAACGATCTGTCAGGAACGAGCCCGGCGAACGGGGCGAACGGGAGGCACAGTGCCGGCTGACGAGGTGACCCACGGGACTGAGGTGGACAAGTCCCGTGTGAGAACCGGGCCGCGTCACGCGGCGCCCAAGAAGCCGCTGTTCACCAGGTTTCAGATGCCGGCCGGCAAGGCGATAGCCCTGGCGGCGATGCCGACGGCGGTCCTGATGGGTATGGGCTTCACGCCCACGCTCGCGCAGGCCGACAGCGACAACGCCACGAAGCCGACGTCCAACAGCCTCACCGCGGACGAGTACAAGGAGTGCGTGGCGGCACTGGAGGACGACGCCTCGGCGTCCGCGTCCCCCAGCGCCAGTGAGTCCACGGACAAGGACGAGACGGCCGAGCCGACGCCGTCGGCCTCCTCCGGCCAGGACTCCTCGGATTCCTCCGGCTCCTCGGACAACTCCTCGGACACTTCGGGTTCCTCGGACTCCGCGGACGACTCCTCCTCGTCGGATTCAGGTTCCGACGACGCGGCCGAGCCCACGCCGACCCCGTCGCCGAGCAAGGGGGGCGAGGCCCAGTCCGGTGACTCGGCCACGGCGTCCCCCTCGCCGTCCGAGAGCGGCGGCAACGTGCTGGAGGAGATCGGCGACGCCATCGAGGGCATCTTCACGGGCGGTTCGAAGGGCGAGGAGTCCGCGAGCCCGACGCCGACGCCCTCCGCGAGCGCGAGTGAGGAGACGTCCTCCGGATCTGCCGGCTCCGGCACGTCCGGCAAGGACACCTCCGAGGCGTCCGACCCCGTCAAGGAGACCGCCGACAAGGCCACCGACGCGGTGAAGGACACCGTCGAGGGCGCCACCGACAAGGCGTCCGAGGCGGCCGAGGACACCACCGAGGCGGCCCAGGAGGCGGCCGACGAGGCCACCGCCACGCCGAGCCCGTCCGCGAGCTCCACCACGGACCCGGAGAACTGCCCGGCCGCAACGGACGAGGAGGGCGGCGTCGACAACCCCGTGCCGCTGCCCGACGACCCGTGGTTCCTGAACGCCAGCTCGCTGCTGCTGAAGGGCGCCGACTACCAGGGCGTCGTCAAGGTGAAGACGGCCGACGGCACCACCAAGAAGGTGCTGAAGTACGTCATCTCCGACGGCACCGACATCGGCGACCTGCACCAGACGGTCCAGGACAAGCAGTCCGGCAAGACCTACCACGTGCAGGCGGCCGAGGGCTCGACGTCCACGATCCGCAACGGCAAGACGGTGATGTACACCGAGAGCATCTCCGGCAACCTGCTGGGTCTGATCCCGATCACGTTCGACCCGGAGCACCCGCCGCCGCTGAACATCCCGCTGATCTACTTCACGAATGTGAAGGTCACCCAGGCAGGCCAGTTCGGCGGCACCCTGCACGTGCCCGGACTGCACAACTTCACGACCGACTGAGCCGGGCGCCTCGCGCAGACGCCCCCACAGACCCGTTCGGGAGCCGCACAACAGGCCGTGGCCCGGTCCTCCAAGCGAGGGCCGGGCCACGGCTGTGTGCGGGTCGCGCGGTCAGTCCCGCGGGCGGGCGCCGAGGTGGTGGACGCGGACCATGTTGGTGGTGCCGGGGACGCCGGGCGGGGAGCCGGCGGTGATGACCACGATGTCGCCCTCGTTGAACAGGCCGAGCTTGACGATCTCCTGGTCCACCAGGTCGACCATCTCGTCGGTGCTGTTGACGAACGGGACCACGTGCGGCTCGACGCCCCAGCTGAGGGTCATCTGGTTGCGGGTGGACTCGTCCGTGGTGAAGGCGATGATCTGCTGGGCCGCCCGGTAGCGGCACAGGCGGCGGGCGGTGTCGCCGGACTGGGTGAAGGCGACCAGGCCCTTGCCGCCGAGGAAGTCGGCGATCTCGCAGGCGGCACGGGCCACTGAACCACCCTGCGTACGGGGCTTCTTGCCCGGCACCAGCGGCTGCAGGCCCTTGGAGAGCAGCTCCTGCTCGGCCGCGGTGACGATCTTCGACATCGTCTTGACGGTCTCGATCGGGTACGCGCCCACGCTCGACTCGGCGGACAGCATGACCGCGTCGGCGCCGTCCAGGATCGCGTTGGCCACGTCGGAGGCCTCGGCGCGGGTCGGACGGGAGTTGGTGATCATCGACTCCATCATCTGGGTCGCCACGATCACCGGCTTGGCGTTGCGGCGGCACAGCTCGATGAGCCGCTTCTGCACCATCGGGACCTTCTCGAGCGGGTACTCGACGGCCAGGTCACCACGCGCGACCATCACGGCGTCGAACGCCAGCACGACGTCCTCCATGTTCGCCACCGCCTGCGGCTTCTCCACCTTGGCGATGACCGGGACGCGGCGGCCGACCTCGTCCATGACCTTGTGCACGTCCTGCACGTCGTTCGCGTCCCGGACGAAGGACAGCGCGACCATGTCGCAGCCCATGCGCAGCGCGAACCGCAGGTCCTCGATGTCCTTCTCGGACAGCGCAGGCACGTTCACGGCCGCGCCGGGCAGGTTGATGCCCTTGTGGTCGGAGACGACGCCGCCCTCGATGACGATCGTCCGCACCTGCGGGCCCTCGACGTCCAGGACCTTCAGCTCGACGTTGCCGTCGTTGATGAGGATCTGGTCGCCGCGCGAGACGTCTCCCGGCAGGCCCTTGTAGGTGGTCCCGCAGATGGACTTGTCGCCCGGGACGTCCTCGGTCGTGATGACGAACTCGTCACCGCGCTCCAGCTCGACCGGGCCCTCGGCGAAGGTCTCCAGGCGGATCTTGGGGCCCTGGAGGTCGGCGAGCACGCCGATGGCACGCCCGGTCTCCTGGGCGGCGGCCCGGAGGCGCTCGTAGCGCCCCTGGTGGTCTTCGTGCGTGCCGTGGCTGAAGTTGAAGCGGGCCACGTTCATGCCCGCCTCGATCAGCGCGACGAGCTGTTCATGGGAGTCGACCGCGGGGCCGAGAGTACAGACGATTTTGGAACGGCGCATGGGACGATCCTATCGGTTTGTTTCGCTGCGGAATATTCCGTCTGGCGGAAGATACAAATGAGCTGCGCATTGCTCAGCCGTGTTACTCGGCGGTGTAACGCGGCGGAGCCGCATAATCGATGCGGCCGACCAGTGCGTAGGTCTGCGTCGCGATCTCCAGTTCTTCATCCGTCGGCACCACCGCGACCGCCACCCGCGCGCCCGCGGGCGAGATCAGCCGCGGCTCGTCACCGCGTACGGCGTTCAGCTCGGCGTCCACCGCGAGGCCCAGTTGTTCCAGGCCCGCCACGGCAGCCTCCCGTACCGGTGCCGCGTTCTCGCCGACGCCGGCCGTGAACGCGATCGCGTCCACCCTGCCGAGCACCGCGTAATAGGCGCCTATGTACTTCTTCAGTCGGTGAATGTAGATGTCGAAGGCCAATTGGGCCCGCTCGTCACCTTCGTCGATCCGCCGGCGGATCTCCCGCATGTCGTTGTCGCCGCACAGGCCGATCAATCCGCTCTTCTTGTTGAGAAGAGTGTCGATTTCCGCAATGGACATTTCGCCAACACGCGCCAAATGGAAGATGACGGCGGGATCGATGTCACCGGATCGCGTACCCATCACGAGTCCCTCCAAAGGCGTCAGCCCCATGGAGGTGTCCACGCACTTGCCGCCCCGTACGGCGGACGCGGACGCGCCGTTGCCGAGGTGCAGCACGATGACGTTCACGTCCTCGGGTGCCTTGCCCAGCAGTTTCGCCGTGGCCCGGGAGACGTACGCGTGCGAGGTGCCGTGGAAGCCGTACCGGCGTATCCGATGCCGGTCGGCGGTCTCCACGTCGATCGCGTAGCGGGCGGCCGACTCCGGCATCGTGGTGTGGAACGCGGTGTCGAAGACGGCGACCTGGGGCAGGTCCGGGCGCAGCCCCATGGCCGTACGGATGCCGGTGAGGTTGGCCGGGTTGTGCAGCGGTGCCACCGGGATGAGCCGTTCGATCTCGGCGAGTACGGCGTCGTCGATGACGGTCGGCTCGGTGAACCGCTTGCCGCCGTGCACCACCCGGTGCCCGATCGCGGCCAGCTCGGGCGAGTCGACCCCGAGGCCGTCCTGGGCGAGCTCCGCCGAGACGGCCTTCAGGGCGGCGTCGTGGTCGGCGATGGGCCCGGTCCACTCGCGGGTCTCGCCGCCGCTCGCCAGCGGGGTGTGCTTGAGCCGGGACGTCTCCTCGCCGATGCGCTCGACGAGGCCCACGGCCAGCCGGCTGCTGTCGCGCATGTCGAGCAGCTGGTACTTCACCGACGAGGAGCCGGAGTTGAGGACGAGGACGCGGGTCGCGGTCACTGGGCGGTGGCCTTCTCGGTGGGGGTCTGGGCGGGGGACAGGTCGGGGGTCTGGGCCTGGATGGCGGTGATCGCCACGGTGTTCACGATGTCCTGGACCAGGGCGCCCCGGGACAGGTCGTTGACCGGCTTGCGCAGACCCTGCAGCACCGGGCCCACCGCGATCGCGCCGGCCGAGCGCTGCACGGCCTTGTACGTGTTGTTGCCGGTGTTGAGGTCCGGAAAGATCAACACGCTTGCCTGGCCGGCGACTTCGGACTCCGGCAGCTTGGTGGCCGCGACCGACGGCTCGACCGCCGCGTCGTACTGGATCGGCCCATCGATCTTCAGGTCGGGCCGCCGCTCGCGCACCAGCTCCGTCGCCTCGCGCACCTTGTCGACATCGGCGCCCGAACCGGACGTACCCGTCGAGTACGACAGCATCGCGATCCGCGGCTCCACGCCGAACCGCTGGGCGGTGGCCGCCGACTGGATGGCGATGTCGGCCAGCTGCTCGGCGTTCGGGTCGGGGTTCACGGCGCAGTCGCCGTAGACCAGAACACGGTCGGCGAGGCACATGAAGAAGACGGACGAGACGATGTCGGCGTCGGGGTTGGTCTTGATGATCTCGAAGCCGGGCCGGATCGTCGCGGCGGTCGAGTGCACGGACCCCGAGACCATGCCGTCCGCGAGGCCCTCCTGCACCATCAGCGTGCCGAAGTAGTTCACATCGGAGACGACGTCGTACGCCAGCTCCACCGTGACGCCCTTGTGGGCGCGCAGCTGGGCGTACTTCTCGGCGAAGGTGTCGCGCAGCTCGCTGGTCGCCGGGTCGATCAGCTGGGTGTCGCCCAGGTCGATGCCGAGGTCGGCGGCCTGCTTGCGGATCCGGTCGACCGGCCCGAGAAGCGTGAGGTCGCAGACGTTGCGGCGCAGCAGCACCTCGGCGGCGTGCAGGACGCGCGGCTCGGTGCCCTCGGGCAGCACGATGCGGCGCATGTCCGAGCGGGCCTGCTCCAGCAGCTTGTGCTCGAACATCATCGGCGTGAGCCGGTCGCTGCTCGGCGCCGAGACCCGCTTCAGCAGGTCGCCGGTGTCGACGTACCGCTCGAAGAGGCCGAGGGCGGTCTCCGCCTTGCGCGGGGTCGCCGCGTTCAACTTGCCCTCCAGGGCGAAGAGCTGCTCGGCGGTGGGGAAGCTGTAGCCCGGCACCGAGAGCACCGGGGTGCCCGGGGCGAGGCGGGCGGCGAGGGTGAGGATCTCGTCGCCGGGGCGCTCGTCCAGGGTGAGCAGGAGGCCGGCGATCGGCGGGGTGCCGGCGCTGTGCGCGGCCAGCGAGCCGACGACCAGGTCGGCGCGGTCGCCCGAGGTGACGACCAGGCAGCCCGGAGTCAGCGCCTTGAGGAAGTTCGGCAGCATCGCGCCGCCGAACACGAAGTCCAGGGCGTCGCGCGCGAGCCCCGAGTCGTCGCCGAGCAGGACCTTCGCGTCCAGGGTCTGGGCGATCTGCCAGACGGTCGGCGCGGCGAGGGCGGGCTCGTCGGGGACGACGTAACAGGGCACCGGCAGCCGCGACCGCAGCGACTGGGCGATCTCGTCCCGGTCGTCCCGGGCGACCCGGTTGGCGACCATGGCGAGCACGTCACAGCCCAGGCCCTCGTAGGCCCGGAAGGCGTTGCGCGTCTCGGCGAGCACCGACTCGGCGGCCTGCTTGCGCCCGCCCACGACGGGTATCACGGACGCGCCGAACTCGTTGGCGAGCCGGGCGTTGAGGGAGAGCTCGTCCGGGAGCTGGGTGTCGGCGTAGTCGGTGCCGAGGACGAGGACCACGTCGTAGTCGCGGGCGACGGCGTGGAAGCGGTCGACGAGCGTGGAGACCAGCTCGTCCGTGCCGCGCTCGGCCTGCAGCGCGGACGCCTCGTGGTAGTCCATGCCGTAGACCGTCGCCGGGTCCTGGGAGAGGCGGTAGCGGGCGCGCAGCAACTCGAACAGGCGGTCCGGGACGTGGTGGACCAGCGGCCGGAACACCCCCACCCGGTCGACCTGCCGGGTCAGGAGCTCCATGACTCCCAGTTCGACGATCTGGCGGCCGTCGCCGCGGTCGATGCCGGTCACGTACACGCTGCGCGTCACGCGTGCTCTCCGTTTCGTCTTCGTCGTCGTCTTCGTGCTTGTCTGCGTCTGTCGTGCGTTCTGTCGTGCGCCTGTCGTGCGTCCGTCGGCGGCCTGGCGGAGCCTGCAGAAAATCGCTCACCGGGGTGAGCGAAACCCTCTTGACAATACCCTTGCCGGTAGATAAGGCGCCCGTCAGGTTCGTGGGCCCGACATCCCCCTCGGGACATGAAACAATCGGACTGGCTCACCGGTATCAACAGCGAGCAGGAGACACAGCACGATGCGTATCGGAGTCCTCACCGCAGGCGGCGACTGCCCCGGCCTGAACGCCGTGATCCGGTCGGTCGTGCACCGTGCCGTCGCCCAGTACGGCGACGAGGTGATCGGCTTCGAGGACGGGTACGCGGGCCTGCTGGACGGCCACTACCGCAGCCTCGACCTGGAGGCGGTCAGCGGCATCCTGGCCCGCGGGGGCACGATCCTGGGTTCGTCCCGGCTGGAGCGCGACCGGCTGCGCGAGGCCTGCGAGAGCGCCCCCGACATCGCCCGCGACTTCGGCATCGACGCGCTGGTCCCGATCGGCGGCGAGGGCACGCTGACGGCGGCCCGCATGCTGTCGGACGCGGGCCTGCCCGTGGTCGGCGTACCGAAGACCATCGACAACGACATCTCGTCCACGGACCGGACGTTCGGCTTCGACACGGCCGTCGGCGTCGCCACGGAGGCCATGGACCGCCTGAAGACCACGGCGGAGTCCCACCAGCGTGTGATGGTCGTCGAGGTCATGGGCCGCCACGCGGGCTGGATCGCGCTGGAGTCCGGCATGGCCGCCGGCGCCCACGGCATCTGCCTGCCCGAGCGGCCCTTCGACCCCGCCCTGCTCGTCAAGATGGTCGAGGAGCGCTTCGCGCGCGGCAAGAAGTTCGCGGTGATCTGCGTCGCCGAGGGCGCCCACCCCGCCGACGGCAGCATGGACTACGGCAAGGGCGAGATCGACCAGTTCGGCCACGAGCGCTTCCAGGGCATCGGCACGGCCCTGGCCTTCGAACTGGAGCGCCGCCTCGGCAAGGAGGCCAAGCCGGTCATCCTCGGCCACGTCCAGCGTGGCGGTGTGCCCACGGCGTACGACCGTGTCCTCGCCACCCGCTTCGGCTGGCACGCGGTGGAGGCGGCCCACCAGGGCCATTTCGGCAGGATGACCGCGCTGCGCGGGACCGACATCGTGATGGTGCCGCTGGCGGAGGCCGTGACCGAGCTGAAGACGGTGCCGAAGGACCGGATGGACGAGGCGGAGTCGGTCTTCTAGCGCCGGGCTGCCGGCCGCGCGTCACAGGACCACTGAGACGTCAGGGGGCATCCCCTGGACGGTCCTCCAGAAGTGCTCCACGATCCGGTCCAGGAACTCACGGCCGGCCGCGCTGGAGTCGTTGCCGCCCCCGCCCCAGCTGAGCGTGGCGGTCATCTGCCCCTGGTAGCTCTGGTGCAGCTCCTGGAGGGCGTCCTCCAGGAGCCGCCGGTCCAGGGGCACCATCTTCCCGACCGGGCGTACGTACGCCTGCCAGCGCGTCGTCACGGCACTGCGCAGCAGATCGGCGAGCTTCGCGTCACGGCCGGTGACGGTGATGAAGTCCGGGACCGTCAGACCGAGGACGTCGGCGAGGGCGGCGGACTGACGGTCGGTGCCCTGCCAGTCGTCGCTCTCCTCCATGCGGAGGTACGTGCCGAGGTCGTGCCCGACGGTACGGGCCACGTCCTCGGGGGCGAGGCCGCGGGCGATGCGGTGTTCACGCAACGTCCGGGGCTTGCCGAGCAGTTCACTGGGCGAGCACCACAGCACGCCCGCCAGAGCGGTCAGCTCGCTGTTGTCCGGGGACGCGATCTCGCGTTCCCAGGCGATGACGAGGTCCTCGGTGACGTAGGGGAGTCCGTACGAGGTTCGCATGCCGTAGGCGACGTGCTCGGGCCGCATGTTCAGGGCGGCACGCAGTCTGCGGGCGGCGGGCGCGTTGAAGGGGGGAGTGGGCGGGGTACGGCGGCTCGAGCGGTTGTGGGGCTGGTTCGGTTGGGCTTGGGGTCGGCGCACGGGGCACAACGTAGGGCGGGCGGAGTGGGCTGACTACGGTCTGTTCAGCCAGGATCACGGATTGTAGGAAGCTACGGCTACCGGCGGGTTCGGCGCCGAACGGGGCCCCTCCGGGGGCGGGCGGGCGAGGGGCGGGTGAGGGCTCCGGCGGGTGGTGGCATTCCACGAATGGCAACCTCGGTGGGCATATTCGCAGGCGCCGTGCGGTGTCGATCTCCGGACGTCCGGTGGCGGTGCGGCAGGAGTGCGTGGCGTGGGTGTCGGTCGTGCGGGCGGGCGTCGAAGGTGCGTACGCCCGCCGGCGCGGGGATCGACCGCGTGGCGATGGACGGCAGGCGGCTCAATCCCGACGCTCGCCGCGCGCGGGACGCGCACCTACCCCTTGACCGCCCCGCCCAGGGCGAACCCTCCGCCCAGCCGCCTCGCCACCAGCACATAGAGCAGAATCACCGGCGTCGAGTAGATGATCGAGAACGCCGCCAGCTGCCCGTACACCACCGTCCCCCGATTCCCGAAGAACTCGTTGATGCTCACCGCGGCGGGCATCTGGTCCGGCGTGAGCAGCAGCATGAACGGGACGAAGAAGTTCCCCCACATCATCACGAACGAGAACACCGTCACCACCGCCACCCCGGGCCCCATCAGCGGCAGCACCACCCGCACCAGCGACTGCAGCGACGACGCCCCGTCCGTCCAGGCCGCCTCCTCCAGCTCCTTCGGCACCCCGTCCATGAAGTTCTTCATCAGCCAGATGGCGAACGGCAGTTGGGAGGCGGCGAAGAAGAAGATCGTCCCTTCCATGGTGTCGATGAGGTTCACCTGCACGAACAGGGCGTACACCGGCACCATGATCGCCGTGACCGGCAGGCTCGTCGCGAACAGGATCGTGAGCAGGAACGGGCGGTTGAAGCGGGACCGGAACCGCGACAGCGGGTAGGCGGCGAGCGCCGCGCACACGACCGTCAGCGCCGTGCCCCCGCCGCACAGCAGCAGGCTGTTGAGCAGCGGTGTGAAGGTGATGTCCGGGGTGAGAACCGCGTCGAAGTTGTCCAGCGTGACGCCGTCCGGGACCTTCACCTGGAGGTTGGCGTTCGTGTCCAGCGAGGACAGGAGCACCCACGCCAGCGGGAGCACGAAGGCCGCGGCCACCACCAGGAGGCCGGCGTCGGCGGCCAGACGGTGAGAAGTGCGCCGGGACGAGAGAGTGCGAGGCATACGGCGTCACACCTCCGTTCGCAGCAGACGCAGGTAGACCACGGAGAACAACGAGCCCACCACCAGGAGCAGAAGGGCGACCGCAGTGCCGTAACCGATCATGCTCTTCTGGAACGCCTCCTCGTACATGAACAGCGGCAGCGTCTGGCTCTTGCCGCCCGGGCCGCCCCTCGTCATCACCCAGATCAGGCCGAAGACGGACAGGGTCTGGAGGGTGATCAGCATGAGGTTGGTGCCGATGGAGCGGCGGATCATCGGGAGGGTGATGTGCCACATACGGCGCCAGCCGCCGGCGCCGTCGACCTCCGCCGCCTCGGTGATCTCCTTGGGTATCTCGTTCAGTGCCGCGGAGTACACCAGCATCGAGAAGGCGGTGCCGCGCCAGACGTTCGCGAACGACACCGCCAGGATCGGGAGTGTGAACAGCCAGTTCTGGGTGGGGAGATGGAGCCAGTCCAGGATGGCGTTCAGGGTGCCCTCGCGGCGGAAGAAGGCGTAGAGGAGGAAGCCCGCGACGACCTCCGGCAGGACCCACGCCGTGATGACGATGGCGCCCACGAGGGTGCGAACGGGCTTCGACGCGCGCTGCATCAGCGCGGCCAGGGCCAGGCCCAGCGTGTTCTGGCCGAGCAGGGCGGAGACGACGGTGAAGACGAGGGTCAGCCAGACCGCGTTGCGGAACGCCTCGTCGTCGAACGCCGTACGGAAGTTGTCGAAACCGACGAAAGAGTCCTCGGCCTGGCCGGTGAGCTGGAGGTCGGTGAAGGCGATGTAGGCGCAGTAGGCGATGGGGCCGGCGAGGAAGAGCAGCAGGAGGACGACGGCCGGGGTGACCGGGAGGGCGCGGGTCAGGGAACGGGCACGCGTCATACGCGCGGGCCCGTCTCCGCAGCGTCCGGCACGCTCACTTCTCGATCACCTGGTTGTCCGCGGCCGACTTCAGCTCCTCGTCGTAGGCCTTTGCCGCGTCCTCGACCGACATGTCACCCGTCGTCACGCCCTCCATCGCCTCCTGCACGGCGGTGGAGACCTTCGGGTACGCCGGGTAGGCGGGCCGGTAGTGGGTGCTGGCGACGAGGTCCGTGAAGAACTTGATGCCGGGCTGGGCCTCCGTGTAGGCGGGGTCGTCCGCGACGTCCTGCCGTACGGCGATGCCGGAGTTGGCGACGTACCACTTCTGGGCGTTCGCCTTCGTCTGCATCGTCTTGATGAAGTCGAAGGCCATGTCGGGATTGCCTGCCTTGGCCGGGATGGACCAGGTCCAGCCGCCGGACATGCTCACCTTGCCGGGGCCCTGGCCCTTCTGGGTGGGCATCGCGGCGAGACCGAGCTCGTCGGACCACTCGGGCCATTCGTGTCCGCTGCCGGGGAGCCAGTCCTGCGGCAGCCAGGAGCCGTCGAGGGCGATGGCGAGCTTGCCCTGAGGGAGCCACTCACCGCGGACGCGGGTCATGACGTTGGGGTCGAGGGCGTCCGAGACCTCCGGGCCGAGCTTCTCCTTGTAGACGGTCTCGACGAAGCCGAGGGAGTCCTTGAAGCCCTGGCTGCCGGCGACCCACTTCTTGGCGGACCTGTCGTAGAGCGGATCCGACGAACCGTCGTTCGTGCCGTAGAGCAGCATCTCGAAGGTCTGCATGGTGGCGGCTTCGCCGACGGGCTTGCCCGTGTAGACGTTGAGCGGGATGACGTCGGGGACCTTCTTCTTGACGGCCCGGGCGGCGTCGAGGACCTCGTCCCAGGTCTTGGGCTGCCAGTCGGCGGGCAGGCCGGCCTTCTCGAAGATCTCCTTGTTGAACCACAGCCCCCGGGTGTCCGTCCCGTCCGGGACGCCGTACGTCTTCCCGTCCTCCCCCTTGGCCGCCGCCTTCGCCGTTTCGATGAACTGGCCCCAGTCCTTCCACTTGGCGAGGTAGGGGTCGAGCGGCTTCAAGTACCCGCTGGTGATGTCCGAGTTGATGAGGAACGTGTCCTCGTAGACCAGGTCCGGGGCGGTCTTGGGGGAGCGGAGCATCTGCTGGAGCTTGGTGTAGTACTCCGAGTCAGGGGCCTTGATCGGCACGAACTCGACCTTCTTGCCCGGGTTCGCCTTCTCGAACTGCTTCTTGATGTCCGCGAGGTAGGTGTCCATCACCTTGATGGAGTTGTCCGTGGACTGCTTGAAGGAGACCTTGAGGGTGTCCGGGTCGCTGCCGGATCCCCCGCCACAGGCGGTGAGCGTGCCTGCGGCGGCGAGGGTGAGGGCGAGAAGTGTGGGGAGGGCGGGGCGAGTTGGGCGGGTGGTTCGGGCGGCTCGGACGGGGCGGGCGGTGGGGCGCACGGGCATGACCTCCTGGGGCCTACGTCGTTGTGGCCTGGGGTTGTCTGCCCGGTGAACCTAAGAGGAGTGGTCTAGTCAGGTCAATGAGTGTGCGTGGGATTGGAGGGTGGTTCGGGAAGCTGCTTGCGCCGGGGGCTCGTCGCTACCGGCCGGACCCCGCCCCCGGAACCCACCGATACACCAACTCCGGCCTCCCCACCTGCCCGTACACGGGTGCCCGCTCGGCCCTCCCCGCCTCCACCAGGTGCTCCAGATACCGCCGAGCCGTGATCCGGGAAATCCCCACGGCCTCGGCCACCCCCGCAGCGGTAAGCCCCTCCTCGGCCTCCCGCACGGCCCCGGTGACCCGCTCCAGCGTCGGCCCGCTCAACCCCTTCGGCAGCGCCGCCGGCCCCGGCGCCCGCAGTGTCGCCAGGGCCCGGTCCACCTCGTCCTGTCCGCTCGCCTCACCGACCGCCGCATGGAACTCGGCATAGCGCACCAGGCGGTCCCGGAGCGTGGCGAACGTGAAGGGCTTCAGTACGTACTGCACGACCCCCAGCGACACCCCCTCCCGCACCACGGCGAGATCCCGGGCCGACGTCACCGCGATCACGTCCGCGTGGTGCCCGGCCGCGCGCAGCGACCGCGCCAGCTGCAGACCGTGCACATCCGGCAGGTGCAGGTCCAGCAGCAGCAGATCCACCGGCGTACGCTCCAGCGCGCGCCGTGCCTCCGCACCGGTGTGCGCCTTGCCGACCGCGACGAAGCCCGGCACCCGGCCGACGTACATCATGTGCGCGTCCGCCGCGACCGGATCGTCCTCCACGACCAGGACACGAATCGCCTGCTCGGCCGCCGCCGTCATACGTCACCTCTCGAAACGACCGCACGATCGGAACCCGGCCGGGGCTCGGACTGCTGGGATTGCTGAGATCGCCGGCGTCGCCGGGACTGCTGCGCACGCTCGGCGTCCGGCGAGGTCTTGCCTCCTGGTTGGGGCTCGGCGCCCGCGGGTGGCTCCGTGCCCGGTCTGGGCTCGCCGTCCGGGTGGGACTCGGTGTCCGGCAGTGCCTTCGTGCCCGGCTGGGGCCCACTGCATGGTTGGGGTTGCCTGTCCGCCGGTAGCGGCTCGGTGCCCCGGGGTGCTTCTGTGCCTGGTTGGGGCTTCGCGCCCGCGGGTGGCGCCGTGCCCGGTCTGGGCTCGCCGTCCGGGTGGGACTCGGTGTCCGGCAGTCGTTCCGCGCCCGGCACGGGTTCGCCGTCCGGCAGCGGCTTGGTGCCCGGGTGGGTCTCGCCGTCCCCGAGTGGCTCGGTGCCCGGCTGGGCCTCGCCGCCTGGTTTCGGCCCGCCGCCCCGCACTGCTTCAGTGGCCGACAGTGGCTCGGCACCCGGCAAGGGCTCGGCGTCACCGAATGGCGGCTCCGCGCCCGGCCTGGGCTCGGCGCCCGGTCTGGGCCCGGCGTCCAGCAGTGGCTCCGTGGTCGGCAGGAGCTCAGCACCCGGAAGGGGGTCAGCCCCCGATCCAGGCTCCGCCCCTACTCCCCGCGCCCCCTTCCGCAGGTGCCCCTCGCCCAGTGGCAACCGTGCCTCGAATTCCGCCCCACCCCCGGCGGCCTCCGCCACCGACAGGTCCCCGTCGTGCCGGTGCACCGCCTGCCGTACCAGCGCCAGCCCCAGCCCGCGGCCGCCCGGCCCCGCCGGCTTCGTCGAGAAGCCGCGCTCGAACACCGCCTCCGCGTGGGCGGGATCCACCCCGCCTCCCGTGTCGGACACGCGCAGGACCAGCTCTCCGCCCTGGGTGTACGCGGTCACCGTCACTCGCGCCCCCACGCTGCCCTGCGCGGCGTCCACTGCGTTGTCGATCAGGTTGCCGAGGATCGTCACCAGGTCCCGGGCCGGCAGGGAAGACGGCAGCAGGCGGTCGTCCAGTCGGCTGTCCCGCGAGACGACGAGCTCGACGCCCCGCTCGTTGGCCTGTGCTGTCTTGCCCAGCAGAAGAGCCGCCAGCACCGGTTCGCTGACCGCCGCGACGACCTGGTCCGTCAGCGCCTGCGCCAGCTCCAGCTCGGCCGTCGCGAACTCCACCGCCTCCTCGGCGCGTCCGAGTTCGATCAGCGAGACCACCGTGTGCAGGCGGTTCGCCGCCTCGTGCGCCTGGGACCGCAACGCCTGAGTGAAACCCCGCTCGGAGTCCAACTCGCCCATCAGGGACTGGAGTTCGGTCACATCGCGCAGGGTCACCACCGTGCCGCGGCGCTCACCGCCCGACACCGGTGACGTGTTCACCACCAGCACCCGCTCCGCCGCGAGGTGCACCTCGTCCACCCGCGGCTCGGACGCCAGCAGCGCCCCGGTCAGCGGGGCGGGCAGGCCTAGCTGTGCGACCGACTGCCCCACCACATCGCCGGCCACGCCGAGCAGCTCGCGCCCGCCATCATTGATCAGCGCCACCCGGTACTGCCCGTCCAGCATCAGCAGCCCCTCACGCACCGCGTGCAGGGCAGCCTGGTGGTAGTCGTGCATACGGCTCAGCTCGGCGGCGTTCATGCCGTGGGTGTGCCGGCGAAGGCGGGCGTTGATCACGTACGTGCCGATCGCCCCCAGCGTCAGCGCGCCCCCTGCCACCCCGATCAGGGCCGTCAGCTGGTCCTGCACCCGCTTGCTGATCTCCTCGACCCGGATGCCCGCGCTCACCAATCCGACGATCTGCGCGGGCCGGTTCCCCCCGTCGTAGATCGGTACGACCGCCCGGACGGACGGGCCGAGCGTGCCGGTGTATGTCTCCGTGAAGGGCTCCCCGCGCAGGGCGCGCTCCGTGTGGCCGCGGAAGTGCTGCCCGATCTGCTTCTCGTCGGGGTGCGTCCAGCGGATGCCCTCGGGATTCATGATCGTGACGAAGTCGACCTCCGCATCGCGCTGGACTCGGAGCGCGTACGGCTGGAGCTCGGCCGTCGGATCGGCCGTACGGATCGCCTCCCCCACGGACGGGGCGTCGGCTATCGACTGCGCCACCGCCATGGCCTGCCGGCCCGCCGCGTCCTCGGCCTGCCCGCGGTCGCTGACGTACGTGAACACCGCGTACCCGGCGACGAGCACCGCTATCAGCACGGCCTGCATGGCGAAGAGCTGGCCGGCCAGGCTGCGGGGTCGCGGGACGGGGAAGCGCATGTCGTCAGTTTGCCCCATGGCCGATTTTGGCCGACCTGCCTGTGGATAAGTGGTTCCCGCAGCTCGAATGCCATGACTCGATGTGAGTCACGTCACTCCACAGTCCTGTTCGAGGCGGTCAGGCCTCGGGTCGGGACGACGTCCGGCGACAGGGCGTGCAGACCGACGTCGGGCCCCAGCTCCTCGTGGACCCGCATCGTCCACACCTGCCGCCCCCGACTGTCCTCCCCGTGTGGCGGCTCCGCTCGTCCCTGTGCGGAACCTGGCCGCGCGTCACCGGGGCCGGTCCCGGTGAACTAAATGAACGGAAGGGTGACCGCCCTCACATGGCGGGAGATAGTCACCGCATCGCTGAGTACGACCCCGTCCCCCTGGGGCTCGCCAGCCGATCAGCGAACCCCCCACCCCGGACGTGAGCCGCACGCCGGTGATACCGACGAAGACGTCAAGGAGGGCAGCCGTGGCCGCCGCCAGTTCCCCCGACAAGGCACCTGCCGCACCCGTCGCCAAAACCAAACGGGACCGCACGCACTACCTCTACATCGCGGTGATCATCGCGGTGGCCCTCGGTATCGCCGTGGGTCTGGCCGCGCCCGACTTCGCGGTCGAGCTGAAGCCCATCGGAACGGGCTTCGTCGCCCTGATCAAGATGATGATCTCGCCGATCATCTTCTGCACGATCGTCCTGGGCATCGGCTCGGTACGGAAGGCGGCCAAGGTCGGCGCCGTCGGCGGTATCGCGCTCGTCTACTTCCTCGCGATGTCGCTGGTCGCCCTCGCCATCGGCCTCGTCGTCGGCAACATCCTGGAGCCCGGCACCGGACTCGCGGTCACCGACGCCATCAAGGACGCCGGTCACGCGCAGGTCGACGCCGAGGCCAAGGACACCACCGAGTTCCTGCTCGGCATCATCCCGACCACGATCGTCTCCGCCTTCACCAGCGAGAGCGTCCTGCAGACCCTGCTCATCGCACTGCTCGCCGGCTTCGCGCTCCAGGCCATGGGCTCGGCCGGGACGCCGATCCTGCGCGGCATCGAGCACATCCAGCGGCTCGTCTTCCGCATCCTCGCCATGGTGATGTGGGCCGCGCCGATCGGTGCCTTCGGCGCCATCGCCGCCGTCACCGGTTCGGCCGGTGTGGACGCGCTGAAGAGCCTCGCCGTGCTGATGCTCGGCTTCTACGTCACCTGCTTCCTCTTCGTCTTCATCGTGCTCGGCGCGCTGCTGCGGGTCGTCGCCGGCCTCAACATCTTCACGCTCTTCAAGTACCTGGGCCGCGAGTTCCTGCTGATCCTGTCGACCTCCTCCTCCGAGTCGGCGCTGCCGCGCCTCATCGCGAAGATGGAGCACCTCGGCGTCAGCAAGCCGGTGGTCGGTATCACCGTCCCGACCGGCTACTCCTTCAACCTCGACGGCACCATGATCTACATGACCATGGCGTCCCTGTTCATCGCCGACGCCATGGGTACGCCGATGGCGATCGGCGAGCAGATCCCGCTGCTGCTCTTCCTGCTGGTCGCCTCCAAGGGCGCCGCCGGTGTCACCGGAGCCGGCCTCGCGACCCTGGCCGGTGGCCTCCAGTCGCACAAGCCGGCCCTGGTGGACGGCATCGGCCTCATCGTCGGCATCGACCGCTTCATGAGCGAGGCCCGCGCCCTGACGAACTTCGCGGGCAACGCGGTGGCGACGGTGCTGATCGGGACGTGGACGAAGGAGATCGACCGCGGGCGGGTCGACGATGTGCTCGCCGGCCACATTCCGTTCGACGAGAAGACGCTCCTGGACGACGGGCACGGGGGTCCGGCGGATGCCGACGCCGATGCCAATGCCGTGCCGGGGCAGGGCGGGGAGAAGGAGCTCGCCAAGGCGTAGACGCTCTGCGGAGCGCCCCGCTGGGAGAGCCGATGTGAGCTCGGGGGTGCTGTTGTCGGCGGGCTGCGGGTTGTCTGTGGCTGGTCGCGCAGTTCCCCGCGCCCCCCGGGGGCCCGCCCTCCTCCGATCTCCGGACGTCCGGCCCCGCCTGAACCGGGGCCGGACGTCCGGCATTTGAGATGGCCCCGTTTCCTGCCGCGGTTGCCCTGACGTCGGCGTCAAGGATTACGTTCGTACGCATGCGAATCGGCGAGCTGGCCGCGCGGGCCGGGACCACGACGCGCACGTTGCGCTATTACGAGTCGCGGGGGCTCCTGCCCGCGCGACGGGGCGGCAACGGCTATCGGACGTATGACGAGAACGACCTGAAACTGCTGCGGCAGATCAGGACGTTGCAGGACTTCGGGTTCGACCTGGAGGAGACCCGGCCCTTCGTGGAGTGTCTGCGGGCCGGGCATCCGGAGGGCGACTCGTGTCCCGCCTCACTCGCGGTCTACCGGCGCAAGCTGGACGAGCTCGACGCGCTGATCGGCGAGTTGCAGGCCGTGCGGGTCAAGATCGGCCTGCGGCTGGCGATGGCCGAGGGGGAACCACCGTTGTGCGAACTGGGAGGGCAGGAGCTGTGATCAAGGCGGCGGGCGTGGCCGAGGTGACGGACGCGGACTTCGAGACGGAGGTGATCGGGGCGGAGCTGCCGGTGCTGGTGGAGTTCACCGCGGACTGGTGCCCGCCCTGCCGGCAGATGGGGCCGGTGCTCACGGCCCTGGCCCGGGAGGAGGGCGACAGGCTGAAGGTGGTCCAGCTGGACGTGGACACAAACCCCGAGACGACCAACGCGTACAAGGTGCTGTCGATGCCGACGTTCATGGTCTTCCGGGGCGGCGAGCCCGTGAAGGCGATGGTGGGCGCCCGGCCCAAGCGGCGGCTGCTGGAGGAGCTGTCCGACGTGTTCGACGCGGACTGACCGCACGGACTGACCTCACGCAATACGAAAGAAATCCCCCGAGCAATTGCGCTCGGGGGATTTCTTTCGTATATTCAATGGTTCGCGACTTCAGTGGAATTGAGTCGCGGAGAAGTTCAGTGAGCACAGTATATCCGGGCGGGAGCTGAATTGTCAAACACCGAATTTCAAGACGGTGAAATGCGGCGGGAGCAGGAATTCATCGACGGCCTGTACGCGCGCGTGGACCTGCTGCGCGGCGACACCGAGGACTCCGTCACGGACGCGCTCGGCCAGGGCAACACGCCGATGCAGGCCCGCCTGGAGCGGGACATCCTCGTCGCAGAGCGCACGGGGCTGCTCGCCGCGCTGAACGCCGTGGACGGTTCGCTCTGCTTCGGCCGGATCGACCTGGCCTCGGGCACCACCCACCACATCGGCCGGATCGGCCTGCGCACCGACGACGCCGAGCGCACGCCGATCCTCATCGACTGGCGGGCCGACGTCGCCCGCCCCTTCTACCTGGCCACCGGCCACACCCCGATGGGGCTCAGGCGCCGGCGGCACATCACCACCAGCGGCCGTACGGTGTCCGCCCTGCACGACGAGATCCTGGACCTCGGGGACCAGGAGCGGACCGGCCACGAGGACCCGACCGGCGACGCCGTCCTGCTCGCCGCGCTCAACACCGCCCGCACCGGCCGCATGAACGACATCGTGCAGACCATCCAGGCCGAACAGGACGAGATCATCCGGGCGCCGCACCGCGGTGTGCTGGTGGTGGAGGGCGGTCCGGGTACCGGCAAGACGGCGGTCGCCCTGCACCGCGCCGCTTATCTCCTCTACGAGCACCGCGAGCTGCTCGCCAAGCGCGCCGTCCTGATCGTCGGCCCCAACCCCGCGTTCCTCGGCTACATCGGCGAGGTCCTGCCCTCGCTGGGTGAGACGGGCGTCATGCTGGCCACCGTCGGTGAACTGTTCCCCGGCGTGAAGGCGACGGCGACCGACACCCGGGAGGCGGCTGCGGTGAAGGGACGCGCCGGCATGGCGGACGTGCTCGCCGAGGTCGTACGGGACTGGCAGGCGCTGCCCGACCCGGTGATCGCGATCGGGCACGACCGCGAGGTCCTGATGCTCGACGACGGCCTGGTGAAGGTGGCGCGGGAGAAGGCCCGTGCGGCGCGGCTGCCGCACAACACGGCGCGGGAGCACTTCGAGGGCCACATCCTCAACACCCTCACCGAGCTGTACGCCGAGCGGGTCGGGACGGACCCCTTCGACGGTACGAACCTGCTGGACCCGAGCGACATCACGCAGATCCGTGACGAGATCGCCGAAAACCCCGAAGTCTGGGCCGCCATCGACCAGCTGTGGCCGCGGCTGACCCCGCAGCGACTGGTCGCGGACTTCCTTGCCGATCCCGTCGGTTATGTCCCCGACGAGGACGCGGCCGCGATCCGGCGCCCGGTGACGCGGGCGTGGACGGTGGCGGACGTACCGCTGCTCGACGAGGCGGCGGAACTGCTCGGCGAGGACGACCGGGTGAAGCGGGCGCTGGCCGAGCGGGAGCGGGAGACGCAGGTCGCCTACGCACAGGGCGTGCTGGACGTCTCGTACGCCTCGCGTACCTACGAGTTCGAGGACAAGGACGTAGAGGACTCCGAGGTCCTGTCCGCGCACGACATCATCGACGCCGAGCGGTTCGCGCAGCGCCAGGAGGAGGACGACCACCGCAGCGCCGCCGAACGCGCGGCGGCCGACCGGACCTGGGCGTTCGGGCACATCATCGTCGACGAGGCGCAGGAGCTGTCGCCGATGGCCTGGCGGCTGCTGATGCGGCGCAGCCCGACCCGCTCGATGACCCTGGTCGGCGACCCGGCCCAGACGGCCGAGGCGGCGGGCGTCGGCTCGTGGCGGGAGATCCTGCAGCCGTACGTCGCGGACCGCTGGGAGCACACTCGCCTCGGCGTCAACTACCGTACGCCCGCCGAGATCATGGACCTCGCGGCGGCCGTGGTCCGGGCCGAGAACCCCGGCTTCGAGCCGCCGAGCTCGGTCCGTTCCACAGGGGTACGGCCTTGGGTGCGCGCGACCGACGACCTGCCGGACGCCGTCGCGAAGGCGGTCGGGGAACTGACCCCGCCGAGGGCCGGCTCGCGGTCATCGCCCCAGGCCATCTGCACCGCAGGCTGGCGGCCCGCCTGGAGGGGGTGACGGCCGGCGCGGAGCCCGATCTCACCCAGACCGTCGTACTCCTCGACCCGCGTCAGTCCAAGGGCCTGGAGTTCGACTCGGTACTGGTGGTGGAGCCGGGGCTGTACGGCACGAGCGACCTGTACGTGGCACTCACCCGGGCGACGCAGCGGTTGGGGGTGCTGCACACGGGGTCGCTGCCGCCGGGCTTGACCGAGGACGTGCCGGCGTCGGGGTGACCGTCGTCCTCGAACGCCGGACGGGCTGGGTGGGTTCAGCTCGTCCGGCGTCCGAGAGGATCTCTACGCCGGGCGCAGCCACACCGTCGCCAGAGGTGGCAGCGTCAGCCGGATGCTGGCCGGCCGCCCGTGCCAACCCTGCGGCTCCGGCTTGACCGGGTCGGGGTTGGTGACGTCGCTGCCGCCGTACCTGGCCGCGTCGGTGTTCACCGTCTCGTGCCAGGCCGGGACATCGTCCGGGACGCCCAGGCGGTACTCGTCGCGGACGACCGGCGACAGATTCGACACCGCCAGCAGCGGAGCCCCCTCCGCGTCGTAGCGCAGGAACGCGAGCACGTTGTCGTCGGCGGCGTCTCCCACCACCCACTGGAACCCGGCGGGGTCGGTGTCCCGCTGCCACAGCGCCGGCGTGTGCCGGTACACCGTGTTCAGATCGCGGACCAGGTCCCGCACCCCGCGATGGTCAGGCTCCGCCCCGTACGCCGGATCCAGCAGCCACCAGTCCGGCCCGTGCGCCTCCGACCACTCCGCGCCCTGGGCGAACTCCTGACCCATGAAGAGCAGTTGCTTGCCCGGGTGGGCCCACATGAACCCCAGATACGCGCGATGGTTGGCGCGCTGCTGCCACCAGTCGCCCGGCATCTTCGACACCAGCGACCGCTTGCCGTGCACGACCTCGTCGTGGGAGATGGGCAGCACGTAGTTCTCGCTGTAGGCGTATACCATCGAGAACGTCATCTCGTTGTGGTGGTGCTTGCGGTGCACCGGCTCCTTCGCCATGTACTCCAGCGAGTCGTGCATCCAGCCCATGTTCCACTTCAGCCCGAAGCCGAGACCGCCGAAGCCACCCGGGCCCGCCACGTGCGTCGGGCGCGTCACGCCGTCCCAGGCCGTGGACTCCTCCGCGATCGTCACGACCCCCGGCACCCGACGGTACACCGTCGCGTTCATCTCCTGCAGGAACGCCACCGCGTCCAGGTTCTCCCGCCCGCCGTGCTCGTTCGGGACCCACTGACCCGGCTCGCGCGAGTAGTCCAGGTAGAGCATGGACGCCACCGCGTCCACCCGGAGCCCGTCGATGTGGAACTCCTCGCACCAGTAGATGGCGTTGGCGACCAGGAAGTTGCGCACCTCGCGCCGACCGAAGTCGAACTCCAGGGTGCCCCAGTCGGGGTGGGCCGACCGCAGCGGATCCTCGTGCTCGTACAGCGGCCGCCCGTCGAACTCGGCGAGCGCCCAGTCGTCGCGCGGGAAGTGCGCCGGCACCCAGTCCATCAGGACACCGATGCCGGCCTGGTGCAGGCAGTCCACCAGGTACTTGAAGTCGTCGGGGTGCCGAGCCGGGCCGTGGGTGCGTAGAGACCGGTGACCTGGTAGCCCCAGGAGCCGCCGAAGGGGTGCTCGGCGACCGGCATCAGCTCGACGTGCGTGAAGCCCAGGTCCTTGACGTACGCGGGCAGCTGCTCGGCGAGTTGCCGGTACGTCAGCCCCGGCCGCCAGGACGCCAGGTGGACCTCGTAGACCGAGAGCGGCGCCTCGTGCGTCGGCACCGACCCGCGCCGTGCCAGCCAGTCCGCGTCGCCCCACTCGTGCTGCGAGGCGTACACGATGGACGACGTGTTGGGCGGGGCCTCCGTCCGGCGGGCCATGGGGTCGGCGCGCAGTGTCTTCGAGCCGTCGGGCCGGGTGATCTCGAACTTGTACAGCTCGCCCTCGCCGATGCCGGGCACGAACAGCTCCCAGATGCCGGTGCCGCCGAGCGAGCGCAACGGAAAGCCCGTGCCGTCCCAGAAGTTGAAGGTGCCGGCCAGGGACACGCCCCGGGCGTTCGGCGCCCACACCGTGAACCGGGTGCCGGTCACGCCCTGGTGCGTCATCGGCTCGGCGCCGAGCGCCTTCCACAGCTCCTCGTGCCGGCCCTCGCCGATCAGATGCAGGTCGAGCTCGCCCAGCGCGGGCAGGAAACGGTACGCGTCCTCGGTTTCCTGCACCGAGCCCTCGTAGCCCACCAGGAACTGGTAGCCCGCAGGCACCTCCAGCAGCGGCAGCAGTCCGGAGAAGAACCCCTCCCCGTCGTCGTGCAGCTCGGCGCGCAGGCTGCCCACGACGACCGTCACCGACAGGGCGAACGGCCTGAAGGCCCGGAAGGCGACACCACCGGGCACCGGATGCGCGCCGAGGACGGAGTGCGGGGCGTGGTGGGTGCCGTTGAGGAGGCGGTCGCGGTCGGCCGCGTCGAGGGCGGGGGACACGGCCACGTCCGCCGGGGCGGCCGGGAGTTCGACCGGTACCGCCTTTTGCGCGGGGATCTTCTTGGGCGCCGTCTTCTGCGCGGGGATCTTCTTGGCGGCGGCCTTCTTCGCGGCCGTCCTCTTCGAGGTGTCCGTGCTCTTCGCGGCGGTGGTCTTCGCGCCCGCCTTCTTGGCCACGGCTTTCTTGGCGGCGGCCTTCTTTGCCGGAGCCTTCTTCGCGGCCGCCTTCTTCGCCGGGGCTTTCTTCGCAGTCGCCCTGTTTGCCGCGCCCGCCTTCGCCGCGGCGGCCTTCTTCGTCGTCCCCTTCCTCATGGCGTCCGCGGCCTTCTCGGCGGCCTTGGCCGTCTTCGCGGTCGCCTTCTTCGCGACGCTGGTCTTCTCGGCGGCCTGCTCCTGGGCCTTCTCCACGGCCGGCTTCTCAGCCGTCTTCTTCGAATCCGAACCGCTGGAGGGAGTGGTGCGGGGGGTCACGGGGAGGGCCTCCTAGGCGCAGGTGGGGATGAGGGGATCGAGAGGGTGGAGGGGGTGGCGGGGGACGAGGTGTCGGCGCCCGCGGCCAGCCGGCTTATGGCGGACAGCGGTACCGGCAGCCAGTCGGGGCGGTGGCGGGCCTCGTAGACGACCTCGTAGATCGCCTTGTCAGTCTCGTACGCACGCAGCAGCACCGGATCCGTCCGCGGATCGGCGCCGCTGACCTGTGCGTATCCGGAGCAGTAGGCGGCCCGGCAGGTGTTGGCCCAGCCCGGTACCGACGGGTCGGCCGAGTGGGCCGCGTAGTCGAAGGAACGCAGCATGCCCGCGACGTCCCGCACCGGCGGCTGCGGCATCCGCCGTTCGGCCAGCGGCTTCGACGGCTCGCCCTCGAAGTCGATCAGCCACCACTGCCCGCTGGGTGAGCGCAGGCACTGCCCGAGGTGCAGGTCGCCGTGGATGCGCTGGGCGGTCCAGGTGCAACCCTCGGCGGCGAGGCCGGCCAGCGCCTC
This sequence comes from Streptomyces sp. NBC_00443, assembly GCF_036014175.1. Lineage (GTDB taxonomy): Bacteria > Actinomycetota > Actinomycetes > Streptomycetales > Streptomycetaceae > Streptomyces. The sequence continues at coordinate 2,870,706 of NZ_CP107917.1, read as the reverse complement.
GAAGGCGGAGCGCAGGCCGGGCGCGTACGGCCGCAGCGCCGGCACCGCCTGCGCGGCCGCGTCGAGCCGCTCGACCATGCCGTCGACCAGCTGCTGCACCTGCGTGTGCCCGAGGGTGACGGTCGGCAGCGTGCGGGCCAGTGCGGTGTGCACCTCGGCGGTCGCGCGCCCGAGCGCCCGTGCCGCGGACGCGAAGTCCTCACCCTTGGCCAGCTCGCGCAACGCCAGCTCCCAGCCGTCCGTGGCGCCCTGTACGAACGGCTGCAGCACGCCCAGCACATACGCCTCGTCCGCCGTTGCCCCGGCAGGCGTCAGCTCCGCCCGGATCCACGCCGTCGGCGCGGGGACCCGGTCGCAGCCCTCGCGGGCCAGCGCCAAAGGAAGCTCCAGGTCGGGGTTGACGCCGGGCACGACCCGGCGCAGCAGCTTCAGAATGAACGTATCGCCGTAGACGACCGACGAGTTCGACTGTTCGGACGTGACCAGGCGCGGCACCAGACCGGACCGGATCTCATGGCTGTCGTCCCGCTCGAAGCGCAGGCCGCCGATCCGGGCTCCGGTGCGCAGCGCCTCCAGGAGCAGCTCGGTGGGACGGGTGTCGTACAGGGCGTCGTACACCGTGCGTCCGGCGAGCGGGCCGTCGGCCACGTGTCCGATCAGCGCGGGCGCCAGCCGGGGCGGCAGGGCCTCGCGCTCGCCTATCAACAGCTGGTAGCAGTCGGCGGGCTGCTCGGGCGCGCCCGGCACCGGCGCGATGGCCTGATGCGCGCGCACGAGCAGGTGGTACAGGCCCAGCTTGCCGCCGGGCGGCAGCAGTTCGGTGGCCGCCACCAGCGAGAACCCGGTGATTGGACGGCCCTTGCCCGCGAACCAGCGCTGCCGTGGCAGCCACTCCCGCAGCAAGGGGTCCAGCGAGGCGAGGAGACCTGGTGAGGTCGTGAGGGTGCGGGTGACGGCTTTCGACATGGCGTCACGTCCTTTCCCCGGACCGGGCGGGGTGGTTACTGATGCGTGCCCCGGGCGGGGCGGGAGAAACCGCCCCGCCCGGGCTCTCAGGCGGCGTCCTTGCGCAACCGGAACCAGTAGAAGCCGTGGCCTCCGAGGGTCAGCAAGTACGGCAGTTCGCCGATGGCCGGGAATCGCACCCCGCCGAACAGCTCGACCGGATGCCGCCCGTTGAACCTGCGCAGATCCAGCTCCGTCGGCTGCGCGAACCGCGAGAAGTTGTTCACGCACAGCACGAGATCGTCCTCGTATTCACGCAGGAAGGCGATCACGGCCGGATTCGACGACTGGAGTTCCGTGTAGGAGCCGAGTCCGAAGGCCGGGTTCTGCTTGCGGATCTCGATCATGCGGCGGGTCCAGTGCAGGAGAGAGGACGGCGAGGACATGGACGCCTCGACATTCGTCACCTGGTAGCCGTGGACCGGGTCCATGATGGTCGGCAGATACAGCCGTCCCGGGTCGCACGATGAGAATCCCGCATTGCGGTCCGGCGTCCACTGCATGGGAGTGCGTACGGCGTCGCGGTCGCCGAGCCAGATGTTGTCGCCCATGCCGATCTCGTCGCCGTAGTAGAGAATCGGCGAGCCGGGGAGCGACAGCAGCAGGGCGGTGAACAGCTCGATCTGGTTGCGGTCGTTGTCCAGCAGGGGTGCCAGCCGCCGCCGGATTCCGATGTTGGCGCGCATGCGGGGGTCCTTGGCGTATTCCGCCCACATGTAGTCGCGTTCCTCGTCGGTGACCATTTCCAGGGTCAGCTCGTCGTGGTTGCGCAGGAAGATGCCCCACTGGCAGCCGGACGGGATGGCCGGGGTCTTGGCGAGGATTTCCGAGACGGGGTAACGGGATTCCCGTCGCACCGCCATGAAGATCCGCGGCATCACCGGGAAATGGAAGGCCATGTGGCACTCGTCGCCGCCGCCGGCGTAGTCGCCGAAGTAGTCGACGACGTCCTCCGGCCACTGGTTCGCCTCCGCGAGCAGCACCGTGTCCGGGTAGTGGGCGTCGATCTCCTTCCGCACCCGCCTGAGGAGCTCGTGCGTCGCGGGAAGGTTCTCGCAGTTCGTGCCCTCCTCCGCGTACAGATACGGAACCGCGTCCAGCCGGAAACCGTCGATTCCCAGGTCCAGCCAGAATTTCAGCGCCGAGAGGATCTCCTCCTGGACGGCCGGGTTCTCGTAGTTCAGGTCGGGCTGGTGGGAGAAGAAGCGGTGGAAGAAGTACTGCTTGCGGACCGGGTCGAAGGTCCAGTTGGAGGCCTCGGTGTCGACGAAGATGATGCGGGCGTCGGCGTACTGCTTGTCGTCGTCGGCCCACATGTAGTAGTCGCCGTAGGGGCCGTCGGGGTCTTTTCTCGATTCCTGGAACCACGGGTGCTGGTCGCTGGTGTGGTTCATGACGAAGTCGATGATGACCCGCATGCCGCGCTGGTGGGCGGAGTCGACGAATTCGACGAAGTCGGCGAGGTCTCCGAATTCGGGCAGGACGGAGGTGTAGTCGGAGACGTCGTATCCGCCGTCGCGCAGGGGTGATTTGAAGAAGGGCGGCAGCCACAGGCAGTCGACGCCGAGCCATTGCAGGTAGTCGAGTTTGGCGGTGAGGCCTTTGAGGTCGCCGACGCCGTCGCCGTTGCTGTCCTGGAAGGAGCGGACCAGGACCTCGTAGAAGACGGCGCGCTTGAACCAATCCGGGTCACGATCCTTGGCAGGAGTGTCCTCGAAGGTGTCCTGAACGGGCTCGTTGACGATCATTTTGTGGGTGACCCTCCGATCTGCGGGGTGGACGGTCGCAGGACGGTGAGGATGTGCGCGGGGCGAGTGCCCGGTTCGAGACGCACGTAATTCGCCCTGCCCCAGTGATAGGTCTCGCCGGTGAGCTCGTCGCGCACCGGCACCGACTCGTGCCAGTCGAGGCCGAGTTGCGGCATGTCCAACGAGACCGTGGCCTCCTGGGTGTGGTGCGGGTCGAGGTTGGCGACCACCAGAACCGTGTTCGATCCGCTGCGCTTCGAGTACGCGATCACCGCTTCCTGATCCGCGTGGTGGAAGTGGAGGTCGCGCAACTGCCGCAGGGCCGGATTTGCCCGCCGGACGGCGTTGAGCTGGGTGAGGAGGGGCGTGATGGTGCGGCCTGCGCGCTCGGCCGCTTCCCAGTCGCGGGGGCGTAGCTGGTACTTCTCCGAGTTCAGGTACTCCTCGCTGCCCTTGCGCAGTGCGGTGTTCTCGCAGAGTTCGTAGCCGCTGTAGATGCCCCAGGTGGGGAGAGGGTGGCGGCGAGGACGGCGCGGAGTTCGAAGGCGGGGCGGCCGCCGTTCTGGAGGAAGGCGTGCAGGATGTCGGGGGTGTTGGCGAAGAAGTTGGGCCGCATGTAGGCGGCTGCTTCGCCGGACAGTTCGGTGAGGTAGTCGGTGAGTTCCTGTTTGCCGTTGCGCCAGGTGAAGTAGGTGTAGGACTGCTGGAAGCCGATCTGGGCGAGGGTGTGCATCATCGCGGGGCGGGTGAAGGCCTCGGCGAGGAAGATGACGTCGGGGTCGGTGCGGCCGATGTCGGTGATGACCTGCTGCCAGAACACGACGGGTTTGGTGTGCGGGTTGTCGACGCGGAAGATGCGCACGCCGTGGGCCATCCAGTGGCGCAGGATGCGCAGGGTCTCCTCGACCAGGCCGTCCATGTCGGCGTCGAAGGCGATGGGGTAGATGTCCTGGTACTTCTTCGGCGGGTTCTCGGCGTGGGCGATGGTGCCGTCGGGGCGGTGGTGGAACCACTCGGGGTGTTTGTCGACCCAGGGGTGGTCGGGGGAGCACTGCAGGGCGAAGTCGAGGGCGACTTCCAGGCCGAGTTCGCCGGCCCGGGCGACGAACCAGTCGAAGTCGTCGAGGGTGCCGAGGCCGGGGTGGACGGCGTCGTGGCCGCCCTCGGGGGAGCCGATGGCCCAGGGCACGCCGACGTCGTCGGTGCCGGCGGACAGGGTGTTGTTGGGGCCTTTGCGGAAGGTGGTGCCGATCGGGTGGACGGGCGGTAGGTAGACCACGTCGAAGCCCATGGCGGCGATCGCGGGCAGCCGGCGGGCGGCGGTGCGGAAGGTGCCGTGGGGCTGCTCGGGGGTGCCCTCGGAGCGGGGGAAGAACTCGTACCAGGAGCCGAACAGGGCCCGCTCCCGCTCCACCAGCAGGGGCAGCGGGTCCGAGGCGGTGACCAGGTCCCGCAGCGGATACCGCCCCAACACCGCGTCCACCTCGGGCGTCAACGCGGCCGCCAGCCGCCAGGCGGCCGGACGGTTCTCGTCCCGCAGCGCCTCGACGGCCGCGAGGATCACCGACCGTCCCTCGCTCTCGGGGATCTCGGCGGCCGCGCGCCCGTACAGCCGCGCGCCCTCCTCCAGAACCAGTTCCGTGTCCATCCCGGCCGGGATCTTGATCTGGGCGTGGTGCCGCCAGGTGGCCACCGGATCGCCCCAGGCCTCGACCCGGTAGGTCCAGCGGCCCGGCTCGCCGGCGGTGACGGTGGCGCCCCAGCGGTCGGTGCCCGGGGCGAGTTCGCGCATCGGCGTCCAGGGGCCGGGCCGGCCGTCCGGGTCGGTCAGTACGGCATTGGCGGCGACGGCGTCATGTCCCTCCCGGAACACGGTCGCCGAGATCTCGAAGGTCTCGCCGGTCACGGCCTTCGCGGGCCTGCGCCCGTGCTGGACGACCGGGCGGACGTCGAGAACGGGTATGCGCCCGACACCACTTGCCGTGTCGTTCACGGAGGGTCGCTCCGGAGCCGGCGGTCCGGGGTCGGCGGTGACGGTGCGGGGGGCTGGAGGTGCTTCGGTGCGCGACGTCGGGGGTGAGGACGACTGGTGGTGCATGGCGGGCATGACCGCTCCTGTCCGCGTCATCTTGGGTGGGCGGATGGCTGTGGGGAGGTGGGTCCTGCGTGGTTCGTTCCGGCGCGCGCCCGGGGGCGCACGGGTGGGGTTACCGCTGGAGCCTTCCCACCCTATTCGGGTACGCAATCCGGCACTTTGTTAACTACTCACGCGTATGTCTACACACAAGACCGGCCCCGTTCCGCATGAACGGGGCCGGTGCCTGTAATTCGGCGTGAAGAGGCCGCTATGAGCCCGGCACCTGCAGGAGTTTGTTCGGCGAACCGAGCCCCCGCCCGGAGACCTTGCCGGTGGCGGCCTGTGCCACCAGGGCCTTGGACACCTGAGCGGGTTTCGCCTTGGGATGGTCGGCCAGATAGAGCGCGGCCGCACCCGCCGTGTGCGGCGCCGCCATCGACGTACCGGAGTAGGTCACCTTGCCGGTGTCATTTGCGTACGACGCGGAGGTGATGGAGACGCCCGGGGCGAATACGTCCAGAGCCGAACCGAAGTTGGAGAAGCCCGCCCGCGCGTCCTTTCTGTCGGTGGCGCCCACGGTGATGGCCTCCCGCACGGCAGCGGGGGAGTACCGGCCGGCCGGCAGCCCGTCGTTGCCCGCCGCGACCGTGTAGGTGACGCCGGACGCGATGGAGTTGCGTACGGCGGCGTCCAGTTGCGTGTTGCGGTAGCCGCCGAGGCTGACGTTGGCGACCGCCGGCTTCCTGGCGTGCCTGGTCACCCAGTCGATGCCGGCGATGACGTCGGCCGTGCTGCCGCCGCCGGCGTTGTCGAGGACCCGCACGGCGACGACCTTGGCGTTCTTGGCGACGCCGTACCGCTTGCCCGCGATGGTGCCGGCGACATGGGTGCCGTGGCCGTTGCCGTCGCTCGCGGTCCTGTCGTTGCCGACGAAGTCCCAGCCGTAGCTTGCCCGGCCCCCGAAGTCCTTGTGCGAGATGCGGATGCCGGTGTCGATCACGTACACCGTCACTCCGCCGCCCGCCGACTCCGGCCAGGTGTAGCTCCTGTCCAGCGGCAGGTTCCGCTGGTCTATGCGGTCCAGCCCCCAGGACGGCGGGTTCTTCTGCGTGTGGTCCAGGGTCACCCGGGTGTCCTGGACGACCGACGCGACCCGGGAGTCCGCCGCGAGCCGCTTGGCCTGTCTCTCGTCGGCCTGGACGGCGTAGCCGTTGAGGACCGTGCCGTAGGTATGGCTTATTTTCGCCCCGTACTTCTCGGCGAGGCTCTTTCCGGCCGTCGACGGTGCTTTCGTTCCCCCCTTGAGCGTCACCAGGTAACTGCCGCTGACGGAGCCGGGGTCCCCGGCGCCGAGTATCTGTCCCTCCGGTGCGGCGTGCGCGGGCATGGTGGTGGCCGAAAGTGCGACGACACAGGTCACCGCGGTCAGACCACCGGCCCGGCGCAGACGCCGGATGCGCGTCCGTGCCATGGTGTGAGTTCCCCTCCTCAACTCGGCGCACTACGGCCCTGGAACACGGGGTGCACCCCGCTCGGGTCGGTGCGCCACCAGTCAGCCTCTCGTGGCGTGAGAAGTCGCCACAAGGAGGCCTACGGGGGCGGAATCGGCCATACCGGGCATGGGGGATCCGCAAAGGTTGCGGCGTTTTCCGGACGGACGGGATCTGTTCCTCGCGCTTGACACCCACAAAACGCACGGTGGTTGCGAACCCCCGCATACCGATACTGTCGGTGGCGATGACGGGACCCACACCGCCGTGGGTCCCCTGCCACGCGCTGCCCGAGGTGGAATGTGAAGGCGATCCGTCGATTCACCGTCCGTCCAGTGCTCCCCGAACCCCTCCGGCCCCTGAGCGATCTGGCGCGTAATCTGCGCTGGTCCTGGCATGCGGAGACCCGCGATCTCTTCCAGTCCGTCGACCCCGAGTGCTGGGCCGCCTCGGGCAACGACCCCGTACGGCTGCTGGGCAGCGTGTCGCCCGGGCGGCTCGCGGAGCTGGCCGAGGACAGCCCCTTCCTGCGCCGGCTGGCCGCGGTCGCCGGTGACCTGAACGACTACGTCACGGGCGAGCGCTGGTACCAGGACCAGTCCGCCGAACTGCCCACCGCCGTCGCCTACTTCTCACCCGAGTTCGGCATCACGGCCGCCCTGCCCCAGTACTCCGGCGGCCTCGGCATCCTCGCCGGCGACCACCTCAAGGCGGCCAGCGACCTCGGCGTACCCCTCATCGGGGTCGGCCTGCTGTACCGGCACGGCTACTTCCGGCAGACCCTGTCCCGCGACGGCTGGCAGCAGGAGCACTACCCGGTCCTGGACCCCAACGAACTGCCGGTCACGCTCCTGAAGGAAACCGACGGCACCCCCGCCCAGGTCTCCATCGCCCTGCCCGGCGGCAGGCAGCTGCACGCCCGCGTCTGGCTCGCCCAGGTCGGCCGCGTCCCGCTGCTGATGCTCGACTCGGACGTCGAGGAGAACGACCTCGGCGAACGCGGCGTGACCGACCGGCTCTACGGCGGCGGCAGCGAGCACCGGCTGCTGCAGGAGATGCTGCTGGGCATAGGAGGAGTGCGGGCGGTCCGGACGTACTGCCGCCTGACCGGCCACCCCGAACCCGAGGTCTTCCACACCAACGAAGGTCATGCCGGCTTCCTCGGGCTCGAACGCATCGCCGAACTCTGCGTCGCGGGCATGGACTTCGACCCGGCGCTGGAAGCCGTGCGCGCCGGCACTGTCTTCACCACCCACACGCCCGTCCCGGCCGGCATCGACCGCTTCGACCGTGAGCTGGTCGCCCACCACTTCGGCCCCGACGCCGAGCTCCCGGGCATCGAGGTCGGGCGGATCCTCCAGCTCGGCATGGAGACCTACCCGGGCGGCGAGCCCAATCTGTTCAACATGGCGGTGATGGGCCTGCGCCTGGGCCAGCGCGCGAACGGCGTCTCGCTGCTCCACGGCAACGTCAGCCGCGAGATGTTCTCGGGCCTGTGGCCGGGGTTCGACCCCGACGAGGTGCCGATCACCTCCGTGACCAACGGCGTCCACGCCCCGACCTGGGTCGCCCCCGAGGTCTACCGGCTCGGCGCCCGCCAGATCGGCGCCCAGCGCACCGAGGACGCCATGACCGTCGGTGGCTCGGACCGCTGGGACGCGGTCGCGGAGATCCCCGACCAGGAAGTCTGGGAGCTGCGCCGGAACCTGCGCGAGCAACTGGTGACGGAGGTGCGGGACCGCCTGCGCACCTCCTGGCGGCAACGCGGCGCCGGGACGGCCGAGCTGGGCTGGATCGACGGAGTCCTCGACCCCGACGTCCTGACGATCGGGTTCGCGCGGCGGGTCCCGTCGTACAAGCGGCTGACGCTGATGCTGCGGGACCGCGACCGGCTGATGGACCTGCTGCTGCACCCGGAGCGGCCCATCCAGATCGTGGTGGCGGGCAAGGCGCACCCGGCGGACGACGGCGGCAAGCGCCTGGTCCAGGAGCTGGTGAGGTTCGCCGACGACCCGCGGGTCAGGCATCGCATCGTCTTCCTCCCGGACTACGGCATGGCGATGGCCCAGAAGCTCTACCCGGGCTGCGACATCTGGCTCAACAACCCGCTGCGCCCCCTGGAGGCCTGCGGCACCTCCGGCATGAAGGCGGCGCTGAACGGCTGCCTCAACCTCTCCGTCCTGGACGGCTGGTGGGACGAGTGGTTCCAGCCCGACTTCGGCTGGGCCATCCCCACCGCGGACGGCACCGGCACGGACCCGGACCACCGGGACGACGTAGAGGCGGCGGCGCTGTACGACCTGCTGGAGCAGCGGGTGACCCCGCGCTTCTACGAGCAGGGCCAGGGCGGCCTGCCGGACCGCTGGATCGAGATGGTCCGCCAGACCCTGACCCTGCTCGGCCCGAAGGTCCTGGCGGGCAGGATGGTCCGTGAGTACGTGGAGCGCCTCTACACCCCGGCCGCCCACGCCCACCGCGCGATGACGCCGGACGCGGCGCGTGAGCTCGCAGGCTGGAAGGCGCGGGTGCGTTCGGCCTGGCACGGCGTCACGGTCGACCACGTGGAGACGTCGGCGGCGACACCCACCGCGGAACTCGGCTCGGCGCTCAGCCTCCGGGTCCGCGTGGGCCTCGGCGACCTCGGGCCGGAGGACGTCGAGGTCCAGGCGGTCTCGGGCCGCGTCGACTCACAGGACCGCATCGCGGACGCCTCGACGGTTCCGCTGAAGCCGACGGGGAGCCCGGACCCGGAGGGCCGCTGGGTGTACGAGGGCCCGCTCTCCCTGGACCGGACGGGTCCCTACGGCTACACCGTCCGGATCCTGCCGTCGCATCGGCTGCTGGCGTCGAGTGCGGAGCTGGGGCTGGTGGCGGTGCCTTCCGAGGATGTGGGGGAGGGGGCGGGGGCCCTACTGCGGTGACGGCGTCGAGGGGGGGCTGCGGTGTCGGTGTCTTTCAGTCCCCCTCGGCCTCGCACAGCTGCCGCAGCACATTGCCGCACCGTCGCGCGTACGCGTGCTGGAACCCCCGCGTCGCAGGTCCCGCCGCCCGCGCATACCACTTGGCCGCGCGGCTGAAGGCCTGCACGGTCAGCCACACCGTCCCGTCCCCCGTGCGGTCCACGAGGAAGGCCTCCTCGCCGCATTCAGGATGACCGGAAAGCGTGCCGTAGGCCCAGCCCACCCGGCGGTACTCCTCCGCCGTCCAGACCACCCGGCACGGAGCCCTGATCAGCCCGGCCAGGGTGACCGTCACGTCGACCTCGGGGGCCGCGCGGTCGGCCGACGCCTCTATGCCGACGCCCATCGAGCGGTGCATCTCCCAGGTCATGACCGCTTCGGAGGCTCTGCGGAAGACGTCCTCGCCCTCGCCTATGCGGGTGCGCACGTGCAGGGGGTGGAAGCCGGGCGGGCAGAAGCCGTTCTCCCGGGTCGCGCCGACGTCGGCGTACGTGAAGGACATGGGCCCAAGCGTAGGGCGGCACCCGGGGATGCCTTCCTCCCGGGTGCCGCCCCCTGCAACTACGCGTGCGTCAGCTGACGTTGATGGCCGACCAGGCGGCCGCCACCGTCTTGTACTCCGTGCTGGTGGAGCCGTACAGGGCGGACGCCGCGCTCAGGGTCGCCGTGCGGGCGGCCTTGTAGTTCGTCGTCGACGTCATGTACTCGGTCAGGGCCTTGTACCAGATCGCGGCGGCCTTGGAGCGGCCGATGCCCGTGACCGTCGAGCCGTTGGACGTCGGGGAGTCGTAACTCACCCCGTTGATCGTCTTCGCGCCGCTGCCCTCCGACAGCAGGTAGAAGAAGTGGTTCGCGGGGCCCGAGGAGTAGTGCACGTCCAGCCCGCCCAGCGAGGACGACCAGCTGTCCTTGGACGCGCCGTCCTTGCTCGGCTTGTCCATGTAGCGCAGCGGGGTGCCGTCGCCGTTGATGTCGATCTCCTCGCCGATGAGGTAGTCACCGACGTCGGCGGAGTTGTTGGCGAAGAACTCCACCGACGTGCCGAAGATGTCGGAGGTGGCCTCGTTCAGGCCGCCCGACTCGCCGCTGTAGTTCAGGCCCGCGGTGTTGGAGGTGACGCCGTGGGTCATCTCGTGGCCGGCCACGTCCAGCGACGTCAGCGGGTTGGTGTTGCCCTCGCCGTCGCCGTACGTCATGCAGAAGCAGCTGTCGTCCCAGAACGCGTTGACGTACGCGTTGCCGTAGTGGACGCGCGAGTACGCGGCCTTGCCGTCGTTCTTGATGCCGCTGCGGCCGAAGGTGTTCTTGTAGAAGTCCCAGGTCTCCTGCGCGCCGTAGGCGGCGTCCACGGCGGCCGTCTGGTCGGTGGAGGAGCTGGAGGCCGTGCCGGTGCCCCATGTGTCGTCCGCGTCGGTGAACAGCGTTCCGGCGGAGGAACTGGTGCTGCGGGCCTTGTTGTACGTCTTGTGGCCGCCGCGCGTGCCGTCCGTGAGGTTGTACGTCGAGCCCGACTTGGTCGTGCCGAGCGTGACCGTGCCCGAGTACAGGCTCTTGCCGGTGCCGGTCTCGATGCCCTGGTACTCGAAGAGCTTCTTGCCGGTGGCGGCGTCGGTGATGACGTGCAGTTCGTTCGGGGTGCCGTCGTCCTGGAGGCCGCCGACGACCGTCTCGTAGGCGAGGGCCGGCTTGCCGTTCGCCGCCCAGATCACCTTGCGGGGCGCCTGGTCGGCCTCGGTCTTCTCCGAGCCGGCCGCCTTGGCCAGCTTCACGGCCTGGACCTCGGCCTTGTCCGCGGTGACCGCCGGCTTGAGCGAGGCGACCTTGATGGTGGCCTTCGTCGCCTTGGTCACGCCCCTTCTCGCGCCGGACGCCGACTCGTGGACGACCAGGTCGCCGCCGAGGACCGGCAGGCCCGCGTAGGTGCGCTCGTAGCGGGTGTGGACCGAGCCGTCGGCGTCCTTGACGACGTCCTTGACGACCAGCTTCTCCTGGGCGCCGAGGCCTATCTCGTCGGCGGTGCCGGCCGCCTTGGCCTGCTGGTCCTTGATGAGGGTGGTGCGGGCCGCGGGGGCGAGCGCGACCGGTACGGCGAGCGGGGCGGCCTTGGTGCCGGCGCCCGCGGGGGCCGCTGCGGCCGAACCACCGGTGGTCAGCGCGGTGGTGAGGAGAGCCCCGGCGGCCACGGTGGTGGCGATGGCCAGGGTCGTGCGCTTGCGACGCGCGTAGAGGGGGGTCACACGAGCTCCTTTTGTGGGGGAAGTGCATTGGTGCTGGTGCGGCGGGTGGGGGAAGCGTGACACCTGCGGCGCGTACATGTCAGGAGAGGGCGGTGATGTTGGCCAAGATTTGACTGTTGGGTGAATGTTTCAGAAATATGAACGGGCGCCGTCCCGGCGGGAGTTGAACCCACCGAGACGACGCCCTGTCTTGGTCAGACCGTCAACTGGCCTACGGGAAGGTCAGCTTCCAGCTGTTGATGTAACCGGTGTCGATGGCCGCGTTGTCCTGGACGCGCAACTGCCAGACACCGTTGGCGACCTCGGAGGACGCGTTCACGGTGTACGTGGCGTTGAGGTTGTCCGCGCTGCCGCCGGTGCCGTAGCCCTTCAGCGTGTACGCCGTGCCGTCGGGGGCGACCAGATCCACCTTGAGGTCACCGATGTAGGTGTGGACGATGTCCACGGCGACCTGGAAGTTGGACGGCGCGTTGCCCGTCCGCCCGGAAACGGTGACCGGCGAGGTGACCGCCGCGCCGCGGTCCGGGATCGCCACGTCGGTTCCGCTCTCGAAGGACGTGCCGCCGCCGCCACCGGGGCGGGAGCCGACGTTGATGCCCGCCCACGCGTCCTGGACCGCCTTGTACTCGGCGCCGTCGGTGCCGTAGAGGTCAGCGGTGGCCGCGAGGGTGCCGGTGCGGGCGCCCGCGTAGTTCGTCGTGGACGTGAACTTCGTGGTGAGCGCGCGGAACCAGATCTTCTCCGCCTTGTCCCGGCCGATGCCGGTGACCGGAAGGCCGTCCGACGTGGCCGAGTTGTACGTGACACCGTTGATCGTCTTGGTGCCGCTGCCCTCCGACAGGAGGTAGAAGAAGTGGTTCGCGGGGCCCGAAGAGTAGTGCACGTCGATCGAGCCGATGCCCGAGTACCAGCTGTCCTTGGACGCGCCGTCCTTGCTCGGCTTGTCCATGTAGCGCAGCGGGGTGCCGTCGCCGTTGATGTTGATCTCCTCGCCGATGAGGTAGTCACCGACGTCGGAGGAGTTGTTGGCGAAGAACTCGACGGTCGAACCGAAGATGTCGGAGGTGGCCTCGTTCAGGCCGCCGGACTCGCCGCTGTAGATCAGGCCGGCCGTGTTCGAGGTGAGCCCGTGGGTCATCTCGTGCGCGGCCACGTCGATCGACGTCAGCGGGTTGGCGTTGCCCGAGCCGTCGCCGTACGTCATGCAGAAGCAGCTGTCGGACCAGAATGCGTTGACGTAGTTGTTGCCGTAGTGGACCCGCGAGTACGCGCCCACGCCGTCGCCGCGGATGCCGCTGCGCCCGTGCACGTTCTTGTAGTAGTCCCAGGTCAGGGCGGCACCGTAGTGCGCGTCCGCGCCGGCCGACTCCAGGTTGGACGGGCTGCCGTTGCCCCAGACGTCGTCGGGGCCGGAGAAGAGGGTGCCGGTGCCGGAGGTGCCGCGGTTCAGGTTGTACGTCTTGTGTCCGCCGCGCGCGCCGTCCGTGAGGTTGTACGTCGACCCGGACTGGGTGGTGCCGAGGGTGACCGTGCCGCTGTAGACCGTGTTGCCGGTGCCGGTCTCGATGGCCTCCCACTCGTACAGCTTCGCGCCGCTGGTGGCGTCGGTGACGACGTGCAGTTCCTGCGGGGTGCCGTCGTGCTGGAAGCCGCCGACGACCGTCTCGTACGCCACGGTCGGCTTGCCGTCCGCGGCCCAGATCACCTTGCGGGGCGCCTTGTTGACGTCCGGGCTCTTGGCCTTCTCCGCCTTCGCCGCGGCCAGCGCCTGCTCCTTGGCCTTGGCGGCGGGAACGGCGGCGGTCGTGGTGGCCGGCTTGATGGCGGTCCGGGTCGCCTTGACGACGGCCTCGGTCGCGCCCGACTTCGCCGTCTCGACGACGAGGTCGCCGCCGAGGACGGGCAGGCCGTCGTAGGTGCGCTCGTAGCGGGTGTGGACCGTGCCGTTGCCGTCCTTGAGGACGTCACGGACGACCAGCTTCTCCTTGGCGCCGAGGCCCAGGTCCTTCGCGGTGTCCGCCCTGCCGGCGTTGGCCTCGCGTATCAGCTCGGCGCGCTGGGCGGGGGACAGCTTGACCGACTCGGCGCTCGGTATGACCTTGCCCGCGGCCGACGGTGCCTTCTCCGGGGCGGCGGTGGCGGCACCCGACTGGACGGCCGCCGCGATCAGGGCGGAGACGCCGACGAGGGCGACGGCGGCGGCCCGGCGGTGCGTGGTGTGACGCGTGGTGTGGGAGGTGCGTCTGTGGGAGGAACTGTCTCTCAACACTGACTCCTTCTGCGCGGCCGCGGATCACGCGGCCAGGGAGACCGGCCGGCGGGTGGGCCGTCCGGGCAGAACAAGTGGTACGCAGAACGACGTGCGCGTGCGGAAACTCGACGTGCGCGTGCGGAGTTCAGCCGCGGGCGCCGCAGTGTGACGGCGCTGTGGGGTTGCTGTGTCGCGGCCGTGGGAAGAGTGGCAGGTGGTTGCGGTTTCTGTCAGGACCGCGTCAGGAAGTTGGCCGGAAATCGTTCGTTGTCCGGGAGTTCACGTTCGATAAACGGATCAGACGCATCAATCGTCGAAGCGCGCGAGATCGCGCAGCCACGCAGCCGCGTTGCCGTCCGACGGCGCCCGCCAGTCGCCGCGCGGGGACAGCGAACCGCCCGCCGAGACCTTCGGCCCGTTCGGCATCGCCGAGCGCTTGAACTGTGCGAACGCGAAGAAGCGACGGCAGAAGACCTCCAGCCAGCGCCTGATCTCCGCCAGGTCGTACGCCACCCGCTTGGCCTCGGGGAAGCCGGGCGGCCAGGCGCCGGCGTCCGGGTCGTGCCAGGCGTGCCAGGCCAGGAAGGCGATCTTCGACGGCCGGAAGCCGTACCGCAGCACCTGGAAGAGCGTGAAGTCGTGCAGCGCGTACGGGCCGATCTTCGACTCGGTGGACTGCATCTCCTCGCCGGGCACCAGCTCCGGGCTGATCTCCGTGTCGAGGATCGCGGCCAGCGTCTCGCCGGTCTCCTCGTCGAACTGGCCGCTGGTGATGACCCAGCGGATCAGATGCTGGATCAGCGTCTTCGGCACCCCGCCGTTGACGTTGTAGTGGCTCATCTGGTCGCCCACGCCGTACGTGGACCAGCCCAGCGCCAGCTCCGACAGGTCACCGGTGCCGAGCACGATGCCGCCGCGCTGGTTGGCGAGGCGGAACAGGTAGTCGGTGCGCAGGCCGGCCTGCACGTTCTCGAAGGTGACGTCGTACACCGGCTCGCCGGACGCGAAGGGGTGGCCCATCTCCTCGAGCATCAGCCGCGCCGTCGGCGTGATGTCCAGCTCGGCCGCGGTGACGCCGAGTGAGTTCATCAGCTTGTGGGCGTTGCCCTTGGTGTGGTCGCTGGTGGCGAAGCCCGGCAGGGTGAAGGCCAGGATGTCGCTGCGCGGGCGGCCCGCGCGGTCCATCGCCCGGGCGGCGACGATCAGCGCGTGCGTGGAGTCCAGCCCGCCGGACACCCCGATGACCACCTTCGGGCCGCCGATCGCGCCCAGCCGCTGCTGGAGGCCCGCGACCTGGATGTTGTACGCCTCGTAGCAGTCCAGGGCGAGGCGCTCGGCGTCGGCCGGCACGAACGGGAACCGCTCCACCCGGCGCTCGAGGCCCAGGTCCGTCGTCGGCGGGTCGAGCCGGAAGTCCACCCGCCGGAAGTCACCGGTGCGCCCGGCGTGCGTGCGCCGGTTGTCGTCGAACGTGCCCATCCGCTGCCGCTCCTGGCGCAGCAGGTCGAGGTCGACGTCGGCGACCGCGTACTGCTCGTCCAGCGAGAACCGGCCCGTCTCCGCCAACAGGGCGCCGTTCTCGTAGATCATGGTCTGCCCGTCCCAGGACAGGTCGGTGGTCGACTCACCCAGACCGGCCGCCGAGTACACGTACGCCGCGAGACAGCGCGAGGACGCCGAGCGGCACAGCAGCCGCCGGTCCTCGGCCCGCCCGACCGTGATCGGGCTGCCCGAGAGGTTGGCCAGCACGGTCGCGCCGGCCAGGGCGGCCTCCGCGCTCGGCGGCACCGGCACCCACATGTCCTCGCAGATCTCCGCGTGCAGCACCAGACCGGGGACGTCCTGCGCCTCGAAGAGCAGGTCCACGCCGAACGGCACCTGAGCGCCACCGACCCGGATCGTCCCGCCGCGCTCGTCGTCGCCGGACGCGATCTGCCGCTGCTCGTAGAACTCCCGGTAGTTCGGCGGGTACGACTTGGGCGCCACGCCGAGGATCCGGCCGCGGTGCACGATCACCGCGCAGTTGTAGATGCGGTGGCGGTGGCGCAGCGGGGCGCCCACGACCAGCACCGGCAGCAGGTCCGCCGACCCGGCCACGACCGTGTGGAGTGCCTGCTCCACCTCGTCGAGCACCGCGTCCTGGAGCAGCAGGTCCTCGATCGAGTACCCGGTCAGGCCCAGCTCCGGGAAGACGGCGACGGCGACGCCCTCCTGCGCGCACCGGCGAGCCTGCCGCAGAACCGCTTCCGCGTTGGCGTGCGGGTCGGCGATGACGGTGTGGCCGGTGCACGCGGCGACGCGCGCGAAGCCGTGCTGGTAGAGCGACCAGAAGTTCAACGGACTTCCCCAGGAGAAGCGGACAGTGCTGGCATCGAGCATAGATCGCCTGATCAGGCCTACGCCGTTCCGGGCGGGGCGGGCCGCTCCCCGTGCCAGGACCGCCACAGCGCCGCGTACGCCCCGTCCGCCCCGACCAGCTCGTCGTGGGTGCCGAGCTCGGTGAGACGGCCGTTCTCCATCACGGCCACGCGGTCCGCGTCGTGCGCGGTGTGCAAGCGGTGGGCGATGGCGATGACCGTACGGCCCTGCAGTACGGCCGCCAGGGCGCGCTCGGTGTGCCGGGCGGTCGTCGGGTCGAGCAGGGCCGTCGCCTCGTCGAGGATCAGGGTGTGCGGGTCGGCCAGCACCACGCGGGCGAGGGCCAGCTGCTGGGCCTGCGAGCCGTCGGTGCCGTGGCCGCCGTCGCCCAGCGCCGTGTCGAGGCCGTCGGGCAGCCGCCGTACCCACATGTCGGCGCCGACCGCCGTGAGGGCGGACCACACCTCCTCGTCCGTGGCGGACGGCTCGGCGATACGGAGGTTGTCGCGGACCGTGCCGAGGAAGACGTGGTGCTCCTGGGTGACCAGGACGACCTGACGGCGCAGTTGCTCCGGGCCGAGCGCGACGACCGGGACGCCGCCGACCGTCACCGAGCCGGCCGTCGGCGCGTCGACACCGGCGAGCAGCCGGCTCAGGGTCGTCTTGCCGGCACCGGACGGGCCGACCACCGCCAGCCGTTCCCCCGGCCGTACGGTCAGGTCGACGTCGCTGAGGACCTCGCCGCCGCGGTCGTAGGAGTAGCGCACGCCGGTCACGTCGATGCGGTCGTCCGTGGGGGTGGGGAGTCGGGGTCCGTCGCCTGCGGGGCGCGGGCCAGGCCCTCCACGCGGGCGAACGAGGCGCCGCCGCTCTGGAGTTGCTCGACCCGCATGAGGATCTCGTCCAGCGGACCGACCATCTGCTGCAGATACAGCGCCGCCGCGACCACTGTGCCCAGACTGATCGTGCCCCGCGCGTGCAGTGCCCCGCCGACGAGCAGGACCGTCGCCACGGGGACGAGATAGGCGATCTCGACCGACGGGAAGAACACCGTGCGCAGGAAGAGGGTGTGCAGGCGGGTCCGGCGGGACTCCTCCAGCGCGTCGCGGCTCGCCGTCACCCGCCGCCGCTCCAGACGCAGCGCCTCCACCGTACGGGCGCCGGACGCGGTCGCCGTGAGGATCTCCGCGACCTCCGAGGTGGCCGCACCCTCGGCGAGGTAGCCGGTGCGGGCGCGGCGCAGATACCAGCGCAGCACCGGCCACAGACCACCCAGGCCGAGCAGACCGCAGGCGCCGAGCAGGGGATCCAGCGCGATCACCGCGCCCAGCAGGAACAGGACCTGTACGGAGTTGATGAGCAACTCGGGCCCGGCGTCGCGCAGCGTGGTGCCCACTGCCGCCACGTCGGCGGTGCCGCGCGCCGTCAGGTCGCCGCTGCCGGCCCGCTCCACGACCGACGCGGGCAGCGCGAGCGTGCGGTCCACGAACTCCTCGCGCACGCGGGCGAGGGTGCGTTCGCCGAAGCGGTGGCCTACGTAGCGGGCCCAGCGGGCCAGCAACAGCTGGGCTGTTGCCGCTGCCAGGATGGCCAGGGCGAGTTTGTCCACGGCCGTGACGCCTGCGCCGCGTCTGACTTCGTCGATGATGCGGCCCACCAGCCAGGGGCTTGCCAGGCCGGCGAGTGCTGCGAGGGAGTTCAGGGCGAGTACGGCTGTGAAGGAGCGGGCGTCGGCTCGGATCAGGCGGGTGGTGGCTCGGCGGACGTCTTGCCGTTCGGCGATGGGGAGGGTTGTGCGGCTGCGAGCTCGGGGCTTGGGGTTGCGTGCCGGGTGCGGGTGCTTCGTGGCTTGTCGCGCAGTTCCCCGCGCCCCTGAGGGGCGTTTGGCTTCCGTCACTTGGCGAGCTCCTCGGCGTTCTCGTCCCGGGCTACCAATGCCCGGTAGCCCGGCTCCCCTGCGAGCAGTTCTCGGTGGGTGCCTGTTGCTGCCACCTTGCCGTCGACCAGGTAGTGGACCGTGTCTGCTCGGTCCAGGACCAAGGGGGACGTCGTCGTCACCAGCGTCGTACGGCCCCGCCTCGTCGAGTGCAGGCGTTCGGCGACCCGTGCCTCCGTGTGGGCGTCCAGGGCCGATGTCGGCTCGATGGCCAGCAGCACCTCCGGGTCCGCCAGCAGGGTGCGGACCAGGCGGACGCGCTGGCGTTGGCCGCCGGAGAGGTTGCGGCCCTGGGCGTCGATCGGGGTGTCGAGGCCGTCGGGGAGGCCGCGGACGATGTCCTCGGCGACCGCCGTGTGCACCGCTCGCGTGATCGCCCGCTCGTCCTGGTCCGCGGACCCGGCGGCCACCAGCTCACGCAGCGTGCCCGCGAACAGGTCGGCCTCGTGGTCGGCGACCAGGATGTGCGCCCGGACCTGCGGTAACGCGATCTCGCTCAGGGGCACTTCGCCCCAGGTCGCCGCCGACGGGACGTAGCGGCCGAGGCGGTCGACGACGGTCGTGGCGTCGGCCGGCAGCGCGGCGGCCAGTGCGGTGAGCCGGCCCGGTGGCACCCGCACCCCGGACTCGGGGTCGTGCAGTGCCGCCGGCTCCGCGGGCGCGTCCCGCGTACCGGTGTCCGCCATCGGCTCCAGCCGCAGGAACCGTACGACCCGCCGCGCCGCCACCACTCCACGGCTGACCTGGTAACCGCACTCGATGAAGAACGCCACCGGCCCCACCAGCACCGCGACATAGCCGTACACCGCCACCAACTCGCCCACGGTGATGCCGCCCTGGGCGGCCAGCCGTGCCGCCAGCCAGGTCACCACGGCCAGGAACAGCGTGGGCAGTCCCACGCCGAGCGCCTGCACCCAGCTGGTCACCGCCCCGACCCGGTAGCCCTGGGCCCGCAGCCGCTGCGAGTCGTGGTGGAAGGCGTCGGCGACCAGACCCTTGCCGCCGAGGCCGTTGAGGACGCGCAGGCCACCCGCCAGGTCGGCGATCCGTGCGGTCAGTACGCCCTGGCGCTCCCGGTACTCCGTCTCCGTGCCCTGCAGCCGCCCCAGCAGCGGCCCGACGAGCACGCCGACCAGCGGCATCCCGAGCAGCACCACGACGGCGATCGGCACCGACACCGACACCAACAGACCGGCGACCACCAGATAGGCGACGACAGCACCGACACCCGGGCCGACGACGGTCAGGGACTGGCTGATGGTCTGGACGTCGCCCACGCCGATCGTGACGACCTCCCCGGCCCCGATCCGGCGTGGCAGCGTGGCGCCGAGTCGTACCGCGTGGCCGATCAGCACCTTGACCGTGCGGAAGTTGCTGTCCATCCGCACCCGCGTCATCGTGCGGTGCCGCATGATGCTCAGCCAGGCGTTGAACACCCCCACCGCGACCAGCGCACCCGTCCACCCCGCCAACGCGCCCTGGTCACCGGTCGCCAGCCCGTCGTCGACGGCACGCGACATCAGGTACGGGGTCGCCGCCAGCAGCACCATCCACACGCTGGAGATCAGCGCCCCCATGGCGGACCGCATGGGCTGTCGCCTGACGAGCCACCACAGATACCGCCATCCGCCACGACAGTCGGGTGTCCCCGGATCCTCGTACGCGTCGATCATCGTGCCCCGTGCCCCGTTCGTCGTTCCTCGTGCCGCTCGGCTACGCCAGACTGTCCCGCCACGCCCGATGCAGATCCGCGAACCTGCCGGTCCCCGCGACGAGTTCGGCCGGAGTGCCGTTCTCGACGATCTGCCCGTGCTCCATGACCAGCACGCGGTCCGCGATCTCGACCGTGGACAGCCGGTGGGCGATGACGACTGCCGTACGCCCGTGCAGCACCGTCGACATCGCGCGCTGCACGGCCCGTTCGCCGGGGATGTCGAGCGAGCTGGTCGCCTCGTCGAGGATCAGTACGGCCGGGTCGGCGAGCAACGCCCGTGCGAACGCGACGAGTTGGCGCTGACCGGCGGAGATACGACCGCCCCGCTTGCGTACGTCGGTGTCATAGCCGTCGGGGAGCGAGCTGATGAAGTCGTGCGCGCCGATGGCCTTCGCCGCCTGCTCGATCTCCTCGCGGGTGGCGTCGGGGCGGCCGATGGCGATGTTCTCGGCGACCGTGCCGGAGAAGAGGAACGCCTCCTGCGTCACCATCACCACCCCGCGCCGCAGTTCCGGCACGGCGAGCTCGCGCAGGTCGACGCCGTCGAGGAGGACCCGGCCGTCCGAGGGGTCGTAGAAGCGGGCGAGCAGCTTGGCCAGTGTCGACTTGCCGGCGCCCGTGGAGCCGACGACCGCGACCGTCTGGCCGGCCGGGAACGTGAGGTCGAAGCGGGGCAGCACCTCGCCGCCGGTGCGGTAGCCGAACCGGACGCCGTCGAAGACGACCTCGCGGCCGGGGTGCTCCGACTCGAGCGCCGGAAGCTGCCGGGGCGCCTGCGGCTCGGGCACGGACGGGGTCTGGGCGAGCAGTCCGGCGATCTTCTCCAGGGAGGCCGCCGCCGACTGGTACGAGTTGAGGAACATGCCGAGCCGGTCGATCGGGTCGTACAGCCGCCGCAGATACAGCACGGCCGCCGCCAGCACACCCAGGGCGAGCGTGCCGCCCGCGACCCGGTGGGCGCCCCACAGCACGATCCCCGCGACGGCCGTGTTGGCGACGAGCCGGGAGCCGGTGACGTAACGGGCCATCTCCAGCAGCGCGTCGCCGTTCGTCCGCTCGTGCCGGGTGTTGAGGACCCGGAAGTCCGCGTCGTTGACGGCCTCGCGGCGGAAGGCGCGCACCGGCCGGATGCCGTTCATCGTCTCGACGAACTTCACGATCACGGTGGCGATCGCGGTGGAGCGCACGGTGTACACGCGCGCGGCGCGCCGCCGGTAGAGCCGTACGAGGAAGTACAGCGGCGCGAAGGAGGCCACGGCGACCGCGCCGAGGCCGAGGTCGAGCCAGAGCAGCATCGCCGAGATGTAGACGAAGGAGAGGATGACGGTGACGAGCTCCTGCAGGCCCTCGTCGAGCAGCTCGCGCAGGGACTCCACGTCCGTCGTGGAGCGTGAGATGAGCCGTCCTGACGTGTAGCGCTCATGGAAGTCGAGGCTCAGGGCCTGGGCGTGGCGGAAGATACGGCCGCGCAGGTCGAGCAGCACGTCCTGGTTGACGCGGGCGGAGAGCAGGATGAACGCGTACTGCAGCACGCCGGACGCGACCGCGCACAGCAGATAGCCGACCCCGACCGCGACCAGCGGCCCGAGATCGTCGCGGCGGAACGCCGGCACGGCCGTGTCGATCGCGTACGCCACCAGCAGCGGACCGGCCTGCACCGCCGCCTGCTGGAGCAGCAGGAGCAGCGTGGTGACGGCGACCCGCGCCTTCATCGGGGCCAGCAGGGAGCGCAGCAGGGCGGCGGTGGCGCCCGGCGGAGTGGGCAGGACGTCGTGGTCGAAGGGGTCGTCGGGCCGCGGGGATACGGGTCCTTCCTCGGCGGGCCTCGCCTTGTCCGGTTCTTCCCTGCCCGGTGCGGTGGCGGTCGTCGCCGTCATCGGTCGGCCTCCTCGGTCCCGGCCATGAGATGGGCGTATTCGGCGTTCGTGCGCAGCAGTTCGTGATGGGTGCCGACGGCGGCGATACGGCCGTCGGAGAGCAGCGCGACACGGTCCGCGAGGAGCACGGTCGACGGGCGGTGGGCGACGATCAGGGCGGTGGTCTCCGCCAGCACGTCCCGCAGGGCGGCCTCGACGGCGGCCTCGGTGTGCACGTCCAGGGCGGACAAGGGGTCGTCCAGCACCAGGAAGCGGGGCCTGCCGACCACCGCCCGCGCGAGCGCCAGCCGCTGTCGCTGGCCGCCGGAGAGGCTGAGGCCCTGCTCGCCGACCTGGGTGCCGGTGCCGTGCGGCAGGCCGTGCGCGAAGTCGGCCTGTGCCACGGCGAGCGCCCGCTCCAACTCGGGTTCTCCCGCGCCGTCCGAGGTCCCCATCAGTACGTTCTCCGCGACGCTGGCCGAGAAGAGGGTGGGCTCCTCGAAGGCGACGGCGACGAGTTCGCGCAGCGCCTCTCTGGGCAGCTCGGCGATGTCCTTGCCGTCGAGGGTGATGTGGCCGGATGTCACCTCGTGGAGGCGGGGGACCAGGGCGGTGAGGGTGGTCTTGCCGCTGCCCGTTGCGCCGACCAGGGCCATGGACTCGCCGGGGCGGATGTGGAGGTCGATGCGGTCGAGGACGGCCGGGGAGCCGGTGGGGGCGTCCGGATACCGGAACTGCACGCTGTGGAAGCGGAGTCCCTTGTCCTTGAGCCCTGTCGAGCCGGTAGCGGTGGCGGCCGGCGCAGCGGTACCAGCCGCGGTCGGCTTCTCCTGCTCTGCGTCCATCACCTCGAAGTACCGCTCCGTCGCCGTCGCCGCCTCCTGGCTCATCGCCAGCAGGAAGCCGATCGAGTCGACGGGCCAGCGCAGCGCGAGTGCCGTCGACAGGAACGCCACCAGCGTGCCCGCCGACAGCTGACCGTCCGCCACCTGGATCGCGCCCAGCACCAGTGCCGCCCCGATGGCCACCTCGGGCAGCGTCACGATGACACCCCAGATCGCGGCCAGCAGCCGGGCCTTGCGCAGTTCCGTGCCGCGCAGGGTCCGTGACAGCTCGCGGAACGCCCGGGCCTGGCTGCGGTGCCGGCCGAACCCCTTGATGATCCGGATGCCGAGCACGCTCTCCTCGACGACCGTCGTCAGATCGCCGACCTGGTCCTGGGCGCGCCGCGCCACCGTGGCGTACCGCTTCTCGAAGATCACGCAGGTGACCATCACGGGCACCGCCGGGATCAGGATCACCAGCCCCAGCGTCCAGTCCTGGAGCAGCATGATGATCACGCCGACGAGGATCGTGACGGCGTTGACCAGCAGGAACGTCAGCGGAAACGCGAGGAACATCCGCAGCAGCATCAGGTCGGTCGTGCCCCGCGACAGCAACTGGCCCGACGCCCACCGGTCGTGGAACGCCACCGGCAGCCGCTGCAGATGCCGGTAGAGATCCGCCCGCATCCCCGCCTCGACCCCGGCCAGCGGTCGTGCCACCAGCCACCGCCGCAGCCCGAACAGCAGCGCCTCCGCGACCCCGAGCAGGAGCAGACACAGCGCCCCGAGCCGGACCCCGGCCGGATCCCGGTCCGCGACGGGCCCGTCCACCATCCACTTCAGGACGAGCGGGATGACCAGCGACAGGCAGGAGGCGACGACCGCCACGAACGCCGCGGTGAACAACCGCGCCCGAACGGGCCGCACGTACGGCCACAGACGCAACAGCGTCCGCACGGCGGAACGGTCGGATCGGTCAGGGCTGTCCTCGGCGGTTGCACGTGTCGTCACCATCAGCAGCGAGCCTACGGATCGGCACTGACACTGCCCACCGAGTTTTGGCCGGTCCGCCATCGGCCGCTGGTCCTACGACCTGCGTGTTCGAGGGGCCGTACAGGCCGAGGACATGGGGTCGTACGGCGGCATCAACCGATCGGCCGATGCCGCTTCGAGCGCGACGGCCGATGCGGCGCACCCCGCCCCGCCGCGACCCTGATGCCATGACCGTCATCGAAGTCACCGACCTGCGCAAGTCCTACGGCGGCCGAACCGTCGTCGACGGCGTCTCCTTCGCCGTCGAGGAGGGCGAGATCTTCGGCATCCTCGGCCCGAACGGCGCCGGAAAGACCACCACCGTCGAGTGCGTCGAGGGCCTGCGCGTCCCCGACGCGGGCCGCGTCCGGGTCACCGGCCTCGACCCCGTCGCCGACCACGACCGCGTCACGCACGTCCTCGGTGCCCAGCTCCAGGAGGGCCGCCTCCAGGAGAAGCTCACCGTGCGCGAGGCGCTCCAGCTGTATTCGGCCTTCTACCCGAACCCCGCCGACTGGCGCCCGCTCGCCGAGCGTCTGGGCCTGACCGACCGGCTCGGCGCCCGGTTCGGCAAGCTGTCCGGCGGCCAGAAACAGCGGCTGTTCATAGCGCTCGCCCTCATCGGCAACCCCCGGATCGTCGTCCTCGACGAGCTGACCACCGGCCTCGATCCGCGGGCCCGCCGGGACACCTGGCAGCTCATCGAGGAGGTGCGGGCCGACGGGGTGACCGTCCTGCTGGTCACCCACTTCATGGAGGAGGCGCAGCGGCTCTGCGACCGGATCGCCGTGATCGACAAGGGGCGGATCGCCGCCCTGGACACCCCGGCCGGGCTGATCCGCCGCTCCGCCGGCGCCACGGTCATCACCTTCACGCCGTCCGAGCCGCTGGACGAACAGGAGCTGAGCGCCCTGCCCGCGCTGGCCTCCGTCGCCTACAAGGACGGCCGGATCACCCTGGCCGGCAGCGACGAGACGGTCAACGCCGTGATCACCCTGCTCGCCCGCCACCGCATCACCGCCCACCAACTGCGCGTCAGCGACGCCACGCTGGACGACGCCTTCCTGGACCTGACGGAGACGGATCTGACCGAGACCGATCTGACGAAGACGGACGACCTCACGGAGACCACGCCATGAACACCGCCGTACTGCGCACCGAGGCCCGCCTGCTCGCCCGCGAACCGGGCAGCCTCTTCTGGATCCTCGTCTTCCCGCCCGCGCTGCTGGCCGTCCTGGGCACCGTCCCCGCGTTCCGCGAGCCCCAGGACGGGCTCGACGGCCTGCGCATCGTCGACACGTACGTCCCCGTGACCGTGCTGGTCGGCATGATCGTCGCCGGAGTGCAGTCGATGCCGGCGGGCATCACCGGATACCGGGAGCACGGCATCCTGCGCCGGATGTCCGCCACTCCGGTCCGGCCGTCGGCGCTGATGTCCGCGCAGATGCTGGTCCACGCCCTGGCCGCCGTGCTCTCGGCGCTGCTGGCGCTCGCAGTCGGACGGTTCGCCTACGACGTACGACTGCCCGGACAGCCGTACGGCTACCTGCTCGCGCTCGTGTTGGCGGTCCTCGCCGCACTGGCCCTCGGGTCGGTGATCTCGGCGGTCTCCCGGACCGTGAAGATCGCGGGTGCCGTCGGGACGGCGGTGTTCTTCCCGATGCTGTTCTCCGCGGGCGTGTGGCTGCCGGTGCAGGCCATGCCCGACGTGATGGCCGACGTCGTCGGGCTGACGCCGTTCGGCGCCGCCGCGCAGGCCCTCAACGAGGCCACGGCGGGGGACTGGCCCGGCTGGGGCCACCTCGGCGTCATGGCCGCCTGGACGGTCGTGCTGTCGGTGGCGGCCGCGCGCTGGTTCCGCTGGGAGTAGGGGCCTCACGTGCAGACTGGTGGCATGACCGCGGTGGACACCGACATCGAGCGGCGCTGGGAGCTGATCCGCACCAAGGGGCCGTACGGGCTGCTCGCGGTGGCCACGCTGCTCGCGGTCGCCACCGCCGAGCTGACGCCGGGCGCGGCGGAACGGACCGCGGTCGCGGGGCTCGTCGCCGCGGGTTTCGCACTCCAGCTGTGGTGGGTCCGGGCGAGCCGCACCCGCCCCGGCCCGTCCACCGCCGGCACCGTGTACTACGCCGTGCGCTGGGCCCTCGGCTTCACGCTCACCTGGCTGAATCCGTTCTTCGCCTTCTACGCGGTCACCGGCTACTTCGACTCCGACGAGCTGTTGCGCGGGCGGCGCCTGCCGTGGATCGGCCCGTTCGCCTGCTCCATCGCCGTCTCGGGCGCGCAGGCCGGGGGGCTGCCGTTCAAGGAGACCGTGCAGTGGGTGGTGTTCGGTGCGCTCGTGGTGGTCAACAACGTCATCCTGACGGTGGTCGGCCACCTCACCTCGCAGCAGGAGGAACGCTCACGCGCCCGCGCCGAGACCATCGCCGAACTCGAACGCACCAATACGGCGTTGCAGCAGGCGCTGGACGAGAACGCCGCCCTCCACGCCCAACTCCTCGTCCAGGCCCGGGAGGCCGGCGTCGCCGACGAGCGCCGGCGCCTGGCCGCCGAGATCCACGACACCATCGCCCAGGGCCTGACCGGCATCATCGCCCAGCTCCAGGTCGTCGCGAACGCCCCCGACCTGCCCACCGCCCGCACCCACCTCGACCGCGCGTCCGCCCTCGCCCGCCACAGCCTCGGCGAGGCCCGCCGCTCGGTGCACAACCTCGCCCCCGTCGCCCTGGAGAACGACGGACTGCCCGAGGCCCTGAAGAACACGGTCGCCGAATGGGCCGAACGGACCGTCGTACGCGCCCAGTTCACGGTCACCGGCACCACGGAACAACTCCACGACGAACTCTCGGCGACGCTGCTGAGGATCGCCCAGGAGGCCCTCTCCAACACCTCCCGGCACGCCCGCGCGACCCGGGTGGGCGTCACCCTGTCCTTCCTCGGCGACGAGGTGATCCTCGACATCCGCGACGACGGCCGGGGCTTCGACCCGCTCGCCCTGCCCGAGCGCAACCACGCCGGCGGCTTCGGCCTCGCCGGCATGCGCGCCCGCGCCGAACGCATGGCCGGTTCCCTCACCGTCGAGTCCGAGCCGGGACACGGCACCGCCGTGTCGGCTCGCGTACCGTTGGTGCGCCATGAGTAGTGACGAGGCGTCCATCTCCCTGCTGATCGTCGACGACCATCCCGTCGTACGGGACGGCCTGCGCGGCATGTTCGAGTCCGCGCCCGGCTTCCGCGTCCTCGGCGAGGCCGCCGACGGGGTGGAAGCGGTAGAGAAGGCCGCCGTGCTGGACCCCGACGTGATCCTGATGGACCTGCGCATGCCGGGCGGCGGCGGGGTCGACGCGATCGCCGAACTGACCCGGCGCGGCGCCCGCGCGAAGGTCCTCGTCCTGACGACGTACGACACGGACACCGACACCCTCCCGGCGATCGAGGCGGGCGCCACCGGCTACCTCCTCAAGGACGCCCCGCGCGACGACCTGTTCTCGGCCGTACGCGCCGCCGCCGAAGGCCGCACCGTCCTCTCCCCGGCTGTCGCCACCCGCCTCGTCTCCGCTGTCCGTACTCCCGGGGCTACCGGCAACGAGCCCCTGTCCGCCCGCGAGCGCGAGGTACTGGCCCTGGTCGCCAAGGGCACGTCCAACCGCGAGATCGCCCGCGAACTCTTCATCAGCGAGGCGACCGTGAAGACCCACCTCACCCACCTGTACGCCAAGCTGGGCGTCAAGGACCGGGCAGCGGCGGTGGCCACGGCGTACCAGCGGGGGATCCTGGGCTAGGACCTGTCGGGAGAGCGGCCCTGGTCCGTCAGGCATCCACCCTCAGCAACAGCACCGCCCGCGCCGGCACCGTGATCGCCGCCCCCGCCCGGTGCTCCACGCCCGGCGCCTCCCCCTGCTCCTCCCGTGAGGTGTCGACGACCACCTCGTACCGCTCGGCCCACGGCGGCCCCGGCAGGACGAAGGTCACCGGACGGTCGCCTGCGTGCAGGACGGCCAGGAAGCTGTCGTCGAGGATCGGCGCCCCCCGCTCGTCGCGGCCCGGGATGTCCCGGCCGGAGAGGTACATGCCCAGCGTGGCGGCGGGGGCGTACCAGTCCCGTTCCGTCATCTCCGTGCCGCGCAGGGTGAACCAGGCCAGGTCCCGCAGGCCGTCGGCCGAATGGGCCCGCCCGGAGAAGAAGGCGCGCCGGCGCAGCACGGGATGCCGGTGGCGCAGCTCGATCACCCGGGCCGTCAGGTCGAACAGGGCCTTCCAGCCCGGGTCCTCCAGCAGCCCCCAGTCCAGCCAGCTGATCTCGTTGTCCTGGCAGTAGGCGTTGTTGTTGCCCCGCTGCGTCCGCCCCAGCTCGTCGCCCGCGACCAGCATCGGCACGCCCGTCGACAGCAACAGGGTCGTCAGCAGGTTCCGCAACTGCCGGCGCCGCAGCGCCCGGACGCGCTCGTCGTCCGTCTCGCCCTCGGCCCCGCAGTTCCAGGACCGGTTGTCGTTCGAGCCGTCCCGGTTGCCCTCGCCGTTCGCCTCGTTGTGCTTGCGCTCGTAGGACACCATGTCCCGCAGCGTGAAACCGTCGTGCGCGGTCACGAAGTTGACCGAGGCGTACGGCCGCCGCCCGCCCCACGCGTACAGGTCGCTCGACCCCGACAGGCGGTACCCCAGGTCCCGTACGTCCGGCAGCGCGCCCCGCCAGAAGTCCCGTACGGCATTGCGGTAGCGGTCGTTCCACTCCGTCCACAGGGGTGGGAACGCGCCCACCTGATAGCCGCCCGAACCCACGTCCCACGGCTCGGCGATCAGCTTCACCCGCCGCAGCACCGGATCCTGCGCGATGACGGCGAGGAACGGCGAGAGCATGTCGACGTCGTGCATGGAACGGGCCAGCGCCGCCGCCAGGTCGAAGCGGAAGCCGTCCACGCCCATCTCGGTCACCCAGTAGCGCAGGGAGTCGGTGATGAGCCGCAGTACGTGCGGCTGTACGACGTGCAGCGTGTTGCCGCAGCCCGTGTAGTCGGCGTACCTGCGTGCGTCCGACTGCAACCGGTAGTACCCGCGGTTGTCGATGCCCTTCAGCGACAGCGTCGGGCCCAGCTCGCCCGCCTCCGCCGTGTGGTTGTAGACCACGTCGAGGATGACCTCGATCCCGGCCGTGTGCAGCGCGTGCACCATCCGCTTGAACTCGCCGACCTGCTGCCCGGTCGTACCGGAGGCGGCGTAGCCGGCGTGCGGGGCGAAGTAGCCGATGGAGTTGTAGCCCCAGTAGTTGCGCAGGCCCTTGCGCAGCAGATGGTCCTCGTGCGCGAACTGGTGCACCGGCAGCAGCTCCACCGCCGTCACCCCCAGTTTCACCAGGTGCTCGATCGCCGCCGGATGCGCGAGCCCGGCGTACGTCCCCCGCAGTTCCTCCGGTATCCCCGGATGCAGTTCGGTGAAGCCCCGTACATGCACCTCGTAGATCACCGAGTCCGCCCACGGTGTCTTCGGCCGGCGGTCGTCCATCCACTCGTCCTCAGGGGCGTCGTCGTGGACGACGACGCCCTTCGGGACGTACGGCGCCGAGTCCCGGTCGTCGCGCACGGTGTCGGCGACATGCTGCTGCGGCCAGTCGCGGACATGCCCGTACACCTCGGGCGGCAGACTGAAGTCGCCGTCCACCGCCCGGGCGTACGGGTCGAGAAGCAGCTTCGCCGGGTTCCAGCGGCCCCCTGTCCACGGGTCCCAGCGGCCGTGCACCCGGTAGCCGTAGCGCTGCCCCGGCATGACACCCGGCACGAAGCCGTGCCAGATCTCGTGCGTCAGCTCGGTGAGCCGGGCCCGGGTCTCCTTGCCCTGCGCGTCGAACAGACACAGCTCGACGGCCTCCGCGCCTCCCGCCCACAGCGCGAAGTTGGTGCCCGCCACCCCGTCCGGGCCGACCCGGAAGCGGGCGCCGAGCGGCATCGGCGCGCCCGGCCACACCGGCACGGCCGGGGTCTTGCGCTGCGCCCCGTTCACGACGGCGGCCGGGCGCCCCTCCTCAGCGGCGACCGTCCCGGCCACCGCCTCCTGCTCGGCTGCGCTCGACACCTGTCGGCCTCCCACGGCTCATGGACCCCACGCACAGGGAAAGAGAGCCCACGGTGTCCCGGTCCGCGGCTCCCCATCGCGTCGTCCTCCCCACTGTTCTGCCCACCGCCGGGCTCGCACTCACGTTTCCCCAGGGCCACCCCGGTCGTTGGGGTCTTCGTGAGGCACGTACAAGGGCGCGCGCGGCGCGCGAGGGCCGTGTTGGCCGCCGTACTGACATGGGCAGGACTGCTGGCGGGTGCTGCCGGCTGCACTTCGGACGGCGGTGGCACGGACCGGATGCCGGGCAAACCCCGGGCACCCGAGGACGTCATCAGGGTCACGCCCGACGACGAGATCAAGGGCGCGCGGCCCGACGACCCGTTGCTCGTCCGCGTGCTCAGCGGACGGCTGGAGTCGGTGAAGGTCGTCAAGTCCCAGGACGCCCAGGACACCCCGGTGCCCGGGCACATCTCCGCGGACGGCCGGCGCTGGGAGCCCGAGGACCCCGCGCTCGCGCTGGCCGCCAAGTACACGATCGACGCGGTGGCCGTCGACGGCCACGGACGCCGCAGCGCACGGCACACGACCTTCACCACATACGTCCCCGAGGAGCGGTTCATCGGATACGTCGCCCCGGAGAACCGCTCCACCGTCGGCACCGGAATGATCGTCTCGCTGGACTTCAACCGCGAGATCCAGAACCGCGCCGCCGTCGAACGCGCCATCCAGGTCACCGCCGAACCCGCCGTGGAGATCCGCCCGCACTGGTTCGGCCCGGGCCGCCTCGACTTCCGCCCCGAGCACTACTGGAAGCCCGGCACCCAGGTCACCGTCGCGCTGCGGCTGCGGGACGTCGAAGGGGCGCCCGGGGTGTACGGGCAGCAGTACAAGACGTTCTCCTTCACCGTCGGCCGCCACCAGGTCTCCGTCGTCGACGCGGCCAAGCACACCATGGAGGTCCGGCGCGACGGCGAGCTCCTGACGACCGTGCCGGTCACGGCCGGCGCCCCGAAGAACACCACCTACAACGGCAAGATGGTGGTCACCGAGATGCTGGAGCTGACCCGGATGAACGGCGCCACGGTCGGATTCAAGAAGGCCAATGGCAAGGGCGAGTACGACATCCCGGACGTCCCGCACGCCATGCGCCTGACCAACTCCGGCACCTTCCTGCACGGCAACTACTGGGCGGACGCCTCCATCTTCGGACGGAGCAATGTCAGCCACGGATGCGTGGGGCTCAGGGACGTCAAGGGCGGCGGTTCTGAGACGCCGGCGGGCTGGTTCTTCGACCGCAGCCTGGTCGGGGACGTCGTCGAGGTCGTGCGCAGTAATGACAAAAAGGTCGCTCCCGACAATGGCCTCGGAGGATGGAATATGGGCTGGAAGGAGTGGAAGGCGGGGAGTGCGGTGAAGTAACAGGACAGGGGGGCTGGTTGCCCGACCGGCCGACCGTCCGTCGATGTTGGAACGGAACGGTGACAAACGCGCGGCGTCGGCGCCCTGGCCTTGTGGTTAATATGCGCCGATGCGCGTGGCAAATGCGCTGGCGCGCGGGCCTGACCAGGCCCGGGGGAGGGGAGAAGGACTTGAACGTGCGGCCGATATCGGGGGCGTCGGTTGACGCGCGCGGGAGGCGTGGGCGCAAGGGGCTGGCGGCGATGGCCGGAGTGCTGCTGCTCGCCGTCACCGCGTGCGGTGGGAGCGGCGGATCGGACGCCGGGGCCGGTGACGGCAAGGGCGGCGACTCCGCCACGGCGGAGGCCCAGAAGTCGCAGGCGGTGGTGACCATAGCCCCGGGCGACGGCGCCAAGTCCGTCGAGACCAGCGGGGCGCTGAAGGTGACCGCGGCCAAGGGCAGGCTGACGGACGTCGAGGTCAAGGACGCCAAGGGCAACGCGATAGCGGGGAGGATATCCGGCGACGGCACCACCTGGACGCCGTCCACGCACCTCGCCGCCTCCACGAAGTACACGGTGCACGCGGTCGCCAAGGACTCCGACGGCATGGAGGCCGCCAAGGAGGGCGACTTCACCACCCTGACACCGAAGAACACCTTCCTCGGCCGGTTCACCCCCGAGGACGGCTCCAAGGTCGGCGTCGGAATGCCGTTCTCGATCCGCTTCGACCGGGGCATCACCAGCCCCGAGGACGTCGAGAAGGCGATCACCATCAAGACCGAGCCGGCCGTCGAGGTCGAGGGCCACTGGTTCGGAAACGACCGCCTCGACTTCCGGCCCGAGAAGTACTGGAAGGCCGGTACGAAGGTCACCGTCGACCTCAACCTCGACGGCGTCGAGGGCCGCGACGGCGTCTACGGCGAGCAGGACAAGAAGGTCACCTTCACCATCGGCCGCGACCAGGTCTCGGTCGTCGACGCCAAGGCCAAGAAGATGAAGGTCATGCAGGACGGCAAGGTCGTCAGAACCATCCCCGTCACCACCGGCGCGCCCGGGTACGAGACCTGGAACGGCCAGATGGTCATGACCGAGAAGTTCGTCCAGACCCGCATGAACGGCGACACGGTCGGTTACGAGGGCGAGTACGACATCAAGGACGTGCCGCACGCCATCCGCCTGACCGATTCCGGCACCTTCATCCACGGCAACTACTGGGCCGGCGGCGCCTTCGGCAACACCAACGCCAGCCACGGCTGCGTCGGCCTGCGCGACGTCAAGGGCGCGTGGAGCAAGGACACCCCGGCGGCGTGGTTCTACAACCACTCGATGATCGGCGACGTGGTCGTCGTGAAGAACTCCGCGGACGGGACGGTGGCTCCGGAGAACGGCCTCAACGGCTGGAACATGCCGTGGGAGAAGTGGAAGGCGTAGCGCCGAAGTGATGGGCCTACGGCCCCGACGCTGACGTACGGCCCTGGTGCACGGCCTCGATTGTGAGGTACGGCACCGGGGCCGTACCCGTTAGCCCCCGTTAACCTGCCTCCATGACCGTGAATCTCGAAGTCGCCGAAGGTGTCGGTACCCTCCGTCTCGACCGACCGCCCATGAACGCGCTGGACGTCGCCACCCAGGACCGGCTCAAGGAGCTCGCCGAGGAGGCGGGTCGTCGTGACGACGTACGGGCCGTGGTGATCTACGGCGGGGAGAAGGTGTTCGCGGCGGGCGCGGACATCAAGGAGATGCAGGCCATGGACCACGCGGCGATGGTCCTGCGCGCCCGTGCCCTGCAGGAGTCGTTCACGGCGGTGGCCCGCATCCCGAAGCCGGTGGTGGCGGCCGTGACGGGCTACGCGCTCGGTGGCGGCTGCGAGTTGGCGCTGTGTGCGGACTACCGGATCGCCGGGGACAACGCCAAGCTGGGCCAGCCGGAGATCCTGCTCGGCCTGATCCCGGGCGCCGGCGGTACCCAGCGGCTGGCCCGGCTGATCGGCCCCTCGAAGGCGAAGGACCTGATCTTCACCGGCCGTATGGTGAAGGCGGACGAGGCGCGGGAGTTGGGCCTCGTGGACCGCGTGGTGGCGCCGGACCAGGTCTACGCCGAGGCGCACTCCTGGGCGGCGAAGCTGGCGCAGGGTCCGGCTATCGCGCTGCGTGCGGCGAAGGAGTCGATCGACACCGGTCTGGAGACGGACATCGAGACGGGCCTTGCGGTGGAACGGGGCTGGTTCGCGGGCCTGTTCGCCACGGAGGACCGGGAGCGGGGGATGCGGAGCTTCGTGGAGGAGGGGCCGGGCAAGGCCAAGTTCCTCTGAGCGCCGGGAAAATCCCGGCCTGAAACTCCGCCGAACCACTTGCAATTGACAGGACGTCTGATCCGGGTCCCTCGATGGGGCGGTTATGGCAGCCTTAAGCGTGCCTTGTCGAGGGAGCCTGTCGATTGCCGCCAACGGACCCTTCGTCCCAGGTCAGCCGGGCTGTGGATAGCTCCGAACTGCCCCCGTCATATGCCAACCAAGCCCTGCGGAATGACTGCTTCCGGGGGATGTATTCCTGCGGAACGGCCCCGGAGGGCTGTGCGGGCGGCCATGATGGGGGCATGGCGGGGCTGGATGGTATCGAACAGCCGCGGGGACACAGCCGTGCGACCGCGGCGCGCTGGTCGCCGGCGGTCGAGGACGAAACTGCTGCGAAGGCGCTGGAGTTGTTCGGCAATCCCACGGAGGCGGAGGTTCCGCTCCCGTCCCGCCCGGAGTCCGCCGCCACGGCGAGACGACTGACGCAGGTCGTGGTCCTGAGCCAGTGGGGCCTGACCCCGAAGATGACGGAGGACGCGGTCCTGCTCGTCTCGGAGCTCGTCGGCAACGCCGTCCGCCACACCGGCGCCCGCGTCTTCGGCCTCCGCATGCGCCGCCGCCGCGGCTGGATCCGCATCGAGGTCCGCGACCCGTCCCGGGGGCTGCCCTGTCTGATGCCGGTCCAGGAGATGGACATCAGCGGCCGGGGGCTGTTCCTGGTCGACAAACTCTCCGACCGCTGGGGCGTGGACCTGCTGCCGCGCGGCAAGACGACATGGTTCGAGATGCGGGTGGCGGACCGCTGACGCGTACCTCCGGCGGTTGAGCCGGGTACGGCCGGCGCGCCCCCTGGAAGTTCCGCCTCACCGCACCGACGGTCACTTCCCGGCGCAGGTCCTGGCAAATCCAGCCCGTCCGGCGTTTGAGGACGAGGCCGTTCAGGCCGAAAGCGGGGGTCTGGGGGCGGCAGCCCCCAGGGACGATGGGGGTCCCCCCGCTCGAGCGAAGCCGAGAGTGGGGGAGGGTAGGGGCGGCGGGGGCGAAATTGACTGGTCGACGGCGACCCACGTGAACCGGCAATTGGGTAAATAACACGTTTTCCGACCCGATGCTCATTAAATAGTCGCAGTCGCCGCCCTCCCAGCCCCCGGAAGTACTGCCGATGAACCTCACGCACCGCACCCTTTTCGCTGGCATCGGCCTCCTGGCCCTCGCCGCCTGCGGCACCGACGCCGCCAAGGCAAAGAGCCGTCCCGCCACAGACCCCCACGGCACCCAGGCCGCCATCCCCGCCCCGGCGAAGAAGGACACCGTCCAGGGGCTGCCCGGCATGCCCCCCGTCCTCGACCCGAAGGACGTGTACGCCGCCGACCGCCCCAACAAGCTCTCCCCCGTCGTCAAGGACTTCCCGTCCCGCGTCTACGTCCCGAACACCGAGTCCGACACCGTCTCCGTCATCGACCCCAGGACGTACAAGATCGTCGAGACCATCTCCGTCGGCCGACAGCCCCAGCACGTCGTCCCGTCCTGGGACCTGAAGACCCTCTGGGTCAACAACAACCGCGGCCACACCCTCACCCCCATCGACCCGAAGACCGGCAAGGCGGGCAGGGAGGTCGAGGTCCACGACCCGTACAACCTCTACTTCACGCCCAACGGCAAGTACGCCATCGTCATGGCCTCCCTCGACCGCGAACTCGTCTTCCGCGACCCGCACACCATGAAGCGGCTCAAGACCGAGCCGGTCACCTGCTACGGCGTCAACCACGCCGACTTCTCCCTGGACGGGAGGTACTTCATCGTGTCCTGTGAGTTCAGCGGTGAGCTGCTGAAGGTCGACACCGAGAAGATGAAGGTCGTCGGACAGCAGAGGCTGCCCTTCGACGGGGCGATGCCACAGGACGTCAAGGTCTCCCCGGACGGCAAGCGGTTCTACATCGCCGACATGATGGCCCACGGCGTGTGGGTCCTGGACGGCGACAAGTTCACCGAGCCCACGCTGATGCCCACCGGCAAGGGCTGCCACGGCCTCTACGTCAGCCGCGACTCCCGCGAGATGTACGTTTCCAACCGCGGCGAGGGCACCGTCTCCGTCTTCGACTTCACCAAGAACGAGATCACCAAGAAGTGGCACCTCCCCGACGGCGGCAGCCCCGACATGGGCGGCGTCTCCGCGGACGGCAAGGTGCTGTGGCTGTCGGGGCGTTACGACTCCGAGGTGTACGCCATCGACACCCGCACCGGCGAACAGCTCGCCCGCATCTCCGTCGGCAGCGGCCCGCACGGCCTCGCCGTCTATCCGCAGCCGGGCCGCTACTCCCTCGGCCATACGGGCATCTTCCGCTAGTGGACGGCCAGTTGACCGGCGGTCAGCGGACACGCCGCCGTACGGGTGACGATGCGTGGCGCGCCGTCATGGGCCCGGGATCGTACGTCCCATGATCACAACTCGTCTCCGGCGGCGGGTCGCTGCCGCCGTCCTGTCCCTCTCGGCCGTCCTCGCCACGACCGCCGCCACGGCTCCCGAGTCCCCCGTCCCGGCTCGTCCGGCCGCCGTCAGGGTCGCCGCCCCTGCCCCGGCCGCCTGTCCCGTCCAGTACGACGACAGGATCAGGGCCGCCGCCGACCGCCGTGTCGACGTCGACCGGATCACCCCCGACCCGGCCTGGCGCACCAGCTGCGGCACGCTCTACCGGGCCGACGGCCGCGGTCCGGACATCGTCTTCGAGGAGGGCTTCCAGCCCAGGGATGTCGTCGACGGCCAGTACGACCTGGAGCAGTACGTCCTGGTCAACCAGCGCTCGCCGTACGTGTCCACGACGTACGACCACGACCTGTACAAGAAGTGGTGGAAGTCGGGCTGGAACTACTACATCGACGCCCCCGGCGGCATCGACGTCAACAAGACCATCGGTGACACCCACAAATGGGCCGACCAGGTGGAGGTCGCCTTCCCCGGCGGCATCGACCGGAAGTACGTCATCGGCGGCTGCCCGGTGGACAAGGCCACCAAGGTCGAGATCATGAGCGGCTGCCAGAGCAACCCGCACTTCGAGGCCTGGCACTGACAGCCGGGCGCTGACGTCTACCAGGCGTGCAGCAGCAGCTCCCCGCCGACCGGCCGGTAGCCGGCCGCCTGGAACGCCCGCACACTGCGGGCGTTCCCCGGCGCGACCTGCGCCCACAACGGCTCCGTGACGAGATGCGAGCGGCGGCTCACCCGGCAGCGGGGAGCCGACCAGGACCGCGTCGATGGTCTCCGACGCACGCTCCGGAGGGCTGGGGCACCACCGTCGTACGGCCGTCCCCGGGCGGGAAGACACCCCGCGCCACCGTCACCAGAATCTCCTGCAAGGTCTCCGCCGCGGCCGCCCCCCCGCCCCGCTCCTGAGTCGTCACGTACTCCAAGGCCCACACTCCCAGACATCACCGACGCCGGTGGGTGGTCGCCGGGCTGGAGGCGCGGGCGGGCGGTTAATCTGACCTGCGGCAGTAAGCCAGCACAACACGACAGACGCGAGCAAAGCGCGAGTAAAGGGGCGGACCGGTGACGCACATCGACGTCGAGGAAGCACGCAAGCAGTTCGAGCGCATCGATGCGGACGGGGACGGCACCATCACCGCCGCCGAATTCAAGTCCGCCCTGGCTCAGGGCGGCGACTGGAACGTGACCGAGGCGGTCGCCGAGGCGATCATCAAGAGTCGTGACCTCAACGGCGACAAGCTGCTGTCGTTCGACGAGTTCTGGTCCTACCTGAACAAGTGACGCCTGGGAGGGGTGCCCTCCGCCTGAGCGGCGGACGGGCACCCCTTCGTCATGTCCGCCGCCGGAACTGTAGTCAGGCGTTCTCGGCCCACTCACGCAGAGCTGCCTTGCTGGCGAAGTTGGCCACGTTCTTGTCCAGCGGGTTGTCCGTGTACTGGTGGAAGCGCCACTTGGCCTGGATGCGGGGCTTGCCCGCGGTGACGTAGTCGGCGATCCAGAGGCCGTCGCCGGCGTAGGAGGTGGTGTCCACATTGAGCCAGTAGTTGCGATTACAGTACAAAACCACCGGATTGTTCGGTCGCTTCTCCTTCACCTTCCTGATGAACAGATCCTTCTCCGCGTTGCTCGCATGTGTCCCCTCACTCGTCGTCTCCCAGTCGACGGCGAGGATGTCGCCCGCCTTCTCGGGGGCCTTGCTGACGAAGTAGTCGGCCTGGGCGGAGAGGTTGCCGGGCCAGAGGAAGTGGTAGAAGCCGACGACCAGGCCGGCGTCGCGGGCGCGTTTGGTCTGGGCGGTGAGTTTGGGGTTGATGTAGGAGCGGCCCTCCGTCGCCTTGATGAAGACGAAGGAGAGGCCGTCCGTGTCGTAGGACGAGGACTGGTACGCGCTTACATCGATGCCGCGGAGCATGGGGGAGAGGCTCCTTCAAGTGTCAGTGGGGGGATAGGAGTTGGAATTGGTGTATGCCCCTGCTTCGTGAGGGCGGAACATCACCATGCGTGCTGCCAGTTCCGTGACCGTCCTGAGGAGGGCCGCGGGGGTTGGGCCAGGTCGACGGTGTGGGTCGTGACCGTGATACCGGCTCGGCGGACGGTGTGGTGGGCGGGGGCGCTCGGGAAGCCCTGGGACGCGGCCGCGTACACCAGGTGGCCCTGATGGAGGCCGAGTGCCGTGCAGTAGGCGAGCAGTTGGAACATGTGCTCCGTGCGGGGTGTGGTGTCGAGGTGGGCGTACTTCGCGTCCACGACCGAGATGGGGCGGCCGGAGCGGTACAGCACCAGGTCCGGCCGGAAGCGCACCTGCCCGGCCTCGTCCAGGCGGTGGTGGCCCTCCTGGGCGGCGCATCGGATGCCCTGCGAGGAGAGAGCCGCGCGCAGTGTGCCCTCCAGGAAGCGCTCGAAGACCTTCGCCATGTCGAGCAGGAAGCCGTCCACCGTCACGGTCGCCTCGCCGTCCGGTCGTACGGAACGTGCCGACAGCAGCAGCTCCGCCAGGCGTAGCGCGTGCCGGTAGCGGGAGTTGAGGCGGGTCGGGGTCCAGGGCGGCAGTGGTGCGCCGGGGTGCAGTGGCTGGACGCCGCTGAGGTGGTCGGCGAGGTGGCGCAGGGTGAGGGTGGTGCGGTCGGGGACGCCCGGGAGTCGGGTGGCGAGGTGCAGGGCGGCGAGCAGGATGCGGTTCTCGGCGATGTCGGGGGTGTGGTCGTCGTAGCGGACGGCTACCGGGAGCGGCATGCCCACGCGGCGCAGTTGGTCGGCGGTACGGATCCGGCCTCGCAGCAGGGGCAGTTCTTCCTCGACCGTGCGGTAGCCGTGCAGCACTCCGGCGTCCAGGGTGCGGCGTGCGGTGCGGGCGAGCAGGTCCGCCAGGGCCGGCAGCAGGTCGTTCGAGGCGGCGGCCGTGACCTCGTCCGGCTGCCAGGGGTCGGTCGGGGAGTAGGTGAGCAGGAACAGCAGGTCGCTGACGGCCAGTTTGGGGCGTAGGTGGAGCCGGATCGCCTCGCCGGCCGGGGTGCGCAGCCGGACGAGGCCGACCTTCTGATTGCCGGTCAGCCGCCAGCGGTCGCCCGCCGCCGGGGTCAGCCGCAGCAGCCCCGGCACGCGGATGAGGCCCGCGACCTGGTCGGCGGTCAGGTCCTGGACGGTGCCGGGGCCGGTCTCCCGTATCTCCAGGTCCAGGTGGGTCACGAGCCGAGTGCCCTACGCAGGGAGTCGAGGCCGTACTCCTTCTCCACGTCGACTCCCGTGCCGTACAGCTGGTCCTCCAGCAGGGGCAGGATCTGGGTGCGCCAGACGAGGCCCAGCACCTCGGGCCGGTCCACGCCCCGTCTCATCAGGTACGACGGTCCGATGGCCCGGTCGGCGTCGCCCAGCCGCGCGTTGAGTTCGTCCAGCAGCCGGGCGGGGGTGCCGGGGAGGCCGCGGTCGCGCAGCCAGCGGTCCAGGAGGCCACGGACCGGGGGCTGTTCGGGCGAGAGCCGGCGGAAGGCGAAACGGCGCCGCATGGCCGCGTCGACGAGCGCGATCGAGCGGTCGGCGGTGTTCATCGTGCCGATGAGGAAGAGGTTGCCCGGCAGGTGGAAGGGGTCGTGCGGGCTGTACTGGGTGGTGACCGGCTCCTCGCGGTACTCCAGCAGGAAGTACAGCTCGCCGAAGACCTTGGCCAGGTTGGCCCGGTTGATCTCGTCGATGATCAGGATGTACGGGTTCGCCGGGTCCTTGGCGGCACGCTCGGCGAGCAGCCTGAACGGACCCGGCAGGACGTCGAACACCACCGAACCGCCCTCGCCCCGTACGGGGCGGAACCCCTCGAAGAAGTCCTCGTAGGTGTAGGAGGGTGGAACTGCACGAGTTCCACCCGGTCGGGGCCGGCCAGGTGCCGGGCGAGGGCGCGGGCGAGGTAGGTCTTGCCGGTGCCGGGCGGGCCGTGCAGGACGAGCTGGCCCTGGTCGTAGAGCTGTTCGGCCGTCTCCCGCAGCCAGTCGAGCGGCATCAGCAGCCGTGTGGCGAGTTCCTGGGTGACGGGTGGCAGTTCGAGCGGCTTGGTGACGTCGACGTCGACGAGCTCCTCGGCCACGACGTCCTCCAGGCCCGCGCGTTCCGCCAGCTCGGCGGCCACGCTGCTGATGTCGTACACCGTGGGCGGCAGCGGGAGCCGGGCCTGCACCGTTTCGGGCAGCTCCGCGCGGTTGAGGGGCCGCCCGGCCGTCGCCCAGCTCACGCGTCGGCGGCGGGCGTTGTCGAGGCCGTCGGAGGGGTCGTACGTCGCGGGGCCCTGGAGCGTGCCGACGTGGACCTCGTCGGGTGTGACGGTGACCACGAGGTCGCCGGGCTGCATGACGGTGAGGAAGACGTGCAGCTGGTAGGCGGCCTGCCCGCGCATCTGGGTGCTGGCGTCCGGCATCGCGTCGGCGACCGCCCGCTGGACCTCCTGCTTGGTGGAGCCGGCGGGGATCTGCGGTGCCTCGCGCCAGGACACCGAGCAGTAGCCCTGCTCGATCCAGGCCGGGATGAAGTTGCGTCCGTCGACGTTGTAGCCGCGCACGAGCCAGCCGCGCTGCTCGTGCTCGACGGTGCCCGCGCGCCATCGGCGGACCCAGGGCTCGTCGTAGAAGTCGACGCGTTCGCCGGTCTGTTCCTGCAGGGTCCTGCGCAGGTCCAGCAGGTCGCGGTCGTCGTCTCCGGACGGCTGCGGGAGTTCGTCCGTGAACGCCTTGACGATCTCCTGCTTGTGGTAGGCGCTGGCGATCGGCTGGAAGGTGTCCGGGAAGAGCGTGTACAGCAGGACGTGGATCTGGGCGCGGCCCTTCTTGTGTCCCACCGACCGCTGCACGTCGAGGCACTCGTCCCGCAGTGCCCACGGGGCGATCAGCAGCGCCTCGCGCTGCGGGAGGGGCCTCGCGGCGATCCGCTCCACCAGCAGGACCAGGATCTGGAACTGCGCCCACCGGTAGTTCAGGAAGCCCTGCCCGCCGTGCAGGAAGCCCGCCAGCGAGGTCTCCAGGTCGACGTCGATCGCCGCCGCGTCCAGGTCGGCCCAGGACAGGATCTCGTCCAGGATCTGGAGCTTCTTCCTGATCCCGATCTGCTCGGGCACCAGCGGGGCCATGTTCACGAACAGCAGCTCGGCCGCGAGGGCGATCGTGGCCGCGGGCGCACCGTCGAGCTGGCGCCGCAGCTTGACGAGGAACGTGTCCGACGACGAGTCCGGCTGGTCCACGAAGCGGGCCCGCAGGTCGGAGGCGGTCGCCGCCGTCCACGACTCCAGGTCCCGCCCGATGGCCGACTGCCCGCTCAGAAGCCCGTCCCGGAAGATCCGCTGTACCGCGGCCACAACCCCGGCGGCACGCTCCGGCCGTCCTGCCATGCCGCTCACCCC
The DNA here is from genome assembly GCF_036014175.1 of Streptomyces sp. NBC_00443. Classification (GTDB taxonomy): domain Bacteria; phylum Actinomycetota; class Actinomycetes; order Streptomycetales; family Streptomycetaceae; genus Streptomyces. The sequence continues at coordinate 2,829,608 of NZ_CP107917.1, read as the reverse complement.
CTCGTGCTCGAAGTGCCCAGCCTAGAAGGGGCCTTGGGTGGGCGTTCCGAGATCGGTCGACTCACCGGACGGTCACATCGTCCTCACCTCGCCACCGAAGCATCCACGCCACAAACCCGAATTTTCGCCAACTCCTTCTCGGTCGGCCGATTATCGGCCCTGAGGTTGACGATCGTTCGTGCGCCGGGTTTGACCTCAAGGTCATTCCCAAAAGCGCAGACGGGGGGCGCACGCTCTGTGATGTGCGCCCCCTGAGTGGGGTGGGGCGCGGATATCGAGGGCAGGGTGATCTACCTGGCATTCCTCAAGTACCGGTCAGTACCCCCGGTGTGGCGCAATTCACTCGAGCCGGAGCGTCGCTCTGCCAGCATCAACACCCATCGAAAATCCAGGCGTCCGGAATGCGGCGGGGGACCGGCCATGGGACTGCTCGGCAATGAGCTGGCGTTCGCTCGCGCTCTGACTGCTCAGGAGCGCGAGAGCGTCATGGCCCTCGGCAGCCGGAAAAACTTCCCGGCCGACGCCCACCTCCTGACGGAGGGCGACCGGTCCAGTCATGTCGTGATCATCATTCGGGGGTGGGTGACGGTGTCCGTGGTGACGGACCGTGGGGCCACCCGGCTCATACTCGGCCTGCGCGGCCCGGGTGAACTCCTCGGGGAGATGGCCGCGCTGGACCCGCATCCCCGCAGCGCCACCGTGCGCGCACTGGGCGCCATAGAGGCCCAGGTCATATCCGGGGATGCGTTTCGCCGTTTCCTCGCCCTGCATCCCAGGGTCAGCGGCCTGGTGATACGTCAGCTCACCTTCCGCCTGCGCAGCGCCGACCAGGAGCGGTCCGCGCTCGCCTCGCTCACCGTGCTCCAGCGCCTGGCCAGCCGGCTCATCGAACTCTCGGGAGCCGAACCCGCCGGCCCCTACACCCCCTCCGGATCGGGTCCTTCGAGTGACCCCTCGGCCTCCGGCCCCGTCGTGCACCTGGCCCAGGATGAGCTGGCCGCCACCATAGGCGCCACCCGGGAAGCCGTCGCCAAGGCCCTGCGCCTCCTGCGCACGCAGCACATCGTCCGTACCGGCAACCGGATGGTCGAGATCCTCGACCCCGCCCTGCTGGCCCTGCTCGCGGACGGTCATCAGGAGTAAACCCGCGCCCCGCCGTGTGTAAACGGCTACAGACGCCACTCCTCCCCGGCCCGACGCTGAAGGGACGGAGCGTTTCTCCGGCAGGACGGACGACGCCTTCGCCGGGACGAACCACTTCCCCGGCGGGATGAACGACCTCTTCGCCGGGGCGAACGGACCTCTCTTCGGCACGACGAACCACCTCCCTTCGGCACGACGAACCACTTCTTCGGCACGACGAACCACTCTTCGGCAAGGACGGAACATGCAGGGGGCACGGGTGAACCACGACGCTCTGGACATCACCGAAGCGCACTACGAGCTGGTGATCAGCGTCGACGCCAGACGTTCCGGCGCCTACGACGACGTCGACAAGGTGCGGATGCGCGAGCGCATCTACCGTGTGCTGGAGACGGGGTTCACCCACGCCAAGGTGGCCCGGGACGCCGTACACCTGGAGGACCGCGGCGACGGCGTGCTGCTGTCGGTGCCGGGCCGGATCGCGGCGAGCCGGCTGCTCGGCCTGTGGCTGATCGAGGTGCACGAGAAGCTCCGGGACGAGAACCGTGGCCTGGCCGTGCCCCTCGGGCTGCGTATCGGCATGCATGTCGGACCCGTCCGGCATGACGGCCGGGGCATCAGCGGACGCGCCGTCGACCTCGCCTGCCGGCTGGCGGACTCCTCCGTCGCCCGCGGGCTGCTCGACACGGAGAAGGCCGACCTGGTGCTGGTCACGTCCCAGTCCCTGTACGACGACGTGGTCGGCGCCGGCGGCAAGTTCATCGAGCCCGCGCACTACTCGCCGGCCCGGCTGGAGCTGAAGGAGGGCGAGGTCACCGCCTGGTTCCATCTGCCCGGGCGGACCGCTCCGGTGATCCCGCAGCCCGCGCCTGCACCGCCTTCGCCTTCACCTTCGCCGTCACTTTCACCGTCGTCGTCCGCCGGCGTCGGCGGCCCCCTGCACGCCGTCGACGGTGACGAGTTCGACGACGCCGAGGAGTTCGACGACAACGACGAGTTCGAGGTCGTCGGCGACGGCATGTCCGGTCATCGGCCCGGTGGCGTCGGCATTCACTACAACGTCATCGGCGACATGTCCCAGCACCACGACAACGAGTACCAGGGCAACGTGCACATCGGCCGGAACACCGGCCGCGACGCCGAGCAGGGAGGGGCTGAGCCGGGTGAGCGACGACGAGCAGGCGGGCGGCGCGGCCGACGACGCCCCCGAGAAGCCGGCCGGCGGCCGGTCGTCCGACGCCGACGACAAGAAGGCCGACGACAAGAGGTCCGACGACAAGAGGTCCGGGGACAGGAAGGCCGGGGACAGGAAGTCCGGCGACAGGAAGTCCGGCGACAGGAAGTCCGGCGACGACAAGAAGCAGGCCAAGGACGGCAAGAAGCAGGCCCGGGACGACAAGGACCGGGACGACGAGGGCGAGGACGACGACGAGAAGTCCGCCGAGGACGGGGCGGACGACGAGGAGGACGAGCGGGAGAAGGAACGGGAGCGCGCCGCCGGGCGGTTCAAGGCGTACACCCGCGACCCCCTCGCCGAGGACCAGGGCGAGGACGGGCCCACCGACCTCGCCGCCGCCGCACGCACCCGCCGGGCCACCCGGCTGCTGTTCGACGTCGGACGGGACCTGCACCGCTTCGACCGCTCGTACTTCAACAGCGCCCACATCGGCGACATCAACCTGCGGCTCGGCGCCCGCCAGTTCGGCGCGGGCATGCGCAGCGGACCCGTGCCCGAGGACGAACTGCGCAGGCTCCGCCGTGCCCACGTCGAGCCGGAGGGATACGTCCGGCTGCGCACCGCGCTCCGCGCCCAGCGGCTGCTCGTCCTCGGTGCCGCGCCCGGTACCGGACGTACCAGTACCGCGCTGTCGCTCCTCGACGAGGTCACCACCTCCGCGGCGAGCGGCACCGGCACCGGCCCGGACGCGGAGCCCCCGGCCGGCTCCCGGGTGCTCAGGGTCGATCCGGACGGCGGTGTACGGCAGTTGGCCGCGTCGCTGGACGAGTCGCGGGGCGGTGAGGGCGAGGAGGCGCGGCCCGGCGTCGGGTATCTGCTGGAGCTGTCCCTCACCCGGCCCGGAGCACTGCCACCGGACGAGATGGACCTCGACGAGCTCGCTGCAGCCCTGGCCCGCTGCGAGGCCTTCGCGGTGATCGTCGTGACGGTCGGGTCGGCGGCGAATCCGCTGCTGGCCGGGCGGTACGGCATGATCTGCCCGCCCGCGCCGACCGAGGAACTCCTGGCGACCCGGCTGCGGGAGCGGTTGGAGGAGCACGCCGCCGGAGCCGGGGAGGACGACACCGCGCCCGCCGACCTGCTGGCCCGCGCCGAGCGGCTCGCGGACCGGGAGGAGGTCAAGGACGCCGTCGGGCTGAAGGACCTGCGGCCCGCCGAGGCCGAGTTGCTCGCATCGCTGCTGGCCGGGCATGTGCTGGGGGACATCTCCCGCGAGGCGTTGCTGGACGGCTGCCGGAGCCTGGCCGCCGTACAGGCCCAGGAGTGGTTCGCCGGCGTGGACCGGGCGCTGACGGCCCGGCCGGCCGAGGCGGAGCGCGGGGACCGGAACCCGGGACGGGCGGGTACGGCGACGCTGTTCCACCCGGTGGCGTTCCGGATCGCGCTCGCCGTCCTCGGCGGGGCCTCGCACAGCGCCGTGGCCGCCGCCGCGCACCTGCTGACCTGGGAACTGTCCGTGCAGTCGGACCCGGACAACACCCCGGCCCGCCCGCTGTTCTGCGACGACCCGGAGGCCGACCGGGCGCTCTCGCGCGCCGAACTCACGGACGGCAAGGTCGAGGTGGACGGGCACGAGGTGCCGGCCCGGCTGATCTGGTACCGGGGTTCCGCCTTGCCGTCCGCGGTGCTCACCGAGCTGTGGGACCGGCACTTCCCGGTCCGGGCGCCGGTGGTGCGCTGGCTGCGGCTGCTGGCGGACGACCCGCGCGACCAGGTGTGGATGCGTGCCGCCGTCGCCGCCGGGGAGCTGTGCGTACGGGACTTCGACCACGGCTACACGGAACTGATCCGCCCGCTCGCCGAGGCGACCACGAACCGCCGGCTGATCTTCGCGGCCACCACGCTGGACCAGGCGGCCGGCCACGCCTCGCACCGCAAGGCCGTGCACCGGCTGATCGGCGACTGGAGCAAGAAGGGCACCCCGTCGCAGCGCTGGAGCGCGGCCTGGGCGCTCGGCTACGGCAACGCCGCGGCCACCATGGACGACACCCTGGACGCCCTGGCCCGCATCGGGGTCCGTGACGAGGGGGAACTGGTCACGGTCGCCTCCCACAACGTCGTACGGCTGCTGGTGCTGCCGGACGCCGCCGAGGTGCTGGCACGGATGGCCGAGTGGACCCACCACAAGCGCGAGCCGTACCAGGACCTGGGGCTCGCGGCCACCGTCCGGCTGGCGCTGACCACCGTCGACGAGCTGCTGATGGACCCCGACTCCCTGGGGGACGACAGCGATTCCCCCTGGGCGGACCGCGGGGACTGGCCGGTCGCGCTCGCCCTCGCCGCCATCCGGCCCGAACTCGTCGAGCCGATGGCCGACTTGATGTGGACCGCGCTGAACACGGCGCGGTCGAAGGACGTGGCGGTGGACGCGCTGGAGGAACTGCTGCGGTCGGCCGTGCGCAAGGACGGCACCGAGTGGACCCGGCCCGGGCTGGCGGAGCTGCTGCCCGCGCTGGCGACCGAGGAGCACGACCGGCGGCGGCTGGACTGGCTGCTGCGCCGAATGATGAGCGACCCGGAGAAGCCGCTTCCCGACGCGGACGCACGCGACCTGTGGTGGCTCGCCGTCGCGCCGGAAGAGCGGGCGAGGCAGGACGGGCCGCGCCAGGACCGGCGGCGTCAGGAGTGGCCGGGTCCGCACCGGCCGGGCCCGGAAAGGCCGCGTCAGGAGTGGCCGCGACAGGACCGGTCGCGCCGGGACAGGACCCGCGAGGAGGAGAGGCATGGCTGAGAACGAGGACGAGGCGCTCGACGGGGACGAGGCGGTCGGCGCCGACCCCGCGGGGCCCGCGGGTCCGTTCCTTCGGGACTTCAACACGCTGACGGACGGGTTCCCCAAGGTGAGCCCCCGATCGGCGCTGGTGCAGTTCTACCGGAACGGCGGCTACACGGTGAAGAGGGCCTCCGGGGTCCAGCATGTCGACAGGCCGGTGCTGGCCCGGACGCACAGCATGTGCGAGATCGCGCTCGGCACCTATGTGACGCCGCTCCAGATGGAACTCCCGGCCGCCGGCGGCACCACCTTCTTCAAGGCCGAGGTGGACATCCAGTGGGCCGTGACCGACCCGCACCTGGCCGCCCTGGAGGTCGTCACCGACGTCGCCAACCGGCTCACCGCCCCGGTGCTGGAACGGCTGCGTGAGGTCACCACCACCTACCGGGTCACCGAGGCCGAACAGGCCAACCGCGCCATCACACGCGAGTGCGCGGGCGGCCGCTGGGCCGACCTGGGCTCCGAACTCGGCCTGCGGGTACGGCTGTACGTCCGGCTGCGCGTGGACGACCGGACCATCGAGCACGCCGACGAGGAACGGGACGCGCACGCCCAGGCCAAGGTGATCCGGCTGCGTCAGGAGTCGTACCGGCGCATGTTGCAGGGCGGGGAGCTGGAGCAGCTCAGCTTCATGCTCGCGGCCGACCCCGAGGGGGCCAAGGACTTCCTGGAGAAGATCCGCCAGGAGGGCAGGCAGGACGAGAAGGACCGGGTCGCCCGGCTGTTCACCATGGCCCAGCGGGGCGAACTCGCCACCGTGGACGTGGAGACGCAGGTCCTGAACCTGCTGAACCAGGGCGACGGACGGCCCATGGTGGGGCCCATCGGAACCGTGCCGGCCCGTCGGCCGCGGGAGCTGGAGGCGTCCTCCGGCCGCCCGTTCAACCCGGACTGGGCGTCGCACGAGCCGCCCAGACGGCGCCCTGCACGGGCCGAGCCCTCGCGGGGCGAGCCCGACCGGCGGTCCGACGGCCGAGGCGCCGGCCGGCGGGGACCCGACCGGCGAGGCCCCGACCGGGCGGAGCCGTACCGGGGAGGCGAGGCCGGCTACGACGCCGGCTACGAAGCCGACTACGACGCCGACTACGACACACCGGACACCCGCACCCGGCGCGCGAGCCACCGGCCGGACCCCTACCCGGCGGACGACCGCGTTCACGACGACGGGCGCGACCCGGGCCGGCGCCGAACTCACCGGCCCGACCCCTATCCGGACGACCGCGACCACGACGACCGGCGCGTCCCCGCGCGGCGCCCGTCGTACCAGCCCGAGCCCTACTCCCCGCGCGACGACGCCGACTACGACGAGCCGCGCGTACCGGCAAGGCAGCGGACCTACCGGCCCGAGCCGTACCCGGCAGCGGACCCCCAGGACGACGACCCGCGCTCCCGCACGTCCCGGCAGGCCTACCGGCCGGAGCCCTACTACCCGCAGGACGAACCCGAATACGACGACCCGCGCACCCGGGCCGCCCGGCGCCAGACCCACCGGCCCGACCTCTACCCGGTGGACGACGACCGGGAGCCGCCGCGCCGACGCCGACGTGCCGAGGACGACGGCTGGTCCTGGGCGGAAGAGGACCGATGAGCGCCGACGGGGCGGCACGCACCTCCCCCGACCCGGTCGTGCCCGTGCCGGACGGGGGTCGGCACTGCCACGACCGGGCGGGGAGCACATCGCGGAACGGCTGCTGAACAGCGTCCGGGAGGACGTCGGCCGGGCCGACTCCAAAGCGGCCGTGCTGCTGTCGGGGACGCTCGCGCTGCCCGCGTTCCTGGTCGGCTGGCACGGCACCCCGAGGTGGGACGGGTTCGCCGACGTGACGCTGGTCCTCTCCGGGGTGCTCTGGGCTGTCGCGGTGTCCGCGCTGGTCGGGGCGCTGATGCCGCGCACCGGCACGGTCCGCGGCCGGGACGAGGTGACGTACTTCGGCGATCTGGTGGCCGCCCGCGACCTTGCGGAGCTGTCCGCCCGGGTCGCCGAGGCAGGGCGCGATCCGGCCGCATGGCTGCTCGTCCAGGCCGTGGACGTCAGCTCGATCCTCACCGCCAAGTACCGCGCCATCCGCTGGGGAGTGGCCTCGCTCGCCCCCTCGGCGGCACTGGCCGTGGTCTGGGGGCTGACCGCGCGCTGACGCGCGACCGGCCGGCACAAGGCACGCACCGCAATCAACGCAAGCACCCCAAGCAACCAACGCAAGCACCCCAAGCAACCAACGCGACGCAGAGCAGAGACTCTCCGAGAATCAGGGGACGGCCGTGGAAAGAGTCACGGGAAGACGGCAATCACGAAGGGGCCGGGCGCGCCGCGCCATGGTCTCGCTGCTGGGCGCCACCGCGGTGTTCGCGTCCCTGCTGGCGCCGGCCGGTCAGGATCCGGTGCCCGCGGCGGACTCCGAACCGGCGTTCCCGGCGGTCAACTACGCGGTGGCCGTGGACGAGTCGGCCAGCCTCGCGCCCGAGGACATGAAAGCCGAGAAGGCCGCCGCCGCGCGCATCGCGCTGGGCGACGTGTCCTCGTCCTCGCATGTCACGGTCTTCGGCTTCGCCGCGGCCGAGAACGCCGACCAGCGCGCGGTGGACCCGGTCTGCCCGCGCACCGCGCTGGACGCGGCGGGCCGCGAGACGATCGGCAGTTGCGTCGGCAAGCTGCGCAGCCGCAAGGAGAGCGAGGGCACCGGCACCGACCTCCCGAGCGCCATCCGGCAGGGCGTGCACGACCTGACCGACGGCTCCGACGCCTCCCAGCCCCGGGTGCTGTTCCTGCTGACCGACGGGAAGATGGACGTCAAGGACAGCCCCAAGTACGGCGATCCCTCGCACCGCCAGGCCGAGGGCGAACGGCAGTTGGAGCTGGCGCTGAAGGACGCCGCCGCACAGAACGTCCAGATCTGGCCCCTGGGCTTCGGCCCCGACCCGGACAAGGCGCAGCTCGACCAGATCGCCGCCGGCGGCTATCAGAAGGGCTGCGTCGAACTGCCCTCCGCCACCCCGAAGGCCCACAAGGTCAACGGGGCCAAGGACGTCGGCCCCACACTGGAGCGGATCTTCGCCGCGGCCCACTGCCTGCGCCACGAGGAGGGCCCCAGCAAACGGCCCCCGGCCACCCTGGAGATCGGCATCTCCCCGCTGGCGACCGTGGGCAGCATCGTCGTCGACAAGGGCGACCCCGAGGTCGAGATCAGCTACATCGACCCCAGCGGCGACAAGGTCCCCACCTCGGGGACGTACAAGAAGTCCCGCTTCGAGCTGGCCGGCGGCACCGGACCCGTCGAGGCGCTGAAGATCGTCGACCCGTTGCCCGGCACCTGGAAGGTGAAGGCCGAGGCGCCGGAGGGACATCGCTCGCTGCCCGTCGCCGTCAGCGTGCTGTGGCAGGGCGAACTGCGCGGCGCCATCACCATGGACCCGCCCTCGCCGCAGGCCGGCGAGAAGGTCACCGTGACCATGCGGCTGCAGACGCGTGAGGGCTACGAGATCAAGGACCCGCGCGACTACGAGGGGCTGCGCGTACGCAGCGAGTTGACCGGGGACGGCTTCTCCCCGCTGGCACTCGACCTCGCCGACGGCGGCAAGGGGACCGACCCGAAGGCGAGCGACGGCTCCTTCACCGGCACCGTGACGATCCCGAAGGACGCCGACGGGGCGCTGAAAGTGAGCGCCACCCTGACGGCCTCCGGGCTCAGCGCCGACACCCGCAGCGAGGGCAGCACGGTCGCGCCCGGCGAGCTGCCCGTCACCGCCGCGCTCGAACTGCCCGCCGCCGAGACCCACCCCGGCGCCACCGTCACCGGCACCCTCGCCGTCCACAACACCACCGACACCCCGCACACCCTGCGGCTGTCCGTGGCCGACCTCCGGTCCGGGCTGCTCACCGTCAAGCCCGCCGAGATCACGCTGAAGCCCGGCGAGTCCGGCACCCGCGAGGTGCACGTCGAGGTCGCTCCCGTGGACGTCTTCGGCGACCGCCTCGGCGACGACGGGCTGAAGCTCGCCGGCACCGTCACCGCTGTCGACACCACCGACGGCGACCGCACCCTCGTACGGTCACCGCTGTCGGTGCGGGTCGTGCCGGAGCCCGGGATCTGGGAGAAGTACTGGTGGGCGTTCGTGTCCGCCGCCGTCCTGATCGCCCTCGCCGGCGCGGCCCTGGTCGCCTGGCGGCAGCTGCGCAACCGGCGCAAGGACCCCTACGGCCTGATGCTGCAACTGGTGTCGGAGGACGGCCGCGTCCTCAACGAGCACCCGGCGGGCCACGGCAACAGCAAGCACTGGTACGAGTTCGCCGTCGTCGAAGCCCATCGCAGCCCGCGCATCGAGCGGCGCCCGCACGGCCAGTACGCCGTGCAGCGCAGCCGTGAGGGCGGAGCGGTGCTGCGCACCAAGGGCGCCGGCCGCACCGCGCTGACCACCGGCGGCCAGGTCCAGCTGACCGACACGCTGAGCCTCGCCCTGGGCGAGGACACCCGGCCGGGCCGCGGCAACCGCCGTCGGCCACCCACCGCGGGGGCCACCGTCGGCGCCGGCTCCTCGACCGGCCCCGGCGACGGCGGCAACGACAGCGCCTTCACCTCGTACCTGTGACCCGCACATCCACGGACGTACCCAGCACGAACCTGCGGCCGCGTCGGCCGTAGAGCGGGGAGGAAACCCATGAAGATCTTCCAGCCGATGCTCTTCGTCGGCCTGGGCGGCACCGGGGGACTGGTCGGCGCCGAACTGGAACGCAGACTGCGCGCCGAACTGTGCGGCCCCGACGGCATGGCGCTGAGCCGGCAGAGCGGCCACGCCCCCTTCCAACTGCCCGACTGCCTGCAGTTCGTGTACGCGGACTACAGCGAGAGCGACCTGCACCGGCTGCCGCAGTTCAATGTGGACCAGTCCCTGCGGGCGGCGTACGCCCGGACCTCCCGGGCCACCCACAACCTGCTGCCGAACTTCGACGCCTCACCCGAAGTCACCAAGATGCTCCGGGCCGTTCTGCGCGACGAGGTCGGCGACTGGCTGCCGCCGCGCATCGACGAACCGAAGGTCACCCCGCTGCACGCGGGCGCGGGCCAGCTGCCCACTGTCGGCCGCGCCGCCCTGTTCGCCACCCTGAGGCACAGCCTGGCCCCCGTCCTGGAGCCGCTGCTGCAGGCGATCGACTCGATGGCCAGGGCGGCGGGCGAGCTGAGCGAGCTCGGCGGCGGCAAGGTCAACGGCTGCGACGTCTTCGTGGCCTTCTCGGTGGCCGGCGGCACCGGCGCCGGGATCTTCCTGGACTATCTGCACCTGATCAACCACGCCTTCCAGATGCGCCGCTTCGACGGCGTGAAGATCTACCCGCTGGTCGTGATGCCCTCGTCGTTCTCCGCCGCCACCGGTGGCGGAAGAGAGGCCGAACTCAACGCGGCCCGCGCGCTGGTCGACCTGTTCCGGCTGGTCGACACGCAGAACGCGCCGTCGGAGGGCGCCGAGATCGGCGATCTCGACCACGAGGTCGGCCTCGGCATCCGCTACCCGGGCATGATGCCGATCCGGCTGCGCACCGGCATCCTGCCCACGGCGTTCCTGTTCAGCCCGACCGCCGGCATCCGCGCCGACGACCTGCGCCGCTCCATCGTCTCCCTGGTGATGTCGCTGATCGGCACCGAACTGGGCGACGGCCGCGCGCAGGGCCGCAAGCAGGCCTCCGACGACGACTTCACGACCTTCGCCGCGAGCTTCATCAACCGGGGCGTGCAGCGCAGCGCCGTGTCCCCGACCGGCATCGGCCGGCAGGGCGTCTCCACCAGCCTGGTGGCGTCCATGACCGCGCCGATGGACCAGCTCGCCGATCTGGTGGCCGGGCGGCTGCTGCGGCTCGCGGTCACCGACCTCGTGGCGCGGCCACGGGCCGCCCTGCGGGACGGGGCGGTGCCGATGATCCGGGAGCTGTTCGCCGACTCCCACCTCGAAGAGCTCTGGGAGCGAAGGCAGTTGCCGGTGCCCGAGCCCGATCCGCTGCCCCGCGGCGGCAAGAACATCGAGCAGGCGCTGGGCGAGCGCGTCGCGGACATGCAGCGGCTGCTGTCCGACCTGCGGGCCGAGGCCGACCGCGCGGCCACCGCCATGGCCGACCGGTTCGCGCCGCGCCCCGCCATCGACAAACTGCTGCAGAGCGTGGACCCCTTCCTCGCCGAACGCGTCGTCAGGGGCGTCCCCGATAGCGACGAGCCGATCGCCCGGCTCGGCTTCCTCGGCATGCTGGACAACCGCGCCCGCACCCCGCAGCGCCCGCCCGGCGTGAAGGAGCAGCCGCCCAAGATCCCCCGGATCAAGGGCCAGTTGGGCGGTCTGGCACCGGCCCGCTGGGGTGACGACGACGTCCAGGCGGCCATCCAGGAACAGGACGCCTGGTACCAGTGGCGCTGCCGCACGGTGTGGCACGAGGCCTGGCGGGAGCAGCAACAGCACTGGCAGCCCCACGCGGACGCGGCCGGCGCCGACATCGTGCGCCTGGTGAACGCCTTCCGCACGCACAGCGACCAGGAGCGCAAGACCGCCGAGCAGAAGGGCCGCGAACTGTACGAGGACCGCACCGGGATCTCGTATCTGCTGCCGCCGCAGCGCACCCTGAACCACTTCTACGAGGACGTCGTCACCCGGTTGATCCGCCGCGAGGGGCTGCGGGAGAACGACGACGAGGCCGCGCTGCTGCTCAAGCTGGTCGACGGCGACACCTGGCGTCAGGTCCACACGCTCAGCCGGCGCGACCCGGAGGGCTCGGTTGCGCGGGTCAAGGGGCAGCTGGAGGCCCGGATCGCCCGGCTGTTCGCCGAGAGCGGCGCGCACCTGGAGGAGCGGCCGCTGCTGCCGTCGATGGGCATGCTGCTGGCCGCCGCGGCGGGCGACGCGGACGCCACCGAACAGGTCAGCAAGGAGGCCCTCGACCTCTTCGGCCGCAAGCTCGCCGGATTGCTGCCGGTCGGGTTCACCCCGGAAGGCACAGGCCTGCTGCGGGTGCTGGTGACCCATCCGCGGGTGCAGGCCGTGGAAGAGGTGCAGGAATACCTTGGCAAGACACTGCGGCTGCCCACGGACGCGAAGAACTCCGTGGAGTACCGGGGCGTGGAGAGCGACTCCGTCACCGTGGTCCTCTTCCGCAGCGAGATGAGCCTCACCCAGGTGCCCGAGGCCCGCAAGGTGCTGCGCCAGTGGGCCCGCGCGAAGGACTCCGAGCAGGCCCAGGACGTCCTGCGGTGGCGGCAGCGGCTCGGCTTCCGGGACAGCTGGATGGTGAGCAGCGAGGAGGACCGGCGCGTCATCATGCACCGGCTGCTGTGCTGCATGTGGAACGGCCAGGTCGACGTGGTGGACGGCGACCCCGCGTCGCCGGAGCGGGTACGGCTGCGGCTGTTCCCCGAGAAGGGCGCCCAGGTCCCCGGCGTGCGGCTGCGGCTCGGGGACTACCCCGGCGGTGTGTCCAGCTGGGCCGAACTGCTGCGCGCGTACGAACGCTGGACGGTCCTCGACGACGAGCGGACCGTCGAGGACTACTGCCGTGAGCTGATGGGGGCCCAGCCGTCGGGCCTCGCCCGGACCGGCAGCGAACCGCACCCCCTCTTCACCGACCTCGTGGAGAAGATCGCCCCGCGCCAGCTGGAGCTGCTCGCGGACCGCCGCGAACAGGGCGGCGAGCGGGTCGAGGGCTGGGTGCGGCCGCTGTGGGAGTTCTGGGCGGAGACCCTCCCGGCCGCCCTGGACACCGAGTTCGGCGACCAGCGTGCCGTCCAGCCGACCCTGCGCACCCTGCTGGAACACGTCCGAGGCGGCACCTCGACCCGCCCCCGCACCCCGGACGGCCTCGCGGAACCCCGCCGCCGTCCCCAGGACGACGACTTCGGCACCGCCCCGGTCGACTCCTTCGACTCCCTCGGCACCCATCGACGCGATCAGGGCGACCGGGATGAGAACGCCGACGCGCGGGGCTCGCGGGGTGGGGGCCGGTACGGCGACCAGGACGGGCCGTACGGCGGTGAACGCGGCGACAGCCGTCATGAGGGCTACGACGACTACGACCGGCCCGGCAGCGGGCGCCGTCGTGAAGAACCGGGCGAGGAGCGGGACTTCTGGGGTGAGCCTCGTGACGGTGACGGTGACGGTGACGGTGACGGTGACGGTGACGGGGGCGGGGGCGGCGGCGGGGGTCGTCGCGGCGCACGCGGCGACTTCGACGAGACCGGCGGCGACGACCGGCGGGACGACGAGGACCGTGACGGACCGGGCGCCCGGCGGCGCGAGCGTGGTGAGGAGTACGGCTCCCGGACCACTGCCCGGGACCGTGACGACCTGCCTCCGGCGCCGTGGGACGACGACTCCGCCCGGCGCGGCGGCTCCTGGGACGGTGACGTGCTGTGAGCGTGCCGCAGGACTTCGGTGCCGTCATCCATCTCGACCTGCGGGCCGGGGCGGCCGCACTGCACAGCCCGTCGGCGCTGCGGGCCAGGGTCGCCCAGGAGTTGGGCCGGGCCGGGCTGCCCGAACCCGACGATCCGCTGTTCCTGGTGGTCGACAGCCCGGCCGGGCTGACCGATCACCGGCCGCAGTACGAACTCGTCACCGGCTACCGGGCCGTGGGCGAGGTCAGGCTCCTGGTGCTGCTGGTCGGCAGCGCGCCGGGCTCGTTCGCGGGCGAGGAAGGCGGCTTCCAGCCCGACCGCCGGCTGCTGCGCCCCTCGGTGCTGCGGGCGCCCGGCAGTGCGCTGCTGTGGGCCGGCGATCTGCGCTCCGCCCGCACCGCGCTGGAGCAGCCCGCGGCCGACGACCCGGACGCGCTGGCGGCTCTGGTCGACGTGCTGTCGGTCCCGGACGTCTACCTCAGCGTGCTGCACGGCATCCAGTCGCTGCCCGAGGCCGTCGCCGCGCCCGGCGTACGGCTGCTGGAGCAGGACCTGCCGCCGGAGGTGCGCGACCGGGCATGGCGCGACGCGCTCACCCGGTTCGCCGGTGAGGACACCGAACTCGACCCGGACGTCCTGCTGACCGCCTCCTCCGGCGCCGACCTGCCGGAGCCGCTGCGCCGCCTGGTGGTGGGCAGGGGCGGCCAGGACCTGGGACACCGGGAGCCCGGCGGAGTGGCGGACGATGCCCACCGCGCCTGCGTAGACGCCCTCGACCACGCCGAGGACGCGCTGGCCGGGCTGCGGACCCTGCCCGGGCTGCTGCGCGCCTCGCGCCGGGAGGCCTTCGAGGCGGACGTCGACCAGGCACGCCAGGCACTGGACAACTACCGGGATCTCGTCACCACAGCCCTGCGCGGCGGCGGCACGGCAACGTCCGCCGCCGAGTCGGCGACCCGGCTCGCGGCCCTCGGACTGCGGGTGCCGTCGGCCGAGGGCATGGGCGAGCGGATCGGCGAGGGGCTGAAGGAGTTCGCCCAGAAACTGCTGGGCCAGGGGCTCGCCCTGCGGTCGGTGGCGCAGCGTTTCACCGGCCTGGCCGGGCGCGCCGAGCCACTGCCGGGTACGGCGCTGCTGCCGAGGCTCGCCCCGTACTCCGCCGAGGCGGTGGCCCGGCAGACGGGGACGGCGGCCGCCGCGGCCGCCGGCCTCCCGGTGGCCGGGCCGTTGGCGGCGGCCTGGGCGGGCCTGCTCGGTGCGCTGTGGTGGGGGCCGTGGCTCGCCCTGGCAGTCGTCGTGCCGCTGCTGTTCGTCGGCATGGCGATGCTCGGGGCGGCCCGGCTGCGCGGTGCGGGACGCCCCGGCCGCTGGGCCGTCGCCCCCAGGGTCGCGGCGATCGGCGGCGCGGCGGTCGGGGCCGGGGTGTCGTACGCCACCGAACCCCGGTCTGGCTCGGCACGATCGGGCTGCTGCTGGCCCTCGGCGTCGCGCTGGAGACGGTACGCCGGCTCTGGCGGGCGGCGGCCGCCGACTGGGCGCCGGGCCAGACAACTGCCGTACTGCGCCGGGCACTTGACGGGCTCGACGCCCTGCTGGCCGAGGCGGTCCGGGAGCACTGGGCCGTCGGGGAGCGCCTGTACTGCGCCGACGCCGCCCGTTCCGTCGCCGGCATGCTGCGGGCGACGGCGGCAGCGGCTCAGGCCGAGGCGGTGCCCGAGCCGGCGCGGCTCGCGGCGGCCGGGGTGCCCGGCGGCTTCGACGTACCCGGCGCCCGCACACCTGCCGACGACGACTGGCTCTCCGACGACCTGGACCTCGGACCGGACGACGCCGGTGCCGGGTCCGACGACGGTGAGAGCGACTGGGCGAGCGTGTACGCCTGGGACGACGGTCCGTCGTGGGAGGAGCCCGCGCAGGAGAAGGGGAACGAGACGGGTCCGGAGCGGAGTCACGCCGCCCCGTCGAGGGACCGCTCCAAGGGGGTTCCGCGCTGGCTGGACCGGGAGAGCGGGGAGGGCGGGCCCGAGCTGGTCGCCACCCTGTCGGCCGATCTGACGGACGCGGCCCTGGAGGCGATGAAGCCCTACTGGGGTGCCGTCGAACGCGGCCAGGCCGGCACCCTCGCCGTCCGGCGCACCGAGGAACGGGTCCGCGCACTGCTGTCGACGGCCCGTCATCACCTCCAGCACAACGGCGTTCTGGCCCCGCCTCCGTTCGCCGCCGCCCGCCGCGTCCGCGCCACCTCGGCCGGCCTCCTCGGCACCGACCCGCACGGACCGGCCGACCTGGTCGGCGCCGAGGCCGACCGGCAGGCCGTCGTGCAGCTGTCCTCGCCCGAACAGGGCGCACTGCTCAGCCGCGATCCTGCGGCCGCGGTGTGGCTCAGGTTCGCCCCCAGGGCCGTACGCGACGAGGTCGAGAAGGCCTGGCGTTCGAGCGGCTCGGTCCACCCGGACGAGGTCCTGTGGACGTCCTCGGGACGCTACGCCGGCCTGGTACGGCTCACCCCGCTGCGCATCGGCGTGGTGCACACCGTCCGCCCCCGGCACGGCGCCGAGCCCGACGGGACCGACAGCGACGCGGTACTGGACACGGACGACGCGCCGGCGACGTACGGCACGACGAACGCGTACGACCGGGACGAGCCGGTGAACCCCTATGACCGGTCCGACCGCACCGACCGCACCGACCGGGCCGAGCCGGTGAACCGCCACGAGCGGACCGGTTCCCACGACCGGACGGAGTCGTACGACTGGCCCGACACGGACGGCGACCCCTGGTGACCCGTCTTCCGCACCCCGCCCGGGTGCACCCGCACACCCCGGTGCTCATGTACGAACGAAAGGACCGCCGGTGAGCAGCATCCCGTATCCCCCGCAGGGACCGGGCGGTCCGCCGCCGGACAAGCTCGCGTTCACCGTGCCCTCGGGGCGGCGCCGGGTCACCCCGGTCCGCGTGGGCCGGGAGGTCCGCCGCGACCGGCCGCTGCCCCAGCTGATCCGCAAGGCGAGGCTCGACGACGAGCGACAGCAGTGCGTGCAGGTGCGCCTGAGCGCCAAGGACGCGGCGAACCCCGCAGCGCGCGCCCTGCTGGACACGGAGGCCGGCACCGCCCTCCACCTGCAACAACTGCTGGGCGACACGGAGTTCGCGGCGCTCTTCCCGAGGATCGTCGGCTACGAGCTGGACACGGCCGAGCCGTTCCTGCTGTACGACCCGCCGCGCGGCACCCCCGTCGCACGGATCCACGTGATGTCCGCGACCGACCAGGACGTCTTCACCAGGGATCTGATGCTGGCCCTGTGCCTGCTGGAGGGCCAGGGGCTGGTGCCGCGTGACATCTCCCCCAACTCCGTGCGCTGGGACGGCGCCAAGGTGCAGCTGTGGGGGCTGGAGTCGGTGACCCGGACCGGGCGGCCCAGGCGCCCGTGGGGCCGGACACCGTTCTGCGCGCCGGAGCAGCGACGGGGCGAGGGGCCGGCCGACTCCCGGGACGCGGTGTGGAGCGCGGCCCAGGTGCTCTACCAGCTGGTGACCGGACGGCCCGGACCGGCCGACCGGACGCCCCCGACCTCGCCGAACACCGCAGGCTCGACCGGACCTTGCGGGACGCCTTCGCGCCGCGGGCGGCCGACCGGCCGACGCCCGCCCAAGTGCTCGACCTGGTGAAGCCGGGCGCCGCCCGCCGCGTCCGGCTCGCGGTGCCGCCCGACGAGACGCGCCCGCACCACGAGGCGTTCGAGGAGGCGCTGCGCCTCAAGCGCGGGGCACCGGCCGGGCGGAGCGAGGGCGCGGTGCGTGGCGACGGCGAAGTGCTGTGCCCGTACTGCCTGGAGACCATCCAGCTCGACCTCGCCAAGCTGTTCGTCACCGACAGCCGCATGCAGTACCAGCCGCTGGATCTCGCGGGCATCACCAGCCCCGTGCGGCGGACCGACATCATGCGCGGCGCCGTCCAGAAGTGCACGGCGGACCCGGACTTCCCCGAGCACTTCATCCCGGTGCCCTATATGACGTACGGTCGCCCGCTGACCGTCGCGATGGTCGGCCAGTCCTCCACCGGCAAGAGCCATCTGCTGACCCAGATGATCGCGGCCATCACCGACGGCGGGCTGGAGCCGTACGGCCTGAAGTGGCAGTCCGTCAACCCGGAGCAGCACGCCCGGTTCGTACGGGAACGGGTTCAGCCGTTGCGCAACGGCAAGGTCCTCGACCACACGGCCGCGCTCGGCCTGGACGACTTCGCCCGCTTCGTGGAGTCCCTGCTGATCACCGACGCCCGCGGGCAGGTGCGCCCGGTTGCCTTCTTCGACCTCGGTGGCGAGGACCTCGTACGCACCGACGCGGCGCTGCGGTTCCTGCTGGGCGTCGACGCCCTGGTCTTCGTCGTCGACCCGGCGCTGGCCCTTCCGCTGCCGCAGCTGGACCACGCCAGGGAACGCTGGGGAGTCGAGGTGAACCGGGACGGCGACCTCGCCTTCGGCACCGTCCTGGACCGGCTGCCCAAGAACGGCCCGTACGTGGACGTGCCGGCCGCGATGGTGCTCGGCAAGGCCGACCTCCTCAGGTTCCAGTCGCCCGTCGACCGATGGCTGAACCGCCCGCCGGCCACCTCCCTCGACCCGGAACTGATGCGTGAGGAGAGCCGGGACGTGCACGGGCTGCTGCGCCGGCACGCCGGCCAGGCGTGGCTGCGTCCCTTCGACGCGATCCGCCGCTGCACCCTGCACGTCGCCTCCGCCACCGGCGGCCAGGAGGACCAGGGCCGCTATCCGGCGGGCGCGGGGCCCCGGCGGGTGCTGGAGCCGCTCGTCGCGCTGCTGGCGATGCACGGGCTGATCCAGGTGCCTGGCGGCGCCGAGGCGTTGGCCGTGGGCGAGGCGCCCGCGCTGGAGGCGGTGCCGTGGGACGAAGCCGGGAGATTCGAGGCGACGTCCGCAGGATTCGAGAGGTCTGAAGGGCCCGAGGAGCCCGAGGGATCCGAGGGAGGGGAACATCGGTGAGCGACTTCCAGGGCCGGGGCCCGGTGCACCAGGCCGTCTTCCGCTGGGACGGCAACCACGGCCGCCAGGGCACCGGCATGAACGCCGTCGCACACTCCTGCGAACCCGAGCGCGCCGAGGAACTCGGCCGGGAACTGGGCCCGTTGCTGTGGGTGTCCGGCGCGGCGGCGGCGCGGCCCAGCGTCGTGCGCACCGTGTCCCGCGACGGTGACGTCCTGCTCGTCCAGCGCTGGCCCACCACCGACCGGGGCGGCCGGCCCAGCACGGTCAGCCATGTCCTCATCGGCGACCGCGGCACCCTCGGGGTCCGGGAGTGCCTGGGGCTGGCGTACCGCGGCGGGCGCAAGCAGGAGAAGGCCGAGCAGGCATCGGGTCGCCTGCCCGAGATCGACCCCGCGAGACTCGACGACCTCGCCCACAAGCGGCTGCCGGAGATGCTGGAGCGGCTGCCGAAGGTCGCGCACGCGCTGATCCTCACCACCGCGGAGTTGCTGCGCGATCCCACGCAGCGGGTGTCGCTGCTCCTGGAGGAGGAGACCCCGCGCGACTGGCCGGACCGGGACGCCGTACCGCTGGTCTATCTCGGGCTCTACCTGCTGTTCGGGCGCTGGCCGGGGCAGGAGTGGACGTTCGCCACCTGCGACTCCGTCGACACCCACGCGCTGCGGCTGATGGCCGTCCCGCGCTGGGAGCCGGACACGGGCGGCTCCGGCCCGCTCGCCAGGGTCATGGGCCGCCCGCACGGCAAGCCACGCTTCGAACACAAGGCGGCGGCCCGGCTGGTGGACTACCTCCTCGCGCACCGGGAGGCGGCTCCCGGCGTACCGCAGCTCGTCGAGGAACTCCCCGACGGCGCGGCCCTGGACTGGGAACGACGCCGTGACCGGCTCTGGAGAATCCTGGGGGAGGAGCGCGAGCAGGAGCCGGATCGGGATCGGGAAGCGAGGCGAACGCGGGATCCGGATCGGGATCGGGACCCCGCGAGGCCCGCGACACCGGCCGCCGGCCGGGCCACCGTCGCCCCGGAGCCGTACGCAGCGCCTTACCCGGACCCGTACGCCGAGCACTACGCGGAGGCTTACGCCGAGCACTACGCGGACGCTTACGCCGAGCCGTACGCGCAGCCCCGCCCGGAGCCGTACACCGAGCCCCCTCCGGAACCGTACGGAAAACCGTATGCGAGCCCGGCACTCGCACCCGCTCCACCGTCGGCACCCCCCGCCCTGCGCCGGGACCTGCGCGAGTACCGGCGCGGGGACGGGAGCCGGCGCAGCGTCCTGATGGCGGACCTGCGCACGCGGGCCGACGAGGTGCTCCTCGGCGAACTGCGTTCCGGGCAACTGCCGCGGGACTCGGTGGAACTGCTGCTGAACGAGCTGGGCAGGCCGGACCGTGTCGACGTGCGGCACCCGGACCTGCGACACGAGCTGTGCGCCGAGGTGCTGCAAAGAAACCTGTACTTCACCCCGCAGACGGCGAACGGGGAACACCCGTCGAGGAAGGCCATGATCGACCTCTCGGCCGACCTCTTCACCTGGGCCGTCGCCCCGCTGGCCCGCGACGAACGCTATCTGCGCGATCTGCAGGAACTGCTGTACCGCATGAGCCGGGACCCCCACCCCACCACGGGCAACTGGCTCCGGCAGAGCATCATCGAACCGGCGAACGGCAAGATCCCGGACCTGCCTCCGGTGCTGTGGAGCCAGCTCCTGCGCGATGCCATGAGCCGCAGCGAGGGGCCGCCGCCCGCACCCGCCCTGCCCCGTCCCACGACGGTGCCCCTGGCGCCCCCGGAACCCGTACAGCCATCCGCCTTCTCGCCGGCGCCGCTCACCGTCACGGCACGGATCTCCGACCTGATGAACAACCCGGGCTGCTTCATCGGCAGCAGCCTCGTCGTGATCGCCGTACTACTGGGGGTCGCTCTGATGCTCTTCGTCTAGCACCCTGTCAGCACGGGATCAGCATTCGATGATGTTGACCGCCAGCCCGCCCCGGGCCGTCTCCTTGTACTTCACGGACATGTCGGCGCCCGTGTCCTTCATGGTCTTGATGACCTTGTCCAGGGACACCTTGTGCGAGCCGTCCCCGCGCATGGCCATCCGCGCCGCCGTGACCGCCTTCACGGCGGCCATGCCGTTGCGCTCGATGCACGGGATCTGGACGAGGCCGCCGACCGGGTCGCAGGTCAGGCCGAGGTTGTGCTCCATGCCGATCTCGGCGGCGTTCTCGACCTGCTCCGGGGAGCCGCCGAGCACCTCCGCCAGCGCGCCCGCCGCCATCGAGCAGGCCGAGCCGACCTCGCCCTGGCAGCCGACCTCGGCGCCGGAGATGGACGCGTTCTCCTTGAAGAGCATGCCGATCGCACCGGCGGCCAGCAGGAAGCGGACCACGCCCTCCTCGTCCGCGCCGGGCACGAAGTTGATGTAGTAGTGCAGGACCGCCGGGATGATGCCGGCCGCGCCGTTCGTCGGGGCGGTCACGACGCGGCCGCCCGCCGCGTTCTCCTCGTTCACGGCCATCGCGTAGAGCGTGATCCACTCCATGGCGAGCGCCTTGGGGTCGCCCTCGGAGCGCAGCTTGCGGGCCGTGTTCGCGGCCCGGCGGCGCACCTTCAGGCCGCCCGGCAGGATGCCCTCCCGGGACATCCCCCGCGACACGCACTCCCGCATCACCTGCCAGATCTCCAGCAGACCCGTGCGGATCTCCTCCTCCGTGCGCCAGGCCCGCTCGTTCTCCAGCATCAGCGCGGAGATCGACAGACCCGTCTCCTGCGTCAGGCGCAGCAGCTCGTCGCCGGTGCGGAAGGGGTACTTCAGGACCGTGTCGTCCAGCTTGATGCGGTCCGCGCCGACCGCCTCCTCGTCGACGACGAAGCCGCCGCCCACCGAGTAGTACGTCTTGGAGAGCAGCTCCCCGCCGGACGCGTCGTACGCCCACAGCGTCATGCCGTTCGCGTGGTACGGCAGTGTCTTGCGGCGGTGCAGGACCAGGTCCTCGTCGAAGGAGAAGGGGATGTCGCGCTCACCGAGCAGCCGCAGCCGGCCTTCGCTCTTGATCGCCTCCACCCGCTCGTCGGCGCTCTCCACGTCCACCGTGCGGGGGGAGGCGTCCTCCAGGCCGAGCAGCACCGCCTTGGGGGTGCCGTGGCCGTGGCCGGTCGCGCCCAGGGAGCCGTACAGCTCGGCGCGTACGGACGCGACGGAGTCCACCAGACCCTCGTTGCGCAGACGGCGGGCGAACATGCGTGCCGCGCGCATCGGGCCGACCGTGTGGGAGCTGGACGGGCCGATGCCGATCGAGAACAGGTCGAAGACCGAGATGGCCACGGGGGGACTCCTCAATACGGGGTGGAACAGGGGCGTGGGGTGTCCCGCTCACCTACGAGTGTGCGGGACACCCCACAGAAAGGAACTACTTGTTCAGACCGGGGTACAGCGGGTGCTTGTCCGTGAGCGCCCTGACCCGGGCCTTCAGCGCGTCCGCGTCGTAGGACGGCTTCAGCGCCGCGGCGATGACCTCCGCGACCTCGGCGAAGTCCTCGGCCGTGAAACCGCGGGTCGCCAGCGCCGGCGTACCGATCCGCAGACCCGAGGTCACCATCGGCGGGCGGGGGTCGTTCGGGACGGCGTTGCGGTTGACCGTGATGCCGACCTCGTGGAGGCGGTCCTCGGCCTGCTGCCCGTCCAGCTCCGACTCGCGCAGGTCCACCAGGATCAGGTGCACGTCGGTGCCGCCGGACAGCACGTTCACGCCGGCCTCGCGGGCGTCGGCGGCGGTCAGACGGTCGGCGAGGATCCGCGCGCCCTCGACCGTACGGCGCTGGCGCTCCTTGAAGTCCTCGCTCGCGGCGACCTTGAAGGAGACCGCCTTGGCCGCGATCACGTGCTCCAGGGGACCGCCCTGGAAGCCCGGGAAGACGGACGAGTTCAGCTTCTTCGCGAAGTCCTTCTTCGCCAGGATGATGCCGCCGCGCGGGCCGCCCAGCGTCTTGTGCGTCGTGGAGGTGACCACGTCCGCGTGCTCGACCGGGTTCGGGTGCAGCCCGGCCGCGACCAGACCGGCGAAGTGCGCCATGTCGACCCACAGATACGCCTCGACCTCGTCGGCGATCCGGCGGAACTCGGCGAAGTCCAGCTTGCGCGGGTACGCCGACCAGCCGGCGATGATCACCTTCGGGCGGTGCTCCTTGGCGAGCCGCTCGACCTCGGCCATGTCGACCAGGCCGGTCTCGGTGTCCACGTGGTACGGGACCACCTTGAACTGCTTGCCCGAGAAGTTCAGCCGCATCCCGTGCGTGAGGTGGCCGCCGTGGGCCAGGTCCAGGCCCAGGATGGTGTCGCCGGGCTGGGCCAGCGCGAACAGGGCGGCCTGGTTGGCGGAGGCGCCCGAGTGCGGCTGGACGTTGGCGTACTCGGCGCCGAACAGCTCCTTGACCCGGTCGATGGCGATCTGCTCGGCGACGTCGACGTGCTCGCAGCCGCCGTAGTAGCGGCGGCCCGGGTAGCCCTCGGCGTACTTGTTCGTGGCGACCGAGCCCTGCGCCTCCATGACCGCGACCGGCGCGAAGTTCTCGGAGGCGATCATCTCCAGGGTGGACTGCTGGCGCTCCAGCTCGGCGTCGAGCGCGGCGGCGATCGCCGGGTCGAGCTCGTGCAGGGGCGTGTTCAGAAGCGACTTGTCAGACATAAGGGGTGTAACTCCTCAGCCGGCGGTGTGGGCGACGTACTCGTCGGCGGAGAGCAGGTCGGCCGGCTCCTCCGTGATGCGTACCTTGAACAGCCAGCCGCCCTCGAAGGGGGCCGAGTTCACGAGCGCCGGGTCGTTCACCACGTCCTCGTTGATCTCGGTGATCTCACCGGTGACCGGGGAGTACAGGTCCGACACGGACTTGGTCGACTCCAGCTCGCCGCAGGTGTCACCCGCGGTCACGGTCGAGCCGACCTCGGGGAGCTGGGCGTAGACGACATCGCCGAGCGCGTTGGCCGCGAACTCGGTGATGCCGACCGTCGAGACGCCGTCCTCGGCGGTCGACAGCCACTCGTGCTCCTTGCTGTAGCGCAGCTGCTGGGGGTTGCTCATGGCCTGAATTCTCCTGTACGCGCGGGAGTGGTGATGAAGGGGGGACCGCTGGAAACGTGCGTGAGCAGCACAAATGTGCGCAGGCTCACGCAGGGGCCGCTGCCAGTCTCTGCTTCTGGAGTTACTTCTGCCGCTTGTAGAAGGGCAGCGCCACGACCTCGTACGGCTCGTGGCTGCCGCGGATGTCCACGCCGACCCCGGCCGTGCCCGGCGCCGCGTGCGCCGCGTCGACGTACGCCATCGCGATGGGCTTGCCCAGCGTGGGGGAGGGCGCACCGGAGGTGACCTCGCCGATCACCTCGCCGCCGGCGACGACCGGGTACCCGGCGCGCGGGACGCGACGCCCCGCGGCGACCAGGCCGACCAGGACGCGCGGCGGGTTCTGCGCGGCACGGTCGGCGGCCTCGGCGAGCGCCTCGCGCCCCACGAAGTCGCCCTCCTTCTCGAACTTCACCACCCGGCCGAGCCCGGCGTCGAAGGGCGTGAGAGAGGTCGACAGCTCGTGGCCGTACAGCGGCATGCCCGCCTCCAGCCGCAGCGTGTCCCGGCACGACAGGCCGCACGGGATCAGGCCGACGCCCTCGCCCGCCTTGGTCAGCGCCTGCCACACCTCGACGGCGTGCTCCGGCTTCAGGAACAGCTCGAAGCCGTCCTCGCCGGTGTAGCCGGTGCGCGCGATGAGGGCGGGGACGCCGGCGACGGTGCCGGGCAGACCGGCGTAGTACTTCAGGCCGTCCAGGTCGGCGTCGGTGAGCGACTTGAGGATGCCGGGGGACTCCGGGCCCTGCACGGCGAGCAAGGCGTACGCGTCCCGGTCGTCACGGACCTCGGCGTCGAAGCCGGCGACCCGCTCGGTCAGCGCGTCCAGCACGACCTGGGCGTTGGAGGCGTTGGCGACGACCATGTACTCGGTCTCGGCGAGCCGGTACACGATCAGGTCGTCCAGGATGCCGCCGTCGGCCCGGCAGATCATGGTGTAGCGGGCGCGGCCGACGCCGACGGAGGCGATGTTGCCGACCAGGGCGTGGTTCAGGAAGGCCGCCGCGGCGGGGCCGGTGACGGTGATCTCGCCCATGTGGGAGAGGTCGAAGAGCCCGGCCTGGGTGCGCACGGCGTTGTGCTCGTCGCGCTCGGAGCCGTAGCGCAGGGGCATGTCCCAGCCGGCGAAGTCGGTCATCGTCGCCCCGAGCGCGCGATGGAGGGCATCGAGCGCGGTGTGACGGAGTTCTTCAGTACTGCTCATCGGACGGTTTTCTCCCAAGGCATGACGGCGAGGTCGTTCCTCCCCATCTGTCATCGGAACCTGAGAGGTTCGCCATGACCGGCCGAGGGCCAGGTCAGGGCTTGCACCTTGGGTGGAGCCCACGCCTCTTCTCGGCGAAAAGGGGGACTCGCTTTTCAGATGTGCCTCGCCCGCGCGGTAACGGGGCCTGAGAGATTCAAGGGAGGGACTTGCTCCTTCGGCGCCCCAGCGATGCACTGCTGGGGACTCTCCCGCGCGGATTCGAACGGCCGGTATGCAGTTGGCGCGGACATCATTGCACGCCCGGCCCGTCTTCGGCAGGCCACGTCTGTAACGGGGTTGTGGCAGGAAGTGAACGAAAATGCGGGAGATCATCCATTACCTTCTCTTTACGCTCAGTGGGGATGGGGAATCCTGAACCGGAGGAGGACGATGACGGTGAAGCGCACCACGGCGTACGCCACGACGTCGGGCATCGCGCTGCCCAAGCAGCCCGCGGCCCCGGCCGTCGAGGCCCCGGGCACGTGCGTCGCACCGGTGGTCCGTGACCTTCGCGAACGCTCCGGCCACAGCCCGCACGCGCTGCTCTTCGCCCCCGAGGACCTCGTCGTGATCACGGGGCTGCCCGGCAGCGGCAAGTCGACGCTGATGCGGCGGACGGTGCAGGGCGCCCGCATCGACTCCCAGGACACCCGGGACCGCTGGGACGCCCGCATGCCCGGCTTCCTGCCCTATGCCGTCTACCGCCCCCTGGCCCGCCTCGCGCACTACGCCGGCCTGCGCCGCGCCGTGCGCTCCGGCCAGGGCGTCGTCGTGCACGACTGCGGTACGCAGGCCTGGGTGCGCGGCTGGCTGGCCCGCGAGGCCCGCCGTCGCGGCGGCACCCTGCACCTGCTGCTGCTCGACGTCGACCCGGGCACGGCCCTGGAGGGCCAGCGCGAGCGCGGCCGGGGCGTCTCGCGGTACGCCTTCCTGCGCCACCGCAGGGCCGCGGCCCACCTGCTGCGCTCCGTGGAGAAGGGCCACCTGCCCCCGGGATGCGGCTCGGCGGTGCTGATCGACCGGGAGGCGGCGGGCGTACTGCGCCGGATCGGGTTCACGGGCTGACCGGCCGAGGACCTGTACGGGACGGCCACCCGCTAGCCTTTTGAGCCACAGCAGCGGTTCACACCAGGCGGTTGAGAAGTAGATGGACTTCCCGGCGGAACTCCCCGCGGACTTCCCGGCAGGGGCACACCTCCACTCCCACGGCGGATGGCCCGGCAACGAACTGGAGGAGGTGCTCTCGGCCTCCCTCGGCCTCCCCTCGGCCGGCGGCCGGATCATCGAGGTGCTGGGCCGCAGCTTCGTCTGGGTGCCCCTGCCCAGTGGCGGCGGCCCGGACAGCGGCCCGCTGGACCTGCCGACGGTGGAGATCGAGGGCCAGGCGTACGTGCCGGTCTTCAGCTCCGAGGAGCAGTTCCGCCAGGTGGTCGGCTCCCACATGTCGTTCACCATCGCCCCCGCGGTGGAGTTCGCCCGCGGTCTGCCGCCGCAGGTGGGCATGGCCGTCAATCCCGACGGCGTGGTCGGCGTCCCGCTGCCCCCGGCGGCGGTGGCCGAGCTCTGCCGCGTGGGCCGCACCCCGCTGGAAGGCCTCACCTCCGGGGGCCGCGTCAAGCTCTACGAGCCGGACTGGCAGGACGACCCGATCGACTTCCTCGCGGTGGCGTCCGCCGAGTTCGCCGAAACCGGCGTGGTCACGACGGCCCGCCGCTGCCTCGCCTCGATCGAGACGGCGGCCCCGGTGATGTTCATCGGCGTGGAACTCTCCCTCTGGGAGGGCGACTTGCGCGCCGCCCCCATGGACGCCCTGGCCCGTGCCCTCAACCGCGCCCCGGTGCCCTGGCCGGTCAACCTGGTCCTGCTGGACGTGGCCGAGGACCCGGTGATCGCCTGGATGCGGGCGCAGGTAAGGCCCTTCTATCAGCGGGACTTCTAGCGTCCCTAGCGGGCAGCGCCCGCCAGGGGCGCGGGACTGCATCAATGTGCGGCTCCGCCGCGCGACCAGCCACCATGCACCCGCACACGCGCACGCAGAACAAGGCCCGAGCTACTGGGCGCCTAAGCTGTCACTCAATGCGGGGCAACTCTTCAGAAGGGGCGGTACTACAGGTGAGCGCGAGCCTCAGCGGCAGCGTCGAGCACATGCTGCGCCAGGTGACGCCCGGGCGCTACGACGCCTACGAGGCCCTCCTGCGCGCGCTCGCGACCCCGTCCTCCGGCCAGGTCTGGATGCTGCTGTGGCACGGCCAGGGCGGCTCCCCGGACGCCCAGTACGGGAACATGGACGTCGAGGGCTACGGCTACGCCCCGTGCGTCACCTCCGCCCAGGAGCTGTCGGCCAGCGGCTGGAACCGCAGCTACGAGGTCGTCGACGGAGTCGACGTGGCCCGCACCCTCTACCCGGACCACTTCGGCCTCTGGCTCAACCCGCACGCCCCCGGCGGCGGCGTCGGCATCCCGTGGCTCGACCTGCGCCGCATCGCCACCGGCCTGGACCGCCAGCCCGCCGGCCCGCTGCGCCTGGCGGAACCCGGCATCGAGATCCCGCAGTTCTACGCCCTCCTCGCGCAGAACGCCCACCGCACCCCGGCGGTCCGCTCGCTGCGCCGCGCCTGGGTGCAGCCGGCGCTCGGTGCGCCGTATCTCGCCATCGGGCTCGACGTGTTCGACACCAGCCCGCCCGCGGTCGACTCGGTGCGCTCGATGATGTCGCAGTCGATCGGCGCGGTCCCGGACGGGCTGCCGGTCTCGACCGTGGCGATGTCCGACGAGGACGACCCGGTCGCCATGTGGATGAGAGTGAGCGCCCGCCCGTTCTACGACCGTGAGGCACACGTCGCTGCCCCCGCGCAGGCACCGGTGGCCGGCTACGGCTACCCACCGGCACAGGGCCGTTACTGATCATTTGTCGGCTAACCTGCTGATCAGTCGGCAACCCGACTGTCGTAGGTGCAAAGGGTCGTCTGCTGCGGTTTCCCAGGCCGATCTTCGCGCGTAGATGCGATCGGAAGGTCCCGGTCCGCCCTCATACGCCCCAACTGGACCCCGTCCGGCGGCCGATACCCACTGTTCGGATAACGGAACCCCTCAGACAGCATCACGGTTGCGCATCCTTTCCCCGCCAACTCTGGCAACAGATCGCCAAAGCGTTGAAGACTCCCGGCAAGACACGGGCCGGTCGGTCCTGTGTACGAGTGGAAGCAACCGCTACAGCGGCAGCCAGGGGGGTCGGCAACCGCCGGCCGAGAGGGGTCAATCTCACTGTGACCGCACCGATCGAGACAACCGGAGCGGAGGCCGGCGCGCAGCCCGAGGCCGTTCTCTCCGGCGTCGAGAAGAGCCAGATCGAGGGGCGTTCCCTCGGCCAGATCGCCTGGTCCCGGTTCAAGAAGGACAAGGTGGCTGTGGCCGGCGGGGTCATCGTGATCCTGCTGATCCTGCTCGCGATCCTCTCCCGCCCCATCCAGGCGATGTTCGGCCTGGACCCCAACGCCCTGAACCAGGATCTGATCGACCCCAACACGTCGCTGCCCAAGGGTGACTTCGGCGGCATGAGCTGGGAGCACCCGCTCGGTGTGGAGCCGAAGTTCGGCCGGGACATCGCCACCCGCATCCTGGAGGGCTCCTGGGTCTCGCTGGTCGTCGCCTTCGGCGCCACGATCCTGTCCAACACGATCGGCGCCGTCCTCGGCGTGGTGGCCGGTTACTACGGCGGACGCGTCGACACGATCATCAGCCGACTGATGGACACCTTCCTGGCGTTCCCTCTCCTGCTGTTCGCGATCGCCATCTCCGCCACCCTGCAGGGCGGTGCCTTCGGCCTGGAAGGCCTGCCGCTGCACATCAGTGTGCTGATCTTCGTCATCGGCTTCTTCAACTGGCCCTACCTGGGCCGCATCGTCCGGGGCCAGACACTGGCCCTGCGCGAGCGGGAGTTCGTCGACGCCTCGCGGGGGATGGGGGCCAAGGGTCCGTACATCCTCTTCCGGGAGCTGCTGCCGAACCTCGTGGGCCCGATCATCGTCTACTCGACGCTGCTCATCCCGACCAACATCCTCTTCGAGGCGTCCCTGAGCTTCCTCGGCGTCGGCATCCAGCCTCCGCAGGCTTCCTGGGGCGGAATGATCAACCAGGCGGTCGACTACTACCAGGTCGATCCCCAGTTCATGATCGTTCCTGGCCTCGCCATCTTCGTGACCGTCCTTGCCTTCAACCTGCTCGGCGACGGTCTCCGTGACGCTCTCGACCCGCGCAGCCGCTGATCCGCGGCCGCGGCGAGAGTCCCAAAGATTTCCAACAATGGAGGGGAAGCAGACCATCATGCGAAGGTCAATGCTGGCCGCGGTCGCGGTCGTCGGCAGTGCGAGCTTGCTGCTTTCGGCCTGCAGCAAGGCCGATGACAACTCGGACAACAACGGAAACAAGTCGGCTGGGGCCAACGCAGCGACCAAGGGTGTCGTCAACGCCTCCACCCAGAAGGGTGGGACGGTCACGTACGAGTACTCGGACGTCCCGGACTCCTTCGACCCTGGCAACACGTACTACGCGTACATGTACAACCTCAGCCGGCTCTACGCCCGCCCGCTGATGACCTTCAAGCCCGGACCCGGCGAGGCCGGCAACGAGCTCGTGCCGGACCTCGCCGAGAGCGCGGGCGTGCCGAGCGACGGCGGCAAGACGTGGACGTACAAGCTGCGTTCGGGCCTGAAGTACCAGGACGGCACGCCGATCACCTCGAAGGACGTCAAGTACGCCGTCGAGCGCTCCAACTTCGCGCGTGATGTGCTCTCCCTCGGCCCGAACTACTTCCAGCAGTTCCTCGAGGGCGGCGACAAGTACAAGGGCCCCTACAAGGACAAGAGCGCCGAGGGCCTGAAGTCCATCGAGACGCCGGACGACACCACGGTCGTCTTCAAGCTCAACCGTGCCTTCCAGGAGTTCGACTACCTGGTGGCGACGCCGCAGACGGCACCGGTGCCCCAGGCCAAGGACAAGGGCATCGACTACGTCAAGAGCATCGTGTCCTCGGGCTCGTACCAGTTCGAGAGCTACGAGGAGGGCAAGCAGGCCGTCCTCGTCCGCAACAAGAACTGGGACGCGAAGACGGACCCGCTGCGCAAGCAGTACCCGGACAAGATCGTCGTCAAGCTCAAGGTCAACGCCGAGACGATCGACCAGGACGTCCAGTCCGGTGACGCGATCGACCTCGGTGGTACCGGCGTCCAGGCCGCGACCCAGGCGAAGGTCGTCAACAGCGCCGACCTGAAGGCCAACACGGACAACACCTACGGTGGCCGCCTGGTCTACATGGCGATCAACACCCAGGTCGCGCCGTTCGACAAGGTCGAGTGCCGCAAGGCCGTCCAGTTCGCCATCGACAAGGTCTCCGTGCAGACCGCCGAGGGCGGCCCGATCCGCGGTGACATCGCCACCACCGTCCTTCCGCCGGACATCCCGGGCTACAAGAAGGCGGACACCTACGCGACCGACGGCAACAAGGGCGACGCGGCCAAGGCCAAGGAGCAGCTGAAGGCCTGCGGCAAGTCGACCATCACCACCAACATCTCGGCGCGCAGCGACCGCCCGCAGGAGATCGACGCGGCCACCGCGATCATCGCCTCGCTGAAGAAGGTCGGCATCAACGCCAGCCTGAAGCAGTACCCGTCGGGCAAGTACTTCACCGACTACGCGGGTGTGCCGGAGTTCGACAAGAAGCAGAACATCGGTCTGCACATGATGCAGTGGGGTGCCGACTGGCCGGGCGGCTACGGCTTCCTGCAGCAGATCCTGCACGGTGACGCGATCGGCGCCTCGGGCAACACCAACCTCTCGTACCTCGATGACAAGCAGATCAACGAGATGCTGGAGAAGGCCATCGCCACCGAGGACGAGGCCCAGCGCAACAGCATGTACGCCGAGATCGACAAGCTCGCCATGGACCAGGCGGCGATCGTCCCGCTGACCTACTTCAAGGTCCTGCTGTACCGCCCCGCCAACTTCACCAACCTGGTGTCCACGGCGGCCTTCAGCGGTCAGTACGACTACCTCAACATCGGCACGACCAAGAAGTAGCCCCGGAAGGCAGGTGAAGGCATTGGTGCCCGCGGGCTTTGCGGCCCGCGGGCACCAGCGCCGGTCCCCGTGATCTCGTACATCCTCCGTCGGACGCTCGCGGCAGTGATCCTGCTGCTGGTCGTCACCGCGGTCACCTTCGCGATCTTCTTCCTGCTGCCACGGATGGCCGGCCAGACCGCCGACCAGCTCGCGCAGCAGTACATCGGAAAGAGCCCGACGAAGGCCGACATCGCCGCGGTCAAGCAGAACCTCGGTCTGGACCAGCCCCTGTACGTCCAGTACTGGCACTTCATCAAGGGGATCGTGGCCGGCGCCACCTATGACCTGGGTCCGACCACGACGCAGTGCAACGCGCCGTGCTTCGGCTACTCCTTCAAGAACCACGTCGAGGTGTGGCCGCAGCTCACCTCGCGCCTTCCGGTGACCCTCTCGCTGGCCGGCGGTGCCGCCGTGCTGTGGCTGGTGTCCGGTGTGCTGATCGGCGTGGTCTCCGCGCTCAAGCCCCGCAGCTTCTTCGACCGCACGTTCATGGGCGTCGCGCTCGCCGGTGTCTCGCTGCCCATGTTCTTCACGGGCAACCTGGCGCTGCTGCTCTTCACCTTCCAATGGCCGATCTTCGGCCGCACCTACGTACCGTTCACCGAGAATCCGGCGCAATGGGCCAACACGCTCATCCCCGCCTGGTGCTCGCTCGCCCTGCTGTACTCCGCCATCTACGCGCGGCTCACCCGCTCGGGCATGCTGGAGACGATGAACGAGGACTTCATCCGCACGGCCCGCGCCAAGGGCCTGCGCGAGCGCAAGGTCGTGGCCCGGCACGGGCTGCGGGCGGCGCTGACCCCGATCATCACCGTTTTCGGTATGGACCTGGGCCTGTTGCTCGGCGGCGCCGTGATCACCGAGACCGTGTTCTCGCTGCCCGGCATCGGCCAGTACGCGGTACAGGGCATCACTGACAACGACCTGCCCCCGATCCTCGGCGTCACCCTGCTGGCCGCCTTCTTCGTCGTGATCGCAAATCTCCTGGTGGACCTGCTCTACGCCGCCGCCGACCCGCGCGTGAGGCTCTCGTGACCGAACTCTCCAAGACCGGTGCCGCCGTGGGCGAGCCGACCAGCTCACCCTCGAACGGCTCCGACGCCTTCCTCGCGGTCCGAGACCTCAAGGTGCACTTCCCCACCGACGACGGCCTGGTCAAGTCCGTCGACGGACTCACCTTCCAGGTGGAGAAGGGCAAGACCCTCTGTATCGTGGGCGAGTCGGGCTCCGGCAAGTCCGTCACCTCGCTGGCGATCATGGGCCTGCACCGGCTCGGGGCACGCGGCAAGAACGTCCGGATGTCCGGCGAGATCTGGCTCGGCGGCAAGGAGCTGATCTCCGCCGAGCCGGACGAGGTGCGCCGACTGCGCGGCCGCGAGATGGCGATGATCTTCCAGGATCCGCTGTCCGCGATGCACCCGTACTACACGATCGGCAACCAGATCGTGGAGGCGTACCGGGTCCACCACGACGTCAGTAAGAAGGCCGCGCGCAAGCGGGCCGTCGAGATGCTCGACCGGGTCGGCATCCCCGAGCCCGGCAAGCGTATCGACAGCTACCCGCACGAGTTCTCCGGCGGTATGCGCCAGCGCGCGATGATCGCCATGGCGCTGGTCAACAACCCCGAACTGCTCATCGCGGACGAGCCGACGACCGCCCTCGACGTGACCGTCCAGGCGCAGATCCTCGACCTCATCCGGGACCTGCAGAAGGAGTTCGGCTCCGCGGTCGTCCTGATCACCCACGACCTCGGCGTGGTCGCCGAGATCGCCGACGACGTCCTGGTGATGTACGGCGGCCGGTGCGTGGAGCGCGGCAGCGTGGACGACGTCTTCGAGCGGCCGCAACACCCGTACACCTGGGGCCTGCTCGGCTCGATGCCGCGCATCGACCGCGAGACCTCGGAACGGCTCATCCCCGTCAAGGGCCAGCCGCCGAGCCTCATCAACGTCCCCTCGGGCTGCGCCTTCCATCCCCGCTGCCCGTACGCGGACATCCCCAAGGGCGATGTCACCCGTACCGTGCGCCCGGAGCTCCAGCCGGTCGGCAGTGGACACTTCTCCGCCTGCCACCTCTCGGCGGAGGACCGTACGCGGATCTGGACCGAAGAGATTGCGCCGAAGCTGTGAGTGAGACGAAGAAATCGGACGCGGCCGTCCCGGCGCAGGCGTCGGCTCCCGTTGCGGAGCGTGAGGTGCTGCTCAAGGTCGAGGGCCTGCAGAAGCACTTCCCGATCCGCAAGGGCGTCCTCCAGCGTCAGGTCGGCGCGGTCAAGGCGGTCGACGGCATCGACTTCGAGGTGCGCAAGGGCGAGACCCTCGGCGTGGTCGGCGAGTCCGGCTGCGGCAAGTCGACCATGGGCCGGGTCATCACCCGCCTCCAGGACCCCACGGGCGGCTCGATCCACTTCGAGGGCCAGGACATCACGCGGCTGAGCACGGCCGGTATGCGTCCGCTGCGGCGGGACATCCAGATGATCTTCCAGGACCCGTACGGCTCCCTGAACCCCCGGCACACCATCGGCGGCATCGTCTCGGCGCCGTTCCGGCTCCAGGGCGTCGAGCCCGAGGGCGGGGTGAAGAAGGAGGTCCAGCGGCTCCTGGAGCTGGTGGGTCTGAGCCCCGAGCACTACAACCGCTACCCGCACGAGTTCTCCGGCGGTCAGCGCCAGCGCATCGGCATCGCCCGGGCGCTCGCCCTGAAGCCGAAGCTCGTCGTGGCGGACGAGCCGGTGTCCGCGCTGGACGTGTCGATCCAGGCCCAGGTCGTGAACCTGATGGACGACCTCCAGCAGGAGCTCGGCCTCACGTACGTGATCATCGCCCACGACCTGTCCGTCGTACGGCACGTCTCGGACCGGATCGCGGTGATGTACCTCGGCAAGATCGTCGAGCTCGCCGACCGCACCTCGTTGTACGAGGCGCCGATGCACCCGTACACCAAGGCCCTGATGTCCGCCGTGCCGGTGCCGGACCCCAAGCGCCGGGGCGCCAAGAGCGAGCGCATCCTGCTGCGCGGCGACGTGCCCTCGCCGATCTCCCCGCCGAGCGGCTGCCGCTTCCACACGCGGTGCTGGAAGGCGACGGAGATCTGCCGGACGACGGAGCCGCCGCTGCTGGAGCTGAGGCCCGGCCAGCGGGTGGCCTGCCACCACCCGGAGAACTTCGAGGACCAGCAGCCGCAGGACACGGTGCTGCTGACCGTGGCCAAGAAGGCCGCGGAGCTGGTGCCGGCGGAGGAGACAGCTGACGCCCCGGTTTCCAAGGAGGCGCCGGCGGCGGCTGCGGAATCCGAGGCCGCGGAGTCCGAGACTGCGGAGTCCGAGGAGACACCGGCGGACGAGGCTTCCGACGAGGCCGCCGAGGCTGAGGCCTCTGCGGAGTCCGCTGCGGAAACTTCGGACGAAAAGAAGTAACCCAGCCCCGGCCCCCGCCTTCCTTTGCAAGGCGGGGGCCTTGTGCTGAGCGAGAATGTGCCGGTGCTCCAGCAACTGTTCAGCCCGTCCGTCCAGCACACGCTCGACCTGATCGGCATCTTCGTCTTCGCCATCTCCGGCGCGCTGCTGGCGGTCCGCAAGAACTTCGACGTCTTCGGCATCGCCGTCCTCGCCGAGGTCACCGCCCTGGGCGGCGGGCTGTTCCGGGACGTGGTCATCGGCGCCGTACCCCCGGCCGCCTTCACGGATCTGGGGTACTTCCTCACCCCGCTGCTCGCCGCGCTGCTCGTCTTCTTCCTCCACCCGCACGTGGAGCGCATCCAGACCGGAGTGAACGTCTTCGACGCGGCGGGACTCGGCCTGTTCTGCGTCGCCGGGACGACGAAAGCGTACGACTACGGCCTCAACCTCACCGCCTCCGTCGCCCTGGGCCTCGCGACCGCCGTGGGCGGCGGTGTGCTGCGCGACGTTCTCGCCAACGAGGTGCCGTCACTGCTGCGCTGGGACCGCGACCTGTACGCGGTCCCGGCTATCGTCGGCGCCACGATGACCGTCCTGTGCATCCACTACGACGCCCTGACCCCGCTCACCAGCACCCTCGCGGCCGTCACGGCCTTCGTGCTGCGGCTGCTCGCGATGCGGTTCCACTGGCGAGCTCCGCGGGCCTGGAACCGGCGGTCGACGGTGCGAGAGGAGTAGCGCCCGGCGCCGTACGGGTCTGCTGCGGGGGCCCCATCACCTCACTCAGCCAGCGGAACGCCGGGACCACCTGCGGCTTCCACAGCGCCATGGTGTGACCGCCCGCGCTGCTCGGGATGAACACCACGTCCACGGTCGTCGGCGCCTTCGCGGCCCGCTCGACGGCCATGGCCGCCTCGTACCCGTCCTTCGGCTGACCGGAGAGGTAGAGCGCCACGCGCGGCGGGACACGGGATTTCTTGAGGAGGTCGTACGGGTTGTTCGCGGCCCGCAGCGCGGGGGACTTGGCGGCGAGCGACTGGGGTACGGCCACGGGGTCGTTGTAGCCGGACAGGCTGACCGCGGCCCGGTAGCGGTCGGGGTGCGCGACGGCGAGCTTGGCCGCGCAGTGCCCGCCCGCCGAGTACCCGGCGACGGCCCAGCCGTCCGGCGCGGCCTGGGCGCGGAAGTTGTCCATGACCATCCGCGGCACGTCGACGCTGAGCCAGCTGTCGGCGTTCACCTTGCCCGGGATGTTCGCGCAGCCGGTGTCCACGCCGGGCAGCAACGAGGTGCGCGGCGAGACGATGATGAACGGCTCGACCTGCCCGCTGCGCATCAGCGGCGCCAGCTGCTGGGGCGCGTCCATCGTCCCGTACCAGGCCTTCGACGAGCCCGGGAAGCCCGGCAGCACCTCGACGACCGGGAACCGGTGATTGCGGTAGGCGGGCTCGTGGTACTGCGGCGGCAGCCAGACGTTGACCTCGGCGTGCACTCCGGAGACCCCGCCCTTGAGCTGCGTGACGAGCACCCCGCCCTCCGCGCGCATACCCGGCCCCTTGGCAGGCTTGAACGTCTGCCGCACCTTGGGCAGCTTCTCCAGCGCGATCCCGCCCGTGCCGCTCGCCCCGAGGTCGGCGGCCTCGTGCACATGGTCGCTGGTGCCGAGCAGATCGCCCCAACTGTCGTACAGCTGGTTGGAGTTGTTCACCATGGTGAAGACCAGCGCCACCGCCGTGGCCTGGGCGAACAGCAGCATCAGCACCCGGGCGGCGCCCCGCACGACCTTGGGCCCACGCACTCGTGACCACAGGACCAGCGGCAGCGCGACGGCGACGACGCACAGCGCGATCAACGTGTAGAGGAACGGGGTCCCGGTGAGACTCATGTCCTCATAGAGGGCCAC
Organism: Streptomyces sp. NBC_00443; assembly: GCF_036014175.1. Taxonomy (GTDB): domain Bacteria; phylum Actinomycetota; class Actinomycetes; order Streptomycetales; family Streptomycetaceae; genus Streptomyces. The sequence goes on along the minus strand of NZ_CP107917.1, from coordinate 2,793,305 downwards.
AGCGGGCTTCGGGTTTCGGGCGAGCCGGGGCACTTGCCGAAGAGTTGCGCACATCTCGTCCGGAAGGGGGCGCGTCCCCTTCGACGGAAAAAGCTACCGCTTAGTAGTTAGCTGTTGTACCGTTCATCCATGCCAGAAGCAGCCTCTGCCCCGACGGCCTCCCGGGCCACGATCGGCGACAGCGAGTTCGACCGCGACACCGCGCTGACCCTGCGCGAACCCGGCGTCTACGACATCGACCTGTCCGCCGGGTGGACGATCATCAGCGCCGTCAACGGCGGATACCTGCTGGCCGTCCTCGGCCGCGCCCTCGCGGACGCACTCCCGCACGGTGACCCGTTCACCATCTCCGCGCACTACCTCACCGCGTCCCAGCCTGGCCCGGCGGTCGTCCGCACCGAAGTGGTGCGCACCGGGCGAACCCTGTCGACCGGCACCGCCTCGCTCTTCCAGTACGACGAGCAGGGCCGCGAGGTCGAACGCATCCGCGTCCTCGCCTCCTACGGCGACCTCGGCGCCCTCCCCGACGACGTCCGTACGACGGCCGAGCCGCCCGCGATCCCGCCGATGGACCACTGTTTCGGCCCCGAAGACGGCCCCGCTCCCGTCTCCGGCAGCTCGGCCATCGCCGACCGCCTCATGCTCAAGCTCGACCCGTCCACCCTGGGCTGGGCACTCGGGCAGCCCTCGGGCAAGGGCGAGATGCGGGCCTGGTTCGGCCTCGCGGACGGCCGCGACGCCGACCCCCTCTCCCTGCTCCTGGCCGTCGACGCGCTGCCCCCGACGGCCTTCGAGATCGGCATCTCCGGCTGGGTCCCGACGGTCGAACTGACCGTCCACATCCGCTGCCGCCCGGCCCCGGGCCCCCTGCGCGTGTCCATCACCACCCGCAACCTCGCCGGCGGCTTCCTGGAGGAGGACGCGGAAGTGTGGGACAGCGCGGACCGGTTGGTGGCGCAGTCGAGGCAGTTGGCGAGGGTGCGGCTCGGCTGAAGCGGCCCTGGTGGTGCGGGGTCCCGGCGTGCGGGGCCGTGCTGCGATCCGGCTCCGCCGTGTCACGGCCCTGTACCAGCGAGTTGGCTGAGTATCCAAGGAAAGTCGCAGGTCAGCGGAGTGTGTTGAGGTGCGCTTTGCCCGGCGCACAGGCCCTCGACAGCCGGGCCTCAAGGGAGCCCTAAGCGGCGTTGGTTGAGTTCGCGCCCAGGACTTCCTCAGTTTCCTCATCTTCCTTGGAGCTGTCTCTCATGAAGCGTGCGCGTCTCCTCCCCGCTGTGGCCCTGCTGGCGCTCTCGCCCCTGGCCCTGGCGGCCTGCGGGTCCGGCGACTCGTCGTCATCGACGTCGAACAGCGGCAACTCCGGGCAGCAGCAGTCGTCGTGTCAGCAGCCGAGCGGTGCGGCTTCGGGGGCGCCCAGCGGTGCGCCGTCGGGCGCTCCGACCGCGCAGCCGTCGGGTGCGCCTTCCGGTGTGCCGTCGGGTGCGCCGAGCGGTGCGGCCAGTGGCGGCCCCGGTGGAGGGCAGGGTGGCCCCGGCGGGGGTCAGGGTGGCTGTGGTGGGCCCGGCGGCGGGGCGGCTCCCAGCGGGGTGCCGAGTGGTGCGCCGAGCGCGGCGGCGTCGTCGACCAAGAGCTGACGCAGGGCGCCGTACGAGTCGTACGACAGGGGCGGCACTCCCGGTGAACGGGGTGCCGCCCCTGTGGCGTTGCGCCGTCCTCAGTCCAGCCAGTGCTCCCGGCCGATGCTGATCAACCGCATCTGGCGGGTCGCGACCTGGGCGACGCGCCGCCGCTCCTCCTCCGGCGCCTCCAGGGCGTCCAGGAACAGCGAGGCCGTCATCAGCATCTGGTCGACGTAGAGGTTGGCGAGCATGAGGAGGTCGTCGTCGTTCCAGCCCTCGGAGACCGGGTCCTTGGTGAGCGCGACCTTCACCTCCTCGGCGAAACGGGCCAGTTGGTCCTGGATCGCCTCCCGCACCGACTGCACGCCGCCGTGCCGCTCCCGGGCGATGAAGCGGACGTGGGCAGGGTGGGTGTCGACATGCCGGGCGATCAGGTCGACGGCGCGTTCTATGCGTTGGTCGCTGTCCCCGGCGGAGCTGACGATCGTCCGGATCATGGGGTGCAGACTGCCCAGCGCCTCCTCGACGAGGGCGACTCCGAGGTCGGCGGTGGAGCGGAAGTGCCGGTAGAAGGCGGTGGGGGCGACGCCGACGGCACGGGTGACCTCGCGCAGGCCCAGGCTGCTCAGGCTCTGCTCCTCCAGCAGTGCGAGCGCCGCGTCCAGGAGGGACTGGCGGGTCTTCTGCTTCTGGGCCTGCCGGATACCGAAGGTGTGACTCATACCATGCAGTTAACAACTGTTCTCTGGAATTGAAAAGCCGCGGGGCGCGCTAGACTTGGAGTCAGTGAACAACTGTTACTACAACTGTTCACCCAAACGTAACGAGAGAGATCTCCAGCGAGAGGGATCTCGAAGGGGGCTCCATCCCATGCTGTTCCTCGTCGCCGCGCTCCTGCTGCTGGGCGTGCTGCTGGGCACTGTGGCCCACGCACCGCTCGCCTTCACCGCCGTTGCCGCCGCCGTGGTCGCCGTCTGGCTGGGCATCTTCGCCGCCCGCGAGCGTCACGCCCGCCGCAACTGACTCCGTCGTCCGAATCGACTCCGTCATCCGAACCGACTTCTCGGGAGCTGACACCCATGCACCTCACCGCACCGGCCACCGCGCGCCCCGGCACCCGCACCCGCGACGCCGACGGCATGGCCGTGGCGTCCTTCATCCTCGGCCTCCTCGGCCTCCTCGTCTTCAACCTCTTCCTCGGCCCGACCGCGATCGTCCTGGCCGCAGCGTCCCTGTGGCGGGGCACCAAGCGCAGGGGCCGCGCCTACCTGGGCATGGGCCTGGGCGTCGCCGACCTGCTGGTCCTGCTGGCCTTCGTGCAGGCGGACAACACGCTCTCCTGGAGCTTCTAGGGGTTCCGGAACACCGGCATCCGTATCCGACGGCAAGCGGCTTGGGACGAGCCGCAGCCGCGGACGTCCCGCCGGGCGCCACCCACTGACCACCGCCGACTGACCGACCCCGCACCCGCCACCGCTCGCCGTCCGCTGCGCAGCCTGCCGGGACTGGGGGAGCGGTTCGCGAGGGGCCTTCTGCCCACCTTCCGCTGAGCGCCGCCTGTCGCCCAACCGTCCGCTGACCGCCGGGGCTGACCGTCGCCCCCCGCCGTCGGCCTGCCGGCGTCCGCGGCGAGCCGCTGGGACTGGGGGAGTGATTCGCGGGGGCCTGCGCCCGCGATCCGCCGTCCGCTGACCACCGGGGCTGACCCTGCCCCCCGCCGTCGGCCTGTTGGCGCCCGCGGCGAGCCGCCGGGGCTGCGGGACTGGTTCGCGCGCTGCCTGTCGACCGCCGTCGGCCCACCACGAAGCGCCGCCTGCCCTCCGTCGTCCGCGGACGCCGTCGGCTGACCGCTGCGTGCCGCCTGTCGACCAGCGAGCTCCGCCCGCTCACTGTCGTCCGCTTGCCGCTGCTTGTCGCCCGCCGCCGGCCGTCCGCTGGCCAAGCTGCCGAGACTGGGGGAGTGGGCCGCGGGGGGCCTGGTGCCCGTGGTCCGCCGTCCGCTGAGCGCCGGGACTGGCTCCCCCTGCCCGGCCTGTTGGCGCCCGCGGCGAGCCGCCGGGGCTGCGGGACTGGTTCGCGCGCTGCCTGTCGACCGCCGTCGGCCCACCACGAAGCGCCGCCCGCCCTCCGTCGTCCGCGCACCGCCGCCCGCCCTCCGCCCTCCGTCGTCCGCGCACCGCCGCCGGCTGACCGCCGTGCGCCGTCGGGCGACCGCTGACCGGGCTGCCGGAGCTCCGGGAGTGGGTCGTGCCATGACCGCCGCCGCCCGAACCATCGATCCCCGTAGGCAGTCGTTCCGCAGGGCGGAACGGGTGGGCGCGGGCTGCAGTGCCGGGTGGGTCGCCACCGAGGTCGACTGCAACGCGGGCAGGTCGCAATCCCGCCACCCTCCGCGGCAACCTGGGCACGAGCCCCCGCGTCGGCGCCCGTAGAATCGGGCTCACCATGGCTTACCTCGACCACGCCGCGACGACCCCCATGCTCCCGGAGGCGGCAGAGGCCCTGACCGCCCACCTGAGCGTCACCGGCAACGCCTCCTCCCTCCACGCATCCGGCCGCCGCGCGAGGCGAACCGTCGAGGAGGCCCGCGAGACCCTCGCGGAAGCGCTCGGCGCCCGCCCCAGCGAGGTCGTCCTCACCTCCGGCGGCACCGAGGCCGACAACCTCGCGGTCAAGGGCCTGTACTGGTCCCGCCGTGACGCCGACCCGGCCGGCACCCGCACCCGCATCCTGGCCAGCCCCGTCGAGCACCACGCCGTCCTCGACGCCGTCCACTGGCTCAGCGAGCATGAGGGCGCCGAGGTCGAGTACCTCCCGGTCGACGCCCACGGCCGCGTCCACCCGGACGCCCTGCGCGAAGCCGTCGCCCGCAACCCCCACGACGTCGCCCTCGCCACGGTGATGTGGGCCAACAACGAGATCGGCACCGTCATGCCGATCCGTGAACTGGCCGACGTGGCAAAAGAGTTCGACATCCCTCTGCACGCCGACGCCGTCCAGGCCTTCGGCCAGGTCCCCGTCGACTTCGCCGCCTCCGGCCTCGCCGCGATGACGGTCTCCGGCCACAAGATCGGCGGCCCGTACGGCATCGGCGCCCTGATCCTCGGCCGTGATCAGACCCCCGTCCCCGTCCTGCACGGCGGCGGCCAGGAACGCCACGTCCGCTCCGGCACCCTCGACGTCCCCGCCATCGCCTCCTTCGCGGTCGCCGGCCGCCTCGCCGCCGAGCAGCGCGAGTGGTTCGACCGGGAGATCGGCGCCCTGCGCGACGCCCTGGTCGAGGCGGTCCGTACGGCCGTCTCGGACGCGATCCTCGGCGGCGACCCGGCACCCGGCGGTCGCCTCCCGGCCAACGCGCACTTCACCTTCCCGGGCTGCGAGGGCGACTCCCTGCTCTTGCTGCTCGACGCCCAGGGGATCGAGTGCTCCACCGGCTCCGCCTGCACCGCGGGCGTCGCCCAGCCGAGCCACGTCCTCCTGGCCACCGGCACCGACCCCGACCTGGCCCGCGGCACCCTCCGATTCTCCCTCGGCCACACCTCCACTGAGGCCGACGTCGAGGCGGTCGCCAAGGCGATCGGCCCGGCGGTGGAGCGGGCGCGGGCGGCAGGCCTGACGTAAGCAGCCGCGGTCAGGCCTTCGCCGTACGCGCCTGCCGCACAAGCTTCATGTACCGCTCCCAGTCCCAGTGCTTCCCGGGATCCGTGTGATCGGTCCCCGGCACCTCCACGTGCCCGATGATGTGCTCGCGGTCGACGGGGATGTCATAGCGCGCACATATCCGGGCCGTCAGCCGCGCCGAGGCCTCGTACATCTCGTCCGTGAGGTCCTGCGGCCGCTCCACGAAGCCCTCGTGCTCGATGCCGACACTGCGCTCGTTGTAGTCGCGATTGCCCGCGTGGTACGCCACGTCCAGTTCGCGGATCATCTGCGTGACGTGGCCGTCCTTGCGGACGATGTAGTGCGCGGCCGCACCGTGTTCCGGGTCCTGGAACACCTTCACCGCGCTGTCGAAGCTGCCCTGGGTGACATGGATGATCACCATGTCTATGCCGTAGTCGTCGGGCCGGTCCGCCCGCCGCCAGTTCGCGTCCGACGCCGCCACCCACCGCGCGCCGGTGTAATCGACCTCGCCCTCCTTGCGCGGCTTCTCCACGCCCGGAACCCGCCACCACAACCGCGCGAGCTCGTCTCGGGCCAGCACGGCCGAGCCCGCCGCCGCCACTGCCCCACCGATCAGCAACGCGCGACGGCCGACCTTCCGGTCGCCGTCCTTCCGAGCCTTCCGCTGTCCCATGTGATCGTCAACGGATACTCGCGGGTCCTGGTTCCCACGCCCCCGTACCCTGGAAGGGTTATGACTGACACCGCGCAGCCCTCCCGCCCCCTCCGTGTCCTCGCCGCCATGTCCGGCGGGGTCGACTCCGCCGTCGCCGCCGCCCGCGCGGCCGAGGCGGGCCATGACGTCACCGGCGTCCACCTCGCGCTCTCCGCGAACCCCCAATCCTTCCGCACGGGCGCGCGGGGCTGTTGCACCATCGAGGACTCCCGCGACGCCCGCCGCGCCGCGGACGTGATCGGCATCCCGTTCTACGTATGGGACCTCGCCGACCGCTTCCGCGAGGACGTGGTCGAGGACTTCATCGCCGAGTACGAGGCCGGGCGCACCCCGAACCCGTGCCTGCGCTGCAACGAGAAGATCAAGTTCGCGGCCCTGCTGGACAAGGCCCTGGCCCTCGGCTTCGACGCGGTCTGCACCGGCCACTACGCGACGGTCGTGCTGAACGACGACGGCACCCGCGAACTGCACCGCGCCTCCGACATGGCCAAGGACCAGTCGTACGTCCTCGGCGTCCTGGACGAGCAGCAGCTCGCGCACGCGATGTTCCCGCTCGGCGACACCCTGACGACGAAGGACGAGATCCGCGCGGAGGCCGAGCGCCGCGGTCTGGCGGTGGCGAAGAAGCCCGACTCGCACGACATCTGCTTCATCGCCGACGGCGACACCCAGGGCTTCCTCGCGAACCGCCTCGGCAAGGCGGAGGGCGACATCGTCGACGAGACGGGTGCGAAGCTCGGCACGCACGAGGGGGCGTACGGCTTCACCATCGGCCAGCGCAAGGGCCTGCGCATCGGCACCCCGGCCCCCGACGGCAAGCCCCGCTACGTCCTCGACATCTCGCCGGTCGACAACACGGTGACGGTCGGCCCGGCGGACTCCCTCGGCGTCAGCGCCCTGACCGCCATCAAGCCCCGCTGGTGCGGCACCGCCCCGACCGGCCCCGGCACCTACACCGCCCAGCTCCGCGCCCACGGCGGCGAGACCGAGGTGACCGCCGACCTGGTCGACGGCCGCCTGGAGGTCACCTTCACGGACCCGGTCCGCGGAGTGGCCCCCGGCCAGGCGATCGTCCTGTACGACGACACGCGCGTGGTGGGCTCGGCGACGATCGCGTCGACAGTGCGGGCGACGACAGCGGCCGTCTGAGGCGAGGCGGCTGGGCGGGGTGGGTGGAGCCGAACTCCGGGCACACGCGTGTGCCCGTCCCCGACCTCGATCACGCCCCGAAGAACTCCGCGAGCACCGGCCCGAGAACGTCCGGCTCCACCATGTGGGTCTGCCCCTCCAGGCTCCGGTACGTCCCCTCGGGCACGGTCTGAGCGACCGCCCGCGTCGCCTCGCGCATCCACGCGGGGCTCACGCTGCCCGCGACGGCCAGCACCGGCACCGCGATCGAGGCCAGCCGGTCGCGGGGCAGCAGACCGTCGCCCATCACAGCGTTGTCGTACGCCAGGCTCGGCGCGATGGTCTCCAGACCGGGCCACATGGGCGACTGGCGGGCACCCTGGATCATCTGCTCGGCCATGCCCGTGAGCCGCAGGAAGAGCTCGACGGCGTCCCCGTGCCGGCCTTCCGCCAGCGCCTCGGTCAGCCGCTCGGTGTACTCCGCGCGCTCCTTGGCGCCGCCCTCGTATACGGCGAACGGCACCTCGTAAACGGCGACCTGACGTACCGGCAGCCCGCTCGCCGCCGCTTCAAGCGCCAGGGCGCCGCCCGACGAGACACCGTAGAGCGCCGCCTCGCCGCCCACCGCCTCGATCAGCGCGGCAAGATCCTCGACCTCGCGCTCCACCGCGTACGGCTCTGTGTCACCGCTCTCGCCGCGCCCCCGACGGTCGTAGGAAACGACCCGGAAGCGATCCGCGAGAGGCACGGCCAGCGGCGCGACCGTGGCCCCGGTGGACATCGCCCCGCTGACCAGGATCACCGCCGGCCCCTGCCCGCTGCTCTGGTACGCGATGGAGGTGCCGTCGTGCGAAATGGTGTTCTTGTCCATGCCTGTGGAGATTGCCGTATGGGACGGCCCTAATCGTCTACGACACCTCGACTTCGTAGAAGCACAGGTGGTCCTTGATCTCGGCCACGTCCGGCTTCGGGTCCGGGTAGGCCCAGACGAGGTCCGCCGCGTCGGGCAGCGACCAGTAGGAGGCCGTTCCCTTGAACGGGCAGTAGGAGTGCGTCTCCGAGGGCGTCAGCAGGTCCAGGCGTACGTCCTCCGGCGGGATGTAGTAGCGCACGGGACAGCCCGTCTCCCGCAGGAGGAGCGGGCGGTCGGATTCAGCCAGGATCTGGTCGCCGTGGACGACCCGCACGCGTCGGGTGCCCTGCTCGATCGTGATCGTGTGTCCTTGAGCCATATCCGAAAAGCGTTCGCGGGCCCCCAGTTCTTCCCGCGTACGGTGGCGGCATGCGTATCTGTGTCTTCCTCTCCGCCGCCGACCTCGACGACCGTTACACGCGACCCGCGCGCGAGTTCGCGAAACTGCTGGGCAAGGGCGGGCACACGCTTGTGTGGGGCGGCTCCGACGTCGGGCTGATGAAGGTGGTCGCCGACGGTGTGCAGGAGGCGGGCGGCCGGCTGGTCGGGGTCTCCGTGCAGTTCCTGGCATCGAAGGTCCGCCCGGGTGTCGACGAGATGGTGATCGCGAAGGACCTGGCCGAGCGCAAGAAGCTGCTGGTGGAGAAGGCCGACGCCGTGGTGATCATGGTCGGCGGCACCGGAACCCTCGACGAGGCGACGGAGATCCTGGAGCTGAAGAAGCACGGCCACACGGAGAAGCCGGTCGTCCTGCTGAACACCGCGGGCTTCTACGACGGCCTGAAGGAGCAGTTCCGGCGCATGGAGGACGAGGGCTTCCTGCCCCGCCCCCTGACCGACCTGGTGTTCTTCGCGGAGGAGCCGGTGGGGGCGCTGGCGTACCTGGAGGAGAGCCAGGGAGTGGAGTGACCGGGCACTGATGCGAGCATGGCGGGCATGGCTACACATGTGATCACCGGAGCGGGCTCCGGCATCGGCGCGGCCGTGGCCCGCCGTCTGCACGCGCGCGGGGACGATCTCGTCCTCCACGCGCGCGACGCGGGCCGCGCGAAGGAGCTGGCGGCGGCGTTCCCCGGCGCGAAGACGCTGGTCGGCGACCTGGCGGACCCGGACAAGCTGTCCTGGGCCTTCTCCCACCAGACGCTCCCGGGCCGGGTGGACTCCCTGCTCCACATCGCCGGGGTCGTGGACCTCGGCCCGGTGGGCGACCTGACCCCGAAGTCCTGGCGCCACCAGCTGAACGTCAACCTGATCGCCCCGGCGGAACTGACCCGCCACTTCCTTCCCCAACTCCGCACCGCCCGCGGCCATGTGATCTTCGTGAACTCGGGCGCGGGCCTGCGTGCGAGCGCCGAGTGGTCCGCATACGCCGCCTCCAAGCACGGTCTGAAGGCCCTGGCCGACTCCCTGCGCAACGAGGAGCACGACAACGGCGTCCGGGTCACGTCCGTCTACCCCGGCCGCACCGCCAGCCCGATGCAGGCGAAGGTCCACCAGCAGGAGGGCAAGGAGTACGACGAGTCGAAGTGGATCGACCCCGAGTCGGTCGCCACGACGATCCTGATGGCCCTGGACCTGCCGAGGGACGCGGAGGTCAACGACCTGACGGTACGGCCGGGAAACTGACGGCACGGCCCGGGCGCCGGTCCTGGCAATTCAGCCCGTCCGGCGTTTGAGGACGAGGCCCGCAGGGCCGAAGCGGGGGTCTGAGGGCGGCCGCCCCCAGGAACGGACCCACCGCGCACGCCCACCGCGGAGAGCCACCCCGGAGGGGTTACGTAGGCTTCGGGGGTGAGCAACAACACCAGCCAGGCCGGCTTCGGCGGAGCCACCGGCATCGGCTCCATGCCCGGCGGCGACGCCCGTGAGGCCGCCAAGACCGTCACGGGGTCATTCGAGGACTTCCCGTTCCTCGCCGAGCTGCCCGCCCGCGGCCCCGGCGCGGACATGATCGGGCGGACCGCGGGGATGCTCGTCGAGCTGTACGCGCGCGTGGAGCCCAGCGGATGGCGGATCGGGGACCGGCCGGGGCGGGACACCAGGCGGGCGAGATCGTGGCTGGGGGAGGACCTCGATGCGCTGGAGGAGTTCACCCAGGGACACGAGGGGCTGCTGAAGGTCCAGGCCGTCGGGCCCTGGACCCTGGCCGCGGCCCTGGAGCTGAAGAACGGCGAGGTCGTTCTCTCCGACGCCGGCGCCTGCCGTGATCTCGCCGCCTCACTCGCCGAGGGGCTGCGGCAGCACCTGGAGGAGGTCCGGCGCCGGGTACCCGGCGCCCAGGTCGTCCTCCAGCTCGACGAGCCCTCCCTCGTCGCCGTACTGCGCGGGCAGGTGAAGTCCGCCAGCGGCTACCGGACCCACCGTGCCGTGGACCGGCAGATCGTCGAGGCCACCCTCCGCGACGTCGTCGGGGTTCACGGCGACGGCCCCGTCGTGGTCCACTCATGCGCACCGGACGTCCCGTTCGCCCTGCTGCGCCGGGCGGGCGCGGCGGCGGTCTCCTTCGACTTCTCGCTCCTCACCGAACGTGACGACGATGCGATCGGCGAGGCCGTGGAAGCGGGCACCCGGCTCTTCGCAGGTGTCGTCCCGGGCACGGACGGCCCATTGTCAGACCCTGCCGGTAGCGTCATGGGTGTCAGGACGTTGTGGCGCAGGCTGGGGCTGTCACCGGGGCTTCTCGCGGAGGCTGTCACGGTCACGCCGTCGTGCGGACTCGCGGGGGCCTCCCCGCAGTACACGCGCAAGGCACTCGCGCACTGCGCCCGGGCGGCGAGATCCCTCGCGGACAACCCAGAGTAACGGGAGGACCATACGGTGGCCGGCGACAAGCAAGCGGAGACGACGGTGCCCGCAGAGGCACGGGAGAAGCACGCGAAGCTCGCTGAGCAGATCGAGGAGCACCGCTTCCGGTACTACGTGAAGGACGCTCCGGTCATCAGCGACGCGGAGTTCGACGAGCTCCTGCGCTCGCTCGAAGCGCTGGAGGACGACTATCCGGAGCTGCGCACACCCGACTCACCGACCCAGAAGGTAGCCGTCGAGTACGAGACGGACCTCGCCGAGGTGGAGCACCGCGAGCGCATGCTCTCCCTGGACAACGTATTCGACGACGCGGGCCTCGCGGCCTGGGCGGAGCGAGTGGCCAGGGACGTCGGCGGCCCCGACTACCACCTGCTGTGCGAGCTCAAGGTCGACGGGCTCGCGGTGAACCTGACGTACGAGGACGGCCGGCTCACCCGGGCCGCCACTCGGGGCACCGGACGGATCGGCGAGGACATCACGCCCAACGTCATGACGATCGCGGAGATCCCGCATCGGCTGACGGGCGACCGTGTGCCGCGGCTCGTCGAGATCCGCGGCGAGGTCTACTTCCCGATGGAGGCCTTCGCGGACCTCAACGCCCGGCGTGTGAAGGCCGGGGAGAAGCCGTACGCCAACCCGCGCAACTCGGCCTCCGGTTCGCTGCGGCAGAAGGACCCGAAGGTCACGGCGACGCTTCCGCTGCACATGGTGGTCCACGGCATCGGCGCCCTGGAGGGCTACGAGGGCCTGAACCGCCTCTCCGAGGCCTATGACCTGCTCAAGAGCTGGGGCCTGCCCACCTCCACGCACGCCCGGGTGGTCGACGGCCTCGACGGCGTCCGGGAGTTCATCGCGTACTACGGCGAGAACCGCCACTCGGTGGAGCACGAGATCGACGGCGTCGTCGTCAAGCTCGACGAGATCCCGCTCCAGGGCCGCCTCGGTTCGACCTCGCGCGCGCCGCGCTGGGCGATCGCGTACAAGTACGCGCCGGAGGAGGTCAACACCAAGCTCATCAACATCCGTGTGGGCGTGGGACGTACGGGCCGGGTCACGCCGTACGCCCAGGTCGAGCCGGTCACGGTCGCGGGCTCGGAGGTCGAGTTCGCCACCTTGCACAACCAGGACGTCGTCAAGGCGAAGGGCGTCCTCATCGGTGACACGGTGGTGTTGCGCAAGGCTGGTGACGTGATCCCGGAGATCCTCGGGCCCGTGGCGGACCTGCGCGACGGCAGCGAGCGCGAGTTCGTGATGCCGTCCGAGTGCCCGGAGTGCGGTACGGCGCTCAGGCCGATGAAGGAGGCCGACGTCGACCTGCGCTGCCCGAACGCCCGTAGCTGCCCGGCCCAGTTGCGTGAGCGCCTGTTCTATCTCGCGGGCCGCAAGGCGCTGGACATCGAGCACTTCGGCTATGTAGCCGCCGCCGCGCTCACCAAGCCGCTGGAGCCGTCCGACCCGCCGCTGCTGGACGAGGGCGACCTGTTCGACCTGACCGTGGAGCAACTGCTGCCCATCAAGGCGTACGTCCTCGACCAGGACAGCGGTCTGCCCAAGCGCGACCCGAAGACCGGCGAGGAGAAGATCGTCACGATCTTCGCCAACCAGCAGGGCGAGCCCAAGAAGAACGCGGTCGCGATGCTGGAGAACATCGCCGCCGCGAAGTCGCGTCCGCTCGCCCGCATCCTCACCGGCCTGTCGATCCGTCACGTCGGACCGGTTGCCGCCGAGGCGCTGGCCCGCGAGTTCCGCTCCATCGAACGTATCGAGCAGGCCGGCGAGGAGGAGTTGGCGAACACCGACGGCGTCGGCCCGATCATCGCCGCCTCGCTGAAGGAGTGGTTCGCCGAGGAGTGGCACCAGGAGATCCTGCGCAAGTGGAAGGCGGCCGGCGTCCGCACGGAGGAGGAGGGCTCTGGGGAGGACGAGGGACCGCGTCCGCTGGAAGGGCTTACCGTCGTCGTCACCGGCACGCTGGAGCACTTCACGCGCGACGGCGCCAAGGAGGCGCTGCAAACTCGCGGAGCGAAAGTGACCGGTTCCGTTTCGAAGAAGACATCTTTTGTTGTCGTAGGTGACAACCCTGGGTCCAAGTACGACAAGGCAATGCAGCTCAAGGTGCCTGTTCTGAACGAGGACGGCTTCAACGTCCTCCTGGAACAGGGGCCCGACGCGGCGGCCGAAGTTGCACTCCCCGCAGAGGAGTAGCGGTTGAAGGCCCCCCGATCGGCGCATATCAGATGCATACGGGTGGCTGGGGCGCATTCGGGCAACCGTCGACGACCGCTGCCCGTGGAAGCCTTCTGCGGCCTACTGTTGAGGTGTGCGCCTGCCGTGCCCAGCTGCGGTCGGGGCATCCCCTTGGCTCTGCAGAGCTTTGACGGGCGAGGGGAAGGGTTTTCCAACGCGGTGCCGTTGAAGGTTGTTGTCGGGCATCGGGCCGCGTGGCGTGGGCACCGCCGGCTGTGAGAGGGACGGGAATGGAACCGACCGAGAGTGCCGCCCCCGACTCACGGCTGCGCCGGATCGCCGGCGCGTGGCGAGGGTGGGCGGCACGGACCGCGGAGCGTTCGCGGGCGGAAAGTGATGCGGGCAGCACCGCCGGGCGGAAGGTCATAACGGAGGGCCGCATCGCCGTGCCGTTCGGCGCCGAGCACGCCGACGGGCTGCCCGGCTCCGATCACGAACGGCACCTGTCCTGGCCCACGCTGCCCGCGGCGGTCGTCGCGGCAGCCGGGTTCGTTCTCGGCGCCGGTTTCTACCGGGCGTTCTCCGGCGGCCACGCCCTCTTCCCGTCCGGCACCGTCGGCTGGTCGCTGGCCGTGCTGACCGGCATCATCGTCGGCCACCTGGTCGCGCTCGGCCGCGCCCGCTGGTGGGGCGGCACCGGCTCCGGCGCCGCCCTCACCCTCGCCGTGCTGATGCTGTACGGCTGGGTGCCCGCCGGCATGGTCAGCCTCACGGTCGTCGTTCTGGTCGGCATCGCCCGGCGGGGGCGCTGGCTGCAGGGTGTGCTGCACGGCGCGGTGGACATCCTCGGCATCGCCGCCGGAGCCCTCGTGCTGGCCGCCTTCGGCCGGGTGCCGACCGTCGAGAACTCTTGGGACCCCGACACCTGGACGCTCTACACCGCCCCCGGCGTGGTGCTGGTCGCCGCCGCCTATCTCGCGGTCACCCGTGTCCTGCTCTGGTACCTGCACGCCCCGCGCGGCGGCCTGCCCACCGTCGCCCGCACCGCCCTGGTCAGACAGGGGCTGGTCGCCGTCGCACTGCTCGGCATCGCCCCGCTGGTGTGCGTGGTCGCCACTGCCAAGCCGCTGCTGCTGCCGCTGTTCTCCATCCCTCTCGTCGCCCTCGACTCCACCCTGTGGATCGCCCGGGCCCGGGCGGAGGAGCAACTGCGCGACCCGCTGACCGGGTTGCCCAACCGGCAGTGGCTGCTGGAGCGCATCTGGACCGCGCTCGACGACGCCGAGCGCATCGGCGCCCGGTCCGCCCTGATGCTGATCGACCTCGACCGTTTCCGATCGGTCAATGACACGCTCGGTCATCTCGCCGGTGACCGGTTGCTGTTGCAGATAGCCGACCGGCTGCGGCTCGCCCTGCCGCGCGGAGCGGAGGCCGCGCGGCTCGGCGGTGACGAGTTCGCCGTCTTACTGCCGGTCGCCGACTCCACGACGTCCGCGACCCGGGTGACCCGCAGCCTCGTCGCCGCCCTCAGCTCCCCGCTCGACCTCGACGGCCTCACCCTGGTCCTGGAGGCTAGCGCCGGTGTCGCGGTCTTCCCCGACCACGCGCTCGACGCCGAGGGGCTGCTGCGGCGCGCGGACGTGGCGATGTACCAGGCGAAGCGGGACCGTACGGGCGTGGAGGTCTACGAGTCGAAGCGGGACTCCAACACCCCCGACCGGCTGGGCCTGCTGGGAGATCTGCGACGGGCGCTCGACGCGCACGAGGTCGAGCTGCACTACCAGCCGAAGGTCCGCTTCGACGGACAGGTCGCCGGCCTCGAGGCCCTGGTCCGCTGGGTGCATCCCGAGCGCGGGAAGGTGCCGCCGGACGAGTTCATAGCGATCGCCGAGTCGTCCGGGCTGATGCCGCATCTGACGGAGTACGTGCTGGAGACGGCGCTCGCACAGGTGGCCCGGTGGCGGGCCCAGGGGCTGTTCGTGCCCGTCGCCGTGAACGTCTCCCCGCGTGACGTCCACACCCCCGGATTCGCCGGCTCCGTCGCCGCGCGGCTCGCCCGGCACGGTGTCCCGGCGGGAGCGCTCCAACTGGAGATAACGGAACACGTCCTGCTTGAGGACCCGACGCGCGCCGCGGACACGCTCGCCGCGCTGACCGGGCACGGCGTGAAGATGTCCCTGGACGACTTCGGCACCGGGTACTCGTCCCTCGTGCACCTCAGACGGCTGCCCGTGAGCGAACTGAAGATCGACCGCTCGTTCGTGGCCCGGCTCGCCGTGGACACCGAGGACGCGGAGATCGTGCGCTGCACCGTGGACCTCGCGCACTCGCTGGGCCTGCTCGTGGTAGCCGAGGGCGTCGAGGACGACGAGACCTGGGAACGCCTGCGGGACATGGGCTGCGACGCCGTACAGGGATGGCTGGTCGCCGCGGCGATGCCGCCCGAGGAGACCACGGCATGGCTGCTGGCGCGGGGGTCGCGTGGGTGGCAGCGGCCGCGTGCGGCGCTGCCGGCCGCCGAATGAAGCGCCCTGCCGTGCGGGTCGGCTGAAGAAAGGCCGTTCCGCGCGGGGTTGCTAGCTGCCCGCCCCCGCCGTGAAATGCCCCGTCAGCAGCTCCAGCCGTCGCTCGTGCGCCCCTCCGGCAGCCGCCCGCTCCGCATCAGCGTGACCAAACCGTGCAGGCCCGCCCAGTACGTCTCCGTGAGCAGGCCCGGGTCGTCCCCCTCGGCGGCGATCGGCTCGACCGCTGCCAGCAGTTCGCCGAAGGCCCGCTGTAGCGGCTCGGGGGCCTCGGGGGTGGCGAAGGGCAGATCCACCCGGTGCGTGAACATGGCGTCGTAGAGCGCCGGCCGGCGACGTGCGAACGCCGTGTACGTCTCGCCCACCGCGGCCAGCGCCGCGCGCCTGCCCTGCGCCGCCGTACGGGCCGTACGCAACTCGTCGGCCAGGTCCGCGCAGCCCTGCACCGCGACCGCGGCCATGATCGCGTCCTTGCCCTTGAAGTGGCTGTAGAGGACCGGCTGGCTGTACTCGATCTCCGCCGCCAGCCGACGGGTCGTCACCGCGTCCCAGCCCTCCGCCTCCGCGAGTTCCCGCGCGGTCGTGACGATCAACCGCTCGCGTTCCGCTCGTTCGCGCTCCCGGCGCGTCTGGATCGACATGCCAGGAATTCTAGCAGCGCTAGCGCAGCTGTCGATGCTCTGCTAGCTTCGCTCCTGTCCCTAGCGGTGCTAGCGAGGAGTGAAGACATGACCGTGACCGCCTACACCCTGGCCGTCGTGCTCAACCTGTTCTGCGTGTTCCTCGGGTACCGGTTCCTGTTCCAGCCCGCCTCCGCCGCCACCGGCTACGGCGTCCCCGCCCGGCCGGACGGCGACGCCGGTGCCTATCTCTCGATCAAGGGCCTGAGGGACGGCACCTTCGGCCTGCTGGGCCTGGCGCTGCTGTTCTTCGTGGGCGCCCGCGCCGAGGCCTGGTTCATGCTCGCCGTGGCGATCGTGCCGCTCTGCGACACACTGATAGTGCTGCGGCACGGCGGAACGAAGGCCGTCGCGTTCGGGATCCACTTCGCCACGGCGGTCTTCGTCCTGATCACCGCCGCCCTGCTCTTCCTCGTCTGACCTCGTCCGAGTACGTCAAGACCGCACCGGGGGTTCGACATGTCGCTGTTTGTTCCGAAGTTCGACGAGTCCGTGATCGTCCGCGAGGCCGAGGCGGAGGTCGTCGGCCGCGCGCCCACCACCATGCGTCTGCTGGCCGACAGCAGTCGGACGGGCGGTGCGCTGTCCACCCAGCGCGTCACGCTCGAGGGCGGCGCCGACGGCGCCAAGCCGCACTGGCACGACAACTCCGCCGAGATGTTCTTCCTGCTCGACGGCGCCGCCGAGATCCTCTCCGGCGACGACGTCCTCACCGCCGGCCCAGGCGACCTCGTCGTCGTACCTCCCGGCAAACCGCACGCCTTCGCCGCCGTGCCGGGCGCCGACGCCGACCTCCTGATCGTCATCACACCCGGCGTCGAGCGCTTCGAGTACTTCCGCCATACCCAGCGCATCGCCCTCGGCGAGGCCACCCCGGAGAGCCTGCTGGAGGTGCAAGAGCTGTACGACAACCACTTCATGAGGAGCGAGGTCTGGGAGGGGCGCCGTCACTGACGGACGAGGCCCTGGGAAACCGTTTCACGGGCACAGGTCCCCGACCCATAGGATTGGGCCAAACCACACACACTCACCCCAGAGGATCGCTGCATGCCTGGCATCACGCGCGAGGAGGTCGCCCACCTCGCCCGGCTGGCGCGTCTGGAGCTGAAGCCCGAAGAGCTCGAGCACTTCGCGGGACAGCTGGACGACATCATCGGCGCGGTCGCCCGCGTCAGTGAGGTCGCCGACCAAGACGTACCGCCGACCTCGCACCCGCTCCCGCTGACGAACGTCATGCGGGCGGACGAGGTCCGTCCGTCGCTCACCCCCGAGCAGGCGCTCTCCGGCGCCCCGGCCCAGGAGCAGCAGCGTTTCAAGGTGCCGCAGATCCTGGGGGAGGACTAATCGCCATGACGGACATCATCAAGCTCACGGCCGCCGAGACCGCCGCGAAGATCGCCTCCGGCGAGCTCACCGCGGTCGAGGTCACCGAGGCCCACCTGGCCCGCATCGAGGCCGTCGACGAGAAGGTGCACGCCTTCCTGCACGTCGACCGCGAGGGCGCCCTGGCGCAGGCCCGAGCCGTCGACGAGAAGCGCGCCAAGGGCGAGAAGCTCGGCCCGCTGGCCGGCGTCCCCCTCGCGCTGAAGGACATCTTCACCACCGAGGGCATCCCGACGACCGTCGGTTCGAAGATCCTCGAGGGCTGGATCCCGCCGTACGACGCGACGCTCACCAAGCGGCTGAAGGCCGCCGACGTCGTCATTCTCGGCAAGACCAACATGGACGAGTTCGCCATGGGGTCCTCCACCGAGAACAGCGCCTACGGCCCGACCGGCAACCCCTGGGACCTCACCAAGATCCCCGGTGGTTCGGGTGGCGGCTCGTCCGCCGCGCTCGCCTCCTTCCAGGCGCCGCTCGCCATCGGCACCGACACCGGCGGCTCCATCCGCCAGCCGGCCTCCGTCACCGGCACGGTCGGCGTGAAGCCGACGTACGGCGCGGTGTCCCGCTACGGCATGGTCGCCTTCTCCAGCTCCCTCGACCAGGGCGGTCCCTGCGCCCGCACGGTCCTGGACGCGGCCCTGCTGCACGAGGTCATCGCCGGGCACGACCCGATGGACTCCACCTCGATCGACGCGCCGGTCCCGCCGGTCGTCGAGGCCGCCCGCAACGGCAGCGTCGAGGGCATGCGCGTCGGCGTCGTCAAGCAGTTCCGCGGCGAGGGCTACCAGGCCGGCGTCATCCAGCGCTTCGACGAGTCCGTCGCTCTGATCAAGGACCTGGGCGCGGAGATCGTCGAGCTGGACTGCCCGTCCTTCGACCTGGCGCTCTCGGCGTACTACCTGATCGCGCCCTCCGAGTGCTCCTCCAACCTCGCCCGCTTCGACGGCCTGCGCTACGGCCTGCGGACCGGCGACGACGGCACGAACTCCGCCGAAGCGGTCACGTCGATCACCCGTGAGGCGGGCTTCGGCCCCGAGGTGAAGCGCCGCATCATGCTCGGCACCTACGCCCTGTCGAGCGGGTACTACGACGCCTACTACGGCAGCGCCCAGAAGGTCCGCACGCTCATCACGCGCGACTTCGAGAAGGCCTTCGAGCAGGTCGACGTGATCGTCTCCCCGACGACGCCGACCACCGCCTTCGCGATCGGCGAGCGTGCCGACGACCCGATGGCGATGTACCTCGCCGACCTGTGCACCATCCCGACCAACCTGGCGGGCAACGCGGCCATGTCGCTGCCCTGCGGTCTGGCTCCGGAGGACAACCTCCCGGTAGGCCTGCAGATCATCGCTCCGGCGATGAAGGACGACCGGCTCTACAAGGTCGGCGCTGCTGTCGAGGCCGCCTTCGTGGAAAGGTGGGGGCACCCGCTGATCGAGGAGGCTCCGTCGCTGTGAGTGCACTGACCAAGGCCAAGGGCTTCAAGAAGTCCAAGTCCGGTACGTACCTGTCCATGGCCGCCACCGCGTTCGGCGCGTTCGGCGTCGCCAAGCGGCTCAAGACGGCCCGCGCCGAGAAGGACACGCTGGTCCTGATCGACGCCACCGTGTCCGCCGCCGCCATCGTCACCGGCCTCGCCATCCTCTACCGCGAGCTGAAGCGGCTGGGCGACGACGACGTCCTGCTGGGCTGAGAGGGAAGTTTCACCGTGACCACCACGACCGACCTGGTGTCGTACGAGGACGCTCTGGCGTCGTACGACCCCGTCATGGGCCTTGAGGTCCATGTCGAACTCGGCACCAAGACCAAGATGTTCTGCGGTTGTTCGACCGAACTCGGTCAGGACGCCAACACGCAGACCTGCCCCACCTGCCTCGGCATGCCCGGCGCGCTCCCGGTCGTCAACGCGATCGGTGTGGAGTCGGCGATCAAGATCGGTCTCGCGCTGAACTGCGAGATCGCCGAGTGGTGCCGCTTCGCCCGGAAGAACTACTTCTATCCGGACATGCCGAAGAACTTCCAGACCTCCCAGTACGACGAGCCGATCGCCTTCAACGGCTACCTCGACGTCCAGCTGGAGGACGGCGAGACCTTCCGCGTGGACATCGAGCGCGCCCACATGGAGGAGGACACCGGCAAGTCGACGCACGTCGGCGGCGCGACGGGCCGTATCCACGGCGCCTCGCACTCGCTGCTCGACTACAACCGCGCGGGCATCCCGCTCATCGAGATCGTCACCAAGCCGATCGAGGGCGCGGGCGAGCGTGCTCCCGAGGTCGCCAAGGCGTACGTCCGTGAGCTGCGCGAGCTCATCAAGGCGCTCGGCGTCTCCGAGGCCCGTATGGAGATGGGCCAGATGCGCTGCGACGTGAACCTCTCGCTGCGCCCGCACGGCCGCGACAAGTTCGGCACGCGTTCCGAGACGAAGAACGTCAACTCGCTGCGGTCCGTGGAGCGCGCGGCCCGCTACGAGATCCAGCGGCACGCCGCCGTGCTCAACGGTGGCGGGACGATCATCCAGGAGACGCGGCACTTCCACGAGGACACCGGGTCGACGACCTCGGGCCGCGTGAAGGAAGAGGCCGAGGACTACCGGTACTTCCCCGAGCCGGACCTGGTGCCGGTGGCCCCCACGCGCGAGTGGGTCGAGGAGATCCGGGTGGGTCTCCCGGAGCTGCCGCTGGTCCGCCGTACCCGACTCCTGGCGGAGTGGGGCATCTCGGCGGTCGAGATGCAGGCGATCCTCAACGCCGGCGCGCTGGACCCGATCGTCGCGACGATCGACGCCGGTGCCGACGCCGCCTCCGCCCGCAAGTGGTGGATGGGCGAACTCGCCCGCAGCGCCAACGAGTCGGGCAAGACGCTCGACGAGCTGGCCATCACGCCGGCGCAGGTGGCCCGCGTCACCGAGCTGGTCTCGAAGGGCGACCTCAACGACAAGCTGGCCCGCCAGGTCATCGAGGGCGTTCTCGCGGGCGAGGGCACCCCGGACGAGGTCGTCGACAAGCGCGGTCTGAAGGTCGTCTCGGACGAGGGCGCGCTCACCACGGCCGTCGAGGAGGCCATCGCCGGCAACCCGGCCATCGCGGACAAGATCCGCGGCGGCAAGGTGGCCGCGGCCGGCGCCCTGGTCGGCGCGGTCATGAAGGCCACCCGCGGCCAGGCCGACGCGGCGCGCGTCAAGGAGCTGATCCTTCAGCAGCTTGGCGTCAGCGAGGGCTGAGGCAAAGCACGTACGGCCCCGGAGGCAAGTCCTCCGGGGCCGTCGCCCTGCCCGGCGCTACGGCTTACGGCGTCCTACGAGCCGTACGAAGCCCAGCGCGCGGCCCTCGTCATGGCGCAGCATCTCGCCGACCTGGTGGGCCATCGTGCGATGCCACTCCTCCGGGCTCTCCTCGGCGATCACCTCGCACCACAGCAGCCAGTCCCGCCAACCGTCGTCCAGCCAGTCGGCGGCCTCGACCGCGGCGGCGCCGCTGCGGGTCCACTGGCGTCGCCACCAGTCGGCGGAGTGGAAGCACCAGTAGCCCGGCTCCCACCACCGTTCGAGATGCTCCGGCGGTTCGAGGCCCGCCGGCTCCTCCCGCAGCGCGGGCACGACGACGCCGATCCGTCCGCCGGGCCTCAACAGCCGCGTCAGGGTGGGCAGATACAGGTCGTCGGTGCCGAAGTACTGGTACGCGTCGACGCTCACGATCGCGTCGAAGCTGCCCTCGGCGAACGGCAGGTCGTGCGCCTCGGCGTGCACGGGCAGCACGCGGTCGGCGAAACCGGCCTCGGCGATGCGCCCCGCGTTGTCGTCGGGCTTGATCCACAGGTCGGCAGCCGTGACCTGGGCGTCGTACTCCCTGGCCAGGAAGACCGAGGTCATCGCCCGTCCGCAGCCCAGGTCGAGGACGCGCGCGCCGGGGCGCAGGGCGTCCAGGCCGAGGGCGAGCCACTCCAGCAGCCAGAGGGCGTTCGGGCCCATCTGGTTCTCCACGACCCAGCGGGGGTCGTAGCTGTTGCTGCGTGGATAGCGGGGGTGGGTCAGCCGTTTGGTGAGGTCCTCATTCGAGGTCCTCGGGGTGAGGTCCGGCATCGGTGAACGGGCTCCTTGAGTCCGGGAAGGCGGAAACGGATACGGAGGAGCTCGGCCGGACGCTCAAACAATGCACCTGCTCAGGTCGGCGGCGGTCTGCCGCAGCATGGCTGACCTCCGGAAACCAGCAGTGGCAGGTACGGCCCGGCATCCGGTTTCCCAGCGCGACCCGCTACGCTCGCCCGCCATGAGTGGACGCGGTGATTCCGAGATATCCGAGACGGGGGAGGAGCGGACCGAGACGCCCGAGCACCTGGACGACGGCAGGGACTTGGAGGACGTCGAAGACCTGGAGGACGTCGAAGACCTGGAGGACGTCGAGGATCCGGCGCAGGTGGCGCGGCGGGCCCGCTGGACGGCGGCCGGGAGCGGGGGGCTGCTCGCCCTCGCCGGGCTGGCCGCCTCGATGCTCCGCGCCACCGGTTCCGCGCCGGCCCTCGTCCCGGCCGCCTACGCCTTCGGTGCCGCCGTCTGCGCGCTCGCAGCGTTCCTCGGCTCGCGGGGTCGCACCCGACGGGCACTGTGGCTGCTCGTCACCGGGGTGATGGTGATGGCGCTGGGGGATCAGTTCGACTGAGGTGAAAGGCGCCACTCATGAGCGACAGAGTGACCGTTACTGTCCTGTGATCTGCCTCCCACTCGTGTGAATAAGCGCACGAACGCGACAAACGATCATTGCCGCCTGCGAGAGTTTGCTTCACATCGCTCACGCGTTCTTTGCGGGCTGTTCACTTCATATGAACGACTGTTCCCGGTCAAAGATCCATAAATAGCCCAGGGGAGCACGTTCGTGGCAGCCCTCGCACGCTGGTGTGTCCAGCGCCGCCTCGTCGCCGTACTGCTCTGGCTGCTTGCCTTCGGCGGGGTGAGTGCGGCCGCCGCCGTGACCGGCTCCGCATACTCGAACGACTACCAGGTCCCCGGCACCGAATCGGGCCGCGCCACCCAGCTGTTGGAAGACGGCTTCCCCGGCCTCGGCGGCGACAGCGGCACCGTTGTCTGGCACACCACCTCCGGCACCGTGCGCGCCGCCGACGTCGAGCAGACCATGACGCGCACCCTGGACGAGATCGCGGAACTGTCCGGAGTGGCGGCCGTGAGCAGCCCGTACGACAAGCAGGGCGCCGCGCAGATCAGCGAGGACGGGCACACGGCGTACGCCAGCGTGACCTTCGAAGCCGGAGCCGAGAGCCTCGACGAGGGTGACGCACAGGCCGTCGTGAGCGCGGCCGAGGACGCCCAGGCCGACGGGCTCCAGGTGGAGCTGGGCGGCAGCGCGATCGGGCTCACCGAGTCGCCCGGCGGGCACATCGCCGAGGTCGTCGGGGTGGCCGTGGCGGCCGTCGTGCTCTTCCTCGCCTTCGGGTCGCTCGCCGCCTCGCTGCTGCCCATCGCCACCGCACTGGTGAGCGTCGGCACCGCGTACGCCGGGATCGTGCTGCTCGGGCACGCCATGACCGTCGCCGACTTCGCGCCGATGCTCGGCATGCTGATCGGGCTCGGCGTAGGCATCGACTACGCGCTGTTCATCGTCACCCGGCACCGGCGCGGGCTGAAACGCGGGCTGCCCGTCGCCGAGTCGATCACGAACGCCGTCGCGACCACCGGGCGGGCCGTCGTGTTCGCGGGTGCCACGGTGTGCATCGCCCTGCTCGGCATGCTGATCCTGCAACTGAGCTTCCTCAACGGCGTCGCGATAGCCGCCTCGCTGACCGTGGCCCTGACGGTCGCGGCCTCCGTCACCCTGCTGCCCGGCCTGCTGTCCTTCATCGGCATGCGCGCCCTGAGCCGCCGCGAGCGGCGCCGGCTGGCTGAGCACGGACCCCAGCCGGAGCTGCCGACCGGGTTCGCCGCCCGCTGGTCGGCGTTCGTGGAGCGCCACCCCAAGGCGCTCGGCGCGATCGCCCTGGCTCTCATCACGGTCCTCGCACTGCCCACCCTCGGCCTGCGCCTGGGCACCTCCGACCAGGGCAACAACCCGGAGTCCGCCACCACCCGCCAGGCCTACGACCTCCTCGCCGACGGCTTCGGACCCGGCGTGAACGGCCCGCTCACCCTCGTCACCCAGGTCGACGGCGGCGACGACAAACTCGCCCTCGACAACCTCGACGCCGCCCTGCGCGCCACCGAGGGCGTCGCGGCGGTGACCCCGGCGACGTACAACAGCGGCGGAAACACTGCCTACCTCACCGTCGTACCGGAGTCCTCCCCGCAGTCGCGGCAGACCAGCGACCTCGTCGACCGGCTGCGCTCCGAGGTCCTGCCGCGCGCCGAAACCGGCACCTCGCTCGATGTGCACGTCGGCGGCATGACGGCCGGGTACGACGACTTCGCCGACGTGATCGTCGGCAAGCTGCCGCTGTTCGTCGGCGTCGTCATCGGCCTGGGCTGTCTGCTGCTCCTGCTCGCCTTCCGGTCCGTCGGCATACCGCTGAAGGCCGCCGCGATGAACGTCGCCGCGGTCGCCGCCGCCTTCGGTGTCGTCGTCGCGATCTTCCAGTGGGGCTGGGGGAGCGAGCTGCTGGGGCTGGGCCGCGCCGGGCCGATCGAGCCCTTCCTCCCCGTGATCATGGTGTCGGTGCTCTTCGGCCTCTCCATGGACTACCAGGTCTTCCTGGTCAGCCGGATGTACGAGGAGTGGCTGGAGACCGGTGACAACCGGCGGGCCGTGCGGATCGGCCTCGCCGAGACCGGCCGGGTGATCAACTCCGCCGCGGTCATCATGATCTCGGTCTTCCTCGCCTTCGTCCTCAGCGGCGACCGCGTGATCGCCATGTTCGGCATCGCCCTCGCCGCCGCCGTCGCCCTGGACGCCTTCGTCCTGCGCACCCTTCTCGTCCCCGCCCTGATGCACATGCTCGGCGGGGCCAACTGGTGGCTGCCCCGCTGGCTCGACAAGCGCATGCCCCGCATCAGCATCGAGCCGCCCGAGTCCCGCGCCGCCCATGAGAGGCTCACCGATGTCGTGGCGGAACTGGAGAAGGAGCAGCGGGGCAATGTACGCGATATCGCTGGGTGACGACGGAGCCGAGTTGCGGCCACTGGAGCCGTGGCACGCGGAGGAGCTCCTCGCCCATCTGGATCGGGGGCGGGAGTTCATCAACCAGTTCGTTCCCTTCGGGTCGAAGGCCACGGACGTGGCCTCCGCGCGCGAGGTACTCCAGCGGTACGCCGACATGCGCGCCGCCGACACCGGGTCCCTGCACGGCATCTGGCTGGAGGGAAAGCTGGTCGGCGGGGTGCTCTTCCCCAACTTCGACGCCGAGAGCGCCAACTGCGAGGTCGGCTGCTGGCTGGAGCCCGCCGGCACCGGGCGGGGGCTCGTGACGCGCGCGATGCGCGTACTCATCGACTTCGCCGTCGAGCAGCGCGGCATGTACCGCGTCGAGTGGATCGCCTCCGCCGGGAACACGCCCAGCCTGAACGTGGCGCGCCGCCTCGGCATGACCCGCGAGGGCGTGCGGAGGGAGAGCTACCCCTATCGTGGGGTGCGGCACGACGTCGAGGTGTGGTCGATCCTGGCCCCCGAGTGGCGTGAGGCACGCACGCGTGCCGTCCACACTGATCAGTAAGAGGCCTCAACGATCATTAAGAGACCTCTCATACAGCGTCCGTACGGTGCGAGGCATGGGAACGAAGACAGTGGACGAGACCGGCGCCGACCGAGGCACTGAGGCGAAGACCGACGAGGAGAAGGTGGACGTCGTCAAGGCGAGCGATGCCACTGACGCCACCGGCTCCGACGAGGTCGAGGAGAACGACGACATCGAGGCCGAGGACGAGGTGACCGCTCAGGCCACGGAAGCGAGCCCCTCCGCTGTCGGCCAGGGCGCGGCCGCGGTCGTCTCCACGGCGCTCGGCCTCGTCTCCCTGACCGGTGGCTGGATCGGTACGGTCGCCGCCGCGCGCGAGACCCTCGTGGGCCAGCTGGAGACCGCCTCGAACGCGAGCGTCTCCCAGCAGATCAAGGAGGTCTACCGCGACGCCTGGCAGACCTCCGCCCTGTGGGCCGGCGTGTTCGCACTGGCGGCGCTGATCGTCGGCGTCGTCGTGCTCGCCCGTCCCGCGTTCGGGGCGCCCGGCAAGCTGCAGGCCCCGTGGATCAAGTCCGTCGCCTGGGGCGGTGTCGCGCTCGGCGTCATCGGCCTGCTGCTGGCGGTGCTCAAGTACACCGACGCGCTGCTCGGCCTGCCCTCAGCAAGCTGAACCACCTGAATCACCGCAGGTCCCGAGGGGCCTCAGGACCGCCGTAAGTACCTTAGACGGCGCTCTGAGGCCCCTCAGGCGCGTCTAAGGCCCCCCGGCCGCCGAAGATGCGGAACTCTCCCGATGTGGCGGACCCGCCTTGGGGACGAAGGTTGACCCATCGCACCAAGCGATGTCGGAAATCGCGTCTCACCAGGGAAAACGAGGGTCCTGCCATGTTCGAGTACGAGCTCCACACCATCCGCTCCGCCGACCTGATCCGCGAGGCCGAGCACGACCGCATGGTCCGCGAGGCCATCCGCGTCCGCCGCGCCGCGAAGCGCTCCACCAAGGGCGCGGCGGAGGCGGAGTCGCATACATCCCGCCTCCACAGGCTCCGGCATCCGCGCGCCGCGTGAAGGTGGTGGCGACGGGGGCCGAGGGTGGCCTCCCGGCGCCGGCCGCGACCCTCTCGGTCCGCCCGGCAGCTGAGGACGAGGCCCGTTCAGCGCCGAAGGGGCTTTCCGGGGGCGGCAGCCCCCGGAAAACCGATGCCGGACTCGCCGCAGCGCATGCGATGCTCGGACCCGTGGAGAGCCGGTCCGTCAGTCCCGTGTTCGTCGGTCGCGCAGCCGAGTTGGAGACTCTGAACGACGCCCTCGCCCGAGCCGCCGCGGGCGAACCGCAGGCGTTGGTGATCGGCGGCGAGGCAGGGGTCGGCAAGACCCGCCTCGTCGAGGAGTTCGCCGACGCCGCGGGCGAGGGCGCCGCGGTCGTCGCGCTCGGCGGCTGCGTCGAGATCGGGGCCGACGGGCTGCCGTTCGCCCCGTTCTCCACCGCGCTGCGAGCCCTGCGCCGCCAACTGCCCGGCGAGCTGGCCGCCGCGGCCGCCGGCCAGGAGGAGGAACTGGCCCGGCTGCTGCCCGAGTTGGGCGAGACAGCCCCGACCCGCGGCAAGGACCGTTCCGACGAGGAGGGCATGGCCCGCCTCTTCGAGCACACCGCCCGCCTCCTGGAGCGCGTCGCCGCCGGCCGCACGGTCGTCGTCGCCCTGGAGGACCTGCACTGGGCCGACGCCTCCACCCGCCACCTCCTGGCCTATCTCTTCCGCACCCTGCGCACCGGCCGCCTCGTCGTCCTTGCCACCTACCGCTCCGACGACATCCACCGCCGCCACCCGCTGCGCCCGCTCCTCGCCGAACTCGACCGGCTGCGCACGGTCCGCCGCATCGAACTCGGCCGCTTCAACCGCGCCGAGGTCGGCCGCCAGATCGCCGGCATCCTCGCCACCGAACCCGACCCGGCCCAGATCGACGAGATCTTCGAACGCTCCGACGGCAACGCTTTCTTCGTCGAGGAACTCGCCGTCGCCACCCACGAGGGCAGCTGCGCCGGCCTCACCGACTCCCTGCGCGACCTGCTCCTCGTCCGCGTGGAGGGCCTGCCGGAAAGCGCCCAGCGGGTCGCCCGGATCGTCGCGGAGGGCGGTTCCACCGTCGAGTACCGGCTGCTCGCCGCCGTCGCCCAGCTCGCCGAGGACGACCTCATCGAGGCGCTGCGGGCCGCCGTCAACGCCAACATCCTCATCGCCGCGCCCGGCGGCGACGGCTACCGCTTCCGGCACTCCCTGGTCCGCGAGGCCGTCGGCGACGACCTGCTGCCCGGCGAGCGCTCCCGCCTCAACCGCCGCTACGCCGAAGCCCTGGAGGCGGACCCGACGCTCGTCCCCGCCGGCGAGCGCGTCATGCGGCTGGCCAGCTACTGGTACCACGCCCACGATCCGGCCAAGGCCCTGCCCGCCGTCCTGGACGCCTCCGTCACCGCCCGCCGCCGGCACGCCCACTCCGAGCAACTGCGGCTGCTGGAACGCGCGATGGAGTTGTGGGACACCGCCCCCGAGGACATCCGGGCCACCCTGCGCCCCGTCGACTACACCGAGGTCTACCCTCCCTGCGGCTGCGACCCCGACACCACACCCCTGCGCTACCTCGACCTGATGGCCGAGGCCGCCGTCGCCGGACGGCTCTGCGGGGAGCGCGAACGCGCCCTGAAGATCACCAAGCGCGCTCTGCATCTGCTCGAGGACGAGGGCGATCCGCTGCGCGCCGCCTGGTTCTGGGTCCAGCGCTCCCGCCTGACGCAGGCCTTGGCCCGCGGCGACGGCTGGAAGGAGCTGGGCACCGCCCAGGAGCTGGTGCGCGGCCTGCCGCCGTCCGAGGTGCACGCCGAGGTGCTGGCCACCGCGGCCAACTGGTCGATGCTGCGTGCCCCCGGCCCTGACGCCATGTCGGCCGCCGAGCGGGCCGTGGAGTACGCCCGCATGGTGTGCGCCGAGGACATCGAACTCAACGCGCGCCTCACCCTCGGCGGCCTCATGGTCGACGCCGGCCACATCGACGCCGGACTGGCCCAGATGTACGAGGTCAAGGAAGAGGTACTGACCCGTGGCATCACCACGGTGGTGGGCCGGAGCCATGTGAACCTGCCCTCCGCGCTCGAAGGCATCGGCCGCTCGCAGGACGCTGTCGGCATCCTGCGCGAGGGACTGCGCCTCACTCAGGAGTGGGGGCTGCGCGACTCCGAGGCGTGGATTTGGACGAACCTCGCCGAGTCGCTGGTCTCCCTGGGCCGCTGGGACGAGGCCGCCGACGCCGCGGTGAACGCCCAGCGCACCGGGCAGTCCGCCAAGCTGCGCGGCGGGGCCTCCAACAGCCTCGCCCATCTCGCACTCGCCCGCGGAGAGGTCACCGAGGCCGCCCGCCATCTCGCCGCCGCCCGCGCCTCCTACGGCACCCACGACCCCATGCCGCAGAACAACCTGCCGATGTCCGTCCTGGCCCTCGGCACAGCCGCCGCCGAGGGCCGTGTCCTCGACGCCCGTGCGGAGGCCGACCGGGTCCTGGGCGCCGGCTTCCCGCCCGGCACCCACCGCTACGCCTGGCCGCTGCTGCTGGCCGCCGCCATCGCCGAGTCCGACGCCCGCGCCCAGGCACTGCCCGCCGCACAGGAGGATCGCACCGCCTTCCTGGAACGGCTCTTCGACGCCGTCCGCAAGCTCACCACGGGCGCACCCCTGTGGCTCGCCTACGAGAAGTGGACCCGGGCCGAACTCGACCGCGCCGAGGGCCGCACCGCGACCGACACCTGGTCGGACGTGGTCACCGCCTTCGAGGCCCTGGAGCGGCCCTACGACCTCGCCCGGGTCCGCCACCGCCTGGCCGAGGCCCTGCTCGCCGTCGGCGGCGACGACGAGCGCGCCCGCGCCACGGAACTGCTCCGCCTGACCCGGGCCGCGGCCACCCATTTGAAGGCCCGCCCGCTCGTCGACGCCACGACGCACCTCGCCCAGCGAGCCCGCCTCGCCCTTGCCACAGCCCCGCCCCCGGCCGACCCGGCCGACTCCCTCGGCCTCACCACCCGCGAACGAGACGTCCTGCGCCTGGTCTCGGCCGGCCGCACCAACCGCCAGATCGCCGAGGAACTCTTCATCTCCCCGAAGACGGCCAGCGTCCACGTCTCGAACATCCTGGGCAAGCTCGGCGTCTCCGGGAGGGGAGAGGCTGCGGCCGTGGCGCATCGGACGGGGATGTTCGCGACCGAAACGCTCCCGTCCGGGACATAAGCCCGAGGTTTACGCTGTAAGGGATGTCGGCCCAGGGAGGTTCCGTGTTCAACGCGTTCGAGGAACTCTTCGCGCCCGGCCGCAAGCACACCACCGACGAACAGAACCGCTTGGAACTGACCCGCGAGGACGTCGGGGACAACGACCCCGGGCGCGGACCGATAGATCTCGCGTCCGGGAAGGTCGTCGTACGACCGCCCGAACCGTCGGCCGAGGGGGACGACGACGGGGGTGACGGGAGGCGCGACGGGGAGGGGTGAGGGCGGTCGCTCAGGTCACCTGCACCTCCAGGATCCGGTCGTCCCCGTCCTTCGGGTCGCCCCGGCCGTCCGTGTTGCTCGTCGTCACCCACAGCTTGTCGCCGCCCGCCGCAACGACCGTCCGCAGCCGGCCGTACTCGCCCTCCAGGAAGGCCTGCGGGTCGGCCGATGCCTCGGTCCCGTCGAGGGGGATGCGCCACAGACGCTGGCCCTTCAGGCCGGCCATCCAGACGGAGCCCTCGGCGTAGGCGATGCCGCTGGGGGAGGCGTCGTCGGTGCCCCACTGGGCGAGTGGGCTGCGGTACTTGGCGTTGTCGGACTTGCCCTCGACTTCTGGCCATCCGTAGTTGTCGCCCGGCTTGATCGCGTTGAGCTCGTCCCAGGTGTCCTGGCCGAACTCCGCCGCGAACAGGCGCTGTTTGGCGTCCCAGGCCAGGCCCTGGACGTTGCGGTGCCCGTACGAGTACACGGGGGAGTCGGCGAAGGGGTTGCCCGGAGCCGGTTCGCCCTCCGGCGTCATGCGGAGGATCTTGCCGCCCAGGGACTCCTTGTCCTGGGACAGGCCCGTGTCACCGCTCTCGCCCGTGCCCGCGTACAGCATCTTGTCGGGGCCGAAGGCGATCCGGCCGCCGTTGTGGATGAAGCCCTTGGGGATGCCCTTGAAAATCGTGTCGGGTGCGCCGAGCTGCTCGCCGGCGGGGCGCTGCTCGTCGTACAGCACGCGGACTATGCGGTTGTCCGAGGCCGAGGTGAAGTACGCGTAGATCATGTGGTCCGAGGCGTAGTCCGGCGACAGCGCCAGGCCCATGAGGCCGCCCTCGCCCGCCGGGGACACCCCCGGTACCTCGCCCAGCTCCGTCTTCTTGCCCGTCTTCCCGTCGACCCGCGTGATCGTGGCCTCGTCGCGGGAGGAGACGAGCAGGTCGCCGTCGGGGAGTGGGGCCAGGCCCCAGGGGGTGTTCAGGCCCTCGGCGACCGTGCGCACCACCTTGACGGAGCCCTTCGCCGGCGGGGTCTCCTCGGCGGCCTGACCGGAGGGCGACGACCCCGCGGCCTTACTGCTGCTCGGTGCCGCGGCTCCACCCTCGCCCGGTGATCCCCCGTCGTCGGAGGAACAGCCGGCCGTGAGCAGGAGCGCGGCCGCGGCCATCACGGCCGTCACAACTCGACGTTGCACGATCAAGGTCCCTTCGACGCGGCGGCTTCTGCTTTTTCTTACACCGCTCGCGCCTCACAGGTTCCCGATCCATGAACCTCGAACCACCGCCGTGCGGGCGTCCCGTTCGTGTGTGATCGGCAGTCGGTGCCTGTGACCTGCGGTCAAGCCCAATCGCGGCGCTCGGCGGGACAGGGTTGGGCAGCCGGGACTTCGCGACGGGACGGGGCCGCGGCAGGGTGCGCGGGCCACCGAGAGGGGTTCGCGGCGGCCCGCAGGTCCGCCCGGTCCCCCGCACAGCAGCCGGTCGGCCCCCGCCCGGCCCCCGCCCGGCCTCGACCCCGAGCCCGGCGATTTCGGGGTCAGGGCCCTTGCGCCGTCAGTCCCACGACCCCAACGCCCCCGGCAGCTCCGCCACCTCCGCCAGATCCGTCTCTGTCAGCCGCAGCCCCCCGGCCGCCGCGTTCTCGCCCACCCAGCGCTCCTGCTTCGCCCCCGGCACGGTGACGACGTGCCGCCCCTGGGCCAGGACCCACGCCAGGGCCACCTGCGCCGGGGTGACGCCCACCCCGTGGCGGGACGCGATGCGGCGCAGGCCGGCGACTATGGGCTGGTTCGCCGCCATCATCTCCGCGGTGAAGCGCGGGTGGCGGGCGCGGACGTCGTCCGGTTCGAAGCCCTCGCCGGGGGTCAGCCTGCCGCTGAGGAAGCCGTTGCCCAGGGGCATCGCGGCCAGGAAGCCGATGCCCCGGGCCTCGCACCACGGCAGCAGCGTCTCCAGTGCCTCCGGCGACCAGACCGACAGTTCCGCCTGTACGGCGCTCACCGGGAAGACCTGCTGCACCCGCTGCAACTGGCGGATCGTCATGTCGTGCAGACGGGTTCCCGAGCGGCGGCCACCCCGCGCGCCCACCGCGCACAGCCCCAACGCCCGTACCTTTCCGGCCCGAACGAGTTCCGCCATCGCGCCCCAGGTCTCCTCGACCGGTATTTCGGGGTCCGCGCGATGCAGTTGGTAGAGGTCGATGACGTCCGTCTGCAGGCGGCGCAAGGAAGCGTCGCAGGCGCGCTTCACATAGCCGGGACGGCCGTTGGCCACGATGTGCTGTTCGCCCACGAGCAGGCCGACCTTGGTCGACACGAACGCGTCCTGCCGTCGCTCCTTCAACACCCGCCCCAACAGCAGCTCATTGGTGAACGGGCCGTACATGTCGGCCGTGTCCAGCAGTGTCGAGCCCAGATCGAGCGCCCGGTGCACCGCCCTGAGCGACTCCTCGCCCCGCTGCCGCGACGAGCTGTAGGCCCAGCTCATCGGCATGCACCCGAGTCCGACGGCTCCCACCGCGAGCGCCGCCGCGCCGATCGTCCTGCGCTCCACCTGGCCGTGACCCTCCCTCTTTCGGCACCCCAACCTAACCTCTGCACTCCTGTTCGCCTGACATAGCCTCCAAGGCATGACTGCTGACGTGTGGCTCCCCATCCCGCCGGAAGAGGTCGAGGGCCTCCCGGCGGGCCCGCACTACCGCTTCTGGAACGGCGAGGAGAGCTTCCCCGCCGACCCGGCCGAGTGCGCCTTCTACGTCGTCCCCTACATGAAGCCGCCGGGAATCGGACAGCGTCCCCTGCCGGAGATGAGCTCCGTGGAGGTCGTGCAGACGCTCTCCGCCGGCATCGATCATGTGGAGTCGGGCCTGAAGCACCTGCGCCCGGGCGTGCGGCTGTGCAACGCGCGCGGGGTGCACGAGGCGAGCACCGCCGAGCTCACGCTCACTCTGATCCTCGCCTCGCTGCGCGGCGTACCCGACTTCGTTCGGGCCCAGGACAGAGGGGAGTGGCTCAGCGGTTTCCGGCCCGCGCTGGCGGACAAGAACGTCCTCATCGTGGGGTACGGCTCGATCGGCGCCGCCATCGAGGACCGGCTCGCACCCTTTGAACTCGCGCGGGTGGCGCGCGTCGCGCGCTCTGAGCGCACCACGGCGCGCGGACCCGTGCTTCCGCTCACCGAACTGTCCGCCCTGCTTCCGGAAGCGGACGTCGTCATCCTCTCCACGCCCCTCACGGCGGCCACCCGGCACATGGCCGACGCCGACTTCCTCGCCCGCATGAAGGACGGCGCGCTGCTGGTCAACGTCGCGCGTGGCGGCGTCGTGGACACGAAGGCGCTGCTGGCGGAGCTGGAGACCGGACGCATCACCGCGGCCCTGGACGTCACCGACCCCGAGCCGCTGCCCCGGGATCACCCGCTGTGGCGTGCGCCGGGCGTACTGATCAGTCCGCACGTGGGCGGACCGACGTCGGCGTTCCTGCCGCGCGCCAAGCGGTTGCTGGTGGACCAGCTCACTCGTTACGTGAACCGTGAGCCCCTTCGCAACGTGATCCTTACGACGGGCGCGGCACGCGCGTGACGCTCGCAGGCTGAGCTTCCCGCGGGTGCCGTGCGCGCCGCGCGCTACAGGTCCTAAGACCCGCTTCGAGTACCGTCCGCAACCTCTCGGAAGCGGTCCGTACTCGCATATGCGCTGGTCGTCACGGAGCGTAGAGGTGCTATGTCCCTGAGTGACGAGACTGGTGTATCGTCGCCGACAGGGGCTGCGCCGGCATTTCGGCGCCGGGGATGGACATGTCAGATTTGTGAGGGGGGCGACGGGCGATGCACGGCCTATGGACGAGCAATCCGACGCGACGGAGCCGTCGGCGGCGACCCTGGCGAACGGCCGCGCGCAGACGCGGGCACCACGGCACTCACGGCTGTCGTCACGGCCACCACCACCGCGGGCACAGCAGCCGCAGGCGGCATGCGCACCCAGCGCACCGGGACCCTCGGGACCCGCGAGCGGCGCGGACCGGGAGGGTCCGGTGAGCTCGCCACCGCCCTCCACGACCACGCTGAGTGCGGGGCTGCGGGCTCAGCCCTCGTCGGCCGCGCTGCTGCCCCGGCCGTCGTCCTTCGGCGGCGGCTCGGGGCTGGTTCCGCAGCTCGTTCTGGCCCTGGTGTGCGCGGGATACGCCGTCGGTTCCGCGCTCGGCTGGGGTTCGGAGCAACTCGCGCTGATCATGGGCGACTTCGGGCTGGCCGCCGCGGCGGGAGCCGCCGCCGTGTCCTGCTTCCGCTACGCCCGTGGCCGCCGTATCCGCTTTCGACCCGCCTGGCTGCTGTTCGCCCTCTCCTCGGCCATGGCCGCCCTCGGCAACCTGGTCTGGGGATGGTACGAGGTCGTCCTGCAGCGACCCGTGCCCAGCCCCTCCTACGCCGACGGGTTCTTCCTGTGCTTCGCGCCGCCCGCCATCGTGGGACTCCTGGTGCTCGCCAAGCGGCCGGTGACGAGGGCCGGCTGGGTCTGCCTCGCGCTCGACGCGTGGCTGATCGGCGGCTCGCTGCTGACGCTGGCATGGAGCCTCGCCCTCGCCCAGGCGGCCAAGATCGACTCGAACGGCGGGGCCAGCGTGGCGCACTCCGCGCTCTCGCTCGCCTACCCGCTGCTCGACATCGCCCTGGTCAGCATGGTGCTCGCGTTGCACTTCCGCCGCTCGTCGGTGAACCGCACCGCGGTCAACACCGCGATCGGCGCGCTGGCGCTGACCGTGATGTGTGACGCCCTGTTCACCTCGCCGCTGATGCACAACAGCTACCGCTCCGGCCAGTTGCTCGACGCGGGCTGGTTCGCCGGCTCGCTGCTCCTGGCGTACGCCCCGTGGGCCGCGCCCCGGCAGGGAGACGGCGAGCGGCAGGACGGCACAGGGCACACGCGCGTGGTGCACGAGCACGTGCCGGGACACGTGCCCGGACAGCGTGGTGGAAGCCATCACCACACGCCCGCGCAGGGAGGTGAGCACAGCCGGTACCCGGTCACCCGTCCGATCGCCGGTTCCCTGGCCGCCCTCACGCCGTACCTCGCGGCCGCCGTCTGCACGCTGGGGATCCTCTACAACGT
The DNA here is from genome assembly GCF_036014175.1 of Streptomyces sp. NBC_00443. Taxonomy (GTDB): domain Bacteria; phylum Actinomycetota; class Actinomycetes; order Streptomycetales; family Streptomycetaceae; genus Streptomyces. The sequence goes on along the minus strand of NZ_CP107917.1, from coordinate 2,758,493 downwards.
CCTCAACGGCCGCAGCGTCGACCGAGTCGTGCTCATCACCGGCGGCACCGTCGTGCTCGCCCTCGTGATGCGCCAGGGCATCATGCTGCTCGACAACATCACCCTCACCCAGGAACTGGCCCAGAAGGAGAACCACTTCCGCTCCCTGGTGCAGGGCTCCAGCGACGTCATCATGATCGCCGCGCCGAACGGCATCCTCCGGTACGTCTCCCCGGCCGCCGCCGGGGTCTACGGCCGCTCCGCGGAGGAACTGGTGGGCACGGAACTGGCCAATCTCATCCACCCGGAGGATCTGGGCTGTGTGGTGCACGAGGTGCGCCGCTTCCTCGCCGCCAGCCCAGTCGAGGAACCCACTACGCGCATCGAGTGCCGTTTCCGGTCGGGAGACGACGGCTGGCTCAACGTCGAGTCGACCGTCAACCGTCACCACGGCGGCCTCATCTTCAACAGCCGGGACGTGACCGAAAGAGTGCGCCTGCAGGCCCAGCTCCAGCACAACGCCGAGCACGACCCGCTCACCGACCTGCCCAACCGCGCGCTGTTCACCAAGCGGGTCCAGCAGGCCCTGTCCGGCCGACGTGCCTCCGACCGGGGCATCGCCCTGCGCAACACGGCCGTCCTCTTCATCGACCTCGACGGCTTCAAGGGCGTCAACGACACGATCGGACACCAGGCAGGCGACGAACTGCTCGTCCAGGCCGCCCGCAGACTCCAGGACGCGGTCCGGGGCGGGGACACGGCCTCCCGGCTGGGCGGCGACGAGTTCGCGGCCCTGATCGCCGGGGACAACACCCGTGACCGCACCGCCCGTGAACGACACATCCTGGAGCTCGCCGACCGCCTCAGGGTGACGCTGTCGCAGCCGTACCTCATCGACGGCAACGATGTCCGCGTCAACGCCTCCATCGGCGTCGCCTTCGCCGAGCCCGGCCTCGGCGCGGGGGAACTGCTGCGCAACGCCGACCTCGCCATGTACCGCGCGAAGGCGGGCGGCAAGGGCCGGGTCGAGCTGTACAAGCCGCAGATGCAGCAGGACGTCGTACGGAAGGCGGAGCTGGCCACGCGTCTGCGGGCCGCGCTGCACGACGGGGAGTTCGCGCTGCTGCACCAGCCGGTGGTGTGTCTGGACAGCGGCCGGATCGCATCGGTCGTCACCCAGGCGCGCTGGCGGTCCTCGCAAGGGGTGCTGTTCACGCCCGCCGAGTTCCTGCGGGTGGCCGAGGACAGCGACAAGACCGCCGAGCTGGGCCGCTGGATGCTGGAGGAGGCCGTGGAGCAGGCCGCCGAGCGCACCGCGACCGGGCTCGCCGTACCCGTCGCGGTGCGGGTGGGCGCGCGTCGGCTGCTGGACCGGTCGATGCCGCTCGGCTCGATCGAGGCGTTGCTGACCCGGCACGGGCTGCCGTCCGGGTCGCTGATCATCGAGCTGTCCGACCTGGACCCGCGCGTCTCACTGGATGAACTGGAGCGCCGCCTGAACGGTCTGCACCGACTCGGCGTCCGGGTCGCCCTGGACGGCTTCGGCAGCGGATACGCGGCGATCACGGCCCTGCGCCGGCTCCCCGTCGACGTGATCAAGCTCGACCGTGGTCTGGTCGAGGGTGTCGTCGAGTCCGCGCGGCTGCACAAGATCACCGGTGGGCTGCTGCGGATCGCCGGCGACCTGGGGCTGCAGTCCGTGGCCGACGGCGTGGACCTGCCGGAACAGGTCGTCGCCCTGCGGGCGATGGGGTGCACGCACGGGCAGGGCATGGCGTTCTCCGGGCCGCTGGACGAGTACCGGCTGCGCCGGGCGCTGAGTTCCGGCCACTATCCGGTGCCGCATGGGCCGGCCGAGCCGGCGTTCGCGGGCGGCGTGAGAGGTGAACGAGCCATGGAGAGGAGTGCGGGGGTGTACACCGGTGGTGTGTCCGCTGTTCTCGGAGGCGGAAGTGGCCTGCGCTCACATAATGAGACTCCCGTCCCACCCACTTGACAGTGGGTGCGTGCCGGGGAGAGGGTCTGTGCCATGCGCACCCGAATTCTCGTACTTGGAAAGCGCGTCGGCTGAAGCTGGTGACGTCCGGACAGAACCCGGAACTCCCAGCGACCACACCCGGCGCGCTCCCCTCGCTTGCCTTATGGCACGAGGGGTTTTTTGTTGCACAAGCACCTGTCGTGCAGCACCGAAACTCCGCTCAAACTTCGCAAAAACCCTCAGCATCGAGAAGAGAATGCCGATGACCGAGCAGGCCACCGGGGCCCATCACCCGCAGCCCCGGCCCCGATCCGGAGGACACCAGTCCGCCCCCGAGCACGTCACGGGTGCGCAGTCCCTCATCCGTTCGCTCGAGGAGGTCGGCGCCGACACGGTATTCGGCATTCCGGGTGGTGCGATCCTTCCGGCGTACGACCCGCTGATGGACTCCACCAGGGTGCGCCACGTCCTGGTCCGCCATGAGCAGGGCGCCGGTCACGCCGCCACCGGTTACGCGCAGGCCACCGGCAGGGTCGGCGTCTGCATGGCCACCTCGGGACCGGGCGCCACCAACCTGGTCACGCCGATCGCCGACGCCCACATGGACTCGGTGCCGCTCGTGGCGATCACCGGGCAGGTGGCTTCCAAGGCCATCGGTACGGACGCCTTCCAGGAGGCGGACATCGTCGGCATCACGATGCCGATCACCAAGCACAACTTCCTCGTCACCAAGGCCGAGGACATCCCGCGGGTGATCGCGCAGGCGTTCCACATCGCCTCCACCGGCCGCCCGGGCCCGGTCCTGGTCGACATCGCCAAGGACGCCCTCCAGGCGAAGACCACGTTCTCCTGGCCGCCCGTGATGGACCTGCCCGGCTACCGGCCCGTCACCAAGCCGCACGCCAAGCAGATCCGCGAGGCCGCCAAGCTGATCACCGCCGCCAAGCGGCCCGTCCTCTACGTCGGCGGCGGCGTCCTCAAGGCCGGCGCCACCGCCGAGCTGAAGGTCCTCGCCGAACTCACCGGAGCGCCCGTCACCACCACCCTGATGGCGCTCGGCGCATTCCCCGACAGCCACCCGCTGCACGTGGGAATGCCGGGCATGCACGGTGCGGTCACCGCCGTCACCGCGCTGCAGAAGGCCGACCTGATCGTCGCCCTCGGAGCCCGCTTCGACGACCGCGTCACCGGCAAGCTGGACAGCTTTGCCCCGTACGCCAAGATCGTCCACGCCGACATCGACCCGGCCGAGATCGGCAAGAACCGCGAGGCCGACGTGCCGATCGTCGGTGACGCCCGCGAGGTCATCGCCGACCTGGTGCAGGCCGTGCAGAAGGAGCACGCCGAGGGCCACCAGGGTGACTACAGCGCCTGGTGGAAGGACCTGAGCCGCTGGCGCGACACCTACCCGCTCGGCTACGACCAGCCCGACGACGGTTCGCTGTCCCCGCAGCAGGTCATCGAGCGCATCGGCCAACTCGCGCCGGAGGGCACGGTCTTCGCGGCCGGCGTCGGCCAGCACCAGATGTGGGCGGCCCACTTCATCCAGTACGAGAAGCCGGCCACCTGGCTGAACTCCGGCGGCGCCGGGACGATGGGCTACGCCGTTCCGGCCGCGATGGGCGCCAAGGCCGGCGCGCCCCAGAAGGCGGTCTGGGCGATCGACGGTGACGGTTGCTTCCAGATGACCAACCAGGAGCTCACCACCTGCGCCCTGAACAACATCCCGATCAAGGTCGCGATCATCAACAACGGCGCCCTCGGGATGGTCCGCCAGTGGCAGACCCTCTTCTACAACCAGCGCTACTCCAACACCGTGCTGCACAGCGGCCCGGAGGCGGACGGCAAGCAGCCGAGCGCCGGCACCCGGGTCCCCGACTTCGTGAAGCTGTCGGAGGCCATGGGCTGCTACGCGATCCGCTGCGAGTCGCCGGAGGACCTCGACAAGGTCATCGAAGAGGCGAACTCCATCAACGACCGCCCCGTCGTCGTCGACTTCATCGTCCACGAGGACGCGATGGTCTGGCCGATGGTCGCCGCCGGCACCTCCAACGACGAGATCATGGCCGCCCGGGACGTCCGCCCCGACTTCGGCGACAACGAAGACGACTGAGCGAGAGAGACGTAAAAGATCATGTCCAAGCACACGCTCTCCGTCCTGGTGGAGAACACGCCCGGCATCCTGGCCCGGATCGCCGCCCTGTTCTCCCGCCGCGGCTTCAACATCGACTCGCTCGCGGTCGGCGTCACCGAGCACCCCGACATCTCCCGCATCACCATCGTGGTGAGCGTCGCCGACCTGCCGCTGGAGCAGGTGACGAAGCAGCTCAACAAGCTCGTCAACGTGCTGAAGATCGTCGAGCTGGAGCCGGGGGCGGCCGTTCAGCGCGAACTCGTTCTGGTGAAGGTGCGCGCCGACAACGAGACCCGCTCCCAGATCGTCGAGATCGTCCAGCTGTTCCGCGCCAAGACCGTCGACGTCTCCCCGGAGGCCGTGACCATCGAGGCCACCGGCTCCAGTGACAAGCTGGAGGCCATGCTGAAGATGCTGGAGCCCTTCGGCATCAAGGAGCTCGTCCAGTCCGGCACGATCGCGATCGGCCGCGGCGCCCGTTCCATCACGGACCGTTCGCTGCGCGCGCTCGACCGCTCGGCGTAGGACGCGTTCGGACGGCCGGGTGACACCGGCCGTCCGGATAGCGCCCGTATGGCGAGACCCCGAAACTTCCCTTCAGCCCCCCGTCATACGGTGGGACGCAACACCTGCACACAAGGAGAGAACCCAAAGTGGCCGAGCTGTTCTACGACGCCGACGCCGACCTGTCCATCATCCAGGGCCGCAAGGTCGCGGTCATCGGTTACGGCAGCCAGGGCCACGCCCACGCGCTGTCGCTCCGTGACTCGGGTGTCGACGTCCGCGTCGGTCTGCACGAGGGCTCCAAGTCCAAGGCGAAGGCCGAGGAGCAGGGCCTGCGCGTGGTGACGCCGTCGGAGGCCGCCGCCGAGGCCGACGTCATCATGATCCTCGTCCCGGACCCGATCCAGGCCCAGGTGTACGAGGACCACATCAAGGACAACCTGAAGGACGGCGACGCGCTGTTCTTCGGCCACGGCCTGAACATCCGCTTCGGCTTCATCAAGCCCCCGGCCGGCGTGGACGTCTGCATGGTCGCCCCGAAGGGCCCGGGCCACCTGGTGCGCCGCCAGTACGAGGAGGGCCGCGGCGTTCCGTGCATCGCGGCCGTCGAGCAGGACGCCTCCGGCGACGCCTTCGCGCTGGCCCTGTCGTACGCCAAGGGCATCGGCGGCACCCGCGCCGGCGTCATCAAGACGACCTTCACCGAGGAGACCGAGACCGACCTGTTCGGTGAGCAGGCCGTCCTCTGTGGTGGTACGGCCGCCCTGGTCAAGGCCGGTTTCGAGACGCTGACCGAGGCCGGCTACCAGCCGGAGATCGCGTACTTCGAGTGCCTGCACGAGCTGAAGCTGATCGTGGACCTCATGTACGAGGGCGGCCTGGAGAAGATGCGCTGGTCGATCTCCGAGACCGCCGAGTGGGGCGACTACGTCACCGGCCCGCGCATCATCACGGACGCCACCAAGGCCGAGATGAAGAAGGTCCTCGCCGAGATCCAGGACGGCACCTTCGCCCAGGCCTGGATGGACGAGTACCACGGCGGACTGAAGAAGTACAACGAGTACAAGCAGCAGGACTCCGAGCACCTGCTGGAGACCACCGGCAAGGAGCTGCGCAAGCTCATGAGCTGGGTGAACGAGGAGGCGTAAGCCTCAGGTGACGGGGCCGGAGGATGCTGCTCCGGCCCCGTTGTCCAACCCGTCGCATCACGGACGGGTGATCCTTCCGAAGAGGCGCAGGACGACCTCTGTCACGGCACTAGACTGCCGTCATACATACGCGTCAGGCCCACAGCGTCGTGCGTCTTCCACGCGGCAAGCCCCCTCCACCGCATGCGGCCGTCGGGACGGCCGTCCGCATTGGACATGTGAGGACTCACGTGAGCTCGAAACCCGTCGTACTCATCGCTGAAGAGCTTTCGCCCGCGACCGTGGACGCGCTTGGTCCGGACTTCGAGATCCGGCAGTGCAACGGCGCCGACCGGGCCGAGCTGCTGCCCGCCATCGCCGACGTCGACGCGATCCTGATCCGCTCCGCCACCAAGGTCGACGCCGAGGCTGTCGCCGCCGCGCGCAAGCTCAAGGTCGTGGCACGGGCCGGCGTCGGCCTGGACAACGTCGACGTCGCCGCCGCCACCAAGGCCGGCGTGATGGTCGTCAACGCTCCCACCTCGAACATCGTGACCGCCGCCGAGCTCGCCTGCGGTCTCCTGCTCGCCACCGCCCGCAACATCCCGCAGGCCAACGCCGCGCTGAAGAACGGCGAGTGGAAGCGCAGCAAGTACACGGGCGTCGAGCTGGCCGAGAAGACCCTCGGTGTCGTGGGCCTGGGCCGGATCGGCGCCCTCGTCGCGCAGCGCATGTCGGCCTTCGGCATGAAGGTCGTCGCCTACGACCCCTATGTGCAGCCCGCGCGGGCCGCGCAGATGGGCGTCAAGGTGCTGTCGCTGGACGAGCTGCTCGAGGTCTCCGACTTCATCACCGTCCACCTGCCCAAGACCCCCGAGACCCTCGGCCTGATCGGCGACGAGGCGCTGCGCAAGGTCAAGCCCAGCGTGCGCATCGTCAACGCCGCGCGCGGCGGGATCGTCGACGAGGAGGCGCTGTACTCCGCCCTCAAGGAGGGCCGGGTCGCCGGCGCCGGTCTCGACGTGTACGCGAAGGAGCCCTGCACGGACTCCCCGCTCTTCGAGTTCGACCAGGTCGTCAGCACCCCGCACCTCGGCGCCTCCACCGACGAGGCGCAGGAGAAGGCCGGTATCGCCGTGGCCCGCTCGGTGCGCCTCGCCCTCGCCGGTGAGCTCGTGCCCGACGCGGTGAACGTCCAGGGCGGCGTCATCGCCGAGGACGTCAAGCCGGGTCTGCCGCTCGCCGAGCGCCTGGGCCGTATCTTCACGGCGCTCGCCGGTGAGGTCGCGGTCCGCCTCGACGTCGAGGTGTACGGCGAGATCACCCAGCACGATGTGAAGGTGCTGGAGCTCAGCGCCCTCAAGGGTGTCTTCGAGGACGTCGTGGACGAGACGGTGTCGTACGTCAACGCCCCGCTCTTCGCCCAGGAGCGCGGCGTCGAGGTCCGGCTGACGACCAGCTCGGAGGCCACCGACCACCGCAACGTCGTCACCGTGCGCGGCACGCTCGCGGGCGGCGAGGAGGTGTCGGTGTCCGGCACGCTGGCCGGCCCCAAGCACCTGCAGAAGATCGTCGCGGTCGGCGAGTACGACGTGGACCTCGCGCTCGCCGACCACATGGTCGTCCTGAGGTACGAGGACCGTCCGGGCGTCGTCGGCACGGTCGGCCGTGTCTTCGGCGAGGCGGGCATCAACATCGCCGGCATGCAGGTCTCGCGTGCCGTCGCCGGTGGCGAGGCGCTGGCCGTCCTGACCGTCGACGACACGGTGCCCGCCGGGGTGCTGACCGAGGTCGCCGAGGAGATCGGGGCGACGTCGGCCCGTGCGGTGAACCTGGCCTGAGGCCCGTCGCACGCCGAGCCCTATCGAACGCCGGACGCGCTGAGCTTGCTCGGCTCGTCCGGCGTTTCGCATGCCGGCTCCCGGAGCTCGACCCGGCGCAGCGTGACCGCCGCCAGCACCGCCGCCCCCACCAGCAGCAACGCGCCCGCGATCGCCGCCCCCTGCATCCCGCTGGTGAACGCCTCTCGCGCGAGCGTGGCCAGACCCGGCACCCGGTCGGCGACCGCCAGCGCTCCGCCCAGCGTCTCGTGCGCCACGTCCGGTGCGGAGGAGGGGATCTCATGGCGGTAGATGGCCGTACCGATCGAGCCGAGCACCGCCATGCCCATGGCGCCGCCGAACTCGCCGGCGGTCTCCATCAGGGACGATGCCGAGCCCATCCGCTCCACCGGGGCGGTGCCCAGCGCGAGGTCCATGATCTGGGACATCACGACGACGCCCCCGACGGCGATGACCGCGCACGACGTCAGCACCAGCCACAGGGAGTCCGTGCCGGCGAGGGCGAGCAGCGCGAATCCGGCCGCGGAGATGGCGAAGCCCGCCGTGACGACGTAGGCACGGTTGACGCCCCGCTGCACCAGATGGGTCGCGATCGGCCCCGCCGCCCCGATCGGCACTGACGGCAGCAGCGCCCACAGGGCCGCCTCCAGCGCGCCCTTGCCGAGCACCGACTGCAGGTACTGCGTGGTGAAGTAGGCCGAGCCCATCACCCCGAACATGCAGACGAGGTTCAGGACGACCGACGGCGCGAAGCCCCGGCCCCGGAACAGGGCGGGCGAGATCATCGGTGAGGCGGCCGTGCGCTGGCGGTGCACGAAGAGGGCCGCGAAGAGCAGGCCGACGGTGATCGAGACGACGTAGCGGACGTTGAAGCCCTCGGAGGGGATCTCCTTCAGGCCGTAGATCACGGGGAGCACGGCCGCCATCGACAGCGGGACGCTCAGCCAGTCGAAGCGGTCGGGGGAAGGGTTCTTCGACTCGGGGAGCAGCAGCGGGCCGAGCACCAGCAGCAGGGCCATCGCGGGCAGGTTGACCAGGAAGACCGAGCCCCACCAGAAGTGCTCGACCAGCACGCCGCTCATCACCGAGCCGAGCGCGATTCCGCCGGTCATCACGCCGGACCACACGCCGACTGCCTTCGCCCGCTGGCCGGGGTCGGTGAACAGCGTGCGGAGCATGGCCATCGTCGACGGCATCAGGGTCGCGCCGCCGATGCCGAGGACCGCGCGGGCCGCGATCAGCATCTCGGCGCTGTTCGCGTACGCCGCCAGCAGCGAGGCGGCACCGAAGGCGGCGGCGCCGATCAGCAGGAGCCGGCGGTGGCCGATGCGGTCGCCGAGCGAGCCCATCGTCATCAGCAGGCCGGCCAGCACGAAGGCGTAGATGTCGAAGATCCACAGCTGCTGGGTGCCGCTCGGCTCCAGGTCGGCGCTGATCGACGGGACGGCGAAGTAGAGGACGGAGACGTCCATCGAGACCAGCAGCAGCGGCAGCATCAGCACGCCGAGAGCGGTCCATTCGCGTCGTCCGGCGCCGGGAGAGGGAGGCGTGGTGGTGCTCGTCGGGTTCGTTGTCATGGCGGTGAATGTACGCGCGTCTTAAACGCTTGTCTAGAACAACTGTGTAATACGGGTGTATAGGACGGTTGTATGGATCGGCGGTAGGGTGAGCGCATGGGACACCGTGAGGATTTGATGGAGGGCGCCAAGCGCTGCCTGCTCGACAAGGGGTTCGCGCGCACGACGGCGCGGGACATCGTCAAGGAGTCAGGGGCCAACCTGGCCTCCATCGGCTACCACTACGGCTCGAAGGACGCGCTGCTCGCCCAGGCGTATGTGTCGCTGGTCGAGGGGATGAGCGACGCCTTCGACGGCGACGAGGTCATTGGGGTCACCACCGAGCCCGGCTCGCTCGAACGGTTCCGCGAGGTGTGGTCGAACATCATCGGCACCATGAGCGGGCCCGGCTCCCTGTGGCGGCTCAGCATGGAGATCGTCGTCATGGGCGACCAGCTGCCGGAAGTCCGCGACCATCTGGCGGTGGCTCAGCGGGAGGCCTGTCGCGGACTGATTCCGCTGCTCATGGGCGGCCGGGAAGAGGACGTCCCGGAAGAGACCGTGGACACCCTCGGCAGGTTCTACGTGACCCTGATGACCGGTCTCATCGCGCAGTGGATGTTCGACCCGAAGACCGCGCCCCGCGCGGATCAGCTCACCGAGGGCCTGCGCCAGGTGCTGGAGGCAGCCACTCGGAAGTGACCCGCCCGTCCCGCATCTCGATCACCCGGTCCGCGAAGTGCCGTACGACCGCCCGGTCATGGCAGACGAACAGGTACCCGAGGCCGAGATCGTCCTGCAGGTCGGCGAGCAGATTCAGCACGCCGGCGCGCACCGACGGGTCGAGGGACGAGACCGGTTCGTCGAGAACCAGCAGGCGTGGCTCCGAGGCCAGTGCGCGGGCGATTCCGACGCGTTGGCACTGGCCGCCGGAGAGCTCGTGCGGACGGCGGTCGCCGTACGACGGGTCAAGGCCGACCCGGTCGAGGAGTTCGGCGACGCGCGCGGGACCGTCGGCGGCGTGCCAGCGGCCCTGCACCTTCAACGGTTCGGCCACCGCGTCGCGGATGCGGTGGCGGGGGCTGAGCGAGCCGTACGGGTCCTGGAAGACCGGCTGCATGCGCGGGCGGATCGGGCGCAGCTCGGCTTCGGCGAGGGTCGTCAACTCGCGTCCCTCGAAGCGGACTTCACCGGCGTCCGGGCGGCGTAGTTGCAGCACTGCCAGGCCCGTCGACGACTTGCCGCAGCCGGAGGGGCCGTTCAGGGCGAGGGTCTCGCCCGCGGCCAGGGTGAAGGAGACATGGTCGACGGCTCTCGTGTCGCCGTAGCGGACCACGAGCTCGCGGACGTCCAGCAAAGCGTCACTCATGGAACAACTCCATGGCCGGATGCGGGAGTTCCGGCCAGCGATGGCAGGCGACCAGGCGTCCGTCCACGTGCTGCGGTGCCGGTTCCGTCCGATGGCAGGGGTCCGCCGCCAGCGGGCAGCGCGGGGTGAAGGCGCAGCCCGGTGGGAGGGTGCCCGGGGCGGGTGGGGTGCCGCGCAGGGCGGGGAGGCGGCGGCCGGGGGGTGCCTGCTGGGGGAGGGAGGCGAGCAAGCCTGCCGTGTACGGGGCGCGGGGGCGGCTCAGCACCCCCTGAGCCGGGCCGAGCTCGGTGAGGCGTCCGGCGTACATGACCAGCACGCGGTCCGCGTGGTCCCGTACGACGTCCATGTCGTGCGTGACCAGGACGAGCGCGGCACCGACGGCCTCCCGCCGCTCGGCGAGCACCCGGAGCACCTGGTCGCGGTGCTCCTCGTCCAGGGCGGTGGTGGGTTCGTCGGCGACCACTATGTGGGGTTCGTTGATCGTCGCCATGGCGATGACCGCACGCTGGCGCATGCCGCCGGAGTACTCGTGCGGATACGCCCGCGCCGTGCGGGCGGCGTCCGCGATGCCGACCCGGTCGAGCGCGGCGACCGCCCGTGCCCGGGCCTCCTTGCGGGAGACGCGGGTCACCGACCGTACGGCGGCGGCGAGTTGATCGCCGACCGGGTGCACGGGGGAGAGGGCGGACAGGGCGTCCTGCGGGACGAGCGAGATGCGGCGGCCGCGGTGGGCCGAGAGGTCCGGCTCGATCGTCCCGCCCGTCGTCGCGCCCCGCGGCAGCATGCCCATCAGCGCCCGTGCCGTGAGGGACTTGCCCGCGCCCGACTCGCCCACGATCGCGAGGACTTCGCGCGGACGGACGTCGAAGGACAGGCCGCGCACGGCCTCGACGCCGTCGAAGGCGATATGCAGGTCACGTACCGAGAGGAGCACATCGGGGCTGTTCTCAGGCTTCAACGGGGGCCTCCTTCCGTACGGCACGGGCTCCCCGGCCCCGTACCGCCGCCGCTCCCGTCACCGCCAGCCCCGCCAGCAGGGCCAGAGCGACGGCCGGGGCGAGGGCCGCCCACGGGGCGCGTTCGACATAGGCGCGGGACTCGTCCAGCAGCAGGCCCCACTCGGGCGCCGGCGGCTGCGCGCCCAGGCCCAGGAAGCCGAGGGAGGCCAGGGCGAGGGCGATACCGGGCAGGCGCAGCAGGGCGTGGCGGGCGACCGGGGCGGCGACGGACGGCAGGACGTGCCGGGTGAGGATCCAGAACGGGGTCGCGCCCATGGCCCGTTGGGCGGTGAGGAACGCCGACGCGCGCACCTCCTGCACCAGCGCCGCCGCGTGCGCGGACAGCGCGGGCCACGAGATCAGCGCGACGGCGAGGGCGGCGCCGCCGGTGCCGGGGCCGGTCGCGGCCGCGCCCAGGATGCCGACGATCACCGGGGGCAGGGCGTTGGCGCTGGCCGCGGCGCCCGCCGCGACTCCGGGCAGGAAGCCCAGCGCGAGCGCGAGGAGCAGGCTCAGCGCGCAGATGGCGGCGGCCGTGCCGACGGTCGAGGCGGCCCCGTGCCCGAGCCGGGCGAGCACGTCGCGGCCGAGGGCGTCGGTGCCGAGCGGGTGCGCCCAGGAGGGGGCGACGAGGCGGGCGGCCGTGTTCACCGTGTACGGGTCGCGCAGCAGGCCCCAGCCGATGGGCACGGCGAGGGCCGTGAGCAGCGCCGACGGGATCGCCGGGTGGGCACGGACCGGGCGGGCCGGGGGCAGTGTCAGTCCGGCGTCCCGCAGGGCGGGGCCGAGCAGTCGGCGCCGGGTGAGCGCCGCCGCCGCGCCGGCGACCAGGCCGAGCAGCAGCAGAGCCAGCACCGAGCCCTGGAGCAGCGGCAGATCCTGCGACTTGGCCGCGCCCAGAGCGGTACGGCCGATGCCGGGCACCGCGAACACCAGCTCCACCGCGACCGCGCCGCCGGTCAGGCCGACGGCGACCATGCCGAACTGCGGTACCAGCGGCGGCAGTACGCGCTTGAGGGCGGCCGCCGAGATCGTCGTACGGCGCACTCCCGCGCCCCGCCACAGTTCCACCCACCGTTCGTCGAGGACGGCGGGCAGCGCGTCCGCGACCAGCCGGCCGAGCAGGCCGCCCGCCGGGACACCGAGGGCGAGAGCGGGCAGCACCAGGTACTCGGGGCCGGCCCAGCCGGCCGTCGGCAGCGTGCCCAGCCACACGCCGCAGACCAGCAGCGCGACGGTGGCCAGCAGGAACTCGGGTACGGCGGCGAGCATGGCGGCGAAGGTCCCGGCCGACCCGCGACCGCGCACCAGCACCGGCGCCACCAGCACGGCGGCCAGCGCGACCGCCACGCCGAGCGCCGCGCCCATCAGGCCCAGCGACACCTGGAGGCCGGCGACGACGGACGGCAGCACGTCGGTGCCCGACACCCAGGAGGTGCCGAAGTCGCCGTGCAGCAGGTCCGAGGCCCAAGTCCCCAGCAGGGAAAGGGGGCCGGCGTCCAGCCCGAGGTCCTGGCGGATCGCGGACAGGGCCTCGTCGGTCGCCTCCTGCTCGGCCGACCGGGCGCGCAGCACAGTGAGCGCCGGGTCCGTGTGGGAGAGCCAGGGGAGCAGGCCGACGGTGGCCAGGACGGCGACCAGGCAGACGAGGCGGGTCAGGGCGGCGGGGCCGATCGACTTCCTTGCGGTGGGCCCCATGTGACGCGGGCGGAGCTTCACTTGACGTACGTGTCCGCCGTGACGAGCTCCCGCTCGCGCGGGTCGTGGGCGGCGTCGACGACACCGGCGGCGTCACCCTGGACCACCCGCTCGTGGAGCATCGGCACGGCCGCGTCCGCGGCGAGCACGGCGGCCTCGGCCGCGATGATCGCCGCGCGGCGGGCGTCGCCGACTTCGGTGCCGGAGGCCTTCTTCAGGGCCGCGTCCACGTCCTTGTCCGCGAACCGGGACAGGTTGAAGGTGCCGTCGGACGCGAAGTCGCTGTAGAGGTAGGCAGCCGGGTCGCCGGAGTCGAGGACGGTGGCGCGGGAGAGGACGAAGGCGTCGAACCTGCCCGCGAGGGCGTCGGCCTCGATGTTGGTGTACTCGCGGACGTCGAGCTTCACCTTGAACCCGGCCTTCTGGAGCTGCTGTTGCAGCGTGGCGGCGACTTCGGGCATCTCGGCCCGGTCGGTGTACGTCCCGACGGTGATCACCTCGCCGTCCGGCGACCCGGCCTCGGAGCCCCGTGTCACCGGCCCGCGCAGCTCGGCGGCCCAGGGGAGCGCGGGCCCCAGCAGCCCCTCGGCGACATCGGCGCGCCCCTCGTACACGCCCTTCACGAGCGCCTCGGCGTCGATCGCCTCGCGGGCCGCCGCCCGCAGCGAGGCGTCCTTGAACGGGCCCTTCCCGGTGTTCAGGTACAGCGTGTTGGTGCGCGGCATCGGGACCTCGGTGATCAGGTCCTGGTCGAGGACCGCGGCCTGTGACACCGGTATCGACTCGGCGATGTCGGCCTCGCCGCTGCGCAGTGCCGCCGCGCGAGCCGTGCCGTCGGGGACGAAGGTCACGTCGATCCCGGGTGCCTTGGCCTTGTCGCCCCAGTACGCGTCGTAGCGGTCGAGGGCTGCGGAGGCGGTGCCGTTGACCTTCGTGAGCTCGAAGGGGCCGGTGCCGGCGCCGACGGGGTCGACCGTCTTCCCCCGGTACGCCTTGGCCGCAAGGACCGACAGCTGCGGGGAGCTGAGGCGCTGCGGGACCAAGGGGTCCTCGGCGGCGGTCGTGACGGTGAGGGTGCCGGCGTCCGCGGCCTCGGCGGTCAGATCGACGCCGTCGAGGATGCGGGGCTTGGGGGCGGCGGTGGCGGCCCTGGTGAGGGAGCCTGCGACCGCCTCGGCGGTGAGCTTCGTGCCGTCGTGGAAGGTGACACCGTCGCGTATCTCGAAGGTCCAGGTACGGCCGGACCGCTCCCACCCGGTGGCGAGCGCGGGCTGCGCGTCGCCGTCCTCGTCGAGCTTCACCAAGGTCTCGGCGGTCGACCACCGCGACAGCTTGAACGCGTCGTCGGACAGCGGGGACAGCCCGGAGCGCGGGGGCTGCATCATCGCGACCCGGACGCGCTTGCCACCGGCCCCCACGTCCTCGGCGGACTCCGCACCGGCGAAGCAGCCGGTGAGCAGCGCGGAGGCCGCGGTGAGGGCGGCGGCGGGGAGCAGTGGGCGGGTGGGCAGGCGCACGGGGCCCTCCGGGTAAAAGGGTGGTCAAGAGAGCGGTTGCTGTGACCCTAGCATGATGACAATCATTTCCAATAGTGAGGGGTGGGTCGTCAGCCCTGGGGGCGATGCCGCCGGTGGTGGCGCCGATGACGTCTCGACCTACAGGCGTGCGCCCTTCAGCACCATGTGCAGCAGCAGTCGGTCCTCCCCGTCGTCCAGGTCCAGGCCCGTGAGCTGTTCGACGCGGGAGAGGCGGTAGTACAGCGTCTGGCGGTGGATGCCGAGTTCGGCGGCGGTGCGGCCGGCCTGGCCCGCGCGGTCGAGGTAGATCTCGGCGGTGCGGGCGAGTTCGTGGTGGGCGGGGGAGAGGAGCTGGGCGATTGCGGGGTCCCGGGCGGCCTCCGGGGGGAGGGACGTCAGCAGGCGGTACGGGCCGATGTGCGCCCACTCGGCGACCGGGCCGAGGCGGGGTTCGGCCAGGGCGGCGCGGGCCGCGGCCGACGCCTCCTGCCAGGTGGCGGCGAGGTCGGCGAGGCCGGAGCGGGGTGCGCCGATGCCCGCGGCTGCCTGTGCCGCGCCCTCCTTGAGCAGCCGGGACGCCGCAGCCTGGGCCGGCGTCCGCACCTCCGGCGAGCGCAGCCGGACGAGGATGGCGAGGCTCTGGCCGCTCTCCCCCGCCGCCTTGAGGCCGTGGGAGGTGCCCCCGTCCCACGGCACCGTGCACAGCGCCGTCGCGTGCGGCACCGTACGGACGGACGGGGCGTCGTCGGGGTCGGCGGACGGCCACGGGGCGACGCAGACCACGGTGTGCGTGCCCTCGCCCCGCGGGCCGAGCGCCGTGCGCAGGGCCGCCAGCGCCTGGTCCCCCTGCCAGCCCCGCTCCGCGGTCAGCGCGGCCCGCAGTTCCCGGCTCAGATCCGCCCCGTGCTGCGCCTCGTCGGCGAGCAGGGCGCCGATCCGGGCGGTCACCTCCATGGCGGCCGACAGCTGCTGGTCCGTGGGGCCCGGATCGTCGTCCAGGAGCCAGACGTAACCCAGGACCACCCCCCGATGGCGTACCGGGAGGCAGACGCGTCCCCGGTAGACGCCCGCCTCCGGGGTGGGCGGGATGCGTACCGGGCCCGTCGCCCGGGTGATGCCGAATCCCTCGAACCACGTCCGCACCGCCGCCGTGGAACGCCGCGTCAGGATCGAGCGGGTGCGGACGGGATCCAGGGCGGACGCGTCGAGATCGCCCTCACTGTCGTACGCACCGAAGGCGATCAGCTCGAAGTCGCGGTTCTCCAGCGTGGCGGGCGCACCCAACAGCTCGGAGATCTCGTCGACCAGCTCCTGGTAGTCGTCCTTGTGGTCCTTGTGGTCCTTGAATTCCGGCGTCACCCGGGCATTCTCCCGCATTTTCGCGCAGCCTTCATACATCTGTCTGAGATCTGTGGCATGGATGCGTGACAGCTGTCGATGGCCGCCGTTCGGAGGGATCCTTAGGTTTCACGGTGGTTCTCCGTGCCGTACCCGGAACATCACTTATCGGGGTCTCGGCCGTCATTCGGCAGTGTTTGTGGAGGTGCCCCGTGCTGGGTCCCGTGATTCTCGCCGCGTCGCGCAGCGACCGGATGCGACGCCTGATCTCGGCGGCCCCGGTGACGAAACAGGTCGTCGACCGGTTCATCCCCGGCGAGACCGTCCACGAGGTCGTGCCGATCATCGAGGAGCTCACCGGCAATGGCCTGGAGCTGACGATGGACGTCGTCGGCGAGGACATCACCCGCCCCGACCAGGCCGAGGCCGCGCGGGACGCCTACCTGGCGCTCGTCGACCGGATCAAGGACCTGGAGCTCGGCGAGCGCGTCGAGATGTCCGTCAAGCTGTCCATGTTCGGCCAGGCGCTGGAGGGCGGACACGAGCTCGCGCTCGCCAACGTCCGCCCGGTCGTCGAGGCCGCCGCCGCCATCGGTACGACGGTCACGCTCGACGCGGAGGACCACACCACCCTCGACTCGATGTTCGCCATCCACGAGGAGCTGCGGAAGGACTTCCCGCAGACCGGCTGCGTCATCCAGGCCTACCTCTTCCGCACCGAGGCCGACGCCCGCTGGCTCGCCGCGAACGGCAGCCGCGTGCGGCTCGTCAAGGGCGCCTACAAGGAGCCCGCCGAGGTCGCCTACCAGCAGAAGCAGGAGATCGACAAGGCGTACGTCCGGATCCTCAAGGTTCTGATGGAGGGCGCCGGGTACCCGATGATCGGGTCCCACGATCCGCGTCTGATCTCCATCGCCCAGGAGCTCGCGCGGCGCGCCGGGCGCAAGCTGGACGAGTACGAGTTCCAGATGCTGTACGGGATCCGCAGCGACGAGCATCTGCGGCTGGCCGCGGAGGGCCACCGCATGCGCGTCTACACCGCCTACGGCACCGACTGGTACGGCTATTTCATGCGGCGGCTCGCGGAGAAGCCGGCGAACCTGCGCTTCTTCGTCCGCTCGATGATCAGCAAAGGGTGAGCGGTAGCTGTCGGGACCCGGATGCATCCTGGGTAACGGCAGCTATCGCCCATCGGTCGGCTGAGCCGGCCCGGTTCCGTCCGCACTCCGCAAGGAGTTACGGAACCCGTGACTCCGCCCCCGTGGGGGCTTCTCACGCGCACGCCGCAGCGGGCTCGTGAAGGTCAAGCCCTGACCGCCGCCCAACATACGCAAACGGCTTCGGCTCCCCGGGCTGAAGCCAGGGATTCACTCGGAAGAGGTAGCTCATGGACGCTGTGACCCAGGTCCCCACCCCCGTCAACGAGCCGGTGCACGGCTACGCCCCCGGCTCGCCCGAGCGTGCCCGGCTGGAGGTCAAGCTCAAGGAGCTGGCCGAGAACCCGATCGACCTGCCGTGCACCATCGGCGGCGAGCGGCGGCTGGGCGGTGGCGAGCGCATCGACGTCGTGCAGCCGCACAACCACAAGGCCCGCCTCGGCACCTACGGCAACGCCACCCAGCAGGACGCCCAGGACGCCATCGACGCGGCCCTCGCCGCCGCGCCGGCCTGGCGTGCGATGTCCTTCGACGACCGGGCGGCGATCATCCTGCGCGCCGCCGAGCTGCTGTCCGGACCGTGGCGCGAGACGCTGGCCGCCTCCACCATGCTCGGCCAGTCGAAGACCGCCCAGCAGGCCGAGATCGACACGCCCTGCGAGCTGGTCGACTTCTGGCGCTTCAACGTCAAGTACGCCCGTGACCTGCTCGCCGAGCAGCCCCCGGCGAACTCCCCGGGCGTGTGGAACCGCCTCGACCACCGCCCGCTGGAGGGCTTCGTCTACGCGATCACGCCGTTCAACTTCACGGCGATCGCGGGCAACCTGCCCACCGCGCCCGCCCTGATGGGCAACGTCGTGGTCTGGAAGCCGTCCCCGACCCAGACCCACGCCGCCGTGCTGCTGCTTCAGCTGCTGGAGGAGGCCGGTCTGCCCAAGGGCGTCATCAACCTCGTCACCGGCGACGGCATCGAGGTCTCCAAGGTCGCCCTGGAGCACCGCGACCTCGCCGGCATCCACTTCACCGGCTCGACCAAGACCTTCCAGTACCTGTGGAAGACGGTCGGCAACAACATCGAGAAGTACCGCTCCTACCCGCGCATCGTCGGCGAGACCGGCGGCAAGGACTTCGTCGTCGCGCACCCGAGCGCCGACAAGGCGGTCCTCAAGACCGCGCTGACCCGCGGTGCCTTCGAGTACCAGGGCCAGAAGTGCTCGGCGACCTCCCGGGCGTACATCCCGGCGTCGATCTGGAACTCCGGCTTCAAGGAGGACTTCGCGGCCGAGGTCGACTACATCACGATGGGCGATGTGACGGACCTGTCGAACTTCGTCGGCGCGGTCATCGACGACCGGGCGTTCGCCAAGAACAAGGCGGCGATCGACCGGGCGAAGCAGGACCCGACCTGCACGATCGTCGCGGGCGGCTCCTACGACGACTCGGTCGGCTACTTCGTCCGCCCGACCGTCGTCGAGTGCACCGACCCGGAGAACGAGGTCTTCACGACCGAGTACTTCGGCCCGTTCCTCGCCGTGCACGTCTACGAGGACGACAAGTACGACGAGATGCTGGAGCAGATGGAGTCGGTGTCCGCCTACGCGCTGACCGGCTCCGTCATCTCGGGCGACCGCGCGGCGGCGGCGTACACGATGGACAAGCTGCGCTACGCGGCCGGCAACTTCTACATCAACGACAAGTCGACCGGCGCCGTCGTCGGCCAGCAGCCCTTCGGCGGCGGCCGTGCCTCCGGCACCAACGACAAGGCCGGCGCCCCGCAGAACCTGATGCGCTGGACGCTGACCCGCGCCATCAAGGAGACGCTGGTCGCGCCGACCGACTACGCGTACCCGCACATGGGCTGACATCCCAACTCAACGCGAAGAGCCGGGCCTTGACGGACCCGGCCCTTCGCCGTGTGGGGAGAGTGCGCTACTCGGCGATCTCCGTCCGCTCCCACCACTCGTAGACCGGCAGCGCGCCCCCCGGGGTGTCCTCCTGTCGCGAGGTCGGCCTGAAGTGCTCGTATCCACCGCGGAGCTTGATCTTCACATCCGGACCGGGGGACGGGGACCCGACGATCCGCTCGGGAAGATCCTCGGGGCCGCCCTCGAGGAACACTTTCGACGTGTCGTTCATGACCTCACCGTTCCCCTCGACGTGTCCCCGTCTCCCGGGCGGCGCGGAGGATCAGCCGAGTGGGCGATGCCGAATACTGGTGGGATGACCACCGACGCACCGGCGGGCACGCCGCGCACCGCGCACACCGCCGACCTCACCCCCGCCGAACTGAGCGCGATCCGCGCCCTGTTGGACGACGCCTTCGACGGGGACTTCTCCGACGAGGACTTCGAGCACGGGCTCGGCGGTATGCATGCCCTCGTCCAGGACGACGCCGGACGGATCGCCGCGCACGGTTCGGTGATCATGCGGCGGGTGCGGTACCGGGACCGGTGGCTGCGGGTCGGGTACGTCGAGGCGGTCGCCGTGCGGGCCGAGGCGCGGCGGGCCGGGCTCGGGGGCCGGGTGATGGCGGAGCTGGAGCGGGTGATCGACCGGGCGTACGACGCGGGGATGCTGTCCGCGAGCGACGAGGGGGCCGCGCTGTACGCCGCTCGCGGCTGGGAGGTGTGGCGCGGGCGGGTCTGCGCGCTGGGGCCAAAGGGCGTCGTGCATCTGCCGGACGAGGAAGGCACGACCTTCATAAGGCCCGCTCTCGCCGGTGCGCTCGACCCCGCGTACGAGCTGGTCTTCGACTGGCGGGACGGGGACGTGCTCTGACGGGGCGAAGACGGAAAGTGCAGGTCAGTGCGGTGTGACCCGGTCGACCGTCTCAGATAGTAGGAAGTCCGAGTAATTGTGGAGACAGACGCGCCGTCCTCCCTTAGTTTTGTAGGAGCCGAACGTCTCGCTCGACCAAGCGAATGGCGGTCGTGAGCCGGGCCCCTTGCAGGCAACCCCTGTGGCACCGCTCCCCGCCCCATCCGGCGTCTCGTATCCCCTGTCTGCACTCCCGGATTGTCGAAGGAGTCGATTTCCCATGGCCGAGACGACCGCCCGCCGCCGAGTCCGTCACCTCTCCCGTACGAGCGAGTCCGACCGCAAGAACGCCGCCGCGGCCCTCCAGCGCGCCCTGGACCGCAGGGACAACGGCGGAGCGACGGGCCACCAGGCGGCGTAGGCGTCACCTGCCGCGCTGCACCTCGAAGTGGTCGATGCGCTCCCCGTTCTGGGCCAGTGCCGACACCTTGAGCCGGGGCTTCGTGCCGCCCTCCGCCTCCACCGTGAGGAAGGAGAAGCCCCGGTAGCGCACCCGCGACCACTGCACGCTCTCCGCCTTGGTGTCGCGTGACTTGGTCCACTTGAAGGTGTCGACCGACTCCCGCTCGGTCACATGCCCCTCGTAGCTCTCCTCGACGCCCGCCGGGAAGCCGTACAGCTCTTTGCCGCCCCCGCCCGCGGTGACGTACACGATGCCGTCCCGCGTCGGGTCCGTGGCGGCGCCGATGGGCACCTGCCTGCCGACCTCGCCGTTCTTGATGGCGTCCGTCCGCTCGTAGACGTGGTTGTGCCCGTTGATCACCAGGTCCACCTGGTGCCGGGCGAACAGCGGCACCCACTCGGCCCGCACACCCCCGTCGGACGCGTGCGAGGACGTCGAGTAGGCGCAGTGGTGGAAGAAGACGACGATGAAGTCGACGCCCTTCGCCGCCCGCAGCTCACCGAGCCGCGCGTCCAGCCACTTGGTCTGACGGCCGTCCGTGTGGCCCCGGTTGGCGGGAATCTCGTACGACACGTCGTTCGCGTCCAGCGCCACGACGCCGACGTTGCCGTAGGTGAAGGAGTACACGCCCGGGGCCGTACGGGAATCGAAGCCGCTGTCCGGCAGGGACCAGCGGGCCAGCTGGCCGCCGTAGCCGTCCGGCGAGTACCAGGCCTCCATGTCGTGGTTGCCGGTCGTCACCATCCACGGCACCGACCTGGCCACCGACTCGGTCTGCTTGAGGTAACCGTCCCAGAAGCCGGGGTCGTAGGCGTCCGACTCCTTGCCCAGTCCCTTGACGTTCGCGTAGCAGATGTCGCCGGCGTGCAGGTGGAAGGCCGGGTTCTGGCCCAGCAGGAGTTTGTCGTTGGTGGCGGCCGCCTCGCTGACGCCCTGGTCGCCGAAGGCCGTGAAGGTGAAGGTCTCCGGGCTCGCGGGAGCCGTGCGGAAGGAGGCGATCGTCGCGCGGTTCTTCGGCGCCGCCGGGTCGAAGCCGTCATGGCCCACGCCGTAGTAGTACGTCGTGCCGGGGCGCAGCGAGTCCAGTGCCGCGTGGACGTAGTACTGCTCCAACGCCGCGCGGATGCCCTGCAGTTCGGGGGTGTACAGATCGCGGATCTCGGCGTCGATCCTGCGGCTGAGGTCGTCCGGACGCAGGCCGATCCGGACGTACGGCTTCTTCACCGCGGCCGGTACCTGCCAGGAGATCCGCATCTGCGACTTCGGGTCGGCGCCGAAGGCGAGATGGCGGCCGAACGGGGTGACGGCGGAGCCCGGCACCTTCGTGAGGGTGGACGCGGGCGCCGACACGGAGGGCTTCGCACCGGGCGTGCCCGACCCCGACCCCGAGCAGCCCGTCAGCAGACCGCCCGCCACCGCGCCCGCCGTCACCAGCGTGCGGCGCCGGGTCAGTTTCGTGCGCAGGTACTCGTGCTGTTCCGCCATGCTCATACGGCGGGCGAGCTGGGGCGGGATGCCGAAGTCGGGGAGGTCCATGCTGGGAAAGTTCCCAGCACAGGCCAACGCCCGCCATACGTACGGGTGAACGCCGGTCGACACGCAAACGCCGTCCCCCGTCGGGGTGTCCGTATCGCGGACATCGTGTGTCATCCCATGGGACGAGGAGTAGGGTGCCGACATGTCTCGCAGCCTCAATCTCGCAGTGATTCCCGGTGACGGCATCGGCCAGGAGGTCGTGGCCGAAGGCCTGAAGGTCCTCTCCGCCGTCCTTCCGCAGGATGTGAAGCTGGAGACCAAGGATTACGACTTCGGTGCCAGGCGCTACCACGCCACGGGTGAGACCCTCACCGACGCCGACCTCGACGCCCTGAAGAAGCACGACGCGATCCTGCTCGGCGCGATCGGTGACCCGGGCGTGCCGTCGGGCGTCCTGGAGCGCGGCTTCCTGCTGAAGCTCCGCTTCGCCTTCGACCACCACGTCAACCTGCGTCCGTCGAAGCTCCTTCCGGGTGTCGCCACCCCGCTCGCCGGCCAGCCCGAGATCGACTTCGTCGTGGTCCGCGAGGGCACCGAGGGCCCGTACACCGGCAACGGCGGCACCATCCGCAAGGGCACCGAGCACGAGGTCGCCACCGAGGTCTCCGTGAACACGGCCTTCGGTGTCGAGCGCGTGGTCCGTGACGCCTTCGCCCGCGCGCAGTCCCGGCCGCGCAAGAAGCTCGCGCTGATCCACAAGAACAACGTGCTGACCTTCGCGGGTCACCTGTGGACCAACATCTTCAACAAGGTGGCCGAGGAGTTCCCCGAGGTCACCACCGAGTACATGCACGTCGACGCGGCGACCATCTACCTGGTCACCCAGCCCGAGCGCTTCGACGTCATCGTCACCGACAACCTCTTCGGCGACATCATCACCGACCTCGCCGCGGCTGTCTCCGGCGGCATCGGCGTGGCGGCGAGCGGAAACATCAACCCGAGCGGGGACTTCCCGTCGATGTTCGAGCCGGTCCACGGTTCCGCGCCCGACATCGCCGGCCAGGGCAAGGCCGACCCCACCGCCACGGTCCTGTCCGTCGCCCTGCTCCTGCGCCACCTCGGCTACGACGCCGAGGCCGCCCGCATCGACGAGGCGGTCTCCGCCGACCTCGCGGAGCGCACCGGCAAGCCCGCCCGCAGCACGTCGGAGATCGGCGACGCGCTGGCCGTACGAGTAGCCGGCTGACGCCCGGTCGCGCTATTCGAACAACTTTCGAAGCCGTCGGGTCACTTCGCACCCGGCGGCTTCCCCATGTCCGCCGCCGGGTGGCACCATCAACCCCTGGATCGCGATTTCGCGCCGATCACGTCGAACAGGCCGATTTCTTCCACGGCACCCGCTTGCGATAATCGAACGCGGAGCCGCGGTGAGAACGAATGCTCGGACGTCCTAGCACTGGCCACAGGCAGTACTGGCGTGATCGCGGCCCGCCACAACGAAACCGGTGAAGGACATCTACTCATGACGACGCCCACGATCGAGCTCAAGCCGTCCGCCAGCCCGCTCGCCGCCGCGGACCGCGAGGCGATACTGGCCAACCCCGGGTTCGGCCGCCACTTCACCGACCACATGGTGACGATCAAGTGGACCGAGGGCCGCGGCTGGCACGACGGCCAGCTCGTGCCGTACGCGCCGCTCTCCCTCGACCCCGCCACGATGGTCCTGCACTACGCGCAGGAGATCTTCGAGGGCCTCAAGGCCTACCGTCAGCCCGACGGGTCCGTCGCCACGTTCCGTCCCGAGAAGAACGCCCAGCGCTTCCAGTCCTCCGCCCGCCGGCTCGGCATGCCCGAGCTGCCGGTCGAGACGTTCATCGAGGCGTGCGACGCCCTGGTGAGCCAGGACCAGGCCTGGGTCCCGGCGCACGGCGGCGAGGAGTCCCTCTACCTGCGCCCGTTCATGTTCGCGACGGAGGTCGGCCTGGGCGTGAAGCCCGCGAGCGAGTACCTCTTCATCGTGATCGCCTCCCCGGCCGGCGCCTACTTCCCGGGCGGCGTCAAGCCGGTGTCCATCTGGGTCTCCGAGGACCACGTCCGCGCGGTGCCCGGCGGCATGGGCGACGCCAAGACGGGCGGCAACTACGCGGCCTCACTGCTGGCCCAGGCCGAGGCCGCCGCCGAGGGCTGCGCCCAGGTCTGCTACCTGGACGCGGTCGAGCGCAAGTGGGTCGAGGAACTCGGCGGCATGAACCTGTACTTCGTGTACGGCGCTGCGTCCAATGAGAAGCCGGTGATCGTCACCCCGTCCCTCACCGGCTCCATCCTGGAGGGCGTCACCCGCGACTCCCTCCTGGCCGTCGCCCGTGACCTCGGCTACGAGGCCGAGGAGGGCCGCATCTCCGTCGACCAGTGGCAGCGCGACGCGGAGAACGGCACCCTCACCGAGGTCTTCGCCTGCGGTACGGCCGCCGTCATCACCCCGGTCGGCACTGTGAAGCGCACCGGCGCGCAGTGGCACCAGGGCGACGGCGAGCCCGGCGAGCTCACGATGAAGCTGCGCCAGGCCCTTCTCGACGTCCAGCGGGGCAAGGCCGAGGACAAGCACGGCTGGATGCACAAGCTGGGTTAGCCCTCGGCCTTCACCGACAGGGCCGCCGTGGCCTCCGAGTCCGCGGCGGCCCTTTCGCGTACGGGAGTGGCGTCGGCGATCGTCAGCAGCACGTATGCCACGCCCCCCACCAGCCCCGACAGCAGGAAACTGCAGTCCACCCCGCCGGTCACGGACAGCAGCGGCCCCTCGTACGACGGGAGGGAGACGGCGAGCAGGCCGACCGTCGCGCCCAGTGCCCATGCCAACGTCGCCGGGATGTTCCAGCCGGCCCGGTACCAGTAGATCCCGCCCCGCGCCCGGCGGTTGAAGACCTGGAGGGCCTCCGCGTCGTACAGGCCACGGCAGCGGGCGAAGCCGATCAGGGTGATGACCGCCCACGGGGTGCCGACCGCCGTCAGCAGCAGGACGAAGGAGGTCATCGCGTCCTGCGCGGACGAGTAGTAGTGGCCGACGAAGACACACGCGGTGGCGATCACCGCGACCGTGTACGTCGCCGTCGCCCGGGAGGCGCGCGGCAGGATGGCGTCCAGGTCGAGGCCCATGGAGTAGAGCATCAGGCCCGCGTTGCCGACCGACCCGGCCGACGCGGCCAGCAGCAGGGGGACCAGGTACCAGCCGGGGGAGGCGGAGACCAGCGGTCCGGCGTAGTCGAGGGCGGCGCCCGCCGCGTACGCCGTGAAGGTGCCGAAGAGCTGGGGGATCAGCAGGCCGAGGGAGAGGCCGAGCCACGTCGCGTGCAGTACCCGGCGTGAGGAGTGGCGGGCCGGGGAGATGTAGCGCGTGTAGTCGCCGAGCAGGGTGATGAAGGCGATCGGCCCGGACAGGCCCGCGGCCACCGTCGCCAGGAACCAGGTGGGCCAGAAGCCGCCCAGCAGGTAGCCGCCCGCCTCCGGCAGCGCGCCGGTCGTGAAGTGCGGGGCGTAGGCGATCACGCCGAGGACCAGCAGGGCCGTCATGCCGAACGCGAGGACGCGGGACATGGCGAGCAGCACGCGGTAGCCGAACACCGCGCCCGCGACGGTCGCCGCGGCCAGCAGTGCGTAGACCACGCCGTACGAGATCCCGCTCGCCGGCAGTCCGACCAGCCGGCCCAGCACGCCGATCATCACGTCGCCGCCGATCCACACGGTCAGGGCGGTGTAGCCGAGGGCCAGCAGCAGGCCGACCACCGAGCCGACCAGGCGGCCCCGCACGCCGAACTGGGCGCCCGAGGACGTGGACAGGTTCGTCGCCGTGCGCAGCGAGATCAGGGCGAGCGGGGCGGTCAGGGCCGTGCCGGCCACCGTGCCCACCACGATCGAGCTCACCGACGCCCACCAGTCCAGGCCGAACGACGGCGGCAGCCAGCCGAAGACGATCACTCCGAGACAGAGGTTGGACCCCAGCAGGATCGAGACGAGATCCCGGGGCCCGCTCGTGCGTTCCCCGTCGGGGATGGTGTCGACTCCGTGCTGTTCCATCGGCATATTGGTCTCCTCGGTTAGAACGACGTTCAATGTGATGTGCCCTAACCTCTGCCGTCAAGGTTCCGGTTGCATCAGTCCAATGTTTAGAGTGATGCTCTAAAGCGAGGAAGACAAGGAGGTGCCGCGTCGTGAGACTGACCCCGACGGAACGTGACCGGCTGCTGCTCTTCGGAGCCGCCGAACTGGCCCGGGCCCGCCGGGCCCGAGGGCTCAGGCTGAACGTGCCCGAGGCGACCGCGCTCATCGCGGACACCGTCTGCGAGGCCGCCCGGGACGGGGCCCGGCTCGCCGAGGCGATCGGGCGTGCCCGGTCCGTGCTCGGGCCGGACGACGTGCTGCCGGGCGTGGCGGACGTCGTCACCGAGGTGCATGTCGAGGCCGTCTTCGACGACGGCTCGCGGCTGGCGGTCGTGTCCGACCCCATCGGTGGCGGCGGTCTCGCGGACCGGGGCCCGGGTGCGCTGCTGCCGGGGCCAGAGCACGCCGAGCCCGAGGCGGTCCTGCGGGTGATCGTGACGAACACCGCCACCGTGCCGGTCTCCGTCACCTCCCACTTCCACTTCTTCGAGGCCAATCCGCGCCTCGACTTCGACCGCGGCGCGGCCTACGGCATGCGGCTCGCCGTTCCGGCCGGGTCGTCGACGCGCTTCGGGCCGGGGGAGAGCGTCGAGGTCGGGCTGGTCCCGATCGGCGGCGAGCGGATCGCGATCGGGTTCGCGGGGCTCGTCGACGGGGCGCTGGACGCGCCGGGCGCCCGCGAGGAGGCGCTGCGCCGCGCCGCCGCTTGCGGCTATCTCGGCGTATCGGAAACACCTGATCAGGAGCAGGAGGTCGAGCGATGAGCCGTCCCGGAGGGCATCCCGCAGAGGCCCGCCGCCTCACCCCGTACGAGTACGCCGCCACCCACGGCCCCCGCGCCGGCGACCGCATCCGCCTCGGCGACTCCGGCCTGACCATCCGCGTCGAGTCGGACTCCCAGCGCTACGGCGACGAGTTCCTCGCCGGGTTCGGCAAGACCGCCCGGGACGGGCTGCACCTCAAGGCGGCCGCCGTGCGGGAGACCTGTGACGTGGTGATCAGCAACGTCGTCGTGATCGACGCGGCGCTGGGGATCCGCAAGGTCTCCATCGGTATCAGGGAGGGCCGGATCTGCTCGATCGGGCGGGCCGGGAACCCCGACACCCTCGACGGCGTGGACGTCGTGGTCGGCACGGGCACGTCGATCGTGTCGGGCGAGGGCCTCATCGCCACCGCCGGGGCCGTCGACACGCATGTGCACCTGCTGTCGCCGCGCATCATGGAGGCCTCGCTGGCGTCCGGCGTGACCACGATCATCGGGCAGGAGTTCGGGCCGGTGTGGGGCGTCGGCGTCAACTCGCCGTGGGCGCTGCGGCACGCGTTCAATGCCTTCGACGCCTGGCCGGTCAACATCGGCTTCCTGGGGCGCGGTTCCTCGTCGGACCGGGCCCCGCTGGTCGAGGCCCTCGCCGAGGGCGGCGCCTCCGGCTTCAAGGTCCACGAGGACATGGGCGCCCACACCCGGGCGCTGGACACGGCCCTGCGGGTCGCCGAGGAGTACGACGTCCAGGTCGCCCTGCACAGCGACGGCCTGAACGAATGCCTCTCCGTCGAGGACACCCTGCGCGTGCTGGAAGGCCGCACCATCCACGCCTTCCACATCGAGGGCTGCGGCGGCGGACACGTCCCGAACGTGCTGAAGATGGCCGGCGTGCCCAACGTCATCGGCTCCTCCACGAACCCGACCCTGCCCTTCGGCCGGGACGCGGTCGCCGAGCACTACGGCATGATCGTCTCCGTCCACGACCTCAAGACCGACCTTCCCGGCGACGCCGCCATGGCCCGCGACCGCATCCGCGCCGGGACGATGGGCGCCGAGGACGTGCTGCACGACCTGGGCGCGATCGGCATCACCTCCTCGGACGCGCAGGGCATGGGGCGTGCGGGCGAGACCGTCCGCCGTACGTTCGCGATGGCCGGGAAGATGAAGGCCGAGTTCGGCGCCCCGGACGACGGCGACGACAACGAGCGCGTCCTGCGCTACATGGCCAAACTGACCATCAACCCGGCCATCGCGCACGGCCTCTCGCACGAGGTGGGGTCGATCGAGGCCGGCAAGCTCGCCGACATCGTGCTGTGGCGGCCCGAGTACTTCGGAGCCAAGCCGCAGCTGGTGCTGAAGTCCGGCTTCCCTGCGTACGGCGTGGTCGGCGACCCCAACGCGGCCACCGACACCTGCGAACCCCTCGTCCTGGGACCGCAGTTCGGGGCGTACGGCGCCACGCCCGCCGACATCTCCGTCGCCTTCGTCGCGCAGGCCGCCGTCGACCGGGGCAACGACTCCATGCCGACCCGGCGCCGCAGGGTCGCCGTGCGCGGCACGCGCGGCATCGGGCCGGCCGACCTGCGCCTCAACTCCCGTACCGGAGCTGTCGACGTGGACCAGCGCAGCGGTCTGGTCACCCTCGACGGCGAGCCGCTGCGCTCCGAGCCGGCCGACTCGGTCGCCCTCAACCGCCTCTATTTCCTGTGACGTTCAGACAAGGACCCGCCATGACGACCCCCGCCGCCGACGGCTTCCGCATGCCCGCCGAGTGGGCCCCGCACGAGCGCACCTGGATGGCCTGGCCGGGACCCAACCCGACCTTCGAGGACCCGGACGACCTCGCGGCCTCCCGGATCGCCTGGGCGTCCGTCGCCCGTGCGGTCCGCCGCTTCGAGCCGGTGACGGTGGTGTGCGGCCCCGGCCAGTCGGCGGAGGCCCGCGCGCTGCTCGGGAACGGCGTCGAGACGGTCGAGCGGGACCTCGACGATGCCTGGATGCGGGACATCGGCCCGACCTTCCTGACCGGTTCCAAAGGCGAACTCGCCGCCGTGGACTGGACGTTCAACGGCTGGGGCGCCCAGGACTGGGCCCGCTGGGAGCACGACGCGAAGATCGCCGCGTACGTCTCCGACCTGGCGGGGTCGGCCCGGACGTACGCCTCGGAACTCGTCAACGAAGGCGGCGCGATCCACGTCGACGGCGAGGGCACCGTCCTGCTCACGGAGACGGTCCAGCTCGGCCCGGAGCGCAACCCGCACTGGACGCGCGAGCAGGTGGAGGCCGAGATCCACGCCCACCTCGGCACCCGCAAGGCGATCTGGCTGCCGCGCGGCCTGACCGGCGACTACCCGCCGTACGGCTTCGGCACCCTCGGCCATGTCGACATCGTCGCCGCGTTCGCCCGTCCCGGTGTGGTCGTCGCCCATGTGCAGCCGGACCCCGCCCACCCCGACCACGAGCTGACCAAGGAGATCGTCGGCCTGCTGAAGTCGCAGACGGACGCCCGCGGCCGCCGCCTGGAGGTCGTCGAGGTGCCCGCGCCCACCGTCCTGGAGGCGGACGGCCACTGGGCCGACTACTCCTACATCAACCACTACCTCTGCAACGGCGGCGTGGTGCTGTGCGGCTTCGACGACCCGCGCGACGAGATCGCGGCCGGTATCTTCCGCCGGCTGTTCCCGGAGCGGACGGTGACGCTGGTGGACGCCCGGACGATCTTCGCCGGTGGCGGGGGCATCCACTGCATCACTCAGCAACAGCCGAGGGCCGGGGTCAGGTAGAACGTACGGGTGAACGTACTGCTCTGCGCCACCTGCGGAACCCGGCTGACCGAGCCGGTCCGGCAGCTCGACGAGATGCCCGCGTATCCCGGCTGGGACGGGCTCCCGGGCCCGGACGGCCGGCGGCACGGCCCGCCCAGCGTGCCGCGCGGGACGTTCGTCGTCGACCCGCTGCCGTTCGGGGCGCCGTTCGAGCCGGTCGGTCCCGACGAGGAGTACGACGGTGTCGTGCCCGGCGGCATGTGGAAGTCCGACGCGCGCGGCTTCCTGGTCTCCGCCGGGCCGTGCGGCACCTACGTCCTGCACCCGGACGACGTCGTGGACATCGCCCCGCACCCCGACCCGTACCGCCTCATCGGCTGCTGCGGGCCGGATGGCCAGGCCGGGGTCAACCACGTCTGCGGCTGCGGGGCAGAGGTGGCGATCGTCGCCGCCGACTGCGGAAGCGGCTACGAGACCCGGCTCGTCCCGGACGCCGTCCGCGTGGAGGCCGTCGCGTGACCCCCGCCCGTCGCCGTACCCCCGCCCCACCCCGCGAGGACGTCCGCGCCGCCGCCATGGAGATGATCGCCGAACGCGGCCTGGAGGAGCTCACCATGGCCGCCCTCGGGCGTGAGGTCGGCATGAGCAGCGGCCATCTCCTCTACTACTTCCACTCCAAGGACGAGCTGCTGCTGCGGACCCTGGAGTGGAGCGAGGGCCGGCTCGGCGCCGAGCGCGGGCGGCTGCTCACCCGGACCGCCTCCGCCCGCGAACGCCTGGACGCGTACGTCGACCTCTACGTCCCCGACGGCCACCGCGACCCCCACTGGACGCTGTGGCTGGAGGTCTGGAACCGCTCGCAGAACGCCGACGACGACGCCCGCGACCGCCAGGCCGCGATCGAGGGCGCCTGGCACCGGGACCTGGTGGCGCTGCTGGCGGAAGGGGTGTCGAGGGGCGAGTTCCGAGCGGTCGACCCGGACCGGTTCGCCGCCCGCCTGCGGGCCCTGCTGGACGGCTTCTCCATCCATGTGGCCATCGGGCTGCGCGGCACGGACCGGGAGACGATTCTCGGCCACGTACGGGAGTTCCTGGACGAGGGCCTCCTCGCGGACGCCTGACCTCCCGCCCGGGTTGTACGCAATAAGACCGATTGACCCTGTGGTCGGTGATGCGTTTGCCTCGTTGCGAACTCCCGGCGGGGCCGGGCGATGGAGCGTCGGCGGGGACCACAGGGGGGAACATGTCCGGAGCCGCACGTGTGTCCAGAGCCTCGTTAGGTACGGCGCTGCTGCTCGCGCTCGCCGGGACGGCGGCCCCGAGCGCCGGCGCGGCGCCACACCCACCGCGCGTCGAACGCGTCAGCACGGCCGCCGACGGCACCCAGGCCGACGGCCCCTCGAACGACGCCGCGCTCAGCGCCGACGGCCGTCATGCCGCGTTCGTGTCCACCGCGCCGGGCTTCGGCTGCGCGCGCTTCACCCCGTGCCTGCTCGTGAAGGACCTGACCGGCGGCGGGGTCACCGGGATCGGCCTCGGCAGCGGCTACACCTACGGCTCACCGATGCCGAGCGCCGACGGGAGCCGTATCGCCTTCTCGGCGGGCACCCGGTTCCTCGCGCCCTACCTGTACGACCGCGCCACCGGCCGCGCGGAGCAGCTGTGGCCCGAGAACCCGCCCGGCTCCAACGAGTTGGGGCGCGTGCGGTCCATCAGCCCGGACGGCAGGCACGTCGCGTACACCATCGGCAACCGCAACGGCGATCAGAACTTCCGGCTGCTGTACGTCCGCGACACGGCCACCGGCACCGACGAGCTGATCTCACCGGCTGAGGAGGGCGACAAGCCCGGCGCCTCGGTGAGCGGCGACGGCGAGCGGGTCGCCTACTCCGTCCGCAGTGACTCCGAGGAGGACCCGGCCGACGTCTTCGTCAAGGACCGGGCCACGGGCGAGCGGGCCCAGGTCGACACGGGCCTCGGCGCCGCGTTCCTGGTCCGCATCACGGCGGACGGCCGTCGCGTCCTCCTCGAAGCGGAGGGTGGCCTCTACGTCCACGACCTCCGCACGGGTACCTCGCGCCGGGTGGCCGAAGGGACGACGTCCTCCGCCACGGCGGACGGCCGTTACGCCGTCGTCTCAGACACGGACGGCACCCGTGTGCGCGATCTGCGGACCGGTCTGCCCGGCGCCGCCCTCCCGCCCAGCGCCCAGGTCATGGAGGGCGCGCTGGCCGACAAGGGGCGTGCTGTGGCGTTCAGTTCGACGGCGTCCCACCTGGTGCCGGGGGACACCAACGCGGAGTCGGACGTGTTCGTCTTCTCGGGCGACCTCCGGCAGAACCCGGCCCCGATGCCGTCCGTCACCGAGCGGATCAGCATGACGGGGGACGGACAGCAGCGGCCCTGGGCGTCGTACGACCCGGTGATGGGGGCGGACAAGGTCGTCGCTTTCACGTCGGACGACAACGTCTTCCGCTTCAACGGCGGCACCACCGACGTCGTCAGCGCGCCCACGGGCAAGGCGGCGGGCAACCCGTCCATCAGCTACGACGGCCGGTACATCGCCTTCGAGCAGGGCGGCGGCGTCCACGTCCGCGACCTGGACACCGGCGTCCTGGAGCAGGCCGGAGCCGGCGGTGCCTACGCTCCCTCCCTGAGCGAGGACGGCCGCCGGGTCGCCTTCCAGCAGGGCGATGAGATCCACGTCCGTGACCTCGACGCGGGCACGACCAGCCGGGTCAGGGGCACCGAGCCCTCGCTCTCCGGAAGCGGTACGCACCTCGCGTACACCTCGCAAGGCGTCGTGTACCTGCTCGAACTCGCCACCGGGAAACGGCAGTCGGTCAGCGTCGATCGCTGGGGCGGCCGCAACGACCTCCCGGCCCGGCACCCCTCCGCCAACGCCGACGGCACGGTCGTCGCGTTCGAGTCGGCGTCACCCGATCTGGTGGAGGGGGACACCAACGGGGGGTCGGACGTCTTCCTGCGGACAGTTCAATGACAACAACCATCAACGGGGGAACAACCATGCACAGCACCAAGCGAGTTGTCGCGCTCGCGATCGCCCTGGCCGCCGCGACGGCGACGCTGTCGGGGACGCCGACGAGCGCCGCGCCACGGGCGCCGTACACCGAGAAGGCGAGCGTGGCCCCGGACGGCACGGACGGCAACCGTGCCTCCGACGGGCAGAGCCTGAGCGTCGACGGCCGCTATCTGGCCTTCGTCTCCGACGCCGACAACCTCGTCGCGGGCGACTCCAACGGCGTCGCCGACGCGTTCGTGCGCGACCTGCGGACCGGCGTCACCCGCCTGGCGAGCACCGCGGCGGACGGCAGCCCCGGGGACGCCAACGTCCTGGACGTCTCGCTGAGCGCCGACGGCCGGTACCTGGCGTTCACCTCCAACCCCACCTACAACACCGCCGACAACCACATCTTCGTCAAGGACCTGCGGACCGGCGCCCTCCAGCGGATCGACGACGCCGTCGACACGGGCTACAGCGCCGGCAGCATGCCCGCCCTCAGCGCCGACGGCCGCTACGTCGCCTTCGTCGCCCTGCACACCAGCGACGCGGGGCCGGAGGGTGACCGGTCGAACCGGGTGTACCGCGTCGACCGCGTCACCGGCGAGCGGGTCCGCATCAGCCAGGTCCCCGGCGAAGGCGCCTGGAAGTCGGCCGCCACCCAGCCGACCATCAGCGCGGACGGCAACAAGGTCGGCTACCGGTTCTTCGTGCCGTATCCCACCCGCGGCGACTGGAGCGACGCCTACGTCCGTGACGTGCGCAGCGGCGAACTGACCCAGGTCGACAAGGCGCCGGACGGCACGGTGTCCGACGGGCACAGCGAGTACCCGCAGGTCAGCGCCGACGGCCGGTACATGGTGTTCAACTCGCTGGACTCGAAGCTGACGCCGGGTGACACCAACGGCACGCACAACGTCTTCGTCCGTGATCTGAAGACGGGGGACCTGCGCCGCATCGACGCCGGCGACCCGGCCGCCCACACCGGCTTTGCCCGGCTCAGCGCCGACAGCAGGTACCTCGCGTTCGGCTCCGCCGCCCCGGCCGACCCGAACGCCGCACGTCAGGTGTACGTGCGCGACCTGCGCACCGGACGCACGGAGCTCGTCAGCGCCGCGGCACAGGGCGGCCCGAGCGCCGACTACGCGGACTACCCGGTGATCGACCGGCACGGCCGCACGGTCGCCTTCAGCAGCCGGGGCGCCGACCTCGTGCCGGACGACACCGCCGACACCACCCACGTATACGTCCGCCACCTGCGGTGATCAGCGCAGTGCTCGCATCCTGAGACGGACGGTGAGCACGGGGGTGACTTGTGCCAGACTGCCCCCGTGCTCTCGTTCGCCATGATTATTGGCAGCAGGCGCGCCGGTCCGCAGTGACCACCACGTACGACCAGGTACGGGTGGACACCGTCGTCCTCGACCCGCGCGCAGACCTCTCGCACCCGCGAGAGGTTTTTCTGTTTCCCGGCCCACC
The DNA here is from genome assembly GCF_036014175.1 of Streptomyces sp. NBC_00443. Taxonomy (GTDB): domain Bacteria; phylum Actinomycetota; class Actinomycetes; order Streptomycetales; family Streptomycetaceae; genus Streptomyces. The sequence goes on along the minus strand of NZ_CP107917.1, from coordinate 2,724,417 downwards.
CGCAGCCGGGCGGAGAGCGTGAGGGACCATAGGTGGGGGCGGTGGAGCCGGTCATTCCGGTAGACCGAGATCCAATACAGGAGCCTTACGACCATGTCGGTAACCAGCGAGCTCGACGACTCGTTCCACGTCTTCGACACCACCCTGCGCGACGGCGCCCAGCGGGAGGGCATCAACCTCACCGTCGCCGACAAGCTGGCCATCGCCCGCCACCTGGACGACTTCGGCGTGGGCTTCATCGAGGGCGGCTGGCCCGGCGCCAACCCCCGCGACACCGAGTTCTTCGCGCGCGCCCAGCAGGAGATCGCCTTCCGGCACGCCCAGTTGGTCGCCTTCGGCTCCACCCGCCGCGCGGGCGGCAAGGCGTCCGAGGACCCGCAGGTCAGGGCGCTGCTGGAGTCCGGCGCCCCGGTGATCACCCTGGTCGCGAAGTCCCACGACCGGCACGTCGAGCTCGCGCTGCGCACCACGCTGGACGAGAACCTCGCGATGGTCGGCGACACGGTGTCGTACCTGCGCGAGCAGGGCCGCCGCGTCTTCGTCGACTGCGAGCACTTCTTCGACGGCTACCGCGCCAACCCCGAGTACGCGAAAGCCGTCGTCCGAACGGCCTCGGAGGCCGGCGCGGACGTCGTGATCCTCTGCGACACCAACGGCGGCATGCTCCCCGCCCAGATCCAGGCGGTCGTCTCGACGGTCCTCGCCGACACCGGCGCCCGGCTCGGCATCCACACCCAGGACGACACCGGCTGCGCGGTCGCCAACACCCTCGCGGCCGTCGACGCGGGCGCCACCCACGTCCAGTGCACGGCCAACGGCTACGGCGAGCGGGTCGGCAACGCCAACCTGTTCCCGGTGGTGGCGGCCCTGGAGCTGAAGTACGGCAAGAAGGTCCTCCCCGACGGCCACCTCCGCGAGATGACCCGCATCTCGCACGCCATCGCCGAGGTCGTCAACCTCACCCCCTCCACCCACCAGCCGTACGTCGGCGTCTCCGCCTTCGCGCACAAGGCCGGCCTGCACGCCTCCGCGATCAAGGTCGACCCGGACCTGTACCAGCACATCGACCCCGAGCAGGTCGGCAACACCATGCGGATGCTGGTCTCCGACATGGCGGGCCGCGCCTCGATCGAGCTCAAGGGCAAGGAACTCGGCATCGACCTCGGCGGCGACCGGGAGCTGGTCGGCCGGGTGGTCGAGCGGGTGAAGGAGCGCGAGCTCAAGGGCTACACGTACGAGGCCGCCGACGCCAGCTTCGAACTCCTGCTCCGCACCGAGGTCGAGGGCAAGCCGCTCAAGTACTTCCAGGTCGAGTCCTGGCGCGCGATCGTCGAGGACCGCCCCGACGGCAGCCACGCCAACGAGGCCACGGTCAAGCTCTTCGCCAAGGGCGAGCGCATCGTCGCCACGGCGGAGGGCAACGGCCCGGTCAACGCCCTCGACCGGGCGCTCCGGGTCGCGCTGGAGAAGATCTACCCCCAGCTCGCCAAGCTGGACCTCGTCGACTACAAGGTCCGCATCCTGGAGGGCGTGCACGGCACCCAGTCCACGACCCGCGTCCTGATCTCCACGTCCGACGGGGCGGGGGAGTGGTCCACGGTCGGCGTCGCCGAGAACGTCATCGCCGCCTCGTGGCAGGCCCTGGAGGACGCCTACACCTACGGCCTGCTGCGGGCCGGGGTGACGCCGGCCGAGTAGGCCGAACGGACCTCACCGCCCGCCCCCGGGCCGTCGTCCACGGCACAGTGGGGCCATGGACACGGACGACGTAGGGAACCTGTTCACCCGGGGGCAGGTCGCGACCCGGCTGCCCGCGCAGGACCTGGAGCGGGCGCGGCGCTTCTATTCCGAAAAGCTGGGTCTGGAGCCCGTCGACGAGCGGCCGGGCGGGCTGCTGTACCGGTGCGGCGGCACGGAGTTCGCCCTGTTCCAGTCGACGGGAGCGTCCCCCGGCACCTTCACCCAGATGGGCTGGCAGATCGAGGACGTGGACACGGCCGTGGCGGAACTCAGGCGGCGCGGCGTCGAGTTCGAGGAGGTCGACGTGCCGGGCCTGTGCACGACGAACGGCATCGCCGACATCGAGGGGCACTACCCCAGCAAGGGCTTCCGCGGGGAGCGCGCCGCCTGGTTCCACGACAGTGAGGGCAACCTGCTGGGGATCGGTCAGCCCTACGTCTGAGCCGCTACGCCTGCAGACGCCACTTCTGGTTGGCGGCGCCCGTGCAACTCCAGATCTGCGCACGGGCCCCGTTCGCCGAGGAGTTGCCGGTCACGTCGAGGCACTTGCTCGCGGCGCGGTTGACCACGTCGCCCGACGACGCGATGTACGACCACTGCTGCGCACCCGACCCGTTGCAGCCGTACAGCTGCACCTGCGCCCCGTCCGCCGTCGAGCCGGACGTGACGTCCAGGCACTTGCCCAGCGCCCGCACCGAACCGTCGGCCTGCACGGTCCACCGCTGTGCGGTCGAGCCGTTGCAGTCGTAGAGCTGCACCGCCGTGCCGTCGGCCGACGAACCGCCCGCCACGTCAAGGCACTTGCCGGCAAGGCCCACCAGCGCCCCGGACTGGGACGGACCCTCGGTCTGGGTGCCCGCCCAGGTGAACGTCGCCGACGTCTTGCCGGGCAGCGAGTAAGTGGCGTGCTGCGAACCCCAGTTGATCGTGACGGTCTTCGCGCTCGACGCATCGTTGTACGCGATCAGCGCCTTCGACCCGTCCGGGTTGCGCCACGCCACGTTCGGCACCGACGACGACGCCGTGGACGCGATGCGCTGGGCGCCCGGCTTCACGAACTTCGTCAGATGGCCCATCGTGTAGTACTCGACGGTGTAGTCGACCTGCCCGTGCCGGGCGTCCCCGTTGTGGACGGTGATCAGACCGTCGCAGGTCCCGCAGCCGCCGTTGTGCGGACCCCGGTTCTGGTCCAGCGCGAGCGACCACTTGGTCACCGACTTCGCCCAGTTCCGGGTGTAGTCGATGATGTTCATCATGTCCTCGCGCTGCTGGTTGGCGATCCAGGTGCCACCCGAGTGCTCGGTGCCGAACGCGTCCAGCTGCGGATACTGGTCGTGCACCTGCGTCTGCTCGGCCACGTCACCGCCGTAGCCGTGCCAGGCGATCCCGCCGAAGTTCGGGTGGTTGCGGACCGCCGCGTCGTCGACCGTCTGCGCGGCGTAGGCGTCGTAGGTGTCCCAGTTCCAGTCGTGGGCCAGGACCTTCGTCGACAGCCCGGCGTTCTGGAGCTTCGGCAGCAGCTCGTTCTTCGTGAAGTACGCGAGCCCGCTCGCGTTCCAGCTCATCGACGGATAGCCCGAGCAGCAGGTCGGCTCGTTCTGGGCGGTGACGTACGAGATCGGGATGCCCTGGGCCTGGTAGGCCTGCACGTACTTCACGAAGTACGAGGCGTACGCCCCGTAGTGCTCCGCCTTCAGCCAGCCCCCGTTGAGCTGCCCGTTGTCCTTCATCCAGGCGGGCGCCGTCCACGGCGAGGCCATCACGGTGAGCCCGGGGTTGAGCTGACGTGCCTGCTTCGTCAGCGGCACGACGTCCTGGAGATCGTGGGCGATCGAGAACTCGGAGAGGTCCGGGTCGGTCTGCCCGGCCGGCATGTCGTCGTAGGTGTAGCCGAAGCGGGCGAGGTCCGAGCCGCCCATGGGATTGCGCAGGAACGACAGCCCGATGCCCTCCGTCGGGGAGAACAGCTTGCGCATCGTGTCGTCCTTGGTGGCCTGCGACAGCGCGCCGCTGCCGTCCATCAGCCAGGCCGCGGTGTCCGTGAAGGACGCGCCGCCGCCGGTGAAGGACTGGTAGCGGGTGTTCTCGTCGACGGTGATGTTCTCGCCGCTGCCGCCGGACCCGGCCTGGAAGGCGAACGGAGTCTGCGGCTGGAGCCCGCGGGTCACATGGCGTCCGCCGGTGTCGTCCGTCGTGGTGAGCCAGGCGGTGACCTGCTCGCCGGCCGCCTGCGCGGGTGTGGCAGCCGAGAAGCCGGCCGTGGTGAGGAGCCCGGCGAGAAGCAGCCCGAGCGTCCGAGTGGATCTCCTCATGGTGCGCCGCCCTTCTGGCGGTGGGGGATGGGGGCGTGCGAGGCGTGAGTAAATGACGGCTTCGTATGCGCGTCAAGGGGTCGCGCGTTCATGAGGTGAAGGGACAGCGGCACTTCTCCGGAAGGGAGTTGAGTGCGCACCGGCTCTGACGTGAAGTCTTGACGACATTCGGCGCCGGCAGTTAACTCAAGGCGTGAGGTAAGTCATACGTGGACCCCGTCGGCGCGGGGATCACCGAGGCGGTGGAGAGGCGGAACGCGGCGTACCGCGCGGCCTGAGCCGCCGTACGGAACGCGGCGGCGGCCGTGGGGTGCCGGTCCCGGTGGGAATCCAGCCACCTGGACCGGCGCCTTTGCCCGTCCCATCAGGTAGCGTCGAGAGTATGAGGACTCCGCTCTTCCGGGGACTCATGCGCTTGCTGATCGTGCCGGTCGCCGCAACCGCGGCGGTGCTTGTGGCCGGCCCGCCCGGCGCACATGCGGCCACGGATGTCTCCCGGGTTGCCGAGGCGCTGCGCGATGATCCCGTCTACGTGGATCCCGCAGCCTCGGACCAGCTGTCGTCGGCCGACGCGGAAGCGCTCGCCGACAAGATCAAGGACGCCGACAAGCCGGTCTTCATCGCCGTCCTGCCGGCCGACCAACCGACCAGGAACCTGCTGCTGAACCTCCGCACGGAAACCGGTGTGACGGGCCTGTACGGCGTCCACGTCGGTGATCGCTTCGACGCGGCGGCCGACTCCTCGGTGATGTCCCGCCAGGCTGTGGACAACCTGGTCTCCTCGGTGCAGACCGCCGGCGACCCCAAGGCCCAGCTGAACGACTTCGTCGACTCGGCCCTGCGCAACGTGAACGGCACGGCACCGGCCAGTTGGAGCGACGGCGGGGGCGGCGACGGCGTGGACGCCGGCACTCTGATCGCCGTCGGCGCGGTGCTGGCGGCGGGCGGCGCGGGCGCGTACACGCTGGTCAGGCGCAAGCGGCAGCGCCGCGAGGCGGAGCAGCGGGCGGCGCTGGACAAGCTGCGGGTCGTGGTCGACGAGGACATCACCGCCTTCGGCGAGGAGCTGGACCGCCTGGACTTCCACCCGGGCGAAGCCGGCGCCGACGACGCGATGCGCGCGGACTACGAGAGCGCCCTGGACGCCTACGAAAAGGCGAAACGGCTGATGGACTCGGCCCGCAAACCGGAGGACGTCAAAGCAGTCACCCAGGCCCTGGCGGACGGCCGCTTCTCCCTCACCCAGCTGGCCGCCCGCCGGGCACACCAGCCCCTGCCCGAACGTCGGCCGCCCTGCTTCTTCGACCCGCGGCACGGCCCGGCGGTGGCCGACGAGACCTGGACCCCGCCCGGCGGCACCGCCCGCGAGGTCCCGGTCTGCGCGGCCGACCGAACCCGCCTCTCCGAGGGCCGCGACCCCGTGATCCGCGAGGTGGACACCGAGTACGGCCGCCGTCCGTACTGGGATGCCGGCCCGGCCTACGGCCCCTGGGCGGGCGGCTACTTCGGCGGCGGCATCCTCCCGGGCCTCCTCATCGGCACCCTGCTCGGCAGCATGATGGCCACGCCCGCCTACGCCGCCGACTACGGAGGGGGCGACGGTTACGGCGGTGGCGGCTACGAGGGCGGCGACGTCTCCGGCGCGGACTTCGACAGCGGGGACTTCGGCAGCGGATTCGGCGGTGGGGACTTCGGCGGTGGAGGAGGGTTCGACGGCGGCGGGTTCTGAGGAACCTCGTGTTCCGCCGCGGTCAAGGGGGCGGACACGAGCCCGGTCGGCACCGTGTCAGGCCAGCTCCCTCCCGGACGCGACGACGACGCCGTACGCGTCGGCTATGGCCGCCAGCGCGCTGCGGTGCAGCTCGTCGGCGGACACATCCACGATCGACCGGGTGGCGCAGGCGTCCGCGGGCACGGTCGGCTTGTTGCCGCGCAGGGCCGCGGACGCCGTCGTGTACGCGACGCACATGTGGGTCATGAACCCGGCGACGATCACGGTCTCGTTCCCCGCCTCGTCCACGAGCTTGCCGAGGTCGGTCCCGTGGAAGGAGTCCGGGGCCTGCTTGACGACCACGGACTCGCCCTCGATGGGCGCGACATCGGGGTGTATGCGGCCGTTCTCCGTGCGGATGTCGTACAGCGACCCCTCGCCGTCGTCGTGCTGGACGTGGATGACCTCGGCTCCTGCCTCGCGGGCCCGGGTCAGCAGATCCGACGCCGCTTCGAGGGCCGGCTTCCAGCCGGCGAGTTCCATCGCGCCGCGGGTGTAGGTGTTCTGGTAGTCGACGAGGATCAGCGTCGAGGACGCGAGGGCCGCAGGGGCGTCGTCGGCACCGCCGAGTTCGCGCAGCGTCTTGCTGGCCACAGGACTTCTCCAGGGGTTGGGGGACTTGGGGTTCCGAGGGCTCGTCGAACGAGGTGAACCGCTGCTCAACAGCCTGTTGAACGCGTATGCGACGCTATGGCCCGCACCGGGCTGTCGGCAATGACGCGCTGTTCGCAGAAACCGACACCCGCGTCCGCGCGCGAGGCAGGGGGGTACAGGGTGGGGGCCGTGAACCGGTTGATCGTGATCGTGCTGTTCGAGGGCGTCGACCTCCTCGATGTCACCGGCCCGCCGGAGGTGTTCTCCCTCGTCCGGCACGAAACCACCGACGGCGTCGGCTACGAGGTCGTCCTGGCCGCCGAGACGACCGCGCCGGTGACGACGGCGGCGGGCGTGCGGATCCTGCCCGATGCCACCTTTCACGAAGTCGCCGAACGGGCCATCGACACGCTCCTGGTCCCCGGTTCCGTCGAGGTGGACGGCGAGAGCCGCATCCACCCCGTCACCGACCCCTCCACGGTGGCCTGGGTGAAGGCGCTGGCCGGCCGTACCCGACGGGTGGCCTCGGTGTGCGTCGGCGCGCACATCCTCGCCGCCGCGGGGCTCCTCGACGGCAAGCGCGCCACCACGCACTGGTCGACCGCGCAGCGGCTCGCCGCCGACCATCCGGCGGTGCGGGTCGAACCGGATCCGATCTTCATCCGTGAGGAGGGCGAGATCTGGACCGGCGCGGGGATCAGCGCCTGTCTGGACCTGTCCCTGGCCCTGGTCGCGGAGGACTTCGGCGAGCAGGTCGCGCTGCGCGTCGCCCGCCAACTCGTGATGTACCTGAAGCGGCCCGGCGGGCAGTCGCAGTTCAGCGTGCCGTTGGAGCCGGTGTCCACGACCAGGCGCATCGAGGACCTCCGGCATCACATCCTGAACAACATCGACCAGCGCCTCACCGTGCCGGACCTGGCCGCGTACGCGCATGTCAGTGACCGCCAGCTGACCCGCATCTTCAAGTCCGAACTCGGCATGACGCCGCACGCCTACATCGAGTCGGCGCGGGTCGAGTTGGCCGGCAACCTGCTGGAGAGCACCGACGCCACGCTGGAGCGGGTCGCCACGGTCTGCGGGTTCGGCACGGTCGACACCCTCATCCGGGCCTTCCGCCGCCGGCACGCCACGACGCCGAGCGAGTACCGGGCGAGGTTCCGGGCCGCTCCGGTCCGGGTGACGGCCGAAACGGGGTGAGCGAGGCATGGGCGGCGCGGCGTGGCGCGGCACGGCACGGGCCCGGCGTCCGAAGACACCGGGCCCGTGGTGCTGCAAGCTCAGACGTGCGGGGAGGTCACAGGGACGACGCCGCGGAGGCGATCGCCGACGCGAAGGTGGAGACCTCGGTGTAGACGCCGGGGGCGTTCGGGCGGGCGCAGCCTATGCCCCAGCTGACGATGCCGACCTGGATCCAGGCGTTGCTCGCGTCGCGGCGGAACATCGGGCCGCCGGAGTCGCCCTGGCAGGTGTCGACGCCACCGGACGGGAAGCCGGCGCAGATCTCCTCGCTCGCGATGAGGCCGCTGTAGCCGCTGTAGGAGCGGCACTGGGCGTCGCTGACGAACGGCACGTTGGCCTTGAGCATGTAGCGCTGCTGGGCACCGCCCTCACGGGCCGCGCCACAGCCGGCCACGGTGAAGGTGCCGGTGTTGTACTGCGTGGTCGTGGCGATCTTCAGCGTCGGCAGGTTGATCGGCTGGGCGAGCTTGATGAGCGCCCAGTCCTTGCCGTCGCCGTTGTAGCCGGGGGCGCGGTACACGTACGTGGAGCGGACCTGGACGCGGCCGCTGGTGGACTGCAGGTCCACGACGCCGGCGGTGGCGGTGATGCTGGTGTTGGGGCCGGTCGCGCCCACACAGTGCGCGGCGGTGAGCACGATCTGCTGGGTGTAGAGCGCGCCGCCACAGCCCATGGAGAGCCGGACCATGAACGGGAACTCGCCCTGTGAGGCACGGGTTCCGCCGACGACGCGCGAGTCTGCGGCCTGCGCGGCCGAGACGGGCTGAAGGCTGACGATCGCGAGAGCGGCGGCGCCGAGGACCGCGCATCTCTTGAGGGCGGTGAGGAGCTTCTTCAACGTGATGCCTTCCGTGGGGGGTTGGACATGCGAACGTGGAGAGAGCACGGAAATGTCGGAGGCATGCCAAGCAAGGGGAGAACGCTCTGCTGACATGCGCCGGTCAATTCCTTTGCTGGATTATGGGAATCCTGTGACCGCCCCCACAAGGGGCCAATTCCGGCCATGCCGGGTTCAGGGCCCCGGCCCGTTCCGGCAACGCCCGCTCAGTCCCCGCGCCTCCCGTCCGAGCCCTCGTCGCGCGCGTACCGCTCCCCGGCGGCGTGCCACCAGCCGGGCGGGGGCGGCCCGTTGACGACGGACGTCGGCTGACCCGGATGCAATCCGAGCCGCCACAGGGCATCGCCGGCGACATGGACCGTGATCCACGCCCGCCAGTGCCCGTCGGCCCCCGGCGCGCACACGCGATCCCAGCGGACCTCACCCGCCGCGAACGGCATCCAGTCGACGCCGCGCTCCCGCAGTCAGGCGCGCAGGGCGGCCAGGGGGTGCAGGAGCGGCTTCTCGATCTCGTACGAGGAGACGGCGACCCATGGGCGAGGGGGGCGGGGCGTGTTGGTCACCAGAAACCCCAACAGGGAACCCGAAGTCGAAGGTGAAGACGAAACGGCACGTCGAACGGCCGTCCGGCGGCGGAGTGAGCCCGGAAGCGGACGTGAGCGCTGATCAGAGGGGCATCACGAGCGGTCACCGGAGAGCCGGTGGCCGGAGTCTGGCGGCTTCGGGGCTGGACACGCGGGCAGGCTATGCGGGACCTGCTGAGGGGAGTCACCGGTTTTCGGGCGCGGCCGGACGGTACGCGCACGGGATGTGCCGCCCCCGCGATGCACGATGACGACGGCGGCGAGTCCGACGACCAGGCCGATCGCGGTCTGCGCACCGAAGTGCTCGCCGAACATGAACGCTCCCCACACCGCAGTGACCGGCGCCATGAGGAACATGAGGGTGTTGACCTTGGTGACTCCGGAGCGCCGCAGGATCATCCAGTACAGCCCGTACCCACCGAACGTGGACAGCACCACGAGCCAGCCGATCGCGGCCCAGAAGCCGGCCTCGGCGGGCGGCACGGCCGCTCCGGTGCCGACGGCGAACGCCGTGAACAGTACGGCGCTGGTGGCGCAGTGGACGGTGAGCGCCACCGCGGGCGGAACGGGCGTACGGGAGCGGCTTTCGAGGAACGTGGCCGCCACCAGCGAGAGCATGCCGAGGAACGGGATGAGATAGGCCCACGCGGCAACGCCGGTCGCCGCCGTCGCGTCGGCCATGGTGACGATGACGACGCCGCTCACCCCCAGGCACAGTCCGAGCCACTGCCGGCGTGAGACGTACTGCCGCAGCAGCGGCCCGGCCAGCGCACCGGCGACCAGGGGCTGGACGCCGTCGATCAGAGCCGTGGTGCCACTGGAGACGCCGAGCTGGATGGCGTAGTAGACGGTGAGCAGATAGCCGCTCTGCGACAGCGTGCCGATCACGGCCTGACGCGTGATGTCCCGCCGGGTGAGACCCCGCCACGACGCGCGCCCCAGCACCGCGGCCACGACGACCAGGATCACGGCGAGCGGCAGGAACCGCCACATCAGGATCGTCACCGCGGACGCGCTCCCGGCGCCGAGTTTGGCCCCGATGAACCCGGAGCTCCAGCTGAGGACGAAGGCGATGGACAGCAGGGCGTTCACGCCAACCACATCCAGTAGACAGATCGGTATACCTACCTTGCGCCAGCGAGTATACAGATCGGTATACTCGGATGCCATGGGCACCGCAGAGCAGCAGCCGCAGCGCGTCACGATGACGCGTGCCGCACGACGCATCCTGGAAGCCGCCGAGCGGCTGTTCTACGAGCGCGGCATCCACGCCGTGGGCGTGGATCTCATCGCCGCGGAGGCGGGGGTGACCAAGAAGACCCTCTACGACCGCTTCGGCTCCAAGGAGCGGATCGTCGTGGAGTACCTGGCCGGCCGCGACGAGCGCTGGCGGGCCTTCCTCGCGCAGTACCTCGACGACCACCTCGACACGGCGCACGCCACCCCGCGGGCGCGCGTCCTGGCGGTTTTCGACGCCTCACGCGCGTGGTCGGCGGAGTACGGCTCCAAGGGATGCAGCATGGTCAACGCGCACGCCGAGATCAGCGACCCCGTCCACCCGGCCTACCCGGTCATCGCCGGGCAGAAGGAGTGGATGCTCGACCTGTTCACCCGTCTCGTCCGGGACATCGCCCCGGACGACGCGGACCGCATGGGCCGGACCCTGATGCTGCTCCACGAGGGAGCGCTCGTCGCCCACGGTCTGAACACGTTCCCGGACCCGATCGCGCACGCCCGCGACCAGGCGGCAGCCCTCCTGTAGCTACCAGAGGGCGGCAATGCCCCCATCGCGCGCCTGGGCCCGCTGCGAAGGTGAGCGATCAAGACCCCCGGCCTAGACTGAAGGCGGCACGGGGGAACGGGAACCGACCCGGGAGGACGCGATGTTCCGGCACACCCGACTGCCAGGAGAATCCGCCGAGTACCTCGCCGCCCGCGAGGAACTGCGCCTCGCCGAGATCGAGTTGATGCGTCAGGGCGAGGAGGTCGCCGCCCGCCGCCGCGCGCTCCCGCCGGGGCCGCCCCTCGACGACTACGTCTTCCTGGAGGGCCCCGCCGCCCTCGACGCCGGCGACGAACCCGTCCGCGAGGTCAGGCTGAGCGAGCTGTTCACGGCCCCCGAACGGCCGCTGCTCATGTACCAGTTCATGTATGGCAAGGCGGATACCGACCCCTGCCCGATGTGCACCATGTGGATCGACGGCTTCAGCAACATCGGCCACCACGTCACGCGCAATGCCGACTTCGTCATTGCGGCGGCCGCCGACCCGCCCGTCCTTCGGCAGCACGCCCGCGACCGTGGCTGGCACCGGCTGCGGCTGCTGAGCTGCGGCGACAGCACGTTCAAGTACGACACGGGCAGCGAGGACAAGGACGGCGCACAGGACTCCACCGTCTCCGTGTTCACCCGCGACGGCGACGGCACGCTCCGCCACTTCTACTCCGTGCACCCCCGCATGTCCGACGACATCGACGAGCGGGGCATCGACCTGCTGGCCCCCGTCTGGAACCTCCTCGACCTGTTGCCGCAGGGACGCGGCGACTGGTACCCGAGCGTTGCCTACTGACCCCGGGATCGGGGCCGGTGGAGGACACTTCCTGACCTACTTCGCCCCTACGTTGACGTCATGAGCCCGCACCGCGACCCGGAACCCCGTGCCTTCGCCACCGCCGACGCCCTCGGCACCTGGCTCGCGGAACACCCCGCCCCGCACCCCGGCCTCTGGGTCAAGGTCGCCAAGAAGGACTCCGGCATCCCTTCCGTCACCGCCGCCGAGGTCAACGACGTGGCCCTGTGCCACGGATGGATCACGGGGCAGCGCAAGGGACTCGACGCGTCGTACTTCGCACAGCGGATCACCCCGCGCCGGCGCGGCAGTCTCTGGTCGATGGTCAACGTCCGGCGGGTGGCGGAACTGACTGAAGAGGGGAGGATGCGCCCCTCGGGCCTCGCCGAAGTGGACGCCGCGAAGGCGGACGGGCGGTGGGAGGCGGCGTACGAGTCGCAGCGCAACGCCGAGGTCCCGGGCGAGCTGGCCGCGGCCCTGGCGGAGAACCCTCGCGCCGGGGCGGCCTTCGAGCGGCTGGGCAGGACCGACCGCTACCAGCTCATGCTCGGCCTCCTGCGCGCTCGGACCCCGCAGAGCCGGACCGCTGAAGTCGCCGCGATCCTCAGGCAGTTGACACAGCGCCGGTGAGTGACGGGCTCACCGGCGCTGTCGCATCGCGTCGCGTAGTGTCGCGTGGCCTCAGAGAAGGCTCACGCGTTCTTGATCGCCGAGATGTCGAAGTTCAGCTTGATCTTGTCGGAGACCAGCACGCCACCCGTCTCCAGCGCCGCGTTCCACGTGAGACCCCACTCCGAGCGCAGGATCTCCGCCTTGCCCTCGAAGCCGACGCGCTCGTTGCCGAACGGGTCCTTCGCGGCGCCGTTGAACTCCAGGTCGATGGTGATCGGTTTGGTGGTGCCGAGGATCTCCAGGTCACCGGTGATGCGGTAGTCGTCGCCGCCGAGGGACTCCGCCTTGGTGGAGCGGAAGGTCATCGTGGGGAACTCCTCGATCTTGAAGAAGTCCGCGCTCTTGAGGTGCCCGTCGCGGTCCGCGGACCCGGTGTCGATGCTGTCCATCTTGACGTCGATCGACGCCTTGGACGCGGCCGGGTCGGCGCCGTCGAGCTGCAGCGAGCCGCTGAAGTCGAGGAACTTGCCCTTGACGTTGGTGACCATGGCGTGCCGGACGGTGAAGCCGATGGTGGAGTGGGCCGTGTCGATCGTGTACTCGCCGGTCAGGGTGGTCAGGTCGGGGTTCGCCATGACGTGCTCCTTAGGAATGAGTGGGCCTTGCAGCCAAATGTTGAATCTTGAACTACATAACGCGACCGACCGTAGACCTATTCCGTTCGAGATTCAACATCATCCCCAAGGTGTTGGCGTGATTACTCTGAGGTGGTAGATGCCCATGACATGACCACTCAGCGCACCGGGCTCACCAGACCCACCCGCCGAGCCGTCCTGCTCGCGGCGGCGCTCCTGGCCACCGCCGCTCCCGCCGCCCGCACCGACTCGGCCGACGCCTACGACACCCTCCGCCTCCGCTGGCTCGACATCGCCCTCGGCACGGGCTACGACCCCGCGGCGGAGCCGTACGCCGCGCGGCTGGCCGAAACCGGCACCCTCGCCCGCGGCTTCCGGGCCACCATGGCCCCCACCCCCACCTCCCTGTGGCCCGGTCACCCCTACGACCCGCCCGCCGGCATCACCCAGAGCTACAGCCGCCTGTGGACGATGACCCAGGCCTACGTCCAGCAGGGCACCGGCTCCACCGCCGACCCCGCCCTCCTCGCCGACGTCCTGCGCGGCCTCGACCACCTCTCCACCACCGTCTACAACCCCTCCACCACCCGCTACGGCAACTGGTGGGAATGGCAGATCGGCAGCCCGCGCCTGCTGACGGACATCACGGCTGCCCTGTACGACCACCTCGGCCAGGCCCGGATCGGTGCCGCCTGTGCGGCCGTCGACCACTTCATCCCGGACGCGATGCTCACCGACTACTCCGGCACCTCCACCGGCGCCAACCGCGTCGACCTGTGCCGCAGCGTCGCCCTGCGCGGCATCCTCGGCCGGGCCCCGGCGAAGATCGCGCTCGCCCGTGACGCGCTCTCCCCGGTCTTCCCGTACGTCACGAAGGGCGACGGCCTCTACGCCGACGGCTCGTTCGTCCAGCACACCTGGGTCGCCTACTCCGGCACCTACGGCCAGGTCCTCCTCGACGGCCTCGGCCGCCTCTTCGCCCTGCTCGCCGGATCCGAGTGGCAGGTGACCGACCCGAACAGGCAGATCGTCCTCGACAGCGTCGAGCGGGCCTACGCCCCGCTCGTCCACGACGGGTTGATGATGGACAGCGTCAACGGCCGTGCCATCAGCCGGGGTTACCTCAAGAGCGACGACCGGCACGTGATGCGCAGCGACCACTTTCACGGTCAGGGCATCATCGCCGCCATCGCCCTGCTGGCGGGCGGTGCGAGCGCTGCGGAGCGGGAGCGCTGGTCCGGCCGCGTCAAGGGCTGGATCGAACGGGACACGGTCACGCCGATCTTGACTGCCCGTCAGTTCGGGGTGGCCGACCTCGCCCGGCTGCACAACGTCGCCGAGTCGCCGGCCGCTGCAGCCCCCGACCCGGTCGGCCATCACCTCTTCGCCGCCATGGACCGGGCCGTCCACCGCCGCCCCGGCTTCGTCGCGAACATCGCCATGGCCAGTGACCGCATCGCCCACTACGAGTGCGGCAACGGCGAGAACCCGCGCGGCTGGCACACCGGCGCGGGGATGCTCTCCTGGTGGGCGCCGGGCCGCGGTGATCAGTACACGGACTGGTACTGGCCGACCGTCGACTGGTACCGCCTCCCCGGTACGACCGTCTCCAGCAAGCGCCTTCCCGACAAGGCCGGCGGCGAGTGGGGCGAGCCCAGGCCCGACGTGCGGTGGGTCGGCGGCGCGACGGACGGCGAGTACGCGGCGATCGGGCAGCACCTGAAGGGCCTCGGCTCGACCCTTGAGGCCCGCAAGTCGTGGTTCTGCGCCGCGGACGCCGTGATCTGCCTCGGAGCCGGCATCACCTGCGCCGACGCGGTCCCCGTCGAGACCGTCGTCGACAACCGCAACCTGGGCGAGGGCGGCACCCAGGCCTTCGTACGCGGCCCCGGCTGGGCCCATCTGGAGGGCCACGGCGGCTGGGTGGTGCCGTACGGCGAACTGCGCACGCTGCGCGAGGACCGCACCGGCGCCTGGGCCGACATCAACACCACCAGCACGGCGGAGCGCCGCACCCGCCGCTGGCAGACCCTCTGGCTCGACCACGGAACGGACCCGACGGACGCGACCTACGTCTACGTCCTCATGCCCGGTGCCGGCCGGCACCAGGTGGCGGCCCGGGCCGCCCAGGGCGCCCGCTGGCTGTCGGTCCTCGCCAACGACGGCGCGTGCCAGGCCGTCCACGTCCGCTCCCTGGGCCTCACCGCCGCCAACTTCTGGCAGCCGGGTACGGTGGGCCCGCTCACCGCCACCGCCGGCGCGAGCGTGCTGCTCCGCCGCCGGGGCCGTACCGCTACGCTCTGCGTGAGTGAGCCGCCGCGCTCGGGCGAGCCGCTGGAGATCACCTGGGACCACCCCGTACGCCGGGTCCTGCGTACGGACGACTCGGTCGAGATCCTCTCGACGGGACGCCGGCTGAGGGTCCGCGTCACTCCGGGGATGGTATGCGCGACCCATCGATGTGAGGTGGCTCTCGCCTGACGGCTTTGTGCGACCCCAACAACCCGCACGCCCTCTGAGCAGTCAGAAGGGCTGCATGCCGCGAGGGTTCTGTTCAGTGGTACCAGGAAATGGCTCCGGAGACTGTACGGAGTCAACGGCTCGCTTTCCTCGGTGTCCTTCGTAAGGTCGCTACATGACCGTTTTGGATGAGGCACCGGGTGAGCCGATCGACGCCCGCGGGCGGACCGCCGAGCTGCACGAGATCCGTGCGCAGGCGCTGGCCGGCCCGAGCGAGAAGGCGACCACGGCGCAGCACGCCAAGGGCAAGCTGACCGCCCGGGAGCGCATCGAGCTGCTCCTGGACCCGGATTCCTTCCGGGAGGTCGAGCAACTGCGCCGGCACCGGGCCCAGGGCTTCGGCCTGGAGTCCAAGAAGCCGTACACCGACGGTGTCATCACCGGCTGGGGCACGGTGGAGGGCCGCACGGTCTTCGTCTACGCCCATGACTTCCGCATCTTCGGCGGCGCGCTGGGCGAGGCCCACGCCACCAAGATCCACAAGATCATGGACATGGCCATCGCGGCGGGCGCTCCGCTGGTCTCGCTGAACGACGGCGCGGGTGCCCGTATCCAGGAGGGCGTCTCGGCGCTCGCCGGCTACGGCGGCATCTTCCAGCGCAACACCAAGGCGTCCGGCGTCATCCCGCAGATCAGCGTGATGCTCGGCCCGTGCGCGGGTGGCGCGGCCTACTCGCCCGCCCTGACGGACTTCGTGTTCATGGTCCGCGAGACGTCCCAGATGTTCATCACCGGCCCGGACGTGGTCAAGGCGGTGACGGGCGAGGAGATCACCCAGAACGGCCTCGGCGGCGCGGACGTGCACGCCGAGACCTCCGGCGTGTGCCACTTCGCGTACGACGACGAGGAGACGTGCATCGCCGAGGTGCGCTACCTGCTCTCGCTGCTGCCCCAGAACAACCGTGAGAACCCGCCGCGGGCGGAGTCCACGGACGCGCCGGACCGCCGCAGCGACATGCTCCTCGACCTGGTCCCGGCCGACGGCAACCGGCCGTACGACATGGCCAAGGTCATCGAGGAGATCGTCGACGACGGCGACTACCTGGAGGTCCACGAGCGCTGGGCGCGGAACATCATCTGCGCGCTGGCCCGCCTCGACGGCCAGGTGGTCGGCATCGTGGCCAACCAGCCGCAGTCCCTCGCCGGTGTGCTGGACATCGAGGCATCGGAAAAAGCTGCGCGCTTTGTCCAGATGTGTGACGCTTTTAACATCCCGATCGTCACTTTCCTGGACGTTCCCGGGTTCCTTCCGGGTGTCGACCAGGAGCACGGCGGAATCATCCGCCACGGCGCGAAGCTGCTCTACGCCTACTGCAACGCGACCGTCCCCCGGATCTCCCTGATCCTGCGCAAGGCGTACGGAGGCGCGTACATCGTCATGGACAGCCAGTCCATCGGTGCCGACCTCACCTATGCCTGGCCGACGAACGAGATCGCCGTGATGGGCGCGGAGGGTGCGGCCAACGTCATCTTCCGCCGCCAGATCGCCGAGGCCGAGGACCCCGAGGTCATGCGGGCCCGCATGGTCAAGGAGTACAAGTCCGAGCTCATGCACCCCTACTACGCGGCCGAGCGTGGCCTGGTGGACGACGTGATCGACCCCGCGGAGACCCGCGAGGTGCTCGTCAAGTCCCTGGCGATGCTCCACACCAAGCACGCCGACCTGCCGTCCCGCAAGCACGGCAACCCCCCGCAGTAACCCACCGGTACCCCTGCGGAAACCTCTCTCACGGAGACTGACACCCATGAACCTCCCTGATATCCGCGTCGAGAAGGGCCACGCCGAGCCCGAGGAAGTCGCCGCCATCACGGCGATCCTGCTCGCGCGTGCCGCCGCCCGGCCGACCGACGCCACCCCGGCCCACCGCGGCCGCGCCAAGGCCGGCTGGCGCCGCCTGGAGCGCGAGCCCGGTTTCCGGGCGCCTCACAGCTGGCGCTGACCTCAAGAGCATGAAGAAGGGCCCCTCTCCGAGAGAGGGGCCCTTCGACGTCCCTGGGGGCTTAGGGGCGCGGGGACTGCGCGAGGACCACCGACTGCCCGCAGACGGCCTACGACCGTCCGAGGCAGCCCGGTGGCCGCACGTCCACTACCGCAAGCGAGCCATCAACGCGTGCTCCACGAGAGTGATCAGCGCCGACTTCGCGTCCGCCCGGTGCCGGGCGTCCGTCGTGATGATCGGGGTGTCGGGGCCGATCTGGAGAGCCTCACGGACCTCGTCCGGGTTGTACGGCTGGTTGCCGTCGAAGCCGTTGAGGGCGATCACGAAGGGCAGACCCGAGTTCTCGAAGTAGTCGACCGCCGGGAAGCAGTCGGCAAGGCGTCTCGTGTCAACGAGGACGATCGCACCGATGGCGCCGCGCACCAGGTCGTCCCACATGAACCAGAAGCGGTCCTGGCCGGGCGTACCGAAGAGGTACAGGATCAGGTCCTGGTCAAGGGTGATACGACCGAAGTCCATGGCGACCGTCGTGGTCGTCTTGTCTCCGGTGTGGGTGAGGTCGTCGATGCCTGCCGAAGCAGACGTCATGACGGCCTCGGTACGCAGCGGGTTGATCTCCGAGACGGCCCCGACGAACGTGGTCTTACCCACGCCGAAGCCACCCGCCACCACGATCTTCGCCGAGGTAGTGGAGCGGGAAGGACCGCCGCTAGAGCTTGCGAAGTCCACTGAGCACCCTTTCGAGCAGTGTCACGTCTGGCTGGCCGCCGGCGTTCTCGTCGCCGCCGGGCTGATGGATGGCGACCAGGCCCGCTTCCGCCAAGTCGGCGACGAGGATCCTGGCCACGCCGAGAGGGATCGTCAGGAGGGCGGAGATTTCCGCCACCGACTTGATCTCGCGGCAGAGGTTGCAGATCCGCTGATGCTCGGGCAGCTGGCCCTGCATCTGGTGCGGCTGCGCGGTGGTGTGCACCAGTGCCTCGATGGCGAGCTGGTAGCGGGGGCGCGTCCGGCCGCCGGTCATGGCGTACGGGCGTACCAGGGGGTTGTTCGCCGCCCCGGCGGGCGCCGGCTCAGGGGCGCGTCGCTGCGGCTGCACCGGCTGGATGCGCGGCGCCGGCGGCTGGTCGTACGGCGAGGGCCCGGGTCCCTGCGGGGCGTACGGCTGCCGCTGGCTGGGCGTGGAGGGGAAGTTGTACCGGTTCCGGGAACCGTCGCCATGCCCCTGGCCAGGGCCGTACGACCAGTTGCCCGATGATGAACCGTCTGGGGGTGTTGCCACTTTCTCTCCTCCTCCGACTGTGCCTGGCACCCATCATGTGGAGCCGCGTCCCGAAACCTTACGGCCACGGGACGCCAAAACGCACCGACTGTCTGTTAGTTGAGCAGGCTGCCCTGGAGCTCCGCACGCAGATCCGGCGTGAGGACGGTACCGGCACGGTCGACCAGAAGCGCCATCTCGTACCCGATGAGGCCGATGTCCGCCTCGGGATGTGCGAGAACTGCGAGCGAAGAACCGTCGGAGACGGACATGATGAAGAGGAATCCGCGCTCCATCTCCACAACCGTCTGGTTCACGCTGCCACCCTCGAAGATGCGGGAGGCGCCTGCCGTCAGGGACGTCAGACCGGAGGCGACGGCCGCGAGCTGGTCGGCGCGGTCGCGCGGGAAGCCTTCGGACATCGCCAGAAGGAGTCCGTCGGCGGAGACCACCACCGTGTGCGACACCCCGGGGGTGTTGTCCACGAAGTTGGTGATCAACCAGTTCAGGTTCTGTGCCGCCTGGCTCATCGGGCTCACACTAACGCTCCTGGTTGTAGGTGCTGTCAGGGCCGAAGCCCTGGCCGTTCGTTTCGCTGTTTGCGGTGCGTCCCCGCTGGACACCGCGGCGCAGATTGCTCAGCCTGCCCCGGACGTCCTCGGGAGCGCGGGAGATCTGCGGACCTCCCTGGGGGGTGGTCTCAGCGGCTCCCTCGACCAGGTTGGCCTTGGGTACCCGCCTCGGCAGACCGGAGGAGGTGACCCCACCCGCCTTGGGCTTGCGGAGCTGCGAGGCCTGCTGCCAGCGGTCGTCGTTGGCCGAACGCCAGCTGTTGTCGCCGTTGCTCTCCGGCGTCGCCGGGGCCGACGGTTCCTGTCGCGCGGGCCGTGCGCCGTTGCTGCCGCTCGCGCCGGATCCGCGGCGGGGGAGCCCGGCGTCGGTCATTGCGTGGGCGGCGGAGGAGGCCGGTCCCGGACGGTCGAAGCCTACGCGGTCGCGCTCGTTCGAGTCAGCGGCCTGCGCAGATTCCGTTTCCGGAGCGTACTGGTCCTGGTAGCCGTTGCGGTAGCCGTTCTGCTGCGGCCAGTCGTCCTGGTGACGCCGCTGCTCGAAGGCCGGGAAGGACTCCGGGGCGGGGGCGCTCGGAGCCGCGGGCTCCTCGCGGACCGGCTCCGCATAGGAGGGCTCGGGGTAGCCGCCGGACGAGAAGGTGTCGTTCTGCTGCGGGCCACCGTTCGGCGCGTAGTACGTGTTGTCGTACGACGCCCGCTGGGGCTCCTCGTACGCAGACCGCTGCTGCTCCTCGTACGACGTCTGCCGCTGCTCCTCGTACGACGGCTGCGGGTCGTACCCGCCCGGCTGCTCGGGGAAGCCGTTGCGACCGTCGTAGGCCGGCTGACCGGTGAAGTCGTCGTATCCGGGCGCCTCGGGGTTGTCCGGGCCGTGGGACTGAGCCTCCAGGGCCGCGCGGCGCTCCTCGCGCATCAGGGAGCGGCCCACCGGGTCCAGGTCGCGGAGATCGTCCGGCACCTCGGTGTAGCGGCTGTCGTCGAAGCCCAGCTCGGCGGCCGTGCGCAGCGGCGGGCTGAAGCTCTCGCCACCCTGGAAGTTCTGCTCCGGGATGATCTGCGAGACGGTGAACTGGTCCTGGGACGGCTGTTGCTCGCCGCCACCGCCGTGCGTGATGGCGTCGGGCAGCATGACCAGCGAGGTCGTGCCGGCCTGCTCGCCGGAGGGGCGCAGCTGGACGCGGATGCCGTGCCGGTCGGACAGCCGGCCGACCACGAACAGGCCCATGCGCTGGGATATCGCGGCGTCGACGGTCGGCGGGTTGGCCAGCTTGTGGTTGATGTCCGCGAAGTCCTCGGCGGTGAGGCCGATGCCCTTGTCGTGGATCTCGATCATGATCCGACCGTCGGGGAGACGGGTGGCGGTCACGCGAACCTTGGTCTGCGGGGAGGAGAACGTCGTCGCGTTCTCCAGCAGCTCGGCGAGCAGGTGCACGAGGTCGGTCACGGCGCGGCCGTGGATCTCGGCCTCCGGGACGCCCGACAGCTCGATGCGCTCGTACTGCTCCACCTCGGAGGAGGCGGCGCGCAGCACGTCGACCAGCGGGACCGGCTGGTCCCAGCGGCGGCCGGGCTCCTCGCCGGCGAGGACCAGGAGGTTCTCGCCGTTGCGGCGCATACGGGTCGCGAGGTGGTCCAGGCGGAAGAGGTTCTCCAGCTGGTCCGGGTCGGCCTCGTTGTTCTCCAGGTCGGTGATCAGGGTCAGCTGGCCCTCGATCAGCGACTGGTTGCGGCGCGACAGGTTGGTGAAGATCGCGTTGATGTTGCCCCGCAGCAGGGCCTGCTCGGCGGCGAGCCGGACGGCCTCGCGGTGGACCTGGTCGAAGGCGCGGGCGACTTCGCCGATCTCGTCGCGGGTGTTGATCGGGATGGGCTGGACGCGGGTGTCCACGCGGCCCGGGTCGGTGCGCGAGAGCTGGTCGACCAGCATCGGCAGGCGCTGCTCGGCGATGCCGAAGGCGGCGTTGCGCAGCTGGCGCATCGCGCGGCTCATCTGGCGGGCGACCATCCCGGCCAGGATGAACGCCGCGAGCAGGGCGACCACGACGACGGCACCGGTGATCAGCGCGTCGCGCTTGGCGTCGTCGGAGATGACGGAGGCCTCGTTCACCGCGGTGCCCGCGAGGTCGTTCTCGATGTCGCGGTACGCGTTGTACTTGAGGGTGTTCACCGCCCACCAGTTGTCCCTGGTGACGCCCTGCGAGGCGAGGGCCTGGCGGTCACTGGGGTCCGTGGAGGACAACTGCGCGATGGCCGAGACCATCGCGTTGTCCTTGGTGGGCGGCGGGACGTAGTCCGGGTTCTTCTGCCTGGCCGCCGCCGCCAGGGCCGCGCCCTCGGCCTTGATGTCCTTCGTGGCCTGCACCAGCTTGGCGTTGTCCGCCTCGGTGCCACCGCTCTGGTACTCCTGGATGGCGATGCCCTCCAGGTAGGCGTACGACGACAGGGCGACGCGCTGCTTGGCCAGGTCGTCGGCCTTGGGACCCGGCTGGGTCAGCATGTGCATACCGATGGAGCGCTGCAGCGAGAGCGCGCCCTTGGTGAGCGAGATGGCGTAGACCGTACGGCCGTAGCTGGTGATGTTTCCGGTGCCGAGGCCCAGCTCGTTGGAGAACTCCAGCAGTCGGTGCTCGACTTCGACGTAGCCCTCTTCGGTGTCCACGCCCTTGAGCTTGCTGGTGTAGGCGGCCGCGCGGAGCTTGGTCAGCTCCGGCTCGACCTCACGGAAGCGGTCCAGACGGCGGACCAGGTTGGGCCGGTCCGGCATGTTCTGGGCGGCCTCGTCGAAGGCGTCGGCGGCCTTGTCGGTGATGTCGCGGGCCTTGACGACCGTCGGGTCGTCCTCGCCCTTGCCCGCCAGCAGGGGCGCGGCGGTCTGGTCGCGCTCCTCCAGCAGAGCGTCGCCGTAGGTCAGGGCGGCGGCGACCAGACGCGCGGTGTTCTCCGCGTCCTCGGCCTCCTGCCAGGTGTCGATCGAGCTCTTCACCTGGAAGCCGCCCATGACGAGGCCGACCATCACGGGTATGAGCAGGATCGCGTTCAGCCGGGTCGGCACGCGCCAGTTGCGCGGGGAGAGACGGCCGCCGCTCGGGGCCGGCGTGGCCGTTGGTTCCGATCCGGGCACATGGGCGGGCGCCGCTCCGCGCGGCGGCGGGGTGAAGTTGCCCCGGGCCGACGGCTCGGGACTGCTCTTGCTTCGCCTCACTCGACCAACAACCTTCCGGCGGGGTCGGCACCTACGTATGTGCCGCTGTGTCTCAGAGCCCAGTTCGTCATCGAGTACGTAGCACTGCTGAGTACGTCTTTGACTATTAGGCAGTTCTCGCATTCCAGCACGTCGGCCTGCGCTCTTCCAAACAGTGGAAGTCGAGGATTCCGCATGATGTAAGCCCTAGATAAAACGGTCATAAAGAGCGAGCCCCGTCAAAAGACGGGGCCTTTGTGCGCGCAGCGAGACCGCTTGACCGCGACGAGTGGCCGTACCACCCGATTCCTCTGCCGAAACGTTATGAACAACGAAGCCGACCGTGTCAAAGGCCACAGTCGGCTCCGGTACATCTACGACAACTGCCGTATGACGTTCCCGACTTGCGCTACCGCAGCCGGGCCATCAGTGCGTGTTCGACCAGCGTGATCAGCGCGCTCTTGGCATCGGACCGGTGTCGGGCGTCGGTGGTGATGATCGGCGCATCCGGGCCGATCTGCAGCGCCTCGCGCACCTCGTCGGGTGTGTAGGGCTGGTGTCCGTCGAAGCCGTTGAGGGCTATGACGAACGGGAGCCCGCTGTTCTCGAAGTAGTCGACCGCCGGGAAGCAGTCGGCGAGACGGCGGGTGTCCACCAGGACCACGGCGCCGATGGCACCGCGCACCAGGTCGTCCCACATGAACCAGAAGCGGTCCTGGCCGGGCGTACCGAAGAGGTACAGGATCAGGTCCTGGTCCAGGGTGATACGGCCGAAGTCCATCGCCACCGTGGTGGTGGTCTTGTCCCCGGTGTGCGTGAGGTCGTCGATGCCCGCGCTGGCGGACGTCATGACGGCCTCGGTGCGCAGCGGGTTGATCTCCGAGACGGCGCCGACGAACGTGGTCTTGCCCACGCCGAAGCCACCCGCCACCACGATCTTGGCGGAGGTGGTCGCCCGACCCGGTTCAGAGCTTGCGAAGTCCACTGAGCACCCTTTCGAGCAGCGTCACGTCCGGAGCGCCACCGTTGTTCTCGTCGCCACCCGGCTGGTGAATGGCGACCAGGCCGGCCTCCGCGAGGTCCGCCACAAGGATCCTGGCCACGCCCAGCGGCATGGAGAGGAGCGCCGACACCTCGGCGACCGACTTCACCTCACGGCACAGGTGGCAGATGCGCTGGTGCTCCGGGAGAAGTCCCATGAGCGCTGCCGGGTCGGCCGTGGTGCTGATCAGGGCCTCGATGGCCAGCTGGTAGCGCGGCCGGGTCCGGCCGCCGGTCATCGCGTACGGACGAACCAGCGGCTCGTCGCCCTCATCCTCGTACGGCTCCGCGTACGGATCATGAGAGGCGGTGGGCGGGGTCATGAATCCTCCGGGCTGGGACAGCAAGTCGGTCAGTCAAGCCGTCTGGTGAGGGCCAGTGGGGGGATTGTGGCGGCCGGACGGTGATTTGGTGAGACGGGTGGATCCGGGGGCGATCAGTGGAGCAGACTGCCTTGGAGCTCGGCGCGCAGGTCCGGTGTGAGCACCGCGCCCGCGCGGTCGACCAGCAGCGCCATCTCGTAGCCGACGAGGCCGATGTCGCACTCGGGGTGCGCCAGGACGGCGAGGGACGAACCGTCCGAGACGGACATGAGGAAGAGGAATCCCCGTTCCATCTCCACGACGGTCTGGGCCACGCTGCCGCCGTCGAAGATCCGCGACGCTCCCGCCGTCAGCGAGGTCAGGCCCGACGCGACGGCCGCCAGCTGGTCGGCTCGGTCGCGCGGGAAGCCCTCCGACATCGCCAGCAGCAGGCCGTCCGCGGACACGACGACGGTGTGGGACACACCCGGGGTGTTGTCCACGAAGTTGGTGATCAACCAGTTGAGGTTCTGTGCCGCCTGGCTCATCTGGCTCAACTAATGCTCCTGCTGGTGAGTGGGGTTCGGGAAGCTGCCGGTCTGGCCGTTACCGACCTGGCGACCTTGCGCGATACCCCGACGGAGATTGGTCAGCCGACCGCGTACGTCATCAGGCGCACGCGAGATCTGCGGACCGGCTTGGTGCTGTTGCTGCTGAGCCGTGCCCGGGACGAGGTTCGCCCGGGGGACCCGGCGCGGCAGACCGGAGGTGGTGACCCCGCCGGCGGCGGGCTGCCGGACGCGTTCCGCCTGCCGGACGAGGTCGTCGTTCGGCGAGCTGCGCCAGGAGGTCGATGCGCCCCGCTGGGGAGCGGAGGACGGCTGCGGAGGCGCCGCGGGAGCCTGGGGTTCCCGCGGAGCGGAGGCCGGAGCCTGGCCGTTCGTCTCGGGCTGCTGCCCCTGCGGACCGCCGTGGAACCAGTTGGTCTCCAGCGTGTCGTACAGCGGGGTACGCCCGTCACCGGGACCCGTCGCCGGCGGCAGCGCCTCGGGCTCCTGCCGCGCGGGCCGCTGCTGCGGACGCTGCGGGGCCGGGGGCTGCGCGGCGCCGTAGCCGGAACCGCCGCCGTACGTGCCGCCGGCCTGCGGCCGCTCGAACTGTCCGGTGGAGTCCGGGTTCTGGCGGCCGGGCGCGGCGTGCTGGCCCGTGGAGCTGTTGTCGTAGCCCTGCGGGGCGGGGAACTGGCCCGTCTGCGACGCGTTGTTCCGCCCGCCCTGCGGGTTGCCCTGGGGCCGCTGGAACTGTCCGGTGGAGTCCGGGTTCTGGCGGCCGGGCAGGGCGTGCTGGCCGGTCGAGCTGTTGTCGTAGCCCTGCGGGGCGGGGAACTGGCCCGTCTGCGACGGGTTGCTCTGCCCGCCACCCGTGGAGCCGAAGACGTCCGAGCGGACGAACTGACCCGTGCTCTGCGGGTTGTACGAGCCCGGCGAGGTGGCGTCGAAGTCCGGGCGGGGGAACTCGGAGGCCGAGCCCGTGCCCTGACGGTCGTCGATCCGCGGCATCCGGGAGGTCTGTGCGGAGTCCTCGTCGTGCCCGCGCGGGGTGTCGAGCGAGGCGCGCGGCACCGGCGGCTGCGCGTTCTCGTCGCTCCAGCTGGGGCGGGAGGGCTGGCTGCCGCCCGGCAGCTCGGCACGCGGGCCACCGCGCGGCGGCAGCTGCGGCTGACGGCCACGACGGCCCTTCTCGGCGGGCGGGTTCTGCTGTGATGAAGTCCCGACCGGGCGGGACTGCTCACGACCGGAGCCGCCACGGGAGCCGCCGAAGGCGTCCTGGCCGCCGCCGAACGGATCCTGACCCGTGCCGGCGGCCTGCAGCCCCTGCGGGGCACCCGGAGCCTGGCCGCCGAACCCGGCACCCGCACCGGCGGGAGCCGGCCGGCCCTGCGACGGCGCGCCCGGACCCTGGGGTCCACGCGGTGCACCGGGGCCACCCGGAAGTCCGCCACCGTCACGCCCCGGCAGAGCGGCCCGCGGTCCCTGACCGGCACCGAGCAGGCCCCCGCCGGACGCACCGGCACCGAGCGCACCGCCCGCGGCACCACCCGGCGCGCCCGCGCCGAGGGAGCCGCCGCCGGCCGGGGCCTGGCGACGGGCGGCAGCCACACCGGCAGCGGCCTGCGCTGCGGCCGGGCCACCGGGACCGCCCGGACCGGGCTTGCCCGGAGCGGGCTTCTTGCCGCCCTGGGCGACATCGACGGGGAGCATGACCAGCGCGGTCGTACCACCGGAGTCGGACGGGCGCAGCTGGATGCGGATGCCGTGCCGCTGCGACAGCCGGCCGACCACGAAGAGGCCCATGCGGCGGGAGACGGAGACGTCCACGGTGGGCGGCGAGGCGAGCCGCTCGTTGATCGCGGCGAGGTCCTCGGGGGAGAGGCCGATGCCGGTGTCGTGGATCTCGATCAGGACGCGGCCGTCGGGCAGCGCGTGACCGGTGACCTTGACCTTGGTCTGCGGGGAGGAGAACGAGGTGGCGTTCTCCAGCAGCTCGGCGAGCAGGTGCACGAGGTCGTTGACGACCCGGCCGGCCACTTCGGTGGTCGGCACGGAGGACAGCTCGATGCGCTCGTACTGCTCCACCTCGGACGCGGCGGCGCGGAGCACGTCGACCAGCGGGACCGGGCGGGTCCAGCGGCGGCCGGGCTCCTCACCGGCGAGGACGAGGAGGTTCTCACCGTTACGGCGCATGCGCGTCGCGAGGTGGTCGAGCTTGAACAGGGAGGACAGCTGGTCCGGGTCGGCCTCGCGGGACTCCAGTTCGGAGATGAGCGAGAGCTGACGCTGGATGAGGCCCTGGGAGCGGCGCGAGAGGTTGGTGAACATCGCGTTGACGTTGCCCCGCAGCAGGGCCTGCTCGGCGGCGAGGCGGACCGCCTCGCGGTGCACGTCGTCGAAGGCCGCGGCCACCTGGCCGATCTCGTCCCGGGAGTGCACACCGACCGACTCGACGGAGGTGTCGACGTCCTGCGGGTCCGACTCCGACAGCTGCTTGACCAGCTCGGGCAGACGGTCCTGGGCGACCTTGGTGGCGGTCTCCTCCAGGCGGCGCAGCGAGCGGATCATGGAGCGGGCGACCACGAAGGCGCCGACCAGCGAGACACCGAGCACGATAAGGATCAGCGCACCGGAGATGATCGCCTCGCGCTCCGACTCGTTGCGCAGCTCGCGGGCCTTCTGCTCCATGTCCTCCAGCAGCGTGGTCTCGATGGCCCGCATCTGCTGGATCTTGGTGGTGCTGTCGTCGACCCAGTCCTTGTAGGAGCGCTTCTCCAGGTCGTCGAGGGCGTTCGGGTTGCCGAGGGCACGGGTGGCGTACTTGTCGCTCGCCGTGATCGTCGGGTTGCCCTTCTCGATCGACTGCAG
The DNA here is from genome assembly GCF_036014175.1 of Streptomyces sp. NBC_00443. Taxonomy (GTDB): domain Bacteria; phylum Actinomycetota; class Actinomycetes; order Streptomycetales; family Streptomycetaceae; genus Streptomyces. The sequence goes on along the minus strand of NZ_CP107917.1, from coordinate 2,697,289 downwards.
CAGGTCGGCGGCGCCCTGGATGCCGTAGATGCTCCGGAAGCTCTTCAGCTCGGAACGCTGGCTCGTCAGGGCCGACTCGGCGTAGAGCCGGTCGTTCTCGGAGAGACGGCCCGCGGTGTCGTTGCTCGCGGGCAGCGCGGCGGCGAGGGCGGCGCGCTGGATGGACGCGTACTCCTTGGCGGTGGAGAAGGCCGCCAGGGCGCGCGTGCTCTGGATCATCTCCGGGTTGCTGGTCGCCTCCGCCATGTCCTGCGAGAGACCGAGCAGGTTGGTGATCAGGCGGTGGTAGGCCTCCACGGTCTGCGTGGAGTTCTGCTTGGCCTGGTAGGCGGTGTTGCGGATCTTCGCGATGTCGCTCAGGTCGCCGACGAGCTGGACGAGGTTGTCGCGGACACCCTTGAGGTTGCCGTCCTTGCTGCTGTCGTCGATCTCCTCGGACGCCTCGATGAAGCTGTCCCTGGCCCGGTCCGTCTTGTCCCGGTAGCCCTTGACCGTGTAGTCCGTCGCCTTGGCGCCGTGCGCGAGCGGGCCGGCGGACTGGTCGCGCTCCTCCTGGAGCGCCGCGGCGAGCTCGGTGGCCCGCTTGGTCATGTCCGTCAGCAGCTTCATGTTGTCGAGCTGCTGGATGTCGTCCATGTTGTCGCTGATACGCAGGGCGCCCAGCGAAGTGGCCGCGACCACGGGGAGCGTCAGCAGCGCCACCAGACGCGTGGAGATGCGCCAGTTACGCAGGGCTATTCGCGCGCCCGGACCGGTGGCGGACCTGGGGGCCTTCTTCGGCGGCGGGGGCGTGGCAGCGCCGGCCGTCCCCGGAGAGGCCGACACGGCGGGGCGCCCGGAGCGCTCACCGCCGTCGACGGACACGGCCGGGCCCGGGTTCTGGGCGTGCTGGGGCGAGGGACCTCGGTCGGTCCCGCCGTGCTCCGGCTCCGCCGAAGCGCTGCCATCCCTCTTGAAACGTCCCTGCACTAGCGTCGCAACCTCTGGACCAGGCGCCCCTCCGCGTGAACGGACGGACACGGTGTCGGCGTATTGGAGAGCGTCCTGAACACGCTCCCTGATGGTCGTGAGTGACCGGCGCTGGCTCCCCCTTCTCGCCGCCGCACGGCGCTCGATGCGCCCCCTGTGCGCCGGCTCGATCCTGCGGCGGTCCGTGGAATTCCAGCACAGTGCCGGATCTCCAACAAGGCCCGTAGGTCTAGCCGTGACATACGTGACACCACGTGATGGCGAGATTACCTGCCGTAGAAACTTATCCCGTCCATATCGGACTTTTACCCGCGAGCTGCTCGGGCGCGGGAGGTGTCCCAGTCGCCATGATCAGGAGCGGAATGAGGGCTTCAGGTGGCCAATGTCCGTTTCGTGGGGGTGAATTACGGGCCTGAATTGCCCGATTTGTCCGCAGAGTCGTGAGCAAACTCACACGCGAAAGGCGGGGTCTGCGCGGCCGTGGAGGGGAATCCCAGGTTTAGCCCGCGCTTTACATGATGTAAGACTTTGACAAACCGCGCCTGCGTGAGGCCCCCCGCCTCCACCGGCGCCCGGACACGACAGGGTCACGTACAACCGTGAAGACGACGATGATGTTCCACAACATAGCCAACCCGCGGCGCACGACGCTGGCGCACCTCGAGGACGCCGACGCCCTGCAGAGCCCGGAGCAGGAGCACTCCGTCGACCTCCCGACGCAGACCGCGAACCCCCGGCGCACCATCCTCATGGAGGTCCCCGCCACGGCCTCCGTCGCGCTGTAGTACGCGCACCGGCCCCGGATCGTTCAAGGCGCCCTCACCCGAGGCAATACGCGAGGCACCTGCCCCTTGCCGCGTTAGCCTGGAGCGTCAGACTCCAGCCGGCTCAAGTGAGGGGCGCAGGGATCCCGTGCGCATCGCCAGATTCTCCATCGACGGGAACGTCGCCTTCGGCGCGGTCGAGGGCGACAAGCCTGACGAGCTCGTCCTCGACATCATCAAGGGCATCCCGTTCGCGGACTTCGAGCTCTCCGGTACGAAGGTGCCGCTGAGCAAGGTCAGGCTGCTGCCGCCGGTGCTCCCCAACAAGGTCGTGGCCTTCGGCCGCAACTACACCGAGCACGCCCGCGAACTCGGCCACCAGGTGCCCGACGCCCCGTTCGCCTTCTTCAAGCCGTCCACCGCGGTCATCGGCCCCGGCGACGAGATCCAGTACCCGTCCTTCACCGAGGACCTCCACCACGAGGCCGAACTGGCCGTCGTCATCGGCCGCATGTGCCGCGAGGTCCCGCGCGAGCGCGTCAAGGACGTGATCTTCGGCTACACATGCGCCAACGACATCACCGCCCGCGACGTCCAGAAGCGCGAGAAGCAGTGGGCGCGGGCAAAGGGCTTCGACACCTCCTGCCCGCTCGGCCCCTGGGTGGAGACGGACCTGGCCCTCGAAACGGCCGCCGACCTGACCATCCAGCTCACCGTCAACGGCGAACAACGCCAGCTCGGCCGCACCAGCGAGATGATCCACTCCATCGAGGATCTGATCGTCAACATCTCCGAGGCCATGACGCTGCTCCCCGGCGACGTGATCCTCACGGGCACCCCGGCAGGAGTCGGCCCCCTCAACGTCGGCGACGAGGTCGCCGTCACCATCGAAGGCATCGGCACTCTCACCAACAAGGTTGTCAAGCGTGGCTAGCGCACCCGTCCGCGTACGTTTCTGCCCCTCGCCCACCGGTAACCCCCACGTGGGCCTGGTCCGCACCGCCCTGTTCAACTGGGCGTTCGCCAAGCACCACCAGGGCACGCTCGTCTTCCGCATCGAGGACACCGACGCGGCCCGCGACTCCGAGGAGTCCTACGGCCAGCTGCTCGACTCGATGCGCTGGCTGGGCTTCGACTGGGACGAGGGCCCCGAGGTCGGCGGCCCGCACGCGCCGTACCGCCAGTCGCAGCGCATGGACCTCTACAAGGAGGTCGGCCAGAAGCTCCTGGACGGCGGTCACGCCTACCGCTGCTACTGCTCCCAGGAGGAGCTGGACAGCCGCCGCGAGGCCGCCCGCGCCGCCGGCAAGCCGTCCGGCTACGACGGCCACTGCCGCGCGCTGACCGACGCGCAGGTCGAGGAGTACAAGGCCCAGGGCCGCGCGCCCATCGTCCGCTTCCGCATGCCCGACGAGACGATCACGTTCACGGACCTGGTCCGCGGCGAGCTGACCTTCACCCCGGAGAACGTCCCGGACTACGGCATCGTCCGCGCGAACGGCGCCCCGCTGTACACGCTGGTGAACCCGGTCGACGACGCCATGATGGAGATCACCCACGTCCTGCGGGGCGAGGACCTGCTCTCCTCCACGCCCCGCCAGATCGCGCTGTACAAGGCGCTCACGGAGCTGGGCATCGCCAAGCAGATCCCGCAGTTCGGCCACCTGCCGTACGTGATGGGCGAGGGCAACAAGAAGCTGTCCAAGCGCGACCCCGAGTCGTCGCTGAACCTCTACCGCGAGCGCGGCTTCCTCCCCGAGGGCCTCCTCAACTACCTGTCCCTGCTCGGCTGGTCGCTCTCCGCCGACCAGGACATCTTCACGATGGACGAGATGGTCGCGGCCTTCGACATCGCGGACGTGCAGCCCAACCCGGCCCGCTTCGACCTCAAGAAGTGCGAGTCGATCAACGGCGACCACATCCGCCTGCTCGACGTGAAGGACTTCACGGAGCGCTGCGCCCCCTGGCTGAAGGCCCCGTTCGCCCCCTGGGCGCCGGAGGAGTTCGACGAGGCCAAGTGGCACGCGATCGCCCCGCACGCCCAGACGCGCCTGAAGGTCCTCTCCGAGATCACGGACAACGTCGACTTCCTCTTCCTCCCGGAGCCGGTGTTCGACGAGCCGAGCTGGACGAAGGCGATGAAGGAGGGCAGCGACGCGCTCCTGACGACCGCCCGCGAGAAGCTGGACGCGGCCGACTGGACGTCCCCCGAGTCCCTGAAGGAGGCCGTCCTGGCCGCCGGCGAGGCCCACGGCCTCAAGCTCGGCAAGGCCCAGGCCCCGGTCCGCGTCGCCGTCACCGGCCGCACGGTCGGCCTGCCCCTCTTCGAGTCCCTCGAGGTCCTGGGCAAGGAGCAGACGCTGGCCCGCATCGACTCGGCGCTGGCCAAGCTGGCCGCATAGCGCGTTCACGGCAGGGCGGCGTCCGGTTCGGACGCCGCCCTTCGCGTGTCCGCCCAGACGACGTCACCTGGAGTTCACCTTCAGAGCAACCGCCGCTTCCGGAGCGGACGTTGGATGCTCCCTGTGCACATGAGGTGCGTGTGCACTCTGTTAAAGGGGGGAACGTGATTCGTTCACGAAGACTTGCCACGGTGGCGCTCAGCGGGGCGGTGGCGCTGACGTGCGCGCTGCCGATCACACCCGCGCAGGCCGTGGAGTCGCCGGTGGGGACCGTCCGGCTCAGCACGGAGAAGCGGCAGGAGATCCGGTACGTCTGGGCCGGCGCGTCCGGCTTCCGGTACGGCATGGTCAGCGGCGGCTCCACGACCTGGGTGGACTACCCGGACGTCGCGCCGCCCGCGCACGCCGGTCCGGACGACCTGGCCACCGGCACCGACGTCGTCACCACGATGAGCGGAGCGACCGCCACGCAGGAGCACCGCTCCACGGGCGTCACCGCCACCCTCACGATCCCGTCCGGCCAGACCTATCAGGGAGCCGTGGGCTGGAGCGTACTGACCCGGGACGGCTCCGGTGCCCTGCACGTCCTGCGCGCCGCTCCCGACGGCACCACCACGGATCTGCCGGTCTCCGGCCTCCCGGCGGACGCCCAGCCCACCGCCTACCCGCAGGCCGGCTCGGTCCGCCGGCTCGCCGTCGTCTACAAGGTCGACGGCACGACGTCCGTGGGTCTCATCGACCTCGCGGACGGCACCTTCCGCACCTACGTCACCGGCGTGATCGACGCCCCCGAGGTCGTCTACAACGACCGCTGGCTCGTCGCCGACTGGAAGTCGATACGGATCGACTCCGAGCCCGGCACCGAGCCCACCACGCATCCCCGATGGGGCGCTCACACCGAGGCCGTGGTCGGCGATCAACTCCTCATCGGCAACCCGGACTTCGTCGAGGTCGGAACCCAGCCGGCACTGATCGCCCACTCCCTCGCGACCGGTACCAGGACCACCGTGCTCAGCCCGTCGTTCGGCGGAATAGGCCCGACCCTGGAAGGCGGCGCACTTGCCACCGCCGGCCCGTCCAGCCTCGACTGGAACGTCCACCGGATCACGCCCACCGAGGACGGCACGGTCACCACCGGGAAGGTGGCCCAGATCCCGGCGTACGCAGTGGGGGTGCAGGGACTGGCCGTCGCGGGCGGTGAGTTGTTCCTGTACGGCTCGACACCGGGGGCCTCCAACCGGTTCAGCAGCTTCCAGCTGGACGCCACAGGCAGGCCCACGGGCCGGCAGACCCCCCGCAGCCCGGGGCTGACCCAGACCACCTGCCTCCCGGGCGACGCCGCCTGCCCCCAGCTGGAGGCCCTGGGCGACGGCCGGGTCGCCTACCTGTGGACCAACGCCGAGGGTCAGGAATTCGTCCACAACGTCGGCCTCGACGCCACGAAGACCAGCCGCTACGAGCCCACGGGCGGCGACTCCGCCGGCCGCATCCCCAATGGCACCGGCCGTTACGTCCTCTACAACGGCGGCTCCGGCACCCAGCAGGTGGTCGACTTCCCGAGCGGCACGACCGAGGGCGGGACCAACCTCAGCCGCGCCCGCACCGCGGCCGCCGTCTGGGGTCAGACGATGTGGACCCCGGCAGCACCCAGGGCTCGGTCGTCGGCAAGAGCCTCAAGACCGGCCAGACGGTGGCAACCCTGGCCACCGGCGCGCCCTGCACCCCGAGCGACATCCAGGCGGTCAACACCTGGCTGTACTGGTCCTGCGGCGCCACCGCGGGCGTCTACGACCGGGCGACGAACCGCAAGATCACGGTCCCCGCCGACCAGGGCCCGGCCCGCCTCGCCGACGGCTTCCTGCTCCGCGAGAACCGCACCACCCACGAACTCCTGCTCACCGCCTTCCACACCGGTACGGCGGCCACCCGCACCCTGGTCAAGCTGCCCACCGTGGACCAGAACGCCGGAGGCAGCAACGGCCGCTGGGCCGTCGACCGCTTCGGCGGCCACATCGCCTACCTCAACGGCACCTACGGCGAGGTGTCGATCGTCCGCAGCGGGGTCCCCGCCTCGACGCTCGCGCAGATGGAAGCCCAGACGGACGCGGTACCGGGCGGCCCGACGAAGTCCAAGCCCTGGCAGCCCGTGTGGCAGCTCAACAAGCCCGCCGACTGGACGCTCACCCTGACCAACAGCGGCGGCACGGTGGTGCGCAGCCTCACCGGCAGCACCGAGGGCGCCGCCGTCCGCGCCGCGTGGGACGGCTACGGGACCGACGGCCGCCGCGTCACCGGCACGTACACCTGGAAGCTGACTGCCCAGCCGCGCGACGAAGTGGGCCCCGCCCTCACCGTCACCGGCACGACCACGGTCAACTGACGGACAGCCCCCTGGCGTCCGGGTTACCGTCGGATCATGAGCATTCGGGCCGTGGTCTGGGACGTGGACGACACCATCTTCGACTACACCGCGGCCGACCGCGCCGGAATGCGGGGGCACCTGCTGGCCGAGGGCCTGCTCGACGGGTACGAGACCGTCGAGCAGGCCCTCGTGCGCTGGCGGCAGGTCACCGATCAGCAGTGGGCACGGTTCTCGGCGGGGGAGGTGACCTTCGAGGGCCAGCGGCGTGATCGCGTACGGGTCTTCCTGGGCGAGGAGCTGACGGACGCCGAGGCCGAGGCGTGGTTCCAGCGGTACATCACGCACTACGAGGCCGCATGGGCCCTGTTCCCGGACGTCCTGCCCGTCCTGGACGCCCTCGCGACCAGCCACCGGCACGCCGTCCTGTCCAACTCCAGCCTTGTCGTCCAGGACCGCAAGCTGCGGGTGCTAGGGGTGCACGACCGGTTCGAGGCGATCCTGTGCGCCGCCGAGCTCGGGATCTCGAAACCGGAGGCCGGCGCCTTCCACGCCGCATGCACGGCACTGGAGCTCGCCCCGCACCAAGTGGCGTACGTCGGTGACCACCCGGAGATCGACGGGCGGGGTGCGGCCGACGCCGGACTGGTGTCGGTGTGGATCAGCCGTGACGGCGTGTACACCGGCGATGACGCCCCCGGCGGCCCGCAGCGGATCGCCTCCCTCGCCGAACTCCCCGCGCTCCTCGGCGCGGATACCCGTTTTGGAGCCCCGTCCACCTTCGGGTAATGTTCTTCCTGCGCCGCCGGAGAGCGGGCCGAAAGGCCGGAATCCGGGGGTGCAAACTAGAACGAGATCCCCTCAGGGGCTTGCGTTCCAGTGGCCTATGGTGTAATTGGCAGCACGACTGATTCTGGTTCAGTTAGTCTTGGTTCGAGTCCAGGTAGGCCAGCTCGCAGAGCTCATCTGCGTCGCGGATCTCATCCGCAAAGCCCCCGTTGTGTAGCGGCCTAGCACGCCGCCCTCTCAAGGCGGTAGCGCCGGTTCGAATCCGGTCGGGGGTACAGATCCTTCCCGCGAGGACGGCTCGGGTAGCTCCCACCGATCTCGATGCAGGATCGCTAGGGCCCCCGTTGTGTAGCGGCCTAGCACGCCGCCCTCTCAAGGCGGTAGCGCCGGTTCGAATCCGGTCGGGGGTACTGACTGGTCTAAACCACATTGGTCTATGGTGTAATTGGCAGCACGGCTGATTCTGGTTCAGTTAGTCTTGGTTCGAGTCCAGGTAGACCAGCTCGGACCTGCGGAAACGCAGTGTCCAGGCCCCCGTTGTGTAGCGGCCTAGCACGCCGCCCTCTCAAGGCGGTAGCGCCGGTTCGAATCCGGTCGGGGGTACAGAACGATGGCTCTTCGCCTCAGCGGATGCGCGTGAGGCGGGGGGCCGTTTCTGTTGTTCGGGCGGGTGCGGGTTTGTGGGGCTTGTCGCCCCCGTGAACTGTCAGGGCCCGCCGCGGCGTTGAGGCCGGCCCTGACTGTCCTTCGATCAGCCCGAGCGGCGCAGAGCCTCGGAGAGACGGCCTGCCGCGTCGATGACCGCCTGGGCGTGCATCCGGCCGGGGTGGCGGGTGAGGCGCTCGATGGGGCCGGAGACCGATACGGCGGCCACCACGCGGTTCGACGGGCCGCGCACCGGCGCGGAGACGGACGCGACGCCGGGCTCGCGCTCGCCGATCGACTGGGCCCAGCCCCGGCGCCGTACGCCGGAGAGGGCGGTCGCCGTGAAGCGGGCACCCTGCAGGCCCCGGTGCAGGCGCTCCGGCTCCTCCCAGGCCATGAGGATCTGGGCCGAGGAGCCCGCCTTCATCGTGAGCGTCGAGCCGACCGGGACCGTGTCCCGCAGGCCGGACAGACGCTCCGCCGCGGCGACGCAGATGCGCATGTCGCCCTGGCGGCGATAGAGCTGCGCGCTCTCGCCGGTCACGTCACGGAGGTGGGTGAGAACCGGGCCCGCCGTGGCGAGAAGGCGGTCCTCACCGGCCGCCGCGGCCAGTTCCGAAAGGCGCGGGCCGAGAATGAAACGGCCCTGCATGTCACGCGCCACCATGCGGTGGTGTTCCAGAGCCACGGCCAGTCGATGGGCCGTGGGTCGTGCCAGTCCGGTGGCCGAGACGAGCCCTGCGAGGGTGGCCGGACCGGACTCCAGGGCGCTCAGGACAAGGGCTGCCTTGTCCAGAACGCCGACGCCGCTACTGTTGTCCATGAAACGATACTCGCGTCTCACTCTGTGAAACGCAAGTTCAATTTTCCGTGGAACACGCCACTCTGGAAGAACGAAGGCAGAGCGGCCCGTAAACCAGAGCGGGCCTGGCGGCGGACGCCCGGAAGCAGGGGCGCGGGCGCAGGTCGCCTTCTCAAGATCTCTAGTTGGGCCGGCGGACCGTAAGCCGGCCGGAGGGAAAGCGATGGGTAGGACACTCGCGGAGAAGGTCTGGGACGACCATGTCGTCCGGCGCGCCGAGGGCGAGCCCGACCTCCTCTTCATCGATCTGCACCTGCTGCACGAGGTGACCAGCCCGCAGGCCTTCGACGGCCTCCGCAAGGGCGGTCGCCAGGTGCGCCGGCTCGACCTGACCATCGCCACCGAGGACCACAACACCCCGACCCTCGACATCGACAAGCCCATCGCGGACCCGGTCTCCCGCGTCCAGCTGGAGACGCTGCGCAAGAACGCCGCCGACTTCGGTGTGCGCCTGCACCCGCTGGGCGACGTCGAGCAGGGCGTCGTGCACGTCGTCGGCCCCCAGCTGGGCCTGACCCAGCCCGGCATGACCGTCGTCTGCGGTGACTCGCACACCTCCACGCACGGCGCCTTCGGCGGTCTGGCGTTCGGCATCGGCACCTCCCAGGTCGAGCATGTGCTGGCGACCCAGACGCTGCCCATGGCCCGTCCGAAGACCATGGCCATCACGGTCAACGGCGAACTGCCCGAGGGCGTCACCGCCAAGGACCTGATCCTGGCGATCATCGCCAGGATCGGCACCGGCGGCGGCCAGGGCTACGTCCTGGAATACCGCGGCTCCGCCATCGAGCAGCTCTCGATGGAGGCCCGGATGACCATCTGCAACATGTCGATCGAGGCCGGCGCCCGCGCGGGCATGATCGCCCCCGACGAGACCACCTTCGACTACCTCGAGGGCCGTCCGCACGCCCCCAAGGGCGAGGACTGGGACGCGGCCGTCGCGTACTGGAAGACGCTGAAGACGGACGAGGACGCCGAGTTCGATGCCGAGGTCGTGATCGAGGCCGCCGAACTGTCGCCGTTCGTCACCTGGGGCACCAACCCCGGCCAGGGTGCGCCGCTTTCGGCGTCCGTCCCCGATCCTGCTTCGTACGAAGACGCTTCGGAGCGCTTCGCCGCCGAAAAGGCCCTGGAATACATGGGGTTGGAGGCCGGTCAGCCGCTGCGTTCCATCAAGGTGGACACCGTCTTCGTAGGCTCGTGCACCAACGGCCGCATCGAGGACCTGCGCGCCGCCGCGGAGCTCGTGAAGGGCCGCAAAGTCGCCGACGGCGTACGGATGCTGGTCGTCCCCGGCTCCGCGCGGGTGGGTCTGCAGGCCGTTTCCGAGGGTCTGGACGTCGTCTTCAAGGAGGCCGGCGCCGAGTGGCGGCACGCGGGCTGCTCGATGTGTCTGGGCATGAACCCCGACCAGCTGGCCCCGGGTGAGCGCTCCGCGTCCACCTCCAACCGCAACTTCGAGGGCCGGCAGGGCAAGGGCGGTCGTACGCACCTGGTGTCGCCGCAGGTCGCGGCGGCCACCGCGGTCCTGGGCCACCTCGCCTCCCCGGCCGACCTGTCCGACGCCGAGACCCGTACGCCCGCTGGAGTCTGATCAGCCATGGAAGCATTCACCACGCACACCGGCCGGGCCGTCCCGCTGCGCCGCTCCAACGTCGACACCGACCAGATCATCCCTGCTCACTGGCTCAAGAAGGTGACCCGGGACGGGTTCGAGGACGGGCTTTTCGAGGCCTGGCGCAAGGACCCGGAGTTCGTGCTCAACCGCCCGGAGCGCGAAGGCGCCACCGTGCTGGTCGCCGGTCCCGACTTCGGCACCGGTTCCTCCCGTGAGCACGCCGTGTGGGCGCTGCAGAACTACGGTTTCAAGGCCGTGATCTCCTCGCGCTTCGCGGACATCTTCCGCGGCAACTCGCTCAAGAACGGCCTGCTCACGGTGGTTCTGGAGCAGAAGATCGTGGATGCGCTGTGGGAGCTCACCGAGAAGGACCCGCAGACCGAGGTCACGGTCGACCTTCAGGCCCGTGAGGTGCGCGCCGAGGGCATCACCGCATCCTTCGAGCTGGACGAGAACTCCCGCTGGCGGCTGCTGAACGGCCTCGACGACATCTCGATCACCCTGCAGAGCGAGGCCGACATCGCCGCCTACGAGGCGAAGCGGCCGTCGTTCAAGCCGCGCACCCTCCAGTCCTGATCCGAAGGCCTGACCCCGAGGCGCGAGCGAGACTTCGAAACAAGGCCACTTTCGGCCACCACAACACCCCCGCAGTACCCCCGATCAGCCCGATCGGGGGTACTGCCATGTCTGCACCCGAACGGCCCTGCGCCGATCACCGGCCGCGCTCAACTTCCCACGTTACGACGGAGGTTGGAGGGGTACGCGAGTGTTGTCATCGCGGCTTCCGCAAGTGCCCGGAAGGCCATTTGAGGCCGGAGTTGCACCCCTGGCAGGCGACAACTCGCCCCAGATGGCACAATCTGTGCATGGAACACGACGGCCAACTCGAGCTCTATGCGGCAGTCGCGGGCCAACTCAAGGAAGCGCATGGAAGGGTGCGCGCACTGCAAGTCCCGGAGGGCGTACGGATGGCGCTGACCCGGAAGCTGCTGGTCATTACGGCCGCGGCCAAGCACGACGTCGCCGAAGCGACAAGGCGTCTGGAGCGGTTCATGGCGGACCTCGACGCGGGGCGATTCCCCGAAGAGGAACGCTGAACACCTTCGAGACTGTCGAGTCTGTTGCGGCACAAGGGTGATTAGCCCGTTTCGTGTTTGATTTGCGGTATATATCTGCCTAACGTGCGAAAAAGCTTGAACACTTTCGTTCTGGCGATGTCTCCGAAGGGGAAGACGTGAACAAGGCGCAGCTCGTAGAAGCGATTGCCGACAAGATGGGCGGCCGCCAGCAGGCCGCCGAGGCTGTCGACCACGTACTGGACGCCGTCGTCCGCGCGGTCGTCTCGGGTGAGCGGGTCTCCGTCACCGGCTTCGGTTCGTTCGAGAAGGTCGACCGGCCCGCTCGCTACGCCCGTAACCCTCAGACGGGCGAGCGGGTTCGGGTCAAGAAGACCTCCGTTCCGCGCTTCCGTGCGGGTCAGGGCTTCAAGGACCTGGTGAGCGGCTCGAAGAAGCTCCCCCGGGGCGGCGAGGTCGCCGTCAAGAAGGCGCCCAAGGGCAGCCTGACCGGTGGTGCCTCGGCGACGGTCAAGAAGGCCGCCGCGAAGAAGACCACCAAGGCGGCGGCGAAGAAGACGACCGCGAAGAAGACGACGGCCAAGAAGACCACGGCTGCCGCGAAGAAGACGACCGCGAAGAAGGCGCCGGCGAAGAAGACCACGGCTGCCGCCAAGAAGACGACCGCGGCGAAGAAGACCACGGCCAAGAAGGCGACGGCCAAGAAGGCTCCGGCGAAGAAGGCGACCGCCAAGAAGGCGCCCGCCAAGAAGTCGACGGCCCGCAAGACCACGGCCAAGAAGGCCACCGCCCGCAAGAGGTAGAACTGCGGGTCACAGATAGAACCGCAGGGCACTCACGCGCCGGGCCGGACTCCGAGTGGAGTCCGGCCCGCGGCGTGTTCTAGAGCGTCTGCAGTGTCACCAGCGTGATCCGCAGGGCCTCGCCGTCGCCTTGCGTCTCGATGCGGACCCGCTGCCCGGGACGCAGCAGCCTCAGGCCGCCCGCGTCGAACGCCGGGGCGTCGAAGGCGACGGGGGTGCCGTCGTCCAGGAGGACGCTGCCGGAGCGGGTGGCTTCGTCGTAGGTGTAAGCGGTGGCCTGCATGGCTGCAACCCTACGACGGGTTGTGATTCGGGTGCGGGGCGATGAGCAGACGTGCCGCTGCCGCCGCCGTTCGCGAGCCCACGCCCAGGGCCAGCGCGGCCCGCAGATCCTCGCCGGTGTCCACGTCCTGGCGTACCGAGTCCACCTCGTCGAGGCACAGTTCCACTGCCCCGGACTCACGATGGCGGGCCCGGGAATCCTCGCCGAATGCCGGCCGCAATTCATGTCCGGGGGCAGCGGCCAGCAGAGTGGTGCCGATTGCCGCGGCGTCCGGGAGAAAAGCGCGGGGGAATTCCGCCGCCGCGTCCAGGACGCGGGCCAATTCCAGCGGGCGCAGGGCGGGGAGATCGGCGTTCAGGGCCGCCACGGGACTTTCGGGACGGGACGACCGTACGACTGCCGCCGCGTGAGCCAGTGCCGCGTTCAGGCCACCGCCCGGCTCGTCGGGGACGATGTGCGCGCCAAGTGCGCCCAGCTCGCGGCCTGCCAGCGTGTCTCCCGTGACGACTGCCACATCCTTCACCGCCGGGCAGGCCAGCGCCGCCACCACGGTGTCCTGGGCGAATGCGAGGGCCAGGCCCGGGCGCAGCCCGTCCGAGGCGGTGTCCGAGAGCCTGCTCTTCGCCCGCGCCAAGGGTTTCAGGGGTATGACCAAGGTCCACTGCACGCGCGTTCCGTCCCTCTCTAGTCGCCGCCATTGTCACTCAGCCGTCACCAGGCCCATCCGGCTGCCGCGACGGCGAGGCGTACGGTGTTCTCGACAGACTGGCGGCCTGGGGCGACACTTGTGCGGCTCCCGAGGTCCGATGTCCTTGATTCCTAGAGGAAGGTGCTCCGCGTGCCCCGCCGCAGAATCGGCTTCTGGTATCGCTTCGCCGCGGTGCTCTGCAAACCGCCGCTGGTGGTTCTGATCAAGCGGGACTGGCGTGGAATGGAGCACATTCCGGCCGAGGGTGGATTTATCACCGCGGTGAACCACAATTCGCACATCGATCCCTTCACGTACGGGCACTTTCAGTACAACACCGGGCGGGTTCCGCGATTCCTCGCGAAGAGCGGGCTTTTCAAGAAGGGATTCGTCGGCGCCGCGATGCGCGGCACCGGCCAGATCCCCGTCTACCGGGAGACCACGGACGCACTGAGCGCGTTCCGGGCCGCGATCGACGCCGTGGAGCGCGGTGAGTGCGTGGCGTTCTACCCCGAGGGCACCATCACCCGGGACCCGGACCAGTGGCCCATGACGGGCAAGACCGGTGCCGCCCGCGTCGCCCTGCAGACCAAGTGCCCGGTGATCCCCGTAGCGCAGTGGGGCGCCAACGAGTTGCTGCCGCCGTACGCCAAGAAGGTCGACGTCCTTCCGCGCAAGACCCACCGGGTGCTCGCGGGTCCGCCGGTCGACCTCGCGCGCTTCTACGACAAGGAGATGACCCCGGAGTTGCTGAAGGAGGCGACCGAGGTCATCATGGCCGCCGTCACCCGCCAGCTGGAGGAGATCCGCGGCGAGAAGGCGCCCGAGACGCCGTACGATCCGCGTCAGGAGCGCATCGAGCAGCGGCGCCGGACCGCCGCGCAGAACCGGCAGACGCCGGTGCAGCCCAAGGCCGGGCAGGAAGAGGGGCAGGGCACGTGAGCAAGCCCGTCAAGGCGGCCGTCATGGGCACCGGATCGTGGGGCACCGCCTTCGGCATGGTCCTCGCCGACGCGGGCTGTGAGGTGACCCTGTGGGCCCGCCGTCCCGAACTCGCGGAAGCGGTCAACTCGACCCGCACGAACCCCGACTACCTCCCCGGCGTCGAACTCCCGGAGAACCTGCGGGCGACGCCCGACGCCGCCGAGGCCGCGCACGGCGCCGACTTCACCGTCCTCGCGATCCCCTCGCAGACGCTGCGCGGCAACCTCGCCGAGTGGACCCCGCTGCTCGCGCCCGGCACGGTCCTCGTCTCGCTGATGAAGGGTGTCGAACTCGGCTCCGCGATGCGGATGAGCGAGGTCATCGATGATGTCGCGAAGGTCGGTTCGGACCGGATCGCCGTGGTCACGGGGCCGAACCTCGCCCGTGAGATCGCCGCGCGGATGCCGGCCGCCGCGGTGGTCGCCTGTACGGACGAGGCTGTCGCCCAGCGCCTCCAGGCCGCCTGTCACACGCCGTACTTCAGGCCCTACACCGAGACCGACGTGGTGGGCTGCGAGCTGGGCGGTGCCGTGAAGAACGTCATCGGGCTCGCCGTCGGCATCGCGGACGGCATGGGGCTCGGCGACAATGCCAAGGGCTCGCTCATCACGCGCGGCCTCGCCGAGACCGCGCGGCTCGGGGTCCGGCTGGGCGCCGACCCGCTGACGTTCGCCGGACTCGCCGGCCTAGGCGACCTGGTGGCGACGTGCTCCTCGCCGCTGTCGCGCAACCACACCTTCGGCACCAACCTCGGCAAGGGCATGACCCTGCAGGAGACCATCGCGGTCACCAAGCAGACCGCCGAGGGCGTCAAGTCCTGTGAGTCCGTGCTGGATCTGGCCCGCCGGCACGGCGTCGACATGCCCATCACGGAGACGGTCGTCGGCATCGTGCACGAGGGCAAGCCGCCCGTGGTCGCCCTGAAGGAGCTGATGTCGCGCAGCGCGAAGCCTGAGCGACGCTGAGCGAACACCGGCACGCCCTCCGGGTTACACGCGGGCCGAACGCTGACTCGGACCCTACGGGCGGGTACGCTCAACGCGATATGAGCACCGAGAACCTCTCCCAGAGCCCTGACCAGCAGCCGCGCAAGCCGCGCGTGGCCGTCGTGTTCGGCGGCCGCAGCTCCGAGCACGGGATCTCCATGGTCACCGCCGGCGCCGTACTGCGTGCGATCGACCGGACGAAGTACGACGTCCTGCCGATCGGCATCACACAGAGCGGCCGGTGGGTGCTCACCGCCGACGAACCGGAACGCATGGCGATCACCGAGCGCCGTACGCCCAACGTCGAGGAGCTGGCCGAGTCGAGCGAGGGCGGCGTGGTGCTCCCCGTCGACCCGGCGAGCCGCGAAGTCGTCTACACCGAGCCCGGATCGGTGCCCAAGGCGCTCGGCGAGATCGACGTCGTCTTCCCGGTGCTCCACGGGCCCTACGGCGAGGACGGGACCCTCCAGGGCCTCCTGGAGCTGTCCGGCGTGCCGTACGTGGGTGCGGGAGTGCTCGCCTCGGCCGTCGGCCAGGACAAGGAGTACATGAAGCGGGTGTTCACCTCGTTCGGGCTCAAGGTGGGCCCGTATGTGGTGATCCGGCCCCGCGAGTGGGAGCGGGACGAGTCCGCCGCCCGCAAGAAGATCATCGACCTCGCCGGCGACCACGGCTGGCCGCTCTTCGTGAAGCCCGCGCGCGCGGGTTCGTCGATCGGCATCACCAAGGTCGAGGACCTGTCCGGCCTGGACGAGGCGATCGCCGAGGCCCAGCGGCACGACCCGAAGATCCTCGTCGAGGCGGCACTGCGCGGCCGTGAGATCGAGTGCGGGGTGCTGGAGTTCGAGGACGGCCCGCGCGCCTCCGTCCCCGCGGAGATCCCGCCGCCGGACGCGCACGCGTACTACGACTTCGAGGCCAAGTACATCGACTCGACGCCCGGCATCGTGCCGGCGCCCCTGACGCCGCAGGAGACGGCGGAGGTCCAGCGCCTGGCGGTGGACGCCTTCGAGGCGGCTTCGTGCGAGGGGCTGGTGCGGGCGGACTTCTTCCTCACCGAGGACGGGGAGTTCGTGATCAACGAGATCAACACGATGCCCGGTTTCACGCCGATCTCGATGTACCCGCAGATGTGGCAGGCGAGCGGGATCAGCTACCCGGACCTGGTGGACCGCCTGATCGAGGCGGCACTGCGCAGGCCGACGGGGCTTCGGTAGGAGCCGGACGGTTCCGGTCCTTTCCCTCCAGGCCCGTACGCTTCAGTTGGCGATCCCCTCGGGGATCGCCTTCTTGACAGCCGGGGCCAGGTCGATCAGCACACCCGAGCTGTCCCGGCCCTTCACCACGCTGACCTCGACATACGCGAGGCGACTGGCGGTCGTGAACCGGTACCCGCCGCCGTCCTGCTTCTCCATCAGCCACTTGACGTCTTCCACGCCACCGGCCACCGCGTCCGGATCCCGGCCCTCGGCCACCTTCGGATCGACCATCTTCGGCGGTTGCGGTACACCGCACCGCAGTATGATCGCCGAGTCCCCCCATCCCGCGGTCAGCGCGGACGCGGGCGAGGGGTCCTCACGGCTCTCACCGTCCACCTTGGCCGGCAGCACCTTGTCGAGGTTCCGGCACAGTTGCGCGGCCTTCGCGCCGGGGCTGGGAACCGCCGCCGACGCGCTGCCGTCTGCTGATGAGCAGCCCGCTGCGGTGATCAGCAGGACGAGCGCGGGCAGCCCGAGGACAGAAATGGGCCGGTGACGGAAAGAGTTCACCGGCCAAGGGTAGACGGGGGCTACAGATGTACGACCGGGCAGGTCAGGGTGCGGGTGATGCCGTCCACTTGCTGGACCTTGGCGACCACCAGGCGGCCCAGCGCGTCGACGGTGTCGGCTTGGGCGCGCACGATGACGTCGTACGGTCCTGTGACGTCCTCGGCCTGGATGACTCCAGGGATCTTGCTGATCGTCTCGGCGACGGTCGACGCTTTGCCGACCTCCGTCTGGATCAGGATGTACGCCTGTACCACGGAACCTCCAGGGCGGCCACGAGGATCATGTGGGGAAAAGGAACGCCACGGTATCGCGTCGCCGCTCGCCGCGGGGAGACCTGCGGTGGCCGGGGCTTGCGCGCCGGGGTGCAGGCACGACAGAAGTTGACGTACACGTCGACCGTAGCGAGGACAGTAGTGACGCGCGACCGGGTGCGGACAGGGACAGAAGGGGCGTAAGGGCAATGAAGGGCACTGTTGGTGAACTCGGCGAGTTCGGGCTCATCAGGGAGCTCACCTCCCGTCTCACCACCACCCCGGCGGTCCGGGTCGGCCCCGGCGACGACGCCGCGGTGGTGGCCGCGCCCGACCGCAGGGTGGTCGCCAGCACCGACATCCTGCTGGAGGGGCGGCACTTCCGCCGCGACTGGTCCACGGCGTACGACGTGGGCCGCAAGGCCGCCGCGCAGAACCTCGCGGACATCGCCGCCATGGGCGCGGTGCCGACGGCGCTGCTGCTCGGCCTGGTGGTCCCCGCCGAACTCCCGGTGACCTGGCCGACCGAGCTGATGGACGGCCTGCGCGACGAGTGCCAGGTCGCGGGTGCCTCCGTGGTCGGCGGGGACGTCGTACGGGGCGACACGATCATGGTGTCGATCACCGCGCTCGGCGATCTGCGCAACCAGGAGCCCGTGACGCGGGCAGGCGCACAGCCCGGCGACCTCGTCGCCGTGACGGGCTGGCTGGGCTGGTCCGCGGCCGGATACGCCGTGCTCGCCCGCGGTTTCCGCTCGCCGCGCGCCTTCGTCGAGGCACACCGGCGCCCCGAGCCGCCGTATCACGCGGGTCCGGCCGCCGCCGGGCTCGGTGCCACCGCGATGTGCGACGTGAGCGACGGGCTGATCGCCGACCTCGGGCACATCGCCGAGGCCAGCAAGGTCCGTATCGACATCCGCTCCGGCGCGATCGACATCCCCTCCCAGATGAACGACATCGGGCAGGCCGTCGGCGTGGACCCCATGCAGTGGGTGCTGACCGGGGGAGAGGACCACGCGATCGTGGCGACCTTCCCGCCGGACGTGAAGCTGCCGGCCCGCTGGAAGGTCATCGGCGAGGTCCTCAACCCCTCGGCGCTGCCCCAGGTGACGGTGGACGGGGCACCGTGGACCCGCAAGGGCGGCTGGGACCACTTCGGAGGGGACATCGAGTCATGATCCCCAACGTCCTTACGGTGGCGGGCTCCGACTCCGGCGGCGGCGCGGGCATCCAGGCCGACCTGAAGACGATGCTCGCGCTCGGTGTGCACGGCATGAGCGTGATCACCGCTGTCACCGCCCAGAACTCCCTTGGTGTGCAGGGCGCTTGGGAACTGCCCGTGGAGGCGGTACGGGCCCAGTACCGCAGCGTCGTCGACGACATCGGCGTACAGGCGGTCAAGACGGGCATGCTCGCGTCGGCCGAACTCGTCGAGACGGTGGCCGAATTGATCGGCGGCACCGACGTGCCGGCCGTGATCGACCCGGTGGGCGTGTCCAAGCACGGCGACTCGCTGCTGGCGGCGTCCGCGCTGGATTCCGTACGCACGAAGCTGCTGCCGGTGGCGACGGTGGCGACCCCGAACCTCGACGAGGTTGCCCAACTCACCGGCGTGCACGTCGAGGCGGAGGACGACCTCAGGCGGGCCGCGGCGGCCGTGCTGGCGTACGGGCCGCGCTGGGTGCTGATCAAGGGCGGTCATCTCTCCGGGGACGCCGTGGATCTGCTGACCGACGGCTCCGAGGAGCACTGGCTGCGGGCACCCCGGTACGACAACCGGCACACCCATGGCACGGGGTGCACGCTCGCCTCCGCGATCGCCTCAGGGCTCGGGAAGGGGCTGCTCGTGCCGGAGGCGGTGGCGGCGGCCAAGGAGTACGTCACCGGGGCGATCAAGGCCGGGTTCGCGCTCGGCGAGGGGATCGGGCCGGTGGATCACGGGTGGCGGTTCCGCGAGGGGGCGTAGCCGCCCTGGCAGTCACTCGGGCACAGCGAAAAGCCGGTCCACCAGAGGTGGACCGGCTTTCTGCAGCGAACCAGCAGTGGCCGCGCGCTCAGCTGTTGGCGTCAGCGCGAGACCTTGCCGGCCTTGATGCACGAGGTGCAGGCGTTCACGCGCTTCGGCGTCCCGCCGACCACGGTACGGACGCGCTGGATGTTCGGGTTCCAGCGACGGGACGTACGGCGGTGCGAGTGCGAGATGTTGTTGCCGAAGCCCGGCCCCTTGCCGCAGACGTCGCAGTTGGCAGCCACGGGTCACTCCAAAGACTTCAGATGCTCTTACGGATAATCCCGGCATGCCGGGATCGAGATCTAGGATCAGAGATCTGAGTGGCGCTGCCAGGGGAACGGCCCGATTTTCATCGGGCAACCGGAGCAGCATACAACGACTGCGCCAGTCCAACGAAACTACCATGGCTGCTCAGGAGCCCGCTCCCGGCCCACGTCCGGTGCGCACCGGCCCTGGGTCTACGCTGCGTGCCACGGTCGGCAGCTCAAGGAGGCGCAGGTGGCGCAGGTGCCGCAGACATTCTTCGATGCTCTCGCGGTGCGCACCTGGTGCGGCCTCGCGCTGGAGTCACTCGGTCGGGCGCGTGAAGAGATCGACGCGATCAACGTCTACCCCGTGGCCGACGGGGACACCGGGACGAATCTGTACCTGACCGTGGAGTCGGCGGTCGCGGCGGTCGAGGCCGTGTTCGCCGCGTACGACGTGGGCAAGCCCACCCTGGCCGACGCCGCCCGCGCGATGGCGCACGGGGCCCTGATCGGGGCCCGGGGGAACTCCGGGACGATCCTCGCCCAGCTGCTGCGTGGCATGGCTCAGGTGCTCGCCGCCGAGGGAGAGACGGCTCACACCGACGGCAGCGGCCTCCGCCTCGCCCTGCGGCAGGCCGCGGACTCGGCCCGCCAGGCCGTGGCCCACCCCGTCGAGGGGACCGTCCTCACGGTCGCCTCGGCAGCCGCCGACGCGGCCGGCGGGGCCGCGCACGACGACTGCGGGGCCGTCGCGCGGGCGGCCTACGAGGGTGCGTGCGTGGCGCTGGCCGAGACGCCCGGGCAACTGGCGGTCCTGCGGCGCGCGGGGGTCGTCGACGCCGGCGGACGGGGCCTGCTGGCGGTGCTGGGCGCGCTGGTGGAGACCTTCACGGGGGAGGCGGCGGCCCCGGTGGTCCACCAGGTCTCCTTGGCGCACGCGCGCGTGGAGGGCGGTTCACCAGGTGACGAGACCCTCCTCACCGACGTCGAGGACTGCACCGACGCCGTTGCGGCGGGCGCGCCCGCGTTCGAGGTGATCTACCTGCTGGAGGCCGAGGACGCGGCCGTGGCGCGGCTGCGGGGGCGGCTCGACGCCCTCGGGGACTCCCTTGTGATCGTCGGCGGTGACGGGCTGTGGAACGTGCATGTACACGTCGACGACGCCGGCGCCGCCGTGGAGGCCGGAGTCGAGGCGGGGCGGCCGTACCGGATCCGGATCACCCACTTCGGTGCCGGGGACGTGCACACCACCGGCGCCGAGCGGCCGCCCCGGGAGCGGGCCCAGCGTGCCGTCGTCGCCGTCGTGCCCGGCGAGGGCCTGGCCGGGCTGTACAGCGAGGCCGGCGCGACCACTGTCCTCGCGCGCCCGGGGGAGCCGCCGGCGAGCGGGGAGCTCGTGCAGGCCGTACGGCGTGCCCACGCGCGTGAGGTCGTGCTGCTGCCCAACGACGCCGAGCTGCGCCACACCGCGGCCGCGGCGGCCGAGCAGGCCCGCACGGACGGC
The DNA here is from genome assembly GCF_036014175.1 of Streptomyces sp. NBC_00443. Lineage (GTDB taxonomy): Bacteria > Actinomycetota > Actinomycetes > Streptomycetales > Streptomycetaceae > Streptomyces. Next base: position 2,676,278 of record NZ_CP107917.1, on the reverse strand, counting down.
ATCCGCGTGGCGCTGATCCCCACCCGCTCCGCGGTCCAGGGCATCGCGGCGCTCGCCGTGCACGAGCCGGACCGCCGCTTCGACGAGGACGTCGTGTCGATGACCTCGGCGGCCGGTGCCACCCGCTATGCCGAGGTCGCCGTCGCCGAGCGCCAGTCCTGGACCATGGCCGGCATCTGCCAGGCCGGCGACGTCCTCGGCCTCATCGACGGGGACGTGGCCGTGATCGGGACGGACGTCACCGCCACCGCCGAGACGGTCCTCGACCGCATGCTCTCGGCCGGCGGTGAACTCGTCACCCTCGTCCTCGGCGACGAGGCGCCCGAGACGATCGCCGAGCGCCTCGAAGCACGCGTGCGCGAGTCGTACCTCGCCGTCGACACCGTGGTGTACCGCGGCGGGCGGCAGGGGGCGCTGCTGCTCATCGGCGTGGAGTAGCGCCAGGCCGAAAGGCTCCGCCCCGGCCGTGAGCTACGCCGTGTCCTGCTCCGCGTCGGCCTGCTCCGCGTCGGCCTGCTCCGCGTCGGCCTGCTCCAGCACCACCTGGAGCATCTGCCCGGCCTCCGCCCGCCGCTCCTGCGCCGCCTCGTCGTCCTCGTCGTGGCCGTCGTACGCCACCAGCACCGCACGCGCGCGTGCCGCGGCCTCGGACGGGCGGCTCAGGTCGGCCTCCAGCCAGCCCGCGGCGAGTTCGGCGCCGGTGCGGTCGTGCAGGGCGTCCTCGCCGAGGGAGACGAACACCGCGATGGCCCGGGTCACTTGGGACAGGGCCTCTTCCAGCGCGGTCCGGATCGACTCGTCCTCGGCGTCCTCCGTGGCCGAACGGGCGAGCAGGTCACCGAACTGCCGGTGGGTGTGGCCGAGTTCGGCGACCAGGCGTTCGCGCGCCGCGTCGTCGTCGACCGCCTCCAGCGCCGCCCTGCACTCCCGGACCGCGCTCGCCATCAACTCGGACGCCGTGTCCGCCCTGCCCTCCACGTCCTCCACCCGCAGCGCCAGCCACGCGCGGGCACGCAGGGAGCGGACCAGGCCGTGCACATTGCCGAGGGTGCGCCACAGCGCACCCGCGCGCGCGTACGCCTGGTCCGCCTCGGCGTGCAGGCCCGCGTGGCCGAGGGACTCGGCGGCGAGGTGGGCCAGCGTGGCGTGGTCGTGCTGCTCGGGCCAGTGCCGGGCGATCTCGGCCGCCTGCAACCGGCGTTCGGCCGCCTCGCGGTGCTCGCCGAGCTCGCTCAGGCAGTCGCCCAGCCACCACTGTGTCTGGACGACCGCGCCGTCGCCGTGCGTCTCGGCGCTCAGGTCGTGCAGCGCCGACTCCAGCACCTCGGCGGCCTCGGCGAACCGTCCCTGCCGCAGCAGGAACCCGCCCAGCTGCTGCCGTGCCCAGGCGCCCAGCGTCCGGCTCTCGCCCGCCTCGTCGGCCCAGTGCGCCGCTTCCAGGGCGTGTTCGGCGGCCTCCTCGGACAGGCCCCGGCCGCCGAGCACCTCGGCCAGCTGAAGATGCAGCTGGGCCCGCCCCGGCGCCTCCAGATGCGGCCCGCCGTGCTCCAGGGCCGCCCGCAGCGCCCGCTCGGCCTCCGTGGTGTCGCCGAGATGGTGCGCGAGCCCGGCCAGCCGGGCCTCGTACTCCACCGCGAACCACGGCAGCCCGGCCCCGATGAACTCCGCCGAAGCCCGCGCGAACAGCTCCGCGGCCCCCTCCACGTCCCCGGTGAGCGCCGCCAGCTCCGCGAGCATCGCCTGCGCCTCCGCGGCCCGCGAGGCAAGCCGTACGTCGTCGTCCCCGGCCCGCCCGTCGACGAGCGCGAGCACCTCACGGGCGGCGGTTTCCGCGTCGGCGAGCACAGCCTCCGGCACCGCGTCCTGCGCCCCGTGCACCCGCCGCATCAGAATCCGCGCCCGGCTCATCAGCACGGCCGCCGTCTGACGTACGCCCGTGCCGTCCTCGGCGTACAGCGCGAGAACCCGGTCGTACAGGCCGGCGACCGCGGTGAGGGCCTGCGCCACCTCGCCGGCGAGAGCGCTTACGTACGCTCCACGCGCGCGTGCCGCCAGCGCCTCCCCGGGGTCGCCCGCCGCCGCGTACAGCTCGGCGGCCTCCTCGAAGAGGGGGATGCCCTCGGGGCCCAGGTCCATCGCCCGGTGGTCGGCGATCTCCGCGCGGTCGAGGGCGTGCAGTTCGACGCCCTCGGCGGCGCGGGAGACGGCCGCCCAGGCCTCGATGGCGTTGGGTTGCAGGGTGTCCGACAGCCGCCGTGCCGCGGCGAGCAGCGCGGGCAGGTCGGCCTGCGCGTCGGCCCCCTCGGAACCGTCGGGTGCGGCGGCCGCAGCCGATACGGGCATCGCAACCGCCTGCGGCCGGGCAGCCGTACGCACCCCCAGCGGCAGCCGCTCCACCAGTGGCCGCTGTTCCATACGCGCGCGTGCCCGCTCGCTGACGTGGTCCGTGCCGTTGCGCCCGTCGAAGCCCGCCGCCAGCGCGAGGGCCTGCGCACGCGCGTGTGCGGCCAGTTCACCGGCGGTCCAGTCGCGGCCCGCCGGCCCCGGAACCCGCTCCTCGGACAGCCCCAGCCCGGAAAGGCGGTCCATGAGCAGGGCCACGACCGCCATGAACTCCAGCTTGCTGCGCGGATGCCCGGTGTCCGTGAAGTAGGCCGGCCGCTCCGCGAGCAGTTCCAGGCCGCGCGCCTCGTTGCCGGTCAGCACGCAGAACTCGACGTGGTCCGCGTAGGCGCCGCGCATGCTCTCCATGGCCCGTACGAGCCTGAAGCCCCGCAGATGGTTGGCGCGGGCCTCGTCCACGTGGCCCAGGCGCAGCAGGGGCGCCAGGGAGGACGCGAGGACCGTGTGCGGCTCGTGGGCGCAGGCGTACTCGCCCTCCAGGACCGGCGCCCACAGCTCGAGCGCCTCCGTGTCCCGGCCCTGCTCGGCCTGCCACCAGCCCTGCCCGTGCAGCTCGCACGCGTGGCAGTCGGCCATGCTGTCCCGGTCGGCGGCCAGCCAGGCGCCGTAGGCCCGCGCAGCCCGCGCCACGTCCCCGACATGCGCGGCCACGCTGAACTCGGCGCTGCGCACGGCCCGTTCGGAGTGCCCGGCGAGCCGGTAGCGGTGCTCCATCTCGCCGAGCCACTTCTCGATCGAGGCGAGCGGCACGTGCGGCTGGTCGAGCATGCCGGACGACATCCACTTGAAGACCCAGTGCAGCGAGTGCGTCTCGTACTCGTCGAAGTCCTCGGGCCGCTCGTCCCACATGCGCAGCAGACGCGCGAAGGGGACGAACATCTTGTCCTTCTCGGAGCTGTAGTTGTAGACCTTCAGCTGGTGACCGAGCGCCTCGATCACGGCGAGCGGGATGCCCAGCTTCTCGGCCTCGGCGAGCAGCTGCTCCGCGCGCGCGTTGCGGGCGGGACCCTCCGGCTCCTCGGCGTTCTCCGCCATCGCCCGGCGCAGCGAGTCGAAGTCCGTGACGTCGCTCATCGGCGGCCCTCCTCGCCGTTCGTGGCCCACTCCAGCAGGCCGATGAAGGCCCGGTTCAGCAGCGCGGAGTCCGCCGGCCTGAGCGGGCGCTGTGCCATCAGCAGGGCCTGCCCGTAGAGGGACTCGGTGGCGGTGCCGATCAGCTCCGGATCGCCCAGCGAACTGATCCGCCGGATCAGCGGGTTGAGGTGGTTGAGCACCAGACGCGCGCGTGGCGCGCTGCCGCGCAGCGAGCCCAGGATGCCCGCCCACAGGTCGCCGGCCTGCTCCTCGGCCTCCGCGCGCGCCTGCTCGTGCCGGGCAGCCCGGTCGTCGAGGTGCAGCGCGGGCACGGACAGCGGATGGAAGGCGCGCAGGACGACGTCACAGCCCAGCAGGTCGAGCTTCGCCCGCGCGGCCGCCAGGAAGCCCGCGAGAGCCAGTTCCTCGGCCGGGTCGACCGAGTCCAGATGCGCGGTCACGGTGTCCGCGTCCAGCTCGGCGACGACCGTCCCCGGCCGCACCGACGGCAGCGCCTCGACCAGCTCGCTGTCGTAGGTGTAGCCGCCGTTGATCACCCCGACGCCCTGCGCGGACGCGATCGGCGCGACCTGCCGGTACTCCTCGACGGTCCGCGTGAAGTGCACCACCGGGTGCCGCTGCGCGAACTCCTCCAGGGACAGCCGCCCGTCGGTCGTCTCGAAGGGCAGCCACGGCAGCATCGTGCGCAGCATCTCCTTGTCGTGCCGCGCCAGGGACTTCACGCCCAGGTGGTGCACGGACAGGAACGCCGCCAGCCGTTCCGGATCACCGGCCGCCAGCCCCGTCAGCCAGGACCGAATCCTTTCGCCGAGCGCTTCCCGTACGCCCGCCAGCGTCTCGTCCTCGTACAGCGACTCGCGTGAGGCCGTCGGCCGCAGGCTGTCGGTGTCCAGGACACAGCGCACGAAGAACGCCCAGTCGGGCAGCAGCTGTTCGGCGCGCTCGGTCAGCAGCATGCCCTTGAGATGGACGCGATGACCGGCCCGCTGGGCGGGGCTGACCGCCGACGGAAGGACGTACGCCACGCCACGGATCCCCGCGAGCGGCACATCCAGCTCGATCGAGTCCAGCGGCGTGAAGCCGAACAGGTCGTGACAGTGCCGGGCCAGGGCCACCCTGCGGTTGGCGGGGGAGGGTACGGCCGGTCCCAGGGCGCGGGCAGGTCGGTGACCGCCTCGTCGCCGACCCGGACGTCGTACGGCAGCAGCGAGCCGAAGTCCCGCGCCAGTGCGAGAACCCGGTCCTGCGCCAGCCACTCGCCGGCCCCTGCCCGGGCCTCCAGGTGCACGGTGGTACCGGGTTCGGCGCGGGCGTCGTCCGGCAGCGTCCGCACGGTGTACGAACCGTCGTCCGTCGCCGTCCACTCCACGGGCGGCGCGTCCGGCGTACGGGCGCTGCGGCTGACCACCCGGATGCGCTCGGCGACCACGAAGCAGGCCAGCAGACCGATGCCGAACTGACCCAGGAAGTCGGACCGGGCCTCCTGAAGCCCCTCGGCACGCTTGGAGCTGCGGCCGATGGTGGCGAGGAGGTTGTGCACGTCCGCTTCGGTCAGCCCGACCCCGGAGTCCTCGACCCGCAGGGCGCCCGACTCGGCGTACAGGCGGACCTTGGCGGGCGCGTCCGGCTCTTGGGCGCGTCTGGCGGTGATGGCGTCGACCGCGTTCTGCAGCAGCTCGCGGAGGTAGACCTTCGGGCTGGAATAGAGATGGTGGGAGAGCAGGTCCACCAGACCACGCAGGTCGACCTGGAACGTATGAGGTGAGTGGGACGGCTGAGGTGCCTGGGATGACTGTGAGGTCTGGGAATCCATCGTCGCTGCGCCGGTGGGGGGACTTCGCGACGGCGCGGGGTCGGGCGGTCCCGGTGAGGCGGTAACCGCGAAAGGATGGCCGGAGCGCGCCATCCTAGAGCCGAAACGAAGCGTCTGACCAGGGGTTTCCGAGACGTTTACCCGGACTGCCGCGCTGACCTCTACGGCATTGTCAGTGCCGTGGTGTGGAATGGATCTCGTGCCCGCACTGGAAGAACCACTCAAGAAGGTGCTCGGCCCTCCCACCGCGAAGGTGATGGCCGAGCACCTCGGCCTGCACACCGTCGGCGACCTGCTGCACCACTACCCGCGCAGATACGAGGAGCGCGGCCAGCTCACCCACCTCGCCGACCTCCCCATGGACGAGCACGTCACGGTGGTCGCCATGGTCGCCGACGCGCGCCTGCACACCTTCGCCTCCAGCAAGGCCCCGCGCGGCAAGGGCCAGCGCCTGGAAGTCACGATCACCGACGGCAGCGGCCGGCTCCAACTGGTCTTCTTCGGCAACGGCGTTCACAAGCCCCACAAGGAGCTCCTGCCGGGAACCCGCGCGATGTTCGCGGGCAAGGTCTCCGTCTTCAACCGCCGTGTGCAACTGGCACACCCGGCGTACGAGTTGCTGCGCGGCGACTCGGAGGAAACCGTCGAGACCTGGGCCGGCGCCCTCATCCCGATCTACCCCGCCACCGCGAAGCTGGAGTCCTGGAAGATCGGCAAGGCCATCCAGACGGTCCTGCCCAGCGCCCAGGAGGCGGTCGACCCCGTCCCGGCCACGCTCCGCGAGGGCCGCGGCCTGGTTCCCCTCCCCGAGGCCCTGCTCAAGATCCACCGTCCCCACACCAAGGCGGACATCGAGGACGCCCGCTCCCGCCTCAAGTGGGACGAGGCCTTCGTCCTCCAGGTCGCCCTGGCCCGCCGCCGTCACGCCGACTCCCAACTCCCGGCGGTCGCCCGCAAACCCAAGCCCGACGGCCTCCTGGCGTCCTTCGACGACCGGCTCCCCTTCACCCTCACGGAGGGCCAGCAGAAGGTCTCGAAGGAGATCTTCGACGACCTGGCGACCGAGCATCCGATGCACCGGTTGCTCCAGGGCGAAGTCGGATCGGGGAAGACGATGGTGGCGCTGCGCGCCATGCTCGCCGTCGTCGACGCGGGCGGGCAGGCCGCCATGCTCGCGCCCACCGAGGTGCTCGCTCAGCAGCATCACCGGTCGATCGTCGAGATGATGGGCGAGCTCGCCGAGGGCGGAATGCTGGGCGGGGCGGAGCAGGCCACGAAGGTGGTCGTGCTGACCGGGTCCATGGGCGCTGCCGCCCGCCGGCAGGCACTGCTCGATCTCGTCACTGGTGAGGCCGGGATCGTCATCGGCACACACGCGCTGATCGAGGACAAGGTGCAGTTCCACGACCTCGGCCTGGTCGTCGTGGACGAACAGCACCGCTTCGGCGTGGAGCAGCGCGACGCCCTGCGCAGCAAGGGCAAGCAGCCGCCCCACCTCCTGGTCATGACGGCCACCCCCATCCCGCGCACGGTCGCCATGACCGTATTCGGCGACCTGGAGACCTCGGTCCTCGACCAGCTCCCGGCCGGCCGCTCACCGATCGCCAGCCATGTCGTCCCGGCCGCCGACAAGCCCCACTTCCTGGCCCGCGCCTGGGAGCGCGTGCGCGAGGAGGTGGGCAACGGCCATCAGGCGTACGTCGTCTGCCCCCGCATCGGGGACGAGGAGGACGACCCGAAGAAGACCGGCAAGAAGAAGTCCCCGGAGGACGAGGCGGAGAAGCGCCCGCCGCTCGCCGTCCTGGACGTGGCGGACCAGCTCGGCAAGGGGCCTCTCCAGGGCCTTCAGGTCGAGGTCCTGCACGGTCGGATGCACCCCGACGACAAGGACGCCGTGATGCGCCGGTTCGCCGCCGGCGAGACCGACGTCCTGGTCGCCACGACGGTCATCGAGGTCGGCGTGAACGTCCCCAACGCCACCGCGATGGTGATCATGGACGCCGACCGCTTCGGCGTCTCCCAGCTCCACCAGCTGCGCGGCCGGGTCGGCCGAGGCTCCGCCCCCGGCCTCTGCCTCCTGGTCACGGAGATGCCGGAGGCCAGCGCGGCCCGCCAGCGCCTCAATTCCGTCGCCTCCACCCTCGACGGCTTCGAACTCTCCCGCATCGACCTGGAGCAGCGCCGCGAGGGCGACGTCCTGGGCCAGGCACAGTCCGGGGCCCGCACCAGTCTGCGGATGCTGGCGGTCATCGAGGACGAGGAGATCATCGCGGAGGCGTGGGAGGAAGCGGCGACGCTGGTTGCTGCCGATCCGGAGCTGACGGGACTTCCCGGGCTGCGGACGGCCCTGGACGCCCTTCTGGACGAGGAAAGGGAGCAGTTCTTGGAAAAGGGGTGAGCGGCGTCGCCCCGAAAGGGGCGCGGGGCTGTGTCGACATGCGGCTGCGCCGGGCGGGCGCGAGCAAGCACGACGAACCTGCTGCCACACTGAAGCCGTAACCACCCCCGAACAAGGACCCAAGATGACCCGCGTGATCGCCGGCACGGCAGGTGGACGTCGCTTGGCCGTCCCGCCAGGCACCGGCACCCGCCCCACCTCCGACCGCGCACGCGAAGGTCTCTTCTCCACCTGGCAGTCCCTCCTCGGCGGCCCGCTGGAAGGCGAACGCGTCCTCGACCTCTACGCCGGTTCGGGGGCCGTAGGCCTGGAGGCGCTCTCCCGCGGCGCCGGCCACACCCTCCTGGTCGAGGCCGACGCCCGAGCCGCCAGGGTCGTCCGCGAGAACGTGAAGAACCTCGGACTCCCTGGCGCCGAGGTCAGGTCGGGCAAAGCCGAACAGATCATCCAGACCCCGGCGCCGACCGAGCCGTACGACCTCGTCTTCCTCGATCCCCCGTACGCCGTCTCCGACGACGATCTTCGGGAGATTCTCCTCACACTCCGCTCGGGGGGCTGGCTCACGGCCGAAGCGCTCGTCACCGTGGAGCGCAGCACCAGAGGCGGAGAGTTCCGGTGGCCGGACGGTTTCGAAGGGATCCGGTCCCGTCGCTACGGCGAGGGAACGTTTTGGTACGGTCGCGCCGCCTCCACGTGCGAAGACGCACGATGACCGGACCCGAGAGCGAGGGATCACAAGTGCGCCGAGCCGTATGTCCCGGGTCGTTCGACCCGATCACCAACGGACACCTCGACATCATTTCCCGCGCCTCCAGGCTGTACGACGAGGTCTACGTCGCCGTCATGATCAACAAGGCCAAGAAGGGCCTGCTCGAGGTGGACGAGCGGCTCGACCTGATCCGCCAGGTCACGGCCGAGTACGGCAACGTCCGCGTCGAGGCCTTCCACGGCCTCCTCGTCGACTTCTGCAAGCAGCGCGACATCCCGGCCATCGTCAAGGGCCTGCGTGCCGTCAGCGACTTCGACTACGAGCTGCAGATGGCCCAGATGAACATCGGCCTGTCGGGCGTGGAGACGCTCTTCGTGCCGACCAACCCCACCTACAGCTTCCTGTCCTCCTCCCTGGTCAAGGAGGTGGCGACCTGGGGCGGCGACGTCTCCCACCTCGTGCCGCCGGTGGTTCTGGAGGCCCTCAACAAGCGCCTGCGCAAGGACTGATGGGGCTACAGTCGTCCCGTCCGTCTCCATCACAGCAGTAGAGAGTGGCGAGCACACGGTGGACGTGCAGAACAAGCTCGACGAGATCGTCGCCTCGGTCTCAGGTGCCCGGTCGATGCCCATGTCGGCCTCGTGCGTGGTCAACCGCGCCGATCTGCTCGCGATGCTGGAAGAGGTCCGTGCGGCCCTGCCCGGCTCCCTCGCCCAGGCCCAGGAGCTGATCGGCGGCCGTGAGCAGATGGTCGAGCAGGCCCGCCAGGAGGCCGACCGGATCATCCAGGGCGCGCACGCCGAGCGCGGTTCGCTGATCTCCGACACCGAGGTCGCCCGCCGCTCCCAGGCCGAGGGCGACCGCATCCTCGCCGAGGCCCGCAGGGACGCCGAGGACATCCGCGCGGAGGCCGACGACTACGTCGACTCCAAGCTCGCCAACTTCGAGGTCGTCCTCACCAAGACCCTCGGCTCCGTCGGCCGGGGCCGCGAGAAGCTCCTCGGCACCGGACCCGGCACCGACGAGCACGGCTACGAGGACGAGGACGCCCCCGAGCGCAGCCACGACCCCGAGACCCTGCGCCGCAACGCCGACGAATACGTCGACGTCAAGCTCGGCGCCTTCGAGGCGGTCCTGGCCAAGACTCTGGAGGCGGTCGGCCGCGGTCGGCAGAAGCTGCACGGCCGTATCGCCAGCGACGACCTCGGCGCCCTTTCCGAGGACACCAGCACCGTTCAGCACTCCAGCGACGCCGACTACCTCGCCGACCTCGCCGCGCTCGCGGAGCAGGACGCCGCGGCGGCTCCGGCGGCCCCGGCCGAGCAGGCCGCCGTACCGGCCCAGCAGCAGTACGACCAGCAGGCCGTACAGCCGGCGTACGGCTACCAGCAGCAGACCGCGGACCCGTACGCCGGCTATCAGCAGCAGTACGCGGGCCAGCAGGATCCTTACGGCTACCAGCAGGCCGACCCCTACGCCTACCAGGGCTACGACCCCCAGCAGGCGGCCTACGACCCGCACCAGGCCCAGCACGCCCAGCACGTCCAGCACCAGGTCCCGCAGCAGGCCGCACAGGGCAGCCAGGGCTACGCCCTCGACGAGACCAGTCTCTTCGACACGAGCATGATCAGCGCGGAGCAGTTGCGGGCCTACGAGCAGGGGCGCGGCCAGTAACGGCCACCGGATTGGGCCCGGATTGGGCCATGAGCGAAAGGTCCAGTATCCTGGCTCTTCGGTCGCGTGTACGTCCGCGATCAACGCTGCCCGGGATCATCCAAGGGCAGTGACCCCCTGAGCTCAGCAGATCGAAAGCAGGAATGGCGTGACAGCCCGCCTCGACCACCGCAACCCTCTCGTGTTCGATACACACGAGCTGGGTCGGCGGCCCGGTGCGCAGCAGCGCCTGACCCGCACGGTCGACGCCCCCAAGGATCTCGGTATCCAGAGGGTCATCGGAGTGCCGGAAGGCGCCCCGGTGGAGCTCGAACTCCGACTCGAGTCGGTCATGGAAGGGGTGCTTGTCACAGGCACCGGCCGTGCACAGGCCGAGGGGGAGTGCGTAAGGTGTCTGGAGCCGCTTCAGCTCGACGTCGAAGCGGAATTCCAGGAGATGTTCTCGTACCCTGACGCCGATGACCGGGGCCGTCACAGCACGGAACCCGGCGACGACGCCGAGGACGACGAGGACAGGCTCTTTCTCGAGGACGGCTTGTTCGACCTCGAACCAGTGCTGCGTGATGCGGTGGTGCTCGCACTGCCGATGCAGCCGGTGTGCCGGGAAGACTGCCCTGGACTGTGCGCCGAGTGCGGAGCACGTCTCGCGGACGACCCGGACCACCACCACGACGCCGTCGACATCCGTTGGGCGGCACTGCAGGGACTCGCCGAGACCATGACGGACGGCGAGAAGGACGAGATGAGCGGCGCCGAAGCGGGCGTCGACGAGAAGCAGGAGAAGTAGCCGTGGCTGTTCCGAAGCGGAAGATGTCGCGCAGCAACACGCGCCACCGCCGGTCGCAGTGGAAGGCTGCGGTCACCCCCCTGGTTGCGTGCGAGCGCTGCCACGAGCCCAAGCAGCAGCACATTGCGTGCCCGTCTTGCGGCACCTATAACAAGCGCCAGGTCCTCGAGGTCTGAGCGGCTGGTGAGAGGCACTGTGTCCACTGCCAAGAAGGCGGAAGACGCCAAGGCGGACCCACACGCCCGTAAGAAGGCGGACAACCAGGCCTCGTCCCACACGCTGTTGGAAGGGCGGCTCGGGTACAAGCTCGAGTCCGCCCTTCTGGTGCGTGCGCTGACCCACCGTTCGTACGCGTACGAGAACGGCGGCCTGCCCACCAACGAGCGCCTGGAGTTCCTCGGGGACTCCGTCCTCGGCCTCGTTGTCACGGACACGCTGTACCGAACCCACCCCGACCTGCCTGAAGGCCAACTGGCCAAGCTGCGGGCCGCGGTGGTCAACTCGCGTGCACTGGCGGAGGTCAGCCGCGGGCTCGACCTGGGCTCCTTCATCCGGCTCGGCCGCGGTGAAGAGGGCACGGGCGGCCGGGACAAGGCGTCCATCCTTGCCGACACCCTGGAAGCGGTGATCGGCGCGGTCTATCTCGACCAGGGCCTGGACTCGGCGGCGGAGCTGGTGCACCGCCTGTTCGACCCCCTGATCGAGAAGTCCTCGAACCTCGGAGCCGGCCTGGACTGGAAGACCAGTCTCCAGGAGCTCACCGCGATCGAGGGGCTCGGCGTGCCCGAGTACCTGGTCACGGAGACCGGCCCCGACCACGAGAAGACCTTCACTGCTGCCGCCCGCGTCGGAGGCGTCTCGTACGGCACCGGCACCGGCCGCAGCAAGAAGGAGGCGGAGCAGCAGGCCGCGGAATCCGCATGGCGGGCCATCCAGGCCGCCGCGGAGGAGCGTGCCCGCAAGTCGGCGGCCGATGCCGCCGAGCCCGACGCCGATGCGTCGTCGGCCTCCGCCTGACCGAACAGCGCGATCCGAGCGCCCGTACCCCGCCGTGGGGCGGGCGCTCGGTCCATTGAGAGGCCCTGCCGGGCCGCGCAGGTATTACGGGGGATCCCCATGCCCGAGTTGCCCGAGGTCGAGGTCGTACGGCGGGGACTGGAGCGGTGGGTCGCCCACCGCACGGTCGCCGATGCCGAGGTGCTGCACCCGCGTGCCGTACGCCGGCACATCGCGGGCGGCGACGACTTCGCGCACCGCCTCAAGGGCCACCGCATCGGCGTTCCCAGCCGCCGCGGCAAGTACCTGTGGCTGCCCCTGGAGGACACGCACCAGTCGGTCCTGGCCCACCTCGGCATGAGCGGTCAGCTCCTCGTCCAGCCGAGCACCGCGCCCGACGAGAAGCACCTCAGGATCCGGGTACGGTTCGCGGACGCGCTCGACACCGAACTGCGCTTCGTCGACCAACGCACCTTCGGCGGCCTGTCGTTGCACGACAACACCCCCGACGGCCTGCCGGACGTCATCGCGCACATCGCCCGGGACCCCCTCGACCCGCTCTTCGACGACGAGGCCTTCCACCAGGCCCTGCGCCGCAAGCGCACCACCATCAAACGGGCCCTGCTCGACCAGTCGTTGATCAGCGGCGTCGGCAACATCTACGCGGACGAGGCCCTTTGGCGCGCCCGCCTCCACTACGACCGCCCGACCGCGACCTTCACACGCCCGCGCAGCCTCGAACTCCTGGGCCACGTAAGGGACGTCATGAACGCCGCCCTCGCGGTGGGCGGCACGAGCTTCGACAGCCTGTACGTCAACGTCAACGGCGAGTCGGGCTACTTCGACCGGTCGCTCGACGCGTACGGCCGTGAAGGGCTGCCGTGCAAGAGGTGCGGTACACCGATGCGCAGGCGGGCCTGGATGAACCGGTCCAGCTACTTCTGCCCGAAGTGTCAGAGGGCGCCGCGCGTCTCGTCGTAGCGCACACGTGCTTCGAGGACGTCGTCCATCTGCCCCTCCACGAAGTGGATGAGGTTCAGCAGCCGCTCCGCCACGCCGCGACCCAGGGGCGTCAGTTCGTAGTCGACGCGCGGCGGGTTGGTCGGCTGGGCGTCGCGGTGCACCAGGCCGTCCCGCTCCAGGGCGTGCAGCGTCTGGGACAGCATCTTCTCGCTGACGCCGTCGACGCGGCGGCGCAGTTCGTTGAAGCGCAGCGAGCCTTCGTACAGAGCGCCGAGCGTGAGTCCGCCCCAGCGGCCCGTGACGTGCTCCAGCGTGCCGCGCGAGGGGCAGGCCTTGGCGAACACGTCGTACGGGAGGTCCTGCGCCTCCGTGCGCTCCTGCGTGGTGTCCATACCTCAAGCGTACTCGAACGCAGCGCTAACCGGCAGGTTGCACTAACTGAAAGTTAGTGCTTTCCTTTGGTCATCGCCGGCGAGCTGTTTCTCGCTGGGCTGCCTACGTTCAGGAGTGCCCAAGTGACCACCCCCGTCGTCTCCATCGCCTACCACTCCGGCTACGGCCACACCGCCGTCATCGCCGAGGCCGTCCGCTCCGGTGCCGTCGAGGCCGGTGCCGAGGTGCACCTGATCAAGGTGGACGAGATCACCGAGGAGCAGTGGGCGACCCTCGACGCCTCGGACGCGATCGTGTTCGGTTCGCCCACCTACATGGGCACCGCCTCCGGTGCCTTCCACGTCTTCGCCGAGGCCACCTCGAAGCGCTGGGCCGACCAGGCCTGGACGGACAAGCTGGCCGCCGGCTTCACCAACTCCGCCTCCAAGAGCGGCGACAAGCTGCACACCCTGCAGTTCTTCCAGATCCTCGCCGCCCAGCTCGGCATGCACTGGATCAACCTCGGCCTGCTCCCCGGCTGGAACAGCAGCACCGCCTCCGAGAACGACCTCAACCGCCTCGGCGTCTTCGCGGGCGCCGCCGCCCAGACCAACGCCGACCAGGGGCCGGAGGCCGTCCACAAGGCCGACGTGGCAACTGCCGAGCACCTGGGGCGCCGCGTGACGGAGACGGCGAAGACGTTCGCGCGGGGCCGCGTGGCCGCCTGAGCGACACCGGAATGAGCGCGCACGAGGCGCCGCCCCCGCTGTAGCCTGCCGACCGAGCCGGCCGCGGGGGACGGCGCCTTGGGGGAAGCATGTGGGACGGCCCGTTCCACCGGGTGGGCAGGGACGGATACGAAATCTGCTTCGTACCGGGTGAGGGAGAGGATCTCGACGCGGTCTGCGACGTCGACACGTGGGTGACGTTCGCCGATGGACAGCGCTGGTCCGCGACCGTCATCACCCTCGACGAGGCGCGCCGCCTGATGGACTGCCGGAAGGACACCGGCGAGACCCTCGGGGGCCGGTACTTCTACGGCTGGGACAACCTGATCGTCCGGGACCCCGGCATCCCCGCCATGGTCCACGTCATCGACAACCTCGTCACCACCGGGGACTACAGGTCGGCCATGCGCCCCTTGGGGCTTGCCGAGGACTGACGGCCGCGGCCCGGGGCGCCCTGACCTGCGGCGCACCGAGGGTCGGCTCCCACCGGCCACTGCCGTTCCCACGCAATCGGCGCCACGGCGTCGCAATGCCGACGGTGTGCTGTCGTGCCACGCTGGGATCAGGGATCGAGTCAGTCCAGGAGGTTCGGCTGACCGGATGGCTCTGCGACCCAAGGAGGGCGACATGGCCCGTGACGTTCCCCAACCCGGATGGGCCACCGTCGACCCGCGCCCTTGGCATGGGCCCACGTCCGGTACGACCGTCCTCGCGGCAGCGCTGATGATCTTCGGCGGAGCAATGGCGATCTTCGAGGGAATCGCGGCCATCGCTGAGGACGACCTGTTCCTCGCGACACGTCACTACGTGTTCGAGTTCAGCCTGACGGGCTGGGGCTGGGTCCATCTCATTCTTGGCATCGTCCTCGTCATTGCCGGCTGCGCCGTACTCAGTGGAGCACTGTGGGCACGCTTCTTCGGCGTTTTCGTGGCCGGGCTGGGCGCGCTCGCCAACTTCCTGTGGGTGCCGTACTACCCGCTCTGGGCCCTGGCGCTGGTCGCCATCAACATCTTCATCGTCTGGGCCCTGTGCGCGGGTATGCACAGGGAGGCCAACGACGGCCGGACGGCTTGAAATTCAGGCCCCCGGCGCAGGAAGGCTTAAGGCCCTTAAGTCTCTGACCTGCGCTTGTCTCAGTACCCGAAGTCCTGCGTCCACCAAGGACCGCCGGCGCCGAGCTGCACGCCGACGCCGAGGGTCTTGAAGTCGCAGTTCAGGATGTTGGCCTTGTGGCCGGGGCTGTTCATCCAGGCGTCCATCACGGCGGCCGCGTCGGACTGGCCGCGGGCTATGTTCTCGCCGCCGAGGTCGGTGATCCCGGCCTTTGCGGCCCGGTCCCAGGGGGACGCGCCGTCGGGGTCGGTGTGGTCGAAGAAGCCGCGCTCGGCCATGTCCTTGCTGAAGTCCTGGGCCAGCTCGGTGAGCGAGCTGTTGGCGGCGACCGCGCTGCAGCCGACCTGAGCGCGCTCCGCGTTGACGAGCTTCAGTACCTCGGCCGCGGCGGCGGCCTGCGCGGACACCGTCACGGGAGCGCTGGTCTGCTCCCTCTCGGGCTTCTTCTCAGGCTCCTTCTCCGGCGTCTTCGTGGCCGTACGGGAAGGAGTCTCCTTCGGCTTCTGGCTGGGCGTGGCCGAGGGCTTCTGCGACGGGGTCTTCGTCGGTGCGGCCGACGAGGTCGACGGGGCCGGCGAGGTGGGGCGTTCGCTGTCGCGGCTCGTCGAGGAGCCGTTGTCGTGGCTGTCGGCGCTGCCGGACGTGCCGCCCTGCTCGGTGGGGGAGTTGGTCGGGGTGTCGGCGGCCTGCACCTTGTCCGCGCCGTTGCCGCCGCCGAGCCTGTAGTTGTCGATACCGGGCACCACACCGGTGGCGACCGCGACCGTGCCCAGGGCGACCGCCGCGGAGACGCCGAGCAGACCGGTCTTCACCGGCGCCACGGCCTTCTTCTTGCGGCGGCGGTGCGTGCCGCTCCCGGGGCGACGGGAGCCGGAGCTGGGCGTGAAGCCGTCACTGCGGAAGACCGCGGTGTCCGCGCCCGGGACGGCATCGCTCGGGAAGGTGGTGGTGTTGGTGATCCGGTCGTAGTCGTCGTCCTCGGCGAAGAGGTAGGCGTCACTCTTCGCGTAGGCCTCGGCGTACGCCTCCGGGTTCAGATAGGGCGCGATGCCCATCGGGGGCCGGGCGCCGTCGTACGAGTTGAGCGGGTCGTGGCCCTCCGTGTAGGAGCCGTCCGTATGTGTGACCCCCGTGGCGCGGCCCGTGGCGGCGCGTCCGGCGGCGGAGCGTCGGTGGCGTCCCATGTCCTGGCCTTCCTCGTCCCTGCGGTCTCAACGTCCTCACAGAACTCACTCGATCGTGTGAGTTTCATATGAGATTCATTGGGTCGGGACGGTACCCCATGGCGGCAGGGGAGGAAGTGTCCGGAGAGACATTGGCCCGTTAGGTTGCAGTCATGAGCGAGGATGTGCGGCTGGTCGCCTGGGTGCGTGGAAGCGTCCAAGGTGTGGGTTTTCGCTGGTTCACGCGGGCCAAGGCTCTCGAGATCGGCGGCCTGAGTGGTTTTGCTCTCAATTTGGCCGACGGCCGGGTCCAAGTGGTCGCGGAGGGTCCGCGAAAGGGTTGTGAAGGACTCCTCGACTGGCTCCGGGGCGACGACACGCCCGGGCGGGTGGACGGTGTCACCGAGATCTGGGACACACCTCGCGGGGGTTACGACGGCTTCGCCATCCGTTGAGCCGGTTCTGTAAAGCGGCCCTGGCACAAGCGGAGGGACCTGCCACAGGCAACTGCCCCCAGCAGAAATGAGCAGGTGGTTGCCAAGAACGGCTCACGGTGGCAGGCTCCGCACTCAAGGATGATCGCCACGCCCCGAAGGGCCCGCAGGAGTCGCCGCGCAGCCGTCTCAAGGCCGTGTGCCCCCGGGTTTGCCCGCCAATACGGGGCGTGATCGTGTTGACCGTCAAACTTTTTGGTGAGACGCTGAAAGCCCCGCGCACCTTCGCTGTTTGGCGTGGCTGAACGGCAGCACAGCCCCAGTCCTGCCAAGCAACCGCGGGTGCGAATCCCTCACGACCCACACCGCTTCGGTCGGTCACTCATTGTGGAGGACCATCCATCATGGCAAAGGCGCTTCTCGGTTACGTCGGCGGCTCCGACCCTCGACTCCTCGCCGAGATGCGACGGCTCCAGCAGCGTGTCCAGGACCTGGAATCCGAGCTCGGACGGATCCAGGCGGAGAACGACGCGCTGACGGCTGCCGCTTCTCACGACAGGATCATGGAGAGCATCGACGCACACCAGGCGGAGCCTGCGCTCACCTGATCACTGCATCGGTCCACGACAGCACAAGCAGTGGTTTGGGCGGCTCGTATCCAACCGCTAGGTAGTTGTCAGGCGACTGGTCAGCCAGTCGTCAGAAGTTGCAAGGGACGCTTCGGCGTCCCTTCTTTCTTGCCCCCGGCTTACTGCCCCGCGCATCCTTTCACCCTCTTTAACGTCTGGTGTGCCCTGCACGTTCATCGGTGAAACCGCGGGTTCATGGAGCGAGATACAGGCGGAAGGTAGAGTCCAGCGGCGTGCACCTCAAGGCCCTGACCCTCCGAGGGTTCAAGTCGTTCGCATCGGCGACCACACTCCGGTTCGAGCCGGGCATCACGTGCGTCGTCGGACCGAACGGCTCGGGCAAGTCCAACGTGGTGGACGCGCTCAGCTGGGTCATGGGTGAGCAGGGTGCCAAGTCGCTGCGTGGCGGCAAGATGGAGGACGTCATCTTCGCCGGCACGACCGGCCGTCCGCCACTTGGCCGAGCCGAGGTTTCGCTGACCATCGACAACTCGGACGGCGCACTGCCCATCGAGTACGCCGAGGTCACCATCACGCGGATCATGTTCCGCAACGGCGGCAGCGAGTACCAGATCAACGGCGACACGTGTCGCCTCCTCGACATCCAGGAACTGCTCTCCGACTCCGGCATCGGCCGCGAGATGCACGTCATCGTCGGCCAGGGCCAGCTCGACTCCGTCCTGCACGCCGATCCCATGGGCCGCCGCGCCTTCATCGAAGAGGCGGCCGGTGTCCTCAAGCACCGCAAGCGCAAGGAGAAGGCGCTCCGCAAGCTGGACGCGATGCAGGCCAACCTCGCGCGGGTGCAGGACCTGACCGACGAGCTGCGCCGACAGCTCAAGCCCCTGGGCCGGCAGGCGGCGGTTGCGCGCCGGGCCGCCGTCATCCAGGCGGATCTGCGCGACGCCCGACTCCGCCTCCTTGCCGACGATCTCGTACGGCTCCGTCAGGCACTCCAGACCGAGGTCGCCGACGAGGCGGCGCTGAAGGGGCGCAAGGAGGCCGCCGAGCAGGAGCTGAAGAAGGCGCTCCAGCGCGAAGGGCTCCTGGAGGACGAGGTACGGCAGCTCACGCCGCGCCTCCAGCGGGCCCAGCAGACCTGGTACGAACTGTCCCAGCTCGCCGAGCGGGTGCGCGGCACGATCTCGCTGGCCGACGCACGCGTGAAGAGCGCGACCTCCGCGCCGCCGGAGGAGCGTCGGGGCCGCGACCCCGAGGACATGGAGCGCGAGGCCGCCCGCATCCGCGAGCAGGAGGCCGAGCTCGAAGCGGCCCTGGAGGCGGCCGAGCGGGCCCTGGAGGACACGGTCGCGCACCGCGCCGAGCTGGAGCGCGAACTCACGCAGGAAGAACGCCGCCTGAAGGACGTCGCCCGCGCCATCGCCGACCGCCGCGAGGGCCTCGCCCGGCTGAACGGCCAGGTCAACGCGGCCCGTTCACGAGCAACCTCCGCCCAGGCCGAGATCGACCGCCTGTCCGCCGCACGGGACGAGGCCCAGGAGCGGGCCTTCGCCGCCCAGGAGGAGTACGAGGCGCTGAAGACCGAGGTCGACGGCCTGGACGCCGGCGACGCGGAACTGGCCGAGCAGCACGACGCCGCCAAGCAGCAGCTCGCCGAGGCCGAGGCCGCCCTCACGGCAGCCCGAGAGGCGGCCACCGCGGCGGAACGCGGCCGCGCCGCGACGCAGGCCCGCCACGAGGCGCTGGCGCTCGGCTTGCGGCGAAAGGACGGCACGGGCGCCCTGCTCGGAGCGAAGGACCGGCTCACGGGGTTGCTGGGCCCGGCGGCCGAGTTGCTCACGGTGACGCCGGGCCACGAGGTCCCGCTGGCGGCGGCTTTCGGCGCGGCGGCGGATGCGATCGCTGTGACATCGCCGTCGGCAGCGGCGGAGGCGATCCGGTTGCTGCGGAAGCAGGACGGAGGAAGGGCGGCCCTACTGCTGGCGAGTGAGCTGGAAGGCGCGCCGACTGCAACGCCGGAAAGGGGCGCGGGGAACTGCGCGCCCAGCCACGACGAACCCGTAGACGCCGGACTTCAGGAATCGGCACCACCCGCGGCGAACTTCGTCCACGGCCCCACCGACCTCATGCCCGCAGTACGCCGTCTCCTCCACGGCATCGTCGTCGTAGGCACCCTTGAGGACGCCGAAGAGCTCGTCTACACCCACCCCCACCTCACCGCCGTAACCGCCGAAGGCGACCTGCTCGGAGCGCACTTCGCGCACGGGGGGTCCGCCGGGGCGCCCAGTCTCCTCGAAGTGCAGGCCTCCGTGGACGAGGCCGCTGCCGAGCTGGAAGAGCTGGCCGTGCGGTGCGAGGAGCTGGCCGAGGCACAGCATGGGGCAGTCGAGCGGCGCAAGGAGTGTGCCGGGCTCGTCGAGGAGCTGGGGGAGCGGCGCAGGGCGGCCGACCGGGAGAAGTCGGCCGTCGCGCAGCAGCTGGGGCGGCTCGCCGGGCAGGCGCGCGGTGCCGCCGGCGAGGCCGAGCGGTCCGTCGCCGCCGCCGCGCGGGCGCAGGACTCGCTGGACAAGGCCCTCCAGGAGGCCGAGGAGCTGGCCGAGCGGCTCGCCGTCGCCGAGGAGATGCCGGTCGAGGAGGAGCCCGACACGTCGGTACGGGACCGTCTCGCCGCCGACGGTGCCAACGCACGGCAGACCGAGATGGAGGCCCGGCTCCAGGTCCGTACGCACGAGGAGCGCGTCAAGGGACTCGCCGGACGTGCCGACTCACTCGACCGTGCCGCCCGCGCCGAACGCGAGGCACGCGCGCGTGCCGAGCAGCGGCGGGCCCGGCTGCGCCACGAGGCGGCCGTCGCCGAAGCCGTCGCCTCCGGTGCCCGGCAGCTCCTCGCGCATGTCGAGGTCTCTCTCGCTCGCGCCGACGAGGAGCGCACCGCCGCCGAGGCCGCCAAGGCCCGCCGCGAGCAGGAACTCACCGTCGCCCGTAACGAGGGCCGCGACCTCAAGGCCGAGCTCGACAAGCTGACCGACTCCGTCCACCGCGGCGAGGTCCTCGGCGCCGAGAAGCGGATGCGGATCGAGCAACTGGAGACCAAGGCGCTGGAGGAGCTCGGCGTGGAGCCCGCCGGGCTCGTCTCCGAGTACGGCCCCCACCAGCTCGTACCGCCCTCCCTGGCCGCCGAGGGCGAACAGCTCCCCGAGGACCCCGAGCATCCCCGCAACCAGCCCAAGCCCTTCGTCCGGGGCGAACAGGAGAAGCGGCTCAAGGCCGCCGAGCGCGCCTACCAGCAGCTCGGCAAGGTGAACCCGCTCGCCCTGGAGGAGTTCTCGGCGCTGGAGGAACGGCACAAGTTCCTCAGCGAGCAGCTGGAAGACCTGAAGAAGACCCGCGCCGACCTGCTGCAGGTCGTCAAGGAGGTCGACGAGCGCGTCGAGCAGGTATTCACCGAGGCCTTCCGGGACACGGCCCGGCAGTTCGAGGGCGTCTTCAGCCGGCTGTTCCCCGGTGGCGAGGGACGGCTGATCCTGACCGATCCCGACAACATGCTCACCACGGGTGTCGATGTCGAGGCGCGGCCGCCCGGCAAGAAGGTCAAGCGGCTGTCGCTGCTCTCGGGTGGTGAGCGTTCACTCACTGCCGTCGCGATGCTGGTGTCGATCTTCAAGGCCCGCCCGAGCCCGTTCTATGTCATGGACGAGGTCGAGGCCGCCCTGGACGACACCAACCTCCAGAGGCTGATCCGCATCATGCAGGAGCTGCAGGAGGCCTCGCAGCTGATCGTGATCACCCACCAGAAGCGCACGATGGAGGTCGCCGACGCGCTGTACGGCGTCTCCATGCAGGGTGACGGGGTGTCAAAGGTCATCAGCCAGCGACTGCGTTGACGCCGGTCCCTGCCGAGCACCGGGCGCGATCAATCTTCGCCTCCACCCTGCCCCACCTTTGCCTTCACCTTCACTTCAAGAAGTGAACACAACTCACGTAGTCACGTCTCCAAGGTCACAGCTTCTTGGGTATTGACTTCGAAACTTGAAGGCATAGTCTCTGCAACGTTCCTTTTAACTTCAGGTATCGCTACTTGGAGCGGCTGACCCCACCCGGCAGCGTTGCCGGCGCCCGAGGAGTACACGTGACCAGCACAGCGCAGGCATCCACGTCAGGAGCGAGGACGGCGCACCCCGAACATCTCGGGCACGTCGTCTTCATCACCGCGGCGGCCGCCATGGGCGGCTTTCTGTTCGGCTACGACAGTTCCGTCATCAACGGAGCCAACGGCGGCATCCAGGCCCGGTTCGACCTCAGCTCCGGTGTCACCGGTACGGTCGCCGCCAGCGCCCTGCTCGGCAGCGCCCTCGGCGCCGCAATCGCCGGCCGCATAGCCGACCGCATCGGCCGCATCCGCGTCATGCAGATCGCGGCGGTGCTGTTCGCCGTGAGCGCCGTCGGTTCCGGTCTCCCGTTCGCCGCGTGGGACCTCGCCGCCTGGCGCGTCCTCGGCGGCATCGCCATCGGTATGGCCTCGGTCATCGGCCCCGCCTACATCGCCGAGGTCGCCCCGCCCGCGTACCGAGGCAGGCTCGCCTCCTTCCAGCAGGCCGCCATCGTCATCGGCATCGCGGTCTCGCAGCTCGTCAACTGGGCCATCCTCAACTTGGCCGACGGCGAGGAGCGCGGCACCATCGCGGGCCTGGAGGCCTGGCAGTGGATGCTCGGCGTGATGCTCGTGCCCGCCATCGTCTACGGCCTGCTGTCGTTCGCCATCCCCGAGTCCCCGCGCTACCTGATCAGCGTCGGCCGCACCGAGGACGCGAAGAAGGTGCTCGCCGACGTCGAGGGCGGCGTCGACCTGGACGGCCGCGTCACCGAGATCGAGCAGGCCATGAAGAGCGACCACAAGTCGACGTTCAAGGACCTGCTGGGCGGCCGGTCCGGCCTGCTGCCGATCGTGTGGATCGGTATCGGCCTCTCCGTCTTCCAGCAGCTGGTCGGCATCAACGTCATCTTCTACTACTCGAACCTGCTGTGGCAGTCGGTGGGCGTCGACCCGTCGAGCTCGTTCTTCTACTCGTTCGAGACCTCGATCATCAACATCATCGGCACCGTGATCGCGATGATCTTCGTCGACCGCCTCGGCCGCAAGCCGCTGGCCCTCATCGGCTCCGTCGGTATGGGTATCTCGCTCGCGGCGGCCGCCTGGGCCTTCTCCTTCCAGAACGGCAACGACCCGCTGCCCACCGCGCAGGGCTACGTGGCGCTGATCGCCGCCAACGCCTTCGTCCTCTTCTTCGCCCTGTCCTGGGGCGTGGTCGTCTGGGTCATGCTCGGTGAGGTCTTCCCGAACAAGATCCGCGCCGCCGCCCTGGGTGTCGCCGCCTCGGCCCAGTGGATCGCCAACTGGGTCATCACGATCACCTTCCCGGACCTGTCGGAGTGGAACCTGTCGCTCACCTACGTCATGTACGCGGTGTTCGCCTTCCTCTCCATCCCCTTCATCCTCAAGTTCGTGCCCGAGACCAAGGGCAAGAAGCTGGAGGAGATGGGCTGAGCCTCCAGGGCTCCCCGAACTCGGGGAGAAGGGCCAAGTCCCCGCTGCCCCTCTCCCCGTAACCCCGCCGCCGCCCCGGCTCGGCCACTGCCCGAGCCGGGGCGGCGGCGTCGTATGCGAGGGGACAAGGCCTCGTAGGCGACGGATCAGTCGCCGAGCCCAGGCAGCACCCGCTCGCAGAACAACCGCAGGCTCCGCCACCCCTCCTCCACCGGCATCCCGCCGGACAAGGGGTGCAGTACGTAGTTGGCGTGGCCCAGTGCCACACACTCCTCGGGCGTCACGATCCGGTACACGCCCTCCGCGCGCAGTTCCTCCACCGTCGTGGCCCCCGACTTCACCGCCGAGCGGATGTCGCCGGACTGCCAGGAGGCGTACGTCCGTGCCTCGTGCAGAAAGTGCCGCCCGTACTGCGCCCACGCCCGGTCGGGATCCTCGGCCACGTGCAGCAGCGGCGTCTCGGCGGCCGGCATCATGGTCCAGCCCGCGGTGCCGTACTCGACGAGCCGCTCCTTGTAGTACGCCTCCAGCTCCGGCAGATGCGCGCTGGGGAAGAACGGCAGGCCGAGGCGGGCGGCCCGGCGGGCGGCGGCCTTCGAGGAGCCGCCGACCAGCAGGAGCGGGTGCGGATCGGTGTACGGGCGCGGAGTGACCCGTACCGTACGGCCCCGGTACTCGAAGGGCTCGCCGGTCCAGGCCTTCAGCAGCGTCTGAAGCAGTTCGTCCTGGAGCTTTCCGCGCCGCTTCCAGTCCACGTCGAACAGGGCGTACTCCTCGGGCCGGTACCCGATCCCGGCGACCGTCACCAGCCGTCCGCCGCTCAGCAGGTCCAGCACGGCGATCTCCTCGGCCAGCCGCAGCGGGTCGTGCAGCGGGCCGATGATCGCCGAGACGGTGACCGCGAGGCGCTGTGTCGCGCCGAAGACCGCCGCGGCGAAGGCGAACGGTGACGGCAGCCAGTTGTTCTCGGCGCCGTGGTGCTCCTCCGTCTGCACCGTGGTGATGCCGTGCTCGTCGGCGTACGCGGCCATCTCCAGGGCCGCCCGGTAGCGGGCGGCGAGTGAGGCGGGGGTCGCGTCGGGCTCGACGAGGTTGAAGCGTACGACCGTGACGGGCATGGGGGTCCCCCTTCACCGGGCGGGTGTGAAGGCGGACGTTAGCTGACGGTGTGTCAGACATCCATAGCGGTGTCGCCGGGCTCCATGGCCGATACTGGACGGGTTATGGACATCGTCATCCTTGCTGTAGTCATCGCCGTGGTCGTGCTCGGCGCGCTCGGCGGGCTCATCATCGGCAGCCGGCGCAAGAAGCAGCTGCCCCCGCCGCCGCCCGCTGCCCCCGACATCACCGCCCCTCCGGCCGAGCCGCAAGTCGGCGACGAGGCCGAGACGCCGCGCGACGAATCGCGCCGGACCATAGAGGAGGTGGATCTTCCCGACGGCTCGACCGGGGTCGCCGTCGAGGAACCGCCCGTCGTCGAAGAGCCCCCGCCGATCGAGATCGAGGTACCGGAGCCCACAGCCGGCCGCCTGATCCGACTGCGCACCCGGCTCTCCCGCTCCCAGACCGCCCTCGGCAAGGGGCTGCTCACGCTCCTGTCGCGCGAGCACCTCGACGAGGACACCTGGGAGGAGATCGAGGACACGCTGCTCACCGCCGACGTCGGCGTGCAGCCCACCCAGGAGCTGGTCGAGGGGCTGCGTGAGCGCGTGAAGGTCCTCGGCACCCGCACGCCCGAGGAGCTGCGCGGCCTGCTGCGCGAGGAGCTGCTCAAGCTGGTCCGCACCGACATGGACCGCGTGGTCAAGACCGAGCCGGAGACCAGCAAGCCCGGCATCGTGATGGTGGTCGGCGTCAACGGCACCGGCAAGACCACCACCACCGGCAAGCTCGCCCGCGTCCTCGTGGCCGACGGCCGCAGCGTCGTGCTGGGCGCCGCCGACACCTTCCGTGCCGCCGCCGCCGACCAGCTCCAGACCTGGGGCGAGCGCGTCGGCGCCTACACCGTGCGCGGGCCGGAGGGCGGCGACCCCGCCTCCGTCGCCTTCGACGCGGTGAAGGAGGGCAAGGAGATGGGGTCGGACGTCGTCCTCATCGACACCGCCGGACGCCTGCACACCAAGACCGGCCTCATGGACGAGCTCGGCAAGGTCAAGCGGGTCGTCGAGAAGCACGCGCCGCTCGACGAGGTGCTGCTCGTGCTGGACGCGACGACGGGGCAGAACGGCCTGGTCCAGGCCCGTGTCTTCGCCGAGGTCGTCAACATCACCGGCATCGTGCTCACCAAGCTGGACGGCACCGCCAAGGGCGGCATCGTGATCGCCGTCCAGCGCGAGCTGGGTGTGCCCGTGAAGCTGGTCGGACTCGGCGAGGGCGCCGACGACCTGGCGCCGTTCGAGCCGGAGGCGTTCGTGGATGCGCTTATCGGAGAGTGACCTACGAAATTCGTACCTCTCGGATGGAAGAAGCGCCCGCCCCCCAAGGTGCAGTTGGGGGACGGGCGCTTCGCTGTGTACGGCTGTGAGGGCTGTGCCCGGTGGTATGCGCTACGCGCGCGACCGATGCGCCACGTAGGCCAGCGTCCCGAGCAGCAGCCGCGCGGCCGGCGGTTTCGTGGCCGTGTCCAGCTGTGGAGCCCGCAGCCAGCGCACCGGCCCCAGTCCGCCCCGGTCGGACGGCGGGGCCGTGATGGACGTGCCGGGGCCGAGGCCGCGCAGGTCGAGGTGGGTCGGGTCGTCCCAGCCCATGCGGTAGAGGAGCTCGGGGAGCTCGGCGGCGGCGCCGGGGGCGACGAGAAACTGCGCGCGGCCGTCGGGCGTGGCGGTGACCGGGCCGAGGGGGAGACCCATCCGCTCGAGCCGGGCCAGCGCTCGGCGTCCGGCCGGCTCGGCCACCTCGATCACGTCGAACGCCCGCCCGACCGGCAGCAGCACCGAGGCACCCGGGAACTCCGACCACGCCTTGGCGACCTCGTCGAGCGTGGCCCCGGCCGGGATCTGCGGCGCGAAGTCGAGGGGGTGTGCGCCGGGCGCGCCGCAGTCGGAGCGGCCGCACGAGCAGGCACCCGCAGCGGCTCGCGCGCCGGGCGCCACGTCCCAGCCCCACAGCCCGGTGAACTCGGCGACGGCGGTGCACTCCGAGGCGCGGCCGCGTCGACGCGTGCCGGACCGGATTTCCCGGATGCCGCCGATCGTGAAGCCCATGCCCCCTCCAACGGGTCCAGCGCGCCGGTGGTTACGGCGCGGAACCAGAACGTGACCCTGTGTGTTCCCGAAGAGCCGGTTACCCTCCGACGCCGTTCGGTTCACGCGGCGCTTGGAAGCATTCAGGGTTGTGGACTCGGCGACGCGCGCCTCAGCGTGCTTCGCTCCGCCCACTTCCGGCCGTCCTATGTCAAGTGAATCGTGAGGAGGCGTCCGTTAGTTCATTCGAAGGGGTGGCGAATGGTGGCGTTTCCCGGATCGCCATGGTTGGAGGCGTGATCGTAGGATTACCGTGAGTGCACGGACCCTCGGGGCACATGCACTCGTGGGTATGCCGGGGGCAAGTCGGCTTTCCGTTCGAAGGGTGACAACTGCCGGACGGGAGACCGTATTTACCGGCATTCTGATAGGGCTTGGCGCACTCGGTGACAAGTGGTCCAAGGGATGGGGGCGTTCCAGTGAGCGGCAACAGCGGAAGCGGTACGAGCGCCGGTGACGCAGCGCACGCTGCCAAGAGCCCGAACGAGCTGCTCGCCTCCTGGTTCGTGCGCAGCGGCTGGTCGAAGGGCGAACTGGCCCGCCAAGTGAACCGTCGCGCACGCCAGTTGGGTGCCAACCACATCTCGACCGACACCTCGCGCGTACGCCGCTGGCTCGACGGTGAGAACCCCCGTGAGCCGATCCCGCGGATCCTGTCCGAGCTGTTCTCGGAGCGGTTCGGCTGCGTCGTCTCCGTCGAGGACCTCGGCCTGCGCGCGGCGCGCCAGTCACCCTCCGTGTCCGGTGTCGACCTGCCCTGGACGGGCCCGCAGACGGTGGCCCTGCTCAGCGAGTTCTCACGCAGCGACCTGATGCTGGCGCGGCGTGGCTTCCTCGGGAGCTCGCTGGCCTTGGCTGCGGGCCCGGCCCTCATCGAGCCGATGCAGCGTTGGCTGGTCCCCGCGCCGTCCGCCCCGCGCCAGGAGTCCCGGCCCGTCCCGTCCTCCCGTGCGCGTGGTCGGCTGTCCAGGCCCGAGCTGGACCTGCTGGAGTCCACCACCGTGATGTTCCGGCAGTGGGACGCCCAGTGCGGCGGCGGACTGCGCCGCAAGGCGGTCGTGGGGCAGTTGCACGAGGTGACCGACCTGCTCCAGGAGCCCCAGCCGGAGTCCACCACCAGGAGGCTGTTCAAGGTCGCCGCCGAGCTGGCGGAGCTGGCCGGCTGGATGTCGTACGACGTGGGGCTTCAGCCCACCGCGCAGAAGTACTTCGTGCTCGCGCTGCATGCCGCCAAGGAGGCCGGTGACCGGCCGCTCGGCTCGTACATCCTGTCCAGCATGAGCCGCCAGATGATCCACCTCGCCCGGCCCGACGACGCCCTGGAGCTGATCCACCTCGCGCAGTACGGCAGCCGGGACTGCGCGAGCCCGCGCACCCAGTCGATGCTGTATGCGATGGAGGCCCGCGCCTACGCCAACATGGGTCAGCCCGGCAAGTGCAAGCGGGCGGTCCGGATGGCCGAGGACACCTTCTCCGAGTCCGACGAGTGGGACGAGCCGGACCCCGACTGGATCCGCTTCTTCTCCGAGGCCGAGCTGTACGGCGAGAACTCCCACTCGTACCGCGACCTCGCGTATGTCGCCGGCCGCAGCCCGACGTACGCCTCGCTGGCCGAGCCGGTCATGCAGCAGGCCGTGGACCTGTTCGCGAAGGACGGCGAGCACCAGCGGTCGTATGCGCTGAACCTGATCGGCATGGCCACGGTGCACCTGCTGCGGCGCGAGCCCGAGCAGGGCGTGGTCTACGCCGAGCACGCCATGCAGGTCGCCAAAAAGGTGCGCTCCGAGCGCGTCAACACTCGTATTCGAAAGACGGTCTACACGGCCGTACGCGACTTCGGGGATCTCGCCGAGGTCGTGGACCTGACGGACAAGCTCGCCGTGGAGCTGCCGGAGACCGCGGAGGCGGTCTGACGGCCCCGGGCGAATCCCGCGAAACCCCAGAACCCCGGCCGCGGCCGGCCCTCCCGAACTGCCCGACTCGGCTCCCCCATGCCAGGTCATCGGAAGGCCGCCGCGGCCGGCCTTTTCTTCCTTCAGTGAAGGTTGCGCCACGATAACGATCCGACAGCCGGAGATCCGGCAGTTCATCGACGCGTAACACGCAAGGCGCCTTCGTCACGGCGGCGAAACAACGAGGGGCTTCCACCGAAACCGCGCTGCGCCAATGTCATGGCGCATAACCGGCCCACCCCTCATTCCGCTCAGGCTTCGCCCGCACGGGGCCGTACCAATCGACGAGGAGACGCCGATGGCATCAGCCGCCATCACGCTTGCGGCGGACGCACCCACGCTGTCGTCCGCCAACACAGGCTTCATGCTCATCTGTTCCGCCCTGGTGATGCTCATGACCCCGGGCCTGGCCTTCTTCTACGGAGGCATGGTCCGCGTCAAGAGCACCCTGAACATGCTGATGATGAGCTTCATCAGCCTCGGGATCGTCACCATCCTGTGGGTGCTGTACGGCTTCTCCATGGCGTTCGGCACCGACTCCGGGAGCCTCATCGGCTGGAACTCCGACTGGGTCGGCCTCGGCAACATCGGCCTGACGGAGCTGTGGCCCGGCTACACGATCCCGGTCTTCGTGTTCCTGGTCTTCCAGCTGATGTTCGCGATCATCACGCCCGCCCTGATCAGCGGTGCCCTCGCTGACCGCGTGAAGTTCAGCGCCTGGGCGCTGTTCATCGCCCTGTGGGCCACCGTCGTCTACTTCCCGGTCGCGCACTGGGTATGGGGCGCCGGCGGCTGGGCCTTCGAGCTCGGTGTGATCGACTTCGCCGGTGGTACGGCGGTCCACATCAACGCGGGTGCCGCGGCGCTCGGCGTGATCCTCGTCATCGGCAAGCGCGTCGGCTTCAAGAAGGACCCGATGCGTCCGCACAGCCTGCCGCTGGTCATGCTCGGCGCCGGTCTGCTGTGGTTCGGCTGGTTCGGGTTCAACGCCGGCTCCTGGCTCGGCAACGACGACGGCGTCGGTGCGCTGATGTTCGTCAACACCCAGGTCGCCACCGCCGCCGCCATGCTGGCCTGGCTCGCCTACGAGAAGATCCGCCACGGCGCGTTCACCACGCTGGGTGCCGCCTCCGGCGCGGTCGCGGGCCTGGTCGCCATCACCCCGGCCGGTGGCGCGGTCACCCCGCTCGGCGCGATCGCCGTCGGTGTCATCGCCGGTGTGCTGTGCGCCATGGCCGTCGGCCTGAAGTACAGGTTCGGCTACGACGACTCCCTCGACGTCGTCGGCGTCCACCTGGTCGGCGGTGTCGTCGGCTCCCTGCTGATCGGCCTCTTCGCCAGCGGAAAGGGCCAGTCCGAGGTCAAGGGCCTCTTCTACGGTGGCGGCCTCGACCAGTTCTGGAAGCAGTGCGCCGGTGTCTTCGCGGTCCTGGCCTACTCGCTGATCGTCTCCGCGCTCCTCGCCTTCATCCTCGACAAGACCATCGGGATGCGGGTCTCCGAGGACGACGAGGTCGCCGGCATCGACCAGGCCGAGCACGCCGAGACCGCATACGACTTCAGTGGCGCCGGTGGCGGTGCCGCCCGTACCGCCGCCGCCCCGGCACCGGTCGCCGCGGCCGCGAGCAAGAAGGTGGACGCATGAAGCTCATCACCGCTGTCGTCAAGCCCCACCGGCTCGACGAGATCAAGGAAGCCCTCCAGGCCTTCGGGGTCCACGGCCTGACGGTCACCGAGGCCAGCGGCTACGGTCGTCAGCGGGGCCACACCGAGGTCTACCGCGGTGCCGAGTACACCGTCGACCTGGTCCCGAAGATCCGCATCGAGGTCCTGGCCGAGGACGATGACGCCGAGCAGGTGATCGACGTCATCGTCAAGGCCGCCCGCACCGGCAAGATCGGTGACGGCAAGGTCTGGTCCCTCCCGGTCGAGACGGCCGTACGGGTCCGCACCGGTGAGCGCGGCCCGGACGCGCTCTGAAGCAGGAAAACAGAACAGGAGTCGCTGGGTGACGGGCACGGACGTTCGTAAGGATGCAGAGGACTCGGGACCCAGCGGCTACGCGGCGGCCCGGCTGCGCCTCCTCACCGCGGGGGCGCCGTCCGGGCCGCCGCGCCGTAGCGCCCTCGCGGAGCTGACCGACGACTGGCTGACCGGCCTGTTCGCCGCCGGCGCCGAGGGGATGCGCGGAGTCTCCCTGATCGCCGTCGGCGGTTACGGCCGCGGGGAGCTGTCCCCGCGCAGCGACCTGGACCTGCTCCTCCTGCACGACGCCGGCGACAGCCAGGCGGTGGCCGCGCTGGCCGATCGCATCTGGTACCCGGTCTGGGACCTCGGCCTCGCCCTCGACCACTCCGTGCGCACCCCCGCCGAGGCCCGCAAGACGGCCGGCGAGGACCTCAAGGTCCAGCTGGGCCTGCTGGACGCCCGGCACATCGCCGGCGACCTGGGGCTCACGGCCGGGCTGCGGACGGCGGTCCTGGCCGACTGGCGCAACCAGGCACCCAAGCGGCTGCCCGAACTCCAGGAGCTGTCCGCCGAACGCGCCGAGCGGCAGGGAGAGCTGCAGTACCTCCTGGAACCCGACCTCAAGGAAGCCCGCGGCGGCCTGCGGGACGCCACCATCCTGCGCGCCGTCGCCGCCTCCTGGCTGGCCGACGCCCCTCGCGAGGGCCTCGACGACGCCCGGCGCCGGCTGCTCGACGTGCGGGATGCCCTGCACCTGACCACCGGGCGCGCGACCGACCGGCTCGCACTGCAGGAGCAGGACCAGGTCGCCGCCGAACTCGGCCTGCTCGACGCCGATACGCTGCTGCGGCAGGTGTACGAGGCGGCGCGGGTCATCTCGTATGCGAGTGATGTCACTTGGCGTGAAGTGGGGCGCGTATTGCGCTCGCGCGCTGTGCGGCCGCGTCTGCGCGCCATGCTGGGTGGCGGGAAGCCGACCACCGAGCGCTCCCCGCTGGCCGAGGGCGTGGTCGAGCAGGACGGCGAGGTGGTGCTCGCCCGCGCCGCGCGCCCAGAACGCGACCCCGTGCTCCCGCTGCGCGCCGCTGCCGCTGCCGCGCAGGCCGGACTTCCGCTCTCCCTGCACGCCGTACGGCGCATGGCGGCCGCTGTCCGCCCGCTGCCCACGCCCTGGCCCGCCGAGGCACGCGAGCAGTTGGTCACCCTGCTCGGCTCCGGCAGCCCCACCGTCGACGTCTGGGAGGCGCTGGAGGCCGAGGGGCTGATCACCCGCCTGCTGCCCGACTGGGAGCGGGTCCGCTGCCGTCCGCAGCGCAACGCCGTGCACATCTGGACCGTCGACCGGCATCTGATCGAGACGGCCGTGCGCGCCTCCGAGTTCACCCGCCGTGTCCACCGCCCCGACCTGCTGCTGGTCGCCGCCCTGCTGCACGACATCGGCAAGGGCTGGCCCGGCGACCACTCGGTGGCCGGCGAGATCATCGCCAGGGACGTGGCCGGGCGCATCGGCTTCGACCGCGACGACGTGACCGTGCTCTCCACCCTCGTACGGCATCACCTGCTCCTCGTCGACACGGCCACCCGGCGCGACCTGGAGGACCCGGCCACCGTGCGCTCGGTCGCCGACGCGGTCGGCTCGCAGGGCACGCTGGAGTTGCTGCACGCCCTGACCGAGGCGGACGCCCTGGCCACCGGTCCGGCGGCCTGGTCGTCGTGGCGCGGATCCCTGGTCGCCGACCTGGTGAAGCGGGTCGCGGCCGTACTCGCCGGGGACGACCCCGACGAGCCCGAGGCTGCCGCGCCGACCGCCGAGCAGGAGCGGCTCGCCCTGGAGGCGATCGCCACCGGCAGCCCGGTGCTGGCGCTGCGCGCCCAGACCGAGCCGCCGACCGGGGAGCAGCCTGCCGGCGACCCCGAGCCGCTCGGCGTGGAGCTCCTCATCGCCGTACCGGATCAGCCGGGCGTGCTGCCCGCGGTGGCCGGCGTCCTGGCGATGCACCGCCTGACCGTCCGCACCGCGGAACTGCGTGCCCTGGACCTCCCGGACGGCGTCGACGGCTCCGTCCTGCTGCTGAACTGGCGGGTCGCCGCCGAGTACGGCTCCTTGCCGCAGGCCGCCCGACTGCGCGCCGACCTCGTACGCGCCCTGGACGGCTCACTGGACATCGCGGGCCGTCTCGCCGAGCGGGACGCGGCGTACCCGCGCCGCCGGGGCGTGGTGGCGCCGCCACCGAGGGTGTCCGTCCACCCGGCCGCCTCCCGGCTGGCCACGGTGATCGAGGTGCGGGCCCAGGACGCCCCCGGGCTGCTGTTCCGGATCGGCCGGGCGCTGGAGGACGCGAGCGTGCGGGTGCGCAGTGCCCATGTCAGCACCCTGGGCGCCAACGCCGTCGACGCGTTCTATGTCACAGGCCCGGAGGGGGCGCCGCTGCCCAGGGAAGAGGCGGCCTCCGTGGCGCGCAAGCTGGAGGAGACATTGCGGGGCTGAACGGGGGATCCCGACAACCTGCGCCGCCGGGATACCCTGGAGGGCGATTGCCAGCCGCCACCGACCCCGAGGACCGCGAGCGCCGTGTTCGATACTCTTTCCGATCGCCTCTCAGCGACTTTCAAGAACCTGCGCGGCAAGGGACGGCTCTCCGAGGCGGACATCGACGCGACCGCGCGCGAGATCCGCATCGCCCTCCTCGAAGCGGACGTGGCACTCCCCGTCGTCCGCACGTTCATCAAGAACGTCAAGGAGCGTGCCCTCGGCGCCGAGGTCTCCAAGGCGCTGAACCCGGCCCAGCAGGTCCTGAAGATCGTCAACGA
This sequence comes from Streptomyces sp. NBC_00443, assembly GCF_036014175.1. Classification (GTDB taxonomy): domain Bacteria; phylum Actinomycetota; class Actinomycetes; order Streptomycetales; family Streptomycetaceae; genus Streptomyces. The sequence goes on along the minus strand of NZ_CP107917.1, from coordinate 2,643,522 downwards.
CGAGCTCGTCACGATCCTCGGCGGGGAGACCCGCCGCCTGCGGTTCGCCAAGCAGCCGCCCACCGTGATCATGCTGGCCGGTCTGCAGGGTGCCGGTAAGACCACCCTCGCGGGCAAGCTCGGCCGCTGGCTGAAGGAGCAGGGCCACTCGCCGCTGCTGGTGGCCTGTGACCTCCAGCGCCCGAACGCCGTGAACCAGCTCAGCGTCGTCGCCGAGCGCGCCGGCATCGCGGTCTACGCGCCCGAGCCGGGCAACGGCGTGGGTGACCCGGTCAAGGTCGCCAAGGACTCCATCGAGCACGCCAAGACCAAGGTCCACGACATCGTGATCGTGGACACCGCCGGCCGCCTGGGCATCGACCAGGAGATGATGCAGCAGGCCGCCGACATCCGGGACGCGGTCTCGCCGGACGAGATCCTGTTCGTCGTCGACGCGATGATCGGTCAGGACGCGGTCAACACCGCCGAGGCCTTCCGCGACGGCGTCGGCTTCGACGGCGTGGTGCTCTCCAAGCTCGACGGTGACGCCCGCGGTGGTGCCGCCCTGTCGATCCGGCAGATCACCGGCAAGCCGATCATGTTCGCGTCGAACGGCGAGAAGCTCGACGAGTTCGACGCCTTCCACCCGGACCGGATGGCCTCGCGCATCCTCGACATGGGTGACCTGCTCACCCTGATCGAGCAGGCGGAGAAGACGTTCGACCAGGCCGAAGCCCAGAAGATGGCCGAGAAGCTGGCCTCCAAGAAGGGCCAGGACTTCACCCTCGACGACTTCCTGGCCCAGATGGAGCAGGTCAGGAAGATGGGCTCCATCTCCAAGCTGCTCGGCATGCTCCCGGGCATGGGCCAGATGAAGGACCAGATCAACAACCTCGACGAGCGGGACGTCGACCGCACGGCCGCGATCATCAAGTCGATGACCCCGGCCGAGCGCCAGGAGCCGACGATCATCAACGGCTCGCGGCGGGCCCGTATCGCCCGCGGTTCCGGTGTCGAGGTCGGCGCGGTCAAGAATCTCGTCGAGCGGTTCTTCGAGGCCCGCAAGATGATGTCCCGCATGGCCCAGGGCGGCGGTATGCCGGGTATGCCGGGGATGCCGGGCATGGGTGGCGGTCCCGGCCGGACGAAGAAGCAGCCGAAGAAGGCCAAGGGCAAGCAGCGCTCCGGCAACCCGATGAAGCGCAAGCAGCAGGAGCAGGAGGAGGTGGCTCGCCGGGCCGCCGCCGCTGAGGGCGGCGCCTTCGGGCTGCCGGGCCAGCAGGGCGGGCAGGACTTCGAGCTGCCGGACGAGTTCAAGAAGTTCATGGGCTGACGGTTCGATTCGGACGGCTGTCCGGTCCCGTAGGGCCATCCCGTCTTCTACGTCGCTGGGGGCGCCCCTCGCTCTGGGGGCGCCCCAGCGCATGCCACGGCCCGGTATCTGCCGTAACGTCCAGATATGAGCAATGCCGCGCCGCCGCGCAAGGCTCCTGACCAGCCGTGGCGCACCGAGGGCACGCCGGACGAGTCGCCCCGGCGGCCCCGCGGTCGACGGATGCGCGGCCGCTGGTGGGGCCTGCTCCTCACCGCGGTGATCGTCTTCCTGCTCGCCTACGTGGGACTGACCTACCTCGACCGCGGCAACGAGCCGACGATCTCGTACACGGAGTTCAGCAGGCAGGTCGACGCCGGCAACGTCTCCAAGATCTACTCCAAGGGCGACGCGATCCAGGGCGAGCTCAAGAGCGCCCGGGACAACCCCGACGGCGACGGCGACTACACCAAGTTCAAGACCCAGCGCCCCGCCTTCGCGGACGACGAGCTCTGGCAGGACCTGAGCAGCCGCGATGTGACGGTGACCGCCGAGCCGGTCGTGCGGGAGCGCGGCGTTCTGTCCAACCTGCTGTTCTCCCTGATCCCGATCGCGCTTCTGCTCGCAGTCTGGATCTTCGTCGCCCGGCGCATGGGCGCCGGCCTGGGCGGCGCGGGCGGCATGCTCGGCCGCAAGGCGCCGCCGAAACCGGTGGAGCTCCAGCCGGGCACGGAGCGCACGACCTTCGCCGACGTGGCCGGCATCGACGAGGTCAAGGGCGAGCTGGACGACGTCGTCGACTTCCTGGAGCATCCCGACGCCTACCGCAGGATGGGCGCGAAGATGCCGCGTGGCGTGCTGCTCGCGGGCCCGCCCGGCACCGGCAAGACCCTGCTGGCCCGCGCGGTGGCGGGCGAGGCGGGCGTGCCGTTCTTCTCCGCCTCGGCCTCCGAGTTCATCGAGATGATCGTCGGCGTCGGCGCCTCCCGCGTCCGGGAACTGTTCGCCGAGGCCCGCAAGGTGGCACCGTCGATCATCTTCATCGATGAGATCGACACCATCGGACGGATGCGGGGCGGCGGCGCGTCGGTGAGCGGCCACGACGAGCGCGAGCAGACGCTGAACCAGATCCTCACGGAGATGGACGGCTTCTCCGGCTCCGAGGGCGTGATCGTCATCGCGGCGACGAACCGCGCCGACATCCTGGACCCGGCGCTGACCCGTCCCGGCCGCTTCGACCGGGTGGTCAGCGTCGCACCGCCGGACCGCGGTGGGCGCGAGGCCATCCTGCGCATCCACACCCGCGAGATCCCGCTCGCCGAGGACGTGGACCTGACCCAGCTGGCCCGCACCACCCCGGGCATGACAGGCGCGGATCTGGCCAACCTCGCCAACGAGGCCGCTCTGCTCGCCGTCAAGCGCAAGCAGGATCAGGTGACCCAGCCGGACCTGTCCGAGGCCCTGGAGAAGGTGCAGCTGGGTGCCGAGCGCACCCTGGTGATGCCCGAGGAGGACCGCCGGCGCACCGCGTACCACGAGAGCGGACACGCCCTCCTCGGCATGCTCCAGCCGGGCGCCGACCCCGTACGCAAGATCACCATCGTGCCCCGCGGCCGGGCGCTCGGGGTGACGATGTCGACCCCCGAGGTGGAGCGGTACGCGCACTCGGAGGGCTATCTGCGCGGGCGGATCATCGGCGCCCTGGGCGGCATGGCGGCGGAACAGGTGGTCTACGAGGTCGTCACCACGGGCGCGGAGAACGACCTCGAACAGGTCAGCAACATCGCGCGCGCCATGGTCGCCCGCTGGGGCATGAGCGAGCGCGTGGGCCGGCTGTCCGCCCTGCCCAGCGACGCCCAGCAGGCGTACGGGCTCGCGGCGGCCCCGCAGACCCTCGACGTGATCGACGCCGAGATGCGCCGGATCGTCGACGAGTGCTACGAGGAGGCCTGCCGCAAACTCCGGGACCACCGCGGGCAGTTGAACGCCCTGGCCGAGGCGCTGCTGGAGAACGAGACGCTGGAGGAGGCCGCGGCGTACCGGATCGCGGGGATCACGCGGCTGAAGAAGGACGACGCCCAGTAGGGCTCAGGGCACGCGGGCGATCAGGTACCGGAACACGTTCGGCATCCACACCGTGCCGTCCTGCCGCAGGTGCGGATGCAGCGCCTCCGTCACCTCCTTGTCCACCTGGGCCTGGTCGGTCGCCGCGATCGCCGCGTCGAACAGCCCCGTCGACAACAGCCCCCGTACGGCACTGTCGACGTCCGCGTACCCGAACGGGCAGGCCACCCGCCCGGAACCGTCGAGCCTGAGGCCCGCGCGCTGGGCGACCTCCTCCAGGTCGTCGCGCAGGGCGGGGCGCCAACTGCCCGTACTGCGCAGCGGATCGGCCAGCTTGGTGGCCACCCGCAGCACGGACGACGTGGCGCAGCGCTCCGGCGGGCCCCAGCCGGCGAGCACCACGGGTGCCCCCCGCTCGGCGAGCGGCGTCACGGCCGCGAGCGCCTCACCGAGCCCTTCCGAGTCACCCGCCAGGCATCCGATGGGCTCGAACGCGGTCACCAGCGTGTACGCGGGCGTCCGTGCGTCGGCCGCGGCGGCCAGGTCGCCGGGCGAGCCGTCCACGAGCCGTGCCTCGCCATGCGCGCGTGTGCCCCACGCCTCGGGCAGCAACCGCTGCCGCGCGAGGGCCAGCCGTTCGTGGGAGGAGGACTCGACACCGGTGACGGCCGCGCCTCTGGACGCCGCCATCAGCAGGGCGAGGCCGCTGCCGCAGCCGAGACCCAGCAGCCGGGTGCCGGCGCCCACTTCCACTCGCTCGTAGACGGCCTCGTAGAGCGGAACCAGCATCCGCTCCTGGATCTCGGACCAGTCACGCGCGCGTGCACTCGGGTTCACACGGGGCGTCGCGCCCGCATGAGGTGGGTGCTGCCGCACGAGCGTAGGTGTCATCTAAAGCGCCCCAATCCGCCGAGAGTTGTCGCTGTACCTGATTCATCGGCCCCCGTGACATGCGCTCACATCCCCCCCCGTATGCCAGGAAACTCCGCACCCGCCGCTGCGTCCAGGGGTCGCGGAGCCCGGCTTGTGACATCCCTGCGTTCGTGGCCAAAATTCACATTCCGGCAACGTGGGCCCGTACCATCGCGCCATGGCAAAGGCACCCGTACTCACGCCACGGGCGGACGACTTCCCGCGCTGGTACCAGGATCTGATCGCCAAGGCGGAGCTGGCCGACAACGGCCCGGTGCGCGGCACGATGGTCATCCGGCCGTACGGGTACGGGCTGTGGGAGCGGATGCAGGCCGAGATGGACTCCCGGATCAAGGAGACGGGCACGCAGAACGCGTACTTCCCCCTCCTCATCCCGCAGTCGTATCTCACGCGCGAGGCGGACCACGTCGAGGGCTTCGCGCCGGAGCTCGCGGTCGTCACGCACGGCGGCGGCAAGGAGCTCGAGGAGCCGGCGGTCGTCCGCCCCACCTCCGAGATGATCATCAACGATTACTTCTCGAAGTGGGTGCAGAGCTACCGCGACCTGCCCCTGCTGATCAACCAGTGGGCGAACGTGGTCCGTTGGGAACTCAGGCCGCGCCTCTTCCTGCGCACGACCGAGTTCCTGTGGCAGGAGGGCCACACCGCGCACGCCACCTACGAGGACGCCCGCGACTTCGCCGCGCACATCCACCGCGCGGTCTACGAGGACTTCATGGTGAACGTCCTCGCGATGGACGTCGTCCCCGGCCGCAAGACCGTCAAGGAGCGCTTCGCAGGCGCCGTCAACACGCTCACGCTCGAAGGCATGATGGGCGACGGCAAGGCGCTGCAGATGGCCACCAGCCATGAGCTGGGGCAGAACTTCGCGAAGGCCTTCAACACCTCGTACCTGTCGCAGGACGGCACCCAGGAACTGGTGTGGCAGACCTCCTGGGGCTCGACCACCCGCATGATCGGCGCCCTGGTGATGATGCACGGCGACGACGACGGCCTGCGGGTCCCGCCGCGCCTCGCGCAGATCCAGGCCGTCGTCCTCGCCATCAAGGGCGACGAGGCGGTTCTGGCCAAGGTCCGCGAGATCGGCGACCAGCTGAAGGCGGCCGGTATCCGCGTCCACGTCGACGACCGCACCGACACCCCCTTCGGCCGTCGCGCGGTCGACTGGGAGCTCAAGGGCGTGCCCGCCCGCATCGAGGTCGGGCCCCGCGACCTGGAGAACGGCACCGCGATGCTGGCCCGCCGCATCCCCGGCGGCAAGACGCCGGTCGCGATCGAGGATCTTGTACGACTGCTCCCCGCCGTCCTCGAGGAGGACCAGGCGCTGCTGCTGACCCAGGCCCGCGAGCGCCGCGAGTCCCGCACCACCGAGGTGACGACGATCGAGGCGGCCGTCGAGGCGGCCGTCGCCGGTGGCTGGGCCCGCATCCCGTGGGCGACTCTCGGCGAAGAGGGCGAGGCCAGGCTGGCCGAGCACGCGGTGACCGTGCGGTGTCTGGTCGCCGAGGACGGGTCGGTGCCGGACGCCGAAGAAGCACCCGGTAACGTCGCCGTCGTGGCGCGCGCATACTGAGACGACGCCGTGTGGAACGAGAGCGGCCGAAACGCCTCTTGCGCATTCGCGGACCACAGTCGCACCGGCGCGTGGACGGGGCGTACGCGCCGGGGCGTACGTCAGACTACGCACCGGCTTGGTATGAGCTGTGAGGCTTCTCCGCAGATCAGCGCACCCGCCCTCGTCCGGGCGCATCATTCGGAACTGACGGGTACGTGCAAATTATTTGGGATGCCCCGGAATCGGAACACAGCGGCACCCCGGCTCGTTGTCATTACGTGAGCACGACACAGACACCACCTGTACTCGCCGCAGAACTGGCGCAGGCGTGGGCCGACATTCAGCGGTACCACCCCGAGCTGCCGGATCTCGCCGCGCCAGAGTCCCTGATCGGGGAGTCGTCGTCCGCGTGCGGTCACGAGCTCTCCTTCGAGCGACTGCTTCATGAGGCAGTCCATGGCATCGCCGCCGCGCGCGGCGTCCGCGACACCTCCCGGGCCGGCCGCTACCACAACCGCAGATTCCTCGCCGTCGCCGAGGAGCTGGGCCTGGACCACCCCGAGGAGCCGCACCCGAGCAGCGGTTTCTCCCTGGTCACGCTCAACCCCGAGGCCAAGCGCCGCTACCGCCCGACCATCGAACGCCTCCAGCGCGCCCTGAAGGCCCACACGGCGGCCACCTCCGCCGACACGAGCAGGACCTTCCGGGGCCCGGCGGCCCGCCACGGCTCCTCCGGGGGCGGCGTCCGCGTCAAGGCGGTCTGCGACTGCGGCCGTAACGTCCGGGTCGTCCCGTCGGTGCTGGCGCAGGCCCCGATCGTGTGCGGCGGCTGCGGGAAGCCGTTCCGGATTCCCGAGGTGGTCGGAGCGGCGTAGCGACGCCTCGTCGGACACCGGCATCTCGTGGCTGCCGGTTCAGTACGTGGCGTCGACGCCGGGGTGCCGTTGCGCAGTCGTATCGGCCGTATCGACGGCACCCCACCAGCGCCGGGCTGCGCGCCCCACCCGACGGCATCCGTGTCGCCGGGTGCCTCTCAGGCATGTCCGGGCACCCTCCCCACCCCTCGGCTCAAAAGCGCCCCGCAGGGTGTGGCACAATGGCTAGCTGTACTCGACAGCCGCACAGGAACCCTCTCGCCTCCGGCTGACGCGTCCATCGGGCACTCGGGTACCGCAACCCCACGCGGCCATCTCGCCGTGCCCAACCACGTCAAAACCAGGAGAACCCACTCCCGTGGCAGTCAAGATCAAGCTGAAGCGTCTGGGCAAGATCCGTTCGCCTCACTACCGCATCGTCGTCGCCGACTCCCGCACCCGCCGTGACGGCCGTGCGATCGAGGAGATCGGCAAGTACCACCCGACGTACAACCCGTCGGTGATGGAGGTCGACGCCGAGCGCGTGGCGTACTGGCTCGGTGTCGGCGCCCAGCCGACCGAGCCCGTCCTCGCCATTCTGAAGAAGACCGGCGACTGGCAGAAGTACAAGGGCGAGCCCGCCCCGGCTCCGCTGCTCGTCGCCGAGCCGAAGAAGGCGCGCCCGACGTTCGAGGCCCTCAGTGGCGAGGACGAGGGCAAGGGTGAGGCGATCACCCAGAAGAAGAAGGCGGAGAAGAAGGACGAGGCCGGCGCCGAGTCCGCGTCGGCCGAGGCCTGAGCATGCTCGAGGAGGCTCTCGAGCACCTCGTGAAGGGCATCGTCGACAACCCGGACGATGTGCAGGTCGCCTCGCGTGACCTGCGTCGCGGGCGTGTGCTGGAGGTCCGGGTCCACCCCGACGACCTCGGTAAGGTGATCGGCCGCAACGGCCGTACCGCACGCGCTCTGCGCACCGTCGTGGGCGCCATCGGCGGCCGCGGTGTCCGTGTCGACCTCGTCGACGTGGACCACGTCCGCTGACGCCGAACGCAGCACCGGCTCGGGCCGGGGAGGGCCACTGGGCCGTCCCCGGCCCGTAGTCGTACGCCGGTTCATGGCCGTCGTACGGCCAGTCGCATGACAGGAGAGCAAGCACAGTGCAGCTGGTAGTCGCACGGATCGGCCGCGCCCACGGCATCAAGGGCGAGGTCACCGTCGAGGTTCGCACCGACGAGCCGGAGCTGCGGCTCGCCCCCGGCGCCGTCCTGGCCACCGACCCGGCCGCCACCGGGCCGCTCACCATCGAGACCGGCCGCGTCCACAGCGGCCGCCTCCTCCTGCGCTTCGAGGGGGTCAAGGACCGCACCGGCGCCGAGGCGCTGCGCAACACCCTCCTCATCGCGGAGATCGACCCGGACGAGCTGCCCGAGGAAGAGGACGAGTACTACGACCACCAGCTCATGGACCTCGACGTGGTGACCGCGGACGGTGTCGAGGTCGGTCGTATCACCGAGATCTCGCACCTGCCGTCCCAGGACCTCTTCATCGTGGAGCGGCCCGACGGGAGCGAGGTGATGATCCCCTTCGTCGAGGCCATCGTCACCGAGATCGACCTGGAGGAGCAGCGCGCCGTCATCACCCCGCCCCCGGGTCTGATCGACGACAACGCGGAGATCGCCTCCTCTCGCGACGCGGAGGCCGAGGGCTGATGCGGCTCGACGTCGTCACGATCTTTCCCGAGTACCTGGAACCCCTGAACGTCTCCCTCGTCGGCAAGGCACGCGCGCGTGGGCAGCTGAACGTCCAGGTGCACGACCTGCGTACCTGGACGTACGACCGCCACAACACGGTCGACGACACCCCGTACGGCGGCGGCCCCGGCATGGTCATGAAGACCGACCCCTGGGGCAACGCACTCGACTCCGTCCTGGCCGACGGCTACGAGACGGGCTCCCGCGGGCCCTGCCTGATCGTCCCCACCCCCAGCGGCCGCCCCTTCACCCAGGAACTCGCCGTCGAACTCTCCGAGCGGCCCTGGCTGATCTTCACGCCGGCCCGCTACGAGGGCATCGACCGCCGGGTCATCGACGAGTACGCGACCCGTATGCCGGTGCACGAGGTGTCCATCGGCGACTACGTCCTCGCCGGCGGTGAGGCCGCCGTACTGGTCATCACCGAGGCCGTGGCACGCCTGCTGCCCGGCGTCCTGGGCAACGCCGAGTCCCACCGGGACGACTCCTTCGCGCCCGGCGCGATGGCGAGCCTCCTGGAAGGCCCCGTCTACACCAAGCCGCCCGAATGGCGCGGCCGGGACATCCCCGACGTGCTGCTCAGCGGCCACCACGGCAAGATCGCCCGCTGGCGGCGTGACGAGGCCCTCAGGCGTACGACGGCCAACCGGCCTGACCTGATCGAGCGTTGCGACCCCAAGGCCTTCGACAAGAAGGACCGCGAGATGCTCTCCATCCTGGGCTGGATGCCCGACCCGGAGGGGGAGCGGTTCGGCCGATTTTGGCGCAGGACCGAGGGCGTGGAACAATAGGCCGCTGTTGTGCGCCGTCCGGCATGCGCCCCTGCCACAGGGGGACACGACGCTCGCCCCGACGCGAACAGCATCCTCACGAAGAACCTATCTCCCGCCTATGACCTGTGGCATGGGCGAAGAAAGCAGACGAAATGTCTCACCTGCTCGACTCCGTCGACTCCGCGTCGCTGCGCAGTGACGTCCCGGCCTTCCGCCCGGGCGACACCGTCAACGTCCACGTCCGCGTCATCGAGGGCAACCGCTCCCGTGTGCAGCAGTTCAAGGGCGTTGTGATCCGCCGCCAGGGCGCCGGCGTTCGCGAGACCTTCACGGTCCGCAAGGTCTCCTTCTCCGTCGGCGTCGAGCGCACCTTCCCGGTGCACACCCCGATCGTCGAGAAGATCGAGCTCGTCACCCGCGGTGACGTGCGTCGCGCCAAGCTGTACTACCTGCGTGACCTGCGCGGCAAGGCGGCGAAGATCAAGGAGAAGCGCGAGAACTGAGCGCTTCGGGGGCTCGCCCCCGCGGGGGTCCCTGGCGGGGCCGGATAACATCTGGCCCCGATGGACACCGAAGCACAGCCGACGGAGCGCGACCGCTCCTCCCGCCCTTCCGAATCCGAGGCGATCTCGGACACCGAGGGTCAGGAGGGACGGTCGCGCTTCGCGTTGGTGTCGCGGATCACCGAATGGGTCCCGGGCGGACGGATCAGCCTGACCCTGCTGGTCTTCCTGGTCTTTCTGCTGCTGCTCAACACGTTCGTGCTACGGCCGTTCGAGATTCCCAGCGGATCCATGGAGTCCGGATTGAGGATCGGCGACCGCGTTCTCGTAAATAAGTTGGCGTACCGTTTCGGTGCCGAGCCGCGACGCGGCGATGTTGTCGTGTTCGACGGAACTGGGTACTTCGGGGATGCGGACTACGTCAAGCGCGTTGTGGGTGTGGGGAGAGACCACGTGGTCTGCTGTGACAACGAGGGGAGGATCCAGGTGAACGGCCGGTCGGTCGACGAGTCGACGTTCCTGTACCCCGGCGACAGACCGTCCACGGTGCCTTTCGACGTAGTCGTGCCCGACGGCGCCCTGTTTCTCCTCGGCGACCACCGCAGCGAGTCCAGCGACTCCCGCGACCATCTCGGCTCGCCCGGCGGCGGCATGATCCCGCTCGACGACGTCATCGGCCGCGTCGACTGGATCGTATGGCCGACCGCCCACTGGACCCGCCTGGACCGTACGGACGCCTACGCGCGCGTGCCCGCAGCGGAGGGCGCGCATGGGTAACCGTGGCAAACCGCGCGGCGTCCCGAGCAGCCCCGCCGAGAATCTGCTGCCCACCGGTGCCCGGCGCGCCGCCAGCCCCGCCGGCGGTCGTACCCGCGCGGAGCGGCGCAAGCTCCAGCGCAAGGTCAAGCGCCGCCGCAGGCGCTCCGCGATCAAGGAGATACCCCTCCTCGTCGGCGTCGCTGTCCTCATAGCGCTGGTCCTGAAGACGTTCCTCGTGCAGGCCTTCGTGATCCCGTCCGGCTCGATGGAGCAGACGATCCAGATCGGCGACCGTGTCCTGGTCGACAAGCTCACCCCCTGGTTCGGCTCCGAGCCGCAACGCGGGGACGTCGTCGTCTTCAAGGACCCCGGCGGCTGGCTCCAGGACGAGCAGACGACGGTGCAGAAGGAGGACCCCGTCGTCATCAAGCAGGTCAAGGAGGCGCTCACCTTCATCGGCCTGCTGCCGTCCGAGGACGAGAAGGACCTCATCAAGCGCGTGGTCGGCGTCGGCGGCGACCGCGTCAAGTGCTGTGACACGCAAGGGCGAGTCACCGTCAACGGCGTTCCCCTGAACGAGGACTATCTCTATCCCGGCAACGCCCCCTCCGACTCGAAGTTCGACATCACCGTCCCGCAGGGCCGGCTGTGGGTGATGGGCGACCACCGCGCCAACTCCGCGGACTCCCGCGCACACCAGAACCAGGGCTACGGCGGCACGGTCTCCGAGACCGAGGTCGTGGGACGGGCCATGGTCATCGCCTGGCCCTTCGGTCACTGGAACTCACTCGAGGAACCTAAAACTTACGCATCGGTGTCCGACGCGGCGACCGGGTCGACCGCGGCCGCCCAGCAGTCGCATAGGGTTGCTTCCGACGAATCGATCGGAACGATTCAGCTCCCGAGCCCTGCGGAACTCCCGCTCGTTATGGGAGTGGTGGGCCTGCACCGTCTCTCGGGCAGGCAGCGGCACAGAGTGAGGAGTTGGCGTGGGGGATGTGGCGGTTGGCGCACGATCCGGGCACGACGGCGAGGAGCACCGCGGACGCCCCGTGGGCGCAGCCGACCCGGCCGCGGACGGCGCCGTGACCTCCGGGAATGACCCCGGAGCGGCCGGCGACGGCGAAGGGTCCGGCGGGCGGCCGCCGACCGACGGTCAGGGGTCGGGCGGGGCCTCCCCCCAGTCGAAGAAGCAGCGCTCCTTCTGGAAGGAGCTGCCCATCCTGATCGGTATCGCGCTCGTCCTCGCGCTGCTGATCAAGACGTTCCTGGTGCAGGCGTTCTCGATCCCCTCCGACTCGATGCAGAACACCCTCCAGCAGGGTGACCGTGTCCTGGTCGACAAGCTCACCCCCTGGTTCGGCTCCGAGCCCGAGCGCGGCGAGGTCGTCGTGTTCCACGACCCCGACCAGTGGCTGGCCGGTGAGCCCACTCCCGACCCCAACGCCCTGCAGACCTTCCTCAGCTGGATCGGCCTGATGCCGTCCGCGGAGGAGAAGGACCTCATCAAGCGCGTCGTGGGCGTCGGCGGCGACACGATCCAATGCGAGGGCACCGGCCCGCTGATGGTCAACGGCAAGGCGCTGAACGAGCCGTACGTCTACCCGGGCAACACCCCCTGCAGCCAGGACGACCAGGGCGGCCAGTTCAAGGTCAAGGTCCCCGAGGGCAAGATCTGGGTCATGGGCGATCACCGGCAGAACTCCCGGGACTCGCGCTACAACCAGTCCGACAAGAACCACGGCATGGTCCCCGTCAAGGAGGTCGTCGGCCGCGCCATCGTGATCGCCTGGCCGATCAACCGCTGGGACAACCTGCCGGTTCCGGACACCTTCGAACAGAATCTGAGCGCCCGTTCCGCCGCTCTGACGGTCGCCCCGCAGGGCCTTGCGCTCGCAGGTGCCGTGCCGCTGGTGCTGTGGCGCCGGCAGCGGATCAAGGCGGCGCAGACCCGCTGACCGCCTGACGTCCTTCCTGGGGTGGGGCCCTGCTGAGGAGAGCTTGGGAAAGCTTTGCCCAGTCCGTGGGCCCGGGCGCCTCAGGAGGGGCTGCCCGGTGTCGGTACCGCCGGGTAGGGTGCGGACCCATGGGTGGCGAGAGCACGACACGTACGGCGCCGCGTGGCGGTGGCGCGAGCAGTGGCCCGGCGGGCAGCCGGACCGGAGAGCGGTTGTCCGGACTGGCCGTGGCGCTGGGCCTGGTGCTGTTCCTGGGCGGGTTCGCCTGGGGAGCGGTGGTCTACCGGCCGTACACCGTGCCCACCAGTTCGATGGCGCCGACGATCGGCGCGGGCGACCGGGTGCTGGCCCAGCGCGTCGATGGCGGCGAGGTGCGCCGCGGTGACGTCGTCGTCTTCACCGACAAGACCTGGGTGACCAACGCGCCCGTCGTCAAGCGCGTGGTCGCGGTCGGCGGTGACACGGTCGCCTGCTGCACGGACGGCAAGCTGACCGTCAACGGCAAGCAGATCGACGAGCCCTACCTGGCCGAGGACGGCCTGGCCGAGCTCCAGAACTTCCCGACGGTGACGGTGCCGAAGGACAGGCTCTTCCTGCTCGGCGACGAGCGCAGCGGCTCCCTGGACTCCACGGCCCACCTCACGGACGCGGCCAAGGGCACCGTGGCGCGCAGCGCCGTGTCGGCCCGCGTGGACGCCGTCGTCTGGCCCATGGACGGCATGCTGGAGCCCGCCGCGAGCTTCGAGCAGCTCGGCTCACTGTCGTCGCCGGGGCCGCTGCGGGCGATGGTCGCGCTGATCGTCGGCGGAGGCGTGCTCGTCCTGGCCGGCGGTGCCTACGGCCCGATCGCGAAACGACTGGGCAAGCGCTCCGGGACCCGTACGGAGCCCGCGGGTGCCCGCTGAGGTGACGGGCGTGGGGAACGGGCCGTACGGCGGGACGGGACTCGGGAACGGGCCGTACGGCGACTCGTACGAAGGCGGACTGCGCAAGGTCGCCCGAGTCGTCCTCCTCGACCCGCAGGACCGCATTCTGCTGCTGCACGGCCATGAGCCGGAGGATCCGGCCGACGACTGGTGGTTCACCCCGGGCGGCGGCGTCGAGGGCGACGAGAGCCGTGCTCAGGCCGCACTGCGGGAACTCGCCGAGGAGACCGGCATCACGGAGGTCGAGCTCGGCCCCGTGCTGTGGCACCGGATGTGCTCGTTCCCGTTCGCCGGCCGCCGCTGGGACCAGGACGAGTGGTACTACCTGGCGCGTACGACGCAGACGGCGACCCGGGCGCTGGGCCTCACCGAACTGGAGCGGCGCAGCGTCGCCGGAGCGCGCTGGTGGACGTGTCGGGAACTTGCCCAGGCACATGAGACGGTGTATCCGACCAGACTCGCCGAGCTACTGCGCACACTGCTCGACGAAGGTCCCCCCGCTGGGCCCGTGACCCTTGACTCCGAAATTGTCTAGGTGCGGACGGGACTGGCGCACAATGGTGGGATCGCACGGCTGAAGGGGAACATGCCATGAGCGCCGAGGACCTCGAAAAGTACGAGACCGAGATGGAGCTCAAGCTCTATCGGGAGTACCGCGATGTCGTCGGTCTGTTCAAGTACGTGATCGAGACCGAGCGGCGCTTCTACCTGACCAACGACTACGAGATGCAGGTGCACTCGGTCCAGGGTGAGGTGTTCTTCGAGGTGTCCATGGCGGATGCCTGGGTGTGGGACATGTACCGGCCGGCTCGGTTCGTGAAGCAGGTCCGAGTACTCACATTCAAGGACGTGAACATCGAGGAGCTCAACAAGAGCGATCTCGAGCTCCCGAGCGGGTGAGGTTCACCCGCAGGGGTGAGGAAGTTGTCCACAGTCGCGGACTTGTCCACCAAGATCCAATAGCTCGCTGAGCTGCACTCATCGTTGGCGCCGGAGGTGGTGCCGACATGAGCACGAGCAAGGGAAGCGCACGCAGCGCACTGGGCAGGTACGGCGAGACGCTGGCCGCACGACGGCTGGTCGAGGCCGGGATGACGGTTCTGGAGCGCAACTGGCGCTGTGGCAGAACCGGAGAGATCGACATCGTCGCCAGGGACGGCGATGTGCTGGTCGTCTGCGAGGTGAAGACCCGTAGGACGGGTGCCTTCGAGCATCCGATGGCCGCGGTGACCCCGGAGAAGGCGGAACGCCTGCGCGGCCTCGCGGAACACTGGATCCACGCCCATGGCGGGGCTCCACCCGGAGGCGTCCGCATCGACCTCGTCGGCGTGGTCCTGCCCGGCCGCGGCGCGCCCGTGGTCGAGCACGCACGAGGGGTGGCCTGAGATGGGCTTCGCGCGTACGTGCTCGGTCGCTCTGGTGGGCGTCGAGGGTGTTGTGGTGGAGGTCCAGGCGGATCTGGAGCCGGGGGTGGCGGCGTTCACCCTGGTGGGGCTGCCGGACAAGAGCCTGTCGGAGAGCCGGGACCGGGTACGGGCGGCCGTCGTGAACTCGGGCGGGGAGTGGCCGCAGAAGAAGCTCACCGTCGGGCTCAGCCCGGCGTCGGTACCCAAGGCGGGCAGCGGCTTCGACCTGGCCGTCGCCTGTGCCGTCCTCGGCGCCGCCGAGCGGATCGATCCACGGGTCCTCGCCGACATCGTGATGATCGGCGAGCTGGGCCTGGACGGACGGGTGCGTCCCGTGCGGGGCATCCTGCCCGCGGTGCTGGCCGCGGCGGACGCGGGCTACGAGCAGGTCGTCGTCCCCGAATGCGCCGCGGCCGAGGCCTCGCTGGTGCCGGGCGTGTCCGTACTCGGCGTGCGCAGTCTGCGTCAGCTGATCGCCGTCCTCGCGGACGAACCCGTGCCCGACGAGGAACCGGAGGAACCGGGCCGCCCGGACCCACTCCTCGCGGGTCTGCGGGTGCCGGGCACCGGCGCGGCCACGGGCATGCACAGCCTGGGTGCCACCGAGCACGACCACGGGCACGACCTCGCCGATGTGGTGGGGCAGATCTCGGCGCGTACGGCCGTGGAGGTCGCCGCGGCGGGCGGGCATCACCTGTTCCTCGAGGGGCCGCCCGGCGCGGGCAAGACGATGCTCGCGGAGCGGCTG
The DNA here is from genome assembly GCF_036014175.1 of Streptomyces sp. NBC_00443. Classification (GTDB taxonomy): domain Bacteria; phylum Actinomycetota; class Actinomycetes; order Streptomycetales; family Streptomycetaceae; genus Streptomyces. The sequence goes on along the minus strand of NZ_CP107917.1, from coordinate 2,628,001 downwards.
CCGGCCATCCTGCCCCGGCTGCGCAGGGAGGAGTCGCTGGAGGTCACGGCAGTGCACTCGGTGGCGGGGCTGCTGCCTCCGGGCAAGCCTCTGATCGACGTGGCCCCCTACTGCGCTCCGCATCACTCGGCGACCATGCAGGCGCTCGTCGGCGGGGGCGCGGGCATCGCCCGGCCCGGCGCGGTGTCACTCTCCCACCGGGGGGTCCTCTTCCTGGACGAGACGCCGGAGTTCAACAGCCACGCCCTCGACGCCCTGCGGCAGCCGCTGGAAGCCGGGCATGTCGTGATCGCACGCAGCGCCGGCGTGGTGCGCTTCCCGGCGAAATTCCTGATGGTGCTCGCGGCCAACCCCTGCCCCTGCGGCCGTTTCTCCCAGACGGGCGACCTGTGCGAGTGCCCGCCCTCGGCGATCCGCCGCTATCAGGCGCGGCTGTCGGGGCCGCTGCTGGACCGGGTCGACCTCCGGGTCGAGGTGGACCGTGTCACGCGCGCCCAGCTGACCGAGCGCGGGGCCCGGGGCGAGTCCACGGCCACGGTGGCCGACCGGGTCCGCGCGGCCCGCGAGCGGGCCTCGGACCGGCTCGCCGGTACCCCGTGGCGTACCAACAGCGAGATTCCCGGACGGGAGCTGCGCAGCCGTTGGTACGCGGCGGTCGGCGCCATGGACGAGGCGGAACGGAACCTGGAACGCGGCGTACTGACCGCGCGAGGGCTCGACCGCGTACTGCGGGTCGCCTGGACCGTGGCCGACCTGGTGGGCCACGACCGGCCCGGTGCGATGGACGTCGCCCTGGCCCTGCAACTGCGCACCGGTGTGCCGCGCGGCGTGCCCATGGCCATCGGGGCGCTGACGTGAGCGGCACCGAGGATCCGGACGACGAACTGCTCGGCCGGGTCTTCCTCACCCGGGTCGTCGAGCCGGGGGACGAGGTCGCCGGGCGATGGGTGCGGGAGTACGGCGTGCGGGAAGTGGTGCGGCGGTTACGGGAGGAGGCGGAGGCATTGCCGGGGGTGAGTTACAAGCGGTGGGACGGGCTGCGGGCCCGGGGTCTGCGGGCCGAGCCCGACCGGGATCTCGCCGTCGCCCGGGAGGCCGGCGTGCGGTTTCTGTGCCCCGGGGACATCGAGTGGCCTGGGCAGCTCGACGACCTGGGGGACGCCCGGCCCCTCGGGTTGTGGGTGCGCGGGCGGGCCGGTCTGCGGATGTGGGCGCTGCGGTCCGTGGCCGTCGTCGGGGCTCGCGCCTGCACCGAGTACGGCGCACACATGGCGGCCACCCTCGCCGGCGGGCTCGCCGAGCGGGGCTGGGTTGTCGTGTCCGGCGGCGCCTACGGGGTCGACGGTGCCGCACATCGCGGCGCCCTCGGTTCCGGCGGAGCCACCGTCGCCGTGCTCGCCTGCGGCGTCGACCGGCCCTACCCGCGTGGGCACACCCAGCTGATCAACAGGATCGCGGAACAGGGGCTCGTGATCGGGGAGCTGCCGCCGGGGGAGCATCCGACGCCCAGCAGGTTCATCGTGCGGAACCGGGTGATCGCGGCCCTGACGCGGGGCACGGTCGTCGTCGAGGCCGCCCATCGCAGCGGCTCGCTGGTCACCGCGCGGGCCGCCCAGCGGTTGGGCCGCCACACGATGGGGTCCCCGGGCCGGCCACCAGCGGCCTCTCGGCGGGCGTGCACGAACTGCTGCGCGGGGATGCCGTCCTGGTCACCGACGCCGCCGAGGTCGTCGAACTCGTCGGCGACATGGGAGAGCTCGCACCCGAGCGGCGCGGGCCCGTCCTGCCGCGCGACTTGCTGGAGCCCAGGGCGCGCAGAGTCCTGGCGGCGCTGCCCGGGCGGCGCGCGGCGAGAGCGGACGAGGTCGCGCGCGGTGCGCAAACCACCGAGGACGACGCGATCGCCAGACTGTACGAACTCCGCTCACTTGGTTACGTCGAACGACACGGCGACAGCTGGAAGTTGACACGCCAGGCGATGATGTCCGTTCACGCCGGTCGGACTCGATGCTGACCGAGCGTGTTCGGCCGTACGGGGGAACACGGACGCCCTTGAGAATTCCCCCAGTTGGGGTGTTCGTGTGATCACGTAGAGCGACCGTCATGACCCTGTGGGGCGTCCAGCGGAACGTATCTGCGTACGGCGTGCGCTCCGCCCTTCGCGCACCGCGATACTTCAGTCACGCTACGCTCACGAGGATTCCGGCGCAGACCGGCACCTCGACCCCAGAACGGCAGCAGAACGACATCCGACCGGTTCCACCCCCAGGCACCCCCACTTCACGGCAGAACGGCACAAGGCAACGAATGCCCCAGCACACCTCCGGGTCCGACCGGGCGGCGATCCCCCCAGCCGCCCGTGACGGTGGCAGCGTGCGGCCGCCCGCTCCCTCGACACTCGACGAGCTGTGGCGGTCGTACAAGGCGACGGGGGACGAGCGGCTGCGCGAGCAGCTGATCCTGCACTACTCACCGCTCGTCAAGTACGTGGCGGGCCGCGTGAGCGTCGGCCTGCCGCCCAATGTGGAGCAGGCGGACTTCGTGTCGTCGGGGGTGTTCGGACTGATCGACGCGATCGAGAAGTTCGACATCGACCGGGAGATCAAGTTCGAGACGTATGCGATCACGCGGATCCGGGGCGCGATGATCGACGAGCTCCGAGCGCTGGACTGGATTCCGCGGTCGGTGCGGCAGAAGGCACGCAACGTCGAGCGGGCCTACGCGACCCTGGAGGCGCGACTGCGGCGCACCCCCACGGAGGCGGAGGTGGCCGTCGAGATGGGCATCGCCGTGGACGAACTCCACTCGGTCTTCAGCCAGTTGTCGCTGGCCAACGTGGTGGCGCTGGAGGAGTTGCTGCACGTCGGCGGCGAGGGCGGCGATGGGCTCAGCGTCATGGACACGCTGGAGGACACCGCTGCGGACAACCCCGTGGAGGTCGCCGAGGACCGGGAGCTGCGGCGGTTTCTGGCACGCGCGATCAACACGTTGCCCGAGCGGGAGAAGACCGTGGTGACGCTGTACTACTACGAGGGGCTCACGCTGGCGGAGATCGGGAACGTGCTGGGCGTGACCGAGAGCCGGGTGAGTCAGATCCACACCAAGTCGGTGCTGCAGCTGCGGGCGAAACTGGCCGGCTTCGGTCGTTGACCTGGCGGGACGTGTGTCGGGTTGGCCGGAGAGGCTCCCGTCGGCGCGGGTGCGTCCGTAAAGTGGTTGACGTGCCAAGGATTCGAGCGGCCTCCGTGGCCGAGCACCGGTCGATGCAGCGAGCCGCCCTGCTGGACGCGGCTCGATCCCTGTTGTCCGAGGGCGGGACGGAGGCGCTGACGTTCCCTGCCCTTGCCGAGCGGACGGGGCTCGCGCGGTCGTCCGTGTACGAGTACTTCCGGTCGCGGGCCGCCGTGGTCGAGGAGCTGTGCGAGGTCGACTTTCCCGTGTGGGCCGCGGAGGTCTCGGCGGCGATGGAACGGGAGGCCACGGCCGAGGGCAAGGTCGAGGCGTATGTCCGGCGGCAGCTCGCGCTGGTCGGGGACCGGCGGCACCGGGCCGTGGTGGCGATCTCCGCGAGCGAACTGGACGCGGGGGCCCGGGAGAAGATCCGTGCGGCGCACGGCGGGCTGGTCGCGATGATCGTCGAGGCGCTGGGCGAGATGGGGCACGCTGAGCCCCGGTTGGCGGCGATGCTGCTTCAGGGTGTCGTGGATGCGGCTGTACGACGGATCGAGCTGGGGGCGGCGGAGGAGCCTGCGGCGATCACGGAGGCGGCTGTCTCGATGGCGCTGAGGGGTGTTCGCGGCTGAGTCCGGCGGGGGCCGGCTGAGTGCGGCGGGGCGGGTGTGGGTGCGCTGCCCCGGTGCTGGAAGGGCGGCCTGCGTCGGCGCTGAGGCCGGGGTGGGGTGCTGCACGATGCCGGTGGGGTGCCGGCTCTGTGGGTCGGGTTGAGGTCGGGGTGGGGTGCGCTCGATGCTGGTGGGGTGCTACGGCTGCGTGCCGGGTTGAGGTCGGGGTGGGGTGCGGCTCGGCGTCGGCGGGGTGCCGGCTCTGTGGGCTGGAGCGAGGCCGCAGTTGGGCGCGGTCTGACACCGGCGGGGTGACGCGTCAGTGGGCCGGGAGCGGCCTCATCGGCACGAGTGCCCCGACCCCTCCGGGCAGACCCGCGTCGGCCACCGGGCGACCCGCCTCCGCAGTTGTGCGACTGTGCCTGCTGGGCTCGTCGGGCGCCCCCTGGACGGCGCGGGCGTGCGCGGTCGGGCGGTCATGGCGAGGCGCCGCGTCGGCGTGGAGCGTCGGGCGGACCCGGGGCCCGGTCGATGACGACGGCGGGGGCGACGACGACGGCCGGGCTGGCCGATGACGACGGCCCGGTCGATGACGACGGCCGGGACGACTGGTACGGCCCCGGGTCGGCTACGGCGGCAACGGCACCCCCAGAACCGGCAGCAGCCTCGACGGCCCCCTGCGCAGCAGCCCCGGTGGCAGGAGTGACAGCGGGTCCAGGTAGGCGTCGCCTCTGCGTAGACCCCAGTGCACGCAGGTTCCCGTGCAGTGCGAGCCCGTCGCCTCCACCGTCCCCACGACCTCCCCCGCCGCAACCTCGGCGCCCTTCTTCAGCACCGCCCGCACCGGCTCGTACGTCGTCCGCAGCGGCGGATCCCCCGTCCCCGTCAGCTCCACCGACACGACCCCCTTGCCGGCCACCCGGCCCGCGAAGGAGATCCGCCCCGAGGCCACCGCCCGTACCGGTGTCCCGGCCGGGGTACCGAGGTCCACACCCCGGTGGCCGCGCCCGTACCGTGTCGCCGGGGGTTCCCAGGCGCGGAGGATCGGCGGGGGTGACCCCACGGGCCATGCCCGGCCGATCGTCGGCACTGTGGGGTCCGGGGCCGACGCGGCGCCGGCGCTCGTGGCGGTCGGGGTCAGTCGTGGTGCCGGGGACAGCAGGACGGTCGCCGTCAGGAGCAACAGCATCACCAGCCGAACGCATGCCCTGGTCCTCCTCGCCGTCCACGCCGTCATCGGGGCCTTCGTGGCCCTCGCTGCCCTCGCACATCGCTTCGCTCGCATGCGAGAACCGTCGCCCACCCCCGCAGATCACGGCCGGGATCTGTGGATAACTCCCGGGTTGTGGACAGCGGCGTCACCCGGTGCCTCGCGGGTCACGTACACTTCTTCTGGCGACCCGGGTCACCGGGTCGACTTCGCACGCCCCGATACGACAACCGGAGACGGTCCGTATCAGCGCCTCTCGGTCCTTAGTGGCACGGCGCATGTGGGCGTCAGGCGCGGAAGCCGTCCGGCATCCGCGGCACAACCGAGAACATTCAAGGAGAGCGGCCATGGCCGTCGTCACGATGCGGGAGCTGCTTGAGAGCGGCGTCCACTTCGGTCACCAGACCCGTCGTTGGAACCCGAAGATGAAGCGTTTCATCTTCACGGAGCGCAACGGCATCTACATCATCGACCTGCTCCAGTCGCTGTCGTACATCGACCGCGCCTACGAGTTCGTCAAGGAGACCGTCGCCCACGGCGGCACGGTCATGTTCGTCGGCACGAAGAAGCAGGCGCAGGAGGCCATCGCCGAGCAGGCCACCCGCGTCGGCATGCCTTACGTCAACCAGCGCTGGCTGGGCGGCATGCTCACCAACTTCTCGACCGTCTACAAGCGCCTGCAGCGCCTGAAGGAGCTCGAGCAGATCGACTTCGAGGATGTGGCCGCCTCCGGCCTCACCAAGAAGGAGCTGCTGGTCCTCTCCCGTGAGAAGGCCAAGCTGGAGAAGACCCTCGGTGGTATCCGCGAGATGCAGAAGGTGCCCAGCGCCGTCTGGATCGTGGACACCAAGAAGGAGCACATCGCCGTTGGTGAGGCCCGGAAGCTCAACATTCCGGTCGTCGCGATCCTCGACACCAACTGCGACCCCGACGAGGTCGACTACAAGATCCCGGGCAACGACGACGCGATCCGCTCTGTCACCCTGCTCACCCGCGTGATCGCCGACGCCGTCGCCGAGGGCCTCATCGCCCGCTCCGGCGTCGCCACCGGTGGCAAGGGCGAGAAGGCCGCGGGCGAGCCGCTCGCCGAGTGGGAGCGCGACCTGCTCGAGGGCGAGAAGAAGGCCGACGAGGCTCCGGCCGCCGCCGACGCCCCCGCTGCCGAGGCTCCGGCCGCTGAGGCCCCCGCTGCCGAGGCTCCGGCCGCTGAGGCCCCGGCTGCCGACGCCCCGGCCACCGAGGCTCCGGCCACCGAGGCTCCGGCCACCGAGGCTCCGGCCGCCGAGGGCGAGCAGGCCTGACACCGTCAGCGTCAGGGTTGACGGCGGGAGCGGTGACATCAAGTCCGCTCCCGCCGTTCACCCGTAGGTCGACGAAAGGTCAGCGGTCCCCGACTACATGGGGGCCGTAGACCCCGTAGATCTTCGATCTTCCAGACTTCGAGAAAGATTCACAGACTCATGGCGAACTACACCGCCGCTGACGTCAAGAAGCTCCGTGAGCTCACCGGCGCCGGCATGATGGACTGCAAGAAGGCGCTGGACGAGGCCGAGGGCAACGTCGAGAAGGCCGTCGAGGCGCTCCGTATCAAGGGCCAGAAGGGCGTCGCCAAGCGCGAGGGCCGCTCCGCCGAGAACGGCGCCGTGGTCTCGATCATCGCTGACGACAACTCCTCCGGTGTCCTCGTAGAGCTGAAGTGCGAGACGGACTTCGTCGCCAAGGGTGACAAGTTCCAGGCCGTCGCCACCGCGATCGCCGAGCACGTCGCGAAGACCTCCCCGGCCGACATCGAGGCCCTGCTCGCCTCCGAGATCGAGGCCGGCAAGACCGTCCAGGCGTTCGTGGACGAGGCCAACGCCAACCTGGGCGAGAAGATCGTCCTGGACCGCTTCGCGCAGTACGGCGACGGCTTCGTGCTCGCGTACATGCACCGCACGATGCCCGACCTGCCCCCGCAGATCGGTGTCCTCGTCGAGCTGGACAAGCCGAACGCCGAGATCGCCAAGGGCGTCGCCCAGCACATCGCCGCCTTCGCGCCGAAGTACCTCTCCAAGGAGGACGTGCCGGCCGAGGTCGTCGAGTCGGAGCGTCGTGTCGCCGAGGAGACCACCCGCGCCGAGGGCAAGCCCGAGGCCGCCCTGCCGAAGATCGTCGAGGGACGCCTCAACGGCTTCTTCAAGGACGCCACGCTGCTCGGTCAGCCGTACGCGCTCGACAACAAGAAGTCCGTCCAGAAGGTTCTGGACGAGGCCGGTGTCACCCTGACGCGCTTCACGCGCATCAAGGTCGGCATCTGAGTCCGTACCGCGATCGGCGCCCGACCCCGATAGGGTCGAGGGCAGTCGTCCGCGGACGCCGTCACCACGCACGCGCGCGTGACGGACGACAGCAGATCTGACGAGGAGGCCATTGCCGCGCATGGGATGCGAAACACACCCCAACCGGCAATGGCCTTCTTCGTATGTGCACCACGTAACAAAGGCGGGATCTCGATGACCACCAAGGCCCAGAAGAGCGACGACGGCAAAGTACGCGGCCGGTACCTGCTGAAGCTGTCAGGAGAGGCCTTCTCCGGCGGCGGGGGCCTCGGCGTCGACCCGGACGTGGTGCACAAGATCGCCCGCGAGATCGCGGCCGTCGTGCGCGACGGCGCGCAGGTCGCGGTCGTCATCGGCGGCGGCAACTTCTTCCGCGGCGCCGAACTCCAGCAGCGCGGCATGGACCGGGCCCGCTCCGACTACATGGGCATGCTCGGCACCGTGATGAACTGCCTCGCCCTCCAGGACTTCCTGGAGAAGGAGGGCATCGACAGCCGGGTCCAGACCGCCATCACCATGGGCCAGGTCGCCGAGCCGTACATCCCGCTGCGCGCCGTACGGCACCTGGAGAAGGGCCGTGTGGTCATCTTCGGCGCCGGTATGGGCATGCCGTACTTCTCCACCGACACCACCGCCGCCCAGCGCGCCCTGGAGATCGACGCCGAGGCGCTGCTGATGGGCAAGAACGGCGTGGACGGGGTCTACGACTCCGACCCGAAGACCAACCCGGACGCCGTCAAGTTCGACTCCCTCGGCTACGGCGAGGTCATCACCCGCGACCTCAAGGTCGCCGACGCGACCGCCGTCACGCTGTGCCGAGACAACAAGCTTCCGATCCTCGTCTTCGAGCTTCTGGCGGAGGGCAATATCGCGCGCGCCGTCAAGGGTGAGAAGATCGGCACGCTTGTGGGTGAGCAGGGCGGCCGGGGCTGACGCTCCGACAACAAGCCCGTCCGGGGGACGGACGGGACGGACCCTGACCGGGGGATGGACAATGTCCTGCCGGTCGGGAACCGTGCAGGAAGAAGACGCGACGCAGCCGGCCGCCGCCTCACCGAGGAACCGCAGCCGGGCCTTACTCAAGACGCAGGAGCAAGTGGTGATCGAAGAGACCCTCCTCGAGGCCGAGGAGAAGATGGAGAAGGCCGTCGTGGTCGCCAAGGAGGACTTCGCCGCGATCCGCACCGGCCGTGCGCACCCGGCGATGTTCAACAAGATCGTGGCCGACTACTACGGTGCGCCGACGCCGATCAACCAGCTGGCTTCGTTCTCCGTGCCGGAGCCGCGCATGGCCGTCGTGACCCCGTTCGACAAGAGCGCGCTGCGCAACATCGAGCAGGCGATCCGCGACTCCGACCTCGGCGTCAACCCGAGCAACGACGGCAACATCATCCGAGTGGTGTTCCCCGAGCTCACCGAGGAGCGCCGCCGCGACTACATCAAGGTCGCCAAGGCCAAGGGCGAGGACGCCAAGGTGTCCATCCGCTCCGTCCGCCGCAAGGCCAAGGACGCCATCGACAAGCTGATCAAGGACGGCGAGATCGGCGAGGACGAGGGCCGCCGCGCGGAGAAGGAGCTCGACGACACCACGCACAAGTACGTCGCTCAGGTGGACGAGCTCCTCAAGCACAAGGAAGCCGAGCTGCTCGAGGTCTGATGAACGACTCTTCCTGGGGGGCGCCGCCACAAGCCGGACAGGCCGGACAGGCCGGACAGGCCGGGTACTGGGGGACCACCGCGCGTGGACCTGTCCAGGGGGCTGCCCCGGCGGGTCCCGCGTACGATGCGCCTGAGGCGCAGCAGACTCGCCCCATGCCCATCGTGCCCGACGTACCCGCGTATGGCGGAGACCAGGATGACGATCGGGGGGCCGCTCGGCTGAGCGGCCCCTTGTTCCGCGAACAGCCGCCCCGCGCGCGGCCGTACGACACGTCGCAGGCGCGGCCCTCCGAGGCGGCGCAGCAGAATCCGGAGCCCATGCACGACTCCCCGCAGCCGGCGCACCCGCCGCAGAAGAAGAGCGCGGGGCGCGACCTGGGTGCGGCCATAGGAGTCGCTGTCGGGCTCGGCGTGGTGATCGTCGCTTCGCTGTTCGTCGTCAAGGCCGTGTTCGTCGGTGTGGTCGCGGTCGCCGTGGTCGTGGGTCTGTGGGAACTGACCAAGCGGCTCGAGGAGCGCAAGGGCATCAAGGCGCCCCTCGTCCCGCTCGCGCTCGGCGGTGCGGCGATGGTGGTCGCCGGGTACGCCCGGGGCGCCGAGGGCGCCTGGACGGCGATGGCGCTGACCTCGCTGGCCGTGCTGGTCTGGCGGATGACGGAGCCGCCGGAGGGCTATCTCAAGGACGTCACCGCGGGCGTCTTCGCGGCGTTCTACGTGCCGTTCCTGGCGACGTTCGTCGCGATGATGCTGACTGCCGACGACGGGCCCTGGCGGGTCCTGACGTTCCTGCTCCTGACGGTCGTCAGCGACACCGGCGCGTACGCCGTCGGGTGGCGCTTCGGCACGCACAAACTCGCCCCGCGCATCAGCCCCGGCAAGACCCGCGAGGGCCTGCTCGGCGCGGTGAGCTTCGCGATGGTGGCGGGCGCGCTGTGCATGCAGTTCCTCATCGATGACGGCGCCTGGTGGCAGGGCCTGCTCCTGGGCCTGGCGGTCGCGGCCACCGCCACGCTGGGTGACCTCGGCGAGTCGATGATCAAGCGGGACCTGGGCATCAAGGACATGGGCACGCTGCTGCCGGGTCACGGCGGGATCATGGACCGACTGGACTCGTTGCTGCCCACGGCGCCGGTGGTGTGGCTGCTGATGGTGCTGTTCGTGGGCTCGGGCTGACGTCCGTACCTGTACGCACCTGAGGGCCTCCGCTCCGGCCGAGCGGGGGCCCTCAGGTTCAGGTAGCGGCTCTGTCGTACGGCCGATCGACGGCGGGGCGGGCCACGCCAGTGGATCTGTGACACTGGGAGAGTTATGCCTGCACCCGGAGAACTCTTGTTCTGTGGGCACGAAGAAGCCCCCTACCAGCGAGTTTGTCGCCAGTAGGGGGCCGTCTTACGCCTGGTGGGCCGTCTCTGGGCCGTCAGGGCTCCTGGGCCGTGCCGAAGACACCATCCAGGGCCCGGCGGGCTCGCTCGCTGCTGCTGGGCATCAGGTGCGCGTACACCCGCAGCGTCATCGAGGGATCGGAGTGCCCGAGGTACTCGCTCACGGCCTTGATGCTCTCGCCCGCGTCCAGGAGGACCGAGGCGTAGAAGTGGCGAAGGGCGTGCATCCCGTGTTGCCGGGCGGAGGCATACGGCTCGCCGGGCTCTCGCGTCGGGATGAGGCCAGCCGCCGCGAGGGCGCGCTTCCACTCGTGGACGTTGAAGTTGCTTCGCCAGACGATCCCGTCGGCCGTGTTGGTGAAGATCAGATGCCGCCCGGTCAGCGGGCCGTCCGGCCTGATCCACGGCAGCTTGATCGCCACAGGTGGTGGACCGCCGACAGCGGCAACCGCACGGTGCCGGCACTTCGGTCGGCGCTGATGAACTACCGCCAACTGACGCCCTTGTTGGGGCTGCCGACCGAGGGCGACCCCACGCCCCTGGACGAGCTTCGCACCAGCGTCGTAGAGATCATGGATGCCTACCAGGCTTCCCGCTACGCCTTCGCGACCCGTCGCCTGCCCCTGGTGCTGGCGGACGCTCTAATCGCGGCGCGGTCCTGCGACGGCTGCGAGCATGAGCAGGCCAACGAACTGCTTGCGCTGACGTATCAGAGCGCTGCCATGGTCCTCGGGAAGGTGGGCGAGGTGGGCCTCGCTTGGATTGCTGCCGATCGCGGATTGGGCGCGGCGCAGCAGTCCGGCAACCCGGCGGTCATCGGCTCGCTCTTCCGGTCCGTGGGTCACTGTCTCCTGTCGACCGGCCGCTTTGACGCCGCCGTACAGCTCATCGGTGATGCGGCCGACTACCTTCGCCCGGGCCTCCGTGGGGCCAGCCCGGAGTTCCTGTCGATCTACGGGACGCTCTTCCTCGCTGGCTCGATAGCAGCCGCCCGGGCAGAGGAGCGCTCGACCGTACGCGAGTTCCTCGCCGAGGCCGACCAGGCAGCCCGCCAACTCGGGCAGGATGCGAACCACATGTGGACCGCTTTCGGCCCGACCAACGTCGACATCCACCGTGTGGCTACCGCGGGCGAACTGGGCGACATGCAGGTAGCCATCGATCTCGGTCCGCGTATCGACACCAGCAGCCTCCCGACAGAGCGCCGGACGCGGCACAGCATCGAGGTGGCCCGTGCCCTTAGCGCACACAACCGTGTCGACGACGCCTTGTCGGCGATCCTTGAAGCCGAGTGTTGGGCACCGGAGCAGGTACGGAGCCACTACCTGGCCCGCGAACTCGTACTCACGTGGGTACGCAACCAGCGTGGCCGACCGAGCCGGGCCATGGCGGATCTCGCCGATCGGCTGCATGTGGTGTAGGTGGATACGCTCGGCTGCATGGCAGCGAACGAGCATGAAGCGAAGATGGCGCATCCGCGTATGGCAGCGGGTGCGCTTTTCTTTGATGCCGGCGGGCGCGTCCTCATGGTGGTGCCCACGTACAAGGACTACTGGGACATCCCCGGAGGCTATGTCGAGACCGGTGAGTCTCCGTTGCAGGCTGCCAGCCGCGAGGTACGGGAAGAACTCGGCATCACGCCGACGCTCGGCCGCCTCCTGGCCGTCGACTGGGCACCCAGCGCTACCGAGGGCGACAAGGTCTTGTACTTGTTCGACGGTGGCGAGCTTGCCCCTGAGGCCGTGGAGGACATTCGCCCGCAGGCCGAGGAGCTGAAGACCGTCACGTTCGTCGCCCCGAGCGAGATCGCGGACCGTACGATCCCTCGGCTGGCACGACGCATCCTTGCGGCGATCGAGGCCCGAGCGGCGAGCGCCCCGGTGTACCTCGAGCATGGCCAGGCGCCGAGCGATGTAGCGGCGTAGCCGAGACCGAAGGCCCTCATCCCTGTCTTGTCTCGATTGATGCTCGACGCAGTGGCCTCACCTGATGCCTGACACCGCTTGCCTCGGCTTGGCTGTGCGCGTCTGATCAGTGTGCGTGGGAGAGCTGGTGTAGTTACTCACCGAGAAGCTTGAGCTGGTACCTGTCGGTGAGTTCGGCGACCCACTCGTCGGAGAACCCGAGACCGTACTGCTCGCCTAGCTCGGCCCGGCGCTGGAGGAACTCGGCAGGATCAGAGGCCGTCTCGCTGACCGTGCCCAGCGCGTCGAAGAACCGCTCGAAGCCTGCGGGGGAGATGATTTCCAGGATCCTGGCCGGTTCCGGTCCAGCGTTCCAAAAGGTATGCAGGATCCCTCGCGGTTTGAGGATGTACGAGCCTGGACCTGCCGTGGCCTCCTCGTCGCCCACTCGTGCGCCGACCCTGCCCTGTAGGACGTACGAGAACTCGTCCTCGCGGCTGTGAACGTGTGGCGGTATGAGACGGCCCGGCTCGATGGGGTGCTCGACGATCGAAAACTGGTTGCCGGTCTCCTCGCCCCAGATCTTGAAGTCGACTCCTATGCCCGCGAGCCAGATCGACTTGCCCTCGTCTGGTTCGACTACGAAGCGGAGAGCCCCCATAACGGCCTCCCAGGTGTCGGTTTTGCCGTCTTCTGTAACTCTATGACCGATTCATAGGAGGCGCCCGGCAGGCTCACTCCGATCATCCCTGCCGCCCGCACCCCAGACCGCCGAGCGGAACGTAAGCAGCACTGGTGGTTTCGTCGTCGCAGGCCAGCGATTCCAAGTCGGATTGGCTTACGCCCGCCTGGTCGTCAAAGCCCACTTGGACACCAACGAGAATCGCGTCTTCCACGGCGAAGCGCTAGACACCACCATTTTCCGCACCACGACGAAGGAAGTAGTGAGGCGCGCCTTCGGTGAGTACACCCACCGGAAGATCGTCTAAGGGCAGACGTCAAGCATCATCCGACGTCAATCCGTCAACCATCAACTGAGACTAGACACGAAGGCCCTCATCCCTGCGGGATAAGACTTTCCCTACTTCATCAAGCCCGGCTGCGCTTCGCTCCGCCGGGCGCGCTTCCCGGCTCTGGCTGCGCCCGCGCTCCTGCCTTCGGCCCGCTCGGCGCTGCCGCCGCCGACGCGCGCCCACATGTGGATAGGGCCGGTAGCCATGAGTCGATCACCGCATAGTGCGGCCCACGGTCAAGGCGATGCCTCCGGCGGGGGATCGGCCGGCACCGGGATGGAGGGGGCGCCGTTCCCGAGTGCAGGTCCGTAGTGGCGTGCGCGGGGAGCTCCCGTCCCGTCCACCGTCGACCCAGGCGAAGCCGAGCAGACGCGGCCCATGGCGTCCAGGTCGTTCGTACAGTGGCGCGCTCCACCTGGACGCCATGAACCACGCCCGCTCCACGGTGTGTGGGTCGACGGCGGACGGGATGGGAGCTGGGGAGGGTGGTTGGTTGAGGAAGTGGCAGCCTAGGTGCGGCTGTTGCCGTCGCGGTTGTCGCAGCGCTCCGTACGCTGATGGGTAGGGGCGACGAAGTTCCCGGTCCCTGGCCCGTTGCGGGATATGTTGAGCGGTGCGCTCATTCGCTCCGAACTACGCCATAAGCTCATTCGAGGTGACCGGCGGGCGATTACCGCGCTGGGCCGCACACAGCCACTCCTCCACCTGGGGTGCATGCTTTTCTCGCGCCGGTCAGTCGGAAATTATCCTAACTTCGTCTCGCACTGATCTTTGGGGCTGTCGAAGTCGTACTCAGGGAATTCTACCCGAAAAAGAAAAAAGCAGGGAAAATACCCTGACTGCCGGGAAGGAGCAGTCAGGGTATTTCCTTTCACCTCAGGTGTTGAGGCACGGAGTCTTGACGATCTGCTGAGTGTTCCCGCCTTCACCGGGTTCGGGGTACACGATGTGCACCACAGCCTTGTAGCACTGCCGGCCGGCCTTGTCCGCGGTGGTGGTCTCGAACCCGCCGAATCCCTTATCCTCGTCGATCCACTTGGGGCCCGCGGTCTTCCTTCCCAGGCCGTGCTCGTTGTCACGGTCGATGCTGATGTGCGGCGTGAAGAGGTTCCCGCCCCTGTCGCAGCCGAAGTGCGCCTGAGCGCGGATCTTGCCGCTGTACTGGTGGTCGTCCACGTACACCTTGATGTGGCAGTTTGTGTTTATCGCCATCTTCACCCAGTCCGACTGCTGGGACGTCGCCGAGGCGCTGGGCGCGCTGAGTGCGATGACGCCGAGGGCGGCGGCACCGACGACAGCGAGATTTCTGATTCCGAGAGGCAAGGTATTCCCCCTTATTCGGGCCTGGTCAGGGCCTTCTTCTCTGGTCGCTCACGATCTTTGCCTGGTGCCGTATCCGCTGCAAGGGAATCAGGAACTATTTGAGAAAAATCTGAGCTTGCCGCCGTGACGAACACCTGGCCCCCACGGGGGAGTTGGGTCCGGGCTTAGGGCGCCGTAAGGGTTTTGTCAAGAGCGCCCCTCTTCGCTGACACCAGTACCTGACATCAACAAGGCCGGACAGCGGCGGGTTCCGTCGAACCTCGACGGACAGGCAGTAGAGGCGGGAGACGAGTTGGCTTACGTTCGGAGGACCCATGATCGACCTGATAAGGATGAGGCCAGACCTCAAAGCCCTAATCCAGCGCGGGGCACCATCCTCAACCCATGGATGGTGCCCCGTCGGCTTGCATCGGCCATTGAGGCTCCGCCGACCTACATCTTCCTCATCCGCGAGCAAACCAATAGCTGGGCCGATCTTGACGGCGCATGCGCGTCTTCCGTGCATCAAACTTGAGACGAGCCAGGAGCGCTTTCTCCGCCCCAGCGAAGTTCCAAACGGGCTTGAACTGGTTCCGGTCTCGGAGGCCGGTGAGGGCCGCATGTGTGAGGAAGCTGTGCTGGAGGCCAAGGGCAATTACGGCTTGCATGGCGGCTTCTTGCTCGGCTCCCCCCCACAGGAGGAACGCGGATCTGCACTGCGTCAAGGATCTGATCGACTCGAAGCAAGGCGGGCTGGTCGATCGGACCAGGCACCTGGGCGGCCAGGAGCGCTCGCAGTTGGTCCGCCAGAACACCTGTCTGCAACAGTGCCTCCAGGGCTGCCCCATCGCTCACTACAGGCTCGCCACGTGCGTGGGCACGACTCATGAGTTGAACGAATGAGCCAGCAAGGCGGGCATCAGCCTCAGCCGCCGCGACACGAGCCAGGCGACGCTCCTCGCGCCACTTCCCCATGAACTGGAAGACCGCTACTAGCACCGCAGCGGAGATTGTGGCTGCGCCGGTGACGACTGCTGTGGCGATCTTCGGATCCATCCTCCGAAACGTATCCGAGCCGAACAGATCTTGTTATCGCCTTCAGAGATCTCGGGACCGTCACCGAGTCACTCTTGCTGTTCCGAGTATTGAGCCTGTACGGCCGTGCCTTGGCCGGATCGCCCCCTTGTGAGCCCTTCGTGTACGTGTCACACAGTTCAGAGGCGGGACCTGGGGGAGGGGAGCACTGCATGTCGGTGTTGGGTGGCTATCCGGTAGGGCCGTCGGCCTGGGCCGTCGAGCGGTTTGAGCGTCATGCCGGCGCGCTTGCCGCTGCGGTTCCGGTGCAGCTGGCCAAGGCGCATGGGAAGGCTCATGCCGCGCATCTCGCTGCGGGGCTGAAGAAGCGGAGTCCGTACGGCCTCGCCCTTGCGGGGGTGGTACGCGAGAACCTGGCGGAGACGGCGCGGCAGCTGGGGAAGCCGTGCGCGACGTGCGCGGATACGAGTACGCGGTGATCAACGATCACGCACTTTTCCCGTTCCGGTACGCGGACAGGCCGAGGCCACTGGACCGAGCCTGATTGCCTGCCAATGCGTCGCCCACACGGCACCGGCTGTTCCGGGCGCACGGGCCGCAGCCTCAGGAAGGCCTGTTCGACGTCGACCAGGACCTGGCCACCGAGGAGTACCTGGGTCTGCACGAAGCGTTCGAGGAGCTGGGAGCTTCCACCAGGTTGGTCTGTGTGTTCTTCACGGCTGACGCCGAAAGCGGCATCCATGCCATCCACTGGGGCGATGCCCACCTCGAACCCGACCGCACCTTCACGTGGCCCTACAGGGAACAGCTCGCGGTCGCTCCGGCGCAGATGGAATGACGGGTGTTGGTGCCGTCACCTGGGCACGGTCGGCCGACGGCTCACCGAGTGCTGGGCCGTCCCTGGGCCGTCCGAAGCCGACCACCGCCGACAGTCGGCACCCACAGGTGACCACCCCCACCCCGCTCTGGCCTGGGCCCCCAGAGTTGATCTGCCACACTGGGAGAGTTATGCCTGCACCCGGAGAACTCACTTTCGTCGCCCCCCGCGGAGCCAAGAAGCCGCCGCGGCACCTTGCCGACCTCACGCCTGCCGAGCGCAAGGACGTCGTCGCTGCGATCGGCGAGAAGCCGTTTCGTGCCAAGCAGCTCTCGCAGCACTACTTCGCGCGGTATACGCACGAGCCGGAGCAGTGGACCGACATCCCGGCCGGATCGCGGGCCAAGCTGCGGGAGGAGTTGTTCCCGGAGCTGATGACGGTCGTACGGCATCTGTCGACCGACCAGGGCACCACGCGCAAGACGCTGTGGCGGCTGTTCGACGGGACGCTCGTCGAGTCGGTGCTGATGCGGTATCCGGACCGGGTGACCATGTGCATCAGCTCCCAGGCGGGGTGCGGGATGAACTGCCCGTTCTGTGCCACGGGGCAGGCGGGGCTGGACCGGAATCTGTCGACCGCCGAGATCGTGCACCAGATCGTGGACGGGATGCGGGCGCTCAGGGACGGTGACGTGCCCGGCGGGCCCGCTCGGCTGTCCAACATCGTCTTCATGGGCATGGGCGAGCCGCTCGCCAACTACAACCGGGTCGTGGGCTCCATCCGGCGGCTGACCGATCCGGAGCCGGACGGGCTCGGGCTGTCCCAGCGCGGGATCACCGTCTCGACCGTCGGTCTCGTCCCGGCCATCAACCGGTTCGCCGACGAGGGCTTCAAGTGCCGGCTCGCGATCTCGCTGCACGCGCCCGACGACGAGCTGCGCGACACCCTCGTCCCCGTGAACACGCGGTGGAAGGTGCGCGAGGTGCTCGACGCCGGATTCGAGTACTCCGCCAAGTCGGGCCGTCGGCTGTCCATCGAGTACGCGCTCATCCGGGACATCAACGACCAGGCCTGGCGAGGTGACCGGCTCGGGCGGCTGCTCAAGGGCAAGCCGGTGCATGTGAATCTGATCCCGCTGAACCCGACTCCGGGCTCCAAGTGGACCGCGTCCCGCCCCGAGGACGAGAAGGCGTTCGTGGAGGCCATCGCCGCCCATGGTGTGCCGGTGACGGTTCGGGACACCCGTGGTCAGGAGATCGACGGGGCGTGTGGGCAGCTCGCCGCGACCGAACGGTAGTCTGACCGCCGTAGGTACATTTTCATATGGCGTAAATACATCTTCATATTCCGACAGGGGAGCGCCACAGCGCTGAGAGTGCGGCATCGGCCGCAGACCCTCCGAACCTGGCCCAGGTCATTCTGGGTAGGGAGATCGGTCACCACTCGAGCTGTTGCGCCCTGCCCGGAGCCTTCCCAAGGGTTCCGGGCAGGGCCGCGTCTCTTCCTGGTCACCCCCAGGAGGAATTAGTGAGCATCACCAAGAAGTCCACGGTGAAGTCCATGGCCCTGGCCGTCGGGCTGTGTCTCGTCGCGCTGCCCGCGCTGTCCGCGTGCGGGTCGTCCGACGCCGGCAGCGGCAACGGCAGCGGCGGGTCCAAGACCGTCACGCTCGTCAGCCACGACTCGTGGGCCGTCTCGAAGAGCGTCATCGCCGCCTTCGAGGAGCAGTCCGGATACAAGGTCAGGGTCCTGGAGGACGGCGACGCCGGGCAGGCCGTCAACAAGGCCATCCTCACCAAGGACAACCCACAGGGCGACGTCTTCTTCGGCGTCGACAACACCCTGCTCTCGCGGGCGCTCGACAACGGGCTGTTCCAGTCGTACGAGCCGAAGGGCTCGGACAGGATCAAGGCCGAGTACCTGGCCGACCAGGACAAGCACCGGGTCACCCCGATCGACACCGGCGACATCTGCGTCAACTACGACAAGGCGTACTTCAGCAAGCACAAGCTGGCCCCGCCCAGCTCGTTCGACGATCTGATCAAGCCCGAGTACAAGGACCTCCTCGTCACCGAGAACGCCTCCGCCTCCTCGCCCGGCCTCGGCTTCCTGCTCGGCACCGCCGCCGAGTACGGCGACGACGGCTGGCAGGACTACTGGAAGAAGCTGAAGGCCAACGGCGTGAAGGTCGTCGACGGCTGGGAGCAGGCCTACAACGAGGAGTTCTCCGGCTCCGCCGGCGGCAAGAAGGCCAAGGCCGACCGTCCGCTCGTCGTGTCGTACGCCTCCTCGCCGCCCGCCGAGGTGATCTACGCCGAACCGAAGCCGACGACCGCACCGACGGGTGTCGCGACCGGCACCTGCTTCCGGCAGGTCGAGTACGCGGGTCTGCTCAGCAACGCCGGGAACACCGAGGGCGGCAAGGCGCTCCTCGACTTCCTGCTCACCAGGACGTTCCAGGACGACATGCCGCTCAACATGTTCGTCTACCCCGTGGTCGAGGGCGCCCAGGTGCCCGAGGAGTTCTCGAAGTACGGACCGCAGGCCAAGGAGCCCGAGACCCTGGACCCGGCGAAGATCGCCGACAACCGTGACGACTGGGTCAAGTCGTGGACCTCGCTCGTACTGAAGTAGGCCCCCGCAAGGGCGCCTTCCGCAGGGGACGCGCGCGGAGCGCGGCGGTGCGGCTCGGCCTCATCGCCGTGCCCGTCGCGTTCTTCGCGGTCTTCTTCGCCCTTCCCGTCGCCGCGATCGTCGCGCGTGGCCTGAAGGTCGACGGGGTCTGGCAGTTCGGGCGCCTCCTGGACGTGCTCGGGCAGCCCGACGTCCGGCACGTCCTGTGGTTCACCACCTGGCAGGCACTCGCCTCCACCGCGCTGACCCTGCTGATCGCGCTGCCGGGCGCCTACGTCTTCGCCCGCCTCGACTTCCCCGGCAAACAGATCCTGCGGGCCGTGGTGACCGTCCCGTTCGTGCTGCCGACGGTCGTCGTCGGTACGGCGTTCCTCGCGCTGGTCGGCCGCGGCGGACTCCTCGACGGGCTGTGGGGCGTACGGCTCGACACCACCGTGTGGGCCATCCTGCTCGCGCATGTCTTCTTCAACTACGCCGTCGTCGTACGGACGGTCGGCGGGCTGTGGGCGCAGCTCGACCCGCGGCAGGAGGAGGCCGCGCGGATGCTGGGCGCGTCACGGCTCACCGCCTGGCGGACCGTCACCCTCCCGGCGCTCGGACCCGCCGTGGCCGCCGCCGCGCTGATGGTCTTCCTGTTCACCTTCACCTCCTTCGGTGTGGTGCAGATCCTCGGCGGCCCGGCCTTCTCGACGCTCGAAGTCGAGATCTACCGGCAGACGTCCGAGATCTTCGACCTGTCCACGGCGGCCGTCCTGACGATCGTCCAGTTCCTCGCCGTCGGCGCGATCCTCGCCGTACACGCCTGGACGGTACGGCGGCGGGAGAGCGCCCTGCGGCTGGTGGACGCGTCGGTGACCGCGCGGCGGCCGCGCGGGGCGGGGCAGTGGTCGCTGCTGGCCGGTGTCCTGGTCGTCATCGCCGTACTCCTGGTGCTGCCGCTGGCCGTGCTGGTGCAGCGGTCGCTGGACGCGCCCGACTTCGGCTACTACCGGGCGCTGACCAGTGCCGACGGCGGAGTCTTCCTCGTCCCGCCCATCGAGGCGATCGGCAATTCCCTGCAGTACGCCGTCGTCGCCACCGCCATCGCCGTACTGATCGGCGGTCTGGCGGCGGCCGCGCTGACCCGACGGGACGCGGGCCGGTTCGTCCGGGGCTTCGACGCGCTGCTGATGCTGCCGCTCGGGGTGTCCGCGGTGACGGTCGGCTTCGGGTTCCTGATCGCCCTGGACGAGCCGCCGCTGGACCTCAGAAGTACGTGGATCCTCGTCCCGCTCGCCCAGGCGCTGGTCGGCGTGCCCTTCGTCGTGCGGACCATGCTGCCCGTGCTGCGCGCCGTGGACCAGCGGCTGCGCGAGGCGGCTTCGGTGCTGGGGGCGTCACCGTGGCGGGTCTGGCGTGAGGTGGATCTGCCGATGGTGCGGCGGGCGCTGCTGATCGCGGCCGGGTTCGCCTTCGCCGTGTCGCTGGGCGAGTTCGGGGCGACCGTGTTCATCGCACGGCCCGACAACCCGACGCTGCCGGTGGCCGTGGCGAAGCTGCTCGGGCGGGCCGGTGATCTCAACTACGGGCAGGCGATGGCCCTTTCGACGATTCTGATGATCGTGTGCGCGGTGGCGCTGCTGGTGCTGGAGCGGCTGCGCACCGACCGGACCGGGGAGTTCTAGATGCTGCTGAGCCTTGCGGACGCGACGGTACGGTTCGACGGCCGGGCCGTGCTGGACGCCGTCGGCCTCGACGTCGCCGAGCACGAGATCGTGTGCGTGCTGGGGCCGAGCGGCAGCGGCAAGTCGACGTTGCTGCGGGTGGTGGCCGGGCTCCAGCCGCTGGACCAGGGCCGGGTGCTGCTCGACGGGCGGGACCAGGCGGGGGTGCCCGCGCACAAGCGGGAGGTCGGGCTGATGTTCCAGGACCATCAGCTGTTCCCGCAGCGGGACGTCGGCGGCAATGTGGCGTTCGGGGCGCGGATGCACGGCGCCTCGAAGGGCGAACGGGCCGAGCGGGTACGGGAGTTGCTCGACCTGGTCGGACTTCCGGGCGCCGGCCGTCGTGCCGTCGCCTCCCTGTCCGGCGGTGAGCAGCAGCGGGTGGCGCTGGCCCGTGCGCTCGCGCCCCGGCCGCGGTTGCTGATGCTGGACGAGCCGCTGGGCCAGCTCGACCGCTCGCTGCGGGAGCGGCTCGTGGTCGAACTCCGCGAGCTGTTCGGCCGGTTGGGCACCACCGTGCTGGCCGTGACGCACGACCAGGGGGAGGCCTTCGCGCTCGCCGACCGGGTCGTGGTGATGCGGGACGGGCGGATCGCCCAGACGGGTACGCCGCTCGAGGTGTGGCAGCGTCCGGTGGACGAGTTCGTGGCGCGCTTCCTCGGGTTCGACAACGTCGTCGAGGGGACGGTCGCCGGGGAGGCCGCCGACACCCCCTGGGGCAAGCTGCCCGTGGGCGAGGGCGCCGCGCAGGGCACCCGGACGCTGCTCGTACGGCCGGCCGGGGTGCGGCTCGTGTCCCCGGACTCGGGGCTGCGCTGCACGGTCACGGCGCGCACGTTCAAGGGCACGCATGTCGCCGTGCACCTCCAGCCGCAGGACGCACCGCGTTTGGAGGCGGCGTGTGCGCTGCGGGAGGCGCCCGAGGTCGGGGACGCCGTCGGCGTGGAGTTCGACGCGGCGGAAATTGTGCTGCTGGGGTGATCACCCCGCACATAAGGTTCGGGGCATGACGCCACTCCCGCACGATCGCCACTGCGACGAAATCGCCCATCAGATCGGCCTGTTGAGGGCCGTCGTGACGTCGGGCGCCGACCTGTCGGCCATTGTGCCGACCTGCCCGGACTGGTCGCTGGAGCAGCTCGTCCGGCACACGGGCGGCGCCCTGCGCTGGGTGGAGCTGACCGTACGGACTCGGGCCGAGGAGGAGATCCCGGAGGAGCAGGTGCCGGGGATCGCCGGCCCCGAGGGCGAGGGTGACGCCGCCGCGCTCGACGCCTGGCTCGCGGAGACCGGCGAGATGATCGTCGGCACGCTGCGGGAAGCCGGTCCCGACGCCAAGGTGTGGGGCTGGGCCGGCGTGCTGAACGCCGGATTCTGGGCCCGGCGTATGACCCACGAGATCACAATCCACCGCGCGGACGCGGCACTCGCCGCCGGCCTGCCCTACGAGGTCGCGCCTGACATCGCCGCCGACGCGATCGACGAGTGGCTGGAGATCGTCGAGTGGGCGCAGCGGACGCTGCCGGACGACCCGGCGCGGGAGCTGCGCCGGCCCGGGAGCAGCATCCATCTGCACGCCACGGACAGCACCCCCGAGCTGAATGCCGAATGGTCCATCGACCTCGACCAGGACGTCGTCGCCTGGCGGCGCGGCCACGAGAAGGCGACCGTCGCGCTCCGCGGCCCGCTCACCGCCGTGCTGCTCGCCTTCTACCGCCGGTTGCCGCTGGACAGCCCGGAGCTGGAGGTCATCGGCGAGCGGGAGCTGCTGGAGTTCTGGCTGGAGCGGGCGACGTTCGGCTGACAGGCGTATGGCCCGCCCCCCTTGGCATTCGCCGGGAAAGGGACGGGCCACAACGGTGTTGCTCTACGGGCGCGTCAGCGGTCGCTGCTCGCCCCGCGGCGCCGCAGTCCGAAGAAGACCGCGCCGCCACCGAGGGCGACCAGGCCGACCGCGATGCCGGCGATCAGGCCGGTGTTGGAGTTCGCACCGGTCTCGGCGAGGTTGGAGTCATCGGTCGCCGGGGACGGGGCGCTGCTCGCCGTGTCCGCGGGAGCGGTGCTCTCGCTCTCCGAGGGCGTCGGGGCCGGGCTCTCCTCGGCCGGGGTCGAGGCGGAGTCCGACGGGGTCGGGGTGTCCGACGGAGCCGGCGGCTCCTCCTCTTCCTTCTTGCAGGCCGTCGACGGGGTCGTCAGGTTCGGCTTGATGTCCTCGTCGACGTAGCCCGCGGCCTTGACGTGGACGCGGTACTCGGCGTCCGGCTTCCAGTTCTCGGCGAAGGTGATGGTGACACCGTCGCGGGAGCCCTTGACCACCTGCTCGCCGACCTTCTTCAGGTCGGCGCCGTTGTTCTGCAGGTAGACGCTGACGGTCGCGGGGATGCCGCTGGGGTCCACGTCGGTGACCGTGATGACGCCCTTGTCGCCGTCGCACTTGGCTTCGGCGGCGAATTCACTGATGTTGCACGCGAGCGCGTTGCCCGCGAGGCCGAGCGCGAGGGCGGCGGAGGCGGACGCAACACCAAGAGCGCGCACGGAGCGCGCAACAGTACGGCGGTTTATGGACACGTTTGTCCTTACGAGTTGCACCACTGAGGGGGGTTGAACGAGAGGCGGCGATGCGACATCACCGTCCCCAGGAGTCTCACAGGTTTATAAGCGTGGCATAAGCAGTGTCAACGCATATGCCGTCCCCGCACGTTGGCTTTGCCCTCTTATTGCTCGCCGAGGCGTTTCAGCGCCTGTGGAGCCTGCTCGATCCGGTCGACCAGGGCGATACGGGACTCCATCGACCGATCCCGGGCGAGGGCCTGCAACAGCGGCCAGGTCGGCAGTTTCTCCGTCCAGTGGGCCCTGTTCACGAGCACCATCGGGGTGGGCTCGCCGCGCGACTCGTAGTAGTTCGGCGTCGCGTTGTCGAAGATCTCCTGCACGGTGCCGGCGGCGCCCGGCAGGAAGACGACGCCCGCGTTCGAGCGGGCCAGGAGGCCGTCCTCGCGGGTGGCGTTGGCGAAGTACTTCGCGAGGTGGGAGGCGAAGGGGTTCGGCGGCTCGTGGCCGTAGAACCAGGTCGGGATGCCGACGGAGCGGCCGCCCTGCGGCCAGCGGGTGCGCACCTCGAAGGCGGCCGTCGCCCAGTCGGTGATCGAGGGTGTGAACAGGGGCGCCTTCGCCAGGAGTCGGAGGGCATCGCCGAGCATCTCGTCGTCGTGCGGGGCGGCGTACGCGCCGAGGTTCGCCGCCTCCATCGCGCCGGGGCCGCCGCCGGTGGCGACCGTGAAACCGGCGCGGGCCAGTTCCCGGCCGAGCCGCGCCGCCCCCTCGTACGCCTCCGTGCCGCGCCGCATCGCGTGGCCGCCCATGACGCCCACCACCCGGGCGCCGGACAGGAGTTCGTCGAGCGCGTCCGATATGGAGTCGTCGTGGATCGCGCGGAGCATGGAGGCGTGGATGTCGCGGTCGGCCTTGGTCCGCTGGAACCAGGCGTACGCGTGGGCGTCGGGAGTGTTCTCGTAGCCGTCCGCCAGCGACGCGAAGAGATCGTCGGGCGAGTAGACCAGGCCCCGGTACGGGTCGAAGGGCAAGCCGGGGACGGGCGGGAAGACCAGGGCGCCGTCCGTGCGGATCTTCGCGGCCGCGTCCTCGCGCATCGGGCAGCCGAGGAAGACGGCGCCCGCCGTGTCCGCGGTGAGCAACTCGCGCGTACGGTCCGTCAGGTCGACGGCCTGGATACGGAATCCGGCCAGGGAGCCGCGCGCCGAGACGGTCGCGTCGAACTCCTCCAGCGTCTCTATCTCACGGTCGTTGTGGTGGGCCGCATGGGCGGGCATCGTCTGCACCCGCCCATGCTAGGCACCGGACACGGGACGGCGGGGATCAGCCCTCGATGGCCGACGGGTCCATCCACACGACCTCCCAGGTGTGGCCGTCGAGGTCATCGAAGGCGCGGCCGTACATGAAGCCGTGGTCCTGGGTCTCGCCGGTGACGGAGCCGCCCGCGGCGACCGCCTTCTCGACCAGCTCGTCGACCTTCTCGCGGCTCTCGGAGCTCAGCGCGATCAGCACCTCGCTGGTCTTCGTCGCGTCCGCGATCTGCTTCTTCGTGAACTGGGCGTACTTCTCGTGGGTGTGCACCATCGCGACGATGGTCTCGCTGATCACCACCGAGGCGGTCGTGTCGTCGCTGAACTGCTCGTTGATCGGGT
Source organism: Streptomyces sp. NBC_00443 (assembly GCF_036014175.1). Lineage (GTDB taxonomy): Bacteria > Actinomycetota > Actinomycetes > Streptomycetales > Streptomycetaceae > Streptomyces. Next base: position 2,603,036 of record NZ_CP107917.1, on the reverse strand, counting down.
AACCGAGCTCCGTGAAGAACTTCTTCGAGGCGGCGAGGTCGTTCACGGGCAGGTTCAGGAAGATCATCTGCTGGTAGGCGGGGGCGGTCATCGTGGTCTCTCCCTCGGGTGGCTGCTGCTTCCGTTGCTGTTCGGTGGGATAGACCGGGGGTCCGAGCGGAAGTCATCGCCGGGCGGAGATTTTTCTTACGAGTTTTCGGCGGGGCTGGGCGGGGCCCGCCGGCCGGCTTCAGCGGGCCAGGGGCGTCGCGGCCAGTTCGGCCACGATCAGGGTGAGCGGGCAGAAGAGGACCAGCAGCGCGCCGGCGCGCAGGGCTGCCGCGCTGCGGAGCAGGGTGGTGGGGGCGCCGAGACGGAGCAGTGCGGCCGTGGTGTCGGCGCGGGCCTGCCTGGCCTCCACGGCGGCCGTGAGGAGGGTGGCCACGGCACAGCCGGTGACCACGGTGGCGCCGACGGCGCTGAGAGGGCCGATGGCGTCGGTGGCCGCGGGGGCGGACAGGGGCGCCATGGCGTACGCCGCGGAGGCCACGGCGCAGACGACGCCGAGGGGGCGGCCGATGCGGGTGGCCTCCGCCATCAGGACGCGGCCCGCGAGGAGGCGTACCGCGCCCGGACGCACGGCCTGCAGGACGCGGCCGCACAGGTGGGTGAGGCCGGGGGCGGCGAGGGCCAGTCCGAGCGCGGTCAGGAGCCAGCCGACCAGGACTCCGGCAGGGCCGGTGGGGAGGGCGGCGGGCACGGTGAGGGGAGTGGGGGTGGCGGTGCGGCCGGCGTAGGCCTCCACGGCGATGCCCGCGGCGAGGACCGCGATGCCCCAGGGCAGGCCGGCGGGGGTTCTGCCGGGAGCAGGCATCTGGGTCACGTGGGCCGGCGTTTCCCCGGTGTCGTCGGCTGCGGCCGGGGAGTCGGTCGGGTGGCCGGGCGCCGGTGGGGTGCTGCCGTCCTCCCCCGGGGCGGGCGCCGCTTCACCGGCACCACTGCCCGCGGACGGCGCGGCAGCGCCCTCGCTGTCCTCCGCGGCGCCCGGCGCTGCCGTGCGCCCCCGCCTCGGCTGGGCCCCGGACGGCCGCCCCGCGCCCCGCGCCCCGGTGGGCCCGGGTTCCTTCGGGCGCAGGACCAGCGCCACCGTCGTCGACGCGATGGCCGGGGTCAGGGTCAGCAGGGTCAGGGCGGCCGGCAGGGGGAGGGGGGCGTTCGCTGCCAGGAACTGCGATGCGGCGCCGTCGAAGGGCATGCCGGTCAGGTCGCCCCGCAGGTGGAGGAAGACGAGCAGGGCGAGCATCGAGCCGAGGGTGCAGGACAGGGCCGTGGTGGTGGCCGAGACCAGCATCAGACGGGCCGGGCCCAGTCCGATCGCCGACAGGCCGGGGCGAGGCTTGGTGCCGGGGTCCGTGCGGGCCACCGCCACCGCGAAGTGGACCGTCGCGGCCAGCGGGGGCACGCACCAGGCAAGCCGGAGGGCCGACGAGGCCGTGTCGGCGTGGGACATGGCGTAGCCCAGGGTGCACAGCAGCAGGAAGCCCGTGCCCGCCGACGCCGCGGCCAGGAGCAGGCGGCGCAGTTGTACGGCCGGCTGGGCGCCGCGGCTCAGACGGAGAGCGAGCACGCGGCCCGGCCTTCCGTCGCGGTGACCGGAGGCAGGTGCACCGTGTTCACGCGCCGTCCGTCGAGCAGGGCCAGGGTACGGTCGGCCAGGGCCGCGTTCTCCGCGTCGTGGGTGGCCAGGACGACGGTGATGCCGTGCGAGCGGGCCGCTGTCGTCAGGGTGCGCAGGACGTGCGCGCGGTCGGCGCGGTGCAGCGGGGCCGTCGGCTCGTCGGCGAACAGGACCGTGGGGGAGGGGGCCAGGGCTCGGGCGATGCACACGCGCTGGCGTTCGGCCTGGACCAGCTGATGCGGGCGCTTACGGGCCGCCTCGCCGACGTCCAGGCGGTTCAGCCACTCCAGCGCGGTCGTCTTGGCGCGGCGGCGGCTGGTGCCGCGCAGCATCAGCGGGAGCGCGGCGTTCTCCCAGACGTTCAGTTCGGGGACGAGTGAGGGGGCCGGGTCGATCCAGGTGAAGCGGTCGCGGCGGAGCCGTTCGCGCGCCGTCGGGGTCATGGTGTGCACCGGCACGCTGTTGAACCAGACCTCGCCGCTCCGGACGGGGGCCAGGCCGGACAGACACTGCAGGAGAGCCGTCTTGCCGCTGCCGCGGGGACCGGTGACGGCGAGGATCTCCCCCTCACGCACACCCAGCGAGACCCCGCCGAGTGCGGGGGAGCCGTCGCGGTGCGTGAAGTGCAGCGCGCGTGCCCAGAGCACGTCGTTGTCCGGCGGAGCCTCCATGGGCGTACACCTCGTCAGATCCGTAGTTCCCGGGCCGTTCCCCCGTGCGGGGGAACGAAGACAGGGCCGATCGGTTACCAGGCACGCTAAGGATCCGGGGGCGCGACGACGGACAGCACGCGGCGGGGGTGCACCCTTGTCACTCCTTCGGGTGCACCCCCGCCGTCGAAGGAACCTCGTGCGGCTAGAGCTTGGTCCACGCCTCCGTCAGCGTCGCGCGCAGGATCTGCTCGATCTCGTCGAACGTGTCCTGGTTGGAGATCAGCGGCGGCGCGAGCTGGACGACCGGGTCGCCGCGGTCGTCGGCACGGCAGTACAGGCCGTTGTCGAACAGGGCCTTGGAGAGGAAGCCGTACAGAACCCTCTCGGTCTCCTCGTCGTTGAACGACTCCTTGGTCGCCTTGTCCTTGACGAGCTCGATGCCGTAGAAGAAGCCGTTGCCGCGGACGTCGCCGACGATCGGAAGGTCGTACAGCTTCTCCAGCGTCGTGCGGAACGCGGCCTCGTTGTCGAGGACGTGCTGGTTGAGCTTCTCGCGCTCGAACAGGTCGAGGTTGGCGAGACCCACCGCGGCCGACACCGGGTGGCCGCCGAAGGTGTAGCCGTGCAGGAAGGTGTTGTCGCCCTTGTAGAACGGCTCGGCCAGGCGGTCGGAGATGATGCAGGCGCCGATCGGGGAGTAGCCCGAGGTCATGCCCTTGGCGCAGGTGATCATGTCCGGGACGTAGCCGAACTTGTCGCAGGCGAACATCGTGCCCAGGCGGCCGAAGGCGCAGATGACCTCGTCCGACACCAGCAGGACGTCGTACTGGTCGCAGATCTCGCGCACCCGCTGGAAGTAGCCGGGCGGGGGCGGGAAGCAGCCGCCCGCGTTCTGGACCGGCTCCAGGAAGACCGCGGCGACGGTCTCCGGGCCCTCGAAGAGGATCTGCTGCTCGATCTGGTCGGCGGCCCAGCGGCCGAAGGCCTCCGGGTCGTCACCGAAGATCGGGGCGCGGTAGATGTTGGTGTTCGGCACCTTGTGCGCGCCCGGGACCAGCGGCTCGAAGGGCGCCTTCAGGGCCGGCAGACCCGTGATGGACAGGGCGCCCTGCGGGGTGCCGTGGTAGGCGACCGCGCGCGAGATGACCTTGTGCTTGGTGGGCTTGCCGGTCAGCTTGAAGTACTGCTTGGCCAGCTTCCAGGCGGTCTCCACCGCCTCGCCGCCGCCGGTCGTGAAGAAGACCTTGTTGAGGTCGCCCGGCGCGTGGTCGGCCAGCCGGTCCGCCAGCTCCACGGCCTTCGGGTGGGCGTAGGACCAGATCGGGAAGAACGCCAGCTCCTGCGCCTGCTTGAAGGCGGCCTCGGCCAGCTCGACGCGGCCGTGCCCGGCCTGCACCACGAACAGGCCGGCGAGCCCGTCGAGGTAGCGCCTGCCCTTGTCGTCGTAGATGTAGGTGCCCTCGCCCCGGACGATCGTCGGGACGGGGGCGTTCTCGTACGAGGACATACGCGTGAAGTGCATCCACAAGTGGTCGTACGCGGTCCTGCTGAGGTCCTGAGGGCTGTTGCTGCTCACGGTTATCGGGTCCTCACGGTTATCGGGTTCCCCACATGTAGGTCTGCTTCTTGAGCTTGAGGTAGACGAAGCTCTCCGTCGAGCGCACTCCGGGGACGGCGCGGATGCGTCGGTTGATGACGTCCAGAAGGTGGTCGTCGTCCTCGCAGACGATTTCCACCATCAGGTCGAAGGACCCGGCGGTCATCACCACGTACTCGCATTCGGCCATGGCGGTCAGTGCGTCGGCCACGGACTCCACGTCGCCCTCGACGTGCACGCCGACCATCGCCTGCCTGCGGAAGCCCACGGTGAGCGGGTCCGTGACGGCGACGATCTGCATGACGCCCTGATCGAGCAGCTTCTGGACGCGCTGGCGCACGGCCGCCTCGGACAGGCCGACGGCCTTGCCGATGGCGGCGTACGGCCGGCGGCCGTCCTCTTGAAGTTGTTCGATGATGGCGAGGGAGACGGCGTCCAGCTGGGGACCGCCGTTCCTGGACTCGCGGGAGTCCCTGTGCTCTGCGCTTCGACTGGCCACGACGTCACTGTGCACGACGTCTCGACAGTTCCGCAAGGCCGATGCGATGAAATTCGTTGTTTGCGCGACCGAGACCTGCGGATTTCGCAGAAGAGGTGCCAGTGGGGGTGTTGAAAACGTGGGTCAGCCGATTAGGGTGGGTGTCTCAGAGAATGGACAGCTCTACCTGACAGGAGGCCGGCAGTGAGCACCGAGCTGCGTCGTCTGCGCAACTACATCGACGGTGAGTTCCGGGACGCCGCCGACGGACGGACCACCGAGGTGGTCAACCCCGCGACGGGCGAGGCGTACGCAACCGCGCCGCTGTCCGGGCAGGCGGACGTCGACGCCGCGATGGAGGCCGCCGCGCGGGCCTTCCCCGCCTGGCGTGACGCGACCCCCGCCGAGCGACAGAAGGCCCTGCTGAAGATCGCCGACGCGTTCGAGGAGAGGGCCGAAGAGCTCATCGCGGCCGAGGTGGAGAACACGGGCAAGCCGATCGGACTCACGCGGTCCGAGGAGATCCCGCCCATGGTCGACCAGATCCGCTTCTTCGCGGGCGCGGCGCGGATGCTGGAGGGCCGCTCGGCCGGTGAGTACATGGAGGGCCTGACCTCCATCGTCCGCCGTGAGCCGATCGGCGTCTGCGCGCAGGTCGCGCCCTGGAACTACCCGATGATGATGGCCGTGTGGAAGTTCGCGCCGGCCCTCGCGGCGGGCAACACGGTCGTCCTGAAGCCGTCGGACACCACTCCGGCGTCGACCGTCCTGATCGCCGAGATCATCGGAGGCATCCTGCCCAAGGGTGTCTTCAACGTCATCACCGGCGACCGTGACACCGGGCGGCTGATGGTCGAGCACCCGACTCCGGCGATGGCCTCCATCACCGGTTCGGTGCGGGCCGGTATGTCGGTCGCCGAGTCCGCCTCCAAGGACCTCAAGCGGGTCCACCTGGAGCTGGGCGGCAAGGCGCCGGTCGTCGTCTTCGCCGACACCGACATCGCCAAGGCCGTCGAGGACATCTCCGTCGCGGGCTTCTTCAACGCAGGGCAGGACTGTACGGCCGCCACGCGTGTCCTCGTCCACGAGGCCATCCACGACGAGTTCGTGCAGGCGCTCGCGAAGGCCGCCGCCGACACGAAGACCGGGCAGCCGGACGACGAGGACGTGCTGTTCGGCCCGCTCAACAACCCGAACCAGCTCAAGCAGGTCTCCGGGTTCATCGAGCGGCTGCCCGCCCACGCCAAGGTGGAGGCAGGCGGTCACCAGGTCGGCGACAAGGGGTACTTCTACGCGCCGACCGTGGTGTCCGGGCTGAAGCAGGACGACGAGATCGTCCAGAAGGAGGTCTTCGGTCCGGTCATCACCGTGCAGTCCTTCTCGGACGAGACGCAGGCCGTCGAGTGGGCCAACGGCGTCGAGTACGCGCTCGCGTCGTCCGTGTGGACCAAGGACCACGGGCGGGCGATGCGGATGTCCAAGGCGCTGGACTTCGGGTGCGTGTGGATCAACACGCACATTCCGCTGGTCGCGGAGATGCCGCACGGCGGGTTCAAGAAGTCCGGGTACGGCAAGGACCTGTCGGCGTACGGGTTCGACGACTACACGCGGATCAAGCACGTGATGACGTCCCTGGACGCGTGACGCTGCGCTAGGCGCCGCGGGGGTCGTGGCCGTCTCACGGCTGCGGGTTCGATGTGGCCGGTCGCGCAGTTCCCCGCGCCCCTTCGCGGCGTCGCAGCCCCGGACGGAGTGAGTACCGTTCGGGGCTGCCGCTCGACATGGCGTCGATTGATCGGCCGCGGTCAGCAGCGGCATGCTGCGGCAATGGCCCTCCCCTCGATGAACTCCCCGCTGTCCCGCCGGACTTTGCTGCGCACCCTCGGTGCGGGCGCTGCGCTCGGTGGGCTCGCCGGCTGCGGTGTGCGGCCCGCCTATGTGTCGCCTGGCGACCGGGCCGCCACCGATGTCTCCGCGACCGACAAGCGGCTCACCTGGGCGAACTGGCCGCTGTACATCGACACCGATGACGAGGACCAGACGCGGCGGCCGACGCTGGAGGCCTTCCAGAAGCGCACGGGCATCTCCGTCGAGTACGTCGAGGAGATCAACGACAACGACGAGTTCTTCGGCAAGATCAGTCCCGCCCTGATGAACCATCAGCGCACGGGCCGCGACCTCGTGGTCATCAGCGACTGGATGTGCGCCCGGTTCGTCCGGCTGGGCTGGGTGCAGGAGATGGACCGGGCGCGCCAGCCGAACGTGACGAAGTACCTGGACCCGTTGCTGCGTTCGCCGGCCTTCGACCCCGGACGGAAGTACACCGTGCCGTGGCAGTCCGGCATCACCGGCATCGCGTACAACCGCCGCCGGCTGGGCCGCGACGTACACAGCGTCGCCGAGCTGTGGGCGAGCGACCTGAAGGGCCGGGTGACCCTGCTCTCCGGTCTGGACGAGGCGTTCGCGCTGCTCATGCAGGGCAACGGCGTCGACATCACCCGCTGGACGGCGGACGACTTCCACACCGTCTGCGACCAGGTCGAGCAGCAGGTCCGCAAGGGCCAGATCCGCCGCTTCACCGGCAACGACTACATCAAGGACCTCTCCAGCGGCGACGTCCTGGCCTGCCAGGCCTACTCGGGCGACGTCATCCAGCTCCAGGCGGACGACCCCGACATCCGCTTCGTCGTCCCCGAGGAGGGCGCCGAGCTGTGGTCGGAGTCCCTGATGGTCCCGAACCTGGCCCGCCACAAGGCCAACGCCGAGCGGCTGATCGACTACTACTACGACCCCGAGGCCGCCGCCGAACTGGCCGCTTGGGTCAACTACGTCTGCCCGGTCCCGGCCGCCCAGGACGTCCTCGCCTCCGCCAAGGAGGAGGAGACGGCGGCGCTGGCCGAGGATCCGCTGATCTTCCCGGACGCGGCCATGCGTCGGCGTCTGGCGATCGCTCGGGACATCACGTCGGACGAGCGGGTGGAGTTCGCGAAGCGGTGGAACGCGATCGCGGGGTTGTAGGCGGCCCTACTGCCCCTGTGCCCCCTACCAGGGACCCCGCCGGTGCACCGCCGTCCGCCCCACCGTCGCCGCCAGTTTGCGCAGCCGGCGCCAGTCCAGGCGGGGGCCGCGCTGGGGGATGCCGGGACGTTTGCGGGGGACGCGGACGCGGAGGGTGCCCGGAGTGATGCGGATGTGGACCGGGGTGGGAAGGACGAGGGCCTCGCCGTCGATGCCGGCCTCGATCTCCTCGCGGTCGGCCTCGATGACCACCTCGGTCGCGGACAGGATGGTCAGGCCGGGCGGCGCCGGGTCGAGGAGCAGTGCGGCGGCCTCGGCCGCGCTGTCCACCCTGATGCCGAGGACGCCGAGAACGGCGGCGTCGAGACGGTCGCGGCGGCCGAGCCCGAAGGGATCGTCCGTGCGGTAGGGGTTGTTGCTGACCAGCACGGCGTGCGGAGCGTCGAGCGTGGTGCCCGCCGCCCGGACGGTCAGCAGCGGGCCCTGCTGGCGGGTGAGCAGATCGGGCAGCAGCTCCAGGCTGGTGCCGATCTTGTCGTCGCGGTAGCCGGGGCTCTGCACGATGGCCGCGTACGCCCCGAAGGAGGCGTTGTTGACGAACGCCCGGCCGCCTGCGAAGCCAAGGTCGACGCGCAGTTCCACGCCGTCGACGAGCGCGTCGAGACAGGCGGCGGGGTCCTCGCGGTCGAGGCCGAGGTCCATCGCGAAGTGGTTGCGGGTGCCGGCGCTGATCACCAGGAACGGGATGTCGTACGCGGCGGCGACGGCCGCGACCAGCGCCTGGGTGCCGTCCCCGCCCGCCACACCCAGCAGATCCGCGCCCTGAGCAACGGCCTTGCGGGCCAGGGCGGTGACGTCCTGGTGCTCCTCGGGGTCGAGGAGGACGACCTCGGCGCCGAGCCGTTCCGCCTTCTCCTTGAGCGCGAAGCGGTCCACCTTCCCGCCGCCGGAGCGGGGTTCATGATCAGGACCGCCCGCCGCGGTGGCGCAGCCTTGCGCCCCCGCATCACCCGTACTCGTGGGCTGCCCGCGCCCCGCAGCGCGTACCGGCCGCTCCACACGGCCACCGTCCACAGCGCCACGGACGCAAGCAGCGCCCAGAACAGGGTGGCCGCGAACAGCACGACCACGGCGGCCGGTACGGCCAGGGCCACGACGCCCGCCACCCAGCGCAGCGTTCCGCGCAGTGTCAGCGTCCACCACACCGCGACCGCGCTGAGCCCCAGGCCCGCCGCGCCGGCCACCAGCAGCAGAACGCCGCGGACACCGCCGTAGGCGAGTGGCACGAGCACCGCGAGCCCAGCGGCGGCCAGTGCGGCCCGCGCCGCCCACCGCTGCCCCCGGTAAGCCCGTTCGCTCAGGTCCAGGCCCATGCGTCCTCCCTCGTCGGCGGACATCGTAGGGCCGGGCCTGCGCGGGGCGCATGGCGGCCTTCGCTTCGGGCACCGCGGCGGCAACCCGTTTTGAACGTGTTCAACCTCTGGCTGTACGCTGCCCCCATGAGCGACAGAGCCGCCCTGCTCAAGGGCATCCGCGTCTGGCTGGCCCTCTTCGTCGTCTGTCTGGTGCTCAGCGGCGCCACGGCCTTCCCCCTCGTCCACGAACTGCGCTGGACCGAGGACCTGTTGCGCGCCCTGTCCGTGCCGGAGCACCTCCCCGGCCTCATGGACTGGATCGAGCGCGTCCGGCGTGGTCTCGACACCGCCGACGCCGACTACCCCTTCCTGCTCTACGGCACGGACTGGCTCGCCTTCGCCCATCTCGTCATCGCCGTCGCCTTCTACGGCCCCTACCGCGACCCGGTGCGCAACATCTGGGTCGTCGAGTTCGGGATGATCGCCTGCGCGGGGATCATCCCGCTCGCCCTGATCTGCGGGCCGATCCGCGGCATCCCCCTGTGGTGGTCGGTGATCGACATGTCTTTCGGCGTCTTCGGGGTGATCCCGCTGTACGTCGTGCGGAAGAGGATCAAGCGGCTGGAGGCGCTGACGGATGCGTCGGCGCCGCCGGCCGCTGCCGCCGTCGTCAGCGGTTGAACGCCGGGAAGGCGAAGCGCTGGGCGATGGACATGCCGTCGCCCTTCGCGTCGGTCGAGTTGACGGAGTAGACGACCGTCCGGGACAGATTGCGGGTGGCCGCGACGACGGTGTGATAGCCGGGGCGGGCACCCGTCTTGCCCCAGATCTCCTTGCCGTTCAGCTCGAAACGCTGCAGCGAGGCCCCCATGGTGGCCCCGTCGATGTCCGGGACCCTGAACATCTCCGTCAGCTGCGGTTCGGGCACGACCCGACCGCGGAACAGGGCGAACAGCAGCCGTTCCAGGTCCGCCGTCGTCGAGATCATGTCGCCGGCCGCGAACCGGTCGGACATGTTCCACTCGGTCACGTCGACCAGCTTGCCGTCGATCCAGTCGTAGCCGCGGTTGTGCGCGCCGCGAATGCGGGGGTCGGGTCCGGCCGGGAAGGAGGTGTGGCGCATGCCGAGCGGACGGAAGATCCGTACGGCCGCCTGGTGGGCGTACGAGTCGCCGGTGACCTTCTCGATCAGCATGCCCAGCACGGTGTAGTGGATGTTGCCGTACCGCTGGTGCTCGCCCGGCGCGTGGTCGGGGTCGGGGCCCTTGGCGACCGACGCGGCCACCACCTCCTCGGGGGTCAGCGTCTCGAAGCGGTGCTCGTACCCGTCGTCGACGTCCTCGCCGAGGGACGCCCCCGGCTGCAGACCGCTGGTGAAGTTCAGCAACTGCCGTACGGTGATGGGCGCGAAGTCCTCGGTGAGCAGGCCGGGCAGATACTGCTGCACCGTCCCGTCGAGGGAGATCCGCCCCTCGGCGGCGAGTTGCAGGGTGACCGCCGAGGTCACGATCTTCGTCGTGGAACCGGCGCGGAAGCGGGCGTTCTCCAGCGCCGGCGCCCCGGTTCTCATGTCCCGCACGCCGGCCGTACCGTGCCAGCTCCCCTTGCCGCCCACGCGGATCAGCGCGGCCGTGGCGTCCTTGTCGGGCAGCCCGGCGAGCGCGGCGCACAGGGCCTTGACGTCGGGACCGCCCTTCGGGGCCGTCTCGATCGCGTGCGCGGAACAGGACGATGACGACGTGGGCCGCGCGGAGGCCGTCCCGGCAAGCGGCAGGGCGGCCAGGGTCAGCGCGAGCGCGGAGGCGAGGAGGGCGGGAAGCGGGCGTACGGGCATCTGCTGCTCCTGGAGTCGGGTCGGTGGGATGTCCGTGATCATCGTCGGGCCGTACGGTCCCGCGGCGGATCGTCGGTGAGGAGGGGCTGCGACCCTGGGGGAGCCCGGAGCAAATGCCTTGCAGAGCAAGGGGGTTGTGGGGGATCGCCCCTACGGGGCGCCGGTCGGCGAAAAAGTGTTATCGCCGACCCCTTCACCGCGTCTCCACTGGCGGAATGTGATCTCCGATATAGCCGACAGTGCTGGTCGGGCTGAGAAGGTGCGTACGGGCAGCGCATGAGCCGGGAGAGGACGTACGTGGACGAGGGAGCCGGCAGGCAGTGGCGCTCCACCGTCGCTGCGGCGCAGGCCGGTGACCGGCAGGCGCTGGACGAACTGGTGGAGGGCTGGCTGCCGCTGGTCTACAACGTCGTCGGGCGTGCCCTGAACGGCCATGCCGACGTCGACGACGTCGTCCAGGAGACCATGCTGCGCGCCGTCGACAGCCTCGGCTCGCTGCGGGACCCGGACAGCTTCCGCTCCTGGCTCGTCGCGATCGCCATGCGGCAGATCCGGGACCGGGCGCGGCGCAAACAGCCCGCCCAGCTCGACGAGTCGGCGGCGTACGAGGCCGCCGATTTCGCCGAACTCACGGTCCTGCGGCTCCAGTTGGAGGGGCAGCGGCGCGAGGTCGCGGAGGCGGTGCGCTGGCTGGACGACGAGGACCGGCAGTTGCTGTCGCTGTGGTGGCTTGAGGTCGCCGGCGAGCTGACCCGGCGCGAACTGGCCGCAGCGGCCGGGATCAGCCGGCAGCACGCCGCGGTGCGCGTCCAGCGCGTGAAGGAACGGCTGGAGACCGCGCGCGGCATCGTCCGCGCACTCGACGGCGCCTGCCCCGACCTGCGCGAACGGACCGCCCCCTGGAACGGACGCCCTGACTCCGTCTGGCGCAAGCGACTGGCCAGGCACATCAGGGGCTGCGGCTACTGCGGCGACACCCGCGAGGCCGTCGTCCCCGCGGAACGCCTCCTCGTCGGCCTCGCGCTCGTCCCGATCCCGGTCGGCTTCACGCTGTCGCTGGCCTTCGGCGGCAAGACGGCCGTCGCGGCGACGGCGACGGCGGCCTCCGTCGGCTGGTCCGCGAAGGTGATGGCCGCGATCACCCAGCCCGCCGTGGCGGTGACGGCCGGGGCGACACTCGTCGCGGGCGGCGCGTACGTCGTCACCCAGACCCCGCAGGCCCCGCCGCGCGCGGCCGCCCCCACCGCGGCGAGCACGGCCCGTCCGCCGGCGCCCACCCCGCCCGTGTCCCCGACGCCCACGCACTCACCGTCGTCCTCCCCCTCGCCGTCTCCGTCACAGTCGCGGAAGGCCGAGCCGTACGGCACGGTCGTCGATGCCGTCGACAAGGCTCCGGACCCGAACGCCGAGCCTGCCGCCCTGCCCCACCGTCCGGAGTCCGGCATCACCAGCACCTGGGGCGCGAAGGCCGTCATGCAGCACCGCGGCGAGAAGGTGACGCTCAGCGGGCAGGGCTACATCCTGGTGCGCTGGCAGATCTCCCCGCAGTCACGGCCGGGCGCGCTGGTCATGCCGACCTGGACCGGTCTGAAGGGCAGGCTCTTCCACGTCGCCTCCGGCGGCGGCCGCCGCATGGACGACACCACCGGCCCCGGCACCACCGGCATGGGCGGCCCCGACATCGGCTACACGGTCCTGCCGGACGGCACCCAGCAGATGTGGCAGAACGAGTACTTCTACGTCGACGGCTCGGTCACCCTCAACCAGAACGAGCGGGGCGCCGACTACGGCGTCATCGTCTTCCCGTCGACCTGGGACGCGGCCGAGAAGGACGTGCGGACCGGCCCCGACCAGGGCGCGATCCGCTACGGCCAGGTCCGCGACAACGGCAAGGACACCGCACCGGTACCGCAGTACCTCACCCGCGCGACCCCGGCCGATCCGGCGACGGTGCCTCAACGCTCGCGCGTCTAGCTAGCGGCTTTCGGCGTCGGACCGGGCGGTGAGCAGGCCGAGGAGGACGTCGATGCGGTTGGTCGTGATCGAGTCGGCGCCGAGGTCCAGCAGGCGGCGCATGGAGCGCCGGGTGTCCGGGGTCCAGACGGACAGCAGGTGACCGCCGCGGTGGACGCGCTCGGCGAGGGCGTGGTCGACCAGGCCGAAGCGGTAGTTGAGCCAGCGCGGGCGCACCGCGTCCAGCAGGGCGGGGCGCGGCGGGGCCAGCGTCGTCCAGGTCAGGGCGATCTCGGCGGCCGGATCTGCGGCCCGCACGGCCAGCATGGCCGGGGCGCCCGCGCAGTAGTACACGCGGTCCTGCGCCCCGCACTCGCGTACGACGTCCACGACCCGGCGCGCAGCCCGCACGTCGGGCGAGCCCGGCAGGTCGAGCATCACCCGGCTCCCACCACAAGCCGTCAGCGCCTCCTGAAGCGTGGGCACCCCGCCCGCCGTCAGCCCCCGCACCTCGGCCGCCGACAGCGCGAGCACCGGCCGGTCCTGCTCCCACAGCCGCTTCAGCGTGTCGTCGTGCAGCAGCACCGGCACGCCGTCCTTGGTGAGCCGTACGTCGATCTCCACCGCGTCCGCGCCCCGTTCGAGCGCGGAGCGCAGCGAGGCGAGCGTGTTCTCGCGGACGCGGTAGGGGTCGCCGCGGTGGGCCACGGCGGTCACGTTCTGCATGAGGGCATTCCGGTCGGGGTCGGGGGCCAGCATGGATGAGCCGAGGCGTGGAGGGCGCCGCCGGCTCAGGAGGCGAGCCAGTCGGTGGTGTACGTGTCGATCTCCGCCCTGATCCGCGCCTTGCCGGGCTCGTCGAGGAAGGACACGTCCACGGCGTTCTTGGCGAGGTCGGCCAGGCCCCGCTCGTCGAGGTCGAGGAGGCGTGCGGCGACCGCGTACTCGTTGTTGAGGTCGGTGCCGAACATGGGCGGGTCGTCGGAGTTGATGGTGACGATGACGCCGGCCTCGGTGAACTGCTTGATCGGATGCTCGTCGATCGTGCGGACCGCGCGCGTGGCGATGTTGGAGGTCGGGCACACCTCCAGCGGGATCCGGTGCTCGGCGAGGTGCGCGAGCAGCTTCGGGTCCTGCGCCGAACTGGTGCCGTGCCCGATGCGCTCGGCGCGCAGGTGCGTCAGGGCGTCCCAGACCGTCTCGGGGCCGGTGGTCTCGCCGGCGTGCGGCACGGAGTGCAGACCGGCGGCGATGGCCTGGTCGAAGTACGGCTTGAACTGCGGCCTGGGTACGCCGATCTCGGGCCCGCCGAGCCCGAACGAGACCAGGCCCTCCGGGCGCAGCCGGTCGTCGGTGGCCAGCCGCACGGTCTCCGCGGCGGACTCCAGGCCCGCCTCGCCGGGGATGTCGAAGCACCAGCGCAGCACGGTCCCGAACTCGGCCTCGGCCGCCTTGCGGGCGTCCTCGATCGCCGCCATGAAGCCGCTCTCGTCGATGCCGCGGCGGGTGGAGGAGAACGGGGTGATGGTCAGCTCGGCGTACCGCACCTGCTGGCGGGCCAGCTCGCGGGCCACCTCGAACGTCAGCAGCCGTACGTCCTCAGGGGTGCGGATCAGATCCACGACGGACAGGTACACGTCGATGAAGTGCGCGAAGTCCGTGAACGTGAAGTAGTCGACCAGGGCCTCGGGGTCGGTGGGGACCTTGGAGTCGGGGTGGCGGGCGGCGAGTTCCGCGACGATGCGGGGGGAGGCGGAGCCGACGTGATGGACGTGCAGTTCGGCCTTGGGCAGTCCGGCGATGAAGGCGTGCAGATCGCGCGGGACGCGGGCATCGACGAGGTTGTCGGTCAAGGTTCCTCCCCAGGAACGGCATCTCCGGCCGGACGTGTGGTCGGCGGGACGCGGGTGATCGGCTGATCGGTGACTCGGGGTCATCGTATGCCGGGGCCGTGCCGGAGATGCCCGGGCCTTAGCATGACGGCACACACGACGGAGGGGGCCGGGCATGTCCGACGACGCGCAGACGCCGGGGGCGGCGGACGGATCGGGGGGCGCGGCGGCAGGAGGGCCGGCTTCGTCGTCCGGTTCGTCGGAAACGGATCCGAGAACCTCGCTGGAGAAGACCAGGAGCAACGCGTCATCGGCCGAGCCGGATCCGTGGGCGCCGCCGGTCGCGCCCGGGGGGTCCGGGGGACCCGGCTACACCGTCGCCTCGAACGACCCGCTGACCTGGCACGCACCATCCGTGCACGATCAGCGGACGGTGACGTCGATGCCGTCCTCTGGCATGCCGACGCCGCCGGGCGAGTCGAGTGCCAATCCTTTCGCGGCGCCGGGGTCGGGGCCCACGTCGCCTGTGCCGCCCCTCGCGCCGGGCGGGCCCTTCGCGCCCCCGACGGCATCCGTTCCCTACGCCGCCCACGGTGAGCCCGTTCCGCCGCCGCCCATCGCGCCCGGCGGTCCGGGGCACGTTGCGTACGGCTATCCCGGGCCTGTCCAGGGTTACCCGCCGCCGGTCATGGGTCCCGGCACCGGGGGTTACTACGGGTGGCCCGGGGCGCAGGCCATGCCGAGCAATGGGATGGGTACGGCGGCGCTCGTGCTCGGGATCATCTCCGCGGCGATCTTCTGCCTGTGGCCGCTGGCCATCGTGATGGGTGTGCTGGCGTTGATCTTCGGCTCGATCGGGCGGGGGAAGGCGCGGCGGGGCGAGGCGACGAACCCGGGGCAGGCTCTGGCGGGGATGATCTGTGGGGCGGCGGGGTTGGTGCTGGGGTTGGGGATGCTGGCGGTGTTGATCTCGACGGTGTAGGGAGCGGGGTTTTGTTCCGGGGCTGAATTCGGGGCCTTCGCCTTTCAGCGCCGGTCCAGGCATTCCAGCCCGTCCGGCGTTTGAGGACGAGGCCGTTCAGGCCGACGACGGGGGTCTGGGGGCGGCAGCCCCCAGGTACGGGACGGGTAGGGGCGGCGGGGGCGAAAAACACCCCTACCCCCGCAACCGCTCCCGCGCCCCCATCAACGCGAACCCCAACAGGTTCGGCCCCCGCCACCGCTGCGGATCCCCCGCCCCGTCATCCCCCGCCGCCAGCCCGATCCCCCACACCCGATCCACCGGACTGGCCTCCACCAGCACCCGATCCCCCGTCCCCAGCAAAAACCCCCGCAGCTCCGCGTCCGCCGAGAACTTGTGGACCGACCCCTCGACGACGATCCGGAACCGCTCCCGCTCCCACACCGCGTCATCGAACCCGCGCACGAGCCGCCCGGCCTTCTTCGCCAGCGAGGGATGCCCGGCCTCCAGCACCCGCCGTTCAGCCTCCGAGTCCCCGAAGAGCCGGGCCTTCTCGGCCATCATCCAGTGCTCGGCGGTCGCGTACGACACGCCGGCCACCGTGAACGGCGACGGCCACCACTGGCTCAGGCAACTCGCGCTCACCTGTCCGTTCGGTCGTGGCCGGTGTCCCCAGAAGTGCAGATACTTGACTCTCGTCCCCGCACGGACCTCCCTGATCAGGACGTCCCAAGAATCGATCTTCGCCATGTGGCCGAGTCTGGCACGCACCACCGACAATCCGTCCCGGGTTTTCAAGGCCGACTCGACACCTGGTCGACAGATTCCGTTGCGTAACCAAAAGGCAACAACGGAATCACTTGTTGGACCCTTCCTGCTCTGTCAGGATCGGCACTCAAATCGAGCCTGAGCCACGCCACCCCACGCCGACCCCACTGCGGTCCCTCCAGGGGGACACGGAGGAGAGCGACATGCACAACCCGGGCACCGCCACCCCGGAACGATTCCCGGCCCAAGACCGCTTCGCGGATGGCGCGCAGTTCATCGCGGGCCGTCTGGTGAAGGGAACCTCGGGCCGTACGCACGCCGTCGTCGACCCCGCCACCGGCGAAGAGGTCTACACATACGACCTGGCCGGCACCGAGGACGTCGACGCCGCCGTCGCCGCCGCGCGCGAGGCGTTCCCCGCCTGGGCCGCAGCCACCCCGGGCGAGCGTTCGGACGCGCTGCACCGCTTCGCCGCCGTCCTCGCCGAGCGCGCCGAGGACTTCGCCCGCGCGGAGTCCCTGCAGTGCGGGAAGCCGCTGAAGCTGACCCGTGAGTTCGACGTGCCGGGCACGATCGACAACACCTCCTTCTTCGCGGGCGCCGCCCGCCACCTCGCCGGGCAGTCCGCGGGGGAGTACTCCGGCGACCACACCTCCTACGTCCGCCGCGAACCCATCGGCGTCGTCGGGTCCATCGCCCCCTGGAACTACCCGCTCCAGATGGCCGCCTGGAAGGTCCTCCCGGCGATCGCCGCGGGCAACACCATCGTGCTCAAGCCCGCCGAGCTCACCCCTCTCACCTCGCTCCTCTTCGCCCAGGCCGCCACGGACGCCGGCATCCCCGACGGCGTCATCAACATCATCACCGGGACCGGCAAGGAGGCAGGCGAGCATCTCGTCGGCCATCCCGACGTGGCCATGACCTCCTTCACCGGCTCCACCGCCGTGGGCAAGCGCGTCGCCGAGATCGCCACGGCCACGGTGAAGCGGCTCCACCTGGAGCTGGGCGGCAAGGCGCCCTTCGTCGTCTTCGACGACGCCGACGTGGAAGCCGCCGCCAACGGCGCCGTCGCAGGCTCGCTCATCAACACCGGGCAGGACTGCACGGCCGCCACGCGCGTGTATGTGCAGAGGCCGCTCTACGAAGAGTTCGTCTCGCGCACCGCCGCCCTCATGGAGAGCGTCCGCCTCGGCGACCCCTTCAGCCCCGGCACCGATCTCGGGCCCCTCATCTCGCACGTCCAGCGCGACCGTGTCGCCGGGTTCGTCGACCGTGCGCGTGCCTACGCGCGCGTGGTGACCGGCGGTGAGGCACCGCAGGGCGATCTCAAGAACGGTGCGTACTATCGGCCCACCCTGGTCGCCGACGCCGCCCAGGACAGCGAGATCGTCCAGTCAGAGATCTTCGGCCCGGTCCTTGTCGTTCTGCCGTTCGACACCGACGATGACGGGATCCGGCTCGCCAACGACACCCCGTACGGGCTCGCCGCCTCCGCCTGGAGCCGTGACGTCTACCGGGCGAACCGCGCCACCCGCGAGATCCAGGCGGGCTGTGTGTGGGTCAACGATCACATCCCGATCATCAGCGAGATGCCGCACGGCGGCTACAAGGCGTCCGGCTTCGGCAAGGACATGTCCGTGTACTCCTTTGAGGAGTACACGCAGATCAAGCACGTCATGTTCGACAACACGGCGGCCGCCAGGAAGGACTGGCATCGCACCGTCTTCGGGGACCGATAGCCGGACCGGACGGGACCGGCCCCGGCCTGAGCGGACTGGACCAGGCGGGATGCCGGACCGGACCGGAACAGCTCGGCGCGGCCGGATGCCCCTCCCCGCGACCGGCCTCCCCTCCCTCCCGATCTCCCGAAAGGGCACCACGCGCATGGAGCAGTACGAGCCCGACCGCCTGTCCCCGGCCCAAGTGGCCGCCATGCGGCGCAGCCTGCGCAACGGCCGGGCCGCCATGACCCGCCGTTCCCTGCTGCGCGCCTCCACCGGCGGCGCTCTCGCGGTGGGCGGACTGGGGACGCTCAGTGCCTGCGGGATCCCCGCGGCCGGCAAGACCGAGGGCGGCACGTCCGCCGAGGACCACTCGGCGAAGGAGAAGCAGGTCAGCTTCTCCAACTGGACCGAGTACATGGACGTCGACGACAGCGGCAAGCACCACCCGACGCTTGAGCAGTTCGCGAAGCGGACCGGCATCAAGGTCAAGTACACCGAGGACATCAACGACAACAACGAGTTCTTCGGGAAGATCAAGCCGCAGCTCGCGGCGGGCCAGGAGACCGGGCGCGACATCGTCGTCCTGACGGACTGGCTCGCCGGGCGCCTGATACGCCTGGGCTGGGTCCAGAAACTCGACCCGTCCAACCTGCCGCACGCCTTCGCGAACCTGTCCCAGCAGTTCCGCAACCCCGACTGGGACCCGGGACGGGCGTACTCGTACCCCTGGCAGGGCATCTCGACCGTCATCGCCTACAACAAGAAGGCGCTCGACGGCGTCGAGGTGAAGACGGTCTCCGACCTGCTCGACAACCCCAAGCTCAAGGGCCGCGTCGGCTTCCTCACCGAGATGCGCGACACCATCGGGATGACCCTGCTCGACATGGGCAAGGACCCCGCCAAGTTCACCGACGACGACTACGACGCGGCGATCGCCCGGCTCCAGAAGGCCGTCGACAACAAGCAGATCCGCCGGTTCACCGGCAACGACTACACCTCCGACCTCACCAGCGGAGACTTCGCGGCCTGCCTCGCCTGGGCCGGCGACGTCGTGCAGCTCAAGGCCGACAGCCCGGACATCGACTTCCTCATCCCGGACAGCGGCTACATGACGTCCAGCGACAACATGCTGATTCCCAACAAGGCCCGTCACAAGACGAACGCCGAGCGGCTCATCGACTTCTACTACGAGCCGAAGCCCGCCGCCGAGCTCGCCGCCTACATCAACTACGTCTGTCCCGTGGACGGCGTGAAGGAAGAGCTCGCGAAGATCGACGAGGACGCGGCGAACAACCCGCTGATCCTCCCCGACAAGGCCATGCAGGCCGCCTCCCGCGCCTTCCGCTCTCTGAGCTCGAAGGAAGAGACGGCCTACGAAGAGAAGTTCGCGAAGCTCACAGGGGCGTGACCACCATGACGAACGACAACAGCGGCGACGTCCGCCTCTCCGGCATAGCCAAGACCTACGGCTCCTTCCATGCCGTACACCCGCTCGACCTGACCGTGCCCCAGGGCTCCTTCTTCGCCCTGCTCGGCGCTTCCGGCTGCGGCAAGACCACCACCCTGCGCATGATCGCCGGCCTGGAGGAACCTTCCTCCGGCACCGTCCACCTCGGCGAGCAGGACGTGACCGCGCTCCCGCCGTACAAGCGGCCGGTGAACACGGTCTTCCAGTCCTACGCCCTCTTCCCGCACCTCGACATCTTCGAGAACGTCGCCTTCGGCCTGCGCCGGCGCGGCATCAAGAGCGTGAAGAAGCAGGTCGACGAGATGCTCGACCTCGTCCAGCTCGGCGAGCAGGCCCGCAAGAAGCCGCACCAGCTCTCCGGTGGCCAGCAGCAGCGCGTCGCCGTGGCCCGCGCGCTGATCAACACCCCCAAGGTGCTCCTCCTCGACGAGCCCCTCGGCGCCCTCGACCTCAAGCTGCGCCGCCAGATGCAGCTGGAGCTCAAGCGCATCCAGACCGAGGTCGGCATCACCTTCGTCCATGTCACGCACGACCAGGAGGAGGCCATGACGATGGCCGACACGGTCGCCGTGATGAACGCGGGCCGCGTCGAGCAGCTCGGCTCGCCGACCGACCTCTACGAGAACCCGCGCACGACGTTCGTCGCCAACTTCCTCGGCACCTCGAACTTCATCGAGGCCGAGGTCGACACCAAGAGCGGCGACGACATCGTGCTGAAGGCGGCCGGCGGCAAGCTCGTCCTGCCCGAGGCGCGGTGCAGCGCGGCCACGGCGACCGGCGGCAAGGTGCTGGTCGGCGTGCGCCCCGAGAAGATCACCCTCACGCATGCCGACGAGGCGGGCGAGATACCCGAGGGCCGCAACCGCATCACCGGCAGGATCGCGGACTCCTCCTTCATCGGCGTCTCCACGCAGTACGTCATCGACAGTCCCGTCTGCCCCGAGTTCGAGGTCTACGCCCAGAACATCGACCGCGACGACCGGCTCGTACCCGGCGCCGAGGTCGTCCTGCACTGGAACCCCGCGCACACCTTCGGCCTTGATGCCGCCCAGGACATCGACGCCGGCATCCAGGAAGAGGCGGCGGTCTGATGGCGACAGTCACCGAGGCGCCCCCGCCTCTCTCCCCGACCGCCCCGGAGAAGAAGCCGCCCCGCAAACGCGGGCGCCTGGTGCCCTACTGGCTCCTGCTGCCCGGCATCCTCTGGCTGGTCGTCTTCTTCGCGCTGCCGATGATCTACCAGGCCTCCACGTCCGTGCAGACGGGCTCGCTGGAGGAGGGCTACCAGGTCACCTGGCACTTCGCGACCTACTGGGACGCCCTGTCCGACTACTACCCGCAGTTCCTGCGCTCGGTGCTCTACGCCGGCTCGGCGACGATCCTGTGCCTGGTCCTCGGCTATCCGCTCGCCTACCTCATCGCCTTCCGGGCGGGCCGCTGGCGGAACCTGATCATGATCCTGGTGATCGCGCCGTTCTTCACCAGCTTCCTGATCCGCACCCTCGCCTGGAAGACGATCCTCGCGGACGGCGGCCCGGTCGTCGGAGCCCTCAACACGCTGCACGTCCTGGACGTCACCAGCTGGCTCGGCATGACCGAGGGCGACCGTGTGCTGGCCACACCGCTCGCGGTGGTCTGCGGTCTGACGTACAACTTCCTGCCGTTCATGGTGCTGCCGCTCTACACCTCACTGGAGCGCATCGACCCCCGGCTGCACGAGGCGGCCGGCGACCTGTACGCCAAGCCGGTCACCGTCTTCCGGAAGGTCACTTTCCCGCTGTCGATGCCGGGCGTCGTCTCCGGCACGCTGCTGACCTTCATTCCGGCGGCCGGTGACTACGTCAACGCGGACCTGCTCGGCTCCACGGACACCCGTATGGTCGGAAACGTCATCCAGACGCAGTTCCTGCGGATTCTGGACTATCCGACGGCCGCGGCTCTTTCCTTCATCCTCATGGCCGCCATCCTCGTCATGGTGACGGTCTACATCCGCAGGTCCGGCACGGAGGATCTGGTTTAAATGACCTTCGTCAACTGGCTCAAGCGCAATCTCGTCGTCATCGCGGGACTGCTGACGCTCGCTTATCTCCTCCTGCCCAATGTCATCGTGACGATCTTCTCCTTCAACAAGCCGAAGGGGCGCTTCAACTACGAATGGCAGGAGTTCTCCACGGCCGCCTGGCAGGACCCGTGCGGTGTCTCCGACCTGTGCGGCTCGCTGTCGGTCAGCCTCCGGATCGCGTTCTGGGCGACCCTCGGCGCCACGCTGCTGGGCACGATGATCGCCTTCGCGCTGGTCCGGTACCGCTTCCGCGCGCGGGGCGCCATCAACTCGCTGATCTTCCTGCCGATGGCGATGCCCGAGGTCGTCATGGCCGCCTCGCTGCTCACCCTGTTCCTCAACATGGGCGCTCAGCTCGGCTTCTGGACGATCCTCATCGCGCACATCATGTTCTGCCTGAGCTTCGTCGTGACGGCGGTGAAGGCGCGCGTGATGTCGATGGACCCGCGGCTGGAACAGGCCGCGCAGGACCTGTACGCCGGCCCCTTCCAGACGTTCGTCCGGGTCACCCTGCCGATCGCCGCCCCGGGAATCGCGGCGGGCGCGATGCTCGCCTTCGCGCTCTCTTTCGACGATTTCATCATCACCAATTTCAACGCGGGCTCCACCGTCACCTTCCCGATGTTCGTCTGGGGCTCGGCCCAGCGCGGAACGCCCGTTCAGATCAATGTCATCGGTACGGCCATGTTCATCATCGCCGTACTGTTCGTCCTGGCCTCCATGGCCATCGGAAACCGCCGTAACAAGCAAAAGGCATAAACCCTGTAGGGAGTTGAAATCATGGCCCCAAGCGCCATGAGTTCTGGCAATCACTGGACGAAGGCACTCTCCGACGCCCAGCCGGTCCCGTACTGGCTGGACGACCCCGGCCGCCCGCACCCCGAACCCGCCCTCACCACCGCCGAGACCTGCGATCTGCTGGTCGTCGGCGGCGGGTACAGCGGACTGTGGAGCGCGCTCATCGCCAAGGAGCGCGACCCGCAGCGCGATGTCGTGCTGCTCGAAGGCCGCGAGGTGGGCTGGGCCGCCTCCGGCCGCAACGGCGGCTTCTGCGCCGCCTCCCTCACCCACGGTCTGCCCAACGGGCTCACCCGCTGGCCGGACGAGATCCACAAACTGGAGGAGCTGGGCGCCCGCAACCTCGACGAGATCGAGAAGGCGGTCGCCCGCTACTCCCTGGACTGCGACTTCGAACGCACCGGCGAGATCGACGTCGCCACCGAGACCTACCAGGCGACGGAACTGCGCGACTGGTACGAGGAGTTGCGGGACAAGGGCCTGGCCGAGGGTGTCGAGTTCCTGGACACCGAGGCGGTGCGGGCCCAGGTCGACTCACCGACGTTCCAGGCGGGTCTCTACGACCGCCGGGGCGTCGCCATGCTCAACCCGGCCAAGCTGGTGTGGGGCCTGAAGCAGGCCTGCCTGGACCTCGGCGTCCGCGTCTACGAGCACACCCCCGCCCTCACCCTGAAGCCGTACGGCGCGGGGATGGCCGTACGCACTCCGTACGGCTCGGTCCGCGCCCGCAAGGTCGCGCTCGGCACGAACATCTTCCCGAACCTGATCAAGCGGGTCCGCTCCTACACCGTCCCGGTCTACGACTACGCCCTGATGACCGAGCCGCTCACCGAGGACCAGCTCGCGTCGATCGGGTGGAAGAACCGCCAGGGCCTCGGCGACTCGGCCAACCAGTTCCACTACTTCCGACTCTCCGCCGACAACCGCATCCTGTGGGGCGGCTACGACGCCATCTACCCGTACGGCGGCCGGGTGCGGGCCGAGTACGACGACCGTCCGGAGACGTACGCCAAGCTCGCCGGGCACTTCTTCACCTGCTTCCCGCAGTTGGAGGGCGTCCGCTTCACGCACGCGTGGGGCGGGGCGATCGACACCTGCTCGCGCTTCTCGGCGTTCTTCGGTACCGCCCACCAGGGCAACGTGGCGTACGCGGCGGGCTTCACGGGCCTCGGCGTCGGCGCGACCCGGTTCGGCGCGGACGTGATGCTGGACCTGCTGGCGGGGGAGCGGACGGAGCGCACGCAGCTCGAAATGGTCCGCAGGAAGCCACTGCCCTTCCCGCCGGAGCCGTTCGCCTGGACCGGCATCGCCCTCACCAAGTGGTCGCTGGCCCGGGCCGACGCGCAGGGCGGGCGGCGCAATCTGTGGCTCAAGGCGATGGACCGGCTGGGCCTCGGCTTCGACAGCTGAAGCCCACTCAGCGGGTGTGTGACTCAGCTCACCCAAAACTGGCGGTGAGAACCCGCGTAATGCCTGCCGGTAGGCCTCCCTCTTCCTCGTGACGCGATCGGCGTCCACAAGGAAAAGGGAGGTCACCGTCATGACAGGGGCGAAGACGGCGGTCGAGTGGCTGGCATCCGTTGCGCCGAATCCCGAAGCCTGCCGCTGGGAGTGGGAGCGGAATCCTCTCGGGGTCGCACTGCTGCCGGCCGGCAAGGCCTGGGACGTACTCATCCTGCCGGGCGAGCTCGGCTATCCGACCCTCGATGTGCTCACCCGCATCATCGACCAACCGGGCCCGGTCCTGGTCGACTTCGGCGACGCGCGCATGGGCTTCTTCGTGCCGCCCGGCACGGCCGCCCGCTGGCTCGGCACCGGCATCCGTACGGCCGGGGCCGGCACCTGGATCGTCGTTCCGTACCCGGGCCGCGCCATCGGCGGCACCCGCTGGCTGGTCCCACCCGACGGCACCGGCACCCTCACCGACCCGGCACTTCTCGAACTGGCCATGCACGAGGCGGCGGCGGGTCTCGCCGACTCTTGACAGGCGGATTGGTCTGGACCAAGTTGTGTGCGGCTCCACCCTCCATTTCCCCCATGCCCGGAGGCACTTGTGGATCGCTTCAGACCTCTCGCCTTCCTGACCGCCGCGGCACTCACCCTGCCCGGCGTCACCGCGCTCTCGTCGGCCGCCCGTGCGGCCGACGCGGACCTCGCGCGCAACGGCGGCTTCGAAGCCGGCCTCGACAGCTGGACCTGCACGGCCGGTACGACCGTCAACTCACCGGTGCGCAGCGGCGGTCAGGCCCTCCAGGCCACCCCGGCCGGCAGTGACAACGCCCGGTGCGCACAGACCGTCACCGTTAAGCCGGACTCCCAGTACACCCTGTCCGGGTACGTCCGCGGCTCGTACGTCTATCTCGGCGCGAGCGGCACCGGCACCACCGACGTCTCCGCCTGGACCCAGTCCGCCCCGGGCTGGCAGCAGCTCACGACGACGTTCCGGACGGGCCCCTCCACCACCCGCGTCACCCTCTACACCCACGGCTGGTACGGCACCGGGGCCTACAACGCCGACGACATCTCTCTCACCGGCCCCGGAGTGGACGCCGGCCAGCCGCCCGCCGCCCCGACCGGCCTGAGGACGGGGGCGGTCACCTCGTCCAGCGTCGCCCTGTCCTGGTCGGCGGTGCCGGGTGCGACGAGCTACGCCCTCTACCGCGACGGCGCCAAGGTCCGGACGGTGACCGGAACTTCGGCCACGATCGGCGGCCTCTCGCCCTCCACGGCGTACGCCTTCCAGGTCGCCGCGGTGAACGACGCGGGCGAGTCGGCGAAGTCGGCCACGGTGACCGCGACGACGACCGCGGGCACTGGCAGCCCTGTGGAACTCCCGGCCCACGCCTTGGTCGGCTACCTCCACGCGAGCTTCGCCAACGGCTCCGGCTACACGCGCATGGCCGACGTCCCCGACAGCTGGGACGTCATCGACCTGGCCTTCGGCGAACCGACCTCGGTCACCTCGGGCGACATCCGCTTCGACCGCTGCCCGGTCGCGGAGTGCCCGAACGTCGAGAGCGACGCCGAGTTCAAGGCGGCCATCAAGGCCAAGCAGGCGGCCGGCAAGAAGGTGCTGATATCGATCGGCGGCCAGAACGGCCAGGTGCAGCTGACGACGACGGCCGCGCGAGACACCTTCGTGACGTCGGTGTCGAGGATCATCGACGAGTACGGCCTCGACGGCCTGGACATCGACTTCGAGGGCCACTCGCTCTCCCTGAACGCCGACGACACGGACTTCAAGAACCCGAAGACGCCGGTGATCGTCAATCTCATCTCGGCCCTGAAGTCCCTGAAGGCCAAGTACGGCGACGACTTCGTGCTGACCATGGCCCCGGAGACGTTCTTCGTCCAGCTCGGCTACCAGTACTACGGCACCGGCCAGTGGGGCGGCCAGGACCCGAGGGCAGGGGCGTATCTGCCGGTCATCCACGCCCTGCGCGACGACCTGACCCTCCTGCACGTCCAGGACTACAACTCGGGCCCGATCATGGGCCTGGACAACCAGTACCACTCCATGGGCGGCGCCGACTTCCACATCGCCATGACCGACATGCTGCTGACCGGCTTCCCGGTCGCGGGCAACGCGGGCAACGTCTTCCCGCCGCTGCGCCCCGACCAGGTGGCGATCGGCATGCCCGCCTCGACCAACGCGGGCAACGGCCACGTCCCTCCGGCCGAGGTCACCAAGACCCTCGACTGCCTGACGAAGAGGACGAACTGCGGCTCGTACGCCACCCACGGCACCTGGCCCGCACTGCGCGGCCTGATGACGTGGTCGATCAACTGGGACCGCTACTCGAACTGGGAGTTCCAGCGGACGTTCGACGGCTACTTCGGCTGAGGAGCAGCCACAGCAGCGTGAGAAGCACCGCGCAGAGGCACCAACTGGCCACTACGTCCAGTGGCCAGTGGTAGCCGCGCCGGACCAGCCCGAAGCCGACTCCGAGATTGAGGACGGCGCACGTGACGAGGACTGCGCGGCGGGCGAACACGGAACTCAGCCACGGCAGCAGCAGCAGGGTCGCCGCACCGTAGGCGATGGTGGCCGTGGCCGTGTGGCCGGACGGGTAGTAGCCGGTCGCGGGCGGCACGACCGGGGTGCCGGGGCGGTCGGTCAGGATCTTGACGGGGATCACCAGGGCCGGAACCAGCGCCATGAGCAGGGCCGCTGAGGCGGCCGGAAGCCACCAGTGGTGTGTACCAGCGCGGTGGGCCCGCCATGCCACGTACACCAGACTCACGGCCAGCACGGGCACCGCGACCGGTACGTTGCCCAGGTCGGCGAGGAGGTCGGAGAAGCGGTCCGGATGAGCCAGGGACCTGCTGGCCGCCTCGTCGAGGTCGACCAGCGGGCCGTCGGCCACCACCTGCCAGGTGATGAGCGCGAAGAGAAGGGCGGGAAGCCCGAGGAGTCCGAGAAGGACGAAGAGGGAGGTCGGCCGCCCCGGAACAGGGGGGGTGGTTCCGGGGCGGCCGTCCGGATCGGATGGTCGCGCGCCCCGGGGGGTTTGGGGCGGGCGACTGTCCGATCGGTGAGGAGATCCGGAGCCGGAAGCTCCGGGTGTGTGCGCGAGGGCACGACCAGGTCGAAGCTGGGGAGGCCTCGGCCCGAAGTCGTCCAGAGTCCCCTCTGGACGGGGTGTATCTCTCATCTGCTTAGAACCTACGACAGGGCGATGGTGTTAGACAGCCGGAATGGCGTCCTGACATCCACCTCGCACACCTTCTTCACACGCTCTGACGGTAGCCGCCCCGGCCCCGGAATCACGGAAGGTGCCGGGGCTGGGGCGGACGAGTCGCGTGGGGCGAAGCCCCCGTCGCTCACCAGTGGTTTTGCTGTGACCTCAGATGCGGGTGAAGGCCTGCTCGATGATGTCGAGGCCCTCGTTGAGGAGGTCCTCGCCGATCACCAGCGGGGGCAGGAAGCGCAGCACGTTGCCGTAGGTGCCACAGGTCAGGACCAGCAGGCCCTCCTGGTGGCAGGCCTTGGCGAGCGCGGCGGTCGCCTCCGCGTTCGGCTCCTTGGTGGTGCGGTCCTTCACCAGCTCGATGGCGATCATGGCGCCACGGCCGCGGATGTCGCCGATGATGTCGAACTTCTCGGCCATGGAGGTGAGGCGGGCCTTCATGGTCGCCTCGATGTTCTTAGCCTTGGCGTTGAGGTCGAGCTCCTTCATGGTCTCGATGGAGCCCAGCGCACCGGCGCACGCCACCGGGTTGCCGCCGTAGGTGCCGCCCAGGCCGCCGGAGTGCGCGGCGTCCATGATCTCGGCGCGACCGGTCACGGCGGCGAGCGGCAGACCGCCGGCGATGCCCTTGGCGGTGGTGATCAGGTCCGGGACGATGCCCTCGTCCTCGCAGGCGAACCACTGGCCCGTGCGGCAGAAGCCGGACTGGATCTCGTCGGCGACGAAGACGATGCCGTTGTCCGAGGCGAACTTGCTGATCGCCGGCAGGAAGCCCTTGGCCGGCTCGATGAAGCCGCCCTCGCCGAGCACCGGCTCGATGATGATCGCGGCCACGTTCTCCGGGCCGACCTGCTTGCTGATCTGGTCGATGGCCTGCGCAGCGGCCTCCGGTCCGGCGTTCTCCGCACCGGTCGGCCAGCGGTAGCCGTAGGCGACCGGCACGCGGTAGACCTCGGGCGCGAACGGGCCGAAGCCGTGCTTGTACGGCATGTTCTTCGCGGTCAGCGCCATGGTGAGGTTCGTGCGGCCGTGGTAGCCGTGGTCGAAGACGACGACGGCCTGGCGCTTGGTGTACGACCGGGCGATCTTGACGGCGTTCTCGACGGCCTCGGCGCCGGAGTTGAACAGTGCCGACTTCTTGGCGTGGTCACCCGGCGTCAGCTCCGCCAGCGCCTCGGCGACGGCGACGTAGCCCTCGTACGGCGTGACCATGAAACAGGTGTGGGTGAAGTCGGCGAGCTGCGCGCTCGCCCTGCGAACGACCGCTTCGGCGGACGCGCCGACGGACGTCACGGCGATGCCCGAACCGAAGTCGATGAGCCGGTTCCCGTCGACGTCCTCGATGATGCCGCCGCCCGCCCGCGCGGTGAACACGGGCAGCACGGAGCCCACGCCCTGCGCTACCGCGGCGGTACGGCGGGCCTGCAGCTCCTGCGACTTCGGACCGGGGATGGCGGTGACGAGGCGGCGCTCCTGCGGAAGTGCGCTCATGAGGGGCTCCTGGGGGTTTTGCGGACGCTTGTCTTGTTCTTTTCTCGCAGGCTAGGGCGGGGAGTGGGGGGTGGGCATGCTCCATGTGGGCGTTGTCAGGAGAGCGCGTTGTCCGTGGTGGACATAGCGACGCCGAGGGTCTGAAGCAGCTCGATCCGTTCCGTCGGCCGTGTAAGCGGTGAACTCCCCAGCAGAGGGCGTTAGATTGGCTCGCTGATGGTGGACGGAGCGGCTGGTCAGGGGGCAAGGGCGATGGACGGCGACGGGACGCAGGACGCGCGGGGTACGCACGCCACGCCTGTGCCTCGGCCTGCGGTACCACCGGAGGCCCCTGCGGTGCCGCCGCGGCCGATGCGGGCGCCGGGGCCGGGGCCGGACGACTCGGCGTTCCTGACCTGGCTGCGGGCGCCGCGACCGGAGGCGCCGGCCGGCGTGTGGCGGTTCGGGCATGTGCCCCGGCCGGACGAGGAGCCCGAGCGGATCCCGGGACGGCAGCTGCTGAGCGGGGCGGTGATCGCCTTCCTGGTCGGGTGGCTGATCTGGTCGCTGCTGTGGAACGGCTATCTCGGTGGCTGGTGGGTGCTGCCCCTGGAGCTGTTCACCCCGGACTCCTGGCGTGAGAACAACGACCGGGTCGGCAACGCCGTCCTCTGGTACAGCTACTACACGCTGATCGCCCTCGCCATAATGCTCGCCGTCGGCCGACTGGGCCGTTGGGGCGAGGTCTGGCGTCGCTACGGCCCGCCCGCCTGGCTTCGTACGGCACCCGCGCCCGAGCGTGCGCCCGCCCCCGAGCAGGACCCCGCGTCCTGGCCCGCGCTACGCACCGCCGGTGCCGCGGATGCCGCCGAGCGGCTGAGTGCCGATGCGCGGTCGGGGCTGATGCGCGACGTCGACTACGCCCGGATCACCCGCGCCTGGCAGGGCGTGCGCAGCGGACGGCACGACCTCACCACCTTCAGCGGCGCCGTGACCAAGGATGGCGCCGCCGCCTGTCTGCATCCCTCGGGGGAGCGCGACCTGCCCGCCCGGACCGCCCGGCACGACCTCGTCAGCGGTCAGGTGCGGCTCGGGACGACCGCCGACGATCCACGCAACCCGTACGCCTATCGCGGCGCCGGACTCGGTCTCGGGCCCGACCTCCTCGGCACCTCCATGCTCGCCGTCGGGCCCGCCGGCTCCGGCAAGACGGGGACCGTGGTGCTGCCGATCGCCGAGTCGCTGTGCCTGCACGCGCTCGCCGGACGGGCCGCGGTGGTCGTGGTCGCCGCGGCGGGCGCGGCTCTGGGGCCGGAGGACTCGTACGACGTCGTCGTACGGATCGGAAACCCGGACTCGGTCTACGACCTGGACCTGTACGGCGGCAGCGGCGACCCCGACGAGGCCGCGGCCGTGCTCGCCGAGGCGCTCGTCGGGGATCTCGCCGACCCGCACCCGGGCAGCGACAGCCGCCGCTCCACCACCGTGCTGGCCCAGCTGCTCGGGCCGTTCCGCGCGGTCCATCAGCGCTTCCCGTCCGTGGCGGAGCTACGGCAGCTGCTGGACGGCGCCCCCGGAGCGCTCGGCGCGCTGCGCACGGCACTGGAGGGGTCCGGGCAGGAATCGCTCATCCGCGAACTCGACGCACGGGAGCGTCAGTTGGGGCATCCCGGCGATGTGGCGGCCGTGCTCGCGGACCGGGTGGCGCTGCTCGACCGCCCTGCCTTCGCCGGGTTCTTCGACACGTCCGGGCAGTCGCGGCCGTTCTCGCTGAAGGCCCTCGACCACCCCGTCCGGGTCCGTATCGACCTGCCCGCGCGCGGGCACGCGGAGGCTTCGCGGATGCTGGCGCGGCTGGTGCTGGCGCAGTTCACGGCGAGCATCGCGGTACGGGAGGACCGGTCGCTGTTCGCCTGCCTGGTGCTGGACGACGCGACCGGCGTAGTGACGCCCGAGGCCGTACGGGGCATCCAGCGGCTGCGGTCCGGCAACGCCGGCGCGGTGCTCACGCTGCGCAGCCTGGACGACGCGCCGAGGCCGCTGCGCGGGCCGCTGCTCGGCGCCGCCGGGTGCCGGATGGCGCTGGCCGGGATCACGCCCTGGGACGGGCAGGACTTCGCCGAGGTGTGGGGCAAGGAGTGGACCGAGGCGCGAGACGTCACCGACCGGCAGATCATCGCGGAGACCCCGGCCGGGAAGGCGGTGCACGCGCTGCGGCGGGTGATCACCGGCAAGGCGCCGACCGCTCGGGCGGTGACCGTCCGCCAGGTCGAGCGTGAGCGCTGGTCGGCGTCCGAGCTGGCGCACGCGGTGCCGCCGGGGCATGCGGTCCTGTCGCTCACCAGCGTGCAGGGCGAGCACGCGCCGCCGTTGCTGGTGAATCTGCGGGGATGACCTGGGGGTACGGGCGCCAGGCCGCGCGGTGACCGTACGGTGAGGCAGAATCGGCACAGGTCGTTCATACACGGCGGCCAATTGATCACAGAGATCACCGAAGATCCAGCGGTCACCGAGCTCCCACCGATTTGAAGGCCTCATGCCCCCCACGCTCGCCTCGCTCCTGCACCACTCCGCGCTCAAGCTGACCGTGCGGGCGGGCGAGGACCGCCTGGACGTGCCCGTGCGCTGGGTGCACGCCAGTGAGCTCGCCGACCCGGTCCCCTATATGGAGGGCGGGGAACTGCTGCTGATCACCGCGCTCAAGCTGGACGCGGAGAACCCCGAGTCGATGCAGCGCTATGTGCGGCGGCTGGTCGGCGCGGGCGTGGTCGGGCTCGGCTTCGCGGTCGGCGTCAACTACGAGGACATCCCCGAGGCGCTCGTCGACGCGGCGGCGCAGGAGGGCATGCCGCTGCTGGAGGTGCCGCGCCGCACCCCCTTCCTCGCCATCAGCAAGGCCGTGTCGGCCGCGATCGCGGCGGACCAGTACCGGGCGGTGACGGCGGGTTTCGCGGCGCAACGGGAGCTGACCAAGCAGGCGTTGACCGACGGGCCGGAAGGGCTGCTGGCCGCGCTGGCCTCGCAGGTCGACGGCTGGGCGGCGCTGTACGACGCGTCCGGTGCCGTCGTCGCGACCGCGCCGGAGTGGGCCGGGCGGCGGGCGGCACGGCTCACGGCGGACGTGGAGCGGCTGCGGGAACGGCCGGCGCCGGCGTCGTCCGTCGTGGGCGGGCCGGAGAACGAGGACCGGGTCGAGCTGCACACCCTGGGCACCGGCCGCCGGCCCCGCGCCGCCCTGGCCGTGGGCACGGCGGCGGCACTGGGCACGGCCGAGCGGTACGCCGTCCATTCGGCCATCGCGCTGCTGACCCTGACCACCGAGCGGTCGCGCTCGCTGCAGGCGGCCGAGGCGCGGGTGGGCGCGGCGGTGCTGCGCATGCTGCTCGCCGGGGAGCCGGATCATGCGCGGGCGGTGGCCGGGGACCTGTACGGAGGTCTGCTGGACGCGCCCTTCCGGGTGATCGTCGCCGAGGCCGCCTCGGTGTCGGCGGCGCGGGTCGTGGACTCCGGGAGCCGGGTGGCACTCACCAAGGCGTCCGCCGCGGTGCTCGTCGCCGCCTCCGAGGCGAGCGGCGATCCGCTGGGTGCCCTCACCGAGATCGTGGAGTCCGCGGCGGCCCGGGCCGGGGAAGCGGTGCTGGTGGTGCCCGAGGGGGAGGGGGACGCGGCGCGGCTGGTGGTGCTCGCGGCTGACGGGGGTGCGGCGGTGACCGCGTGTGCGGACTACGCGGCGGCGTTGGAGGCGGCGCGGTCCGGGACCGTACCGGAGCAGGCGGGCAGCGCCGACGAGGACGAACTGGTCGTCGGGCTCTCGGCGCCGGCCGGACCCATCGCCGCGGCGGCGGCGTACAAGCAGGCCGCGCAGGCGCTGTCGGTGGCCCGGCGGCGGGGGCGGGTGTGCGTGGAGCACGAGCAGATGGCGGCGGGGTCGGTGCTGCCGTTGCTCGCGGACGACGCGGTGAAGGCGTTCGCGGACGGGTTGCTGCGGGCGCTGCACGAGCACGACGCGACGGGGCGGGGTGATCTGGTCGCCTCGCTGCGTGCCTGGCTCTCGCGGCACGGGCAGTGGGATGCGGCGGCCGCGGATCTCGGGGTGCACCGGCATACGCTGCGGTACCGGATGCGGCGGGTGGAGGAGATTCTGGGGCGGTCGCTGGACGACGCCGATGTGCGGATGGAGCTCTGGCTGGCGTTGAAGGCGACGTCGACCGAGTAGGACCGCTTGAACAGGGCCGGTCGGCAGGGCCGACCGGCAGGGCCGACCGGCAGGGCCGACCGGCAGGGCCGACCGGCAGGGCCGACCGGCAGGGCCGACCGGCAGGGCCGACCGGCAGGGCCGACCGGCAGGGCCGACCGGCAGGGCCGACCGGCAGGGCCGACCGGCAGGGCCGACCGGCAGGGCCGGAGAATCCGGGCCGGCGTCGAGCCGTGCCAATCCGTCGAACCCCGGCCCCTCACCACTACACCCCGGACAAACGCCCCGCCGCCCCCGCGCCCCTACCGTGGACCACGACACAGCAGGACACCCCCAATCGCGGAAGGGCCGGGAATCCATATGACTTCCACCCACGCCTTCTGGCTCGCCGGCCGCCAGGTCAGCGGCGAGGACAGCTTTGATGTGACCTCCCCGTGGGACGGGCGGGTCGTCGGCACGGTGAGCGTGCCGACGGACGCGCAGACCGAGGAGGCCGTGGCCGCCGCGTACGCCGTCCGCGAGGACTTCGCCGCGACCCCGGCCCACGTACGTGCCGCCGCCCTCGACCACGTCAGCAGGCGGCTTGTCGAGCGGACCGAGGAGATCGCCCGGCTGATCTCCGCCGAGAACGGCAAGCCCATGAAGTGGGCCCGCGGTGAGGTCGGCCGTGCCGTGTCCGTGTTCCGGTTCGCGGCAGAGGAGGCCCGGCGGTTCAACGGCGGCGAGGCGCAGCGGCTCGACACCGACCTCGGCGGTCAGGGGCGGCTCGCCTTCACCCGGCGCTTCCCCAAGGGCGTCGTCCTCGGCATCGCGCCCTTCAACTTCCCGCTCAACCTGTGCGCCCACAAGATCGCCCCGGCCATCGCCGCCGGCGCGCCGATCATCCTGAAGCCCGCTCCGGCCACCCCGCTGTCCGGGCTGATCATCGGAGAGCTGCTCGCCGAGACCGAGCTTCCGGCCGGCTCCTGGAGCATCCTGCCGGTGCCGAACGACAAGATGCCCGCCCTGGTCCAGGACGAGCGCCTGCCGGTCATCTCCTTCACCGGCTCCGAGAAGGTCGGCTACGCGATCATGGACTCGGTGCCGCGCAAGCACTGCACCCTGGAGCTGGGCGGCAACGGGGCGGCGGTCGTGCTCGCCGACTTCGCCTCCGACGCGGACCTCGACCGGGCCGCGACCCGCATCGCCACGTTCTCCAACTACCAGGGCGGCCAGTCCTGCATCTCCGTGCAGCGGGTGATCGCGGACGCGTCCGTGTACGACCGGCTCGTGCCGCGCATCGTCGCCGCCGTCGAGGCCCAGGTCACCGGTGACCCCGGTGACGACGCCACCGACGTCGGCCCGCTGGTCAGCGAGGACGCCGCCAAGCGCGTCGAGGCGTGGGTCGAGGAGGCCGTCTCCGCCGGGGCCAGCCTCCTCACCGGCGGCAAGCGCGACGGCGCCTCCTACGCGCCGACCGTCCTCACCGACGTACCGGCCGACGCGACCCTCGCGTGCGAGGAGGTCTTCGGGCCTGTCCTCACCGTGCAGAAGGTCGACGGGGAGGCCGCCGCCTTCGCCGCCGCCAACGACTCCAAGTACGGCCTCCAGGCAGGTGTGTTCACCCACGACCTGCAGACCGCCTTCCGCGCCCACCGCGCCCTCGAGGTCGGCGGCGTCGTCATCGGCGACGTGCCCTCCTACCGCGCCGACCAGATGCCGTACGGCGGCGCCAAGCAGTCCGGCGTGGGCCGTGAGGGCGTGAAGTTCGCGATGGACGACTACACCTACGAGCGCGTGATGGTCCTCACCGGCATCGCTCTCTGAGCCACTCGAAGGTCTAGCTAATGGGAACCGTTTTCATATAGGGTTCCCCGAAGGGGCCCGGCACCGATGCCTTCCGGTGCCGGGCCCCTTCCTGCGTCGGCCTGTTCCGGACCCTCAACCGGAGAAGCCGACGTGCGCGAGCCGCAAGGGGCCGCGCAGTTCGAGGCGGACGTCGTGGACGCCGTCGGCGGTGATCTCGGCGCTCACCGTCGAGTAGTCGTACGGGCTCGCATCCGGCGCCCGGGACGTCAGTGCGGCGAGCACCGGACCCCCGTCCAGCGACACCTCGACCACGCCGTCGCCGGAGACCGTCGCCGTCACCTGAGTGACGCCGGCCCCGAAGTCGCAGTGCCGGTAGACCAGTTCGCCCGGCTCGCCCTGCGCGGGTGTCACCGCGTCGCCCGATGCCTTCGTACGGTCGACGATCGCGATGCCGCTCTGCTCGTCGAAGTCGGCCGGGTTCAGGCCGCGTCGGAGGACGGGGCGCGGGGCGGGTGCCTCGCCGTCCAGGATCACGGTCGTGCGCAGGCGGATGTCCTCGCTGGAAGCGCCGGCCAGGATCTCGTACGGCCCCGGCTCGCGGCGCCATCCGCTCCGCGCGACGTCCCAGAAGTCGAAGGCGGACAGCGGGACTTCGAAGCTCAGCTCCTGCAGTTCGCCGGGAGCCAGCCGCACCCTGCTGTGCGCCACCAGCTCGCGGCGCGGACGGGGCACAGTCGGGTCCACGGCCCGCGTGTAGAGCTGGGCGACCTCGTCGGCCGTCACGTCGCCGGTGTTGGTGACCGTGAAGGTGACCGCCATCGCGTCTGCGTCCACCGTCGTCCGCAGGTCGGCGTACGAGAAGCTCGTGTACGACAGGCCGTGGCCGAACGGGAACAGCGGGGTCCCCTCGAAGTACAGGTAGGTCTGGCGGCCGCCGATCACGTCGTAGTCGAGGAGGCCGGGCAGGTCGGCGTCGTCGGCGTACCAGGTCTGCGGGAGGCGGCCCGCGGGGGAGACGTCGCCGGCCAGGACGCGGGCCAGGGCGGTGCCGGCCGCCTGGCCGCCGTGGGACGTCCAGAGCATCGCCGGGATCGCGGCCGGGTCGACCGCGTACGGGTACGCCGACACCAGCGCCAGCACCGTGTTCGGGTTGGCGGCGCGGGCGGCCCGCAGCAGGCGCTCCTGATGGGTGGGGAGGGCCAGTGTCGTGCGGTCCTCGGTCTCGCGGCCGTTGATGTGCGGGTCGTTGCCCGCGACCACCAGGACCACGTCAGCCCGCGAGGTGACACGCGTCACTGCGTCTTCGCCGGATTCGATGACGATGAGCTCGAAAACTTCCGGATCCGCTTCGGCAACTCTGACGCCGTCGGCGGCGACTGAGACGTGGTGACCCGTGCCGAGATGCCGGAGGAGGTGTCCGTTCTCATGCGTTTCCAGGCGGAACGTCTCCTGGACGACCCAGCCGCCGGGCTGGTCGGCGGAGGCACGGAGGTAGCCGTCCTCGGCGACGGAGAGGTAGCGGCCGTCAGGGGCGCGCAGCGTCAGCACGCCCTCGCCCCAGTCCACGAGCGCGAGTTCGGTGCCGGCCGGGTCGCAGGTCAGCGGGGGCAGGTCGGTACGGCCGGCGAGCAGGGCCGGGTCGAGGGCGCCTTCGGCGCCGCGCGCCTCGTCGTCGGCGTCGGCCTCGGGGACGCTCAGGAGGGTTCCGGCCGAGGTCTTCAGCAGGACCCGGTCCACGCCCTCCGCGAACTCCACGCGCTCCGCGCCGAACCGCTCGTACAGGCCCTCCAGCGGGGTGGACCGGTGGATGAGTGTGCCGCTGTACCAGTCGCGCTTGCACTCGTCGGCGAGCAGGCCGACCACGGCGATCCGGGTGCCGGGCGCGAGCGGCAGCAAGCCGTCGCTGTTCTTGAGCAGTACGACAGCCTGCTCGGCGGCCTCCTGGGCCAGGGCGCGGTGGGCCGGGGTGTCGAAGTCCTTGGTGAGCGCGTACGGGTCGTACTCCGGGTCGAACTCACCGAGGCGGAAGCGGACCGAGAGCTGGCGGCGGACCGCCGTGTCGAGGTCCGCCTCGGTCAGCAGACCCTGGTCCAGGGCCCCGCGGACCCGCGCGGTGATCTTCGAGCTGTCGGTGCCGTGGTCGGTGAAGCTGTCGACGCCGGCGAGGACCGCGGCCGCCGTGGCCTCCTCGTGGGTGTCGAAGTAGTGCTCGGAGTCGACCAGGTTGGAGGGTGCGCCGGCATCCGAGCAGACCAGGAGGTCCTCGTCGGTCCAGGCGCGCAGGTGCTCGCGCAGGTAGGGCGAGACATGGTTGGGGCGGCCGTTGACCAGGTTGTAGGCAGGCATCACGCCTGCCGTCGCTCCCGCCTCGACCGTCTCGCGGAAGGCGCGCAGGTCGTACTCGTTGAGGACGCGCGGGCGCACCGACGAGGACGTCACGTCGCGGCCCGTCTCGTGGTTGTGGGCCAGCCAGTGTTTGAGGACGGGTGCGGTGCGCCAGTACGTCGGATGGTCGCCGCGCAGGCCGTGGGTGTACGCGGTGGCGATGGCCGAGGTGAGCTTCGGGTCCTCGGAGTAGCCCTCCTCGTTGCGGCCCCACAGGGGGTGGCGCAGGAGGTTGACGGTGGGGGACCAGACGTTCAGGCCCACGCGGTCGTCGCGGGCCCGCATCGCGCGGGTCTCCTTGGAGACGGCCTCGCCGACCCGGCGTACGAGATCCGTGTTCCAGGTCGCGCCGAGGCCGACCGCCTGGGGAAAGACGGTGGCCGGGCCCATCCACGCCACGCCGTGCAGGGCCTCCTGCCCGGTGCGGAACGCGTCGATGCCGAGCCGCTCGACGGCCGGCGTGAACTGGTGCAGAAATCCGATCTTCTCGCCGAGGGTGAGCCGCGACAGCAGGTCGTCGATGCGCTTCGCGAACGGCAGTCGCCGATCACGGAAAGGTGGCGTAGGCGGCGTTTGTGCGGTCACGTGGGATTCCCCTTGCGGTGGAGCGGCCAGACGCTTTCGAAGCGCTTCGATGCTCATTGGACTCGGGGGTGAGTGTCAAGACATCCACACCGTTACTTCAAGCAGTGCATAAGAAGTGGTCCCTTCCTGCACCTCGGAGGAATCTTGGAAGCGACCCTTGTGCGCCCCTGGGTGTTCACTTAACCTCGCAGCAACATCGAAGCGCTTCGACGCCGGAATCTCGCCGGATCCCGCGGATCTCGTTGCAGTGTTCGGAGGACCGCTTCAGCTCAGCCAGTTCCACTTACGACACCGCAGCCGACGGCCCACCGCCGGGTGTCCAGGTGCGCCACGAAGGGTTGACGCAATGACGCCGAACGCCGACTCAGCCGCCTCCGGACCCAGCCGGAGAAGCTTCCTCGCCTCCACGGCGGTCGCCACCGCAGCGGTGGCGGGTGGGATGCCACTGCTCGCCGCCTGCGGCGGTTCGGACAGCGGGTCGCGCGAGGGGACCACGTCGGGCAAGGACGCCAAGAAGCTGCTGCCGACGTATGTGGCCAGCACGGTCGCCCAGCCGGACCTTCCGTCGAAGAACGGTTCGGCGGCCGGCTACACCGGCAAGGTCGACCTCGCGGCCCTCGCCACCTCCGTCCCGGAGAAGCTCGGCACCGGCGCCCCCTTCAAGATCATGTCCCCGTTCTGGGGCTCCCCGCCGAAGGCCGGCTGCGCCTACTACACGGAGCTCGACGCCGCGGTGGGCACCAAGGTCACCTGGCAGAACCAGGACGGCAACACCTACGGCCAGAAGCTCGGCGCGGTCCTTGCCTCCAGCTCCATACCCGACATGGTCGTCGTGCCGGGCTGGGAGCTGGTCGGCAAGATCGCGAACGCGGTCACCGCGAAGTTCATGGACCTCGGCCCCCACCTGGCGGGTGACAAGGTCAAGAAGTACCCGAACCTGGCCGCGATCCCCTCCGACGCCTGGCGCATGGGCATCTTCGGCGATGCGCTGCGCGGCATCCCGATGCCGGCCGCCACCGCGAACTGGATCACGCCCCAGTACCGCAAGGACCTCTTCGACAGGAAGGGCTACTCGGTACCCAAGTCGCCCGACGAGTTCCTCAGCTGGGCCAAGGAGGCCACCAGCTCCAAGGCCAAGGTGTGGGCCTGCGGTGACATGAGCTGGTCGGCGTGGAACATCTTCGGTGTCCGCGGCTCAGGGACGATCGGCTGGAACATCGGGTCCGACGGCAAACTGACGTACCGGATCGAACAGCCCGAGTACCTCGAAGCACTGGAGTGGGTGCGCAAGCTGTTCGACGCGGGCGTGGTCCATCCCGACGACAAGGCGCGTACGGGCGACCAGGGCCAGCGGTTCACCGCCGGGCAGATCCTGGTCTACAACGCCAACATCGCCGACTGGTACGGCAAGACCGCCGAACAGGCCCAGTCCAACCCGGATCTCCAGATCGAGGCCATCGACATCTTCGGCGCCGACGGCGGCAACCCGACGCTGTGGGCCTCTCAGCCCGCCACCATCTGGTCGCTGATCCGCAAGGGCGCCTCGAAGGCGACGGTCGAGAACGCGCTGGCCGCCGCCGACTTCGCGGCCGCGCCCTACGGCACCAAGGAGCGGATGCTCGTCGACTACGGTGTCGAGGGCACCCACTACACCGTCAAGGACGGCGTCCCGGTCAAGAACGACCTTGGCAACTCCGAGGTGCTCAACGCCTGGGTGATGCTGGCCGCACCCGCCGCCTACTTCGCCCACCCCGACTTCCCTGATGTCGCCCGCAAGCAGGTCGAGTGGCAGCAGCGGATGGGTGCCTTCATGAAGAAGACGTCCACGTACGGCATGAACATCGTCGAGCCGAGCCGCTACGCGAACCTCTCCAGCCAGTTCGAGCAGCTGGAGATCGACTATGTACGCGGCAACCGGAAGCTGTCGGACGTGCAGGCGGCCATCTCCACCTGGAAGTCCTCCGGCGGCGACAAGCTGCGCGACTGGTACAAGAAGCTCATCGACCAGAACGGCAGCGGCAGCTGATGTCTCTCACGGCCGGGAGCAGGCCCGACGGGACCCGTCCTCCCGCGGCCGTCGAGGAACCGACGGCCGCGGTGGCCACAGCCACCGTGAAGGAGGTACCGCGCGGGGCGAGCACGACGGACAAGGTTCCCTGGCGGATCCGGCTGCGCCGGGACCGCGCGCTGATCCTGATGACGCTGCCCGTCATCGTCCTGCTCCTGCTCTTCAACTACGTCCCGCTGCTGGGCAACGTCGTCGCGTTCCAGGACTACGACCCGTACGTGTCCAGCAATGGCGTCACGGCGATCTTCCACAGCCCCTGGGTCGGGGTGGAGCAGTTCTCGCGGATGGTCGACGACCCGCTGTTCTGGGACGCCGCGAAGAACACCATCCTGCTGTTCGTGCTCCAGCTGGTGCTGTTCTTCCCGATCCCCATCGCCCTCGCGCTGCTCATCAACAGCGTGATCCGGCCCCGGGTCAGGGCCGTGGCGCAGGCGATCATGTATCTGCCGCACTTCTTCTCGTGGGTTCTCGTGGTCACCGTGTTCCAGCAGATCCTCGGCGGAGCGGGCATCATCGCGCAGACCTTGGAAGCGCACGGGTGGAGCGGCTTCGACCTGATGACCGACGCGGACCTCTTCAAGTACCTGGTCACCGCGCAGGCCGTGTGGAAGGACGCCGGCTGGGGGATCATCGTCTTCCTCGCCGCCCTGGCCGCCGTCAGCACCGATCTGTACGAGGCCGCCGCCATGGACGGCGCGGGGCGCCGGCGACGCATGTGGCATGTGACGCTGCCCGCGCTGCGCCCCGTGATCGCCCTGCTGCTCGTCCTGCGCGTGGGCGACGCGCTGAGCGTCGGCTTCGAGCAGTTCCTGCTCCAGCGGGACGCGGTCGGCGTGGGGGCCAGCGAGGTCCTGGACACGTACGTGTGGAACATGGGTATCCAGAACGGCGACTTCAGCTACGCGGCCGCGGTCGGCCTCGTCAAGGGAGTCATCGGAGTGTGCCTCGTCCTGGGCGCGAACAAGTTCGCGCACCTCCTGGGCGAGCAGGGGGTGTACAAGAAGTGAGCCTCAACACGCAGCTCATCCGCAGCCTCAAGGCCCCCGCCCGCCCCGTCTGGGAGGAGCCGCCCAGCAAGGCCGGACTCACCTTGAAGAGCGGCTTCCTCGCGCTGTGCTGCCTGGGGGTGCTCGGTCCGCTGTGGATCGTGATCGTGACCAGCCTCTCCCCGAAGCCGGTGATCGACCGGGTCGGCGGCCTCGTCGTGATCCCCCAGGACATCACCTTCGTCAACTACACGGAGCTGCTCAGCGGTGGCCAGGTCAGCCGGGCGATCATGGTCTCGGTCGGCGTCACGCTCTTCGGCACGCTGTTCTCGATGACGGTCTCGGTGCTCGCGGCCTACGGCCTGTCCCGGCCGGGCAGTCTGGGCCACCGATTCCTGCTGATGACCATGATGGCCACGATGTTCTTCGGGGCCGGCCTCATCCCGACGTACCTGCTGGTGCAGTCGCTGGGGCTCACCGACACCTATCTGTCCCTGGTCCTGCCGAGCGCGGTCAGCGTCTTCAACATCCTTGTCCTGCGGGCCTTCTTCATGGGGATCTCACCCGAACTCACCGAGTCCGCCCGCATCGACGGGGCGAGTGATGTGCGGATCCTGCTGACCATCATCCTGCCGCTGTCGCGGGCGGTGCTGGCCGTCATCTCGCT
This sequence comes from Streptomyces sp. NBC_00443, assembly GCF_036014175.1. Taxonomy (GTDB): domain Bacteria; phylum Actinomycetota; class Actinomycetes; order Streptomycetales; family Streptomycetaceae; genus Streptomyces. The sequence goes on along the minus strand of NZ_CP107917.1, from coordinate 2,562,043 downwards.
GTTCTACGCGGTCGGCTACTGGAGTGCCTGGTTCAACGCGTCCATCTACCTCAGCGACCAGCAGATGATGCCGCTGCAGAACGTGCTCATCCAGCTGGTCCAGAAGAACACCGAGGCTCCGACCGGCCTTCAGCAGGCGGTCCGCACCGGTGAACTCTCCGCCCTGGGACTGCAGATGGCCGTCATGGTCCTCGCCCTGATCCCCGTCGCCGTCGCATCCCCGTTCGTCCAGCGCCACTTCAAGAAGGGCATGCTGACCGGCGCGGTCAAGGGCTGACGACCGCACAGCAAGGTCTTGCCGCAGGACCACCGGTTGTTCGCTGTCCCACCAGGTAGGCATCCCCGCCCCCTTTGCCAGAACGAGGTTTGCCATGCGCACGTCCCAGCCCAGCAGACGAACCGTCCTCGCTGGCCCCGCGGCCGCCGCCGCGCTCACCGCCGTGCCGTCCATCGCCGGGCAGGCGTCCGCCGCCGAGCCCGACGCCGCTGCCGCCGGCCAGGCGTACCGCTGGCGCAACGCCGTCATGGGCGGCACCGGCTTCGTCACCGGCGTGCTCTTCCACCCCTCCGTCCGCGGTCTCGCCTACGCCCGCACCGACATCGGCGGCGCCTACCGCTGGGACGACCGCGCCGCCCGCTGGACCCCGCTGACCGACCACCTCGGCTGGGACGACTGGAACCTCCTCGGCGTCGAGGCCATCGCCGTCGACCCCGCCCACGCCGACCGCGTCTACCTCGCCCTGGGCACCTACGCCCAGTCCTGGGCCGGCAACGGAGCGGTGCTGCGCTCAGAGGACCGCGGGGCCACCTGGCAGCGCGCCGACCTCACCGTGAAGCTCGGCGCCAACGAGGACGGGCGGGGCACGGGGGAGCGGCTGCTCGTCGACCCGCGGGACAGTGAGACCCTGTGGCTGGGCACCCGGCACGACGGGCTGCTCAAGTCCACGGACCGGGGCGCCACTTGGGCCGCCGTGACCGCATTCCCGGGTTCCCCGAGTGCCACCGGACAGGGCGTCACCCTCCTCGTCGCCGCCGGCCGCACCCTCTACGCCGGCTGGGGCGACGGCGACGGCACGGCGGCGACCCGGAACCTGTACCGGACCGCCGACGGCACCAAGTGGGAGGCCGTCCCCGGTCAGCCCACCGGCACCGCCGCCAAGGTCCCGATCCGCGCCGCGTACGACCGCCACACCCACGAGCTGTACGTGACGTATGCCAACGCGCCCGGCCCCAACGGCCAGTCGGACGGCAGCGCGCACAAGCTGTGCACGCTCAACGGGAAGTGGACCGACGTCACGCCCGTGAAGCCCGGCGGGACCACGGGTGACGGGTCGGCCGACACCTTCGGCTACGGCGGCGTCGCCGTCGACGCCCGGCGGCCCGGCACGCTCGTGGTGTCCACCAACAACCGCTGGGCCGACATCGACACCGTGTACCGGACCACCGACGGCGGTCGCACATGGACGTCGTTGAAGAACACGGCCGTGCTCGACGTCTCCGAGACGCCGTACCTCAAGTGGGGGGCCGACCAGCCCAAGTTCGGCTGGTGGATCCAGGCGGTCGCCGTCGACCCGTACGACGCGAAGCACATCGTCTACGGCACCGGCGCCACCCTCTACGGCACGCGCGACCTGGTGCACTGGGCCCCGCAGATCCGCGGCCTGGAGGAGACCTCCGTCCGCCAGCTGATCTCGCCGCCTGCCGGGAAAGCCCACCTGATCAGCGGCAACGGGGACATCGGTGTGATGTACCACGAGTCGCTCGCCGCGTCCCCGTCGCGCGGCATGGCCGCCAATCCGGTGTTCGGGACCTCCACCGGGCTCGCGCAGGCGGCGGCCAGACCTTCGTACGTCGTCCGTGCCGGTTGGGGCGACAACGGCAACGGCGCCCACTCGAACGACGGCGGGCAGACCTGGGCGCCCTTCAAGGCCCAGCCCGCCATCGCCAAGGACGCGCCGGGGCCGATCGCCACCAACGCCGACGGCAGCGTGCTGCTGTGGTCCTTCGTGCCGTGGGACGGCACCCCCTACCCGGCCCAGCGCTCCGCCGACAACGGCGTCACCTGGGCCGAGGTTCCCTCCTTCCCGAAGGGGGCCACCCCGGTCGCGGACCCCGTCGACCCGAGCACCTTCTACGCCTTCGACACCACCACCGGCACCCTCCACGCCAGCACCGACGGCGGTCTCACCTTCGCCCCGCGGGCCGGCGGTCTGAACTCGGGTGACAAGGAGTTCCAGCTGGCCGTGGCGCCCGGCCGGTCCGGTGACCTGTGGCTGAGCCTCAAGTGGAACGGGCTGTACCGCTCCACCGACGGCGGCGCGACCTTCACCAAGGTCGACAGCTGCTGGGCCTCGTACACCCTCGGCTTCGGCAAGGCCGCCCAAGGCGCCCCCTACCCGGCGCTCTACCTGGTCGGCTCCACCGAAAGCACCACCGCCGTGTACCGCTCCGACGACGAGGCGAAGACCTGGGTGCGGATCAACGACGACCTGCACCAATGGGGCTGGATCGGAGCGGCCGTCACCGGCGACCCGCGCCTCCACGGCCGCGTCTACCTCGCCACCAACGGGCGGGGCGTCCAGTACGGGGAGCCGGTCTGATGCCCGGCCTGAGCGACGCCACCCGCGGCCGCCTTCTCTTCGGCGGCGACTACAACCCCGAGCAGTGGCCCGAGGAGACCTGGCACGACGACGTCCGCCTGATGAAGGACGCCGGGGTGAACTCGGTCACCCTCGGCGTCTTCTCCTGGGCCGAACTCGAACCACGCCCAGGCGCAAGGGAGTTCGGCTGGCTGGACCGGCTGATGGACCTGATGCACGACAACGGCATCGGCGTCGTCCTCGCCACCCCCACCTCCTCGCCCCCGCCCTGGATGGGCCGGCTGCACCCCGAGACCCTCCCGCGCGACGAGGACGGCCGGACCGAGTGGTGGGGCTCCCGCCAGCACTTCTCCCACTCCAGCGCGACGTACCGCTGCTACGCCGCCGCCATCACCGAGGACCTCGCCGCCCGCTACGCCGGCCACCCGGCCCTGCGGATGTGGCACATCAACAACGAGTACTGCACCTACGACTGGGGCACCGAGGCCGAGGCCGCCTTCCGCCGCTGGCTCCAGGACAGGTACGGCACGCTCGACGCCCTCAACGAGGCCTGGGGCACCACCTTCTGGAGCCAGGGATACGGCGACTGGTACGAGGTCCTGCCGCCGCGCCGTGCGCACTACATGAAGAACCCCACGCAGGTTCTCGACTTCAAGCGGTTCACGTCCGACGCGCTGCTGGAGTGCTACCTCGCCGAGCGCGACATCGTCGCCCGGCACAGCCCGGACATCCCGGTGACGACCAACTTCATGCCGTTCTGGCAGGGGCAGGACGCCTGGCTCTGGGCCGAGCGGGAGGACGTCGTCTCGGTCGACATCTACCCGGATCCGCGCGATCCGTTCGGCGGGCAGTACGGCGCGCTCATCCATGACATGACCCGCTCGCAGGCCCGCGGCGGCCCCTGGACGGTCATGGAGCAGGCGGCCGGACCGGTCAACTGGCGCGGCGTCAACCACCCCAAGCCCGCCGGCCTCAACCGCCTGTGGTCCCTCCAGGCCGTGGCCCGCGGCGCCGACGCCGTCTGCTACTTCCAGTGGCGGCAGTCCCGGCAGGGCTCGGAGAAGTTCCACTCGGGGATGGTCAGCCACGCGGGCGAGCACGGCCGTACGTACCAGGAGGTCAAGCGGATCGGCGCCGAGCTGGCGCTGCTGAGCCGGAAGGTGGCCGACACCCGGGTCGAGGCCGCCGAGGTCGCCGTACTCCTCGACTGGAACGCCTGGTGGGCGAGCCGGCAGGACGGCCGGCTGTCCTGCGAGGTCGACTACCCGCAGGTCGTCCGTGCCTGGCACCGCGCCCTCTGGGAGGCGCACACCGTCGCGGACTTCGCCCACCCCGAGCACGGCCTGTCCGCCTACAAACTGGTCGTCGTCCCCCAGCTGTACCTGATGACGGACGCGGCCATCGACCACCTCGTCGCGTACGTCGAGAACGGCGGCACCCTCGTCGCCGGCTTCCTGACCGGCGTCGCCGACGAGGACGACCGCGTCCGGCCCGGCGGCATGGACGTACGGCTGCGCAAGCTGTTCGGCATCCGCACGCTGCACGAATGGTGGCCGCTCGACGCTGGGGAGAAGACCGACGTCGAGGGCTTCCACGGCACCCTGTGGTCCGAGGAGATCGAGGCGGCGGACGACGTGGACGCCGTGACGACCTACAAGGGGGGCGAGCTGGACGGGATGCCCGCCGTCCTGCGCAAGGGCCGTGCCTGGTACGTCTCCACCCTCCCCGAGCCGCACGCCCTGCGCACATTGCTCGCCGACATCGCGACGGGGGCGGGTGTGCGACCGACCCTCGCCGGACTTCCGGCGGGTGTGGAGGCGGTACGACGGGGCGGCCTGCTGTTCCTTCTGAACCACGGGCGCGACCCGGTCACCGTCCCCGTGCCCGGCCGCCACCACGACCTGCTGACCGGCGCGGACACCGCCGACTCGGTGGAGCTGGGGCGGTACGGGGTCGCCGTACTGGAGGCCGCCTCATGAGCGGACCGGTGCACGGCACCTGGGAGCCCGCTCCCGCCACCCGCTGGGAGGACGCCTTCCTGAGCGGGAACGGCCGACACGGCGTCATGGTGTTCGGCGATCCGAACGCCGACCGGGTCATCGTCAACCACCACACCCTGGTCCGCCCCAACGGCGGCGAGCACGCCCGTCCGCCCGCCCTCGCCGCCGAACTCCCGCACCTTCAGGACCGGCTGCTCGCCGGGGACGTCACCGCAGCCGAGCACTTCACCGACGGGCGCGCGCTGCAGTGGGTGCAGCCCTTCCACCCCGCCTTCCAGCTGCGACTGCGCCGCCCGGCCGTCGAGGAGCGCGGCGACTACCGCCGCCGGGTCGACTTCACCACCGGCGTCTGCACGGCCGGGCGCGGCGGCTGGCGGAGCCAGGTCTTCGTCTCCCGCGCCGACGACGTCATCGTCCAGTACCTCACCGAGCCTGGCCTCACGGTCGACGTCACCCTGGATCACCAACTTCCGGGCGCCCCATACGGCTTGGCGGTCGGACACAGCGCTGTCCTCACCCCCGAGGGTGCGCTCCTCACCCTGCGCGCCCGTTACCCCGGAAGCGACCGCGCGTACACGGGCGTCACCCTCGCCGTGATCACGGGCGGCAGCACCCGCACCTCACTGCCGGGTCTGCGCATCGAGAACGCCCGCTCGCTGCTGCTCCTCACCCGCATCCGGCGCCACGCCGGGGAGCTGGACGCCCTCGCCGAGGCACATGCGCTGCGCGCCCTGCTGCCTGACGGTGACGAGGACCCGTACGACCGCCTCCTCACCCGCCACACCGACCTGCACCGGCCCGCCTACCTCCGTGCCGGCCTCGACCTCGGCGCCGACGCGGCCGAACGGGCCCTGCCCGGTTCCGACCTGGTGAGCCGCCCGAAGAGCCCCGCCCTCCTGGAACGCCTCTTCGCGGCCGGCCGCTACCACCTCCTGTCCGCCGCCGGGATGCTGCCGCCCCGGCTGACCGGCCTGTGGACCGGCGACTGGAACACGGCCTGGTCGGGCGCGTTCACCACCGACGCCAACCTCAACCTCCAGACCGCGTCGGCCGCCGCGGCAGCGCTCCCGGAGGTGACCGAGGCCCATGCCTTGCTCGTCCAGGGCCAGTTGGACCACTGGCGGGACAACGCCCGCGCGATCTTCGGCACCCGTGGCGTCGTGGCCCCCGCCCACACCGACGGCGTGTCCGGGCACATCTACCACTTCAGCCGCGAATACCCCCTGCACCTGTGGACAGCGGGCGCCGACTGGCTGCTCAAGCCGCTCGTCGATCACGACGAGACCCGCGGTGAGCGTGACCCGCGCACCGCCGCCGTCCTCGCCGAAGTGGCGCTGTTCTACGAGGACTTCCTCACCCGCACCGACGAGAACGGTCACCTGGTCGTCGTCCCCTCCTACTCACCCGAGAACCGCCCGGCGAACGCGAGCTGGGGCACGATCAACGCCGCGATGGACCTCTCGGCGGCCCGCCACGCTCTGCTGACGGCGGCCGACTACCACTCCGGTACCCCTGACGCCCCGGACGCCGACCGCTGGCGCGCCCTCGCCGACCGTCTCCCTCCGCACCGGATCAACGCCGACGGCGCCCTCGCCGAATGGGCCCGGCCGGGCCTGGCGGACACGTACGACCACCGCCACCTCAGCCACCTCTACGGCGTCTGGCCGCTCGACGAGATCACCCCCTACGACACCCCCGACCTCGCGACGGCCGCCCACCGCGCCCTTGAACTGCGCGGCGCCGAGAACGACTCAGCGCACGGCCACCTCCACCACGGCCTCATCGCGGCCCGCCTCCGGGACGGCGATCGCGTCGCCCACGCCCTCGACCAGGTCCTGGGCGGCGACTTCTTCCACGCCTCCCTGATGAGCGCCCACTACCCGAACCGCGACGTCTACAACGCGGACGCCGCGCACACCCTGCCCGCCGTACTGATCGAGATGCTCGTGCAGTCGACCCCGCACCGGCTGGTCCTGCTGCCCGCCGTGCCGCCCCACCTCCCCAAGGGCCGGCTTCGGGGTGTGCGCACCCGGTTCGGCGCGGAGGTCGACCTGACCTGGACGCCCGAGGGAGCCACCGCCGTCCTGAAGCCGTCCCGCACGGTCCGTATCGAACTCCGGACTTCTTCCGGCGACGACGACGGCGACGCACGACCGCTCGACCTCGTCGCCGGAGAAGACCACGTCCTCAGCCTCGGGGCGTGGTAACCCCCGCAATTCCCCCCACCATGGAAAGGGACACCATGGCAAAGACCGCACTACGCAAGATCACCATGGCCGTGCTGGCCCCGGCGATGGCCCTCGGCGCCACCGTCGGGCTCGCCTCCGCCCCCGCCTCGGCCGCCGTCTGGAACTCCTGCGACCAGTGGGGCAACACCAGTCTGAACGGCTACACGCTCTACAACAACATCTGGGGCTCCGGCGCCGGCAGCCAGTGCATCTGGGCCAACTCCGGTACCAACTGGGGTGTCTGGGCCAACCACCCGGGCACCGGCGGCATCAAGTCCTACCCCAACTCCAAGAAGGTGATCAACAAGACGATCGCCTCCCTCGGCTCGCTCACCAGCAGCTACAACGTCACCGTTCCGTCGTCCGGCGCGTACAACACGTCGTACGACATCTGGGACACCGACTACGACTACGAGATCATGCTCTGGGTCAACTACAACGGCGCCGTCGGCCCGCTCGGCACCTCGCAGGGCAACGTCACGCTCGGCGGTCACACCTGGACCGTCTACAAGGGCAGCAACGGCGCGAACGAGGTCTTCTCGTTCCTGCGGACGTCCGACTCCAACTCCGGCACCGTGGACATCAAGCCGATCCTCAGCTGGATCGCCAACACCAAGGGCTGGATGTCCAGCAGCGAGACCATCGGCGACGTGCAGTTCGGCTACGAGATCACCTCGTCGTCCGGCGGGCTCGACTTCGCCACCAACAACCTGACCGTCAGCAGCAGCTGACGTGCCGGGAGGGCCGGGGCCGGTCCGCGTCCCGCCTCAGGCGCGGTCGACCTCGGCCCGCAGCGCGTTGTAGTCCGCGAAGGCGTCCTCGACCTCGGCGCGGGTCAGGCCGTAGCGGGCCAGGTCGTAGCGGTGCGGTCGGGTGCCCTTCGGGCGGGCGACGGCACCGGCCAGCCGGGCTGCCTCGGCGTCAGTCCAGCGGGCGCCGACCGCGTCGTAGAGCTTCGGGGCACCTGTGGCGGGCTCGGCACCGAGCCAGGAGTACGGGGCGTCCACCACCGCCTCGCGGGGCAGGGCGGCACGGGCCGCGAGGCCGCGTCGCATGGCACGGCTCAGCAGGCCGGACCAGGTGGCGCCGATGCCGTGCAGGTCGAGGGGGCGGGTGCTGACGGCCATGCCGTGCTCGATCAGGCTGCAGAAGGAGGCCACGACGGTGACCGGATCGCGGTGGCACCACACGATCGTGGCGTCCGGGAACACCGTGTGCAGCGCGTCGAGGTTGCCCAGGTGCAGCGGGGACTTGAGGATCCAGCGGCGCCGTGGACGGCCGTACTGCAGGACCTGGAACACCTGCTTGAGGTACCGGTAGTCGTCGGTGAAGTCCCGCGCGCGGTACCACTCCACGTACTCCGGTATCAGCACCTGCGACAGCGGCATGAGGGCGTGCGGCAGGGCGAACGTGCACTCCTCGGGGCCCTCGGCGGCCATCGCGTGGATGTCGCGGAAGCGCGGTGCGAACAGGTTGGTTCCCTGGACCATGCGGCGGCCTGCCGTGACCGCCTTCCGTCGCTCACGGGGCGACGGCTCCAGGCCGGGGGTGAGCAGTTCCCACAGCAGGGGACCGCGGTGCTCGGCCGAGAGCGACAGCACGGAGTGCGTGACGGTGGTCGCGGTACGCGGCAGGCCCACGACGAACACCGGCTTCTCGACCGGCTCCCGCTCGATCTCCGGGTGCCCGGCGATCAGCCCACGCACCCGCGCCCGGTTGGCGAGATGCCGCCGCACGAAGACCTGAGCGGACTGCCAGCCGAGAGGCGTGAGGTTCTCGGCCCCGGCCCACCAGCCCAGCAGCAGCCGGAAGTCGTCGACGAACTGCCGGTCCCCCTTCGCCTCTCCCGTCTCCACGACGATCCGGTCGAAGATCCGGTCGGGACCGCGACGGGATCCGAAGCCCGGCCGCAGCAGCTGGTTGGCGAGAGTGAGGGCGAGCGGAGGCGAGGACACGCGGCGACTCTATCCCGATGAACTGACGTGCCGAGAAGGCAAGTTGGGTAAGTGGCCGAGGGGATGGCCGGAAGACCTCCACCGTCCGGCCACCCCCTCCGACACGGCTACTCCGCTACAGGCAGCCGTGCCCCGTCCCGCAGGAACAGCGGGATGCGGTCCAGCGGGGCGTCGACCGTCACGGCCGCACCGCCCCCGTACGTCTCCCCGGTCCACGCGTCCGTCCAGCGCGCGCCCGCCGGGAGGTACGTCGTCCATGTCGTCGCGCCCGCCGACAGCACCGGGGCGACCAGCAGGTCGCGGCCGAAGAGGTAGGCGTCGTCGACCGACCAGGCCGCCGGGTCGCCCGGGAACTCCAGGAACAGCGGCCGCATCACCGGCAGGCCCTCCTCGTGGGCCTCGCGCATGACCTGAAGGACGTACGGCTTGAGGCGCTCGCGCAGCCGCAGGTACTTCTCCAGGATCGGGCCGGCCTCCTCGCCGTACGACCACACCTCGTTCGGGCCGCCGGTCATCTCCGGGCCGAGCGGCGTGCCCGGGTCGCGGAAGCCGTGCAGACGCATCAGCGGGGACAGCGCGCCGAACTGGAACCAGCGGACCATGACCTCGCGGTACGCCGGGTCGTCCGGGTCGCCGCCGTGGAAGCCGCCGATGTCCGTGTTCCACCAGGGGATACCGGACAGCGCGGTGTTGAGTCCGGCCGCGAGCTGGCGGCGCAGGGTCGCGAAGTCGGTGCCGATGTCCCCGGACCACAGGGCGGCGCCGTAGCGCTGACTGCCCGCCCAGGCCGAGCGGTTGAGGGTGATGACCTCCTCGCCCTGTGCCCGCAGGCCCTCGTGGAAGGTGCGGGAGTTCTCGGCCGGGTAGCTGTTGCCGACCTCCAGGCCCGGACCCGTCCAGTAGCGCAAATTCTCCTGGAAGCCCGGCTTCAGCTCCGGCTCGCAGGCATCCAGCCAGAAGGCCGTGATGCCGTACGGGACGAGGTAGTTGTCGCGCACCTTCGACCACACGAACTCACGCGCGTCCGGGTTCGTGGCGTCGTAGAACGCCACCTGGACCGTGGAGGCCACCTCCTTGTCGGGCCAGTCGGCGTGTGCCATCGGGCCGTACTGGGTGCCGATGAAGTAGCCGCGCTGCTCCATCAGGGCGTGGTTCTCGCTCAGCGGCGACACCGACGGCCATACGCTGACCACCAACTTGACGCCCAGCTCGTCCAGTTCCCGGACCATGGCCGCCGGGTCGGGCCACTCGGCCGGGTCGAACTTCCAGTCGCCGAGGTGCGTCCAGTGGAAGAAGTCGCAGACGATCGCCGACAGGGGCAGGCCCCGGCGCTTGTACTCCCGCGCCACCGCGAGGAGTTCGTCCTGCGTGCGGTAGCGCAGCTTGCACTGCCAGAAGCCCGCCGCCCACTCGGGCAGCATCGGCGTACGGCCCGTCGCCGCGCTGTAGCGCCGCTGGCCGTCGGCAGGGCTGCCCGCGGTGATCCAGTAGTCGATCTGGCGGGCCGAGTCGGCGACCCACCTGGTGCCGTTGTGCGCGAGCTCCACGCGGCCGATCGCCGGGTTGTTCCACAGCAGGGTGTAGCCCCGGCTGGACGACAGCACCGGGATGCCGACCTCGGCGTTGCGCTGGACGAGGTCGAGGACCAGGCCCTTCTGGTCGAACCGTCCGTGCTGGTGCTGGCCGAGACCGTACAGCCTCTCGTCGTCGTACGCGGCGAAGCGCTGCTCCAGGCGGTGGTGGCCGTTGCCGACGGCGGTGTAGAGACGCGGGCCGGGCCACCAGAAATGGGCGCGCTCCTCGGCGAGCACCTCCTCGCCGTCCTCGGTGCGCAGGAAACGGATCAGGCCCTCGGCGTCGACCAGCACGGTCAGCGCGCCCACGGTCAGCTGCGCCTCCCCGTCACCGATCTTGACCGAGCTCCCCGTGGCCGGAGGTTCGTCGAGAAGGGCGTTCGGCAGTCCTTCGAGGACCGGACCACCGAGCCGGGCACGCACCCGGACCGCGTCCGGACCCCACGGCTCCACGCGTACGGTCTCCTGGCGGCCGCTCCACTCCAGCGCGCCGTCCCGCTCGCGGAACGTGCCGACGGTCGGGGACGACTGCGCGAGGCTGACCGTGCCTGGCTGGGGCTGGTTTTCGGCAGGCTGATTCACGAGGTGTGCTCCTCAGGAGGGCAGCGAATGCAGACATGGAGGTGCCCGGCGGGGGCACGGCGGTGAAGCGGTCAGTGAGGCGGGGGCGGTGACGTGTCAGTGGGCGGCGGACGGCGCCGGGCCCGTGCTCGCCCGGACCGTCAACTCGGGCGCGATCAGCAGGACTTCGTCGCTGCCGCGCCCGTCGAGCTTGGCGACCAGCTGCTCCACGGCGTGCCGGCCCATCTCCTGGGCGGGAATGGAGACGGACGTCAGCCGCACCGAGGCCTGGGTGGCCACCTGGTCGGGGCAGATGCCGACCACCGACACGTCCTCGGGTACGGCACGGCCCTGCTGGCGCAGCAGCGCGAGCAGCGGCTCGACCGCCGACTCGTTCTGCACGACGAACCCGGTGGTGCCCGGGCGTTCGTCGAGGATGCGGGCGAGGGTGACGGCCATCGCGTCGTACCCGCCCTCGCACGACCGGTGCAGCAGCCGGAGCCCCGACTCCTGGGAACGCAGCCGCAGTCCGTCGAGCGTGCGCTCCGCGAAACCGGTGTGCCGTTCATAGACGGCCGGCGCCTCGCCGATGACAGCGATGTCGCGGTGCCCCAGCGTTGCCAGATGCTCCACGCACAGCGCGCCGGTCGCCTTGAAGTCGAGGTCGACGCAGGTCAGCCCGGAGGTGTCGGCGGGCAGCCCGATCAGCACGGACGGCTGGTCGGTGCCGCGCAGCAGCGGCAGCCGCTCGTCGTCCAGCTGGACGTCCATCAGGATCATCGCGTCGGCGAGCCCGCTGCCGGTGACGCGGCGCACCGCGTCGGGGCCCTCCTCGCCGGTCAGCAGCAGGACGTCGTAGCCGTGCGTGCGGGCCGTGGTGGCCACCGCGATGGCGATCTCCATCATCACCGGCACGTACATGTCGGTGCGCAGCGGGATCATCAGCGCGATGATGTTCGACCTGCTGCTGGCCAGGGCACGGGCGCCCGCGTTCGGGTGGTAGCCGAGTTCGCGGATGCTCTGCTCGACCCGGTGCCGGGTGGTCGTGGAGATGGACCGCTTGCCACTGAGGACATAGCTCACCGTGCTCGCCGAGACTCCGGCGTGCTGGGCGACCTCGGCAAGGGTGACCATCCGGCTCTCCAAGCTGTTGTGAAGCGCTTCGACAGTGCGCCGATGCGTGCAGGGGCGGGTCTGAGGGTGATTTGACACTAGCTCTGGCGACGCCGGGTGTCCAGAGGTTGTCGAAGCGCTTCGACAGCTTTGCCCTCCAGGGGCACCGTCCCCCGGACGGCCCTGCCGGCGCAACACCTCTGACCGCGCCCCGTTCCCGGGCGCCGACCGCCTGGACACCGAGGCGCACTCCGTCAACATCGGCTGAATGGACGCGCGCAGGGTGGTGGCCCCGCCCGTAATCGGGTACATACGATCGGGTAGCACCCGTCGGTAACCAAACGGCCCATGATCCCGATTCACGGCGAGGTGAGCCTCATGTCCGCAGCACCCACGAAGCCCACTGTCACTGAGCGTGAGGCACGTCAGGTAGCGGAGGAGGCCCGGCAGCAGGACTGGCGCAAGCCCAGCTTCGCCAAGGAACTGTTCCTGGGCCGCTTCCGCCTCGACCTGATCCACCCACACCCGATGCCCACCGACGAGGCCGCCCAGCGCGGCGAGGAGTTCCTCGCCAAGCTCCGCGACTTCGTCGAGACGAAGGTCGACGGCGCCCTCATCGAGCGCGAGTCCCGCATTCCCGACGACGTGATCGACGGGCTGAAGGAAATCGGCGCCTTCGGCATGAAGATCGACACCAAGTACGGCGGGCTCGGCCTCGGCCAGGTCTACTACAACAAGGCCCTCACCCTGGCCGGCTCGGCGTCCCCCGCGATCGGCGTGCTGCTCTCCGCCCATCAGTCGATCGGCGTACCGCAGCCGCTGAAGCTGTTCGGCACCCCCGAGCAGAAGGAGCGGTTCCTGCCGCGCTGCGCCCGCACCGACATCAGCGCCTTCCTGCTGACCGAGCCCGACGTGGGCTCCGACCCGGCACGCCTGGCCACCTCCGCCGTACCCGACGGGGACGACTACGTCCTCGACGGGGTCAAGCTGTGGACGACCAACGGCGTGGTCGCCGACCTCCTCGTCGTCATGGCCCGAGTGCCGAAGTCCGAGGGCCACAAGGGCGGCATCACCGCCTTCGTCGTGGAGACCAACTCGCCCGGCATCACCGTCGAGAACCGCAACGCCTTCATGGGCCTGCGCGGCATCGAGAACGGCGTCACCCGCTTCCACCAGGTCCGCGTCCCCGCCGCCAACCGCATCGGCCCCGAGGGCGCCGGCCTGAAGATCGCGCTCACCACGCTGAACACCGGACGGCTGTCCCTGCCCGCGTCCTGTGTCGCCGCCGGCAAGTGGTGCCTGAAGATCGCCCGCGAATGGTCGGCGGCGCGCGAGCAGTGGGGCAAGCCGCTCGCCGCCCACGAGGCCGTCGGCTCCAAGATCTCCTTCATCGCGGCCACCACCTTCGCCCTGGAAGCCGTCACCGACCTGGCCTCGCAGATGGCCGACGAGGACCGCAACGACATCCGCATCGAAGGCGCCCTCGCCAAGCTCTACGCCTCCGAGATGGCCTGGACGATCGCCGACGAACTGATCCAGATCCGCGGCGGCCGCGGCTTCGAGACGGCCGAGTCGCTCAGGGCCCGCGGCGAGCGCCCGGTCGCCGCCGAGCAGGTACTGCGCGACCTGCGCATCAACCGCATCTTCGAGGGCTCGACGGAGATCATGCACCTGCTGATCGCCCGGGAGGCCGTCGACGCCCACCTGTCGGTCGCCGGTGACCTCATCGACCCCGACAAGTCCCTCCAGGACAAGGCGAAGGCGGGCGCCAACGCCGGCGTCTTCTACGCCAAGTGGCTGCCGAAACTGGTCGCCGGCCAGGGGCAACTGCCGTATTCGTACGGCGAGTTCAAACGCGGCGTCGACCTCTCCCCGCACCTTCGCTACGTCGAACGCACGTCCCGCAAACTCGCCCGCTCCACCTTCTACGGCATGTCCCGCTGGCAGGGCCGCATGGAGACCAAGCAGGGCTTCCTGGGCCGGGTCGTCGACATCGGCGCCGAGCTGTTCGCGATGAGCGCGGTGTGCGTGCGCGCGGAGCACCTGCGCGGCCAGGGCGAGCACGGCCGCGAGGCCTACCAGCTCGCTGACGCCTTCTGCCAGCAGGCCCGCCTGCGGATCGAGGAGCTCTTCGGCCGCCTGTGGTCCAACACCGACGACCTCGACCGCAAGGTCGTCAAGGGCGTGATGTCGGGCACGTACGAGTGGCTGGAGCAGGGCATCGTCGACCCGTCGGACGACGGCGCCCCCTGGATCGCCGACGCGACGCCGGGCCCGAGCGAGCGGGAGAACGTGCACCGGCCGATCAGGTGACCGACGGTTCGAGGGCCTAAGAAGCCCTGAGGGGTCACTGGCCGCAGTGACCCCTCACCATCCTGTTACCCGGCGGATGGGGATGCCCTGTCCTTCCTGTCGGTCCTTCCGGCCACAATGGGGGAATGAGCGACAGTCCAGCCCCACTCGCCGACCCGCATCTGGTCTACGACCCCGTAGCGGGCGACGGCCCCAAGGACGTGGTGATCCTCGGCTCCACCGGCTCGATCGGCACCCAGGCCATCGACCTCGTGCTGCGCAACCCCGACCGGTTCCGGGTCACCGCCCTGTCCGCCAACGGCGGCCGGGTCGCCCTCCTCGCCGAGCAGGCGTACCGGCTGAAGGCGCGGACCGTCGCGGTCGCCCGCGAGGACGTCGTACCGGCGCTGCGCGAGGCCCTGAAGGCCCAGTACGGCACGGGGGAGCCGCTCCCCGAGATCGTCGCAGGACCGGAGGCGGCCACCCAGGTCGCCGCCTCCGACTGCCACACCGTCCTGAACGGCATCACCGGCTCCATCGGCCTCGCCCCCACCCTCGCCGCCCTGGAGGCGGGCCGCACGCTCGCGCTCGCCAACAAGGAATCGCTGATCGTCGGCGGGCCGCTGGTCAAAGCGCTCGCCAAGCCAGGGCAGATCATCCCCGTCGACTCCGAGCACGCGGCCCTGTTCCAGGCGCTGGCGTCCGGGACGAGGGCAGACGTCCGGAAGCTGGTCGTCACGGCGTCCGGCGGGCCGTTCCGGGGCCGCTCGAAGGCGGACCTGGCCCAGGTGACCGTCGAGGACGCCCTCGCCCACCCCACCTGGGCCATGGGCCCGGTGATCACGATCAACTCCGCGACCCTCGTCAACAAGGGCCTGGAGGTCATCGAGGCGCACCTCCTCTACGACATTTCCTTCGACCGCATTGAGGTGGTCGTGCATCCCCAGTCGTATGTTCACTCGATGGTTGAGTTCACTGACGGATCCACGATCGCCCAGGCGACGCCCCCCGACATGCGCGGGCCGATCGCCATCGGCCTCGGCTGGCCGGAGCGCGTCCCCGACGCCGCGCCGACGTTCGACTGGAGCAAGGCGTCGACGTGGGAGTTCTTCCCGCTCGACAACGACGCGTTCCCCTCGGTCAACCTGGCGCGTCACGTGGGCGAGCTCGCGGGCACGGCACCGGCGGTGTTCAATGCGGCAAACGAGGAGTGCGTGGAGGCCTTCCGGGCCGGCGCACTGCCGTTCAACGGGATCATGGAGACCGTGACCCGGGTGGTGGAGGAGCACGGCAGCCCGCGCGCGGGAACTTCGCTCACCGTCGCGGACGTCCTCGAAGCGGAGACCTGGGCCCGCAGGCGGGCACAGGAACTGGCGGCACACACGGCGGAGGCCCGTGCATGACGACCCTGATGTTCATCCTCGGCATAGTGCTGTTCGCGGTCGGGCTCCTCGCCTCGATCGCCTGGCACGAGCTGGGCCACCTGTCCACGGCCAAGCTGTTCGGCATCCGCGTGCCGCAGTACATGGTCGGCTTCGGCCCCACCATCTGGTCGCGGAACAAGGGCGAGACCGAGTACGGCATCAAGGCGATCCCGTTCGGTGGCTACATCCGCATGATCGGCATGTTCCCGCCGGGACCGGACGGCCGCCTGGAGGCCCGCTCCACATCCCCCTGGCGCGGCATGATCGAGGACGCCCGCTCGGCCGCGTTCGAGGAGCTCAAGCCGGGTGACCACACCCGCCTCTTCTACACGCGCAAGCCATGGAAGCGGGTCATCGTGATGTTCGCGGGCCCCTTCATGAACCTCGTCCTCGCGGTGGCCCTGTTCCTCACCGTGCTGATGGGCTTCGGCATCCAGCAGCAGACGACCACCGTGAGCTCGGTCTCCCCGTGCGTCATCGCCCAGACCCAGAACCGCGACGAGTGCAAGGCCTCCGACCCCAAGTCCCCGGCCGCCGCCGCGGGCATGAAGGCCGGCGACAAGATCGTCTCCTTCGGCGGGGTACCGACCGAGGAGTGGAACTCCCTCTCCGACCTCATCCGCGACAGCGCCGGCAAGGAGGTGCCGATCGTCGTCGACCGCAAGGGCGAGCAAGTCACCCTGCACGCGAAGATCGCCACCAACCAGGTCGTGAAGAAGGACGCCGCCGGCGCCTATGTCGAGGGCGAGTACATCAAGGCGGGCTTCCTCGGCTTCAGCTCGGCCACCGGCGTCGTCAAACAGGACTTCGGCGACTCGGTCAGCTGGATGACGGACCGGGTCGGCGAGGCCGTCGACTCCCTCATCGCCCTGCCTTCCAAGGTCCCCGCCCTGTGGGACGCGACCTTCGGCGACGGCGAGCGCGCACCGGACTCCCCGATGGGCATCGTGGGCGCGGCGAGGGTGAGCGGCGAGATCGCGACGCTGGACATCCCGGCCTCGCAGCAGCTGGCCACGTTCGTCTTCCTCCTGGCCGGCTTCAACCTCTCCCTGTTCCTCTTCAACATGCTCCCGCTGCTGCCGCTCGACGGCGGCCATATCGCGGGGGCCATGTGGGAGTCGCTGCGCCGCAACACGGCGAAGGTGCTGCGCCGTCCCGACCCCGGTCCGTTCGATGTGGCGAAGCTGATGCCGGTGGCCTACGTGGTGGCCGGGATCTTCGTCTGCTTCACGCTGCTCGTGCTGGTGGCGGACGTGGTTAACCCGGTCAGAATCTCCTAGTCACACGGAGTTCGAGGCGGCCCGGGATCGTATGTCCCGGGCCGCCTTCGAATGAGTGGGTTTACCGGGCGTGATGTGCTGGGGTGAGGACCGGTGCCGTAATCTCGAAGCCTGGAGCCCGCTGCTGACGGGACCGGATCTTGATCCACGACTTGGGGTTGCACAGCAGATGACTGCGATTTCTCTCGGCATGCCGTCCGTTCCGACCAGGCTCGCCGAGCGCCGGCGGAGCCGCCAGATCCAGGTCGGCACCGTGGCGGTCGGCGGGGACGCGCCGGTCTCGGTCCAGTCGATGACGACGACGCGTACGTCCGACATCGGCGCCACTCTCCAGCAGATCGCGGAGCTCACGGCCTCCGGCTGCCAGATCGTGCGCGTGGCCTGTCCGACGCAGGACGACGCGGACGCCCTCGCGACGATCGCCCGCAAGTCCCAGATCCCGGTGATCGCGGACATCCACTTCCAGCCGAAGTACGTGTTCGCGGCGATCGAGGCCGGCTGCGCGGCGGTCCGCGTGAACCCCGGCAACATCAAGCAGTTCGACGACAAGGTCAAGGAGATCGCGCGGGCCGCGAAGGACCACGGCACCCCGATCCGCATCGGCGTCAACGCCGGCTCGCTGGACCGCCGTCTGCTCCAGAAGTACGGCAAGGCCACGCCCGAGGCGCTCGCCGAGTCGGCCCTGTGGGAGGCGTCCCTCTTCGAGGAGCACGACTTCCGGGACATCAAGATCTCGGTCAAGCACAACGACCCGGTCGTGATGGTCGAGGCTTACCGTCAGCTGGCCGCCCAGTGCGACTACCCGCTCCACCTCGGCGTGACGGAGGCGGGCCCGGCCTTCCAGGGCACGATCAAGTCGGCCGTGGCCTTCGGCGCCCTGCTGTCCCAGGGCATCGGCGACACCATCCGCGTGTCCCTCTCGGCCCCGCCCGTCGAGGAGGTCAAGGTCGGCAACCAGATCCTGGAGTCCCTGAACCTCAGGCAGCGCGGCCTGGAGATCGTGTCCTGCCCGTCCTGCGGCCGCGCCCAGGTCGACGTCTACAAGCTCGCCGAGGAGGTCACGGCAGGCCTCACGGGCATGGAGGTCCCGCTTCGCGTGGCCGTCATGGGCTGCGTCGTGAACGGCCCAGGCGAGGCCCGCGAGGCCGACCTCGGCGTCGCCTCCGGCAACGGCAAGGGCCAGATCTTCGTCAAGGGCGAGGTCATCAAGACCGTCCCCGAGTCCAAGATCGTCGAGACCCTCATCGAGGAGGCCATGAAGCTGGCCGAACAGATGGAGGCGGACGGCGTGGCGAGCGGCGAGCCGTCGGTGGCGGTGGCGGGCTGAACGCAGCGACTCGGCGCCGGTCCGGGTATTCCAGCCCGACCGGCGTTTGAGGACGAGGCCGTTCAGGCCGAAGCGGGGGTCCGGGGGCGGCAGCCCCGGCGGGACAGCAGCCGACGGCCACCCTCAACGCCCGCCTACCTCCACAGGGCGGCGCGGTATAGCTTCCGCAGGTACAGTGCGGGGACCAGCAGAACCCCAGCGTGAGGCCCCCCGTACGTGTTGACCCAGACCACCTCACGGGTGCTCGAACCGAGCGACCTGGACGCCGCGCTCGCCGTCCTCGACCGCGAGCCGGTCACGAACGCCTTCGTGACGTCCCGCGTCCAGATCGCCGGCCTCGACCCGTGGCGCCTCGGCGGCGAGATGTGGGGCTGGTACGAGGGCGGCATGCTCACCTCCCTGTGCTACGCGGGCGCCAACCTCGTCCCGATCTGCGCGGGTCAACGAGCGGTACGGGCCTTCGCCGACCGGGCCCGACGGGCAGGCCGCCGCTGCTCCTCCATCGTCGGCCCCACCGAATCCACCGCCCAGCTGTGGCGCCTGCTGGAACCCAACTGGGGCCCGGCCCGTGACGTGCGCGCCCACCAGCCCCTGATGGTCACCGACCGCATGCCGACCCACATCACTCCGGATCCATACGTCCGCCGCATCCGCAAGGACGAGATGGAGACGATCATGCCGGCGTGCGTGGCGATGTTCACCGAGGAGGTGGGCGTCTCCCCGCTGGCCGGCGACGGCGGCCTCCTCTACCAGGCCCGGGTCGCCGAACTCGTCGGCTCCGGCCGTTCCTTCGCCCGCCTCGACCAGGACGGCAAGGTCGTCTTCAAGGCCGAGATCGGCGCCGCGACGAACAGGGCCTGCCAGATCCAGGGCGTCTGGGTGGCCCCCGAGTACCGGGGCAAGGGCCTGGCGGCCCCCGGCATGGCGGCGGTACTGCGCTATGCCCTGGCCGACGTCGCCCCGGTGGTGAGCCTCTACGTGAACGACTTCAACACGGCGGCGAGACGGACGTACCACAGGGTGGGCTTCCAGGAGACAGGCGCGTTCATGAGCGTCCTGTTCTGAGGTGCCTCCCCGTCCGCGTGACGGCGGGACAACGGCCTTGAGGGCGCAGTGAAGTGGGCGAGCAACCACCGACAGTCGGCACCCGAACGACAACCTGTCGTGACCTGTACGCTCCCCACATGCGCCTTCCCGGTCACGCACACCGCCGCCAACCAGACGACATCGTGATCGGCCCCCTGGACCTCGCCACCCACGTCGACGAAGCCCTCGCAGTCCAAGCCGTGGCGTTCGGCCTCGGCCCCGACGAGGTGGCCGTACGCCGCCAGATCGTCCTGCGCCACATGACCTACCCGGGCGCAACGGCTCTCGGCGCCACCAGCGGCGGGCGCCTCATCGGATTCGTCTACGGCATGCCGAACGACCGCACCCACTGGTGGTCCACCGTCGTGGAGCCCTACCTCCGGGCCCAGGGCTACGACGACTGGCTCGACCACTCCTTCGTCATCACGGAACTCCACGTCCACCCGGGCTACCAGAACCGCGGCGTCGGCCGTTCCCTGATCACCCGGATCACGGACGGCGCCGTCGAACCCCGCTCGATCCTCTCGGCGATCGACGTGGAAAGCCCGGCCCGCGGCCTCTACCGCTCCCTCGGCTATCAGGACCTCGCCCGCCAGGTCCTCTTCCCGAGCGCCCCGAAGCCGTACGCCGTGATGGGCGCACCGCTCCCGCTCCGCCGCCACTAACCGATTTCCACCGCCCCGTCCCGCCCGGCTAACCTCCTGCCATAACCCTTACGCAGCAGGAGTACGGAAACCATGGCGAACGCACCGGTCCAGCGCATGTCCCAGTTGATGGCGAAAACGCTGCGCGACGACCCGGCGGACGCCGAGGTCCTCAGTCACAAGCTGCTCGTCCGCGCCGGCTACGTCCGCCGCACCGCGGCCGGCATCTGGTCGTGGCTGCCCCTCGGCAAGCGGGTCCTCGCCAACGTGGAGCGCATCGTCCGCGAGGAGATGGACGCCATCGGCGCCCAGGAAGTGCTGCTCCCCGCGCTGCTGCCGCGTGAGCCGTACGACGCGACGGGCCGCTGGGACGAGTACGGCCAGGAACTGTTCCGCCTCAAGGACCGCAAGGGCGGCGACTACCTGCTCGGTCCCACCCACGAGGAGATCTTCACCCTGCTGGTGAAGGACCAGGCGTCCTCCTACAAGGACCTGCCGGTCATCCTCTACCAGATCCAGCACAAGTACCGCGACGAGGCCCGCCCGCGGGCCGGCATCCTGCGCGGCCGTGAGTTCCTGATGAAGGACTCGTACTCCTTCGACACCGACGACGAGGGCCTCGGCCGGTCCTACGCCCTGCACCGCCAGGCCTACCAGCGCGTCTTCGAGCGTCTCGGCCTCGACTACCGCATCTGCGCCGCCACCGCCGGTGCCATGGGCGGCTCGAAGTCCGAGGAGTTCCTCGCCCCGGCCGAGGCCGGCGAGGACACCTTCGCCGACTGCCCGGAGTGCGACTTCGCGGCGAACACCG
The DNA here is from genome assembly GCF_036014175.1 of Streptomyces sp. NBC_00443. Taxonomy (GTDB): domain Bacteria; phylum Actinomycetota; class Actinomycetes; order Streptomycetales; family Streptomycetaceae; genus Streptomyces. The sequence goes on along the minus strand of NZ_CP107917.1, from coordinate 2,541,148 downwards.
AGGCGATCACGTACGAGCTGAAGTCGGTGGACGCCGGCGACGTGCCCGCCCTCGAAGAGATCCCGACCCCCGACACCCCCACCATCGAGACCCTCGCCGCCCACCTCGGCGTCCCGGCCTCGGCCACGCTCAAGAACCTCCTCGTCAAGGTCGACGGCGAGATCGTCGCGGTCGGTGTCCCCGGTCACCGCGAGGTCGACATGGGCAAGGTCGAGGCGCACTTCGCCCCGGCCGTCGTCGAGATGGTCACCGAGGCGGACTTCGCGGGGCGCCCGGACCTGGTCCGCGGCTACGTCGGCCCGCAGGGCCTGGGCGAGAAGGTCAAGTATCTCGCCGACCCGCGCGTGGCCCCCGGCACCTCCTGGATCACCGGCGCCAACAAGGAGGGCACGCACGCGAAGCACGTCGTCGCGGGCCGTGACTTCGAGGTCGACGAGTACGTCGACGTCGTGGTCGTCCAGGAAGGCGACCCCTGTCCGAAGTGCGGCACCGGCCTCAAGCTGGACCGCGCGATCGAGATCGGCCACATCTTCCAGCTGGGCCGCAAGTACGCGGACGCGCTGAAGCTCGACGTCCTCGGCCAGAACGGCAAGCCGGTCCGCGTGACCATGGGCTCCTACGGCATCGGCGTCTCCCGCGCCGTCGCCGCGCTCGCCGAGCAGACCGCCGACGACAAGGGCCTGTGCTGGCCTGCCGAGGTCGCCCCGGCCGACGTGCACGTGGTCGCCGCCGGCAAGGCCCTGCAGACCGAACTCGCCCTCGACGTCTCCGAGAAGCTGTCCGCGGCCGGCCTGCGCGTCCTGTGCGACGACCGTGCGGGTGTCTCGCCGGGCGTCAAGTTCACGGACTCGGAACTGATCGGCGTACCGCAGATCCTGGTCGCCGGGCGGCGCGCCGCCGAGGGCGTCGTCGAGCTCAAGGACCGCAGGACCGGCGAGCGTGAGGAACTGACGGTCGACGAGGCGATCGCCCGCCTCACCGCGTAAGGGCTCTCTGCAGAAGTCCCTCCGTGCGGCGCCCTGAGCCGCACGGAGGACGGTGCGCCCTGCCCGGAGCACACGGAGCCGGCTCAGAGCCAGCCGGCGAACTCCAGCAACAACTCCGCGTCCCGGGCCCGCCCGACCCGCCGCGCCCGCACCCCCGACTCCACTGCCCGGAACAACGTCCAGCCCCGCAGCCGCTCCTGATCCACGTCCAGCGACTCCGCAAGCCGCTTGACCCGCCGCCGGGTCGTCGCCGCCCCCGACGGTGAGGCGATCAGATCCTCCACCCGGTCCCGCACCAACCGCGCCAGATCGAACGCGCACTCACCGACCACCGGATCCGGCCCCACCGCGAGCCACGGCATCCGCTCCCCGGCCAGCACCTTGCTCTGCCGGAAGGTCCCGTGCAGCAACCGCCGTTCGGGCGGCGCGGCCAGCAACTCCTCACGCGCGGCGAGCGCGGCGTCGACCAGCGGGGTCACCTCGGTATCCCTCGCCGCGGTCGCCCGCATCGCGTCGGCCTGCCTGCCGGTCCGTTCGGCGACGGTCTCGAAGGGGTGGTCGCCGGGCGGCTCGACCCACAGCCGCCGCAGCGTCCCCGCCGCCTCCAGCAGCGCCTTCGCCTCGGGCAACGACCGCACCGACACATCCGGGTGCAGCCGCTCCAGCAACAGCACACCCTCGACAGGGGGCCCGTCGAGCAGTTGTACGGCCCCCGCCCCGCCCCAGTGCGCCAGCGCCGCCCGCTCACTCTGCGGACGGGCTCGCGGCGGGGCCAGCTTCAGCACCGCCGGGGTCCCGTCGGCGCGCCGGACGAGCACCACCAGGCTGCTGCGCCCACCCGGCATCTGCACCCGCTCAACGGTCAACTCGCGTAGCGTGACGGCCTGGTGAGCCGCATCCGGCAGCTTCACCAACCAGTCGTCGCCGTCCTGTGCCGTCTCACCGAGCGCCTTGACCAGACGCGGCGGCGGTTCGAAAGCCATGCGCGAGTAGTTCCCTTCAGATGCGGGTCATGCCGAGGGCATCGGCGAGGCGGATGTCGTGGCCGCCCGCTCGGCGAGCCCAGGGAAGGCTACGCTCTCGCCCCGCCAGCGCACCGCCCGCACCGCCGCCTCCCGCAGCGCCTCGGCCGCCGTACCCCGCAGCTCACCCTCGGCCGCCCGCACCAGGTCCGAGTACACGCCGGCCAGCCGGTCCTCCAGCCCGGTGGCGAAGCGGACGGCCGCGGGCGAGTCCGACACCGGGAACGGCAGCGCGTACGCGGGGCTCGCGGCGACCGGCTGGGCGCCGAGGTCGCGCACCTCGCGCGCCAGCGCGTCCCGCCTCACCCGGTGCGCGTCGTAGGCCGCGCGTGCCTCCGAGCGCCGCTCCTGGCTGATCCGGCCGCCGACGACGCCGTACCCGTACACCGCCGCGTGCTCGGCGGCGAGCGCCGCCTGCAGGGCCTTCAGCTGCTCCTTCTTGCCGGACTCGCTCACTTGGCCCCCTCGTTCAGCAGATACGCGTGCGCCGCCCCCGCCGCGGCCACGGAGGCCAGCAGCCGCGCCAGTTCGCCCGGTACGTCCAGCAGAGCCTTGGCCCGCCGGTCGGCGAGCGCCCGCTCCGTGGCGGCGAGCTCGGCGAGGGCCGCCCTCTCGTCGAGGGGGACTGCGGCCGCCGGCGACCCGGAAGGCGACGGCGAACCGGAAGACGCCGGCGACCCGGAGGGCGACGCGCTGTCCGATGCTTTTCGGCCACTCCCGAAGGCGTCCACATGCCGTACCGCCGCCGCCCGCAACGGCCCCAGCAGTTCCGCCAGCACAGGATGGGCGGCGAGCACCGCGTCGTAGCGCTCGACCAGTCCCGCGCTGTCCCCGGCCGCACGCGCGCGTGCCCGCTCGGCGACCGACGGGCTGCCGCTGGTGCCGCCGTCCGAGTCCTCGGAGCCGGAGGAGCAGCCCACCAGCAGCGCGGCACCGGCGGCCGAGGCGAGCAGGGTTCTTCTGCGCGGTCCCGAGAGGGAGCGCGGCGGCGGGGGGTACGGCACGGCGGACGTCCTCGGGGAACTCGTACGGAAGGCGGCTGTGAAAGCGGTTACAGAAGACAACGGGCCGCAGGCCCGTGATCACCGTACCCGCGCAAGCGGACGGCACCACTCATCGGCACCGCCCGTGCGCAGGTGGACGGCAACAGTCCTTGCGACCCGATACCCTTTGACCAGACACGCGACCCATCCCACAACAGCACACGCGGCCGAGGAGTCACCCGGATGAGCACCACCCAGAGCGAGAGGCTGCGAGAACTACTGGAACCGCTCGTCAGCTCTCAGGGCCTGGACCTCGAAGAGATCGCAGTGGACTCCGTCGGACGCAAGCGTGTGCTGCGCGTCGTCGTGGACTCGGACACCGGTGCCGACCTGGACCGGATCGCCGATGTGAGCCGTGCGCTCTCGGCGAAGCTCGACGAGACGGACGCGATGGGCGAGGGGGAGTACACCCTCGAGGTCGGCACCCCCGGCGCGGAGCGCCCCCTCACGGAGCACCGGCACTACGTGCGCGCCGTGGACCGGCTGGTGAAGTTCCAACTGGCCGAGGGCGGCGAGCTGGTGGCCCGGATCCTGAAGGTCGACGACGAGGGCCTCGACCTCGAAGTGCCGGGGGTGAAGGGCCGCAAGGCCACCTCCCGCAGAGTCGGCTTCGCGGACATCGACAAGGCGCGCGTGCAGGTCGAGTTCAATCGCAAGGACAGCAAGGACGAGAAGGAAGAGGAGGCGTAGCCGTGGACATCGACATGAGCGCCCTGCGGGGCTTGGTACGGGAGAAGGAGATCTCCTTCGACCTGCTGGTCGAGGCGATCGAGTCGGCCCTCCTCATCGCCTACCACCGCACCGAGGGAAGCCGCCGCCACGCGCGCGTGGAGCTGAACCGGGAGACCGGCCACGTGACCGTGTGGGCGAAGGAGGACCCCGAGGACCTCGAGGAGGGCCAGGAGGCCCGAGAGTTCGACGACACCCCGTCCGGCTTCGGCCGCATCGCCGCCACCACCGCCAAGCAGGTCATCCTGCAGCGGCTGCGCGACGCCGAGGACGACGCGACGCTCGGCGAGTACGCCGGCCGTGAGGGCGACATCGTCACCGGCGTGGTCCAGCAGGGCCGCGACCCGAAGAACGTCCTCGTGGACATCGGCAAGCTGGAGGCCATCCTGCCGGTGCAGGAGCAGGTCCCGGGCGAGACGTACCCGCACGGCATGCGCATCCGGTCATACGTCGTACGAGTGGCGAAGGGCGTCCGCGGCCCGTCCGTGACCCTCTCGCGCACCCACCCGAACCTGGTGAAGAAGCTCTTCGCCCTGGAGGTGCCGGAGATCGCCGACGGATCCGTCGAGATCGCCGCCATCGCCCGCGAAGCCGGTCACCGCACGAAGATCGCCGTCCGCTCCACCCGCAGCGGTCTGAACGCCAAGGGCGCCTGCATCGGCCCCATGGGCGGCCGGGTGCGCAATGTCATGGGCGAGCTGAACGGCGAGAAGATCGACATCGTCGACTGGTCGGACGACCCGGCCGAGATGGTGGCGAACGCGCTCTCGCCCGCCCGGGTCTCCAAGGTGGAGGTCGTGGACATGGCGGCCCGCTCCGCTCGCGTGACGGTGCCCGACTACCAGCTGTCACTGGCGATCGGCAAGGAAGGGCAGAACGCCCGGCTTGCGGCCCGGCTGACCGGCTGGCGGATCGACATCCGGCCGGACACCGAGCAGGCCGGGGAATAGATCCGAGCCGCAGGCCGCTCAGATCACGTCACGTTAACGCGCGGCAACTGTTCGAATCCTGCCCCAAAGGGGTGGGGTCGCTACGGGGAGGTAGACTTAGGAGTGTCTGGCCGGACACGCGTCCGCGCATGCCCTGAACGCACCTGTGTGGGGTGCCGGGAGCGAGCGGCCAAGGCTGATCTGCTGCGGATCGTGGCGATCAAGGGCGAGTGCGTCCCTGATCCTCGCGGTACGCTGCCCGGCCGGGGTGCGTATGTACACCCCGTTCTGGTCTGTCTCGACCAGGCGGTGCGCCGCCGGGCGTTCACGCGGGCGTTGCGCGCCCCGGGAGCGCTCGACACAAAGGCGTTGCGCCAGTACGTCGAGCAGACAACAGTTGCTGAGCAGGCAACACCGTAAGAAGCGTCGCGCGGAACCCCCGCGCGGCCCAGGTATTCCGCGAGTTGGAAGTAGGTCGAGATTGCGATGAGCACTCGATGAGCACGCGATGAGTACGCCCATGAAGTAGCGACGGTCCGGACGCAACCCGGACCTAAAAGGAGCGAAGTGGCTAAGGTCCGGGTATACGAACTCGCCAAGGAGTTCGGGGTTGAGAGCAAGGTCGTCATGGCCAAGCTCCAAGAACTCGGTGAATTCGTCCGTTCGGCGTCTTCGACCATCGAAGCGCCCGTTGTCCGCAAACTGACGGACGCCCTCCAGCAGGGCAACGGAGGCGGCAAGCCCGCCCCCGCCCGCAAGGCTGCCCCGGCGAAGCCGGCAGCCCCCTCTCCCGCGCCGGCCGCCCGTCCGGCTGCCCCGCGCCCGCCGGCTCCCAAGCCGGACGCCGCCGAGAAGCCCGCGGCTCCCGCCGCGCCGGCCGCTCCCGGCCCCCGTCCCACCCCGGGCCCGAAGCCCGCGCCGCGGCCCGCCCCGGCGTCCCCGGCTCCGACCGCGCCCGAGTTCACGGCACCCCCGGCGCCTCCGGCGGCTCCCGCCGCCCCGGCCGCCTCTCAGGGCCAGGCCCAAGCCCAGGGCCAGGGCCAGGGCCAGGCCCAAGCCCAGGGCCAGGGTTCCGGCCCGCGTCCGGGCGCCCCGCGTCCGGCCGGCCAGGCGCCGCGTCCCGGCGCTCCGCGTCCGGGTGGCCCCGGCCAGGGCGGCCAGGGCCGTGGTGACCGCGACCGCGGCGACCGTCCCGGCGCTCAGCGTCCGGGTGGCGGCGCCCAGCGTCCCGGCGGTCGTCCGGCCGGTCCCCGTCCGGGCAACAACCCGTTCACCTCTGGCGGCTCCACCGGCATGGCGCGCCCGCAGGCGCCCCGTCCGGGCGGCGCCCCGCGTCCGGGCGGCCCCGGTGCCCCCGGCGGTGCCCCGCGTCCGCAGGGCCAGGGCCAGGGCGGCGGTCCCCGTCCCCAGGCTCCGGGCGGCGCGCGTCCCACTCCGGGCGGCATGCCCCGTCCGCAGGGCGGCGGTCCCCGTCCCGGCGGCTCCGGCGGTCCGCGTCCCGGCGGCGGTGGCCCCGGTGGCCCGCGTCCGAACCCCGGCATGATGCCGCAGCGTCCTGCTGCCGGCCCGCGTCCCGGCGGCGGTGGCCCCGGTGGCCGTGGTCCCGGTGGTGGCGGCGGCGGTCGTCCCGGTGGTGGCGGCGGCGGTCGTCCCGGCGGCGGCGGCGGCTTCGCCGGGCGTCCCGGCGGCGGCGGTGGCGGCGGCTTCGCCGGTCGTCCCGGCGGTCCCGGTGGCGGCGGTGGCGGTTTCGCCGGTCGTCCCGGTGGTCCCGGTGGTGGCGGCGGTGGCCGTCCCGGCTTCGGTGGCCGTCCCGGCGGTCCCGGTGGCCGTGGTGGCACGCAGGGTGCCTTCGGCCGTCCCGGCGGTCCCGCTCGTCGTGGCCGTAAGTCGAAGCGGCAGAGGCGCCAGGAGTACGAGGCCATGCAGGCCCCGTCGGTCGGCGGCGTGATGCTGCCTCGCGGCAACGGACAGTCCGTCCGCCTGTCGCGCGGTGCGTCCCTCACCGACTTCGCGGAGAAGATCAACGCCAACCCGGCGTCGCTCGTCGCCGTGATGATGAACCTCGGCGAGATGGTCACTGCCACGCAGTCCGTCTCCGACGAGACCCTCCAGCTGCTCGCCGGCGAGATGAACTACGTCATCGAGATCGTCAGCCCGGAGGAGGAGGACCGCGAGCTGCTCGAGTCCTTCGACATCGAGTTCGGCGAGGACGAGGGCGGCGAGGAATTCCTCATGCCGCGTCCGCCGGTCGTGACCGTCATGGGTCACGTCGACCACGGTAAGACCCGACTGCTGGACACCATCCGCAAGACGAACGTCGTCGCGGGCGAGGCCGGCGGTATCACGCAGCACATCGGTGCGTACCAGGTCGCCACCCAGGTCAACGACGAAGAGCGCAGGATCACCTTCATCGACACCCCGGGTCACGAGGCGTTCACCGCCATGCGTGCCCGTGGTGCGAAGTCGACCGACATCGCGATCCTGGTCGTCGCGGCCAACGACGGCGTCATGCCGCAGACGGTCGAGGCGCTCAACCACGCCAAGGCGGCCGACGTCCCGATCGTCGTCGCGGTCAACAAGATCGACGTCGAGGGCGCGGACCCGACCAAGGTGCGCGGTCAGCTGACCGAGTACGGCCTGGTGGCCGAGGAGTACGGCGGCGACACGATGTTCGTCGACATCTCCGCCAAGCAGGGCCTCAACATCGAGAGCCTGCTGGAGGCCGTGGTCCTCACCGCGGACGCTTCGCTCGACCTGCGGGCCAACCCGGAGCAGGACGCGCAGGGTATTGCGATCGAGTCCCACCTCGACCGTGGCCGCGGTGCCGTTTCGACGGTCCTGGTCCAGCGCGGCACGCTGCGCATCGGCGACACGATGGTGGTCGGCGACGCGTACGGCCGTGTCCGGGCGATGCTCGACGACAACGGCAACAACGTCGAGGAAGCGGGTCCGTCGACCCCCGTCCTGGTCCTGGGTCTCACCAACGTCCCGGGCGCCGGCGACAACTTCCTGGTCGTTGACGAGGACCGCACGGCGCGTCAGATCGCCGAGAAGCGCGCGGCGCGTGAGCGCAACGCCAACTTCGCCCGCCGGGGTGTCCGGTTCTCCCTGGAGAACCTGGACGAGGCCCTCAAGGCCGGTCTGGTGCAGGAACTCAACCTCATCATCAAGGGCGACGCGTCCGGTTCGGTGGAGGCTCTCGAGTCCTCGCTGCTCCAGCTCGACGTCGGCGAAGAGGTCGACATCCGCGTCCTGCACCGCGGTGTGGGTGCGGTCACCGAGTCCGACATCGACCTGGCGACCGGCTCCGACGCCATCGTCATCGGCTTCAACGTCCGCGCTGCGGGCCGCGCGGCGCAGATGGCGGAGCGCGAGGGCGTCGACGTCCGGTACTACTCGGTGATCTACCAGGCCATCGAGGAGATCGAGGCGGCCCTCAAGGGCATGCTCAAGCCGGAGTACGAGGAGGTCGAGCTCGGCACGGCGGAGATCCGCGAGGTCTTCAAGTCGTCCAAGCTGGGCAACATCGCCGGTGTCCTGGTCCGCTCGGGCGAGGTCAAGCGCAACACCAAGGCGCGCCTCGTCCGCGACGGCAAGGTCATCGCGGAGAGCCTCAACATCTCCGGTCTGCGTCGCTTCAAGGACGACGTCACCGAGATCCGCGAAGGGTTCGAGGGCGGTATCAACCTCGGCAACTTCAACGACATCAAGGTCGACGACGTCATCGCGACGTACGAGATGCGCGAGAAGCCGCGGGCGTAACAGCCGACGGTTCGTGCTGGCCGGCGGGACTTCGGTTCCGTCGGCCAGCGCGCCGTTTGCCGACCGGCATCGAAGGCGGGCGGCGACGGTCCACGGAGCGTAATATCCGTCGATCGTCCCGGCCCCTTCGTTGTACGGTTCTGATGTCCCTGCCCCACGGATGGCAGGGCCATCGATCCCGTACCGGCGGGTGAACCGGTTACACGCATGTATGTGGGGACGCTGTCCTTCGACCTCCTCCTCGGCGACGTACGGTCGCTGAAGGAGAAGCGCTCCGTCGTCCGCCCGATCGTCGCCGAACTCCAGCGTAAGTACGCGGTGAGCGCGGCCGAGGTGGACCACATGGATCTCTATCGGCGGGCCGGGATCGGTCTCGCCGTGGTGTCCGGCGACGCCGGGCATCTCACCGACGTACTGGACCGGTGTGAACGGCTGGTCGCCGGCCGTCCGGAAGTGGAACTGCTGTCGGTACGGCGGCGGCTCCACGGCGACCACGACGACTGACGACCATCAGCCAAAGAACGTAGAAGAAGAAAGAACGGGAGACGGACCAGTGGCCGACAACGCGCGGGCGAAGAAGCTGGCGGACCTCATCCGAGAGGTGGTGGCCCAGAAGCTGCAGCGCGGGATCAAGGACCCGCGGCTCGGCTCGCACGTCACCATCACGGACACCCGCGTCACGGGTGACCTGCGGGAGGCGACCGTCTTCTACACGGTGTACGGGGACGACGAGGAGCGGACGGCCGCGGCCGCCGGACTGGAGAGCGCCAAGGGCGTGCTCCGCTCGGCCGTCGGGGCGGCTGCGGGCGTGAAGTTCACGCCGACCCTCACCTTCGTCGCCGACGCCCTCCCGGACACCGCCAAGACCATCGAGGACCTCCTCGACAAGGCCCGGCAGTCCGACGAGAAGGTGCGCGAGGTGTCCGCGGGCGCCAAGTACGCCGGTGAGGCGGACCCGTACCGCAAGCCGGACTCCGAGGACGAGACGGACGGCGACACCGCGGAATGACGCAGAAGCACACCACGCCCGACGGCCTTGTCATCGTCGACAAGCCGTCGGGCTTCACTTCGCACGACGTGGTCGCCAAGATGCGCGGCATCGCCCGCACCCGACGCGTCGGGCACGCCGGCACCCTCGACCCCATGGCGACGGGCGTCCTCGTCCTCGGCGTCGAGAAGGCGACCAAGCTGCTCGGTCATCTGGCCCTGACCGAGAAGGAGTACCTCGGCACCGTCCGTCTCGGCCAGACCACGATCACCGACGACGCCGAGGGCGACATCACGGCGTCGGCCGACGCCTCGAAGGTCACCCGCGAGGCCATGGACGCCGGGATCGCCAAGCTGACCGGCGACATCATGCAGGTCCCCTCCAAGGTCAGCGCCATCAAGATCAACGGCGTACGGTCCTACAAGCGGGCGCGTGACGGCGAGGACTTCGAGATCCCGGCGCGGCCGGTCACCGTCTCGTCCTTCTCGGTGTACGACGTCCGGGAAGCGGTCGCCGACGACGGCACCGCCGTGCTCGACCTGGTCGTGTCGGTGGTCTGCTCCTCCGGCACCTACATCCGCGCCCTGGCCCGCGACCTCGGCGCCGACCTGGGCGTCGGCGGCCACCTCACGGCGCTGCGCCGCACCCGCGTCGGCCCGTACAAGCTGGACGCCGCCAAGACGCTGGAGCAGCTGCAGCAGGAGCTGACGGTGATGCCGATCGCCGAGGCCGCCAGGGCGGCGTTCCCGCGCTGGGAGGTCGACGCCCGCCGCGCCGGGCTGCTGACGAACGGGGTCCGCCTCGACATGCCCGACGAGTACGCGGGCGCCGGCCCCGTGGCCGTCTTCGCCCCCGAGGGCCGTCTCCTCGCGCTCGTGGAGCAGCACAAGGGCAAGGCCAAGAGCCTGGCAGTCTTCGGCTAGGCGCCGGGCTCAAGGGCGCCGCCGGCCGGTGTCTGCCCGTGGAGCGGCGGTCACGGGGTAGTCCTCTGCCCGCCGCTCCACGGTCCCCCTCGGTTCCCCCACCCCTAGGGTGTATCCAACGACCCCCGCCTGTTCACCCGTCCGTGCAGGCGCTCGGAGTGAACCGAGGGAGCGGAAGGGGGCGCGTTCGCCGAGCGATCTTTCCCGCTGATCACTTCACGCCTACCGTCGAAAGAACAGGGCGTGGGCGTATGGGCGTGTGGACGCTCGGCGGGGAGGTTCGACGATGGCGGGACGAGGCCCGGGGGCGGGCGGCGACCGCCGGATGCCGGAGGGGACGCGGACGGCGGGAGACACGTGGGGTACGCGTGATGCCATGCGGGGCGTTCGGGACCTGGGGGAGGCATCGGGTCCGTGGAGCACCGCGGACGACTTGCCGGGCATCGGCTCGACCGAGACGGACGCCGGCACACGAGGCCCGGACGGCAGCGCGTCCCGCGCCGGCGAACGCCCGGATGGCGACGGGTCGGGCGCCCGTCCTCGTGACGATGCCCTGGTCCGCATCTGCGACCCGGCGGGCCGGCCCCGCGGCCTCGGGTTCGTGGCCGACCACCACGGCACGGTCGTCACCAGCCACGAGGTCGTCGACGGTCTGCCCGGGCTGGTCCTGTACGCCGCCGCGGGCGACCGAAGCTGTGTGGTGGACGCGACCGCGGTGACCCTGTTGCCGGCCCTGGCCCTGGCCCTCGTACGCACCGAAGGCCTGGGCGTGGAGCCGTTGCCCGTGACCGTGCGGGAGCGGGTCGAGACCGGTGCGTACGTCCGGATCGCGGCCGGCGGCTGGCGGGTGGCCCGGGTGCTGGGTGCGGTGGCGGTGACGTACACGGCGACGGACCGCCTCCATCTCCTCGACGGCGCCCTGGAGTTGGCGATCGGCACGGCCGGCCGGGACGCGCTGCGGCTGGGCGGAGGGGCGGCCGGGGGGCCCGTGCTCGACGCCGGGACCGGCGCGGTCGTGGGCGTCCTCGGCACGGCACTGCAGTCCGGCCACCGTGACGCCGTCTTCGCGGTACCGCTGCTCCCGCAGGCTCTCGGCCGCGCGCGGGCAGGGGAGCCCGGCGTCCCGTCCGACGGCCCGCTGTCCGAGCTGCTCGCCGAGAACGCGGCGACGGTGCCGGTGTACGGGACCGACCTCAACCTGGCGGGCGTACTGGAACTGACGGCCACCTCGGTCGGGCAGGACGGTCCGCCCGGGGCCCTCGCGGACCATGCGGGCCGGGACGACGCCGGGGGAGCGGGGGCGGTGGCCCCGGTGGAACGGGCCTCGACGGCGGGGGAGTTCAGTGCCTTCGCCGCGAGCCGGGCCTCCGTACTGGGCCTGGTCGGCCGTCCCGGCAGTGGCCGTACGACGGAACTCGCGGCCCTGGCCGCCCGCCGCAGCCGCGGCCCGCAACCGGCTCCCACACTGTGGCTGCGCGGCGCCGACCTGAGGGACGACGACACCTCGGTGGCCGACGCAGCGCGGCGAGCACTGAGCCGGGCAGCGCGCATCGTGGCGGCATCGGCATCGGTATCGGTATCGGTATCGGGGTCAGCCTCGGCATCTGCGCCCGTCGCGGGCCAGTACTCCGCCGACCCCAGCACTCTGGGAGACACGAGCCCCGAACGGCTGGCCCGCCTCGCCCGCGCCACCGGCCGACCCCTCCTGCTCCTCCTGGACGGTCCGGAGGAGATGCCCCCCGTCCTGGCCCACGGCCTCACGGAGTGGACCGAGGGCACGGCGGAGTGGCTGCGGGAGACGGGGGCGCGGCTGGTGGTGGCGTGCCGGGCGGAGTACTGGGAAGGAGCGGGCGCCGAGTTCCCGCAGGAGCTGCTGTACGGCTTTGATGAGCGGTCGGAGCGCGGGAGCTCCGGGCGGGTTCCGCCCTCCGTGCGGCTCGACGACCTCACCCCCGACGAGGCTCACCTGGCCCGCGCCGGCTACGGCGTCCCGGACGGCGTCCTCGCCGCACCCGATGCCCGACACCCCCTCACCCTGCGCCTCTTCTCCGAGGTACGCGCCGCCCTGACCGACGCCCCTGTCGTCCCGGTCGACCGCGACGACGTCCTCTCCGCCCACCTCGACCTCATGTGCCTGCGCATCGCCGTCCGCCTCGCCGCAGAGAACGGCCTGCGCGGCACCGCCGTCCGCCGCCTCGCGGCCAAGGTCTCCGGCCAGGTCCACGAGGCCGCCCGCCGCAGCCTCGGACCGGGCCAGGGGGAGCTGGACCGGGAGTCGTTCGAGGCGGTGTTCCCCTGGGGGCCCGCACCCACGCGGCTCGGCGGCGCCACCGGCTGGGCATCCGCCGTCCTCACCGAAGGCCTCCTCGTCCCCGCAGGCAACGGCTACCGCTTCGCCCACGAGGAGGTCGCCGACTGGATCCAGGGCATGCACCTCGACCTGGACGAGGCCCTGTACGCCCTGGTCCACCGAAGCCGCATCCACCCCGACGCTGCACACCCCCTCCCCGTACCGCACCACCGCATCGGCCCCGTCGTCCAGGCCCTCCTGCTGCTCCCACGGCACCACGGTCACCATCAACTCGCCCTCCGGCTGGAAGAGTTGGCCGACGCGCTGGACGCCGACCGGCACTGCTGGTGGGCCGCCCGGCTCATCACCGAGACCCTGCTGCGCGTCCCGGACGCGATGCCGTACCAGGGCGTACTGCGCCTCCTCACCGACCGGATCGTCACCCGGCACGGTCACGACAGCGTCGCGCCGCCCGAGTTCGGCCCCGACTTCTGGACCGCGCTGCCGCTCCCGGACGGGGAGCGCCTCGACCTGTTGCGCCGCCTCGTCCTCGCCGACGGCCCGCCGAGCGACGCCGAGGAGGACCTGAACCCCGGGCAAGCCCGGCACCCCCGGTACCTGGACGCGGTGGCGCGGCTCCTCGCCGCCGACCCCGCCGCCGTACAACCCCACCTCACCCGCTGGTTCGACGACGACCGCCCGCTGCCCGCGACCCCGCACGCGACCGTCGCCCACGCCGCGCAGGCCCTGCTGCACACGCACCGCCACCGAGCCCTCGACGACCTCACCGAAACACTCGTCGACAGCGCGCACCGCAAGGCCGACGAACTCCTCGCCGTACTGGCCGAAGAGGAACCGTCCGCGATCTGCCGGGCCGTCGACCGCTGGGCGCACGACGAGCGGCCCGCGCGACGCGTCGCGGCGGCGGCGTACGGCCTGCGCGTCGCGCCGCACGTGCGCACCGAGGCCGACCGGGAACTGCTCCGCTACGCCGCCCTTGCCCTGCTCGCCCGGCCCGACGACTGCACCCTGCACGGCGGGGCGCTCGCCGTCCTCGTCCGGGAACCCCGCACACGTGGCCTCCATCTCCCGCAGGCGCTGGCGCACTTCGTGGCAGCCGACCCGCAGTTCCCGCCGGACGCCCTGGTCGCCGCCCTCCCGACCCACCCCGACCTGGTCCTCGAAGCCTTCCGGGCGCGGCTGAGCCGACCCGATGCCGGAGAGGCGCTGCGCACCCTCGCCGACGTCACCACGCCCGGCCTCGCCCGCCGCGTCGCGGCCGTCGTACGGGAGGCGGTGCAGCGGTGCCCCGAGACCGCCGCGGACGCGGCCGCGTACGTCGACCGGCGCCTCGACCACGGCCCCACTGCCCGCGCCGTCCTCTTCCCGCTGGTCACCGGCCTGCTGGACGGCGGCACGGAACAAGTGCGGGTCGCCCTGGCCGCCGTGCTCGCCACTCCCGGTACGCCCGACTCCCGGTCCCTGCGGCGCGAGCTCCTGGATTTCCTCCTCGCCAACGAACACGCCCCGGCCGTCCTCGACGCTCTCCTGCACGCCGCCGTCCGGCGCGGCGGTGACCGCCCGGGTGAGGGCCTGCGCGACCTCGTCCACCACATCGGCATGCTCCTGGTCCGCACCCAGGACGGCGCGGCCCGCTTCGACCGCGGCCTGGTCGACCTGGGCCGCCGCGTCCCCGGCTTCGCCGCCCAGGTCGCCGCCTGGCTGACCGACACCCCACAGGACTGGGCGGCGGTGGTGGGCCCGAGCACCCGCCGGATGATCGAGAACCTGGCCGGCGTCCGGGTCCCCGCATGAATCCCAGTGAATCCCGGGGTTGTCGCGTGCACCCGGTCACAGCACCCATGCCGATGCGGGCCACAAGGGCCCGGCATGGCACCCTTAGACCTGCGTAAGACCGTTTGAGCGAAGACGGACACGGGTTCGACGACTTTGCGACAAGGAGCAGGCACAGTGCAGCGCTGGCGTGGCTTGGAGGACATCCCCCAGGACTGGGGGCGCAGCGTCGTCACCATCGGCTCCTACGACGGAGTGCACCGCGGGCACCAGCTGATCATCCGGCATGCCGTGGACCGCGCGCGTGAGCTCGGCGTCCCCGCGGTCGTCGTCACCTTCGACCCGCATCCCAGCGAGGTCGTCCGCCCCGGCAGCCACCCGCCCCTGCTCGCGCCGCACCACCGCCGCGCCGACCTCATGGCCGAGCTGGGCGTGGACGCGGTGCTGATCCTCCCCTTCACGACCGAGTTCTCGAAGCTGTCGCCGGCCGACTTCGTCGTCAAGGTCCTGGTGGACAAGCTGCACGCCAGGGCGGTCGTCGAGGGCCCGAACTTCCGCTTCGGACACCGCGCCGCGGGCAACGTCGAGTTCCTCGCCGAGCAGGGCAAGATCTACGACTACGAGGTCGAGGTCGTCGACCTGTACGTGACCGGCGAGGCCGGCGGCGGCGAGCCCTTCTCCTCCACCCTGACCCGGCGCCTGGTCGCCCAGGGCGACGTCGAGGGCGCCGCCGAGATCCTGGGCCGCCCGCACCGTGTGGAGGGTGTGGTCGTGCGCGGTGCGCAGCGGGGGCGGGAGCTGGGCTTCCCCACCGCCAACGTGGAGACCCTGCCGCACACCGCCATCCCCGCCGACGGCGTCTACGCCGGCTGGCTGCACGCCCAGGGCGAGGTGATGCCGGCGGCGATCTCCGTCGGCACGAACCCGCAGTTCGACGGGACCGAGCGCACGGTGGAGGCGTACGCGATCGACCGCGTCGGCCTGGACCTGTACGGCCTGCACGTCGCCGTCGACTTCCTCGCATTCGTCCGCGGCCAGGCGAAGTTCGAGTCGCTGGAGGGCCTGCTGGAGCAGATGGCCGAGGACGTCAAGCGCTGCCGCGAGCTGGTGGCGGCCGCCGAGTAGTCACTCCCACGACGCCGAAGGGCGGCCAGTACCTCAGGGGTACCGGCCGCCCTTCGGCGTGCACGGGCTACTGCTGTGTCCAGCCGGGCGGTACGGCGCCCTGCTGCGGCTGCTGGCCCTGCTGCGGATCCTGCGGCGGCGGCGCCTGCTGCTGCCAGCCCTGGCCCGGCTGCTGCTGCGGCTGCTGCTGCGGGGGCTGCCCCCAGCCCTGACCCGGCTGCGGGGCGCCGCCCTGCTGGGGGTACGGCTGCTGGGGCTGCTGCTGGGGCGCGTAGCCGCCCTGCTGCGGGTGCTGCTGGTACTGCATGCTCGGGTTGCCGAAGCCCTGCTGCGTGCGCGCGATGTCCTCGGCGATGAGCGCGGCGAGGTCGAAGTAGGCCTCGCGGGTCTTGGGGCGCATCATGTCGAGGTCCACCTCGGCACCCGCCGACAGGTGCTCGTCGAAGGGGATCACGACGACACCGCGGCAGCGGGTCTCGAAGTGCGCGACGATGTCGTCCACCTTGATCATCTTGCCTGTCTCGCGGACACCGGAGATCACGGTGACCGACCGCTGGACGAGGTCGGCGAAGCCGTTCGCCGACAGCCAGTCGAGCGTGGTCGAGGCGCTGCTCGCGCCGTCCACCGAGGGCGTGGAGATGATGATCAACTGGTCGGCCAGGTCCAGCACTCCGCGCATCGCGCTGTAAAGCAGACCGGTACCCGAGTCCGTGAGGATGATCGGGTACTGCCGCCCCAGCACGTCGAGCGCGCTGCGGTAGTCCTGGTCGTTGAAGGTGGTGGAGACCGCCGGGTCCACGTCGTTGGCGATGATCTCGAGGCCCGAGGGCGCCTGCGAGGTGAAGCGGCGGATGTCCATGTAGCTGTTGAGCTGCGGGATCGCCTGCACCAGGTCACGGATGGTCGCGCCCGTCTCGCGCCGCACCCGTCGGCCGAGGGTGCCGGCGTCCGGGTTGGCGTCGATCGCCAGGATCTTGTCCTGCCGCTCGGTGGCGAGGGTGGCGCCCAGCGACATGGTCGTCGTGGTCTTGCCGACGCCGCCCTTGAGGCTGATCACCGCGATCCGGTAGCAGGACATCACCGGCGTCCGGATCAGACCCAGCTTCCGCTCCCGCTCCGCCTGCTCCTTCTTGGCGCCGAGCTTGAAACGGGACGGCCCTTGGTTGTTCTTGCGCGCCTTGGGCTGGTTGCGCAGCAGCCGGTCGGAGGACAGCTCCACGGCGGCGTTGTAGCCGAGCGGAGTTCCGGGCGCGGCTTGCTGCTGCTGGGGAGCGCCGGGGCCGGCCTGGGGGCCGGGTGGGGCGCTCCAGCCCTGGTTGCCCTGGTTGCCCGGCTGGCCGTAGGCGGCGGGGTTCTGCTGCGGCTGCGGTTGGGGCTGCGGTTGCTGCGGGGCCTGCTGCTGGGGCTGGGCCGGGGGCTGCTGGCCCTGAGCCGGGGGCTGCTGCGGGGCCGGCTGTTGGGGCTGGGCTGCCTGAGGGTAGCCGTAGCCGCCGCCCTGGGGCGGGTAGCCGTAGCCGGGCTGCCCGGGGTGCTGCGGCTGCTGCGGGTAGCCGTATCCGTCGGCCTGGGGGTGCGTCGGCTGGGGCTGGGGCTGGGGCTGAGGCTGCGCGGGCTGCGGCTGACCGGTGTGCGGGGCCTGCTGCGGGTAGCCGTAACCGGCGGCCTGCGGGTGTCCGGGCTGGGGCTGTCCGGTCTGGTGCGCCTGCCGCGGATCGGCGGGGGCGGGCTGCCCGCCCTGCGCCGGGTAACCGGGCTGGGCCTGGTGCTGCGCGGGGCCGAACGAGCCCTGGGCCGGGGGCTGGTGCGGAGGCTGACCGGGGTGGCCGGGCTGACCGGGGTGGCCAGCCTGGTCCGGGAGCGGCTGGGCGGCCGGGGCTTGGGGGTAGCCGTAACCGGCGGCCTGCGCCGCGGCGGCGGCCTGCTGATCCGGCTGACCGGCCTGCGGCGGCATTCCCTGGGCGGCTTGCGCCGGCGTGAAGCCCTGGGGCAGCGGCGGGAGCGCCTGGTTGGGGTGGGGCTGGGCCTGCGGCTGCTCCGGGGCCTGGCCGGTGGGCTGGGCCTGCGGCGGCATGGGGGTCTGGCCGGTCGGCTGCGCCTGGGGCTGCGGTGCCTGGGCGGCGGGCGGCTGTGCGGGAGCAGTGGGCGCGGGGGCGGCGGCCTGTGCCTCGGCCTCTGCGTCCGGCTCCGCTTCCGGGGTGGCCGGGGCGGCCGGGGGCTCGTTCTGGGGCGCGGCCTGGGCGGGGGAGTCGGCGTCGGCCTGGACGTGGTGCTCCGGCTCGTCGCCCTCCGCGGCGGGCGCGGATCCGGCGGAGTCGGCCGACTCCACCTCGTCGCTTCGGTCCTCGTTCGCCTCTGCGTCGTCGTCGGCATCGCCGAACAGGCGCGCGGCCTCGGCGTCGGCGGCGGCATGGTTGAGCTCGGCCTCCGGGTCGGCCACGGGCTCCGCCACCGGCTGTGCGGGGGCGGGCTGTTCGGGTGCGGGCGCCGCCGGGACGCCGGCTGCCGGGGTGGCCGTCGAGGACGGTCCGCCCTGGGCGTCGGTGTCGACCGGGCGCAGCACGGGGAAGCCGGGGGCGCCGGGGGTGGGGCGGGCGTGTGCTGTTGGGGCGCGACGGGAGGCTGGGCAGGCACCTGGGGCTGAGGCGCGACGGGGGGCTGGGCAGGCGTGTGCTGTTGCGGCACGCCGAATCCGCCGGAGGTGTCCTGGCCCTGTTGCGGGAAGCCGTAGCCGCCGGAGGTGTCCTGGTTCTGGCCCTGCTGGGGCGCGGCGAATCCGCCGGAGGTGTCCTGGCTCTGCTGCGGGAAGCCGTAGCCGCCGGAGGTGTCCTGGTTCTGGCCCTGCTGGGGCGCGGCGAATCCGCCGGAGGTGTCCTGGCTCTGCTGCGGGAAGCCGTAGCCGCCGGAGGTGTCCTGGCTGTGGCCCTGCTGGGGCGCGGCGAATCCGCCGGAGGTGTCCTGGCCTTGCTGCGGGAAGCCGTAGGCGCCCGAGGTGTCCTGGCTCTGGCCCTGCTGGGGTACGCCGTAGCCGCCCGAGGTGTCCTGGCCCTGCTGGGGTACGCCGAAGCCGCCCGAGGTGTCCTGGCCCTGACCCTGCGGGGGCGCGGCGGCGCCCGTCTGCTGGGGATAGCCGTATGCGCCGGCTGCGGGGCCACCCGGCGCGGGCTGCTGCTGCGGAAAGCCGTAGCCACCCGTGGCCGGGCCGCCCTGCTGGTGCGCGTTGGGCGTGCCCTCAGCCGGAGTCTGCTGGGAGGGCTGGGAGGGCTGGGCCGGCTGCGCGGGCGGTTGAGGGATGCCCTGGGCCGGTGGCTGCGCCGGTCCGGGTGTGTAGGGAGCGGGCGCACCGGGCGGACCGGTGGGCGACCCGACGGGCGCTCCGGTCGGCGGTGGTGGCGATGGCGGACCGGAATCCTGCTGTCCACCGGCCGGAGAACCGCTTTGCGTACTTTGGGCGTACCAGGCGGGAGGTGTGTAGACGATTTCGAACTCGCCGGTGAGATCCACCTCGTGATCGTCCCCGTCCGAGGAAGGGCTCCCGCCGTTGTACTCGGACCGATCCCTGTTCACTGCTTGCCTCCTGGTCAGCCACTGCTGCTGAGCTGGTCGTCGTCGCGGCCGGGCGGACCGAGTGGCGAGTCCCACTCGACTGCGATCGTCACCGCACCACCAGAAGCCTAATCACTCGCATGGCGGGACGGAAAAGCCCCCATGGGCGCGGACGCTATAGCTCCGGGTGCGTGGGCGGAAGAGCCTCATGGGTGCGGACGGAAACCCCCCTGGGCTTGGCCTTGTTGGGCCGCGCCCAGGGGACGACGACCTGTCAGTCCATACGGCGGGCCACGCCGAGCAGGCCCGTCTCCGCGTCGGTGGGGTCGGTCATGACGAACTTCTGGTGCTTACGAGTGCACCACAGAGCGACGCCGTCGTGCAGGGTCGGCAGGTGCTGGAGCTGGTCCTCCGGGACGCCCAGCGTGTCCCGCACGGCCTCGGTCTCGTACGGCGAGATGCGCTGGATCCCGACCAGATGGGCCTGGGACAGCCAGCGCGGCGCGTGCTCGCTGACGAAGGGCAGTACGGTCACGACGGCCTGCCACGGCACGGACGTCACCCGACCGCGCGGCGGGCGGATACCGCAGTCCCGGAACAACACGACGGGACTGGACACGGACGGACCCTGCGCGGGCACCCGGCCCACCGGGTACACCGTCACGCACTGCTGGCCGCCGCCGGCCGCCTGGGCCAACTGCTGCCAGGCCTGCGGACGCCCGGTCTCGACGCCCACCCGCGCACCCGTCGCTGCGGCGCGCAGCGCCAGCACCTGGGCGAGCCACAGGCCACCCACGAGCACGACGTCGAAGGGGGTCGGACGGGACAGCCCGAGCACGGCCGGCTGCGACTCCGGGTCGGTGCCGATGATCACGCCGTCGTCACCGAGCGGCATGCTGATGGCGGCGAGCTCGTCGGCGCTGACGACATGGCGGTTGCGGCGCGGCCCGCGCAGCCCGAAGCCGGGGCTGAAGATGCGCCGTTGCTGCTGCTGTGCGTCCGGCTGCCGGATGATCGGGATCAGGCCGGTGTCGGTGGGGGAGGCCACGTGTGCCGGAGTGCGCCCGGGGGCCCGGCCCTGCTGCCCCGGGGGCATGGTCGCGGGGTGGGACATCAGTACGTACCTCCGAGCGGCAGAGTGGCGAGGGCTCCGGGAACCTGTTCCCGGTCGAGACGGACCAGACCGACCTTCGCGGTACTCGCGGCCCGCTCCAACTCCCGCCCCACCTGGCCGAGTTCACTGTCACCGCGGGCGGTGACACGGACGTGCCCGGTGAGGGAGACGCCCCGGTTGCCTGCCTTGCTCAGGGTCATGCTGAACGTCGTCGCGAGCAGGGGCAGCGAGGTGAGCCGTGTGACCAGCTCGGGCAGCGCCACGCCACCGTTCCCCAACTGCGGCCAGCGGGACACCCAGTACGTGGTGTGCCACCGGTCGTCGACCCGCCACGTGCGGACCGCCTCGACCGTACGGCGCTGGGAGGCGCGGCCGTCCTGCCCGTGCTGCGCGTTGGCGCGCGGGTTCAGGCAGCTGGACGTCGCGAGCGCCTGCACCAGCTCGGTCTCGTCCAGGATCGTCGCCTTGAAGCCGGCCCCGGCCAGTCGGCTCGTCAGCTGGTCCGCCACGCGCAGCAGGGCGCGCTGCGCACCGGGGACACCGTCGCCGCGGGCCTGAACGGCCTCCGGGCACAGCTCCGGGTCGAGCTTGAGGGCGACCCAGGTGAGCCGGAGCGCGGGGGAACCGGCCTGCGCCTGGAGCGGGCCGTACGAGCGCGCGGCGAGCGACTGCTGCGGCAGGTGCGGCGCGGGCGCCGGCTGGGTGTGCTGCACGACCTGCACGGAGGCGAGCCGGATCCCGTCGACCTCCAGGGCGTCTTGGATCAGCCGCAGCGGCAACTGCCGTCCGGCGGCTGCGGGGCGCAGCGGCTCGTCGGCCGGCTGCACGAAGAGGACGGCGGTCAGGAAGGTCCCGTCGCCGATCATGCCGATCGAACGGTCGTCACGGGACACGAAGGAGTACGTCCGCAGGGCGGGGTCGCACTCCACGACCGGCGCCAGCATGGCGTCCGTCCCGGGCGGCACGGGCTGCTTGGCGTCGCGTCGACGCTGCCTGAGCGCGCGTGTCGTCTCGTACCACTCGGGCAGCGGACGGCGGCCCCGGCGCAGTACGGCCAGGAGCAGCAGCAGCGCCGCCACGGCACCGGCCGGGGCCAGCAGCCAGGACGCGTCGGCGGCCCAGGCGGCCAGCATGACCGCCGCCGCGAGCTCCACCAGGATGAGTTGCTGCAGCCGTACCGGACCGAGGCCGCCGGGGCGGGGCAGCGTGCGCGGCGACGCGGCGACGGGCGCGGCCGGAGCAGCGGACGTACGTCTGCCGCCCGGACCTCCCTGTTGCTGCGGTGCGCGGCGTCCGCGCCGAGTGCTCGTAGCGCTGGTCATCCCCCGGGACATCCCTTTCGCGAAGTAGTGGCCGTCGGTCGGGCGGGATCCGCTGTCCGGGATCCCCGCGACGGGCCAGGGGCACCGATGGCCCACAACATCCATGCGGGTGGCTCACGGTACCCGCTGCACAACACCAGGCGACACAGGGGACACCCAAACCCCAGGTGGCCACCCTGTCATGGACCGGCCCCGCATGGTGGAGCGCTGTGGTGAAGCTCTGTGAAGATGCGGGGGCGGCCGCGCACCTGATGGATCGCGGCCGCGTGGCGCAAGGCATAGTAGGTGCCTGCGCGAGTGCCTGCGTGGCTGAACGGGCTTTGTGAGGCGGCCGAACCGGCCTTGTGAGGCGGTCGAACCAGCCTCGTGAGGCGGCCAACCGGCCTTGTGGGACCGGCCTTTCGGGCGCGGTCGAGCATCACACACGCGCTTGAGCACACAACCGCGATCGAATCTCACATCACGATCGAGCATCACAAAACGGGAGAAACGGGGACCATGGCAAAGCAGCGTCGGGATGAGCTCGCCGCCTACACGTTCGCTCGCAAGCGCACCGTCGCAGCGTTCCTGGCGCCGTCGCCGGGCGGATCCGAAGAAGGCGCACCGCGTCCCGTTCGTACGGTGATGCCCAGTCTCGCGGTGGGCGTGGTGCTGGTCATCGGCTTCATCGCGTGGGGCGTGATCAAGCCGGCGGCACCGAAGGGCTGGGACACGCCCGGTGAGTACATCATCGTCGACAGTGACTCGACGACGCGGTACGTGGTGCTCGACCCGGACCCGAAGGACAACAAGGTGGAGAAGGTGCTCCACCCCGTCCTCAACTACGCCTCCGCGAAGCTGCTCCTGGACAAGGGCAAGGGCACCGTCCTGGAGGTCCCCGGCAAGGAGATCGACAAGAGCGGCATCCGGCACGGCGCGACGATCGGCATTCCGTACGCCCCTGACCGGCTGCCAGCCAAGGACGACGCGCAGGAGAAGAAGACCTGGGCCGTGTGTGAGCGCCCGGCGCCGGGCGGCTCGGACGGCGCCGCCGCCATCGACCGTGCCGTGTTCGTCTTCGACGCAGCCGACGCCAAGTCGCTGGCGGGCGCGGGGAAGGTCGACCCCCGAGAGGCTTTGTACGTCCAGGACACCAAGACCAAGCTGCAGTACCTGGTCGACGGTCAGGGGAATCGCTTCCTGCTGGGTGGCGAGGCGGGTCTCGACGACACCTCCATGGAGAAGCTGCGTACCGCGGTCATCGGGAGCAGCGCATCGGCCCAGCCGCAGCAGGTGAGCTCGGAGTGGCTGAACACCCTCAACAAGGGCACGGACATCACCTTTCCGACGGTCCCGAACGCCGATGAACCGACCTCCGTCCAGGGGCTCTCCGGAGTGACCACGGTGGGTCAGGTGCTGCGGGCGCGGGACGCGCAGAGCGAGCAGTTCTACGTGGTCCTCAAGAACGAGGTCGCCGTCATCTCGCCCTTCGTCGCCAACCTGTTGGTGGCCCGCGACGGAGCCAGCCCCGTGAAGTCCAGCACCCCGGCGATCATCGAGGCCAACGGCGGTTCGGCGGAGCGCTTCTACGCGGACAAGGGTTGGCCGCTCACCGTTCCGCAGCAGGCCAATCCCGCGGCCCCGCAGGCCGGCGAGGCCCGTACCACGTCGTGCAGCGTCTACAAGGGCGGCATCGGCGCGGACAGGAAGCCGCAGCTTGCCGCATGGTCCGGAACCAACTACCCGAAGACGGTCATCACTGACTCGCTGGGAGCCTACGTCTCCTCCGGCTCAGGTCTCCTCTTCCAGGAGGTCGTGGGCACGGCCGCGGGCGGTGGCGCGACGTATCTGCTGACGGACACGGGCCTGCGGTACTCCCTGCCGAAGAGCAACGACAGCGCGGCGCAGGAAAGCGGTGCGTCTTCCGCGGGCGCGTCGGAGGGCGACGCGAGCGAGACGGACAAGGCGCGCACGCGGCTGGGCTACGAGGACGTCTCCGACATCTCGATCGTGCCGCAGACCTGGGCGACGTTCATCCCGAAGGGACCGACGCTGGACACGGGCAGCGCGGCGCAGCCACAGAGCCAGTGACCGACCGCGGACGCCCGGCCGCCCCGCTCGCCGCAGCGGGCCGGCCGACGGCCGTAGGGCCAACGGACTTACGGCCAACAGGACTTGACAGTAAGACGGCGTGACGGTCACGAGATGATCGCCCAAGTGTGTGAGCCGTGTAACTGATTGGTCTTGCCTGTGGTTGAGTGACAGGCTGACGATAGAGTGTTTGCAGCGCTCAAGCGTGCGAAGCTCCTCCGGGCACCCGTGCTGGTATCCCGGATAAACGACGACATGGGGGAAGGTTCATCATGGCCGGCCAGTTCCGGGTAACAGAGGACGAACTCACCAAGCTCTCCGGCGACATCAGCACCGCTAACGGTCAGCTGCAGGGCGAGATCCGCCGCCTCAACGGAGTGATCGACCAGATCGCCGGCGGCTGGAAGGGCCAGGCGGCCCAGTCGTACCGCCAGCTGCAGGATCGTTGGAACGCGGACGCGAAGAGGATGAGCGACATCCTCAACGACATCAAGGAAGCCGTGGACTCCACGCGGAGCAACTACTCCGCCTCGGAAGAGCAGCAGAACGCCGAGATCAGCAAGATCATGTCGGACTTCGGCTGATCGAGCCGTTCCGCTCATGGGCTCCCGATGCTCCGGCGTAGCCCTGCGTTCTGCCGGATTTCACCGGTTCCTTCGCTTTCCTTCGATTCATCCTGAAAGGGAATGACGATGTCGATTCTCGTCAATTACGCAACCATCACCAACGCGTCCACGGACGTGAAGTCCACCGCCGGCCGCATCAAGCAGCAGCTCGACGACCTCGAGGCCGCGGTCAAGCGTGTCGCCAGCACCTGGGAAGGTGAGGCGCAGGAGGGTTACCAGCGCAAGCAGCGCGAGTGGGACAAGACCGCTCAGGACCTGCACGCAACCCTGCTGAAGATCTCGACGGCCCTGCAGAGCGCCGCCGAGAGCTACCAGGCCACTGAGAAGAGCAACGCCAACACCTGGGGCTGAGCCCAGAGGCGACCCGAGGGGCATGAGATGAAGAGGATCGGCCCAGCCGCCGCCACGGCGTCGGCTGGGCCGACCTCTGCTTCGGGGTCGTACACAGCTCCTGCGGGACCGCACGCACCTTGTGTGGACCTGTGCACAGCAAATCCCGCAAACATTCACACTCGCCGTACCAATCGCGACACACACATGACCCAGCTTCGAAGGAAGCAAGGAAGCCCTGGGGGCCTGAAGATGAACGGCCTGAACGTGACGGGCCACACAGCCCGCTCGCGTAGCCGCACCCGTGGAACCCGCGTACTCCAGCGGGTTTTTGGCGTGCTCGCGGTGACCGGGGTCTGCCTTGCCTCGGCACCGCCGACGTCGGCGGTGCCGGCATCGCCGGACACGACCACACCCACCCGCCTTGCGGCTTCCGACGACCCGGCGTTCGGTCTGTCGGCCAGCTCGGAATGCGTCTTCGGTGGTGACGTCATCAAGTCCACCCCCTGGTCCCTCCAGCGGGTCCTCCTGGACCAGCTGTGGGGACAGGCGACGGGCAAGGGCGTCAAGGTCGCGGTGATCGACACGGGCGTCGACAGCTCCAACAAGCAGCTGAGCAGTGCCGTGTCAGGCGGCAAGACCTTCGTGGACGGCTCCGCCACCAAGGACGACGAGGGTCACGGCACGCGGGTGGCGGGCATCATCGCCGCCCGGCCGCTCAAGGGCACCGGCTTCGTGGGCATCGCGCGGGAGGCGACGATCCTCTCCTACCGCTACACGGGCGGGAAGGAGAAGCAGGGCGACGCGGGGACGATGTCCGATGCGATCAAGACCGCGGTCGCCGCGGGCGCGAAGATCATCAACATCTCCTCGGACACCCAGAACAAGAAGGACGACCCGACACTCGCGGCCGCCGTGGCGGACGCGGTGCGCAAGGGTGCGCTGATCGTGGCAGCGGCCGGCAACGACGGAGCCGACGGCAAGTTCGCCGACACGTACCCGGCCGCATACCCGGGTGTCCTGGCGGTGGCAGCCTCCGACCGCAACGACGAACGCGCCTTCTTCTCACAGGCCGGCGACTTCGTCGACATCGCGGCACCGGGCGTCGGCATGGTTTCCACGGTCCCGGTAGGCGGCCAGTGCACGGCCGACGGTACGAGCTTCGCGGCGCCGTACGTCGCGGGGGTCGCGGCCCTCCTGAAGCAGAAGTACCCGGAGTGGGACGCGGCCCAGATCGCCACCCGAATCCAGGAAACCGCCCAACGCCCGAGCCGCGGCCCCAACGCCTACATCGGCTGGGGCGTCGTCGACCCGATCGCCGCGCTGTCGGAGGAGTCGACCCCGGGCAGCTCCCCGGAGCCGGACCCGCCCGTCGCGGCCGGCGCCGACGGAGTCATCCCGATGGCCGTGACGATGGGCGAGACCGAGGCGGAGCGTGAACGCCGGGTGGCCATCTTTGTGTTGGGCACGGGTCTGGCTCTTGCGCTGGTGGTTGCGGGGAGCGGGGTTGCTGTGCGGGACTGGCGTAGCCGGAGGGGCGGCCGGGCCGGTGCGTCCGTCGGCCGACCTGGGCGATGAAGGGGCACCGAGTGGGTGCTGACAACTTGAGGAACAGGGGAGAGGACAACGGGGTATGAGTAACGGAATGCGGGTTGATCTGAGCGAGCTGGATAACGTCATCCGCAAGCTCAACGGCCTTCTGTCAGACATGGACAAGGCCAACACCAAGGCTAAGTACGAGACGGATATCCCGAGCACTGCTTTCGGAAGTATGAAGTTCCTGGAGTCGAACGAGCTTCACAATGCGCATCAGAAGCAGAAGACGCGGATTGAGAAGATCATCAAGGATCTGCACCAGCTGATCGATGATTTCGGCAAGAGCGCCTCGAAAGTCAGGGACAAGTACAACAACCAGGAACAGGCGAACAAGCAGGGCGTGAGCGCTGCCCCTGACGGTGGCCCTAAGGGCTCGGCCTACTAATCGGTACAGCGACAGGTCACTGACAGAGGGGACGTTTCGACAATGGGCTACGGCTACGGCGGTTACTACAACAGCCCTGAGTACTACGAGGCTCAGCAGAAGGCACAACAGCAGCGGATTCAGGACAAGCACGACCAAAAGCTTGAGTCGACCAAGGACGGCGGTATGGGGGGGCCGGACCGCAGCAAGCTCGACACGCCCTTCATGAGCATGAGCATTCCTGAGCTGCGCTCCATGATCCTTGACGCGGACCCCGGCCGGATCTACGAGGTCAGCCAGCACTGGAAGTCGGTCCACAACATCCTCTCTGGCGGCGACGGTGACGGCAAAAACGCTGGAGTGGACTCGGTGTCCGCGAAAGACAGCGTCGCGGGCATGATGCAGAGCGCAGTGGAAAACGTGCTCGAGCACTGGGAGGGCGACGCGGCAGAGGCCTTCCGTAAGAAGGCCAACGAGATCATGCAGAACGTCCGGAACGGAGCTGCGTGGGCCAACCATTACGGGGAAGCCATGCACGCCGTCCAGAACGATCTGCGGAACTCCATCACCAAGATGCGGGAGGTCGAAGAGCCTTCCGGCTGGGACAGGGCCTGGGACAAGCTCACTGACGACGAGCGCAACGATGATCAACTACTGGCAGATATCAACAAGGGCGTGAGTACGGACGCCGCCCGCCAGGCGAACGCCGACTCCTTGTCGGCGGGTAAGGAAAAGCAGCTGGAGGGGGTGGCGATCATGGAGCAGCTGGCAGTCAACTACAAGACACATCTGCAGAGGCTCCCTCCCGTTGACGACCCGGAGCCCTTCCCGGCTCCGAACCCCAGTGCGCCGATGCCGACTCCCATTGCCATGCCAGCTCCCAGTACTACGGGCCCTGGCACTGGCAGTGGCCCGGCCAAGCCGTGGAGCGCAGGTCAGACAACCAGCATCAAGCCGGCCCCGGCGATGCCCCGTGACCAGGGCATCACTGGAGGAACGCAACTCCCAACAGCTGGAACGAAGGTGGACAGCATCTCGCCTGGCCTGACAGGAAGTGGCCCCAGCACGGGCGTTGGCGGATCCAGCGTCGGTGGTGGCAACTTTGGCACCAGCGGAGGTCAGGGTTCCGGCATCGTGGCCCCTGGCGGAGCATCTGGCCTCGCGGGTGGTGCCGCCGCACGCGGCGGCATCGGCGCCGCGGGCGGTCGTGGCGGTCTGGCTGGTGGCGGTGCGGCAGCAGGTCGCGGAGCCGGAGGCCGAGCTGGCATGGGCGGCATGGGCGGTGCCGGAGCGGGTGCGGCGGGCAGGAGTGGTGCCGGCGCTGGGGGGCGCGGAGCCCTCGCGAAGTCTCGCGGCGGCGTGGTCGGTGCAGCTAAGGGGGTCACTGGCAAAGGCGCTGGTGGCGGTGCAGGCCTGCACGGCAGCCGCGGTGGAACGCAGCGCGGCGCCATGGCTGGCGGAGCTGGCGGTATGGGCGGACGCAGCGGCCGTCGAGGCGAGGACGAGAACAGCAGGGGCGACCGTCCCGACTACTTGGTCGAGGACGAGGAGACCTGGATCTCGGAAGAGGACCGCAACCGTAACGTACCGCGGACCATCGAGTAAGCATGTAAGTGGGCTGGACGGAAGGTTGTCGTCTGCCCATGTATAACGGCTGGCGCACCCAGCCATCGCCGAGTGAGGAGCAGGGAATTGGGTTTCACGCGAGTCCTGTCCACGACAGGTGTCGTGGCATTGACGGGAGCCTTGCTCCTCACGTCGGCGCCAATTGCGTCAGCAGACTCTGTCCGGGACGAACAATGGCCCCTGACGGTGTTCGACGCCGAGAGGGTCTGGAAATCGTCACAGGGGGAAGGAGTCACGGTTGCAGTCGTTGACTCCGGCGTGGATGCCACGCACCCAGACCTGACAGGTCAAGTCCTGCCAGGCAAGGATGTCAATGGGGGCGACGCTCACAAGGACACTGATGGCCATGGCACGGGCATGGCAAGTATCATTGCTGGTCACGGACATGGCCAAGGCAGCTCCGTCGGCGTAATGGGGCTCGCACCGAAAGCCAAGATTCTTCCAGTGCGTGCTTCGAATGGCGATGAAATGTCGACCAATTGGCCAGATGGAGTGCGCTACGCGGTAGACCAAGGTGCCGAGGTCATCAACCTCTCATTCAACGACACCGCCGCATATCCCGGTTCCAAGGGTGCAAAGGCAATCGCCTACGCTCAGCAGCATGATGTCGTGGTCGTGGCAGGCGCGGGCAATGACGCTGGAACAGTGAATTACCCAGCTGCGCTTCCCGGGGTAGTCGCTGTAACCGCTGTCGACAAGAATCTGGACTTCTGGAGCAATTCGAACTCTGGTAAAGGCGTGATCCTGGCCGCTCCCGGGGTTGATATTCCGCGAGTGGACCCTGCCAGCCCGGGCGGATACGCCATGGCTGATGGCACCTCCGACGCCACGGCCTACGTCTCAGCCATTGCAGCCTTGGTCCGTTCCAAGTACCCAGGCCTCACCGCAGGCCAGGTCATCAACCGCCTGATCAAGTCGGCCTCCTTCCTGCAGCACGAAGGTAAGAAGGCTCCCGACAGCGAGTTGGGCTACGGAATTGCCCGCCCAGGTTCGGCGCTGACGATGAACATCCCCAAGGGCCCCGAAAAGGGCCCCCTCGCCCAGTCATCGTCGTCCACGTCCACCAACTCAGGCGCTGCATCCGACGACAACGACAGCACAAGCCTGGCCAAGAAAAAGAAGAAGTCCTCCTCGGGCAGCTTCCTCCTCATCGCCGGCATTGCGGCCGCCGTGGTGGTCATTGGCATCCTCTTTGTGGTACTCCGCAACCGCCGCAATGGAGGCAGTGGCCGTGGCCCTGGCTCCGGCGGCGGAAGCCCGCCTCACGGCACGGGCAACCCGCCCCAGCCCCCGACGGGCTACCAGCAGTACCCCAACACAGCTCCCAACCAGGGCTACCCCACGCCTCCGGGACAGTCCCCGCAGCAGCCCAACCCCTACGCCCAACAGCCTCCGCACCAAGGGCAGTAGGAGCGAATCCCCATGGGAGAGCTTCGACCTCGAACTACCAGAGCTGAAGCTGTGCAGTGACCTAGAACCAGAACAAGGAGGGATTCTCCCTAATGGGCGCCCTTGTCCTCGTAGTTGGCGTTGTCGGCATTGGAGCCGTAATTGGCGCCGCGATCGTCTTCGCCGTGCTGCGTAGCCGCCGCAATTCTGCGAACGGAACTTATCAGCAGCACGAGGGTGTCTACTCACCCCAACAGACGATGTATCCGACCGCTCAACAGTCGTATCCCACTGCACCTCCCAACCAGGGGTACCCAGTGCCTCCCACACAGTCCCCGCAGCACCCCAATCCCTATGCTCAACAGCCGCCGTATCAGAGCCAGTAGCTGTCGGCTTGGTCGTGGCGGGTCGCGTGGCGCAAGCTGGGACGCTGCCGTCCTGGACGATGTTGACGAAGCCGATCAGGGAGGTTTCGCCCCACGCGCAGACCCATCCCATGCTGTCGCGTTCAAGCGTGGTCGATCCTAGGAAGGCCGTCCAGGAGCGCGAAGACCAGCACGGTTTGCCGGGCCGGCCGGTGCCGACGGCCCGGTGTTCCGCGTTCACGGCGCAGTGCCGTCAGCTCCTCGCAGGGAACTGTAGGGCTGGACTGTACAGATCAGGTCCCGATGCGTTGACAAGCACGCGAAGCTCCTGGCGGACAGGTTGATCTTGAACGACAACTCGTCTATCAGGAGCTTCACTTCGTCACGGCACACGGAGCCCGCTCCCGCGCCAGCTGGGCTGCCTTGAGCGAGGGGCGAAGGCTCCGCACCGGTCTTCGGAGCGCAGGTAGCGGAAGCGCCATCCGTCGTCCCAGACCGAACTCCTCCGCCTCGTCGTTACTGACCGCAACGGTGCCCGCCGGACCCCCCCAGGTGAAGTGGCCACACATGACGCCACCGTCAGGAGATTTCTCTCATTGGCGCCGGTGAGGAAGAGAAGACTTAGATATTCCCGGCCTCCTCGCCCTCATCGAAGACTTCGACGTCACTCTGGTCACCGAGATTGGACAGGAAGTCCTCGCCCTCCTCGATCCAGGAATAGGGGTAGGAGCCGTCCCGCAGGTCGCGCGTGGGCAGCAACGGCACGTAGATCCCGACAACCATGATGGGCACGAAGGCATCCCGCCCCCGAGCCTCCGCCCGGCTCAACCAGTGCGCGCCGCGTCAGCAGTCCCGCCGAGGTTGAGAAGGGCGCAGTTGGTCAGGTCGGGCCGTCACGCGTCGAAGTCGTTGTTCAGCGAGTGTCGAAGCTGCTGACATTGGGCAGGCTGCATGCCGGGTCCACCGCCTCGGCTTGGGCGGAGCAACATCTCAAGCCGAGGCGATGGGTGACGTCAGGCAGTAGATCCCGTGGCCCCCGAGCTGCTGCTCGCCTGACTCTGCGAGGGCGTGTCTTGGCTCCCGACTGCGTACAGGCCATACACCAGCAGACCAACCGTGCCGGCAATCCCGACGAACAGGCGCCAGGCCGACGAGGGAAGGGGAAGCGCGAGCGCTACGACGCAGAGCGTCCAGAGCAGGAGGGCGTTCATCAGGCGGTTCGGAATGCTGAGAAGCCAACCGCCGTCGAGGTCGAGCAGTCGGCTCTCGCGAGTCGAATCGACAGCGAACTGGTGATCAGCCCCCGCACGCGCGGGCTCTTCGTACTCCGGGGCGAGGCCACCCGGGATGAACCAGCCCGCGTCGCTGATGAAGACCGCGCCCGTGCGATGTGGGCCTTTCCGGCCTCCGTGCTTATGGCTGCCAGGCGCCCAAGCCAGATGGCCTTCCGCGTTCCCCGCTGTGTTCACGTACCTGGCATTGTTCCCATGGACGTGCATTTGCATGGGGCCGTTGGACGTGTCCAGGGAGATACGTGTCTTCCCTGCGCCACGACCGTCGTACCCGGAAATGCTTGCCCGCAACACGCATTCGTCTCCGTGCAGCCGCCGCGGAAAGCGCTGGTCCCTACGACTCATGGGGTAGGTGACAGCGCAAATCCCGATGACGGCCAGACACACCAGGGCCAGAATCCAGGTCCACCAGTTACTCATGGCGCGACCCGAGAGTTCACGGTCGACTATGGCTCTGTCCTCGTCGCCCACGGCTCCCAGTTCGGGTCGCTCGGGGGCGTAGGCGACATAGACGTTCCCGCCGACCACCGCGGGGTCTGACCATTCCGATCGGAACTCTGCGCTTTCCCCGCTCCCGCCCCCGTCGACCGAAGGGAGCGTGACTGTCACGGTGCAGAAATATGTGCTGCCGTTCTTGTGCCGGTCCCGGACGACATCCCGTACCGATTCGACCTGCAAAACCCGCACAACGGCCCCCGAAGAGGCGATCTCCGCCGCCTTGCCCGTGTGCGTGGGAGTGCCCACCCCAAGGGCGAGTGGGAGGAGCAGCGCCGTGACTCCGCCGTACAGGGACAGGGCTTGTCCACTGATCAGGGCGGAGGCGCTCCGCAACCTCGCGGGGAGGGCCCCGGCTCCCCGCGAGGTTGCGGTCGATGCGCGCGCGGCAAGGGCGCGATAGACCGACTCAGCCTCCGGGTTGCCCGACGCACGTCGCAACGCCCATGCCGAGAGGGCAAGGGCAGCCAGTACGACCGCACTGCTCAGGACCAGCGCGTCACGCAGAGTGGACTTCGCCATGAAGAGCCAGCACGCCAGGAGCACCGTCATCAGGAGGCATGCCCCCCACGCCGTCACCCTGCCCAGGATGACGGCCGTGCCGAGCGTCCCTACCTCGCCATCCTTCATGGCACCTGTCCTTGTTCCGTCTGAACTGTTCATCCGAAGTCATCCACCAGACTCGTGTTCTTTGCGTGTTCGCGGAGCTGCTGGGCCGTCTTCTGCTGCCCTTCGGCCAGATCGTCCTCGATGCTGTCCGCCTCCTTCAGCCGGTTTCCGGCGGCTCCGAACTCCGTGCCCGCTCGGCTGCTCGTGGCCTCGTCGCGAAGTGCGTTCTGCTGCTCCTGCGTCAGCCCTTCAGCATCGGCTCCGGTGTCGGGCGTCGTTTGGTCGCCGTTACCCTCGCTCGCTCCAGCAGCTCCGTCCGTTCCAGCCGTGCCGGCGGCGCCACCGGAAGAGCCGTCCGCTGCGCTGTTCCCGTCGGCTGCCACACCGGAACCACCCTCTCCGTTGCTACTCGCCTCCCCGGCGCCCGAACCGTGCGTCATCCCGCCTCCGACGCCCCCGCCGGCGGCTCCGGCTCCGGCCCCGATCAGCGACTGCGACCAGTCGAACTCGTCGTCCTTGTCGGCCCACGGGCCGTAAGCATTGGCGGCATCCCCGACCATGCTGCCTGTCGCGCCACCCGCAGCAGCTGTGCCGATCGACTCGCCGATCCCTCCCCCGAGCCTCCCGCCAAGAGCCGCATCGGCAAGCTTTCCCATGCCTGCCCCAGCCATCCCGCCGACGAGGTTGTTCTCCCACTCGGGGCCCTTGCCACTGATCAGGCTGGTGGCCACTCCGTTGCCGAACTCGATCGCGGTCCGACCGCCGAAAGTACTGCCGAAGCGAACGCCGTACTGCAGAAACTTGCTCGAGTGCTCAAAAGTCCGAAGCTTCTCGAACCAACGGGCAATCGTGGCGAGGATCCTGCCGAGCCTCGCGGCAGCGGTGGCCGCCTGCCCGGCAAGCCGGGCCGCGTTCGCGGCGCCGGCGGCAGCGGAGAATCCGAGGGTGATGAAGGAGGTGGCGATGGAGACGCCGATCGTGACACCGATCTCCGCGTAGATCGCATGGATCTCGCTGTTGATCTGTTCGATCTTGTCCGCCGCCTCGTTCAGGCCCTTCTTGGCCTCGTCGAAGCTCGGTTGAGCGTCCTCGACGGACTTCTTGACCTCTTCCCAGTGCTTTACGAAGGCATCGGCAGCCGGCCCCCGCCATTCGTCGCCGCAAACGTCACGAACGACCTTTTCCATGTGGACGACGAACTTGTCGAGGGAATCGCCCATCGTGCCCCACGCCTTGGCCGCGTCACGCAGAACCTCTGGCTCGCCACCAGGGTTCCAGAGCTCGAGTCCGGCTTCGTGAATGGTCTCCGCGACCGACTCGTCACTCACGCGTTCTCCACCTTGAACAGATCCTCCAAGGCATGCTCGGCTGCTGCGGTGTTGTGGGAGTTCTCGGAGAGGTTGTCCGCCATCTCATACAGATGCTCCTGCAACCCCTGGATCGCCTTGGTCATGTGGTTGGCCAAATCGATGTACGCGGTGGTCACTTCCTCTGACTCCGTCAGGAACCCGAAGCCGTCGTGGATGGCCTCGCCATCCGTCTTCGGCTTGAACTTGGCCAACTGCTCCCCGAGTTCATCGCCCTCCTTCTTGAGGGCCCCGCTCAATCTTTCGAGCGCGGAGTGGCCGATGTAGAACCCGTCTGACACAAGGTCCCCCCTGAGTGTTACGGCGTGACACACAGTCAACCTGCGGCTCTGCGCCTATGTTTCGCGAGTGCTAAGCGGAATCGTCGATTTTGCCAGTCGCTGACTGCGGCTCCGCAGGTCCGGGGAGCCTGGAGCGCATCTGCACAAAGATTCACGCTTCTCCCTCAGTTCCAGCACGACGGACCTGCCGGGGCGTTCGTTCACCGAGTACCTGGCCAGGGAGCTCTCTTAGACCGTGTGCTACGTAGTGAGGCGTCGCGGTTCCGGGCACGGGGCGGTACCGGCAGTTGGATCGTTCTGGACGGGCTGTGGGAGATCGCGAAGCCGCCATCATCCACTGCGCCGCTTTCACGAGGCCGGGCGGCACGAGCTTGACGACGCCGGCCTCATGGACGTCGTCCGCGTCGACCTCGACGCCGCCCCGTCCGCCCCAAGACCTGCTTCCGCCTGGAGCCAAGCTGCAGCAGTTCTGAATGCCTGAAAGGAACCGGACGTGTCTCAGCGCACTGACGTCGCCCGGCCGGGTTTCGCGCCTCCACCCAAGGCTGCGACGAGATCGCCCGCACCGTGAGGGAGTCCCGCCGCCAGCGGGCCGACGATGCGCCGCTGCACTCGCACCGCGGATCTTTGCAACTTTTGATCACACTTTCTGCACCGGAGCCCCATGGGCGCAGGTAAGGGCCGCGTAAGTCAAGGTCATAAGGTGTTGTGTGACCTAGCGGGAGGATGAGTGGGGCAGCGCGAATGCCACTCAGAGAGCCTGCACGCATCGTCCATCGAGGGCTTGGGTGAGTCACCCGTCCTCTGCCGTGTGTGGCCGGACCGCATCGTGCCCCGCATCAGAAGTCCGTGTGAAAGGTTGTCATGTCCTATTCCACGCCACCGGGAGCGCCGGGGAACCCCGGCCCGTACGGGGCACCGGTCCAGCAGCAAGGGTGGCATCAGCCATCCCCGCCACCCCCGCCTGGCAACCCCGGCGGGGGCAAGGGGCTGAAGCGCGTCGTCATCGGTCTGCTGGTCCTGGCCGTGGTGGCCGTCTTCGCAGTCGGCGGGTTGGCTCTGTACAAGGCTGCCGGCGGAGGTTCGCTACCCGGTGCTCAGGGCGGCGGCGATGAAGAGCAGCAGATAATGAGCTCGGATGAGGTCGAGACGTTGCTCAACGGCCGGACGGCCGCCTTGAAGGGTGGCGAGGAGGACGAGTTCCTGGAACCCTTCGTCGGCGCGGCAAAGGAAAAGCAGCGCAAGATCTTCCAGAATCTACGGAAGATCCCTTTCGCGGAGAGTAAGTACATGGTCCTCAAGCAGACGGGCGACGGCTCGGACGAGTGGGGCTCCGATGTGAAGCTGACGCTGGATGTCGCCTTCGTGCATCAGATCAAGGGCGTTGATGTCCGACCGGTCTCAGAGTGGTATCGCTGGACGGTTGAGAAGGAGTCCGAGTCGGCGGAGGCAAGCATCAGCGAAGTGGGGGGATCTCCGGGTGCGGCCGCGTTGGCCAACGCGGTCTACTATCCGGCTCCTTGGGACCTCTATGACGACATGTATGTAAAGCGCCAGGCGCACACGATCACAATCTCGGCCAGGAAGAACGCCGTCGACGCCGACCGTTTCGCGCCTATCGTCGAGGCAAGTGCCAAGAAGGATCTCGAACTGTGGGGAACGAATACGTCTCCAGTTTCGAACACCCCAGAAGGCTTTCTCGTCGTACTTGAGCCGGACCGTAAGACGTACACCAAGCTGTACAACAACGACGGCGACGACCTGGGGTGGGACGCTGGAGAGAGCGTACCCATGCCTGCCTTCGACGCCGGTAACAGCGGTGGAGAAGATCAGCTCCAATACGGCGGTGCCCGCATCAAGATGGACACCTCGACGAGCCGATTCACGTCATCGGCATGGCAGGCGGGTGTGGCAGACATCTCTCGGCATGAGATCGCGCACGCCCTTGTTCAACCGCAGGACCCCGGTGCTTACGGCAACGATGAGAAAACGAGCATTCGGGCCTGGGTCGTCGAGGGGTTCGCGGAGTACGTCTCCTACCGGTTCGACCGCGCTCAAGGCGAGGAGCGGGTGCGCCGTGATCTGGCGGGCGAGGAGTTCAGCGGTCAATTGCCTGGTCAGGACTTCGAGGTGGAGTACAGCTCGGTCGGCGCGAACTACGCCCTGAGCTATCTGGCCATGCGTTTCATCGCGGAGAAGGGTGGCGAGGAAGCGTTCTTCGAGTTTGTCGTGGCCCACTATCGGACGCCCACGCAACTCGATCAGCAGCTGCAACAGGCGGTTGGCATGAACGAGCGTGAATTCCAGGCCGCGTGGGCCCAGTACGTCAGGAGCAATATCTGATGAGCGCCAACGGACCTGGCCCGGGTACTGGCCCTTACGGGCAGCAGCCCTCTCCGCCGCCCCAGCCTCCGGTGCCGCCACAGCAGGGCCACGTGCCGCCGCAGGGGTACGGCTATCCTCAGCAGCCACCTGCGACACCACCGGGACAGCCGGGCTACGGCTATCCCCAGCAAACGGCGCCCCCGCAATATCCGATAGGCCCCCAGCCAGGCTACGGTCAGTCAGGCTACGTCCAGCCAAGCCATCCACCGCAGTACCCCGGGGCGCCCGTTCCGCCTGCACGGCCGCGGAGCAAGAAGACCGGTCTGATCGTGCTGCTCGTCGTAGCGCTCGTCGTGCTCGGCGGGGCCGGAGGCGCCGCGTGGTATTTGATGGTGGGCTCCGCTACGCAGCCGCTGTGGAGTGTGCCGTCGAAGTCTGAGTGGTCCTTGAGCGAGCAGGAGGTGGACGGCACCTGGTTCACCGAGAAGGCTGTGGTTCAGACCCTGGCCGGTGGTGTGAAGGCTTACGACCGTGACACCGGAAAGCAGCTGTGGGCCACGCCGCTGCCCGGGGCGGGAAACCAAGCTTGCGTCGCGCCTTCCGTCTCCGACGGCGGGATCGGCGTCGTTGCTTACGGTGCCTCGGGAATGGGGGGAGCAAATGGTCAATGTGACCACGTGGTTGCGTACGACCTCAACTCCGGCAAGGAATTGTGGCACAAGGCCTTCAAGGTGAAGGACGAGTTCAAGACCGGTGGCGAACTGTCGGTGGCTCGGGCCGGCGAGATCGTCATAGTTACCACCGACACGGAGCAGAAGGCCCTCAAGGTGGCCGACGGCACCACGGCATGGGACGTGAAGAAGGTAGTGCCGAGTGGCTGTGAGAGCGGCACGTACACCGGTGGCACGAATCTGATCCGTACGACTTCGTGCCTTGAGGGTGGCGACGAGTTCACCGGGGAGTGGTCGACCGAGGCGGCATTGGTCGACCCGGCCACCGGCAAGCCGGAGTGGTCGAAGCGGTTCGGTGAGAATGAAGCGGAGATGGCGCTCTCCACCTCCCCGCTCGTCCTCAGCGGGGAGAAGGGGGTATTCGCGCTCGATGAGAAGTCCGGCGAGCGGCGCGCCAAGATTCCCGGAATGACGGAGAAGTACTACATAAACACGGAGGAGGACGGAAGCCCGATGCGCCAGGCCGCGGGTTTTGGGAACATCCTCCTCATGGGGGTGGGGGAGCGGGACAGCGCAGACAGAGAGTCGAATACCCTTGTCGCCTACGACCTGGACACCGGCAAGGAACTGTGGAAGGCGCCGACCGGCAACACCATTCATTACATTCCACTGAGGGACACGGGTAGTGAGCGTCTCCTGGCGTACGTCAACGAGGGTGCCGAGAAGCCGAAGCTGGTGGAGTTCAATCCCAAGGATGGCGCGATGACGACGGTCGCCGAGTATCCGGAAGAAGTGAACAAGAACATGAGTGGCGGCGAGTGGCCCTTCTGGCACGACGGCGTCCTCTACGTCACCTCAGTCGGCGCCAGCGTCAGTGGCGATTCGTACGCTCTCGTGGCACTGCCCACGACGGCACCCTAGGCGCCAAGTAGGCGGCGAGGCAGTCGAGATGGGCTGCCTCGCCGCCGAAGCCGTCTCCGCATTTGCTCATCGGCTGCTCCACCTCAGTCAACGTCGCCAATACCGAGCGCAAAATGTCGTGGACAGGCTGGCCGAACGGTCGCCGAAAGCTCGCCGCCACGACAGGCCAGCTGAAGCCGGACATCACCGGTCCGGAGACCTCGCCGGGAAGGTTCGCCACCGTGACCCGCTGCACACTCACAGCGGACGACGGGAGCACCTTGGGGGCGGCGGCCACTGTGTCCGCAGTTGACGGAGAAAGAGCAATTTCGAGAGGGGAAGAGCCGACGGGCACCTCAGCCCCGGCGCTGCCCGGCAGACGGGTGGCGCCGAGGCTTTCGTCACGCGAACAGCCCCACCAACAAGCTGGTGACAAGCCCGACTCCCGCCACCAAGGTCGTGATCAGGTAGGGCCGGAACCGGCGCCGGCTCCACGGCTCCGTGGAGGAGAAACCGGTGGTGGCGCCCAGTACGCCGATCGTCAGGGGCATCAGGCCACCGAAGAACCACGCGCAGCCGATGGCGATGGCGCCGAGCCAGCCGCGGTCCAGCCGGTAGGAGGTGTCGCCGGTCTTGAGGGCCTCGATGACGAAGCCGCGTTGGTGCAGGGCATCGCTCTTGAGCTCGGCGTTGAGGTCCTTGACCGAGCCGTCGGTGGCCGTGAAGGTGCCGTAGCACCACCTGGTCTTCGTCTTCTTCCGTGAACTGTTCGACGTGCTGGAGCGGTACTTGTAGTCGACGGTGCAGGTCTCGACGGTGAGTTTGCCCGGGGTGGACGTGGCGTAGGTGTAGGGGCCGAGGTAGGCGCCGAGGGCCATGAGAACGAGGCCTACGAGGATCAGGCCCGCGCCGATTAGGCGGCCGAGGTTCGTCCGGTCACCTGGGGCGGTGGCGTTCGGCGCGGTGGTCCCGTGCACTTGGGTCATTGAGGGTTCCTCAGATGGGGGTGGGGATGGGGATGCGGGTGTCACAGGACGAGGGCGCACACGAGCGCCGCCAGGGCGCCCAGGGCGAAGAGGCCGCTTAGGACGGGGCCGGTGACGGACCGGCCCGGCAGGAGCTGCCAGGAGGCCGTGAGGCCGGGGCCGCCCCGGCCGCCGAAGCCGGTCAGGAGGCAGTAGACGCCGCAGGCCAGCACGGAGACGCAGAACGCGAGAATCGCGGCGTCGTCCCCGGGGTCCCGGTCCTGCGGTTGCTCGAAGGTCTCATCCACTTGAACCACAGGGATTTTCGACCCGGGTTCGAAACGCGATGACGTTTCCACCACCACGTCTTGGTAGGCGGCCTTACCGTCTTGTGCGCTCCAGTTCCCGGTGCAGCTGAACTTGAGTTCCGTGGAACGCCTGTGCGTGCCGTAGTGAGTCTTCGTGTGCGTTTCGCATGAAGAAACCGTGAGGGTTCCTTCGGTACCGTCACCGGAGAGTTCGCTGCGCAGTTCCGGAATGGTCACCGCGGCGACGACCCCGGCCACGAGGAGCAGTCCCAATCCGAGGAGTCGGCCCATCCGCAGACTCCCCGTGCTGCCGTAGCGCGGCTGCGTTGTCACCACTTTTGGTGTCCCCTTGAATAACTTGACGATCTCTTGACTGGCGGTTTGGCGGGGCGGTGCGCGAGGAGTCTAAGGTATCGGTCTGTCGCCAATATGAAGTACAGCAAGGGCAGTTCGGGGGAGAGCCATGGAGTTCGACACCTTTAGCGTGGACACGGATGTACTACGCAGGCAGGGCGGGAAGTTCACCGACCTCGGGGGCGATTTCTCGACCGCGTCCAAGCGGTTTCAGGACGCCCTCGAAGGGCTTGGAGAGCCCTGGTCGGAGGCGGACTTCGGGGAGATCTTCGGGCAGGTGTACACGCCGATTCGCGACGGAATCTTCACATCGATGGACAGCCTTGCGGAACGTCTCCAGAAGATTGGGGACAACCTGCAGGGCATGGCCCGCAACTACGACGCTTCGGATACGTCGAACGGCGGCCTGATGAACGGGATCTCCGGTCAACTCTAATTAAATTCGGGGGATATTGGTATGTCGCTCACACTTCCCGGTGAGCTTGTCTGGGTGCTTGACCTCCTCGGCTACACCTGGCCGGAGGTCGACGAGGAAGCGCTGCACAAGGTCGCCGAGGCCTGGCGGGCTTTCGGTGAAGACCTCGAAGAGATCCAGAGGGAGGGTGAAGGATTAGCCCGCACCGTCGTCGCCCACAACTTCGGTACGGCTGTGGACGGGTTCAGCAAGGACTGGGGTGCCTACACCGGCGCGAACGGTGAGGACCGCTACCTGCCGGATGCGAAAACCGCGTGTGAAGTGATCGCCTTCGCGTTCGATGTGGCCGCGGTGGCGGTGCTCACGGCAAAGCTGGCCGTGATCGCGCAACTCATCGCCCTGGCCATCGAGATCATCGCGGCGCAGGCGGCGGCTCCCTTCACCTTCGGACTGTCCGAGGTCGGTGCGCTGGGCGCGACACAGGCCACACGGCTGATCGTCCGAGAGCTCCTGGACCGGCTCAAGAGGGAGGTCATGGAGGCGGTCACCAAGGCCATGGAGCACGCCACCATGGACGCCGTCAAGAAGATCGCGAAGGAACAGCTCGAGAAGATCACCAAGGAGAAGGTCAAGCAGTTCGCCAAGGACCAACTCAAGGATCAGGCCAAGCAGTTCGTCCAGGAGAAGGTGGTCGACGCCGCCAAGGACAAGGCCAAGGAAGCTGCCATCGGAATGGCGCAGAACATCGGCCAACAGAGCGTCGAGACCTACTTCGACGCGAGGTCCGGTGTCGATCTCGGCGAGACGGCGGACGTAGCGAAGACGGCGGCCGGCGACTACGTGGACGACCTCAAGAACGAGGTCACCGGGGGCGAGGGATCGACCTTCGCCGACTACGTGGACCCGACCACGCACGTGAACAACGCCGTGGACACCGCGACGGAACGCGTCACTGGGGCGGCCGGCGACCGCGTACAGCACGGTGTCGACGCGATCAGCGGCCGGGGTACCGACGCCACACAGGCGTCCGACGGCCCGGCAGCCACCGCCTCCGGCGCGGGATCCGGCTCCTCAAGCTCCACGGGCACCACGCAGGCGCCCAGCAGGACGGCGGCCACCGCCTCCGCGGCGGCTCCGGCGGGATCCGGCTCCTCCGGTTCCACCGGGTCCGCGGGGGCTGCGGACGACTGGGCTCGCAACGAGTTCGGATGACGCTGCGGAGACCGTCCCCTGACATGCCGTAGTGGGCTGCTGCCCCCGCCGATGTGCCTCGCGGCGCAAGGGGCGGTGGGCGCCGGGGTGGGGTGCGTGCTGTGGTCACCAGCGCCAGTACGGTGTGGGGCGGATGGCCCGCACGTCCACAACCGGAGGCCGACGTACGGGATTTCACGCTTGCCGCAGACCCGAGCAAGCAGGCCGATCCCATGCACCTCAAGCAGGGCCTCGTGCGTTAGGTTTGCGGGGATGATCAAGTGGGGCGGGAGGTGTCCTTCCGGTGAGCAGAGCTGACCGTATGCGGGAGACGCCCGCCGACCGGGCGAGGGCGTGCGTACCGGTGGGTGAGGTACTGCGCGGCGAACACGGGGTCTTCTTGGCCGGCCGTGCGCCGAAGCCCGGCTACTTCCGGCGGCCGCGCGCGCTGCGATCCGAGCGTCCCACGCTCGGCAGCTGGTTGACGCTGCCCCTGAACGGGATAGCGACGCTCTCCGGCATTACCTGGAATCCGTTCGAGGCGTTCTTCGAAGCGGTCTTCTGGCGTGAGCCGAGCAGGAAGCCGAAGCCCGGCGAGCCCTTCCAAGGCGGCTGGGACAGCATGGCCGGCCACCTGGCTCGCGCCGTACTGCCTCGGACCAAGAACGGCACGGCCGTCATGATGCAGATCACCGACCGCCGGCTGCAGCTTGTGTACGTGTCCCGCGCCCGCTCTTTCACGGGCATGCGCGGCCCGGTCGAGGTGGGGTGGGTTACTGATCTTCGTAATGTGACCTATGTGCGTGACCGAGGCGACGTGGCGGGCGGCGACCACGAAATCGGCTTTGTCGACGGTTCGTGGTGCTCGGTCCACTTCGGGGGCCGCGGCTGGAGCCGTATGGCGTCGGCGTTCCCGGTCAGATTGAGTCACCTCGATCCGATTCCTGGTTGAACAGGAAGGAATTCGGAGGATTGAGGACATAGGTAATCAATCCTCGGTGAATGATGGTGAACGATCGAGTTCGCGAAGTCGGCGGCTTCTGAAAGGCCAACGAGCCGCAGTCGTTGCTGAGTTGAAACGGCCGGCGAAGGTCCATGCCCGGTCGAGTGTTGAAGCGTTCGCAGATGCGTTGGTAGGTTCACGCCGGTCGAGACATGCCGACCCTCCCGATGAGGTATCCCTTGGACAGCGCCGCGAACAGCTCCGACAAGCGCGTAGATGACTCCGAGTTTCTGGAGATGACCCAGCAGGACCCCGCCCAGGCCAAGATTCTGCGGCAGTCCCTTGAGCATCTCGCCTCGGGGCTCGGCGGCCCCGCGATGAAAGAGATGGCTCAGGAGGTCCTCTCCGGTCGTATGGGGCTGCGCGAGGCGGCCGATGTGTCGGCGTACGCCGAGGAGGCGGTGCAGCAGTCGGCGCCGCTTGCCGAGAAGTGGGCCGCCATGTCCGACAGTGAGCGTGAGGCGCTCGCCGTTGACGGGGAGCGCCGGATCGAGGAGGAGCGGCGGCGGCTCGATGACGAGCGGCGTACGGAATCCGAGAACCGTTCGGGTACGAAATCGCGTCACGACGGGCGCGGCTGGTCCTTGTACTGATGGTCCTTGTACCGATCCTTGTACTGATCCATGTACTGATCGGCCCTGGTGCTGAGCGGTCGCCCTGGTGGCGACCGGCCGTGCCCGGCGGCCGGACCGCCGATCGATGAGCTGATGCAGGCGATGGGGGAGATGTGAGCTTTCGTGTAGAACCCGGTGCGATCGACGGCTTCTCGAAGCTGGTGGGACGCGCCGCGGACGGCAGTGCGCAGGCTGTCTCGTACACCGGCACCCATGCGCAGATCGAGAAGTCGGTCGGCGGTGAGGCCTGGGACCTGGTCGCGGGTGACCACGATCAGTATGTGAGCGAGGCCAAAAAGGCTCTGGAGAAGGTCAAGAGCCTGCTGGAGGCGTCCGAGAAGGAGCTGACCGGCACGGCCAAGTACTACCGGGAAACGGACAGCGGCGAGGCGGCGAAACTCGACGCCACCTATCCGGGTTCCAAGGTGTCGGACGGCGGGTCCGGTGGTGACCCGCAGGACTTCTCCGACGCCAGTGACGCCGCGGACACGCTGAAGCCGCCCGGTGATCCCAGCAACCCCATCGTCAAGTACGCGTCGGGCCATGCGGACGAGTACAAGATGAATCCCGTGCAGAAGACGCTCGGCAGCGTCCTCGACCTGGGCAGC
This sequence comes from Streptomyces sp. NBC_00443, assembly GCF_036014175.1. GTDB lineage: Bacteria > Actinomycetota > Actinomycetes > Streptomycetales > Streptomycetaceae > Streptomyces. Next base: position 2,497,814 of record NZ_CP107917.1, on the reverse strand, counting down.
CCCTCGGCGATGGCCGTGGAGGCGTCCAAGCTGCTCTTCGACTTCGACCCCTTCGGCGTCTGCACGAACTGGGTCTTGGGGGACTGGAACAAGTACAACGACTGCTCCGACGTATGGGGCAACCTCGCATCGTTCTGTGACTCGGTGTCCGCGAATGTGCACAAGGGCACCCAGAACGTGGGGCTGACCTGGGACGGCAATGCCGCGAACGCCGCCAGCGTGTATTTCGACGAGTTCACCAAGAAGCTCGACGAGATCAAGGAGACCTTCAAGTCCCTGCAGCAGTGTTATGCGCAGGCCGCGCAGATGGCGTTCCAGTTCGCCGAGTTCCTGAAGTCGTTCCTGGTGATGTTCTGCGACCTGCTCGTCATCTGGCTCGTCAACCTGCTCGCGGCGCAGGCCGTCAACGCGATCCCTGTCGGCGGTCAGGCCGCGTCGATCGCCATGTTCGCGCTGGCCGCGGCGCAGGCCATCCGCCTCATGCAGATGTGGGCCGAGGCGGCCAAGGCCTTCGACACCTTCGCGTCGGCGCTGGCCGCGCTCGGCGTGGTCATCTCGGCGGCCGTCAACGGGTTCTCGGCGGCGGACGGGTTTCCGCAGGTGGGTACCGGTGGTTACGACCATGCCGCGGTATGAGGGCATGAGGGCATGAGTGGGCATGAGGACATGAGCGGCATGGGCGCCAGGAGTCGTCGGAGCCGTAGGAGTAGCAGGACTAGAAGGAGAGAGCGGTCCGGGTCATGAGTTTCTTCGGTGGGAGCAGCGACCTCGAACTCTTCCTTTCCCGGTGCCAGGTCCTGAGCGTCAGTTCGGTGCCCGTCTGCCTGGCCCTCATGGTCTTCTTCATCACGGAGGAGGGCTGGCATTTCAGCCTGCTCCTGTGTTGTGTCCTGCCATTGATCGCTGCCTACCTGGGCGTCCGCGGCAAGCGGGAGATCCGTGCCGGGATGGCTGCGTCGGGGCTCGCTCTCGCCGTCGCCACGCTGCCGTTGTCGTTCGTGTTGGCGTCGCTTGAGGGTGCATAGCGCCAACTCCGCGTGGCTTGTGGCGGTTTGAGGCACCGTCGCGCCGCCGGTCGTGACCGCTAAGCTGCACTGCCATGACTACGGGTAGCGATGGAGCGGCCAACAGGCCTGAAGGGACGGGCGGGCAGCCGCTTTCCAGCAGTTCTGCCGGGGCGAGCGCGGACGAGCTGCGGGTGGAGTTCCAGGCTCAGGGCCGACAGGGGCTCGCGGAGGAGCGGCGGCGCGACGCGCGGCAGGCTCGAGGGATTTACGCGGCGATCGCGGGGTTGGTCGCCGTGGTGTGCCTGGGCCTGATGGTCGTACGTCTTGGGCAAGGGGATGCGCTCGGCGTCTGGGTGGCCACCTATAGCGTGGGTGTGGCCCTCGGTGGTTGGGGTGTTGTGCTCGCCCGGACCGGTCACACGCGGTGGGCGATGATGGTGGCGTGTATCGGCGGAGCGTTGGCGGCTGTCGGTGACAGCCCCGCATTCCGCTGAGGCGGGCCGACTGAAAGCCGCCGACTGAAGGCTGAGCGTTCGGCTCAGCTACCGACCGGGGGCCAGGCGGTGGCCGCCCGGATCGGCATCCGAAGAGACGTCACGCCGGACGGCGCTTGTTCCCGACCAGGTAGGCGATGCCCCAAGCGGCGGCCGCGGCGAGCACGAGGCCAAGCAGGGAGAACCAGTCGACTCCGCCGGTGGTTTCGTCGGTCCACCAGGCTTTGGCGGGCCAGAAGGGCTCATACCTCATAAGGTCCCATACGGCACCGGGCGACTCCGCGTCGGCGAAGACGAGCGGGATGGCGTTGGCGTAGCCGAAGAACGCGCCGAGCGCGGCGATGATGGCACCACTGATCCAAGCGCCGTTGCTGCGGTGACCCACCGTGCCGATCAGGAAGCCGACTATCGCTCCGTTGAGCAGCGCGTGACCCAGGTAGAGGGTGTTGGCCGTCGTGACCGACTGGTCCTTGTACGTGGCCAGGATGAGACCGCTGTAGAGCATCGACACGATGACCGACGCGAAGAAGCCGAGGAAGACCGCGCCCACCGGGTGACCGCTGGCGTTCGGCTGCTGCCCGAAGGGGGGTGCTGCCTGGAAGTGCGGCGCCTGGTGCATCGGATACGCGGATTGCATCGGTTGCATCGACGGCTGTCCTGGAGCCGGGGGAGCCCCGGGGTACATCGGTGGCTGCCCGGGGACGGGCGGCGGTCCGGCCTGCATCGGAGGCTGCCCGGGGGTGGGCGCCGGTCCGAACCCCGGCGGCTGCTGCGGCGGCGGGGCGGGCTGGGTGTATGGGTTGCTGGGGTTCTGAGGGGGTTGTGGAGGCTGCGGTGGCGGCTGGAACGGTGGCTGGCTCATTGAAATCCCACTGAGTGAATAGGTAAGAACAGCAAGTTATCAGTGAGATCAGGAGGGGGCCGTCGGGGCTGGGGAGAGCGGCGTGAAGGGCCCTCAGGGGGCAGCGGTAGAGCGGCGAGCTGCAGCCGGAACTCTCCCTGTGGGGTGTTACCAGTCCCCGCTGTACACGCTCCCGTCGCCCCTGTAATCCTGACCCATCCAGATGGTCGCAGCAGGAGTCGGCTGGTCGCGCGCGGAAGGCGTCGCCGAGTACCGGGCCCGGCCCGCCCGTCAGACCCGGTCGTCGAAGTCGTAGTCCTCGAAGGCCCTTTGCCATCCCCGTGTCCGGTAGGCCTGGGGTCGAGACCATTCTCGCCAAGCCGGTGGTACCGGGGTCCGCCGTGCCGAGGTCTATGAATGCCTACAGGTAGATGAATTCGTCGGCATCCGTCACGTGTCCCCAGTTTCTGGTGGCTGCCGCGGCGGGGTCGATGCCCGCCAGCCAGGACCTGAGTTCGTCGATGAGGTCCTCCCCGTCGACGCCGCCGCTCGTGTGGTAGGCCAGCATGTACTTCCACTGCAGGCACACCATCGCGCTGAACTGGGCCAGGGAGGAGCCGGCCAGGGGGTCGCCGGGCTGGTCGTCGTCGACCGCGCCCTTCCTCGACTGTCGTAGTACGCGGCCGGTGGGGCCGTCGAGGAGCAGGATGCCGCCGATCCAGGTGCCCAGTTCGTAGAACGGACCGTCTCCCACGGGCGTTTCAAGCTCCTTGGTGCCTGCCCAGGTGTGCTCGGCGAAGCCGGTGCCTGCGAGATTGTGGGTGCTGAGACTGAGGAAGTCGTTGACGGCAGGGAAGCCGACCTCGGTGAGGAAACGACGGGTCGGCTCGTGCGTCAGGCCGGCGGGCAGTTGCTCCTCGGTCAGGAGAGGGGCGATGTCCGCATCGAACACGTCGAGTACGAGGTCGCGGGTGGGGCGGCAGGCGGCCTCGTCGAACGGGCGCGGCGTGACCTTTGCGTACCGGCTGATGGCAGGGAGTGCGGGCAGGGGGTTGGCTTCGATGTAGTCCGGGTCGGGCTCGATCGCATAGATCCCTCGGCTCCCACCGAGCACAATCAGATCGCCGGCGCAGGCCACGTCCTTGACCTTGGGCGCTTGGATCACGCGGAGTGTGGAGGGATCGCCGAGGGCCGCCGCGCGGACCAGGTTCCAGGAGGTCTCGGCCCCCCAGCGGGCCGGCGCCTGGGGTGTGGGCGGGGCTTCCTCGATGAACGGCCCCTTGGCCCCGATGAATTGCCCCGTAGCTGCGAGGAGCCGGCCGGTGGCAGCGTGCCAGGTCTGCTCGAGACGGTCCTGGGTGCGGCTGGTCACGGTGGTGCCGTCTGCCTCGGCCCGCAGCTCTTCGACGACGTCGATCTGGGGCGGGCGGGGACGGACCCGGCCGGGGGCGCGCCAGTGCGTCCAGACGGTCCGCCACGGCAGGGGACCGGCGGATTCGATCAAGGCGTCGGCCCGTTCCGTATCGCCCTGGCTGAGCGCCACGAGATGCAGCAGTGAGACCCACTCTGCTTGCGAGGACGGCGCCAGACCGAGATGGTCGAGGTAATACAGATCCGCGGAGAGGCTGCCCGCGGGAATGCTGTCGGGGAAGGCCACGCGGAGAGCGTTGAGCAGGGCGGTGTGGGTGCACTTGACCAGCGTGCGGGGATCAGCGAGGAGTTCCTCGAATCGGCCCGCGGCTGCGGCATGGGCGGGCAGGGCGCGGGTCACATAGTCATCGAGCGGGTCGCCGTCGGCACAGGCGAACAGGCGGTCCGTGACTGCCTGCTGGAAAGCACGGAAAGTGCCGGCCGGGATTTCTGCGCGAAGCATCCGGGCATCGCGCTCGTGAGTGAACACCACCGGTACCTCGTCCGTGGTTTCGACCGTGACGAAAGGCGACTCCTCGCCGATCGTGCGCAGTTCCGCGACGTCGAAGTCCGTTCCGAGCGCCGAGCAGAGCGCCTGCCACTCCTCGAAGCGCACACGGTGCGGCTCGGACAGGGCCAGGGCCGTCATGGCCGTGCGTTTACGCGTCGGCAGCGAGTTGGGGGACAGCCGGACGACGTCGTGGGCGGGGGCGAGCAGGATGGGGTTCCGGTTCCGGGGGCTGAGGTCGTACACCTCGCTGTCGACTTCGACCACGAGTTTGATGTTGGTCGCCTTGGAGAGCCTACTGAACGCTCCAACGATCCCGCCGGCAGCGACGTACAGCGGTTCATCTGTGAACCGCCTCTTCCCTGCCCACTGAGTATTGGTCACGACAACGATTCTCGGGTCGAACTTCCTGTCGAAAACGAGATCGTCCACGAGACTGGTGAGCGCGTGGATGCTCCGGAAATCGCCGTATGAAACACCGATGGCCCGCATCACCCGATCCGCCACCTCTTCCGCGCAGCGGCCCGTAGCATCAACGAGCACGGCCCCAGTGGTGCCGGCGGCGAAATCTTCCAGAAGTGCAGTCTTTCCGGCTCCGGAGGGGCCGTCGACGTAGACAATGCCCCGCTTGGGTGGAAGTTTAGCCAGCTGTGAGCTGATCTGGTCCGAGGCTTCCTCCAGGTTGAGGTGAGAATTCACAGCGGGCGACATCCTTTCATGGTGATGGGCATCACTCTGAGCCGGTGCTCTGCAGGCCGCCATGCGTCATGGCGCGGATCCACACCTTACCGAGCCTCTTGAGGTTCTTGTTCAGATCGTCCTCGAATTGCCGCTTATGCGTCTTGTTGTTCTCAGGTACGTCCTCGGGGCTCACGATATCCGCCTCCTTGCGGTAACCGGTTCCGTAGAACACATCGACGCCCGCCATTTTCTGCGAAATCAACCTGGCGCAGTTCGCGTATCCCCCACCCTTGCCGCATGGTTCACGGTCGGTGTACATGCTCAGCGGCTCGTATTGCGCACTTTCTTCGCGTTGCTCGTTGAGTGTGTCCAAGTAATCCAGAATGTTCTTCTCTGAATGCTTGTTGTCAGTTCCAGGGTAAGAGCTGTCGACCACGTAGCTTATTTGTTTGCTTACTGGGTCGTAGACCTCGACGGCGGCGTAATTGCGTCCGGTGAAGTCGGGGCGATGCTCCCCTGCGTCCTTGATACTCGCGGCAACTCCACCCAGTTCATTTATGAGTGCTGCCGTGATTTCGTCGTCTCGCCGCGATGGTGCCCAGTGCGCCGTGGCGTGCTTCCCGACTGCTGGCTTTGGATAGCCGTCCAGCGGCTCCGGGCTCGCACTCACGGCGTGGGACTCATGGAATTTCAGGCTCAGACGAGCCAGCGACGCGATCACCGCACCCCGTTCCCCGGGGTGCATGTCCCCGAAGCCGGGGAGAATCCTTACCAGGTCGTCATGCCGCAGAATCCTCGGCTTGTGATCGGGGTCGTCGGGTCGCGGCGGACTGCAGGACTGTAGGGCGTCGACGAGCGGGACCCGTGTACCGGTGCCGTCTTCGGTCGGAACCGGGTCCAGCCAGTCGTTCAGCTGCTGGTGGACCGGGTCCATGTCGAGCTGCCGGACATTGTTCGTCTGCCGCACGTTCTGCTGGTCCGGCATGGGATTCATGCCGTAGTGGGAAGTGTCGACGGTCTCCGGCTCGGTGAGTCGAGGGTGTTCCGTGCGCTGTGGATCGTCCCTGGGGTGAGGTTTCTCGTCAGTGTTGTCGGGATCGGATTCCTGTGGCGCGCCCGCCGGATTCTCAGCCGGTCGGCGATCGGTGCTGTCAGCTGTCTCGGATGCCTGTTGGCCAGAGTCCGGCGTGGATCGGTCGGCGTTTCCCGTCCCGTCGGTCGCCACCGGCTGCCGGTTCGAGTCCAGCGGAATCGCAAAGACCCCGTTGTTGCCGTCGTGCAGCGGCCTCGAGCTCTGCTGCCCCGTCTGGGCGTCGATGTAGGTGACTTTGCCGTTGTGGTTGACGGCGTTCCACGCGTGGGCCCGTCCGTTGGCGTCCTGCGTGATGATCACGGCCTGCGAGCCATGGCCGCTGTTGCGGAGGGTGTTCTCCAGGCGGTTGAAGGCGTCGCGGCCGTTGCCCATGTCGCTGAAGCGGGCGCCGAGGGTGTTCTCGATGCGGTCGCGGCCGCCCTTCTCACCGCGGTCCGAGGGCTTGCCGTCGGCATCGTGGTCGGGGGTACGTGCGCCCGCGGCCGTGGGGTTGCCGGCGTAGGTGTCGACCGTGGACAGGGCCGTGTCGACGCAGTTGTTGTTGCGGCCGGGGGCGTCTCGACCTTCGCCGTTGATGCGCTCGACCCAGCGGCCGTCCGCCGGGTTCGGCGGTCGGGTCGGGTCGCCGTTCTCGTCTCGGGGGACCGAGTTCTCCAGGGCGTCCTGCTCGGCGCGGGTGGGGTCGGTGACGCCCCCGGCGGGTTGGTGTTGCGGGTCTCCGAGGCCGGGGTCGGAGTCTCCTTCGGCTTCGGGTTGTCCGAGGAGTCCTGCTGGTTGGCGTTGCTGGGGGTGGGGTCCGGGGTCTGCGGGTTGGACTGATTGGGCTGGTTGCTCGGCACCTGGGTCACGTGGTGGATCGGGACCGGGGTGACCTGGGGCGGCTGCTGCTGTTGGTTCGGGGTGTTCGCCGGGGGCTGGTGGGTGGTGGGCTGCGAGCCCGGCTGGTTCGGGGTGTTCGGCGTGCTCCCCGCGGGCTGGTGGGGCGGCCTGTTGGGGGTGGTGCCGGGGTTCGGCTGGTTCGGAGTGCCGGGCGTGCCCTGAGTCGCGGGGTTGCTGGTAGGGCCGGGCTGGGTCGACGAGTGCGGACTGTTGCTCGGCGTCGAGGCGCGCTCGGGTCCGGTGCCGGGCGAGGTCGATGGCGTCGACGCGGGGGTGTTGGTGGAGGGCGACGCGGTCCTGGGGGGAGTCGACTGGGCCGGGTTCTGGTTCGGGGTGGTCGTACTCGGGTTCTGTCCTGGGGTGTTGGTACGGCTGCCGCCGGTCGAGTCGGGGTTGTTGCGGGGCGTGGTGCTGTCACTGGGGGTCGTGTTCCCGGGGTTGTTGCGAGGCGTCGTGCCGTCCCCTGGTGTGACGGTGCCGGGGTTGTTGCGGGGCGGAGTGCGGTCGCCAGGTGTCGTACCGGGGTTGTTGCGGGAGGTGGTGCTGTCACTGGGGGTCGTGTTCCCGGGGTTGTTGCGAGGCGTCGTGCCGTCCCCCGGTGTGGTGGTCCCGGGGGCGTTGCGGGGCGGGGTGCGGTCGCCGGGTGTCGAAGCGGCGGGGGTGTTCCGCGGCGTGCTGCTGTCGCCCGGGGTCGTACTGCCAGGGCGCTGGGTCGGTATTCGACCATCCGGCGTTCCCTGCGTACCCGGCGTACGGCCGTCCCCCGCACCCGGAGCTCGCCCGTCCGGCGTCGCAGCTGGCGTACTCCGAGGCGCCGCAGAAGCCGTGGCGCTCGGAGTGGAGGCCGGCCCCGTCCCCGTGGCTGACGGCGTGCCAGGAGTACCCGCAGAGGGATTCCTCGCCGAGGCGGAGTTGGGGCTCGGGCTTGTGGCGGACGGCGTGCTGGTGCCGCCGGAGGCGCCCGGGCTGTGGTGCCCACCGGGAGTCGCGCCCCCGGTGGAAGGCGCCGTGGGCGACGTCGGCATGGCCGAGCCGCCGTCCGAACGGCTTCCGGAACTGGAGGGAGACGAGTCGGCTGCCGGTGCCGGTGCGGCGTTGGACTGGGTGGGAGCGGTGGCGGCCAGGCCGTCGATCTGGGTGCCGATCGAGCCGCTTCCCGGTGAGGAGGACGTACTGCCGGACGACGCGGCCCCGGACGACGGCGTGGACTGCGGGCTCGGGGACGACAGGCCGGATACGCCGGAACCGCCACCGGAGTGCGAGGGCCCGGAGGTGCTCGGCGTGCCGGACGAACCGTTGGAGCCGGGGGAGTTGGACGCCCCACCGGACGAGGGGTCGTCGAAGTCCGACAGGGACGACCCGGACGGGGCCACCGTCGGCCTCGAGTACGGCGTGTCCGAGGAGGACGGATTCTGCCCGGGGCCGGAGTTGGAATCGGACCCCGAGCCGGAGTCAGGGCCCGCCCCGACATTCGGTCCGCCGATGTCGTTGCCGCCGGTGTCGGCCGATATCCCGTTGCCGATGTTCGTACCCGGCCCGTTGCCGTTGCTCGAACGCGACGATGTCGAGGAGTCCGACGAGTCCGATGACCCCGACGAACCGGAGTCCGAGGAAGAGCTGGAGCTGGAGCTGGAGTTGGAGCTCCCCGAGCCGGAGTCCCCGTTCCCGCTGCTGCCGTCACCGCTCCCGTGGGCCCCGGCACCGCTGTTGCTGCCCGGCGTCCCGGACGGCCCGTTGTACCCGTCGATACGGCTGTCGATCGCGTGGTGGAAGCGGTCGCCCGCCTTCTTGCCCATGCTGTCGCGCACGCCCTCGGCGAACGTCTGCGGGCTCTGCTTCAGGGCCTCCAGCCCGGCCGTGCCACCGGCCTTCATGGTGGCGCCGACGTCGTAGCCCTCCTGGGCGCCGAAGCCGACGTTCACCGTCTGGCGGATGAGGTCGGTGATGATCGCCTCGATCGCCGAGATCGCGGGTTCCTTCATCGTCTCGATGAGGGCCTCGATCATGGCTTTTTTGAGCTCGTCGAGGAGGCGTCGGACGATGAGGCGGGCGGCCTGGGTGGCGCCCATTCCCGCTACCGAGGACAGACCGAAAGTGAAGGGCGCGGCGGCAGCGGCGGCGGCGATCTGGATCGCCAGGGCGATGAGCTGGGCGATCACCGCCCACTTGGCGAACTCGACGAGGTAGGCGCAGGTCTCCATCACGTTCGCGATGAGGAAGGCGGCCTCGGCGGCGTTCCGGAGGTAGCCGTCGCCGCCGCCCCCGCCGTCGAACTTCTCGTACGTCTTCGTGAACTTGTCGATGGACTCGCCGGCGTTGTTGGCGGTCACCGTGCGGGCGCTGGTGTTCGCCTTGGTGTGCAGCTCGTTGACGTCCTCGCCGAACTTGCGCCACAGGGCGGCCGAGTCTCTGAGCTTGTCCTCGTCTGCCGTAGGCCAGTTGTAGCCCAGCATCTGGAGAACCCACTCGAGTTCGTCCGGCAGCATCATCGACACAGCAGAAAGCACCCCCGTCAGACAGCACGGCCGTACACGTCCCTCACCAGCCAAGGGAAATCACACAGGAGTACAGCCGTCCGCAAAGTTTACGGACTTACCTGCCGGTGACTTCAGGTGTCAGCTGTCACAAGTCCGTTTCAGGTCGCCGCTGTTGTCGGAGGCGAGCCGTAGGCGACGGCAGACCGGTCACTGCGTACGGCCCTGGGTGCGCTGTCGGTGTCCCTTGATGTCGGGCCGGCCGACGTGGCCCTCGGCGCGCTCGGACTCGCCGAGCCAGAGGTGCGGGACGTACTGCTGGACCGCCGAGACCATCTCCTGTCGGCAGGGGCCGGGGAAGGGGAGGCGGTGGCGCAGGCGGGGCAGGTCGGGGTGCAACGGCTCCTCGTCGCGCACGAGGGTCCACAGGACGGGGTCGTCCCGGTCAATCGGGCCGGTGGGGAACAGCTCAAGGGAGTAGACCTTCTGGCTCCGGCCGAACTTGCTCCAGTACAGGCCGACTCCGGCGAGGCTCTGCCAAGGGATGACGTTGCGAAGCTTGCCGTTCTCGACCCACAGGCCTGTGGCGTCGACGAGGATCCGGCTGCGACGGTTCGCCCAGTTGGCGATGAACAGGAATACGCCGAGCGCACCGAGCAGCAGCATGAACACGAGGCCCACGTAACCTGCCGGATTGGACTCCCCCTTCTGGTTCCCGGTAGCAACCACGACCGCGCCGACGACGCCGACCGCGCCCATCGCGATGAGCAGGACGGAGCAGGGGAGGCCGGTCATGGCGCCGCGACGGCCGGTCCGTATGACCATGGCGTCGGGTGCGGGGGAGGGCGTGTGCGAAGGCAACATGGTGCGTGAGCTTAGCGAATTGACCTACGCTGCCTCCCCATGACGATGCACGGCCGGGAACACGGCGGGGAACAGGTACAGACGCAGCTGCGAGGCGGAGAGGGCGATCCGGTCCCGCCCGGGGTGGACGAGTTCCGGGCGACTTTCCAGAGGCAGTCGGATCCGGGGTTCGCGAGACAGCGGTCGCAGCAGGCGCGGAGCGCTCGCGGTGGGCTCATGGCTGCAGGGGCGCTGGTGGCGCTGGTCTGTCTCGTCGTGATCGTGGGACGTCTCAACAACGGTACGCAGGCGGGTGCGGGGACCCTGGTGTACGGCGTGAGCCTCGCTTCCGCCGGCCTCAGCGTGGAGTTGGCGCGGCGCGCCCGCACCCGCCTGGCCATGATGGCGATCATTCTCGCGGCGGCGGGCGCGTCGCTGGCGGACGCGATGCCCTGACTCGCTCGATTCCGGTCAGCGAGCCGAGGGCCGGCTCAGGCCGTACGGATCGTACGGACCGGACCGGCCATTCGGATCAGACCTCGGTGAAACACAACGTGTAGTCGAAGCCCCGGCTGTTGCGGTACTGAATGCCGTAGTCGTACTCCGCCGAGCATTCCTGGTCCTGGCCCGGGAGCAGGGCCCCCGTCTTGTACTCGGCCTCGGGCGAGCCGCAGTCGACGACCGTCGGCAGCGGATCGCCCTGAGGGTCCGCGACCTTGACACAGTCGCCGATCTCCGGATCGTGCGTCTTGGCCTCCTCGGCGGCCGCGGACGCCGAAGCCTCTGCCTTGGCCTTGCCGCCGGTGGGACTGGTGTTGTAGTCCCAGACGTAGTAGCCCAGCCCACCGAAGATCGCTATGACGACGACGGCGGCCTTCAGCATCCGCAGCACACCTCCCGGCTGCGGGCGCTGAGGGCCGCGCGGCGGCTGCGGCTGAGGTTGCTGCGGGTATCCGTACCCTTGCTGCGGCTGTCCGTACGGCTGCTGCGGTTGTCCGTAAGGTTGCTGCGGCTGGCCATACGTCTGCTGTGGCTGTCCGTACGGCGGTTGCGGCTGCTGCCCGTACGGCTGATTCGGATACTGCGGTGGAGGCGTCGACATGCCCGGGAACCCCGTAATTGGCTGAACGTTGAATGAACTGGCAAAGGTCAACGCGAAGTTGACCCGGCGCAGGCTATCCCCCGACGTCAGCCGGACCGTCACCGGGTCAACCGTCACCGGGTCAACCGCCACCGGGTCAGAAGTAACTGATCAAGAAAGTCACCCCGGCGCCGACGAGCCCCACCCCGATCATCCCGAGCACGGCCGCCCGCGTCACTCCCCGCCCCGCCGCCTCCCAGGCAGCGTCGAACGAGACACGGCTCGCCCCGAACGGAGCGAACCCGGTGGCCAGGCAGAACACGCCGAGCCCGGTGAGTACCCAGCCGCCGAAGAACGCGGCGAACCAGCGCCAGGCCCGGTCCATCCCGGCCTGGACGTAGTCGGCGCCTGTCCCGTCATCCGAGGTCGGCGGCTGCGTCTGCTGCACGGACAACTCGGTGCCCGGCGCGTACCGTTGCCTGACCTGCACCGCCGCGTTGGTGTCCGTTCCCTTGCCGCCCTCGGCGACGAACGTACCCTCGCAGCGGACGGGACGGCGGTTCTTACGGCTGCTGCGGGAGGCGTTGTTCGGGTAGCTCACCTCGCACTGCTGCACCGTGAGGGTGCCCTGCGTGCCGGCCCAACCGGCCGCGTACGCTCCCTCGTACGCGCCGAACCCGCTCAGGCCGAGGCCCGCGATCAAAAAGACCAGGCCGCCCGCGCGTCCCAGGCGCCCGAAGGCTCTGCCGACGAGGCCGGCGAGGGAACGGTCGACGCCGGTACCGCTTCCTGTGCCTTGCGTCCGAGCCATGACGATGCGGTCCTTCTTCTCTACGGCCGATGGGGGCCCAGCATGGCATCCCTGAGTGACGGGAGATACTTCAGGTGTCGAGCGGCGACGAGAGGCAGCAACATGACGAGGCAACCCGACAACTCACCTAACCCGCAGGGCTCTTCACAGGAACGCGGTGTGCTCGACGAGGCACTCGAGCCCGAGCAGATTCGTTCCCTGAACTCTGCCCTGCGCAAGCTCTCCGAGACCGACGCCGGCGGCAAGGACCTGCAGGAGGCGGCCAAGAAGCTGCTCTCCGGCCGCCTCGCCCTGCGCGACGCCATGGACGACCCCGCGGTCTCGCGCGCCCTGGGCGGAGGTATGGCTTCCCTGCGCGGTCAGTGGGAGTCGCTGTCGGAGGACGAGCGCGACCAGATCAGGCACGGTGAGCCGCTTGACGGCGGTGGCCCGGCCTCCGGGCCTTCCGATCCCAAGCGGGCGGAGGGCGAGGATTCCCAGTCCGGGAAGAAGAACCAGGGGCGGCACAGCGGCGGGTTCTCGCTGTACTGATCACGCCCGAGCCCTACGTTCACGCCCAAGCCCTACGTTCACGCCCAAGCCCTACGTTCACGCCCGAGCCGTAGGTTCACGCCCGAGCCGTGCGTGTCATGCCTGGCGCTGCTTCCGGGACAGCGCGATGGCCGCCTCAGTCGGATAGTTGGGCACGGTGACGGTCTCACCGGTCTCCTTGGCGACCACGATCTTGCTGCCGCCGGGCGGAGCCGGCTGAGGCCGCCCGGCGGCGTCCGTGACGGGCGGGAACACCCCGTACACCAGGTAGCCGATGTCGAACTCCTCGACGCGCAGCTCGGCGGGACTGCCGTCAGGCAGCTCGGGCTGCGCATAGCGGCTGCGCACGATGGCGAGGGCCTGGTCGGCGGTGGTGGGCGCCGCCGGGTGGTCCGAAGTCACGGTTTCTCCTTGTTCGTCAGAACAACCCGTGCCACATCTGCTCGACGATCAGCGACCACCAGGTGTCCGCGTTGCCCAGCGCGGACGCGTCCACGGCCGCCAACTGCTCCTGCAGCGCCGCCACTTCCGCACCGGCCGCGACCGAGTCCAGACCCTGCAGGCGCTGCCGTGCGCCGGCGAGCAGCGCCAGGGAGCGCGCGAAGGCGGCGACCGACATGTTGACGTAGCGGGCCTCGGCAGTGACCGGATCCACGGCCCACAGCGCGCCGAGACCGTCCGGCTGCCCCGAGCCCGGCAGGACCTGCACGGCGATGACCGCGACACCGTCGAAACCGATCCGGACCAGGTGCGCCAGGGCGCCGATCTTCTCCTCGCCGGCCGGGCTGCGCCGCTCGCGCAGATTCGTGGCGACATCGGTGAACAGGCCACCGGCCGGAGGGGCGTCGGACCGGTCGGCGGTGAAGAACAGCGGGAGGTCGGCCGGCAGCCCCGCCCACGTGAGCGTCGCCCCGGCAGCCTCGGGCAGCGCGCTGTCGGATACGTCGTCGGCGTCGAAGCGGCGGACGCCGTCCTCGCCGAAGACCTCGACGAGATGACGCCCCAGGGCCACGTCACGCATCGGCTCGGCCGGCGTCACCTGTGCGGGTACCGGGAGGCGGAGCGGGCGGGGCGGCGGCTGCTGGCCGGCCATCCGGTGCATGGTCTCGACCTGCTCGACCAGCGCCGCGATGCCCTCCGCACGCGCCTCGGGACGAGCCCCGTAGGTCTGTGAGCAGGAGAGCTGGGCGTTGCGGAAGGTGTTGAGGAGCTCGGCCGTGTAGCCGCCGGGGAGCAGGCTGGGACGCAGATCGGTGTGGATGGCCACGACGTTGTCGGCGGGTACGTTCATCCGCCGCAGCTCGCCCCACGCCTGGTACTCGGCGGGAGGCAGGCCCGCGGCGGAGGTGCGGAAGAGGGTGGTCTCCTCGCCGTTCGCCGGGTCCGTGTACGTGAAGACAGCGGTGTTGCCGGGACCGGTGACCGGACGGGCACCGCCCTCGGACGCGCCCGCGCCGCCGTGCTTCTGCCGGTACATCTGTACGACCTCGTCGACCGGCACCGACGGCCAGACCGTCAGTTCGCCGGTACGACGGTCCACGACCCCGCATGCGTCACCGATCTCGGCAGGCGGCCGCCGCTCCCCGGTCTCCGGGTCACGCTCGGGCTCCGCAGGCGCCGCCCACACGACCCAGCCCAGGTCGAACTCCTGCATCCGGACCTCGCGGCGCGGCTCCGCGGAGCCTTCCGGGTTGAGCCAACGGTCGGCGATGGCGAGCGCCTGCTCCTGGCTGGTCACGGGGAGGCTCCTTCGAGGTTCATGGGTTGTGGGTGCCTACGAGGCTATCCCCGCGTCCGCCGCGCGGATACGGAGGGCCTTCGCCCCGTGCTCGGTGGCGAGAAGGAGGATGCCGTCGGGGGAGATGTCGGCGGCGGTGAAGGGCGTGTCGGAGATCAGTGCCGCCACGAGCTCCTGATCCGCCCGGTCCCAGACCCGCAGGTAGTCGGCACCTCGGCTCAGGCCCAGCGGGGCGGCGGCACGTTCCTCCTCCGAGGGGCGAAGAATCTGCTCGGGGTCGGCATCGCCGAGGTGATCAGACTGTACGAGGCCATGGACGAGCACCGCGGAACCGGGCTCCTCGCCGGACGCACCGACCGGGTGGGCACCCGGCGTGCCCACGGGTACGACCAGTACGGCGACCGGGGTGGCAGATCCGTCCGGGCGAGGCAGGCTGCCGACGGTCACGGCGCTGATGCCCGGGACGGGCAGGCTCCACAGCGTCTGCCAGGGCAGTTCCAGGCCGAGTCGCCGGTGTATCGCCTCGGCGTACTCGGGCAGGCCGTCCTCGACGAACGCGGTCTCCAACAGGGCGGCACGCAGCGTGACGGGCGCCTGGGTGCGGGTCAGCAGGGGTGCCGTACGCAGGTACGTGCGGGCGGGGGCGCCCAGCTCCTCGGTCGGTACCGCCTCGACGGCGGCGCGCAACGGCACTGGATCGGCGTGGACGAACAGCGCCGGGTCGGTGAGGAGTTGGGGCAGCAGCCCCGCTTCCAGCGTGTGGCCCGCGATGTTGTCCCGCACGTAGGGGTCGGCCTTGCTCCAGTCCTGCTCGGGCACGGCCTCCAGCAGGGCCATCGCGATCTGGCTCTGAGCGGCGGCAACGTTCGGCAGACCGGCGCGGATCTCGTCGCCGATGGCCGGGTGCAGCAGTCGTAGCAACGTACGTCCGTCGTCCGCCTGCTCGTCGTCCGACGCGTCCGCGTCCTGTTCCTCGGGCTGGACGAACGGCCCGGCGAGCAGCATCCCGCCCGCGAGGGCCTGGCTCATGTCCTGCCCGGCGACCGCGCTCGCCAGCCGTGCCCACAGCTGGACCGGCATGCCGTCTGCTTCGGCCAGGGCGAGCGGGGTGAGCATGAGCCGCAGCGTCTGCGAGTCGGTGCCGAGCCGCCTGGCGTGCAGATCCAGGGCCTCACCGACCGACGTCGGCAGGAACCTCTCGTCGGCCGGGTCGAAGCCCTCCGGAGCCATCAGAATGCAGTTGACGGCGAGTTGGACGACCAGCGGGCTGGTCCCGGCCCGGCGGCCGATGGCTGCTCCCAGGGCGAGACGGGCGGCGGGATCCACGGTGAACGGAAGCTCGGGTGCTCCGAACTCCGGGCTCAGCGCCGCGTGGGCGTGCCGCAGCAGGCCCTCGGGGTCGGCCCACTCCGGCTCGTCGAGATCGATGATCTGCACGGTGCCGGACGCCTGACCCTCGGCCAGCTCGGCGACCAGCTGACGCGGCACCTCGGCCAGCAGCCGGACCGTCTCCGTGGCGGCCAGGGGCGAGAGCACCTCGCGTACCAGCCGTGCGGGTTCGCCCGCTGTCCGCACCGGACCGGCACGGTCGACGTCCGGCACGACGACCGTCACCGGCTCGTCGAGTGCGGCCAGTTCGGCGTACACGCCCTCGACGCTGGTGGCGTTCAGCTCGTAGTGGTCGGCGAGCAGCCACAGGACCTGGGCGGCGGTCAGCCCTTCGGGGACGGGTACGGCCGGGGCCGGCAGATCCGGCGGCACCGTCGACGGATCCAGCTCGTCCAGCGGCAGCCGCTTGCGGTACTCCGGCTCGCACAGCATCAGAAACCCGGTGAGCAGCCGCGAACGCCCGCTGCCGGAATCGCCGGTGACCACGACGACGCGCGGAGCGCCGGGCGCGGCCTCCCGCCATGCGGTGAGCGCGCGCAGTGCGGCGGTCCGGCCGCCTATGTGGGGGTGCGGTGCGTAGTCCTCGGTCGAGCCGGTCATGGGTCCCCGTCCTCCGTCATCGCGGACGCATTTTCGTAGGACCTTGATCCTAGGCGCCGGGCCGGTCCCGCGGTCAGGCCCGTCCTCCACTGCGAACGGCGGCGGTGCGCTCCCGAAGCCGGCCTACTCCGCCGCCACCCCACCACCGCGCGGCGCAGCCTCCAGATCGAACTCCCCGTCCCGAGCCCCCAGCACGAACGCCCGCCACTCCGCCTCGGTGTACCGCAGCACGGTGCCGGGATCCAGGGACGAACGCATGGCCACCGCGCCCGCCGGCAGGTAGGCGATCTCGACCCGCTCCTCGTGCGCCTCGGTGCCGGGCGCGCACTGCCATTCGACGCCCGAGATGTCGAGGGCGTACAGCTCGTCCCGCTCCCGCTCCTTGCGTGCCTTGACGTCCTCGGACTGAGTCCCGACCTCGTTGTTGCGTGCCTCGGTCATGCCGCTGGGCCTCTTCCTGACGTGCGAACGACGTACGTGACTCAGCCTACTTGCGTCGACGGCCCCGCACGTGCCCGTCGAGGATCAGAGGTCCTGGCGAGGCCGCAGGTTGCTGTGCACGACGCCGGTCGGCACCTCCACCTGACCGTCGTACTCGGACATCGTCCGCTGCCAGATGGCGTCCTGCTCGGCCTCGTTCTTCTCGTGCGCCACGCCCATCTTGGTGAAGGCGACGCCCATACCGGCGATGCGCTCCGCCAGGCTGGCCATCGACTCGTACATGCCGTCGCGCAGGCCCTCGTAGACGACGCCGAACTTCTCGCCGATGTCGTCGTCACCCCACGGCGGGGTGTCGCCCTTCTCGAGCGCGGTCAGCCCGGTCTGCAGGGCCGTCACGGCCTTGGCGAAGTCCACGCCGACGCCGAACATGTGAAAGCCCTCGGTCTTGAGGACCTCAGGGTCGGAGTCCATGTAGTCCGACGGCACAACTGCCCCCCGTGGCTCGTCATTTCTGTCGCAACGCCACTCTAACGGGGACACCCGTACGAGACCCACCCCTCACGTGGGCAACGCGGAGGGGCGGCACCCACATGGGTACCGCCCCTCCGCTCGACCGACCGTCCCTCAGAACCGGTTCGGCACCCAACCCGTCTGAATCAGCTGCCCGCCCCGACGGCGCGTGTGGAAGTGTCCACGCCCGGGCGGCAGTTGCGTCGCGGTGATGTTGCCGAGCAGCGCACCCTCCGCCCGGTCGCCGGAGAGCACGACGCCCTGGGCGCCGAGCTCGCGCATCCGCTGCATCACGGGCTCGTACAGCGACCGGCTCGCACCGCCCGAGGAACGCGCGATGATGACGCGCAGACCGACGTCACGGGCGAACGGCAGGTACTCCAGGAGCGGGGCCAGCGGGTTCACGCCGGTCGCCACCAGGTCGTAGTCGTCGACGATGACGAACGCGTCCGGGCTGTTGTACCAGCTGCGGTTGCGCAGCTGCTCGGGCGTGACGTCCGGGCCGGGCATACGGCGGTGCATCGAGCCGGCCAGGCCCTCCAGCGTCTCCGTCAGGGCCGGCGCCGAGGCGCAGTACCGCGACAGGTGCGAGTCGGGCACGCCCTCCAGGTGGGCGCGCCGGTAGTCGCCCATGACGATCTTCGCCTTGTCCGGCGAGTAGCGCTCGGTGATCTGCTTGACGAGCAGCCGGAGCATCGCGGACTTACCGGACTCGCTCTCGCCGAACACGATGAAGAGCGGGTCCGTCTCGAAGTCGACGAAGACCGGCGACAGCGACGACTCGTCGATGCCGATGGCGACACCGCGGTCCGGGTGCTCGAAGCCCTTGGGCAGCCCGTCCGCCGGCATCATCGTGGGCAGCAGACGGACGGCCGGCGCGTGCTGGCCCTGCCAGTTGTCGTTGATGCCGCGCACGAGGATCGACGTCGCCTCCGACAGGTCCTCCGTCTCCGAGGAGCCGTCGACGCGGGGCAGGCCCGCCATGAAGTGCAGCTTGTCCGAGGTCAGACCGCGGCCCGGCACGGTCGCGGGGACGTTCTGCGC
Source organism: Streptomyces sp. NBC_00443 (assembly GCF_036014175.1). GTDB lineage: Bacteria > Actinomycetota > Actinomycetes > Streptomycetales > Streptomycetaceae > Streptomyces. Next base: position 2,479,439 of record NZ_CP107917.1, on the reverse strand, counting down.
GACCTTGCGGTCGATCTCGGACTCCGTCGGGTCACCGAGCCGCAGCTCGATACGGTTCTGCAGCATGTCCTTGAGCGCGGGCCGCACCTCGGTGTAGCGGCTCGCCGTCAGGATCACGTGCACACCGAAGCCGAGGCCGCGCGTGGCGATCTCCGTGACGGTCGCCTCGAGCATCTCGTAGTCGGTCTTGAAGGTGGCCCAGCCGTCGATGACGAGGAAGACGTCGCCCCAGAGCTGGTCCGGCAGCTGGCCCGAGTTCCGGCGCTGGCGGTAGGTCTGGATCGAGTCGACGTTGTTGGTGCGGAAGTACTCCTCACGCGCGTTGAGGATGCCCTCGACCTCGCTGACCGTACGGCGCACCTTCTCGGCGTCGAGACGGTTGGCGACACCGCCGACGTGCGCCAGCTCCTCCATCGAGATCAGACCGCCACCGCCGAAGTCCAGGCAGTAGAACTGCACTTCGGACGGCGTGTGGGTGAGGGCGAACGACGAGATGAGCGAGCGCAGCAGTGTCGACTTGCCGGACTGCGGACCACCGACGAACAGACCGTGGCCCGCACCGCCCGCGAAGTCCCGGTACAGCACGTCACGCCGCTGCTCGAACGGCTTGTCGACGAGGCCGACCGGCACGTTGAGCCGGCCCAGCGCCGTGTAGTCGGGCGCGGTGAGGCCGCGGTCCTGGGTGACGGCGAGCTGCGGGAGCAGCTGCTCCAGCGAGGGCGCCTCGTCGAGCGGGGGCAGCCACACCTGGTGGGCGGGCGGTCCCTGGTTGATCATCCGGCTGACGAGGACGTCCAGCACGGTGTCGGCGAGCGCGTCGTCCACCCGGTCGTCGGGCTCCGGCTCCTCGATCACCGGCTGCGGGGGCAGCGCCACGTGCTCCGCCGAGAACAGCGCGGGCCGCAGCTGCGTGGAGCGGTGCACCCGGGAGGGGCCCTCGCCGTGGTACGCCCCCGACACGTACGCCGCCTTGAAGCGGACCATGGTGTCGGTGTCGTAGCGCAGATAACCGGAACCGGGAATCGACGGCAGGTGGTAGGCGTCCGGGACACCGATCGCCGTACGGGACTCGGCGGCGGAGAAGGTCCGCAGACCGATCCGGTACGACAGATAGGTGTCCAGGCCGCGCAGCTTGCCCTCTTCCAGGCGCTGCGAGGCCAGCAGCAGGTGCACACCCAGCGAACGGCCGATACGGCCGATCTGGATGAACATGTCGATGAAGTCCGGCTTGGCCGTGAGGAGTTCGGAGAACTCATCGAGCACGATGACCAGTGAGGCCATCGGCTCCAGCGCGGCGCCCGCCGCCCGGGCCTTCTCGTAGTCGTGCAGGTTGGCGTAGTTGCCGGCCGAGCGCAGCAGCTCCTGACGGCGCTGCGTCTCACCCATGATCGAGTCACGCATACGGTCGACCAGGGTGAGGTCGTCCGCGAGGTTGGTGATCACGGCCGCGGTGTGCGGCATGTCCGCCATACCGGCGAAGGTGGCGCCACCCTTGAAGTCCGCGAGGATGAAGTTCAGCGTCTCCGACGAGTGCGTGACCGCGAGGCCGAGCACCAGCGTACGCAGCACCTCGGACTTACCGGAGCCGGTCGCGCCGACGCACAGGCCGTGCGGGCCCATGCCCTCCTGCGAGGCCTCCTTGAGGTCCAGCATGACCGGCTCGCCGTTCTCGCCGACACCGATCGGCACGCGCAGCCGCTCGTGCAGCGTGCGCGGCCGCCAGGTGCGGGAGACGTCGACGGTGCCCGCGTCGCCGATGCCCATGAGGTCCGTGAAGTCCAGGTTGGACAGCAGCGGTTCGCCCTCCTCCGCGGACCCGACCCGGAAGGGGGCCAGCTGCCGCGACAGGGACTCGGCCTGCGCCGGGTTGAGCAGGTCGGGCCTGCCGGTGTACGCCGACTCGTGGCCGACGAACAGCCGCATCCGGTCCGGCTTCACATAGACCGTCAGACCGGCGCGCAGCTCCTCCTCCAGCTCGCCGGGCGAGATCTCCAGGAAGGTGACGCCCTGGAGGCCCTCGCTGCTGGCGAGTTCGGAGTCCGGCGGCACCGTGCCGCCGTCGAGCACCACGATCAGGTGCGGCTGGTCGTAGACCGGGGTCGCCTCACGGTTCCAGCGGGGCCTGTCGTCCAGCTGGTCCGCGAGCGCCTCCTCCAGCTCACCGAGGTCGTCGAAGAGCAGCCGGGACGAGCCCGCCCCGTCCTTGCTCTTCGGGTGCTGGCTGTGCGGCAGCCACTTGATCCAGTCCCAGTCCGCCGCCGCGGAGGGATGCGCCACCACGGCGATCATCAGGTCCTCGGGCGAATGCAGCGTCGCCAGCTGGGACAGGGACGCGCGGGCGTTGCCGTAGACCGTGTCCGTCTCACCGCAGACGGTCACGTGGTAGAAGGCGCGCAGCGAGATGGCGACCGGCAGGTCGGACAGACTGCCGTGCGCGTCGAGGAACGCCTTCATGGCCGCCGCGGTCAGCGGCTCCAGCTCCTCCTTGGGCGCCGTCTCCGGCGCTACCAGCGGGGTGTTCAGCTGCTGGATGCCGCGGCCGATCCGCACGGACGCGAAGTCCGCGTCCATCGGGCGCCGCTCCCACAGCCGCTTGCCGTCCGCCGCGACCGCCCACAGCTGCTCCGGGTCGGGGTGCTGGAAGAGCTGGCTCTGCCGCTGCAGATCCGCGGTCTTGTGTACGTCCTTGCGGACCTGCTCCAGGTAGCGGAAGTAGTCACGCCGGTCCTGAGCCATCCCCGCGCCGCCGCCCTGCTGACGGGACTTGGCGAACTGGGCGATGGCCATGGCCAGCGTCGAGGCGAGCATCAGCCCGCCGACGACCCTCATGTACGAGGGGAGACCCGGCATGAAGAAGAAGCCGACCGAACCCACCATGCCCATCATGGGCAGCAGGTTCATCAGCATGCTCTCGTCGCCCTCGCGAGGGATCTCAGGAGGCGTCTCGAGTTTGACCTCGCCCTCCGGGACGGCCGGGGGCACTATCCGCGGTGGTCGTTTGATGATGACGACGCTCACCGAATGCACTCATCCTTCGCGATTGATCGTGATACGTCCTGGCACCGACGCCCCCGTGTACCGCGACGTGTTCTCGTTCGCGTAGGCGTCGTTCGCGTAGACAGCGATCCTACTGATGCGCCGCGTGCCCGAGGGAGGGAGGCGGATGGAGATGCGGCGCAGGTCCTGGGAGGAATGGGGGAGGTAGGTCCTTTCCCGGGTACCGCAACGGATATGGTGGCGCTCCGTGTCGTACGAGCGGCGCGAGGAAGTCATGTCTAGCAGGGGGAACACCAGGTGAGCACGGGGACTTCGACAGGTTTCTGCCGAATCACCATCGCAGCGCCGGACAGCCGTGTAGATGTCGCGCTGCCGGAGGACCTGCCGATCCAGGACCTCTTTCCTGAGATCATCAGGCTCTCGGGCCTGGTCCAGTCGGACAGCAGTCCTTCCGGTTACCACCTTGTGACCCGCGAGGGTCAAGTGCTCGACGCGAGCCGTTCGTTGCTCGAGCACCGGGTCAGGGACGGTGAGGTGCTGCTGCTGCGGACCTTCGCCGACTCGCTCCCGCCGGCCGTGCACGACGACGTGGTGGACGCGATCGCCGCCGCGGTCAAGCAGGACCTGCGCAGCTGGAACGACAACCTGATGCGGCTCGCCGGTCTCGTCGCCGGATCGCTGCTGCTGGTCATGCTCGGCTTCGTCTTCTGGTTCGCGGACCCGATCCGGCACGACATGCACGGCCTGCAGGGCATCCTCGCCGGCGTGACCGCGCTCGCCCTGACGGCGCTCGCCGGCGTACGGGCCCGGGTCTACGACGACCGCGGCTCCGCCGTCGCGCTCGGCATCTCGGCGCTGCCGCACGCGCTCATCGCGGGTTCCGGCGTCATTCCCCAGGACGCGGGCGAGGGCCCCGGAAGGCTCCAGTTCCTCGTCGGCTGCGTCGCCGTCCTGCTGCTCTCCGTCGTACTGATCATGCTGCTGCCGCAGGGCGACGCCCCGTTCGTGGCCGCCGCACTCGCCTCCGCGATCGGCACGCTCGCCGTGTTCTGCGGTGTCCTCACCGAGGCCCAGCCGCGGGAGATCGCCGCCGGCACCGCGGTCGTCGCCCTGGCAGTCGTCGGGTTCCTGCCCGGCTGGTCCGCCCGCTTCGCCAAGCTGCCGATCGGCTTCCGCAACCCCGAGGACCTGGCCAGGGCCCGTCGCGACGGCCACGAGGGCGACCTCGAAGCCGTCGACGTCCAGCGCATCGTCGCCCAGACCAGCCGTGGCCACGAACTGCTCCTCGGCCTGGTCGGCGGCTGCGCCGCGGTCATCATCGGCGCGGGCGGCGCGGTGCTCGGCTTCAGCGACAGCGGCTGGGCCCAGCTGCTGGCCCTGTGCGCAGGCCTCGCCGCGATGCTGCGGGCCCGGCTGTTCCGCTACACCGCCCAGGTCACCTGCCTCTTCGTGGCCGGTGTCGTCACGCTCGGACTGCTGGTCCTCGGCCTCGCGATCTCGCCGCCGGCCGACGTCGTCATGGAGCTGCTCCAGGGCAACTCCGGCCCGGTCGACGTCCGCACCCTGTGGCTCGGCGCCTCCGTCGGCGCCGGTGTGCTGCTGCTGATCGCGATCGCCCAGATCGTGCCGCAGAAGGGGCTCTCCCCTTCTGGGGCCGCATGCTGGACATCGCCGACTCGCTGGTGCTGCTCTCCCTGATCCCGATCTGCCTGGCCGTCCTCGACGTCTACGGCAAGGTCCGCGGCGGCGTCTGACCGGCGGCGGGGCCGCGCAGGCCGCCTGTCAAGAGCGTGCCCGTGTGCTGGTACGCTGTGTGACGGCCGTTTGTGTACGCGCCTCCGGGTCCACCTGGAGGACGCGCCCAGCGGATCCCCGCCTCCCGAGTCACGGAAGCTCCCCTGAGAAGTGGACCAGGGGCACTCGGTGGCAATCAGAGACTACGAGGAGTACACGTGTCGCTCGACACCGCCACGAAGAAGCAGATCATCGCCGAGTTCGGTACCAAGGAGGGCGACACCGGCTCCCCCGAGGTCCAGGTCGCCATGCTCTCGCGTCGCATCTCGGACCTGACCGAGCACCTCAAGACCCACAAGCACGACCACCACTCCCGCCGTGGCCTGCTGATCCTCGTCGGTCAGCGCCGCCGCCTTCTCCAGTACCTGGCGAAGAAGGACATCGCGCGCTTCCGTACGCTCGTCGACCGCCTCGGCATCCGCCGCGGTGCGGCGGGCGCCAAGTAAGACGCCGTGAAGGGAGCGGTTCCCACTCTTAGGGGGCCGCTCCCTTTGCTGTACGTGCGGAGTGTCACCGCCCCTTTGTAGTGTGGTAGCACAACGCAACACCACGAGGAGAAGTGCGCCTCGCCGCCGCCGGTCCTCGGTAGTGGCCCCCGGGCAATGCGAACCCGGGTGCTTCGATCGAAGACCGGCCCGCACTAGATGGAGCGCTTCTCCGCGCACGTCCCCCCGCCACACGGGCGGATCGGGACAAAAGACGCAACGCAGACGAAAAGTAACGGAGAAAACGCTAGTGGAGAACGAGACCCACTACGCCGAGGCCGTCATCGACAACGGCTCCTTCGGCACCCGCACCATCCGCTTCGAGACGGGCCGTCTGGCCAAGCAGGCCGCCGGCTCCGCCGTGGCGTACCTGGACGACGACACCATGGTGCTGTCGGCCACCACCGCCTCCAAGAACCCCAAGGACCAGCTCGACTTCTTCCCCCTGACGGTGGACGTCGAGGAGCGGATGTACGCCGCCGGCAAGATCCCCGGCAGCTTCTTCCGCCGTGAGGGCCGCCCCTCCGAGGACGCCATCCTCACCTGCCGCCTCATCGACCGCCCGCTGCGCCCGTCCTTCAAGAAGGGCCTTCGCAACGAGATCCAGGTCGTCGCCACGATCATGGCGCTCAACCCCGACCACCTGTACGACGTCGTGGCGATCAACGCCGCGTCCGCGTCCACGCAGCTGGCCGGTCTGCCCTTCTCCGGCCCGATCGGCGGCGTCCGCGTCGCGCTGATCCGCGGCCAGTGGGTCGCCTTCCCGACGCACAGCGAGCTCGAGGACGCCGTCTTCGACATGGTCGTCGCGGGCCGCACCCTGGAGGACGGCGACGTCGCGATCATGATGGTCGAGGCCGAGGCCACCGAGGGGACCATCAAGCTGGTCCAGGGTGGCGCCGAGGCCCCGACCGAGGAGGTCGTCGCCGCCGGTCTGGACGCCGCGAAGCCCTTCATCAAGGTGCTCTGCAAGGCCCAGGCCGACCTCGCCTCGAAGGCCGCCAAGCCGACCGGCGAGTTCCCGATCTTCCTCGACTACCAGGACGACATCCTGGAGGCGCTCTCCGCCGCCGTCCGCCCGGAGCTCGCCTCCGCGCTGACCATCGCCGGCAAGCAGGAGCGCGAGTCCGAGCTGGACCGCGTCAAGGCGCTCGCCGCCGAGAAGCTCCTGCCGGGGTTCGAGGGTCGCGAGAAGGAGATCTCCGCCGCGTACCGCTCGCTCACCAAGCAGCTGGTCCGCGAGCGCGTGATCAAGGAGAAGAAGCGCATCGACGGCCGCGGTGTCACCGACATCCGCACCCTGGCCGCCGAGGTCGAGGCCATCCCGCGCGTGCACGGCTCCGCCGTGTTCGAGCGTGGCGAGACCCAGATCCTGGGCGTCACCACGCTGAACATGCTCCGTATGGAGCAGCAGCTCGACACGCTGTCGCCGGTGACGCGCAAGCGCTACATGCACAACTACAACTTCCCGCCGTACTCCACCGGTGAGACCGGCCGCGTCGGTTCCCCGAAGCGCCGCGAGATCGGCCACGGTGCGCTCGCCGAGCGCGCCCTCGTGCCGGTCCTGCCGACGCGCGAGGAGTTCCCGTACGCGATCCGCCAGGTCTCCGAGGCGCTGAGCTCCAACGGCTCGACGTCCATGGGCTCGGTCTGCGCCTCCACCATGTCGCTGCTGAACGCCGGTGTGCCGCTGAAGGCCCCCGTCGCCGGTATCGCCATGGGCCTGATCTCCCAGGAGATCGAGGGCGAGACGCACTACGTCACCCTCACCGACATCCTCGGTGCGGAGGACGCCTTCGGCGACATGGACTTCAAGGTCGCCGGCACCAAGGAGTTCGTGACCGCCCTCCAGCTCGACACCAAGCTGGACGGCATCCCGGCATCCGTCCTGGCCGCCGCCCTCAAGCAGGCCCGTGACGCCCGCCTCCACATCCTCGACGTGATGATGGAAGCGATCGACACGCCGGACGAGATGTCCCCGAACGCGCCGCGGATCATCACCGTGAAGATCCCGGTCGACAAGATCGGTGAGGTCATCGGCCCCAAGGGCAAGATGATCAACCAGATCCAGGAGGACACCGGCGCCGACATCACGATCGAGGACGACGGCACGATCTACATCGGCGCGGTCGACGGACCGTCCGCCGAGGCCGCCCGCACCACGATCAACGGCATCGCCAACCCGACCATGCCGGAGGTCGGCGAGCGCTACCTGGGCACGGTCGTGAAGACGACCACCTTCGGCGCGTTCGTCTCGCTCCTCCCCGGCAAGGACGGCCTGCTGCACATCTCGCAGATCCGCAAGCTGGCCGGCGGCAAGCGCGTGGAGAACGTCGAGGACGTCCTCGGCGTGGGCGCGAAGGTCCAGGTCGAGATCGCCGAGATCGACTCGCGCGGCAAGCTCTCCCTCATCCCCGTGGTCGAGGGCGAGTCTGAGTCCGATGGCGGCTCCGAGGACGACAAGAAGGACGACACCGACAAGTGACGTCGAGTAGCTCCACGGCGACGGCCCGCACCTCCTCGGAGGCGCGGGCCGTCGCCCGTACCCAAACCCTGATCAAGGGCGAGAACGGCATCGGCACAGTGCGCAAGACCACCCTCCCGGGCGGCCTGCGCATCGTCACCGAGACCCTGCCCTCGGTCCGCTCCGCCACCTTCGGCATCTGGGCGCACGTCGGCTCCCGCGACGAGACCCCTGCCCTGAACGGCGCCACGCACTACCTGGAGCACCTGCTCTTCAAGGGCACCACCCGCAGGTCGGCCCTGGACATCTCCTCCGCCATCGACGCCGTCGGCGGCGAGATGAACGCCTTCACGGCGAAGGAGTACACGTGCTACTACGCACGCGTGCTCGACACCGACCTGCCGCTCGCCATAGACGTCGTCTGCGACATGCTGACCGGCTCGCTCATCCTCGAAGAGGACGTCAACGTCGAGCGGGGCGCGATCCTCGAAGAGATCGCCATGACCGAGGACGACCCGGGCGACTGCGTGCACGACCTGTTCGCGCACACCATGTTCGGCGACAACCCCCTCGGCCGCCCGGTCCTCGGCACGGTCGACACGGTCAACGCCCTCACCGCCGACCGCATCCGCCGCTTCTACAAGAAGCACTACGACCCCACCCACCTGGTCGTGGCGGCCGCGGGCAACATCGACCACAACAAGGTCGTACGACAGGTCCGCGCGGCCTTCGAGAAGGCCGGCGCCTTCAAGAACGGTGACTCCGCGCCCATCGGTCCGCGCGACGGACGGCGCACCATCCGCGCCGCGGGCCGGGTCGAGCTGATCGGACGCAAGACCGAGCAGGCCCATGTCGTCCTCGGCATGCCCGGTCTGTCCCGCACGGACGACCGCCGCTGGGCGCTGGGCGTCCTGAACACGGCCCTCGGCGGCGGCATGTCGTCCCGCCTGTTCCAGGAGGTCCGCGAGAAGCGCGGCCTGGCCTACAGCGTGTACTCGTACACCTCGGGCTTCGCCGACTGCGGGCTGTTCGGCGTGTACGCGGGCTGCAGGCCCTCACAGGTCCACGACGTGCTGAAGATCTGCCGCGACGAACTGGACCAGGTCGCCGAACACGGCCTGTCCGACGACGAGATCGACCGCGCCATCGGCCAGCTCCGCGGCTCCACCGTCCTCGGCCTGGAGGACACCGGCGCGCTGATGAACCGCATCGGCAAGAGCGAGCTGTGCTGGGGCGAGCAGATGTCCGTCGACGACATGCTGTCCCGGATCGCGGCCGTGACCCCGGACGACGTCCGCGCGGTCGCCCGCGAGGTCCTCGGACAGCGGCCTTCGCTGTCGGTCATCGGCCCGCTGAAGGACAAACAGGCGGCCCGGCTGAACGACGCCGTCGCCTGACAGGTCCACTCACGGAACATCCGATCACGGAACATCCGACGTAAGGAAGCAAGAAAGATGAGCAAGCTGCGCGTGGCGGTCCTCGGTGCCAAGGGCCGCATTGGCTCCGAGGCGGTACGGGCGGTCGAGGCCGCCGAGGACATGGAGCTGGTCGCCGCCCTGAGCCGGGGCGACAAGCTGGAGGTCCTGGCGGAGACGGGCGCCCAGGTCGCCGTCGAACTGACCACGCCGGACTCGGTGATGGACAACCTCGACTACTGCGTACGGCACGGAATCCACGCCGTCGTCGGTACGACGGGCTGGACCGACGAGCGCCTCGCGCAGCTGAAGGCCTGGCTGGCCGAGTCCCCGGAGACCGGCGTGCTCATCGCGCCGAACTTCTCCATCGGGGCCGTCCTGACGATGAAGTTCGCGCAGATCGCCGCGCCCTACTTCGAGTCGGTCGAGGTCGTCGAACTGCACCACCCGAAGAAGGTCGACGCCCCGAGCGGTACGGCCACGCGCACGGCCCAGCTCATCGCCGAGGCCCGCCGCGCCGCCGGCACGGCCCCCGCGCCGGACGCCACGGAGACGGCCCTCGACGGTGCGCGAGGTGCCAGCGTCGACGGGATCCCGGTGCACGCGGTCCGCCTGCGCGGCCTGCTGGCCCACCAGGAGGTCCTGCTCGGCGGCGAGGGCGAGACCCTGACGGTCCGCCACGACTCCCTCCACCACAGCAGCTTCATGCCGGGCATCCTGCTCGGCGCCCGCCGCGTGGTGACCACTCCGGGCCTGACCTTCGGCCTGGAGCACTTCCTGGACCTGGGCTGAGGCTCGCAGATGCGCGCGAAGATCTCCTACCTCGTCACGGCCGCCGTCCTGGTCGTCTACTTCGGCCTGGTCGGCAGCCGTGGCGTGCTGCTCATCCAGGCCGGCACGGTCCTCACCGTCACCTTCGGCGTGGCGGTGCTGATCCTGCCGGTGATCGGCCTGTGGTTCCTGTGGAAGAACACCCAGTTCGTCCGCCGGGCCAACGCGCTGGCCGCGGAACTCGACGCCGAGGGCGCCCTGCCCGTCGACGAACTGAAGCGCACCCCCAGCGGCCGGGTCGACCGCGACTCGGCCGACGAGGTCTTCGCCAGGCGCAGGGCCGAGACGGAAGCCGCCCCCGAGGACTGGCGCAGCTGGTTCCGCCTGGCCGTCGCCTACCACGACGCCCGCGACACCCCGCGCGCCCGCAAGGCGATGCAACGCGCCATCGCCCTCCACGACGGCAAGACCGTCGAGGCCTGAGACCTACGACGACTGCTCAGCCGTAAACCGAAGGGGCCGGCCCGCACTCGCTGCGGACCGGCCCCTTCGCGTACCCGGCACGATCAGCCGTGCGTGTTCTCCGCGGCCCAGACCTCGACGGCGTCGGTGGCCCGGTCGAACGCCGCGACCCGGGCCAGGAAGTCCGCGTTGTGCGTGGTCATCAGCGTCGGCATGTCATCCGCCGCCCGGTCGCGCCGTACCAGCATCAGCGCCTGTCCCTGCACCGTGCGCGGCAGCCCCAGCCAGCGCACCGGCTGCTGCACCGTCCGCACGGCGACAACCTGCTGCCAGGGCACCGTACGCGTGGCGAAGAACCTCACCTGGCGCAGCCCGCTCGCGCTCACCCACACACCCATGCGCAGCAGCCTCAGGGCTCCCGCGATGACGGCCAGCGCAATGCCGAAGACGACCGCGGCCGCGGTCAGAGTGCCCGTCAGGGCGATGATGACCGCGGCGAACAGTACGTACGAGGCGAGCAGCAGCCACAGCGCGGCCACGCCCACGCGCCACGGGCCGGGCCGGTAGGGGCGCCGCCAGCGGTCGAGGTCCTCGAAGGGCAGCGCGACGTCGTCGGCTGTCTCGAATGTGCGGTCGGCCGTCAGGAAGGGCAGGGGCACGGCTGGTCCTCACTCGTTCCATGCATGGGCTGTGCCCGGTGAGGCTATCGACCTGTGTCCCCACTCACCACCCTTGGGGGTCCGATGGAGTCAGCGCCCCTGGGAGGCCTGGGACTGCTGAGTCTGCGCCCCGGTGTCGGTGGACAGCGCGGGCGTGCCCACCACCAGCGAGCCGGCGAGCCCGGCGACGATGGTGAGACCCAGCAGCCACCGCCCGGCTATCTGGCCGACGGACGCCCGCTCACGGGGTGGGGGAGTGATATTGCTGCGGAACCTGTCGGCCTCGGCGAGAAAGGCGAACGGAACGGGCTCACGCCGACAGAACATGGAGGGTGCGTCCCCCTTCGGGATCGAACGAATCACTTTCATCAACACAGACGAGCGAGTGCCCCAAAAGGTGCCCGGTTTCACCGACTTCCTTCGGTCACGACGGCGAACGTCCCGTTTGGTGGGACGTAGAGTGGCGTCGCCAAGAGACGAGATGGGAAGGACCCTCCGAACCGTGACCCCCACCCCCGACGACGATTTCAAGATCGATCTGCGCAGCGACGTCACCGTCGAACTGGTCAAACACAGCGCGGCCGACTCCGACGTGCTGTTCGCGGCCCGGGTGTCGACCGTCGGGGAGCAGTCCCTGGATGAGTTGAACAAGGACCCGGAGCGTTCGAAGGGCCTGATCAACTACCTCATGCGGGACCGGCACGGCAGCCCGTTCGAGCACAACTCCATGACGTTCTTCGTCAGTGCCCCGATCTTCGTCTTCCGCGAGTTCATGCGGCACCGCGTCGGGTGGTCGTACAACGAGGAGTCCGGCCGGTACCGGGAGCTGCAGCCGGTGTTCTACGTGCCGGGCACCTCGCGCAAGCTCGTGCAGCAGGGCCGCCCGGGCAAGTACGTCTTCGTCGAGGGCACCCCGGAGCAGCACGACTTCGTGCAGCACGCCATGGAGGAGTCGTACCGCGAGGCCTACCGGACCTACCAGGAGATGCTCGCTCAGGGCGTCGCCCGCGAGGTCGCCCGCGCGGTCCTCCCGGTCGGCCTGTTCTCCTCGATGTACGCCACCTGCAACGCCCGCTCCCTGATGCACTTCCTCGGCCTGCGCACCCAGCACGAGCTGGCCAAGGTCCCGTCCTTCCCGCAGCGGGAGATCGAGATGGTCGGCGAGAAGATGGAGGAGGCGTGGGCCGAGCTCATGCCGCTCACCCACGCGGCCTTCAATGCCAACGGCCGCGTGGCGCCGTAAGGCACCGGCGTTCCCCGGGCGGGGCACGGCCGCACGGCCCAGCCGCATGAAGTGTCCGTATTGCGGCATTTAGAGAAGTTCATCTAGCCTGATCAAACGGACCCGGCACTGCTTGAACCCCCGAGCAGGCAGTGCCGGGCTCCTTATTTGTCCTGACTTTCCCGCACCCCCCTAGGGCAGACCAGGCCGTGCGCAACGAGTAGCGTGTAACCCATGGCTCCGACCTCCACTCCGCAGACCCCCTTCGGGCGGGTCCTCACCGCCATGATCACGCCCTTCACGGCGGACGGCGCACTTGATCTCGACGGCGCGCAGCGGCTCGCCACGCACCTGGTGGACGCAGGCAACGACGGCCTGATCATCAACGGCACCACCGGCGAGTCGCCCACCACCAGCAACGCGGAGAAATCGGACCTGGTACGAGCGGTACTGGAGGCCGTCGGCGACCGAGCCCACGTCGTGGCCGGCGTCGGTACCAACGACACGCGCCACAGCCTCGAGCTGGCGCGAGCGGCGGAAAAGGTGGGCGCACACGGCCTCCTGCTCGTCACGCCGTACTACAACAAGCCCCCGCAGGAGGGCCTGTACCGGCACTTCACGGCCATCGCCGGCATCACCGAGCTGCCGGTCATGCTCTACGACATCCCCGGCCGCAGCGGCGTCCCGATCAGCACCGAGACGATCGTCCGCCTCGCCGAGCACCCGCGGATCGTCGCCAACAAGGACGCCAAGGGTGACCTCGGCCGCGCGAGCTGGGCCATCGCGCGCTCCGGCCTCGCCTGGTACTCCGGCGACGACATGCTGAACCTGCCGCTGCTCTCCGTGGGCGCGGTCGGCTTCGTGTCGGTCGTCGGCCACGTGGTCACCCCCGACCTGCGCGCGCTCGTGGAGGCGTACACCTCGGGCGACGTCCAGAAGGCAACCGAGATCCACCAGAAGCTGCTCCCGGTCTACACCGGCATGTTCCGCACCCAGGGCGTCATGACCACCAAGGCCGCGCTCACCCTCCAGGGCCTGCCCGCGGGGCCGCTGCGCGCACCGATGGCGGAGTGCTCAGCCGAGGAGATCGAGCAGCTCAAGATCGATCTTGCCGCGGGCGGGGTACAGCTCTAACACCAGGCTTCGCGCTCCAGGCGCGCACAACAGACTTCACAACTGAATACGCAGGCCACCGGTGCCTGCACCCCACAACGACAACTGCTTCTGCACGAACGTCACGCGCGCCACGTGCCCAACCGGTACGTGGCGTGCGTGGTGAGGAGAGTCTTTTGAGTCATCCGCATCCTGAACTCGGCACGCCCCCGCCGCTCCCCGAGGGTGGCCTGCGCGTCACCCCACTCGGCGGCCTCGGTGAGATCGGCCGAAACATGACGGTCTTCGAATACGGCGGCCGCCTACTGATCGTCGACTGCGGAGTGCTCTTCCCCGAGGAGGAGCAGCCCGGAATCGACCTGATCCTGCCGGACTTCTCGTCCATCCGGGACCGCCTCGACGACATCGAGGGCATCGTCCTCACGCACGGTCACGAGGACCACATCGGCGGTGTCCCGTTCCTGCTCCGTGAGAAGCCGGACATCCCGCTGATCGGCTCCAAGCTGACCCTCGCCCTCATCGAGGCCAAGCTCCAGGAGCACCGCATCCGCCCGTACACCCTTGAGGTGGTGGAGGGGAACCGCGAGCGCATCGGTCCCTTCGACTGCGAGTTCGTCGCGGTCAACCACTCCATTCCGGACGCCCTCGCGGTGGCTATCCGCACGCCTGCCGGCATGGTGGTCCACACGGGCGACTTCAAGATGGACCAGCTCCCGCTGGACAACCGTCTGACCGACCTGCACGCTTTCGCGCGGCTGAGCGAGGAGGGCATCGACCTCCTCCTCTCCGACTCCACGAACGCGGAGGTCCCGGGCTTCGTCCCGCCAGAGCGGGACATCTCCAACGTCCTGCGCCAGGTCTTCGCGAACGCCCGCAAGCGGATCATCGTGGCGAGCTTCGCCAGCCACATCCACCGCATCCAGCAGATCCTGGACGCGGCCCACGAGTACGGCCGCAGGGTCGCCTTCGTCGGCCGCTCGATGGTCCGCAACATGGGCATCGCCAGGGACCTCGGCTACCTGAAGGTCCCCCCGGGCCTGGTGGTGGACATCAAGACACTGGACGACCTCCCCGATCACGATGTCGTGCTGGTCTGCACGGGTTCCCAGGGCGAACCGATGGCGGCCCTGTCCCGCATGGCCAACCGGGACCACCAGATCCGGATCGTCCAGGGCGACACGGTGATCCTGGCGTCCTCCCTGATCCCCGGCAACGAGAACGCGGTCTACCGCGTCATCAACGGCCTGACCCGCTGGGGCGCGAACGTCGTCCACAAGGGCAACGCCAAGGTGCACGTCTCGGGCCACGCGTCCGCCGGCGAGCTCCTGTACTTCTACAACATCTGCCGCCCGAAGAACCTGATGCCGGTGCACGGTGAGTGGCGCCACCTGCGCGCCAACGCCGAACTGGGTGCCCTGACCGGCGTTCCGCACGACCGCATCGTCATCGCCGAGGACGGCATCGCTGTCGACCTCATCGAGGGCAAGGCGAAGATCTCCGGCAAGGTCCAGGCCGGGTACGTGTACGTCGACGGCCTCTCGGTCGGCGACGTGGGCGAGCCGGCGCTCAAGGACCGCAAGATCCTGGGCGACGAGGGCATCATCTCCGTGTTCGTGGTGATGGACTCCTCGACCGGCAAGATCACAGGCGGCCCGCACATCCAGGCCCGCGGCTCCGGCATCGAGGACTCCGCCTTCGGCGACGTCATCCCGAAGATCACGGAGACGCTGGAGCGGTCGGCCCAGGACGGAGTGGTCGAACCCCACCAGCTGCAGCAGCTCGTGCGCCGGACCCTGGGCAAGTGGGTCTCGGACACCTACCGCCGTAGGCCGATGATCCTCCCTGTCGTGGTGGAGGTCTGACGGTCCGTCGGACCCTGAACCGTGCGAACCCGGAGCGGGGCGCCTCGATTTGCATCGGGGCGCCCCGCTCCAGTACGTTTACGGCTCCGCCCGAACGGGAACCCGGCCACCTCGTGTGCCGGAACCAGTCCCCGGCGGGGGCGGGAATTCCGACTCAGAATCTCTGATAAAGTCGGAGTCGCCGGAAAGGGAAACGCGAGAGCGGAAACCTGGAAAGCACCGAGGAAATCGGATCGAGAAAAGGTCTGATAGAGTCGGAAACGCAAGACCGAAGGGAAGCGCCCGGAGGAAAGCCCGAGAGGGTGAGTACAAAGGAAGCGTCCGTTCCTTGAGAACTCAACAGCGTGCCAAAAATCAACGCCAGATATGTTGATACCCCGTCTCTCTCATTCGAGAGGGCGAGGTTCCTTTGAAAAAACACAGCGAGGACGTTGTGAACGACCGCCTTATTCCGGTGGTTGTTCCGCTCTCGTGATGTGTGCACCCGATTACGGGTAAACATTCACGGAGAGTTTGATCCTGGCTCAGGACGAACGCTGGCGGCGTGCTTAACACATGCAAGTCGAACGATGAACCACTTCGGTGGGGATTAGTGGCGAACGGGTGAGTAACACGTGGGCAATCTGCCCTTCACTCTGGGACAAGCCCTGGAAACGGGGTCTAATACCGGATACCACCTTCACTGGCATCTGTGAAGGTTGAAAGCTCCGGCGGTGAAGGATGAGCCCGCGGCCTATCAGCTTGTTGGTGAGGTAATGGCTCACCAAGGCGACGACGGGTAGCCGGCCTGAGAGGGCGACCGGCCACACTGGGACTGAGACACGGCCCAGACTCCTACGGGAGGCAGCAGTGGGGAATATTGCACAATGGGCGAAAGCCTGATGCAGCGACGCCGCGTGAGGGATGACGGCCTTCGGGTTGTAAACCTCTTTCAGCAGGGAAGAAGCGAAAGTGACGGTACCTGCAGAAGAAGCGCCGGCTAACTACGTGCCAGCAGCCGCGGTAATACGTAGGGCGCAAGCGTTGTCCGGAATTATTGGGCGTAAAGAGCTCGTAGGCGGCTTGTCACGTCGGGTGTGAAAGCCCGGGGCTTAACCCCGGGTCTGCATTCGATACGGGCTAGCTAGAGTGTGGTAGGGGAGATCGGAATTCCTGGTGTAGCGGTGAAATGCGCAGATATCAGGAGGAACACCGGTGGCGAAGGCGGATCTCTGGGCCATTACTGACGCTGAGGAGCGAAAGCGTGGGGAGCGAACAGGATTAGATACCCTGGTAGTCCACGCCGTAAACGGTGGGAACTAGGTGTTGGCGACATTCCACGTCGTCGGTGCCGCAGCTAACGCATTAAGTTCCCCGCCTGGGGAGTACGGCCGCAAGGCTAAAACTCAAAGGAATTGACGGGGGCCCGCACAAGCAGCGGAGCATGTGGCTTAATTCGACGCAACGCGAAGAACCTTACCAAGGCTTGACATACACCGGAAAGCATTAGAGATAGTGCCCCCTTGTGGTCGGTGTACAGGTGGTGCATGGCTGTCGTCAGCTCGTGTCGTGAGATGTTGGGTTAAGTCCCGCAACGAGCGCAACCCTTGTTCTGTGTTGCCAGCATGCCCTTCGGGGTGATGGGGACTCACAGGAGACCGCCGGGGTCAACTCGGAGGAAGGTGGGGACGACGTCAAGTCATCATGCCCCTTATGTCTTGGGCTGCACACGTGCTACAATGGCAGGTACAATGAGCTGCGATACCGTGAGGTGGAGCGAATCTCAAAAAGCCTGTCTCAGTTCGGATTGGGGTCTGCAACTCGACCCCATGAAGTCGGAGTTGCTAGTAATCGCAGATCAGCATTGCTGCGGTGAATACGTTCCCGGGCCTTGTACACACCGCCCGTCACGTCACGAAAGTCGGTAACACCCGAAGCCGGTGGCCCAACCCCTTGTGGGAGGGAGCTGTCGAAGGTGGGACTGGCGATTGGGACGAAGTCGTAACAAGGTAGCCGTACCGGAAGGTGCGGCTGGATCACCTCCTTTCTAAGGAGCACTTCTCACCGAGTCCTTCGGGACGAGGTCAGAGGCCACTACGCAGGCAAACGTTCTGCGGTGGTTGCTCATGGGTGGAACGTTGATTATTCGGCACTCTCAGTCATCTCGGGCTGCCAGTACTGCTCTTCGGAGCGTGGAACGCTGATCACGAGTGGCGGGGGTGCCGGGCACGCTGTTGGGTGTCTGAAGTAACGGCCGTGAGGTTGTGCTTCGGTTGCCGGCGCCGGTGAAGCACCACAGTGGTGGTGTGTGACGGTGTACTGGTCGTTGTTTGAGAACTGCACAGTGGACGCGAGCATCTGTGGCCAAGTTTTTAAGGGCGCACGGTGGATGCCTTGGTACCAGGAACCGATGAAGGACGTGGGAGGCCACGATAGTCCCCGGGGAGTCGTCAACCAGGCTTTGATCCGGGGGTTTCCGAATGGGGAAACCCGGCAGTCGTCATGGGCTGTCACCCTTGCCTGAACACATAGGGCAAGTGGAGGGAACGCGGGGAAGTGAAACATCTCAGTACCCGCAGGAAGAGAAAACAACCGTGATTCCGGGAGTAGTGGCGAGCGAAACCGGATGAGGCTAAACCGTATACGTGTGAGACCCGGCAGGGGTTGCGTATGCGGGGTTGTGGGATCTCTCTTTCACAGTCTGCCGGCTGTGAGGCGAGTCAGAAACCGTTGATGTAGGCGAAGGACATGCGAAAGGTCCGGCGTAGAGGGTAAGACCCCCGTAGTCGAAACATCAGCGGCTCGTTTGAGAGACACCCAAGTAGCACGGGGCCCGAGAAATCCCGTGTGAATCTGGCGGGACCACCCGCTAAGCCTAAATATTCCCTGGTGACCGATAGCGGATAGTACCGTGAGGGAATGGTGAAAAGTACCCCGGGAGGGGAGTGAAATAGTACCTGAAACCGTGTGCCTACAAGCCGTGGGAGCGTCGGAATGTGCTTGCACATTCTCGTGACTGCGTGCCTTTTGAAGAATGAGCCTGCGAGTTTGCGGTGTGTTGCGAGGTTAACCCGTGTGGGGAAGCCGTAGCGAAAGCGAGTCCGAATAGGGCGGTTCAGTAGCGCGCTCAAGACCCGAAGCGGAGTGATCTAGCCATGGGCAGGTTGAAGCGGAGGTAAGACTTCGTGGAGGACCGAACCCACCAGGGTTGAAAACCTGGGGGATGACCTGTGGTTAGGGGTGAAAGGCCAATCAAACTCCGTGATAGCTGGTTCTCCCCGAAATGCATTTAGGTGCAGCGTCGTGTGTTTCTTGCCGGAGGTAGAGCACTGGATAGGCGATGGGCCCTACCGGGTTACTGACCTTAGCCAAACTCCGAATGCCGGTAAGTGAGAGCGCGGCAGTGAGACTGTGGGGGATAAGCTCCATGGTCGAGAGGGAAACAGCCCAGAGCATCGACTAAGGCCCCTAAGCGTACGCTAAGTGGGAAAGGATGTGGAGTCGCAGAGACAACCAGGAGGTTGGCTTAGAAGCAGCCACCCTTGAAAGAGTGCGTAATAGCTCACTGGTCTAGTGATTCCGCGCCGACAATGTAGCGGGGCTCAAGCGTACCGCCGAAGTCGTGTCATTGCAGCAATACGCCCAACGGCGGCTGTGATGGGTAGGGGAGCGTCGTGTGCCGGGTGAAGCCGCGCCGGAAGGCAGTGGTGGACGGTTCACGAGTGAGAATGCAGGCATGAGTAGCGATTCACACGTGAGAAACGTGTGCGCCGATTGACTAAGGGTTCCTGGGTCAAGCTGATCTGCCCAGGGTAAGTCGGGACCTAAGGCGAGGCCGACAGGCGTAGTCGATGGATAACCGGTTGATATTCCGGTACCCGCTGTGAAGCGTCAAACATTGAACCAGGCGATGCTAAGTCCGTGAAGCCGCCCTGGAGCCTTCGGGCAAAGGGGAGTGGTGGAGCCGACGGACCAGACCTGTAGTAGGTGAGTGATGGGGTGACGCAGGAAGGTAGTCCAGCCCGGGCGGTGGTTGTCCCGGGGTAAGGGTGTAGGCCGTGCGATAGGTAAATCCGTCGCACATGAGGCTGAGACCTGATGCCGAGCCGATTGTGGTGAAGTGGATGATCCTATGCTGTCGAGAAAAGCCTCTAGCGAGTTTCATGGCGGCCCGTACCCTAAACCGACTCAGGTGGTCAGGTAGAGAATACCGAGGCGTTCGGGTGAACTATGGTTAAGGAACTCGGCAAAATGCCCCCGTAACTTCGGGAGAAGGGGGGCCATCACCGGTGATCCGATTTACTCGGTGAGCTGGGGGTGGCCGCAGAGACCAGCGAGAAGCGACTGTTTACTAAAAACACAGGTCCGTGCGAAGCCGTAAGGCGATGTATACGGACTGACGCCTGCCCGGTGCTGGAACGTTAAGGGGACCGGTTAGTCAGGATTCGTCCTGGCGAAGCTGAGAACTTAAGCGCCAGTAAACGGCGGTGGTAACTATAACCATCCTAAGGTAGCGAAATTCCTTGTCGGGTAAGTTCCGACCTGCACGAATGGCGTAACGACTTCTCGACTGTCTCAACCATAGGCCCGGTGAAATTGCACTACGAGTAAAGATGCTCGTTTCGCGCAGCAGGACGGAAAGACCCCGGGACCTTTACTACAGTTTGATATTGGTGTTCGGTTCGGCTTGTGTAGGATAGGTGGGAGACTGTGAACTCTGGACGCCAGTTCAGGGGAGTCATCGTTGAAATACCACTCTGGTCGTGCTGGATGTCTAACCTGGGTCCGTGATCCGGATCAGGGACAGTGTCTGATGGGTAGTTTAACTGGGGCGGTTGCCTCCTAAAGAGTAACGGAGGCGCCCAAAGGTTCCCTCAGCCTGGTTGGCAATCAGGTGTTGAGTGTAAGTGCACAAGGGAGCTTGACTGTGAGACCGACGGGTCGAGCAGGGACGAAAGTCGGGACTAGTGATCCGGCGGTGGCTTGTGGAAGCGCCGTCGCTCAACGGATAAAAGGTACCCCGGGGATAACAGGCTGATCTTCCCCAAGAGTCCATATCGACGGGATGGTTTGGCACCTCGATGTCGGCTCGTCGCATCCTGGGGCTGGAGTCGGTCCCAAGGGTTGGGCTGTTCGCCCATTAAAGCGGTACGCGAGCTGGGTTTAGAACGTCGTGAGACAGTTCGGTCCCTATCCGCTGCGCGCGCAGGAATATTGAGAAGGGCTGTCCCTAGTACGAGAGGACCGGGACGGACGAACCTCTGGTGTGCCAGTTGTTCTGCCAAGGGCATGGCTGGTTGGCTACGTTCGGGAGGGATAACCGCTGAAAGCATCTAAGCGGGAAGCCTGCTTCGAGATGAGTATTCCCACCCACTTGATGGGGTAAGGCTCCCAGTAGACGACTGGGTTGATAGGCCGGATCTGGAAGCACGGTAACGTGTGGAGGTGACCGGTACTAATAGGCCGAGGGCTTGTCCATAGATGCTCGCGTCCACTGTGTTGGTTCTGAAACCACGAACAGCCCCGTATGGCCACATACGGTGCGGCTGACAGTTTCATAGTGTTTCGGTGGTTATAGCGTGAGGGAAACGCCCGGTTACATTTCGAACCCGGAAGCTAAGCCTTACAGCGCCGATGGTACTGCAGGGGGGACCCTGTGGGAGAGTAGGACGCCGCCGAACTCCTTTTAATAGGGTTGGATCCTGAACTTCGGTTCGGGGTCCAACCCTTTTTTGTTGTGCGTCACCTGAAGTTCACGTTTCGCAACCAACATCCCACACATGGGTACTGCTGCAATGCTCAGGGCCGCAGGCGTCGGAGTCGGTGACGAGGTTGTCGTACCGGCCTTCGGGAACGTCGAAGTCGCCGAGGCCGTGATCCTGGCCGGGGCGCTGCCGGTGTTCGCCGACATAGATCCGGTGACGTACTGCCTGGACGCCGGCGCTGTCGAGGCGGTCGTCACCTCGCGGACGGCGGCTGTCGTCGCCGTACATCGTTTCGGTCGGTGGGCCGACATCGCGCGGCTGCACGAGATCGGACAGCGGCATGAGCTGTTGGTGCTGGAGCAGGGCGAGTCCGAGGCTCCGTACGACGAGATTGCTCAGCGTCGGCAGCGGGCCGCGTACCTGGACGCGAAGTTGAAGGGCGTGCAGACGCCCGATGGTGGTGACGGGCACACCTATCAGCAGTACGTCGTGCGCGTGCCGGGGAACGGGCGGCCGGATCGCGACGCATTCGCTCGGGCGGTGCGGGCCAGGGGAGTTGAGTGCCGGGTGCCGGTGAAGACGCCTGTGCACAGGCTGCCGGAGTTCCGGCGGTGTGTGTCCCTGCCGGAGACCGAGCGGGCCGCTGATGAAACGTTGGCCCTGCCGGTCGACGCGTCTCTGACCAAGAAGGACATGCAGCGGATCGTGTCCGCCTGTAATGCGCTCGGGGGACTTCTCCAGCCCGCGTTCTGAGCGGGTTTGGGAGCACGGGTGTGTTCGGGGTATGATCTATTCCGTTGCCGCGAGGGAAACCTCGTAAATGGCAACAGGCCCCTATAGCTCAGTCGGTAGAGCGTCTCCATGGTAAGGAGAAGGTCAACGGTTCGATTCCGTTTGGGGGCTCCAGACTGAAGGCCCCGCCCAATTGGGCGGGGCCTTTTGCATGTCTTCCCCCGGTGCCGTGCTCGGTCCCTAGTCCTTGTGAAGGCCAGGGACGCGCATGGCCAGGATGGCCATGTCGTCGGACGGGGCGTCCGAGGCGAAGCGTTCGACCGCGCGCATGATGCGGGCCGCCACCGCGCCCGCCGTCAGGCCCGTGCAGGTGGTGAGGACGTCGGTGAGGCCGTCGTCGCCCAGCATGCGGCTGCCTTCGCGGCGTTCGGTGACGCCGTCGGTGACGCACAGGAGGACGTCACCGGGGTCGAGGGTGACCGTCTGCTCGTAGAGCTCCAGGTCGTCCATGACACCGAGGAGCGGCTGCGGTTCGGCTGCCGGCTCGACCGTGCCGTCCTGGCGCAGGCGGAGGGGCAGCGGGTGGCCGGCGCAGACCACCTTCAGCTCGGCGCTGCCGTCCTCCTGGGGCCTCAACTCGCCGTAGAGGAGCGTCAGGAAGCGGCTGCGGGCGCCCTCGTCGAGGATGGCGGAGTTGAGGCGCTCCAGCACCGCCGGGCCGCTGAGGCCCTCACGTGCGAGGAGGCGGAGTGCGTGCCGGGCGAGGCCCGTGACCGCCGCCGCGTTCGGGCCCGTACCGCAGACGTCGCCGATGGCGAAGCCGTAGGCGCCGTCGCTGATGGGGAAGAGGTCGTAGAAGTCGCCGCCGACCTCGTTGCCCTCGCCGGCCGCGCGGTAGATGACCTCGACCTCGACGCCGTCGATCTCGGGCAGCTCCGGCGGCAGGAGGCTGCGCTGGAGGGACTGGCTGATGGCTGTGCGCTCGGAGTAGAGGCGGGCGTTGTCCAGGGCCAGGGCGGCCCTTCGCGAGAGGTCCTCCGCCAACTCCAGGATTTCCTGGCGGAAGTGTTCGTCCGTCGGCTTGCCGAGCGTCAGCATGCCGATGACCCGGTTGCGGGCCACCAGCGGCAGTACGACCGTCTCGCCGCCCACCGCGGACGCCGTGGCCAGGGTGGGGCCGATGCCGATGCCGGCGCTGACCCGGTGCGGAGGCTCGCCGAGACCCAGGCTGCGCATGGAGGTGCGCAGGGCCACCTGGTGGGCCGCCTGGGCCGGGGCCGACCAGACGCGGGCGCCGGGGGTGGGGACGGGGTCGGGAGGGGAGATCTTCGACAACAATGACTTAATGCCGTCGATGAGTTCCTCGTCCTCGTGCAGGACGTACGAGAGGTACGGGTCCGAGGCCTGGTCGGCGATCGTGTAGACCGCGCACCAAGTGGCAAGGGTCGGGACCGTCATCTGGGCCATCAGGGCCAGGGTCTGGTCGCGGTCCAGGGTTCCGGCCAACAGGTCGGAGGCCTCGACGAGGAAGCTGAGCGAGCCCCGGCGCAGGCGTTCCAGTTCGCCCAGGCGGGCCGACTCGACGGCCAGGGCGATGCGGTCGGCCGCGAACTGGAGTCGCAGCGCCTCCTCGTTGGAGTATCTCGCCGGGGCCTCGGCAGCGACGCCGAGGGAGCCGGTGAGGCGGCCCTCGACCTTCAGGGGGACGGTGACGACCGAGCGCATGCCGGTGCCCCGGAGCAGAGGGACGGCGCCGGGGACCATCGTGAGGTCCTCGTGGACCGCCGGCATCCGGGCCGAGCCGTAGCGGCCGGGGCCCGCCTCGACGGGCACGCGCGCGAAGCGCTGGCGGGCGGAGGGCAGGCCGGTGGAGGCGCGGACCTCCAACTCCGTCTCGTCGTCGGTCGCCAGGAGCAGGAAAGCGGAGTCGCCGTCGAGCATGTCCCGGGCGCGTTCCACCGTGCGCTGGAGGAGGCCGTCGAGGTCGTCGGGGGCGGGGGAGCCGATGAACACCTCGAACGGGTCGGTGCTCTGCGACTCGTTCGAGGTGTCGGAGGCCGGGATGCGCAACGGGGTCTGCAGAACAGCCCGTTCGTGATCCCGGACCAGGAGGCAGACCGTTGACGGTTCGCCGCCGCTGTCACGGACGCGGAGGTGGGAGGCGTACACCGGCGTGACGCGCCCGTTGGCGCCCCTTATGCCGTAGCTGCCTTCCCAGCGCGAGAGTTGGAGTGCCTCGGCGATTCCGGTGCTCGTGCCCGGGGTGTGCGGCCAGGCGGCGAGGTCGGTGAGGGGCTTGCCGGTGACCTGCTCCGCCGCATAGCCGAAGAGGTCCTCCGCGTCCTCGTTCCAGGACGAGATGGCGCCCGTACGGTCGATCTGGACCACTGCGACGCGGACGCGGCCGTCGGCGAGGGGGAGGAGGTCGGAAGGCAGGGACGGGCCCGCTGTGCGGGTGCCCACCGGGCGCTCGGGGAGGTCCAGTTGGAACCAGACCTGCTTGTGCGTGGGTGTGTACTCGACGCCCCAGCGGCCGGCCAGGGCCGCGCACAGCTGGAGGCCGCGGCCACCCTCGCGGTCGGGGCTGCCCATGTTGACGGGCGAGCCCTGGAGGGGGATCTCGCGCTCGGGATACCGGTCGGCCACTTCGACGCGTACGCCGTCGTCACTGCGCAGACACAGAACGTCCGCGGACGTACCCGCGTGCACGACGGCGTTCGTCACCAATTCACTGGTGAGGACTACGGCGTCGTCGACGATGTCGGCGAAGCCCCAGCCCTGGAGTGTGTCGCGGACGAAGGAGCGGGCGCTCGCCACCGATCGCCCGACGGGGTCGAAGCTGGCTGCCGCGCGCGCGGTGATCACAGAACTCCTCGTCCGGTTGTCGACGTGCAGGGCCCCGTGGCCGGCGGGCCCGCGCCGCTGGTGCGGCATCTGTGTGCCCGTCGGCCGCTCCGGGGATTGTCCCCCCGGGATCAGTCCGGTGGTCATGTCCGGCTGCCCCTCCGATGCCCGCTCGTTGCTCCTCCTGCCACCGCCCAGGCCGGACGGACCGGCGCGGCTGGACAGCCGCATGCAAGGTTACTTACCTTCGCCGTCCATGCGGATGCCGGTCTGCAGTGTTTCCGTCCGGAGGGTGTGCGGACGATGTGCGAAGCTGCCGAACTGTTATGGCCGGGTTCGGCGAGGGTGAAACACTGGGCAAGCTTCTTGTGAAGGTCCGGGCAGGACGAGTGTCGTTCGCGTATCGCGGGCAGCAGCACGTGGTGTGGCCTGGTATATCCGGCAGGAATACCCAGCAGTAACGGGTACGCCGAACAGTAGAACCCGAGCACAGCAGTAACGGTCGACCCCTGCGGGAGGGACACAGTGGAGTCTGGCGCAGCGACGCGGGGCACTAAGACGCGCGCGAAAGGCGGACAGTCCCTGAGGAACGAGCGCAAAACGCGAGGCGGGACCACTGCGGTGGACACGGCTGCCCTGAACCGGCTGCTGACGGCCCTTGTGTCGATGCGCGACGGGAACTTCCGGAAACGCCTCACGGTGTCCGGGGACGGCGTGATGTCGGAGATCGCGGCCGTCTTCAACGAGGTGGCCGACCGCAACCTTCATCTGACGGGTGAGCTGGCGCGGGTGCGGCGCATGGTCGGCCGCGAGGGCAAACTCACGGAACGGCTGGAGACGGGCGCCTGTGAGGGCTCCTGGGCGGCCGCCGTCGACAATTCCAACGCCCTGGTCGACGACCTCGTACGGCCCGTCTCCGAGGTCGGCCGGGTGCTGTCCGCGGTGGCCGACGGTGATCTGTCGCCGCGGATGGAGCTGCGGACGCAGGCCCAGGACGGCACCGGGCACCCCCTGAGGGGGGAGTTCCTGAAGGTCGGGCGGACTGTAAACAACCTTGTCGATCAGCTGTCGACGTTCACCGACGAGGTCACGCGCGTGGCCAGCGAGGTGGGTACCGAGGGCAAGCTCGGCGGGCAGGCACGCGTGCGTGGCATGTCGGGTTCGTGGAAGGACCTCACGGACTCCGTCAACACCATGGCGTACCGGCTGACGGCCCAGGTGAGGGACATCGCGCTGGTGACCACCGCGGTCGCCAAGGGTGATCTGTCCCGGAAGGTCACGGTTCACGTGGCCGGCGAGATGCTGGAGTTGAAGAACACCGTCAACACGATGGTGGACCAGCTGTCGTCCTTCTCCTCCGAGGTGACGCGAGTCGCCCGTGAGGTGGGCACCGAGGGTGAGCTGGGCGGTCAGGCGCAGGTGCCCGGTGTGGCCGGCGTGTGGAAGGACCTCACCGATTCGGTGAACCTCATGGCCGGCAACCTGACCGCGCAGGTGCGAGGAATCGCCCAGGTGACGACCGCGGTCGCCAATGGTGACCTGTCGCAGAAGGTGACCGTGTCGGCACGCGGCGAGGTCGCGCAGCTCGCGGACACGATCAACCAGATGACCGAGACGCTGCGGATCTTCGCGGACGAGGTCACGCGCGTGGCCAACGAGGTCGGCGCCGAAGGCCGGCTGGGCGGCCAGGCGAACGTGCCGGGCGCGGCGGGCACGTGGAAGGACCTCACGGACTCCGTCAACACCGTGTTCCGGAATCTGACCATTCAGGTGAGGGACATCGCCGCGGTCACCACGGCCGTGGCCAACGGTGACCTGTCGCAGAAGGTCACGGTCGACGTGGCCGGCGAGATGCTCGAGCTGAAGAACACCGTCAACGGCATGGTCGACCAGCTGTCGTCGTTCGGTTCCGAGGTCACGCGTGTCGCGCGTGAGGTCGGTGTGGAGGGTGAGCTCGGCGGTCAGGCGCAGGTGCCTGGGGCCGCGGGGACCTGGAAGGACCTCACGGACTCCGTCAACACTGCGTTCCGCAACCTCACCGGACAGGTGAGGAACATCGCTCAGGTGACCACGGCGGTGGCCAACGGTGACCTGTCGCAGAAGGTCACCGTGGACGTCTCCGGCGAGATGCTCCAGCTGAAGAACACCGTGAACACGATGGTGGACCAGCTGTCGTCGTTCGCCGACCAGGTCACGCGCATGGCCCGGGACGTGGGCACCGAGGGCCGGCTGGGCGGGCAGGCGGTCGTACCGGGTGTGGCCGGTACGTGGAAGGAGCTCACCGACTCCGTCAACGGCATGGCGGGCAACCTGACCGCCCAGGTGCGCAACATCGCCCAGGTGACCACGGCGGTTGCCCGGGGTGACCTGTCCCAGAAGATCGACGTCGACGCGCGCGGCGAGATCCTGGAGCTGAAGAACACCATCAACACGATGGTCGACCAGCTGTCGTCCTTCGCCGACCAGGTGACCCTGGTCGCGCGTGAGGTGGGTACCGAGGGCCGTCTGGGCGGACAGGCGCAGGTGCCCGGCGTCGCCGGTGTGTGGCGTGACCTGACCGACTCCGTGAACGGCATGGCCTCCAACCTGACCGGCCAGGTGCGCAACATCGCCCAGGTCGCCACGGCGGTTGCCCGGGGTGACCTGTCCCAGAAGATCACCGTGGACGCGCGCGGGGAGATCCTGGAGCTGAAGAACACCCTGAACACGATGGTGGACCAGCTGTCGTCGTTCGCCGAAGAGGTCACGCGTGTGGCCCGTGAGGTGGGCACGGAGGGCATCCTCGGCGGACAGGCCGAGGTACAGGGTGTCTCCGGCACCTGGAAGGACCTCACGCAGTCCGTGAACTTCATGGCGAACAACCTGACGATCCAGGTGCGCAACATCGCCGAGGTCACGACGGCGGTGGCCAAGGGTGACCTGTCGAAGAAGATCACCGTCGATGCGAAGGGCGAGATCCTCGAGCTCGTCACCACCGTGAACACGATGGTGGACCAGTTGTCGTCCTTCGCCGAGCAGGTGACCCGAGTGGCCCGTGAGGTGGGCACGGACGGCATCCTCGGTGGCCAGGCGCACGTGCCGGGCGCCACAGGCATCTGGAAGGACCTCAGCAACAACGTCAACCTGATGGCCAACAACCTGACCGTCCAGGTGCGGAACATCTCCCAGGTCGCGGCGGCGGTCGCCAACGGCGATCTGACGCGGACGGTGACCATCGAGGCGCGCGGCGAGGTCGCGCAGCTCGCGGACACCTTCAACACCATGGTGAAGACGCTGAGTTCGTTCGCGGACCAGGTCACCAAGGTGGCCCGCGAGGTGGGCACGGACGGCATCCTCGGCGGTCAGGCGCACGTGCCGGGTGTGGCCGGTACGTGGAAGGACCTCACCGAGTCCGTGAACCAGATGGCGTCCAACCTGACCGGTCAGGTGCGCAACATCGCCATGGTCACGACCGCCATCGCCAAGGGTGACCTGACCAAGAAGATCGACATTGACGCCCGAGGCGAGATCCTCGAACTCAAGACGACGATCAACACGATGGTCGACCAGCTGTCGTCCTTCGCGGAGGAGGTCACCCGGGTCGCCCGCGAGGTGGGTACCGAAGGACAGCTCGGCGGCCAGGCACGCGTGCGTGACGTCGACGGCACCTGGCGGGACCTCACCGAGTCCGTGAACGAAATGGCGGGAAACCTTACTCGGCAGGTGCGTGCCATCGCGCGCGTGGCGACCGCGGTGACCCGCGGTGACCTGAACCTGAAGATCGACGTCGACGCGTCCGGCGAGATCCAGGAACTCCAGGACTACATCAACAAGATGATCGCCAACCTGCGCGACACCACGATCGCCAACAAGGAGCAGGACTGGCTCAAGGGCAACCTCGCCCGGATCTCGGCACTCATGCAGGGCCGCCGTGATCTGGCGGACGTCGCCTCGCTGATCATGAGCGAGCTGACGCCGGTGGTGACCGCACAGCACGGCGCGTTCTTCGTCGCCATGCCGCTGCTCGACGGCAAGGACCTGGCGGCCGAGAACGACGACCAGTACGAGCTGCGGATGCTCGGGTCGTACGGCTACTCGATGGGTTCCATGCCGACGTCCTTCCGGCCGGGTGAGGCGCTCATCGGGACGGCGGCAGAGGAGAAGCGCACGATCCTGGTGGAGAACGCGCCCAGCGGCTATCTGAAGATCTCCTCCGGGCTCGGTGAGGCGCCGCCCGCGCAGGTGATCGTCCTTCCGGTGCTGTTCGAGGGCAAGGTGCTCGGCGTGATCGAGCTGGCTTCCTTCACGCCGTTCACGCAGATCCAGAAGGACTTCCTCAACCAGATCGCCGAGATGATCGCGACCAGCGTCAACACCATCTCCGTCAACACCAAGACCGAGGTGCTGCTGAAGCAGTCGCAGGAGCTGACCGAGCAGCTCCGTGAGCGGTCGGAAGAGCTGGAGAACCGGCAGAAGGCCCTCCAGGCGTCCAACGCCGAACTGGAGGAGAAGGCCGAGCTGCTGGCCCAGCAGAACCGCGACATCGAGGTGAAGAACACCGAGATCGAGGAGGCGCGGCAGGTCCTGGAGGAGCGCGCCGAGCAGCTCGCGGTCTCCATGCGCTACAAGAGCGAGTTCCTCGCCAACATGTCGCACGAGCTGCGTACGCCCCTCAACTCGCTGCTGATCCTGGCAAAGCTGCTCGCCGACAACGCGGAGGGCAACCTCTCGCCCAAGCAGGTCGAGTTCGCCGAGACCATCCACGGCGCCGGCTCCGACCTGCTCCAGCTGATCAACGACATCCTGGACCTGTCGAAGGTCGAGGCGGGCAAGATGGACGTCTCTCCGACGCGTATCGCGCTCGTGCAGCTCGTCGACTACGTGGAGGCCACCTTCCGGCCGCTGACCGCGGAGAAGGGCCTGGACCTGTCCGTACGGGTCTCGCCGGAGCTGCCCGCCACCCTGCACACCGACGAACAGCGGCTGCTGCAGGTGCTGCGCAACCTGCTGTCCAACGCGGTGAAGTTCACCGACTCCGGGTCGGTCGAGCTGGTCATCCGGCCCGCCGGGATGGACGTGCCGCAGAGGATCCGGGAGCAACTGCTGGAGACCGGCTCGCTGACCGAGGCGAACGCCCCGCTGATCGCGTTCTCCGTGACCGACACCGGCATCGGGATCGCGGCCAGCAAGATGCGGGTGATCTTCGAGGCGTTCAAGCAGGCGGACGGCACGACCAGCCGCAAGTACGGCGGTACGGGGCTGGGGCTGTCGATCTCGCGGGAGATCGCGCAGTTGCTCGGCGGTGAGATTTATGCGCAGAGCGAGCCGGGCCGCGGCTCGACGTTCACGCTGTATTTGCCGCTGCATCCGAGCGAACTTCCCCCGCACGGCTACCAGCAGCAGTTGCCGTCCCTCGACGCGGGCGATCTGGTGGCCTCGGCCGCCGAGCTGGCGGAGCTGGCCGAGGTGGAGATCGAGACGCCGGCTGAGGTGCGGTCGTACCGGGAGACGCAGAACGGCGCCGCCGCGCTCTTCAGGCGCCGCCGCAGGGCCGCCAGCGAGCTGGAACAGCGGCCGGCGCAGCAGGAGCAGTGGTCGGCGCCTGAGCAGGCCAGGGCGCCGCAGTCCCTCCGGGGCATCCGCTTCGGTGGCGAGAAGGTGCTGATCGTGGACGACGACATCCGCAACGTCTTCGCGCTGACCAGTGTCCTGGAGCAGCACGGCCTGTCCGTGCTGTACGCGGAGAACGGCCGCGAGGGCATCGAGGTCCTGGAACAGCACGACGACGTGGCGGTCGTCCTGATGGACATCATGATGCCCGAGATGGACGGATACGCGACGACCACGGCGATCCGTCGGATGCCGCAGTTCGCCGGACTCCCGATCATCGCGCTGACCGCCAAGGCGATGAAGGGTGACCGGGAGAAGGCGATCGAGTCGGGCGCTTCCGACTACGTGACGAAGCCGGTCGATCCCGATCATCTGTTGGCGGTGATGGATCAGTGGATGACCGAGCAGTGACGGCAGCTGACAGTGTTCACGCGGAGTTGCTGACTCAGTGTGCTCGAAGCCGTGTAGAAGTGCGGGATTCGGGGAACCTTCTGGTCTCCCGCTACGTTTCTGCTACGTGCACAGTGACATCGCGGTGACAGGGTGTGGCGACAGGCGGGGTGCGGCTACCATGACCGGCACGAGGGCGGGCGGCGTAACGGAGTCGTCCCCTGGGGCGGAGCCCGGTGCACTGCCGGGGCGAGGAGGGCGGGCCATGGTGCAGAAGGCCAAGATCCTCCTGGTCGATGACCGGCCGGAGAATCTGCTGGCGCTGGAGGCGATCCTCTCTGCGCTCGATCAGACCCTGGTGCGGGCATCGTCCGGGGAGGAAGCGCTCAAAGCACTGCTGACGGACGACTTCGCGGTCATTCTGCTGGACGTCCAGATGCCGGGAATGGACGGTTTCGAAACCGCGGCGCACATCAAGCGGCGAGAACGGACCCGCGATATTCCGATCATCTTCCTCACCGCGATCAACCACGGCCCGCACCACACCTTCCGCGGCTACGCGGCGGGTGCGGTGGACTACATCTCCAAGCCGTTCGACCCGTGGGTGCTGCGGGCGAAGGTCTCGGTGTTCGTCGAGCTGTACATGAAGAACTGCCAGCTGCGTGAGCAGGCGGCGCTGCTGCGGCTCCAGTTGGAGGGCGGCGGCAAGGCCTCGGGTGCCGACTCCAAGGAGCCGGCGGGGCTGCTGGCCGAGCTGTCGGCGCGGCTGGCCGCAGTCGAGGAGCAGGCCGAGGCGCTGTCCAAGCAGCTTGACGACGACTCGGCCGATGCGGCCGCGGTGGCCACGGCGGCTCATCTCGAACGCAAACTCACCGGGTTGCGGCGGGCGCTCGACGCGCTGGAGCCGGGCACCGGCAGCGCGTCGTCGGTTCCCTCGCAGAACTGACGCCGTGGTGGCGCGTGTTGACGCGCGCACGTATCAGGGCCGTCCGGCGCGTGACCGGCCCGTGAACCGGCGTCAGTTCACCGCCCCCACAAGGGCGACACGAACGGGTGAAGCAGTGGGCACACGTGTCCGCTGTCTCCTCCACCGGTAACCTCACACCCATGGCCTCACGTCCCTCCGCAGCCAAGAAGCCGCCCGCAAAGAAGGCGGCCTCTTCGGCGAAGGCACCGGCGAAGAAGGCCGCCGCCAAGAAAGCCCCCGCGAAGAAGGCGCCGGCCAAGAGGACCGCGGCGAAGAAAGCCGCGCCCGCGCCGAAGCCGGCGCCCAACCCCACCGGGGGCATCTACCGCCTCGTACGCGCCGTAT
The DNA here is from genome assembly GCF_036014175.1 of Streptomyces sp. NBC_00443. Taxonomy (GTDB): domain Bacteria; phylum Actinomycetota; class Actinomycetes; order Streptomycetales; family Streptomycetaceae; genus Streptomyces. The sequence continues at coordinate 2,447,644 of NZ_CP107917.1, read as the reverse complement.
GGCTCGGGCTCGCTCACGCGGTCGGCGCGGTCTTCCGCGGCATAGGGCAGGGCGCGAAGAACCTCGACCCCGCCCATCGCAAGGACGGCATCGCGCTGTTGCTCCTCGGGCTCGCGCTGATCGTCGCCGCGGGTACCTGGTCCAATCTGCGCGGTCCTGTCGGCGACCTCGTCGAGATCATCGTGACCGGCGCCTTCGGCCGGCTCGACCTGCTCGTGCCGATACTGCTCGCCGTCGTCGCCGTACGGTTCATCCGGCACCCCGAGCAGCCCGAGGCCAACGGCCGTATCGTCATCGGCCTGTCCGCGCTCGTCATCGGCGTGCTCGGCCAGGTCCACGTCGCCGTCGGCTCGCCCGCGCGCAGCGACGGCATGCAGGCCATAAGGGACGCCGGCGGGCTGATCGGCTGGGGCGCGGCGACTCCGCTGACGTACGCCATGGGCGAGGTCCTCGCCGTACCGCTGCTCGTGCTGCTCACGATCTTCGGTCTGCTGGTCGTCACGGCCACCCCGGTCAACGCCATCCCGCAGCGGCTGCGGCTGCTCGGGGTGAAGCTCGGGATCCTGCCCGACCCCGAAGAGGACGACGAGTACACCGACGACGACGATCGCTACGACGACCAGTGGCGCGAGTCGCTGCCTGCGGCGCGGAGTCGCAAACGCCGTCCGGCCCCCGAGGCGTACGACCCCGAGAGCGCCGAGCAGGAGGCTCTCACGCGGCGTCGCGGCCGTCCGAGGCGCTCGGCGGTGCCGCAGCCCGAGATGCAACGCCCCATGGACGCTGTGGACGTCGCTGCGGCCGCCGCAGCCGCGCTCGACGGCGCCGTCCTGCACGGGATGCCGCCCTCGCCGATCGTCGCCGACCTCACCCAGGGCGTGAGCGTGGGCGACCGCGCGGAGACCACTCCGGTGCCGACGCCGGTCCCGGCCGCGCGGCCCAAGCAGGAGAAGCTCCCCAAGTCCGAGCCGGCGAACCTCGCCAAGGCCGAGGTCCCGGACCTCACCAGGGCCGCGCCCGAGCAGATGCGCGACCTGCCCGCGCGCGCCGAACAGCTCCAGCTGTCCGGTGACATCACGTACTCGCTCCCGTCGCTCGACCTCCTCGAGCGCGGCGGCCCCGGAAAGTCGCGCAGCGCTGCCAACGACGCCATCGTCGAGTCGCTCACCACCGTCTTCACCGAGTTCAAGGTCGACGCCCGCGTCACCGGCTTCACGCGCGGGCCGACGGTCACGCGCTACGAGGTCGAGCTCGGGCCGGCCGTGAAGGTCGAGCGGATCACCGCGCTGACGAAGAACATCGCGTACGCGGTCGCCAGCCCGGACGTGCGGATCATCAGCCCGATCCCCGGCAAGTCCGCGGTCGGCATCGAGATCCCCAACACCGACCGCGAGATGGTCAATCTCGGTGACGTGCTGCGCCTCGCGGCCGCCGCCGAGGACGACCACCCGATGCTGGTCGCGCTCGGCAAGGACGTCGAGGGCGGCTACGTGATGGCCAACATCGCGAAGATGCCGCATGTGCTGGTTGCCGGTGCGACCGGTTCCGGTAAGTCGTCCTGCATTAACTGCTTGATCACTTCGGTGATGATGCGGGCGACGCCGGAGGACGTCCGCATGGTCCTGGTCGACCCCAAGCGCGTCGAGCTGACCGCCTACGAGGGCATCCCGCACCTGATCACGCCGATCATCACCAACCCGAAGCGGGCCGCCGAGGCGCTCCAGTGGGTCGTACGGGAGATGGACCTTCGGTACGACGACCTGGCAGCGTACGGCTACCGGCACATCGACGACTTCAACGAAGCCGTTCGCAACGGCAAGGTGAAGTCGCCGGAGGGCAGTGAGCGCGAGCTTCAGCCGTACCCGTACCTGCTGGTCATCGTGGACGAGCTTGCCGACCTGATGATGGTCGCGCCGCGCGACGTCGAGGACGCGATCGTGCGTATCACGCAGCTCGCGCGCGCGGCCGGCATCCACCTGGTGCTCGCCACGCAGCGGCCGTCCGTCGACGTCGTCACCGGTCTCATCAAGGCGAACGTCCCCTCACGGCTCGCGTTCGCCACCTCCTCGCTCGCGGACTCGCGCGTCATCCTCGACCAGCCCGGCGCCGAGAAGCTGATCGGCAAGGGCGACGGGCTGTTCCTGCCGATGGGCGCCAACAAGCCCACGCGTATGCAGGGCGCGTTCGTGACCGAGGAGGAGGTCGCGGTCGTCGTCCAGCACTGCAAGGACCAGATGGCGCCGGTCTTCCGGGACGACGTCGTCGTAGGGACGAAGCAGAAGAAGGAGATCGACGAGGACATCGGGGACGACCTCGATCTGCTGTGCCAGGCGGCCGAGCTGGTGGTCTCCACGCAGTTCGGTTCGACGTCGATGCTCCAGCGCAAGCTGCGGGTCGGGTTCGCCAAGGCGGGGCGGCTGATGGACCTCATGGAGTCCCGCAACATCGTCGGACCGAGCGAGGGCTCCAAGGCTCGTGACGTTCTTGTGAAACCTGATGAGCTGGACGGAGTGCTCGCGCTGATCCGCGGGGAGGCTTAAAAGAGTCCGGGGCGGAAAAGCGACACAGTGATGGCCCCCGACGGGTGGGTGATGAGTCGATGTCCGATCGTGACTCACCCGTAAGGGATCATTGAGCAACCGTTCCCCTTCGGCGTACGTCAAGTTGAGGGAAGCGCGACAATCTCGTACCCCCACCATCGGCGTGTCCGGCCATTCCGATGGCGTACAAAGTCCTACCGCCCGGTTGCCCCACCCTTTCGTACCCCCTAGACTGAACCTGCAGCACAGGTGGCTTAAACGCTCGAAAGGCGCCCCCGTGTCCATCGGCAACTCCCCTGAAGACGAGCGTCCGTTCGAAGACGTGTCCGAGGAAGCCCGCCCCTCGATCGGCCGTGCCCTCCAGCAGGCCCGTATCGATGCCGGGCTGACTGTCGACGACGTCACCAATGCCACCCGGGTCCGGATCGCCATCGTGCATGCCATCGAGGCGGACGACTTCGCCGCCTGCGGCGGTGACGTGTACGCCCGTGGACACATCCGGACCCTGGCGAAAGCCGTCCACCTCGATCCTGCCCCGCTCCTCGCCCAGTACGACGACTCGCACGGCGGACGACCGGCGCCGACCCCGGCCGCCCCTCTGTTCGAGGCGGAGCGCATCCGTCCCGAGCGGCGCGGGCCCAACTGGACCGCGGCCATGGTCGCCGCGATCGTCGCCGTGATCGGGTTCGTCGGGTTCACCGCGTTCAAGGGCGAGGACGAGGGTGGCAAGTCGGCGGTCGCCGAGGGCGGCTCGACGCCGACGGCCGAGAAGACCACGCCCACGCCGAAGACCGACAAGCCCAAGGACCCGAAGCCGTCGGACAGCGCCATCGCCGCCGTCCCCCAGGACAAGGTGACCGTCCAGGTCAGCGCCGCCGACGGAAGGAGCTGGGTCGCCATCAAGGACCACAACGGCCGGCTCCTCTTCGACGGCCTCCTCAAGCAGGGCGACTCCAAGACCTTCCAGGACAGCGAGAAGATCAACCTCGTTCTCGGTGACGCCGGCGCGATCGACCTCTACGTCAACGGCAAGAAGATCGAGGACGACTGGCAGCCGGGCGCCGTGGAGCGCCTCACGTACACGAAGGGCGACCCGCAGGCCGGATAAGTCTGGCTCAAGGGTTTGGTTGTGGACGGGGTTGGCCAAGATCGGCCAACCCCGTCGACGTGGGCTGTCAGTGAGACAAAGTAGTCTTGAGCCCATGCCTGAACGCCGTACCGTCGCACTCGTCACTCTTGGCTGCGCCCGTAACGAGGTGGACTCGGAGGAGCTCGCAGGCCGCTTGGAGGCGGACGGCTGGCACCTCGTGGAGGACGCCGGGGACGCGGATGTCGCCGTCGTCAACACCTGTGGCTTCGTCGACGCCGCCAAGAAGGACTCCGTCGACGCCCTCCTGGAGGCCAACGACCTCAAGGGGCATGGGAGAACCCAGGCCGTCGTGGCGGTGGGCTGTATGGCCGAGCGGTACGGCAAGGAGCTCGCGGAGGCCCTCCCCGAGGCCGACGGCGTGCTCGGCTTCGATGACTACTCCGATATCTCGGACCGCCTGCAGACCATCCTGAACGGCGGCATCCACGCCTCGCACACCCCGCGCGACCGGCGCAAGCTGCTGCCGATCAGCCCGGCCGAGCGGCAGGAGTCCGCGGCCGAGGTCGCGCTGCCCGGGCACGCGCCCGTCGACCTCCCGGACGGGCTCGCTCCGGCCTCCGGTCCCCGCGCGCCCCTGCGCCGACGCCTCGACGGCGCCCCGGTCGCCTCGGTGAAGCTCGCCTCCGGCTGCGACCGGCGCTGCTCCTTCTGCGCCATCCCGTCCTTCCGTGGCTCCTTCATCTCGCGCCGACCCAGCGACGTGCTGAACGAGACGCGGTGGCTGGCCGAACAGGGTGTGAAGGAGATCATGCTGGTCTCCGAGAACAACACCTCGTACGGCAAGGACCTGGGCGACATCCGTCTGCTGGAGTCCCTCCTGCCGGAGCTCGCCGAGGTCGATGGCATCGAGCGTGTCCGCGTCAGCTACCTCCAGCCGGCCGAGATGCGGCCCGGCCTCATCGACGTGCTGACCTCGACGCCGAAGATCGCCCCGTACTTCGACCTGTCCTTCCAGCACTCCGCGCCCGACGTGCTGCGCTCGATGCGCCGCTTCGGGGACACCGACCGCTTCCTGGAGTTGCTCGACACCATCCGCGGCAAGGCACCGCAGGCCGGCGTGCGCTCCAATTTCATCGTCGGCTTCCCCGGCGAGAGCGAGTCCGACCTCGCCGAGCTGGAGCGGTTCCTGAACGGCGCGCGGCTGGACGCCATCGGCGTCTTCGGCTACTCCGACGAGGACGGCACGGAGGCCGCGACCTACGAGAACAAGCTCGACGAGGACGTCGTCGCCGAGCGGTTGGCACGTGTCTCCCGGCTCGCGGAGGAGCTCGTCTCGCAGCGGGCCGAGGAGCGCCTCGGGGAGACGCTGCAGGTGCTCGTCGAGTCGGTGGACTCCGAGGACGCGGACGGCGCGTACGGCCGTGCGGCCCACCAGGCACCGGAGACGGACGGCCAGGTGCTGCTCACGAGCGGCGAGGGACTGAGCATCGGTCGTATGGTCGAGGCGAAGGTGGTCGGTACGGAAGGTGTCGACCTGGTGGCCGAGCCGCTGCAGGGCACGCTCGCGTGTAGTGAGGAGGCTGGCAGATGACCGGAGTCCCGGCGTCCGCCGCGGGGGGCGCCTCCCAGGCGGGTGCGGCAGGCAGAGCGAGTGCGGTGGGTTCGTCCAAGGCCGGTGGCTCGAAGGCGGCCGGCGGCTCGAAGACGGGCGGCGCCGAAGCGGGTGTCCCCGGCGGTACGAAGCCCGCGCGCGGCGGGAAGATCGCGGCCGCGGCCGTCAATCAGGCAAGCGTCTGGAACGTCGCCAACCTCCTGACCATGCTCCGGCTGGTGCTGGTGCCCGCGTTCGTGGCACTGATGCTGGCCGACGGCGGATACGACCCGGCGTGGCGCTCGCTGGCCTGGGCGGCCTTCGCCATCGCCATGATCACCGACCTCTTCGACGGTCATCTGGCGCGGGCGTACGACCTCGTCACCGACTTCGGGAAGATCGCCGACCCCATCGCCGACAAGGCGATCATGGGGGCGGCGCTGATCTGTCTGTCCGCGCTGGGCGATCTGCCGTGGTGGGTGACCGGCGTCATCCTCGGCCGGGAACTCGGGATCACGCTGCTTCGTTTCATCGTCATCCGGTACGGCGTGATCCCGGCGAGCCGCGGCGGCAAGCTGAAGACCCTCACGCAGGGCGTGGCCGTCGGGATGTACATCCTGGCGCTGACGGGATGGCTGGCCACCCTGCGGTGGTGGGTGATGGCCGCGGCGGTCGTGCTGACCGTGGTGACCGGGCTCGACTATGTGAGACAAGCCATTGTGCTGCGCAGGCAAGGAATCGCAGAGCGCAAAGCCGCGTTGGAGGAGACGGAAGCGTGAGTTCCCCGGCCGCCGACGTGGTGCGACTACTCGCAGTGAACGGTGAGACGCTCGCTGTCGCCGAGTCGCTGACCGGCGGACTGGTTGCGGCGGAAATCACAGCCGCCCCCGGGGCATCCAAGGCCTTCCGGGGATCGGTGACCGCCTACGCCACCGAGCTGAAGCATGAGCTGCTCGGCGTCGACGCCTCCTTGCTGGCACAGCACGGAGCCGTGAATCCGCAGGTCGCGGCCCAAATGGCGGCAGGTGTGCGGAAGGCGCTGGGAGCCGACTGGGGCATCGCCACGACTGGCGTAGCGGGGCCCGAGAAGCAGGACGGACAGCCCGTGGGGACCGTCTTCGTGGCCGTGGACGGACCTGCCGGCCACGGTTCCGGTTCCGCCGGTGGCGGAAAAGTGGAGGCCCTGCGGTTGAACGGCGACCGCGCGGAAATTCGTATGGAGAGTGTACGGAGCGTACTCGCGCTCCTCCTGAAGGAGCTTGCGAGCGAACACAGTGGGAATGAGCGGGCACAGGATACGGAACAGAACGGGGGGTTTTGATGTTTGCAGCCCTGAGTGAACACGACATCGCTCCCCGCACGGCCGCGGCGCAAGGCGGTACGGTGGGGCGTGAAGGATGCGGCTACGCGGTCCGAGGAGGGAGCCACCGATGATTCTGCTCCGTCGCCTGCTGGGTGACGTGCTGCGTCGGCAGCGCCAGCGCCAGGGCCGTACTCTGCGCGAAGTCTCCTCGTCCGCCCGAGTCTCGCTCGGCTATCTCTCCGAGGTGGAGCGGGGGCAGAAGGAGGCTTCCTCCGAGCTGCTTTCCGCGATCTGCGACGCGCTTGACGTACGGATGTCCGAGCTCATGCGGGAAGTGAGCGATGAGCTCGCCCTCGCCGAGCTGGCCCAGTCTGCTGCGGCCACTCCGAGCGAACCTGTACCCGCGTCGGTCCGCCCGATGCTGGGTTCCGTGTCGGTGACCGGTGTGCCACCGGAACGGGTGACCATCAAGGCGCCTTCCGAGGCCGTCGACGTGGTCGCCGCCTGACGGTGAGCACCGGGCGCGTGGACTGACCGTGCGCTGAGATGTGTGTGGGGCCCCGGCCGGGCCTTCTCCAGGAAGAGCTGGAGGAGTGCGGTCGGGGTTTCGTGCTGTCTGGGGACTCTTGTGCGGTGTGCGGGCGCCTGGCCAGGCCTTGTGGCGCCTAGCAGTGTCCGTTTGCCGGTGTGGTGCCCGGAGGCCATGGTGGAGGGTGTGATCGGCGCCTGACGCGCTGTGATGACGATGGCCCGCGCTGCATCCGTGTGCCGCCGGTGCGCCCTCCCGGCGGGTGAACGGGCGGCCTAGCCTCGGGCTGGAGGTGAGCGGATGGCACGGCCGATAGCGCGCTGGGGGGTGATCCTCGGGTTCGGGGCGCTGTGGTGGTGGGCCGTACTGCGGCTCGCGCTGGCGCCCGACGCGGGGGCGCTGGAGGGCGCTGTCTCCGCGGGAGGGTGGGGGCTGAGCCTGCTGCCGGTGCACTGTGTGCCGAAGGGACGGGCCGCGGGAGCCGTCGACTCACGGCGGTGGGCTCGGGCCTGGCAGGTGGGGCGGGCTACCACGGCATCGCCACACCGCCGTTCGGGCGCAGGATCTGCCCCGTAGTGAAGGACGAGGCGTCGGACGCCAGGTGCAGCACCGCGTGCGCGATGTCCTCCGCTTCGCCGACTCGGCCCAGCGGCGACATGCGGGCCATGAGCGCCTCGGTGTGTGTCTGGGCCGCGCTGTCGTGGCGGTCGGTCATCGGTGTGCGAATCCAGCCCGGGGCCACCGCGTTGACGCGGATGCCGTGCGGGCCCATCTCCGTCGCCAGCGTCTTGGTCAGCTGCACGACGGCCGCCTTGGCCGCGCCGTAGCAGAGCAGGCCCGGGCCGCCGGTGTCCACGGCGCCGGAGGCCATGGTGACGATGCTGCCTCTGATGCCCTGGGCGAGCATCGCGCGGGCCGCCTCCTGGCAGGCGTACAGCACTCCCTTGAAGTTGACGTTGAGCACCCGGTCGAGGTCCTCGTCGCTGGTCTCCAGAACCGGGCTGCTGTGCATGACCCCGGCGACCGCGGCCATCACGTCGAGTCGTTCGCAGGATGCGGTGGCCCGGCGGATCTGCTCGCGGTCGGTCACGTCGAGTTGATGGGTACGGGCGGTGCCGCCGCTCGATTTGATCAGGGTCGCCGTGTCGTGCAGGCCCTGTGCGTCACGGTCGGCGCAGTGCACGGTTGCGCCGGCCTCGGCGAGGAGGACGGCCGAGGCGCGGCCGATGCCGCTGGCTGCGCCGGTGACGAATGCGGTGCGTCCGGTGAGGTCGTACGCCTTGACGGCCATGCAAGGACGGTACGAGCGGATCTGACGGAACGTCAATTAGTGGTGCGGGGTGGAGTTCTGGGCCGGTCCGCAGAGAGGGCCCCTCGGGCGGTGCGGGGAGCCCTGCGCGCGGTGGCGGTGCTCGGGGCCGGGCCCGCCTGGCAGTTCGGACACCAGTAGGTGGGACGCTCGCGTGAGCCGTCGCCCTGGTCGGCCGCACGGATGGGGGTGCCGCAGCGCAGACAGGGGCGCTTCGCACGGCCGTACACGAAGAGGTCCTGGCCCCGGCGGCCCGTCGTACTGCGGATCGGGCGGTCGCGGTTGGCTTCCAGGAGCTTCTTGGCGAGTACGGGCAGTTGGGCCGCGTGCTCGGTCGGGAGTGCGCCGACGGGGAGCCACGGAGTGACTCGGAGCAGGAAGCACAGCTCGCTCTTGTAGACATTGCCGATACCGGCGAGGTTGCGCTGGTCCAGCAGGGCTTCGCCGAGGGGGCGGGCTGGGTCGGCCAGGAGGTTGGCGAGGGCGCGGTCAGGTGCCCAGTCCGGGCCCAGGAGGTCGGGGCCGAGGTGGCCCACTGCTCGGTCTTCCCCGGTGGTGCGCAAGAGGTCGAGGACTGGGAGGCGGTAGCCGACGGCCGTGCGGCCGGGGCGGGCGTCGGCGGCGGCGAGGATCACACGGATCTGGTGGGAGGGACCGCCCGTCCAGCGCTCCTGGTCGGCGAACACCTTCCAGGAACCTTCCATCCCGAGGTGCGTGTGGACCGTCAGGCCGCCCTCCACACGGGTGAGGAGGTGTTTGCCGCGCGGGATGACGTCCAGGACGCGACGGCCCGTGAGGTCGACCGTGGCGTACTTCGGTACCCGGAAGTCGCTGACGGTCAGCATCTCGCCCGCGAGGGCTGAGTGCAGCCGCTTCGCTGTCTGCCAGACCGTGTCTCCTTCGGGCATGGGTCAAGGGTGGCATGGGGCGGGGGTGTGCGGGGTGGGGCGGATCGCGGGTTCGGTGGGGCTGCTGGGGGTGGGGGATGAGGCTGGCACTGGTGGTTCCGGCCAGGGATAGGGCTCGGGCTCGGGTCGGTGGCTCGGCATCGGGTGGGCGGCGCCGAGCCGCCAGACGACCGCCGCCAGACGACCGCCGACCGCCGGCCAGAGGCCTTCGGATGTCGGCCGCCGGTCGTCTGGCGGCTCGGTTCAGGCGCGCAGGCGTAGGCCTCGGGGTGTTGCGATGAAGCCCGCTCCTTCCAGGAGGGTGCCTATGGGGGAGGTCAGGGCCGCGGCGCCGTTCACGCGCTCCACCGTGACAGTGCCGAGGGAGCCCGCGCGGGCGGCTGCTGCGAGAGTCTCTGCTGCCGTGTGCAGGCGGGGGTCGTCGGTGGGCTCGGTGTCCGGGGCCGAGGGCCAGGCCAGCAGGGTCTTGCCGCCGCGCTCCATGTAAAGGGTCAGCTCGCCGTCGACCAGTACGACGAGGGAGCCCGCCTTGCGACCCGGCTTGTGCCCGGCGCCGGTCGGAGGCTCGGGCCAGGCGAGGGCGGCGCCGTACGCGTTCGCCGGGTCGGCGGCGGCGAGGACGACCGCCCGGGTGTCGGCGGCGGGGCGGCGGCGGGCGGCGGAGCCGGGGCGGCCGGGGCCGGAGCCGGGGCCGAATGGGGTGCCGCCGTTGTGCCACGCGGGGCCTTGTGGGGTGCGGCGGTCGTTCTGGGAGGCGAGATCGCGGGGCGAGACGTAGTCGCCCGGACCGAGGTGGGCGTCCAGGAAGTCGTGGTCGAGGTCGGGGATGTCGTACGCGGGCGTGCCGTCGGGGTTGTCGCCCTGGGCGGTGCCAGGGGTGCCGAAGCCGTCGAGGGCGCCGTGCGAGTCAGGTCCGCCGTAGCCAGTGGGGGCGCCGTCGGTGTCGGGAGTGATGGGGCCGGGCAGGGCCTCGCCGCGTTCGCGGGCGTTGTCGACCGCGCGCAGGCGGTCCACCGCGCCGTCCATGGCGAACTGCGCGGCGCCGAGTCCCTCGACCACATAGCCTCGCCGCGCCTGGCCGCTCTCCTCGAAGGCGGACAGGATGCGGTACGTCGCCGAGAAACCGCCCTCGACGCCCTCGGCAGCGACCGCTCCCCGGGTCACCACGCCGTGCCGGTCGAGTAGTGCGCGGGCCAGGGCATGGGCCCGCACGGTGGGGTCCGGCTCGTGGCCCGGGAGCAGGGACCAGCGGCCGGCAACGGTTGGCGGGCCGGTTCGGGACGCGGGGCGGACGGCGGATGTGAGGGAGCCGTAGCGTCCGCGTGGGACGGTGCGCTTGGCGCGGTGGGCCGTGGAGCCCGCGGTGCGGCCCGAGCCCAGCAGGGAACGCATGGGTGCGAGCGTGTCGTTCGTCAGGCGGCCCGACCAGGCCAGCTCCCAGAGGGCGTCGGCGAGTTGGGGGTCGGTGACGTCGGGGTGCGTGGTGGCGCGGACCTGGTCGGTGATCTGGCGGAAGAACAGGCCGTAGCCGCCGGACAGGGCGTCCTGGACGGACTGGTGCAGTGCCGTCAGCTCCAGGGGGTGCGGCTGCGGCAGGAGCAAGGGGGCTGCGTCCGCCATGTAGAGGGACACCCAGCCGTCCTTGCCGGGGAGTGAGCCCGCTCCGGCCCAGACGACCTCACCGGCGGCGGTGAGTTCGTCGAGCATCGCGGGGGTGTAGTTCGCGACGCGGGACGGCAGGACGAGCTTCTCCAGGGCGGACGCGGGCACGGACGCGCCCTGCAACTGCTCGATGGCGCGGACCAGTCCGTCGATGCCGCGCAGCCCGTGGCCCTTGCCGATGTGCTGCCACTGCGGCAGGAACTGCGCGAGCGCGGCCGGTGGCACCGGCTCCAGTTCATGGCGCAGGGCCGCGAGGGAGCGGCGGCGCAGGCGGCGCAGGACCGTGGCGTCGCACCACTCCTGGCCGATGCCTGCCGGGTGGAACTCGCCCTGGACGACCCGTCCACTTGCCGCCAGCCGCTGGAGGGCGCCGTCGGTGATCGCCGCGCCCAGGCCGAAGCGGGCCGCCGCTGTGGCCGACGTGAACGGGCCGTGGGTGCGGGCATAGCGGGCGAGGAGGTCGCCGAGCGGGTCCTTGACCGGCTCGGTGAAGGCCTCGGGGACGCCGACCGGCAGGGCTGTGCCGAGCGCGTCGCGCAGGCGGCCCGAGTCCTCGATCGCCGCCCAGTGGTCCGTGCCGGCGATGCGGACCTTGATGGCGCGGCGGCCGCCGGCCAGCTCCTGGGCCCAGTGCGGCTCGGCGCCGCGCTCGACCAGTTCGGCGTCCGTGAGCGGGCCGAGGAGGCGAAGGACGTCCGCCACGCCTTCGACGTCCTTGACGCGGCGGTCCTCGGTGAGCCACTGGAGTTCTTGTTCCAGCTCGGTCAGTACCTCGGCGTCGAGCAGTTCCCGCAGCTCGGCCTGGCCGAGCAACTCGGCCAGCAGACGCGAGTCCAGCGACAGGGCGGCAGCGCGGCGCTCGGCGAGCGGGGAGTCTCCCTCATACAGGAACTGGGCGACGTACCCGAAGAGGAGGGAGCGGGCGAACGGGGACGGCTCAGGGGTGGTGACCTCGACGAGGCGTACCTTGCGGGCTTCGAGGTCGCCCATCAGCTCGGTGAGGCCGGGGACGTCGAAGACGTCCTGGAGGCATTCGCGGACCGCCTCCAGCACGATCGGGAACGAGCCGAACTCGCTGGCGACCTCGAGCAGTTGCGCGGCGCGCTGGCGCTGCTGCCACAGCGGGGTGCGCTTACCGGGGCTGCGGCGCGGCAGCAGCAGCGCGCGGGCGGCGCACTCGCGGAAGCGGGACGCGAACAGCGCCGAGCCGCCGACCTGGTCGGTGACGATCTGATCGACGTCGCCCTTGTCGAAGACGACGTCCGCCGCGCCGAGGGGCGCCTGGTCGGCGTCGTACTCAGTGCCGGCCTTCCTCGGCTCCTGGTCCAGCAGGTCCAGGCCCATGAGGTCGGCGTCGGGCAGGCGCAGCACGATGCCGTCGTCGGCGTGCATGACCTGCGCGTCCATGCCGTACCGCTCGGAGAGCTTCGCGCCCAGGGCGAGGGCCCATGGGGCGTGGACCTGCGCGCCGAAGGGGGAGTGCACGACGACGCGCCAGTCGCCGAGCTCGTCGCGGAAGCGCTCGACGACGATCGTGCGGTCGTCCGGGATGTGGCCGCAGGCCTCGCGTTGCTCGTCCAGGTAGGACAGGACGTTGTCGGCCGCCCAGGCGTCCAGGCCTGCGGTGAGGAGGCGCAGGCGTGCGTCCTCCTTGGGCAGCGAGCCGACCTCGCGCAGGAACGCGCCCACCGCGCGGCCCAGTTCGAGGGGGCGGCCCAACTGGTCGCCCTTCCAGAAGGGGAGGCGCCCCGGTACGCCCGGGGCGGGGGAGACCAGGACGCGGTCGCGGGTGATGTCCTCGATGCGCCAGGAGCTCGTACCGAGCGTGAAGACGTCCCCGACGCGGGACTCGTAGACCATCTCCTCGTCCAGCTCGCCGACCCGGCCGCCGCCCTTCTTCGGGTCCGCTCCGGCGAGGAAGACACCGAACAGGCCGCGGTCCGGGATGGTGCCTCCGGAGGTGACCGCGAGGCGCTGCGCGCCGGGGCGGCCGGTGATCGTGCCGGCGACCCGGTCCCAGACCACGCGCGGGCGGAGCTCGGCGAAGGCGTCGGACGGGTAGCGGCCGGCGAGCATGTCGAGGACCGCGGTGAAAGCGGATTCGGGGAGGGACGCGAAGGGGGCGGCTCGGCGGACCATGGCGAGGAGGTCGTCGACCTGCCAGGTGTCCATCGCCGTCATGGCGACGAGTTGCTGGGCGAGGACGTCCAGAGGGTTGGCCGGGACCTTCAGGGACTCGATGGACCCGGTGCGCATCCGTTCGGTGACCACGGCTGCCTGGACGAGGTCGCCGCGGTACTTCGGGAAGACCACACCGGTGGAGACGGCGCCGACCTGGTGTCCTGCGCGGCCCACGCGCTGGAGTCCGGAGGCCACGGAGGGCGGTGACTCGACCTGGACGACGAGGTCGACTGCGCCCATGTCGATGCCCAGTTCGAGGCTGGACGTGGCTACGACCGCGGGGAGGCGGCCTGCCTTGAGGTCCTCCTCGACCAAGGCGCGCTGCTCCTTGGAGACCGAGCCGTGGTGGGCGCGGGCGATGACCGGGGGCGCGCCCTGGGCCGCGCCCGAGCCGCCCATGAGCTCTGCCGGGGCGTGGTGCTCGTCGAGGGGTTCGCCGGTGGCCCGCTCGTAGGCGATCTCGTTGAGGCGGTTGCACAGGCGTTCCGCCAGGCGACGGGAGTTGGCGAAGACGATCGTGGAGCGGTGGGCCTGGACCAGGTCGGTGATCCGCTCCTCCACGTGGGGCCAGATCGAGGGGCGTTCCGCGCCTTCGGAGCCGTCGGCGACCGGGGAGCCGCCCAACTCGCCGAGGTCCTCGACGGGGACCACGACCGAGAGGTCGAACTCCTTGCCCGACTTCGGCTGGACGATCTCCACCTTGCGGCGCGGGGAGAGGTAGCGGGCGATCTCGTCGACCGGGCGGACGGTCGCGGAGAGGCCGATGCGGCGGGCCGGCTTCGGGAGCAGCTCGTCCAGGCGCTCCAGGGTGAGCGCGAGGTGGGCGCCGCGCTTGGTGCCCGCCACCGCGTGGACCTCGTCCAGGATCACCGTCTCGATGCCGGTCAGGGCGTCGCGTGTCGCTGACGTCAGCATCAGGAAGAGGGATTCGGGGGTGGTGATGAGGATGTCCGGGGGGCGGGTCGACAGGGCTCGGCGTTCTGCGGCGGGGGTGTCGCCGGAGCGGATGCCGACCTTTACCTCGGGCTCGGGGAGGCCCAGGCGGACGGATTCCTGGCGGATGCCGGTGAGGGGGCTGCGGAGGTTGCGCTCGACGTCGACCGCCAGGGCCTTTAGGGGCGAGACGTAGAGGACCCGGCAGCGCTTCTTGGGGTCGGCCGGTGGGGGTGTGGCGGCGAGCTGGTCCAGGGCGGCGAGGAAAGCGGCCAGGGTTTTGCCGGAGCCGGTGGGGGCTACGACCAGCACGTCCGAGCCCTCGTGGATGGCCTGCCACGCGCCTGCCTGGGCTGCCGTGGGCGCGGAGAATGCGCCCGTGAACCAGCCTCGGGTGGCGGGGGAGAAGCCGGCTAGGGCCTCGTGCGGGTTGCTGACCATGCGTCCATCCTGCACCCGGGGACTGACAATGGGGCTGAGCTGGGGAAATGTGCTCGGGGTGGGGGTGGTGGTGCGTCTATGCCTCCGGTGGGGGCGGGATGCCTGCGACGGCCGGTCAAATCTCCGGTGGGGGTTCGCGTGGCGCCTGCGGCCGGTGGGTGGGGCGGGGCCGTACGCGAGTGCTGGGCCGTGGGGGTGCGCCGGTTGGAGGTGCCTTGCCGTCGCGGAGAATGGAGGTATGGCAGGTTCGGGTGAGCGGGCGCGGCATTGGCAGTACGCCGACCTGCCCGGTGTTGATCTGCTGCGGGCTCGGTATGTGCGGAAGACGTTTGTGCGGCATACCCATGAGAACTTTGTGATCGCCGCCATCGCCGATGGTGTGGAGGTCTTCCACTGTCGGGGTGCTGATCAGTACGCGGGGGCCGGTGCGCTTGCGTTGGTCAATCCGGATACGCCGCATACCGGGCGGGCCGGGGTTCCTGAGGGGTGGCAGTACGGGGCCGTCTATCCGTCGCCCGAGGTGGTGGCCGAGATAGCGGGGGAGACCACTGCTATTCGGGGGACGCCGGGGTTTGTCAGGCCGGTGCTCGATGATGCGTATGCCGTGGGGTTGGTTCATCAGGTGTTGCGGGCTGCGGATGAGGGGAACGCGCTGGCCGCCGATACGTTGCTTCGCGTGGCTGTGACCCGGCTGCTGCGGTTGAACGGTGGGGCCCTTCCGCAGCGGGAGGTGCGGACTGCGGGGGCCCGGGTCGCTGTACGCGCGCGTGAGGTGCTTGAGGGACGGATGGCTGAGCCGCCCAGTCTGGAGAGGCTGGCTGTCGATCTCGGTACCGGTCCGTTTGCCTTGCTGCGGGCGTTTCGGGATCTGTACGGGATGCCGCCGCATACGTGGCTGACCGATGCGCGGGTGCGGCGGGCACGGCGGATGCTGGATGCGGGGGTCTCGCCGGCGGAGGCGGCCGTTGCTGTGGGGTTCACCGATCAGCCGCATCTGAATCGGCACTTCAGCCGGATCGTCGGCGTTCCACCGGGGGCCTATCAGCGGGAGCGCAAGAACGTACAAGACGTGTGGCAGGGGCTGTCCTAGCGTCGCGGGTGTGGCAGAACAGAAAGCTCTTGAAGACCTTCGTGTCGACGAAGGCAAGCCCGACGGGGTAGTTGTCCGGGACGCCCTGGGCGTGGGGGTTGCCGTCGGGTTGTCCGGGTTCGCCTTTGGGGTGACGTCGGCAGGGAGTGGGCTCACGCTCTTGCAGACCTGTGCGCTCAGCCTGCTGGTGTTCACGGGAGCCTCGCAGTTCGCGCTGGTCGGGGCGCTTGCTGCCGGGGGTGGTCCGTGGACCGCGGCCGCGGGTGCGTTCTTCCTTGGCGTGCGTAATGCCTTCTATGGGCTGCGGTTGTCGCAGTTGCTCAGCCTCACGCGCGCGGTGCGGCCGTTCGCCGCGCAGTGGGTGATCGACGAGACGGCGGCAGTCGCGCTGGCGCAGCCGACTCGGCGCAGTGCGCGGATCGGGTTCGTGGTGACGGGGCTCAGCCTGTACGTGCTGTGGAACCTCACCACGTTCCTCGGTGGGCTCGGCGCGGAGGCCATGGGGGACACCGATGCCTGGGGGCTGGATGCGGCCGGGCCTGCTGTCTTTCTGGCTTTGCTCGCGCCGATGCTGAAGTCCGCGACCGAGCGGGCTGTCGCCGGACTGGCTGTGGTGCTGGGTCTCGGGCTGTTGCCGGTTCTGCCTGCAGGCGTGCCTGTGCTGATTGCCGCCCTTGCGGCGCCGGTCGTGGTGTGGGCGCAGGGGCGGCGTCGGGGAGACGTGCGGGAGGGGGAGCTGTGAACACCTGGATCGCGATCGGTGTCACCGCCCTTGGCTGCTACGGCGTCAAGCTCATCGGGCTGCTCGTGCCCGCGGGTGCTCTGGAGAGGCCCCTCGTACGGCGGCTTGCCGCCCTGTTGCCCGTCGCCCTCCTTGCCGCCCTCACGGCGCAGCAGACGTTCGGTGACGGTCAGGCGCTGGTACTGGACGCGAGGGTGGCCGGAGTCGCTGCGGCTGCCGTGGCGCTCGTCCTGCGGGCTCCGTTCCTGCTTGTCGTCGCGGCGGCTGTGCTGGTGACGGCAGGGGTACGCGCGATGGGTGGGTGAGGTTCGTCAGCCGATGTGGCGGCCGTACGCCCTGAGCGTGCGCAGTGCCTCCATCGTCACCATGGGACGGGCCTCGGAGGCGACGCTCGTCGCCCACTGACGCCAATGGATCGGCCAGCCGCCGTCCTCCTGCTGCTCGTCGGCGAGGTGGTCGAGGGAGCGGCTCATCTCGTCGTCCGTGAACCACGCGCGCGCGAAGGAGCGCGGTGTCCGCGCGTAGTCGTGCGGGAAATGGTGCTCGCCGGGGGCGTAGCCGAGGGAGGGCGGGTAAGCGTCGAGGTTGTCCGGCTCCAGTGCCGCAAGGCGCTGCTCGCGCACGAGGCGGCCCAAACGGTCGGCGGCCGCCTCCGCGCGCGGACGGTCGGGAACGAAGTCCAGGAAGGCCACGGCGGCCTCGATCTCGTACGGATGGGACTTCTCCAGGGACTCGACCGCCTGCCAGCAGAAGTCCGTGGCCCGGAACAGCCAGGCGTGCCACACCTCATTGCGGTGCAGCAGTCCGACGACCGGTCCGGTGGCCAGGAGCGAGCTGGGAGCGTCGTCCACGATCGGCATGAAGGGTGCGGCGGGGTAGCCGCGCTGGCTGGGATGGATCGCCGGGAGGGCGCCGTCCGGCGTGGAGACCGAGGTGAGGTAGCGGCAGACGCGATCCACGCGCTGTCCGCCGCAGCGCTCGATGGCGTCCAGGATGTGCAGGGCGTGACCGGTGTGCAGCGGCTGGCTGACCGGGCCGCGCAGATCGGGCTCCAGCGCGTGGCCGTACCCGCCGTCCTCGTTGCGGTAGGCGTCCAGCGCGGTCTCCACCGGGTCGGCGGCACCGTTCAGGAAGTGGTACGCGAAGAGACGCTGCTCGAGCACGCGCGCGCTGAGCCAGACGAACTGCTCGGCGCGGAAGAGCGGGGAGCGCGTCGAGTGCGTCGGGGGAGTGCGGAAGCTCCTGTTTCGGGCATGCGTCAGACCGTAGGACGGAAAGCGGTCTCGACAAGTGGTCCCGGCGCAGGCCCACTCTCAGGGGCGGGATACTGGACGCATGCGGTTGACGGTCTTCTGGGAGCGGATGGCGGATCACTTCGGTCCGGGCTACGCCGACACCTTCGCGCGCGACCACGTGATGACGGAGCTCGGCGGGTGCACGGTGCAAGAGGCGCTGAACGCCGGCTGGGAGGCGAAGGACGTGTGGCGTGTGGTGTGTGCCGTCATGAACGTTCCGGGTGAGAAGCGCTGACCGGTCACGAAGATCGCAGGACCGAAGCCGTTTGTCGGTGGCGTGGGCGACACTTGCTGGGTGGCACGCACTGACGAGACCGGGCAGCTCGCCGGGCACGGATCCCCGTTCGGCACGACGCCGCCCACCCCGCCACCGGGCGAGGGCGACGCCGGGCCGGACGCGCGCATGCCTCGTTGGCTACCGCGCGCCATGGTGCTCGCGCTGGCGCTCGTCGGCGCGTTCCAGCTGGGCAGCTGGGCATTTCACCAGCTCACCGGGCTGTTGATCAACGTCCTCATCGCGTTCTTCCTGGCTCTTGCCATCGAGCCCGCAGTGAGCTGGATGGCCGCGCGCGGCATGCGACGGGGACTGGCCACCGGCATCGTCTTCCTCGCCGTGATCATCGTGTCCGCCGGGTTCGTGACACTGCTGGGATCCATGCTCGCGGGCCAGATCATCAAGATCGTCGAGGACTTGCCGAGCTACCTCGACTCCGTCATCAACTGGATCAACGCGCACTTCAACACCGAGCTGCGCCGCGTGGACGTCCAGGAGGGCCTGCTCCGTTCCGACTGGCTGCGCAACTACGTGCAGAACAGCGCCACCGGCGTCCTGGCCGTGTCCGCCCAGGTCCTTGGCGGTCTCTTCCAGCTGCTGACGATCACGCTGTTCTCGTTCTACTTCGCCGCGGACGGCCCGCGACTGCGCCGCGCGCTGTGCTCCGTACTGCCGCCCGCCAGGCAGGCCGAGGTGCTGCGCGCATGGGAGATCGCTGTCACCAAGACCGGCGGCTACCTGTACTCGCGCGGCCTGATGGCGCTCATCTCCGGCATCGCCCACTACATCCTGCTGGCGAGCCTGGACGTGCCGTACGCGCCAGTGCTCGCCGTGTGGGTCGGCCTTGTCTCGCAGTTCATCCCCACCATCGGCACGTATCTCGCGGGTGCCCTGCCCATGCTGATCGCCTTCACGGTCGATCCCTGGTACGCGCTGTGGGTGCTGATCTTCGTCGTGATCTACCAGCAGTTCGAGAACTACGTGCTGCAGCCCAAGCTGACCTCGAAGACCGTCGACATCCACCCGGCGGTCGCCTTCGGTTCGGTCGTCGCGGGCACCGCCCTCCTCGGCGCGGTGGGCGCGCTGATCGCTATCCCGGCGATCGCCACGCTGCAGGCGTTCCTGGGGGCGTATGTGAAGCGGTACGACGTCACCGACGACCCCCGAGTGCACGGGCACCACTGGGGACGGGGAGCGGGGCGGGGCCTGGTCGCCCGCGCGCGTGCGCTGTGGGCCCCGCGGCCGGGAGCGGCCGAGCCAGGGTCGAAGACGGAGGACCCAGGCGGGAACTCCTCCTGAGGGTCAGCCGACGCCCGGCGTGGCAGGCAGGAACAGGGGGCAGTGTCGCCGTGACGGCGGGCGGGCTATCCACCCGAGGAGCGGGCTGTCGGCCGGGAACCCGGGGCGGTGTCAGGCCGCGGACGTAGTCTCGTAGGTGCCGTGTGGTGCGCTTGACACTAAAATCGAACATCCATTCTCATGGAGATGCCGACGAGGCGCTCGGCGGGCATTTAGCCACGGTTTGGATGGAGAAGTTCCCGAGTTATCCACAGGCCGGACGGGCGTCGGGGCCCATTGTCAGTGGCAGGCGTTAGCGTCTTTGACGTGAAGCGATCGACTCAAGCAAACCGGGTGGAACCCATGGCAGGTACCGACCGCGAGAAGGCCCTGGACGCCGCGCTCGCACAGATTGAACGGCAATTCGGCAAGGGCGCGGTCATGCGCCTGGGCGAGCGGCCGAACGAGCCCATCGAGGTCATCCCCACCGGGTCGACCGCGCTCGACGTCGCCCTCGGCGTCGGCGGCCTGCCACGCGGCCGCGTGGTGGAGGTGTACGGACCGGAGTCCTCCGGTAAGACCACGCTGACCCTGCACGCGGTGGCGAACGCTCAGAAGGCGGGCGGCCAGGTCGCCTTCGTGGACGCGGAGCACGCCCTCGACCCCGAGTACGCGAAGAAGCTCGGCGTCGACATCGACAACCTGATCCTCTCCCAGCCGGACAACGGCGAGCAGGCGCTGGAGATCGTGGACATGCTGGTCCGCTCCGGTGCCCTCGACCTGATCGTCATCGACTCCGTCGCCGCGCTCGTCCCGCGCGCGGAGATCGAGGGCGAGATGGGCGACAGCCACGTCGGTCTGCAGGCCCGTCTGATGAGCCAGGCGCTGCGGAAGATCACCAGCGCGCTCAACCAGTCGAAGACCACCGCGATCTTCATCAACCAGCTCCGCGAGAAGATCGGCGTGATGTTCGGCTCGCCGGAGACCACGACGGGTGGCCGGGCGCTGAAGTTCTACGCCTCGGTGCGGCTCGACATCCGTCGCATCGAGACCCTGAAGGACGGCACCGATGCGGTCGGCAACCGCACTCGCGTCAAGGTCGTCAAGAACAAGGTCGCGCCGCCCTTCAAGCAGGCCGAGTTCGACATCCTCTACGGCCAGGGCATCAGCCGCGAGGGCGGCCTGATCGACATGGGCGTGGAGAACGGCTTCGTCCGCAAGGCCGGCGCCTGGTACACGTACGAGGGCGACCAGCTCGGCCAGGGCAAGGAGAACGCGCGTAATTTCCTGAAGGACAACCCCGACCTGGCCAACGAGATCGAGAAGAAGATCAAGGAGAAGCTGGGCGTCGGCGTGCGGCCCGAGGAGCCGGCTGCCGAGCCGGGCGCGGACGCTGCGGTCGCCGCCGCCGCTCCGGACGACGCTGCGAAGACGGTGCCCGCTCCGGCGGTGGCCAAGACGGCCAAGACCAAGGCCGCGGCAGCCAAGAGCTGATCCGTACGGTGGCTGATTCAAAAGCGTGGCGAACCGATCGGGCCGAGTCCGCCCACCTCGATGTTCCGCATGAGCGGGGGAGGGGCGGCGGCCACGGGGGAGACGTGGACCGGGGTAGCTACGACGGAGAAACCGCTCGGGGCGGTTACGGGGGATACGGCAGCGCGGCGTCGTACGGCACGGAGGGGCCGTCCGACGACGGGCCGAGCAAGGGCATCCCGGGCGGTGGTGACTGGCCGGGCGAAGGCATCCAGGGCGGCGGCGAGCGGATGCAGGGCGGTCCGACGGACGGCGGTGGACACTCCGGCGGCGGCTCGCGCCGGGGTGGCCGCAGGATGCGCGGTGAGGGCGGCGCAGCCGGGGGGCGGGGGCGCCGTCGGCGCGGCTTCGGGGAGTCGCCCGGTGAAGACGGAGGCGCCCCCTCCTTGTCGAGGGCCGAGAAGGGGGACCTCCCGGCGGACCCGGTGGAGCAGGCGCGGGCGATCTGCCTACGCCTGCTCACCGGGACCCCGCGGACACGGAAGCAACTCGCGGACGCACTCCGCAAGCGGGAGATCCCGGACGAAGCCGCCGAGGAGGTGCTGTCGAGGTTCGAGGAGGTCGGCCTCATCAACGACAGTGCGTTCGCGGATGCCTGGGTGGAGTCCCGGCACCACGGCCGAGGTCTCGCCCGCCGCGCACTCGCGCAGGAACTGCGCACCAAGGGCGTCGACTCCACACTGATCGACGCTGCCGTCTCCCAGCTCGACTCCGAGCAGGAAGAGACGACCGCACGCGAACTCGTCGCCCGCAAGCTGCGCTCCACGCGCGGCCTCGACCGCGACAAGCGTCTGCGCCGCCTCGCGGGCATGCTCGCCCGCAAGGGCTATCCCGAGGGCATGGCCCTACGGGTGGTCCGCCAGGCGCTGGAAGAGGAGGGCGAGGACACGGAGTTCCTCGAGAGCGAGGGATTCTGACCCCGGTAGGGGTCCCGGAAGTGGGCGTGGCCTCGCGACCGCGGGATTCCGGCGCCGGACACGGTGGACGCGCGGGGGCGCCCATCGCGTTCGGGCCGGGATCGCCGGCCTAGGCGTCCGCCCCCACCCCCGATGTCACCGCAAGCCCAGCCGCCCGCCATGCCTGGAACCCGCCGACCAGGTCGGTGGCCCGGCTCAGCCCCAGCCGCCGCAGCGACTCGGCCGCCAGGCTGGACGCGTAGCCCTCGTTGCAGATCACCACGACCCGCAGGTTGTGACCGGTGGCCTCGGGAGCGCGGTGGCTGCCCTGCGGGTCGAGCCGCCACTCCAGTTCGTTGCGCTCGACGACGAGGGCGCCCGGGATCAGACCGTCCCGCTCTCGCAGGGCCGCGTACCGGATGTCGACCAGCAGAGCCTCGCTTCCCTGAGCGGCTTCGTACGCATCCCGAGGCTCCATCCGCTCGTAGCCCGCGCGCACCCGCTCCAGCAACTCGTCGATGCCGACGGGCCGTTCGTCCACGCCGCGTCCCACCACGTCACCCATGCCTGTCTCCCACTCGCCCCCGCCGCCCGGGCAACTCGCTCACGCACCCCAAAGCACTCGCCTTCAACTCACCGCTGCCAACCTGCCGTTCACTCGAACTGTGCAGCACAGGTTCGCCTCCGGCCACCCCGCTCACTGCCAGTCCTCCGGGCGCTCCACCTGCTCCAGGCGCAGGATCGGCCCGCTGCGGCTGAAGCGGCGGATCTGCGGCAGGGGCGGGTAGTAGGCGTGAACGGAGATCGCGTGCCGGTCGGGGGACTCGTTGAGCACCTCGTGCACGTGGTGGTGGCCGAAGGAGCGGCCTTTTCCGGCGGGCAGGCGCCGTTGCCGGTCCACGTCGTCCGTCAGTTCCAGTGTTTTCCAGCCGTCGGCGGGCAGCCGGACAGCGAGCGAGTTCTCCTTGAGCTCACCGGCCGCCGTCACGAAGGCGCCGGCCGAGTCGGCGTGATCGTGCCAGCCGGTGCCCGTCCCGGGCGGCCAGCCGATCAACCAGGCCTCACTGCCGCCAGGGCCCTCAAGCCGTACCCAGGTACGGCCCTCGGGATCGAGCGGGAGCGAGGCGACCAGCTCGGTGTCGGCGGCCGTTCGCCGTACGAAGTCGAGAAGGTCCGCCTGCGTCGGCGCGGAGAACGGCGCGGGCTTCGGCCTGGCGCCGGGCTCGGACGCGGCGACGGCGGTGGGGGAGGCGGCAGAGGGTAGGGACACGGGCACCGTCCTGAAGAGGGTTCGCGAAGAGCGCGCGACAGCACAGGCGACAGAGTCAGGAGTGGCGCGCGCGGGAAAGGGGATGCGAGTTCAGCAGGACGGGCGACACACGCAGCCCGCATAGCGGACGAGGTCCATATGGACCCTCCGCCACAGGCGCACACAGGTGTCGGTCACGATCCGGAGTACACCACGCCGGTGCGGACCGGTCAACTCACTGTCACTATGCGGACCGCACAGTGACAGTGAGTGCTGCTTTCCGGTTCAGTGAAGGCCGGTTCCCTACGACAGGGTCAGCGCGAGTTCTCTTCGACGTCAGCGCGAGCCGGCCGCAGCCCCGGCCTCCGCCGCCGTCTGTGTGGGCCCCGCCTCCGCAGTCCCGGCCTGTGCCGGTGCCTGTGCCTGTGCGTGTGCTTTGGCCGGTCCGCCCAGCGCCGCCTCGGCTGCCGCGTACAGATCGGTCGGCCGCACTCCGCTCAAGGCGGTCACCAGATGGCCGTCGGGCCGCACCAGCAGTACCGAATGCGCGGCTGCCCCCGGATAGGCCTCCGCGACCAGCAACTCGGCTCGGTACGGCAGTGCTGTCACCGCGGCCGCCAGCCGAGGCATGATCCCGGCGGTGGCCCAGTGCTTGCGCTCCCAGACGCCCGTGCCCGGCGCGATCAGCAGCACCAGCAGCGCGCCACGCCCGAGCCGGTCGCGCAGCTGCACGAAGGAGCCGTCCTCCGCCGTGACCCGCACGTCCACGACCGGCGCACCGCGCGGCGTGTCCACCGGGACCTCGCCCTCCAGGGGCCCGGGCGCTAGCGGCGACTCGGCGTACGTCCCCAGCGCACCGATCGCTCCGTGCCCCAGGTGGCCGTCCATCAGCAGCGCGTCATGACCCCGGGCGGAGCCGGGGACGTAGGCACGCAGCCCACCGCCGCCGCGCAGCAGCGGCAGCGCTTGGTCCGCGGCGCGCAGCCGGGCGGCGACGACGGCGCGCCGCTCCGCCTGGTAGCTGTCGAGCAGCGCCTCGTGCGGCCCGTGGTGCCAGGCCGGTGCCAGCTTCCAGGCGAGGTTGTCGGCGTCCCGCAGCCCCTCGTCGAGCCCGTGCGTGCCGAGCGTGCCGAGGCAGTGCGCCGCGTCCCCGGCGAGAAACACACGACCCACCCGCCAGCGGCGGGCCAGCCGGTGGTGGACCGTGTGAACCCCGGTGTCGAGGAGCTCGTACGGCGGTGTCGGCCCACCGGTCCAGCCGGCGAGCGTCTCCCGGATGCGAGCCACCAGCAGCTCGGGTGTGACCAGGTCCTTGCCCGGCGGCAGCAGCCAGTCCAGGCGCCACACCCCGTCCGCGAGCGGTCGTCCGGTGACCTCCCCGGCCGAAGGTCCGGACATCCGCCACGGCGGCATCCGATGGAGCAACGCCTGACCGTCCCAGGGAAGTTCCGCGCGCAGCGCGGCCACGGCGTGTCGCTCCACCGCCGTACGGCCGGGAAAGCGGATGTCCTGGAGTTTGCGCACGGTCGAGCGCGGGCCGTCGCAGCCGACCAGGTAACTGCCCCGCCACCAGGTGCCCTTGGGGCCGCGCGTGTGGGCGGTGACACCCGATGGTTCCTGCTCGACGGCGTCCAGGCGGCTGTCAACGGCGACCTTGACGAGCGGTTCGCCCACGAGGGCCGCGCGCAGGGCGCCGGTCAGCACGTGCTGGGCGATGTGCAGGGGGGCGGGATTCGTGACGCCCTCGGGCTCGTCCGCCGCGTCGCCGAACGTGACCTCGCGCATCACCTGCTTGCGCCTCATTGCCCGCCATCCGGCCCAGCGGGCCCCGGCCTCGGCGACAGGCACACCCGTCAGGCGCTCCATGAGGGCGGCGGTGTCCTCGCGCAGGACGACGGTGCGCGCGAGGCGGGGTTCGTCCTTGCCCGGCCCCTCGTCGAGGACGACGGACGGCACCTCCTGACGGGCCAGCGCCAGGGCGAGCGTGAGCCCCACGGGCCCCGCTCCGACGATGATCACCGGGTCCACGGCGCAGCGCCCCCTGCCCGCAGCGGTGTCCCGAGGGACGCAAGTGAACAGAAAGTTGGAGCAGGGTGCACGATCACAGAACGTATGCAACCCATTGCCGGTGCTTGCGTCAAGTGACGGAGGGCAGTGGCGATCATGCCACTGCCCTCCGTGCTGTTCGTGCTATTTGATTGTTCGTCAGGTATAGGTCCTGCCGCCCGGGAGGCCGCCGCCTTCGGCGCCGGTCCCGAAGGAGCCGCCGACCGCCGCCGGGTTGAGCTCCTCCATGTCCTCAGCACTGAGGACCGCGCCCGTGCTCTTCTTGCTGCGCCGCAGCCTCTTCTCCAGCCAGCTCGCGAAGCTGGTGAGGATGAAGTTGAGGACGATGTAGATGATCGCCACCACGACGAAGCTGGGAATGGCGTTGCCGTAGTTGGCCGCCAGGGTGCCGCGCGCGTTGAGCAGCTCGGTGAACCCGATCATCACGCCGCCCAGCGCGGTGTCCTTCACGATGACCACGAGCTGGCTGACGATGGCCGGCAGCATGGCGGTGACGGCCTGCGGCAGCAGGATGGTCCGCATCGTCTGATTCTTGCGCAGGCCGATCGCCATCGCGGCCTCGGACTGCCCCTTGGGCAGGGAGAGGATGCCGGCCTTCACGATCTCGGCGAGGACGGACGCGTTGTAGAGCACCAGGCCGGTGACGACCGCGTAGATCGGCCGCTCCTCAGTCGTGACGTTCGTCCAGCGGTCGTAGAACTCGTTCGCGAACAGCATCAGCAGCAGGACCGGGATCGCCCGGAAGAACTCGACCACCCAGGCGGCCGGAAGCCGTACCCACCGGTGGTCGGACATGCGTGCGATACCGAAGAAGGCGCCCAGCGGAAGGGCGATCACCATGGAAAGTGCCGCTGCCTTCAGCGTGTTGGCGAGTCCCGGCAGCAGATATGTCGTCCAGGCGTTGGACTCCGTGAACGGCTTCCACAGGGCCCACTCCAGCTGACCCTTTCCGTCCATGGCGTCCCAGACGAACCACACGAGCAGGGCGAGCAGGGCGAAGAAGACCACCGAGATGACCACATTGCGCCGTTTGGCGCGAGGGCCCGGGGCGTCGTAGAGAACGGAACTCATCGCTTCACCGCCAGTCGCTTGCTCAGCCAGCCGAGGAAGAGGCCGGTGGGCAGGGTCAGTACCACGAAACCGAAGGCGAAGACCGCGCCGATGAGCAGCGTCTGGGCCTCGTTCTCGATCATTGCCTTCATCAGGTAGGCGGCTTCGGCCACACCGATCGCGGCCGCCACCGTGGTGTTCTTGGTGAGAGCGATCAACACGTTGGCCAACGGGCCGATGACCGAGCGGAAGGCCTGCGGCAGGATGATGAGCCGGAGGGTCTGAGTGAACGTCAGCCCGATGGCACGGGCCGCCTCGGCCTGGCCGAGCGGCACGGTGTTGATGCCGGAACGGATCGCCTCGCAGACGAAGGCCGCGGTGTAGCCGACGAGACCGAGGATCGCCAGGCGGAAGCCCTGGACCTTGAAGTCGGTGGCGCCCAACGTCACGCCGAAGACATCGGCGAGGCCGAGCGAGGTGAAGATGATGATGACCGTCAGCGGGATGTTTCGGACGATATTCACATAGGCCGTGCCGAACCCACGCATGAGTGGGACTGGGCTGACTCGCATCGCGGCCAACAGAGTGCCCCAGATCAGGGAACCGAGGCCGGAGACGGCGGTGAGTTTCACCGTCATCCAGAAGGCACCCAACAGGGTTGGGTCGTCATAGTTAGAAAGAAAGTCGAACACGATCTCCCGCGCTTCCGGGTGGGTGGCGTTTGTGGATAGCGCGACGCGCCGCGCCCTGATCGCGGTGGACGGCGGCGCGCCGGTCAGGCACTGCGCTACTCGACGATGACGCCGATCTTCGGCGCGGGCTCGTTCTTGTAGTTGGCCGGACCGAGGTTGTCGGCGACCGCCTTGTCCCAGGCCTTCGAGCTGACCATCTTCTCGAGGGCGGCGTTGACCTTGTTCACGGTTTCGGTGTCACCCTTCTTCACACCGATGCCGTAGTTCTCGTTGCTCAGCTTGAGGCCGGCGAGCTTGAACTTGCCCTTGTACTGCTCCTGCGCGGCGTAACCGGCGAGGATCGAGTCGTCCGTGGTCAGGGCGTCCACGGTGCCACTCTGCAGCGAGGAGATGCACTCCGAGTAGGTGCTGTTCTCCTTCAGGTTGGCCTTCGGGGCGAAGTCCTTCTTGACGTTCTGCGCCGAGGTCGAGCCGACCACCGAGCACAGGTTCTCGCCGTTGAGGTCGGTGGCCTCGGTGATCTTCGAGTCGGACTTGACCAGCAGGTCCTGGTGGGCCAGCAGGTACGGGCCGGCGAAGTCGACCTTCTGCTTGCGCTCGTCGGTGATCGAGTAGGTGGCCGCGATGAGCTTCACGTCGCCACGGGCGAGCGCGTTCTCACGGTCGGCGCTCTTCGTCTCGACGAAGTCGATCTGGTCGGGCTCGTAGCCGAGCTCCTTCGCCACGTACGTGGCGACGTCGACGTCGAAGCCGGAGAAGGAACCGTCGGGCTCCTTCAGGCCGAGACCCGGCTGGTCGTACTTAATGCCGATCTTGATCTTGTCGCCGCCCCCGGAACCCGACCCGCTGTCGCTGTCGCCGTCACCACCACAAGCGGTGGCGGTCAGAGCGAGGACGACGGCAGCGGCGGCCGCGGCGGAGGCCTTGCGGAGCTTCATGGTGAACATCCTTTGCGTGATGAAGAGATGCGTGCCGTCAGGTGCGGCGGTTGACGCAGGTCGTCGGCTGCGTGACGCAGTCCGTCAGTGGGGCGGGATCCGTCAGTGATGCAGGATCTTGGACAGGAAGTCCTTGGCGCGGTCGCTGCGCGGGTTGCTGAAGAACTGGTCCGGCACAGCTTCTTCGACGATCTTGCCGTCTGCCATGAACACCACTCGGTTGGCGGCCGAACGGGCGAAGCCCATCTCATGGGTGACGACGATCATGGTCATGCCGTCCCGGGCGAGCTGCTGCATGACCTCCAGGACCTCGTTGATCATCTCCGGGTCGAGAGCCGACGTCGGCTCGTCGAAGAGCATGACCTTGGGGTCCATGGCCAACGCTCGGGCGATGGCCACACGCTGCTGCTGGCCGCCGGAGAGCTGGGCAGGGTACTTGTCCGCCTGGCTGGCCACACCCACCCGGTCGAGCAGGGCGCGGGCCTTGTCCTCGGCGGCCTTCTTGTCCGTCTTGCGGACCTTGATCTGTCCCAGCATCACGTTCTCGAGCACGGTCTTGTGCGCGAAAAGGTTGAAGGACTGGAAGACCATTCCGACGTCGGCGCGCAGCTTGGCAAGCGCCTTGCCCTCAGCGGGCAGCGGCTTGCCGTCGATGGCGATCGCGCCGGAGTCGATCGTCTCGAGGCGGTTGATGGTGCGGCACAGGGTGGACTTCCCGGACCCGGAGGGTCCGATGACCACGACGACCTCACCGCGGGCGATCGTCAGGTCGATGTCCTGGAGCACGTGCAACGCGCCAAAGTGCTTGTTCACGTTCTTCAGGACGACCAGGTCGCCGGTCGCGGCCGCATCTTCCTTGGCCACCGATACTTCGGTCATCGCTCTCAGGCTCCGTCCTCCTCGGTTTCGGAGGACAGTAGTAACCGTATCCGACCTGCGTCATTAGTTCTGAGGTGAATCTGAGCATCACGATCCGATAGCAATCGGACACGTGTCGTAGCACTTGCGACCTGGGCGCGTACCGGCTGGATAACGGAAGCCGCGAGCAACCGGAACCCACTTGACGGCGTCATCGTCCATCAGCGTGACTTCCTTGGTGCACTCGCGCGCGTGCACGCACTGTTTACCTGTCCGAATCGTACGTCCGATGAACCGAAGGAGGCCGGGATGAGACTGCTCCTCGTCGAGGACGACAACCACGTCGCCGCCGCGCTGTCCGCGGTCCTGGCACGTCACGGTTTCGACGTCACGCACGCGCGTAGCGGCGAGGAGGCCCTCCAGGCGCTCGTCCCCGAGGGCAACGGCTTCGGCGTCGTCCTCCTCGACCTCGGCCTGCCCGACCAGGACGGTTACGAGGTCTGCGGCAAGATCCGCAAGCGCACCAGCACCCCGGTGATCATGGTCACCGCGCGCTCGGACGTCCGTTCGCGTATTCATGGCCTCAACCTCGGTGCCGACGACTATGTGGTGAAGCCGTACGACACCGGAGAGCTGCTCGCCCGGATCCACGCCGTCAGCCGGCGCACCGTTCCGGAGGACACCGGGACGGGCGGCGACGGCGTACTGCGCATGGGCGCCGTACACATCGAACTGAACACCCGCCAGGTCAGCGTCGACGGTTCGGTAATCCAACTGACCCGCAAGGAGTTCGATCTGCTGGCCCTGCTCGCCCAGCGCCCCGGCGTGGTCTTCCGGCGGGAGCAGATCATCAGTGAGGTGTGGCGCACGAGTTGGGAGGGGACCGGGCGCACTCTTGAGGTGCATGTGGCGTCCCTGCGCGCCAAGCTGCGCATGCCGGCGCTGATCGAGACCGTACGCGGCGTCGGCTACCGACTCGTCGCCCCGGCCTCGTAGCGGGCAAGGGTGCGCACTCGTCTTCTCCCGCTGCTCATCATCCTTATGGCGGCCGTCCTGCTCGCCCTCGGCGTACCGCTCGCCGTCAGCCTCGCCGCGGCCCAGCAGCAGAAGCTGGTCGTCGACCGCATCGACGACACCGCGTACTTCGCGGCCATCGCACGGCCTGCCGCGGATACCGCCACCTCCGAGTCCCGAGACGAGCTGCGCATCCTCAGCCGGGAACTCGAGAGCTACTACGAGGTCTACGGCATCCGGGCCGGTGTCTTCCTGCCCAACGACACACCCCTGGCCAACGGGCCGACGACCTGGTTCCTGCCCGAGGTCGGCGAGGAGCGCGACGCCTTCGAGGAGTCGCTGCTGAGCCGGCGCAGCCACGACCCCAAGCAGGTGTGGCCCTGGCAGCGCAACCGGCTCGTCATCGCCTCACCGGTCATCCGGGACGGTGACGTCGTCGCGGTCGTGGTCACCGACTCGCCCACCGGCCAGATGCGTTCGCGGATCCTGCACGGCTGGCTGATCATCGGCGCGGGCTTGACGGCCGCGATGCTGGTGGCCGTCGGGGCCGCCCTCAGGCTGACCGGCTGGGTGCTCAGGCCGGTGCGTGTACTGGACGTGACCACGCACGAGATCGCGAGCGGCCGCCTGAAGTCCCGTGTCGCGGTCGCCAGTGGTCCGCCGGAACTCCGGCGGCTGGCCCGGTCGTTCAACGAGATGGCGGACAACGTCGAGGACGTGCTGGAGCAGCAGCGCGCCTTCGTCGCCGACGCCTCGCACCAGCTGCGCAACCCGCTCGCGGCGCTGCTGCTGCGGATCGAACTGCTCGCTTTCGAGCTACCGGAGGGCAATCAGGAGATCGCTTCGGTGCAGGCCGAGGGCAAGCGCCTGGCGCAGGTCCTGGACGACCTGCTCGACCTGGCCCTCGCCGAGCACACCGCCGCCGACCTCCGGCTGACCGACGTCGGTGCGCTGGCCGCCGAGCGCGTCGCAGCCTGGGCGCCGACCGCGGAGGCCAAGGGCGTTCGGCTGGTGGGGACCTGCCCGCCCACCACCGCCTGGGCCGACCCGGTGGCGCTGTCCAGCGCGCTGGACGCGGTGATCGACAACGCGGTCAAGTTCACGCCCAAGGACGAGCGCGTCGATGTGACCGTCACCGCCGACGGCAATACGTCCACGATCGAGGTGACCGACAACGGCCCCGGCCTCACCGACGAGGAACTCGCCCGCGTCGGCGACCGCTTCTGGCGCAGCGGACGGCACCAGAACATCAAGGGCTCAGGCCTGGGCCTGTCGATCTCGCGGGCGCTGCTCGCGGCGGGCGGCGGCTCGATCTCGTACGGACGTCATGAGCCGCACGGGCTGCGGGTGACGGTGGCGGTACCCCGGTCGGGGCCGACGCCTTAACGGGGCTGACCGGGTCCGGTGCCTCAGTGCGGCTGATCGGGTCCCGCTCGACCGTTCGACCGCTCGACCGTTCCTGCGGTTCGGCGGAGCCCCATGGCTTCACCGAGTCCCGCGGTTCGGCAGAGCCCTACGGCTTCACCGAGCGGTAATAGTTCCGAGCCCCGGCGTGCAGGGTCAGGGGGTTGGTGTAGATCGCCGTGCGCAGGTCGACGAGTTGCGCGGAGTGGACGTGGGCGCCGATGCCGTCGCGACTCTTGATCACCGTCCGGGTCAGCCATTCGGTGAGCCGGGGGTCCATGTCCTTGCGGGTGATCAACAGGTTGGAGACGGCGATCGTGGGCACCGTGTCGCCGTTCTGGATGGTCGGATAGGCCGACTCCGGCATGTTGGTCGCCCGGTAGAAGTGGGCCGCGTCGCCCTGGGCGTGCACCTTGGCGACGAGGCCGGCGTCGATCGGCACGAACCGGAACGCGGAGGTCTCGGCGATCTGCTCCAGCCCGCCCGTGGGCACCCCGCCCGACCAGAAGAACGCGTCGAGCTCGTGCCCCAGCCGCTTGGGCCCGGTGTCGATGCCGTCCGACCTGGGCGTGATGTCCTTCTCCGGGTCGATGCCGGCGGCCTCCAGCACGCGCGTGGCGATCAGCCGCACGCCGGAGTGGGGTAGCCCTATGGCCACCCGCTTGCCCTTGAGGTCGGCGACGGAGCGGATGTCCGAGTCCGGCGGGACGACGAGCTGTACGTAGTCGTCGTACAGGCGGGCGACGCCGCGCAGCCGGTCCATGACGGGCTTGCCGTCGATCCGGTACGTGTCCACCGCGTCGGCGGCGGCGATCGTGAAGTCGGCCTTGCCGGTCGCCACACGCTCGACGTTCTCCTGGGACCCGGCGCTGGTCAGCAGCCGCACGTTCAGCTGCGGCATGTCCTTGGCAAGCTCCTCGCGCAGAAGCTCGCCGTACTCCTGGTACACCCCCGCGCGCGTGCCCGTACTGAAAGTGATCGTCCCGCTCGGCGTCTCCTCACCGAGGGGCAGCAGCCACCACAGCAGCAACCCGAGGGTCACGAGCCCGGCCGCCGCGCCCTGCAGGGCCCGGCGCCTGCTGATGCGGGTGAGTGCCTTGGACATGTCCGCGATCCTGCCAGCAGGAACGCGGTGCTGACCAGGGCAGGGGTCACAGGCGGACGGCACGGAGGGGGCGGGGAGGCAGGCGACCGACAGCGATCGGCCTCCGCCACCGGCCCGCCTCAACACCGTCAGCGGCGGTCGCACCCGCGGCGAGGACGGTCCGACCCGGCTGTCGACCCGACTGTCAGACCCCGCCGACAAAGTCGCCGCATGAGTTCCTCTCCCGCCAACCTGGTCCGTGAATTCCACCTCGCCTTCGGTCTCGACGCCCGCAGTACACCGACCGAGGTCTCCCCGGAACTCGCCGCCCATCGTGGGGAACTGCTCGCCGAGGAGGCCGAGGAGGCCGAGGAGGTCGCCGAGGTGTCCGTCGCCGGCCCGCTCGACAAGCTCGCGCACGAGCTGGCCGACGTGGTCTACGTCGCGTACGGAACGGCCCTGGTCCACGGCATCGACCTCGATGCCGTCCTGGCCGAGATCCACCGGTCCAACATGACCAAGCTGGGCCCCGACGGCCGGGTCGCCCGCCGGGCCGACGGCAAGGTCCTCAAGGGTGAGCACTACGAAGTACCCGACGTATCGAGTGTGCTGCGCCGCCAGGGGTGGGGCGGCGACGGGGCCTAGGCCGGACACGACCTAGCCGGGCCGGCGACGGACGGTCGGGCGCTCACGGCGTGACCGTCTCGGGCCGGGCCAACGGGCTTTCACGACCGCATACCCTTGTCCCATGAGCAGCAGCGACCGGAGCCAGGCAGTGGGCGTGAAGACATACGAGGTGCGCACCTACGGGTGCCAGATGAACGTCCACGATTCCGAGCGATTGTCCGGGCTGCTCGAAGACGCCGGTTACGTACGCGCGCCCGAGGGCTCGGACGGCGACGCGGACGTAGTGGTATTCAACACCTGCGCGGTCCGTGAGAACGCCGACAACAAGCTGTACGGCAACCTCGGCCATCTCGCGCCGATGAAGACCAAGCGGCCCGGGATGCAGATCGCGGTCGGCGGCTGCCTCGCACAGAAGGACCGCGACACCATCGTGAAGCGGGCGCCCTGGGTGGACGTCGTCTTCGGCACGCACAACATCGGCAAGCTGCCCGTCCTGCTGGAACGCGCGCGCGTGCAGGAGGAGGCGCAGGTCGAGATCGCCGAGTCGCTGGAGGCGTTCCCGTCGACGCTGCCGACGAGGCGCGAGAGCGCCTACGCGGCCTGGGTGTCGATCTCCGTCGGCTGCAACAACACCTGCACCTTCTGCATCGTCCCGGCCCTGCGCGGCAAGGAGAAGGACCGCCGCCCCGGCGACATCCTCGCCGAGGTCGAGGCCCTGGTCGCCGAGGGCGTCAGCGAGATCACGCTGCTCGGCCAGAACGTCAACGCGTACGGCTCCGACATCGGCGACCGCGAGGCGTTCAGCAAGCTGCTGCGGGCCTGCGGGAACATCGACGGCCTGGAGCGCGTCCGCTTCACGTCCCCGCACCCGCGCGACTTCACCGACGACGTCATCGCCGCCATGGCCGAGACGCCGAACGCGATGCCGCAGCTGCACATGCCGCTCCAGTCCGGCTCGGACACGGTCCTGAAGGCGATGCGCCGCTCCTACCGTCAGGATCGCTACCTGGGGATCATCGAGAAGGTCCGCGCCGCCATCCCGCACGCCGCGATCACGACCGACATCATCGTGGGCTTCCCCGGCGAGACGGAGGAGGACTTCGAGCAGACGCTGCACGTGGTCCGCGAGGCCCGCTTCGCGCAGGCGTTCACCTTCCAGTACTCCAAGCGCCCCGGCACCCCCGCGGCCACCATGGAGAACCAGATCCCCAAGAAGGTCGTCCAGGCGCGCTACGAGCGCCTCGTTGCCCTTCAGGAGGAGATCTCCTGGGAGGAGAACAAGAAGCAGGTCGGCCGCACGTTCGAGCTGATGGTCGCCGAGGGCGAGGGCCGCAAGGACGGCGCCACCCACCGCCTGTCCGGGCGTGCCCCCGACAACCGCCTGGTCCACTTCACCAAGCCGGAGCAGGACGTCCGTCCCGGCGACGTGGTGACCGTCGAGATCACGTATGCCGCCCCGCACCACCTCCTCGCCGAGGGGCCCGCCCTGGACGTGCGCCGCACGCGCGCGGGTGACGCTTGGGAGAAGCGCAACACCGCCGAGGCCGCCACGCCCGCGGGCGTGATGCTCGGCCTCCCGAAGATCGGCGTCCCGGCTCCGCAGCCGGTGACGACGGGGAGCGGCTGCGGCTGCGACTGAGGCGCTCAGGGTCCTCGACCTGACCGGCGTGCTCATCGAGGAGTGACACCCGGCCGACCCGCGGGGTTACCCTGCCGATCATGCTTGTCGCTGCCGCAGTCTGCCCCTGCCCGCCTCTCCTCGTCCCGCAGGTCGCCGCGGGGGCTGCACCCGAGCTGGACGCCGCGCGGGCGGCGTGCACGGACGCGCTCGGCGTCCTCGCAGCCGCCAGGCCCGACCTTCTCGTGGTCGTCGGACCTGCTGAGGAGAGCGGCCACGGAACGTACGCCGAAGGTACGCCGGGCTCGTTCCGGGGCTTCGGCGTGGACGTCGACGTTCGACTGGGCGCGCAGGCGGCGGAGGAGCCACGGCGTGCGCTGCCGACCTCGCTCGCTGTCGCGGCGTGGCTGCTGGAGCGGACCACCTGGGCGGACGCCCCGATCGAGGGGCTCGGTGTGAGGGAACCTCTCGAGGCCGAGCGGTGTATTGATATCGGAAGGGACACCGCCGCCCGAGCCGACCGGGTGGCGCTGTTGGTGATGGGCGACTCCAGTGCCTGCCGCACGCTCAAGGCTCCTGGCTACCTCGATGAGCGGGCGGCACCCTTCGACGCGTCCGTCGCGCGTGCCCTGGGCGAGGCGGACGTGGCCGCCCTCAAGGAGCTGGACACCGAGCTCGCACGCGAGTTGAAGGCCTCCGGCCGAGCCTCCTGGCAGGTCCTCGCGGGCGCTGCCGAGGAGGCGGGACTTGAGGGCGCCTTGCTCTATGAGGACGCGCCGTACGGCGTGGCGTACCTGGTCGCGACCTGGTCGTAGCCCGCGTCGGCCTGGGCTCACGTCGGACTGGTCGTGCGCACGTCGGCGCAGCTCGCAGGGGCACGCCGACGCCGTCCGGAAACGGCGGACGGCCGGGAGCGGTCAAGCTCCGCGGCCGTCCGGCGATGTGCCGTTCAGGTGGTCGGCGGGGGTGCGTCCGGCGGAGGTGTGCTGCTGCCGGTCGCCGTGTCGTCGTCCTTGTGCGCGAGTCGGCCCATGGCGCCCTTGGCCTTGCCCGTGCCGGTGTGGATCCTGTCGCTGTACTTGCCCTTGGTCCGCTGGTCGACGGCCCTCGCGGCCTTGTCGAGGCCGTGATGGACCTGCTCCTCGTGCCGCTGCGCGAAGTCGGAGACCTTGTCCTTGGCCGGGGCGAGTTTGGCTTTCAAATTGTGCATCAGACCCATGCTTCACCTTCCCGCGCGGGGCAGTTACGTGCGGGCGCCTTCGCCGGCCTCACTGTCGGCTGCCTCGTCGGCGGACTGCTGCTTCGGGATCTCGACGCCGTCGTCGGTGTCGGCATCGGCCTCGACGGCCTCCGCCGCCGTCGACTCGGCCGCGTCCTCGGCCTTGGTCTCGGCCGTCCCCTTCGCCTCCGCCGCCTCTTCCGCCGTCGGCTCGGCCGTTGGTGTGTCGGCCTGGGCCTCGGCGGTTGACGTCTCGTCCGTGGCCTTCGACCTCCGCAAAAGTCGTGCGAAAACGCCCATATCCACTCCATACGTTACTCGTGCGGGCGAAATCCCGCGTCGTCCGGTGCGTCCGTTTGCGCCCCCGGGCCGCCGCCTCCTCGAAACCGGCGGCGAAAACCTCGCAACAGGAAACGACCCCGCGCGTGTGCCGTCACGTAACTCGTTCGAGGCCACCCCGTGAGGTTTGCGAGACTGGGGCGGTGAGTAGTGCACCCCTCGCCCCCCGTGTCATCGCCGTAGTCGGACCCACCGCGGCCGGAAAGTCCGATCTGGGCGTTTTCCTCGCCCAGCAGCTCGGGGGTGAGGTCGTCAACGCCGACTCCATGCAGCTCTACCGAGGGATGGACATCGGCACCGCCAAGCTGACGCCCCAGGAGCGCGCGGGCGTGCCGCACCACCTCCTGGACATCTGGGACGTCACCGTCGCGGCGTCCGTCGCCGAGTACCAGCGGCTCGCGCGGGAGCGGATCGACGCACTGCTCGCCGAGGGGCGCTGGCCGATCCTGGTCGGCGGCTCGG
Organism: Streptomyces sp. NBC_00443; assembly: GCF_036014175.1. GTDB lineage: Bacteria > Actinomycetota > Actinomycetes > Streptomycetales > Streptomycetaceae > Streptomyces. Next base: position 2,411,431 of record NZ_CP107917.1, on the reverse strand, counting down.
GGCTGTACGTCCGTGGTGCCGTCGACAACCTGGAGTTCCCCGGCACCGACCCCGAGGTCAGGGCCCGGCTCGAGGAGGAGCTCGCGCTGCGCGGATCCGGCGCGCTGCACGCCCGCCTCGCCGCCGCCGACCCCGAGGCCGCGCAGGCGATCCTGCCCAGCAACGGCCGCCGTATCGTCCGGGCTCTCGAGGTGATCGAGATCACCGGCCAGCCCTTCACGGCCAATCTCCCCGGTCATGACTCGATCTACGACACGGTCCAGATCGGCGTCGACGTGGCCCGACCCGAGCTGGACGAGCGCATCGCGAGCCGGGTCGACCGGATGTGGGACGCCGGGCTCGTGGACGAGGTCCGCGAGCTCGAGGCGCAGGGGTTGCGCAGGGGGCGTACGGCCTCGCGCGCACTCGGGTACCAGCAGGTCCTCGCGGCGCTCGCCGGGGAGTGCACGCTGGAAGAAGCGCGGGCCGAGACCGTTCGTGCCACCAAGCGCTTCGCGCGCCGCCAGGATTCATGGTTCAGGCGCGACCCGCGGGTGCACTGGCTGAGTGGGGCTGCGGCAGATCTCACAGAACTTCCGCATCTCGCACTGGCGTTGGTCGAACGACCGGTTACAGCCTGATCACGTGATTGCATCGGGACGCTCCGGCCGTCATCCCGGCCTCCGGCGCCGTGCCATCATCGAGCTTCGATCGACCAAGTGGAGTCCGAGTTGGGAGGGCGCGTGGCGATGGAGGCCGGCCCTCGCGACACCGCACAAGGCACCGAGAACGTCACCGCCGACCGGGACGAACCGGAGCGGGACGGCGACCGTCTGAGCCCGGACCTGGACGACGAGCCAGAGGGCGGCGTCACCGACGACGGCCCCGAGCCCGAGGAGATGTACGCCGGCGGCCCGGAGGTCGAGGTCGAGCTGCGCCCGCAGCGCCGACTGCGTATCTGGCAGCTCGCGCCCATCGTGTCCCTGGCAGCGGTCGGCTCCCTGATGTTCGCATTCCCCCTGGCCTTCGACTTCGGCGACAGCGGGGCCGTGATCGCCATGCTGGGGCTCCTGATCTGCTCCTGCGCGGCCGGCTGGGGCATGATGGCCGCACGCCGCGTCGGCTACACCTGGCCGGGGCTGCCGCAGCGGGGCTCAGGGCGCAGACCGGACTGGCGGGTCGTGATCGCGTATGCCCTGGTCGTCGCCGCAATCGTCGTTCTGGCCGTGTGGCGAGTGGCTCGCCTGCGCTGACGCGGTCGCCGGGCAGGCTCCCTTTTCGGCTCTGTCATAGCGGCACCGTACGATCGAGGAATGAGCACGCGGATCGCCTTCCTCAAGGGCCACGGCACCGAGAACGACTTCGTGATCGTCCCGGACCCCGAGAACGCCGTCGACCTGCCCCCGAGCGCCGTTGCCGCCCTGTGCGACCGCCGCGCGGGCATCGGTGGTGACGGACTGCTGCACGTCGTGCGGTCCGCGGCGCACCCCGAAGCCAAGGACATGGCGACCGAGGCCGAGTGGTTCATGGACTACCGCAACGGCGACGGCTCGATCGCGGAGATGTGCGGGAACGGCGTGCGCGTCTTCGCGCGCTACCTCCAGCGTGCCGGACACGTCACCGAGGGGGACCTCGCGGTCGCCACCCGCGGAGGTGTGAAGGCCGTGCACATCGCCAAGGACGGTGACGTGACGGTCGGCATGGGCCAGGCGCTGCTCCCCGAGGGAGACGTCACGGTCAGCGTCGGTGAGCGCAGCTGGCCCGCGCGGCACGTGAACATGGGCAACCCGCACGCGGTCGCTTTCGTGGACGACCTCGCGCACGCCGGCGACCTGTACTCCCCGCCGCCGTTCAGCCCGGCCTCGGCGTACCCGGACGGTGTGAACGTCGAGTTCGTCGTCGACCGGGCGCCCCGGCACGTCGCGCTGCGTGTGCACGAGCGCGGTGCCGGCGAGACCCGGTCGTGCGGCACGGGCGCGTGCGCCGTCGCCGTGGCCGCCGCGCGGCGGGACGGGGCCGACCCGGCGGTCACCGGAGCTCCCGTGACGTACACCGTCGATGTGCCCGGCGGCACCCTGGTGATCACCGAGCGACCCGATGGCGAGATCGAGATGACCGGCCCCGCGGTGATCGTGGCCACAGGGGAGATCGACGCGGAGTGGCTGGAAACGTTCGCTCGTTGAGCGGTTCCCTGACTCGGCTCAAAGCCGCACAGGCGAGCCGTGGCCCGAGATTACGGGCGCGGGGATCCCGGGCGCGTTCGAGATCACGAACGACAGCGGGCCGTGTGGCGCAAAAACGTAAACCCATAAACCCTCGCTCGAATGGGTGATCCGTTTCACGCTGGGCGAGAGGCGGTCAGTCGCACGTGATGGGCTCGGTAGCATCAAGCACCGGCCCGGACGGGGGAGATGTCGTCGTCCCCTGAGCCGTGTCCGCCATGGGGCACCCCGTTCGCCGGTCCACGCAGCCGGAGGTGCCCATGAGTGCGGAGGCCACGAATCCCGCGACGCCAGGCCCGGTAGCAGGCCCTGTGACGCCTGCGGTGCCACGCAGGAAGGCCCGCGCACGCATCGACCTGCGCCGCCTCGGCCGGGCTGCGCTGCTCGGCCCCGCCTCGCGCGGCCGGCTGCCCGACGCGATCGGCCATGTCGTCGACGCGCACCGGGCCCACCACTCCGACGCCGACCTCGAACCCCTGCGCCGCGCCTATGTACTGGCGGAGTCCTCGCACCGCGGCCAGATGCGCAAGAGCGGCGAGCCGTACATCACGCACCCGCTCGCCGTGACCCTGATCCTCGCCGAACTCGGCGCCGAAACCACGACCTTGACGGCGTCCTTGCTCCACGACACCGTCGAGGACACCGACGTGACGCTCGATCAGGTAGGCGAGCAGTTCGGTGCGGAGGTCCGCTTCCTCGTCGACGGCGTGACCAAGCTGGAGAAGGTCGACTACGGCGCCGCCGCCGAGCCTGAGACCTTCCGCAAGATGCTCGTTGCGACCGGCAACGACGTCCGTGTGATGTCGATCAAACTCGCCGACCGGCTGCACAACATGCGCACCCTCGGCGTGATGCGCCCCGAGAAACAGGCCCGCATCGCCAAGGTGACCCGCGACGTCCTCATCCCGCTCGCCGAGCGGCTCGGCGTCCAGGCGCTCAAGACGGAACTGGAAGACCTGGTCTTCGCGATCCTGCACCCCGAGGAGTACAAGCACACACGGGAGTTGATCGTCGGCAACGTCGCACGCGCCGACGATCCGCTCGCGGAGATGGCCGACGAGATGCGCAAGGTCCTGCGCGAGGCAGGCATCCAGGCAGAAGTCCTCATCAGGCCACGGCATTTCGTCTCCGTGCACCGGGTGTCCCGCAAGCGCGGCCGGATGCGCGGCTCCGACTTCGGGCGGCTGCTGGTCCTGGTGAGCGAGGACGCGGACTGTTACGGCGTCCTGGGTGAGCTGCACACCTGTATGACGCCGGTCGTCTCGGAGTTCAAGGACTTCATCGCCGTCCCCAAGTTCAACCTGTACCAGTCGCTGCACACGGCCGTCGCCCGCGCGGACGGCCAGGTCGCCGAAGTCCTCATCCGGACCCACCAGATGCACAAGGTCGCCGAGGCCGGTGTCGTGGCGCTCGGCAATCCCTACGCTCATCCTTCGGAGGAGCAGGCCGCGTCGAGCGACGGCGAGCGCGCCGACCCCACGCGCCCTGGCTGGCTGTCCCGCCTTCTCGACTGGCAGGAGGCCGCCCCCGACCCGGACACCTTCTGGTCCACGCTGCGGGAGGACCTGGCCCAGGACCGTGAGATCACCGTTTACCGGCCCGATGGTGGCGCCCTCGGCCTGCCCGAGGGCGCGACCTGTGTGGACGCCGCGTACGCCCAGTACGGCGAGGACGCGCACGCGTGCATCGGTGCCCGCGTCAACGGCCGCCTGGCGACCCTCAGTACGGTGCTGCGGGACGGCGACACCGTCCAGCTCCTGATGGGCCAGGATCCGGCCTCGGAGCCCTCCAGGGAGTGGCTGGAGCACGCCCACACGCCCGCCGCGCGGATCGCCATCCAGCGGTGGCTGACCACCCACCCCCAGCAGGGTGACGCCGCCGAGGAGCCTGTGACGCAGTTCCGGTCCTCGGCCGAGGAATCGGGGAGCCCGCCGGCCGACGCGGACGTTCCTGCCGTACGCCTGGCCGTCGAGGGGCCACTCGGGCGACCAGCCGCCAGCGTTCTCGTCGACCGGCCCGGCGCGACCGTACGCCTCGCCGGTTGCTGCACGCCCGTACCGCCCGACGAGGTCACCGGGTTCACCGTGCGCGGGGGAGTGGTGACGGTTCACCGCATCGAGTGCGCCGCGGTGGCGCGTATGAAGAGCGCCGGGCGCGCGGAGGTCGACGTGCGCTGGGGTGACACCACCGAGTGCCGGGTCACGCTGGTCGCCGAATCGTTCGTTCGCCCCCACCTCCTGGCGGACCTCACCGAAGCCATGGCCATGGAGGGGGCGGAGATCGTCTCGGCGACGGTCGAACCCCCGACCCAGCAGCGCGTACGCCACACGTACACCGTCCAACTGCCGGACGCGGCGCTGCTGCCGGGGCTCATGCGGGCGATGCGGAACGTGGCGGGCGTGTACGACGTGACGAGGGCGCAACCGCAGACGCAGGGGGCGTGAGGGGCGCGGGGCGCGCCGGGGGCCGGTCGATGTCGGCTTTCACGCCCGGTCGTCCCTCGGGCAGCCGTTCACCTGCCGTTCCCGTGGCAATTCCCCAAAGACTTGCACCCACTTGACATACCCGTTCGAGTGGGCCGGTCGCGCGTCGTCAACGCCGCGCACGCGCGCGCTGATAGCCGTGGTGCATGCTGCTCATCCCCCGCACCGAGGCTCAGCGACCAGCCCCTGGCGCTCCTCGCACCCGTCCCGGATCCCCGAGGCGACGCAAGGCGCTCGCGCTGTTCGCCGCAACCGCCTCCTTCGGTCTCCTCGCCGCCAGTGCCCCCGTCACGCCCCTGGGAATCGGCGACCGCCTCTTCCCGAACCTGGGCAACCCCGGCTACGACGTGGCGTCGTACGACCTGTCCTTCCGCTACTCCGGCTCCAACGACAAGCCCCTCCAGGCCGTCACCACGATCGACGCGTGGACGACCAAGGACCTGGACCGCGTCAACCTGGACTTCGCCCACGGAAAGGTCGAGTCCGTCCAGGTCGACGGGGAGCCGGCGACGTTCCGCAGCGCCGGTGAGGACCTCGTCGTCACTCCCGAGGAGCCGCTGTCCGACGGCAGCTGGACGCAGATCACCGTGCGGCACACCAGCGATCCCGTGTACACAAAGGGCCGGGACGGCGGCTGGGTGCAGACCTCGGACGGCCTTGTGATGGCCAACCAGGCCGACGCCGCCCACGTCGTGTTCCCGTGCAACGACCACCCGTCCGACAAGGCCATGTTCACCTTCCGGGTCACCGCGCCCAAGGGCTACACCGCTGTCGCCAACGGCCTGCCGACCGACGTGGACCGCGCGGCCGACGCGACGACATGGACGTACCGCACCCGGCACCCCATGGCCACCGAGCTCGCCCAGGTCTCCATCGGCCGCTCCACGGTGGTGCGTCGCACGGGCCCGCACGGGCTGCCCCTACGGGACGTCGTGCCCACCAAGGACCGCAAACAGCTCGAACCGTGGCTGAAGAAGACCCCCGGCCAGATCTCCTGGATGGAGAGCAAGATCGGGCGGTACCCCCTCGAGACGTACGGCCTGCTCATGGCGGACGCCGCCACCGGCTTCGAACTCGAGACCCAGACGCTCTCCCTCTTCGAGAGGGACCTCTTCACCGAGGCCGCCTACCCGAAGTGGTACATCGAGTCGATCATGGTGCACGAGCTGGCGCACCAGTGGTTCGGCGACAGCGTCAGCCCGCGCACCTGGTCCGACCTGTGGCTCAGCGAAGGGCACGCCACCTGGTACGAGGCCCTGTACGCGGCCGAGAAGGCGGGCAGGCCGATGGAAGCGCGGATGAAGGCCGCGTACGCCGCGTCCGACCGCTGGCGTACGGCCGGCGGACCGCCCGCGGCACCCAAGGCGGCAGCCGCCGGCAAGAAGAACGGCATTTTCCGGCCGAACGTCTATGACGGCGCGGCCCTGGTCCTTTACGCCCTCCGCCAGGAGATCGGCGCCCCGGACTTCGAGCGCCTGGAGCGCGCCTGGGTGAAGCGCCACAAGGACCGCTCCGCCACGACCGCGGACTTCGTCGCGCTCGCGGAGGACATCTCCGGACGCCAGCTCGACGGCTTCATGCACGCCTGGCTGTACGGCAAGAAGACCCCGCCGATGCCCGGTCAGCCGGAGTGGAAGGCCGCGGACCCCGAGAAGGCGGCGAAGAAGACGGTCTCCGAGAAGGCGGCCAAGAAGGTGGCCTCCGGGAAGGCGGCCAAGAAATCGGGCGCCGGGAACGCGGCCAAGAAGGCCGGCCCCAAGAAGGCAGCCGATAAATAAGGCGGTGACGAGACGTGCCGTGCCGTGCGACCATTTTCCGGTCGGCACGGCACGGCACGCGGGAATCTCCCGAGGCGCTCGTGCGTTGTGAGCAGTGACGGAAAGTTATTCGGGGCGTCACGGACTCGGTCCGGGAAGCCACCGTCACTGCCACAGTCGCCGCAAGCGGATTCCCATCGACGTAAGGACCCAATGACCTCCTCTTCTTCCTTTTCCCAGGACACGCAGCGCGCCGCGCACACTCACCCCGAAGGCCTTCGGGCCGATGCCCTGATGGAAGAGGACGTCGCCTGGAGCCACGAGATCGACGGAGAGCGGGACGGCGACCAGTTCGACCGCTCCGACCGCGCGGCTCTGCGCCGTGTGGCGGGCCTCTCCACCGAGCTCGAGGACGTCACCGAGGTCGAGTACCGCCAGCTCCGCCTGGAGCGGGTCGTGCTCGTCGGTGTCTGGACCACGGGGACCGCGCAGGACGCGGACAACTCCCTCGCGGAGCTCGCCGCCCTCGCGGAGACCGCGGGCGCGCTGGTGCTCGACGGCGTGATCCAGCGCCGTGACAAGCCCGACGCTGCCACCTATATCGGCTCCGGCAAGGCCGAGGAGCTGCGGGACATCGTGCTGGAAACCGGCGCCGACACCGTCATCTGCGATGGTGAGCTCAGCCCCGGCCAGCTCATCCACCTCGAGGACGTCGTCAAGGTCAAGGTCATCGACCGTACGGCCCTGATCCTCGACATCTTCGCCCAGCACGCCAAGTCCCGAGAGGGCAAGGCGCAGGTCGCGCTCGCGCAGATGCAGTACATGCTGCCGAGGCTGCGCGGCTGGGGTCAGTCGCTGTCCCGGCAGATGGGCGGCGGGAAGGGCGGCGGGCTCGCCACCCGTGGTCCCGGTGAGACCAAGATCGAGACGGACCGGCGACGGATCCGCGAGAAGATGGCGAAGATGCGCCGTGAGATCGCGGAGATGAAGACCGGCCGCGAGATCCAGCGCCAGGTACGCCGGCGCAACAAGGTGCCGTCGGTCGCCATCGCGGGCTACACCAACGCGGGCAAGTCCTCGCTGCTCAACCGCCTCACGGGCGCGGGCGTGCTGGTCGAGAACGCCCTGTTCGCGACCCTTGACCCGACCGTGCGCCGGGCCGAGACCCCGGGCGGACGGCTCTACACGCTGGCCGACACCGTCGGCTTCGTACGACACCTGCCGCACCACCTGGTCGAGGCGTTCCGCTCCACGATGGAGGAGGTCGGCGCTTCCGACCTGATCCTGCACGTGGTGGACGGTTCGCACCCGAACCCGGAGGAGCAGCTGGCCGCCGTGCGCGAGGTGATCAGGGACGTCGGCGCCACCGACGTACCGGAGATCGTCGTGATCAACAAGGCGGACGCGGCCGACCCACTGACGCTGCAGCGGCTGCTGCGGATCGAGACGCGTTCGATTGCGGTCTCGGCCCGCACTGGCCAGGGCATCGACGAGCTGCTCGCGCTGATCGACAACGAGCTGCCCCGCCCGTCCGTCGAGATCGAGGCACTCGTGCCGTACACGCACGGCAAGCTGGTCGCCCGCGCCCACACCGAGGGCGAGGTGATCTCCGAGGAGCACACCCCGGAGGGCACGCTGCTCAAGGCGCGGGTGCACGAGGAGCTGGCGGCGGATCTCGCGCCGTACGTTCCGGCGCCGACCGCCTGAGCCGTCGTAAGCCGACCGCCTGAGCCGCTGATCCACAGCGGCTCAGGCTGCCATGGCAATGCCGAAGGCCCGCCCCCTGTGGCAGGGGAGCGGGCCTTAGTCGTGCCCTTACCTGCGCGTCACCGACCGCCGTACGTCCTGCTCATGTGCTGGTACACCGCCTCGGCGCCGGCGCCCAGCTGCGGGCCCGCGAGCCAGGTGTTGTCCTCAGGGCCGATCGAGGTGTTCGAGACCAGCTTGGTCTCGCCGTTCACGACACGGATCCAGCCGCCGCCCGACGAACCGCCGGTCATGGTGCAGCCGATGCGGTACATCGTCGGCAGGGCCGGACTGAGCGAGAACCGGCCGGGCTGGTCGAGGCACTTGAACATCTGCAGGCCGTTGTACGGAGGCGCCGCCGGGTAGCCCCAGCCGCCCATCGTCCCGGCCTCGGTCGCCGCCGGGGCCGAGAAGTCCACGTCGAGTGCGGCGCCGACCGTCTCCTCGAGCGACTTGGAGCCCTGCTCCGGCTTCACATGCAGCACGGAGTAGTCGTACGCGGCACCCGCCCCGCCCGTCTCCGAGCCGCCCTGGATCCAGTCGTTCGAGGTCGAGACCCAGTCGGCCCACCAGTTGCCGTACGGGGCGACCTCAGCAGGCGTGGCGTTGCCGAGCTGCGCCTCGGACTTGCCGAGGTCGTTGTAGGACGGGACGAAGACGATGTTGCGGTACCAGCCGCCCTTGCCACCGGCGTGCACACAGTGACCGGCCGTCCAGACCAGGTTGGACTTGCCGGGGTGGTTGACGTCCTTGACGACCGTGCCGGAGCAGACGGCAGGGCCGTCGGGGGGTCGAAGAAGACCTTGCCGACGGGGGCCGCGTTGTCGTGGTACGGCGTCTTCTCGGCCGTGGCCTGGACGGGCGCAGGCTCCGGGTCGCTCACGCCCTGGTCGGCCGAGGCGTCCTGCGTGGTGACCGTCTTGTTGGCCTCCTTCGCGGACTGCATCCGCTCAGGCTTCCAGAGGCCCTCGATCACCGGGTTGACGAAGTCCTTGGCTTCGCTGAGCCACTTGTCCTTGTCCCAGTCCTTCCAGCCGCCCCTGGTCCACTTGTCGACATCGATGCCGTGCTTCTCGAGCTTGTCCGCGATGTCGGCCGGGATCTGGATCTTGTCCTCGCCGAGGCCGGCGGCCCGGGACGCGGCAGCGTCGGCCTTGTCGCTCGCCGCGCTCTCCGCCGAGCCGTCACAGGCGGTCGCGGTGAGCGCCAGGACGGCAACGAGGCCGGTGGCGGCCAGGCCGGAGCGCCGTCCTCTGCGTGGAGCTGCGGACATATGTGTGGAACGCATGGTGCGGTAACCCCCGTTGGAACGTGCTGTGCCGTAGTACCTGACATCAGATGCGGGTCACGATGGTCCACGCACGCTCTCGTGCGGGACCCTCGGGCGCGACACCCCACTATGCCCGTGGAGTTGAGGGCGAACGGCGGTGAGGCGGTGAAGGTTTCTTCCCGCCACCCCACCATCCCACCGCCCCACCGACGTCGATGCCTACGGTGGCGTCACTGCCCGACCTCTGCGTCGACGCCGGCCGACATCACTGACCGGTGAACTTGTCGCTCATCCTGTCGAAGATGCCCTTGGCCTCCTTGCCCAGCCGCGGACCTGCCAGCCAGCCCGAATCGACCGGGCCGATGGAGGTGTTGGACACAAGCGCCGGCTTGCCGTCCGAGCCCGTCGCGATCCAGCCGCCACCGGACGAACCGCCGGTCATGGTGCAGCCGATCCGGTACATCGTCGGATCCGACCCATTGAGCGAAAGCCGACCGGGCTTGTCCTGGCACTGGTACAGCTTCTCGCCGTCGAACGGCGCGGCGGCCGGATAGCCGATCGCCTTGATGCTGTCCACGTCGGGGACGGCCGGAGCGTTGAAGTCCACCGGCAGGGCCGAACCGACCGTCTCCTCCAGGGACTTGCCGTTGCTGCCCTCCTCCGGCTTCACATGCAGCACCGCGAAGTCGTACGAGGCGCCGTCCCCGCCCGTCGCACCGCCCTGTGCGATCCACTGGTCGGAGGTCTGTGCCCAGTCGGCCCACCAGACGCCGAACGGAGCGACCTGCTCCCGCGTCGCGCTCTCGCGCTTCGTGGCCGACATGTCGTCGTTGTTGTACGACGGCACGAAGGTGATGTTGCGGTACCAGCCGCCGCTCTTGCCCGCGTGAACGCAGTGGCCGGCCGTCCACACCATGTTGGACTTGCCGGGGTTGGCCGGGTCCTGCACGACCGTCGCCGAGCAGACCATCGTGCCCTCGGGGGAGTCGAAGAACACCTTGCCCGCCTCGGGTGCGTTGACGTGGTACGCAGGCGGCACGGCCTGAGCGTCCACGGGCTCCGGCGTCGGGTCGGTCACACCCTGGTCACCGGAAAGGTCACTTTCGTCGACGCCCCGGTCCGGGTCCTCGGCGTCCCGCATCCGGTCCGGGTCCCACAAGCCCTCGATGATCGGGTTGATGTAGTCCTGGGCCTCGCGGAGCCAGTCGTCCCTGTCCCACTTCTTCCAGGCGCCGTCCTTCCACTTGTCGATGTCGATCCCGTGCTCTTTGAGCTTGTCCTTGATGTCGTCCGGGATCGTGATCTCGCCCTCGCCCTCGCCCTCGCCCCCGGCCGCGGCGGACGCCGTGGCATCGCCGCCCGCCTCGGCGTCGCCCGAGTCGCAGGCCGTGACGGTGAGGGCCAGCGCGGCGGCGAGCGCGACTATGGGCAGCGGGGAGGTTCTGCGGCGCGTGCTCCTCCCTCGGCGAGCGGTGAACGACGGTCGTATCGATCGCATGATCTGACTCCCCTGGGGTGACGGTACTTGGCGCCTCGGCCGTGAACTTCCGCTGATCAATCGCTGGTCCGGCGTGATGTCACGGCGCGTTGGGACGGCACCACACACTATGCGCTCGCTGTGGGGGACTTCCGACGGAACGGCAACGGTTCCGTCACGGCAAGGATCTTGAAGCAACCCGTAACCCGGTGAACGGTCCGCGGTTGGTAGCCGTGGGGACCTGCTGTCTGTGTGCGGTCCCCTGTGCCCAGTTCCCCGGAGTTTCGAGTGGACGCTCGCGGGGCTTCGTATGTCGGGTCGGGCGAGGATGCGACAGACCTGCTCGCCCCTGGACAGCGGGAGGACAGGGAGCCATGGCCGTGACCGAATCTGTGCGTGAGGGTACGTCCGACTCGGCGGGGGCTGCCGCCGTGCACGAGGGGATCCTGCGACGGCAGTCGGCGCGCGAGTCGTCGGCGCGCACCTACGCTCGCGCCCTGCCGATCGTGCCGGTACGGGCGCGCGGGCTGACCATCGAGGGGGCGGACGGCCGCCGTTACCTGGACTGCCTCTCCGGCGCCGGGACGCTGGCGCTCGGGCACAACCACCCGGTCGTCCTGGAAGCCATCCGCAAGGTCCTGGACTCGGGGGCACCACTGCACGTCCTCGATCTGGCCACGCCAGTCAAGGACGCCTTCATCACCGAGCTGTTCCGAACCCTGCCGCCCGGTCTCGCCGACCACGCGCGCGTGCAGTTCTGCGGACCGGCCGGAACCGATGCGGTGGAAGCCGCCTTCAAGCTCGTCCGGGCCGCGACCGGACGGACCGGGATGCTCGCGTTCAGCGGTGCGTACCACGGGATGACCGCTGGAGCGCTCGAAGCATCCGGAGGCGCCTTCGACGTACGGGTCGCGCGCCTGCCGTACCCCCAGGACTACCGCTGCCCCTTCGGTGTCGGCGGCGAACACGGTGCCGAACTCGCCGCCCGCTGGACCGAGTCCGTCCTCGACGACCCGAAATCGGGTGTGCCGTGCCCCGCCGGGATGATCCTCGAACCGGTCCAGGGCGAGGGCGGAGTGATCCCCGCGCCTGACGGGTGGCTGCGGCGCATGAGGCAGATCACCGCCGACCGCTCCATCCCGCTGATCGCCGACGAGGTCCAGACAGGGGTCGGGCGCACTGGCTCCTTCTGGGCCGTGGAGCACAGTGGCATCACCCCCGACGTCATGGTCCTCTCCAAGGCCATCGGTGGCAGCCTGCCCCTGGCCGTCATCGTCTACCGCGACGAACTCGACGCCTGGCAACCCGGCGCTCACGCCGGGACGTTCCGTGGCAACCAGCTCGCCATGGCCGCCGGCACAGCGACCCTCGCCTACGTCCGCGAGAACCGCCTCGCCGAGCGCGCGGCCGAGCTGGGCTCGCGGATGCTGCAGCAGCTCCAGGGACTTGCCGCGGAGTTCGCGTGCATCGGGGATGTGCGGGGGAGGGGGCTCATGATCGGGGTCGAGGTCGTGGAGCCACAGGGCGAATCCCAGGTGGACGAGGGGCGGCCGGCGATCCTGGCGGCGCTCGAGGGGATTGGCGTGGCCGGGCGTGAACCAGGGACCCGGGCCTGGCTCGAAGGACACGGGGGCGGTGCCGGCCAGGCCGAGTTGATCGCTTCGGTTCGATCGGGTGCGCGGAATGATCTCGGCTGGGCCGGCGGTGGGGCAGACGGTCTCGCGGGTCTCGGCCCTGCCCGGAACGCGGGTGGCTCCCCGGAGGATGTCGCTCTTGGCAGCGAAGGAGCAAGGGCGGCGGTACTCCGGGACCCGGACCACCATCCGCGTCCCGCCGCCCCCGAACTCGCCGCCGCCATCCAACAGGAGTGCCTGCGCCGTGGCCTGATCGTCGAACTCGGAGGCCGTCACTCCAGCGTTGTGCGACTCCTTCCGCCCCTGACCATCAGCGACGAGCAGGCGGCCGCTGTGCTGGACCGGTTGGCCGACGCGGTGGAGGCGGTGTCCCGCGGTCGCGCCGGTCGTATCGGCCGCAGTGGTCCCACCGGTCACACCGGTCACACCGGCCGTGATCGGACGCATCAGCCGCACTCGGGTCACCGGCAGCACAGTGACCGGGGCGACCACGCCGGGTAGCGCGGCAGGGCGTGGGCGCACGCCGGCTCCTTCCATGCCCCCGTGCTCTCGGCCCCGTGCTCTCGCCCCGGGGCCCCGCGACCAACCCACACCCGAGCGACCCGTCGCTTCCCGTCGGAACCTCGCCGCCACCTGACACACCCCCTCCAACCGCACCCTTGCGGAAACGCCGCCCTTCCCCAGACCACACCCAACCTCACTGCAATACACGGCCCGTCGCCGCTCAGCCGGAACCACTTCAAGAGGACCAGCCTTGACCACCACCCCCGCATCCGACGGCCGCACCGATACCGGCCGGCGAGGCTCCTCCGCCCCACCTGTCTCCCAGCAAGTGCCGCCCGCGTCGCATATGGAAGACGCCTGGCAGGAAGGCGGCACACCGCAGGAACGCGTGCCGGCACAGGGAGTTCGCGGGGGGCGGGTACCGCCGCTTGCGACGACGCAGGGAGGTGCTGCGGACGCCGATTGGCTGCATGGCGACGTCACCTCTGACCTTCTCGAGCATCCCGACCCGCACATCGCAGCCCAGGCCGCCGCCGTGGAGAACCTGCTCCGCTGCTGGGTACGCGAGACGAATCTCCCGGCACCTCACGGTGGGGTCCTCCGTATCCCGTTGCCTGCCACTGGCACAGCCCTGCTGGTCCCCGTTGGCTACTGGTCCCCTACGGGGTGGCACCGCTTCGGCTTCCCGTACCTGGCTGACGTGTCCGTCCCGTACCCACCGACGGATGCGGTCACCCTCGCCGCACTGCTCGCCAGGGAGACCCTCGGGGGAGGGCGCCCTGCGGCCGTGGCTTCAAGCGCCGGCCCGACGGCGCCTTTCGCCGCGCCCTTGGCCCTTGCCGCGCCACTGACCTCCGCCGCGCCCTTGACCTCTGCTGCACCTCTGACCTCTGTCGCGCCTTCGACGTCCGGCGTATCTCCGACCCCCTCCGTACCGCCGACCGACCCCGTATCCGGGTCCCCTGCTTCTCCAACGCACACAGCCCTGTCGGGCCCAGCGATTTCTGCCGCGACTGACCTCGGTGCCCGTGTCGCCGACTCTGTCCGGCGAACCGTCACCTTCATCAGTGAGCGTCGCGTAAATCCCGCCGACACCCCCGACCTGTTTCTCGCGGCCGAACAGGCGCTCCTGCTCGGACATCCGCTCCACCCGACGCCCAAGAGCCGCGAGGGCCTCACCGAGGCTGAAGCGCAGCGATACTCACCCGAGTTGTGCGGCTCCTTTCCCTTGCACTGGCTGGCTGTCGCTTCCTCCCTGCTCGCCGCCGACTCGGCCTGGACCGAACGTGGCCGTGTTGTCCCCGCCGTCCAGATCACGTCCCGACTCGCCGGCCCTGAGCTGTCGTTGCCCGACGGCTACGCGGCCCTGCCCGTCCATCCTTGGCAGCTGCGTGAGGTCCGGCACCGGCCCGAGACCGCGGCGCTGCTCGATGCCGGACTGCTCCAGGACCTCGGCGCCCGTGGCGCCTCTTGGCATCCCACCTCATCCGTACGGACCGTCTACAGGTCCGGTGCCCCCGCCATGCTCAAGGTGTCGCTGGGCCTTCGGATCACCAACTCCCGCCGTGAGAACCTCCGCAAGGAACTGCACCGCGGTGTCGAGGTCCACCGACTTCTGCGCAGTGGCCTCTCCACACAATGGCGAAGCGAGCACCCAGGCTTTGACATCGTTCGCGACCCGGCATGGCTCGCCGTCGACGGACCGGACGGCATCCCAGTAGACGGCCTTGACGTGATGATCCGGCACAACCCGTTCCGGCATTCCGACGACGTGTCCTGCGTAGCCGGACTCGTCTCACCCCGCCCGTGCGCAGAACCCGGCACCGCCACCGGCCGACCCCCGACGGGCGCGGAGCCGCTGCGGTCCCGTTTGGCCGAGCTGGTCACGTGTCTCGCCGCCCGAACAGGCCGCCCCCGTAGGACCGTTGCCGCCGAGTGGTTCCTGCGCTACCTCGAGCAGGCTGTCCGCCCTGTGCTGTGGCTGGACTCGGAGGCCGGAGTCGCCCTGGAAGCACACCAGCAGAACACACTGCTCGTACTGGACGCTGACGGCTGGCCTTCGGGCGGCCGGTACCGCGACAACCAGGGTTACTACTTCCGTGAGTCCCGGCGCGCTGAACTCGACGCCCGGTTGTCCGGCATCGGTGAGCACAGCGACACGTTCGTCTCGGACGAAGTGACCGACGAGCGTTTCGCGTACTACCTCGCGATCAACAACGTGTTCGGCCTCATCGGAGCGTTCGGCTCCCAGCGTCTCGCCGACGAGCGGCTGCTGCTCTCTGCCTTCCGCCGTTTCCTCAGTGAGGTGGCGTCCGGTCCCAGCCGACTCCGCACCTCACTACCTGCCCACCTGCTCGACTCTCCGGTTCTGCGCTGCAAGGCCAATCTGCTGACCCGGCTGCACGGCCTCGATGAACTCGTCGGCCCGGTCGACACCCAGTCCGTCTACGTCTCCATCGCCAACCCCCTGCATTCCTGACCTTTCACCTCGCCCCTGGCCCCTCGCCACACCGCACTTCTGAGTCAGGCCTCACCTCCGACCACGGTCGCTCCATCGCTCGGCTTCTGCACTCCCGACATCGCCTCCGGCTGTCACCAACACCCTTCATCCCTGAGGAACATGCCCCGCCCCACCTCCTGAGAGGAGCGTCGCCGTGCCTCCCACCGACGCGAGCGCCGACGCCGGTACTGCCCCCGTCACCGACATCTGTGCCGCCATGAGCCTGGGTGCTCGTGATGGCCGTATCTCCGAGGCGGGCGTGTGCGCAGACAGTGAGGACACGCTGGACATGCGCCTGCCCGACGAGATCGTCGCTCTCTTCGCGGAGGAGCCCCGTGCCGCCCGGGAGCAGAGCTCAGGCGCTACCTCGGTCCCATTCGCCTCGGATCCAGATCTCCCGAACACCGACGATCTGCTTGACCGCGTTGCCGAATGGGGGCCGATCAGCACACCCGCAGGAGCGCTTCACCTTGTCCCTGCGCGGATCGAACGAGACCTTCCGATCATCGACCGGTGGATGAACGACCCCGCCATCGCCGCGTTCTGGGGGTTGGCCGGGCCCCGGAACGCGACCGAGGAGCATCTGAGGTCCCATCTCTCCGGTGACGGACGCAGCGTCCCGTGCGTGGGCCTGCTTGATGGCACGCCGATGAGCTATTGGGAGCTCTACCGAGCCGACCTCGACCCGCTCGCCCGGTATTACCCGGCCCGACCCCACGACACCGGACTCCACCTCCTCATCGGTGCTGTCGGCGACCGCGGGCGAGGCCTTGGCGGCACCCTTCTCCGAGCCGTCGCCGACCTGGTCCTCGACAAGCGGCCCCCCTGCGCGCGCATCGTCGCCGAACCCGACATTCGCAACACCCCTTCCGTCGCCGCGTTCCTGAGCGCCGGTTTTCGGTTCTCCGCCGAGATCGAGCTGCCCGCCAAGCGGGCTGCCCTCATGGTGAGAGACCGGAGCCTGCGCCATCTGTTGTGACACCGTGTCGCAGCGTCATCACAACTGGTACACCGGTCGGGGCGATCTGGTTCCCACCCGGCTCTGGCTCGCGGTCGAGCGGTTGGTGCACTCGACGACTCGGATCACGCTCACGGAGCGATTGGCTGCGGGATTCCTACCTGCCGAATCTGTTTCCCACCCGGGTCGCGGACGAAGGACCCCGCCGTAGACCCCGCCGTTTCCGGTCGGTCCGGTCGCCATCGAATCGCCCCGGTCGCAAACGAGTCGACCCGGTCGCAACCGATCCTCCCTGGCCATGGGCGAACCAACCACACCGCTATACGCACAACACGTGAGCGTGATCGAACCAACCCCACACCCACCCGAACCGACCCGATCTCACTCGGAGTGGTCCGGGTCTTGGTCCCGCCCTGCGTCCCCACCGTGATCGCCCGTTTGTCAGTGCCTGGCCGTAGGGTGGTCACGCTATGACGAAGCCCCCACTCCCCGAACTCCTGCACGCTGCCGTCACTGCCGTCGGCGGTACGGAGCGCCCGGGCCAGGTGACCATGGCCGAATCCGTCGCGGAGGCGATCGACGGCGGTTCCCATCTGCTGGTCCAGGCCGGCACCGGCACCGGAAAGTCGCTCGGATATCTCGTGCCCGCGCTCGCACAGGGGGAGCGCGTCGTCGTGGCGACGGCCACGCTGGCCCTGCAGCGCCAGCTCGTGGAGCGGGACCTGCCGCGCACCGTCGACGCACTGCACCCGCTGCTGCGCCGGCGCCCCGAGTTCGCGATGCTCAAGGGCAGGTCGAACTACCTTTGCCTGCACCGCTTGCACGAGGGCGTGCCGCAGGAGGAGGACGAAGGTCTCTTCGACCAGTTCGAGGCGGCCGCGCCGACGAGCAAGCTGGGGCAGGACCTCCTGCGGTTGCGCGACTGGTCGGACGAGACGGAGACGGGTGATCGCGACGATCTGACACCCGGTGTGTCCGACCGGGCCTGGGGCCAGGTGTCGGTGTCGTCGCGGGAGTGCCTGGGCGCTTCGAAGTGCGCGTACGGTGCCGAGTGCTTCGCCGAGATGGCCCGTGAGCGGGCCAAGCTCGCGGAGGTCGTGGTCACCAACCACGCGCTGCTCGCGATCGACGCCATCGAGGGCGCCCCCGTCCTCCCACAGCACGAGGTACTGATCGTCGACGAGGCGCACGAGCTGGTCTCCCGGGTCACCGGAGTCGCCACCGGCGAGCTCACACCCGGCCAGGTCAACCGCGCGGTGCGCCGCGCCGCGAAGCTCGCCAACGAGAAGGCCGCCGACCAGCTCCAGACCGCCGCCGAGGGCTTCGAGCGGCTGATGGAGCTGGCCCTGCCGGGCCGACTGGAGGAGATCCCGGAGGACCTGGCCTACGCCCTCATGGCGTTGCGGGACGCCTGCCGTACCGTCATCTCCGCAATCGGCGCGGCTCGGGACAAATCCGTTCAGGACGAGGACGCGGTCCGCAAGCAGGCGTTGGCCTCGGTCGAGTCCGTGCACGACGTCGCGGAGCGCATCACGAACGGCTCCGAGTGGGACGTCGTCTGGTACGAGCGACATGACCGTTTCGGCGCGTCCCTGCGCGTGGCCCCGATGTCCGTGTCGGGACTGCTGAGGGAGAAGCTCTTCGCGGACCGTTCCGTCGTTCTGACCTCCGCGACCTTGAAGCTGGGCGGCGACTTCAACGGCGTCGGCGCCTCTCTGGGCCTCGCTCCCGAGGGCACGGAGGGCGATGATCTTCCGCAGTGGAAGGGAGTGGATGTCGGCTCGCCCTTCGAGTACCGCAAGCAGGGCATTCTGTATGTCGCCAAGCACCTTTCGCGCCCCGCGCGGGACGGCGACCGCGTGGACATGCTCGACGAGCTGACCGAACTGATCCAGGCGGCCGGCGGTCGCACGCTGGGCCTGTTCTCCTCGATGCGGGCCGCCCAGCTGGCCGCCGAGGAGCTTCGCTCCCGCATCCCTGAGTTCCCGATCCTCCTGCAGGGCGAGGAGACGCTCGGCGAGCTGATCAAGAACTTCGCGGCCGACCCGCAGACCTGCCTCTTCGGCACGCTGTCCCTCTGGCAGGGCGTCGATGTGCCCGGTCCCAGCTGTCAGCTGGTCGTCATGGACAAGATCCCGTTCCCGCGCCCGGACGATCCGCTGATGAGCGCGCGTCAGAAGGCTGTGGAGGACGTCGGCGGCAACGGCTTCATGGCAGTCGCCGCCACTCACGCCGCGCTGCTGATGGCCCAGGGCGCCGGCCGCCTCGTACGGGCATCGGGGGACCGCGGTGTCGTCGCCGTACTGGACCAGCGGCTGGCCACGGCCCGGTACGGGAGCTACCTCAAGGCGTCACTGCCCGACTTCTGGTACACGACGGACCGTAACCAGGTTCGAAAGTCGCTCGCTGCGATCGATGGGGTGGCAATAAAGGCAGAGGCAGAAAAGCAGCCGCAGTGATGGCGGAACAGCCAGGGTGAGGATCGGGGTTAGCCTGTCGCGGCGCCGCGACAGGCTAACCCCCGATCCAGAGCCCGCTGACGGCGGGGTTCCCGCACCGCACAGGGTTGGGGCAGCGGCACAGGGTCTGAAGCAGCGCGCACGGCCGCCCGGACAGCACAGGGCCCCGGAACCGGCGCAGGGGTCCCGGGGCCCGGTCAGAGGGCGCCGCCGTCGGCTTCGCCCGCCGCAGCCGTCACACGCGCCGCAGCACTGCCACCACCTTGCCCAGGATGGTCGCGTCGTCGCCGGGAATCGGCTCGTACGCAGCGTTGTGCGGGAGGAGCCAGACGTGGCCGTCCTCGCGCTTGAAGCGCTTGACGGTGGCCTCGCCGTCGAGCATGGCGGCGACGATGTCGCCGTTCTCCGCGACCGGCTGGCGCCGGACCGTGACCCAGTCGCCGTCGCAGATGGCGGCCTCGATCATCGAGTCACCGACGACCTTCAGGACGAAGAGCTCGCCGTCGCCCACCAGCTGCCGGGGGAGGGGGAAGACGTCCTCGACCGACTCCTCCGCGAGGATCGGGCCACCGGCGGCGATGCGGCCGACCAGCGGGACGTAGGACGCGGCGGGCTTGCCGGCGGTGTCCGTGGGCTGCACGGAGGCGGCCTGGTCGGAGCCTCGCACCTCGTACGCGCGCGGGCGGTGCGGGTCGCGGCGCAGGAATCCCTTGCGCTCCAGTGCCATCAGCTGGTGGGCGACCGAGGACGTGCTGGACAGGCCGACCGCCTGACCGATCTCCCGCATCGACGGCGGGTAGCCACGCCGCTGCACGGAATCCCTGATGACTTCGATCACGCGGCGCTGCCGGTCGGTGAGCCCTGAACTGTCCGCCCGGATGCCGGGAGGTCGGCCCGGCAGGGAGCGCTTGTGTCCCTCGGGACTCATGGCTTCGTTCATCGCATGCACCGGCTCGAGTCGGCCCTGGGAGCGGTCCTGGGCAGTGATGGTGGCACTGTCTGCGGTGGTGGTCACGTCGGCCCCTCTCGATGGTCTCCCTGCTGCACAACGGTAGTTGCTTTCGAAAGGTTGCGCCAAACACACGTTCGAGTGAAAAATCGCGAATCACCTGACGTGATCGTGTGTCTGGGTGTATGGCTGACGTGCTGCCCGAAGGGCAAAAGGGGCCATTGTTGTACCCTTCACCGCCGGGTGACGACCTCGTGGGTTGTTGCCCCAGTCTGCCATCCGGGATCGGATCAACCTGGAACCGACCCTCATCTGTGCGGGAGTCCCACGTCCCCTCCGTGTGGCGCTCACGGTATCTCCGTATGTGCCGTGGGGATACGGCCGTGCGCCAAGTGCGCCGCGCGCAGGTCCGGCCGTGCGGTGCCTGGCAATGTCTGAGCGACACGCGCGTATGGCGTCGATGTATGAGCCAATCCCCACATCTAGTGGTTGGATTGGAGCAGCAGCCCAGAAGTTGTGGTCCCCCCGGTCTTCGACCGCTCAGAGATCGCCTATGCTTGGGGCTGCTTCGCGGGGCCCATGAGGTCCAGCGAGGCTATTGAGTCTGCTGTGAGGAGGGTTGGGAGTTATGCACTGCCCCTTCTGCAGGCACCCCGACAGTCGCGTCGTCGACAGCCGTACGACTGACGACGGCACGTCGATCCGCAGGCGCCGCCAGTGTCCTGACTGCTCCCGTCGTTTCACGACAGTGGAGACGTGCTCGCTGATGGTGATCAAGCGGTCCGGAGTCACCGAGCCATTCAGCCGTACCAAGGTCATCAATGGCGTGCGCAAGGCATGCCAGGGACGGCCTGTCACCGAGGACGCGCTCGCCCAGCTCGGCCAACGGGTCGAGGAGGCGGTGCGGGCCACCGGAAGCGCCGAGCTGACCACCCACGACGTGGGGCTGGCCATACTCGGCCCGTTGCAGGAGCTCGACCTCGTCGCCTATCTGCGATTCGCCTCCGTGTACCGGGCGTTCGACTCGCTCGAGGACTTCGAGGCCGCGATCACGGAACTCCGGCTGGGGACGGGACGCACCGCCGCGGACGACGACGACCGCGAGAACGACGCATGCGCAGTCACGGGGGGCCAGGAGGACGACCGCGGGTCCGGAGGGACTGCACAGGTCCCCGTGCCCGCCAACGCCGCCGACTGAGGGCGAGCCGGGCCGGTCCTCGGACCTCCGGATCCGGCCGCGAGGCGGCGACAGAAGACCTGCTGCGGGTGGCAATCCGACGGTGCCCGCAGCACCAGACAGAACACCGTGCCACGGGGAACATCGGGGCACTTCAGGGCGTTTTAGCCCGTACAGGGAGGCGGCATGACAGAGACGGCGAGCGGTCCGGCACGGAGTTCCCGCGCCAAGGGCACCAAGGCGACCAAGGGACTGCGTATCGAGCGCATCCACACCACCCCCGGCGTGCACCCGTACGACGAGGTGGCCTGGGAGCGCCGTGACGTCGTCATGACCAACTGGCGCGACGGCTCGGTCAACTTCGAGCAGCGCGGCGTGGAGTTCCCCGACTTCTGGTCGGTGAACGCGGTCAACATCGTCACCAGCAAGTACTTCCGGGGTGCCGTCGGCACCCCGCAGCGCGAGGTCAGCCTCAAGCAGCTGATCGACCGCATCGTGAAGACGTATCGGAAGGCCGGCGAGGACTACAAGTACTTCGCCTCGCCCGCCGACGCAGAGATCTTCGAGCACGAGCTGGCATACGCCCTCCTGCACCAGATCTTCAGCTTCAACAGCCCCGTCTGGTTCAACGTGGGCACCCCGCAGCCGCAACAGGTCTCCGCCTGCTTCATCCTGGCCGTCGACGACTCCATGGAGTCCATCCTCGACTGGTACAAGGAAGAGGGCATGATCTTCAAGGGCGGCTCCGGCGCCGGCCTGAACCTCTCCCGCATCCGCTCCTCCAAGGAGCTGCTGTCCTCCGGCGGTAACGCCTCCGGTCCGGTCTCCTTCATGCGCGGCGCCGACGCCTCCGCAGGAACGATCAAGTCGGGCGGCGCCACCCGCCGCGCCGCCAAGATGGTCATCCTCGACGTCGACCACCCCGACATCGAGGACTTCATCCAGACCAAGGTCAAGGAAGAGGAGAAGATCCGCGCGCTCCGTGACGCGGGCTTCGACATGGACCTGGGCGGCGACGACATCACGTCCGTCCAGTACCAGAACGCCAACAACTCGGTTCGTGTGAACGACACGTTCATGAAGGCCGTAGAAGCGGGCGGCAAGTTCGGCCTCACCTCCCGTATGACCGGCGAGGTCATCGAAGAGGTCGACGCCAAGGCTCTGTTCCGCAAGATGGCCGAGGCCGCCTGGGCCTGCGCCGACCCCGGCATCCAGTACGACGACACCATCAACCACTGGCACACCTGCCCGGAGTCCGGCCGTATCAACGGCTCGAACCCCTGCAGCGAGTACATGCACCTGGACAACACGTCCTGCAACCTCGCCTCGCTGAACCTGATGAAGTTCCTGAAGGACGACGGCAAGGGCAAGCAGTCCTTCGAGGTCGAGCGCTTCGCGAAGGTCGTCGAGCTGGTCATCACCGCGATGGACATCTCCATCTGCTTCGCGGACTTCCCGACGCAGAAGATCGGTGAGAACACGCGCGCGTTCCGCCAGCTCGGCATCGGCTACGCCAACCTCGGCGCCCTGCTGATGGCGACCGGTCACGCGTACGACTCCGAAGGCGGCCGCGCTCTCGCCGGTGCCATCACCTCGCTGATGACGGGCACGTCCTACAAGCGCTCCGCCGAACTCGCCGCGGTCGTCGGCCCGTACGACGGCTACGCCCGTAACGCCCAGCCGCACCTGCGCGTCATGAAGCAGCACGCCGACGCCAACTCCGCGGCCGTCCGCATGGACGACCTGGACACGCCGGTCTGGGCCGCGGCCACGGAGGCCTGGCAGGACGTGCAGCGCCTTGGCGAGAAGAACGGCTTCCGTAACTCCCAGGCGTCCGTCATCGCCCCGACCGGCACCATCGGTCTGGCGATGTCCTGCGACACCACCGGTCTTGAGCCGGACCTCGCCCTGGTCAAGTTCAAGAAGCTGGTCGGCGGCGGCTCGATGCAGATCGTCAACGGCACCGTCCCGCAGGCCCTGCGCCGCCTGGGCTACCAGGAGGAGCAGATCGAGGCGATCGTCGCCCACATCGCCGACCACGGCAATGTCGTCGACGCCCCGGGCCTCAAGCACGAGCACTACGAGGTGTTCGACTGCGCCATGGGCGAGCGCTCCATCTCCGCGATGGGCCACGTCCGCATGATGGCCGCGATCCAGCCGTGGATCTCCGGCGCCCTGTCCAAGACGGTCAACATGCCGGAGTCGGCGACCGTCGAGGAGGTCGAGGAGATCTACTTCGAGGCCTGGAAGATGGGCGTCAAGGCGCTCGCCATCTATCGCGACAACTGCAAGGTCGGCCAGCCCCTCTCCGCCAAGACCAAGGAGAAGGAGAAGACCGAGATCACGGAGAAGGCCGAGGCCGCCATCCGTCAGACGGTCGAAAAGGTCGTCGAGTACCGCCCGGTCCGCAAGCGTCTGCCGAAGGGTCGTCCCGGAATCACGACGTCCTTCACCGTCGGCGGCGCCGAGGGTTACATGACCGCCAACTCCTATCCGGACGACGGTCTCGGCGAGGTCTTCCTGAAGATGTCCAAGCAGGGCTCGACGCTCGCGGGCATGATGGACGCCTTCTCGATCGCCGTCTCGGTGGGTCTGCAGTACGGCGTGCCGCTGGAGACGTACGTCTCGAAGTTCACGAACATGCGCTTCGAGCCGGCTGGCATGACGGACGACCCGGACGTGCGGATGGCGCATTCGATCGTCGACTACATCTTCCGCCGCCTGGCGCTCGACTTCCTGCCGTTCGAGACTCGCTCCGCGCTCGGTATCCACTCCGCCGAGGAGCGTCAGCGTCACCTTGAGACCGGTTCGTACGAGGCCGGCGATGACGAGGTGGACGTCGAGGGCCTGGCCCAGTCGGCACCGCGCGCACAGGAGCTGAAGGCCGTCGCCACGCCGAAGGCCGAGGTCGAGGCGGCCAAGCCCGCTCCGCAGCAGGCGCACACCAGCGCCGAGTTGGTGGAGATGCAGCTGGGCATCCAGGCCGACGCCCCGCTGTGCTTCTCCTGCGGCACGAAGATGCAGCGAGCCGGCTCCTGCTACATCTGCGAGGGCTGCGGCTCGACCAGCGGCTGCAGCTGAAAACAGGCGGAGTCACGTCGGACACAACATCCGACGTGACTCGCTAAGTCGCCTGACCAGCAGGTTTTGAAGGGGACCGGCCGATGGCCGGTCCCCTTCACCGTGCTACCAGCGAAGAACAAGCCTGTGACAGGCGATGGTGGCCCAGGGAGCATCGTGGCGTGCCGTCCCGCAGGAATCACCTCAGACACCTCACTCTCCAAGTCGTCACGCCGACGCCGGCTCAGAGTGGAGGCGCAGTCGAGATCCGACCGATCATCGACGGTGAGGACATCCTGGCTACGGCCTTCGGAGAGGGCCCCGCGGAAGGTCCCCGGCACCTACTTCCGCTCTCCAGCCCGCTGATGCAGTCGCGTGAGCCCAAAGAAGTCCGGCTCGCTGAAGCCAGATGCGCCGACGAACGTAAGGGCGACGCTCAGGGTCGGCGAGCCTTGCCCATGCTCGCTGTGAACGTCGCCGGGTCGTCCTCGAAACCATGGATGCCGGAGTGGAACTCCCACGTGCTCGATCCCTCGCGTACGAACTCCGCGACCGTGGCCGCCGTCGACCCGAGGACGCCGCCGAAGTCGTCCTCGGCCATGACGGTGTAGCCCTCACGGATGCGCAGGGCCGGATTGATGACGCTGACGAAGGTGCGCTGAGCGGGGCGCTGCTGGATGGCGACGCCGACCATCACGCGCGCGTACCGGCCGTCGAGCCGGTCCAGCTCCACGGTCAGGACCTCGTCCCAGCCGAAGCCCTTGCCGTCCTGGCTGTCCCGGTTGAGATAGATGGTGCCGTCGGGAGAGCGGCTGTCGAAGTGCACTACATAGGCGGGATCGCCGTACGGATCGCTCGCCAGGTAGGTCGCGGCGACAAGGTCCAGGTCGGTGGGCGGATCACCCGCCGGACTCGGATCCCACTTGACTGAGATCTCGACCTTCCGGATCCCCTTGTTGATCGCGTTCACCAGGCTTCCCCTTCCCCGTTGCGCTTATGGCTCAGCCTGAACTGCCCAGCAGGCAAGGCCGGTTGTCCATCCTGCCACGCGCGCGGCAACGAGCGCTGAAGACCTCTCCTGCCGAGCGTGACCGGCGCCACGCTCCGTGGCCTTACCATGGCGCGGTGCTGGTCAAGTGGATTCGCTGCACCGTGGTGGACCGCCGCGGCTTCGAGCGGGGGCAGCGAAAGTGGGCGGGGCTTCCGGGGAGCCGGGATTTCGGGGGCAGGGTGGGGGTTGGAGCCGGGGGCGGCAGGGGGTTGCGCATGTCTTCTCGTTCTGGGAGAGCCGTTCCTTCTACGACTCCTTCATGGCGCGCTCGCACGACAGACTGGCTGCGGCCCAGTCGGGCACCTACAAGGACATGCAGGTCAAGCTCTTCGACTACCGCTTCGACGTGAAGACCGGCTTCGAGCCTCGCTTCACCGACGCGGACCTCGTCCGAGTGGCCCACTGCCGTGTCCACGAAGACCGAGCCGAGCACTTCACGCTCATGCAGGAGAAGGTCTGGAACCCGGCGATGGCCGGCTCCCCGGGCATGATCCGCGGACTGTTCGGCGAGGCGCCGGGCCATGAGTTCCTGGTGCTGTCGATGTGGAGGTCGGCCGCGGAGCACGGCAAGTACCGCACGGAACGCGTGGAGCGACTGGCGCTGCGTGCCCAGACCGAGGCGGACGTTGCGGCCCTCACGGGCGACATCGTCCAGCTCGAATCGACCTGGATAGTTTGAATTCCGGACCCGCTATTGGTGCCTCCTGGTGTGGCGGCTGGTGCAGGAAATATGTGACCTACGCCTTATGAGGCCCGCCCGAGTCCACGATCGGGCCTCAACCGATCTAGGGTTCTGGCATGCCACGACCACGGCGCATCGTCCTTGTCCGGCACGGCGAGTCAACGGGCAATGTTGATGACACTGTGTACGAGCGTGAGCCCGACCATGCTCTGGCCCTGACCGAGCGTGGCTGGCGCCAGGCCGAGGAGACGGGCAAACGGCTGCGGGAGGTGTTCGGCCGCGAGCGGGTCAGCGTCTACGTCTCGCCCTACCGCCGCACGCACGAAACGCTGCGCGCCTTCCACCTGGATCCCGAGGTGATACGCGTGCGCGAGGAGCCCCGGCTGCGTGAGCAGGACTGGGGAAACTGGCAGGACTGCGACGACGTACGCCTCCAGAAGTCCTACCGGGACGCCTACGGCCACTTCTTCTACCGCTTCGTCCAGGGAGAGTCAGGCGCCGACGTGTACGACCGGGTCGGCGGCTTCCTGGAGAGCCTGTTCCGCAGTTTCGAGGCACCCGACCATCCACCGAACGTGCTGCTGGTGACCCACGGGCTGGCGATGCGCTTGTTCTGCATGCGCTGGTTCCACTGGACCGTCGCGGAATTCGAGTCGCTGTCGAACCCCGGGAACGCGGAGATGCGGATGCTCGTTCTCGGGGACGACGGCAAGTACACGCTTGACCGGCCTTTCGAACGCTGGCGAGATCCGGAACCGTACGGGATCACCGGATAGAGTGGCAGGGCGATGACCGCTGATTCCTCCCCCGAAGGGCGCCTGGACCGCGCCCTCGCCAGCCTGCGCGGACTCGCGGTGGGAGACGCCCTGGGCTCGCAGTTCTTCGTCCCGGTGAACTACCCGCTGCTGAAGCGCCGTGAGCTGCCGTCCGGCCCCTGGCAGTGGACGGACGACACGGAGATGGCCTGCTCCGTGGTGGCCGTCCTGGCCTCCCACCACCGCATCGACCAGGACGCGCTGGCCCGCTCCTTCGCCGAGCACCATGACTTCGACCGGGGCTACGGCCCCGCGGTCAACCGCCTGCTGCGCCTGGTCCGGGAGGGCGGTGACTGGCGCGAGCTGTCGGCCGCGCTCTTCAACGGACAGGGCTCCTGGGGTAACGGCGCCGCGATGCGGATCGCACCGCTGGGTGCCTGGTACGCGGACGACCCGGAGCAGGCGACCCACCAGGCCGAGATCTCGGCCTACCCCACGCATCAGCACCGCGAGGCAGTCGTCGGCGCCATGGCCGTAGCCGCGGCTGCCGCGCTCGCCGCCGCTCCCGGCGGTCCGCCCAGCCCCGAATCGCTCCTCGATGACGTCATCGCTCTCATCCCCAAGAGCGCGGTCGGGGCGGGCCTGCGGCGCGGGCGGGACATGCTCGACTACGCCGACGCGGCCACCGTCGCCGCCGTACTGGGCTGTGGACGGCGTACGACGGCCCACGACACCGTGCCCTTCGCCCTCTGGTCGGCCGCGCGGGCCCTCGGCGACTATGAGCGGGCCTTCTGGACAACCGCGCAGGTCGGCGGCGACGTGGACACCACGTGCGCGATCGTGGGCGGCGTGATCGGTTCCGGGAAGGCCGGGGCGGTGCCGGCCGAGTGGATGGAGCGGACCGAGGCACTCCCGGAGTGGGCGCCGGCGCCGGCGTAGCCCCGTTCAGCTGCCAGGTCGGAACCTCGTCGAGCCCGGGCTGCGGACTCTCCATGACTTTCTGTGCCTGACGGGAACTCTGCGTGACCGTTGGCCCGTTGTCGTGGCAGTGGA
The DNA here is from genome assembly GCF_036014175.1 of Streptomyces sp. NBC_00443. Taxonomy (GTDB): domain Bacteria; phylum Actinomycetota; class Actinomycetes; order Streptomycetales; family Streptomycetaceae; genus Streptomyces. Next base: position 2,383,715 of record NZ_CP107917.1, on the reverse strand, counting down.
TGTGCGACCGCTGGGGTCGCGTACGCAGGTGTCACGCGAGGGGTGCAGGGGGTCGAGCGATGGGGTTCATGTCGGTGCTGGGCGTGCTGCTCGTCTCGGCGGCTGCCGTGTGGGGCGGGCTTCGACTCCGTCGCCCCGGTGGCGCCTGCCGGACGCCGGGCATCGTGAGGGTGGTGCGGATAGCCGGCTCGTCGTCCTCGCCGTTGGCCCCTCGGACCCGGTCCGGCCATCCGCGGCCCTTCGAGGGCCCTGCCGCGTCAGCCGGCCATCGGACCCGCCGTACCGGCGAGGGCGTCCAGATCGCTTTTGCGGACCCGAATCACGAACCACGCGGTGGCCAGGGCGAGTACGGCCATCGCGGCGGCGGCCACAAAGCCGGTCGAGATGCCCTGGGCGAGTACTTCATGTCCCCACGGGCCGGGCAGCTGCTGCGTCTTGGCGAACTCCGCCTTTTGCTCGGCCGATCCCTCCGCCATGAACTTCGGCAGCTGCTTCTCCGCCTCGTCCCTGCTGGCCGAACCGAACACCGTCGTCAGGATGGACAGGCCGAGCGAACCGCCCACCTGCTGTGTGGCGTTGAGGAGGCCGGACGCGGCGCCGGCCTCATGCTGGGCGACACCGGAGACCGCGGTGACCGTCAGTGTCACGAAGTTCAGTCCCATGCCGAAGCCGAACAGCAGCATCGGGCCGAGGACTCCGCCGACGTACGAGCTGTCGGCGCTGATGAGGGTCTGCCAGGCCAGCCCGGTCGCCGTGAGCGCCGAGCCCACGAGCATGAACGGCTTCGGGCCGAGCACTGGCAGAAAGCGCTGCGACAGGCCGGCGCCGACGGCGATCACGACGGTCACCGGCAGGAAGGCGAGACCGGCCTCGATCGGGCTGTACAGCAGCACGTTCTGCACGAACAACACGATGTAGAAGAACATGCCGAACATCGCCGCGGCCAGACTGAGCATGATCACGTATGTGCCCGAGCGGTTGCGGTCGGCGAACATCCTGAGCGGGGTGATGGGCTCCTTGGCTCGCGACTCGATGAACGCGAAGGCCACCAGCAGGACCACCGCGGCGCCGAACGACCCGATGGTCAGGCTGTCCCACCAGCCTTCGTCCGCCGCGCGGATGAAGCCGTAGACCAGGGAGGCCATGCCCGCGGTCGAGGTCATTGCACCCGCGATGTCGAAGCGCCCGGAGTGCCGTTCGGACTCGCTGATGTACAGCGGCGTGAGCACCGCTATCAGGACGCCTATCGGCACGTTGACGAAGAGCACCCACCGCCAGTCGAGCCATTCGGTGAGCATGCCGCCGGCGAGCAGACCGATGGCGCCACCGCCCGCGGAGACGGCGGCGAAGACGCCGAACGCCCGGTTGCGCTCCGGGCCTTCGGGAAACGTCGTGGTGATGAGCGCCAGCGAGGTGGGCGACGCGATCGCGCCACCCACGCCCTGGAGCACACGGGCGGCCAGCAACTGCCACGGTTCCTGTGCGAATCCACCGAGCAGGGAGGCGAGGGTGAACAGCAGGATGCCGGCCATGAAGACCCGGCGGCGGCCCAGGATGTCACCGGCGCGACCGCCGAGAAGCAGCAGGCCACCGAAGGTGAGCGTGTAGGCGCTGACGACCCACGTGAGGTCGGTGGTGCTGAAGTTGAGGGCATTCTGAATGTGCGGGAGCGCGATGTTCACAATCGTCGCGTCGAGTACCACCATGAGTTGGCAGGCCGCGATGACGGTGAGCGCGATGCCGGGATGCCCCTCCCGGCGGGCCGCACCTGGTTTCTGATCCTTGATCAACTGAGAGGTTGTCACTATGGGTCCCCCACAAGTGCCTTAGTGAACGCTCGCGTTCACTGTTGCGTCAACCGTAGTGAGTCCCCAGTAGTGAACGCAAGCGTTCACTTATGTTGTTGTCGCGCGGTCTGTCCCCCTGTAGTTGCCGCGTGGAGTCCCCGTATCCCCGAAATCCCCGCCTCGCTTGTTCGTTGGAGATGCTCAGATGGTTACCTCGCGCTGGACGGCCGCCCCCGCTCGGTCGGCCTCTCCCCGCCGCCGTGGCGCCGCGCTCGAGCGCGCGATCCTCGATGCCGCGCTGGAGCAGCTCAGTACGGTCGGATGGAACGGCCTCACGATGGAGGGTGTGGCGGCCGGCGCCCAGACCGGGAAGGCTGCCGTCTATCGGCGCTGGCCCTCCAAGGAGGATCTCGTCGCCGATGCGCTGCGGGCCGGGTTGCCGAGCTTCGCGTCGGCTCCCGACCTCGGGAACGTGCGCGAAGACCTGCTCGAGCTGTGTCGGCAGGCGCGGGAGGCAATGTTCTCGCGGCCCGGTTTCGCGCTGCGGTCGGTTATTCACGAATGCGACAGTCTTCAGGCCGAGCGCTTTCACGGTGTGATCTTCGAGGGCGTCGTGGAACCCACGATCGCGTTGCTCCGAGAGGTCGTCAACCGTGGCATTGAGCGGGGAGAGGTGCGGGCCGGCGCGGCGAACGGCTATGTCTTCGACGCCATCCCGGCGATGATGATGTACCGATCAAAGATGTGCATGAGCGAATGGAATGATCGAGATCTCGAGGAGATGGTCGACCAGTTGATGCTTCCACTGCTCCGCCCGACGGCCCGCTGAACCGTGGCCGGACCGGCCTGGAGGTGGCTTCGGCGAACCAGGGTGTCGAAGCCGGTTCCGGGCGGCGTACGCTAAGGGCGCCATGCCGTACGAACCGCCTACTCACACCGTCGAGCGCTCCCTCCGAGCCACGACCGGAGCGAAGATCATTGCCGGTGTCGACGAGGTGGGCCGCGGTGCGTGGGCCGGCCCCGTCAGTGTCTGCGCTGCGATCACCGGACTGCGCCGGCCCCCCGAAGGCCTCACCGACTCCAAGTTGCTCACCGTCAAGCGGCGCACCGAGATCGCCGACCTGCTGCGGACGTGGGTGACCTCGTACGCCCTCGGGCACGCGTCTCCGGAGGAGATCGACGCCCTAGGGATGACTGCAGCGCTGCGGCTCGCCGCGGGGCGTGCCCTGGAGGCACTGCCGGTCCGTCCCGACGCGGTGATCCTCGACGGGAAGCATGACTATCTCGGGAACCCCTGGAGGGTCCGGACGGTCATCAAGGGTGACCAGTCGTGTGTGGCGGTCGCGGCGGCCTCGGTGATCGCCAAGGTGCAGCGCGACAAAATGATGGCCGAACTGGGTATCGACCATGCAGAATTCGGTTTTGCGGACAACGCCGGGTACCCGTCGCCCGTGCACAAGGCCGCACTGGCGGAGCGGGGACCCACCCCGTACCACCGGTTGTCGTGGGCGTATCTTGATGCGCTGCCCCAGTGGCGGCACCTCAAGAAGGTCCGCAGTTGGGTGGAAGGAAGCGTTCCGGAGATCGAGGGGCAGCTCGGCTTCGACTTCTGACGATTCCGCTCGCACTTGTGTGCCACCCGGCCATGCGAGCCGCACCAGCGTTTGATAAACATCAGCTCATGCCTCTCATTCCCGAGGAGCCTCAGATTCACGAGAGTGCCCAGGGTCCCCGCGTCACGCCGGCCAGCGGCCGCACCGCGCCGACCCCTCGTCCCGTACCCGGCCCCCGCCCCGCGGCTCCGTCGCGTCCCGGCCGACCCGGGCCCGTGCGGCCCGCGCCGCCGGTGCAACGTTCGCCGCGTGACGTGGCCAAGCCCGGACCGTCGGGTCCGGCCGCTCCCGCCGCCGCTCCGGCTGCGGCGACCCCGCAGATCCAGCTGATCCCGGCCTCGCTCGAGGGCGCGCTCGACGCTGCCGAGGAAGCCGTCGACCTGCTCCTGGAGTCGGGCCGCGCCCCCAGCGACGTCCTGGTGATCACCACTGGCGAACAGCACCCGTGGGCCGCCCACGAGCTGTCCTTCGGTGAAGCCTCCTACTGGGCGCAGCACGACGCCGGTGACGACGTCTTTTACGCCGATGCCTCCGTCGCCGATCGTGCCGCGTCGCGGCCGGTGGTCGTGGTGGCCGTCAATGGCGGTCCCGACACTGCTGCTGCCAGCGCCCTGCCTCTGGCCCTCGGCCGGGCCGGTGCCTTGCTGATCGTCTGCGGTGACACGCAACGCATCAACTCGGTGCTGGGCGTGGGCGTCTGAGCCGCTCCGGCTCGTCCTGGGGGAAACTCACAGGACACCGGGGGTGAGGCGCCGCTCTCGCGGCGTCTGCACGGCGGGCGTTCCGGTGTGCTCGGAGGAAGGCAGCGCGCGCCGTGCACAGGCCCGTCGGCTCGGATCGGGGTGTGAGTCCACGCCGTACAGGTGAGTCGGTGTGGGGGCGTTCCGCCGCGAGGGTCGGCTGATCACCAGGCGCATGCTGCCGCCGTGGTGCCAGTGCAGGGAAGCCCCGACTGGTTCATGGCGTGAGCGGGGCGGGTTTCCGTGCGGTGGGTTGCGCGGCGACTGCGTGGTGGCACCTCTCGGACTGCGGGGTGGCTCTCGCAGCGGCTTGGCGGTCCGCGTCGGGTCCTCGTCTGCCTTCGGCCGTCGTATCGCGTCCGGCGTATCGCGTGCAGCGAGCGGCGTGCGGCTCGACCGTGACGTTGGTCGAGACTCCTGCGGGCGTCCTCAGCGAGCCGCCGCGCGCCGTAGGACCTCTGAGGCCGCGCCGCCGGTGCGGGGCAGCGGGAGTGGTGACTCGGACGTGGCGAGAGGCTCCGGGGCCGAGTCGGTGTTGGGGCGGCGGCCGCCACGGCCCTCGCCGAGGACCTGCCAGCCGTCCTTTGTCAGCGTGACGTACGCGCCGCAGCGCAGGCCGTGCAGGGTGCAGGCGTCACGCAGGCCCCACATCCACGCGCCGTCCTCCTCCGTCCAACGCGCGTCGCCCTCTCGGCAGTAGAGCAGAACCGCGGTGCGCACAGGGGTGCGACGCCGCAGGTCGTGCGGGATGACGCGGCGGAGCTGGGCGAGCAGCGAGTTGCGGAACATCCAGCCGTCCGCCGGGGACGGGCGGCGTGTGAACGAGGCACTCGCGCGCACGCGCTCGTCCGCGTCGAGGACGGCCACGATCACGGTCGTCGGCCTTGGGCGGTGCCTGGAGTGCAGACCACTGACGACCTCGCGGGGATTGCGCAGCAGCGGGATGCCCGCGGCGGCCCACTCCGCTGGTTCGAGCATGCGGGCCAGCGGGTTGGCGGATGCGGCGGACAGGTCGGCTGACGTCGACACGGATGCCGCAGAGGACGGAGCGAATCCGAAGGTCACGGTCCTCCCTTCGGCTACGCGCCCACACTGCGGGCGAGGTCGGAATCGGGGAGCGCACACCGCAGCAGAGCCCTACCGGATCACGGACGGGCCGTGCGGGGAGCGGACTTCAATTCTTCCTGTCGAACCTGAATGCGGCAACGAGCAATTGGGACCACCGACCGTTATCTGGTGGTGCGAGGGTTATATCCCTACCCAGTGCGTCACTGTGCGACGCATGGGGTGACCTGTACGACCAGGTCAACGATGCTCGGCGCGCTCCGTCGACGGTCCGTGAGTGCCTGTTGCGCCGAGTGAGGTGGCTGATTGTCAGTGGCATCGGGTTGCATGGAGACATGGACGATCTGGAGCTCCGCACCGAAGCCGATGCCATCCTCGCTGAGCTCGTCGGTGCCCCCGGCGGTACGGCCCGGCTGCGGGAGGACCAGTGGCAGGCGGTGGCGGCCCTGGTGCAGGAGCGCCGTCGCGCCCTGGTGGTGCAGCGCACGGGCTGGGGCAAGTCGGCGGTGTACTTCGTCGCCACCGCTCTGCTGCGCCGACGTGGTGCCGGCCCGACGGTGATCATCTCGCCCCTGCTCGCGTTGATGCGCAACCAGGTCGAGTCGGCGGCGCGGGCCGGTATCCGGGCGCGGACCATCAACTCGGCCAACCCCGAGGAATGGGACACCATCTACGGGGAGGTCGAGCGCGGTGAGACCGATGTACTCCTCGTGAGCCCCGAGCGCCTCAATTCCGTGGACTTTCGCGAGCAGTTGCTGCCCAAGCTCGCTGCCACCACCGGCCTGCTGGTGGTCGACGAGGCGCACTGCATCTCCGACTGGGGCCACGACTTCCGGCCCGACTACCGCCGGCTCCGGGCGATGCTTGCCGGGCTCGCCCCCGGGATTCCGGTGCTGGCGACCACGGCGACCGCCAATGCCCGCGTGACGGCGGACGTCGCCGAGCAACTGGGGACCGGCGCGGGCGAGGCCCTGGTGCTACGCGGCTCGCTGGAGAGGGAGAGCCTGCGGCTGGGTGTGGTGCAGTTGCCGGACGCGGCGCATCGTCTGGCCTGGCTGGCCGAGCACCTGGACGAGCTGCAGGGTTCCGGGATCATCTACTCGCTCACGGTGGCCGCGGCCGAGGAGGCCACCGCGTTCCTGCGGCAGCGCGGCTTCCAGGTGGCCTCGTACACGGGGCGTACGGAGAACGCGGACCGGCTGCAGGCCGAGTCCGACCTGCTGGCGAACCGGGTCAAGGCGCTGGTCGCGACCTCGGCGCTGGGGATGGGGTTCGACAAGCCGGACCTGGGCTTCGTGGTGCATCTCGGTTCGCCGTCGTCGCCGATCGCCTACTACCAGCAGGTCGGCCGCGCCGGCCGCGGTGTCGAGCACGCGGATGTGCTGCTGCTGCCCGGCAAGGAGGACGAGGCCATCTGGCGCTACTTCGCCGACACGGCCTTCCCGCCCGAGACGCAGGTCCGGCAGACCCTGTCGGCGCTGGCGGAAGCGGGACGGCCGTTGTCCGTGCCTGCGCTGGAGGCGGTGGTGGATCTTCGGCGTACGCGGCTTGAGACCATGCTCAAGGTCCTCGACGTGGACGGGGCGGTCAGGCGGGTCAAGGGTGGCTGGACCTCCACCGACGAGCGGTGGGTGTACGACGCTGATCGGTATGCGTGGGTGGCACGGCAGCGAACTGCCGAGCAGCAGGCCATGCGGGAGTACGTGAGCACGACACAGTGCCGGATGGAGTTCCTGCGTCGGCAGCTGGACGACGAGGGGGCCGCCCCGTGCGGCCGCTGCGACAACTGCGCGGGCACCTGGATCGCTTCGTCGGTCTCGTCCGAGGCTCTGACGGGGGCGGCGAAGGAGCTGGATCGCCCAGGGGCGGAGGTTGAGCCGCGCCGGATGTGGCCGACAGGGATGCCCGCACTGGGCATCGACCTCAAGGGCCGCATCCCGGCCAAGGAGCAGTGTTCCACCGGGCGGGCGCTGGGCCGGCTCTCGGACATCGGCTGGGGCAACCGCCTGCGGCCTTTGCTGGCCGAGAACGCCCCCGACGGTCCGGTCCCCGACGACGTCCTGCAGGCCGCGGTCGCGGTCCTCGCCGACTGGGCGCGCTCACCGGGCGGCTGGGCGCCGAATGTGCCGGATGCCTCTTCCCGGCCGGTGGGTGTCGTCGCCGTACCGTCCCTGGCCCGTCCGCAACTGGTCGGTTCCCTCGCCCAGGGCATCGCGACCATCGGCCGCCTCCCGTATCTGGGAACCTTGACGTACACGGGACCGGGTGGCGCGCACGCGACACGGCGCAGCAACTCCGCTCAACGCCTACGGACACTGGCCGACACATTCGCCGTCTCCGAGGAACTGGCTGCTGCGCTGGCGGGCTCCTCGGGGCCTGTCCTGCTCGTGGACGACTACACGGACTCGGGCTGGACCCTCGCTGTCGCTGCTCGCCTCTTGCGCCGGGCTGGCAGCGAAGCGGTTCTTCCTCTGGTCCTCGCTGCCGCGGGTTGAGCTGCCCTGGGTGTTGTGGAGACGGGCGGTGACGGCCGCCTGAAGGCAAGAGTGGGCCGCCCCGGTGATCGGGGCTCGGTCCGGAGCCCGTGCGTGCACGGCACGTGGCGATTCGGTCCGGCATCCAGGTGGGGTTGGAGTACATCGGCCAGTGCCTGCTGTGCGGTACCTGTGCCAACTGGACGCCGTTTGCCGTGAGTTTCGGCGGGCGGGGCAGAGGCGCGTTCTGCTCGCCGTACGTGAACATGCGACGAGACTCAGGACGCGGTGTGGCTGCTCGTGGGCCGGTAGGGGCACGCCGGCGAGCCCCTGGATCCGGCTGCGCGCGAGGCGTCCCCGACTACCGCGCGACCAGCTCAGAGCGAGTTCTTGCGTATCGCGTCGGGCGAACGGACGGGCGTAGCGCGTCAGGAGTGAACGGCGCTGTGAGTCCCATGAAAGCGAATGACGGGGCCCACCAGAGCACGGCGTTGGAATGACACCGCGCACCAGAGCGCGGCATTACCCACGTCCAGGGGCGAATTGTCGTGTCCCTGGTCGGACTTATCCACAGGGTCAAGCGGAACTTCGCGATCCGGGAGATCGTCTGTCGCATGACGAATCACAGCGAAGCGACTGGATTTTCCGAGAGCGACGACGCCGGGCGCGGGGAGCGGCCAGCCGCCCCTGGGGCAACTGACCCGAAGGAAGCGGACCTGCCCGAGCACCAGGTCACCCTGCGCACCCCGGCGGAACTCGCCGACGCCCTGCCGTATCTCCTCGGCTATCGCCCCGAGGACAGCATCGTCCTCGTCGCCCTGCACGACAGGGCAGGCCGCGGGCGGTTCGGTGGCCGAGCGCGGCTCGGCATTCCCGCGAGTGCGGACGACTGGGACTCCGCGGCCGGGCAGTTGGCCCACGGCCTGGTGACGGGCAGCGAGCGTAGGGGAGCCCGGCCGGAGCAGATGGTCGCCTTTCTCTGCCAGGAACCGGCCGAGGGCGAGACGGGCCGCCAGGTCATGGAACGGCTGCGACCGCTGGCCCAGAAGATGCGTGTCGCCTGCGGCAATCTGGACGTGCCGGTGATCGAGGCCCTGTGCATCTCGGACGGCCGCTTCTGGTCGTACTGCTGCGACCGCGCCGAGTGCTGTCCGCCCGAGGGCTGTCCGATGGGCCTGCCCGGTACGTCCGTGCTGGCAGCCGCGGCCACATACGCCGGGGTCCAGGTGCGCGGCACGCTGCGCGAGTTGCGGGCCAGGTTGCTGCCCTGGGAGTTGGCGGGCGCCCCGGAGCAGGAGGGCGCCCTGGACACGGTCGGCATGGAGCTGGTCGCCAGGATCCTGGATGACACGAAACGCGCGGGCGTGGCGGAGGAGACGCTGGAGCTGGCGGAGCGGCTCAAGTGCCGGTTCGCCGAGGCCCCGCCTGTGGCCGGGACCTTGACCGCGGATTTCCGCGATGACGGACTGCTCGGCCACGACGAAGCCGCGAGGCTCATTCTGGGTCTGCAGGACCGCGCGACCCGTGACCGCGCGGCCGAGTGGATGGAGGGCGACGAGGCCGCTCCCGCGCTCCGACTCTGGCGGGCACTGGCCCGCCGCTGTGTCGGCCCGTACCGCGAGCACGCCGCGGCGCCCCTCACCCTCGCCGGCTGGGTGGCCTGGTCCACCGGCGATGAGCTGGAGGCCCGAGAAGCCCTCGCCATGGCACTCGGCGTCGACGGCGACTACCTCTTCGCCCGGTTGCTGCACCAAGCCTGCAACGAGGGGCTGGACCCCGAGGCGATCCGCCGCTGCCTGCGCGCGGAAAGTGTGAGCCGTGAACAGGAGGTCACAGGGCGGCTCGACCAGCCGGCGGACGTCGAAGAGCCGGTGCGGGGAACGGTGCCGGAGCCCGCGCCGACATCTGAGGAGGGCGGTGGTCGCCGATCACGGGAGACGGCGGGTGCTGTCGGCAGCCTGCCTCGATCAGCCAGGGGCACCGGGCGGAATCCGGGGGAGCGGGGCGCGAGGGGATCGAGTGTCGCGCGTCCTCGTGCGTCGGCGGGAAGCCGTCCCGGTGCTGTGCGGCCTGGCGGCACGGTGCCGGGGAGCTCGAAGGGATCGGCTCCGCGTACGTCGAGGAAGGGCGCCGCTCGTCGAGGTGGGCCCCGACCGGACGGCCTGTGTTCTGGAGGTGCGGGCGTGGAGGGGGACGCGTGAGCCGTCGAGGGCGGAGTGCCGACCGAGGTTGTGGAAGCGGTGGCATCTACCTGCGACGCCGCTGGGGCGGGGACGTCGTGGGGGGCCGTTGTCGCGCGGGTGTGGACTCCGCAGAGGGTTCAACCGTGAGGGTGGGGACTCCGCAGCGGGGTTCAACCGTGTGGGCAGGGACTCCGTCGAGGGGCTCAGCCGCCCGGGCGGGAACGCCAGGGAGGGGCTCAGCTGCGTCGGCGAACCCCGCCAATGCGGTGGCCCTCCGGCGGAGTTACCCCGTCATGGGCGTGACCTGGAGGGATCCGTCCCCGTTCACCTGAGTGGCGGAACGCCTGAACCGGCCGTGCCGCCGCACCGCCCCTGTCACTCCGGGTCCCCCAGCCGGCGCCGCACACGCCTGCGGCGCACAGAGCGCAGAGGAAGCCGCCCCATGCCACAGTCGACTCCGGTGCCGGCACCGATCCCGGCGCCTCCGCCGCCGATGTCACCGCCGACTCCGGCCTCCAGGGCCGGTGAGGACAGTTCCGTCCCCGGCGGAATGGTGCCGTCCCAACGTCTGGATACGGGGCTGCCTCCGACCGGGGACGGTGTGGGGCCGCGCGCGCCAGGGGGCCCGAGCGATACCCCTCGACGCGATGCCTCTCGGAGTGCCGAGTTCGGCGGTGCAACTCGATGCGCCGTCCGCGCAAGGCGCGCGTCCCCTACTCAAGACATCCCTTCGTCGGCTCAGCCGCCACCGAAGCCAACCCCACCAACCCCACTAGCCCCAACCCCACTAGCCCCACCAACCCCACGTCGGTCCGACGTGCCTCCCACCCACAACGCCCTGATCTGCGTAGCCCTCCCGGGCCTCGCCATGTCCACGGACCAGGGGCAGTTGACCGGCCGAGGCCTCGACGGCTTCTACCGCGCAGGTCGTCGCGTGCTCTCACGCTGTCAGATCCGTGTGGCCGGGCGTGAGCCGCTCGCCGTGCAAGCCCGGATGTCCGGGGCCGACGTCGCCCGTTTCGTGGGCACGCTGCGGAGTTCCCCGCAGGCGGGCCCCGACCCGGACGTCGTCGTCGAGCGAACCCGTCACGCGGACGGCACCGAGCGGATCACGCTGCACAGCGCGGCTGCCCGCCCCCTGCGTCTGCCGGTCGAGGTCGCTCTGGGCACGGACCTGGCCGACCTCGGTGCGATCGTCCGTGGCAACGCGGGACCGGAACTCCCTGCCACTGTCCACGACTGCGGCCTGCGCTGGTCGTCCGTCAAGGGGAGCTCGGCGGTGACGGCCGACCCCCGCCCGTCGACGCACTGGCCTCGGCCGGGCTGCTGCGGTGGGAGTTCGTGCTCCCCCCGGGCGGCAGCGCGAGCATCGAGCTCCGGGTGCGGCCGGACGGTGCGGGACCCGTGCGCGCGGTGGGCAGAGCAGCGACCAGCCCGCTGGCGCCGGCGCGGGCGGCCGGCGACGACCCCGGGGTGGAAGTGCTGTTGCGGACGAGCATCGAGGACCTCCAGGCCCTCCTGCTGCGCGACCCGGCCCACCCCTCCGACATCCACCTGGCCGCGGGGGCACCGTGGCGCTGTGGCCTGGCCCCGGCCGAGGCCCTCGCCGCGGCCCGGATGACGCTGCCCCTGGGCACCCGGCTCGCCGCGGGCACCCTGCGCACTCTCACCCGGACCCAACTCCGGGGCCAGGGAGCGCAGTCCGGCATGATCCCCGCGCCGATGAGGGACGCCGGCACACATCTGCAACCGGGCTGCACAGGCACGGAGGCCACGCTGCTGTTCCCCGCCCTGCTCGCGGAGGCCCGACGCTGGGGGATGCCCGCGGCCGAGACCGAAGAACTCCTCCCGGCGGCCGAGTCGTGTCTGACCTGGCTGCGGACCACCGTGGGTGACGGCACGTATCTGCCCGACCCGCAGCCCGGCGGTCCCGTCCGCTGCGAGACGCAGGCCCACGCTCATCGTGCGGCACTGCTGGGCGCCGATCTGCTCGACGCCTTCGGCAGACCGGGCAGTGCCGAGCTGCGGCAATGGGCCGGGGCGTTGCGCAACGCGTTCCGTGCGGACTTCTGGATCGATGACCTGGGCGGCGGCCGGCCCGCGGCTGCCCGGGCCCCGGACGGACGCCTCGTGCCGCAGCTGGGCGCGAGCGCCGTCCACCTGCTCGACACCGGCCTGCTGGGCGGTGGCGAACAGGCGCCCGGCCTGCTGGACAAGGTGCAGACCGGGCAACTCGCCCGGCTGCTCGGCGGTCCGGCCATGGATTCGGGCTGGGGCCTGCGCGGGCTGGGCGTGAAGGAAGCGGGGCACAATCCGTTCGGCCACCGCAGTGGCGCCGTGCGGGTCCATGAGACGGCGCTCGCCGTAGCGGGCCTCGCCGCGGCCGACTACGAGAAGGAAGCGAGCGCTCTGCTGAGAGGCGTACTGGCCGCCGCCGCCGTGTTCGACCACCGCCTGCCCGACATGTACGCGGGGGAGCGGCGCACCAACGGGAGCGCCCCGTCCCGCACCCGGCGGCCTGCCGCCCCGCGGCCACGGCGGCGGCAGGCGGAGTGCTGCTCCTGACCACGCTCGCGGGCATCCGCCCGGACGCGCCGGCGGGCACGGTCACCCTGCGACCCGTGCGCAGCGCGCCGCTGGGTGAGGTCATCCTGACCGGCCTCCGGATCGCCGGGGCACCGTTCTCCGTACGTGTCAGCCGCCTGGGTCTCGCCATGGTCGAGGAAGCGGCCGACGGGCTGCAATTGCGAGCGTGACCTCGTACGACTCTCAACGACACGACATGCGGAGAGGGCGGTGAGGCCCGCACCGGGGCCGAATTGGATCAGTCATCGATGGGGCCGACGAAGGGAGTGTTTATCGTCAAGCAGACGACTATGATCGCCGCATGCCCTACGACCCGTCAGCGTTTCCGCCCTTTGCCGTCACCGTGGACCTGGTCGTGCTGACCGTGCGCCGCCATGACCTGTGCGCGTTGGCGGTGCGCAGGGGCGAACCGCCGTTCCAGGGGCGCTGGGCACTGCCGGGTGGGTTCGTACGGGCCGACGAGGACCTGGCGCAGGCGGCCGCGCGCGAGTTGGCCGAGGAGACCGGGCTGCGTGCTCACGACCCGGCCGTCCCAGCACAGGACAACGGCGCCCACCTGGAGCAGCTCGCGACCTACGGCGACCCCAAGCGGGATCCGCGGATGAGGGTGGTCAGTGTTGCCCACCTGGCGCTGGCCCCCGACCTGCCGGCCCCCCGCGCAGGCGGCGACGCCAGCAACGCCAGGTGGGCCCCGGTCGACGAACTCCTGCAGCAGGGCGGTTACGGCCGCGACGCCGAACCCGTCGCACCGCTCGCCTTCGACCACGCGCAGATCCTGGCCGACGGAGTGGAGCGCGCCCGCTCCAAGATCGAGTACTCGTCGCTGGCCACGGCGTTCTGCCCCACCGAGTTCACCGTCGGTGAGCTGCGCCGGGTCTACGAGGCCGTGTGGGGTGTGGCGCTCGACCCGCGCAACTTCCACCGCAAGGTGACAGGCACGCCCGGCTTCCTCGTCCCCACCGGCGGCACCACCACGCGCCAGGGCGGCCGCCCCGCCCAGCTCTTCCGGGCCGGCGGAGCCACGCTGCTCAACCCCCCAATGCTGCGGCCCGAGGTCTGACGCGGGCCGGAAGCGCGACGCGGGCCGGGACGCGAACCCGACGCCGAAGCGGGCCCGGGAACGACGTCATGGGATCCGAACGCGGCTCAGGGACAAGGATCACGGCATCCGTAAGAGGCTCAGGACCAAGGGCCAGGGGATCCGAAAGGGGCTCAGGGACGAGGGCCACGGGTCCCGAACAGGGCTCGGGGACATGCGCCACGGGCCCAGAACAGGGGTCGAGAACGAGGCCGACAGACCCCGAACAGCGCTCGGAAACCAGGACCTCGAAATCCATCCGGGCCGAATCCCCCCTGCGCAGCGGGCCTTGCCCTACCCGAAAAAACGGACATAGCGCGCTATCTTGCTGTGAGTGATCCAGGCCATCGGACTGACCAGCGACCCGCGCAAGGAGCTTCCTCCTGCCGTCGACGACGTCTCCTTCGAGGCCCACGCGGGCCGCGTCACCGCGCTGCTCGGGGCGTCGGGAGCGGGCAAGACGACGGTGCTCAGACTCATGCTCGAACTCCAACGGGGCCGTGGAATCACCTACTTCAGAGGCCGCCCCCTGCACCGCATCGCCCATCCTTCGCGCGAAGTCGGCGTGCTGCTGGGCGACCTCCCCGGGCACCCGGCCCGCACGGTCCGTGGGTATCTGCGCATGCTGTGCGCCGCCGCGGGCGTTCCGGCCCGGCGCGCCGACGAAGTCCTGGAGGTGGTCGGTCTGGTCAGCCTGCGCGACGAACGCCTCGGCACCCTCTCGCGCGGCATGGACCGCCGCCTCGGCCTCGCCTGCGCACTGCTCGCCGATCCGCACACCCTTGTCCTCGACGGCCCCGCCGCGGGGCTCTCGGGTCGCGAGAGCCGCTGGCTGCACGGCATGCTGCGCGCGCACGCGGCCCAGGGCGGCACGGTCCTGCTGACCACGGCCGACCCGAAGGAGGCCGCGCGCACCGCCGACAGGGTCGTCACGTTGCAGCGGGGCAGGCTCGTCGCCGATCAGGACGTGGCCGACTTCGCCCGCACGCGGCTGCGCCCCCGCGTCGCCGTCCGCACTCCGCACGCCTCCCGCTTCGCCTCCCTGCTCACCAAGGAGGCGCGCACCGCACACCGCTCCGTCGAGGTCGTACGTGAGAGCGGCAACCGTCTGTCCGTGTACGGCAGTACGTGCGCCGATGTCGGCGAGACTGCCTTCCGCCACGGGATCCTCGTCCACCAACTCGCCGACGAGATCGGGGACATGGGGCCCGGTGCCGGGGTGGGCCCGCAGTCGACCGAACCGCGAACCGACGAGGTGACGCACACGTCGGACGTCGAGTTGGCCGCTGCCGGTGGCCGCGGGCGCAGGGCCACGCCACCGCCGGGGTCGGACTCAGGGCCGGCCACAGTTGCCGCGCAGGAGGCGTCCGCGACAGCCCCGATCGCACCCGCGGAGGTTCCGCAGGCACGGGCAGGCGTTCCGCGACCGGCCGACGCACCCACGGCTGGTTCTTCTGCGCAGACCACCGCATCGTCGCGTCCGTCGGCTCCCGCTGCCGTCGCCCTTCCCGACCTCCCGCCCCCCATCTCCGTCCGCCCCGCCCCCAGTCCCCTCCGCCCCCTGCGCTACGAACTCCGGCGCGCCGTCGGTGTCGGTACCAGCTTCGTCACCGGCGCCGCCGTGCTCGTGGTGTCCGCCCTCACCGCCGTACTGCTGGCACGCGTCGGGCACACGCCGCAGGCGCGGCTGATGGCCGGGTGGCCGCAGCAGTTCCCGCTGCCGCCCGCGGCGCTCGGAGCCGGGCTGCTCGGCGCGATCGCCTTCGGCGACGAGTTCCGCCACCCCGCCCTGGCCGCGGATCGTGGCACCGTGCCCCGCCGACTGGGGCTGCTGGCCGCGAAACTCCTCGTCGCCACCGCCACCGCGCTGGTGCTGGCCTTCCTCACCGTGGGCTGCAACACCGAAGTGCTCTACCTCGTATACGGACCGGAGCTCGCTGAGGTTCCCGCGGACTGGCTTTCGCTGAGTGCGAGTTGGATCGGGCTCATGATCGGCTGCGCCTGGGCCGGAGTCCTCGCGGCGGGCCTCTTCCGGTCCACCACGGCCGGGCTCGCGGCAGTGGTCTCCGTGCCCGTCGTCGTCGTACCCCTCGTACAGAAGGCCTTCGAAGGACCGTCTGTGCGGACGGCGGCCGGTTTTCCGCTGCGGTTGCGGGAGCTGCTCCTGTCGCAGTGGCCGTTCGGGGGAGAGCGCTATCTGGAAGCCGCCGCGCGTGTCGTGGCCCAACCCGTCGGCGGCGCCCTGACGTTGTCGCTGACCGCCCTGCTCTGCGCCTACCTGCTCACGACCCTGCGGGGCAGGGTCCGATGACGACCATCCGTGCCGTTACCGATCCTGTCGTGCGCACAACTCCCCGGGGGAAGCCCATTTCTTTCCGATAAGGCGTCAATTGCGACGGGGTGAGCGATCACCCTTTCGTGTGCTTTTCACCAAAGACCTCAAGGGAGTTGAGGACGGCGCCGACAAAGGATGCGTGAGTACCCTTGCGCACACCATGATGACCGCCGCCCGCTCCGCAGACTCCGGCCTCGCCGGCCCGGGCGAACTCGACCGCTACCCCTACGCCGAGGCCCCCGTCGCCGACCGCCTCGGAGCCCCCGTCTGGGACGGCGGGGACTCGGAACTGGGCCGCGTGGGCCGGCGCGCCGCCGGCAGCCGTGGACGCGGGCTGCACGGCCAACTCGTCCAGCAGCTCGGCCAGATGATCGTCTCCGGCGACCTGGGCGCCGACCGTCCGCTCGTGCCCGAGGAGATCGGCCAGCGGTTCGAGGTCTCCCGCACCGTCGTCCGTGAGTCGCTCCGTGTCCTGGAGGCCAAGGGCCTGGTCAGCGCCCGTCCGAACGTCGGCACGCGTGTGCGTCCCGTCAGCGACTGGAACCTCCTGGACCCGGACATCATCGAATGGCGGGCCTTCGGACCACAGCGCGACGACCAGCGCCGGGAGCTCAGCGAGCTGCGCTGGACGATCGAGCCGCTGGCCGCTCGTCTCGCCGCCGGGCACGGCCGCGACGACGTCCAGCAGCGGCTCGCCGACATGGTCGAGATCATGGGCCACGCGATGGGGCAGGGTGACGTGCTCACGTTCTCCCGCGCCGACGCCGAGTTCCACTCATTGCTCATCCAGGTCGCCGGCAACCGCATGCTGGAGCACCTTTCGGGGATCGTCTCGGCCGCCCTCCAGGTCTCCGGCGGCCCCGTGACGGGCTGCGACCGGCCGAACGAGGCGTCGCTGGCGCAGCACAGCAGGATCGTCGACGCCCTCGCCGCCGCTGACGGCGCGGCCGCCGAGGCGGCCGTGCGCCAGCTGCTCACCGTCCACCCCGAGGTCGAGCGCGTGGTGCCCGCCCCCCGCGCGCACTGACCGCGCCACCGGGTGGCGCGGCCGGGATGCCTCCCCCTCCTGTGGCATCTCCCGGTCTGCGCTCCCTCCACCGTCGGACCCGCAGGATCCAGTACGGATCCTGCGGGTCCGACGGTGCGACGAGGCCGTGGAATAGCCGTACAGTGCATGGTTCGGGCCATGGGTGACCTGTTATGTCAGCGTCTGTCTGTTTTTGATCGGTTACGGGATGTGACTCGGGCCACGCAGATTGGGCGTAACGCTCGGGGAAACAGCGCGATGACCTAAGAGGTGACTGCCGAGGAGGGAATACGGACGCCGCACAAGGCGCTGTGTATCTTCCCGGCCCCCGCCCGCACCGTCGGCCCAATCCTCAGGCCGGTGGTCGGCTCCTGTCCGCAGTGGACGGGGCCGGAAGCCGTTTTCCAACGTTCCGAGAGGTTGTTCGTGTCGGCCAGCACATCCCGTACGCTCCCGCCGGAGATCGCCGAGTCCGTCTCTGTCATGGCTCTTATCGAGCGGGGAAAGGCTGAGGGGCAGATCGCCGGCGACGATGTGCGTCGGGCCTTCGAAGCTGACCAGATTCCGGCCACTCAGTGGAAGAACGTACTGCGCAGCCTCAACCAGATCCTCGAGGAAGAGGGTGTGACGCTGATGGTCAGTGCCGCGGAGCCCAAGCGCACCCGTAAGAGCGTCGCAGCGAAGAGTCCGGTCAAGCGCACCGCAACGAAGACGGTCGCGGCCAAGACGGCGACCGCGAAGAAGGCCACCGCCACCGCCACGCCCGAGGCGTCCGCCGCTGAGCCCGCCGTCGAGGACGACGCCACCGCCAAGAAGGCCGCTGCCAAGAAGACGACCGCCAAGAAGACGGCCGCGAAGAAGACCGTCGCCAAGAAGACGGCGGCCAAGAAGACCACCGCAGGCAAGAAGGACGACGCCGAGGTCGTCGAGGAAGAGGTCCTCGAGGACGCCCCCAAGGGCGCCGACGAGCCCGAGGGCGCCGAGAGCGCCGGTTTCGTGCTGTCCGACGAGGACGAGGACGACGCGCCCGCGCAGCAGGTCGCCGCCGCCGGTGCCACCGCCGACCCGGTCAAGGACTACCTCAAGCAGATCGGCAAGGTCCCGCTGCTCAACGCCGAGCAGGAGGTCGAGCTCGCCAAGCGCATCGAGGCCGGTCTGTTCGCCGAGGACAAGCTGGCCAACGCCGACAAGCTCGCCCCGAAGCTCAAGCGCGAGCTGGAGATCATCGCGGAGGACGGCCGCCGCGCCAAGAACCACCTCCTGGAGGCCAACCTCCGTCTGGTGGTCTCCCTGGCCAAGCGCTACACCGGCCGCGGCATGCTCTTCCTGGACCTCATCCAGGAGGGCAACCTCGGTCTGATCCGCGCGGTCGAGAAGTTCGACTACACCAAGGGCTACAAGTTCTCCACGTACGCCACCTGGTGGATCCGTCAGGCGATCACCCGCGCCATGGCCGACCAGGCCCGCACCATCCGTATCCCGGTGCACATGGTCGAGGTCATCAACAAGCTCGCGCGCGTGCAGCGCCAGATGCTCCAGGACCTGGGCCGCGAGCCCACCCCGGAGGAGCTGGCCAAGGAACTCGACATGACCCCGGAGAAGGTCATCGAGGTCCAGAAGTACGGCCGCGAGCCCATCTCCCTGCACACCCCGCTGGGCGAGGACGGCGACAGCGAGTTCGGTGACCTCATCGAGGACTCCGAGGCCGTCGTCCCGGCCGACGCGGTCAGCTTCACGCTTCTGCAGGAGCAGCTGCACTCGGTCCTCGACACCCTGTCCGAGCGCGAGGCGGGCGTCGTCTCCATGCGCTTCGGTCTCACCGACGGTCAGCCGAAGACCCTCGACGAGATCGGCAAGGTCTACGGCGTCACGCGCGAGCGGATCCGCCAGATCGAGTCCAAGACCATGTCGAAGCTGCGCCACCCGTCGCGCTCCCAGGTGCTGCGCGACTACCTCGACTAGGCCGCATCCGTACGACACACAAGGCCCGGCCCCCCGAATAGGGACCGGGCCTTCGTGCTGTCAGGGGCAGCCTTCGGACCGGCGCGCGGGTGCGGGGTCGGGCGGGCTGAATCACTCTGGGTGTCCCACGACCACTCCAGAGTGAGGAGCGTGCATGCGACGTCCCTTTATCCGGGCCCTCGCCCGGCCGCTGGTCCTGGCGGCCGTGGCGGCTGCCATACCGTTGGCGTCCGCCGCCCCCGCGGCTGCCGACAGTGTCGTCGTCGGCGGCTTCCCGGTCGATGTAACCGACAGTCCGTGGACCGTGGCGCTGTCCAGCCGTGACCGGTTCGGGGGTACGCGGGCGGGTCAGTTCTGTGTCGGCGTGGCCGTCGGCCGGACCACCGTGCTCACCGCGGCCCACTGCCTCAGCGAGGAGGTCATGGGGGCACCGCCCCACCAGGTGCGCGACTTCACCGTCATCACGGGCCGTACGGACCTGTTGTCCGGCCGGGGTCAGGAGATCCGGGTCCGCGACAGCTGGGTGAACCCGGCCTACGACGATGTCGGCAACGCAGGCGACTTCGCCGTGCTCTCCCTCGCCCAGCCCCTTCCCGCGAGCTCGGTCATCAGGATGGCCCGCGCCGGCGATCCTGCCTATGTGCCGGGGACACCGGCCCTGGTCTACGGGTGGGGAGACGTCACAGGGGCGGGCGACTACCCGCGCAGCCTGCGTGCGGCACGGGTGCACGTACTGGCTGACACCCTGTGCAAGCAGGCGTATCCGGGCGGTGGTGACGGCAGGTACCAGGCCGACAGCATGGTCTGCGCAGGGGAGCGGGAAGGGGGCCGGGATGCCTGTCAGGGGGACAGCGGAGGGCCCCTGGTCGCCCAGGGGAGGCTGATCGGGCTCGTGTCCTGGGGCACCGGCTGCGGTCGCGTGGGCAGTCCCGGTGTCTACACGCGGGTGTCCGAGGTCGTACGGACCCTGGGGTGGCGGGCCGCGGGGCAAGAGCGTCATGCCGACGGCTGACAGGGGCCTGAGCGCTCGCGGGGTATGAGCGCGGGCGGCCGCCCCTGCTCTCAGGGGCGGCCGCCCGTCAACCGGCCTGTGCCGGAGCT
The DNA here is from genome assembly GCF_036014175.1 of Streptomyces sp. NBC_00443. GTDB lineage: Bacteria > Actinomycetota > Actinomycetes > Streptomycetales > Streptomycetaceae > Streptomyces. Next base: position 2,363,764 of record NZ_CP107917.1, on the reverse strand, counting down.
GGCTCGTCGTTAATGCGAGGTTCAGCGCTCTTCTTCGGACGTCGATGCGGGAACGGTCGTCAGCCGCTCCGTCTCGTCCTGTATCTCAGCGGCGATCTTCTTGAGTTCCGGCTCGAACTTGCGACCGTGGTGGGCGCAGAAGAGCAGTTCACCGCCGCTCAGCAGGACAACACGCACGTACGCCTGGGCGCCGCAACGGTCGCAGCGGTCAGCGGCCGTCAGCGGGCTCGCGGGGGTCAGAACAGTAGTCACGTCGCCTCTTCTCTAGCTCGACGAGCTGTCGTACCAGGGTCAACATCCAACCAGCCCCAAAACGTTCCCGCTCGCGGCTTCTCCCAGAGAGAAATTTTTCCGGGGCGGCTGGCTGCTGCCGGTTTGGCGGCGAATGTGCCGTAGTGCGTCTTTGTCTTGCTTACGGTTTCGCGCTGTCGGTCAAGGTCGGGTCCTCCCGGCTGGGTTGCCGGTTGTTCATGAGGACGTGCCCGGAGCCTAAATGGTTCATGCCTGGAAGGGAACGTGATATGTGCTTCACTCCATCGAGGGATCGAACACGCATGCGACTCTGGTCTAGTCTGTGTTTCACGCGAGGGTGGCGTTACAACGGCTCTACCAGGCCTCGGTACCCTCTTGACGGCGACCGAAGCCGTGCCCTTACCCACAAGGGCCTCATCTGAAATTCAGCGAGGAGCGAACCGCGTGACCGCCGAGACGTCCGTGCCGTCCACAGCGCTGCTGGCAGGAGCAGACCTGGACGGTTCCAACTACACCGCGCGGCACCTGCTCGTCCTCGAGGGCCTCGAGGCCGTACGCAAGCGCCCAGGCATGTACATCGGGTCGACCGACAGCCGTGGTCTCATGCACTGCCTCTGGGAGATCATCGACAACTCCGTCGACGAGGCTCTCGGTGGCTACTGCGACCACATCGACGTGATCATCCACGACGACGGCTCCGTGGAGGTCCGGGACAACGGCCGGGGCATCCCGGTCGACGTCGAGCCCAAGACCGGCCTGTCCGGCGTCGAGGTCGTGATGACCAAGCTGCACGCCGGCGGCAAGTTCGGCGGCGGGTCCTACGCCGCCTCCGGCGGTCTGCACGGCGTGGGTGCCTCCGTGGTGAACGCCCTGTCCGCGCGACTGGACGTCGAGGTGGACCGAAACGGCCACACGCACGCCATCAGCTTCCGCCGCGGTGTCCCCGGAGCCTTCGCCGCCGACGGCCCGAACGCCAAGTTCGAGACCGGCAGCCTGCGCAAGACCAAGAAGATCCCCAAGGCCCGCAACGGCACGCGCGTGCGGTACTGGGCCGACCGCCAGATCTTCCTCAAGGACGCCAAGCTGTCCCTGGAGACGCTGCACCAACGCGCCCGCCAGACGGCGTTCCTGGTGCCCGGCCTGACCATCGTCGTCCGCGACGAATTCGGCCTCGGCGACGGCGGGAGCAAGGGCGAGGAGTCCTTCCGCTTCGACGGCGGCATCAGCGAGTTCTGCGAGTACCTGGCCACCGACAAGCCGGTGTGCGACGTCCTCCGTTTGTCGGGCCAGGGCACCTTCAAGGAGACCGTCCCGGTCCTGGACGAGCACGGCCAGATGACCCCCACACAGGTCACCCGTGAACTCGACGTCGACGTCGCGATGCGGTGGGGCACGGGCTACGACACGACCCTGAAGTCGTTCGTGAACATCATCGCCACCCCCAAGGGCGGCACCCACGTCGCGGGCTTCGAGACGGCCGTGACCAGCACCATGAACGAGGTGCTGCGCACCAAGAAGATGCTGCGCGTCGCCGAGGACGACGTCGTCAAGGACGACGCCCTGGAGGGCCTCACCGCCGTCGTCACGGTCCGCCTCGCCGAGCCGCAGTTCGAGGGCCAGACCAAGGAGGTCCTCGGCACCTCGGCGGCCCGGCGCATCGTGAGCACCGTGATCGCCAAGGAGCTCAAGGCGTTCCTGACGTCCACGAAGCGGGACGCCGCGGCCCAGGCCCGGGTCGTCATGGAGAAGGCCGTCGCCGCCGCCCGTACGCGCATCGCGGCCCGCCAGCACAAGGACGCGCAGCGCCGTAAGACGGCTCTGGAGTCCTCCTCGCTGCCGGCCAAGCTCGCCGACTGCCGCAGCGACGACGTCGACCGCAGCGAGCTGTTCATCGTCGAGGGAGACTCCGCGCTCGGCACCGCCAAGCTCGCCCGGAACTCCGAGTTCCAGGCGCTGCTGCCGATCCGCGGCAAGATCCTCAACGTCCAGAAGTCGTCCGTCACCGACATGCTCAAGAACGCCGAGTGCGGCGCGATCATCCAGGTCATAGGAGCGGGGTCGGGCCGGACCTTCGACATCGACGCCGCCCGCTACGGCAAGATCATCATGATGACCGACGCCGACGTCGACGGCTCCCACATCCGGACGCTGCTGCTGACGCTGTTCCAGCGCTATATGCGGCCGATGATCGAGGCGGGCCGGGTGTTCGCGGCCGTGCCGCCGCTGCACCGGATCGAGATCGTCCAGCCCAAGAAGGGGCAGGACAAGTACGTGTACACGTACTCGGACCGGGAACTGCGCGACAAGCTCATGGAGTTCCAGAGCAAGGGCATTCGCTACAAGGACTCCATCCAGCGGTACAAGGGTCTCGGCGAGATGGACGCCGACCAGCTGGCCGAGACGACGATGGACCCGCGTCACCGGACCCTGCGCCGGATCAGCCTCACCGATCTGGAGGCCGCCGAGCGGGTCTTCGATCTGCTGATGGGCAACGATGTGGCGCCGCGCAAGGAGTTCATCTCCAGCTCGGCGGCCACGCTGGATCGGTCGCGCATCGACGCGTAGTCGCTGCGCCGGCTTGGACCGGGGGTCTGCCCCGGCTTCGCCTTCGGCCGGATTGGGATCCCACCCGCACCGCCCGCGCGGCATCGCCGTCGGGTGCGGGTGGCCCCTGTGAGGCCGCTCACCGTTGGAGGCTGCCGCGCTCCCGCAGTCACCTGATGGGGTGAAGCCCCCGGAGAACGCGATCCGGGGATCTTTCCGTTCTGTCCATGCTTGGGCATGCACTCGAGCCACGACCCCTGGTACGACGCCCTCGCCTCCGGATGGGGGGAGTCGGGTGCCGCGGACGTCCCGGACACTGTTCAGCGGGGTGCGGCCGATGTGTACCTCGAGGTGCAGCGGAGCGCGGCCTTCCAGGAGGTGCGCAGCCGGTACCGGCGGTTTGTGGTGCCGACTGTTGTGATCTTCCTCTCGTGGTACGTGGTGTACATCGTGGCCGCCACGACCGCGCCGGAGCTGATGGCCCGGCCCGTGGCGGGTGCCGTGAACGTGGCGATGCTTGCCGGGCTGGGGCAGTTCCTCACCACCTTCCTGCTCACCTGGGCCTACGCCCGTCACGCGCGGCTGCGCCGGGACCGGGCGGCGCTCGAACTGCGCTGGGACACCCAGGAGTTGACGCGCGTCGCGAAGGGCGGTGTCGCGTGACGGTTGACCATCAGACGCTGTCGCTGCTGCTGTTCAGCGTGTTCGTCGCGATCACGTTGGCCATCACGACCTGGGTGAGCCGTAACCGGCGTGGTTCCGCGGAGGAGTTCTACGCGGGCGGCCGGCTCTTCACTCCCATGGAGAATGGTTTTGCCATCGCCGGTGACTACATGTCGGCTGCGTCCTTCCTCGGCATCTCCGGACTCATCGCCCTGTTCGGCTATGACGGAATGCTGTACTCGGTGGGCTTCCTCGTGGCCTGGCTGGTGGTGCTGTTCCTCGTCGCCGAACTCGTGCGCAACTGCGGGCGGTTCACCCTCGCCGACGTGGTCGCCGCGCGGATGAGAGAGCGCCCCGTGCGGATCGCGCTGGGAACTTCCTCGGTCACCGTGTCCGTTCTGTATCTGGTGGCGCAGATGGTGGGTGCGGGCACCCTGGTCGCGCTCTTGCTCGGGGGCAAGGGGGAGTCGGCGCAGGCCTGGACCGTCATCGGCGTCGGTGCGCTCATGGTGATCTATGTGTCGTTGGGAGGGATGCGGGCCACCACCTGGATTCAGATCGTCAAGTCGGTCCTGCTGCTCGGCGGCACCGTCGCGTTGACCGTGCTCGTCCTGCTGCGCTTCCACGGCGACTTCGACCGGCTGCTGCTCACGGCGGCCGAGCGCAGTGGTCACGGGGCGGCGTTCCTGGCACCCGGGCTGAAGTACGGAGGCGACTGGACGGCCCGGTTCGACTTCATCAGCCTCGGCCTCGCGCTGGTGCTGGGCACGGCGGGGCTGCCGCACATCCTGTCGCGCTTCTACACCGTGCCTACCGCTCGCGCGGCACGGCGGTCGGTGGTGTGGGCGATCGGGCTCATCGGCGGCTTCTACCTGATGACGATCGTACTGGGCTTCGGCGCGGCCGCGATCGTGGGGCCCGAGGCCGTACGCGGGTCGAACGCGGCCGGGAACACGGCAGTTCCGCTGCTCGCCCTCGATCTGGGCGGCGGCGCGGACTCCACGGGAGGAACGGTTCTTTTTGCCGTCGTGGCCGCCATCGCCTTCGCCACGATCCTCGCGGTGGTCGCCGGAATCACGCTCGCCTCCTCCGCCTCCGTGGCCCACGACCTGTATGCCTCGCTACGGCGGCGGCGTGCCGAGCCCCGCAGCGAAGTTGCCGTGGCGCGTGTCGCGGCGGTCGGCATCGGCGTGGTCGCGATCGCACTCGGACTGCTGGCCCGCGACCTCAACGTCGCCTTCCTCGTGGGACTCGCGTTCGCCGTCGCCGCGTCCGCCAATCTGCCGGTGCTGCTCTACTCGCTGTTCTGGCGGGACTTCACCACACGGGGCGCCGTATGGGCCGTGTACGGGGGCCTGGTCCCGGCCGTGGTGCTGGTGGTGCTGTCGCCGGTGGTGTCGGGCAGCCCCGAATCGCTGTTCCCCGGCGTCGACTTCCAGTACTTCCCCCTGCAGAACCCGGGCCTCGTCTCCATCCCGCTGGGCTTTGTCGCGGGCTGGCTCGGCACGCTCATCTCGCCCGAAGTCCCCGACGAGGCCAAGTACGCGGAGGTCGAGGTGCGGTCGCTGACGGGGGCGGGGGCCGTATAGGCGCGGTGTTCGGAGCGGTCGGGGAGCCCGCACCGTCCTGGAAATCGAGGACGCCCGCACCGTCCTGGAAATCGGGGACGCCCGCATCGTCCTGGAAATCGGGGACGCCCGCACCGTCCTGGAAATCGGGGACGCCCGCACCGTCCTGGAAATCGGGGACGCCCGCATCGTCCCGGCAGTGCGCCGAGCGGTCGGCTGATACGTTGCGCGGCCGGCATCCGTATGAAGGAGGGGCACGGTTCCTTCCCCCGCCCCCACGGGCCGTGCCTCAGGCGCGGGTCGCCCACACGTAACGGTGTTCCGGGCGACCCGCGTCACCGTACTTGAGGGTGAGACGGGCCCGCCCCGTGCGCTCCAGGAGCTTGAGATAGCGCTGGGCGGTCTGACGGCTCACTCCGGTCCGCTCGGCGATCTCCTGGGCCGACAGCGGGCCTTCGGCATTCATCAGGGCGCGGCGTACGAGTTCCGCGGTGGTGGGGGAGTGGCCCTTGGGCAGGTCGGGCTCCGAAGACGCCGACAGGGCGCCGAAGATGCGGTCCACCTCGGCCTGCTCCGCCTCGCCGCCGCCGTCCAGGGTGCGGCGCAGTTCGCCGTACGCCTCCAGCTTGGCGCGCAGGCCCGCGAAGGCGAACGGCTTGACCAGGTACTGCAGTGCTCCATGCCGCATCGCCGCCTGCACGGTCGACACGTCCCGCGCCGCCGTCACCATGATCACGTCGGCCTGGTGGCCGCGCCGGCGCATCTCCTGGACGACCGCGAGGCCCGTCTCGTCGGGCAGGTAGTGATCCATGAGGACCAGGTCCACGCGGGGCAGCTCCTCCACCTGACGAAGCGCCTCGGCCGCGCTGTGCGCCTCGCCGGCGACGTGGAATCCCGGCACCTTCTCGACGTAGGCGGCGTTTACCCGCGCCACGCGCGTGTCGTCGTCCACGACCAGGACCTCGATCATCGCGACTCCTCCTCGGCGACGGTCTGCGCATCTGACGGCACGGCGAGAGCAGGCTCCAGATCCGGCTCGGCGAGTGCCTCGGGCAGGATGACGGTGAACTCCGCGCCGCCGCCGGCCGCCTCGCCCACCGTCGCGCTGCCACCCTGCCGTTCGGCGAACCTGCGCACCAGGGAGAGCCCGATGCCGCGCTCACGGTGAGCCGGGGGCTTCTTGGTGGACCACCCCTCGGTGAAGATCAACTCGCGGTGCTCCTCCGGGATTCCCGGCCCCGTGTCGCGCACCCGGAGGGTCGCGGTCCGCCCCTCGGCACGCAATTCGACCTCAACGGCCGCGTGTGCGGTGCCCGCGGCGGCGTCCAGAGCGTTGTCCACGAGGTTGCCGACGATCGTGACGAGCCCCCTGGGGTCGATCAGCCGGTCCGGGAGCCCGGTGCGGTCCGAGAGACGCAGTGCGACGCCCCGCTCGGCCGCGACGGTCGCCTTGCCGACCAACAGGGCGGCGAGCAGCGGGTCCTGGATCTTCTCGGCGACCTGCTCGGCGGTGTCCCGGTGATCGCCGACCACCTCCCCGACGAACTCCACGGCGTCGTCGTACATCTCCAGTTCGAGCAGTCCGAGAAGCGTGTGCATCCGGTTGGCATGCTCGTGGTCCTGGGCGCGCAGGGCGTCGATCAGTCCGCGCGTGGAGTCGAGCTCCCGGCCGAGCTGCTCCAGCTCCGTGCGGTCGCGCAGGGTGGCGACGGCACCGCCGTCGTCGGTGGGCATGCGGTTGGCGACCAGGACGCGCTGACCACGGACCGTGAGCAGATCGGTGCCCGTCACCCGGCCGGCCAGCACGTCCGTCGTACGGCCCCCGCCGAGCGCCTCGTCGAGGGACCTGCCGACGGCCTCGTCACCGATACCCAGCAAGCGCCGCGCCTCGTCGTTGAGGAGGCGGATGCGGCCGGTGCGGTCCAGCGCGACGACGCCCTCCCGGATGCCGTGCAGCATCGCCTCGCGCTCCGCGAGCAGCGCCGAGATGTCGGAGAAGGCCAGGTCCCGGGTCTGTCGCTGGACCCGGCGGGAGATGAGCCAGGCGGCCAGCGCGCCGACCGCAAGGGCGCCGCCCGCGTACGCCAGCAGCCCCGGGATGGCGTGCAGCAGCCTTGCCCGCACGCTGTCGTAGGCGATGCCGACCGAGACCGCCCCGATGATCCTGCCGTCGTCGTCGCGCAGCGGTACCTTGCCGCGGGCGGTGCGGCCCAGAGTGCCGTCGTCGATCTGCATGACGTCGTGACCGGCGAGAGCCTGGCCCGGGTCGGTCGAGACGATCCTGCCGACCTCGCCCGGCGTGGGGTGGGACCAGCGCACCCCACGCCGGTCCATCACGACGACGTACTCGGCCTTGGTGGCCTCGCGGATCCGCTCCGCCTCCCGCTGGACCGGCCCGCCGGTCGTCGCGGGGGTGCTCTGCAGGTCCTCGGCGATGCGGGGCTGCACCGCGGTGGTCTGCGCGATCGACAGCGCGCGGCGCATCGCCTGGTCGTCCAGCTGGTCGCTGAGCGGTGCGAGGAACAGGCCGGTCGCGAGCACCGCGACTCCCGCGGCGATCGCCACCTGCATCAGCAGCACCTGCGCGAACATCCGGCGGGGCAGAGCGAGGCGCAGGCGACGTGCGGGGGGAGTGCGGCTCATACCCATGACGGTACGTGGGCCTGTCGGCGCTCCTGGAGGGGTGTGGCGTGGATCTCTTGATCGATGTCGGGCAGCCGGTCCACCTGATGGTGAGCCGACGCACCTGATCAGCTTGCGAGTGCCGTTGTCACCGTGAGCTCACGCACCGCCACGACGTCCATCCGCGCGGGCGTGCCGAGCACCGAACCGCAGCTCTCGGGACGCGGCGGCACGGAGGCCTCCTGCGCGACGACGACCCGCCAGTGGCGCCCGTCCACGTGGGCGACCGTCACCTCCCAGCGCGGGGCCGCGCCGTCCGTCCGTACGACGCTCAGGGCTTCGGCGGCGTACTCGCCCGCAGTCGAGCGCACGGCCAGCTCGGCCGCCTGGCCCGGTCGCTCCCAGGCCGAGTTCCCGCGGCACCCCTCGACCACGATCCGGCCTTGCTGGACGCTGTGCAGGACATCCTTGACGGCGTGGGCCTGCGCCCGGCCGTAGGCGTAGCCGTACGGCAGTACGAGCAGCGTCGGTGAGAACCGGTGTCCCCCCAGATGGGTGACCTCCCAGACGCCGTCCACGCCGGAGGCCGCGAGCTCGGCCGCGAGCGGGCGGCCGAGGAGCGCGCAGCAGCGGTCCCGCTTGCCGTTGGTGCAGACGAGCGCGAGCGGGTCGCCGGTGTGGGGCCGCCCCTGGAGCGCCGAGCCGAAGGAGCGGTGGTCGCCCCTGCCGAGCGCGGCGAAGTCCAGGTCGAGCAGGTGCCGGGGGTCGCGAGTGGTGGCGGAGTGCAGCCATACGTTGCCAGGGGTGGTGTGAGCCACGTAGACCCGGCGCTCGGCCGGAATCCCGCAGTCGGCGTGCCGACCGGGGCGACGGATCAGCGCGACGCGCACGCTCGTGCCCAGCGCGGCCGCCTCCAGGGCGCGGCCCAGGGCGGGATTTAGGTGGCTCTGCGTGAGCGCCTTGGCACCCCACGGGCCGGGCTGCTCCAGCAACAGCCAGGTCGTCGCGTTCGCCGCGGTCCCCGCGATGGGCTCGTCGAGGTCCTGCGAGACGGTTGAGCACGTACTCACAGAGGTGAGCCTAACCTGACTTGAGTGGGGGTGGCGGCTCGAGGGGCTGACACACGTGTGGCCTGGAGCCGTTCTGGCGCCAGGCCTCATCGGTGGAGATCGAGCAGTGACGGGGTGCCGGCTGCTCGCGGGGTCGGTGGCCCGGCTCGCTCAACGGTTGCGCGCGGCCGGGGGAGCGTGACGGTACGGGTCTGGGGTGGACGCGTGCTCGTGCGGTGGTCTCAGGCGTCGGGGATGTCTGCCTTGGCGCGGATGAGAGTCTCCCGGCTGACGATGACGATGCGCTCGTAGTCGGCGCGGGCGGCGTCGGCGGGCAGTTCCGGCTCAAGCGCCTCGGTGGCCTCGGTGCCGATGACGGCGAAATTGCCGTCACTGAGTTCGAACACATCGGGGCAGTTGGCTCCCGATGTACTGCCCCGGGCGCTTGGAGGCACACCGATGCGGCGCACGATTTTCAAGGGTTACCGGTCCTTCGAAGGTTCTTGGGCTTGGTGATTTGGCAGCACCTTACTGGGCTTTGTGATGACTGTGCGGCTGCACGGGCGAAGTGTCCTGGTCCGGTTCCTGATGCGTGCGCGTCGCCTGCTCATGGGAGTCCCCTGCAGGGGTGATTACATGATCGGCGGGTTGCCCACCACCCACCATTCGTCGGTGTCGGCCTCGTCTAGGTCCTTGATGAGCGCGTCCACCATGCGGCCGATCTTTGCCTCGTCCGACGACGGTTCCAGAGTGGCGCGCTGTCCTCGGGAAGCCTCCCAGTATTCACGCAGCACGGGGCTCTGGAAGATCTCGCGCAGCCGTCCGAACAGCTCGTCGAGGTCCAGGATCCCCATCCGGTACAGGTGGTAGAGGTTGACGTACCAGGCATTGGCGTAGAAGAACTGCCGCCGTTTCTCGGCGGGGATGCTCTTGTCGTAGGTGTCGATGACGGCGGCCAGCGAGGGGTCGTCGATCGCCTTGGCCAGGAGTTCCCAGTGCATTCGCTGCTGGTGCTCCAGCGCCTCGCGCCGGGAGGCCAGTTCCTCGAGTTCCAGCCGCCTCATCTGCAGGCGAGCCTCTTCCAGACGCCGCTGACGCGAGGCCAGCGTGAATGTGGCGGTGGCGAGGAGTAAGCCGGCCGCAGTCGTGGCCAGCCTCCCCGCTGTGATTTTCCGTGTGGCCATGTCAATTACCCCCGATCAAACGGCCGTCCGCCGGTCGTCGGGGTGCGGGTCGACTGGAGGGAACCGGCGAGCCGTGGGCGGCGCTTGCCGTCTCCCAGAGTGCCGAGCGGCTCTGATCGGCGGGGAGGCGGAGAGGCGGCGCACGGAGGGAAGCGAGGGTCGCACGCTCCGGCGCCATGCCCAACGTCTGCCCGGCAAGTGCTGCTAACAATCGTTCACTTCGCAGTGATTCTTCCGGCTCGTATCCTGGGTCGGCATTCAATCTTCGTACGCGCGCCGGACCCGTGAGCCGGTGCACTCGTCGGCGTGAGAAAGGTCGCACGTTGAGTCAGCCGAGCCCCGTGCCGCAGCAGATTCCGGTCGTCGTCCTCGCCGGATTCCTCGGTTCCGGCAAGACGACTCTGCTCAACCACCTCCTCCACCGCAGCGGCGGCACCCGCATCGGCGCCATCGTCAACGACTTCGGAGCCATCGAGATCGACGCCATGGCCGTCGCCGGCGCGCTCGGCGACTCCACCGTCTCCCTCGGGAACGGCTGCCTGTGCTGTGCCGTCGACTCCAGTGAGCTGGATGTCTACCTGGAGCGGCTCGCCCGGCCCTCCACCGGCATCGACGTCATCGTCATCGAGGCCAGCGGCCTTGCCGAGCCCCAGGAACTCGTGCGCATGGTGCTCGCCAGCGAGCATCCGGGCATCGTGTACGGCGGACTCGTCGAGGTCGTCGACGCCGCCGAGTTCGAGGACACGCGCGCCAGGCACCCCGAGGTCGACCGGCATCTAGCCCTCGCCGACCTCGTTGTCGTCAACAAGCTGGACCGCGCGGAGGACGGCGAGCGCATCCTCGGGCTGGTCCGCGATCTCACTGACGGTGCTGCCGTCGTTCCCGCCACCTATGCCCGTATCGACCCCGAGTTCCTCTTCGACTGCCGTCCCGGCGAGGAGCGCATCGGGCAGCTGTCCTTCGACGACCTGCACCAGCACGACGGCCCGCACCAGCACGACGGCCTGCATGAGCACGACGGTCCGGACGAGTACGACGGTCCGCACGAGCACGGTGAGGACCACTGCGGCCATCTGCACACCGGCTACGACAGTCTGCCCTTCACCTCCGAAGTTCCCCTCGACCCACGTCGGTTGATGGACTTCCTGGACAGCAGGCCGGAGGGGCTCTACCGCATCAAGGGGTACGTCGACTTCGGCCCGTACGACCTTCACAACCGCTATGCCGTCCACGTCGTCGGCCGCTTCCTCCGCTTCTACCCGGAGCCCTGGCCGGCCGCCGGCGCCCGCCTCACCCAGCTCGTGCTCATCGGCTCCGGCATCGATTCCGCTGCCCTGGCCAAGGACCTTCAGGCGTGCAAGAGCGACGCCCCGCACGCCGACGAGCACGGCATGTGGGGCGTTCTGCGCTACGTAAAGGGCCCGGAGGACCAGGGCCCGGAGGGCCAGGACCCGGAGGGCCAGGACCCGGAGATCGGGGCCTTCGAGGAGGTCTAGACCGGGCCCGCCACCACCGACACCGTCTTCGGCAGCGACACCCCCGAGCCGTCGCGACGCGGATCGATCTCCGGGAGGTCTGCCGGGGTGCCGTTCTTCTGCGCGGCGCGTGCCGGGACGGCGCCCGCCCAGGCCAGGGCCAGGCAGTCCTCGCCCTTCAGGAACCGCTGGCAGCGCACGCCACCGGTGGCACGGCCCTTGCGCGGGTACTGGTCGAACGGGGTCAGCTTGGCCGTCGTCTGGACCGAGTCGTCCAGCGTGCCGCGCGAGCCCGCGACCGTGAACACCACCGCGTCGACCGCCGGGTCCACGGCCGTGAAAGAGATCACCTTCGCGCCCTCGGTGAGCTTGATGCCCGTCATACCGCCGGCGGCGCGGCCCTGCGGGCGGACCTGCGCGGCCTGATAGCGCAGCAGCTGTGCGTCGTCCGTGATGAAGACCAGGTCCTCCTCACCCGTGCGTAGCTCGATCGCACCGACGATCCGGTCGCCCTCCTTCAGGGTGATGACCTCCAACTCGTCCTTGTTGGTCGGGTAGTCGGGCACCACGCGCTTGACGACACCCTGTTCCGTGCCGATCGCCAGGCCGGGGGAGGACTCGTCGAGCGTGGCCAGGCAGACCAGGGTCTCGTCGCCCTCCAGGGAGACGAACTCCGACAGGGGTGCGCCGCCCGAGAGGTTCGGCCGCGACGCGGTCTCCGGCAGCTGTGGCAGATCGACGACGTTGATCCGCAGCAGCCGGCCCGTGGACGTCACCGCGCCCACCTCACCGCGGGCCGTCGCCGGCACCGCCGAGAGGATCACGTCGTGCTTGGAGCGCTTCGCCTCGCCGTCCTCCGCGAACGGGTCGCCGTTCGCCGTACGGGCGAGCAGACCCGTCGAGGACAGGAGCACCCGGCACGGGTCGTCCGCCACCTGAAGCGACGCGGTGGCGACCGGCGCACCCGCGGACTCCAGCAGGACCGTACGGCGTTCAGTGCCGAACTTCTTGGCGACCGAGGCTAGTTCGGCGGAGACCAGCTTGCGCAGCTCGGCGTCCGAGTCGAGGATACGCGTCAGCTCGGCGATCTCCTCGTTCAGCCGCTCCTTCTCCGCCTCCAGCTCGATGCGGTCGTACTTGGTGAGACGGCGCAGCGGCGTGTCGAGGATGTACTGGGTCTGGACCTCGCTCAGCGAGAAGCGCTCCATCAGGCGCTCCTTGGCCTGTGCGCTGTTCTCGCTGGAGCGGATCAGGCGGATGACCTCGTCGATGTCGACCAGGGCCGTGAGCAGGCCCTCGACCAGGTGCAGTCGGTCGCGGCGCTTGCTGCGGCGGAACTCGCTGCGGCGTCGGACGACCTCGAAGCGGTGGTCGAGGTAGACCTCCAGCAGTTCCTTCAGGCCCAGGGTGAGGGGCTGGCCGTCGACCAGCGCGACGTTGTTGATGCCGAAGGACTCCTCCATCGGCGTCAGCTTGTACAGCTGCTCCAGGACCGCCTCCGGCACGAAGCCGTTCTTGATCTCGATGACCAGGCGCAGGCCGTGCGCGCGGTCGGTGAGGTCCTTGACGTCGGCGATGCCCTGCAGCTTCTTCGAGCCGACCAGGTCCTTGATCTTGGCGATCACCTTCTCCGGGCCGACCGTGAAGGGCAGTTCGGTGACGACGAGACCCTTGCGGCGGGCGGTCACGGTCTCGATCTCGACCGTGGCACGGATCTTGAAAGTCCCGCGGCCCGTCTCGTACGCGTCCCGGATGCCGGCCAGGCCGACGATCCGGCCGCCGGTGGGCAGGTCGGGGCCCGGGACGTGCTTCATCAGCGTTTCCAGATCCGCGTTCGGGTGGCGGATCAGGTGGCGGGCGGCCGCGATGACCTCGGAGAGGTTGTGCGGCGGCATGTTCGTGGCCATGCCGACGGCGATGCCGGACGCGCCGTTGACGAGGAGGTTCGGGAAGGCGGCGGGCAGCGCCACCGGCTCCCGCTCCTGGCCGTCGTAGTTGGGCGTGAAGTTGACCGTGTCCTCGTCGATCGACTCGGTCATCAGGCTGGTCGCAGCGGCCTGCCGGCACTCGGTGTACCGCATGGCGGCCGGCGGGTCGTCGTTGCCCAGCGACCCGAAGTTGCCGTGGCCGTCGACCAGCGGGAGGCGCATCGAGAAGGGCTGGGCCATGCGCACCAGGGCGTCGTAGATCGACGCGTCGCCGTGCGGGTGCAACTTACCCATGACCTCGCCGATGACGCGGGCGCACTTCACATAGCCGCGGTCGGGGCGCAGGCCCATCTCGTTCATCTGGTAGACGATGCGACGGTGCACGGGCTTGAGGCCGTCGCGGGCGTCCGGCAGGGCGCGGGAGTAGATGACCGAGTACGCGTACTCGAGGAAGGAGCCCTGCATCTCGTCGACGACGTCGATGTCGAGGATCTTCTCCTCGTACGAGTCCTCGGGCGGCGGGTTCTTCGTGCTGCGGCGGGCCATCGCTGCCGGCTCCTCTGGTTCTGGTCGCTCGAGCGTTTGCGGATCTGACGCGGACCATTGTGGACCGCGGCACTGACAACCACCGACCAGGACCCGATGTTGGGCTCCGACCCGGCATCGCAGAAGTGTCGCCGACGCCGGGCCTCCCCCGCGACGGAGGGGAGGGGTGGGGCACGAACATCATGGTCCGGGACCGCGCTTGCGGCCGGAGAAGTCGAAGGCAAGCGCGCGCCGCGAGACCGTTCACTCGCCGGAGTGATCGGCGGGCACCGTGCCAGGTCGCGGGGTGTACGAGCCCGAGTACGCCCTGTGGGCACGGTCGGCGCGTCCCGGGCCGGCCCCGTTCGGCAGGGGCGCGGGAGGGGACGGCGAGCCGTGCTTGAGGGCCGCCCCGCGCGTCGACGCGGGCCCGCACTCACCCGCGTACCGGCCCGGCGTTCTGACCGGGAACTTCGCCGACCCTTCGGACGCTGCATACAGTGGCAGGAACTGAGCACGAACCACTCGACACAACGCAGTGCACGCGACCGGAAGGACACCTTGCCCATGGGTCACACGGCCACACCGGAGGCACAATCCGGCGGCCTCACCGCCACGGAGCACCGCCTGGCCAACGGCCTGCGCGTGGTGCTCTCCGAGGACCACCTCACGCCGGTCGCCGCGGTCTGCCTCTGGTACGACGTCGGCTCCCGCCACGAGGTCAAGGGCCGTACCGGACTCGCCCACCTCTTCGAGCACCTGATGTTCCAGGGTTCGAGCAGCGTGAAGGGCACGGGCCACTTCGAGCTCGTCCAGGGCGCGGGCGGCTCGCCGAACGGCACCACGAGCTTCGAGCGCACCAACTACTTCGAGACCATGCCCGCCCACCAGCTGGAGCTCGCGCTCTGGCTGGAGGCCGACCGCATGGGCAGCCTCCTGGTGGCGCTCGACGAGGAGGGCCTGGAAAACCAGCGCGATGTCGTCAAGAACGAGCGCCGGCAGCGCTACGACAACGTCCCGTACGGCACGGCGTTCGAGAAGCTGACCGCCCTGTCGTACCCCGACGGGCACCCCTACCACCACACGCCGATCGGTTCGATGGCCGACCTGGACGCGGCCGGTCTGGAGGACGCCCGCGCGTTCTTCCGCACCTACTACGCGCCCAACAACGCCGTCCTGTCGATCGTCGGCGACATCGACCCGGCGCAGACGCTCGCCTGGGTCGAGAAGTACTTCGGCTCCATCCAGTCCCACGACGGCAAGCCCGCGCCCCGCGACGGCTCGCTGCCCGACACCATCGGCGAGCAGCTGCGCGAGGTCGTCGAGGAGAACGTCCCCGCGCGCGCGATGATGGCCGCCTACCGGCTCCCGACGGACGGCACGCGCGAGTGCGACGCCGCCGACCTGGCGCTGACCGTCCTCGGCGGCGGCGAGTCCTCCCGCCTCTACAACCGGCTGGTACGCCGTGACCGTACGGCCGTGGCGGCCGGGTTCGGCCTGCTGCGCCTGGCCGGGGCGCCCTCCCTGGGCTGGCTGGACGTGAAGACGTCCGGCGACGTCGAGGTGCCCGTCATCGAGGCGGCCGTCGACGAGGAGCTCGCCCGCTTCGCGCAGGAGGGCCCCACCGCCGAGGAGATGGAGCGCGCGCAGGCCCAGCTGGAGCGCGAGTGGCTGGACCGGCTCGGCACGGTCGCGGGCCGCGCCGACGAACTGTGCCGGTACGCCGTCCTCTTCGGCGACCCGCAGCTCGCCTTCACCGCCGTGCAGCGCGTCCTCGACGTCACCGCTGAGGAGGTCCAGACGGTAGCCCAGGCCCGTCTGCGTCCCGACAACCGCGCGGTGCTGGTGTACGAGCCGGTCGCCGACGAGGCCGAGGACCTGGAAGCCGCTCCCGACGGGGCCGCACCCGCCGGGACCACCGACGAGAACGAGGAGTCGGCGCAGTGACCGAGCTCGCCAGCATGGAGTTCCACCCGCAGCCCCAGGCCGGCCAGGCCCGGCCCTGGGCGTTCCCGGCACCGGAGCGCGGCACGCTGGACAACGGCCTGACGGTCCTGCGCTGCCACCGCCCCGGCCAGCGGGTCGTCGCTGTCGAGGTCCTCCTGGACACGCCCCTGGAGGCCGAGCCGAAGGGCCTGGACGGCATCGCCACGATCATGGCGCGTGCCTTCTCGGAGGGCACCGACAAGCACACCGCCGAGGAGTTCGCGGCCGAGCTGGAGCGCTGCGGCGCCACACTCGACGCGTACGCCGACCACCCCGGCGTCCGCGTCAGCCTCGAGGTGCCCGTCTCCCGTCTCCCGAAGGCGCTCGGCCTGCTCGCCGACGCGCTCAGGGCGCCCGGGTTCGAGGACGCCGAGGTCGAGCGCCTGGTGCGCAACCGCCTCGACGAGATCCCGCACGAGCTGGCCAACCCCTCGCGCCGCGCCGCCAAGGAGCTGTCCAGGCAGCTGTTCCCGGCGACCTCGCGCATGTCCCGCCCGCGCCAGGGCACCGAGGACACGGTCGCCGGCATCGACTCCGCGGGCGTACGTGCCTTCTACGAGCGGCATGTGCGCCCGGCGACGTCGACCGTCGTGGTCGTCGGCGACCTCACCGGCGTCGACCTCGACGCCCTCCTCGGCGACACCCTGGGAGCCTGGACCGGGTCTCCGGCCCAGCCCCGGCCGGTCCCGCCGGTGACCGCGGACGACACCGGGCGCGTCGTGATCGTGGACCGCCCCGGCGCCGTCCAGACGCAGCTGCTGATCGGCCGCGTGGGTCCCGACCGGCACGACCGCGTCTGGCCCGCGCAGGTCCTCGGCACGTACTGCCTCGGCGGCACCCTCACCTCCCGCCTGGACAAGGTCCTGCGCGAGGAGAAGGGCTACACCTACGGTGTGCGCGCGTTCGGGCAGGTCCTGCGCTCCGCCCCGGACGGCTCGGGTGCGGCGATGCTCGCCATCAGCGGCTCCGTGGACACCCCGAACACCGGTCCCGCCCTGGACGACCTCTGGAAGGTCCTGCGCGGTGTCGCCGATGGGGGACTCACCGACGCCGAGCGGGACTTCGCCGTGCAGAACCTCGTCGGGGTGGCGCCGCTGAAGTACGAGACGGCCGCGGCCGTGGCGAGCACGCTGGCAGACCAGGTCGAGCAGCACCTGCCCGACGACTTCCAGGCGACGCTGTACCAGCAGCTCGCCGCGACCGGCACCGTCGAAGCCACCGCGGCGGCCGTGAGCGCCTTCCCGGTCGACCGTCTGGTGACGATCCTCGTCGGCGACGCGGCCGAGATCCGGGAGCCCGTCGAGGCCCTCGGCATCGGTGAAGTCAGCGTCGTGGCGGCCGAGTAGGGACAAGCGTGGCGCCGGAGACGGCACGCACGCGTAGGGGCCCTGGTGACCAAAGAGTCACCAGGGCCCCTTTATGCCCGAATTGAGGGAGAGATTGCCTGTCTGACCTGTGGGATGCACTACAAAAGGCAGGATCCGTTTGGGGATTGAAAGATGCCCCGTTTAGCGTCTTCCGGGCTGTCCGTCAGGCACTCCGCCGCGCCCGCGGCACCGGACAGTCATCGCCGAGTCCCCGTACGGCGCGAGCCAGGGGAGCCGGGGACCCGCCCTCCTACCGCCTCGCGGCTGGAGGGGCCCAGAAGTCCCTGGGGTGAATCGGACGCCCGCGCAGCCGCGAGGGGGTCCGTAGGAGACCTTCCTGCTCCGAACCCGTCAGCTAACCCGGTAGGCGAGAAGGAAGGAAAGGACCAGCCACTTCATGGCGTTCACCTGCGCCACCGGGAAGCGTTCCACGGGCAAGCACCGTCGCCCCAGCCGCTTCGAGCGCACCACCGCCCGCGCCGCGGGCGTCGCCGCACTCACCGCCACCGGCGTCATCGGCACCCTGGCCGCCCCGGCGCTCGCCGCCGAACCGGCCGTCGAGCAGACCGGCCTCATCCCCGTCGTCTCCGTCGAGAACTCGATCGCCGACCAGATCGACGCCCAGGCCGCCGCCCAGGAGCAGGCAGCCAAGGAGGCCGCGGCCCGCAAGAAGGCCGCCGAGGAGGCCGCGCGCAAGAAGGCCGCCGAAAAGGCGAAGAAGGAGCGCGAGGCCAAGGAGCGCGCCGCCCGCGAGGCCGAGCGCAAGCGCCTGCTGTCCTACGTCGCCCCGATCTCCGGCTCGTACGTCTCCACGGGCTACAAGGCCGGCGGCGCCGTCTGGTCCTCCGGCAGCCACACCGGCGTCGACTTCCATGCCGCCAGCGGCACCTCGGTCCACTCGGTGGCCTCCGGCACCGTCGTGGAGGCCGGCTGGGGCGGGTCGTACGGCAATCAGGTCGTGATCAAGATGAACGACGGCACGTACACCCAGTACGGCCACATGTCGTCCATAGCCGTCTCGGTGGGCCAGACGGTCACTCCCGGTCAGCAGATCGGCCTGTCCGGCGCCACCGGCAACGTCACCGGGCCGCACCTGCACTTCGAGGCCCGCACGACGCAGGAGTACGGCTCCGACATCGACCCCGTCGCCTACCTGCGCTCGCACGGCGTGAACATCTGACGCCCCACTGCTGATGCCCCTGCGTCTTCCGAAAGCCCCGGCTCCCCGAGCCGGGGCTTTCGGCGTTTCGAACGACCCGCTGTCCAAAAAATATCCATGGATTCCGGCCTCCCGTCGGAAATTCCCGCCGGTTGCAATAGAGTCACTGAACACACGTCATTCGTCGACGTTTCACGGGGATTAAGGCGGAGGTCGGTCATGCGTATTCCGGCGCACTCGGTATGCACCGCGATCCGGGACGACATCGTCGCCGGGGTCCACGCGCGCGGCGGCAGGCTCACCGAGGAACTCCTTGCCCGCCGCTACGGCGTCTCCCGCGTCCCCGTGCGCGAGGCCCTGCGCACCCTGGAGGCGGAGGGCTTCGTGGTGACCCGGCGGCACGCGGGCGCGTGCGTCGCCGAACCGAGCGAACAGGAAGCCTCCGACCTGCTGGAGATGCGCACCCTCCTGGAGCCGCTCGGCGCCTCCCGGGCCGCCCAGCGGCGCACCGAGGCCCATCTGAAGGTCCTGCGCGGCCTGGTCAGGCTGGGCCAGGAGCGGGCAAGGCGGGGAAACAGCGAGGACCTGCGCTCGCTGGGCGGCTGGTTCCACGAGACGCTGGCCCAGGCCTCCGGCAGCCCGGCCCTGACCTCGATGCTGACCCAGCTGCGCCACAAGATCGCCTGGATGTACGCCGTCGAGGCACCGGCCGACCCCGTGGAGTCCTGGACCGAGCACGGCGCGATCGTGGACGCGGTGGCGCGCGGCGACGGCGAGCGCGCCCGCGCGATCACGGCGCTGCACACCGAGCGCTCGATCTCCGCGCACCGGCTGCGCTTCGGCTCCCGAGGTGATCGCGCGGAGCGTGTGAGGAATTCGCAACATCCCGTAAACATGCCGAGCCTGCGGCATTAACACGGGCGCCGTATACAAAGAGGGATATTCGGAGGCGGGTAATTTCCGCTGCCCTTTTTCAGGTGTGCGGGTAATTCTCGGGCCGCCAACCTCAAAAAGCGGGACCGGCTGCCTCACATCAGGAAGCCGCCTGCTCAAAACAGCGAAGCCGCGCCCGCCGGAAAGGCGGACGCGGCTTCACCGCTTGCTGTGGAGTCCCGCTCAGGTCACTCAGACCGTCTCGGGCAGCTCCTCGAGGCCCTCGGAGACCAGCTTCGCCAGACGGTCGAGGGCGACGTCCGCACCCTCGGCGTCGGAGGCGAGGACGATCTCCTCGCCGCCCTGGGCGCCCAGGCCCAGCACGGCCAGCATGGAGGCCGCGTTGACGGGGTTGCCGTCGGCCTTGGCGATCGTCATCGGGACGCCTGTGGCCGTGGCGGCTCGGACGAAGATGGAGGCGGGGCGGGCGTGGAGGCCCTCGGCCCAGCCGACGTTGACGCGGCGCTCAGCCATGTGATGCTGCCCTTCGGTGTTCAGGGTTGTCTAGACCAGTTTCCCACACCCGTGAAGCACGACGGAACTGGACGAACGTCTGACGAACGTCCCCTCCTGAGGTGACCGTCGGGTCGCGGCCTCGACCCCACGTACGTCCTGACCAGACTGCCTCGCGCCGTTGTCGGACGCGAGCCGTACTCTGGGCCCCATGCAGAGCGCCTCGGACAGGCACGCGTACCCCGCCCACTGGGAAGCCGACGTGGTGCTGCGCGACGGCGGCACCGCGCGCATCCGCCCCATCACCGTTGATGACGCCGAGCGCCTGGTCAGCTTCTACGAGCAGGTGTCGGACGAGTCGAAGTACTACCGCTTCTTCGCGCCCTACCCGCGACTGTCCGCGAAGGACGTCCACCGCTTCACGCACCACGACTTTGTGGACCGGGTGGGACTCGCGGCCACGGTGGGCGGCGAGTTCATCGCCACCGTACGCTACGACCGGATCGGCGCCGACGGAATGCCCGCGTCCGCCCCCGCCGACGAGGCCGAGGTCGCCTTCCTCGTCCAGGACGCCCACCAGGGCCGCGGCGTCGCCTCCGCCCTGCTCGAACACATCGGGGCAGTCGCCCGCGAGCGCGACATCCGCCGCTTCGCCGCCGAGGTACTGCCCGCGAACAACAAGATGATCAAGGTGTTCACGGACGCGGGGTACACGCAGAAGCGCAGCTTCGAGGACGGCGTCGTCCGCCTGGAGTTCGACCTGGAACCGACGGACCGCTCGCTCGCCGTGCAGTACGCGCGCGAGCAGCGCGCCGAGGCGCGGTCCGTACAGCGGCTGCTGGTGCCCGGCTCGGTCGCCGTCATCGGCGCGGGCCGCACCCCCGGCGGGGTCGGCCGCAGCGTCCTGGGCAACATCCGGGACGCCGGATTCACGGGGCGGCTGTACGCGGTGAACAGGGCGTTCCCGGAGGACGTCAAGGAACTCGACGGGGTGCCCGCCCACCGCTCCATGCGCGACATCGACGAACAGGTCGACCTTGCGGTGGTCGCGGTGCCGGCCGCGTACGTCCCCGAAGTGGTCGCCGAATGCGGCGAGCACGGCGTGCAGGGGCTGGTCGTGCTCGCCGCCGGGTACGCCGAGAGCGGGCCCGACGGCCGCGATCGGCAGCGTGAACTCGTACGGCAGGCACGCGCGTACGGCATGCGCATCATCGGGCCGAACGCCTTCGGGATCATCAACACCTCCGCCGACGTACGGCTGAACGCCTCCCTGGCCCCCGAGATGCCCCGGCCGGGCCGCATCGGGCTGTTCGCCCAGTCCGGAGCGATCGGCATCGCGCTGCTGTCCCGGCTCCACCGGCGAGGCGGCGGCGTGACCGGCGTCACCGGTGTGTCGACCTTCGTCTCGTCCGGCAACCGGGCCGACGTGTCCGGCAACGACGTCCTTCAGTACTGGTACGACGACTCGGACACCGACGTAGCCCTGATGTACCTGGAGTCCATCGGCAACCCGCGCAAGTTCAACCGCCTCGCCCGGCGTACGGCGGCGGCCAAGCCGTTGGTCGTGGTGCAGGGCGCGCGACACGGCGGCGCGGCGCCACAGGGTCATGCGGTGCGCGCCACGCGGCTGCCGCACGCCACGGTGTCCGCGCTGCTGCGGCAGGCCGGGGTGATCCGGGTGGACACCATCACCGAGCTGGTGGACGCGGGTCTGCTGCTCGCGCGCCAGCCACTGCCGACCGGGCCGCGGGTGGCGATCCTCGGCAACTCCGAGTCGCTGGGGCTGCTGACGTACGACGCGTGTCTCTCCGAGGGGCTGCGGCCGCTGCCGCCGCTGGATCTGACGACGGGGGCGTCCGCGGCGGACTTCCACGAGGCGCTGTCGCACGCGCTCGCCGACGAGAGGTGCGACGCGGTCGTCGTCACCGCCATTCCGGCGATCGGCGACGCCTCGACCGGCGACGCCGAGCTGGCACAGGCCCTGCGGTCGGCGGCCGAGCGGGTGCCGGGGAAGCCGGTGCTGGTGGTGCACGTCGAGCTGGGCGGCCTCGCCGAAGCCCTGTCGGCCGCGGCGAGCACCGCACCGCAGGCGGACCGCAAGGCGCCCGGCACCATGATCCGTCCCCACCCGTTCCGCCCCCTGGACTTCCAGGCCGGGAACCCGGCCGAGCAGTCGGACACCGCGCAGAGCCCGACGACCCTCATCCCCGCCTACCCCGCCGCCGAGCGGGCAGTGCGCGCCCTCGCCGAAGCCGTCAACTACGCGCAGTGGCGACGCGACGCGGCCGACCCGGGCAAGGTGCCCGAGTACGAGTCCATCGACGAGAAGGGCGCCGCCCAGCTGATCGGCGGACTGCTCGCGCGCGGGCAGGGGCTCACGCTCGGCACGGACGAGACCTGTGACCTGCTCGGGAAGTACGGCATCGAGGTGCACCGCGCTCTGCACGCACCCACCCCCGACGCCGCCGCCGACGCCGCCCGCACCCTCGGCTACCCCGTCGCCCTCAAGGCCACCGCCCCGCACCTGCGGCACCGCGCAGACCTCGGCGGCGTACGGCTCGACCTCGCCGACGAGGAGCAACTGCGGCGGGCCTACGCCGAGTTGACCGAACTGTTCGGCAGGCCGGAGGAGCTGCGGCCGGTCGTGCAGAGCATGGCACCGCGCGGCGTCGACACCGTCGTACGGGCCGTGATCGACCCGGCGGCCGGCGCCGTGCTGTCCTTCGGGCTCGCCGGAGCCGCCTCCCAACTGCTCGGGGACATGGCGCACCGGCTGATCCCGGTCACCGACCGCGAGGCGACCTCGATCGTGCGCTCCATCCGGACGGCACCGCTCCTCTTCGGCTGGCGCGGCTCCGCTCCCGTCGACACACCTGCCCTGGAGGAGCTGCTGCTGCGGGTGTCGCGGCTGGTCGACGACCACCCGGAGGTCGTCGCGGTCACCCTGGAACCGGTCGTCGTCGCCACCCACGGCCTGAGCGTGCTCGGCGCCTCCGTACGCCTCGCGCCGCCGCCCGCCAGGGACGACCTCGGGCCGAGGACCCTGCCGACGTACTGAGGGCGCCCTGAGCGGTGCCTCGCAGTCAGTGCGCCCCCGTAGGATGGGCCTCATGGCCAAGACCAGTACGACGACCCAGGGGCTGCGTGCGGCGATCGAGCGCAGCGGCTACTACCCGGCCCTCGTGGCCGAGGCGGTGGAGGCCGCTGTGGGCGGCGAGCCCATCCGGTCGTACCTGGTCCACCAGGAGACGACGTTCGACCAGAACGAGGTGCGGCGGCACGTGACCGTGCTCGTCCTCACCCACAACCGTTTCATCGTCAGCCACACCGACGAGCAGGCCGCCGACAGCACCTCCCCGACGCCGTACGCCACGACGTCCACCGAGTCCGTGAAGCTCGGCCGGATCTCCTCGGTCGTCGTCAGCCGCGTCGTCGCCAACCCGGAGTCGTACACGCCGGGCACGCTGCCCCGCGAGATCGTGCTGACCATCGGGTGGGGCGCCGTCGCCCGGCTCGACCTGGAGCCCGCCGCCTGCGGGGACCCCAACTGCGAGGCCGACCACGGCTACACGGGCAGCTCCACGGCGGACGACCTCAGCCTGCGCGTCAGCGAGGCCGGCGACGGACCGGAGACGGTGCGCCAGGCGCTCACCTTCGCGCAGTCGCTCTCCGAGGCGACCGCGGACATCGCCCGCTGAGATGATCCAGCCCACCGTCTGGGACTCCCACCCGGAACCCCTCGCCGTCGACTCCGCGCCCGTCCCCGAGTACGGCAGCGGCTCGCTCGCCGATCTGCTGCCCACACTGGCCGCCGGCATGGCCGTACCGGACATGACCGCCGCGATCCCTGAGCTGACCGCCGCCGACCGCGCCTGCGTGTTCCTGATCGACGGCCTCGGCTGGGAGCAGCTCAAGGCGCACCCCGAGGAAGCGCCGTTCATGACGTCGCTCCTGAGCAGCTCGCGCGGCGGCACCGGACGCCCGCTCACCACCGGCTACCCCGCGACCACCGCGACCTCCCTCGCCTCCGTCGGCACCGGCCTGCCGCCGGGCGCGCACGGCCTGCCCGGGTACACCGTGCGCAACCCGGACACCGGCGAGCTGATGAACCAGCTGCGCTGGCAGCCGTGGACGTCGCCGCGCGTCTGGCAGCCGTACCCCACGGTCTTCCAGCTGGCCCAGCAGGCGGGCGTGCACGCGGCGCAGGTGTCGTCGCCCACCTTTCAGAACACCCCGCTGACCAAGGTCGCGCTCAGTGGCGGAACGTTCCTGGGGCGGCTGCCCGGCGAGGACCGTATGGACCTCGCGGCCGAGCAACTGGCCGCGGGCGACCGGTCCCTGGTCTACACGTACTACGCCGAACTCGACGGCGCCGGCCACCGCTACGGCGTCGACTCGGACACCTGGCGCGGCCAGCTCATGTACGTCGACCGGCTCGTCCAGCGCCTCGCGGAGCAGCTGCCCCCGCGCACCGCGCTCTACGTCACCGCCGACCACGGCATGATCGACGTGTCCTTCGACGAGCAGCACCGCATCGACTTCGACGAGGACTGGGAGCTGCGCGCCGGCGTCGCCCTGCTCGGCGGCGAGGGCCGCGCGCGGCACGTGTACGCGGTGCCCGGCGCCGCGAACGACGTCCTGACCTGCTGGCGCGAGGTGCTCGGCGAGCAGTTCTGGGTGGCCTCCCGGGACGAGGCGATCGCGGCGGGCTGGTTCGGGCCACGGATCGACGAGCGGGTGTACGGACGGATCGGCGACGTGATCGCGGCCGCCCGGGACGACGTCCTGATCATCGCCTCCGAGCGGGAGCCGAAGGAGTCGGCGATGGTCGGCAACCACGGTTCGATGACCCCCGCCGAGCAGTTGATCCCCCTGCTCGAAGTACGCTCCTGAAACCTCCGTAGCCCGCCGTGGCCGACGCTCTCCGCCGAAAGGTGCTCAACTCAACATGCCCGAGCTGGTGTTCTTCTCCGGAACGATGGACTGCGGGAAGTCGACGCTGGCTCTCCAGATCGAGCACAACCGTTCGGCGCGTGGGCTCGCGGGCATGATCTTCACACGTGACGACCGCGCGGGCGAGGGCAAGTTGTCCTCGCGGCTCGGCCTGGTCACGGACGCGGTGGAGGTCGAGGACGGCGTGGACCTGTACGCGTACGTCGTCGACCACCTCTCCAGGGGCGGCCGCGCGGACTACGTCATCGCCGACGAGGCACAGTTCCTCGCGCCCGGCCAGATCGACCAACTCGCCCGCGTGGTCGACGACCTGGGCCTGGACGTGTATGCCTTCGGCATCACGACGGACTTCCGCAGCAAGCTGTTCCCCGGGTCGCAGCGTCTGGTGGAACTGGCCGACCGGGTCGAGGTGCTCCAGGTGGAGGCCTTGTGCTGGTGCGGCGCCCGCGCCACCCACAACGCCCGCACGATAGGCGGCGAGATGGTCGTCGAGGGCGCGCAGGTGGTCGTCGGTGACGTCAACCAGGCGGACGCCGTGGGTTACGAGGTCCTGTGCCGCCGCCACCACCGACGCCGGATGACGGCGGCGAGCGCACGGGCGGCGGCGCTGTCCCCGGACGTCCTGCCGGTGCAGTAGGTCTGAGCCGAGGTCCCGTTCAGCGGCCTTGCTCCCGGGCCCGTCAGCGCGGGTCCTGGATCAGGGAGAACCGGGCGCCCTCGGGGTCCGCCACGGTAGCCACACGGCCGTGGGCGCTGTCGTGGGCCGGCCTGAGGACATGGCCGCCGAGCTCGACGACCCGGGCCAGCGTCTCGTCCGTGTCGGCGACCTCGAAGTACGTCACCCAGTGCGGGCCACGGTCGCGCGGCAGGGAGGTGCCGACGCCGTGGATGCCGGCGACCGCGCGGCCGTCGACGAGCAGGGTGACGTAGTCGAAGTCGGCGGAGACCACCGGCTCCTCCTCGTAGGCGAACACGGTCTCGTAGAACTTGGCCACGTTCACGGACTCGAAGGTCAGCAGCTCGTTCCAGGCCGGGGTGCCGGGCACGCCCGTGATGGCCGTGCCGCGGTGTTCGGCCCCCTGCCAGATGCCGAAGACGGCGCCGGACGGGTCGGAGCAGATCGCCAGCCGGCCGGCCTCGGCGGCGTCCAGCGGGCCCACGCCGACCGTGCCGCCGCACAGCCGTACCGTGTCGGCGGTCAGGCCGATGTTGTTCGAGGCGAGGTAGGGCGTCCAGGCGATGGGGAGGTGGCGGTCGGGCGGCAGCTGGCCGATGCCGGCGACCTCACGGCCGTTCAGCAGGGCCCGCACATAGGGGCCGAGTTGCTGGGGGCCGGGCTGGAACTCCCAGCCGAACAACGCTCCGTAGAAGTCCTCGGTCGCGGCCAGTCCGTGCACCATCAGACTCACCCAGCAGGGCGTGCCGGGCGCGTGCCGAGCGTGCGTCTCGCCGTTCGGGCCGGCCGACCCCCGTGCCTCGGTCATCGTCTCTCTCTCCTCGGCCCCTCGCGGTGGCCGTGTCGCTTCCGCTGTCCGGACCCCCGTGCCGATGCTCGCACCACCCGTGGCCACGCGCGCTGCGGGCGCGCCGCGCACGGCGGCGGTGCCCGGAGGATGCCCGGTGTGCGATTTACCGCCCGTTTCCGTGCGATTGCCGCCGGATGTCGATCGGCTGTACAGCATGTGCCTGATCCCGTACGCCTCGTGATCGGGCCTGTCCGGCGGGCAGAGTAACCGGACCGCGACGATGGGGCCACCCCGTGCGCAAGGATGGTGGCCATGAACGCCATCATCTCCGCAGCAGAACTCGCCGGCGAACTGACGGGCGACGAGCCCCCGGTGCTGCTCGACGTCCGCTGGCAGTTGTCCCTGGCCAAGGCGTCCGGTGAGCCGCCCTTCGACGGCCGGGCCGAGTACGGGGCCGGGCACATCCCCGGCGCGGTCTACGTCGATCTGGACCGGGAACTGGCCTCCGCGCCCGGTTCGCGCGGGCGTCATCCGCTGCCGGACTTGGCCGAATTCGGTACGGCGATGCGGCGGGCAGGTGTGACGTCCGGGACGCCGGTGGTCGTGTACGACGGCGGGCAGGGCTGGGCGGCGGCCCGGGCGTGGTGGCTGCTGCGCTGGACGGGTCACCCCGACGTGCGGGTCCTGGACGGCGGGTTGCCCACCTGGGAGGGGCCGCTGGAGACGTCCGTGCCGACCCCGGCGGAGGGCGACTTCGAGCCGGTACCGGGGGCGACGGGGCTGCTCGACGCCGACGCTGCCGCGGCGCTCGCCCGGTCCGGGGTGCTGCTGGACGCGCGGGCGGGGGAGCGGTACCGCGGCGAGGTCGAGCCGATCGACCCGGTGGGCGGCCACATCCCGGGCGCCGTGTCCGCCCCCACGAACGAGAACGTGACCGCGGACGGCCGCTTCCTCCCCGCCGGGCAACTCGCGGCACGCTTCAAGGCCCTGGGCGCGGCCGAGGGCACGGAGGTCGGCGTGTACTGCGGCTCGGGCGTCTCCGCCGCGCACCAGGTACTGGCGCTGGAGGTCGCCGGTATTCCGGCGGCGCTGTACGTCGGTTCGTGGTCGGAGTGGTCCTCGGACCCGTCGCGGCCGGTGGCCGTGGGTGCGGATCCGCAGTAGGGCGTGACGAGCGGGGGGCGGGGCGAGAACTCGGCCGGACCCACCAGCGGCACGACTCGCCCCACCCCGCACAGCACGAGGGCCGCGCTGCAACCAGCGCGGCCCTCGCTCTCGTACGACCGCACCCGCAGCCGTACGACCGACTACTCCTGCTTCTTCCTCCGCGTCCCGAACACGATCTCGTCCCAGCTCGGTACCGCGGCGCGGCGGCCCGGGCGGACGCCGTCCGCTTCGGCCTGGCGGTCCGTGGCGCCGATGAGGCGGTCGCGGTGGCTGCCGACGGAACGGGGCATCAGCACGTCCGCGTAGGCGGAGCCGGCCGAGGCGGCGGGAGCGGGAGGCTCCTCGGCTTCCGGCTCGGCGGGAGGTTCCTCCAGTTCGGGCTCCGGCGGGCGCTCCGGCACCACCATGTCGCCGCGGAAGCTGGGCACCGCCTCCAGCAGGCTGGTGAGCGAGTCCCGTTCCTCCGCCGTCTCCTCGACCGGCTCGGAGGCCTGAGCCGGCAGGCTCGGGCGCTCGGTGCGTTCGAGGGCACGGTCCATCGAGCGCTCGCGCGGAAGCCGGGCGATACGCGGCACGAACGGGAAGCTGGGCTCCGGCGCGGCGAGGTCGTCGGACTCGCCGATCAGCGAGCGCGCCTCCTCGTCGACGGCCTGGACGAGCCGCCGGGGCGGGTCGTACGTCCAGCTCGCCGAGTGCGGTTCGCCCGCCACCAGGTAGACCAGCAGCACTTCCCAGGTGCCGTCGTCGCGGCGCCACGAGTCCCATTGCGCGGTGTCCTTGTCGGCACCGCGCAGCAGCAACCGCTCCTGGACGGCCTCACCGAGCTGCGGGCCGGCGGCGTTCTCGCCGGGCCGGCGGACGGGAGTCTTGCGGGCCCGTTCTGCCATGAAGGCACGCTCGGCGAGCACGGGGCCCTCGAAGCGCCGGACGCGGTCGACGGGGATGCCCGCGAGCTGGGCGACCTCTTCCGCGGTGGCACCAGCGCGTATACGCGCCTGGATGTCACGGGGGCGGAGATGGCTCTCCACCTCGATCTCGATCTGGCCGAGGCGTGGACGGTCGCCGCGCACGGCAGCGCGCAGGCGTTCGTCGATCGGAAGGGTGTACTCCGTTGCGTCGGCAGCCTTCAGCACCAGCCGTGTGCCGTCATTGGAGACGGCCACGACACGCAGTTCGGGCATGGGGACCTCCCGGGTGGTGCCTGCCGACGTCACGTGCGTCGCTGCTTCCGCTAGTCGAGTGTGGCCTGCCCGGGTGCAGCCTGCCACAACCTTGCCGAGTTGCCCGGCGTGTCGGGCACGGGCCCTGGATCGCCGTTATGGCACGGTTACCTATTCGCAACGCTAAGTGACCAACTCCGTCACCCTGTGCAACTAGCCCCTCCCGGCGGTCCTTGAAGGCCACGGACGCCCAGGCGGGAGACCGGACCCAGGGCTCGCCACAGTACTCCATTTGGGCCACGTGCGTGGATTGGCACGCCGCCCAACTTCTGGCAAGAAGTGTGACTCGGCCGCCCGTTGAGCGGTTCGCGGATCTTGAACGTGGCGTACTTCACGCAAACGTCGGAAACGGAACTATTGCTTTCGTCCGTACGCCGCCCAGCAGCGAAGTCGGTTGGCCGAGCGGGGTGAGCCGGTCGGGCGCTACGCCCCCAACACCCGCCGCAAGTAGTCGTTCTGGAACCGGCGGTCGGGGTCAAGTCGGTCCCGCAGCGCCGTGAACTCGCCGAAGCGCGGGTATACCTGAGCGAAGTACTCGGCGTCCCGCGTGTGCACCTTGCCCCAGTGCGGGCGCCCCTCGTGCGCGGTGAAGATGTGCTCCGCGGCGGTGAAGTACCGCTGGTACGGCGCGCCCTTGACCATGTGGACGGCGATGTACGCACTGTCGCGGCCCGAGGCGGTGGACAGCGTGATGTCGTCGGCCGGCGCGGTGCGCACCTCGACCGGGAAGCTGACCCTGAGGCCGGAGCGCTCGACCATGGCCTTCAGTTCGCGCAGCGTCTCGACGACGGCCTCGCGCGGGACGGCGTACTCCATCTCCACGAAACGCACCCGGCGCGGCGATGTGAAGACCTTGTAGGGGATGTCGGTGTAGGTCCGCGCGGACAACGCCCTGCTGGAGACCCGGGCGATCGTGGGGATGGAGGCGGGCGCCGCGCGGCCGACCCATTGGGCCACCTGGAAGACTCCGTTGGAGAGGAACTCGTCCTCGAACAGGCCGCGGAGCTGGGGTACCGGCCTCTCCGGGCCCGCGCTGCGGTTGTTGCGCTTGGTGTTGGTGCTGCCGGTGTGCGGGAACCAGTAGAACTCGAAGTGCTCGTTCTCGGCCCACAGTTGGTCGAAGTCCGACAGGACCTTGTCGAGCGGCATCGGCTCCTCGCGCGCGGAGAGCAGGAAAATGGGCTCGACGGCGAAGGTGATCGCGGTGACGACGCCCAGGGCACCGAGGCCGATCCGGGCGGCCGCGAAGACCTCGGGGTTCTCCTTCTCGGAGCAGGTGAGCACCGAACCGTCTGCCGTGACCAGTTCCAGGGCCTTGATCTGGGCGGCGATCGAGCTCGACTCGCGGCCCGTGCCGTGGGTGCCGGTGCTGGTGGCGCCGGAGACCGTCTGCTCCATGATGTCGCCCATGTTGGTGAGCGAGAGCCCCTCGCGCGCGAGGGCCGCGTTGAGCCTCCTGAGCGGGGTGCCCGCCTCGACCGTGACCGTCATGGCCTCCCGGTCGATGTCGCGGATGCCGGTCAACAGCTGAGGGCGGATCAGCACGCCGTCGGTGGCGGCAATGGACGTGAAGGAGTGCCCGCTGCCCACCGCCTTCACCCTCAGGCCGTCCTCGCCGGCCCGGCGTATCGCCGCCGCCAACTCCTCGACGGAGGCTGGAGTGACCTCCCGTGCGGGGCGGGCGGCGACCGTGCCGCTCCAGTTACGCCACGTGCCGTTCCTGCCGCTCGCTGTGCTGCTCAACGGTGCCTCCCCGACGCGGAGCCGGCTTGCTGAGCCGGCGGTACCCCAGGAAACCGACCACGACCGCGACGGCCCCGGACACCGCCGGAACCCCGTACCCTGCGCCCGCACCGGCGGCGTCGATCACCCAGCCGGCGGCGGAGGAGCCGAGCGCGACCCCGACCGCGAGCCCGGTGCTCACCCAGGTCATGCCCTCGGTCAGTTGCGCGCGAGGTACGTGCTCTTCGATCAGGGACATGGTCGTGATCATCGTGGGAGCGACGGCCATGCCCGAGACGAACAGCGCCACGGCCAGAAACGGCAAGTTTCCGACCAGTAGGAGGGGGATCATACTCACGGCCATCGCGCATATGCCCAGCAGCCAACGACGTTCGGGCGCTCCCTTGAAGCGCAGCAGCCCGAACACGGCGCCCGCCGCGCAGGAGCCGGCCGCGTACAGGGCGAGGACGACACTCGCGGCGCCCTTGTGGCCCTGCTCCTCGGCGAAGGCCACGGTGACCACGTCGACGGCACCGAAGATCGCTCCGGTGGCCACGAACGTGGCCACCAGGACCTGGAGTCCGAGCGAGCGCAGCGCCGAGCCGTCGTCGTGTTGCTCGCGCGGGTGCGGCGCGGGCTCGGTGGCCCGCTGTGCGGTCAGCCAGAAGACGCCGACCGCCAGGAAGCAGCCCGCGAGCAGCGGCCCGGCCTCCGGGAACCACGCCGTGGACAGGCCGATGGAGATGATCGGCCCGAAGATGAAGCAGACCTCGTCGATCACCGACTCGAAGGAGTACGCGGTGTGCAGCTGAGGCGTCCCGCGGTACAGGGCGGCCCAGCGGGCACGGGTCATCGCCCCGATGCTCGGCACGCAGCCGATGCCGACGCATGCCACGAACAGCACCCAGTCCGGCCACTCGTAGTGGGCGGCGAACAGCAGCAGGGCCGCCCCCACGAGCGCGATCAGCGTCGCGGGACGCAGCACCCGCCGCTGCCCGTACCGGTCGACCAACCGCGAGACCTGCGGACCCGCCACCGCCGCGGCGAGCGCGATGGTGGCGGACAACGCGCCGGCGAGGCCGTACCGCCCGGTCAGCTGGGACACCATGGTCACGACGCCGATGCCCATCATCGACAGCGGCATCCGGCCGAGGAACCCCGCGGCGGAGAAGCCCTTGGAGCCGGGGGCGGCGAACAGGGCGCGGTAGGGGCTCGGCACGGGGGTCTCCGTCAGGCAGGAGCAGCGGGGCTGCGGTGGCTCGGGGTGGTGCAGGCAGGCGTGCGGGCACACGGCAGGGCGCGAAGGCGCCCCGTAAGGCGTGTGGATGGCCGATACAGCTTACGAGTTAGGTGACCCTAACGCACCCGCTCGGACGCAAGGGGAACCCGGGTGGTCACCCCGCCGTTTCCAGGCTGTCAGTACCGGATGACAGGATCGATCCATGCCAGACGCGCGCGATGCCACCCCCTACGACGCCCTGCTCCTGCTCTCGTTCGGCGGCCCCGAGGGCCCGGACGACGTGATCCCGTTCCTGGAGAACGTCACCCGCGGGCGAGGCATCCCCACCGAGCGCCTGAAGGAAGTCGGCGAGCACTACTTCCAGTTCGGCGGCGTCAGCCCCATCAACGACCAGAACCGCGCCCTGCTGGACGCCCTGCGCAAGGACTTCGCCGAGCACGGTCTGGATCTGCCGATCCACTGGGGCAACCGCAACTGGGCGCCGTACCTGACGGACACGCTGCGCGAGATGGTCGCCGACGGCCGCCGCCGCATCCTCGTCCTCGCCACCAGCGCCTACGCGTCCTACTCGGGCTGCCGGCAGTACCGCGAGAACCTCGCTGACTCGCTCGCCGCCCTGGAGGCCGAGGGCCTGGAACTGCCGAAGGTCGACAAGCTGCGGCACTACTTCAACCACCCCGGCTTCCTGGAGCCGATGATCGACGGTGTGCTGGATTCCCTGGCCGACCTGCCCGAGGACGTCCGGGACGGCGCCCACATCGCGTTCTCGACCCACTCGATCCCGACCGCGGCCGCCGACAGCTCCGGCCCCGTCGAGGAACACGGCGAGGGCGGGGCGTACGTCGAGCAGCACCTGGACGTCGCGCAGCTGATCGTCGACGCCGTACGCGAGCGCACCGGCGTCGACCACCCCTGGCGGCTCGTCTACCAGTCCCGCTCCGGCACCCCGCACATCCCGTGGCTGGAGCCCGACATCTGCGACCACCTCGAGGAGCGGCACGCTGCCGGTGCCCCGGCCGTCGTGGTCGCCCCCATCGGCTTCGTCTCCGACCACATGGAGGTCCTCTACGACCTCGACACGGAGGCCAGGGCCAAGGCCGAGGAGCTCGGCCTGCCGATGCGCCGCTCGGCCACCGTCGGCGACGACCCGCGGTTCGCCGCCGCGATCCGCGACCTCGTCCTGGAGCGCGCCGCCGTGGAGCGCGCGCAGGAGGTCACGCCCTGCGCCCTCGGCGGGCTCGGGGCGAGCCACAACCTCGGCCCGGTGGGCTGCTGCCCGGCCCGGGCACCCAGGCCCGCCGCGGCGGGCGCCGACAGCCCCTACGCATGAGGAGCCCCGTGACCGACGCCCTCCACACGGAACTGCTCACCCTCGCCCAGGAGGCCGCCCGCCTCGCGGGAGAGCTGCTGCGCGACGGACGTCCGGCCGACCTCGCCGTCGCGGCGACCAAGTCGAGCCCGATCGACGTGGTCACCGAGATGGACATCGCGGCCGAGAAGCTGATCACGGGCCTGATCTCCGAGCGCCGCCCGGACGACGGCTTCCTCGGCGAGGAGGGCGCCTCCACCGAGGGCACGAGCGGCGTCCGCTGGGTGATCGACCCCCTGGACGGCACCGTCAACTACCTCTACGGACTGCCGACTTGGTCCGTCTCCATCGCCGCCGAGCAGGACGGGGAGACGGTCGCCGGCGTCGTGGCGGCCCCGATGCGGGGCGAGACCTACCACGCGGTCCGCGGCGGCGGCGCGTGGGGCACGGGCGCCTGGGACGGTGAGCGCAGGCTCACCTGCCGTCCCACGGCCCCCCTCGCCCAGTCCCTGGTCTCGACCGGCTTCAACTACGTCACCGAGGTGCGCAGCCACCAGGCCGACGTCGCCCAGCGGCTGATCCCCCTCCTGCGCGACATCCGCCGCGGCGGCTCGGCCGCGATCGACCTGTGCGACCTCGCCGCCGGCCGACTGGACGGCTACTACGAGCGGGGCCTCAACGCCTGGGACCTCGCGGCCGGGGACCTGATCGCCCGTGAGGCGGGCGCCCTTACGGGTGGACGCCCCGGAGAGCGCCCCTCACGCGACCTGGCGGTGGCAGCGACGCCGGGGGTCTTCGAGCCCCTCCAACAGCTCCTGGAGGACCTGGGCGCCTGGCACGACTGACGGCACGGACCGGCAGGAAAGCAGGGCCCAGGCGGCGAAAGGGCAGGGCCCCGGCAGTAAAAGAGCAGGGCCCCCGGCGCTGGATTCGCCGGGGGCCCGTGGTGCTCAAGAACCGGTTCAGACGCTCGTCGCGCCGACTTCCACGCCATGCTCGGCGGCGAGGCGGCGCAGGTCGTCGAGCTCGCCCTGCTCCACCTCGACGAGGAAGTCGTCGCCCTCGTCGAGAGCCCGCGTCAGGTCGGACTCGGTCGCCCTTATGCGCTGCCGAAGTCCTGCGGTGAATGCGTCCATGCTGCGCCCCCTCGTCCTGGGTCGGTGGGTCGGTGGCACGGGGGTGTGCCGTTCGGAAGGGACGATCACGTCTCCGGTGGATGCCCAGCGCTGCCCCAGCCGGGCGGCGACGGTGCCGGACACCCACATCCACTCTGCGGAAAGCGGATCTCCTCGTACCGCATGGTGGTGCGGTACAAGCAGAGCGTGATCGCGGGGTGTAAAGCCGTCCTCCCCCCGCTCTCTTCCACGGAAACCTCAACCGGAAGAGAAAATCTCGCATTCCCGGGCTTCACACCCGCCCTTCATGGCCCACTCACCCGTCTTACCGCCGACTTATGGCCGAAAAGGGCAGGATGGAGGCCAAGACACCCGACATGGACCCCTGCCCGCGCGCGATGACATGCGCTACGCGGGTGGACACAGGAAGGACAAGCGACGTGCGCGTACTCGTCGTCGAGGACGAGCAACTGCTCGCCGATGCGGTGGCCACCGGACTGCGCCGGGAGGCCATGGCCGTCGACGTCGTGTACGACGGTGCGGCCGCCCTGGAGCGCATCGGCGTCAACGACTACGACGTGGTCGTCCTCGACCGCGACCTCCCCCTCGTGCACGGCGACGACGTCTGCCGCAAGATCGTCGAACTCGGCATGCCCACACGCGTGCTGATGCTCACGGCGTCGGGCGACGTCAGCGACCGTGTCGAAGGGCTGGAGATCGGCGCCGACGACTATCTGCCCAAGCCCTTCGCGTTCAGCGAGCTGACGGCACGCGTGCGTGCCCTCGGCCGCCGCACGAGCGTGCCGCTGCCGCCCGTCCTGGAGCGCGCCGGCATAAAGCTCGACCCCAACCGCCGCGAGGTCTTCCGCGACGGCAAGGAGGTGCAGCTGGCGCCGAAGGAGTTCGCCGTCCTGGAGGTGCTGATGCGCAGCGAGGGCGCGGTCGTCTCGGCCGAGCAGCTGCTGGAGAAGGCATGGGACGAGAACACCGACCCGTTCACCAACGTGGTCCGGGTGACCGTCATGACGCTGCGCCGCAAACTGGGGGAGCCGCCCGTGATCGTCACCGTCCCCGGTTCCGGCTACCGGATCTGATTCCCGATGGCCACGACACCCGCGCCTCCGCAGGCGCCGCCGAAACCCACCTGGGATCCGAGAAGGCCCGAGCAAGTCTTCCCCTGGCTTCGCCCCACGATCCGCATAAGGCTCACGCTGCTGTACGGCGGCATGTTCCTGATCGCCGGAATCCTGCTGCTGTCGATCATCTATCTGCTGGCGGCCCAGGCCCTCCACGAAGGCAGCGGTCAGTCGTTCCAGGTGACCGGGACGAACATAGACATCACCAGTTCGACCTGTCCCCAGCTGGACTCCGCCAAGACCAACGGCGAGCTCAACGAGATCCTGAAGCAGTGCGACGCCGACCAGCGTCGGCACGCCCTGGACGATCTGTTGAGCCGCTCCCTGCTGGCCCTCCTCGGCCTCGCGATCATCGCCTTCGCCTTCGGCTACGCCATGGCCGGCCGTGTCCTGTCGCCGCTGGGCCGGATCACCCGGACCGCGCGCGCGGTGGCGGGCTCGGACCTGTCCCGCCGTATCGAACTGGACGGCCCGGACGACGAGCTGAAGGAGCTGGCCGACACCTTCGACGAGATGCTGGAGCGGTTGCAGCGGGCCTTCACCGCCCAGCAGCGCTTCGTCGGCAACGCCTCGCACGAGCTGCGCACCCCGCTCGCGATCAACCGCACGCTCCTCGAAGTGCACCTGTCTGACCCGGGCGCACCGATGGAACTCCAGCAGCTCGGCAAGACGCTGCTGGCCACCAACGAGCGCAGCGAGCAGCTCGTCGAGGGCCTGCTGCTGCTCGCCCGCAGCGACAACCAGATCGTCGAGCGCAAACCGGTGGACCTCGCGGAGGTGGCCGAGCAGGCCGTCGACCAGGTGCACGCGGAGGCGCAGGCCAAGGGCGTGATGATCCGCGGCGAGCAGAAGCCGGCGGTCGTCCAGGGCAACGGCGTGCTGCTGGAGCGGATCGCGCTGAACCTCGTGCAGAACGCCGTCCGGTACAACATCCCGGAGGGCGGCTGGGTCGAGGTCACCACCGAGATCCAGCACGGGCAGGCCGTCCTGGTCGTCTCGAACACCGGGCCGGTGGTGCCGGCGTACGAGATCGACAACCTCTTCGAGCCGTTCCGGCGGCTGCGTACGGAGCGCACGGGCAGCGACAAGGGTGTAGGCCTGGGACTGTCCATCGTGCGGTCCGTTGCGCGGGCGCACGGCGGGCACATCTCGGCGGAGCCACGCGAGGGCGGAGGTCTCGTGATGCGAGTGACCCTTCCGGTCTGAGACCATGTGCGCCGACACCCGGCGGGTATTCGGGGATGTTCGCTTTGCGCGGAATTTTCTGGGCACCCGGTCGGCTGTCCCGTGTGTGATCGATCACAAGGGCGGTTTTCCGGCCATCTACTCTCCGTGATCATGCACCCTGTCGGAAAGCCGGGAAAATCCGGGTTTTCAGGGGTCTTGATCACGGGAAGTACACGGTGAGACGCCTTTGAACTGCGGCATTGGGACCGTGTACGGTCCCGTTCGCCATCCAAGCCGATCACTCTTGAGGAGTTCGGTTGGGTGTCGATTGAGTAACAGACCTTGATGTGAGGCAAAATCTCCGCCTCGGGTCGGGCACAAGTCCGGCCTCTCACGCGTTACGTGCGCTGGAGACACCGCAGACACCCAGAGGGGGAGAGCGACATGGCAACGGATTACGACACCCCACGCAAGACCGACGACGACGTCGACTCGGACAGCCTTGAAGAGCTGAAGGCCAGGCGGAACGACAAGTCGACGTCCGCAGTGGACGTCGACGAGTTCGAGGCTGCCGAAGGCCTGGAGCTGCCCGGCGCGGACCTCTCGAATGAGGAGCTGGCCGTCCGGGTGCTGCCCAAGCAGCAGGACGAGTTCACCTGCATGAGCTGCTTCCTGGTGCACCACCGCAGCCAGCTGGCCCGGGAGAAGAACGGCCAGCCGATCTGCCGCGACTGCGACTGAGGTCGGGTCGGGCATGACTGGCTCGACCCCTCCTTGGAAGCGCCGCTTCCCCGCGCGGGGAGCGGACCAGGAGCCGTCCGACGGCTCGTACGGCGCGCGTGAAGGCGAGCGGGGCTCATCCGACAAGGGAGCCTCGCTCGAACCGATGTCCGGGGCTGACCTCCCGGCATCGGTGGAGGTTCCCGCGTCCGTCGCGAAGCGGCGGGTCGCGGTGATCCGGGAAAGGGCCAGGGAAGGGGTCCGTAAGGGCGGCAGCCGCGCCAGGGCGGGCCTGGCGTACCTCGCCGACCGGATCATCGAGAACGCCCCGCGTATCCCCGTACGGGACCTCGCGACCCTGCGTCGGCACTTCCCGGGCCTCGGGCCCGAGCAACTCGCGGACAAACTCGTGGCGGGCGCCGCGAACGCGAGCTCCACGGTCGGCGCGGGAGTGGGTGCGGCGGCGATGCTGCCGGTGCCGCCCGCGATGCCGACGGAACTGGCGGCGGAAATCACCGGAGTGGCCGCCATCGAGCTGAAGATGATCGCCGAGCTGCACGAGGTGTACGGCGTACGCCCGCCCGGCAATCTCAAGGACCGCAGCGCCGCGTATCTGTCCTCGTGGTCCGAGGAGCGCGGCATCGACCCGATGAAGCCCGCGACGGTCAACGCCGCCCTCGGCGGGCAGATGAAGCGCGAGCTGCGTCAGCAGATCATGAAGCGCATGGTCCGGAACCTGCCGAACCTGATGCCCTTCATGGTGGGCGCCGCTGTCGGCGCGGTCATGAACCGCCGGGACACCAAGAGACTCGCGGCCCGCATCCGGGCCGACCTTCGCACGGTCCAGGTCCCGTGGGACGAGCTGCCGGAACTGCCGGCCCTGGAGCGCCCGGCACACCCGCTCGAGGTGGACGACATCGTGCGTGAAGCCCGGGGCAAGGAACTCGGAGACGGCTGAGAACCGGCAGGCGGGACGCCCGCGAGAGGCCGTTCGGAATGCCGCGGCCAAACTTTCTCGACGGCCGGAGCAAGCCTTGACCAGGGCCGGTGACGGCCCGTTCTGGTGTGCTAGGCCGAGACCTTCGCAGCCTTGATCGCCTCCGCCAGCCGCTCCGGCTCACGGGTCGACAGGTAGAGGTACGGGGTCGGGTCCTCGGGGTCGGTGACCTCGACCCGCAGGGCCGTGGGGATGTAGGCGCGCAGCAGCAGGAAGGCCCGTGTGTCGGCCTTGTGGGTGCGCCAGGCGCGGGCCTCCTCGGGGTCCAGCACGTGTGCCTCGCCCAGCGCCCTCACCGGAACCTTCGCCTCACCGGCGATCAGTGCGTCGCCCACCACGCGGATCCGGACCGAGCCGTACGAGCTGGCCATGACGGCCGCCGCGGCGGTGCCGCCGGCCAGGCCGACGAGCATGGGCAGCGTGCCGAAGGGCAGCAGGATCAGGGCCAGGGAGAGCCCGACCAGGCACGAGACCAGCCACCAGGAGCGGGGGGCGGTCAGGCGTTCTTCGTACGGGGCGGCGGAGAGCTGCATGGAGCCAAGCTTGGCACGGTGTCCGGATACAGCCGACGCGCGGGTAAGGTCTGCGGCTGTGAGTGGCAATTCCCCGTCTCTTGAGCCTCCGGCCGATGCCGTGAAACCGGTGCGGCATGCCGAGGCTCCCGCGCCCGGTGAGCTTCTCGGTGCGCACTACGGCGAGTGTTTCGGCTGCGGCGGCGAGCAGCCCCACGGACTGCACCTGGAGGCACGGGCGGGTGACGGCGTCAGCATCACGGCCGAGTTCACCGTGCAGCCCGCCCACCAGGGCGCGCCCGGGCTGGCGCACGGCGGCGTCCTCGCGACCGCCCTCGACGAGACCCTCGGCTCGCTGAACTGGCTGCTGCGGACGATCGCCGTGACCGGACGGCTGGAGACCGACTTCGTACGGCCGGTTCCGGTGGGCACGGTCCTGCACCTGGAGGCCGAGGTGACGGCGGTGGCGGGCCGCAAGATCTACTCCACCGCCACCGGGCGGATCGGCGGCCCCGACGGGCCCGTCGCCGTCCGCGCCGACGCCCTCTTCATCGAGGTGAAGGTCGACCACTTCATCGACAACGGCCGCCCGGAGGAGATCCGGGCCGCCATGAACGACCCGGACCAGGTCCGGCGTGCCCGTGCCTTCGAGGTGAACCCGTGAGCCGTGAACCCCTGAACGTGCTGATCCGCAGGGTCGACCCGGACGTACCGCTTCCGACGTACGCGCTCCCCGGTGACGCGGGAGCCGATCTGCGCACCACCGAGAGCCGCGAACTCAAGCCGGGGGAACGGGCCGTGCTGCCCACCGGGGTGTCTGTCGCCCTCCCGGAGGGGTACGCGGCCTTCGTGCACCCGCGTTCCGGGCTGGCCGCCCGCTGCGGTGTCGCCCTCGTGAATGCCCCGGGGACGGTTGATGCCGGGTACCGTGGGGAGATCAAGGTGATCGTGGTGAATCTCGACCCGCACGAGCCCGTGCGGTTCGAGCGCTTCGACCGGATTGCCCAACTGGTTGTCCAGCAGGTCGAGAGGGTTCGCTTCCAGGAGGTCGCGGAGCTTCCCGATTCGGCACGGGCCGAGGGGGGCTTCGGGTCCACCGGCGGGCATGCCGCGGTGGGCGAAACAAGCGATACAAGCGGTCAGGCCGCCGATGGCGGCGCTACGGGTGGGAATCGATACGCTTCGGTCGTATCCGACCGGGAAGGACAGTGACGTGTTCGGACGTCGCAACAAGAAGGGTGCCGCCGAGGACGCGGCGGGCGAGCCCGAGCAGGTCGTCGACATCGACACGGAGGCGGACGACGACGGTACGCGCGAGCGCGTACGGCTGGAGCCGGAACCGCGGCCCGACGGGCCCTGGGACAGCTCCGAGGTCCGCGAGCCCGGCGAGGGCCGGGTGGACCTGGGCGGCCTGTTGGTGCCGGGCGTCGACGGCATGGAACTGCGCGTGGAGGTCGCGGGCGACGCGATCGTCGCGGCCACCGTCGTGCTGCGCGACAGCGCCATTCAGCTGCAGGCTTTCGCCGCGCCCAAGCGCGAGGGCATCTGGGGCGAGGTGCGCGAGGAGATCGGCTCGGGCATCACTCAGCAGGGTGGCATCATCGACGAGGTCGAGGGGCCGCTCGGCTGGGAACTGCGGGCCCAGGTACCGGTTCAGCTGCCGGACGGCACGGGCGGCTTCCAGGTCGTGCGGTTCGTCGGTGTGGACGGACCCCGCTGGTTCCTGCGCGGTGTGATCTCGGGTCAGGGCGCCGTGCAGCCGCAGGCGGCCGGTCTGCTCGAGCAGATCTTCCGGGACACGGTCGTGGTGCGCGGCGAAGGCCCGATGGCCCCCCGTGACCCGATCGTCCTGCAGCTTCCGACCGACGCCCAGATGGTCCCCGAGGGCGTCCAGCAGGAGGAAGCCGGTTCGCGCTTCTCCGGCGGCATGGGTCAGCTCCAGCGCGGGCCGGAGATCACCGAGGTTCGCTGAATCTCGTAGCGACATCAGGGCCGTACCCCTCAGGGGTGCGGCCCTTTCTCGTGCGTGAACTCTTGACGGTGCATTGGTCTGTACCTACCGTCTCGGCCCAACGCGCCTGTTCATAAAGGCGCTTCGCGTTCACATACGAGAACGGAAGGCCCCGCACACATGCGCAGAACCGCACTCCTCACGGCCGCGGCCGCCCTCGTCGCCGGTGTTCTCGCCTGGCCCGTCGACGCGGCTCCCACCACCTTCGTCCACCCCGGAGTCACCGTCTCCAAGAGCCAGTTGGACTTCACCCGCTCCAAGGTCAACGCCGGCGCCCAGCCCTGGAAGGGCGCCTTCGACCGGATGATGGCGAGCAAGTACGCCGATCTGAACCGCACCCCCAAGCCCCGCGCGGTCGTCGAGTGCGGTTCGTACTCGAACCCCAACTACGGCTGCACCGACGAGCGCGAGGACGCGATAGCGGCCTACACCCAGGCGCTGGCCTGGTACATCACCCGTGACGAGCGGCACGCGAAGAAGGCCATCGAGCTGATGGACGCCTGGTCGGCCACCATCAGGGACCACACCAACAGCAACGCGCCCCTGCAGACGGGCTGGGCCGGCTCGTCCTGGCCCAAGGCCGCCGAGATCATCAAGCACACGTACACCGGGAACTGGGCGAACTCCGGCCGGTTCGCCACCATGCTCCGCACTGTCTACCTGCCCGAGATCATCAACGGCTCGAACTCCAACGGCAACTGGGAGCTGTCGATGATGGAGGCCGCCGTCGGAATCTCCGTCTTCCTCGAGGACAAGGCGTCGTACGACAAGGCCATGGGGAAGTTCCGCACCCGTACCGCCGCCTTTGTGTACCTGTCCTCGGACGGCGAACTGCCGAAGACCGTGCCGAGCCAGAACCTGAACACGCGCGAGAAGATCGTCAACTACTGGCAGGGGCAGTCCACCTTCGTCACCGGCCTCACCCAGGAGACCTGCCGCGACTTCACGCACACCGGCTACGGCATCTCCGCGATCTCGCACGTCGCGGAGACCAGCCGGATCCAGGGGCAGGACCTGTACGGCACCGACGTCGGCGAGCGGCTGCGGCACGCGCTGGGGTTCCAGGCCAAGTACGAACTCGGTGAGGGTGTGCCCAGCTGGCTGTGCCGCGGCTCGCTGAAGCTCGGGCTCGGCCCGGTCACCGAGGTCGGGCACAACGCCCTGGCCAACCGGCTCGGCCATGCCATGACCAACACCGAGACGCTGAACACGCGCAACCGCCCGTCCGGCAGCAACAACCTCTTCGTGGCCTGGGAGACCCTCACGCACGCCGACAACCCCAGCTGAGTTCCCACGACGTGCCTGGCGGGAGCGTCAGAGTTGCGTCAAAGACGCTCCCGCCGTCGCACCCGGCCCCATTTGTCGCGAATATTGGCCGTAAGGTCGACGCTGCGTAGGCAGCAGTGGCCGGAACACAATGAGGAACATGGGACGCGGCAAGCTTCGGATCTATCTCGGTGCGGCACCGGGCGTCGGCAAGACGTACGCGATGCTGTCCGAGGCGCACCGGCGGGTGGAGCGGGGCACCGACTGCGTGGTCGCGTTCGTGGAGCACCACGGCCGGCCGCGCACCGAGGTGATGCTGCACGGCCTGGAGCAGATACGGCGCAAGGACCTGACGTACCGGGAGAGCGCCTTCACCGAGATGGACGTCGACGCCGTCCTGGCCCGGCATCCGCAGGTCGCGCTCGTCGACGAACTCGCCCACACCAACATCCCCGGCTCACGCAACGCCAAGCGCTGGCAGGACGTGGAGGAGCTGCTCGCCGCCGGCATCGACGTGATATCGACCGTCAACATCCAGCATCTGGAGTCGCTGGGCGACGTCGTCGAGTCGATCACGGGGGTACGGCAGCAGGAGACCGTGCCGGACGAGGTGGTGCGCCGGGCCGACCAGATCGAACTGGTCGACATGTCGCCCCAGGCACTCCGGCGCCGGATGGCACACGGGAACGTCTATCAGCCGGACAAGGTCGACGCGGCCCTGTCGAACTACTTCCGCCCCGGGAACCTCACCGCCCTGCGGGAACTGGCGCTGCTGTGGGTGGCCGACCGGGTCGACGAGTACCTGAAGCAGTACCGCAGCGATCACCGGGTGTCGAAGATCTGGGGTTCGCGGGAGCGGATCGTGGTGGGCCTGACCGGCGGCCCGGAAGGGCGGACGCTGATCCGCCGGGCCGCGCGGCTGGCGGAGAAGGGCGCGGGCGGTGAGGTGCTGGCCGTCTACATCGCCCGCAGCGACGGCCTGACCTCCGCCTCACCCAAGGAGCTGGCCGTCCAGCGCACCCTCGTCGAGGACCTCGGCGGCACCTTCCACCATGTCGTCGGGGACGACATCCCGGCAGCCCTGCTGGCCTTCGCGCGCGGTGCGAACGCCACCCAGATCGTCCTCGGCTCCTCGCGCCGCAAGAGCTGGCAGTACGTGTTCGGACCGGGGGTGGGTGTGACGGTGGCCCGGGAGTCCGGCCCCGACCTCGACGTGCACATCGTCACGCACGAGGAGGTCGCCAAGGGGCGTGGACTGCCCGTGGCCCGCGGGGCGCGCCTCGGCCGGGCGCGGATCATCTGGGGCTGGTTCACCGGCGTCGTCGGTCCCGTGCTGCTCACGCTGCTGCTGACCCATGTCGACGCCGACCTCGGTCTCGCGAACGACATGCTGTTGTTCCTGACCCTGACGGTGGGCGCCGCCCTGCTCGGCGGGCTCTTCCCGGCACTCGCGTCGGCGGCGGTCGGCTCGCTGCTGCTGAACTGGTTCTTCACACCGCCCGCCCACACGCTGACCATCGCCGACCCGAAGAACCTGCTCGCACTCGTGATCTTCGTCTTCGTGGCGGTGTCGGTCGCCTCCGTGGTCGACCTCGCCGCCCGCCGCACGCACCAGGCGGCACGTCTGCGCGCCGAGTCGGAGATCCTCTCCTTCCTCGCGGGCAACGTGCTGCGCGGCGAGACCGGCCTGGAGGAGCTGCTGGAGCGGGTCCGCGAGACCTTCGGCATGGAGTCCGCGGCGCTGCTGGAGCGCGCGAGCGACGTCGACCCGTGGACGTGCGCGGGCCGGGTGGGCCTGGAACGGGCACCGCAGCGGCCCGAGGACGCGGACGTCGA
The DNA here is from genome assembly GCF_036014175.1 of Streptomyces sp. NBC_00443. Taxonomy (GTDB): domain Bacteria; phylum Actinomycetota; class Actinomycetes; order Streptomycetales; family Streptomycetaceae; genus Streptomyces. The sequence continues at coordinate 2,320,219 of NZ_CP107917.1, read as the reverse complement.
CGTACCGGTCGGCGACCACATGGCGCTCGCGCTGACCGGCCGGGTGCTGCCCGCCGAGGACCGCCGGGTGCTCGCCGCCTTCGCCGCGCAGGCCGCGGTCGTCCTGGACCGCCGCAGGCTCCAGGAGGAGGCCGACCAGGCCAAGGAGCTGGCCGAGGGCAACCGGATCCGTACGGCACTGCTGGCGGCCGTCAGCCATGACCTCCGTACGCCGCTCGCCGGCATCAAGGCGGCGGTCTCGTCGCTGCGGTCCGACGACGTGGCGTGGTCCGAGGAGGACGAGGCCGAGCTGCTGGAGGGCATCGAGGAGGGCGCTGATCGGCTCGACCACCTCGTGGGGAACCTCCTCGACATGTCCCGGCTGCAGACCGGCACGGTGACGCCGCTCATCCGCGAGATCGACCTCGACGAGGTGGTGCCGATGGCGCTCGGCGGGGTGCCGGAGGACAGCGTGGAGCTGGACGTCCCGGAGACGCTGCCCATGGTCGCCGTGGACCCCGGGCTGCTGGAGCGGTCGGTGGCCAACCTGGTCGAGAACGCCGTCAAGTACAGCCCGGACGGCGGCAAGGTCCTAGTCGCCGCCAGCGCCATCGCCGAACGGGTCGAGGTCCGGGTGGTCGACCGTGGTCCCGGCGTGCCCGACGAGGCGAAGGAACGCATCTTCGCGCCCTTCCAGCGCTACGGCGACGCCCCGCGCGGCGCCGGAGTGGGACTCGGGCTCGCGGTCGCGCGCGGCTTCGCCGAGGCGATGGGCGGCACGCTCAACGCCGAGGACACGCCGGGCGGCGGCCTCACCATGGTGCTCACGCTGCGGGCGGCCGGAACGCGCGCGGCGCTTCACGAAGAGGGGGCGTACCACTGGAGCCCCCCGTGGAACCCGAAAGGCAAGCCACATGCTGAGCCCGACCGGGGGGACCCCCCAGGCCCCCACGAGGGTGCTGGTGATCGACGACGAGCCGCAGATCGTGCGCGCCCTCGTGATCAACCTCAAGGCACGCAAGTACGAGGTCGACGCGGCCCACGACGGCGCCACTGCCCTCGAACTCGCGGCCACCCGCCACCCCGACGTGGTCGTCCTCGACCTCGGTCTGCCCGACATGGACGGCGTCGAGGTGATCCGCGGGCTGCGTGGCTGGACCCGGGTGCCGATCCTGGTGCTGTCGGCCCGGCACTCCTCCGACGAGAAGGTCGAGGCGCTGGACGCGGGCGCCGACGACTACGTCACCAAGCCCTTCGGCATGGACGAGCTGCTCGCCCGGCTCCGCGCCGCCGTCCGCCGCGCCGAGCCGGTCGGGCCCGGCGAGGACGACGTGACCACGGTGGAGACCGAGGCGTTCACCGTCGACCTGGCCGCCAAGAAGGTCAACCGGGGCGGGAAGGACGTACGGCTGACTCCCACCGAGTGGCATCTGCTGGAAGTGCTGGTGCGCAACACCGGGCGGCTCGTCAGCCAGAAGCAGCTGCTCCAGGAGGTGTGGGGGCCGTCGTACGGGACGGAGACGAACTACCTGCGGGTGTACATGGCCCAGCTGCGCAGGAAGCTGGAGGGGGACCCTTCGCACCCGAAGCACTTCGTCACTGAGCCGGGGATGGGGTACCGGTTCGAGAAGTGAGCTGCGGGGGTCGGCAGCGGCTGGTTCGGGCATCGGTACGGGGGGTACGAGAGTGTCGGTGCACCCCGGTAGGCTTCAAGACATGAGTGCTGTTCCTCGTTCGGAAAAGTCGGTGGGCCGGTTCCGGCGCATGCTCGACCGGCTCTCCTCATCGCAGGAGGACCTGGAGTCCGAGGAGCTGCGTGAGGACGCAGAGACGACCGGCTGTACCAAGATCGGTGACTGCCGTGACCGACAGATAGTGACGGTTACTGGTACCTTGCGCACGGTCACCCTGCGGCCGCGTGCGGGAGTCCCCGCCCTGGAGGCCGAGCTGTTCGACGGCTCCGCCGCCCTGGACGTGGTGTGGCTCGGCAGGCGCGCCATAGTCGGGATAGAGCCGGGGCGCCGGCTGATCGCATCGGGCCGGGTCTCCATGAGCCGGGGCCGCCGGGTGCTGTTCAACCCGAAATACGAACTGAGACCCCTCGGACGGGAGTAGCCGGTGACGTCGCTCGACAAGCCGACTGAAGACACCACCGAAACCACCGCAGACGCCGAGCGGAATGCCCGGGCGGTGACCGAGGCTGCGCTGTTCGAGGCCTTCGGCGGCATGCGCGGCATGATCGAGACGGTGCTGCCCGGTCTGCTCTTCGTCACCATCTACACGATCAACAAGGATCTGCACCTGTCGGCCATCGCCGCGCTCGGGGTGTCCTTGGTGCTGGTGGTCGTGCGTCTCGTGATGCGGGACACCATCAAGCACGCGTTCAGCGGCGTCTTCGGCGTCGCCTTCGGTGTCGTGTTCGCGATGATGACCGGCAACGCGAAGGACTTCTACCTGCCCGGCATGCTCTACACGCTGGGGCTGGCGCTCGCGTACATCATCACGACCCTGTGCGGTGTGCCGCTGATCGGGCTGATCCTCGGGCCGGTGTTCAAGGAGAACCTCTCCTGGCGCACGCGCAATCCCTGACGCAAGAAGGCGTACGCGAAGGCAAGTTGGGCGTGGGGCCTGATCCTGCTCGCCAAGTGCGCGATCCTCTTCCCGCTGTACTGGTGGGCGGACACCACGCAGTTCGGCTGGGTCCTGATCGCCCTGAAGATTCCGCCGTTCCTGCTGGCCGTGTGGCTGACATGGGTGTTCCTGGCGAAGGCGCCCGCGCCGATCGACGTGTTCGCGGAGATGGAGGCGGCCGAGAAGGCCGAGCGGAAGGCTGCCGCCGGCTCGGGCGAGTAGGTACCCGGCGTTGGTGGCTCTCTCTGGGGCTGCCGCCCCCAGGCCCCCGCTGCCGCCCCCAGGCCCCCGCTGCCGCCCCCAGGCCCCCGCTGTCGGCCTGAACGGCCTCCTCCTCAAACGCCGGACGGGCTGGTAGTGGCCGGCTTGCCCGCAAAGGTGAAGGGCGCCCTGGGATACCCCGGGCGCCCTCCGTCGTCGTAAGCCCCAGGGGCTAGCCCGCCGCGTCCTCGCGCCGGACCGACAGCAGGTCCTCCAACTGTTCCTCCCTGGCCTGGGCGGCGACGAAGAGGAGCTCGTCCCCTGCTTCCAGGGAGTCCTCGCGGGAGGGAGTGAGGACCCGGGTGCCGCGGATGATGGTCACCAGGGAGGTGTCCTGGGGCCATTCCACGTCGCCGACCTGGGTGCCGGCGAGGGCCGACTCCTCCGGGAGGGTCAGTTCGACGAGGTTGGCGTCGCCGTGGCTGAAGCGCAGGAGGCGGACCAGGTCGCCGACCGAGACCGCTTCCTCGACCAGGGCCGACATCAGACGGGGGGTGGAGACGGCCACGTCGACGCCCCAGGCCTCGTTGAACAGCCACTCGTTCTTGGGGTTGTTCACGCGGGCCACGACGCGCGGTACGCCGTACTCCGTCTTCGCCAGCAGGGAGACGACCAGGTTGACCTTGTCGTCGCCCGTCGCGGCGATCACCACGTTGCAGCGCTGCAGGGCTGCCTCGTCCAGCGACGTGATCTCGCAGGCGTCGGCCAGCAGCCACTCCGCCTGCGGGACGCGTTCGACCGAGATGGCGGTCGGCGCCTTGTCGATCAGAAGGACCTCGTGGCCGTTCTCCAGCAGTTCGCCCGCGATCGAGCGGCCCACCGCACCGGCACCGGCAATGGCGACCCTCATCAGTGACCGCCCTCCTCTTCGGGACCCTTGGCGAACGCCGCCTCGACCTTGTCGACCTCGTCGGTGCGCATCATGACGTGCACCAGATCGCCCTCCTGCAGCACCGTCTGCGAGGTGGGCAGGATCGCCTCACCGAGCCGGGTCAGGAAGGCGACGCGGACGCCCGTCTCCTCCTGCAGTCTGCTGATCTTGTGGCCCACCCAGTCCGTGGATGCGTGCACCTCGGCGAGCTGCACGCCGCCGGTGGGGTCCCGCCACAGCGGCTCGGCGCCCGAGGGCAGCAGGCGGCGCAGCATCTGGTCCGCCGTCCAGCGGACCGTGGCCACCGTGGGGATGCCCAGCCGCTGGTAGACCTCGGCGCGGCGGGGGTCGTAGATACGGGCCGCGACGTTCTCCACGCCGAACATCTCGCGGGCCACGCGCGCGGAGATGATGTTGGAGTTGTCACCGCTGGAGACGGCGGCGAAGGCGCCCGCCTCCTCGATGCCCGCCTCGCGCAGGGTGTCCTGGTCGAAGCCGACGCCGGTCACCCGGCGGCCTCCGAACCCCGGGCCCAGCCGGCGGAACGCGGTGGGGTCCTGGTCGATCACGGCGACCGTATGCCCTTGTTGCTCCAGGGTCTGGGCAAGAGCGGAGCCCACCCTTCCGCAACCCATGATGACGATGTGCACGGCGCTTACCCCGCACTCCTCGTGAGGCGTCTGACTTGCGTGAACGTGGTGCTCATATCCTTCTCTCGGTTCGCCGGGCAACAGGCGCGGGCCGGTCGCGGACCGCTGGGCAACATCATGCCGGGGAATCCCGTCGATGATCCCCCGCGGTACGGATCGTGGGCTCGCGTGTGCCTTCGTCCACCGTAACCTCCGGGTCCGACAGGCCGACCGGGGCGTCCGCCCCTGCGCGATCGCCCCCTCAGCGGCGGTTGAAGCTGCGCAGGCTGGCCAGTGTCAGGACGCCGAGGCCGACGAGCGAGACGAGGGCTCCGACGAACTGAGCGGTCGTCTGCGACATGAGGTCTCCCGGTGGTGATGAGCGTTCGGGCAGGTGCTGAGTGTTCAGGCGTTCGGACAGGTGCTGAGCGTTCAGGCGCAGGTCATGGAGGCATGGGGGCGCCGGACGGACCGTCGCAAGGCGCGAGCGCGGCACGGAATTCACCCCGCCGCCGCGCGTGATTTCACCCGGATGTGCTCCGGCCCAGGCAGGGGGCCTACGATTCTCTGTTGTGTCCAAACTGACCGACGTGCCCAAACGGATTCTGATCGGGCGCGCGCTGCGCAGTGACCGGCTGGCGGAAACGCTCCTGCCGAAGCGCATCGCACTGCCCGTCTTTGCCTCCGACCCGCTGTCCTCCGTGGCATACGCGCCCGGAGAAGTACTGCTGGTCCTCTCCATCGCGGGCGTGTCGGCGTACCACTTCAGCCCCTGGATCGCGGTCGCGGTCGTCGTGCTGATGTTCACCGTGGTCGCCTCCTACCGGCAGAACGTGCACGCCTACCCGAGCGGTGGCGGCGACTACGAGGTGGCGACCACCAACCTCGGCCCCAAGGCGGGCCTGACGGTCGCGAGCGCCCTCCTCGTGGACTACGTCCTGACCGTCGCCGTCTCCATCTCCTCCGGCATCGAGAACCTCGGTTCCGCGATCCCGTTCGTGGTCGAGCACAAGGTCGAGTGCGCCGCCGCGGTGATCCTGCTGCTGACGGTGATGAACCTGCGCGGCGTACGGGAGTCGGGCGGCCTCTTCGCCATCCCGACGTACGTCTTCGTCGTGGGTGTCTTCATCATGATCACGTGGGGGGCGTTCCGCGGGCTGATCCTCGACGACACCATGCGGGCACCCACGGCGTCGTACGAGATCAAACCGGAGCACGAGGGACTGGCGGGCTTCGCGCTCGTCTTCCTGCTGCTGCGCGCCTTCTCCTCCGGCTGTGCCGCGCTCACCGGTGTCGAGGCGATCTCCAACGGCGTCCCGGCCTTCCGCAAGCCCAAGTCGAAGAACGCCGCGACCACGCTGGCGGCGATGGGCCTGCTGGCCGTCACCATGTTCTGCGGCATCATCGGGCTCGCCATGGCGACCAAGGTCCGCATGGCCGAGAACCCGGCCGTCGACCTGATCAAGGACGGCGTCGCGGTCGGCTCCGGCTATGTCCAGAACCCGGTGATCACCCAGGTCGCCGAGGCCGTCTTCGGCAAGGGCAGCTTCTTCTTCATCGTGCTCGCCGCGGCCACCGCCCTGGTCCTGTTCCTTGCGGCCAACACCGCCTACAACGGCTTCCCGGTGCTCGGCTCGATCCTCGCCCAGGACCGCTATCTGCCGCGCCAGCTGCACACCCGCGGCGACCGGCTCGCCTTCTCCAACGGCATCGTGCTGCTGGCGGGCGCGGCCATGCTGCTGGTGTGGATCTACGGGGCCGACTCCACGCGTCTGATCCAGCTGTACATCGTCGGCGTGTTCGTGTCCTTCACGCTCAGCCAGACCGGCATGGTCCGCCACTGGAACCGCCTGCTGAGGACGGAGAAGGACCGGGCCAAGCGGCGCCACATGATCCGCTCCCGCGCGATCAACACCTTCGGTGCCTTCTTCACCGGCCTGGTCCTGATCGTCGTCCTCGTCACCAAGTTCACGCACGGCGCCTGGGTGGCCCTGCTCGGCATGGTGATCTTCTACGGCGTGATGACCGCGATCCGCCGCCACTACGACCACGTCTCCGAGGAACTCGCCGCCCCCGAGGGGCCGAGCGACGACAGCGTACGGCCGTCTCGCGTGCACTCGGTCGTCCTGGTCTCCAAGATCCACCGCCCCGCCCTGCGTGCCCTGGCCTACGCCAAGTTGATGCGCTCGGACACCCTGGAGGCGCTCAGCGTCAACGTCGACCCGGCGGAGACCAAGGCGCTGCGCGAGGAGTGGGAGCGGCGCGGGATCGACGTACCGCTGAAGGTGCTCGACTCGCCCTACCGCGAGATCACGCGGCCGATCATCGAGTACGTGAAGGGGCTGCGCAAGGAGTCCCCGCGCGACGCGGTGTCCGTGATCATCCCCGAGTACGTCGTCGGCCACTGGTACGAGCATCTGCTGCACAACCAGAGCGCGCTCCGGCTGAAGGGCCGGCTGCTGTTCACGCCGGGCATCATGGTGACCTCGGTGCCCTACCAGCTCCAGTCGTCCGAGGCGGCGAAGGCCCGGGCCCGCAAGCGGCAGGACTGGAACGCGCCGGGAGCGGTACGGCGGGGGCCGGCCACGGAGCGGGCGAAGGAGCCTGCGGAGCCGGACGCCAAGCGCTGAGGCGAGCGCTGCGGCGGGCCGGGGGCGCGGCCAGCTGTCGGGGCGTGGTACGCGGCAGGCTGACGGGGGCCGGTACGCGGCAGACTGCGGGGCCCGGTGCCCGGCAGGCTCACGACGGGCCGGTGCGCGGCAGGGAGCACGTAGACTGGTGGGCTGTTGTCAGGCCCGGGCCGCTGAACTGCGCCGTCGAGGGCCGCGCCGTCCCGCCTCTCGATCTGGAGTCACCCCACCATGCAGGCAGAACAGAAGAAGTCGCTGGTGGGGGAGGAGTACGAGGTCGAGATCGGCCCCGTCGCCCACGGCGGGCACTGCATCGCCCGCACGGACGAGGGCCAGGTCCTGTTCGTCCGGCACACCCTGCCCGGCGAGCGCGTCGTGGCCCGGGTGACCGAGGGCGACGAGGGTGACCGCTTCCTGCGCGCCGACGCGGTCGAGATCCTGTCGGCGTCCAAGGACCGCATCGAGCCCCCCTGCCCCTTCGCCGGGCCCGGCCGCTGCGGCGGCTGCGACTGGCAGCACGCCAAGCCGGGGGCGCAGCGCCGGATGAAGGGCGAGGTCATCGCCGAGCAGCTGCAGCGGCTCGCGGGACTCACGCCCGAGGACATCGGCTGGGACGGCACGGTCATGCCGGCCGAGGGCGACAAGCTGCCCGCCGGGCAGGTGCCGCAGTGGCGGACGCGCGTGCAGTACGCCGTCGACGCCGACGGCCACGCCGGACTGCGCCGGCACCGCTCGCACGACGTCGAGCCGATCGACCACTGCATGATCGCCGCCGAGGGCGTCAGCGAACTCGGCATCGAGAAGCGCGACTGGACCGGCATGGCCGGGGTCGAGGCGATCGCGGCGACCGGTTCGCAGGACCGCCAGGTGATCCTCACGCCGAGGCCGGGCGGGCGCCTGCCGATCGTCGAACTGGACCGGCCGGTCTCGGTGATGCGGGTCGGCGAGAAGGACGGCGGCGTCCACCGCGTCCACGGCCGCCCCTTCGTCCGCGAACGCGCGGACGGCCGTACGCACCGGGTCGGCAGCGGCGGCTTCTGGCAGGTCCACCCGAAGGCCGCGGAGACCCTGGTGACGGCCGTCATGCAGGGCCTGCTGCCCCGCAAGGGCGAGATGGCCCTCGACCTCTACTGTGGCGTCGGCCTCTTCGCCGGCGCCCTCGCCGACCGCCTCGGCGACAAGGGCGCGGTCCTCGGCATCGAGTCCGGCAAGCGCGCGGTGGAGGACGCCCGGCACAACCTGGCCGACTTCGACCGAGTGCGGATCGAGCAGGGCAAGGTCGATTCGGTACTGCCGCGTACGGGGATCACCGAGGTGGACCTGATCGTCCTCGACCCCCCGAGGGCCGGCGCCGGCCGCCAGACGGTGGCGCATCTGGCGTCCCTGGGGGCGCGGCGCATTGCGTATGTGGCTTGTGATCCGGCGGCGTTGGCGCGGGATTTGGGGTACTTCCGGGAAGGGGGGTATCGGGTGCGGATGTTGCGGGCGTTTGATTTGTTTCCGATGACGTCGCACGTGGAGTGCGTGGCTATTTTGGAGCCTGCAGCAAAGGGGCTCTGACCTGCTGTTTCTCTGGATTGCTGAGGATCGCCGGTGGTTCCTCGACCTGTTCTCCAAGGTGCATGGTGTGGAGTCTTCCGTATGTCCGGGAGGGCTTCCGACCTGCGGTTTCGACAGCTGCCAGGAGGGCCCCGGGCTCCGGGTCGCGATATTCGCATGGACGGCCGGTGCCACTCGTGACGCTCACCTGACGCTCGTTCTGATGGCATGTCAGGACTCTTCGTTGGGTGGTTCGGAGGTCGAAGAGTAGAGGTCGAAGAGTGGGGGAAGGCGAAGCGCGGGGGCTGCCTTCGTCGGTAGGGCGACTTCCCAGGTGACGTCAAGGACTGTGTTTTGGCCCCGCTCACCGGCGGGGCAGTGCGGGCCCGCAGCGCGCGAAGTTCTCGCGCGGCGGAGAGAGGTGTTCGAAGCCTCAGCCCACCGGCTCATGAGCTTCGACGGTCTCCCGTTCCGCCCACTCGATCTGCCCCACGCCCGGGTCAGGCGGGTCCTACGGGAGGGGGTGTGCGCAGCGCGATCATGGCGACGTCGTCATCGTTGTCGCTGGGGCGGACGTGGTCCAGCAGCAAGTCGCAGAAGGAGTCGAGGGGGCGGTGGGCGAGGGAGGCCGCGTGTCGGCGCAGCCGGTCAAGCCCGTGATCGATGGAGTGGTGCGGGGATTCGACCAGTCCGTCGGTGTAGAGCAGAAGCGTGGCCTGGGATGGCAGGACGGTGACGGCGTCGGGGCGAGGTCTGGTGACTCCGGTGCCGAGGAGTATGCCGTCTGCCTCGTCGAGGTAGCGGGTCTGACCGTCGTGGGTGATGAGCAGGGGCGGCGGGTGGCCGGCGTTCGTCCAGCGTAGGCGCCATAGTGTGTCGTCGCCGAGGGTGAGCCTGGCGAGGATCATGGTGGCCATGGGTACCTCGGCTATGTGCATCACGGCATCGTCGAGCCGTGTGACGACGGCGCTGGGTGCGGCCTCGGGGTGGGACCAGGCGAAGGCGCGCAGCATGTTGCGGACCTGGGCCATGCCGGCTGCGGCGTCGAGATCGTGTCCGACGACGTCGCCGATGGCCAGTGCGTGGGCGTGGGCGGCCAGAGCGAAGGCGTCGTACCAGTCACCGCCCACGGATGAGGCGTCCGGAGCGGGTACGTAGCGCGCGGTCATCTCCAGTCCGGGCAGGACGGGCAGCTGGGGCAGCAGGTGGCGTTGCATGGTCTCGGCGACTTTGCGCTGGCGCTGGTACAGGCGTGCGTTGTCCAGCGCCAGGCCCGCTCGGCGGGTGAGGTCCTCCAGCATCGGCAGGTCGGCAGGGGTGAAGGCGTCATGACGCTGGGCGCGGCCCAGGGTCAGGGCGCCGAGTACGTCGCGCAGTCCGCGAATGGGTGCGATGACGGCGGAGTGCATACCTGTCGCGGTGAACAGGCGCTGCTGCTCGACCGCGATGCCGGAGTCGGGCGGACCTTGGTAGGTCGCGGGACCGGCGAGGGAGGAGGCGGCGCCGCGCAGGGCCCGCGACAGGGGCATCGGCGACTCTGCCGGCACCGGAGGCATCGGGCCTTGCAGGTCGTCCCGCTCGACGAGAATGCCGTCCTTGTGCTCCATCACGAGAACACGTCGCACTTCGTCGCGTTCGGTGAGCAGGTCGAACACTGCCCAGTCCGCGAGCCGGGGCACGGTCAGGGCCGCCAGCCGGTGCAACGCCTCGTCCGCGTCCAGGGTGGATGTGAGCTGCGTGGTCGTCTCCGCCAGCAGGGCCAGGCGGTCCAGTTCTGTCAGCGGCGCGGAGTGCCCGCCATCGCTGTGGTGAACGTCCGACTGCTTCGGCTCGTACAGCAGCGCCAGCGCACCTGCCGCGCCCGGACCCGGTGCGTAGGGCGTGACCAGCCAGGACAACTGGACGAGAGTGTCGTCCCCGCGGGCGAACCACTCGGCGTCGCCATGCCTGGTGTTCCCCGTGAGGAGCGCCTTCCTCATCTGGCATCGCGTGCGCGGCATCGCGTGCCCGTATCTGTCCCGGTGCAGCAGGTCGTGGAAGTCCTGACCGATGAGTTCTGAGGCTTCCCTGCCCAGCAGGCTTTGGGCTGCGCTGTTGAGCGCGACGATGAGGCCATCGTCATCGACCGCGATGGCGGACGCCCGCAGTTTTTCCAGCGTTCCGTCGAGCAGGGCGCCAGAACGCGCCTGATGCCCGGACAGGGGAACACTTTCCCTGCCGGGAAGGGCGACGTCGTCCATGTCCCTCCTCTGTTCAAGCCCGAATCGCGTCGAGTACCCCAACCGGATTCCGGCATGCATCGAAGGCTCGTCTGCCCTGCTGCGACTGCCCGAGCACATCCTGGTGGCGCAGGAGGAAGCCGTCCTTGAAGTTCCGAATGCCGGTCGCGAGTGATGAGGAGGAATGAACTATTGTTCTTGACGCTCTCGGCGCACGCACGCGGAGCAATGAGCCGGAAAACAGTCCCTGAGTTGGTGTTCTTCGTGACTCGTCCGCGACGACCTCTTTTCGATGACGTCGCTCGTGGAGTGCGTGGCGATTCTCGAGCCTGCTACAAAGGGGCTCTGACCTGCAGTTTTCCTGGTTGCTCAGGCGCGTCCGGGTGCGCCGACGTGTTCCCCGAAATACACGGCGTGGAATGTGTCCTGGTGCCGGGGTGTGGGTTTGACCTGCGGCTTCGTGGGGCGTCTCGCGAGGTGATGGACGCGTTCTCCTCGTCCATTGGGGCGTATGGGAAACCGTCCTGACGCTCACATCAAACGGTACGAGGGTGAGGCAGGTCGTCACCGGGCGCCGACCAGCGCTCGCCTGGCCTGCCACAGTGGTAGAGCCAGGGTGATGCCTGTCGCCCAGGGGCCAGCGGGCCGAGCGCTGAAGTCGCGGTGAGGCCCCCACCTTCGTCTCCGAGGAGCATCCGCACTCTTTCCCACGTCGGGACAGCCACCTTCTCCTCGCCGGGACGGCCTCCACCCGCTGCAGGGCATGGGTTGCGATCCACCGGCCGCCTCCATGGCGGCGGCCTGGCGCCGTCAGCTGACGAGAAGGAGGCCGGCAGGTCCTGGGGGAGCCTTATGGGTCACCGCACCTGCTGTTCCGCCCCCTGCCGGCGGCCTAGGAGGACAGGGACTGTGTCGCCGTAGGCGCGAGGCCATCCACTCGCCCTGCCGGGCACGCCGCTGAAGGACAGAGCTTCCGAGGCCCGTCAACTTGAAGCGTGCCCTCTGTGGAGTGTGTCGGCCGTGCGGTCGCCAACGCGGGGGGAGGGAAGGGGGACCCGCGCCGTCTCGCGCCGTAACGCCTGCGTGATGGCGCGCGCTTCGATGCCTGCCTGGCGAAGGACACCCGTGAGGGGATTGGTGTATCCGGTGAAGTACAGGCGCGGGGCTGCGGGATGGGTCTCTGGCCCTACTGCGAGGGGTTGCCCGTCCTCGTTGAGTACGCCCAGGGACCCGACCAGGTTGTGCAGGTTGGGCTGGTACCCGGTGGCGGCGATGACCGTGTCGGGTCGCAGCCGGGTGCCGTCGGCCAGTAATACGTCGGGGCCCTCGAACGCCTGGACGGCTGCGACCGGCTCGACTTGCCCGGACCCGACGGCGTCCACGAAGCCGTGGTCGAGCACCGGGTTGACCCCTTCGCGGGCATTGCGGGTGTACAGGCCCGTGCGGGGCCGGGGCAGTCCCCGTGAGGTCAGGTCGGGCACCGCGAGACGTTGCGTGATCAGGGAGGTGCGGTCGCGCCACGTGAGCGGGAGGACCTCCGTCAGCCGGCCGACCGCATGCCATCGTGCGCTGGAGCGGGGCAGGATGTTGGGTGGGGTACGGACCGCGATTCGTACCCGTTCGGCTCCCGCCACGGCCAGGACACTCGCGATCTCGGTACCGCTGTTACCGGCGCCGACCACCAGGACGTCCCGCCCACGGTAGGGGGCCGGAGATCGGTAGTGGGCCGAGTGGAGCAGCGTGCCGGTGAAGGTTGAACGTCCGGGCCAGTCGGGGATGTTCGGGGTGTGGCAGCGGCCGGTGGCCACCACGACCGCACCGGCAGTCACTGGGCGGTCGGGGGTGTGGACCAGCCACTGTGCCCCTGAGCCCGGCTCAGCCCGTTCGATGCGCTGCACCAGGGTAGTCAGCCGGACGTCGAGTCGGTGATGGGCGACGTAGCTCTCCAGGTATCGCACGTAGTCGTCACGGCCTACCCACGGGCCCGCTTGGCGCGGCACCGACAGGCCGGGGAGTTTCGAGGCGCCGAGGGTGGTGTGCAGGCGCAAATGGTCGTAGCGCTGCGCCCAGCTTGCTCCCACTTGGTCCGACCGTTCCAGGATCACGGCCAGTACCCCGGAGCGGCGCAGTAGTGCGGCGACCGCCAGGCCGTGGGGGCCCGCTCCGATCACGATCGTGGGAGCGCTGAGGTCTTGCTGTGGTGTCGGGAGCATCGCCTCTTACAACGGCGGAATGCGGCTCACGTCACGCTCGACGGAAGGCATCAAAGCCTGTGGGGTCGCGATGTCGGCTGTTCACCCGGCCTTGAGGGAACAGCCGAGGAGCACCCGGCGGAGCCGGTGCGGGGCATGGACGCCGGGTGGAAACAGCTCGCCGAGCGTCTTGAGGAGGCGGGGTCGGCGGCGAAGGTCTCCATTGAGGTGCAGGACGACGGGCGGGTGAAGCTGAACGTCGACAGGCTGGGCCGTTGGCCTCCGAGCCACGGTAGCGATCTTGTTGGCGGACATCTGCGAACCTTGAACTGCGAAGACGCCCCGAGTCGCATCTGATGCGAAAATCTCGCGTCAGATGCGAAAGACGGACAGGGGCGGCGGATCGGTGTTTCGGCGCACCCGAGTTCGCAGGCAACGCTGCCGTGGGGGGCGGCACGATCTTCCCCGGGTGGCCGCTGGTCGGCAGCCGACTTGGGATCGCCTGAGCCACAAACGGTTTCTCGCCGAGACGGTGAACCGGTGCCCGGCCCCGTGCGCGTCAGACACCGACGGGGCGCGCGGATCACCGACCGTGGCGTCAATTTCATTTGACTGCATCACTGGTTCGGGCGCATCAGGGTTGGGCCGTGCTTAGCGGGTGCATCTCCCGAAAAGAATCATTTCGACAACACACTGCCGAAAGGGCCAATTCATGCGCTGCGCCACGGTCTTCATGTTCGCCGCTGCCGGTGCGCTGCTCGCGGCGAGCGCCGCCACCGGCACCGCTGCCGCGGCGGAGCAGGGCGACGTTGTGGTGTTCACTACGGAAGCGACGCCACTGACTGTCTATCGCGATCCGCAAGGGTGCCAGAAGCTTCCGCCCGACGCGCATGTGCTGACGAACCACACCGATCGTCCGGTCACCGTCCACGCCGACCCGTTCTGTCTGACGCCCGGCCTCACCGTGGAGCCCGGATACGGCTCGCACGTGGCGCCCGGCAGCGGCAGTTTCTCCGCCTGAGACACCGCTGTTCCCGTTCACCCCCACACACTCAGGAGAACGTACGCACATGGCCACAGATCTCGTCGTCATCGGGCTGGGGCATGTCGGGCTGCCGCTCTCCAGAGCCGCGGTCTCGGCAGGTCTGGCGACCATGGGGTACGACGTGTCCGGCACGGTGGTGTCGGGACTCGCCGCAGGCCGTTCCCATGTCGGCGGAGTCTTCGACGGCGAGGTCGCGGTCATGCTGGACGCGGGCTTTCATGCCACGACCGACCCAGCGGTCCTGGACGGCGCGCAGACCGTGGTGATCTGTGTGCCGACCGGACTCACACCGGAGGGCTTACCCGACCTGTCCGCGGTCGAGGACGCATCCCGGGCCGTCGCCGCCCGGCTGCGCCCCGGCATGCTCGTCGTCCTGGAGTCCACCAGCTATCCCGGCACCACGGAGGACGTCGTGCGGCCGCTGCTGGAGCACGGCAGCGGGCTGCAGGCGGGCGAGGACTTCCACCTGGCGTATTCGCCGCAGCGCATCGACCCCGGCAACGAGACGTGGACCATCCGCAACACGCCGAAGGTCGTGAGCGGTTGCAGCGCTCTGTGCGCCAAGTACGCCGTCGCGTTCTACTCCCGGTTCGTGGACCACCTCGTCCTCGCCCGCGGCACGCGGGAGGCGGAGATGGCCAAGCTTCTCGAAAACACCTACCGGTACGTCAACATGGCCCTGGTCGACGAAGTGGCACTGTTCTGCCACGAGACCGGCATCGACATCTGGGACGTGCTGCACTGTGCCGCGTCCAAGCCGTTCGGCTTCGCACCCTTCAGGCCCGGGCCCGGCGTCGGTGGGCACTGCATTCCCGTCGACCCCCGCTATCTCACCGCGCGGGCCGAATCCCAGGGCTTCGCCTTCCGCACGCTGGCAGCCGCACACGAGGTCCTCGGCCGCATGCCGAACCATGTCGTGGACCGAGCGCTGGCCCTGCTCACCGATGCCCGGGGCCGCTCTGAGGGCGCACGGGCCCTGCTCCTCGGAATCACCTACAAAGCGGATGTGGCCGACGTCCGGGAGACGCCGGCGCACCCGGTGGCGGCAGGATTGCTCGCCGCCGGTGCCGAGGTGTACTACCACGACCCGTACGTAGCCGAGTTCACTGTCGGCGGCCGGTCTCTGCGGCGCGCCGAGAACCTCCAGGAAGCCATGGCCCAGGCCGATGTGGCGATCCTGTTGCAGGATCACGCCTGTTACGCCAGGGAAGCACTGGGCCAGGCTCGCTGCGCCCTGCTCGACACCCGCGGCACGGCCGTGGGCAGCCGGGTCACCCATCTCTGACCCCCTCGCTCCGGCTTAAGCCGGAGCCTCCTCGCGCCGGCCTGAGCCGGCGTCCCCCTGCCGGCCGTCGCCGGCCCCAGAGCCCGCGCAGGGCGGTACCGCCCTGCGCGGTCGCGGCCCTGCCCAGGTGCCGCGGTCCGTCATCCACCCGACACCACTCGACATCATCGGACACCGTCCGAGACTAGGAGAGACACATGAGCACCGCTGTCGCCAACGACCGCCTGGTGAAGCGCTTCGAGAAGTGGGACACCGACGGCAACGGCGTCCTGGAGGCGAGCGACTTCCAGGGCGAGGCCGCCCGGATCGCCCAGAACCTCGGCAAGAGCGCCGACTCCCCGGAGGTGCAGGAGCTCCACAGTGCCTTCCAGGGGCTGTACGAGCACCTCGCCCAGAAGGCCGGCGTCCCCGGTGGCGCCATCAGCCGGGAGCAGTTCCTCGACGCCACGGGGGAGTTGCTGTTCAAGGAGGGTGAGGCGAGCTTCAACCGTGCGCTCTCTCCCATCGTGAAGGCATTGGTCCGCCTGTGCGACGACAACCACGACGGTGAGATCGACGCCCGTGAGTTCCAGGCGTGGCTGTCCGCCGTCGGCGTGCCGGCCTCCCAGGCCGGGAAGATGTTCCAGAAGGTGGACACCAACGGCGACGGAAGGCTGTCCGAGGACGAACTGCTGCAGGTCGTCCGTGACTTCCACTTCGGCAGCCTGGAGGTCGACCTGCTCGGCTGACCTGCCGAGCGGCAGCTGTGACCCGGGTGGGTAACCACCCGGGCTCCACCGCCACCGGATGGCGCCGCCCGTTCACCGGGCCGGGGCCATCCGGTGCGCGACCAGAGGCCCTTCAGGCACCGGGCGGCGCGGAAACCGTGCCCTAATCCCCGGCCCGGCCCTGGACGAAGGTGACGGCGGTCTCCGGCCGCAGGCCCAGGTCCCTGCCGCTGACCGGACGCGCCGCGTGGATCAGGATGTTGTAGTGGTTCGGCAGGTGGCAGGCGTCGAAGCCGAGCACCGTGCCGACCGTCGTGTCCCCGATCCGGACCAGATCACCCCGGTCGATCACACCGCCGCACAGCAACTCGGTGAAGCCCAGGAAACCGACCCGGTCGATCCGTGCGCCGGGGTGCGGGTCCCACTGGTCGGTGGTGACCAGTTCGTGCACCTCGCCCCGGCGTACGCAGCGTGCCGCGTGCTCCTCCAACCGCATGCCGCGGTCCGTGCGGCGGTGCACGAGCACCTTGACCAGTGATCCGCGCACCACGCGCTTCGGGCCGTCCTCCGCCGGATTCACCGGTCCGCCTCCGCCGCCGTCGCCGTCGCATCCCATGCGGGCCGGGCACAGCGGTAGGCCGCCTCCACCAGTTCCAGCGCGGTCAGGCCACCGTGCGCCCCCGGGCCGGCCGGGGCACCGGTACGGACGAGCGCGGCGAACTCGGTGAGGATCGCCTCGTACTCGTGCCACAGCGACGCCTTGAAGCCGGTGTGTCCGGCCAGCATGTCGGCGTGCAGCACCTCTCCGCCGGCCAGCTCCACCTCGATGTCCTTGAGTTCCCCCGGGTACGACCAGTCCAGCTCGACTGAGGCCGTGGTTCCCGTACGGCCACGCAGGCGGATCACCGTCTGACGGTCGATGCCGGAGCCGTCGCGGCGGATCTCGCAGCCGGTGACGGAGAGTTCACCGAGCAGCAGCCGCACCAGGTCGAGGGCGTTGGGGCCGTTGTCCGCGACACAGCCGCCGCCGCAGCGGGCCGGGTCCAAATACCAGTCCTCGCCGCCGAGATGCTCCTCGATGCGCTCCAGATAGCGCACCCGGACGGAGCGGATCTCCCGGCCCGTCGTCCGGCGTGCCAGTGCGCGGACGGCGTCGTTGTAGCGGCGGTGGAACGCCGTCATCAGCGGGACCCGGCAGCGCCGCGCCAGATCCACCAGCACGGACCCCTCGGCCGCGGTCAGGGCGAGGGGCTTCTCGACGCAGACCGGGACGCCGGCGGCCAGGGCGTCCCGGCACAGGGGCAGGTGGACGTCGTTGGGCACGGCCACGACGAGGGCGTCCGGTCGCGCCCGGTCCAGCAGCGTGCGGTGGTCGCTGAAGCGTGCCACCGGGCCCGGGAACTGCTCCAGGGCCTCGGCCCTGGCGTCGCACACGGCGGTCAGCCGCCACTCGGGCAGCCGCTCCGCGGCGGTCAGGTAGTAGGGAGAGATGGCGCCGAGACCGACGACGCCTAGTTGCAAGGGCCGCGTCATCGCGGGCTCCCGGGACCGCCGAGCAGACCGAGGGTGGTCAGCTCCGCATGGAGGTGAGCAGGTAGGGGGATGCCGTGGCGGCGGCGCTCGGCGGCGAGTTCCGCCTCCCGCCAGCCCGGATAGCGCACCGGCTCACCGCCGGGCACCGGCGGGCAGTCGGCGAGTGTGCCGAACAGGGACCGGGTCGCGGCCGCCACGTCCGCGCCGGGGCGCAGCACCTCCGGGGCGATCGCGAGGAGGAAGAAGCCGATGCCGTCGTCGCTGCCGTGCGGCCGGCCGTCGCCTTCCAACGCGGCGGGCGCGGGCCCCACGGCCGCGCCGGACACCACGGCGGCCAGCAGTTCCACGGCGATGCCGAGCCCGTAGCCCTTGTGTACGCCAGTCTCGGCCGTGCCGCCCAGCCAGCGCAGGAAGGCCTCGCCGCGGTCGAAGGCGGACGGGTCGGTCACCGGGGCGCCCGCCGCGTCCTCCAGCCAGCCGGCGGGCACCGGGGTGCCGCGGCGGGCGGCGACGCGGACCCGCCCGGTGGGCGCGACGGTGGTGCTCATGTCCAGCAGGAAGGGGTGTCCGTCGAGGGCCGGCGCGGCGACGCTCAGCGGGTTGGTGCCGAGCATCGCCACCGCGCCGCCCGGGGGCCGTGCGATGCGCTGGCCGCCGCAGTTGCTCGCGACCACGCCGATCATCCCGGCGTGCGCGGCGCGTACGGCGTGGAAGCCGGCGCACCCGAAGTGGGTCGCCCCGCGCACCGACACCAGCCCGACCCCGTGCCGTCCGGCCCGTGCCACGGCGTCGTCCATGGCCTCGGCCGCGGCCCACAGGCCCAGGGCGCGTCGAGCGTCGACGACCACGCAGGCGCCCAGGTCGGTGAGGGTCTCCGGTCGGGCGCGGGGGTCGCAACGGCCGGACTCCAGCAACGGCAGGTAGAGCCGGGTGAGGTTGAACACGCCGTGCGAGTCGAGCCCGGTCAGATCGCCGTGACACAGCGCGTCCGCGGCGAGCCGGGCCCGCGCGTCAGGGATGCCGTGGCCGGTGAAGAGGCCGGTGAGCGAGGCGTGCAGCTCCGCATGGTCGACGAGGACCGTTGTGCGCTCGACCGCCGCTCGCGGGGCGGTGGGTGCCGTCATACGGGATTCCTTACGGGGCGGGCCAGTTGTCTTCGCGGGTCGTTCGGTTGGGGGTGTGGTGCTCTACGGAGGTCGCTGCGCCGACGCCGCCGGCAGCGCCTCGGCGAAGAGTGTGACGAGCCGGCGGACCACGCCGGCGAACTCCTCCAGGTCGGCGAGGTCGACGAACTCGCCGGGCGCGTGGGCGCGGTTGGCGGCGAGACAGCCGGGTCCGAGGACGGTGGTGAAGGCGTTGTCCAGACCGGCCGCCCAGATGGCGTCGCACGTGAAGCCGGGGTCGCCGGCCGCCGTCCGGGCTCCTGCGCGGGCCAGGAGTTCCTCGGCCCACGGGTCGGAGTCGTCCAGGGCGGGCAGGCCCTCCTTATCCCAGCCGAGCCGGATGATCCGTGCCGCGTCCCGCGCGGTGCGGGCGAACTCGCGGGTATGGGCGAAGAGTTCGGTGAAGCGGTGCAGGCCGTCGGCGAAGTGCCGGGTGACCTCGGTCTTCAAGCGGTCGCCGTCGGAGGTGCGGCGGTACGACAGGTTCATCAGCAGGGTGCCGGTGCCGTGGACGCGGTTGTGCGTGCGGCCCGTGTGCAGTCCGGCGACGCACACCCGCGTACCGGGTACGGCCCCGTCCAGGCGGGCGGCGAGGTGCTGTGCCAGGAATCCCAGCAGCACGGTGGCGTTGTGTCCGGCGTCGGGATGGTCGTCCACCGAGTCCGCGCCCTCGACGGTGATCCGGGCGGTCATCGCGGCGGTGGCCCGGGGCAGCGCGCGCAGTCCGGTCGGTTCGCAGAACACGTTGAGTCGGCCGTGGTGCCCGGCCTCCAGCAGCGGGCGGGTGCCGTAGGTGCCCAGGGCACCGCCCTCCTCCCCGGCGACGGCCTGGAGCAGGACGGTGACGTCCCGTCCGACGGCGGGGTGGGACGCGGCGGCCCGCAGCCCGGCGAGGAGGGCCACGGCGGGCCCCTTGGCGTCGACCGCGCCCCGGCCGGTGAACCGCACGCCGTCGAAGACGGGCGGGGCGTGTCCGGCGACGGTGTCCAGATGGACGTTGAACATCACGGTGTGCGCACGGGAACGCTCGGGTCCCAGTCGCAGCAGCAGACTGGGCTGGTCCGCGAGGAAGCGCGGATCGCGGGCGGCGGCGCGGACCGTGGACGGCACGCCCGGATGGTCCAGGCAGGCGGCGGGCGGGCTGGCGAGGCGGACGGTGCGAAACCCCGCTTCGGCGGCGGCCGTCGCGTACCGCTGGAGGATCTCGGGCAGCCGGGACGGCGGATCGTCCGGGCCGGCCTCCAGGGGGTTGACGCTCGGCAGGCGTAGCAGGTTCAGCAGCAACTCCCGGTACCGTTCGGTGAACAGGCCGCTCACGCCGAGCCGTCCAGCGGGCCGGTGACCGGCTGTCCGGCGCCCAGCAGCCCGGCGAGCGCCTGTCCGGCCCGTACGAACAGGTCGGCGGCGTCCTCACCGGCCCGGGCCAGCCCCTCGTGGGGGCGCACGGCGAGATGGGGTTCCAGGGAGAGCGCTCCGGTGTAGCCGTGGGCGGCCAGCAACTCCAGGCATTCCGCCACCCCGGCCTCACCCTCGCCGGGCAGGGTGTAGGCGGTGCCGCCGTCCGGCGTGCGGACGGCGTCCTTGATGTGCACGTGGACGACGTACGGGGCGAGGTCGCGGAGCATGTCCGGGGCGCGGTAGCCGTAGGGGACGCCGTTGCCGGTGTCGAACAGCAGCCGCAGGGCCGGGCTGTCCACGGCGCGCAGCAGTCGTAGAGCGCGGTCGGCCCGGTCACCGGCCCAGCCCGCGCAGTTCTCGTGCACCAGCACCAGGCCCGCGCGCTCGGCGCGGTCCGCCAGGACGGCGGTGCGGGCCAGCACGCGGTCGGCCCACTCGGTCTCCGCCAGGCCGGTGTTGGGGTACGACATGATCCGCACCAGTCGGCAGCCGAGGGTGGCGCAACGCTCGGCCAGGACGTCTAGTTCCGTCAGGTCCTGGCCGAGGTCGCCGGTGATGGGGCGGGACCAGTTGCCGATCCGGGAGGCGACGGCGGTCACGGTGACGCCTTGGTCCGCGAGCCGCCGGGCCAGCGTGCCGAAGGCGGCCGCGGAGAGGTCGGCGAGAGCTGTGCCGTCGACCGTGCGCAGTTCGATGGCGTTCCAGCCAAGCCTTCGCAGCGCAGCCAGTTGCCCGTCGGTGCCGGGTGCCGCCTCGTCGCCGATGCCGGTGAGCGGCCCGAACCCCCGGACGCCGGATCCGGCGGCGCAGTGCCGGGACATGTCAGCGGCTCCCGGCGCCGGCGCGCGGTGTGACGGCGCAGTGTTCCCGGGCCGCGCACAGCAGCCGGGCGGTCGCGCAGGCGAGCGGGAAGTTCCCGACGCCCCCGGCGCCGGAGGAGAAGCCGCGGTAGGCGACGTCCAGGAAGTCGGTCAAGGCGTCGTCCCGGAAGATGTGGTGTCCGATCCCGGGCACTCCGTCCGCGTCGAGGACTCCGGACGGCGGGGCAGCCGTACCGCGGTCGAAGGGGTCGACGACCAACTGCGCGTGGTCGTCGTCCTCGCTGAGTGGGAAGTGGGCCGTGGCCGTCCCGCCTTCGAACTCGCAGACGACGCTGCGCTGCCGGACGGGTGCGCCGAGGTCGGAGCGCAGCAGCGTCACCACGCCCGAACGGTGCTCCAGTTCGACGTGCGCGCCGCCAAGGCGGGGCAGTCCACGGTCCTCGCAGCGCAGGT
The DNA here is from genome assembly GCF_036014175.1 of Streptomyces sp. NBC_00443. Lineage (GTDB taxonomy): Bacteria > Actinomycetota > Actinomycetes > Streptomycetales > Streptomycetaceae > Streptomyces. The sequence continues at coordinate 2,298,863 of NZ_CP107917.1, read as the reverse complement.
CCCAGCAGCGCGCGGCGCGGAGTTCGGCCGGCCCGGCGAGATCGAGCGCGAGCGCCAGGGAGTGGGGGATCTCCACGTCCAGGGCGGACGGATGCCCGTCAGTCGCCAGGGACCGCAGGAAGCGGGGCTTGTGCTGGTCGACGGTGATACGGCGCAGGGAGCCGAGCCGTCCGCCGCTCACCAGTCGGCGTAACCGGCCGGCGAGCCGGGAGGTGATCCAGTGGGCGACGGCCACGAGATCGAGCCCGGCCTCCTGACGCAGCCTGATCAGAGCGTCGAGTTCGTCCGCGGACGCGGCGAGGGGTTTCTCCACGATCATCCGGCGGAAGCCGTGTCCGGCCAGTTCCGCGAGGAGGTCGTAGCGCAGCCGGGGCGGTGTGCACACGTGGACCACCGCGGTGGCGGGGTCCACGTACCGCAGGGCCTGTTCCAGCGTGGTGACGGCCGTGATCTCGCCGGGCGTGCCCAGGAGCCGCAGACTGTCGGCGCGCGGGTCGCAGCCGACCGCGGGCAGAGCGACGAGCGGATCTCCCGTGGCCGCGGTCCGCCGGGCCAGACTGCCGAGCGTGTTCAGATGCAGTCCTGATCCGGACCGGCCGAGCCCGACCACGAGGGGCTGCAGCACAGGGCCTCCTGAGAGGGGAACGGGCGGGAAGGAAACGGGCGCGCGAAATTCGCTGCCCCGCGCACAACTCCAATGGGCCGCACCACTGTTGCGGCATCGTGCGGAAATGGTCAAGACGTTCGGAACGCCATTCCCCAGAACGTGTGAAGATGATCCTTTCCTCTCTCCGTCGACCGAAAGTCTGACTAGCGTGGTCATTCCACTGACACGACGGAGACAGGTGAGAGATTGCCTTCCAGTGGACAGATTCCGGCGCGCACCGGGGATGTATTACCGACCGCGGCGAGAACGGCCGATCGAATTCCCTTCTTCTCCCAGGCCGCGACTTTCGATCGACTGTGGCCATCCATTGAAAAGGCTTTGGATGACGTTTTCCACAGCGGCAAGTTCTCCCACGGAAAACAGGTCGGGCAGCTCGAGGCGGCGCTCGCGGACTGCACCGGCGCCCGGCATGTGATCGGCGTCAACAGCGGTACCGATGCGCTGGTGTTGCTGCTGCGCGCCTCCGGAGTGCGCCCCGGCGACGGTGTCCTGGTGCCGGCGTACTCCTTCTTCGCCACCGCCTCGGCCGTCGTACTGGCAGGCGGGACACCGCAGTTCGTCGACATCGATCCGGAGACGTACGCGATGGACCCCGCGGCGCTGAAGGCGGCCGTCACTCCGCGGAGCCGGTTTGTGATGCCGGTGCATCTGTTCCACACGATGGCCGACATGGCGGCCATCACCGCCGTCGCCCGGCAGCACGGCCTGACAGTCGTCGAGGACAGCGCCGAAGCGATCGGCATGCGCCGGCACGGAGTGCACGCGGGCCTGCACGGGGTCGGCGGCGTCCTGTCGTTCTTCCCCTCCAAGACGCTCGGCGCGCTCGGCGACGCGGGAGCCGTGCTCACCGACGACCCGGAGGTGGCGGCCACCGTCGCGGCGCTGCGCCACCATGGCAGGACGGGCCGCACGCTGAACAACTTCCCGGCCATCTCCACCGAAAGCGCCCTGCCCGGCGCGAACAGCAAGATGGACGACATGCAGGCGGCCGTCCTGCTCGCCAAGCTGTCCCTCCTGGAGGAGCACATCGCGCGCCGGGCCGGACTGGCGGACGCGTACACCGCCCGTCTGCGGGACGCGCCGGGGATCATCCGCCTGCCGCGGACCACCGCCGGAACACCGGACGACCGAGACGTGTACTACGTCTACCTGATCGAGACCGAGCACCGGGACGCCCTCGTCGACCACCTCGACCGGCACGGCATCGGCACCGAGGTCTACTACCCGGTGCCGCTGCCCCACCAGCCTGCCCTCGCGCACTTGAGCCACCGGCAGGGCGAGTTCCCCCACGCCGAGGCGGCGGCCCGGCACGCCGTCGCCCTGCCCTTCCACCCCGATCTCGGATCCGACGACCTGGACCGCGTCTGCGACACCATCCGCTCCTTCCTCGCCGGAACGAGGACGACCGCATGACCGCATCGCTCCCTCCCGCCGTCCCGTTCTTCCCTCCCGCCCTCTTCGAAGCCGACCGCTCCGCACTGATCGGGCTGGTCCGCGAGGTGGGCCTCGACCCGGAGCAGCGGTTCATCCTGGGCAGGCGCACCGCCGCCCTCGAGGACCTCATGCGCGAGGATCTGGGGGCCGCCGACGTGGTCGCCTGCTCCAGCGGCACGTCTGCGCTCTCGCTGGTGCTGCGGGCCATGGACGTAGGCCCCGGTGACGAGGTGATCGTGCCGGCGTTCGGCTGCGCGCCCCTGGCCGCCTCTGTGGTCGATGTCGGGGCCACACCGGTCTTCGCCGACATCCGGCCGGACACCATGACCATGGACCCGGACGAGGCGGAGCGGCTCGTCACCGAGCGGACCAAGGCGGTGATGCCGGCCCACATGTTCTCCGTCATGGCCGACATGCCACGCTTCGCCGAACTGGCCCGGCGGCACGGACTGCGCCTGCTGGAGGACTCGGCGGTCGCCCAGGGCGGCGTACTGCGGGGTGTCCCGGCCGGACTGTGGGGCGAGGCAGGGCTCTACTCCTTCGTGCAGGTCAAGACCTGCGGCATGCCCGGCGAGGGCGGCGTGGTCGTCACCCGGGACCCGGCACTGGGCGAGAAGGTGCGGATGCTGCGCAACCACGGCCAGTACGCCGGACAGCGGTTCGTCCACCACGCCGTCGGACTCAACAGCCGCTTCGACGAGATCCAGGCCGCCTTCCAGACGTACCGCTATGCCGGTTTCCCGGCGCGGCTGGCGCGGCGGGCGGAGATCGCCGCGTACTACACCGAACGCTTCACGCCCCTGGCCGACCGTGGTGTGGCACCGCCGCCGCCCGGCCCGGACGGCCGGTGCTTCTACGTGTACACGGTCCTCGCCGAGGACCGGGAGGCTCTCGGCGCCCACCTGGCCGAGTGGGGGTGGCCACGCACGTCTACTATCCGCATCCTCTGCCCGCCCATCGTGCCTTCGCTCCCTACGCGCCACCCGGTGCCCGCTGGCCGCGCGCCGAACAGGCCGCCCGCCGCCATCTCGCCCTGCCGGTGCATCACCTGCTGACCGACGCGCAGGTCGAGCACGTCGCCGACCTCGTGTGCGCCTTCGCCACCGAGCACCGCTGACGAGCGGCCGCCCGCCTCGGACACCGTTGACCCGCGACCGCCCGCCTGGCCCATCCCGCTGCCCGGGCGAGCGGCACCCCCCTTCGGACGCAGACACCCCCCAAGAGGTCACCCATGACGGACAGCATCGCGGCCGGCCGTCCCGCCGCGACCGCCCACGGCCACAGTCGGCTGCGCACGTACGCGCGGCTCGGCAAGCTGGACGTGTACGACTACTACCTCGGCATCTTCCTCGCCCTGACCGCCGCGCTGTTCCCGGCCGGCGCCTTCACCGCCCGCCAGGCACTGGTGATGGCGATGTTCCTGGCCGGCGAAGTCGCGGTCCTCATGGCGATGGTCGCCCTGGACGACGTCACCGGGTTCCGGGACGGCAGCGACCTCGCCAACTACGCCCCTGACAACCCGCTGCGCAACAAGGCACGCAAACCCCTGGTCGCCGGGGCGCTGACGGTGCCCCAGGCGCTGCGCTTCGCCTGGGCCTGCGCGGCGGCCGGGGCGGTGCTGTGGGCGGGCGCCGCCGCGATCGCGCCGCACCACCCGCTGTGGGCGCTGGTGACGGCGGGCGCGCTGTTCGCGGTGTCGCTGCAGTACTCGTACGGGCTGAAGATCAGTTACCACGGTTTCCAGGAGGTGTTCCTGGTAGCCCTCGGTGCCGTGCTGGTGATCGTTCCGTACGGCCTGGTGACGGGGGGCTTCTCCGGTTTCCTGATGGTGCAGGCGGTGCTGTTCGGGTTCGGGCCGCTGATGTTCGGGGTCTACTCCAACACCAACGACGTGGCCGGCGACCGGGCCGTAGGCCGCCCGACCGTGGCCGCCCTGGTCTCCGAGCGGGGCAACGCCGTCTTCATCGGAGCCCTGTCGGTCGCCGAGTTCCTCATCGGCGCGGTCGCCTCGGCCGCCGGGGTGGCCCCCTGGTGGTTTGTGCTGCTGATGCTGCCGGCGACCGCGCTGCGGGCCCGTCAGTACCTGACCGGGTTCGTCCGCGGCGACATCATGACCGCCCGCCGGACGGGCTTCGCGGTGCACCGGCTGAGCGTGGTGCTGATGACCGTGGCCAACGTCGTCGTCGGAACGGGAGCCGCCGCATGAAGCCCGATCTCGACGTCGCCGTCGTCGGCGCGGGCATCGCCGGCCTGACCGCCGCCCACGAACTGCGCCGCGCCGGGCTGGCCGTCCGGGTGTACGAGCAACTGCCGCAGGTCGGCGGCCGCATGCGCAGCATCCGCCAGGAGGGCTGGACGGTGGACACGGGCGCCGAGCAGGTCCCGTCCCGCGGTTACCGCGGGACCTGGGAGCTGCTGCGCCGACTGCGGGTCACTCCCGCGGACGTGCCCCGGGTCGGCGGCGGGGTGGCCGTCTGGCGCGGCGGACGCGCCCACCTGGGCGTCGGCGAGAGCACGGCCGTGGTCACCGGAGCGGGCCTGTCCCCCCGGGCGCGGCTCGACCTGGCCGCCTTCTCCGCCTGGACCGGCCGCCGCCGCGCCGGATTCGACGGCGACCGTCCCGAGCACAGTCCGCTGGGCGCCGCCACCGTGCGGGAGGTGGCAGCCCGCTACCACCGCGACCTGCACGACTACCTCTTCCAGCCGGTCGCCGGCTGCTTCTTCGGCTGGGACACCGCCCGGTCGACGGCCGCCCCCATGGTCAGCCTGCTGCTGGAGGCCGGTTCCACCGCCGCCTGGCGCACCTACCGCGACGGCATGGACTTCCTGGCCCGCCGACTGGCCACCGGCACCGAGGTCGTCACCGACCGGGCCGTACGCGAGGTCACCGACGCGGGTGGGCATGCCGTACTGCGCTTCGACGACGGGCAGGTCACCGCGCGGGCCGCCGTGCTCGCCGTACCGGCACCCGTCGCGGCGGCCCTCCGGCCGGACGCTCCCGCCGACGAGCAGCCCTTCCTCACCTCCTGCACTTTTACGCCCATGCTGAAGGTCAGCTGCCTGCTGGACCGCCCTCTCGCCCCCGCCGCCCGGCGGCCGGTGCACATCCTGCTCACCCCGGCCGCCGAGGAGGACGTGCTCTCCGGCGTCGTCGTCGACCACGCCAAGCACCCCGGCCGGGCCCCCGCGGGCCGGGGCCTGGTCACCCTCGTGGCCGCTCCACACCGAGTCCGCGCGCTGTTGGACGCCCCTCCCGACGAGGCCGCCGAGCTCCTCGTCCGCGCGGCGGAACGCTATGTCCCGGGCATCACCGGCGCCTGCCGCCACCGTCTCGTGCACGCCTTCCGGCACGGTCTGCCGGAAGCCACACCCCAGGCCCTGCGGGAACGCGCCGGCTTCCTCTCCCGGCCAGCGCGCGCCGTGGAGTACGCCGGCGACTGGCTCATGCTGCGGCCTGCCTCCGAAGGAGCCGTCCGGGCGGGCGCGCTGTCCGCGTCCCGCGTCCTGAGCAGGCTCGGACGGAACACTCCGGCCGACCCCGACCGATCGGAGGAGATCCGTGCGACCGCATGACATGGGCACCCTGTTCGACGAGGCGGCGGCGGGCGGCGCCCGGACCGTGGTCCACCTGGACCGGCCCTTCGACATCGCCCCCCGCGCGGGCACCCGGTGGACCGTCGCCGAACTCGCCGGCCTGGTCCGCGCCACCGCGGCCCGCCTCGCCGACGCCGGGGTCGGGCCCGGGGACCGCGTGGCGATCGTGAAGGACAACCACTGGGACTACGACCTGCTCGCCTGCGCCGCGGTCCGCCTCGGCGCCGTACCCGCGCTGCTGTCCGCCCGCCTCGACACCGCGAACCTCGTCACCCTGCTGGAGCGGCTGCGGCCCGCCGCGCTGGTCACCACCGCTGCCGTGCTGGCCCGTTGCCGGGACACCGCCGCCGGCGAACCGGCCCGGATCGTCGTCACCGTCGACTCCGTCGCGTCCGGCGCGGCCCACCTGGCCGCGCTGGACGCGTCCCGCCCCGCGTACCGGTGCGGCGCCACGACGACGAACCGCTTGTCATCCATCACACCTCGGGGTCGACCGGCCTGCCCAAGCTGGTGGTCCACTCCACGCGGACACTCGTGCACAAGCTGGCCCGCTTCGAAGCGGTGCGCTACCCGGGCATCGGCATCCGCCCGGACGACGTCCTGGCCAACGCCAGCGCGTACGGACACGGACGCACCTTCTGCTGGACGGCCGTCGTCGTGTCACTCGCGCCCGCCGAAATCCTCATCCTCACCGGAAACGACCCGGAGGCCGCCGACCCGCTCCTGCGGGCCCACCCGCCCACCGTCGTCGAGGCCCTGCCCGCCTCCTACATCCGGCTGCGGCCGCTCACCACCCGGCTGGACAACCCCTTCCGGGACGTCCGCCTGTACATCAGCACCTACGACGCCGTGCACCCGCCCGCCCTGCGCGCGTACCTGTCCGCCAGTCGCCGCGCCCGCCCGCTGTGGATGCAGGGCTGGGGCCAGACCGAGACCGGACCGCTGACCTTCCGCTTCCACACGCGGCGTTCCGCGCTCGCGCCGGACGCGGAGACCACGGCGCGCCGGCTCGGCCGTCCCGTGCCGGGCCGGACCCGGCTGCGCGCGGTGGACCCGGACACGCTGCGCCCGGTGCCGCGCGGCCGTCCCGGCCTGCTCCTCGTCCGCACCTCGGCCCTCGCTTCGGGATACGTCGGCGAACAGGACCGCTGGGACGCCAAACGCGTCGGCGACTGGTGGTCCACGGGCGACATGGGCGTGCACCACCGCGACGGCAGTGTCAGCATCCTGGACCGCGCCGTCGACGCCCTGCCCGGTATGAGCTGCCTGCGGACCGAAGACGTACTGGAGCAGCGACTGCCGCAGGCCCTGGAATGCGTGATCCTCGGTGCCCCGGACGGCGACCCGCTGCCCGTCGTGGTCACCGCCGACGGCCGACTGGACCCGGATGCCTGGAAACAGGCCACGCACGGACTGCCCGCGCTGCGCGACCCGACCGTCCTCACCTGGGACGAGGTGCCCCGCACCGGGACCGGCAAGGTCCGCCGCGCGGCCCTGGCCCGGCAGCTCACCGGCGCCGCACCCGCCGGCACCGGCCGGTGGACGTGACCGGGGCGCCGTTCGACGCGGCCGGCCGGCCCGGGCCGTTCGACGGCGTCGGCCTGCCGGGGCCGCTGTCCGGCGGCGGCTGTCCGGGCCGCTCCGATGACAGGTCTCGCCGGAGCGGCCGGCTCCCGCCCCGGCCGGCGTTCGCCCACCGGGCGCGTGCCGACGGTGTCGAACCCGCCGGTGTCGGCCGCATGGCCCCGTCCGGGCCGCACCTGACGACGCCGGGCCTGGCCGGGCAGCGTTCTCATGAGAGGAGCCACACCGTGTCCCAGCCCGCTCCCGTCCGGGAGGGCACCCACGCGGTCTTCGGAAACGGCACCGCGCACAGCCGCGACCAGCACTCCTGCCTGGCTGCCGCCTACGATCCGGTGACCCTGCCCCGCCTGGCGGCCACCGGTGTCGGCCCGGGCTGGCACTGCCTGGAGGTCGGCGCCGGCGGCGGCAGCATCGCGCGCTGGCTGGCGGGCCGGGTGGCACCGGGCGGCTCGGTGCTCGCCACCGACCTCGACCCGCGCGACCTGGCACCCGGCCCGCGCCTGGAGGTCGCCGCCCTTGACGTGGCCCGCGACCCGCTGCCGGAGGCGGCCTACGACCTGGTGGTGGCCCGCCTGGTCCTGCAGCACCTACCCACCCGGGACGCCGTCCTGCACAAGCTGGTGCGCGCTCTCAAGCCCGGCGGCCTGCTGCAGATCGACGAGCTCGACGCCTCCTACGAGCCGCCGCTGCTGACCCCGGACGCGGAGGCGGAGGCGCTCTATGTCCGGTTCCTGCGGGCCAAGACTGGCGCGCTGCGCGCCGCGGGCGGCGATCCGCACTGGGGACGCAAGGTGCCGGCGGCAGTGCGGGCGGCGGGGCTGACCGCCATCGACGTCCACCTCCACATCGGCGTACGGCACGCCCAGGACCCCGGCCTCGGACTTCAGTTGAACCACACCCGCAACCTCCGGGACCGGCTGACGGAACAGGGCATGACCCAGGAGGACCTGGACCGCGTGGGACGGCTGATGCAGGACCCGTCCTTCCGCGCCGCATCCAGCGTCCTGTACTCGGTGCAGGGCCGCCGGCTCGGCCGGGGGCGATCGTGACGTCACACCTGCGCGCCGCGGCCCGGCCGGACGTCGCTGCCGCGATCGCCGGCCGTCTGCTGCGGCATGCCGCGCGGGACCTGCCGGAGACCAGCGGCCCAGGCCGGGCTACGCCGCGGTACACCGTCGACTGGGCGGGGCCGGTCGGTGCGGACCTGCCGGACGAGCGCGCCGTACAGGCCGCCTGCGGTCTCATGCAGGTCCACGGCCGGGCGACGGGCGGGCCGCTTCCGCTGGCCGTCGACTACGCCTCGGTGGTGGCGGGGGTGCTCGCCGCCGAGGGCGTCACCGCTCTCCGCGTCGCGCGGGCCCGCGGCCTTGACCTGTGCGAGGTGCGGACCTCTGTGGCGCAGGGGGCGCTTCTGGCGGTCGGTCAGTACCTCGCCGCCGAGACGGCCCGCGACAACTCGGGTCCGCCCGAGCCGGATTCGCCGGCTCCGTCGACGGCCGGACCGGACGCGCTGCCGATGGGCGGTCTGGCGACCCTGGAGACGTCCGACGACGCCCGAGTAGAGGTCGAGACCCTCGACCCCCTGGCGTGGCGGGAGTTCTGGGTCCGGCTCGGCGTGGCCCCCGTGCTCGCCGGCCGTGGCTGGCTGCCGTTCCAGCAGCGGTTCGCCACCGCCGTCTGCCCGCTGCCCGACGAGCTGCGCCGGGCCGCCCGCCGCCGCACGCTGGCGGAGCTGCGGGCCGCCGCGCACCATACCGGCGTCAGCCTCCTCACCGTCGGCTCCGACCCGGCCCCCGCGGTTCGCCCGGCCGCCTGGTGCCTCACTCCGGGACCGGCACCTTTCCCCAGGGCCCGGGCGCACCCTGACACCGCCGTGCACGGCCCACGCCCGGCCGTCCCGCTCTCCGGTGCCGTCCTGCCGCTGACGGGCCTGCGGGTGGTGGAGTCCACCCGCAGGGTGCAGGGCCCGCTCGCCGGGCATGTCCTGCGGATGCTGGGTGCCGAGGTGGTCCGGATCGAACCGCCCGGCGGTGATCCGATGCGCTGGCTCCCTCCGCTGGCGGGGGACTGCTCGGCCCGGTTCTCGGCTCTCAACGCGGGCAAGCCGGTGGTCGAGGCCGACCTCACCACCGCGCCGGGCCGGGACATGGTTCGCGCGCTGGCCGCCGAGGCCGACGTCTTCCTGCACAACTGGGCCCCCGGAAAAGCCGCGCGGCTCGGCCTGGACGCGTCCGACCTGCTGCCCGGCCACCCCGCCCTGGTGTACGCCTGGGCATCCGGTTTCGGGGACGCCTTCGGCGACCGGCCGCCGCCCCTGGGCACCGACTACCTCGCCCAGGTGCACAGCGGCCTCGCCGCGGCGGTACGGCCGGCGGACCAGCCCCCGGCCCCCTCCCTGATGACCCTCACCGACGTGCTCGGCGGGCTGGTGTGCGCCCAGGGGGTGCTGGCCGCGCTGGTTGCTCGGGAGGCGACCGGCCGGGGCAGCCGCGTCGACTGCTCCCTGGTCTCGGCGGCCGCTCTCGTCCCCCGTTCCGCGCACCGGCCCCGCTGGACGGCGCTGGACCGGCCGCTGCGCACAGCGGACGGCCATCTGTACCTCGGTCCCGAGGCCCGGGCGTGCCCCGAGGCGGTGCTCCGCGTGGTGGACGGCGTCGGCCCCATGGCCGCCGAGGACCTCGCGGCCCGCTTCGCTCGCCGCAGCACGGAGGAGTGGACGGTACGGCTGGCCGAGGCCGGTCTGACCGCGACCCCCGTACTCACCGAACTGACGGCTCTGGCCCGCGACCCGGCCTTCCGGGCGGCCGTCGCACCACCTGATCCTTCCACCGGACACGCACGCCCGCACGCTCCCTGGGAGTTCGCATGACAGCTGCCCCCGCGACCCGGCACCGTATTGCCCCGTCTGCGAGCCGGGGCGGGCAGCCGGTGTGGACCTCACGCGCCGGAGTGCGCTTCCCGGATCTGGTGCCCCGCGCCCAACGACGTGCCTGGGTGACGGCGGGCCTGTGCCCGGACACCGACCTCTACGCACTGTTCACCGGCCGGGTCCGCGAACACCCGGACCGCCAGGCGCTGGTGGACGACGCCGGAGTGCTGTCCTACGCGGCGCTGGACGCCGAAGTGCGCCGGATCGCCGTCCTGTTCGCCCAGGAGGACCTGGGAGACGGGGACGTGGTGGCGCTCCTGCTGCCCAACGGACGCGACGCCGTGGCCGCGGAACTAGCCGTCTACGCGATCGGCTCGGTGGCCCTCCCGATCCCCGCGGGCGGCGACGACCGGGACGTCCGGGCGCTGCTCGCCCGCTCGCGGGCCCGCGGCGCCGTCCTCACATCGGCCTGCCGGGCACAGGCCGTCGCGGATCTTCCGCATCTGCGCACCGTGTTCGCCCCCGGCCCGGGTGACGGACGGACGCACGGGCTGCACTCCTCGCTGACCGCGGCCTGGCCCTGGCGGCCGCGGCAGGCCGACCCGTACGGGCCCGCCCGCATCCTGGTGTCGTCCGGTTCCGAAGCCGAGCCGAAGATGGTCGCCTACAGCCATCACGCCCTGGCCGGCGGCCGTACCCGGTACGTGGGGAGCCTGCACCCCGACACCACGGTGCCGCCCCGCCACCTGGTCCTCGTCCCGCTGGCCTCCTCTTTCGGTTCCCTGGGCACACCGGTCACCCTCGCCGCCCTCGGCGGCACCCTCATCGTGCAGTCGGCCTTCGACCCGGCCGGAGCGCTGCGGATGGTCGCCGAGCATCGTCCCACCCACCTCTTCGCGGTGCCCACCATGCTCCGGCGCATCGCCGACCTCCCGGCGCGGCCGGACGAGGACACATCGTCGTTGCGCGCTGTTGTCGCCAGCGGCGCCCCTCTGCCGGCGGCCACCGCCCAGGCATGCCGTGAACGGTTCGGCCGCCCGGTGGTGACCGTGTACGGCTCGTCGGACGGCGTGAACTGCCACACGGCCGGAGAACGCACCCCGCCGTGCGACAGCGTCGGCACTCCGGACCCCGCGGTGGCCCGCATCCGGATCACCGGACCCGACGGCGCGCCGCTCCCCACCGGGCGGACCGGTCAGATCGAGGCCCTGGGCCCCATGACGCCGCTGTGCTACGTCAACGCGCCTGAACTGGACACCCGTTACCGCACCTCCGACGGCTGGGTGCGCTCGGGCGACCTCGGCCGGCTGGACGAGCACGGAAGACTGCACGTCCTGGGCCGGCTCAAACGCATCGCCGTGCGCGGCGGTCTCAACATCAGTCTCGCCGAGGTCGAACGCGAACTGGGCACCCATCCAGCGGTGGCCGAGGCGGTCTGCGTCCCGGTGCCCGATCCGGACCTCGGGGAACGACTGTGCGCCTGCATCCGCCCGGTCCCGGGCACACCCGTTCCCACGCTGTCCGACCTCACGACCCACTTGGGGGGCCGTGGCCTGGCCCGCCGGAAACACCCCGAACGTCTCCTGGTGGTGGACGAGATCCCTCTCGCGCACAGCGGGAAGGTCTGCTACCGCACCCTGATGTCCCGAGCGACCGCGCGCTCAGCTCGGGAAAGACCGCAGGGCGCTCGCGAGGCTGATGAGAGCCGCCGGGGCAGATCCCCCAGATTGCCACCTGTGGAGCCGGCGTAGGGGAGGCTTCCCGGGGATGGGAGACCCCGGCAGCGCAGACACCGTCGTCGGGGGCGACTTCTCGGCAGGTGGGATGCCCACCACCGACAAGGAGGTCAGATACCGCGCGAGCACCAGCGCGTACACGGCGAGGTGCTGGGGTCGGCGGCTTTCCGCGAGCACCACCGCGTGCGTGGCTCCACATGGCCGGCACCGAGCTCCTCCCGGCCATGGCCCGAGCCGGATGCCTCGGCCAGCCACAGGCCGTGGTCCGCAGCGATGCGGTTGCGTGACTGGGGGCGAACAGCTCGTTTTTCCCGGTGTATGTAGGCATGTAGAACTGCAGCGAAGGTGGTGGCTGTGACGGATCGCGTGTTGGTGGGCCGGCCGTTGGCGGCGGGCGGGCTGACGGACGAGTACGACGCGGCGGTGGTCGGGTCCGGGGCCGGCGGGCTGACCACCGCGGTATGCCTGGCGCGCCAGGGCCGGCGGGTGGCGGTGTTCGAGCAGCACTACACCGCGGGCGGCTACACCCACGCTTACCGGCGACGCGGCTGGGAGTGGGACGTCGGAATCCACTACGTGGGACAGCTGACGGAGCGAGAGCCGGTCCGCGTGCTCTCGGATTATCTGACCGGCGGCACGCTGCAATGGGCCCCGCTGGGGGACCCGTACGACGAGTACCGCCTGGCGGGGAGGTGTACCAGGCGCCGGTCGGCTTCTCGGCCTATCGGTCCGGTCTGATCGCGCGCTTCCCGGCCGAACGAGCGGGCATCGAGGCGCTGTTCGGGCTGATCGGGCGGTGCCGGGCGGTCCTGCCCGCGCTCGCTCTGGGACGGCTGACAGGCCCGGTGGTGCGACGGCTGGCCCGGGTCCTGCGGGCGACGGCCGTGCCGCCCCAGGCGCTGTGTCCGGCCCGGGAGGTGGTGGAAGGGCTGGTTCGCGATGAGAGGCTGCGGCAGGCTGTGCTCACCCCGAGCGCGCTGCTGCTGGCCGACTCCACGGCAAGGCTGCCGTTCTTCCTCCTCGCGGTGCTGTTCGAGCACTTCCGGACCGGTGCCTGGTACCCGGTGGGTGGCAGTGCCGAGATCGCACGCGCGATGCTCGAACCGATCCGCGCCGCCGGCGGCGAGGTCTTCGTGCGGGCGCCGGTGGCCCGGATCGAGCTGGACGGGTCGCGCGCGACGGGCGTGGTGCTGGCGAACGGCACCCGCGTGCGGGCTCCGGTGGTGGTGAGCGCGGCAGGCGCCCAGAACACGTACCGCACCCTGCTGCCACGCCAACCCGACCGCATCGCAGACCGGCTGGATGGCATGCGGCGCGGATTCCCGTTCGTGGTGCTCTTCCTCGGACTGGACGGCGACCCCGCGGAACTCGGGCTGCCGCGGCACAACCTGATGGTGACCGACGAGGACTGCGACGCCCTCTTCGACGGCACGGGCGGGCGGACCAGCGGCTACTTCTTCTCGTTCTCCTGCGCCAAGGACCCGACCTGGACCACGCGCCACCCCGGCCGGTCGACCGGAGAGATCCTGACCTACGTACGGCCAGAGCTGTTCGAGCCATTCCACGGTTCACGATGGCGGCACCGGGACCCTGCCTACCTGTCCCTGAAAGCCGAGCTCACCGCACAGCTCCTTGACCAACTCCACCGCCATCTGCCCCGTACTACAGGCCGGGTGGCCTACCACGAGCTCGGCACCCCGCTGACGGCCGAGCACTTCGCCGGCTGGCCCGGCGGCAGCTTGTACGGGCTGGCCAAGGACGTGGCCGGCTTCGGCGACGGTCACCGCCCCGGCCTGGCGGACTGGCTGCGCCCACGAACCGAGGTCAAGGGCCTGTACCTCTCGGGCCAGGACTGCCTGGCCGGCGGCTTCCTCGGCGCGGTCACCAGCGGCCTGCTGGCCGCCCACGAGGCCCTGGACCGGGCTGGCCGGGCCCGCCTGTGGGCAGGGCTGTTGCGCCATGGCGTGCGCCCCCGATCGACCAGTTCCGGGCGTACCCCGACCGTCCAGGAACGGTGATGTGCTTGCGTTACTGGGCTTGGTGGCCGTCCTGGTCATCCTGCTGATCAGTGGCATTGCGATGTACGTGATCTATCAGCACTCCGCCCTGACCCCGTCCTGGCTCAGCCCACGGTGGCAGCTGGCGTGGCGGCGGTGCTCATGGCAGCCGTCGGCATCGTCGTCACCCGTCGCTGACCTTGCTTTCCGCACGGGCCCGCGACGCCCCCGTGCCGCGCGCGGCCCCGACGACCGCGCGAGAGGACCGGCGCGCGCCCGACCCCCGAGGTGCTCCCCGCCTCCCGCCCGCTCCCTCCCCTGCGTTCCGCGTAATCCGCCGCCTGGAGTCGCGAATCTGGGGTGTGACCTGCGCGGACATGGGTGAGGGCGCCTGAGAGGCGTTTCCTGGAGCCGATACGCCCCGGCGGCCACTGAGGAGTGTGTCGTCCCCGATGGGGCCACGCGTCTCACTGACGAACTCAAGAAAATCGATCCACCTGCGTTCGACGGCTACCACGGGTTCAGCTGGGCCGGATTACTCGACCGCTGGCTCTGGTAGTTGCCCGCGGCCGCCACGATCCCGAGCGATCACCCACCGTGCCCAGCGTGTCGAGCGGCTCGCGAGTATGCGCCACCTCAACACGCGAACCCACCAGTCCCGATGCCGTCACCGGAAACAGCGGGTGGCCGCCGTTACACCGGCGGTACGGACTCGTTTGACACCGGGCGGCAGCGCCCCCCGGGGCAGGGGGCGCCCAGGCCGGACGTTGCGATCCGGGTGCAGTGGACGGGTCAGGGAGGCATGAGCCTGTGGGGCCCCGGCCTCCGTGCCGGGCTTCTCCTCCGGGCCTGCTCGTTACCTCTGTCCGATCTTTCGAGGGGCTCATGTGCAGGTAGTAACGACGCGCCACCGGCTGCGGATCCGCGGAGTCCGCAAGGCGTTCGGCGGCAGGCAGGTCCTGCGCGCCGTCGACCTTGATGTGCCCGCCGGGACGCTGGTGGGAGTCGTCGGCGAGAACGGCGCGGGCAAAAGTACTTTGTTACAGATCGCCGTAGGAAACCTTGCGCCTGATCGCGGAACGGTCACAAGGACCGGGGCGGTCGGGTACTGCCCGCAACGGGCGGTACTGAACGACGCGTTCACCGTCGGACAGCATCTGCGGTTGTTCCAGATGGCCTACCGGCTGCCGACGCTGGAGCGCGCCGACGAGCTGATGGAGCTGCTGGCGCTGACCGGTTGCCGGCGACAGCAGGTCGGCGAGCTCAGTGGCGGAACGCGGCAGAAGCTGAACCTGCTGATCGCTCTCATGCACGATCCGCAGTTGCTGGTACTGGACGAGCCCTACCAGGGCTTCGACTGGGACACCCATCAGCGGTTCTGGTCCCTTGCCACCGATCTGCGTGATCGGGGCCGGTCGATCCTCGTGGTTTCGCACCTGCTGCACGACCTGCACCACTTCGACGCGATCGCTCATCTGCGCCAGGGGTATCTGCACTTCGAGGAGACCGACCGTTGAGGCTCTCCTGGACGGCGTTCACCGAACTGCTGCGCTGCACTCTGCTGGGTCACCTGCGCAACCGGCTGGCCTTGGCCCTGGCGGTTGCGTTCATCCCCGTCTGGATCGCTGTGGCACGTCTGTGCACCTCCGACCGGGTGGTGCGCATCCGGCTGGACGCCATCAGCACCCCGGTCTCCGCCCCGGCCAGCCAGGTCGGCCAGGTGGCCAGCGCGCTGGGCGCCATCACCATGGTCGCCGGCTTCATCGCCTTCACCGAGACCTTCCAATCACGGGAGATGGACCGCCGTCTGCTGCTGGCCGGCTACCCCCGGCTGCCGATGCTGCTGGCGAAGCTTGCCGCCGTCGCCCTCACCGCCGTGCTGCTGGCCCTCTACACCACGATCCTGCTGTGGGTCTCCCTGCCCGTACGGCACGCGGTCCCCCTGGCACTGGGCCTTGCAGGTGCCGGCCTCGCCTACGGCGGCATCGGCCTTCTGCTCGGCTCTCTGGTCCGCGGCGAGCTGGAGGGCTTCTTCCTCATCATCATGCTCAGCCTGGTCGACACCGGCCTGCAGAATCCCGTCTTCAACACGCTCATGGATGTGGCGGGCGTATCCGCGCTTCCTCTGTACGGCGTGAACCAGCTGGCGCTGAGCTCAGCCCTCACCCCACACACCCCCTGGTCCCACGGCCTGCTCTCCCTCACCTGGTCTGCAGCGACCGGCGCCCTGGCGCTGCTCGTCCTCCACACCCACCGCCCTTCCCGCTCCCCGCAGTCCCGCAGGACGCGGATCCAGGCAGGGTGATCACGTCTCTGATTGTCCGGTGTCGTAGGTCAGGAGGCCACGGGGGAAGCCGAGGTGTGGCCACGGATCTCAGGACGAGCGCCACCCGTTTTGCTCCCGATCACGTCGGGCTGAAGAGCGCCCAGCGCTCCGCGGTTGCGGTCCAGTCGCAGTCGGCTCTGCGGGCTGTCGGCTGACGACCGCATGGTTCCGAGGTCGGCCGATCGACCCGATGCACCGGCCGGTGGACAACCGCATCGGCTATGCCAGGTGCTCGTCTTTCGGCCATGTGCTCGACTCGCAGATGGACGCCTTCACCACATGCTTCCCGGTCGGGTGAGTGGTGGCGAGTTCCGCGCCTACCACCGGCGGAGGGACCGACCATACCGGCAATGGGTTCTCCCGAGGGAATGGGTTTTCGTGCGCCGTGTATTGATCGTTGTTGATGTGCAGAAGGACTTCTGCGAGGGCGGCAGCATTCCGGTGAAGGGCGGCGCGGGCAGGGCCGTGGCCATCGCCGACCTGGTTCGGCGCGCTGATGGGGGTTACACGCACGTCGTCGCCACCCGTGACCACCACATCGACCCGGGGGCCCACTTCTCCGAGCACCCGGACTTCCAAAGCTCCTTTCCCGAGCACTGCGTCGTCGGCAGCGAGGGAAGCGAGTTCCATCCGGACTTCGCGCCCGCCGTCACCTCTGGAGGTGTGGACGACGTGTTCTACAAGGGGGCGTACTCCGCCTCGAAGAGCGGTTTCGAGGGCTCGGCTCAGGACGGCACGTCGCTGGCGGACTGGCTGCGTGCCCGCCACATCAGTGATCTCGACGTCGTCGGCATCGCTACCGACCACTGTGTGAAGGCCACCGCGCTCGACGGCGTACGGGCGGGCTTCGCCGTCCGGGTCCTGCTCGACTACACCGCCGGCGTTGCCGCCGACACCACCAGCACCGCGATCAGTGAGCTACGCCAAGCCGGTGTGGCACTGAGCGGCAAGCCGGTCGTCCTCGCCTGAGAACCACCGACGCGCCTTCGCCGCGGGACCTGCCCGCAACAGGCGCACCGTCCGTGACACGAGTCCCCGAGCCTCCAGCGCCCGTCATCCGACTGGCCGTGGAGGCCCGCGCCTCGGACCGGAAGACCGACGAATGGGGGTGCTTCGGAGACGATCGAGTTGATCGGCGCGCGGATATCCGCCGGACGGTCGAAGCTCCCGGGCACTTCCCGAACGAGCAGAACAGCTCTGACCGGCGATGGGTCTCGGGTTGCTCTCATCGGGTCCTGGCGTGGCTACTGGTGGCCTACCCGTTGATCAGCATCATCCCGGCGCCGCCGGCCAAGCCGGACAGAGCCACCTGCATGGCTGTGCACAGCCGGCCCTCTTCGGTGGCAAGGGCGAGCCGGAGGGAAGGATGCGGCGCCCCCGACGCTGCCGGGGCCGGTCCTGAGCCGTCCTGCGCCCAGGCCGGCCGGGGCCAGGCGCGAGAACCGCCGCGAACGAGTTCGGGCAGCCTGGCTTGTCTCCCCCGAAGAGGGAGATGGGCTGTTGGCCATGACGCTCGTTTGACGTTCCGGGCGCCCGCAGGCGGTACAGCGAGCCGCAAAATGGGCTCTGACCTGCATTTTTCCGAATCCCGCTGAAGCCGACATCCTTCCGATGACTCATCATGTGGAGTGCGTGGCGATTCTCGAACCCGCTGCGAAGGGCCTCTGACCTGAGAAGTCACTTCGACGCTCACCTGACGCTGATTCTGACGGGCTGTCAGGCACAGTGACCGCTGGTGATGACCGGTGGAACCTGTCGGGAGTGCCGCGGCAGTCGACGAGGGCGCTCTCGAAGGCTCGTTCGTAGTCAGCTGTGCGGTGGCGGTGCCTGCGCTGTGGTCAGTTGTGTCGCTATGGCGGTGAGGCGTTCGGCCAGCGCACCGGGGGTGGATCTCGTCATGGCGGTGAGTTCGATGGTCGCCGTCGCATGACGGAGGGGTCTGAAGCGGACGGCGGGGTGTGACGCGGCCGCCGCCGCGGCAGGAACGACGGTGACGCCGAGGCCGCATTCGACCATGGCGATCTGTGAGGTCACCGACCGGGCCCAGCGGGTCGTGACGGGCCTGAAGCCCGCGACTCGGCACAGGGTCGCCATGGCGTCGTGGTGGTCGGGCGAGATCTGGCGGTGCAGCCATACTCACGCAGCGCCCGCGAGGTCCGCCAGGTCCAGCGGTCCGGTGGCTGCGGCGGTGGGTGCCGCAGCGGCAGGGCGGCGACGAACCGGTCGGCGAAGAGCGAGGTCACCGTGGTGTCGCGTACAACGTCGGTGGGGTCACGGTCCACACCGGCGACCTCGTCGTCGGGGACATCGACGGAGTCGTGGCGCTTCCCGCGTCCGACACCGCCCGGATCCTGGACCGCGCCGACGCGCGCGTCGTCCACGAGAACGAGCTGATGCAGAGACTGCGGGAAGGCCACAGCACCCTCGACCTGTACAACGACTTCGTAGCTGCCGGGCGGTGACGACACGCATCACGGACCCGATCTTCGCCATGGCCGCCAAGACCGAAGCGCTACGGGCCCAGGGCGCGGACGTCATCACCCTCGCCGCCGGCGAACCCCAGGCGGCCACCAGCGCCGCGGTCGTGGACACCGCCGTGGCCGCCGTCCGCGACCCCGCCACCCACCACTACGGAACGGCCCAGGGTGACCCCGCCGCCCTGCGCGCGCTCGTCGCCACCGCCATCGAAGACGACACCCAACTCCTCTGGAGCGAGACCGACGTTCAGATCGCCCTCGCAGCGAAGAACGCCCTCTTCCTCGCCACCCAGGCCCTGATCGACACCGGCGACGAGGTCCTGGTCGCAGCGCCCGGCTGGCCCGGGCACGCCGAGGTCGTCACGTGGGGGAGTTCCTTGATCACCCGGTGTTCAGCGGCCGGGACCGTCGGCGGGACGTACGGATCCCTGGCGGAGCCACGGTGGAGGCGCTGCTGCCGCCGGCGGACCTGGCGGGCCTCGCTCCGCGCGTGGATCCCGTCCCCGCGGTCGGCGATCACACCGAGACGATCCTGGCCGCTCTTGGGTACAGCCCGGCCGACATCGACAGTCTGAAGGCGGAGCACGTCATCTGAAGCGCCGGTCCGAGACCTCGGCGGCATCAACGCCACCATGCCACCAGCGAGGAACGCCACAGCATGAGCACTCTCGACATCCTGTCCGAGGACGAGCAGTTCATCGTCCATACGGTGCGCGACTTCGTCGACAAGGGGGTGAAACCGGTCGTCCGGGAACTGGAGCGCGCGAACACCTATCCCGAGGCTCTGATCGAGCAGATGAAGCGGCTCGGCGTCTTCGGCCTCGCCGTCCCAGAGGAGTACGGCGGCACTCCCGTCTCCACCCCGTGCTATGTCCTGATCACCGAGGAACTGGCCCGCGGTTGGATGAGCCTGGCGGGCGCGATGGGCGGCCACACCGTGGTCGCCAAGCTGCTGCTGCACTTCGGCACGGCGGAGCAGAAGCGCCGGTACCTGCCGAAGATGGCCACCGGCGAGGTCCGCGCGACCATGGCCCTCACCGAGCCGGGCGGCGGCTCGGACCTGCAGGCCATCCGCACGGTCGCCCGCAAGGACGGCGATCGCGGCTACGTGGTCAACGGGGCGAAGACCTGGATCACCAACTCCCGCCGGTCCGGCCTGATCGCCCTGCTGTGCAAGACGGATCCGGACGCCGGCCCCGCCCACCGGGGCATCTCGATCCTGCTGGTCGAGCACGGTCCCGGGCTGACGGTCTCCCGCGACCTGCCCAAGCTCGGCTACAAGGGCGTGGAGAGCTGCGAGCTGACCTTCGAGGACCACCGGGCCCCGGCCGACGCCGTACTCGGCGGTGGGGAGGGCAGGGGCTTCGCGCAGATGATGAAGGGGCTGGAAACCGGCCGCCTCCAGGTCGCCGCCCGCGCCCTCGGCGTCGGCCGGGCGGCCTTCGAGGACGCCCTCGCCTACGCCCAGGAGCGGGAGTCGTTCGGCAAGCCGATCTGGAAGCACCAGTCGGTTGGCAACTACCTGGCGGACATGGCCACTTCACTGACGGCGGCCCGTCAGCTCACCCTGTACGCGGCCCGGGAGGCGGATGCCGGCCGTCGGGTGGACATGGAGGCGGGGATGGCGAAGCTGTTCGCCTCCGAGACCGCCATGCAGATCGCCCTCAACGCCGTGCGCATCCACGGCGGTTACGGCTACTCCACCGAGTTCGACGTCGAACGCTACTTCCGTGACGCCCCGCTGATGATCGTCGGCGAGGGCACGAACGAGATTCAGCGGAACGTCATCGCGAGCCAGCTCGTCAAGCGCGGTGGTCTGGACACATGAGGATCGTTGCCCCCGTGGCGTGGGCTGCCTGCTGTCCGAGCTGGTCGAGTACGAGGTCCAGCAGGCCGAGGTCCAGCATGCGCTGTGGCTCTCGGAGATCTCCGGCGACGACGCGGAATCGCCTCACTGACGGCGTCCTGTGTCACAGCTCCGGCAGACGCAGGGCGAGCAGGGCCACGTCGTCGGTGCTGCCGGGCGGCATGCCGGCGAGCAGCTGGTCGCACAACGTGTCCAGCGGTGTGTGGGCGAGCGCGAGGGCGTGGCGACGCAGCCGGTCCAGGCCGGTGCCGAGGTCGCTGCCGGGGACTTCGATCAGCCCGTCGGTGTAGAAGAGCAGGGTGGAACCCGGCGGCAGGGGGTGCGTGGCGTCCGGCCGGCCCCCGCCGGTGCCCACCGGGGCGCCGAGGACGAGTCCCTGTCCGGCTTCGAGGTACTGCGCGTCTCCGCCGGGGGGCAGGAGGAGAGGCGGCGGATGTCCGGCGCTGGTCCAGTGAAGTGTCCATGGGCCGGTGTGCGGGTGACCCTCGACCTGTGCGAGGACGAGGGTGGCCATGGGGACGGTGGTGATGGCGGGCATGGCGTCGTCGAGGCGGTCGACGACGGCGCCGGGCGGTCCGGTGTGGTCCCAGGCCAGGGACCGCAGGATGCCGTGCAGTTGGGCCATCCCGGCGGCCGCGGTCAGGTCGTGGCCCACGACGTCGCCGATGACCACCGCGAGCGTCCCGTCCTTCAGCTCGAACGCGTCGTACCAGTCGCCGCCGACCTGGGAGCCGACGGGGGCGGGCTGGTAGCGGGCGGCCAGCCGCAGACGGCCGGGCTGGGGCAGTGGGGCGAGCAGGTTGTGCTGCATGGCCTCGGCGACGGCGCGCTGGCGGCCGAACCGCCGTGCGTTGTCGATGACCAGGCCGACCCGGCGGCCGATGTCACTCACCACCTCCAGGTCGGCGGCGTCGAAAGGGTGCGCCGGATCGGTGCGCACCACCGTCAGGGCGCCGGTGATCTGCTGACTGGACCCCAGCGGCACCGTGATGGCGGACGTCGCACCCGCCGTCCGCAGGAAGTCGCTGTGGGCGGCGGCCAGGGGAGAGCCGGGCGATGCGGTCGTCTCCGTCTCGTCCGTCTCATCCGTCTTGCCCGTCTCGTCCTGCGCGTCCTGCGCGTCCTGCGCGTCCTGCGCGTCCGGCTCGTTCTGCAGTACGGGATCACCTCCGTGCAGCACCTGGACAAGAGCTGAGCGGACCGCCTCCCCGGTCTCGGGAAGGCGCTCGCGCCCGCCCTCCAGCCTGGCGTCCCGGCCCGCGGGGCCGGTCACCGCCACCCGGTGGACCTGCCCGGAACCGGTCCGGAGGTCCACCGCCGCCCAGTCGGCGAGGCGGGGAACCAGCAGGCGGCCCAGCCGAGCGAGGGCATCGCCGGTCTCCAGGGTCTGACCCAGGACGTCGGTGATCTCCGCGACCAGCGTCAGCCGCTCGTTGAGGTCCTCCAGAGCACTCGCATAGGCCGCACGCTCCCGGCGCGCGCTGCGGTCGCCCGTGATGTCGGTGAACAGCACGGCCATGCCCTTGAACGAGGCGCCGTCCGTCAGGGGAGAAGCGGACCACGAGATCGTGACCAGGCGACTGTCACCGCGCAGGTAGCTGTCGCCCTCCCCGCGCGCAGCGGTCCCCTCGGCCAGCGCCCGGAGCAGCGGGCACTGCTCCCGCAGGAGCGGGCCGCCGTCCGTGTCCCGGTGCAGCAGCTCGTGCGCATCCTTCCCGCGTATCGCGCGGGTGGCTCGGCCCAGCAGCCGTTCTGCGGCCGAGTTGGCGGCGAGGATCCGGCCGGCCGGATCCACCACCATCAGGGCTGTGCTCAGCTGCTCGACGACCTGCCGCCAGAAGTCCGGCTCGGCCGCCGGCCACGACCGTCCCTCACCTCCCGCACCGGGCACCGCATCCTTCATCACGCCGCCCTCCAGCCATGGCACCCTCCCACCGAAGACCGCGGGCGCGTCAGGGGAACCGACACATCAGTACCGATGGTCCCCTGACGGGAACCGGCCCGCACGGCCGACACGAGATCCTGCTCGCCCACCTCCGTCCGGGTGGACAGGGCCTTCCGTACCGGCCCTCTGGCGTTGGCCCCGCCGGGTCAGCCGCGATCCTCCTCCTCGGCCTCCATGAGCCGTATCCCCTGATGTGTCAGCGTGACCGTCGCGGGTGTGTCTCCATGGGCCCAGCGGACCGTGACAAGTCCTTCGCCCACCAGATAAGTGCAGGCCGCGGCCAGATCCTGCTCAGGGATCGCCAGATCGTCACGCAGCTTGGCCCCGGAAGCATCAGGAAGGCCTCTGCCTTCCATGTCCTCGTACAGGATTTTCATGATCGCGTCGCGGTAGCTCTTCCGCTGGTGCAGTGTTGCCATGGTTGCCACCACCCGTCCCGGCCCGAGTACCTGCCCACGACCAGTGGGTTTCATCGGCGGGCTCTGTCCGTGTGAACGCGATGCCGCTTCCGAAACAGCCGCGGTGGTCGCACAGGCGGGAGTACGGCGGACGGGACGAGGGCTTTTCGTATGCCGAAATTCCGATGCCGAAATTCCGATATCGGATTTCCGACCGGTCCCGGCCGTCGTCTCGTGTTCCGTAGTTCTCCGGACCACGTGCCTTCCACAGCACGCCACCGTCCTCACATGGGCAGCCCGTGACCCCGGCCGCGCCATCCGCATCCAGGCCGAGGAGCCACGTATGCCACTCAGTCCGAGCACGTCCACGACGGTCACGCCGTCGGACCCCGCCCCGCCGCCCCAGGGCTACGACGGGACGTCCCCCTCCCCGACGGACGGCCCGGCGCCCGTGCGCGCCGGCGGTGAACGGCTGTACGTCACGGTGACGGCGGTGATCGTCGTCCTGCCGTTCGTGGCGCTCGGCCTGCTCGGCCGGCTGCTGTGGGGGAGTCTCATCCATCCCGCCGGCATCGTGCTCACGGTCGTCCTCTACACGATCACGGGTCTCGGCGTCACCGTCGGCTTCCACCGCCTCACCCACGGCGGTTACCGGGCCGTCCATCCCGTGCGCATCGCGCTCGCGGTGGCCGGGTCGATGAGTTTCCGTCGGTGAGTTTCCAGGGCGACGTCATCGGCTGGGTCGCCACCCACCGACGCCACCACGCGTTCACCGACCGGCCCGGCGACCCGCACTCGCCGTACCGCTTCGGCACGCATATACGCGGCCAGTTGCGTGGACTGCTGCACGTGCACGTCGTCTGGGTGCACGACGTGCGCCGGCCGACGGCGGACCGGGTCGCCGCCCGCCGCGCCTGACACCGGCCGCGCGCCTCCCCCTCTCCCCCCTCACCTTCCGCTCCCACCCTTCCGCGGCACGGCAGTCGACAGGAGCCTTCATGACCACCGCACTGCAACCCCCGCTTCCCTCCCACCCCCTCCTGCGCATGCGCCTGGCCCCCACGGCGGCACGCGCCGGGCCATCGACGGAGCGTGGTGGCCTCGCTCGTACGATCTGCTCGTCGAACTCCCCCGGCTGCCGACCGAGTTGACCCGCACGTGGGGTCACGTCACCAGCGTCACCGTCAACGGGGCGACGTGGTCCGCGGTGCCCGGCCGGATGCTGGTCTTCAACGAGGTCGTACGTCTGCACAGGACGGTGGCGGCGTCCTCCCCGCACACGATCGTCCTGCTCGCCCCCCCGGCCGGGGGGGCGCTGGGACCTACTGGTCGTGCCCCCGGATACGACTGAGCAGGCCGCGGAACCGCTCATGGCAGCCGCCGGGGATCCAGTGTGACGGGACCCCGCCCCTGCGCTGTCCGGCCCGCGGTGGGCGACGCGTTGTGCGTGCAGTCATCCCCCTACTGCTCGTTGCTGATTCCGGCCGTGGGACCAGAGGGCACCGCCACTCCGGCCCTTCCCGGCCCTCGCCCCCCGTGCGTGGCGGGCCCGTTCCGCCGTCATGAGCGCGGTCGCGGTGGCCGGCGGACCGGTGTCCGCACTCGCGGCGGCCATCAGCCGGGCGGCCGAGGAGGCGCCGGTCTCCGGGGGGATCACCAGAAGGTTCCATCGGCCCGCGGTGTAGGACAGCAGAGTGATCCCGTGCGGATCCAGCTCGGAGGTGAACCAACCGATTTTCACCACATGGCCGTTGACGAAGATCCGGGGCGGGAGGATCGGCCAGTGGCGGGGGTTGACCGCGATACGGGTGATCCGCCCCCACAGCGGATCCAGCACGTCCGCCAAGGCGGAGAGCTCGCTCGGCAGGTCGCGTGAACGGGGCCACCAGGCGCCGTCCAACTCGGTGGGCCCTCCAGAAGAGCTCTCGGATCTCAACGAGAGGCGCGCGGTCGGGGCCCTGAAGGGAACGGCCCGCAGCGGGGAGTGAGAGGTGGTCGCGGACATCGCGCAAACCCGTCTCCGGACTCCTGCGCGAGAACAGCTGCCCGGTGTCGTCACTCACCGGGAACGGCACCGGCATCGGAGCCGATGTGCGAAGTGCTCCCGATGACTTCACGCTACTCCCCGCAGGAGCCGGGTGGACCGGACAGCGTGACCCAGGCCGAACGGATCCTCAGCCCGGCGGGTCATCCCTTTCCACTGCCGGGCGCGCACGGCCCGTTCGGACTGTTGCCTCTGGGGCGGTGGCCCCGTGCCGGGACGCATGGGACCGTTTCTCCGTTGGCCGTTCGGTACGTTGGGTCTGTTCGAGGAGTAGGCTGAAGTCACCGAGGATATTTTCGCGCACAGGCTTCCAGCCCGTGTCGTTTTCGGCGATTGAATACGCCGGGCCGGTCATGACCGGCCCGGGGCAGGGTTCGCGTCATGACTGCGACCATTTCCATCCCGCCGACAGCCGAAGCCGATGGCCGTGCCTTTTCCTCGTCCTCTCTGCGTCTGTCGCTCGCTCCCACCGGCCCCGCACCGGCTCTGCTGGACGGCGCCTGGTGGCCGCGCTCCCGCGATCTCGAGTCCGAACTCCCCTCCCTGACGGCCGTACTGGATCCGTTGTGGGGGCGGATCACGCGGGTCACGGTGAACCCCATCCACTGGCCGGTCGTTCCGCGCAAGGTGTCCGTCGACGGGCACGTGGTGAAGGTGGGCTGGTTCCTGGCCGAGCAGGACCCGCACGAACTGCTGCTGCTCTCGTACCGCACGGGCCGCTGGAACCTCCTGGTGGTGCCGCCGCGGACGACTCCCGTCTCCGCCGCCTGGCTGATGGCCGCCGCGAGCGACCCACTGGGCACGTCGACCGCGAGCCGGTTGATGGAGGAGGCGGCGCGCCTGCGGACGGTGTCCGAGACGGACCGGGCCGTGGAGGCGGTCTGGGACTCCGAAGGGGGTCATGAGGCCCGCGATCCGGCCGCACGTCCCCGGATCCCGACCGTGACCGCCGCGCTGCCGCATCAGCCGATGGCGAGGTGAGGACCATGCAGACATTCGTGATCGTGATCGTGACCCTCGCGGTGATCGCCTTCGGGGTGCTCCTCATCCACTTGCTCAACTTGCAGCACAACGACGGCATGGCCGCCTTCCACTACGCCCGTTCCGGGATGCCGATCCCGGGACCGGACCCGTTGGCTCCGCGTAAGGCCCACGGCCGGGTGGGAGCGAGCGGCACCGCCGGCCGCCGTCACCCTCGTCAGGACGGCCCGAGCCGCACGAACAGACCGAGCCGACCGAACTGACAGCACCTACCGACTGATAACCCCCTCCGCAGCCCAGGACCCCGGCCGCCGCACCGCACATGACAGGCCGGGGTCTTCCCGTGTCCTGTGCCCCACCGGCCCACCGGCCCACCGCCCCACCGCCCCCGGCCCCCGCCGGCCCCGTCCGCTGATCAGGCTTCCGACGGTGCCGTCCCGGCCTCGGGCGGCACCCTGCAGGACACGATGCCCGCCGGGCGCGGACCTTCCGTCCGATCGCATGGCGCGCATCCCGGATGACCGATCCGCCATCCGCCGCCGCGCTCGCCAACCCAGGCTGCCGGACCGGCCGTTCAGTTATCACCGCGTACCTCCCCTATCGGCAGCACGCCGCGAGGGCCGGACCGGCCCCGCCACGCGCCCCCGACGGGCACCTTGCAGTTCAGAACCGAGGAGCCGTGCCCCGCCCACAACTGAACGTCCACCGGCACGACCGCACCACTCGCGCGCTGATCACCCTCGCAGGTGAGATCGACTTCACCACCGCCCCTCTCGTGCGCGCCGCACTGGCCGCATGCTTGCGCGACGGCATCCGCACCGCCGACGTCGATCTGACGGCGGTCACCTTCTGCGACGCCAGCGGACTCAACGCCTTCCTCAAGGCATCCCAGCTCGCCACCGATGCCGGAAGCATCCTCCGACTGCACCGTCCGCCACCGGCCTTGGCCCGCATCATCGAGATCACCGCCTCCGGGTTCCTGCTCCATGAGCTCCACGCAGTTCGACCACCGTCACGCCGGATTCCCGCTGCCGCGGGCGGTGCACCGGTGACGGGCCCGCCCCGCCGGGTGCCGCCAGGGGGCGGCGGCGGAAGCACATCGACTCCCGCCCACGCGGTACGTCTGCGCCGACTGAACCGCTGGCAGGCGGAGACGCTGCGGGAGGACCTGGCCGATCTGTACGTGGAGTCCTCACGTGCGCAGGCAGGCCAGGAATACCGAGGCCGGGAGGCGTTTCTGCGGCGGCTCACGGGCGACATCCGGCGGGCCGGATTCGCCCTGCTGATCGCGGAGGACACGGCCTTCGCCGGGTGTGCCTACGGATTCCCCGTACCGCGGGCGGGGACCTGGTGGAGGGGGTTCGACGGGCCCCTTCCGCAGAGCATCGAACAGCTCACCGCGTCCGGCCACGTCTTCGCGATCACCGAGGTCGTGGTGCATCCCCATACGGACGACCACGGCCTCGCTCGCAGGCTCCAGGAACGGCTGCTCGCCGACCACCACGCCTCGCTCGGGGCGACACTGGTCGACCAAGCCGACGCTCCGGTCTTCGACGACTTCCTGTCCTGGGGATGGCACGACATCGGGGCGATCCTTCGGCCGTCGGATCCCATGGCCCTCCGGCCGTCGGCCCCTGTGCTGCTGCGGGCTCTGGTCCTTCCCCTCGGCCCGCGCACGTCTGCCCGCCCGGACGGCCTGGCTCACGAGAACCGCACCCAACGGCCCGACTGACCAACGACATGCGGCCGGGCCGGGGGACGGCAGGCTGTCGCCGGTGCCCGCGCCCTGCTCGCCGAACTGGCAGAAGAGACAGGCGTGCCGGCGCTGACCGGCTTCGTGTCGGACGGCGACGCGGTTCATGTCGACGGCTGTCTCAAAGCCGTCAGCAATGGATCAGTGGGTTCTAGGCTCGGATCCACCTTGTGATCCCGAAGGAGCCAGAACAGCAGTGACGGACAAGCGAGTTGTCATCGTGACCGGTGGAGGTACGGGCATTGGCGAGGCCGCCGTACGCCTGCTGCGCGAGGGAGGTCACCACGTGGTCGTCTCCGGTCGGAGGAGCGAGCCGTTGCGGCGTCTCGAACGGGAGACCGGCGCCCTCGCGTATCCGTCCGATGTGAGGGACCCCGAAGCCGCCGACGGTCTCGTTCGAGCAGCCCTGGACGCCCATGGGCGACTCGACGGACTTGTGCTCAATGCGGGCATCGGGCGCGGTGGAGCCGTAGGCGACTTGTCGTTGGAGGACTGGGACGAGGTGATGCGCACCAATGTCACCGGCCCGTTGTTGCTCCTGCGCGCAGCGATCCCGCACTTGGTGGAGGCCGGCGGCTCGGTGGTCGCTGTCGCTTCGGTGTCCGCGCTGCGCAACGGCACGAGCAACGCCCCGTACGCCACGTCCAAGGCAGCCCTCCTCCAGCTTTGCCGTTCCGTCGCCGTCGATTACGGGCGTCAGGGGGTGCGGGCCAACATCGTGTGTCCGAGCTGGGTGCGGAGCGAGATGGCCGACCGGCGCATGGCGCGCTTCGCCGCGGAAGCGGACCTGCAGGGAGACGGCGTGGCGAACGCCTATGAGGAGGTGACCAGACTCCTGCCCCTGGGCCGCCCGGGTGAGCCGCGTGAGATCGCGGAGGCGATCTGCTGGCTGCTGTCCCCGGCAGCGTCGTATGTCAATGGCGCCGTGCTCACCGTCGATGGCGGGGCAACGGCCATTGATCCCGGGACGCTAGCGTTCGACTTCCGTGTCGCGCCGCGCCGTGACGAGTTCTCCTGACACTCCTCGGAGAGGGCGCGAGAGCGCCTATCGCTTTGGTCAAGCGGCGTAGCAGAGCACCGCAGGGTCGCCCGGGGTCGAGGCGTGGGCCACGGTCGTGGGCACGGGTTGGGCGGTGCTGACGGTGGAGGCGGCGGCCTGAGAACGGTTCCGGGTGAAGACGACGAGGCGCAGCACCGCGAACCGTGCGACGCCGGCGAGTGCGGAGGCGGACAGGTAGACGACCTGCTCGAGCACCGCACCGGGCGCCGCCACCAGCTGGTGCAGGATGAGCATCGCCACGCAGGTCACCCCGTACGCGGCCGCCGCGGACCCGGCCGACTGCGCATGCTGACGCCAGGTGGCGCGCCCACCCGCGACGAAGGTGAAGCGGGCGTGCAGCTCGGTGGCGAGGAGCGTGGAGACCACGGTGATCAGAGCATTGGCTAAGACCCAGGGGAGCCAGGTGGCGAGGGCCGCCACGGCGAAGCTGGAGGCGAGCCCCACCCCGCCGCCGCAGAACACGAAGCGGGCGAAGGCGGTGAAGGCGCCGGGCGCCGCCTGCTGCTGGCTCTGTGTTGTCTCCATGGTTCGACCCCTCTGTTCGGCCTCGGCCGCACCGGCGTGGTCGACGTGACCGTCGAACTGCCCGCGGGCTCGCACGTCGACATGACCGGCGCCTGGGCCCAGGTGCTCGGCGCGGGCCGGCTCGGCGAGGTCCGTGTGAAGACCTCGGTCGGCGACATCCGCCTCGACACGACCGGCCCGGTGACGCTGACCGCGTCGCACGGCTCGATCAACGTGGACCGGATCGAGGGCATGGCCGAGATCACCAGCAACACGGGCAACGTGCGCGTCGGCACCATCGACGGCCCTGCCGTCCTGAAGAACTCCCACGGCACCACGACCGTCGGCACCGTGACCGGCGAGCTGCGGCTGAGCGGCGCCCACGGCGGCATCGACATCGCGCGCGCCGAGGCGTCGGTCACCGGCACCGCGACCCACGGCTACCTGCGCGTCGCCGAAGTCGCACGCGGCGAAGTCCAGTTGGAGACCTCCAACGGCATCATCGAGATCGGAATCCGCGAGGGCACCGCCGCCTGGCTCGACGTCAGCTCCAACCGTGGGCAGGTGCGCAACATGCTCGCCGAGTCCGAGGCGCCGGAGCAGATCGAGGACACCGTCAAGGTCCGCGCGCGGACCAACTGGGGCAACATCGACATCCGCCGCGCGAAGGCCTGAGCGGCGCACCCCCACCCAACCGCCCCGTCTGCCGCGCACTTCAGCAACGCGCACTTCAGCACCGAACACCAGCCTTCACATCAGCTTTCACCTCAGCCTTCAACGGAGGGCCCCATGCCTTCATCTGTCATGCCCACGTCCACGTCCAGGCGGGGCGACGGTGGTCCGTCGCCTGCCGCAGTCTCTGCCGTCGGCCTGCGCAAGTCGTACGGCGACAAGACCGTCCTCGACAGCATCGACCTCACGGTCCCGGTCGGCTCCGTGTTCGCGTTGCTCGGTCCGAACGGTGCCGGCAAGACCACGGCCGTGAAGATCCTGTCCACCCTCATCACCGCCGACGGCGGGCAGGCGCAGGTCGCGCACCACGACGTCGCCACATCACCGGACGGGGTGCCTGCCGCGATCGGCGTGACCGGGCAGTTCTCCGCCGTCGACGGGCTGATCACCGGTGAGGAGAACATGCTCCTGATGGCGGACCTGCACCACCTCTCCAAGCGCGAAGGGCGGCGCGTCGCCGCCGAGTTGCTGGAGCGCTTCGACCTGGTCGAGGCCGCGAAGAAGCCCGCCTCCACCTACTCCGGCGGTATGAAGCGGCGCCTCGACATCGCCATGACCCTGGTCGGCAACCCGCGGATCATCTTCCTCGACGAGCCGACCACCGGCCTCGACCCGCGCTCGAGGCACAACATGTGGCAGATCATCCGCGAGCTCGTCTCCGGCGGTGTGACCGTCTTCCTCACCACGCAGTACCTGGAGGAGGCCGACGAACTCGCCGACCGCATCGCCGTGCTCAACGACGGGAAGATCGCCGCCGAGGGCACGGCCGAAGAGCTGAAGCGGCTCATCCCGGGCGGACACATCCGGCTGCGCTTCTCCGACCCGGCGGCGTACCAGTCGGCCGCCTCCGCCCTGGGTGAGGCCACCCGGGACGACGAGGCACTGTCGCTGCAGATCCCGAGCGACGGCAGTCAGCGCGAGCTGCGGTCGATCCTCGACTGGCTCGACGCCGCCGGCATTGAGGCCGATGAACTCACCGTGCACACCCCCGACCTCGACGACGTCTTCTTCGCCCTGACCAGCGGCACCGCCATCCCCCACCAGCCCGACCAGCCCAACCAGCCCAACCAGTCCAAGGGGAACGTCCGATGAGCTCCCTCTCCCTCGCCGTACGCGACTCCACCACCATGCTGCGCCGCAACCTCCTGCACGCGCGCCGCTACCCCTCCCTCACCCTCAACCTGCTGCTCACGCCGATCATGATGTTGCTGCTCTTCGTCTACGTCTTCGGGGATGTGATGAGCGCCGGCATCAGCGGTGGTGCGGACCGCTCCGAGTACATCGCGTATCTCACTCCGGGCCTGGTGCTGATGACCATCGGCAGTACCACGATCGGCACCGCGGTGTCCGTGTCCAACGACATGACCGAGGGCATCGTCGCCCGCTTCCGCACCATGGCCATCCACCGGGGCTCCGTGATCATCGGACACGTCATCGGCAGCGTGCTGCAGTCGATCATCAGCGTGGTCCTCGTCGGCGCCGTCGCCGTCGCCATCGGCTTCCGCTCCACCAACGCCACCGTCCTGGAATGGCTCTCTGCGTTCGCGCTGCTCGTGCTCTTCGCCACGGCTCTCACCTGGATCGCGGTCGGCATGGGCCTGATCAGCCCGAACGCCGAGGCGGCGAGCAACAACGCCTTGCCGCTGATCTTCCTGCCGCTCATCTCCAGCACCTTCGTCCCGGTCGACGCGATGCCGGGCTGGTTCCAGCCGATCGCCGAGTACCAGCCCTTCACCCCGGCCATCGAAAGCCTGCGCGGACTGCTCCTCGGCAGCGAGATCGGCCACAACGGATGGCTGGCCGTGGCCTGGTGCGTCGGACTGGCCGCGCTCGGCTACGTCTGGTCCAAGTCGGTGTTCAACCGCGACCCGAAATAGGGGGCAAGCCGCTTACGGACGGCGGCCCGCAGCTCCTCCCGCTCCACAGGGGCCAACACGCGGGCCGCAAGACCTTCCACCACCCCGAGACCGGCGACCTCACCCGAGCTGCTGATAGGCGCTGATGACATACAGCGCCTCGTCATCGATCGCGTCCTTCTCCCAGTCCAGCGAGATCCGCACCGGGTGCCCGCCGGCGGCGTACTCCGCCTCTGCCACGTCCGCGTCGTCCCGCCGTGCCTGCTCCAGTTCCTCCAGGAGGTCCCCCATGGTGGGCACTGCGTCGGGGATGTCCTGCGCCACGCGTCGGCCACTGTCGTCGAGGCCGACCGCCTTGGCCACTGCGCCGTCGCGGACGGTTATCCGGAAGGTGCCGATCAAGCTCCGTTCCCCCTCGCTGGAGCGGAGCGTGTAGGTGTAGGCGGAGGGCTCCTGCCAGTTGGACCGACTGTGAGCCGTCGTGCTCTTCGCTGTCTCGGCGCCGCACGCGGCGACCGCGC
The DNA here is from genome assembly GCF_036014175.1 of Streptomyces sp. NBC_00443. Classification (GTDB taxonomy): domain Bacteria; phylum Actinomycetota; class Actinomycetes; order Streptomycetales; family Streptomycetaceae; genus Streptomyces. The sequence continues at coordinate 2,266,518 of NZ_CP107917.1, read as the reverse complement.
AGAGCAGCCCTCCGATCAGTGAGGCACTGAACACGGCACGGGTGGACCGGGATACGGCGGTCATGGCGGCAGTCCCTTCGAAGGCGGCTACCGCTATGACGCCCGCCCCCTGAGGAACGTTCGGCGGAGTGGAGGGAGCCGCACTCCCAACCTCCCTAGCCGCAGCAACCGGGCGCCTCTGCGTGACTCGGACGACCGCACCGGCGGCCACGCGCGGGCTACTCCGGCGTCGCCTCCGCGGCGAAGTCGGGCATCAGCGCGCACATCGCCTCGCGCTGGGTGGGTCCCATGAACCGGGCCAGCGCTTCCTTGACCGTCTCGGCGAGGACCCCGGAGGCCTCCTTGAGCAGGCCCCGGGCCTTCTCGGTGAGGGCGACCTCGACGCCCCGCTTGTCGCCGCACACCGATTTGCGGGTGACGAGGCCGGCGTGCTGGAGGCAGGCGATCTGGTAGGTGAGCCGGGTTTTGGGCCGGCCCAGGAGCTCGGCGATCCGCGTCATGCGCTGGGCTTCCCGGGGGTCCGCGGCGAGCAGGCACAGGACCAGGAATTCGTCGTGCGAGACGTCCAGCCGCTCCTTGACGACGGAGCGCAGCTCCTGCTCGACGGCCCCCGTCGCGGCCAGCATCAGCATCCAGGCGTGTAGCTCGGCGGGCAGGAGCCCGTTGCCGGAGGCGGATGGGCAGTCGGGGGTGTCTGGGCTGTCGGGGATGGCGGCCATGGGTTCGAGTGTAGCTGTTGTTCAATTTTGGAGTATCGGCTAGCGTGAGGTCATCCAAATTTGGACTACGGATTCACACGGATTCAGGAGTGAGATCATGACCGTCGCCGTCGAAACCGGAACCTGGCAGCTCGACAGCACCACCTCCACCATCACCGTGCGGCACAAGACGTTCTGGGGCCTGGTCACCGTGAAGGGCGCCTTCGCCGCCGTCACCGGCAACGGTGAGGTGCGGCCCGACGGCTCCGCCGTGGGCACGATCACCCTGGACGCCGCCTCCCTGGACACCCACAACGCCAAGCGCGACGAGCATCTGCGCTCGGCCGACTTCCTCGATGCCGCCAACCACCCCGAGATCACCTTCGCGGTCCGCAGCGCCGAGCTCCGCGACGGCGACGGCGTGCACGTGGTCGGCCAGCTCACCGTCCGTGGCATCAGCCGGCCCAGTTCCTTCACCGGCCGCCTCGTCGGCGCCGACGACGGGTCGCTCACTCTGGACGCAGAGTTCTCCGTGGACCGCGAGCACTTCGGCATGAGCTGGAACCAGCTCGGCATGATGCGCGGCCTCACGACGATCGCCACCACGCTCCGCTTCACGCGGGCGGCCGCAGCCTGACGTCGGCGCTCGACAGCGTCTGCGATACGGCCGTGAAGGCTCGCAGCCGGATCCGTACGCCCGGACGGCGGGGGAGGACGAACCACCCTGCCGACGGCCGGAGTTCATAGCGCGCCGTCGCGTGCGCGGGCAGTGTGGCCGGGGCCCGTATGGCCGTCCAGTAATGGTTCATGCCCTGGCCGGTGGTGAGCACGGCAGGAAGCCGAAGCCGAGACACGCCATGGTCGCCGCCGACCGCCACGGCGTGGGCGGCAGCCGCCACAGCGCGACGGCTCCGGCGACGAGGGCGGCCGTGCTCACGACCGTCGCGGGCAGGGCGCCGTGTCCCAGCCGTAGCAGCGGTGCGGTCAGCAGCGGGGCCAGCGGCGGGTAGCCGTAGGTGAAGTCGTAGCCGCCCGTCACCGTCGGGGTGAGGGCGACGCCATGGCCGAACAGCCAGGGCCACGGCTGCCCGTAGACGGGGTGCCCGGCGACCAGCTCACGGGCGGCCTGCGTGGTGAGGATCGCCTCGTCGCTGCCGCCGTGGTCCACCGCCCACGCGCAGAGCGTCAGCGTCACGGCGGTCACCAGGACGCACAGGTCCAGGCGCGTCGGCGACCTCGCCCACCGCACGATCAGCGCGAGCACCCCGCAGACCAGGATCGAGGGGCAGCACGCCGAGATGGCGGCGGCCACGACGAGACGGTGACCGGCCGCCTGCGTCCAGAACGCGCTCGTGCCGATGAAGAGACTGATGTCCGCGAGGAGGGTCAGGACACGGTGCCACTGTGGTGGCGGGCTCCGACCACTGCGGCCGCCGGACGCGTGTCACCAGCTGCTGTTCTGCCGACTGCACGGCACCGGACCGTAATCCGGCCCGGTGAGCGGGGTGCCGAGGGAGGTGAAGAGTCCGGTGTGAGGCGGGTGAGAAGGTCAAGGGGCCCCGGTGGCAGGGTCAGTACACGTCCCGGACGTAACGCTTCGCCGCCGCCAGCTGCTTCACGTACGCCGACGCCTCGTCCTCCTCCAGACCGCCGTGCGCGACCGCGACGTCCCTCAGGGCCCGGTCCACGTCCTTGGCCATGCGTGAGGCGTCGCCGCAGACGTAGAAGTGGGCGCCGTCCTGCAGCCAGCGCCACAGCTCGGGGCCGTGTTCACGCATCCGGTCCTGGACGTACACCTTGTTGCGCTGATCACGGGAGAACGCGGTGTCGAGGCGGGCGAGGGTGCCCTCGTCGAGCAGCGCGGTCAGCTCGTCCTCGTAGTAGAAGTCGGTCGCACGGTGCTGCTCGCCGAAGAACAGCCAGTTGGGCGCCCTGTGCCCGAGCGCGCGGCGCTCCTGGAGGAAGCCGACGAAGGGCGCCACGCCGGTGCCCGGGCCGACCATCACCATCGGCGTCGAGGCGTCCGCGGGCGGGCGGAAGTGCGGGGACGACTGCACGAAGACCGGCACCTCGGTGTCCGGCTCGGCGTCGGCCAGGAACGGCGAGCAGACACCGCCGCGCGGTCGGCCGTGCAGGTTCTCGTACCGCACGACGGACACGGTGAGCGAGACGCGGTGCGGGTCGACGAGCGGGCTGGACGATATGGAGTACAGGCGCGGCTGGAGCTTCCTGAGTACCCCGGCCCACTCCTGCGCGTCCGCCCGCACCGGATGCCCGGCGATGACGTCCACGGCCTGCCGTCCCCAACTCCACTGCGCCAGGCCGTCTTTGTTGTCCGGCCGCAGCAGCCTGCGCAACTCCCGGTCGTCGCGGAGGCGTTCGGCGACGAAGCGGAGCAGGTCCGGGGTGATCCGCGTGATGTCGAGGTGCCGGTGAAGGGCCTCGGCGAAAGATGTCTCGCCAACGCCGTCCACTTGCACGGCGGTTGAGCCGTTCGCACCGGTCACGGCCAGCCATTCCTCCACCAGCGCGGGCGAGTTGACCGGCCGCACGCCCAGCGCGTCGCCCGCCTCGTACGCCAGCGCGGCCCCGCTCGTGTCGAGGGTGAAGCGCCGCACCTCCTTGCCACCGCCGGGACGGCTGAGCAGTTGGTTGCCGACCAGACGGGCGGTGGTGGAGGCGGGCCTGGGCCTGGCGCTCGGATCGGCCTTCGGCTTCTCGACGGCGGGGGCGTCCGCGCCGCCCAGCGCCGTGAGGACCTCGTCGAGCCACGCGCCTGCGGACGGCTCGTAGTCCGGTTCGCAGTCCGTGCGGGGGGCCAGGGCCACAGCGCCCAGCTCGCCCAGCCTGGTGTCGAGCCGGCGCCCGTGCCCGCAGAAGTCGTCGTACGACGAGTCCCCGAAGGCGAGCACGGCGTACCGCACCCCGTCCAGCCGCGGAGCCTCGTCGTCGGACAGCGTGTCCCAGAGGCCGGCCCCGTTGTCGGGCGCGTCGCCGTCGCCGAACGTGCTGGTGATGAAGAGCAGGTCGGCCGTGCGGGCGAGGGCGCGGACATCGGCCTCGTCCATGCCGACGAGCGTGGTCCGGTGCCCGGCCGCGCCCAGCCGCTCGGCGGTGGCGGTGGCGAACTCCTCGGCGTTCCCGGTCTGCGAGGCCCACAGCACGACGACCTCGCGGCCCTGCGGCGTACTCGGTGCCGTCGACGTGCGTGAGTACATGCCGGCCAGGACGCCGTTGACCCACACCGCGTGCTCGGGGCTGAAGGGCGCGTCCGGCGGGAGCACGGGCACGCCCGGTGCACCGGAGTCGAGGCCGGCGAGGAACCCCGTGAGGTAGAGGCGTTCCTGTGCGGACAGGACGGGGGGCGGCGCGGGTTCCAGACCGAAGGGGTCGAAGGGGGCGGATGTGCCGGCGGTGACGGCTGTCGGCGTCAGGGCCGGCACTTCCGGCACGACCGAAACTTCCGGCACGACCGAAACTCCCGGCACCTCCGGCACGGGAGCCGCCGTGGGAGCCGCGACCCGGGCCAGGGAGACGGCACACACCTTGAACTCCGGCTGGAAGGAGATCGGATCCACCGCGTCGTTCGTCACCGCGTTGACGCTCAGATACTCCCCGAAAAGGTCGTTCCAGTGGAACGGCGCGAAACAGCACCCCGGCCGCACCCGCTCGGTCACCACCGCCGGCAGCACCGCCCGCCCTCGCCGCGAGGCGACCTCCACCGGATCCCCGTCGGCGATCCCCAACTCGCCCGCGTCTTGCGGATGCAGCTCCACGAACGGCCCAGGGTTCAGCTTGTTGAGCTTGGCGACCCTGCCCGTCTTGGTCAGCGTGTGCCACTGGTGCTGAACGCGCCCGGTGTTCAGTACGAAGGGGTAGTCGTCGTCCGGCAGCTCGGTGGCCGGCATGTGCGGCCGGGCGTGGAACGCGGCTCGTCCGCTCGAGGTGGGGAACCGCAGCCCGCCGTCCGGGTCGGCGTACCGGATCGGATTGCGGTGCGGCCCGTCCAGGTCGGCGGCCGGCCATTGCACGGGCGTGGCGCGCAGCCGCTCGTACGTCACGCCGCGCAGATCCCAGCCGGTCACCGGGTTCCAGGCCTGCCGTATCTCCTCGAAGACGTCCTCGGCGCTGTCGTACGAGAACCCCTTCTCGTACCCCATCGCGCACGCGACGGCCGCGATGATCCGCCAGTCCGCCATCGCCTCGCCAGGCGGGTCGGCGGCCGGCTGGGTCAGGGTCAGATTGCGCTCACTGTTGACGAAGACACCCTCGCCCTCGGTCCACATGGCGCCCGGCAGCACGACGTCCGCGTACGCGTTGGTCTCGGTGTCGGTGAAGACGTCCTGCGTGACGACGAACTCGGCCGCTTCCAGACCCTCGATGACGGTACGGCGGTTGGCGACGGAGGCGACGGGATTGGTGCAGATGATCCAGCAGGCCTTGATCTCCCTGTCGGCCATCTTCTGGAACATCTCGATGGTCCCCTTGCCGACCCCGTCGGCCCGCAGGGTGCCCGGCGGCAGTTCCCACAGCCCCTCGACGAAGTCCCGCTCGGAGTCGACGAGGACGGACCGCTGGCCGGGCAGCCCCGGCCCCATGTAGCCCATCTCGCGGCCGCCCATGGCGTTGGGCTGGCCGGTGAGGGAGAACGGGCCGGAGCCCGGGCGGCAGATGGCGCCGGTGGCGAGATGCAGGTTGACCAGGGCGTTCGTGTTCCAGGTGCCGTGCGTGGACTGGTTCAGGCCCATCGTCCAGCAGCTCATCCACTCGCCCGCCTCGCCGATCAGCCGGGCGGCGGTAAGAAGGTCGTCCTCGGCGATTCCGGTGATCTCGGCGACGAAGGCCGGCGGGTAGTCGGCGAGGAAGGCGGGCATCCCCTCCCAGCCGTCGGTGTGCGCGGCGATGAAGCCGGGGTCGGTGTGGCCGTTCTCGACGAGCAGGTGCAGAAGGCCGTTGAGGAGGGCCAGGTCGGTGCCCGGCCTGAGCTGGAGGTAGAGGTCGGCCTTGGCGGCGGTGGCGGTACGCCGAGGGTCGACGACGATGAGCTTGGCACCCGCCTTGACCCGCTCCATCATGCGCAGGAACAGGATGGGGTGGCAGTCGGCCATGTTCGAGCCGATGACCAGGAAGGTGTCCGCCCTGTCGAAGTCCTCGTACGACCCAGGCGGCCCGTCGGCGCCGAGGGACAGCTTGTAGCCCATGCCCGCACTGGCCATGCACAGCCGGGAGTTCGACTCGATCTGGTTCGTCCGGACGAATCCCTTGGCCAGCTTGTTCGCCAGGTACTGGGCCTCCAGGCTCATCTGCCCGGAGACGTAGAAGGCGACCGCGTCGGGCCCGTGCTCGTCGATGATCGCGCGGAGCCGTCGGGCGGTCTCGGAGATCGCGTCGGCGGTCGGGGAGGGCACCGGCTCCTCGCCCCGGTCGTCCCTGACCAGCGCCGTGGTCAGCCGTCCGGGCGCGGCGAGCATCTCCGCCGTGGTCGCGCCCTTCGTGCACAGCCGGCCCGCGTTCGCCGGGTGCGCCTTGTCGCCGGAGGCCTTCAGGACCGTACGCCGTCCGTCCGGCCCCATCCCGACGTCCAGCAGGACTCCGCAGCCGACCCCGCAGTACGTGCAGACCGTCCGGACCTGAGTCGTGGAGGTGGTCTCGGTCACGTGCTGCCCTTCTCCGGTGTTCGAGGTGGTGTCTGGAGCGTACGAATTGCCCGTTACGTCGATGTCACATCCCTTGATCATGAGGAGTTACGTCGGCCACACAGGCGGCCCGGGCAAGCTGTGAGGGGCGCGGCCGGAGGGGGCGCGATGCGTGCGAGGGGCTCGCGGACCGTGTCGGTGTTGGGCCGAACGGGTGACTTGGCGTAAGAATTGGCTGGTGCAGGCATTGAAGGCGAGTCAAGGCGGGGGGAGCCGGTGAACAGCCACGACGTCACCGATGAACAGTGGGAGGGGCTCGCCCAGGTCGTGCCGTTGCGCGGCCGAGACGCCTGGCCGTCGGCGGTGGACCACCGAGTGCCCCCGGAGGCGGCGACGGAGCCGCGTCGCCGGTTCGTCGTCCTGCGGGTCAACGTGTTCGCGGACGCCCGCGACGTCGCCGAGACGCTGATGGCGGGGATTCCGGTGCTGCTCGATCTGACGGGGGCCGAGACCGAGGTGGCCAAGCGGGTGCTGGACTTCAGCACCGGGGTCGTCTTCGGGCTGGGGAGCGGGATGCATCGGGTGGACCGGAACGTGTTTCTGCTGACGCCGCCCGGGACCGAGGTCAGTGGGTTGATGGAGGGGGCGGGGGCGCCCGGTACGTGAAGGGGGTCGGGCCTGCGGTGGTCGCTCGATCGTAGGAAGGGTGCCGGGGTGGAACGGTTCGCCTGGCGGTAGCGGGCCTACGGTCCGGGCATGTCTGGGTCCTCTGCATCGTCCGTGTCGTCGTCTGTTTCCGATGTTGTGTCCGTTCCCGCTCAGGGGCGGCGAGTGAGTGGTGTCCCGGGCGGCGGGTGCCCCGGCCGGCCTCATCTCACCGAGCTACGGCTGTCCGCGTTCGCCGGGCATCGGCGGGTCTCGCTGCCGCTCGGGGCGTTCACGGTCCTGGCCGGGCCCAGCGGGAGCGGGAAGACGACCGCGTTACGGGCCTACGAGGCGCTGGCTCGGCTCGGTGCGGGTGCCGAGGTCAGGGAGGTGTTCCCCGATCCGGTGGCCTGCGTGCCCGAGTGGGCCCGGCCCGATGTGCAGCGGCGGCGGGGCTTCCGGATCGGCTGCACCGCCGACGGTCCCGAGGGGCCGGTTCGGCTCGACGTCGCGGTGCAGGCCGAGCCCGAACTGCGGATCGTGGGGGAGCGGTTGAGCGCGGGCGGTGTCGTCCTGCTGGAGACGGCCCTGCGGGATCCGAGCCGGCGTTCTGTGCAGGCCGCATGGCATACGGCCGGCCAGTCCCCGGTGACACGGGCGCCGCTGCCCGACGACCGGCTCGGTACCGCGCTGTTGCCCCTGCGGGTGGCCGGGAAGACGGAGGGGCAGCGGCGGGTGCTGGCCGCCGCCGAGCAGATGGTCGTGGCCCTGCGGTCGGTCTTCGCCTGCGATCCTCGGCCCGATCGGATGCGGGGGCCCGTGCCGGTGGGTTCCGGGCGGCTGCTCGGGGGCTGCGGCAACCTTGCCGATGTGCTGTGGCGGACTCGTGCCGAGTGCGCGCGGCGGCATGCGCAACTCGTGGGCGCGGTGCGGGCGGGGTGTGCCGGGGCGGTGGCCGACGTGGTCGCCGAGGTGCTGGGGGACGGCACGGTGCGGGGGTGCTCGACCGGGGGGACGGGGTTCGCACCGAGCTCGGGCGGTTGGGGGACGGTGAGCTGCGCTATCTCGCGCTGTCGTTGGTACTGCTGACCGGGCCCGGGGTGCTGGAGGTCGATCCGGTGGGGGAGGTGCCTGCGGCGATGCAGACGTTGAGTGTGGTGGTGGACGGGTTCGATCGGGGGCTGGATCCGGTGCAGCGGGGGGAGCTGGTGGGGCTTGCTGCGCGGATGTGTGAGCGGGGGCATGTCCGGGTGGTGGGGGCTGTGAGTGACGTGGCGGGTGTGGCGGGTGGTGTGGCGGGCGTGGTGGAGGGTGCGGGCGTGGTGGAGGGTACGGGGGTGGGTGGAGTGACGGTGGTACACCTGGACCGTGACCGAACCCCTTGACGTGGCCAAGCTGCAGCGCAGGCTGGCCGAGTTCGCTGCCGCGCGCGACTGGCAGCCGTATCACACGCCGAAGAACCTCGTCGCCGCGCTCAGTGTGGAGGCGTCCGAACTCGTCGAGATCTTCCAGTGGTTGACGCCCGAGGAGTCGGCTCGGGTCATGGACGACGCGGAGACCGCGGGGCGGGTGACGGATGAGGTGGCGGACGTGCTGGCCTATCTGTTGCAGCTGTGCGAGGTGCTCGGGATCGATCCGCTGGCGGCGTTGGACGCGAAGATCGATCGGAACGAGCGGAGGTTTCCGGCGCCGTAGGAGTGGGGAGTGCCTTGGTCCGCTTTCACTCTGCGTATTCGTTTGCCTGGTTGTAGCCGAAAAGTTGTCCGCAGATTTCCGTCTTCCTCTGGCTTTTCGTCTCAGGGGCCTTCACGCTGGGTAGTGGACAAGGGAGTTCGGGCGGCGCGTGGGCAGCGCGTCGGGACAGACGGGGACTGCGTATGGACGCGGTGCGGCTGATCGTGACTAGCAGGCGGGCGCTGGCGGGGAGCGAGGGCGCGCCGGAGATCTTGACCGAGGTGTGGCAGGCGCAGGCCCTGGCTCAGGCGATCGGTAGCCGGCTTGCGGTGTTCGGTCCACCTGAACTGCGCGGCGAGGCGCTGGGGTTGACCGAGCTGGCAGGGCGTGGGTGTGGGGTGGTGGAGGCGCCGGACCTTGCGGAGGGGGACTTACGCGCGGCCCAGCTGACGGAGTTGGGCGATGCGCGGCAGTCGCTGATGCATCTGGGCAGCCTGTTGGGTGAGGTGGGGATCGCTCTGGTGGGTATGGCCAGTGCGGCGGATGACGAGACGACGTACTGGCAGTGCATGGAGGCGATCGACGCGGCGGATGAGTCTCGCGACCGGGTGCGGGAGATGCTGCGCAGGCTTGCGGATCGGGAGGAGGAGTTGCCTGAGGCCGGGTAGCGTCTGGGGGCTCGGCGGGGGATGCCTGCGGCGGCCTGTGGCTGTTTCGGTGGGGGTTCGCGTAGCGCCTGGGGTGCGGTGGGTGGGTCGGGGCCGGGCCGGGGGTGTCCGTCCTCGGACCGGCGGTCGCCTTAGGCCAAGGGGTGCTGCGTGTTGACGCCGGCCGCTGCGGGCGGACGCCCCCGGCACGTCCCCTTGCCGCCGTGGGCGACTGCGGCGCCGCGGGGGTACGCCACCACCACGGCCACTTCTCAGCGTCGGCCGGCATCATTCAGCCCGTCCGGCGTTTGAGGACGGGGCCGTTCAGGCCGATGGGGGTCCAGGGGGCGGAGCCCCTGGCGGGGGTGGAGGTTCAGCCGGCGTCGGCGTCCTGGCGCTGGGCCCCCGTTGACTGCAGGTCCGCGTCCAGGGCCGACAGGTCCGCGTTCAGGGCTGCCATCAGCTCCTCCATCTGCTGCAGCAGCCCCTTCGGCTGCCCGGCGTCGCCGGTGGTCTGCTGTGGCGCGATTTCCTCGGACATGACGGCCTCCTCGGGCCTCCGGCCCCCAGTGGCAGCGGGCCGGCACGGTGACGTTCCGGCCGTCGGGGGCCGGCGCGAGGGCCGGGCGGTCCGGCTCCGATCGAGCCAACGATCACCGTGAGGGGCGGTCACTGGCCCGGGCAGGGGGCGGCTCCGGCGTTGACGGAATTCACCCGACCGGGGAGGCGGGGGACAGGGGGACCCGCGCGGTTGACAGGTGCCTCGGCGTGCAGGATGGAGTCATGGATCTTCGCATCTTCACCGAGCCCCAGCAGGGGGCCACCTACGACACCCTCCTCACCGTGGCGAAGGCCACCGAGGACCTCGGCTTCGACGCGTTCTTCCGGTCCGACCACTATCTGAAGATGGGCTCCGGGGACGGTCTGCCCGGGCCCACCGACGCCTGGATCACACTTGCCGGTCTCGCACGTGAGACCAAGCGCATTCGCCTCGGCACCCTGATGACCGCCGGCACTTTCCGGCTGCCCGGCGTGCTCGCCATCCAGGTTGCCCAGGTCGACCAGATGTCCGGCGGCCGCGTCGAACTCGGCCTCGGGGCGGGCTGGTTCGAGGAGGAGCACAAGGCGTACGGCATCCCGTTCCCGAAGGAGAAGTTCGCGCGGCTGGAGGAACAGCTCGCCATCGTCACGGGGCTGTGGGCGACCCAGGCCGGTGCGACCTTCGACTTCCACGGCAGCTTCTACGACCTCACCGATTCGCCCGCCCTGCCCAAGCCCGCCCAGGACAGGATTCCGGTTCTGATCGGCGGGCACGGCGCCACCCGCACTCCGCGGCTGGCCGGAAAGTACGCCGACGAGTTCAACATGCCGTTCGCCTCGGTCGAGGACAGTGAGCGGCAGTTCGGGCGCGTGCGCGCCGCCGCCGAGGACGCCGGGCGCAAGGGCGACGACCTCGTCTACTCCAACGCCCTTGTGGTGTGCGTGGGCAAGGACGAGAAGGAGGTCGCCCGTCGTGCCGCCGCGATCGGGCGGGAGGTCGACGAGCTCAAGGTCAACGGGCTCGCCGGGTCTCCGCAGGAGGTCGTGGACAAGATCGGCCGGTACCAGGAGATCGGCTCCCGGCGGATCTACCTCCAGGTCCTCGACCTGGACGACCTGGACCACTTGGAGCTCATCTCCTCCCAGGTTCAGTCGCAGTTGTCGTAGCGCCGGTTCTGCCCTGGGATGTTCTGAACTGTTCGGTCTCTTCGCGGCCCCCGGGAGCGTGGCTTCCGGGGGCCGTCGTGGGTTCGAACCTCGTACCCCGCGAGCCGGGCGGGAACAGGTGCGGCGAAAACCCCGGGTGGTTACGGCGTGCGCTCTGTACGTTGTATGGGCGGCGCACATGCGCAGCTCAGACCCTATCCAAAGGCCGACCCACCGTGTTCCTGACCATCACTGCCACCGGCACCCCAGAACGCCCCGCGACCGATCTCGGCTTCCTGTTGCACAAGCATCCCGAGAAAACGCAGGCGTTCTCCACCTCCTACGGCAAGGCGCATGTCCTCTACCCGGAGGCCGATGCCGAGCGCTGCACGGCGGCGCTGCTGTTGGAGGTCGACGCGGTGGCACTGGTCCGGCGCGGCAAGGGCAAGGGGCGGGGCGGCGCGCCCGACGCGGCGCTCGCGCAGTACGTGAACGACCGGCCGTACGCCGCCTCCTCGCTGCTCGCCGTCGCGCTCAGCGGTGTGTTCTCCAGCGCGATGCGGTGCGTGTGCAACGCCCGCCCGGACCTGCCGGCTCAGCCGCGGCCGCTGCGGATCGAGGTGCCCGCGCTTCCGGCCCGGGGTGGCCCCGAGCTCGTACGGCGGCTGTTCGAGCCGCTCGGCTGGGCGGTGACCGCCGAACCCGTGCCGCTGGACGTGCAGTTCCCCGAGTGGGGCGACTCACGGTACGTGCGGCTCGTGCTGGAGTCGGAGGCGCTGACTCTCGCCGAGGCCCTGCGTCACCTCTATGTCCTGCTCCCTGTCCTCGACGACGCCAAGCACTACTGGGTCTCCTCCGAGGAGGTCGACAAGCTGCTGCGGGCCGGTGAGGGCTGGCTGGCGGAGCACCCGGAGCAGAAGCTGATCACCAGCCGGTATCTGTCGCGCCGCTGGTCGCTGACCCGGCAGGCGATGGAGCGGCTGGAGCTGGTCCGGCTCGCGGAGGCCGACGACAGCGAGGTCGAGGACATCGACAACGCCGTCGGGTCGGAGAGCGAGGCCGAGGAGAAGCCGACGCCGCTCGCCGTGCAGCGCCGGGACGCGATCATGGCCGCGCTCAAGACGTCCGGCGCAGCGCGCGTGCTCGATCTCGGGTGCGGGCAGGGGCAGTTGGTGCAGGCGCTGCTCAAGGACCCGTCGTACACCGAGATCGTCGGTGTGGACGTGTCGATGCGGGCGCTGACCATCGCCGGGCGGCGGCTGAAGCTGGACCGGATGGGTGAGCGGCAGGCCTCGCGCGTGCAGCTCTTCCAGAGCTCCCTCGCCTACACCGACAGCCGCCTCAAGGGCTATGACGCCGCCGTGCTCAGCGAGGTCATCGAGCACCTCGACCTGCCGCGGCTGCCCGCCCTGGAGTACGCGGTGTTCGGCTCCGCGCGTCCGCGGACGGTGCTGGTGACCACCCCGAACGTCGAGTACAACGTCCGCTGGGAGTCCCTCCCGGCCGGCCACGTCCGGCACGGCGACCACCGGTTCGAGTGGACGCGCGAGGAGTTCCGGTCGTGGGCCGAGGCGGTGGCCGAACGGCACGGGTACGGCGTGGAGTTCGTACCGGTCGGGCCGGACGACCCGGAGGTGGGGCCGCCCACGCAGATGGCCGTGTTCGGCATGAAGAGCAGTGTGAACGACGAGAAGGAGGCGAAGGCGGCATGAGCGAGACCACCCAGGCGACCGAGGGACGGGTCCTGCCCGTCACCGACCTCTCCCTCGTCGTGCTCGTCGGCGCCTCCGGCTCCGGCAAGTCCACCTTCGCCCGCCGGCACTTCAAGCCGACGGAGATCATCTCCTCCGACTTCTGCCGCGGCCTGGTCGCCGACGACGAGAACGACCAGAGCGCGAGCCGGGACGCCTTCGACGTCCTGCACTACATCGCGGGCAAGCGCCTGGCGGCCGGCCGCCGTACGGTCGTCGACGCCACCAGCGTGCAGCAGGACTCCCGGCGGCAGCTGATCGAGCTGGCCAGGCAGTACGACGTGCTGCCGATAGCCATCGTGCTCGACGTGCCGGAGGACGTGTGCGCCGAGCGCAACGCCGGCCGCACCGACCGGGCCGACATGCCGCGCCGGGTCATCCAGCGGCACACCCGTGAACTTCGGCGATCCCTGCGGCACCTGGAGCGCGAGGGCTTCCGCAAGGTGCATGTCCTGCGGGGGGTGGACGATGTCGAGAGCGCGTCCGTCGTCACCGAGAAGCGCTTCAACGACCTCACCCACCTCACCGGCCCGTTCGACATCGTCGGTGACATCCATGGCTGCGCGTCCGAACTGGAGTCGCTGCTCGGCAAGTTGGGCTACGTCGACGGCGTGCACCCGGACGGCCGTACCGCCGTCTTCGTCGGCGACCTCGTCGACCGCGGCCCGGACAGCCCGGGCGTGCTGCGCCGCGTGATGTCGATGGTGAAGTCGGGCAACGCGCTGTGCGTGCCGGGCAACCACGAGAACAAGTACGGCCGTCACCTCAAGGGCCGCAAGGTCCAGCACACGCACGGACTCGCCGAGACCATCGAGCAGATGGAGGGCGAGAGCGAGGAGTTCCACGCCGAAGTAAGGGCCTTCATCGACGGGCTCGTCAGTCACTACGTCCTCGACGGCGGCCGGCTCGTGGTCTGCCACGCCGGTCTGCCGGAGAAGTACCACGGCCGCACGTCGGGGCGGGTGCGCTCGCACGCGCTGTACGGCGACACCACCGGGGAGACCGACGAGTTCGGGCTGCCGATGCGCTACCCGTGGGCAGAGGACTACCGGGGTCGCGCGGCTGTGGTGTACGGCCACACTCCGGTGCCGGAGGCCACCTGGCTGAACAACACCATCTGCCTGGACACCGGTGCCGTTTTCGGCGGCAAGCTGACCGCTCTGCGCTGGCCGGAGCGGGAACTGGTCGACGTACCGGCCGAGCAGGTCTGGTACGAGCCGACCAAGCCGCTGCGGACGGAGGCACCGGGCGGGCAGGACGGACGGCCGCTCGATCTGAACGACGTCCACGGGCGCCGGGTGGTCGAGACCCGGCACGCCGGGCGGGTGTCGGTCCGTGAGGAGAACGCGGCCGCGGCTCTGGAGGTCATGAGCCGCTTCGCCGTCGACCCGCGCCTGCTGCCGTACCTCCCGCCGACCATGGCACCCACGGCGACCAGCCACGTCGAGGGCTACCTGGAGCACCCGGCCGAGGCCTTCGCGCAGTACGCGGCGGACGGTGTCGAGCGGGTCGTTTGCGAGGAGAAGCACATGGGCTCGCGGGCCGTGGCGCTGGTGTGCAGGGACGCGGAGGCCGCCCGCAAGAGGTTCGGGGTGGACGGCCCCACCGGGTCGCTCTACACGCGCACCGGTCGCCCGTTCTTCGACGACGAGTCGGTGACCCAGACAATCCTGGACCGGGTCCGGGTCGCGGCCACCGAGGCCGGTCTGTGGGCCGAGCTGGAGACTGACTGGCTGCTGATCGACGCCGAGTTGATGCCGTGGTCGCTGAAGGCGCACGGTCTGCTGCGGTCGCAGTACGCCGCGGTCGGTGCCGCCTCCGGGGCCGTGCTCCCGGGTGCGCTCGCCGCACTGGAGGGCGCCGCGGCGCGCGGAGTCGACGTGTCCGACCTGCTCGCCCGCCAGCGCGGACGGGCCTCGGACGCCGCCGCGTTCACGGAGGCGTACCGCCGCTACTGCTGGACCACGGACGGCCTGGACGGCGTACGCCTGGCACCGTTCCAGATCCTGGCGGTCCAGGGCCGCAGCCTGGCCGCGCTCCCGCACAACGAGCAGCTCGCCCTGCTCGACCGGCTGGTGGAGCACGACAGCACCGGCCTGCTGCAGACGACCCGGCGTCTCTACGTCGACACCGGTGACCCGGAGTCGGTGCAGGCCGGCGTCGACTGGTGGCTGGAGATGACGGGCCGCGGCGGCGAGGGCATGGTCGTCAAGCCGCTCGGTGCGGTGGTGCGATGGGGGTCCCCCCGCTCGAGCGAAGCCGAGAGTGGGGGAGGGGAAGGACGCCTGGTCCAGCCCGGGATCAAGTGCCGGGGTCGCGAGTACCTGCGGATCATCTACGGTCCCGAGTACACGCGGCCGGACAACCTGGCCCGGCTGCGGCAGCGGTTCCTCAACCACAAGCGGTCCCTCGCCATCCGCGAGTACGCGCTGGGCCTGGAGGCCCTGGACCGGCTGGCCGAGGGCGAGCCGCTGTGGCGGGTGCACGAGGCGGTGTTCGGGGTGCTGGCGCTGGAGTCGGAGCCGGTGGACCCCCGGCTGTGAGCCGGGGGAGCGGCTTCAGCCGGCCAGCCGCAGCCGCTCCCGGCACACGCCGACCCGGACCGTCTGCCCCCAGGTCAGTTCGACCGCGTCCGTCTCCATCCCGTCCCCGAAGGCGACGAGCCGCTCGGACTCGACGGTGAGGTGGAGACGGGCCGCGGCGGCGAGTTCCCCTGCCACCCGTGATGTACCGGTGGCCGGGGACGGCCAGGCCTCGCGGACGTACCACAGCAGGCGTTCCTCCGTCGGGGAGGGCAGCCGCAGCTGCCCTCCCCGCTCCTGCCACACCGACCGGATCCAGCCGGTCGCCCCCGTCCCGGTGCCGATCAGCACCCCGGACGAGGCCTGGGCCTCGACGACACCCCCGTCGTCCTCCAGGCCCAGGCGGTATCTGGCCGTCTGGTGTCCGACGGCGCCCAGGTAGATCTCGTTCAGCGCCACGAGCCGCTGTGTGTCGTCGGCCACCGCCTCGACCATGGTGAGTTCGTCGAAGGAGCCCCTCCCGGATTGCGCGGCGGTGAGAAGCGGGCCGGTGGTTTCGGCGCGGTGGCGCACCAGGACACCCGGATTGCGGCCGGGGTCCGAGTCGATGCCCACCACCGGTTGCCCGGCCAGGTACTTGGCCACGTTCGCGACCAGGCCGTCCTGCCCGACCACGACCACCACGTCCTCCGGCGCGAACAGGAACCGGTCCAAGTCGGCTCGTTCGACTCGCGTCTGACGCCAGGTCAGGGGAATGGCCGAGGTCACCTCTGCCAGGGCGTGGCGCGTCCGGTGATGGCGTTCGGCGAGCTCCGCGATGTCCCGGCCCCGGGAGGCGAGGAAGAAGGCGGCCTGGCCGTGCGTGCCGTGCCGGGCCACCAACTCCTCGTACTCCGTGGTGCGATGGACCAGGACCACCCGGGGGCGAGGCTCACGCCTGCTCCCGCGTACCGAGCCTGGCGAGGAGCCCCGTCAGCACGTCCGGCGACACCGTCACGCTGTCGATCCGCGGCAGGTTCTCCGCGAGCCGCGTCCCGGTGAGGGCGTGCAGCGTCGCCACGTCCACTTCGCCGTGCACCCGCAGCCAGGCCGCCTGCGCCTGTGCCCGCGCTTCACCGACCTCGCGTGCTCCTTCGGCCTCCGCCCGGGCCAGCCGTACGGAACGAGCTGCCTCGGCTTCGGCCAGCCGTACCGTCCGTGCCGCCTCCGCCTCGGCCCGGACCGCGTCGGCCGCCGCGTGCTCCTCGGCCTCACGCCGCGTGTTGGTGCCCCGCTGGTCCACCAACTGCTCTTCGCGGCGGGCGAGTTCGATCTGGCTGGCCAGTTCGTTCTCGGCGATCGCGCGTTCCCGCTCGACGGCCACCGCCCGGCGCTCGTACGTCGCCCGGTCCGCCTCCTGCTGGATCTGCTCGCGGGCCGGGGTGCGCAGCGCCCGCTCCACCTCCGGCTCGGGGCGCAGCGCCATGACGCGTACGGCGACCACCTCGATGCCCGTGGACGGGAGCCGCGGTTCGCCGGCCAGGCCCGCCGCGATCCGCTCCCGCACCGCCGTCACGCCGTCCACCAGCGCCGCCGACAGCGGCGTACGGGACAGGACGTCCAGCGCGTGCTGCTGGGCCGTCTCCGTGAGGAGCGTCCCCAACTGCTCCAGCGGGGTGCCCCGCCACGCGCCGGTGTCCGGGTCGATGGAGAAGTCCAGGCGCGACGCGGCCACCGCGGGGTCGCTGATCCGGTAGGTGACCGTCGCCTGTACGGCCACGTCCTGGAAGTCGGACGTACGGGCATGGAAGGTCATCGCCAACTCCCGGTCGTCGACCGGCACTTCGGACAGTGCGGCGGTCAGCGCCCGGAACCAGAAGCTGAGCCCGGGGCCGTCGTGCAGCAGCTTGCCGCCGCGGTGGTGGCGGATGTGCGCCGTGGGCGCGCCGCGCAGATGGCGCCAGCCGAGGCGCCGGGTGATGTCGGCCATGGGACCTCCTCGCTTTTCGTCATGTAGACGATAATCGCGATGACTACTTGTCGTCAAGGGGACGAAAACGGAAACGGTCAAGCGGGGGGTGAACCCGGTCGCCGATGGTCAGGATGGAGGCATGGGATTCCATGTCGACTCCGAGGCCGGGCGGCTGCGCCGCGTCATCCTGCACCGGCCCGATCTCGAGCTCAAAAGGCTCACCCCCAGCAACAAGGACGCCCTGCTCTTCGACGACGTGCTGTGGGTGCGCCGGGCGCGCGCCGAGCACGACGGGTTCGCCGACGTCCTGCGCGACCGCGGGGTCACCGTCCACCTGTTCGGCGACCTGCTCACCGAGGCCCTGGAGATCCCGGCGGCCCGGAAGCTCGTCCTGGACAGGGTCTTCGACGAGAAGGAGTACGGGGTGCTGGCGACCGACCACCTCCGTGCGGCCTTCGAGGGCCTGCCCTCGCTGGAGCTGGCCGAAGCCCTCGTCGGAGGCATGACCAAACGGGAGTTCCTGGAGGCGCACCCAGAGCCGATCTCCGTGCGCTTCCACGTCATGGAGCTGGACGACTTCCTTCTCGCGCCCCTGCCCAACCACCTCTTCACCCGGGACACCTCCGCCTGGATCTACGACGGCGTCTCCGTCAACGCCATGCGCTGGCCCGCCCGGCAGCGCGAGACGGTCCACTTCGAGGTGATCTACCGGCATCACCCGCTGTTCCGTGACGAAACGTTCCACGTCTGGTCCGAGGGACAGGCCGACTACCCCTCCACCATCGAGGGCGGGGACGTCCTGGTGATCGGCAGCGGGGCGGTGCTCATCGGGATGAGTGAGCGGACCACACCCCAGGCCGTCGAGATGCTCGCCCACAAGCTGTTCGCCGCCGGGTCGGCGCAGACGATCGTGGCCCTCGACATGCCCAAGCGGCGCGCCCTCATGCATCTCGACACCGTGATGACGATGGTCGACGGCGACGTCTTCACGCAGTACGCCGGGCTCGGCATGCTCCGCTCGTACACCATCGAACCGGGCGCGGGCGACAAGGAGCTCAAGGTCACCGACCACCCGCCGGAGCACATGCACCGCGCGATCGCCGCCGCGCTCGGCCTCAGCGAGATCCGCGTCCTGACGGCGACCCAGGACGTCCACGCGGCCGAGCGTGAGCAGTGGGACGACGGCTGCAATGTGCTGGCCGTCGAGCCGGGTGTGGTCATCGCCTATGAGCGGAACTCCACCACCAACACGCATCTGCGCAAGCAGGGCATCGAGGTGATCGAGATTCCGGGGAGCGAGCTGGGGCGGGGGAGAGGTGGGCCTCGGTGCATGAGCTGTCCGGTCGAGCGTGAGGCCGTATAGGCCGCAGGCTGGGCTGTATGGGCCGAAGGCCGGGCTGTAGGGAAATGCCTGCTGTATAGAAATGCCTATGGTCGTATAGACTTCCAAGGTCCCTGTTCACGTACCTCTGGAGCGCCCCCATGGCGACTGTCCCGACCGCCCTCGCCGGCCGCCACTTCCTCAAGGAGCTCGACTTCACCCGGCAGGAGTTCCTCGGGCTGGTCGAGCTGGCCGCCGAGCTGAAGGCCGCCAAGAAGGCCGGGGTCGAGACGCAGTATCTGCGGGGCCGGAACATCGCGCTGATCTTCGAGAAGACCTCGACGCGCACGCGCTGCGCGTTCGAGGTCGCGGCCGCCGACCAGGGCGCCTCGACGACGTACCTCGACCCGTCGGGCTCGCAGATCGGCCACAAGGAGTCCGTGAAGGACACCGCGCGGGTGCTGGGGCGGATGTACGACGGGATCGAGTACCGCGGGGACAGCCAGGCGAACGTGGAGGAGCTGGCGGCGTACGCGGGCGTGCCCGTCTTCAACGGTCTGACCGACGACTGGCACCCGACGCAGATGCTGGCCGACGTGCTGACGATGACAGAGCACAGCGGCAAGCCCCCGAAGGAGATCGCCTTCGCCTACCTGGGCGACGCCCGCTTCAACATGGGCAACTCGTACCTGATCACGGGGGCACTGCTCGGCATGGACGTGCGGATCGTCGCCCCCCAGGCGTACTGGCCCGCCCAGGCGATCATCGAGCAGGCCCTCAAGCTCTCCGAGACCAGCGGGGCCCGCATCACGATCACGGAGAAGGTCGACGAGGGGGTCCTCGGGGCGGACTTCGTCGCCACCGACGTCTGGGTTTCCATGGGGGAGCCCAAGGAGGTGTGGGGCGAGCGGATCGCCGCGCTGGCTCCGTATGCCGTGACCATGGACGTGCTGCGGGCCACCGGGAACCCGGCCGTGAAGTTCCTCCACTGTCTGCCGGCCTTCCATGACCTGGGCACGAAGGTCGGCGGCGAGATCTTCGAGCGGCACGGCCTGGAGTCGCTGGAGGTCACGGACGAGGTCTTCGAGTCGGCGCACTCCGTGGTTTTCGACGAGGCGGAGAATCGGATGCACACGATCAAGGCGGTTCTGGTGGCCACCCTGGCCTGAGGCGGTCTACAGCGGGCGGCGCTGAGCCGGCACGACCGGCAGTCTGAACCAGACCGCCTTGCCCGAGTCCGTCGGGCGGTGCCCGCAGGACGAACTCAGGGTGCGGATCAGGAGGAGGCCACGGCCGTGCTCCTGCCAGGGGTCGGGCTCGCCGTTGGTGGGGCGGGTCAGATCGCCGGGCGGGGCCGGGTCCGGGTCGTGGACCTCGACCTGGCAGCCGGACGGCAGCAGCTCCACGACCAGCTCTATGGGGCCGTCGCCCGCGGTGTGCTCCACGGCGTTCGCGACCAGCTCCGCCGTGAGCAGCTCCGCGGTGTCGCTGTCGGCGGAGTGCTCCAGCTCGGCCAGCGCCGTACGGACCAGGGCACGCGCGACCGGCACGGCAGCGACCGTGTGCGGCAGCGCGATGCGCCAGGAGGCGGAGGCTGAGGGGCGATCTTGCAAGGCGGGTCCGTTCATGAGCAGGCTGTCCTGCTTTCAACCTTATGAATGGTACGGCGCCACCCGGTGAAGGGCCTCCGAAGGGCACCGTTCGGAACCTTCGGCCCCGACTGCTGGGCGACTTACCCAGGTGAACGGCTCCCCTCGCGCGGTTGATCCCGTCGTTACGGGGGTGTCGACGAGCCGTGACGGATGTGACGGAGCAAGGTCACACCCGGTTGGCTTATTGCGTGGTCGTGACGACAGTCAAAGTTGGGTGATAGCTTCGAAGGGTAGAGCTCGGAGGGCAGAGCTCAGCGAGGCAGTGCCCGCCGTCCGCCCGAGGAGGCCGCACGTCATGAGTCCTTTCACCGGCTCCGCCGCCCGTACTCCCGACTGGAAACATCTGCGGGTCGAGCATGCCGACGGCGTCGCCACCGTCACCCTCGCCCGCCCCGAGAAACTCAACGCGCTTACCTTCGGCGCCTACGCCGACCTGCGCGATCTGCTCGCCGAGCTGTCCCGGGAGCGGGCGGTGCGGGCCCTGGTGCTGGCCGGCGAGGGCCGCGGCTTCTGCTCCGGCGGCGACGTCGACCAGATCATCGGCGCGACCCTGGCCATGGACACCGCCCAGCTCCTCGACTTCAACCGGATGACCGGGCAGGTCGTGCGGGCGGTACGGGAGTGCCCGTTCCCGGTGATCGCGGCCGTGCACGGGGTGGCGGCCGGGGCCGGGGCGGTACTGGCGCTCGCGGCCGACTTCCGGGTCGCCGACCCCACCGCCCGCTTCGCCTTCCTCTTCACCCGGGTCGGCCTGTCCGGCGGCGACATGGGCGCCGCGTATCTGCTGCCCCGGATCGTCGGTCTCGGGCACGCGACCCGGCTGCTGATGCTGGGCGAACCGGTCCGGGCACCGGAGGCCGAGCGCATCGGCCTGATCAGCGAGCTGGCGGAGGAGGGGAGCGCGGACGGGGCCGCCCAGGCACTCGCCCACCGCCTGGCCGAGGGCCCGGCCCTGGCCTACGCCCAGACGAAGGCCCTCCTGACGGCCGAGCTGGACATGCCGCTGGCGGCATCGGTGGAACTGGACGCGTCGACACAGGCCCTCCTGATGAACGGCGAGGACTACGCAGAGTTCCACGCGGCTTTCACGGAGAAGCGCCCTCCCAAATGGAGGGGGCGGTGACTGTGCCGATCAAAGGGGCGCGGGGCGGTACCGAAATTGCGGCTACCGCCGCGTGGGCGCGACCAGCCCCCACCAGCCCGCAGCCGCCGAACGAGACCAGCCACCCCCTGCGCGTCGCGATCATCGGCGGCGGCCCCGCCGGCCTCTACGCCGCTGCGTTGCTGAAACGCCTCGACCCCACCCGAGAGATCACCCTCTGGGAACGCAACGCCCCCGACGACACCTTCGGCTTCGGAGTAGTCCTCTCCGACGAAACCCTCGGCGGCATCGAACACGCCGACCCCCAGGTCTATCAGGCCCTCCGCGACGAATTCATCCGCTGGGACGACATCGACATCGTCCACCGCAACACCCGCCAGACCTCCGGAGGACACGGCTTCGCGGCCCTGGGCAGAAAACGCCTCCTGGAGATCCTCCACGACCGCTGCCGCACCCTCGGCGTGGAGCTCCGCTTCCGCTCGAAGGCCCCGTACCCGGCCTGGCTGGCGGAGGCGTACGACCTTGTCATCGCCGCAGACGGTGTGAACAGCACCACCCGCGAGGCCTACGCCCATGTGTTCCGCCCTCATGTGGCCACCCACCACTGCCGCTATATCTGGCTGGCCGCCGACTTCGCCTTCGACGCCTTCCGCTTCGAGATCGCCGAGACCGAGCACGGCGTGATGCAGCTGCACGGCTACCCCTACGCGCCCGACGCCTCCACCGTCATCGTCGAGATGCACGAGGACGTGTGGCGAGCCGCCGGATTCGACGAGCTCGACGAGCAGGAGTCGATCGCCCGCTGCGCCAAGATCTTCGCGGACGCCCTCGGCGGACGGTCCCTCAAGTCCAACAAGTCGGCATGGACCACCTTCCGCACCGTCGTCAACGAGCGCTGGTCGCACGACAACGTCGTCCTGCTCGGCGACGCCGCCCACACCGCCCACTTCTCCATCGGCTCCGGCACCAAACTGGCCGTCGAGGACGCCCTCGCGCTCGCCGCCTGCCTCGAGGAACAGCCCGACATCGCCGGTGCGTTGAGGGCGTACGAGGAGGAGCGCAAGCCCGTCGTGGCCTCCACGCAGCGCGCCGCACGCGCCAGCCTGGAATGGTTCGAGAACCTCGGCCTCTACCTCGACCAGCCGCCACGCCAGTTCGCCTTCAACCTCCTCACCCGCAGCCGCCGCGTCACGCACGACAACCTGCGCCTGCGTGACGCCGGTTTCACCGAGGCCGTGGAGCGCGACTTCGGCTGCCCGGCCGGCACGCCCCCGATGTTCACCCCGTTCCGGCTGCGCGGCCTGACCTTGCGCAACCGGGTCGTCGTGTCCCCGATGGACATGTACTCGGCCACCGACGGCGTCCCCGGCGACTTCCACCTCGTCCACCTCGGCGCGCGCGCCCTCGGCGGCGCCGGCCTGGTGATGACCGAGATGGTGTGCGTCAGCCCGGAGGGCCGGATCACCCCCGGCTGCGCCGGCCTCTACTCCGGCAAGCAGGGCGAGGCCTGGCGGCGGATCGTCCAGTTCGTGCACGGACAGGCACCCGGCACCGCGATCGGCGTGCAGCTCGGCCACAGCGGGCGCAAGGGCTCGACCAGGCTCATGTGGGAAGGCATCGACGAGCCGCTGGAGGACGGCAACTGGCCACTCGTGGCCCCGTCCCCGCTCCCCTACAAGCCGTACAGCCAGACCCCGCGCGAGCTGACACGGTCCCAACTCACCGACATCCGCGAGCAGTTCACCGCGGCCGCCTGGCGCGCCGCCCGCGCCGGGTTCGACCTCCTCGAACTCCACTGCGCGCACGGCTACCTGCTCTCCGGCTTCCTCTCCCCGCTGACCAACCGGCGCACCGACGCCTACGGCGGCTCCCTGGAGAAACGGCTCCGCTTCCCGCTGGAGGTCTTCGACGCCATCCGGGCCGTCTGGCCGGAGGAACGGCCCATGACCGTCCGTATCTCCGCCACGGACTGGGCCGACGGCGGGACGACGGCAGAGGACGCCGTGGAGATCGCCCGCGCCTTCGCCGCGCACGGCGCCGACGCGATCGACGTGTCGACGGGGCAGGTCGTGGCGGACGAGCGGCCGGAGTACGGGCGGTCGTACCAGACGCCGTACGCGGACTGGATCCGCCACGCCACCCGCCTGCCGGTGATCGCGGTCGGGGCGATCTCCTCCTGGGACGACGTCAACTCCCTGATTCTGGCGGGCCGTACGGACCTGTGCGCCCTCGCCCGCCCCCACCTCTACGACCCGCACTGGACGCTGCACGCGGCGACCGAGCAGGACTACGACGGCCCGGGTGTCGTCTGGCCCGCGCCGTACCGGGCGGGTAGCCGCCGTCCGCAGACGGGGCGCACGGACGTGCCCAAACCCCGGCTCAGTCTGGGGAGTTGATCTCGGCCATACCAGCGGTCAGCGTCGCGCCGTCCGCCGGATCGATCAGGATGAACGCGCCAGTGCGACGGGAGACCGCGTAGTCGTCGAGGGCGAGCGGCTCGGCCGTGCGCAGGATGATCCGGCCCAGGTCGTTGGCCCTCAACTCGGCTGCCCCGCCGAGGTCCTTGACGACGGCCTGCACGGTTCGGGTGGTGTGCCTGACCAGTACCCGGTCGCCGACCCTCAGCGGTCGGTCGGCCAGGTGGCAGGCGCTCGCCCGGACTTCCCGGGTGAGCGCCGGGACATCGACGCCCGTGGTGATCAGGTCGCCGCGCGAGACGTCCCGCTGGTCGGCGAGGCGGACGCTGACCGACTGCGGCGCGTACGCCACGTCGACGTCCCGGCCGAGTGCGTCGATGCCGGTGATCTCGGACGTCGCGCCGGACGGGTGCACGGTCACCCGGTCGCCGACCCGCAACGCACCGGACGCCAACTGACCTGCGTAGTAACGGACTTCACTGTGCCGGATCACGTACTGCACGGGGAAGCGGGCAGGGGCGTCGGCGGGGTCGGTGCCGGTCGGGACGTTCTCCAGGAACTCCAGGAGCGCCGGGCCGGCGTACCAGTCCAGGTGGGCCGAGCGCTCCACGACGTTGTCCCCGACGAGCGCCGAGACCGGGATCGGCGTGAGGCCGGGCAGCCCCAACTCGGCCGCGTGAACCGCGAACTCCTCGACGATCGCGTCGAACTCCCGCTGCCCGTACCCGACCAGGTCCATCTTGTTGACGGCGAGGACCACATGGGGAACCCGCAGCAGCGCGGCGATCGCGGCGTGCCGGCGGGTCTGCTCGACGACGCCGTTACGGGCGTCGACCAGGATCACCGTCAGCTCCGCCGTCGACGCGCCCGTGACCATGTTGCGGGTGTACTGCACGTGGCCGGGGGTGTCGGCGAGGATGAACCGGCGCCGCGGGGTGGCGAAGTAGCGGTAGGCCACGTCGATGGTGATGCCCTGCTCCCGCTCGGCGCGCAGGCCGTCGGTGAGCAGTGCGAGGTCGGGGGCGTCCTGGCCGCGGTTGCGGGAGGCGTGCTCCACGGCCTCCAACTGGTCGGCGAGGACCGATTTCGAGTCGTGCAACAGGCGCCCGACGAGAGTCGACTTGCCGTCGTCGACGGACCCTGCGGTGGCGAACCGAAGCGTGTTCACGGCCATGCTCAGAAGTACCCCTCGCGCTTACGGTCTTCCATCGCGGCCTCGGACATCTTGTCGTCGGCGCGGGTCGCGCCACGCTCGGTGAGCCGGGAGGCGGCGATCTCGGTGATCACTTTCTCGATGGTGTCGGCGCCGGAGTCCACCGCGCCGGTACAGGACATGTCGCCGACCGTGCGATACCGGACCTGACGCTTCTCGACGACCTCGTGCTCGCGAGGCCCGCCCCACTCACCCGCCGTCAGCCACATGCCGCCCCGCCGGAACACCTCGCGCTGGTGGGCGTAGTAGATCTCCGGCAGCTCGATCTCCTCGTGGGCGATGTACTGCCACACGTCCAGTTCGGTCCAGTTGGACAGCGGGAACACGCGCACGTGTTCTCCGGGCGCGTGGCGGCCGTTGTAGAGGTTCCACAGCTCGGGCCGCTGGCGGCGCGGGTCCCACTGCGAGAACTCGTCCCGCAGGCTGAACACCCGCTCCTTGGCCCGTGCCTTCTCCTCGTCCCGGCGTCCGCCGCCGAAGACCGCGTCGAACCTCTCGCTCTGGATCTTCTCCGTCAGCGGCACCGTCTGCAGCGGGTTCCGTGTCCCGTCGGGACGTTCACGCAGCACACCACGGTCGATGTAGTCCTGTACGGAGGCCACATGGAGGCGCAGCCCATATGCAGCCACCACACGGTCCCGGTAGTCGATGACCTCGAGGAAGTTGTGCCCGGTGTCCACATGCAGCAGCGTGAACGGCACGGGCGCCGGCGCGAACGCCTTCAGCGCCAGGTGCAGCATGACGATGGAGTCCTTGCCGCCGGAGAACAGGATCACCGGCCGCTCGAACTCCCCCGCCACCTCACGGAAGATGTGGACGGCCTCGGACTCCAGCGCGTCCAGGTGGGAGAGACCGAACCCGTTCACGCCGAACCCGTTCACACCAGCCCCCGCTCCGCCATCACGGCGTAGACGGCGGCGGCCGATTCCTGGGGCGTCTGGAGCTGTGTGGGAAGGACGAGGGAGGGGTCCTCCGGCGGCTCGTACGGGTCGTCGACGCCGGTCAGCCCGGACAACCGCCCTGCGGCCTGCCGGGCGTACAGCCCCTTCACGTCACGCTCGCTGCACACCTCCACCGGGGTCGCGACATGCACCTCGATGTACGGCGTCCCGCTCGCCTCGTGCCGCTTGCGCACCGCCTCGCGGCTGTCGGCGTACGGCGCGATGACCGGGACGACGGACAGTACGCCGTTGCGCGCGAGCACCTCCGAGACCAGCCCGATGCGCTGCACGTTGGTGTTCCGGTCCTCCCGCGAGAAGCCGAGGCCCGCGGAGAGGAAGCGGCGGATCTCGTCGCCGTCGAGGACCTCCACGCGATGCCCCTCGGCCTTGAGGCGGTCACCGAGCCGGCGGGCGATGGTCGTCTTGCCCGCGCTCGGCAGCCCGGTGAGCCAGACGGTGGCCCCCCGAGCCCTTGGGCCTGCCTTTCGGGCCGTGGTGCTCATGCGCAACAGTCCTCATCTCTCACTCCGCGTCCTGCCTCGCGACGACCCCATGGACGCTAGGTAAGAAACTTGAGAGGAGACGCAGAGGAACCTGAGGGTTCTGTTAGTGGCGCATGGTGCGCCCGAGGTCACAGACCGGCGAACACCGCTCCCGCGTCCCGCAGACGCTTGTGCAGTCCCCGGAAGACGGCGGCCGAGCACGCGCCCGGCCAGTCCGCGGGCAGCAGCCGGGCGGGCAGGCCGGGGTCGGTGTAGGGTAGGTGGCGCCAGGAGTCCAGGGCGAGGAGATAGTCGCGGTACGCCTCCTCGGGCGGGGTGTCCCGCCGCTGCTCCCAGTCGTGCAGCACGCGCGCGTGGCGGTCGAGGAACGCGTCGTGCTCCTTGGCGATCGCGGCCAGGTCCCACCAGCGGGCGACGGCCTCGGAGGTCGGCGTGAAGCCGAGATGCCCGCCGCGGAAGAAGTCGACGTACCCCTCCAGGCGCAGCCGCTGAAGGGTGTGCCGGGCCTCCTCGAAGAGCCGCGCCGGCGCGATCCACACGCCCGGAGCGGCCGTCCCGAAGCCGAGGCCGGACAGCCGGGAGCGCAGCACATGGCGCTTCTGCCGCTCCGTCTCCGGCACCGAGAACACCGCGAGCACCCAGCCCTCGTCCTCGGGCGGCGCGGTGGCGTAGATGCGCCGGTCGCCGTCGTCGAGCAGCTGGCGGGCGTCCGGGGAGAGTTCGTAGCCCGCCGCGCCCTGTGCCGTGCGGGCCGGCAGCAGCAGCCCGCGCCGCTTGAGCCGCGACACCGACGAACGTACCGAAGGAGCGTCCACGCCGACCGCGGCCAGCAGTCTGATCAGCTCGGCGACCGGCACCGGGCCGGGCATGTAGCGGCCGTAGGCGCCGTAGAGCGTGACGATGAGAGACCGTGGTGCATGCTGGTCGGACACGTTGATCATCTTAGGTCGTACGGATCACTGCGGGTCACCCGGCGGGTCACCACCGTCGCGCAAACGGAAGCGCTGGAGCTTGCCGGTCGCGGTGCGCGGCAGCGCGTCCAGGAAGACGATCTCGCGCGGGCACTTGTACGGCGCCAGCTCGGCCTTCACGAAGGCGCGAAGCGCCTCCGCGTCCTT
Organism: Streptomyces sp. NBC_00443; assembly: GCF_036014175.1. Lineage (GTDB taxonomy): Bacteria > Actinomycetota > Actinomycetes > Streptomycetales > Streptomycetaceae > Streptomyces. The sequence continues at coordinate 2,239,041 of NZ_CP107917.1, read as the reverse complement.
GCGCGCACCCTCCCTGAGCACCGCGTATGCCACCACGACCTGGCCGCGGGTCTCGTCGGGCCGCCCCACGACCGCCGTCTCCAGCACGTCGGGGTGGCGCAGGAGAGCCTCTTCGACCTCCGGGCCCGCGATGTTGTAGCCGGCCGAGATGATCATGTCGTCCGCGCGGGCGACGTAGCGGAAGTAGCCGTCACTCTCCCGGACGTAGGTGTCGCCGGTGATGTTCCAGCCGTGGCGCACGTACTCGCGCTGCCGGGCATCGGCGAGATAGCGGCAGCCGACGGGCCCGCGCACGGCGAGCAGCCCGGGCTCCCCGTCGGGCATCTCCTGGCCCTCGTGGTCGACCACGCGCGCGTGCCAGCCCGGCACGGCGACCCCTGTCGTCCCGGGCCTGATGTGCCCGTCGGCCGCGGAGATGAAGATGTGCAGCAGCTCGGTGGCGCCGATGCCGTTGATGACGCGCAGCCCGGTCCGCTCCTGCCAGGCCTGCCAGGTGGCGGCAGGCAGGTTCTCGCCCGCCGATACGCAGCGGCGCAGTGAGGAGACGTCGTGCGAGTCGAGCTCGTCGAGCATCGCGCGGTACGCCGTCGGCGCGGTGAACAGCACGGACACCCGGTGCTCGGCGATCGCGGGCAGCAGCTGCTTGGGGCCGGCCTGTTCGAGGAGCAGGGAGCTGGCACCGGCCCGCATCGGGAAGATCACGAGTCCGCCGAGGCCGAAGGTGAAGCCGAGTGGGGGACTGCCGGCGAAGACATCGTCCACATGTGGTTGCAGCACATGTTCCGAGAAGGTGTCGGCTATCGCGAGCACATCCCGGTGGAAGTGCATACAGCCCTTGGGCCGTCCGGTGGTTCCGGAGGTGAAGGCGATGAGGGCCACGTCATCGGCTGCGGTGTCGGCGGCGGCGTACGGCGTGCCCGGCGCCGGGCGGTGCAGCAGGTCGTCGGGGGCGTCGCCGCCGTACGTCGCGATCCGCAGCCCGGGTATCTCGGCCTTGGCGAGGTCGTCGACGGCCCGGATGTCGCACAGTGCGTGCCGCACCTCGGCTATCTCGCACATGGTCTGCAGCTCGTGCGGCCGCTGCTGGGCCAGCACGGTGACGGCGACCGCGCCCGCCTTCAGCACCGCCAGCCAGCAGGCGGCCAGCCAGGGCGTGGTCGGGCCGCGCAGCAGCACCCGGTTGCCCGGGACGACACCGAGGTCGCCGGTGAGCACATGCGCGAGCCGGTCGACGCGGGCGCGCAGTGTGCCGTACGTCCATGTGTCGCCGGCCGGGGTGTGAAACACGGGTCGCTCGTCGGGCGGGCCGTCGAGCAACTCGGCTGCCGCGTTGAGCCGATCGGGGTAGCCCAGCCCCGGCAGGTCGAAGCGGAGCTCGGGCCATTGGTCGGGCGGTGGCAGGTGCTCGCGGGCGAAAGTGTCGACGTGGGCGGAGCGGTGCAGACCGGCCATGGCGGTTCGCCCCCTTGCCTTGTGGGCTGCCTGTGGGCGTCGTGGTGGGGTGAGCGGGTCCCAGCACAGGGAGCGTATCGTGTTGGTGACGACAGTCAATGGTGCGCGATATCGTCGAGGAGGTCCGTCGAGAGGGTCCGTCGCGCACGGCCCCGCAGGGAGGTCGGCAATGCCCGCATTCTCGCTCGATCCGGCGCAAACCGCCTGGTGTGCCGAGCTGCGCACCCTGGCCGCCGAACGGCTGCGTCCGCTCGCGGAGAAGGGTGAACCCGGGCACGTCAATCGCGCGCTGGTGGCCGAGCTCGGCCAACTGGGGCTGCTGCGGCGGCTGTTCAGCGCCGGGGCGGTCGACCTGTGCCTGATGCGCGAGTCCCTGGCGTACGCCTGCACGGAGGCGGAGACCGCACTCGCCCTCCAGGGCCTGGGCGCGCATCCCGTCCATGCCCATGGCACCCCGGCCCAGCGGGAGCGCTGGCTGCCCCGGGTGGCCGAGGGCAGCGCGGTGGCGGCCTTCGCGCTGAGCGAGCCGGGGGCCGGGTCGGATGCGGCGGCGCTGGAACTGCGGGCGGAACGGGACACCTCGCGGCCGGGAGGGCCGGGGGAGGCCCCGGTCGCCTCGGTCGCCGCCGAACCCGACGGCTCCGCCCGCTGGCGCCTCACCGGTGAGAAGTGCTGGATCTCCAACGCCCCGGAGGCCGACTTCTACACCGTCTTCGCCCGCACCACCCCCGGCGCCGGCGCCCGCGGCGTCACCGCCTTCCTGGTCCCCGCCGACCGGCCCGGCCTCACCGGAGCGGGCCTCGACATGCTGTCCCCGCACCCCATCGGCGCCCTCGACTTCGACGCCGTCCCCGTCACCGCCGGCGACGTCCTGGGCGAGCCCGACCGCGGCTTCCGGGTCGCGATGGGCACCCTCAACCTCTTCCGGCCGAGCGTCGGTGCCTTCGCCGTCGGCATGGCGCAGGCGGCCTTGGACGCGACGCTGGCGCACACCGCCCAACGGGACGCGTTCGGCGGCAAGTTGAAGGAGCTCCAGACGGTCGCCCACCAGGTGGCCGAGATGGCCCTGCGCACCGAGGCGGCCCGTCTCATGGTGTACGCGGCGGCGACGGCGTACGACGAAGGCGCCCCGGACGTCCCGAAGCGCGCGGCGATGGCGAAGCTGCTGGCGACGGAGACGGCGCAGTATGTCGTCGACAAGGCGGTCCAGTTGCACGGTGCCCGTGCCCTGCGCCGCGGCCATCTGCTGGAACACCTCTATCGCGAGGTGCGCGCCCCGCGTGTCTACGAAGGCGCCAGCGAGGTCCAGCGCGGCATCATCGCCAAGGAGTTGTACACGAACATGGAGGCCGGTCAGTGAGTACCGAGCGCGTCAACCCGCCCGACCTGTCCCCGCCCACCGGCTTCTCCCACGCGGTCGTCGCCACCGGATCCCGGGTCGTGTTCCTGGCCGGGCAGACCGCGCTCGACGCCGACGGCAAGGTGGTCGGGGAGACGTTGCCGGAGCAGTTCGAGCGGGCGCTCACCAATCTGCTGGCCGCGCTGGCGGCGGCCGGTGGCACCCCGGCCGATCTCGCGCGGGTCACGGTCTATGCCACGGACGTGGCGGCGTATCGCGCCCAGGTCGCCGAACTCGGGGGAATCTGGCGGGAGTTGGCGGGGCGGGACTATCCGGCGATGGCGGTCGTCGAGGTCGTACGCCTCTGGGACGAAGAGGCCATGGTGGAGCTGGACGGGTTCGCCGTGCTGCCGTAAGCGGTGCTCACGCGGCCATCGCGAGCCGCTCGGCCGGCACCCGGTGCGGGGCGACCACGCGGCCGTCGGGCAGCAGCTCACCGCTGTCGTCGAAGACGATGGCGCCGTCACACAGGAGGCTCCAGCCCTGCTCGGGTTGGGCGGCAACCACATGTGCGGCGCGGCTGTCGGAGGAAGGGCACGAAGGCTGGTAGGAACACATGGCGCACCTCCATATCGGGCGGACGAACCGTATGCGTCGTCCATATGGGTAGACCATGCTCCCATCGCGAACTCATCGGAACGGCCCGCTGTGAACCGTGACAACACGCGGACAACTCTCTGACCGATCCACGAAGGTCGCAGCGGACTCGCCACCGAAGGGGTGACGGTCACGCCCAAGGGCACACCCGCCGGGTACCAGTGGAAGCCCCCACTCCGCCCACCGGGAGGTCATCCCATGCCCCTGCGCCCCGCTCTCGCCACCGCCGTCGGCACCGCGCTGTTCCTGCTGCTCGCCGCGCCCTCGGCGCCCGCCGACTCCGACGCTCCCACCGAGCCCGAGGAGACCGTCACCGTCGGCACCAAGACCCCCATGGCCGCGGACGGCACCATCACCGTCTCCGGCACCTATCGCTGCATCGACAGCACGGGACCCACGTTCGTGAGCGCCTCCATCGGGCAGAAGGACTCCACCACCCGGTACGCCATCGGCGGCACCCTCGCCGAGTGTGACGGCAAGCAGCACCGCTGGGAGAACAAGAGCAAGGCCCCCGCGGACGCCACCCTCAAGCACGGCAAGGCGAACGTCGAGGTCACCGTCGTGGAGCTGCGCCCCGTGGACGGCCTGGGCGGACTGCCCCTGCCGCACTTCCACGCGGTACTGAAGAAGGACATCACCCTGTCGAAGCCCAAGGCGTGACGGCTGCACGGCCTTCTGCAGCAAACGCGACCGCGCCCCTCCCGGCCGACCGGAAGGGGCGCGGTCGCGTCGGTCAGGCGCGGGCGACGAGGTCCAGCGCGATGTCGGTGATCATGTCCTCCTGGCCGCCGACCATCCCGCGCCGGCCGACCTCGACGAGGATGCTGCGCGTGTCCAGACAGTGGCGGGCGGCGGCGGTCTCGGCGTGCCGCAGGAAGCTGGAGTACACGCCCGCGTAGCCGAGGCTGAGGGTCTCGCGGTCCACCCGCACCTCGCGGTCCTGCAGGGGGCGTACGAGGTCGTCGGCCGCGTCCATCAGAGGGGACAGGTCGCAGCCGTGCTCCCAGCCCATCAGGTCGGCGACCGCGACGAACGCCTCCAACGGACAGTTGCCGGCGCCCGCCCCCTGCCCGGCGAGCGAGGCGTCCACCCGGGTCACGCCGCTCTCGACGGCGACGACGGTGTTGGCGACGCCCAGCGCGAGGTTGTGGTGGGCGTGGATGCCCAGCTCGGTCGCCGGGTCGAGGACGTCGCGGTAGGCGCGGAAGCGGTCACGGACGCCGTCCATGGTGAGGCGGCCGCCGGAGTCGGTGACGTAGACGCAGTGGGCGCCGTACGACTCCATCAGCTTGGCCTGGCGGGCCAGTTCGGCCGGTTCGGCCATGTGGGACATCATCAGGAACCCGGCGACGTCCATGCCCAACTCCCGGGCGGCGGCGATGTGTTGTGCCGAGATGTCGGCCTCGGTGCAGTGCGTGGCGACGCGGACACTGCGGATGCCCAGGGCGTGCGCCTGCCGGAGGTCGTGCAGCGTGCCGATGCCGGGGAGCAGCAGAGTCGTGGGTACCGCGTACTCGGTGGCGTCCACGACGGCCTCGATCCACTCCCGGTCGGTGTGGGCGCCGACGCCGTAGTTGATGCTGGAGCCGGCGAGGCCGTCGCCGTGGGCGATCTCGATCGCGGCGACCCCGGCGGCGTCCAGCGCGGCGGCGACGGCGCGGGCCTGGTCGACGGTGTAGCGGTGCCGGACGGCGTGCATGCCGTCCCTGAGGGTCACGTCCTGGACGTACAGCCGGGTCATCGGGAGGCCACCTCCGTGGCGATGGGGGTCCCCCCGCTGGGGCGAAGCCGGGAGTGGGGGAGGGCGGCCATGCGTTCCGCGGTGCGCAGCGCGGCCGAGGTCATGATGTCGAGGTTCCCGGCGTACGCCGGGAGATAGTGCGCGGCGCCCTCGACCTCCAGGAAGACGGAGACCTTCAGGGCCTCGCCCGCGCCGGGGACGAGGGTGTGCAGCGGGTCGTCGGACGGCACCCGCTCGAATTGCGCCTTCTGCTTGAGCCGGTAGCCGGGCACGTACGCCTGCACCCGCCCGACCATCTCCTCGACCGACGCGGTGACCGCCTCCGTCGCGCAGTCGGAGACCAGGCAGTGCACGGTGTCCCGCATGATCAGCGGCGGTTCGGCCGGGTTGAGGACGATGATCGCCTTGCCGCGCGCTGCGCCGCCGACCCGCTCGATGGCGGAGGAGGTGGTCTCGGTGAACTCGTCGATGTTGGCGCGGGTGCCGGGGCCGGCGGAGCGGGAGGCGATGGACGCGACGATCTCGCCGTAGTGGACCGGCGTGACGGCGCCCACGGCGGCGACGACCGGGATGGTGGCCTGGCCGCCGCAGGTGACCATGTTGACGTTCGGGGCGTCGAGGTGGGCGTCGCCGTTGACCGGCGGGACGACGTACGGGCCGAGGGCGGCTGGCGTGAGGTCGACCAGAGTGCGGCCCAGGGGGCGCAGTACGTCGTCGTGGTGGCGGTGCGCGCCGGCCGAGGTCGCGTCGAAGACGATCTCCACATCGGCGAACTCGTCCAGTGCGACGAGCCCTTCGACGCCAGCGTGGGTCGTGGCGACCTTCAGACGACGGGCGCGGGCCAGGCCGTCGGAGTCCGGGTCGATCCCGGCCAGCGCGGCGATCTCCAGCGACTCCGACAGCCGGAGAATCTTGATCATGAGGTCGGTGCCGATGTTGCCGGAGCCGATGACGGCGACCTTGGTGCTCACAGCTCGCCCCCGTCCTTCGCGAAGCCGACCCGCACGCTACCCAGCCCGGAGACACGGGCCTCGAACACGTCGCCCGGCGCGGCGGGCGTCATCGGGCCGAGCGCGCCGGTCAGCACCAGGTCACCCGCGCGCAGCGGATCGCTCCGCTCGGCGAGCGCGGAGGCCAGCCACACGGCCGCGTTGAGGGGGCTGCCGAGACAGTCGGCGCCGCTGCCCTCGGAGACGGTCTCGCCGGCCCGCGTCATGGTCATCGTCACCGTCCGCAGGTCGACGGCGGTGAGGGGTACGGGAGTTGTGCCGAGGACGTACAGGCCGCAGGAGGCGTTGTCGGCGACGGTGTCGACCAGGGAGATGTCCCAGTTCCGCACCCGGCTGTCGACGATCTCCAGCGCGGGCAGCGCGAACTCGACCGCGCGCAGGACGTCGACGACCGTGCACGCGGGGTCCGGCAGGTCCCGCCCGAGGACGAGCGCCACCTCGGCCTCCACCTTCGGCTGGAGCAGTCGCCCGGCGGGCACCTCGTCACCGTCCGCCACGGCCATGTCCGCGAACAGTGCGCCGAAGTCGGGTTGGTCCACGCCGAGTTGGCGCTGTACGGCCACGGACGTCAAGGCCGATCTTGCGCCCGACGATCCGACGGCCGGCGTCGAGCCCCCGTCGCACGTTGAGCTGCTGCACGGCGTACGCGGTCTCCAGATCGGCGCCGGCGTCGAACAGGTCACGCACCGGCGGGCAGGTGGTCCCGGTGCGGGCGGCCTCCGCCAGCAGGTCGGCGGCCTTGACCACGGCCGGCGGGGCGGCGTCCGGGCGGACGCCGTGGGGTGGGGTCGACACGGGATACCTCCGGGGAAGGTGCAGTGGCGGGCGAACCGATGGGAAGGAGCCGGTTGGCACCGAATGCGGGTCGACACCGATATAGACACGCCCTACTGCCAAGCGACAAACTTTGTTCCGTGACACGGAACAGCGCGAGCGGCAGCATGCTGGAGAAGGCCGCGACCATCCTGGAGTGCTTCAGTCCGAGCGGCGGCCCGTACCGTCTGTCGGAACTTTCGGAGCACACCGGCCTGCCCAAGCCCACGGTGCACCGGCTGGCCGCGGACCTCGTCCGGCTGGGCTGGCTGGAGCGCTCGGGGCCCCAGTACCGGCTCGGGGCGAAGCTGTTCGAGCTCGGCTCGCTGGTGCCGCACCGGCTCGATCTGCGCGAGGCGGCCCTGCCGTTCTTGCAGGACCTGTTCGAGGCGACCCGCGAGACCGTCCACCTCGGGGTGCGCGACGGCACGGATGTCGTCTACCTCGAACGCATCCACGGCCACGCGGCCCTCCAGCTGCCCTCCCGCATCGGCGGCAGCCTGCCGCTGACCTGCACCGGCGTCGGCAAAGCCCTGCTGGCCTTCTCCGGCGCCGAGCTGACCGAGGAGGTGCTGGCCCGGCCGCTGCCGAGCCTCACGCCGCACTCCATCACCGACCCGAACCGGCTGCGCACGGCCCTGGAGAAGATCCAGGTCTCCGGCCTGGCCTACGAGGAACAGGAGGCCGCCCTCGGCGTGGCCTGCATCGCCGCTCCCGTCTTCGCCGGCGGGACCACGGTCGCCGCCCTCTCGGTGGCGGTGCCGCGCTCCCGGTTCAGCCCGGCCCAGTTGGCGCCCGCCGTACGGACCGCGGCGCTGGGGCTGTCCCGGGTGCTGCGCGGGGGCGGCTGACGGCGGCCGGCACCCGTCCCGCCGTACGGACTGAGGCGCCCGCGGGAGCGGCGTAACGTCGTGTGTGTGGAGCCCAGGGCCGACGGTCTTCTCTCGCGTGCGGCGCGCGAGCTCGGTTCGCGAGCGGACGAGCTCACGGCCGACGTGCAACGGCGCCTGCTGCGCGAACTCCCCGGGCTGTGGGAGGACCCGTACGTGGCCCGGATGGCCGGCGAGAACGTCGCCGAGCACATCGGCGCGGCCCTCTTCGGCCTGGAGCACGCCATCGCGCCGAAGCTGATCGAACTGCCGGCCGCCGACGCGGATCGCGCGCAGATACTTGCCCGGCACGGCACGCCGCTCAGCGTCATGCTGCGCGCCCTGCGGCTCTCGGAGGAGATCGTCATCGACCGGCTGCTCACGGAGCTGCCCCGGCTCAGCGACGACGCCGAACAGGTCAGCGAGGCGGCCCGCGAGCTGAACGCCATGTCGACGACGTACGTGGACCGGGTCTCGGAGCAGGCCGTCGCGACGTTCGAGGAGCAGCGGGACCGGCGCCTGCGGTGGCGGTCGGCGATGGTGAACGAGGCGAGCGTGCGCATCGGCACCACCCTCGACATCGCCCGCACCACACAGGAGCTGGCGGACCTCGCCACCGACCACTTCGCCGACATCGTCACCGTCGACCTGCTCGACGCCGTGCTGCGCGGACAGGACGCCGTGGAGGAGGGCCCGCCGTTGCTGCGCCGGATGGCCCGCGGACCCGCGGACGGGACCGACCCGGAGACGGCGATCGCACCGCAGCAGCTCCACATCCCGGAACACGGCTCGCCGTCGGCGTACGCCCTGGCCAGTGGACGTCCCTCCCGCCACCAGCACGGCAGGACCCGGGGCGTCCCGCGAGCCCACTCGACCCTCGTCGTCCCGCTGCGCGCCCGGGGCACCACGCTGGGCGTCGCCGAGTTCCACCGGCTCGGCAACAGCGCCCGCTACGACGACGAGGACCTGGTCCTCGCCCAGGAGATCGCCGCGCGGGCCGCCGTCGCCGTCGACAACGCCCGCCGCTACACCCACGCCCGCGCCACCGCCGTCACCCTCCAGCGCAGCCTGCTTCCCCAGGAGACGCCGGAGCAGTCGGCCGTGGACGTCGCCTCCCGGTACCTGCCGGCCGGCTCCGACGCCGGCGTGGGCGGCGACTGGTACGACGTCATCCCGCTGTCCGGCGCCCGGGTCGCCCTCGTGGTGGGGGACGTGGTCGGCCACGGCATCCGCGCCGCCGCCACGATGGGCCTGCTGCGGACCGCCGTACGCACCCTGGCCGACATCGATCTGCCGCCCGACGAGCTCCTCACCCATCTGAACGACGTCGTCGTGCGCGTGACCACCGAAGCGTGCACGGACCCCGACGCCGAGCCCGACGCCGATGTCGGCGGAGACAACGGCGCCACCTGCCTCTACGCCGTCTACGACCCCGTCTCCCGCCGCTGCACTCTTGCCCGCGCGGGGGATGTGCCCCCTGCCGTGGTGGTCCGGGACGGCACGGCGGAGCTGCTGGATGTGCCGCCCGGCCCGCCGCTCGGACTGGGCGGGCTGCCCTTCGAGACGGTGGAGGTCGATCTGCCCGAGGGCAGCCTGATCGCCCTGTGCACCGACGGGCTGATCGGGGCCGGCGACCACGACGCCGACGCGGGGCTCACTACGCTGCGACAGATCCTCGCCCGACCCGCGACCTCCCTGGAAGCGACCTGCGACACCGTGCTGGAAGCCCTGCTGCCCTCCCGGCCGGACGACGACATCGCCCTGCTGCTCGCCCGTACCCGCGCACTGGGGACCGACCGGGTCGCCACCTGGGACCTGGAGGCCGACCCGGCCGTGGTGGCCCGTGCCCGCTCCGACGTCTCCCGCCAACTGGCCGCCTGGGGCCTGGAGAACCTCGAGTTCACCGCGGAACTGGTGGTCAGCGAACTCGTCACCAACGCCATCCGCTACGGCCGTTCCCCGATCAGCCTGCGCCTCATCCACGACCGCACCCTCCTGTGCGAGGTCTCCGACGCCAGCAGCACCACACCGCACCTGCGCCGGGCCCGCGTTCTCGACGAGGGCGGGCGGGGCCTGCTGCTGGTCGCGCAGCTCGCCGGGCAGTGGGGGACGCGGCATGCCCGACGCGGCAAGACGGTCTGGGCCGAGCTGGACGAGTCGGCCGAGTTCCCGGCGTTCGATGTGGATATCGCGTAGTCGGGCGCTCAGTCGGTGCCGGGCTGGACCAGCTTGAAGACGAGGCGGGCGGCGGCTCGCTGTGCGGACTGACGCAGGCGTACCGGGAGGAGGCGGGACGGAGCAGGGGCGGGAGTGCCGTCGGCCAGGCGGGGGAAGAGGGCCTCGGCGTTGGTGCGGTTGACCGCGGCGAGGGTGCCGGCCTCGACGCCGGAGTCGAGGCCGGCTGCGAAGTACTGGCCCGCGGGTGCGGGCGCGAACGGCCAGTCGCTGCCGAACAGGACGTGTCCGGGACGCGCGAAGGCCAGCAGGGTGGGCAGAGCGGCGGGGCTGGAGGAGAGCGCGGTGTCGAAGTAGAAGCCGCGGAAGTCGTCCAGGACGTCGCGGGGGCTGCGCCCGATGTCACTGGCCAGGGCGACGGCCATGCGATGGGAGGCGTACGGCAGGAAGCCGCCGGCGTGGCTGAGGACGAACCGGATGTTCGGGTGGCGGCGCGGCACGCCGTTGCGGACTAGGAGGTAGGCGGCGCGGGTGGTGTCGAGGAGGAAGTCGGCGGCGAACGGGGGGATGCCGTCGACGGCGGGGGCGGGGAGGTCGGCCGGGTGGACGAACACGACGGCACCGTGTTCGTCGAGGACCCGCCACAAGGGCTCTTGGCCCTCGCTTCCGAGGTAGGCGCCCCGGTTGTTGGCGAGCAGGGTGACCCCGTCGGCGCCCGGCTCGCCGAGAGCCCGCTCGGCCTCCCTCGCCGCCGCCTCGGCGTCGGGCATGGGCAGGGTGGCGAACCAGCCGAGGCGGGTGGGGTGTTCGGCGGCGACGCCGGCGGAGTGGTCGTTGAGCCGCCGGGCCAGGCCCGCCGCCTCGTCGGGGTCGGTGAGGAAGCCGGTGGCGGGGGTCGAGACGGAGAGGATCGCGGTCTCGGTGCCCAGCAGGTCCATCGCCTCCAGCGCGGCGCCGACGCTCCAGCCGGGCAGGGCACGGCCGCCCGCCTCGGTGATACCGGCGTCGGCGAGGGCGTCGCGGTAGAGGGGCGGGACGAGGTGCTGGTGGACGTCGATCCGGCGGGGTGCGGTGGTCATGGGGGGCTCTCCCGGCTTTCTCGGGGGGCGGGTCTCGCACGAACGGTCTGTGCACGGAAGCGGACGAATTCCTCGCCCGTCCAAGGAGGTTCCACGGCCGTCACACGAAGCTCACCGACACCGGCCCCAGGCCGTCGAACCGTGCCTCGACCTTCTGGTCGGCCCTGACGAAGGGCGCGGTGGTCATGGCGCCGGGCAGCACGACATGGCCGGGTTCCAGCGAGGCGCCGAAGGCGGCGAGCGTGTTGGCCGGCCAGGCGACCGCTGCCGCGGGGTGGCCCAGCACCTCGCGCCCGCTGCCCGACCCGGCCGGCTCGCCGTCCACGATCAGGTCGGCGGTGACGGCGGCAAGGTCGGGCGCGTCCCGGACCGGGATCCAGGGGCCGCAGACGAGGCCCGCGGAGGAGGCGTTGTCGGCGACGGTGTCGACAAGGGTGATCCGCCAGTCCCGGATCCGGCTGTCGACGATCTCCAGGGCGGGCGCGACGGCATCGGTCGCCCTGAGTACGTCCTCGACCGTGACGCCGGGGCCGGACAGCCGCTCGCTGAGGTGGAAGCAGATCTCCGCTTCGATCCGAGGCCGGCAGTAGTGCGCGGCGAAGACCGGGGCACCGTCACGGTGGACCATGTCGTCCAGCAGATGACCGAAGTCGGGTTCGTCGACGCCGAGCAGCCGTCGCATGGCCGGGGACGTCAGGCCGACCTTGTGTCCGATGACCGTCGCCCCGTCGGCCAGCCGCCAGGCGACGTTGTCGCGCTGGACTGCGTAGGCGTCGGCTAGGTCGAGGCCGGGAAGCCGGGCGGACAGCGGGTCGATCGGCACCGCATAGTGCTCCGCCTCCCGCAGCAGCCGCGCCGCCTCCTCGCGCTGGACGTAGGTCAGGCTCATCCCTCGCTCCTCGCGACCATACGGACCGCCGCGTCATGGACGAGCCGCGCGTGCAGCTCGAACATCGCCACCAGGTCGACACAGTCGCCACCCACTTCGCGTTGCACGAACAGCCCGTCGGCACCGGCCACGGCGTACGTGGTCAGGATGCGGACGGCTTCCTCGTCCAGGGTCGGGAAGAGGGTGCCGATCATGTCCGATATCCGCTGCCGGGCGAGGTCACGGACCTGAAGGAACACGGTCCGTCCCCGGCGCTCGGCAGGCCGCCGCTCCAGGGCGAGCATCAGGCCGAGGCGCAGGAAGTCGGGGGCGTCGACCAGGGACTTCGCCACGTTCGCCGCCATCGTCATGACCCGCTCCAGTGGTGTTCCGGCGTCCTCGCCGGGCAGTTCGACGGCCGTCAGCCAGGCGGTGAAGCTGCGCTCGATGACTGCCGCGATCAGGTCGTCCTTGTCCTTGAAGTGCCAGTAGATCGAGCTCGCGGGCAGCCCGCACCGGGCGCTGACCGTGGCGATCGACGTGCCCTCGTACCCGCGTTCGCCCGCGATCTCGACGGCGGCGTCGAGGATGCGCTGCCGCGACTCCAACCCGTTCGCACGCTTCTTGCGCGCCGCCTGCGGCCTGGTGTGCGACCTGGTCTGCGGCCTGGTCATGGGAGACGCCTTTCCCGTGGTGCCGGCACTTGACCGTCCCGGACGCCGAGCTTACCGTAGCGGTCATTCCAATTGTAGTAGGCGCTACAACAAAGAGCCGCAACAGGGACGACAGTGAGGTGGCCTGGTGAGTGGGATCAGTGCCGGGAGCAGGGCCGAGGACAGAGCCGACCAGGACACGTACGACGTGGCGGTGATCGGGTACGGGCCGACGGGGGTGACCGCGGCGAACCTGCTGGGCGCGGCCGGCCTGCGGGTCGTCGTGCTGGAGCGGGATGCCGGGATCTACTCCCGGGCCCGGGCGATCTCCACCGACGAGGAGGTCCTGCGGATCTGGCAGCGCGCCGGCCTTGCCGAGCGGCTGAAGCTGGACATGCTGGCCGACCGGCCGCTGGACTTCGTCGACGCGCGGGGCCGCACGATCCTCAGCGCGCACCCCACGCCGCGCGGCCACGGCCACCCGCCGCAGATGTTCATCTACCAGCCCGCGCTGGAGCAGGTCCTACGTGACGGCGTCGACCGCTACCCCGACGTCGAGGTGCTGCTGCGGCACGAGTGCCTGCGGCTGCGCCAGACCGCGGACGGAGCCGAGGTGGAGCTGACGGTCGCGGGAACCGCCGACGACGCCGTACGGCGACTGCGCGCCAGGTACGTCATCGCGGCCGACGGCGGCTCCAGCCTCACCCGCGCACAGCTCAACGTGGGCTACGAGGGACGGACGTACGAGGACCGCTGGGTCGTCATCGACACGAAGATGATCGAGCCGTGGCCGGACCACGACCGGCTGCGCTTCCGCTGCGACGCGGGCCGCCCGGCAGTGGACTGCCCGACTCCGCTGGGGCACCACCGGTGGGAGTTCCCGATCCTGCCGGGCGACGACGAGGAGCACCTGACCAGCGACGAGGCGATCCACGCGCTGGTGTCCCGGTACGGAATCGGCAAGCACCAGATCAAGATCCTGCGGGCCACCGTCTACAGCCACCACGTCCGCTTCGCCGCCCGCTTCCGGGTGGGCCGGGTCTTCCTCGCCGGTGACGCGGCCCACGCGATGCCGCCGTGGATCGGCCAGGGCATGGCGGCCGGGGTGCGTGACGTGGCCAACCTGTGCTGGAAGCTCGACGCCGTGCTGCGCGGCGAGTTGCCCGAATCGGTGCTCGACAGCTACGAGACGGAGCGCAAGCCACACGTCAAGGAGATCACCGAGCGGGCGGTGTTCGTCGGCCGGATCATCACCGAACGGCGGCGCGCGGTCACCCGGGTCCGGGACTCCGCGCTTCCGCTCCTGAACCGCGTCCCCGGCTTCGCCCGCCTCCTTCAGGACTCCAACTGGATCCCCGCCGCCCACTACGCCGAGGGCCTGCAGGCTCGCCCCCGCACCAAGGCCTCCGGGCACCAGATACCCCAGCCCTGGGTGACCGGCCCCGACGGCACCCGGGCCCGCCTGGACGACATACTCGCCGGGCGCTGGCTGCTCCTGCACGGCGAACCGCCGACCCCACAGCCGGCGTGGGACCGCCGCGGTGTCCCCTCCCTGACCGTCCTGCCGGCCGGCAGCAGTCCAGCGCCGGGTGCGGTCGTCGACGACGAGGGCGTACTGCTGCCCTGGATGGCCCGTCGCCGCGCCGCCACCCTCGCCCTGCGCCCCGACGCCTACGTCTACGCCGCCGCACCCTCCGCCGCCCAACTCCCGCCGCCCCCGGCCGGGTTCGCACCGGTATCGCGTACGGCCACCTCGACCGCCACCCAAGGAACGCCATGACCACACACACCGCACCCCCGCCGATGCGGGAAAGGCTGCTCGACGTCCACGGCAGGAAGATCTTCGTCGCGGAGACCGGCGACGGCCCGCCCGTCCTGCTGCTGCACGGCGGCGGCCCCGGCGCCTCCGGCGTCTCCAACTACACCCGCAACATCGCCGAGCTGGCCAAGGAGTACCGGGTCATCGTCCCCGACCTGCCCGGCTACGGACGCAGCACCAAGGGCGTCGACGGCGCCGACCCCTTCGGGCACCTCGCCGCCGGCATCCACGGCCTGCTCGACGAACTCGGCCTGGACCAGGCCCACCTGGTCGGCAACTCCTACGGCGGCGCCTGCGCCCTGCGTCTCGCGCTGGACACCCCCGACCGGATCGACCGCATGGTGCTGATGGGCCCCGGCGGCATCGGCACCACCCGCGCCCTGCCGACCCCCGGTCTGAGCAGCCTCCTCAACTACTACGCCGGTGACGGCCCTTCACGGCTGAAGCTGGAGAAGTTCATCCGCACCTACCTCGTCTTCAACGCCGCCGACGTCCCGGATTCCGTGATCGACGCCCGCTACGAGGTGAGCATCGACCCGGAGGTGATCGCGGCCCCGCCGCTGCGCCGGCCTCCGGCCCGAACGCGCTGCGCACGCTGTGGAGGATGGACTTCACCCGCGACGCCCGCCTGTCCCGGCTGCCCGTGCCGACCTTGGTGCTCTGGGGCGCCGCCGACAAGGTCAACCGGCCCTCGGGCGGCCGGATGCTGGCCGACCGCATGCCCAACTGCGATCTGTACGAGGTCGCCAACACCGGGCACTGGGTGCAGTTCGAGCGGGCCGAGCTGTTCAACCGGATCTGCGCCGACTTCCTGGCCGGCCGGCGATGACCCCGTACCAGGGATATGACGCCCCGTCCGTCTTCGGCGCCGTCCACCTCGGCTACCTCGTCATCGAGACCAACCGCTTCACCGACTGGCGCCGCTTCGGCACCGACGCCATCGGCATGCACCTCGACGATCTGGACACCGGCCTGATGCGCTTCCGCATCGACGACCACGAGTGCCGTTTCCTGCTGCGCCGGGGCCCCGCCGAGGATGTCGTGGCCATCGGCTGGCACCTCGCCGACCACGCCGCCTTCGAGCAGATCGAGGCCGGCGTCCGCGCTCACGGCGTCCCCGTCGCGGAGGGCACCGCAGAGGAGGCGAGCCTGCGCGGTGTCGAGCGACTCCTGCGCTTCCCCGGCCCCAAGGGCATCACCCAGGAGATCTACACCACCCCGGTTCTGGCCCCGGAACCCCTGCGGATGCTCGCGTCCGGCTGGATAACGGGCGACTCCGGCATGGGCCATGTCGCCATCACCTCGACCCGGCCGACCCTGATGCGCGGCTACTTCAACACCGTCTTCGACGCCCGCCTCACCGACTACATCGACGAGACGATCAGCGGCGTCAAGCTCAGGATCCGCTTCCTGCGCGTCAACGAACGCCACCACTCCATCGCCATCGCCGCCGTCCGGGGCCTGCCCATCGACCCGGTCCGCACCCGCGTCCAGCACCTCAACGTCCAGGTGGCCACACTGGACGACCTCGCCCGCAGCTACGACCGTGCGCACGAACTCGGCTTCGGCATGGCCCTGTCCGTCGGACAGCACACCAACGACAAGGAACTCTCCTACTACGCCCGCACCCCTCGGGCTTCGAATGGGAGGTCGGCTGGAACCCCGTCGTCATCGACGAGACCACCTGGCAGCCCAGCACCCACCAGGGCATCAGTATCTGGGGCCACACCCCGGTCGGCCGGACGATCGTCGACAAACTCGCCCAGTTCCGCCTCGGCGCCCGTTCACTGGTGCAACTGGAGCGGACGGTTCCGGGCCTCAGCGGCACCGGGGTCCCGGACGACTGACCACGGGCATCGGACGGGGGCGCCCACGTCGTGAGCGCCCCCGTCCGGCTCCGGGTCGGACAGCCGCTCAGATGTCCCGGAAGAGCCCAGCGAGCCCCGTGACCTGCCGCGTCGGATGGCTGCGAGGTGCTGACCCGCCCTCCGGAGCGCTCCGCGCGCCTCGTCGTCGCACTCGGCGGACGGCCGCTCCGGCCGGCCGGGCCGCGGGCGCCGGAGGACGCTTGGCGCAGGGAGGGCGATGAGGGGGCCAGGGCGGAACCTGAGGTCCGCCGGCGGGTGGCCACGGAGGAGGCGAGCTCTCAGGGACCAACTCGCCGACGTGCTCCGAGAGGAGGCCGGACGTGGCAGGAGGCCGGGCCCGTTTCAGCACCTGGGGGAGTGGTGACCGGGCCGACACGACGGGGGATTCGGCCGGCCCGGTCACGTTCAGGGGTGTGGTGTGCCGTGGTTGATCGTGGCGTGGAGGTGGGGTGGAGGCAAAGGGCTGGGGCGTGGGTATGTCATGCGGCCGACGCTCTTTTGACCGGGCTTTGAGTGGTTCACGGGTGCAGGGTGACCTTGCCGGTGGTGCGGCGTGCCAGCAGGTCCTCGTGAGCGCGCCGGGCCTGGTTCAGCGGGTAGCTCGGGCCGGTGACCGCTCGGAGTACGCCTCGGCTGGTGAGGTCGAGGAGTTCGCGGAGGAGTTCGGTGTAGCCACCGGGGGCCTTCAGGGTGGGGCGTAGCCAGAAGCCGATGACGGCCGCGTTGAGGCGGCTGAGACGGGCCGGGTCGACAGGGGTGAAGGGGGTCCGGGCGGCGTTGCCGTAGGTGACCAGGCGGCCCGAGAGGCCGAGGGAGTCGAGGGCTTGGTCGAAGAGGGTGCCGCCCACCGCGTCGAGGATGACGTCCGCCTTGTCCGAGAGGGGGTACTCCGCGATGCCGTCGGCGCCCAGTTCGAGGGCGAGTCGACGCTTGTCGGGGGTGGAGGCCTGGGCGAGAACGCGTCCGGCGCCGAAGTGCCGGGCCAGTTGTACCGCCAGACTGCCCACACCGCCGGCCGCGGAATGGACGACCACGGTCTCGCCGGGCGCGAGCCGGGCGGCGGTGCGCAGCAGGTGCCAGGCGGTCAGGCCCTGGGTGAGCAGGGCGAGCGCGTGAGCCGCCGGAAGGTCCTCGGGGATGTCGACGAGCGCGTTCTCAGGCGCCAGGACTTGTTCGGCGTACCCTCCCGAGACACGGGCGAGTACGCGTCGGCCGTCCGGGGTGCGGCCCACGACCTCGCTTCCGGGTATGTAGGGCAGCAGGTCGGCCGTCAGGTAGGAGCCGTCGGTCTGGTGGGTGTCCGCGAAATTGACGCCCACGGCCTCGACGGTGATCCGGACCTGTCCGGGCTGGGGTCCGGGGGCGGGAAGCTCAACTGTCTCTAGGACTTCGGGGCCGCCGAAGCGGTCGAACCGGATCGCGATCATGCGGCTCAGTATCGCGCTCCCCGGGGAGCGGCCGGCCGACTGCCCGATGCACCCGTTGGACTTGTGTGCGGTTTGTGCGGTCTTTGAACGGCGTGCGAAACGCTGGGCGCGGCCGTGTGCCGCACGGGGCGGACTGGAGCGCGGAGACCAAAGGAGTAGGAATGGCGGGCGAGTGGCTGCGCAGGTTCCATCCGCAGGATCCGGCTCAGCGGCTGGGCAGCGAGGCACCGCGGCTGATCTGCTTCCCGCACGCCGGTGGCGCGGCCAGTGCCTTCCTGCCGCTGGCGCGGGCGCTGGCTCCGGCGGTGGAGGTACTGGCGGCGCAGTATCCCGGCCGTCAGGACCGCCGAAGCGAACAGCCCGTCGACGACATGGGCCGCCTCGCCGACGCGCTCACCGAACAGGTACGGAGCCGGGTGACGGGTCCGTACGTCCTGTTCGGGCACAGCATGGGCGCCGTCGCGGCGTACGAGGTGGCCCGCCGCCTCGCCGAGCGGTCCCTGCCCGGGCCCGAGGCACTGATCCTCTCCGGCCGGGGCGCCCCCACCGCCCGGCCCGCCCGGTACGACTCGCTGCGCACGGACGAGGACATCCTGCGGGTCGTTCGGCTGCTGGGGGGCACCACTCCGCGGGTGCTCGAGGACCCGGAGCTGCGGGAGATGGTCATGCCTGCGCTTCGGGCCGACTACCGGGCGATCGGCGGATACGTCTGGCGACCCGGCCCGCGCCTCGGCGTGCCGTTCACCGTGCTGATCGCGGACGACGATCCCGTGGTGAGCGTGGACGAGGCGAAGGCCTGGCGCGAACTGACCACCGCCACCACCACGACCCGGGTCTTCGGCGGCGGACACTTCTTCCTCGACACCCAGCTGTCGGGGGTGGCCGAGGCGGTCACCGCCGCCCTGAGCCGTACCGACGCGGGGCGCATCGCGTCGGCCGAGGGCCGATAACTTGGGAGCCCGGCCGAGCCGCTGCGCCCCGGCATGCCGGCCCGGGTGCTCTCCGTGAGGTGAAGGGGGTGAGCGCGTGACGCGCTGGGACGGTCTGTTCATCGGCGCGGCCGCGATGTCGCTCGGGCACAGCCAGGACGTCCAGCGGGCCGTCACCGCCGGGTTGTACGACGCCCGGCAGTGCCGACGGGACGCCTACCGCGCGGTGCGCGTGGCGGAGGACGGCTCGTTGCCGGGCCTCGTGGTGCGGGCCGCCGACCTGGCGCGGCGCCGCTCGGGTGTGCCGGCCGGTGACGTGGACCTGGTCCTGCACGCCTCCTCCTGGTCGGCGCAGGCGGCCGGTTGCCGTGCCGAAGAGGTACGGCAGGCGCTCCGGTGTCCGCGCGCCACCGCGCTGGAGGTCCGCGGCGCCGTCGGCAGTGGCGTCGTGGGTCTGCATCTGGCGGCCCAGTATTTATCCGCGTCCCCGGACATGACCGCTGCGGTGATCACCACTGGCGACTGCGCGGCCGCGCACACCGGCGACCGGTTCTGCACGGGGCCGGGCCGTGTGCTCGCCGACGGTGCGACGGGCGTGGTGCTGAGAACCGGCGGCGGACTGGCGCGCGTTCTGACCACCACGGTGGTGGAGGAGCAGCCGCAGCGTCTGCTGCGCTCCGACCTGCCGTGGCGGATTCCGTCTGCCGTACACGAACGGGCACGTGACAAGGTGGCCGCGACGGCGGTTCGCCCCGACGACCTCGCGGCACCGCTCGCAGACGGGGAGCGCGAGGTCGTGGCGCAGGCTCTGACGGATTCGGGGCTCGGCATCGACGACATCGCGCGGTTCGTCTTCCCGCACCTGGGCTCGGGTCTGCAACGCTGGGACAGGCGTGCGGCGTGGGGCGTCGCCGAGAAGCGGACCACGTGGGACTGGGGCGCCGGGGTGGGTCATCTGCCGTCCGGTGACCAGGCCGCGGGTCTCAGCCATCTGCTGGACTCGGCCGAACTCGCTGCGGGGGACAAGGTGGTGCTGGTCGGGGGCGGTTCCGCCGACAGTCTCGGGTGCGCGGTACTGGAGCTGCTCTAACAGCCAGGTGATCGCGTTGGTTGGAGCTTGTATCAGATTTGTGTGGGCTTGGATCGCTCCCTTGCAACATGGTGACCGGATTTTGACCGCTCGGCTGTCGATCTGGGGGAACGATGCAATTCCGGTTGTTGGGTCCGATGGAAGTCGTCGCCGATGAGCAGACCGTTGCTCTCGGCGGGACGAAACAGCGCGCCACTCTCGGCTACCTGCTGCTCCAGGCCAACCGGGTGGTCGCCACCAGTCGGTTGCTGAACGCCCTGTGGGGGGTCGAGGAGGCCCCGACGACCGCCCGGAAGATCTTGCAGAACGCGGTCTACGGGCTGCGCGGCGTGCTTGCGTCGTATCGCGGTGTCGGCGGCGACGAGGCTCCCGCGCTGCTGACGCAGGCTCCCGGCTATGTGCTGCGCGTGGACCCGGAGCAGGTCGACCTTCATCTGTTCCACACCTGGGTGGGCCTGGGCCGGCGGAAACAGGCCGAGGGCGACGCACAGGCGGCGGCGGGGCTGCTGCGCGACGCGTTGGCACTGTGGCGGGGTCCCGCCCTGGCCGATCTGGTGGAGGCTGGTCTGGACTGGCCCGAACTGGCGGCCGTGCAGAGCACCCGGCTCGATGTCACGGAGGACTACTTCGAAGCCCAGCTGCTGTGCGGTCACCACTACGAGATCCTGTCCGAACTGGAGACCATGGTGCAGGCTGAGCCGCTGCGGGAACGAGCCTCGGCGCAGCTGATGCTCGCGTTGTACCGGTGCGGCCGGCAGGCCGACTCGCTCAACGCCTACAGCCAGGTGCGCGCGGCGCTGGTGGAGAACCTGGGTCTGGAGCCCGGCCGTGGTCTTCAGCAGCTCCAGCAGGCGATCCTCACCCAGGACCCGTCCTTGTCGATGGACCGCCCCGTCCAACTGGGGGCCTTGGCCGGACCGGCTGCGCGAGCCGCGCGGCCCGCAGTCCGGCTGCACCCTGCGCTGGTGCCCTCCCGTGGCGGGAAACCGGCGTCCGATCCGCGCAACGGCACCGGGCGGAACACCCCAGGGACACCTGTCCCTGACAACCCGCTCACGGCTGCCACAGCCGTCTCCGACACTCCCGCCGCCCTCGCACCGCGGGCCGCGGGCGACCGCCCTACGGTCAGCGTGGTCTCCGTGCGTACCCGGATCGCCCAGGAGGCGGGAGCCGAGGGCAGTGACGACCTGGACGAGTTGCTGGACGGCGCGGCCGAAGTCGTCAGGGAACAGATCGAACGATTCGGGGGGACGGTGACGGCCTGCCTGGGGTCGGTGTCGCTGGCCGTGTTCGGCCTGAACGGGGGCGCGGACGACGTCCGGCAGGCCACCTTGGCGGCGCTCGCTGTGCGGGACGTCCTGGATGTCGCCACGCCCCGCGACGCCGGGCAGCTGCGGCTGACCGTGCATGTCTGCGTCACCATGGGGGAGGTGCGGCTGCGCCGCCGCGGCCAGGACGGCGTACCCACGGTGGTCGGTGCGACGCTCGACGATTCCCAGTTCCTGTTGTCCGAGGTGCCTGCCGGACAGGTGTGGGCCAGTGACGAGGTCCGGACAGCCACCGAGAGTGCCGTGGCCTACCTGCCCACCGCGGCTTCGCCCACTTCGTGGCAGGCGGTCGAAGTGCGGGAGCGGCACGCTGCCGACGCCGGCGACTCAGGCCGGACCCATGAACTGGAGGTCCTCCAGGGGCTTTTGAAGCGGACCCGGCACCGTCTGGTTCCCCATCTGGTCACGCTCCTCGGCGAGCGCGGCTCGGGAAAGACCGAGCTGCTCAGGGAGTTCGGCCGGTGGGCCGGCAGCCGGCCGGACGCGCCGCTGTTCCTGATCGGCAACTCACCGGCGACGCCCGCCGACCATCCCTTGCGGGCCCAGGCCGAGATCCTGTCGGCGTTCTGCGGCATCGTGCCCGGTGCCACGCCGGCAGCTGCACGCGACGCCCTGGCGGACAAGGTGCGCGAGGTCATCGGCTCTCCCGCGGCGGCGCAGCGCATGTGGTCCCGGCTCGCCCCACTCCTCGCGGTGCACGACGCCGCGCACGAGGCGCCTACCGCAGCGGACGCGATGAGCGACGTTCTCGACGCCTGGCGGGAGTTGTTCCTCAGGGTGGCCCGGCACATGCTGCTGGTGCTGTGCGTCGACGACCTGCACCGCGCCGACGACCGGGTGCTGGACGCCATCGAGGATCTCGTCGGCTCCGCGGAATCAGGGCGCTTGTTCGTGGTCGCGGCCGCGACGCCCGAGCTGCTGCTGCGCCGGCCGACATGGGCCGGCGGCAGGAGCCACGCCACGTCGGTGACTCTGGTGCAGCCCACCCGGGCCACCGGCGAGCAACTGATGGCACTGCTGCTTTCGGCCGCTCGTCGGCAACGGCCCCAGCACATATCCGGTAATTCGGCGCCCACTCCGTCACCGGCCGTGCGGAATGACCTCGGTATGACCGCGCGCTGGGACGACCTGGAACAGGATGTCAGGAAGCATCTCCGGGGCATCCGAAAAGGAGTGGCATGAATTCCGAATCCGTGGTTCGCGAGCTCGCGGAACCCAATTTGCGTAGGCTGCTTTCCACGGCAGGTCTGGATGTCGAGTACGTGCGCGCGAGCGGCAATACGCTCTACCGCAAAGGCGCGAACGGAGAGGAGATACCCGTCCTTGATTATGCGGCCGGTTACGGCGCACTCATTTTCGGGCACAACCATCCCGACATCGTGGCCCGCGCACGGGAACTCCTCGATGAACAGACCCCGGTGCTCGCACAGTTCTCCTCGCACCCGTACGCGAACCGGCTCGCCGCCGAGCTCAACCGGATCATCCACCGCGAGACCGGCTCCGACGAGCCGTACTACGCCACCTTCGCGAACAGCGGCGCCGAAGGCGTCGAAGCGGCTGTCAAACATGCCGAGCTGGACCGGGTGATGCGCCTGTCGAAGGTCTTCGAGGAGATCGAGGCGAGCGCACGGCGCGTACGGGAGACCGTGCGGGCGGGAGCGGCCACGGTGCCGGACACCCTGTGGACCCGACTGGGCCTGCCCCGCCCCACGGGAGGACGGGACGCCGCCGACCTGCTGATCGCGGAGATCGACCGCCGCAACCAGCTGCGGCGTGCGAAGCCTCCCGTATTCGTGGCACTGAAGGCGGGCTTCCACGGCAAGCTGATGGGCAGCGTCCAGCTGACGCACAACGAGTCCTACCGCACCCCGTTCGCGGCGCTCGGCGCGCAGGCCCGGTTCGTGCCCTGCGATCACCCCGAGGCGCTCAAGGAGGTGCTCCAGGAAGAGCGTGGCATGCTCCTGGAGCCGACCGTGCAGGACGGCACTGTCCGGCTCGTCGAACGCGACCACCACACGATCTGCGCCTTTCTGCTGGAACCGATCCAGGGTGAGGGCGGCATCCGGCCGCTGTCGCCCGAATTCGCCCGAGAGATCAAGGCGTTCGCCGAAGAGGCCGACTGTCCCGTCGTCATCGACGAGATCCAGAGCGGCCTGGGCCGCACCGGCACCTTCCTGGGCGCCACCCGCCTCGGCCTGCGTGGCGACTACTACGTCTTCGCCAAGTCCCTGGGCGGTGGCATCGCCAAAGCGTCCGTGACGCTGGTGCGCGAAGGACGCTACCGCCCCGAGTTCGAGCTGCTGCACAGCTCGACCTTCGCCAAGGACAGCTTCTCCTGCCACATCGCCCTCAAGGTCCTTGCCATGCTGGAGGCTGACGACGGCCGCGGCTACCGCCTCGCGCAAGAGCGTGGCGCCGCGCTCGCCGGGATGCTGCACGGGATCCGTACCGACTTCCCGGACGTGGTCAAGGAGGTGCGCGGACACGGCCTGATGCTGGGCTTCGAGTTCCACGACCAGTCCGACGCCGCCGACGACACGCTGCGGGAGGCGGCCCGCTCCTCGCTGTTCGGCTACGTCATCGCCGGGCACCTCCTGCACGGGCACGCCATCCGGACCTTCCCGACCGCCAGCGCCGTGCACACGCTGCGCTTCGAGCCGTCCGTGCTGCTCACGGACGAAGAGATCGACCGCCTGGAACACGCCATGCGGGACGTGTGCGCCCTGGTGCGCGACCAGGCAGGCGACCGTCTGGTTCTTGCCTCCTGAGGCTCCTCCACCGCAGCGTGTGGTGAATTCCTCGATACCCGATTACCGCGTGGTGCACGGGCCTTGGAACCGCCCGCACCCAATGCCGCAGAGGCCGCCTTTCCGATTGTGCGGCGCTTTTTCCTTCAGAACCGCGTTGAGGCCGACCGCGCCGATCTTCGGTGCCCGCGAAAACGCCAGGTCGGCACGCATAGGAATCCAGTAGTGAAAGGGCAGCGGAAGTTCATGATGAGCGAGCATGGTCCGGCGGCTGTTGACAGCTCCCCCGAGCGCGACGAGCCGATCGCCGTCGTGGGACTCTCCTGCCGATTCCCCGGGGCCTCGTCCGCCGCGGCGTTCTGGGAGCTGCTGCGCAGCGGCACCAGCGCCATCACCGACGTACCCGAGGGCCGCTTCGCCCCGGCCGTGCCCCCCGCGATCACGCGTGGCGGATTCCTACCGGACGTGGGCGGCTTCGACTCCGCCTTCTTCGCCGTCTCGCCCCGCGAGGCGGCCGCCATGGACCCGCAGCAGCGCCTCGTCCTGGAACTCGCCTGGGAGGCCTTGGAGGACGCGGGAATCGTGCCGGCGTCCCTGCGGAACAGCAGGACCGCCGTGTTCGTGGGGACCCTGCGCGACGACTACACCACCCTGCTCCACCAGCAGGGCGTCGAGGCCCTCACCCAGCACACCATGACCGGCGTCAACCGCGGCCTCATCGCCAACCGGGTCTCCCACCACCTGGGGCTGCACGGGCCGAGCATGACCGTGGACTCCGCCCAGTCATCCTCGCTGGTCGCCGTGCACCTGGCCTGCGAGAGCCTGCGCGGCGGCGAATCCACCGCCGCTCTCGCCGCCGGGGTGAACCTCAATCTGCTCGCCGAGCACACCATCACCGAGCAGCTGTTCGGCGCGCTGTCCCCGGACGGGACCACCTACACCTTCGACGCGCGCGCCAACGGCTTCGTGCCCGGCGAGGGCGGCGGCGTCGTCGTACTGAAGACGTTGCGGCGGGCCCTGGCCGACGGGGACCGGATCTACGGCGTCATCCGCGGCAGCGCGGTCAACCACGACGGCGCCACCACCCATCTGACGGTGCCGGGCCGGATCGCCCAGGAACAGGTCCTGAGTACCGCCCGCGAACGGGCCGGCGTCGACGTCGAGGATGTGCAGTATGTGGAGCTGCACGGCACCGGTACCCCCGTCGGCGACCCCATCGAGGCCACGGCGCTTGGTTCGGCCCTCGGCGCCTGTGCCGGCCGACCGGCCGGCGACGCCGTGCGCGTCGGCTCGGTGAAGACCAACATCGGGCACCTGGAGGGCGCGGCGGGCATCGCCGGGCTCATCAAGACCCTGCTGAGCATCCACCATCGCGCGCTGCCGCCGAGCCTGAACTTCGAGACGCCCAACCCCGCCATCAACCTGGACGAGCTGGGCCTGCGCGTGCAGGGCGAACTGACCGCCTGGCCCGATTTCGGGCGTCCGCTGGTGGCTGGCGTCAGCTCCTTCGGTATGGGCGGCACCAACTGCCACGTCGTGGTCGGCGAGAACCCCGTGGCGAGCGTCACGGAACTGCGCCGGGCCCGCACCGTGCCACCCGTGCTGCCCTGGGTGCTTTCGGGCGCCGACGAGGGCGCCCTGCGTGCCCAGGCGGACCGCCTGCGTACCTCCCCGGCCGTCACCGAGGCCTCACCCGTCGACGTGGGCTGGTCCCTGGCCCGCACTCGAGCCGTCCTGCGGCATCGCGCCGTGGTGCTCGCACCCGACGCACCGGGCCTGCTCGCGGGCACCGCCGCCCTCGCCGGAGACTCCCCGTCGCCCGCCGTGGTCACCGGCAGCGTCCGCGAGGGACGTACGGCCTTCCTGTTCACCGGTCAGGGCGCCCAGCACCTCGGCATGGGGCAGGAACTGTACGAGGCGTTCCCCGTCTACGCGGCCGCGTTCGACGAGGTGGCCGCCGCCCTCGACCCGTATCTGGACGGGCCGGTGGCGGACACCGTGCGCACCGGCGACGGCCTGGACGAGACGGCACAGACGCAGCCCGCCCTGTTCGCCGTGGAGGTGGCTCTCTTCCGGCTCCTGGAGTCCTTCGGCGTCCGCCCGGACTTCGTCGCGGGCCACTCCGTGGGCGAGGTCACGGCCGCCCACGTGGCCGGAGTCCTGGACCTGGCCGATGCGGCCGTCCTGATCACCGCGCGCGCCCGCCTGATGCAGTCCGCCGCGGCCGGCGGCGCGATGATCGCCGTACAGGCGACGGAGGACGAGGTCTCCGCCCTGCTCGCGGACCATCAGGGGACGGTGGCCGTCGCCGCCGTCAACTCCCCGCGCTCCACTGTGATCTCCGGCGACGCGGAGGCGGCCGAGGCCGTCGCCGAGCGGCTGCGCGCACAGGGCCGCAAGACCACGCGGCTCACCGTCAGCCACGCCTTCCACTCGCCGCACATGGACGACGTCCTCGACGAGTTCCACGAGGCGATCTCCGGCCTCGCATACCGCGCCCCGGCCATCCCCGTGGTCTCCAACGTCACCGGCGCGCTCGCCGACGGGCGGGACCTGAGCACACCGGGGTACTGGGTCCGGCACATCCGGCAGACCGTCCGCTTCGCCGACGGCATCCGCCGACTGGAGGCGGAGGGCGTCACCACCTTCGTCGAGATCGGGCCCGACAGCGTCCTGTCCGCGCTCACCCACGACAGCCTCCGGGGCCCCGACGCCGCCACGGCCGTCTCCGTGCTGCGCCGCAACCGGCCCGAGCCGCAGAGCCTGCTGACCGCGTTGGCCACAGCGTTCGTCCACGGCGCCGAGGTGGACTGGGGCGCCCTGTACGAGGCGCACGGCGCCCGCCGCGTCGACCTGCCGACCTACGCCTTCCAGCGCAGGCACCACTGGTTCGACACCACCGCACGCGCCGGCTCGAGGCACACCCCGGCAGCCGGACCGGTCAGGCCCGTCGAGGCACCGAAAGCCCTCACCGGTGTGGAGGGCACGGACGCCGACACCGTGCCGAGCGAGCGCGGCGAGCCGGGCGCACACCTGGCGGGCCTGCCCGCCGCCGACCGCGCACGTGCCGTGCGCGAACTCGTCGACGCCCACATCAGGGCCGTACTGGCCTACGCGTCCGACGAGCACGTCGCCGCCCGCACCGCCTTCAGCGAGCTGGGCTTCAGCTCCCTGATGCTCACCGAACTGCGTGCCTCCCTGGCCGCCGCCACCGGTCTTCGGCTGCCCACCGGAGCGCTCTTCGACCACCCCACGCCCGCCGACCTCGCCGAGTTCGTCACGGCCGAACTCCTCGGCGCCGGGCACGAGGGTTCCGACGGCCCCGGCACCGCGGGCGATGAGCCCATCGCGATCATCGGCATGGCCTGCCGCTACCCCGGCGACATCGCGGCACCGGAAGATCTGTGGCGGCTCCTCGTCGACGAGGCCGACGCCATCTCCGCGTTCCCCGACAACCGCGGCTGGGACGCCGACCTGTACGACCCCGACCCCGGCCGGCAGGGCAAGAGCGCCGTACGCCACGGCGGATTCCTGCACGACGCCGGGGAGTTCGACGCCGCCTTCTTCGGGATCTCACCGCGCGAGGCACTGGCCATGGACCCGCAGCAGCGGCTGCTGCTGGAGACCTCGTGGGAGGCCGTCGAACGCGCCGGCGTGCTGCCCGCCTCCCTGCACGGCACCCGTACCGGCGTCTTCGTGGGCGCCACCGCGCTGGAGTACGGGCCCCGGCTGCAGGACGCGCCGCACAGCGTCCACGGCCACGTCCTCACCGGCAGCACGTCCAGTGTGATGTCCGGGCGCATCGCCTACCAACTCGGTCTGCTCGGCCCGGCGGTGACGGTCGACACGGCCTGCTCGTCCTCCCTGGTCGCCCTGCATCTCGCGATCCGGTCGCTGCGCGCCGGGGAGACGAACCTGGCTCTGGCCGGCGGCGCCACCGTCATGTCGTCTCCCGGCATGTTCGTCGAGTTCTCCCGCCAGCGCGGCCTGGCCCCCGACGGACGCTGCAAGTCCTTCGCGGCCGCCGCCGACGGCACCGGCTGGAGCGAGGGCGTGGGCATGCTGCTCATCGAGCGGCTGTCGGACGCCCGCCGCCACGGCCACAAGGTCCTCGCCGTCATCCGGGGCTCCGCGGTCAACCAGGACGGCGCGAGCAACGGCCTGACCGCGCCCAGCGGGCTGGCCCAGCAGCGCGTCATCCGCCAGGCCCTGGCCGACGCCCGCCTCACCGCCACCGACGTGGACGCCGTGGAGGCACACGGCACCGGCACCCGGCTCGGCGACCCGATCGAGGCCGAGGCGATCATGGCCACGTACGGCCGTGGCCGGGACGTCTCCGCGCCGCTCCGCCTGGGCTCGCTGAAGTCCAACCTGGGGCACACCCAGGCCGCCGCCGGCGTCGGCGGTGTCATCAAAATGGTGCAGGCCATGCGGCACGGTGTCCTGCCCAGGACGCTGCACGTGGACGAGCCCACCCCGCATGTGGACTGGTCCGCCGGGCCGGTCTCCCTGCTCACGGACACCACGGCCTGGCCCGACACGGGCGAGCGGCCGCGCCGGGCGGCCGTCTCCTCCTTCGGGATCAGCGGCACCAACGCGCACGTCGTCCTGGAACACGACCCCGCCGCCGAGCCGGTGACCGAGCCCGAGCCCGAGCCCGGCCCCCGCACCGGCGTCCCGGGTCCTTGGCTGCTGTCCGCTCGCGATCTGCCGGCGCTGCGTGCCCAGGCCGCACGTCTGCGCGCGCGGCTCGGCGCGGACGCCGACGCCACCGCCGTCGGCCGGTCGCTGGCCGCCACCCGCACCACCTTCGCGGAACGGGCCGCCCTCCTGGGCGACACGGTCGAGGAGCGCCTGACGGCCCTGGAGGCGCTGGCCGCCGGGGACACAGCGGCGAACCTCATCACCGGCCGGGCCGCCGACGCCACCCGCACCGCCTTCCTGTTCACCGGCCAGGGCGCCCAGCGCAACGGTATGGGCCGCGAGCTGTACGCCGCCGACGCTGTCTTCGCCAAGGCGCTGGACGAGGTGTGCGCCGCGTTCGCCGACCGCCTGGAACGACCCCTGCGCGTGGTGATGTTCGCCGCCGAGGACGACCCGGACGCCGCCCTGCTGCATCGGACTGCCTACACCCAGCCCGCCCTGTTCGCCCTCGAAGTCGCTCTGTTCCGGCTCCTCGCCCACCACGGCATGACGCCGGACTTCGTGGCCGGACACTCCATCGGCGAACTCGCCGCAGCCCACGCGGCCGGGGTACTCACCCTCGACGACGCCGCCGCCCTCGTCACCGCCCGCGCCCGTCTGATGGCCTCCGCCGACTCCGCCGGCGTCATGATCGCCGTGCAGGCAGCCGAGGAGGAAGTGCTGCCCACGCTGGCCGGCCACGAGGACGCGGTGTCCATCGCCGCCGTCAACGGCCCGCGCTCCGTGGTGATCTCCGGCGACGCCGACACCGCACGGGCCGTCGGCGAGATCTGGCGGGCACGAGGACGCAAGGCCACCGAGCTGAAGGTGAGCCATGCGTTCCACTCGCCGCACATGGACGGCATCCTCGACGAGTTCCGCGAGACCGCCGCAGGGCTCGCCCTCCAGCCGGCCGCCATCCCCCTGGTGTCCACCGTGACCGGCAGGCTCGCGGACCCGGCCGAGCTGATGTCGCCGGACTACTGGAGCAGGCAGATCCGCGCCGGAGTGCGCTTCCTGGACGCCACCCGGGAACTGGCCCGCCACGGCACCGACGTCTTCGTCGAACTCGGACCCGACGCCGTGCTCACCGCGCTCGTCCACGGCGCCCTCGACGACACAGGCGACCGTACGACCGCCTTCGCCCTGCTGCGCCCGGGCCGCCCCGAGACCCTCACCCTGGCCGAGGGCGTCGCCCGCGCCCACACGGCCGGCGCCCCCCTCGACGGGACCGGCTTCTTCCCCGGCGCGGGCCTCCTCGACCTGCCCACCTACCCGTTCCAGCGGGAACACTTCTGGCTGGCCCCTCAGCCCCCCGTGCACCCGCGCGGCCTCGGCCTGGACACCGCCGACCACCCCCTGCTCGCCACCGTCGTCGAACTGGCCGACAGCGACGACACCGTCCTCACCAGCCGTCTCTCCCTGAGCAGCCACCCGTGGCTCGCCGACCACGCCATCGAAGGCACCGTGCTGCTGCCGGCCACCGCCTTCCTGGAACTCGCCCTCGCCGCAGGCGACGTCACGGACGCACCGCACGTCGAGGACCTCACGCTGCAGGCCCCCCTGCCGCTGGCCGCCGGGCAGAGCGTTCGCGTCCAGGTGACGGTCGGCGCGCCCGACACCTCGGGCCGACGGGCCTTCACCATCCACGCCACTCCCGACACCGACACCGACGCCACCGCCCGCCGCCAGTGGACCCGGCATGCCACGGGCACCCTCACCCGGCAGGACGTCCCGGCACCGGCGGCCGAAGATGCGGCCTCCTGGCCGCCCGCCACGGCCGAACCCGAGCCGCTCACCGACGTCTACCCCCGCCTGGCAGGACTGGGCTACGGCTACGGTCCCGCCTTCCAGGGCCTGGTGGCCGCCTGGCGCGACGGCCAGGACCTGTACGCCGAGATACGGCTGCCCGAGCCCGGCCAGGACGGCGCCGACCGCTTCGCCCTGCACCCCGCCCTGTTCGACGCCGCCCTCCACCCTCTGGTCCTGCGCGCCGCACCCGCCGACCCCGGCGATTCGATCCGGCTGCCGTTCGCCTGGTCCGGCGTCACGCTGCACGCCACGGGCGCCACCGAACTGCGGGTCCGGATCAGCCCCCGGGGCACCGACACGTTCGCCCTCTCCCTGACCGACCCCACCGGCGCCCCGGTGGCAGACGTGGCAGCGCTGACGTTGCGCCCCGTCGCCAGGAACCTCCCGGCCACCCCTGCCCCCGCGACCGACTCCGCGCTGTACGAGGTGCGGTGGCCGGCCCTCGCCCCGGCACCCGGGCAGGCGCCCGCCAACTGGGTCGAGGCGGCCGAGGACCTCGGCGCCGTCGCACCGGCCGACACCGTCGTCGTACGCCTCTACGACCTGCCGTCGCTCGAGGAAGGCGGGCACGCCGCCGCGCACCGCGCCCTGCGCCTGGTCCAGGAGTTCCTGACCGGCGAGAGGTTCTCCGACGCGCGCCTGGCTCTGGTGACGCGTTCGGCGATCGGTGTCCTGCCCGGCGAGGACATCACCGACCTTGCGAGCGCCTCGGTGTGGGGGCTCGTGCGCGCCGCACAGTCCGAGCATCCCGACCGCCTGGTCCTCGTCGACGTCGACACCGACTCCACCGACGAGCAGCTCGCCGCCGCACTCGCCACCGGCGAGCCCCAGATCGCCGTGCGCGCGGGCCGTTTGAAGGCGCCCCGACTCGGGCCGGCCACCCCCGGCACGGGTGCGGACCCGACCGGCCTCGACCCGGACGGCACGGTCCTGATCACCGGCGGCACCGGCGCCCTCGGCGCGCTGCTCGCCCGCCACCTGGTCACCGAACACGGTGTACGCCACCTCCTGCTGGCCGCACGACGCGGCCCCGACGCGCCCGGCGCGAGCGAACTCGCCGCCGAACTGGCCGACTTGGGTGCACAGGTGCGCATCGCCGCAACCGACGTCACCGATCGCGCAGCTCTCGCGGCGCTCCTGGACTCCGTCCCGAGGGACCGGCCCCTGACCGCTGTGGTGCACACCGCCGGCGTCCTGGACGACTCGACCGTCCTGTCGCTGACGCCCGAGCGCCTGGACGCCGTCCTGGCGCCCAAGGCGGACGCCGCCCGGCACCTGCACGACCTCACCGAGGGCCTCGACCTGCGCGCCTTCGTGCTGTTCTCCTCGGTCACCGGCCTCCTCGGCACCGCCGGCCAGGCCAACTACGCGGCCGCCAACACCTCGCTGGACGCCCTGGCGCAGCACCGGCGTGCCCGCGGCCTGCCCGCGACCTCCCTGGCCTGGGGCCTGTGGGACACCGATCGCGGCATGGGCGCCACCCTCAGCGACGCCGAGACGGCCCGCTGGGAGCACGCCGGCATCACCCCACTCACCCCCGAGCGCGGCCTGGTCCTGTTCGACGCCGCCCTGGCCGCGGACACCCCGCTGCTGGCCCTCGTACCCCTGGGGCCGGTGAGGACGGCGGCCGACGCGACGCACCCGCTCCTGCGCGACCTCGCACCGCGCACCCGGCCGGCCGCGGCGCAGTCCCGGCCGACCGCCGCGGCAGCGTCCGACTGGACGCGCCACATCGCCCAGCTCCCCGCCGAGGCGCGCAAGGAAGCCGTCCTCGAATTCGTCCGAGGCAAGGTCGCCGCCGTCCTGGGGCACCCGGGCGCCGGTGCCATCGCCCCGGAGCGGGCCTTCAGCGACATCGGCTTCGACTCCATGGCCGCCGTCGAACTGCGCAACCAGCTCACCCGGGCCACCGGCCTGCGGCTGCCCGCCACCCTCGTCTTCGACCACCCCGCGCCGGACGCCGTGGCCACCTACCTTCTGGAACGCGTCGTCGAGCAGGGCAAGCCGGCCACGACCGGACACACCCGGCCCCTGGGCGCCACGGACGAGCCGATCGCGGTTGTGGGGATGGCGTGCCGTTTCCCGGGTGGTGTGTCGTCGCCGGAGGGGTTGTGGCGGTTGGTGGCCGGTGGGGTGGACGCGGTCAGTGGGTTCCCTTCGAATCGGGGGTGGGATCTGGAGGGGTTGTTCGATCCTGATCCGGAGCGTGTGGGGGCGAGTTACACGCGGCATGGTGGGTTTTTGCATGATGCGGATCTGTTTGATCCGGAGTTTTTCGGGATGTCGCCGCGTGAGGCGACGGCGGTGGATCCGCAGCAGCGGTTGTTGCTGGAGACGGCGTGGGAGGTGTTCGAGAGCGCGGGGGTGGATCCGGGCTCGTTGCGGGGGTCGCGCACCGGCGTCTTCACCGGGGCGATGTACGACGACTACGCCGCCCGGATCGCCTCTTCCGCCGGCGAGCTGGAGGGCTTCCTGCTCGCCGGCAACCTCTCCAGCGTCCTGTCCGGGCGCATCGCCTACACATACGGCCTCGAAGGGCCCGCGATG
This sequence comes from Streptomyces sp. NBC_00443, assembly GCF_036014175.1. Classification (GTDB taxonomy): domain Bacteria; phylum Actinomycetota; class Actinomycetes; order Streptomycetales; family Streptomycetaceae; genus Streptomyces. The sequence goes on along the minus strand of NZ_CP107917.1, from coordinate 2,206,135 downwards.
ACGATCGACACGGCGTGCTCGTCGTCGCTGGTGGCTCTGCACCTGGCGGCGAATGCCCTGCGCGGCGGTGAGTGCGACCTCGCGCTCGCCGGCGGCGTGACCGTCATGGCACAGCCGACGACGTTCGTCGAGTTCTCCCGGTTGCGTGGGCTGGCCGAGGACGGGCGGTGCAAGGCGTTCTCCGCGTCGGCGGACGGCACCGGCTGGTCGGAGGGTGTGGGGCTGCTGCTGGTGGAGCGGTTGTCGGATGCGCGGCGCAATGGGCATGCGGTGCTTGCGGTGGTGCGGGGTTCGGCCGTGAATCAGGACGGTGCGAGTAATGGGTTGACGGCGCCGAACGGTCCGTCGCAGGAGCGGGTGATTCGTCAGGCGTTGGCGAATGCGCGGCTGGGTGCGGCGGATGTGGATGTGGTGGAGGCGCATGGTACGGGTACGACGTTGGGTGATCCGATCGAGGCGCAGGCGTTGTTGAACACCTATGGTCAGGAGCGTCCGAGTGCGGATCGGCCGTTGTGGCTGGGGTCGTTGAAGTCGAACATCGGGCATGCTCAGGCCGCCGCGGGTGTGGGCGGCATCATCAAGATGGTCCAGGCGATGCGCCACGGCGTCCTCCCCAGAACGCTGCACGTGGACGAGCCCTCCCGGCACGTCGACTGGGACGCGGGCGCGCTGACGCTGCTGACCGAGGACCGGCAGTGGCCTGCCGTCCCGGGCCGACCGCGCCGGGCCGGTGTCTCGTCCTTCGGGATCAGCGGCACCAACGCCCACGTCATCATCGAAGAGGCGCCGCAGGTGACCGCTCCGGCCGCACCGGCCGACGACGCCACTCCCGCCGACGGAACCACGGTGCCGTGGATCCTCACGGCACGCACTCCACAGGCTCTGCGCGCACAGGCCCGACGCCTGCACGCCCACGTCAGTGAGCACGCCGAACTCGCCCCCGCCGACATCGCGTACTCCCTGGCCACCGGCCGCGCTGTCATGGACCACGGCGCCGCCGTACTCGGCAGCGACCGGACCTCGCTGCTGGCCGCACTGGACGCCCTGGCCGAGGGAACGTCCTCGCCCCAGGTGGTGCGGGGCGGGGCCAAGCAGCCGGGCAGGACAGCGTTCCTGTTCACCGGGCAGGGGGCGCAACGGCTGGGCATGGGGCGGGAGCTGTACGCGGCCCAGCCGGTCTTCGCCCGTGCCCTGGACGAGGTCTGTGCCGAGCTGGACGCCCGTCTGGAACACCCTCTCAGGGACGTCCTGTTCGCCGAGGAAGGGTCGGCGCGGGCCGCACTGCTGGACGAGACCGCGTACACGCAAGCCGCCCTGTTCGCCCTGGAGGTGGCGCTGTTCCGCCTCTTCGAGCACCACGGTGTGACGCCGCACTTCCTGTTGGGTCATTCGGTGGGTGAGGTGGTGGCGGCGCATGTGTCGGGGGTGTTGGGTCTGGCGGATGCGTGTGTGTTGGTGGCTGAGCGGGGTCGGTTGATGCAGTCGGCTCGTTCCGGTGGTGCGATGGCGGCGATCGAGGCGGGGGAGTTGGAGGTTGCGGCGTCGTTGGAGGGGGTGGATGCCGGTCTTGGTGTGGTGGTGGTTGCTGCGGTGAATGGTCCGTTGGCGACGGTGGTGTCGGGTGATGCCGGTGCGGTGGAGGAGGCCGTGCGGGTGTGGCGGGAGAAGGGAGTGCGGACGCGGCGGTTGGTGGTGTCGCATGCGTTTCATTCGCCGCACATGGAGGGGGTGTTGGGGGAGTTCCGGGAGGTGGCTGCGGGACTGGCGTTCGGTGTGCCGCGTATCCCGGTGGTGTCGAACGTCACGGGTGTGGTGGCGGGGGCCGAGGATCTGGCTTCGCCGGATTACTGGGCGCGTCATATCCGTGAAGCGGTGCGGTTCCATGATGGTGTGCGGTGTCTGCGGGAGCAGGGTGTGACCCGTTTCGTCGAGTTGGGTCCGGACGGCACCCTTACCGCACTGACCCAGCAAGCCCTCGACGAGGAGGAACCCGGTGTCCTGATCCCGGCCCTGCGCAAGGGTCGGCCGGAAACCGAGACCGTCACCGGTGCCCTCGCGCTGCTGTGGATGGGTGGTGCCGAGGTCGACTGGCCGGCCGCCCTGCCCGCGGCACACCGGACACCGCTGCCCACCTACGCCTTCCAGCACTCCCGGTACTGGCTCGACGCGCCGGCCACGACCGGCGACATCACCGGCCTGGGCCTGACCGCGGCAGACCACCCGCTGCTCGGGGCAGCCGTGGGCGTCGCGGGCCGGGACGAGACACTGTTCACCGGACGCCTCTCCCTGCGTACGCAGCCGTGGCTGGCGGACCACGTCATCGCCGGGTCGGCACTGCTGCCCGGCACGGCGCTGCTCGAACTGGCCGTGCGGGCCGCGGAGCAGGTCGGCGCGGAACGGGTCGCCGAACTGAACCTGGCCGCCCCGCTCGTGCTGTCGGCCGACGAGGGCGTCCAGTTGCAGGTCGCCGTCGGCGCCCCCGACGAGCGGTCGGCACGCACCCTGGACATCCACTCGCGCACCGCGGACGGCGACTGGGTCCTCAACGCCGGCGGCACGCTCGACTCCGAGCAGCCCACCGGCGGTGACACCGCACTCGTGGCATGGCCACCGGCCGGAGCCGACGAGATCGACCTGAGCACCGCCTACGAGCGGCTCGTCGAGCACGGCTACGCCTACGGCCCCGCCTTCCGCGGTTTGCGACGGCTGTGGCGCACCCCGGGTGAGCTGTACGCCGAGATCACGCTGCCCGACGCCCTGCGCGACAGCGCGAGCGCGTACCTGCTGCACCCGGCGGCCCTGGACGCGGCCCTGCACGCGCTGCTGCCCGGAGTGGCGGACGACGAGACCGTGTCGGCCAGGATCCCCTACGCCTGGTCCGACGTACGGGTGCACGCGGCGGGCGCCGCGGTGCTCAGGGTCCGTCTCGCGGTGACGCAGCCGCAGCCCGAGACGCTGGAAGCGGGCGTGACGGTGGCCGACGGCGCGGGCATGCCGGTGCTGTCGGCGGGGTCGCTGGTGCTGCGCCCGCTGGCGCGCGACGCGCTGCGCCTCGCCGGTGCCGGACGAGACGGCCTGTTCGCGGTGCGGTGGGCGGCCGACGTGCCGGACACCGGCTCGGAGCCGGACACCTCCGGCTGGTCCGTCGTGGGCCGGTGGGCGCACGCGCCGAAGCCGTCGTACCCGGACCTGGGGGCAGTGGCCGAGGCCGGGGCGCACACGGTCGTGTGGGCACCCGAAACCCCGAGGAAGCCACCGCCTCCGGTGCGGGCCTGCCCGCGGCCGCCCGCCACGTCCTGAACCGGGGGCTGGAACTGGTGCGGGAGTTCTTGGCCGACCGGCGGCTGGCCGCGGCCAGGCTGGTCGTGGTGACCCGGGGCGCCGTGTCGGCCCTGGCCGGCGAGGACGTGCCGGAGCTCGCCCACGCGGGACTGTGGGGACTGCTGCGCGTCGCACAGAGCGAGAACCCCGACCGCGTCGTCCTGGTCGACGCCGACCCGGCGTCCCGGACCGAGATGGATTTCCGGCAGGTCGCCGACGCCGTGCACAGCGGCCAGGCCCAGATCGCGATCCGGGACGGACGGCTGCTGACGCCGCGCCTGGCCCGCCCCACGGCCGAAGCCGGGGAGAGCGCCGAACCTGGCTGGGACCGGGGCACCGTGCTGGTGACAGGCGCGACCGGCACGCTGGGCGCCCTGGTCGCCCGGCACCTGGTGGCCCAGCACGGAGCACGGCGCCTGTTGCTGCTCAGCCGACGCGGTGCCCACGCCCCGGGCGCCGACGCGCTGCGCGCGCGACTGGAGGAGCTGGGCGCCGTGGTCGACTTCGCGGCCTGCGATGTCGCCGACCGTGCCGAGCTGGCCGCCGTCCTGGAACGTGTGCCGCAGGACGCCCCGCTGTGCGCGGTGGTGCACACCGCGGGCGTCCTGGACGACACCGTCATCGGGGACCTGACCGCGGAACGGCTGCATGCGGTGGTGCGGCCGAAGATCGACGCGGCCTGGAACCTGCACGAGTTGACGCGCGAGCTGCCCCTGTCGGCGTTCGTGCTGTACTCCTCCATCGCCGGGCTCATCGGCAATGCCGGCCAGGCCAACTACGCGGCGGGCAATACCTTCCTGGACGCCTTGGCGGCCCACCGCCGCGCGTCCGGGCTGCCCGGCACATCGGTGGCGTGGGGACTGTGGCAGGAGTCGAGCACGATCAGCGGCGGCCTGTCGGAGGCGGACCTGCGACGGCTGGCCCGGCTCGGGCTGCGGCCGCTGCCCTCGGACACGGCGATGGACCTGTTCGACGCGGCCGTCGTCGGGCCTGAGGCGGTGACGGCGGCGGTGCACCTGGACACCCAGGTGCTGCGTCGTCAGGGCGAGCGGGCGCATCCACTGCTGCGCCACCTGGCACCCGCCCCGCCCCGCCGCACGACCGGCGCGAACGACCAGGCGGCCGACAGCGCGGTCGGCCTGATACGGCAGCTCGCCGCACTCGGACCGGACGAGCGCGCGGCGGCCCTCGCCGACCTGGTACGCGTCCAGGCCGCCGACGTGCTCGGCCACACCGGGCAGGACGCGGTGCACTCCGAGCGCTCGTTCCAGGAGCTGGGCTTCGACTCGCTGACCGCGGTGGAGCTGCGCAACAAGCTCAACGCCGCGACCGGTCTACGGCTGCCCTCAACGCTCGTCTTCGACTACCCCACGCCGGCCGCCCTGGCCGGACATCTCGCCGACGAGATCACCGCGGGCGAGGAGTCCGCCACGCCGGCCGGCCCCGTCCTCGCCGACCTGGCACGCGCCAGGACGGCCATCGAGGCCCTCGCCGCCGGTGACGAGGCCACCCGGACCCAGGTGGCATCCAGCCTGCGTGAACTGCTGCGCCTGGCCGAAGGAGCGCTCACGGCCGTGGCGGACGGCGCCGGCGATCCGGCCGACGAGTCGGACCTGGACTCGGCGACCGACGAGGAACTCTTCGCCCTTTTCGACGAACTCGACTGACCCCGGGCCCTACGGCGGCCCGGACGGCCTTTCTCTTTCCAACCGCACACATTCTTCCTGGAGTTGAGACCCGTGACGGATGAGGCAAAGCTCCGCGACTACCTCAAGCGGGCCATTGCCGACGCCCGCGACGCCCGCAAGCGGCTGACCCAAGTCGAGGACAGTCAGCACGAGCCGATCGCGGTTGTGGGGATGGCGTGCCGTTTTCCGGGTGGTGTGTCGTCGCCGGAGGGGTTGTGGCGGTTGGTGGCCGGTGGGGTGGACGCGGTCAGTGGGTTTCCTTCGAATCGGGGGTGGGATCTGGAGGGGTTGTTCGATCCTGATCCGGAGCGTGTGGGGGCGAGTTATACGCGGCATGGTGGGTTTTTGCATGATGCGGATCTGTTTGATCCGGAGTTTTTCGGGATGTCGCCGCGTGAGGCGACGGCGGTGGATCCGCAGCAGCGGTTGTTGCTGGAGACGGCGTGGGAGGTGTTCGAGAGCGCGGGGGTGGATCCGGGCTCGTTGCGGGGTCGCGCACCGGCGTCTTCACCGGTGTCATGTACGGCGACTACGGCACACGCGTCGCGGACGTACCCAAGGGCATGGAGGGCTATCTCGCCAGCGGCAGCGCCGGCAGCGTCGCCTCCGGCCGCCTGTCCTACACCTTCGGCCTCGAAGGCCCGGCCGTCTCGGTGGACACGGCGTGCTCGTCGTCGCTGGTGGCTCTGCACCTGGCGGCGAATGCCCTGCGCGGCGGTGAGTGCGACCTCGCGCTCGCCGGCGGCGTGACCGTCATGTCCCGGCCCATGCCCTTCATCGAGTTCTCCCGGTTGCGTGGGCTGGCCGAGGACGGGCGGTGCAAGGCGTTCTCCGCGTCGGCGGACGGCACCGGCTGGTCGGAGGGTGTGGGGCTGCTGCTGGTGGAGCGGTTGTCGGATGCGCGGCGCAATGGGCATGCGGTGCTTGCGGTGGTGCGGGGTTCGGCCGTGAATCAGGACGGTGCGAGTAATGGGTTGACGGCGCCGAACGGTCCGTCGCAGGAGCGGGTGATTCGTCAGGCGTTGGCGAATGCGCGGCTGGGCGCGGCGGATGTGGATGTGGTGGAGGCGCACGGTACGGGTACGACGCTGGGTGATCCGATCGAGGCGCAGGCGCTGTTGAACACCTACGGTCAGGAGCGTCCGAGTGCGGATCGGCCGTTGTGGCTGGGGTCGTTGAAGTCGAACATCGGGCATGCTCAGGCCGCCGCGGGTGTGGGCGGCATCATCAAGATGGTCCAGGCGATGCGCCACGGCGTCCTGCCGAAGTCCCTGCACTGCGAGGAGCCGACCCCGGTCGTCGACTGGGAGGCGGGCGCGGTGGAGCTGCTGGCCGAGGCCCGGCCCTGGCCCGAGACCGGACGCCCCCGCCGCGCCGCCGTGTCCTCCTTCGGCTTCGGCGGCACCAACGCCCACGTCATCATCGAAGCGCCGACAGGCGACGAACCGGCCGAAACCGACAGCCCGTCCCCGACGGCAGCCCCACAGCTCACAGTCCCGCCGGCCACACCGCTGGTCCTGTCCGGCAAGAGTCCCAAGGCCCTGCGGGCGCAAGCACACAACCTGCTCACTCATCTGGAGAGCACACCCGAGACCGGTCTGCTGGACACCGCCTACACCCTGGCGACCCGCCGCGCGGTCCTGGACCACGGCGCCGCCCTCGTCGCCCACGACCGGGCGGAGCTGCTGACCGGGCTGCGCGCCTTGTCGTCCGACACAGCGTCGCCGTACGTCGCCCGCGGTGGACGCGTCTCGGGCAGGACCGCATTCCTGTTCTCCGGGCAGGGGTCCCAGCGCATCGGCATGGGCATGGAGTTGTACGCGGCGCACCCCGTCTTCGCCGAGGCGTTCGACGCGGTCGCGGCGGAGCTGGACGGCCGCCTGTCACAGCCGTTGGCGCAGATCGTGCGCACGGGTGAAGGGCTGGACGACACCGCCTTCACACAGGCCGCACTGTTCGCCGTCGAGGTCGCCCTGTACCGCCTGCTGGAGTCCTGGGGCATCCGCCCTGACTTCCTGTTGGGTCATTCGGTGGGTGAGGTGGTGGCGGCGCATGTGTCGGGGGTGTTGGGTCTGGCGGATGCGTGTGTGTTGGTGGCTGAGCGGGGTCGGTTGATGCAGTCGGCTCGTTCCGGTGGTGCGATGGCGGCGATCGAGGCGGGGGAGTTGGAGGTTGCGGCGTCGTTGGAGGGGGTGGATGCCGGTCTTGGTGTGGTGGTGGTTGCTGCGGTGAATGGTCCGTTGGCGACGGTGGTGTCGGGTGATGCCGGTGCGGTGGAGGAGGCCGTGCGGGTGTGGCGGGAGAAGGGAGTGCGGACGCGGCGGTTGGTGGTGTCGCATGCGTTTCATTCGCCGCACATGGAGGGGGTGTTGGGGGAGTTCCGGGAGGTGGCTGCGGGAATGGCGTTCGGTGTGCCGCGTATCCCGGTGGTGTCGAACGTGACGGGTGTGGTGGCGGGGGCCGAGGATCTGGCTTCGCCGGATTACTGGGCGCGTCATATCCGTGAGGCGGTGCGGTTCCATGATGGTGTGCGGTGTCTGCGGGAGCAGGGTGTGACCCGTTTCGTCGAGTTGGGTCCGGACGGCACCCTTACCGCACTGACCCAGCAAGCCCTCGACGACGACCACGGCGCCGCGATCCTGCCCACCCTGCGCCGCGACCGGCCGGAGACCGAGACCCTGGCCAGGGCCGTCGGCACGCTGCACATCTCGGGGGCGCCGGTCGACTGGCAGGCGTACTTCGCCGGAACGGCGGCCCGCCCCGTCACACTGCCGACGTACGCCTTCCAACGCGCGCGGTACTGGCTGCGCGCCGACCACGGCGCCTCCGGAGTGACAGGACCGGGCGACACGGGCCACCCGCTGCTCGGCCACCGGACGGCCGTGGCCCACACCGGCGACCTGCTCTTCACCGCCCGCATCATGCCCGACACCCACGACTGGACCGCCGACCACGCGGTCCTCGATTCCCCGGTGCTGCCTCCCGCCGCCCTGGTGGAGGCGCTGACCCGGGTGGCCGATCACGGCGACGCGGGCACCCTGCACCGTCTCACCGTGCGCAAGCCCCTGGTCCTCGCCGACGACGGAACGGCGGACCTGCAGATCGTCCTCCACACCGACGACGGTTCGGGCCGGCGCCCCTTCTCGGTCCACCTCCGCTCCGACGACGCACCGTCCCCGTGGACCTTGCACGCCGACGGCGAGCTGGCATCAGGCGACCTGCTGCCCGAGGCCGCCCGGCACGGCGCCGACCACGGCGAGGTCCGGCTGCCGGACGACCTGCTGCCCGACGCCGCCCGCTACGGACTTCACCCGGCACTGGTCGAAGAGGCCGTGCGTGACCTCCTCGGCCCGGCCCCCGCGGGCAGCACCCGGATCGCCGGCGAATGGCACGGCGTGCGCGTGCATGCCACGGGTGCCACCGCGCTGCGCGTCCTGGCCGAACCCGGCGAGGGGGACGAGGTCTCCCTGCGTCTGCTCGACAGTGCCGGCCAACCGGTGCTCACGGTCGACCGGCTCACCTTCCGCGACGTGCCCGACGACGAGTTCGCGCCGACCGGTGGCCGGGCCCTGCCGCTGTACGCCCTGGCCTGGCAGCCGCTCGACCCTCCGGCGCCCGCCGCCCTCTCCGGCGGCTGGGCGGTGATCGGCCCGCAGGACCCGTTCGGCGTGGCAGACCTCGACGCGGTCAGGTTCCCGGACGTGCCCGCGCTCGCCGCCGCCGTGCGGGACGGGGCACCGATCCACCAGCTCCTCGTCGAGTTCGACGGTGGGGCCTCCACTGCACGTCCTGCCGGGCAGGCGCTGACCCTCCTCCAGCAGTGGCTCGCCGAACCGACGCTGGACGACACCCGCCTGGTCGTTCGCACCCGGGGCGCCGTCGCCGTCGCGGCGGAAGGGGTCGCCGACCCGGACGCGGCCGCCGTCTGGGGACTGCTGAGGTCCGCTCAGGCGGAGGCTCCCGAGCGGATCGTGCTGCTCGACACCGACACCGACACCGACACCGACACCGATGCCGCTCCGCTGCCGGCCGGCGCCCTGTCCCACCTGCTGGCCTCCGGCGAACCCCAGGCCGCGCTACGCGCCGGCACCCTGTACGCGCCCCGGCTGCGGCCCGTCGCAGAGGACGCCACCCCGGACGCCGGGAGGGTCGGCGCACCCGACAAGGAGCCACACGGCACCGTGCTCGTGACCGGCGGTGCCGGACGTCTCGCCGACGTGTTCGCCCGCCGCCTGGCCGCCGAACACGGCGTGCGGCACCTCCTGATGCTGGACGACCGGGCCGAGGGCACGTGGCCCGCGCCCGAACTGCTGCGGGATCTGGACGCGTCGGGAGCCGAGGTTACGGCCGTTTCCTGCGACCTCGCCGACCGTGCGGCCCTGCGGGCGGCATTGACCGCGATACCCGAGCACCGTCCGTTGACCATGGTCGTGCACATCGCCGACCCGTCCGACGAAATCGCGCTGACCGATCTGACCGTCCAACGCCTGGACACGGTGCTGCGATACACGGCGGACACGGCCAGGCATCTGCACGAACTCACCCGCGAACTCGACCTCTCCGCCTTCGTGCTGTGCTCCTCCAGCGCGAGCACGATCGGCGTGCCCGCCCAGGCCGTCGACGCCGCGGCCGCCGCGTACCTCGACGGCCTCGCACGCCACCGCACGGCACTAGGCCTCCCCGCCACGTCCCTGGCCCTCGGGCCGTGGGCGCCGCAGGACGCCGCCGGTGACACGGCGCCCGCCGAAAACGACTCCGTACGCCTCCTGCTGCGCGGGCTGACGGTCCCGGACGCGACCAGCGCCTGCGACGCGGCGCTGCGCACCGGGCTGTCGGCGCTGCTGGCCGCGCGGCTGGACGGCACGGCGCTGCGTGCCCACGCCCACCTGCCTGCTGTACTGAGCGACCTGGTCGGGGCCACGGGCCGGGCCCGCTCGGCGGGCTCCGCCACCGACGCGTCGGCACTGCGCCTGGAGGGCCTCACCGAGCAGGAGCGGTACCAGGCCGTGCTCGACTTGGTCCGGGCCGAATCGGCCGCGGTGCTGGGCCACGCGGATGCCGGTGCCGTCGCCCCCGACCGGGCTTTTCAGGAACTCGGCTTCGACTCCATGACCGCTGTCGAACTGCGCAACCGCCTTATCTCGCGGACCGGCATCGCGCTGTCGGCCACGCTCGCCTTCGACCACCCCTCACCCGCGGCGCTCACCGAGCACGTTCTGGCGCAGCTCCTCCCGGAGCACCAGGCCGCACCCCACTCACCCGTGGATGCCGAACTGCGGCAGCTGGAAGCGCTGTTGGTGCAGGCACCCGAGGACGCGACGGAGCGCCGCGACATCGTCGTACGGCTCCAGACGCTTCTGTCCCGGTTGACCGAGGCCCACGACGAGGAGCCGTCCGCGGACCTGACGGGCCGTATCGAGGCGGCCTCGGCCGAGGAGATCTTCGCCCTCATCGACGACCAACTGGGCGGATCCGCCGACTGAGCCGGCAGATCACCGCCCCTCCGTACACAGAGGAACAAGAGGTTCCCCATGTCCACCATGTCCAACGAAGAGAAACTGCTCGACTACCTGAAGAAGGTCACCGCCGACCTGCAGAAGAGCCGTCGGCGGGTCGCCGAGCTGGAGTCCGGCAGGAACGAGCCCATTGCCATCGTCGGTATGGCCTGCCGCTTCCCCGGAGCCGAGTCGCCGGGCGACCTGTGGCAGCTGGTCATGGGCGAGACCGACGCCATCTCGGAGTTCCCCACGGACCGCGGCTGGGACCTGGACAACCTCTACGACCCGGATCCCGCCAAGCCCGGCAGGACCCATGTCCGGCACGGCGGATTCCTCAAGGACGCCACCCGGTTCGACGCCGCCTTCTTCGGGATCTCCCCCCGCGAGGCACTGGCCATGGACCCGCAGCAGCGGCTGCTGCTGGAGACGGCCTGGGAGGCGTTCGAGAGCGCCGGCATCGATCCGGCGGGCCTCAAGGGCACGCGCACCGGCGTGTTCACCGGGCTCGTCGAGCAGAGCTATCTCGGACTGCCGACCCCTGCCGAGTTCGACGGCTATCTGATGACCAGCATGCTCAGCAGCATGGCGTCGGGCCGCATCGCCTACGTCCTCGGCCTCGAAGGCCCGGCGGTCTCGGTGGACACGGCGTGCTCGTCGTCGCTGACCGCCCTGCACCTCGCGGTGCAGTCACTGCGCTCCGGAGAATGCACGCTCGCGCTGGCCGGAGCGTCGTACGTGGCCGCGAACCCTGTCGGCCACATCGACTTCTCGCAGCAGCAGGGCCTCGCCGCCGACGGGCGGTGCAAGCCGTTCTCCGCGTCGGCGGACGGCATCGGCTGGTCGGAGGGTGTGGGGTTGCTGTTGGTGGAGCGGTTGTCGGATGCGCGGCGCAATGGGCATGCGGTGCTTGCGGTGGTGCGGGGTTCGGCCGTGAATCAGGACGGTGCGAGTAATGGGTTGACGGCGCCGAACGGTCCGTCGCAGGAGCGGGTGATTCGTCAGGCGTTGGCGAATGCGCGGCTGGGCGCGGCGGATGTGGATGTGGTGGAGGCGCACGGTACGGGTACGACGTTGGGTGATCCGATCGAGGCGCAGGCGCTGTTGAACACCTACGGTCAGGAGCGTCCGAGTGCGGATCGGCCGTTGTGGCTGGGGTCGTTGAAGTCGAACATCGGGCATGCTCAGGCCGCCGCGGGTGTGGGCGGCATCATCAAGATGGTCCAGGCGATGCGCCACGGCGTCCTGCCGAAGTCCCTGCACTGCGAGGAGCCGACCCCGGTCGTCGACTGGGAGGCGGGCGCGGTGGAGCTGCTGGCCGAGGCCCGGCCCTGGCCCGAGACCGGACGCCCCCGCCGCGCCGCCGTGTCGGCGTTCGGCGCCAGCGGCACCAACGCGCACGTCATCATCGAGCAGGCGCCCGCGGACGAGACCGACGAACCCGCCTCGCCCACGCCGGCCGACGACAGGCTCACCCCACCGTGGGTGCTGTCCGCGAAGTCCACCGAAGCGCTGCGCGACCAGGCCCGCAGGCTGCTGTCCCACCTGGAGGGCGCGGCCGACGCGCGGCCGTGGGACGTGGCCTACTCCCTCGCAACCGGCCGTTCCCAACTCGGCCACCGGGCCGCCGTCATCGGCACCGGACAGGACGAGGTGCTCGCCGGTCTGCGTGCGCTGAGCACCGGCGAGAACTCTGCGCAGGTGGTCACCGGACGGGTCGCCGAACCCGGCAAGACGGTCTTCGTCTTCCCCGGCCAGGGCGGCCAGTGGCCGGGCATGGCCGTCGAACTCCTGGACAGCTCGGAGGTGTTCGCCGCGCAGATCCACGCCTGCGCCGAAGCGCTCGCGCCCTACGTCGACTGGTCCTTGGAGGACGTGCTGCGCCAGGCCGAGGGCGCACCCTCGCTCGACCGGGTCGACGTCATCCAGCCCGTGTCCTTCGCGGTGAGCGTGTCCCTGGCCGCGCTGTGGCGTGCGCACGGAGTCGAGCCCGCGGCCGTCGTCGGCTCCTCCCAGGGCGAGGTGGCCGCCGCCTACGTCAGCGGCGGACTGACGCTGGAGGACGCGGCGCGCGTGGCGGCCATCCGCAGCCAGGTCACCAGCGTCCTCGAAGGCCGCGGCGGCATCGCTTCCGTGGCCCTGTCCCGTGACGAACTCGCCCCCCGCATCGAGGGATGGGGCGACCGGCTGTCCATCGCGGTCGTCAACGGTCCCGGGTCCACGGTCGTGTCCGGCGACCACGAGGCGCTGGAGAAGTTTGTCGAGGAGTGCAAGGCCGAAGGCATCCGCACCCGCCGCTTCCACGCCGACTACGCCTCCCACTCCGCCCAGGTCGAGGAGATCCGCGACCGGCTGCTGCACGACCTGGCATCGATACGTCCCCGGCAGGGCACGGTGCCCTTCTACTCCACGGTCACCGCCGGCCCGCTGGACACCACCGAACTCGGCGCCGAGTACTGGTACCGGAACCTGCGCCGGCCCGTGGAGTTCGAGGAGACGACCCGCACCCTGGTCGGCCACGGACACCACACCTTCGTCGAGGTCGGGCCCCATCCGGTGCTGGCCCCCGTTCTGGAGGACAGCCTCGACAACGCCGTCGTCGTCGGCACCCTGCGACGCGAGTCGGGCGGCCTGACGCAGTTCCTGACCTCGCTGGCCAAGCTGCACGTAGGCGGCGGAACCGTCGACTGGCACACCATCTTCGCCGGGCACGACGTGCATCGCGTGCCCCTGCCCACCTACGCCTTCCAGCGCGAGCGCCACTGGTACGAGGCGTCCGTGGCCGCCGGCGACACGGGCCGCCTGGGCGTGGCCGCGGCCGACCACCCGCTGCTCGGCGCCGCCGTCGCCGTGGCCGCGTCCGGCGAGACCCTCCTCACCGGCAGGCTCTCGGCGCGCACTCACCCCTGGCTGGCCGAGCACACCCTGCACGACGCGACGGTGGCGGCACCCGCCGTGCTGGCCGAACTGGCGGTGCGGGCCGGCGACGAACTGAGCCTTGACGCCGTCGACGAACTCACCCTCCACGAGCCCTTGGTGCTTCCCGAACGGCAGGGAATACAGATCCAGATCGCCGTGGCCGACGAGGATTCATCCGACGCGCGCGCCTTCACGGTGCACGCCCGGCCCGACGGCGGGGACGTGACCTGGCAGCGCATCGCCTCCGGCCGGCTCGGCAGGCACGGCACCGGCGGCGCCGACGAGCTGAGCCAATGGCCGCCGGCCGGCGCCCGGGCGCTCTCGCCGGACGACATCCGCGAGCAGCTCGGCGACGGCCACCCGACCTCCGTATGGCGCCGCGGCGACGAGGTGTACGCGGAGGTCCGGCTGCCCGACGAACTGCAGCGCCAAGCCGAGGACTTCGCCCTCCACCCGGTATTGCTGCAGGCCGCGCTGCGGCTGCTGCCGCTCGCCGTGGACCCGGACGGAGCGGCCGGGGCGTGGCTCGCCACCCACTGGCGTGGCTTCCACCTGCACACCACCGGCGCCGCCGCCCTGCGGGTACGCATCCGCCCCCTGGGGTCCGACACCGTGACCGTGACCGTCGCCGACCAGCAAGGACGGCCGCTGGCCACGATCGAATCGCTCACCGCGCGCGCCGTCACCCCCCGCGAACTCGGCCGCAGTGCGGCCCGTGTGCAGGACGACCTGCTGCGCGTCGGCTGGCGGCACCTCCGGCTCACCAGCGACAAGGAGCCCCTGACCCTGGTGCAACTGGACACCGACCGCTTCGACGCGGCACCGGCGGCAGACCTGGACGCCGTCGGCACGGCCGTCGCCGGGCCCCGTCCCCCGGCCGCCGTGCTCTCCTGGCACTCCGCACCCGCGGACGGTGACCCCGTGCGCGCCGTGTACGACGCCACGCACCGGGCCCTGGAACTGGTCCGGCGCTGGCTCGCCGACGACCGGCTGGAGAACGTGCCGCTGGTCCTGGTCACCCAGGGCGCCGTCGCGGTCGGCGACGAGAACGTCACCGATCTCGCGGCCGGGGCCGTGTGGGGCCTGCTCCGCTCCGCGCAGGCGGAGTCGCCCGGCCGGTTCGTCCTCGTCGACATCGACGGTGACGAGGCCTCCCGCGCGGCACTGCCCGCTCTCATCCGCGCCGGCCAGGCCCAAGCCGCCCTCCGCGCCGGCCGGGCCCTCGTCCCGCGCGTGGCACGCGTCGACGAACCGGCCGCCGACACCGTGCCCGGCGGCACCTGGAACCCGGACGGAACCGTTCTGATCACCGGTGGCACCGGCACCCTGGGCGCCCTGTTCGCCCGGCACCTGGTCGTCGAACACGGCGTACGGCATCTGCTGCTGACCAGCCGCAGCGGGCCCGCCGCGCCCGGCGCCGGCGACCTGCGTGACGCGCTCACCGCACTGGGCGCCGAGGTCACCGTCGCCTCCTGCGACACCGCCGACCGGGAAGCCCTCGCCGAACTGCTCGCGACCATCCCCGCCGACCGGCCCCTGACCGGTGTCGCGCACGCGGCGGGTGTCCTCAGCGACGGCCTCATCACCGCGCTGAGTCCCGAACGGCTCGACGCCGTGCTGCGCCCCAAGGTCGACGCCGCCTGGCATCTGCACGACCTCACGCGGGACCTCGACCTCTCGGCGTTCGTGCTGTTCTCCTCGCTCTCCGGGGTGATCGGCAGCGCGGGCCAGTCCAACTACGCCGCCGCCAACTCCTTCCTCGACTCGCTGGCCCTGCACCGCAAGGCCCTCGGGCTGCCGGCGACCTCCGTGGCCTGGGGCCTGTGGGAGCAGCTGAGCACGATGGCCGCCGGCCTCGACGAGGCGGACGTGGACCGCATCGTCCGCTCCGGTTTCGGCCTCGTGGCCTCCGACCGGGGGCCCGCCACCCTGGACCTCGCGCTTCGCCTCGGCCACGCCACTCTGGTCGGCGTCCCCGTGGACGTGGCCACGCTGCGCGAACACCCCACCCGAGCCCCCCTGCTCTTCGCGGACCTGGCCCGCACCCCACTGCGCCGCAGCGCACACGACGGCGGCTTCGGTGCGGCCTCGCTGGCCACCCTCCTGCAGGGACGCTCCGAAGAGGAGCGGTACCACATCGTCCTGGACCTGGTCCGCGCCGAGGTGGCCGCGGTACTCGGCCACCCCGACCCCGGCGCCATCGGCGCGGAGCATCGTTTCACCGAGCTGGGCTTCGACTCGCTCACCTCCGTCGAACTCCGCAACCGCCTGAGCGAAGCGGTGGGCAGCCGGATGCCGGCCAGCCTCGTCTTCGACCGGCCCACCCCCGGTCTGCTCGCCGCCCACCTGTGCGCCGAGGTGCTGCCCGGCGGAGACCCGGCGTCGGCGCCGGCGCCTGAGACCGACTTCGCCGCGGAGATCACCCTTGCGGAGGACATCCGACCCGCCGACGAGGTGGTCCGCGTCACCAGGAACCCCCGGGAGGCGCTGCTCACCGGAGCCACCGGCTTCCTCGGCGCCTTCCTGCTGCGCGATCTCATGGCGACGACCGAGGCGACCGTGCACTGCCTGGTCCGGGCCGCCGACGAGGACGAGGGACTGCGGCGCCTGAAGGCCAACCTCGAGTGGTACCGCATCTGGGACGAGGTCGACCCGGACCGGCTCCGCGTCGTCCTGGGCGACCTGGCAGCACCCCGGCTCGGGCTGGACGAGGACCACTTCGACCGGCTTGCCCGGACCGTCGACGCCGTCTACCACGCCGGGGCGGCGGTCAACTGGATCCAGCCGTACTCCACGCTGGGCGCGGCGAACGTCGCCGGCACGCAGGAACTGCTGCGGCTCGCCGCCCGGCACCGCACCGTGCCCCTGCACCACGTCTCGACCACCGGCGTCTTCCCGGGGCCCGTGACAAGGGGCGTGCCCCTGGAGGTGAGCGACCCGACCGGACCCGGCCGGGCACTGCCCAACGGCTACACGCAGAGCAAGTGGGTGGCCGAGCAGATCATCGACCTCGCACGCGACCGGGGACTGCCGGTGAACGTCTACCGCGTCGACCAGGTCGCAGGAGACCAGGCCAACGGCGCCTGCCAGACCCGGGACTTCGTGTGGCTGACCGTCAAGGGCATCCTCCAGGCGGGCAGTGCCCCGCGGGACCTGCCCGGCGTGTTCCGGCTGATGCCGGTCGACTACGCCAGTGCCGCCCTGGTGGCCCTGTCGCGTGCGGAGTCCGCCGCGGGGGGCACCTTCCACCTCTACAACGACAGCCACGTGACGCTGGAGCGGATCGTGAGCCGGCTGCGTATCGCCGGCTATCAGGTGACCGAGATCGCCCAGTCAGCCTGGTTCGACCTGATCAAGGCAGGCGCGGACAACGCCATCGCCCCCCTGCTGGACGCCGTCGAACTGCTCATCGAGGACAGTGAGTCCTTCTACCCTGCGATCTCCACCACCCGCACGACCACCGCCCTCGCCGGCACCGGCATCGACTGCCCTCCCGTCTCGGACGAACTCCTCGACACCTACATCGAGTTCTTCGCGCGAAGCGGCTACTTTCCGGCCACCGTACAAGGCTGACGCCCCGCTGGGTGGCAGGTCACGGAACGGACCGGGTTCGCCGAATTACCGCGCCGTGAGTGCCGCCCGGAAAACTCACGGGTGCCATCGAAACGAGGAGACAGCATGACCCGTACGGATATCGAAGCCGCATCCGTCCTGGAGGCGGTGCGGGCAGTGGTGCCGACACTCCGGGAAAACGGAAAGGATGGTGAGGATCGCCGCTGGATCGCCGACGACAACGTCGAAGTCCTGGCCAAGGCAGGCGTTTTCAGGACCGGTGTGCCCAAGCGGTTCGGGGGCCTGGAATTCTCCGTACCCCAGCAGATCGATCTGCTCCTCGAGATTTCCCGTGGCTGCGGATCCACCGGCTGGGTGTGCGAGGGCTGGATCACCGGGGCCTGGATGATCCGGCTCTTCTCCGAACAGGCACAGCAGGAGGTGTACGCCGGCGGCAGCGCCCGTGTCTCCGGCGGCTTCACGCCGTCCGGCACGCTCGTGCCGACCGAGGGCGGTTACCTCCTCAACGGCCGCTGGAGGTTCACCACCGGCTGTCGCGGCGCCGACTGGAACCTGGCCGCCACCAACCTTCAGCTGCCCGACGGTTCGGTGCGCCAGGCCCTGACGGTGCTGCCGATCGACGCCCTCACCCTCGAGGACGACTGGCACACCATGGCGGCCGCCGGCACCGGCAGTTCGACGACCGTCGCCACCGACGTCTTCGTCCCCGAACACCGCGTCGTCGACATGGAGGAAGCCTTCAGCGCGGGTGGCGGCAGCGGCAGCGGCCCTGGTGAGGGCCGGGACTACGGGCTGATCAGCGTCGTCATGGCAGAGTCCACCGCCACCCTGATCGGCATGGCCCAAGGGGCTTACGAGCTGTTCCTCGAGCGGGTGCACCGGCCGATCTCCTACACGCCGTGGCAGGACCAGGCCGAACACCCCCTCACCCAGGTCCAGGTGGCCACCGCCGCCGCCCAGATCGCCGCGGCACGGGCACTGCTCGCCGGCCAGGCCGACGTTGTCCAGCGGCGCGCCGACGCAGGGGAGAAGCTCACCCCCGAGGAACGGGCCACTCTGCGGGGCACCTGCGGCTACGCGGTGCAGCTGGCCAAGGAGGCCACCCACGCGCTGTTCACCGCCAGCGGCGCCTCGGCGATCCAGCGCAGCCTGCCCATCCAGCGGTTCTTCCGTGACGTGCAGGGCATCTCGATGCACGCCATGATGACGCCCGACGCCAACCTGGAGGTGTACGGGCGGGTACTGCTCGGCCTGGAGCCGAACACGCCGTTCCTCTGACGCCGGGGGCACCACTGATGAGGCGGCCTCCACGACCTCCTGTCGTGGAGGCCGCCTCATGTGTCGTACACCCGCCGCGAGGCACCCCGCACCAGCTGCGCAGCACCCTGGACGCGCCCGCATCGCTGCACGACATGACGAAACGCCCGTACCACGTGGTGGTACGGGCGTCCGGTGTCGTCACTCAGGCCGAATCCAGCACGGCGACGGCCGCGCCCGGGCAGCAGGCGGCCACGTCCTCGGCGAACTCGATGTCGTCGGCCTCGGTGAGGTCACCCCGCACCGGATCGCCCAGGCCCTCCTCGGTGAGCCGGAACAGAGCTGGATGCATGGCGGCGCACAGCCCGGAGGCCACACACGCCTTCTGGTCGACTCGAAGTATCGCCACGATGTCCCCTTCCGAGGCCGCTCACCGCTTCCCGTCGCCGTGCGGATGGACCGGGAACGACGTGATGCTGCGCACCAGCCACATCTCGTCGTAGCGCAGCTCCTCGGCGGGCACCGCGAGGCTCATGTCGGGGAACCGCCGCATGATCGCGGGGATGGCGACCGCCGCCTCCAGCCGGGCGAGGGCGGCGCCCAGACAGTTGTGCAAGCCGTGCCCCAGCCCTACGTGCCGAGGGCCGGTACGGGTGATGTCGAGCCGATCGGCATCCGGCCAGCGGCGCGGATCCCTGTTGGCAGACCCGACAGCGGGTATTACCGGCGCGCCTGCGGGCAGTGACACCCCGGCGAACTCCAGGTCCTCCTTGGCGAAGCGGAAGAAGCCCACCGCAACACCGCCGTTGAAGCGCAGGAACTCCTCCACCGCCGTGTCCTTCAGATCGGGACGCTCAAGGAGCAGCCTGCGCTGGTCGGGCCGTTCCAGCAAGGAGAGGATGGACGTCCCGATCAGGTTCCGGGTGGTGTCCAGGCCGGCCATGATCAACACGGCGACCATGGCGACGAGTTCGGTCTCGTCGAGACGGTCCTCGCCGTCCCGAGCCTCGATCAGCGCGGACGCCAGATCGTCCGCGGGGTTGCGGCGCTTGTGGGCGATGAGTCCGCGGCCGTACTCCACGATCTCCTCGAACGCCCGCCGATTTGCGTCCTCGTCCTCCGGATCGGTGTGGAACGCGCGCTCGATGGCATGGATCATCTCGTTGAAGCCCTCGAGCGGGAAGCCGAGGATGTTGCCCATCAACGCCGCCGGGATCGCGCCCGCGTAGTCCATGACATCGGGCTGGTCCTGCTTCTCCAGGCGATCCAGCTCCGCCTCGACCACCTCGTGGGTGGGCTCCTCCCACTCTGCGATGCGCCGCGGCGTGAAGGTGCTCATGGCCAGTCGGCGCACACGCGTGTGATCCGGCGGATCGAGCATCGTGATGATCCGCTCGATCGCCGTGCCCTTGCCCACCGCCATTCCGCCGTCGACGAACTCTTTGCTCGCCCAGGCCGGGTTGGTGCTGAACCGAGGATCCCCCAGGAGCTGCTGTACATCGTCGAAGCGCGTGGCTATCCACAGCGGAATGTCGCCGACGGGAAAGCGGAACTGGTGCATCGGAGAATTCTCGCGAAGCCATTCCAGCGTGGGATACGGGTTTTGGTAGTACTCGTATCCGAAAAGTTCGGTGGGCGGTGCTGGTGCCGTCATTGAATAGCCTCTCGCCTGGGTTGGGGACACATGTGCCCGAGCCGACCGGAAACCGGTGAACACGCTAGGGCGGGCGGCCCAGGGCACAGTCACGCGTCGGTAATCAGGTGGCCGCGCGCCCGTCCGGGCGGCGCCGGCTCAAATCACCCGCCGAGGATTTCGGCCACCTGGGCCGCCGCGGTGAATCCGGTCTCGATGGCACCGTCCATGAACCCGTGCCAGCCGTTGGCTATGTCGCCGGTGGCGAACGCCACCCGGCCCCGGGGCTGCTGGACCGACCTGAGCGGACCGGTCAGCACCCCGGGCCGCCGTACCGCCCAGCCGCCACGGGAGTACGGGTCACGGCCCCAGTGCTGGGCCTTCACCGCCACGACCTCGATGCCGGGCACGGCCTTGCGCAACTCGGCCTGCAACGCTGCGGTGTTGGTCGGGTCGAAGGCGGAGTTGGCCGAGAAACCGATCATGATGTTGCCGTCCGCACGTTCCTTGAAGGGCACCACGTTCAGCAAGGGCGCGCCGGCCTGGCCCTCCACGTAGAAGCGGCCGAGGTCCGCGCCCCGCACGTGCATGAGGAACTTCTGGGAGGTCCGTACGCCCATGCCGTCCGTGGACAGCCTGGTGTACTCGGCGGGCAGCCCCGGGGTGAAGGCGATGGTGTTCCAGGTGTTCACGGGCACGGCGACGACCACGGCGCGCGCGGTGTACGTCTTGCCGGCACGCGTGGTCACCTTCACCTTGCGACCGTCGTCCGTGACGGACGCCACCGGCGAGCGCAGCATCGGTGTGACCCGGGAGTCGTCGAGGATCGCCTTGACCAGGGCGGTGGACCCCGCTTCCGGGCGGTCGGTATTGACGCTCATGTAACCGTCGAAGCTCCAGCCGGACAGCGACCACCAGTGGGCGACGCAAGCGAGACCGATCGTCGACGCCGAACCGGTCAGCCCACCGACGGTGTTGCTGATCAGTAGTTCGTCGTCCGCGCTGTAACGCAACTGGTCGAGCCGGTCACGCATCGACAGGGCGTCGACCGGACGCACCAGGTTCTCGCGATAAAGCGGCTCGAAGGGACGGGGGAAGTAATCGCGCGAACCGTCGAAGAACGGGGTGATCAGTTCCGACTGGCGGGCGTACACCTCCGCGGGGGGCATCTCACGAAAGCCGGTCGCTGTGGGCAGGAAGGCACGGGTCGGCGCGGCGTCCGAGACGATACGCATGCCGTACCGCTCGATCTCCGCCCAGACGTGCTTCTGCTTGCGGTCGACCCAGGTTCCCCCCATTTCGACCTGCTCGCCGACGAACGAGGAGGTCCACACGCGGCCGCCGACGCGGTCACGGGCCTCCAGTACCCGCACGCTCAGTCCCTTGGCCGTGAGTTCCCGGGCGGCGGTGGCACCCGCGAAACCCGCACCGATGACGACGACATCCGTGGGCGCGTCCTCGGGACCGTCGGCACGGGCGGTGTTCAACGCGGCGGCGCCGAGTCCGGCCACCAGCGCGGTGGCCCCGGTGGCCTTCAGAACCATTCGGCGCGAGGCCGCATGCCTTGGTCCGGAACCGGGCAGCTTGTCTTCAGCGTTCATGGTGCCTTCCTTGATGACCCCGTTCCAAGACGACGGGGAGAGGTGGCGAGCCTGTGTGGACGACGTGATGTCCCGACGCGAGCTGCGGCCGAATGCACCTGCGTCGGGCATCGCGTGTGTGTGAGGGGATCCGCGTCAGCACGTTGCTCGTCACCGGGGCGGGGACCAGGAGACGGACGCGACGGGCGGCCGTATGGAACACGTCGGAACGGCGGTCACCCGCGCAGGGGTGGGTTCCGGACATGGTGAACGGCGCGTTGGACACGGACTGTCGGGTCGGGCGGCGGCGACACGCCGTCCGCGCATGCTGTCAGAGGTGCTGGACCGCAGCCCGTGGCGCGCAGGTCGAGACCATGGCTGTCCTGTCTCCCTTCAATTCCCCCGTTGGCACCCGTGCGCGGACCCGCGCCGGTGGGCACGAGAACACGGGGCGACCCCGTCGGCTTGCATCGCGCCGCAGGATCCGAACCCACCTTACGGGTGAGGAATTCGGCCATTGCCATCGTGCGGTAACGGCCCGGTAATCGAGGGACACCCTGGCTCAGGAGCGACCGGTGCTCGTCAACGCCGCGCGCGTGGACCGGCCCAGTTCACGTGCCAGGGAGTGGAGGTGCTCGGGAGCGTCCGCGGGGTGCGGACGCTCGGCCAGGACGAGGACGAGACATTCCAGGACCAGCGCGGACACCAGTGCCCGGTGCCGAGCCGACAGCTTCGTTCGCCCGTCTCGGACGGCGGAGCGTTCCGCCGTGCCTCGCCTGGCGTCGAGCGTGCCGAGCAGCACCCTGCGGGCCTCGTGGGAGAGGGCCGAGCGCAGGGTGCTGTCACGGCGTTCCGCCGTGGTGAGCGCGCGGGCGAGAGACGCCTCGAAAGCGGTCAGCACGGCGGTCGCGAAGGGAGCGGCCGGCTCTGTTTCCGACACTCTCCGGCCGGCGGGCGGGGGGCCGGTGACGGTACGTCCGGCGGACGAGCGGTCGGCTGCCGTGCGGTCGCGCTGTGCCGTTGCCCGCGCCAGCCCCTCGGTGAGAGCCTCGGTGAACCAGCGCCCCGCGGCGGCCGCGTCCACCACGCCGAGGCTGTCCTCGGCTTCGGTCCCGGTACGCATTGGCTGCTCATCCCCCCGCGGCGGTCACTCAGTGACGGGACATGGTGTGTTGGAACCGGCCACCGAAGAAGAGCAGACCGTCACCGGTCGATCCGCTGCGCGCGCCGGCCACGTCCCCGATGAATATCGAGTGGTCCCCCGAGTCGTGGAACTCTGACAGCTCGCACTCCAGCCAGGCCAGCGCGCCCCGCAACAGCGGCGCCCGCGTCAGCGGGCCGGGCTCCCAGTCGACCCCGTCGAACTGCTCGGCACCCAACGGCCGGTTCTTGTCCGCGAAGTGACGTGCCAGGCCCTCGTGGTCCGCGCTGAGGACCGACACACCGAAACGTCGCTCGGCCGTGATCGCCTTGTGCATCACCGCGCTGTGGGACACACAGCACAGCACGGTGGGCGGAGTGAGGGAGACGGAGCTGAAGGCGTTGGCGGTCATCGCGTGGATGTGGTCGCCGCCGACGCTCAAGACGACGACACCGGTCGCGAACCGCGACATCGCCTCGCGCAGCTCGATCGGCGTCGCCCGGAGCGCCTCGGCGCCCTCCGAGGCGGTCGTGGAACTCATCCTGAAACCTCCGGGAGACTGAGACTGAGACTGAGACTGAGACTGAGACTGAGACGAGGAACGTGGGGAGCGGTGCCGTCGGCCCCGTCAGTCGGCATACGAGTAGAAGCCGTGCGCCGTCTTGCGCCCGAGCATGCCGCCTTCGACCATGCGCACGAGCAGCGACGGCGGGGCGTACAGCGGCTCCTTGAACTCCTCGTACAGCGAGTCCGCGATCGAGGCGACGACATCGAGTCCGATCAGGTCCGCGAGCCGCAGCGGGCCCATGGGATGGGAGCAGCCCAGCCGCATGGCCCGGTCGATGACCTCGGCGGTGGCAAATCCCGACTCCACCATGCGCACGGCGGCCAGCAGATACGGGATCAGCAGGGCGTTGACGACGAAGCCGGCCCGGTCCTCGGTACGGATCACCTGCTTGCCGAGCACGTCCGTCACGAAGCGCTCGGTGCGATCGCGGACCTCGTCCTCGGTCAGCAGCGACCCCGTCAGCTCCACCAGCGGCAGCACCGGCACCGGGCTGAAGAAGTGGACTCCGACCACCCGCTGAGGGCGGCCGGTGGAACGCCCCAGTCGCATGATGGGCAGGGAGGAGGTGTTGGAGGCCAGGATCGCCTCCGGATCCTTGACGATCGTGTCCAGGCGGGCGAAGAGCTCGACCTTAGCGCTCTCGTCCTCGCGTATGGACTCGATGACGAACTGCCGGTCGGCCAGTTCGTCGAGATCGGCCGTCAGGTTGATGCCGGCCAGGGCGGCATCCCGTTGTTCCCCGGTCAGCTTCCCCTTGCCCACCGCCCGGTCGAGCGACGCCTCGATGCGCCGGCGTCCCGGGGCGATGGATTCCGGACGCGAGACCACCACGGTCACGTCCAGGCCCGCCTTGGCGCAGATCTCGGCTATCCCGGCGCCCATCTGGCCGCAGCCGACGACGCCGACCCGGTGGATGTCCGGCGCGCTCTGCACAGTCGTGGTCATGCTGTCACTCCCCAGCGGATGAGGCCGGCGCCCATCGACATGCCGCCCCCGAAACCCGCGAGCAGCACGATGTCGCCGTCGTTGAGATGGCCTTGCCGGTTCGCCGCGTCGAGCGTCACGGCGACGGCGGCGTTGCCGGGATTGCCGTACCGGGCGAGGGTCCGGTGGGTCATGGCGGCCTCCAGGCCGGACCGTTCGACGATCTGCGAGAGCATGACCCCGTTGGGCTGATGAGGCACGAAGTGGTCGATCCGGTCCCGGGACACACCCGCACGTCGGCACAACGTCTCGACGAGGCCGGGAAAGTTCTCCAGCACGAAGTCCCGTACCTCGCGACCCTCCATGCGAAAGAAGTGCGAGCCCTCCCGCAGGGTCCGCTCGGACGCCGGCAGCCGGCTGCCGCCCGCCTCGACCCGGATCAGTCGGTGGCCGTCGCTGCGGCTGGCCAGCTCCACGTCGATGAATCCGCGGGGCGGCTCGACCTCCCCGACCACGGCGGCGCCCGCCCCGTCCGCCATCAGCACGGCCGTACGCCGGTCCTTGAAGTCCAGGATCCGCGAGTACACATCGGCGCCGACGACCAGCGCCCGGCCTCCCGGGCGTCCGGCGAGCAGCCGGCGCGCGACCTCGAGTGCGTAGACGAAGCCGCTGCACACGACATTGACGTCGAAGCAAACCGCGGCATGGGCGTCCAGACCTCGCTGGACGTGGTACGCCGTCGGGGGCTGAGGGGAGTCCGGCGTGGACGTGGACACGATGAGGTAGTCGATGTCGCCGGCGGCCAGTCCCGCCGACTCCAGCGCGCGTTCGGCGGCCCGCACCGCCAGGTCCGAGGTCGCCTCGTGCGGCGCGGCGAAACGCCGGGCGGTGATGTGAGTGCGCTCCTCGATCCACTGCGGGCTGACTCCCACCCGGGCGGCGATCTCGTCGTTGCCGACCTCGTCCTTGGGAAGGTAGGAGCCCGTGCCCAGGATCCCGATGGGCCGCTCGTCCATCACAGGCTCCGCAGCGGATTGAGCGCGTCGGCGCCGATCCTCTCCCGCAGCTGCGGGTCGGTGACCCCGAGGCCCTCCTGGGGTGCCTGGCACAGCACGGCGACCTTTCCGAGGTGCTGGTTGGTCTGCACCAGTCGGGCCGCCTCGCCCACCTCGTCCAGGCGGTACACCGACGAGAGCACGGGGGCGATTTTGCCGAGCGCGACCAGCCGGTTCAGCTCGGCCTGTTCCTGGAGGTTCGCGGCGTGACTGCCGACGATCCGCTTGGAGTTCATCCACAGATAGCGGTTGTCGTAGGTGTGCTGATAGCCGGTGCTGGAGCCGCACGTGACCACGGTGCCGCCACGGCGTACGACGAACACCGAGACGCCGAACGTGGCCCGGCCGATGTAGTCGAAGGCGACGCTGGGGTCCTCGCCGACCTCGCGGCGGATGAACCGCCCCAGGCGCTTGCCCTGCTCGATGGTCTCCTCGGGCGTCGTCGCGTCGCCCAGGCCGATCTCCGTCCGGTTGACGATCACATCGCAGCCCAGGGCGCGCAGGGCCTTCGCCTTCTGCTCGGAACCGACCACTCCGACCGGGATCCCGCCGGCCTGTTTGACCAGTTGCACAGCGAACGCCCCGAGGCCACCGGTCGCGCCCCAGATCAGCACCACGTCACCGAGCTTGATGCGGGCGCCCTTGTCGCTGATCAGCATGCGGTAGGAGGTCGCCGCGGTGAGCAGTACACCGGCCGACTCCTCCCAGGTCAGATGGCCCGGCTTCGGCAGCAGTTGACTGGCCTTGACCACGGCGTACCGGGCAAGGCCGCCGAAGTTCGTCTCGTATCCCCAGATGCGCTGCTCGGCCCCCAGCATGGCGTCCGCGTGCGTGGCCGGCTCGTGGTCGTCCACCTGGACGCACGAGACGACGACGTGGGCACCCGGGCGCCAGCGTCGTACGCCGGAGCCGACCCGCACCACGACACCGGAGGCGTCCGAGCCGATCACCTGGTACGGAAGGTCGTGCCGGGCGGCGTGGCCGCCCTGGCGGCCGAAGCGCTCCAGGAACCGGAAGGTCGGCACCGGTTCGAAGGTGGCGGACCACACCGTGTTGTAGTTGATCGCGCTGGCCATGACCGCCACCAGCACCTCGTCCGGCGCCAGTTCCGGCATGGCCACCGGGCCCACCCGGATGGACCGGCGTACGTCCTTGTCCTGCGCTCCCTCGAACATACCGACGTCCTCGGCGCGCAGATGGGCGGCGTCGAAATGGTCCGGCAGCTTCTCGCGCGCAAGAACCTCCTCCGGAGCACCCGAAAGGAGAGCCTCGGTCAGAGAATCCATCGTGATCCGTTCTCGTGAGATGGGGTCTGCGGGGCGGCGGGCCTAGGTGTTCGGGGTGTGCATCACCGGACGGTCGATCGCCATGATCCACTTGCCGTTCTCGTCCCGCACGAGCACGTCCGTGCACCGACCGTCGAGCTTTTCCGGGGTGCCGTCCGCACCCACGGCCTCCACCGAGAAGTCCACGATCAGCAGCATCGTGTCGCCGGTCCGGTACGTCCGCTGCACCTTGGCGGTCAGCGTCGGCTTGGTGGCGAGGAACTCCGTGATGGCCTGAGTGCGGGCGGGGCCGGTCAGTGTCTGACCGGTGAGGTTGGAGATCGCGTCCGACCGGTACAGCTGGTCGAAGATGGCGCCCTCACCGGAGTTGAAGGCGTCGGTGAACACGTCGTTCTGCTGGTGCGGGTCGTCGGTGAGGGTGAGGTCCAGGGCCTGGCTCATGGTCGGGATTCCTCGCTTCGTGGTCGGGGTGCGGGCAGCCGGCGCGGCCGCCGGGACGGGTGGGGGAGGGGCGGGTCAGATGTCCGTGCCGTAGGGGTTGTCGATGGCGAAGCGCCACTGGCCGTCGGTGCCGCGGCGCAGCACGTCCACGCCGATGCCCTGCTGGCGCTCGGTGCCCTGCGGCGTGGGGATGTCGATCGTCCAGTCCACGGCGAGCAGCGCGGTGTCGGAGATGACGTACGACTCGAGAATCTCGATCCTCATCACCGGCTTCTGCGCCAGGTATTCGGCGAGACCGGCCCTGCGCTCCACGCCGCTCACCGGCTTTCCCTTTTCCCAGACGGAGACCGCGTCCTCGGTGTAGAGCCGATCGACAGCGGCTGCGTCGCCCGAGTTGAAGGCACGAACGTAGTTCTCGGCGTGCGCGAGGACTTCTTTGGTCAGCTCGTCGCTGGCTACGGTCATGGCGATACCGCTCCCATTCTTGGTGAATTCGGCGCCGCTGTGTCTTCGGCGTGGTTGCGCCACGGAATTGCAAAAGCGCCGTCACACGGTATGGTCGGCCGTTCCATCAGCCGGTCATCGAAGGGTAAAGAGCCGGTGGTTACCGCTCCGTTACTGCCCTCTTGAGGGGCCCGTGTAGCTTCCTCAGGCGTTAGGCGGCGGTGGTTCGAATTCCGCTGCCCGATTCGGTGCCGGAAACCCCGCCTGTTGGGCGTAGGAGCGGTCCCTTATCTGCTGCTGCCGGTGCGGCAGTGAAATTCACCGCGACCCCCGATCGGAGCATTACGATGATCAACGTGTTCCAGCCCAGCCTGGGCGCCGAGGAACTCGAGGCCGTTTCAGAAGTGTTCGCCACCAACTGGCTGGGACACGGACCCCGCACCAGGGAGTTCGAGGCGCGGTTCGCCGAGCACCTGGGGGTCCCGCCGGAGCACACGATCTTCATCAACGCGGCCACGGCCGGACTCTTTCTCGCCACCGAACTCCTCGGCCTCGGCCCCGGTGACGAGGTCGTGCTGCCCTCGGTGAGTTTCGTGGCCGCCGCCAACGCCGTGGCGGCCACCGGCGCGCGCCCGGTGTTCTGCGACGTCGACCCGCGCACCCTCAACCCGACCCCGGCCCACGTGGAGAGCGCGCTCTCCACGCGTACCAAGGCGGTGCTCCTGCTGCACTACGGCGGCCTGCCCGGTGAGGTGGCTGCCATCGCCGAGCTGTGCCGCTCCCGTGGCGTCCCGCTGATCGAGGACGCCGCGTGCGCCGTCGCGTCCGGTGCCGGCGAGACCCGGTGCGGCACGTTCGGTGACCTCGGGGTGTGGAGCTTCGACGCCATGAAGGTCCTGGTCACCGGGGATGGCGGCATGCTGTACGTGCGCGACGCCGAACTCGCCCGCAGGGCCCGCAGGCTCGCTTATCACGGCCTGGACAACAAGGCCACCGGCTTCGCCAAGGCCAAGGTGTCCGACCGCTGGTGGGACCTGGAGGTCAAGGAGTACGGCCGCCGTCTGATCGGCAACGACCTGACCGCGGCGATCGGTACCGTGCAACTGCACCGACTGCCCGGGTTCGTCGCTCGGCGCCAGGAGATCTCGGGCCTCTACGACCGGCTGCTGGCCGGCACCAAGGGCGTCGTGCTGCCGCCCGCCCTGCCGGAGGGCCAGCACAGCACGTACTACTTCTACTGGGTGCAGCTGGACGCGGCGATCCGGGACCAGGTCGCCGCCGATCTGCTGGCCCGCGACATCTACACCACCTTCCGCTACCCGCCGCTGCACAAGGTGCCTGCCTACGGTGCCGGGCCCCAGGACCTGCCCGGTACCGAAGAGGCTTCGGCGACGACTCTGCTGCTACCCCTGCACCAAGGCCTCGACGACTCCGAGGTGCGCACCGTCGCGGACGAACTGCGCAAGGCGGTCGAGCACCGCCTGGCCGCGGCAGGTCTGTGACGGCGGCCGCGAGAAGGAAAGGCGGATCCGCCCGTGCACATCTCTGAAACAGCGGTCCCCGGGGCGTACGTCATCACGCCCCGTCACCTCGTCGACGAGCGCGGCGCGTTCTTCGAACACTTCCGGTCCGATCTGCTCGCCGACACCCTGGGGCGCCCTTTCGTCCCTCGGCAGATCAATTACTCCGTGTCGCGCCGCAACACGCTGCGCGGCATCCACAGCGTGGCCATACCGCCGGGACAGGCCAAATACGTCACCTGCGTCCGCGGCGCACTCCGTGACATCGTCGTGGATCTACGGGTGGGCTCACCGACCTTCGGGACGTACCAGACGACTCTCCTGGACGCGGAATCGGGACGCGCCCTGTACATACCCGAAGGCGTCGGGCACGGATTCCTCGCGCTCGGCGACGACACCTGCATCTGTTACGTCCTGTCCAGCGAGCATGTGCCAGGCACCCAGATCGACATCAACCCGCTCGATCCCGATCTCGCCCTGCCCTGGGGCTTCGACGAACCACCGCTGATGTCCCGGAAGGACGCCCAGGCCCCGGGCGTCGCGGAAGCCGAGGCGGCCGGAGTTCTCGCCAGGTGGCCGGCGGCGACACAAGGCACACAATCCAACGCCGTAAGGAATTCACTGACATGAAGGCTCTGGTGTTGTCGGGCGGGTCGGGTACACGCCTGCGCCCCTTCAGTTATTCGATGCCCAAACAGCTCATCCCGGTCGCCAACAAACCGGTTCTGGAGCATGTGCTGGAGAGCATCCGCAGCCTGGGCGTTACGGACATCGGGATCATCGTCGGAGACCGCGCCTCCGACATCAGCCAGGTCCTCGGTGACGGTGCCCGCTTCGGCGCCCGCATCACCTACATCCGACAGGACCAGCCGCTGGGACTCGCGCACTGCGTGCGCTTGGCGCGGTCGTTCCTCGGCGAGGACGACTTTGTCATGTACCTCGGCGACAACATGCTGCCCCAGGGCATCGAGGACATCGCCGCCGACTTCCGCCGGCACGGCCCCGCCGCACAGGTCGTGGTGCGCAAGGTCTCCGATCCCAGGGCCTTCGGCGTCGCCGAACTGGGCCCGGACGGTACCGTGATGCGTCTCGTGGAGAAGCCCGAGCGGCCCGCGAGCGACCTGGCGCTGATCGGCGTGTACTTCTTCACCCCCGCCATCCACGAGGCCGTCGACGCCATCGAGCCCAGCGCGCGGGGCGAACTGGAGATCACCGACGCCATCCAGTGGCTGGTGACCCAGGGCGCCGACGTCCGGGCCGGCGAGTACGCCGGCTACTGGAAGGACACCGGCCGCGCCGAGGACGTACTGGAGTGCAACCGGTGGCTGCTGGCCCGGCTCGCCCCGCGCATCGCGGGGGACGTCGACGCCACCAGCGAGATCGTCGGCCCGGTCGTCATCGAGGCCGGGGCCCGCGTCGTGCGCTCCCGCATCGTGGGACCGGCGATCATCGGCGCGCACACCGTCGTCGAGGACAGCCACATCGGTCCGGACAGCGCCATCGGCGAGCACTGCCTGCTGCGCGCCACCCGCCTCGCCGACTCCATCGTGATGGCGGGCGCCACGATCACCCAGGTCCCCGGACTGGCCGGATCCCTGATCGGGCGAGCCGCCACCGTCGGCCCCAGCGCCCATGTCGACGCCCACCACCGGCTGGTCGTCGGCGACCACACGCGCGTGGAGGTGGCCGCATGAGAGTCCTGGTCACCGGAGGCGCCGGATTCATCGGCTCGCACTACGTGCGCACCATGCTCGCGGGCGGCTACGCGGGCTACGAGGACGCCCACATCACCGTGCTGGACAGGCTCACCTACGCCGGCAACCGCGACAACATCCCCCTCGGCCACCCGCGGCTCGACCTGGTCGTGGGCGACATCTGCGACCGTGACCTGCTGCACGACCTGCTGCCCGGGCACGACGCGGTGGTTCACTTCGCCGCCGAGTCCCACGTGGACCGCTCCCTGGCCTCCGCCGACGCCTTCACCCGCACCAATGTCCTCGGAACCCAGGTGCTCCTGGAGGCCTGTGTGAGGGCCGGCGTGCCACGGGTCGTGCACGTGTCCACCGACGAGGTCTACGGCACCATCGAGCACGGCTCGTGGACCGAGGAGTGGCCGCTGCTGCCCAACTCGCCCTACGCCGCGTCCAAGGCGGCCTCCGATCTGATCGCCCGGGCCTTCTGGCGCTCGCACGGCCTGGACCTGTCCATCACCCGCTGTTCCAACAACTACGGCCCGCACCAGCACCCCGAGAAACTCATCCCGCTGTTCATCACCAACCTCCTCGAAGGCGAACCGGTCCCGGTGTACGGCGACGGCCTGAACATCCGCGAATGGCTGCACGTCGACGACCACTCGCGCGCCATCCAACTGGTCCTCACCCAGGGCCGGGCCGGCGAGATCTACAACGTGGGCGGCGGGAACGAACGGACGAACCTGGCTGTGACCGAGCGCCTGATCGAGCTGGCCGGCCTCGACCGGTCCTGGATCCGCTACGTCCCCGACCGCAAGGGACACGACCAGCGGTACTCGCTGGACGAGACCAAGATCCGTGAGGAGCTGGGCTACGCGCCCACCGTCGACTTCGACCGGGGCCTGGCCGACACGGTCGCCTGGTACCGCGACAACGTCCACTGGTGGAAGGCATCCAAGCACCGCGGCATGCATGCACCGACGAGCGAGCACACGGAGCGCCCCGCCTCCGGGTGGCCGGCGAAGGGAACGCGATGAGCACCGCGAACGTCCTGCGCCCCCGCGTCGACGACCGCCTGACCGCGCGATTCGCCCGATCGGCGGCCGCCGAACGCGCCGGCGCCTTCCTGCCCACGGACGCCTTCACCAAGTGGCTCGCGCAGCGCGCCCGGGCCCATCGGTTCCGCGTGGACCGCATCCCGTTCGCGGAGCTGGACGGCTGGTCGTTCCGCGACGACTTCGGGGTGCTCGGCCACCACAGCGGCAAGTTCTTCACCGTCGAGGGGGTGTCCGCCACCATCGGGCCCGACCCGCTCCTGCACTGGCAGCAGCCGATCATCAACCAGCCCGAGGTCGGCATTCTGGGCATCCTCGCCAAGGAGTTCGACGGAGTCCTCCACTTCCTGATGCAGGCCAAGATGGAGCCGGGCAACCCGAACCTGCTGCAGCTGTCGCCCACCGTCCAGGCCACCCGCAGCAACTACACCAAGGTCCACCGGGGCGCTGACGTCAAGTACATCGAGCACTTCGTCGAGCCGGGGCGCGGCCGGGTGCTGGCCGATGTGCTGCAGTCGGAACACGGCGCCTGGTTCCTGCGCAAGTCCAACCGGAACATGATCGTGGAGACCGAAGAGGACGTGCCGGTCGGCGAGGACTTCTGCTGGCTGACCCTCGGGCAGATCGGTGAACTCCTCCACCGCGACAACGTGGTGAACATGGACGCGCGCACCGTGCTGGCCTGCGCTCCCACCCGGGCCGTCGAGCACGAAGCGCTGCACTCCGACACCGAGGTCAGGTCCTGGTTCACGGCGGAACGCTCCCGGCACGACGTGCGGGTGGACCGTGTGCCCCTGGCCAAGGTCACCGACTGGGTACGGACGCCCACCAGCATCGAGCACGTCGGACAGCGGTACTTCCGCGTGGTGGCCGTATCGGTACAGGCGGACAGCCGGGAGGTGACCGCCTGGTCCCAGCCGCTGATCGAACCCTGCGCACGGGGCGTGATCGCCTTCGTGACACGTCGCTTCGCAGGCGTCCCGCATGTGCTGGTCCACGCCCGTGTCGAGGGCGGCTTCCTCGATACCGTCGAACTGGCTCCCACCGTCCAGTACATCCCCGAGAACTACGCCCACCGCGGCGTCGGCGGGCGACCGCGCTTCCTCGATTTCGTGCTGGACGCCGACCCGGCCGACATCCGCTACGACGCGATCCACTCGGAGGAGGGTGGCCGTTTCCTCAACGCGGAGAGCCGCTACCTGTTCGTGACGGCGGACGCGGACCAGGCCCCCGACGACCCCCCGCCCGGCTATCGATGGGTCACCCCCGGTCAGCTCAACTCCCTGGTCCGGCACGGGCATTACCTCAACGTCCAGGCGCGGACCTTGCTCGCGGTACTCAACTGCGGTGCCGTGCGGCTCTGACGCCGCCGCTCAGCCGGCAGCGGGAACCATCCACGACGATCAGAAGGAAGACAGAATGACAGCCGACCCGAGCAGCGCCTCAGCCGTCATCGAGGCGGTCACCGCCGTCGTGCCGACTCTGAGGGAGAACGGCCGGGAGGCCGAGGACCGGCGCTGGATACCCGAGGAGAACATCGACCTGCTCGACAAGGCGGGGGTGTTCCGTATGGCGGTGCCCGGCCGTTACGGCGGGCTCGACCTGCCCCTGGCGGACCAGGTGGCGGTTTTGGAGGAGATCTCCCGCGGCTGCGGCTCCACCGGGTGGACCGCCGCTGCCTGGGTGTCGACCGCCTGGATGGCCGGCCTGTATCCGCAGAAGGCACAGGAGGAGTTCTTCGGGCAGGGTGCCGTGCGCGTGTCGGGTGGCTTCACCCCCAGTGGCAGCCTGACGCCGACCGAGGGCGGCTACCTCCTCAACGGCTCCTGGCGCTTCAACACCGGCTGCCGGGCGGCCGACTGGGACATGCTCGCCGCGCTCCGCGAACACCCCGACGGCTCGGTGGACCTGGTCTACGCCCTCGTTCCGATGACCGAACTGCGGATCGCCGACGACTGGCATGTGTCGGCCGCCATCGGCACCGGAAGCTCCACGACGACGGCCAAGGACGTGTTCGTGCCCGCCCATCGGGTCGCGGACGGCGAGGCGGCCGTCGAGGGCACCCTGCTGGACCACGTCGGCAACCCCGGCCGTCGCTACGGACTCATGGGGTTCGTTCTCGCCGAAGGCGCGGCCGTGTACATCGGCATGGCGCAGGCCGCCTACGAACTGTTCGTCGAGCGGCTGCCGGGCAAGGCCATCGCGTACACCAACTGGGAGGAGCAGAGCCGGCACCCGGTCACCCAGATCGGCGTCGCCACGGCCGAGAACAAGATCGTGGCGGCGAGGGCCCTCAACGCCCAGGTGATCGACCTCCTGCAGCGTCTGGCCGACGGCGGGGCGCATCCCACGGTGCAGCAGCGTGCCACCATCCACGGCCGCTGCGGATACGCCATCCAGCTGGTCAAGGAGGCCGTGCAGACCCTGCACGCCATGAGCGGGGCGTCCGCTCTGTCCCGCAGCGCCCACTTCCAGCGTTTCTACCGTGACCTGGAAGGTCTGTCGCTGCACGGCATGATGACGCCCGTCTCCAACCTGGAGGTGCACGGCCGCGTCCTTCTGGGCCTCGACCCGGACAGCCCCGTTCTGTAGGGGCGACGACGCAGGGATGCCGCGTCGCTCCGGCGCGGCATCCCCGTACCGGCGAAACAGCTCAGCCCGGTCCGGCAAACCGCGTATCGGTTTGCCAGACCGGGCTGAGTGCGTGGGTCAGGCCTTGGGCTGCTTCAGGACCTCGGTCAGCGCCGAGATGCTGTGGTCGCCGTGACCCGCCTCGACGGCCCGGTGCAGGAGGTCGTGGAACGGCTTGTGCCACGACATGTCGAGTCCGGCTTCCTTGCCCAGCTCCGCGTCGTGCGCAGCGCCTGCAACGAACAGGTTCACCGACGACGCCGGCTTGCTGTAGTCGCCGGCATCGATCTCCTCGGCGAACAGCGGCAGCACCGAGTTGATCATCTCGAACCACTTGATGCTGAAGCGGACCATGGAGGACGCTTCCAGGCCGCGCGCCTGAAGGGCTGCGGCTCCCTGGAAGAAGCCGACGAGAGCGGGCAGCAGCGTGCCTCCCACCGCCATCTCGTACAGCGCGGCCAGGTCCGCGTCCTCACCGAGGAACACGGTGTCGCCGCCCATCACCCGCAGCGTCGACTCGAACTCCTCGAAGACACCCTTGTCGCCGCCGTAGTACAGCAGCGTGTCCTCGGCTCCCACGGCGGAGGGCACGTTCTTGACCGCACCGCCCAGGAAACGGGCACCGTGCCCCAGCGCCCAGGTGGCCGTCTCACGGGCCCCGGCGGGAGACCCACTGTTCAGGGTGACAAGGGCGCGCCCCTTCAGCGCCTCACCGGCCGGCTCGAGGGCCGCGCGCGTGTCGTCGTACGTCGTCAGACAGGTGATGACCAGGGTGCCGGCCGCGACCGCGTCCTCGACCGACTCGGCCTGGACGGCGCCCTTTTCCACCAGCGGAGCGGCCTTCGAGGCTGTCCGGTTCCACACAGTGGTCGGGTGACCCGCCTCGATGAAGGCTTCGGCCAGGGCCGTGCCCATCGAGCCCAGCCCGATGACGGTCACAGGGGTGCGGTTGTCCACAATTGCTCCCAGATGTCGGATGGTTGGCGATGAAGTAGGGGGGCGCCGCCGACATCAGGGCCTGACGCGTGCGTCCCGCAACACCGGCTCCATCGTGGGTCGCGGCCCCACAACCCTCAAGCGTGTCCCTCGTTGTTTGTCACTTACCTTTCGGGAAGTGCGTGACCACACGAGCAGGCGGCATGACTCGAGGAGGTGCCATCGCGATTCCCGTTCGGGATTACCCCGCAGTGAACGGCGATTGGGCGCGTCTCCGTAGCGTCACTCGGGCCCCCATGCGCCATTGTGCCGACGCGACCCATGAAGAGCCGGCACTGGAATCGAGGAGAGTTTTGCATGCGCGTGCTCATGACGGTGTGGCCGGCGGCCGCGCACCTGTATCCCGTGGTCCCTCTGGCATGGGCCCTGCACAGCGCGGGACACGAGGTCGTCGTCGCCTCGCACCCGAACATGGCGGCGACCATCGCCTCGGTGGGCCTCACCTCGATACCCCTCGGCGACGCGCAGAGCATGCCGTCCCCCCGGGCCGCCACCCGCCCGGTGCCCCCGGCCATGAATGAGGAACTGGACGCTATCGAGCGGGCCTTGGACCTGCCCCCCGCCGACGCCGACCCATGGAAGATGTTCCGCACGTTCGTGCTTCCGGCGATCTGGGACTTCCACCCGGCCGACGCCACGTCGGCCACACCGCCGCCCGGCATCGACGACCTGGTCTCCTTCTGCCGGTTCTGGCAGCCCGATCTGGTGATCTGGGACCCGTGCTGGCCGTCGGCCGCCGTGGCGGCACAGGCATCGGGTGCCGCCCACGCCCGGCTGCTGTGGGGCCTGGACTACTGGAGCTGGGTGACCGAACGCATCGGCGGGCTCACGCCCGAAACCAGGGCCGGCGTGGACCATCCGCTCGCGCGCGCGGTGCGGCCCGTCGCCGAGCACTACGGGGTGGACGTCGACGACGAACTGCTGCTCGGCCAGTGGACCATCGACCCCATTCCGTCCGCGATGCGGCTTCCCACCGACAACCGTGTCGTCCCGGTCCGCTGGGTGCCCTTCACCGGCACCGGAGCGGTTCCGCCCTGGCTGCGCCACGAGGCCGACCGACCGAGGGTCGCGCTGTCCCTGGGCGTGTCGGTCCGCCAGTTCTTCAAGGACGGCGAGGAGTTCATCGCCGCCATGCTGCGCAGTGTCGCCGACCTCGACGTCGAGGTGGTCGCCACGTTGGACAGCGCGCAAACCCAGGGCATCGACGTGCCGCGCAACGTCCGCATGGTCGACTACGTCCCCCTCAACCAGCTGCTGCCGAGCTGCTCGGCCATCGTCCACCACGGCGGGATCGGGACGTTCGGCGCGGCGTCGGCGATGCGGGTGCCGCAGCTCGTCACCGTCGGGGACATCGAGATCGGTGTCCAGCACGACGACGGCACGCACACCTCGTTCACCGCCAGGCACATGGACGCACCACCCACGTCGCAGTACGTGCTCTCCCGCGGCGCGGGCCTGGTGCTGGACCGTGCCGAGCACTCCGTCGAGGAGATGACCAAGAGGCTCGCCCGCGTCCTGACCGAGCCCTCCTTCCGGGCCGGCGCCGACCGTGTCCACGAGGAGCTGTTGGCCACCCCGAGCCCGCACGACATCGTCCCGCTGCTCGAGCGGCTGACCGGCAACCGACGCAACGGGGGCTGACACACCACCATGCGCTACACCCACCTGGGCCGGACCGCCCTCAAAGTCAGTGAGATATGCCTGGGCACCCTGAACCTCGGGGTCAGGGCGAGCGACGAGGAGAGCCACGCGATCCTCGACACCGCGCTCGACCATGGCGTGAACTTCATCGACACGGCCAACCAGTACGGCTGGCAGAAGCACAAGGGCTTCACCGAGGAGTTCCTCGGCTCCTGGTTCGCCCGCGGCGGCGGCCGGCGCGAGAAGGTCATCCTCGGGACCAAGGTCGCCAGTCCCATGAGTGACTGGCCCAACGACTCCGGGCTCTCGGCACGTCACATCATCGCCTCCTGCGAGGCGTCGCTGCGGCGGCTGCGAACCGACTGGATCGACCTGTTCCAGATGCACCGGATCGACCGGCACGCCCCCTGGGAGGAGGTGTGGCAGGCGATGGACACCCTCACCCAGCAGGGAAAGGTGCGCTACGTCGGCTCCTCCAACTTCGCCGGATGGCACATCGCCGAGGCCCAGGAGGCCGCCGCGCGCCGCCATTTCCTCGGCATCGTCTCCGAGCAGAGCGTGTACAACCTCGTCACCCGGCACGTCGAACTCGAAGTGATCCCGGCCTGCCAACGCTATGGGGTGGCCGTACTGGCGTGGTCACCGCTGCACGGCGGGCTGCTCGGCGGGGCCTTGCGCAAGCTGTCCGAGGGCAGCGCGATGAAGAGCGCCCAGGGCCGGGCTGCGGAGGCGCTGGAGGGCCACCGCGAGGCCGTCATGGCGTACGAGAAGCTGTGTGCGGAGCTCGCGGCGGACCCCGCGGAGGTCGGTCTTGCCTGGGTCATGTCCCGCCCGGGCGTCACGGCACCGGTGATCGGCCCGCGCAGCGTCGAGCAGTTGCACGGAGCCCTGCGGGCCACGCGACTGAGCCTGAGCGACGAGGTGCTGCGCACCCTCGACGAGCTCTTCCCTCCGGTGGGAAGGGGCGGCCCCGGCCCGGAGGCCTGGGCGCGGTGAGCCGAGCGAGGCCCGCGCACTCCCGCACACAGTGCTCGGCGGGTGGGAGGCCACCGAGTCGACGGCCTCCAAGGGCGGGGGCGCGCGGCCCGCAAGTGGTTCAGGCCGTCGGCTTCTTGAAGGTCTCGATCAGGCTGGTGAAGCTGTCCGCCGCGTGTCCGGCAGCGATGCCCCGTCGGAAGATCTCCAGGACCGCGGCGGGCAGGGTGGCATCGACGCCGGCCTCCTCGGCGGTTCGTACCACATGGTCGACGCTGGCCACGCCCATGGCCAGCCTGTCGACGTCGCCCGGATGCTCGCCGGCGTCGATGCGGGGCGTGTAGAAGCCGAAGAAGCCGGGCATTGAGCCCACTGTGCCGGAGAGATACGGGAGCACGTCCTGCGCGCTGATCCCATGGGCGTCGGCCACCGCGAGGGCGTGAAGGTACGCGATCGCGGCGGTC
This sequence comes from Streptomyces sp. NBC_00443, assembly GCF_036014175.1. Taxonomy (GTDB): domain Bacteria; phylum Actinomycetota; class Actinomycetes; order Streptomycetales; family Streptomycetaceae; genus Streptomyces. Next base: position 2,167,837 of record NZ_CP107917.1, on the reverse strand, counting down.
CAGAAGACATCCAGCTGGAGCTGGTAGTACAGCGCTGCCAGGCCTGGATCCTCGCCCCGGTAGTCGGTACTTGTGAGTACCTCCAGCGTCTCCTGGACGGCCTCGAAGACGTGCCGGGGGCCGCTGTAGAAGGTGAAGGACTCCGGCTTGCCGATTCCCGTGGGCGAAGCCTGCACACCACCTGTGAGGTACTCGGCGCCGTGGCGGGCCGCCCACTCGGACGCCTCCCGCGCCTTCTTCGGGGTGTCCGAGCTGAGGTTGACGACGGTCCTGCCCGACAACGCGTGCGTGGCAGGCTCCAGGATGGCGTACATCGCGTCGTAGTCCGTCAGGCTGAGGACCACCAACTCGCCGGCCGACAATGCCGCCGCCGGTGTGGGCGCCAGCGTGGCTCCCTTGGCCACAAGGTCGTCCGCCCTGCTCGCCGTCCGGTTCCACACGGTCACCTGATGGCCGTTGTCGAGGTACGCAACGGCCATTGCGTGCCCCATGGGGCCCAGCCCGATGATGGTGATCGGCTGCTTCGGCATGAAGTCCCTCACTCCCTTCAGCCCGACCGCCGTTCGTCCGAGGTCCTCGCGCCCGAGCCGTCGCAGCGTATGTCGCGTCGTCAATGGCGCGGTCATCGCGCGGTAATCACGAACCGCCCCGGTCCTCCGGCGGCCACGCCTGTAAGACTCCACCCATGACCAGTGATCTTCTGACGGGGAAAGTCGTTCTTGTCACCGGGGCGAGCAGCGGCATAGGCGAGGCGGCGGCGCGGGTGTTCGCGGAGGAGGGGGCGGTGGTGGTGGTCACCGCGCGGCGGGAGGAGCGGCTGGCCGCTCTCGTGGGGGAGCTTCGCGACAAGGGGGCGGAGGCGGCGTACGTGGTCGGCGACGTCCGCGTCGCCGAGGACGTCGCGAGGGCGGTGGATTTCGTCGTCGAGCAGTACGGTCGGCTCGACTCCGCCTTCAACAACGCCGGGATTGGTGGTGACCGCACCCCACTGCACCTGATGTCGGACGACGTCTACGACAGTGTCATGGACACCAATGTCCGCGGGATCTTCAACTGCCTGCGCCACGAAATCGCCGCCATGCTGCCGAACGGCGGCGGTTCCATCGTCAACAACAGCAGCGTCGGCGGTCTGGTGGCCATCCCCACGGCCGCTCCGTACATCGCGTCCAAGCACGCGGTCGTCGGGTTGACCCGGGCAGCCGCCGACGAATACGCCAAGCAGGGTGTCCGGGTGAACGCCATCGCCCCTGGTACCACACGCAGCGAAATCACCCTCGAGTGGTTCGGCCGTAACCCAGGGCTTCAGGATCTGGTCAACTCCCTGACGCCCCAAGGGCGTACGGCCGAGCCGGAGGAGATCGCACAGGCGGCCGCATGGCTGCTCAGCGACCGCTGCCCCTTCCTGACGGGCACCGTGATGCCGGTGGACGGCGGTTTCGTCAATCAGTGACAGCAGACCGGGGAGTGCGTCCGCCGGCGGCCGCGGCGCACTCCCCGGTCCGGGAGTCACCGCATCGGCCGCGTCACCGTACGGATGTCCGCCGTGAAGGCCGGCGCGTCGGCCTGCGCGCCCGTGACCCGGACGGCGGACTGCCCCGGGCCGACCGGGCCGAGCATGCGTGCGTCGATCAGACACGGCTCCTCGAACTCGACATAGCGCAGATAGGTGGTGGTGACCGAAACGGGCACGAACACAGTCGGGGCGAGCAGTGCCTGGGCCGCCTGATGAGCCGCCTCCCACAGCACGAGCCCGGGGACATGGTCGACAGGGTGGTCGAAGAGCAGCACATTGCTGACGTCGTTGCGCAACTGCCAGCGGTGCGGCACGGCCGTGGGCGCGAGCACCACGTCCGCGGCGCGGCTTCGGCCGACGAGTGCGGCGTCGACGGGGGCAGGGAGCGGCCAGTTACCCCAGTCGACGGTGAGGTGGTCGCCGCGCACGCGCCGGTACGCGGCCGGGGAGATCCACGCGAACTCGGTGTCGGCCCGCACTACGGGCTCGCCGCCCGGGCGCGTCCGGATCTCCATGTGCATCGCATGAGCGGCACGACGGCCGCTCCTGCCCGGGGAGACGGTGATGTCGACGACCAAAGTCGAAGGTCCGGTGTCCGACACCCGGAAGTCCGGTGAGACGGTGAGGTCGAGGGAGTTCAGCAGAGTGTGGTGCTCCAGCGGAACCTCGTACTCGGCGTGAGCGACGGTCAGACCACTCTGCCTGATCGTCTGGGTGAGTATGCGCGGATCGTACGGCTGTCCGTGCGGGGCGGCGGGCCAACGGAGGCACAGCGTGAACGAGTTCTCGCTCACGCGCCGCCAACTGTGTATGAGAACGGCTTCGGCGTGTTTGAGGTGGGTGTAGGCGCCCAGGAGCAACAGCGAGGGCGATTCCGTACGGGATCGACGTAAGAAGCGGGGCGCTATAGGGACTTCGGGCAAGATCTCCCCCTTGGATCCGGCCTGCAAGGCAGCTGCGATGAGTTGCGTTGCTAAAGTACCGGCCCTCCGTCCGGTTTTGGAGGCGAGTAAGTGTGAGTTCAAGCACTAGTAAAGGAAAGGTCATGGTGGCGTAAGTGGTCAGGCAGGAACGCGCGATCCGCACACGCAGGGCCATCCTCGAGACCGCCGCTCGGATGTTCAACGAACTCGGCTACGAGGGCAGCACCATCGGCATGCTCATCGAGCGTGTCCAACTCACCCGGGGCGGCGTGTACTTCCACTTCACGTCCAAGGAGCAGCTGGCGCGCGCGGTGCTCGACGAGGCCGTGACCAGGGAAGGGCTCATGCCGCAGACCCTGAAGCTGCAGGAATGGGTGGATCTGGCGCTCCTGCTGGCGTACCGCGTTCCCAGGGAGCCTGTGCTCAGCGCCTCGATACAACTGTCCGTCGACCCCAAGGCGCGGTCCCTGTTCGGCACCCGCTGGCCCGACTGGATCGCCGTCTCGACCGACATGCTCACGGAGGCCAAGGCGCGTGGCGAACTCCGCCTCCACGTCGATCCGGCGCAGGTCGCCCGACTCGTGGTCGGGGCCTGGACCGGTGTCCAGCTGGTCACCGAGACGCTGCCCGGCCGCGATCTGTCCCACGAGGTGTCGGCCCTGTTCGCCCTCGTGCTGCCCAGCGTGGTGCCGGCCGACGTGCTGGCCAAGCTGGACACCTCTCACTACCGGGCCGAACACCTGCTGGCAGCTGCACGGTCGTCCGGCGGACAACCCGCCCCGGTTCCGCCGTCCTGACGCGGTGCCCACGGCCCTGGCGGGCGCCCATGGCCGGACATCCGGAGACGTTCGATCTTCGCGCAAATAAACCGGACTGAGTGACGGTTTATGTAAGAGTGGATGGGCGGGTGTGCGCGTTACGCGCCACCTCGTCGATCGGATGAGCGACGTCAACAGGGGGATTCGTGCGTCTGAGCCTGGTCAAACCCGTCTGCACACACATGGACTCGCACTGCGAGTCCCTGCTGGAAGAACTCGGAGCCCACCTCTTCGGATCCCTGCAGCGCAGTGGTCAGCGACTCAAGGCCGAGCGGTACGTGCGCGGCCTGCTGACCGTGCCGGGGCGCAAGACACTGCGCAACATCGCCGCCCAGTTCGAGGGCGGCGCGGCCCAGCAGAGCGTCCATCACTTCATCAGCGAGTCACCCTGGGAGTGGATGCCGGTGCGCCACGCCCTGGCGCAGTACGTGCAGAGGCACCTGGCGCCGGATGCCTGGGTCGTCAGGTCCACGATGATCCCCAAGGTCGGCTCGCACTCGATCGGTGTCGACCAGCACTTTCTCCCGCATATGGATCAGACCGTGACCGGCCAGCAGGCAGTGGGGGCGTGGCTGGTGTCCGGCAGGACCGCAGTGCCCATCGACTGGCGCCTGCGACTGTCCGGCCGCTGGCTCAGCAGCCCCCGTCGGCAACGGGCCGGTATCCCCGCCGGCGTCACAGCCGTCTCCCTCGACGATTGCGTGCGCGAGGCGGTGGCCGCCATCACGGGCATCCCCGAAGTCCAGCACGGCCCCGTGGTGGTGGACGTCGACGGCATCGACGCGCCGGCCTTGGCCCGCCACTTCACCTCGGTCGGGGTCCCCTTCGTCGTGCGGGTCGACCCCCAGGAACAATTGCGTATCGACCGGTCGGAGCTGCCGAAGTACGGCGACAGAGTGCGTACGGCGGCTGAGTTGGCCTCCTCCCTCATCACCTTGCGGCAGCAGGTCAACATCGGTGAACGTCCTATGACGGCCGTGGCGATACCCGTCACCGCCGCCGCGCCCGCCGCGGGCGGCGGTGGCATGACGCTGGTCGGCGAGTGGCGGAAAACGGCCGCCAGGCCCGGGAAACTGTGGCTGACCGGTGGTGGTATCCAGCCACTGGGACTGGTCCTGGGGCTCACCGTGCTGCCACACATCGTCGCGCGCGACTTCAACGCGATCTCCGCCAAAGTGGGGATACGGGACTTCGCCGGCCGGTCCTTTCCCGGCTGGCACCGCCACGTCACCCTGGCCTCCGCCGCCCACTTGGCCGTCGCCTTGGAGGGCAGCGCAGTGCTGCCAGCCGTACACCCCGCGGCGCGATCGTGATGTGCCGCACAACAACCGACCTACCGTCCGGTAACCTGACACTCTCGGCCTCGTACAGGAGACTCGCAGTCTTCCGCCCCTTTACCGTCTCAGCTGTCCGGATCGACCGACCGGACAGCGACACGAGCGCCGGACGGCGGCGGAAGGAGCGTGCGGCCAGTGCAGTTCCACCTCATCGGCGCATTCCGGATCACCACCGATGAAGGCGAGACGTTCGCTCCCAAGGCCCCGAAGATCTGTCAGATGCTCGCCGTGCTGGCGCTCCAGCCACGCGAACCCCTCGCGGCGGAAACGCTGGTCCGTGAGCTCTGGGGGGAGAACCCGCCGAGCGGCGCACCCCGCACCCTCCAGACGCACGTCTACCATGCCCGCCGTATGCTCCATGACGCCCAAGTGACCAATGGTGAACGGAAATTGCTGCTCACCCAGGCTCCCGGCTACTTCCTCGACATCGCCCGTGACGAAGTCGACGCATGCGTCTTCGAGGAGCTCGTGCGACTCGCTCAGCGGCACCTTCACCAGGGGGCACCGGAAAAGGCGGCAGCGCACCTCAACCGGGCGCGCGGTCTGTGGCGCGGCCCCATGTTGAGCAATGTGCCCGTCGCCGGGGTGCTCCACGGCCGAATAGCCCACATGGAAGAACTCAGGATCCGCGCCCTCGAACTCCGCGTGGAAATCGAATTCCAGCTCGGCCGCTATCGGGAGATCCTCCCGGAGCTGCGGATCTTGGTCAACGACCACCCTTTGCACGAGTGGTTCCACGGCCGGCTCATCTCGGCACTGCACCGAGCCGGCCGCCGGGCCGAGGCCCTGCAGGCCTACCAGAACCTCTACGCCGTCCTCAGACGCGAACTGGGCCTGGAGCCTTCGGAGGAACTTCAGCGGCTGCAGGCCGACATCCTCAACGCGAGCGCCGACGGACCTCTCCTGCACAGGTGCCGGCCCAAGGCGATCTCCTCACCAGCCGAGTTCACGCCCCTGTGGGGCTCTGCCGTCGCCAGCTGACGACGTACCACAGGGTAGGAGGCCGGACGCGCCTCCCTGCCGATCGCCGCCCCAATGGCCATCTGCTTCGCGACTCGGTCGGGAGGCAGAGCTGAGATGGGCCACGTCAACTGTAGGACGCGGTGCCGGTGACGCTCGGTAGGCGATCGACGATGATCGCTTTCGTCTCGCCGAGGCCGTGGAGCTCGTTCATGAGATCTAAGCCGGTGTCACCCGGTCGGCGCCGGCCTCAATCCCCACGCCGGATACGCGGAGTCGGCTCGTCGCCGTCACCGGCCGGCCGCAGGTGACGGCTGCCAACCGGATCGAACGTGGTGGCGCCATCCCGCGCACCGGTTTGCCACACCCGAAGAAGGTCGCCGATAGGTTCTCGTCCTCGTCTGTCCGGAGTCGTCATGCATCACCGGCGCCTTGCTGCCTGGACGGAGCGGTCTGCGCCGAAAGCCAGGTCCCGGTCCGAAATCCCAGAGAGGTCCGGTACAGGTGCCGCCGCACCTCTTCCAGATGACCCGCTCAGTGCAGATCAAGCAAGGTGCGGCGGCCTGTCGCCGATGAGGGCTCAGACGTCCCGGAAGAGACCAGGCGGCCCCGTGACCTGCCACGCTGGGTTGCTGCGCCTCGCTGACCTGAGTAGATGGCCTTTCGGCTGTCTCACGCCCATACCCGTTGATCTAGCCGGAAGTCCCAGCAATGTCCCAGGCGGGGATCTCGCGTCTGACGGCCGATCTCTGTGCCGTGCAAGGTGGGGCGCGGGTGAGTCGAGGATCGGTGTCCCGCGACAGTTGGTCACCATGTGAGCAGCTAACTCTGGAGTGCGGAGGAGTAGTTTCCGGGAGAATCAGCCGGGGACCGCCGCACGCATTCCCACGTCACACAAAGGTGGGGAAAGTGTGTCAGCGCCGCCTTGCGGGATGCCGACGACCTCGACAGTCACCCCTCGCGCTGCCAGGGCCTTCGAGGTCTGGGCGATGGTGATCTGGGAGAACCCGAAGACGGAATCCGGGGTCAGGCTCCCGCGCTTCTTGAGGAGCATCGCAAGGACGATCCGCTTGGGCGTGTAGTCATTCGGAAGCAGGCGTGCGCCGCCACTCAGCCTGGCCACTTTCGCGGTGAAGTCCGCGCGGACCTGGGCGGACTCCTGGAGCAGTTCCACCGCCACCCTGGCCTGGCTGAACAAGTGACTCAGCGGACCGGAACCGCCTGCGCGCTTGACGAGGATCAGGGTGCCGTCGGGCGTGAGCAGATCGCAGATCTCGACCTGGTCCCTGGGCCGGAGAGGGTTGGCGACGTTCTTGGTGTCGAGGCAGAGCCAGTTGGGCCGGTCGTCAGCCACCCTGTTGTTGTATGTGTTCTCCGACTCGCCGTCCGCCCAGGGGGGAAGGGAGACGGAGGGTGAAGGTGAGAACAGCGCCCGCACGGCGGCCTGGCACTCTTCGACATAGGCGGCCCCGGCCTCGTACCACTCACCGTCCATCAGGAAGAACCGTCTGGAGCCGAGCGAGACGCCGGTCTCCAGCCACGTCAGCGCGCTGGTGACGGCGAGAATGTCGGCGGCCCCCGCCCGGCGGTCCCTGGCAAGGATCACGGTTCCCTCGCGCAGCGCCTTGAGGCGTCGGCCGGGCGGTGCCAGTCGGGCCCGGGTGAGCACATATCCGAGGTCGAAGTCGTCGGAGCGCAGGGCACCGGGGCTGTTGATCTGCGTTATGTACGTGGTGGCCTCCGCGTATGCCATGTGATGTTCGGAGGGGACACAGGCGGAGATGCTTCCGTCGGCGGGCCGGCCGAGACGGTCGTCCAGGGCCTCGTCGAGAGCGTCGAGGGTCGTCGGAGCGCTGACCGGGACGATGCGGTCGACGAACTCCAGCTCCTGGTTCGGGATGTCCTCGCGGCAGATTCTGGTGATGGTCCGCAGGTCGGAGAGCAAGGCCTCGGGCTCGACTCCGAGGGCGATCCTCAGTCCGCACCCGCCCTGGGCACTCACGGCCTGTCCGCGCGAGTAGCGCGACCGGGTGAGCGGCAGGTCGTCGAGATATCCGCCCAGGCTGCGCACGATGCGCGAGTGGTCACGTATGCCCAGCAATGGGACCGGGGCGCCGCCCGGAACCAAGGAGATGTCGGTGCGTGCCTGCCCGAGAGACCTCGATACCGCTCCGCGGATCAGGCTGGGGTCCATCTGTCGGATGGCGAACGAGAGACCGAAGCGCTTGTCCTTGAGATGGTCGGGGATCAGCCGATACCCCTGGTCACAGCCGATGGCGTACACCGTGTCGTCGACGGCGAGCAGAAGCACGGCAGCGGTGCGCCGGACACTCTCGCTGACCGTGATGCCGGTGCTGCGCGACATGGGTTCGCACCAAGGGGCCTCGGTGTGCTCCATCCCGCAGGTGATGTACAGGGCCGGGACCCCGAGCACCTCCGGTAAATGCGGATCGGCACCGAGTCTGTCCAGAAGTTCGAGGTCAAGGGCGTACAGCATGGCTTCCGTGGTGGGAGCGACGCCGGACAGCCGGTAAACGGTGCGGACTGCGGTGTTCGATGCCAAGGGGTGCCCCCGTGGACGACTGGGGCCGGGCACGCTCTGCGGCGTGCTGGTTCAGGAGAGAGCCAAGTACACAGTTAGCGTGACATCAGTGTGTGTACGTTGTCAACGTACTCTGACCCTGGAGGTGGGATGCCGGTCCGTGTACGCTGAGGCTATGACGGACAATGCCGCTTCATCGGTCGGCCCCCTGGTCACCGGCGCCGAGATCGCCCGGCTGGCCGGAGTCACTCGGGCCGCTGTCTCCAACTGGCGTCGGCGCTACGACGACTTCCCCGCGCCGGCGGGAGGTGCCGCGAACAGTCCGCTCTACGCACTCGCTGAGGTCCAGGAATGGCTGGACAGGCAACGCAAAGGCCAGGAGGTGTCACCCGAGGTCGAGTTGTGGCAGGCCATGCGGGCCGTCTACGGGGAGCAGATGGTCGTGGGCCTGGCACAGGTTGCCGCGACGCTGGCCGGCCAGACCGGGCCGGGGCTGCCGGACGACGTTGCCGCCCGGGTACGGGAGCTCGCCCGAACCGGATCACCCGTCGACCTCGTCAACGGACTGACTGAACGGTTCATGGACTCCGCTCGGCGTGCCGGGTCCGACCAGGTGACTCCCGAGCGTGTGGTGCGTGCCGTGTGCCACTTTGCTCCCGAGCTGCCGTCCGATGCCACGGTCTTCGATCCAGCCTGTGGAATCGGGGTGCTGCTCCTGTCCGTCGCTTCCGAAGCCGGGATTCTCTGCCGCGGCCAAGAGCTGGATACCGACAGCGCTCGCTTCGCACAGCTCCGCGCGGACCTTCTGGGCCGATCGGGCGTGCACATCGTGGCTGGAGATTCCCTGCGCGCGGATGAATGGCCGGACCTCAAGGCGGATCTGGTCGTCTGCGATCCTCCGGCCGGCGTGACCGAGTGGGGGCGGGAGGAACTGCTCCTCGACTCCCGCTGGGACCTCGGCACCCCGTCCAAGGCCGAAGGGGAGCTCGCGTGGCTCCAGCACGCCTACGCCCACACCGTGGCCGGCGGCCAGGTCCTCATGGTCATGCCGGCTTCGGTCGCTTACCGCAAGGCAGGTCGCCGCATCCGTGCAGAACTCGTACGCCGGGGCATCGTGCGCCAAGTGATCGCCCTGCCACCGGGTACGGCGACCTCGCACGCCCTGCCTGTCCATCTGTGGTGTCTTCAGCGCCCCGAGAGCCCGGGAGGGGCGGACACGCAGCACACCGTGCGCATGGTCGACCTGACGGACAACAGCCCCGACGGGGATCTGGAACCGCGCCCCGACCAGGTTGCCGACGTACCGCTGATCGAGCTCCTCGATGACACCGTCGACCTGACACCGGGTAGCCATCTCCGTTCCCGGCACCGCGACTACCCCGGCGAGTACGCCGCCCTGCGCAAGGAACTGGAGGACCAGATCCGTCGACTCGCCGCCCTCCTGCCCGAGCTGGCAACGGGCGGCGGGCCGGGCTCGCTGGAGGGTGCCACCACCAGCGTCGCGGATCTCGCCCGCGCCGGGCTCGTGGCATACGACGGTCCGGAGCCGGTCTCGGCCAGCGAGCAGCTCGACACCGACTATCTGCAGGGGTTCCTGCGCAGCTCCGCCAACGTCCGCAGGTCCACGAGCGCGAGCGGCACCTACCGCTTTGACGGCAGGGGTTCACGCATCCCCCGTATGGGCATCGACGAGCAGCGTCGGTACGGCTCTGCCTTCCGGGCCCTGTCCGCGTTCGAGGAGGGAATGCGCAAGGTCGACGAGCTGAGTCGGCAGCTCGCCGAGGTCGCCCGTGACGGTCTCGCGGCGGGCGCCCTGGCACCGGAGGAATGAGGACCGAGCAGGGCGGCCGATCAGGCGACGAGCGGAAGGAAGGGGCTCGCGGTCCCGCTCCACGTGACACTCAGGGTCTCGCGAGCCCGGGTGCAGGCGACGAAGAGCAGACAGCGCTCACGGAGCAGGTCGGCATCGTGCTGGAGCGGGTCCGCCTCACGTGGGGTGATCTCACGGGCGAACGGGACAGTGCCCTCGGCGACACCGAGCACGGACACCGCCCGGAACTCCAGCCCCTTCATCGCGTGCATCGTCGCCAGCCGCACTCCCTCGGACCCCTGCGCGACCTGCCCTTTGACCCGTAGCACCGGGATGCCGGCGGCCTTCAGCTTCTCCTCGGCCGTGTCCAGGGCGAGGTTGAAGCGTGCGCACACACCGATCTCGTGCGGCGCGAGGCCCTCGGTGAGGAGGGTTCGGACCCGCTCCACCAGTGCCTCGGTCTCCTCCTGCCGGGTGGCATATCCCCGGACCCGAGGACGGCTGCCGTGGAGCAGGGAGCGGTAGCCGGCCAGCGAGTCCGTCCCCTCGCCCTCGAGCGCGTCGACGGTGACGGGTGCGAGGAGGCGGGCCGACCAGGCCAGGATCTCCTCCGTGGAGCGGTAGTTGACGCGCAGCCGGAAGCTGCGGCCGACCGTGGCGATGCCCAACGAGCCAAGCGTCACCCGGGAGTCGTAGATCCGCTGATGCGGGTCGCCGGTGACGAACAGGTCGTCGGGGCCGAGGGAGACAGCGGCGCGCAGCACCCGCCACTGCGCGGGATGCAGGTCTTGTGCCTCATCGACGACGATATGGGCGTACGGAGCCGGCTCGTCGGCCAGGAGTTCCGCCGCGCGGGCGCAGACGCGCAGGTGCGTGGTCTCGCCGCGGTCGCGCAGCAACTGTTCGAACCGCTCCACGCCGCTCCACACCTCCCGCCGGCGCGCGGGACCGAGACCGATGCCGCGGCCGCGGCGGCTCGCGCCGAGGTAGCCGTCGAGATCACGGAGGTTCTGGCCGAGAACGACGTGCCGGTACTCCTGGGCCAGAAACTGGGCCGTGAACGGCAGATCGCGTTGCCTGACCGCCTTCTCCCACAACTGCCGCTGTTCCCGGTCCCCGATCGGTTTGGGCACGGCCGCCGAGTGCGCGCGCACGACGCCGTTCGCAAAGGCGTCGACCGTCGTCACATCGACCCGCGCCAGCAGCTTCTCGTCTTCGTCGAGGAGCAGGCCGAGCATCTCGCGCAGTCCGGCGGCGAGCGCGTTCGTGTACGTGGTGAGCAGGATGCGGCCGTCCTCGGAGCGGCCGAGCAGATGCTTGACCCGGTGCAGGGCAGCCACGGTCTTGCCCGTGCCGGGTCCCCCGGTGACCTGTACGGGACCGCCGTACGAGGTGCGGTAGGCGACGCGCCGCTGGGAGGGGTGGAGGAAGACGCGCCAGGCAGCGAACGGCTTCGCCAGCATCTCCTCCAACTCCCGCGGCCCGGTGACCAGTCGGATGCGGGCGGACGTGTTGGTGATCACCGTGGCCAGGTCCTCGACCGGTTCGGCGGGCGCGTCGGCGGGGCGACGTACCGCCACGACATCCCGGTAGACCTCTTCCGGGCTGAAGCCCTCGGCGAGGTACTGGAGCACCTCCAGCTGATCCTCCGGCAGCAGAGTGGAGAAAGCCTCCAGTTGAGCCTTGTCCACCAGTGAACGCGCGGCGCGCAGTACTTGGTCATCGATGCCGAGTTCACGCAGTGTGCCGTCGGAGACGTTCGCGAACAGCAGCCGGGAAGCCGTGCGTGCGGCCGTCTCGTACAGCGGTGTCAGCTCGTCCAGGGCGACGGCGTTGCGCACCTCCAGGGCCCGTGTCGCGGAGTTCGCGCTGTACAGACGCTTCGCTGCCCAGGTATAGGCATCGTCGTGCGGCAGGACATTGACGAGGAGGAACATGTCGCTGCCGTCGTCGGGGGCGAGCACGACCCCGCGCCAGAAGTCGGTGATGCGAATGGTGCGCATCCGCGGGTCACGGGCGTTGTGGACGGACTCCAGGTGCAGCCCCTTGTCCGCGTTCAGTTCGGCGGCGCTCATGGCCTGGAATTTCGCCATGGCCCTGCGCACTCCGGCCCGGACCGGCTTCTCCAGGGTGTCGTAACCGTCCCAGAAGCTCTGGGCGAAGGCGAGCCGGGGCATCAGGTCCCTTCCTTTCGTCCGGACGCCAGTTGTCCGGCGATCTCCCGGAAAGCTGTGAGGAGTTGTTCTGGTTCGCGGGAGAGATCGAGGCTGTGCTGGTAAATCCGCACTCCCCGTCCGTCCGGCCCCGCCGCCGTTCCACGCACCTCGTGGAAGCGCTCGGGCTGTCGTCCGGCCGCGTACACCAGGTGCGCCTCGCGCAGACCGAGCACGGTGGCGTACGCGAGCGCCTGGTAAAGGTCGGCGTTGAGGAGTCCGTCGGCCTTCTCGACTTTGTACTTGGCATCGACGACGGCGAGCGGGGTACGGCCGTCACCGGTGCGGACGACCAGGTCGGGACGCATGCCTACGAGACCCGCGACGTCGAGGTGATGGGGGTCCTGGAGGCGCGCGGTCAGGCCGTACGCCCGGAGCGCCTCGCGCAGGGCGACGGTCACGAAGTCCTCGAACAGCTTGTTCATGTCGAGCAGGAAGCCGTCCATGGCGAGCGGGGCGGCCCCGGCCGGCCGGTGCTCCGGCGAGGTTCCGCGCAGGACGGCTTCGGCGAGCCGCAGTGCGGGCCGGTAGCGGGAGTTGAGGCGTGACGGCTGCCAACGCGGCAGTTCCTGCCCCCGTATCAGCGGCGCCGCGTCGGCGAGACGTACACGCTGATGGGCGAGGCGCCGCCGGACGGGACCGGGAACGTCCGGCAGCCGTAGCAACCGCTCGGTGGCGGCGCGCAGGATGCGGTTCTCGGCGGTGTCGGCGGTGTACGCGTCGTAGGCGATCTCCACCGGCGGCGTACGGCCGAAGTGCCGCCGGATCTGCTCGGCCTCACGCAGCCTGCCGCGCACGACCAGCGCGGACTCCTCCACTTCCCGGTAGCCCTGGATGACCCCCTGCCGCAGTGCCCCGTCGATCTGCCGCTCCACGGCGTGCGCGAGTGCGGGGACGATGTCGTCGTACGCGCCGGTGTCGATGGTGCCTTCGCGGCTGTCGCGCCAGGCTCGGGCCGGGTCGAGGCTGAACCCGAGGAGGAAGAACAGCCGGTCCACCGAGGTCTTGGGCATGATCCGTACGACCGGACCTTCAGGCATGCGCACGGCCCCGACCCGGCTGCCCGCCCGCAGCAGCCAGTGCCCGTTCCGGAGGGGATCGGGGGTCGCGCTCTGCAGGATGCCGGAGACGGCCAGAGCCTGTCCGGCTCCGGCGCCCAGGGGGACGGAGACGGCGGGCCCGTACTCGCGCAGCGACACCTCGGCCACGGGCGCGGTCGCGGACACGGTCACGGGTGCTGCTCGCGCAGCGAGTCGAGGCCGTAGCGTGCGGTGACGTCGAGGCCCTCGCCGTAGTGGTGTTCCTCCAGCAGCGGCAGGATCTTCGTGCGCCAGGTCCGTTCGAGGCCGCCGTCGCGGTAGACGCCCGGCTTCATCAGGTACGACGGCCCGATGGCGAAGTCGGCTTCGTCGATACGGGCGTTGAGGGCGTCGAGAAGGCGGGCGGGCTCCACGTCCCTGCCCTCACGCTTCAGCCAGCGCGCGAGCAGGCCGGCGGTCGGTTCGGTGCGCGGGGACAGCTCCACGAAGGCGAAGCGGCGTCGCATCGCCGCGTCCACGAGGGCAATCGACCGGTCGGCGGTGTTCATCGTGCCGATCACGAAGAGGTTGGGCGGCAGCGCGAAGTCGTCCCCGGAGTAGGTGAGACGGACCGATCGCGTCCGGTACTCCAGAAGGAAGTACAGCTCGCCGAAGACCTTCGCCAGATTGGCACGGTTGATCTCGTCGATGATCAGGAAGTGCGGGATGTGCCGGTTGCCCTCGCGGGAAGCGAGATCGGCGAGCTCCCGGAGCGGGCCCGCCGTCAGCCGGAAGGCCACCTCCCGGGTCTCGGGGTCCTCCACGGGCCGGAACCCCTCGAAGAAGTCCTCGTAGGCGTACGAGGGATGGAACTGCACGATCTTGACCTGCTCCGGACCGCCACCGAAGTACTCGGCGAGTTTCATCGCCAGATAGGTCTTACCGGTGCCCGGTGGGCCGTAGAGCACCAACTGCCGCTCATCGATGAGGAGTTCGCGCATCTCATCCAGCCAGGCGCGATCGTGGACGAGGAGATCGGTGGCGAGTTCCTCGGTGATGTGCGGCAGCGACAGCTCGCGTTGCGCCGGTCGTTCCACGGCGGGGTGCTCGCCGGTGCCGCCGGTTGCCGCCGGGGTCGTGGGGTCCGTCTGCCCCGTGAGCCCGTCGAGCGCGTCCAGCACACCGGTCAGATCGACGACGTCGTGCTGGACGGACAGCTTCTGCTGGACCTCCTCCGGCAGATCCTCGTACGCATGGCTCTGCGGCATCCAGGCGACGGTCCTTCGCAGATTGGACAACCCGCCCGGCGACGAGGTCTGTACGGCATCCCCGGTGATCCGCCCGATGTGCAGCCATCCGTCGCCGATGGTGGCGACGGTGTCGCCTATGCGCATCTGCGTCAGGAAGCCGTGCAGTTCGTCGACGAGACCGCGCTTCTGGTTATACGAGGCTGCCCCCTCGTACCCGTCCTCCACGAAACGGCGCAGTGCGCTCTTGGTCGGGTCGGTCTCCTCCAGGGGTGGCAGATGCGCGGCCGCGAGAGAGACGAAACCCTCCGTCAGCCACAGCTGCCGCACCAGGTTGTGCCCGGAGACATTGGAACCGCGTACCAGCCACGCCTTGCGCGGGGCACGCCAGCCGGTGGACAGATAGTCGGCGAGCGGGTGGCCCTCAGCGGTGCGCCAGGACTCGGGGCCGGAGGCGTCGTAGCCGTACACGAGCGCGGCGGCGGCCGAGGAGGAGTTGCACTCGATGTCCCGGTTCGTCACCCAGCGGCGCTCCGCCTGTGGAAGGCTGGGATCGGCGGGAGCGTCGACCAGGCCGCCGCTCGCGCGCAGATCCGCGCGGTTGCGGCGGGCATGGTCGCCGAGTCCGGGCCACGCGTCGGCGGCCACCAACGAGCCCTCCCGCAGAAGGAATTTGTGCGTGCCGTTGCCGCCGAACTCGGCGAGCAGATGCCCGCGCGCCTCACCGCCCTTGGGGAGCTTGATGCGGAACTCGGGTGTACCGGGGAGGAGTTCGGGTTGGGACACGGGTGACCTTCCGGGAGTGCGCGAGGCCTGCGCCAATGACCTCACCCTACCTGTTGACGCCGTCAATTGACCCTCCTAAGTGTGTAAACAAATTCGGTGAATGTGTTGACGGTGTAAACGTGCCAGTTCTAGAGTGCTGGTTGTGCCCGGCCGACCCTTCGCCGGAAGTCCGGGTGCTCGAACGCTCAAGTGGGGGGCACTATGGGTGGAGAGCCGACGGCCGAGGCCAGACGGCGCACGATCGAGGCGGAGTTGCCGTCGGTCATTGAGAGGTTGAGACGATCTGCGTCTCGTTCGGGCCTCGTGAGTCATCGGGCCTTCGCCCTGGAGGCGGATCGGCTCGGGCTCACGAGCGACGAGCAGCAGCGAAGGCTGCGCAATGGGCTCGCCGCTGTTGGTCTTCACGTGAAGCCGTCGCGCCGGAAACCGGGTCGGACCTCCGCAGCGGCACTCGTCGCTGTGCCGGACGCGCAAGCCGCCGGGCCCGTGCCGCCGCCGGGACCGCGGTGGAAAACCGTCCCTGATCCAGCGTCCGTCCCCAGCGAAGCGGCCCGTCGCCTGGCCCAGGCTCGGCGGATGCTGTCCCGCTACGCCGACGCCGACGGCACCGTCAGCAAGCTCGCCCACGACGGTGTCGTACGGCTCCACGGGCTGAGCCCCGCCGAGGGGCGCGAGCTCACCGCCGACTTCCCGATCACCCGTCCCCGCCCGCTCGGTATGTCCGTCCAGGCAGCGGCGGGCGGTCAGATTCGCCCGATGGCTCCTTCCTCGGGTCCGGCGCCCAGCGTTGTGCCCACGAAGGTGCCGACCGGCAAGAAGCGCGTTCGATCCGCCGCTTCCGTCATGGACGAGAGGCTGGCCGAGGCCGTCCGTGCGGCCCGGGCCGTGCTGGAGGAGGATCGGTGGCGCCGGAACCCGGCCAAGGTGGTGCTCAAGGCGGACGAGGAGGTCGGCCTGGCCGTTCTCCTGCGGGGCGGCACGGACGGCCTCAGCCGCGACGTTCCGGCGGAGGAGATCGCGGAGTTGCGTCGTGACGGTGAGCGGTGGCGTGCCTACGAGTGCCTTGTCCGGCACAACCAGCGGCTCGTGTGGAAGATCGCGCTGGGATACCAGGGGCGGGGACTGGACGTCGATGACCTCGTCCAGCACGGAACCATCGGCTTGATGCGCGCGGTCCGCAAATTCGACGTCGACAGGGGCTACAAGCTATCGACCTACGCGACTTGGTGGATCAGGCAGGCCATGACCCGGGCCGTCGCCGACGAGGGCACCCTGATCCGGATACCCGTGCACATGCACGAAAAGGTGAGCAAAGTCGCCGTGGCCGAGCGCAAGCTTCTGGGCGTAGGCCGTCCCAGGACCATCGACAACGTGGCCTACGTCAGCGGCTTGACCTTCGCCGAAGTGGAAGAGGTGCGCAGAATCAGCCGGCCCACCGACTCCCTGGACCGGATCATCGGCGACGACACCGCGCTTGGCGAACTGATCATCGGGCCGAGCCGACTGCCCGGCCCTGACGTCGTGTTGATCCGCAAGGAGTTGATGGCGCGGCTGCGTGTCGTCCTGGAGGCACTCTCCGAGCGTGAGCGGCATGTGCTCGTCCGGCGCACCGGACTCGACGGTGACGACCCGGGCACGTTGGAGGAGATCGGCGTCGTCTTCGGAGTCACCCGTGAGCGCATCCGCCAGATCGAATCGAAGGCCAAGGCGAAGTTCTACGGTCACGCGGCCCGCCACGGCCTGGTGCCGCCGCCCCGCTGAACCCGCGCATACACCGCCGCCCCCGTTCCACTCTCCACTCTCATCCGAAGGACCGCACATGGACCCGCGCCAAGAGCTGGTCGACTACCTCACCCGCCAGCTCGTCGGCCCCGTCGGCGGTGACGACGA
This sequence comes from Streptomyces sp. NBC_00443, assembly GCF_036014175.1. Lineage (GTDB taxonomy): Bacteria > Actinomycetota > Actinomycetes > Streptomycetales > Streptomycetaceae > Streptomyces. The sequence goes on along the minus strand of NZ_CP107917.1, from coordinate 2,150,779 downwards.
GGTGCTCGACGCACCGCCGGACCGGCAGTACCTCATGGGCACCCTCTACCCGCAACAGGCCGATCGCAGGCGCCGGCTCGACCTCGCCGCCGACGACCCCGAGGCACCCGGCGCCGAGCAGGACGCCCCCGACGTGGACCCGGCCGCCGACCCCGTGCCCGAGACCAACAGCTGGCTGCCCGCGTCTCTCGGTATCAGCTTCTACACCGACGCCGTTGACGTCGAGGTGAGCTGTGCCGCCGCCCGCTACGAGACACAGCGGAACGAACCCGGGCGCGGCCGGCGCTGGAAGCGCGTCCCCCTTACACCCGAGACACACACGATCGGCCCTGACCGGGAGGAGGTGGCCGTCCTCGACGGCCGCGCGAGGATTCAGCTGACTCGCCGCGCCTACGGCGCGGGCACCCTCATCACCGTGGCCCTGGTCAACGAAAAACGCCACGACGGTGCCGACGACAAGGCGCCGGACTGGGACGACATGCTGTTCCAGTGCCGGCTCAGCGTCCGCCCCGCCGATGGCGCGGTGCTGCCCTATCCCAGCGTCCGGCTCGCCAGTCGCGATCCCGAGGAACGCGAACTGCGCCTTCAGTACCGGCACGTCGTCACCCATGCCGTCGGCCACGGCTGCGCCGTCCGCGAGGACCGCGGTGAGGACGGCGGTGTCGAACTCCTCACCTGCGAAGCCCTGCCACGCGCCGAGGTGCCCGCCGTCCGGGCCGGCGGCCCGCTCGACGCCCCCGCGCTCACGATCTCCCACCTGGCCGACCCTGCCGTCGGCAGGGACCAACTCCGCGAGGAACTCGCCGAGTTCGCCGCCTCGTACCACGCCTGGTACGTGGGCCAGCGATCCGTCGAGGTGCCGCCCTGGGGCCGCGAAGCCGCGGAGCGGATCCTCGACCGCGTCCGCCAGGCAGTCACCCGCATCGAGGCCGGCGTGCGTACCCTGTGCGACCCCGACCGTCCCGAACTCCTCGACGCCTTCCGTATCGCCCAGCGCGCCATGTTGCTGCAGATGCGGCACTCCGCCCCCGACCAGGCCGGTCAGCGGCGCCACCGCGCGGACCCCATGGCCCTGGATCCGCCCGTCGACCCAAAGGCCACCTGGCGCCCTTTCCAGCTCGCCTTCTTCCTCCTCGCCCTCGACGGCGTCGCCGACCCCGGACACCGCGACCGCGAGACCACCGACCTGATCTGGTTCCCCACCGGTGGTGGCAAGACCGAGGCGTATCTGCTCCTGGCCGCCTTCACCATCGCCCTGCGCCGGATCCGCGGCGAAGGCGGCGGGACCACCGTGCTCAGCCGCTACACCCTCAGTCTGCTCACCACCCAGCAGTTCCAGCGCGCCGCGACCACGATCTGCGCCCTGGAGCACCTTCGCCGCACCGAACCCGAACTCGGCCTCGGCGGAGAAGACATCACCATCGGCCTGTGGGTCGGCGACACCACCACCCCGAACAAGTTCGACGCGGCCAAAGTCGCCTTCGACGAGCAGCGCGCGGCCAGCCACCCCGAGGACGTCTTCATTCTCGACCGCTGCCCGTGGTGCGGCACCCGCATCCTGCCGCCCACCTGGTCAAGCGTCCGCTCCGACTACGGAGTCCGCGCCGAGGCGGACGAGTTCGCCTTCCACTGCACCCGTGACGAGTGCGCCTTCCACGACGTGCTGCCCGTCGCCGTCGTCGACCAGCACCTCTACGAGGATCCGCCCACCTTCGTCCTGGGCACCGTCGACAAGTTCGCCCGGCTCGCCTGGGAGCCCGACTCCGGCAGCCTCTTCGGTGCGGGCACCGGCCACCGGCCCCCGTCCCTGATCATCCAGGACGAGCTGCACCTGCTCACCGGACCGCTCGGCACCACGGTCGGCCTCTACGAGGCGGCCATCCTGGAGCTGTGCACCGGCCCGGATGGTCGCCCGCCCAAGATCGTCGCCGCTACGGCCACCATCCGGCGCTCCGCCGAACAGGTCCGTGCCCTGCACCACCAGGATGTCCAGCTCTTCCCGCCGTCCGGGCTCGACGCCCGCGACAGCTTCTTCGCCGTCCCCGACACCGGCAGCCCCGGCCGCCTCTACCTCGGCGTCATGGCGCAGGGCCACACCGCGGGCCGCGGCGCCGTCGCCACGACGGCGGCCATGCTCCAGGGCGTCCACCAGCTCCCCGAGGAACACCGCGACGACTACTGGACCCTCGTCGCCTACCACCACAGCCTGCGGGAACTCGGCCGTACCGTCACGGCGGCCGGCGATGACATCCCCGCCCAGCTCCGGGGACTTGACGAGGGCGTCGGCGTACGTCCGCTCGGCGAGGGCGACGTACAGGAGCTGACGAGCAACCTGCCGCGTGCCGAGCAGCCCATCCTCCTCGACCGCCTCGAAAAGCCCGGGACGGACCCCCGGTCGGTGTCGTTCCTGCCGTGCACCAACATGCTCTCCGTCGGCGTCGACGTGAAGCGGCTCGCGTACATGCTCATGCAGGGCCAGCCCAAGACCACCGCCGAGTACATCCAGGCCACCAGCCGTGTCGGCCGCCACCAGGTGCCCGGCCTCGTTGTCACCTACTTCAACGCCACGCGCCCGCGCGACCGGTCCCACTACGAGACCTTCATGGACTACCACCGGGCGCTCTACCGCTACGTCGAACCCGCCAGCGTCACCCCCTGGTCCCTGCCCGCGCGCCGCCGCGCCCTGCACGCCGCGCTCGTCATCCTGGTCCGCCACCGGCTCGGCCTGGCCGCCGAGAACCGGGCCGGGCGGATCACCGACCACAAGGAAGAGGCAGGGCGGATCGCCGACGCCCTCGCCGAGCGCGCCGCGACCGCCGAGCACGGCGCCACGGGAGCCGACGCCGACGCCGTACGCGCCGACGTACGAGCGGAACTCGGCTACCTCCTGGACGACTGGTACCGGCAGGCCGGCGCCGCCGCCGTCGAGGGCAAGGAGCTCTACTACCGCAGTCAGGGCAAGGGCCAGCACAACCTGCTCAAGGTCTTCGAGCAGCGTTACGGCCTGTGGGAGACCCTCAACTCGATGCGCAGCGTGGACCGCGAGTGCCAGATCACCGTGACGGGAGCAGGAAGGTGAAGCGCAAACTCCGGGTCCGCCAGGCGCAGACCGTGCTGCCGTTCGGCGTGGGTGCGGTACTCGACGTCCAGGGCGAGTCGTTCGTCGCCGCCGGTATCGAGAGGTGGCCGGACCTCAAGACCCCCGTCCCCTCCGACCGGCTCGCCACCCGACTCGGCGTCAAGGGCTTCTTCGCCGCGCCCCACACCCTCAACGACCGCTACGACAAGGCCGATCGCCCCGGCGTCCCCTATGTGCGCTTCCCCGGCTGGCTGTTCTGCGGCTCCTGCCGGGCCATGGTCCGCTTTCTGCGCGAGCATGAGAAGCCGGGCGAGCCGCCCGTGTGCACGTCCTGCGCCGCAGCACCCCGCCTCACGCCGATGCGGTTCGTCCGCATCTGCCCGGACGGACACCTCGATGACGTCGACTGGTGGTACTGGGCCCACTCCAAGCTCGCGCCCGAACTGCGCGATTCCTGCTCCGAGTCGAAGCGCGCCTGGAAGGCACGCCGGCTCAGCTTCCGCGTCGCCGACCGCGCCTCCGGTCTCGAAGCGCTCTCGGTGCGCTGCGAAGCGATCAGGGAGGGCGGCAAGACCTGCGACGCCGAACGCGACCTGCTCGACGTCCTCGGCCCCCAGGGCGGACACTGCTCGGGCCGCAACCCCTGGCAGCACTGGGATGCGAGGGCTTCCTGCGGCCAGCAGGTGCACAACGTGCAGCGCACCGCCGGAAACGTCTACTACCCGGTCGTCTACTCGGCCCTCGACATCCCCCAGACCGCCGAAGCACCGCGTGCGGAGCGGAACATGGCGGAGACCGTCCTGGACCACGGCTACTGGACGAACCTGATCGACGCGCTCGGCACGCCCAGGGCCGACACCTTCCGCGGCATGATCAAAGAGGACACTGACGCCCCGGACAGCCTCATCGACCAGCTCGTCGCGGAGGCCACAGGTGCCCCCTCGCCGCCGCCCCTCGACCGGCAGGACTCCGGCAAGTCCGGAAAGATCGACCTGAGCCGCGACGAGTGGTACGCCTTCGACGCCGTGCAACTCCCGGAACCCACAACGGAGTTCGCGATCCGCCGCGGCGGACTCGGACTCGACGGAGAGAAGGAGGAACCCTGGGCCACGCTTGATGCGCACATAGGCGGCATCGTCCTGGCCGACCGCCTCCGCGAGGTCCGTGCCCTGACCGGCTTCCGCCGCCACTCCCCGGGCGGCACCCTCGTACCCGCCGACACCAGCGGCCGTCTGCGCTGGCTGCCCGCGACCGAGGTCTACGGCGAGGGCATCGTCCTCACCCTCGACGAACAGCGCCTCACCGCCTGGGAGAACGACCCCCGCGTACGGGCCCACGTCCGCGGTGTCCGTACGGACCTCGACGCGTCGTTCCGCGACGAACAGCTCGCCGAGACGACCGGCAGCGAACTCTCGCCCCGCTTCCTGCTCCTGCACACCGTCGCCCACCTCCTCATCCGCCAGCTCTCCTTCGACTCCGGCTACACCACCGCCAGCCTGCGCGAGCGCGTCTACGGCCGCCCCGAGTACGGCCAGCACGGACTGCTGATCTACACGGCCGCCGGCGACGCGGAGGGCACTCTCGGTGGCCTGGTCCGGCAGGGTGAGGCACCGCACTTCGCCGAGACGCTCATCCGGATGCTGGAGGCGGCCGCCTGGTGCTCCGCCGATCCGCTGTGCGCCGAGCACACCGGCCAGGGCTTCGGCAACCTCAACCGGGCCGCCTGCCACGCCTGCACCCTGCTGCCCGAGACGAGCTGCCAGACCGGCAACACCCTGCTCGACCGTGCCCTGGTCGTCGGCTCCGCCCGCGTGCCCGGCTACTTCACCGACGTCCTCACCGCGAGCCGCGAGTCCGCCGCCGCCATCGCCCAGGGATGACACCCATGACCACCGCGAACACGCCCGTGCTCAACCCCGACCTCACCCCGGCCCAGCGCGACTGCCTGGACGCCCTGCCACTGACCGGCAACCACGTCGTCAGCGGCCCGCCCGGCAGCGGCAAGAGCCTGCTCGCCGCACACCGCGCCGTCCACCTCGCCCTCACCGGCCGCCCCACCCTGCTGCTGTCGCGCTCCAACCTCCTGCGCCAACTCCTGGACGGCACGCTCCAGGGCCTCACGGTCCCGGGCACTCCAGTCGAGGCCGCCACCGTTCACGGCTGGATCCTGCGCCACTTCGGATACGGCGCACCGCGCACCCAGGACGGCTGGTTCGACTGGGCGGCCCTCACCCAACAGGCTGCCGCCGCCCTCGGCGAGAACGAGGCGGCCACCCTCACCTCGTCGTCGACGAGGGCCAGGACCTGTCGCCGGGCTTCTACCGGATGGCACGCCTCGCCGCGGCTTCCGTGACGGTCTTCGCCGACGAGTGCCAGCGCCTCACGGAAACGAACTCCACCCTCACCGAGATCACCGACGCTCTCGGCCGCTTCACGGGGCGGGTCGAGATCGCCGGGAACCACCGCAACAGCCGCGAGATCGCCTCCCTCGCGGAGCACTTCCGCACGGGCGGGGCCCGCCCTGAAATCCCCGTCCGGAGCGGGACGCTGCCCGCGATCCGCCACTACTCCGGCACCAAGGACCTCGCCGACGACATCGCCGCCCTGGCGGCCCGGCACCCGCGGGACCGCATCGGCGTCATCGTCAACTCCCTGCGTACGGCTGCCGACCTGATGCGCCGCCTGGAACGCGCCGGCCTCGCCCACGAACCCCAGCTCTACAGCTCGGAGGCCTCGTCCGGCCGCTATCGCGACCTCGACCTCGCCCGACCCGGCGTCGTGCTCGTCCACCGCGCCAGCGCCAAGGGCCTCGACTTCGACACCGTCGTCATCGCCGACGCGGAGTCAGACTCCGCCACCGACCCAACGGCGGCGACCCTGCGCATGGCGTACTACGTCATGATCACCCGTGCCCGGGAGCGATTGGTGCTGGGCTGGCAGGGCAGTCGGCTGCCGCGGCATCTGGAGGGGCTGCACGGGTGGGTGCACGTGCGGTGATGGCGCGACTGAGGCTACGAGCATGTTGGAAAACAAGGGGAGACGATGACTGACGACCGCAAGACGACCGTGCCCGTGTGGACGCTGGCGACTGCTGACGTCCGGGTGCCAGGGCTGACCGCGGGCGAGTCGATGACGGCTGAGCGCCTGGCTGAACTGCGCGGAGTGCTGGCCGTCCTGGCCGACGAGCCGATCGTCACACTTGAGGTGCATCCGCTGCCCGGCAAGATCGACCGCGGCCGTGGCATCCCGCTCGACGCCGTGAGTCCCTTGGCGCAGCACCTGTCGCAGTTCATCACGCAATCGGCGCGAAGTTCCCTTACGGCGGCCAGGGCGACCGCTTCCGGCGAGGGCCTGTATCGCATGGTGGTCCCGGCGAAGGTCGCCGCCCAGTTCGGGCAGGGCCTCGTCCGCCCGATGGTGGCAAAGGGGGCGGCCGGTGGCATCCGCGGTCCGCTCGTGGACACAGCGGGCAGAATTGCCGGCGGCGCGAGGTTCGTGCCGGTCGGTGGAGCGGCCACTGCAGGTGCAGCAGGTGGAGCCGGTGCAACGGCCGGTGCCGCGGTCGCCGGGGGCACGGCGCTCACCGTCGCTGCTCCGCTCGTGCTCATGGCCGTGGCGGTGGGGGTGAGCGCGCACGCCGACCACAAGCGTCAGCAGGCCATCGAGCACATCACGGAACTGCTGGAGCAACTTCAGGAGGACAGGCTCGACGACGAGCACAGTGCACTCAACGGCTGCCGTGCCGCCATCGACAAGGCCACGGCCCTCCTGCTCGATCAGGGCAAGCTCGGTGTCTCGCTGGGACTCGACTCGGCGGTGCACACCATCGACACGGCGCTGAGTAAAGCCGAACTTCGTCTGGCCCGATGGCAGAGTGCGCTCGACAGACTGCCCGAGGGCGAGGCCGTCGAACTCGGCACGCTGACCAAGTCGTTCCCCGGCGTCGACGACGACGGCGGCATGTTCCGTACCCACCTCGAACTCGCCTCCCTGGCCATCGCGCTGATGCGGCGGGTCGTCGTCCTCCAGGCCGTCGAGCACGCCCAGAGCGACCCCGGCAATCCGTTCGAGAACTTCACCCGCGCACTCAAGCGCGATCAGCAGCGCCTCGACGAACTGGAGTCGAGTATCGCCGGTGTCCTGGTACGCCTGTCGGCCCTGGAGTTGGCACGCCCGAACGGTTTGCGACCCGTCTTCACGACTGGTGAAGTCGATCGCCTGATGAGCGCGGCCCACCGGATTCACCAGCTGGGCGACGGCGTCACGGTCAACAGTCGCACGGCAGACGTGGCGATTGAGATTGCCCGCGACAAGGACGGCTCGGTGGTCGTGTTCCCTGCGCTGCCCGTGCAGGCGTAAGCGAGCGCGACTGGGTGGACCAGGGTGACCGACGTCAGGCGGTTGCAAGTTCCGGGATCACGAAGATTTGCCCTGCCCAGGGTGAACTGCGCAGCTTCGGGCACTGCCACGGCGATGCCGTGGCCTTCCGACTGCGTCGCACGAAAACGCACCTCCGGCAGAAGGGCCTGAGGCCCCTCGGGGCGTGCGGTACAGGGCCGAACAGGCCCTGCACCGAGCCGGATTCCGACGTCTGTCACCGCTTGGACGGCAGGACGCTCCCGCCGGCAGAAGAGGGGGTGCGCACCTCCGCGAACTGGCCACGGCCTTGTTCGGCGAGGCGTCCGAGGCGTACGAGCTGGCTGTCCTGGGCCGCCTGGTCGCCCTGCTCCACCGCGCTGCGTAGCGCGTCACGTGCAGCAAGGATTTCCTTGCGCAGGGTCGCCGGATATGCGTCCTGTTCGGCCAGGCGAATGGTCAGGAGGGAGGTGCGGACTGCGGGATCGAGTGTGGTCCAGAGATCCTCCGCCCGCTCGGTGCCCGCCCGCAGTGCATCCGTGTCCATCGCCCTTCGTGCGTCCAGCACCGCCTCTGCCGCAGCTCTCAGGTCCTGTAGGAGTGCAGGCGGCAGCAGGCCGCGCCCGCTCCGGGAGGCGATGCTCGCGTGCGCCTGCGCGGCTCGGGCCCGCTTGGACAACTCCAGGGTGTCACGCGCGGAGTTCAGAAGTCCGTCCAGGGAACGTCCTGCGGTCTCTCCTCGGGCGAGCGCCGCCAGGTCCGACTCGGCTTCGTCCAGGGCGTCGCGTTCGGCCGGGGTGAGTTCGTCCTCGAAATCGGCCAGAAAGCGGCTGTACCGGTCGCGGAGTTCGGCTGCCTTCCGTCCGACGGCTGCGGAGATCATGCTGCGCCGCAGCTCCTTGCCTTGCCAGTCGCCGGAGCCGATCCGGTACTGCAACGCGATGGTCCGGTCGGCGTCGAGCTTCGCCTGAACGGTGAGCGGTACGGCACCGCGGAGTCCGTCGGTGCGTTCCTCGACGAAGCCTCCGCAGAACTCGTTGCGCTGCGCCGAGCGCAGGTGCGGTCCCTCCCAGAGATGGAACCGCACCGATGCGCCGCTGTCGCTGCGTACCGCGAGGTCGTCCACCCGGTGCCATTCGGTCGGGTAGTGGGTGCCGGCGGGGAAGAGGACCTCGACCGTGCCGTCCTCCAGCTCAAGCCCGATGTGCTGCGCCGTGACCTGCTGGGGAGGAGCGGTGCCGAAGTCGCCGCCACAGAACGAGCAGGCGCTGAGCCCGGGGGCGTTGACCATTCCGCAGCCGGGGCACTTGAGTCCGCCCATGTCCAGAGGCGCGTCGCAGTCGAGGCAGGCCGTGGCGGAGGCGGGGTTGTCGGCGCGACCGCACTCCGGGCACTCCGTGCGCGTGGCAGCCGGAGCGGGTGCCCGCAGCCCGGACAGGTCCGTGGCGCACACGGGGCAGGCGGCGGTGAGTTCGGGGGCGGGAACGTGGCAGCCCGGGCAGTCCACCGTGGCAGGGCCGAGCAGCGGGGTGTCACAGGCCGGGCAGACGTCCTCGGTGACGGGAATCCCCTCGATGGTGCAGGTCTCGGCAGGGCAGTCGAGCGTGTCGAGCAGACCGGCCTCCACGGCGGCGCCGTGGGCGACGGCCATCATCGGATCCACCGCGTCCGACACCGTGCCCTCGCCGAAGATCTCCTGAAGGTCGCGCCGGACGGCCGGGACACGGGTGGAGCCACCGACCAGGAGAACCCGCTGAATGTCCGCGGGCAGCGCGTCGTTCTGCGCCAGCACCGCCTCGACCGTGTCCCGCATCCGGCTCAGGTGACCGGTGAGGAGCTGCTCGAAGTCGGCGCGCCGTACCGTGCCCGACCAGGATCCGCCCTGGCGGCCGAGCGGAGCGAGGGTCACGTCAGAGGTGTCCCGCGCGGACAGTTCGACCTTCGCGCGCTCGGCGGCGGCCCGGATCCGGGATGCGTCGTGCTCACCGCTGTGGTCCCGTCCACCGAGCCGCTCACGCAGGTGGCCGTCCAGCAGTACGTCGAAGTCGGCGCCGCCGAGGAGGTTGTCCCCGTCCAGGGTGCCCACCGAGAAGTAGCCGGGACCGATCGTCAGGAGGGACACGTCGAAGGTGCCGCCGCCCAGGTCGAAGACGAGCACGGTGGCGTAGTCCGTGGTGCCGTCCTCACCCGACATGACACCGAAGGCGTGCGCGGCGGCCGTCGGTTCCTCCACGATCCGCGCCACATGGAAACCGGCCAGCCGTCCGGCCTCGCGGACCGCGTGGAACTGCGGTTCGGCGAAGTACGCCGGTACGGTGATCACCGCCCGCCGGAACGGTACTCCCGCGGCGTCCTCGGCGTCCTTCTTCAGCCGCCGCAGCAGGATCGCGGAGACCTGCACGGGGGAGAGGTAGTGGTCACCGAGCAGGATCTCCACCGAGCCGTCGGCACCGGCCCGCACGGGCGGAGCGTCGTCGGGCCGTGCCTTGAGTGCCTGCTGTACGAGTTCGTCGTCCCAGCGCCGCCCGATCAGCCGCTTGACCTCTGTGATCACGGAACGGGGGACCCCCGCACGCCAGTTGAGGGCCTCCTGCCCCACCAGCAGGGCGCCGCGGGAGTCGATCCCCACGGCGGACGGGGTGGCCGGCTCGCCCTGCCGATTGGGCAGCACGGCGGGGACACCGTCGCGCAGCCAGGCCGTGACGGAGTTGGTGGTGCCGAGGTCGATACCAAGAGTCCGGTGCATGGAAGGGTGCTTCCTGATCGTCGTGGAGCGGCGGATGCGGAAGATGCGCTGCGGGCGGAGGCGGGATGCGGCCGCCCGTTCAGGTGCGACGGGAGCGACGTCCCCGCCTGGCCGAGGGCTTGAGCGGCAGGTGCCGCTGGGATCGGGTGGTGCGTCGCGGCTGTGCCCGCCTGGCGCCCGAGGCGTCATCGTCGGCCGGTGCCTCGGGTTCGGGCTCCGGTGCGGGTCCCGGCACCGCGATGACGACCTGCGCGGGCCGCAGGGCGGCGGAACCCAGGCGGAAGCCGGTGACCTTCTCCCTCAGCACCGTGCCGTCCGGCCAGGCTGGATGGGGTTCCGTACCGACGATGCGCATCTCCGCCGGATCGGGGGCTCGGCCCACCACGTCCATCGGGCTGACGTCGTGCCGGGCGAACTCGCCGCGCAGCATCAGGTGTGCCGCCTTGATCTGCTCGCTCAGTGCGATGGCGGCCGAGGCCGTCTCGCGTGCGGATCGCGCCTCGTGCAGGGCGCCGACCCGGTGAAGGGTGTCGGCGAGCAGGTCGTCCAGCGGCAGCAGGGAACCCAGCAGGTCGCGCAACCGGGCGTCGGCCTCGTCGCGCTTGCGGGACAGCGCCTCGACCCGGCGCCGCATCTTGTCGAGTTCGGACGGCGAGCCGGTGGTGGCGGTCGCTCCGGGGTCGGTCGCTGCGGGGTCGGTCACGGGCGTTCCTCGGTGTCGTGCGGTGGCAGGGGCGGGGTGAGCATTTCCGCGACAAGGGCGGTGACGGGACTGCGGGAGCCCTGGTCGGCACGGTGGATGAGGTCGCGTCTGACCGGATCCGTACGGGCCGCCGCGAGTGCCCGGGCCGCTTGCGTGCGCAGGGACAGGGGGCGGGCGCCCGGCGCGATGCCGGGCACGAGTTCGTGGAGCGTGGGGCCGAACCAGGGGATCGGGGGAAGACCGCTGCCCCCACGGTTCGCGGCGGATGCATCGTCGGTCAAAAGAGGGCTTCCTGTCCGGTGTCGTCAGGGCGGGGCATGTCGGAGCCGGGACCGAAGAGCACCCCCTGGGGCGTCAGGCCGGCACCGATCCGTTCCGCGTACGCGCGGTCGCGCTGCGCCCCGCCGGGGTCGCCTGCTGTCTCGCGTTCCCGGGCACGGTTGAGATAGGCGGTCTCCACGGTCTGGTCGAAGCGTGCACTGACACCGATGCGCATCAAGTCCCGGAGGAACAGCTCGATGACGTCGGACGGGGACGCGGTGGCTTCGAGGTGCTCGGCGAGCAGGAGGACGGCTGTGTCGAGCCGCTCCCTGACGTGGCTGCTCCGGGCGGGGTCCGCGATGGTCGCGGCCACCCCCAGCAGCTCGACGCGGCGCTCCAGGGCGGTGCGGGTGTCCTCGGCGTCCGTGCGCCGGGCCGCACCGACGAGGAGGTCGACGAGTACCGGATCGACGAACACGTCACCCTGCGGCCCCGCTGGACCGTCGTACTGGAGCACCTTGCGTACGGCGGCCCTTGCCGGGGACAGACGTCCGCGGAGGGCGGCGTTCACGGCCTTTTCCGCGTAGTGGTCTCCGAGCCACCGTCGGGCCTGCGCGCACTCCGGGTCGCGTTTGAGCAGGCCCTGCACGTCGCCGACACGGAGCCTGTCACCCCGGTGCGTTCCGGCGAGGGCCCGGCGCAGGTCGGCCCTCAGATGGTCGTCGAGGCCCGACCGGGCTTCTCGGTGCCGGGGCGTCACCTTCAAGGCACGGGCGAAACGCGTCCGGCTCTGCAGCGGGTCGGTCCCGAAGACCTTCCGGCCCCGTTCCACCAGCTCGGCGGTCAACTCGGCGGCCACGGAGGCGTTCTGCGGCAGGAGAGCATGGGCCAGTTCGAGGCCGTGGATCCGCGTCACGGGTGAGTTGCCGAGCCCGGTGCGACTCCGCCCGACACTCCTCGCCGCTCGCAGTACGTCCGCCTGCTCCTCCGCTCCGAGGGCGCGCCCGAGCCGTGCCGCCGTGCTGAAGTCCGCGAGCGCCTCGCTCCAGTCACCGGCCCGCACGCGGTTCCGGCCCCGCTCGGCCAGGGCCTGCGCCAGTGCGTCGGCGCAGGTTCGGTGCTCGGGCGAGTCCGCGCTCCAGGCGCCCGGGTCGGGATGGCGCAAGGTGTAGGCGTTGAGGAGGTCGCCCCCGCGGCCGTGCCCCACGAGGTGCCGCGCGGCACGCCCGAGCGGGACGAGACCGACGGGGCGGGTATCCGAGGGGACGACGGCAGGGGCGGCGCGCTCGGCGTCCCAGGCCGTCTCCCAGGCGGCGAGGGCGTCCCGGCCCGCACGGACATCCAGGGCGTGCAGCAGGTCGGAGACGCGTTTGAGCAGATGGCGGCGGGCATCTTCCCAGGCCGGGTCGGGCACGGGAGTGCCGCGCCGTTCGGTGAGCAGCAGGCGGAAGTCGCCCGGGTCCTCCTCGTCCAAAAGGTGCGCCCACAGCACGACAACGAGCGCCGCGGTACCGGCGTCGGTGTGCTGCCCCTCCTGGCTCAGCCTGCGGAGGGCGCTCACCGCGAGAGCCTGCACGACCCCCGTCTCCGCCATGTCCAGGTCGTCGCTGTGCGGGCACCAGCTGACCGCCTCCGGCCAGTTACCGGCCCGAGCGGCCAGCGCGGCGCGAAGCACGGCATACCGTACGGCGGCGTCGTCGGTGTCAGGTGTGCCGAACTCGTGCTGGAGCCGCTGAAGAAGTGGTCGTACGACGCTGAACTCGGCCTGCAGAAAGGCACGCTCGGCATCGTTCAGCAGGTGGCCCGCCGTGACCGGCCGGCCCGGTGCACCGGTGTCGTCCACCTGCACGATCTGTTGCGCCCCCTGAGTCACGGTACGTATCAACAGCCACCGTAAATAGGCGTGTTGGCGACGTCAACGCGCTTATGAGCAGGGTGGCTGATTTCTGCCCAGCGTGTCCAACAGCGCCCGTCCGGGCTCGTCCGTGCGTCGTGGACCCAGCCGCGGACGGTGGCGGCCTCGACGGGTGCGCCCGGGACCGTGAGGTCCTGGAGGGTGTCGCGCAGGAGTCGGCGCAGCAGGTTGGAGCGCGACCGGGTGGGCGAGGGTGACCTGAGGCCACGGGCTCACCGGTCGGCGCTGCCGGGTGGGACGACCCATTCGGTGGGCTGACCGGTGAGGGAGGCGATCATGTCGAAGTCCCCGTCGTAGTGGAGGACCGTTCGCTGGTTCAGTTCCGCTGTGGCGGCGATCAACAGGTCGGGCAGGGACGGGGCGCGGTGGAAACCCACGTTGAGGGCATGGCGCTGGATCTCAAGAGCGCGGGTGAATGCGTCGTCGTCGGTTCCGAGGTAGTCGAAGGCGTGGAGCCAGGTGCTGATGCGTGTCGCCTCCGAGCTGTCCCGTGCGGAGTGGATCATCTCGAACTCGGTGGGGCGGCATACGGCGAGGAGGTAGCGCTCGTGCGTAGATATCGTTTCGGGCCGAGGGTCGCGTGGTGGATGCGGCTGTGGCGTTCGCGGTGACGTGGCGTACAGGCACTCCCTGTCGCCGTTGGGCAGCCGTCCTCACGGTGTCGAGAGCGCAGCCCGGACGGTCTTGCCGCTGGGCGGGTAGGGGATGGTGTCCCGGTGGTCAGTGAGAGCGGCGACGAGGGACAGGCTGCGTCCGCCGGGGCGGAACGCATCGGTGTCCGTCGGGGAATGGGAGCGGGAGCCTCATCCGTCGGACATCTGCGCACGTATGGGTGACCTTCCGGGTGGGCCAGACCTTCACGGACGCGGTCTACCTTGGCTGTCGACACTGTCAAGTGACTTGGGTTCGAGTCGACGCACGCCCGTGGTCACCAGGAGGACGGAGGTGAGGTGCGGGTGACCACGGCAGGAAGCTGCCCGCTCTCGATCACCTGCCGCGGCAGCGACAACCCGAAATGCTCACCGACGACCTCCAACACTCGGCGCCTTTCTTCGGCAGGCGACAGCTCCTCGTCCTCGCCGAGCAGATCATCGATGCTGTCTTCCGGCGGGATGACTCCGGCCGCTTCCAGCGCCGGGCGCAGCAGGTCGGGCTGGGCTCCGGAGGGGTCATAGCCGAACCCCAACTCGAAGTGCAGCTGTACCTCACCGTCGGCGAGGTACCTGAAGAAGGAAGGCGGATCGTCCGGCCGTGGGTCGAAGATCAGCACCTCGGCGCCGCGGGACACCGCCGGGTCCAGGGACCAGCCTTCACTGCCCCCGCACTCCACGATGAACGACCAGTCGCCGCTTCGGCCGATGCGGCCGACGCAGTAGATCTGCTTGAGGTCGACCATGCGGGACGCTTCCTGGATGGTGCGGGCAGCCCCGATCTCGACAGGCTCATGGTCGGCCATGCGTTCGGCCAGCTGCTGGGGGCTGAGGCCGCGGGCGCAGGTGATGTACAGGTCGGTGGCGTTCAGGTTCGGGCTGCGCCAAGCATCAGCGATCCAGGCAAGGTTGTCGGACATTGCCGTCTTCTCCTCCGTACACGACATGGGGCCGGTGGGGCACAGCGAGAACCAGTGCTGTGCCCCACCAGCGGTCAGCAGCCTGTCACGGCTTGGGTACCGTGCAGGCCACGGTCACCTTGGACGCGTCGCAGTGCGCGAACTGGGGGAAGGCCACCCAGTACGGGTCCTTGTCCAGCATCCGGTACTTGGTCGAGAAGCCGGAGCTGAACGCTCCTCCCATCGAGGTGGAGTTGATCCATCCCGACATGGCCGAGCGGCCGCACTTCTCCGTCCACTTCGGAGCTGCTCCACGGATGTCGTCGTACAGGTGCCATTCGCCCTGCTTGACCCGGGTGGCATAGGTCTGTACGCAGTCGTTGCCGGTGTCGACCTCGTTCATGCCGCCCATGCTCGTGGGCATGCCGCCGGAGTTGTAGGTGGATGCGTAGGCGAACTCGTCGCACGACGCCTTGTCGGTCGAGCTGATCTCGGTGACGGCGGTGGCGTCCGGGTTGCCGTAGGTGGCCGCCCAGCCGTCAGGGCAGATCACCTTACGGTTGTCGTCCGGGTCGCGGCCGGGCGCGTTCTTCGACGCGGCAGGCAGGTAGAACAGCGGCTTGTTGGCCGCCTTGCTGCCGGGGTGGGTGGGCAGCTTGGACTGGATCAGCCACGCGTGCGCGACGGCCGGCGGCGTCTTGGCGAAGTTCATCACCCACGTCGGGATGTATTTGTGGAAGGTGCAGCCCGGCGTGGTGGAGGAGATCTTGTCGCAGCGGATCTGCGCGCCATCGGCCTGCCAGCGCGTCGCGGCCGGGTTCGCCACCGGCGAGTAGGCGGTGATCTTCGTGGACAGGTCGAGTGTGTCGGCGTTGTTCTGCGCGTTCCAGGTGTGGTCGATCTTCCCGACCGCCGAGTGCGAGAGCGGGTCCGCGCCCACCCACTCCAGCGCCCCGTCCCACGACTGCGGACCGTTCGAGCAGCGGTCGGCGAGGAGGCAGTCGAACTCCACGTTCAGTGTCACCGACACGAACTTCGGATCGATCGACACCGGCACGAGGGTGAGTTGCTGGGTGAACGTCGACGAGTTCCCCGCGAGCTTCACCTCTTGGCCGACGGCCCACGAGGCGTCCAGGATCTCACCGGTGGGCTTGCCGTCCTTGACGACGATGCCCTGGTACTCATAGGTGAAGCTCCCGATGCACGCCTCGTACCGCTTGATGTGCGAGTCGAGGAGGTTCGCGCACCAGTCGACCAGGCTCGGTAGCGCCGCCGTCCCCTTCGTGCCGTTGGTGAGGGCGTCGCGGGTGGCCTTGCTGTTGTCCGGCACCAGCCGCGAACACGGCTGAATTCCCGTCCTCTTGTTCAGCGTGCCGCAGTTCCAGCCCTCTTCGGCGCTTCGGGCGACGGGTGGCACGGTCGGGGCGACCACGGCCATGGACGGCTGTGCGATCTTCTGCGGATTCTGGTGGGCGTCCTGATTGACCGCCGCAGCGTCCTTGTTCGGCTCGGGCAGGGTGATGTTCACCGCCCGGCCACGGGTGTGGAACTTCGCCCATGACGACCAATTGGTCTCGTACAGGCCGCCGTCGAAGGCGCTGGTGCGGAAGGCGTAGGTGGTGTTCGCCTTCAGGTCGCCGTACCTGAGGGTGACCGACGCCCTTCCGCCGGACGTCACGAAGTCGGACACCACCACGCCGTACGCGGCGGGTTTGCCGGTGTCCGGGTCGGTGAGCTGGACCTGGTCCTTCGGGGTGCCTTCGGCGTTCGTCGTGTAGACCTGGAAGGTCAGGTTCGACGCGTCGCCATCGGCGTCGGTGACGGTGTTGCGCAGCGTCACGTTGGTGCGATTGGCCTGCCACACGCCGGCCGAGTCCTTGGTGAACGGCGGGCCGGCCTCGAGATTCTTGCCGGAGACGGGCCGGTTGTTGTTGGCCAAGGTGCGGGTCTCCGGGCCCGCCGCGGGCCGGGAGGACGGGGCGTAGTCCCAATCGGGAGTGCCGTCGCCGCTGTCGGCTGCGGTGGCCACCCCGCCGGATCCCAGGAGCAGGAGCGAGCAGGCGCCGACGGCGAGTTTCGACCGAATGCGTCTTCTGGATGTGCGTAACAAGAGAAGTTTCCCCTCTGGCCCCGCCCATGTGTCCCTCTGAGCGAGGCTCGTCGGTTCTGATTCTTCGCACAATAGTTCTACGAACACTCAACCTAGGACGGCAAGGTCATCAACCGGGGCACACGCCCACGAACTGCATGTGGCGGACGTGACGATGGACACGGTTGTGCGCTGCGGGGTCACGATCCTGTGAGGGGGCTGTGAAGGTGTCTGAGTGTCTGAAGGCGCGTTGATGTTCAACATCGAAGTGGCGTCGGCAAGTTCAATGCCTCGCGGAGGAACTGGCGTGACTGGCCCACGGCTTCATCTTCATCGGGGGCCGTCCGGGATGAGCGACCGTCGAGAGCGCCCCACGCTGGAAAGGGACGCTGCACGGCGGAGGGGTGATCACGCGTCGGCTGCCGGAGAGAGGTACGTCCGAACGGTCTTGCCGCTGGGCGGGTAGGGAACGCAGTCCCAGTGGTCTGCGAGGGCGGCGACGAGGGACAGTCCGCGTCCGCCGGGGCGGAGCGCGTCGGGTTCGGTATCCGCCGGAGGGATGTACGGGTGGAGGTCCCCGCGGGGGTCGGTTACTTCGATGCGGACACGGCCGGTCGGCGGGTCGAGGGCGAGCGTGAGCCGGAAGCCGCGGCCGGGCATGCGGCCGTGGAGGACCGCGTTCGCGGCAAGTTCCGCGACGACGATTTCGGCACGCTCCGTGAGGTTCTGCGAGGCGCCCCAGGCCTGGAGTTGGCTCACGGTGAGCAGCCGGGCGAGCCGAGCACCGCGCCGCGTGGAGGAGAGCAGCTGCGTGAAGGTGTGCGGGGAGGTGGTGAGTTGGGGAGCGGGTTGGTTCATGGCGCCAGCGTGGCGTCCGTGGTGGCGCGTTGCGAGCTCCGGACCCCGTACGCGGAGTCAGCGTACGGGCGCAGGGAGTGGACAGTACGCGAGCCCAGCCGTCACGCTGAGTGCTGAACGTGTGCGGGGCCCAAGCGGCTGGAGAGGGGCGGCGGATGGACATCGTCGAAGGGGAGGCGGCCACGAGCGTGGGCGCCCGGACGGCTCCGGCGGGGGAGTGGGAGCGGGAACCCCATCCGTCGGACAGTCTGCGTACGTTCGGTGCGGTCGTCCAGGCCTTACGGGAGCATGCGGGGCTCAGTCGTAGTGAGTTCGCCGACATCGTCCGGTACTCCAAGCACACCGTGGAGTCGGTGGAGTTGGGCCGTCGGATGCCGGATGAGGCCTTCGTGGAGCGCGGGGAGCAGGCAACCGGAAACACCGGAGCGCTGCGGAAGGGCGCTCGCCATCTCACCCGGGGCGAGGCGGGACTCGCGGCATGGTTCCGGCGGTGGGCGCGGCTGGAGCGGGAGGCGGTGAGTCTGTGCACGTATGAGTGCAGGCTGGTGCCGGGGTTGTTGCAGTCGGAGGCGTATGCGCGGGCTGTGTTCGAGGGCACGATCCCGCTGCGGACCGACGAGGAGCTGGAGGCGCAGCTCGCCGCGCGGATGGACCGTCAGCGGATGATGCGGGAGCGGCCGACGGTGCCGTTCAGCTTCATTGTCGAGGAGCATGTGTTCCGGCGGCGGTTCGGGGATGCGGAGGCGATGCGTGAGCTGTTCGACCATGTTCTGGAGCGGAGCGCTCCGCGCAATGTGACGCTTCAAGTGGTGCCGTTGGAGGCGGGGTTGCATGCATGCCTGGATGGGCCGGTGCAGGTTCTGGAGACCCCGGAGGGGCGGCGACTCGCTTACTCCGAGGGCCAGAAGAACGGGCGACTGATCTCCGACCCGAAAGAGGTGAGTGTGCTCTGCCATCGCTATGAAACACTGCGCTCGCAGGCCCTGAGCCCGAAGGATTCCCGGGACCTGCTGGAGCGACTGCGAGGAGAGCTATGAGTAGCGGTACGACGGAACTCGCCTGGTTCAAGTCCAGCTACAGCGGTAGTGAGGGCGACAGCTGCGTGGAGATCGCAATCGCCGAACAGGCTGTTCATGTACGGGACTCCAAGGACGTGTCCCGCCCGCCCTTCGCTGTGGACCGCGAGGGCTGGGCGCCCTTCGTGAGGTTCGTGTCGGCTGTCTCGGAGGTGTAGCCGAGCGCGGCACGGCTGATGTGGCGGTCGCCGAGGTCGGGAGTCGGCTTCGGTGTGGCCTTCGGTGGCGTGGGTTTCGCGGCCGACTTCTTG
Source organism: Streptomyces sp. NBC_00443 (assembly GCF_036014175.1). GTDB lineage: Bacteria > Actinomycetota > Actinomycetes > Streptomycetales > Streptomycetaceae > Streptomyces. The sequence continues at coordinate 2,131,896 of NZ_CP107917.1, read as the reverse complement.
CCGCTTGCCCGCGCCCCGTTAGTTGCCTTCCCTTTCGCGGCCTTCTTGGCTGCCGGTGTGCCGCGTGCCTCGAACTTCTTCCGCAGCAGGGAGAGTTGCTCGCATTCCTTGACGGTCTGGTCGGAGGGCAGCGCGTTGACCAGGGCGCGGGCCCGGCTGAGCATGTAGCGAGCCTGGGCCCAGCGTTTGGCGTTGATCGCCGTGCGTATCAGGCTGAGCGATTGCTGCAATGCCTTGAGCTTCGCCGCCTGTCGCCGGGGCATCGGGAACTCGGCTCCGCTGCCCCGGCGTTGCCCGGCGGCACGTGTGCCCCAGTCCGCGCCCGACGTCAGGACGACGGTTGAGCGCGGGTTGCTGGTCTGGCTTCGACGTACCACGGGGTGTTGCTTCCTTGGGTGAGGGCGGGTCAGCTGTGGCGGGGGCCCTGGCCGGGGGGCGGGGTGAGGGTGGAGCGGTAGGTGCCGGACTCGCCCTCGGTGAGCGGGGTCTCCAGGGTGAGGCCGGCGGTGGTCATGCGGTCGTATTCGGCGAGGATCAGGTTCTTGGTGCGGTACTCGCCGTGCGCCTTGGTGTCGTTGTCGCGGGTGACGTTGAAGGTGTCCAGGATGTATGCGGTGTCGTCGCGGGTGATGCCGTAGAGGTGGAAGAAGAGGGCGTCTAGCTCGGCGCGGATGATGGCGCGGCGGTCGGGGTCCCAGCGGAATGGGGTGCCGGTGTCGCCGAGGTCGCGGGCGAACGGGCTCATGTCGTATGCGGTGTAAGTGAGTTCGAGAATCCGAGGAGTCAAGGAGTCCGCGTGCAGAGCCATGGTCTCCGGGGAGATAAAGGGGAGTTGCTCGAACTGGAAGAAGTTCAGGTTGGTGCCACCGAGCTTCTGTCGCAGCACGTAGTCGAGCGCCATCGAGATGCTGTTGCTGTAGAGCAGAGGCGAATGCTCGAAGGCCCGAGGAAGCATGATGTTCCCAGAGTCACCGAGGCCTGCACGCGGGAAGGCATAGGTGATCACGGTGCGCTCGTCTGATGCGCGGCAGATCTTTCGAAAGCCCATAACCCAGTCCCGGTTCCACCCCCTGGCTGCTAGACGGCTACGGACGCCTGGCTCCATGATGGGTTTACCGTTCCTGTCGACTTCGCCAGTCGGAACATCCTGCTCCGGCACCCAGTAGCGCGGCAGCGGTACGGCGGAGGCGTCCTGATGCTGTTCCACGGTGAAGCGCGGAAGAGTGCTCACAGCGAGCTGCTTCTCCGTGGCGTTCTCGTACGTGGAGAAACGGTGGTCGTAGTGGTGCAGCATTTTCGCCTCGTACAGTGGGAGCAGGCGTTCCTTGCCGCGGACGAGCACGTTGCCGTCGAGGGTCCAGCCGCTCTTGAGGAGATCGTCGAAGGTCTCGTCGTTCTGGGCAGCGGGACGGAACAAGTGAGAGTCGCTTGCCATGTTGAACAGGCCTTGCATGAAGGAGATGTCCCAGGGATTTCCGCCTGCCCCCTTCGTCTCATCGATCAGGACCGGTACGCGGCGGTAGATTCCCAGCGTGATTTCGGCATCTCTATGGTTGCGGAAAACGGCGCAGGTTCCGGTGTTCGGGTTGAGGAGCTGGATGTCCCGTCCTGTCAGGAGATACGAGCGCTCCGGGATCTGCTCGGTCTGACGGACCCGGAAGGCGATGGAGATCGGCTCGTCGGGAGAGCCCGACCCTGTCATGCAGAACAGGGCGAAGTTCACGCTGTGATGGACACCAGGGAAGACCTTCTCCTCGTTCTCGAAGCCGTACAACGCGACTAGGTGCCCCTTGGTGATCAAGTCCTTGAAGAAGAACTGGGTCGTCGCATCCGTTGCAATCCCCGTCGGCACGATCACGCCCGTCCGCCCGTGCGGGCCAGTCAGCGCGCGGTCCGTCTCAGTAAAGACGGCATACGTGTTGATACGACCTCGTCCGGTCAGCGGATAGCGGTCGCTGCTACGGAGGAAGTGGCTCTCCCCCTCCGCACGGCGCTTGGCGGCCTCGAACTCGGAGTACAGGCGCTTACCGTTGGGATCGGCACGCAATATGGCGATGAGGCGCTTACGAGCAGCGGAGTTCTTGGCTTCGGCGATGCGCATGTCGCGCTGGGCGAAGAACTCATGCTCCACCAGCTCGACGCGCTCCCACGGCGGATTCCCCACCACTGCATCGAACCCCCCAGCCCAGCCCGTACCCCGCTGAACCCCCGCCCCCGACTCCGGAACAGAGAAAACCTCCGGAAACTCCAAGTGCCAGTGGAAGAAGCTGTACTGATCCCGAAGCCGCAGAATCTCCTCATGCGTGCCGTCCGGCACTACAGCCTGGTCACGACCACGCAGCGCGCGAAAAACCTGGTCTGTCGGTGCCTCCGGCGCACCCTCATACTTCGGCCACACAAACGCAGCGCACCACGCGTCGGCGGCATGCAGGTCGTGCACATACGCGGTCGACTCCACGTAGGCGCGGTAGGCAGACTCCTGCGCCCGAACCTGCTTCAGGGAGTTGGCAGGGGCAGCAGTGATCCGGGCCAGCTCGGCGGCGTAACGCTCATTGCCGGGCAGCGCATCCGCGTCGAACAGAAGCTCGTCCTGGCCACCCCGCTGGGCCTTGTTCCGCTTGACGAGCCCGGCCGCGTACTTCCGATCGTCACCCTCGATCGGCTTGAAGGCGTCGTCCGGAACACCGTCCGCCAGCAGCTTCGGCGTCGCCCCGATCAAGCCGTTCCCATGCTTGACATGGGCGTCCAGGAACCCGAGCGGTTTCCCCGGCTCCATGGCCTCGATCCACAGCGAGACCCTGGCCAGCTCCACGGCCATCGGGTTGAGGTCGACGCCGTAGATGCACCGCGCGACAACCTCGTGCAACGCATGCCGCATCGCATCAACCGTCGGCTCCGGATTGCGCTCCCGCACCGATGCCACCCGCTTGGCGATGCGGCGGGCCGAAGCAACCAGGAAATGCCCGGACCCACAAGCCGGGTCGCAGACCGTCAGTGACAGCAGCTCATCGACGATGTCGTCGGCCGGGTCGGGACGACCGGCCTCGGTGGCCCGCTGCTCGCCACGCTTCACAGCGTCGTCTATGACCGGGTCGAGCGTCGTGTCCAGCAGGCACTCGATGAGCGAGGACGGGGTGTAGTAACTCCCCGTCGTCTTACGGCTGTTGCCCGCCACCTCGATCAACTCGAACGAGCGGTCCGTCGCGGAGTGCTTCGGCTCCAGCTCCAGCAGAGACTCGTACACCGAGCCCAGCTCCTCGGCGTCCAGATGCCGGTAGTCGACCGCCCGCCAACGCCGCGCGCCCGGGTCGCGGACCTGCGCGAGGTGTCGTACGGCCGCGAGCAGCGACTCGTTGGACAGCTTCAGGCCGTCCAGAGGCGCGTCGGCCTCCTTGTGGGAGAACAGTCCACCGAGGCCCGGCAGGCCCAGCTCCGGACGGCCACCCTCCGTACCCAGGGCGTCGAGGACGATCCGCAGAGCCTCGTACTGATCACCATGCGCCGTGCCCTGACGCCGCCGGGCCCGCTCACGCAACCGCGCCGAGGAGAAGTACCGCTCGTACGCTTCCCGTTGCCGTTCGCCGGCCTCCGGGTCGAGCAGCGCCCCGCGGTCCTCGGCGACGAAGACGAACAGCAGACGGTAGACGAGCCGCAGCAGAGCATCCCGAAGTGCTTTCGGATCGACGTCCTCCCGCAACCGGACATTCTCCGGATGCCGAAGGAACCCGGTACCAAGCACCGTCAGCGCGTTCTGCACCCCCAACCGCAGCTGATCCAACGCCCGCGCCCCCGAAGTGACCGCCTCCGCACGCCACTTCTCCAGCCAGCACCCCGCAGGCGCCGTCCCCTCAGCCACCGTGAACCGGGACGCGTGCAGCAGGCTGTACAGCAGCACGAACTCGCTGAACAGCTCACCGTCGAACAGGGCCTCCAGGTCGAACTCGACGTAGGCGGCCGTGGAGAAGGACGACGAGTCGCGCAGCAGACGCAGGCGGCGGCCGTTGGTGAGGACCGCCCACAGGTGGGCCTCGGTGCGGTTGAGGCAGTCCTGGAGCATCGACTGCGCAGGGACTTGCCCAGCCGCCGGTCGTTTGTCCAACTCCTGGTTCCACGGCACCAGATGAACCAGCGCCGGGCCATGGCGGTGGGAGACCGAGAACCGCTTCTCCGGGTCTGAATCGGCCGGGATGCCCCCCGCCCCGACCTCCGTCAACGCACCGAAGTCCAACTTGCGGAAGAGCTGGGCGAGCCAGTCGGTTCCCGCCCGGCCGGTCGGGTCGGCGGCGGGCGCCCCCGTCTTCGGGTCCGAGGGCAGGGCGGTACGCAGCTCGCGCCAGAGCGGCTTGAGGTACTCCCAGGCGCGCTCGGCCTCGTCACGCACCGGAACCGAGGCGGGCAGGCCGTAGTCGGCGGACTTGGTGCCCGGCAGGTTCCGGGCCTCGGCGATGCGCAGGAGCATGTCGCCGGGGAGCAGTCCGCCGACCGTGGTGACGGAGGTGAAGGCCAGGGCGGTACGGGTGGCGGCGGACATCAGGCTTCGGCTCCGGTCATGGTGGAAACGGGCTGCTGCGGCAGGTAGACGTACACGCCGAGGACGTCGGCCGGCTCCTGCGGGACGACCTTCAGGCCGCGGACGATCTCCTCGTTGGCCTTGCGCACGCGGCGGTGCGAGGCGTCGAGTTCGGCGGCCAGGCGCGTGCCGTACTCGGTGAGGTGCGCGGACAGGTCCGGCAGGCCGTCGAGGGCACGGGTGATCTGGTTGCGGGCGAGTTGCTCGTGGGTGTTGGCGGCGGCACGGGCAGCCAGGAGAGCGGTGGCCGCGTCGTCGTCCAGCCAGCGGGCGCGCGACGGCATCCCCTCGTAGGCGAGGAGTCGGGCGTCCTCCGCGACCAGCTGCCGCTCACCGGTACGGGACGGCAGCGTGAGGTGGAAGCGGTAGCGGACCAGGAGGAGCGTGGTGCGGATCGTCACCGCGTCCGTGGTGACCACACCGCAGCGGCGGGCCGGGCGGGGGCCCGGGGTGTGCGCGTCGAGCGCCGAGTCCAGGACGTACGAGGCGATGGCACCGATCGCCGGATCGGTGCGGACCAGCGCCGCCTCGCCGCGGGCGATCGCCGGCGTCGTACGGAACGGGATCTCCCGGTTCTCCTCGATCAGCCGTCCGCCGAGGGTGGCGGCGAGCGCGTCACGCAGGCCGGCCGGGGCGCCGCCGGCCTGAGCGGTGAAGTCGCCGGTGCCGTCGCGCGGTTCGCGGACCAGCGCGTCCAGGTCGCGCAGGGCCTCCAGGGCGAAACCGCGCACCTCGTCGGCGCCGCCGAGCGCGGCCCGTACGGCGGTGACCTCGCGGGCCACCTCCTCCGGGTGGATGGCGCGCTGGGCGTACTTGGAGCGGGAGGTCTTCTCCCGCTCGGCGGCCGAGTTCCACTCGCGCTCGATACGGTCGAACGACTCCTGGTGACCGTCCACGTCGAACAGACTCTCCTGGCTGCCCTGCCGTCCGTGCAGCAGGAGCCACTCCACGACGGCGTCGGTGACGCCGGAGGCGGTCTCGTCGGGGACGGAGACGGAGATGCCGAGGTCCTTCTTGATCTGCCGGTGCTTCTTGAACAGCACCTCTAGGACCTTGCCGTCGATGCCGTTGTCCTCGCCGTACATGGTGATGACACGGACCTGGTCGCGCTTCTGGCCGTAGCGGTCGACGCGGCCTTCGCGCTGGTCGTGGCGGGTCGGGTTCCAGGCCAGGTCGTAGTGGACGACGGCGTCGAAGTAGTGCTGGAGGTTGACGCCCTCGGAGAGGCAGTCCGTGGCGATCAGCACGCGGCGGACGGCCGGGTCGCCGGTCTCCGCGCCCGATGCGGCGGACTCGGCGGCGAGCTGCTCGATGCGTTCCAGACGCTGCTGCGGGGAGAGGGTGCCGGTCACCGCGGCGATCTTCGTCTTCTTACCGAGCTTGCCCTCCAGCTGCGTGGCCAGGTACTCGGCGGTGGGGATGTAACGGCAGAAGACGATCGGGTGGTACCCGTCGGCGATCAGGCCCTTCAGATGCCGGGTGAGCGCCTTCAGCTTCGCGTCCTCGGCCGGTCCCATCAACTGCGCCGCCCGCTGGGAGAGTTCGAGCAGCCTGGCACCCGCCTCCTCCGACTCGGCGGCGCCCGGCGCGACGTCCATGCCTTCCAGCCGGTCGTTCTCGGCGGAGTCGGCAGCCACCGGGGCGCCCAGCGCGTCCGCCTCCTGCGCCGTGCGGGCGGTGGCGGACTCGGAACGCGTCTTCAGGGTCTGTGCGGCCGCCGCGGGGGAGGACACCATGGAGCGCAGCAGCGCGATCACCGACCACCAGGCGATACGGGCCTCCCGCTTGCCCTGCTCCCCGGCCGCCGTCACGCGGTCCCGCGCATAGGCGATGGCGTCGTCGAGCAGCGCTCGGTAGGCGGGCGTCAGCTTGTACGGCTCGTCCTTGGTCCAGCGGTCGGACGGGAAGGCGGTCCGCTCGGCCAGGGAGTCGTCGGTGAGACCGTCCTCCTTGGTGAGGTAGGTGCGGACGTCGGCGCGCTTGCGGGCCACGAAATGCTCGGCGAGCTTCGCGCGCCCCGCGGGGGAGTCCAGGTCCAGCGTGGCGAGTTCGGGACGCACCAGGCCGAGCAGATTGCGGAACGCCGACTCCTTGCCGGAGTGCGGGGTCGCGGTCAGCAGGAGCAGGTGCCGGTCGGCCTTGGCGGAGATCCTGCGCAGCAGCTCGTACCGGAGCTGGTTGGCGGCGGACGACGGGCCGCCCTGCGTGGTGTCGTCGGCCGCCACGCAGGCGTGGGCCTCGTCGACAATCACCAGGTCAGGGCAGTTGCGTACGAAGTCCTCGCGATGGCGGGTCGACTTGATGAAGTCCGTCGAGATGATCGTGCAGGGGTGCTTGTCGAACAGGGACTGGCCCAGCTCCAGGCCGCGTTCGAGGCGTGTCACCGTGGAGGCCAGGACCAGTTCGGCGTCGATGGAGAACTTCTCCCGCAGCTCGCCCTGCCACTGCTCGGCCAGGGCGGGGGAGCAGAGCACCGCCAGCCGCGTCGCCTCGCCCTGGGCGAGGAGTTCCTTGGCGATCAGGCCCGCCTCGACCGTCTTGCCGATGCCCACGTCGTCCGAGATCAGCAGCCGTACCGTGCGCTGCCGCAGCGCCATCAGCAGCGGGACCAGCTGGTACGCCCTGGGCTCCACCGCGATCGACGCCAGCGAGCGGAACGGGCCCGCACCCGAGCGGAACCCGATGCGCAGCGCGGTACGCAGCAGACCGGCGGCCCGCTGATCGCCCAGGTCAGCAGGGCTCGGCGCCGCGAACTCGGCCGGCCGCACCTCCTCGAAGGTGGGGAACACGGCCGCGATGTCGTCCTCGCTCCCGCCCAGGGGGCGCAGCACCAGCATGTCGGGGGCGCTCTCGGGCAGCACCACCCATTCCCGGCCACGGGCGGCGACCAGGGAGCCGGCTGTGTACGTGAGGCTCATGAGATGTCTCAGTTCCTAGAGATCGAGAGAGGGCGAGGCGATCAACGGAGGTGGAAATAGGCGGCGTTGCGGTCCGCGATGGCGTCCCAGTCCGCGTCCGCAGGGAAGCGCAGGACGTCCCAGCCGGCGTCCTCCAGGCGATACCCGGCCTCGACGTCACGGGTGGAGTCGGCCGGGTGGCCGGGGACGTCGACGAACACGGCGAGGTTGGCACCGTCCAGGCGGAAGACGAGGCCGGGGCAGGCCCCGGCCTCCGGGACGAGGACTTCCACCTCGTCCGGCAGTCGGTAGCCCTTCGCCCTCAGCCAGCCGAGCAGATCGCCCTGCGCGACCAGGTCCGCGAGATCTGCCTCCACCGGGGTCGGCGAGGCCGCCGGGGCCAGCCTGCGGAACTGCTCGCTGCGGGACTCGCCGCGGCCCTCCCGCTCGGTACGGGAGTCGGCCAGCCGCACCAGCAGCGGCTGGGCGGCGTGCCGGCTCAGCTGGCGGTGGTGGGTCTGGTTGGCGTAGGTCAACAGACACGCGTAGCAGCCGCGGGCGCACTTCTCGCCGTCCGCCGGTCCGCCCTCGTCCTCGCCGGTCTCCGGGTCGAAGTGGCAGATTTCCAGGGCGGTTTCGGCGGCCTTGGCTAGAGCGTTCTTGTCGTGCTGGATCCGGCGCAGCACACCGGCACCGCCCTCGGCGGCCTCCGTGAACAGCATGCGGCGGCGCGGGCCTTCGTCCGGCGGCAGCAGCTCCGCGGTCAGTTCGGAGTCCTCCAGCTCGAACGCCGCCTCGATGCCCCGCTCCAGCGCGTACAGGAACGACAGCGCCACCGGCTCGGGCAGCGGCTCCTCCAGGGTGACCACGAGGATGTTGCGGCGGTCCTCCACGAAGGGCAGGACCCGCTTCTTGCGGCGCTTCTCGTTGCCGTCCTCGTCGACCACCGGCATGCCGGTGCCCTCGATGGCGTCCGCGGCGGCCCGGTCGTTGAGCCAGCGGCCGTCGCCCAGGTCCAGCCAGTAGCCGTCCGGCTCGCCCTCCTTGTCGCGGACGCGGCCGAGGTTGGTGATGCGCACGGTCGCCGAATCGCCGTAGTCCAGGTCGAGAACGGGTGCCCCGTCGGCGTCCGTGACATGCGAGGTGAGGCGTCCCTTGCGGGCGCCGTGGTCCTGGAACGCGTACGAGGTCTCCAGGCGGAAACCGGCCCGGCGGCGCTCCTCCTCGTCGGAGGAGATCCGCTCACGCGGCGTGGTGTACACGGTGTGCAGGTGGAGCAGGCCGGTGCGCTTGCCGCGCAACTCCTCGCCGCACATCGTGCACTGGTCGGAGCCGGGCTTGACGACGTAGTGGTAGCCGCAGCCGTCGCAGCGCCTGGCCTCCGCCGTCGCCAGCTCGCCCGAGGCATCCGGCGGCAGCTGCACCCGGGTGACCTGGTAGCGGGCGCCCTCGTGGTAGATGAGCGCGCCGGGGCCGAACTCGCGGATCGCGAGGAACCGGGGACGCTGGAGATAGTCGCCGTCGGCGTTGCGGCGGTTGCCGGAGCGCGGGATGTACGCGGCCAGCGGCAGCCGGGGGAAGCTGTAGCCCGGCAGGAACCCCTCGGACGCCAGATAGCGGTACGGATTGAAGTCGCTCATCACCGACTTGCTGTCGGTGGAGCGGTTCAGCAGCAGGTTCGTCTGCGTCTCGGCCTCCCGGCGGCGAGAGCGCGCCCGGCTCTGCTCCCCCGGGGAGAGAGTGTGGTCGACGACGCGCTTGTTCTGCTCGTACTGGTCGATGACGGCCGCCCGGAACAGGTCCCGCCACCGGTCGAAGGAGGCGTCGAACTTGTCCGGGGCCCGCTCGATCCGGTCCTCGATCCACTCGTCGTACCACCAGGTGGTCGACTCGAAGTCCGCGATCAGCGGGGCGAGGACGGTACGGGCGGTGGCGGCGGCGCGTCTGCGGGCGTCCTCGTCCAGGGACGCGCTGAGGATGTCGGGGAGCAGCGGCAGCGGCATGTGCGGGTCGGGGCGGTCGTCGCCGTCGGGGTCGTAGGCGACATCGACGACCTCCGGGATCGCGGCGCCCAGCTTCATGCCGGTCTCCGCCAGCCAGATGCCCTGGAGATGCGAGCGGACCAGATCCTCGTTGGCCAGGTCCAGCCGCGGCGGGGCCACCTGTCCCGACACCATGTCCTGGGAGCGGCGGAAGTAGTACTGGTCGTGGCTGTTGCCCGTCGCGCAGTACGTCGTCACCAGCGCGGGCTGACCTGAACGCCCTGCCCGGCCCGAGCGCTGTGCATAGTTCGCCGGGGTCGGCGGCACATTGCGCATCATCACGGCGTTGAGCGAGGAGATGTCCACGCCCAGCTCCATCGTGGGCGAGCAGTAGAGCAGGGGCAGTTCGGCATCGCGGAACTGCCGCTCGCGCTCCAGCCGGTCCTCCGGGGTGACCTGCGCGGTGTGCTCCCGCGCGAACAGCCCCGCCAGCTCGGCGGCCGCCGTCCGGTACAGGTCGCGGAAGAACGGGTTGACGCGTGGGCCCTCGCCGCTGCTGTAGGTACGCGCCAGCGGGTCGATCGTGCCCCGCTCGCCGTCACCGGCCCGCCAGATCAGGGCGGCGGCAGACACCCGGTAGCCGGTGCGCTTCTCCGCCGCACGGCGGCGGAAGGCCGGGCCGGAACGCTCGGGGGTCGCTTCCACCTCGCGCACCAGGTCCGTGTCCCGCAACACCTTCAGCAGGTCCTCGATGACGCACTGGACGTCGTCCAAGGAAGCGGAGGCCTCGCGCAGTTCGGGCATGTTCCGCCGCAGGTACCTGCCGAACTTGCCGCGTGCCGACAGGAAAAGTGCGGACCGCTCCATGCCCGGCCGCGAGCCGTACGGGTAGGCGGTACCGACAGTCGGCTGGTCGGAATCGCCCAGCACCCATGGCCCGGTGAGGCGCTCCTCGCTTGCCCGCTGAAGGGTGTCGAAGTCGTCACGGAAGTACTGCACGTCGATGGCGAGAGCCCGCCGCATGAAGTCGAGCAGTGTACGGGCGATCTCCTCGCGCAGCGCCGGATCGGCGTCGCGCAGTACGGCGTGGGAGGACTCCCAGGCCTGCGGATCGGCGGCGATCCAGTTCAGGTCCTCGTAGTCGATCCGCAGCAGCCCTGTCTGCTCCAGGTTCGGCATCGTGATACGCCAGCCGCGCTCCAGGTCGCGGTAGAGGCGGTACCCCACGACATCCCGGAAGGCCTTCGCCGCACGTCGTTCCATGGACGGAGCAAGGCGCGTACCCGCCGCGTACTCGCGGGGCGTCAGGCCCATCACCTCGGTGACGGCCTCGGCGAGGTCGTCGTGGTGCAGCCCTTCCTCGCCCGCCTGAAGCGCCGCCTGGTACAGGGCGCCACGCAACTGGGTCACCTGAGCGAAGTCGTTGAAGTGGCCGGCCTGCAGCGAGGCGTCCTGCCGGTTGTCGACGAACGTGAGGAGCTTGCGCGCTTCCTTGCTGAGGCCTTCCTCCGGCACCGCCCGCAGCGACTTCACGATCGACGCGGAGATCAGCGAGGTCGCCGAGGAGCGTCCCTCCTGGTCCAGGGCGGCCAGCTTGGCGAAGTCCCGGCCGCGCGTCTGCTCGTAGGAGACCTGGCAGTGCACACAGAACAGGAACGGCGCCGGGACGAACGCCGCCACCAGCCCTTCGCCCGCTTCGTTTCCGTGGGCGTCCACGACGACACGCTTGGGCAGACGCGGTCTGTAGGACTTCTTGACGACCGTCACGCCCTGCGCGTCCGGCTCCAGCCACGACTCCGGCAAACGTCTGTCGTCCACGGCCTTCTGCGGATCGGCCGGCCACTCGTAATCCTCCCCGGGTATGCCCAGGTACAGGTAGCCCTCGCCCGCCCGGCCTCCGGACGCGGAGGTGTCCCGGCGCGGCTCGTACCGGAACGCGCCGCCGTCCTCCGTACGCCACACCGTCAGGTACTCCTGGCCGCACTCACGGCAGAACGCCAGCGGGAACAGCGGCTTGCCGTCACTGTCCGGCTGCTCCAGCTGGTAGGTGCGGGTCAGCGGCCGGGTGAGCGGATCCTCGAGCGTCGTGTAGACGGTGTCGCCCTTGGAGAGGAACTGGTGCAGCCGGAACGCGAACAGCGGCCGCTCCGTCACCGGGTGTCTGGCCTGCGCGCCCGCCTCCAGGGTCGTACGGATCGCCTCGCGCACGCTCTCCTCGGGCACCCCGGACTGTGCGGCAAGCTCGGCCGCCGCCGCCTCGACCGTGCTCGGGGCACAGCGGCGCAACCGCCCCGTATCCTCCTCGCGCTCCAGACCGAACCGGGATTCCACCCAGCGGGCCAGCGGATCCTTCGTCAACGCCTCGTACGAGCGGGGCGCCGCCGGCACCCGCAGCCGCTCGGCGGGCACGGAATCGGGGGCCTCCCCGGTCGCCCGCACCAGGGTCTCGCCGATGACCCGCTTAGGCAGCACGGTCGTACCGAAAAGCCGGCTGGCGACCCCGGCCACCTCACGCTGCTGGTCCTCCCAGGAGCCCTCGGTGGACATGGTCGCCGAGGTGCCGATGCACTGCAGCGTCGTGGACGCGCGGCAGGCCTCGCGCACCCGGCGGATCAGGAACGCCACGTCCGCGCCCTGCCGGCCCCGGTAGGTGTGCAGCTCGTCGAAGACGAGGAACTGGAGCCCCTCAGCCATGCGGATCAGGCTGGACCGGTCGTCGGGCCGGGTCAGCATCAGCTCCAGCATCACGTAGTTGGTCAGCAGGATGTCCGGGGGTTCTTGCGCAGCCGGCGGCGGTCCTCGTCGGACTCCTGGCCGGTGTAGCGGGCGAAGGTGACCGGCTCACGGCCCTTCCCGAAACCGTGGCGCAGGTACTTCTCCAGCTCCCCCAGCTGGGAGTTGGCCAGCGCGTTCATCGGGTAGACGACGATCGCGCGCACCCGGCCGCCGTCGCCCGGCCCCGCCGCCTGACGCTCCTTCAGTACGTGGTTCACGATCGGGACGATGTACGACAGGGACTTGCCGGAACCGGTGCCGGTCGTGAGCACATACGAGTCGCCTGCCTGCGCGGCCTCGATCGCCTGCCGCTGGTGGAGGTGGAACGTCAGCGGCCGGCCGTCCGGGCGCTGCGAGGTCTCCTTCTTGCCGGCCTGGAAGATCTCCGCGCACTTCGGGTGCAGCACTCCGTCTCGCACGAGGTCGGTGACCTGGCCGCCGTCGGCGAAGAACGGATTCAGCGACAGCCATGGGTCGGGCCATTGCGACTTCGCTGCCAGGTCCTCCTCGACGAAGTTGTCGATTCGGGCGTCCCGGATCACCGTCGCGCTCTTGGTGAAGTTCTTGTACTCGCTGATCAGGTCGGCATGGATGCCGAAGACGTCCATCGCCTCGGGCAGGCGCGGCTCCCTGCGCGGCACGGGTGCGGGGGCGGCCGGGACGGGCTCGGGGAGCAGGGCACGCAGCCGTGCCACCGGGTCCATCGCCTGCCAGTGCGGAGCCGGCAGAGCGGCCGTGTCGTCCGGTGCGAGCGCGAGCGGGACGAGCGTCTCACGGACCAGGGCGGCGTTCTCGGGCCGCAGGTCGGAGTCCTTCTCCAGGAGGCGGTCCACCAGCCGGACCAGTTCGGCGGGCAGGTCCGGGCGCACCAGAGTGAGCCGCGGTGGCTTCTCGTGCTGGTGCTGTTCGGAGAGTTCGTAGGGGGTTCTGGCGGAGAACGGCGGCCGCCCTATCAGCAGCTCGTACAGGATGCAGCCGAGCGCGTACAGGTCGGCGGACGCGGAGACCCGTTCGGCACGGAACTGTTCGGGCGCCATATAGCGAGCCGTGCCGACGCTGACGCCCGTGCTCGTCAGACGGGTCTGGTCGGGATCGTCGACGACCGAACCCATGCCGAAGTCGAGGACCTTTATGGTGCCGTCGCGGGTCAGCATCGCATTGGCCGGCTTCAGATCGCGGTGGACGACCCCGGCGGTGTGTGCGGCGGCCAGACCGGCGGCGAGCTGCGCCCCGATGGCGGCGGCCCAGGAGACCGGCAGCTGAGGCTCCTCGTCGATGAGGTCCGCGAGTGGATGGCCGTCCAGCAACTCCATGGCCAGGTAGGGCAGGCCGCTGCCGCCCGGCGCCTGGTCCACGCCACCGTCGATCAGCAGAGTGAGGTTCGGGTGGCCCTGGGAGAGCATGCGCATGATCCGCACTTCGCGGCGGAAGCGGTCGATCTCCTTGCCGGACCCCGAGGCGTCGACGGCGACTCCGGTCCGGCTGCGCAACACGGTCTTGACGGCGACTTCCCGGTGCGGGGAGTCCGCGGCCGCCTGAAGGTCTTCGGCCCGGTGCACCTCGCCCATGTTCCCGCGGCCCAGGATCCCCCCGATCCGGAACCGTCCGTCGACCGTCTCCAGGCGCACTTGCCCTCCCCGTTTCACCCGTCGCATACAAGGTGGGTACATTCCGTAGGGAGCGTATACCTTCACCTGTTGCGAGCATCACATCATTCTGTTGACGTTGTCAACGCGTTGCCCTTGGCCTTGGCCGGAAAGCCTCGCTCCTTCGTTCTCCGTGCTTACAGTCATCCTTTCCGGCGCAGGTCTCGAGGGAGGCCGGGGCCGACCAGGGCTGTGGCGCGACAGGGGCGGGGTTGAACGAGCCTGCAGGATTGCCGTATCCGGTCGCCGAACGGCAGGCCGCGCTGACCGACCGTGAGTTGGACTCCAAGGTCCGCAAGCCCGCCGACGCCGCCCGCTACCAGGCCGAGCAGGAGGCCGAGGCACGCCGGATCGCGCTGGTCAAGGAGGCCGAGGCCACTGCTGAGCGCGCGCGGCTGACCGGTGTGGGCGAGAAGGCCCAGCGTGCCGCGCTCGCCGACGCGGTCCGCATCGAAGGTGAGGCGGAGGCCGCCGCGATCGGCGCGAAGGGCGCGGCCGAGGCCGAGGCCATGCGGAAGAAGGCCGACGCGTTCGCCCAGTACGGCGACGCGGCCGTACTGCAGATGCTCGTCGAGGTGCTGCCGCAGGTCGTCGCCAAGGCGTCCGAGCCGCTGAGCGCGGTGGACAAGATGACGGTCATCTCCACCGACGGTGCCTCCCAGCTCTCCCGCACGGTCGCCGACAACGTCGCCCAGGGCGTCGAACTCCTCAGCTCCACCACCGGAGTCGACCTCCCCGAGCTGCTGAAGAGCATCACCAAGCGGGCCGACGGCTCACAGCCCGCGACGACGGCGCCCGCCGACGCCAACGGGAAGATCGAAATCTCCTCCTGACGTCGACATTGGGTATCGAGCGAGCCCGGGTGGTTCTTGAACCGCCCGGGCTCGTGCGAGGAGGCGTCCCGGTGCGTGCCGCGCCGGGGCGGCTGCGCAAGTCCTTCGGCCGCTGGGCGGCTTCCCGTATATGGAGTGTGAGTCGTGTTCCCGTGGCTCTGGCTGGTCGGTTGGTCAGTATTCGCACTGCCCCTGGCCATTGCCTGTTTGCGCGGCTGGGTACCCAAGTTCGCCCGGCCCCGGGCCACTCCGTGGGGCGCCGTGTCCGGGGAGTCGCACTCCTCGGTCGTCCTGGGCGGAGCCCTGGCCCTCCACTGGCTCCTGGACAGGCGGCGCCTACGGCAGTGGGACAGGGAATGGGAACGCGCCGACACCCGGTGGGGGCGGAACGATCGTCTGACCACCGCCCTAGTGCCCCGTTCGGAACCTGCCCGGATCCGCCCCACGACGTCGGCACGCCAAAGACCGTGGCGACCGCGCGTTCGTACGCTGCCATGGTCCTGACGGCCGTCGCCGTCGTACTCGACTTCGTCTACGCCCGCACGTACAGCACACCGCGTGAACCGGGAGACGATTACGCCTTCCCCTCTGCCGGAGCGCAGGTGTGCCCGATCCACAGCACACCACCGGTAGTGGACGGCTCAGGCACCTGTGTGCTCCTGACGACCCCTGACCCGTGCCCCCGCGAGCACACCGGGTCGGGCAAGCCGTCAGGCTCGTGATGTCGGGCGGCCATCCCACATACTTCCTTGTGGAGCAGGGTCAAGCGCGGTCCCTGTGGTTTACCCGGTTCCCACGGAGAAGACAGCTGATAGCACGCGCGGGTTGTGCGGTCGTGCAACACGACGCCGACCACGACGGGCGTGGCCGCGAACGTGACCTTGGGAGGGACCGCTCCCCAACGCGCTGTTCATGCCGGACTCTCTCACCACTCCGATGTGCCGCCGCCTCACCCGGGACGAGTTGGAGTCGAGTCCCTGCGGGCCCGTGGAGAGCAAGCCGCCGAGGGGGGCCTCGGGCTGCGGGCCCTAGTGCGCGCCTTCACTTATCGCCTGGAGCGCATCCACCGACTCACGGGCGCCAACCCGGCCGACTCCGTCCACCGCTACACCCTGCAGACCGCCGTGATCGGCGCCCGGCTCCTGGGCCGGCCGGACAACGAAGTGTGATGGCCGACGACTCCGACCCAGGAGCCGAGATGTTCCTGCAAGCGACTATGGGCGGACTCTGGGGCTTCTCCGACCAACTCGTGACCGGGACTGGTTCAACGATGTCCACCGTTCCGGTCCGCGGCCCCTTCCGCTTCGGGCCGGTTGGGCAAGCTGAAGACGTAGGCGACGAGCGCCCCGGCGAGCACCGACCACGCGACAGCGGCGAAGCCGGCTGCCCGCCAGCCGCTGAGGGAGAGGAGCAGAGCGACAGTGGCTCCTGCCACCATCGACTTCCAGCGGGACGTTTCTCGGATCGCCCAGCGCCACACATTGCATGGTCGGTCGGACCGCGGCTCGTCCTGAGCAGCCGTGGCCCTCCCTTGGCCGGGCTCTGCAGCCCTCCGAGTCCCGTCAGACGGTCGGATGTGCATCCGCCACGGCTGTTCCTGAGCGGAGTTCTGGATGCGCTCGGGCCTGACTTTCAGTGGTGCCGCCACTTCCCGGCGATGGACCGGGAATCGTAGCGAGGTGCCTCACTCCCAAGTGCCACCCCTCGTAGCGGACGATCGCGGCAACGCCTTGGCCTCTTCGCGCGCGGAGCCGAAGGGGCACCACCGTGCGACGCGCCGCTGCCGGCAGCGTTCGGCGAGTCCGCTCGTCAGGCGGCCGCACGCGAGTTGCGGGAGGAGAGCGGTCAGGAGCCCGACGGACCGTTACGGTTCATCGGTTACGCGGGCTTCGAACTCGCGCCCGACCGGCCCCGGCTTCTCCCACCCTCAACGGCGAGGTCAGAACTCAAGCCAGGAGTGTTCTGTGCGCGCCTCGAGAGCAGAAGCAGTGAGGGCCGCCGCAGGCGCTCATGACTCCACGGCGGCCCTCGGGATTGGTCAGTGGTTGCCGACGAGTTCGCCGCTGAGCTTTTCGTGGATCTGGGCGCTGGGCTGGTTCAGGCCGATGATCTCGACGGTCTTGCCGCGCTGCTTGTACTTGGTCTCGATCGCGTCGAGGGCGGCGACGGAGGACGCGTCCCAGATGTGGGCGGCGATCAGGTCGATGACGACCTTGTCGGGGTCGGTGGCGTAGTTGAAGTGGCCCACGAGGTCGTTGGAGGAGGCGAAGAACAGCTCGCCGGTGACGGAGTAGACGACCTGGGTGCCGTCGGGGTCAGTGACCGCGGTGACGTTCGCGAGGTGGGCGACGCGCTTGGCGAAGATCACCATGGCGGTGATGGAGCCCACGACGACACCGATGGCGAGGTTGTCGGTGGAGACCACGCAGGCCACGGTGATGACCATGACGGCGATTTCCCCGGTGGGCATCCGCTTGAGGGTCTTCGGGGCGATGGAGTGCCAGTCGAAGGTCGCGAAGGACACCATGACCATCACCGCGACCAGGGCCGCCATGGGGATGTCGGAGACGACCGGGCCGAAGACGATGCACAGGACCATCAGGAATGCGCCCGCGAGGAACGTGGACAGGCGGGTGCGGGCGCCCGACACCTTCACGTTGATCATCGTCTGGCCGATCATGGCGCAGCCGCCCATGCCGCCGAAGAAGCCGGTGACGATGTTGGCGATGCCCTGCCCGATGGACTCACGGGTCTTGGAGGAGTGGGTGTCGGTGATGTCGTCGACCAGCTTTGCGGTCATCAGCGATTCCATCAGGCCGACCAGCGCCATGGCGAGGGCGTAGGGGGCGATGGTGGTGAGGGTGTCCATCGTGAAGGGCACGTCGGGCAGGCCCGGTATCGGCAGGGAGGACGGCAGGTCGCCCTTGTCGCCCACGGTCGGCACCGCGATGCCGGCGGCGAGCGTGATGACGGTGAGGATGACGATGGACACGAGCGGCGCCGGGATCACGGTAGTGATCTTCGGGAAGAACACCATGAGGGCCAGGCCGGCGATGATCAGCGGGTAGACGGCCGAGGGCACGTCGTGCATTTCGGGGACCTGGGCCATGAAGATCAGAATGGCGAGGGCGTTGACGAAGCCGACCATCACGCTGCGGGGCACGAACCGCATCAGTTTTGCGACGCCGAGCGCGCCAAGGGCGATCTGAATGACGCCGGCCAGGATGACGGCGGCGACCAAGTAGCCCAGGCCGTGCTCGCGGTTGAGCGGGGCGATGACCAGGGCGACAGCACCGGTGGCCGCGGAGATCATCGCGCGGCGTCCGCCGACGATCGAGATGGTCACGGCCATGGTGAAGGAGGCGAACAGGCCGATCGCCGGGTCGACCCCCGCGATGATGGAGAACGAGATCGCCTCGGGGATCAGCGCGAGCGCGACCACCAGGCCTGCCAGGACCTCGGTGCGCCAGACCTTCGGGTCGGACAGCCAGTCGGGGCGCAGGCCGCGCAGTCGCGCGGCCGGGGACAGTGCGGACGTAGACAAGACAAGTACCTGTCGTGCTCGGGCACGCCCAATATCCATGGCGGCGTGCGAGAAGACGCGGGAAAGCCGGGACAGCCATCCGCGAAGCCCACGTACGGCGGGCTGAAGTCAGAAGGCAGCAGCGGGCGCGAGCGAGAACTCCGGGCGCTGCTCAAAGGCGAAGGATCACGGCGGGCAGGCGGCGGCGCTGGGCGTCATGTGCATGCGCACGCTCTCTCCTCTGGGCATCGGTCTTCGCCGGGGGCATCGTCGGCCCCGACACGGCTGACGGTCACGGGTGCTCAGCGCGCCGCGGTGGCTGCGATGAACTCGGCCCTCGCGGGCCCGCCTACCCCGGCCTGGGCTGCGTCCACGGGTGCCTGCGCGAGGACGGTAGCACCGCGGACAGCGGTCGGAGCTTGACAGGCGGTCGGCAGCAGGATGCGGGCTCGCGTGATCAGTTCCAGACCGCGCTTCAACACAGGGAAGATTTCCAGCGGTTGGGCGTGTAGCCGAATAGTTGCCACGGGTGACGTCCTCCTTGATGCCCGGCACGGTGGTGAACTCGTGCAGAACGCCGTCGATGCGGATGGATGTGACCGCCGCACCCGGGATCGAGGACAGGACGGTGCGGCGAAGGGAGCTGCCGAGGGTGTAGCCGAGGCCCGGCTCCAGCGGCTCGACCCGCGCCCTCGTAGGCGATGGAACCCTGGGCCACGCTCCACAGCCCGCCCAAGTCACGCCTGTCGGAAGCCCCCCAACGAACCGATGAATTTGCGGCACCTGCTGGGGTCGGTACGGGTGGGGGCCCATGTGCGTGGTCCCGTGATCTGGTAGCTGGAGGGGTCATGACAATCCAGGACATTGTGGACGCCTACTGCGACGCGTGGATCAGCGGAAAGGGCGATTTCAGCGGTGTGCCGCTGGCGGACGATTTCGAGTTCCGTGGGCCGGTGGCCAGTTTCGAGTCGGCCGCGGGTTACCGGGCGATGGCCGCACAGGCGGGCCCGTTGGTCACTCGCTTCGCCGTCCGCCATCAGTTCGTGGACGGCAGCCGCGTCTGCTCGGTCATCGACTGGGAGATGAGCCTGCCCGTGCCGCCGATGACGTCTGCGGAGATTCTCGAGATCGAGGACGGGAAGATCGTCCGAGGTGAGTTGATCTACGATGCCGAGGCTCTGCGCGCCGCCATGGCTCAGGGTGGCTGACCTGGCCGGGGCACCGGCCCGGCGTAGCGTGAGCGCATGGACGCAGTGACAGGGGAGCCGTCGGCGGCAGCCGCGTCCGAGGGCGTACTGCTGGCGGCCGCCCGTGCGGGCGACGAGGACGCCTTCCGGGCCCTGGTCGGTCCGCACCTGCGGGAACTGCACGTTCACTGCTACCGGATGCTCGGCTCGGTGCAGGACGCGGAGGATGTCATGCAGGAGGTCCTGGTGCGCGCCTGGCGTCACCTGGGCGCCTTCGAGGGCCGGTCGGCGATGCGGGGATGGCTGTACCGCATCGCCACCAACCGCTGCCTCACCACCCGCACCCGGGCCCGGACCACGCCCGTCCTGGCCGGGCCGCAGGCATCGCCGCCCGCCAACGCCGACGACGTGGAGGTGGTCGCACTGGAGCCCTACCCGGACACACTCCTCGACCAGCTCGACGACCGCGACGACCCGACCGCCCGCTACGAACTGCGCGAGAGCGTTCAGCTGGCCTTCCTCGCCACCCTTCAGCTCCTGCCTGCCCGGCAGCGGGCGGTACTGCTGCTCCGCGACGTGCTCGGCTTTACGGCGGCCGAGACCGCCGCGTTCCTGGACACCAGCGCCGCCTCGGTGAACAGCGCCCTGCAGCGGGCCCGCGCAACGCTGGACCGGCACCGGGCGAGCGGACGCCTGAGCAGCGGCGGCCGGGTGCCGACGCGCGCCGAGCAGTCCGCGCTCGTCGAGCGGTTCACCGCCGCCTGGCAGGACGGCGATATCGACGGGCTGGTCGCGCTGCTCAGCCACGACGTGCTGCTGACGATGCCGCCCTATCCGATGGTCTACCGCGGGCGGCTCGCGCTCGCCTCCTTCTTCGCCACCGTCCCCGCCGGCGGCGACCTCACCCGGATCAGACTCGTGCCGACCCGGGCCAACCACCAGCCGGCCCTTGCGGCCTACGTCCGCGACTACAGCGGGACGAGGGCTACCGCGTACGGGATCATGGTCCTCACCGTGGACACAGACGCGATCACCGAGATCACCGGCTTCACCGACCCCGCCCTCTTCCCGCTGTTCGGCCTGCCCGACCACCTCTCAGACGAAGATGTACCGGAGGCGTAGATGTCTTACGACGAGACCCTCGCGGAGCGGATCAGGGAAGTCCTGCCGCCAGTGGGCGAGGTCAGCGAACGCAAGATGTTCGGCGGACTGGCCTTCCTGCTCGGCGGCCACATGTTCTGCGGCGTCGTCCACGACGAACTCATGATCCGGCTCGGGCCGGAGGGAGCCGTCGAGGCGCTGGCGCGGCCCGGCGTGCGGCCCATGGACTTCACGGGCCGGAACAGTAGGTCCATGGTGTTCGTCGGCCCCGAGGCGCTGGCCGGGCCGGCGCTCGACGAGTGGGTGTCGCGTGCGGCTGACTTCGCCCGTACCTTGCCGCCCAAATAGGGCGGGGCGGCCGTTTCTCGCAGAGCCTGTCGATGTGCGGAGGGCCCGTTCGTAGCGATGGTGAGAGGTGGGAAGTGCCTGCCTCCTGACCGGGAGAATCACCATGACGCGTTATCTGTTGTCGGTCCATAGCGGCGCAGGCGAGGCGCGAGCGCCGATGAGCGCCGAGGAGATGCGGCAGTCCCACCTGCGGCTCGGTGCGCTGGAGAGGGAGATGGAGTCGGCTGGTGCCTGGGTGTTCTCCGGCCGGCTGCACGAGCCCGACACCGCCACCGTGGTGCGTGTCGCCGGTGGTGAGGTGCTGACCACCGACGGGCCTTTCGCGGAGTCGAAGGAGCATCTGGGCGGCTTCTACATCATCGAGGCCGACGACCTCGACGCCGCGCTCGCCTGGGCGGCGAAGGTCACCGCCCTCATCCAGACACCGATCGAGGTCCGCCCGTTCGCAGGCTTCGCGGACAAGCCCCAGCCCGCACCGGGAGCCTGACCTTGCCGGCCATCGATCAGGCCGTGGCCGGACGGATCTTCCGCGAGCAGTCCGGCCGGGTGGTGGCCACACTGATCCGCGTCTTCGGCGACATCGACCTCGCCGAAGACGCCGTCCAGGACGCGTTCGCCACCGCCCTGCGCAAATGGCCGGGCGACGGCGTGCCGCCGAACCCGGGCGGCTGGATCACCACGACCGCCCGCCACGCCGCCATCGACCGCCTGCGCCGCGCCGCGCGGGAGCGGGAACTGCTCGGCGAGGTGGCGGCGCTCTCGCCCGCTGACGACGATCCCGGCTTGCCGGCGGAGGGGGAAGCTGTGCAGGACGACCGGCTGCGTCTGATCTTCACCTGCTGTCATCCGGCCCTGTCCACCGAGGCCCAGGTGGCACTCACACTGCGGCTGCTCGGCGGCCTGTCGACGGCGGAGGTCGCCGATGCGTTCCTGGTGGCCGAGGCGGCGATGGCACAGCGTCTCGTGCGGGCCAAGCGCAAGATCAAGGCAGCTCGCATTCCCTACCGGGTGCCGCAGGAACACCAATTGCCCGACCGACTGCGCCCGGTGCTGGCCGTCGTCTACCTCGTCTACAACGCGGGGCTTGCCGAACCGGCCGGCCCGGCCGGTCGGGGCCTGTGCGCGGAGGCGATCCGGCTGGCCCGGCTCCTGGCGGACCTCATGCCGGACGAACCGGAAGTGGCCGGTCTGCTGGCCCTGTTGCTGCTGACCGAGTCCCGACGCCCGTCCCGCACCGGTCCCGACGGCTCCCTCGTCCTGCTCGGCGACCAGGACCGCAGCCGATGGGACCCGTCCCTGATCGAGGAGGGCCAGGCCATCGTCCGCGGCTGCCTGCGCCGCAACCAACCCGGCGTGTATCAGCTCCAGGCCGCTATCAACGCCGTACACACGGCCGCCCCGACAGCGGCGCAGACCGACTGGCCGCAGATAGCCGCCCTTTACGATCAGCTGCTCGCCTTCACCCCCACACCCGTCGTGGCCCTCAACCGCGCCATCGCCATCGCTGAGGTACAGGGCCCCGCGACCGCCCTCGCCCTGGTGGACGAGCTGGACCTGGACACCTACTACCCCTTCCACGCCACCCGAGCAGATCTACTGAGCCGGCTGGGCCGTGACGAAGAGGCCACGGCCGCCTACGAGCGAGCAGCCGCCCTTGCACCGACCGACGCCGAGCGGAACTTCCTCAGACACGGCGGCCGGACGGGACGCTGAGCGCACCGTCGGCCACGTTCCCCTGTCATGCCCATGCTTGAATGTATGGATGTGTCGCCCCCGGCCGGCGTGGCGACTGCCCCAGGAACCGCCCGCTCGGGGACACCCGCAAACTGGTCAATCCGCAGGCCGGACTGGCCTTCGACCCGCAGGGCCCGGACGCTCAGGCGCTGTCCGTACCGCCTGCGCCGCGTATCGATAGCGCGCAGAACTCCGCCGAGACGGTCGAGCTGTACTGGATGGCGCTGTGCCGCGACGTGCTGTTCACCCGGTTCGGCGACAGCGACCTGGTCGCCGAGGCGGCCACCGAACTGAGCGGCCTTGAGGACTTCCGGGCGCCGAAGTAGTACGGCCAGGTGACCCCGCAGACCATCTTCCGCGGCGACACCCGCGGCGACCTGGTCGGGCCGTATCTCTCGCAGTTCCTGCTCAAGGACATCCCGTACGGCACGCTGCTGATCCCGCAGCGGCAGGACACCTTGGTCCGCCCGCGCGACCACCTGACCACCTGGGGCGACTGGCTGGAGGTACAGAACGGCTCCGAACCCGAGCCGGACGAGCGGCACTTCGCCACCCGGCGGTACATTCAGTCGCCGCGGGATCTGGCCCACTATGTGCACTTCGACGCGCCCACCATGACCGTCTGACCTCTCGGTCGCCCCGCGTTCAGGGGGTGTGGCCGGCCGTCGACTCGGCGCCGGTGTCCGTACCAGGTGACCGGCGGGCCCCTCGGGCCCGCCGGAAACGGATGAGCGCCAGGGTCGTGACGAACAGGGTCGCGAAGACGAGAGCGATCACCGAGGGGCCGACGCTGTCCAGCGTCTCGGCGATGCCGCGCTGGACGGCCCCTGCCGCGTCGACGACGGCGTCCTGCGTGGTGGGGTCGCGCTGGACGCGGATCTCATACCAGCCGTAGTACGCGACGTACGCGCCCACGCACAGGAGCAGTCCGCCGCCGAGCCGGGGTGCGATCGCGCCGAGGCGGCGCAAGCGGGTGACGGCGGTGGCGCGGGTGAGGGCGACGGTCAGCGAGGCGACGCCGACGATCAGGCCCATCCCGCCCGCGTACGCGGCGAACAGGGCGATGCCCTCGCCGGTCGAGCCGCTGCGGAAGGCGGAGACGACGATGGCGAGGAACGGGGCGATGGTGCAGCCGAGGGAGGCGGTCGCGTACGCCATGCCGAAGAGCGCCATCGAGGGCAGCGAGCGGGTCACGGTCGGCGCGCGGCGCAGTTTCGGGGCCAGAGTGGGCAGTTGACGACCCGCGAGCAGCCAGGTGCCGGCCATCGCCATGAGGAGCCCGAAGGTGATGGTGAACCAGGGCAGATGCTCCTGCACCTGCCCCGCGACGGGCTGGACGGCCAGGCCGAACACGCCGAAGAGCGCGGCGAACCCGATCGTCATAGCCGCGGTGGCGGTCAGCGCCCGGCCGACCGCGACCGTACGCCTGGGGGAGTCGTCGCCGAGGACGAGCAGCGACAGGTAGGCGGGGAGCAGGGCGAAGCCGCACGGGTTGACGGCTGCGAGCATCCCGGCGCTGAGCGCGAGGGCGAGCGGCAGGTCGGTCATGGCGGGTTCAGCCGGTGAGCCCGGCGACCTTCTCGGCCAGCCCCTCGCCAGCGGGCAGCACGCCCTCGTAGACGGTCTTGCCGTCCTTGTCGAGGATGACGTAGCGGCTCTGCTCGGTGACCTCGAACCGCTTCCACACCTCGCCCGCCTCGTCCGAGAGGTGCGGGAAGGAGTCGGTGCCGGTCTCGGCTACGAAGTCCATCATGGCCGCGTTCTTGTCGAGGCCGGCGACGCCGAGGACGTGAGCCTTGCCCGCGTAGTCGGCGGCGACCTTGGCCGTCTCGGCGGCCTGGGCGCGGCACTTGGGGCACCACGGGGCCCAGAACCACAGCACCGTGGGCTTACCCGCGAGGGACTTCGCGTCGAACGGCTTGCCGTCCACCGTAGTGCCGGAGAAGTTCAGGGCCTCGGGGACCTGCGTCCCGCTGTCGCCCTCACCCTCGCCCGAGGCAGTCGACTCGGGGGCAGAAGACGCCGTCTTCGGCGGTGCGGCCTGGGCATCGCCGCCGGAGTCGGTACCACCCTCGGAGCCGCACCCGGTGACGGTGAGCAAGGCGGCGGCCAGGACGGCCGGGAGCAGAGTGCGGGCGCGCATGGCGGACTCCTGCGGGTCGGGATCGGCTGTGACTGTATGGCCGACGGGGCCGGTGCGCGCGGGGCGGAGGGCTTACGGTTCGGTGACGTCAGCCTGCGGTGTCCTTCGCACGCCGTCGCAGCCTGCCGTGCACGACGCCGGTTCTGCCGCGCCGAGGCATGAAGCGGCAGGTCGTCGTCCGTGTCCGGCGGTCCGGCGAACCGTGCTCAGTCCAGGGTGTCGAGGGCGGTGATGATGTCGACTGGCTCGGCGCGGGCGGTGTAGTCGGTGTTGACGAAGGCCCAGCGGATGGTGCCGTCGCGGTCGATGACGTAGGTGGCGGGGAGCGGCAGGGTGCGTGGGTGACCGCCGTTGACGCGCTGGAGGTCGAAGCCGAGCTTGTCGTAGACGGCGGCGAGGTCGTCGGGGAGGTCGAAGGCGAGGCCGTACTGCTGGGCGGTGTCGGAGCCGAGGTCGCTGAGGACGTCGAAGGCGAGGCCGTGCTTCTCGGTCAGGGTGAGGGACTCGTCGGCGATCTGCGGGGAGACGGCCACCAGGTGGGCGCCGCGTGCGGTGATGGCGTCGTGGTGCTGCTGGAGGGCGCGCAGGGCGATGTTGCAGTACGGGCACCAGGCGCCGCGGTAGAAGGTCAGTACGACGGGGCCCTCGGCCAGCAGGTCATCCAGGGCCAGGTGCCGTCCGGTCGCGGTGGGCAGCGTGAACCGGGGGGCCCGGTCGCCGACGGTCAGGGCGTGCTCGGCGCGGCCCGAATCGGCGAGTTCCTGGCCGGCCCGCTGCATGATGTCGCGTATCTCGGCGGGGATCTGCTGCTGGCGGGCTTCGTAGAAGGCGCGCAGCTCGGCGTTGAGGGTCATGGGCGGGTTCCTCCTGGGGGCGCCGGGGCGTCTCGGTAGTGCCGGTCATCTCGGAACGACCGTTTCAAGATAGCGGGAGTGGCGGTATCTTGGAACCCTTATTTCAGGATGGCGGGGTGTGGCATGCCGGACATCAAGCACTTCGATCCGGACACGGTTCTGGAGAAGGTGATGCGGCTGTTCTGGCGGCAGGGCGTGGCCTCGACCGGGATCCAGGACGTCGTGACGGCGACCGGCCTCAACCGCTCCAGCCTGTATGCCACCTTCGGCGGCAAGCAGGAGCTGTACCGCGCCGCGTTGCGCCGGTACCTGGAGGACTGCTCGGAGCCGGCGTTCCGGCGCCTGGCCGGGGACGGGCGCGGACTGCCCGCTGTCGCCGACTTCTTCGCCGCGCTGATCGAGGCGCGCTGCTCCGGCCCGTACGCCCGCTGGGGCTGCATGGTCTCCAATGCCCACGCCGGTGCGGAGAACGGCGACGCCGAAGTCCGGACCGCCCTCGACCAGCACCACCGCATGCTGCGGGAGGCGCTGTACGAGGCACTTGTCACCGCACGGGCCGAGCAGCAACTCGCCCCCGGCACCGACCTGGGCGCCGCGGCCGACCTGCTGGCGCTGCTCGCCTACGGCGTGAACCTGCGCTCGCGTGCCGGAGCCGACGCCCGGGAGCTGACGAAGACCGTGACCGCGGCCCTGGGCTCGCTGAGCACTGCGTAGCCGCCCTTGTCGGCGATCGGGGTCATCCGGCTTCGTCCTTGAGGCGGGCCGGGTCGAGGACAGTGATGCGTCCGCGGGCGAGGCGGATCAGGCCGTGGTCGGCGTAGTCGCGCAGGACCTTGGTGCAGGTCTCGCGGGAGGTGCCGACGAGGGCGGCGAGCCGTTCGTGGGTG
Source organism: Streptomyces sp. NBC_00443 (assembly GCF_036014175.1). Classification (GTDB taxonomy): domain Bacteria; phylum Actinomycetota; class Actinomycetes; order Streptomycetales; family Streptomycetaceae; genus Streptomyces. Next base: position 2,105,416 of record NZ_CP107917.1, on the reverse strand, counting down.
AGGGCGATCTGCGGGTGCCGACCCCCTGGCCGTAGCGGGTTGGAAGGCGGCTGGGCGGCGGTGAGCGTGGCCAGTGTGGTGGCCACACGCTGGGCAACGGTCTTGAACACGCTGTCGGACAGGCGCTGTTCGAGGTCGGCGAGGCGGCGGCCGAGAATTTCGGTGACGCGGAGATACGTGGGTCGGCGAGGAGGAAGCGTCGAAGACCGGCATGCCCATCCCGGCCATGGGCACGCCCCGACAGCGGGCAGTGCCCTTCATGTACCGCTCCCAGTAGTCCTTGGTGCGCTCTTCGGCGGCGGCGTGCAGCAGGGATGCGAGGTGCACGGTGGCCGCGTCGGATGTGATCGCCCTGTTCATGCCGGCCCGGGCAGGGTCGGCAGGGCGTCGGCGAGCTGTTTCCACAGGGCTGGGGGTGCGGCGAACCCCGGTGTGGTGGGTCCAGCCGGGGTCGGCCGGGGTCGGCCGGGTTCAGCAACCTGAGGTCGGTGCTGGCGCGCACCAACCGGTCGCAACGGCCGGGAGGTGTACGCCGGTTTCACCGCCCGGGTCTTCGCCCTGCGCGGTACCGACTGGCGCATGCTCCCCACAGCCGCCAACGGGCAGCCCGCCGTCCCCGCCAGCGTGCGCGGTGAGGGGGGCGTATCGACTGCACACCCTGCGGGTCTTCACCGTGACCGCAGCGGGCATCAGCCGCAACGTGGTTTCCAGGAACGAGGAGGTCTTCGCCACCTTCGGGCCGGCCGCCGAACTGTGAGCGGCTGTCCCGAGGTGGGCTGGGCCGATGTTGTTGCCGACGCCTGGGGCCGCCGCGGTTGCCTCTCGGGTGCGCGTCAGATGCTCGGATCGGGTGAGGCGAACCGGCCTGGGCCACGCCGTGCGTCGTGGCGGCGAGGCGAGGGAGCAGCCCGGTGCTTGGCTTTCCTGGCCGGTCGTACTCCGCGATCGTGCTCGGCCAGGAGGGACACTGTGGCGGCACAGGACGAATTGGACGAGGCAATGGTCGAAGCCTTCATGGAGAAGGCGCTCGGGGACATCAGCGGGACGATGATCACCGGTCTGTGCCATCCGGGCGATCGTCTGGGCCTGTTCAAGGACCTCGCGGTGGGCGGCCCCGTCGGCAGTCAGGAGCTCGCGGACCGTCTGGAACTGAATGAGCGTTACGTACGTGAGTGGCTGCGCGGTATGACCGCGGCGGGCTATCTGAAGGAGCCGGAGCCTGGGCGCTTCACCCTTCCCGCCGAGCACGCGCCCGCCCTGGCCGACGAGAACGGGCCCATGTTCCTCGGCGGCGTGTACCAGATGATGCCCGCTGCCATGGCGCCGTACGAACGACTGATCGAGGCGTTCCGGAGAGGGGGAGGCGTACGGCAGAGCGACTACCCGGACATCCTGTGGGACGGCATGAGCCGTTTCACGGGCAGCTGGTTCGAGAGTGCGATGGTCGACGACTGGCTGAGCACCTTCCCCCATGTCGTCGAAAAGCTGGAGCGCGGCATCGACGTGGCGGACATCGGCTGCGGGGCGGGCCGTGCCCAGATCGTGCTCGCCGAGAGGTTCCCCCGCTCCCGTTTCACGGGGTTCGACAGCTTCCCCGGCCAGGTGGAACGTGCCCGGGCGAACGCGGAGAAGGCCGGTGTTGCCGACCGCGTGACCTTCGAGATCGGCGATGTGGCCCAGGGGCTTCCCGGGCGCTACGACCTCGTCACCACCTTCGACGTCGTCCACGACGCGGCGCAGCCGAAGCGGCTGCTCGCCGCCATCAGGGCCGCGGTCAAGGACGACGGCGACTACCTGATGCTGGAGATCAACTGCGAGGACCGCCCCGAGGACAACGTGGGCCCTGTTGCCGCGATGTTCTACGGGTTCAGCGTCTTCTACTGCATGACCACGTCCCTGGCGAGCGGCGGGGCAGCCCTGGGAACGTGCGGTATGTCCGAGGCGGTCGTACGCGAGATGTGCGCCGAGGCGGGCTTCAGCGAGGTGGCCCGGTCCACGGCTGATGACCCTTTCAACGTCCTCTACGACATCAAACCGTAGGTCACATGTCACAACGTGCTTACGCTGCTGGGGACTTCTCCGCCACGAGGAGGGCGTAGCCGAGGGCCCCGTCGGAAACGGCGGTGCGGGCCGCCTGCAGGACGGCGGGGGCGGCGTCGAGGTCCAGGCCGGCGGTGGCGAGTTTGTCTCGCGCGGTCATGCGCAGCAGGTTCAGCCTGGCCTCGATCTGGTCGATCATCCGCAGCATCGCCTGGTCGTGTCGCTCGGTGCGTACGGTGCGCAGGCCCGCGGCGGCCAGGATCTCGCCGTACTCCGGAAGCGGCCGGGCGTCGGCGATACAGGCGATGCGGGCGCCGAGCCCGGTGAGTTCGGGCGGGAGGCGCGGCGGGGCGATGGTGACGTCCGTGATGCCGAGCCGGCCGCCGGGCCGGAGAACCCGGGCGAACTCTGCTGCGGCCCGCGCCTTGTCGGGGAAGGTGCACAGCGCGCACTCGCACACCACGGCGTCGAAGACGGTATCGGGGTAGGGCAGGCGCTCGGCATCCCCCGTGGTGAGGCGAGCCCTGCCGGCGAGCCCTGCGGCCTGGACCGCGCCTTGGGCCAGGGCGATGTTGGCGGCGGAATAGTCGACCCCGTCCACCTCGGCGCCGTAGGCGTCGGCGAGCAGCAGCGCGGTGGTTCCGCGTCCGCAGGCCACGTCGAGCACCCGCGCGGCCGGGGTGAGGGCGAGCGCGTCGGCGAGGCGGCGGGTCAGGGCGGATCCGCCGGGGTGGTAGGAGTCGCCGAGCAGCAGGGAGACGACGTCGGAGGAGTACGCGGCGGCGCAGCACGCCTTCATCTGCTCCCCCGTGGGGTGCTCGGTCACGACGAGGACCCCTCGTCTGCGGCATGGACGGTCTTTGATCCGTACGGTGTCGTGGTGAGGCGGTCGGCGAGCGGCAGGGCGTTGGGGACGACCGGGGCGATGGGCACGCCGGACATCTGCTCGCGGACCTGTTCGCGGTAGCCGACGGAGTTGTAGGCGCAGAACGGGATGAGCCGGCCGTCGGGGGTGATCTCCTCGACGCAGCACTTCATCAGCTGCTTGACGTTGAGGGTGTAGGGGTCCTGGAAGTCCTGCACCACGATCATGAACGTCTTGTCGCTGAGGTCCTTCACGGCCTGCGGCAGGTCGATGCCGCACGCGTCCGCGCAGTCCAGGGCCTCGGCGGTGGCCCGCAGTTGCTCATCGGTGGTCTCGGTGCCCATGAACGCTGAGGCTGACCACAGCTTCTCCAGGGCCTCGCGGATTCCGGCGTCGGGCATGACCCGGTTGGTGACGTAGTCGAGGTAGTCCTCCACGTTCAGCAGCCGCGGGATCGGCACGACGGTGCGGTTGCCGGGCTCGCCGTCCACGAGGAGGTAGGTGATGGAGCGGCAGGTCGGGAAGCAGCAGGGTACGGGGAAGAAGTCGCCCTTCTGGAACCACCCGGGGCGCTGGGCGTTGATGAGCTTGATGACGTCGGGGTTGGTGAGCCGGTTCAGCGGGTCGAACTCCACGTGCCGGCCGGAGTGGGTGACCGGCTGGAAGGCCACGGAGCGTACGGCGGGGTGGTCGATGCCGTGCTCGATGATCGCCCCCAGCTCGTGTTCGTTCAGGCCGCGTTCGACGGCGGCGACGAGGGTGACGGTCAGCCCGGCTTCCGCGCAGTTGTCCAGGGCCCGCTGCTTGAACGTACGCAGGTCCCGGCCGCGGATCTCCAGGTGGGTGCGCTCGTCGAAGCCGTCGAACTGGAGGTAGATGTTCACGGATCGGCCCGGTGCCTGGTTGCGTTTGCCCAGCTCGGCGACGAAGGTGCGGTCGGTGGCCAGGCGGATGCCGTTCGTGTTCAGGGTGACGTTCTTGATGGGGCGGGCCTGGGCGAGGTCGATGAAGTCCAGGATGTGTTTGTGGATGGTGGGTTCCCCGCCGGAGAACATCACCACCTCCGCCTCGCCCTCCGAGGCCACGAACGCGTCCAGCATCCGCTCGCACTGATCATGCGTGATCGAGTAGCCGTCGCCTTGGTGTCCGGAGTCGGCGAAGCAGATCGGGCAGTCCAGATTGCAGCCGGTGTTGACCTCGATGATCCCGAGGCAGGCGTGCTGCTTGTGTTCGGGGCAAAGTCCGCAGTCGCTGGGGCAGCCGTCCTTCACCTCGGTCTGGAAGGTGAGCGGGATTGTGCCGGGCTTGTTGAACCGGGCCGAGGACACGTATTCCTCCGCGTCCCCGTACACGAGTGCCTCGAACTCGCCGTGCTCGCAGCAGCGTTTACGCAAGTACACCCTGTTGTCACGGATGTTGACCTGCGCGTCGACGGGTGTCTTGCACAGCGGGCAGATCGACTTGGTGAACTCGACGAACACCTCGTCGCGGTCCACCTTGCGCCGGGGCGCGGATGCCTGGGTCATCGGTACTCCTCACTCCGTCGAGACGGGGTCGGCGGTTCGGCTTGGATTGGACAGCTTCGCGGCGTGGGGTGGCTCCCGGGCCCGCGGCGTTCCGCTCGCTGTCGCCGACGGTGCTGGAGGAGGGCGGTACGGATGAGCAGCAGTCCTCGGGTCCGGCGCCCCGTCGGCGACGGGCGCGGCAGTGCAGGGCACAGGCGACAGCGATCGCGGCCATCACCGCGCCGACAGTGATCAGCCACGGGTTGCGCAGCGCCCCGCCGACGGCGCCGCCTGCCAGCAGCAGCGGGCCGGCGCAGCACAGCACCATTACCAGCCCGGCGACCAGCAGCCCAAGAGTCCCGCGCACACCGCCGACGGCGCCGAGTGCCCGGCCCGCCAGGAGCAGCGGGCCGGCGCAGCACAGCACCATTACCAGCCCGGCGACCAGCAGCCCAAGAGTCCCGCGCACACCGCCGACGGCGCCGAGTGCCCGGCCCGCCAGGAGCAGCGGGCCGGCGCAGCACAGCACCATCACCAGCCCGGCGACCAGCAGCCCAAGAGTCCCGCGCACACCGGAGTGTGAAACGCCGCCCGGACATCACACGTCCGCCTCCTCATTGCGCAGCCCATCCCTGTTGTCGGCACCACCCGCGCCGACAGGCGCAGCCGCGCTGCCGCGCAGCAGCAGACCGGCGTAGAGCAGCAGCAGTGCGTCCTGGACCAGCACGAACCAGCTCAGCCGCTGGGGCAGATAGCGGCCGAAGCAGCCGCAGTTGGCCACGGTGAGCCCGCGTGCGTACGCCTGTGCCGCCAGCAGCGCCCACACCACCGCGACGCCGGTGAACACCCACACCTGCACCCTCGCGCGGGATCGCGGGCGGGCCAGGAACCACACCCCGCACCCCAGCTCGCCCGCGATCAGTGCCACAGCGAGCGCGGTCGCGCCCGCCCCCGAGACCAACCCGTACGCGGCCAGAATGCCCGGCATCCGCCGGAAGGACGCAAGCTGCCCGGCCGCCATCGCGACGAACAGCGCACCCAGCACGATCCGCAGCACCATGTCCCGCACGCTACGGCCGGAAAGCGGCCGGGAACTGTAAGCGCGCTCACCGAACCGGCACCCGCCTCACGGCACCATCGGCGGCCCGGCGACGCCTTGACGGCTCCTGCCGGTCAGCGGCGGGCCCTGCGTTCCGCCTCCAGCTTGACGGCGGCGAGCGATCCGGCGACGGTCGCCTCCCAGCGGCCGGCCACCTTCTCACCCCACCAGGCTCCAGCCCGCCACAGGTCGGTGCCCATCTCCCCTTCGTACAACAAGCGGGTCCCCGCGGGCAGTTCGGCCAGGGTGAACGACTCCACGACGTACGGGACCGGCCCGCGCACGAGGCGGAAGTCGACGCGCTCAGGCCGGCTGAACCGCACCGTCTCCACCGTCACCGCCTTCCACCGTCCGCCCAGGGGCGTGGAGTGGGCGGCCAGCACCATGTCGCTGCCGCGCTCGAGAACTCGCACCTTCTCCCGCATGGCCCGGGTGGTGCGGCCCAGGTACGGCTGGGCGATCACGTCGAAGACGACGTCCCGGGGTGCCGTGATGTCCAGGGCCTGCGGCCCGAGTGGTCTGACGCGTCGGCCCACGCCCAGGTCGACCGGCAGCGCCCCGCTGACCAGCCCGGCGTATCCGCCGACGGCCACGGCTGCCGCGGTCGCCGTCCAGGCTGCCGTCCGGACCAGGCGGCGGCTCACGACGTGCCCTCGGGCTCGCCCTCGACCGTGACGGTGCAGTGGCGGGCGATTCGTGGTCTCGTTCGGCAGCGGCCCAAGGTTGCACTTCCGTGATCACGGGACCTGTGCCCTGCCTCCCCTTGACGCTGCACCCCGTCACTGAACGTCGCGCACCGCGAGCAGTTCGACCGCTGCCCCTGACGACTCCAGCAGTGGTGCAGCGGCAGAACGCCGGGGATCCGCCCGGTAGGCAGCGAGGTCCTGGCTGGTGGGAAAGGTGATGAGGTGGGCTTCGACCTGGTCGTCCAGTGTGCGCAGCCGGCGCTCAAGACGTCCTCCATGTTCGGCAAGGAGTGGCAGAACGGCGCTTTCATAGGCGTCGAAGGCGCCCAAGCCCCCTTGAGGTAGCCGCGCGAGCATCAAGTATGTGACGGCCATGGCTCCCTCGCAGCGGGCCGAGGACAGTGATCTTCTGAGCCTAGCTGGAGCGCATGCCCTCAACGCCGCCCTGTCGGCCGCCTGATTGCGCGACCTCTTGGCGTCTCGGCCTGCTTCCGGGATCGGCGCCGGCTCGCCGCCACTGTGCGGGGCTCATTCCGTGCACCTTGCCGAAGGTGCGGGCGAAGTAGCCGGCGTCCGGGAAGCCGACCTGCCTGCCTATCTCACTGATTGGCAGTACGGTCGCGGCCAGCAGCCGCCGGGCTTGCACCATCCGCCGCTCGGTGATCCACTCCTGCACCGTACGTCCGGTCCGTCGGCGTACCGTCGAGGTGAGGTGGCCCGGGGAGATGCCGACCGCGGCGGCCACGTCGCGCAGAGACAGCGGTTGTGGGTAGCGCTGCTCGATGACCTCGAACACCTCGGCGAGCAGTGGTTCCCGGTTCTCGCGCAGGTCGCCCACGACGTCAGCGGCGAGCCGTGACACTCCGACCAGCATCAGCGTCAGGTGGGCCAGCGCGGCCTCCCGGTAGCCATCCCGGCGCTGCGCCAGTTCGTCGTGCAGGGCCTGGATCCGGGCGGTCCACTCGGGCCGGTCCGCTTCGGGCACCCGCACCCGCAGGGCGCCGATCGCCCCTCCGCGGACGAACGGGAACAGCAGAGGGTGGGTGCGCCAGGCCAGGTGGGCGCCGGGGACGTCCGGGCCGAGCGCGTCGGCGGTGAAGAACACGCCCCAGCCGCGGGCGTGGGTCAGGTCGGTGGCGTGGATTTGGCCCATCACGTCGCCGGGCGCGATCACGAACAGGTCGCCGGCCTCGATCGGCCAGGCCCGCCGGCCGGTGCGCAGCAGCCCGCCGGTGGTCTGGAAGTACGCCAGGCCGGGGAAGTCGTGCGCGTGCTCCTCGAAGCTGCTGGTGCTCTCCCAGCCGGTGCTCTCCCAGCCGTGCTCCAGCCGCCAGGTCGCCACGGGCAGCTCGCCGGGTGCCGGCTGCATCGAGTAGGTAGCCGGCCGGTCCCGGCTGGGCGCGGTTCGCACGGTCCTCACCATCGAATCGTCCCACTGGAGCCACGGATCGGTACAGGTCCGCAGCCTCCGGCGGGGTCAGACTGAAGGCATGACCGAAAAACTGTCTCAGGCACGTACCGAGCCCGAGTACATCCCGGGCTTGGGCAAGCACTTCCTGACGCCGCTCTACGACGTGGCGCACCATGTGGTCGGGCTGCGCAAGATCCACCAGGAGATGATCACCCTGGCCGCATTGCGGGACGGGCACCGAGTGCTGGACGTCGGTTGCGGCACCGGGAACCTGCTCCGGGCGACCGGTCAGCGGCACCGGAACGTGGACCTCGTCGGGCTGGACCCGGACCCGAAGGCGCTGGCCCGCGCCGGGCGCAAGGCCCGGCGGGCAGGCCTCACCGTACGGCTGGACCGCGGGTTCGCGCAGGAACTGCCTTATGGCGACGGCTCGTTCGACCGGGTCTTCTCCAGCCTGATGCTGCACCACCTGGACAGCACGTCGAAGGACGCGCTGCTCGCCGAAGTACGCCGGGTGCTGCGGCCCGAGGGGCTGCTGGTCCTGGCCGACGCGGTGCTCGACGACCACGGGCATGACCACGGGCACGGCCGAGGGCGCCGACGGGGCGGGATGCGGCGTCGTATGCACGAACAGCTGCGCGACAACGTCAGCGACGCCGTGTCGCAGCGGATCGCCGCATCAGGCTTCACCGTGGAGCCGACCCGCACCATGGCACTGCGGATCGGCGGAAGAGTCGGCATCGAACTCGCTCACCCGAGCGTGTCAGCCCAGAAGTAGCCCGGGTTCCCGGGGCAGACGGCCTGGTGCCGAGCATGGCCAACACCCGGCGGCCCCGCCCGCCGACGCCCGGCTACAGGACCACCCAGCCACACGGTGACCGATTCCGGCCGCTGCCCGGCACGGGCGACGGCCGGCACGGGCGCGGGCCAGCGGGCTCGGGTGCGGGTAGTACCAGGCCGCGTTCCGGTCCGCCCGTCGACCGTGCGGTGTAGTAGCGGGCGAGCCCCTTCCAGAGAAAGAGCGACCAGGCGCGCGTCCTGGTGAAGTACTGGCGGCGTAGTGCCTCGGGCGGGAGTCCCAGAGGTGCCGCCGGCACCCCCTCCTGGCCCACATCCGTACAGGTCAAACGGGGTGGTGTGGCGGCAGCGTCCGCTCAGATGTCCCGGAAGATCTCGATCTGCGCCCCGATGGAGTTCAGCCGCTCCGCGAGGTCCTCGTAACCGCGGTTGATGACATAGACGTTGCGCAGCACGGACGTGCCCTCCGCCGCCATCATCGCCAGCAGCACGACCACGGCGGGCCGCAGGGCGGGCGGGCACATCATCTCGGCGGCGCGCCAGCGGGTCGGGCCCTCGACCAGGACGCGGTGCGGGTCCAGCAACTGCAGTCGGCCGCCGAGGCGGTTGAGGTCCGTCAGGTAGATCGCGCGGTTGTCGTAGACCCAGTCGTGGATCAGCGTCTTGCCCTGCGCGGCGGCGGCGATGGCCGCGAAGAACGGGACGTTGTCGATGTTCAGGCCCGGGAACGGCATCGGGTGGATCTTGTCGATCGGCGCCTCCAGCTTGAGGGCCGGACGGTCAGGTCCACCAGCCGGGTACGGCCGTTGTCCGCGAAGTACTCGGGCGTACGGTCGTGGTCGAGGCCCATCTCCTCCAGGACCGCCAGCTCGATCTCCAGGAACTCGATGGGCACGCGGCACACCGTCAGCTCCGACTCGGTGACCACGGCGGCGGCCAGCAGGCTCATCGCCTCGACCGGGTCCTCGGAGGGGGAGTAGTCGACGTCCACGTCGATGTCCGCTAGGCCGTGGACCGTGAGCGTGGTCGTGCCGATGCCCTCGACCCGGACGCCGAGCGTCTCCAGGAAGAAGCAGAGGTCCTGGACCATGTAGTTGGACGAGGCGTTGCGGATGACCGTGACGCCGTCGTGCCGAGCGGCGGCCAGCAGAGCGTTCTCGGTCACGGTGTCGCCGCGCTCGGTCAGCACGATCGGCCGGTCGGGACGTACGCCACGGTCCACCACGGCGTGGTACTGCCCCTCGGTCGCCGCGACGTCCAGGCCGAACCGGCGCAGGGCGATCATGTGCGGCTCGATGGTCCGCGTGCCGAGGTCGCAGCCGCCGGCGTACGGCAGCTTGAAGTGGCTCATGCGGTGCAGCAGCGGGCCGAGGAACATGATGATGGAGCGGGTGCGGACGGCCGCCTCGGCGTCGATGGCGCCCATGTCCAGCTCGGCCGGCGGCACGATCTCCAGGTCGACGCCGTCGTTGACCCAACGGGTGCGCACGCCGATGGAGTTGAGCACCTCCAGAAGGCGGTACACCTCCTCGATGCGGGCGACCCGGCGCAGCACTGTGCGCCCCTTGTTGAGCAGCGAGGCGCACAGCAGGGCCACACAGGCGTTCTTGCTGGTCTTGACATCGATGGAACCGGACAGCCGACGTCCGCCGACGACCCTCAGATGCATCGGACCGGCGTAGCCCAGCGACACGATCTCGCTGTCGAGGGCCTCACCGATTCGAGCGATCATCTCAAGGCTGATGTTCTGGTTGCCGCGCTCGATGCGATTGACGGCGCTCTGTGAGGTGCCGAGCGCCTCGGCCAGCTGCGTCTGTGTCCAGCCACGGTGTTGCCGGGCGTCACGGATGAGCCTGCCGATGCGTACGAGGTAGTCGTCTGCCATGAGGTTGAGGCTATCTCAGATATGAGATGAGACATCCCAGGGGGGTCCATTCGGGTGATGGGCCGTCAACGCCGCCTGGCGTTACGGGTGCGGCGCCACCCGAAAGGTCCGGGCAAATCCATCGATGTCGTACGACGTCCGGTGCTGCTGTGTGTGCGGCGCGGCCCGTGCTTGCCACCGGTGGTGAGGGACCAGGAGTGCCGGTTGATGTTCAGCCGTACACCGGGCAGGATCCGAAAACTCTTGCGGAATGTGAGGGGCATGGACGCCTCCCTTTCGGGGTCGTGATGCGTACCTCTCGGTTACCCCGACTTGGCGAACTGATGGCATGTCGGAAAGAGCGGGGCAGCGAAAGGCCGGCTAGGCGCACACAGCGCCCAGCCGGCCTTCCCGGTGGTCCGTTCCCTCGTGCCGGATCGGTCCGTGCCCGATCCGTCCGTGCTCGATCAGTCCGTGCCGGACTCCATCGCGGCGCGGTCCAGCAGCGCGTCCTCCTCGGAGACCTCGCCGCGCGAGGCGATGGCCTCGGCGCCGCCCTCCGGCATGCTGCCGATCAGACCGGTCGCGGCCGCCTGGGCGGCGCCGACGGCGGGGCTGCCGGTGCCGATGAGGCCCATCCCGGCGTACTGCTCCAGCTTGGCGCGCGAGTCGGCGATGTCGAGGTTGCGCATGGTGAGCTGGCCGATCCGGTCCACCGGGCCGAACGCGGAGTCCTCGGTGCGCTCCATGGACAGCTTGTCCGGGTGGTAGCTGAAAGCCGGGCCGGTGGTGTCGAGGATCGAGTAGTCCTCGCCGCGCCGCAGGCGCAGGGTGACCTCGCCGGTGACGGCCGCGCCGACCCACCGCTGCAGCGACTCGCGGATCATCAGCGCCTGCGGGTCCAGCCAACGGCCCTCGTACATGAGGCGGCCGAGGCGCCGGCCCTCGTTGTGGTACTGGGCGAGGGTGTCCTCGTTGTGGATCGCGTTGACCAGGCGCTCGTACGCGGCGTGCAGCAGGGCCATGCCGGGCGCCTCGTAGATGCCGCGGCTCTTGGCCTCGATGATCCGGTTCTCGATCTGGTCCGACATGCCGAGGCCGTGGCGGCCGCCGATGGCGTTGGCCTCCATCACCAGGTCGACGGGGGAGGCGAACTCCTTGCCGTTGACGGTGACCGGGCGGCCCTGCTCGAAGCCGATCGTCACGTCCTCGGGGGCGATCTCGACCGACGGGTCCCAGAACCGCACACCCATGATGGGCTGGACGGTCTCGACGCCGGTGTCCAGGTGTTCCAGCGTCTTGGCCTCGTGGGTGGCGCCCCAGATGTTGGCGTCGGTGGAGTAGGCCTTCTCCGTGCTGTCGCGGTAGGGCAGCTGGTGCGCGACCAGCCACTCCGACATCTCCTTGCGGCCGCCGAGCTCGGTCACGAAGTCCGCGTCCAGCCAGGGCTTGTAGATCCGCAGCTTCGGGTTGGCGAGCAGGCCGTAGCGGTAGAACCGCTCGATGTCGTTGCCCTTGAAGGTGGAGCCGTCGCCCCAGATCTGGACGTCGTCCTCGAGCATCGCGCGTACGAGCAGGGTGCCGGTGACCGCGCGGCCGAGCGGCGTGGTGTTGAAGTACGCCCGCCCGCCCGAGCGGATGTGGAACGCGCCGCAGGTCAGCGCGGCCAGCCCCTCCTCGACCAGCGCCGCGCGACAGTCGACCAGGCGCGCGACCTCGGCGCCGTAGGTCTTCGCACGGCCGGGCACCGAGGCGATGTCGGGCTCGTCGTACTGGCCGATGTCGGCGGTGTAGGTGCACGGGACGGCGCCCTTGTCGCGCATCCAGGCAACCGCGACCGAAGTGTCGAGGCCGCCGGAGAAGGCGATGCCGACGCGCTCGCCGGTGGGGAGGGAGGTGAGGACCTTGCTCATAGGAAGAGTATGCATCATCTCGCATGGTCATGCAATGGGGGCCTGTGAAACCCAGGAAAAGGAGGCATGCCGAAGCCCTGGGCATGACCATCCCGGCCCCATGTACTAGAGTTATCTCGACATCGAGATATCTGCCGAGGTGCACCGCAGCCGCGCGGCGCCACCGGTCTGACGGTAAGGGTTACCTAACTTAGCCTTACCTTAGCGGATCGGCCAAGTAGCCGTGGCGGCAGGATCGTGGTGGTACGCGCACATCAATGAAGGAGACTGTCGTGTCGGCGAACAGCTTCGACGCCCGCAGCACGCTGCAGGTGGGCGACGAGTCGTACGAGATCTTCCGGCTGGACAAGGTCGAGGGCTCCGCGCGCCTCCCCTACAGCCTGAAGGTGCTGCTGGAGAACCTCCTCCGCACCGAGGACGGCGCGAACATCACCGCCGACCACATCCGCGCCCTCGGCGGCTGGGACTCCCAGGCCCAGCCGTCGCAGGAGATCCAGTTCACGCCGGCCCGCGTGATCATGCAGGACTTCACCGGCGTGCCCTGTGTCGTGGACCTCGCCACCATGCGTGAGGCCGTGAAGGAGCTCGGCGGCGACCCCGCGAAGGTCAACCCGCTCTCCCCGGCCGAGCTGGTCATCGACCACTCCGTCATCGCCGACAAGTTCGGCACCAACGACGCCTTCGCGCAGAACGTCGAGCTGGAGTACGGCCGCAACCGCGAGCGCTACCAGTTCCTGCGCTGGGGCCAGACCGCCTTCGACGACTTCAAGGTGGTCCCGCCCGGCACCGGCATCGTCCACCAGGTGAACATCGAGCACCTGGCGCGCACGGTCATGGTCCGTAACGGCCAGGCCTACCCCGACACCCTCGTCGGCACCGACTCGCACACCACCATGGTCAACGGCCTCGGCGTCCTCGGCTGGGGCGTCGGCGGCATCGAGGCCGAGGCCGCGATGCTCGGCCAGCCGGTCTCCATGCTCATCCCGCGCGTCGTCGGCTTCAAGCTGACCGGTGAGCTCAAGCCCGGCACCACCGCCACCGACCTCGTGCTGACCATCACCGAGATGCTCCGCAAGCACGGCGTCGTCGGCAAGTTCGTCGAGTTCTACGGCGAGGGCGTCGCCGCCACTTCGCTGGCCAACCGCGCCACCATCGGCAACATGTCGCCGGAGTTCGGCTCCACCGCCGCGATCTTCCCGATCGACGGCGAGACCATCAAGTACCTGAAGCTGACCGGCCGTGACGCCCAGCAGCTCGCGTTGGTCGAGGCGTACGCCAAGGAGCAGGGCCTCTGGCTGGACCCGAAGGCCGAGCCGGACTTCTCCGAGAAGCTCGAGCTGGACCTCTCCACGGTCGTCCCGTCCATCGCCGGCCCGAAGCGCCCGCAGGACCGCATCGTCCTCGCGAACGCCGCCGAGCAGTTCAAGGCCGACGTCCGCAACTACGTCGACTCCGTGGACGAGGCGGGCCAGGAGTCCTTCCCGGCCTCCGACGCGCCGGCCGTCGCCCCGAACGGCGCCCCGTCGAACCCGGTCACCGTCACCGCCCCCGACGGCTCGACGTACGAGATCGACCACGGTGCGGTCACGGTCGCGGCCATCACCTCCTGCACCAACACCTCCAACCCGTACGTCATGGTCGCCGCCGCGCTGGTGGCCAAGAAGGCGGTCGAGAAGGGCCTGACCCGCAAGCCGTGGGTCAAGACCACCCTCGCCCCGGGTTCGAAGGTCGTCACCGACTACTTCGACAAGGCGGGCCTGACCCCGTACCTCGACAAGGTCGGCTTCAACCTCGTCGGCTACGGCTGCACCACCTGCATCGGCAACTCCGGCCCACTGCCGGAGGAGGTCTCCAAGGCCGTCAACGACCACGACCTCGCGGTCACCTCGGTCCTCTCCGGCAACCGGAACTTCGAGGGCCGTATCAACCCCGACGTCAAGATGAACTACCTGGCCTCCCCGCCGCTGGTCGTCGCGTACGCCCTCGCGGGCTCCATGAAGGTGGACATCACGCGCGACGCCCTCGGCGTCGACCAGGAGGGCAAGCCGGTCTTCCTGGCCGACATCTGGCCCTCCGAGGCCGAGGTCAACGACGTCGTGGCGAACGCCATCGGCGAGGACATGTTCAACAAGTCCTACCAGGACGTCTTCGCGGGCGACGCCCAGTGGCAGGCCCTGCCGATCCCGACCGGCAACACCTTCGAGTGGGACGCGGAGTCGACGTACGTCCGCAAGCCCCCGTACTTCGAGGGCATGACGATGGAGACCACCCCGGTCTCCGACATCACCGGCGCCCGCGTCCTGGCCAAGCTCGGCGACTCGGTGACGACGGACCACATCTCGCCCGCCGGCGCCATCAAGGCCGACACCCCGGCCGGCAAGTACCTCACGGAGCACGGCGTCGAGCGTCGTGACTTCAACTCCTACGGCTCGCGCCGAGGCAACCACGAGGTCATGATCCGCGGCACGTTCGCCAACATCCGCCTGCGCAACCAGCTCGCGCCGGGGACGGAAGGCGGCTACACCCGCGACTTCACCCAGGCCGACGGCCCGGTGTCGTTCATCTACGACGCCTCGCGCAACTACATCGAGCAGGGCACCCCGCTCGTCATCCTGGGCGGCAAGGAGTACGGCTCCGGCTCGTCCCGCGACTGGGCCGCCAAGGGCACCGCCCTGCTCGGCGTCAAGGCCGTCATCACCGAGTCGTACGAGCGCATCCACCGCTCGAACCTCATCGGCATGGGCGTCCTGCCGCTGCAGTTCCCGGAGGGCCAGAGCGCCGCGTCCCTCGGCCTGACCGGCGAGGAGACCTTCTCCTTCACCGGCGTCGAGGAGCTCAACAACGGCACCACGCCGCGCACGGTCAAGGTCAGCACCGACACGGGCGTCGAGTTCGACGCGGTCGTCCGCATCGACACCCCCGGTGAGGCCGACTACTACCGCAACGGCGGCATCATGCAGTACGTGCTGCGCTCCCTGATCCGCAAGTAAGCGGTCAAGCAAGCGGTACGGCAGGGCAGTTGAGAAGCCTGTAGAGGGCCGCATCCCCGGCGACGGGGGTGCGGCCCTTCGCCATGTCCGCGCCGGGAAACCCCAGGTCATCACCCACCCTCAGGTGGAACACAGCCTTCCCTCAGCGGACCGGGACACGATCCGGACATGACTGGCACCGCAGGGCAGAACGCGCTGAAGATCCCGCGCGGCCGCGCACCGCACGCCGTAGTGCTCGACGGGATGCTGCCCGACCTGGACGGCCTCCAGGTGCTGCGCGGACTGCTGCGCCGGGCGCCGTTGATCCACACCGCGCGCGGCCTCGGCTACGCCATCCGGCCGGTGGAGGACGGGAGATGAGCCTGCGCCCGCGTCGCCCCCGACCGCGGGAGCGGACCTCCGTGCCTCGCCCACGGCTGCGTACCCGCTCGCTGCGCACCCGCCTGCTCGTGTTCATCAGCGCCACCCTCGTCCTCGTCTGCGCCACGATGGGGCTCACCACCGCCTTCGTCCAACGCGCCTACCTCATGGGCGACTTGGACGGCCGGGTCGCGGCGGCCGCCTCGCGCAGCCTGGGCGGGGCCTCGCTGCACCCGCAGATCGAGCAAGACCTGGGCTTCCTCAACGAGAAGGGCCACGCCACCGGCATGCTCGCCGCCCGCCTCGACGAGGACGGCAGGATCGTCGCCGCCGAGGTCGTCAGCCGGGACCCTGCTCCGAAGAGGCTTACGGCCGCGCAGACCGCCGCTCTGGCGAACATCACGGCGGACGGCTCCAAACACACCCGGACCGTGCCGGGGCTCGGCACCTACCGGCTCACCGCCGTCGAAAGCGGCGGCGTCCGTGTCCTCGCCGGACTGCCCATGGACGATGTCCAGGGCATGATCGGCGGACTGGTCGTCGCCGAGGCCGCCGTCGCGGTGGCCGTGCTCTTCGTGGCGGGCTGCGTCTGCACGGTGGTCATACGACGCCAGCTGCGCCCCTCGGCCGGGTCGCCGCCACCGCCGCCGAGGTCTCCCGCGCCGCGCTCGACCGTGGCGAGGTCACCGGCCTCACCCGCGTGCCGGCCCGGGACACCGACCCCGCCAGCGAGGCCGGACAGGTCGGCGCCGCCCTCAACCGCATGATCGACCACGTCGAGTCCTCCCTCACCGCCCGCCGGCGCACCGAGGAACGCATGCGCCGCTTCCTCGCCGACGCCAGCCACGAACTGCGCACCCCGCTCGCCTCGATCGCCGGGTACGCCGAACTCATGAACCGCGGCACCGACCGGATCGAGCCGATGCTCGCCTGGCGCCGCGTCTCGGCCGAGTCGGCCCGGATGACGGGCCTGGTGGAGGATCTGCTGCTGCTGGCCCGGCTGGACGAGGGCCGTCCCCTGCAGTTGGCCGAGGTGGATGTGGCGGCGCTGGTCGCGGAGGCCGTGTGGGATGCGCGGGCCGCCGGGGAGAGCATGACTGGCAGCTCGAACTCCGCCTCGACGAGGCCCCGTTGGTCCTGGGCGACGCGACCCGGCTGCATCAGGTGGTGGCGGGCCTGCTGTCCAACGCACGGGTCCACACCCCGCCGGGCACGACGGTTCTCGCCTCCGTCGAGACCGGCGCCGGCCGCTGTGCGATCCGGGTCCGGGACGACGGGCCGGGCATCCCGCCCGGCCTCCTCCCGCAGGTCTTCGACCGCTTCACCCGCGCCGACACCTCCCGGGCCCGCGGCGGCCCGCGCAACGGCGGCTCCGGTCTCGGCCTCGCCATCGCGGCGGCGATCGTGTCCGCGCACGGCGGCCGTATCGACGTGCAGAGCGAGCCGGGCCGTACGCAGTTCACGATCGAACTGCCGCCAGCGGGCGCCGAGCCACCGCAGCCGGCCACGGTGTCGGACCCGTCCGCCCCGGCAGCGCTTCCCGCCCTCTGCGCGGCCCGCCCCCGGCGCGGAGCTAGTCCATGCCCTCCGGGTCGATCTCCGGCAGCGCCTGTTCGGCCCAGATCACCTTGCCCTGCGGGGTGTACCGGGTGCCCCAGCGCTCGGTCATCTGCGAGACCAGGAACAGGCCCCGGCCCCCCTCGTCGGTCGTCGCGGCGTAGCGCAGATGCGGGGAGGTGCTGCTGCCGTCGGCCACCTCGCAGATCAGCGTGCGGTCGCGGATCAGCCGCACGTGGATCGGCCCGCAGCCGTAGCGGATGGCGTTGGTGACCAGCTCGCTCAGCACGAGTTCCGTCGCGAAGTCCAACTCGGACAGGCCCCACTGCGCGAGCTTCCCGGACACGGCTTCGCGCATCCCCGACACGGCGGCCGGATCGCGTGGCACGTCCCATTCGACGACCCGGTCCGGCGGCAGCGCCCGAGTGCGCGCGATGAGGAGAGCGACGTCGTCCTTGGGCCGTCCGGGCAGTAGTTCGTCCAGCACGGCCTGGCAGCTCTCCTCCGGCGGCCGGTCGGGGTGGCCCGTCAGCGCCTTGCGCAGCAGCTCCATACCCACGTCCAGGTCGCGTGCGCGGTCCTCCACGAGGCCGTCGGTGTACAGGACGAGCTGGGAGCCCTCGTCGA
Source organism: Streptomyces sp. NBC_00443 (assembly GCF_036014175.1). Lineage (GTDB taxonomy): Bacteria > Actinomycetota > Actinomycetes > Streptomycetales > Streptomycetaceae > Streptomyces. The sequence goes on along the minus strand of NZ_CP107917.1, from coordinate 2,087,701 downwards.
GGTCCAGCTCGGCCGTCTGGAACGGCATCCCGCCTAGGCCGAGGGGCGGCCCGGCCGGCAGTTCGGGGAAGATCACACTGCCGTCGCGGTGGACCAGCGCCGGCGCCAGATGCCCCGCTCGCGCCATGACGCAGCGGCGCCTCGTGGGGTCGTAGATCGCGTACAGGCATGTGGCGCCCACGATCTCCGCGACCGTCTCCGCGCTGGAGGACTCGTCCTGGTCGATACGGCCCACCAGGTCGTCCAGATGGCTCAGCAGCTCGTCGGGCGGCAGGTCCAGCGTGGAGAAGTTGTGGACCGCGGTACGCAGCCGTCCCATCGTGGCGGCGGCGTGCAGGCCGTGGCCGACCACATCGCCGACGACCAGCGCCACCCGGCTCCCCGGCAGCGGAATCACGTCGAACCAGTCACCGCTGACACCCGACTGCGCCGGGATGTAGCGGTGGCCGACGTCGAGGGCGCTCTGCTCGGGCAGGGCCCGCGGCAACAGGCTGCGCTGGAGGGTGACCGCCAGGGCGTGCTCGCGGGTGTACCGGCGGGCGTTGTCGATGCTGACGGCGGCCCGGGCCACCAGCTCCTCCGCCAGCGACAGGTCCTCCTCGTCGAAGGGGTCGTGCAGCTTGGTGCGCCAGAAGTTGGCCATGCCCAGCACGACCCCGCGGGCCTGGATCGGGGCGGTGATGAACGACTGGATTCCGTAGTCGAGGATGTCCCGGGTGCGTTCCCGGTCCTGTTCGTGCCAGTCCGTCGCGGTCGACAGGTCGGTCACCAGCTCGGAGCGGCCGGTGCCGTAGCCGCGTCCCTGGGGGGTCGAGGGCAGGAAGTCGATCAGCCGGCCCTCTTCGTAGAGCGGATGGTCGTCGCGGATGCCGCGCACGGTGACGCGTCGTATGTCCGTCGCCGTGGGACTCGGCTCGTCGCCGTGCACGACGCCATCGGCCAGGTCCACGGTGACGAAGTCGGCGAAGCGGGGGACGGCGACCTGCGCGAGTTCGTCGGCCGTGCGGATCACGTCGAGGGTGGTGCCGATGCCCAGTCCCGCGTCGTACAGCAGATCCAGCCGCTCACGGGCGAGCTGCGCCCTGCCGGACACCGCCTGGAGCTCCGTGGTGTCGCGGAGTGTCACCACGGTGCCCCTGGGGCCTCCGTCGCGATCCGTGGTCCGCTGGCTGACCGCCAGCAGGCGTCCCCCGGCGATGTGCACCTCGTCGGTGGCCTCGCGCCCGGACACGAGCAGTGCCGCCGTTTCGGGATCGAGGCCGGAGAGCTCCCGGACGTGCCGCCCCTCGGCGTCGGAGGGCAGCTCCAGCAGCCGTCTGGCCTCGTCGTTGGCGAGGATCAGCAGCCCGTCGGCACCGACGATGAGCACCCCTTCCCGCACGGAGTGCAGCACCGCGTCGTGGTGCTCGTACATGCGGCTCATCTCGTCCGGCGCCAGGCTGTGGGTCTGCCGTCGCAGCCGCCTGCCCACCAGCGCCATCCCGCCGGTCGACACCACGAGCGCGCCGGCCCCTGCGCCCAGGATGATCGGCAGTTGCCGGTGCACCTGGCTGGTCACGTTCTCGACCTTCATGCCGGAGGAGACGAGGGCGGTCACCCTGCCGTCGGCGGCGTGGACGGGAACCGTCGCCTGTACCTCGTGACCCAGCGGGCCCTGGACGCTCTCGGTGTAGACCTCCCCGGCCAGCGACGGCTCGATCCGGCCCACGAACCGCTCGCCGATCCGGTCCGGGATGGGGTGGGTGTAGCGGATGCCGTCGGTGTCCATGACCACGATGAAGTCGACGCCCGCCGCCCGGCGTCCCGCTTCGGTGAGCGGCTGCAGGGCGCTCGACGGGTCGGCGGCCTGCAGCGACGCCTCTACGCCCGGAGCATGCGCGAAGGTCTGCGCGACGGCGACGGCGCGGCGCTTGGCCTCCGCATGGGTGTCCCGGTCCGACTGCAGCACCAGCGCGACGACGGCGCTGACCACGAGCAGCACGACGAGCGCCACCTGCAGCACGAAAACCTGTCCGGCGACGCTACGGGGGCTCTTGCCGATCAGTGACCTCAGGGAGTGGCGCGCAAAATGGGCGAAACGCTCCGCCATGCGGGCATTTTTAGCATCGGTAATGCTTGGTGGCTATGGCCGTCCAATCGGTGGACGGCCTCGCTGGACGGTATCCGGCGAGGTCAGAACCCTACGAGCGCGTCCAGGTCGGTCTCGATCGGGAACGGCAACTCGGTGACGAGCTTGTCGTGGTGCACCGGATGCGACGGCGCGGGGAAGCGGGAAAGGCTGTCCGCGTGAGCCAGTACTCGTGCACGCGAGCTTCTGGTCCCGGTCCAGTTCCACGCGCCAGTAGTACGGGACCTTGTGCGCCGGGAAGAGCGCGGGCTTGCGTACGCGCGCGGTCGTCCTGGCGGGAGCCGGGGGATGCGAACTCCATTGGCACGCCATGGACGGTCGCCACAGGCGTTTACAACCACGCCCCACGGCGCTACCTTCCGCAACAGACGGGGTGGGAGCGCTCCCACCCGCGGTGGACCGGAACCCGCCGCCCGGACCGCTCCCGCCCCGCGCGACCGCATGCGGCAGCCATTCATCCCCGCACGCATCCCCACGGCCCGTACCTCAAGGAACGGACTCGAATGTCATGATCCTGACAACAAATGGCTCGGGGGCTACCACCCCGCCGCCCCGCCGATTAACTCTCCCCACCCGCGCCAGAGCCCTCTTCCTCGTCCTGGTCTCCCTGCTCGCGACCATCCCGGCCGTGGCCCTGGTCATGAGCGCCGGCGGCGAGGCCGAGGCTCACGGCACGCCCATGAAGCCGGGCAGCCGCACCTTCCTGTGCTGGCAGGACGGCCTGACCGACACCGGTGAGATCAAGCCCGTGAATCCGGCCTGCCGGGCGGCCCAGCAGGTCAGCGGCACCACGCCGTTCTACAACTGGTTCTCGGTGTTGCGCTCCGACGGCGCCGGCCGCACCCGCGGCTTCGTGCCCGACGGCGAGCTGTGCAGCGGCGGCAACACCAACTTCACCGGCTTCAACACACCGAGCAAGGACTGGCCGCTCACCCACCTCACCTCGGGTGCGACGGTCGACTTCTCCTACAACGCCTGGGCGGCGCACCCCGGGTGGTTCCACGTCTACATCACCAAGGACGGCTTCGACCCGACCCAGCCCCTCACCTGGGACGACATGGAGGAGCGGCCCTTCCTGAGCGTCGACCACCCGCCGCTCAACGGCTCCCCGGGCACGGTCGAGGCCAACTACTCCTGGAGCGGGCAGCTTCCGGCGAACAAGTCCGGCCGTCACCTCGTCTATATGGTCTGGCAGCGCTCGGACAGCGCGGAGACCTTCTACTCATGCTCCGACATCGTCTTCGACGGCGGCAACGGCGAGGTGACCGGCATCAAGGAGCCCGGCAACCCGACCGATCCGGTGCCCGGCGAGTGCTCCGCCACCCGCCGCACGACCGGCAGCTGGTCCGGCGGCTACCAGTCCGAGGTGACCGTCACCAACAGCGGCGACGTCCCGATGCTCGGCTGGATGGTCGACTGGACGCTCGCGGCCGGCCAGAAGGTCGAGAGCCTCTGGAGCGGCAACGCGACCTACACCGGCCAGGACGTGATGGTCCACCACGCCGACTGGAACGGCTCCCTCGATCCGGGGAGAGCACGACGTTCGGCTACGTCGTCTCAGGCTCCGGCGGCGACAGTACGACGACTCTGCCCTGCCGGGTGGGCTGACCCCCGAACCTGGACCCGAGGGCCTGACCCCCAGGGCCTGACCCCCGAGGCCGTAGCTCCGGGCGGACCCGGTGGATGCTGAGCCGCCATCCACCGGGTCCGCGAGCCGGACGGGCCCAAGGGGGGAAGTAGGACCGTCCGGGTGGTGCGTGGTTTGTGCGATGCCGCGATGCGACAACGTTGTCGATTGGTCTGCACATGACTCTACCGCCTCAACGGACAACGATGTCAACTCAGTTGGGCTGCTCAGCCGTTCGGGTGCCCCGCCTGTGTGCCCTCGCGCCCGCAAGCACTCTTCCGTGGTACGCGTGGCACACGCTACTTTCCTGCGGCTTGTGCGACCCGTGGTGCGCGACCCGTCCGAAGGAGGAGGGGTCGCGTCATGCGCTTCCGTCCCACGTCCCTGCTGCTGGCCGCGCTTCTCGCGGTCACCGGCGCCACCCCCGCCCTCGCGGCGACCACCGCACCCGCGGGCCTGGTCCAGGACCCCACCCCGTACGTCGATCCACTCATCGGCACCAAGAACGGCGGCAATGTCTTCCCGGGCGCCGTCACGCCGTTCGGCATGTTCTCCTTCAGCCCCGAGAACACCCGGGGCGAGGCCATCCGTACTGCCGCGCCTGGCGGTTACCACCACGACGCCACCCGCATCCGGGGCTTCAGCCTCACCCACATGTCCGGCTCCGGCTGCGCGGGCGGCAGCGGTGACATCCCGTTCTTCCCGCACGCCGGTGAGGTCACCTCGTCGCCGGCGAGCGACACCAAGGACGCCGTCTACGCCTCCGACTTCAGCCACGCCGACGAGACGGCCGAGCCCGGCCGCTACAAGGTGCGCCTCGCGTCCGGCGTCACGGCCGACCTCACCGCCACCGCCCGCACCGGCTCGGCGCGCTTCACCTTCCCGGCCGGCAAGCCCGCCTCGCTGCTCGTCAGAAGCGCCAACTCCGAGGTGGGGTCGACCGATTCGACGGTCCGGATCGATCCGGCGAGGCGCACGATCTCCGGGTCGGTCACATCCGGCAATTTCTGCGGATACCTCGACCCCGAGGGCCGACGCGCCTACTACACCCTCCACTTCACCGCCCGCTTCGACCGCGCCTTCCAGGCCACGGGCACCTGGCAGGACGACAGGCTCGACCCCGGGTCCACCGCGGCGAGCGGCGGCACGGGAGGGTTCGCGAACGGCGGGCGGCCGGTGGCGGGCAAGGGCGCCGGCGGCTACGTCCAGTTCGCGCCCGGCACCGGTCCGGTGAACGTCAAGGTCGGCATCTCGTACGTCAGCCGGGCCGGTGCCGAGGCCAACCTCGCCGCGGAGAACCCGCCGCAGCGCTCCTTCGACGCCGTACGCGACGCCGCCCGGCGCGCCTGGCGCGACCGCCTGTCCGCGATCCGCGTCGGCGGCGGCACCGACGCAGATCGCACCACCTTCTACACCGCGCTCTACCACTCCCTCCTCCACCCGAACGTCATCAGCGACACCGACCGCCGGTACCGCGGCCCCGACGGCAGGGTCCACACCGTCAGCCGCGGCCACCGGGCCCAGTACGGCACCTTCTCCGGCTGGGACGTCTACCGCGACCAGGTCCAGCTGCTCACCCTGCTGAACCCCCGGGTCGGCTCGGACATCGCCCAGTCCCTGTACGAACTGGCGGAACAGAACGGCGGCATCTGGGACCGCTGGCTGCACGGCGCGAGCGGCACGCACGTCATGAACGGGGACCCGTCACCCATCGCGCTGGCCGGCATCCGCGCGTTCGGCGGCACGGACTTCGACCTGTGCGGGGCGCTGAGCTCGCTCGTGAAGGCGGCGACCGTCCCCACCGCGCAGGACCTGTCGCCGGCCGGGAAGCCGGTGCTGTCCGTCGGGCAGCGGCCCTCCCTGGACAAGTACCTCAAGCACCACTACATGCCGTCGGTGTCGAACGCGTGGGGCGGTGCCGCCGAGACGCTGGAGATGTCCGGCGCCGACTTCGCCCTCTCTCAACTCGCCTCCGAAGCAGGGCAGAAGGACACGGCGGCGGCCTTCACCCGTCGCTCCCAGTGGTGGCAGAACAACTTCAACATCGCCGCCACCCCGACCGGCGGCTACATCGCCAACCGCAAGGCGGACGGCAGCTGGGTCACCGGCTTCACCCCGGCCACCGGCAACGGATTCGTGGAGGGTACGGCGGCCCAGTACACGTGGATGGTCCAGCACAACCCGGCGGGTCTGTTCGCCGCGATGGGCGGTCGTGACGCGGCCGTGAAACGCCTCGACACCTTCTTCCGCAACACCGACGGCAGCTGGGCCTTCACCGGCAGCGGCGGCGACAAGTCCGAGCTGGACAACGAGCCGTCCATCAACGTGCCCTACCTGTACGCCTACGCGGGCGCTCCGTACAAGACGCAGGAGACCGCGCGGGCGGCGATGCGGGAGCTGTGGTCCACCGAGCCCGGCGGCATCCCCGGCAACGACGACCTCGGTACGATGTCGTCCTGGTACGTCTTCTCGGCGCTCGGGATGTACCCCCAGGTGCCGTCCCGCGCCGAACTGGTCCTCGCCTCACCGCTGTTCCCACGCGTCGAGATCGACCGCCCGGACGGCAACGACATCTCCTTGCGCGCCGAGGGTGCCGCCGCCGACGCCCCGTTCATCCGCTCCCTGAAGGTCAACGGCCGTACGAGCGAGCGGGCTTGGCTCCCGGCGTCCTTCGTGCGCGACGGTGGCCGACTGGACTACACCCTCTCCGGTACGCCCGACCCCACCTGGGGAGCTTCGGCGGCCCCGCCGTCCTTCCGTGAGGGCGAGCAGCCGTACCAGATCGGCGTCGGCCCGACCACGGCGACCGTCGCGCCCGGTGGGAGTGCGAAGGTCGGCATTCGCGCCCTGTCGATGAGCGGGGGAGAGGGGCCCGAGGTGCGCTTCCGGGTCGACGCGCCCGACGGCGTCACGGCGACTCCCGCCGAGGGCAAGGTCGTTGACGGCGCACAGGAGATCACGCTGAGTTCCGCCGCGGGCGCGGATCAGGGCTACCACGACGTCGAGGTGGCCGTGACCTCGGGCGACACCTCCTACGTACAGCCCGTCCCCCTGACTGTCGCGGCACCCGGCACGCTCCTCGCCGCCTACAACAACACCGGCCTCTCCGACGACGCCGGTGACCACGACGAGGCCGATTTCGACGGCGGCGGCTGGAGCTACTCCCGCCAGGCGCTCGCCGGGGCCGGTCTCACGCCGGGCAGGCAGGGCACGGTCGGCGGAGGGCTCGGCTTCACCTGGCCGGACTCGACGAGCGGACGCCCGGACAATGTCTCGGCAGCCGGACAGGTCATCGAACTCGCGGACTCTGCGAGCCAGTTGTCCTTCCTCGGCAGTGGCGTCAACGGCAACCAGCAGTCCAGGGCCACCGTCACCTACACCGACGGCAGTGCAGACACCATCGACCTCGCCCTGACCGACTGGACCGTCGGTGGCGGCGCCGGGACGGTCCAGTACGGCAACGAGATCGTCGCCCGGGCCGCGTATCGCAACGTCGCCGGCGCGGACCGGGACCCCGTCGACACGTACGTCTTCGCCACCCGGCCGTTCAGCGCGCCGGCGGGCAAGACGATCGCGCGCGTGACGCTGCCGGAGGACGGCGACCTGCACGTGTTCACTGTGGCCGTGCGCTGAGGCCTCAGCGGTTCAACTCGGCGTCCAGCCAGTCAAGTTGACGACGCACGTGCACGGCTTCGCCGCCTTCGTGGCCGTTGAACGGATAGGGGTGGATCTCCTTGTGCGGGTCGGCGCCGGACAGTTCGGCGTAGTGGTTGAAGGCGCCGTAGGCCCCGCTAGGCGGGCACACCGTGTCGCGCAGGCCGACGCCGAAGTGGGCCGGGGCGTGAGCGCGGCGGGCGAAGGAGATCCCTCCATGTGGGCGAGCGTGTCGTGGGCGGCCCGCTCGGCGCCCCGGTGCACGGAGAGGTACGCGGTGATCTCGCCGTAGGGCCCCGCGTCGGTGAGGTCGAGGGCGCGTCGGATGCCGCACAGGAACGGGGCGGTGACCAGGAGCGCGGCGAGGTCGGGGACGAGTCCCGCAACAGCCAGGGCGAGCCCGGCGCCCTGGCTGTTGCCGACGGCCGCGATGCGGGAGCCGTCCACGCCAGGCAGGGCGCGCAGCGCCTCGACCGCCCGTACCGCGTCCGTGATCAGGCGGCGGTAGTGATGGTCCCGGGGTGAGAGCAGACCGCGAACCGCAGGGCCCGGGCCGCCCGGTGCCGTGGCGTGCGGGTCCGGGGTGGCGCCGCCACTGCCGTACTGGTCGCCCTGGCCCCTGTTGTCCATCAGCAGATGCGCGTACCCGGCGTTCACCCAGGTCAGCCGCTCGTGCGGAAGGCCGCGGCCACGGCCGTAACCGGCGTACTCGACGACGGCGGGCAGCGGCTCGCGCACTCCGGCCGGTCTGCTGAACCAGGCCCGCACAGGGTCGCCGCCGAAGCCCCGGAGGGTGACGTCCCAGGTCTCGGTCAGCCGCAGGCCGGTCTCCACGGCATGGGCCGACACCAACACCTCGGGCTGCGCCGCCTCCTTGAGGGTGGCCTGCCAGAACTCGTCGAAGTCGGCGGGCTCCTGGAGGGCAGGGCGATAGCGCTCAAGGTCGTACAGGGGCAGGTCGAACGCGGGCAACGGTGACCTCCGATTGTTGCGTTGCACCATCAGAATGTTTCGCCACCTTCGACTCCATCCGGTGGTGGCCTCCTCAATTCCCCTTCCCTGCCAGTCCCATTGACAGCCATTACACCCGCCCCTAACCTCGCCGCAAAGTTGCCGGTACGACTCCGAAACTTTCGGTGCACCGGGAGGCCCATCGCATGAGCACCCCCACCACGTCGGCTCCACCGCCCGGCACCCAGGAGCCGCCGCCGACCAAGGCACCCCGTCCTCGTGAGCGACGAGTGGCGCGCACCGGATGGCGGCGCGCGCTGCGCCGGGACTGGCAGTTGTACTCGCTGGCGGTGCTGCCGCTGCTGTTCTTCCTGGTGTTCCGCTATCTGCCGATGATCGGCAACGTGATCGCGTTCCGGCGCTTCGAGCCGGGCGGATCGATCTTCGGTGAGCAGTGGGTGGGCCTGCGCTATGTGGAGATGTTCCTCAGCGACCCCACCTTCTGGCAGGTGTTCCGCAACACCCTGTGGCTCGGCGGACTCACGCTCGTCTTCTGCTTCCCGATCCCGATCGTGCTCGCCCTGCTGCTCAACGAGGTCCGTCGGCGCTCGCTGAAACGGTTCGTGCAGTCGGTGTCGTATCTGCCGCACTTCCTGTCGATCGTGATCGTCGCCGGCATCACCCTGCAGATGCTCGCAACGGACGGGCCGGTCAACCACGTCCTGGGGTGGTTCGGGCACGAGCCGATCCGGTTCATCCAGGAACCCGAGTGGTTCCGGACCGTCTACGTCGGCTCGGAGATCTGGCAGACCGCCGGCTGGGGCACGATCCTCTACCTCGCCGCGCTCACCACCATCGACGAGGACCTGTACGAGGCCGCCCGCATCGACGGCGCGAACCGCTGGCAGCAGATCTGGCACGTCACCCTGCCCGGCATCCGCCCCACCATGATCACCCTGCTGATCCTCAACATCGGCACGTTCATGGCCGTCGGCTTCGAGAAGGTCCTGCTGCTGTACAACCCGCTGACGTACCCGACCTCCGACGTGATCTCCACCTACGTCTACCGGACCGGTGTGGAGTCCAACAGCTTCAGCTACGCCGCCGCCATCGGCCTGTTCGAGGCGATCATCGGCCTGGTCCTGATCACGTCCGCCAACCAGCTCTCGCGCCGCACAGTGGGGACCAGCCTGTGGTGAAGCCGAGCCGTTCCCACCGTGTCTTCCAGGGCGTCAACGGGGTGATCCTCACCCTCGTCGTGGCCGTCACCCTGTACCCCTTCCTCAACATCCTCGCCAGGTCCTTCAGCGGGGAGCGGCAGATCCGGGCCGGTGAAGTGACCCTGTGGCCCAAGGGGTTCAACCTCACCACGTACGAGATCGTGTTCCAGGACTCGATGTTCTGGCGGAACTACGGCAACACCGTGCTCTACACGGTCGTCGCGACCGCCGTCGCCATGGTGCTGACGACCTGCTACGCCTACGTCCTGTCGAAGAAGCACCTCAAGGGCCGCACCGCGCTCGTCGGCGTCGCCGTGTTCACGATGTTCTTCACCGGTGGCCTGATCCCCAACTACGTCCTGATCACCAGCCTCGGCATCAAGAACAGCGTGTGGGCGATCGCGCTGCCCAACGCGATCAGCGTCTTCAACCTCCTGGTGATGAAGGCCTTCTTCGAGAGCCTGCCGACCGAGCTGGAGGAGGCCGCCCAGATCGACGGGCTGAGTACGTACGGCACCCTGCTGAGGATCGTGCTGCCGCTGTCCAAGGCGGTCGTCGCGACCATGGTGCTCTTCTACTCGGTGTCGTTCTGGAACTCCTGGTTCAGCGCTTTCCTCTACATGGACCGGACGGATCTGATGCCGGTCACCGTCTATCTGCGCAACCTCATCCAGGGCGCCACCGGCGGCTCCAACGCGGGCGCCGGCACCGAGCAGCTCAGTCAGGTCGGGGCCAACATCCAGGCCGTCACCATCGTGCTCACCGCGCTGCCGATCCTCTGCGTGTACCCGTTCGTCCAGCGCTACTTCGTCTCGGGCGTGATGCTCGGCGCGGTCAAGGGCTGACAGCGGTCAGGGGCTACCAAGGGAGTATCTGTGAAGAACGCAGGGCAACTGTCACGGCGTCAGATCCTTGCCGCCGCCGGTTTCATCGGTCTGGCCACCCTCACCGGCTGCGGCAGCGGCGAGGACGGAGGCGACTCCAAGGACCTGTCGAAGAAGCAGAACGGCGCGATGAAGGAGTACCGCGCCGGCCAGCAGTTCAAGGCCGCGAAGCCGCTCTCCTTCTCCATGCTGCACAACAACAACCCGGTCTACCCGCTCAAGGGCGACTGGCTGTTCTGGAAGGAGGTCACCAAACGCACCGGCATCACCCTCAAGCCCGTGGACGTCCCGCTCGCGGACTACGAGAAGAAGCGCAGCGTCCTCATCGGCGCCGGAGACGCCCCCTTCCTGATCCCCAAGACGTACCACCCCTCCGAGGTCGCCTTCGTGGCGTCGGGCGCCGTTCTCCCGGTCAGCGAGTACGTGCACCTGATGCCCAACTACCGGGCCAAGGTGAAGAAGTGGAAGCTCGAGCCCGAGCTCGACTCCATACGCCAGTCCGACGGCAAGTACTACCTGCTGCCCGGCCTGCACGAGAAGGCAAAGTCCGGCTATTCGCTGTCCGTGCGCACGGATGTCCTCGACAGGCTCGGCCTGACGCTGCCGACCACTTGGGACGAGGTGTACACCGTCCTCAAGGCGCTCAGACAGGAGTACCCCGACAAATACCCCTGGACCGACCGCTGGAGCACCAACACCCCATTCCCGTGCGGCGCGTTGTTCAGCTACCTCGGCCAGGCGTACGGGGTCAAGGCGGGCTGGACGTACGACAACCTCACCTTCGACACGAAGGCGCGGAAGTTCGCCTTCAACGGCGCGACGGACAGCTACCGGCAGATGGTCGAGTACCTGAGAAAACTCGTCGCCGAGAAGCTGCTGGACCCGGAGAGCTTCACCCAGCAGGACGACCAGGCGGTGCAGAAGCTGCTCGCGGAGAAGTCCTATGTGATCAGCGCCAATCCGCAGGAGCTGGTGCAGAACTACCGCTACAACCTCCAGAAGCAGGTCGACGGAGCCGAGATCGAGATGGTGCCCGTGCCGCTCGGCCCGGCCGGCCCGGTGATCCTGGGCGGCACCCGCATGGAGAACGGCGTCATGATCTCCAGCGAGGCCCTCAAGAGCGACTCCTTCGTCGCGATGATGCAGTTCGTGGACTGGCTCTGGTACTCCGACGAGGGGCAGACGCTCTGCAAGTGGGGCGTCAAGGGCGTCACCTACACCGAGTCCGGCGGCCGGTACGAGCTGGAACCCGGGATCAGCCTCATGGGTTCCGACCCGGACGCCCCCAAGGACCTGCAGAAGGCCTACGGCTTCTTCAACGGCGTCTTCACCTACGGCGGCAGCTGGGCGCTGGTCTCCTCCTCCTTCAGCCCGGACGAGAAGGCGTTCCAGGACGCCATGACCGAGCGGAGCCAGCTGCCCATCGACCCGGCCCACCCCCTCCAGTCGGTCGAGCAGGAGCAGGCCACCCTCTGGGACACACCGCTCAGGGACCACGTCACCCAGAACACCCTCAAGTTCGTCCTCGGCAAGCGCCCGATGTCCGACTGGGACGCCTACGTCACCGAGCTCAAGTCCAAGAACATGGACCAGCTCGTCGACCTGCACAACAGGGCGTACGAACGCTTCGCGAAGGAGAACGGGTGAGCAGCGGCGGCCACACGGCCGACTTCGGCGCCGGCTCCCTCTCCCGTGCCGCCGCCCTGATCCACACCTTGGTCACCGTCGAGACCCTGCTCCTCCTCGCCGCCTCGCCCGCACTCGCCGGGCTGCTCCTCCTCGGTGCCGACCCGGCCAACCTGCCCCTCGCAGCCGTATGCCTGCTGCCGCTGGGACCGGCCCTGTCCGCCGCCGTCTATGCCCTGCACCACCGCAGCGGCGACCTGACCGACCTGCACCCGGCGCGGACCTACGCGCGCGGCTGGCGACTCAACGCCCTACCCGCCCTGAAACTCTGGGCGCCCCTGCTGGCCTGGCTCGCGGTCATCGCCTTCACTCTCACCCACTTCTCCGCCACGGGGCTGCCCGGCTGGTGGGCGGTGCTGCTCGGGGCGATCGGCGCGGGCTCCCTGCTGTGGGGCGCGCACGCGCTGGTCCTCACCTCGCTGTTCGCCTTCCGCAGCCGCGACACCGCCCGCCTCGCCGTGTACTTCCTCGTCCGGCACGGCCGCGCCACCCTTGGCGCCGCCTCCCTGCTCGTGCTGGTGGCCGCGTCGACCGCCCTGCTGACCGAGGCCCTGCCCGCCCTGCTGGGAGCCCCGCTGCTGCTCTCCCTGCTGCACAGCAGCCGCCCGGTGATCGCCGAGACCCAGGAGGACTTCACGGCATGAGCGCGCCGCGCACCCCGAGGATCCCGTACGGCGGCGACTACAACCCCGAGCAGTGGCCGCAGCCCGTGTGGGACGACGACCACCGTCTGTTCACCCAGGCCCGCATCGACACCCTCACCGTCGGCGTCTTCTCCTGGTCGCTCACCCAACCCGCCCCCGACACCTACGACTTCACGTTCCTCGACCGAGTCCTGGACCGCGCCGCCGCCGAGCACCGCCAGGTCTGCCTCGCCACCGGCACCGCGGCCCTCCCGCCCTGGCTCGCGAAACGGCATCCCGAGGTCAACCGCACCGACTTCGAGGGCCGCCGCCACCGCTACGGCCAGCGCCACAACTTCTGCCCCAGCTCACCCGCGTACCGCGACCATGCCACGGCGCTGACGGCGCGGCTCGCCGAGCGCTACGCGGACCACCCTTCGCTCCTCGCCTGGCACATCAACAACGAGTACGGCGGGGCCTGTTACTGCGACCTGTGCGCCGAGGCGTTCCGCGAGTGGCTCCAGGACAAGTACGGCACCCTCGACGCCCTCAACGACGCCTGGTGGACGACCTTCTGGTCCCACCGCTACACCGGCTTCGACGAGATCGAGCCCCCGAACGCCCTCACCGAGCACTGGCGGGGCCCCGACCACACCGCCTTCCAGGGCATCACCCTCGACTACTTCCGCTTCACCACCGACGCCCTCCTCGGCTGCTTCCTCGCCGAGAAGGAGGTGATCCGCGCCCACGACCCCGACACACCCGTCACCACCAACTTCATGGGCCTGTTCCGCCCCCTCGACTACCACCGCTGGGCGCCCCACCTCGACTTCGCCTCCTGGGACAGCTACCCGCCCCTCGACGCCCCGCCCACCTGGCCCGCCCTCGCCCACGACCTCATGCGTGGCCTCAAGGACGGCGCCCCCTTCTGGCTGATGGAGCAGACCCCCTCCACGACGGCCTGCCGCGACGTCAACCCGCTGCGCCGCCCCGGCGAACTCCGCCTCGCGACCTTCCAGGCCGTCGCCCACGGCGCCGACGCCGCCCTCTACTTCCAGATGCGCGCCTCACGCGGCGCCTGCGAGAAGTACCACGGCGCCGTCATCGGCCATGCGGGCCGCGACGACACCCGCGTGTTCCGCGAAGTGGCCCAACTGGGACGGGAGTTGGAGTCCCTCGGCGAGGTGACCCTGGGCGCCCGAACCCCCGCCCGCACCGCCTTGCTCTTCGACTGGGACAGCTGGTGGGCCCTGGAGATCTCCGACGGCCCGTCCCGGCTGGTCAAGTACCAGGAGGTCGTCCACGCCCACTACCGGGCCGCCCGGGAGGCCGGCGCGGACGTGGACGTCGTCCCGGTCACGGCCGACCTCACGGCGTACGACGTGGTGCTCGCCCCTGCCCTCCACATGGTCAAGGGAGACCTGGCCGAGCGCCTCGAAGCCGTCGCCGCACGGGGCGGCACCGTCCTGACGACCTTTCTCTCCGGCCGCGTCGACGAACACGACCGCGCCTTCCCGACCGACGTCCCCGGCCCCCTCGCCCCCCTCATGGGCGTCCGCGTCGACGAATGGGACGCGCGACCTCGCGAGGTCGCACAGCCGGTCCAGCTGGGGGAGCTGACCTGCGAGGCCCGCCTGGTCTTCGAGATCGTGCTGCCGCGCGGCGCCGAGCCGGTCGGCACGTACGGCGCCGACTTCTACGCGGGCACCCCGGCCGTGACCCGGCACGCCTACGGCCAGGGCGAGGGCTGGTACGTCGCCACCGCCCTCGACCAGCCCGGCGTCGACTGGGTGATCCGCCGGATCCTGGCCCGCCACGACCTGCTCGGCCCCTACGCCGACCACCCCGCGCTGGAAACCGCGACCCGGGTCGCCCCGGACGGCACCACCCTCCTCTTCCTCCTCAACCACGCCCCCGAACCGGCCCGCCTGACCGCCCACACCACCGGCACCGACCTGCTGACCGGCAAGCGGGTCGAGGAGGGCGAGCCGCTGACAATCGACCCGCTGGGCACGGTCATCCTCCGGATTCAGTAGATCCGGCGCCCATGTGCGTCGGGCACACCCGACTTACGCAGGAAGTAGCTGTTGACCTGATCGCGCCACTCGCGGGCGCTGCGGAGCTGCTCCTCGAACAACTCCGTCACCCGCGTGTGGCGCGCCGGATCGACGGACCCGGTGAGTGAGGCCCACACCGCACGGGCCTCCTCCACCTCTTCCACGCCCTCAAAGTGCGTGTCGTATATGTGCTGGATCACCGTCTTTCCGCTCCGAAGCACATGCCCGTACGCCACGTGGTGGAAGAACAGCAACAGCTCGTCGGGGCAGGTGTCCGGCGACTCGTACACCTCGGCCCACGCCTTGGCGTACTGCCCCGCGTACCCGGTGCCGCTCGCCACGCTGCGGTCGACGCCGATCCCGTCGCGGTCGGCGAAGTGGTAGGTGCCCCAGGGGCTGTACTCGTAGCCGTCGACGCTCGGGCCGTAGTGGTGGCCGGGCTGCACCATCCAGCCCACCCCGAGCGGGGCGGTGTACTTCTCGTACGTCTCCCAGGAGCGGGCAAGCAAGGCATGCACCCCGGCCTCCAGCCGCGCGTTTTCCTCCGCCTCCCCGGGCGTGAAGGTCAGATTGATCCACTCGTCCAGGAGCCGGTAGGGATTCGCGTCCGGCTGCCAGGCCAGCCGCCCGAAGGTGTACAGGTTCGCCTGGGCCAGCGGGTGCCCGGTCCAGAACGGGTCGTCGCCGACGTTGGACACGGCGACCATCGCGTCGGCCAGGTCCGCCACCGGCACCCCGTCGGGCCGGAATCGCAGCACATGGCTCCACATCGGCCCGAGCCAGCACACATGCCGCTGCTGACCGGTGTACTCCTGCGTGGCCTGCACCTCCACCGCGAGCCGGGTGCGTGGCATCGCGCCGAGGAGGGGGAGACGGGCTCGCGCACCTGGAAGTCCATCGGCCCGTGCTTCACCTGGAGCACGGCGTTGCCGGCGAACTGCCCGTCCAGCGGCACGAAATGGTCGTACGCCGCCCGCGCCCGGTCCGTCGTCCGGTCCCGCCAGTCCTGGCGGTGGTCGTAGACGAACGCGCGCCAGTGCACCGTGCCGCCGTACGGTTCCAGCGCGGCGGCCAGCATGTTCGCGCCGTCGGCGTGGCTGCGGCCGTACGCGAACGGCCCCGGCTGCCCCTCGGAGTCGGCTTTCACGACGTACCCGCCGAAGTCGGGGATCGCCTCGTACACCCGCGCAGTCGCCTCGGCCCACCACGCCCGCACCGCCTTCTCCAGCGGATCGGCGGTGGGCAGTCCACCGAGCACCAGCGGCGCGGCGAAGCTGACCGACAGATGGGTGCGGATGCCGTACGGCCGCAACACGCCCGCGATCTCGGCGACTTCACCGATCCGGTCCGTGAGGAGATGCGCCTCGGCCTCGTGCACGTTGACGTTGTTCACCGCCACGGCGTTGATCCCGCACGCCGCCAGTAGCCTGCCGTACGCCCGCACCCGCTCCAGCAGCTCACCGCGCGCCCGGCCGTCCGCCCAGAACAGCGACCCGCCGGCGTACCCGCGCTCCACCTGACCCATCACCGGGTGGACGGCGACGTTGTCCCAGTGGTCGAGCATCCGTAGTGCCGACGCCGGTGCGTGCTGCTCGCGTCGACGATCGCCGCGGAACGCGGCCTCCCCGAGCCGCACGACATGGAAGAGGCCGTACAGCAGCCCGGAACCGCCGGACGCGGTGACGGTCGTAGGGCCGTCACCGCGTCCGAAGGTGTAGGTCTCGCCGCCCTCGGTGCCGGTCAGTTCCAGCACCAGGTCGTAGGGGCCGGGTTCGGGGGACGCCGCGCTGTCGCGCGAGACGCTTCCCCGAACCGTCCGCAGGCCTCCGCCACCTCTCCGTGGACCGTGTCCACGAGCGGACCCGAGCCGCGGATCAGCGTCCGCCGGGTGCCGATCGGCCGGAACGCCTCGTCCGGCAGCCAGGCCGGATCGACACCCTGCATGAGACCCCCAATGCGCCTGCTCAGGCGAGCAGTTCGACCGCCGACACCACCGCCTCCCCGTCGAACACGAGGCGGTACTTCCCGTACGTACCCGGTGACCCCACGGAGAACGCCCGTGTCTGCCGGTCCCAGGCGAAGGACTGCCCGGAGCGCTCGTCAAGAGTCCGCCATGTGCTGCCGTCGTTCGACCCCTGGAGCTTCCAGCCGGTCGGCGCCTCGGCCCGGTCGGACGGTGACGTCAGGGTGTACTGCACGGCCTTGGTGCGCTCGGACACCGGCAGCTCCAGCGAGGCGGCACTCGCCTGCGTCGCCGACGTGTTGTCGAACAGCGCACCGTCACCCTTCAGCACGTCCGTCCGCGGCGTCGGCACCTCGTCGTCCTTGGTGATCGACACCGGAGCGGCGTTCTTGCCGGTGCCCCAAGTGGAGGGCCGCGGGCCCATGTCGAACTCCAGGACGCCGCCCTTCGCGATCAGCGAGTGGGGGAGCGAAGTCGACTTCCACGGAACGCCGTTGACCTTCAGGCCCTGCACATACACATTGCGGGCGCTGTTCTTCGGCGCCTTGACGACCAGCTTGCGGCCGTTCTCCAGCTGGACCGTCGCCTTGGTGAACAGGGGCGACCCGATCGCGTACTCGCCACTGCCCATCACGAGCGGATAGAAGCCCAGCGCGGAGAAGAGGAACCAGGCCGACTGCTCGCCGTTGTCCTCGTCGCCGTGGTAGCCCTGCCCGATCTCGCTGCCGACGTACAGCCGGGACAGCACCTCGCGGACGTTCTTCTGCGCCTTCCAGGGCTGCCCGGCCGCGTTGTACATGTAGTTCGCGTGGTGGGCGACCTGGTTGGAGTGGCCGTACATGCCCATCCGGACGTCCCGCGCCTCCGTCATCTCGTGGATGACGCCGCCGTAGGAGCCGACGAAGTCGGGCGAGGCCGTCTCCGGGGTGGCGAAGTACTCGTCGAGCTTGTCCCCGAGGCCGCTACGACCGCCGTACAGGTTGGCCAGGCCCCGGCTGTCCTGCGGGGCGGTGAAGGCATAGCCCCACCCGTTGGTCTCCGTGTAGTCGTAACCCCACACGCGCGGGTCGTACTTGGAGGACTCGACGCGCCAGTCGCCCTTGTCGTCGCGCCCCTGGAAGAAGCCGGCCTTGGAGTCGAAGAGGTTGACGTAGTCCTGGGCACGGTTGAGGAAGTACGCGGACTCCTCCTTGTACCGCTTGTCGCCGGTCTTCTTGTAGAGCGCCTGGCCCATGCGGGCGATGCCGTAGTCGTTGAGGTAGCCCTCCAGCGCCCACGACAGGCCCTCGTGCGTCTCGGTGCTCGTGTAGCCGAGGAAGGGCGAGGTCGCCATGCCCTTGCGGCCCACGCCCGAGGACGGGGGCACGACCGTCGCGTTCTTCACGGCCGCGTCGTACGCCGACTTCGCGTCGAAGTCGACGCCCTTGACGTAGGCGTCCGCGAAGGCGACGTCCGAGGACGTACCGGTCATCAGGTCCGCATAGCCGGGGGAGGACCAGCGGGACGTCCAGCCGCCGTCCTTGTACTGCTGCACGAAGCCGTCGACCATCTCGCCCGCCTGGCTCGGCGTGAGGAGCGAGTACGCCGGCCAGGTGGTCCGGTAGGTGTCCCAGAAACCGTTGTTGACGTACACCTTGCCGTCCACGATCTTCGCGCCGGTGTGCGTCGGGGTGTCCGGGTTCGGCATCGGGGAGAACGGGGACGCGTACTGGTACTTCGAACCGACCTTCTCGAAGCCGGAGTTCGGGTACAGGTACAGCCGGTAGAGGCTGGAGTACAGCGTGGTCAGCTGGTCCTGCGTCGCGCCCTCCACCTCGACCTTGCCGAGCAGCTTGTCCCACTGGCGCTGGGCGCGCGACTTCACCGTCTCGAAGGAGGCGCCGTCGACCTCCTGGCGCAGATTGTCCTTCGCCTGGTCGATGCTGATCAGCGAGGTGGCGAGACGGAGCGTGACGGTCCGGTCGTCCCCGGCGTCGAAGCGCAGGTGGCCCTTCACTCCACTGGAGGAACCCTCGGTCACCGGCTTGTCGAACGTGCCGTACACGAACAGCCGGGTCGCACCCGTCGACAGCCCGGACTTCACGTCCGAGTAGCCCGTGACGATCCCGTTCTCCTTGTCGAGCGTGAGCCCCGCCTGGTCCGTCACGTTGTCGAAGAGGATGCTCGCGTCGTCGCCCGGGTAGGTGAAGCGCAGCACCGCCGCATGGTCGGTCGGCGCCATCTCCGCCTTGAGCCCGTTCTCGAACCGCACCCCGTAGTAGTACGGCCGCGCGGTCTCGTTCTCGTGCCGGAAGGCCAGCTCGCGCGCCTCGCGTCCCGTGTCCGGGGTGCCGGAGGCGGCCGACGGCATCACCTGGAACGTCTGCCGGTCACCCATCCAGGGGCTCGGCTCATGACTGGCGCTGAACGCCTGGATCGTCGGCAGGTTGTCGTCGTTGTTCGCACGTGCGTAGTCGTACAGCCAGCTCAGCGAGCCCGCGTTCGTCACCGGCGTCCAGAAGTTGAAGCCGTGCGGAACGGCGGTCGCCGGGAAGTTGTTGCCGCGCGAGAAGCCACCACTGGAGAGGGTGCCGCGGGTGGTGAGTGCGTAGTCCGACTTGTGGGCCTTGGGCTTCTCCGGCGCGACGGACTTCAACGAGATGTCGTCCAGCCAGCCCCGGAACTTCGCCGGGCCCTTGGGGGAGTCGTACGCCACGAGTATCCGGTCGACCGTCCGGCCCGCCGCGACCGACCCGATCCGCGAGGCGACGGCGTTCCACTGGTTGACGTACAGCACCTTGGCCGCGCCCTGGCCGCGCGGGGAGAGCGGGAAGCCGTGCTGGTCGGTGGCGCCGAGGTCGCTGAGGTAGGTGCCGTCGGTGAAGGCCAGGTCGACCGAGACGTTCGTGGCGTCGTAGTCGCGGTCGCCGTCCGCCATCGACGGGAAGACGCGGTACGACAGCCGGGTGTCGCGGCCGACGGCCACGTCCACGTCGTAGACCTTGTTGTACGAGTACGCCCGC
The DNA here is from genome assembly GCF_036014175.1 of Streptomyces sp. NBC_00443. GTDB lineage: Bacteria > Actinomycetota > Actinomycetes > Streptomycetales > Streptomycetaceae > Streptomyces. Next base: position 2,067,906 of record NZ_CP107917.1, on the reverse strand, counting down.
CCGTCCGCCGTGTGCCGGCCGGCGTAGCGCAGCGCTCGCTTGCCGGTGAAGCCGGCGCCCGCCTTCGCGGTCGGGGAGCCGCTCGGGCCGCGGTCGACGAGGGAGAGCATGTCCTGCGGGACCGGGCCGTCGCTGCCGCCCGTGGAGAACTGGACGTCGGCGAGCTGGAGGACGTCGGAGGCGCCGTTGTTCTGGGTGATTTCCAGCCGGAAGTGCTGGTATTCGGCCGGTTCCGAGAGGTCGTACGTCTTTGTCTGGAACCGTTCGTCGAACGTCTCGCCGGAGCGGGTGTCGAGGGTCTTCCAGTCCTTGCCGTCCGTGGAGCCCTTGAGGGTCCAGTCCCGCGGGTCACGTTCGGCGTAGTCGTTGGCCGAGGTGAGCGCGTATTTCGCGATTTTCATCGGCTTGTCGAGGTCGAACTCCACCCACCCGGTGGATGCGAAGACCAGCCACTTGCTGCTCGACTCCCCGTCGGAGAGGTTCTCCTTGACCTCGCCGCCGCCGGTGTTCTCGCCGCTGGCCCGGACGTCCGTGACGTGGTCCGTCACATTGCCCGGAATGCCGCTGCTGTAGCCGCCGTCGACGCCCGAGGCGCGCTTGCCGCCGTCCGGGGCGGTGTCGACGGTATTGAGCCAGTCGGGTGCCGGATCGTCCGCCTCGAACGAGGAGGCGAAGCTCCGGTCGGCCGTCGCGGGGGCCTCGGGCAGGGCGACCGCCACACCCTGCGAGCCCACGGTCAAAGCAAAGGCGGTCGCCGACACGACCGCCGTACCCCATCTGTGCCGAGCTCTCTGCTGCATAAGCCGGTACCCTCCCTGCGCACGGGACAACGTTGTCAACTTCGCTGCGCAAGGATCAGTTGTGGCTCAAGTGCCGGGTATTGTCAAGGGTGTTGGGTGCGGCATACGGGGCCTATGTCGCGGATTATTCCGGGCAAGCTGCGCACAGGCCGCTCATATTTCTGCGAGGTCTCAACTCGGAAAAGACCATCGGCCAACCTTGCATTCGATCTTGCTCCGCTGGCGGAAAGTGGACTATACCTGTCGGCACTTCACATGATTCCGCACTTCCTGCACAACCCAGCGTGACCCGACCGCGGTGCCGGGGAGGATCCGGTTCACCGCCTGAGTCCTGGAGAAGGCGAGGACTTGAGCATGGGATCCACTTCCGCCGAGAACCCCGAGAACAACGGCTCCGCAAGTGTGGGGCGCCGTGATCTGATCAAGCGGTCCGCCGCCCTCGGTCTGATCTCCGTACCGACGATGAGTTTCCTCTCCGCGTGTGCCACCGGCGGGGGCGGCAGCGACGAGGAGAGCAAGGCCCCGGGCGGCGCGAAGTCCGCCACCAACCCCCTCGGGGTGAAGCAGGGCACCGCGCTGGAGGCGTTCATCTTCAAGGGCGGCCTTGGTGACCAGTACGCCAAGGACGCCGAGGCCGACTACAAGTCGAAGTACAAGGCCGAGGTCAAGCACACCGGCACCCAGCAGGTCGGCCCGAAGCTGACCCCGCGCTTCGCCGGCGGCAACCCGCCGGACGTCATCGACAACTCCGGCGCCGACCACCTGGACATGAACAAGCTGTCCACGCAGGGCCAGCTCCAGGACCTCAAGGCGCTGCTCGACGCGCCCTCGCTGGACGACGCGAGCAAGAAGATCTCGGACGTCATCCACCCGAGCACCATCGAGAAGGGCAAGCACGGCGAGACCTTCGACGTGCTCTACTACGCCTTCACCATCTACGGCACCTGGTACTCGCAGAAGGCCCTCGACGACAACGGCTGGGAGTACCCCAAGACCCTCGACGAGATGGTCAAGCTCTGCGGCGAGATCAAGAAGAAGGGCATCGCGCCCTGGACGTATGCCGGAAAGTATCCGTACTACGTCCACTTCAACCTGTTCGCGCAGATTGCGAAGATCGGTGGCATGGAGGGCTGGATCGCCATCGACAACCTGGAGCCGAACGCCTGGACCAGCAACGACGCGGTCAAGCAGGTCGTCGAGCACTACGAGGAGCTGGCCGCCAAGAAGTACTTCCTCCAGGGCAGCCAGGGTCTGACGCACATTCAGTCGCAGACGGCGTGGAACAAGGGCAAGGCCGTCTTCATCCCCAACGGCTCCTGGGTGGAGAACGAGGCCGCTCCGACCACGCCCAAGGACTTCGGGATGTCCGTCGGCGCCCTGTTCGACGGCTCCGCCGGCGACAAGCTGCCGAACGGCACCCTGCGCGCCGAGCCCAGCGAGCCGTACATTGTGTCCGCCAAGGGCAAGAATCCGGCCGGTGGCATGGAGCTGCTGCGCATCATGCTCTCCAAGAAGCACGCGCAGAACTTCGCCACCAAGGTCAAGTCGCTCACCTGTGTGGTCGACGCGACCGAGGGCATGACTCTCTCGCCGGGCCTGGCCTCGGCGAGCAAGGCGTTCAAGGGCGCCGGCGACAACATCATCAGCCTCCAGCTCCAGGAGTGGTACCCCTCGCTCACCGACGAGAAGATCGGCGGACTCACCGGGCAGCTGCTCACCGGTGAACTGAAGGCGGCCGACTGGATCAAGAAGACGCAGGAATACGCCGACGCCGTCCGCAAGGACGACTCGGTGAAGAAGTTCACGCGCGAGAAGTAAGAGTCCGGTCCGGCACAACGGCACTCGAAGGGGAAGGGGCCGGGAAGCTCCATGCAACACGGCAAATACCGATTCATCGTGGGCTTCCTGGCCCTGCCCGTCATCGTGTACGCGATCTTTGTGATCTCGCCGTTCGTCCAGGCGTTCCAGATCTCGCTGACCGACTGGTCGGGCCTGGTCGGCACGGCGAAGTTCGTCGGCATCGAGAACTTCGAAAAGCTCTGGCACAACGAGGACTTCTGGAACGCGCTGTGGCACAACGTCTACATGCTGATCGCGGTGCCGATCGTGACGCTGGGACTCGGCCTGTTCTTCGCCTTCATGCTGAATGTCGGCGGAAAGCGACGTAAGAACGAAGTCATCACCGGTGTCGCCGGATCGAAGTTCTACCGTTTCGTCTTCTTCTTCCCGCAGGTCATTTCCATCACCATCATCGCCGTCATCTGGTTCAACATCTACAACCCGGACCCGCAGGACGGCATGCTCAACTCCCTGCTGGGCGCGGTCGGACTGGACGGCTGGCAGAACGCCTGGCTGGGCGAGAAGAGCCTCGCCCTGCTGTGCATCATGGCGGTGATGATCTGGTCCCACGTCGGCTTCTACGTCGTGCTGTTCTCGGCGGCGATGGCGTCCATCCCCCGGGACATCTACGAGGCGGCGCTGCTCGACGGCGCGGGCCGCTTCCCCACCTTCTTCAGGATCACCCTGCCGCTGCTGTGGGACACCGTGCAGACCGGCTGGGTGTACATGGGCATCATCGCCCTGGACGGCTTCGCCCTGGTGCAGATCATGTCGGTCAACATGGGCGGCCCCGACGGAGCCACGGACGTCATGCCGCTGCGCCTGTATCTGACGGCGTTCCGCGACAGCCAGTTCGGCTACGCGTCCGCGATGGGCGTCGCGATGCTCATCGTCACCATGACGTTCGCAGTGCTCACCCTGCGCTTCGCGCGGCGTGAGCGGATCGAGTTCTAGGGGTACGGGGCGATGACGACCGACACGAACACCGGCACGGTCACCAAGACGGACGAGGCGGACCGCCCGAGCGTCACCGGGAAGCTCGGCGCGACCGACGGCCGCAGCTCCGAGGGCGGCATCCTGCACGTCTTCTCGCACGGCATGCTCGTCGTGTGGGCGCTGATGGTCGGCGTGCCGCTGCTGTGGGTGCTGTGGAGCTCCTTCAAGACGAGCAACGGCATCCTCTCGGACCCGTGGGGGCTGCCGACCTCGTTGCACTTCGAGAACTGGGCCAATGCCTGGAACAAGGCGAACATGGGCCAGTACTTCCTCAACACCGCCATCGTGGTGGGCGGTTCGGTGGTCGGCACCATGGTGCTGGGCTCGATGGCCGCCTATGTGCTGGCCCGCTTCACCTTCCCGGGCAACCGGTTCATCTACTTCATGTTCGTCGCCGGCATGTCCTTCCCGGTCTTCATGCTGGTCATCCCGCTGTTCTTCGTGCTGCGGGACTTCCCCGGGACCTCGCTGCTGGCGACGTACCACGGGCTGATCCTGGTCTACATCGCCTATTCGCTGCCGTTCACGGTCTTCTTCATGACCGCGTTCTTCCGCACCCTGCCGACCTCGGTCGCGGAGGCGGCGCTGATCGACGGGGCGTCGCACACGCGAACGTTCTTCCAGGTGATGCTGCCGATGGCCAAGCCGGGTCTGATCAGCATCGGCATCTTCAACTTCCTGGGGCAGTGGAACCAGTACCTGCTGCCGATGGTCCTCAACCAGAACGAGGACAAGTACGTGCTCACCCAGGGCCTGGCGATGATCGCCCTGCAGCAGGGCTACGAGAACGACTGGGGCGCCCTGATGGCCGGCATGATGATCGCGATGCTGCCGGTGCTGATCGTCTACTTCATCTTCCAACGACAGGTGCAGGCGGGCCTTACGGCCGGTGCGCTGAAGTAAACGCTCTCTGTTGGCCCCACCGTAAGCACCACGTCACCCCACGTAACACGTGAGCCGTCCCACACCGGGGCGGCTCACGCGCGCGTGTGCACATTCCCGGATCTGGTTCAACCTCTTGACGGGAGGCAACCCGAACGGCTCAGCTTAGAGTTCACTAGTTGGACACGGACGGGGCCTCATCGAAGCGGTCCCGCGCGCAGGAGGTCGTCGTGGAGACTCCGGGGTCGCAGTCGTCGCTGCACCGAGCCAACCTGGAGCGGGTCGTCCGGGCCGTCCGGCTTGCCGGATCGCTCACCCAGGCGGAGATCGCGAGGACCACGGGTCTGTCGGCGGCGACGGTCTCCAACATCGTCCGCGAGCTCAAGGACGGCGGCACGGTCGAGGTCACGCCCACCTCGGCGGGTGGCCGGCGGGCCCGCAGCGTCTCCCTGAGCGGTGACGCCGGGATCGTCATAGGGGTCGACTTCGGGCACACCCATTTGCGCGTCGCGGTCGGGAACCTAGCCCACCAGGTGCTGGCCGAGGAGGCCGAGCCGCTGGACGTCGACGCCTCCTCGACGCAGGGCTTCGACCGGGCCGAGGAGCTGGTCAACCGGCTGATCGCGGCGACCGGCGTCGACCGGTCCAAGATCGCCGGCGTGGGCGTCGGCGTGCCCGGCCCGATCGACGTCGAGTCCGGCACCCTCGGCTCGACCGCCATCCTGCCCGGCTGGACCGGCACCAAGCCCGCCGAGGAGCTGCGCGGCCGGCTCGGCGTACCCGTGCACGTGGACAACGACGCCAACCTGGGCGCCCTCGGCGAGCTGGTCTGGGGCAGCGGCCGGGGCGTACGGGACCTGGCGTACATCAAGGTCGCCAGCGGTGTCGGCGCCGGCCTAGTGATCAGCGGCAAGATCTACCGAGGCCCGGGCGGCACAGCGGGAGAAATCGGGCATATTACTCTGGATGAATCCGGCCCGGTCTGCCGCTGCGGAAACCGGGGCTGTCTGGAGACCTTCGCGGCCGCGCGCTATGTGCTCCCGCTGCTCCAGTCCAGCCACGGCACCGACCTCACCATGGAGGGCGTCGTGCGGCTGGCCAGGGACGGAGACCCGGGCTGCCGTCGCGTGATCGCCGACGTCGGCCGTCATATCGGCAGTGGAGTCGCGAATCTCTGCAATCTCCTGAACCCGAGCCGCGTGGTCCTCGGCGGTGATCTCGCCGAGGCCGGTGAGCTGGTTCTCGGGCCCATCCGGGAGTCTGTCGGCCGCTACGCCATTCCCAGCGCGGCGCGCCAACTGTCCGTTCTCCCCGGGGCACTTGGCGGTCGTGCGGAAGTGCTCGGAGCCCTCGCGCTCGCGCTCAGCGAGATGGGGGATTCAACCCTTTTGGACAGCACGCTGCACGCGGCCAGGCCTGCCTTCACTTAGAGAACGGATGGCACCGTTGCCAACCCGTTAAGGATTTACTTCTTGACGTCGCACGTGTGGCCGAGTTGACTTCCAGCCACCTCGGCCGCAACGTCGCGGCCTCGTCAGGGAGGTTTCTGAAGTGAACACGCGTATGCGTCGTGCCGCCGTTGCCATTGCCGCAGGTGCGATGGCCGTCTCGCTGGCTGCCTGTGGCAGCGCCGAGGAAGCCGGTGGCGACAACGACTCGACCGCCTCCGCCGCCAAGGGCAATGACATCAAGGTCGGTCTCCTGCTCCCGGAGAACCAGACCGCGCGCTACGAGAAGTTCGACCGGCCGCTGATCGAGGAGAAGATCAAGGAGCTGACGGACGGCAAGGCGAAGATCGACTACAACAACGCCAAGCAGGACGCCAACCTGCAGGCCCAGCAGGTCGACACCATGATCACCAACAAGGTGGACGTCCTCATCCTGGACGCCGTCGACGCCAAGGCGATCAAGAACTCCGTGCAGAAGGCCGTCGACGCCGGCATCAAGGTCGTCGCCTACGACCGTCTGGCCGAGGGCCCGATCAGCGCCTACACCTCGTTCGACAACGTGTCCGTCGGCAAGACCCAGGGCGAGGCCCTGCTGAAGGCGCTGGGTGACAAGGCGACCAAGGACTCCAAGGTCGTCATGATCAACGGGTCGGTCACCGACCCGAACGCCGCGCAGTTCAAGGAAGGCGCCCACTCCGCGCTCGACGGCAAGGTCACCATCGCCAAGGAGTACGACACCAAGGAGTGGAAGCCGGAGAACGCCAACTCCGAGATGGAGGCGGCGATCTCGGCGGTCGGCAAGAACAACATCGCCGGCGTCTACTCCGCCAACGACGGCATGGCCGGCGGTATCATCACCGCGCTCAAGGCCGCGGGCATCAGCGTCCCGGTCACCGGTCAGGACGCCGAGCTGGCCGCCGTGCAGCGCATCGTCACCGGCGAGCAGTACATGAGCGTCTACAAGCCGTACGCCCCCGAGGCCACCGCCGCCGCCGAGATGGCCGTCGCGCTCGCCCAGGGCAAGTCGCTCGACTCCATCGCCAAGGACAAGGTCGACAGCGGCAGCGAGAAGGGCATCCCGTCGGTGCTCGTCCCCGTCACCTCGCTGACGAAGGACAACATCAACGACACCGTCATCAAGGACGGCGTCTACACGGCCGACGAGATCTGCACCGGCAAGTACAAGGCCGCTTGCGACAAGGCCGGCGTCACCGGCTGAGCCGTATCGGCGAAAGCAGGCTCAGGCCCCTTTCCAGGTGCGGGAATTCACCCTTGAATTCCCGCACGGGGCATGGCTGATCCAGACTCCTCCGGCGCCCCGCGCATCATTCAGCCCCGCAAGCTCGGCGCGGGGCGCCGGACGGAACCCCGCGGGTATCCCCCGCCCACCCACCCTGTATCTCTCTGCACAACCCTTCCGCCGGGTCAGGCGGCGAAGGAGATGGTTCACGTGTCCGCTACGCCCGTGCTGGCGTTGCGCGGGGTCTCCAAGCGGTTCGGTGCCGTTCAGGCGCTCACCGACGTAGAGCTTGAGGTCCACGCCGGTGAAGTGGTCGCCCTGGTGGGCGACAACGGCGCCGGAAAGTCCACGCTGGTCAAGACGATCGCCGGCGTGCACCCCATCGATGAGGGCGTCATCGAGTGGGACGGCAAGGCCGTCTCGATCAACCGGCCGCACGACGCCCAGAGCCTGGGCATCGCGACGGTCTACCAGGACCTCGCGCTGTGCGACAACATCGACGTCGTCGGCAACCTGTACCTGGGCCGTGAGGTCCGCAAATGGGGCGTCCTCGACGAGGTCGAGATGGAGCGCCGCTCGCTGGAGCTGCTCCAGACGCTGTCGATCCGCATCCCCAGCGTGCGTATCCCGATCGCCTCGCTCTCCGGCGGTCAGCGCCAGACGGTGGCCATCGCGCGTTCCATGCTCGGCGAGCCCAAGCTGGTCATCCTCGACGAGCCCACCGCCGCCCTCGGCGTCGAGCAGACCGCCCAGGTCCTCGACCTGGTCGAGCGGCTGCGTGAGCGCGGGCACGCCGTGATCCTCATCAGCCACAACATGGCCGACGTCAAGGCCGTCGCGGACAAGGTCGCCGTGCTGCGACTCGGCCGCAACAACGGCGTCTTCGAGGTCAAGACGACCTCGCAGGAGGAGATCATCTCCGCCATCACCGGCGCCACCGAGAACGCCGTGACCCGCCGTGCGGCGCGCACGAACGGGGAGGCTTCCAAGTGAGCATCGACAAGACCTCCACGACGTCGCAGGACCACGAGGTCCTCAACACCGAGGCCGCCGCGGCCGCGGTGACCGCCGTCGACCCCCGCCTGCTCGTGCAGGAGCAGGGTCTGGCCGGCTACCTCACCGAGTTCCGGCGCAAGCTGAAGGCCGGTGAGCTGGGCTCCCTGCCGGTCATCCTCGGCCTGGTCGCCATCTGCGTGATCTTCCAGAGCCTGAACTCGGCCTTCCTGTCGGCGCAGAACATCAGCGACATCACCGTCACGATGGTCGGCACCGGCATGATCTCCGTCGGCATCGTCTTCGTGCTGCTGCTCGGCGAGATCGACCTCTCCGTCGGCTCGGTCAGCGGCGCGTCCAGCGCCATCGCCGCCGTCCTCGCGGTGAACCAGGGCTGGTCCGAGTGGGCGGCCGTGCTCATCGCCGTCGCGGCGGGTGCCGTCATCGGCGCGGCACACGGCTTCTTCTTCGCGGTGCTCGGCGCTCCCGCCTTCGCCGTCACGCTGGCCGGTCTGCTGTTCTGGCTCGGCTTCATGCTCCAGACGCTGGGCGAGAACGGCACGATCAACCTCGACAGCGACGGTCTGATCGGCAAGCTGACGACGTACTTCTTCACGGACGTGGCGGCCGCGTACGGCTTGGCGGCCGTGGTGACCGTGGTGTTCTTCATCACCTCGTTCCTCGGCAACCGCCGCCGTCAGTCCGCGGGCATCCCGTTCCGCCCGATGAGCGACACGATCCTGCGGACCGTGCTGCTGGGCGTCGTGTCCTTCGCCGCGGCGGTCATGTACAACCAGTACAAGGGCCTGCCGCTGGCCACGGTGATCTTCCTGGTGTTCCTGGTGGCGACGGACTTCCTGCTGCGGCGTACCTCGTACGGCCGCAAGGTCTTCGCGCTCGGTGGCAGCGTCGAGGCCTCGCGTCGTGCGGGTATCAACGTCACCATGGTGCGGATCACCGTGTTCGCGATCTCGGGCGGGTTCGCGGCGATCGGTGGCCTGTTCCTGGCCTCGAAGATCGCCTCCGCCAACCAGAGCGCCGGTACCGGCGACCTCCTGATGAACGCCATCGCGGCGGCCGTCATCGGTGGTACGTCCCTGTTCGGTGGACGTGGCCGCACTTGGAACGCGCTGCTCGGTGTGCTGGTGATCGTCTCGATCCAGTACGGCCTGCAGCTGGAGTCCATCGCCGAGCCGGTGAAGTACATGATCACCGCCGGTGTCCTGCTCACCACGGTCGTGATCGACTCGATCACCCGTAAGACGCAGAAGACCGCGGGTCGCGCATAGCACCCTCGCGCAAGGCCCTGTGCCCGGCACCAATGGCGGTGCCGGGCACAGTCATGTCGTAGGAACGGCACAAATTGGGTACAGCCGATCGCGTGACCCACGACGGGTGGGCCGGGAACCTTCCGCCTGAGCGGAACATTAGACTCGACAAGCCCGGCAACAGCTCTACTGCAAGGAGGCACGGGTGCCGCTGCTGACCCGCATCACGGGACCGCGCGATCTGGACCGGCTCAGCCCTGAGCAGCTGGACCAGCTGGCCGAGGAGATCCGGACCTTCCTCGTCGAGGCGGTTTCCAAGACCGGCGGCCACCTCGGCCCCAACCTCGGTGTGGTGGAGCTGACCATCGCCCTGCACCGGGTCTTCGACTCGCCCAAGGACAAGGTGCTCTGGGACACCGGCCACCAGTCCTACGTCCACAAGCTGCTCACCGGCCGTCAGGACTTCAGCCGGCTGAAGATGAAGGGCGGCCTGTCCGGCTACCCCTCGCAGGCCGAGTCCGAGCACGACGTCATCGAGAACAGTCACGCGTCCACGGTCCTCGGCTGGGCCGACGGCCTCGCCAAAGCCAACCAGCTGCGCAAACGCGACGACCATGTCGTCGCCGTCATCGGCGACGGCGCGCTGACCGGCGGCATGGCCTGGGAGGCGCTGAACAACATCGCCGAGGCCAAGGACCGCCCGCTCGTCATCGTCGTCAACGACAACGAGCGGTCGTACGCGCCCACCATCGGCGGCCTCGCCAACCACCTCGCGACGCTGCGGACGACGGACGGGTACGAGCGTTTCCTCACCCGGACCAAGGAGATCCTCGACCGCACCCCGGTCGTCGGCAGGCCCCTCTACGAGACCCTGCACGGGGCCAAGAAGGGCCTCAAGGACTTTATCGCGCCGCAGGGCATGTTCGAGGACCTCGGCCTGAAGTACGTCGGCCCGATCGACGGCCACGACATCGAGGCGCTGGAGTCGGCCCTCGCGCGCGCCAAGCGCTTCGGCGGCCCGGTCATCGTGCACTGCCTCACCGAGAAGGGCCGCGGCTACCAGCCCGCCCTCCAGGACGAGGCCGACCGCTTCCACGGCATCGGTCCCATCCACCCCGACACCGGCCTGCCCGTCAAGGCCTCCGGCGCCGACTGGACGTCGGTCTTCGGCGACGAGATGGTCGAACTCGGCAAGGAGCGCGAGGACATCGTCGCCATCACGGCCGCGATGCTGCAGCCCGTCGGCCTGAAGAAGTTCGCGGACGCCTTCCCGGACCGCATCTACGACGTCGGCATCGCCGAGCAGCACGGCGCCGTGTCCGCGGCGGGCCTGGCCACGGGCGGCGTCCATCCCGTCTTCGCCGTCTACGCCACCTTCCTCAACCGCGCCTTCGACCAGGTCCTGATGGACGTCGCGCTGCACAAGTGCGGGGTCACCTTCGTGCTCGACCGGGCCGGCGTGACCGGCACCGACGGCGCCTCCCACAACGGCATGTGGGACATGTCGATCCTTCAGGTCGTGCCCGGGCTGCGGCTCGCCGCCCCGCGCGACGCCGACCAGGTGCGCGCACAGCTGCGCGAGGCCGTCCAGGTCAAGGACGCGCCGACCGTGGTCCGTTTCTCCAAGGGCGCCGTCGGCCCCGCCGTCCCCGCCGTCGGCCGCGTCGGCGGCATGGACGTGCTGCGCGAGCCCGGCACCGACACCCCCGACGTGCTGCTCGTCTCCGTCGGCGCCCTCGCGCCGATGTGCCTCGAGATCGCCGGCCTGCTCGACAAGCAGGGCATCACCACCACAGTCGTCGACCCGCGCTGGGTCAAGCCCGTCGACGAGGCCATGGCCCCGCTCGCCGAGCGGCACCGCGTGGTCGTCACCGTCGAGGACAACTCCCGTGTCGGCGGCGTCGGCTCGGCCGTCGCGCAGGCCCTGCGCGACGCGGGCGTCGACGTCCCGCTGCGTGACTTCGGCATCCCGCCGCGCTTCCTCGACCACGCCTCTCGCGCCGAGGTCATGACCGAGATCGGCCTCACCGCGCCCGACATCGCCCGCCAGGTCACCGGGCTGGTCTCCAAGCTGGACGGCCGGTTCGACCGCACGGCGGCCGACGTCGACGCGGTGGAGCCCGCCCGGGACTGACAACACCGGTACGGCCGGATGGGCCGGTTCCGCCACTCGTGTCGGTGGCGGAACCGGCCCATCTGTGTGAATCCCCACGCGCCGGGGCAGGCGTACCACGCCCCCTCTCGATCATGTCGAGGACGACAAGTGTGGGAGGTACGACCGTGAGCAGCACACTCTTCCGGACGAAGAGAGTAGAGCAGTCCATCCTCGATACCGAGGAGCCAGAGCACGCGCTCAAGAAGTCCTTGTCCGCGCTGGATCTGACCGTCTTCGGCGTCGGTGTCATCATCGGCACCGGCATCTTCGTCCTCACCGGCACCGTCGCCAAGGACAACGCCGGGCCCGCCGTGGCTCTGGCGTTCGTCGTGTCCGGCGTCGTCTGCGCGCTGGCCGCGCTCTGCTATGCCGAGTTCGCGTCCACGCTCCCGGTCGCCGGGTCGGCGTACACGTTCTCGTACGCCTCCCTCGGTGAACTGCCCGCCTGGATCATCGGCTGGGACCTGGTCCTGGAGTTCGCGCTCGGGACGGCGGTGGTGGCCGTCGGCTGGTCCGGCTACATCCAGTCGCTCATGGACAACGCGGGCTGGACGATGCCCGACGTCCTCGGCAGCCGGGAGGGCGCCGACGCCTTCGGCTTCGACATCCTCGCCGCCGCGCTCGTCCTCGTCCTCACCTTCATCCTCGTCCTCGGCATGAAGCTGTCCGCGCGGATCACTTCCCTGGTCGTCGCCATCAAGCTGACCGTCGTCCTGACCGTGATCATCGCCGGCGCGTTCCTGATCGACGCCGACAACTACGACCCGTTCATCCCGAAGACCCAGACGGTGGACGCCGCCAGCAATCTCGACGCCCCGCTGATTCAGCTCATGTTCGGCTGGGCCCCGTCCAACTTCGGCGTGATGGGCATCTTCACCGCCGCGTCCGTCGTGTTCTTCGCGTTCATCGGCTTCGACGTCGTGGCCACGGCGGCCGAGGAGACCAAGAACCCGCAGCGCGACATGCCACGCGGCATCATCGGCTCACTCGTGATCTGCACCACGCTGTACGTCCTCGTGTCGATCGTCGTCACGGGCATGCAGCACTACAGCCGGCTGTCCGTGGACGCCCCGCTCGCCGACGCGTTCAAGGACACCGGGCATCCCTGGTTCGCGGGCTTCATCAGCTTCGGCGCCGCGGTCGGCCTGACGACGGTCTGCATGATCCTGCTCCTGGGCCAGACCCGTGTCTTCTTCGCGATGAGCCGGGACGGACTGCTGCCCCGCTTCTTCTCGCACGTCCACCCCCGGTTCAAGACGCCGCACCGGCCGACGATCCTGCTCGGCGTGATCATCGCGGTCCTGGCCGGCTTCACCCCGCTGACCGAACTCGCCGCCCTGGTGAACATCGGCACGCTGTTCGCCTTCGTGGTCGTGGCGATCGGCGTGATCATCCTCCGCAAGACCCGCCCCGACCTGCACCGGTCCTTCCGCACCCCGTGGGTGCCGTTCCTCCCGATCCTGTCGGTGTTCGCCTCGCTGTGGCTGATGATCAACCTGCCTGCCGAGACATGGGTCCGGTTCGCCATCTGGATGGCCATCGGCTCCGTCGTGTACTTCCTCTACGGCCGCTCCCACAGCCGCCTCGGACGGCACGAGGAGACGACCGTGGCCGAGGTGGAGAAGGGGCAGCCCGGGGACACCGCATAGGCGGAACCGACGGCTGCAAGGGCCGCGTACGGCAGCCGGCTACGGCCGGACCGTGCGCGGCCCTGCCACGTCCGCCCCCAACTCGGACACCCGCCGCCGCAGTTCCCGATCCGCGGTCACCACGAGGCAGGGCCGTCCGTCCGCCCGCGCGACCAGCTCGACCATGTGGTCGTCGCCGCTCCCGGCAGCGGACTCCACCCGCACCCCCGGCACGCTCTCCACACCCCGAGCGGCCCCCTCGACCACGAGCACGATCTCCACGGGCTCCGCGCGCCCGGGCACCCCGTCCGCCGCCAGCCGGTCCCGCAGCCGCTCCGCGGCCCCCCGCCGGTCCCGCCACCACCCGTCGGGCACCGACCCGACGACGTTCGCGGCGTCGACGATCACGAGCAGTGGCACGTCGTCGGGCAGGGGGACGTCTTCAGCCGGAGGGACGTCGTCAGTCGGGGGGACGTCGTCAGTCATGGGGCAAGGGTCGCACGGCTCACTCCGGGGCCTTGTCGTCCTCGAAGTCCTCGGCGAAGCTGGCGAAGTAGGCCGCCGCCATGTCCTCGTCCCCGTGCCCCTGTGCATCGGCCCGCTCGAACCGCTCCGCGCTCGCCGCGGCCACATCCAGGCGTACGCCGTGCCGCTCGCCCGCCGCCACGATGAGCCGCGCGTCCTTCGCCGCCGTGGCCACCGCGAACTGGGCCGGGGTCAGCCCCCCGTTCAGCACCAGGCCGGCCTTGGCCCGCAGATACCCCATGTCGAGCGGACCCCCGTCGATCACCTCGAAGAACCGCTGCGGATCCACATCGAGGGCCTTGGACAGCGCCAGCACCTCACTGGCCGCGTTCGTCACCGCGAGCACCCAGCTGTTGGCGACCAGCTTCAGCCGTGTCGCAGTGCCGGCCGCGCCGTCCTCGCCGGTCCACACCGTACGGGCGCCGACGGCGTCGAACACCGGCGTCACCGTCTCGCGCCCCTTGACGGGCCCAGCCGCCAGCACGGTGAGCTGACCGGCCTCGGCCGGCTGGCGGGTGCCGAGCACCGGGGCGTCGTAGAAGACCAGGCCGTGGTCGCGGGCGAAGGCGGCGAGGTCGGCGACCCCTTCGAGGCCGGCGGTCGTCGACTGCACCCAGACGGCACCGGAGCGCAGTGCGGGCGCCGCGTCCCGCATGACGTCCAGCGTCGCGGGACCGTCGTACAGCATGGTCAGGACGACGTCGGCGCCCCGGACCGCCTCGGCGGGGGTGTCGGTGACGAGGGCCCCGTCGGCGGCCAGCGGCTCGGCCTTGGTGCGGGTGCGGTTCCAGACGCGGACGGTGTGCCCCGCCCTGACCAGGTTGCGGGCCATCGCGGCGCCCATGATTCCGGTGCCCAGGACGCTCACGGTCAGCTTGTCGGTCATGACGTCGACTTCCTGTTCTTGTGCGGACGTTGCTGTGATCCAGCTTGCCCGGGGCCGGGGCACGCCGTCCGCACGCCCCCGAATAGAGTGAACCGGTGAACGGCGACTGGCTCATCCGCGGCCGCGACGGCCGCCTCAGTGTCTATCTGCCGACCGACGACGCCGTCCTGTGCCGGGCGGAACTCGGACCCGGCGGCCCCTGGGAACCCCCGCGTCCGCTCGGCGGCGAGCAGAAGCTGCGCCCCGGCCCCGCGGTCGGCCAGGGCGCCGACTGCTACGCCCATCTGGCCGCCTGGCGGCCCACCAAGCCGGGCGAGGCGGGCCTCGTGCACTCCACGCACTTCCGCCCGCGTCTCGCCGCGCTGGACTGGATCCCCATCGGCCACCCGAACCGGACCGGCGACCGCACCGGCATGCCCGCCGTCACGGTCGATGCGCAGGGGCGCTGCCATGTCTTCGTCCGCAACAAGGCGGGCGGGGTGAGCATGCTCGGCCAGAAGGCGGTGGGCGGCTGGGGCCCGTGGCGTGACCTCAAGGGACGTGAGGTCGACGAGCGGCTGGCCGCCGTGACGGGGGAGTCCGGGCTCGTCGAGCTGTACGCGGCCGTCCCCGGGGCCATCCTGCACTGGCGGCAGGAGAGCCCGGGCGCCGTCCCGGTCCTGGAGGAGGCGATGGAGACCCCGGTACGCCCGGGCACGCTCCGCGCCCTCGCGACCTCCGCCGAGCACACCACGCTCTTCTACGCGGACGACTCCGGCGACCTGTGCGCCTGGCGCCCCGGCACCAAGCCGGTCACCTTGCTGGCGTCCGCCGGTCCCGGCCCGGTCTCCGTGATCCGCTGCGAACTCGACGGCCACGACTGCACGTTGCTCGCCCAGCGCTCGGCGAGCGGGCGCGTCGCCTTCGCCGCGTATCCGACGGAGCACGAGTCGGCGGGGGCGTGGTGGACGGAGTCGGGACCGCAGCTCGCTGCGGACGCGGTGGTGGCGCTGGCGCTGGACGAGGATGAGCGGGTGGTGGCCGCGACGATGTCGCCCTCGACCGGGCAACTGCTGATCACCCGGCGCAAGGAGGAGCCCGGGCTGGCGCTGGAGGCATGGCGAGACATCTGACTCCCCGGGAGGCCTGACGCCCACTCACGCGAGAGGGCCCCACCCACACGAACAGCCCCTCCACCCACGCGAAAGGGCCCCTGCCGGAGCAGGGGCCCTTTCTGGCGTACGAGTCGGGTTACGCCGGAACCGACGCCACGCCCGGTGCCAGGAACTTCTTGCCGTTCACGCGCTCGGAGACACCCTCGCGGTCCAGGTACGGCGTGATGCCGCCCAGGTGGAAGGGCCAGCCGGCGCCCGTGATCAGGCAGAGGTCGATGTCCTGGGCCTCGGCGACGACGCCCTCGTCGAGCATGAGCCCGATCTCCTGGGCGACGGCATCGAGGACGCGCTCACGGACCTGCTCCTCGGTGAGGACGGAGTCGCCCTGCTTCAGCAGTGCGGCGACCTCCGGGTCCAGCTCCGGCTTCCCGCTGTCGTACACGTAGAAGCCGCGCTTGCCCGCCTTGACGACGGCCGCGAGGTTCGGGGAGACCGTGAAGCGGTCGGGGAAGGCCCGGTTGAGGGTCTCGGATACGTGCAGACCGATCGCGGGACCGACCAGCTCCA
Source organism: Streptomyces sp. NBC_00443 (assembly GCF_036014175.1). Taxonomy (GTDB): domain Bacteria; phylum Actinomycetota; class Actinomycetes; order Streptomycetales; family Streptomycetaceae; genus Streptomyces. The sequence goes on along the minus strand of NZ_CP107917.1, from coordinate 2,051,585 downwards.
GCAGCACGAGCGGGGACATCGGCAGCCCGAGCGGCTCGATGGCCTTCTCGGCGACCTCGACCGGGGTGCCCTCGTCGATGACGTTCTGGATCTCGCCCATGAAGCGGGTGAGGATGCGGTTCACGACGAACGCCGGGGCGTCCTTCGTCAGGACCGCGGTCTTCTTCAGCTTCTTGGCGACGGCGAAGGCCGTGGCCAGGGAGGCGTCGTCGGTCTTCTCGCCGCGGACGATCTCCAGCAGCGGCAGAACCGCGACCGGGTTGAAGAAGTGGAAGCCGACGACCCGCTCGGGGTTCTTCAGCTTCGACGCCATCTCGGAGACCGACAGGGAGGAGGTGTTGGTGGCGAAGATCGCGTGCGCCGGGGCGACCGCCTCGACCTCCGCGAACACCTGCTGCTTGACGCCGATCTCCTCGAACACGGCCTCAATGATGAAGTCCGCGTCCGCGAAGCCCTCGGCCTTGTCCAGCACACCGGTGACCAGGGCCTTGAGGCGGTTGGCCTTGTCCTGGTTGATACGGCCCTTGCCGAGCAGCTTCTCGATCTCGGCGTGGACGTAGCCCACACCCTTGTCGACGCGCTCCTGGTCGATGTCGGTCAGCACGACCGGCACCTCCAGGCGGCGCAGGAAGAGCAGGGCGAGCTGCGAGGCCATCAGACCGGCGCCGACGACGCCGACCTTGGTGACCGGGCGGGCCAGGTTCTTGTCCGGGGCGCCGGCCGGGCGCTTGCCGCGCTTCTGCACCAGGTTGAAGGCGTAGATGCCGGCGCGCAGTTCGCCACCCATGATCAGGTCGGCGAGCGCCTTGTCCTCGGCGTCGTAGCCCTGCTGGAGGTCGCCGTTCTTGGCGTCGGCGATGATGTCGAGGGCGCGGTAGGCGGCCGGAGCGGCCCCGTGCACCTTGGAGTCCGCGATGAAACGGCCCTTGGCGACGGCCTGGTCCCAGGCCTCACCGCGGTCGATCACCGGGCGCTCGACCTCGACGTCGCCCTTCAGCACCTGGGCGGTCCAGATCAGCGACTGCTCCAGGAAGTCGGCGCCCTCGAAGATGGCGTCGGCGATGCCCAGGTCGAAGACCTGCTGGCCCTTGAGCTGCTTGTTCTGGTTGAGGCTGTTCTCGATGATCACCGAGACGGCCTTGTCGGCACCGATCAGGTTCGGCAGGATCGTGCAGCCGCCCCAGCCGGGAACCAGGCCGAGGAAGACCTCGGGGAGCGAGAAGGCCGGGAGCGCCTTGGAGACGGTCCGGTACTTGCAGTGCAGACCGACCTCGACGCCACCGCCCATCGCGGCGCCGTTGTAGTAAGCGAAGGTCGGGACCGCGATACCGGCGAGGCGCTTGAACACCTCGTGGCCGCCCTTGCCGATGGCGAGCGCGTCCTTGTGCTCCTTGAGGAGCTCGACGCCCTTGAGGTCGGCGCCGACGGCGAAGATGAACGGCTTGCCGGTGATGCCGACGCCGACGATGTCGCCGGCCGCCGCCTCCGCCTCGACCTGGTCGATGGCGGTGTCCAGGTTCGCCAGCGACTGCGGGCCGAAGGTGGTCGGCTTGGTGTGGTCGAAGCCGTTGTCCAGCGTGATGAGCGCGAAACGCCCGGCGCCGAACGGCAGGTCGAGGTGTCGTACGTGCGCGGACGTCACGACCTCGTCGGGGAACAGCTCGGCCGCACCCTTCAAAAGCTCAGCGGTGGTGCTCACTTGCTGCCTCCGTCGAAGTTCGGGTTCTCCCAGATGACCGTCGCGCCCATGCCGAAGCCGACGCACATGGTCGTCAGGCCGTAGCGGACCTCCGGCTGCTCCTCGAACTGGCGGGCCAGCTGCGTCATCAGGCGGACGCCGGAGGAGGCGAGCGGGTGGCCGTAGGCGATGGCGCCGCCGTACTGGTTGACGCGCGCGTCGTCGTCGGCGATGCCGTAGTGCTCGAGGAAGGCCAGGACCTGGACGGCGAAGGCCTCGTTGATCTCGAACAGACCGATGTCGGAGATGCTGAGCCCGGCCTGGGCGAGGGCCTTCTCCGTGGCCGGGATCGGTCCGTAGCCCATGACCTCCGGCTCCACACCCGCGAAGGAGTAGGAGACCAGGCGCATCTTCACCGGGAGGTTGTTCTCGCGGGCGAAGTCCTCGGACGCGATGAGCGAGGCGGTGGCACCGTCGTTGAGACCGGCGGCGTTGCCCGCGGTCACGCGGCCGTGGACGCGGAACGGCGTCTTGAGACCGGTCAGGTTCTCCATCGTCGTGCCCGGGCGCATCGGCTCGTCGGCGGTGACCAGGCCCCAGCCCGTCTCACCGGCCTCGGCGTTGGTCCGGCGCACGGAGATCGGCACCAGGTCCTGCTGGATCTTGCCGTTGGCGTACGCCTTGGCGGCCTTCTCCTGCGAGCGCACGGCGTACTCGTCGGCGCGCTGCTTGGTGATCGTCGGGTACCTGTCGTGCAGGTTCTCGGCGGTCATACCCATGAAGAGGGCGGACTCGTCGACCAGCTTCTCGCTCACGAACCGCGGGTTCGGGTCCACGCCCTCACCCATGGGGTGACGGCCCATGTGCTCGACACCACCGGCGATGGCGATGTCGTACGCACCGAAGGCGACCGAACCGGCGACCGAGGTGACGGCGGTCAGGGCGCCGGCGCACATCCGGTCGATGGAGTAGCCGGGCACCGACTGCGGGAGGCCCGCGAGGATGCCGGCCGTGCGGCCGATGGTGAGGCCCTGGTCACCGATCTGCGTGGTCGCGGCGATGGCGACCTCGTCGATCTCCTTCGGGTCGAGACCGGGGTTGCGGCGCAGCAGCTCCCGGATCGCCTTCACGACTAGGTCGTCGGCGCGGGTCTCGTGGTAGATGCCCTTCGGGCCCGCCTTGCCGAACGGGGTGCGGACGCCGTCGACGAAGACGACGTCCCTGACGGTACGAGGCACGATGGCTCTCCTCCAGAGGTGCGGGATCTGCACTGCTGCGCTGCGCAAGCGCTGAGCGCGCGCTCAGGCTCATGCTACTTATGAGTAACGTAGCTGCACAGTCCTGGAGGGGGGAGCGGCGAAGGTCACATCCCGGGGGCCCCTGCATGGCGTCTACGCCGTCAGAGGATCTTGGCGTGATCTCGACGTCGCCGTTCCGCTTCAAGGGCCCGTTCGGCGCCCACTGGGAAACGATCTCGGCAGGAGCGGTGCTGGTGATCCTGCCGACGCTGATCGTCTTCTTCCGGGCTTGGGGCCGCTAGGCGGACAGAGCGGCGACCAGCACCGGCGTGACCTGCTCGACCTGCCAGGCCCGAGCCCCGTAACCGGCCAGTGCCTCCGCGACCGACTCGGCGTCGACGACCTTCGGTGGCTCCCAGCAGACCCGCCGCACGGTGTCCGGCGTGATCAGGTTCTCCTGCGGCATGTTGAGCTGCTCGGCCAGCGCGGACACGGCGGCCCGAGCCGCAGAGAGCCGAGCCGCGGCAGCAGGGTCCTTGTCGGCCCAGGCGCGGGGCGGCGGCGGCCCCGTCACCTGCTGCCCCGGCGCAGGCAGCTGCGACTCGGTCAAAGCCTTCGCACGATCGACGGCGGTCTGCCACTGCTCCAGCTGCCGCCGCCCCATGCGATGCCCGAAACCGTTCAGCGCGGTGAGCGCGTGCACATTGCCCGGCAAGGCGAGCGCGGCCTCCACGATGGCCGCGTCGGACAGCACCTTGCCCGGCGACACGTCCCGCTTCTGGGCGATACGGTCACGCGTCTCCCACAACTCCCGCACGACACCCAGCTGCCGACGCCGCCGCACCTTGTGCATCCCGGACGTCCGCCGCCACGGATCCTTGCGCGGCTCCGCGGGCGGCGCGGCCGCGATCGCCTCGAACTCCTGCCGCGCCCACTCCAGCTTCCCCTGCCGGTCCAGCTCCTTCTCCAGCGCGTCGCGCAGATCCACGAGGAGTTCGACGTCCAGCGCCGCATACCGCAGCCATGGCTCGGGCAGCGGCCGCGTCGACCAGTCGACGGCCGAGTGACCCTTCTCCAGGACGAACCCGAGCACGCCCTCGACCATCGCGCCGAGGCCGACTCTCGGGAAACCGGCCAGCCGCCCGGCCAGCTCGGTGTCGAACAGCAGGGTCGGCATCATGCCTATCTCGCGGAGACACGGCAGATCCTGGGTGGCCGCGTGCAGCACCCACTCGACGCCGGACAGCGCCTCGCCGAGTCCCGACAGATCGGGACAGGCCACGGGGTCGATCAGTGCGGACCCCGCGCCCGAGCGGCGCAGCTGCACGAGATACGCGCGCTGGCCGTATCGGTACCCGGACGCGCGTTCGGCGTCGACGGCCACGGGGCCCGAGCCGGCGCCGAAGGCGGCGATCGCTTCAGCGAGCGCGGCCTCGTCGGCGATCACGGGCGGAATGCCCTCGCGGGGCTCCAGCAAAGGGATCGGCGCCTCCGTAACAGAAGACCCGTCGTCTTCCGGAGGGGCGCCTCCGGTGGTTCGCAGTGAACTGTCTGCTGCGGTCTCTTGGGCGTCGGTCACATGTCAAGGGTATCTGTGTATGGACAGCGCCCGCCGACGGAACGTTCCGTCGGCGGGCGCCTGAGGGTCGTAAACCAGTCAGCCACGTGAAGGTTCCGGTCCACGACAGATAGGGGACGCGGGCGGGATCAGCGGCCGATCCCGTTCACGTCAGTGAATGATCAAGCGTTCATGGAATTCAGTGGATGATGCCCGTCCGCAGGGCCACGGCGACCATTCCGGCGCGGTCACCGGTGCCGAGCTTGCGGGCGATGCGGGCGAGGTGGCTCTTGACGGTCAGGGCGGACAGGCCCATCGAGACGCCGATCGCCTTGTTCGACTGGCCCTCCGCCACCAGCCGCAGCACCTCGACCTCGCGACCGGACAGCTCGCGGTAGCCGCCCGGGTGGCTCGGGGCACCCGGGTGGCGACGGTGCATACGGGCTGCGGCAGCGCCGATGGGGGCGGCACCGGGCCGGGTGGGGAGCCCGACGTTGGTGCGGGTACCGGTGACGACGTATCCCTTCACGCCACCGGCGAGGGCGTTGCGTACGGCGCCGATGTCGTCGGCGGCGGAGAGGGCGAGGCCGTTGGGCCAACCCGCGGCGCGGGTCTCGGACAGGAGGGTGAGGCCGGATCCGTCGGGCAGGTGGACGTCGGCGACGCAGATGTCGCGGGGGTTGCCGATGCGGGGACGAGCCTCCGCGATGGACGAGGCCTCGATGACGTCACGCACACCGAGCGCCCAGAGATGACGGGTGACGGTGGAGCGGACGCGGGGATCGGCCACGACCACCATGGCGGTCGGCTTGTTCGGGCGGTAGGCGACCAGGCTTGCGGGCTGCTCAAGGAGAACGGACACCAGGCCTCCTGGGGTGCGGGGACGGCTTTCAAGGTCACAGTCGTCTTCGGCACCAAACCCGTGGCCCTTTAGAGAAAGATCACGATTTAGTGAGTAACAATCGGGGCAATTCAGACACACGGTCGATCGACTGGCGCGGAAATCGGCTCGATCGAGGACGGTTCCTGACCGAAAGTGGCCGTATCGACAAAGTGACGGTCAAGTCGGTGGCGGTCACCGTGCGTGGTGAGCACAACGAGGAGCCGTCACGGCAAGTGACGGCTACAGGGTCAGTGGCGGTTATGGGTTAAGCAGCCGTCAGCGGGACTGCGGGTCCCGCCGCTGGGGCAGCGTCACCACCGACGCGTCGCCCGGGCCCGCCGGGGGCAGCCCCGCGACCTGGGCGAGCAGATCGCACCAGGACGCCAGGTGGGCCGCGGTGTCCGGAACGCCGCCCAGGCCCTCGCGTGGCGTCCAGGAGGCGCGGATCTCGATCTGTGAGGACGCCGGGCGCTCGGACAGCCCGCCGAAGTAGTGGGAGCCCGCCCGTGTGACGGTGCCGCTCGGCTCGCCGTAGGACAGCCCGCGCGCCTGGAGCGCGCCGGTCAGCCAGGACCAGCACACGTCGGGCAGCAGCGGGTCGACGGCCATCTCCGCCTCCAGCTCCGCCCGCACCAGGGTCACCAGCCGGAAGGCGCCCCGCCACGCGTCGTGGCCCGCCGGATCGTGCAGCAGCACCAGCCGGCCGTCGGCCAGGTCGTGGTCGCCGTCGACGACGGTGGCCTCCAGCGCGTACGCGTACGGAGCCAGGCGCTGGGGCGCCTTGGTCTGCTCGACCTCGATCTGCGGCCGCAACCGGCTGCTGCGCAGGGCGTCGACCGCGCCGCGGAACGCCGGTGGAGCCGTACTGCTCGAATGCCGGTCCGCCTCCCCGTTGTCCCTCGCCTCGTCCATTCCGCCACTGCCGTCCGACAGTCTTCCCTGAGCCGCAGCCATGCCGGGAAGATTAAGGGGAACCGGCGCTTCGTGCAGGGAGGGACACCCGGACAACACGGCAACCCCAGCGCCGGGCCTGTTGTGGCCGTGCGAGACTTGCCCCCGTGAGTGCCAACCAGACGCCGCCGACCGCCACGTACGATTCCGCCTTCCTCAAGGCGTGCAGGCGCGAGCCCGTGCCGCACACGCCCGTGTGGTTCATGCGGCAGGCCGGGCGCTCCCTGCCGGAGTACCGCAAGGTCCGCGAGGGTATCGGGATGCTCGAGTCCTGTATGCGGCCCGAGCTGGTCACCGAGATCACCCTGCAGCCCGTACGCAGGCACGACGTGGACGCGGCGATCTACTTCAGCGACATCGTCGTCCCGCTCAAGGCCATCGGCGTCGACCTCGACATCAAGCCCGGCGTCGGCCCGGTCGTCGAGCGCCCCCTCCGCACCCGCGCCGGCCTGGCCCAGCTGCGTGACCTCACCCCCGAGGACGTCTCCTACGTCACCGAGGCCATCGGCCTGCTCACCCGCGAACTCGGGGCCACCCCGCTCATCGGTTTCGCCGGCGCGCCTTTCACTCTTGCGAGTTACCTCGTCGAGGGCGGTCCGTCCCGCACGTACGAGAACGCCAAGGCGATGATGTACGGCGACCCGGAGCTCTGGGCCGACCTGCTCGACCGCCTCGCGGACATCACGGCCGCCTTCCTCAAGGTGCAGATCGAGGCCGGCGCGTCCGCGGTCCAGCTGTTCGACTCGTGGGCCGGCGCGCTCGCCCCCGGCGACTACCTGCGCTCGGTGATGCCCGCCTCCTCGAAGGTCTTCAAGGCCGTCGAGTCCTACGGCGTCCCGCGCATCCACTTCGGTGTCGGCACCGGTGAGCTGCTGAAGCTCATGGGCGAGGCCGGCGCGGACGTCGTCGGCGTCGACTGGCGCGTCCCGCTCGACGAGGCCGCCCGCCGCGTCGGACCCGGCAAGGCGCTCCAGGGCAACCTCGACCCGACCGTCCTGTTCGCCGGGACCGAGGCCGTCGAGGCCAAGACCCGCGAGGTCCTCGACACGGCCGCCGGCCTGGAGGGCCACGTCTTCAACCTCGGCCACGGCGTCATGCCGTCCACGGACCCCGACGCGCTGACCCGGCTCGTCGAGTACGTCCACACGCGGACGGCTCGCTAGCGGCGCTCACCACGTGTGGGGCCGCGCTCTCCTGCCGAACAGCAGGCCGCGCGGCTCCGGTGGCGGTGGTGTTCCCGGCTTGAGCGGCCAGGCGAGCGCCATGCCGGCCAGGAATCCGACGATGTGCGCCGCATAGGCCACGGTTCCCGCGTCGGAGACACCCTCGCCGTTGGAGTACACCGCCTGCAGCGCGAACCAGAACCCGAGCACCAGCCAGGCGGGCAGCCGTAGCGGCAGGAAGATCAGGAACGGCACGAGGACCCACACTCTGGCTTTCGGATACAGCACCAGGTAGGCGCCCAGCACGCCCGCGATGGCCCCGGAGGCGCCGATCAGCGGTTCGGCGGAGTCGTCGTTGAGGAGGGCGAAGCCGTACGACGCCGCGTATCCGCAGACGACGTAGAAGAGCAAGTACCGCACGTGGCCCATGCGGTCCTCGATGTTGTTGCCGAAGATCAGCAGGAACAGCATGTTGCCCAGCAGGTGCAGCCAGCCGCCGTGCAGGAACATCGCCGTGAAGACCGACAGTGCCGGGGACTTGTCGTAGCCGGGCGGGCCGATCACACAGCCCGGGCCCCGCGGGCCGACGGCGACCTCGCCGGTCGGCACCACTCCCGGCAGCTGACCGTGGATCAACTCCCTCGGGACCGCGGCGTACTGGTCCAGGAAAGCGTGCAGATGGCACAGCTGGGACAGGCTGCTCTCGCCGGCCACGGCGCCGGCTGTGCCGGGCGTGGACAGGAAGACGAGGACGTTCGCGGCGATCAGTGCGTATGTCACCCAGGGGGTGCGGCGCACCGGGTTCACGTCATGGACGGGGATGACCACGAGGTGTATCTGCCCCGGATGTGTGCCGTGAACCGGTGAACGGGCGCGTCGCCGCGCGCGTATGACTCGGCAACCGCCCGCGGCACGGGGAAGGCGGGTCGCGGGGTCTACGTGAGGAACAGGCGATGAACGACCGAGTTACTCCTCCGATTCACGCGTTGCCCGACGGCGAGGCCGAGATCGCGGTGGTGGTGCGGCTGCCGTGGGAAGACGTGGCTCGGCTGGGGCAGGAGGCGGGACGGCTTGCTTCGCAGATGCAGCGGCCGGTGACGCTGGACGAGGCCGTCAGCCATCGGTTGCGGTCGGTTCGGCCGGGGGCTGCGCATGCGAAGCCGGCGGGGGAGCAGCCCGCTGCCGCGATGCCGCCCAGTGTGAGTGCGTCTGTTTCTTCGTTGCCTTCTCGGCCGCCGGCTGAGCAGGCTCGCCAGGCGATCGAGAGGATCAACGGCAGCGCGTAAGCGCCTTGGGAGCGGGGGTGGTTCGGCGGCTGCCGAATCGTCGTGGCTGGTCGCGCAGTTCCCCGCGCCCCTTAGGGGGTTGCCCGCGCCGGCGCCTATGAAGTTGCGGCATTCACTGCTTTCGATGCCTTGCGGGCTGCCACCAGGACCGGGTCCCACACCGGCGAGAAAGGGGGCGCGTATCCCAGGTCCAGGGACACCATCTGTTCCACCGTCATGCCGGCCGTCAGGGCGACCGCCGCGATGTCGACCCGTTTGCCCGCGCCCTCGCGGCCGACGATCTGGACGCCCAGGAGGCGGCCCGTGCGGCGTTCGGCGAGCATCTTGACCGTCATCAGTGAGGAGTCCGGGTAGTAGCCCGCGCGGCTCGTCGATTCGATCGTGGCCGTGACGTACTGCAGGCCCGCCCTGCGCGCGTCCTTCTCGCGCAGGCCCGTGCGGGCGATCTCCAGGTCGCAGACCTTGCTGACGGCCGTGCCGACCACTCCGGGGAAGGTGGCGTAGCCGCCGGCGGCGTTCGTGCCGATGACCTGGCCGTGCTTGTTGGCGTGGGTGCCGAGGGCGATGTGGCGTTCCTGGCCGGAGACCAGGTCGAGGACCTCCACGCAGTCGCCGCCCGCCCAGATGTTCTCGTGGCCGCGTACGCGCATGGCGAGGTCGGTCAGGAGGCCGCCGTGGTCGCCGAGGGGGAGGCCGGCGGCTCGCACGAGCCCCGTCTCGGGGCGGACGCCGATGCCTAGGACGACGACGTCCGCCGGGTATTCGGCGTCCTGTGTGGCCACCGCCCGGACCCGGCCGTCCTCGCCAGTGAGGATCTTGGTGACCTCGGTGTCGTTGACCATGGTGATGCCCAGGCCCTCCATGGCCTCGTGCACCAGACGGCCCATGTCCGCATCGAGGGTGGACATGGGCTCGCTGCCCCGGTTGACGACCGTGACCTCGTAGCCGCGGTTGATGAGCGCCTCGGCCATCTCGACGCCGATGTAACCGGCGCCGACGACCACCGCGCGCCGGCCGCGCGTGCGTTCCAGCGTGTCGATCAGGGCCTGGCCGTCGTCGAGGGTCTGCACGCCGTGGACACCGGGAGCGTCGGCCCCCGGCATGTCGGGGCGGATCGGTCGGGCGCCGGTCGCGATCACGAGTTCGTCGTACGACGTCCAGTACTCCGCGCCGGAGTCGACGTCACGCGCGCGTACCCGGCCGCCGGCCACGTCGATCTCCGTGACCTCCGTCCGCATGCGCAGGTCGATGTCCCGCGCACGGTGCTCCTCGGCCGTACGGGCGATCAACTGGTCGCGCTCCGGGACGTCGCCGCCCACCCAGTACGGGATGCCACAGGCCGAGAAGGAGGTGAAGTGGCCGCGTTCGAACGCCACGATCTCCAGCTCCTCGGCGCTCTTCAGCCGCCGCGCCTGCGACGCCGCGGACACCCCCGCGGCGTCGCCTCCGATGACGACCAGTCGTTCTCGCGTTTCCGACCCACCACTCGCAGCGCTCATGTTCATGCGAACACGCTACGAGGGCCGGGCATTTCAGTCCCGCTCGCCGCCCTGTTCGGCGCCACGCTCGTCCCCCGCGCGCGTGCGCCCCGGTGCCGGGCGGGCCGTCGGCAGCGGACCCAGGGCGGTCGTCTCGGGCGCGGTCGCCGGGCTGCGGGGCATCCGGGGCCGCAGGACCTTCAGCCACAGCCACACGATCAGTGCCGCCACCGCCGCGAACGGCAGCACGGCGCCCAGCGCCACAGCAAGCCAGCGCAGCATCGTCACGAACGCGCCCCAGCCGCCCGCGAGCGCGTCCAGGAAGCCGGGGTCCTCGTCCTTCGGGGCTGCCTTCTTCACCGGCGTCTCCGACAGGGAGAGGGTGATCGTGGCCAGGCCGGTGCGGTCCTTCAGGGACGCCTGCTGGGCCAGCAGCGCCTCAAGGTCGGCCTGGCGGGAGCTCAGCTCGCCCTCCAGCGTGACCACGTCGCTGAGCTGGGTCGCCCGGTCCATCAGCTCGCGGATGCGGGCCACGCTGGCCCGCTGCGACGTGATGCGGCTCTCCACGTCCACGACCTGGTCGGTGACGTCCTGCGCCTTGGCGCTGCGTTCGATCAGTTTGCCGGCGCCCTCCAGATCGGCGAGGACCTCGGCGTACTTGTCGACGGGCACGCGCAGGACGACGCGGGTGCGCTCGTGGCCCTTCCCGTCGCTGGTGGTCGTCTCGTTGCCGACGTAGCCTCCCGCGTTCTCGATGGTGGTGCGGGCCTCGTCGAGGGCCTTCGGTACGTCCTTGACCTGCACGGTCAGCGAGGCCGTCCGGATGATGTGGCTCGCCGTGGCCTTGGGCGGCGCGGTCGCCCGGTCCGCGTCGGAGCCACTTTCCGCGCCCGGGCCGCTGCCCGGGGCGCCCGCGCCCGCACTCGCCTGGACTTCCTCCTTGGCGGCCCCGCCTCCGGCGGCGCTGCTGTCGACCCCCGCGTCGTCGGTGCCGCTGCATCCGGTCAGTGCAAGGGCGGCGGCCAGCAGGAGGCCGCTCAGGACCTGAACCGGTCGTACGGGTGGTGCGGATCGTGCGGATCGTCGTGCGCGCATGTGGGCGTACCCCCGAAGGTTGTCGTGGCGACTGACGCTCCTTCGACGCAGGGGTCCGGCCGAACGTTGGCGGGAAACGGTCCCGATGCGGTCACGGTCGGGACTCGTACGGGACACCGGGGCGCGAACGGGCTGTCAGTGGGGTCTGAGAGGCTGGGGACATGCGCGAAGTGGAGACTCGTACGGGTGCGGGCCAGGTCGTCGTCATCGGCGGCGGGATCGCCGGTCTGGCGGCCGCCCACCGGCTGCTGGCCGGCGGCAGACGCGTGACTGTCCTGGAGGCGTCCGACCGGGTCGGCGGCAAGCTGCTGCCCGGCGAGATCGCGGGAGCGCGCGTGGACTTCGGCGCCGAGTCGAGGCTGGCCCGCCGCCCGGAGGCCGTCGCCCTCGCCCGCGAGGTGGGCCTCGACGACCGCCTCCAGCCGCCCGCCACCGCGACGGCCTCGATCTGGACCCGCGGCGCCCTGCGCCCGATGCCCAAGGGACACGTGATGGGCGTCCCCGGCACCGCCGCCGCCCTGACCGGCGTCCTGTCCGACGAGGGCCTGGCCCGCATCGAGCGCGACGCCGACCTGCCCCGCACCGAGGTCGGGGACGACGTGGCAGTCGGCGAGTACGTGGCGGCACGCCTCGGCCGCGAGGTCGTCGACCGCCTGGTCGAGCCCCTGCTGGGCGGCGTGTACGCGGGCGACGCGTACCGCATCTCGATGCGCTCGGCGGTCCCGCAGCTCTACCAGGCGGCGAAGACGCACGACTCCCTCACCGAGGCCGTCCGCGAGATCCAGGCCAAGGCCGCCGCGAACCAGCAGACCGGGCCGGTGTTCATGGGCATCGAGGGCGGCGTGGGCCGACTCCCGCTCGCCGTCGCGGAGTCGGTGCGCGCGCGGGGCGGCGACATCGTGACCGGGGCGCCGGTGACGGAGCTGCGCCGCGAGGCGGCCGAAGGGTGGCGTGTCGTCGCCGGTGGCCGGGTGCTGCACGCCGACGCGGTCGTCGTCGCCCTGCCCGCGCCGGCCGCCGCCGGCCTCCTGCGCGCCGAGGCCCCCGAGGCCGCCGCCGAGCTTGACGGCATCGAGTACGCCTCCATGGCCCTGGTCAGCCTCGCCTACCGCCGCGCCGACACCGACCTGCCGACGGGCAGCGGCTTCCTCGTGCCCCCGGTCGACGGGCGCACCATCAAGGCGTCGACGTTCGCCTCCCAGAAGTGGGGCTGGATCGCCGACGAGAACCCGGACGTGGTCGTGCTGCGTACGTCCGTGGGCCGCTATGGCGAGACGGAGATCCTGCAGCGCGACGACGACCACCTCGTCGACGTCTCCCGCCGGGACCTCCGGGCCGCGACCGGCCTCGACGCTACGCCCCTGGAAACCCGCGTCACCCGCTGGACCGACGGCCTGCCCCAGTACCCGGTCGGCCACCACGCGCGCGTGGCCCGCGTCCGCGAGCACGTCGCCAAGGTGCCGGGCCTGGCGGTGTGCGGCGCGCAGTACGACGGCGTGGGCATCCCCGCGTGCATCGCGAGCGCGTACGCCGCTGTGGACCAGCTCGAGGGCGACCTGAGCGGTGTGGAGGAGCTCACCGCCAACCCGGTGCAGAGTCTGCACGGCGGAGCGGGAGAATAAGGGACATGAGTGACGACGCCTCCACCACCGAGCCCGGCAGGATCCCGAACAAGGGCAAGCTGGCCAAGGACCTCAACGAGGTCATCCGCTACACCCTCTGGTCCGTCTTCAAGCTGAAGGACGTGCTCCCCGAGGACCGCGCGGGCTACGCCGACGAGGTCCAGGAGCTGTTCGACCAGCTCGCCGCCAAGGACGTGACGATCCGCGGCACCTACGACGTCTCCGGGCTGCGTGCCGACGCCGACGTCATGATCTGGTGGCACGCGGAGACCAGCGACCAGCTGCAGGAGGCGTACAACCTCTTCCGCCGCACCAGGCTGGGCCGCGCCCTGGAGCCGGTCTGGTCGAACATGGCGCTGCACCGCCCCGCCGAGTTCAACCGCTCGCACATCCCGGCGTTCCTCGCCGACGAGACGCCCCGTGACTACGTCAGCGTCTACCCCTTCGTGCGCTCCTACGACTGGTACCTGCTGCCCGACGAGGACCGCCGCCGCATGCTCGCCGACCACGGCAAGATGGCCCGCGGCTACCCGGACGTGCGCGCCAACACCGTCGCCTCGTTCTCGCTGGGCGACTACGAGTGGCTCCTGGCCTTCGAGGCCGACGAGCTGTACCGCATCGTCGACCTCATGCGTCACCTGCGCGCGTCGGAGGCCCGCATGCACGTCCGCGAAGAGGTGCCCTTCTACACGGGCCGCCGCAAGAGCGTGGCCGAGCTGGTGGCCGGGCTCGCCTGATCAGTGCGGGAGCCGGGCGGTGGCCTGCTGAGGCCGGCCGCCCGGCTTCGCCGCGGTGTGCCGGCTCAGCTTCTTCGCCTTGCTCTCGCCCGGGCGCTCCGGCTTGGGCTCGGGGTGCCCCTCGCACGCCGCGCGCCGGGCCGGGAGGCGGCCCTCCAGCAGGTAGGCGTCGACGTGACCGTTGACGCAGGCGTTCGGGCCGTACGCGATGCCGTGCGTGCCGGCGTCCCGCTCGGTCACCAGCACCGAGCCCGACAGCCGCCGCTGCATCTCCAGCGCCCCGTCGTACGGCGTGGCGGCGTCCCGCTCGGCGGCCAGGATCAGGATCGGCGGCAACTCACCCCGACCGGTCCGCACATCGAGCGGCTCCTGCCGGGGCGCCTGCCAGTAGGCGCACGGCAGGTTCATCCACGCGTTGTCCCAGGTCTCGAACGGCGCCACGCGCGCGAGCCGCGTGTTGTCCCGGTCCCAGACCGCCCAGTCCGTCGGCCAGGGCGCGTCGTTGCACTCCACGGCCGTGTAGACCGCGCTCGAGTTCTCGTCCTCGGCCGCCGCCTCCTTCGCCGGCGCGGCCAGCTCGACCAGCGGCTTCGGGTCGCCCTTCACATACGCCGACAGCGCCTTCGCCCGCGACGGCCAGTAGTCGTCGTAGTACCCGGCCTGCAGGAACGCCTCCTGCAGCTGCCCCGTGCCGACCTTCCCGCCCGCCGGCTCCTCGGCCAGCCGCGCCCGTACCTTCTCGTAGCTGCGCAGCACCTCGTCGGGCGTGGCACCGAGGCCGTACAGGTCGTCGTGCTCGGCGACCCACTCCCGGAAGTCCGCCCACCGCTCCTCGAACGCGGCCGACTGGGCGAGGTTGCTGCGGTACCAGATCTGCGCGGGGTCCGGGTTCACCGCCGAGTCGAACACCATCCGCCGTACGTGCGAGGGGAAGAGCGTCGCGTACACCGCGCCGAAGTAGGTGCCGTACGAGGCCCCCATGAACGTCAGCTTCGGCTCGCCCAGCGCGGCCCGCAGGACGTCCAGGTCACGGGCGTTGTTGAGGGAGTTGTAGTGCTGCAGCGCGCTGCCCGTGCGCTGCGCGCAGCCACGCGCGTACGCCTTGGCCCGGGCGATGCGCTCCTTCTTGTACGACTCCGAGGGGTGCGTCGGCGCCTGCACCGGCCCCTTGACGGACTGCTTGGGGTCCTGACAGGACAGCGGCGCCGACGGCGACACCCCGCGCGGGGCGTAGCCGACCAGGTCGTAAGCCGCCGCCAGCCGCTTCCACTTGGGCAGCAGGCCGATCAGCGGGAAGTGGAGCCCGGAGGCGCCCGGCCCGCCCGGGTTGTAGACCAGGGCGCCCTGCCGCGGCACCCGGCGCTTGCTGTTGTGCGGGTCCTTGTGCGTGGCCCGCACCCGGCTGACGGCGAGCTTGATCTGCTTGCCGTCGGGACGGGCGTAGTCGAGCGGGACGGACACCGTGCCGCACTGCATCTGGCCCGGCAGGTCCTGCTCCTTGGCGCAGTTGCCGAAGGTGATGCCGGCCTCCTCGGCGCGCGCGGCGGCCACCGTCGTGCCGTGCTGCTCGGCCGTGCCCGGGGCGGCCCCGGTGCTGCCGGCCGGAGCGGCGGAGAGGGTCGTCAGGAGCAGAGCCCCGGCGACCGAGTAGAGGGCGGCAGCTCTCATGGCGTATCCCTTCGGTGCACGGCAGCAACAAAAGGGATATTTCGTTCGTCTGTTGAGGAAGGCAAGCACCACCCTGCCGGTGTCGGCCTCAATGCCCCCTATGCGTCACCGAGCCCCGGGGTGTCGGCCGCGGCTGTCAGTCGTGCCGGTGGAACGCGTGGTGGTGCGGCTCGCGGTGCGCGAAAGCCGCGCGCAGGTCCGGCTCACCGATCGCGCGTACGCCCCGCAGGGCGACGGAAGTGAGGTACGTACGGTCGTCACCGCCCCGGGAACGCCGGACCAGGGCGCTCAGCAGTCGTTGTCCGGCCGGCGAGGCCCACTGCGCGTACGGGTGGATCTCTATCCGGGCGATCGTGAGGCAGCTCAGGGTGAGCACGAAGGGCAGCGCGAACCAGAGCGCGATCAGGTGGGCCGGCATGTCCGACCGGTCCGGCGCCAGCAGGGCCACCGCGCCCAGCGCCAGTACGGCCGCCGCGGCGAGCTGCACCTGCCGGATGGCGGCCGTGATCCCGCTGCGCGCCCCGTCGGGTACGGCGAGGCCCGCGCTGACCAGCCGGTCGGCGAGGCTGCCGACCGCGTCGGCGGCGGCCGCGGCGTCCCGCACCGGCTCGATCCGGGACTGGCCCTCCGGCCCGATGGCCCCTATCACCGAGCGCTCCATCTCGTCCCGGCCGCGTGGATCGACGACCGTCGCCCAGCCGGTGTGTGCGAGCAGCAGGCGCTGCTGCCGCGCCATGGCGACGAGGGTCAGATCGGCGACCCGCCGCGGGCCGCCGGACAGGAACGCGGCCTCGTACAGCGTCAGATCGTGTCCCTGGCCCGCGGTCGCCTCTTTCGTGTCCGAGGCCGCGGCGTGTACGGCGGCCAGGCACAGGCGCGTGCAGGCCGTGCCGGCGACGGCCCAGGCGAGCAGCAGGAGAAGGACCCAGAACATGCCGCGTTTCTATGCCAAAGGCCCAGTGAAACGCCATGCCTTGTTCACAATACGGACCGGAGAGTTGCCGGGATGTGACGTTCCGGATCGGGCGTCGAGGGCGTCAGGTCCCTTGCGGGCGGGGGCTGGTCGCGGCCGGCGGCAGGGTGTACGTGGGGGACGGTGACGGGGGCGGGCTCATCGGGACGGCCGGAGCGGGGTCGACGGTCGGCCCGGGCGGGGCGGGGGAGGGCGTCAGCGGAGGGATGCTGTCGGCGACCATGTCCCGGGCGACGGCGTCGTAGTCGACATAGCCGGTCGCCTCCAGGACCGTGATGTGGTCCAGCACCGTGGTGTTGGCGTCGTCGGCGAGCTTGCGGACGAGGGAGTTGCGTGTACTGGCCCGCACCTGGGCGACGACGGAGAACACCTTGCCGTGCGCCAGGCGCAGGATGTTCGCGAACTGCCGGTCGAACTCGACACTCTGGGCCGCGCTCAGGGTGTCCAGCCACTCCTGCTGCTGCTCGGTGGGCTCGTTCGGCAGCGCGAGGCTGAGCTCGGCGGCGACGTCGCGCACGCGCTCGTCGAGGAACGTATGCCCTTCGACGAGGTGCCGGCCGGCGGTCCGTACGGCAGGAGTCGTGCCCTTCTGCTGCGCCTGCTCACCGGCGGGCAGCTCCCACAGCCCGGCCAGCCGGACCTTCGTGATGAAGTCGCGGTCCAGCGCGGACAGCGGTCCGTACCCGGTCGAGACGGTCTCGGCGTTGAGCACGTCCAGCCCGGTCCCGGACCGGTCGGCGTACGACCAGACCGGAAAGACCATCGCCAGCAGCGTCGCCGCCAGGCCCGTGATGATGAGGCCGGTGCCGCTGAAGATGCCTCGGCCGTTGATGCGGGGTCGCGATCGCATGGTGCCTCCTGGTGCGGCACCGCACGTTAGTGCGCTTCGGGGTGGGCTGGCATATTACTTCGGCGCCCGAGTGTGCCGCGCCCGGCACCCCACCCCGCACTCTCGCCCGCGGCGACGCGGCCTGCGCGTCTGCTTCCCGGCTCAGCGCCGCAGCAGCACGCGTCGCGTGGCACGGGCCAGCCGTACCCCCGGCCGTCGCGACCGCGGCCGCGGGCCCGAGCGCTCCAGCCACCACTCCTGCAACTCCGCCCGGACCCGGGCGTCTTCGAGTCGGCCGTCGGCCAGCAGGTACCCGGCGAAGTCCAGGGCGTCGCGCCGGTAGCCGTCGGTCATCGGGTGCCCGTGGCTGTAGCCGAGGAAGGCCCGCCGATAGCCGCTGCCGAGAATCACCGGCAACTCGGGCGCGACCTTCGCCACGACGTCGGCCCGCTTCCCGGCGAGCGCCCGCGCCTGCACGCCGAGCCGCACCCGGTCGAACCCCTCCGGCACCGGCGTCCCGGCGACGAGCGCGGACAGCAGCGCGGCCTGCGCGAGGGCCAGCCGCTGCCGGGCGGGTCCGGTGACGGCATCGGCCCGCACCGCCCTGTCCCGGGGTGGCGTGTCGAGGGCCGGCGCCGCCGGGCGCGCCCGCTCGGCGGAAGCCAGGTCTCCCGGCGCCGCCGCTGTGGGCGCTGCTCCTTCGGCGGTCTTCCTCACGGCCGCGTCCGTCTCCAGCACCGCGTCCGGCGGGCTCCCCTCCAGGCCCGCCGCCTCCGACGAGGTTTCAGCCGAGGACTCCCCGTCCCGGATCGGCGCCCCGCGAGGCGTCTCCCGCTGCCCCGACCCCGCGAGTGCCCGCTCCGTGTGCGCCAGGTCCCCCAGTGCCGCGCCCTTCTCCAACGCCCTCCGAATCGCCCCCAGCTCTCCCTCCAGCTCCCCCGGTTCCGGAAAGTTCTCGTCGCGTTCCAGCAGAACGCCCGGCGGGGTCACGCGGGAGGCGAGGTCCGTCAGGATGTCCAGCACCGGCCGGGGGACGGGGTGGGCGTGGCTGTCGTGCCAGACGCCGTCGCGCTCGAAGCCGCCCGCGACATGGACGTACGCGATGGCCTCCAGCGGAAGTTCGACGAGGGCCTTGGCGGGGTCCTCGCCCCGGTTGACGTGGTTGGTGTGGAGGTTGGCCACGTCGATGAGCAGCCGCACCCCTGTGCGGTCGGCCAGCTCGTACAGGAACTGCCCCTCCGTCATCTCCTCGCCCGGCCAGGAGATGAGGGCCGCGATGTTCTCCACGGCGAGCGGCACGGGCAGCGCGTCCTGCGCGATGCGGATGTTCTGGCACAGCACGTCGAGGGCGTCCCGGGTCCGGGGGACCGGCAGGAGGTGCCCCGCCTCCAAGCGCGGCGACGCCGTCAGCGGCCCTCCCGCCCGTACGAACGCGATGTGCTCGGTGACCAGCGGCGCCCCCAGCGCCTCCACCCGCTCGGCGAGCGCGGCCAGCCGCCCGGCGTCGGGCCGCTCCGCACCGCCGAGGCCGAGCGAGACGCCGTGCGGGATCACGGTCACGCCGCGCTCCCGCAGCCGTACCAGAGACTCCGGGAGATGCCCGGGGCAGACGTTCTCGGCGACGGCCTCGACCCAGTCGATGCCCGGCATGCGCTCCACGGCGTCCGCGATCTCCGGACGCCATCCGATCCCCGTACCCAGTCGCTCCATCGTCCCCTCCTCGGCCTCTTCCGTACCCGCTGTCCCGTCTCCCCGGACGTGCCGGACGTGACGGGGGTATGGCCCCGCAGGACCCGCCCGAACCCCTGGGCCGACACCTTCAGAGCAACATTTGAGGTTGGGCGGCCGGGACCCGCGTCCCGCTCCCCGCACCGGGCAAGCGGCCTCTGCAAGGTCGTACGCGCCGCGCGCCGACGGCGTTCAAAGGCCCGGCGACCTGATCCGGCAGCCGGTGAACGACCGTCGGAAGGTGGGCCTGACCGTGCAGCCGAGTGAGATCTCCGAGGTTCTGCACCGTCCGCTCAGCCAGGAACTCCTGGCCCGCGACCTGATCCGCCTGGCCTACGTTGCCAAGGACGCCACACCCCGGGTCGTCCCCCCTGACGCGGAGCCGGCAACCGCCTCCAGGAACGCCCCCGCGTCCTACCGCAGCGCCGGATGGTCGGCGACCACCGTGCAGGACCCGGGCGCGATCTCCGTGAAGCCCGCGTCGCGCACCAGCGGCAGCCCCCTGGTCGTCAGCTCGGGCCAGCGCACCGGATCCGCGGTCCGTACGGCCAGCGGGAACCCCGCGTCGCGCCAGGCGGCCCGCTCCTCGTCCGACAGCTCCCACCAGGCGAGTTGCGCCGCGTGCCCGGTCTGCGCCATCGCCTTGCCGGCCGACATGTCGAGGTCGGGGTTCAGCCAGAGCACGGGTGCCGACGGGTCGGCGTGCGCGGGCGGCTCCGGATCGTCGAGGTCGGTGCCGGAGACCTGGAGTTTCGCCAGCTCCTTGGGCCACCCGTCCAAGGGCACGGGCGGGAAGACCCGCACCTCGGCCGACTTGCCGGTGACGGTGATGCCCGGCAGCTTCTCCGCCCGCCGCCACTCGGCGCCGCGGGCCCGCCGCACGACCTTCCGGATCCGGGCGTCCTGCCAGTCCCGCATGGCTTCGGCCCACTCGCCGTCGCCGACTGAGCGCTCGTCGTCGAGGATCACCAGGACGGCACGGGCGGAGGTTTCGAGAGCGTCGGTGCGAGCGGGTGGAGCGTCCCGCTCGATCCGCACGACGAGAGGCAGTACGAACTGCGGGGCGTCATCGCGAGCACTGGGCTCTGACCGGAAGGGACTGTCGCCGGTGGACGTCGGATCGTGGCTCACGGCAACACCCTAAAGGGCCTGGGACCGTGTCGATTTCGCAGGTCCGCCGCACGGGTGCGACCAGCCCCGGCTCGGCCGCACGGGCCATGGGACAGGATGTCCTCCATGCAACGTGATCTTCGTCTGGACAACGTGGGCCGCCGCTACGGCCTACGCGGCCCATGGGTCTTACGCGGCGTCCACCTCACCGTGCCGCCCGGCAACCTCATCCGCGTCGAAGGACCCAACGGCACCGGCAAATCCACCCTCCTCCGTCTCCTGGCCGGCATCGACGCCCCGACCGAGGGCCGTATCACCGGCCGCCCCCGCACGGCCTACGTCCCCGAACGCTTCCCCACGGCCCTCCCCTTCACCGCCGTCGGCTACCTCACCCATCTCGGCAAGGTGCACGGCCTCTCCCGTGCCGCGGCCACCCGGGCCGCCCTTGAGTGGCTCGACCGCTTCGGTGCCGCCTCCTACGCCCGGATGCCGATGGCGCAGCTGTCGAAGGGCAGCAGCCAGAAGGTGGCCGTCGTACAGGCCCTCCTCGCCGAACCGGAGCTGCTCGTCCTGGACGAGGCATGGACAGGACTCGACGCCGACGCCCGTGCGGAGCTCGAGCGGGCCGTCGCCGAGCGCACCGCGGGCGGCACGGCCGTGGTCTTCGTGGACCACGACCCGAGCCGTCTGGCGGGGGCGCCCGACGCGACGTACACCGTGCGGGACGCGGGCCTCGACCTGCGTACGGAAGACGCGCCCTCGGAACCCACCGGCCCGCACGTGACCGTCGTCGTGCAGGGCCCGCGAGGCGGGCAACTCCCCGCCGACGCGCCCCGCACGGTCATATCCGCCGAGGAACCCACGCCCGGCACCCACCGTCTGACCGTCCCCGCGTCCCATTCGGACGTCCTCCTGCGTGCCCTGCTGACGGCCCGCCCGCCCTGGCATGTGGTGAGCGTGAGGCAGGAGACGACCCCCGAAACCGAGAGCCGCCGATGACCGCCCTTCTCAGCTACCAGACCGCCTTGCTCGCCCGTTCACAGCGCTGGCTGCCGCCGTTCATCCTGTACGCCGTGTTCCTCGGGATCGGTGTCTCAGGCGGTCAGCCGGTGCTCGACTCGCTCGGCTACACGGCCGCGGCCCTGCTGCCCGTCGCCGCCTGGCTGGTGCGGATCTGCGTCACCAACGAGCCGCCCGCCGCCCGCAGTTGTGTGTCCGCGGCGGTCGGGCCGGGGCGGGCGCACCTTGCCGCGCTGCTGGTCGCGCTGAGCGCAGCGGCGGTTCTGGGCACCGTCGCGACCGTCGTCGTGACGCTGATCAGCGACCCGGTGAGCGCGGATCACCAGACGCGTGTGCCGTGGCTCCCGGCGGGCGCGGCCGGGCTGCTCGCGACGCTGGCCTGCGCCCTGCTCGGCACGGCCGTCGGCGCCCTCACCACCTGGCCGTTGCTGCGCTCCACCGGACGCGCGGTTCCCACGATGCTGCTCGCGGCGCTGCTGTCGGTGGTCGTGACCGGCTCTCCGGCGCAGGCGACGGTCAGCGGCCTGGTCACCGGCTCCCGCTCGGGCACGGTCCCCATGCCCCTGCTCCCGTTGGCCGCGGCGGCCCTGCTCACGGCGGCGGCGATCGCCGTGGCCTGCGCGCTCACGTCCCGCAGATCACCCTGACCGGGCGGGTCAGCCCGAACAGGCGGTGCGCTGCGCCTCCTGCCACTCACAGACCGGGCAGAGCGTGATCCCCTTGTACGACTCCGGGTACTCCGTCGGCTCCCGGCACAGCACGCACTCCGCGTACGGCGGCCCATCGGCCTTGGGCGGCCTGGTCGCGTCGATCAGGCAGTAGTCGGTCGTGGCCTGTTCCTCGCTCATACGTTCAGCGTACGAGTATCAGGCCCGCCCGCCGGCCGCCCCGATCAGCTCGGACACCTTCACGAACCGAAAGCCCCTGTCGCGCAGCTCGGGTACGACGCTGCGGACCACCCGCTCGCTCGTCGGAGCGGCACTGAGTGTGCAGTGCAGGACGACCACGGACCCCGCCCGCACGCCGTCCAGCACCTCCTGGGCGACGGCACGGGCGTCCGTCGCGAACGCGTCGCCGCTCACCACGTCCCACTGCACGGCGGTGACACCGACCGGGCCGATCGCCTTCAGAGCGCGCCGGTCGTAGCAGCCGCCGGGAAACCGGAAGTACGGCATCACGTCACGGACGCCGACCTTCCGCAATGCCGCGTACGCCCGCTCCACGTCCACCCGCATCCGCTCCTCGCCGACCGTCGGCAGTCCGTAGCAGTCCTCGGTGAACGCGTAGTGGCTGTAGGAGTGGTTGGCGACCTCGAACAGCGGGTTCCCTCCGATGGACCGGGCCTGACTCGGATACTCCTCGGCCCATCGCCCCGTCATGAACACGGTCGCCGGCACCTTCAACTCCCGCAGCGCCGCGACCAGCCCCGGATTGTCGAACCGTTCCCCCCGCGCCGCCCGGGGCCCCTGGTCCGCGGTCATGTCGGCGTCGAAGGTCAGCGCGACGGCTTTGTCACGACCGCGTGGGCCGTGCTCGAAGACGGGCGTCAGACCGGCGGGACCCGGGGCGAGGGTCGGCGGCCCGGCCATGGGGGAGACGCCGGCGGTGGCGCTGGGCGCCGGCAGGGGAGCCCGGGTCGCCTCGTGCGGCGCACACGCGGCGAGCGCGCTGAGCACCGCGCCCAGGGCACAGAGGGCGGTGACGCGGCGTACGGATGTGATCACCGTATGAAGATATGGGGATTAAATGACTATTTCGGTACGCCGATGGGTGTGCCGGGCACCTGTCACCCGCCCGGCGGGCCCTGTCCTCTCAGTCGGTGCGTGTGCAGGAGCCCGTCGGCGCGGCGGCCGGAGGTCGGCACTGGAGGCTGTAATCGCCTGCGTCGGTGCTCAGGTAGCGGCCCATGCAGGTGCTCACCGAGGTTCGGCCGCGCTCGGCGCAGAAGGTCAGGGCGGCGCGGCCGTCGGCGAAGGGGCCGGGGGCGTAGATCACCCAGTAGCCGGGGCGCAGGGAGGCGTACTCGTCGCTGCGCAGGACGGCCGCCTCCGCCACCGACTGGCGGACGGTGGCGAGCCGCTTGTCCCGGGCCGCGGTGCCTGCGCTGAGGGGTTCGGAGTGAAGTTGGGCGATCCAGCGGCCGTCGGTTGTGGAGGGCGTGGTCGGAGGGGTGGTGGGAGTGGGCGACTTCGTGGTGGGGGTGGGCGAGGGCGTCGGCTGTTGCTTCGCCGGGGTGGGGGTGGACGTCGTGGCCGGAGAGTTCGCGGTGGCGCGGGTCTTGTCGTCGCCGCCGGTGTCGCCGGGGCGCAGGGCGAGGAGGACGAGAGCCGCCGCGGTGGCGATCACGAGCCCTGCGGTCGCGGCCACCACGAGGTGCCGCCGGCGCCGGGGCTCGGGCATCCGCTGCGGAACCGTGGGCCGGGGAGTGTCGAGCTGCGTCGGGGTCGCAGGTGCGGGCGGTGCGGCGGCGGTCAGCGTCGGCTGTGCCCAGTACGGAGTCGTACCGGCCTCCACCTGCGCCAGCATCGCGTCCAGCCGGGCGGCGTCCGGGCGCGCCGCCGGGTCCCGGACCAGCAGGGCGTCGAGCACCGGCGTCAGCGAGCCCGAGCGGGTCGGTGGCGGGAGAGGCTCGTCGAGTACGGCGGCAAGGGTGGCCAGCGTAGTGGGGCGGCGCAGGGGGCTGACGCCCTCCACGCACACGTACAGCACCACGCCCAGCGACCACAGGTCGGCGGCGGGGTCGTCGTCGCGGCCCCGGATCCGCTCGGGGGCCATGTACTCGGGCGAACCGACGAGTTCGCCGGTCGCCGTGAGGGCCGTCGTGCCCTGCAGGGCGGCGATGCCGAAGTCGGTGAGGACGGCGTCGCCGTCGGGGCGCAGGAGGATGTTGGCGGGCTTGACGTCCCGGTGCTGGATGCCCGCCGCGTGCGCGGCCCGCAGCGCGGCGAGCACCTGGCGGCCGACACGGGCGGCCTCCACAGGAGTCAACGGGCCCTCGTCCAGGCGCCGTTGGAGCGAGACGCCCGGCACCAGCTCCATCACGATCCAGGGGTGCGGGTCGGCGGCCACGATCTGGTGGACGGTGACCACATGGGGATGGCTCAGCCGGGCCAGCGCCCGCGCCTCCCGCAGCACCCGCTCGCGCACCACGCCGACCGTGTCCGCGTCGGACCGGACCGCCTTGAGCGCGACTTCGCGGTGGAGCACCGTGTCGCGAGCCCGCCACACGGTGCCCATGCCTCCGCTGCCCAGCCGCTCGACCAGCTCGAAACGGCCGTCGACGAGATCCCCCGGTGCGTTCATGCCGCACAGGTTAGAGGACGTTCCGGAGAGGAGGCCTCCACTCGTTCGGGGGACGGGGCGCTACCTGCGCCAGGTGCCCGTCACCGCGAACGTCGTCCCCGGCGTGTAGCAGTTGACGTACATCGTCTCGCCGTCCGGTGCGAAGGTGACCCCGGCGAACTCGCCCCACTCGGGCTCCTGCGGTGTGCCCAGGTTCTGTGCGTTGCGTGCCATCGCGTACACCTCCCCGCGCCGTGTCACGCCGAACACGTGCTGGGCGCCGTTGCCGTCCTCGCACACCATCAGGCCGCCGCTGGGGGCGAGGCAGATGTTGTCCGGGGACTCGCCGGGGAGCTGGAGGTCGGTGTCGGGGCCGAAGACGATCACGAGTGTGAGGCGGCGCTCGCTGGGGTCGTAGCGCCAGATCTGGCCGTAGTGGTCCGCCGCCGAGCCCTCCGCGCTGTGGGCGAAGGAGGAGACGAAGTAGACGCAGCTGCCGCCCCAGTAGCAGCCCTCCAGCTTCTGCGCGTGGGTGATGCCCTTCGGCCCGAAGTCCTGGTGGCGGATGGGGGTTTCGGCAGCGAGCGGGTCCGGTACGTCGACCCACTCGATGTTCTCGAAGGTCGCGCCCGTCTCCTGGATCGAGGAGAGGTCGGGTACGCCCGGGACACGCATCGCCTGGAGCCGGCCGCCCGCGCGCAGGGAGCCGAGGCCGCCGTGCGGGGCGTGCGGCAGGAAGCGGTAGAAGAGGCCGAAGGGGCGCTCGAAGGCGTCCTCGGTCTCGTAGACGATGCCGCGCCGTGGGTCCACCGCGATCGCCTCGTGCTGGAAGCGGCCCATCGCGGTCAGCGGGACGGCGCCGGAGCGGTGCGGGTTTGCCGGGTCGACCTCGAAGATGAAGCCGTGGTCCTTGGTGTAGCCGTTGGTGCCCGCCCGGTCCTCGGTCTCCTCGCAGGTCAGCCAGGTGCCCCAAGGGGTGGGCCCGCCCGCGCAGTTGACGGCCGTACCGGCGATGGCGACGCGCTCGGACAGGACGCGGTTGCGGGAGTCCAGGGTCAGGGCCGTACAGCCGCCCTTGCCCTGCGGGTCGTAGGTGAGACCGGGGACCGTCGGGACGGGGATGGCCGCCGTGTTGCGGTTCTCGTGGTTGCGGACCAGGTGGACGCGGCCGCGGGCGCCGGGCAGGGCTGTCATGCCGTCGTGGTTGGAGGGCACCGGACCCTCGCCGGAGCGGAGCCGGTCACCCTCGCGGGACAGGACCCGGTAGCGGAATCCTTCCGGCAGGTCGAGCAGGCCCTTGGGGTCGGGGACCAGGGGGCCGTATCCGGTGTGACCGAGGTTCTGCGCGGCGGCGGTGCCCGCGAAGAGCTCCGACAGGGACCCGGCGAAAGCGATGCCGATACCCAGGGCGCCGGAGCGGGCGAGGACCTGACGTCGTGTTGCGGACATGGTGGGGAAACCTTCCTGCTGGCGGACAGGAACTTTGATCCCGCCGTGTCTATCACCTGGCGCGAGTCGCGTGAACCACGCGCGTAGCGTGTGTCACTTCAGTGGCGGTTGCCCGGGGGGTTCCGCGGGGGGTCCGGCCGGAGGTTCGGGAGGAAGTTCGGCTGGAGGGTCGGGGGATTCGTCGACGGCGATCGGCTCGGTGACGGTGGCCGGCTCGGTAACGGCCGCCGGTTCAGTGGCCGCTCGGGCCGCCTGGCCCTGTGGTGGCGGTGGCGGTGGCGGTGGCTGTGCGCCCCGCTCCAGGAACCGCAGCAACTCCACCGGGATCGGCAGCACCAGAGTGGAGTTCTTCTCCGCCGCCACCGCCATCACCGTCTGCAGCAGCCGCAGTTGGAGGGCGGAAGGCGCGTCGGCCATCTGGTGCGCGGCCTCGGCCAGCTTCTTGGAGGCCTGGAGTTCGGCGTCGGCGTTGATGACCCGGGCCCGCCGCTCCCGGTCGGCCTCGGCCTGGCGGGCCATGGACCGCTTCATGGACTCCGGCAGGGACACGTCCTTGATCTCGACGCGGTCGATCTGCACGCCCCAGCCGATCGCCGGACTGTCGAGCATCAGCTCCAGGCCCTGGTTGAGCTTCTCGCGGTTGGACAGCAGGTCGTCCAGATCGCTCTTGCCGATGATCGAGCGCAGCGAGGTCTGCGCCATCTGGGAGACGGCGAAGCGGTAGTCCTCGACGTTGATGATCGCGGCCGCCGCGTCCACGACCTGGAAGTACACGACCGCGTCGACCCGCACGGTCACGTTGTCGCGGGTGATTCCCTCCTGGGCGGGCACGGGCATCGTCACGATCTGCATGTTGACCTTGTGGAGCCGGTCCACGGCCGGGACGATCAGCGTGAACCCCGGCTCGCGCACGGCGCCCCGCAGCCGGCCGAGCCGCAGGATCACCCCGCGCTCGTACTGCTTGACGACCCGCGCGGCGGCCGCGACATACACCAGCCCCACCCCGGCCACACCTGCGACCGCACCCAGCACTTCTTCGACCATGGCGACCTCCTCGCCCAGAGGTCCGATCAGTACGCTCCTGTAACGCTATGTCCTGCAACGATATGCCCGGTGCCCGGTCCGGGGCCATGGAAGGCTCCGGACCGGACACCGGGCCAGGGTTCACACCTCACCAGGGGGCACAGGCCACCCGGAGTCGCACGCCGGTCAGGCCGTCGTGACCCGTACCGGATCCGTGCCTGCCGCGCTGTGTCGCTCGGCCCAGTTCTCCAGGGCCGTACGGCAGGCGTGGTCGAGGTGGTGCAGTCCGGACAGGTCCAGCTCGACCGGGCGGTCCTGCGGCAGGGCTTCCAGGCTGTCGAGGATCTTGGGCAGCCTGAGGAAGGTCGCGTTGCCCGACAGGTAGGCCTGGATCGGTCCGGCGCCCTTGTCGATGACCTCCAGCTTCACGTGCGAGGCCTCCCAGGCGGTCTTGGCGACCGACAGGGCCAGACCGATGAGCACGCCCTCGAACATGTTCACCGTGACGATCGAGAGGGCGGTGACGACGAGGATCAGTGCCTCGCCCCGGTGGCCGCGCCACAGGGAGACGATCCCGCGGAAGGGGATCAGCTTGAAGCCGGCGTGGACCAGGATGCCCGCCAGTGCGGGGATCGGGATGAGTGCCAGCGTGGCGGGCAGCAGCGCCGCGAACAGCAGCAGCCATACGCCGTGCATGACACGGGACGCCTTCGTCTTCGCGCCCGCCTGGACGTTGGCGGAGCTGCGCACGATGACCGCGGTCATGGGCAGTGCGCCGAGGACGCCGCAGACCGCGTTGCCCGCGCCCTGCGCCATCAGCTCCTTGTCGTACTCGGTGCGTGGCCCGTCGTGCAGCCGGTCCACGGCCGCGGCGCTGAACAGCGACTCGGCCGACGCGATGAGCGTGAAGGCGACGATCGTGGCGAGCACGCCGAGGTTCGCGAGTTCGCCGAAGGCGGTCAGGGACGGCGGCTGGATGGAGCCCAGCAGGCCCTTGACCTCGACGGTGGCGACGGGCAGGGAGAACACGGCGGCGGCCAGCGTCGCCAGACCGACCGCGGCGAGCGGACCGGGAACCGTGCGCACCTTGGCCGGCAGCCGCTTCCACAGCACCAGGACCGCGATCGTGCCGGCGCCCAGACCGATCGAGGCCAGCGCCCCGGTGTCGCCGAGGGCCCCGGCGAGCGCGCCGGGCAGCCCGGCTATTTTCTCCAGGCCGGAGGCGGGCGCCTTGGCGTCCGCGACCGAGTAGAGCTGTCCGGCGATGAGCACAAGGCCGATACCGGCCAGCATGCCCTCGACGACGGAGACCGAGATGGCCCGGAACCAGCGCCCCAGCTTCAGGGCGCCCATGAGGAGCTGGAGCGCGCCGGTGGCGAGGACGAGCACACCGAGGACCGGCAGCCCGAACTCCTGGACGGCCTCGAAGACGAGCACCGTCAGACCGGCGGCGGGTCCGGAGACCTGAAGGCTGCTGCCGCGCATCAGGCCGGTGACGATGCCGCCCACGATGCCGGTGACGAGTCCTAGCTCGGCCGGTACTCCGGAGGCGACGGCCACGCCGACACACAGCGGCAGCGCGACGAGGAAGACGACCAGCGAGGCGGCGAAGTCCTGCCGCAGGTGGGGGAATTTGGTCATCATGGCGGTCACAGTGCCTCGAACGCGTCGGTCTCGGCGCTGTGGGCGCGCACGGCGCCCTTGTGCACCTCGTAGTACCAGGCGTGCAAGGTGAGTTGACGCTCCTTCAGCTTCTTCTCGATGAACGGGTACGAGCGCAGCCGCAGCAGCTGCGTCAGTACATGCGCCTGGACGCCTTCGGCGACCTCCGGGTCCTGCGCGGCGCCGGTCGGGCGCGGGGTGGCGTGTGAGAGCCAGTCGCGCACGGCCGGTACGGCATCCAGGTCGTCGCCGCGCACGAGTGCGCCGACGGCACCGCAGTGGGAGTGGCCGCAGACCACGATGTCGCTGACGCCGAGGACCTCCACGGCGTACTCGATGGTGGCCGCCTCGCTGGTGGGGTGCTCGGAGGCGTAAGGCGGGACGATGTTGCCCGCGGTACGCAGCTCGAAGAGCTCGCCCGGGCGGGCTCCCGTGATCAGGGCCGGAACGACCCGGGAGTCGGAGCAGGTGATGAACAGGACGTCGGGGGACTGGCCCTCGGCGAGGCGAGCGAACTCCTCAGGGCACTGTCCGAACATACGGGCGTTGTCGATGAGGGGCTGCATGTGTGGTGACTCCTCCTGGCGCGCCTCAGTGGCGCGTCGGGGTTTACATGACAGGGGTGGGGGACTGCTCTGCTGCTCAGCAGCGGAAGATCTGAAGCCCCGCCGGAGTGTGGGACGTCGAGGATCTCGACGTGCGCTGATGCGCGGCGCCGGCCGCGGCCGGCCGGTGCGCGGACGCGGAGTCCCGGGTGAGCAACGGTCTGTCGGGCGCCTGAGTCCCGGAGTCGGCGAAGCGCAGATGGTCACGGGTGCGCAGGGGACCGGTCGGGTCCCCGTCGCCCGACGGGACGCAGTGGCGTGACGTGAGGGTTTCGTCGCGCAGCGCCTTCCCGGAGAGTTTGATTCCGGGCTGAGCCTTGGCCTCTGCCTGACTCGCTGTGTATGCGTGTGCGAAGGCCGCGCCGGGTGCGAAGAACTGGAGGGCGAGCAGGACGGCGGCGAGGATCGAAATCGGGGTCCGAACCGTCGTACCTCGGAACATGCGCCCCCCTCCAGTCAGTCCACGCCTCATGCACGTGCCAACACTTGGTCAACCGTTGGTCAAGAAACACGTTAACCCGGCAACGTTGTTTGCAGGGTTAACTTAACGTTTCGAGCTGAAGAGAGCCTGAAATGCGAGGGTGGCTTGGCTTGAACCACCCCTTGACCAGGGGGAGTTACTGGGTTACTAGGCCCTTGGCGTCGCGGGCCAGCGCGGTGAGTCGCGAGATCGCGCGGAAGTACTTCTTGCGGTAGCCGCCGTTGAGCATGTCCTCGCTGAACAGCTGGTCGAACGGCAGTCCGGAGGCCAGCACCGGAACTTCACGGTCGTAGAGCCGGTCCGCGAGCACGACGAGCCGCAGGGCCGTCGACTGGTCGGGAATCGGCTGGACGTCGGTGAGACACACTGCGTTCAGGCCGTCCGTCAGCGCGCCGTAGCGGCTGGGATGGACGCGGGCGAGGTGCTCCAGCAGATGGGGGAAGTCGTCGAGGGAGGCGCCCTCGGTCGCGTACGCCGCCCTCGTCACCTGCTCGTCGGAGTACGGCGCGGGTGCCTCGGGCAGGCCGCGGTGGCGGTAGTCCTCGCCGTCGATGCGCAGGGCGCGGAAGTGGGCCGACAGGCCCTGGATCTCGCGCAGGAAGTCGGCAGCCGCGAAACGGCCCTCGCCGAGCTTGCCGGGCAGGGTGTTGGAGGTGGCGGCGAGCGCGACGCCCGCGTCGACCAGCTTGCCGAGCAGCGTGGAGACGAGGACGGTGTCGCCCGGGTCGTCGAGCTCGAACTCGTCGATGCACAGCAGGCGGTGGCCGGACAGGGTCTGCACCGTCTGCTGGAAGCCGAGGGCGCCGACGAGGTTCGTCAGCTCCACGAAGGTGCCGAACGCCTTGAGGGACGGCTCGGCCGGGGTGGCGTGCCAGAGGGAGGCGAGCAGGTGGGTCTTGCCGACGCCGTAGCCGCCGTCGAGGTAGACGCCGCGGGGGCCCGCCGGGGTCTTGGGCGCCTTGGGCCTGCCGAGCCCGAGGAAGCCGCGCCTGGCCTTGCCCGCGCCGCTCGCGTGTGCACCGCCGAGCCCGGCCGCGAAGGTCTCCAGGACGCCGACCGCCTCGGTCTGGCTGGGCTGGTTCGGGTCCGGTATGTACGTGCTGAAGCGGACCGAATCGAAGCGGGGCGGCGGCACCATCTCGGCGACCAGCCGGTCCGCGGGCACGTGCGGCTCACGCGTGCACAGGGACAGCGGGCTCGCTTCGGCTATGGGGCTCGGCCCGGAGGCGGCGGTGGAGGACGACACGGGTCACCATGCTAAGGGCCGTGCCACACTCCATCACATGCGACGCCTGTTCCCTGTGACCGATGAGACGACAGCGAGGGCTTCCGGCGGTTCGGCCGGGGGCGACGGGGCCGGGGCCGGTGGAGGGGGGCCTGTGGCCGGTGGGTCCGGGGCCGGAGCCGGTGGTTCGGTGGCGTGGGGCCCTGACCGAGGGGCCGATGCGCCGGCGGCCGGGACGGTGCCCGAGGGCGGTCCGGTGGAGGCCGGTGCCGGGGAGCCGGCTGCACCGGAGCGTGGGGCTCGTCGCAGTGTCGGGTTCCCCGGTGGTGATCTCGTCGACCGTGAGTGGAGCCTCGCCGAGCTTGCCGCCGCGTATGCCTATCCCGAGCCGGGTCCGGACGGGCGGCAGCCCTGGTTGCGGGCCAACATGGTGTCCACGCTGGACGGGGCGGCCCAGCACGACGGGCGTTCGCAGCCGATCTCCACCGCGACCGACATGCGGATCTTCGGCACGCTGCGGGCGCTGGCGGACGTCGTGCTCGTCGGCGCTGAAACGGTCCGCCTCGAGGGGTACCGTCCGGCACGCGCGCGTGCGGAGTTCGCTCAGGCCCGCGAGGCGGCCGGACAGGGACCCGCGCCGGCCATCGCGGTGGTGAGCGCCGGCCTGGACCTCGACTACGGCCTTCCGCTCTTCACCTCACCCTTGGTGCCGACCCTCATCCTCACGGGGGCCGCCGCGGCCCCGGACCGGATCGCGGCCGCGGAGAAGGCGGGCGCCCAGGTGGTGATCGCCGGTGACGGCGTCGGCGTGGACCCCGTACGCGCCGTCCAGGCCCTCGCCGAACTCGGCCACACCCGCCTGCTGACCGAGGGCGGGCCACGGATGCTCGGGCAGTTGGTGGCCGCCGGAGTGCTCGACGAGCTCTGTCTGACGATCTCCCCGATGCTCACCGCGGGAGACGCCCAGCGGATCGCCGGCGGGCCGTCGGTGCCGGTTCCGAAACGGTTCGAGCTGGTGTCCTTGCTGGAGGAGAACGGCTTTCTGTTCAGCCGCTACCGGCGGACGTGAGGTTAGTTCGGTTCGGAAATGGGTTCTATGACTGCCGTGCACCTGAAACGGCGGAATCCATCGTTCCGTTTGGCTTCGGACGGGCACACTAAAACTCGCAGTCCCCGTGCGAGCACGGGGCAGGATGGTTTCCGCAGAAGGGGCGCCCGGTGTTCACAAGCGTTTTGATGATCGAGAAGGCCCTGACGTCCGCCGACGTGGAGTTCGTCACCACCTTGCACGGGAACGAGCAGGTCTCGTTCCATGTGCTGCTCCAGCCGCGGGGCGAGCAGGCCGACAGGCTGTTGCGCGCCATCGACGACATCGCACTCGGCGAACTGGACGAGGCGGTCCGGGAGGGGAACACGCCGGAGGGGCAGGAGGCGCTGAGCACGGGGGAGCGGGCGCTGGAGGTGTCGCTCACGGCTCTGCGTACCGCCGGGGCCGAGGCCGAGGGGAGGCTTCTGGAGGACCATCCGCTGGACGCGCTCAGAGCGGTGGTGGACGAGGTCGGGGCGGACGAGGTGATCGTGCTGACCGACCCGCACTATGTGGAGGAGTTCTTCCACCGGGACTGGGCGTCCAGGGCTCGGCACAAGGTGGGGGTGCCGGTGCTGAAGCTGTTCTCGCACAGCAAGGCGTAGGGGCTTTCCGGCACAGGGCCCCAGGGGCCACAGTTCACGGCGTCCGGTGCGCGAGGTCCGCGCCACCACCCCATAGGCTGGGGCCTCACCGTCGTATCGCACTCCTGGGAGAACACGCATGGCACCCGGCATTCCAAACGCCATGGACCGACCGCACTTCATCGGCATCGGCGGGGCCGGGATGTCGGGGATCGCGAAGATTCTCGCGCAGCGTGGGGCCAAGGTGGCCGGCAGTGATGCCAAGGAGTCCGCGACGGCCGAGGCGCTGCGGGCCCTCGGCGTGACCGTGCACATCGGGCACGCGGCGGAGCACCTCGCCGACGACGCCAGCTGTGTCGTCGTGTCGTCGGCGATCCGGCAGGACAACCCCGAGCTGGCCCGCGCCGCCGAGCTGGGCGTTCCGGTGGTGCACCGGGCCGACGCGCTCGCCTCGCTGATGGACGGGCTGCGTCCGATCGCCGTGGCCGGTACGCACGGCAAGACGACCACGACGTCGATGCTGGCGGTCTCCCTGAGTGAGCTCGGGCTGCGGCCGTCGTACGCCATCGGCGGTGACCTCGACGCCCCCGGCTCGAACGCGCTGCACGGCGACGGGGACATCTTCGTCGCCGAGGCGGACGAATCGGACCGCAGCTTCCACAAGTACGCGCCCGACGTCGCGATCGTCCTGAACGTCGAGCTCGACCACCACGCGAACTACGCGTCGATGGACGAGATCTACGAGTCCTTCGAGACGTTCGCGGACCGCATCACCGAGGGCGGCACGCTGGTGATCTCGGCCGACCAGAGCGGGGCGCGGGAGCTGACCCGGCGGGTCTCGGCGCGGGATGTGCGGGTGGTGACGTACGGCGAGGCGGAGGACGCCGACGTACGAGTGCTCTCCGTGCTGGCGCAGGGGCTGAAGAGCCAGGTCACCGTCGTTCTGGACGGCCAGGAGCTCACCTTCACGGTCTCGGTTCCGGGCCGCCACTACGCGCTCAACGCGGTGGCCGCGCTGACCGCCGGCGCGGCGCTCGGCATCCCGGCCGCCGAGCTGGCCCCGGCGCTGGCGGCCTACACGGGCGTCAAGCGGCGGCTGCAGCTGAAGGGCGAGGTCGCCGGTGTCCAGGTCATCGACTCCTACGCCCACCACCCGACCGAGATGACGGCCGACCTGGAGGCGATGCGCGCGGCCGCCGGGGACGCCCGGATCCTGGTCGTCTACCAGCCCCACCTGTTCTCCCGCACGCAGGAGCTCGGCAAGGAGATGGGCGAGGCCCTGGCCCTCGCGGACTCCTCGCTGGTCCTGGACATCTACCCGGCCCGCGAGGACCCGATCCCCGGTGTCACCAGCGAGCTGGTCATCGAGGCGGCCCGGGCTGCGGGCGCCGAGGTGACGCCGGTGCACGACAAGGACGAGGTGTCCTCGCTGATCGCGGGAATGTCGAAGCCCGGTGATCTCGTTCTCACCATGGGCGCGGGCGATGTCACGGACCTGGGCCCGGTCATTCTGGACCGCCTGTTGAAGTGAGGGGCAAGGACTCATGTCGTACGACATCGAAAAGCCGGACGAGCAGTGGCGCGCGGAGCTGACCCCGGCCGAGTACGCCGTCCTGCGCGAGGCCGGCACGGAGCCCGCCTTCACCGGTGAGTACACCAACAGCAAGACGACGGGCGTCTACTCCTGCCGGGCCTGCAGCGCCGAACTCTTCACCTCCACCACGAAGTTCGAGTCGCACTGCGGCTGGCCGTCCTTCTACGACCCGAAGGACACCGACGCGGTCGAGCTGATCGAGGACCGCTCGCACGGGATGGTGCGCACCGAGGTGCGGTGCGCCCGGTGCGGGTCGCATCTCGGGCACGTCTTCGAGGGCGAGGGCTATGCCACCCCGACCGACCAGCGGTACTGCATCAACAGCATCTCGCTACGCCTGACGGCGGACGAGGACTGACAGGGAGGGGCGCCGCCCCGGGCGGCGCCCGCTGCGCTGGCACGCCGGATGCCGGTGTTCCTAGACTCGAAGGGGACGTCCGGCCCCGGCGGTCAGTTCGGTGAGTCCGGTACGGAAGGCGGTGGCGCTGCATGCCGTACGTCGCTGTGAGTGCGATCAGCCATCCCGGACTGCTGCGCGAGCGCAACGAGGACAGTCTCGTCGTCGGGCCGTGGACGCTGTGCGCCACGGTGACCGAGAATCCGCAGACCCTGGTCTTCCCGCTCGGCACGCCCCTCGTGGTGGCCGTCGCCGACGGGCTCGGCGGGCATCCCGGCGGCGATGTGGCCAGTGCGCTGGTCGCCCGCCGGATCGCCTCGCTCGGCCCCGCCCTGACCAGCGAGGTCGCCGTCCGGGATGCCCTGAACGCCTGCAACCGCGCCGTGTACCAGGCGGCCGGCGGGGACGAGGGAGGCGACCTGGAGGCCATGGGGACGACGATCGCCGGCGTCGTCGTGCAGCCCGACTCGCTGCTGGTGTTCAACGTGGGCGACAGCCAGGTCTACGCGGCCCACGGCGACGGACTGCGCCAGGTCAGCGTCGACGACAGCCCTCCCCACCCGGCGGGGCGCAGCACCTCACTGGTCACCCAGTGCCTGGGCGGCTCGCCCACCTACCGAGCCGTCGATCCCCATGTCACGGCCGTGCCCCTGTCCCCGGGCGAGCGCTACCTCATCTGCTCGGACGGCCTCACGGACCCGGTGCCGACGGACGTACTGGACGAGGTGCTGCGCGAGCACGACGACGGGCGGGCGGCGTTCGAGCTCTGGAAGGCCGCCATCGAGGCGGGCGGGCCCGACAACATCACGGTGGCGGTGGTGCGGGTGGGAGAGGAGTAGGGCGCGGTCCCACCATGGGAGGCCGCTCAGAGGATCTTGCGCTGGACCATGATCGAGAGCACCAGTGCGCCCGGTAGCAGAGGCACCCAGACCGTCAGGACGCGGTAGCCGATGACGGTGGCTGCGGCCAGGCTCATCGGGGCGCCGAAGGTGACCATCGTGAACACCAGGGCCGCGTCCACGGGGCCGATGCCGCCCGGTGCGGGGACCGCGCCGACCGCTGTGCTGGCGAGGAGGAGTGCGAGGGTCACCTGCGTCCACGACAGCGGCAGGCCCAGCGCGAAGCCGACCGAGGCGATCACGCTTGCCTGGAGCAGCGGCGTGGCGGCGGCGCCGCCCCAGAGGGCGAGGACGCGGCTGGGCCGGGTGTGCAGGATCCGCGCGTCGGTCAGGGCGGTGCGGACGAAGCCGAGGAGGGGGCGGCGCAGCGGTCGTACGGTGGTCACGAGCACGCCCGCCGTGACGAGGGCGGCCGTCACGCCTCCGGCGACCAGGAGCAACGTCCGCTCGTCCGGGACGAGTTCGCCCAGGTGCAGCAGTTCGGGGAAGGCCACGAGGAAGCCGAGCAGCACCGCCGTCTTCGCGATCGGCTTGACCAGCGAGTACAGCGCGAGTGAGGCGGTGGCCCGGGCCAGGGGTATGCCGCAGTACTGCAGGAAACGCAGGGTGACGGCGTGGGCGCCGATGCTGGCCGGCAGTACGTGGTTCGCGGCGCCGGCGGCGAACTGCGACGCGACCAGCAGGCCTGACGGCAGGCGTTCCGGTATGGATCCCTGGCGGACGACCGAGGCGGTCAACCAGCCCATGCAGGTGAAGAAGAACCCGGCCAGCAGCCACCAGGGGTCGGCGGAGGCGAGCCGGAGGGCGCCGTCCTGCACGGTGTGCCAGTCGGCCACCGCCCATGCCCCGATCAGCAGGAGCGGGAGCAGCGTCAGCACATGGCGGACGACGCGTCCGGGGGAGACGCGGGGGCGGGGACGGACGGACGTGGGGGTGGGGGTGGCGGCGGGAGTGGGGCAGGCGGGCAGCGGTCCGGGGAGATCGCTGAGCGGGAGCAAGGACACGGCGCGGTCGTCCTTCCGCGTCACACCCGCGCGGACGCGGGGCGGACGGCTTGAGGGCGAGGCAGGAGGGGACGTGGGAAACGTGCCCGTCCGGCATGACGCCGTGGTGTCCGGCAGCCGAAGCGACGTCGGCGGGTGAGCGACGCGACAGCCCGCGCCCAGACCCCCGCTCCCGCGCGCCCCGCCCTCACCGCATCCAGTGCCGTTCCGTGCTCCACCCCAGGAACCGGCGTGCGCGGCCCTCGTCCGCCGTGCCGTCCGCGTCGAACCTGCCGCCCTCGGCGGTGAGGACCAGGCCCGTCAGGGCCGGTGTCAGTCGGGACCTGACATGGGCGGGGTGGCGGGCCGTCTCCTCGTCCAGGGCGGCGAGGAACCGCCGGAGCTCGTCGGGCGGGCACAGGGACAGGGCGAACAGCATCTGACGCCAGGCGTACGCCGCGTCCTTGATGGTGGGGAGGGGACGCTTGTTGTTGTGCACCTGTGCGGTCAGCCGGCACACCGTGGCGAGGCAGCGGCGCGCCAGGTCGGACCAGCCGGGCTGTGGGGCGATGCCCACCCGGTGGACCAGCGTGGCCAGGTTGTGCGTGGTGAGGATCTGCGCCTGCTCGATCACCTTGCCGTTCGCCGCCACGGACCAGGACCCGGACCCGGACGCCGTCCCGGACCGCTCCGTGCACAGCCGCGCGAAACCGGGGGACGTACGGGCGCCGTAGGAACGGCTGAGCGCGGCGCCCGTCTCGGCGATCGCGAGGTTGCGGATCGCGGCGTAGTCGATGCCGTAGTAGCGCTCGTACAGCGTGCCGCGGAGCAACTCGGCCGCGGCCCGCGCCGACTTGAGGAATTTCGGGCTGAACGTGCCCATGAAGATGTCGGCGGCGAGCTCCTCCACGAACGGGGTGCCCAGGTCGCCCTGGCGGGCGAGCACGCCGAGCTCGCGGATGAGCGGGTTGGGCAGGATCGTGCCGGGGAAGGCCTGCACGGCCAGCTCGCCCAGCTGCCGCAGCACGGTGAGCGCACCCTCCTCGTCCGGTTTGCCCGGCACCGCGGCGCGCTGTCCGGACACCGCCCGTACCCAGGGCAGTTCCTCGACGCGGACCTGGCGCTCCAGGTTGAGCAGGAGCAGCGAGCGGCGGTTGCGGAACGCGCGGTAGTTCGCGGCCATCAGCGCCCGCAGCGTCTCGTCGCCGTACGCCAGGGCGGTGGCCGTGGCGACCAACTGCGGTACCAGCTCGGCCAGGACCTCCGCGGAGGGGACGACGCCCCGCTCCACCAGCGTGCCGATCGGCGCGCTCAGCGCGGACTCGACCACCTGCCGGATCACCGGCGGGACCTCCGCTCCCGTGGGCAGGCCGGTCTCGTGTTCCTCCTGCTCCGTCACGGGCGTCAGCAGTGGGCTGACATCGGTGATGCCGGTGTCCTGGGGCAGTTCGGCGAGCCGGCGCAGCATCAGCTGGGCCAGCGCGTGGTGGGACGGGAGCGCCGCCTGGCGCGCCTGCTCCCGGCGCAGCGCGGTGTGCGGTGCGGAGCCGGGCAGGCCGCGTCGCCGCACCATGGACGCCACCGCGTGCCGCAGCAGACCGAGCCGGCGCGCGTCCAACGGCCGCCCGGCGACGGTCTCCTCCAGTGCGCCGCGCAGAATGCCCAGGTTCTGCCTGGGGTTGCGGTGCTTGGTGCAGCGGGTGTGTTCCGCGGCCAGCAGCCGGTAGCGGTCCAGCAGGGTGGCAGTGCGCGCCAGCCAGGCGGCGTCCAGGGCGAGTTCGAGCACCAGGCCGTCCCTCGCCGTCTCCAGCCAGTGGGCGAGCATCTCGTCGCCGAACGGCTGCCATACGGCGAGCGCCTCGCGCTGGGTCTCCACGGCGGAGTTGGGCCGCCGCCGTATCAGGGTGTCGACGGAGTCGGAGACGGTGTACCGGTGGACGGGCGTGGTCGCCTCGGTCGTGCCGGTCGCTTCAGCCGTGCCGCTCGCCTCCGCCGTGCCACTCGTCGGCGCTGAGCTGTCCGTCGGCACAGGGCCCTTCGCCGGCCGGGGCAGGAAGCGCAGTCGGTCGGCGAACGGCTCCAGTTCGGCCGCGAGATCCAGCGCCGCGGACGTCTCGCCGTGCCGCACCAGCCAGGCCATCGTGAGCAGCGCGGCCTCCTCGGGCACGCCGATCTCGTAGTGGCCGCTGTCCAGTAGGGCCCACAGCCAGGCCAGTCCCGCGTCGGTGAGGCAGTGGGCGAAGAGTGCGCGCCGGTCGGCCGGTACCCCGAACTGCCGGGCGGCCTCGGTCTCGTACGGCTGGAGCGGGCCGCCCGCGCTCGCGGTGCCGGTGGCGAAGCCGCCCCGCACCACCTCAAGGGTCACCCAGGCCGGCAGCCCTGCCACCGGGGTGCGTGAACCTGCCGTCAGCCGCCCCGCGGCCATCCCCGCGAGGACCGCCCGCCAGCGCTGCCCGCGCTCCTCGGCACGACGCCGGGTGCCGGCGTCCTCGTGGGTCAGTGCCGTCGTGAAGGCCTTGGCCAACTGGGCCGCCGGATAGGCGGCGGCCGCGGTGAGGGGCTGCTGCTCAGCGTTGTCGTCCATAAGCCGACGTGGCAGGTTCCGCCCCCGCGCCCTCCGGGTCTCAAGCCCGGCGCTCTGCTGCTGAGCTACACGTCGATGAGAGCTGAGGCTATGGGTCGGGTTGATCAACGGACAAGTGTATTTCGGGGGGTGCGAGCGCACCGGCTCTTGACCCAAATTGGCTTAGGTTAGCCTTCCCTTAATTTGATTCGAAGGGGAGGTCGACCATGGCCCCAGACATGTCCCGCCGCCGACTGCTCACCGCGGGCGGCGCTCTCGGTCTCGGCTCGCTGCTCGCCGCCTGCGGCGGGGACGGAGACGCGGAGGGCAAGGCGCGTGAGACGGGCGGTGGCCCCTGGTCCTTCAAGGACGACCGGGGGCGTACGGTCTCCCTCGACAAGGCACCCGAAACGCTCGTCGCCTTCGTCAGCACCGCCGCCGCGCTGTACGACTACGGCATCGAGTGCGACGGCGTCTTCGGACCCACCGAGCCGGTCGACGGCAAGCCGAACCCCCAGGCCGGCGACATGGACGTGGCGAAGCTGACGAGCCTCGGCACGGACTGGGGGCAGTTCAACGTCGAGAAGTACGCGGCGCTGGGGCCCGATCTGCTGATGAGCAACATGTTCCCGGCGCCCGACCTCTGGTACGTCCCGCAGGAGAGCCGGAAGAAGATCGAGGCGCTCGCGCCCAGCGTCGGCATCAGTGTCGCCCGCACCTCCCTGCTGAAC
This sequence comes from Streptomyces sp. NBC_00443, assembly GCF_036014175.1. Taxonomy (GTDB): domain Bacteria; phylum Actinomycetota; class Actinomycetes; order Streptomycetales; family Streptomycetaceae; genus Streptomyces. The sequence continues at coordinate 2,012,003 of NZ_CP107917.1, read as the reverse complement.
CCGCTCAAGCGCACCGCCGAACTCGCCGAGGCGCTCGGTGCCGACCTGAAGGCGAAGAAGGTGACGGATGCCGGGGCCCGCTTCGACAAGGCGGTCGAGACCCTGCGCGCGGCGGCCGCGGCCAACAAGGGGCTGAAGGTCATGGCCATCACCGGCGACAACGATCAGTTCTATGTCGCCGTCCCCGACTCCTACGTCGACCTGAACTACTACAAGGACCTCGGCGTTGAGTTCGTGGAGGGGAAGAAGTCCGACGAGTGGGGCTTCTGGGAGTTCCTGAGCTGGGAGAACGCCGACAAGTACCACGCGGACCTGATCATGGTCGACAACCGCTCCTCGGCCATGAGTGCCGAGCAGCTCGCCGAGAAGGCGACCTGGCGGCAGCTGCCCGCGGTCAAGGCGGGGCAGACCGTGCCGTGGGCCATGGAGGAGCGCTTCAGCTACGCCGGGTACGCGCCCGTGCTCGAACAACTGGCAGACGCCCTGGGGAAGGCGAACAAGCTGTCCGCGTGAGGCACTGCTGTTGAATCAGCCAGCCATCAAGAGGTTGACTTTAGGCTGACCCAGCCAGAGCATTGCCGGGGTGAGCCACTTCGAGCACGCATCACCCCGGTCGGCCGACCTCCCCGTCGACCTGGACGAAGCCGCCCACCGCTGTCTCGTCGCCGGGTTCGAAGGCGCCACGAGCGTGCCGGACACGCTCAAGGAGCTCATCGACCGTGGCCTCGGCGGGGTCATCCTCTTCACCCGCAACGTCCGCGACGCCCGGCAGGTGCGCCGCCTCACGGACGAACTGCGCGCGATACGCCCGGACTTCCTCGTCGCCATCGACAACGAGGGCGGCGGCATCGGCCACCTGGTCGGTGCCGGCGCCCCGGACGTCCCCGGCTCCTACGCCCTCGGCGTCGTCGACGACCCGAACCTCACCGCCCGCTGCGCCGACGCACTCGCCGGGCACCTTGCCACCCTTGGCATCACCGCCTCGTACGCCCCCGTGGCCGACCTCCAGCACCGCCCCGGCAACCCGATCGTGCGCACCCGGTCCTTCGGCGCCGCCCCCGAGCTCGCCGCCAGGCATCTGCGTGCCTGGATCACCGCCACCGAGGCCCGCTCCATCGCCTCGTGCGCCAAGCACTTCCCCGGCCACGGCGGCACCGCCACCGACAGCCACCACGGCATGGCCGTCGACCCACGGCCGTACGACGAACTGCGCGCCGATCTCGAACCGTTCCGCGCTGCGATCGCGGCGGGCGTACCGATGCTGATGAGCGCCCACGTGGTGTTCCCGGCACTGGACCCCAACCGCCCCGCCACGCTCAGCCGTCGCGTCCTGGACGATCTGCTCCGCCACGACCTCGGCTTCGACGGCGTCCTCGTCAGCGACGCGCTGGAGATGAAGGCCATCGCCGACCAGTACGGGGAGGCGGCCGGCGCACGCATCGCACTCGCCGCCGGCGCGGATCAAGTGATCGTCGCCGTGGGCGACTTGAACGTCACCCTCGACTGCCGCGACGCCGTGCTCGACGCGCTGCGGACCGGTCAGCTGGCCGAGGAGCGGATCGAGGAGGCCGCGGGACGGGTGCGTCGGCTCGCCGAGCGGTACGCGACGCCCGCCACCGACGTGGCCGACTGGGATTCGTGCGCCGGACGCGAGGCGGCCCGCCGGGCCGTACGGAGCCGGGGCGTGCCGCCCGCCGTGCGCGGCGCCCATGTCGTCGACCTGTTCCCGCCGCCGCACCCCGCCCTCAACTGGGGCGGCCAGGACCTGCTGACCGAGATGCGCGCGGTCGACCCCACGGCAACGGGGACGGCCGTCACCGGGGAACCGGCGGACCCGGCCGAGCTCGTCGACGGCATGCTGCGCCGCTGCGGATCCGCCCCGCTGGTCGTGGCAACCTGCGACGCCGGGCTGCACCCCTGGCAGGTTCGGCTGCGGGACGCCCTGCTGGAGCGGCGGCCGGACGCGGTGCGGGTGGACACCGGGCTGTCGGAGGGCGGCACGCTGTGCTCGTACGGGCGGGCACGGGTAAACCTGCGGGCGGTGGCAGAGGCGCTGGCGGGCGTCACCGACGGAACCGAGGGCTGACGGGCCCACGGCGCTCAGGGCGGCCGTACGACCTCAGCATCCAGAGGCGGAAGACACCCGACGTGGAGCGTGTGGATGAGATCCTCCTCGGGCCGGGCCCGCTCTTCCAGGCTCGGGGCCGGGTCTCAGCCTTGTCCATCACGAATGGATCAACCGCCATGGTCGTCGATGAACAGTGATTCGAACCAAAGCTCGCCCAAGAGGGCGCATGCGTACGTCGTCGGCCTGGACGCCGGCGGCACCCGCACCCGCGCCGTCCTGGCGCCCCTCGGCGACGGCGCGCCCGAGGGCGAGGGCGTCTCCGGCCCCGGCAATGCCCTGACGGTCCCCGGACCGCAGCTCACCGAGCACCTCGCCGAAGCCCTCGCGCACGCCGTGCCGGCAGAGCTGCGCGGCCACGTCGTGGCCGTGGCCGGCGGGTTCGCGGGCGCCTCGCGGACCGCCCCTGACGAACCGGGCCGGGTCAAGGCGCACGCCGCCCTCACCGTCGCGCTGAGCAGGCTCGGCATCGGCACCGACATGGTCGAGATCCACAGCGACGTCGAGGCCGCCTTCGCCGCCGCGCCCGGCAACCCCGCCGACGGCCTGGCCCTGGTGGCCGGCACCGGCGCGGTCGCGGTGCGCATCGCCGCACGCGTGTGCACCGAGACCGCCGGCGGCGACGGCTGGCTGCTCGGCGACGACGGCAGCGGCTTCTGGATCGGGCGCGAGGCGGTACGCACGGCGCTGCGCATGGCGGACGGACGGGGCGGGCCGACGGCGCTGGCCGCGTCGGTGGGGCGGGAGCTGGGGGTGCCGGAGGACGTTCTGCCGGGGGAGACGCCGGACCCGTACGCCGGCGGAGCCTGGACGCGGGCCCGGCGGGAGGCCTACCGCATGCACCTGCTCCCCGCCGTCACGGCCCGGCCGCCGGTCCAACTGGCCGGACTCGCGCCGCTCGTCGCCGAGGCAGCCAGGCACGAGGACGCCGTCGCCGCGGGCATCCTCGAAACGGCCGCAGACCACCTCACCGGCGCGGTCCGCGCCCTCGAACCCCGGCCCGGTGAGCGCATCGTCGTCACCGGCGGCCTGCTCGGCGACCACGGCCCGCTCACCGAGCCGCTCACCGCCAGGCTCCGGCTCCTCGGCCTCACCCCCGACCGGGTGGCCGACGGCTCACTGGGCGCCGTGGCCCTCGCCCGTCTGGGGTACGGGAGTTGAGCGGCATCAGCGCGCAGCCGCACCGCGCCGACCCATGAGTGCTCGTGGGGAGCCCCGTCCCGGCAGGTTCAGCGCGCCCGGCGACTCTTCACCGCGTGCTGCGGGGTGATGTGGTCCGTCAGGGCGAGCGAGGCGCTGGCGCGCTGGTAGGAGACCTGGCCGACCCGGACGTAGAGGCAGTCGACGAGCATCAGGACGGAGTGCCTGCCGCCGATGCTGCCGGTGCGGAAGCTGGTCTCCGAGGTGGCTGAGATGAGCCGGATGTCGGCGGCCTTGGCCAGCGGTGAGCGCGGGTCGGTGGTGATGGCGACGGTGGTGGCGCCGCGCTCCTTGGCCATCTCGAACGGTTCGAGGGTCTCGCGCGTGGCACCAGAGTGAGAGATGCCGATGGCCACGTCGGCCGGGGTGAGCAGAGCCGCTGAGGTGGCTGCCCCGTGCACCTCGGTCCAGCCGCGGACCTGGCAGCCGATGCGGAACAGCCGGGTCTCCGTCTCCTGGGCCACCGCGCCGCTCCCGCCCACGCCGTACACGTCGATACGGCGGGCACGGGCCAGGGCCTGGGCCGCCCGCTCCAGCGCGTCGAGGTCGATCCGTTCGATCGTCTGCTGGATGGCGCGCAGGTCCGCGCTGCCGACGACCTGGACCACCCGCTCCAGGCTGTCGTCGGGCGAGATGCCGGGGCCGATCTCGGCGCTGCCCCAGTCGGAGACCTCGCCGCGGCCGCGCTCCTGGGCCAGCTCGATCAGCAGATGCTGGTAGGAGTCGAGCCCGATGGCCCGGCAGAACCGGGTCACCGTCGCCTGCGAGGTGCCGGTGCGGCGGCCCAGCTCGGCGGCCGAGCAGTGGGTCACGGCGGCCGGATCCTCCAGGATCAGCTCGCCGACCTTCCGCAGGGAACCGGCCAGCCGGGGCAGCTCGGTGCGGATCAGCGTGGTGACGTCCGTCGGAGGCATGAGGGGAAGGTATCAGCCACCGATTTCCGCACAGGTTGAATACCAGGACCGAGGATGGTTTATTGATTCATCGGAGCAGTCATGCAGGGTGGTTCAATCCAACGCTGCCATGAGTGGGGAGTGACGCGTGTCCGACGAGTCCGTGAGCGCCCGGCGCTTCGTGCGCGAGAGCATGACCGTCCTCGACCGCCTGACCGAGTCCGCCCGCGACGACGTGGCCCGCGCCGCCGGGCTCATCGCCGACTGCGTACGAGCGGACGGCGTCATCCAGGCCTTCGGCACCGGTCACTCCCAGGCGATGGTCCTCGAAGTCGCCGGCCGGGCGGGCGGACTGGTGCCCACCAACCGGCTCAGCATCGCCGACCTCGTCCTTTACGGCGGGGCCGCGCCCGGCATCCTCGACGACCCGCTCCTGGAGCGCGAGCCGGGAGTGGCCGCCCGGATCTACGACCTCGCCGCTCCGCGCGCCCAGGATCTCTTCGTCATCATCTCCAACTCCGGCGTCAACAACGTCATCGTGGAGATGGCCCTGCACGCCAGGGAACAGGGCCACCGGATCCTGGCCATCACCTCCCTCGCCCACACCCGGGCCGTCCCGGCGGGCCACGCGAGCGGCAAGAAGCTCGCCGACCTCGCGGACGTGGTCCTCGACAACGCGGCCCCGCGCGGCGACGCACTGCTGGAACTGCCGGGCGGCGGCGCGGTGTGCGCCCTGTCCACGCTCACCGGCGTGATGCTCGTACAGATGGCCGTGGCGGAGGCCTCCGCCCTGCTCATCGCCGCCGGGGAGCGCCCGCCGGTGTACGTCTCGGCCAATGTGCCGGGAGGGTTCGAGGGCAACCTGGAGCTGGAGAAGCGGTACGCCGGACGGATCCGGCGCACCGCGAGCTGATCACTTCTGGGTGGTGCCTTCACCTGGTGGCTGAGCGCGCGCGCCCGACGGCACCCGGGCGCACACTGGAGGAGTGTTGTCGGTGCTCAAGGGGGTGTCGGCATGGCTGCGTCTGGATGTCCGAGGGTGCGGCTGTGGCGGTGGCGGCGCAGCCCGCTGAGGCGGCGCAGCGACGTCATCGAAGCCTGGGTCGTGCTGTGCGGGTGGCTGTTCGCGCTGGGCGCTGCCGTGTTCGCGGGTATCGCTGCGGCGGACGCGGTCGTGGCCTCCGCGGAGCAGCAACGGGCCGAGAGCCGCAGGGTGACGGCTGTTCTCGTCATGGACGCGGAGGATCCGGGGGCCTCGCGGGTCACCACCGACCATCTTGTGTGGACCACCGTCCGCTGGACCGACCCGGACGGCACGACGCACACGGACGAGGCGCGGGTACCGCCCAAGACACATGCGGGCAGCAAGGTCCAGGTATGGACGGACCGCAACGGCGTCATCGCCAACGAGCCGCTCTCCGCGAGCGAGATGCAGCTGCACTCGGTCGCCGGAGGCCTCCTGGCCGGAGGCGCCACCGCAGGCATCGTGCTGGGCTCGGCCTGGGTGGTACGGCTGGGGCTGGAGCGGCACCGCCTGGACGAGTGGGGCGCGGAGTGGGAGCGGCTGGACACACCGTGGGGGCGCAAGACGGGCTGAACAGACGGGCGGAAGAGACGGGCTGAGTCGGCACCCCGGCGCGCATGACAGCGCCCCGGAGGATGTCCGGGGCGCGGCCAACTGCGCTGTTACTTGACGTCCGCGCTCGGCAGCGCCGACGGGGACGCGGTGTTCAGGTCCTCCAGGCCCTTCGGGATCGCCAGCGTGAGGACCGGCGAGCCCGGCTGGGGCGCGGGCGGCGTCATCTGTTCCTTCGGGAGCTTCGGCGGCGAGGTCTGCTGGAAGTTGTTGGCGTCGAAGTTGACCATCCCCGTCTTCTCCAGGATGGTCATGTGGTCGAGCACGGTGTCGTTCGCCAGGTCGGCCAGCTGACGGACCAGGCTGTTCTGCGTGGTGCCCCGGATCTTCGCGATCGCCGGGAAGATCTGCCCGTGCGTCACCCGCATGATCGCGACGCCCGTGGCGTCGAACTCCTTGCCCGTCTTGGAATCCACCGTCGCCACGAACTGCTGCTGCTGCGGGCTGGCCTGGTTGGGCAGCGTGATGTTCAACTCGGACGCGAGCTTGCGGCAGGCGAGGTCGAGCCGGGCGTGTCCGACGACCAGGTGCTCGCCGGCCTCCTTCATCTCCGGGGTCGTGCCCCGCTGCATCGCCATCATGCCCAGCGGGTGCTCCCACAGACCGGCTGCGCGGACCTTGACCACAAAGTCCCGGTCGGCCTCGGTCAGCGGGCCGTACTGCGTGTTGGCGATGACTCGGTCCTGGTTGGCGGAGGTGGTCTCCACGCCCAGCATGGCCGGGTAGGCAAGGGCGGAGAGGGTCAGGACGAGGGCGCCTCCCACGAAGACGGTTCCAACCATGCGGCGCGAGAAGGGCATCGTGCCTCCAGAGATGAACGGCTGCTACGCCAGGAGGTACGGACGGGACGCGCGAAACAATCACCGCCGCGCGAAAAAACTTACGGTTCGCTGTGCGTGGTGCGTCACATGCCCCGCAATCCGAGCGGGGCTTGAGCAGGACTCAGCCCAGGTGGCGCTCGAAGAAGGCCGTCGTCGCCGCCATGGAGTCCGGCCACCGTGGCCCGAACGTGTGCCCCTCGCCCCGGTACGTCCGCAGTTCCACGTCCTTGCCCGCCGCCTCGAACGCCGCGACGGTCGTCCTCGTCCAGGCCAGGGGGCAGGTGTCGTCGGCGGTGCCGTGGTGGATCAGCAGCGGCTCGGTGACCCGGTCGACGTAGGTGACCGGCGAGACCTGCCGCCAGAACTCGGGGTTCTCCTCGGGGGTGCCGTGCGCGGCCTCGATCTCGGCGACGAGCGGGTCGCCCTCGGGGCGCTGGAAGTGGTCGATGTTCTGCTCGGGGCGCGAGCTGACCGGCGCGAACACGACGGCGGCGTCGACGAGACCGGGCGCCACCACCAGCGTGTTGTACACCACCCCACCGCCCATCGACCGCCCCATCAGGCCGATCCGGTCGTCGTCGACGTCCGGCCGGTCGGCGGAGCGCAGCGCGTGGACGGCGGCGATGACGTCCTCGGTGTAGCCGAGACGGAGGTTCACGTCGTTGTCGGGGTCGTCGTCGGAGCCCGCGTGGTTGCGGTAGTCGGTGTGCAGGACGACGTAGCCGCTGCGGGCGAGGAGGTCCTGCTCCCGGGGCATGCCCTGGCCGGTGGTGTACACGTCGGGGTCGATGTAGCCGTGCGCCAGGACCAGCGCCGGGAAGGGGCCCTTGCCGGTGGGGACGTTCATGATGCCGGAGATCTTCAGGCCGTTGGACCGGTAGGTGACGGCGTACTGCGTGTAGGCGTCGGTGCGGACGCGTACGGCACCGAGGCGGAGGTCGGAGCCGCGGTGCTCGCGCTGGATCAGGGCCGGGAGGGAGACGGGGTCGACGGGTGTGGGGGAGGGGGTGAGCGTGGCGGCGCTCGGGCTGCCGCCGTCCGCCCTGCTCGACGCCGGGGGATCCGTACGCGCCGGCACGTCACCGTCACCGCCATTGGCACTACAGCCGACGGCGGTCACGAGCACCAGCACCGGCCCGACTGCGAGCCGGGCCACGCACCGCGGGTACCGCATGCGGCCAAGTATCCCGCGCGACATCCACGTCGGCCTGTCCGAGCCGCCTCTCCCACGCGCGGGTCGTGGTCACCGAACGGCTCGCCGCCCGGGGCCTCGACGTCCACGCCCCGGTCTGCGAGGTCTACGACGGCAGCGGCACTTCACCGCGCCTGCGCCGCGCCCCGAGCGCGGACGAGGGTGGCCGCGGCCTGCACCTCGTCGCCCAGCTCACCGAGGGCTGGGGGACGAGGCACACGCCCAACGGGAAGATCATGTGGACGGAGCAGCCGCTGCCGGGACCGGCAGTCCCGGCCCGGCGCAGCGCACGTCCGCCGCAGGCACCTCCCCGTCGACGAGATAGCCGGCCACCGCCCCGTCCACGCAGGCATTGCCCCGGCTGGCGAACACCCCGTGCGAGTAGTCGTCGTCGAGAGTCACCAGACGGGATCCGGGCAGCAGTTCGCGCAGTTGCCGGGCGCCTTCGATGGGGGTCACCGGGTCGTGCGCCGAGGCGACCAGCAGGACGGGAGGGGCGGCCGGACCGCCCAGTCGGGTACGCCGCTCGGGGCGGTGGTGCCAGTACGCGCAGGTCGACGCCTCCATGCCGGTCAGGACCGGCTGCGGGTCGGCACGTCGTATGCGCCGTACGTCCGCCACGACCTCCCGGGGCGTCGGCCCCGGACCGTCCGCGCACTTCACGATCCGGTTGGCCGCCTCGTAGTTGCGCGACTCCGGGCTGTCGAAGGCGGATGCGGGACGCAGGCCGGCCACGCTCCCGTCCGTCAGGTAGCCGCGCAGCCCGTCGGCGAGCCCCGTCCAGCGTTCCGTGCGGCCGAGGGCGCGGTAGACGGAGCGGTCGAACTCGGCCGGGCCGAAGCCGCCGACCGGGCGCGCGGCCAGGCCCTGGCGTACGCGCAGATACGAACGCCGTACGGCGCCCGCGTCGCCGCCCAGCCCGAAGCGTTCGGCATGCGCGGCGGTCCAGCCGAAGAACGTGTCGCGGGCACGCAGCATCGCCCGGCTCTGCATCACGTCGAACACGTACCAGTCCCAGGGCCCGACCACGCTGTCCAGCACCATGCGGCCCACCCGGTGCGGAAAGCGCGCCGCGTACGCCGCGCCCAGGTAGGTGCCGTACGAGACACCGAGGAAGCTCGTCCGCGGCTCGCCCAGCGCGGCGCGGACCGCGTCCATGTCGTACGCCGTCTGCTCGGTGGACAGGTACGGCAGCACCCGCGTGCCCGCGCCCGCCGCGCAGTCGTCGGCCAGGTGGCGCAGTGACGTGAGGTACGACCGCTCGGCCTGCGGGGTCGCCGGCGCCGGATCGGCCCCGGGAGCGGCGAACAGGCCTCCCATCGCGCCGCATCCGGCCGGCGCGCTGTGGCCCACGCCGCGCGGGTCGAAGCCGATGACGTCGTACGAACGCCGCACGTTCGCGGGGAGTTTGGCGCGCTTGGTCACCGCGTAGGGGAGCCCTGAGCCGCCCGGGCCGCCGGGGTTCACCAGCAGGATCCCGCGCCGCTCGGCGGGGGTGCCGGAGGCGGGGACGCGGGAGACGGCGATCTCGATGCTCGGGCCGGACGGGTGCTTCCGGTCGAGCGGGACGGTGAGGCGGCCGCATTCCACGCGGTCGGGTGCGGGCGGCGTCGGTACGGACTCCGGGCAGGGACCGAAGGTGAGGGAAGCCGTCGCCCGGGCGGGGGCGGCTGTGGGAAGCAGGGCTGCCGCGGCCACGAGGGCGCACAGCAGGGCGGTGGGGCGGGGCAGGGCGGTCAAGGTCTCTCCGATTCTCCGAAGCGAGGTAAGAACGGGCTAGCAAATGAAAATGATTATCGATAGCGTGTGCCAGTCAAGTCCGGCACCCTCCCGTCGAGGGGTGCGCCGGGCTGCCCTGTCGTCTGAACCCGCGTCATGAAAAGGGGAGTTGTGGCTCATCTGCTGGTGGTCGAGAGCTGGGTCGGATCGATGAGCAGACTGCTGCCACGCGCCATCCGCGAGGGCGGGCACGAGTTCACCTTCCTCACTCGTGACTTGCATCACTACCTGCGCTCGGCACCCGAGGGGGCGGCGCATCCGCTGCTCGGCGCGCGCAATGTGATCACGACCGACACCAATGACCTCGACGCCCTGCTGCCCGAGGTGGAGCGGCTGCACTCGGTGCTGGGCTTCGACGGGGTGATCACCTCCTGCGACTACTACCTGCCGACGGTGGCGCGGATCGCCGGGCGTCTGGGTCTTCCCGGGCCCGGCCCCGAGGCGGTGGACAACGCCTGCCGCAAGGACGCCACCCGCCGGGTCCTCGCCGACGCGGGCCTGCCCGGACCGCGCTTCGCCGTGCACGAGGAGTGGGCCGACCTCGCGCGGGCCGCGCAGGAGATCGGCTACCCGCTGGTCGTCAAGCCGGTCGACCTGTGCGCGGGCATGTACGTCCGGCGCGTCGACGACGAGGCCCAACTGGGCGATGCCGTAAGAGCGCTGGCCGACTTCCCGGTCAACGCGCGCGGCCAGCGCCGCACCGCCGCCGTCCTCCTCGAAGAGTTCCTCGACGGCCCCGAGGTGAGCGTCGAGACCGTGTCGTACGCGGGCGCCGTGCACATGGTCGGCGTCACCGACAAGAGCCTCGGCGGAGCGCCCGCCTTCATCGAGACCGGCCACATGTTCCCCGCCGCCCTGTCGCCCGCCGACGTCGAGGCCGCCGAGCAGACCACGCTCGGCGCGCTCAAGGCGCTCGGGCTGACGGACGGGGTCGTGGCGCACACCGAGATCAAGCTGACCTCCGCCGGGCCACGCCTGGTCGAGGTCAACCCCCGGCCCGCCGGCAACCGCATCACCGAACTCGTCCGCCACGTCACCGGCATCGACCTCGCCGCCGCCTGCGTGGACGTCGCCCTCGGCCGCAGGCCTGACCTCAGGCGCACGGACACCGGACTGCGCAGCGCCGCCATCGGCTTCCTCGTCCCGGAGCGCACGGGCTCACTGGAGGCGCTGGACGGACATCAACTGAGCGACCTGCCCGGTGTGTTGGAGGTCCAGCTCGCCGAGTCCGGCAAGGTGGTCAAGGCGGCCGGCAGCAACAACGAGTACCTGGGCCACGTCATGGCCGGCGACCCCGACGGGCCCGGCGCCCGCGACCGCGTCGAAGGCCTGCTGGCCGGGCTGCGCGCGGGGCTGGTGATCCGGTGACCGCCGTCAACGCCTCGCCGGCGGCGCTGAGCCGGACGTACGACGACCTGGTCGCCCACGTCCGCGCGGGCGCCCTCGGCCCCGACCCCGGCACGCAGCGGATCGCCGTCGCCTTCACCACCCGGCAGGCCGTACGGCACGACGGGCGCGGCACCGGCTACCGCAACGAGGTGCTCAGCCTCCGGCTCGCCGAGGCCGTCGGGTCATGCGCCGTCGAGCCCGGCGAACTGCCCGACGGTGCGCTCGACGACTGTGTCGGTGCCGACGTGGCACGGCTCCTCGATCATCCGGTGCCCGCCGTGCGGGTGGCCGCCCTCGACGCCTACCTGATGCACATCACCCCGCACACCCCGGACCACGGGGCGCGGCCAGCCGCCCTGCCCGCCGGGTCGTCGCTGGAGAAGTCCACGGCGCGGGCGCGGGCCGTGATCGAGCTGCTCGACCTGCCGGCCGGGAGCACGGTGCTGGTGGTGGGGGTCGTCAACTCCCTGCTGGCGGCGCTGCGTTCGCGTGGTATCGGCTATGTCCCGTGCGACCTCAAGGGCGGCGCCACGGAGTGGGGCGAGCCGGTCGTCGCCGACGCGCTCACCGCGGCCGGGAGCTGCGACGCGCTGCTGGTGTCCGGGATGACCCTGGGCAACGGCACCTTCGAACCGCTGCGGCGGCACGCGCTGCGGCACGGCAAGCAGCTGGTGATGTTCGCGCAGACCGGCAGTGCGGTGCTGCCCCGCTTCCTGGGGCACGGCGTGAGCGCGGTGTGCGCGGAGCCGTACCCCTTCTTCTGGCTCGACGGCGGCCCCGGGACCGTCCATCGGTACAGGGCCACCGACGTCGTCGATCGCCACAGCTGTCCCGGCGGTGAGCGATGACCCCCATCACCGCCACTGCCGTACGTCCCACCGCCCGCCCCGAGTTGCTCGCCCTGCTCGGCCGCACGCCCGTCGTCCGGGTCGGCACCGACCTGCCGCACGCCCACCCCGGATTCTGGGCCAAGCTCGAAGGGCTCGCGGCGGGCGGCATGAAGGCACGGGCCGCCGTGTCGATGCTGCTCGGCGCGCGGGAACGCGGCGAACTGCGGTCCGGTGCCCCGGTGGTGGAGTCCACCTCCGGCACGCTCGGCATCGGGCTCGCCTTCGCGGGGCAGACACTCGGCCATCCCGTCGTGCTGGTCGGCGACAGCGAACTGGAGCCGTCCATGCGGCAGTTGCTGCGCGCGCACGGCGTCCGCCTGGAGATCGTCGACCGCCCCGCGCCACAGGGCGGCTGGCAGGCGGCCCGGCTCGGCCGGCTACGCGAACTGCTCGCCGAACTCCCCGACGCCTACTGGCCCGACCAGTACAACAACCCCGACAACACGGCCGGTTACGCCTCCCTGGCCGCGGAGCTCTCCGCCCAGCTCGACCACCTGGACATCCTGGTGTGCAGCGTCGGCACGGGCGGCCACAGCGCCGGCATCATCGGCCCGCTGCGCCGGCACTGGCCCGCATTGCGGCTCGTCGGCGTCGACGCCACCGGCTCCACGATCTTCGGCCAGCCCGCCCGGCCCCGCCTGATGCGCGGCCTCGGCAGCAGCATCCACCCGCGCAACGTCGCCTACGACGCCTTCGACGAGGTCCACTGGATCGGCCCCGCCGAGGCCGTGGACAGCTGCCGCCGGCTCGCCCGGGGCAGCTTCGTCAGCGGCGGCTGGAGCACCGGCGCCGTCGCCCGGGTCGCCGCCTGGGCGGCCTGCGTGCACCCGGGCGCGGTCGTCGCCACCGTGTTCCCCGACGGGCCGCACCGCTATCTCGGCACCGTCTACGACGACGACTTCATCGCCGCCCACGGCCTCGACCTCGCCGGCGCGGCCACCCGGCCCGTGGAGATCCCGCACCCGTACGCCGCCGAGGCGAGCGGATGGGTGCGGTGCACGCGGGTGGCCGATCCGCTCTCTCTTGGAAGGACACCGTGAAGGCTCACCTGCGCACCGTGCGTCTCGAACTCGCCGAACCGCTGCGCATCTCCCGCTCCACCATGACCGCCCGGGACGCCGTGTGGCTGGGCGTCGAGCACGAAGGAGTGACCGGCTACGGCGAGGCCGTCAGCAGCGTGTACTACGGGCTGGACGCCGACACGCTCGTACGGCTCATCTCAGCAGTCGATCTGGTACGGTTCGCCGATCCCGAGAGCGCCCTTCAGGCCCTGCCCTCCGGTGGCGTGCCTCCCGCCGTCACGGCCGCCGTCGAATCCGCGCTCCTCGACCTCGTCGGCAAGCGCGCGGGCCTCCCCGTCCACAGCCTCCTCGGTACGACGGCACCTCCCCTGGCGGCCACCGCGCGCACCATCGGCATCACCTCGCCGATCCGCGCGGCCGCCGAGGCCCGCCGGCTGGCCGCGAGCGGCTTCGAGGTCGTCAAGGTCAAGGCGGGCACCCCCGACCCCGAGGACGACATCGAACGCGTACGGGTCATCCGCGACGCCGCTCCGCGTGCCCGGCTGCTCCTCGACCCCAACGGCGCCTGGAGCCCGGCACAGGCGGCGGCCCTGCTGCCCCGTTTCGCCGACCTCGGCGTCGAGGCCGTGGAGCAGCCCCTCACGCCCGGCGACCCGGACGCGCTGGGCGCCCTCGCCGAGAAGTCGCCGCTGCCCGTCATCGCCGACGAGGACGCCGTGTCACTGGCCGACGTCCGCCGCCTGGCCGGGCGCGTCCACGGCGTCAACGTCAAGCTCGCCAAGTGCGGCGGCGTCCACGCGGCCCTGCGGATCGCCGAGGCGATCGAGGGCAGCGGGACCGACCTGATGCTCGGCTGCCTCACCGCCAGCACCCTCGGCCTGGCACCCGCCGTCCATCTGGCCGACCGCGCCCGCTGGACCGACCTCGACGGGCATCTGCTGCTCGCCCACGACCCGTGGCACGGGATCGGCGGCGCGGACGGCTTTGTACAGGCAAGTACCCGTCCCGGACTGGGAGTCGAGGAGGTGACGGCACATGAGGACGTGGCATGAGATGCGGCGCTTCCCGCTCGCCGTGCAGCTGCTCCTCGTCAACCAGCTCGGCGTCAACATCGGCTTCTACCTCCTTATCCCGTACCTCGCCACGCACCTCGGCCAGAACCTGGGCATGTCGGCGGCCGTCGTCGGTGTAGTGCTCGGCGTGCGCAACCTCAGCCAGCAGGGCCTGTTCATCATCGGCGGCTCGGCAGCCGACCGGCTGGGGGCGCGGGGCGTCATCATCGCCGGGTGCGCCCTGCGGACCGTCGGGTTCGCGTTGTTCGCGCTGGGGGACGGGCTGCCGGTGCTGCTCGCCGCGTCCGTGCTGAGCGGGCTCGCGGGGGCCCTGTTCAACCCGGCCGTGCGGGCGTATCTCGCGCAGGAGGCGGGGGAGCGGAAGGCGGAGGCGTTCGCGCTGTTCAACGTCTTCGCGACGACAGGTGCGTTGATAGGCCCGCTGCTGGGCAGCGCCCTGCTCCTCGTCGACTTCCGCACGTCGGCGCTGACCGCCGCCGGGATCTTCGCGGTGCTCACGATCGCCCAGGCTCTCGCCCTTCCGGCGCGCAAGGTCGAGCCCAGCGGGAGCGGGGTTCTCGGGGACTGGCGCGAGGTACTCGGCAACCGGGCCTTCCTGGCCTTCGCCCTCGCCATGGTCGGCATGTTCACCCTGGAGAACCAGCTCTACCTGCTGCTTCCCGACGGGGCCCGCGAGGCCACCGGCTGGGACGGAGCGGCGGGCATCGTCTTCCTCGTCGGCACGGTGGCCAACCTGGCGCTCCAGCTGCGGATCACGCGGAGCCTCAAGTCCCGTGGCATCAGGGCGCGTTGGATCGCAGCCGGCCTCGCGGTGATGGGCCTGGCCTTCCTGCCACCCGCCCTGGTCGCGGGCACGGCATCCGCCGGGTGGCTCGACGCGATACCCGTGCTGCTCGGCGCGCTCCTGCTCTACCTCGGCGTCATGGTCGCCTCGCCCTTCGTGATGGAGCTGATCCCGCGCTTCGGCCGTCCCGAGCTGACCGGCACGTACTTCGGGATCTTCTACGTCGTCTCCGGCATCGCCGCGGCCGTCGGCAACGCCGTCGTCGGCTGGGCCATGGACGCGGGGGAGAACGACGGCCGCGCCTGGCTGCCATGGGTGTGCTGCGCGCTCGTCGGGCTGGCCTCGGCGGGCGGGGTGGCGTGGCTGCAGCGGCGTGGGGCACTGCCGGCGACTCCCGCAGCGGCGGCTTCGGTGCGGGACGACGAGAGGAGCAACGCGTGAGTGCGTCGCAGGGAGTTGACGCGAAACGGCGTGCGGGCGGCGAGCCGGCGGCCGGCCAGCATGGCGCCGTTCTCGCCGAGCCGGGCGGTCGGCAGCCGGGCCTGGCCGGCGCGGCGGTGAGTGAGCGTGCGGGTGAGGGCAGGGATGCCGCTCCCGGGCGGGTCGGCCGGGCCGGGAGCGCGACTGACGCCACCGCGGACAGGGCGTGCGACTCCGTCGTGGCAGGTCCGGGCGGCAGCGCCGGCTTCGTCTCCGGCGGCACGGCAAGGGCCGGTGGATCTGTCTCCGGTGGTCCGGATGACGAGGCGGATCGTGTGTGTGAGGGTCCGGGCGAAGAAGGCAGCGCGGATTTGAGGGCCTCGACCGGGCACGGTGGCTTCGTCTCCGGCGGCACCGCAGGGAACCAGGGCACCCCGCCCGACCACCGCAACCTCCTCACCGACAACCCCGCCCTCTACGAGGCCCGCTTCCCCGACCCCGACCGCCTCGCCGGGCGCTGGGCCGAGGACTGTCTGCGCCGCAACGGCGCCGGGCCACGTGTGCTCGACATGGGCTGCGGCACCGGGCGCGACGCCGCCCACCTGCACGCCGTCGGCCGTACGGTGACCGGCGCCGATCTCTCCCGGACGATGCTGGCGTACGCCCGGGGCCGGCACCCGGGACCGGCGTACGTGCGCGCCGACCTGCACGGGTTCGACCTGGGCCGGGCTGCCTTCGACGCGGTCGTCTGCCTGGACAGTTCCCTGCTGTACTGCCACACCAACGACCAGCTCGACGGCTTTCTCGCCTCCTGCCGTCATGCCCTCGCACCGGGCGGCCTGCTGGTCGCGGAGATGCGTAACGGCGCCTATTTCCTGGGCCGCACGGACCTCCTCGACACCCCGTCCGGCAACGCCTTCACCTGGCAGGGCGTCGCCTACCGGTCGACCACCACCCTGACCGTCGACCGCACGGACCAACTCCTGCGCCGTACCCGCGTATGGACCGCCGATGAGGGCGGCGTCGACGCGGCGCCCGTCGAACAGCACTCCGCATGGCGACTGCTGTTCCCGCACGAGCTGCGCCACTTCCTCGACGCGCACGGCTTCGAGGTGCTCGAACTGCACGACGGCCCCGGCCCCCGCACCGAACCGCCCTGGCAGGACGGCCGGTTGCCGGGCACCGCCACGGACGCCGACCGGCTGCACGTCGTCGCGCGCCGTCGGCACACCAACTGACACGAAGAACACGAAGGAACAGTCATGTACGACGAACGCTTTCCCCGTCTGCACCGCCGCGGCTTCCTCGCCGCCACATCGGGCGCGGCCGCCCTCGCCCTCGTCGGCTGCTCAGGCGGCACGGACGACAAGGCGGCCGGCGCCTCCGGCACCCCCAAGCGCGGCGGACGGCTGCGCGCCGCGTTCGCCGGAGGCGGCGCGAGCGAGACCCTCGACCCGCACCTGGGCAACCTCTTCGCCGACGTCGCCCGGTCCAAAGCCCTCTTCGACAAGCTCGCCGACTACGGCGCCGACCTCTCCGCCCAGCCCCGCCTAGCCGAGAAGTGGGAGGCCAACAAGACCCTCGACCGCTGGCAGGTCACCCTCCGCGAGGCCACCTTCCACGACGGCAGCCCCGTCACCGCCAAGGACGTCCTCTACAGCTACCGCCGGATCGCCGACCCCAAGCAGGCGTTCCGCGCCAAGGCGTCCCTGGAGCCCATCGACCTCGACGCCAGCCGGGCGACCGGCGAGCGGGGCATCGAGTTCGTGCTCAAGCGGCCCACCGCCGAATTCCCCAACGTCCTGGCCGCGTTCGGCGCGTACATCGTCCCCGAGAACGCCACCGAGTTCGACGACAAGCCGATCGGCTCGGGGCCCTTCCGGTTCGTCTCCTTCGCGCCGGGCCGCTCGGCCGTGTTCCGCCGCTACGACGGCCACTGGGACGGCGCCCCGCTCCTCGACGAGATCGAGTTCGTCGTCGCCAACGAGGAGTCCGCCCGCGTCAACGCCCTCCTCGGCGGGCAGGTCGAGTACGCGCACGAGCTCAACCCGACCACCGCCCGCGCCCACGAGGGCGGCGGCCGGATCGAGATCGTGCGGCTGCGCAACAGCGCCATGCAGGCCTTCTGCATGAAGACCGACCGGGCGCCCTTCGACGACAAGCGGGTCCGCGAGGCGTTCTTCCTCATCGCCGACCGGCAGGAACTCGTCGACGGCGCGCTGTCCGGCGCGGGCGAGACCGGCAACGACCTGTTCGGCAAGGGATACGAGTACTACGCCGCCGACCTGCCGCAGCGCTCCCAGGACCTCGACAAGGCGCGCGCCCTGCTCAAGCGGGCCGGCGCCGAGAAGCTCAAGGTCACCCTGGACACGTCGGCCGTCGCCGCCGGGTTCACCGAGGCGGCCGGCATCTTCCGCGACCAGGCCGCGAAGGCTGGCGTCACGGTCGACGTCAGGATGGGCAGCAAGGACTCGTACTGGAGCGACATCCTCGACGGCGGCACCCTGTGCTGCTACCGCTCCGGCGCCATGCCCATCGAGTCCCACATCTCCCAGCGGCTGCTCACCGACTCCACCACCAACGCCACCAAGTGGCAGCACAAGGACTTCGACGGCCTCTACCAGCAGGCCCAGTCCCTCCGCGACAAGGCCGAGCGGGCAGCCGTGTACGAGCGTATGCAGCGCCGTCTGTACGCCGAGGGCGGCTTCCTCATCTGGGGCTTCGCCGACTGGATCATCGGAACCGCCCGCACGGTGAAGGGAGTGGAGACCAAGGCCCCCGCCAACACCCTCGACTGGGCGCGCTTCGACAAGGTGTGGCTCGCGTGAGCGGACTGCGCTCTTTCGTCGCCCGGCGGCTGCTGCTCGGCGTCGCGCAGACCCTGGCCGTCGTGCTGCTGGTCTTCGCACTCACCGAGGCGCTGCCGGGCGACGCGGCCGTCGCCCTGGCGGGCGACCAGCCGGACCCCGCGCGTATCGCCGCGATCCGTGAGGCGCTGGACCTGGACCGGCCGGCGTACGAGCGGCTGGCCGACTGGGCGACGGGCCTGGTGCACGGCGACCTCGGCACGTCCCTGACCTCCGGCCGCCCGGTCACGCAGTACATCGCCGACGGTTTCGGCCCGACCCTGCTGCTGGCCGCGCTCACGCTGACGCTCCTCGTCCCGCTCGGCTTCGGCCTCGGTGTGCTCGCCGCCCGCCACGAGGGACGGCTCGTCGACCGGCTGGTCAGCTCGGTGACGCTGGCCGTGTACGCGGTCCCCGAGTTCGCCCTCGGGGTCCTGCTGGTGACGCTCCTCGCGCTCAAGCTCGCCTGGCTGCCGCCGACGGCTGTCGGCTACGGCACCGACCTGCTCGCCCATCCCGCGGCGCTGGTGCTGCCGGTGCTGGTCCTGCTGTCCCGCCCGGTGTGCTCCCTGTCCCGCCTGGTCCGGGCCGGCATGGTCGACGCCCTCGCCTCCCCCTACGCCGTCCACGCCCGCCGCTACGGCGTCCCCGGCGCCCGCGTCCGTTACGCCCACGCCCTGCCGAACGCCCTCGCCCCGGCCGTGCAGCAACTCGCCCGCACCGTCGACTGGTTGCTGTGCGGAGTGATAGTGGTGGAGGCCCTCTTCGTCATCCCGGGCCTGGGCACGGTCCTGCTCAATGCCGTGGCCGAACGGGACGTGCCCGTGGTGCAGGGGCTGGCCGTGGTGTTCGGCGTGCTCACGGTCGTGCTCAACCTCGGTGCCGACCTGGTGGCCCACCGGCTCACGCCCCGCGCGGGGGTGGCCGCATGACGACGCCCCTCGGCCGCCGTCGCCGTAGCCGTTTCGCGTTCGGCCTCGTCATCGTCGCCGTCCCCCTCCTGCTCGCCCTTCTCGGACCGCTGTTCACCGGTGACCCCGGGCCCCGCGCCACCTCCTTCACCCTCGGCGACGGTCACTGGCTCGGCACCGACTTCGTGGGCCGTGACGTCTGGCGACAAGTCCTGCTGGGCGGCCGTACGGTCGTCCTCACCGCCCTGGCCGCGACCGCGCTCGCCTACCTCGTCGCCGTCCCGGTCGCGCTCATCAGCGCCCTCACCCGGCTGCGAGGGCTGGAGGAACTGCTGATGCGGCCGCTGGACGTGCTGCTCGCCGTGCCGTCGCTGCTGCTGATCCTGCTGGTGGCCTCCGTGCTGTCGCCGGGCGCGACCGGGCTCGCGCTGCTCGTGGCGCTGGTGAACGTGCCCGACGCGGCCCGGATCGTGCGGGCGGCGGCGGGCGAGGCGGCCGCGCGCCCCGCGGTCGAGGCGCTGCGCATGCAGGGGGAGACCTGGTGGCGGATCGCCGTCGGCTACGTCGGCCGTTCGGCGCTGCGCACCCTCGCAGCCGACGCCGGGATCCGCCTGACCGGTGTGCTGTACCTGGTGTCGACGGCCGCGTTCCTCGGGGTCGGCGTCGCCCCGGACGCCGCCGACTGGGCCGTCATGGTCGACCGCAACCGCACCGGACTGCTGGTCCAGCCCTGGGCCGTGGTGGTGCCCGCGCTGCTGATCGTGGCCCTGACGATGGGCAGCAACCTGCTCTTCGACGCCGCGCTGGAGAAGACCGCGCCGAACAAGGCCGTACCGGAGAAGACCGCACCTGAGCAGAAGGGACCACGCCGGTGAGTCGGGCAGAGCATGCGGAGGTCGCCGAGATCCGCGACCTCCGCGTCGAGATCGGCGGCCGCGCGATCGTCGACGGCGTACACCTGCGCGTGCTGCCCGGGAAGGTGACCGCACTGGTCGGCGCCTCGGGCAGCGGGAAAACCACGACCGGCCTCGCGCTGCTGGGGGAGTATCCGCCCGGCGCACGTGTCACGGGTGAGGTGCGGCGGCCCGGGGACGGCCCGGTGGGTTACGTCCCCCAGCACCCCGCCGCCGTCCTCAACCCGGCCCGCCGCGTCAGCGCCCTCCTCGACGACCTCGCCCGCCCCCAGGTCCGCCACCTGCCCCGCGCCGAACGCCGCGAGGCGGCCCGGGCACTGGTGCTGCAAGCCCTCTCCGACGCCCAACTCCCCGACGCTGAAGTTCTGTTGAGGCGCCACCCGCACCAGCTCTCCGGCGGCCAGCAGCAACGCGTCGTCCTCGCCCAGGCCCTGCTGCTCGGCGCCCGCGTCGTCGTCGCCGACGAACCCACCACCGGCCAGGACGCGTTGACGAAGAGCCGCATCGTCGAGCAGCTTGCGGCGGTCGCGGCACGAGGCATCGCGGTCGTCCTGCTCAGCCACGACCTCGACGTGGTGCGCGCCCTCGCCGACGAGGTCCTCGTCATGCGTGCGGGCCGGGTCGTCGAGTCGGGGCCGGTGGAGCGGCTGTGGACGGTGCCCCGGCACGAGTGGACCCGCCGGCTGCTGGACGGACAGCATGTGGTCCGGCAGGACGGCACGAGCACGCATGCGGCACAACCCGTCCTGGAAGTAAGGGACTTGACCGCCGTACACGATGGCAGGACCGTCGTGCTGCGCGCCCCGCACCTCGCCCTCCACCCCGGCGAGTGCCTCGCGGTGGTCGGCCGCTCCGGCAGCGGCAAGACCACGCTCGCCCGGTGTCTGGCGGGCCTGCACCGGGACCAGGACGGGCAGATCCTGCTCGACGGCACACCGCTCCCGCGCAGCCTGCGGCACCGCAGCCGTGCCCAACTCGCCGCCGTGCAGTACGTCTTCCAGGACGCCCGCGCCGCCTTCGACGAGTACCGGCCCGTGCTGCACCAGGTGGCGCGTACGGCGATACGCCTGCGCGGCGCCGACGAACGGACGGCGGTTCAGGAGGCATCCGCCACCCTGAACCGCCTCGGCCTGCCGGAGGACCTGGCCCGCCGCCGCCCCGGCGAACTCTCCGGCGGCGAACTCCAGCGCGCCGCCCTGGCCCGGGCCCTGCTCGCCCGCCCCCGGGTGCTGATCTGTGACGAGGTCACCTCCGGCCTGGACACGGTCACCCGGCGGGGCATCCTCGACGTCCTGGCGGGTCTGGTGGGCGAGGGTGACGGACTGTCCCTCGTCCTCGTCACCCATGACCTGGACACCGCACGGCCGGCTCACCGCATCGCCGTACTGGACGGGGGCGAACTGGTCGAACAGGGGTCGGCACAGCGGATTCTGACGGAGCCCCGGCATCCGTTCACCCGCTCCCTCATGCGGACGACGAAGCGTCTGGAGACGGGGAGCCGGCGGTGAGAGCCGACCTCCGGGCACCGCCGCGGAGGAGACGGGAGGCCTCCGCGAGGGGCCCGGAGATCGGCCGCATGGGGTCGCGCCCGCGCCTACGACCTGGTCGGCAGGCGTCGGCGGCGCGGGCGGGCGGTGGCCCGGGCGAGCAGCGTGTGGATCTGGCGCACCGCATCTCCGGGATGGGTGGCCGGGGTCGAGAAGGGCAGGCGGACGTCGTGGTGGGAGTCCGCTGTCTCCAGCCGGAGCACCAGGCCGTGCCGGTCGAGCCGCAGTGGTCGTACGCCGGCCGCGCCGAGCTGCTCCCGGGCCGGCAGCAGCCGGGCGAGCGGGGCGACGGTGTCGGCGTGCGCCGAGTCGAGCCGGCCCAGCATCTCCGCCTCGTGCGTGGCCAGGGGGTCGGGGGAGGCGAGGGTCAGCTCGTCGAGGCCGATGATGGTCGTGCCGTCGTCCTCGGTGAGCACGGCCCGGGCCGGATGGAACACCAAAGTCTCCGGGCCGAGCGCGCTGAGCCAGCCGCCCAGCGTCAGCCGGGAGCGCACCCGTTCGCGTACGGCGACGGCGGCGACGTCGGTGAACTCCACGAGGGCGGCCAGATCGCCGTGCGGCGCCACGGCCAGCTCGGCGGCCAGGTGGCCGTCCGGCGGGTTGTGCAGGAGCAGCCGCGCGGCGGCGTCGACGGTGTGCAGGCCGATCAGTTCGATGCGGTGGCCCTGCGTGGTGACGGTCAGTGAGCCGGCCGCCGCCAGCACCGAGCGGGCACGCTCGGCGGGCGTCGGCTCAGGGCAGGTGGCAGCAGACATGGGAACCTTTCGAGCCGGTTGGCTTCTAGTTAGGTAAGCCTAACCTACCTTGGCTTCGCATGGTCACCAACCCGTCAGCAGCAGGTGGTTGACGAGCAGGGCCAGCGCCGCCTGTCCCGCGAGCCAGGCCCGCGGCCCCCTCAGGAAGGCGCAGGCCGGCAGCAGCCACAGCGCGAACGGCAGCCAGATCCGCTCCGTCTCGGCCTTGCTCATCCCGGACAGATCGGCCGCCAGCATCGCGACGAGCGCGCCGAGCACCAGCACGCCGAGGCGGAACGCGGCCGTACCTCTCTGACGGACGATCACCACCGCGGTCCGTCGCAGTCCCGCCGCCGTCGCCAGGCCCACCACCAGCACCTGGCAGGCGAGGTTGGCCCACACCCAGTAGGCCTGCGGCCGGGTGCCGCCGGCGCCCTGGTTGTAGCGGGTGACCAGCACGTCGTAGGCCTCCCACCAGTAGAAGCCCAGCGCGGTGAACACCACCGGCACCACCAGGAACCCGGCGAGCGCGAAGGGCAGCGGACGGACGCGCTCGGAGCCCAGGAACAGCACCGCCGCCGCGATCACGACGAAGAGCGTCAGGCCGTACGACAGATAGACCGTCAGGCCGAACAGAAGACCCGAGGCCAGGCCGGTCCAGTGCGGCCGATGCCCCGTCACCGCCAGCGCGAGCAACGCCACCGCCCAGGCCGCGACGGCCGCGAAGTAGCCGTCGGCGGAGGTACCCATCCACACCGCGCCCGGCGCCAGCACCAGGAAGGGCGCGGCCCGGCGGGCCAGCTTCTCGTCGGCCAGGGCGCGCACGGTGACGAGGATGCCGAGGGCGGCCGTGGCCCCGACGGTGATGCACCAGACCCCCGCCCACGCGCCGCCGCCCAGGCCGATCCGGTCCAGCTGGACGAAGGTGAGGGTGGCCGCCGGGGGATGCCCGGCGACGTGCGCGGGCCAGTGGTCCGGTGTGCCGAGCAGGATGTGCTGCGTGAAGTCCCGCAGCGTCGCGGGGATGTCCTGGAAGCGGTCGATGACCTGGAGATACTCGTAGCGGGTCGTCAACCGGCGGGCGATGCCGCGCTGCCAGCCGTCGATGAGCGCGAGTGAGAAGGTCCAGGCCAGGCCCGCGCCCCAGACGGCGAGCAGCAGGCGGCGCCAGGGCAGCCGGGCGGCCAGGGCGGGGCCGTACGCCACGACGGCGGCCGCGACGGCGAGCGCGGCCGGGGTGCCTGGACCGACATGCGGGTCCCAGTCCGCCAGGAGCGGCGGCCAGTTGACGAAGAGGGTGCCGTCGCGGGCCTCGATCGCGGTGCCGACCAGGGCGGCGAGGGCGAACAGGAGCGCGGCGGCCGCGGCCGCGTACAGATCGCGGCGCAGGTCCCTGCGGGCGTCGGGGAGCGTGTCGGGGCGGGTGTCGGGCAGGAGATCGCTGGTCACCTCTGCACGCTAGGACGCACCGGGTGCACCGGACGCGTGACAGGCGCGGACGTCAGAGTTTCGTCATGGTTCGCGACGGCCTTTGAGGCCCTGGTCAGGCCTACGGTCGGGACATGGCACGGTCTCCGAACTCGCTCCGCTCTCCCTTCTCCCCCGCCTTCTGGCGCAGCCCGCTGCGCGGCCCGTGGCTGACCTCGGTCCTCGGCATCGTGCTGCTCGGCGGGATCACGGTGCTGTTCGTGACGGGGCTGGTGTCCTACGCCGCCTACAACCCGAACCTGTCGCCGGTGAACGACAAGACCCCGGACAAGGGGATCCTCGGCTTCTACCTCTTCTCCTGGCCGACCGACCCGCACTGGCTGTACCGCCTCAACCAGGGCGTCCACGTCACGCTCGGCATCACCCTGATCCCCGTGCTCCTGGCCAAGCTGTGGTCGGTCCTGCCGAAGCTCTTCACGCTGCCGCCGGCCCGGTCGCTCGCGCACGCGCTGGAGCGGATCTCGCTGCTGCTCCTGGTCGGGGGCGCGCTGTTCGAGTTCGTGACGGGCGTGCTCAACGTCCAGCTCGACTACCTCTTCCCCGGCTCCTTCTACACCCTGCACTTCTACGGGGCGTGGGTGTTCATCGGCGCGTTCGTCGTGCACGCCGTGCTGAAGACCCCCACGGCGCTGCGGAACCTGCGCCGCATGCGGGAGCAGAAGGGGGTGGGGCCTGAGGAGGGGCGGGGGAGGAGGACAGGGAGCTGATCGCGCCGAGTCCCGCCGAGCCGACCGTCTCGCGGCGCGGTGCCCTCTGGTTCGTCGGCGGGGGCTCGCTGCTGCTGTTCGCCACGACCGTCGGACAGAACTTCGACGGTTTCCTGCGCCGGACCGCCCTCCTCGCCCCGCACGGCGGTGCCGAGCCGGGCAGTGGCCCGGGCGGCTTCCAGATCAACAAGACGGCCGCGTACGCGGGGATCCGCGAGGCCGACACGAGCGACGAGGCGTGGCGGCTGGTCGTCG
The DNA here is from genome assembly GCF_036014175.1 of Streptomyces sp. NBC_00443. Classification (GTDB taxonomy): domain Bacteria; phylum Actinomycetota; class Actinomycetes; order Streptomycetales; family Streptomycetaceae; genus Streptomyces. The sequence goes on along the minus strand of NZ_CP107917.1, from coordinate 1,987,377 downwards.
AGGGCCGAGGCGGCCGGACGGTCCGCCTCAGCCGCGCCGACCTGCTCGACATGCCGCTGCACAGTGCGGCGTTGCCCATCGCCTGCGTGGAGGGCTGGTCGACGTCCGACCAGTGGTGGCGCGGCGTACGGCTGCGGGACCTCGCGGCGCTGGTCGGCGACGACCAGGACCCGCCCGACGTCCTGGTGGAGTCGCTCCAGCAGCGCGGCGCCTTCCGCCGGGCCGCCCTGCGGGCCAACCAGGTCGCCGACCCGCGCTCCCTGCTCGCCCTGTTCGTCAACGGCGAGGACCTGACCCCCGACCACGGCTACCCGGCACGGATCATCGTGCCCGCCGCGCCCGGCGTGCTGAACACCAAGTGGGTGGCGCGGCTGACGTTCGGAGACCTGTGATGGACCGACTGACGCGGCGGGCCACGAGCCGACGGATGAGCCGAGGGCTGCACCGACCGAGGCTCGCCCTGGGCAGCCCCCTGCAGATCCTCCTCCTCGCCTGCTCGTTCGCGCTCGCCGGATACGCGGGCGTGCGGCTCCTGGACGGGGACTGGTTCGGGATCGTGCTGTGGTTCGTCGGCGCGGCGATCCTGCACGACCTCGTGCTGGTGCCGCTGTACGGGGCGGCGGACCAGGCAGTGCTACGGGGGCTGGAGAGTGTCGACCGCCGGCGCTGGATGCCGTACGTCCGCGTCCCGGCCGGACTGTCCCTGCTGCTCCTGCTGGTGTGGTTCCCGCTGATCACCGGCCGGGTGGCGGACCGCTACGCCGGCGCCACGGGCATGTCCACGGACACCTTCCTGGCCCGCTGGCTGCTGATCACCGCCGCGCTCTTCGGCGGCTCGGCGGTGCTGCTCGTGCTGCGGCGGCGCAGGGGTTAGGCCGCCTGTGCCGCCGCCACCGGAAAGCCCTCCGTACGGAAGACCCGCCGCCCGGCGTCCACCGCGAACACCTCGCAGCCCGGCCGTGCGGCGGCCCACTCGACGCCGTCGGCGCCCATCGCGAACGCGGCGGTCGCCACGGTGTCCGCCACGGTCAGGGAAGACGCCACGACGGAGAGGGACAGCAGACCCGTCGCCGCCCGCCCGGTGCGCCCGTCGATGATGTGGTCGCCGCGCTCGTAGCGAGCGGACGTCGCGACGGCGCCGTCCGTGAGCTCGGCGACCGTGCACACCTTGTCGGCCTGCTCGGGGTGCCGTATCCCCACCCGCCAGGGCCCGCCCGCGGCGACCACGTCACCCCCGGCGTTGAGCACGAAGCGGCGTGCCCCCGCCGCCTTCAGCAGCTCGGCGGCCCGCTGCACGGACCAGCCCTTCACGACCGCGCACGGATCGAGCCCGCGCCCGGGCAGCCGTACGTCGAAGGCGCCGCCGGTGGCGACCCGGTACTCCTCGCACAGCCCCAGCACCTCGCCGAGGTCCGCGCTGACGTCACACCGCGCGACCTCGCCCCGGTCGAGCCGGCAGACCTCGCTGTCGGCCCTGAACGGACTGAACCGGGCGTCGACCTCACGCAGCCACGCGAACACGCCATCGGATGCCTCCGCGCCGACGTGCTCGTCGTCGACCCGCAGCGAGACGGGGAACCCCATGACGTGTTCGACTCGGTGCACGATCAGCCCTTCGCGTCGATGGCGGCCTGGAGGGATTCCTTGTAGCCGTCGCTGGTGATGGTGGCGCCGGAGACGGTGTCGATGTCGGTGCTCTGGGCTTCGAGGGTCGCGGCGATGAGCTTGGGCACCGCGGCCGTGGTCTGCGGGTGGTTCGGCTGCTGGAGCATCTTCACCGACGCGATCTCGTCGCCGTCGAAGGTCACCTGGACCTGGACGGGCCCCTTGTCGGTGTTCACCGTCGAGCCGTCGACCGTCTGCGACTGCGAGGCGGCTGACGCGGACGCCGACGGGGAGGACGCGGACGCCGACTCCGCGTTCGCGTCGATGGCGGCCTGGAGGGATTCCTTGTAGCCGTCGCTGGTGATGGTGGCGCCGGAGACGGTGTCGATGTCGGTGCTCTGGGCTTCGAGGGTCGCGGCGATGAGCTTCGGGACCGCGGCCGTGGTCTGCGGGTGATTGGGCTGCTGGAGCATCTTCACGGCTGTGATCTTGGTGCCCTGGAAGGTCACCTGGACCTGGACGGGACCCTTCTCGGTCTGAACCGTCGTGCCCTTGACGACCGTGCTGCCGGAACCCGAATCCGAGCCCGAAGCGGCGGAGGAGGACGCCGAGGGTGTCGGGGCCGGTGTGGCGGCCGCGCCGAGCGACGGCTCGTAGCGCCAGACCGGGATCAGGCCCGCGATGCTGAGGACCAGGACAGGTATTGCTCGCTTCACGATGTCTTCCCTGTCCCGCTCAGCCGGCCAGGCTGAATCGCTCGAAGTGGACCTGCTCCTTGGGCACGCCCAGCTCGCGCAGGCTGCCGATCACCGCGTTCATCATGGGCGGCGGGCCGCACAGGAAGACGTCCCTGTCCGTGATGTCGGGGACCAGCCGCTCCAGCTCCGCCGGGGCCAGCCTGTCCGGCGTGACCGGGCCGGTGACCAGGTGCAGCTCGGCGCCCTTGGCGTGGGCGAGTTCCGCCAGCTCGCCGTACAGGACCGCGTCCCGGTCCGAGGCGACCCGGTAGATCACGACCGCGTGGCCGTGCAGCTCCTCCAGCAGCGCCCGGATCGGGGTGACACCGACGCCGCCCGCGATCAGCACCGCCTCCGGCCGGGTGCGGTGCATCGCGGTGAACGCGCCGTACGGGCCCTCGGCGAACACACGCGTGCCGACCTTGAGGTGCCTCAGGGACGCCGAGCCGTCGCCGGCCGCCTTGGCCGTGAGCCGCAGCCGGTTGCCGTCGGGCGCGGCCGACAGGGAGAACGGGTTGGCCTGCCACCAGCGGTCCTTCGTCAGGAACCGCCACAGGAAGAACTGGCCGGCCCGCGCGGGCAGCCTGTCCAGGTCACGGCCGGTGATGTACACCGAGACCACGTTGTCGGACTCGGGGACCACGGCCGACACCCGGAACTGGTGGCGCCAGTTCCGCCACAGCGGCAGGACCAGCCGGCCGGCGAACACCGCGCCGAGCGCCACGCCCCACACCGCGTACCAGTACGCCGTGGCGGCCGACGAGGAGGTGAAGGACGTACCGACCGCGACCTGGTGCGTGAACGCCAGGACCACCGCGACGTAGGTGTACAGGTGGATGAAGTGCCACGTCTCGTACGCGAGCCGGCGCCGCGCGAACCGGGCCGAGACGGCACCGATCAGGATGATGATCCCCAGCGCGACAACGGCGCGCAGGACGCCCTCGACCGTCTCGGCGAGGTCGACCAGCTGGTTCACCGGGTCCAGGGAGGACGACTCGGCGTAGCCGAAGATGATGAACACGGCGTGTGCCAGGAGGGCCCACAGGACGCTGAAGCCGGTCCAGCGGTGCCAGGAGGTCAGCCGGTCCATGCCGATCCGGCGGTCCAGCCACGGCAGCCGCGCCACCAGCAGCAGCTGGAACGCCATCAGCAGCGCGCCGGACAGACCCGCCAGCCGGCCGATCACGATCAGCGTGTTCGACGCGAAGCCGGCGGCGAAGAAGAAGTAGAGCACCACGGCCACGTTCGCGGCCAGCACGGCGTACAGGCCCGAGCGGGCGACCACCCTGGGGCGAATCGCCGTGGGGGGCGCAGGGGGCGATTGGACGGTCGTCACGGGCGACAGCTCCTTGATCTCGTCTGTGGATACCGAGCTTGTCCGGCGGGTGCTGTCGAAAAGCTGTCGTACTTCTTTCAACTGGTTATCGATGTGGTCCCGGGCCCACACCCGGCTCATGGGATCGGCGCCGGGTGCCGCAGTATGAACGGGTGGAGAAAGTACGCCTGCTGGTCGTGGACGACGACCCGCCCATCGCCGACCTCGTTGCGACGGTCGCCCGCTACGAGGGCTGGGACGCGGTCACCGCGAACTCCGGCGAGGAGGCGCTGCGGCTGGCCGCCGAGTTCCACCCGGACATCGTGGTCCTGGACCTGATGCTGCCCGACGTGGACGGGTTCGGCGTCCTGGACCGGCTGCGCGGCGCCGGGAAGATGGTGCCCGTGGTGTTCCTGACGGCCCGCGACGGGGTCGCCGACCGGGTGGCCGGGCTGACCCGGGGCGGGGACGACTACCTGGTCAAACCGTTCGCGGTGGAGGAACTGATGGCCCGGCTGCGCACCGTCCTGCGGCGCAGCGCCGGCCCCGGCTTCCAGCGTTCCGTCCTTCGGGTGGCGGACCTCACGATGGACGAGGACACCCGCGAGGTCCGCCGCGGCGACAAACAGCTCACGCTCACGCCGACCGAGTACGAGGTGCTGCGCTACCTGATGCGCAAGTCGCCGACCGTGCTCACCAAGGCGCAGATCCTCGACCATGTGTGGGAGTACGGCTTCGGCGGCCGCTCGAACGTCGTCGAGCTGGTCGTCAGCCGGCTGCGCCGCAAGCTCGACGAGTCCGACGACGGCAGGGGGCCGCTGATCCACACCGTGCGCGGCTTCGGCTACGTGATCCGGCAGGCGGCCGAGTGACGGGCCGGCTGCGGCGGGCGTACCGCGGGATGCGGCTCGGCACCCGGCTGGCGCTGGGCCTCGGGGTGCTGGCGCTGTTCGTGTTCGGCGTCGTCGGCACGGCCCTGACGACGTACATGCGGGACTACCTGTCGGCCCAGCTGGACACCCAGCTCGCGCAGGGCCAGATCGCCCAGTCCAAGAGCATCGCGGACTACGGCACGCTCACGGGCAAGAAGTACTACAGCTGGTTCTACGCCGTGTACGACGTGTCGGACGGCAAGCCCGTGCTGCGCCGGCCCGAGGACCCCGCCGACCTGCCGCAGGACGTCGGCGACTTCACCTCGCTGGCCCGGGCGCAGACCGGCGCGCACACGGAGATCCTGCGCACCGGGCACCTGAACGGCGAGGGCGAGTACCGGCTGCGGGCCTGCGAGGTCGAGCCCGGCGTGGTGCTGGTCAGTGCCGCGCCCATGGAGGACATCGAGGACACCGTGGGCCAGCTGATCACCATCCAGGTGGTCACCTTCGGACTCGCGCTGCTGGCCCTCGTGGTGTTCGGACGCGGGATGCTGCGGCGCGGCCTGAAACCACTGAGCGACATGGCGCACACCGCCCGCGACATCACCTCGCACGACCTCACCGACTCGGCCCAGCTGCCCGTACGGCACGACCGGCGCGGCGGCGGACCCGAGGTGGAGGAACTGCGCACCGCGTTCAACACCATGCTGGAGCACATCGACGACTCCCTCGCGGTGCGCGCCGAGGCGGAGCAGCGCCTGCGCCGCTTCGTGGCGGACGCCTCGCACGAGCTCCGTACGCCTCTGATGTCGGTACGGGGGTACGCCGACCTCTTCCAGTACGCCGCGGCCAACGCCCCCGAGGAGCGGGAACGGCACCTGGCCCGGCTGCGTGCCGAGGCCGCCCGCATGGGCTTCCTCCTCGACGACCTGCTGCTGCTCGCCCGCCTGGACGCCGCCGAGGTGGAGACGCCGCTGCGGTTGCAGGGCGCCGACCTGGTGGACCTGGTCGAACAGGCGGCCGACGCCTTCCGCGTCACCCACGCCGACCACCCCCTGACGGTCGCCCCCGGCCCCGGCTCGCTGAAACTCCGCCTCGACCCCCAGCGCATCCGCCAGGTGCTGGACAACCTCCTCACCAACGCGGCGATCCACACCCCGACCGGGACGCCGGTGTCCGTCGCGGTCTCGGTGGCGCAGACCACCGCCGTCGTCCGGATCACCGACGCCGGCCCGGGTATCCCGCCCGCCGACCGGATACGTGTCTTCGACCGCTTCTACCGGGTCGACAAGGCCCGCAGCCGCGACCGGGGCGGCAGCGGACTGGGACTGGCGGTGGCGCAGTCCCTGGTCCAGGCCCACGGCGGGTGCATCGAGCTGAGCAGTCAGCCGGGGGAGACGGTGTTCACGGTGACGGTTCCGCTGGTGGTGGACGGGAGGCCGGAGGCAGGTCTTACGGACCCGTGACATGACCGGCGCCTGGCGGCCGAAACGGCCCCCTCGGCCCTAGCGTGAGGGCATGCGCGTACTGGTCACCGGCGGTGCCGGTTTCATCGGGTCCCACATCGTCGAGGCGCTCAAGGCGCACGGGCACGAACCCGTCGTGTACGACGTCCGGTCCGACCCCGAGTCGGACGTACGCAACCCCTACGCCGTCCGCCACGCCCTGACCGGCGTCGACGCCGTGTGCCACCAGGCCGCGATGGTCGGCCTCGGTGCCGGCTTCGCCGACGCCACGGAGTACGTCTCCCGCAACGACCTGGGCACGGCCGTACTGCTGACCGCCATGGCCGACGCGGGGGTACGCCGACTGGTGCTGGCCGGTTCGATGGTGGTGTACGGCGAGGGACGCTACGAGTGCGAGCGGCACGGCGTCGTACGGCCCGGCCCGCGTGCCGTGGCCGACCTCGACGCGGGCCGGTTCGAGCCGCCCTGCCCGGAGTGCGGCGCCGACCTCGCCCCCGGGCTGGTGGCGGAGGACGCCCCGGTCGATCCGCGCAACGTGTACGCGACGACGAAGCTGGCCCAGGAACACCTGGCCGCGGCATGGGCACGCGCGACGAGCGGCACGGCGGTGTCCTTGCGCTACCACAACGTCTACGGACCGGGCATGCCCCGCGACACCCCCTACGCCGGCGTCGCCTCCTTCTTCCGCTCGGCGCTCGCTCGCGACGAGGCGCCCCGCGTCTTCGAGGACGGCCGCCAGCGGCGGGACTTCGTCCACGTCCGGGACGTGGCCGCCGCCAACGTGGCGGCCCTGGAGGCGAGTGCGGAAGTCCTCCCGGGGGGTGCGCTCACGGCGTACAACACCGGCAGCGGCGATCCGCACACCGTCGGCGAGATGGCCCACGAGCTCGCGGAGGCGTACGGCGGTCCCGAGCCGGTCGTGACCGGGGAGTACCGGCTGGGCGACGTACGGCACATCACCGCCGACTCGGCGCGGCTGCGCGCGGAGTTGGGCTGGAAGGCCGAGGTGGGGTTCGCCGACGGGATGCGGGAGTTCGCGGTGGCCGGGATGCGAGGGGCGTAAGCTGCCTCGGATTGGTGGTGCTGCCCGCCTCTCAGGAAGCGGCAGCGGGCAGCACCACCTCGAAGCGGCACCCCCGGGGACGTTCCGTACCGAGGCCCGTCCGGCGTGCGCCTCCACGATGCCCCGCACGATGGCGAGGCCGAGCCCCGCCCCCGCCGGCGGGGTACGCGCATGGGTGCCGCGCCAGCCGGTGTCGAAGACCCGCGGCAGATCCTCGTCGGGGATGCCGCCGCAGCCGTCGGTGACGGACAGGACCACGCCCTCGGCCGAGCGTTCGGCGGCGAGGGCCACGGTGCCGTCGGCGGGCGTCCGGCGGATCGCGTTCACCAGCAGGTTGCCCAGCACCCGGCTCATCTCCTTGCCGTCCACCTCGACCGGCACCGGTTCGATCCGCTCGCCGACCAGCCGTACCCCGCACTCGCGGGCCAGTGGGTCGGCGCCCGCGAGCGCGTCGCCGACCAGGTCGTACAGGGAGATCCGGCTCGTGCTCAGCGCCAGCGTCCCCGCGTGGATGCGGGACAGCTCGAAGAGGTCGCCCACCATGCCGTTGAGCCGCTCGACCTCCATGCGGATCTGCTTGAGATAGCGGTCGGGATCGGCGGCGACCCCGTCCTCCAGCGCCTCCGCCATCGCGCGCAGGCCGGCCAGCGGGGTGCGCAGATCGTGGGAGATCCAGGCGACGAGTTCACGCCGGGAGGACTCCAGCGCCCGCTCCCGCTCGCGGGACTCGGCGAGCTTGGCGCTGGTCGCCTCCAACTCGCGGCTCAGCGCGGAGAGTTCGGCGGTGGCGACGCCGTCGGGCGAGGTGAAGTCGCCGCCGTCGCCGAAGGACCGGGCGGCGAGCGCGAGGGCGTGGCTGCGGGCGGCGACCCAGCGGCCGAGCAGCAGGGCGGTGGCCAGGGAGACCACGGCGGCCATGGCGACGACGGTCGTGACGACCGACAGGTCGTGCCCGTTCAGGAACATCGCCTGGGCGACGGCGAGCGTGCCCGCGAGCATCGCGGTGATACCGACGCCGGCGACCACGGCGAGGTGCACGATGAGCGAACGGCGCCGGACCAGCATGAGCACGCACGCACCGAGCACGCCGGCCGCGGCCGCGCCGAGGAAGGCGAAGAGGGCGATCAGGAGGGTGTCGCGCACGGTCACGCCTCCCCGGGAGCGGGGGCGGGAGCAGGGGCGGCGGTGCCGGTCGCGTCGAAGCGGTAGCCGACGCCCCACACGGTCTGGATGAGCTGTGGCCTGGCCGGGTCGTCCTCCACCTTGCCGCGCAGCCGGCGGACGTGGACGGTGACGGTCGACAGGTCGCCGAAGTCCCAGCCCCACACCTCGCGCATCAGGTCCTCGCGGCTGAAGACCCGCCCGGGGTGCCGCAGGAAGAACGCGAGGAGGTCGAACTCACGGATGGTGAGGGCGAGTTCGGCGTTGTTCTTGATGGCGCGGCGGGCCGCCGGATCGACCGAGAGACCGGCCGCGCGCAAGGCGTCCTCAGGCTTGGCGGGGCCGGGGCGGGTGCGGCGGAGCACCGACTCGACGCGCAGGACGAGTTCGCGGGGGCTGAAGGGCTTGGTGACGTAGTCGTCGGCGCCGACCTCCAGACCGAGGATGCGGTCGTCCTCGTCGCCGCGGGCGGTGAGCATGATGACCGGCACGGGGCCCTGGCCGCGCATCCGGCGGCACACCTCCAGGCCGTCCATGCCCGGCAGCATCAGATCCAGGACGACGAGGTCCGGCCAGTGCGCGGCGGCCCGGGCCAGAGCGTCCGGGCCGTCTCCGGCACGGTCCACGACGTATCCGGCGCGGTCGAGGTAGCCCGAGACGACCTCGGCGACGGTGGGGTCGTCGTCGACGACGAGAACCCTGGCCCCTTGCCCGGCCCCGGCCTGCGGGTACGGCTGTTGCTGCTCCATGCCGCCAGCCTCGCACCCCGGGCGCGCGCGTGCCGACGTCGGGGCCCGACGTCCTTGTTTCGTAAGGAGCTCTAGCCCGAAATGTCTGTTTCTGGCTCGTAGGGTGAGAGCCGTGACGACCCCATCCGCAGCGAATGAACTCCGCACGGCGTCCGTCGACGTCGTGCTTCCCTGTCTCGACGAGGCCGAGGCCCTGCCCTGGGTCCTGGAGCGGATCCCGCCCGGCTGGCGGGCGCTCGTCGTGGACAACGGTTCCACCGACGGCTCGGCCGCCGTCGCCCGCGAGCTCGGCGCGACGGTCGTGCACGAGGAACGACGCGGTTTCGGCGCGGCCTGCCACGCGGGGCTGACCGCCGCCACGGCCGACATCGTCTGCTTCTGCGACTGCGACGCCTCGCTCGACCCGGGCGACCTGATGCCCTTCGTACGCCGGATCGTGGCCGACGAGGCCGACCTGATCCTGGGCCGACGCCGCCCCGCGTCCCGCGGCACCTGGCCGCTGCACGCCCGCGCCGGCAACCTCGCCCTCACCCGCCTCCTCCACCGCCGCACCGGCCTGCGCCTGCACGACCTGGGCCCGCTCCGCGCCGCCCGCCGTGACCACCTGCGCACCCTCGCCCTCACCGACCGCCGCAGCGGCTACCCCCTCCAGATGGTCGTCCGTGCCGCCGACGCGGGCTGGCGCATCGCCGAGTACGACGTCCCGTACCTGCCCCGCACGGGTGCCTCGAAGGTGACGGGGACCTGGCGGGGGACCTGGCAGGCGGTGCGGGACATGAGCCGGGTGCTGGGGGAGGGGGACGGGGCTGCGGGGGCGGGCGCGTGGTCCGTCGCAGGTGCCGAAGCCGAGTCGGCCCACCGCGCCCGATCCCGACCCGGCTCCGCCCCGTCGAAAGGAACCCGCTCGTGACCACGCTCCTCGTCATCGCCAAGGAGCCCCGGCCGGGCCGGGTGAAGACCAGGCTGACCCCGCCCTTCACGCCCGAGGAGGCGGCCGTGCTCGCGGAGGCGGCCCTCGTGGACACGCTGGACGCCGTGGCGCGGACGCCGGCCCGGCGCCGGGTGCTGGTCTTGGACGGGACGCCGGGCCCCTGGGTGCCGCCCGGTTTCGACGTCGTACGGCAGTGCGCGGGCGGCCTCGACGAACGGCTGGCCGAAGCCTTCGCGGGGTGTGACGGCCCGGCGCTGCTCATCGGTATGGACACCCCGCAGGTGACGCCCGAGTTGCTGACCGTGGACTGGTCGGGCTGCGACGCCTACTTCGGCCTGGCCGAGGACGGCGGCTTCTGGGCACTCGGCATGGCCGAACCGGACCCGGCACGGCTGCGCGGCGTCCCGATGTCGACACCGCGGACCGGCGAAGTGCAGCGGGCCCGGCTCTCGGGTCTGCGCGTGCGCGACCTGCCCCGCCTGCGCGACGTGGACACGGCATCCGACGCCGGCCTGGTCGCCGCGGCGGCACCGGGCGGACGCTTCGCGACAGCGCTGGCGCACCTCACCCCGACGGTGGACCGATGAGCGCCCCGCACGAGACGGCGACGGCAAGGATCGCCCGCCAGGCGGGCCCGGTCACGATCCACCACGCGGACACCGCCACCGGCAGCCGCCCACGAGGAACTTCGCCCGAGCCCGCCATGGGCGTGGGCGCAGGCCCCGGCATCCGCGTTCGGGTCTCCCCCTCCGATACCGCCTCCTGGTCCGCCGACCCCTATACGCGTGCCCTCCGCGCGGGTCAGGGGCCCCTCTTTCTGCGTCGTACCGACGGCTGGCTGCTGCCGCTCGACGTGGAGCGGTGGTGTGCGGAGGCCGACGCGGTGGACATGGACGTGCTGCGGCGTTGTGAGGGGGCGGTGCTGGATGTCGGGTGTGGGCCCGGGCGGCTGGTGGCGGCGTTGGGGCGGCAGGGGCGCCGGGTGCTCGGCATCGACGTCAGTGAGGTCGCCGTCGCGTGCACACTGCGGCTCGGGGGACCGGCGTTGCGCCGCTCCGTCTTCGACTCGCTGCCCGGCGAGGGCCGCTGGGGCACCGCCCTGCTCATCGACGGCAACATCGGCATCGGCGGCGACCCGGCGGCGCTGCTCGACCGGACGTCCCGACTCCTCACCCCCGGCGGCCTGTTGATCGCGGAGACCGTGCCCGACCTGGACCTCGACGAGCGCGTCCACGTCCACGTCACCGACGCCGGCGGCGCCACCGGCACCCCCTTCCCCTGGGCCCGCCTCGGCACCCCCGCCCTGCTGCGGCACGCGGAGCGCGCCGAGTTCGGTGCCGTCGGTCAGTGGGTGGCGGGCGGCCGTTCCTTCGTGGCCCTGCGCACCAGCGGAGTCAGCGGGCGGCGCTGACGGTGCAGCCGCTGTAGTGCAACGATCCCGCCCGCACCGAGCCGGTCCAGTCCACAGTCCCGCAACACTGGACGTCTAGACTCTCCCCTCAACGGCCCGGACCCGTGGTCAAAAGCGGGCGAAATCTGCCAGACCCGAAGGGTATTCGGCGTTTTGATACGGATAGATTCAGTCACCAAGCGGTATCCGGACGGCACGGTGGCGGTCGACCAGCTCTCTCTGGAGATACCCGACCGCTCGGTCACCGTCCTCGTCGGACCGTCGGGCTGCGGCAAGACGACCACCTTGCGGATGATCAACCGGATGGTCGAGCCCAGCGAGGGCACCATCCTCCTCGACGACGTGGACATCCAGCAGCAGCCGGTCAACACCCTGCGCCGGTCCATGGGGTACGTCATCCAGAACGCCGGCCTCTTCCAGCACCGCACGATCATCGACAACATCGCCACGGTGCCCCGCATGCTCGGCTGGGGCAAGGAGAAGTCCCGGGCGCGGGCGCGGGAGCTGATGGAGCGGGTCGGCCTCGACGGGGCGCTCGCCAAGCGCTACCCGTACCAGCTCTCCGGCGGCCAGCAGCAGCGCGTCGGCGTGGCCCGGGCGCTCGCGGCGGATCCGCCGGTGCTGCTGATGGACGAGCCCTTCTCGGCCGTCGACCCCGTGGTCCGCAAGGGTTTGCAGGACGAACTCCTGCGGATCCAGGAGGAGTTGGGCAAGACCATCGTCTTCGTCACCCATGACATCGACGAGGCCGTCAAGCTCGGCACGATGGTCGCCGTGATGCGCACGGGCGGCAAGCTCGCCCAGTTCGCCCCGCCGGCCGAGCTGTTGACCCACCCCGCGGACGAGTTCGTGGAGGACTTCCTCGGCGCGGACCGGGGCATCCGGCGACTGTCGTTCTTCCCCTCGGCGGGCCTGGAGCTGCTGAGCGAGCCCATCGTGGCCGTCGACGCCACCGCCGAGCAGATCACCGCCGCCGGCACGGCCGACGCGCCGTATCTCCTGGTCACCGACCCGGACGGCAAGCCCCTCGGCTGGGGCGAGCCGCAGGACATCACCGCCGGGGAGATCGAGGCCGACCGACTCCTGCCGTACGGGCGCCCGTTCGTGACCGGTACCGACTCGCTGCGGGCCGCCCTCGACTGTGCCGTTCTCTCGCCCACCGGGTGGGCCGTAGCCGTGGACGCCGACGGCCGGGCCACGGGGGTCGTCTCGCAGCAGACCATCGGCGAGGCCATCCGCGGTGCCCACGCGGAGCGGCGCGCGGACGACGGCAAGGCCGGAAAGACCGGAAACCTCGGGAAGCCCAGGAAGCCCGGGACGACCGGGACGACCGGGACGACCGAGAAGGTCGCGCCATGACCGAGCTCTTCGACATGCCGAGCGACCTCCAGAACAGCTACTTCGGACTGGTCGGCCTGCACCTGCGCGAGGCACTGATCCCCGTGCTCGCCGGGCTGCTCGTGGCGCTGCCCGTCGCCCAGCTGTGCGTGCGCGTGCGCTGGCTGTACGCGCCCGTGCTGTGGGTGACGACCGTGCTGTACGCGATCCCCTCCCTCGCCTTCTTCGTCATCCTCATCGACTACACCGGCCTGAGCGAACTCACGGTGATGATCCCGCTGGCCGTCTACAGCCTGGTGGTGCTGGTCCCGGCCATCGTGGACGGTGTGCGGTCGGTGCCGCAGGAGACACTGGCCGCCGCCACCGCCATGGGCTTCGGGCCCGTACGACGCTATGTCCAGGTGCAGTTGCCGATCGCGGCGCCCGCGATCATCGCCGGACTGCGGGTGGCCTCCGTGTCGAGCGTCTCCCTGGTCAGCGTCGGCATGCTCATCGGCAACGCGGGAGCCCTCGGCAACCTGCTCAACAGCGGCCTGATCTACAACCAGCCCCGCCTGGTGTGGCTCTCCGTGGTGGGTACGGCCGTCCTCGCCATCCTCGTGGACGCCGTGCTGATCGGCCTGCGTCTGCTCCTGACGCCCTGGATGCCGCGCGGCACCCGCAAGAACGCGCGCCCGCTCGCCATGAAGGAGGCCGCCCGGTGAACGTCCTGAACTTCATCAACTCCTTCTTCAGCGACAGCGCGCACTGGCAGGGCTACGACGGCATCCCCGCGCGGCTCTCCGAGCACGTCCAGTACACGCTGCTGGCACTCGGCATCGCCGCCGCGGTCGGACTGCCGGTCGGGCTGCTCACGGGCCACACCGGGCGCGGCGGCAACGCGCTCGCCCTCATCGCCACCTCCGCCCGGGCGCTGCCCAGCTTCGGCCTGATGGTGCTGATGTTCATCCTGCTCGGCCTGGGCATGGCCCCCGTCATGATCCCGCTGGTCGTGCTCGCCATCCCGCCCATCCTCGTCACCACCTACGAGGCCATGCGCTCCGTCGACCCCGCGCCGGTGGACGCCGCTCGCGGCATGGGTATGGCCGAGACCGGGGTCCTGTTCCGGGTCGAACTGCCCGTGGCCCTCCCGCTGATCCTCAGCGGCCTGCGGTCGGCAGCCATCCAGATCGTCTCGACGGCCACCATCGCCGCGTACGTCAGCTTCGGCGGCCTCGGCCGCTACATCATCGACGGCCTCTACCAGCGCAACTACGAGAAGGTCGTCGGCGGCGCCACCCTGGTCGCCGCCATGGCGCTCACGACGCTGGCGCTGTTCTGGGCAGCGGCACGGTTCGCGGTCTCACCGGGGGTGCGCAGGCGCCGCTAGCCACGCACCCACGGTGGTCCGCAGGCGCGACCAGACCCGCGGGGACGGCCGTACGGCGACCGCGTCGACCTCGAACAGCATGCCCGGCAGCGCGAGCGAGGCGACGCCGCTCAGGGTCTGGGCGGGCAGGCGGTCGCTGAACCGGGCGTGCAGGGCTGTGCCGATGGCTCCAGTCTGGCCGCGTCGTGGTCGACGATGAAGGTGCCCAGGCGGACGACGTGCTCGTAGCCGAGGCCGACGCCCTCCAGCGCCGAGCGCAGCCGGTCGAGGGCCAGCTCCACCTGGGCCGGGAAGTCGCCCGGCACGGGTGTGCCGTTGCCGTCGGAGGCGTACTGGCCTGCGATGAAGACGAGTTCGCCGGGAGCCGAGACGGCGTGGCTGTAGCTCAGCGGGGTGGGGTCGTGCAGGGTGGACCACGCCCCGCCGTCCGCCGCCCGCTGTCAGTCATCCGTGCGCGCCAGTGCCAGTTCCAGTACGACGAGCAGGGCGTCCCGGACCGAGCCGCGTTCGCGGGCGTCGAAGACGACGACCGGGACGCCGTCGGTGACGTCGAGGGCCCAGCGGATCTCCTCCAGCGTGTGCTCGACCTTGCCGTCGAAGGCGTTGGCGGCCACCGCGAAGGGGATGCCCTTGTGCTCGAAGTAGTCGACGGCGGCGTAGCAGTCGTCGAGCCGGCGACTGTCCACGATGACGAGCCCGCCGACCGCGCCCTCGACGATGTCGTCCCACATGAACCCGAACCGCTCCTGCCCGGGCGTGCCGAACAGATACAGCTTCAGGCTGGGGTCGATGGTGAGGCAGCCGAAGTCCATGGCCACGGTGGTCGTCGTCTTGCGGGGTGTGTGCGTGAGGTCGTCCACGCCCGCCGCGACCTCCGTGATCGCGGCCTCGGTGGTCAGCGGCTCGATCTCGGATATGGCGCCCACGGTGGTGGTCTTGCCCACGCCGAAGCCGCCGGCGATCACCATCTTGACCGGCAGCGGCGGTCGTACGGTGGCGGCCGGCGCGGCGGACGCGCCGGTGGCCGGTTCAGTCGTCGTCACGGAGTGACCCCTCGGGAGTCGGGTATGGCGCGCAGGCCGTCGATGACCCTGCGCAGTACGGATGCGTCGTGGATGACGCCGGAGTCGGGCACGTGCACCGTCAACTGCCCGGCGGCGCGCAGGTCCTCGGCGAGGACGCGCACCACGTTGAGGTGCAGCCGCAGCCGGGCCGCGATCTCGGCGATGGACTGCGGCAGCCGGCAGACGGCGACGATGTCGTGCTCCTCGAAGGCCCGCCGGCCGAGCGCGTCGAGCCCCTCGGTGGTGGCCACCACCTGCGTCTCGACGGGCATCGACCGCCCGTCGGCATCGGCCACGACCCGCCCGGCGGTCACCAGGAAGGGCCGCACGGCGGAGGCGGGACCGACCGACGGCGACCCACCGGGGTCCACCCCGTCAGGCTCCGCCCCATCTAGGTCCGGCCCGTCGAGGCGCGGTCCGTCAGGCTTCAGTCCGTCGAGGCCGGGCCCGTCGCGGTCGGGCTCATAGAGGTTCGGCCCGTCGAGGTCCGGCCCGTCAGGGCCCGGCCCATCCGGCTGCGACCTGTCGAGGCCCGGCTCGCCGGGATCCGGCCCTTTGAGGCCTGGCTCACCGTGTTCCGGGCCGCCGGGGTTCGGCCCACCGGGACCCGGACCCGGACCCGGTGCGACAGGCTCCGGCCCGTCGGACTCGGGCCTGCCGGGCTCCGGCCCATCGTGTTCCGGGCCGTCGAGGCCCGGCGCTGGGGTGCCGTCCGCCATGGCGTTGTCCGTCCTCCTCGGCCGGGTGCCGTGCCGCTCGCCGGGGCTCCCGGGTGTCTTCCCGGCGCGGTCAGCGGGGCGACGTGGCGCCGACGCTGTTCTTCAGCTCCAGTACGAGCTGCGGGCTGAGGGCGGAACCGGCGCGGTTGGCGAACACGGTCATCTCGTAGGCGATGTTGCCCAGCTTGGCCTCCTTGTCGGTGACGACGCCGAGCACGGCGCCGCTGCCGATCGTGGAGACCAGGACGTGGCCGCCCTCCAGGTCGATGATGACCTTGTTCAGGCCGCCGAGGCCGTAGTTGCCGGAGGCGCCGGCGGCCAGGCTGGTGATGCCGGAGACGATCGCGGCGAGCCGCTCGGAGTCGGCGTGCTCACGCAGCTCGGACACGGCGATGAGGAGGCCGTCGGACGAGACGGCGATGGCGTCCACGACACCGGCCGTCTCCTTCGCGAAGCGATTCAGCAGCCAGGTGAAGTCGGCTGCGGCGGCCTGCAGTTCGGCCGGTGTGGGGCCTCCCGCCGGGGTGCCACCTGTCGACGTGCTCACTGCTCCGCTCCTTCCTGGGGGTCGTTCTGGTCGTGCGTATGGGGGGCTGGGGTTGTCACTTGGGCGGATTGCGCATCGACGCCGCCGTCACCGCCGACACCGCCGTTCCGGCTGTCGCGATGCGCGCGCTCGACGGCGGCCTCGAACTCGTCGAGCGCGGCCCGCACGGCCTCCGCGTCGAGCGTCCGCGCGGCATGCCGCAACGCCGTCTGCTGCTTGGAGGCCTCGGAGGCCTCGGCGGTCGTACGCAGAGTCGCACCGCGGACGCGGCGACGCAGAGGGCGGGCCGCCGGCGCGGAGGAGTCCGGCTGGTCGGCCCGTGCGTGGTCGGCGGATGCCGCCGCGCCGAGGCCGGTTGCGGGAGGGAGGACGGCCGGCGTCTCGTCCGGAGCGGGCCCGCGCTGCGCGACACGGCGGGGGAGAGGCCGCAGCCCGTCGGCGTCCGCAGCGTCGTCCGGCCGTACGGCATCCCCCTGCGCGGCATCCCCCTGCGCGGCGGCGGACGGCCGGGGGCCGGTGGCCGCACCCGCATGGCCCCCGTGCTCAGCCTTCGGCACCGAGCCGCCGCGGGCCACCGCGGCCAGTGCCGCCGTAGCCGTAGACCCCGTGGTGCTCCCCGTCACCAGCAGCGACGACGGCACCGTCACCTCGGCCGTCACACCGCCGCCAGGCGTGCGGGAGAGCGTGACCGCGACTTCCCAGCGGCGCGCGAGCGTGCCGACCACGAACAGGCCCAGGACCTTCGTCGGTACGAGGTCGAGCCGTTCGCGGCGGATCAGGCGGGCGTTCTCCTCGTCGAGCCGTTCGGGGGCCATGCCCAGGCCGTGGTCGGAGACGACGATCACCGCGTCGTTGCCGGAGGCCGCCACCGTCACCTCGACCGGGCTGCCCTCGGGTGAGAACGACACCGCGTTCTCCAGGAGTTCGGCGATCATCAGCGTCAGGTCGCCGATGACCTCCGGCTCCACCACCGCCTCGGTCCGGGCGCGCAGCTCCACGCGCTGGTAGCCCTCGATCTGGCCGAGCGCGGCGCGTACGACGTTGGTGAGCGCGGTGGGACCGGAGTCGAGGACCGCCTCGTGGATGCCGGCGAGCAGCATCAGGCTGTCGGCGTTGCGGCGCAGCCGGACCGCGATGTGGTCGATGGAGTACAGCCGCTCGAGGAGAGCCGGATCGGTCTCGCCCCGCTCCACCGCGTCGATCAGGGCGAGCTGGCGTGTGGTGAGGTTGCTGACCCGGCGCCCCACGTTGCCGAACATCTCGGCGACGTTGCGCCGGCTGAGCACCTGTCGCTCCAGCAGCGCGGCCGCCATGGTCTGCACCTGGTTGAACGTCTCGGCGAGTTCGCCGATCTCGTCGCGCGCGGTGACCGGCATCGCGCGCAGCCGAGGTGGACCGTCGTCCTCGGCGTCGTCGTCGGCCACCCGGGCCAGCTCGCGTTCGGCGACCTCGGCGACCTGCCGCGCGGCACCCGTGAGGGCCTGCACCGGGCGGACCACCGAGCGGCGCACCAGCATCGCGAGGACCAGCCAGACGGCGAGGCCGAGCAGGGCGAGGCCCAGCAGGAGCACCGCGCGCCACGCCGCCTTGTCGGAGGCGCTCTCCGCCTGGTCGGCGATCTGGCCGATGAGCGAGGTGGTGATCGCCAGCCGGGTTTTGGCCTGGTCACGATAGGCGGGGTAGGAGTCGAGCGCCGTGTCGAGTGACGTGCGGATCTCCGCGGGCGAGCCGCCCTGGGCGGCGCCGGGGTCGATCTGCAGCTCGGCGAAGTGCCGGCTGATGACGCTCTGCGCGGCGGTGTACTTGATGCCGGCGAGCTGCGCGGCCTGGGCCTCGGTGGCGAACCGGGAGAAACGTTCTGCCTGATGCGTGTACTCGTCGTACGAGCCGACCGCGCCGATGAACTCGATGAGGGCGTTGGAGTCACCGGTCGACGCGGAGAAGACGCCGGTCTCGAAGGCACTGTGGGCGGCGCCCGCGCGGAGCAGCGAGTCCAGCAGGTTGCCGGTGAAGGCGGTCGCGAGGTCGGGGTCGCGGTCCAGGCCCAGGCCGTCGATCAGGTTCTGCGCGGCGTGGGTGTACGCGGGGTCGATGTTCTCGGCGGGCAGATACCCCTGCTCGACGGTGTCACGCAGGCTGCTGAGGCCCTCGACTCCCCGCAGGGCCTGTGCCTCGGTCTCCGGCAGCCTTTCCCCGAAGGCGTCGCGTACCCGCTCGACCTGGGAGTTCACGAGGGACTGCGCCGTGCGGTAGGCGGCGGACGAAGGCGCGTCGCCCTCGGAGGCCTCGTGCCGTACGGAGAGCAGGACGGCCTGCTGGTGCTCGGAGGCCAGCCGGTCGGCGAGGGTGGCGACCTCGGTGCTCTCGCGGACCAGCCGGGCGGCGTCGGCCGCGTCTCGTGACTGTACGGTCTGGTCGGCTATGAGATAGGCGAGAAGGACGGCTACCACGGTCAGCGGCACACCGACGAGAAGGTTGAGCTTCCGCCTGAAGGGCCAGCGGTCGGCGAAACCGCGTAGACGACGTGGGCGCAGAGCGCCCACCTCGTTCGTGGACACCGAGTTGCCTCCTTCGTGGGCGTCACACGGCGCGCGAGGTCTCACGTGACCGTTGTTGACCGGTATCGCCCCCGTCAACGTCGGGGACACTACCGCCTCTTGCCTTTCGTGACCGGAACTGTACGTCAAGAATCCGTTACAACACCCTGCGCCCCAACCGTCCCCCCTTCACATCGGGGCACAAGCGACCATTGTTCGAGGCCAATCGGTGACCGGATTGCTCTTGACTGGGGCAGAACCGGCTGGATTGGATCAGTGGAGAGCTCTGCCCAGACCTCGGGGTCGGCCCGCCAACCCCCACAAACCGGAACGGGAATCGTGACTTCCACCGCCGTAAGCAGCAGGTCCTTCAGGAAGCATCCCGGCGCGGCCGCCGTCGCGCTCGCCGCCACGGCGGCGCTGCTGGCGGGATGTTCCTCCTCCGACGACAAGTCCGACCCGCTGGCCGGGGACAAGCCGAGCGGCGACACCGTGGTCGTCGGCTCGAACAACTTCGCCGAGAGCATCCTGCTCGCCGACATCTACGGCGAGGCCCTGAAGGCCAAGGGCATCAAGGTCACCTACAAGCCCAACATCGGCAGCCGCGAGACGACCTACGGTCTGCTGAAGAACGGCTCCATCACGGTCCTGCCGGAGTACAACGGCTCGCTGCTCGCCTACCTCGACAACAAGGCGGAGCAGAAGTCGGCCGCCGCCGTGAACGCCGCGGTCAAGAGCAAGCTGGACGCGAAGCTGACGCTGCTGGAGTCCTCGCCGGCCGAGGACAAGGACTCGGTCAGCATCAACGCGGAGACGGCGAAGAAGCACAAGCTGACGGCCGAGTCCAGCCTTGAGGACCTCAAGGACATCGCCCCGGACCTGGTGATCGGCGGCTCGCCCGAGTTCCAGACCCGGCACCAGGGCCTGAAGGGCCTGGAGTCCGACTACGGCCTGAAGTTCAAGTCCTTCAAGGCGCTGGACGCGGGCGGCCCGCTCACCCAGGCGGCGCTGACGAAGAACACCGTGCAGGCCGCGGACATCTTCACCACCGACCCGACCATCACCAAGGAGGGCTTCGTCGTCCTGAAGGACCCGAAGAACCTCTTCGGCTTCGCCAACGTGACCCCGCTCGTATACAAGAGCGGCCTCTCCCAGGAGGGCGTCGAGGCGCTCAACGCGGTCTCGGCCAAGCTGGACACCAAGACGCTCCTCGACCTGGACTCCCAGGTGCAGCTGGAGAGCAAGGACCCGCTGGACGTGGCGAAGGCCTGGCTGAAGTCGGCCGGCCTCAACTGACGCAGCCGGGGTGGGGTCGTGGCCGGCCGGTGCCGCCGCCACCACCCCACCCTGTGCGAGGCCGCTCAGTGGCCGACGTGGAACGTGGCGTCCTGACGCTCGGTGGCCGTGGAGACCGGGTCGATGCGCAGGGTGTAGTTCGCGTGCCTGATGTAGCGGGTCGGGTTGTTGTAGGAGCGGAACGATGTCCAGGAGGCGTCGGCGAGCCCGGCCGTCCGGTAGAAGGTCGCGTCAGCTGCGAACGTCGACGTGCCGTCGCTCTCGTCGAGGCGCAGGGCGTAGGTGTAGTGCCGCAGATAGCGGGTCGGGTAGTTGACCGACTGGAACGAGACACCTGAGGAGTCGGCCAGCCCCGGCACCAGCTTCCACTGCGAGTCGGGGAACGGATCGAAGGGGTACTCGTCTATCCGGCCGGCGAAGCCGCTGTGCCGGACGTAACGCGCCGGGTAGTTGTACGACTTGAGCCGGTTCCAGGCCGGAGCGCCCCAGTGCGAGACCAGGTTGGTGTACTGGGCCTGGGTGATCGGCTGGATGCCGCAGTGCTTGGAGTTGAGCGGCTGGGTGTAGAGGCGCTGGTCGAGCGCCGTCCAGGTGCCGGCGGCGAGGTCGGTCGACTGCCAGGCGTAGAAGACCCCATTGGGCGTGTACGTGTCTCCCCACAGGTACCAGGTGTTGGACGTCAGCGACTTCACCACCGTCGGTGCCTCGGTGCCGCCCTGTGCGGCCGGGGTGCTGAAGACCGTGAAGCTGCCGGGGTTCAGCGAGGCGGACCGGGCGCCGACCAGCGTCTGGTCGCGCTTGAAGTAGAGGTAGTTGACGCCGTTCACGCCCACGGTCAGATTGCCGTCGATGACGTCGTAGCCGGGGTCGAAGAAGACCTGCGGATTCTGGGTGGTGCGGAAGTCGGTCGTGTAGCTGACCATGATCACGTTGTGGCCGCTGCCGTTCACCGACGAGTAGAGGATGGCGTACTGCCCGCGTCCGGCGTCCCAGTAGGCCTCCGGCGCCCAGCTGTGGGTGCCTGTCATGTCGTGCAGCTTCAGCAGCCGGTAGCCGGTGAAGGACCGCAGGTCGGTGGAGTCCCAGACGTGGATGTTGACGCTGTTGCGGCTCCAGTCGGTGCCTTTGAGGTCGGTCGCCAGCACCACGAAGGTGCCGTCCTGCTTCCGCAGAACGAACGGATCGCGCAGGCCTCCCGCGCCGAGGGTCGGGGTGACCACCGGGTTGTTCTGGTTCAGCGGCATCCAGCGCAGACCGTCGGTGCTGACGGCCAGATGGAGACCGTAGTCGGCCTCGAGCATGGTGTTGGACTCGGTGAAGTAGGCCATGACGTACGCCGAGTCGGCGGCGTGGGCCGTCCCGGCTCCGAGGGTCAGGGCGCCGGTCGCCGCGAGCGGAACGGTCGCTGCCATACCGAGGACGTGTCTGCGGGAGGGGTGGGCCATGTGCGCTCCAGGAGATGCGGGGATGCGGGGATGCGGGGGCGTGGGGGATGCGGGCCTTGTGGTCGAGGCGGACGAGCACGTCGAACTGCCGGTATATCGAACGGAGTTCGGTAAATCGACCAGAAGGTAGGACAGTGCGGGATGCGCGTCAACCACTCGGTCACCCTTGGCGGATTTCCGCCACCCGGCCCGCCAGAGGCCCCAGTTCCACACGCGCGCGTGCCGCCGCCCCGATCGCCACCGCGTCGGCGCCGAGCCCGGCCGGCAGGACGCGGATGGGATGGCCGCTGACGGGCGGCTCGGCGCTCAGGGCAGAGCGGACCGAGCGCTCCAGCAAGGCCCAGGAGCGGCTCACGCCACCGCCGACGACCACCGTGGTGACGTCCAGCAGTCCCGCCGTGACGAGCAGGGCACGGGCGACGGCGGCCCCCGCCGCGTCGTACACGGCGAGCGCGTCCCCGTCACCCGCCCGCGCGGCCTCGGCGACCTCCCCGGACGTGCGCGAACGGCCCGTGCGCTCGGCGTACCGGCCGGCGATCGCACGGCCCGAGGCCAGGGTCTCCAGATGCCCGCGCCCACCACACGTACAGGGCAGGTCGCCGAAACCGGGCACGTGCCCGATCTCGCCCGCCGCGCCGTGCGGGCCGTCGTAGAGCACGCCGCCCAGCCACAGCGCCCCGCCGACCCCCGTGCCCAGCGTCATCCCGAGCACATCCGGCTCGCCCGCCACCGAACCGGCCGTCGCCTCCCCGCGCAGGAAGGCGTTCACGTCGTTGTCCAGGAACGCCGGTACACCCAGCGCCTCCTCGAACACCGCCGTCACCGCGAACCCGGCCCAGCCGCGGAACGAGTAGCTGGCCACCAGTACCCGCCCGGCCCGCGCGTCCACCACGCCCGCCGCGCCCACCCCGACGCCGAGCAGCCGTGCGGAGGTACGGCCCAGCAGCAGCCGTACGGTATCCAGCGCGGCGCCGGCCATCGCCGCCCCGCCGTCGGAGGCCGGGGTGGGCACGCCGACGCGGTGCAGGACGCCGAGGTCCGGGTCGCACAGCACCACCTGCGTCGTCGTACCGCCGATGTCGACACCGGCCAGCACTCCACGCGTCATGCGCCGGCCCCCGTCCCGAGAGCCTTCCGGCGTTCCCTGCGCCGCCGTTGCAGCACGGGATCCGGTACGGGCACGGCCGCGATGAGCCGGCGTGTGTACTCCGTCTCCGGACGCAGCAGGGTTGTCATGGTCGGCCCCTGCTCCTCGATCCGGCCCTCCCGCATGACGACGACGCGCTGCGCGAACTCCTGCACGACGGCCAGGTCGTGGGAGACGAACAGACAGGCGAAGCCCAACTCACGCTGCAACTCGGCGATGACCTCCAGCACCGTGCGCTGCACACTCACGTCCAGCGCGCTCGTCGGCTCGTCCGCGACCAGCAGCCGGGGGTCCAGCACCAGCGCCCGCGCGAGACTCACCCGTTGCCGCTGACCGCCGGACAGCTCACGCGGTCCACGGCCCGCCAGTTCCTTCGGCAGTCGCACCAGTTCCAGCACCTCGGCGACCCTGGCCCGCCGTTCGGCCGCCGCCATGCGTCGCCGGTGCACCCTGAGCGGCTCGGCGACGCACTCCGCCACGCTCATCCGTGAGTCCAGCGAGGCCACCGGGTCCTGGAGCACCACACCGACGCCGGACAGCAGAGCCCGCCGCTTGCGGCCCCGGGCGCGGCCCAGGTCGGTGCCGAACAGCGACACCGAGCCGGAGGCGGGCGCGATGAGCCCGAGCGCGACCCTGGCCGCCGTCGACTTGCCCGACCCGGACTCGCCCACGAGACCGACGGTTTCACCGGGGCGGACGTCGAGGGAGACACCTTCCAGCGCCCGGACCTGCCCGAACCGCACCGACACGTCGCGCAGTTGCACCACAGGGGCCTTCTGGGCCGCGGGCGCGTCCTCACCGCTCAGCCGCAGCCTGGGCACGGCCGCCAGCAGGCTTCGCGTGTACTCGTGCCGTGGCCGCAACAGCACGTCCTCCACCGTCCCCGTCTCCACGACCTCGCCCCGCAGCATCACGGCGACCCGGTCCGCGAAGTCGGCGACCACACCCATGTTGTGCGTGACCAGCAGCACGCCCGTGTCCGAGTCGGCGGCCAACCGCCGTAGCAGATCAAGGATCTCGGCCTGCACGGTCACGTCGAGTGCGGTGGTCGGCTCGTCGGCGATGAGCAGCCCCGGAGAGTTGGCGATCGCCATGGCGATGACGACCCGCTGGCGCTGCCCGCCCGACAGCTGGAAGGGGAAGGCCGACGCGCGCCTGGCCGGCTCGGGAATGCCGACGCGGCGCAGGAGTTCGACCGCCTCACGGGCGGCCTCCGACCGGGAGACCTGCCGATGGTTCCGTATGACTTCCGCGATCTGGGAGCCGACCCGGGTCAGCGGATCCAGGGCGGTCGCCGGCTCCTGGAAGACCATCGAGGCGGTACGGCCCCGCAGCCGGGCCAGCGCGGTCTCAGGGGCGCCCACCACGTCGGTGCCGTCGACCGTCACCCGCCCCGAGGCACGCGCGCTGCCCGGCAGCAGACCCATCGAGGCGAGCGCCACCGTCGACTTGCCGGACCCGGACTCACCGACCAGCGCCAGCGTCTCGCCGGGCCGCACGTGCAGCGACACTCCGCGCACGGCGGCCACGTCACCGGTGCCGGTCGAGAAGGTCACGTCCAGGTCGGCGATCTCAAGGATGTTCATCCGCGTCCCTTCACGTCGAAGGCGTCACGCAGCCCGTCGCCGATCGCGTTGAACGCGCACACGACGAGGATGATCGCGAGGCCCGGCGGAACGATCAGCCACCAGCGCCCGGAGTACGCCGCCGTCAGACCGGCCGACAGCATGCCGCCCCAGTCGGTCTTCGGCGGCTGGACGCCCAGCCCGAGATACGACACATAGGCGACGAGCAGGATCGCGTCGGCGACCTGGAACGTCGCCGCAACGACGATCGTCGACACCGAGTTCGGCAGGATGTGCCGCCGGATCGCCCGGCCGTGCGTGCCGCCGGTCGCGCGCAGCGTCAGCACGTAGTCGCGGTTCTTCAGGGTCAGCGTCTCGGCCCGCACCAGCCGGGACGGCACCAGCCACGACACCAACCCGAGGATCACGATCAGACCGACCGTGCCCGGCGTGGTGATCGCGGAGACGACCAGCAGGATGAACAGCGCGGGAATCGCGATCCCGGCGTCCACCACCCGCATCATCACCGCGTCCACCCAGCCGCCCGCGTACCCGGCGACCGCGCCCCACAACGTCCCGATGACGGTCGCGAGCACCCCCGCCGCCAGCCCCACGAGCAACGAGACCTGCCCGCCGTACATCAGGCGCCCGAGCTGGTCGTGCCCGACGGCATCGGTGCCCAGCCAATGGGCCGAACTCGGCGGGAGATTGACCTGAGTGAGGTCGGTGTGGGTCTGGTCCGTGGAGTAGAGCAGCGGCCCGACGAAGCAGAAGAGAAGAGAGAGGAGGACGACTACAAGCCCGGCCACAGCGAGCCGATTGCGCGCGAAGCGCGCTTTCAGGGGCGCGGGGCCGTTTCGATTTGCGGCTCCGCCGCGGGGCGCGACCAGCCCCCACCGGCCCGCAGCTTCCACACGACCGCTCACGCCTGCATCTCCTTGACCCGCGGATCAACAACGCGCTGCACCACATCCGCCAACAACGTCCCCACAACCGTCGCGACGGAGATAACGAGCACGCACCCCAACAACACCGGATAGTCGGACGACTGGGCAGCACTCCAGAACAACAGCCCCATCCCCGGATAGTTGAAGAGCTGCTCGACCACCAGCGCCCCACCGAACAGCACCGGCACGTAGTACCCGAGCATCGCGATCACCGGAGTCAGAGAGTTGCGGAACACATGCCGGAACAGAACCGCGTACTGCCCCGCACCCCCGGCGCGAGCCGTCCGCACATAGTCCTCGGACAGGTTCTCCAGCGTCGCCGCCCGCATGTACCGGCTGAACACGGCCACCATGGACGCGGCCCCGGTCACGACCGGCAGCACCAGCGCCGCCGGATCGGCGAACACCTGGGCCACCGTGTCCCCTTGGGGAGCCTGCGAGGGAAACCACCGCAGGGTCTGGGTGAAGACCAGTACCAGGATCAGTCCCAGGAAGTACACCGGCGTCGAGTACGCGACGAAGCTCAGCGTGGTGATCACGTAGTCGGCCGGCTTGTTGCGCCGCACCGCCTGCCACATGCCGAGCGGGATCGCGAGCAGCAGCCCGACCATCGCGGACAGCACGGTCAGCACCAGCGTCTTCGGCAGCCGTTGCTCGATCAGCCGCGAGACCGCCTCGTTGAGGGTGTACGACGTCCCGAGGTCACCCTGCGCCAACTCGCGCAGGTAGTAGACGTACTGCACGGGCAGCGACCGGTCGAGCCCCTGTTCGTGGTTGAACGCGGCGATCTGCTGGGCCGTCGCCTGCGGCCCGAGGATCCCGCGTGCGGGGCCTCCGGGCAGGGTGTGCAGCAGGCAGAAGACCACGATCGTGACGATCAGGATCACGGCGAGGGCTTGGAGGAGCCGGCGGCTGAGGTACAGGAGCGTGTCCATGCCTCAGCCGGTCCACTTCCACTGCGCGGGGTGGAAGTTGGCGAGCGAGTCCTGGGAGAAGCCGCCGAGGCCGTTCCTGATGACGGAGACCTGGTAGACGGGCTCCGGCAGCCAGATCACCGGCAGGTCCGCGGCGAGGGCGGCGCTGTAGTCCTGGACCGCCTGGGTCGAACTGGACGTCGTGGAGGCGGAGATGAGCTTGTCGACGTCCGGGTTCGAATAGTTGCCGAAGTTCGAACCGCCGCCGGTCTGGAACAGCGAGTCACCGGTCGGGAAGGCGGGGAAGTACCAGCTGCCGGCCGTCCCGAAGAAGGACAGCTGCCACTTGCAGATCGACTGGCTCGCCTTGCACTGCGGGGTCTGCGACAGCACCGAGTTGACGGGCGCGGTCCTGATCGAGAACTTGATGCCGGTCCTGGCGAGCGAGGACTGGACCGCGCTCATCATGTTGCCGGTGACCGTCGAGCCGGACTGCGACAGCACCTGCATCTCGAACCTGGTGCCCTTGGCGACGCCCGCACCGCATTGGGAAGCCCCGGTCCCGGGACTCGTGCAGGTCATGACCCCGCCCTGCTCGCTCCAGCCGTGACCGGTCAGCAGCGCCCGGGCGGCCTTCGTCGAGAACGGGTACGGGTTGTCCTTCTGCACCTGGGAGACGAAGTCGGACGCCTGCCCCTGCGGGACCGGGCCGTAGCCGGCGACCGCCGTCCCGTTGAACACGACTTTCGCCAGACTTGCCTGGTCGATGGAGCGCTGGACGGCCTGGCGGGCGTACAGCTGCTTGAACACCGCGCCCATCGCCGGGTTGTTGAAGTTGTATGGCATGTAGGTGATCGCCCAGCCGGACCACGGCTTCACCTCGTACCCCTGCGCGGTGAAGCTCTCCTTCTGGTCGAGGTCGGTCGCCTCGATGTAGCCGTAGTCGACGCCGCCGGAGCGCAGGGCGTTCTTCTCGGCGTCGGCCGTGGTGAAGGGGAGCAGGTTCACGGTGGAGATGGCCGGCTTCTCGCCGCCGTCGTACTTCTTGTTGGCGGTGAGGACCACCTTGCCGGCCGTCGAGTAGGACTTGACCGAGTACGGGCCGCTGATGGTCTTCCAGAGGGCGTTCTTCTCGTAGTCGCCGATGTTCTTCGCGGCGTCGTTGAGGTACGTCCACACCTGCTTGGCGTCGCCGCCCTTGTCCCAGGTGTGCTGCGGCAGCGGTGTGATGGAGCTCAGCTCGTTGGCCAGCATCCACTGCGGGTTGTAGGCCTTGTCGAAGGTGATGGTGAAGTGGCGGTCGTCCTCGGCCTTGAAGGACGTCCAGTTGTCCGGCGCCTGGCCGGGGTTGTAGCCCGCCCACTCCGTCTTGTTCGCCTTGATGAGGTCGAACCAGAACCGGACGTCACGGGAGGTGATGGGCTTCCCGTCGCTCCAGTGCCGGGCGCCCAGTGTGATCCGCACGCTCTTGTTGTCGGGCGCGAAGTCGGCGTCGGTGGCGACCGAACCGGCTTTGTTCCAGGCGATCTCGCCGGTGGAGCCGTCGTAGGCGATGAGCGGCTCCCACAGCGTGTTCGCGATGGAGATGTTGTTGGTGTTCAGATGCGCCGCCGTACCGATCGGCAGGATCCAGTTCGGCGTGAAGTTCGCAGGCAGCGCGTAGTTGATGGAGTCGCGGGATCCGGTCGACGTACCGCTGCTCCCGGAGCAGCCCGCGAGCAGCAGAGTGCCGGCGGACAGGACGGCGGCAGCGGCGAGGAGTCTCGTGCGAGCAGGGGACATGGCTCTCCTCAGGGGACAGAAGCGAGGTGCAGTCAGTGAAAGCCCCGCATGTTCGAAGAAACAGGAGTGCCGCTGTAAAAAGTATGTTTCTGCTGTTCTGGAAATACCTGTAAGGGGTCCTTCGAGGCCTACTCTCGCTGTCCCGACCACAGATGACGGAAGTAACTTCGTCCATGACTGAAAAAAGTGGGTCGTTGACCCGGCGCATCCTCGAACTCCTCGCCTCCGGGCAGGCGTCCACGCGCACGGAGCTCTCCGAGCTGCTCGGCGCCGCGCCGTCGACGGTCTCGTTCGCGGTGACCAAGCTCCTGGACTACGGCCTGGTCACCGAGGAGGGCACCATGTCGTCCACCGGCGGACGGCCGCGCAAGGTGCTGCGCCTCGGCGGCGGCGACGGCTATGCCGTGGCGGCCGAACTCGGCGGCAGGCACGCCCATGTCGGCGTCGTCCACCCAGGTGGCGGTCTCACCGACGTCTCCACGGTGCCGTTCGCGACGGCCGACGGACCGCAGGCCTCGCTGCCCGGCCTGGTCGAGACGCTGGAGGGCCTCGCCGAGCGGAACGGGCGGGAGTCCCTCAGAGGTGTCGGCCTCTGCCTGCCGGGCCCGGTCGACGTCGAGCCGGGCCTGGTGACACTGCCCGCGCGCATGCCGGGCTGGAACCGGTTCCCGGTACGGGACTGGCTGCAGGAACGGTTCGGGGTCCCGGTGGCCATCGAGAACGACGCCAACTGCATGGCCGTCGGCGAGCACAGCGTCCGCCCTGCCGCGCAACGACAGGCCATCATGGTGAAGGCGGGCACCGGCATCGGCGCCGGCGTCATCGCCGACGGCCGCCTCTACCGGGGCGGTTCGGGCGCGGCCGGCGAGATCACCCACGTCCGAGTCGAGGCCGCCCACGACATCCCCTGCTCCTGCGGGAACACCGGGTGCCTGGAGACGGTCGCCTCGGGCGCGGCGCTGGTCCGCATCCTGCGCGAGCGCGGCCTGGAGGTGACATCCACCGAGGACGTCGTACGCCTCGCCGGTGACGCCGACCCCGAGGCCACGCGCGCGGTCCGGCAGGCCGGCCGCTACCTCGGCATGGTGCTGGCCGCCAACGTCAACTTCTTCAACCCCGACGCCGTGTACCTCGGCGGCATCCTCTCCACCCTGGAGCCCTTCGTCGCGGCCGTGCGCAGCCAGTTGTACGAGGGCTGCCACCCGCTGGTCACCGAGCACCTGGTCATCGAACGGGCCGGCCTCGGCGCGGACGCCGGCCTGGTCGGCGCGGGCCAGTTCGCCCTCCAGCGGGCCCTCGCCCACGCGCTGCACTCGGTCGCCGGCACCCACCCCTGACCCGCAGGAGGAGCCATGTCCCAGTCCTCGCCTCAGCTCCAGCCCCGCCTCCGTCCCATCATCGCGATCGCCGGCCTCGGCATCGAGTCGTCGACCTTCTCCCCGGCCCGCACCGAGGCCCCCGCCTTTCACCCGCGGCGCGGACCGGACGTCCTCGGCCGCTACCCGTTCCTGGCCCCGGGACAGCCGCTGCGGGACGCCGCCGACTGGCGTGGCGCCCTGGTCGGCAAGGCGCTGCCGGGCGGTACGGTGACGGCGGCCGCGTACGCCGAGCTGTCCCGCGAACTCATCGACCGACTGCGGGAGTTGGGGCCGCTCGACGGCCTCTGGTACGACATCCACGGTGCGATGACGGTCGAGGGGCTCGAGGACGCGGAGGTGGACCTGCTGACCCGTGTCCGCGAGGTGACCGGCCCGGACGTCCTCGTGTCGACCTCCATGGACCTGCACGGCAACGTCTCCCGGCCGCTCGTCCACCTCAGCGACCTGATCACCTGCTACCGCATGGCCCCGCACGAGGACGCCATGGAGACCAAGGAGCGGGCCGCCCGCAACCTCGTCGATCTCCTGGCGAGCGGCGCGCCCCGCCCCGTCAAGGCCTGGGTGCCGGTGCCGGTGCTGCTGGCCGGGGAGCAGACCTCCACCCGTATCGAACCCGCGAAGAGCGTGTACGCGGCCGTCGAGGACGTGGAAGCGACCCACGGGGTGACCGACGCGGCGATCTGGGTCGGGTACGCCTGGGCCGACGAGCCGCGCAACCGGGCCGCCGTCGTGGTCACCGGACCCGACGAGGCCGCCGTCACCGCAGGCGCCGAGCGTCTCGCCCGCGGATTCTGGGACGCCCGGCAGGACTTCGCCTTCGTCGCCCCGACCGGCACCCTCGGCGACTGCCTCGACGAGGCCCTCGCCGCCGGCGCCCGCCCCTACTTCATCAGCGACACCGGCGACAATCCCACGGCGGGCGGCGCCGGAGACGTCACCTGGGGACTCCAACACGTCCTGGACCGCTCGGAGTTCAAGGACCCGTCCGGCCCGGTCGTGCTGTACGCCTCCCTGCCCGGCCCGTCCGCGGTCGACACGGCGGTGAAGGCCGGCGTCGGCGCCGCGGTCACCGTCACCGCCGGCGCGGAGGTCGACGACCGGCACTCGGGGCCGCTCACGATGACCGGCGTGGTGCACTCCGTACGACACGGCGACCGGGACGCCGAGACGGAGGCCGTGCTGCGGGTGGGCAGCGTGCACGTGATCCTGACCCGGCTCCGGAAGCCGTATCACCTCGAACGCGACTTCACCGACCTGGAGTTGGACCCGCGCACGGCCGACGTCGTGATCGTCAAGATCGGCTATCTGGAGCCCGAGTTGTTCGCCATGGCCGCCGACTGGAAGATGGCGCTTACCCCGGGCGGCGTCGACCAGGACCTGCTGCGGCTCGGCCACCACCGCATTCGCCGGCCCATGTTTCCCTTCGACCCCGCGATGGCCGGCCCCGACCTCACGGCCAGGATCGTCGCACCCGCAAACCGGCCGCTTCCCGGCCCCGAGGAGTGACGCTCAGCTCGCCTGCCGGGCGTCGGCGATCAACTGGTCGATCAGGGCGATCAGCACGTCCCGGCACGACTCGCGCTCCCGTGCGTCACACAGCAGCACCCGGACATGCTCCGGGAGCGCGAGGGCGTCCCTGATCTCCTCGGCGGGATAGGGGTGTTCGCCGTGGAAGCCGTTGACGCCGACGACGAACGGGATCTCCCGGCGCTCGAAGAAGTCGATCGCCGCGAAGCTGGACTCCGGCCGGCGGACGTCGATCAGGACGACGGCACCCAGCGCGCCGATCGCCAGGTCGTTCCACATGAACCAGAACCGCTGCTGCCCGGGCGTACCGAACAGATACAGCACCAGTTCCTGGCTGATGGTGATCCGTCCGAAGTCCAGGGCCACGGTGGTGGCCCGCTTCTTCTCGATGCCGTTGAGGTCGTCGATGCCCACGCCCGCGGCGGTCAGGGGCTCCTCGGTGCGCAGCGGGGGGATCTCGCTGACCGACCCGACGAGCGTCGTCTTGCCGACGCCGAAGCCGCCGGCGATGAGGATCTTGACCGTGTCGGGCGGCGCGACCGATTCCACGGTGGTGTCAGAGCCGGCCAAGGCCGTCCCTCACTTTCTGCAGCAGGTCCAGGTCCGGGGTGCGGGGGGTGACGGGGTGCGGCGGGTGCACGGTGATCAGGCCCGCCTCCAGCAGATCGCAGAGCATGATGGCGACCACGCTCACCGGCAGGTCGAGATGGGCCGCGAGCTCCGCGACGGCGATGGGCCGGGCGCAGCGCCGCAGGATCCGCGTCTGCTCGGGCTGCGGACGGGGCACCCGCTCCGGCGGCGGATCCACCGCCGTCACCGTCGTGATCAGCGTGAAGTCGGTGCGGCTGGGCTTGGTCCGGCCGCCGGTCAGCGTGAAGGGACGTACCAGCCTGCCCGCCGTATCGTCTCCGGCCACCTCACGCGCCAGGGCCGACATGGGCCCGCGGTGCCGCCGACAGGTGCTCGCCGATCTTCTTCACCAGCATGTTCATCTGGTACGCCACCACGCCGACGTCCGCGCCCTGGTTGGTGAGGACCACGAGGTGGGCGCCGGGACCGGCGGACGTGAGGATCAGATAGCTGTTGGCCATCTCGATCAGTGCCTGACGCACCGGCCCGCCTCTGAAGTCCATGCTGACGCCCTTGCTGAGGCTCATCAGGCCGGACGCGGTCGCCGCCAGCCGCTCGGCGTCGTCGCGCAGGAACCCGGTGGACTTGCTCACCACCAGACCGTCCTCGGAGAGCACGACGGCGTGGTTGACGTCGGCGACCCGCTCCACGAGTCCGGTGAGCAACTGGTCTAGCTGGGTGTCGGTGGCGGGGGTGGGGCGTGTCATGGCGGTGTCCTTCATGAGCGGTCGGCGGGCGAAGGGGAGGACGTGGGGGAGGAGTCCGCGGCTGCGTCGGCGGTGTCCGCCGCGGGTGGCTCCTCGGGGGCGACGTCGTCAAGCGTCCGGCGGGCGGCGGGGATCCGCTGGTCCGCGGCCGGCTCGGGCGGGTCCGCAGACTCGTCGTCGCAGTCGTCGCTGTCGTCGCGGGCCTGGAGCGTGCCCCGCTGGAAGCAGGCCAGGGAGGAGGCGGCTCGTTCCGCGGTGAAGTCCTCGTAGCCGTTCTCCTCGGTGGGCCGCGCCTCCTCGCGCAGTTCGGCGGCCAGGCTGGTCTGCGGCACCCGGCGGGGCAGGGCGATGAGACCGCCGTCGCGGCGCATGGCGGGGGCGGAGGCCGCGGTGGATGCCTGGGCGGTCGAGGCGCGGGCCGGGACGACCGGGCGGGACTCCCGTACGGGCTCCTCCGGTTCGGCGGCACCGGAGTGCTCCACCTCGTCCGGCTCCGCGGCCGCGAGGTCCCGCACCACGACGTCGTGCGGGATCAGCACGATCGCCGTCGTGCCGCCGAACGGCGAGGAGCGCAGGGTGACCGCGATGCCGTGCCGCTGGGCGAGCCGGGCGATCACGAACATGCCGAGGCGCAGGTCGTCGGCGAGAGCAACCACGTCGAACTGCGGGGGCTCGGCCAGCTGCGCGTTGAAGGAGTCGTAGTCCTCCTCGGACATGCCGAGCCCACGGTCCTCGACCTCCACGGCCAGGCCCTTGGCCACCATCGCGGCCCGCACCCCGACCGGCGCGGGCGCGGGGAGTACAGCGTGGCGTTCTCGATCAGCTCGGCCAGCAGATGGATGACGTCCGCCACGGCAGGGGGCGCCAGGTGCACCTCCTCCTCCGTCTGCACCTCGACCCGCCGGTACTCGGCGACCTCGCCGACGGCGCTGCGCAGGATGTCGATCAGCGCGACCGGTTCGCTCCAGCTGCGGCCGGGCCGCTCGCCGCTGATGATGACGAGGTTCTCCTCGTAGCGGCGCAGCTGGCTGGCTGTGGAGTCCAGTTCGTACAGGCCCTTGAGGATCTCGGGGTCCTGGTGCGCGCGCTCCAGCGCGTCGAGCTTGGTGAGCTGGAGGTTGACCAGGTTCTGGCTCTGCCGGGCGATGCCCAGGATGACCTTCTGGAAGCCGCGCCGGGTGTCGGCGAGTTCGACGGCGGTGTGCACGGCGGTGCGCTGGGCGGTGTTGAACGCCTGCGCCACCTGGCCGAGTTCGTCGTGGCCGTAGTCCAGCGGCGGGGTGGCCAGCTCCACGTCGACCGTCTCGCCCCGCTCCAGCCGCGCCACCACGTCGGGCAGCCGCTCCTGCGCGAGGCCGAGGGTGGCCTCGCGCAGGCCGTGCAGGCGCCGGGACAGCGAACGCGTGATCCGCCACGACATCCAGACGCACACCAGCAGGGCGACCAGGCCGCCCGCGCTCAGGGAGGCGGCCTTGATCAGCAGGCCGCGGGCGTTGTCGCCGCTGCGTTGCAGCAGCGCGGTCGTCTGCTGCCGGATCAGCACCTCGTACTCGTCGGAGACCTTGACCAGCGCGGCCCGCCACTCCTTCTGCGCGTCCGGGACGGCGATGTCCCCGTCCCCGCGCGCCGTCGTCCGCGCCGCGAGCACCCGGTCCTCCACGGTCTCCAGGGTCCCCCACTGCGGGCTGCCCAGGATCCGCTCGGTCTCCGTCTTCGCGCTCCCCGTCAGCGAGGGGAGGATCTGGTCCTCGACGAGCCAGCGGCGGGTGTTCACCAGCTCCGCGAACTCGGTCCACGACTTCTCGTCCATCGTCCGCGACGGCGAGGCCAGGGTCAGCAGCGCGTCCTCCCGGGACACCAGTTCCGCCGCGTGCTCCAGCGCGACGAGCGGACCGGCCTGCGAGGTGAGGTCGCCGTCGTCGACCTGGGAGAGCTCCTGGAAGGCGTGGATCTGGTCGTCGATGATCGACGTGTACTGGCCGAGCGCCTGTGCGGCGGTGATGTCGGTGGGGTTGTCGACCTGCCCCCGGTAGTACTCCAGGCTGCTCACCGACGCGACGACCGAGTACAGCCGGTCCCTGATCCGGGAGGGGGCCTGCTGGATCGCGTCCGACTGGGCGAGCAGTTTGGCCACGGCCTTGTCGGTCTTGCGGCGCTGCTCGTCCAGCGCGCTGCGGGCCTCCTCCTGCCGGGACGCCAGCCATACGGCCGAGTAGCTGCGCTCCTGCTGCAGCGCGAGCGTGGCCTCCGTGCCCATGGCCCCGGTCGACTTGCTCAGCCCGGTCTGCGACCGGAGCCCCAGGCCCTCCGAGAACATCTGGATCGTCGTCACGCCCCAGACGGCGGCGAGCGTGACGCCGGGCACCAGGGCCAGCAGGATCAGGGAGAGACGGATGGAGCCGAGGCGGCGCCGGGGACCTGTCCGTGGAGACATTGTCGTCCTAGGGCGATCAGCGGAGGGCGGGAGCGGGCGGGGTCAGCGCGGAAGCGGAAGCGGGACGAGCGCCAGGGGTGGCGGCGTGTCCGGTACGTCACGGGGGATGCGCTGGATGCTATCCGTACAAGTGAGCGTACGTGTCACGCGTGACCGAATCTTTGGCGACAGCGTCGGGGAACTGTCCGGTCACCGGGTTCCGTTGGCGGCGAACTCGGCGACCGAGGCGATGTTCGCCCTGGTGACGAACGCCGGCCCGGTGAGGACGGGCGCCTCGCCGCCGCCGAGGGTGTTGCCGTTGGTCCTGTACAGCCACAGCGAGTCCACCGCGAGGTAGCCCTGCAGATAGGGCTGCTGGTCCACCGCGAACTGCACGTCCCCGGCCTGGACCGCCTTGACCAGGTCCTTGTTGAGGTCGAAGGTCGCGACATGGGCCTTGGAGCGGGCCTCCTCGGCCGACTTCACCGCGGCCAGTGCGAACTGTGCGCCGTTCATGACGACTTCGTCGATGCTCGGGTCCTGTCTGAGCCGCGTCGCGACGGAGGCGGTCACCGCGTCCATGTCGGTGCCGTCCACGTAGAGGTTCTCGGTGTCGCCGCCGAAGGACTTCTTCACACCCGCACAGCGCGCCTCCAGGGCGACGTTGCCGCGCTCGTGGATGACGCACAGGGCGTGCTTGGCCCTGAGGTCG
Organism: Streptomyces sp. NBC_00443; assembly: GCF_036014175.1. Taxonomy (GTDB): domain Bacteria; phylum Actinomycetota; class Actinomycetes; order Streptomycetales; family Streptomycetaceae; genus Streptomyces. Next base: position 1,952,029 of record NZ_CP107917.1, on the reverse strand, counting down.
TCCAGCTTGTCGCCGACGGCCCGGCCCGCGACGCTCTCGTCCTGGCCGAAGTACCCGACCAGCCCCGCGGACTGCCAGTCGTCTATACCGGAGTTGAGGCCGACCACCGGTATGCCGGCCGCCCGCGCCTGGGCGACGGGCCCCGTCATCGCCGTCGGCTTGGCCAGGGTCACCGCGATGCCGTCGACCTTCTGGCTGATGGCGTCACGCATCAACTGGGCTTGGCCGGCCGGGTCGGAGTCGCTCGCGAGGGTCAGGTCGATGCCGTCCTTCGCGGCCGCTGCCTGGGCACCCTTGTGCACCAGCTCCCAGAAGGCGTCGCCCTCGCCGCCGTGGGTGATGAGGGCGACCTTCAGCCCTGAGGAGCCCGCCGCGTCCGCGTCCGGCGCCTCGTCGGTCCCGCCGACGGTGGAGCAGCCGGCCAGCAGCAGACAGGAGGCGGCCGTGAGGGCCGCGACGCGAGTGAAAGAGGGGGAGGGGGTGGGGTCTTCGCGAGGGTGCGGCACCTCGCTGTGCGGCCGAGCCGTAGGAACGAACGAGAGGACGGCCGGTGTCGACCGGGGGTTCGCCGACCGGGTGAAACTCTCGCTGGGGCGGAGCCAATCGCGTGTGACCACCGGCAGTCAAGTGTGCAACAACAACGCGTGAGTTGTAGCTGCCACATCGTGATGAACCGCTGGCGGGAGGGTGGACGGCCGATGGGTCCGCCCACACTGCTTGCGCTCGCAAACCGGGTCAACCCGCCTTGCGGGCGAGCGCCCCGTACATCGCGATGTCCTCGTCGCGGATCACGTCGGTGCCCGTGCCGTCCGGACGCCACTTGTGGACCTGGACGATGCCGGGCTTCACGTGGTCCAGACCGGTGAAGAAATCCTTGGCCTCGGCGAGGGTGCGCAGCCGCATCGGCATGCCCCGCGCCGCGTACTCCCGGGCGACCCGGCCGACCTCGTCCGGCGCGAACTCGGCGGTGCCGATGGACATCGCCAGGTAGCTCCCGGCGGGCAGCGGCTCCAGCAGCCGCCGCACGATCCCCACGGCGTCGTGCTCGTCCAGCATGAAGTGCACGATCGCGATCACGGTGAGCGCGACCGGCTTTCCGAGATCGAGGGTCTCGCGGAAGGCCGGGGCGTCGAGAATCGCCGCGGGGTCGCGCATGTCCGCTTCGACGTACGCCGTCCTGCCCTCGGCCGTGCCGGACATCAGCCCCTTCGACAGCGTGAGCACGAGCGGATCGTTGTCGACGTACACGACCCGGGCCTCGGGGGCCACCGACTGGGCGATCTCATGAATGTTGGGCGACGTCGGAATCCCGGCCCCGATGTCGAGGAACTGCCGTATCCCCACCTCCTCGGCGAGATACCGCACGGCCCGGTTCATGAAGTCCCGGTTGGCCCGCATGTGAACGGCCAGCGCGGGCCACTCCCGGACCATGGCATCGCCCGCCTCCCGGTCGGCGGGGTAGTGGTCCTTGCCGCCGATGATGTAGTCGTAGATCCGGGCGGAGTGTGCGGTCTCGGTATCGATACGGTCGGCGGACACGGGGCCTCCGGGCACCTGGGCGTCGGGCTGGTTCACCCCGCAACTGCGCGGGGACGATGGACAGTTGGCGGTCAGTGCACCAACCTAGGGGCGCGGGGAAGTGCGCGACCAGCCCCCACGAACCCGCACCCGCCGAACTTCACCGATCCCTGCGGCGCTCTGGCGTCGCAACCCCGGCCGCAGGCCGGAGAACCCGGTTCAGGCGGGCTCCCCGACCTGCTCAACGGCCGCAGCCACAACGCCCTCCTCCCGCCGCAGACGCAGACGCCGCCGCCGGCGCCTGGGCTCCTGATCCGGCATCCACCCGAAGGCAAGGCAACTCCCCGCGACCCCCAGCAGGAGCCCCACGAAGAAGCCCCCGAGGTTGGACGTGGGCCAGGACCCCAGGGAGACCAGCACCCCGGTGATCGAGTAGAAGAGCCGCTGAGCCGGATTGATCAGGATCAACAGCCCCAGCAGCAGCATCAGCGCCGGCAGCAGATACCCCGCCAGCCCCTGCATCCCGACATGAAGCACGACCTTCATGGACGCCTTCATCGTGAGCAGAATCTCCGCCCCGCCCAGCGCGAGCAACACCCCGCCCCAGAACGGCCGGTCGGCCCGCCAACGACGGAAGGCCGACCGGAAACCCGAACGCTGCGCCATCAGCAACCCTTGCTGCTGAAGCCGAGTTTCAGCCCGGGAAGCTTGAACACGCCAGCAGTGGTCGCGTAGTTGGTCTGCCGCAGATTGGCGATGCGCACGGTGTCAGCCTGCTGGCTGAAGACGCCGATCGGCCCCTTCACCCCGGCCTTGGTCAAGGTGCTCGCGTCGTTGCCGATCTCGATGTTGTTGAACGCGGCGTCACCCGACAGCTCGGTCGAGTCGGTGGTCAGATCGCTCGCGCTCACCTTCTCCGCTCCGCTGCCCGCGGTGATGAGCAGGTTCGTGCCGCCGAGGTCGACGCTCTGACACAGCTTCGTGAGCGTCGCGTTCTTGATCGCGGAGGTGACGATCAGCACCTGGCCGCCGGTGTCCCCCTCGTTGGGGCTGCCCGGCGCCATGCTGTCGAGGCCGCCGAACTGCTCGAACCCGGTGCCGTTGAGCTCGGTCGCGGTGACCGTGAAGGGCATGCCGGAGATCGCGAACTGCACGCCCAGCGCGCCCTCGGCGGTGAGTACCGCGAGAGCGCCGGCGACCAGGGTGGCCGGCACCGCCATCACGGCGGCCCGGCGCGCCCGGACCCGCCCGCGTCTGGCGGGGCCCTCGGTGGGTTCGGATGCTTCTGACACGGAACCGCTTTCCGGGTTCTCGGGGGTGTGGTCGGCGGACGAGGTGACGTCCGAGGACGAGGCCATAACTGCTCCCAGATGCAAAAGTGCGGGTAGGGCATCAGCGGCACGTTGTCCTGGCGCGGACAGCGCCCACGGCGCACGCCCCTCACAACTCCCGGCGGGTGCAAGGGCTTTCTCGTACTCCGCAGTAGCCAGCCCGGAAGTTACCGGTGGTTACACCCGAGGGTCAAGGCAGTTGTGGGAAAAGAGTGTTGATTGTGCGCCACCTGTGAGTCCACTGCCTCCGTAACCCCTCGGAAGCCTCGGAAAGTACCGGCGAAAGCAATCAACTCCCTTTCTGTGTCTTGACGTTGACGGACACTCAGGTCTACAACTCTCCCTGGCTCCCCCTGGATCCGTGGCGCCGGATCCGCCGTCGCGTGGCCCGTGGCCCGCGTTCCCGGACTTGATGTCCTTTACATTCCGCGAGATCACTTCACGGCCCCGTCACGGTCGCTTCCCCCTCGGTCCGTGCCGGACGCCCTTCCCCGCCCGGTCCGTCCGGAGCCCTCCCCACGGTCTCCGGCCGGCCACCGGTCGGCTGTCGTTGCCGGTCCGTGTCGTACGGAGAAGGCGTCACGGCCCGGCAACGGCGCACCCCGACTCGCGCCCGAGCCCCCCACCGAACCCCCTGAGCCGCACAGCCGCCCTCAGGGCATACCCCCGCAACGAAAGTCGAGGTACCCCGCATGCGCGCACGCGCCCTCCTCACCCTCGCCGGCACCGTCGCAGCCCTCGGGCTCGCCGTCCCCGCCTCGGCCGCCGACACACCGGTACTGACCACCACCGACGGAGCAGCGGTCGCGGTCGGCGCCGTGCTCGACGCCAACCTGGCGAGCGGCACCGCCGCCACCTTCTACTCCAGCGCGACCGGCACCAGCGGCATCTCCTGCACCAAGTCGGCGTTCTCCGCCACCGTCACCGACAACCCCGCCGCCCCCGGCACCGCCACCGAGTCGCTGACCTCCCACACCTTCGACACCAGCGGCTGCACCGCCAACGTCACCGGTGTGCTCGGCGTCAGCGGCATCACCGTCGACAACCTGCCGTACACCACCAGCGTGTCCTCCGACGGCACCGTCACCGTGACCCCGGCCGCGGGCTCCGCCGTCCAGTCCACGGTCAAGCTGCGCACCCTGCTCGGCACCATCACCTGCGTCTACCAGGCGCCCGGCCTGTCCGGCACGGCGAGCAACGCCGACAACAGCATCGCCTTCACCCAGCAGCCGTTCACCAAGACGTCCGGTTCGTCGCTGTGCTTCAGCAGCGCCTACTTCACCGCCAAGTACGCCCCGGTGACGAGCTCAGGGCTCGCCGTCAACGTCAACTGACCCTCGAACGGCGGTGGTTCACCGCCGACGCAGACGCAGGACGAGGGCGGCGCCGCCGGTGAGCACCAGTACCGCCGCGGCGCCGCCCGCCAGCATGGGGGTGGACGGCCCCGAGTCGGTGTCCGTCCCGGAGGCCACCGGAGTGCTGTCGCTCTGGGGCTGGGCCGACACCGGGGTCTGCGTCGGCGGCTGCGGCGTGCGCTGCTCGGTCGCCGGCGTAGGGCTGCTGTCCGTGCGCTTCTCACCGTCGCCCGGGGAGGCCGTCGCGGAGCGCTCGCCCCCGCCCGGCGATGTCGTCGCGGAGCCCTCGCCGCCTTGCTTCTCCGCCTCCGGGAACACCACGTCCGAGCACGAGTAGTAGGTGTCCGGCGTGCTGCTGTTCTGCCAGATCGTGTACAGCACATGGCGCCCGGTCCGGTCGGACGGCAGGGTCGCCCGGACCCGGTACGCCCCGTTCGTCAGCGCCGGGTCCTTCACCACCGCGAACGGCTGCTCCGCGAGGTCGGACCAGGCGAGCGGCTTCGCCGGGTCGTAGCCGGGCTTGGTGAGATAGAGCTTGAAGGTGCCCGTGTGCGGGATCGTGGACACGTACCGCATCGTCTGGGGGGACCCCGGCGTGCGCCGGGTCGACGGCCAGTCGGCGCGGGCGAGGTCGAGGCCCCGGTAGGCGGGCAGTCCGCCGCTGCACAGCTGTCCGTCGGGTACCACCTGCCGGTCCCGGCCGTTGACGTTCGCGATCCGCAGGTTGTCCCAGGCCGTGAAGGGCGCGCCGTTCGAGGCGATCGCCGCCCGGCACGCCGACGTGGACGCGCTGCCGCCGTCGGGGGAGCAGGCGTACACGCGGCTGGTCGGATCCGTCGGCGCACCGTGCGCATGGGCCGGGCCCGCCGCCCACACCGTGAGCAACAGCGGCGTGACGGCGGCGGCCGTCAGGGCGGTGCGGTGCGATCTCATCCAGGGCATCCGGGACATCCGGAACGTCTCCTCGGCCGGTGCGGAAGGGTCCTCGTGCAGTACGGGAAATCGGCCCGGCGCGTTCACTGCGCGACGAGTCGGGCAAAGTCCGCCAATACCGGTCAACCATGCGACGTAGAGGGTGGGTTTCCGGCCGGATCGAGGGTTTCCCCTGTATCCGGATGACCAGCTCTTTGCCTATCGTTCGACCACAGCCGCCCCACAGGTAACCCCGAACGGGGCGTAGCTCGCGCCAGGCCGGCCGCCGCGCCCCCGCACTACGCACTGCCCCACCTGCGTTTCGCCGCATTGCCCCGCCTTCGCCGTATCGCCCCCACCTGCCCACCCGGTGGACCCCCCGCCGCTTCGAGGACGAAGCGAATCGACCGCCGCTCCGCGCTGCCCGGAGTACGGCCGGCCACGAAAGGCAAGCCCTTGCGTACCTCCACACCCCTCAGACGGAAGCTGATATCCGTCGCCGCGGTCTCCGCCGCGCTCTTCACGGCCGCCACCACGGTTGCGGTGGCCCAGGATTCCCCCGCCGAGGAAGCCGCCGCCCCCGTCCCGGCGGCCCAGACCGAGGCCGCCCCCGGCACCACGGCCGAGCGCCTCATCGTCGGCTACAAGTCCGGTGCCGCCGAGGCCAAGTCGAACAAGGCCGCCGAGTCCGACGCCGCCGCCAAGGGCAAGGAGGCCGGCGAGGACCTCGACTTCCAGCGCCGCCTCGGCTCCGGCGCCGCCCTCGTCGACCTCGGCGAGAACCTCACCGGGATGGACGTCGCCGACGTCGTCGCCGAGTACCGGGCCGACCCGCAGGTCGCCTACGTCGTACCGGACCGGCTGAACAAGCCGCTGGCCACCCCCAACGACACCGAGTACACCAAGCAGTGGGACCTGTTCGAGTCCACCGCGGGCATGAACGTGCCGGGCGCCTGGGACGTCGCCACCGGCAGCGGGGTGACCGTCGCCGTCATCGACACCGGCTATGTCTCCCACTCCGACGTCGGCGCCAACATCGTCGCGGGCTACGACTTCATCTCCGACGCCACGGTCGGCAACGACGGCAACGGCCGCGACAGCAACCCGGCCGACCCGGGCGACTGGACCGCCGCCAACGAGTGTGCCTCCGGCGACCCGGCCTACGGCTCCTCCTGGCACGGCACCCACGTCGCCGGCACCATTGCCGCCGTCACCAACAACAGCAAGGGCGTCGCGGGCATCGCGTACGGCGCGAAGGTCTCCCCGCTGCGTGTGCTCGGCAAGTGCGGCGGCTACGACTCCGACATCATCGACGCCATCACCTGGGCGTCCGGCGGTACGGTCTCCGGCGTCCCGGCCAACGCCAACGTAGCCAAGGTCATCAACATGAGCCTCGGCGGGGGCGGCGCCTGCACCACCGCGACCCAGAGCGCCATCAACGCGGCCGTGAACCGCGGCACCACGGTGGTCGTCGCGGCGGGCAACAGCAACGCCAACGCCGCGAACTACTCGCCGGCCAGCTGCAGCAACGTCATCAGCGTGGCGGCCGCCGACCGCCAGGGGAACCGCTCCTACTACTCCAACTTCGGCTCGGTCGTCGACATCGCCGCTCCGGGCGGCGAGACCAACTCCGTCACGGCCAACGGCATCCTGTCCACGCTGAACTCCGGCGCCCAGGGCCCGTCCTCCGAGAGCTACGAGTACTACCAGGGCACCAGCATGGCCGCCCCGCACATCGCGGGCCTGGCCGCGCTGATGAAGTCCGCCAGCGCGTCGCTGACCCCGGCGCAGATCGAGTCCGCGATCAAGACCAACTCGCGTACTCTGCCCGGCACTTGCTCGGGTGGCTGCGGCGCCGGACTCGCGGACGCGACCAAGACGGTGCAGGCGGTGAGCGGCAGCTCCGGCGGCTCCACGGGGGGCACCACCTTCACCAGCACGTCCGCCGTCTCCATCCCGGACAACGGCTCCGCGATCGAGTCCTCCATCGCCGTCAGCGGCCGCAGCGGCAACGCCCCGTCGGCCCTCCAGGTCGGCGTGGACATCACCCACACCTACCGCGGTGACCTGGTCATCGACCTGGTCGCCCCGGACGGTTCGACGTACCGCCTGAAGTCCAGCTCCTCGGACTCCGCGGACAACGTCAGCGCCACCTACACCGTGAACGCCTCGAGCGAGACCGCCAACGGCACCTGGAAGCTGCGCGTCCAGGACACGGCGGCCCAGGACACGGGCCGGCTCAACAACTGGAAGCTGACCTTCTGAGCGAACGTGTACCACAAGCGGGCGGGCCGGCCGGTGCGGATGGGGCATCGGCCGGCCCGCCGTTCGTTGCGGCGCCGACCGGAGTGACGGAAACCGTCACTCCGGTCGGTCGCTGTGTACTCAGCGTACGGACAGGTCCATGTCGGTCTGCTCGACGCCCGCTTCGTCGAGGGCGTCCAGCACCCGGAGTCCGCGGTCGGGCTCGCGGTCGATACCGGTCAACAGGCCCGGCACCGCGATGCTCGGCAGGATGTGTCCCCACAGGACCGAGATCCGCTCCGCCAGATCCTCCCGTTCGGTCAGCGCCAGGGACATCAACTGGAGCCCCGCGAACGCCCCGACCAGCAGCTCCACCGTCTGTCTCGGTACCACGGTGGGCAGCAACTCGCCCTGGTCACGGGCCTGTTCGAGCAGCCCCATCAGATGGTCCGCCCACTGCCGGAACGGCCCGGCGTCGTCGACACCGGGCGGAGCGCTCTGGTCCACGGCCAGCCGCACGCTGCCCTTGAGCAGGGAGTTGCCGATCAGCCGCTGCCCGAACACGAAGGTCATGTCGACGAGTTCCTGCAGCTTGCACGGCTGCGGCGGCACCACGCCGAACGGCATCTGCTCGTCCAGCACGGCCTGGGCCAGGGATTCCTTGGAGGGGAAGTGGAAATACAGGGCGCCCTTCGTGACCTCGGCCCGCTCCAGGACCATCGAGATGGTCGTTGCCGCGTACCCGTGCTCGTCGAAGACCGCGCCCGCGGCCTCCAGGATCACCCTCCGCGTTCTGATGGCGCGCTCCTGCCTCGCCATAACAGCCCCTCCGCTGCGCCGAGTCGACCTCTGCGCCGGGCGTGCGCCGGAGCGGTTCGGGCACGGCCGAGCGACCCAAGGCCGCATTGAAAACAAACCGGTCGCCTCGTACTCTAACGCTCGCGGCACGGGCACCTCGCCGTTGTCAGCGCACACACGGGGGGACCCAAGGAGGGGACATGTCTCATCCGCGGCAACTCGCCACGGCTCCGCTCACCGAGACCCCGGTGGCACCGGAAGGCCTGACCGCCACGGTACCTCGCCAACTCGTCCACCGTGCCTCGGTCGCGGAAACGTTTCTCACCGGTGCGACCAGCACCGAAGAGGACCGGTTCACCGTCTTCGCCGAATGGCCGCGCGCTCATCATTTACACGTGTCGCCGGACCGGTCGGCATACGAGCCGCTGCTCGTCGCCGAAACCGTCCGCCAGGCCGGCACACTCATCGCGCACACCGCCTACGAGGTGCCGCTGGGCCACCAGTTCGTGCTCACGGAACTGCGGATCACCACGCGCCCCGAGCATCTGGCCATCGGCACCGCACCCGCCGCACCGGTCCTCCACATCACGGTCTCCGACGTCACCCGCCGCGGCGGCCGCCCGGCCGGATTCCGCTACGACGCGGAGATACGGCTCGGCGACCAGTGCGTCGGGACCGCACACGTGGCCGCCACCTGGACCAGCGCAGCCGTCTACCGCCGACTGCGCGGCGGGCGCACCGCGGCCACCGTGTCCGTGCTGCCCGTCCCGCCCGCTCTGCCGCCCTCGGCCGTGGACCGCGCCCTGTCCGCGGACGTCGTCCTCGCGCCGGCCGAGCTCCCCGACCGGTGGCAGCTGCGCGTCGATACCGGCCATGCTGTTTTCTTTGATCACCCGCTCGATCATGTGCCCGGCATGCTCCTGCTGGAAGCGGTTCGACAGGCCATACGTGCCAGGACCCGGAAGTCCCCCCGCAGGCCCGCTTCCTTCCATGCCGTCTTCCACCAGTACGCCGAACTCGACCTGCCTCTTTGGATCGAGGCCGTGGGTGAGCCGGGGGCGAACGGCACCGATGTGCAAGTCGTGGGACGGCAGGGAGAGTCGACGGTTTTCGAGTGCGGGGTGGGCACCGAGGAGGGCTGAGCTATCGTGTACGGGGAGTAAGAAACAAACGGCGCGACCCGTTCTTTTCCGGCCCCAGGAGAGTTCAGCTGATGGCGAGGCAGTTACGAGCGGAACAGACCCGCACCACGATCCTCACGGCCGCCGCCGAACTGTTCGACCGTCACGGCTATGAATCGACCAGTCTCAGCGACATCGTCGACCACGCCCAAGTCACCAAGGGCGCCCTGTACTTCCACTTCGCGGCGAAGGAGGACCTGGCCCAGGCGATCATGGAACTCCAGTCCCGTGCTTCGCGTCAGGTCGCGGCGGAGATGGACGGCAGGGGCTACACCTCGCTGGAGGCCCTGATGCGCACGACGTTCGGCATCGCGCGGCTGTCCGTCGAGGGCCCCATCCCCAGGGCCGGCTTGCGCCTCGCCACCGGCGGAGTGGTGATACGACCGCCCCTGAGGCACCCCTTCACCGAACTGCTGGACATCACCACCCGCAAGCTCCTCGGCGCCGCCAAGGAGTCCGACCTGCACCCGGACATCGACGCCGAGGCCGCGGCCAACTCGATCGTGTGCTTCTTCGTCGGCACCCGCGTCGTCGGCCGCTCCCTCGAACCCGTCGCCCGGCAGCCCCGCAGGGTGGCAGAGATGTGGCACATCATGATCCGCGGTCTGGTCCCGGTGCCCCGCCGGGCCCGCTACCTCACCCTCGCGACACAGCTGGAGCGGGAGATCAGAGCCGTATGACACACCTGACCCGCGCGATACGGTGAGGCGTATGCCCGAGAGGTCCGACACCCCGCCCGCGTCCGTGCTCCTCGGGAACGAACCCGGCTCGTTCCCGCACAGCGTCCTCGCCGAACGGCACCCCGCGATCATCCGGCAGGTACGGGAGTCCTTCCCGTACGGCCCCGAGCAGCGCCGCGCGCTGGACGCGCTCCTCGCGAGCTGCATCACGGGCGTGATCGAACCGCTGCCCGCCGACGCGCACGACCGGGACCGCTGGACGGCCTGGGATGCCGACGCGCACACCGGCCGGTCCTGGTTCGACGTACCGTGGCTGTGGTCGGAGAGCTACTTCTACCGCCAACTCCTCGAAGCCGTCCGCTACTTCACCCCTGGCCCCTGGCAGGGCATCGACCCCTTCCGCCCCTCCAAGACGGCCGAACTCGACGCCTCGGAGACGGACGAGGAGCTCGCCGCCCTCGACGACCTCGCGGACCGGCCCGCCGACGAACAGGACCGGGCTCTGCTGCACGGCTCCCTGTGGGGCAACCGAGCCGACCTCGGCTTCCGTCTGTCGGCCGCACACGACGAGGGATCCTCGGACACCCCGCCCCTCGTGGCCGACGACAGCGAGACCTTCTGGTCCCTGTTCCCGCCGTCCGGCTCCGCCACGCTGTGTCTGATCGCCGACAACGCGGGCCGTGAACTCGTCCCCGACCTGCTCCTCATCGCCCACCTCCTCACCCAGGGGCGGATCGGCCGGGCCGTCCTGCACATCAAGGCGTACCCGTACTACGTCTCCGACGCCACGCACGCCGACGTGCTCGACGCCCTGCGCAGGCTGACCGCGGCGCAGGGCGTGGCCGCGACGTACGGTCAGGTCCTCTGGTCGGCGATGACGGACGGCCGCCTCACCGTCCGCGCCCACCCCTTCTCGTGCGCCCCGCTGCCGTACGCAGCGATGCCCGGCGACCTCCGCGACGAGCTCGCCGCGGCCACGATCACCATCGTCAAGGGCGACCTCAACTACCGGCGCCTGGTCGGCGACCGCCTTTGGCCGCCGACCACGCCGTTCGCCGACGTCACCGCGTACTTCCCCGGCCCGGTGGCCGCCCTGCGCACCCTGAAGTCCGACGTGATCACCGGCCTGGACGCCCGTACGGAGACGGCGCTGGTGGCGGCGGAGGGGCAGAAGTGGCGGACGGGCGGGACGCATGCACTGATCCAGGTGCGGACGTGACGACCTCGGGCCGTCGACTCACTCCGGCTCAACTGACCTGCACCGGCAGGTACTTGAGCCCGTTGATGAAGTTCGACACCAGCCGCTTGGGCTCTCCCGCGGTCCTGAGGACGGGCAGTACCCGCAGGACCTCTCGGTAGAGCACCCGCAGCTGGAGCCGGGCGAAGTGGGCGCCCAGACAGACGTGCGGGCCGTCGCCGAAGGACACGTGCGGGTTGGGCGTGCGGGACAGGTCCAGCCGGTCGGGGCCGGCGAAGGCCCGTTCGTCACGGTTGGCGGATGCGTGGAAGACGACCACCTTGTCGCCCGCACGGATGAGCCGGCCGGCGAGCTCCGTGTCCTGTGCGGCAGTGCGGCGGAAGGTGAGGACCGGGGGATGCCAGCGCAGCAACTCGTCGACTGCGGAGGGCAGTTCCACCTGGCCCGTCCGCAGTCGGTCGTACGACTCCGGGTGCTCCGCCAGCGCCAGCAGCCCGCCCGGCGCCGCGCTGCGGACGGTGTCGTTGCCCGCCACCGTGAGCAGGAAGAAGAACATCTCCAGCTCGGGTCCCGCGAGTTCGGCGTCATGGGCGAGGGTGGTCATGACGTCGTCGTCGGGGTGGCGCCGCTTGTGCGCGGCCAGTTGCTGGGCGTACCCGAACATGTCCCGCAGCATCGCGGGCGACCGCGGATTGACCGGCCTGCCGTCGGCGTCGAGCACCGGGGTGCCCGCCTCGTCGGGGTCCTGGTAGCCGATGACCCGCCGCGTCCAGTGCAGCAGCAGCTTGCGGTCGGCCTCCGGCACGCCCAGCAGGTCGGCGAGGTTGAGCAGGGCGTAGTCGTCGGTCACGGCGGTGACGAGATCGACGGTGCCGTCCGCCGTTCGCGCGGTCTCCAGGGCGTGCGCGAGGAGCGTGCGGGCGCGCGCCTCGGCGACCCTCGTGAAACGGTCCACGCGGCCGGGCGTGAAGGCCCGGCTCACCAGCCGCCTCAAGCGACCGTGTCCCGGTGGGTCCTGATTGAGCATCATGCGGCGGATGAAGGGCAGGTCGTCCGGGTCGGGGTCCCGGATCTGGGTCGCGCCGATGTGCGAGGAGTACGTCGCCGAGTCCTTGAGCACGCGTACGACGTCGGCGTGCCGGGTCACGGCCCAGAACCCGGGTCCGGCCGGCCAGCCCAGCACCTCGGGTTCGTCCTGCCGGGCCACGGGGTGGTGGTCGCGCAGGATGCGGTAGGCGTCGTGGGGCACGCCGGCGGCGTACTGGCGAGGGTCGAAGACGTCGGGGATGTCGGGGACGGGGGGTGCTTGGTGCGCCGTCACGCCTGCTCGCTTTCGTGCGGGCCGTCCGCGCGCAGAGGTCATGCGACCAAGGTGGCGTATATCGGTGAAGACCGACAGATGACGTGTCCGGGTTCCCCTCCTGCATGTGGTGATCATGACAAAATCTTGCTAGTCATGTCGTCATGGCGTTACGTCAATTGCGCTCGGGAACGAGGACAGCCGCTGCCGCCGCGGCCACCCTCATGCTGATGGCGGTCACGGCCTGCGGGGACGACGGGGAATCCTCGTCCGGCGCCGGCGGGCGGGAGACCGTCACGGTGGCCGCACTGCCGCTGATCGACTGTGCCGCCCTCTATATCGCGCGAGACCGTGGTCTGTTCGAGGAGGAAGGCCTCGACGTCCGCATCCAGCAGATCCAGCAGAGTCTCCAGGCGCTGCCGGCCCTGGCCAAGGGCCAGATCGACATGGTCGCGAGCGCGAACTACGTCACCTACCTGCAGGCCCACGAGAAGGGCACCCTCGACATCCGGATCGTCGCCGAGGCGATCAGGGCGGCGCCGCGCATGATGGACGTGCTGGTGCCCGAGGGCTCGGACATCAAGACCGTCGCCGACCTCCAGGGCAGGAAGCTCGCGGTCAACGTCCTGAACAACGTCCAGTCGCTCACCTTCGACGAGATCCTGGAGAAGCAGGGCGTGGGCCGCCCCGTCTACCGGGCGATTCCCTTCCCGCAGATGGGTGCCGCCCTGGACAAGGGACAGGTCGACGCCGTGCACGCGGTCGAGCCCTACGACAGCGCCATTCAGGACGAGTTGAAGGCCAGGGTCCTCATCGACGGCTCGTCCGCGCCGGTGGAGTCGATCCCGCTCAGCGGCTACATCAGCACGGGCAAGTTCGCCGACGGGAACGGCAAGACACTGGCGGCCTTTCAGCGGGCCATCAAGGCGGCTGTGCAGATCGCCGAGGAAGACCCGGCCGTTGTGCGGGACACGCTGCCGACCTACACCAAAGTGACCGACAGGCAGGCCGAGTCGATCGATCTGCCCCTTTTTCCGCCCACCATGGACGCCACGCAGCTCACCCGGCTGACGGATCTCATGAAGAAGCACGGGATGCTGAAGAAGCCGATCGATCCGGCGACGCTGATGGTCAAGTGACGTGACATCGAAAGGCCGTCAGGAGCAGTTTCTCCTGGGCACCTTGGGCGTGCTGCTTGCCTTCGGCGCCTGCGAGGCGGTCTCCCGTGCGGGTCTCGTGCGGCGCGACTACCTTCCGCCCGCCTCCGAAGTCCTGACGCGAGCAGTGGCGTTGGCGGGTGATCCGGTCTTCCTGGACGGCATCGGTGCCACCCTGCGCGCCTGGGTGCTCGGGCTGGGCCTCGCGTGCGTCATCGCCGTGCCGGTCGGGCTGGTCCTCGGGAGCGTGCCGGTCGTCGACGCCGCCGTCCGCGCGATCGTCGAGTTCCTGCGGCCGCTGCCGTCCGTCGCCCTGATCCCGTTGGTCTCCCTGCTGCTCGGCTCCGGCACCGAAACCAAGGTCGCCCTGGTGACGTACGCCTCGGTCTGGCCGATCCTCTTCAACACCGTCTACGGCCTCGGTGAGACCGACCCCCTGGCCAAGGACACCCTCCGCGCCTTCGGCTTCGGCCGCCTCGCCGTCCTCCTGCGCGTCGAACTGCCCGGCACGGCCCCCTTCATCGCCGCCGGCATCCGCATCTCGGCGGCGGTCGCCCTCATCCTGGCCGTCGCTACGGAGATCCTCTCCGGTTTCGGCGAAGGACTCGGCATCTTCATCGCCCAGGCAGGACTGGCTACGGACGGCACACGCGATGTGCTGGCGGGAGTGGTGTGGGCGGGCGTGCTCGGGCTGGTCATCAACGGGGTCCTGGTGTGGGGAGAGCGAAGGCTGTTTCCGTGGACGCCAGGGCGGCGGGGTGTGGCGTGAAGGGGGCGTGGGGTGGCGGGTGTTGGGTGCGGTGAGTCGGGGGATGGCTGGCCGTGGGGCACGCCACGCACCCGTGTCAGGCGCCCTCGCCGCCGCAACCCACGCACCCGTGTCAGGCACCCTCGCCCCCCCCCGCAATCCACACACCCCCACCGCCAACCCCGCGACCGCCGGCTCCGCAGCCGTCCACACAACGGCCGTCCACACAAACCGACCCCCGAGCCCGTCGACTGCGGCGCACACACCGAACACTCCCCGCATCGCCCCGCGAGGACCCTGCATGAACGAGCCCCGCACCACCGCATCCGAACGCGCCGCACCCCCCGGCCGACGTCGGCCCCCTCCGCGTAGCGCCCTGGTCCCCCTCGTCCGCCGCGCCCTCGCCCCCGCCCACGTGCGACACGCCCTGCTCCGCTGGCTCGTCCTCGCCTTCGCCGTGGCCGTCTGGCAACTGGTCGCCCGAGTTCACGGCAGCGTCTACTTCCCGCCGCCCGCCGAGATCGCGGGGCGCGCCCACGAGCTCTGGTTCTCGGGCCCTGCCCGGCACGTCTTCCTCACCGAGGCCGCGGTCGCCGACATCCTGCCCAGCCTCGGCCGGATGACCGCCGGATTCGGGATCGCCGCCGTCGCCGGGATCGCACTCGGTGTCGCCATCGGCCGCTCGCGACGCGTGTACGCCCTCTGCGACCCAGTCCTGCAGTTCGCCCGCGCCGTCCCGCCGCCCGCCCTGGTCCCCGTCTTCGTGGTGCTCCTCGACTTCGGTACGCCGATGCAGATCGCGTCGATCGTCTTCAGCGCCGTCTGGCCCGTGCTGATCAACACGGCGGACGGGGCCGGCAACACCGACCCGCTCCGCCTCGAAGTCGCCGCGGTCCTGCGCCTCACCCCGGCCGAACGGCTCCGCTTCCTGATCCTCCCCTCCGCGCTGCCCCGCATCTTCGCCGGGCTGCGCCTGAGCCTGTCGCTCTCCCTCATCCTCATGGTGTTCTCGGAACTGCTTCCCGGCACCGCGAACGGCATCGGCTTCACCCTCACCGACGCCCAGTCCCGCTCCGACCTGCTCACTGTCTGGGCGGCGCTCGTCCTGCTCGGCGCCCTCGGCTATCTCCTCAACACCGGCCTGATGGCAGTCGAGAAGCGGCTCGTCGGCACAGGGAGGACGACGACCCCATGACCCGCACGCCCCCTACAACCTCTGCGCAGGGACTTCCATGCTCCGCCTAGACGAGGTCGGCCAGCACTACGGCGACCACCAGGTTCTGCACGACATCACCCTCACCGTGCCGGACGGCCAACTCCTGTGCGTGGTGGGCCCGTCCGGCTGCGGAAAGTCGACGCTTCTGCGGACCGTCGCGGGGCTGCTGCCTGCGTACGACGGCACGATCACCCTGGACGGCACACCCGTGCGCGGTGTCCCCGACAATCTCGCCGTCGTCTTCCAGGACTACGCCCGCTCCCTCTACCCCTGGCTCACGGTCCGGGAGAACGTCGCGCTCCCGCTACGCCGCAGGGGCCTGCCGAGAGCGGAGCGCCGGGCCGAGGCCGACCGCATCCTGGCCCGGGTCGGCCTCACCGACACGACCCGCCGCCACCCCTGGCAGCTGTCGGGCGGCATGCAGCAACGCGTGGCGATCGCCCGTGCCCTGGTCTGCCGCCCCTCCCTGCTTCTCATGGACGAACCCTTCGGCTCCCTGGACGCGCAGACCCGCGAGGACCTGGAGGACCTCCTATTGGAGGTCCACCGCACCGACGGCACGACGATCGTCTTCGTCACCCATGACATCGACGAGAGCGTGTACCTGGGCGACCGCGTCGTCGTCCTGTCCCCGGGGCCGGGCGCCAAGATCGTCCTGGACCTGCCCGTCGAACTCCCCGGCACCCGGGACCAGATCACGACCCGGGGTCTCGCGGAGTTCGTCGCACTGAGGTCGGAGGTGGGGCGGGCGGTGCGCAACAGGTAGGGCGTCCGAGAGCCACCGCCACCTGCCGTGCCCGGGCCGCTCAGCTCAGCCCACGCGCACGTCCTGCCACACCAGCCGGTGGTCGGACGTCGGCACCGTCTTCCCGTCTCCCACCAGCCGGTACAGCGGGTCGTCGGAGGTCGGCCAGAAGACGCCGTTCGCGCCCGGTATCAGGCCCCTGGACGGGATGACGTAGTCGACGCGCAGGTTCCCGGGAGCGGTGTCGCCGAAGTCGGACGTGTCGTACGCCGGGTTGCCGAGGTGCGAGGTGTTGGCGCCGCCCTGGAGCTTCGCCGCCTCGACGCCGCCCGCGCTGGCCGGCGGGGTGGCCGGGAGGTTCACCGCCGGGTGGTCGAGCAGCTGCCGGATCGCGTGGGCGTAGCTGTCGCCGTCGTGCGGGTCGGCGTTGTTGTCGCCCGCGATCACGAACCGTGCCCCGGATCGCAGTCCGCCGCGCACACCCTTGTCGTCGTAGAGGTAGGAGCTGCGCCGGCGTCCGCCGATGTAGTCGGCCCACAGCCGGATCTCGTCGTGGTTGCGGCGGCCGTTGCGGTCCTCGGTGCCGTCGAAGGTGGGCGGCGTCGGGTGCGACACCAGGAAGTGCACGGTGGAGTGGCCGATGCACACCGGCACGTCCCAGTGGCTCTTCGACGACAGGCGGAGGATCGCGCGGGCCTCGTCGCTGTAGTAGCCCGGAGGCATCACGTGGCCCGGCATGTCCCGCCACAGGAAGCGCTGGAAGGTGCGCACCGCGCGCGTGTCGATCGGGTACTTCGACAGGACGACCATGCCGTATTGCCCCGGGAACCAGCCGTAGCCATAGGCGTCCTGCCCGTAGGCGTCCGAACCGGGCGTCGTGACCGCGTCGTTCTTCCCGTCGAGGTCCACGCCGGAGGCGACGCCCGTGTTCACCGGACCGGTGAAGTGGTACGGGAAGCGGACTGGCTTGGCTCCGTTGTGGCCGACGGACAGGTAGTTGCGCAGGAACAGACGGACCGCCTTGCCCCGCTCGTCGTAGTCGAACTCGTTGATCAGCAGGATGTCCGGGTCGACCCGCTGGATGGTCTCGGCGGCATTGCGCGCCTGGGCGTTGTCCGGCGTGGACAGATCGGTGATCAGCGCGCCCTCGGTGCCGCGGTTCAGAGAGGCGTTGAAGGTGGCGAACCGTATGGACCGGCGGCCGTGCCGCTCGGCCGCCGAGGCCGGGAACGCCGCGGTCGTGGCCAGCGCCGCCCCGGCCAGGGAGGCGAGTGCCGTGCGGCGGGAGAGTGATCCGGTGTGGTTCATCGCGACTCCGGGGAGGGAGGGGGACACGGGGGACAGGAAGCTCGAAAAGTCTGCGCGCGTAGAGATGAACGCCGCAAGGCCCGTCGAGAACTCCCGGATTCACCCGCGATTCACGCGATGGTGTGATCATGTCCCGCGCCGCGGATGGCCGTTGGGGCCCACGGGTAGGGCCCGCCCATGACGCAGCAGCCCTTCGAACTCCCGCACTTCTACATGCCGTATCCCGCGCGGCTGAACCCACATGTCGAGGAGGCCCGCGCCCATTCGACCGAGTGGGCGCGCGAGATGGGCATGCTGGAGGGATCCGGGATCTGGGAGCAGGCCGATCTGGACGCGCACGACTACGGCCTGCTCTGCGCCTACACCCACCCCGAATGCGACGGTCCCGCGCTCTCCCTGATCACCGACTGGTACGTGTGGGTCTTCTTCTTCGACGACCACTTCCTGGAGATCTTCAAGCGCACCCAGGACCGCGCCGGCGGCAAGGCCTACCTGGACCGGCTTCCTCTTTTCATGCCGATGGACCTGTCGACCCCGATGCCGGAGCCGCAGAACCCGGTCGAGGCGGGCCTCGCCGACCTGTGGACGCGCACGGTGCCCTCGATGTCGACCGACTGGCGCCGCCGCTTCGCCGTCGCCACCGAGCACCTGCTGAACGAGTCCCTGTGGGAGCTGTCCAACATCAACGAGGGCCGGGTCTCCAACCCGGTCGAGTACATCGAGATGCGCCGCAAGGTGGGCGGCGCCCCCTGGTCGTCCGGTCTCGTGGAGTACGCGACGGCCGAAGTCCCCGCGTCCGTCGCCGAGTCGAGGCCGCTGCGGGTCCTGATGGAGACGTTCTCGGACGCCGTGCACCTGCGCAACGACCTGTTCTCCTACCAGCGCGAGGTCGAGGACGAGGGCGAGCTCAGCAACGGCGTCCTGGTGCTGGAGACCTTCTTCGGCTGCACCACCCAGGAGGCCGCCGACACCGTCAACGACGTCCTGACCTCCCGCCTCCACCAGTTCGAGCACACCGCCCTCACCGAGGTTCCCGCCGTGGCGCTGGAGCAGGGCCTCACCCCCGGCGAGGTCGCCGCCGTCGCCGAGTACACCCGGGGCCTTCAGGACTGGCAGTCCGGCGGCCACGAATGGCACATGCGCTCCAGCCGGTACATGAACGCGCGCGCCGAACCGACAGCACCCTGGAAGGGGCTGACCGGTCCGGGCACTTCCGCCGCTGACGTCGGCGCGCTCCTCGCGGCAGCCGGGGCCGAACGCCTGCGTGCCTACACGCACGTGCCGTTCCAGAAGGTCGGCCCGTCCCGGCTCCCTGAGTTCTACATGCCCTTCCGACTGGAACTCAGCCCGCACCTGGAGGGCGCCCGGCACCGCCTGACCGAGTGGACGCACCGCATGGGCATCCTCGAGGAAGGTGTCTGGGACGAGGACAAACTCGCCGCCTACGACCTTCCGCTGTGCGCGGCGGGCCTGGACCCGGACGCCACACCCGAGGCCCTCGACCTCAGCTCCGACTGGCTCGCCTGGGGCACCTACGGTGACGACTACTATCCCCTCGTCTTCGGCCAGCGCCGCGACCTCGCCGCCGCCCGGCTGACCACACAGCGCCTGTCGGCCTGCATGCCCCTCGACGGCGAGGAGGCCACCGTGCCCCTCAACGCCATGGAGCGCGGCCTGGCCGACCTGTGGGCCCGTACGACGGTGGACATGACCTCCGACCACCGGCTTTTCCTGAAGGACGCGGTCAACGTGATGACCGAGAGCTGGGTGTGGGAGCTGTCCAACCAGATGCAGAACCGCATCCCCGACCCGGTCGACTACCTGGAGATGCGCCGCGCCACCTTCGGGTCCGACCTCACTCTCAGCCTGTGCCGGATGGGTCACGGCCCCGCAGTCCCACCCGAGGTCTACCGCAGCGGTCCGGTCCGCTCCCTGGAGAACGCCGCCGTCGACTACGCCTGTCTCCTCAACGACGTCTTCTCGTACCAGAAGGAGATCGAGTACGAGGGCGAGATCCACAACGCGATCCTCGTCGTACAGAACTTCTTCGGCATCGACTACCCGACCGCCCTCGACGTCGTCCACGACCTCATGACCCAGCGCATGCAGCAGTTCGAGCACGTGGCCGCGCACGAACTGCCCGTCGTGTACGAGGACTTCGGTCTCTCGGAGGAGGCTCGGGAGATCATGGCGAACTACGTGGTCGACCTCCAGAACTGGATGGCGGGCATCCTGAACTGGCACCGGGAGGTCGACCGCTACAAGGCCGAGTACCTGTCGCGCCGCGCACACGGCTTCGTGCCGGACCGCCCGCCGGCCGTCCCCGTCCTCAGCTGAGCTCGCGCACCCTCGCGGCCGTCTCCTCGGCGAGCTTCCGCACGCCCTTCGCGGCGTTCTCCGAGAGCTCGCCGAGTATCGCGTCGGCGGCCGGGAGGAGCGCGTGGGCCTCGTCCCGGAGGTTCGCCACGGCCAGGGCGCGGGTGAGCCGGTAGTGCTCCTCGGCTATGAAGCGGCCGAGGTTCACGCCATCCCAGTGACGCAAGGAGTCGTCGCCGGGAGCTGCCAGGATCCTGCGCAGCGCCGCCAAGGTCTGTGCAGCGTACGGTAGTTGACCGCCCTCACGCTCCAGACGGGCCTGGTCGAGGAGGGCCGAGACCCGGTCCCAGGCCTTCTCCTGCAATGCGGTGTGCAGGCGCTGCGCCCGTAGGGCCTGGGTGCGGTCGCCGAGTTCTTCGAAGTCGTGGGCGAGGGCCCGCAGCGGGGCCGTGGTCAACGCCCGCGGCGCGTCGGGGCGGCGGAGTGTGCTCTGGTCCATGACGATCGCGTCGAGTTCGCGGATCAGCGTCACCCGGGCGAGCTCGGTCATGCCCTGGTCCCGGGCCAGGTCGGTCCAGGTGGACACCGGCTCGTCAGCGGGATCCGTACCGAACAGAGAGTCGTCGAGCTCCTGCGCCCAGTCCCGCAACTCCTGCGAGCTCGCGCCGGGTTCGGGTATCCCGCCGAGGCCGCACACCGTGTCGTAGTCCGTCTCACGCACCTCGTGCAGGAGCGGCAGATCCCCGACGTCTCCGCGCAGCCCCACCAGCACGGCCGCGAGCCGCAGTTCGTCCGTCATCGAGGACCGGGTCTCGTGCCGCAACAGATGCCGCAGCAGGTCCAGGTCGCCCTCGGCCCGGTCGAACTGGGCGGCTCGCAAGGCGAGCCGGCGCCGCACGGGATCCTCGGCCACCGAGTCCCATGCCGCAGGGTCTCCCGCACGCAGCAGCGCCAGATCGGCGCGCCCGCTCGCGAGCACCGGCTCCCACAGGGGCGGGCGCGGATACGAGTCGAGCAGCTGATAGGCGTTGTGCTCCGCCCCGTTCAGCAGCAGGAAGTCGGGCTCGGTGCGCAGGAGCGCTGCCCGGAGCATGGCTTCGAGCTCTGCGGGGGAACGCTCCGGAAAGCCCAGCGCGGCCCGCAACAGGACCCGCACCTCTTCGACGTCACGGAGCTGGCTGGCCTCCGCCCGGAGGCCCTCGGCGTCCTCCTCGTCATCGTCCCCCTCATCTTCCTCATCCTCCTCGTCCCCCTCCTCGTCCTCCTCAAGGCCGATCATGATCTCCAGCGCCTCGTCGACGCTGGAGCCGACGATCCCGGCCGAGCCCTCCGAGTCGGCGTACAGCATCGATCCGTCCGCGCACACGAAGTACGTACCGCCGGTGTCGTCCCCCGCCACTATGTCGAGCGGGCCGCCCGAGGCGAGGCGGACCTCTTCGACGTGGCCGTGGGCGGCACGGCCGATGTCGAAGTTGAAGGGGTAGGCCGCAAGTTCGGCCAGGTGGGGGTTCTCCCGGAGCACCCTCAGCGCATGATCAGTCATGTCACTGAACGTAACAGCCGCCACTGACAACGGACTTCCGTCCTCCGGATGCCGTCGCCGAAACTTTTCGTGCGGAACGGGATATTCAGGGAACTTCGATGCGGCGCAGCGAGTCTTCTGGGGTGAGGGGAAACGACCACAAGAACACACGGGGGTGTTCGACCTTGACCGACATCATCGAGAGGTTCACGGACAGCGATGCGGGGACCGTCACGGAGGCCGAGTCGCGGAAGCAGCTGCTCGACACCGGTGAGCTGACGCCGTATGCAGCGCCGCTGCCCGTCCCAACCGTCCTGCGACCCGCGTCCGAGGACGTCTTACGCGAGACCGAGATCGCCCTGCGCCCGACCTGGGTGCGCCTGCACCCGCAGCTGCCGCCGACTCTGATGTGGGGGTACGACGGCCAGGTGCCGGGCCCGACCATCGAGGTGCGGCGCGGACAGCGCGTCCGCATCGCCTGGACCAACCGCATCCCCAAGGACAGCGAGTACCCGGTCACTTCGGTGGAGGTGCCGCTGCGTACGGACGGCCGCCCGCAGTCCGCCACCGAGCCCGGCCGCGACGGCGTCGAGCCCAACAAGGACGTGGCGGCCCTGCCCGCCTGGTCGGTGACCCATCTGCACGGCGCCCAGACGGGCGGCGGCAACGACGGCTGGGCGGACAACGCCGTCGGCTTCGGCGACGCCCAACTGTCCGAGTACCCGAACGACCACCAGGCGGTGCAGTGGTGGTACCACGACCACGCGATGAACATCACCCGGTGGAACGTGATGACGGGGCTGTACGGCACCTATCTCGTCCGTGACGACGAGGAGGACGCCCTCCATCTGCCGTGCGGGGAGCGGGAGATCCCTCTGCTGCTGGCCGACCGCAACCTCGACACCGACGAGGACGGCCGGCTCAACGGGCGGCTGCTGCACAAGACCGTGGTCGTCCAGGAGAAGAACCCGGAGACGGGCAAGCCGGTCTCCATCCCGTTCACCGGCCCGTACACCACGGTCAACGGCCGCATCTGGCCGTACACCGAGGTGGACGACGCCTGGCACCGCTTCCGGCTGGTCAACGCTTCCAACGCGCGCACCTACGACCTCGTCCTGGTAGACGAGGACAACAACCCGGTGCCGGGCATCGTCCACCAGATCGGCAGCGACGGCGGACTGCTGCCGCGCCCGGTGCCGATCGACTTCGACGGCGCGCTGCCCACGCTGACCGCGGCCCCGGCCGAGCGCTTCGACCTGCTCGTCGACTTCCGCGGTCTCGCGGGCCGAAAGCTCCGCCTGGTCAACAAGGGCCGCAACCAGCCGCCGGGCGTGCCGGACGCGGCGGGCGACGTGCGCTATCCGGCGGTCATGGAGTTGTGGGTCCGGGACAGCGGCGAGACGGACACCTTCGAACTGCCCGAGGTGCTCTCCGGTTCCTTCCGCCGGCTCACGCACGACATCGAGCACGGCCACCGGCTGATCGTGCTCACCCCGCCCGCCACTAAGGGCGCAGGCGGGCACCCGGAGATGTGGGAGATGGCGGAGGTCGACGACCCGGGCGACATCCAGGTCCCCACCGACGGCGTCATCCAGGTCACCGGAGCGGACGAGAAGACCAAGACCTACCGGCGCACGGCCCGGACGTTCAACGACGGGCTCGGCTTCACCATCGCCGAGGGCAGCCACGAGCAGTGGAGCTTCCTCAACCTCGCGCCGATCGTGCACCCCATGCACATCCACCTGGCCGACTTCCAGCTGCTGGGCCGGGACGCCTACGACGTCTCGGGCTTCGACCCGGCTGTGGGCGGCACCCGCAGCCCCATCCGGTACGACGCCGGCACCGCGATCCCGCTGGCGCCCAACGAACGCGGATACAAGGACGTCTTCCGGGTGCCGGGCAACCAGACGCTGCGCGTCATGGGCAGGTTCGATGGGGCGTACGGCCGCTTCATGTACCACTGCCATCTCCTCGAACACGAGGACATGGGGATGATGCGCCCCTTCGTCGTCATGCCCGCCGAGGCGCTGAAGTTCGACCACGGTGGCGCACACGGCGGCCACGGGGAGGGACACACGGGCTGACGTACGGCTGCAGGGGCACGGGCTGACGTGCGGGTGCGTGGCGCGCGGTGACGGACGAGCGGGCGTCACGCGCGCGGGCGACGGACATGCGGGCCTCACGCGCGCGTGGAGACCCTCCGCGCCGCGTGCTCGACCGCGGCTCGTGCCAGCGCCCGGACGATCGGGTGCGGGCGCGAGCCGTCGCCGGACGTTCCGGCTGGAAGAGCGTGGCAGGGCCCGCCCCTCCGCCGCCCGCCCTGGCGTTCCGTTTTCTGCCGTGACGCCTATGGCTTCCCGTTCTTGACCACTGGTCAGTCTCACTCGATCGTGGCTCGTCGTGCGCCGGTGCGCAGGGTAGTCACCAGCCGGAGGCGATCCAATGGAACAGACTGCGTTGCGACCCAAACCCATGCCAGGTCAGCGGCCCGGCGACGAGGCCAAGCCCGCCCCCGGCGCTCGGCGTCCGCACGCCGCGCCCCACCGGCGCGGCCGACGGCTCACGACCCTGCTGTGCGCCCTGCTGGTGGGAATGGTCCTGATCCTTTCCGGGGTCGGGCTCGGCACCCTGGGGGCCACGGTGATCGGCATGAGCAAGCTCGCCGAGCTGAAGCGACAAGCAGGCCTGGGCGCCCCCGGAAGCCCATCCGAGCCGGCACGCCCCGGTTCCTCCGCCCCCGCATCCGCGACTCCCACCTCCTCGCCGCGTCCAGCCGCCGTCGCCACCCTCGGCGTGGAGGCCGTGGACGCCGAGAAGCCGGGCGCCCTGCTCGTCGGCGTCCATGTTCCGGGACCGGGATACGCGGCCGGCCTGGTCCGGGGCGACGTACTCCTGGCGTTCGGCAGGACCCGCATCGACTCGGCCGCCGACCTCGCGCGAGCCGTCGCGGGGGCCCGCCCGGGCCGCGAGGTCACCCTCACGGTGCGCCACCGCAGCGGCGGCTACCAGCAGCTGACGGCGATCCCGGGCGTCGTCACCTGACCGCCACGCATCTCGAAAGAAGGGCTTGAGGAGGGAGTCCGCGAAATCCACTGGTCCCCTCCCGCCGGCCGGGCCACGATGACCCCATGCTGACCACCCTCATCGCCTTCCTGGGAGCCTGCACCCTCGTCGCCGCCTCACCGGGGCCCAGCACGGTGCTGATCATCAAGCAGTCGCTGCACAGCAGACGCTCCGGATTCCTGACCGTGCTCGGCAACGAGACCGGGGTCTTCGTCTGGGGCGTGGTCGCAGCGTTCGGCCTGACCGCGCTGCTGACGGCCTCCGAGCTGGCGTACGACGTGATGCGGATCGTCGGCGCGGTCGTGCTCGTCTGGTTCGGCGTCCAGGCGCTGCGGCAGGCACGGCGCGCGAAGGGGGAGCACGAGACCGCGTGGGAGGGCACGCAGAAGAGCGGCTGGGCCTCCTACCGCGGCGGGCTGCTGCTCAACCTCGCCAACCCCAAGGCGGCCGTCTTCGCCCTGTCCTTCCTCCCGCAGTTCGTCCCGGAAGGCGCCCCGCACCTGCCGGCCATGATCGGCCTCGCCGCACTCTGGGCGGTCTACGAAGTCGGCTACTACGGCCTCTACGTGTGGTTCGTCGGCCGGATGAAGAACGTGCTGTCCCGCGCGGGCGTGCGCCGGCGCCTGGAACAGGTCTCCGGAGGCGTGCTGCTCCTCCTCGGTGTCCGCATGGCACTGGACAGCTGACGCCATGCCCGGCCGGGCTGCCCGACGAGCCGCTCGAAAGACCCGCCGATCGGCTCGCGCCGCCCCCGCCGTACGGGCAGGATGCTGCCCGTAGTCCTTTCACGCGCCCAGGGAGGCCCGGATGACCGGCACCGCACCCGCGCCCTTCACCGCCGACGACTACGGGGCCCGTATGGAACGTGCCGCGCGGGCGGCCGCGGACGCCGGCCTGGCCGGGCTGCTGGTGGCCCCCGGCCCGGACCTGGTGTGGCTGACCGGCTACGCGCCCACCGCGGAGACCGAACGGCTCACCCTGCTGGTCCTCGTCCCCGGCCGGGACCCCGTCCTCGTCGTCCCCGCCCTGGAGGCCCCGGACGCCGCGCAGGCCACCGGCGCGCCCGGCCTGACCCTGCGCGACTGGACCGACGGCAAGGACCCCTACGCCGCCGTCGGCGCCCTCCTCGACGCGAGCGGCCGGTTCGGCATCAGCGACAACGCCTGGGCCCTGCACCTGCTGGCCCTGCAGAAGGCGCTGCCCGGCACCTCCTACGCCTCCCTCACCGACGCGCTGCCCATGCTGCGCGCCGTCAAGGACGCCGCCGAACTGGAGCTGTTGGCGGCCGCGGGCGCGGCCGCAGACGCAACGTTCGAGGAGATCCGGAAGGTTCCCTTCGGTGGTCGCCGTGAGTCCGAGGTCGCCGCCGACCTCGCCCACCTGCTGCGCCGCTTCGGTCACTCCCAGGTCGACTTCACGATCGTCGCCTCCGGCGCGAACGGCGCCAACCCGCACCACGAGGTGGGCGACCGGGTGATCGAACGCGGCGACATGGTCGTCCTCGACTTCGGCGGCCTGAAGGACGGCTACGGCTCCGACACCTCCCGCACGGTCCACGTCGGCGAGCCCACGGACGAGGAGCGCCGGGTCCACGACCTGGTGCGCGCGGCCCAGGAGGCCGGCTTCCGTGCCGTACGGCCCGGCGTCGCCTGTCAGGAGGTCGACCGGGCGGCCCGCGCGGTCATCGCGGACGCCGGGTACGGCGAGTACTTCATCCACCGCACCGGGCACGGCATCGGCGTCACCACCCACGAGCCGCCCTACATGATCGAGGGCGAGGAGCAGCCCCTCGTGCCCGGCATGTGCTTCTCCGTGGAGCCCGGTATCTACCTGCCCGGCCGCTTCGGAGTGCGTATCGAGGACATCGTGACGGTCACCGATCACGGCGGCCGGCGCCTCAACGACACGACCCGCGAGATGGTCATAGTGGACTGACCCGGCCACCGATCCGGGAGCAAGGAGCCCGGCCCCCGTAGACCCCCGAGCGACGACGGCGCGACCATGACCCAGGCACCGACACCCACCGCGGACACCGTCCGCCGACTGGTCCGTTCCCTGCTCAAGGACGGCACGGACGACTCGGCCGGACCCGAGGTCCGCCCTGCGGCCGCGGGCGCCGAGCCCGCCACCTGGTGGGTCGGCACCCGCCATGTGCTGCGCCTTGCCCCCGACCGTGAGGCCGCCGCCCGCCAGCGCCGCGAACTGCGCCTGCGCGACCTCGTCCGCCCGCACGTACCCGTCACGGTGCCGGCGAGCGTCGCGATCGGCGAGTGGGCGCCCGGACTGACCTGCACCCTGGACACCAAGGTGCCCGGCGGGGCGGGCGGGCAGCACGACGTGTCCGCAGTCGGGGAGACCGACCTGGCCGGGCTGCTCACGGGGCTGCGCGAGGTGCCGGTACGGCAGGCCGAGACGCTCGGCGTGCCGCGTGCCGCACCGCGCTCCCTGGAGGCCCTGCGCCGGGCCGCCGAACATGCCGCGGCGCGCCTCGACGCCGCCGACGAGTTCGACGCCGCCCGCGTGCGCCAGCTCACCCAGCAGGCCGCCGTACACCTCGCCGCCCAGTCCGCGACCGCCGTCCTCGTCCACCACGCCCTCACCGGCGACCACCTAGTCGTCAGCGCCGACGGCCGGGTGCGCGGCGTCCTCGGCTGGGCCGACACCGTCCTCGGCGACCCCGCCGAGGACATCGCCGGTCTCGCCCTCGCCCTCGGCTCCCCGGCCGCCGTCCGCGCCGCCACCCTCGCCGGCTACGGCGCCCGCCCCTGCCTGCGCGGCCTCTGGCTCGCCCGCTGCGACGCGGTCGTCCACCTCGCGGACCGCCTCGAGGGCAAGGGAGAGTCACCGCCCCCGCTGCTCAGAGCGCAGCTCAGCCACGCGTGGGAGCCGATCCTGCTGGAGCGGGTGACGGAGCTCAGGGAGGACGACGACGGGGAGGAGGTGCTGTAGGGGCGGAGGTGCACGCGCAGGCGCATGGGCGTCCGGCCCCTCGTAGGGCGCACGCGCGAACGCTCACGCCCGCCCGGACCGGGCCCCGCTCACCCCTGCAACAGCACCACACCCGACTCCCCGGGCACATGCAGTACCCCGTCCGCGCCCGGCGCCTCCACGGGCTCCCACGCCGCCAGTACGGCCGCCTGCCGGGGCCCCAGCGGGATCGCCGCCGGTTCCTTGGCCAGGTTGACGGCCACGCGCACGTCACCGCGCCGGAAGGCGAGCCAGCGCCCCTGCTCGTCGTAGGCCACCTTGGTGTCGGCGAGGTCGGGATCGGTGAGGTCGGGCTGCTCGTGGCGCAGGGCGATGAGGCGCCGGTACCAGGCCAGCACGCGCGCGTGGGGCTCGCCGTCGAGTTCGGACCAGTCGAGGCAGGAGCGGTCCCGGGTCGCCGGGTCCTGCGGGTCGGGCACATCCTCCTCGGCCCACCCGTGCGCCGCGAACTCCCGCCGCCTGCCGCGCCGTACGGCTTCGGCGAGCTCCGGATCGGTGTGGTCGGTGAAGAACTGCCAGGGCGTGCCCGCGGCCCACTCCTCGCCCATGAACAGCATCGGCGTGAACGGTGCCGTCAGCGTCAGCGTGGCCGCGCAGGCCAGCAGCCCGGGGAGAGGACGGCCGCGAGCCGGTCGCCCTGGGCCCGGTTGCCGACCTGGTCGTGGGTCTGGCTGTAGCCGAGGAGGCGGTGCGCCCCCACGCGCGTGCGGTCCAGGGGGCGTCCGTGACGGCGGCCCCGGAAGCTCGCGTACGTGCCGTCGTGGAAGTAGCCGCCGGTCAGGGTCTTGGCGAGGCCCGCCATGGGAGCGCGCGCGAAGTCGGCGTAGTAGCCCTGGGACTCGCCGGTCAGCGCGGTGTGCAGGGTGTGGTGGAAGTCGTCGTTCCACTGGGCGTGCAGACCGAGGCCGCCCTCCTCGCGCGCGGTGATGAGCCGAGGGTCGTTCAGGTCCGTCTCCGCGATCAGACACAGCGGCCGGCCCAGATCGGCGGAGAGGGTGTCGACGGCCGTCGACAGCTCCTCCAGGAAGTGGCACGCGCGCGTGTCCACGAGCGCGTGCACCGCGTCCAGGCGCAGCCCGTCGATCCGGTAGTCCCGCAGCCAGGCCAGTGAGCTCTCCACGAGGAACCTGCGCACCTCGTCCGAGCCGGGCGCGTCCAGGTTGACCGCGGAACCCCACGGCGTCTGGTGCGTGTCCGTGAGGTAGGGGCCGAAGACGGGCAGATAGTTCCCGGACGGGCCGAAGTGGTTGTGCACCACGTCGAGGAGCACGCCCAGGCCCAGTTCATGGGCCCGGTCGACGAAGCGTTTCAGCGCCTCGGGGCCGCCGTACGGTTCGTGCACGGCCCACAGCGAGACGCCCTCGTAGCCCCAGCCGTGCCGCCCCGGGAAGGGGCACAGCGGCATCAACTCGATGTGTGTGACGCCCAGTTCGACGAGGTGCCCGAGCCGCTCGGCGGCCGCGTCCAGTGTGCCCTCACGCGTGTACGTGCCCACGTGCAGCTCGTACAGCACCGCACCGGGCAGCGGTCGCCCGGCCCACTCGGTCCGCCAATCGTGGCGGCCGTGGTCGACGACCGCACTGAGCCCTTCCGGGCCGTCCGGCTGCCGGCGCGAACGCGGATCGGGCAGCACCGGCCCGTCGTCCAGCGCGAAGCCGTACCGCGTCCCGTCCCGCGCCTCGGCCTCCCCCCACCACCATCCCGCTCGATCAGGATCGCGCTCCAACGCGCGCGTGGCGTCCTCGCAATGGAGCGTCACACGGCCGGCCTGCGGTGCCCACACCTCGAACTGCACGGACGGTTCCCCTTCGTCTGCTCACCGTGATGTAGCCCGTCCATGGTGCTTCAAACGAGATCAATCCGCTTTTGAATCTTCCCTTTTGCCGTGGGTGTCGCGACCCGTCCCGGCGATCACGCGCGTGTGGTGGCCGTTTCCCCGTTTTCTGGACACCGGGGGGCCACTGACCGACAATCAGCAGCGTGACGTCGTCTTTCGAGTTCAACACGTACCCCGCGCGGCTCTCCGACGTGGAGCGCGACAAGGCGCTGAAGGTGCTGCGTGACGGCGTCGCCATGGGACGGCTGTCGCACGACACTTTCGTGCGCCGCATGGAACTCGCCCTCTCCGCCCGCCGCGCGGACGAGCTCGCGGCGCTCACCGCCGACCTGCCCTCCGAGAGCCGTCTGTCCCGCCTGGTGTTCGGCACCGTCGAGGCGGTCTCCGGCTTCACGGTACGGCTGCGCAGGGCATGGCAGGCCGAGCGGCTGCCCAAGCTGCTGCTGCCCCACCCCGGGTCCGGTCATCCGCTGCGCATAGGCCGCGACCCCGCCAACGGGCTGCGACTGACCCACGAGACGGTGTCCCGGGTGCACGCGGAGCTGAGCCACCAGGCCGGCCTGTGGGTCCTGCGTGACCTCGGCTCCACCAACGGCACCACGGTCAACGGCAGGCGCGTCATCGGTGCCGTCGTGGTCCGCGAGGGCGACCAGGTCGGCTTCGGCCGGATGTCGTTCCGGCTCGCCGCGAACTGAGCCGACCAGCGGCTCAAGGCCTCCCTTTACTTGAAACGTTGACTCAAGTCCCTTTGCCCTCGGTGGTGTTGACGTACTGGCCAAGTCGTGACTGACTGTGCGTACACCATGCACACCAGGTGAACCGACGGCACTGCATTGTGGAGGTGTGCCCTGCCGCCACTCCTCCGCTACCCGACCGTCGACGAGCTGAGCGCCCGGGCGGCCGCGCTCGTCGCCCGCAATCCCCGTGACGCACGACTGCGCCGCGTCGGCACGTCCCGCGCGGGCACGCCCCTGTGGCTGCTGTCCGTCGGCCACGGCAGCCGCCAGGCCCTCGTCGTGGCCGGCCCGCACGCCAACGAGCCGGTGGGCGGCGCCACCGTCCTGCGACTGGCCGAACGGGTGCTCGCCGACCCCCGCCTGCACGAGGGCGCCGACGCCACCTGGAACCTGCTGCTGTGCCTCGACCCCGACGGCCTGCGCCGCAACGAGGGCTGGCTGCACGGCCCGTACGCCCTCGGCGACTACTTCCGGCGCTTCTTCCGGCCCGGCTTCCTGGAACAGCCCGAATGGCTGCCGGACGGCGCGGACGCCGCCACGCTGCCCGAGACCCGCGCCCTGCTCGAACTCCAGGACGAACTGCGGCCCTTCCTGCAGTGCTCCCTGCACGGCGTCGACGTCGGCGGCGGCTTCGTCGAGCTGACCCATGACCTGCCCGGCCTCGCCCAGCGCATCGCGCACACGGCGGCCCGCCTCGGCATCCCGCGCGAGCTCGGCCCCTACGACACCCTGTACTGGCCGGAACTGGGCCCCGCCGTCTACCGGATCCCCAGGCCCCGCCCGGGCGACCTGGCCGCCGCGATCACCGAGGCGGCCGTGGAGTCGACGTGGTTCCATCCGTACCGGCACGGCACAGTCACGGCGGTCGTGGAGGCCCCCATGTGGGGTGTGGCCGCCGTGCAGGACGGTGCTCCGCCCGCCGATGAGGAAACGGTCCTGCGCAGGGTGAGCCACGCCCTCCGCCACGACACCCTCCTCCTTCAGCGGCTGCTGGAACGCCTGCGGCCCCACCTGCCCGCCGGACCCGAATCGGCCCGGCTGCTCGCCCCGGTCGACGACTATTTACTGGTCTGTCCAGGGCTCGCGAACACCTGGGACCCCGACGTGGCGGACCCGGTCGGCGTACACCCGCTTCCCCCGCTCAGCACCGCCCATCTGGCCGCCCTGCGCATCGCCGGGCGGCGCCTCGCCCTGCGCACCGCCGGGCTGCTGCACCAGCTCGTGACGGGCGCCGGGCGCGACCCTGCCGGAGTGCTGCCTGAGCTGGACCGGCTCCTCGACGAGTGGTGCGACGACTACCGCGACGGCTGCGGGGCCCGCTGGATACCGGTCGCGCGCCAGGTGGAGTACCAGGCGCGGGTGGTGCTCGCCGCGTTCGAACTCGCCGGACGGTACGCGCCTGCGTGCTCCCGTTCGGGTGAGTCGGGGTGGAATGCCGGGGCCGCCGTGCCGATGCATCGGGAATGACGCAATCAATCACGGCGAAAGCGGTACGGGGCGGCCTGCTGGCGGCGGCCGCCATGCTCCTCCTCGGCGCGACCCCGGCGCAGGCGGCGGCCCAGGGATCGGACTCGGAGAACTGGCTCTTCCTGACGGTCACCCGGGGCGACGCCCGCCACGGTGACCCGCGCGGCACGCTGCTGCTGTGCGACCCGCCGCAGGGCCACGGGAAGGCGGCGGAGGCCTGCGCGGAGCTCGAGAAGGCGGGCGGCGACATCAGCCTGCTCCGGACGGCGGACTCCTTCTGCCCGATGATCTACGCCCCGGTGACCGTGCACGCGCGCGGGGAGTGGCAGGGACGTCCGGTCGAGTACCGGGAGACATTCGCCAACGGGTGTGCGATGGGTGCCCGGACGGGCGCTGTGTTCGCGCTGGACGCCTGACGCGGTGCGGCATCGGCCGTACCGCACGGGTCGGCCCGGCTCACGTCGGCACCGCTCATGCCTGCGTGGCTCATGCCGGCGTCGCTCATGACGGCCGGTCGCGCGCGTGCAGCGCCGCCGCGACGACCGTGCGGGACTGGTGCTCGACCTGGTGCTCCAGGGGCACCCAGCGGGCGCGGAAGCGCTCGGCGAAGGCGTCGCTCCAGGTCGCCACCAGGTGTTCGAGGCGCTGTGCCCCGCGGTCGTCGGTCTCCCTGAGGACGCGCAGCAGCATGGCCGCCGCCCGCAGGGGCAGCCGGCGACCGAAGGCGTCCACGCTGCCGACGTACGCCATGGTGTTGTCGGCGGGCGGCGTGCGCATCCAGTCGGCGGCCAGCCCCGGCACCAGCTCCAGCGCCCACTTCGAGGCCCGCAGCAGGGGCCCGTCGACGCCGTCCAGGCGGGGGAGGGCCTCGGCGAGCACCCGCTCCACCTCCAGCGCGTCCCGCAGCAGCCGTGCCGCCAGCCGCCGCATCGCCCCGGCCGGGTCCGGATGCGGCGCCGGGTCGTCCACCAGGTCGCTCGCCCACATCGGCACCTCGACGACCGCCGTCAGGCCGCCGTAGCGGTGCACGTGGTACCAGGTGCTGCTGCGCGCGTCGTCCGGCATGCTCGGATAGGCCGCGCCCGCGCCCGGCGCCGGCATCACATGCACCCCGGGTCCGGACGCGGGCCAGCCCGCCGCGTCCGAGGCACCCGTCTCCACCGGGATGTGCAACTGGGCCGCGGACTTCGCGAACGGCTCGGCGAGACCGGGTACGTCCTTCGTCAACTGCACCCAGCTGCCGCCCAGATCGGTGCCGTGCAGGGTCACCTGAAGGTAGGGCCGCAGTTCGTCGATGACCCGGGTCAACGCGCGTGTCTCGGGCGGCAGCCGGTCGGCAGGCAGCGTGGCCGGTGCCCACTCCGGCTGTTCCGAGGCCGCCGGCCGGAAGAAGCCGCGGTGGTAGTCGAGCAGACTGCGGGGTGCCGGGGTGACGTGCAGGCTGGCCCCGTCGGGATCCGCGCACAGCAGGAAGTGCCAGGAGATGTCGCTCCGCAACTCCCGCTCGAGCAGGACGCGTTCGGCGACCGCGAGGAGCGTGGGCCCGCCGGTCGGTTCGTTGGAGTGCGCTCCTGCGACCACCAGGACGGCGGGCCGGGCGTGACCGATGGACAGCAGGTGGAGGGGTCTGCCCGCGCGGGAGGACCCCACCTGTCTCAGGGTGCACAGGCCCGGTCGGTGAGCGGCCAGTGCGCGGGCGGACAGGACCAGCTCGGTCAGCGTGGGGTAGCGCAGCTCCGGCAGGAGACTCACCCCCGTCATGTCCGCCCAGCCTTCGCAATCCGCAGTACCCCACGGTCTCGTTGACGTGTCAAGGACTTCACGGGGGAGGCGCCCGGGGGCGCCCAGTTGCATTCACCCCGGCGGATGGGGGCGGCGGGAGCCAGGGGAGGTGCGACATCGATCCGGCCGGGCACTCCGCACCGGTAGCCCGCCGCCGACCTGCATGAACGGACGCCACGAGCGCCGGATCGCAGAGGGCGCCGGCGCTCGTCACCACGCGCTGCCCGCGTGCACGAGCCCCGGGAGCGCACGCGGGCCCGAGCCGGGTCGCCGGCGCGATGGCAGGGCGCAGGGCGCCCTCGTACGCGCTCGACGGTCGTGCTCTCGGCGGACGCCTTGGCCAACGGCTCTACGGCCGCTCCACGGTCGCCCCTACTGCTCGACCGCCCCCTCACCGCCCTCACCGACCCGCTCCAGCAACGCGACCGGGACGCGCTCGAAGAGCTCCTCCACGCGCGCGTGCCCGGTGAACTCCCGCTCCGGAGCCAGCACATCGGCCCAACGCCCCGGCGGCAGCGCCAGCACCGTGCCGCGCCAGCCACCCGACTGCGCCAGCCGCAGGGACAGCCGCGTCACGGCGGTGACCACCTCTCCGGAGCGTTCGAAGGCCACACAGTGCGCGGCGGCAGGGCCCTCGGCGGTCAGGGGCACGTACGACGCCGAGTCACCGAACACGTCGGGACGCCGCCTGCGCAGCCGTAGCGCGGCCGTCGTCAGAGCGCCCTTCTCACCCGGGTCCTGGTGCGGGAACCGCACGCCCCGGCGGTTGTCCGGGTCCACCAGCGCCCGGTACTCGCCCTCCGTGCCCTGATAGACGTCCGGCACGCCCGGCATCGTCAACTGGGCCAGAGCCATCCCCAGCAGGTTCGCCCGGATGTGCGGCTCCATCCGGCTCCGGAAGGCGGCCACCCGCTCGCCGGGCGCCCCGCAGGGCCCCGTGGCCACGAATGCCGCCACCGCCTCCTCGTACGGCGGTTCCTGCTCCGTCCAGCTGGTGAACAGCCCGGCCTCCCGCACGTGCTTCAGCAGCGCCCCCTGAACCCGGTCCGCATCCGCCTCGCCCAGCCCGAACACCGTCTGCCAGGCAGCCCACGCCAGCTGCGCGTCCGGTACGCCCTGGCCGTCGCGGGTCACCTCGGCCAGGATGTCCGCCCAGTGCTCCGGGCACTCGGTGAGCACGGCCAGCGAGGCCCGTACGTCGGCACTGCGCTTGGTGTCGTGCGTCGACGCGACCGTCCCCGTCACGGGCCAGTCGCGCTGCACGCGCGCGCAGTAGGCATGGAACTCGTCGGCCGATACGGCGGGGCTCCCCGGGTTCCCGCCCACCTCGGTCGCCGAGAGCAGCGGCACATAGCGGTAGAACGCCGTGTCCTCCACGGACTTGGCCCGCAGCGCCGACGCCGTCTGCGCGAACCGTGTCCGGAACTCCGCGTGGTCCGGTCCGTCACCGGCCCGCCCGAGCACCAGTTCGCGCACGACGTCGACCGCGCGGGCCTCCTCGGGCACGACGAAGGCGAGCCGGGCCTCGGCCGCGGCCTCCTCGGTGACCACACGGGCCGCGTCCCCGGAGGCGTAGGGCCGGTAGACGTCCAGCCGGACGAGGAGCTCCTGCAGAGCGGTGCGCAGCGCCCAGGGGGCCCGGTCGCGCAGCGCAGGCTCCGGCGACGTGGCGCACAGGCGGGACGCCACCCGCGTCAGCCGGTCGATCTCCGTGGCCAGCTCGTGCGTGAGCACCTTGTACGCCGCCCGCCGCACCGTCGCCTCCCAGTCGCCGCCCCGGTCCGTCTGGGGGGCCGCGAACCGCCGGTACTGGCCGAGGAGTTCCCCGAATCCCGCAGGATCGGTGAAGAGGCCGTCGAGGTGCCGCAGGGCGTCGTAGCCGGTGGTGCCGGCCACGGGCCAGGAGGCAGGCAGGTGCTCGCCGTCCGACAGGATCTTCTCCACGACCGTCCAGCGCCCGCCGGTCGCCTCGTGGAGGCGCCGGAGATACGCGTCGGGGTCGGCGAGGCCGTCGGGGTGGTCGATGCGCAGCCCGTCGATCACGCCCTCGTGCAGGAGCTGGAGGATCTTGGCGTGTGTGGCCTCGAACACCTCCGGGTCCTCGACCCGCACCCCGATCAGCTCCGAGATGCTGAAGAACCGCCGGTAGTTGAGCTCCGTACGGGCCAGCCGCCACCACGCCGGCCGGTACCACTGCGCGTCCAGGAGCTGCGGCAGCGGCAGTTGCCCGGTGCCCTCGCGCAGCGGGAACACGTGGTCGTAGTAGCGCAGGACGTCGCCGTCCACCTCCAGACGGCCGAGCTCTTCGCCCAGCGGCCCCCCGAGCACCGGCAGCAGCACCTTGCCGCCCTGGGCCTCCCAGTCGATGTCGAACCATCGCGCGTATGGCGATTTGGGGCCCTCGCGCAATACCTCCCACAGGGCGCGGTTGTGGCGTGGGGCCATGGCCATGTGGTTCGGCACGATGTCCACGACCAGGCCCAGACCGTGTTCGCGCGCCGTGCGGGCCAGTGCGCGCAGTCCGTCCTCGCCGCCCAGCTCCTCGCGCACGCGCGCGTGGTCCACGACGTCATAGCCGTGCCCCGACCCCGGGACCGCCTCCAGGACGGGGGACAGATGCAGATGCGAGACGCCGAGCGAGGCCAGGTACGGCACGGCCGCCGCCGCGGCCTCGAACGGGAACGAGGACTGCAGTTGCAGCCGGTACGTGGCGGTCGGCAGGGTCGGCACCGTCGGTTCAGGTCGCTCAGGTGTCATGGAAAGCTACGTACCCGCCCTGCCGCCCTTCGTGTCATCGTCCCCTCCACGTGGGCCCACGCGCGTGCCTAGCTTCGAGTGATGGGAACGAAGGGGACGACAGGACGCCGCGGCACATCCGCGGCCTACCGCGAGGTGATCGGCCTGACCGGGCCGCTGCTGCCGGTCATGTCCTTCCTGGCACGACTGCCGACCGCCACGATCCAGTTCGGCAGTGTGCTGCTGGTCGCGCGCACGAGCGGCTCCCTGGCCGCCGCCGGACTGACCGGGGGTGCGCTCGCCGTCGGGCAGGTCGCCTGCGGTCCGCTGGTCGGCCGGCTCGCCGACCGGCACGGGCAGCGGACGGTCGTGCTCGCCTTCTCGCTCGCCAACGCCGTCGCGATCGCCGGGCTGGTCGCGGGTGCGCTCGCGGGGCTGCAGACGGCGGTGCTGGCCGCCGTGGGGGTGGCGGCCGGAGCGACGGTGCCGCAGATCGGGCCGATGGCGCGCGCCCGTCTCGTCGCTCTCGCCCGCCGTGCGGGGGCGCGCGATTCGACGGTGGGCGCCGCGCTGTCCTTCGAGAGCACCCTGGACGAGGTCTCCTTCGTGCTGGGGCCTGCCCTGGTCGGCCTGGCGGCCGTGACTGCGCATCCGGGCTACGCGCTGGGCGGCGCCGCGGTGTTGGTGGCGTTGTGCGGCAGCGGCTTCGCGTTGCACCGGACTGCGGTGGCGACACGGCCCCGGCCCGTCGCCGCGTCGGCGGAACGACGGTCGGGTTCCGTCCGGATACGTGCGGGGCGGAACCATGCCCTCAAGACGGCGCAGGCGGGGGGAGCCGGTCCCGTGCCGAGGGCTCCCTCAAGGGGAGACGATCTCGTCCCGATGTCGTCGCCAGGGGGAGCCGATCCCGTCCCGATGTCGTCGCCAGGGGGAGCCGATCCCGTCCCGACGTCGCCGGCAGGAGGCGAAGGCCCCGTCCCGCCGCCCTCCATCCCCCGATCCATCCACGCCCTCCGAGCCGCCCTCGCTCTCCAGGGCGCCATGTTCGGCGCCTGCCAAGCCGGCATCACCGCCCTCACCGAGCGACTCGGACAGCCGGACCAGGCCGGCCTCGTCTACGCCGCCATGGGAGTGATGAGCGCTGTCGCCGGGCTCTCCATGGCCGCCGTGCCCGCCCGTCTCGGACTCACCGTCCGCTGGCGGGCGGCCACCGCAGCCGCGTTCCTGCTCTCGCTCCCGCTGCTGTGGACGGAGGGGCTCCCCGCGCTCTACGTCACCGTCACCGTTCTCGGCGTCGCCTACGCCCCGCATCTCATCACGGTGTTCGGGCTCACCGAGCGCGTGGTGCCGCCCGCGCGGCTCTCCGAAGCGATGGCGTTCGCGACGAGCGCGCTGGTCGGCGGGCAGGCACTCGCGCTCGCCGTCACCGGTCGGCTGGCCGAGTCGTACGGCCCCGCGACGGCCTTCGGCGCCGCGAGCGTGGCCGCGGCGCTCGCCTGCACGATCGCGCTGACGGTGCGCCCGGCGTCGTACCCCGGACGCACCGCCGCGTCGCTCTAGACCGGCCGCTGCAACACCGTCATGCTGCGGTCCACCAACGTCAACCGGTCCCCGGCCTGCACCTTCGCCGCCGTCTCCGGCGGCACCCCGTCCGCGCGCGCGGTGTCGACGACCACCTGCCACTCACGGCCGTGGTTGACCGGCACGACGAAGTCGAGGGTCTTCGGGGAGGCGTTGAACATCAGCAGGAACGAGTCGTCGCCGATTCGCTCCCCGCGCGCGCCCGGCTCCGAGATCGCATTGCCGTTGAGGAACACCGTCAGCGCCGACGCCTGCGTGCGGTCCCAGTCCCGCTGGGCCATCTCCTTGCCCTGCGGAGTGAACCAGGCGATGTCCGACAGGTCGTCGTGGGTGCCCTCCACGGGCCGCCCGTGGAAGAAGCGGCGCCGGCGGAAGACCGGATGGTCGCGCCGTAGCCACACCATGGCGCGCGTGAAGGCGAGCAACTCGCGGGGCAGACCGGCCAGGGCCTGGCCGTCAGGGCCGCCTTCCCCGTCCGAGCCGCCCTCTCCGCCCGAGCCCGCCGCACCGGCGTCCCCGTCCGCCGGCCACTCCACCCACGCGATCTCGCTGTCCAGGCAGTACGCGTTGTTGTTGCCCCGCTGCGTGCGCGCGAACTCGTCGCCGTGGCTGATCATCGGCACGCCCTGGGACAGCATCAGCGTGGCGATGAAGTTGCGCATCTGGCGGGCACGCAACTCCAGGACGGCCGGGTCGTCGGTCTCGCCCTCCGCCCCGCAGTTCCAGGACCGGTTGTGACTCTCACCGTCCCGGTTGTCCTCGCCGTTGGCGTGGTTGTGCTTGTCGTTGTACGAGACGAGGTCGTGCAGCGTGAACCCGTCATGGCAGGTCACGAAGTTGATGGAGGCAAGCGGTCGCCGGCCGTCGTCCTGGTACAGGTCGGACGAGCCCGTCAGCCGGGACGCGAACTCCGCCAGCGCACGCGGCTCGCCCCTCCACAGGTCCCGTACGGTGTCGCGGTACTTGCCGTTCCACTCGGTCCACAGCGGCGGGAAGTTGCCCACCTGGTAGCCGCCCTCGCCCACGTCCCAGGGCTCGGCGATCAGTTTCACCTGGGACACCACCGGGTCCTGCTGGACCAGGTCGAAGAACGACGACAGCCGGTCCACCTCGTGGAACTGCCGGGCCAGGGTGGCCGCGAGGTCGAAGCGGAAGCCGTCGACGTGCATCTCGGTGACCCAGTACCGCAGCGAGTCCATGATCAGCTGCAGGACGTGTGGGGACCGCATGAGCAGTGAGTTGCCGGTCCCGGTGGTGTCCATGTAGTAGCGGGGGTCGTCCGTCAGGCGGTAGTACTGCGGATTGTCCAGGCCCCGGAAGGACAGCGTGGGGCCCAGGTGGTTGCCCTCGGCGGTGTGGTTGTAGACCACGTCGAGGATGACCTCTATGCCGGCCTCGTGCAGCGCCCGCACCGCCGACTTGAACTCCAGGACCTGCTGGCCGCGGTCGCCCCAGGAGGCGTACGCGTTGTGCGGGGCGAAGAAGCCGATCGTGTTGTAGCCCCAGTAGTTGTTCAGGCCCATGTCTACCAGCCGGTGGTCGTTCACGAACTGGTGGACCGGCATCAGCTCCAGCGCCGTCACGCCCAGCTCGGTGAGGTGCTCGATGACCGCCGGGTGCGCGAGGGCGGCGTAGGTGCCGCGCAGTTCCTCGGGCAGCCCCGGGTGGCGCATGGTCAGGCCCTTCACATGGGCCTCGTAGATCACCGTGTGGTGGTACTCGGTGCGCGGCCGCCGGTCGTCGCCCCAGTCGAAGTACGGGTTCACCACGACCGACGACATCGTGTGCGGCGCCGAGTCCAGGTCGTTGCGTCTGTCGGGTTTGTCGAAGTGGTAGCCGTAGACCTCCTCGCCCCAACTGATCGAGCCGCTGACCGCCTTGGCGTACGGGTCGAGCAGCAGCTTCGCGGAGTTGCAGCGCAGACCTCGCTCGGGCGCGTAGGGTCCGTGCACCCGGAAGCCGTACCGCTGCCCCGGCATGACGCCCGGCACGTACGCGTGCCGTACGAAGGCGTCGCTCTCCCGCAGTTCCACCGCCGT
This sequence comes from Streptomyces sp. NBC_00443, assembly GCF_036014175.1. Lineage (GTDB taxonomy): Bacteria > Actinomycetota > Actinomycetes > Streptomycetales > Streptomycetaceae > Streptomyces. Next base: position 1,912,270 of record NZ_CP107917.1, on the reverse strand, counting down.
CTCCGAGCCGTCGTCGTGCAGCAGACACAGCTCTACTCGGTCCGCGGCCTCCGTGAAGACCGCGAAGTTGGTGCCGGCGCCGTCGTAGGTGGCACCGAGTGGATATGCCTCTCCAGGCCAGACCTGCATGGACACGACTCTTTCAGCTCGGGCACGCCGTCGTCGGCGCCTTGACGTCGAGTCTCCCCAAAAGTGATGGAACCACCTATGACTTACGTCCCTCTTATCGGTCGACCAGGCATACGCGTTATGCCGTACCAGTGGGGCCAACACGTACTCCCGGGAACGTACGGGGAGTAGGGGGAAGATGTGCGCAAGATAGTGCACCGCCATCTGGGCAAGGTGGTGGCAGGTGCGGCCATCGCGGTCGCGGGAACGGCCGTGATGGTCGGGATCACCCTGCCGGGGACGGCGGGGGCCGACGAAACGGGAGGAAGCAACAGCGGTCAGTCCGCCCAGCAGGCCGCCCAGGAGCAGGAGCAGGGGCAGGGCGCCGGCGCGGTGTCGCCGGGCGTTGTCGAGGGGGCCCCGAGCGAGGGTGACAAGGGCACGGGCAACGACCCGCTGACCGACGACGAGATGGACCGGGCCGCAAAGCTCGCGGTCAACCCGCAGCTGCGCAGCGCCGGTGAGAACGTCGAGGGCGACCGCGGGCCGCAGCGCCTGGGCGTCGACCTCGCCGAGCCGGAGGCCGACGAGCTGGACGGCGCGAACGCGCCGCGCCGGGCCGAGGTCTCGTTCTACGACTACAAGGCCGACGCGCTCGTCACCAAGACCGTCAACCTTGACACCGGAAAGGTCGAGCAGACCTCGACCGAGCACGGTGTCCAGCCGCCGCTGAGCCGTGCCGAGTACACCGAGGCCGCCAAGATCCTGATCGCCGACCCGCTGGGCGCGGGCATGAAGGCGGACTACAAGGACGCCACCGGCAAGGAACTCGGCTCCCCGGACCAGTTGCTGCTCAACGGCGCCGTGTACCGGGCCGCTCCGGGCGCCCAGCCCGCCGTGCTCGACCAGTGCGGCGAACACCGGTGCGTGCGGCTGTTCCCGAAGGTGAAGAACGGGCCCTGGATCGACGCCCGCTCCTTCGTGATCGACCTGAGCGCCCGCAAGGTCGCCAAGCTCGACATCGGCTGAACCGCTCTCCGTTCAGTTTTCCAACTCGCGCGCCGCAGGCGTGCATCTCACGTACTTGCACCTCCTGTAAGGGAGTCACTTCTTCATGCGTGTGAACAGAATGAGCCGTGCCCGCAAGGGTGCGGCCCTGGGCCTGTCCGTGGCCGCACTGGCCGCCGGCGCGACGACCGGCGCCGGACCCGCCTCCGCCCAGCCGAAGAACGCCCCGGCACCGGCTGCCGACTGCAGTGCCGCCTACCGCATCGAGCAGAAGCTCACCGGCGGCACGACCTGGCGGATGTGCTGGCGCTACGACGGCAAGGCCGGGCTCGTCCTGGAGAACATCTCCTACCAGCCCAAGGGCGAGGCCAAGCCGATCAAGGTCCTCAACGACGCCAGGCTCGGCCAGATCCACGTGCCGTACGACGACGGCAGCGTCGAGTACGACGACCTGACGGGCTTCGGCTTCGCCCAGGGCCTGATGAGCCTCGCGCCGAGCGAGTGCCCCGGCGGCACCATCAAGTCCGTCAAGGTCCCCGAGTCCTGGGACCCGGAGCACCCGAACGTCAACGGCCTGTGCACGACGACCCGCGCGCGTGGGCACGCCTACCGCATGCAGGGCGACAGCGCCAACAAGGTCTACCAGGCGCAGAGCAAGGACCTGCTCGTCTACACGGTCAACCAGGTCGGCTGGTACGAGTACATGACCGAGTGGCGCTTCCAGGACGACGGCACCCTCACCATGAACGTCGGCGCCACCGGCAGCCTGTCGTACGACGACTACGACGCCGGCGACGGCCGCGGCTGGCCGATAGGCAAGGGCGACAGGGCCAAGGCCACCAGCCACAGCCACAACGTCTTCTGGCGGCTCGACTTCGGCCTGGACGGTTCCTCCAAGGGCAAGATCGAGCAGTACGACTCGGCCGTGACCGCGCCCGCCGCCGGTGACCGCGCCCCGAAGACCAAGACCACCCGCACCAAGGTCACCAAGGAACTCGCGGGCGACGCCAAGAACTACCGCTGGTGGCGCATGGTCAGCGCGGCCGGCAAGAACAAGGACGGCCACGCGCGCTCGTACGAGATCGTCCCCGGCGCCAGCACCAAGTACCCGGGCCGCAGCTTCACCAAGCACGACATGTACTTCACCGAGTACAACAAGTGCGAGAAGTTCGCCACGAACAACCCCGGCTGCGGCAACACCCATCCCAAGTCCGTCGACAAGTGGGTCGGTGGTCAGAACCTCACCCACCCGATCGTCTGGATGAATGTGGGCTTCCACCACATCGCCCGTGACGAGGACCAGCAGCCCATGCCGGTCCACTGGCAGGGATTCTCCATCGTCCCGCGGGACGTGACGGCTATGAATCCGCTCACTCCGAGCGAGCTCGCCTGGCAGAACGGGCACTGGCAGCCTCGTAGTTGATAAACGACCCTGTCCATCCGGCTGCACCGCCGACCGCTCCCGGAGTACCCTTCCTTGATCGTTGGGACGGGGAGTGCTCGGGGGAGCGGAAGGCGGTGCGCGGGTGGGCTCGGGAGGGCTGGAGTTGCCCCCTGGTGACGAGAGTCACGAGGGGAACTCCACAGACGTCCCGCCCGGCACGGTGTCCCTGGCCAGGCCGATGGAGACCAACTCCATCGGCCCGGAGCTGGACTGGGACACCGAGGCCTGGCGCGAGGTACGGACGCGCGCCCAGCGGGCCGGCCGGGCATACATTTGGCTGAACCTCGTCGAACAGCGGCTGCGCGCGGTCGTGGCCGCTGTGCTGCGCCCCATCTACGAACCCGTCCACGGCCACGACGACTGGGTGGTGGCGGCGGCCGGACCCGCCGGACAGGAGTGGGTGCAGCGCGCCGTCGCGGTACGCGAAGTCAGCCGCCGCAAGGGCTACTTGCTGGACCCGGCCGACGACAACGTCCTCAGCTTCCTCACTCTGCCGCAGCTGCGCGAGCTGATGGTGCAGCACTGGCCGTGCTTCGAGCCCTACATCGACGACCGCAGGGACGTCGAACTCGCCCTGGACGAGCTCGAAGTGACCCGGAACGTCGTCTCCCGCAACCGCGCGTTGTCCGAGGCGGTCCTCAACCAGGCCGAACGGGCCTCCGCGCGGCTGCTGGAGGTTCTCGGTTCGAGCGGCGACGTCCCGTCCGCACGCCGGCTGCCCATCGACGCGGTCGAGGACCTGGTCGGCGACCGGTACGCCGACGTGGTCGCCGTGCACTCCGACCGGGTGCGGCTGCTGCGCCAGTTCCCCGCCGAGGACATCTTCGGCGGCGCGCGCAGGCTCGACGCCATCGGCATCGGCCTCAACCTCCTTGTGCAGAACTTCTCCGGGCGGCGCCTGGTGCGGCTCGCGGAGTCCGGCTGCCGGGCGCGGCTGTTGTTCCTGAACCCGGCCTCCAGCGCGGTCAAGCGGCGCGAACGCGAACTGGGCATCAAGCGCGGCGAGCTGAGCCGGGCGGTCGAGATGAACATCCTGCACATGCGCCGGGTGCGCTCCCGCTTGCGTGACCCGGGTGCCTTCGAGATCCAGGTCTTCGACGAGACGCCCCGCTTCACGGCCTACCTCGTGGACGGCGACGGCTCCGACGGCATCGCGGTCGTGCAGACCTATCTGCGGCGGATGCGCGGTCTCGAGGCGCCGGTCCTGGTGCTGCGTAACGGCAGCAGGGTGGTCAAGTCGGACGAGATCGACGAAGGCGGGCTTTTCCCCACGTACCGCGAGGAGTTCGAGCTTATGTGGGCGGATTCGCGGCCAGTGTCCTGAACTGTCCCAGTGCGGACCGGGCGCGGAAGGCCGTCGCGCCGGGGAAGCGGAATGCGGTCCTCTGATTGTCAGTGGCGCATGGGAGGGTGGAGACCACTGGGGGAAAGCACCACCAAGAAGGGGGACCGCCCATGGGCTGGCACCGTGAGCTGCTGATCGGCTTCGACCTGGAGACGACCGGGACAGATCCGCGCGAGGCGCGCATCGTCACCGCGGCCGTGATCGAGGTCAGGGACGGGCAGCCCATAGGGCACAAGGAGTGGCTGGCCGATCCGGGCGTCGAGATCCCGGCGGACGCGGTCGCGGTACACGGCATCAGCAATGAGCGCGCGGCCGCCGAGGGCCGCCCGGCCGACCAGGTGGCGGACGCCATCGCGGACGTCCTCGTGACGTACTGGAAGACGGGCGTGCCGGTCGTCGCGTACAACGCGGCCTTCGACCTGAGCCTGCTCTCAGCGGAGCTGCGGCGGTACGGCCTGCCGTCCCTGAGCGACCGCCTTGGCGGCCTGGCTCCCGCCCCGGTCATCGACCCGTACACCATCGACCGCTGGGCCGACCGCTACCGCCGCGGCAAGCGCAACCTCGAAGCTGTCTGCCGGGAGTACGGCATCGCACTCGACTCCGCACACGACGCCTCCGCCGACGCTCTCGCCGCGGCCCGTCTGGCCGGCGCGATAGCCGTCCGCCACCCCAAGATCGCGTCCCTCGGCCCGGCGGAGCTGCACCTCCGTCAGATCGAGTGGTACGCCGAGTGGGCGGCGGACTTCCAGGACTTCCTGCGCCGCAAGGGCGACCCGACCGCGGTGGTCGACGGCACATGGCCGCTGAGGGAGCCGGCGGGGGAGCGGGCGGCGGGCGAGACGGTCTGAGGTGCGCGGGCCGCTGCTCGCCCGCGAGGGGGCGTCGGGCCGGAGCAGGCCGGCCCCGGCTTCCGACGGCGTCCGTCACGCCGGGGCGGACACGGGCTCCGCAGGAACCGGCGGCGCCCATACGACTGCCTCTGTCACTCGGACGGCGACGCAGACGCAGCGATCCGCTCGACGCGCGGCTTGGCCAGCCGCTCGTAGTCCGGGCCGGGGATGAGCAGCGAGCGGTCCAGCCGTGCGGCGTTGAAGTACAGCTTCGGCTGGGCCACGACGTCCGGGTCGGCGACGAGTTCGAGGTCGGGGTCGAAGCTGAACGGCAGGACGGTGCCGGGCACGGCACGGGCCAGCCGCTGGGCGGTCTGAGGGTCACAGAAGCCGACGTAACGCGCGGCGAACAGCGCCCGGACGGCGTCCAGGTCCACCCGCCGGTCGCCCGGGACGACGGCGAGGACGTGCCGCGTCGTGCGCCGGTCCACCTTGACCCGCAGCACGATGCACTTCGCTGCCTCGGAGGCCGGGTGCCCGCGCAGGGCACAGACGGCCTCGGTGGCGCCTTCGGGCTCGTGGTCGATGAGGCGGTAGTCGATGGAGGAGGAGTCGAGCCGGGAGATCAGGTGGTCGTAAGTGTCGTACGGGTGCTGGGGCATTCGGGGTCCTTGCTGAAGGCGTTGGCGGCGGCGCATGAGGCAGTGAGCGAGAGGTCCGGCGTGCTGCGGTGCGCTCGTTCCACTGCCTGACCCCAGTAGGTGCCGGCCACCATGAGGGCCGCTCCGAGGCCGGTGAGCGGGGTGAGGTGGTCGCCGCCGAGGGCCACACCCACGGCGACCGCCCAGACCGGCTCGGTACCCAGCAGCAGACTGGCCCGGCTGGCGGAGGTGCGCTGCACGGCCCAGGTCTGCGCCAGGAAGGCGAACACACTGCAGAACAGGGCGAGATAGACCAGCTGGGCCCAGGTAGCCGGGTCGGCGTGGACCAGCGTCGGCAGGTCGAAGGCGGCCGCCGGCAGGAACAGGGCCGTGCCGACGAGGGTCTGCACCGTCGTCAGCTGCAGCGGGCGGATCGCGCGCCCGGTGGTGAAGCGGCCGACGAGCGCGACATGCCCGGCCCGGATGATGGCGGCACCGAGCATCAGCAGGTCGCCGAGGCGGGGCGTGTGGAAGCCGTTGCCGGACATCAGGAGCCCGACGGCCAGGATGCACACACCGGTCGCGGCGAAGAAGGAGACCGGCAGCGAGCCTTGGCGGCCGCCACGGTCGAGGAGCGGGGTGAGGACGATGGTCAGGCTGATGATGAGCCCGGCGTTGGCGGCGCTGGTGTGGGCGACGCCGTACGTCTCCACGAGCAGCACCGCGGCCTGCGTCACCCCCAGGGGCAGACCGGCCCGCAGTTCGGCACGCGTCCATCGGCGCGAGCCGCCCCGCCCGGACGCGACCAGGCCGAGACAGGCGACGGCGGACAGGCCGTAGCGGGCGAAGAGCACCAGCAGCACGGGGAGCGCTGCCGTCGCCGTTTGGGCGGAGAGATAGCTGGAGCCCCAGACGAGCGCGACCAGGAGGAGTACCGCATCGGTACGGCGGGCATCGGGCACCTGCCCACGGTGCACGGAAACGTCCGTGAAGCCCAGTACCACCTTCTAAAACGATCATTTAGCAGCTCTACATAGTCGTCCCTACACTGAGGCTATGGACGAACGGCAGCTGAGGATCCTGCGGGAGCTCGGCGAACTGGGCAGTGTCACGGCCGTCGCCGAGGCGCTGTTGGTGACGCCGTCGGCGATCTCCCAGCAGCTGCGGCTGCTCCAGCGGGCGATCCCCGTGCCGCTCACCGAGCGGCAGGGGCGGCGCCTGGTGCTCACCGATGCCGGGCAGGCGCTGGCGGGCGCGGCCGTCGAGGTGGAGACGGCGCTGGCACGCGCGAGGCGCACCGTCGACGATTTCGTCGGGCGGCCGGACGGGGAGGTGTCGGTGGCGGCGTTCCACAGCGCGGGCGCCGCGTTCTTCCCGCTGTTGGTCAGCGCGCTCGCCGGTCCGGGGAAGCCAGTGCCGAGGCTCGCCGACCAGGACGTACCGCAGGAGGACTTTCCCCGGCTCACCCGCGAGTACGACATCGTCCTCGCCCACCGCCTGGACCACGCCCCGCCCTGGCCGGACGCGGTGACCGCGACCACGCTGCTGCGCGAGCCGCTGGACGTGGCCATGCCCGCCGACCACCCCTGGCCGCCAAGCGCCGTGTCACTCCGCGCGACGTGGCGGACGAGCCATGGATCACGGTGCACGACGGCTTCCCGGTACTGGCGGTCATCGATGCCATCGCCGCGTCGGCCGGCCGGCGCCTCCATCTGGCCCACCGCATCAACGAGTTCACGGTGGTGGCCGAGGTGGTGGCGGCCGGCGGCGGCATCGCCCTGATGCCACGCTGGACGACGCGGCCCCACCCCGCGCTCACCCTCAGACCGCTCAGCGGCGTCCAGTCCCGACGCCACATCGACGCCCTGTACCGCCCGGAGCGCACGGCCAGATCGGCGGTCCGCACGGTACTGGCCGACCTCGGCAGTGCCGCGCGCCAGATCCGGGACAGGGAAGGTCCGGCTCGCTGATGCCGGTAGTGCATGTCGGGCCGGACAGGCCGGACGTGCCGGACGTGCCGGACGTTCCTGACGGGCCGGGATCCGGGGTCAGAACGGATACCACCGCACGGCCTCGTCCCCCTCCCGCAACGACGCCACCCGCCGCTCGAACTCGGTCAGCGCCTTCGGATTGCTCGGCGCATGCTGTGAAACCCAGGCGCAGCTCGCCGTCTCCCGGGCCCCGCGCAGCACCGAGCAGCCCTCCCACTCCCGCACGTCCCAGCCGTAGGTCTCGACAAAGGAGTCGTAGGCCGCCGCGGGCAACCCGTACCGATCCCGCGAGAGTGCCATGACCACCAGGTCGTGCTCGCGCAGATCGGCCGAGAAGGTCTCCAGGTCGACCAGTACCGGCCCGTCCGGGCCCACATGCACATTGCGTGGCAGTGCGTCCCCATGGATCGGCCCGGGGGCCAGACGGGGTGTCAGCCCGGCCGCGGCCACCGCGAACCCGTCCCGGCGCTCCCGCAAGTACGCCGCGTCCGCCGGATCGATCGCGTCGCCCGCCAGCCGCAGCCACCGCTCCACGCCACTCAGCAGCTCGCGGGCCGGCAGTGCGAAGGAGGGCGTGGGCAAAGCGTGCACGACCCGTAGGAGTTCGGCCAAATCCCGTGGCTCGGCGGGCCGTACCGGATCGGGGAGCCGGTGCCACACGGTCACCGGGTGCCCCTCCACCAGCAGCGCCTTGGGTTCGGCCGCCCGCACCGCAGGCACGCCGGCCTCCTCCAGCCATACGGCGATGTCCAGTTCGCGCCGTGCCCGGCCGAGGAGTTCGGCGTCGCGGCCCACCTTGACGACCAGGTCACCGGCGGCGAACACGGCGTTCTCACCCAGGGCGAGCAGTCGCGCGTCCGGCGCCGTGGCGGGCAGTACTCCCGTCGCCGCCAATACGTCCCGCGCCCGTGCCTCGTCCATCGTCCGCCTCCGTGTGGTCCTGCCTCGCCATGAGCGGCGTCGGTTTCCCGCCATGGACGGCTCAGTCTCGCATTTCCACAGGTCGGACCGCGTGTGTGCGGCCTTGACGGGGCAGAGCGCCTTCACGACCATGACGGGGCCCGTTCCGAGCAGCGCAAAGGGGCTGATGTGAGGCTGATCCCGTGACATCGGTGACCGAGGCGGAGAGGCCGGTGAGACGCACGCAGGGAGGCAGGCCGCGGCAGCGGCACGTCACGGATCACGGCGCCTGGTTCCTCGTACTCCCCGCGCTGATCCCCATCCTCGTGCTGAGCGTCGGACCGCTGCTCTACGGCATCCTGCTGTCCTTCACCGACGCCCAGTCCGGACGGACCCAGGCCACCCAGTGGATCGGTGGTCTCAACTTCCGGGACCTGCTGCACGACACGCTGTTCTGGGAGTCGTTCCGGATCGGTCTGGTCTGGGCCGTAGGCGTCACCGTGCCGCAGTTCCTGCTGGCGCTGGGCCTCGCCCTCCTCCTCAACGCGGACCTGCGGCTGCGCTGGCTGGCCCGGTCCCTGGCGATCGTGCCGTGGGCCATGCCCGAGGTCGTCGTCGGCGTGATGTGGCGGCTGGTCTACAACCCCGACGCGGGCATCCTCAACGAGACACTGCGCGACCTGGGCCTCGGCGACGGCCGTGACTGGCTCAGCGGGCTCGGCACCGCCCTGCCCGCCGTGATCGTCGTGGGGATCTGGGCCGGGATGCCGACCACGACGGTCGCCCTGCTCGCCGGCCTGCAGAACACTCCGCGCGAACTGCACGAGGCCGCGGCCGTGGACGGCGCCGGCGCCTGGCGCCGCTTCCGCACGGTCACCTGGCCGGCCCTGCGGCCCGTCGCCCTCTCCATCACGGCACTCAACCTCATCTGGAACTTCAACTCCTTCGCCCTGGTCTACGTGCTCACCAGCGGCGGCCCCGGCGGCCGCACCCGCCTCCCCATGCTCTTCGCCTACGAAGAGGCCTTCCGCTACGGACAGTTCGGCTACGCGGCGGCGATGGGATGCGCGATGGTCGCGCTGATCTCCATCGTGCTCGCCGTCTTCCTCGTCGGACGGCTCAGGGGAGGTGACAAGTCATGAGGACCAGCCGAACCGGCCGCGCCGGACAGTACGTCGCCCTGCTCGCCTACCTCCTCTTCCTCGCCTTCCCCTTCCTGTGGCTGATCTCCACCGCCTTCAAACCGCCACGCGAGCTGGGCAGTCTGCACCCCACCTGGGTCCCGAAGGACCCCACCCTCGCCAACTTCCGCCAGGCCTTCGACGAACAGCCCCTCCTTGAAGCCGCCCTCAACTCCCTGATCGCCGCGCTCGGCGCCGCCCTGATCGCCGTACTGATCGCGACCCCGATGGCCTACGTCATGGCCCGCCGGCGCACCCCGCTCGCGCGGGCGGCGACCGGCTGGGTGATCGTCAGCCAGGCGTTCCCGCTCGTGCTGGTGATCATCCCGCTGTTCCTGGTGCTGAAGAACCTGCGGCTGATCAACTCGGTGCCGGGGCTGATCATGGTGTACGTGGTGTGGGCGCTGCCGTTCGCGCTGTGGATGCTCGTCGGATACGTGCGTGCGGTGCCGCCCGAGCTGGAGGAGGCGGCGTCGGTCGACGGGGCCGGGCGCTTGAGGACCCTGGTCTCGGTGACCGCACCGCTGCTGGCACCCGGGATCGTGGCGACGGCGATGTTCGCGTTCGTCACGGCGTGGAACGAGTTCTTCTTCGCGCTCGTTCTGCTGAAGACCCCGGAGAAGCAGACCCTGCCGGTCGTCCTCACGCACTTCATCGGCGCGGAGGGAGTCGCGGACCTCGGCCCGCTGGCCGCCGCCGCGTTCCTCGCGACGCTGCCCTCGCTGGTCGTGTTCGCGATCATCCAGCGGCGGATCACGGGCGGCATGTTCGCCGGGGCGGTGAAGAACTGATGCGTACGAGACTGCTGTCGGCCCTGGTCGCCGTCCTGGCCCTGCTGCTCGCAGGCTGCGGTGGCGACGACCGCGACGGCGCCGACGACGGACGTGTCACCCTGCGCTTCCAGTCCCTGGCCTGGCAGGAGGAGTCCGTCGAGGTCAACAAGGAGCTGGTGAAGGAATGGAACGACACTCACCCCGGCGTCCAGGTCGAGTACGTCCAGGGCAGTTGGGACAGCGTTCACGACCAGCTGCTCACCTCCTTCGAGGGCGGTGAGGCCCCGGACATCATCCACGACGCCTCGGACGACCTCGCCGACTTCGCGTACGGCGGCTACCTCGCGGACCTGACCGACCTGCTGCCGCAGCGGCTCAAGTCCGATATTCCGCAGCGCAGTTGGGACACGGCGACCTTCGGGGACGGGATCTACGGGGTCCCCTTCCTCCAGGAGCCACGCGTCCTCATCGCCAACGCGAAATGGCTGAAGGAGTCCGGCGTACGGATCCCCACTCCTGAACGCCCGTGGAGCTGGCCGGAGTTCCGGCGGATCACCGCACAGCTCAGCGGCGACGGCAAGTACGGGGTCGCCTGGCCGCTGAAGGAGCCCGTCTCCGCCAGCCTCAACCTGTCCCTCTCGGCGGGCGGACAGCTGTTCCACCGAGGCGCCGACGGCAAGGTGACCGTCCGCTTCGAGGCGGCCGACGAGGTCGTGCCCGGCACCGTCCGCGACCAGGTCAACACCGATCGCAGCGCCTCGCCGACCACCCTGGGCAGCGGCGGCTCGGACACCCTGCCCGGCTTCTTCGGCGGCCGGTACGCGATGGTCCCGCTCGGCTTCTCCTACCGCCAGCAGATCGTGCAGCAGGCGCCCAAGGGCTTCGACTGGCAGGTGCTGCCCGCCCCGGCGGGCGCCGGCGGACTCACCCAGGGCGTCAGCCCGCAGACCCTGTCCGTCGCCGAGGACAGCCCGCACAAGCAGGAGGCGGCTGCCTTCATCGACTTCCTGCTGCGGCCCGAGAACATGGTGCGGCTGGCGCTGGGCGACTGGATGCTGCCGACCGGAACCGCGGCGCTGAAGGACCCCGCCCTGCACACCACCGAGAACGACTGGGCCACCGGCACCGCCCTCGCCCGGCATCTGCGCTCGGCACCCGCGCAGTCCGTACGCGGCTACCCGGAGTGGAAGGACAAGGTCGCCACGCCCGCCTTCCAGGAGTACTACAGCGGAGCCATCGACGGCGACGAGCTGCGCGAGCGCTTGGAGGACGACGGAAACCTGGTGCTCGCCCGCTACCAGCGCTGACGTAATTCGGTTGTCCGCGCCGTCCGGCCACGCCTAACGTGCCGTCCGTGGCAGCGAACAACGCGATCATCATCACCGGTCTCGGCCGGGGCTACGCGCACTCCGTACGGATGCGCCGCGGCCCCGGAGCCCTGACCGGCCCGGGGAGCCACGCCCGCTGATCCGTCGCGGACCCGCATCTCCTTTCTCCCCCTTCTCCTCCTGTCTTCCGGTCAGGGCCTTCGTCTGCCCTTTTCCCTCCCCACGGAAGACAAGGACCGCAAGGCCATGGCCCGCCCCACCCGCGTATCCCGCGCGCTCTCCCAGAACTTCCTCGCCGACCGCGCCGCAGCCGGACGGCTCGCCCGGCTCGCCGTGCCGCATGGACGTGAGGCCGCACTGCTGCTCGAAGTCGGCGCCGGAAAGGGCGCGTTGACCGAGCAGCTCGCCCCGCGCTGCCGACGCCTCCTCGCGTACGAGATCGACCCGAGGCTCGTCCCCGCCCTGCGCTCGCGCTTCTCGGACACACCTCAAGTCCGCGTCGTCGGCGAGGACTTCCTCACCGCACGCCCCCCGCGCACGCCGTTCTCCGTCGCCGGGAACGTGCCCTTCTCCCGCACCGCCGCCATCGTCGACTGGTGCCTGCGGGCACCCGCCCTCACCGACGCCACACTCCTCACGCAGCTCGAGTACGCCCGCAAACGCACGGGTGACTACGGCAGCTGGACCCTGCTGACGGTCCTGACCTGGCCCCGCCACGAGTGGCGTCTGCTGGGGCGGGTCGGCCGACGCAGCTTCCGGCCCGTGCCCGGCGTGGACGCAGGGATCGTCCGGATCGAGCGGCGTCGCACCCCGCTGCTCGACGCCGGGGGGTACGAGAGCTGGCGGCCATTGGTGGAGCTGGGCTTCTCCGGGGTCGGGGGCTCGCTGTACGCGTCGCTGCGCCGGGCCCACCCGAGGCGGCGGGTCGACGCGGCGTTCCGCGGGGCGGGCCTCGACACGACTGTGCTCGTCGGCGAGGTGTCGCCGGGGGCGTGGCTGAGGCTGCACGAGGTGCTGGCCCCGTAAAGAGAGTTGCACGAGACGTATCGTCTCGCATATCGTCGGTGTCATGACCAACCCCGCCCACATCGCCATGTTCTCCATCGCCGCCCACGGCCACGTGAACCCCAGCCTCGAAGTGATCCGCGAGCTCGTGGCACGCGGGCACCGGGTCACGTACGCGATTCCGCCGGCCTTCGCCGAGAAGGTGGCCGAGACGGGCGCCGAGCCCAAGCTCTGGAACTCCACGCTGCCCGGGCCGGACGCGGACCCGGAGGCCTGGGGGAGCACCCTGCTGGACAACGTCGAGCCGTTCCTCGCCGATGCGATCCAGGCCCTTCCTCAGCTGATCGAGGCGTATGAGGGAGACGAGCCGGACCTCGTCCTGCACGACATCACCTCGTACCCGGCGCGCGTCCTCGCCCACCGATGGGGCGTGCCGGCGGTTTCGCTCTCGCCGAACCTCGTCGCCTGGGAGGGCTACGAGGAGGAGGTGGCCGAGCCGATGTGGGCGGAGCCGAAGAGGACCGAGCGCGGGCAGGCGTACTACCGCCGCTTCCACACCTGGCTGGAGGAGAACGGCATCACCCTGCACCCCGATCCGTTCGCCGGCCGCCCCGACCGCTCGCTCGTCCTCATCCCGCGCGCCCTTCAGCCCAACGCCGACCGCGTCGACCAGGCGACGTACACCTTCGTCGGCGCCTGCCAGGGCGACCGGGCGGCCGAGGGCGACTGGCAGCGACCCGACGGCGCCGAGAAGGTCGTACTCGTCTCCCTCGGGTCGTCCTTCACCAAGCAGCCGGCCTTCTACCGGGAGTGCGTGCGCGCCTTCGGCGAGCTGCCGGGCTGGCACCTGGTGCTCCAGGCCGGCAGGCATGTCGACCCGGCCGAGCTGGGCGACCTGCCGCCGAACGTCGAAGTGCGTTCCTGGGTACCGCAGTTGGCGATCCTCAAGCAGGCCGACCTGTTCGTCACCCACGCCGGGGCCGGCGGCAGCCAGGAGGGTCTGGCCACGGCCACCCCGATGATCGCCGTACCGCAGGCCGTGGACCAGTTCGGCAACGCCGACATGCTCCAGGCGCTCGGCGTCGCCCGGCACATCGCGACGGAGGATGCCACGGCCGAGGTCCTGCGCGAGACCGCCCTGTCCCTCGTCGACGACCCGGAGGTCGCCCGGCGCCTGAAGGACATCCAGGCGGAGGTGGCCCACGAGGGTGGCACCGGGCGGGCCGCCGACCTGATCGAGGCCGAGCTGGACACCGTACGGAAGGTGTGACGGAACGCCTCACAGAACAGGGCCCGTCGACTCCCCCGGAGTCGACGGGCCCCACTCTCAGGACAGGCAGATCAGGCGGATCAGACGGGCACCCGCTCGCCCTCGTCGTCCCGAGCCGCACTTCGCGTCACGGCCTCCGGTGCCTCGTCGTGGGTGAGGTCCGGCAGGCGGTTCAGCCACTTCGGGAAGTACCAGTTGCGCTCGCCGAGGAGAGCCATGACGGCCGGGAGCAGGACGCCCCGGATGATCGTCGCGTCGATGAGGACCGCCGCCGCGAGGCCGACGCCCATCTGCTTCATGGACTGCATCGACAGCGTGCCGAAGATCGCGAACACGGCGACCATGATGACCGCGGCGCTGGTGACGACACCGGCCGTGGTGACCACGCCGTGCTGGATCGCGTCCTTCGTCGTACGGCCGCGCAGCCGCGCCTCGCGGATGCGCGAGACCACGAACACGTGGTAGTCCATCGACAGGCCGAACAGGATCACGAAGAGGAACAGCGGCAGCCAGGTGATGATGGCGCCGACGCCCTCCGCGCCCACCAGCGACGCGCCCCAGCCGTGCTGGAAGACACCGACGAGGATGCCGTACGCCGCGCCCACCGACAGCAGGTTCAGCACGATCGAGGTGATCGCGATCGTCAGCGAGCGGAAGGACAGCAGCATCAGCCCGAAGGCGAAGACCACGACGAACGCGAAGACCGGGACGACCGCTCCGGCCAGCTGGTCGTTGAAGTCCTTCGAGCCGGCGACCTGTCCGGTGATCGGCGCCTCGACGCCGTCCACCTTGCCCAGGGTGGCCGGGCGTACGTCGTCGCGCAGCTTGTCCAGGCTCGCGCCCGCCTTGTCGAGGTCGGAGCCGCCGACCAGCGGGACGTAGACGAAGGCGACGTTCTGATCGTCGTGCAGCTTGATCTCGACCGGGCCGCGCGAGGCACCCGAACTGATCGCCCGCTCACGGAAGTCGGCGAGGGCGGACTTCACTTCGGGAGCGTTGATGTCGTTCGCCTTGACGACCACCTCGGCCGGCTCGGAACCGCCCGGGAAGGCCTCGTTGACGCGGTTGTACGTCTGCACGATCGGCAGCGAGTCACCGAACTCCTGGTCCAGCGTGAGGTTCTGGGTCTTCATGCCGACGGCGGGAGCCGCGATGGCGAGCAGCGCACCCGCCGCGACGACGACCGAGATGACCGGCCGGGCGAGGACGCCCTTCAGCACGGCCGTCCAGAACCGGCTCTCGCGGTTGCCCTGCCCCCGGTTGCGACGGAGCTTGCTCTGCGGGTGCAGGAAGGGGATCTTGCCCTTCTCGACGCGCTCGCCCAGCAGCGACAGCAGCGCCGGAAGCACCGTCACCGACCCGACCATGGCGACCGCCACGACCATCAGAGAGGCCAGGCCCATCGCCTCGAACTCGGCGAGACCGGTGAACAGCATGCCCGCCATCGCCACGCACACCGTGACACCGGAGACGATGATCGCCCGGCCGCTGGTGGCGGCGGCGACCTGCAGTGCGGTCTGCGCGTCCCGGCCGGCCTCGCGCTCCTCGCGCTCCCGGCGCAGATAGAACAGGCAGTAGTCGACGCCGACGGCCAGGCCGACCAGCAGCATCACCGAGTTCGCGGTGTCGCTCATCGGCATGACATGGCTGACGATGCCCATCACGCCCATCGTCGCCATGATCGCGGTGACCGCCAGCAGCACCGGCAGCAGGGCCGCCACCAGCGCGCCGAAGGCGATGAGCAGAATGCCGAGGGCCACCGGCACCGCGGAGTACTCGGCCTTCTGGAAGTCGTCCCCGAACGCGTCGTCGAACGTCTTCATCATGCTGGCGCCGCCGATCTCCTCGATCCGCAGCGACTCATGGTCCTTCTGTACGTCCTCGACCGCCTTCAGCACCGGCTCCACACGCTCACCCGCGGTGTCCGAGTCGCCGCGGATGTCGAACTGCACGAGCGCGCTGCGCCCGTCCTTCGAGATCGTCTGCGTGTCGTACGGCGATGTCACGTCCGTGACCTTGCCGGTGCCCTCGACCGCCTTGACGACCGCGGTGACGGCGCTCCGGAACTCGCTGTCGGTCGCCTTGAGCGAACCGCCCTTGGCCTGGACCAGGACGGTCTCACTGGCCGGCTCCTCGATGCCGGCATCCTCGATGATCTTGGCGGCGGTGTGCGTCTCGCCCTTCAGCTGGTCGCTGTCCTTGACGTCGACCCGGCCGGCCGCCGAACCGAGGCCCATGGCCAGCACGACGAACAGCACCCAGATGCCGACGGCAGCCCATCGATGGCGGGCGCTCCAGCCGCCGGCGCGGGCGGCGAGGCCCCGCACGCGTATGTCTCCGTTACCCATGACGGGCTTGCCCCCTTGGTTGCGGTGGCGGCCCCCTGCCGCCTCCTTTCGTTTCGAAGGTATGGGCCGGATAAAGCCATCTCGTCGTGCTGCTCGGTGAAAGGCAGAGGGCAGACCTCATCCCCCTGGCCCGGGGGCCCTCCCCACTGGGGAGGATGAGGGTCCCTACACCTATCCGGTGGTGTCGGGGATGACGATCAGGGCCGAAAAGCTTGTGCTCGATGCTGACCGGTAAGTAACTTACGGATCCGGGCAGCCGTCGTGCCCACCCCACGGGGCACGACGGCCGCCTGGGCGCGACCGGATCGCCTTAAGGTGGCCGGATGACGACGTATGCGGCGCTGCTGCGCGGAATCAACGTGGGCGGCAGCAGAAAAGTCCCGATGGCCGACCTGCGCACCCTGATGACCGGCCTCGGGCACGACGGCGTACGCACCTACCTCCAGAGCGGCCAGGCGGTGTTCGCCGCCGACCACGGCGACGAGGAGTCCCTGGCCGTGGAGCTCGCGTCGGCGATCGAGAAGCACTTCGGCTTCGCCGTGGACGTGATCGTGCGCGACCACGCCTACCTGAGGACCATAGCCGACAACTGCCCGTTCCCCGCAGCCGAGTTGGAGGGGAAGCAGCTCCACGTCACCTACTGCTCCGCCCCGGTCGACGCCGAGCGGTTCGCGGAGATCGACCAGGCCGCCTACCTCCCGGAGGAGTTCCGCATCGGCGACCGCGCGGTGTACCTGTACGCCCCGAACGGCCTGGGCCGCTCCAAGCTCGCCGAAATTCTGTCGCGGCCCCGGCTCAACAAGGGTTTGATCGCCACCAGCCGCAACTGGAACACGGTCGTAAAACTTGTGGAGATGACCAGTGACTGACGTCCGGACCACCGCCGTGGAAGCCGCCATCGAGCGCGAACTGCGCCTGCTCCAGCCGGAGGTACGGTCCTCCCCGGAACTGCTCGCCGAGCTGCTGCACCCGCAGTTCCGGGAGTTCGGCGCGTCGGGGCGGGACTGGGACCGGACGTCGATCATCGAGGCCCTGATCGCGGGCGAGGACCCCGGACCCCGACCTGCCGTGGTCTCCAGGATGGACGGCGTCCAGCTGGCCCCCGACGTCGTCCACCTCACCTTCGACACGGAGAACAACGGCCGCAGGGCCCACCGCAGTTCACTGTGGCGGCGGACCGACGAGGGATGGCAGATGTACTTCCACCAGGGAACGCCGTTCCACCCCGAGGGAGAGTGACCGTGCGCTACGTCATCATCGGTGCCGGAGCCGTCGGCGGCGTCATAGGCGGCCGGCTCGCAGGCGCGGGGCACGAGGTCGTGCTGGTCGCTCGGGGTGCCCACTTCGAGGCCCTACGGGACCGCGGCCTGCGCCTCAGGGTGCCCGAGGGCGAGCTGACCCACCGGCCGCCGGTCGTCGACGGACCGGCCGCGCTCGGGGAGCTCCGCCCCGACGACGTCCTCGTCCTCGCCGTGAAGACGCAGGACAGCACGGCCGCGCTGCAGACGTGGGGACCCGTTCCGGTCACGGGCGGCGGAACGGCCGCCGAGCGGCTGCCCCTGATCTGCGCGCAGAACGGCGTCGAGAGCCAGCGCCTCGCCCTGCGGGTGTTCCGGCGGGTGTACGGCGTCTGCGTCTGGCTGCCGTCGACGTACGTCGAACCCGGCGTCGTCTCCGCGGCCGGCAGCCCCCTCACCGGCATCCTGCACCTGGGGCCCGTCTGGCACACCCCCGTCGTCCATCCGCACGACACCGATGAGACCGCCCGCCTCATCGCCGCCGACCTGGAGAAGTCGCACTTCGAGGCACCGGTCGTCGCGGACGTGGCGCGCTGGCAGTACGCCAAGCTGCTGTCCAACCTCGGCAACGCCCTGGAGGCGGTGACCGGCCCCGTCGACAGCGAGGAGGCCGCGGCGCTGTTCCGGCGGGTGCGGGCCGAGGGCGCGGCCGTGCTCGACGCCGCGGGGATCCCGTACGTGAGCGCCGAGGAACAGCAGGCCGTACGGGGCGACAAGGTCACCCTCGTCCCCCTCGACGGCGCCCCGCGCGGCGGCGGCTCCTCCTGGCAGTCCCTGACCCGGGGCACCGGCACCATCGAGGCCGACTACCTCAACGGCGAGATCGCACTGCTGGGCCGCCTGCACGGCGTACCGACCCCGCTGAACGACCTCCTCCAACGCCTCGCCAACACGTTCGCGCGCGAGCGACGGGCGCCGGGGTCGATGCCGGTGGGGGAGCTGGTGCGGCTGGCCGACGAGACGGCGGTCCAGGGATCGGGCGAGGACGAGGCCGGACTCTTCGGCTGAGGGCTTGGCTCAGGCGCCGACGGCCGCAAGCGCCGGCACCCGCGCCGCTTCGTACCGCTCCAGCAGTACCCGCGCCACTTCGGGCGCCGCGCCGAGCACGTCCGCCAGGACGTCCGCCTCGGCCGCGCCCCGCGCGATGCGGTCGGGCAGGAAGCCGGGCGCCAGGACGTACGGCGCCACGGCCACCCGCTCGCAGCCGAGTTCGCGCAGCTCGCGTACCGCGTCCTCGGTGCGGGGGAACCCCGCGGGAGAACCGGCGGAGGCGAACGCAGGCCGCACGGCGCACCAACCGGTGTGCCGCCACTCCCGCGCGATTTCTGCGATCACTGCGATCGCCTCCGGGTCGGTGGACCCCGCCGAGGCCAGCACGACCCCGGTCGAGGACTTGTCGGCGGGCGTCAGACCCGCCTCGTACAGACGCCGTTCCAGCGCCGCCATCAGCAGCGGCGACGGGCCCAGCACCTCCGCCTGGCGGATCCGCAGCCGGTGCGGCGCGTCCCGCAGCACCGCGGGGATGTCGGCCTTCGCGTGGAACGCGCGCGTCAGCAGCAGGGGCAGGGCCACGACGTCCCGCACGCCCTCCGCCGCCAGCGACTCCAGCACCCCCTGCACGGACGGGATGTTGAAGTCCAGGAAGCCGGTCTCCACCCGTACGTCCGGGCGCAGCGAGCGCACCCGGCGTACCAGGGCATGCACCGTCGCGGCGTGCCGCGGGTCGCGGCTGCCGTGGGCGATGACGAGAAGAACCGGCTTCGTGAACACAGGCGTCAGCTCCTTGGCAGCAGACCGCGGCTGCGCAGGACCGACCGCTCCAGGGGGCTGAAGATGAGCAGGTCGATGGCGATGCCGACGATCAGGATGAGGAGGATGGCGAAGAAGACCATGGACATGGAGCTGGTGTTGCGGCCGTTCTCCAGCAGCTGGCCCAGCCCCACTCCGAGGTCGGGGGAGGAGGCGATGATCTCCGCGGCCATGAGTGACCGCCAGGAGAAGGCCCAGCCCTGCTTCAGGCCGGCCAGGTAGCCGGGCAGCGCGGCCGGCATCACGATGTGCCAGGTGTGCTTGAGCCCGGTGGCGCCCAGTGTGCGGCCCGCGCGCAGGAACAGCGGCGGCACCTGGTCGACGCCAGAGACGAGGCCGTTGGCGATGGAGGGGACCGCGCCGAGCAGGATCACCGCGAACATCATCTTGTCGTTCAGGCCCAGCCAGATCACCGCGGGCGGTACCCAGGCGACCGAGGGGAGGGACTGCAGACCGGACAGGATCGGCCCTATCGCCGCCCGCACGAACCGCACCCGGGCCACCAGCAGACCGAGCGGCGTGCCGATCGCGAGGGCGAGCAGGAAGCCGAGCAGGCCGCGTGAGACGGACGTCCAGATGTACTCGTGGAGGGTGCCCTGAAGCCACGCCTCACGCAGCTCGCCCCACACGTCGGACGGTGAGGGCAGCTTCGTCGGGTCGTCGGCGATGCCGGTGGAGATCAGCAGTTGCCAGACCACCAGCACCAGGGCGACGGCGGCGACGGGCGGCAGGATCTTCTGCGTCAGGGTCTTCCGGAACGGCATCCGTCCCGTCTGGACCGTCTCCAGGGCGTCCAGGCCGGCTTCGAGTCCGGCGAGATCGTTGCCGTCCTTGGCTGTGGTGTCAGTGCTGGCCATGGCGGCGGATCTCCCCACGCAGTTCTTCGGTGATCTCGACGGACAGCTCGGCGACCGCGGTGTCCTCGATACGACGCGGATGCGGAATGTCCACCGTCCACTCCCGCGCGATCCGGCCGGGCCGCGAGGACAGCAGCACCACACGCTGGGCCAGGCGGACCGCCTCGCGCACGTTGTGCGTGACGAACAGGACGGAGACCTGCGTCTCGCGCCAGATGCGGGTCAGCTCGTCATGCAGGACGTCACGGGTGATGGCGTCCAGTGCGGCGAACGGCTCGTCCATCAGCAGCAGCTTGCTGTCCTGGGCGAGCGCACGGGCCAGGGCCACGCGCTGGCGCATACCGCCGGACAGCTCGTGCACCCTCTTGCCGTGCGCGCCCTTGAGGCGGACGAGTTCGAGGAGTTCCCCGGCGCGCTCGCGGCGCTCGTTCTTGGGTACGCCCCTGAGCTTGAGGGCGAGTTCGATGTTCTTGCCCGCGGTCAGCCACGGGAAGAGCGCGTGCTCCTGGAACATCAGCGCCGGGCGGCCGTCGGTCGTGATGCCGCCCGCGCTGGGCTTGTCCAGACCGGCGACGAGGTTGAGCAGCGTCGACTTGCCGCAGCCGGATGCCCCGAGGAGGGTGACGAACTCGCCGGGTGCGACATCGAGCGTGATGTCGTCGAGGACGAGCTGCTGCCCGGCGGGGCCGGCGAAGGACTTCGAGACATGCTCGATACGCGCGGCGTGCTCCACGGACGTAACCGTGTCGGGGGCCTTGGCGAGGGCGGTTGCCATGGTCGTCACCTCCTGTGAACTCATCGGGTGCGGTGGTTACTTGACGCCGAGGCCGGCGTCGTCGACTTCGGGTTCGCCCTCGGCCTTGAGGACCTTGTTCAGTGGGGCCAGGTCGTAGATGCCGGTCAGGTCCGGCTGCTGCAGCAGACCCGCCTTGACCGCGTGCTGGGCCTCGGTGTTCAGCGTGGCGGCGAGCGGGTCGTCGGTGACCTGGATGGACTGCCACGCCGGGTCCAGCACGTCGGTGGGCAGCGGCTTGCCGGTGTCGGCCTTGAGCTGCGCGTTCGCCGCGGTCTTCGCCTTGTCCGGGTTCGCGTCGATCCACTTGTTCGCCTTCACCGAGGCGCGCAGGACGGCCTCCACGGCCTTCGGGTGCTCCTTCAGGAAGCTCTGCGACACGATCACGTTCGTGATCACGAACTTCTTGTCGGGCCACAGGTCGGCCTCGTCAAGGAGCACCTTGCCGCCCTCGGCGACCAGCTTGGACGCGGTCGGCTCGGGCACCCACGCGCCGTCGATCGAGCCGGACTTGTACGCGTCCGGTGTGATCTTGTTGTCGGTGCGGACGACGGAGACGTCACCCTGACCGCTCTCCGCGTCGACCTGCCAGCCCTGCTCGGAGATCCAGTTGAGGAACGCGACATCCTGCGTGTTGCCGAGCTGCGGCGTCGCGATCTTCTTGCCCTTGACGTCCTTCAGGGACTTGACCTTCTCGGGGTCGACCACGAGCTTCACCCCGCCGGAGGCCGACCCGGAGATGACCCGCAGGTTCTTCCCGCCCGACTTGATGTAGCCGTTGATCGCGGGGCTCGGGCCGATCCAGCCGATGTCGATGGAGCCGGAGTTCAGCGCCTCGATCTCGGAGGGGCCGGCGTTGAACGTGGAGTACTGAGCCGTCGTGCCGCCCAGCTCCTTCTGGAACAGCCCCTCGTGCCGGCCCACCAGCGCGGTGGCGTGGGTGAGGTTCCCGAAGTAGCCGATCTTCACCGAGTCCAGGCCGTCGACCTTGGGCGCCCCCGCGATGGCCTGCTCGGTGTTCTCCTTGGCCTGCGAGCCGTAGCCGCAGGCCGCGAGGGCCAGCAGCGGTAGCGTGGCCAGGGCGGCGAGGGTCCGTCGCAGGGCGGGGGTGGCAGGCACGGGAGGTGTTCCTCTCGGTGGCCCGGCGCTCACGCCCGTATCAGGTCGTGGCCGGGGGGTCGGCAGGTTCGTCCGGAGCGGCGCGCATATGGTGCACGCAGGTCAGCGCACACATCGCGGCACTCCGCCCTGCCCGCTCCCGAGGGCGCCGCTGCCGACGCGGCCGCCCTCCTTCGCGAACGTGGAGAAGTAGTCGAGGGGCTTCATGTCAGAAGTCCCACCCGTCGTCGTCGGCCTCGTCCTTGACCGGCTCCGGCGCGGCGAACGACTCGCCGACCATGCCCGCGGTCAACGTCGTGCCGTCGCTGGGGTCGATCAGGATGAACGAGCCGGTGCGGCGGGAGTCGGCGTAGGAGTCGACGGGCAGCGGCTCGGCGGTGCGGATCTTGACGCGGCCGATGTCGTTGGCGACGAGCTGCCCGGGGTGCGGGTGCAGGGACAGGTCGTCGAGGGTGAGCCGGGACGGGATGTCCTTGACGATCGCCTTGACCGTGCGGGTGCCGTGCTTGAGCAGCACCCGGTGGCCGACGGTCAGTGCGGCGTCGGCGACATGGCAGACGGTGGCCTCGATGTCCTGCGTGGTCGCGGGCGCGTCCTTGGCCGGCACGATCAGGTCACCGCGCGAGATGTCGATGTCGTCCTCCAGCAGGAGGGTCACCGACTGGGTGGTCCAGGCGATGTCGACGGGCTCGCCCAGCAGGTCGATACCGGAGATCTTCGACTTACGGCCCGACGGCAGCACCGTCACCGACTCGCCGACCCGGAACGAACCGGCGGCGATCTGCCCGGCGTAGCCGCGGTAGTCGGGGTGCTCGGCGCTCTGCGGCCGGATCACGTACTGCACGGGCAGTCGCGCGTGGCAGTGGCTCAGGTCGTGGGTGACCGGCACCGTCTCGAGGTGCTCCAGGAAGGTCGGGCCGCCGTACCAGTCCATGTTCGCGGACGGGTCCACCACGTTGTCGCCGGCCAGCGCCGAGATCGGGATCGCGGTGATCTCCGGGACACCCAGCTCGAGCGCGTACGCCGTGAACTCCTCGGCGATCGCGGCGAACACGGGCTCCTGGTAGTCGACCAGGTCCATCTTGTTCACGGCGAGCACGACGTGCGGCACCCGCAGCAGCGCGGCGATCGCGGCGTGCCGGCGGGTCTGCTCGACGACACCGTTACGGGCGTCGACCAGGATCACCGTCAGCTCCGCCGTCGACGCGCCCGTGACCATGTTGCGGGTGTACTGCACGTGGCCGGGGGTGTCGGCGAGGATGAACCGGCGCCGCGGGGTGGCGAAGTAGCGGTAGGCCACGTCGATGGTGATGCCCTGCTCCCGCTCGGCGCGGAGGCCGTCGGTGAGCA
The DNA here is from genome assembly GCF_036014175.1 of Streptomyces sp. NBC_00443. Taxonomy (GTDB): domain Bacteria; phylum Actinomycetota; class Actinomycetes; order Streptomycetales; family Streptomycetaceae; genus Streptomyces. Next base: position 1,888,872 of record NZ_CP107917.1, on the reverse strand, counting down.
GTGCGAGGTCGGGGGCGTCCTGGCCGCGGTTGCGGGAGGCGTGCTCCACGGCCTCCAACTGGTCGGTCAGCACCGACTTGGAGTCGTGCAGCAGCCGGCCCACCAGCGTCGACTTGCCGTCGTCGACGGAACCGGCCGTCGCGAACCGCAGCAGGGTGGTGGCCGAGAGCTCCTCGGTCGTGATCGTGCTCATGCTTAGAAGTACCCCTCGCGCTTACGGTCTTCCATCGCGGCCTCGGACATCTTGTCGTCGGCGCGGGTGGCGCCGCGCTCGGTGAGCCGGGACGCGGCGATCTCGGTGATGACCTGCTCCAGGGTCACCGCGTCCGAATCCACGGCGCCCGTGCAGGACATGTCGCCGACGGTGCGGTAGCGGATGAGCCGCTTCTCGACGGTCTCGCCGTCCTTGGGCCCGCCCCACTCGCCGGCCGTCAGCCACATGCCGTTGCGGGCGAACACGTCACGCTCGTGCGCGAAGTAGATGTCCGGCAGCTCGATGCCCTCGCGGGCGATGTACTGCCACACGTCCAGTTCGGTCCAGTTGGACAGCGGGAACACGCGCACGTGTTCGCCGGGCGCGTGGCGGCCGTTGTAGAGGTTCCACAGCTCGGGCCGCTGGCGGCGCGGGTCCCACTGCGAGAACTCGTCCCGCAGGCTGAACACCCGCTCCTTGGCCCGTGCCTTCTCCTCGTCCCGGCGTCCGCCGCCGAAGACTGCGTCGAACCTCTCGCTCTGGATCTTCTCCGTCAGCGGCACCGTCTGCAGCGGGTTGTGGGTGCCGTCCGGGCGCTCCTTGAGCGCACCCCGGTCGATGTAGTCCTGCACCGACGCGACGTGCAGCCGCAGGTTGTGCTTCTCGACCGTGCGGTCGCGGTACTCGATGACCTCGGGGAAGTTGTGCCCGGTGTCGACATGCAGCAGCGTGAACGGGATCGCCGCGGGAGCGAATGCCTTCAGCGCCAGGTGCAGCATGACGATGGAGTCCTTGCCGCCGGAGAACAGGATCACCGGCCGCTCGAACTCCCCCGCCACCTCACGGAAGATGTGGACGGCCTCGGACTCCAGCGCGTCCAGGTGGGAGAGGGCGTACGGGGAGTCCGTACCGTCCTCGCCTCCCTTGACCGTGGCTACGGTCGTCGTCATGCCAGTCCCCTCTCGGTGAGCAGCGCGCGGACCGCGCCCGCGGATTCCTGGACGGTCTGGTTCTGGGACTCGATGCGCAGATCGGGCGACTCGGGTGCCTCGTACGGGTCGTCGACCCCGGTCAGGCCACTCAGCTCGCCCGCCGCCTGCTTGGCGTACAGCCCCTTCACATCGCGTACGGAGCACACGTCGACCGGAGTGGCCACATGCACCTCCAGGTACGGCGTCCCGCCCTCCTGGTGGCGCTTGCGCACCGCCTCGCGGCTGTCGGCGTAGGGCGCGATCACCGGGACGAGCGCCTTCACGCCGTTACGCGCGAGCAGTTCGGCCACAAAGCCGATGCGCTGCACGTTGGTGTGCCGGTCCTCGCGGCTGAAGCCGAGGCCCGCCGAGATGAACTCGCGGATCTCGTCGCCGTCGAGCACCTCGACGCGGTGGCCCTCCGCGCGGAGCCGGCCGGCCAGTTCGTAGGCGATGGTGGTCTTGCCGGCGCTCGGCAGACCCGTGAGCCAGACGGTGGCTCCGCTCGTCACGTGGTTCTCCCCACTCGCAGGAAACGTAGAAAGCTCAGTCATGGGTCAGCCGTGCAGCCCGCACTCGGTCTTGGCGCTGCCCGCCCAGCGGCCGGAGCGCGCGTCCTCGCCCTGCAGCACCCGGCGGGTGCAGGGGGCGCATCCGACCGAGGCGTAACCGTCCATCAGCAGCGGGTTGGTCAGGACACCGTGTTCGGTGACATACGCGTCCACGTCGTCCTGGGTCCAGCGGGCGATCGGGGAGACCTTCACCTTCTGGCGCTTGTCGTCCCAGCCGACGACCGGGGTGTTCGCCCGGCTCGGCGACTCGTCGCGGCGCAGCCCCGTCGCCCAGGCCAGATAGCCCTTCAGGCCCCGCTCCAGCGGCTCGACCTTGCGCAGCTTGCAGCACAGGTCGGGGTCGCGGTCGTGCAGCTTGGGCCCGTACTGCGCGTCCTGCTCGGCGACCGTCTGGCGAGGGGTGAGCGTGATGACGTTGACGTCCATCACGGCCTCGACCGCGTCGCGGGTGCCGATGGTCTCCTCGAAGTGGTAGCCGGTGTCCAGGAACACGACGTCGACGCCGGGCATCGCGCGGGAGGCGAGGTGGGCGACCACCGCGTCCTCCATCGAGGAGGTCACACAGAAGCGCTTGCCGAAGGTACCGGCGGCCCACTGGAGGATCTCCAGCGCGGAGGCGTCCTCCAGATCACGGCCCGCCTGCTCGGCGAGCGCCTTGAGATCCTCTGTCGTGCGCTCTTCCTGAATCGCGGTCATATCTCCTCGCCCCCTGCGTCGTTGTGCTGAAGGCCCCGGGCGAGCAGCCCGAGGAACTTCAACTGGAATGCGCGGTTGCACGCCGCGCATTCCCATGCACCGTGGCTGCCCTCCAAGGCTTCACTCGGCCGGAGGTCCTCGTCGCCGCAGTAGGGGCAGTAGAAGGGGGCGGCCCGCTCGCTCATGAGAGGGCCTCCTCGGACGCGCGGGTGACCCAGGCGGCGAAGCGCTCGCCGTCCTCGCGCTCGTCCTGGAAGCGCTTGAGGACCCGCTCGACGTAGTCGGGCAGCTCGTCCGAGGTGACCTTCAGGCCACGCACCTTGCGCCCGAAACCGGCCTGCAGACCGAGCGCGCCGCCGAGGTGCACCTGGTAGCCCTCGACCTGCTCGCCCTCGTCGTTCAGGACCAGCTGCCCCTTGAGACCGATGTCCGCGACCTGGATACGGGCGCAGGCGTTCGGGCAGCCGTTGAGGTTGATGGTGATCGGCTCGTCGAAGTCCGGGATCCGGCGCTCCAGCTCGTCGATCAGGGCGGCGCCGCGCGCCTTGGTCTCGACGATGGCGAGCTTGCAGTACTCGATGCCGGTGCAGGCCATGGTGCCGCGCCGGAAGGCGGACGGCCGGGCCGTCAGGTCCAGTGCCTCCAGGGCCTCGACCAGCGGCTCGACCTGCGCTTCCTCGACGTCGAGGACGATCATCTTCTGTTCGACGGTGGTCCGCACCCGGCCGGAGCCGTGCGCCTCCGCCACCTCGGCGATCTTCGTCAGCGTGGCACCGTCGACGCGGCCGACGCGCGGCGCGAAACCGACGTAGAAACGGCCGTCCTTCTGCCGGTGCACCCCGACGTGGTCACGCCAGCGCTCCGTGGGCTCGGCCGGCGCGGGGCCGTCGACGAGCTTGCGCTCGAGGTAGTCGTCCTCCAGGATCTGACGGAACTTCTCCGGGCCCCAGTCGGCGACCAGGAACTTCAGACGGGCGCGCGTACGCAGACGCCGGTAGCCGTAGTCCCGGAAGATGCCGACCACGCCCGCCCAGGCCTCCGGCACCTCCTCCAGCGGCACCCAGGCGCCGAGGCGGACGCCGATCTTCGGGTTGGTGGAGAGGCCGCCGCCGACCCACAGGTCGAAGCCGGGGCCGTGCTCGGGGTGCTCGACACCGACGAACGCCACGTCGTTGATCTCGTGGACGACGTCGAGGAGCGGGGAACCGGAGATCGCCGTCTTGAACTTGCGGGGCAGGTTGGAGAATTCCTTGCTGCCGATGTAGCGGTCGTGGATCTCGTCGATCGCCCAGGTGCCGTCGATGATCTCGTCCTCGGCGATACCGGCGACCGGCGAGCCGATGACGACACGCGGGCAGTCGCCGCAGGCCTCGGTGGTGGACAGACCGACGGCCTCCAGCCGGTCCCAGATCTCCGGCACGTCCTCGATGCGGATCCAGTGCAGCTGGATGTTCTGCCGGTCGGTGATGTCCGCGCTGCCGCGCGCGAACTCCTCCGAGATCTCGCCGATCACCCGCAGCTGCCGCGTGGTGAGACGGCCGCCGTCGATCCGGACGCGCAGCATGAAGTACTTGTCGTCCAGCTCCTCCGGCTCCAGGATCGCGGTCTTGCCGCCGTCGATCCCGGGCTTGCGCTGGGTGTACAGACCCCACCAGCGCATACGTCCGCGCAGGTCGTTGGGGTCGATCGAGTCGAAGCCGCGCTTCGAGTAGATCGTCTCAATGCGTGTCCGCACATTGAGACCGTCGTCGTCCTTCTTGAACTGTTCGTTGCCGTTGAGCGGGGTGTGGTGCCCCATCGCCCACTGACCCTCACCGCGGTGACGGCTCACCTTGCGGCGGGGAGTCGCGGCGGCAGGCTTCTGCGGGGTGGCGGCCATGGTGGTTACGTCCTTCGGGACAGGCGGGAATGCGGCTCTGACCTGCGCGTACGGGCGCATGGGCATAGGAGCGCGTCGTTGCGCGGGAATGAAGCGAAAAGAGGGAGATGTCGGGCGCTGCGAGGCTGTCAGCGCACCGGACAGATGGCGCTGGACATGCGGCCGAGGTCGACGTGCCGCCGACTCACCAAGGCAATTCCAGTTCCAGACATGACGGAAGCGTGGCACGGCGATCTGGACACAGTCCAGCTTCGTCCGAGATGCGGACACCCTTGTCCCGTAGAGTGAGACAAGGGTGTCGTCGGTCACATGGCCCGTATCGGCCGTTTCTGCCCAGCTCAGCCAGGGTAAGCCCCGGGCCACGGTCCGGGCGTGGCCGTCTCGGCCTCCTCCTCGACCTTGGTGTCGAAGAGCGTGAAGCCACGGCGCAGGTAGTTGTCCATGGCGTGCTCCCCGTCCTTGCTGCAGGTATGCACCCACACCCGCTTCGTCCGGCCCAGCCCCGGTCGGCGTTCCGCCAGGTCCCAGGCGCGGGCTGCGCCGTACGCCAGCAGATGTCCACCGATCCGCCGCCCGCGGAAGGCCGGAATCAGGCCGAAGTAGACGATCTCCACGACCCCGTCGTCCTGCGCCTCCAGCTCCACATACCCCGCCGGCGTCCCGCGGTCGTAGGCGACCCACGTCTCGACGCCCGGACGCTCCAGGTGCTCCCGCCACTGCGCATACGTCCAGCCGAGCCGGTCGATCCACTGGATGTCCCCGCCCACGGACGCGTACAGAAACCGGCTGAACTCGGGAGAGGGCACCTCGGCCCGCACGATCCGCACGTCCCCGTCCGGGGCGGCGGCCGGGAGGAGGTCGGCGGGGGAGTTCTGCTCCAGGGACCAGGTGGTCACGGGGATGTTGGTCATGACGGCCAGGGAATCATCCGGGTGCGGGGTCTGTCGATCGGCGTCCACGCGGGCCGCCCGTGCCGGGCGGCTACCCCAGCGCCGCGTCGATCGACTCCAGCGGCACCGCGAACAGCATCCGGCCCGACTGGGACCAGACGTCGCCCGTGGCCTCCCAGTAGGACAGGGGGCCGGCCTGGGCGCCCCAGCAGCGGGGGGCGTTCTCCGAGCCGCAGCGCGTTGCCTCCGCTCCCTCGGTGTCCTGGCGCCAGAGACTGCCGTGGCGGTCCGTGGGGGCCGGGGCGCGGCCCAGGTACCAGTCGGAGCGGTCCGCTCCGGACGCCCGGTGCGACAGGACCCCCTCGATGCCGGAGGCCTCCGTCTCGTACGCCTCGACCGTGCGCACGGCTCCGGTGGCGTCGACGGCCGGCAGGCCGGGGCGGGCCGGGTCCTTGCTGAAGTCGTAGCGCCACAGGCGGGCGGGCCGGTCGCTGTCGGCGGCGGTCCACTCGCTCGCGACCAGGGTGTCGGGCGCCGTGCTGCGGTCCAGGGAGATGCCGCCGAGGCGCGGGGCGGCGCTCCCGCCGGTCAGTCGGTACGAACCGACGGCCGGCAGGACGAAGCGGTAGCCGTGGGCCGACCAGCCCTCGTCCACACGGCCCACCGCGGCGCTGTCGACCGTGGCGCGCTGGACGCGGTTCATGTCGTACACGTACAGCCCGTCGGCGGCGGTCACCAGCAGCTTGTCCTGGTACCAGACCATCCCGGAGAGGCGGGAACTCAGGGCGCGGTAGTCGCGGCCACCGTCCACCGGGACGACGAGAAGGGCCGACGCGTACCTCAGGCGGGCCAGGTCGTTCGCGTCGACGAAGGCGACCCGGGCGAGGCCCCGGTCGGCGGTGCCCTGACTCCAGCCGGAGAGCAGCACCCGGTTGTCGTTCCACCAGCCGTCGTCGTCGGCGTCCCCGGAGGTGGTGACCGCCCCCGCCCGCCACCCCCGGGTGTCGGCGGCGTCCCAGCAGTACGCGCGCGAGGCCGTCGGCGCGACCGGCAGCGCGGTGCGCCGGCCGGCCGTACAGCCGTCCGCGCGGCGCAGGCTGCGGTCGGCGGTCTCCAGGACGGCACGGACACCCACCGGCTTGCCCATCCCGGCGGCCAGTTCGTCGAGGGTGGCCTGCGGCATCAGCTGTTCCTGGAGGCGGAGCGCGCGGGTGTCGGAGGCCCGGGTGAGAGGCTCCAGCGCCCCGGGGTTGTCACCGATCGTGGCCTGCGAGGCGCTGATCATCGTGGCGGCTGCGGTGAGCGCGAGGGCGGTTCCGGCGAGGAACGCGCGCACGGCACGGCCCTGCTTGCGTCGACGGTGTCTGCCGCGGTGCTTCATCAAACCTCCCGAGGCGGGCCAACTGCTGCCATTGGTCTGTGCGTTGACCAAAGGAGCAGGTGGGGCGGCCCGTACAGGGATGCTACGGCAGATGGGCACGCTTGCGGACTAAGACCCCGTAAATATGCGGAAGACACACGCCAGTCAGGGCAGATCCGCCGAGATCCGACCTCGCACCACCGCGGGCGCCGTCGAATACGGCAGCAGATCGCGCGGCTCGTCCGGCAGCAGCACCTCGACCTCGGTGTCCTCGCGGAAGCGGTACGGCCGGTGCTCCAGAAAGCCCGCGAGATAGCGCCGTACCCGCGACATCTCGGCACGCACCGTCACCGTACGGCCCGGGTCGCCGAACACGTCCTCCGCCAGCCCCGCCGCACTGCGGCCGGCCCGGTGCAGGGCCAGCAGATAGAGCAACTCGGCGTGCCGGGGGCTCAGTTCATGGCTCCAGGAGCCCGCACTGCCGGACACCGTCACCGACCAGCGGCGCGGCTGTGTCAGGTCCAGCGCGATCCGCGTCGCCCCGGGCGGCACCGGCTCGTCGGAGTCCCGCAGCAGCCAGCCGCCCGCCAGCGGCTCCACCGAGCACAGGCCGAGCGGCGGCAGCCACCGTCGGCCCGGCGCCAGGGACTTGGGCAGCGCGATCCGGTTCGCGTACGGCATCTGGCTCACCGCGGCGGTCCAGCCGTCCCGGTCCACCACCAGGGCCCGCCCGGGCAGCCGCGCCAGCACCGGCGCCGCCACCGCGCGCAACCGCTCAAGCGAGGTCAGATGCAGCTCCCGCAGCCGGGCCTCGGCGAGTTTGGCCACCGAGTCGACCCACGCGAGCGTGGCCGGATGCATGGTCTCCAGCGGCCCGCTGACGTCCACAACGCCGATCAGCCGGCCGTCCCGCGGATCCGTGAGGGGGGCGCCGGTGCAGGTCCACGAGGTCTGGGAGCGCTGGAAGTGCTCGGAGGCGAAGACCTGTACGGGCCGGCGCACCACCGCGGGCGTGCCCACCCCGTTCGTGCCGACGACGCTCTCCCGCCAGTCGGCGCCGAGTTCGAACCCGAGGCTGTCGGCCTTGCGCAGCACGGAGGAGTTGCCCTCCCGCCACAGCACCCGGCCCTCGTCGTCGGCGACGACCATGATGTGGTGGGCGATGTCCGCCACCGCCAGCAGACCCTCGCGCAGCACCGGCAGGACATGCTTGAGCGCGGTGGTCTCCCGGCGCCGCTGCACCTCCTCGCGGGACAGCAGACCGGACCGGGCGTCGTGGTCCGGGTCGACACCGCTGCGCAGCATGCGGCCCCAGGACTGCTCGATCACCGGGCGCGGCGCGACGGGAGCGCGCTGTCCGGCGAGCGTGGCGGCGCGGACCTCGCTGAGCATCCGCGCGGCCCGCCCGGAGTCCACGACGGCCAGCTGTGTCACGTCCGTCGGCGAGAGCGCCAAGGGTCCCTCCCGGTTCGACTCGTGCACGCCTTGACTGTGTGTCTCATAGTGCCGCCCAACGCTTGCGGAGGGACACACTCCGCACACAGTCGCCAACAAGTTGCAACCCCTTGCAACCCTGGTGGACGGCTCTGGCCTGATTGAGACTTGAGCAACGCCGTCCCGAGCGGCGTTCGTGGCCTCGAACGGGCCAAGCGCAGGGGTGGTGCCGTGTCGGCGCAGCACCACCCCTGTCTCCGACGGTTGGGCCGTGTTCGCGACAGGGGGTGCGGCTTTCTGTGCGTTGGCGGCTGCGGGTTCGTTGTGGCTGGTCGCGCCCACGCGGCGGAGCGGCATATCGGTACGGCCCAGCGCCCCTGAGGTCGGCGGCCGCATCCTCGGCCGGATTGCTGAGCCTCTCAGGCCACCGGCCGCGCTCGCTCCATGATCGACCCGAGGTCCAGGGTGTGCGGAAGGGTTCCGAAGGCGGCACCTCCGTCGCCGCCCAACCGTGAGGCGCAGAACGCGTCGGCGACCTCGGGGGGTGCGTAACGGACCAGCAGGGAACCCTGGAGCACCAGCGCGAGCCGCTCCGTCAGGCGACGGGCGCGGGCCTCGATGCCGTCGAGATCGGCCAGTTCGGTCAGCAGGCCCTTGATGGCCACGTCCAGCCGGTGGTCGGCGCCGCGCGCTTTGCCGACCTCCTGGAGATAGGCGTTGAACGCCGCGGGCTCCCGCTGCAACGCCCGCAGCACGTCCAGCGCCTGGACGTTGCCCGCCCCCTCCCAGATCGAGTTCAGCGGCGACTCCCGCACCAGCCGGGGCATCCCCGACTCCTCCACGTACCCGTTGCCGCCCAGGCACTCGGACGCCTCGACCGTCAGCGGCGTACACCGCTTGGTGACCCAGTACTTGGCGGTCGGCACCGCGATCCGCAGCAGCGCCCGCTCCTGCTCGCCGCCGTCGTCGTAAGCGGCCGCGAGCCGCAGCGCGAGGGTGGTCGCCGCCTCGGACTCGACGGCCAGGTCGGCCAGGACGTTGCGCATGAGCGGCTTGTCGACGAGCTTCCCGCCGAACGCCTCGCGGTGCGTGCAGTGGTGGATCGCCTGCGCGACCGCCTGCCGCATCAGCCCCGCCGAGCCCAGCACACAGTCGAGCCGGGTCGCGGCCACCATCTCGATGATGGTGCGCACCCCGCGCCCCTCCTCACCGACCCGGCGCGCCCACGTCCCGTCGAACTCGACCTCGCTGGAGGCGTTCGAGCGGTTGCCCAGCTTGTCCTTGAGCCGCTGGATGCGGAACACGTTGCGGGTGCCGTCCTCCAGCACACGCGGCACGAGAAGGCAGGTGAGGCCGCCCGGTGCCTGCGCCAGCACGAGGAACCCGTCCGACATGGGTGCCGAGCAGAACCACTTGTGCCCGGTCAGCTCGTACGACTCCCCGTCGGGCAGGGGACGAGCGGCCGTCGCGTTGGCCCGTACGTCGCTGCCGCCCTGCTTCTCCGTCATGCCCATCCCGAACAGGGCCCCGGCCTTGAGCCGGGCCGGCCGCAGTTCACGGTCGTAGATCATGGACGTCAGCCGCGGTTCCCACACGGCGGCGAGGTCGGGGTCGGTGCGCAGGGCCGGGACCGCCGCGTGGGTCATGGACAGCGGGCAGCAGTTGCCGGCCTCGACCTGCGTCCACAGCAGGAACGCGGCCGCCCGCCGCACATGCCCGCCCGGCCGCACCCAGGCCGCGGTCAGGCCCGCCGCGACGCCCTTGCCGAGCAGCCGGTGCCAGGACGGATGGAAGTCGACCTCGTCGATGCGGTGGCCGTAGCGGTCGTGGGTGCGCAGCGTCGGCGGGTTCTCGTTGGCCAGCGCCCCCCACTCCTGCGCCTGCGCCGATCCGCAGGACTTGCCGAGCCCCGACAGCTCGCCTCGGACCTCGTCCAGCAGCTCAGGGGCGAGATGACGCTCGACGGCAGAGCTCAGGGCCTGATCGGTGGTGTAGGCGTCGTAGCCGACCAGGGGCGGGGGCTGGTTGGTCACGGTGTGCGTGCTGCCTGCCATGACTGTGAACCTACCCCTCCGCAGAACGCTGATAGCCACCCTGACACGGCACCGGCGCACAGGATCGGGCAGGTGGCGAGGGCGTGCACCCGGCGCCGCGATGAGTGCGCCCCTGTACGGCGGATACCTTTAGGTCGTGCAGCCAGCAAGTGAATCCCCCCAACAACCCTCCGGCCGTCTCCACCGGGCGCGTGCCCTCTACCGGAACGTGTCGAAGCGCCGGACCGCCTGGCTGTTGCTCAAGGACACCGTCAATTCCTGCATCGAGTACCGCATCCTGGGGCTCGCGGCCGAGGCGGCGTTCTTCACGCTGCTGTCCGTGCCGCCGCTCCTCCTCAGCCTCATCGGCCTCCTCGGTTACGTCGACGACTGGACCGGCACCGACAGCATCAGCAGCCTGGAGACCAACATCCTGGAGGCCTCCCGCACCGTCCTGTCCGACAAGGGCGTGCGTCAGATCGCCCAGCCGATCCTGGACGACGTGATGAACGGCGGGCGCCCCGACGTGATCTCCGTCGGCTTCCTGTTCGCCCTGTGGTCGGGGTCGCGCGCGGTGAACGTCTTCATAGACACGATCACCGTGATGTACGGGCTCGACGGCGTCCGCGGCATCGTCAAGACCCGGCTGGTGGCGTTCCTGCTGTTCCTCGCGGCGCTGCTGATCGGCTCGGTGGCGCTGCCGCTGATGGTGGCCGGGCCGGACGCGGTGGTGCGGATCGTGCCGTGGTCGGAGACCTTGGTGCAGGTCCTGTACTGGCCGGTCGTGATCGTCCTGTCGATCGCGTTCCTGACGACGCTGTACCACGTGTCCGTGCCGGTGCGCTCACCCTGGATCGAGGACGTGCCCGGGGCGCTGGTCGCCCTCGCCATGTGGGTGCTGGGCAGCTTCCTGCTGCGCATCTACCTGACGAGCACCATCGAGGGGGCGTCGATCTACGGCTCGCTGGCCGCCGCCGTCGCCGTCATGCTGTGGATCGGCGTGTCCGCGTTCGCCGTGCTCGTCGGGGCCGCGGTCAACGCCGCGATCGACCGGGTCTGGCCGGCCGCCGCGACGGCCGCGGCCCGCGCCGCGAACGAGCGGATGCGCGAGGCCCAGGTCGCCGAGTACGTGGCCCGCCACGCCGCGAGCCGGGAGCAGGACCCCGACGACCCGGACATGCCGTCGGAGTTCCCCGAGCGCTGGTCCCGCTTCCTGCCGCCGGACGACCTCTCGTCGCGGCTGCGGACGCATGTGAAGAGCACGCACACGCATCCGCCGCACAAGCCGGAGGACCGATAGGCCCCCGAAGGGCGGGCTTCAGGCCTTCCACGCCCCTGCCGCCGCGGCCTCCCGCACGAAGTCGGAGAAGTCCCGGGGCGCACGTCCGAGGACCTCGCGGACACCGTCCGTCACATGGGCGTTGCGGCCGTCCATGAGGGTCTCGAACACCTCGACCAGGAGCTCCGCCTCCTCGGGCGGCACTCCGAAGCCCGCCAGGGCCTCGCCGTAGGCCGGTGTCGGGACCGGCGTGTACGTGATCGTGCTGCCCGTCGCCCCGGAGATCTCCGCGACCGCCTCCCGCCAGGACAGCAGCCGCGGCCCGGTCAGCTCCAGCGTCCGGCCCACATGGCGGTCGCCCGAGGTCAGCACGGCCGTCACCACGTCCGCGATGTCGCGCACGTCGACGAACGGCTCCTTCACCTCGCCCGCCGGGAAGACCAGCTCCCCGTGGACCATCCCCTCCACCAGCGGCCCCTCGCTGAAGTTCTGCGCGAACCACGAGGCTCGTACGATCGTCCAGTCCGCGCCGGACGACTTCAGTGCCTCCTCGGTCGGCAGCGCCTGGTCCTCACCGCGCGCCGACAGCAGCACCAGCCGCCGCACGCCGAGCCCGACCGCCTCCCGCGCGAGTGCGCCGACGCCCTCGGCCGCCTCCGGGGAGCCGACGTCGGACGGGTACATCAGATATGCCGCGTCCGCGTCGCGCAGGGTCTGGGCCCACGTCGTCGGGTTCTCCCAGTCGAAGCCCTGCGCCCGGGAGGCGGCCCGTACCGTCAGCCCCGCCCCGCGCGCCGCTTCCGCCACCCGGCTCCCGGTACGACCCGAGGCACCGGTCACCACTACCGTCATCCGCTGCGTGTTCGCCTTGTCGGCTGCGTTCTTCGTCATGCTTCAAGTCAACTGGCGCGCGCCCCAACAGCCCATCGCTGAACGGCTCATTCCCATGCGCGGACGTCTACGCTGAGGCCATGGACGCTCTCGCCGGCCTTCTGGAGGGCCCACGCGCGCGTGGCGCCTTCATGATCCGCGCGTGTTTCGAGCCGCCGTGGGCCATCCGCGTCGAGGACCGCGCCCCGCTCACCGTCATGGTCATGGTCCGCGGCGACGCCTGGGTGATCCCCGACCAGGGGGAGCGGCTCCGGCTGCGCCCCGGAGACCTCGCCATCGCCCGCGGCCCGGACCCCTACGTCTGCGCCGACGACCCCGGCACGGCACCGCAGGCCCTCATCCTGCCGGGCGCCGAGTGCAGCTACCCCGACGGCCGCTCCCTCAGCGGCTCGATGGATCTCGGCGTGCGCACCTGGGGCGACCGGCTCGACGGTTCGGCCGTGATGCTGATCGGCACCTATCTGTGGCAGGGCGAGGTCAGCGGGCGGCTGCTGAACGCGTTGCCGCCGCTGCTGGCCCTCACCGCCGACGTGTGGGACTGCCCCCTCACGCCGTACCTCATGGAGGAGATCGTCCGCGACGAGCCCGGCCAGGAGGTCGTCCTGGACCGGCTGCTCGACCTGCTGGTCATCGCCGCTCTCCGGGCCTGGTTCTCCCGTCCCGAGGCGGCGGCACCGGCCTGGTACGCGGCGCTCGCCGACCCCGTGGTGGGCCGCGTGCTGCGGCTCGTCCAGGACGACCCCGCGCACCCCTGGACGGTCGCCACGCTGGCCACGAAGGCGGGGGTGTCCCGGGCCGCGCTGGCCCGGCGCTTCACCGAACTGGTGGGGGAGCCGCCGATGACGTACCTCACGGGGTGGCGGCTCGCAATCGCGGCGGATGCCCTGCGCGACACCGACGACACGCTGGACGCGATCGCGCGGCGGGTCGGGTACGGGAGTGCGTTTGCTTTGTCGAGTGCGTTCAAGAGGGTTTACGGGGTGAGTCCGCAGGAGCATCGGGGGCGGGTCGTCGTCGGGTAGCCCGCGCCCCTGAAGGCGTTGCGGCGTAGCCTCGCCTCTATGTACGCGGAGCGGGCGTCCCGGCTGCCTGGCGCCGTGGTGTGGACGAACACCCCCGGTGAGCCCGGTGCGGGGCGGGTGCTGCCCGACGGGTGCATGGATCTGCTCTGGAACGACGGGCGGCTGCTCGTCGCCGGCCCCGACACCCGGGCGTACGTCACAGAAGGGGAGCCGACCGCCTGGGCGGGCGTGCGGTTCTACCCGGGGACCGCGCCCGGCTTTCTCGGCGTGCCCGCGCACGAAGTGCGTGACCGACGTGTCGACCTCGCTGATCTGTGGCCGGCCTCGGACGTACGACGGCTGCGTGGCCGTATCGAGGCCTCGGCCGACACGGTGACCGCGCTCGAGGACGTGGCGCTGGAGCGGGCCGCCGACGTGGAGCGGCCGGACCCGCTGCTACGGGAGGTCGTCACCGCCCTCGACTCGGGGCACCCCGTCTCCGCCACCGCCGACCAACTGCATTTGGGCGCCCGCCAGTTGCACCGACGCTGCCTGGCCGCGTTCGGGTACGGCCCCAAGACGCTGGCCCGGATCCTGCGGCTGCAACGCGCGCTCGCACTGGCGCGGGACGGTGTCCCCTTCGCGGAGACGGCCGTCCGGGCGGGGTACGCCGATCAGGCTCATCTGGCGCGGGACGTCAAGGAGTTGGCGGGCGTGCCGCTCGGTGAGCTACTCGGCCGCAGCGGCGGCTAGCGGTGCGAAGAGGTCGACGCCGTTGCCGTCCGGGTCATGGGCGGAGGCGTACCGCTGGCCCCAGAAGGCGTCCCACGGCTTGAGCTCGCCGTGGTAGCCGGCGCCCACCAGGTCCTCGTACACCGCGTCGACCTCCGCCGGGTCAGCACACCGCAGGGCGAGCGAGTGACGGCCGCCGCCCGTGGGTGGCTGCCACTCCGGGAGGAAGGACCGCACCGTCTGCTCGGTGTCGAGCAGCAGCCGCAGCCCGCCCGGCAGTTCGGCCTCGGCGTGCGGCTCGTTCTCGGCGCCCGCGGGGAACGCGAACCCGAGGCGGCGGTAGAAGGTGACAGAGGCGGCCATGTCGGAGACGACGAGGCCGATGGCATCGAATCGTGGAGTCATGCGGCCACCGTAGGCACGCCGGATCCGGCCGGTCTTGAAGGAATCGGACACATCAGCCGAAGGTCACCGGTCCCAGGGGCGTGTCCACGGTGAAGGTGATCCCCACCGGGCCCGTCGAGAGGTCGAGGTCCGTGCCGAGGGCCGCCAGCAGGGGCCGGATCTCATCCGGCTCGGGGGCGCTCGCGGACAGGGACAGCAGGGGAGTGGCGGGCAGATCCGAGGCGGTGGGGTGGACCGTGGCACTCCAGTCGATGAGGAAGGGCACCAGGCCGGAGGGGTGGGCGTCGTCGCCGTCGGTGAGCCGCCACTCCAGGAGGGTGCCGTCGGGTCTGCGGCGGCTCATCGACTGAGCCGGTCCGGGATCGTAGCCCCGGCTCCGGGCGGCGGCGATGGCGGCGTCCAGGTCGGGCGGGCTGATCGCCCAGGTGACCGTGCGCGGCGCGGTCAGCCCGTCGACCTCGAAGGGGCGGGGCGCGCCGGGCGCGGACCGCTCGGGGTCCGGGCCGATGATCTCCAGGTAGCTCATGCCGCCCAGCGACACCAGGTAGTTGCGGGTGCCGAGCCCGACATGCACCCCGCCCGGGGCGGGGGTCACGCCGGTGCGGCGGGCGAAGTCGGCGACCGTGGCCGACAGGTCGGGCGTCGCGAGGACGAGATGGTCAAGGCGCGCGGGAATGGCGTTCATCGCAGCCGAGGCTACGCAGAGCGGCGCACGATATGGAACACCTGTGCGCCGGCGGGAGGACCACTCCGGTCATGATGGACCATGCACGCGTTGCTTCCTGGGCGGGGGCGTGGGCGGAGGTGTGTGCGGGGTGAACTGGCCGTACAACCGGGGCGGTTGGGCCACTATGCTCGACCGTATGTCCGTGCGACTGCTCGTCTGCACCCGCACCACCGCCTACCGGCACGCGTCCATCCCGGCCGGCGTCGAGGCCGTACGCACCATCGGTGACTTCGAAGTCGACCACACTGAGGACCCGACGGCCTTCGAGCAGCCCCTCGACGGTTACGCAGCGGTCGTGTTCCTCTCCACCAGCGGCGAGGTGCTCACCCCCGCCGGACGCGCGCGGTTCGCCGCGTACGTCGACGCGGGCGGCGGCTTCGTCGGAGTGCACGCGGCGGCCTGCACGGAGTACGACTGGCCGTACTACGGCGAGCTGTTGGGTGCCCGGTTCGACCGGCACCCCGACCACCAGCCGGGCAAGGTGGTCGTCGAGGACCGCGAGCACCCGGCCACCCGGCACCTGCCCGCCGTATGGGACTTCGTCGACGAGTGGTACGACTTCCGCACCAACCCCCGAGGCACGGTGCGGGTGCTGGCCCGTGCCGACGAGTCGTCGTACGACGGAGGCGGCATGGGCGGGGACCATCCCCTGGTGTGGTGCCGTGAGCAGGGAGCCGGGCGCGTCTTCTACACTGCGCTCGGCCACGCCGCCGAGGCCTACGACGATCCCGGCTTCCGCGCTCATCTCCTCGGCGGGATCAACTGGGCGGCGAGGCCGGGCCGGCGATGACGCGGGCCAGTGCGGCGTGACCGGGCGGGCCCCAGGTGGGCTTGCCGCCGGGGCGGCCGTGGACACCTGCCTCGCCGATGAAGATGCAGGCGAGGGCTTTCATCACCGCGCAGCCGCGGGCTCGGCGCAGGGTCGCGGCGTCCGGCGCCGGCCGGTAGGCGGCGAAAAAGCGGTCGGCGGCGCCGTCCGGCAGCAGGAGCCAGGCGGCGGCGAGATCGTACGCCGGATCGCCCCCGCAGAGGTCACCGAAGTCGATCACGCCGCTGAAGGTGCCATGCGCGGTGAGGACGTTGGCCGGGTGCAGGTCGGCATGGAGCCATCGGGGCGGCCCCGTCCACTCGGGCGCGGCGACAGCGTTTTCCCAGACCGCGCGCACGGCGTCCGGGTCGGGGAGCAGGCCGAGTTCGGTGGCCGAGGCCAGCCCTTTGGCGACCCCCTCGGCGTGGTCCGCCAGCGGGCCCCCGCGGTCCCGGCCGGAAGGCGCCCCCTCAGGGGCGGGACGGTGAAGAGCCGTCAGGAAGGCGGCCAGGGCGTCGGCCGACGCCACGGCGTTCGTGACGGGGGCGCGGTCGGCGGGCTCGCCCGGCACCCAGGTGGTGACGATCCAGGGCCGCGGAAACCGCTCGGAGGGGTGGCCGAGGCGCTGCGGGACCGGGACCGGGAGGGGAAGGCGCGGGGCGAGGGCGGGCAGCCAGGTGTGTTCCTTGCGCAGCAGCTCGTCCGCGGACTGCGTCGCCCAGGGCAGTCGGACTGCGAGATCGTCGCCGAGCCGCCACACCTGGTTGTCCCAGCCGCGCGCGCCGAGTGTCACGGGGCGGTCGGCGAGATCGGGGTGCTGGTCGTGCAGCAGGTCCCGGACCAACTCGGCGGTGATCTCGATCTCGGTGTGGGTCATGCGGGGCAACGGTAGTCGGACGGCGGCCCGGGCCGACGCGGGCGGGCCCCGGCGCGTTCGTCCTGCGCCGGGGCCCGCTGTACAGGCTGCCGTTACGGGGTCACGAGGCCGGGAGCCGCCTGCGAAGCGCGCGGAACTGGGGGCCGTAGGTGCCGGGGACGTAGGGGTTGCGGGTCTCCATCAGTTCCACGGCCGGCCTCTCCAGGCCGCGCATGGCGTGGATGGCCGCGTCCAGGGTGCGGTGGCCGCCGCCGGCCCAGGCCGCGTCGAGGGTGTCCAGCACGGTGCTGTAGGTGGCGTCGAATTGGTGCAGGAGCCGGCGGACCTCGGCCGGCGGGTTGGGCCAGCCGCCGACCGGGATCGGGGCCATGGGGCGCACCTCGGGAAAGGGCACGGGCGCGCCGACGTACCGCCAGCCGTCCTCGGTCCGGCGCAGCTCCCGGCCGTGGTAGATCTCGCCGAAGGCGTAGTAGTGCGCGGGGTGGTCGTCCTCGAAGGAAGCGGACGGGGAGCTGGTGGTGCCCTCGCCCTGCTCCATGATGATCCTGATGGCGTGCTCGACGTGGTCGAGGTTCTCGATCGGGGACAGGTCGTCGGAGAACACGTACTGGGACAGCTGGCCCCGCGCCGACAGTGCAGGCCGCACCGTCCGGAACGCGTTCAGCAGCCCCTCGTAGAACTCCCCGACGGTGGGTGAGGTCTGCACGCTGCGGACGAGCGATTCCTCGGGGGCCTCGATCGCCATCATCACATCGCGCACGTAGGCCTTGGTGAGGCCCGACAGGTAGACGTGCACTCCGGCACGGACACCGCCGGGCAGCGGGCCCGGGAAGACGGGTGCGGCGGCCTTGATCTGCGGTCTGCCGCCCACGGCCACGAGCAGGTTGCAGGTGATGCCGAGGTGGTACATCTCGTCGCCGACGATGCGCTGGATCAGCCGCGCGACCTCACTGCGGCGGTCCTTGACGGACCACAAGCCGCAGAAGTAGGGCGGGATGGTGGCGAGTTCCAGGCCGACGGCGACCTGAAGGGCCGACTTGATCCAGTCGACTCCGCGGCCTTCCTGGGGAACGGCCAGCAGCCGAGCCACGGACCCGAGGGCGGGCGTCGCGAGCGCACCGCCTGCCGGTAGTGCGGCAGCCTGCGCGGGACCGGCGACCGCGACCGCGGCCGGGGTGCCGCTCGCCAGCGCGGCGGACGCAAGGAAACTCCTGCGCCTGAACGGGGCAACTGTCTGCCTGTCCGGCTCTTCGCTCATACCCGTCACTCTCGACTCTCGCCTCAGCTCATCGCCATGGCCCCGCCTCGGCTCGATGCCCTCGGGACCCTCGGACAGCTCGCGAAGCTAGCAATGATCAACGCCGCCACCAGGGCGGACGGGCCGGGCGGCGCATCAACCACCCTGTCGGTCCAACGCGATCAGGGGCGCCACGGCGCCGGGGAACCGCTCAGTGCATGTGCGCGTCAACGGTCCTGTCGTCGGCCTCGTGCACCGCGATCCGGGCGAGCTTCGTCAGCATCATGCCGTTGCGGATCCGGACGAGATAGTCGACGGGGAGCCCGTGCATGCGGACGCCGGGGCCACGCAGGGCATGCCAGTCGAGGATGAAGAGGGTGTTCTCGCCCCACGGGATCAACTGCATGGCGATGCGGGCCGCACCGAAGGGGTCCGCCTTCGCCTCCAGCTCCAGACGGCGCTCCGGTTCGCAGATCCGCACGACGCAGGTGTCGTCGAGGACCGCGGTGCCGACGCCGACCCGGACCTGAAGACGGGCGCCCACGGCGGGCCAGTGCGGATCGGCGGCGCGGACCTGCTGGGTTCCCGACACCCACTCCCCGTAGCGACGGCCGTCGGACAGCAGGCTCCAGACCTTCGACGGGGAGCTCAGGATCAGACGGCGGTTCCGGGCCACACCGACCACGCTCCTTCTGGACGATCCTGAGCTGCTCGACCTGCCCTTCGACGCTAGCGGCCCCGGGCACCCCCAGCACCCGTAGTGCGGGCCTGCCCGGCCAACCAGGTGAAGGACTCAGCGGGACAGCCCGCGCGGCCCCGCCGTGCTCGCCCGCTCCACCAGCCGTGTCGACAGCTCGGTCCGCGTGCTCTCCGGCCGTTCCCCGTCCATCATCCGCACCAGCAGGTGCAACGCCGTCGCCGCCATCTCCGACAGCGGCTGGCGGATCGTGGTGAGGGCCGGGGCGAGCCAGCGGGCCTCGGGCAGATCGTCGAAGCCGACGACACTCATGGCGTCGGGCACGTTCAACCCGCGTTCCGCCAGCGCCTCGTAGACACCGAGGGCCATCCGGTCCGAGCAGACGAAGACCGCCGTCGGCGGCTCGGGCAGGTCGAGGAGCTCCAGCATGCGGCGGCGGGCGAGACCCTCGTCGAAGCCCGCGTGGCGGACGTACTCGGGGCGGTGGCGCACCCCGGCCGAGGCGAGCGCTGAGCGGTAGCCGGCCACCCGGGCGGTGCTGCACATCTTGCGCTGGTGACCGGCGATCACGGCGATCAGCTCATGGCCCAGCGCCAGCAGATGTTCGGTGGCGAGGACGCCGCCGTGCCAGTTCGCCGCGCCCACCGACACCACGCCCGGCGGCGGATCCAGCACCGGATCGATCATCACGAACGGGACGCGGTGCTGCTCCAGCCACGCGTACTGCGAAGGCGTCAGCTCGGCCAGGTTGAACAGCACCCCGGACGAGCCGCGCGCGATGAGCTTGTCCAGCCAGCCGCGCTCCGGACGGCCGCCCCGCGTCCGGGTCAGCCCGGCCGAGACCACCACCTCCAGGCCCGCGTCGTGGGCCGCCGCCTCCACTCCGTGCAGCACCGCACCCGACCAGGAGTTGTCCAGCGAGTGCACGACGAGGTCGACCAGGCCCGGCGTCTTCGCCGCGTCGAAGCGCGGTCTGCGGACATAGCCGAGCCGGTCCAGTGCCTCGGTGACCCGGCGGCGGGTCTCGGGGGCCACGTCCTCCCGGCCGTTGACCACCTTGGACGCGGTCGGCACGGACACCCCGGCCTCACGGGCCACGACCGCCAGGGTAGGACCGGCCGCCACGCTCGCACTGCCCGTACGGACCATCGGGAACCACCTCTCCGGCCCTCCCGAGGGCCCTGAAAAGTTTCGACCAGCGCGGAAACAGTAAGCGCTTCCTACCCTAGGTTCGCCGCGATGAGTCCGGAAGAGGCAGGAGTTCCAAGGACTGCACGGACCGCGGCTTTCGAAACCTCGAACGCGCCCGGCGTCACCGGCAGGTGACGCCCTCACGGCCGTACCAGAACCCCGCCAGGCCGCAGGCACAGCGAGACGCCCCGTAGGCGACCGAGCCAGACATTCGGCACTCCAGCTGCAGGTTCTGGCTTCCACAGCACCCCCTCAGGCCGCCCACCCGCAATCCCCCACCTCAATCCCCCCACCTCAAGCCACCCGCCCCAAATCCCCTTCCCGAACCTCATGCACCAACCGCCCACCCCCGGCCACCCGCTCCAACTCCTCCACCACGATCCGCCCGAGCCGCTCCAGCTCGTTCCCGAGCGACCCGGCGATATGAGGGGTCAGGAAGACATTGGGCAGGTGGTACAGCGGCGACCCCGCAGGCAACGGCTCCGGCTCGGTCACGTCGAGCACCGCGTGCAGCCGCCCGGAGACAAGCTCATCCGTGAGCGCCCCGGGATCGACCAACGCCCCACGCGAGGTGTTGATCAGCACGCCCCCGTCCCGGATCAGCCCCAGCCGCTCCCCGTCGAGCATCCGGTACGTCTCGGGGATGTCCGGCGCATGCAGGCTGACGATGTCGCTGCGCCGCAGGAGGTCGTCCAGCGACAGCAGCTCGGCGCCCAGTTCGGCGGCCTCGGCGGCGCTGACGTACGGATCGTGCAGCAGCACCGTGAAGTCGAACGGCCGCAGCAACTCCAGCAGGCGTCTGCCGACCCGCGACGCCCCGATGACGCCGATCCGGCGGCCGACGTTGCCGGTCGCGGCGGTCTCGCGATGCGTCGGGTAGGCATGGGTGCTGCGAAAGCGCTCGCGATGGCCGAAGGTGTCCTTCCCGGCGAGCAGGATCATCGCCAGCGTGTACTCCGCGACCGGCAGCGCGTTGCCGGTCACCGCGCTGGAGACGGTGACACCGGCCTTCCACAGCGCGTCGCCGACCAGCGAGCGGACCGAGCCGGCGGCGTGCAGTACCGCACGCAGTCCGGGCGCGGCGGTGAGGACGTCGGTGTCGAGGTGGGGGCAGCCCCAGCCGGTGATGAGCACCTCGGCCCGGGCGAGGACCTCTGCCGCGGCCGGGTCGGTGAAGTCCCGTACGACGAGCGTGGGGTCGAGCTCGGCCGCCTGCCGCAGCCGGGCCATGAGCGGCGGCGGGAACAGCAGGGGAGATGCACCGGATCCATCGCGAACACGGCCCTCAAGGGGTGCGGGCTGGGCATGACTCTCCTGAGGCGCTGAGTTGAGCATTGAGTTGAGCACTGAATTGAGACGGTGAGGATGGCGCTGAACGAGAACGTTTCAGAAAGCGCCTTCTACCGTAGATCTGGCGGATGGGTCGGGCAATCGGTGAGATGAAGAGCGAAGCTCTCGTGCGATGGTCGCCAACGCCTTCGAACTCATGCGCGGCTACGGCGGGTTCGACCTCGCTGCGGCGCAGGAGATGATGATCAGGGTCTTCTACCTCGGTGCCGGCCATCGGGATCCTCACCGACAACGCCGCCAAGCACGAGCCAGGCCCTCGGTCGCCCCCGAGGGCGGCGGTGGTGACTACGGCTCCGACAGCGGCGGCTACGACCGGCTCGGCTTCGGCACCCTGATGTACGCCAAGTAGCCGGGTAATCCGAACAGCCCTCACAACCGCTCGTGCGCCGGAATATCGGGCCACAATGAGTTGCTCTGATCTTCACGGTGCACGAGCGCGGTGAGGAGGCTGGTGGACGTATGACGGCAGTCCAGGCAGACCCCGTGGTGAGTACGCCCTTCGGTGCCGTACGGGGCCGGTACGAAGACGGCGTCGCGGTGTTCCGGGGCATTCCCTACGCGGCGCCGCCGTTCGGCCCGCACCGGTTTCGGCCGCCCGTGCCGCCCGAGCCCTGGGACGGTGTGCGCGAGGCCGCGGACTTCGGGCCGACACCGCCCAAGCCGCCGTATTCCGAGGCGTTCGCCCAGTATCTGTCCGACCCCGTCGTGCCCGGCGACGACTGTCTCAACCTGAACGTCTGGACGCCCGAGCCGGGCCCCGCCGCCCGGCTCCCCGTCATGGTGTGGCTGCACGGCGGCGCCCTGACCCGCGGCTCCTCGGGCATGCCCGTGTACGACGGCCGGCCCTTCGCCCGCGACGGCGTCGTCCTCGTGTCCGTCAACTATCGACTGGGCGTCGAGGGCTACGGCTATTTCCCGGACACCCCGGCCAACCCCGGCCTGCGCGACCAACTGGCCGCCCTGGAGTGGGTGCACGCCTCGATCGAGGCGTTCGGCGGCGACCCCGGCCGTATCACCCTGTTCGGCCAGTCCGCCGGCGCGATCAGCATCGGCGCGCTGCTCGCCGTCCCGCAGGCCCAGGGCCTGGTCCGGCGGGCGATCCTGCAGAGCGGGCCGCCCGAGGCCGCCGAGCGGGACAAGGTACGGCGGATGGTGCGCCGTATGGCCACCCGGCTGAAGATCCCGGCCACCGCCGCGGCCTTCGCCGACGTCGACCGAGAGCTGCTCCTGCGCACCCAGGCCGACGTGGGCCGGCTCAGCAGCCCCGTCGTGGGCGGGCCCGCCTTCGGGATCGTCGTCGACGGCGACATCGTCCCCGAAGATCCTCTGGAGGCACTCACGGAGGGTGACGCCGCCTCGGGCGTCGACCTGATGATGGGCTGGACCCGCGACGAGTACCGGCTGTGGCTGGTGCCCGGCGGGCTCCTCGAGCGCGTCGACCGTCTCGGTGCCGTCGCCCTGGCCGGCGCCATGGCCCGCTGCCGCGTCGGCGCCGACGTCCCCCGCGGCTACCGCGCCCTGCACCCCGAGGCCGGCACCGCCGAGACAGTCGGCCAGATGGTCACCGACCACCTGCTGCGCGGGCCCCTGCACCGCCTGGCCGACGCCCGCCCCGGATCGTCGTACGTGTACGAGTTCGCCTGGCCCTCCACGCTCCCCGACCTCGGCGCCTGCCACGCCCTGGAGCTCGGCTTCGTCTTCGACACCGGGGACGTTCCCGAGTCCCGCAGGCTGGCCGGGGAGGGAGCGCCGCAGGAGCTGGCCCAGGAGATGCACCGAGCGTGGGTGCGGTTCGCGGTGGAGGGCGACCCGGGGTGGCAGACCTGGGACGACTCGCACCCGGTGCGGATCTTCGGCGACGGCGAAACCCGCACCGCGTTCGGCCCCCGCGACCCCGAGCTCGCCCTGTGGGCCACGGCCGCCCCGCCCGAGGCCACACCCATGTCGGCCCTTGCCGACGGTGCGCCGCCCCCGCGCGGCACGGAGATGCGATCGGTCGTACGCCGACTTCGCCTGCCCGGCGCGGTCCGCCGCCACTGACACGCCACGCCGGCGGGACCGGTGTCCCGCCTGTCCCGCTACTCCTTCAGCGAGGCGACCGAGTCCCGCACCACCACGTCGTGCCCAGCAGCAGTGCGACCAGGGCGTACCCGCCGCCCTCGTTGTCGTACTCGATGACCGTGAGCGTCGCTCCGAGGCCGAGCGGCGGCCGGCGGCGATCACCGGCGAGCCGGTGCGTCCGTTACCGCGCCGCCGACAAGGTCCGGGCGATGGAGCCGATCGCGTCCGGGCCGACCCGGCAGCACCCGCCGATCAGCCGTGCGCCCGATGCCCGCCAGGCCTCGACCTGTTCGGAGACGAAGCCGGCCTCGCCGGACCAGGCCCGGGCCTTTGCGTCCCAGGCCTCGCCGCTGTTCGGGTAGACCACGACCGGCTTGCCCGTGACGCGGGCGGCGATCTCGACGGCGCGCTCGACGTCCTCCGGCGCGCAGCAGTTCACGCCGACCGCGATCACCTCGTCGGCGTCGGCGGCCAGGGCGAAGGCCTCCTCCAGCGGCTGCCCGGCGCGGGTGCGGTCACCTGCGACGGAGTACGACAGCCAGGCCGGCACGCCGAGCCCGCGCACCGCCCGCAGCAGCGCCTCCGCCTCGTCGGCGTCCGGAACCGTCTCCAGTGCCAGTACGTCCGGCCGCGCCCCGGCCAGCACCTCGAGGCGGGGCCGGTGGAAGCGCTCCAGCTCATCGACGCTCAGCCCGTACCGCCCCCGGTACTCGGAGCCGTCCGCCAGCATCGCCCCGTACGGCCCGACGGACGCGGCCACCCACAGCGGTCGCGTGACATCCTTGCCCCGCGCCTGTCGGGCCGCCTCCCGGGCCAACTCCACGCTCAGGGCGAGCAGCTCGGCCGCCCGATCCTGCTCGACCCCGCGCCTTGCGAACCCCTCGAAGGTCGCCTGGTAGCTCGACGTGATCGCCACGTCCGCGCCCGCCTCGAAGTAGGCGAGATGTGCCTCGGTGATCGCCTCGGGCCGCTCGGCCAGCAGTCGCGCCGACCACAGCTCGTCGCTCAGGTCGTGCCCGGCGGCCTCGAGCTGGTTGGACATCCCGCCGTCGAGTACGACGGGCCCGGCGGCGAGGGCTTCGGCGAGGGTGTTGGTGCTGGTCATGGTGACGACGGTAGTCGAGTCGGGCCGGGGGACCAGCAGGCGGGACGTTTCTCGGCGTCCCCGGGCTGCCGCACCCTACGCCGCATGCCGCCCACCCCGCCGGCGTCCGCGTCCGAACCTCGTCGCCGGTACCGCCAGCCCGACGAGCAGGCCCGCGGCCAGGACGTACGGCCACCAGCCCAGGCCGCCGGCCGCCGCGCTCGTGGTGCGGGGGGCGGGGGAGGCGAGGGCGTCGGCTGCTGTGCGGGGGCGGTCGGAGGTGGAGGAGGGGCTTGCGGTGACGGCGGTGAGGACGACGTCGTTGCCGTCGCCGCCCCGGTAGCTGATCCGGTAGGTGGTGTCGTCCAGCTGGAGTTTCTCGCCCTCCTTGAGGCCGGTGAAGGTGCCGGTCGTCTTCGTACGCCCCCGGTGGTCGAGGACGGTGATCCGGCGGGCGGAGCCAGGCGCGGTCGCGGCGGCCGCGAGGTCCAGGTCGCCGGCCAGGCGGACGGCGCCCGTCACCTTCAACGGGCCCTCGCGCAGAACCAGTTCGCCCTGCGCGGACTGGGCGTAGCCACCGGAGACGGTCAGACCGCTCGCGACCACGCCGTCGTTCGTCACCGCTCCCCGCACGGTGCCCTTGCCGGTCAGCGTCTGCGCCTCGCCCACGCGCAGTCCCGAAGCCGACGCGTCCAGACGGGACTTCGCCGATGTGAGGCGGATCGCCTTGCTGCGGGCGAGGGTCGCGCCGTCGCGCAGGGCGAGGGTGCCCTGCTTGACCGTTGTCGCGCCGGTGTATGTCACCGCGCTTCCCGTCAGGGTCGTCGTCGCGGCCCCCGACTGCGTGAGCGACCCGCTGCCGCTGATGCGGGACAGGGACAGGGGCTTGCTCTTGTTGTTCAGGACCAGCGAGCCGTCGTTGACGACCTTGTAGAGGTCGCCCCGCGTGTAGAGACCGCCGTCGCCGCCCGCCCGGCCGCTGCCCAGCCGTAGCACGGCCCCCTTCTCGACGGTCGTCGAGCCGTCGTAGTACTGCACGGCGGCGAAGGTGACGTCGTTGCCCTTCGTCCCCTCGATGACGATGTCCCCGGCGCCGGGCGCGGCGAGTGTGTCGTGGAACCTGCCGCCGCCGATGGGGGCGCCGAGCGTCACAGGGCCGTTGTAGTCGAACGTCAGGAGTGAGCGGGACCGGGCCGCGAGCAGGTTGATGTAGACCGTCTCCGCCGTGCCCGGCATGAAGATCCTGTTCGTCGTGCCGTCGCCCCACCGGACGTTCGCGCCCTTGATGTTGGTGCCGCGCTTGTTGACGTTCTTCCGTGCCGGCGTCCAGTTCAGGGCCGGGTCGCTGAGCGAGGGATCGGTGTCGCCGCCCTGGTTCGACCAGCTGTACTGGCCCGTCAGGACCACCTTGCTGCCCGGCCGGGACTGGACGTTGATGTCGCTGCCGTACTCGCGCTGGTAGAAGTCCATGCCCATGGTGACGGTCCGGCCGAGCGGGGTGTCCACGGTCCACGTGCCCTGGTTGAGGACCTTGCGGACGCCTGGCAGCGAGGTCGCGAACTCCGGCCGCCCGGCGTTGACCTGCGTGCCGTTGTCGATCACTCCGGAGAAGGAGTGGGCGCCCGACAGGTCCCAGGTGCCCCAGAGGAACCGCGGCTGGGTGATGAGGCCGGAGCCGCTGACCGTGCCCAGGTTGTAGGCGCTTCTCAGCGACAGCCGCAGGGTGCCGTCGACCCGGAGGTTGTCCTGGTTCAGCCGGAACGCCGGGGTGTTGTACGGGAAGTGGCCGATCAGCCCCGTGGTACCGCCGTTGCCGTACTGCAGGGTCGCCCCGCGCTCGACCGTGACGGCCGGCGGGTCGGCGTCGGCCGTGGTGACGTACGGGTGGTTGCCGCCGAGGACGCTCACCCGCTGCCGCTGCCGGGACTTCGGCAGGGTGAAGTCGCTGTCCCTGGTGAGGATCAGCGTGCCGGTGCCGCGCACGGTGAGCGTGCCCTCGCCGCGGAAGACGCCGTCGTACGTCGTCGTCCCCGACGGCACGGTGACGACCGTGTCGCCGCTGAGCGTCACGTCCCGGTCGGCGAGGACGTCGGCGGTGACGTCCCGGCCGGCGGCGACCGCCGGGGGAGCGGCAACGGTTAGGGCGGCGACGGCTGCCAGGGCGCCGACGGCCGCTGCTGTCTTGTGGGTATGGCTGCGCACATGATCGGGGACGGGCGGAGTTGGGCGCCGATAACAGAAACTTGGCGCTTTTCTTTGTCTCGCCGGACTCGTTGACCTCCTGGTAACACACCCTTACCTTTCAGTCGTTCGTAATGACAGATCCTGTTCGTTATCTCGAACGTCGAGCATTTCCTGAGAGGCATCCCCCCGCATGAGCCGCGATCGCGATCTGCCCCAAGTGCCCCCTGCCCGCCAAGCCCCCAACCGCAGACTGCTGTTGAAGGGCGCCGCAGCCGCCGGAGCCCTGACCGCAGCCTCTGCCCTCCCCGGTGTCGCCCACGCAGCGCCCCCGAAGGCAGCCCGCTACGTGAACCCCCTCGTCCAGCAGCGCGCCGACCCCCACATCCACCGCCACACCGACGGCTTCTACTACTTCACGGCCACCGCCCCCGAGTACGACCGCATCGTCCTGCGCCGCTCCCACACCCTGAACGGCCTGTCCACGGCCGCCGAATCGGTCATCTGGCGGGCCCACCCCACCGGCGACATGGGCGCGCACATCTGGGCACCGGAGCTGCACCGCATCGGCGGCAAGTGGTACATCTACTTCGCCGCCGCGCCCGCAGAGGACGTGTGGCAGATCCGGATCTGGGTCCTGGAGAACTCCCACCCCAACCCCTTCAAGGGCACCTGGGTGGAGAAGGGCCAGGTCAAGACCGCCTGGGAGACCTTCTCCCTCGACGCCACCACCTTCACGCACCGCGGCTCCCGCTACCTCTGCTGGGCGCAGCACGAACCGGGGCTGGACAACAACACCGGTCTCTTCCTGTCCGAGATGGCGAACCCGTGGACCCTGACCGGACCTCAAGTGCGACTGTCCACACCCGAGTTGGACTGGGAGTGCATCGGCTTCAAGGTCAACGAGGGCCCGTACGCCCTCAAGCGCAACGACCGGATCTTCCTGACCTACTCGGCCTCCGCGACCGACCACCACTACTGCGTCGGCATGCTGACCGTCGACGCCGACGCCGACCTGATGGACCCGGCCAACTGGTCGAAGTCCCCGGCCCCGGTCTTCACCAGCAACGACACGACCAAGCAGTACGGCCCCGGCCACAACTGCTTCACCGTCGCCGAGGACGGCCGCAGCGACGTCCTCGTCTACCACGCCCGCCAGTACAAGGAGATCGCCGGCGACCCGCTGAACGACCCCAACCGCCACACCCGCGTCCAGAAGCTCGGCTGGAACCCGGACGGCACCCCGAACTTCGGCATACCCGTGGCGGACACGGCCGCCGCGCCCGCCGCAACCGTCGAGGAGAGTGCTTGAGATGAGACGTGCCCACGCCGCTCTGCTGGCCCTCTGCCTGGCCATCGCCGGCGCCCTGGCCACCGCAGGGCCCGCCCAGGCCGCACCGCAGACCATCACCAACGGCACCCAGTTCACCGACACCTCGGGCAACCCCGTGCACGCGCACGGCGGCGGTGTCATCAAGGTCGGCTCCTACTACTACTGGTTCGGCGAGAACCGCAACGCCGACAACACCTTCCGGTACGTGGACGCCTACCGCTCCACCGACCTGAAGAACTGGGAGTTCAGGAACCACGTCCTGACCGAGTCCAGTGACCCGGAGCTCGCCACCGCCAACATCGAGCGCCCGAAGGTCATGTACAACGCCTCCACCGGCAAGTTCGTCATGTGGATGCACAAGGAGAACGGCGTCGACTACAGCGAGGCCCGCGCCGCCGTCGCCGTCTCCGACACGGTCGACGGCACCTACACCTGGCAGGGCAGCTTCCGCCCGCTCGGCCAGCACATGTCCCGTGACATCACGGTGTTCGTGGACACCGACGGCGCCGGATACATGATCTCCGCCGCCCGGGAGAACTACGACCTGCAGATCTACCGCCTGACCGCCGACCACACCGGCGTCGCGAGCCTCGTCGCCGACCCCTGGCACGGCGGCCACCGCGAGGCCCCCGCCCTGTTCAAGCGCAACGGCGTCTACTTCATGCTGACCTCGGGCGCGACCGGCTGGAGCCCGAACCAGCAGCAGTACGCCACGGCCACCAGCATCGCCGGCCCCTGGACGGCGATGAAGAACGTCGGCGACTCCACGACGTACGGCTCGCAGACCGCGTACGTCCTGCCCGTGCAGGGCGGTTCGACCACCTCCTACCTCTACCTCGGCGACCGCTGGGGCAACTCCTTCGGCGGCACGGTCAACGACTCCCGCTACGTCTGGCTGCCGCTGGCCTTCCCCTCCTCGACGTCGATGTCCATGTCCTGGTCCCCCGAGGTCACCGTCGACACGGCCACCGGATCGATCAGCGGCACGAGCGCCACGTACAACACGCTGATCGCACGGCACTCCGCCAGGTGCGCCGACGTCACCAGCCAGTCGCTGTGGCAGGGCGCCCAGCTCAAGCAGTACGACTGCAACGGCGGCACGAACCAGAAGTACTGGTTCAGGTCGGCGGGCAGCGGCTACTACCAGCTGATGGTCAGGAACAGCTCCCTGTGCGTCCAGGAGAACGCGAACACGGTCACGCAGGAGAACTGCAACGCCTCCTCGACCAACCAGCAGTGGTCGGTCACCACCACCGGCTCCTACGTGACCGTCAAGTCCCGCGCGACCGGGGAGTGCCTGGACGTCAACGGCGCGTCCACCGCCAACTCCGCCGCGGTCATCACGTACACCTGCAACGGGGCGACGAACCAGCAGTGGACGCGCGGAACCTGAGGTGACGTCAGGCGAGCAGGTCGATCGCGTCGATCGACGTGCCCGCGCTGAGATAGCCGGTCGACCCCGAACCGCTCACCACGTCGATCTTCAGCACGTTGTACTGGCCGGTGTCCGTGAGCCAGGCGCTCGCCGGGACGCTGTAGGTGAACGTGTGGTTGTTGCCCCGGTAGGACCCGTTGGTCAGGGACCGGGTGCCCGGCTGCGTGGGCGGGGAGGGGATCGCCGAGGTCCAGTCGTTGACGCCGATCTGCGGCCGGCCGTTGGCGTAGGCCGTCGTCACGCCGATGCGCAGCGTGTGCGCGGCGGCAGCCTGCGCGGCGGTCAGCCTGAAGTACACGAGCAGACCGCTGTTGACGTCCTTCCAGAGGTAGCAGGGGAAGGACGCCGTCTCGTTGTTGCCGATCACCACGTTGCCGGTCCAGGCGGCGGCCCGGACGTCGGACGGATGCGCGTACGTCATCAGGTCGGCGTTCTTGAACCCGCTCGGCGTGCCGTTCCAGTCCCCGATCCGCCAGATCGCGCTCGCGTTGCCCGGGTCGTTCGAGGACGGTATGGCGATCGTGTTCAGGGTGGTCGTGCCACCGGCCGTGACGGTCACCGACCCCGTGTACACGGCGAGTTCGCCCTTGAAGACGGTCAGCGTGTACGTCCCCGGCAGCACACCCCCGATCGAGAACCAGCCGTCCGACGCCCGCGCCGAACCCCAGTACTGCGCCGCCGAGTTGGCGAGCCCGACCGTGTACGGGTACGCCGTGTTGCGCCCCGTGATCCCGACCCCGGCCACCTTGCCGCGCCCGCTCGCGCCGACGTACCCGGACATGCCGAGCGAGTCCGCCCACGACGTGGTGAGCGTGCCCGGGAACAGCGACGAGGAGGGCGGCCCGCCGTCCGTGAAGGCGATGACATACGGGCCCTGGAGGCCGAAGCGCTGGGCCTCGGTCTGGTTCTGGCCGTAGTACAGGATCTCGTACAGGCCACCGCCGTCCGCGCTCTGGTGGCGCAGCAGTGAGCGGTAGAACGGGCCGCCGGACGCCTTCTCGTGGTTGCTGCGCACGATCCACAGGCCGACGCCGCCGGCCGACCAGCCGACGTAGTCGTAGTCCGTCACCCGGCGCTTGGCGTAGTGCTTCGAGCGGGTCTGGCCGTCGGACTTCGCGAAGACGTCCGAGGCCTCGATGGTGGTGGGCGCGTAGGTGTAGGAGTCCGGCTCGTCGTTGAGGAACAGGCCCTTCTTCACACGCAGGATGTAGCGGGTGGCGGAGACCGACGTGTCGGCCTTGTTGGTCCACAGGTAGATGTTGTTCTCGCCGCTGCGGGCGGCGTAGTAGTGCCGCAGTGTGCCGTACGCGACCGAGATCAGGATCGTCGAACCCGACTGCCTGATGGACACGGTGGACGTGCCGAGCCCGGACTCGATGTGCGAGTTCATGCCGCCGTAGCCCTGGTACTCGGTGCCGCGGTAGACCAGCGAGGTCAGGTCGCCGTTGCTCTTGCTGACCTTGAAGACGAGGTCGGCGCTGGTGTCGACGACGTAGTTCGCGCCGTCGTCGCTCCAGCCGAAAGCCGCGGCGCGCGCTGTCCCGGCGAGGGCCGCGGTGCCGGCGGCGGCCGAGACGCCGAGGACGAAGGTGCGGCGACGAACGGATCTGTCAGGGGATCCGGACATGGGGGTGCCTCCTTCGGAGTGTTTCGGAGTGTGGGGTGCGGGTGTTGTGCAGGGTGACAGTTGAATCGATTTGGCGAAAGGGCTTGCGCGAGCTTGGGCTGGGCATTGCTTCCAATCCTCATCGACGTCTAGAAAGCGCTTGTCAAAACGGGTACGGTCCAGGCGCACGCCGCGTCCGTCCGAGTGAGGAGTCGCGCATGAGACGTTTCAGCTCCGTCGTACTGCTGGCCGCCACGTTGGGTGCCGTGCCCGTGCTGACCGCGGTACCGGCCCGGGCCGCACACGCCAACTGCACCGCCGCCGCCTGCCACTTCGACGTCCCGCCCGGCACGTACGACGTGAAGGTCCTCCTCGGCGGCGAGGCCGCGTCGAGCACGAGCATCACCGGAGAAACCCGCCGCACCCTGCTCCCCGAGACGGCCGCCGAGGCAGGCGAGCGCGTCGCCCGCAGCTTCACCGTGAACGTCCGCACCCCCGAGGGCGAGCCCACCGGCCCCGCCGGAACCACCGGCCTCGACCTGCAACTCGGCGGCTCGGCCCCCGCCCTGGCCGACATCAAGGTCACTGTGGCCCGGCACGCCCGCCAGATCTTCCTCGTCGGCGACTCCACGGTCTGCGACCAGCCCGGCGACCCGTACTCCGGCTGGGGCCAGCAGCTGCCGCAGTACCTGCGCAAGGGCCTGTCCGTCGCCAACTACGCCGACTCGGGCGAGAGCACGGTCAGCTACCTCGCCGACTCCCGCCTGTGGGCCACCGTCCGGCCGCAGATCCGGCGCGGCGACCTGGTGCTGGTCCAGCTCGCCCACAACGACAAGACCACCGACGAGGCGACGTACCGGGCGAATCTGGAGACCCTGGTGGCGGGCGTGCGGGAGGAGGGCGGGGAGCCGGTCCTGGTGACGCCCGTCGTGCGCCGCTGGTTCAACTCCGACGGCACGCTGAACAACGACACGGCCCTGCTCGTGAACGGCCTGGGCGTGGACCACCCCGCCGTCGTCCGCTCCGTCGCCGCCGCCCACGACGTCCCCCTGATCGACCTGACGGCGAGGACCAAGGCGCTGGTGGAGTCCCTCGGCGTCGAGGCGTCCAAGGCGCTCTACCTCTACAACGAGAAGCGGGACAACACCCACACCTCCGTGCACGGCGCCACGACGTACGCGGGCCTGGTCCGCGACGAACTCGTCGCCCGGCATCTGGTGCCGGAGCGCCTGATGCGGGTGGGATGAACCCCTGGGGCGCTCCGACCGGAACCGGGGCGCCCCAGGTCCGGACCGAGCCGGCGAGAAAGAGACCCGATGCACCTGCCTCCCGAAGACCGCACCCGCAGCCCGCACACCGGCTACACCCGCGCCCACTGGGAGGCGGCCGCCGACGCCCTGCTCGCCGCGGTGGAGCCCTACGCCACCGAGGACCGCGCCCTCTACCACCTCCCCGGCGACCACGAGAGCTGGTCGGGCCGCCTCTCCGACGGCCTGGAGGGCTACGCCCGTACGCTGCTCCTGGCCGCGTTCCGCCGCGACGAGACGGTGCTGGAGCGCTATGCCGACGGCCTCGCGGCCGGCGTCCGCGGCAGCTGGCCCCGCGTCGAGGACCGCAGCCAGCCCCTGGTCGAGGCGGCCTCGATCGCGCTCGCGCTGCGGCTGACGCGGCCGCTGCTGTGGGACCGGCTGGACGACCCGGTACGGCAACGGGCGGCGGCCTGGCTCGGCGACGCACTGACAGCCGAGGCCTGGCCCTGCAACTGGGAACTGTTCCCGGTGACCGTGGGCGGCTTCCTCCAGGAGATCGGACACGAGGCCGAGGAGTCCCGCAAGGCGATCGACCGGGGGCTGGAGCGCATCGAGAAGTGGTACGTCGGCGGCGGCTGGTACACGGACGGCGACGGCCGCAAGTTCGACTACTACAACGGCTGGGCCATGCACCTGTACCCCGTGCTGCACGCCTGGCTCGCGCAGGACGAACGGCTCCTCGCACTGTACGGCGGCCGGCTCTCCCGGCATCTGGAGGACTACGCCCGCCTGTTCGGCGGCGACGGCGGCCCCCTGCACCAGGGCCGCTCCCTGACCTACCGTTTCGCCACCACGGCCCCCCTGTGGCTGGGTGCCCTCACGGGCCGTACGCCGCTCACGGCGGGGGAGACCCGGAGGATCTCCTCCGGCGCGCTCAAGTACTTCCTGGAGCGGGGCGCCGTGGACGCGAACGGTCTGCTGACCCTCGGCTGGCACGGCCCCGACGAGGCGATCCTCCAAGGCTATTCGGGCCCGGCGTCCCCCTACTGGGCGAGCAAGGGCTTCCTCGGCCTGCTCCTGCCGGCGGACCACGCCGTCTGGACGGCGCAGGAGGAACCCGCGCCCGCCGAGCGCGAGGACGCGGTCACCGCGATCGCCGCCCCCAACTGGCTGGTGCAGTCGACGCGTTCGGACGGCCTGGTCCGCCTCCACAACCACGGCAGCGAGGACGTCCGCTACGACCCGTACTACACGCGTCTCGCCTACTCGACGGCGACGGTGCCTTCGCGGTGGTACGACAACAGCGTCATCGTCGGCAGCGACGCGAGCCGAACGGACATCGTGCCGCTCGGTGTGGGGGAGGGCTGGGCGGCCTCGCGGCACTCGGCGGGTGGGGGCGCCCGGGTGACCAGCCTTGTGCTCGCGCACGGCGCCGTGGAGGTGCGGGCGCATCTGGTGGCGGGAGCGGCGGCGGGGACGCCGGTGCGGGTCACCGGTTGGGCCTGCCGGGACGGCGTACGCGGGGAGATCCGACCGGTCGTCGCCCTGGACGGCCGCCTCTCCGGCGCCACCGGCGCCACCGACACCCTGTTCGTGGTGCTCGCCCGGCTCACCGCTGAGCTGAACCCCACGCCGCTGGACGAGCTGGTGGCCGTGCGGGTGGACGACGAGGGCGTGATCCACGTCCGCTGGAGCGAAGGGCGGAAGGTCGAGGCACGGTTGACGGACGGCGAGGGCGTCGACGTGCACGTCAGCTGAAGATTCAAGAGTGTGGCCGGGTCACTTCGGCCGGCACCGAAGCGACCGGCGCCTAGCGTTCGGGGCATGACCGAAACCGCCCGTCCCGCCCCCGCCGACGCGGTCACCGCCATGGTCGACCACGTCCTCACCCTGGCCGCGACCTGGCCGGACTGGGACGGCACGCTCGCCCGTGTCGATGACCGCGTCTACACCCCGCACAAGGCGGTCCGCCGCGTCGCCGACCACCTGATCGACCACCTGGCCGAGCTGGAGGCACGGCTGGCGGGCGAGCAGCCCCAGCCCGACCACTGGCACGCCTCCAGCATCACCACCGAGGCGGACCTCGCGCCCTTCACCCCGCAGGACCTCGACGAGGCCCGCAGCCGGCTGACCCGGCTCGCCCGTGTCTGGGCCAACCGACTGGACGCCCTGAGCGACGACCAGCTCGACCACTCGCCCGGCGAAGGCTGGAGCTTCCGCGACATCGCCCGCCACCTGGAGGGATCGGCCTACTACGCCGAGGCCGTCGGAGACCTGTCGTGACCGCCCGACCACCGGAGCCCCCCTCATGACCACGTTCGCCGAACTCCACCACCGCGACGAGCCCCTGCTGCTCCCCAACGCCTGGGACCACGCCTCGGCGCGGGCCCTCGCAGAGCGGGGATTCCGCGCGATCGGCACGACGAGCCTCGGTGTCGCGGCGGCCGCCGGTCTGCCCGACGGGGCGTCGGAGACCCGCGACGAGACACTGCGGCTCGCCCTGGCCCTCGGCTCGGACCCGTACCTTCTCTCCGTCGACGCGGAGGACGGTTACAGCGAGGATCCCGACGAGGTGGGGGAGTTCGCGCGGCAACTCACGGCCGTCGGAGCCGTCGGCATCAACCTGGAGGACCGTCTCGGCTCCACGGCGCTGCATGCCGCGAAGATCGCCGCGGTCAAGTCGGCGGCACCGGGTCTCTTCGTCAACGCCCGCACCGACACGTACTGGACGGGAGACGGTGAGGGGACGATCGACCGCCTCGACGCCTATCAACAGGCGGGCGCCGACTGCGTGTTCGTGCCGGGGCTCAGCGAACCCAGGGAGATCGCCGCCCTGGTGCGGTACGTCGACGTTCCGCTCAACGTCCTCTACGCACCGACCGGCCCCACCGTCCCCCACTTGGCCGGCCTCGGCGTTCGCCGCGTCAGCCTCGGCTCGCTGCTCTACCGGCGGGCGCTGGGCGCGGCGTTGGAGGCGGTCGAGGCGATCAGGGAGGGCCGGGCGCCGGGCGGGGCGGCCCCGTCGTACGGTGCCGTGGACGCCCTCGCCCGCCGTGGCGAGTCGAGCCTGTCGGGGCGATCCGACTCACAGCGACGGTGAGTGCGTCCCTGTTAGGCTTGACTCTTTCCCGGGTATCAGACCCTTTGGACTCATCACCGGCGAGGGACCGAGGAACCATGACCATGGACATCCCCGGCGACAGGCGACTGGCGGCCGCCGTCGTGATGGACGACCAACAGCGGGTGCTTCTGGTGCGCCGCAGCGAGAGGGAGCGGTTCCTGCCACGGGTGTGGGGTGTCCCCTGCGGGAAGCTGGAGCCCGGCGAGAGTCCCGAGGACGGGGCCCTGCGTGAGCTGAAGGAAGAGACCGGACTGCTCGGCGAGATCGTCCGCAAGGTCGGCGAGTCCTCGTTCCTCAGCGACTACCGGGGTCACGAGATCAAGAACTGGCAGGAGAACTTCCTGGTCAGGCCCTTGTCCACCGCGGTCACCCTGCCCGAGCCCGACCAGGCCGCCGCCTGGCTCGACCGGGCCGAGCTGACGAGCGTCGAGATCGACGCGTACAACCTCGACATCGTGCGGCAGGCGTTCACAAGGCCCTGAGCCGTTCCGCCAGTTCCCGCAGCGCGTCCATATAGTCCCCGACCGCCAGTGGCACCTTCGCCACCGCGCCCGGATGCGGGCCCGCCGCCGTGAACACATCGGTGTGGTGCCGCCGTTCGGCGCCCGTCTCCAGGAAGAGCGTCACCGTCGGCTCGTCCGTGTCGCACCAGGCCCGGTGCAGGGTGTGCGCGGGCAGGGCGTACGAGCTGCCCGCCGCGTACTGTCCCACGTGCGTCAGCCGCAGCCGTGCCGGACCGGCCGGCCTCAGCACCCAGTCCGCCGAGCGCTCCGCCAGCGACTCCTCGTAGCGGGCCGTCGCCAGGTCGCCGACGCCGTCGCCGACCTCGTACAGCTCCATCGCCAGTCGACCCCGTACGACATAGGAGGCCAGCGGCGAGCGGTGGTTGTGGACGTCCTCCTCGCCGATCGCGCCGGCACCGGGATGCCACACGTGCGCGCGGAGCATCCGGCGCGGGCCGCCGTCGATCAGCAGCAGCTTGTCGAAACCGAGGACATGACGGTACGACAGTCGCGCGCAGCCCTCCGGGTCGCCCTCACCGGAAGCCAGTTCCGCGATCAGCTCCAACAGGCGGTCCGGGGCGCCGAGTTCGGCGGCGACACGGCGGGCCGTGGCCACCCGCTCGTGCTCGGGAAGCTCACCGTCCAGCGACTCGGCCAGCAGCCTCCGTGCCGCCAGGACCTGCCGACCGCCCATGCACTCATCCTCCAACGCGCGCTCGCTCCAACGCCGCTCGTCACATCCGGGTTCAGCCGTCCGGCTGGTACATCCATACGGCATGCGCGCGCAGCGCCGAAAGACCTTGATAGGTCATCCACATGGGCCGTCGCAGCTCGGTGCTGTCGCCCCGGCCCCAGGACCAGATGCCGTCCGTCTGCCCTGCCCACACCGCGGCGACGGCCCCGTCCAGCCGCACCCGCCACTCGTCCTCCAGCCCGTCGGCGCGGGCGATCTCCACGGCACCCGGCGAGAGCAGGGCGCGGACCAGCCAGGAGGCGGTGAAGTGCCGTACGTTCAGGACCTCGTGGCGGGACGGGTCGTCCGTACGCGGCCGGCGTACCTCCTCGTGCAGGTTCTCCAGGTCCGGGCAGGTGTCGTGCGGTGCGTCCGGGCAGGACAGCAGCCAGCGGACGCCGTCCTCGCGGGCGGTCCGGGCCCGTGCGGCACGCGCGTCCGTGTCCTCGCCCAGGACCCGGGCGGCCCGGTCCAGGGCGACGACGGCCTGCGCGGTGTGCAGCGGGGACGGTCTGCCGTACGGCGGCTGCAGCCGGTAGCCCCAGCAGCGCAGGTGGTCGCGGCGCGGGTCGCTGATCGCGCCGTCCGCGAGGACCTCGCGCAGCGCGGGCAGGATCTCGGAGCGGGGTGCGGCACGCAGCAGCCCGCGCAGCACGGTCGTGACGACGTGCGTCGACTCCAGCCCGGCGCGGTCGAGTTGCCGGGTGAAGGCGCCGGTGCAGCGGTCCACCTCGGCAGCCAGCCGGTCGGCGGACGTGCCGGCCCGGGCCAGTGCGCCCAGCACCAGGGCGGTGACCTCCGGGCGGGCCTCGGAGCCCTGCGACCGTGCCGACCAGCCGCCGTCCGGGAGCCGCAGCCGCCACAAGGTGTCCACCAGGTCGCCGGTGCTCAGCCCTCCGTCGGGCACGCCCAGGTCGAGCATGATGTGCAGGCCGTACGCCGTACCGACGGGCGTCGGCCGTGAGGGCGTGTTCTCGCCGAGGGAGTGCGGCCAGCCGGTGAGGCGCCCGCGCTCCGGGTCCGCCACGACCGACACCTGGTCGACGAGGGTGCCGTAGGCGGAGGCGAAGACCTTCGGAAGCGGGCCGGGCGCCCCCGGTGCCATGGCGGCGGGCCCTACGGCGGTGGCCCGCGCGGGATCGGCGGCCGCAGCCGCTGCCGTCCGGGCCCGCAGCAGCGCCGCGGCCAGCCATGCGGCGACGAAGGTGGCGAGCCCGCTGATCCCGGAGATCACATAGCGCGCGGCCGAACCGTCGAGGGAGTCGGGCAGCACACTGAACAGGAACTGGAACACGCCATATCCGGCGGCCGCCGCCCCGAGGCCGCCGAGCCAGCCGACGAAGCGCGCCGGGGGCGAGGTGTCCGAGGGGTCCTCGTCGGGTGCGGGAGGGTCGGTGCGGGGCTGACGGGACCTCAAGGGGCCGCGTCCGAGCTGCTGTTGGGACAAGACGCACCCTCCCCCGTGGTGGCGGCGTGTGACCTCCGCGAAGCTTCCAGTCTAAGTGGTCAGCGTGGCGCCTGGGGTGGCTGCCCGCCGTGCTCGCTGCGCGGCCAGTTCATGAGCGCCACGTGCAGCGCGTCGACGGCACGCTCCCAGGACTCCCGTACGTCCCGGGGAGCGCCGAAGGCGCCGGTGGACTCCAGGGCGCAGTAGCCGTGGAAGGTGCTGCGCAGCAGGCGGACGGCGTCGGTGAGGTCGGGTTCCTCCAGGCCGTACGCGCGGAGCATCCCGTAGGTGATCTCGGCGGTGCGGCGCATGGCGGGGGAGTCGGCGACGAGGGTCTGGTCGATGCGGATCTGGGTCGCCGCGTAGCGGCCCGGGTGCTGAAGGGCGTACTCCCGGTACGCGTCCGCGAACGCGGCCAGCGCGTCCTTGCCGGCCCGCCCGGCGACGGCGGCGGCGATCCGGTCGATCATCTCGCCGCCCGCCAGCAGCGCGACCCGGGTCCGCAGGTCCTGCAGGTTCCGGACGTGCGAGTACAGACTCGCGTCCTTCACCCCGAAGTGCCGGGCCAGCGCGGACAGGGTGACGTTCTCGAACCCGACCTCGTCGGCGAGTTCGGCGGCGGCCGCGGCGAGGCGGTCGGCGGTGAGTCCAGCGCGGGCCATGGGGTGGGTGACCTCCGGAGATGAGACTGGCCTAAGGCCCCTAGGAGCCATCCTAGTGAGTGCCGGGCCGGACCAACCCCGTCTCGTACGCCAGGACGACGGCCTGGGCGCGGAGGGCGGGGCGGCTGACGATCGCCGAGGTGCTGCGGAGCGAGTGAGGTCAGCCTGGAGGGCCCGTTCGGACCCCATGGCACCGCGCAGGCGCTCTCATGACTCGTCAGGCACCCGGCGGGCCATGAAGAGTGCCTGCTCACCGGCCGACTCCGTGCCGTCGTAGAGCGAGGTGTCCAGCCCGCAGAAGGTGAAGCCCATGCGGAGGTAGGCGCGAATCGCGGGAGCGTTGATGTTGCTGACCTCCAGCCAGACATGGTCGGCCCCGCACTCCCGCGCGAAGTCGAAGGCGTGGTTCATCAGGGTTCGCCCGATCCCCGTGCCCCGCCACGCCGGAGCGACCTCGATGTCGCGGATGGTCAAGCGGGCGTTCCATGGGGCGAAGGAGGTCTCCACCACGCCGCACAGCCGGTCCCCGTCGAAGGCGACCACCGTCCGGTTCAGCTCCGGAGGGCCGTCGTCGTCCTCGCTGCCGTCATCGGCGGGGAAGACCTTGTGGAGGGGAGGCTGCACGGGAGTCCGGCGGATGCTGAATCCGTCCGCGGTCGCGGCCACCTCGAACACGGAGTCCGTCGTGAAGGAACCGTCGAGTTCCGCAAGGGCCGTCCCGTCCTCCGGTCGCGCAGGCCGGTAGCGGATGGAGCCCGCCCCGCCGAGCACCGTCGCATCGTCCCCGGTCGTCTCCATGCCACGACCGTACGGCGGACGTGGAGCTCCCGCCCGGACGGGGTGCGCAGGACCGTCCGGGCGGAGGCGTCCCGCGGGCGGGGATCAGCTGATCGGCGCGTACAGCACCCCGAGTTTGTCGATCTCGTCTCCCGACCGGCCCGTGAACCCGACGATCTGCCAACCGGACGGCGCCGTGAAGGTCTTGGTCGCCGAGGTCGCCGTACCGGCGGAGAGGGTGCGGCCCTTGTCCGTGGTGAAGGCCGCCGAGAAGATCCGCGTACGGCCGTCCTTCTGGCCCTGCGTCAGCTTTACGGCGGTGAGGTGCTCGCCGCCGGCCAGGGTCAGGGACGTCGCCGTGCCGCCCGTGCTGCCGCCGTGGGTGAGGGCGGTGCCCCCGTCGTGGCTGAGGGACACCGCGTCCAGGCGGGTGCCGCCGCGCAGGGTGAGGGTGCGCGGGGACACGGACGCCGGCAGGTTGTCCGCGTCGTTGAAGGCCGTGCCGTGCGGACCGCCGAAGAAGTCGCCGGCCCTGAGGGACGAGTTGAGGGTGTAGGAGAAGTCGACCGCGTGCGGGAAGTGGTCGGAGAGGTGCTTGCCGTCCGAGCGGAGGAAGGTCGCCCAGTCGTTGTCGTAGCGGGTGGCGTTCAGGCCCAGCAGCTTGCTGCCGCGGTAGAGGACCTTGTCGACGACCTCGCAGTCATTGGTCGGGGCAGCCGCGTCGCAGACCAGGGCGTCGCCGCCCGCCGCCGGGGGAGTGCCGCCCTTGACCAACTGCACCCAGGCGTCGGTCAGGCCGTTCTCGGCGACCAGCGTGCGGATGTTGTCGCCGGTGCGCGTGTAGCGGGTGTTGGTGTCGCCCATGACGATGACGGCGTTGCCGGACGAGTTCGCCTGGATGAAGTCCGACAGCTGTTCGACGTTGGCGCGGCGGGCGGCGAGGGCGGCGTCGTCGGAGTCGGCGTTGGTGTGAACGTTGTAGAGGTCCACGAACACGCCCTCGGCCAGGCGCACCCGGGCGAGCGTGAAGCCCTTCGGGGTCAGGCAGTTCGTGCCGGTGCATTTGTTCCACTTCACCCGCTCGAAGTCCTCGAAGGAGTGGTCGGAGAGGGTGTTGAGGCCGTCGCCGATGCCCGCGCCACCGCTGGTGGCCGTGCGGTACGGGTGGGTGTCGTTGGCGTACAGCGAGGCGTGGTAGTTGAAGTCCTCCTGGACGTTGACGATGTCGTACGGCGCCAGCCGCTGCCCGATGAGCGGGGTGTTCGTCTCCGGGTCGCTGTCGCCGAGGCCGAGGGGGAGGCCGGCGATGTTGTACGTCAGGACGTTGAAGGTGCCGGAGTCGGCGGCCGTCGCGGGCGTGGCCGCGGTGGTGGCGAGGCCGGTGAG
Source organism: Streptomyces sp. NBC_00443 (assembly GCF_036014175.1). Taxonomy (GTDB): domain Bacteria; phylum Actinomycetota; class Actinomycetes; order Streptomycetales; family Streptomycetaceae; genus Streptomyces. Next base: position 1,848,070 of record NZ_CP107917.1, on the reverse strand, counting down.
GGCAAGTGCGGCGGCCGCGAGGGTGCCGATGAGTCTTCTCATGGTGGGGGAGTCTCCGGGGGTCACGGGGGCCAAGAAGGTGAGCGATGCTCAGGTTCCGTGTCAACGAGGATGACGTACAAGGGCCGTTGGGGAAACAGTGAGGGACGTGACGATCCGCCGCGTCCGGGGCACCCGGCAGCCACTCGCCGCTCGTTCAACGTTCATGTTTCGCCTTGATCCTCCACACACGGCGCAGCAGCGCCGAAGAGGGCAGCCGCCCAACGGCAGGCGCCGGACGGCAGCGGCATCCAGGAGGCCTTTCATGGGACACGGACACGCGCACGGTCATCACCAACACGGACACGGCCATGACCACGACCACTCGCACGACGCGGCGGCATCCGCCCTGCCCGCCGCCTTCGACACCTCCGTGCCCGACGAGGCCCTGACCCCCGAGCAGCAGTCGCGCCGCACGCTCCTGCGCCGGACGGGCCTGCTGGGCGCCGGGCTGGCCGCCGGCAGCGTGATCGCCCCGGCCACGGCCGCCGCCACGCCCGCCGCCTCGACGTCCCCGGCCTCGGGCGGCCGTAGACCGAACGGCTTCCTGTGGCTGGCCGGTGACCACCACATCCACACCCAGTACAGCAGCGACGGCAAGTACCGCGTCGTCGACCAGGTCCGCCAGGGCGCCAAGCACGGCATGGACTGGCTGGTCATCACCGACCACGGCAGCATCACCCACGCCAAGATCGGCGTCGAGAAGGTCAACCCGGACATCCGGGCGGCCCGGTCCGCGTACGAGGACACGCTCGTCTTCCAGGGCCTGGAGTGGAACATCCCGGCCGCAGAACACGGCACCGTGTTCGTGCACCCCGGCAAGAACGAGGTCTCCGTCCTCAAGCAGTTCGAGAACGACTACGACGGCAGCGTGAAGAACGCCGGCGACTCGACGACCGCCAACGAGGCGCTCGCCATCGCCGGGCTCGACTTCCTTGCCGAGCAGGTGGAAAGGCGCAAGGTCAAGGACGCGCTGATGCTCGCCAACCACCCGGCGCGGCGCGGTGTCGACTCCCCGCACGAGATCCGCGGCTGGCGGGACGCGGGCCGCACCCGGCAGATCGCCATCGGCTTCGAGGGCGCCCCGGGCCACCAGGCGGCCGGCCTGCCCGCACCCCTCGGCATGGCCCGCGCCCGCGGCATCTACGACAACAACCCCGGCGCCAACTCCTTCGCCGGCTACCCCCTGGAGAGCTACCGCACCTGGGGCGGCTTCGACTGGATGACCGCGACCGTCGGCGGCCTGTGGGACAGCCTCCTCGCCGAGGGCAAGCCGTGGTGGATCACCGCCAACTCCGACTCCCACCAGGTGTACGGGGACACGGCCGCGCGCGGGGGCGGAAACTTCGAGGCCAACGGGCGCTACGACGACCCGGTCTACGCCGGCCGGATCGACATCACCCAGGGCGACTACTGGCCCGGCCAGTACAGCCGTACGCACGTCGGCTCCGACGGCTTCTCCTACGCCGCCGTCATGGACGGCATCCGCGCGGGCCGCATCTGGGTCGACCACGGCCAGCTGCTCAGCGGCCTCGACGTCCGCCTGATGGGCGGCCGCCGCTGGGCCACGCTCGGCGGCGCCCTGCACGTCAGGAAGGGCACGAGCGTCACCCTGACGGTCGACGTGGCGATGGCGGGCGGCCCCAACTGGGCGGGCTTCGTACCGAAGTTGGCCCGCGTGGACGTCATCAAGGGCGATGTGACCGGCCCGGCCGCGGACAGGGACACCTTCACCGCGCCGACGGCGAAGGTGGTCAAGTCCTACGAGGTGAACAAGTCGACCGGCGTCGTCAGCCTCACGTACGACCTCGGCAAGGTCGACCGCCCCGTCTACGTCCGCCTGCGCGGCTCCGACGGCAACCGCGGCGCCGTCGGCGCGATGGGCGCGGCCGTCGACCCGGCCGGCCCGGCCATCGACGTCGTCGGCGACGCCGACCCGTGGCGCGACCTGTGGTTCTACACCAACCCCGTGTGGGTCCTGCCCTCGTGACACCGTACGTTCTGACTGTGGACGCGGGTGTCAGGGACCTCCGCAGCGCCGACCACCTGCTCCACTCCCTGGCGGCCGAACTGGCCCTCCCCGAGGGCACGTTCGGCTGCACCCACCTGGTGCGGGGGGAGCGCCCACACGTGGCGTTCTCCCTCACCTTCCCGTCCGAGCCGCTCCTGCGTACCGCCCAGGAGCGGCTCGCGGCCGGGGGACACCAGGTGTCACCAGGGGCGCCCGACGCGGTGGGCCGGGCGGTCCTCTATCCGGGCGTCACGGCGCTGACCGGCACACTGACGATCGCGGACGTGCTGTCCCGCTCGGCCATCGACCGGGTGACCGTCCTGGGCACGCCGGGGCGACCGGCGCCGGACACCCTCCTGATGACGGGCGACCACATGCGCCCGACCTGGCAGGACACCGAACTCGTCCTGACCGCCATGCCGGCCGTGGGCGGGACGCTCGTACCGTTCGAGGTGCCGGATCCCACGCCGTGTTGCGCTGACCACTGAGGCGTTGTTCCTCGGTTGCCGCCGCCTGCCTGGCCTTCGTACGGCTGCGCGGACGGCCGGGGAAGGCCACCGAGCGGTCGGGACTGTGGCGGGACCTGCGCACCGGGATCGACTTTCTCCGCGGCCACCCGGTGCTGCGCTCCCTGACCGCTCTGCTGTTCGTCTTCAGCTTCCTCACCCTCGGCCTGAACGACCTGGTCATCTACCACCTCAAGCACGACCTCGGCCACGACGACGGCACGGTGGGCACCGTCATGGCCGTCGGCGCGCTCGGCACGATCACCGGCGCCCTGCTGGTGGCCCGGGTCCGCAGACGCCTCGGCTTCGGGGCGACCTGGACCGGCTCGGTCGCGGTGTGCGGGATCTCCTTCGCCGGGCTCGGCTGGGCGAAGGACGTCCCCGTCGTCGCGGCCCTCGCCGCCGCCTTCCTGGCCTGCGTCGGCATGGCCGGCACCTGCTCCATGTCGCTGCGCCAGGAGGTCACCCCGGAGCCGCTCCTGGGCCGGGTCACCTCCGCCTTCTGGACCCTGCAGTATGCTGCCGCCCCGATCGGCGCGGCCGTCCTCACCTGGGCCGCGGAACACCAGGGCACGACCCCGGTGAGCCTGGTCGCGGGCGCGTGCTGCGTACTGATCGCCGGCGCCGCGCTCTTCACGCCGATACGGAGCTCGGGCCGCCGGACGTGACCCGCTCACGACGTGATTCATATCGTCGCAACGGTCACCCCGCAGGGTGGAACTCTGCGGACCAGTAAGCCGATTCGCCGGCCTGCCGTGCCCAGCCGCCGAAGTCGCGACCGGACTCTTGCGCCATGTCCATCATTGATTCCCTGCGGGGAACCTCACGCGCCCTGGCCGCCTCGGTCATGGCGCTGGCGTTCGTCGTCGCCGTACCGCACGGCGCGTTCGCCGCACCCGGTGACCTGGACGCCACGTTCGGCACCGGGGGCCGGGTCAGCATCACCACGACCACCTACGCCGAGGGTGAGGACGTGGCCGTTCAGCCCGACGGCAAGATCGTCTCGGTCGGGTGGGAGCAGGGCACGGCCGCTGCCGACTTCGCCCTGACCCGGCACAACCCCGACGGCAGCGTCGACACCTCCTTCGGCGGGGGCGACGGTGAGGTGCTGACCGATTTCGAGGGCGGCGACGACGTGGGCCAAGGGGTGGCGATCCAGCCCGACGGGAAGATCGTCGTGGTCGGCCGGCACCAGGAGACCGACGACGAGTTCGCGGGCTGCTGCTGGTTCACGGTGGTCCGCTACAACGCCGACGGCAGCGTCGACACGTCCTTCGGGGGCGGCGACGGATGGGTCAGCCCCGGCCTGGCCGGCGGGGCCGAGGACGCCGCCGGAGTCGCCGTCCAGCCGGACGGGAAGATCGTCGCCGGAGCCTACGCCGGCGGCTGGTTCGCGGTCCTGCGCTACCTGCCGGACGGAAGCCCGGACGGCGCCTTCGGCGGTGGTGACGGTGTGACCATGACCTCGTTCTCCGAGACGGGCGGCGGCGGTGCGTCCGCGCAGGACCTGGCCCTCCAGCCGAACGGGAAGATCGTCATGGCCGGCTACGCGGGCCAGAGCTTCTTCGACTTCGCCGTGGCGCGGTACAACCCCGACGGCAGCCCGGACACCACCTTCAGCGGCGACGGGAAGGTCACCACGGACCTCGGCGGATACAACTGGGGTGAGTCCGTGGCCGTGCAGTCGACCGGCAGGATCATCGTCGGCGGACAGAGCGCGGACCGCTTCGCGCTCGTGCGCTACAACGTCGACGGCAGCCGCGACATGGGCTTCGGCACCGGCGGTGTCGCGACCACGGACTTCGGCGGCACAGCCGGCGTGAGCGATCTCGTGGTCCAGCCCGACGACCGGATCCTCGCCGGCGGCGGTGGACAGGCCGGCGACTTCCTGCTCGCCCGCTTCGACGCCGGCGGCACTCTCGACACCGGATTCGGCACGGGCGGCCGCGCCACCACCGACTTCGGCGCCGGCGACCGGGTGAACGCCCTCGCCCTCCAGAGCGACGGCAAGGTCGTCGCCTTCGGCAACAGTGGCTTCAACGGACTGCGTGTCATGGCCCGTTACCTCGGCGGCGTAGGCACCCCGCCCCCGCCGCCCGCCGGAGTCGACCTGTCGGTCACCAAGACCGGTACCGGCGCGGTCAGCCTCGGCGACCGTGCCACCTTCACCGTGACGGTCGTCAACAACAGCACCACCACCTCGGCTACCGGAGTCACCCTCACCGACACGGTCACCGGCCCGGCGGCCACCGTCATCTCGGCCACCCCGGGCCAGGGCACCTGCACCACCTCCGCCACCGGCGCGACCTGCGCCCTCGGCACCCTCGCCGCCGGCGCCCGCACCACCGTGACGGTCGTCGTCGAACCCAGGGCCACGGGAACCCTCACCGACCGGGCCACCGTGAGCGCAGCCCAGTCCGACCCGGACACCGCCAACAACACGGCCACGGCCCCCACCACGGTCAACAACTCCCGCGGCTGCACCCGCATCGGCACCAGCGGCAACGACACCATGACCGGCACCAGCGGCACCGACGTCATGTGCGGACTCGGCGGCAACGACACGATCAACGCCGGCTCCGGCACCGACACGGTGTACGGCAACTTCGGCGACGACCGCGCCGACGGCGGCCTGAACAACGACACCCTCACCGGCGGCCCGGGCAACGACACCCTGCTCGGCAACTCCGGGAACGACCGCCTCGACACCGTCGACAACGTCCCCGCCAACGACACCGCCAACGGCGGCCTGGGCCTGGACATCTGCACGACGGACACGGGGGACGCGCGCATCAGCTGCCCGTAGCCACCCCGCCCCGTACCGGCCGGCACCCCGGGTGCCGGCCGGCCGTCGGCGGTCGTCTGTCACTCAGTGGTCGAGAACACGAACGAGAACTCCGTCGGCTCCGCCTTCAGGAAGTACTGCGGCAGCGGACCCGGACCGCAGGACTGCGAGCCGATGCCGTGCTGGTCGTGGTCGAGGTTGATCCAGAGCGTGTCCCCCGGTGTGAGGTCGGTCAGGTGACGGGCCGCGTCCAGCTGCTCGTTGGTCCAGCGGCGGGCGCTGAACCAGAACTCGGGGTCGCCCTCGATCCGCAGTCCGCCGAGTTCGGCCCAGCGGACATCGGCGCGGGCGCCGTTCTCCTGGGGCCGTACGTACGGGGTGTGCAGGGCGTCGATGCCCGGCAGCCACTGACCGAGCCGCGAGGCGGCACGGGTGTCGGGGTACGCCTCGCTGCCGCCACCGAAGTACAGGACCTCGTGCGCGGCGTCGGCCGGCAGGCCGAAACGGACGCCGAGGCGGGGAAGCGGAACCCTCCAGTGACCCTCGGGAGTCACGGACACCGTCAGCTTCAGCAGGGCGCCGTCCGACGTCCAGCGGTACACCGTGCGCAGGCCCACGTCGGCGGCGGCGGGCGCCACCCGGGTGCGGACGGTCAACGCGTCGTCGGTCACCTCCACGGCGTCCAGCCGGTGCTGCATGCGGTGCAGGCCGAGCTTGCGCCACAGCACGCCATAGCGCGTGTCGTCCTGCCAGGACGCGCCGTCGTCGTTGTCCGTCGTTGCCCGCCACACGTCCAGGCGCAGCCCGGTCACGTCGAGACCGCAGATCGTGGTCGGCCGGCCCGAGCGGGCGTCGAAGGTCGCCGGGCCGAGCGTGATCAGCCGGTCGCCGGGCGCGGGCCGCTGCGAGGCGGCGACGGTGCGGGCCGTGCGCGGGGTGACGGTCTCCTGGCCCCACGCCACCTCGTGGCCCTTGGGTCCCCACGGCGTGTCCTGGGCGAGCAGCGCGCGGACCGTCCACTGGACGTCGTCGCCGTTGCCGTCGGGGGCGGCTGCCGGCAACTTGACCTCCGCCGACTCACCCGGCGCGAGCGGCGGCACGGTGAGCGTGTGCGCGCCCGTGGGGAGTCCGTCCACCTGGTAGGAGAACTCGAACTCCAGGTGCGAGAGATCGGCGAAGTCGTACGCGTTCGTCACCCGTACGGTGCCGTCGGCGCCGTCGCCCTCGATGCGGACCGGCTCGATGACCTTCTTGTACTCGACGAGTCCCGGTGAGGGGGTCCGGTCCGGGAAGATCAGCCCGTCGCAGACGAAGTTGCCGTCGTGCAGCTCCTCGCCGAAGTCGCCGCCGTAGGCGTAGCCCAGCTCGGGGTGCTTGATGCCGTGGTCGATCCACTCCCAGATGAAGCCGCCCTGGAGCCTGTCGTGCGCATCGAAGATCCGCTGGTAATCGGCGATGCCTCCCGGGCCGTTGCCCATCGCGTGCCCGTACTCGCACTGGATGAAGGGGAGTTCACGCCTCTTCCCCGCACCCCCGTCCAGGCCCCGCCCGATCCGCTCGACCTCCTCGTGGGAGGCGTACATCCGCGAGTACACGTCCGTGTCCCGGCAGTTCCAGTCGCCCTCGTAGTGCACGAGCCGCGAAGCGTCCCGGCCGTGGATCCACTCGGCCATCGCGGTGAGCCCGCGGCCGGTGCCGGCCTCGTTGCCCAGCGACCAGAAGACGACGGACGGGTGGTTCTTGTCGCGCTCCACCATGCGCGCCGCGCGGTCCAGCAGGGCCGGGGTCCAGCGGTCGTCGTCGACGGGGTTGTCCCGCCAGCCCTGCTCGGTGAACCCGTGGGTCTCCAGGTCGCACTCGTCGATGACCCACAGGCCGTACTCGTCGCACAGGTCCAGGAAGGCCGGGTGCGGCGGGTAGTGCGAGGTGCGCACCGCGTTGAGGTTGTGCCGCTTCATCAGCAGCACGTCCTCGCGCATGGTCTGCACGTCGAGGGCGCGGCCCTGCTCGGGGTGCCACTCGTGCCGGTTGACGCCCTTGAAGAGGATCGCCTTCCCGTTGACCTTGATCAGGCCGTCCTCGAGGGCGACCGTACGGAAGCCGATGCGCAGCGGCACGCGCTCGCCGGCCGTGACCAGCTCGCCGTCGTACAGCCTCGGCGTCTCCGCCGACCACGGCTCGACCGGGACCGTCACCGGCTCGCCGGTCGCGACATCGATGTCGAGGCCGGGCACGGACACCCGCCCGTCGACGTCGGAGGCGACGCGCAGGGTGCCCTCGCCCGCGATGTGGTCGTAGGAGGCGTGCACGAAGAAGTCGCCCACCGCGCCCGCCGGGCGGTGCAGGAGGGTGACGTCACGGAAGATGCCGGGCAGCCACCACTGGTCCTGGTCCTCCAGGTACGAGCCGGCCGACCACTGGTGCACACGGACGGCGAGCACGTTGCCGGCCGGCTTCAGCAGCTGCCCGACCGCGAACTCGTGCGGCAGGCGGGAGCCCTTGAACTCGCCGAGCTCCGTGCCGTTCAGCCAGACGCGGGCGCAGGACTCGACGCCGTCGAAGCGCAGCACGGCGCCGCCGTCGTCCGGGGCGGGCCAGTCGTCCGGCAGGTCGAAGACGCGCAGGTGGTCGCCGGTCGGGTTCTCCGTCGGCACGTGCGGCGGGTCCACCGGGAACGGGTAGAGGTGGTTGGTGTAGATCGGCGAACCGAAGGCGCCGTCGCCCTGCAGGACCCAGTGGCCCGGGACCGTAACTTCGGCCCAGTCGCCGGCGTCGTATCCCTCCCCGGCGAACGAGTCGTCCTCGGCGTCGGCGGTCGCCGACAGACGGAATCGCCAACTGCCGTTAAGTGACAGGGACTTCGCGTCCGAGGCGGCGTACCAGGCGCGGGGCGGGAGGGCCCCGGTGCCGGGGGAGACGTCCTCTACGTAGTCGGGGGAAATGGTGGTGCGGAAAGACATCGGTCTCCAGGTCTCGAGAAGAGGAAGTCAGCCCTTGATGCCCGTCTGTGCGATCCCCTGCACCAGCCAGCGCTGGAGGAAGAGGAACACGAACACCAGGGGCAGGATGGAAACGGCCGTGGCCATGAAGATCAGATGGAAGACGACGGTCTGGTTGGTCATATAGCTGGAGAGCGCGACCTGAACGGTCCACGAGCTGGGATCCTGGCCGATGACCAGCGGCCACAGGAAGGCGTTCCAGCCGTTGATGAAGGTGATGGTCGCCATCGCCGCGAAGAAGTTCAGCGAGTTCGGCACCACGACGCGCCAGTACGCGCCCCAGTAGCCGAGTCCGTCCATGCGCGCCGCCTCCTCCAGTTCCTTGGGGAACCCCAAGAAGTACTGCCGGAACAGGAAGCAGGTGAAACCACTGAACAGGCCCGGAATGATGAGACCCCGGTAGGTGTCCACCCAGCCGAGCGAGGAGACCAGCACGAAGCTCGGGACGAAGGTGACCGCGGTGGGGACCATCAGGGTCCCCAGGACGGCGTAGAAGACCTTGTTGGCGTGCTTGTACGGGATGCGGGCCAGGCCGTAGCCCGCGAGGGAGCACACCAGAAGGACGCCGACGGTGTGCAGGGTGGCCACGACCGCCGAGTTCCACAGCGACTGGGCGAAGGGGACCGTCTCGTCCGTGAACAGCTCGCTGATGTTGCCCCACTGGATGTCGGTGGGGAAGATCTTCCAGTTCTCTCCGGTGATCTCGGCATCGGTGGCGAGGGCGTTGCGGACGAGAACGTAGAACGGGATCAGGAAGAGGAAGGCGGCGACGCCGGTGGCGATGTAGAGGCCGGTGGAGCTCATCACGCCGCCACCGCGCCGGACGCGGCGGGGCTTGCCTGACGTCGGCGCGGACTTGCGCACCTCGGGCACGGTGGTGGTCACTTGGACTCGTCCCCCCTTCCAAAGCCCATGATCTTGCCCTGGAGCAGGGTCACGGCACAGATCAGCACGGTCAGGATGAGCGCTCCCGCGCTGCCGGCGCCGTAGTCCTGGCTCTCGCCCAGGGCCTTGTAGTACAGCTCGACCAGCGGCGGACGGCCCCAGGTGGTCTTCGACAGCAGGTTGAAGAACTCGTCGAAGGCCTGGTAGGCGGCGATGAGCAGCAGCAGGATCACCGCGGTGGACGTGGCACGCAGCTGGGGCAGGGTGATGTACCGGAACGTCTGCCAGCCCGACTTGGCGCCGTCGATGGCGGCGGCCTCGTACAGCTCGTCCGGGATGTTCTGGAGCGCGGCGATGAACAGGATCATGTAGAAGCCGGACTGGAGCCACAGCCGGGCGGTCACGATGACCAGCCAGTACCAGGGCGGGTTGGGGTCGATCAGCCAGGCGATGTTCTCGATCCCGAACCAGCCGAGGACCGTGTTCATCAGGCCGAAGCGGACCCCGCTGAAGAGGGACATCTTCCAGATGAGCGCCGCGGCGACATAGCTGACCGCGGTCGGCAGGAAGAAGACCGAGCGGAAGAACGCCCGCATGAAGCGCATCCGGTTCACCAGCAGGGCCAGCCCCAGCGACAGCGCCCAGGTGGTGGGCACGATGAACGCGGCGAAGACGGTGAAGGTGCCGAGCGAGCCGACGAAGTCGTCGTTCGTCAGCATGTACGTGTAGTTGTCGAACCCTACGAACTTGTCCGGCGTGACGGTGAAGCGGGCCTCGAAGAAGCTCAGCCACAGGCTCCAGAGGATCGGCGCGTAGACGAAGATCGCCAGACCGATCAGGAACGGTCCGGTGAAGAGCCAGAAGGCGAAGGTGGGGCTGCCCCGCAGACCCCGCCGCGGCTGCCCCGGCGAGGCCTTCGCCGGGGCGGAGCTCGCGAGGTCGAGCTTGGTGGTCGTCGACATGTCGTGGTCCGTCCCGCGGCCTATCCGAACAGCTTCTTGAGCTCGCGGTTGACGGCCGTGTCGCACTTGTCGAGAGCCTTCTCCGGGTCCATGTCCTTGCGGACACAGTTGGCGAAGACGTCCTCGAAGGCGGTGCGCATGGCCTGGGTCCAGCCGATGTTGTCGAAGTGCCCGAACTCGTTGAAGAGCTTGACGCCCTCAGCGGCGTTGCCCGACTTGAGCTTGTCGGCTTCCTCGGCGAGCGAGGTGCGCGGCGGGATGTGGAAGCCGTAGGAGGTGGCCCAGTCCTCCTGGTACTCCTTCTGGTCGATCCACAGCCACTTGACGTACTCCTTGGCCGCGTCGACGTCCTTGCCCTTGGCGTTGACGAACATCGACCAGCCGCCGTTGTAGACCGACTGCTTGCCGGAGTCCGTGACCTTCGGGAAGGGGAAGATCCCCCAGTCGTCGCCGAGCGCGTCCTGGATCGCCGGCATCGCCCACATCCCGCAGAACTGGATGGCGCACAGGCCCTGGTTGAACGAGGAGGGGTCCCAGGACTCGGTGGGAGCGCCGAGGAGAAGGTCGCCGCTGGTGAACAGCTTGCGCATCTGCATCAGGCCCTCGATGACGCCGTCCGTGTGGTAGGCGATCTCGTTCTTCTCGCTGAGGTGCTGGGCGCCGGCCGACCAGATCAACGTGTCGTTGACGCTGTGCAGGTCGTTGCCCATGTACAGGCCCTTGACCTTGCCGGTGGTCAGCTTGGCGGCGGCCTCCATCAGCTCGTCGAGCGTGGTCGGCACCTCGACCTTGGCCTTCTCCAGCATCGACTTGCGGTAGAAGAAGAACTGCGGGTCGTCGATCATCCGGACGCCGTATATCTTCCCGTCGACGGTGTGCGACTTGATGTCGGCCGGATTGAAGTCGGCCTTGACCGGGTCGATGATGTCGGTCAGGTCCGCCACCTGGCCGCTCTTGACCATCTGGATCTGCGGGTGGAACTCGAAGAGGTCCGGCGCGTTGTCGGTGAGCAGGGCCGAGAAGAGCTTGCTCTCGAAGTCCGCGCTGGTGATCCACTGCGTGGTCACGGCGGCTTCCCTGTACGCCTTCGCGTACCGCTTGACGGCCTGCTCGGTGCCCGCCTCGCCGTACGCGTGGAACATCTGCACGAGGTTCTTGCCCGAACCCGACCCGCCACCGCGCCCGGTGTTGCCGCCGCACGCGGCAAGCCCGCCCGCAGCGGCCAGACCCATCGCGGCCCGCAGAACGGTTCGGCGGTCCCAGTTGCTGTTGCTCGATGCCGACATGCTGACGTCCTTGTCTCGAGTACGGCTCGGCCCTGTGCCTGGCTGGAGCGGCTCAGCGCCAGTTGGCTCAAAGGGGGTTGCGGTGCGGGACGTTAACCTTCGGCTAAGGCTTCGGCAAGGGGTTGGACGAAGTCTGCGCGAAGCGTTGCGCGGCGTTCGGGATACCGGACATGACGGGCTGTCAGGGAGTCCTGGTACGGCTCTTCGCCGGCGTCCTCTGGCCCACCGTCTGCAGGGCCCCTTCGAGTGCGAACGTCGCCGCGCCCAGGCACACCGGATCGGTGGGGATGGGGGAGAGGACGATCTCGGTGGCCGCCATCGGGCGCGGCAGCGCGTGCCGGGCGACGGCCTCGCGGACCTCGTCGACCAGGGGCTCACCGAGGGCGGCCGCGACCCAGCTGCTGAGCACGACCACCTCGGGGTTGAACAGGTTCACCAGGTCTGCGATGCCGGCCCCGAGGTAACGCACGGTGTCGCGAACCACCTTGAGCGCCACCGGATCGCCGCCCCGCAGCCCCCTGGCGAGCGCGTCGATGGTGGCCGTCTGGTCATCCGCGTGCAGCAGCGGGCTGTCGCCGATCGACTCCCGCAGGGTCAGCATGATTCCGGACGCGCCGACATACGCCTCCACGCAGCCGCGCCTGCCGCACCGGCACAGCCTGCCGTCCAGCACGATCGTGGTGTGACCCCACTCGCCGGCGCTGTTGCTGACCCCCCGGTGCAGCCCGCCGCCCAGGACCAGCCCGGCGCCGACGCCGGTACCGAGGTTGACCACCACGGCGTCCCCGTGCCCCCGTGCGGCCCCGAACCACAGCTCGGCCACCGCGGAGGCGCGCAGCGGGTTGTCCAGGTACAGCGGGTAGGCGATGTGCTCGGTGAGCAGGTCGAGCAGCGGCACGTCGTGCCAGTCCCAGTTGGGCGCGTACTCCGAGAAGCCCGTCGCACGGTCCACCTGCCCCGGCACGCTCACCCCGACGCCGAGGACGCGCGCGCCCTCCACGCCGGCCTGGGTCACCACCGAGCCGACGGCGGCGGCGACATGGGCGACCACCTGCTCGGGGAGACTCTCGCCGGGGCGGACGTCCTCCTCGGCGCGGGCCAGCACGTTCAGCGCGAGGTCGAACAGCTCTACGTGGACGTACGTCTCCGCGATGTCGACGCCGATCAGGGCGCCGCCGGACGCGTTGACGGCGACCAGCCCCCGGGGGCGGCCGCCGGCCGAGTCCTCGAACCCGACCTCCGTGATCATGCGAAGGTCGAGCAGCTCACCCACGAGCGTGGCGACCGTGGCGAGACTGAGCCCGGTGGCAGCCGCCAGCTCCTGCCGGGAGGTGGGCGACGCGGCGATGATCTGGCGCAGCACCTCGTAGCGGTTCGCGGTGCGGATGTCGCGTGATGTGCCGCGCTTCATCGAACTCCCCTCACATGCCGGCAGGCCGTCGGCACCGGCGCGGCGCAAGGCTATGGCGTGCGGGAATATTCGACAAGGGGTTAGGAAAGGGGGTTTACGAAGTCCCCCAGCAGCTCAGTCATCCAGTATGTCCTGCACGAACGCGTTGGTGAACTTCCGGTCCGGGTCCAGCTCCCGCGCCAGCTCGCGGAAGTCCGCAAGCCGCGGCCAGCGCCCGCGCAGCATCTCCGCCGGCGTCGTGAACACCTTCCCCCAGTGCGGCCGCGGCTCGAAGGCCTCCAGTGCCTCCTCCAGCCGCCGCACCACGGGCAGCACGGCCGCGGTGTCCTCGATCCACGTGAAGTGCAGCGCCACGGTGTCCCGCCCGTAGGAGGGGCTCAGCCACTGGTCGTCGGCCGCGACCGTACGGACCTCGCAGGTCTGCAGTACGGGGGCGACCGTCGTCCGGATCGCGTCGATCGCGTGCAGCGCGTCCACGGCGTACCGGCGCGGCAGCAGGTACTCCGACTGCAGCTCGGCCCCGCTGCTGGGTGTGAACTGCGCCCGGAAGTGCGGCAGCCGCTCGTGCCACGGCCCCGGCACCCCGAACTGCTCCGTGCAGTTGACCGCCGGCATCCCCGGCACCGGGTGCATCTTCTCGACGGCGGGCGCGGCCCATGGGAAGACGGGCAGCGGCTGGTCGGTGCGTCGCTTGAGCCACACCTGCCGGAAGCCGGGCTCGCGCCAGTCGGTGAACAGGCTCACGCTGTACGCCGACGCCATCACCACCTCGAACGCCGCCGAGTCCAGCCCGTCCAGCGGCAGTTCGGTGAAGACGTGCTGCTCGACCTCGAAGGACGGCTCCAGGTCGAGGGTGAGTGCCGTGACGACACCGAGGGCACCCAGCGAGGTGACGGCGCCGCCGAACCGTTCGTCGCCCCGCCCGACGGTCAGCACCGACCCGTCCGCCGTGACCAGCTCCACCTCCCGCACGGACGTGGCCAGCGAGCCGTTGCCGACCCCCGACCCGTGCGTGCCGGTGGCGACCGAGCCGGCCACCGAGATGTGCGGCAGGGACGCCATGTTCGGCAGCGCGAGCCCGTCCGTGTACACCGCCCGGGCGAGCTCGGCGTACCGTACGCCGCCGGCCACCCGGACGGTACGGGCCGTACGGTCCACGTCGATCACCGGCGGCAGATCGGCGACCGACAGCAGCGTGCCCTCGGAGCCGGGCTCGGCGATCTCGTTGAAGGAGTGCCCGCTGCCCAGCACCCGCACCTTCGCGCTCCCCGCCAGCAGGGCGGCGATCGCGTCGAGCGAGCGCGGCCGGTGCAGCTCCTTGGCGACGTAGGTGATGTTGCCCGCCCAGTTGGTCACGGTTTCGGCCATGTGATCGCCCCTCCCGAGGACAACGTCAACCAGGAATTCCCAGGTGGAAACTACCCCGACGGGCAACATGAGGCCCCCCGCCCCCACCCCGTACAGCACGGGGGCATACCGTGAGGAGTCGTACGCCTGAGCCGGGAGGAGACACGGATGGGCAGCCGCACCGCACTGGTCGAGGATCTGATGGAGCGATTCCCGCACGTTCCGCGGGAAGCCGTCTTCAAGGAGGATCTGCTCCGCGGCGGGGTGGCCTTCGACCCCTCTGCCCTCAGCGACAACGAGGACGGCGAGGTCAAGCCGAAGTCGTACTTCATCTTCTCCTTCGACCACGGCACCCTGCCGGAGCTGGGCGAGGCCGCGCTGCGCCGCCCGCCGGAGGAGATCATCCTCACCGGCGGCCCGTACGACCTGCGGCGGACCGTCGTCTCCGTGCGCGTGAACCCGTCCTCGCCGTACCGGGTGGCCGCCGACGAGGAGGGCGTGCTCGGTCTCTACCTCGACGGCAAGCGGATTGCCGACGTCGGTGTGCCGCCGATGCCGGAGTACTACCGGCACACACTGTCCAACGGGAAGTCGGTGATGGAGGTCGCCCCCACCATCCAGTGGGGCTACCTGATCTACCTCACCGTCTTCCGGGTCTGCCAGTACTTCGGCGCCAAGGAGGAGTGCCAGTACTGCGACATCAACCACAACTGGCGCCAGCACAAGGCGGCGGGCCGGCCGTACACGGGCGTGAAGGACGTCGAGGAGGTCCTCGAGGCCCTGGAGATCATCGACCGGTACGACACGGCCAAGGCGTCCACCGCCTACACGCTCACCGGCGGCGCGATCACCAAGACCGTCTCCGGCCGTGACGAGGCCGACTTCTACGGCCACTACGCCAAGGCCATCGAGGAGCGCTTCCCGGGCCGCTGGATCGGCAAGGTGGTGGCCCAGGCGCTGCCGCGCGACGACGTGCAGCGGTTCAAGGACTACGGCGTGCAGATCTACCACCCCAACTACGAGGTGTGGGACGAGTACCTGTTCAAGATGTACTGCCCGGGCAAGGAGCGCTACGTCGGCCGCGACGAGTGGCACAAGCGGATCCTCGACTCGGCGGACATCTTCGGCGCCCGCAACGTCATCCCCAACTTCGTGGCCGGCGTGGAGATGGCGGAGCCGTTCGGCTTCACGACGGTGGACGAGGCGATCGCCTCGACGACCGAGGGCCTGCGCTTCTTCATGTCGAACGGCATCACGCCCCGCTTCACCACCTGGTGCCCCGAGCCGACGACCCCGCTCGGCAAGGCCAACCCGCAGGGCGCGCCGCTGGAGTACCACATCCGCCTGCTGGAGGCGTACCGCGCGACCATGGAGGACTTCGGCCTGTCGTCCCCGCCCGGCTACGGCCCGCCCGGCCCCGGCAACGCGGTGTTCTCGGTGAGCTCCTTCATGGACAGCCTGCCCGCGGAGAATTCCGCGAACTCCTCCACGGTGTAGTTGAGACGGACGGGGCCCGCGCCCGTACAAGTGGCTGCAGTTGTGGGGGCGCGACGGTCTGTCATGACATGTGAACACGGCGCTTGTCAGTCGTGTTGAATACGTGAAAGGCTCATGCTCTGCCGCGAGGTTCCCCCCAACTCCACTGCCAATATGGCGAGTTGACCTCGCATGTGGATGCAGGAGACCCATGCCCGACCTGCCGACTCCCCAGGACGCCACCGAGGCCGCGCTGTTCTCCGAGTGCTGGGACGCCGTGCTGTCGTACGCCGACCTGTGCACGGCCGGCTCCGACGCGGCCCGCCAACTGGCCACGGAGGCGTTTTCCACCGGTATACGCGAGGCCCGCGACTCCGAGGCCGGGAACCTCAGGAGCGCGGGCCGCCGCCCGGCCCGGCTGCCGCGCATCCCCCTGCTGCTGACCGCCGTACGCACCACGGCGGCCGCCTGGGAGGAGCGTGGGCAGGGCCACAGGCTCGACCCCGACCTGCGGCTGTGGCTCAACTCCGACAAGGCCGCCCGCTACACCGGCCCGCCGCTGCAGCGCCCGCTCGCGCTGCGCGGACTGCGCGACATGCAGGAACCGGACGCGGTCCTGCTGTGGCTGGCCGAGGTGGAGGCGCTGCCGCTGCACGTCGTGGCCCGCCGCCTCGGCCTCGACCCGGCGACCGTGTCCGACGAACTCTCCCAGGTCCGGGGCCTGTTCAGGGACCGCTGCCAGCGCAACCACCTCGACACGCCGATGGCCGCGCAGTGCCGCAGCTACGCCCGCCTCCTCGACGCCGTCACCCGCTCGACCGGCGCCGACACCCCGGGCGACCTCTCCCGCCACCTCGCCACCTGCGTGGAGTGCGCCGAGGCCGCCGCCTGTCTGCGGCTGCACGGCGACGGACTGCCCGGAGCCCTCGCGGGCGGGGTGATCGGCTGGGGCGGCCTCGCCTACCTGGAGCGCCGCCGCCGGGCCGCCGAGGTACGCCTCAGTGGGCGGCCGGACCCGGCCGAGGCGGACGGGGGCCCGACCGACCCCGGTGCGCACAAGGCGCGCGTCGTGCGCAGCGGCCTCCTCGTCGCCGCCGTCCTCGTCTCCGCGCTCGCCCTCGCGGTGTCGATGATGCCGGGCGGCTCCACCGGCGACGGCGCCACGGCGGGCGGCGACCCGTCCGACCGGCAGCCGGTCGCCGACCCCGGCTTCACCCTGCCGGTCACGGCGGCGACGCAGCCCTCCTCGGACTCCCCGGATCCGTCGGAGAGCGCCACCAGCGGCGACGACTCGTCCGAGCCGTCCGAGCCCTCCGAGCGGAACCCCCGCCCCGGCCCGCAGGGCACGACCTCGGCCACGGCCGGCGAGGCCGACCCGGACCCGTCCACGAGCGAACCGGTGACCTGCAGCGTCGACTACCACCTGGTCAACGAATGGCCCGACGGCTTCCAGGCCACCATCACCGTCACCACCGAACGCGCCCTGGACAACTGGCGCGTCGCCTGGTCCTTCCGGGACGGCCAGGAGGTCGGCCAGATGTGGGACGCGAGCTTCGGCCAGGACGGCTCCCGCGTCACCGCCACCGCCGCGGACTACAACAGGACCGTCCCCGAGGGCGGCAAGCTCGCCTTCGGCTTCCTCGCCTCCTGGGAGGGCGAGAACTCCCCGGCGCACGACTTCACGCTCAACGGGCGCGACTGCGCGTAAAAAACCGGTTGACGGGCCTTCATGGGGCCGGGCTAGAGTGACGGAAGATCAGGGCGGTGGCCGGTGGCCGCCGCCGTCGAGCGGACATGAGTGAGGAGGTGTCGACCGATGGCTGTCTTTGCGACGAGCGCTGCCCGCATCCAGTTCATCAAGTCCACCTCCGTGGCCGCCGGCTGATCCCACTCGTCTCTCCGCGTCTGATGTACGCGGCTGCCGGGGCCACCCTTGTGAAGGGTCACCCGTTGACTTCCACCTCTGTTTTCTCCGCGTTGGCTCCCTACGGCTGGGACTCGGCCTGGGCCGACGCGTTCACCCCGTACGACGCGCAAGGGCTGCTGCCCGGGCGCGTCCTGCGGGTCGACCGCGGGCAGTGCGACGTCGTCACCGCCGACGGTGTCGTACGGACCGACACGGCCTTCGAGAGCGGTGCCTCTCGTGCAGCGGAGGGCGGGGCATGCGTGTGCCGATCGAGACGGCGGGCACCGGCTGAATCGGAGCGGGACGCTCCTGGCAACTGCAGTCCCGCAGCAATTGAAGATCCGCGAGCCGCCCGCCACGACTCCCGAGTCCCGTGTCACGCCTGGGTGGCGAGGCCGGGGTAACGGCGATCCCTGCCACACTCTTCCCGCTACGCGATGAGTCCCGCATCCCGGAGGAACGTCAGCGCCGCCTGCTGTGGACTCGCGCCGTCGATGTCCACCATCCCGTTGAGCTCGATGATCACCTGCTGGGTGAGCTTGTCCCCGAGCAGCTGCACCAGCCTCTTCAGCTCCGGGTTCTCCTTCGCGGTCTTCTCGCGCAGCGTGAGACCCACCAGTTGCGTCAGGAAGTGGGTCTTGTCGTCCTCAAGGACCTTCAGGCCGAGGGACTTGATGCGGGCGTCCGTGGTGAAGACCTCGGCGAAGTTGCAGGGGCTCTGCTTCGCCACGTTGACGAAGTTCAGTGCGAAGGCGTTCTGGTAGACCTGCGTGGCCGGGATGTGAACGTCGTACACCTTCTGCACCGGGCCGATCTCCCGGTCGAGGAACTCCGCCGCGCCGCATAGCGTGACCTCGCCTGGATGGTCTTTCGCCAGCTGTTTGAGCTGGCTGAGCTTGTCGACCTTGCCGACCGGGCCCTTGGCGTCGCCCGCGCGGGCGATGGCGTACTGGTCGCCGAACTTCGCCGGGCCGAGCCAGGTGATCTCGTTCTGCTTCTCGTCCAGCCGCGCCGTCTCGTCGAACTGCTCCTTCGCCCCTGGCAGAACGCTCGTCTTCTTGAGGAACTCCGACCACCCGGTACCGGCATACTCCCAGTACATGTCGATGTCGCCGCTGAGGAGCGCTTTTCGGACGATCGCCGAACCCGTAAGACCCGTCTGGTCCTTGGTCTTCGCGCCGGCGGCCTGCAGGGCGTAGATCAGGATGTTGCCGAGGACGGTCTGCTCCGTGAACTCCTTCGAGCCGACCGTGAAGCTCTTGCCGGACAGATCGACGGCCTTCGCGATGCTGCCGCCCTTGAGCCGGCCCGCGGAGACGCTCGACGGCAGATCACTGGAGGTGGACGAGCAGCCGGTACAGACCGCAGTGCAGGACAGCACGGCCAGCAGCGCGCCCAGGCGCCTTTGCGGACGGTTCATTGCAGCCCCCGTGGCTTGAGAAGCTCTTCGGCGATCGACGCCGCCCAGTCGACGAGCAGCGCCAGCGCGGCGACCAGCACGCTGCCGGTGAGCAGGACCACATCGCGGCTGGAGCTGATGCCGTTGGAGATGACATCGCCGAGGCCGCCCGCGCCGACGAAAGTGGCCAGTGCCACGGTGCCGACGGTGATCACGAGGGCCGTACGCACACCGGCGAGGATCACCGGGACGGCCAGCGGCAGCTCGATCTGGAGCAGTACCGACCAGCGGGTCATTCCCATGCCCCGCGCCGACTCGATCACCGAGCGGTCGACCTGCTGCAGCCCGGCGATGGTGTTGCGCAGCACAGGCAGGATTCCGTACACGAGGAAAGCGATGACCGCGATCTGGTTGACGCCCAGCGTCTTGAAGCCCACGGCCAGCAGCACGATCAGCCCGAGGGAGGGCAGCGCCTGCCCGATGTTGGCGACGACCAGGATCGGCGAGGCCCAGCGGCGCGCCCAGGGGCGGGTGAGCAGGACGCCGCAGGGCACGGCGATCACCAGGATGAGGGCGGACACGACGATCGTGAGGCCGAGATGCTTCAGGATCCGGTTCGTGAGGTAGTCGGCGTTGAGGCTGCGCTGCTCGATGGAGTCCAGCTCGTGAGCGGAGACGTAGAGGTGGAGCGCGAGCAGCGCGAGGCCGACGACCACCGGCAGGACCGCGTACCGCCCGTATGCGAGCAGCCGCCCGTGGGCGGCGGCGGTCTCGGTCACAGGGGGGCGGGGCTGGGTGATGACCGCCATCTACCGCACCTCCCGGCGGGTGGGCGCTGTCATGGCCCCGGCGCGCTGCGCGTGGATGAGGGTGCGCAGCGAGTCGAGTTCGAGGACGCCGCGGTAGCGGCCGTCGTCGTGGGTGACCACTGCGGCCGCGGCGTTCAGGGTGAGCATCTGGTCAAGCGCCTCGTAGAGGGTGTCGCGCGGGCCGAGCGGGGAGAGCACCGGTATCGCCCTCCCCCAGACTTCGTCCGGGGGGACCCCCATCTCGCTTCGCTCGCCGTCCGCGGGCCGGTCGGTGGGCAGCCAGCCCACGGGGTGCCGTTCGCCGTCGAGTACGAGCAGGAACTCCCGCCCGTTCGCGGCCGCCGCCGCGCTCAGCCGCTCCTCGGCTGAGGCGCCCTCGGCGAGGGTCGGCCAGTCACCGGGTATGTCGACGTCCGCCAGCCGGCTCAGCGAGAGCCGGCGCACCGCGGCGCCGCTGCCGATGAAGCCGGCGACGAAGTCGTTGACGGGCTCGGAAAGGATGCGCTCGGGGGTGTCGTACTGCTCGACCTTGCCGTTGGACGAGAAGATCGCGATCCGGTCGCCCATCTTCACGGCCTCGTCGATGTCATGGGTGACGAAGACGATGGTCTTCTTCAACTCGGCCTGGATGCGCAGGAACTCGTTCTGCAGTGACGCGCGGTTGAGCGGGTCGATGGCGCCGAAGGGCTCGTCCATGAGCATCACCTGCGGGTCGCCGCCGAGTGCGCGGGCGACGCCGACGCGCTGCTGCTCGCCGCCGGAGAGCTGCCTGGGGAAGCGCCGCCGGTACTTGTCCGGGTCGAGGCCGACGAGCGTGAGGAGTTCGTCGACGCGGGCCGCGACGCG
Organism: Streptomyces sp. NBC_00443; assembly: GCF_036014175.1. Taxonomy (GTDB): domain Bacteria; phylum Actinomycetota; class Actinomycetes; order Streptomycetales; family Streptomycetaceae; genus Streptomyces. Next base: position 1,827,403 of record NZ_CP107917.1, on the reverse strand, counting down.
GTCCTTGGACCAGCCGAGCATCCGCGGCACGGTCGCGATGTTGTCGGCGACGGAGCGGTGCGGGAAGAGACCGGTCTGCTGGATGGAGTAGCCGATACGGCGGCGCAGCACGTCCGGGTTGCCGTCGGTGACGTCCTTGCCGTCCAGGTGGATGCGCCCGGAGGTGGGCTCGATCAGCCGGTTGATGAGCTTCATCGTGGTCGTCTTGCCACAGCCGGACGGACCGACGAGGACGACGATCTCGCCCGCCGGGATGTCGAGCGTGAGTCCGTCCACGGCGGGAGCGGCCTGTCCGCCGTACGCCTTGGTGAGCTGGTCCAGCCTGATCATCGGCTCGGTCCGGTTCCCGGTCTTCGTCTCGGTCATGCGCTGAGCCCTCTCGATGTCGTGAGTCGCTTCAGCAGCGCGAAGGCCGCGTCGAACAGCACGGCGAGCACGACGATCGCCGCGGCGCCCTCGATAGTCAGATAGATGGCGAAGGGGGTACCGGCCTTGTCGAGGCCCTGCAGGATGAGATTGCCCAGGCCCGGGCCGTTGACGGCGGCGGCGATGGCGGCGATGCCGAGCAGCAGCTGGGCGGCCACGCGCAGCCCGGTCACGATGACCGGCCAGGCAAGCGGCAACTCCACGCCCAGCAGCACCTTGAGCCGGCTCATGCCCATGCCCCGCGCCGATTCCACCACGGCGGGGTCGACTTCACGCAGGCCGACGACCGAATTCCGGATGACGGGCAGCAGCGCGTACATCGTCAGAGCCACGATCGAGGGCCCCGTACCCAGTCCGAGCGGAGTGATGAGCAGGCCGAACAAGGCGTACGAGGGGATCGTGAGGAACACCCCCGCGACCCCCAGAACGGCGGCGCGCGGCAGGCTGGTGCGGTAGACGAGCACCGCCAGGGGCAGGCCCACCGCCACCGCGAGGCCGAGCCCTTCGAGGACGAGCACGGCATGATCCACCGTGGCATCCCGCACATCCGGCCAGTTCCCGGACAGGAAGTCTAAGAAATCCACGGCGCGCTCCTACCCGCCGACCGGACATCCGAACGTCACGAGAAGCTCATCTGCGGATCATCAGCCCATTCATGATGATTCTTCAGGCAAAGTATTCTGCCTCATGTCTGGTCAGTGATTCCTGTGTGTGGGCTGCGTCGCGCGGGACCCAAGGGCCGCGCGTGGCCGGTTCCAGCCGTGAGGTCTATCGTTGGTGTCACCGGCCCGATAGAGCTGTGCAGCGGACCCGCCCCACAATGTGGAGGTACGCCCCGTGGCTGTAAGCCCTGTCACCACCGCATCGGGCAAGACCCGATTCGACGACATCTACGATCAGCCGGACCCTCGCGCCTACGTCCGCCGACTCGGCCCGCTGGAGTACGAGATACCGCACCATGCGCAGGACGTCTTCCGGCGCACCCGTGCCGACCGGTCCGCGGCCGGCGGCACTGACGGCCCTGTCACCGTCCTCGACCTCTGCTGCTCGTACGGCTTCAACGCCGCCCTCCTCAACCACCACGTCACACTGACCGAGCTGTACGCGCACTACACCAGCCCCGAGGCCGACGCCCTCACATCCGCCGAACTCATCGAACACGACAAAGAGTTCTACGCCTCACGGCGCCGGGCGGACGCGGCCCCGGTCATCGGGCTCGACACCGCCGACAACGCCGTCCAGTACGCCCTGGCCGTCGGCCTGCTCGACGAGGCCCATGCCGAGAACCTGGAACACCACCCGCCCAGCCCGCAGTTGCGGCGCGCCGTCGCGGACACCGGCCTGATCACGGTCACCGGGGGCGTGGGCTACATCACCCACCGCACCTTCGAGGCGCTGCTGGGGAGTCAACGGAACCCGTTCTGGGTCAGCGCGTTCGTCCTGCGCACCGTCCCATATCAGCCCGTGATCGCAACTTTGGCAGCCCACGGCCTGACCACCGAGACCGACTCCGCACGAACCTACTCCCAGCGGCTGTTCACCAGCGTGGCGGAACAGCGTCGCGCCGTCGAGCAGGTGCTCCGTGCCGGCGACGACCCCACCGGGCTGGAGGCGGAAGGCCGCTATCACACCCGGCTGTACCAGTCCCGGCCACGCTCCGTATGACTGACGCCCAGGAGTAGGAGCAGCTGACCGGCGGGCTCCACTCCTGCAAGAGCTGGGCCCGCCGACTGGCCGGCAGAGGGGCGGAGCCGGGCGGTTCGGTCTCTTCGGACGCCGTATCGCCTGTATCGCCCGTACCCTTCGTGGTGTCTACGGCGTCACCAGGGGCCTGTGGAGTGACGGCAAGCCAGAGCCGAGGCCGGCTGCGATGCGGCTACTGCGGGGGCCGTAGCTCCGCTCCTCCGGTTGAATACTTCTGTGGAACGGGACTTGGGCTTCGACGAGGACGACCTGCGGGCGCTGGCGGGGCCACGCTCCTTCGAGCGGGGCCGAGGGTATCTGGCCGCCGTGACGGCGGTGGAGGTCGGCGATGGCTGGATCGCGGCCACCGTTTACGGGACGGACGCCTACCAGACGGAGCTGACCATCGAGGGGCCCCACGGTCTTGCCGGGGAGTGCGACTGCCCGTACGGCATGGAGGGCAACTTCTGCAAGCACGTGGTCGCCCTGGGCCTGACCATGCTCGCCAAGCCGGAGGCGGTGCCGCGACAGCGCAGCCGGGCCAGGACTCGTGCCCAGGAGTTGGATGCGTGGCTGGCTTCGCTTTCCAGGGACGAGCTGCTCGCCCTGGTACGGGAACAGGTCGCCGAGGACCGGCAGTTGGTGCGTCGGCTGGAGCTGCGGGCGGCTAGCGCCCGCGGGGACCTGGGCGAGGTCCGCGCCCGGATCTGGGAACTCTTCGACACCCTTCGCACGCTACGGCTACGTGGAGTACGCCGATGCCCACGGCTACGGCGAACAGGCCTCGCAGGCGGTGTCCGCGATCGCCGCGCTGACCGCCGCCCGGCGGCCCGCGGACGCGATCTCCCTGTCCCGGGAGGCGATACGGCTGCTGAGTGAGGCGCAGGATGCGATCGACGACTCCGACGGTCACCTGGGTCGAATCGGGGCCGCGCTCGCCGAAGCCCACCTTGACGCGTGCCGCGCAGCATGCCCCGACTCGGACGAAACCGCGCGTTGGCTGGTCGGCCATCTGCTCAGTGACCTGGACGATCTCACCGGCATCGATCCGCTCGACTATGAGGACGTCCTCGGTGCGCAAGGGATGGGCCGGGTAAGGGAGTTGGCGGCTGCTGCCTGGCGCCGCAACTGCACCGGCTGGGCAGAGAAGTACCTGATGGAACGGCTGGCCAAGGCTGTGGGGGATGTGGACGGATGGGTCGCCGTGCACGCGGCCGATCTCGCCCCGGACGGCAGCACTCACCTGACCGTCGCCCGCGAACTGGACACCGCCGGCCGCCCGGAGGAGGCCCTGCGGTGGGCGGAACGAGGCATTGCGGACACCCCGGACGAGGCCACCCCCGATATCGCCCTGATCGACTACCTCTGCGCCTGTTACACCCGCGCCGACCGGTTCTCCGACATCGTCGCCCTGCGTCGCGTCCAGTTCGCCGCCCACCGTTCCCTGACCGCGTACCAGCAGTTGCGTACCGCGGCACAGGCGAGCACTTCCTGGCAGGCCGAGCGGGAGCAGGCGCTGACGCTGCTGCGTGCCGACGCCGGGCAGCGACAGCAGTTTCGGTACGGCGGCCCGGTCCTCGTCGATGCCCTGCTCGACGACGGGGACGTCGACGCCGCCTGGCAGGCCGCGGCCGAAACACGTGCGCACGAGCGGCAGTGGCTCGCCCTCGCCGACCAGGCCCGCGCCGTCCGTCCTGCCGACGCGCTCGGGGTCTACCTGCGGCTGGCCGAACCGCTCATGAAACAGACGGGCAACGCCGTCTATGAGCAACTGACCGGTCTGTTGCTGAGCATGCGCGACTGCCATCGCCGCCTGGGCACCGAAGATGAGTTCACCGGCTACCTCGCCGCCCTGCGTGCCGGCCAGAAGCGCAAGCGGAACCTGATGCGGTTCCTCGACCAGAACGGCCGGTGACCCTGCCGAAAAATCGGTGGCGCACGAATGTGCGCGCCTCTAGGGTGAGGTCCGCTTCACGCAGTGGCTGTTGGCCGCTGCCGTCTGCTGAGTGAGGAACGGGAGGTGTGACCGATGGCTGTCTCTGTGATGGGCGCTGCCCGCAACCAGAAGTTCATCCACTCCACCTCCGTGGTCACCGGCTGATCCTTCCTGCTTCTTCGCGCCTGCGAGTGCGCGCGGCCGGGGCCGCCCTGTGAAGGGTTCCTCTTGAATCTCTCTACTCATTCGGCTTCTTCCGCTTCGTCGCACCCTCTGGCCCAGTACGGCTGGGACGAGGGATGGGAAGCGGAGTTCGCCCCGTACGCCGAGCAGGATCTCCTGCCCGGCCGTGTCGTACGTGTCGACCGCGGCCAGTGCGACGTCGTCACCCCCGTCGGCACTGTCCGTGCCGACACCGAGTTCGTCGTTCCCCGCGACCCGATGAAGGTGGTGTGCACGGGGGACTGGGTCGCTGTCGACCCCGAGGGCAGCGACCCGCTGTATGTTCGGACGCTGCTGCCACGCCGTACCGCCTTCGTGCGCTCGACGTCGTCCAAGCGTTCTGAGGGCCAGGTGCTGGCCACTAACATCGATCACGTCGTCATCTGTGTGTCGCTCGCGGTCGAACTCGACCTCGGGCGCATCGAGCGGTTCCTGGCCCTCGCCATGTCCGACTCGGGTGGTGAGGCACCGCTGCATACGTCGGCACTCTCCTGGGAGTCGGGCGCGCAACCTGTCGTGGTGCTCACCAAGGCCGACCTCGTGCCGGACGCGGTCACGCTCTCGCATCTCGTCCAGGACGTGGAGAAGACCGCGCCGGGTGTGCCGGTGCTGTCGGTCAGCGCGGTGGACGGGGACGGACTCGACGTCCTCGTCGCGGTCGTCTCCGGCGGTACGTCCGTGCTGCTCGGGCAGTCCGGCGCGGGCAAGTCGACGCTCGCGAACGCGCTGCTCGGCGAGGACGTGATGGAGGTCCAGGCCGCGCGCGACGTCGACGGCAAGGGCCGCCACACCACCACCACGCGCAACCTGCTCGCCCTGCCGGGCGGCGGGGTACTGATCGACACCCCGGGGCTGCGGGGCGTCGGCCTGTGGGACGCCGAGGCCGGGGTCGGCCAGGTCTTCTCGGAGATCGAGGAACTGGCCGGGCGGTGCCGCTTCCAGGACTGTGCCCACGAGAGTGAGCCGGGGTGTGCGGTGCGCTCCGCTGTCGACGCGGGTGAGCTGCCCGAGCGGCGGTTGGAGAGCTACCGGAAGCTGATGCGGGAGAACCGGTGGATCGTGGCCAAGACCGATGCGCGCCTCAGGGCCGAGATCAAGAAGGACTGGAAGCGGAAGGGGGCGGAGGGGCGCGCGGCGATGGAGGCGAAGCGGGGGAAGCGGCGTTAGCGCCGACTGGGGTGCGTGGTCTGCGGGCCGGCGGCTGCGGGTTCGTCGTGGCTGGTCGCGCAGTTCCCCGCGCCCCTTGAGGGGCGTTGGAGTGCTGTGTCCGATTTCCGCTAGCGACTTCCCCGGTCACGGCGGAGACTGGACACCGTGATGGACGAAGACAGCAGGTACGAGGCGGTGCGCAGCCGGGATGCCCGGTTCGACGGCGAGTTCTTCTTCGCTGTCGAGACGACCGGGATCTACTGCCGTCCCAGCTGCCCCGCAGTCACGCCGAAGCGGCGTAACGTGCGGTTCTTCGCGACGGCCGCCGCCGCGCAGGGCTCGGGTTTCCGGGCCTGCCGGCGGTGCCGGCCGGATGCCGTGCCGGGGTCCGCCGAGTGGAATGTGCGGGCCGATGTCGTCGGGCGGGCGATGCGGCTGATCGGCGACGGGATCGTCGACCGGGAGGGCGTCGCCGGGCTCGCCGCGCGGCTCGGCTACAGCGCCCGGCAGGTGCAGCGGCAGCTCACCACCGAGCTGGGCGCCGGGCCGGTCGCGCTGGCCCGGGCGCAGCGGGCGCACACCGCGCGTGTGCTCCTGCAGACCACCGGGCTGGCGATCACGGAAATCGGATTCGCCGCCGGGTTCGCCAGCGTGAGGCAGTTCAACGACACGATCCGGGAGGTGTACGCGTCGACCCCGACCGAGCTGCGGGCCGCCGCACCGAAGGGCGGCCGTGGCGACCGGCTCACGGGCACTCCAACCGCCGGGATCCCGCTGCGGCTCGCGTACCGGGGGACGTACCAGGCGGGCCTCGTCTTCGACCTGCTGGAGCGCGAGGCCGTGCCCGGTGTCGAGGACGTCAGCGGGCCGGCCGGGCGCCGGACGTACCGCCGCACCCTGCGGCTGCCGCACGGCACCGGCATCGTGGCGGTGCAGGAGCGGATGGGCGTCGTGCGGAAGCGGGCGCCCGCGGGTGACCACATCGCTCCCGGCCCGAGCGCGCCAGGACCTCTGGCCGCCCCTGCTTCCCGACTCCGCGCCACACCCGCCTCGGCGACCCACCCCGGTGGCTGGCTCGACGCCCGTCTGCACCTCACCGACCCGCGCGACCTGACCACCGCCGTGCAGCGGCTTCGGCGGCTGTTCGACCTCGACGCCGATCCGTACGCCGTCGACGAGCGGCTCGGCGACGATTCCCGGCTCGGACCCATGGTCGCCGTGCGGCCGGGGCTGCGGTCGCCCGGGGCCGCCGACGCGGAGGAGCTGGCCGTGCGGGCAGTGGTCGGGTCGGTGGAGGCCGAGCGGCTGGTGCGCCGGTACGGCAAGGCTCTGGACGCGCCCTGCGGCAGCCTCACCCATCTGTTTCCCGAGGCGGCCGTTCTCGCCGGGGCCGAGCCCCACGGGCCGCTGGGCGCGCTCACCGCCGCCCTCGCCGACGGTGCCCTACGCCTGGACCCGGGCGCCGACCGGGACGAGGCACACCGTGCGCTGCTCGACCTGCCCGGCCTGGATGCCCGTACCGTCGCCGTCATCCGTACCCGTGCCCTCGGCGACCCGGACGTCGCCCCGCCCGACACCCCCGACAGCTGGCGCCCCTGGCGCTCCTACGCCTTGCAACACCTGCGTGCAGCAGGGGAGTTGGAGTAATCATGACCACCCCGAACCCGGCCCTGACCACTGTCCCCGCCCCGACCGCTTCCCCGACCCACTGGACCGAGGTCGACAGCCCCGTCGGCCCCCTCCTGCTCACCGCCGACCCCACCACCGGCGCCCTGACCTCCCTGTCCGTGCCGGGCCAGAAGGGCGGCCGTACCGTCCAGGACGGCTGGCGGCGCGACCCCGCACTCTTCCGTGCGGCGCAGGAGCAGCTCGGTGCCTACTTCGCCGGTGAACTCAAGGAATTCCAGCTGAAGTTGCGCACAGCCGGCAGTGAGTTCCGGGAGAGGGTCTGGGCCGCTCTCGACTCCGTTCCCTACGGCGCCACCACGACGTACGGCGAGATCGCCGCGCGGATCGGTGCCTCCCGTGCCGCCGTAAGGGCCGTCGGCGGCGCGATCGGCGCCAACCCGCTGCTGATCGTCCGCCCGTGCCACCGGGTGATCGGCGCCGACGGGTCGCTGACCGGGTACGCGGGCGGCCTGGAGCGCAAGATGCGGCTGCTCACGCTGGAGGGCAGGCTCTAGTCCGCCTCCAGCCCCCAGCTGTGGACCCACCGCGGACGGATGCGGATGACCTCCTCGCTGAAGTGCGGGCCCAGCTCGTGCGGGCCCGTGAGGAGCTCCGCGTCCCCGCGGATCTCGATGCCGCGCACCCGCCACGGCCGTACGCTGACGAGATCGTCGACGACCAGGGCGAGTTTCGGGTTGGTCCGCAGATTGCGCCACTTCTTGGTGGTGCCCATGGCGAGGCCGCCGATCAGGATCGTCCCGTCGTCCTGTGGGAAGAAGCCGACCGGGTTGGCCTGCGGCTGGCCCGCCGGGTCCACGGTCGCCAGCCGCCCCAGCCGCTGCGACCTCAGGTATGCCCGTTCCGCCTCGCTGAATTCGGTCATACGGCCAGCGAAACACTCCCGTCCCGCCGGCGCATCGGCTGCTCGCCCTAGGGCCACGGGCCTACTCCGAGCGCACCGGCTGATCCGCGGGGAGCCCCCAGCGCGGGGCCTCCTCGTTCGGCTGCACGGGCGCGATCGTCAGGTCCGGCCGGTCGCCGTGCGCCGTGATCAGCGCCGAGTCGCCCTTGCGCAGGGCGATGCGGATCGCGCCCTCGCCGGCGGCGGCCCAGCCCAGCGGGCGGCCCCGTCCGTCCCGTACCTCGACCGGCCCGGTGATGCCGTGCCGGACGACGCACGGTGCACCCGCCTCGCTGACCAGCCGCACCCAGCGGGTGACCCCGCCCTCACGGACCGCCGAGAGCAGGAAGGCGCCCTGCGTGCGGAACTCGTGCACGGTCAGGTCGGCCCAGGCGTCCGGCAGTGCGGGGAAGACCCGGATCACGCCGCCCCAGGACTGGCAGATCATGTCGTGCAGGGACTGTGCCGCCGACAGCGGTGTCTCGATGACGGGGCCCGACTCCTTGTACATGGTGTTGGGCTGGACGAAGCGGGACATCAGCTCGCCCAGGTACGTCAGCGCGTCCTCGCCCTTGCCGAGCAGCGCGGACATCGACGCGGCGCCGGTGAAGGTGTAGCCCTGCAGGGCGCCCTCGAAGCCGACCCAGTGCGCCAACGACCGCTCGATCAGGGCCCGTTCGTCGGCCGTGCTGCCGGTCAGCTCGTACAACGGGTACACCGCGAGCAGATGCGAGTAGTGGCGGTGCGACTTCGCGAAGGGGATGTCCGCGCCGATCATGAAGCCGTTCGCGTCGGTCGGGTACGGCGCCCGCCGGGCCAGCACGTCACGCCAGCGCGGTGCCGCCTCGTCCTCGACGCCGAGGAGTTCGGCCGCGTCGAGCAGGGTGCGGCAGCCCCAGGTGAGCAGCATCAGGTCGTAGTTGCAGTCCCGTGAGTTGCCGCCGTACTCCGGGGAGGACGTGGCCGGCAGGTGCAGTCTGCCGTCCGGGCCCGGCTCCAGGAAGTGCAGGTAGTAGTTGATCGCCTTGCGGAGCAGGGGGTACAGGACGTCCCTGAGGATCGACTCGTCCATGGTGTGGCGGTAGCTGAGCCACACGTTGTGCAGGGCCCAGGTGAGGTTGCCGACCTCGGGCGTCGGCGGCTCCTGGCCGGGGATGCCGACGCCGTAGCCGGTGAGGGGACCGTCGGCGCCGTTGATCAGGTGGGGGTCCGTGGTGCGCGGGATGCCCAGGGAGTCGGCGCGGTACGGGGCCGCCGTCTCCTTGGCCAGGTTGTCCCGGAACTCGCTCAGCGACCGGGTGATCGCGTCTAGTTCGAGGTGGTTGGAGCCGTGGATCAGCCAGTACTCCAGCTGGGCGTTCAGGTTCCACCAGGTGTTGGGCCACGGGGTGGGCTCCAGCCAGGGGCCGCTCGTCGCCATCACGGGGGCGTCGCGGCGGGCGGCGGAGGCGGTCTTGTAGAGCTGGATCCAGTAGAAGCGCTGCATCCGCGCGTCGGGGAGGGAGAGGAAGCTCTTGCGGTAGAAGGCGTGCCACCGGGCCCGGTGCGTCAGCGCCAGCGCGGAGTAGGGCAGCGCGCTCGTGCGGCGTACGGCCTTGAGTGCCCGGTCCAGAGCCGTCGTCCCGGGGTGGGAGTGCGCCACATGGACGTACAGCGTCCGTGCCCGGCCGGCGCTCCGCACCCGCCACGCCGTCGCGTGTTGCCCACCCGCCAGGAGGGGCTGTACGGCCGCCCACACGCCGTCGTGCTCGGCGACCTCGGCGGGCGGATTGCCCCGGTAGCCCTCGGGGAGTGGTTTGAAGGCCGCCCGGGGGCTGATCGCGTCCGCGGGGTGGAACACCCACCGGAAGTCGCGCTCACCCGCGCTCGGCGTCACCTCGACGGCCAGCACCGAGCGGTCGGTGTGCACGAGGGCCCGCAGGGTGAGCGTGCCTTTGTCCGTGGTGAGCGTCCCGGTCAACTCCGCGTCGCGCAGGCCGAGCCGCCAGTCCAGGCCGGTGATCGTGCCCACCGGCTCCAGCGTGAAGTGGCCGATCGGGAGGCGGGCCAGCCCGAACAGCGAGCCGAACTCGGGGCGGTGGTCCTGCACCTCGGAGTGCTGGACGTTGAAGCGCACAGCGCGGGTGCCGCCGTTCGCCCCGGCGCCCGGCTCGGCGTAGATGCCCGAGCCGAGGAAGCCGTTGCCGAGGAAGGGGCCCTCGTACCAGGCCGTCGGCATCCGCTGCCAGACGAGGTCGGCGTCGTCGAGGACGGTGCGCCAGGGGTCGGAGGGGGCCGCACCGCCGGCTGCGCCGGCCTGTGCGGGCAGGCCGCCTGCGAGGAGGGTCCCGCCGAGGGCGGATCCGGTGGCGAGCACGGTACGTCTGGACGGGCTCGGCATCACGCCTCCATCTGTACGGCGATTCATCAGAACCCCGATTCATCGGAGCTATCCCGCGACGCAACGTAGAGAAGGGGATGTCGACCCGTCAATATGGCGGGAGAGGCCCGATGTATCAGACACCCGATGTATCAGCCCCAGATCACCGCGCCGAGCCACGCCCCCGCGATCAGCTGGCAGGTGAACAGCTCCGCCAGCACGCTCGAACCGCCCGCACGCATCGCCGTCCGCAGCGCGGCCCGCGCTTCGCCGTGGCGGCCCAGCCGGAGCCGTTCCCCCAGGTAGATGCCGGCCATGAAGCCGGGGATCGAACCGAGCACGGGGATCAGGAAGAAGCCCAGGAACGATCCCGCTCCGGCGTAGACCACGATGCGACGGCCGGCCCAGTTCGGGCGCAGTCGGCGGGGCGGGAGTGCCCAGCGCACCACCTGGGAGAGGAGCAGCATGACGGTGGCCCCCACGAGCACCCACCACGCGACCGGCTGGGGGTCCTTCAGCGCCCACCACATGACCGCGGCCCACACCAGCCACGACCCCGGCACGCCGGGTACCAGCACTCCGCAGAGGCCGAGCAGGAGGACCAGGCCGACCAGCAGAAGGTCCCACACTCCCATCTGACCAGACTGCCGGAGCCCGGGAGAAAGCGCAGATCAGCCTGGCCGGCGTGGGTGCGCCACCGTCACCCTTGCCCGTGCCTGGATGCCTGTCACCCCTGTCACCCCTGCCCGTACCCGGGCACCCGTCACCCCTGCCGCTCCCGCGCCACCCACCCCCGCTCGTACGCGTGCCACCCCAGCTGCAGTCGCGTCGTCACCCCGTTCAGCTCCATCAGCCGCTTCACCCGGCGCTGTACGGTCCGCAGCCCCAGGTCCAGCTGTTTGGCCACGCTCGCGTCGGTCAGGCCGGCGAGCAGCAGGGAGAGCACCTCCAGGTCGGTGTCGTCGGGGCCGTCCGGCTGCTGCTCGGTGACGCCGGACGTGCCGAGGCGTACCGGCAGCGCCTCCCGCCACACCGACTCGAACAGCCCGGAGAGCAGCTCCAGCAGCCCGCTCGCGTGGACGACCAGCGCGGCCGGCTCCGCGGTGTGCGAGCTCAGCGGCACCAGGGCGAGCGTGCGGTCGGCGATCACCAGCTTGGTCGGCACCTGCTCGACGACCCGCACCTGCTCCTCGCGGCCGAGGGCGGCGGACAGCTCGGTGATGCCGTGCGGCTGGTCGAGGACCGAGCGCTCCAGGACCACCCGGTAGCGGACGCCGCGATGGGCGGCCTGCTCCTCCGCCTCGTTCTCGACACCGGTGACGGCGACGGGGTTGCCGGTGACCAGCGCGCACACCTCCTCGCTCGCCCCGAGCTGGAGCTGGAGGAAGCGCTGCGACACGGCGGCCGCACCGATCACCACCTCGACCAGGTCGTGCACGGCCGGTTCGGCGACCCCCGCCCGGTACTCCTCGGCGAGCAACGCGGCCGCCAGCTCCGCCTTCTCCAGCTCGTGCCGCTGCTGGGTGAGCAGCGCGCCCAGCGCCACCCCGGGCGGCGCGGCGACCCAGCGCCCGGGCCGGGCCGAGGACTGCGCCGCGAGACCGTGCCGTTCCAGGCGGCGCAGGGCGCGCTCGGTGTCGTACTCGCCGAGCGTCAGCCGGCGCGCGAGATCGGGTACGTCGGCGGCGCCCACGGACACCAGGGCGCGGTACGCCGACTCGTGTGTCTCGTCGAGACCTATCGCTCCCAGCATCGGGCCGCGCCCTCCCCGAAAGAACATCCGGCACATCCGCAAAAAGAACACCGGCGTTCGGGCCGTGGCGGAAAACGGCCACGGCGCAAAACCGCCTTCGCACATCATCGCCGTACCACCCGCCACTCTGCCAAGGTGACGCCACCGCAGCATCAACCACCGCCCGCTTTGCCCGACTTGGGCCTTCCTGGCCTGCGCTTTCGCGCCCGTCGGCAGGCGGCAGCAAGGAAGAGGGCGATCTTGGGGAGAGCGATATCGCGTACGGCCACGGGTGCGGCGACCGCCGCGATCCTGGCCGTGACGACAGCCGTACCCACGCATGCGGCCACCGCCGTAGCCGCGCACCCGGCGACCGACGGCCCGAGGCAGCTGACCGGCGACCGGGCCACCCCCGGCGCCGGTTCAGGCTCCGTCGTCACCCTCGTCACCGGCGACCGCGTCCTCGTCACCCGCGACGGGGCCGTCGCACTGCCCGGCGAGGACGGCACGACGCCCTTCACGCAGACCCGCCGCTCCGGCGACGATCTGTACGTCTACCCTGCGGGCGCGGTCGAGGCGATCGCCGCCGGCCGCGTCGACGAGGAGCTCTTCAACGTCACGGGCCTGATCCGCCAGGGCTACGACGACGCCCACCGCACGACGCTCCCGCTGATCGCCACGTACGACCGCTCCGTCGCCCGAGCCGTCCCGCCCGCCCCGCGCGGAGCCGACCGCGGTCTCGTCCTCGACCCGATCGACGGTGTGGCCCTGGAGGCCGACAAGAAGAAGGCCGCCGACTTCTGGGCCGACGTCACGAGCCCCCGCTCCCGCGCGGCCGGCGACCTGAAGAAGCTGTGGCTCGACGCCAAGGTCCGGGCCACCCTCGACCGTTCGACCCGCCAGGTGCACGCTCCCGAGGCCTGGGCCGCCGGTTACGACGGCAAGGGCGCCAAGGTCGCCGTCCTGGACACCGGTGCCGATGCCGAACATCCCGACCTCAAGGGCCGCATCACCGCCTCGAAGAACTTCACCGACTCCCCGGACGCCGACGACCACGACGGCCACGGCACCCACACCACCTCCACCGTCGGCGGCACGGGCGCCGCGAGCGACGGCAGGAAGAAGGGCGTCGCACCCGGTGCCGACCTCCTGCACGGCAAGGTCCTCAACGACTACGGCCAGGGCGAGACCTCGTGGATCATCGCCGGCATGCAGTGGGCCGTCGACCAGGGCGCCGACGTCGTCTCGATGAGCCTCGGCAACCCGGCCCGCACCGACTGCACCGACCCGATGGCCCAGGCCACGGAGGAGCTCGCCAGATCGAGCGAAAACACCCTTTTCGTCATCGCGGCGGGCAACACCGGCCCCGGCAACAACACGATCTCGTCCCCGGGTTGCGCCCCGAGCGTCCTCACCGTCGGTGCCGTCGACCGCGACGACTCCACGGCCTCCTTCTCCAGCCGCGGCCCGGCGTACGGCTCGCACACCCTCAAGCCGGAGATCGCCGCACCGGGCGTCGGCATCTCCGCCGCGCAGGCCGGCGGACGTGGCGTGTACGCCTACCGGTCCATGAGCGGTACATCGATGGCGACCCCGCACGTCGCGGGCGCGGCGGCCATCGTCAAGCAACGTCACCCGGCGTGGAATGCCCGGCAGATCAAGGCGGCGCTCGTCTCCTCCGCCGACACGGACATCCCCGGCGACGCCCGCGCCACAGGTGGCGGACGCCTCGACGTCCGCGCCGCGATCGGGCAGCAGGTGCTGGGCGCACCCGCGCTCCGGACCGGCACCTTCAACTGGCCCCAGGACGCGAGCGACCGCACGACGGTCGCCGTGCCCTACACCAACACCACGGACAGGGCGGTGGAGCTGAAGCTGTCGGTGCCCGCCGTAACCGGCAACGACGGCTCCACCGTCCGCTCGTCGATCGCCCGCCTCGGTGCCCGCTCGGTCACCGTTCCGGCGGGCGGGACGGTCGAGGTCCCGCTGCGGATCGACCCGACGGCGACGCTCACGCGGGCCCAGCACGGCGACGTCACGGGCCGCGTCCTCGCCACCGCCAAGGACGGCCGCACGGTCTCGACCCCTTCGCGCTCTACGTCCAGCCGGAGACCGTCACCCTGCGCGTGAAGCTGATCGACCGCCTCGGCAAGCCCGCCGACGGCGCCTCCTCCGTCGACCTGATCGGCACCGATGACGCGGCCGGCGAGCGCCGCTTCAACGAGGGCGCCGCGGACCAGACGTACCGGATCCGCCCGGGCGCCTACTTCCTCTCCAGCTTCATCACCACCACCGGGACCCAGGACACGCTCCTGGACTCCCTCACCTACCTCGGCCGTCCGCAGCTGGAGATCCGCGACGACACGACCGTCGTCCTCGACGCCCGCAAGGCCCACCGGCTGAACATCAGGACGGACCGGCCGACCGAACTCCGCGGTGCCACACTCGGGTTCGCCCGCAGCTGGGACGACACCTGGCTGCACGCGGGCACGGCGGCCGGCGGGCGCGTACTGCGCGGCTATTACGCCTCCGTCACGGGCAGGGCGGCCGAAGGGGACTTCGAGTTCGACAGCTTCTGGCGCGCGGCGGCCCCACAGATCACCGAACTCGCCGTCGAGGGCGGCCGGTCGCTGCACCCGACGACCGCGTCCTTCAACTCGGCCAACCTCGACGGCACGGGCCGGGCGCCGCTGTTCGACGCCAAGTCCGGTACGGAGGAGGAGCTTTCGGGAGCGGCGGGAAAGATCGCGCTCGTCGGGATCCCGGACGGCGGGAGCGCCCACGAGGTCGCCAGGCGAGCGAAGGAGGCCGGTGCGGTGGCGGTCCTCGTCCACCGTGACGCCCTCGGCCGCTGGTACCCGTCGGCCGGCTTCACCGGCGGCCCGCTGCCGGTCCTCGCCGTCCCGGCCGAGGAGGCGAAGGCGCTGCTCGCGGCCGGGGACGTGACCCTGCGCTGGAAGGCCACCGCCAAGAGCCCGTACGTGTACAACCTCGCCTTCCCGGAGCAGGGCCCGATCGGCGGCGACCGCACCTATCGCGTCCGGGACCGGGACCTGGCGGCGACGACGGCGACGTACCACTCGATGGCGTCCGCCGCCACCGACCACATCGACCTGACGGCCATGACCCGCCCGAACGGACTGAGCGGCTACTTCGCCGGGCTGGAGACGGTCCCCGCGCCCTTCACCCGCACCGAGTACCACTCGCCGGGCACGACCGGCTGGGAGCACGAGGTGTCCAGCAGCTTCCCCTGGGGCGAGTTCATGATCGACCCCATGCGGACGTACCGGAAGGGGGAGCGGCGGACCGAGGAGTGGTACGGCGGTGTCCTCGCCCCCGCCACCCCGCTCGACGGCAGCGGCCGGCCCGCCCTCGCCGCCGAACGGCAGGGCAACCTGATCGGCGTGGCACCCGGCTTCTGGGGCGACGGTCAGCACCAGGGCGTTCAGGGGAGCTTCGGCGACATCGGCGGCATGACGCTGCGGCGCGGCGGCGAGTCGATCGGTGAAAGTCCCTACCCGTTCGGGGTGTTCACCGTCCCGCCCGACGCGTCGACATACGAACTCACCCTGAACACCGCGAAGATCGGCCCTCCGGCCGCGGCCTGGAAGCGCTCCACGAGCACGACGACGACCTGGACCTTCCGCTCGGCCCTGGACGAGGACGCGTACTCGCAGGGCATACCGATGCTCTTTCCGCGGTACGCGCTTCCGGAGAACGGCCTGAAGACGCTCCCCGCCGAGGACGGACAGGAGATCGCGCTCACGGCGACCGGCCATGAGGGCTACGAGCCCGGGGAGCTGGCACGGGCCCAACTCGCTTATTCCTACGACGAAGGCGGTACCTGGACCGAGGCACGGACGGCACGTCAGGACGACGGGACCTGGACCGCGAAGGTGAATCACAGCGGAGCGACAGGAAAGCCGGTCACACTCAAAACCGTCCTGACCGACACGAACGGAACCTCGGTCACCCAGATCGTGACCCGGGCCTACGACGTGCGCTGAGGCGCGCGAAGGGGATCCGGGCCCGGGTCACCCGACAGTCGCCGGGCGGTTCTCCCGTGGGGGGTGGGACCGCCCGGCGACCTGTTTCACGTCCCGTTCCGTCACTTGTCTCGCACGAGTGTTCAACACGTCACTCGACCACGCCTTTCGAGGCGGCTCACCGGGTCGGATTTTCCGGATGCCCCGTTTTCATACGGGCCGTGCGGTGGACAATTGAGGGCATGAGCCAGCAGGGGGGAAAGGCCACCGGTCACGAGGACGACTGGTGGGGGCAGTTGTACGGTGACTTCACCGATGACACGGGCCCGACCAAGGCGCCCGACACACTGGACGACCGGTTCGCCTCGGCGGCGGGAGTGTCGGGGACCGGCGCCGGCGCCCCGGTTCCGGCTCCGCGGGCCGGCACGGATGCCGTGGCGGGTCCTCCGGGTCCGGGTCCGTCGACCTTCCCCGCGGGCCTGCCGAAACCGCCGGGATTCACCGTGGAGGAGCCCCGGGAGCGGGCGGCGCCGACGACCGGCGACGAGCCCCGCACAGCGACCCAGGTGGACCTCCCCACCCACCCCCGACCGCCCTCGACTACGTGGGCGACGGCCCTCCCACCTACGCCCCCGAACCCACCGCCCTGCCACCCGCGGACCCCGACGACCTCGACGACCTGGTCGCCGACACCGTCCTCGACGGCGCCCGCTATGGCGTTTCCACCCTGCGGGCCGTGTCCCTGCGCGGCGACTCCGCCCGTTACCGGGGCGAACCCCGCCGCGACTCCCTCCTCACCGCCCGCTTCGGCACCGGCGAACACGCCCTGATCCTGGTGGCGATGGCCACCGGCGCCCGCGCCACCCCGGGCGCGCACCGCGCCGCCGCCGAGGCATGCCACTGGATCGGCCGGGCCGTCGGCCGCAGTCACGGGCGGCTCGCGGACGACATAAGGGCCGCCAGGCGCGGCGACCTGAAGTCCGGCCTGCACCGCCTCACCGACCGCAGCCTCGGCAAACTCCGCGCCAGCGCCGCCGAACAGGGCATCGAAGCCGAGGAGTACGCGGCGACCCTGCGCTGCCTCCTCCTCCCCGCCGACCCCGAGTGCCGGACCCGGGTCTTCTTCGGAGTCGGTGCGGGCGGACTCTTCCGCCTGCGGGACGGCGCATGGCAGGACATCGAACCCCGCGTCACCGACGTCACCGGCGAACCCGTCGTCGGCTTCGGCTCGCTCCCCGCCGAAACCCCCGAGGGCGACCGCCTCACCATGGACCTCGGCATCACCACGCCCCCGAGCCCCTACGACCCCGCCCCCGAAGCGCCCCGCGAACCCTTCCGCTTCCGCGCGTCCGTGGCCCGCCCCGGAGACACCCTCCTCATGTGCACCGGCGGCCTCGCCGACCCGCTGCGCGGCGAGCCCGAACTCGCCGCCCACCTCACCGGCCGGTGGTCCGCTCCAGAACCGCCCGGCCTCGCCGAGTTCCTCGCCGACACCCAGGTCCGGGTCAAGGGGTACGCCGACGACCGTACGGCGGCGGCCGTCTGGGAGGCCTGACGGCGGCTTCGGCTACGGCCGGTACGTCACCCACGAGCGGGCCGAGGTGTCGTACACGTACATGGGCAGCTCCTTGATGCCCGTCGTGCGGAAGGGGCGGCCGTGGTCGTCGATGCGGACCGTGCCGGTGCGGCCCTGGGAGGACCAGTCCAGCTCCAGGTACCAGCTGCAGTCGCAGTTCTCCGTCCGCGCGTCGATCAGCAGCACCTCCGGGTCCTCGGCGGACACGCGGTACGGCAGGCGCATGGCCGGGATCGTGACGCCCGTGTCGTTGCCGTCGGCCGGGCGGGCGATGGGGCGGTCCTTGTCCAGGTCGACGTCGAAGTAGCGAGGCGTCAGCGCTCCGCCGCAGCCCTGGTCCATGGTGTAGACGGTGCCTCCGGAAGGCGCCGAGCGGCCGACGACGCGCACCCTCAGGGACTTCAGGACGACGGCCGTGGAGGTCTTGCCCTGCACGGAGATCTCGACCATCGTCTGCTCCCCGTGCACCGCGCTCTGCGAGCCCGCCCACACCTCGGCATCCTGCGGCGCGGGAGGCGGCGGTACCTGGCTGGGCGGCCTGGCGACGACGTAGTCATGGCCGCAGCCGGCCTGCCACACATGGGAGTTGGCGCTCCAGGTGAGCGGCACCCCGGCCTGGGGCTGCTGCCGGCCGGCTTCCTTCGAGGGGCTGCCGGTGGACGGAGTGGGCTTCGGCGAGGACTTCTGCGAGGCGTCGGCCGACGGTGACGGTGTGGTGGGGGAGGGGCTCGGCGAGGTCGTCGACTTCGGGTGGGGAGCGCCCGTCGGCGTCGTACGGGCCGGATCGGTGCCCTGGACGGAGTCGCTCGCGCGGGGACGGTCGTCGTCCGGCAGAGCGGAGAGGCTGCCGAGCGTGGCGAGCAGCGCCGTCGCCACGGCCGCCGAGACCAGCAGGCGCCGGCGGCGGTACCAGGGGTGGCAGGGAGGGGTGCCGGCCGGTTTCGGGTCCGCGGTGAGCAGCCCCGTCGGCTCCTCGGCCGTTTCCGCGGGGGAGTCGTCCGCTGCGGAAGAGGCGCTGTCCGTCGTGGCGGAAGCCGCCGAACGGGACCGCTGCCGTGCCGCCACCGCCAGGATCCACAGCCGGTGCAGCTCCAGCCGCTCCTGTGACGTCGCCCCGCACAGCGTGGCGAAGCGTTCCACGGGGGCGAAGTCGACCGGGACCGCGTCGCCGGCGCAGTAGCGGTGCAGCGTGGAGGTGTTCATGTTCAGGCGGCGGGCCAGCTGACCGTAGCTGCGGTCGGTGCGGTCCTTCAGGCGGCTGAGCAACGCCGCGAACTCCTGGACGTCGTCCTGTGCTGCCGACACCGTTCCCCCGTGTCCTCACCCGTCCCGGGACGGCATCCCAGGCACTCCATATACCTGCACGTCAGAAGGGCTGGGATGGTTCCACCGTCGCGGATCGGGTGTCGGCGCTTGCGGTCGCCCGCTGTGACGACTGATGCTCTTGGTGTCGCACCGACCAGGGCGGGACGGACCATCCGCCGTCGGTGCCGGCTCACTTCCGATCGTTCACGCTGTCATGTCTTTCACGGGGGGACACCCATGTCCAAGCGCACTCGCACCGGCACGCTCGCCGCACTCGTCGTCGCGGGCCTCGCGGCGGGCGCCGCACTCGCCGCCGCACCCGCCGGCGCCGCGACGAAGGCGCCCGCGCCGAAGTTCCTGTCGGCGACCGAACTCCCGCCGCACCCCTCCTCCGGCTGGACCGCCGCCCCGGTCGCCGACGGGGTGCCGGAGGAGATGCAGTACTGCTTCGGCGAAGCGCTGCTCGCCTACGACTCCCGCTACCGCACCTTCCGCACCGAACTCGACACCGGTGCCGAGCAGCTCAACGTCGTCGTCGGTGACAACGCCAAGGCGAAGGCACTCGCCACCCGCCTCGACAAGGAGATCAAGCGCTGCGTCACGCGCATGGACGCCGACCCGGAGATCGAGGCCGACTACAAGAGCTACGGCAGCCTGCCGGTCGAGGAGGGCGCCCGCGTCCACGGCTTCGCGACGCGTGCCTCGTGGGGTGCCATGGACATCCACCTCGTCTCGGTCGGCCGGGACGGCGGCACCGTCACCGTCGTGCAGTGGGGGCAGATGGGCGACTTCACGGACGCGCCGGTGAAGGCCTTCAAGAAGACGACCACCACCGCGGTCAACAAGCTCTACTGACCGGCGCACCACAGGACCACCTCACCAGCGGGGCCGCCCTCCCGGACGGGGGTCGGGCGGGCGGCCCCGCCACCACACGGCACCACCGGGGCAGGTGCAGTAGCGAATTCCGGCCAGATTCCCGGACTTCGTGCATCGGCTCGGTCGGTGCCTCGACGTCGAGGCGCGCCCGCCGGACCTCCGGGTCGCGTACGGCCTGATCCGCAGAGCGGGATCGTCGAACTGTCCGATCCGCAGCGGTCCGCAGGCCCTCGGGGACATCGGCACGATGCCGTGCAGGACTGCCCTGGTCGGCCGCCTCCGCGGGGGCGGATCGGACCGCCTTGTCTCCCCTCGCCGGAATCGCACCCGCAGCCCGCCGGCCGTGGCCTTGGCCGGTGGCCGACTCGATCCGGTCGTCGTCCGCGGTGGCCTCCGGGCGGCCGGTGGGTGGCGTTCCGGGTTTCATCCACCGGCACGGCCTGCCGTGACCGTGGCCGAACACCTGGTCGTTGACGATTCGACATGACTGCCGCCGGTCCGACTGGGAAAGGTTCCCGTGAACGTGTTCGAGCAGGAGGGGAACCGACATCGGCACGCGGGCGGGGGTCATGAAAAGGCAGGCACGAGGAGGCGGTCCCATCACCATCGGGGCCTCCTCGGCACGGACAGTGGAGGACAAGGCCGCGAGCGCCGGGGAACACGCGCAGTCGCCTCAGCTCAGGCGCAGACTCGGACGGGCGGACCTGCGGGCCGTACCGGAGGCACGCAGGGCCCTGCGCGAGCTGTTACGGCACTGGGGGAGGCCCGGAAGATCGGACATAGCCGAACTGCTCACCAGCGAGCTCGTCACCAACGCGATCGTCCACACCGACCATGACGCCGTCCTGACGGCGATCGTCGGACCGCACGGACTCAGGGTGGAGGTGAGGGACTTCGTGGCCCGCCGGCCCAGACTGCGCGTACCGAACGCCGACAGCTGTACGAACGGCAGAGGCCTGGTGCTGGTCCAGTCCCTCGCGGACGACTGGGGCGTGCGGACGCACGGGGTGGGGAAGGCGGTGTGGTTCGAACTCGACGCGGATGCCGCGTGACGCGCGCTGACCGGGTCGCATGCCATACGACGACGGGAAGGGGCGCGACCCGAGTCCCGGGTCGCGCCCTTCCCGTCGATGCCGTGCTGTCAAAGGCCGTCGATGCCGTTGACGAGCGGAGTGCTCAGCCGAACTGCTGCTCGAGGTCCTTGAGCTTGCGCTCCAAGGAGTCGAGGCGTGGCAGGGCCATTGTGTCGTCCTCCGAAGTGAGGTCGACGGTCACCGGGTCAGAACCGGTGCGGACGGGCTGAAGTGACGGACGTGAGCGCACGGGCAGTTGCTCCGGCGCCGATATGGCAGGCTCCGCGGAGACTTGGGCCGACGCACGCTCCAGAGCCTGCGTCTCGACCTGTCGGCCGCCACGGCCGACGAAGCCGCGGTGGCCCCGGCTGATGGCCTTCAGCTGGGCCCGCTCCATGCGCTCCTGCTCGCGCCGGCGCAGCCGGGCCGCCTCCTTCTGCCGCTTGTCCTCGCGGACCTCGTCGACCGCCTCGTCGAGGCTGCGCACGCCCTCAAGGAGCATCAGCGACCAGGCCCTGTAGGTCTCGCGGGGCGCCCGCAGCCAGCGGACGATCCGGATCTGCGGGAGGGGCCTCGGGACCAGGCCCTGCTCGCGCAGGGCGGCCCGGCGGGTCTGCTTGAGCGCCCGGTCGAAGAGCACCGCCGCGGAGAGGGACATGCCGGCGAAGAAGTGCGGGGCGCCGTCGTGGCCGAGGCCCCTGGGTGCGTGCACCCAGTTGAACCAGGCGGCGGCGGCCGCGAACGTCCACACGAGTATCCGGGAGCCGAGGGCGGCGTCACCGTGGCTGGCCTCGCGCACCGCGAGCACGGAGCAGAACATCGCGGCGCCGTCGAGGCCGAACGGCACCAGGTACTGCCAGCCGTTGTGCAGGTTGAGGTTCTGCTCGCCGAAGCCGACCAGTCCGTGGAAGGAGAGCGCGGCGGCCACGGCCGCACAGCAGAACAGCAGCACATACGAGGCGGTGCCGTATATGGCTTCCTTGCGCCTGCGGCGCTCCTCGCTGCGCTCCCACGAGTCGTCCGCGCTCGTGTCCTTCCCCGGGGTCTTCCCGCGCCGAAGCACCGCTATCGCCGCCAGCAGGCCCAGGAGCAGGACGGCGCCCGGAAGCAGCCAGTTCAGCGATATGTCGGTCAATCTCATCTGGGGGTCCCTTGCATTGGGATAGGGCGTAACGCCCGCCATAGTGGCCCAATCCCACTGGCCCTCAGGGGGTTTCGGGGCAAGAGGCCGCCAAGGAAGTGCAAGGGGATGCCCGGGGCGGCGTTCTGCTCGAACTGCCGCTTGAGGGGCGGGAGTTGAGTTCGAATAACACTACCCGTGCGGGTGGTTCCACGGAAAGTTCCTGCGCGAAGTGAGGAATTTGTGAAACGCCTGTAACCGTAACGGGTGTCCTGCTCTCGGATGATCTTACGGCATCAAGGCTGACGCGCGTGTCTGAGGGGGCGTCAACTGGCGGCGGCCAGAAGCTTGGTGACCCGGTCCGCGTCGCAGGTGCGCGGGCACGTGGCGCAGGTGTCCTCGGGCCGCAGTGTGTAGAACATGCAGCAGCTCGCCCGGTCCCGGGTGGGCAGCGACTCGCCGTTCGGGCCGGTCAGTTCGCGGAAGGCGGCCGAGCCGACGTACGGCGTCGTCGCGCCCGGCAGCAGCAGCTCCAGTTCGCGGCGTGCCCGGTCCTGCTCGCCGTCGCCGAACAGATGGGCGACGTACCACAGGCTCTCGACGACCTCGTCGGTCGCCATGCCCCACAGCGCGCGTCCGCGGCGCCGCATGCGGGGGCCGAAGCCGGTGAGTACGGGTTCGAGGTGCTCCGCTATCGCCGCCCGCACCTCTGCGCGCAGCGCCTCCTCGTCGGGTACGACCCTCGCGCCGGGCAGGGTGGCGGCCGGATCGCCGGGGAGGCAGGCGAAGGTGGCGGGGCGGGCGGCGAGGGCGCCTATTGGGAGGCCCGGGGCCGTGCGGTCGTACGAGATATGCGTCACGGGGAAGCG
Source organism: Streptomyces sp. NBC_00443 (assembly GCF_036014175.1). Taxonomy (GTDB): domain Bacteria; phylum Actinomycetota; class Actinomycetes; order Streptomycetales; family Streptomycetaceae; genus Streptomyces. The sequence continues at coordinate 1,804,522 of NZ_CP107917.1, read as the reverse complement.
GGGGACGCGGCGGAGCAGGAACCAGGGGACGGTGATCAGCAGGCAGACCGGCCAGGCGTAGCGGTGCAGGCCGAAACTGGCGACGACGTCTTCGCGTGCGGACTGTCCGTAGTCGCGCTGCACCTGTGCGTCGTCCCAGGCCAGATATGCGTCCAGGCCGGTGCCGCCCTCCGCCAGCGCGGCCGCGGTGACCCAGGCGCCGTGTCGGGGGAGCTGGGCGTCGGTGGCCGGCTGGGTGATGGCGAGCCCCGGGAAGACCTCGGCGAGACGGGTGTAGGCGTCCGTGAGGGCTGAGGGGGGCACAGGCATTCCGGACCGCCGATTCGCGAGGTGGTGAAGGTAAGCCTTACCTTACCCAAGATCGCTGCGGTTTGAACTGTCGCGTTCTGCGCCTAAGGTGCTTGACGGGTGAGTAACAAGCCGCCGTAATGACCCCAAGTACCGATACGTCCGGAGGAGGAGAACCCGTGAAGCAGGGCGCGCAGGGCTCCGCGATGACGGGGAATCCGCCGGTGCCGCAGGGCGTGGAGGCCCGGGCGGGTGCGGATGGTGCTGGTACGGGTGTGGCGCGGGTGCCGTCGCAGGGGCGGGCCCCGGGTGTGGACGAGGGTGTCGCCCCGGGTGTGGACGCGCGGCGGGGTGTCCCGGCGCCGACGGCTCGCGGCGAGCACACCCACAGCGAAACGCCGATTCCGCCGCCGCGGGCGGTTGTCCAGCGGGCCTCGGTGCGGGGGCAGATCCTCGACGCCCTGCGCACCGCTCTCGTCACCGGTGAGCTGAAGCCCGGGGTGGTCTACTCGGCCCCGGCGCTCGGCGAACGCTTCGGCGTCTCCGCGACGCCGGTCCGTGAGGCCATGCAGCAACTCGCGCTGGAGGGGGCCGTCGAGGTCGTCCCGAACCGGGGGTTCCGGGTGGTCGAGCGTGGGGCCCGGGAGTTGGCGGAGCTGGTCGAGGTGCGGGCGCTGATCGAGGTCCCGGTGATGCTCCGGCTCACTCGGACCGTCGCCGCCGAACGGTGGGCGGAACTGCGGCCGTTGGCAGAGGCGACGGTCCGCGCGGCGGCCACCGGGTGCCGGGCCACCTACGCGGAGACGGACCGTACGTTCCATCGCGCTGTGCTGTCCCTGTGCGGCAACGAACAACTCGTCCAGATCGCCGACGACCTCCACCGCCGGGCCCAGTGGCCCCTGGTGAGCCCTGCCCGCCCGTCCGGCCGCGGCCGCGCCGACCTCCTCGCCGACGCGGCGGAACACACAGCTCTGCTGGATGCGTTGATCGCCGGGGATGTGGATGTGGTGCGGGCGTTGGTCGGGGAGCACTTCGCCGGGGCGAGCTGAGGGTTGCCTCCGGCGGTTGGGCGGGGGGTGCCTGCGGCGGCCTGTGGCTGCTTCGGTGGGGGTTCGCGTGGCGCCAACGGTGCGGTGGGTGGGTCGGGGCCGTGCCGGGGGGTGTCCGTCCTCGGACCGGCGGTCCCCTTAGGCCAAGAGGTGCCGCGTGTTGACGCCGGCCACTGCGGGCGGACACCCCCGGCACGTCCCCTTGCCGCCCTGGGCGACTGCGGCGCCCCGGGGGTGCGCCCACCATCACGGTCACTCTGCCGGTCACTTTCCAGTGCCGGTCCAGGCAATCTCAGCCCGTCTGGGAGCGCCCCCTCTGGGGAGTTTGAGGACGAGGCCGTTCAGGCCGATGGGGGGTCCAGGGGCGGAGCCCCCTGGCGGGGGTGGTCACGCCGTGGCGGCGTCCGGGGCCGGGGGTGTGGGGGACAGGTGGCCGGCCAGCCACGTGGGCACGCCGCCCAGGAGGCGGAAGAGGCGTCGCGCCTCCTCGCGCAGCCGCGTCGCTTCCGGCTCGGCTTCCGTGTCGGCCAAGGAGGCCAGCGCGGGGGCCGTACCCACCAGGTAGCCCAGCTCCTCGCGGATCCGGAGGGACTCGGCGAAGCCGTGCCGCGCCTCCGCCAACTCCCCCTCGCGCAGGGCGAGTCCGGCCAGGTGGCGCCAGGTGAAGGAGAGGAGGAGCGGATCGGCATGGGCCGTCGCACCCGCATGCGCCCGGCGGTACGCCGCCCGGGCCGCCTGCGGTGAGCGGGCGAGGTTCTCCGCCAGCAGACCGCGGCGGAAGTCCAGCAACGCCCTCCCCGCCACCCCAGGCGGGATCAGCGCCGCCGCCCGACCCAACGCGGCCCGCGCCTCGTCGGCCCGGTCGCGCACCGAGTGCAGCGTCGCCGCGTAGGCAAGTTGCCCGCGTTCACAAGCGGCAGCGCCCCGCTCGTCGTCACTGTGAGCGAGCGCCTCGGCCGTACGGAGTGCGTCCTCGGCCTCCCCCCAGCCCTGCTCGGTGTAGAGACAGCGCTCCACCAGCAACGCAGCCCGCTGGAGTGCGGCCTGCGCGGTCACCGGCTGTAGCAGCGCCGCCGCGTCCGCCCAGCAGGCGCGTGAGCGCAGCCGCCATACCGCGGTCTGGAGTGGATCGTCATCGGCGGTCGTTCCGTTACCAGACATGGCGGTATACGCCACCTCGCCCTCCCCGAGCACACCATTGAGCTGTTGAGTGGTGGCGGCATCTCAGCACGAATCCGCGCGCCCGGCCAAGAGGGTGGGTGAAGGATTTCACAAAGTCGTGGGACAGTCGCGGCACTTGGTGCCATCCGGCGGAGGGCCGGGATGAGCTCAACTCATCCGCAATGCCAAGAAGAAATCAAGTTTGTCCTCCAGGCGGGAGAGGTCCCGGCTCGTCAACTGCTCGATCCTGCCCACTCGGTAGCGCAGTGTGTTGACGTGCAGGTGGAGACGGGTCGCGCACCGGGTCCAGGAGCCGTCACAGTCGAGGAAGGCCTCAAGGGTGGGAATCAGCTCCGCGCGGTGGCGGCGGTCGTAGTCGCGCAGGGGGTCGAGGAGGCGGGCCGTGAAGGCCCGGCGCACGTCGTCCGGGACGAAGGGGAGGAGGAGGACGTGCGAGGCAAGTTCCTGGTGGCCTGCCGCGCAGACCCGCCCGGGGCGCGCCGCCGCCACCCTGCGGGCGTGGCGGGCCTCCTCCAGGGCGCCGCGCAGGCCCTCCGCCGAGTGCACCGCAGCGCTGACGCCGAGGGTGACCCGGCCGTCGTCGTCCAGGCCGGCGGAGAGCGGGTCGCGGACCGAGTCCAGGAGCGCGTCCGCGTGGATGCCCGCCTCCGAGCCGTCGTGCTCCGCGGAGACCGCCGGGAGGGGGACCAGGGCGATGGCCTCGTCGCCCGTGTGGGCCACGGCGATGCGGTCGGACGGCTCGGGGCCGGTCGCGAGCGGGTCGACGAGGATCTCCTCCAGGAGGGACTGTGCGGTCGGGCCGGCCTCGATGTCGCTGCCCTCCCATTCGACCCGGGCCACCACGACCTGCCAGTGCGGGGCCGCCCCCAGGCCCGGCAGCAGCACCGGTGCCGCGACCCGCAGGCGCGCGGCGATCTCGGCGGGCGCCGCACCCGTCTGGACCAGTTCGAGGACCTCCTGCGCGAGGCGGCGGCGGACCGTGCGTGCCGCGTCCCTGCGGTCCCGTTCCACCGCGATCAGCTGGGTGACGCCCTGGAGCAGGTCCAGCCGCTCCTCGGGCCAGTCGCTCGCGTCCGCCTCCACGGCCAGCAGCCAGTCCGACAGGACCGTCTCGCGCACGTCCCGTGCCGCCTGCGCCGCGGAGCGGCCGCTGCTGCGGATCGGGAAGAGGGAGTACAGCGTGGTGCCGAGGGTCATCCGGTGCGGGCCGCGGCGGCCCGTGCGGGCGGCCGAAAGATGCTCCGCCGCCAGCTTCGCGCACACGTCGGCGGGCAGCGCCGGACCCCCGGCCTTCGAGCCCGCGATGAGCCGTCCCGCCGGCGACAGCACCCAGGCCTGCAGGTCCAGGTCGGAACCGAGGAGGTCGAGGACCACGTCCGGGCCGCCGCCCGCGGGGCCCGAGGTCATCATCCGGCGGTGCCGGTCGACCACGGCCGCGAGATCCCCGGCCCGCTCGCCGCTGACCTGCCGTACGACATGCTCGGTGACCGTCGCGAACGCCACCGACTCGTGCACCGCGAAGAGCGGCAGGCGGTGCCGGGCGCAGGCCAGCACCAAATCGTCGGGGATGTCGCCGAGCTCGGCCTCACCGGCCCCCAGCGCCGCCACACCGGCCTGGGCCAGGATGCGGACGAAAGGCTCGGAGTCCGAGGCGTTGCGGCGCCACGCCAGTCCCGTGAGCACCAGCTCGCCGCCGGAGAGATAGCGGCTGGGATCCCTGAGGTCGGTGGTCATCACGCCGCGCACGGTGCGGTCCAGCTCGTCCTCGCCGCCGAGCAGCTTGAGGCCCAGCGCGTCGGTGTCCAGCAGTGCGCGCAGCCGCATTCTCGTCGCCGCCGTTCTTTGTCTCGAAATCTACGATGGATCTTGATGGTCTGTGGGTGGGGCCCGGTCGACGGGCCGCTGAGCGGCGCCGGGGGCGGAGCTCGTCGTCTTTCGGACGGTGTCCCAGGTCACAAGCCTGTGCCCGGTGTTTCCAGAGAAAAACGCGGAGGTTACTGGTGACCCCCGTTCATACGAATCTACAAGATGCCTGCCCTGGCCAGCCAACTCCTTCATGGTTTCCGTGACTGACCCAGGCCGAGCACAGCGCTGTGTACTGACGTCAATGCGCGTTAACAGCACATGAACGAGCCGGGCCCACCGCACCTGATCTGGCTCAAACCGTACGACCCACGAGACGTAGAAGAGAGCCGGTCATGGACTTCCTTCGCCCCGCCAGCTGGGAGGAGGCGCTCGCCGCGAAGGCCGAGCACCCCACCGCTGTGCCGATTGCGGGTGGCACCGATGTGATGGTCGAGATCAACTTCGACCACCGCCGGCCCGAGTACCTCCTCGACCTGAACCGCATCGGCGACCTCACCGAGTGGGAGGTCGGCGAGGACAGCGTGCGGCTCGGCGCCTCCGTCCCGTACACCAGGATCATGGAGGATCTGCGCGCCGAGCTGCCCGGCCTCGCCCTCGCCTCGCACACGGTCGCCTCCCCGCAGATCCGCAACCGCGGCGGCGTCGGCGGCAACCTCGGTACCGCCTCCCCGGCCGGCGACGCCCACCCCGCCCTCCTCGCGGCAGGCGCCGAGGTCGAGGTCGAGTCCGCCGAGCGCGGCACCCGCCTCATCCCGATCGACGAGTTCTACACGGGCGTCAAGCGCAACGCGCTGGCCGCCGATGAGCTGATTCGGGCCGTGCACATCAAGAAGGCCGACGGGCCTCAGCAGTACTCCAAGGTGGGCACGCGCAACGCCATGGTCATCGCCGTGTGCGCCTTCGGGCTCGCGCTGCACCCCGAGACGCGGACCGTGCGTACCGGGATCGGCTCGGCCGCCCCGACACCCGTACGGGCCAAGGCCGCCGAGGAATTCCTGAACGCGGCGCTCGAAGAGGGCGGCTTCTGGGAGAACGGCAAGATCATCACCCCGTCGGTCGCCAAGCAGTTCGCGGAGCTGTGCTCCGGCGCCTGCAACCCGATCGACGACGTCCGGGGCACAGCGAGCTACCGCCGCCACGCGGTCGGAGTCATGGCCCGTCGCACGCTGACCTGGACCTGGGAGTCGTACCGCGGCACCGCCGCCCGCACGGAGGGAGTCGCCTGATGCGTGTCAACTTCACTGTCAATGGACGTCCGCAGGAAGCCGACGACGTGTGGGAGGGCGAGTCCCTGCTGTACGTGCTGCGGGAGCGGCTCGGCCTGCCGGGTTCGAAGAACGCCTGTGAGCAGGGCGAGTGCGGATCCTGCACCGTCAGGCTGGACGGTGTGCCGGTGTGTTCGTGTCTGGTCGCCGCCGGTCAGGTCGAGGGCCGTGAGGTCGTCACCGTCGAAGGGCTCGCCGACTTCGCCAAGCAGCGTGCCGAGCACGGTGGTTGCGCGACCGGTGCCTGCGGTACTTCGCTCCAGGACGCCCAGCAGTGGGCCGCCAAGGGGCAGGACTCGCAGACCGGCGAGGGCACCGAGCTCTCCCCGATCCAGCAGGCGTTCATCGACGCCGGCGCCGTCCAGTGCGGCTTCTGCACGCCGGGTCTGCTGGTCGCCGCCGACGAGATGCTGGAGAACAACCCGAATCCCAGCGACGCGGACATCCGCGAGGCGCTGTCGGGCAACCTGTGCCGGTGCACGGGCTACGAGAAGATCATGGACGCGGTCCGCCTCGCGGCCGCCCGGCAGGGAGAGGCGGTCTGAGCACATGCCCACCAACGGCGCTCCCACCAAGATCACCCAGGGTTCGCAGACCAAGGGCGGCATCGGTGAGTCGACGCTGCGCCCGGACGGCACCCTCAAGGTCACCGGCGAGTTCGCGTACTCGTCCGACATGTGGCACGAGGACATGCTCTGGGGGCAGATCCTCCGCTCTACCGTCGCGCACGCCGAGATCGTGTCCATCGACACCAGCGAGGCGCTGGCCATGGCAGGCGTCTACGCCGTCATGACCTACGACGACCTGCCGACCGAGGTGAAGAACTACGGCCTGGAGATCCAGGACACCCCGGTCCTCGCGCACGGCAAGGTACGCCACCACGGTGAGCCGGTCGCGATCGTCGCCGCCGACCACCCGGAGACGGCCCGCCGCGCCGCCGCCAAGATCAAGGTCGACTACCGCGAGCTGCCCGTCATCACCGACGAGGCCTCCGCGACCGCCCCGGACGCGATCCTCATCCACGAGGGCCGCGACGACCACCACATCGGTCACGTCCCGCACCCGAACATCGTGCACCGCCAGCCGATCTTCCGCGGTGACGCGGCACAGGCCGCCGAGCAGGCGGACGTCGTCGTCAAGGGCGAGTACACCTTCGGCATGCAGGACCAGGCCTTCCTCGGCCCGGAGTCCGGCCTCGCCGTGCCGGACGAGGACGGCGGCGTCCACCTGTACATCGCCACCCAGTGGCTGCACAGCGACCTGAAGCAGATCGCCCCGGTCCTCGGCCTGCCCGAGCGCAAGGTCCGGATGACGCTGTCCGGCGTCGGCGGCGCCTTCGGTGGCCGCGAGGACCTGTCGATGCAGATCCACGCCTGCCTGCTGGCGATGCGCACCGGCAAGCCGGTCAAGATCGTCTACAACCGGTTCGAGTCCTTCTTCGGGCACGTCCACCGCCACCCCGCCAAGCTCCACTACGAGCACGGCGCCACGAAGGACGGCAAGCTCACGCACGTCAAGTGCCGGATCGTGCTGGACGGCGGCGCGTACGCCTCCGCCTCCCCGGCGGTCGTCGGCAACGCCGCCTCGCTGGCGATCGGCCCGTACGTGGTGGAGGACGTCGACATCGAGGCCATCGCCCTCTACAGCAACAACCCGCCCTGCGGCGCCATGCGCGGCTTCGGCGCGGTCCAGGCGTGCTTCGCGTACGAGGCGCAGATGGACAAGGTGGCCAAGCAGCTGGGCATGGACCCGATCAAGTTCCGGCAGCTCAACGCCATGGAGCAGGGAACCATCATGCCGACCGGGCAGCCGGTCGACTCCCCGGCTCCGGTCGCCGAACTCCTGCGCCGCGTCAAGGCGATGCCCATGCCGCCGGAGCGCCAGTGGGAATCCAGCGAGGGCGCGGACGTACGGCAGCTGCCGGGCGGCCTGTCCAACACCACGCACGGTGAAGGCGTCGTGCGGGGTGTCGGCTACGCGGTCGGCATCAAGAACGTCGGCTTCTCCGAGGGCTTCGACGACTACTCCACCGCCAAGGTGCGCATGGAGGTGATCGGCGGCGAGCCGGTGGCCACCGTGCACACCGCGATGGCGGAGGTCGGCCAGGGCGGTGTCACCGTCCATGCGCAGATCGCCCGCACCGAGCTGGGCGTCACTCAGGTGACGATCCACCCGGCGGACACGCAGGTGGGTTCGGCGGGTTCGACTTCGGCTTCCCGGCAGACGTACGTCACCGGCGGCGCCGTCAAGAACTCCTGCGAGCTCGTGCGCGAGAAGGTCCTGGAGATCGGGCGCCGCAAGTTCGGCTCCTACCACCCCGCCTGGGCCACCGCCGAGCTGGTCCTCGAGGGCGGCAAGGTCGTCACCGACGGCGGCGAGGTCCTCGGTGACCTGGTGGACGTCCTGGAGGGCGAGGCCGTCGAGGTCGAGGCCGAGTGGCGGCACCGTCCGACCGAGGCGTTCGACCTGCGCACCGGCCAGGGCAACGGCCACGTCCAGTACTCCTTCGCCGCACACCGCGCCGTCGTCGAGGTGGACACAGAGCTCGGCCTGGTCAAGGTCATCGAGCTGGCCTGTGCCCAGGACGTCGGCAAGGCGCTCAACCCGCTGTCCGTCATCGGCCAGATCCAGGGCGGTACGACCCAGGGTCTCGGCGTGGCGGTCATGGAGGAGATCATCGTCGACCCCAAGACGGCGAAGGTCAGGAACCCCTCCTTCACGGACTACCTCATCCCCACGATCCTCGACACGCCGACCATCCCGGTCGACGTGCTCGAACTCGCCGACGACCACGCCCCGTACGGGCTGCGGGGCATCGGCGAGGCCCCCACCCTGTCGTCGACCCCGGCCGTCCTCGCGGCGATCCGGAACGCGACGGGGCTGGAGCTGAACCGCACGCCGGTACGGCCGGAACACCTCACCGGTACGGCGTAGGGACAGCGAGGAATCCGCGAGGAATCCAGCAAGGCTCTCCGGGCGGCGCCGGGAACGTCACACTTCGCTGCGCCGTCCGGAGGAACCAAGTGCCGCACCGCTCGCGGAACTTGACACACCAGCAGTACCAGCACCACCGCAGTACCAGCAGCACAGCTGCATCCTGTTCGTTCGTCTCGGGCCGTCCCCCGGGTCGTGCGGCCGAAGCACCTTCCCAAATCCCGCAGCCACATGCGTGGTTGGTCGACCGTCAGGGCGGTCGACGCGGGTGCCCCTTTGAACCTTGGGAGTAGGCCCACATGACCCAGCAGTCACTGGAGCCGGCGACCACAGCCGAAGACGCGGGAGAAGGCACCCGCGTCCCGGCCGGACGGTCCTGGCTCGACCGGTACTTCCACATATCCCACCGGAAATCCACGGTCGCGCGCGAGGTGCGCGGCGGCGTCACGACCTTCATGGCGATGGCGTACATCCTCCTGCTCAACCCGCTGATCCTGTCCGGAAAGGACGCGGCAGGGGACACGCTCGCCCAGAAGGCGCTGATCACGGCGACCGCGTTCGCGGCGGCCTTCACCACGCTGCTGATGGGCTTCTTCGGCAAGGTGCCGCTGGCCCTCGCCGCCGGCCTCTCCGTCTCCGGTGTGCTCGCCTCGCAGGTCGCCCCGCAGATGACCTGGCCGCAGGCCATGGGCATGTGTGTGATGTACGGCGTGGTCATCATGCTGCTGGTCGTCACCGGCCTGCGCGAGATGATCATGAACGCGATTCCACTCGCGCTGAAGCACGCGATCACCATGGGCATCGGCCTGTTCATCGCCCTGATCGGCTTCTACAAGGCCGGCTTCGTGCACCAGGGCGAGGCGACCCCGGTCACCCTCGGCCCCGCCGGTGAACTGGCCGGCTGGCCCGTGCTGCTCTTCGCGGTCACACTGCTCGCGATCTTCATGCTCCAGGCGCGCGGCGTCCCCGGCGCCATCCTGATCGGCATCGTCGGCGGCACCGTGCTCGCCGTCGTCCTCAACGCCTTCGACGTCATCGACCCCAAGCAGTGGGCCAGCGGCGCTCCCGAACTGCACGGCAGCGCGGTGTCCATGCCGGACTTCTCGATCTTCGGCAACGTCGAGTTCGGCGGCTGGGGCGAGGTCGGCGCGATGACCGTCGGCATGATCGTGTTCACGCTCGTGCTCGCCGGGTTCTTCGACGCGATGGCGACGATCATCGGCGTCGGCACCGAGGCCAAGCTCGCCGACGACAAGGGCCGGATGCCGGGCCTGTCCAAGGCGCTGTTCATCGACGGCGCCGGCGGCGCGATCGGCGGCGTCTCGGGGGCGTCGGGCCAGACCGTGTTCGTCGAGTCGGCGACCGGTGTGGGCGAGGGTGCCCGCACCGGTCTCTCTTCGGTCGTCACCGGCCTGTTCTTCGCGGCCTGCCTGTTCTTCACCCCGCTCACCGCGATCGTGCCGGGCGAGGTGGCGGCGGCGGCCCTGGTGGTCATCGGCGCCATGATGATGATGAACGCACGGCACGTGGACTGGTCCGACCGGGCCACCGCGATCCCGGTGTTCCTCACCGTCGTGATCATGCCGTTCACGTACTCGATCACGGCCGGTGTCGCGGCCGGTGTCATCTCGTACGTCGCCATCAAGATCGCTCAGGGCAAGGCGCGGGAGATCGGGGCGTTCATGTGGGCCCTGACAGGCATCTTCATCGTCTATTTCGCCCTCAATCCCATTGAGAGCTGGATGGGCGTGCACTAGCCGGAGAGCCGGTCAGTGTGAACCGCCCTCCGCACAACCGCTGTCAAGGAGACCGAGAGATGTTGGACATCGCCGAGGAGTTGCACCGGTGGGTCGAGCAGGGACGTGACTTCGCCGTCGCCACCGTGGTGGCGGTCGGCGGCAGCGCGCCCCGCCAGCCCGGCGCCGCGCTCGCGGTGGACGCCGACGGCACGGCGATCGGCTCGGTGTCCGGCGGTTGTGTGGAGGGCGCGGTTTACGAGCTGTGCCAACAGGCGCTCGAGGACGGCGAAACCGTCCTGGAGCGCTTCGGCTACAGCGACGAGGACGCCTTCGCGGTCGGCCTGACCTGTGGAGGCATCATCGACATCCTGGTCACGCCGGTACGCGCCGGGGACCCGGCCCGCCCCGTGCTCGCGTCCGTGCTGCGGGCGGCCACGAGCGGGGAGGCGGCGGCGGTCGCACGGATCGTGTCGGGGCCGGACGAGCTCAGGGGCCGCGCGCTTGTCGTCGCCCCCGACGGCTCGTACGACGGCGGCTTCGGCGCCCACCCCGAACTGGACCGTACGGTCGCGGCGGAGGCGGGCGCGTTCCTCGACGCGGGCCGCACCGGCACCCTGGAGATCGGCGAACAGGGCTCGCGCTGCGGCGCCCCGCTCACGGTGCTGGTCGAGTCCTCGGTCCCGGCGCCCCGGATGATCGTCTTCGGCGCCATCGACTTCGCGTCGGCGCTCGTGCGCATCGGCAAGTTCCTGAACTACCACGTGACCGTGTGCGACGCCCGCCAGGTCTTCGCGACGAAGGCCCGCTTCCCGGAGGCCGACGAGATCGTCACCGAGTGGCCGCACAAGTACCTGGAGCGGACGTCCGTCGACGCCCGGACGGTCCTGTGCGTCCTCACCCACGACGCCAAGTTCGACGTACCCCTGCTCCAGCTCGCCCTGCGCCTGCCGGTGGCGTACGTCGGCGCGATGGGCTCCCGCCGCACCCACCTGGACCGCAACGAGCGGCTCCGGGAGGTCGGCGTGAGCGAACTGGAGCTGGCGCGGCTCAGGTCCCCCATCGGGCTGGACCTCGGCGCCCGTACGCCGGAGGAGACGGCCCTGTCGATCGCGTCGGAGATCGTCGCCAACCGGCGGGGCGGCAGCGGCGTCTCCCTCACCGGCGCCCACACCCCGATCCACCACGACGCGACATCGTCACCGGCGGGGCGGATCGGGTCGGTGGCGTGAGGGCCGGCGCAGTACTCGGCCGCCCGCGGACCGCGTGGTCTACCGAACGGGGCGCCTGCCGCTTCGCCGGAGCTTCATCCCGACGTAAAGGATGTCGGCGATCGCCACGAGCACCCCGATGACCAGCAGGTAGAGCAGACCTTCGGCGAGCACTCCGATGAAGCCGAGCACCACTGCCACAAGAAGCAGGAACAAGAACAGAGCCATGGCCGCCTCCTGGGTGGTCGTTGTCGGTCAGCGGCGCGCCAGCCGGCGCTCGCCCTCCGCGCCCGGCTGGTACGCCAGCTCGTAGTGCGCGAAGACCGCTCCTTCGTCGCCGGCCGGCAGGACCCCGTCGACGTCGATGGACGGCGCATACTTGACCTGGTGCTTTGCGTAGGCGACCTTCAGGTATCCAGGGCCGACCGTCGCTCCGGCGAGGGGAACGAACACCAGGCGGTGCCGAGTCGGCATGCCGACCGTGACGGTCGCGAAAGACGGCGCGTCGGTAGCGGTGTCCACATAGATCGACTCCAGTCTGCCGATCTTGCGTGCGCTGTCGTCGACCACATCGTGGCCGCGCCACTCCCGGATGTCACCGGCCTCGAACATCGCGATCCTCCGCTCGTCGTCCCTTCCGGCCGCGTACCCCCTTTCGCCTTGTCTGCACGACGCGTGAGGGGGGCGGCCGGGGGCATACGCGAGAAACGGCACCATCGGTCGATTCCCCTTCGTCAAGGAGGCACACCGTGCTGGGCATCATCGCGGCGGTCCTGTTCTTCATCGCTTTTCTCATCAACGCGGCGGACATATCCACCAACGACGTCTTCACGTCGACCAACGTCATGCTGCTCGGGCTCACCTGCCTCGCCCTGCATGTGGCAGGGATCGGCAGCGGCTGGGCGGCGCGGGGCCGCCGCCGCTGAGCGGAGCTGCTCCAGCCGATTTACATCGATGTGCAAGACGCTCTACGCCGGCCGGCCCGAGCGCTCCTGGTCGCCCTGACCGGCGCGCTCGGCCTGGCACTTGCCATGCCCACCGCCGCCACCGCTTCCCCGCCGCCCGCCTCGCGTGCCGCGACGGACATCTCCCCCCTGGCGACGGGCACTCCGTCAAGGGACGGAACCGGCCTGTACCCGCGCGCCGTCCGGCTGGCCAACAGCGGTTCGGCCAACGGTCGCGTCCTCGCCAGTGTCGTGACCTTCGACGGCAACAACGGCATCGGCGCCATCCACGAGAGCACGGACTCCGGGGCGACCTTCCGCCAGGTCGGCGCGTTGCCGGCCGGCACGCTGCTCTGGGCCGCATCCGCGGGCCAGGACGAGCCGAACCGCCGTATGGCATTGCGGATCTGGCGCAGCAACGACATCGGGCGCACCTGGTCCTATCTGTCGTCCTGCGCCGTCGCCGAGGGAACGGGCGGCCTGTGGGAACCCGAGTTCTCCGTGGCAGCCGACGGCGCACTGGTCTGCCACTACGCGGACGAGACCGACGCGGCGCACAGCCAGAAGCTCGTCGCCGCCTACTTCATGAGCTACGAGATCTGAAACCCGGGCGGTCAGTACCAGTGCGTCGTGCACTACCGGACGCCGCCGACGGCTGGAACTGGGGAGAACCGGCCCACCTCGGCATCCGCCCCGAGACAGCCGACGGCAGGTACTTCCGCGTCGCGCCGAGGATCGCCTGGGCACCTGCACCGGGCGGCGGTTCCAACGGCCGCATCCTGCTGATCGGACAGCACCTGCTCAACCGGGACGGCACCCCCGCCGCCGGCAGCGGGCGCACGATCCTCACCAACACGCAGAACGACTACTGCCAGGACTACAGTTCCCCGCTGCTTCCCTCGGCCGACGGCAGCCGGGTGCTGCAGATCGCGACCGACTTCGAAGGCACGGTCTGTCGAGCGTATTTCGCGAGCGGCAACGTCACCTGACGGTGCGGGCACCGCAGTTGCCGAAGTGGCGCCTCCCCGCCGTGCCGCGGAGAGGCCCCACTGTCACTCCCACGATCAGACCTGATGGTCGTCCTGCTGCTCGATGGCGGCCGGGCGCAGCTGTGCGGCACGGATGCGGTCGACGTCCAGCTTGAGAGTGCGGTCGAAGCGGTAGATGCCGTTCTGCTCCTGGAAGACGTCGGTCAACTGGGTGTAGCAGTAGCCGAACATGTGACGGTCGCCCAGCAGAACCCCGGTCAGGCCGCTGAAGCGGGCGTGGAACTCCTCCTCGTCGCGGACGCGTTCGCCGTAGCCCCAGGATTCGCTGCGGTCCTCGCCGGACTGGGCGGCGGCTGCCTCGGGGTCCCACCAGATGCCGCCGAACTCACTGACGAAGTACGGCTGGCCGCCGTAGGGAAGGGAGTAAGGTGCTCCGCTCTCATGGGAGTTGACGAAGGGGTCGTCCTTGGCGAGCCCTGACATCAGCTGCCGGAAGGCCTCCGGGTCCTGCTCGTAGTGGTGCGAGTCGTAGATGTCGGTCTCGGCGACGCGGTGCGCGTAGCCGGAGGCGTCGATCACCGGGCGGGTGGTGTCCATCGCCTTCGTGGCGAGGAACATCGCGCGGGTGACGTCGTCGAGCTGGGTGATGCGGTCGTGGAGTTTCTGGTACGTCTCGTTGAGCGGGCACCAGCCGATGATCGAGGGGTGTGAGTAGTCGCGTTCGAGGGTCTCCAGCCACTGGGCGACGTACGAGGCGTCGGGCCGCTGGTTGTCGCCCGAGGAGCCGCCGACCTCGCAGCCCCAGTCGCCGAACTCGCCCCAGACCAGGTAGCCGAGGCGGTCGGCGTGGTGGAGGAAGCGCTCCTCGAACACCTTCTGGTGCAGCCGGGCCCCGTTGAACCCGGCCGCCATGGCCAGCTCGATGTCCCGGACCAGTGCCTCGTCGCTCGGCGCGGTCATCAGTCCGTCGGCGTACCAGCCCTGGTCGAGGACGAGGCGCTGGAAGACCGGACGGCCGTTGAGCAGGACGGCCTTGCCGCTGAGTCCGACGGAGCGCAGTCCGGCGTAGCCCTCGGCGCTGTCGACCACCTCGCCCGTGGTGTCGAGGAGTTCGAGGCGTAGGTCGTACAGGTGCGGGTCTTCCGGGCTCCACTCGCGGCGCCGGTCGTCGGGCACAGGCAGGTGCAGGCGCGGGGCCAGGTCCAGGTCGGCGCGGGCCTCGGCCCGGCTCACCTCGCCGTGGGCGTCGCTGAGGACGGCGCGTACCCGGTGGCCGGGGCGGTTGCCGGACAGCGGGAGTTCGAGGTGGAAGGCGGAGCCGGCGAGGTCGGGGGTGATGCGGGGGCGCCGCAGGTGCAGGTCGGGGACGGGCTCCAGCCAGACGGTCTGCCAGATGCCGGTCACGCGGGTGTAGTTGCAGTCATGGTTGGCGTACTGGATGGCCTGCTTGCCGCGGGCCTGCGGGCCGGACTTGGGGTCGCGGGCGCGGACGGTGACGACCACCTCCTCACCGCTGCCCGCGATGTCGCCGAGGTCGGCGGTGAACGGGGTGAAGCCTCCACGATGCCGGGCGACCTCACGGCCGTCGGCCCACACGGTGGTGTCGTGGTCGACGGCGCCGAAGTGCAGCAGCACGCGGCGTCCGGCCCATTCGGCGGGCAGGGTGAGGGCACGCCGGTACCAGACGGCCTCCAGGAAGTCGGTGTCGCCGATGCCGGAGAGCTCGGACTCGGGCGGGAAGGGCACGAGGATCTCGTCGCGCAGCTCGCGGCCGAGCAGGCCGCGTTCGAGCCCGCTGTCCCCTCGGTCGGTCTCGAACTGCCAGGCGCCGTTCAGGTTGAGCCAGTCGCGTCGCACGAACTGCGGTCGCGGATACTCCGGGCGCGGTACGGAGTGAGTGGGCACACATGCTCCAGTCGATCGGCGGCCGGCAGGATGCCACCGGCCCGTGGGTACGGCGAGGGGCTGAGGTCAGGAACCGCCGAGGCCGGTGGTGGCGACGGAGTCGACGATGCGGCGCTGGAAGAAGAGGAACACCACGATCAGTGGCAGCGCGGCCAGCAGCGCGGACGCCATGGACTGGGCGTACTGGATACCGAAGGCGTCCTTGACGGTGGCCAGGCCGACCGGGAGGGTCATCAGGTCCGGGTCGTTGGTGACGATGAACGGCCACATGAAGTTGTTCCACGCCCCGATGAAGACGAAGATCGCGACGGCGGCGACGATCGGCCGCGACAGCGGCAGCACGATCGACAGGAACACCCGGAACTCCGAGGCCCCGTCCATCCGGGCCGCGTCCTCCAGCTCCCGGGGGATGGCGTCGAAGAAGCGCTTGAGGATGAAGACCATCATGGGCGCGACGACCTGCGGCAGGATGACGGCCGCGTAGGTGTCCACCAGGTTGAAGAGCAGCATCTGCTCGAAGAGCGGTACGACGAGCAGCTGGGGCGGGACCAGGATGGCGGCGACGGTGACGGCGAGCAGGGCCCGGCGGCCGCGGAAGGTGCCGCGTGAGAAGCCGTACGCGGCGAGCGTGGAGACGACGACCGTGATCAGCGTGACCAGGCCGGCGATCAGGAAGCTGTTGAAGGCCCAGACGGTGACGTTCCCGCGTTCCAGGATCTGCTGATACGCCTCGGTCGTGAAAGCGCCCTTGATCGGGGACAGGCCGGGCGAGGCCGCGTCCTGCTCGCTCTGCACCGAGGTGGCGACCGCCCAGACGAACGGCAGCAGCCAGACAGCGGCCAGGACGGCGAGCGCAGTGCCGGCCAGGGCACGAGGCAGCCGGCCGTGGCCGAGCAGCAGGGAGGATTCGGCAGCTGCCAAGGGGGGACGGCGCCGCGGGCGAAGGGGTGTTGCGGTGGCGGACACGGTCAGTCCTCCTGGCGGAAGAGACGCAGTTGCACGAGCGAGACGACGATGACGAGGGCGAAGAACAGGTAGGAGACGGCGGAGGCGTAACCGAGCCGGTAGCCGGTGAAGCCGACGTCGTAGACGTACTCCAGGACGGGCCGGGTCGAGGCGTTGGGGCCGCCCTTGGTGAGGATGTAGATCTGGTCGAACACCTTGAGCGAGGCCAGTACTTGGAGCATCGCGACGAGCACGGTGGTCCTGCGCAGTTGCGGCAGGGTGATGGACCACAGGCGCCGCCAGGCTCCGGCGCCGTCCAGCGCGGCGGCCTCGTAGTACGTCGAGGGCAGGGACTGGAGCGCGGCGAGGTAGAGCAGGAAGTTGAAGCCGACCGTCCACCAGACGGTGAGGGCGGCGATCGACCACATCGCGACGGCTTCGTCGGAGAGCCAGCCGACGGGCTCCATGCCGAGGGTGCCGAGGAACTGGTTCGCCAGGCCGAGCTCCGGCTGGTAGAGCCAGGTCCAGATGAGCGTCACCACGGTCACGGGCAGCAGGTAGGGAGCGAAGAAGGCCAGTCGCCACACCCATTGCCCGGCCAGGCCGCTGTGCACCAGCAGGGCCATGGCCAGCGCGATCAGCACCAGCGGAACACTGGAGATGGCGGTGAAGACGGCCGTGTTGCCGAGGCTGCTCCAGACGTCCGGATCGCCGAACGCCTCGGCATAGTTGTCGAAGCCGACGAACGCCGTGTCGCGCAGCGCGAGCGAGCTGTCGGTGAAGCTCATCCAGAGCCCGTGCACGATGGGCCACACCAGGAACAGGACGAAGACGAGCAGGAACGGTACGACGAAGACGAGGCCGGGGCCCTGGGTGATACTGCGGCCGCTCAGGCCGAAGCGGCGGCGGTCGCCGGGGCGGTCGGCGGCCGGGCCGGCCGCGGCGTCGGTGCCGGGGGGTGCGGTGGTGGTCACGTGGGTCACTCCTTCTGCTCGTCAGGCCACCGGGTTGGGCTGCCGGAGCAGCGCGTCCGCCTCGCGGACCATCTGACGCACCGCCTTCTCGGCGGAGGTGTTGCCCAGCAGCGCCGACTGGAGCGGCTGGCACATCCGGTTCTGGAAGTTCGAAGCGGCCCCGGCGAACCAGTTCGGCGGATCGAGCACCGCCACCTCTCCCGCGTCCGCGTAGGAGGACTGCGGGTCGAGGGCGGCGTACTCCGGTTCCGCGATCACGGGCTGGTAGGCGGGGATGTGACCGGCGCTCGCCCAGGTGAGGCTCTGCTTGACCATCTCCGCGACATACCGGTGTGCCTGGTGGCGCCGCGCCGGGTCGGGATTGTCCTGGTGCGGGAGGACGAAGCTGTGGCTGTCCGTGTAGACCGCCGGCTTGTCGAAGACCTGGGGGAAGGGGGCGGCGCCGAGCGGGATGCCCGACTTCTTCAGAGTGGGCAGTTCCCACTCGCCGAGCATGACCATGCCGCCGCGACCGCCGATGAAGCCGGCCATCGCGCCGTTGTAGTCCAGGTTGTTGGGGTTGGTACGGCCGTCGAAGAGCCGCTGCATGAAGTCGACGACGCGTACGGCGGCGTCGACGTCGATCTTCGGGGGCCCGCCGTCCGGCAGGGTGAAGGCGGCACCGGTCTGGGCGTACAGGGCAGCGAACTGCCGCCAGGTCTGGGCGGTGTCGGTGACGTGGCCGAACAGGATGCCCTTCTGCCCGGTCGCTTCGGCGAGTGCCTTGCCGGCGTCGAGCAGGGCGTCCGGGGAGCCCAGCGGGGCCAGTTCACCCGAGGAGTCGAGGAGCCCCGCCTTGCCGGCGGCCTCCTCGTCGTAGAACACGATGAAGGGATGGACGTCGAGCGGGATGGCGTAGACGGTCCCATCGTGCTGCGTCCGCGACCAGACCGCCGGTGCGAAGTCCTTCTGGCTGACGCCGAATTCGGCGAGCAGGTCCAGGTCGAAGGGGTCGAGCAGGCCGCCGGGCGCATAGCCGGCCAGCCTGGAGAGGTGCATGATCGCCACGTCGGAGGCCCGGCCGCCGGCGGCCGACATGGCCAGCTTGGTGTAGTACGACGGTCCCCAGTCGAGGATCGTCCGCTCCACCTCGAAGCCCTGCGGTCCTTCGGAGACCGCCTTGATCATGTCGTCCATCAGCATGCCGTCGCCGCCCTGGAACAGGTCCCAGACGCGCAGGGCGGAGGCGTCGGCGGCGGCCGGTGAGGCGCAGCCGGACAGCGGGCCGGCGGCGAGCAGCGCGCCCGCGGCGGCCGTGCCGTGACGCAGCAGCCGACGACGGGTGGGGCCAGGTGCCGCACCGGGTGCGGGTGTTGGTGGTGAGGCGGAGAAGCGGGTGAACATCGCGGACCTTCCGACGGCCGGACACGCATGCCGGACCGACGATGGAACACCAATGGCACAGGGTGCTCCACCGCCACGTCTGGCGGGGGCGCACCGGTCGAGCCGATGCGATGGCTAGTTTTTACATCGATGTACATTGGCTGTAAAGAGCCAGGAGGCACGGCCGGAAACCGAGGCCGAGCGGGCCGGGAGGACTCGCTGCCGATCCGCGACCTGCCGGGACATAAACTCAGCAGCTCTGAGGGGCAGGGAGGTTCCGGTGGCACGACCCAGGATCAAGGACGTCGCGCGCCTCGCAGGGGTGTCGGAGAAGACGGTGTCCAACGTCATCAACGACTACACCCACGTCTCCGACCGGACCAGGCGCGTCGTCCGCGAGGCCATCGAGGAACTCGGCTACAAGGTGAACCTCGCCGGCCGCCACCTGCGCCAGGGCCGCACCGGCATCATCGCCCTCGTCGTTCCCGAACTCGACGTCCCGTACTTCGCGGAGCTCGCCCGGCACGTCATCCGCGAGGCCGAGCGGCGCTCCCTGACGGTGCTGATCCACCAGACGGGGGCGGATCGCGAGCACGAGCTGGCGGCACTGACCGGATTCGGCTCCAGCTTCGTCGACGGAGTCATCCTCAGCCCGCTCGCCCTCACGCCCGACGACCTGCGCGACCGTGCGGACGCCCCGCCCACCGTGCTGATCGGCGAACTGCTGGAGGAAGGCGCCGACCACGTCGCCATCGACAACGAACAGGCCGCGCGGGAAGCGACCAGGCATCTGCTCGGGCTCGGCCGCCGTTCCGTCCTGGTCATCGGCGGACGCAGCGGCGCGGGCCTGGGCACGGCCGAGGCCCGCACCCGCGGCTACCGCACGGCGCTGGCGGAAGCGGGCATCGCCTACGACCCGGCCGCCCTCCTGCCCGTCACGTCCTTCCGGATGCCGGACGGCGCCGAGGCCGTGGCCCGGGCGCTGAGCGAGGGCGCCCGCCCCGACGCACTGCTGTGCCTCAACGACCAACTGGCGCTGGGCGCGCTGCGCGCACTGCACGAGCACGGCGTTCGCGTTCCCGACGAGGTCGCCGTCATCGGCTTCGACGACGTCGAGGCCGGGCGCTTCAGCGTCCCCACCCTGAGCACCGTGGCCCCCGACAAGGCCGCGGTGGCCCAGGTCGCCGTCGAACTCCTGCAACAACGGATGGACGAGGCGGCCGGGTCCGCCTCGGCGGACGCCACCTCGGCCGAGGTGCGCTCACCTCAGGACCTCGTGGTGGCGCATCGTCTGGTGTTGCGCGAAAGCACGGAGGGTTTCGGCCGGGTGCTGCCTTCGGGCTCCCGGCCGGAGTCATCCTGACCGCGGGAACCGGGGCGACCTCGGACGAGGGCGACAGGTAGCAGACCAAAGACCGATCAGGCCCCCGACGGTGTGCCGATCGCGACCGCCGACGCCACGGCCCGGCCCGGCCCGGCCGAACACGCCCTACCCCCGCCACGCACGTCCGGGCACAATGAGCGCTGCTTCGTCTCCGCCCGGCGTCGCAGGCGGCAACGTGACAGCGCTGGGGCTCGCCTTCGGCTCCCGCACGACAGCAGCACCACGGCATGCAAGCCCGGCACGCCCGGTTACCGGCCGGGCGTGCCCGAAACCGACCGACCGTCCTCGGGGAGATTCGGGATGACAGCACGCCGTACAACCGACAGACGCTCACAACTGATCGCCTACGCACTGAGTTTGCTCGGCGTGGTCGCCCTCACGGTGTCCGGCACCAGCGCGACGGCAGCGTCCGCTGCCCGGCCGCCCACACCGTCCTCGGTGTCCGGCCCGGCCTCGGCCGTCACCTCACTGGGGATCGACGGGACGGCGTGGGCCGTGGACGAGCGGAGCGGGACGTTGCGAGTCCTCGCCGACGCCACGGTCACCGACGCCGAGCTTGCCCGACTCCGCCACGCCGCCGCCCGCTTCCCCGGTGCCGTCACCCTCGAACGGCTCGACGGCCGGCTGCGCACGTTCCTGTCCGGCGGCGACGGCATCTACGCCGGCGGCCGGCGCTGCACGGCGGGCGTCAACGTGCAGAGCGGGTCCACGTACTACTTCGTAACCGCCGGACACTGCACCGCGGGCCTGCCCACCTGGTACACCGGCGCTGCCATGGACACGGCCGTCGGCCCCACCACCGGCAGCAGCTTCCCCGGCAACGACTTCGGGGTCGTCCGTTACGCCAACCCGGCCGTGCCGCACCCCGGCACCATCGGAACGGTCGACGTGACCGGGACGGCGTCCGCCCACGTCGGCCAACGGGTCTGCACCCGGGGCGCGACGACCGGAGTCCGCTGCGGCGTGGTCACCGCCCTCAACGCGACTGTGAACTACGGCGGCGGCGACACTGTGTCCGGGCTGATCCAGACCAACATCTGCGCCGAACCCGGCGACAGCGGCGGTCCGCTCTACGCCGGCGACAAGGTCATCGGCATCCTCTCCGGCGGCTCCGGCAACTGCGCCACGGGAGGGACCACTTACTACCAGCCGATCCAGGAAGCGCTGAGCGCTTACGGCCTGTCGGTCTACTGACGACACGCGCCACGTCTCTTGGCAGCGGTGTCGACGTCCTGGTGCCCGCTGTCCCACGAGCGGTCATTCGCCCTTTGTGGGTCCGCCGTTCCGGCTGTTGCCATCCCGTGGCCACAGCCGGTCAGCACTGTGCCTTCCTACGTCAACGTTCCTGATCTGGAGGGCACATGAGCACATCAGAGCACCGCACCGGGCTGGACAGACGCGCACTCTTGCAGGCCGCGGTGGCGGTACCCGCGGCCGGCGCGGTGGTCACGGCGGCCGGCGCGGGCCCGGCGCAGGCCGACTCGACGACCGTGGGCGGCGGCCGGTCCCGGTTCGACGCGCGCAGTCCGCGGTTCGCGCTGGCCGTGCTTCCCGACACGCAGTATCTGTTCGATGCCGACAGTTCCGATCCGGCGCCGCTGCGTGCCACGTTCCGCTACCTCGTCGCCGAGCGGGAGAAGGCGAACGTCGCCTTCATGACGCACCTCGGCGATGTCACGGAGCACGGCACCGAGGAGGAGATCGAACTCGCCGCCGACACCTTCAGGGGCATCCACGGCAAGGTGCCGTACAGCGTCCTGGCGGGGAATCACGACATCCGCTCGTCCACGGACGACCAGCGCGGCGACTCCGCCTATCTCGCGGCGTTCGGCCCCGAGCGCTACGCGTCGATGCCGACCTTCCGCAGTGCGTCCCCCGACGGCTACAACAGCTACCACGTGCTGCGCGCGGCGGACCGCGAGTGGCTGGTGCTCGCCCTCGACTGGCGGGTGTCGGACAAAGGGCTGCGGTGGGCGCAGGGCGTGCTCGACACCCATCCCACGCTGCCCGCCGTGCTCACCACGCACGACCTCGCCTGGTCGGACGACGATGGCGCGGCGCAGCTGTCGGACAACGGCAAGCGGCTGTGGGACGGCCTCATCCGTGGCAACGACCAGATCTTCCTGGCGCTGGGCGGCCACTACTGGCCGCCCGGGCGCACCGTCCTGACCAACGACGCCGACAACGATGTCCACGTCCACATCACCAACTACCAGGACCGCTACTACGGCGGCGCCGGCATGATCCGCCTCTACGGCTTCGACCTGGTGCGCGGGGTCATCGACGTCGAGACCTTCTCACCGTGGTTCCTCGCCCGTGACCCCGAGCGGCGTTCACCGCTGGAGGCCGAGACGATCGAACTGACCGGACCCACAGACCGGTTCAGCCTCAGCATCGACTTCGACGAGCGTTTCAAGGGTTTCGCGCCGGTCCCCGCGCCGAAGCCGCGACCGGCTTCTGCCGTCATGCCCCGGGGCACGGTCGCCTACTGGCGCTTCGACGACTCCGGGACGACCGCCGCCGGTACGCCCGGTGCCCCCGTGGCCGACGGAGCGCTCATACGTGACCTCACGGGCAACGGCAACGATCTGACGGTGAGCCGGCTGCACTCGAGCGGACCGGATGCCCTCACGTGGTCCGCCGACCACCACCCGGGCCAGCCCGCGCACGCCAGCCTCCGCTTCGACGGCGGAAAGGGCCCTGATCGCGGCGCCGTCCTCACGACTGCCGCGGGCGCACCCGTCAACAGCACGAAGTTCACCCGGGGTTACACCATCGAGACGCACGTCATGCTGCCCGAACCCTTCGAGGGCGACCACAGCTGGATGGGCATCCTGAGCTGGGAGGGCCGCAACGGCGACGCCGGCAAGACGACGGGCTGGTCCCCGTTGGAGCCCACCTGCAGCCTCAACCTGTCTCCGGAGAGATTCCTCCAGTTCGTCGTCTACCCCCACGTCCAGGACGCCGACCCCACGTCGTGGAGCCACGCCGTGCCGGTCGGCCGCTGGATGCACATCGCACTCGTCAACGACGGCCGGCGCACGGTGATGTACGTCGACGGCTCGAAGATCGCCCGCAATCCGGCACAGCCGTCGACGGGCATCACCACGCTCGGCAAGCCCTTCGTCATCGGCGCGACCCAGTTCGACGAGAAGTTCGGGCAGGGCTTCTACGGATGGATCGGCGACACCCGCATCGTGAACCGGGCGCTGTCCTCGCGCGACTTCCTGACGCCCTTCGACTGAGTGGCGTGGAGACGGATACGTGACGGCAGCGGCCGTGAGCGTCGGTCCGTTCTCGCGACCGGCCCTAGGCCATGCCGGCCTGACGCGAGTGCCGCACCGTCGGCTGGTCCGGCCACGTGAACGCGTAGTCCGGCTCGCCTCCCCGTACGACCCTTACGAAGCGCAGCAGTTCGCGCACGATGCCCGCGTTGCCCATCGCCCATCCCGGCTGCGGTTCGAGTGCGCTCGGGGTGGCCCGGTGCTCGACGTTGGACCAGCGTGCGCCGTCGGCGTCGCGGGTGGCGTGGGCGGCGAGGTCGGCGACCAGGACCAGGGCGAACTCGGGGGAGTCGTCCTGCTCGGCGATGCGGTCGACGGCGAGGGCGAGGACGCCCGCCGTGCCGCAGCAGCGGCCGTTGTTGTCCCAGAAGCCGGGGCGCAGCCGGTTCGGCAGGCCGGAGTGTGTGACGGTGTGCCAGCAGCGGTCGGCGAGCGCCGGCCAGGCAGGGTCGGCGGACAGGCTTCGCAGCAGGCGGAAGACCTGGGCGTCGCCGGTGGGGCCGTGGCACCAGCCGTAGTTGTGGCGTTCGACAACGTCGGGGCGGTGGTGCGGGTCGGAGTGCGGGACGAGAAAGCCTTCGGGGCCGCCCTCGTCGCGCGAGACGACGTCCGCGGCACCGGCCAGCGCGAGCTCGGCCAGGTCCTTGCGGCCGGTCGCGTGGCCGACCGCGGCCAGGCCGTACACGATGCCGAGCGTGCCGTGCGAGATGTGGTGCATACGGCCGGGTGCGCCGGGCCGGTGCTGCCAGTTGACCCCGGCGGGAGTCTGCTCCGCCGTGCGGGCGTACGGCTCCACCGCCCGGACGGCGAGATCCTCCTGCCCGGCCAGGAGCGCGCCCAGCCCGATCCCGGCGTTGCCGCCCATCAGCTCGAACAGCTCGCCCCAGCGGGTCCCGTCGAAGCGGGAACGCACCAGCTCCAGGGCCCGGTCCGCGGCGGTGCCGGCGGACGTGTCGCCCAGGTCGTCGTGGACGGCACGCAGCGCGAGGGCCATTCCGGTGCGGCCGAAGTACAGGGAGTCGTCCTCCCAGCTCTCGACGGAGTCCGCCAGCCCGCGGGCCGCGCGCACGGCGGCGTCCGCGTAGGAGTCGTCGCCGAAGTGCCGCCACGCTTCCAGGAGAACCGGGACGACGCCGGCCGTGCCGCTGTAGAGCATGGGGTTGAGCTCGTCGCTGGAGGGCCTGGTCGGCCATGTGAGGCCGCGGCCGACGTAGCCGGTGTCGCGCGCGACCGACAGCAGCCACCGCAGGCCGTCCACGGCCAGGGCCTCGACCTCTTCGAGGGTCGGCGTCCTCACCTCGTTCAATGCCACGTCCCTTGCCCCGTTCATTCCGTAGTCGCCTGCTCAGTCGCCCGGACTTCCTGGAAGCGCGAGCTCCGTGAAATCGCCGCAACCCTACGAGAGGGCACTGACATCGACCGGCGTCACACCGTGCGCAGGAGCCGGTTCACCGCGCGCCCGAACACGTACCGCGCCGTGCGCTTCAGCACACCGTCGGCGGCCCCCGGCAGAAACCGCACCCGCACCTCCTCCCGCCACACCACCCGCGCCCGCCCACCCGGCCCGGGCCGCACCTCGATCTCGGCCCACCCCGTGATCACCCTGCCCCGCTTCTCCAGTCGGCAGAAGCCCGGGGAGTCGTCCCCCGGGGGCTGCCACACCGTGACCTCCATCGGGTCGTCGAAGGAGAGCGGGCCGACTCCGGAGCGGGCGATGACGAGTGTGCCCTCACGGGTCGGGTCGGGCGGGGTGACCCGGATGCGGGTGAGCGGGACGGCCGCGGCATGGCGGGGCCACTCCGTCAGGCGGCGCCACGCCTCGTCGAGGGGGAGTGGAACCGTGCGTTCGAGGAGAAAGTTCGCCACGGAACGATCTTAGGGAATCGAAGCTGGTCATCGGCGCAGTCGTACCCGGGTCGTGCAGTCGGTCCAGCCGGATGTCGGCGGGCGGGCGTACGCGAGGTGAACTCGGCTTCGGCCGCGTCGCCCGCGCCCTACGCTGCCACCCAAGGGCGGGCAAACCGTCCGTCTCCCGGGGGAGTTGGTCGTCATGCCACTGAAGACCTACGGCGTACTGATCGGACGAGCGGTCGACACCCGGCGCGAGGGCGCCGACGACACGCCGCACTACCAGATCCACCTCACCGACGATCACGGCACGCAGTACCGCGCAGCCGTCAACGTCCTGTCCCAGCAGCAGCCCTCCGAGCTGCTCTACTTCGTCAGCGAGGACTTCCGGCACCCGATCACGGCCCGTCTGGAGGGGCTGGAGAGCGGCTGGAACACCCTGCCGCCCGGGCCCGGCGGTCCGAACCTCGACTTCGTGCGCGGCAACCTCTTCGACCCGTCCCTGATGCGGAAGCTGCCGCCGGACCTCGAAGGCCCCGGCAACGACCTGGCCGACCTCCTCGACCACTCCGTCCGTCGCGCGGTCGCCGACCCGGAGGCCCGCGTGCATCTGTTCGGCGAGCGTTGGGGGCCCGAGGCCAAGGTCAGGGACAAGGTCTTCGGCTTCCTGCCCGGCAACGGCGTCCACGACATCCACATGAACCAGGGCAACAGCCGCCGCTTCCGCGACGACGACGGCGTCTGGCAGGACGGCGGGCTGCTCATCCACTTCCCGGCGCAGTCCCGTTGGGTCGGGATCTTCCTCGCCTTCCAGAGCCAGTCCTGGAAGACGGACGACGTGACCGGCCACGCCATCGAGGACGTCGACGGTTCGCGCCCCGTGCCCGGCACCCGGCCCGTCCGTATCGTCGCTGCCCTCGTCAACCCGCGCGGCCCCGCCCCCGAGGCCGAGACCGTGACCCTCCTCAACGCCTCGCCCGCCCCGGTCGACCTGACGGGCTGGCATCTCCAGGACCGGCTGGGCCGGCTGTCCGCCGTGCCGCCGGGACCGCTCGCGACCGGCGCCTGCCTCACCGTCCGCCTCAGCGACGGCGCCCAACTCGGCAACCACGGCGGCGAGATCAGCCTCCTGGACGCCAAGAGGCTGAAGGTGGACGGGGTTTCGTACACCGCCGAGCAGGCAGGGCAGGAGGGGTGGTCGGTCGTCTTCTCCGCACGCTGATCCACCGCTCCCCGCACCGCCTTCACCGCACCGCCTTCACCTCACCTGGTGAGACGGCTCACCGGTACACCTTGCCCGGCTCGGCCTGCCCCGGCGCGAGCAACTGCGGGACGGTCACGAACACGAACCCGCGCTCCTTCAGAGCGTCGATGATCCCGGGCACGGCCGGCACGGTTCCGTCGTAGATGTCGTGCAGCAGGATGATCCCGTCCCGGTCGGTCTGGTCCAGGACGCGCTGCTCTATGAGCTTGGAGTCATTGGTCGTGTAGTCCTTGGCCGTCACGCTCCACAGGACCTCCGACATCCCCAGCTCGCGGCAGATCTCGTGCACCGTGCCGTTCGTACGGCCCTGCGGCGGGCGCATCAGTGTGGGGCGCCGCCCGGTGAGGCGCTCTATCTCCTTGTTGGGGCGCTCTATCTCCTCCCGTATCTCGTCGGCCTCCAGTTCCGTGAGTCTCTCGTGGTCCCAGGTGTGGTTGGCCACCTCATGGCCCTCGTCGGCCATCCGCTCGACCAGTTCCGGGTACTTCTCGATGTGCCGCTTGCCGAGCAGGAAGAAGGTTGCCGGGACCTTCTCCTCCTTCAGGATGTCGAGCAGTCGCGCGGAGTGTTCGCTCGGCCCGGCGTCGAAGGTCAGCGCGACGCACTTGGCCTCGCGGCAGTCGACGCCGCCGAAGCGGGCCTGGGCGGTGGCGGAGGCCTGGGCCCGGGCGGCGCTGGGTGACGTGGTGTCCAGGCGCACGTACTGCGTGAACGCCACCAAGGAAGCGGCCGCCACCAGAACGGCGGCGGCACACAACCAAGCCCACGACTTTTTCATCTTCTTGAACGGAATGATTGGAAAAGGCATGTCGCGACTATACATGGCGAGTATACATGCGATGTATAGAGGGTGTTTATAGGCTCTGAACTGCGCGTTCCGGCGGATTACTGGGCGTAGAACGTCGCGTCCGCCCGATCCGTCGCCGTGCTCGGCGCCTGGACCACCAGCAGGTGGTCGTAGTGCCGCATGTAGCGCCCGGCGTAGTTGTAGGACTCGTACGAGACGCCTGCCGCGTCGGACAGCCCGGCCCGCTTGTGGAAAGTGGCGTCGGACGCGAACTTCGCCGTGCCGTCGTTCTTCTCCAGCCACACCTCGAAGTTCTTGTGCCGCAGGTAGTAGCCGGGGAAGTTGGCCGACTCCAGCGACACCGTGCCGCTGCCGGTCAGGCCGGTCACCACGCGGAACTGTGAGTCCGCGAGCGGGGAGACGCCGGCCTCGATGCGGGCGCGGTACTCCCAGTGCCGGACGAACCGGTCCGCGAAGTTGTACGACGAGAAGCGCTGCGGCGTCACACCGTCGGCCACCGGGATGCCGAAGTCCGGGGCGCCGTCGGCCTTCCAGTACAGCTTCTGGACGCGGGTGCGGCGGTTGGGGTCGTTGAGGGGGTCGCCGGTGATGTCCTTGTAGCTGCGGTCGTGGTAGACGAGGATGTCGCTCTTGCCGTCCTCGGAGACGGTGAAGGAGTTGTGGCCCGGACCGTACTGGCTGGTGGCGGCGTTGCTGGTGAACACCGGCGTGGAACTCTTGCTCCAGCTGGCCGCGTTGAGCAGGTCGGCGCTCGCGGAGGCGGACAGCAGCCCCAGGCAGTAGTTGCTGTCGGTCGCGCTCGCCGAGTACGACATGAAGACCTTGCCGCCGTGCTGGATCACCGCCGGGCCCTCGTTGACCTTGTAGCCGACGGTCTCCCAGGAGTAGGTGGGCCGCGACAGCATCACCGGAGTGCCGGTGATGGTCCAGGGGTTGGTCATCCTCGCCAGGTAGATGTCCGTGTTGTTGTTCACGGACGGGTCGCGCTGGGCCCAGGCCAGATATCTGACCCCGTTCACGACGAAGGTCGTGGCGT
Source organism: Streptomyces sp. NBC_00443 (assembly GCF_036014175.1). Classification (GTDB taxonomy): domain Bacteria; phylum Actinomycetota; class Actinomycetes; order Streptomycetales; family Streptomycetaceae; genus Streptomyces. The sequence continues at coordinate 1,776,248 of NZ_CP107917.1, read as the reverse complement.
CCAGGGAGAAGCTCTCCCACTGGGCTTTTATCTGTCCCTTCTCCGTCCAGGTGGCGGTCAGCGGGTTGGCGCCGGTGCCCTCCAGGACGTACATCCGGATCGCCCACACGTCGTTGGTGGCCCCGGCGGCGAAGTAGACGTACCACTTGCCGTCGATGAAGTGGATCTCCGGCGCCCAGATGTGCGCGCTCATCACGCCGCTGGTGTGCTTGGTCCAGATGGTGACCTCCGGGGCCGTCGACAGGCCCTGGATGGTCGTCGCCCGGCGCAGCACGATGCGGTCGTACTCGGGCACGGTCGCGGTGAAGTAGTAGTAGCCGTCGGCGTGTTTGAAGATGTGCGGGTCGGCCCGCTTCTCCGCGATCGGGTTGGTGTAGGTCACGGCGGGGGAGTCGGGCACGGCCGCCCGGGCGGCCGGGGCGGGTCCGGCGAGGCAGGCCGCCAGGGCGACGAGGGCGGCCATGAGCAGCCGTACGGCTATGCGTCTCAAGGGAGTTCTCCAGAAGTGCGGGTGATCAGGTGGTGGGGACGAGGCGCCACTGCTGGCAGGTGTTGTTCAGCCAGGTCCACTGCCGTACGTCCGCGCCGTTCGCGGCGGAGCAGTCGGCCACGTCGGCGACCTTGCCGGTGGACTCGTTGACGATCCGGACGTGGTCACCGCTCGCCGTGAACACGAGCCGGTAGCGCTGGCACTTGTTGTTCAGCCAGGACCACTGCCGGATGTCCGCGCCGTCGGAGGCGGAGCAGTCGGCGACGTCCATGACCTTGCCGGTGGCGACGTTGACCAGCCGGCTGGTGTCGTCGCCGAGGTCCTCGACCTTCCACTTCTGGTTGGTCCCGCCGGTGCACGTCCACTGGAAGATGTTCGTCCCGTCGGCGGTGTTGCCGCCGTTCACGTCCAGGCACTTGCCGCTGCTGCGGTTGACGAGGGTGTACGACGTCGGTGTCGCGGCCGTCTCGCCGGACGGGCCGGGCAGCGTGGTGCCGAGGGCGACGGGGGTGCCGAAGTCCGGGGTGCCGTCGGTGTTCCAGGTGAACTCCTGGGCGCGGGTGGTGCGTCCGTTGCCGCAGCCGCCGCCGGCCGTGGCGTTGGCGTGGTAGACGATCCAGTTCTCGGTGCCGTCGGGCGAGGTGAAGAAGCCGTTGTGGCCGGGGCCGTAGGCGCCGTTCGCGTCATTGCGCTGGAAGACCGGCGTCTGCTTCTTGGTCCAGGAGGCGGGGTTCAGCGGATCCGAGCCGGTCAGCTCCAGTTGGCCGAGCTTGTAGTCGGCGGTGTTGCAGTAGCTGGCCGAGTACGTGAGGAAGGTACGGCCGTTGTGGTAGAGCGGTTCCGGGGCCTCGTTGACGGGCGCGCCGGACCGCTCCCAGTCCAGGGTCGGGCTGGAGATGATCGTGAAGGCGTTGCTCGCCAGGGTGTACGGATTGCTCAGCGGCGCGATGACCAGGCTCTGCGTACTGCCGTTGATGAACCCGCTGCCGACCAGGTACAGCTTGTTGTCGGTCCGCAGCACACTCGCGTCGATCAGCCAGCCGCCCGGCGTCAGGTTGGAGCCGGTGAGCGAGCCCTTGTAGGTGTACGGGCCCATCGGGTCCGTACCGGCGCTCTCCAGCACATGCGTGCGCTGCGAGTCGCAGCACGCCACGCCGCCCTGTCCGGCCGAGTAGTACACGTACCAGCGGCCGTTGAAGAGGTGCATCTCCGGCGCCCAGATGTTGGTGTTGCGGGTCGACGTGGTGTCCGACCACACCTGCACATCGGGCGCGCCGGCCAGACCCGCGAGCGTCGGCGACTTGCGGATGCCGAGCACGCCGGTGAACGTCGTGGTGATCAGGTAGTAGTTGCCGTCGTGGTACTGCAGCCAGGGGTCGGCGCCCTTGGACGACTTCAGCGGGTTCGTGTACGGGCGGCCGTCCGCCGCGGACGCCGGTTGTGTGGTCGCCACCAGGGCCAGCAGCGCGGCGAGCACGCACAGGACGAATGATCTGCGGCGTTTCCTGAGCGGCGTGCGAGACATCCGAGGCATACGAGACCGTCCCTGTTCGTAATTTCGAACGAAGTTCGTGATTCCGATCGCGATTGGGTCAGAAGATAGAAGTGGGCCATGTCCGCGTCAACGGTTTCGTCATTCACGCCGCACAAACCCGCGTGCGGACGCACCATCGGCGCGGCCGGCCGGCGATGCGCTTGCCCGTTCAGGTGATGAACCGACCGATGCGCCACCCGCCGCCCAACTCCCCCCGTATCCAGTGCATATGGACAATCACCGCCTGCCCGTCGGCTCAACTTCTTTCTCCAGACGGCAGTTCACGGCCGCAACCACCACGACGGCCGCTCTTGCCGCGTTGACCCCGACCGCGGCCGCCGCCGCGCCCGCCCTTCCCCAACAGGCCCCCGGGCGACCGCGATCCACCGCCGACTGGGACACCTGCCTGGCCGTCGCACGCGCCCTGCTGGTCGTCGACGAACACGACGAGCCGCTCGTCCCGGGATACCGGAAGATCCTCGACTCCGGGCTGCCGCGCGCGAAGACGAAGACAGCCAAGAGAATCCTCGTCATCGGCGCCGGACCTGCCGGTCTCGTCGCCGCCTGGCTGCTCAAGCGGGCCGGGCACCGGGTCACGCTCGTCGAGGCCAACGGCAACCGCGTCGGCGGCCGCATCAAGACGTTCCGCACGGGCGGCCACGAGCAGGCGGCGCAGGCGTTCGCCGACCCGGCCCAGTACGCGGAGGCCGGCGCCATGCGCATCCCCGGCAGCCACCCGCTGGTGATGACCCTGATCGACCAACTCGGCGTGAAACGCCGCCGGTTCCACCTCGTCGACGTCGACGGCGAGGGCAAGCCCGTCAACAACGCCTGGCTGCACGTCAACGGCGTCCGCGTGCGCCGCTCCGAGTACGCGAAGTCACCCCGCAGGATCAACCGTTCCTTCGGCGTCCCGCGCGAGTACTGGGACACGCCGTCCGGCACCATCCTGCGCCGCGCCCTGGACCCCGTACGCGACGAGTTCAGCACGGTCGGGCCGGACGGCAAGCGCGTCGACAAGCCGATGCCGGAGCGGGTCAAGGGCTGGGCGCGGGTCGTGCAGAAGTACGGCGACTGGTCGATGTACCGGTTCCTCACCGAGGAGGCGGGCTTCGACGAGCGGACCGTCGACCTGATCGGCACGCTGGAGAACCTCACCTCACGGCTGCCGCTCTCCTTCATCCACAGCTTCATCAGCCAGTCCCTGATCAGCCCCGACACCGAGTTCTGGGAGCTGATCGGCGGCACCGCGACGCTTCCGGACGCGCTGCTCGAAGAGGTCGCCGACGTCCTGCGCCCGGACCGGCGCGCGACCCACATCGAGTACTGGGCACCGGACCGGCCCGGCGCCGACGACACCTCCCAGGTCCACGCGGGGGGCCCGCACGTCTGGATCGACACCGTCTCCGAGGGACGCGACGGCAAGGTGGTGCGCGAGGAGTTCACCGGCGACCTCGCGATCGTCACCGTGCCGTTCTCGGGGCTCCGGCAGGTGCAGGTCAGCCCGCTGATGTCGTACAAGAAGCGGCGTGCGGTCGCCGAGCTGCACTACGACAGCGCGACCAAGGTACTGCTCGAATTCAACCTGCGCTGGTGGGAGTTCACCGAGGCCGACTGGAAGCGCGAGCTCGACGCCGTACGGCCCGGCCTCTACGACGACTACCGCAAGGGCAAGGCCCCGGCCGACGGCAGCCTCCTCGGCGCCCACCCCTCCGTCCCGGACGGCCACATCAGCGACGCCCAGCGCGCCCACTACGCCGCCAACCGCTGGGCTTCCCGTGACCAGCCCGAGGCCGCGCACATCATCGGCGGCGGCTCGGTCTCCGACAACTCCAACCGCTTCATGATCAACCCGTCCCACCCGATCGAGGGCAGCAAGGGCGGCGTCGTCCTCGCCTCCTACAGCTGGGCCGACGACGCCTCCCGCTGGGACTCCCTCGACGAGGACGCCCGTTACCCGCACGCGCTGCGGGGCCTGCAACAGGTCTACGGCCAGCGCGTCGAGGTCTTCTACACCGGCGCCGGGCGCACCCAGAGCTGGCTGCGCGACCCGTACGCGTACGGCGAGGCGTCCGTGCTGCTGCCCGGCCAGCACACGGAGTTGCTGGAAGCCATCCGCACCGCCGAGGGGCCGCTCCACTTCGCCGGGGACCACACCTCGGTGAAGCCGTCGTGGATCGAGGGCGCCCTCGAATCCGGGGTCCGGGCCGCCTTGGAGGCACACGCGGACTGAGACCCCGACGGGCCGCGCGGACCCCTTGGGGTCACGCGGCATCCGCCTGGGCCCTGGCCCGTACCGCGTCGGCCGGATCCCGGCCCCGGCGCGGTACGGAGGCCAGCAGGAGGCGGGTGTACGGGTCCTCGGGCGCACCGAGGACCCGGTCCGTCGGGCCCTGCTCGACCACCCTGCCGCGCCGCATCACCACCGTCTCGTCGGTGATGTGCCGGACGAACGGCCAGATCATGGCTGACGAACACCAGGGTCACCCCCGTGTCCCGCCGGATCTCGCCGAGGAGCTGGAGGATCTGCGCCTGTATCGACACGTCCAGCGCGGCGACCGCCTCGTCCAGGACGAGAACGCGCGGTTCGACGGCGAGGGCCCGTGCGATGGCCAGGCGGTGGCACTGACCGCCGGACAACTCGTGCGGACGCGCTCCCGCCTCCCGGGCGCCGAGGCCCACCTGGTCCAGGAGGGCGGCGATCCGCCGGTCGTCGGCATCGCGGCCGTGCAGACGCAGGGCGGTGCGCAGGCACTGGCGGGCGGTGAGGCGAGGATCGAGGGAGACGTACGGGTCCTGGAAGACCATCTGGATCTCGCGGGCACGGGCGAGTCGGTGCGCCGCCCGGCTCCTGCTCAGGGACGGCGGGCGCACGGCACGGTCCCGGCCCTCCACGGCGACCGTGCCGGCGTCCGGCCGCACCAGGCTGACCAGCATCCGCGCGACGGTGCTCTTGCCCGACCCGGACTCACCGACCACACCGAGCGAACCGCCGCGCGGGACGGTGAAGGAGACCTGGTCGGCGGCGGTGAGGCGGTCGCCGCCGGGCAGACGGTAGGTCTTGGTCAGGCCGTCGGCCACCAACAGGGGTGCCTGCGCGCGGTTTTCGGTCGCGGTCATGCTGGGCTCCTCTTGGCCAGGGACGACGTGATCAGGGACGACGGGACGGTGGCGAGTCACGGTTCGGTGGGCTCCTCGGACAGGTCGGTGAGCCTCCGGCACGCGGCGGTGCCGCCGCCCGGGACCGCGACCGGCTCCGGGAGCCAGGTGGTGCACTCCGGCTCGGCGTGCTCGCAGCGCGTCGCGAAGGGGCAGCCCGTGAACGCGTGGGACAGGGACGGGGGCCGGCCGGGGATCGGCTGCAGCAGCCGGGGCTCGGCGGCGAGGGCGCCGGCGATGACCACGCGTTGCAGCATTCCGCCGGACATTTCGTGGGGCCGTTGGCGAAAGTGCCGCTCGGGGTCGGACAGGCGGCACCAGCAACGCCACCGTCGTACGCGCCCTGCAGCGCCTCGGATACGCCGGCCTGCCCGCGCTCAAGCGGGAACTCGCCGCCGACTTCACCTCCGCGCTCGCCCCCGAAGTGCGGCTCCAGCAGCGCATCGCGCACGTGGGGCAGGACCTGGAGGGCATCTGGAACGACGTCTTCGAGGAGACGCAGGAACGCATCGACCAGTGCCGGCGGCTGACCGGCGCCGACGCGCTGAAGCGGGCGGTCGAGGTGCTCGCGGAGGCGCGTGAGGTGTTCTGTTACGGCGTCGCCGCGTGCGAACTCGCCGCCCGGCACCTGGCGTTGTCCCTCGGCCGGATCGGGCGCCGGTCCCGTTTCGTCGGCGAGACCGGCTTCGCCCTCGCGGACCCGCTGCTCACCCTCGGGCAGGGCGATGCCGTGGTCGTCTTCCAGCCGGGGCGCCGCCTCGCGGAACTGAACGTCGTCGTCGAGCGGGCGCGCGCGGTCGGCGCCAGGGTCGTCTTCGTCACCGACGAGCTCGGGGAGGTCTTCGAGGACCGCGTCGACGCCGTCCTCACCGCCCCCCACACCCCGACCGGCAACACCAACGAGGCCCTGACCGGCCTCGTCGTCGCCGACGCCTCGTCCTCGCCCTGACCACCCTGGACGAGACCCGGGCGGTCGAGCACTCCCACCAGCTGACGGCACTGCGGGAGCAGTTGCTGGCGCAGAAGGAGCCGCGCCCGCGCAGGACCTGAGCCGACTGCGCCGTGCCCGGTGTTACGGCCGTATCGGCAGTAACAGTCCTCACGACTCGGCAGTAACAGTCCTTACGACTCGGCCGGAGCGGCCCCGGCCCTCGGAGCCGCCAGGGGCTGTTCCGTCCAGATCACCTTGCCCGCCGCCGAGTACCGGGTGCCCCAGCGCTCGGCGAACTGCGCCACCAGGAACAGTCCCCGGCCGCCCTCGTCCGTCGCGGCCGCGCTGCGCAGGTGGGGGGCGGTGCTGCTGCCGTCGGAGACCTCGCAGATCAGGGCGCGGTCGCGGATCAGGCGGACGCGGATGGGGCCGGTGGCATGGCGCAGCGAGTTGGTGACCAGCTCACTGAGGATCAGCTCGGTCGTGAACGCCTCCGCCGACAGACCCCAGTCGTCCAGCGTCCGGGTGGCCGCCGCCCGGACCCGGGCCACGGCGGAGGGGTCGTCCGGGACGTCCCAGGTCGCCGTGCGATCGGGGCTGAGGAGCCGTGTCCGGGCGACGACGAGGGCGATGTCGTCGCGCGGACGTTCCGGCAGCAGGGTCTCCAGTACGGCCTTGCACGTCTCCTCCGGCGTCCGGCCGTCCGTCGGCGGCGTCGCCGCGAGTGCCCCGCGCAGCCGCTCCAGGCCCTCGTCGATGTCCTGCCCCGGGCGCTCGACCAGCCCGTCCGTGTACAGGACCAGCCCGCTGCCCTCGGGCAGCCGCAGCTCGGTCGTCTCGAAGGGCAGGCTGCCGCTCAGACCCAGCGGGGGCCCGCCGGCGATGGCCGGGAACTCGACGTCGCCGTCGGGGTGGACGAGCGCGGGTTCGAGGTGGCCGGCGCGGGCGAGGGTGCACAGCCCGGTGGACGGGTCGTACACGGCGTACAGGCAGGTCGCCCCGGTGACCGGCGCGCCCTCGTTGTCGCCGTCGTTCTCGTCCTGGTCGATCCGGGCGACCAACTCGTCCAGATGGCCGAGGAGTTCGTCGGGCGGCAGGTCCAGGGTGGAGAAGTTGTGCACCGCCGTGCGGAGCCGTCCCATCGTGGCCGCCGCGTGCAGTCCGTGTCCCACGACGTCCCCGACGACCAGCGCCACCCTCGCCCCCGGCAGCGGGATCACGTCGAACCAGTCTCCGCCGACCCCGCCCTGCGCCGCGTGCGCGGGCAGATAGTGGTAGGCGACATCCAGGGCGCTCTGGTCGGGCAGCGCCCGGGGCAGCAGGCTGCGCTGGAGCGTGACCGACAGGGTGTGCTCGCGGGTGTAGCGGCGGGCGTTGTCGATGCTGACGGCGGCGCGCGCCACCAGCTCCTCCGCGAGGGACACGTCATCCCGCTCGAAGGGCTCGGGCCGGTCGGCGCGCCAGAAGGTGGCCATCCCCATGATCACGCCGCGGGCGCGCAGCGGGACCGTGAGCATCGTGTGGATGCCGAATCCCACGATGCGGCGGGCGTTCTCGGGATCCTGCACCTGCCAGCCGGAGAAGGCGGGCATGTCCGGCTCCAGCACGGAATCGCCCGTACCGAATCCGAAGGCCTGCGGCGTGCCCTCGTGGAAGTGGATCAGCTTGCCGATCGGATAGAGCGGGCTGCCGTCCCGTACGCCCCGGAAGGCGACCCTGCGCATGTCCGCGCGCCCCTCCTTCGGCTCCTCGCCCCGCAGCACCGGATCCGCAAGGTCGACGCTGACGAAGTCCGCGAACCGCGGCACCGCGAAGTCGGCCAGCTCCTGTGAGGTACGGGTGACATCGAGGCTGGTGCCGATCTCCAGACCTGCGTCGTACAGCAGCTTCAACCGCTCCTGCGCCACGTCCGCCCTGCCGGTCAGCGTCCGCAGCTCGGTGGTGTCCCGCAGGGTGGCCACACTGCCCGGGGGACCGCCGTCCTGGTCGGTCGACCGCTGGCTGACGGCCAGCAGCCGGCCCCGGGCCAGGTGCACCTCATCCGTGGCGTCCCGCCCGGAGGCGAACAGCCCGGCCAGGTCGCGGGCGATGCCCAGGTCGGGGCAGGGCCGCCCCTCCGCGTCCGCCGGCAGCCCGAGCAACCTGCGCGCCTCGTCGTTCGCCAGCGCCAGCCGCCGGCGGCCGTCCATGATCACGACGCCCTCCCGTACGGAGTGCAGGACGGCGTCGTGATGCTCGTACATCCGCGTCATCTCGGCGGGCCCCAGCCCGTGCGTCTGGCGCATCAGCCGCCGGCTGACCAGCGCGGTGCCGCCGGTGGCAAGGATCAGCGCGGCCGCCGCCGAGCCGAGCAGCACCGGCAGCTGGTCGTCGACGACCCCGCCCACGCTGGCCAGCGTCACTCCGGCGGACACCAGCCCGACGACCTTGTCGTTGCCGTCGGTCACGGGGACCACGGCCCGGACGGACGGCCCCAGGGTGCCGGTGTACGTCTCCCGTACGACCCCGCCCGCCGCGGCCGGTGCGATGGTGCCGACGAAGTGCCGGCCGATCCGGTCGGGGTTGGGGTGGGTGTAGCGGATCCCGTCCGTGCTCATCACGACGATGAAGTCCACGCCGGTCGCCTCGCGGGCTGCCTCGGCACGTGGCTGGAGCGCGGCACTCGGATCCGGATCCGCCAGGGCGTCCACGACACCCGGCGCGTTCGCGAAGGACTCGGCCACGGCGAGGGACCGGTTGCCGGCCTCCCGGCGGGTGTCGGAGCGGACCTGCAGCACCAGCGCCACCACGGCGGCGGCGACGAGGAGCACGACGATCGCCGCCTGCAGAACGAAGACCTGCCGGGCGACGGTATGCGCGCTCACCAGCGACCGCAGGCGGCCGATGACTGCGGCCATGCCTCATTTCTAACACCGTTGGACGGGGCGGGCACGGTTCGCTCCGCGGGGAGGGCCGGAAGGGGGTGCCAGTCTGTGCTGTCTTCGGGTGCGGCGCCGTTGTGGTCGGTCGCGCGGCTCGACGCGCCCCTTCGTGCTACGGGGAGCAGGAACCGACGCGTCCGGCGTCGGGCAGCTCGCGGTCGGTGGGGGTGACGGCCGGGGCCGGCATGCGCAGCAGCAGCAGTGCCGCGTCGTCGTGAAGCCGGCCGCCCACATGGTCGAGCAGCTCGTCGTGAAGGGCGGTGACGGTGTGTGCCGGTTCCTCGCACGTGTGCCGCGCCAGCCCGTCGGCGAGCGGGTAGAACTCCCGCTGGTGGTCGCGGGCCTCGGTGACGCCGTCGGTGTAGAGCAGCAGCTGGTCCCCGTCGGCGAAGGGCAGCACCTGCAGTGCTGGCGTCTCACCCGACAGGGTGCGCAGCCCGAGGGGCGGGGCCGGACGTTCCGGGTCGACCGGCACGACGACGGAGTCGCGCACCAGCAGCGGCGGCGCGTGACCGCAGTTGACCACCTCCAGCTGCCCGTCCCGGGGGTACCCGGCGACCACGGCGGTGACGAAGTCGTCACTGCCCAGGTTGCGCGCCAGGCTCCGCTCGATGCGTGCGACGACGGCGAGGAGATCGGGCTCGTCGTACGCGGCCTCGCGGAACACCCCGAGCACCAGAGCCGCGGTCCCCACCGCGGGCAGCCCCTTGCCGCGCACGTCGCCGACGATCATCCGGACCCCGTACGGCGTCGACACGAGCGCGTAGAGGTCGCCGCCGATCCGGGCCTCCGCCGCGGCGGCGCTGTAGCGGACGGCGACCTGGAACGGCCCGACCGTCGCCGGTACGGGCTGCAGCAGCGCGTGCTGGGCGGCCTCCGCGACGGACCGCACGGCGGCGAGCACCCGCTCACGCCGCCCGCGCAGCGCGCTGGCGAGGCTCCCGGCCAGGGTGACGGCCATCAGGGCGGCCAGCACGACGGCCAGCTCGCGGGCTCCGGCGTCGTCACGGACGCCGAGGATCGCGCCCAGGGCGGCGGCGAGAAGTCCCACCCACAGGACTCCGCGCGGCCCGTTGGTGGTGGCCGCGAGCGCGGGGCCCACGGCGAGAAGCGGCAGCCAGGTCATCCCCGATCCGCAGACGAGTTCGACGAGCACGATCGCGGAGACGATCAGTATGGGCAGTACGGGCGTAGCGGCGACCAGTCGCCTCGGCCAGTGGTAACGACCGTGGTGCGGGGCCTGGCTCATGTCTTGTGGGGTGTCCTCACCTGTGCTCGCGGGTCATGCTTCCGGCGGTTATGTCCGGTTTATTCAGGAAAACCCTTTGACCCCGGATGGGACAAGGACATGGATTTCAGATAGTGAGCGAGAGGCCTCGGGTCACGCGGCTCGCGGTCGGGAGCAGGCGCGCTCGGACGTCCTCCAGACGGGCCCGCGTCTCCTCCAGCCGGGTGCGCCGGTCGGCCCGCAGCGACACACCGAGCGAGCCGAGGGTGCCCCCGCTGTAGACGGGCACCGCGACGCAGACCGTGCCGAGGGCGTACTCCTCCATGTCCGTGACCGCCGGGGCCAGGGGCTCGGAGTCGAGCCGCCGGATGAGCTCCGGAGGGTCGGTGATGGTACTGGGCGTGAGGTCCGCGAGCCGGTGCCGGGACAGGTAGTCCTTGCGTGACTCCTCGTCCAGCTCACGCAGCACGGACTTGCCCAGCGCCGTGGCGTGCCCCGCGTCCTCGAACCCCACCCACAGATCGACCCGGGGAGCGCGAGGGCCGTCCACGATCTCGGCGACCCGGATCTCGCCCTCCTCGTAGAAGGTGAGGTACGCGGCGGTCGACAGCTCGTCCCGCAGCGCGGCGAGCGTCGGGCGTATCCGGCTGAGCAGGGCCTGCGCCCGGCCCGAAGTGTGCAGGGTGCCGATCTTGTCGCCCAGGATGAACCCGCCGTCGTCGAGCTTGCGCACGTATCCGTCGTGGACCAGCGTCCGCAGCAGGTGATACGCCGTGGCCAGGGGCAGGCCCGTCTCCCGTGCCAGCTGCTTGGCCGGCGCGCCGTTCTCGTGCGCGCTCATCGCCTCCAGCAGGCGGAAGGCGCGCTGTACGGAGCCGATGAGCGTAGGGCCGTCCTGAGCACCCATAGGAACAGCCTGCGCCGGGCGCACGCTGCGGGCAAGGCGGGATCGTCCCCGGAACGGGAGCGAACCGGCTCGGCCTACAGCACCCGCGCCACGAGAAGAGCAACGTCGTCGTGGTCGTCGGGGTGGCGCAGGCCGTACAGCAGAAGGTCGCAGGTCTCCTCCAGCGGCCTGCGGGGTTCGTCGAGGAAGCCGAGGAGGACGTTCAGGCGGTCGTCGATGGGGTGGAGCCGGGTCTCGACGAGGCCGTCGGTGTAGAGGACCAGCAGGTCGCCGGGGCCCAGCTCGACCGTGGTGGTCTCGAACGGGATGCCGCCGACGCCGAGGGGGGCGCCGGCCGGCAGTTCGAGCAGCTCCGGTGCGCGGCCGGGGCGGGCCAGCGCGGGTGGCATGTGCCCGGCGTTGGCGATGTGGCACTGCCCGGTGCGCGGGTCGTACACCGCGTACAGGCAGGTGACGATGTAGTGCTCCAGATCGCAGGTGATCTTGTCCAGGTGCTGGAGCACGGAGCCGGGCTCGAGGTCGAGGTCGGCGTAGGCGCAGGTGGCGGTACGCAGCCGGCCCATGGTGGCGGCGGCGTCGATGCCGTTGCCCATGACGTCGCCGACGACCAGCGCGGTCTTGTCGTCCTCCAGCGGGATGACGTCGTACCAGTCACCGCCGACCTCGCTGGTGGCCTGGGCGGGCTGGTAGCGGGAGGCGAGCTCCAGACCCGTGTGGTGCGGGGCATGGTCGGGCAGCAGGCTGCGCTGGAGGGTCAGGGAGGTGTTGCGCACGCTCTGGAACCAGCGGGCGTTGTCGATGGCCACGGCGGCCCGGCCGGCCAGCTCACTGGCCAGGACGACGTCGTCCTGGTCGAACGGCAGCGGATTGCGGGTGCGCTTGAGATCGAGTGCGCCGAGCACCTCGCCGTGCGCGATCAACGGCACGGCCAGATAGGAGTGGACGCCCGCCCGCGCCAGCAGCGCGGTGGCCTCGGCGTCCTTGGCGATACGCGGGAGATCCTGCTCGCCGACATGGCGTACGAGGATCGGCCGGCCGGTGTGCACGCACAGGGTGACCAGCCGGTCGCCGTCGTACGCGGCGAGGTCACCGGGAGAATCGGCGGCGCGCAGCGCCACGCTCGGGTAGGTCGCCTTCAGCGCGAGCGCGCGGAACAGCTCCGGGCCGTTGTCCGGCTTGCGGTTGCGCCGACAGGCCAGCGCGGCGTCCAGGATGTCCACGGCGACCACGTCCGCCAGCTCGGGAGCGGCGACCTCCGCCAGCTCGTGGGCGGTCCGGTCCACCTCCAGGGTCGTGCCGACCCGGGTGGAGGCGTCGGCGATCAGGGCCAGGCGCCGCCGGGCCCGGTCGGCCTCGGCTGCCGCGCGGTGCCGCTCGGTGACGTCGACGAACGAGATGGCCGCGCCCAGGACCCGCCCGCCCGGGTCCTCCAGCCGATAGAAGGACAGCGACCAGGCGTGCTCGTTCTCCGGGTCCGCCGGCGGGCGGCCCACGTGGTACTGGTCCAGCAGCGGCGTGCCCGTGGTGAGCACCTGGCGCAGACAGGACTCGATCGTGTCGATGTCGGGCAGCGGCAGGGTCTCCCGCAGCCGCCGGCCGACGTGGTCCTCCGCCGGGGTGGCGTCGATGCGCTCCAGTCCCGGGTTGACCAGCAGATAGCGCAGGTCCGGGTCCAGCAGCGCGATCCCGATCGGGGACTGGTTGATCAGCCGCTCGCACAGCGCCAGATCCGTCTCGACGCGCTGGAGCAGGGAGTGGTCGGCCGCGATGCCCAGGGCGTAGACGTCACCGAGATCGTCCAGCAGCCGCATGTTGCGGAACTCCGTCAGCCGGGTGCTGCCGTCCTTGTGCCGCACGGGGAAGGTGCCGGCCCAGCTCCGGCCCGTCTCCAGCACCTCTGTGAACAGCTGCACCACGGCCGGCAGCTGATCGGGGTGGATGAACAGGCGCGTCGCATGCGTGCCGAGGGCCTCGTCGGCGGTGTAGCCGAAGAGCTCCTCGGCCTGCGGGGTCCAGAACACCACGCGCCCGTCGGCGTCGACGACCACCGCGGCCACGCTCAGCACATCGAGCAGGCCGGTCGGCCGGGGCGGCTCCGGCGCGTACCCACCGCCCGCGGACTCGAAGGATCCAGCTGTCATCCCAGCTCCTCCTTCACCGGCCGGCACGGCTGCCGACCTCGGCCACGGTCGGGTACCACGGATCGAGGCGTCCGGCACCTCCATGCTCTCTCCGGCCCACCTGCCCTGCCCGGTGGGAGGCCGCCGCGAGGAGTGGCCCGTGCCGGCCCGCACGTCCGCGGAACGGGGCCGGGGCCGTCGGCCCGTGCACATCGGACGGACAAGCAGGAACATGGTCGTGTAGAGGACGGGACCCATGGACGCTGCGTGAGGACCCATGGATGCTGCGCGAGACGAACCGGAGGCGCCCACGTCCGGAGGACCGAGCGCCCTCTTCGACGCGTCCACAGACGCGGCGGCGGTGGTGTCCGGGCACGGTGTCGTGCTCGGCTGGACCCGGGCCGCGGAGGAACTCCTCGGCCACCCCGCCACGGAGATCGTCGGTTCCCCCGCCACACGGCTGCTCGCGGTACCGAGTGACCCGGTCCGCGCGGCCGGCGTCGCCGAGCGCTGCCGGGCCGGCATGGGATGGAACGGTCGCATTCCGCTACGGCACCATGACGGCCACCGCGTCGACGTGGACCTGCGGGTCTCCGCGTCCTTCCGCATCGCAGCGGACGAGTGCTTTCTGATCTCGGCTCGGGAACTGCGCCGGCAGCGGGCGGTGGGCCAGTCCATGCTCGACGGATTCCTGACCCGCTCACCGGTCGGCATGGCCGTGATGGACACCGAGCTGCGCTACGTCTGGCTCAACGACACCCTGGAACGCTTCGGCGGTGTCCCTCGCGAGCAGCGCCTCGGCCGCCGGCTGAGCGAACTGCTGCCGGGGCTGCAGGCGGAGACCATCGAGGGCCGGATGCGCAAGGTCCTGGAAACCGGCCTGCCCGTCACCGACTACGAGTACGTGGGATGGAGTTGGGCCGACCCGCACCGCCAGCACGCCTACTCCACCTCCTTCTTCCCCCTCGTGGACCCCGACGACTCGATCACCGGCGTCTGTTACATGGTTCTGGACGTCACCGAGCGGTGGAACGCCCGCCAGCTGCTGTCGCTGGTCAGCGAGGCCGGAACACGCATCGGTACGACGCTGGACGTGCTGTGGACCGCTCAGGAACTGGCCGACTTCGCCGTCCCGCGCTTCGCTGACTTCGTCGTCGTGGACCTGCTGGAGCCGGTGCTCAGCACCGAGGGGCACGGAACGTGGCTGACCGACGCGGGCCCGGCCCCCGCCAAGCCGGTGATGCGCCGGGCCGGTATGAGCTCGGTGCGCGAGGGCTGCCCGGAGGCCGTGGCGCGGGTGGGGGAGCGGGTGGACTTCGTCCCGCCGCCGCACGACGCCCATCTGCTCATCGACGGAGGGCCGATCCTCATCCCAGTTCTCGACCCCTCCGACGAACTGTGGACCTCAGAGCAGCCCGCGCGAGCGGCCAGCATCCGCGAGTTCGGCCTGCACTCCCTCATCTCCGCGCCGATGCGGGCACGGAACACCACCCTGGGCCTCACCACCTTCATACGGTCACGCAATCCCGTCTCGTTCCAGCCCGACGACGTCCTCGTCGCCCAGGAACTGGTGGCCCGAGCGGCCCTGTGCGTCGACAACGCCCGCCGCTACACCCGCGAACACACAGCCGCGGTCACCCTGCAACGCAGCCTGCTGCCCCAGGCACTGACGGGCGGTACGGCACTGGAGGTGGCCTCCTCGTATCTGCCGGCCGACCCGAGCGGCGGGGTCGGCGGCGACTGGTTCGACGTGATCCCGCTGTCCGGGGCGCGCGTAGGCCTCGTCGTCGGCGATGTCGTCGGCCACGGCATCACGGCGGCGGCGACCATGGGCCGGCTGCGCACCGCCGTACAGACCCTCGCCGACATGG
Source organism: Streptomyces sp. NBC_00443 (assembly GCF_036014175.1). Lineage (GTDB taxonomy): Bacteria > Actinomycetota > Actinomycetes > Streptomycetales > Streptomycetaceae > Streptomyces. The sequence continues at coordinate 1,761,087 of NZ_CP107917.1, read as the reverse complement.
AGATGCCGCCCGACGAACTGCTCGCCCACCTCGACGACCTCGTGCTGCGTCTCAGCGAGGAGCGGCCCGAGGGCGACACGGCCGGGACGGCCGACCAAAGCACGACCGGCTTCCTCGGCGCGACCTGCCTGTACGCCGTGTACGACCCGGTCACCCGATGCTGCACGATGGCCCGGGCCGGACATCCGCCGCCGGTCGTCATCGCGCCCGACGGGCAGGTCTCCTACCCGGAACCCCCTGCCGGGCCCCCGCTCGGGCTGGGCGGAATGGCCTTCGAGGCCGGCGAGATCGAACTCGCCGAGAACAGCCTGCTCGGCCTCTACACCGACGGCCTCGTCGCGGACGCCGACCGCGATGTGGAACGCGGCATGTCCCGGCTCGGCGACCTGCTGTCCCGGCGGGACCTCGACCTCGACACGCTGTGCTCGTCCGCGGTGCGGGAACTCGTGCCCGCGCCGCAGCCCGACGACATCGCCCTCCTCCTCGCGCGCACCCACGCCCTGGACGCCGAGCAGATCGTCTCGTGGGACGTGCCCGTCGACCCGGCCGCCGTCGCCGACATCCGGGCCCGGGCGACCCGCCACGTGACGGACTTCTGGGGCCTCGCGGAACTGGCCATGACGACCGAGCTGATCGTGAGCGAGCTGGTCACCAACGCCATCCGCTACGCCGAACCCCCCATCCGTCTACGCCTCCTCTGCGACACCCGCCTGACCTGCGAGGTCGCCGACGGCAGCAGCACCGCCCCACGACTGCGACACGCCCGCAGCATGGACGAGGGCGGCCGCGGCCTGTTCCTGGTGGCCCAACTCGCCCACCGCTGGGGCGCCCGCTACACCGCCGGCGGAAAGATCATCTGGGCCGAACAAGAAATCCCCTGACCGCCGACAGCGGTGTGCCGGGCCCGACTACCCGGGCCCGGCACTTCAACCGACGTGCGAATCCCCTAGGGGACCAGGATCAGTTCCGCGTCTCCGCCATCACCACCCGTGCTGCTCCTTCTCGTGGCCGGAGTGCTTGGGCTTGTCGGGGTGCTTGGAGTGGTCCGGCTTGACGGGCTTGTCGGGGTGCTTGGGGTAGTCGGGCTTGACGGGCTTGTCGGGGTGCTTGGGGTAGTCGGGCTTGACGGGCTTCACCGGGTGAGCGGGCTTGCTCGGGTAGTCGGGCTTGACGGGCTTCACCGGGTGAGCGGGCTTGCTCGGGTAGTCGGGCTTGACGGGCTTCACCGGGTGAGCGGGCTTGCTGGGGTAGTCCGGCTTGACCGGCTTCACCGGGTGAGCGGGCTTTACGGGGTAAGCAGGCTTGACGGGGTGGGCGGGCTTCACCGGCTTGGCCGGGTAGGCAGGCTTCACCGGGTAGTCGGGTTTGACCGGCTTGACGGGGTGAGCGGGCTTGGCCGGGTAGGCAGGCTTGGCGGGGTAGTCGGGCTTGACCGGCTTGGCGGGGTAGGCGGGCTTGGCCGGGTACTCCGGCTTCACAGGTTTTGCGGGGTACGCGGGCTTGGCCGGGTAGTCGGGCTTGACCGGCTTCGCCGGGTACTCCGGCTTGGCCGGGTAGGCGGGCTTGGCGGGGTATTCCGGCTTTACGGGCTTGGCGGGGTAGTCGGGCTTGACCGGTTTTGCGGGGTACGCGGGCTTGGCCGGGTAGTCGGGCTTGACCGGTTTTGCGGGGTACGCAGGCTTGCTGGGGTAGTCGGGCTTGACCGGCTTCGCCGGGTACTCCGGCTTGGCCGGGTAGGCGGGCTTGGCGGGGTATTCCGGCTTTACGGGCTTGGCGGGGTACGCGGGCTTGGCCGGGTAGTCGGGCTTCACCGGCTTGTCCGGGTAAGCCGGCTTGACGGGGTGCACCGGGTATTCCGGCTTGACCGGCTTCACCGGGTAGGCGGGCTTCACCGGGTAGTCGGGCTTGACCGGCTTCGCCGGGTACACGGGCTTCGCGGGGTATTCCGGTTTGACCGGGTGGACGGGCTTGGCCGGATATTCAGGCTTCACCGGCTTGACCGGGTACTCGGGCTTGACCGGGTGGACGGGCTTGGCCGGGTACTCCGGCTTCACCGGCTTGACCGGGTACTCGGGCTTGACCGGGTGGACCGGGTACTCGGGCTTGACCGGGTGCACCGGATAGGCGGGCTTCTCCGGGTGCACCGGATACGCCGGCTTGGCGCCGTGTGCCGGGTGAGCCGGCTTGGCGGGGTACGGCGGGTGCGGGGTGGTGTCGTCCTGGGCGTGGGCGGTGCCCGTGCTCGCCAGTGCGGCTGCGGCAAGCGCGGCAGCCATGGCGGCGGGCGCCAGAACAGATCGCCATTTCGGCGATGTCGTCATCTTCCACTCTCCTCGACTTGGTTCAGGGCCTCGTGACGGTTGGTCAGCACCAAGAGCCGGACAGTGGAATGAATAGGAAATACGGTGATATGAATAACGCCGTGACGGTCATAAGCCACCGGATGGTGTAGCACCCGGGGGCCAGTTGGCCCGGAGTCCGGCGAGGCTCAGCGGGGCCCTGCCCAGCGAAGGGGCAGCGACCGCGACCCGGTGTCAGGACACCACCCCTCGCCCGTCCCGCAACCTCTCGGCGAACGCCCGCGCGGCGGCCAGGTCCCCGGCGTTGGGCCGCTGCTTGTTGATGCCCCCGACGAGCTTGAACGGCGTCCAGGTGTCGAAAGCCCGGCACGAGAAGCTCCCGTCCACCTCGTAGCCCTTGCCCTTGAGGAGCTGGACGAGGGGGCGGGTGAAGGGCGCCGGTGGAATCTCGGGGAGCCCGCTGGTGGCGAACACGAACGCCCGGCCCCGCCCTGCGGGGAGTGCCTTGACAAACTCCGTCAGCCGGGGGTGGAGCCTGCCGTAGAAGACGCCTGAGCCGAATCCCACGAGGTCGGCCCCGGTCGGCTCCGCAAGGTCGGCCTGCTCGGGCGCGACGACCTCCGCGCCGAGTACCTCGGCCATGCGGTCGGCGACACGACGCGTATTCCCGTGCGACACGGACGCGCACACGATGAGGGTCTTCATCCTCACGATCCCTTCTCTCGCTTCCGCAGTGAGGACCGCGCAGAGGCGCTCAGACGTGACAGCAGCCGAATGTGACGCAGCGTCATCATCAGTGCGACGGTGACCGCGTGCGTGTGGGGCCCGCTGTTGAGGCGCTCGAAAACCAGTGGCGCGGGGCTGTCGTGCGCCAATACCGTGCTGCCGAATCGATGTCGCCCAGGCAAGGACGTGCCGTTGTACACCGTGTGAGACCTCCCGAGAGCTGATTTGTCGCACGTCGCGCATATGCGCCGTGCTCCTTTTTGCTGCGGACTTCTCACTGAAACCGGTGTACTTCTGTGCTCAATAGCTGGGTGGTCATGCCCACCTGCCTGCCGCTCGTTCTCCGCCGTTGCCACACGTGCGCGTCCGAGCGCTTCCGGGCGAACGGCAAGTTTCGCGTCAACGCACACCACAAGCTCCTCGACGTCTGGCTCCTCGTGCTCTGCACCGTTTGCGGGGAGACCGCGAAACTCACGGTCCTGGAGCGGATGCACGTGCGCTCCGTACGACCTGAGCTGCTGGACCGGCTGCATGACAACGACCCCGGCCTGGCGGCCGAGTTGCTGCAGGACCCGGTCGTGCAGCGCCGTAATCGCATCGCCCTCGACTGGGACAACGCCTGGCGCCTCGACACCGGCGGATCGGATCACCTGGACCGTGAGGTGATCGACGTGTCGGTCCGCTTCGCGGCGCGCATCCCCGTCCGGCCGGTGCGACTGATCGCTGAAGGCTGCGGTCTTTCACGGGCCGAGGTCGAGAGACTGATCGCGGAGGGGAAGATCGTTTCGGCAGTCCGGCTGAGCGGCAAGCTCTCCGGCGACTTCACCTTCACGCTCAAGCGCTGAGCCCTGCGGACCAGGGCCTGTCCGGCAAGACCCGCCGGACAGGCCCTGAGGGACACTCCCCGCGGTTCGATCAGTCCACTCGGTCATGACTGGCCCTGTCCTGGCCCTGCGAGTGCCCGCTGGGATTGGGTCTGCTTCCGCCGACGGGTGGGACGTACGGAATCCGCTGCAGCCGCTCCGAGAGGTACTCGATGACCGCGCACACGCTCGTTCGTCCAGGTCGACGTGTTCTCCACGAGCCCTTACTCCGGCAAACCCGGTCGCAGTCGTTCTGGACGGGACGGACCTGCGCGACGACGAGATGCAGCGGCTGGCCCGTTGGACCAATCTGTCCGAGACCACGTTCGTACTGCCACCGACATCCCAGGAGGCGGACTACCGGCTGCGGATCTTCACCCCGGGCGGCGAGCTGCCGTTCGCCGGGCACCCCACCCTCGGCTCCGCGCGCGCCTGGCTGGACGGCGGCGGTAGGCCGCGGCACGCCGACCGTGTCGTGCAGGAGTGCGCCGCGGGCATGGTCACCGTGCGCCGCGGCGAAGACACTCTGTCCTTTGCCGCCCCGCCCCGGGTGCGTGACGGCGCGCTCGACGACGACTTCGTGAACCGGATCGTGGCCGCGTTCGGCATCGCGCGTGACCGGGTCGTGGCCCACCAGTGGGTCGACAACGGTCCCGGCTGAGCGGTGGTCCGGTTGGCGACGGCCGAGGAGGTACTTGCCCTGGAACCCGATCTCTCCCTGATCCCGGACGCAATGGTCGGCGCGATCGGCGCCTACCCCGAAGGGTCCGGGTACGCCTGCGAGATGCGTACGTTCGCCCCGGGCAACCCGCCGCCCACCTCCGCCCCAGCCCTTGCTTCGCCTATCGAATTTCGATAGATTCCCATCGCGAATCGATGGAGGGACGGGTTCATGGGAAAGCTGACCGTGGGTGCGCTGCGCGCCGTGCTCGTGGTGGTGCTCGCCGGCACCGTGTTCGTACAGGCATTGATGGTGTGGACGCTGGTCAGTGGGAGCGATCCGGAGGACGGGTCGCTCCCACTGACCCCGCTGCGCGTGATCACGATCCTGGGCATGGTGTCGGTCCAGGTCGCCCTGGTCTGCGTATGGCGGCTGGTGACGATGGTGCGACGCGGAACCGTCTTCTCCCACGCCGCCTTCCGGTACGTGGACGGCGTGATCGGCGCGATCGTGGCGGCTGCCCTCGTGTGGTTCGCGGTCACAGCCGTCAACGCGCCGGGCCAGCGGGAGGACCCGGGCGTCACCGTCATCATGGGCGGGGTCGGCGTGGCCATCCTGGGGGTCGCGCTCATCGTGCTCGTGCTGCGGATGCTGCTCGCCCAGGCTGTCGCGCGCGATGGCGAAGCGGCGCAAATGCAGGCCGAGTTGGACGAGGTGATCTGATGCCGATCGCCGTCGACATCGACGTGATGCTGGCCAGGCGGAAGATGTCCGTGGGCGAGCTCGCGGACCGCGTAGGGATCACTCCGGCCAACCTGGCGGTACTCAAGAACGGCCGCGCCAAGGCGGTGCGCTTCGCGACACTCGCCGCGCTCTGCGAGGTGCTCAAGTGCCAGCCGGGCGACCTGCTGCGCTGGGAGGCCGAGGACACCGCGGGCGGATGACGCGTCCCAGGGCGGGCGTGAAGGGGCCGAGGTCGCTCTGCAACCTCTGGAGTCTACGGCCGCCATAGCCAGGGGAGGTTTCCCGGGCGAGGTGCAGTGCCTCGCGACCGTAGGTGAGGATCTGGGCGGGGTCGTGGCGCATTGCGCCGATGGAGGCGAGGTCGGTCAGGACGGCGCCGCGGCGCCGGAAGGACTGGCCGGAGGCGAGGAGGTCCTGTCCGAGGGCGGCGGTGAGGGCTCTCTCGGCGAGGTCCAGGCGCCCGAGTGGAGGTAGCGGGCCCCCCGCGTTCCTCGGCGTGACAGGAGCCGTCGAAGGCTGTCACAGGAGGACGTCGACTTCGCCCGCGGGGTCATGCGCATCCGTCGGCAGGTACAACTCCTCAACGGGCGTCTGTACTTCACTCTCCCCAAGGTGGGCAAAACCCGCGTCGTCGACATGCCTCCGTCGGTCGCGGCGGCCCTGGCCCAGTACTTCATGGAGTACCCCGCAGTCGAGGTGGCGCTGCCGTATGTGTGGTGGCGTCGTCGCGATGAGCACGAGCCCCGTTTCCGCCGTGCGGGCTCCCCGACAGGCCGGTGGCGGTACCGGCCTGTCAGGGGCACTTCCGGTCAGGCGAGGTTCTTGGTGAAGAACTCGTCGAGCCTGTCGAAGGGGATGAGGTCCTTGCGGTCGTACAGGTCGACATGGTCCGCGCCCGGGACGATCACGAGGTCGACGGTGTCGGGGGCCATCGCCTGGACGTCCTTGGAGTAGTAGAGGGAATGCGCTTCGGCACCGGCCACCAGGAGGGCCTTGCGGGGCGCCAGCATGTCGATGTTCGTCATCTGCTGGAAGGCGAAGAACGACATCGGCGTGGTCGCGGTCCACGCGGTGGTGGAGTTGATCGAGCGCGGGTGGTAGCCGCGCTCGGTGCGGTAGTAGTCGAAGAAGATCTTCGTGATCGGGTCGGCGTCCGCCGGGAGGGTCTTGGGCAGGACGCGGTTCGAGGGGGCGGGGTTCCCGTTCTTGTCGAAGGGGATCTCGTGGGACCCACGCGCGTAGGTGCCGTTCTCGGCGTCGTTCCAGCGCTGCCGACTGAGGTGGTCCACGATCTTCTGGCGCTGCTCACGCGTGTAGTAGTCCTGGTGGCCGCGGGACATGCTGCGCGACATGTCGTACATCACGGACGTGGCGACCGCCTTGATACGGCTGTCCGCAGCCGCCGCGGTGAGCGCCATACCGCTCAGGCCGCAGATGCCCTGCACGCCGATCCGCTCGCGGTCGACGATCTTCTGCAGACCGAGGAAGTCGACGGCGGCGCTGAAGTCCTCGGTGTAGACGTCGGGCGAGGCCACGTCGCGCACCGTGCCGCCGCTCTCCCCGGTGAAGGAGGGGTCGAAGGCGAGGGCCACATAGCCGCGGCGGGCGAACTCGTTGGCGTAGAGCCCCGAGGACTGTTCCTTGACCGCGCCGAACGGGCCGCTGACCGTAAGGGCGGGCAGCTTGCCCCTGGCGTTCTTCGGCACGTAGAGGTCCGCGGCGACCTTGATGCCGTAGCGGTTCTTGAACCGCACCGAGGTCCGCTTGACGTTCTTGTCCAGCGCGAAGGTGTAGCCGCCCTTGGCCGTGGCCCTGCCCTGTCCCGTGGCGCCCGCGCCGCGGCCGGTCTCCGCGAAGGAGGGCACAGCCGTGAAGGAGGCGGCGGTGGCGGCGCCGGTGGCGGCGATCAGTCCGAGCGCTTTGCGACGTTCCATGGAGTGGACCTCATATTCGATCGGTGGAGGGAAAGGCGCAACGGTCGGTGGTGTCGTGACCGAGGCGCGATTCCAGGAGACCGCTTCTGCGCCAGGCGTGGCAGGTCGGGTTTATGGGGGTACAAGCTCGACCCCCACCCCGCGGGGTGTGCGTCGTAGCGTGGAAGGCATCGCACACCGACACCTCCCGGACACCCGCGCCGTGTCAATCCCCTGATTTTGCAGAGACGTTGGTCATGCAGCCTGGCTCCGGTGACCGGGCAGGGGGGGCACAGCAGGAGGCGGGACCGCGTCGCCACAGAAGAACCGTGCAGGTCGCAGCGATGACCCGAACAGGAGAGGAGGAGACGCGGACAGCGTAGGAGCCCGCGTCTCCTCCCCTCGTGCGCCGGGTCAGGGCTTGACCAGGACCTTGAGGCTCTTGCGGTCGGCCATGTCCCGGTATCCGGCCGGGACGCCGTCGAGGTTCGTGGTGGCGTCGAAGACCTTGCCGGGCTCGATGGTGCCGTCGAGGATGTCGGGCATCAGTTCCTCGATGTAGGCGCGCACCGGAGCCGGTCCGCCGGCCAGGCGGATGTTGTGGAGGAACAGGCTGCCGAAGCCGATCGGTGCCTCCTCGTACTGCGGGACGCCGACGCGGCTGATGACGCCGCCCGGTCGGACGATCCCAGTGGCCTGCTGGTAGGCGGGCATGTTGCCGACGCACTCCAGGACCACGTGTGTGCCGTGCCCCCCGGTCAACTCCCGCACCTGAGCGATGCCTTCGTCGCCACGTGCGGAGACGACATCGGTGGCGCCGAACTCGCGGCCGAGGTCGGTGCGCGCCTGGTGGCGGCCCATCAGGATGATCTGCTCGGCGCCCAGGCGCTTGGCCGACAGCACGCCCAGCAGGCCGACGGCGCCGTCACCGATCACGGTCACGCGGGTGCGCTGGTTGACCCCGCCGGCCACGGCGGCGTGGTGGCCGGTGCCGAGGACGTCCGAGAGGGTCAGCAGGGACGGGATGAGGGCGGAGTCGGCGGCGACGGGGAGCTTGACGAGGGTGCCGTCGGCGAGGGGAACGCGGACCGCTTCGGCCTGGCCGCCCTCCTCGGCTTCGCCGTCCCAGAAGTTGGCCTGGGCGTGGGCGCAGGATGTCTGCAGGCCTTCGCGGCAGAACTCGCAGGTGTTGTCGGAGATCGCGAATGGGGCGACGACCAGATCGCCGCGCTTGACGGTGGTCACCTCGGAGCCGGTGTCCTCGACGATGCCGATGAACTCGTGGCCCATCCGGGCGGGACCGTCTTCCGGCTTGTGTGAGCCGTACGGCCACAGGTCGCTGCCGCAGACACAGGACGCGGTGATGCGGACCAGGGCGTCGGTGGGCAGCTTGATGACGGAGTCGGGGACGTTCTCGACGCGGACGTCGCCGGCGCCGTACAGGAGTGTTGCGCGCATTAGTGATGCTCCATTTTCCAGGTAGTGCGTAATGGGCGTGGTGTGGGGTCAGTCGGCGGTGGAGAGGGTGCGTGCTGCGAGTGCTGTCAGCAGGGGCGGGCGGTCGCTACCACCCTCACCGCTCTGACAGAATTTCGCTGCATAAACGGATATTTGGGCTTCTGTGTCCTGTGCGGCGTCGGCCTGCGCAGTGGCCTAGACGGCTGCTGCGGAGCGGCGTCGCCGGGTGAGGGCGATGGTGATGGTGGGGATGAGGGTGAGGGCGGCGGTGGCGGTGCCTACCATGGCGGGACCGGTGGTCCCGAGCGAGGTATCGAGGGTGAGGCCGGCGATCCAGGAGCCGATGGCGGTTCCGAGGTTGAATGCCGAGACGGTCAGGGCGGAGGCCAGGACCGGTGCCTGGCGCGCGAAGCGGACGGCCAGGGCCATCAGCACCGGGTTGGCGCCGAGCCCGAAGAAGCCCAGCAGGGCGACCAGGATGATGGTGGGCACGGCGTAGCCGGCCAGCAGGGAGATCGCCAGGAGCAGGAGGGTCGCTCCCGCGGCGGCCACGACGGTCACCGTGTGCGGGCGGCGGTCGCCCAGACGGCCTCCGACGAGCGAGCCGGCCAGGGCGCCGAGTCCGAAGCCGACCAGGACCAGCGGCACCATCCCGGACGCGATGCCCGACCGGTCGGTCAGCAGCGGCGAGATGTAGGAGTACGCCGCCAGGACACCACCGGTCGTGGTGGCGCAGGCCGCCAGCACCAGCCACAGGCGGCCGGAGCGCAGAGCGGTCAGCTCCGAGCGGATCGACACCGCCTGCTGGTCGCCGCCGTCGTGGGGGACAGCGCGGGCGATGAGCGCGATGGCCGCTGCGGAGAGAGCTGCGAGGGCCCAGAAGGGTCCGCGCCAGCCCATGAGCTGTCCGGCGAACGCGCCCAGCGGCACGCCGACGACGTTCGCGAGCATGGCGCCGGCCCCGACTAGCCCCAGGGCGCGGGAACTCGCGGCAGGGCCCGCGGCGCGTGCGGCGGCCACATTGGCCACTGCCCAGAAGGCGCCGGTGGCGATCGCGGTCAGGAACCGTGCGGCCAGGACCAGGGTGAAATTCGAGCTGAGGGCGACGATGACGTGCCCGGTGGCAAAGACGCCCAGGGCGAGCATCAGTGTCAGCCGCTTGGGCAGCCGCAGCGTGAGCATCGCCATCAGCGGGGCGCCGACGATCATCCCGACCGCGAAGACGGTGATCATAAGGCCGGTCCGGGCGACGCCGACCTGCAGGTCGCCCGCGATCTCGGGCAGCAGTCCGGCCACGACGAATTCGGTGGTGCCCATCAGGAATGTGCCCAGCGCGAGCACGTAGACGACGAGCGGCAGCCGGACGGACGGAGGCTGGGGATTATCAGCCCGTACGGTCTCGGCGGCGGCGTGGAGGGTTGCTCCTCGCGTACTCATGCATCAACTCCGTGGGGGTGGTGTTCGGTGTGCTGATCCCACGAAACCGGCTTCGTCGCAGGTGGAGAAGGTTGCGTTTATAGGGGGTACAAGCTCGACCTCCCTCCGCGCGGCCCGGTGGCTACGGTGGAACGCATGGACGACCACAGTGGCCACCGGACGGAGATCCGGGACTTTCTCGCCAGCCGACGCGCCAAGATCACCCCTGAGCAGGCCGGGCTGCCCACCAGCGCCCGGCGCCGGGTCCCGGGGCTGCGGCGTGAGGAAGTCGCCGTGCTCGCGGGCGTGAGCACCGAGTGGTACACCCGCCTGGAGAAGGGTCACATCAATGGCGTCTCCGAAGACGTCCTTGCCGCGGTCGCCCAAGCCCTGCAGCTGGACGAGGACGAACGCACCTACCTGTTCGACCTGGCCCGCGCCGCCAGGCCCGCCCGGCGCACGCCGTCCCGCCGCAGGGACGTCGAGGCCCCGCCCCGCATCCAGTGGCTGCTCGACTCCATCACGATGTCCGCTGCCTTCGTACGCAACGGCCGCTTGGACGTCATCGCCCACAACGCGCTCGGCAGGGCCTTGCACGCGCCGATGTTCGAGAGCCCCACCATCGACAAGCGCGGCCGCGCCAACTTCGCCCGCTACCACTTCCTCGATACCGGCTCACAGGACTTCTTCGTCGATTGGGAGGCCGGTGCCGCCGCCACCGTTGCGTTGCTGCGTGCCGAGGCCGGGCGTGAACCGCATGATCGGGCCCTGCGCGAGCTGATCGGCGAACTGTCCACCGTCAGCGCCGACTTCCGCACCATGTGGGCCGCGCATGACGTCCGTATCCGCCACGAGGGCATCAAGCGGCTGCAGCACCCCGAGGTCGGCCTCCTCGAGCTGACCTACCAGTCTCTGGACCTGCCCGTGTCGCAGCGAGCTGTGCACGACCTGAGCCTCTACACCGCCGAACCGGGCAGCACGTCCGAAGAGCGCCTCAAACTCCTCGCCAGCCTGGCAGCCACCCCCGCCGGGGCGAGCGAGGCCACCGACCAGCTGCGCTGAGCAGCCTGCTCAGACAGTGGTTGCAAGCCGCTGAGCCCTCGCAGGCTTCGGCGCCCGGACGTCGGCGGACCGGCCCAGATTCACCCCAGCGGCCTCAAGCGCTCCGTCAGCGCCTGCGACCGGCGCCGCATCCCCTCATGGCAGCACCTTTCGCGGCGATTACTCAGAGCCAGTCCTTCCGCTTGAAGATGAGGTACAAACTGGTGCAGACCCCCGCCATCAGCAACACCGCGAACGGGTACCCGAACACCCAGTGCAACTCCGGCATGTGGTCGAAGTTCATGCCGTAGATCGTCCCCACCAGCGTCGGAGCGAACAGAATCGCCGCCCACGACGAGATCTTCTTGATCTCCTCGTTCTGCTCGAACCCCGCCTCCGCCAACGCCCGCATCTCCGCGTTCTGCTGCTGCGTGACCAGCGTCGTGTTCACCGTGAGGATCTCGGTGAGGGCCTGGCGGAAGCCGTCGACGCGCTCGCTGGTGTGGGTGACGTGGTCGGCCACGTCGCGCAGGTAGCGCTGGAGTTCCTCGTCCGTGCCGTATTTGGAGAAGCCGGCCATCAGGGCGTGCAGCATGCCGACGAGCGGGCGGGTGGCGCGCTGGAACTCGACCATTTCCCGGGAGAGTTCGTAGATACGGCGGGAGACCTCGGGATCGCCCCGGAAGACCTCGGTCTCGATCTCGTCGATGTCGTTCTGAACGCCCACCACCACCGGCTCGTAGCCGTCGACCACCGCGTCCAGGATCGCGTAGAGCACCGCCTCCGGGCCGAGTTTGAGCAGCTCCGGAGTCTCTTCCATGCGCTGGCGGACCGCCGACAGGTCGGGGGCCGCGCCATGGCGGACCGTGATCACGAAGTCGGGGCCGACGAAGACATGCAGTTCGCCGAAGTCGACCTCCTCGGGTGCGTCCAGGTAGCGGGCCGCACGAAGGACCACGAAGAGCGTCTCGCCATAGCGCTCCAGCTTGGGCCGCTGGTGCGCCTCCATCGCGTCCTCGACCGCGAGCGGATGCAGGTCGAACTCGGCGGCCAGGGAGAGCAGTTCGGCCTCGGTGGGGCGGGCCAGGCCGATCCAGGCCATCCCGGAGGGCTGGTCGCGCAGCTCGCGGTAGGTGTCGGCGAGCGTGGCGGGGGCGGACACCCGCACACCGTCCCGGTACAGCACCGCCTGCACGACACTCGCCACCTCGGAGGAGTCGGGCGCCGTGGTACGCGCCGCGGGCCCCGGCTCCGGTGGCTCGGGTTGCGGCGGGGGAGCGACGGCTCGGCGCCAAGCGGACTTCACGGGGTTCTTCGAGGCGGGGCGTGCGCGTCGCTCGGACATCGCGGCTGCCTCCCGGTCTGGACGACGACTGGGTGATCTCCGGTGAAGGATATACGGGGCGAATGGCATGGGAGGGGTGAGGGGATCCGGGATTCCGTGAGAGTTGCGGACCGAAGGTGTCCGCAAGCCTCGCTAGCGTGCGGAGCATGACGAAGCGCAGCACCAAGAAGACGACGGCAGCCGCCGGCCCCGTGCTCGGCACCCGCGCCCTCAACCGCGCCACCCTCGACCGGCAGTTGCTGCTGCGTCGCTCGCCGCTGTCGGCTCTGGCGGCCGTGGAGCATCTGGTCGGCCTCCAGGCCCAGGAGGTCAAGCCGCCCTACTACGCGCTCGCCGCCCGTCTCGACGGCTTCACGCCCGACGCACTGTCCGGCCTGCTGGCCGACCGCGCGGCCGTGCGGATCGTCACCATGCGATCCACGATCCACCTGCACACCGCCGACGACAGTCTCACCCTGCGTCCGCTGGTCCAACCCGCCAGGGACCGCGAGATCAACTACTTCCGCAAGGGCCTCGGCGGCGTCGATCTCGACCGGCTCGCCCACATCGCCCGCGATCTCGTCGAAACCGAGCCCCGCACCATGAAGCAGCTGCGCGAAGCGCTGAGCGTCGAGTGGCCGGACGCCGACCCGCAGTCCCTGGCCGTCGCCGCCCGCTGCAAGCTGCCCCTCGTCCAGGTCACCCCGCGCGGACTGTGGGGCCGCAGCGGCCAGGTCGCTCTCACCACCGCCGAGCAGTGGCTGGACCGTCCCTCCGAGCCGGCCGCCTCACCCGATGCCACGGTGCTGCGCTACCTGGCCGCCTTCGGCCCCGCCTCCGTGAAGGACATGCAGACCTGGTGCGGCCTGACCCGGATGCGTGACGCCTTCGAACGGCTCCGCCCCCAGCTGCTCACCTTCCGCGACGAGAACGGCGTCGAGCTCTTCGACCTCCCCGACGCCCCGCGCCCCGATCCGGACACCCCGGCCCCGCCCCGCTTCCTGCCCGAGTTCGACAACCTGCTCCTCTCCCACGCCGACCGCACCCGCGTGATCCCGCCCGCCAACCGTGGCCGTACCTGGCAGGTGAACACGGTCTACTGCCCCCTCCTCGTCGACGGCTTCCTCGTGGGCGTGTGGCGCATCCTCGGCGACGAGCTCGTCATCGAGGAGTTCACCGAGCTCACCAAGGCTCAGCGCGGGGAGGTGACGGAGGAAGGGGAGCGCATGCTGAAGGTGATGCACCCGGCGGCGTCGTACGACATCCGCTTCGGAACTGTCATCCCCTAGTCGGCCACCCCTAGTCCGCCACTCCGTAGTCGGCCACCCCCTGGTCGGCCACCCCCTGGCAGGCGCCCCGCAGGCGTCAGTCCGCCCGTCCCGTCACCGCGACCGTCACGCCGAGCCCGATCATCGTGCACCCGCCGGCCCCGCCTATCAGGGACAGCCGGCGGTCGGAGCGGGCGAACCAGCCGCGGGCCGCCGACGCGGTCAGGCCCCACAGGGTGTCCGTGACCAGGCCGATGGTGATCGGGACCAGGCCCAACAGCAGCATCTGCAGCGGGACATGGCCTGCCGAGTGGTCCACGAACTGGGGGAGCACGGCGGCGAAGAACACCACGCCCTTGGGGTTGGTGACGCCGACGAGGGCGCCGTCGAGGACCGTACGGAGGTCACCTCGCGTCGGTTCCGTCGGCTGGTGTGTCCGTATCGCCGAGGCCTTGAGTTCCTTCCGGTGCCGGAATGCCTGCACGCCCAGGTAGATCAGATAGGCCGCGCCGACCAGCTTCACCGTCAGATAGATCGTCATGGACCGCTCGACCAGCGAGCCGATGCCCACCGCGACGGCGACCACCAGCAGATACGAGCCGAAGACATTGCCCAGCGCGGTCGCCACGGCGGTGCGGCGGCCGTGCGCCAGGGCGCGGCCGATGACGAACAGGACACTCGGCCCCGGAATCACGATCACCAGCAGCGACATCGCCGCGAAGGCCAGCACACGATCTGTGGACACCATGCCCATCACCCCCATCCGAAGCCCATTCAAACAGGCACCACTGACAACGGGACAGGACCGTGGGCATGGATGTGGGCATGGATGTGGTGACGGCTGCGGACATGGATAGGGGGGTTGCGGGCCGCTCGTGGAGGCCCGCAACGCCCCCTGGTCTTTCACCTGAGGTGTGCTCAGGAGACCTGTTCGGTGACCTCGTCCGAGAACGTGGTCAGCCGGGTGTAGATGCCCGGGTATCCGGCTTGGGCACAGCCCTCGCCCCAGGAAGTGATGCCTGCCAGGACGCCCCCGATGAGCAGGGGACCGCCGCTGTCGCCCTGGCAGGTGTCGACGCCGCCGGAGGTGTATCCGGCGCAGACCATGTCGGACGAGATGAAGTCCGAACCGTAGGAGCTCGCGCAGCTGGAGTTGGACACGATCGGCACGGTCGCCGTGCGCAGCTGGTTGGAGGAGCTGCCGCCCGAGGAGGTGGTGCCCCAGCCGATGATGCGGGCGGTGGCGCCGGTCGCGTACACGCCGGTGTCCGAGGAGTCGACGTACGAGGCCGGCGTGTACGGCATCGACGTGGACAGGGTCAGCACCGCCACGTCGTTGCCCTCGGTGACGTCCGAGTAGTCCGGGTGGATCCATATGTCGCTGACCTGGCTGACGGTGCCGTTCGTGCCGTTGAGGTAGGTGCGGCCGCCGACGACCCGGACGCTGCTGTTGCTCTCGCCGACCATGCAGTGGGCCGCGGTGACCACCTTGGTCGCGGAGACCAGCGTGCCGCCGCAGAACTGGTTCTGGGAGGCGTCCGTGATCTGCATCATGAAGGGATACGAGGTCGTCGTGGTCGTCGTACCGCCCACGATGCGGGAGGACGCCGCCTCAGCGGTGGGGGCGCTGAGCAGTGCGGCCGCGGCCGCGGCGGCGGTCGCCGCGACGACGGCGGTCTTTCTGGCACGGGTGAGCCCGAACATGAGACTCCTCATTGGGGGGTTGCCGGTGGGGGGTCGCGCGGGTGTGGGGGTTGCACGGGAGTCGAGGGACCGACACCCGTGTGCCCGAGCGAGCGGCACGAACTCAAGGTAGGTCCCGGAAGTTTCCCTTCCCAATGAGGGAACCCCTAAGGGAGTTGGACAGGGAAAACCCTCGGTCCGCCTCGATAAACCCACGCGGACCGACAAAGACGGGTGAACTCACCTCGTACGGCGCCGGATCCCGCGTCGTGACGGCGCCGAGATCTCACGTCGTACGGCGCCCCGACCTCAGGTCTTGCGGCGCCCCGCCGCCAGTCTGACGATGTCGACCCGCGATCGGATCCCGAGCTTGCGATAAACGCGGGTAAGCGTCGCCTCGACCGTTTTGACGCTGATGAAAAGGCGCGCGGCGATCTCCCGGTTGGTCGCGCCCTCCATGACGAGCGCGGCGACCTGACGCTCCATCGAGGCGAGCCCGTCCAGGCCGTCGAGCCCGTCCGGGGCGGAGGCGGGGGCGGGAGGCGCCTCCGCGGGCCGCGTGGCTGCGGCCGCCACGACCTGCCGCAGCCAGGGCAGGGCCCGGCAGCGGCGGAACAGCCTGGCCGCCTCGTCGTACGACGTCGGGCCCGCGGTGTCGGAGCGCAGCTGAGCCAGGGCGAAGGCGGCCCGGGCCTCCTCCAGGCTGTAGCCCAGCTTGCCGAGCCGGTCCTGAGCCGACGTCAACTGGGTGGCGGCGGCGTCCTGTTCGCCCCGTACCGCGCGGATCAGCGCCTCGGCCCGGTCCAGTACGGCCAGTACGCCCTCCCGTTCCAGGCGCAGCGCGATCTCGCGCGTGCCGTCGATGACGTCCTGTGCCTCGGCGATCTCACCGCTGCGCACCAGCGCCTCGGCCAGGTCGCCGTGCCACCGGCCGCGCGCCGGGTCGGTGATGCCGAGGCCCTGCTCCACCTCCCGCACCCGGCGCAGCGAACGCACCGCCGCAGACACGTCCCCGGCCACCAACTGGGCGTGCCCCAGGGCGGCCAGGGCACGCGACACGTACATCTGGTCGCCGTCCTCCTCGGCGTGCGCCACCGCTTCCCGCGCCAGGTCCAGCGCCCGGTCCACCTCCCCGCCCGCGGCCTCCGCGAGCGAGGTCAGCACGGCGGAGGCCACCTCGCCGATCCCGGTGTCCCGGGCCATCCGCAGGCTCTCGCGGGCCAGGTCGAGGGCGCGTCCGCAGTGACCGGAGTGCAGTTCGGTCTCGGCCACCCCGCGCAGGAAGTGCACCTCGCTCTCGACCGACCCGCGCCGCCGCACCTCCCGCAGCAGGGCGGTGACCGTGGCGCGCGCCTCGGCCAGCTGGTCGCTCATGATCAGCCAGCGGAACCGCGAGTAGCCGGCGCCGTTGTGATGGCACGCCACCCTCGGGTCCTGGGGCTCCTCGAGCGCCCGCCTGATGGTCGCGGGGGCGTCCGGGTGGCCCATGAGGGTCTCGATCTGGGCCTGGAAGGCGAGCGCCATCAGCTCCGTGTACCGGTCGCCGGCCCGCGCGGCCAGCTCTGCCGAGTACGCCGCCTCGCCGCGGGCCTCGTCGAAGTCGCCCTCCACGAGCAGGGCCCGCCAGGTGAGCTGGTAGTGGACCAGGGCGAGCAGTCGCGGGTCGTCGCCGGCGTCGGCCAGGGCCTGCGGGAAGATCGCGTCGACCTCCGTCATGGCGTGGCCCGCCGTGTCGATCACGATGATCCAGGCCCGCACCCGGTCCTCGGGAACGGTCGTGCGGCTCAGCACCTCACGGGCGATGTCCCGGGCGAGGTCCAGTTCCCCGGCGGTGATCGCGTCCTCGGCGGCGGCCAGGCGCATCACTTCGGGGCTCGGGGTGCCGTCCGCCGGGGTGTGCCGGGCGGCGAGCAGCCCCAACTGCGCGGCCACAGAGGGCGCTCCCCGGTCCCTGGCCAGGGCGGCGGCCTCGGCGAGCCGGGCGGCGACCTCCGGGTCCGTGCCATGGGTCGCCAGGGCCAGGTGCCGGGCGCGCTCGATGGGGTCGGACGCGGCCGTGGACAGTGCGGCGTGCGCGGCCCGGCGGTCCTGCGCGGGCGCCTCCGCGTACAGCGCGGCGGAGATCATCGGGTGCGCGAACCGTACGGCGGGACCCTCGGGTTCGGTGGCCAGCAGCCCGAGTTCGGCGGCCTGGGCGGTCTCGGCCTCGGCGTTGTCACGGCCGGCCGAGTGCAGCAGGGCCAGTGTGGGGCGGGCGCCCGCGCTCGCCACGAGCAGGGTGCGGCGGGCTTCCGCCGACAGCATCTCCAGGCGGTTCAGCACCAGGGCGCGCAGCGAGGTGGGCACCGGCAGGGGCTCGCCGGGGCGGGGCGGCGTGGGGTTCTCGGCCAGGGCGCGGCCCAGTTCGAGGGCGAACAGGGCGTTGCCGCCGCTGGTGCGGTGGATGTCGCGGACCGTGGAGCGGGGCAGGCCGGTGTAACCGCGGTGGTCCAGCAGGGCGGACAACTGGGCCCGGGAGAGCGGACCCAGCCGGACGGCGAGGGTGTCCGGCGGGGACGCGCGTAGATGGCGGTCGTACTCCTCGCCCTCGGTCCGCACCGCGCACAGCATCCGCACCGGGGTGTCGCCGAGGCGCCGGGCGGCGAAACCGAGGAGTTCGGCACTGGCCGGGTCGAGCCACTGGAGGTCGTCGGCGACGACGAGGACGGGCCCGGTGTCGGCGAGGGCGCGCAGGGCTGACAGCACGGCCAGGCGCAGGGCGAGGCCGTCGCGCTGGAGGGTGGACTCGCCGCGGCCGGTGAGGGCCGACTCCAGGGCGGTGCGCTGCGCGGCGGGCAGCCGCTCGGACACCTCGTCCAGGACCAGGCCGAGGAGGTCGGCCAGCGCGAGGAAGGGAAGATGGGATTCCGACTCCGTGGGCGAGCAGCGCAACACCGTGCGTGCCGCGCCGCCGTATTCCCCGGCCAAAGCCCGCAGGACCGTCGACTTCCCAATTCCGGCAGGTCCGTGAAGCAGCACGCTGCCGCCCCGCCCGAGCTGCTCACGCGCCGCCGTGAACAGCTCCTCCCTGCCGATGACCTGGTCGGAGCGGCAGCCGGCAGGCTCCTTGAAGTCCCGTCGCACGGTCACCGCTCCCCTCCGTGTGTCGTGTCCGGGCCAATATTAGGCAACAGGTCTTTGAATTTCGGACCGACGACATGGTGAGGCAAATAACAGCGACGGGCATAGGGAAATTCAAAGCACAGATGAATGAATGGAGGGTCGTCGGGGTGGGCCGGCCCACGGAGGGCAACCGCGGCCCGTGACAGGCAGCCGCAGGCCCACGTCAGGCAGCCGCAGGCCTAGGGCAGTAACCCGGCCCGGCGTGCCGCGACCACCGCCTCCCCGCGCGTGTGGGTGCCCAGCTTCCGCATGGCCGAGCGCAGATAGCTCCTGACCGTCTCCACCCGCAGCCCCAGCCGTTCGCCGGCGACCGCGTTCGTCGAGCCGGCGGCCACGCACGCCAGCACGTCCAGTTCGCGCGGGGCCAGCCGCACGCCGCTCGGCGCACGCGCAGGGTCCTCCGTCAGCAGGCCGCAGGCGTCCAGCAGTTCCGCGCGCAGGGCGGGGTCGCCGATGCGCGGGGCCAGAGCGCGCAGCGCCGCGTGGGCATCGCGGACCCGCTCCCAGTCGGCGCCCCGGTCGACCGGCGGCGTCTCCACCGCCGCCGTCTCCACCCGCGCCGCCGCCAGCAGCCCCCGCACCTCGTCCCGCACCACCAGCGCCTGCTCGACGTCCCGTGCCGCCTCCACGGCCGCCGTCAGCGTGCGGTCGCCCAGGGGCTGGGCCGTGCGCAGGGCGCCGTACAGGACACCGCGCACCCGGCGTCGTACGACGACCGGAACCGCCAGCACCGAACGCAGTCCCTCCACGGCGACGGCGGCGTCGTACTCGTGGGTGATCTGCCGTGAGGCGGAGTAGTCCGTGACCGCGCACGGGCGGGCGAGGGCCACCGCCTTGCCGCCCAGGCCGTTGCCGGCGGTCACCGCGAGCCTGCTCAGGGACTCGGTGGCGGTGCCGTTCAGTTCGCTGATGCGCACGCGCGGACGCCCGGGCTCCACCAGGCCGCCGAAGGCGACCGGCAGCCCGGTCGAGCGGCGCAGGCGCAGCAGCGCGCCCCTTATCTCCACCGATGCTGCCGCTTCCACTGCCACCTGCTCGCCCTTTCCTGCGGCTTTCCCGAGCGCACACCCCGTTCGGGGGTAGTGAGACCCACGTCACGGATTACACGATGGCAGAGGGCCGCCCGGCAAGGTTCCGGTAACCAGGAGGACAGATGACGACGGGGACGGAGGGGTTCCGCAGTGCGCGGGACTTCCTGCTCGAGCACCGCGAGGACTACACGACCGCCTACGAGGGCTTCACCTGGCCCCGGCCGGAGCGGTTCAACTGGGCGCTCGACTGGTTCGACGTCATCGCGGACGGAAACGACCGCACCGCGCTGCACATCGTCGAGGAGGACGGCAGCGAGGTCCGCCTGTCCTTTGCCGAGATGTCGGAGCGCTCCGACCGCGTCGCGGGCTGGCTGCGGGCGCGCGGCGTCCGTGCCGAGGACCGCGTCCTCGTGATGCTCGGCAACCAGGCCGAGCTGTGGGAGACCGCCCTCGCCGCCATGAAGCTGCGCGCCGTCGTCATCCCGGCCACCCCGCTGCTCGGCCCCGCCGACCTGCGCGACCGGGTGGAGCGCGGCCGCGTCCGGCATGTGCTCGTGCGGGCGGAGGACACCGGCAAGTTCGACGGGGTGCCCGGCCGCTACACGCGCATCAGTGTCGGCGGCGCACGCGAGGGCTGGCAGGCGTACGAGGACGCGTACGCCGTCTCCGCCGACTTCACCCCCGACGGGCCGACGGCGGCCGACGATCCGCTGATGCTCTACTTCACCTCCGGCACCACCGCCCGCCCCAAGCTGGTCGAGCACACCCACACCTCGTATCCGATCGGGCACCTGGCCACCATGTACTGGATCGGCCTCAAGCCCGGCGACGTGCACCTGAACATCTCCTCGCCCGGCTGGGCCAAGCACGCCTGGTCCAACCTCTTCGCGCCGTGGAACGCGGAGGCGACCGTCTTCATCCACAACTACACACGCTTCGACCCGGCCCGCCTGATGGCCGAGATGGACCGCGCCGGCGTCACCACCTTCTGCGCCCCGCCGACCGTCTGGCGCATGCTCATCCAGGCCGACCTGAGCGTCCTGCGCACCCGCCCGCGCGAGGTCGTCGCCGCAGGTGAGCCGCTCAATCCCGAGGTCATCGAGCGGGTCCGCGAGGCGTGGGGCGTGACCATCCGGGACGGCTTCGGGCAGACCGAGACCGCGGTCCAGGTCTCCAACAGCCCCGGCCAGCCCCTGAAGACAGGCTCCATGGGCCGCCCCAGCCCCGGCTTCCGCGTGGAACTCCTCGACCCGGTCTCCGGCGCGCCGGGCGCCGACGAGGGCGAGATCGCGCTCGACCTGTCCGCCCGCCCCGTCGGCGTGATGACCGGCTACCACGGCGACGCGGACCGCACCTCGGAGGCGATGGCCGGCGGCTACTACCGCACCGGCGACATCGGCTCCCGTGACGCCGACGGCTACATCACCTACGTCGGTCGCGCGGACGACGTCTTCAAGGCGTCGGACTACAAGATCAGTCCCTTCGAGCTGGAGAGCGCCCTGCTGGAGCACGAGGCGGTGGCCGAGGCGGCCGTCGTGCCCGCGCCGGACGAGCTGCGGCTCGCGGTGCCGAAGGCGTACGTCGTCCTCGCGGAGGGCTGGGAGCCCGGCCCCGACACGGCCAAGGTGCTCTTCGAGCACGCACGGGAGGTCCTGGCGCCGTACAAGCGCATCCGCCGCCTGGAGTTCGCGCCCCTGCCCAAGACCGTCTCCGGCAAGATCCGCCGCATCGAGCTGCGCGAGGCCACGGCAGCCGGTTCGGACGCCGAGTACCGCGAGGAGGACTTCCGGTGAGCTCAGAGCTGTCCTACACCCACGGGACGAGCGACACCGTCCTGCTCGGCGACACGATCGGGGCCAACCTGGACCGGGCGGTCGCCGCATGGCCCGAACGGGAGGCGCTGGTCGACGTGGAGTCCGGGCGGCGCTGGACGTACGCCCGGTTCGCCGCCGACGTCGACGAGTTGGCGTACGCGCTGCTCGCGAGCGGCGTCGCCAAGGGCGACCGGGTGGGCATCTGGGCGGTCAACTGTCCCGAATGGGTGCTGGTCCAATACGCCACGGCCCGCATCGGCGCGATCATGGTGAACATCAACCCCGCCTACCGCACCCACGAGGTCGAGTACGTCCTCAACCAGGCGGGAATCTCACTCCTCTTCGCCTCCCTGAGCCACAAGGCGAGCGACTACCGGGCCATGGTCGAGCAGGTGCGCGGAAAGTGCCCGCAGCTGCGCGAGACCGTGTACATCGGGGACCCGAGCTGGGAGGCGCTGATCGGGCGGGCCACACCTGCCCCGTTCGAGGAGCTGTCCTGCGACGACCCGGTCAACATCCAGTACACGTCGGGCACGACGGGCTTCCCCAAGGGGGCCACCCTCTCCCACCACAACATCCTCAACAACGGCTATTTCGTGGGGGAGTTGATCGCGTACACCGAGCAGGACCGGGTCTGCATCCCGGTGCCCTTCTACCACTGCTTCGGCATGGTGATGGGCAATCTGGCCGCCACCTCGCACGGCGCCTGCATGGTGATCCCGGCCCCGTCCTTCGATCCGAAGGCCACGCTGGAGGCCGTCCAGCAGGAGCGCTGTACGTCCCTGTACGGCGTCCCGACGATGTTCATCGCGGAGCTGAACCTCCCCGACTTCGCGTCGTACGACCTCTCCTCCCTGCGCACCGGCATCATGGCGGGCTCGCCCTGCCCGGTGGAGGTGATGAAGCGGGTCGTCGCCGAGATGCACATGGAGGAGGTCTCCATCTGCTACGGCATGACCGAGACGTCCCCGGTGTCCCTCCAGACACGCCGGGACGACGACCTCGAACACCGCACGTCCACGGTCGGCCGCGTCCTGCCGCACATCGAGGTGAAGATCGTCGACCCGGCCACCGGCGTGACCCGGCCCCGCGGCACGGCGGGCGAGCTGTGCACCCGCGGCTACAGCGTGATGCTCGGCTACTGGAACGAGCCCGGGAAGACCGCCGAGACCGTCGACGCGGGCCGCTGGATGCACACCGGCGACCTCGCGACGATGCGGGAGAACGGCTACGTCGAGATCGTCGGCCGCATCAAGGACATGATCATCCGGGGCGGCGAGAACATCTACCCGCGCGAGATCGAGGAGTTCCTCTACGCCCACCCCAAGATCGCCGACGTCCAGGTCGTCGGAGTGCCCCACGAACGGTACGGCGAGGAGGTACTGGCCTGCGTCATCCCGCGCGACGCGGCCGCCCCGCTGACGCTGGAGGAGCTGCGGGCCTTCTGCGACGGGCAACTGGCGCACTACAAGGTTCCGAGCCGGTTGCAGATCCTCGACGCCTTTCCGATGACGGTGTCCGGGAAGGTGCGCAAGGTGGAGCTGCGCGAGAGGTTCGCGGCCGGCTAGGTCCGGCGCATGCACGCTCGCGGCCACCGGTCGAGGCCGAGTTCCGCCTCATGGGCACGGATCTTCCGCAGCCCTGGGGTGAGCTCGGCCTCGTCGAGGACGTGGAAGCCGAGGCGTTCGTAGTACGGCGCGTTCCACGGGACCTCGGTGAAGGTGGTCAGGGTGAGACCGGACAGGCCCTCCTCGCGGGCGCGACGGGCGGCGTATGCGAGCAGGGCCCGGCCGATGCCCCTGCGAGCCGCGTCAGGGTGGACCGAGACCTGCTCGATGTGCAGGGAGCCGTCGACGGGCTCGCAGATCAGATAGCCGACCGGGTGGTCCACCGCGTCGCAGGCGGCCCAGGCGCGGCCCGCCCCGCGGTAGTGCTCCAGGACGTCCAGGGCGGGCGGCTCGTCGTCGGCGATCGCCGCCATGCCGAGGTCGCGGAAGGCGGCTCCTGCGGCGCGTTCGATGTCCTGGAGGACGGGGAGGTCGTCGGGCGTCGCGGCTCGGATGCGCATGGGCCGAGTGTCCGTCGTCGGCGGCGTCGGGCGCATGCGGATTACCGGGCGCCCGTCGCGTCCAGTTCGTCGGCGAGGCTGTTGACCGGCTGGGGTGTCCCCGTCAGGTCGAGGACGAAGAGGGGGACGCCCAGGCCGTCGGCGCGAACGCGGGCGTCGGGGGCGTACCCGGCGAGGGAGAAGTAGACGCAGGCCGCGGACTCGGACATGGCGGTCAGCCACAGGCACTCCACGTCACGCAGGGAGGCCGGGCTGACCGTGGGGTCGACCTGCGCGAGCAGCCCGTGAGCGGCGATGCCGACCCCCGACGTGGGCCGCTGGTCGGCCCGGCGGATGTCCCGGTAGCCGAGCCACCGCAGATATACGGCGGCCGCGGTGACCGCGTCACGGGCGGTGCGGATCGTGACGGGCTGAAAGGCGCGGCGCGCCGCGGGCGGTGTCTCCCGCCGCGCCACGCCCGTGTCGGCTCCCGCCTCCGCCACCGGCACCCGCACCATCGTCCCGCAGGGGCACCCCACCTCCGGACGGGGCCAATGGCTCTCCCGGCCGCACGACCCGCAGCGCACGGCGATCCATTCGTCGTCCCAGGCCCGGTGGGCAACGGCCGTCGCGGTCCCGTGCGGATCGAGCTCCGGCGCGATGGGCGCCCCGCACGCGCACGGATAGGCGGGTGCCTCGTAGAGATGCTCGCGCCGGCAGGCCGGGCAGCGCAACGACACGCTCTCGGACATGGCCCACTCCAGGACGACCTCGCATCGGGACAGCGGTCCCATCGTCCTCCACGTGGTGCCCGGTTGTCCGCCCGTTGAGGGTCTTCGCCT
This sequence comes from Streptomyces sp. NBC_00443, assembly GCF_036014175.1. GTDB lineage: Bacteria > Actinomycetota > Actinomycetes > Streptomycetales > Streptomycetaceae > Streptomyces. Next base: position 1,736,794 of record NZ_CP107917.1, on the reverse strand, counting down.
CTTGACGCTCCTAAGCTGCCCACTTACATTGCTTCCAGATAGTAGAAAACAGTTTCCGCAATGTGGAAAACGCAGGCGGAATGGACATCGTCACGGAATTGCTCACCGCGGGGCGCGACGGGAGTGCGAATCCGACAGCCGAAGCAGGAGTACTCAATGGCTCGTATGACCGCTGCCCGAGCGGCAGTCGAGATCCTCAAGCGCGAGGGCGTCAGCAACGCGTTCGGCGTGCCGGGCGCGGCGATCAACCCCTTCTATGCGGCGCTCAAGGCCTCCGGCGGGATCAACCACACCCTCGCCCGCCATGTGGAGGGCGCCTCGCACATGGCGGAGGGCTACACCCGCACGCACGCCGGCAACATCGGCGTCTGCATCGGCACGTCCGGCCCCGCCGGCACCGACATGATCACCGGCCTGTACTCCGCGATCGGCGACTCCATCCCGATCCTGTGCATCACGGGCCAGGCGCCGACCGCCGTGATCCACAAAGAGGACTTCCAGGCCGTCGACATCGCCTCGATCGCCAAGCCGGTCACGAAAATGTCGGTGACCGTCCTGGAGGCCGCCCAGGTCCCCGGCGTCTTCCAGCAGGCCTTCCACCTGATGCGCTCCGGCCGTCCCGGCCCGGTCCTCATCGACCTGCCGATCGACGTCCAGCTGACGGAGATCGAGTTCGACCCGGAGACGTACGAGCCCCTCCCGGTCTACAAGCCGGCCGCGAGCCGCGCCCAGATCGAGAAGGCGATCGGACTGCTGAACGCGTCCGAGCGGCCGCTGATCGTCGCGGGCGGCGGTGTCATCAACGCCGACGCCGCCGAACTCCTCGTCGAGTTCGCCGAGCTGACCGGCACCCCGGTCGTCCCGACCCTGATGGGCTGGGGCCTGCTGCCCGACGACCACGAGCTGAACGCCGGCATGGTGGGCCTGCAGACCTCGCACCGCTACGGCAACGCGACCTTCCTGGAGTCCGACTTCGTCCTCGGCATCGGCAACCGCTGGGCCAACCGCCACACCGGCAAACTGGACGTCTACACGGCCGGGCGCAAGTTCGTCCACGTCGACGTCGAGCCCACCCAGATCGGCAAGATCTTCGCGCCGGACTACGGCATCGCGTCGGACGCGAAGGCCGCGCTGGAGCTGTTCGTCGAGGTGGCCAAGGAGCTGAAGGCCGCGGGCAAGCTGCCGGACCGCTCCGACTGGGCCGCGTCCGCGCAGGAGAAGAAGGCGACCCTCCAGCGCCGTACGCACTTCGACGACATCCCGATCAAGCCGCAGCGCGTCTACGAGGAGATGAACAAGGCCTTCGGCCCGGAGACCCGGTACGTCTCCACCATCGGTCTCTCGCAGATCGCGGGCGCCCAGATGCTGCACGTGTTCAGGCCGCGGCACTGGATCAACTGCGGCCAGGCGGGCCCGCTGGGCTGGACGATCCCGGCGGCGCTGGGCGTGGCGAAGGCCGACCCCGAGGCGCAGGTCGTCGCCCTGTCCGGCGACTACGACTTCCAGTTCATGATCGAGGAGCTGGCGGTCGGGGCGCAGCACAAGATCCCGTACGTCCATGTCCTGGTGAACAACTCCTACCTGGGCCTGATCCGCCAGGCGCAGCGGGCGTTCGAGATCGACTTCCAGGTCAACCTGGAGTTCGAGAACATCAACTCGCCCGAGCTGGGCGTCTACGGCGTCGACCACGTCAAGGTCGCCGAGGGCCTCGGCTGCAAGGCGATCCGCGTGACCGACCCGAGCGAACTGGGCGCCGCCCTGGAGCAGGCCAAGAAGCTCGCGCAGGAGCACCAGGTCCCAGTGGTCGTCGAGGCGATCCTGGAACGCGTCACCAACATCTCCATGTCGACCACGAACGACATCAGCAACGTCGTCGAGTTCGAGGAGATCGCGACGGAGCCGGGTCACTCGCCGACGTCGATCAGGACGCTGAAGGTCTGACGCGTCCGGTACGCCGAGGGGCGGTCCAACCGAAGGGTTGGGCCGCCCTTTCGCGTTCCCCCGTCCAGGGCCCGCCGCCCCCGTGCCGACGGGCCCCGTGTGAGAGGAATGTGCCCGCGGCAGCGGGGGGTTGAAGCCTCCCGGAGCTTGTTCAGAGGTTGATCTGAGGGTTTCGTAGCCGGCGTACGCCCGATGGCGTACGGGGCCGTCTACGGCTCGTGGTGTTCCGACAGCCCGGGCCAGTCGTCGGGGCCGCCGCCCTGCCAGTCGATGAAGTCGCTCTCCGAGATGTCCGTGACATAGAGGTCGGCGAGGCGCAGGATCTCGCTGACGTCGTCCACGTGCGTGGCGATGCCCAGCGTCTCGTCGCCCTCGGTGACCCGCCGGGAGCCGTCCAGGGCCGGCGGATGGACCACGACGTGCGGATGTTCGGTCGGGTGTGCTGCCATGCCTTCAGACTCCTGCGGCCGGGCCGGATCCGCACCCCGGAATGCGCCGGGGAACGCCGAAGAGCGCCGGGCACGGGACCGTCCGTGCCCGGCGCTCTTCGGCCGGTGAGATATCCGGTTGTGGCCGTCCGACGGTGCGAGGCTGGGCGCGACAGGACGTTCGCGCCGCCGGACGGGGTCTGGAGGGGTTCGGGACCGCGGCGGTTGCGACGGAACCGGGTGCTCCTTCCTCAGGTCGAAGAAGGAGACCGGAACCTTTACCACCGCACTGGCTCGCACACCGCCGCGGTCCTCGTGTTGCCCGCGTCCGGGCCGGGCGACCACCCCTCATCCGGGTCGCTCGGCTTCTCTGCGGGCGTTGCGTCCGCCTCATGACCTCCCGTCAGGAGACGGACGCAGCCTTGGGGTTCAGTCCTCGCGCAGGGCGCGGACCGCTTCCTCCACGCGCTTGCCGTAATCCGGGTCGGCGGCGTGGAAGTGGGCCAGGTTCTTCTCGATCACGTCGTCGAGGGAGACCTGGGACAGGCCACCGGCTATGTTCGCGATCAGGCGGGACTTCTCCTCGGCGGACATCAGGCGGTACAGCTCGCCGGCCTGGAAGAAGTGGTCGTCCTTGGTGTGGAGAGGCGCCTCGTGGGTGCCCGTGTGGCCGTTCACCGCGAGCGGGGCCGACAGCGGGCGGCCGGTCTCGACCGGGCCGTCGTAGGAGTTCGGCTCGTAGTTCTTCGCCCCGCGGCCCTGGGAGTTGGTCGCCATGAGGCCGTCGCGGCCGTAGTTCTGCGCGGTCGTCGCCTTCGGGGCGTTCACGGCCAGCAGGGTGTGGTTGACTCCCAGACGGTAGCGGTGGGCGTCCGCGTAGGCGAACAGGCGGCCCTGGAGCATCTTGTCGGGGGAGGGGCCGATGCCCGGGACGAAGTTGTTCGGGGAGAACGCGGCCTGCTCGACCTCGGCGAAGACGTTGTCCGGGTTGCGGTCCAGGACCAGCCGGCCCACGCGCTGCAGCGGGTAGTCCTTGTGCGGCCACACCTTGGTGAGGTCGAACGGGTTGAAGCGGTAGTCGGCCGCCTCCGCCGCCGGCATGAGCTGGACGTAGAGCGTCCACGACGGGTGCACGCCCCGCTCGATGGCCTGGAGCAGGTCCGTCTGGTGCGAGTTGGCGTCCTTGCCGACGAGCTCGGCGCCCTGTTCGGCGCTCAGGCAGCGGATGCCCTGGTTCGTCTTGAAGTGGTACTTGACGAAGAAGGCCTCGCCCTCGGCGTTCGTCCACTGGTAGGTGTGCGAGCCGTAGCCGTTCATGTGGCGGTACGACGCCGGGATGCCGCGGTCGCCCATCAGCCAGGTCACCTGGTGCGTGGCCTCGGGGGCGTGTGCCCAGAAGTCCCAGACGTTGTCCGGCTCCTGGCGGCCGGTGAACGGGTCGCGCTTCTGCGAGTGGATGAAGTCGGGGAACTTGACCGGGTCCTTGATGAAGAACACCGGGGTGTTGTTTCCGACGAGGTCGTAATTGCCCTCGGCCGTATAGAACTTGACCGCGAAACCGCGCGGGTCGCGCACCGCGTCCGCACCGCCGAGGCTGTCGGCCACGGTCGAGAAGCGCAGGAACACCTCGGTCCGCTTGCCCACCGCGCTCAGGAAGTCGGCGTGGGTGAAGCCGGTGACGTCGTCGGTCACCTCGAAGTGGCCGTACGCGCCGGAGCCACGGGCGTGCACCACGCGCTCCGGAATGCGCTCGCGGTTGAAGCGCGCCAGCTTCTCCAGCAGGTGCTGGTCCTGGAGCAGGAGCGGGCCGCCGACGCCGGCGGAGGCTGAGTTCTGGTTGTCGGCGACCGGGGCGCCGGACTCGGTGGTGAGCACGCGCTTCGACATCGTGGACCTTCCGTGCGGGTGTCAGCGGAAAACTGTTTCCGCTTTGTGGAGCCTAGAAGTGGGGCGAACGGGCGTCAACAGTTTGTTGAACGGAATCAACGGTTTGCTGAAGGTGATTCCGGGCCGCGGCGACGCCTGGGCGCGACAGGACAGGTGTCAGCGGCGCCGCGGCCCGGAAGTGTGGGGCAGGCCCGGATCAGACCTGGGCGCCGGACAGGCGCTCCACGGCCCGCAGCAGGGCCGAGTGGTCCAGCCCGCCGTCGCCCTGCGCACGCAGGGACGCGACCAGCTGGGCGACCACGGCACCGACCGGAAGGGCGGCGCCGACGTTGCGGGCGGCGTCCGTCACGATGCCCATGTCCTTGTGGTGCAGGTCGATACGGAAGCCGGGCTTGAAGTCCCGGTTCAGGAAGTTGTCCTTCTTCCGCGTCAGCACGGTGGAGCCCGCGAGGCCGCCGTTGAGGACGTCCAGTGCGGCCTGCAGGTCCACGCCGGACTTCTCCAGGAAGACCACGGCCTCGGCGCACGCCTGGATGTTCACGGCGACGATCAGCTGGTTGGCGGCCTTCACGGTCTGACCCGAGCCGTGCGGACCGCACAGCACGATGGTCTTGCCGAGCGCATCGAGGATCGGCTTCGCGGCGTCGAAATCGGCCTGCTCGCCACCGACCATGATCGACAGTACCGCCTCGATGGCGCCGGCCTCACCGCCGGACACGGGGGCGTCCAGCACGCGGATGCCCTTGTCCTTGGCCGCCTTCGCCAGGTCGACCGAGGTCTGCGGGGTGATCGAGGACATGTCGATCAGCAGCGCGCCGGACTTCGCGTTCTCCAGGATTCCGGCGGGGCCGTAGGAGATGGCCTCGACCTGCGGGGAGGCCGGCACCATCGTGATGATGACGTCGGCGTCCCGCACGGCCTCGGCGATCGAACCGGCGACCGTGCCGCCGGCGGCGGCCAGGCGGTCCAGCTTGTCCTGCTCCAGGGTGAAGCCGGTGACGTCGTAACCCGCCTTGATCAGGTTCTCGGACATGGGGGAGCCCATGATGCCGAGGCCGATCCAGGCGATCGCGGGGCGGGTCGGGTGGGAAGAGTCTGCGAGGTTGCTCATGATTGGGGGTGCCTCTCAAATACGGGGGTGTGTTCAGCGGGCGGCGCGCGCTTCGCGGGGCAGCCAGCCGAAGGCCTCCGCGCTGGGGCGGTCGCCCGGCTTGTACTCCAAGCCGACCCAGCCCTCGTAGCCCGCCTTCGTCAGCTGGTCCAGCAGCTCCTCCAGCGGCAGCGTCCCCGTGCCCGGGGCGCCGCGGCCCGGGTTGTCGGCGATCTGCACATGGCCGGTCTTCGAGGCGTACTGCTCGATCACCGACGGCAGGTCCTCGCCGTTCATGGACAGGTGGTACAGGTCCATGAGGAACTTCGTGTTGCCCAGGCCCGTGGCCTCGTTGACCCGGTCGACGATCCCGACCGCGGCCGGCGCGCTGACCAGCGGGTACAGCGGCGACTCCGGCTGGTTCAGTGCCTCGACGAGGAGAATCGCGCCGATCCGGTCGGCCGCCCGCGCCGCGAGGACCAGGTTCTCCAGCGCGAGCGCGTCCTGCTCGGCCGGGTCCACGCCCTCGACGCGGTTGCCGTACAGGGCGTTGAGCGCCCGGCAGCCGAGGGAGGCGGCGAAGTCCGCCGCCACGTCGATGTTCGCGCGGAACCTCTCCGACTCCTCGCCCGGGACCGACAGGGCGCCACGGTCGGGGCCGGGCAGCTGACCGGCGTAGAAGTTCAGGCCGGTGAGCTGGACGCCCGCGTCCTCGATCGCCTTCTTCAGGGCGTCGAGCTCGGACTGCTCGGGGGTGGGGAGTCGACCCAGGGCCACCACAGCTCGACCGCGGTGAAGCCGGCCGCGGCGGCGGCCGCCGGGCGCTCCAGGAGCGGGAGTTCTGTGAAGAGGATCGACAGGTTGACGTTGAAGCGCTGCTCTGCGGCTGTGTCCAAGGCAAAACCTGGCATGTCGCCGACGCTCCCTTCCGTTGTCGAGATTCCGTATTGCGGAAGATGTTTTCTGTCTAATGGAAGATTGCCGCCGGGTGTCGAAGCTTGTCAAGAGGGGTCGGCGGAAAGCGTCACCGCGCGTTAGGTTGACCGCGTGCGATTGAGAGTGGAGTTCACGACCGAGCCCTTCGACCTCGACGAGGCACCCGCGCATGCGCTGGCGGCCCGCGAGGTCATCGAGGCGGCCGAGCTCGACGAGGTGGACGTCGGCCCGTTCGGGAACACGGCGGAGGGCGGTGCCGACACCGTGCTCACCGCCGTGGACGCCCTGCTGCGCAAGAGCCTGGAGGCCGGTGCCACCCGGATCTCGCTCCAGGTCAATGTGGTCGGGGAGGGCGACGCGTGACCGGCACCGGGGACGAGCCCTTCATTGCGGCCGTGAAGCCGCTGGTCGACGCCATGGGCGGCGAGATTCTCCCGCCCGACGAGGCGGGCCCCGAGGATGTCGTGCTCTCCTGGGAGGGCGCCGACGTCGTCGCCGTGCGCCTGCCCCAGCTGGCCGACTCGCTGGATCACATCCTGGTCGCCATGGAGCGCAGGAAGGGCAAGCCGCTGGCCGACCTGGACCGCAAGGCCAAGCAGGAGGTCGTACGGATACTCGAGGCGCGCGGCGCCTTCTCCGTACGGCATGGGGTGGAGACCGTGGCGAGCGCGCTCGGGGTGAGTCGCTTCACGGTCTACAACTACCTGAACCGGGAGAAGAACCCCTGAGCGGCCCGAATCGGGAGAAGTGCCCCTGAGGCGGCCCGCCCGGTTTCGTTACCGCGAATTTTCAACAAAGTGTTGACGTCTCGTCGTCGTAGGGCGTTAGCTAACGGCACGCCCGTTCAGTACGAAGGCCCTTCGCGGCCACGGAGGCTCCCGTGACGTCGAATTCCACGCCCCCGGGCCTGGCCCGGTTCAACGCCCTGGAGGAGCACGCGGCCCACGCCGCTCTCCACGAGGCGTGCGCCTCCACGGCCTGGGCGAACCGGCTGCTGGGCGCCCGCCCGTACACCACCGCCGACGATCTCTACGCCGCCAGTGACGCCGCCATGGCCGAGCTGAGTGCGCGGGACCTCGCCGAGGCGATGGCCGGGCACCCGCCCATCGGCCGCCCCAAGCCCGGCGACCCGACCTCGTCCCGGGAACAGCGCGGCATGGCCGGCGCCTCCGAGGAACTCAAGGCGGAGATGCTGGAACTGAACCTCGCCTACCAGGAGAAGTTCGGCCACGTCTTCCTGATCTGTGCCACCGGCCGGACCGGCGCGCAGATGCGCGACGCGGTCAAGGAGCGGATCGGCAACTCGCCGGAGCAGGAGCGGGAGATCGTCCGCACCGAGCTGGGCAAGATCAACCGTATCCGGCTCGCCCGTCTCGTCGACGAAGACTGATCTTCGAGGAAGACCGAAGAGGACGCCTGACCATGAGCACCAGCACCACCGCCTCCGTGTCCACCCACATCCTGGACACCAGCATCGGCCGCCCCGCCGAGGCCGTCGCCGTCCAGCTCGCGGCCCGCATCGGCCGCGGCGCGGACTGGCAGACGCTCGGCGGCTCGGCGACCGACGCGGACGGGCGGTGCAAGGACCTGCCGGCGCTGCCGGAGGGCACCACACACGTACGGCTCGACTTCGCGGTGGAGCCGTATTTCGAGAAGAAGCAAGCCGATGCGCAGCAGGACGCCCCCGCGAATCGGGACAGCGGTGCCGTGTTCTTCCCCGAGGTGGCGATCACCTTCGCCGTGAAGCCCGGGGAGCATTACCACGTGCCGCTGCTGCTCAACCCGTTCGGCTACTCCGTTTACCGAGGGAGCTAGCAGACATGCCCACGATCCTGGGACAGAACCAGTACGGCAAGGCCGAGAACCGAGTCGTAAAGATCACGCGGGACGGCGCCACCCACCACATCAAGGACCTGAACGTATCCGTGGCGCTCTCCGGCGACATGGACGAGGTCCACTACTCCGGCTCGAACGCCAATGTCCTGCCGACCGACACCACCAAGAACACGGTGTACGCGTTCGCCAAGGAGTACGGCATCGAGTCGGCCGAGCAGTTCGGCATCCACCTCGCCCGCCACTTCGTCACCTCGCAGGAGCCGATCCAGCAGGCCCGGATCCGCATCGAGGAGTACGCCTGGGAGCGGATCGAGGCCTCCGACGCCAACTCGCAGTTCATCGGCTCCGACGAGGTCAAGCACTCCTTCGTCCGCCAGGGCCAGGAGACGCGGGTCACGCAGATCACCTACGACGGCGAGAAGTGGGAGGTCGTCTCCGGCCTCAAGGACCTCGTCGTGATGAACTCGACCAACTCCGAGTTCTGGGGCTACGTCAAGGACAAGTACACGACGCTCAAGGAGGCCTACGACCGCATCCTGGCCACCCAGGTCTCCGGCCGCTGGCGCTTCAACTGGACCGACGACGAGCAGCGGATGCCCAACTGGGAGAAGTCCTACGAGCAGACCAGGAAGCACATGCTCCAGGCCTTCGCCGAGACCTACTCGCTCTCGCTTCAGCAGACCCTGTACCAAATGGGTTCGCGGATCATCAACAACCGCAGCGAGATCGACGAGGTCCGCTTCTCCCTCCCGAACAAGCACCACTTCCTGGTGGACCTGGAGCCGTTCGGGCTGAAGAACGACAACGAGGTGTACTACGCCGCCGACCGCCCCTACGGCCTGATCGAGGCCACCATCCTGCGGGACGGCTGCGAGCCGAAGATACCGGTGGACCTCACCAACCTGTAAGCCAGCAACTCCATTTCGGCACCCGCGGCCGGAGGAGCGAGCCTGTGAGGCTCCCCGGCCGCGGTACTCAAATCACCCTGGGTCCTGCCGTGCCCTCTCCACTCAGCACACCTCGTCGAAAAGGGACGAATCATGGCAGCAGCCCAGCGCATCGTCATCGAGAACTGTTCGATCGCGACGGTGGACGCGAACGACACCGAGTACGCCACGGGCCACCTCGTCATCGCGGACAACCGCATCGAATCGCTCGGCGCGGGCAAGGCACCCGAGGGCCTGGAGAACGTCGTACGCCGCATCGACGCCACCGGGCACCTGGTCACTCCCGGCCTGGTCAACACCCACCACCACTTCTACCAGTGGATCACGCGGGGCCTGGCCACGGACCACAACCTCTTCAACTGGCTCGTCGCCCTCTACCCGACGTGGGCGCGCATCGACGAGCAGATGGTGCGCTCCGCCGCGCAGGGCTCGCTGGCGATGATGGCCCGCGGCGGCGTGACCACCGCCATGGACCACCACTACGTCTACCCGCAGGGCTCCGGCGACCTCTCCGGCGCCATCATCGGCGCAGCCCGTGACATGGGGGTGCGCTTCACCCTCGCCCGCGGCTCCATGGACCGCAGTGAGAAGGACGGCGGACTGCCGCCGGACTTCGCCGTCGAGACCCTCGAAGGCGCGCTGGCCGCGACCGAGGAGACCGTCAAGCAGCACCACGACTCCTCCTTCGACGCGATGACCCAGGTCGCCGTCGCCCCCTGCTCCCCGTTCTCCATCTCCACCGAGCTGCTCAAGCAGGGCGGCGAGCTGGCCCGCCGGCTCGGCGTGCGCATGCACACCCACGGCTCGGAGACCGTGGAGGAGGAGAAGTTCTGCCACGAGCTGTTCGGCATGGGCCCGACCGACTACTTCGAGTCCACCGGCTGGCTCGGCGAGGACGTGTGGATGGCGCACTGCGTCCACATGAACGACTCCGACATCGCCGCCTTCGCCCGGACGAAGACCGGTGTCGCCCACTGCCCGTCCTCCAACGCCCGCCTCGCCGCCGGTATCGCCCGCGTCCCCGACATGCTGGCGGCCGGCGTCCCGGTCGGCCTCGGCGTCGACGGCACCGCGTCCAACGAGTCCGGCGAGCTGCACACCGAACTGCGCAACGCCCTGCTCATCAACCGCCTCGGCGCCCACCGCGAGGCCGCCCTGAACGCCCGGCAGGTCCTGCGGCTCGGGACGTACGGCGGTGCCCAGGTCCTCGGCCGCGCCGCCGAGATCGGCTCGCTGGAGCCGGGCAAGCTGGCCGACCTCGTGCTGTGGAAGCTGGACACGCTCGCCCACGCCTCCATCGCCGACCCGGTGACCGCGCTGGTCTTCGGCGCGGCCGCCCCGGTGACGGCGTCGTTCGTGAACGGCCGCCAGATCGTGGAGGACGGACGCCTGCGCACGGCCGACGAGGACGCGATCGCCCGCTCGACCCGCGAAGAGGCACAGCGCCTGGCGAGGATCGCCGCGCAGGCCTGATCAGTTGAAGATCTCCGGTCGGGAGGGACGGCTCCCGACCGGTAGCCGTGGACCCGAGCGGGGTCCATGGCGGCCGTCTCCGGGGCGCACGCCCATGCGTGCGCCCCGGAACGGTCACCGTTTCCCCAAAACGGGCCCGTCCCCGGTCCCGCACGACCGCGCACCACCTCCCTGAAACCCACGTCAGAGCCGCCGTGTAACCGACCGGAGGAGAGCCGCAGTGTCCGCCAAGTCCGTTCATCCAGTCGACGAGAAACTCCCCGCCCTGAAAATGGCGACGACCGGCCTGCAGCATGTGGCCGCCATGTACGCGGGAGTGGTCGCCCCACCCCTGATCGTCGGCGCGGCCATAGGCCTCTCCGCGACCGATCTGACCTTCCTCACCGGCGCCTGTCTGTTCACCGCGGGCCTCGCCACCTTCCTCCAGACCCTCGGGATATGGAAGATCGGCGCCCGGCTGCCGTTCGTCAACGGCGTCACCTTCGCCGGCGTCGCCCCCATGACCGCGATCGTCGCCTCCACCGAGGACAAGTCCGACGCCCTGCCGGTCATCTTCGGCGCGGTGATCGTCGCCGGCCTGCTCGGCTTCCTCGCCGCCCCCTTCTTCAGCAAGGCGGTGCGCTTCTTCCCGCCGGTCGTGACGGGTACGGTCATCACCCTGATCGGCATCTCGCTGCTCCCCGTCGCCTTCGGCTGGTCGCAGGGCCCCAACCCGGCCGCCGACGACTACGGTTCGGCGACGAACCTGGGCCTGGCGGGCGGGACCCTGCTGATCGTCCTGCTCCTGCGCCGCTTCACCACGGGCTTCGTCAAGCAGATCGCGGTCCTGCTCGGCCTGGTGGCGGGCACGCTGATCGCGATCCCGTTCGGCGTCACCGACTTCGGGCCCGTCACGGACGCGGCCGTCATCGGCTTCCCGACCCCGTTCCACTTCGGTGCCCCGCAGTTCCAGCTCGCCGCGATCATCTCGCTGTGCGTGGTGATGGTGGTGTCGATGACCGAATCGACCGCCGACATGCTGGCGTTGGGTGAGATCGTCGACCGCCCGGCCGACGAGAAGACCATCGCGGCGGGCCTGCGCGCCGACACCCTCGGCTCGGCGATAAGCCCGCTCTTCAACGGCTTCATGTGCAGCGCCTTCGCCCAGAACATCGGCCTGGTCGCGATGACGAAGATCCGCAGCCGGTACGTCGTCGCCGCGGGCGGCGGCTTCCTGGTCCTGATGGGCCTGTGCCCGATGGCCGCGTCGCTCATCGCGGTCGTACCGCGCCCGGTGCTCGGCGGTGCGGGCGTGGTCCTGTTCGGTTCGGTGGCGGCCAGCGGCATCCAGACCCTGGTCCGGGCCGGCCTGGACCGGGACAACAACGTCCTGATCGTCGCCGTCTCCCTGGCCGTCGGCATCGTCCCCATCACGGCGCCTGAGTTCTACCACGCCTTCCCGGAGACGGCGCGGATCGTCCTCGACTCCGGCATCTCGACGGGCTGTGTGGCGGCGGTGGCGCTCAACCTCGTCTTCAACCACCTCGGCAGGGGCCGCGACGCGCAGGACGTCACCCACCCCATGGAGGCAGGAGAGGAGATCACCGGGGCGACCCGGGCGCCGGCCACGCCATGAGGTACGACGCCGGGTGGCCCGCCCTGGCGGAACTCCGGGAGTCCTGCCAGGGCGAGCCATGTCACTGTGCCGGATCAGCGGGTGAAGGTCACCCGGTTCTCCTTCAGGGAACCGCAGTTGGAGCCGGTCACCTGTACGTACACGTTCTTGATGTGGCCGCCCCAGTCGACGCAGTGGCCCTTGCCGGTGACGTAGGTCGGTCCGGCGTACGACGTGAAGGTGCCGTTGTCCTCGTGGAACTCCTCGGTGTCGGGGACGTAGATCCACGCGGACATGTCCTGGGCGGTGCCCGGGTTCTTGCGGATGGTCACGACGCAGTTCTCGCCGTTGGAGGCGTTGTACGTCAGGTAGACGGTGCCCAGCGTGCCGACGGGCGCCGAGTTCACGGTCTTGTAGGCGCTTCCGCAGACCTTCTGCGGGGTGGTGTTGGGCGCCGCGGAGGCGGGTGCGGCCAGGGCGGCCGTGCTCCCCACCATCAGGGCCGCCACCGCGGCGCCAGACAGGATAGAACGGGTGAATCGCATATTTCCCCCTGGTAACCATTGGAGTTGGTTGCTCCTGCATGATGTGACCCACGGGGTATCCGAATGGTTGTGCTCAGTTCTGCCGCGTTCGCAGCGCGGCCGCCGCCAGTACCAGTGCGCCCGCCGCGATCAACATCCCTACCTGGAAAGCCAGTTGATAACCCGCTGCCGTCGCGGCCACCAGTTCCGTACCGCGCTCGCGCAGGCCTTCGGTGCGGCTCGCGGCCAGGACCGAGAGCACCGCCAGGCCCAGCGAACCGCCCACCACCTGCGTGGTGTTGAACAGTCCGGACGCCAGCCCCGTGTCCTCCTCGCGGGCCCCCGACATCGCGAGCCCGGTCAGCGCGGGCATCGCCGCGGCGAAGCCGGTGGCGAGCAGAAGCAGCGGCGGGAGTACGTCGGTGAGGTACGAGCCGTCGACCGGCGCGCGGCTCAGCAGCGCCATGCCCGCGACGATGAGGACCAGCCCCGCCAGCAGGACCCGGTAGGCCCCGTAGCGGCCGACGGTCCGCGCCGACAGGCCCAGCATCAGCACGCCGATGGCGATCGGCGCCGGCAGGAACGCCGTACCGGTGAGCAACTCGCCGTAACCCAGGACGCGTTGTAGGTACAGCGCGCCGATGAACTGGAAGCCGTACATCGTCGCGATCATCAGGATCTGCACGGCGTTCGCGCCGCTCAGCAGCCGGGAGCCGAACAGGCGCAGCCGCAGCAGCGGACGCGCCGCCCACGCCTGACGGAGCGTGAACGCCACGAACAGGGCGAGGGCCAGGGCGGCCAGGAGCAGAGTGGCGGTCAGGTCGCGCTCACCGGCGCCGACGATGACGTACACCGTGAGCATCAGCGCGCCGGTGACCAGCGCCGCGCCCGGGTAGTCGGCGCCCCTGCCGAGCCCGGCGCCGCGGTCCGGCTCCAGCACCCGTAGCGCCGCGAGCCATGCCAAGATCCCGATCGGCAGGTTGATCAGGAAGATCCAGTGCCAGTTCAGGGCCTCGGTCAGCGCCCCGCCGAGGAACGTGCCGAGCGCTCCGCCCGCCGCGCCGACCGCGCTGAACACCGCGATGGCGCGGGCCTGTTCGTGTGGCTCGGGGAACAGCGCCACCAGCATGCCCAGCACCACGGCCGAGGTCATCGCCCCGCCCACGCCCTGCAGTGCGCGCGCCGCGATCAGCACGCCCTGCTCGGTCGCCACCCCGCACAGCACGGAGGCGGCGGTGAACACGGCGAGCCCCGCGGTGAACATCCGTTTGCGGCCGACCAGGTCGCCGAGCCGGCCCGCCAGCAGCAGCAACCCGCCGAAGGGGATCAGGTAGGCGTTGACGACCCAGGCGAGGCCCGGCCCCGAGAAGCCGAGGTCGCTCTGGATGGCGGGCATGGCGACCGTGACGATGTTGCCGTCCAGGATCGTCATCAGCGTCCCCGCGCACAGGACGACGAGGGACGCCCAGCGGGAGTACGTTCGGTGTGGTGTCCGCGTCGGGGACCCGACGATGGCCGTCATGGCGGTCCTGCCTCCGGATTCTCCAATGGTGCACGACTTGTAACGGGGTACATCGTGAGTGACCATTGGAGAGCGGCATAAGGAGGCAGTCCGATGTCCCAGAGGAACACGGGTGTAACCGTCGAGGCAGTGAACGCGCACGCGTGCCCGGTCCGCGAGGTTCTTGACAGGGTCTCCGGGAAGTGGAGCGTTCAGATCCTCGTCGCCGCCGCGCACGGACCCATTCGCTTCACCGAGCTGGAGCGCAGCATCGAGGGCATCAGCCGCCGGATGCTGACCCTCACGCTGCGCAATCTGGAGCGCGACGGCCTCGTCACCCGCACCGTCCATCCGACGGTGCCGCCGAAGGTGGAATACGAACTGACGCCGGTGGCGCGGGAGTTGTACGAGACCCTGCAACGCCTGACCGACTGGGCCGAGCGGAACCGGGTCTACATCGCCGAGTCCCGTGCCACCTACGACGAGGAGCACACGACGGAGCCGGTGTGACCGGAGTCCGAAGGTGTGGCTAGAGCCCGAACAGGCTCGGGTCCGACGCCAGCTCCTTGAAGACCTCGTCGGGACGGGCGACCAGCCTGCGCTCCTGGAGGTCCAGGATTCCGCCGACCGCCGTGATCTCGGCCGCCACCGTGCCGTCGGTCTTGCGGATGGTCTGCTCGATGGTGAACGTCTTGCCACCGCCCCAGGTGAAGGCGCACGTCACTTCGACCTCGTCGCCCGCGAGCAGCTCGCGCTTGTAGCGGATGGTCGTCTCCAGAGCCACCGGTCCCACGCCCTTGGAGGTGAGCCCGGTCTGGCTGATACCGGCCGCATGCAGCAGCGCCCAGCGGGCGTGTTCCGCATAGTTCAGGTACACCGCCTGATTGAGGTGTCCCTGCACATCCGTCTCGTACCCTCGGACGGTCACCGGAACGGAAAACTGCTCGGTCACGACTTCCCTTTCGCCTGCGATCCCTGATCGTTCCGATCCTGGCATGTGCCCTCTACATGCGTCTTGGGGATGCCAGTAGATATCGCGCTCTTGTGCGAGGCTCGGTGTACTCGCCGACCTGCCATCCCGCCTCCTCCAGTGTGGCCGCGCACTCCCGCAGGCGCGTGGCATCGGGCTCGCGCACGGCGACCGCCTCGGGTTGTGGAGTGGCCCGCACCCGGTAGCCCTCCCCGGAGTCCCCCTCGCCAGGACGGTGCCCGGCGGCCTCCAGGGCGAGCGCGGCGGCCTGCACCAGATGCGTACGCTCCCATGCGCACGGCCGGTCCGTCGCCCCGTCCGGATTGGTCATCCGGCGCAGCTCCAGCAGGCCCTGCCACGCGCCCCGTACCTCACGCAGCCGCGCCGGCCCCGTCCTCGGGGCGTCCTCCTCGCCGCCGATCCGCGCCGCGAACACATCGCCGGCCGCGGCGGCCGGGGGCTCCGCAAGCGCCGTCGGCTCGGAGGGCTCCGTCTCCCGTATCCGATGCCCTGCCGACGTCAGGAAGTGATCGTGCGGCGGCCGCGGGTGCCGGAAGGCGAGCCCCCGCTTCACCAGCGCCGCGAGCTGGGCCTCCGTACCCCTCAGTCGTCCGGTGACGGGGTCCGCGGCATCGATGACATGCCGCTGGGCGGCGGTCGGCGGTCGCGTCACGGCGTGCTCCTTCCCGGGCGCTGGGGTGCCGACCCGGCCTCCGGGCACGGCGTCGGTCCCCTCCAGGCGGGGACCGGCCCATCCGCTGGGAAGGCTACGACCCGGGTCTGACATTCCACCCGGCGATCACGGGCCGACCGTGCTCCGTACCCAGCCGGCACAGGGTCCCCGTCGCCAGCTGGAACAGCGCCCCGTCCGCCGCCGGCAGCCCGAGCCGCCGGGCCGTGAGCACCCGCAGGAAGTGACCGTGCGCCACGAGCACCACGCACCCCTCGGTGTTGGCGAAGGCGGCGTCCACCTTGGCCAGCATCCGGTCGGCGCGCTCCCCGACCTGCTCCGGACTCTCCCCTGGACGGTCGGGCGGCCCCGGCGCGACCCCGTCCGTGAACAGGAACCACCCCGGCCGCTCGCGCTGGATCTCGACGGTCGTGATGCCCTCGTAGCCGCCGTAGTCCCACTCCCGCAGATCGGCGTCGACCCGCACGTCGTGCAGTCCGATCAGCTCGGCGGTCTCCCGCGCCCGTTGTGACGGGCTGACGAACGCCGCCCCGATCCGGTGCGAGCGGATCATCGGCACCAGCCGCCGCGCCTCCTCCCGCCCGTGCTCGGTGAGCGGTACGTCCGTCCGGCCCGTGTGCCGCCCGGACAGCGACCAAGCGGTCTCGCCGTGCCGGACGAGAAAGAGATCACTCATGGGTCACAGGCTAAGAGCCCACCGCTCCAACTCCGCGAAGTCCCGCTCACACAGCCCCTTGCGCGCGTCGACCGGCACGAGCAGCGCGGCCGCGTCATGGTGGGCTGCGACATGCCGTACGTCCAGGTCGGTGATCATGTCGTCGACCCAGACGAAGGGCCGCCCCGCCGCCCATGCGACCACGTGCCGGGTCTTCCAGTACAGCCCGTCCGGATCCGTCCCGAACAGCTCGGGCCACTCGATGACCGGCAGATCACGCGGCAGCCCGATCACCGGCCCGATCATCTCGTTGGCCTGGTGCTGCCAGGTGGTGGCCCACGCCAGCTCGTACGGCAGCGCCAGCAGCCGCTCCCCGTGCCCCGGATGCAGGCGCACCTTCAGTCCCCGGCGCAACCGCCGGGACCCCGGCCGCTGCCGGGCGGACCAGTTGGCGGGGTGCAGCCGGCACGTCACGTAGCCGCGATGGCGGAGGTACGGGGCGCGGAACGGGTTGAGCGGACCATCCACGTCCAGGAGCAGCAGAGGGCGGGTACTCATGCCCCGGTTCTACCCACCCTGGACGCTCAGGTCTGCCGATACCCGGTCAGGAACCGCCCGATCCGCCCGATCGCCGCCTCCAGGTCGTCCGCGTACGGCAGCGTCAGGATCCGGAAGTGATCGGGGGCCGGCCAGTTGAAACCCGTGCCCTGCACGACCTGGATCTTCTCCCGCAGCAGGAGGTCCAGGACGAACTTCTCGTCGTCATGGATCTTGTAGACCTTGGGGTCGAGGCGCGGAAAGGCGTACAGCGAGCCCTTCGGCTTCACGCACGACACGCCGGGGATCTCGTTGAGCTTCTCCCAGGCCACGTTGCGCTGCTCGTACAGCCGCCCGCCCGGCACGGTCAGTTCGCGGATGGACTGGCGGCCACCGAGCGCGGCCTGGATGGCGTACTGGGCGGGCGCGTTGGCGCACAGCCGCATGGAGGCCAGCATCGTCAGGCCCTCCAGATAGTCCTTCGCGTGCTGTCTCGGGCCGGTGACGACGAGCCAGCCGGAACGGAATCCCGCCACCCGGTACGTCTTGGACAGGCCGCAGAAGGTGAGGACCACCAGGTCGGGGGCGAGGGTCGCGACCGAGTGGTGCACGGCGTCGTCGTAGAGGATCTGGTCGTAGATCTCGTCGGCGAAGACCATCAGGCCGTGGCGGCGGGCGAGGTCGAGGATGCCCTCCAGGATCTCCTTGGGGTATACCGCGCCGGTCGGGTTGTTCGGGTTGATGATGACCACGGCCCGCGTGCGGTCCGTGATCTTCGACGCCATGTCGTCCAGGTCCGGGTACCAGTCGGCCTGCTCGTCGCACAGGTAGTGCACGGCCTTGCCGCCGGCGAGGGTCGTCACCGCCGTCCAGAGGGGGAAGTCCGGGGCGGGGATGAGGATCTCGTCGCCGTCCTCGACCAGTGCCTGTACGGCCATGGAGACCAGCTCGGACACGCCGTTGCCGAGGAAGACGTCGTCGACGCCGACCTCCAGACCGAGCGTCTGGTAGCGCTGGGCCACGGCCCGGCGGGCGGAGAGGATGCCGCGCGAGTCGGTGTAGCCGTGCGCCTGGGGGAGCATCCGGATCATGTCCTGGATGATCTCTTCCGGCGCCTCGAAGCCGAAGAGCGCGGGGTTGCCGGTGTTCAGGCGCAGCACGCTGTGGCCCGCCTCCTCCAGCGCGTTCGCGTGCTCGATCACCGGGCCGCGGATCTCGTAACAGACCTCGCTCAGCTTGCTCGACTGCCGGAACTCCATGCGCGCTCGCCCCTCCGGTTTCGTGTGTTGCTTGGTTTTACCAAGTTCGAGCTTGGAAAGTCCAACAACATGTCTAGACTGCGTCGCATGTCACCTCGCCGAAGCTACGACCAGTACTGTTCCGCCGCCCGCGCGCTCGACGTCGTCGGCGACCGCTGGACCCTGCTGATCGTCCGGGAGCTGCTGGCCGGCCCGCGGCGCTACACCGACCTGCACGCCGACCTGCCGGGCGTGAGCACGGACGTACTCGCGTCGCGGCTGAAGGACATGGAACGGGACGGCATCAGCACGCGACGCAAGCTCCCCCCGCCGGGAGCGGCGTACGTGTACGAACTCACCTCACGAGGGCGGGAGTTGTTGCCCGTCCTCCAGGCGCTGGGGGAGTGGGGGCAGCCCGAACTCGGCGAGCGAAGGCCCACGGACGCCGTGCGCGCGCACTGGTTCGCGCTGCCTCTGCTGCGCTCGTTGGAGGGCGAAGGGCTCGTCGAAGTCCGCCTGGAGGAGGGGGACTTCCACCTGTACGTCGGCGCCGAGGAGGGGCCGGTGTACGGGGACGGGCCCGCTCCCGGTGAACCCGACGCGCGACTGGTCCTGGACTCCGGGACGTGCGAGGCGGTCGCGCGGGGGGAGTTGAGTGTCGCGGATGCCGTACGGGGCGGCCGTATCGAGGTGAGCGGGGACGGGACCGTGGCCAAGGCCCTGCTCGACATCTGACAGCGCAAGGCCCGCCGTACGGTCATGTACGGCGGGCCTCGTCGGTGCTGTGACGGACCGTCAGGCGCCCGGCGGCACCACCCGCGACGGCCGTCCCGGCCCGCGCGTCAGCGTGTATCCGGCGACACCCGCGAGCGCGGCCAGCGCCCCGCCGATCGCCGTCCACACCCAGCGGTCGGACCACCAGCCGGAAGCCCAGCCGTCCTCGGGCTCGATGCTGGACAGCGCGGCCGACGTGGACGAACTCTCCTCGTCCTCCTGCGACTTGACGGCGACCCCGGGCACGAGCGGCTCCGCCAGCGCCCCGTCGACCGCAGCCGAACCGCCGATGTCCTTGGAGTCGACCCGGACCTCGGTGCCGACCGGCAGACCGAGGTCGGAGGTGGGCACGTCCACGACCGTCAGGCGGATGTAGTACGTGCCCGGCAGCGGGTCATTGGCCCAGGGCTCCGACCAGCCGCGGACGGTGCGCAGGACGCAGGTCAGCTCGACCGTGCTCGTGTTCGCCGCCGCGGTGCGCGTCTGTGCTCCGTACTGGCAGGCCTGACGGCGGCGCAGGCCGTCGTACACGTCGATCTGCCAGGTCCCGGCGGCGTGCGTGTCGGGCAGCTTCACCGTCGCCTTGACGGTGGGGCGCAGGCCGGCGTCCGCGGGGAACGACCAGTACAGGTAGTCGCCCGTGGAGGCGCTCGCGGTGGCCGTCTGGCCCTGCTCGATCTCGGTCGCCGTACGGAAGGAGGTTCCCGCCCGGGTCGGCGCGCCGCCGTCCTCCGAGGCGCTGGGGGAGGGAGAGGCGTCGGCCACCGCGGGGGTGACCGCCAGCCCGAGCATGAGCAGGGAAACGCTCAACACACGTGTGATCCGCATCAGTTGGTCCTCCAGACCGCGACCCGCCAGCGCGACAGCCAGCCCCAGACGAGACCGGCGAGGAAGCCGGTGAGGATCAGTGCGCCGAGCAGCCACCAGCCGCGCCCGAGCCCGAAGGAGGCCACGTCGCCCGACTGCGACGGCCCGTCCGCGACGTCGATCGTCAGCTCGAGCGGCAGTCCGGGCGTGGTCTGCACGCCGGAGCCGGCCGAGAAGGAGTGGGTGACCTGGAGGCATACGGCCTCGGCGGCCGCGGTGTCCTCGTCCTCGTCGTCGGCCTCGGCCTTCGGATAGCGCAGGCCGGTCGACATGACATCCGTACGGCCGTTGCCCGCCGACTCACCGCGTACGACTTCCCGCCCGCGCTCGGTCACCGCCCGCAGCAGCACTCCGTACGACGGGTTCACCGCCCGGTCGGCCGACACGCTCACCGAGGCGCGCAGCTCCTGGCCGGGCTCGACGTCCACCCGGTACCAGCGCTGCTGCCCGAACTCCTCGCGGTCGGTGTACAGGCCGGACTTCAGCGTGGGCGCCTTCGCACACCGGTCCGCGCCGGTCGTCGCGACCGGCGTCACCACCGGATCGGCCGCGCGGTCCACCAACTGGTTGACCTTGTCGGTGAGTTCCTCGGTGTGCTCGACCGAGGTGAACGTCCCGCCGGTCGCCTCGGCGATGCAACTGAGCTGCTGCCGCATCTTGGTGTTCGGGACCAGGCCGAGCGTGTCGATGGTCAGGCCGATGCCCTTGGCGGCGATCTCCCGGGCCACCTCGCACGGGTCGAGCGGGGCGCAGGTGTCCTCGCCGTCGCTGATCAGCACGATCCTCTTGGAGCCCTCGCCGCCGTCGAGGTCGTCGGCCGCCTTGAGCAGCGCGGGACCGATGGGCGTCCAGCCGGTCGGCGTGAGGGTCGCCACCGCCGTCTTGGCCTCGGTGCGGTCCAGCGGGCCGACCGGGTAGAGCTGCGCGGTGTCCTTGCAGCCCGTCTTGCGGTCGTCGCCCGGGTAGTTGGCGCCGAGCGTGCGGATGCCGAGCTGGACCTCTTCGGGCGTCGCGTCCAGCACCTCGTTGAAGGCCTGCTTCGCCGCGGCCATCCGGGACTGGCCGTCGATGTCCCTGGCCCGCATCGAGCCGCTCACGTCGAGGACGAGATCGACCTTCGGCGCCAACGCGCTGGTCTCATCGGCAACCGCCCCGGCCGGGAACGCCATCCCGGCCGCGAGCGCGGCGAGCAGGGCGCAGGCCCCGGTCGCCAGCCGTGTTCTTGTGATCATCGGCGGATCTTATTGATCAGAGGTGTCCCGCTTCAAACGAGGTCGGAACGGGGGTCAGAACACCTCGGTGACCAGCGGATTGGGCAGCTCCGCCCATTGGTCTCCGGGCGTCCCGGGCGACAGCCGCATCAGCGTCAGCGCCTTCGTCGGCAGCGGCTCGTGGCGCAGCGCGGCGAGGTCCTCGGTGGCCGGCAGATCGCGTACGACCGCCTCCAGCGCCCCGCGCAACGCCGCGCCCGAGCCCGCCGTGCCCGCCAGCGCCCCGGCCACCAGCGAGCCGAACAGCTTGCGGCGCAGGGTCGGCACGTCATCCGTGACGATCCGGCCGGTCAGCTCGGGCAGCGGGATGCCGTGCCGGGCCAGCCGGGCCGGGCTGACGCGGATGTCGGCGAGGTCGCGGTAGACCAGCCGCACCGGGGAACCGCTCGCGGACAGCACCACCAGCAGGTTCTGACCGTGCGCCTCCAGCGCGACCCCCAGCTCCAGCAGCCGCAGCCCCACGGTGAGGGTGAGACGCGTGAACTCGGCCAGCCACACGGGCGATTCGGGCAGCCCGGTGGTGGCCAGCGCGGCCACCGGCACGACCCGCTCGCCGGACCCCGCGTACTCCTGCGGCGACTCACGCAACACCGCCGCCAGGTCGGGGGAGTCGGCCGTGGCGGCCCCCAGCGTGCGGGTGACGTGGAGCAGCCCGTCCATGCGTGCGGCCAGATCCGAAGCGAAGTCCGACAGCGTGGCCGACATGCCGATGGAGTACGCCGAGATGTCCCGCACCGACGACGTGAGGCGTGCGCTGAGCGCGGTCTTCACGTGCGGTCCGCCGGGGAGGGCGAGGGTGCGCAGGGACATCAGCGGGTGCGCCGCGACCCCGTCGCCGTAGGGGTCGTAGGGGCGCTTGAGCACATGCTCCGCCTGCCACGGATGCACCGGGATCAGCAGCCGCTCCCCGTCCCGCATCCGCTGCGGCCAGTCGCCCGTCAGCAGGCACTCCGCCGCCCGCACCGGCACCAGCCCCAACGTCACCACCGGCCCGTGCTCGGGCGCGTACGCCAGCTGCTCGGCAACGGAGAAGCCTGGCCGGGAACGGCAGTTGGGATGGAACGGATGCCCGTCGACCACCCGCTGCTCCCACTCCCAGTCGCGCGACGGCCACTCCTTCGAGTGAGCGCCCTGCCCGGCCCGCGCCAGCGCCAACGAGGCGACACTGTGGCCGAGTTCGGCCGCGAACGACGCACCGTGCGGTACGGAGGGGTCGGTCAGCAACCTGGCCGGATCGTCGTACGGCGTCTCGTCGAGGTGCACGGCGGTGACGTACGCGGCGGTGCCGTACGGGTCGGCATGCGGGCCGTGCAGCCGGCGCCCGTCCGAGAGGCGCAGGGTGAGGCCCTCACGGCCGCGCTGATGGCGGACCACCCAGGGCAATGGCTCGTACGCCAGCGCACGCCACAGCCGGGTCAGCACGGCCGCCCGGGCCCCGGGCAGCTCGGCGGCGTACCGCGACGCGAGTTCGGGGCGTACGTCGGCCAGTTCGGCCGCTACCTCGGTCTCGGCGCTGGGGGGACGATGCACGGGCGGACTCCTCGGGTACGAGTAGGACGTCGGGGCAGATGCCGACGACAGACATACTGATCGTCTTCCCGCAGGAACGGACCGCAGAGAAGTAGAGAACGAGTGGATCGCGTGCATCTCAACCCTCCGCCCGCCGCCGACGTCGCGGAACGCGCCGACGCCCACTCCGTCGCGCCCCTGCTCAACTGCCTGCTGCGCGAGGTGGCCGAACCGCACCCGGCCCCGGGGAGCGAGCGGCGGGTGTACCGGCTGCGCGGGTCGGGCCGCCTGCTGCGCGTCCTCGGTGGGCGGCGGCCGGCCGAGCCCGAGGTGCGGGCGGACGGAGCCTGGCAGCGCATAGGGCACGCCGAACTCGTCAAGCTGGTCGCCGACGAGCTGCGCCACCACACCGGTCTGTCCAACCACGAACTGCCTGCCGAGATGATCGACAGCCGGGCCGCGCTGGCCGCGCTGCTCACCGCACGCGCGCGTGCGACACCGCCGGCGGACCCCTACCTCCGCTCCGAGCAGTGCCTGCTCACCGGCCACCCCCACCACCCCGCCCCCAAAGCGCGCGGCGGCGGCCCGGTCGCGGCCTGGCTGCCCTACGCCCCCGAGGCGCACGCCCGCTTCCCGCTGACGCTGCTCGGCCTGCGCGAGGACGCCGTCGTCGAGGAGGGCGACACCTCTGCCCTGGACGCCTTCGGCGAGGCGCCGCCCGGTTACCGGCTGCTGCCCGCGCACCCCTGGCAGCTGGACCTGGTCGGCCGGGAGCTCGCGGACGCGTTCGCGGACGGCAGGCTCGTGAGGCTGGGCACGACCGGCTTCGACGCCTGGCCGACGGCCGCGATCCGCACGCTGTACGTCCCCGAGCACACGCCCGGGGGCGACCTCTTCCTGAAGTTCAGCCTCGACGTGCGCATCACCAACGACATCCGCCGGCTGTGGCGCCACGACCTGCTGAAACTCCGCAGGACCGATGCGGCCGCGTCCCGCGCGTTCGCGACGGGCCCCGCGGCCTGGCTCTCCGACCGCGGCTACCGCACCGCCGACTTCGCGTTCGAGGAACTGGCGGTCCTCGTGCGTGACGGCTTCCACGGCCACCTGCTGCCCGGTGCCACTCCGATCCTCGCCGCGGGCCTGGTGGAGGGCTTCGAAGGCGGCACGCTCGGCGACACGGACTGGTGGGAGGCGTACCTGCGCGCAGTCGTACCGCCCGCCCTCGCGGCCTTCGCCGACCACGGCGTCGTACTGGAGGCCCACCTGCAGAACACGCTCGTCGCCGTCGACAGCGAAGGCATCCCGGTGCAGGCCCTGTTCCGGGACGCCGAGGGCGTGAAGCTGCTCCCCGAGGTGTCCCGTGAGGCCGGCTGGGAACGGCTGGTCTACACGCTCGTCGTGAATCACCTGTGCGAGCTCGCTGCCGCCCTCGCCGAGCGTCACCCCGGCCTCGACCCCTGGCCCGCCGTCCGCCGCGAACTGGCCCGCCACGACCTTCCCGAGATCCCGGCCCTGCTGTCGGCCCCCACCCTCCCAGGCAAGACGAACCTGCTGCTGCGCTGGACGGGCGCCGATGGCGCCGCCGCCCGGTATCTGCCCCTTCCGAACCCGTTGGCCGGGTGAGCGCTGACATACCCTGGCGGGTGTGCTGCGCGACGTGACTGCTGTTCGATACGTGACCCCCCTGCGGTCCGGCGGCTCCGTGCCCGGAGTCGTCGAGGCCGACGACCTCGGCACGTACGTCGTGAAGTTCACCGGCTCCGCGCAGGGCCGCAAGGCGCTGGTCGCCGAGGTGATCGTCGGTGAGCTGGCCCGCGCGCTGGGGCTGCGGTTCCCCGAGCTGGTGCTGGTGCACTTCGACCCGGCCGTCGCGGACAGCGAGCCGCACCAGGAGGTGCGGGAGCTGCACGCCGCCAGCGCGGGGGTCAACCTCGGCATGGACTTTCTGCCGGGCGCCCGGGACTTCACCCCGGAGGTCGCGAAGACCTTCCCGGTCGACCCGCTGGAGGCGGGCCGGATCGTCTGGCTGGACGCTCTGACCACGAACGTCGACCGCACGGTGCACAGCTCGAACCTGATGATCTGGCCCACGTTCGGCACGGTCCCGCCGCGCCTGTGGCTGATCGACCACGGGGCGGCCCTGGTCTTCCACCACCGCTGGGACGGCTCGGACCCGGGGAAGTCCTACGACTTCCGCCACCACGCCCTCGGCCACTACGCCCCTGACGTGCGCGCCGCGGACGCGGAGCTGGCGCCCAAGGTGAGTGAGGAACTGCTGCGCGGGATCGTGGCCGAGGTGCCTGACGCCTGGCTGGCGGACGAGCCCGGCTTCGAGACGCCCGACGCACTCCGCGAGGCTTACGTCGGCCACCTCCACGCACGCGTGCGGGCGTCCTCCGCCTGGCTCCCCACCGACTTCCCCACCCGGGAGGAACTCGCCGCCGAGCAGGCCCTACGGGCGGCGAAGTCACAGGAAGGCCGGCCGAAGTGGCTGAAGCAGGTCCCCGACCTGCACGGCAAGCCGGCCGCGGAACAGGATTGGTCGGTACACCTCGGATGACGGACATTTCCCCGGCAGGCGCCCGGCGCGTCGAGATCGAGTACTGCACCCAGTGCAGGTGGCTGCCCCGCGCCGCGTGGCTGGCGCAGGAGTTGCTGACGACCTTCGAGGCGGAGCTGTCCGAACTCGCCCTCAAGCCCGGCAAGGGCGGGATCTTCGTCGTCCGCGTCGGCGACGAGGTGGTCTGGGACCGCCGCGAACAGGGCTTCCCGGAACCGACGGCGGTCAAGCAGGCCGTACGCGACCGAGTGGCCCCGGGAAAGTCCCTGGGCCACTCGGACAAACCGGCTTCCTGAGGGCTCAGCCCGTCAGCTGCTCGTAGGCCGGCAGCGTCAGGAAGTCCGCGTAGTTCTCGTCGAGGGAGACCTCCAGGAGCAGGTCGTGGGCCTGCTGCCAGTGGCCGGCCGCGAAGGCCTCCTCGCCGATCTCGGCGCGGATGTTCGCCAGTTCCTCGGCGGCGACCTTGCGCGCCAGCTCGGGGGTGGCGTGCTCGCCGTTCTCGAACTCGACGCCCGCGTTGATCCACTGCCAGATCTGGGAGCGGGAGATCTCGGCGGTGGCCGCGTCCTCCATGAGGTTGAAGATGGCGACCGCGCCGAGGCCGCGCAGCCAGGCCTCGATGTAGCGGATGCCGACCTGGACGGCGTTGACCAGGCCCGGGTACGTCGGCTTGGCGTCCAGCGAGTCGATGGCGATCAGGTCGGCCGCCTGGACGGAGACGTCCTCGCGCAGGCGGTCCTTCTGGTTGGGCTTGTCGCCGAGGACCTTGTCGAAGGACTCCATCGCGATCGGGACCAGATCGGGGTGGGCGACCCAGGAGCCGTCGAAGCCGTCGCCGGCCTCACGGTCCTTGTCGGCGCGGACCTTCTCGAAGGCCACCTTGTTGACCTCGGCGTCGCGGCGGGACGGGATGAAGGCCGCCATGCCGCCGATCGCGTGCGCGCCGCGCTTGTGGCAGGTGCGGACGAGCAGTTCGGTGTACGCGCGCATGAACGGGGCCGTCATGGTGACCGCGTTGCGGTCCGGCAGGACGAACTTGGTGCCGCCGTCACGGAAGTTCTTGACGATGGAGAACAGGTAGTCCCAGCGGCCGGCGTTCAACCCGGAGGCGTGGTCGCGGAGTTCGTAGAGGATCTCCTCCATCTCGTACGCCGCCGTGATCGTCTCGATCAGGACGGTCGCGCGGACGGTGCCCTGCGGGATGCCGACGTAGTCCTGTGCGAAGACGAACACCTCGTTCCAGAGGCGGGCCTCCAGGTGCGACTCCGTCTTCGGGAGGTAGAAGTACGGGCCCTTGCCGAGGTCGAGCAGACGCTGGGCGTTGTGGAAGAAGTACAGGCCGAAGTCGACGAGGGCGCCGGGGACCTGCTCGCCGTCGATCTGCAGGTGACGCTCGTTCAGGTGCCAGCCGCGCGGGCGCATGACGACGGTAGCGAGCTCGTCGTTCGCGCGCAGGGCGTACGACTTGCCGGACTTCGGGTCGGTGAAGTCGATGTTCCGGGTGTACGCGTCGATCAGGTTGACCTGGCCGAGGACGACGTTCTCCCAGGTCGGCGCGGAGGCGTCCTCGAAGTCGGCCAGCCAGACCTTCGCGCCCGAGTTGAGGGCGTTGATGGTCATCTTGCGGTCGGTGGGGCCGGTGATCTCGACCCGGCGGTCCTGCAGCGCGGGCGGGCACGGGCCCACACTCCAGGAGTCGTCCGCGCGGACGGCGGCGGTCTGAGGGAGGAAGTCGAGTGTGGAGGTGCGGGCGATCTCGGCGCGGCGCTCCGCACGGCGGGCGAGGAGTTCGGCACGCCGGGGCGTGAACCGGCGGTGCAGCTCGGCCACGAAGGCGAGGGCCGCTTCCGTGAGGACCTCCTCCTGCCGGGGCAGGGGCTCGGCGTCGACGATGGCCAGCGGGGACGGCGCTGGTGCGGACATGAGCTGTCACTTCCTTCAGCGAACTACGGAGACGAGCGGTCGAGCTTTGGCACCGGGTGCCAGTCTTCCCGGATACCGCTGGGAGCGCCCGTGGAGCAGTCCAGGCGCTTCTGAACAGTGGATACTAGTTTCCTCATGGTGGAAGTTCAATGGTTTGTTGATGTCGAGATTCTCTGAGTCGAGGCAAGGTGGCTCTGGGTGCCACCGCCTTCACTCAAGGTGGGTGAGATCGGCCTCCGTGTCGATGTCGTACGGCCGGGCCACGTCCCCGCACTCGACGAGCCCGATCGCGTCCTCGTGCTCCCTCAGATAGGCGCGTGCCCCTCGATCGCCGGTCGCAGTCGCCGCGATGCCTGCCCAGTGGGCGGAGCCGAAGAGCACGGGATGCCCGCGTACACCGTCATAGGCGGCCGAGACGAGCGAGGCCTCGTCCTCGTAGCCGGCGAGCACGCGCGAGACCGCCTCCGGGCCGATGCCGGGCTGGTCGACGAGTGACACCAGCGCCGCCCGCGCGCCCGTGCCCGCGAGGGAGTCGAGCCCGGCGCGCAGGGAGGAGCCCATCCCCTCGGCCCAGTCCGGGTTCTCCACCAGGACGCAGTCGCCGAGTTCCGCCTGCTCCCGTACGGCGGCGGCCTGCGCTCCCAGCACCACGTGCACGCGGGCGCAGCCGGCCGCGCGCAGCACCCCGACCGCGTACTCGACGAGCGGTCGGCCATGGTGCCGGAGCAGGGCCTTGGGGCGTCCGCCGAGCCGCCGTCCGCCCCCGGCGGCGAGCAGCAGACCCGCGATCAGGGGGGCTTCCTTCTCAGTCATGTGTCCTGCATACCTGACGTCCGCAGGCGCGGCCCGTGCCGTTGGGCTGAATTTCGGTCCGGACGGTGGCGCGCCCGGCAGCGGTGGCGTTTACTGACCCGCGTCCCCGGCGCCCGACCACCGCCAGGGGCGCTCGACGGGGGATGGGTGACTACTGGCGCACTACGGCGTGCGAGGGGGAGCTTTGTTGCGGAGCTTGGGGCAGAGGCCGGTGACGGGCAGCGACGAGGATCTGAGGGTGGCGGGACTGCGGACGGCCGTGTCCCGTCTGCGCCGCGAACTCGCCGCGCACCCCGGCGAGTTCCCCGACCGGGGAATCGCCGAGGACGAACTTGCCGCGCTGGCCGCGATGACGATCGAGGGCGCCCCCGAAATCCCGCGCCTGCGCCGGTCGTTGCTGCTGATCGCGGGCGCGATCGGTTCGGTGAGCGCCTTGTCCCGGGGGCTGTCTGCCGTACGGGACGCGGTGGAGTTGTTCGGGGACCCGCCGCGTCGTTGAGTCCCCGGACTTGATCTAGGCGGTCGGCGTCGAGCTGGCCAGGGCCTCCGACAGTTCCGTCGCCACCTGCTGCAGCATCGGCACGATCTTGTCCGTCGCCGCCTCGGTCACCCGTCCGGCCGGGCCGGAGATGGAGATGGCCGCCGCGGTGGGGGAGTCGGGGACGGGTACGGCGAGGCAGCGGACGCCGACCTCCTGCTCGTTGTCGTCGATGGCGTAGCCGTTGCGCCGCACCTCCTCCAGGGCTGCGAGGAAGCCGTCCGGCGTGGTGATCGTCTTCTCCGTGGCGGCCGGCATGCCGGTGCGGGACAGCAGTGCCCGCACCTCCTCCGGCGGGAAGGAGGCGAGCAGCGCCTTTCCGACACCGGTGGAGTGCGGCAGCACGCGCCGGCCGACCTCGGTGAACATGCGCATGGAGTGCTTGGACGGCACCTGGGCGACGTACACGATCTCGTCGCCGTCGAGCAGAGCCATGTTCGCCGTCTCGCCGGTCTCCTGGACCAGCCGGGCGAGGTACGGGCGGGCCCAGGTGCCCAGCAGCCGGGATGCGGACTCGCCGAGGCGGATCAGGCGCGGGCCGAGGGCATAGCGGCGGTTGGGCTGCTGGCGTACGTAACCGCACGCCACGAGCGTGCGCATGAGGCGGTGGATGGTGGGCAGCGGCAGCCCGCTGCTCGCGGACAGCTCGCTCAGGCCGACCTCGCCGCCCGCGTCCGCCATCCGTTCCAGCAGGTCGAAGGCGCGCTCGAGGGACTGGACGCCACCATTGGAGCTGGACCTGGCGGAGTCGGTGGTGCTGGCGCTGGACGTCGGCACGGCGTTCCTTTCGGGACCGGTGGGAGCTCAGAAGCCTACCCGTCGGTCGGTTGACTCCCTGCTTGTACGTAGCTACGTTCTGCCTGCCGGAATTGTAATTCCGCTTTGTGGAAACGTCCAGAGAGTGTCGGGCGGGTGCACTGTGGAGAAGTGTGCCCTTGACGGCGCGGGAACGGGAGCGGAGACTCCTTCAACAGAAAGTTGAATTCCGTTACGCGGAAGTAAACGGCGGCAGAGAGGGGTCCGGGTGTCCGACGCTGAACTGGTGCTGCGCTCGACGCGCGTCATCACCCCGGAGGGGATACGGGCCGCCTCGGTCCTGGTCTCCGCCGGCAAGATCACGGCCGTACTCGGGTACGACGCCGAAGTCCCGTCCGGCGCCCGCCTGGAGGACCTCGGCGACGACGTCCTGCTGCCCGGCCTGGTCGACACGCACGTGCACGTCAACGACCCGGGCCGCACCGAGTGGGAGGGCTTCTGGACCGCCACGCGTGCCGCGGCGGCCGGCGGTATCACCACCCTCGTCGACATGCCGCTCAACTCCCTCCCGCCGACCACGACGGTTGACAACCTCCGCGTCAAGCAGGAGGTCGCCGCCGACAAGGCGCACATCGACGTCGGCTTCTGGGGCGGCGCCCTGCCCGGCAACGTCAAGGACCTGCGCCCGCTGCACGAGGCCGGAGTCTTCGGCTTCAAGGCCTTCCTGTCGCCGTCCGGCGTGGACGAGTTCCCGCACCTCGAGCGGGACCCGCTGGCCCGTGCCATGGCCGAGATCGCGGCGTTCGACGGCCTGCTCATCGTGCACGCCGAGGACCCGCACCTGCTCGCCTCCGCGCCGCAGCAGCCGGGACCCAGGTACGCCGACTTCCTGGCCTCCCGCCCCCGGGACGCCGAGGACACGGCCATCGCCCAGCTCATCCGCGAGGCGAAGGCCCTGCGCGCACGCGTGCACGTCCTGCACCTGTCCTCCAGCGACGCCCTGCCGCTGATCACCGAGGCGAAGGCGGACGGTCTCCGGATCACCGTCGAGACCTGCCCCCACTACCTGACCCTCACCGCCGAGGAAGTCCCGGACGGGGCCAGCGAGTTCAAGTGCTGCCCGCCGATCCGCGAGTCCGCCAACCAGGACCTGCTGTGGCAGGCGCTGGCCGACGGCACGATCGACTGCATCGTGACCGACCACTCCCCGTCCACGGCCGACCTGAAGACCGACGACTTCGCGACGGCCTGGGGCGGCATCTCCGGACTCCAGCTGAGCCTGGCAGCCGTATGGACCGAGGCGCGCGGGCGCGGGCACGGCCTGGAGGACGTGGTCCGCTGGATGTCCGCGCGGACCGCGGAGCTCGTCGGACTCGACGACCGCAAGGGCGCCATCGAGGCGGGCCGTGACGCCGACTTCGCCGTCCTCGCGCCCGACGAGACCTTCACCGTCGACCCGGCCGCCCTCCAGCACCGCAACCGCGTGACGGCGTACGCGGGCAAGACCCTGTACGGCGTCGTGAAGTCCACCTGGCTGCGCGGCGAACGCATCGTCGCGGACGGCGAGTTCACCGACCCGAAGGGGCGACTCCTCACCCGGACCAGCTGAATCCCACCCATCGATTTCGAAAGGCAGTCCTGATCACCGTGACGGCGCAGCATCAATCCGGTTTGGCCGGCTTCACCGGCGACGCGAACCCCTACGGCGGCGGCGACCCCTACGCCGACCACCGCACCGCCGACTTCCCGTTCACCCAGTACGCCAACCTCGCCGACCGAGGGCTGGGCGCCGGTGTCATCGCTGCCAACGACGAGTTCTTCGCCCAGCGGGAGAACCTTCTGCTGCCCGAGCGGGCCGAGTTCGACCCCGAGCACTTCGGGCACAAGGGCAAGATCATGGACGGCTGGGAGACCCGGCGGCGGCGCGGTGCCTCCGCCGAGCACCCGTGGCCGACGGCCGAGGACCACGACTGGGCGCTGGTGCGCCTCGGCGCGCCTGGGGTGATCCGCGGGATCGTCGTCGACACCGCCCACTTCCGCGGCAACTATCCGCAGGCGGTGTCCATCGAGGCCACGTCCGTGCCGGGTTCGCCGTCGCCGCAGGAGCTGCTGGCGGACGACGTGAAGTGGACGACGCTGGTGCCGCGCACGCCGGTGGGCGGGCATGCGGCGAACGGTTTCGCCATCGACGTCGAGCAGCGCTTCACCCACCTGCGCGTCAACCAGCACCCCGACGGCGGCATCGCGCGCCTGCGCGTGTACGGCGAGGTGGCGCCTGATCCGCAGTGGCTGGAGGTGCTCGGCACCTTCGACGTCGTCGCCCTGGAGCACGGCGGCCAGGTCGAGGACGCCTCCAACCTCTTCTACTCGCCCGCCACGAACACCATCCAGCCGGGCCGCTCCCGCAAGATGGACGACGGCTGGGAGACGCGCCGTCGCCGCGACCAGGGCAACGACTGGATCCGCTACCGCCTCGTCGCCCAGTCCCAGATCCGCGCGATCGAGATCGACACGGCGTATCTGAAGGGCAACAGCGCCGGCTGGGCCTCGGTCTCGGTGAAGGACGGCGAGGACGGTGAGTGGACGCAGATCCTGCCGCGCACCCGCCTCCAGCCCGACACGAACCACCGTTTCGTCCTGCCGAACCCCGCCGTGGGCACGCACGCGCGCGTGGACATCTTCCCGGACGGCGGCATCTCCCGTCTGCGGCTGCACGGCTCGCTGACGGAGCAGGGCGCGGCCGGCCTGGCGGCGCGGCACCAGGAGCTGGGCGGCTGACGCCGGTGGCGCACCGGGACTCCGGCACCGGTGTGCCTCGCTGTCCTTGACTGCCGGAGACGGCATCGGGCCCGGCCCCGGGTGGGGCCGGGCCCCGCAGGTGCTAGGCCGCGTGGCCGCCGTCCACCGCGAACTCCGTGCCCGTCACATAGTCCGCCCCCGCCAGGTACGCGACCATCGACGCCACCTCGTCGGCCGTGCCGAACCGGCCCAGGGCGGTCAGCGCCGCCTGGTCGGGTGCGTAGGGGCCGTCGGCCGGGTTCATGTCGGTGTCGATGGGACCCGGGTGGATGACGTTCGCCGTGATGCCGCGCGGGCCCAGCTCGCGTGCCAGGGCCTTCGTCAGGCCGATCAGGGCCGACTTGCTGGTCGCGTAGAGCGTTCCGCCGGGGCCCGGCACCCGCTGGACCATGCAGGAGCCGATCGTGATGATCCGGCCCCCGGCACTCATCCGTGCGGCCGCCGCCTGGGAGGTCAGGAAGACGCCCCGGACGTTCACCGCGAGGACCCGGTCCACGTCCGTGAGCGACAGTCCCTCCAGCGGACCCAGGACGCCGACGCCGGCGTTGTTCACCAGCACGTCCAGGCCGCCGAGCTCCTCCACCGTGCGCTCCACGGCGCCCGCCGCCTCGTCCGCGTCCGCGGAGTCCGCCCGCAGCGCCACGGCCCGCCGCCCCAGCGCCTCGACGGCCCGTACGACCTCCTCGGCGGCCTCCTTGCCGTTCACGTAGGTCACGGCGACGTCCGCGCCATCCCGGGCGAGCCGCAGCGCCGTGGCGGCGCCGATGCCGCGGCTGGCGCCGGTGATCAGGGCGACCTTGCCGTGCAGGGTTGCGGAAGTGGTTGTCAGGGGTGCATGCGTGGTTGTCATGGGTCCATCCCAGCGCCGCGCGGGCCGGAGTGCTGGCGGCGAACGGACACCGAGGTGCCGGGGAGGGTTCGGCGGAACACGGTCCAGCGATGAGTTGCGGGTGTCGGCGGGGTCTGAGGTGATGACAGCAGATCCCACCCCGGGAAGATCCCACCCCGGAGAACCGGAAAAGAGGCACTCCTCATGGGCAAGCTCGTTTCCACCCTCTTCGTCACCCTCGACGGCGTCTACCAGGCGCCCGGTGGCCCGGAGGAGGACACCCGCGGCGGCTTCGAGCACGGCGGCTGGAGCTTTCCGTACGCCGACGACGACTTCGGCCAGTTCATGAACGGGGTCTTCGCCCGCCCGGCCGCCTTCCTCCTCGGACGCCGTACGTACGACATCTTCGCCGCGTTCTGGCCGAAGGTGACCGACCCGGCCGACCCGGTCTCGTCCAAGCTGAACGCCCTGCCCAAGTACGTCCCGTCCGCCACGCTGACCGACCCCGCCTGGGCCGGCACCACCGTGCTGAGCGGCGACCTCGCCAAGGAGGTCACCGCCGTCAAGGAGCGCGTCGACGGCGAGCTCCAGGTCCACGGCAGCGGCGCTCTCGTCAGGTCGCTGCTGGCCCTCGGCCTCGTCGACACCCTCCACCTGCTGACCTTCCCCGTCGTGCTCGGCACGGGCCACCGCCTGTTCACGGAGGGCGCCGTGCCCACCGCGTTCACGCACAGCGGCGGCAGCGTCACGAGCACCGGTGTCGCCATCAACTCCTACGACCTGGCCGGTCGCCCCGAGTACGGCACGTTCGGACTCCCCGAGGAGGCCTGATCAGCCGCCTGCGGCGTGCTCGCACGACCTCTCATGGAGATCGGGTGAGGACGCCGGGGCGCACGTTAACTTCCCGAAAACTCATCGGACTTGCCGGGAAAATCTCCGCCCTTGACATTGACATGCCACTGTCTACGCGCGTCATCATGAAGCCATGAGATTCCCCCCACGAATCACTCGCATCGGCGCCGCGGCCGCCGTCCTGTCCGCCCTTCTCGTCGGCGGCACCGTCACTGCCACGCCGGCGGCCGCCGCGGTCGGCAGCATCTGCTACGGCGACCTGCCGTCGCAGGCGTACGACACGCTCGAACTGATCGAGCAGGGTGGCCCCTTCCCCTACGACCAGGACGGCACCGTCTTCCAGAACCGGGAAGGCATCCTGCCGAGCCAGTCGACCGGCTATTACCACGAGTACACGGTCATCACGCCTGGGTCCTCCAACCGCGGAGCTCGCCGGATCGTCACCGGTGAGGAGAACCAGGAGGACTACTACACGGCCGACCACTACGAGTCGTTCGACCTGATCAACTACGGCTGCTGACACCCCACGGTCACAGCCGGCGCCGAGGAACGGTGCCACCGGCCGGAGGTCCGGTCCGCGTTCACCCGGACTTCCGGCTCTCGGCGGCTGCGAACAGCGCGACCGCCAGCACGAGCAGGGCGATGCTCGCGTAGATCTCGAAGCCGTCCAGAAAGCCGAGCCCCCGCACGAGACCCCAGTCCTAGTCGGTGAACTCGTTCAGCAGGCCCATGACGCCCTGCGCCAGGGCGATGACCCCAAGGATCTGCAGCAACTGCTTCATGCCATGACTCTCGCCCCGCGGACCCCCCACGCCCATCGGCCGCGGGGCGAGCCATGGCCGACGGAAGTCCCTGTTCCGGATGGTCCGCCGCGACCAAGGTCGCCGATGCCGCGACTTTGGTCGTCGCTCCCGCCCGCAGGGACGCGCCGGGACCCGGCACTGCGTAGATTTGTCGACCGTGAGTGGTGACAAGCAGGTGCCCGCACCCCAGGCGTTCGAGGGGCGGCGCTGGCTGCTGCCCTCGGCCCTGATCAAGGAGTTCGACCCCGACCCCGAGCGCCCCGGGCGGCCCCGGCGCACCGCGCGGGACTGGGTGGTCGACTTCTCCTGCTTCCTGCTGGCCGTCATCATCGGTCTGCTGGCCGCCGACACGATCCGGGACGAGGACCTGCCCGCCGGATATGCCGTCTTCGACCAACTGGTCGGCGCGCTCTCCTGCGCCGCGGTGTGGCTGCGCCGCCGCTGGCCGGTCGCGCTCGCCGCCGTGATGGTCCCGGTCGCCCTCCTGTCCAGCACCGCGGGCGGCGCGAGCCTGGTCGCACTGTTCACCCTCGCCGTACACCGGCCCTTCCGGTACGTGGCCTGGGTCGCCGGGACATATGCGGTGCTGAACCCGCTGTACTTCCTGGTGCGTCCCGAGCCCGACATGCCCTACGGCTGGTCGGTCGTCCTGGCTTCGCTGCTGACGGTCGCGGTGGTCGGCTGGGGCATGCTCGCGCGGTCCAAACGCCAGCTCCTGCTGAGCCTGCGCGACCGCGCCCGGCGCGCCGAGAACGAGGCGCGGCTGCGGGCCGAGCAGGCGCAGCGGCTCGCACGCGAGGCCATCGCCCGGGAGATGCACGACGTCCTCGCGCACCGGCTGACGCTGCTCAGCGTGCACGCCGGCGCCCTGGAGTTCCGGCCCGACGCACCTCGCGAGGAGATCGCGCGGGCGGCCGGCGTCATCCGGGAGAGCGCCCACGAGGCCCTGCAGGACCTGCGGGAGATCATCGGCGTGCTGCGGGCGGCCGAGCCCGACGACTCCGGCCGGCCGCAGCCGACCCTCGCGGCGCTGGAGGCGCTGGCCACCGAGTCCCGCGAGGCCGGTATGAAGGTCACCCTCGACCAGCGCGTCACCGACCCTGCCGCTGTCCCCGCCTCCGTCGGCCGCACCGCCTACCGCATCGCCCAGGAGGGCCTGACCAACGCCCGCAAGCACGCGCCCGGCACCGAGGTCACGGTGACGGTGACCGGCGCACCGGGCGAGAGCCTCGCCGTATCGGTACGCAACCCGGCGCCCGAGGGCGAGGTGCCGCATGTACCCGGCTCCGGACAGGGCCTGATCGGACTGACGGAACGGGCCACGCTGACCGGTGGCCGACTGGAGCACGGGCCCACCGGTGACGGCGGGTTCGAGGTACGGGCCTGGCTGCCGTGGGGGTGAGGGCCGTCGGAACCGGAGCGGGCAGCTCAACGGCCGCCCCGGTGTGCGCCGTCCGTCCCCTCCACGCCGTACAACCGTGATTACGTAAGGCACATGACTGCGATCAGACTCCTCCTCGTCGACGACGACCCGTTGGTCAGGGCCGGGCTGTCCTTCATGCTGGGCGGCGCCGACGACATCGAGATCGTCGGTGAGGCGGCCGACGGCTCCGAGGTCGAGGCACTGGTCGACCGCTCTCGGCCGGACGTGGTCCTGATGGACATCCGGATGCCGTCGGTCGACGGACTCACCGCCACGGAGCGGCTGCGCAGCAGGAAGGACGCGCCGCAGGTCGTGCTGCTGACCACGTTCCATGCCGACGATCAGGTGCTGCGCGCCCTGCGCGCGGGCGCCGCCGGTTTCGTGCTCAAGGACACGCCGCCCGCCGAGATCGTCGACGCGGTGCGCCGGGTCGCGGCCGGCGATCCGGTCCTGTCGCCCACCGTCACACGCCAGTTGATGGCCCACGCGGCCGGCACCGCCGCCGACACCCGCCGCTCACACGCGCGGGAGCGGCTCACCGCCCTCAACGACCGCGAGCGCGAGGTCGCCGTCGCGGTGGGCCGGGGGCTGTCCAACGCTGACATCGCCGCGGAGCTCTTCATGAGCGTCGCCACCGTCAAGACCCATGTCTCCCGCGTCCTGGCCAAGCTGGACCTCAACAACCGTGTGCAGATCGCCCTGTTGGCTTACGACGCGGGACTTCTGGAGGAACTGGAGGACGACGGGCACTAGAGCGGGCTCCCACGCGTTGGCGAAGTGTGGGAGGGGGAGTGTCATGGCGGAAGTGATCGATCTGGGGGAGTTCGGACCGGGGTTTCGCGAGAACCCGCATCCGGTGTACGCCCGTCTGCGTGAGAGAGGCCCGGTCCACCGGGTCCGGCTGCCCGAGTGGCAGTCCGAGGTGTGGCTCGTCGTCGGACACAAGGAGGCGCGCGCGGCGCTCGCCGACGAGCGGCTGTCCAAGGACGGCGCCAAGGTCGGCATGAAGTCGCTCGACGAGGAGATGATCGGGAAGAACCTGCTGGACGCCGATCCGCCTCAGCACACCAGGCTGCGCAGTCTCATCTCGCGCGCCTTCACCATGCGCCGTGTGGAGGAGCTGCGGCCGAGGATCCAGCAGATCACCGACGACCTGCTCGACGTCATGCTGCCCCCGGGCCGCGCCGACCTCGTGGACTCCCTCGCCTACCCGCTGCCGCTCACCGTCATCTGCGAACTGCTCGGCGTGCCCGAGATGGACCGCGTGGCGTTCCGCGAGATGTCGACGGAGGCGGTCGCGCCCACCAGCCCGGGCAAGGAGGTCGAGGCCTTCGGCCGCCTCGGCGAGTACTTCACCGACCTGATCGAGGACAAGAGGTGCGCCGGCCCCAGCGGTGACCTGCTGAGCGACCTGATCCGCACCACGGCAGAGGACGGCGACCGGCTCTCCCCGGACGAACTGCGGGGGATGGCCTTCATCCTGCTGATCGCCGGCCACGAGACGACGGTCAACCTCATCACCAGCGGCGTGCACGCGCTGCTCACCCACCCCGGTCAACTCGCCGCCCTGCGCGCCGACATGACGCTCCTCGACGGTGCGGTCGAGGAGATGCTGCGCCACGAGGGCCCGGTGGAGACGGCGACGTTCCGGTACGCCACCGAGCCGCTGGAGATCGCCGGCAGCCACATCGACGAGGGCGAGCCGGTGATGGTCGGCCTGACCGCGGCCAACCGGGACGCGGGCCGCTATGCCGCTCCCGACACCTTCGACATCCGCCGCGACGCCCGCGGCCACGTCGCCTTCGGACACGGCATCCACTACTGCCTGGGCGCCCCGCTGGCCCGCCTGGAGGCCCGCACGGCGATCCGGTCCCTGCTGGAGCGCGCTCCCGGCCTGGCACTCGACGGCACGCCCGGGGAGTGGCTGCCGGGGATGCTGATGCGGGGGATGCGCAGTCTGCCGGTGCGCTGGTAGTGGGACGGTCGGCGAGGGCCTTGCGAGCGCCGGCCAGTTCACATGGCCGTCGCCGGGGTCCCGCCCGGAATCTCCCCGAGCGCGACCGGTCTTCGCTCGCGTCTCGACAGTTCACACGCCTCGGCGATCCGCAGCGCCTGCAAGGACTCCCGCCCGTCGCAGGGGTTGGCCCGCTCCCCGCGCACCACCTCCACGAACGCGTTCAGCTCCGCCTCGTACGCGGGACCGAACCGCTCCAGGAACCCCGGCCACGGCTTGTCCGCGGGGGGCGGCCCGGTCGGCTCGGTGGACGCGATCGGCGTCCGGTCGTCCAGGCCGACCACGACCTGGTCCAGCTCCCCGGCCAGCTCCATGCGCACGTCGTACCCGGCGCCGTTCAGCCGCGTCGCCGTGGCGGTGGCGAGCGTGCCGTCGTCGAGCGTGAGCACCACCGCGGCCGTGTCGACGTCGCCGGCCTCACGGAACATCACCGGCCCGGCGTCCGAGCCGGCCGCGTACACATCGGCGATCTCACGCCCGGTCACCCAGCGCAGTACGTCGAAGTCGTGGATCAGCGTGTCCCGGTACAGCCCGCCGGACAGCGGCAGCCACGCGACCGGCGGCGGTGCCTGGTCGCTGGTCAGCGCCCGTACGGTGTGCAGGCGCCCGAGCCGCCCGGACCGCACCGCCTCGCGTGCGCCCGCATACCCCGCGTCGAAGCGGCGCTGGAAGCCCATGTGCAGCACCGTCCCGGCCGTCTCGACCTCCTCGATCGCGGTCAGGGTGCCCGGCAGATCGAGCGCGATGGGCTTCTCGCAGAAGACCGGAAGGCCCGCCCGCGCGGCCCGGCCGATCAGTTCGGCGTGGGCCGAGGTCGCGGTCGTGATCACCACCGCGTCCACGCCCCACCTGAAGATCTCGTCCACGCCCGGCGCCGCCGTCTCGCCGAGCCGGCGCGCCAGCTCCTGCGCCCGCGCGCCGTCCGCGTCCGTGAGGATCAGGGAGCCGACGTCGCGGTGACGACTGAGCGTGTTGGCGTGAATGGTGCCGATACGGCCCGTACCGATGACCCCGATGCGCATGGAAACAAAGTGGGGGTTCGGTGCGTAGGCTGTCAATGCGTATGTCCGGACAATCGAACTACACGACTTCCCGTCAACAACGCGTAGAGCTACGCTCGGCCCGTGCCGAAACCAGAAGTGGACCCGACCGTGGAACTCGAGCTCAGTGTGGACCGGAGCAGTCCGGTGCCTTTGTACTTCCAGCTGTCCCAGCAGCTCGAGGCCGCGATCGAGCACGGAGCGCTCACGCCCGGCAGCCTGCTGGGCAACGAGATCGAACTCGCCGCACGCCTCGGCCTGTCCCGGCCGACCGTCCGCCAGGCCATCCAGTCGCTGGTCGACAAGGGTCTGCTGGTGCGCCGCCGGGGCGTGGGCACACAGGTCGTACACAGCCAGGTCAAGCGCCCGCTGGAGCTCAGCAGCCTCTATGACGACCTGGAGTCGGCCGGCCAGCGCCCGGCGACCAAGGTGATCGTCAACACCGTCGTCCCGGCGTCCGCTGAGGTCGCGGCCGCGCTCGGGGTGGCCGAGGACAGCGACGTGCACCGGATCGAGCGGCTGCGGCTGGCGCACGGCGAGCCGATGGCTTACCTGTGCAACTTCCTGCCGCTCGCCCTGATCGGCCTGGACACCGCACAGCTGGAGTCCACCGGCCTGTACCGGCTGATGAGGGCCGCCGGCATCACCCTGCACAGCGCCCGCCAGACCATCGGCGCGCGCGCCGCCACCGGCGCCGAAGCCGAACGGCTCGCCGAGGAGGAAGGCGCCCCGCTGCTCACCATGCAGCGCGTGACCTTCGACGACACGGGCCGAGCGGTCGAGTACGGCACCCACACCTACCGCCCGAGCCGGTACTCCTTCGAGTTCCAGCTGCTCGTCCGGCCGTAAGCGCCGCAGTCGCGCGGGCCTGGGCGGGGGTGGCGGAAGGGCCGCGCTGGTCGCAATGTCCGGACAATTCACTGTGACGCGTGCCCCCTTTGTCGCCCCGTTCGGCACCCAGCGTGAGCGTGCGGCAGAATCGGGCCTGATGAGCACCTACCGCGACTTCACCGCCCCCATCGGCTCCCGGCGAGCCCCCGTGCTCCGCACGGTCGGCTCGCGGGAGCGCCGTTCGCACCTGACCGCACCCCGCGTGCCCACTGTCGGGATCGACATCGGCGGCACCAAGGTGATGGCGGGCGTCGTGGACGCCGACGGGAACATCCTGGAGAAGCTCCGCGCGGAGACCCCGGACAAGTCCAAGAGCCCCAAGGTCGTCGAGGACACCATCGTCGAACTGGTCCTGGACCTGTCCGACCGGCACGACGTGCACGCCGTCGGCATCGGCGCGGCCGGGTGGGTCGACGCCGAGCGCAACCGCGTCCTGTTCGCCCCTCACCTGTCCTGGCGCAACGAGCCCCTCAGGGACCGCCTCGCCGGGCGGCTCGCCGTGCCCGTGCTGGTCGACAACGACGCCAACGCCGCCGCCTGGGCCGAGTGGCGCTTCGGCGCCGGCCGGGGCGAGGACCACCTCGTCATGATCACGCTGGGCACCGGCATCGGCGGCGCGATCCTGGAGGACGGTCAGGTCAAGCGCGGCAAGTACGGCGTTGCCGGCGAGTTCGGCCATATGCAGGTCGTGCCGGGCGGCCACCGCTGCCCGTGCGGCAACCGCGGCTGCTGGGAGCAGTACAGCTCCGGCAACGCTCTGGTCAGGGAGGCGCGCGAGCTGGCCGCCGCCGACTCCCCAGTGGCGTACGGGATCATCGAGCACGTCAAGGGCAGCATCGGCGACATCACCGGCCCGATAATCACCGAGCTGGCCCGCGAGGGCGATGCCATGTGCATCGAGCTGCTGCAGGACATCGGACAGTGGCTCGGCGTCGGCATCGCCAATCTCGCGGCCGCCCTGGACCCCTCCTGCTTCGTGATCGGCGGCGGTGTGTCGGCCGCGGACGACCTGCTGATCGGCCCCGCGCGGGACGCCTTCAAGCGCCACCTCACCGGCCGCGGCTACCGCCCCGAGGCCCGGATCACCCGCGCCCAGCTCGGCCCCGAGGCCGGCATGGTCGGCGCCGCCGACCTGGCCCGTCTGGTCGCCCGCCGCTTCCGGCGCGCCAACCGGCGCCGGGTCGAGCGGTACGAGCGTTATGCGCGGTTCGCCGAGGCCCGCCGAGCGTCGCAGGGGTCGGCGTGACCATGTCCCTACCCCGCCAGGCCGACTCCCCGGACGAGCAGCAGCCGACCGAGGACCGTCGCCACAAGATCCGGCGCAGGGCACTCACCCTGCTCATCATCGTGCTGCTCATCGGCGTGCCGGCCGGTTACCTCGTGATCTCCGCCAACCAGAGCCGCGACAGCGGCAAGGACAAGGAGGAGAAGTACTCGGCGACCGGCCTCTCCGAGGGCTGGCCGTCGAAGGTCCAGCGCAGGCTCTACCAGATCCCGGTCCCGGATCCGTCGGGCAAGGTCGCCTACTACGAGACGAACAACTGGCGGACCAGCCGTCTCTACGTCCAGTTCCAGACGCCCAAGGGGAACCTGGACTGGTTCCTGAAGAAGATGGGCGTCAGCTTCGGTGAGCTGAAGCCGGACGCCATCACCATCAGCGCCCGCGACCAGAAGGTCACCGGCTGGGACTTCAAGCGCCCCGGCCCGTGGTACGGCCTCGTCAACAATCAGAAGGACCCGGCACCGACCCAGGACGTCGTCGTGAACATGTCCGACCCGGACAATCCGTTCGTGTACGTCGTCTCGCGCACCATCCCTTGATGATCCCGTCGACGACTCCGTGAAGTCGCGGCCCGTTCCGGTCGTCCGGACCGGTCGCCCTGAACGGTCGCCGGGGCCGATTGTCAGACCCCGCCCGTAGAGTCGGAGACGGTTGATCCGACTCATGGGCGGGAGGTGACAGGACGTATGAGCGACAGGCTTGCGCACGGCGGCGACACCGCGGTGGCCGAGCGGCCGGGAGGCGGCGCCGTCCCCGTCCGCCTCGCGGCCGTCTTCCTGCCCGGCTCCCTGCCGCGCGAGGGGCGGATCGCCTTCTGGGATCCGGACGGTGGCCCGCTGCCCGCCGAGGACACCGAGCTCACCGTCGTGCGCCGCCATGGCACCGGAGTCCGCCGCAGGACCACCCCCGCCCTGTCCTTGCCGCTCGGCGAGGCGCTGCCGCTGCTCGTGCGGGCCCGGCGCGACCCGGCCGCCCATCCCGCCACGGCCTGCTGGGGCGCGGCCGCGCTGCATGCGCTGCGGCTCACCGCGCGGGGCCGGCTGCTGCCCGGCCTCACGCCCATCGGCCATGACGCCTGGCGGGCCGGTCCCCTCGACCCGGACGACATCGCCCACCTGCGAGCGGTCGCCGCCGCCCTGCCCTCCGAAGGCCATGCGGTCCCGCTGCCCGGCCCGGGTCCGCTGCGACTGCCCGAGCCCGAGGCGCTGATGCGCTCCTTCCTGGACGCCGTCGCGGACACCCTGCCCCGCACCCCCGCCGCACCGCACGCCTCGGGCAAGCCCTTCGCCGCGCGCGAGGCCCAGCCCCTGCCCGCCGCGCACGAATGGGCGGCCGAGGTCGCCGCCGGCATGGACGCGGGCGTGCGGGTCTCGCTCCGGCTGGACCTCTCGGCCTACGACCTCTTCGACGACCGGGACGACGGCGTACGCAGCGCGGGCGCGGCGATCGTCCAGGTGCACAGCCTCGCCGACCCGACCCTGGTGGCCGACGCGGCCGCCCTGTGGTCGGGGGAGGCCGACGCTGCCTTCGGGCCACGCGCGCGGGTGGACGCGGCGCTGGCGGTGCGGCGGGCGGCCCGGGTGTGGGCCCCGCTCGACCGGCTGTCCGAGCAGGACGTGCCCGACGTGCTGGCCCTGTCCGACGAGGAGTTGGGCGACCTGCTCGGCGTGGCGACGACCCGCCTCGCTGCGGCCGGAGTGGCGGTGCACTGGCCCCGGGACCTGGCCCATGACCTGAGCGCCGCCGCGGTCGTACGGCCCGCGCCAGGCTCGGCGACCGACGGCACCGGCTTCTTCGAGAGCGAGGAACTCCTCCAGTTCCGCTGGCAGTTGGCGATCGGCGGCGACCCGCTCAGCGAGACCGAGATGGACGCGCTCGCCGAGGCACACCGCCCGGTCGTCCGGCTGCGGGACGCCTGGGTGCTGGTCGACCCGGCCCTGGTCCGCAAGGCCCGCAAGCGCGAACTGGGCCTGCTCGACCCGGTCGACGCGCTGTCCGTCGCCCTCACCGGCAGCGCGGAGGTCGACGGCGAGACGGTCGAGGCGGTACCGGTCGGCGCCCTGGCCGCCCTGCGCGACCGGCTGACGTCGGGGGTACGCCCGGCCGAACCGCCCCCGGGACTGCGGGCGACGCTGCGGGACTACCAACTCCGGGGCCTGGCATGGCTGGACCTCATGACGTCCCTCGGGCTCGGTGGCTGCCTGGCCGACGACATGGGACTCGGCAAGACGATCACGGTCATCGCCCTGCATCTGAAACGCGCGCGGACGGCCCCGACCCTCGTCGTCTGCCCGGCCTCGCTGCTCGGCAACTGGCAACGGGAGATCACCCGTTTCGCGCCCGGAGTCCCCGTGCGCCGCTTCCACGGCCCGGACCGCACCCTGGAGGACATGGACGGCGGCTTCGTCCTCACGACGTACGGCACGATGCGGTCGGCGGCGCCGACTCTGGCCCAGCACACCTGGGGCATGGTCGTCGCCGACGAGGCGCAGCATGTGAAGAACCCCTACTCGGCCACGGCGAAGGCCCTTCGCACCATCCCGACGCCCGCGCGCGTGGCGCTGACCGGCACACCGGTAGAGAACAACCTCTCCGAGCTCTGGGCCCTGCTCGACTGGACGACCCCCGGCCTGCTCGGTCCCCTGAAGTCCTTTCGCGCCCGGCACGCCCGCGCAGTGGAGAACGGCGAGGACGAGGAGGCGGTGGACCGGCTGGCCCGCCTGATCCGGCCCTTCCTGCTGCGCCGCAAGAAGTCCGACCCCGGAATCGTCCCGGAGCTACCGCCCAAGACGGAGACGGACCACCCGGTCCCGCTCACCCGTGAACAGGCGTCGCTGTACGAGGCGGTGGTGCGTGAGTCGATGTACGTCATCGAGACGGCGGAGGGCATGGCGCGCAAGGGCCTGGTCCTGAAGCTGCTGACGTCCCTGAAGCAGATCTGCGACCACCCGGCCCTCTATCTCAAGGAGGCCGAGGCGGCGGCGCCGGACCGCCTGGCCGTCCGCTCCGGCAAGCTGACGCTGCTGGACGAACTGCTGGACACCTTGCTGGCCGAGGACGGTTCGGCGTTGGTGTTCACGCAGTACGTGGGGATGGCCCGCCTGATCGCCTCCCACCTCGCCGCCCGGGCCGTCCCGGTGGACCTGCTCCACGGCGGCACGCCGGTCCTGGAGCGCGAACGCATGGTGGACCGCTTCCAGAGCGGCGAGACGCCGGTCCTGGTCCTCTCCCTGAAGGCGGCGGGCACCGGCCTGAACCTGACCCGTGCGGGCCATGTCGTCCACTTCGACCGCTGGTGGAACCCGGCCGTCGAGGAACAGGCCACCGACCGCGCCTACCGCATCGGCCAGACCCAGCCCGTCCAGGTCCACCGCCTCATCACCGAGGGCACGGTCGAGGACCGCATCGCCGAGATGCTCGAATCCAAGCGCGCCCTGGCCGACGCGATCCTCGGCACCGGCGAATCGGCCCTCACGGAACTGACGGCCCGAGAGCTGTCCG
Source organism: Streptomyces sp. NBC_00443 (assembly GCF_036014175.1). GTDB lineage: Bacteria > Actinomycetota > Actinomycetes > Streptomycetales > Streptomycetaceae > Streptomyces. The sequence goes on along the minus strand of NZ_CP107917.1, from coordinate 1,692,101 downwards.
ACCTCGTGTCCTTGCGGAGGGAGTCATGACGGGGGCGGGGAGCGGGGGCGACGAGTCGAGCCGGCAGGAGGAGTTGAGCCGGCGGGACGAGTTGAGCCGGCGGGACGAGTTGAGCCGCCAGGCGAAGCCGAGCCGACCGGACGAGCCGCCTCGCGACGAGGAGCCCGTGCCCCGGCCGGCCGACCTTGCACGCCGGGCGTTGCGGGCTGCGCGGGAACAGCGGGAGGCGATGTCAGGGGGGATCGCGGAGCAGGTCGGGGCCTCTTCCGACGGCCCGGACGCGTCGGACGCCCACGCGGACGCTCCCGATGCGTCGGACGGTGACGGCCCCGAGGCGCGACCTGCCGCGCCCCTCGCCCCCGGTGAGGACGGGGACCGCTCGCGCACCGCCTCGGAGTCCGCCTCGCGCGTGCTCGGCATCGAGACCGGGCCACGAGGGTCGCGTCCCGCGGATGCCGCCCGGGAAGCGCTGCGCGCCGCGCTGGGGGAGAGGCGGCGGGCCCAGTCGGAGGAAGCCGACCGGGCAGCCCAGGGCACGCGTCGATCGCGACGAACCGCACCCGCCGGCGCCGAGGGCCGACGGAGCCCGGCCGGCGGGACCGAGGACCAGCGTGCCCGTGAGGTACGGCGCTGGCTCGCAGGCGCCTTCCAGATGCCCCCCTCGGACGCGCCCGACGAGGACGACTCAGGCACCGGTGCGATGCCGGATCCGACTGCACAGCGGCGGAAGATGCCGGCGAACCCCAGCCCGGCTTCCCCTTCGACCAGGCCAAGCCCCGCTCACCCCGAGGGGGACTCACCCGAACCGCCCGTGGCCCGCTCCGGCGGCGATCCTTCACCGGCCGATGCCGGCGACCCCGACCCTGGCACCGACCCCGACCCCGACCCCGACCCCGACCCCGACCCTGGCACCGACCCCGACCCCGACCCCGACCCCGACCCCGGCACCAGCACCGGCACCGCGCCGCGTACGCAGGCACAGTGGGGGCCCGCCACCGCCACCACCCCCGTTACCCCCGCCACCCCTCAAGTCCCCCGTTCCATGGCCGCCCCCGGCCGGGACGGTGAACTCCGGCGGACGTTCCCCGCCTTCGCCCCCCGCCCGGCGGACGACGCCCGCTTTGCCGAGACCTGGTGGGGCAACGCATGGGTGACCGCCCTGGAAGAAGGCGCGCTGGATACCAAGCGGCTGGCCCGCGGGCGCGGTTACGCGCAGGAGGGGCACGTCGATGCCATCACCGTGACGCCGGGACTCGTGCTGGCGTATGTGCGGGGCAGCCGTCCGCGGCCGTACCGCGTGCAGGTGAGGCTGCGGACGCTGGAGGACGCCGACTGGGCACGGTTCCTGGACGCCGTGGCCGAACGGCCGGGGCACATCGCGGCGTTGCTGGACAAGGAGATGCCCCAGTCCCTCGCCGACTGCGGGGTGCCGCTGTTGCCGGGGCCCGCTGACCTGGACCCCCGCTGCAGTTGCCCCGACCGCGGGCACCCCTGCAAGCACGCCGCCGCCCTGTGCTACCAGACCGCACGCCTGCTGGACGCCGACCCCTTCGTCTTGCTCCTGCTGCGCGGCCGAGGAGAACGCGCCCTGCTCGACGCCCTGTCCCGCCGCAACGCCGCCCGCGCGGCCCGCGCCGCACAGGAAAAGGAACCGGCCCCACCGGCGGGCGTAAGAGCCACCGATGCCCTGGCCCCGGACCGCCGACTCCCCCGCTGCCCGCGCCGTTGCCCGTGCCCCCGCACCCCGAGCAACCGCCCGTCTATCCGGCGGCCCCGGGCGGCCCGGACCCGTTCGCGCTGGACCAGTTGGCGACCGACGCGGCGGCCCGGGCGCACGCCCTCCTCGGCACCGGCCGCGATCCGGTGGCCGAACTGACGCTGTGGCAGGACGCGGTCCGGCTCGCTGCCGCCCGTCCCGGTTCCGGCCTCACCGCCGGCACCCGCGCGCTGTACTCCTCCTTGTCCGCCGCCGCAGACCGCACCCCGGCCGAGCTGGCCCGCGCGGTCGCGGCCTGGCGGCAGGGCGGCCTCGACGGGCTCGCCGTGCTCGAAGAGCCCTGGGATCCGCCGGCCGGCCGTTTCGACCGCGCCCGCCCGCTCCTGCTCGCCGCCGACCTCCCCGCCTTCCGCCCGTGGCGCAACCACCTCACCCACCCCCGCGGCCATGTGCAGCTCCGCCTCGGCCGGGAGGGCCTGTGGTACCCGTACGAATCGGAGCCGGGCCACGACGACTGGTGGCCCCGTGGCACCCCCGACCTGGACCCGGTCGGCGCCCTCACGGGTCTCGGCGCCTCACCGGAGGGCTGAGCCGACTCGGACCGGCATCCCGTGAAGACCGTGTGCCCCTCGCTCGGCACCACCTGGCACAGGTCGTAACGACCGTCCACGGGCGTCCGGCCGATCCAGGGCAGGCGCGTATTGCCACGTCAGGACCTCGCAGTCCGGGGGAGTCCGCACAGTCGGTGAGACCTGTGTGAGAACGCGTGAGATGCCCGTGAGATGCCAAGCCCGCCAGGACGGCCTGGCGTGGCCTCTGTACGCGGTGGGTTACGACGGCGCGCAGGGTCCAGGGTGGGCTCTTGAGCGCGAGACCGGCTTGGGCCGGCACCTGGCCCAGTGGCTCGTCGTGAGGGTCGCAAGCACGACTCCTTCAAGGCTGGGGCGGTGATCACTGGCCCAGCGCATCACCGCCGACCACGCACGTGCCCGCCGGCACCGAGCCGGTCGCTCGCGTTCGGCGGCGTATTCACTGCTTCCTGTACGGTCTCGGCGAGCTGGTCCATAAGGGCGCCTGCCCGCATTTCCCGAAAATACTGCACGCCGGTGAATCAATATCTGTTCCCATGAGGTGAAGGTTTGACGGACCATGAAGTGAGCGTTTTTGCCGCGATAAGCTGAGTGGCATCATGTAACGTGCGCAGGCAGTTCCGGCGTGCTACTGTCGATCTCAGTTGCAGTTGTGGTTCCCAAAACTTCAAGTGCCCCCACTCGTCTCCTGTCGGTGGGAGCGCTTTTGTATTTCCGGTCATTTTCCGGGCGGGGTAATCATCGCGGCGACATGGCGTCCGCGCAGTGCGGATTCCGATGTACTGCCCCAAAGGAGATATGACATGGCTGCTGGTACCGTGAAGTGGTTCAACGCGGAAAAGGGCTTCGGCTTCATCGAGCAGGACGGTGGCGGCGCTGACGTGTTCGCCCACTACTCGAACATTGCCGCGCAGGGCTTTCGTGAGCTGCTCGAGGGTCAGAAGGTGACCTTCGACATCGCGCAGGGTCAGAAGGGCCCGACGGCCGAGAACATCGTTCCGGCCTGACGCTGACGCGTATTTTGTAGCTGGGGCCCGCATCCTTCGGGGTGCGGGCCCCAGCTGCACGCATCTCTTGCAGCGGTTTCGCGGGTCGACGCGGAGGAATCCGCGGTCCCGCCACACGCGGCCCCTCCGTCAGGGATGCAGGTGCATCCCGAAGAGTTGCACCGCTGTCGACGCCCGGATCTGAAGGTCCCCATCGCGTCACGCATTTCAGCACCTGCGCCCCGGAGATTTCCGTCGGCCAGATCTGCTTTCTTACCGCCGGTCCATACCTGTAATTCTCCATGCCGCTCATCGCTGCGGGAATTCCTTGATATGTGCCACATCGAGGAGGGTTCCGCATGAACCGCACCCGTACGAACAACCGCTCCGCCCGCACCCGTAATGGCAGTGTCGACGCCGGAAAGGGCGGCGGCCGCTTCGGCTCGCAGGCGCCGCGCCGTTCCGGTGGTCCCGCCCGTGCCGGCGGTTACGGCCGTCGGCCCGCCGCGGTGCAGGGTGAGTTCGCGCTCCCCAAAACGATCACCCCCGCGCTGCCCGCCGTTGAGGGCTTCGCCGATCTCGCCATGCCTGAACAACTGCTGACCGAACTCGGCAAGCAGGGGGTGACCGCACCGTTCCCGATCCAGGGGGCGACGCTGCCGAACTCCCTGGCGGGACGTGACGTCCTGGGCCGCGGGCGTACCGGTTCCGGCAAGACTCTCGCCTTCGGCCTCGCCCTGCTCGCCCGCACCGCTGGACAGCGTGCCGAACCCGGCCAGCCGCTGGGATTGATCCTCGTACCGACGCGTGAGCTGGCGCAGCAGGTGACGGACGCGCTCACACCGTACGCCCGCTCCGTCAGGCTGCGGCTGGCCACGGTGGTGGGCGGGATGTCGATCGGCCGGCAGGTCGGCGCGCTGCGCGGCGGGGCCGAGGTCGTCGTCGCGACCCCGGGTCGGCTCAAGGACCTCATCGACCGTGGCGACTGCCGGCTGGACCAGGTGGGCATCACGGTGCTGGACGAGGCTGACCAGATGGCCGACATGGGTTTCATGCCGCAGGTCACCGCGCTGCTCGACCAGGTGCGTCCGGAGGGGCAGCGGATGCTGTTCTCCGCCACCTTGGACCGTAACGTCGACCTGTTGGTGCGCCGCTATCTGACCGACCCCGTTGTGCATTCGGTCGACCCGTCGGCCGGTGCGGTCACGACGATGGAGCACCACGTCCTGCACGTCCACGGCGTCGACAAGCACGCTGCCACGACCGAGATCGCCGCCCGCGACGGCCGCGTGATCATGTTCCTGGACACCAAGCACGCCGTCGACCGGCTGACCCAGGACCTGCTCAACAGCGGGGTCCGGGCCGCGGCGCTGCACGGCGGCAAGTCGCAGCCTCAGCGCACCCGCACGCTGGCGCAGTTCAAGACGGGGCACGTCACCGTGCTGGTGGCGACCAATGTCGCGGCGCGCGGCATCCACGTCGACAACCTCGACCTCGTGGTCAACGTCGATCCGCCGACCGACCACAAGGACTACCTCCACCGCGGCGGTCGTACCGCCCGCGCGGGCGAGTCCGGCAGTGTCGTCACCCTCGTGACACCGAACCAGCGCCGCGGCATGGTCCGCCTCATGTCGGATGCCGGAATCCGGCCGCAGACCACCCAGATCCGCTCGGGCGACGAGGCCCTGAGCCGGATCACCGGTGCCCAGGCCCCGTCCGGCATCCCGGTCGTCATCACCGCACCGGTGGTCGAGCGCCCCAAGCGCAGCTCGTCCTCGCGCGGCCGACGCCGCCCCGCTTCGGCGAGCCGGCGCGCCCCCGTACGCCAGTCCGTCTTCGGCGCGGTGGCCTAGAACATTCGTGATCAGGAAGCTGGCCCATCTCTGTAGGAGGCACCTTTTGACGCTGGTTCAGATGCAACCCCGCCCGGTGGACGTCAACCCCGTGCACAGGACGGTGGCTGAGGTCATGGACGCGGCCGGACCGCAGGTCTGTGACGACATGACCGTCGAGGTGGCGCTGGCCGTCATGGCCGCCGCCCGCACGGGTCAGCTGCTCGTCTGCGACGAGGACGGCCAGTGCACCGGCCTGGTCACCCAGACCGAACTCACCGCCGTCCGCGACAGCTCCGCATACACGGACCGCGTCCGCCTGCGCGAGATCCTCGGCGACCCCGGCTCGTTCACCTCACCCGTGACCACGATGGCCGAAGCCGAGCACGCCATGCGCACTCGTCGGCTCGGTGTCTTGCCGGTGGTCGACGAGCAAGGCAGCGCGCTGGGCATCCTCGCCCTCTCCCACTGAAATCGCCTCACCTCTGATCGGACCGCTCTCCCTTTCTCCCTGTGAGGTCACATGCGTTGCGTCATCGCCCGCTTCCCCTTCGAGCTCACCAAGGGCGGCGTGCTGGAATCGATGAAGGGCGTCAAGCCCGAACCGGTCACCGGCGAGTCGGTGATCATCGGCCGTCGCCACTACCCGCTCAAGCAGGTCGGCCAGGTCATCACCCGACAGGACCGCCGTGACTTCAGCGCCGCCGAAGTCCTCCGGGCCATGACACAGCTTGGCTTCACCTGCCGCACCCTCCCTAAGGCCGCGCCTCCGGGCATCCTCGGCTCGCTGCAGCACGCCTCCGCGATGCTCGGCACCCCCGTCACGGTCTGACGGGTAAACAGGCACGGGCCGACACCTGACCAGCAGTGTGGGCGCGACCGGTACGCCGGTCGCGCCCACACTGCTGGCAGCGGTTTCCGTTGCCGTCGCTCAGTGGTCGGAAGAGCTGAAAGTCGCCCACGGTCCAGGTGCTGACGTCCTCGATCGCAGCCTGGTACATCCCGCCCGTCTCCGGGATACCCACCGTGCCCTGCAGGATCCGGGCGACATGGAAGTGCAGATGCGTGGGTGGCCCTTCCTTCTTCGCGGGAGTGTCGAAGACGGCGGCGAACTCGCCCAAGCGGGCGGAATCCGTTAGCACATCCGACACCCTCTGCCCCCACCTGGCTGCGGGAACCGGTCGACCGGTGATGACAGCGCCACCGGTGGCCACGGTCAGGGAAATCTGATTGCTCTGCTCAGACTCCGCCAGGGCGGCGACGTCAACGAGCAGCTCGTCAGGCTTCGACGTGAGAATGGACTGTAGTCGCCGGCCATCCGGCTGCTTGAGCGGTGACGCTACCGGGCAAGGCAAGCGCTCACGGTCTTGCCGCGGGAGGCCCGGCGGGTGACCGCCGTTGCGCGGGCGAGGCGGTTGACCTTGGGCCAGCCGAAGCCCCCGGTGCCGCCGTTCAGGTCAGGGGAGCGCATGCGCGGCACATGCCGACTGGGGTCGTGAACGGCGACCCCGATGGTGTCGGTGTGCGCAGTCAGGTCCAGGGTGCAGGTGCCCCCGCCGTGGCGCGGGGCGTTGGTGACGAGCTCGACACGACCAAGGCCACGGTGTCAGCGGTTTCCGGCGCCACGGTCGGCTGCCGCCAGCCTTCGAGGAAGGCCCGTGCCGCATCACATGCGTCGGCGAAAGGACCACAGTCGACGCATGGTGGCACGCTGCCGTGAGCCCGTCTCTCGCGGCCCACGGTCTGCTTGAGCAGGAGCGTCAGCCCCCGGATCGCGGCACCCGTGGGCACATTTCCACGAGCTGCTCGATCACCGGGATCGTCGAGGGCGGCGCAGGCCCTCGTGCCACGTCCGTCAATGGCCTACCTGCGGGGCGTCACGGCTGGAAGCGTCCGTCCCGGTCGGTGGTGTTCTTCACGAGAAACGATATGCCCAGTGTTGGCCGGTGCCCGCCGACGGTAGCCGCGGCGCAGTCGGCGACGTCACGCTCAGCCCGACGTGCTGCGCGGCTGTGGGGCACTGCGAGCGCCGGACTGAGCCTCGGAGCTGCTTGAGCCATCCGGGGACCGGTCGAGGCAGACCGGTAGAGGCGGATTGCCTCGTCTTCGCGCGCCCGGAAATCTATGCCAGCCGGAGTAGACATTGGATGGTGGTCTGGTTATGGTTTCTCTCGTAGTCGAGATCGAGCGAGGTCCGGCAGAGATGAACTGCCAGGCAGTGGTGCAGCAGTTGCAGTTTTGCAGGGCGGTGCGGTGGTGGAGTTCCGGAGCCAGAGCGGTTACAGGACGGTGACGGGACTGACGACCGGACCGGGTGGCCCGCAGTGATCAGGGGCCGCCATGAGCAGTACCGCAGTGGCAGTACCCGTAAGTGAAGGTTCGCAGTACCCAGCAGTGAAGTCAGTGAGCAGTACCTCGGTGAAGGCGTCGGCTGCGGGCGCGCGCATCGGGAGGTTCGGCAGTGGGGTTCCAAGCCAGGGCAGACGCACTACGGGCGACGGGGCTGGCTGCCGAAGAGTGGCGCTGTTCGAGGCCACCAGCAGTTCGCGGTACCAGCAGTTCGCAGTTTCCGTTAGTGAGTAGTTGCTCAAGAGGGAAGAACGGAGGAGCCGAGCGCCATCAGGATCGCCCGGGCGGAAGTCTTGGACCCGGGTACCGCAGGACATCGATAGTGAGGTGGTCTCCGGTCAGGCAACCGCGATCCCCGCGCCCCCGACAGCGTCTCGGTCGGGTCTGCGGAAACAGAGGGCCGGTGCACTATCAGGGCCGGCAGATGGTGTAGTAGTTCCTTCGGGGCCCTGGTGCCAGTACGGCGCCAGGGCCCCTCCACGCGTTCCCCAGAGAGGTGCAATGACAGCAGACGACACGCTCGGCCGTCTCGATGACGACGACTACCCCGCCTACACCATGGGCCGGGCCGCCGAGATGCTCGGCACCACACAGGGCTTCCTCCGCGCCATCGGCGAAGCCCGCCTTATCACCCCACTCCGCTCCGCAGGCGGCCACCGCCGCTACTCCCGCTACCAGCTGCGCATCGCCGCCCGGGCCCGGGAACTCGTCGACCACGGGACCCCCATCGAGGCCGCCTGCCGGATCGTCATCCTCGAAGACCAGCTCGAGGAAGCCCAGCGCCTCAACGCCGAATATCGCCGCGCCGCCAATCCAGCGAACCAAACGGCAGCAGCATGAGATGAGCGTGCCCGTCAGCGTCGGCGGGCACGTACGTACGGTCTCGGTGTGCGGCGTGATCATTTCCTATGGTGACGCGGCGTGTGGGCGTGTAGCGTCTGCGTCAGCTGTCGTGGTTCGGATTTCTCTCTTGCCCACGCCTCTGGTGTGGGCGTTTTGCTGTGCTGTGCCGCAGGGACCAGGGCGATCACCTCCGCCTGCCACATGGAGTGGGAGGCGTTCATCGGCTGGAAGGCATGACCATGGCTCAGGGAACTGTGAAGTGGTTCAACGCGGAGAAGGGCTTCGGCTTTATCGCCCAGGATGGCGGCGGCCCGGATGTCTTCGCGCACTACTCCGCGATCAACTCCACAGGCTTTCGTGAACTCCAGGAGGGCCAGGCCGTGACGTTCGAGATCACCCAGGGCCAGAAGGGTCCGCAGGCCGAGAACATCAACCTGACCTGACCTCGCAGACCTGCCCGCGGGATCGTGCACACCGGGTGCGGTGGCCGCCGCCCGTGCGGGCCCTGCCGCCCACCCGGACGAAGGCGCCTGCTCTCGTGCCGGGCCGGCACAGGATCAGGGGCCGCGCAGCCATTGCTGCGCGGCCCCTGATCTGCGGAGGCCCTGGACCGGTGCGACTTCGGCCCGGAGCTTTCTGACCCAGTCGCTTCAAGCGTCGTCGGGTACGGGAGCCGCATGTCCTGCGCGGCTGCCGTGCAGCTTGGGAAGAGCCGACGTTCAGACGCTCGTCCAGGCATCGAGGAAGGCTTTCCGTCCAGCCGGATCATCCGACCTGCGGTCTGCGTGCAGGACGCGCCAGGCGGTGAGCTCGAGATCTCGGAGCCACAGTTCTCCGATGACCTGTGTCTTGAGGTCGGGCAGATGGTCGGACTCGACGAGGGCCTGACCGATCACCTCCCCGGCCGCGACGCGCTGGGGCGGGGTCATCTCGTTGAAGGCCGAGAGGACCTGCCGGGCCAGGGCTGTTCCCTCTCCTGCAAGCGAACGCAGCACCAGAGCCTTGATGTTGACGGGCAGCAGGTACGCGGTGCCCGACGACCTCCACAGGTCCGACCAGAAGCGTTCTCCTGCCTTGGTGGGGGCAGGCAGCGCGGCCAGCAGCCCAAGGAGATGGCCGGTGGCCGCATAGCCGTCGCAGTGGGCGGCTGCGACGACTGCGATACCGGCGACGCCCTCCACATCGAGTCGGCCGGCTTCGAGATGCGGAGCCAGATCCAGTTGGTGTTCCAACTGGCCTGCGAGGGCGCTGGATACGTGGGGGTGGACCTCAGGAAGCATCGGCGATCCTTGTGCGTAGGCGAGCGGAGATGCCCGTTCGGAAGCCCTGATCGTTCCCATGACCAGCCGTTCTACTCGGCTTCGGCAGGCCCAGTTGGCGGTCTCGCTGCGCAGGCCGCTGCGCGGGCCGTGCTCAGCGGTCGTGCCCCGGCCCGGGCCAAAACCCGCGACGGTCCCGTGCACAGCGCCCGAATGTTCAAACTCGCCAAGGACTCCGCCGTCAAGGCCCGCACCCAGGCGATCAATCAGCTCAGGGCCGTCCTGGTCACAGCCGACCCCGCCCTGCGGGAGCGGTTGTCGAGCCTGGGCAATGCCGAGCTGTTGCGCACCTGCGCGCGCCTCAGCCTGCGCGACGGGGACGACGAGGACGCCGCGGCCCAGGCCACCCACATCACCCTGAGCCTGCCGGCCCAGCGCATCGAGCAGCTCACAGGGCAGATCGATGAGCTGAATCAGCGCCTGACCCGGCTCGTCGAACGCCACGCCCCGCAACCGCTCATACCGGTGGGCATCGGCCCGGACAGCGCCTTCACGCTCCTGATCACTATGGGAGACAATCCCGAGCGGCTGAACACCGAGGCGTCCTTCGCCGCTTTGTGCGGGGTCAGTCCCATCGAGTACTCGTCGGGCCGGCGGAGCTCGCGTCGGCTCAACCATGGCGGCGATCGGCAAGCTAATGCGGCCCTGCACGGCATCGTGTTCACTCGGCTGCGTTTCGATCCGCGCATCCAGGCGTACTACGAACGCCGCACCCAGGAGGGCAAGACCCGACGTGAGATCATCCGATGCCTCAAGCGATATGCCGCCCGAGCGGTCTACAACCTGGTCAAGACGGTATCCACCGAACCCCAGTCATAGGGGCGTCCGTGATACGTGAGAGGGTCTGGGGCGTGAGTGAGACACCACCGAACACCCTGCAATACCGCTTTGACGGGCCAGAAGACGCTCCGGTCCTGATCTTGGGTCCCTCACTGGGCACCACCTGGCACATGTGGGACCGCCAGGTCCCCGAGCTGACCCAGCAATGGCGGGTGTTCCGGTTCGACCTGCCGGGGCACGGTGGCGCGCCCGCGTACCCGGCGGGCTCCGTGGCCGAGCTCACCGACCGGCTGCTCGCCACCCTCGACGGCCTCGGCGTGCAGCGCTTCGGCTACGCGGGCTGTGCGTTCGGCGGCGCACTCGGCATCGAACTCGCCCTGCGCCACCCGGAGCGCCTCGCCTCGCTCGCGCTCATCGCCGCCTCGCCCCGGTTCGGCACGGCGGACGAGTTCCGCCAGCGGGGCGTGATCGTGCGCACGAACGGCCTCGACCCCATCGCCCGCACCTCGCCCGACCGATGGTTCACCTCCGGTTTCGCGGCCGCGCAGCCCGCCATCACCGAGTGGGCCGTGCAGATGGTGCGCACCACCGACCCCGGCTGCTACATCGCCGCCTGCGAGGCGCTCGCCTCCTTCGACGTACGGCCGCAGCTCGGCGGCGTCGCGGTGCCCACGCTCGTCCTCGTCGGCTCGGACGACCAGGTCACCGGCCCCGCCGAGGCCCGCACCCTGGTCGCCGGCATACCGGACGCCCGTCTCGCCGTCGTGCCCGGCGCCTCCCACCTCGTGCCGGTCGAGCAGCCCGCCGCCGTGACCGACCTGCTGGTCCGGCACTTCTCCACCGCCTGGCAGCCCGCCTACGACTCCACGACCGGGCAGATGGCCATCGTCGCCGCCCCCGTGAAGCCGGTCCTGAGCGCCTCGCCCTCGCAGCCCGCGCCCGTCGCCGAGATAGCCCCCGCCGTCGTGGCACCGCAGACGACGGGACGGCCGGACCCGTACGACGCGGGGATCAAGGTCCGTCGTGAGGTGCTCGGCGACGCGCATGTCGACCGGGCGCTGGCTCAGGCGGACGAGTTCTCGGGGGACTTCCAGGAGTTCATCACGCGCTACGCCTGGGGTGAGATCTGGGACAGACCCGGGCTCGACCGGCGCTCCCGCAGCTGTGTCACCCTCACCGCCCTGGTCGCGGGCGGCCACATGGACGAACTCGCCTTCCACACCCGCGCCGCCCTGCGCAACGGCCTCACGCCGGACGAGATCAAGGAAGTGCTGCTGCAGGCGGCCGTCTACTGCGGCGTGCCGGCGGCGAACACCGCCTTCAAGGTCGCCCAGCAGGTCATAAGGGAAGAGACCACTCCGCAGGAGTGAGGACCCGCAGCGGCCGCATCCGCAGGAGCGGGCATCCGCACCCGGCGCGCGTCAGGATGGGGCCATGAAGCTCACGAAGAAGTCGCACGCCTGCGTCCGGCTCGAGAAGAACGGGCAGACGCTGGTTCTCGATCCCGGCGGATTCAGCGAGGACGACGCCGCGCTCGGCGCGGATGCGATCCTCGTCACGCACGAGCACCCCGACCACTTCGACGAGGGGCGGCTACGGGCGGCCATGGAGGCCAACCCGGCCGCCGGGATCTGGACGCTCGGCTCCGTCGCGGAGCAGATCGCGGCGGCGTTCCCGGGGCGTGTGCACACGGTCGGACACGGCGATACCTTCACCGCCGCCGGCTTCGACGTCCAGGTGCACGGCGAACTGCACGCCGTCATCCACCCGGACATCCCGCGCATCACCAACGTCGGCTACCTCGTCGACGGCGGCAAGGTCTTCCACCCCGGCGACGCCCTCACCGTTCCCGACCGCCCGGTGGAGACGCTGATGCTGCCGGTCATGGCCCCCTGGAACAAGATCGCGGAGGTCATCGACTACGTCCGCGAGGTCAAGCCGCAGCGCGCCTACGACATCCACGACGCCCTGCTCACCGACCTGGCCCGGCCGATCTACGACCGCCAGATCGGCGGACTCGGCGGCGCGGAGCACCTGCGCCTGACGCCGGGGGACTCGGCGGAGGTGTGAGCGGTGCCACCCTGGGCGGGACCGGGTTGTCAGTCCCGCCCGGTAGGTTGTCAGGCATGCGCATCGCGACCTGGAACGTGAACTCGATCACCGCTCGCCTGCCGAGGCTCCTGGCCTGGCTGGAGAGCAGCGGCACCGATGTGCTGTGCCTCCAGGAGGCCAAGGTCGCCGAGGACCAGTTCCCGTTCGACCCGCTGCGCGACCTCGGCTACGAGGCGGCGGTCAACGCGACCGGCCGGTGGAACGGCGTGGCGGTGCTCTCCCGCGTCGGCCTCAAGGACGTCGTCAAGGGCCTGCCCGGCGACCCCGGCTTCGACGACGTCGTCGAGCCCCGCGCCATCTCCGCGACCTGCGGCCCGATCCGCGTCTGGTCGGTGTACGTGCCCAACGGCCGTGAGGTGGACCACCCCCACTACGCCTACAAGCTCCAGTGGTTCGAGGCCCTCAAGGCGGCCGTGGCCGGCGACGCGGGCGGCAGCCGCCCGTTCGCGGTGATGGGCGATTACAACGTGGCGCCGACGGACGACGACGTCTACGACGTTGCCGCCTTCGAGGGGCTCACCCACGTCACCCCCGCCGAGCGCGCCGCCCTCGCCTCCCTGCGCGAGTCCGGCCTGTCCGACGTGGTCCCGCGCCCCCTCAAGTACGACCACCCGTACACGTACTGGGACTACCGCCAGCTCTGCTTCCCCAAGAACCGCGGCATGCGCATCGACCTGGTGTACGGCAACGAGCCGTTCGCCAAGGCGGTCACCGACTCGTACGTGGACCGCGAGGAGCGCAAGGGCAAGGGCGCCTCGGACCACGCGCCGGTGGTCGTGGACCTGGACGTGTAGGGCACGTGCCCTCCAGCCCGTCCGGCGCTTGAGGACGAGGCCGTTCAGGCCGATACGGGGGTCCGGGGCAGAGCCCCGGACGGCCACCTCGGACGTCCGCGCAGCGCCACCTCGGACGTCCGCGCAGCGCCACCTCGGACGTCCGCGCAGCGCCACCTCGGACGTCCGCGCAGCGTCACCGCACCAGCGCCCGCAGATCCACCGACCGGGCCAGCGCGGCGAGCCCCGCGTCCCCGGGATGCAGATAGTCCCCGCTGTCGTACGCGGGCAGCAGCCGGGACGGCCGCGCAGGGTCCCGTGCCACCGCGTCGAAGTCGAGCAGGCCGTCGAACGCGGCGCCGGAGCGGATCCACTGGTTCACCGCGGCCCGTTCGGCGTCGACGGCGGCCGTGCACCGCGCCTCTCCCTCGCACGGCAGGATCGTCGCCGCCAGCATCCGCAGCCCCCGCGCGTGCCCCCGGTCCGCGATCGCCCGCAGCCCGGCGATGACCTGCTCCGCGGTCGTGCCCCAGCGCACATCGTTGATGCCCTCGAACACCACCGCCGTACGCGCCGAGGTCTGGGCCAGGACATCCCGGTCGAAGCGGTTCAAGGCGCTCACTCCGGCCGTGTCCGTGGAGACCCCGTCACCGGGGTACCGGTCGGAGACCACACGGTTGCCGGAGATTCCCTGGTTGAGCACCCCGTAGCGCGGGACCACAGTCTGGTTCAACAGTCGTGTGGCGAGCACATTGGGCCACCGCCGGTTGGCGTCCGTCGTGGACTTCTCGCCGTCGGTGATCGAGTCCCCCAGCAGCACCACGGACCCCGGCCCGCCGCTCACGTCGACACCGGTCAGCAGCGGCCAGCTGGTCAGGACCGTGGGGTAGGCCGATGCGGAGACGTCCGCCGTGTGGTCGCCCGGTGCGCTCACGTACGACCGCTGCTGCGCGAGCCGGTGCACCGGCGCGGCCGGCACGGTCCCGGGCAGATGGAAGCTCACCAGCAGATTGCTGTCCGCCGGCACCTGGAACCCGAGCGGATCGCTGTACGCCTGTGCCCCGGCCGGGATCTCGACGCCCGCCGCACCCCGGAAGAGCACCCGGACCGGCGTCCCCTTCGCCGCCGCGCCGGCCGCCTGCACCGCCACCGTGGCCCCGCCGACCCGCACCGGCGCCGCCGCGAAGGTGTTGTCGAACCGCAGCCGCACCCGCGGCCCGCCCGCCGAGGTGTGCACCACCAGGCGCAGCGTTCGGTCGGTCCACGGGCCCACGGTCGGATAGCCGCCGGTCGCGGCCGCCCAACTCCCCGTCCAGCCGGTGGCCGGGGCCCGTACCGCCAGCGTGAACACATGCAGCCCGCTCGCCTGCGGCAGCCGTACGGACGCGACCTCGCGCCCCGCCAGGATCGGCACGGTGATCACGTACAGCCGCGCCCGCTCGGCGAGTTGGCCGTTCGGCGTGTTGATGTGGGACAGGGCCACCGCCTTGGTGGCGAGCGGGCCGGTGCGCCAGTCGGGGGCGGTCAGGTTGTAGGTCGAACGGGCGCCGCCGGCGTACGACACCGTCCCCGCGCCGCCGACATCAAAACCGTCCGTGCCCGCCACGAGGAACGCGAGGGCGTCACCCCGCCCCTGCACCTTCACGTCCTGTCCGGCGGCCTGGACGTTGTCGGCCTCACCCGGCTGCCGCTTCGGCCAGGTCAGCCGGGCTCCCTGCACGGTCAGCGCCCGGCCGGGTGTCCAGCCGGCGGCCGCCAGGGCCTGTGCGGACAGCGAGCCGCCCGCCCCGTCGAAGTCCGCCTCCGCGGGCCGGGCGTCGTCGCTGACGGCCGTGTTGTCGAAGAGCCGCTCCAGCGGGAGCGGCCCGGCTCTGCGCTCGGGGGCGGCCTGTGCGGAAACCCCCGGCACCAGGACCGCGAAGACAGCGAGGACGACCGCGGAACTCCACACACGTCGGCGCAACTCCGACTCCTCCCGTTCACGACCGCTCAGGACTGCGTATGACTGCGCATGACAAGTTCAAGCGAGACGTTCAGGCGCGACACTCGGACGACAGGCTCGGTTGAGACGTTCGGACGAGACGCAAGACGCACCGAGAAGTTAGAGAGGCACCCGTGACCCGTCAACGCGCCATGCCCGAACTCGGCGTGAACTCGACCGGAATCGGCGGCCAGCGCGCCTGTGGTGCGTACGGCAGGACGAATGACACGCTGGGCGTATGAAGATCCCTTTTCTGGGCAGCCGGCGTGCGAAGCGCGGAGCCCCCGACCCCGAGGGCATCGCCGAACTCCTTGCCGAATGTGAACTCCTGCGCTCGCACGCGTCACGCGCGGGGGTCGAACTCGACGACACCACGGCCTCGTTGGAGGCGGTCGACCAGCTGGTGCCACGCTGGCGGGAGGACGAGGAGATCCTGCCATGGCTGGGTAACGACGCCGGTCTGTATCTCGGCACGGTCATCGTGCGCACCGTGCCCGGAGCCGCCTGGAAGATCCGGCCGGACGGTCAGCCGGTCGTAAGACTCGCGTCCGGCCGTGAGTTCGATGTCGTAGCCTCGGGGCAGGAGTGGGCCGCGAGCGGTGTGCCCGAGCTGTCGCAGCTGTATGCGGAAGTCGCGGAAGCGTAAGGCTCTGGCCTGCTGTTCGACATAAGTTCGGCGTAAATACGGCTTATGCCCGAAAAGTGCGTGTCGTGCATTAAGTCCACTCTTGCCCGGATAGTTTGCGGAAACCGCTACACAGCTGAGAGTGACTGGGGCTGGGCATGGCTGGCGATCCACTGATCGAGCTGCGTGACGTCAACAAGTACTTCGGGGACCTGCATGTCCTGCAGGACATCAGCCTCACCGTCGGCAAGGGGGAGGTGGTCGTGGTCATCGGCCCCTCGGGATCGGGGAAGTCGACGCTGTGCCGGGCCATCAACCGGCTGGAGACCGTTCAGTCAGGCACGATCAAGCTCGACGGGCAGCCGCTGCCCGCCGAGGGAAAGGCACTCGCCCGGCTGCGCGCCGAAGTCGGCATGGTCTTCCAGTCCTTCAACCTCTTCGCCCACAAGACGGTCCTGCAGAACGTCTCGCTGGGCCAGGTCAAGGTCCGCGGGCGCAAGAAGGACGAGGCCGACCGGCGCTCCCGCGAACTCCTGGAGCGCGTCGGCGTGGCCGACCAGGCCGACAAGTACCCCGCGCAGCTCTCCGGCGGCCAGCAGCAGCGCGTGGCCATCGCCCGGGCCCTCGCGATGGGGCCCAAGGTGATGCTGTTCGACGAGCCGACCTCCGCACTCGACCCCGAGATGATCAACGAGGTCCTCGAGGTCATGCGTCAACTCGCCGAGGACGGCATGACGATGATCGTCGTCACCCATGAGATGGGCTTCGCCCGCTCGGCCGCCAACCGCGTCGTGTTCATGGCCGACGGCCGCATCGTCGAGGACCGCAGCCCCGAGGAGTTCTTCACCGACCCCAGCAGCGAGCGTGCCCGGGACTTCCTCTCGAAGATCCTCCACCACTGAGCGGGGAGTACGACCCATGCCGAGACGAACGGCGTTTGTGGACACCGCGATCCCCTCCGCGTCCGACCTCGACTACGATGTTCCGTCCGTCCCCGAAGCCGTGGTGGTGACCTCGGCCGCGACCAGGGACGCTGCTGCCGGGTGGGGTTCCCCCCACGGCCCCTAGCAACAGGGGCAGCAGGGGGCAGCAGTTACAGAGCCATACCCGCCCGGCGCCGGCCGGAGATCACTGCTCGCGCAGTGGAATCGACACGTACGACGGGTCGTTCGCCGGTGAGGAGAAGGTCAGCCGTGCGCCGGACGGGTTGTGCTCGATGTAGAGCGGGTCGACCGTGTCGACGACCAGGGCCAGCCGGTGCCCTGCCGGGACGTCGTAGGCCGTGGAGTACAGCTCCAGGTCGACGCCGAACGGCTTTCCGGGCGTACGTCCGTGGAAGGTGTACGGCGCGTTGCTGACCAGCTTGCCGAGGCCGAGCGGGCCCACGTCGTACAGATAGGCGACGAGGGTGCCGCTCTCCTTGGTCGGTGTGACGGTGGTGTGCAACTTCGCCGTGCCGCGCACGCGTTGGGCCGTGGCGTACTTCTCGGACTGCCACACGGCCGCCCAGAGCCGGGGGAGCAGCGGGATCGAGGCCATCGGGGGCAGCTGGGCCACCTGGTCGAGGATGCTGGACAGGAAGACGACTCCGCCGTCCGCGCCCGAGTTGACGTTCGTGCGGATCGTGGTGGAGCCGCCCAGGGCGATCTTCTTGTTCGTCGCGCCGACCGACTTCCAGTCCGGGTAGCCCTCGTAGCCCCCCGCGGAACGGGACTTGAGCTGGACCGGCAGCTCGCCGTTGATGCCGTTGTCCTCGCCCTTGAGGTAGTGGTCGAACCAGCGTTCGGTGTCCGTCCACACGTCGTTGGGCAGGCCGAACAGGCCGGTCAGCTCGGCGGTCGCGTGGTCGCCCGGGCGGAACTCCAGGCGCTTGGGGCCGGTCAGCTTCTCGTAGAAGTCCGCGTACTGGTTGGGCTGGAAGACCGTGTCGCCCCACGCGTTGGCCATCATCACCGCGGCGCCGCTCTTGTTGAGTTGATCCACGTATGTTGCGGCCGAACGTTTCTTCCCCCAGTTGATGATGTCCTGTTCCCTGGACAGGTCGGAGGCGTAGAAGTCGTCGAAGATCTGCCGGAGTTCGGCGCTCTGGCGGCCGGTGACCAAACTCGCGCCGTCCAGCAGTCCGGCGGCCTGGAGGTGCTGGGTGCGGCCGGCGTAGATCGAGCCGATGAGGTCGGCCCAGCCGCTGAGGGCGGCGACCGCCCTGACCCGCTTGTCGTGCGCGGCGGCCAGCAGGCTGATGCCGGCGCCGTACGAGACGCCCGCCATGCCGATGTGCTGCGCGTCGGACGGGGTGTTGGCGAGCGCCCAGTCGATCACCTTGGACGCGTCGGCTATGTCGGGCGGGCCCGCCACTTCTATCTCGCCGCCCGACTGCCAGAAGCCGCGGACGTTGTAACTGACGACGACATAGCCCGAGTTCGCGAGCTTCTGGGCCTGTGCGAAGTACTCGACCTGGGGCAGGCCCCAGCTCGTGGGCATGACGAGCAGCGGGTAGCTGCGCGTGCCGTCGGCGCCGGCCGGTGTGACGACGTTCGCCTTGAGGGTGGTGCCGCCGTCGCCGGCGATGTCGACGAAGCGGACGCTGTTCGGGGCGGCTTGGGCTACGGGGGCGAGCCCGAGGGCGCTACCGGCGATCAGAGTCGCGGAGACGGCGCCCACGGCGGTCGTACGCAGGGCCTTGCGATGGTGTCCCACGGGTCACTCCTCACTCGTGTCAGTGCAAAGTGACCCGACGGTAACCGCGGCCTCTTACCGCAAGTAACCCCTCGGTAAGTTACGTGCCAGTAACGATTACCGGAATGTGTTGGACCTCAGGAGGATCGATGGCTATTTCGCGCGGGGGCGGGTGTCGGCAACGGAGCCTGCGCCGCCCGCGTGACCTCCGCGATCAGCTCCACGACATCCGGGCCGTACGCCTGCGAGTTGACCACCTTCAGCAGCAGGACGAAGGAGCCGGTGCCGTGCTTGCGGGTCAGCCGCTCATGGTTGCGGGCGAGATAGCGGGTGGCGGCCTGGTTGGTGATCGCGGTCTGGCCGCAGAAGAGGAAGACGGGACGCGGGCCCTGGCTCTCGCCGACGGTCAGCCGGGCGAGGAGCGCGTACTCCTCCTTGCCGACCTCCACCCGATAGCGCTCGGAGCCGATCTGGAGGGCGCCCCGGTCCGGGCCGGGTTCGGCGTCGACGTTCACCCGCACCCCGGGCAGTAGGGAGGCCAGGTGCGCCGTCATACGGCGGTTCGACGCCGGGCCGCCGACGCAGAACTCGGTGCGCTCGCCGAAGCCCTGGCGTGCCGCGTCGTGCGGGATGATCTGGGCGTGGGCGTTGCAGTCCTTGATCAGCGCCGCGAGTTCGAGCAGCGCGAACACGTCGTAACGCATCACCGTGAGCTCGGGTCCGCCGGCCCCGCGGTTCACCACCAGCAGGGACTCGGCATTGTCGGGCAGCCCGAAAAACGCCTGCTTGCGGCGGAGCTTCCGCTTCCACAGGTACGTACGGGCAAGCCAGCCGAGGGCGGCACTGATGGCCGCCGCGACCACGCCCAGGACGATGTTGCGCACGTCGTCGTTCATGGGCGCGCATGGTAGCGGGCCAACGCAAACCGTTGTTCGACACACGGGGTCACGCGCTCCTGACGGGGGCATGGCGATCGATTAGGCTGCGCCAACAGCCCCTGCCTGGAGGTGCGGATGCGTCGCCCTGTCGCGCGGAAACTGTCGGTCCTGGCGGTCTCGGCCGCCGTGGTGTCGGTGGGAGCCGCGGCGCCCCCCGGCGCGCAGAGCAGCCCCGAGAAGGTCCCCGTGGCGGTCGGCTACGGCGGCGCCGTGTCGAGCGTCGACGCGGACGCGTCCGCGGCCGGCATCGAGGTCCTGCGCAAGGGCGGCAACGCCGTCGACGCCGCCGTGGCCACGGCCGCCGCGCTCGGCGTCACCGAGCCCTACTCCGCCGGCGTCGGCGGGGGCGGCTACTTCGTCTACTACGACGCCAAGTCCCGTACGGTGCGGACCATCGACGGCCGCGAGACCGCGCCGCTGAGCGCGGACTCCGACCTGTTCGTGGAGAACGGCAAGGCGATCCCCTTCGCCGAGGCCGTCACCAGCGGCCTGAGCGTCGGCACCCCGGGCACGCCCGCCACCTGGCAGAAGGCGCTCGACAAGTGGGGGAGCAAACGGCTCGGCACCGTGCTGCAGCCCGCCGAGCGGCTGGCCCGGGACGGCTTCACCGTCGACGACACCTTCCGCTCGCAGACCGCCGCGAACGAGACCCGGTTCCGCTACTTCCCGGACACCGCCGAGCTGTTCCTGCCGAACGGCGCCCTGCCGGTCGTCGGCTCCACCTTCAGGAACCCCGATCTCGCCCGGACCTACGCGGAGTTGGCGAAGAGGGGCGTCGGCGCGCTCTACCGGGGCGACATCGCCGAGGACATCGTCGACACGGTCAACCACCCGCCCGTGGACCCGGGCTCCGGCTGGAAGGCCCGCCCCGGCGACCTCACCGCCAAGGACCTGGCCACGTACCGCACCAAGTCGCAGGCGCCCACCAGGACCTCGTACCGCGGACTCGGCGTCTACTCCATGGCGCCCTCCTCCTCCGGCGGCACGACGGTCGGCGAGGCGCTGAACATCCTGGAGAACACGGACCTGTCGAAGGCGAGCGAGGTCCAGTACCTGCACCGCTACATCGAGGCCAGCCGTATCGCCTTCGCCGACCGCGGGCGCTGGGTCGGCGACCCGGCCTTCGAGGACGTACCGACCAAGGACCTGCTGTCGCAGCGCTACGCCGACTCGCGGGAGTGCCTGATCAAGGACGACGCGGTGCTGACCAGCCCCCTCGCGCCGGGCGACCCGCGCAACCCGGCGGCCTGCGACGCCGGTGGCACGGCGGCCCCGACCACCTACGAGGGCGACAGCACCACCCACCTCACGGTGGCCGACAAGTGGGGGAACGTCGTCTCCTACACGCTGACCATCGAGCAGACCGGTGGCAGCGGCATCACGGTCCCGGGCCGTGGCTTCATCCTCAACAACGAGCTGACGGACTTCTCCTTCACCCCCGCCAACCCGGCCGTGCACGACCCGAACCTGCCGGGTCCGGGCAAGCGTCCGCGTTCCTCGATGTCCCCGACCATCGTCCTCGACCGGCACGACAAGCCCGTCGTGGCGCTCGGTTCGCCAGGTGGCGCGACCATCATCACGACCGTGCTGCAGACCCTGACCGGCTTCGTCGACCGTGGACTGCCGCTGGTCGACGCGATCGCCGCGCCGCGCGCCAGCCAGCGCAACGCGGCCCAGACCGAGCTGGAACCCGGGCTCGACAGTGAGTCGAAGGCCCGGCTGGAGGCCATCGGCCACTCCTTCAAGCCCAACCCCGAGATCGGCGCCGCCACCGCTGTGCAGCGGCTGCCGGAAGGGAAGTGGCTGGCCGCCGCCGAGAGGGGACGGCGGGGCGGCGGCTCGGCGATGGTGGTGCGGCCGGCGTCGTAGCGTCCGCGAGGGGCGTCACAACTCGGGGGCGGGCGGCAGCTCTTCCGCACGGAAGGTGAGCTGGCCGTCCGCCACGTCCACCGTCACCCGGCCGCCCTCGCCGATCCGGCCGTCCAGGAGCAGCCGGGAGAGCTGGTTGTCGACCTCCCGCTGGATCGTGCGGCGCAGCGGGCGGGCGCCGTACTCGGGCTGGTAGCCGCGCTCGGAGAGCCAGTCGACTGCCGCGCCGGTGAAGTCGACCGAGACGCCCTGGGCGTGCAGCAGACGACGGGTCTTGTCCAGCAGCAGGTTGGTGATCCGCTCCAACTGCTCCGGGGTCAGGCGGCGGAAGACGACGACCTCGTCGATGCGGTTGAGGAACTCGGGCCGGAAGTGCTCGCGCAACGGCCGCAGGACCCGCTCGCTGCGCGCCTGTTCGTCGGCCTCCTCGTCACCCGCGCCGAACCCGATGCCGGTGCCGCCGCGGCCGATCGCCTCCGAACCCAGGTTGCTGGTCATCACGATGACCGTGTTGGTGAAGTCGACCGTGCGGCCCTGGGAGTCGGTCAGCCGGCCGTCGTCCAGGACCTGCAGCAGGATGTTGAAGACGTCCGGGTGAGCCTTCTCGACCTCGTCGAGCAGGAGCAGCGAGTACGGGTGCCGGCGCACCACCTCGGTGAGCTGCCCGGCCTCCTCGTGGCCGACGTACCCGGGCGGGGCGCCGACCAGGCGGCTGACGGTGTGCCGTTCCTGGTACTCGCTCATGTCCAGGCGGACCATCCGCTCCTCGCTGCCGAACAGCGCCTCGGCGAGCGCGCGGGCAAGCTCGGTCTTGCCGACGCCGGTCGGGCCGAGGAAGAGGAAGCTGCCGATCGGCCGGTCGGGGCTGGCGAGTCCGGCCCGGGAGCGCAGCACCGCGTCGGAGACCACGCGCACCGCCTCGTCCTGGCCGACGACCCGCTCGTGCAGGTGCTCCTCCAGGCCGAGCAGCCGGTCCTTCTCCTCCTCGGTGAGGCTGCTCACCGGGATGCCGGTCTGCCGGGACACGACCTCCGCGATGGCCTCGGCGGTGACCTCCAGATGCTGTCCCTCGTCGGCCTCCTCGTTGTCGGAGGCCTCCGCGATGCGCTGCTTCAACTCGACGATACGGTCGCGCAGTTGCGTGGCCTGCTCGTACTGCTCGTCGGTGACCGCCTGGTCCTTGTCCCGGTACAGCTGCTCGACCTCGCGCTCCAGGGTCCGTACGTCCGTCCCCTTGGCCCGCGCACCCAGCCGGACCCGGGCGCCCGCCTGGTCGATCAGGTCGATCGCCTTGTCCGGCAGGCGGCGGTCGGTGAGATAGCGGTCGGAGAGTTCCACGGCGGCGACGAGCGCCTCGTCGCTGTAGCGGACCTGGTGGTGGGCCTCGTAGCGGTCGCGCAGGCCGCGCAGGATCTCGATCGCGTCGGCGGCGGTCGGCTCGGGGACGAGGATCGGCTGGAAGCGGCGGGAGAGGGCCGCGTCCTTCTCGATCCTGCGGTACTCCTCCAGCGTGGTCGCGCCCACGACGTGCAACTCGCCGCGGGCCAGCGCCGGCTTGAGGATGTTCCCGGCGTCCATGGAGCCGCCCTCGCCGCCGCCTCCGGCGCCTACGACGGTGTGCAACTCGTCGATGAAGACGATCAGTTGGTCGGAGTGCGAGCGGATCTCGCCCACGATGTTGTTGAGCCGCTCCTCGAAGTCGCCCCGGTAGCGGGTGCCCGCCACCACGCCCGTCAGGTCCAGCGCGACCACCCGGCGGCCGCCGAGGATGTCGGGCACGTCGCCGTCCGCGATCCGCTGGGCCAGGCCCTCCACGATCGCGGTCTTGCCGACGCCCGCGTCGCCGATCAGCACCGGGTTGTTCTTGCCGCGCCGCGACAGCACCTCGACGGTCTGCTCGATCTCCTCGTCCCGGCCGATCACCGGGTCGATACGGCCCCGGCGGGCGAGGTCGGTGAGGTCGCGGCCGTACTTGTCAAGGGTGGGCGTACCGGAGTCGACGCGCGGTCGCTGGTCGACGCGGGGCCGGGACTGGGAGCTGTCCGAGGCCTCGGGCGGCATGCCGGGGCCGGAGGGGGCGAAGCGGGCCGCGTTCAGGATGTGGCCGGCCGCGGAGTCGGGGTTCGCGGCGAGGGCGCTGAGCACATGCTCCGGGCCGATGTAGCCGGTGCCCCGCGCCCGGGCCAGGTCGTGGGCGTCGAGCAGGGCGCGCTTGGCGGCCGGGGTCAGGGACAGCGACGTCGGCGGCGGGACCTCGCCCGGCGGGTGCTGGACCGGGCCCGACCGCTCGTCGATCTCCGTCGCCAGCGAGTCGGGGTCCGCGCCCGCCCGGGTGAGCAGGCTCCGGGTCGGCTCGGCGGACAGGGCGGCGCGCAGCAGGTGCTGGGTGTCCAGGTCGCGGCTGCCGTGCTCGGCGGCGTACTGGGCGGCGCCCTGCACCAGCTCCCGGGCCGGCTGACTGAGCAGGCGGCCGATGTCGATCTGCCGGGGGCCGGGGCGCGGGCCGCCGAAGAAGCGGGCGAGGAATTCTCCGAAGGGGTCGTAGTCTTCCGGACCACCAGTGAAGCCGCTGGTCATGGCGTTCCCATCCGGCGTCCCTGCGCGGGCAGGGTCGCCCTCGCTCATCGACGTGCCGGAGTCGGGTAACCCGGGCGCAAGCCGGTTACACCTGACCGCGTTCGTAGAACACCTTCGCACGAACGGTGGCCGGGGGCACCTTCAGGGAAACGGCACCCGAGGGGCGCCCGAGGGGCACCGGAGCGGCCGCCTCAGCGTGCCGTCAGGACCCGGGGTCCCGACTCCGTGATCGCCACCGTGTGCTCCGCGTGGGCCGCGCGGGAGCCGTCGTTCGTGCACAGCGTCCAGCCGTCCGGTGCCGCGTGGTAGCCGTCCTGGCCGCCGGCGATGAGCATCGGCTCGATGGCGAGGACCAGGCCGTGCCGCAGCGGCATGCCCCGGCCGGGAGGGCCCTCGTTCGGCACCGAAGGGTCCTCGTGCATCTTGCGGCCGATGCCGTGCCCGCCGAAGCCGTCCGGGACGCCGTATCCGGCCGCCCGGCACACCGAGCCGATCGCGTGGGCGATGTCGCCGATACGGTTGCCGACGACGGCCGCTTCGATGCCCGCCACCAGGGCCCGTTCAGCGGTCTCGACCAGGCGTACGTCGGCCGGGCGCGCCCGGCCCACCGTGAAGCTGATCGCCGAGTCGCCCGCCCAGCCGCCCAGTTCGGCGCCGCAGTCGATGGAGACCAGGTCGCCGTCGCGCAGGCGGTAGCCGGTCGGGATGCCGTGCACGATCGCGTCGTTCACCGAGGCGCAGATGACCGCGGGGAAGGGGACGGGGGCGAAGGAGGGGCGGTAGCCGAGGAAGGGCGACGTCGCCCCCGCGTCGCGCAGCACCTCGCGCGCCACCTCGTCCAGCTCCAGCAGGGAAACCCCCACGTCGGCGGCCTTGCGTACGGCGGTGAGCGCCTGGCCCACCACCTGCCCCGCCTCGTACATCGCATCGATCGACTGGTTCGTCTTCAGCTCCACCATGCCAATTACTATACCGGTATTAGAATGGTGGCATGGTGCGCACCCCTCTCACCCCCGAAGAGCGTGAACGCGGCGAGCGGCTCGGCCGGCTGCTGCGCGAGGCTCGCGGCGGCCGCAGCATGACGTTCGTCGCGGCGAGCGCCGGCATCTCCCCGGAGACGCTCCGCAAGATCGAGACCGGGCGGGCGCCGACGCCGGCCTTCTTCACGGTGGCGGCGGTGGCGCACGCCCTCGGTCTGTCGATGGACGAACTGATCGGGCGCTGCGCACCGGTTGCCGAAGCGGCTGCCTGAGCTCACCGCTGACGTTGCCGCCCGAGAGGGTATGCACGTCACGCTCCGGCAGCCGCGGCGTACTCTGCGTTCCGCCGGAAAACTCCCCGTAGCACGCTCGTAACATCACTGGTGTTGCCTAACGGACCGGAGTGCTCCGGTCTGGCGGGAGTTGGGCGATGTCAGTGGATCAACTCCCGGCTCGGGTACGGGAGTTCGTGAACTACCTGGACGGCCTTGTGGCGCGCCTGGATCAGGGCGGCGGCTGGTGCGGGGTGTTCTGGCAGCGCGACCCGGAGGGCATGCAGGCCTGCCTCGACGGACGCGAAGTGCCGCCCTGGGACGTGGTGGAGTCACTCCTGCACGACCTCGCCGGCCAGTACGGCCCCGGCGGTGCCGGCCCCGAGACGGAACGCGCCCGCGCCCTGCACACAGGCGCCCTCGCCACGTACGACGCCCGGCCCGGCGGCCGTGACGCCCTCGGGGACCGCCTCGACGTCATGCTCCGCGAACAGCGCTACGCCGCCGAACGGCAGGCGGAACTGGGCCGGTTGCTCGCCTCGGCCCCCGACCCCTGGGATGTCGACACCATCCGCCTGGACCTCGCCTGGGCCCGCGACGACCACGAACGTGCCACCGCTCGATGCGCCGAACTCCGCGCACGGATGGCCGACTCGGACCGCCGGGCGGCGGGCGCACAGGGCCAGGCGATACGGCGGGGGCGGACGGGGGAGGAGGGCTTCTTCCGGGCCGACGTCGGGCTTGCTGGTGAGGGCTCCAGGGGTGGCCGGTCCGGGGGCGGGGGGTCCGCGGGTGACGGGTTCGAGGGCGGCGGGCTCGAGGGCGGCGGGTTCGGTGATGCCCGCGCCGGGCGCGCGCGGTTCGCAGACGAAGGGGGCGAGGGGGGCCAGTTCGGGGATGGCGGGTTCAGCGGGCGTGGACCCGGAAATGGCGCATCCGGACGCGAGGGCGGCGGGGGCGGCGTCGGAGAAGGCGGGCCTGGACACGATCGGCATGCGGGTGACGGCGTCTTTGGATCGACCGCGCCCGGCGACGACGGCTTCGGCAAGGGCGAGCCCGGAGGCGGCCGGTTCGGGCGCGGCCCATCCGGGGGCGGCGGCTTGCGGAGGGGCAGGTCCGCCGGTGAGGGCATCGGCGGGGAGAGCTTCGGCAGCGAACGCTTTGGCGGCGTAGGGCCCGCGGCCGTCTACCCTACGCAGCCGCGTGAGGCCGATTCACCCGGCGGTGGCAGTCACACCATGCCCCGTCAGCGGGCCGCGCAGCCGGAAGCCCGGGCGGTGGAGCGCGGGAGGGCGTATGCGTCGCCGGAAGCCTGGGGCGGAGGTCGCGGAGATGCCTCTGCCCGGTCGGCGGCCGAGCCGGTGGCCGACGCGGGGCGCCCGGTCGAGGAGCCGGGGGACGCCTCCGACCGCGAAACCGGCCGGCCCGACGAGCGACCGGCGCCGCGCAAACGCCGCCGAGGCAGCGCCCGCTTCGCCGGGATCGTAGAGGAGGAGGCCGCCCCCGTGGGCGTACCGCCGACCGACCTGCCCAGCCTCCCCACCCAGCCCGTCACCGCCCGCCGCACCCCGCGCGGAGCCCGATTCGCCGGTGCCGCCGAGGAAGCGCCCGCGTCCCCGGACCCGCAGTCGCAGGCCGGGCCCGCCGATGCCGAGGAGCGGCGTGAGGTCGTCGGGGTCGTGGAGACGCTGGTGCGGCTGCGCGGCGCAGGCCGTAGTGGTGAGGCGCATGCGCTGCTCGTCGAGGGCGCGTACTGGCCCGCCCACCGCATCCCGCTGCTGGCCGCCGAGATGCAGCGCGCCGGGCTCGGAGCCGACTGGGCGACCCTGCTGTGGGAGGCCGCCTCGCTGCCCGCCGAGCGGCTCGTGGCCGCGGCCGACGCGCTGACCGCGGCGGGCCGTGCCGACGACGCGGAGCAGATTCTGCGCCAGGGCGTGGTGCGGCCCGCGAACGAGATCGGGCAGGCCGTCGTGGGGTTGGCCGGCGCGGGGCGGCACCGTGAGATCCGTGCCCTGCTGGACGCGTACGTCCGCGTCCGCACCCCCGAGGAGGCCGCTCGCAGCGCCGCGCCCGACCCGAAGACGCTCGTACCGCTGCTGCTGGCAGCCGCCCAGGGCGTCTCGGACGAGTGCCAGTGGGATCTCGTCCACGCCCTGCGGGTGGCCGGCTTCACGGCGTGACGCCCCGGCACCGACCCGGGCGCCACTCCCGTCCCATCCACCCCACCGGCCCCATCCATCACCCACAGGAGTGTGAAACGTGATCGACTCAGCGGGTTAACGACGATGGTCTTGGCAAGGCTGTTCCAGGGGCTTACTTTCGAGCCTCTACGGCCCCCCTCTACGGGCGTAGAGGCTCTGACGTCCCGTCGAAGGAGCAGCTCATGGCCAACGTCGTACGCGCCGCTCTGGTCCAGGCCACCTGGACCGGCGACACCGAGTCCATGGTCGCGAAACACGAGGAGCACGCCCGCGAGGCGGCCCGGCAGGGCGCAAAGATCATCGGCTTCCAGGAAGTCTTCAACGCTCCCTACTTCTGCCAGGTCCAGGATCCGCAGCACTACTCCTGGGCCGAGCCGGTCCCCGACGGGCCGACCGTGCGGCGTATGCAGGAGCTCGCCCGCGAGACGGGCATGGTGGTCGTCGTGCCCGTCTTCGAGGTCGAGCAGTCGGGCTTCTACTACAACACCGCGGCCGTGATCGACGCCGACGGCACCTTCCTCGGCAAGTACCGCAAGCACCACATCCCGCAGGTCAAGGGCTTCTGGGAGAAGTACTACTTCAAGCCCGGCAACATCGGCTGGCCCGTCTTCGACACCGCCGTGGGCAAGGTCGGCGTCTACATCTGCTACGACCGTCACTTCCCGGAGGGCTGGCGCCAACTCGGCCTCAACGGAGCCCAGTTGGTCTACAACCCCTCCGCCACCCACCGCGGCCTCTCCTCCTACCTCTGGCGCCTGGAGCAGCCGGCCGCCGCCGTCGCCAACGAGTACTTCATCGCCGCGATCAACCGGGTCGGCGTCGAGGAGTACGGCGACAACGACTTCTACGGGACGTCGTACTTCGTCGACCCCCGCGGCCAGTTCGTCGGCGAGACCGCCAGCGACAAGAGCGAGGAGCTCATCGTCCGCGACCTCGACTTCGACCTCATCGAGGAAGTGCGGCAGCAGTGGGCCTTCTACCGTGACCGCCGCCCCGACGCCTACGAAGGGCTGGTGCAGCCGTGACCAAGGACCTGCTGGGACGCCACCGCGCCGTCATGCCGGACTGGCTCGCCCTGTACTACGAGGAGCCGCTGGAGATCACCCACGGCGAGGGCCGTCACGTGTGGGACGCCGCCGGCAACCGGTATCTCGACTTCTTCGGCGGCATCCTGACGACCATGACCGCGCACGCGCTGCCCGAGGTGACGAAGGCGGTGAGCGAACAGGCCGGGCGGATCATCCACTCCTCGACCCTGTACCTGAACCGGCCCATGGTCGAACTCGCCGAGCGCATCGCCCAGTTGAGCGGCATCCCGGATGCCCGTGTCTTCTTCACGACCTCCGGCACCGAGGCCAACGACACCGCCCTGCTGCGCGCGACGGCCTACCGGCGCAGCAACACGATCCTCGCGATGCGCAACAGCTACCACGGCCGCTCCTTCAGCGCCGTCGGCATCACCGGCAACCGCGGCTGGTCCCCGACCTCGCTGTCGCCGCTGCAGACGCTCTACGTCCACGGCGGGGTGCGCACGCGCGGCCCGTACGCCTCACTCGGCGACGAGGACTTCATCGCCGCCTGCGTCGACGACCTGAACGACGTCCTCGGCCACACCCGCCCGCCCGCGGCCCTGATCGCCGAGCCCATCCAGGGCGTCGGCGGTTTCACATCCGGGCCCGACGGTCTGTATGCCGCCTTCCGCGAGGTGCTCGCCGAGCGCGGCATCCTGTGGATCGCCGACGAGGTGCAGACCGGCTGGGGCCGCACCGGGGACCACTTCTGGGGCTGGCAGGCGCACGGCCGGTCCGGTCCGCCGGACATCCTGACCTTCGCCAAGGGCATCGGCAACGGCATGTCCATCGGCGGTGTCGTCGCCCGCGGCGAGATCATGAACTGCCTGGACGCCAACAGCATCTCGACCTTCGGCGGCACCCAGATCACCATGGCGGCCGGCCTCGCCAACCTGTCGTACCTGCTGGAACACGACCTCCAGGGCAACGCCCGGCGCGTCGGCGGACTGCTCCTCGAACGGCTGCGGGCCGTCGCGGCGCACGTGCCGCACGTACGGGAGGTACGCGGCCGGGGTCTGATGCTGGGCATCGAACTCACCCGGCCCGGCACCGACGAGGCCGACCCGGTCGCCGCGTCGGCGGTGCTGGAAGCCGCCCGCGACGGCGGCCTCCTCATCGGCAAGGGCGGTGGCCACAACACCACGTCCCTGCGCGTCGCCCCGCCCCTGTCCCTCACCGTCGCGGAGGCCGAGGAAGGCGCCGCGATCCTCGAGAACGCTCTGCGGAGCATCTAGCAGGAGCCGGCTGAACATCTGTGAGTACCTGAAGCAAGGGAACGCCGCCATGACCGTCACCTCGGAGCTTTGGGAGCCCTTGGAGCCTTCGGAACCCCTGGAACCCGCCCTGTCGGTGCGGCAGGTCCTCACCCTGGAGCGGGTGCTCGCCGGGGAGCCCGAGGTGGTGGCCGGCGCCGGTGGGCTGTACCGGCCGGTGCGCTGGGTGCATGTCGCCGAGGCGCCGGACGTCGGGGTGATGCTCAGCGGCGGCGAGATGGTCCTCACCACGGGGGTGCTGCTCGCCGGGGACGAGGACAAGCAGGCCGAGTACATCCGCTCCCTGCACCGGGCCGAGGCGGCGGCCGTCGTGCTGGGCCTCGGCCGGGCGTTCCCCGCACCACCGGAGGTGATGCGCCGGGCCGCCGAGCGGTGCGGGCTGCCCATGGTCGTCCTGCACCGGCCGTTCCCCTTCGCCGAGCTCACCGAGGAGGTCCAGTCCCGGCTCGTGCGGCGGAAGTTCGCCGCGGTCAGCCTCTCGGAGGCCGTACGGACCGCGCTCACCGGACTCATCACCGCGGGCGCCCCGCTGCAACGGCTGCTCGACGAGGTCGCCTCGCACAGCGCCTGCCCCGTCGTCGTCACCAACCTCGCGCACCGCGTCCTCGCCACGGCGGGCGAGCGGTCGGCCGTGGACGACGTGCTGCGTGACTGGGAGCGCATCGCCCGCCAGGCCGGTGGCAGCGAGGGCGACGGCTGGATCCGCGCCGAGCTCGGCGGGCGCGGGGAGCGGTGGGGCGAGATCATGCTGTGCGGGCATCGCGGCGACACCGCCACCGGGCGGCTGCTCGCCGAGCGCGCCGCCGAGGCCCTCGTCCTGCACCGCATGCTCGGCGGCAACTCCGCGCACAGCTGGGAGGAGCAGTCCGCGCAGAGCCTGCTCACCGACCTCGTCAGCGGGGTCGTCCCGGCCCGGCAGCTGCTGCCACGCGCGCGAGCCGCCGGGCTGCCGGTGAACCGGCGCACGTTCGTGCCGCTGGTCGTGCGCGACGGCGAGGCGGCCCAACTGGAGCGCGTGCTGCGGATGCTGGGGCTGTCCGGGATCGCCGCCGAACTCGCCGAGGGGGCGACCGCCGTGCTGCTCAGCCTCGCCCGGGACCAGGACGCCGCCGTACTCGCCGCCAACTTCGCCACCCGGGTGCGCTCCGAGTCCGGGGCCGAACAGATCGTCGTGGCCGCCGCCGACGCACGTACCGCCTGGGACGACGTGCCCGCCGGACTGCGCGAGGCCCAGAACGTCGCCGATGCCGTCGCCGACTCCTCCGCCGTCCTCGACCTCCCGGTCGTCGTACGCCTGAAGGACGTGCATCTGCGCGGCCTGATCCGGCTGCTGCGGGACGACCCGCAGGTGCAGTCGTTCGCGGAGCGGGAGTTGGACGGGCTGCTGTGCGTGGCCGACGACGACATGCTGGCCGTGCTGCGGACGTACCTCGCGACCGGCCGGAACAAGTCCCGCACCGCCCAGCTCCACCATGTCTCGCGGCCCGCGCTCTATCGCCGCCTGGAGGCGATACAGACGCGGCTCGGCGTCGACCTCGACGACTTCGAGCAGGCAGCATCCGTGCACATCGCACTCCTCGCGCACGACGCGCAACAGAGCTGAAACCTGGCACGACCTGGGAAAACGGCGGTGAAACATGGGATCACGACAGGGTGACACCGTGGCACGCCGCATGCCCCCAGACGTGACACCGTGCAACTCAAACCGGCGCCCGGGACTTCCTAGCCTTCTCGCACACCGAGCGACCGGAGGTCCCGATGAGCCGAGTGATCCGTGCCGCCCTCTTCCAGACCGCGTGGACGGGCGACAAGGAATCGATGATCCAGGTACACGAGCAGGCGGCCCGCGACGCGGCCGCGCAAGGTGCTCAAGTGCTGTGCTTCCAGGAGCTGTTCTACGGGCCGTACTTCTGCCAGGTGCAGGACAAGGCGTTCTACGAGTACGCCGAGCAGATCCCCGAGGGCCCGACCGTCCGCCGCTTCCAGGCGCTGGCGAAGGAACTCGGCATCGTCCTCGTCCTGCCGATGTACGAGGAGGAGCAGCCCGGGGTCCTCTACAACACCGCCGCCGTGATCGACGCGGACGGCTCCTACCTCGGCAAGTACCGCAAGACCCACATCCCCCAGGTCCAGGGATTCTGGGAGAAGTTCTACTTCCGCCCGGGGAACAGCGGCTGGCCGATCTTCGAGACGGCCGTCGGGAAGATCGGCGTGTACATCTGCTACGACCGTCACTTCCCCGAGGGCTGGCGGGCGCTCGGCCTGGGCGGCGCCGAGATCGTGTTCAACCCCTCGGCCACCTCCCGCGGGCTCTCCCGCTACCTGTGGCAGCTGGAACAGCCGGCGGCGGCCGTCGCCAACGAGTACTTCGTGGGCGCGATCAACCGGGTCGGCGTGGAGGACCTCGGCGACAACGACTTCTACGGCACCACGTACTTCGTGGACCCGGAGGCCCAGTTCGTCGGGGAGGTGGCGAGCGACAAGGAGACCGAACTCGTCGTACGCGACCTGGACCTGGCCAAGCTCCGCGAGGTCCGCGACCGCTGGCAGTTCTACCGCGACCGGGCCCCGGGCGCCTACACGCCGCTGACAGCACCCTGATCGCACCGACCGCACCGTCCACCCTGCGAGGAGAGGGACCATGACCAGCCGTACCGTCATCCGCGGCGGTCTCGTC
This sequence comes from Streptomyces sp. NBC_00443, assembly GCF_036014175.1. Classification (GTDB taxonomy): domain Bacteria; phylum Actinomycetota; class Actinomycetes; order Streptomycetales; family Streptomycetaceae; genus Streptomyces. Next base: position 1,659,660 of record NZ_CP107917.1, on the reverse strand, counting down.
ATCACCGCGTCCGACGAGATGCACGCCGACGTCCTGATCGAGGCCGGCCGTATCGCCGCCCTCGCCGCGAGCGGCACTCCGGCCGCCGAGGCCTGGACGGCCGAGCGGACCATCGACGCCACCGGGAAGTACGTCATCCCGGGCGGCGTCGACGTCCACACACATATGGAGCTGCCGTTCGGCGGCACCTTCGCCTCCGACACCTTCGAGACCGGCACCCGGGCCGCCGCCTGGGGCGGTACCACCACCATCGTCGACTTCGCCGTGCAGAGCCAGGGCCACTCGCTGCGCGAGGGCCTCGACGCCTGGCACGCCAAGGCGGAGGGCAACTGCGCGATCGACTACGGCTTCCACATGATCGTCTCCGATGTGAACCAGGAGACGCTGAAGGAGATGGACCTGCTGGTGGAGGAGGGGGTGACCTCCTTCAAGCAGTTCATGGCCTACCCGGGTGTCTTCTACTCCGACGACGGCCAGATCCTGCGTGCCATGCAGCGCTCCGCCGAGAACGGCGGCCTGATCATGATGCACGCGGAGAACGGCATCGCGATCGACGTGCTGGTCGAACAGGCGCTGGCCAGGGGCGAGACCGATCCTCGCTATCACGGCGAGGTCCGCAAGGCGCTTCTCGAAGCCGAGGCGACCCACCGGGCCATCAGGCTCGCCCAGGTCGCCGGTGCTCCCCTGTACGTCGTGCACGTCTCGGCCACGGAGGCGGTGGCCGAGCTGACGCGGGCCCGCGACGAGGGGCTGAACGTCTTCGGGGAGACCTGCCCGCAGTACCTGTTCCTGTCCACCGACAACCTCGCCGAGCCCGACTTCGAGGGCTCGAAGTACGTGTGCTCGACGCCGCTTCGGCCCAAGGAGCACCAGGCCCAGCTGTGGAAGGGGCTGCGGACGAACGACCTCCAGGTCGTCTCCACCGACCACTGCCCCTTCTGCTTCGTCGGCCAGAAGGAGCTGGGCCGGGGCGACTTCTCCAAGATCCCCAACGGTCTGCCGGGCGTCGAGAACCGGGTGGACCTGCTCCACCAGGCCGTCGTCGACGGTCACATCTCGCGCCGCCGCTGGATCGAGATCGCCTGCGCGACCCCGGCCCGGATGTTCGGCATGTACCCGAAGAAGGGCACCATCGCGCCGGGTGCCGACGCCGACGTCGTGATCTACGACCCGCTGGCCGAGCAGGTCATGTCCGCCGTCACCCACCACATGAACGTCGACTACTCGGCGTACGAGGGCAAGCAGACCACCGGCCGGGTCGAGACGGTCCTCTCGCGCGGCGAACTCGTCCTCACCGAGCGGGAGTACACCGGGCGCGCCGGGCACGGCGTCTACACCCCCCGCTCCACCTGTCAGTACCTCAACTAGGAGCGGAGCACATGGACTTCGGACTCGTCCTGCAGACCGACCCGCCGGCCTCGCGGGTCGTCAGCCTGATGAAACGCGCCGAGCGCAGCGGCTTCAGCTACGGCTGGACCTTCGACTCGGCCGTGCTGTGGCAGGAACCGTTCGTCATCTACAGCCAGATCCTCGCCAACACCGAGAATCTGACGGTCGGCCCCATGGTGACCAACCCGGGCACCCGCACCTGGGAGGTCACCGCCTCCACGTTCGCCACCCTCAACGACATGTTCGGCAACCGCACGGTCTGCGGCATCGGCCGCGGCGACTCGGCCATGCGCGTCGCCGGCCGCAAGCCCAACACCCTGGCCCGTATCAGCGAGGCCATGAAGGTCATCCGCGCGCTCGGCAGCGGCCAGGAGGCCGACCTGGGCGGCGGTACGGTCGTCAGGTTCCCGTGGATCAAGCCGGGTGCCCAACTCCCCGTATGGATGGCGGCGTACGGCCCGAAGGCCCTGAAGATGACCGGCGAGGAGGCCGACGGGTTCATCCTGCAGCTCTCCGACCTCTATCTGACCGAGTACATGGTCAAGGCGGTGAAGCAGGCCGCGGTCGACGCCGGCCGTGACCCGTCCGAGGTGAAGATCTGCGTGGCCGCCCCGGCGTACGTCACCGAGGACGACTCTCCCGAGAAGCTCGCCCACGCCCGCGAGCAGTGCCGCTGGTTCGGCGGGATGGTCGGCAACCACGTCGCCGACCTGGTGTCCAAGTACGGCGAGCACTCCGCCGCCGTACCCGACGAACTCACCGAGTACATCAAGGCCCGTGAGGGGTACGACTACTCCCACCACGGACGCGCCGACAACCCCGACACCGCGTTCGTGCCCGACGAGATCGTCGACCGGTTCTGCGTCATCGGCCCGGTCGAGAGGCACATCGAGAAGCTGAACGCGCTGCGTGAGCTGGGCGTCGACCAGTTCGCCGTCTACGACATGCACGACGCGCAGGAAGCCGTGATCGACGCGTACGGTGCGTCGGTCATCCCCGCGCTCAACTCCTAGCACCGCTCCACCCGACCCCCACCCCTTGTCACCCTCCCCGCGGTCCAGGCCTCCCCGCCGCCGTCCCCGGGGAGGGGCCCAAGGCCCGCCCGCACGGCCTTTCCCGTCCCGTTCTGATCGATTGGCCTGCCCATGACCGAAACAGTCCCCACGGGGTCACCGATACCGCAGTCCGCCTACGCCGGCGGACGGATCGAGCTCGCCCCCGAGGCCTTCCCCGCCAACAGCCCCTTCGCCAACGAGGACCTGCGTCCCGTCCCGGTCGCCGAGCGCAAGTGGACGACGTACAACTTCGCGGCCCTGTGGATCTCCATGGCCCACTGCATCCCCAGCTGGACGCTCGCCTCCGGCCTGGTCGCCCTCGGCATGGACTGGAAGCAGGCCGTCTTCACCATCGCCCTGGCCAACGTCATCGTGCTGCTGCCGATGCTGGCCACCGGGCACGCCGGGCCCAAGTACGGCATCCCGTTCCCGGTGCTGGCGCGGGCATCCTTCGGGCTGCGGGGCGCCAACATCCCGGCGCTGATCCGGGCGGCCGTGGCCTGCGGCTGGTTCGGCATCCAGACCTGGATCGGCGGCAGCGGCATCTTCGCTCTGGGATCCAAGCTCACCGGCGGCGGTTGGGAGAACGCAGGGAAGATCGCGGGCAATCCATGGCCCCTGTGGCTCTGCTTCCTCCTCTTCTGGGCGCTGCAGATCGCGATCATCTACCGCGGCATGGACTTCCTGCGGCACTTCGAGAACTGGGCCGCGCCCTTCGTGATCGTCGGCGCGCTCGTGCTGCTGGTCTGGATCGCGGTCAAGGCGGACGGGTTCGGCGCGCTGCTCGACCAGCCGTCGAAGCTGGGCTGGGGCCCCGACTTCTGGCCGGTCTTCTTCCCGTCCCTGATGGGGATGATCGGATTCTGGGCCACTCTGTCCCTCAACATCCCCGACTTCACCCGCTTCGGCGCGAGTCAGAAGGCGCAGACCTGGGGGCAGTCGCTGGGCCTGCCCACCACCATGACCCTCTTCGCGATCCTCGCCGTGCTCGTCACCTCAGGCTCCGAAGTCGTCTACGGCGAGGCGATCTGGGACCCGGTCGCCCTCGCCGCCAAGACCGACAGCACCTTCGGTCTGCTCTTCGCGCTGATCGTCGTCATCGTCGCCACCGTCTCCGTGAACATCGCGGCGAACGTCGTCTCCCCGGCGTACGACCTGGCGAACCTGGCGCCGAAGCTCATCAACTTCCGTACCGGCGCGCTGATCACCGGTGTCGTCGGCATCCTGATCTTCCCGTGGAAGCTGATCTCCACGCCGGAGTTCTACATCTTCACCTGGCTCGGCGTGGTCGGCGGCCTGCTGGGCACGGTCGCGGGCATCCTGATCGCCGACTACTGGATCGTCCGCCGTACGGTCCTGCACCTCGCGGACCTGTACACGCCCGGCGGGCGCTACTGGTACTCGTCCGGGTGGAACTGGCGCGCGATCCTGGCGTTCCTGGTCGGCGGTGTCCTGGCGGTCGGCGGGTCGCACTCGGGCGTCGGCGCCGACGGCTCGAAGACCGGACCGTTCCCGGCCGACGGACTGATCCCGTTCCTCAAGCCGCTGGCCGACTACGGCTGGGCGGTGGGCCTGGGCGCCTCGCTGGTGCTGTACGTGCTGCTGATGGCCGGCTACAAGGAACGCGCCGAGGCCTGACCTGGGGAGGACGGTCAGCCCTTCTGACCGTCCTCCAAGGCGGCCGCCGCCTCCTTGGCCGCCTTGATCGCGCCCTTGTTGATCTCGGCCGTGGCCGGCGCCTCGTTCGACTCGAAGTCGCTGCCGCTGTAAGTGATGGAGACGAGCGCGTTGGCCGCGCGGACCAGCACCACGCCCTCGCGGGTCTGCTGCTTGTCCTCGGTGGTGAGGTTCACGACGGAGTACCCCGCGTCGCCGACACCGGGAACCTCGCCGCCGCCGCTCTTGTCCGCGACGCGCTCCTTGTAGGACTTCTCCGCCGCCTCGTCGGACTCCGTGACCTCGTAGGACACGTCCAGCCACCGGTAGTCGAAGCCCTGGAGCGCGTTCCACGAGCAGGTGCGGCGCACCTTCGCGTCGGTCGACGGAATCTCCTTGCCGGCCGGCTTGGCGTCCGGAACGAGCTCCTTGACCGTCTTCGAGCTCAGGCTGCCGCAGGGTGCGGGCGCCGCGGCGTACGTCTTCGACACAGCGGCCGTCGCGGGGGCCGAGGGCGACTCGTCGCCGCTCTTCTGCGCCGCCGTGTCTTCGGCGGCCGGTGTCGCGGGTCCGGACGACAGCGCCCAGCCTGCCGCGGCGAGCACGACGACGGGCGACAGGCGCGCGGTGAGGGCGAGCGGCAAGGGAAGAGAACGCACGGCGCACATTTCGTGGGGGACGGTGCGGAATGAGTCCGCACTGCGGACGGGACGCCAGTGTCACATGACTCCCTGTGGGGCGGAAGTGCCAACTCGCTCCGTGCTGACGCGGTTACCGGCGGGTCGCCGGTCGGCCGTAATTACGTGGTGCCCTGGGCCACTTGCTTGGCTTCCCGGCCGATTTGAGTGGAAAGCGAGCTTTCGATGCGGTCCACGGCGGTGAAGGCGCCGTACGCGACGAGGTGCACCAGGCAGTGGTCGGTGTGCTCCGGGCGGCGCCACGCCTTCACGTCCTCGTCCGTGATGCGGTACGGCGCGAGAGCGGCAAGCAGCGCCAGCCGCGCCCCCGGACGCTCCCGGCGGTCCGGGAACCCGTTCAGGGTGAGCGGCGGATGGGAGCCGTCCCAGTCCTGCAGGGTCGCCTCCACGAGGTCGTGGTCGTCGGCGTCGAGGAGACCGGCGCCCGACATGGCCGCCCTGAGCAGCGCCGCGTACGCGAGGCCGACGGGCGTGCCGGCCGCCCAAGCGGGGGCCTCGCCGGGATCGATCGGGTCGAGCAGGGGCAGGGACACGCCGGGCCGGGCGGGGCGGCGTACGGTCCGGGCGAGCGTGCGGCCCGCAAGGCTGCGTACCGCCCGGAACCGCTGGGCTCCGGCCGGGAGCAGGTTCTCGGTCAGCAGGGCCGACGCGATGCGGTTGATGAAGTGGAAGGTGAGCGCGGTGCCGAGGTAGGCCGGCGCGTGCTCGCGCGGGAAGGGGTACGGCGTGAGGTCGGCGCCGGGCACGCGCGTGTGCCGCCCCCAGGCCAGCACGCGTGCGTGCTCCTCGTTCTCCGGTTGCTCCCCGCGGGCCAGCCGCTCGGCGAGCGCGTGGTCCCCGGTGGCGTGCAGGAGCACGGTGTGCGCGTCCACGCAGAACGGGCACTTGTTGGCGAGCGACACGCCGAGGGCCGCCAGTTCCTTGCCGGTCCGGCTGCCGGCCCCCGCGATCAGCGACTCGCGCAGCAACGCCCAGGTGGGGGCGAGGAGTTCGGGCGCGGAGGACAGGACCACGAAGGTGACGGGTTCGGTGATGCCGAAGTCGAGGGCGATCTGCGTGTACACCTCGGCGACGGTGCCGGTGGCCGACTTGGGCGGGAGGGGCTCGGTGTAACGGAAGGGTGTGGGCATGGGCAGTAGCCTGCGCCGCCGGGGTGGGCCGGGTCGTCGTACCGGCGGTGGCAGTCCGCGCTGCGACGGCGGGGCGGGCGGGTGCCGGGCACTACTGCGTGGGGAGTAGTCGCAGAGCCGTCCACAGGGGGGACGTCGTTGTCGGTGGCGCCGTCTAGTGTGCGGGCATGAGCGGGCACAGGGTCACACGCGAGCGGCTCGTCGACGCGGCCGTCGGGGTCGTGGTCGGCGTGATCGTGCTGCTCGCCGCCGTGGCGGACGACCGCGCCGGGCTCCTCGACTGCGCGCTGATCGCGGTCGGTTCGCTCGCCCTGGCCGCGCATCGCACCGCCCCGCGCGTGGTCCTCGCCGTCACCACCGGCGCTCTGCTCGCCGCAGTGCTCCATGCCGGGCCCGCCGCGACTCTGGCCATCCCCGTCGTGGGCGCGGTGCACACGGCGTCGCGGACCGGACACCGGGGCACGGCAGCGGCGACCGCCGCGCTGTTCCTCGGCGGCTATGTGGCGGCGGGCTCGGCGAGCTCTTCCATCGCTCAGGAGGCGCTGCTGCTGGCCGGCTGGTTCCTGTGCGCGGTGGTGACGGGCCTCGCCGACCGCAACTGGCAGGCGTATCTGCGCCAGACGGAGCAGCGCGCCCTGGAGGCAGAACGCACCCGGGAGGAGGCGGCGTTGCGCAGGGCGGGTGAGGAACGCCTGCGGATCGCGAGGGAGTTGCACGACTCCCTCACGCACAGCATCTCGATCGTCAAGCTCCAGGCGGGCGTCGCCGTGCACCTCGCCCGTAAGCGCCGGGAGGAGGTGCCGCCCGCGCTGCTCGCCATCCAGGAGGCGAGCGGCGAGGCCATGCGCGAGCTGCGCGCCACGCTGGAGGTACTGCGCACCGATGAGTCGACCGGCACACCGGCGCTGCTCGTGGAGCGTGCGCAGGCGGCGGGGCTCGCGGTCGACCTGACGGTGACCGGAGCGGAACGACCACTGCCGGCGACGGTCGACCGGGCCATGTACCGCATCGTCCAGGAGGCACTGACGAACGCCGCCCGGCATGCGGGACCGGCGAAGGTGCGTGTGCAACTTGCTTACGCAGACGGCGACTTGACGGTATGTGTCGAGGACGACGGCGCCGCCGACCCGTCCCGTCCGCCCAGCCCCGGCATCGGCCTGACCGGCATGCGCGAACGCGTCACGGCCCTCGGCGGCACTCTGGACGCAGCCCCGCGCGAGGGCGGCGGGTTCACGGTGCGGGCACGGCTGCCCGTGGGGGAGACGGGATGACAGACGGTGTGATCAGGGTCGTACTCGTCGACGACCAGGCGCTGATGCGGGCCGGTTTCCGGGCCCTGCTGGACGCCGAGGACGGCATCGAGGTGGTCGGCGAGGCGGCGGACGGTGAGCGGGGTCTGGCGCTGATCCGCGCGCAGGTGCCCGACATCGCGCTGATCGACGTACAGATGCCGGTGATGACGGGCATCGAGGCGACCCGCCACATCGCCGCCGACCCGGCCCTGTCGAGCGTCCGCGTGGTGATCCTCACCAACTACGGCCACGACGAGTACGTCTTCGAGGCGCTGCGGGCCGGTGCGAGCGGGTTCCTGCTGAAGGACACCGAGCCCGCCGACCTGCTCCAGGCGATCGAGGTGGTCGCGGGCGGGGAGGCGTTGCTGTCGCCGTCGGTGACCCGCACCCTGATCGGTGAGTTCGTCTCGCGTCCTCCCGACCGGGCAACGGCCCCCGGCCTGGAGTGCCTGACCCGCCGCGAGCGTGAGGTGACTGCGCTGGCGGCGCGCGGTCTCACCAACGAGGAGATCGCCGCGCACATGGTGATCAGCCCGTTCACGGCGAAGACCCACATCAGCAGGGCGATGACCAAGCTCGGGGCGCGCGACCGGGCCCAACTCGTCGTGTTCGCCTATGAGTCGGGGCTGGTGGCGCCGCGGGGTTCGGACGCGTCGGCTTGCTGAGCCCCCGGGCCCGACGGGCGGCCCGAGGACGTGGCCTCGAATGCCGCGAGGATCCCCTCGGCGGCCAGCGTCGCCGTCAACTCGCCGTTTCTGACCTGCTGCTCCAGCGTCGGCGCGAGTGCCCGTACCGCCGGGTCGGTGTGCAGGCGGCCGAGGAGTTCGTCGCGGACCATGGTCCACGTCCAGTCGACCTGCTGGTCACGGCGCTTGGCGGCGAGGCGGCCGGTGGAGTCGAGCAGGGTCCGGTGCTGTTCGAGGCGGTCCCACACGCCGTCCAGGCCGATCGCCTCGCGTCCGCTGCAGTGCAGGACGGGTGGCGTCCAGGCGGCGTCCTTGCCGTGCATCAGCCTGAGCGCGCCCGACAGTTCGCGCGCGGCGGCCCGGGCGTCACGCTCGTGCGGGCCGTCCGCCTTGTTGACGGCGAGCACGTCGGCCAGTTCCAGCACACCCTTCTTGATGCCCTGCAACTGGTCGCCCGTGCGGGCCAGGGTGAGCAGCAGGAAGGAGTCGACCATGTTCGCGACCGCCGTCTCGGACTGACCGACACCGACCGTCTCCACCAGCACCACGTCATAGCCCGCGGCCTCCATGACCACGATCGACTCGCGGGTGGCCTTGGCGACCCCGCCCAGCGTGCCCGCGGTGGGGGAGGGGCGGATAAAGGCGGCCGGGTCGACCGACAGACGCTCCATCCGCGTCTTGTCGCCCAGGATCGAACCGCCCGTACGACTGGACGACGGGTCGACGGCCAGCACCGCGACCCGGTGGCCGAGATCGGTGAGCATCGTGCCGAACGCGTCGATGAACGTCGACTTCCCGACCCCCGGCACCCCGCTGACACCGATCCGCCGAGCCCGCCCGCTGTGCGGCAGCAGCTCGGTCAGCAACTGCTGGGCCAGCACACGGTGTTGCGGCCGGGTGGACTCGACGAGCGTGATGGCGCGCGCGACGATCGCCCGCTTCCCGTCGAGCACACCCTTCACATACGTGTCAAGATCGATCACAGTTCGTGCCCGAGGTCGGCCGCCAGCCGCCTTACGAGGTCGTACGCGGCGTCCGGGATCACCGTCCCGGGCGGGAAGACGGCAGCCGCGCCCATCTCCAGCAGCGTCGCGACGTCCTGCGGCGGGATCACCCCGCCGACCACGATCATGATGTCCTCGCGGCCCTCCTCGGCCAGCGCCTCCTTGAGCGCCGGTACGAGCGTGAGGTGACCGGCGGCCAGGGACGACACCCCGACGATGTGCACGTCCGCCTCGACGGCCTGGCGGGCCACCTCGGCCGGGGTCTGGAACAGCGGGCCGACGTCGACGTCGAAGCCGAGGTCGGCGAAGGCGGTGGCGATCACCTTCTGGCCGCGGTCGTGGCCGTCCTGGCCCATCTTGGCGACCAGGATGCGCGGGCGGCGGCCCTCGGCCTCCTCGAAGTCGGACACGAGGGTGCGGGTGCGGTCCACGGACGGCGACTCCCCGGCTTCGTTGCGGTACACGCCGGTGATGGTACGGATCTGGCTCGCGTGCCGGCCGTAGACCTTCTCCAGGGCGTCCGAGATCTCCCCGACGGTGGCCTTCGCGCGGGCCGCGTTCACCGCGAGCTCCAGCAGGTTGCCCTCGCCGCCGGCGGCCCGGGTGAGCGCGTCCAGCGCGTCCTGGCAGACCTGCTCGTCCCGCTCCGCGCGCAGCCGCCGCAGCTTCTCGATCTGCTGGGCGCGCACCGAGGTGTTGTCGACCTTGAGCACGTCGATCTGCTCGTCGCTGTCGACGCGGTACTTGTTGACGCCGATGACCGGCTGCCGTCCGGAGTCGATGCGGGCCTGCGTACGGGCCGCGGCCTCCTCGATGCGCAGCTTGGGGATACCGGCGTCGATCGCCTTGGCCATGCCGCCCGCCGCCTCGACCTCCTGGATGTGCTGCCAGGCGCGGCGGGCGAGGTCGTACGTCAGCTTCTCCACGTAGGCGCTGCCGCCCCACGGGTCGATGACCCGGGTCGTGCCCGACTCCTGCTGGATCATCAGCTGGGTGTTGCGTGCGATGCGGGCCGAGAAGTCGGTCGGCAGCGCGAGCGCCTCGTCGAGGGCGTTGGTGTGCAGCGACTGGGTGTGGCCCTGCGTCGCGGCCATCGCCTCGACACACGTGCGCGTGACGTTGTTGAACACGTCCTGGGCGGTCAGCGACCAGCCCGAGGTCTGCGAATGGGTGCGCAGGGACAGCGACTTGGAGTTCTGCGGGTCGAACTGCTTCACCAGCTTCGCCCACAGCAGCCGCGCCGCCCGCAGCTTGGCGACCTCCATGAAGAAGTTCATGCCGATCGCCCAGAAGAACGACAGCCGGGGCGCGAACGCATCCACGTCCAGGCCGGCCTCACGGCCCGCGCGGATGTACTCCACGCCGTCCGCGAGCGTGTACGCCAGCTCCAGGTCGGCCGTGGCACCGGCCTCCTGGATGTGGTACCCGGAGATGGAGATGGAGTTGTAGCGCGGCATCCGCTGCGAGGTGAAGGCGAAGATGTCGGAGATGATCCGCATCGACGGCTTCGGCGGATAGATGTAGGTGTTGCGGACCATGAACTCCTTGAGGATGTCGTTCTGGATGGTCCCGGCCAGCTTCTCGGGCGGTACGCCCTGCTCCTCCGCCGCCACGATGTACAGCGCCAGCACCGGCAGCACGGCGCCGTTCATCGTCATCGACACGGTCATCTTGTCCAGCGGGATCCCGTCGAACAGCTGCCGCATGTCGTAGATCGAGTCGATCGCCACGCCCGCCATGCCGACGTCACCCGTCACACGCGGGTGGTCACTGTCGTAGCCGCGGTGGGTCGGCAGGTCGAAGGCGACCGACAGGCCCTTCTGGCCGGCGGCCAGGTTGCGGCGGTAGAACGCGTTGGACTCCTCGGCGGTGGAGAAGCCCGCGTACTGGCGGATCGTCCAGGGCTGGTTGACGTACATCGTCGGGTACGGGCCGCGCAGATACGGCGCCATGCCCGGGTGGGTGCCCAGGAAGTCCAGGCCCTCCAGGTCACGGCCGGTGTACAGCGGCTTGACCGCGATGCCTTCCGGGGTCTCCCACAGCGGCTCGTCCCCGCCCGTGGCCTGCTTGACGGCCGTACGCCACTCGTCGGCGCCGCCCGCGGCGGCCGGGGTCCCCAGCTCGATCCCGGAGAAGTCGGGGATTCCCATCAGGACACTCCCATGCGGTCGAGGGTGGCGGACAGCACGGCGACGGCGTCACAGCCCGCGAAGACGTAACTGTCGACGTCGGTGTACTGCCCGGGGCGGCCCGCGAGGAACACATGCGTGGCGCCCGCCGACCTGAACTCGGCGGCCACCGTCTCGGCCTGCTCCTCGTAGAGGGCGTCACTCGAGCACAGGCACACCTCCGTGGCACCGCTCTCCTCGAAGGTGCCCCCGGTGACCGGCTCGACGCCGCCCGCCTGGAAGAGGTTCGAGGCGAAGGTGAGGCGTGCGGTGTGGGCGGCGGCCGGGCCGAGCGCGGCCAGGAAGATCCGGGGCCGGGAGCCGGTCGCGGCCAGGTGGGCGTCGGAGCGGGCGCGCAGGGCCTCGTACGCCTCGTCGCGGCGGACCCGGGGGAGGCCCCCGGACCTGGGCTCGGGCGCGGGCGCACGCTCCACGGCCGGTTCGGTCAGGTTCGGGAACTCGCTGACGCCGGTGATCGGTTCGCGTCGCTTGGCGAGCTTGCCGGTACGGGCCTCCCACGTCTCGGCCAGGTCCTGGCCCAGCTGCCCGGAGCGCAACGCGGCCGCCTGGCCGCCGGCCTGCTCGATCCGCTGGAAGAACTCCCAGCCGGCCCGGGCCAGTTCGTCGGTGAGGGCCTCCACGTACCAGGAGCCGCCCGCCGGGTCGATCACCCGGGCGAGGTGCGACTCCTCGATGAGGATGGTCGAGGTGTTGCGGGCGATGCGCCGCGCGAACGCGTCCGGCAGGCCGAGCGCGTGGTCGAAGGGCAGCACGGTCACCGCGTCGGCACCGCCGACCCCGGCGGCCAGTGTGGCGACCGTCGTGCGCAGCATGTTCACCCAGGGGTCCCGGCGCGTCATCATCACCGGCGAGGTGACGGCATGCTGCACCTGAGCACTGGGTGCCCCGCAGACCTCGGTCACCCGTGCCCACAGCCGGCGCGCGGCCCGCAGCTTGGCGATCGTCAGGAACTGGTCGGCGGTGGCCGAGTAGCGGAACTCCAACTGGCCGCAGGCCTGTTCGGCCGTCAGGCCCGCCTCGGTGAGCTCACGCAGATACGCGACGCCGGTCGCCAGCGAGGAGCCCAGCTCCTGGGCGGCCGAGCCGCCGGCCTCGTGGTACGGCAGCGCGTCCACGGTCAGTGCCCGCAGCCCCGGGTACTCCCCGGCGCACAGCCGCGCCAGCGAGGCGACCGGCGCGAACTGTGCGGACGTGCCCGTACGGGCCTCGTGGCCGAGCGGGTCGGCGCCGAGGTTGCCGCGCGCCGCCTCCTTGGCGACGCCCCGCTCCTCGTACTGCCGCAGCAGCTCCCGCGCGGCGGACTCCACGTCGGCGCCGGCGTCGAGGACGACAGGGGCCAGGTCGAGGTAGACGCCCTCCAGTGCGCGGCCGAGCGAGGACACCGGGATGCCGCCCTCGCCGAGGACCAGCCAGAGCGAGGTGACGCCGTTCTCCAGGTCCGCGAGCACCAGGCCGTCAGTGAGCGCCGTGTGCCGCTGCCGCAGATCCCAGCCGCCGACCGTGCTGCCCTCGGCGCGACCGCCGCGGACGAACGGGGCGAATCCGGGCAGGCCGGGATCGGGCGCGGCTTCGCGCGAGGTGTAGAGGGGGCGGGTGCGCAGCCCGTCCTCCAGCGCAGTGGACAGGGCGTCTTCCGCAGCCGGGCCCGAGACGTCCTTGCCCGACTTGCGCAGCACGCCTTCCACCAGGCGTTGCCATTGCTCATGGGTTGCGTCAGGGAACTCGGCGGCCAGCGAGAGCCCGTCGTCAGGCAGGACCGTCATGCTCGGATGCTAGGTCAGATCATCAAAGGAGCAGCAGGGGGCACGGCTGTGACCTTGCCCTCTTCCAGATTGTGACCTGGGTCTCCGCGCCCTGTCGGGCCCTCGGGGTGCCCGCTCGAACGACCCGGCCGCAAGCTGGGCTTGATAGCCTCTTAAGGCCAGTCGAGCCACACCCGAGGCCAGGGAATCCGGTGCGAATCCGGAGCTGACGCGCAGCGGTGAGGGGGACCGGCGGGGCACAGACGCACGCCACTGGGAGACCGGGAAGGCGCCCCGTCGGGACGAACCCGAGTCCGAAGACCTGCTGGCACCTCCGCGCCCGCGCGCGGAGGACGTCCGTAGGCCAGGCTCCGCGTACGAGCCCCGACAACCGAGGCACGCCTGTGTACCGTTCCGCCCTCCGTCCAGCTGCCCTGCTGCTCGTACCCGCCCTCCTGCTCACCGCGTGCGGCGGCTCGGGAAGCGGCAGTACCGAGGACACCGGGAAGTCCGCCGCCGCGGGCTATCCCGTCACCCTCGACAACTGCGGCCACGAAGTCACCCTGAAGTCGCCCCCGAAGCGGGCCGTGTCCCTCAACCAGGGCACCACCGAGATCCTGCTCTCCCTCGGCCTCGCCGACCGTGTGGCCGGCACGGCGACCTGGACCGACCCGGTGATGAAGGGCCTGGAGAAGGCGAACGCCTCCGTGCCGCGGCTCGCGGACAACGCGCCCTCCTTCGAGAAGGTCCTGGACACCGAACCCGACTTCGTGACCTCCTCCTTCGTCTCCACCCTCGGCAAGGGCGGCGTCGCCACCCGCGAGCAGTTCGAGAAGCTGGGCGTGCCCACCTACGTCTCGCCCTCCGACTGCTCGGCGGGCAAGGACAACGGCAGCGGCGGCGACGGCTCGCGTTCCACCCCGCTCACCCTCGACACCGTGTACGGCGAGATACGCGACCTGGCCCGCGCGTTCGGCGTCGCCGAGCGCGGCGACAAGCTCGTCGCCGAGCTGAAGGAGCGGCAGCGTAAGTCCACCGCGGGGCTGGACGCCTCCGATGTCACCCTCATGTACTGGTTCGCCAACTCCCAGTCGCCCTACCTCGCCGGCTGCTGCGGCGCGCCGGGTGCCATCACCCGCGCCGTCGGCGCACGGAACGCCTTCGCCGACACCCACGACGAGTGGCCCCAGATCGGCTGGGAGACCGTCGCCGACCGCGACCCCGACGTCATCGTGATCGGCGACCTCACGCGCAAGCAGCAGACCGCGGAGACCGCCGAGGCCAAGGTCCGCTTCCTGGAGACCAACCCCGCCACCCGCAATCTGACCGCGGTGAAGAAGAAGCGGTACGTCCTGCTCAGCGGGCAGGCGATGAATCCGTCCATCCGCACGGTCGAAGGCATCGAGAAGGTCGCCGCGGGCCTGCGCGACTTCGGGCTCGCCGGGTCCGCAGGACGCGCCAAGTGAGCGTCCGTACGCCGCTGCTGGCCCTCGGCGGCCTGGCGGCGCTGCTCGTGTCGGTCGCCGTCGCCGTGACGATCGGGCCGGCCGACATCTCCACGGCCGACGTGTGGTCGTCCGTGGCCGCCCATCTCGGCCTTGGCGAGGGCACGTTGGCGCCGCTGCGCGACGGCATCGTGTGGAACCTGCGCATGCCGCGCACGCTGCTCGCCGCGGTGTGCGGCGCCGGGCTCGCCGTGTGCGGGGCGGTCATGCAGTCGCTGCTGCGCAATCCGCTGGCCGATCCGTTCGTCCTCGGGGTGTCCTCCGGTGCGTCCACGGGAGCGGTCGCCGTGGTCGTGCTGGGGGTCGGCGGGGAGTGGTGTCGCTGTCGGCGGGCGCCTTCCTCGGCGCGCTGCTCTCCTTCGCCATGGTGCTGCTGCTCAGCCACGTCCTCGGCGGCAGCACGGACCGGGTCGTGCTGTCCGGGGTCGCGGCCATGCAGCTGTTCTCCGCGCTGACCTCGTTCATCGTGCTGACCTCCGCCGACGCCGACACCACCCGGGCCGTGCTGTTCTGGCTGCTGGGCTCGCTCACCGGCGCCGACTGGGGACAGGTGCTGCTGTGCACCGCCGTACTGGCCGTCGTCCTCGCCGTCTGCCTCGGGTACGCCCGCACCCTGGACGCCTTCGCCTTCGGGGACGACGCCGCCGCCGGGCTCGGCGTCCGCGTCGCCCGTACCCGGCTGGTCCTGCTCTGCGCGACCGCGCTGCTCACCGCCGCCCTGGTCAGCTGCGCCGGCGCGATCGGCTTCGTCGGCCTGGTCCTGCCGCACGCCACCCGGGCCCTCACCGGCTCCGGCCACGCCCGTCTGCTGCCGGTCACGGCACTGACCGGCGCCGTCTTCCTGGTGTGGGTGGACACCGCCGCCCGCACCGTCCTCGACCCTCAGGAGGTCCCCGTGGGCGTCGTCACGTCCCTCATCGGCGTACCGGCCTTCATCGCCGTGCTCTACCGGGGGCGGAGGACGGCGGCATGACCAGCCTGCGTACGGACCGTGTCGTACGGCGCCTCGCCGACAAGGTCGTCGTCGACGGCGTCACCCTCACCCTGAGTCCCGGCGAGACCGTCGGCCTGCTCGGCCCCAACGGCTCGGGCAAGTCGACCCTCTTGAGGCTCCTCGCCGGGGTCCTCGCCCCCACCGCCGGGCTCGTCACCCTGGACGGACGCCCGCTGCCCGAGGTCGGCCGCGCGGCCACCGCCCGGCGTGTCGCCACCGTCGAACAGCACGCCCACACCCAGACCGAACTGACCGTCCGCGACGTCGTCGCCCTCGGCCGCATCCCGCACCGCCGTGCCTGGACGCCACCGACGGCGGGCGACGCCGAGGCCGTCGCCGCTGCCCTCGCCCGCACCGGCCTCACCGACCGGGCCGCCCAGTCCTGGCACACCCTCTCCGGCGGCGAACGCCAACGCACCCAGATCGCCCGCGCCCTCGCCCAGGAACCCCGCGAGCTGCTCCTCGACGAACCCACCAACCACCTCGACATCCAGCACCAACTCGACCTGCTGGCCCTCGTCGCGAGCCTCCCGGTCACCACCGTGATCGCCCTGCACGACCTCAACCTCGCCGCGATGTACTGCGACCGCCTGCTCGTGCTGCGCGCCGGCCGCGCGGTCGCCGAGGGCACCCCGCGCGAGGTGCTGACACCGGCGCTCATCGAGCAGGTCTACGGCGTCCGCGCCGAGGTCACCGACGACCCCGGCCACCCGGTGATCCGCTTCCTGCGGCCGGTCGGCCCCGTGGGGCGGTGCTGACGTGCCGACACCTTCACAACAGCCGGTGCCCAGCCGGATCGTGGTGTGCCGGGACTGCTGCTGCGGGACCCCGAAGGTGCCCGGAGTCGATCACGCGCAGCAGACTGCGCGACTCGCCGAGAACGCGCCGGTGCGCGTCTCCGAGTGCCTCGGCGTGTGCGAACACGCCAATGTGATCGTCGTCCAGCCCTCCGCCGCAGGCCGCGCCGCGGGCGGCCGCCCCGTCTGGCTCGGCCTCGTCAACGACCCCGAAGCCACCGAGGACATCATCACCTGGGTCCGGGCCGGCGGCCCCGGCGTCGCTCCCTGCCCCGACGTGCTCGACCTGTACACCTTCACTCCGCCGGGGCGCGCACGATGAAGCGGAGGGCCACTCACGGGTCACTCACCACTCCCACCGAACCGGCCCGGCCCGAGGGTTGAACCCCGAACGGGTAGTCCCTGAAGATCGGAAGGACCCGTCCGCGCGACAGCGAGGTGTCAGACCCGATGTTCACCACCCGTCCCACGCTCCAAGGCACGTTCGGCATGGCGTCCTCCACCCACTGGCTCGCCTCCCAGTCGGCGATGGCCGTGCTGGAGGGCGGGGGCAACGCGTATGACGCCGCCGTGGCGGGCGCCTTCGTGCTGCATGTCGTCGAGCCGCATCTCAACGGCCCGGCCGGTGAGGTGCCGATCCTGATCGCCCCGGCGGGCGGTGAGGTGCGGGTGGTGTGCGGGCAGGGCGTGGCGCCCGCCGGTGCGACCGTCGCGCACTACCGGGGGCTCGGGCTGGACCTCGTACCCGGGACCGGACCGCTCGCCGCCGCCGTGCCCGGCGCGTTCGACGCCTGGATGCTGCTGCTGCGGGACCACGGCACCAGGACCCTCGCCGACGTGCTCGAGTACGCCATCGGCTACGCCGAACACGGGCACGCGCCCGTGGAGCGGGTCGGCGAGACCGTCGAGACCGTGCGGGAGCTGTTCGAGACGGAGTGGCCGTCGTCGGCCGAGGTCTACCTGCGGGACGGGAAGGCGCCCCGGCCCGGGGAGCTGTCCCGCAATCCCGCCCTCGCCGCCACCTGGAAGCGGCTGCTCGACGAGGTCTCCGGAGCCGGGGACCGGGTCGCGCAGATCGAGGCCGCGCGGGAGGTGTGGCGGTCCGGCTTCATCGCCGAGGCCCTCGTACGACAGGCCCGGCGCCCCACCATGGACACCAGCGGCGAGCGGCACTCCGGCACGCTCACGGCGGCCGACCTCGCCGGCTGGTCCGCGACCTACGAGGCGCCGGCGACGTACGACTGGAACGGCTGGACCGTGTGCAAGGCCGGCCCCTGGAGCCAGGGCCCGGTCCTCCTCCAGCAGCTCGCGCTGCTCCCGCCCGAGCTGCCCCGGTACGGGTCCGCCGAGTACGTCCATCTGCTGATCGAGGGCTGCAAGCTGGCCATGGCCGACCGGGAGGCCTGGTACGGCGACGCGGCCGACGTACCGCTCGCCGAGCTGCTGTCCGACCGGTACAACGCCGCCCGGCGGGAGCTGGTCGGCGAGAAGGCCTCCCATGAGCTGCGGCCCGGCAGTCCGGGCGGCCTCGCCCCGCGACTGTGCGCGCACGCGCGCGTGGCGGCCACCGCAGGGCCAGGCCTCGACGCGCTGGGCGGCGGGGAACCGACCGTCGCCAAGCGACCGACCTCCCCGGTGCCGGGCGAGCCCGAGGTCGCCGCCGACGGAGGCACCCGAGGCGACACCTGCCATCTCGACGTCGTCGACCGCTGGGGCAACATGATCGCGGCCACGCCCAGCGGCGGCTGGCTCCAGTCCAACCCCGTCGTGCCCGAACTGGGCTTCCCGCTCGGTACCCGGCTGCAGATGACCTGGCTGGAGGAGGGCCTGCCGAACTCGCTGGCCCCGGGCCGCCGGCCCCGCACCACCCTCACACCCTCCATCGCCCTGCGCGACGGCGTGCCCGTCATGGCCTTCGGCACGCCCGGCGGGGACCAGCAGGACCAGTGGCAGCTGCACTTCCTCCTCGCCGTCGCCCTGCGCGCCCCGGTCCGCGGCGGCCTCGACCTCCAGGGCGCGATCGACGCCCCGAACTGGCACAACGACAGCTTCCCCGGCTCCTTCCACCCGCGCGGCATGCGACCGGGGAGCGTCACGGTCGAGTCCCGGACGGACGCCGAGGTGGTGGAGGAGCTGCGCCGGCGTGGTCACGAGGTGACCGTCGGTGACGACTGGTCGGAGGGCCGGCTCTGCGCCGTCGCCAGGGATCCGGAGACCGGCGTCCTGTCGGCGGCGGCCAATCCGCGGGGGATGCAGGGGTACGCGGTCGGCCGCTGAGGACGCGCCCGGCAGCGCGCCCGCGTCGCCGAACCGCCCGAGAACAGGCCTCTGACCTGCCGATACCGGCACCACGAGTTCACGTCGATGCCATCCTGCGTCCATCGGGCGGGCGGGGGTTGTCAGTGGGACGTGCTCTTATGGAGGGGTGATCGAAAACAACGAAACCATCGACGAGTTTCTCGCACAGCACGCGGCAGACGTGGAAGAAGCGGTCCGCAAGGCGGCCGCGACCGAGATCATGCCCCGCTTCCGGCAGCTCGCCGCACACGAGGTCGACCAGAAGAGCGGACCGCACGACCTGGTGACCGACGCCGACCGGCTCGCCGAGCAGTACCTCACCGAGGCGCTCGGCGCACTCCTGCCCGGCTCGGTCGTCGTCGGCGAGGAGGCGGTGCACGCGAACCCGGCGTCGTACGACGCGATACGCGGCGACGCCCCGGTCTGGATCGTCGACCCCGTCGACGGCACCCGCCAGTTCGTGCACGGAGACGACGGCTTCTGCACCCTGGTCGCGCTCGCCCGGCACGGAGTCCTGCTCGCCTCCTGGACCTACGCCCCGGCCCGCGACCAACTGGCCACGGCGGTAAGGGGCAAGGGCGCCTTCTTCGACGGTGAGCGACTGCACTGCGGCGCCCCGGATCCCGGCCGCGACCTGCGGGTGGCCACGTCCCATCCGGACTACACGACCGACGAGCAGAAGCAGGCGCTGCTCGGCCTGTGGACCGAGGGCGTGCGGCCCCGCGCCTGCGGTTCGGCGGGGCTGGAGTATCTCGCCGTCGCCCGGGGTGAGTTGGACGCGACCGCGTTCAGCTGGGAGGCCGCCTGGGATCACGCGGCGGGCATCCTCCTGGTCGAGGAGGCGGGCGGCGCCCACCTGACCCGCACGGGCGAACCGTTCCGCATCACGGGCGGCAACGCACTGCCGTTCACCGCGGCCCGGGCCGCGGCCACGGCGCGCCGGGTGGCGGGACTGCTCTCGGCGGAAATCTGATCGTCCGAGCGCTCGGTCCAGCCGCACTTCGTCGCAGTCCCCGCCCCTGGGTGAGGCACCGCACCCTGCTCTGTCGGTGCCCCGGCATATCCTGATCCTTCAAGGCCATCGGCTGACGAAGGAGTCCGAAGGTGCCGTCGATGCTCGATGCGGTCGTGGTGGGTGCGGGGCCGAACGGACTGACCGCTGCCGTGGAGCTGGCCCGTCGCGGCTTCTCCGTGGCCGTGTTCGAGGCACGTAACACGGTCGGTGGAGGAGCCCGCACCGAGGAGCTGACCCTCCCCGGCTTCCGGCACGACCCGTGCTCCGCCGCACACCCCCTCGGTATCAACTCGCCCGTGTTCCGGACCATGCCGCTCGACCGCTACGGCCTGGAGTGGCTGCACGCCGAGCTGCCCATGGCCCACCCCTTCGCCGACGGCACCGCGGCCGTGCTGGCCCGGTCGGTCGCCGAGACCGCCGCCTCCTTCGGCCCGCGCGACGCGGGCGCGTACCGCAGGCTGGTGGATCCGTTCCTGAGCAAGTGGGACACCCTGGCCCGCGACTTCATGTCCCTGCCCCTCACCGCACTCCCCAGGGACCCTCTCACGCTCGCCCGGTTCGGCCTGGTCGGACTGCCGCCGTCGACATGGCTGATGCGGCGCTTCCGCGACGAGCGGGCCAGGACCCTGTTCGCCGGCCTCGTCGCGCACGTCATGGCGCCACTGGGCGGCTTCGCCACCGGCGCCATCGGCCTGGTCTTCGCCCTCGCCGCCCACGCCCGCGGCTGGCCCCTGGCCCGCGGCGGCTCCCAGGCCATCTCCGACGCCCTCACCGCCTATCTCAAGGACCTCGGCGGCGCCGTCCACACCGACTACGAGGTCAAGCGGCTCGACGATCTGCCGCCCGCGCGCGCCTACATCTTCGACACCTCACCCACGGCCCTGGCACGTATCGCCGGCTTCGGCCGCTACTACGAGGGCTATCGCTACGGCCCCGGCGTCTTCAAGATCGACTACGCGCTGGACGGCCCGGTGCCGTGGACCTCGCCGGAGGCCCGCCGCGCGGGCACCGTACAGCTCGGCGGGAACAGCGCGGAGATCGCCACCGCACTGCGCGCCGCGTCCCGGGAGGGCCGGGCCCCCGGCAAGCCGTTCATGATCACGGTGCAGCCCAGCGTCGTCGACCCCAGCCGGGCCCCCGAGGGCAAGCAGGTCTTCTGGGCGTACGGACACGTACCGAACGGCTGGACCGGAGACCTCACGGACGCCCTCGAACGTCAACTGGAGCGCTACGCCCCGGGGTTCCGCGACCGCGTCCTCGCCCGCGCGACGGCCGGCCCGGCCGAACTCGTCGCCCGCAACGCCAACTACGTCGGCGGCGACATCGGCTCCGGCGCGGCCTCCGGACTCCAACTCCTGCTGCGCCCCAAGCTGTCGCTCTTCCCCTACCGCACCCCGCACCCGGCGGTCTTCATCTGCTCGTCGGCGACCCCGCCCGGCCCCGGCGTGCACGGCATGTCCGGGCACAACGCGGCCAAGGCGGTGTGGCGGCGGCTGCGGCAGGAGCCCTGAGACCGAGCCTGCTCAAACGACCCACCTTTACCGGTAGTTCGGACCTCGCGGTAAGAGAAATCCGTGTTCTCTTTGTCACTTCCCTTACCGGGGGGTAGGTACCTGAAGGGTCAACAGCCCCCGAGTAGGGTGCGGCCATGAAAGATCGGAAAGCGGTTGTCCGCTTCGGATCCCGGTCTGCCGTGCGCCTCACCGACCTCGCGCAGCTTGTCAGGGCGCCGGCCGCGCTGAGTGTCCCCGGTGACGTGATCGCGGGAGCGACCGCCGCCGGACGTCCACTGGGCGCCCGTACGTTCGGCGTGATCGGTCCCTCCGTGTGCCTCTACTGGGCCGGCATGGCCCTCAACGACTACGCCGACGCCACGGTCGACTCCGTCGAGCGGCCCGAACGACCGGTGCCGTCGGGTCGGATTCCCCGGCGTACCGCCCTCGCCGTGGCCGGCGGGCTCACCGCGGCGGGGCTCGGCCTTGCGGCCGTCGCGGGGGGTCGCCGCAGCGTGGGCGCTGCGCTGCCCTTGGCCGGGCTGATCTGGGCGTATGACCTGAAGCTCAAGTCCACGTCGGCGCGCGGCGTCGTGATGGCGGGGGCTCGGGTTCTGGACGTTCTGGCGGGAGCGGTTGTGCCCGGGGCCGGTGCGGAATCGGTCGGCGTCGCGCTTCGTCGGGCCGCCGTGCCCGCCGGGCTGGTCGGCGTCCATACCGGCACGTTGATGGCGCTCAGCCGGCACGAGATCGGTGGTGCGCCCGTGCGGGTTCCGGTCGGGACGCTTGCGGTGTCAGCGGCTGCGGCCATCGCAACGGCTGTTCCGGTTGCCCGAGTCGCCACGGGAAGTGCCGAGAAGGGGCGGCAGGCGTCTGCTGCGCCGTTGGGGCTGGTCGCGCCCCGCGGCGGAGCCGCAATTCGACACAGCCCCGCGCCCCTCAGGGGCGTTGCTGTTGCCGCCCGCTCCGACGGACTCCGGACTGCCGTCACCACCGCCGGTGCTCTGGCATACCTCGGCAGCTACGGTGCTGCCCAAGTCCGTGCCGTGCAAAAGCCCTCAGCCGAGAACGTACGGCGGGCCGTCGGAGCCGGGATCATCGGGCTGATGCCCCTTCAGGCGGCGCTGACCGCACGCGCCGGGGCACCGGCCGTCGCCGCGGCGCTCGGCGTCGTCCACCCCCTCGCGCGACGGCGCGCCCGGCGCATATCCCCCACCTGAGACCCCCCACCCTCCGTGTGAGGAACCGGCACCATGAGATGTCCCCCCACCGATCTCGGCACCGATCTCAAGTTCGGCTACGGCACCAACGGCTTCACCCACCACCGGCTGACCGACGTCCTCGTCGTCCTCGCCGACCTCGGCTACGACGGCGTCGCCCTCACCCTCGACCACGGCCACCTCGACCCGTACGCCGACGATCTGCCCCGGCGTGTCACCGCCCTCGCGCGGCAGCTCGCGCGGCACGGCCTCGAGGTGACGGTGGAGACCGGAGCGCCGTACTTCCTCGACCCCTGGGGCAAGCATCTGCCCACGCTGATGTCCGACGGCTCCGAGCTCAGGATCGACCTGCTGCGCCGCGCCCTGCGCATCGCCGCCGACCTGGGCTCGCCCACCGTCCATCTGTGCAGCGGCCCCGCGCCCGAGGGGCTGCCGGAGCGGGACGCGTGGAAGCGGCTCGCGGACGGTGTCGAAACCGTGCTGGAGACAGCGGAGAAGTACGGGGTGGCGCTGGCCTTCGAGCCGGAGCCGTACATGTTCGTCGACACCGTCGAGCGCTGTCTGCACCTCGCCCGACTGGTCGGCGGGCACGAGCTGTTCGGCGTCACCCTCGACGTCGGCCACGCGCACTGCGTGGAGGAACGTTCCGTGCTCGACTGCGTGCACCAGGCGGCACCGCTCCTGCGCAACGTGCAGATCGAGGACATGCGGCGCGGCATCCACCAGCACCTCGAATTCGGCGCCGGGGAGATCGACTTCCCGCCAGTGCTGGATGCCCTGCGCGATCTGAACCACCGCGGCCTGGTCTCCGTGGAGATCCAGGGCGGCTCGCTCGACGCGCCCGAGGTCGCCCGCCGCTCCATCGAGTTCCTGCGCGCGGCCGAACGGGCCGGCAAGCGCGTCTAGCCCCCCGCTCTGTTCTCCCTCCCTCCTCCTTCTGGCTCGACTCGTCCCACCTTCCCGGAAGTTGTCCCCCATGGTTGTCACAACCGGTTCCTCCACGGCCCCGCCGGACCACCCCCACCCCACCCTGACCGACGTACTGGACCCCACCGCCCGCACCTGGCTGGACGACAGCGCCGCCAAGGTCGCCGCCGAACCCGCCGCCGTACGGCGCCTCTTCCCCGCCGCCCGAAGGCGCTGCGGACACGCCCGCCTCACCGAGTACTGGACCGTCGACGAGGCCGCCCGGGCCGTCCTGCTCACCGCACTGCCCCTGGGCGGCCATGCCCTCGCCGACGAGATCGCCCGCCTCCACCGGCACGGCGACCCGGCGGAGCAGCGCGCCGTCCTGCGCACCCTGCCGCTGCTCGGCCTGGGCGATCTCGCGCTGCCCCTGGTACGGGAAACCCTGCGCGGCAACGACACCACCCTGATCGAGGCCGCCCTCGGCCCGTACGCCGCCGCGCACCTTCCGGACGCCGAGTACCGCCAGGCCGTACTGAAGTGCGTCTTCTGCGAGATCCCGCTCGACCGCGTCACCGGCCTCGACGCACGCGCGGACCGTGAACTGGCCCGCATGCTCGCCGACTTCGCCCACGAGCGGATCGTCGCGGGGCGGGACGTACCCCAGGACATCGTGCCCGTCGTCCGTGCCTTCCCGGACGTCATCGGCGCGGAACTCCACCAGGCACTCAAGGAAGAGGGCTGACCGTGCGCATCTTCGACCCCCACATCCACATGACCTCCCGGACGACCGACGACTACGAGGCGATGTACGCCGCCGGGGTGCGCGCAGTCGTCGAGCCCGCCTTCTGGCTGGGGCAGCCCCGCACCTCGCCCGAGAGCTTCTACGACTACTTCGACGGGCTGCTGGGCTGGGAGCCGCACCGCGCCGCCCAGTTCGGCATCCAGCACTTCTGCACCATCGCGCTCAACCCGAAGGAGGCGAACGACCCCCGCTGCCTCCCGGTCCTCGACGAACTGGACCGTTACCTCGCCAAGGACCGGGTCGTCGCCGTCGGCGAGATCGGCTACGACTCGATGACGCCGGAGGAGGACGAGGCGCTCGCCCGGCAGCTCCAGCTCGCCGTCGTGCACGAGCTGCCCGCCCTCGTGCACACCCCGCACCGCGACAAGGCCGCCGGCACCCGGCGCACCCTGGACGTCGTACGGGAGTCGGGCATCGCCCCCGAACTCGTCGTCCTCGACCACCTCAACGAGCTCACCGTCGGCATGGTCCTCGACAGCGGCTGCTGGGCCGGTTTCTCGATCTACCCGAAGACCAAGATGAGCGAGGACCGGATGGTCGAGATCCTCAAGGAGCACGGGACGCAACGGGTGCTCGTCAACTCGGCCGCCGACTGGGGGCGTTCGGACCCGCTGAAGACGCGGAAGACCGCCGACGCCATGCTCGCCGCCGGGTTCGGTGACGACACCGTCGACGAGGTGCTGTGGCGCAACCCGGTCGCCTTCTACGGCCAGAGCGGGCGCCTGGAGCTGGAGGAGCCCAAGCCGGACGAGGCGGCCACCTTCCAGGGCAACTCCATACGCCGCGGGGGAGCGTGAGCATCGCATGCGCTTCCTGCATCCGGACGGTACGACCGTCCACCTCGGCTACTGCAGCAACGTCCACCAGGCGGAGGACCTCCAGGGTGTGATCACCCAGCTCGCGCAGTACGCCGAACCCGTGCGTGAGCGTCTCGGCGCCGACCGGCTCGGTATCGGGCTGTGGCTGGCGCGCCCCGTGGTCACCGAACTCGCAGACGACGAAGGGTCGTTGGAACGGCTGAAGGCAGAGCTGCGGGCACGCGGTCTGGAGACCGTCACCCTCAACGCCTTCCCGTACGCCGGTTTCCACCGCGAGGTCGTCAAGAAGGACGTCTACCTGCCCGACTGGGCCGACGAGGCCCGGCTGAAGTACACCCTGGACTGCGCCCGCGTCCTCGCCGCGCTCCTCCCGGACGACGTCGGACACGGCAGCGTCTCCACCCTGCCGCTGGCGTGGCGCACTCCGTGGACGCCGCCCTGTGCCGACGAGGCCCGGCACGCCCTGGACCGGCTGGCCACCGGGCTCGCCGCACTGGAGGCGTGGACGGGCCGCCGTATCCGCGTCGGCTTCGAACCGGAACCCGGGTGCGTCGTCGAGACCACCACCCAGGCGGTACGGGAACTGGGCGGGCTGGACCCCGACCGGCTCGGCATCTGCCTCGACGCCTGCCATCTCGCCGTGCAGTTCGAGGAGCCGGCCGAGGCGCTACGGCGGCTCGCGGAGGCCGGGCTGCCCGTGGTCAAGCTCCAGGCGTCCTGCGCGGTGGAGGCCGAGCACCCGGCCGACCCGGCCGCCCGCGCGGCCCTGCACCGGCTCGCCGAACCCCGGTTCCTGCACCAGACCCGCACACCGGCCGACGGCGAGATCCTGGCCGTCGACGACCTCCCGGACGCCCTCGGCGGCGACCTCCCCGACGACGGCGGGCCCTGGCGCGTCCACTTCCACGCCCCGCTGCACACCGAGCCCGAACCCCCGCTGCGCACCACCGCCGACCAGCTCGACCAGGTCCTCGCCGGACTGCTGGGCGGGGCCTCGGCCGGCTGCGACCACATCGAGGTCGAGACCTACACGTGGTCCGTCCTCCCCGAACCGCCCACCGACCTGCCCGGCGGCATCGCCGCCGAACTCGCCTGGGCCCGGGACCGGCTGACCGGCCTCGGCCTCAAGGAGGACCCCTCATGACCGCACCGGCGAACCGCGTGGTCGTACTCGACATCGTCGGCCTGACCCCGAACCTCCTCCAGCACATGCCCGCCGTCGCCGCCCTCGGTGAGCGCGGCTTCCAGTCCCGCCTCGACACCGTGCTCCCCGCCGTGACCTGCACCGTCCAGTCCACCCTGCTCACCGGCGAACCCCCGGCCACGCACGGCGCCGTGGCCAACGGCTGGTACTTCCGCGACCTCGGCGAAGTCATGCTGTGGCGCCAGCACAACGCGCTCGTCGGCGGCGAGAAGATCTGGGAGACGGCCCGCAGGTCGAACCCCGACTACAAGGTCGCCAACATCTGCTGGTGGTACGCGATGGGCGCCGACGTCGACTGGACGGTCACCCCGCGCCCCGTCTACTACTCCGACGGCCGCAAGGAACCCGACTGCTACACCTGGCCGCCGTCCCTGCACGACGAACTCACCGACCGGCTCGGCCCGTTCCCCCTCTTCACCTACTGGGGCCCGAACGCGGGCATGCCCTCCACCCAGTGGATCCTGGCCGCCGCCCGCCAGGTCTTCGACGAACACCGCCCCGACCTCACGCTCGTCTACATCCCGCAGATGGACTACGAGCCCCAGCGCTCCGGCCCCGACTCGCCAGCCGCCCTCGCCGCGGCCCGTCGACTCGACGACGCCCTGCGCCCGTTGATCGACCACTTCCTGAGCGAGGGCGCCACCGTCGTCGCGCTCAGCGAGTACGGCATCACGCCCGTTGCCCGCCCGGTCGACATCAACCGCGCCCTGCGCCGGGCAGGCCTGCTGGAGGTGTACACGCAGGACGGCATGGAGTACCTCGACCCCTGGACCTCGCGTGCCTTCGCGGTCGCCGACCACCAGGTCGCCCACGTCTACGTCCGCGACCCGGCCGACGTCGACGCGGTCGCAAAGCTGGTCGGTGAACTCGACGGTGTGGAGCAGGTGTTGGACGCCGTAGGCAAGGCGGCCCACGGCCTGGACCACGAGCGCTCGGGCGAGCTCGTCGCACTCGCCGACCCCGACGCCTGGTTCACGTACTACTACTGGCTGGACGACGAACGGGCCCCCGACTTCGCCCGCCAGGTAGAGATCCACCGCAAGCCCGGCTACGACCCCGCCGAGCTGCTCTACGACGGGACCGTCCCGGCGGTGAAGCTGCGCGCCGTCGGGCAGGTCGCCCGCAAGAAGCTCGGCTTCCGCTACCGCCTCAAGACGGTCCCGCTGAACCCGTCCGGCGTCCGCGGCAGCCACGGCCGCCTGCCCGCCGACCCCGACCACGGCCCCGTACTGCTGTGTTCGGAGCCGGACCGGGCGAGGGAGGCGTACGCGGCGACGGAGGTCAAGTCGCTGCTGCTGGGCCTCGCGGGCCTGCCCACGGAAGGAACGCAGAAGTGACGATCCACCCGCCCCTCCCCACCACCCGCCCCCTGCTCGACCCGGCCACCGAATACGCCAAGTGGCAGTCCGAGGAGCCGATCCGCCGGGTCACGATCTGGGGCGACAACAGCCCCTGGCTGATCACCCGGTACGAGGACGCCCGTGCGGTCCTGGCCGACGAGCGTTTCAGCGCGGACGCCAACCAGCCCGGCTTCCCGCACACCCGCCCCGGCGCTCCGCCGCAGGCCCCCGGCCTCTTCCACCAGATGGACCCGCCGGACCACACCCGGCTACGCCGCATGCTGATCCCCGACTTCACCTTCCGGCGCATCGAGCAGCTGGACGGTGCCATCCAGCGGATCTGCGACGACCTCCTGGACGCGATGACCGGCGGCGAGGCGACGGAGGCGGACCTGGTCGCCTCGTACGCCCTGCCCCTGCCCACCCTCGCCA
This sequence comes from Streptomyces sp. NBC_00443, assembly GCF_036014175.1. Lineage (GTDB taxonomy): Bacteria > Actinomycetota > Actinomycetes > Streptomycetales > Streptomycetaceae > Streptomyces. Next base: position 1,631,992 of record NZ_CP107917.1, on the reverse strand, counting down.
TCTGCGAACTGCTCGGCGTGCCCTACGAGGACCACGGCTTCTTCCGCGAGAAGTCCAACGCCCTGACCAGCGTCGCCGGCGACCCGGCCGAGGCGATGGCCGCCCGCATGGCGCTCTACGGCTATCTGCGCGCCCTCATCGAGCGGCGCACGGACGACCCCGCCGACGACCTGATCTCCCGTCTGGCCACGGAACGTGTCGCGACCGGCGAAGCCACACTCGACGAGGCCACGGGCATGGTCTCCTTGCTCCTCCTGGCCGGCCACGAGACGACGGCGAACATGTTCCCGTTGGCGGTGATCGCCCTGCTGCACAACCCCGCGGGGCTGGACGCACTGCGCGCCGACGCCTCCCTGTGGCCGGGCGCGGTGGAGGAACTCCTGCGCCATCTGACCGTCATCCACTCCGGGATACGGCGGGTCGCCACGCAGGACGTCGACCTGTCCGGCGTCCGCGTCCGCGCGGGAGAGGGGGTGGTGGTGGCGTTGCAGACCGCCAACCGCGACCCGTCCGCGTACGCCGACCCCGACGCCCTCGACGTCCACCGGGACACGAGCGGCCACGTCGCCTTCGGGCACGGCCTGCACCAGTGCCTCGGCCAGTCACTGGCCCGCGCCGAACTCCGCCTCGGCCTGTCCGCCTTGTTCCGCAGGCTCCCGAACCTGCGCATGACGTCCTCGCCCGAGTCGCTCGCCCTGTCGACGAGCACGGTCCACGGGGTGCGCTCGCTGCCGGTCGCCTGGTCATGACCGGCGGGCGGTGCTCACGGCTGCTATAGAGGCAGTCATGACCAGCATCACGCTCGTGCAGGGCGACATCACGCGAGAGTCCGTCGACGCGATCGTCAACGCCGCGAACTCCTCCCTCCTCGGTGGGGGAGGAGTCGACGGCGCGATCCACCGCCGCGGCGGCCCGGCGATCCTCGACGACTGTCGCAAACTGCGCGCCTCCCGGTACGGCAAGGGCCTGCCGACCGGGCAGGCGGTCGCCACCACGGCGGGGGAACTGGACGCACGGTGGGTGATCCACACGGTGGGCCCGGTCTGGGCGGCCACCGAGGACCGCTCCGAGCTGCTGGCCTCCTGCTACCGGGAGTCGCTGCGGGTCGCCGACGAGCTGGGCGCTCGTACGGTCGCCTTCCCCGCCATCTCCACCGGCATCTACGGCTGGCCGATGGACGACGGCGCCCGGATCGCGGTGGCGACCGTGCGGGCCGCGCAGACGTCGGTCGAGGAGGTCAGGTTCGTCCTCTTCGACAAGGCGGCCTACGAGGAGTTCGCCCGCCAGGCCGGGTGAGGCGCTCGCCGTCAGAGGTCCAGCAGATCCCGCGTCCGCACCGGCAGGCCCGTCTCGAAGGAACGGTTCGCGGCGAGGCCGGTGACCAGGGAGCGGGCACCGTCGGCCGCGTCCGCGGCGCGGTTCAGGGGGTCCGGGGCCCGGGTGCCGAAGAGGTCCGCCAGCATGCGGACGTCACCGCCGCCGTGCCCGCCCTCGCCGGTCGCCACCTTGATCTCGCGCGGTTTCTCCCAGAAGCGGCGCAGCAGCAACTCGGTGCGCCCGGCGGTGTCCGCCACCTCGGCGCCGTGCAGTACGGGGCCGGACGCGTCCGTGCGCGGCCGGGGACGGGTCCACGTCGACTCCTCCACCAGCAGCTCCAGGCGCCCTTCGCTGCCGTTGAAGGCGATCCGGTAGCCCTCCCAGGGGGAGTACGCGGTCAGGTGGTAGGTCAGGGTGGCACCGGTGGCGTAGCGGACCAGGACCGCCATGTCGTCCTCGATGCTCACGCCGGGCGCGAACGCGTTCCGGTCGCGGTGGTAGCCGTCCTGCGCCTCCGCGTCCAGGTACAGGGCACTGAGCACGGGCGAGTCGGCCAGATGTACGGCGAACGGGTCGGTCTCGGCGGCGGGGGAGCCGTGGGCGCGGTCGTAGGCGCGGGCGAGACCGCGGCGCCGGCCGGCCTCGTCGCCGTAGAAGAACAGGCCGCCCTGTGCGTAGACGGTCTCGGGCCGGGTGGCCAGCCACCAGTTGACCAGGTCGAAGTGGTGCGTGGACTTGTGCACCATCAGGCCGCCGGAGTTGGCCTTGTCGCGGTGCCAGCGGCGGAAGTAGTCCGCGCCGTGCCGCAGGTCGAGCAGCCACTCGAAGTGCACCGAGCCGACCTCGCCGATCTCCCCGGAGGCGACGATCTCCCGTACCGCCGAATGCACTGGGTTGTAACGGTAGTTGAAGGCGACCCTGACCTCGCGGCAGGTGCGCTGCCGTGCGTCCAGGATCCGGCGCGCCTTGTCGGCGTCCGTGGTCATGGGCTTTTCGGTGACCACATCGCAGCCCGCCTCAAGGGCACGCACGATGTAGTCGTCGTGCGTGTGGTCCACCGTGCACACCACGACCAGGTCGATCCGCTCGCGCCGCAGCATCTCGTCGAAGTCCTCGGCGCCGTACGACGGTACGGGTGTCCGGCCGGGGTGCGCGTCCGCGAGCCAGGCGTTGTGGACGGCCATGCGCCGGGAGTTGACATCGCAGAAGCCGGCCAGTTCGAACCGGTCCGCGTAGGGACCGGCCAGGGCCTCGGTGAACAGCCGGGCACGGGCACCCAGACCGACCACGGCGGCGCGGCGGTGTGCGGTGTCGGGGGGCATGCAGGTCTCCGTTCGAAGAAGTTCGATATTTCGAACACCAGGCGTAACTTCGGCCAGAAGGTAGGGGTGAGCGCTGACCCCGTCAATGAAACCGACAGGCTGCCTGTCTACCGTGGACCCATGACGGCATCCCTGGATGTGCTGGTGGTAGGCGCCGGGCCCACGGGGCTCGCGCTCGCCACGCAACTGCGCTCCTACGGAACCAAGTTCCGCATCGTCGACCGCTCCCTCGACCGGGTACGCGAGTCCCGGGCGCTCGGCATCCAGCCCCGCACCTTGGAGGCGCTGGCGGGGTTCGGTGTGACCGACCGGCTCGTGGCCCTGGGTAACCCCGCGGTGCGGCTGAGCCTGCACCTGGCCCGGCGCACGGTGTCGGTGCCGCTGTTCGACATCGGGGTGACCGACACGCCGTACCCCTTCCTGCTGTTTCTCTCGCAGGCCGAGACGGAGAGCGTGCTCGGTGCGCACCTGGCGGCGGGGGAGGTGTCCGTCGAGCGCGGCACCGAGCTGGTCGGGCTGGAGCAGCGGGGCTCCCACGTCGTCTGCCGACTGCGCGGCCGGGACGGCACGGAGGAAGCCGTGACGGCGCGCTACGTCGTGGGCTGCGACGGCGCCCACAGCACGGTGCGCGCCCAGGCGGGCATCGGCTTCGAGGGCTACGCCTATCCGCAGACGTATCTGCTCGCCGACCTGGAGGTGGACGGGCTGGAGCCGGGCTCCGTGCACTCGTACATGACCGGGGGCGGGATGGTGTTCTTCTTCCCGCTGGTCACGCCGGCCTCCTGGCGGATGCTGGCCGTGCGGCCGGCCGACGCAGCGGAGGGCGAGGTGACGGTGCCGCTGCTGCAACGGATCGCCGAGCGCTACGGTGCCCACGGGCTGGTGCTGCGGGATCCCGTCTGGATGACCGACTTCCGGCTCCACAACCGCGGCGCCGCCCAGTACCGCTCCGGACCCTTCTTCCTGGCCGGCGACGCCGCCCACATCCACAGTCCGGCCGGGGCGCAGGGCATGAACACCGGCATTCAGGACGCCCTCAACCTGGGCTGGAAGCTCGCGCTGGTGTGCCGGGGCGCCACGCCGCCGGCGCTGCTGGAGACGTACGCGAGCGAGCGTGCCCCGGTCGGCCGCGAGGTGCGGCGGTTCACCGACCGCGCGTTCGCCATCGGCACCAGCCCCCATCCCGTCCTGAGGTTCGCCCGCGAGCAACTCGTCCCGCGCCTCGCCCCGTTGGCGGTCCGCGCGACGATGCCCCGCCGACGGGTCTTCCGTACCGTCTCGGAGCTCGGCATCCACTACCGCCGCAGCCCCGCCTCGACGACGGGTGCCCGAGCACCCCGCCGCGGCCCACGGGCCGGGGACCGCCTGCCCGACCGGCCGCACGGGCTTCAGGCCCGGACCGCCGCCCCCGGCTGGCATCTGCTCCTGACCGGGCCCCCGCACCTCTGGCCGGAGCAGCGGTTCGCCCCGCTCCTGGACGGCCGGGCCGACCTGATCACCGTGCACCGCCTCGGCGACCGGAGCCCCTGGCCGGGCGTCGCCCAGGCACTCGTACGCCCTGACGGCCACCTCGGCTACGTGGCGCGCGGGGTCGAGTTGGAGGGCATGTGGGCCTACGCCGCCCGCTGGCTGCCGATCGCCACCGCGTGACACCACAGGTGAACGGCTCACGGCGCTGATCCGTACCACTCTTCGCGCCGTCACACCGAGGAAGCACCGGGGAAGAATCGTGCAGTCACACCGAGGAAGCATCGGCCGTACCGCGACGGTCGGCAGTCTGGCCCTCCTGCTCCTGACCACCGCGTGCGGCGGAGGTGAGGACGACGGAGCCGCCGCCGCGAAGAGCACTCCGGCGAACGTCTCCGCCACCGTCGCCGGAGTCGTGGCACCGGCGAAGGTCGAGGTGATCGCCGGCCTGACGGGCTGCAAGGTCAAGATCCGGACCGAGGCGGACGAGCTGCGCGAGGGCGTCTGCCGCACGAAGAGGGGTGACTACCTCATCACCACGTTCCCGCAGGAGAAGTTCAAGCTCACCTGGCTGGACGCGGCCGCTGTCTACGGCGGCAAGTACCTCGTGGGCACCCGCTGGGTGGTCAGCGCGAAGCCGGCGGTGCTGGATCAGCTCCGGCCCCAACTGGGCGGAAAGATCCAGCAGTTGCGGGGCGTGGGCCCGACGCCCGCCCCCAGCGCGTCGTAGTGCCGCCGTCGGCGGAGGCTGCCCCCGGCCGGCCCGGTGCGGCTCACTCCGCCGTGTCGCTGATGCCCAGGCGCAGATGCTCCACGTGGTAGACGGCCTGGTCGAGCAGTTCGGCGACATGGTGGTCGTGCAGGGCGTAGACGACCGAACGACCGCGGCGCTCGCCCACCACCAGCCCCAGGTTGCGCAGCAGCCGGAGCTGGTGCGAGCAGGCGGACTGCTCCATGCCCACCTCCGCCGCCAGCTCGGTGGCGGGCAGCGGCCCCTCACGCAGTCGCGCCAGGATCAGCAGGCGGGAGGGGGTGGAGAGGGCCTGGAGGGTGGTGGCCACCTTGGCGACGTTGGCCGCGTCCAGGCGTACGCGCTCGGCGGCGTCCTGCGCGGCGGTAACGGCTCCATGACCCATACCGGGTATCTTACTCATCGTACATGAACACATGAATGCTTCTTCATGCGTCCCGGAATCCGGCCCGCGGCTCGGGTGATCCGAAGGCTCCCAGCCCAGCCGAGGTCGATGTCGGATTCTCGCCAGCCCGCCTCGCCCGCGTGGACGATGCTGGACACATGCAGAAGGGGATGCACACCGACACCGAGCGCTGCGTGCGCGCTGTCCAGTCCAAGGACGCCCGCTTCGACGGCTGGTTCTTCACCGCGGTCGTCACGACCGGGATCTACTGCCGGCCCAGTTGCCCCGTGGTCCCGCCCAAGCCGGAGAACATGCGGTTCCACCCGAGCGCCGCCGCCTGCCAGCAGGCCGGGTTCAGGGCCTGCAAGCGCTGCCGACCGGACACCAGCCCCGGCTCGCCGGAGTGGAACCAGCGCGCCGACCTCGTGGCCCGCGCGATGCGGCTGATCGCCGACGGAGTCGTGGACCGCGAGGGCGTCCCCGGCCTCGCCGCCCGGCTCGGCTACAGCACCCGGCAGATCGAACGCCAGCTCCTCGCCGAACTGGGTGCCGGCCCGCTCGCCCTGGCCCGGGCCCAGCGCGCCCAGGCGGCCCGCCTGCTCATCGAGACGACGCCCCTGGCCATGGCGGACATCGCCTTCGCGGCCGGGTTCGCGTCCATCCGCACCTTCAACGACACCGTGCGCGAGGTCTACGCGCTTGCCCCGACCGACCTGCGCACCCGGGCGGCACCGCGCAGCACCCCGGTGACTTCGGGCAGTTCGGGCCCCCCGGGAGTCTCGGCGAACACCGCCGGCGCCCTGACCCTGCGGCTGCCGTTCCGCGCCCCCCTCAACCCCGACAACCTCTTCGGCCACCTCGCGGCGACCGCCGTCCCCGGCGTCGAGGAGTGGCGGGACGGCGCGTACCGGCGCACGCTCAGACTGCCGTACGGACACGGCATCGTGTCCCTGACCCCGCGGCCCGACCACATCGCCTGCCGCCTCATCCTCAGCGACCTGCGCGATCTGACCGTCGCGATCAGCCGGTGCCGGCGGATGCTGGACCTGGACGCCGATCCGGCCGCCATCGACGACCAGTTGCGCACGGATCCGCTGCTGGCGCCGCTGGTCGACAAGGCGCCCGGCCGACGGGTGCCGCGCACGGTCGACGAGGCGGAGTTCGCCGTACGGGCCGTGCTCGGCCAACAGGTCTCCACGGCGGCAGCCCGCACCCACGCGGCCCGCCTGGTCACCGCCCACGGCGAGCAGGTCGAGGACACTGAGGGCGGCCTCACCCACCTCTTCCCGGCCCCCGGGGCACTGGCCTCGGTGGACCCGGAGTCACTGGCGATGCCCCGCTCCCGCCGTACGACGTTCACCACCCTGGTCCGCCAACTCGCCGACGGTGACGTCCGCCTGGGCCCGGACAGTGACTGGCCGCAGACCCGGGACCGGCTCCTGGCCCTCCCCGGCTTCGGCCCCTGGACGGTCGACGTCATCGCGATGAGGGCCCTCGGCGACCCCGACGCCTTCCTCCCCACCGACCTCGGCATCCGCCGCGCCGCCCAGGAGCTGGGCCTGCCGTCAACGCCTGCGGCCCTCACGGCCCGGGCGGCCGCGTGGCGTCCCTGGCGGGCGTACGCCGTCCAGTACCTGTGGGCGACGGACAGCCACCCGATCAACTTCCTCCCCGTCTAGGCACGTCAAAGGAACGCGTGATGAAGCAGCACACCCTCATCGACAGCCCGTACGGCCCCCTCACGCTCGTCGCCGAGGAAGGCGTCCTGTGCGGCCTCTACATGACCGAACAGCGCCACCGGCCGGACGAGGAGACCTTCGACACCCGCGACGAGTCCCTCTTCCGGGAGGCCGAGGGCCAGCTGAAGGCCTATTTCGCAGGCGAGTTGAAGGATTTCACCCTCGAACTGCGCCTGAGCGGAACCCCGTTCCAGCGCAGCGTCTGGGAGCAACTACGGAAGATCCCGTACGGCGAGACCCGCTCCTACGGCGAACTCGCCGACACCCTCGGCAACTCCGGCGCCTCCCGCGCGGTCGGCCTCGCCAACGGCAAGAACCCGATCGGCATCATCGTCCCCTGCCACCGCGTCGTCGGCGCGAGCGGCAGCCTCACGGGCTACGGCGGCGGCCTGGACCGCAAGCAGCGCCTGCTGGACTTCGAGAACGGAAGCGCGCTCTTCTGAGCCCGGCTAGCCGGCCCGCTCCGCAGCCCCGCGTTCCACGCAGAACTCGTTGCCCTCCGGGTCGGCGAGGACCGCCCAGCCCCTGCCGTCCGGGGTGCGGCGGTCGTCGACCAGGGTGGCGCCGAGGGCCAGAAGCCGCTCGACCTCCTCGTCCCGGGTGCGGTCCTGCGGCTGAAGGTCCACATGGATCCGGTTCTTGAGGGTCTTGCGCTCCGGGACGGTGACGAACAGCAGGCCCGCGCCCTCGATCAGCACCTCCTCGTCCCCGGGCTCGTCGTCCTCGTGCACGGACAGGCCGAGCACCTGGGACCAGAAGCCGGCGAGGGCGTAGGCGTCGGCGGAGTCGATCGTCACATGGCGTATCCGAGAAGTCATGATCGCATTCTGAGCTACTCGCCCAGCCCGCGCAGCAGCTTCGGCAGCGCGGTGCCGATCGGCTCGCGGATCACCTCGTCGGCGCGGTCGTCGTACGGCGTCGGCTCGGCGTTGACGATGACGAGCCGGGCGCCGTGGTCGGCGGCCACGCCCGCGAGGCCGGCGGCGGGCTGGACCTGGAGGGTGGTGCCGACGGCGATGAACACCTGACACGCCTTGGTGATCGCGACCGCCTCACCGAGGACCACGGGGTCGAGCCGCTCGCCGAACATGACGGTCGCCGACTTGAGGACGCCGCCGCACTCCAGGCACGGCGGATCGTCCTCCCCTGCCTCGACCCGCGCGATCGCGTCCTCCATCGGCCCGCGGAGATGGCACTTCGTGCAGACCACACTCCGCGCGCTGCCGTGCAGTTCGAGCACCTTGCGCGCGGGCATCCCGGCGAGCTGGTGCAGCCCGTCCACGTTCTGCGTGATCACCCGCACCGGCACCCCGGACAGCTCCAGCTCGGCCACCGCCCGGTGCGCGGCGTTGGGCTCGGCTTTCAGCGTCCGGTTCTTGCGCCGCATCTGCCACGAGCGCCGCCGGATCTCCGGGTCGCCCATGTAGTACTCGTACGTCACGAGCTTCTCGGCCTCGGGATCGCGCCGCCACAGCCCGTTCGGCCCGCGGTAGTCGGGGATGCCGGAGTCGGTCGAGATACCGGCGCCGCTGAGGAGGGCGACGAGGGGCTTGGTCATGCTGCCGAGGGTAGGACGGGCGTCGCACGGGCCGCGAATGGATATTCGAAGCGGCCCGAGCCCACCGCCGGTCGGCCGATCCGGAAGCCCGTCGCCGGTCGGCCGATCCGGAAGCCCGTCGCCGGTCAGCCCACCCGGTGACCGTTCTCCAGCTCCACCGTTCCCCCGCCGTCCGCGAGCACGTCCAGTGCGGCCAGGACGCGGCGGCCCAGAGAACCCGGCAGATGAGCCGTGATCTCCTCGCGCGGGACGAGCCGCCAGGACAGCAGCTCCTCCTCCTGCAACCGGATCTCCTTGAAGTCGTCCTCGCCGAGGACCCCACCGTCGTACAGGTACGCCACCAGCGCCGGCCGCCCCGTGCCGTGCGACCAGTCCACCGCGAGCAGCCGGCCCAGGTCACGGTCCAGGCCGATCTCCTCGGCCGTCTCGCGGCGCGCTCCCTGGCGGGGCGTCTCGCCGTCGTCGGACTCGATCGTGCCGCCCGGAAGCGCCCAGCCCTCACGGTAGTTCGGCTCGACGAGCAGCACCCGGCCCTCGGCGTCCCGGAACAGGGCGGCGGCACCGGCGAGGACGCGGGGGAGACTTGCGATGTACGCGGCGAAGTCAGGCGTGGTGGTCATTGGGGAAGCGTAACCAGCCCGGGCAACCGGCCCCGCCCGTCACCCGGACCGGCTAGACCGCCGCCTCGACCTCCGCCTCCGCCAGCCGCACCGTCCGCTCCGCCAGCTCGCTGATCCGCATCCCGTCGAACCCGAACACCGCACTGCGGACCGTGTCCTCCAGCGGCCCGGTCCACTGCTCGGGGATCGCCGCCGCCCCCGTCAGCACACCCGCCACCGAGCCGGCCGTCGCCCCGTTGGAGTCGGTGTCGAGGCCGCCGCGCACCGTGAGCGCGATGCTGCGGGTGAAGTCGCCGTCGCCGTACAGCAGCCCGGCGGTGAGCACGGCCGCGTTCGGGATGGTGTGGATCCAGCCGAGCCCGGCGGTCTCCTCGGCGACCGTGGTGAGCGTGTCCTCCCACGTCATCCGGGTGTCGTGGAGCGAGACGACGCGGCGTACGGTGCGGGCGAGACGGCTGCTCGCCGGGATGACGGCGAGCGCCTGGTCGACCGCGTGGCGAACCGTGGACACCGTGAACGCCGCCGCGACCAGCGCCGCCGCCCACATCGCGCCGTACACGCCGTTTCCGGTGTGCGACAGCACCGCGTCCCGGCGGGCGAGCGCGGCGGCGCGGCGCGGGTCGCCGGGGCAGGTCCAGCCGTAGATGTCGGCGCGGATGAGGGCGCCGATCCACTCCTGGTACGGGTTGTCGTACGTGGCCGTGAGCGGCGGTTTCAGACCGTTCGCGAGGTTGCGGTACGCGGCCCGCTCCGCCGTGAAGGTCTGCAGATACGGCAGCCGCAGCAGCCACAGGTCGCCGACCTGCTCGGTGCTGAAGCCGAAGCCGTGGGTCTCCAGCAGGTCGAGGCCGAGGATGGCGTAGTCGACGTCGTCGTCGCGGCAGCTGCCGTGGATCCGGCCGCGCACGCACTGGCGCCACTCGGGGCGCAGCTCGAAGCCGTCGTCCTCGCTGACCGGCTCGGGGAGATAGTCGGTGAGGGGCAGGGCTGCGGCCTGCCGCAGATAGCGGTCGATGCGGTCCCGCGTCCACAGGTCGCCCTGCTCGACCGGCTTACCGAGCATGTTGCCCGCGATCCGGCCGAGCCAGCCCCCGAGAACGCGGTCGGCGAGCTCTGGCTCAGTGCCCACAGGGGTCATAGGACCGGTTTACCCAATTCCGGGGGCGTCCGCTCCGGGTTCGGCCGGTACGCACAGCGGGGTCGCAGGGCGTTCTCAGGCTCCGGGCAGAGCATGACGTCATGGCCCTCCTCCGGTTAAGGTCGCAGCGGCGCGACTGGCCTTGACGTGCGCGAGGCCCGGAGAGCAAGGGGAAAACAGGTGACACAGCGCGTGCTCATCGCCGCGGACAAGTTCAAGGGGTCGCTGACGGCCGTGCAGGTCGCCGAGCGGGTGACGGCCGGTCTGCGCCGGGTCGTACCGGGCGTCCAGGTCGAGGCCATGCCCGTGGCCGACGGCGGCGACGGGACCGTGGACGCGGCGGTCGCGGCCGGTTTCGAGCGCCGGGAAGTCCGGGTCGCCGGACCTCTCGGACACGAGGTGACGGCGGCGTTCGCGCTGCGCGGCGACACGGCGGTCGTGGAGATGGCCGAGGCGAGCGGTCTGCAGCGGCTGCCCGCAGGTGTCTTCGCGCCCCTCGCGGCGTCCACCTACGGCTCGGGCGAGCTGCTGCGGGCCGCGCTGGACGCAGGCGCCCGTACGATCGTGTTCGGCGTCGGCGGCAGCGCCACCACGGACGGCGGCGCCGGGATGCTGAGCGCGCTGGGTGCGCGGTTCCTGGACGCGGACGGGGAGCCGGTGACGCCGGGCGGCGGCGGCCTGGGCGACCTGGCCAGTGCCGATCTCTCCGGCCTTGACCCGAGGCTGGCCTCGGTCGAACTGGTGCTCGCCAGCGACGTCGACAATCCACTGACCGGCCCGAAGGGCGCACCGGCGGTGTACGGCCCGCAGAAGGGCGCCTCGCCGGACGACGTGGCGACGCTGGACGCGGCGCTCGCGCACTTCGCGAAGGTGCTGGAGGAGTCGGTCGGCGCCAAGGCCGCCGAGCACGCCGCCGCACCGGGCGCCGGCGCGGCCGGGGGCATCGGCTACGGCGCCCTCCTCCTCGGCGCCCGTTTCCGCCCCGGCATCGAGGTCATGCTCGACGTCCTGGGCTTCGCGCCCGCGTTGGAGCGGGCGGACCTGGTCATCACCGGCGAGGGCTCCCTGGACGAGCAGACCCTGCACGGCAAGGCCCCGGCGGGCGTCGCCGCCGCCGCCCGCGCGGCCGGCAAGGAGGTCATCGCGGTGTGCGGCCGTCTGGCCCTGCTCCCGGATGCCCTGGGCCACGCGGGCATCCGCCGCGCCTACGCCTTGTCGGCACTCGAACCGGACCCGGCGAAGTCCATGGCCCAGGCGGGCCCTCTCCTGGAACGCGCGGCGGAGTCGATCGCGCGGGACTTCCTGACCTGACCGCCGGCGGGGCGCCAGGGCCGGGCGCGGGCGCCGCTGACCGTGTTGACCGGCGGGCACCGCGTCTTTCGCAGCAGCGCGGCCTGGGCGATCGTCGCGCCGCTCGCGCTCGCCGCACTGGCGGGGTGCGTCGTCGCCGCCTGTACCGACCGGTCGCCCGGCCAGGAATGACCTACTTCGTCCCCGGGGGTCTCATGGCGACCGCCATCGCCGTGGTGCTCGCCGTGTCTGTCGTGATGGGGCTGTGGGCTGCTCGGATCGCCGCGCAGCAGGCATGCACCTGGTGGGCCTAGGTGCCCCGTCCGGGGCTCCGGACACACCAGTAGGGCATCGAGGGCCCTGCCCGCGGGAAAACCCGAGGGGCCCGGACCGAAGTGATTCGGTCCGGGCCCCTCGGGCAACGTACAAGCCGAGCTACGGGATCTGCGCCGCCCGCGCCTCGCGGCTCTCGCGCCGGTTGTCACGGAAAGTGTTCACCCTGCGTGCCGTGGCGAACAGCGGGATCGTCGCCGCCATCACGATCTGCAGCGCGCAGCCCATCTGCAGCAGCACCTGGCCGCCGGGCGCGTCGAACGCCCACGCCGCCAGCATGCCCATGGCCGACACGATCCAGCCGAGCATCGCCACCGCGAGGATGCCCCGCGGCTTCGGGTACTCGACCCGGCTCACCATCAGCCACGCCGTACCGACGACCGCCAGCAGCGTCGCCTCGAACGGCAGCTCCAGCAGCACGATCGAGACGACCGTGAGTGCACCGAACGGCGAGGGCATGCCCTGGAACGTGCCGTCCTTCACGGTGACGCATGAGAAGCGGGCAAGCCGCAGCACCACCGCCAACAGCACAACGATCGCGCCCACCGCCGCGACCCGCTCATGCGCGTCCCTCGCGACCATGCCGTACACGAGCACGAAGTAAGCGGGTGCCAGACCGAAGCTGATCAGGTCGGAGAGATTGTCCAGCTCCGCACCCATCGGCGACGACCGCAGCTTGCGGGCGACGAGGCCGTCGAACAGGTCGAACACAGCCGCGCACAGCATGAGTATGACGGCCGTGGCCGCGCTGTTGCGGGCCATGCCCAGGTCGTCACCCGAGAGGTGCGGGATCAGGATGCCGGTGGTGGTGAAGTACACCGCCATGAAGCCGCACGTGGCGTTGCCGAGGGTGAGGGTGTCCGCTATCGACAGGCGGAGAGAAAGAGGCATCTCCTCCTCTTCGTCGACCTCGTCGGCCTCGGGCACCCAGCCCGGCTGTGTCTCAGGATCAATCACGGTCAATGCGAGTCACCCCAGCCACGGTCTTCTGCCCGACCTCGACCGCGACCTCCACGCCCTCGGGCAGGTAGATGTCGACACGCGAGCCGAAGCGGATCAGACCGATACGGTCGCCCTGCTCGACCTTCGTGCCCTGCGGGATGTAGGGGACGATACGGCGGGCCACCGCGCCGGCGATCTGGATCATCTCGATGTCGCCGAGTTCGGTGTCGAAATGCCAGACTACGCGCTCGTTGTTCTCGCTCTCCTTGTTGAACGCCGGAACGAACCCGCCAGGGATGTGCTCCACGGACGTGACCGTGCCGGAGAGCGGCGCACGGTTGACGTGGACGTTGAGCGGGCTCATGAAGATCGCGACGCGGGTGCGGCCGTCCTTCCACGGCATGATGCTCTGCACCACACCGTCGGCGGGAGAGATGACCCGGCCCTGTGCGATCTCGCGCTCGGGGTCGCGGAAGAACCACAGCATGCCCGCCGCGAGCGCGGTGGCGGGCACGGCCACGGCCTTGGCGACGCCGGAGCGGCGTGCGCGGGCCAGGCTGAGGGCTGCGGTGGCGACGGTCGGGAGAAGCCACGGCGATGCTCCGCGCGCGAGGCGTACGCCGGCCCGGCTGTCGCGAGGTGCAGAGGTTTGGCTGTGGGGCATGGATGACCTTCGTAGCGGATGATGCCGCGCTTCGACGGGGGACGGCGGCTTTCCGGGGATCGTACCGGGCGCAGGCCACAACTGGGCAAGCCAGGAAGCCGAGTCGGCGGCTGAAGAGTGTTGACGGGGTGTGATCTTCTTCTCGAAGAAAACACCCCGAACCCGTACATCTATCCCTGGAACCGATACTCTTCGAGCAGCCTGCGACCGATGATCATTTTCTGGATCTCGGCGGTACCTTCACCGATAAGCAGCATCGGAGCCTCTCGGTAGAGGCGCTCGATCTCGTACTCCTTGGAGAAGCCGTAGCCGCCGTGGATCCGGAAGGCATCTTCGACGACCTCCTTGCAGTACTCGGAGGCGAGGTACTTCGCCATCCCAGCCTCGAGGTCGTTTCGCTCCCCGGAGTCCTTTTTGCGTGCCGCGTTCACCATCATGGCATGCGCCGCCTCGACCTTGGTAGCCATTTCGGCCAGCTTGAACTGGATGGCCTGGTGCTGGGCGATCGGCTTGCCGAAGGTGTGACGCTGCTGGGCGTACTGGACACCGAGTTCGAAAGCACGCTGAGCGACACCGCAGCCACGCGCCGCCACATTGACGCGGCCGACCTCGACACCGTCCATCATTTGGTAAAAACCTCGGCCGGTGACGCCGCCGAGCACCCGATTGGCCGGAATGCGCAGGCCGTCCATGATGAGCTCGGTCGTGTCGACGCCCTTGTAGCCCATCTTGTCGATCTTGCCGGGGATGGTGAGGCCGGGGCGGACCTCTCCGAAGCCGGGCTCCTTCTCGACGAGGAAGGTCGTCATCGACTTGTGGGGCGCGGTGCCCTCGGGGTGTCCTTCGTCACTTCGGACCAGAACGGCGACCAGACTCGACGTACCGCCGTTCGTCAGCCACATCTTCTGGCCGTTCAGGACGTACTCCTCGCCGTCCTTCACCGCCCTCGACGTGATGGCCGACACGTCGGAGCCCAGGGCCGGCTCCGACATCGAGAAGGCGCCGCGGATGTCGCCGGCCGCCATGCGCGGCAGGAAGTGGTCCTTCTGCTCCTTCGTGCCGTGCTGCTTGAGCATGTACGCCACGATGAAGTGGGTGTTGATGATGCCGGACACCGACATCCAGCCACGGGCGATCTCCTCGACGCACAGCGCATACGTCAGGAGCGACTCGCCCAGACCGCCGTACTCCTCGGGAATCATCAGGCCGAACAGGCCCAGCTCCTTCAGACCGTCGACGATCTGCTGGGGGTACTCGTCGCGGTGCTCCAGCTCGGTGGCGACCGGGATGATCTCCTTGTCCACGAAGTCGCGGACGGTGGACAGGATCTCCTGCTGGATGTCGGTCAGACCGGCGGTCTGGGCGAGTCGCGCCATGGCTACTTCTCCTGCTCCTTGAGCTCGGGGCGGCCCGGCTGCTCGCCGCCGCGCTCCTTGATGTACGTCTCGGTCGGCACCATCACCTTGCGGCGGAACACGCACACGAGCGTGCCGTCCTGCTTGTAGCCCTTGGTCTCGACGTAGACGATGCCGCGGTCGTTCTTCGACTTCGACGGCCACTTGTCGAGCACCGTCGTCTGGCCGTAGAGCGTGTCGCCGTGGAAGGTCGGCGCCACGTGCTTGAGCGACTCGATCTCCAGGTTGGCGATGGCCTTGCCGGAGATGTCCGGGACCGACATGCCGAGCAGGAGGGAGTAGATGTAGTTGCCGACGACGACGTTCTTGCCGAAGTCCGTCGTCTTCTCCGCATAGTTGGTGTCCATGTGGAGCGGATGGTGGTTCATGGTGAGGAGACAGAACAGGTGGTCGTCGTACTCGGTGACCGTCTTTCCCGGCCAGTGCTTGTACGTCGCCCCGACCTCGAACTCCTCGTAGGTGCGTCCGAACTGCATCGCGCTCAGGCCTCCGGGATCTCGAACTTCGACGTGCGCTGCATGCCGGCGGCGCGGCCCTTGCCGGAGATGACCAGCGCCATCTTGCGGCTGGCCTCGTCGATCATCTCGTCGCCGAGCATCGCCGAGCCCTTCTTGCCGCCGGCCTCGGACGTGCAGTAGTCGTACGCGTCCAGGATCAGCTCGGCGTGGTCGAAGTCCTCCTGCGAGGGCGAGAAGATCTCGTTGGACGCGTCGACCTGGCCCGGGTGCAGCACCCACTTGCCGTCGAAGCCGAGCGCGGCGGCGCGCTGGGCGACCTCGCGGTAGCCGTCGACGTTGCGGATCTGCAGGTAGGGGCCGTCGATCGCCTGGAGGTCGTTGGCGCGCGCGGCCATCAGGATCTTCATCAGGATGTAGTGGTAGGCGTCCGCCGGGTAGCCGGGCGGCTGCTCGCCCACGACCAGCGACTTCATGTTGATGGACGCCATGAAGTCGGCCGGGCCGAAGATGATGGTCTCGACGCGCTGCGAGGCCGTCGCGATCTCGTTGACGTTGTTCAGGCCCTGGGCGTTCTCGATCTGGGCCTCGATGCCGATCTTGCCGACCTCGAAGCCCATCGTCTTCTCGATCTGGGTCAGCAGGAGGTCGAGGGCGACGACCTGCTGGGCCGTCTGGACCTTCGGCAGCATGATGCAGTCGAGGTTCTGGCCGGCCCCCTCGACGACGGTCACGACATCGCGGTACGTCCACTCGGTCGTCCAGTCGTTGACGCGCACGACCCGCGTCTTGCCCGTCCAGTCGCCCTCGTTGAGGAACTTGACGATGGTGTGCCGCGCCTCGGGCTTGGCGAGCGGGGCGCACGCGTCCTCCAGGTCGAGGAAGACCTGGTCCGCCGGGAGGCCCTGCGCCTTCTCCAGGAAGCGGGGGTTGCTTCCCGGGACCGCGAGACAGGAGCGGCGGGGACGCAGACGGTTCACGGTCATGCGGGGACCTCCAGGGGGTCGAGCTTGTTCGCTTTCCGGATCTCGTCGACGATGCAGCCGATGATTCCGGTGATGTCGAAGTCCTTCGGGGTGAAGACGGCGGCCACACCCGCGGCCCTCAGCTGCTCGGCGTCGCCATTGGGGATGATCCCACCGGCGATGACAGGTATCTCTGTGGCACCGGCCACACGAAGGCGCTCCAGCACGTCCGGCACGAGCTGGGCGTGCGAGCCGGACAGGATGGACAGGCCGACCGCGTGCACGTCCTCCGCGAGGGCCGCGTCCACGATCTGCTCGGGAGTCAGGCGGATGCCCTGGTAGACCACCTCGAAGCCGGCGTCACGCGCCCGCACGGCGATCTGCTCGGCGCCGTTGGAGTGCCCGTCCAGGCCGGGCTTGCCGACCAGGAACCGCAGCTTGCCGACGCCCATGTCCTTCGCCGTCAGGTCGACCCTGCGGCGGACGTCGGCCATGGCCGAGCCCTCCTCCGCGGGGACGGCGACCGGCGCCGACGACACGCCCGTGGGTGCCCGGAACTCCCCGAACACCTCGCGCAGCGCCCCGGCCCACTCGCCGGTCGTGACCCCGGCGCGGGCGCACTCCAGGGTGGCCTCCATGAGGTTGTCGGTGCCCTTGGCGGCCTCCTTCAGCCGGTCCAGCGCCTTGCAGGGACGCGGGTGGTTGAAGGGCGGCTGGTAGCGGGTGTCGCGCCAGTTCTCGAGACCCGCGATGACCCGGGCCTCGACCGCCGGGTCGACCGTCTGGATCGCGGTGTCCAGGTCGGCCGTCAGCGGGTTCGGCTCGGTCGTCTCGAAGATGTTGACGCCGATGATCTTCTCCTGCCCGGACTCGATCCGGGCCCGGCGCTCGGCGTGCGAGGAGACGAGCTGCGACTTGAGGTAGCCGGACTCGACGGCGGCCATCGCGCCGCCCATCTCCTGGATCCGCTCGATCTCCGCGAGGGACTCCTCGACGAGCTTGCTCACCTTCGCCTCGATGACGTGCGAGCCGTCGAAGATGTCCGCGTACTCCAGCAGATCGCTCTCGTGCGCCAGGACCTGCTGGATGCGCAGCGACCACTGCTGGTCCCAGGGCCGGGGCAGACCCAGCGCCTCGTTCCAGGCGGGCAGCTGCACGGCACGCGCGCGTGCGTCCTTCGACAGCGTCACGGCCAGCATTTCGAGCACGATCCGCTGGACGTTGTTCTCCGGCTGCGCCTCGGTCAGACCGAGGGAGTTGACCTGGACGCCGTACCGGAAGCGGCGCTGCTTGGGGTTCTCGATGCCGTAGCGCTCGCGCGTGACCTGGTCCCAGATCCGCCCGAACGCCCGCATCTTGCACATCTCCTCGATGAAGCGGACGCCCGCGTTCACGAAGAAGGAGATACGGGCCACGACGTCCCCGAACTTCTCGGCGGGGACCTGCCCTGAGTCGCGTACGGCATCGAGAACCGCGATAGCGGTGGACATCGCGTACGCGATCTCCTGGACCGGCGTGGCGCCCGCCTCCTGCAGGTGGTAGCTGCAGATGTTGATCGGGTTCCACTTCGGGATGTGGGAGACCGTGTACGTGATCATGTCCGTCGTCAGCCGGAGTGAGGGCACCGGCGGGAAGACATGCGTCCCCCGCGACAGGTACTCCTTGACGATGTCGTTCTGGGTCGTGCCCTGGAGCTTGGTGATGTCCGCGCCCTGCTCCTCGGCGACGACCTGGTAGAGCGCCAGCAGCCACATGGCGGTGGCGTTGATCGTCATCGAGGTGTTCATCTGCTCCAGGGGGATGTCCTGGAACAGCCGGCGCATGTCACCGACATGGGCCACCGGTACGCCGACCCGGCCGACCTCGCCGCGGGCGAGGATGTGGTCGGAGTCGTAGCCGGTCTGCGTCGGCAGGTCGAACGCGACCGACAGACCGGTCTGGCCCTTGGCGAGGTTGCGCCGGTACAACTCGTTGGACGCCTCGGCCGTGGAGTGACCGGCGTACGTGCGCATGAGCCACGGCCGGTCCTTCTCCCGCTTGCCTTCGGCGGGCTGACGCTCAGTCATCTATGACCTCGGGTGTCTCAGATGTTGCGGAAGCGGTTGATGGCGTCGATGTGCTTGGCGCGCATCTCCTCGTCGCGCACGCCGAGGCCCTCCTCGGGGGCGAGGCACAGGACGCCGACCTTGCCCTGGTGGAGGTTGCGGTGCACGTCGTAGGCCGCCTGGCCGGTGTCCTCGAGCGAGTACACCTTCGACAGGGTGGGGTGGATCTTGCCCTTCGCGATGAGCCGGTTGGCCTCCCAGGCCTCGCGGTAGTTGGCGAAGTGCGAGCCGATGATCCGCTTCAGCGACATCCACAGGTAGCGGTTGTCGTACTCGTGCATGTAGCCCGAGGTGGAGGCACAGGTGGTGATGGTGCCGCCCTTGCGGGTGACGAAGACCGAGGCGCCGAAGGTCTCGCGGCCGGGGTGCTCGAAGACGATGTCGATGTCCTCGCCGCCGGTGAACTCGCGGATGCGCTTGCCGAAGCGCTTCCACTCCTTCGGGTCCTGGGTCCGCTCGTCCTTCCAGAACTTGTAGCCCTCCGCGTTGCGGTCGATGATCGCCTCCGCGCCCATCGAGCGGCAGATGTCCGCCTTCTGGTCACTGGAGACGACACAGATCGGGTTGGCGCCACCGGCCAGTGCGAACTGTGTGGCGTACGACCCGAGTCCGCCGCTCGCGCCCCAGATCAGGACGTTGTCGCCCTGCTTCATGCCGGCGCCGTTGCGGGAGACCAGCTGCCGGTACGCGGTGGAGTTGACCAGGCCCGGAGCGGCGGCCTCCTCCCAGCTGAGGTGACCCGGCTTGGGCATCAGCTGGTTGGACTTGACGAGCGCGATCTCCGCGAGGCCGCCGAAGTTCGTCTCGAAGCCCCAGATCCGCTGCTCGGGGTCGAGCATGGTGTCGTTGTGGCCGTCGCTGGACTCCATCTCGACGGACAGACAGTGCGCGACGACCTCGTCACCGGGCTTCCAGGCGTTGACGCCCGGGCCGGTGCGCAGGACGACGCCCGCGAGGTCGGAGCCGATGATGTGGTACGGCAGGTCATGGCGCTTGGCCAGGTCGTTGGTGCGGCCGTAGCGCTCCAGGAACCCGAAGGTGGACAGCGGCTCGAAGATCGACGTCCACACCGAGTTGTAGTTGACCGAGGAGGCCATCACGGCCACCAGGGCCTCGCCCGGGCCGAGCTCGGGCAGCGGCACGTCGTCGAGGTGGATCGACTTGCGCGGGTCCTTGTCGCGGGTCTCCAGGCCCGCGAACATCTCCGTCTCGTCCTTGTGCACGGTGATCGCGCGGTACGACTCGGGGAGCGGCATGGCGGCGAAGTCGGCGGGCGTGGAGTCCGGCGACTGGATCGCGTCGAGGATGTCCTTCACGGTCACGGTGTTGCCTCCGGCGATACGCACCCTGAGGGAGGGGTGCTGAGGGTTACGTCGGTGCTGCTGAGGGATTTTGTGGTTGCCGTCGGTTCGGCTGTTGTGCTGTTCGGCAGCGCTTTGTGGCGCGGGAGGTTGCCTGTGACGCAGGCGTCCGGGCGCGCAGGCCCCGGGAGGAGCTTGCGGGGACAGCCGACGTACGAAAGGTCTCTGCACGCCGGCCGCCCGGACACTTTCAACGTATGGCACGGCGTGTCATGGGGCAAGGCACTGGGTGCCAGAACTTGCTCTCAGATGAAATCTTTACGTAACAAATGAGCGATGATCGATCAAAGCTACCGGCGAGTAGGCGTTAATCGGGCGCTTTCGGTCACCAGTCGTCTCCGGCCGGTCGCCTAGAGGGCATCGGCCAGACATGCCAGGTACATGGCCATGGCAGTACGCGCCTCGCGCACCCCGCGCCCGCTCAGCTGCCCGATCTTCGTCAGCCGGTGCAGGAGGGTGTTGCGGTGGACGGCGAGCCGCTCGGCGGTCCGGACGAGCTGGAAGCCGCACTCCGCCCAGGCGATCAACGTCTCCCGCAGCACCGGCCAGTCCGCCCGCTCCCGCAGCCCCACGAGGAGCGCGGCCGCGTATCGGGCGCGTTCCTGCCGTACGACCGAGGCGACGAGCTGGGCACCGGGCCCGTCGCCCGGGCCGGGTTCCTGGTGGAGCGCCAATGGGCGGTGGACCCCGGGCAGTTCGTGGACACGCTGGCCGAGCGGCTGCGGTGCGACGGGGCCGAGCTGGTCGAGGGCGCTCGGGTGACGGCGGTCCGGGAGGACGCGGATCGCGTCGAGGTCCGTACGACCGCGGGAACCTACCAGGCGGACGCCGTCGTGATCGCCGCGGGTGTCTGGTACCGGGAGGTGTGCGCCTCGCTCGGCGTACGGATCGAGATGGCCGCCGGGAAGGGCTACGGCTTCTCGGTGTCGGCTGCGGCGGTGCCGAAACGCCTGGTCCATCTGGGCTCGGCGAAGGCGGTGCCGGCGCCGTTGGGCAAGGGGTGCGGGTCGCCGGGACGATGGAGTTCGACCGTGACCCGGACCGCTTCCGGTAGGGCCGCGTTCCGGCGCTGGTGGCGGCTGCCCGGCCGTATCTGCCGGGTGCCGACTGGGAGCGACAGGAGCAGGAGTGGATGGGGCCGCGCCCGATGACCCCTGACGCCCTGCCCCTGATCGGCCCGCTACCGGGCCGGCCCCGGATCGTGCTGGCCACCGGCCACAACATGCTGGGCCTGATGCTGGCCACGGCGACGGAACGGCTGGTGGCGGGACTGCTCACGGGGGAGGCTGACCCGGGACGGGCGGCGAGATTCGCCCCTGGCCGGTCGGTGCGGCTGGGTCGGGGGTAGGCCCTGTCCGGCAGCAGAATATGCGGCCGTCGCGAGGCCTGGCCTCCCGCTCCGGGCGGCTGTCGCTCAGGGGCGGGTCGGTCCGCCGGGCATGACCTAGGCGCCCAGACCGAGCAGGGCCACCTGCAGGGGGAGCGCCGGCTCCTCGGGGAGGGCGGGCGGCTCCTCGCCCCGGCCCGTGTGCGTGGGCGGGACGGCGCGCAGGCCCTTGATGCCGTCGGCGGCCCACTTCGCGTCCGTCGCGGGGAGGGACAGGGTCATGCGCCGCCCGTCGGCCAGTGTGGCCTGGAGCCTGGTCGGGTCGTTCGTCTGCATGGCAACCCTCTTCCGTCGCACACCGTCAAGATCGTGCTTCGACATTGAAGACGGACGGGTCGGGGAGATGGTTCCCCGGCGACGCCCTACGCCCGCTCCTTCAGCGCCTGTTCGATGGTCCGCATCACCTCGTCGAGCGGCGCGTCGGTCCGTGCCACGGTCACGAGCACCTCGCCCTGACTGGCCACGGAGGCCGGCACCGTACGCGGCGCGGTCTCCCGGCCCGCCCCGATCCCCGTCCCGAACGTCCGCCGCACGATCGCGAAGGCGTGGTCGAGCTGAGTCTCCACGTCGCCCTGTCCGCCGGCCCGCAGCCAGCGCCGCAGGACGTGGTTGTGCGCGGTGACCACGGCCGACGCGGCGACCTCCGCCAGCAGCGGGTCGTCGTTGGCGTCGTCGTCGTGCGCGTGCTCGTCGAAGTGGCCGAGGAGGTAGCGGGTGAACAGACGCTCGTAGCGGGCCACCGACGCGATCTCCGCCTCACGCAGGGTGGGCACCTCGCGCGTGAGCTTGTAGCGGGCCACCGAGATCTCCGGGCGAGCCGCGTACATCTTCATGACTTCCTTGATGCCACGGCACACGGTGTCGAGCGGGTGCTCGTGCGCGGGCGCCGCGTTGAGCACCGCCTCCGCGCGGATCAGCGTGTCGTCGTGGTCGGGGAAGATCGCCTCTTCCTTGGAGCGGAAGTGGCGGAAGAACGTGCGGCGGGCGACCCCGGCCTGCGCCGCGATCTCGTCGACGGTGGTTGCCTCGTACCCCTTGGTCGCGAACAGCTCCATGGCCGCGGCAGCCAGTTCGCGGCGCATCTTGAGCCGCTGGGCGGCCGCGCGACTGCCGGCGGCACTTTCCGGCGCGTCGGGCGTGGCTGGTGTACGTGAGGACTTGGCGGGCTGGGGCATGACCCGAACGTACTGCATGTGCGCAGCTTGATGCGCATGTACGGGGTTTCCCCCGCCCTCGGCGGGCGGGGGAGCGCCGGGTTCGGCGGGCGGGGCCGAGCCGAGCCGGGTGGCCGGGGGAGAGCTGCCGGGGTCCAGCAGCCCGCCCCACTCCTGACCGCCTCCGAACCAGTCCCCGGGCCGCTCAGCGCCGGGCATATTCGCGGAAGCCACGGCCCGTCTTGCGGCCGAGGCAGCCCGCGGCCACCAGGTGCTCCAGCAGCGGCGCCGGAGCCAGGCCCGGGTCGCGGAACTCGCGGTGCAGGACCTTCTCGATCGCGAGGGACACGTCGAGCCCGACGACGTCCAGCAGCTCGAACGGCCCCATCGGGTAGCCGCCGCCCAGCTTCATCGCCGCGTCGATGTCGTCGAGCGTCGCGTAGTGCTCCTGCACCATCTTGATCGCGTTGTTCAGGTACGGGAACAGCAGCGCGTTCACGATGAATCCGGCCCGGTCACCGCAGTCCACGGCGTGCTTCCTGATCCGGCCGCAGACCTCGCGGACCGTCGCGTGGACGTCGTCGCCCGTCAGGACCGTGCGGACGACCTCGACCAGCTTCATGGCCGGCGCCGGGTTGAAGAAGTGCATGCCGATCACGTCCTGCGGACGCGAGGTGGCGCGGGCACAGGCGACGACGGGCAGCGAGGAGGTGGTGGTGGCCAGCACCGCGCCCGGCTTGCAGACCTTGTCCAGCGTCGCGAACAGCTGCCGCTTGATCTCCAGGTCCTCGGCGACGGCCTCGACGGCCAGATCGACGTCGGCGAACGCGTCGTACGAACCCGCCGCGGTGATCCGGTCCAGGGTCTGCGCGGCGACCTCGGCAGTCATCCGGCCCTTGTCGACCGAGCGAGAAAGGGACTTGCCGATACGGGCCTTCGCGGTCTGCGCCTTCTCCTCGCTGCGGGCGGCGAGCACGACCTCGTAGCCGGCCTTGGCGAAGACCTCCGCGATCCCGGACGCCATGGTGCCGGAGCCCGCGACTCCGACCGAGCGGACCTCGCGGCCCGGCGTGAGGGCGGCGCCGTCCAGCGGCGTCAGCGCGTCCCGCACGACGGTGGCGCTGCCCGGCGCCTCGTACGTGTAGAAGCCGCGGCCCGACTTACGGCCCGTCAGGCCCGCCTCGCTGAGCTGCTTGAGGATCGGCGCGGGGGCGTGCAGCCGGTCGCGGGACTCGGTGTACATGGCGTCCAGGACCGTGCGCGCCGTGTCGACGCCGATCAGGTCGAGCAGCGCCAGCGGGCCCATCGGCAGTCCGCAGCCCAGCCGCATCGCGGCGTCGATGTCCTCGCGGGAGGCGTACTTCGCCTCGTACATCGCGGCCGCCTGGTTGAGGTAGCCGAACAGCAGCCCGTCGGCGACGAATCCGGGCCGGTCACCCACCGCGACGGGCTCCTTGCCGAGGTCCAGGGCGAGGTTGGTGACCGCGGAGACGGCGGTCGGCGCGGTCAGCACCGAGGAGACGACCTCGACCAGCCGCATCGCGGGCGCCGGGTTGAAGAAGTGCAGACCGAGAACCCGCTCCGGGCGGGACGAGTCGGCGGCCAGCCGCGTGACGGAGAGGGCGTTGGTGCCGGTCGCCAGGATCGTCTCGGGGCGCACGATCCCGTCCAGCTCGCGGAAGATCTGCTGCTTGATCTCGTACGACTCCGGCGCCACCTCGATGACCAGGTCCGCGTCGGCCGCGGCGCGCAGGTCGGTGGAGGTGCGGACGCGGGCGAGGGCGTCCGTGCGCTGGTCCTCGGTGAGCTTGCCGCGCTCCACGGCGCGGGCGGTCGAGGACTCCAGGGCGGCGACGGCCGTGGCGGTCGCGGCCTCGCTGATGTCGATGCCGACGACATCGCGACCGGCCTTGGCGAGGACCTCGGCGATGCCGGTGCCCATGGTGCCGAGGCCGACGACGGCAACGGTCTTCAGCGGGGACAGAGGGGTGTCGGACAGGGGAGTGGCCATCGCGGGACTCCAGGAATGAGGGTGACGACTGGGAGCGCGCCCGGGTGCGCCGAGCCCAGCCCGACTGGGGCCGAACCGAGAGCGCACCGGGTGCGAAGAGGAGTGAGTGCGGGTGTTGCCGGGCTACTGGCGCACACGCCCGGTGCCGTCGCCGAGGGGCGTGCACACGCCCCGGGGAACGGAGGATCCGACCGGCCCTGTCCCGGAGCCGAGTCGTACTGAGGTACACGATGTACCGAACCGACCAACACTCGCGGCGGCTGCGTCACCAGGCCGCTGCAAGTAAATCTGCGAGTGGGTGACTCGCTCGTATGAGCTTAACCGGTGGGTAACGAGCGCGCCAGCCCCCGTCTTTGTGATGTAGGTCCCGGGAAGCGAGCCGCTTGCATACGCTCGCCTTCATGGACGAAGAGTTGCGATCACTCACGGAGCGCTTACGGCAGGAGTCCGGTGCGCCGGCCGCGTACGACCGCCTCGTGACGACCGAAGACCTGGGTGAACTGGCCGACGTGCTCACCGCGCCGGGGCAGCCGCTGTGGGCCAGGGAGTTGGCCGCGTTCCGGCTGGGCCTCGCCGGGGACCGGCGGGCCTTCGAGTCCCTCGTCCTGCTTCTCAACCACCGCGACCCGCAGCGCTGCGCCTCCGCCGCTCACGCCCTCGCCCGTCTCGGCGACCCGCGCACCGCCCGCGCTGCCGCCGCCCTCGCCACCAACGAACTGCGCGTCGCCTACGCCCTGCACCCGGTCCGGCTCCTGGTCGAACTGCGTGCCCCCGAGGCCGTGCCCGCCCTGATCACCACCCTGGAGCGACGCCTGCGCCCGCACGACCCCTACCGCCGCGTGGCCCTCGCCTGTGTGGACGGCCTCGGCACCCTCGGTGACACCCGGGCCAGACGCATCCTGAACGAGGCTCTGGCCCACCCGACCCTCGCGGAGGCGGCAGTACGGGCGCTGGCACGCATCCCTCACCAGCGGTGAGGCAACGCGCCGGCTCGCGACAGCGTGGCCGCCCCGTCAGCCGGCCCCCAGCGCCCGTGCGTACCGCACCTCGGGCACCTCGACGCCGTCCACCTCGAAGGGCTCCTCGGCCCCGTCCGCCCGGAAGCCGCCCCGTTCGTAGAAGCGCCGGGCGCGGGCGTTGTCCTTGAGGACCCACAGGAGCATGCGGGCATGTCCGGCGGCCGTGCAACGGCGTACCGACTCCTGGAGCAGGGACTGCCCGATGCCGGTGCCGTACTGCCCGGAGTCCACGTAGATGGCGTACAACTCGACGTCTTCGGTGCGCACTTCGCCGTCACGGTACGGACCGTGGCAGACCCAGCCGACGATCCGGCCGCCCTGCTCGGCGACGAGGTCGACCACGCTGCCGTCGGCCTGCGAGCAGTGGGCGCGGCGGCGTCCGCCGTCCTGGGCCACATCCAGGGCGTCCAGGTACGACTGCGGGATCAGGCCCTGGTAGGCGGTCCGCCAGCCGCCGACGCGGATCTCGGCGACGCGGTCGCAGTCGGCCAGGGTCATGGGGCGGATCCGTATGCCGTCGTCATCCATGACGGCACCGTAGCCCCACCCGCGACCCGGCCCGCCCCTGGTCAACCCGGCAGCACCGCGAAGGCCTCGACCTCCATCAGGAACTCCGGGCGTACCAGTCCGGCGACCTGGACCGCCGACGCGGCCGGCAGCCGGTCGTCGGGTATGTGCCCGGCCCGGGCCGTGCGGAGGGCGGGCATGTGTGCCATGTCGGTGACGAAGTAGGTGAGCTTGATGACATCGTCGAAGGTCGCGCCGGCCGCGGCCAGGCAGCGCTTCAGGTTCTCGAAGACCTGGCGGGCCTGGGCCTCGGGGTCGCCCTCGCCGACCAGCTTGCCGTCCTCGTCCAGGGCGAGCTGTCCGGAGACGGCGACGAAGCGGCCGGTGCCGAGCACGACATGCGTGTACTGGGCGGCGGGGGCGACCCCGTCGGGGGCGGGAATCCTGGTCAGCTCACTCATGCGTCCATGGTGGACCATGGGTCTGACAACGCCCCCGACGGACCGTCAGGCGATCGGTGACCGGTGCTCAAGCGCTCAGTGGCGGAAGCCGACCAGCCGATGCAGTTCGGCGCCGCGCGCCGCCGCCGACGCCACCTTGGAGCTCAGCGGCTTCGGGTCGGGCCGCGCCTCGCACACCGCGTCGACCTCACCCGCGCCGCGCGGCACCGTGCCGTCCGCGAGGTAGGCCGCGAGGTGCTTGTCCAGGCAGGAGTTCCCGCCCAGCGTGACGGCGTGGTTGCCGCCGCCCCGCTCGACCACCAGACTGGAGCGGGCCAGCTGCCGGTGCACCGTGACGGCGCCCTGGTACGGGGTGGCCGCGTCGTCGGTCGACTGGAACAGCAGCACCGGTGGCACCTTGCTGTTGGCGATGCTCACCGAGGGGAGCGGGTCCTTCGGCCAGAAGGCACACGGCGCGTTGTACCAGGCGTTGTTCCAGGTCATGAAGGGTGCCTTCGCATGCACGGACCAGTTGTCCGTCCGCCACTGCTGCCAGTCGCGGGACCAGGCGGCGTCCCGGCACTGCACGGAGGCGTAGATGCTGTAGCTGTTCTCGTCGGCCGCGTCTGCGGCGCCGAACTTCTCGTACGCCTCCACCAGCGGGTCGGCGTTCCCGTCGTTCACATACGCGGCGAACGCCTCGGCGAGGTAGGGCCAGTACCCGTTGTAGTAGCCGCCGGGCAGGAAGGTGTCCTCCAGCTCGGAGGCGCCCACCTTCTCGCCGGCCGGCGTCCTGGCCAGGGCCGCCCGCATCCGGTACCAGGCGGCCTCGACCCGCGACGGATCGGTGCCGAGCCCGTACGTCCGGTCGTACTTGGCGACCCACGCCAGGAACGCGCGGTGCCGGTCGTCGAAGGCGACGTCCTGCGCGAGGTTGGCCTCGTACCAGACCCCGGTGGGGTCGACGACGGAGTCGAGGGCCGCGCGCCGCACCCGCTGCGGGAAGAGCTTGGCGTAGACCGCGCCGAGGTAGGTGCCGTACGAGTAGCCGAAGTAGTTGATCTGCCGCGCCCCGAGAGCCGCGCGGATGAGGTCCATGTCGCGCACGGCGCTCACGGTGTTGAGGTGCGGCAACACGTCCGCGTACTTCTTGCCGCAGGCCTGCGCGAAGGACTTGGCGCGCAGCAGGTTGGCCCGCTCGATCCACGGTGTGCTCGGCACGGAGTTCGGTCGCACCGGGGCGAAGTGGCCGGGCTTGCAGTTGACGGCGGGCTTGCTCCTGCCGACGCCGCGCGGGTCGAAGCCGATGACGTCGTACTGTGCCGCCACCGCCTTGGGCAGTGCGGACGCGACGAATCCGGCGAGCGTGAGACCGCTGCCGCCGGGGCCGCCGGGGTTGACCAGCAGCGGGCCCTGGTACTTCTTCGCGGTGTGCGGGACGCGGGACAGCGCGAGGGTGATCTGCCGTCCGTGCGGTTCGGTGTGGTCGAGCGGCACGTCGAGGGACGCGCACTGCAGCGTCGGGTACTTCGTGTTGCCGCACTTCTTCCAGGTCAGGGGTGTGGTCTTGAAGGTGTCCGCGTTGTCGGTGGCGCTCGCTCCGGCGGGGACGGCCGTGACGGTTGCGGCCATGACGACGGCGGCGCCGCACAGCACGGCTGCGCGTCTTCCCATGGGGTCCTCCCAGGACGGAGGGTGCGGGACCGCGAAGGCCACGATCCCGGCCGCATTCATCCCGGAATGGACGTCTGGAAGAACCGCTTCGGGCGAGACTTGACCCTATTGGGCCGAGAGATTGGGCCGAGAGGCGCGCTCCCATGCCGGCGAGGCTCTCAGATCAGCGAGAGCTGG
This sequence comes from Streptomyces sp. NBC_00443, assembly GCF_036014175.1. GTDB lineage: Bacteria > Actinomycetota > Actinomycetes > Streptomycetales > Streptomycetaceae > Streptomyces. The sequence continues at coordinate 1,603,796 of NZ_CP107917.1, read as the reverse complement.
GTCGGTTCGGACGGCATGTGCCCGGCAGGGGCAGGCTCCGGCTCGCGGATCCGCCGGGCCGTCCCCGCGCGCGTGGGGCCTATCCCGTACTCCTGCGCCAGGTCGTGCACCTGACGGGTGACCCGGCGCTGGTACCACTTCGGCGCGTAGGCGCCGTCCGCGTACAGCCGCTCGTACCGCCGCACCAGATGCGGATGCTCCCGGCCGAGCCAGGCCATGAACCACTCGCGTGCCCCGGGCCGCAGATGCAGTACCAGCGGCATGACCGAGGTGGCCCCGGAGGCGGCGATCGCCCGCACGGTGGCCCGCAGTTGGGCCGGGTGATCGCTGAGGAACGGGATCACCGGCGCCATCAGCACACCGCAGTCGAGTCCGTGCTCGGTCAGCGTCCGGACGACGTCCAGGCGGCGTTCGGGAGCGGGTGTGCCCGGCTCCACGGTGCGCCACAGCTCGGGGTCGGTGAAGCCGACGGAGACGGAGACGCCGACGTCCGTCACCTCGGCGGACTGCTTCAGCAGCTCCAGGTCGCGCAGGATCAGCGTGCCCTTGGTGAGGATCGAGTACGGGTTGGCATGATCGCGCAGGGCGGCGAGGATGCCCGGCATCAGGCGATAGCGGCCCTCCGCGCGCTGGTAGCAGTCGACGTTCGTGCCCATCGCTATGTGATCGCCCTGCCAGCGGCGCGAGCCGAGCTGGCGGCGCAGCAGCTCAGGCGCGTTCACCTTGACCACGATCTGGGAGTCGAAGCCGAGGCCCGTGTCCAGGTCCAGATAGCTGTGGGTCTTGCGGGCGAAGCAGTACACGCACGCGTGCGAGCAGCCCCGATAGGGGTTGACCGTCCACTCGAAGGGCATGCGCGAGGCGCCCGGCACCCGGTTCAGGATCGAGCGGGCCCGGATCTCGTGGAACGTGATCCCGGCGAATTCGGGCGTGTCGAAGGTACGGGTGACCACCGCGTCCGCGCCGAACAGCGCGGAGTCGGCACGGCTGTGGTCGGACTCCAGGGTGAGGTTCTCCCAGCGCATGAGGCCTCCTCGGTAGCACTGCCCCCAGAATAGAACACATGTTCCCTTGATCGTGCGACCTATCCCCGGGCTTCGTTTTCGGTCACTGTGCGATCGCTTCGGAGAGCTGATCGGGACCCCGATTTGGGCGGTCCGGCAGCGGGGTGGTTGGCTTGCTCCAATCCCCGAGAATTCAGGTCCTGGAGGAAGTCAATGGCGCAGGTCGAGGCCACTACGGAGCGGGTCGTCGCGGCGGACGCGGAGAAGGTGTTCGACGCCCTCGCCGACTACAGCGGTACGCGGCAGAAGCTGCTGCCCGGGCACTTCAGCGAGTACGAGGTGCGCGAGGGCGGCGACGGCGAGGGCACCCTCGTCCACTGGAAGCTCCAGGCCACCAGCAAGCGTGTGCGCGACTGCCTCCTGGAGGTCAGCGAGCCCACCGACGGCGAGCTCGTCGAGAAGGACCGCAACTCCTCCATGGTCACCACCTGGCGGGTCACCCCGGCCGGTGAGGGCAAGGCCCTCGTCGTCGTCACCACCACCTGGCAGGGCGCCGGCGGCATCGGCGGCTTCTTCGAGAAGACCTTCGCGCCCAAGGGCCTCGGCCGGATCTACGACGAGCTGCTCGCCAAGCTCGCCACCGAGGTCGAGAAGTAAGTTCCAGGTGTCCGGGGGCCCTTGGCCCCCTCACCGGATCGAGTGGATCTCCGCTGTGTCCGGGACGGTGCCGTAACTCGCCGTGCTTGCTCGTAGTTGTCGCCTAATGCGGGAAATGTGAGCAGGTACGGCGAGGGAGCGGTGCGTGGGCGGCACGACTCTGGTGCAGGACGAAACCGTCACCGCACCACCTCCACAGGCTCCGCCCCAAGGCGCCGAGCCCCAACTGAGCCCGCGCCGGGTGCGGCTGGTCTTCTTCGCACTGATGCTCGCGCTGCTGCTGGCCGCGCTGGAGCAGATGATCGTCGCCACCGCGCTGCCGAAGATCGTCGGCGAGCTGCACGGCCTGGACAAGATGTCCTGGGCGATCACCGCCTACCTGCTCACCGCCACCGTCGGACTGCCGGTCTACGGCAAGCTCGGCGACCTCCTCGGCCGTAAGGGCGTCTTCCAGTTCGCGATCGTCGTCTTCGTCGTCGGCTCCGCGCTCGCCGGGCGGGCCGAGACCATGGACCAGCTCATCGCCTACCGCGCGGTGCAGGGCGTCGGCGCGGGCGGGCTCATGATCGGCGTCCAGGCGATCATCGCGGACATCGTGCCGGCCAGGGAGCGCGGCCGCTTCATGGGCCTGATCGGCGCCGCGTTCGGCCTCGCCTCGGTCGCCGGCCCGCTGCTGGGCGGCTACTTCACGGACCACGTCTCCTGGCGCTGGTGCTTCTACATCAACGTCCCCTTCGGCCTCGTCACCCTGGCCGTCGTGGCCGTCGTACTGAAGCTGCCGAAGCCGAAGGCCAGGGCCCGGCTGGACGTCCTCGGTTCCCTGCTGCTCGCCGCCGCCTCCACCTGCCTGGTCCTGCTGACCAGTTGGGGCGGCATCGAGTACGCCTGGGACTCCCGCGTCATCCTCGGCCTCGCCGGGGGAGCGGCTCTCGCCGCGGTTCTCTTCGTCGTCGCCGAGCACTTCGCCGCCGAACCCCTCATCCCGCTGCGGCTGTTCAGGGACTCCGTCTTCAACGTGACCGGCCTGGTCGGCCTGGTGACCGGTGTCGCCCTGTTCGGCGCGGCCAGCTATCTGCCGACCTACCTGCAGATGGTCGACGGGGCCACGGCCACCGAGTCGGGCCTGCTGATGCTGCCGATGATGGGCGGCATCGTCGGCGCCTCGATCGTGTGCGGCCAACTCATCAGCCTCACCGGCCGCTACAAGATCTACACCGTGCTCGGCGGCGCGCTCTCGGCCGTCGGCATGTGGCTGCTGTCCCGCCTCGAAGTCGACACGCCCCGGCTGCACTACAGCCTCTGGATGGCCGTGCTCGGCGCCGGCATCGGCATGGTGATGCCGGTCCTGATCCTCGCCGTGCAGAACTCCGTGCGCCCCGCCGACCTCGGCACCGCCACCAGTGCCAACAACTACTTCCGGCAGATCGGCGGCAGCGTCGGCGCCGCCATCTTCGGCACGCTCTTCGCCGGCCGGCTCGCCGACGCCCTGGCCGAACGGCTCCCCACGCGCGCGGGCGCCGAGCTGCCCGACCCCGAGTCGATCACTCCGCAGCTCGTCCGCGCCCTGCCCCCGGCGCTGCGCGACGACTACATCCAGGCCTACGCCGACGCCATGCCGAGGATCTTCCTGTACCTCGTGCCGGTGCTCGTGCTGGGCCTGCTCATCGCCTTCTTCCTCAAGGAGAAACCGCTGGTGTCCCACAACGCCCAGGCCCCGGAGGCGGAATCGGCGCCGGTGAACGCCCCCATCCCGCCCGCCCGTTCGCAGTACGCCACCGGAGTTCCCGTCTGCGGCCTGGTGCAGCACCCCGACGGGACCGTCGTCCCGCGCGCGGCACTCACGCTCATCGACATCGGCGGGCAGCAGGTCGGGCGCGGCGCGAGCGGTGACGACGGCCGGTACGCGCTGGCGACGCCGGGCCCGGGGTCGTACGTCATGATCGCCGCGGCGGGCGGCCACCAGCCGCAGGCCGTCACCGTGACCGTGGGCGAGCGCCCCGTCGACCTGGACATCGTCCTCGGCGGCGCCGGACGCCTCGCCGGGAGGGTGCTCACGCCGGACGGCACGCCCGTGGACGCCACGGTCACGCTCACCAACGTGCAGGGCGAGGTCGTGGCCACCACCCGCAGCGGACGCGAGGGCGGCTACGTCATCACCGAACTCGTCGCCGGCGAGTACACCCTCGCAGCGAGCGCGTCGGCCTTCCGCCCGGCTGCCGTCCCCGTCACCGTCAAGGCGGCCCGCGAGACCCGCCAGGACATCGAGCTCGCCGGCGGCGCCCTGCTCCGGGGCACCGTGCGGGCGGGCGGGGGGCGGCCCGTCGAGGACGCCCGCGTGACACTGCTCGACGCCGCCGGCAACGTCATGGACACGCTCACCACGGGCCCCGACGGGACCTTCCGGTTCGTCGACCTGTCCACCGGCGAGTACACCGTCATCGCCACGGGTTACCCGCCGGTCGCCACCGTGCTCCAGGTCGCCGGCGGAGGCCGTACGGAACGAGATCTTCAGCTCGGGCACGAGGACTGAGCCGGCGGACCCGCACCTGGGTTGTCCTGCGGGGACGCGGTGCGGGCGGGTCTTTCGGCCCCTGCGCGGGCCGTCTTGATCTCGTCATATCAATTCCCGTATTGCCGCACATCACGTCGGCCCGGAGCCGTACGGTGGTGTGGGCGCGCAGATCTTGCGGAGCCGTGGGGAGAGAGGGCCTGGGCCATGGACCGTGGCACCGAGAGGGACGGCGCGGTGACGGAACACGCTGCGTCCGGACGGATCCCACTGGCCGTGGTCGTGGTCGACCGCGAGGGCCTCGTCTCGCACTGGAGCTCCGGCGCACGCCGTCTGTTCGGCGCCGCCAAGGAGGACGCGATCGGACGCGCGGCCGTCGATCTGCTGCCCGTCTCCGGCGCCCTGCCCGAGGACGACGACGTCTCGCTGTACGGCGCCTACTCGGCGTACGACGGACTCGGCCACGACCTTGAGACGTCCCTCGACGGGCGGCTGTACTACCCGGCCGCGGGCCGCGCCCGCCTCACCGTGCCCGAGCGAAGCGAGACGGGGAGTGACCGGGTCGACGTCCTGTGGTGGGCCTACCCGCTGGTGGGACCCGGCCCGGAGCGGCTGCTCGTGCTGGGCGCCGACGTGGGCCGGCTCCAGCAGGAGGCCCACGAGGAGGACACCGGCTACGAGCGCGTCGCCCCCGGATTCGCCCTGCACACCGACTTCCCAGGCGCCGAGGAACTCGCCCGCAGACTCCCCGAGATCCTGCCCAGCATGAGCGTCGAGGAGAGCGCCCGCATCGTCGGCCAGATCCTCGAACTGGGATATCCGGTACTGGAGTTCAGCCAGAACGACCGGGTGCCCGTCACCCCCGACTGGGGTGTGCCCCGGCGAGTCGAGCGCCGGGCGCGCCACGAGCGGGCCGCCCGGGCCGCCGCTCAGGGCCTGCCGTTACCGCAGGAGTACACCGACGAGGCAGAGGACCTCGAGTACGTCGCCGTACGCGAACGCCTGGAGTTCCTCAACGAGGTCAGCGGCCGCATCGGCACCTCCCTCGACCTGTCACGGACCATCGTCGAGGTCAGCAAGGCCGTCGTGCCCCGCTTCACCGACGTCGCCGGCACCTATCTGCGCGAACAGGTCGTCGCCGGCGAGGGATTCCCCGAAGGCGTACCGGACACGACCACCATGTGGCACCGGGTCGCCCTCGAGCACACCGACGAACCCGGCCGCTGGGACGACGTCGTGCCGGTCGGCGAGGCCATGCCCTTCCCGGCGCACACGCCGTTCTTCCAGTGCATGACCACCGGCGACCCCGTGCTCGTGCCACGCATCAGCGAGCAGATGGGGCACGCCATCGCCTCGCAGTTCGAGAAGCGGGACATCCGGCCGCTGATCACGGGCCGCTCCATGCTGGTCGTGCCGCTGAAGGCCCGCGATGTGGTGCTGGGGTTCATGATCCTGCTGCGCCACCCCGAGCGCGTCGAGTTCAACGACATGGACCGGGTCACCGGCGCCGAACTCGCCGCCCGCGCGGGCCTCGTGCTCGACAACGCGCGCATGTACACGTACCAGGAGAGCGTCGCCGAGACCCTCCAGGACAGCATGCTGCCGCACATCCCGCCGCGCATGGCGGGCTGCGACATCGCCACCCGCTATCTGCCGGGTACCCTCCTCGGCCGGGTCGGAGGCGACTGGTTCGACTCCGTCAAACTGCCGGGCGCCCGCACCGCCCTGGTCGTCGGTGACGTCATGGGGCACGGCCTCAACTCGGCGGCCATGATGGGCCAGTTGCGTACGGCCGTGCAGACCATGGCCGCCCTCGACCTGCCGCCGGCCCAGCTGCTGCGCAACCTCGACGACCTCGCCCAGCGCCTCGGCGACACCTACCTCGCGACCTGTCTGTACGCCGTCTACGACCCGATCGCGGGCGAACTCCACATCGCCAACGCCGGCCACATCCCGCCCGTCCTGGTCCACGCCGACAACGGGCACAGCGAGCTGCTCGACCTGCCCACGGGCGCGCCGATCGGCGTCGGCGGGGTGCCCTTCGAGGCGGTGCGCGTGCGCGTGCGGCCCGGCGACCGGATCGTGATGTGCACCGACGGCCTGGTCGAGGTGCGCGGCGAGGACATCGGTGTCGGCCTCGCGACCCTCTGCGAGTCCGCGGCCCACCCGGCCGCGTCCATGGACGACGCCTGCGACACGATCATCCGGGCCCTCAACACACGCGGCGGCCGCAAGGACGACGTCGCCCTGCTGATGGCCCGCCTCAACGGCATCGAGCCCGAGGATGTCGCCGAATGGCGGCTCGCCCTCGACCCGGCAGAGGTCGCACGCGCCCGCGCCGTCGTCCGTGAACAACTGCACGACTGGGGTTTGTCTCGCCTCGCCGACAGTGCCGAGCTGCTGGTCAGCGAGCTTGTCACCAACGCCGTACGGCACTCCCACAGCCGCCCCGTCGACCTGCGCCTCGTCCGCGGTGAGACGCTGCTGTGCGAGGTGGACGACGACGACCACGACCTGCCGACCCTGCTCAACGCCGGTCCGGACGACGAGACCGGACGCGGGCTGCGGGTGGTGAGCGTGCTCGCCCGCGAGTGGGGCACCACCCGTACCAGCGCCGGCAAGGCCGTCTGGTTCGAACTCACACTCCCGCGACGCTGATCCCTGCGTCCCTCCCACGGGCGTACGACCTCGCCGGGCGACCTGTGCCCCGAACGGCGTACGACGGCGCACGAGTCTCGAATGCGGAGTGAAGGAATGCGCCACGCGCTTGTAGCCGTCACCGGGCCGCGATAGACCGTACTCGCCCGTTACTTGACGACGGGTCGGCGTCGCAACCTGGGGAGTTGGGCAGATGAGCGTGACGAGTCGATACCGTCAGGCCTGGGAGGGCTTCTGGCGTGAAGCGAGCGATGAACCGGATGCGGTGTTCTGGGACGCCGAGCCTGCCCTGACCGCCGGCCGCCACCTGGCCCTCTTCGAGGCGCACCTGACCGATCCGGGCCTGCCGTTGGTGGACCTGGGCTGCGGCAACGGCACTCAGACGCGTTTCCTCGCCGAACGCTTCCCGCGTGTCGTCGGCGTCGAGCTGTCCGCCGCCGCTCTGGACCACGCCCGGCTGGCCGACCCCGCCGGGCAGGCGACGTACCGGTTGTTCGACGCGGTGGAGAAGACCGAGGCCGAGACGCTGCACGCGGAACTCGGCGACGCCAACATCTATATGCGGGGCGTGCTGCATCAGGCCGAGCCCGACGACCGCCAGCTGATGGTGAACGGGATCGCCACGCTGGTCGGCGAGCGCGGCCGGGCCTTTCTCGTCGAACTCTCCGAGTCCGCGAAGCCGGTCCTCATGGGCCTCGCGCAGAGTCCGTCCGGCCCGCCGCCCAAGCTCGCACCGATCTTCCGGCACGGCATCGCCCCCGGCGAGGTCGCCGACGCCGCCGTGCCCGAATATCTGCGCGCGGCCGGTCTCAGCGTCCTCGCGAGCGGCGAACTGCCGCTGATCACCACGGAGTACGGGCCCGACGGCGCGCGGATCGAGCTGCCGTCGAAGTGGGTGGTGGCCGGCCGCACGGTGTGACGGCTGTACCGGCGGGCGGGGCATGGTGACCCCGCCCGCCATACCGTCAGGCGGCCTTGCGGCCCTTGCGATACGCCGCCCAGCCGGCGGCGAGCAGCGCAGCCGCGAGCGTGGCTACGGAGAGCACGGTCACGCCTGTGGCGGCGAGGCTGCCGCCCGCGGTCGAGGTGCCGGTGCCGCTGGAGCCGCCCGTGGTGGACGTCGTACCCGTGCCGCCGGTGCTGCCGCCCGTCGTACTTGTGCCGGAGCCGCCGTTCCCGCCCGTGCCGCCGGTGTCGTCGTCGGTGTCCACCGGGTCCTGCCCGACGTAACTGACCGGGACCCTGACGTCCTGGGAGCGGTCGCCGGAGAGGGTGTGGTCGTTGCGGGTGGCCAGGACGCAGGTGGCCTTGAAGCAGTCGGTGTACTCGTCCCTGGCGTCGACGGTCAGCTCGACCTCGAAGGTGCCGCCCGCGCCGTACGGGATCGCCAGGTCCTCGCCATAGACCGGCGGGTCGGAGGAGATCCATGCGGAGGAGGAGTGCGAGCCGCCGGTCATGTCGCCGCCGCCGATGCAGGGCGTGGGCAGTTCGCCGTCGCCGTTGTCGACGCACAGGGCGACGTAGATGCCCTTCGTCGGGTGGTATCCGGAACCGGTGACCTTCAGGGTCTGGTTCTCGGTGGCGAGGCTGTTGACCGGTGTGACGGTGAGCTTCTGGCCGTTGGGGCCGGTGACGGTGCTGGTGCCGGACGGCTCGGTGTTCGTCGTCGAGCGTGGCCTTCACGAAGATCTGCACGCTGAAGGTGCCGCCCGTGCCGAACTTGGAGCTGTTGGCGAACATGCCGCCGAAGGTGTTGTTGACCCAGTGCGAGGCGCCGGTGGTGCCGCTCTCGTCCTGGCCGCCCAGACACGGGGTGGGCTTGTTCGCGCCCTGCGCCCCGTCGACCACGCACAGGCTGACGTAGACGCCCTGGCCGGTAGCCGGCGCCGGAGACGCTGATGACCTGGCCCGCGGCGGCGGCCGTCAACGGGGGCCAGGGTGTGGGGACTTGAGGGCTGGGGGCATGAAAACGTGAGAAAAGTTCACGGTTGCAGCATCTGGCGACCTCGACGCTCTCTGGGCTACCGTCGGTAACACCCGCTCTCGCAGCGGCCTCTCGTGTGTCTCCCGCCCCTTGCGTATCTCCCCGGAAGGCAGCCCATGGAGAACTCGTCAACTCCTGCCGCGATCACGCGCCGTCGTGCCCTGACCGTCGCCGGCGGGGTGCTTGCCGGTGCCGCCCTCGCGCAGGCCACGTTCCCGGCCTTCGCGGCCTCGGCCGGCTCGTCGGACGCGGACGCCATCGTGGTCGGCCACGGCCTCGCCGGGCTGGTCGCCACGGCCGAACTGGCGGCGGCGGGACGCAAGGTGCTGCTCCTGGACCAGGAGCCGGAGGCCAGTCTCGGCGGGCAGGCGTTCTGGTCCTTCGGCGGACTGTTCCTCGTCGACTCCGCCGAACAGCGGTTGATGGGCATCAAGGACTCGCACGAGCTGGCCTGGCAGGACTGGCTGGGCACGGCCGGCTTCGACCGCGGGATCCTGGACCCGTCGGGCCAGGACCACTGGGCCTACAAGTGGGCCGAGGCGTATGTGGACTTCGCCTCCGAGGAGAAGCGGTCCTGGCTGGCCGGGCTCGGCATGCAGTGGTTCCCGATCGTCGGCTGGGCCGAGCGCGGCGGCGGTCTCGCGGACGGGCACGGCAACTCGGTCCCGCGCTTCCATGTCACGTGGGGCACCGGGCCGGCCGTGGTCGAGCCGTTCGAGAAGAAGGTCCGCGCGGCAGTGGCGAACGGCCACGTCACCTTCAAGTTCCGGCACAGAGTCGACGAGTTGATCGTCACGGGCGGTGCCGTCACCGGCGTACGCGGCGCCGTCCTGGAGCCGAGCAGCGCCGGTCGCGGCAAGCCCAGTTCCCGTACCGTCGTCGGCGACTTCGAGCTGAATGCCCCCGTCGTGATCGTCACCTCCGGTGGCATCGGCGCCAACCACGACCTGGTGCGCAAGAACTGGCCCGCCCGGCTCGGCACCCCGCCCAAGTCCATGATCACAGGCGTGCCCGCGCACGTGGACGGTCGGATGCTCGCGATCACCGAGAAGGCGGGCGGACGGATCGTCAACCCCGACCGGATGTGGCACTACACGGAGGGCCTGAAGAACTACGACCCGATCTGGCCCGGCCACGGCATCCGCATCCTGCCCGGCCCGTCCTCCATGTGGTTCGACGCCGAGGGCAAGCGCTTCTCCAGCCCCGACATCCCGGGCTACGACACCCTGCACACCCTCAAGACGATCAGCGACAGCGGCTACGACTACTCCTGGTTCGTCACGACCCAGAAGATCATCGCGAAGGAGTTCGCGCTCTCCGGCTCGGAGCAGAACCCGGACCTCACGGAGAAGAACATCTGGATGCTGCTGTCCCGCATCTGGCAGACCCCGGAGCCGATCGAGCGGTTCAAGGAGAAGGGCGAGGACTTCGTCGTCGCCAAGACCCTTCCCGAACTCGTCGCGGGCATGAACAAGCTGACCGGCGACAACCTCATCGAACTCGCGGACCTCAAGCGGCAGATCGAGGCCCGCGACCGCGAGATCGACAACCCCTACACCAAGGACGTCCAGGTCATGGGCATCCGCAACGCGCTCGCCTACCCGGGTGACACGCTCAGCCGGACCGCGTCCGCCCACAAGATCCTGGACACGAGCGCGGGCCCCCTCATCGCCGTGCGCCTCAACATCCTCACCCGCAAGACCCTCGGCGGCCTCCAGACCGACCTCTCCGGCCGCGTCCTGGACGCCTCGGGCACCCCGATCTCCGGTCTGTACGCGGCCGGAGAGGTCGCCGGCTTCGGCGGAGGCGGGGTCCACGGCTACCGCTCGCTGGAGGGCACCTTCCTCGGCGGCTGCCTCTTCTCGGGCCGCGTGGCGGGCAAGGCCGCGGCAGAGGCCACCGCGACCTGAACCCGGCGGGTCACGGCTCGGTGGGCACACACAGGACGGGCGTACGGGACAGATGCAGCAGTTTGTGGGGTGTGGAGCCCAGCAGGGCCCCGCGCAACGGGCTCTCACCCCAGCTGCCGACCACGATGAACCTCGCCGCATGCCGCGCCGCGGCCTCGATCAGCGCCTCCGCCGGCTTCTGGTCGATGACCTCGACGGTGGTCGGCACACCGGCCTCGTCGGCCACCGCGACGGCATGAGCGAGCGCGGTGCGGCCGACCTCCTGGACGGCATCGCGATGCGCGGTGTACTCCTCGCCGAGGGCGCCGGGCGCCGCCGCGCCGTAGACCAGTACGAGCGGCTCGCCGAACGCCGCCGACACCTCGATGGCGACGTGCAGTGCGCGGACCGCGCCCGGGGACTCGTCGTATCCGAGGACGATCGACATCTTCACTGCTCCTTGTCGCCGTGCACGAGTTCGGGGTCGGCCACCTCGGGGCGTTCCGCCCAGAAAGTGGGGGCCATCAGGCGCCACACGATCATGAGGAGCACGCCCGCGAGAGTGATGCCGATGCCGATGACCAACGGCGGGCCGAGCCCGAACCACGAGACGCCGCTGTAGGAGTTCTCGGGGTCGGCCATGTCGCCGATCGACTCGACGAGCAGCCAGACCAGCAGTCCGGCGCCGATCAGCGGGCCGAGGCCGATGAGCAGGAAGTTGTGCAGGCTCTCGGTGAGATGGCGGCGGTAGTAGACGGCGCAGGCGATGCCCGTGAGCGCGTAGTAGAACGCGATCAGCAGGGACAGCGCGGTGAGCGAGTCGAAGAGGGCGTTCTCGCTGATCTGGCGGACGATCAGATACCAGGCGATGGCGATGCCGGCCACCCACCACGTGCTCACGTCGGGAGTGCGGAAGCGCGGGCTGATGTGCCCGTAGTGGGACGGCAGCGCGTGCCGGCGGGCCATGGACAGCGCCGTGCGCGAGGCCGGGATGATCGTCGTCTGCGTCGAGGCCAGCCCGGAGGTGGAGACCGCCAGCAGCACCACCCAGTCCCAGCCGCCCATGGCCTCGGTGGCGAGGATGGCGAAGATGAACTCCTCCTCCGCGGCGTTCTCGGACAGGAACGCCGGCCCGGCGTAGGCGACGACCGCGTAGGCGACCGCCACGTACGTCACCAGCAGGATGACCGTCGACCACACGGCCGCCTCGCCCGGAGCGGTGGCGGAGTTCTCGACCTCCTCGGTGAGATTGACCGCCGACTCCCAGCCCCAGTAGATGAACACGCCCAGCAGCAGGCCCGACGTCAGCCCGGCGCCGCCCGCCCCGAAGGGGTCCAGCCAGCTGAACGCCGGGTCGACGGAGTCGAGGGTGCCGGTGTCGGCGTAGACCCTGTAGAGCGCCACCACGGCGAACGCGATCAGGCAGGCGACCTGCGCGAGGATGAGGACGTTCTGCACCCGCGCCGACACCTCGGTGCCGATGACGCACACGGCCGTCATCACGATGATGAGCAGCACCGTGAGCAGCTGGCGCACGAACTCGTTCTCGGCCCAGCTGTCGAGACCGAAGGCCAGCAGGGCGAACGTCACCGCGACGTCCGCGAGTGAGCCGATCACCAGGACACCGGTCATCGTGATGGCCCAGCCGCCGAGCCAGCCGGCCCACGGGCCCATCGCCCGGGTGACCCACGAGAAGGTCGTGCCGCAGTCCTGGTCGACCTTGTTGAGGTAGTAGAACGCCGAGGCGATCAGCAGCATCGGGACGAACGACGCGAGCATGACGCCGGGGGCGTAGACACCCACCAGCGCCACGACCGGGCCGATGGCCGCGGCCAGAGAGTACGCGGGCGAGGTGGCGTTGAGCCCGATGACGAGGGCGTCGACGAATCCGATCGCATTGGGCTTCAAGCTCGCGGACTGCGGCGGGCCCGCGTCCGCGACGTCGTTGGCCATGTTCCCTCACTCCCGTTGTACGTGAATCCATACAACAGGGAGCTGCGAAATATTCAGGACATTGATGCCCTTGGCGGGCATATATGTCGTGCCGGGGCGGCCGCTACTCCGGTGCCGGGACGAGCGCCGCCAGGTCGTCCGGGGTGCGCGGGCCCGCCGACGCGTCACCCAACAACCCCTGTGCCCGTAGGAGTTGGGCCGCAGCGACACCCCATGGGAGCCGCAGGCCGGCCTGCTGGAGTAGGTCGGTGCGGGCCAGCATCACCGGTGCCGGCCCGGTGCGTGCCCCGGACGGGGTGAGGAGCGCCGCGTCGTCGGCCCAGCGCAGGGCGAGGTCGACGTCATGGGTGGCCATGACCACCGTGGTGCCGCTCGCGCGCAGCCCGTCGAGGGTGGCGAGCAGGCGTTCCTGGCCGTCCGGATCGAGCCCGGCGGTCGGCTCGTCCAGGATCAGCACACGGGGCCGCATCGCCACCGCGCCGGCGATGGCCGTGCGCTTGCGCTGCCCGTACGACAGCAGATGCGTGGGCCGGTCGGCCAGCGCGCTGATGTCCAGTGCGGCGAGCGCCTCGTCGACCCGCACGCGCACCTCGGGGTCGGGCAGGCCGAGGTTCAGCGGGCCGAAGGAGACGTCCTGGGCGACGGACGCGGCGAAGAGTTGGTCGTCCGGGTCCTGCACCACCAGCTGGACGGTCGTCCGCAGCCGGGTCAGCCCCTTGCGGTCGTACGTGACCGGTGTGCCCTGCACCGTCAACCGGCCGTCGTGCGGCCTGAGTCCGCCGCTGAGCAGCCGCATCAGTGTGGTCTTGCCGCTGCCGTTGCGGCCCAGCAGCGCCAGCGCGCGCCCCTCGCGCACATCGAAGTCGAGGCCGCTGAGCACGACGGGGCCGTCCTCGTAGGCGTAGGACGCGCCCCGCAGGGCGACCAGGGCGGTGGGCTCGCTCATGGCAGGGCCTTCTCCAGTACGAGGGTGAGGGCGGCCAGCGCTGCGAGGAGGGCGCAACTCGCGGCCGTGAAGCGGACGGACACGCGGGCCTCGGGCACCAGGACGCGCAGGGTGCCGTCGTAGCCGCGCCCGGCGAGCCCGGCCTGGAGCCGGGTGGCCCGGTCGAAGGCCCGTACGAAGGCGGTGGCGCCGAGCCCGGCCAGGGAACGCCACTCCGCGGCCCGGCTCGTGTGCCCCAGCCGGGCGGCCTGGGCTTCCCGGATACGGCGCACGGAGTCCAGGAGCAGGAAGCTCATGCGGTACGTCACCAGGGCGACGTCCACGACGGGTGCGGGCACCCCGCCTTCACCAGGCGGGGCAGCAGGTCGGACATGGGGGTGGTGAAGGCGAACAGCAGCACCCCGAGCGAGGCCGCCGAGGTGCGCAGCAGCAGTTCCCCGGCCCGCAGCGGGCCGTCGTCCGCGAGGGACACGAAGCCCTCCGGCCCGCCCACCTGGACGAGCAGGGTGACCGCGCCGGTCACGCAGAAGCCCAGCGGCACGCGATAGGCACGCCACAGCCGCCGGGCCGGCACGCCCGCCGGTCCCAGCAGCACCACGAGGGACGTCAGGAGCACCAGGGCCGCGCCCGGCCACGGCGGCAGCGAGATCGCGAGCACGGTGAGACCGAGCCCGAGGACGGCCTTGTCCACCGGGTGGCGGCGGCGCCAGCGACTGCTGTGCGCCGCCGCGTCGATCGGCAGCACGAGTGATCAGGCCCTTTCGGCCGTGGACTCCTCGGCGGTCACGGTGCCGCCGGCCGCGCTCTCGGTGTCCCGTGCCTGATCAAGCGCCCGCTGCTCGCCCTGCCGCCTGCCCCGGTGCACGCCGAAGTAGTAGGCGAGGACACCGGCGCCGAGGGCGGCCTGGAGGGCGAACAGTGCCGACTCGATCTCACCGGACGGCGGCTCGTACAGCGGCGAGAACCAGGGCTCGTAGTCCGGCTTGATCTCGGTGATCGCGGTCTCCGCCTCGGCGTCGGCGCCCGCGAAGGGCTCCTCCTTGTGGTCGCCGAGGCCCAGGGCCAGCGGCAGGACCGCGAGCGCGGCCACGACGATCAGCAGCAGGACGTTGATCTTCGTGTTCCTGCTCATCGGGCCACCGCCTCGGTCTCGGTCTCGGTCCGGGACTGCCTCTTGGTGAGGAGCACGCCCAGCCGGGTCAGCTCGCCCTTGCTGGACTGCACCAGCAGCCGCATCACGAGCACCGTGAACAGTCCCTCGCTCACCGCGAGGGGGATCTGGGTGACGGCGAAGATGGAGCCGAACTTGCCGAGCGCGCCCAGGAACCCGCTGCTCGGGTCGGGGAACGCGAGCGCCAGCTGGACGCTGGTGACGCAGTAGGTGGACAGGTCGGCGACGAACGCGCCGAAGAACACCGCCACCATCAGCGGCACGTCGTAGCGGCGCAGCAGTTTGTAGATCGCGTATCCGGCCCAGGGGCCGACGATCGCCATCGAGAAGACGTTGGCACCCAGCGTGGTCAGGCCGCCGTGCGCGAGCAGCAGCGCCTGGAAGAGCAGCGTGATGGTGCCGAGCACGGCCATGATCGGTGGCCGGAAGAGAATGGCGCCCAGCCCGGTCCCGGTGGGATGTGAGCAGCTCCCGGTCACCGAGGGCAGCTTCAGCGCGGACAGGACGAACGTGAAGGCTCCGGAGGCGCCGAGGAGCAGCGTGCTCTCGGGGTGCTCCCTGACCTCACGGGTGAGTGAACGGACTCCGTGGACGACGAACGGAGCGGACGCGACGCCCCAGGCGACCGCGTGCACCGGCGGGAGGAAACCCTCGGCTATGTGCATGGCTCAGCAGACCCTCTCCAGCACCTCGTGGATGGTTGACGCGCCTTGGCCGGTCTCCTGGCTGACGGGTACCACCGCCCGTGCTCCGCCTTCCCGGGTCCCGAAGGACCCAGTGGCTGCCCGTGAGGGCCGGAGCCGGACTTCCCGATTCACAGTGGCGAGGGCCGCACCGGCATCACACCGGATTTCCCGTTCACCAAGGCGTGGTGACAGTAGTGCCCGCACAGGGTGGCTGACAAGCGCGCCTCGGGGGCGTGAAAGGGGCGTTCGCCCGCTCCATGGCCCGGGCGAGCGGCCCGACAACTCCGCAACCGTGTGTAAACCCTGGGTAACCGAATGCGGATCAATTACCAGAAGTTTGTGAATACAGTGATCTGTCCGTGTTCCGGTGCCGAATCAAGTGCATGGAGGAATCCACGGCCCTGCTGGACGGATGCGGTGAACCGGTCGGCATCGAGAGAACCCTCGCCGCGGTGCTGGCCGAGGTCGTGCGGAGCGAGCAGGTGCCGGTCGACGGTCACTTCTTCGACGACCTGGGCGCCGACTCGCTGGTGATGGCGCACTTCTGCGCACGCGTCAGGAAGCGCACGGATCTGCCGTCGGTGTCGATGAGGGACGTCTACCGGCACCCGACGATCAGGAGCCTGGCGACGGCGCTCGCGGATGCCGAGCCCATGCCCCGGTCCGAACCGGCGGCTGTGGTCACGGCACCGGAGTCCCCGGCCCCGGCCCCGTCCGCGGCGGGCACGCGGCAGTACGTCCTGTGCGGCGCCCTGCAGTTCCTGGCCTTCCTGGCGTACCTCTACCTCCTCGCCTTCGGCACCGCCCTGGGCTACGGGTGGATCTCCGCCGGATCGGGCGCACTCGATGTGTACCTGCGCTCGGTCCTGTTCGGAGGTGCGGCCTTCCTGGCCCTGTGCGTCCTCCCCGTCCTCGTGAAGTGGACCCTGGTAGGCCGGTGGAAGCCTCAGCGCATACCCGTCTGGAGCGTGGCGTACGTCCGCTTCTGGATCGTCAAGACGCTGGTGCGGGCGGATCCCATGGTGCTGTTCAGCGGCTCCCCGCTCTATCTGCTCTACCTCAGGGCACTGGGCGCGAAGGTCGGGCGGGGTGTCGTGGTCCTCTCCCGGAACGTGCCCGTGTGCACCGACCTGTTCACCATCGGTGACGGCACCGTCATCCGCAAGGACTCGTTCTTCTCCTGCTACCGGGCGCACGCCGGACAGATCCAGACGGGCCCCGTCACCATCGGCAGGAACGTGCTGGTCAGCGAGGCCACCGTCCTCGACATCGACACATCGCTCGGCGACGGGGCCCAGCTCGGCCACGCCTCCTCACTGCACCGCGGGCAGGCGGTGCCCGACGGCGAGCACTGGCACGGGTCCCCGGCACAGCGGACCGACGTGGACTACCAGGTGGTGGGCCAGGCCCGCTGTGGCGCGGTGCGCAGAGCGACCCACAGCGTTCTGCAACTGCTGCTCGCGCTGGTCGTGTACGTACCCCTGGCGGTCGGCGGCGTGGCCGCGCTGCTCGTCGAGGTCCCGCAGCTCAGCACGGCTCTGGAGCCGGGACCCGCGGTCTTCGCCGACGGGTCGTTCTACCTCGAAGCCCTGGCGATGTCCTTCGTGCTCGTCTTCGGCGCCGTACCCGCCGGTCTCCTCGTCCTGACCGCCCTTCCGCGCCTGCTCAGCCTGACCATCACGCCGGGCAGGACCTACCGTCTGTACGGCTTCCACTTCGAGGCGCACCGGACGATCACGCTCCTGACCAACTGGCGGTTCCTGAAGCGTCTGTTCGGTGACAGCTCCGCCATCGTCCACTACCTGCGGGGCCTCGGATACGACCTCTCCCGCGTCGAGCAGACCGGGTCGAACTTCGGCACGGAGATGAAGCACGAGACGCCGTACCTGAGCTTCGTCGGGCGCGGCACGATGGTCGCCGACGGCCTGTCGATCATGAACGCCGACTTCTCCAGTACCGCGTTCCGGGTGTCCCGGGTGTCGATCGGGCCGCGCAACTTCCTCGGGAACCGGATCGCGTATCCCACGCAGGGCAGGACCGGCGACAACTGCCTGCTCGCGACGAAGGTGATGGTGCCGGTCGACGGAGAGGTCCGCGAAGGCGTCGGCCTGCTGGGCTCGCCGAGCTTCGAGATTCCCCGTTCGGTCCTGCGGGACAGCACCTTCGACCGGCTCAAGGGCCATGAGGAGCTGCGGCACGGCCTTGCCGCCAAGAACAGGCACAACGTCGCCACCATGGCCTGGTACCTGCTGTCGCGTTGGATCTTTGCCTTCGTTCTCATCCTTCTCGTCACGGCAGCCGCGGAGTTGTACGGGCCGCTCGGCGTGTCCGGGATCATGCTTGCCGACGCCCTGGTCGTGCTGTTCACCATCGCGTACTTCGTGCTGGTCGAACGCGTCGTCACAGCGGTCCGTCCCCTGAAACCCCTGTTCTGCTCGATCTACACGCCGGACTTCTGGCAGCACGAGCGCTACTGGAAGGTGCCGTCGGAGACGTACCTGAGGATGCTCAACGGCACCCCGTT
Organism: Streptomyces sp. NBC_00443; assembly: GCF_036014175.1. Taxonomy (GTDB): domain Bacteria; phylum Actinomycetota; class Actinomycetes; order Streptomycetales; family Streptomycetaceae; genus Streptomyces. The sequence continues at coordinate 1,585,815 of NZ_CP107917.1, read as the reverse complement.
CAAGAACGTCGCCTGGCGGTTGCTGGGGGTACGGCTCGGCCGCATGGTCTTCGACGACGGCTGCCATCTGACGGAACGGGCCATGGCTGCCATCGGGGACGGCTGCACGCTCAACCTGGGAAGCGTGATCCAGTGCCACTCGCAGGAGGACGGCGCCTTCAAGTCCGACCGGAGCACGATCGGCTCCGGATGCACCCTCGGGGTCGGCGCCTTCGTCCACTACGGCGTGACGGTGGGCGACGGTGCCGTGCTCGCCCCGGACTCCTTCCTGATGAAGGGGGAGGCGGTCCCGCAGGAGGACCGGTGGGGCGGGAATCCGGCACGGCCGATCCGCTCGTACGGCGAGGACGAGGTGAGGTCGGCGCCATGACATCCACGGCATCGACGACAACGACTGCGGAGGCCGGCCGGGCGTACTGGCGGGGTGTGCTCGCCGCCGGCGGAGTCACCACCGTCCCTCGGTGGACCCTCGCCCCGGTGACCGGTGCCGCCGAGCACGAGGCGCCGCTTCCCCAGGATCTGACGGACGCGCTGAGCCGTCTGACGGACGATCTGGCGGTACCTCTGCGCACGGTGCTGCTCGCCGCGCACGCCAAGGTTCTCGCCGCTCTGTCCGGCGAACACGAGGTCACGACCGGTTACGTCGCCCTGCCGACCGCGCCGCCGCTGCCCTGCCGGCTGACCGTCGAACCCGGCTCGTGGCGGACGCTGGTGCACCGCACCCACCGGACCGAGTCGGAACTGCTGCTGCACAAGGACTTCCCCGTCGACGGACTTCGGCGTGCGGCGGGCCTGCCCGGACCGGTCGGCGAGGCCGAGTTCGATCCGATCGGCGACGGCGGCGAACTCGCCGGGAACGCCGTGCTGCGGCTGGACACACCGCGACCGGGCGAGCCGCCCACGCTGCGGCTGCGGTACCGGACCGACGCGCTCGACGCGGACTGCGCCGCGAGGATCGTCGGCTACCACCTCACCGCGCTCACGCTGATCGCGGCCGATCCGGACGCCGCGCACGACCGGCAGAGTCTGCTCTCCGCCGAGGAGCGTCGCTTCCAGCTCGAAGGACTCGCCGGACCACGCCGCGAGCTGCCCGACCACCGCTTCCACGAGCTGTTCGAACAACGCGTCAGGGCGCACCCGGACGCCATAGCGGCCGTACACGGCGACCGGCAATGGACCTACCGGGAACTCAACGCGCGGGCCAACCGGCTGGCGCGGGCCCTGCTGGCCCGGGGACTGCGCCGCGAAGGCGTCGTCGCGGTGGTGACCGAGCGGAACCTGGACTGGGCGGCCGCCGTCCTGGCGGTCCTCAAGGCCGGCGGGGTGTACCTGCCCGTCGAGCCGCACTTCCCGGCCGACCGCATCACGACCATGCTCACGCGGGCCGGGTGCCGGCTCGTGCTGACCGAGCCGGGCAGCACCGCAATGCTGGACGGGGCCCTCGACGCGCTGCCCGCGGTCCGGGTGCTGTCCGTCGACGCTGCCTACGCGGAGGGCCACGCGGACTCCGACCTCGGTGTCGGCGTCGCACCGGACCAACTCGCCTACATCTATTTCACGTCCGGCTCCACCGGCGAGCCCAAGGGAGCCATGTGCGAGCACGCGGGCATGCTCAACCACCTCTACGCCAAGATCGACGACCTGGGGATCGGCGAGGGGCAGGTGGTCGCCCAGACCGCGCCCCAGTGCTTCGACATCTCGCTGTGGCAACTGGCTTCCGCGCTGCTGGTCGGCGGACGGACCCTGCTCGTCGCACAGGACGCGATCCTGGACGTGCCACGGTTCGTCGACACGATCGCCCGCGGCGGGGTCGGCGTCCTCCAGGTCGTGCCGTCGTACCTCGACGCGGTCGTGGCCTACCTGGAGCGGCACCCGCGCGCGCTGCCGGACCTGCGATGCGTGTCGGTCACCGGCGAGGCGCTGAAGTGGGAGCTCGTACAGCGCTGGTTCGCGGCCGAGCCCGGGATCAGGCTGGTCAACGCGTACGGGCTGACCGAGACGTCGGACGACACCAACCACGAGGTGCTGGACCGGGCGCCGGACAACGGACGGATCTCGCTCGGCTCGCCCATCAGCAACGTGCACGTCCACGTCGTGGACGAGCACCTTTCACCGGTGCCGCTCGGCGCCCCCGGCGCGATCGTCTTCTCCGGGGTCTGCGTCGGCCGCGGCTACGTCAACGACCCCGAGCGCACCCGGCAGGCCTTCCTGCCGGATCCGCACCACGCGGGCCGGCGGCTCTACCGGGGCGGCGACTACGGCCGCTGGGTGCCCGGGGGCAAGCTGGAGTTCCTCGGCCGCCAGGACACCCAGATCAAGATCCGCGGCTTCCGGATCGAGATCGGCGAGGTCGAGAGCGCCATGCTGCGGGCACCCGGGGTCCGCGACGGTGCGGTGGTGGCCGTCGAGCCGGCCGGCCGGGGCGGGCGCCTGGTGGCCTTCTACTCCGGTGACGGTCCGCTGGCGGACGCCGCCCTGAGGGACCGGCTGGGCCGGTCGCTGCCCGAGTACATGGTCCCCTCGGAGTTCCACTGGCGGGCGAGCCTGCCCGTGACCGCCAACGGCAAGGTCGACAGGAAAGCGCTCACCGCGCTCGCCGCGCAGGTCAGCGCCGTGATGCCGAACGCCGGATCCGCCGGATCCGAGCTCGGCACGGCCGAGGAGGGCCGCGACACCCCCCGCACGCCGACCGAACGGCGGCTGGCCGCCCTGTGGGCTCAGGTGCTCGGCATACCGGAGCACACGATCCGCCGGCACGACCACTTCTTCGACCGCGGCGGCACCTCCCTCGCGGCGGTGCGGCTCGCGATCGCCCTCGACCGTGCGGTGGACATCAAGGACCTCACGCGCCACCCGGTCCTGGCCGACCTGGCCCGCGTCGTTCACGGCAGATCCCGCGCCGACGCGCAGGCGGCCCCCGCGGCCGGCGTCGGCCCCGTACCACCCGCTTCCTCCTGAGCCACGACCGAAAGGAGACCGAGATGCCGACCTCGCCCCCTGTGCCGATGCTCGACGTCGAACTTCAGCCCGGCAAACCCCCGATCCTGCGTGCCGGCTCCACCGGTGACGCGGCGAGTTGGGCCGCCGAGCACCGGGACGCGGTGCGCGCCGTCGTCGCCGAGCACGGTTCGGTCCTGGTCCGTGGCCTCGGACTGGGCGACCAGGCCGGGACCGCCGCCGTCTTCCGGCGGCTGGCATCCGCTCTGATGACCGAGAAGGAGGCATTCGCATCCCGGCGGACCTACGCCGACGGCGTGTACTCCTCGTCGAAGTGGCCACCGCACCAGCCGATGTGCATGCACCACGAACTCAGTTACACCCTGGAGTTCCCCGGCCTGATGCTGTTCGCCTGCCTCAGCGCCCCCGACGCCGGCGGGGCGACCGCGCTGGCCGACGCACCCACCGTGCTGGGCGCGCTGCCCACCGATCTCGTCGAGCGGTTCCTCAGGGAGGGCTGGCTGCTCACCCGCAACTACAACGAGGAGATCGGGGCGTCCCTGACCGATGCCTTCGGCAGTGAGGACCGCGGTGCGGTCGAGAGCTACTGCCGCGCGGCGGCGATCGAGTTCGAGTGGCAACCCGACGGCGGACTGCGGACCTGGCAGCGCCGCAGCGCCGTGGTGCGGCACCCGGTCACCGGCCGGCGCTGCTGGTTCAACCAGATCGCCTTCCTCAACGAGTGGACCCTGGCCCCGGAGATACGCGAGTACCTGGTCGACATCTACGGCGCCGACGGGCTGCCGTTCAACACCCGCTACGGGGACGGCGCACCGATCGGCGAGGACACCGTGCAGCTGCTGAACGACGTCTATCAGTCCCACACCGTGCGCGAGCCGTGGCAGGCCGGCGACCTGATGCTCGTCGACAACGTCCGCACAGCCCACAGCAGGGAGCCGTACGAGGGGCCGCGCGAGGTGCTCGTCGCGATGGCGGACGCGGTGCGCCTGGCCGACTGCTCGCCCACCGTGGAGGTGATCACCCGATGACCACCACCCGTTCCGGCACCTGGGAGTCCGCACCATCCGGGCCGGTTGCCGTGCCGCCGTTCGCGATCGTGCCGGGCGGCCAGGTCCAGCAAGCGCTGCAAGGGCGCGAGAAGCAGATCGTGGAGGTGGTCGAGGAAACCTACCGGCTGCACGACGCCGGTGATTCGGTGAACCCGCCGTCCCACTTCCTGCGCTTCCCCGACCGCCCGTCGTCCCGGATCATCGCCCTGCCCGCCTCGATCGGCGGAGAGGCAGGGGTGGACGGCCTCAAGTGGATCTCCAGCTTTCCGCAGAACGTCGCGGCCGGCATCCCGAGGGCCTCGGCGGTGCTCGTCCTCAACGACCGCCACACGGGCTACCCCTTCGCCTGCATGGAAGCCTCGATCATCAGCGCCACGAGGACAGCCGCGTCGGCGGCACTGGCAGCGGAACGACTCAGCCGTGGCCGAGAGCGCCCGACCCGCGTCGGTTTCATCGGGACGGGCCTGATCGCCCGCTACATCCACACCTTCCTGGCCGGTACCGGCTGGTCGTTCGACACCATCGGCGTGCACGACGTGTCCGCCGACAGCGCCGCCGGATTCCGCTGCTACCTGGAGCAGTCCGGCGCCGCCGGCTGGATCGTCCTGCACGACAGCGCCGAGCAGCTGATACGCCGGAGCGACCTGGTCGTGTTCGCCACCGTCGCCGCCCGGCCGCACATCCAGGAGCCGTCGTGGTTCGCACACCGTCCGCTCGTGCTGCATGTGTCGCTGCGCGACCTGGCCCCGGAGGTCGTGCTCGCGTCGGACAACATCGTCGACGACGTCGAGCACTGCCTGAGGGCGGACACCTCCGTTCACCTGGCCGAACAGCTCACCGGCAACCGCGACTTCGTGACGGGGACGCTGGCGGACGTGATGGCCGCACGCGTGTCGCCGTCGGCGGACCGGACGGTGGTGTTCTCGCCCTTCGGCCTCGGAGTGCTCGACCTGGCAGTCGGCAAGTACGTCTACGACGAGGTGGCGGGCTCCGGCGAGCTGCACGTCGTCGACGGGTTCTTCCATGAGCTGAGCCGGTACGGATGACCCCCGTCCGGGCCCGGTTGCCCTTCAATCCGCGGAGGCCATCGTGTCAGTCATATCCGCCCCCTACACCTTCAACGAGGAGGATCTCTACGTCGACCTCCAGCCGATACTGGGGCACAGGCTTTTCCTGAAGTGCGAAGGCTTCAACTTCGCCGGATCGATCAAGCTGAAGCCCGCCACCGAGATGGTGGAGGCTGCCGAACGGGCGGGGGGCCTGACCTCGCGGTCGGTCCTGCTGGAGTCCTCGTCGGGCAACATGGGCGTTGCACTCAGCATGATCGCCGCCAGCAAGGGCTACCGGTTCCTGTGCGTGACGGACTCCCGCTGCAACCTGTCGACCAGGCTGGTGATGGAGGCACTGGGCGCCCAGGTGCACGTGGTCACGGAGCCGAGCGCCGGCGGCGGCTTCCTCCAGGCGCGGCTCGACTACGTGCGCGCACTGTCCGCCCTCGACGACCGGTACGTATGGCTCAGCCAGTACACCAACCCGGGCAACTGGCGAGCGCACTACCGCAGGACCGCACCGGCCATCGCCCGCTCGTTCCCGGGACTGGACGTCCTGTTCGTCGGGGCCGGCACCACCGGAACACTGATGGGCTGCGCCCGCTTCTTCCGGCAGTGGCACCGGCCGGTCCGCATCGTCGCGGTGGACAGCGCCGGCTCGGTGACCTTCGGCGGGACCCCGGGCCGCCGCATGCTTCCCGGCCTGGGCATGAGCGTGAGCCCGCCCCTGCTCGACGAGTCCTACGTCGACGAGGCGGTGCACGTCGAGGAGGCGGACACCATCCGCGCCTGCCACCGCCTGGCCCGCCGCGGATTCCTCTTCGGTGGCTCCACCGGCACCGTCGTCAGCGGTGCGACGCGCTGGCTGGCCGCGCACGACCCGGCCGGTCTGACCGCGGTGGCGATCGCCCCGGACCTGGGCGAGCGCTACCTGGAGACCGTCTACCAGACCAACTGGGTCCAGGCCCTCTACGGCGACGACGTGCTCCGTCCCGGTGGCCAGGTCGCCGCCGGTTCGCGGGTCGCCCGCCCCGCGCCACTGCGGGATGCGGACGACGGCCGGGACTCGGACACTTAAAGAGAGGGTGGGTGAACAAAACATGCTGGATCGGGGCATATACACAGGTGGGAGCGGGTGTGGCCAAGCGGGAGGCGTCAGGGGCCCGGGGCATCGGTGCATCCGAGACCGATCGCCTGTTGGTGTCCGTCGCTGCCGGCAGCCAGGACGCCTTCTCCCGGTTGTACGACGCGACCGCCGGACCGATCTACGGAATCGCGTGCCGGGTCCTTCAGGACCCCGCGCGCGCCGAGGAGGTCACCCAGGAGGTCATGCTGGAGGTCTGGCAGAGCGCTCCCCGCTACCGGCCCGAGAGCGGGCACGCCATGACCTGGATGCTGACAATCGCTCACCACCGAGCCGTGGACAGCGTCCGCACGCTGCAAAGGTCCGCCGAGCGCGAGCGCGCCGTCTCCCAGCACGAGTCGACGCCGGCCTTCGACGACGTCGTGGACGCGGTGGAGGCGCTCGGGGAATGCGAACAGGTCCGCTCGTGCCTGAAGGAGCTCAAGCCCGAGCTGCTGCAGCCGGTGGTGCTCGCTTACTACGAGGGCCTGACCCATACCGAGATCGCTTCGAGGCTGTCCCTGCCGCTCGGCACCGTCAAGAGCCGTCTGCGCAGGGCTCTGACCCGTCTGCGGCACTGCCTGGGAGCTCCGCCGTGATGACAGCCGACTCGCACGATGCACACGACCTCGCGGGTGCCTATGCGGTGAACGCCCTCACCCAGGAGGAACGGGAGGCCTTCGGCCGCCATCTCGCCGACTGCCCCGACTGCGCCCAGGAGACGCTCCGTCAGCAGGAGGCCGCAGGCTGGCTGGCGCTCTTGGCAGCCCGCACCCCGCCGCCGCGGCTGAAGGAACGCGTCCTCGCCGAGGTGGCCCGGACCCCCCAGCTCCCGTCGGCGCCCGGCGGGACGAACGGGCGCCGCATCCGACGATCCACGCCGCCTCTGATGCATCTCGCGCTGGCCGCCAGTCTGGCCGCGGCCGCCGCGCTCGGCGGTCTGGCGGCATGGCAGCACCAGGAGGCACGGGACACCCGCCAGGAGGCCCGCAGCCAGGCCGCCGACCTCGGCCGGCTCCTCGCGGCTCCCGACACCACCTTCATCAGGAAGGACCTGGCCTACGGCGGATCCGGCACCGTGGCGGTTTCACGGGAGCTGAACGAGGCCGTGTACTTCTGCCAGGACCTGGCTCCGCTGCCCGAGGACAAGACCTACCAGATGTGGTACGTCGACCCCGGGGACGCAGTCCGCTCCGCCGGGCTCCTCGCCGCCAAAGCCGGCCTGCAGTCCGCGTCGCTTCCCCCGCCCGGTGCCGCCGCCGCGCTCGCCGTCACCGTCGAGCCGAGCGCAGGCTCCTCCCGCCCCACCAGCGATCCGATCGCCACCTGGCCCTTGCCCACTTCCTGATCGTGTGGGCCGGCGTCCTGCTGTCTCGTAGGAAGTTGCCTCGCCGACGCGTAACGTGAAGCAGCATGAGAATCCTCATCAGCGCCGACATGGAGGGCGCCACCGGCGTGACCTGGCCGGCCGACGTGCTGCCGGGGACGCCTCAGTGGGAGCGGTGCCGGGGGATGTTCACCTCGGACGTCAACGCCGCCGTGCTGGGATTCTTCGACGGGGGTGCCGACGCCGTCGTCATCAACGAGGCCCACTGGACCATGCGCAACCTGCTGCTCGAACGGCTCGACGAGCGCGCGGAGATGCTCACCGGGCGGCACAAGACGCTGTCCATGGTCGAGGGCGTGCAGCACGGCGACGTGGACGGCATCGCCTTCGTCGGTTACCACGCGGGCGCCGGCATGGAGGGCGTCCTCGCGCACACCTACCTCGCGAACTCCATCACCGGGGTGTGGCTGAACGACGTACGGGCGAGCGAGGGGCTGCTGAACGCGCATGTCGTCGCCGAGTACGGCGTGCCCGTCGTGCTCGTCACCGGCGACGACGTGGCCTGCGAGGACGCCCTCGGGTACGCGCCTGGAGCACTGAAGGTCGCCGTCAAGGACCACGTCTCCCGGTACGCGGCCGTGTGCCGTACGCCTACCAGGACCGCCGGCGACATCCGTGCCGCGGCCAAGGAGGCGGCCGGACTGGCGGTCCGTCAGGAGCCGGTGAGCAATGGCCCGTTCACCATCGGGGTCGAGTTCGACGCCGAGCACCTCGCGATGGCCGCCACCGTCGTCCCCGGTGTCGAACGGATCGGTGAGCGCAGGGTGGCGTACACCAGCGAACGCATGTACGAGGGAATCCGTACCTTCAAGGCGGTCACCACGGTCGTCTCGGCCGCGGTGGAGGAGCAGTATGGCTGACGGGCAGGCACTGGACGAGGTCGTGACGTTCACCTCCGACCTCATCCGCATCGACACGACCAACCGCGGCGGCGGCGACTGCCAGGAGCGCCCCGCCGCCGAGTACGCCGCCGCGCAGCTGGCCGAGGCGGGCCTGGCACCCACCCTGCTGGAGCGCACCAGGGGCCGTACGAACGTCGTCGCCCGCTTCGAGGGCACCGACCCGTCGGCGGACGCGCTGCTCGTCCACGGCCATCTGGACGTGGTGCCCGCGCAGGCCGACGAGTGGAGCGTGCACCCGTTCTCCGGGGAGATCCGCGACGGGGTCGTGTGGGGCCGGGGCGCGGTCGACATGAAGAACATGGACGCGATGATCCTGGCCGTGGTCCGGGGCTGGGCCCGCGAGGGGGTGCGCCCCCGGCGGGACATCGTGATCGCGTTCACCGCCGACGAGGAGGCGAGCGCCGAGGACGGCTCCGGATTTCTCGCGGACCGGCATGCGGAGCTGTTCGAGGGCTGCACCGAGGGCATCGGCGAGTCCGGCGCGTTCACCTTCCACGACGGCAGCGGCCGGCAGATCTACCCGATCGCGGCCGGGGAGCGCGGCACCGGCTGGATCAAGCTGACGGCACGCGGGCGTGCCGCGCACGGCTCCCGGCCCAACCGGGAGAACGCGGTGAGCCGCCTCGCCGCCGCCGTCACCCGGATCGGCGCCCACGAGTGGCCGCTGCGGCTGACCCCGACCGTGCGCGCCGCCCTCACCGAACTCGCCGCGCTGTACGGCCTCGACGCCGACCTGGACGACGTGGACGGCCTGCTGGAGAAGCTCGGCCCGGCGGCCAAGCTCGTGGAGGCGACCGTCCGCAACAGCGCCAACCCGACCATGCTGGAGGCCGGGTACAAGATCAACGTGATCCCGGGGGAGGCCGTGGCTTACGTCGACGGGCGCTACCTGCCCGGCTTCGAGGACGAGTTCCGCGCGACCATCGACGAGCTCACCGGGCCCGACGTCGAGTGGGAGTTCCACCATCAGGAGGTCGCCCTCCAGTCACCCGTGGACTCGCCGACGTACGCCGCAATGCGCGCCGCCGTCGAGGAGTTCGCCCCCGAGGGCCACACGCTCCCGTACTGCATGCCCGGCGGCACCGACGCCAAGCAGTTCTCACGGCTCGGCATCACCGGCTACGGCTTCTCACCGCTGAGGCTGCCGGACGGGTACGACTACGGGGCCATGTTCCACGGCGTCGACGAGCGTGTACCGGTCGAGGCGCTCCACTTCGGCGTCCGTGTTCTCGACCGCTTCCTGCGAACGGCCTAGGCGAGAAAAGGGGCAACAGTGCAGACACTGGCGTACGGTTCCTGGCCCTCGCCGATCGACGCGGCGCTCGCCGCCACCCACGACGGGCACCCCGAGTACGTGGGCTTCGTCGGTGACGAGGCGTGGTGGACCGAGCCGCGGCCCACCGAGGGCGGGCGGCGCACACTGGTGCGGCGCCGTGCCGACGGTACGGAGGAGTCCGTGCTGTCCGCACCGTGGAACGTGCGCAGCCGGGTCGTCGAGTACGGCGGACAGCCCTGGGCCGGAGAGGAGGTCGACGGCCGGCCGCTCGTCGTCTTCGTGAACTTCGCCGACCAGCGGCTCTACCGGTACGAGGAGGGCGCCGAGCCGCGTCCGATCACCCCCGTGTCCCCGGTGGGCGGTGGACTGCGCTGGGCGGAGCCGCAGCTGCGACTCGACATCGGTGAAGTGTGGTGCGTGCTGGAGGAGTTCACCGGCGAGGGGCCCACCGACGTGCGGCGCGTCCTGGCCGCCGTCCCGCTGGACGGCTCGGCGGCCGACAGCCGGGAGGCCGTACGCGAACTCACCGACGACCGGCACCGGTTCGTCACCGGAGCGCGGATCTCGCCCGACGGGCGGCGCGCGGCGTGGCTCGCCTGGGACCATCCGCGGATGCCGTGGGACGGCACCGAGCTGCTGGTCGCCGACATCGGCGCCGACGGCACGCTCGCCGCCGCGCGGACCGTCGCCGGTGGCCCGGACGAGGCGATCGCCCAGGTCGACTGGTCGGCGGACGGCCGGCTGCTGTACGCGAGTGACCGCAGCGGCTGGTGGAACCTCTACCGCGACGGTGAACCGCTCTGCTCGCGCGAGGAGGAGTTCGGCGGACCGCTGTGGAAGCCGGGCCTGCGCTGGTTCGCCCCGCTGGCGAGCGGTCCCGTCGCCGTCGTGCACGGGCGCGGCTCGACCGCCCTCGGTGTACTGGACCCCGAGACCGGCGAGGTCGTCGACGCGGCCGGACCCTGGACCGAGTTCGCGTCCACCCTCGCGGTGTACGGCGAGCGGGTCGTCGCCGTCGGAGCCAGCCCCCGCAGCGCCTACGAGGTGGTCGAGCTCGACACCTGCACGGGCCGGGCCCGGGTCATCGGTGCCGAGCACGACGACGCCGTCGACCCCGCCTACTACCCCGAGCCGCAGATCCGCACCTTCACCGGCCCCGCCGGAGAGGAGATCCACGCGCACATCTACCCGCCGCACAACCCCGGCTGTGTGGCCCCCGGCGACACACCGCCGCCGTACGTCCTCTGGGCGCACGGCGGCCCCACCGGCCGTGCGCCCCTCGTCCTCGACCTGGCGATCGCCTACTTCACGTCGCGCGGCATCGGGGTCGCCGAGGTCAACTACGGCGGCTCGACCGGATACGGCAGGGCGTACCGCAACCGGCTGCGCGAGCAGTGGGGCGTGGTCGACGTCGAGGACTGCGCGGCCGTCGCGCTCGCCCTCGCCGACGAGGGCACGGCCGACCGTGACCGGCTCGCCATCCGCGGCGGCAGCGCCGGCGGCTGGACCACGGCCGCCTCCCTCACCACCACCGACATCTACGCCTGCGGCACGATCCTCTACCCCATCCTCGACCTGGCGAGCTGGGGCGACGGGGAGACCCACGACCTGGAGTCGCAGTACCTGGAATCCCTGATCGGGCCGCTCGCCGAGGTGCCGGGACGGTACGCGGAACGCTCGCCCGCGGCGCACGCCGACCGTCTCACCGTGCCCTTCCTGCTGCTGCAGGGCCTCGACGACGTGATCTGCCCGCCGACCCAGTGCGAGCGGTTCCTCGCCCGCATGGAGGGACGCCGGGTGCCGCACGCCTACATCGCCTTCGAGGGGGAGGGCCACGGATTCCGGCGGGCGGAGACGATGATCCGCGTCCTGGAGTCCGAACTCTCCCTGTACGCCCAGGTGTTCGGGCTCAACCCGCCCGGTGTCCCCAGACTGGAACTCGCCAAGTGAACCCGCTCGTCCGCCCCTCCAGGCTCGCCCCCGGCGCCCGCGTGGCCGTCGTCGCACCCAGCGGACCCGTGCCCGGGGAACGGCTGCGGGCCGGCCTCGACGTGCTGCGCGGCTGGGGTCTCGACCCGGTGCTGGCACCCCATGTGCTCGACCGGCACCAGGAGTTGGCGTATCTGGCCGGCACGGACGCCGACCGGGCCGCCGATCTGCAGGCCGCCTGGTGCGATCCGGCCGTCGACGCGGTGCTGTGTGCCCGCGGCGGCTACGGGGCGCAGCGCCTGATCGACCTCCTCGACTGGGAGGCGATGCGGGCAGCCGCACCCAAGGTGTTCGTCGGCTTCAGCGACGTCACCGCGCTGCACGAGGCGTTCGCCAACCGGCTGGGCCTTGTCACCCTGCACGGTCCGATGGCCGCGGGCGTCGACTTCATCAAGAACGCGCGGGCCCAGGACCACCTGAGGGCCACGCTGTTCGAGCCGGAATCCGTGCGTACGATCGCCTCCACCGGCTCCGCACTGATCCCCGGCCGGGCGCGGGGAGTCACCCTCGGCGGCTGTCTCTGCCTGCTCGCCGCCGAGATAGGGACCCCGTATGCCCGGACCTCCGCACGCGGCGGTCTGCTGTGCCTGGAGGACGTGGGCGAGGAGAGCTACCGGCTGGACCGCTACCTCACGCAACTGCTGCGCGCCGGCCTGTTCGAGGGCGTGCGCGGCGTCCTGCTCGGGTCGTGGCAGGAGTGCGAGCCCTACGAGCGGGTGCGTGCGCTGCTCGTGGACCGGCTGGGTGGCCTCGGTGTGCCCGTTGTGGAGGAGTTCGGGTTCGGGCACGGTGAAGCGGCGCTGACGATCCCCCTCGGCGTGAGCGCCGAACTCGATGCCGGTGCGGGCACGTTGACTCTCGACGAGCCCGCTCTGCGCTGAGCGCAGTTCACTGAATCTCCGTCAAGAAACCCCCGTCACGGCGATTGACCTCGCTTGACACGTGTCACACCATGACAACTGGCCAGTACTTACTGGTCGGTAAGCCGGGCTGTCCTCAGCGTGCCTCAGTGTGGAGGTCTCCGTGTCCCGTCGCGTGCCCAGATCACTCGCCCTCGTCCTCGGCACCACGCTCACCGCACCCCTCGCGCTCACCGCTCCGGCCGCCGCGAGCGGCCAGTTCACCGTCATCGCCCTGAAGTTCACCGTCCAGGCGGGCGGCCGCACCTGCACCGTCGACGCCGATCTGTACCGGCCCGCGGGCGTGGACCGTGCCCACCCCGCGCCCGCCGTCCTCGCCACCAACGGCTTCGGCGGCAGCAAGTCCGACGGCTCGACCGACGCCATAGGAAAGGCCTTCGCCCAGCGCGGGTACGTCTCCCTCATCTACTCCGGCCTCGGCTTCGGCAGGTCCGGCTGTCTGATCTCGCTCGACGACCCCACCATCGACGGCGCCGCCGCCTCGCGGTTGATCGACTTCCTGGGCGGCAGGCGCGCCGCCGACGACGGCACGAAGGCGGACTTCGTCACCCTCGACGCCCCCGGCGACCCGCGCGTCGGCATGGCCGGCGGTTCCTACGGCGGGGCCGTCCAGCTGGCCACGGCGGCCGTCGACCAGCGCCTCGACGCGCTGGCGCCGATGATCACCTGGAACGACCTCGCGTACTCCCTCGATCCGAACAACGCCGTCGGCAGCGGCAGCGTGCCCGGCGTCTTCAAATGGCAGTGGGCCAACGGCTTCTACGTCATGGGCGAAGGGCAGCCGCTGCTGGAAGCCAACCTCGACCCCTCCCGCATCAACTCCCTGGCCTGTCTGCACTTCGTCACCAAGGCCTGCGACACGATCCGCACCCTCAACTCCGGCCGCTACCCGGCCGAGCAGACCGCCGGGCTGCTCGCCTACGCGCGCAGCGTCTCCCCGGTCTCGTACCTGAACCGCGTCAAGGCACCCACCCTCCTCGTCCAGGGCCAGGCCGACAGCCTCTTCAACCTCAACGAGGCGACGGCGACGTACAACACCCTCAAGGGCCAGGGGACACCGACGAAGATGATCTGGCAGTCGTGGGGCCACAGCGGCGGCCTCACCGACCCGGCCGCCGGTGAACTCAACCTCGGCCAGGGCAACCTGGAGACCAGCTACGTCGGCCGGCGCATCCTCGCCTGGTTCGACCGCTACCTGGGGAAGAAGAACGTCGACACCGGGCCGGCCTTCGCCTACTACCGCGACTGGATCACCGACCCCGACAACACCTACGCCACCGCCGACCGCGTCCCCGCACTCAGCCGCACGCTCTACCTGTCCGGCGACGGCAAACTCGTCGACAACCGCAGCAAGGTGGCACGGGGCAGCCGTACCTACACCAACTGGCTGACCCCCACCAGCCACTCGGAGAGCTCACTCGCCGCCCTCCTCGGCATCCCGGACCCGACGCCGTTCGACACTCCGGGCACCTACCTCGGCTGGACCAGCGAGCCGCTCGCGCGCACCACCGACGTCGTGGGCGCGCCCCGGGCCACGCTCAAGGTCGTCTCCCCGAAGGCCGAGCGGACACAGGCCTCGGCGGACGCCGCCGACAAGCTCGTGCTGTTCGCGAAGCTGTACGACGTGGCGCCCGACGGCACCCGGACGCTGGTGCACCGGCTGGTGGCACCGGTGCGGGTGCCCGACGTGACGAAGAGCTTCACGGTGACCCTGCCGGGGATCGTCCACCGGTACGAGAAGGGGCACCGGCTGCGGTTCGTGATTGCGGCGAGTGACGGTGCGTACTTCGGGAACCGGGGGATCAAGCCGGTGACCGTGGTCAGTGCGCCCCAGGACACGGGGGTTCTCCAGCTGCCGGTGCTCGGCTGAGCGCAGGCGGTGGCCGCTCACCGTGCGTGATCGCGGATCCGGGAGCATCCTGGACGTATGACCGCGAAGACGTCGGAGAGCGGCAGGAAGGCCGACGGGCACCGAGGTGGCGTGCGCGGGGCGATGACTCCGGCGCGGGTCGCCGTGCTGGTGCTCGTCGTCCTCGCCCTGATCTTCATCTTCGAGAACACCGGTGAGACCGAGATCCGGCTGCTGATCCCCCTGGTGACGATGCCGCTGTGGGTGGCGCTGCTCGCCGTGGGCATCATCGGCGCGCTGTTCGGGGCGTACTTCATGCGACGGCGCCGCTAGCGGGTCGTACGCTGGCGGAATGCCGCACCCCCCGTCCCGTTACCTCGCCGAAGGCCCGCGCGTGGGCATACGCCACTTCTCCTACGAGGATGGTGGCGAGTTCACCGCGCGCGCCCGGCAGAGCAAGGAACTGCATCAGCCGTGGCTCTTCCCGCCGGACAGCGGCGCCGCTTACGCCTCCTACGCCGGGCGGCTGATCGAGGACCCGACCAAAGCGGGGTTCCTGGTCTGCGCGAAGGACGACAGCGGGGGCATCGCGGGATTCATCAACATCAACAACATCGTCGAGGGCGCCTTCCAGAGCGGCGCCCTCGGCTACGGCGCCTTCGCGCATGCGGCCGGGCGCGGTCTCATGCGGGAGGGCCTCGACCTCGTGGTCGGCCACGCCTTCGGCCCGATGCGCCTGCACCGGCTGGAGATCAACGTCCAGCCCGCCAACACCGCCTCCATAGCCCTCGCCCGCGCCTGCGGCTTCCGCCTGGAGGGTTTCTCGCCGGGCATGCTCTTCATCGACGGGGCCTGGCGGGACCATCAGCGGTGGGCGATCACCGCCGAGATGCGGGCTTGAAGTTGATCTTCATCGTGTCTAGGTCCGTGACGGTCGACCTCAGATCGCGGAAGCCGTAGCCCAGCTCCCGCAGCGCCCTCTCGGCCCGGTCCTCCGCGATCGCACCGGCCATCTCCTCGCCGTCCGCCGCGTCGGAGACCACCACGTACCGCATCGAGAAGTGCTTGAGCGGCGACGGCTCGTAGGAGAGCGACCCCTCCTCACTGAACCGCATGCTGGTCAGACCGTGCTCCGCGGCCTCGGCGAGCAGCCGCGCGCGGGCCGTGTCGGTGAGGGCGTCCCAAGTGCCCCGGACGATCACCCGGTACGTGTGTTGCTCGCTCATGGTCCGGCTACCTGCTCCCGTGCTGATGTGGCATTGAGGGTCGACTCTACGTCGGCGAGGATGAACCGCATGCGGAATATCGTCGTGCTCGACGCCCCCTCCAACCTGGGCCTGCGCCCGCCCGCCCCCGGCACCGTGCCCGGCTGTTACAAGCTCGCCGGGGCGTTGCGTGAGCAGCGGATCGTGCAGCGGTTGCGCGCGCTGGAGGGAGGGGTGGTCGTGCCCCGCGGTACGACCGGGGGACTGGCAGGAGGGGACGGTGTGTTCAACGCCGCCGCCATCGCCGGGTACACCCGCAGGCTCGCCGACCGGATCGAGCACCATGTGCGCGCCGGGGACTTTCCGGTCGTCCTGGGCGGCGACTGTTCCATCAACCTGGGTGCCGCCCTCGCGCTGCGCCGGATCGGCCGCTTCGGGCTGGCCGTCGTGGATGCCTCGCCCGACTTCCGGCACCCGGGCAACTCCGAGCGTGTCGGCGCGGCGGGCGGCGAGGAGGTCGCGCTGGCCACCGGGCGCGGGCAGGGGGACCTGACGAACCTGGAGGGGCTCAGGCCCTATCTGCGGGACGAGGACGTGCGGTACTTCGGCATCCGTGACTGCTTCGAGGAGGAGCGCGCCGAGCTCGCCGACCTGAAGATTCCCGTGGTGACCGTCGGCGACCTGCGCGAATGGGGCGCACAGGCGCTCGGGTCCGTCATCCGCCAGGCCTTCGAGATCCCGCAGCTGGACGGCTTCTGGGTGCACCTGGACGCCGACGTCCTCGACCCGTCGGTCATGCCCGCCGTCGACAGCCCCGACCCCGAAGGCCTCACGCCCGACGAACTCGTCGCGCTGCTACGGCCGTTGCTCGCCTCCGCGTACTGCGTCGGCCTCAACGTCACCATCTACGACCCCGATCTGGACCCGGAGGGCACGGCCGGGGCGCTGCTCACCGACACCGTCGTGTCGGCGTTCGATCAGGACTGACGGTCCGCGTACTCGTAGATCGTCCCGTCCGGATGCAGCGCCAGCAGATTGCGCCCCACCGGCGTCGGCACCGGGCCCGCGATGATGTGCGCGCCCAGCTCGCTCAACACCTGGTGTGCCTCGTCGACGTCCTTGACGGCGATCGTCGCCGCGACCTTGCGCAGCACCTCCAGCTCGGCCTCCGGACCGCTCATCAGCAAGAAGCAGCCGATCGCGGCCACCTGGACGCCGCCGCGCTCGAAGCGGAGGGCGGTGGCGCCCGCGAGCCGTTCGTAGAAGGGGACCGCGGTCTCCAGGTCGTCGACGCAGACACGCAGCGTGGTTCCCAGGATGTCCATACGGACGAGCCTAGTTGGGGGCGGCAGGGGAGTGTGATCGTTTCACCCGATCCCCTCACGCAGCTCGCGACGGAGGACGTTATGCGTACGCCTGTACGGGTACCCGGCGTCCATGGACCGCTTGGATCACCTTGAGCACCTGGACAAGCAACTGGTCGACGAGCTGGCACAGGTGGCGCGTGAGACCGTCCGCGACGAACTGCGCGAGCAGACGCGCAGGCAGCGCCGCCGGGCCACGCTGTACGCCGCGTCCGGCGCCGTCGCCCTGTACGCGGGCGCGGCCCTCGCGCTCGCACTGGGACTGGGCCTCGCCGCCGGGCTGCCGGACTGGGCCGCCGCACTGATCACCGCGGTGATTCTCGGCGCGGCGGCGTATGCGCTGCGTGGCGCGGCACGTCCGTCCGCGTCCCGGCCGGCGTCGGACGAGGCGGAACTGACGGCAGCTCACGGCCACACCGCCGGCGGCACAGCGCCGGTCGGCACGCCGAGCGGGCTCGGCGGGACGTACCCGCCCATGCCGCCCGTCCCGCCCGGGTCCGCAGTGCCCGGCGCGGGGACACCGGACATGCCCGGCGCGCGCAAGCCGCACCCCGACGACATCGACCCCGGGCAGCCGCACCCCCGGGCGTGACGCCCGTGCGCATGCCGTGGGAGAAGGCCCTGCCGAAGCGCGGCAGGGCCTTCGTCGTGACCGACGCCTTCGGGCGCATCGACGTCTGAGTCGACAACGCCTTCGCCGGGATCCTGGCGCCGTTCACCGAGATCATCCCGGAGGAGTTCCGCCGGGTGACCGAAGTGACGTACCTGGGCCATGTGTTCGGCACCAGGGGCGCCCTGCACCCCATGCTGCCTCGCGACCGGGGCACGATCGTGCAGGTCGGGCCCGCGCCAGGCCGCCCTCACGGTTGGTGACGGTGTGCTGGCCGCGCGGCAGGTGACCCGCGTGACGCGTCGCTGGGCCGTGGCCCGGGGTGTTCCTCGGCGACCTGGCACTTCTGCTAGGCGACCCGGTACTCCTGGACCTCCTCCGCCCGCAACGTCAGCCCATGGCCGATGCCCTGGGTCGGGGCCACCGTGCCGCCTGTCGGGTCCAGGGCGCCGGTGAAGAGCATGTCCTCCAGGCGGACGTGGTCGTGGAACCACTCGATGTGGCGGAGGTTGGGGATGGCGGCCGCCGCGGCGGCATGGGCGTGCGGGGCGCAGTGGGCCGAGACGTCCAGTCCGTGGGCCTGGGCCAGCGCTGCGGCGCGCAGGAACTCCGTGATGCCGCCGCAGCGGGTGGCGTCTATCTGGAGGCAGTCGACCGCGCCCGCGGTGATCGCGCGGGCGAAGTAGGGGAGGTCGTAGCCGTAGGCGCCGGCCGCGACGTCGCACGGCAGACAGTCGCGGACCAGGCGCAGGCCCGTCAGATCGTCCGAGGACACCGGCTCCTCGAACCAGCCGACGCCGTGCTCGGCGAGGGCGTGGCCGACGCGGACCGCCTGCTTGCGGGTGTATGCGCCGTTGGCATCCACGTACAACTCCGCCTCGCGGCCGATCACTTGACGCGCGGCCTCGACCCGGGCCACGTCGCGCAGCACCGCGCGACCCCGGTCCTCACCGATCTTGATCTTCACGCGCGGGATGTGCTGGCCGTGCACCCAGCCGTTCAGCTGCGCGGTCAGATGCTTGTCGTGGTACGTCGTGAAGCCGCCGCTGCCGTAGACGGGGACGCGTTCGCGGCACGTGCCGAGGAGCCGGGCCAGGGACAGTTCGAGGAGGCGGGCCTTGAGGTCCCACAGGGCGATGTCCAGCGCCGAGATCGCGCACGCGACGACGCCGGGGCGGCCCGCGTTGCGGATCGCGCGGGACATCGCGTCGTGCGCGGCCGGGATGTCCAGGGCGTTGCGGCCCTCGACCAGGGGTGCCAGATGGTCGCGCAGGAAGTCGCCGACGGCCGCCGGGCCGTATGTCCAGCCGGTGCCGGTCGCGTCGCCCGCCGCCACCTCGGCGATCACCACGGTGGTGGAGTTCCAGGTCAGCGTGCCGTCCGCCTCGGGGGCGTCGGTGGGGACCGTGTAGACGGAGACGACGGGGAGATGGAGTTTCATGGGGTCGGGCCACCCCTCTCAGCGCTGGAGCTGCGGCAGCACCTTCGTACGGTAGAAGTCGAAGAACCCGCGTTGGTCGGGTCCGATCTGGTTGACGTAGATCCGGTCGAAGCCCGCCTCGGCGAAGGCGTTCAGCGCGGACACGTGCTCGTCGGTGTCGTCCCCGCACACCGTGTTCTCGCGCACCATCTGCTCGGTGATCAATGGCTCCAGCTGCTCGAAGTGGCTCGGCGAGGGCAGGATCTGGCCCATCTCGCCGGGCAGCAGCTGGTTGGACCACAGGCGGCGGACGGTGCGTACGGCCTCGTCGCGGTCCGTGCCGTAACAGACCTTCGTGCCGCCCATGACCGGCTTGGCGTTCCCGCCGCCCTTTCGGAACTGGGTGACCAGTTCCTCGT
Organism: Streptomyces sp. NBC_00443; assembly: GCF_036014175.1. Taxonomy (GTDB): domain Bacteria; phylum Actinomycetota; class Actinomycetes; order Streptomycetales; family Streptomycetaceae; genus Streptomyces. The sequence goes on along the minus strand of NZ_CP107917.1, from coordinate 1,566,295 downwards.
CGGGCATCATCGTGATGAAGCCGTCGCCGACCCGCGCCGCGAGGGACGTCGCCGCCGGGCCGAAGCCGGAGATGTCGATCTCGACGGGCTCGTCGGGGACCGTGTAGAGGCGGGCGTTCTCTACCCGGTAGTGGGTGCCGTAGTGGCTGATCTCGTCGCCGGAGAAGAGCCGGCGCATGATCAGGATGGCCTCCTCCAGCATCTCCATGCGCACGCTCGCGGGCGGCCACACATGGCCGAGGATGTGCTCGTTCAGGGCCTCGCCGGTACCGACGCCGAGGCGGAAGCGGCCGTTCGTCATCACCGCGCAGGTCGCCGCCGCCTGGGCCACCACCGCCGGGTGGATCCGCACGGTCGGGCAGGTCACGGCCGTCTCGATGGGCAGGGACACCGCCTCCGAGAGCGCGCCGATCACCGACCACACGAAGGGGCTCTGGCCCTGCGCGTCGTTCCACGGGTGGTAGTGGTCCGAGATCCACAGCGACTGGAATCCGGCCTGCTCGGCCATCCGCGCCTGCTCGACGAGGTCGGCAGGGCGGAACTCCTCGGTCGCCAGGAAGTAGCCGTACTCGGGCATGGGGGCACCTCCGGGACTGCCGCGTCGGCGGCGCGGGACGGGTCGCGCCCCGGGTACCCGCAGGTCCGGCCGGAAACCGGACCGGCCGTCCTGTCCTGCCGCCTCGATGTGCCGCCGTGACGTGCCGGAAACCGGTGCTGCACCCCGGCGCGCACGTTTGGCGGTCCTGGCTAGGGGGACGCGGAAGGCTCCCGAGGTACGCGACAGGCCCGGAGGCCAACCGTGAGTCGACCCCGCATAGTGATCGTCGGCGCCGGCTTCGCCGGGTACCGGGCGGCACGCACCCTGTCCCGGATCACCCGGCGCCACGCCGACATCACCCTGCTGAACCCGACCGACTACTTCCTGTATCTGCCCCTGCTGCCCCAGGTCGCCGCCGGCATCCTGGAACCACGCCGGGTGACCGTCTCGCTCTCCGGCACCCTGCGCCACGTGCGGCTCGTGCTGGGCGAGGCCGACACCATCGACCTGGACGGACACACCGTCCACTACACGGGCCCCGAGGGCGACGTGGGTTCCCTGCCCTTCGACCGGCTGATCCTCGCCGCGGGCAGCGTGAACAAGCTGTTGCCCATCCCGGGCGTCGCCGAGCACGCGCACGGCTTCCGCGGCCTTCCCGAGGCGCTGTATCTGCGCGACCACGTGACCCGGCAGGTGGAACTGGCGGCCACCGCGGACGACCCCAAAAGCTGCGCCGCACGATGCACCTTCGTGGTGGTGGGCGCCGGGTACACCGGCACGGAGGTCGCCGCGCAGGGCCAGTTGTTCACCGACTCCCAGGTGCGCAAGCACCCCCTGCGCACGGGCATGCGGCCGCGCTGGCTGCTGCTGGACATCGCCGACCGTGTGCTGCCCGAGCTGGACGAGAGGCTGTCGCGGACCGCCGACCGGGTGCTGCGGCAGCGGGGCGTGGACGTGCGGATGGGCACCTCGGTGAAGGAGGCCACGCACAACGGGGTGGTGCTGAGCGACGGCTCGTTCGTCGACACCCGCACCCTGGTGTGGTGCGTCGGCGTACGGCCCGATCCGCTCGCCGAGTCCCTCGAACTGCCCATGGAGAAGGGCCGCCTGCTCGTCGACCCGCACCTCCAGGTGCCGGGCCGGCCCGAGTTGTTCGCCGCCGGGGACGCGGCTGCCGTGCCCGACCTGGAGAAGCCCGGTGAGTACACGCCGATGACCGCCCAGCACGCCTGGCGGCAGGGCAGGACGGTGGGCCAGAACGTGGCCGCGTCCCTCGGCATGGGCGAGCGGCGCGCCTACCGCCACCGTGACATGGGCTTCGTCGTCGACCTGGGCGGCGTCAAGGCCGCGGCCAACCCGCTCGGCATCCCCCTGTCCGGCGTGGCGGCGGGCGCGGTGACCCGCGGCTACCACCTTGCGGCCATGCCCGGCAACCGCGTCCGCGTCGCCGCCGACTGGCTCCTGGACGCCGTACTGCCGCGTCAGGCCGTGCAGTTGGGGCTGGTGCGGTCGTGGTCGGTACCGCTGGACACGGCGTCGCCGGAGCTGGCCCGGGTGCCGGGACGGTCGGAGACCGGGGCCCAGGACAAGAAGGCGGAGCAGGCCGGCGTGCCTGCCGGGAACCAGCCGGGCGGCGAGCCCGCCGAGAACCAGGCCGACGGTCCGGGAGGAACCGAACAGCCCGACCCCGTCCAGGACCCCGACGCCGCCAAGCACCCCGAACCCCCGGCCCCGTGAAGCGGCCCAACTCCCGAGCGGGCGGCCGCGAGCCGAGCCCCGGTACCGACGCCGACACGGACGGCCGGCCTCCCCCGGGGACCCCGGCCGTCCACAAACCGCACCCGGACGCGCCCATCGCCCCCGAACCCCGCTCCCAGCACCCTTCGCAAGGAGACTCATGAACACCGCTGAACTCGTCGAACTGGCCCAGCAGCTGCGGGTGGACAGCGTGCGTGCCTCCGACGCCGCGGGATCGGGGCATCCGACCTCGTCGATGTCCGCCGCGGATCTGATGGCCGTACTCCTCGCGGAGCACCTCCGCTACGACATCGACCGGCCGGCCCACCCCGGCAACGACCGCTTCGTCCTCTCCAAGGGACACGCCTCGCCCCTCCTGTACGCCGCGTACAAGGCTGCCGGTGCCATCGAGGACGGCGAACTGGTCACCTTCCGCAAGCTCGGCAGCCGGCTCGAAGGGCATCCGACGCCGCGGCGGCTGCCGTGGGTGGAGACCGCGACCGGGTCGCTCGGGCAGGGACTGCCGGTCGGCGTCGGCATCGCGCTGGCAGGGCAGCGGCTGGACCGGACCGGGTACCGGGTGTGGGTGCTGTGCGGGGACAGCGAGCTCGCCGAGGGGTCCGTGTGGGAGGCCGCCGAGCACGCGGCGTACGAGCATCTGGACAACCTCACCGCCATCGTCGACGTGAACCGGCTCGGCCAGCGCGGCCCGACCCGGCACGGTCATGACCTCGACGCCTATGCCCGCCGCTTCCAGGCCTTCGGCTGGCACACCATCGAGGTCGACGGGCACGACGTGGACGCCATCGACCGTGCGTACGCGGAGGCCGAGTCCACCGTCGGGCAGCCCACCGTGATCCTCGCTCGGACCCTCAAGGGCAAGGGCGTCGCGGCCGTCGAGGACCGCGAGGGACTGCACGGCAAGCCGCTGCCGGAACCCGACGAGGCCATCGCCGAGCTCGGCGGACGGCGCGACCTGCGCATCCACGTCCACGAGCCGTCCGCGACCCGCATGCTGCACTCCGTACCCGACGGACGCCTCGCCCTGCCCCGCTGGGACAAGGGGGAGGAGGTCGCCACCCGCAACGCCTACGGCGAGGCGCTCGCCGCGCTCGGCACCGGTCGCGGCGACATCGTCGCCCTCGACGGCGAGGTGAGCGACTCCACCCGCGCCGAGTTCTTCGCCAAGGAACACCCCGACCGCTTCTTCGAGTGCTACATCGCCGAACAGCAGCTGGTCGCCGCGGCGGTGGGGCTCGCGACCCGCGGCTGGGTGCCGTACGCCTCCACCTTCGCCGCCTTCCTGACCCGCGCCCACGACTTCGTGCGCATGGCGTCCGTCAGCGGCGCCGGCATCAACCTCGTCGGCTCGCACGCGGGCGTCGCGATCGGGCAGGACGGGCCGAGCCAGATGGGCCTGGAGGACCTGGCGATGATGCGGGCCGTGTACGGCTCGACCGTGCTGTACCCGTGCGACGCCAACCAGACCGCCCAGCTCGTCGCAGCCATGGCAGGCCTGGAGGGCGTCCGCTATCTGCGCACCTCGCGCGGCGGTGCCCCGGTCATCTACGGCCCCGACGAGGAGTTCCCGGTCGGTGGCAGCAAGGTGCTGCGCTCCAGTGACCACGACCGGCTGACCGTCGTCGCGGCCGGTGTCACCGTGCACGAGGCGCTCGCCGCCGCCGACGTCCTGGCGCGCGAGGGCATCCAGGTCAGGGTCGTCGACCTCTACTCGGTCAAGCCCGTCGACCGGGACACCCTGCGCCGGGCCGCCGAGGAGACCGGCTTGCTGCTCACCGTGGAGGACCACCACGAGGAGGGCGGCATCGGCGACGCCGTCCTCGACGCGTTCCTCGACGGGCGCCCGGTGCCCCGCCTGGTGCGCCTCGCCGTCCGCATGATGCCGGGCTCGGCCTCGCCGGACGAGCAGCTGCACGCCGCGGGCATCGACGCCGCGTCCATCGCCGCCGCGGGCAAGCTGCTGGTGGAGGAGGCGGTCGTACGGTGACCGAGGACGACGGTACGAGGAAGGTGCGGGCGGGCCGCCGTACCGTCGAGGTCAAACGCGCCGACAAGGTGCTCTTTCCCGGTGATGGGGGCGCGAAGGAATACACCAAGGGCGATCTCGTCGACTACTACCGGTCCGTCGCCGAGTTCATGCTGCCGCACCTGCGCGGCCGTCCGCTGATGCTGGAGCGGCACCCCGACGGCGTCGACGGCCCGCAGTTCATGCAGAAGAACACCCCGGAGCACTACCCGGACTGGATCACCCGCGTCGAGGTCGCCAAGGAGGACGGCACCGTCTGCCACACGGTCTGCGACGACGTCGCGACCCTCGTCTTCCTCGCCGACCAGGCCTGTCTCACCCTGCACCGCTGGCTGTCGCGCACCGACGACGTCCACCGGCCCGACCGCATGGTCTTCGACCTCGACCCGGCCGGGGACGACTTCGGGCAGGTGAGGGAGGCGGCCGGGCTGCTGGGCGAACTGCTCGACGAGCTGAAGCTGCCGTCGGCGCCGATGACCACCGGTTCGCGCGGCCTGCACATCGTGGTGCCGCTCAAGGGAGAGGAAAACTTCGACCAGGTACGCGAGTTCGCCCGGGACGCCGCCGACACCCTCGCCGCCGCCCACCCGGACCGGCTGACCACCGCCGCCCGCAAGAAGGACCGCGGCGACCGCCTCTACCTCGACGTGCAGCGCAACGCCTACGCCCAGACAGCGGTCGCGCCCTACACCGTGCGCCCCCGTCCCGGCGCACCCGTCGCCACCCCGCTGACCTGGTCACACCTGGACGACCCGGACCTCGACGCCCGCCGCTGGACCATCGCGGACGCCGTCGAACAGGCCCGCACCAACCCATGGGAGGGGGTGATGAGCCGGCCCCGTGCGCTGGGACCCGCACGCCGTCGGCTCGACGCACTCCGTGGCTGAGACACGCAAACTCTTGGGTTTGGCCAAGGCCTTCCGGGCCACTCGCCGTTGGAGGCGCCCATGACTGATTCACAGAACTCACCCAAATCATCCAGACAACGACAGGAACGACAGGGCGGGGCGGACGACAAGCCGACCCCCATGGAGGTGTTGCGCCAGGCACGCGCCCAGCTCGCCGAACTCACCGGCAAGGACGCCGAGACGGTGTCCTCGTTCGAACATACCGAGGACGGCTGGGCACTGGAGATCGAGGTCCTGGAGCTGAGCCGCGTCCCCGACACGATGAGCCTGATGGCGAGCTACCAGGTGGAACTCGACCACCAGGGGCAGCTCACCGGCTATCGCCGTGTCCGCCGCTACGAACGCGGACGGTCCGACGCACGCAGGTCCGGCGGCCGCTAGGCCGCTCGCCCACGCCCGTCACACCATTCCCGGACAAGGAGAAAGATCAGCATGACCGTGGTACCCGCACAGCAGTCCGGCGGCGGAGGCGGCAGCAGCGGCCTCTACGACGTGCTGGAGCTCGTCCTGGACAGGGGGCTCGTCATTGACGCATTCATACGGGTCTCTCTCGTCGGCATCGAGATCCTGAAGATCGACGTCCGGGTCGTCGTCGCCAGCGTCGACACCTATCTCCGCTTCGCGGAGGCGTGCAACCGGCTCGACCTGGAGGCGGGCCCGCGCAAGAGCCCGGGCCTGCCCGACCTCGTCGGGGAGATCACCGAGTCCGGCGCACGCGGCAAGTCCAAGGGGGCGCTGTCCGGCGCCGCCGAGACCATCTCGGACGCCTTCAAGCAGGCGCGGGACGACGGGGACGAAGGCGAGCGCGAGTCCAGGCCGCGCGCTCGCAAGTCCACCGCGTCCCGCAGGAAGGAGGAGCAGGAGTGAGCACGTACGTGTACGGCATCACCGCGAGCTCGCACCCCTCACTTCCGAGCGCCGTGGGCGGCGTCGGCGACCCGCCGCGCCAGCTGCGCATGCTGAAGCAGGGCGACCTGGCGGCCCTCGTCAGCGACGCCCCCGAAGGGCTGCGCCCCAAGCGCAGGGAGCTGCTGGCTCACTCGAACGTGCTCGCCGAGGCGGGCGCGTCCGGCTGTGTGCTGCCCATGCGGTTCGGCAGCGTCGCCCCTGACGACGACACGGTCACCGGCGTCCTCGCCGAACGCGCCGAGCACTACAAGGAGCGGCTCGCGGCCCTGGACGGCAAGGTCGAGTACAACATCAAGGCCAGCCACGCCGAGGAGGCCGTACTGCACCGGGTGCTCTCCGAGAACCCGGAGATCCGGGCCATCACGGAGGCCAACCGGCAGGCGGGCGGCGGCACCTACGAGGAGCGGCTGCGGCTCGGCGAGATGGTGGTCGCCGCGGTCAAGGCCCAGGAGGCCGAGGACGCCACCGACGTCCAGCACACCCTGGAACCGGCCGCGGACGCGGTCAGCGTGGGCCCCGAATCCTCCGGCTGGCTCGCCAACGTGTCGTTCCTGGTGGACCGCGGCGGGGTCGAGACCTTCCTCACGGCCGTGGAGCAGCTCCGCAAGGGACATCCGCACCTCGACCTGCGTCTCAACGGTCCGCTGCCGCCGTACAGCTTCGTCGAACCCGGCCCCGCCGAGCACGCGGGAACCACGCTCGGCGCGGAGAGCGCGGAGGAGTGAGGCCGTGGGGCTGCTCGGAGAGGTACTGCTGCTGCCGTTCGCCCCGGTGCGCGGCAGCGCATGGGTGATCGGACAGGTCTTGCAGGAGGCGGAGCGCCTCTACTACGACCCGGCGACGGTGCGCGCCGAACTCGCCGCCCTGGAGGAGCAGTTGACCTCGGGCGAGATCGAGGAGGACGAGTTCGACCGCCGGGAGGACGAACTCCTCGACCGGCTGGAGATCGCGCTCGGACACACGGCACCGGAAAGTGATGGGACGGCACTATGAATCGATTGGGACTGGGCCTCGCGGTAGGGGCCGGATACCTGCTCGGACGTACGAAGAAGATGAAACTGGCGTTCGCCGTCGGCACCATGGTGGCCGGCAAGCGGATGCATCTGAGCCCGCGGGCGCTCGCGGACCTGGTGTCTCAGCAACTGCAGAACAACCCGCAGTTCAAGGAGATCGGGGACCAGCTGCGCGAGGACCTGCGCGGTGTCGGACAGGCCGCGTCGGGCGCCCTCGTCGAGCGGCAGCTCGACGCCTTCGCCGACCGGCTGCACGGGCGCACCGCACAGGTGCGTGACCAGCTGGAGGGCGTGGTTCCCGAGACTCCGGATCTCGGTGGCAGGGACGAGGACTCCGAGGAGTCGGAGTACGACGAGCCCGAGGCCTCGGATTCCGGGTCCGAGGAGTCCGAGGACAAGCCGCGCCGGAAGACGGCCAAGAAGGCTCCGGCGGCTCCGGCGAAGAAGACCGCCAAGTCGGCGGCCAAGAAGGCGCCCGCCAAGAAGACGGCGGCCAAGAAGACGACAGCGAAGAAGACGGCCGCCAAGAAGACGACCGCCGCACGAGGGGCCGCCCGGAGCGCGCGGGCCCGGGTGCCGAAGGGTGGTGGCGAGCGATGACCGACACGCTCGGATCTGCGAGTTCGACCGCCCGCGGGGCGAAGGAATCGCTCAGCGGCGTCGCCCAGAGTGAGGCAGCCGACCGGCTCAAGGCCGAACTGCGGGACTACGTGGCCGCACAGGCCACGCGATTGCTGACCGACGCCGGCCGCAAGCTCGGCGAGACCACGGGGAAGCTGAACGACATAGCCGAGGGCAAGAGCCCGGGCTTGGGCAAACTCGCCCTGGACGGCGGCCGCAAGCTCGCCGAGGGCAAGGGCCCCCTGCGCTCCGCCCTGGAGCTGGGCGCCTCCCGGGCCAAGGACAGCGTGACCGGGGCGCTGAAGAACCTCGTCGGCGGCAAGGGCAAAGGCAAGGGCGGTGCGGGCAAGAAGCCCACCGTCATCCTCGAGTACGTCGACGTCGGCGTACCGCTGCGCACCGCCTACGACCAGTGGACCCAGTACCAGGACTTCAGCACCTTCGCGAAGGGCGTGAAGAACGCGAACCGTGCCGACGACACCAGTTCCGACTGGCAGCTGAAGGTCTTCTGGTCCAACCGCAGCTGGAAGGCGCACACCACGGAGCAGGTGCCCGACGACCGCATCGCGTGGTCGTCGGAGGGCGCCAAGGGCACCACGAAGGGCGTCGTCTCCTTCCACCGGCTCGCCGAGAACCTCACCCGCGTCCTGCTGGTCATCGAGTACTACCCCAAGGGCCTGTTCGAGAAGACCGGCAACATCTGGCGCGCCCAGGGCCGCCGCGCCCGCCTCGACCTCAAGAACTACGTCCGCTTCATCACCCTCAAGGGCGAGGCGGAGGACGGCTGGCGCGGGGAGATCCGCGACGGCGAGGTCGTCCGCAGCCACGAGGACGCGGTCGCGGAGGAGGACGAGGAGGCGTACGAAGGAGAAGAGGAGGAGGACGAGGAAGCGCCTCGCGCCGAGGAGGAGGAAGAGGCCGGGCCGGACGAGGAGGACGCGGAGTACTCGGACGAGGACGCGGAGGAGCCGGAGGAGGAGTACGAGGCCGAGGGCGAGGCCGATGACGAGTACGAGTACGAAGACGAACCCGAGGCCGAGGAGGAGTCCGAGAAGGAGCCCGAGGACGAGGACGTCGACGAGGCCGAGTACGCCGGTGGCGGGAGCCGCCGATGACGACCCCCGGGCGGCTGCCCCAGCCCTACGGCCACGACGGCGGCGCCAACCTCGCCGACATCCTCGAGCGCGTGCTCGACAAGGGCGTGGTCATCGCGGGCGACATCCGGATCAACCTGCTCGACATCGAACTCCTCACCATCAAGCTGAGGCTCATCGTCGCCTCGGTGGACAAGGCGAAGGAGATGGGCATCGACTGGTGGGAGGACGACCCGGCACTGTCCACACGGGCCCGCCGCGACGAACTCAGCCGGGAGAACGCCGAGTTGCGTGAGCGCCTGGCCCAGCTGGAGCCCGCCCGGGCACAGGAGGAGGCCCCATGACCGCACTGCGTTACGTCTACGCCGTCTGCCGCCCCTTTCGCTCGGCCCTCCAGGTCCAGCTGACGGGGGTGGCCGGGGCGCCGCCGAAGCAGCTGACCCACCACGGCCTGATCGCCGTCGTCAGTACGGTGCCCGAGGCGGACTTCGCCGAGGAGCCGCTGCGGGCCCATCTGGAGGACATGGAGTGGCTCACGGCGACGGCCCGCGCCCACCAGACGGTCATCGACTCGCTCACCGTCGTCACCACCCCGCTGCCGCTGCGGCTCGCCACCGTCTTCCGGGACGACAGCGGCGTACGCACGATGATGGAGGCCCGTGAGGAGGACTTCCGGCGCATCCTCGACCGGCTGGAGGGTCGGGTCGAGTGGGGCGTGAAGGTGTACGCCGAGACGGAGCCCACGGAAGCCGTGCAGCCCACCGAGTCCGCCGGGCCCACGGAGACCGGCCGGTCGGAGTCCGCGGCGACCTCCGGCCGCGACTATCTGCGCCGGCGTCGCACGCAGACGCGCGCTCGCGAGGACGTGTGGCAAAAGACTGCCGCATTCGCCGGACGGCTGCACGAAAAGCTTTCCGCGTTCGCCGAGGATTCCCGGCTGCACGCCCCGCAGAGCGCCACGCTCTCCGGGGCGTCCGGGCAGAATGTACTCAACGCCGCCTATCTGGTACCGCGTGCCGATTCCGAGGAATTCGTGGAACTGGTGGACCGGGAGAAGGATGACGTCCCAGGAATCCGGGTCGAACTCACCGGGCCCTGGGCGGCCTATTCGTTCACCGAGGAGTTCGCGGAGGAACCGGAGGAGCGGCAGTGACCGTCGTGGAACGGCGTGAGGTCGCCCTCGTGGACCTGCTCGACCGGCTGCTCGCCGGGGGAGTCGTCGTCACGGGGGACATCACTTTGCGCATCGCGGACGTCGATCTCGTCCGTATCGACCTGAACGCACTGATCAGCTCCGTCAACGAGCAGGTTCCGTCGCCCTGGGGGGAGTTGACGTGACATCACAACGCAACCGCCTGGATCTCGAACCCGATACCGTGGAACGCGACCTCGTGAAACTCGTCCTGACGGTCGTGGAGTTGCTGCGCCAGCTCATGGAGCGCCAGGCGGTGCGCCGCTTCGACACGGGCGAGCTGAGCGAGGAGCAGGAGGAGCGCATCGGGCTCACGCTGATGCTGCTCGACGATCGCATGACCGAGCTGCGCGAGCGCTACGGACTGCGGCCCGAGGACCTCAATCTGGACCTCGGGCCGCTGGGACCGCTGCTTCCCCGGGAGTGAATTCAGTGGGGGTGGATGCAGTTCTGTGAGTTCAGTTCACTCCCGGCATATCCTTTTTCTCACCACCGATACCAGCGGCCCCTGCCTCCTGCCGCGGTTGTGCCGCGCATCACGAATCCAAGGAGCCACAGTACGAGGACCACGACCGCGATCCACCAGAGTGCCTTCAGTGCAAATCCGGCACCGAAGAGAATCAGAGCCAGTAGCAGTACGAGCAGAATAGGAACCATAATTTGACCTCCTGCTCGCCGGGTTTCCAGAAAGGCGCGATTCAGGCGTCCTTACGGCACAGAATTTCCCCGTGCAGCACGCTGAACCAGCCGTCGTCGTGGCGCCCCCACTCCTGCCAGGCCTCCGACACGGCCCGCAACTGCTCCGCACTCGCGTGCCCGCCCTCGGTGGCCCGCTCGGCATACGCCGAGGCCAGCGTGCGATCCGCCCACAGCCCGCTCCACCAGGCCCGCTCGTCCGGCGCCGCGAAGGTCCAGGTGCTCGACGTGGCGGTGATGTCCGTGAGCCCCGCCCGCAGTGCCCAGGACCGCAGCCGGCGCCCCGCGTCCGGCTCACCGCCGTTGGCGCGGGCGACCCGGCGGTACAGGTCGAGCCAGGCGTCCATCCCCGGGGAGGCCGGATACCAGGCCATGGCCGCGTAGTCCGAGTCCCGGACCGCGATGAGGCCGCCCGGCCTGGTCACCCGCCTCATCTCGCGCAGCGCCGCCACCGGATCGCCGACGTGCTGGAGCATCTGGTGGGCGTGGACCACGCAGAACGTGTCGTCCGGGAAGTCCAGGGCGTGCACGTCGGCGACCGTGAAGCCGACGTTCGTCAGGCCGCGTCCGGCGGCCGTGGCGCGGGCATGCTCCAGGATCTCCGGTGCCCGGTCGACGCCGGTGACGTGTCCGTCGGGGACCAGGGCCGCGAGGTCGGCGGTGATCGTGCCCGGGCCGCAGCCGACGTCCAGGACCGTCATGTGCGGCTCCAGCGAACCGAGCAGGTAGGCCGCCGAGTTGGCGGCGGTGCGCCAGGTGTGCGAACGCAGCACGGACTCGTGGTGCCCGTGCGTGTAGACGGCGGTCTCCTGCGGCTTCGGGTGCGCCTTCGACATGCCTGTTCCCCTCGTCTCGGCGTACCGGCCCAGGGGCGCACGGCCCCGGGGCGGTACCCGACACCGTACGCGCCCATGTTGAATGTTGAGACCTGCGTTTTACTATCTGGACGTCGGGACTCCCTCGACCGATCAGGAGCCGGGCAGCGGCCGGTAGACCGTCAGCGCCTCCGGCAGCTTCTCCAGCGTCACCTCGCCGCCCACCTCGGTGACTTCGCCGTCGTACGCGAGCAGCGCGCCCGGTGTGACACCGGACAGGTGCAGCCGGCGGACCTGGACAGCGGCGTGGGCCGGGGAGCGGGTCAGCGGGCCCGCCACGGCGGCCGCGAGCAGGCGCAGCGCGGGCCGGCGACCGCCGTGCACGACCCGTACGTCGAGCACGCCGTCCGCGAGATTCAGGCGCCGGGCCGGGGCGAGGCCCATCCGGTGGTACGTGCCGTTGCCGGCGAACAGCATCCACAACGGGTGGGCGCGGCCCGCGACTTCGGCGTGCAGCGGATGGCGGTCGCTGCGCAGGACGCGCAGGGCCGCGAGCACTCCGGCCGGCCAGGTGCCGACCCGGTGCTCGAAGCGGTCCCTCTCGCGCACCAGCTCCGGATACACGCCGAGGCTGCACGTGTTGAGGAACAGACCCTGCTGTCCGTCGCAGGTGAACCGGCCCACGTCCACGCGCACGGCCTCGCCGCGCTGGATGGCCCGGCTCAGATCGCGTTCGTCCTCCACGCCCAGGTCGAGCGCGAAGTGGTTCAACGTGCCGCCGGGCAGCACCGCGAGGGGCCGCCCGTACAGCAGCGCGACCTCCGCGGCCGCGTTCACCGTGCCGTCGCCGCCGCAAACGCCGAGCACCCGGGCCCGCTCCGCCGCCTTGTGCAACTCGGCCCGGGTGTTGTCCGGTTCGCACTCGACGAGCTCGGCGCGCGGCAGCATGTCCAGCAGCGCGTGCACCCGGTCGGAGCTGCCGGACCCCTTGTTCGCCACCACGACCAGGCCGTCTCCCTCGGTCAGTGCCGGGACGTCCGTACGGGGCCGGGCCGGCGGGACCGCCCGGTCACGCGTCGGCACCATGCCCCGTACGGCGAACGCGGCACCCGCGCCCAGAGCCGCGCCCGCCAGCACGTCGCTCGGGAAGTGGACGCCGGTGTACACCCGCGACAGCGCGACCGACCAGGCGATCGGGGCCACCGCCAGACCCCACGCGGGCGACTCCAGCGCGACACCCGTGGCGAACGCGGCCGCCGACGCGGCGTGTCCGGACGGGAACGACGTGGTGATCGGCTGCCGCTTCAGCTGCCGGATCGCCGGTACGGGGTCCAGTACGGGGCGGGGGCGGCGCACCGACCGCTTGCCGAGGGTGTTGATGGTCAGTGAGGCCAGGCTCAAGGAGGCGATGCCGCGGACCGCGGCCCTGCGGCCCCGGGGTGTCCGGCTTGCGGCCATGGCGGCGGCCGTCGCGAACCACAGCACCCCGTGGTTGGCGCTCCGGCTCAGCTTCGGCAGGACCCGCTCGGCATACGGCCAGTTCCGCTCGGCGGCGAACTCGAACAGCCGGGAGTCGAGAGCGAGGAGCCGGTTGCGCAGGGCATGGCGGCCGCGCTTGGACAGGGTGAGGTCGACGTCTGGGCTCATACAGGGGTGGGTACCCTGAAGTGGCCGATTGCTGTCCGGCCAGTGGTGACCGACACACGGAGGAACCCGTACATGCGCCTGCTCCTCGTCCGCCACGGTCAGACCACCGCCAACCTGGACTATCTGCTGGACACGGCAGTCCCGGGCGCTGGCCTGACCGCGCTCGGCGAGCAGCAGGCCGCCGCCCTGCCCGAGGCGCTGGCCGACGAGGACATCGACGCGATCTACGCATCCACCCTGGTCCGCACCCAGCGCACCGCCGCCCCGCTGGCCGCCGCACGCGGCCTGGAGGTGCTCGTCCGGGACGGGATCCGTGAGGTGTTCGCGGGCGATCTGGAGATGCTGCGCGGCGACACGGAGGCCGGGCACACCTACATGAAGACCGTGTTCGCCTGGGTGGCCGGCGACACCGAACTGCGCGTGCCGGGCGGCGAGAGCGGTACCGAGGTGCTGGCGCGCTACGACTCCGTGATCGCCGAGGCCGCCGGCAGCGGGGCCGGGGCCGTCGCCATGGTCAGCCACGGCGCCGTGATCCGCATGTGGACGGCGGCCCGGGCCACCAACGTCGACGTCCCCTTCGCCGCGGCGCACCCGCTCGACAACACCGGGGTGGTGGTCCTGGAAGGGGCGCCCGAAAGCGGCTGGAAGGCGCTCTCGTGGGCGGGAGCGGTCGTCACCCCCGCGGGCGACAGCGGACCGGCCGGACAGGCCGTCGACGAGGACGCGCCGTAGGGCTGGAGGGCCGAAACCGCCCGGCCTTCGCAATATGAGTTTGCCCGGGCTCCGCGGCGGCCCCCACAATTCGACCCCATGGGACATCTGGAAGCCGCGCACCTCGAGTACTACCTCCCCGACGGGAGGGCGTTGCTCGGCGACGTGTCCTTCCGGGTGGGCGAAGGCGCCGTCGTGGCGCTGGTCGGCCCCAACGGTGCCGGCAAGACGACCCTGCTGCGGCTGATCTCCGGAGAGCTGAAGCCGCATGGCGGCACCGTCACCGTCAGTGGCGGGCTCGGCGTGATGCGGCAGTTCGTGGGGTCCGTACGGGACGAGACGACCGTCCGCGACCTGCTGGTGTCGGTCGCGCCGCCCCGGATCCGAGAGGCGGCGAAGGCGGTCGACACCGCCGAGCACGGGATCATGACCGTCGACGACGAGGCTGCCCAGCTGAAGTACGCGCAAGCCCTCTCCGACTGGGCCGAGGCGCGCGGCTACGAGGCCGAGACGCTGTGGGACATGTGCACCACGGCCGCGCTCGGCGTGCCGTACGACAAGGCGCAGTGGCGGCAGGTGAGCACGCTGTCCGGCGGCGAGCAGAAGCGGCTCGTGCTGGAGGCCCTCCTGCGGGGCACCGACGAGGTGCTGCTGCTCGACGAGCCCGACAACTACCTCGACGTACCCGGCAAGCGGTGGCTGGAGGAGCGGCTGAAGGAGACCCGTAAGACGGTCCTCTTCGTCTCCCACGACCGCGAACTCCTCGCCCGCGCCGCCGAGAAGATCGTCTCTGTCGAGCCCTCACCGGCGGGCGCGGACGCCTGGGTGCACGGTGGCGGCTTCGCCACCTATCACGAGGCCCGGCGCGCCCGCTTCGCCCGCTTCGAGGAGTTGCGCAAACGCTGGGACGAGAAGCACGCCCAGCTGAAGAAGCTGGTGCTGGCACTGCGGCAAGCCGCCGAGAACAGCCCCGACATGGCCTCCCGCTACCGCGCCGCCCAGACCCGGCTGCGCAAGTTTGAGGAGGCGGGGCCGCCGCCGGAGCCGCCGCGCGAGCAGGACATCAGGATGCGGCTGAAGGGCGGGCGTACCGGGGTGCGGGCCGTCACCTGTGAGGCGCTTGAGCTCACGGGTCTGATGAAGCCGTTCTCCCTGGAGGTCTTCTACGGCGAACGAGTCGCCGTCCTCGGCTCCAACGGGTCCGGCAAGTCCCACTTCCTGCGGCTGCTGGCCGGGGAGGGGGTGGCGCACACGGGGGAGTGGAAGCTCGGGGCGCGTGTCGTGCCGGGGCACTTCGCGCAGACGCACGCGCACCCCGAGCTGCTGGGGCGGACCCTGCTCGACATTCTGTGGAAGGAGCATGCCCAGGACCGCGGGGCCGCGATGTCCCGCCTGCGCCGCTATGAGCTGACCCAGCAGGCCGAGCAGGCCTTCGACCGGCTCTCCGGGGGGCAGCAGGCCCGGTTCCAGATCCTTCTGCTGGAGCTGGAGGGTGTCACTGCGCTGCTCCTCGACGAGCCGACGGACAACCTCGACCTGGAGTCCGCCGAGGCTCTGCAGGAAGGGCTGGAGGCCTTCGAGGGGACGGTGCTGGCCGTCACGCACGACCGGTGGTTCGCCCGGTCGTTCGATCGGTATCTGGTGTTCGGCAGCGACGGGCGTGTCCGTGAGACGCCGGAGCCGGTGTGGGACGAGCGGAGGGTGGAGCGGGCGCGGTAGCTCTCCTCGCCCGCACCGCCCCTACCCGCCCCCGTGAGCTGCCGCCCCCAGGGGGCAGACCGCTCACGTCCAGCGCAGCAGTGCTCCCAACCCGCCCGCCGGGTGCTTCTCCGGCCCCGTCGGGGTGACCGACAACGCTCCGGCGCCCGTCGCGACCGCGCACCGGAGCAGGGCGTCGTCGGCTCGGGCCGACCAGGAGTTCTGTTCGCCGAGGATCTTCAGGTCGGTGCGGCGCACCGCCAGCTGGTCCGGGTCCTCGCCGACCCAGACCTCCCGGTGGGCGTCGGGGCTGTCCGGGCGGATCAGGAGTTCATCGATGCGGTGCTCGCGCGCGGCCTCCATCAGGGCGGGTACGCCCTCCACGGCTCCGGCGCGGCCCTCGGGCCCGGGCTCGCGGGCCGCCAGGAACCGTTCCAGTTCCCGCGCCGCCCGCTGCCGTACGTGGTCCGCGCGGGCCTGTTCGACGTCCTCGTCGAGCAGTCGGCTGCCGGTGCCGTGCGGGGCCTCGACCACGAGGTCGTGCAGCCGCTGCGGCAGGCGTTCGTGCACGGTCCGCCGCTCGCGGTCGTCCCCCACGAGGATCAGCAGGTCGGCACGGGTCTCTTCCTGGCAGACAGTGAGCGCGTCGGCGATCTCGGCCGCGTTGTGCTCCCAGGTGTTCTCCACCTTGAGCTGGAAGTGCCGCTCGGACCAGTCGGCCGTGCTCGTCCGGTGCACCGGATGCTGCCGCCCGGTGACCGCACCGACGTCCTGCCGGCCCAGCGCGGTGCGCAGCTCGAAGGCGGCGCCCCTGCGGTCGACGTACGCCACCACGCACACCGGGTCCTCGCCCGCCAGCTCCAGCAGGGGAGCGGTGTGCGGCAGCGGCGCCCAGTTCGCGCTGTCGCGCTGCGGGGCGCGGGCCAGGGGCGGATCCAGGGCCACCTCACCCGCCCGGGCGAAGATCGCGCGGCCGTGCGGCTCCGATGAGTGCTCCAGTCCTTCCAGCGCGTCCCGTACGGCCCGGCAGGTCGCGTCGTCGGCTCCCTGCCCGGCCAGCTCGCGGGACAGGGCCCTGGCCGTCAGGTGCCGCTCATGAGGAGTGTCCTCCGTATGCCGCGACGTGCCCACGTACACGGAGGCCCAGGGCCCGGGGTGTTCGTACAGTGGATGCAGGAAGGCGAGATCCATGGCTGTCTCCCGTACTCCGCTCGGGTGCTGTGTGCTCAGCGGGCGGGTACCCGGACCGCATGACTGAACACGACGAGCGGGGTACCACCATGACCGGAGTCGACCCCGGCCGGCTGGACGACCAGCAGCTCATGAAGGAGCTGGAGACCATCCACCGGACGCGCCACGACACGCTGCTGTACGGCTCGAACGACGCGCTGCGGGCCCACAACGATCGCATGGCGCAGCTGGAGGGCGAATACCTGCGCCGCAACCCACGCCGCACCGTGGCCCCGGGCCGCACCCGCGAGGGCGCCCGCGACCGCGGCACGGGCTGAGAACGGGCACCCCGGATGACCCCCGGATGAGGTGACCCCCGGATGAGGTGGGCCGCGTCAGACGGCCTCCCTCCTGGACTCCCTGGCGAACACCTCCAGGAACGTCTCGCAGAACGCCTTCAGATCGTCCGGCTTGCGGCTGGTGACCAGCTTGTTGTTGCCGTGGTCGCAGATCCGCACCTGCTCGTCGACCCAGGTGCCGCCCGCGTTGCGGATGTCCGTCTGCAGGCTCGGCCAGGAGGTCAGCACCCGGCCGCGCACGACGTCCGCCTCCACCAGCGTCCACGCGGCATGGCAGATCGCGGCGACCGGCCGGCCCTGCTCGAAGAAGTCCCGCACGAACGCGACGGCCTTGCTGTTCGTCCGCAGATAGTCCGGGTTGGCGACCCCGCCCGGCAGGACCAGCCCGCCGAAGGAGTCGGCCGACGTCTCACCCACGACCTCCTGCACGGGGAACTTGTCGGCCTTGTCGAGATGGTGGAACGCCTGGATCGTGCCCGGCTTCGTCGACACGAGCACCGGCTCATGGCCCGCGTTCACCGCCGCCTGCCACGGATCGGTGAGCTCGACCTCCTCGACGCCCTCGGGTGCGGTCAGAAATGCGATACGCATGATGCCTCGACTCTCCTTGTCGGCCCTGAAGTGGGCCTCGTCGCTCATGAAGCGCTTCTTGTCCCGCGCGACACCGGCCGCCGACGCGGCACGAGATGCCACGCGTGGGGATCGCCGCGTCCGCCGCGCAGCGGGGGCCTGACCTGGCCGGCGTGCAGGCACATGATCGCGGCCGGCCCGCCGGACGGCAGCGACTCCGGAAAGCTGTGGAGGTGCTGCTCGACCGGCTTGACCTCAGACGGCGGACGGTGGCGCCGTAGGCGCTGATCCCGCCGGGCCGGTCGTGGCTCACCGGTCACCCGCCCGGAGCGGCGCGGCTGATGTCCGCCAGCGCCGAGTCGGGGTCCTCGGTCTCCGCGAGGTCGCCGAGGCTGACGACGCCGACCGGGAGCCCGCCCTCGACGACCGGCAGCCGCCGTACGGAGTGCTCGCGCATCAACGCGACCGCGACGGAGACCCGTTCGCCCGGGTCGATCACCACCGGGTTGCGGGTGCACACCGACCGGACGCTCACCGTCAGCGGATCGGCGCCGTCCGCGACCGCCCGCACCGTGATGTCACGGTCGGTGAGGACACCCACGACGTCCTGGCCGTCGGCCACCACGACATCACCGATGTCCTGTGCCCGCATCAGCTGTGCCGCCTCGACGAGCGAGGCGTCCGGGCGGACGGCGACCACGCCCGGCGTCATGACGTCCTTCACGAATTCAGCCATCGCTGGCCCTCCTGCGTTCCCGGCCGGTGACGGGTGCCGCGGCCGTGGCGGCGTGACCCCGCCCGCAGTACCCACCGACCGGGCCGCTATGCGTTACTCCGGCGCGTGGACCGCCCGCCCCCGGTCAGGGCCTCGGCCAGCTCCTGGACGTTGGCGTAGCGCGTCGAGCGCGGCAGGCGCTCCATCGGCTCGACCAGGGCGTCGGGGGCGTACCCGCGGCGCAGCACGCCCATCAGCTCCCGCGGGGTCGCCGGGAACGAGTTGCGGCCCAGGAACCGGGCCAGCTCCAGCCGGACCACCGCCAGGGAGGCCGTGGGCGTCCCCGGTGCCACCGGGCCGCCCGCGACCTCAAGGTCGTCGTCGGCGGTCGGTTCCGGATCGTGCCACTCCTCCGTCCGGGTGGGATGCCCGGATCGCAGCAGCCCCTGCAGTTCGTGCTTCATCTCGTCGTCACGATGGACGCTCAGCCGGTCACTGCCTCGCTGCATGACTCCCTCCAGATCTTCGCGTCCGCACCGCGTACCCGCACATCGGAGGCCGACACAGGGTTTGCCGACGGCAGGCAGGGTGACCCGGATCTCATCCCCCACACACGTTCGGTTCTGGGGAAGGACCAGGTCATGGCACTGCTCGCTGTGCTACTCCCGCTTCTCATGCTCGGCGCTGTGCTGGCACTGGGCCGCTACGAGGAACTGCTGCTGCCGAGGGAACCGGACCAGGACCGCCCGGATGGGGCGGCGCTCGGTCACTGAGGCGCCGCCCCCGGGGTGTGCCGCTTCGCGGCTCGGGTCCTGCTCAGTCGCCCTTCCTGTCCCGCTTGTCCCGCCCCGGCAGGAACTCCTGCATCTTCGCCTTGAACCCCTGCCTGATCATCGACCCGCGATCCGCGTCCCCCTTCAGGATCGACGCGGCCGTCGCCTCCATCTGGTCCCACGTGGCGTGCGGGGGGATCGGCGGTACGGCCGGGTCGGTGAGGAACTCGATCACCGCGGGCCCGTCCGCCTCCAGCCCCGCGCGCCAGGCGGCCGCCACGTCCTCAGGCTTCTCCACGCGGATACCGGTCAGGCCGAGGGAGCGGGCGAAGGCGGCGTACTGGACGTCGGGGAGCTCCTGGGACGGCAGGAAGGACGGGGCGCCCTCCATGGCGCGCATCTCCCAGGTGACCTGGTTGAGGTCGTGGTTGTTGAAGATGCCCACGACCAGGCGCGGGTCCTCCCACAGGTCCTTGTACTTCGCCGCGGTGATCAGCTCGGCCAGGCCGTTCATCTGCATCGCCCCGTCCCCGACCAGCGCGATCGCCGGACGGTCCGGGTGGGCGAACTTGGCGCCGATCGCGTACGGCACCCCGCAGCCCATCGTCGCGAGCGTCCCGGACAGCGACCCGCGCATGCCCGGGCGCATCGTCAGGTGGCGGGCGTACCAGTTCGCCGCCGAACCCGAGTCGGAAGAGACGATCGCGTTGTCGGGGAGCAGCGGGTCCAGGGCGCGGGTGACGTACTCCGGGTTGATGGGGTCGGCCGACAGCTTCGCCCGCCCGTCCATGATCTCGTGCCAGCGTGCCACGTTGTCGCACACCGTGTCGTACCACTCGCGACCGCGCTCCTCCGAGCGGATCAGCGGGATCAGCCGCTCCAGCGTCGCCTTCGCGTCGCCGACGAGATTCACCTCGTACGGATAGCGCATCCCGACCATGTGCGGGTCGATGTCGATCTGCACCCCGCGCGCCTTGCCGAACTCCGGCAGGAACTGCGTGTACGGGAAGGAGGACCCGATCGTCAGCAGGGTGTCGCAGTCCCGCATGAGCTCGTACGACGGGCGGGTGCCCAGCAGGCCGATCGCGCCGGTGACGTACGGCAGTGCGTCGCTCAGGGCGTCCTTGCCGAGCAGCGCCTTGGCCACGCCGGCGCCGAGCAGCTCGGCGATCTGCTCCACCTCGGCCCGTGCGCCGGACGCGCCCTGGCCGACCAGGACGGCCACCTTGTCACCGGAGTTGAGGATCTCGGCCGCGCGGCGCACCGAGTCATCGGCGGGGGTCGCCGTCCAGCTACTGCTGTCCAGGCTGGAGGGCACCATCTTGAACTCGTGCGTGGGGGCGGAGTACTCGAGTTCCTGGACGTCGCCGGGAACGATGATCGCCGTGGGGGCGCGGCGGGCGTACGCGGTGCGGATCGCCCGGTCCAGGACGTTCGGCAGCTGCTCGGGGACCGTCACCGTCTCCACGAAGTCCGAGGCGACGTCCTTGTAGAGCGAGTGCAGGTCCACCTCCTGCTGGTACGAGCCGCCCATCGCGGTGCGGTGCGTCTGGCCGACGATCGCCAGGACGGGGACGTGGTCGAGCTTGGCGTCGTACAAGCCGTTGAGCAGATGGATGGCGCCGGGTCCGGAGGTCGCCGCGCACACCCCCAGACGCCCGCTGAACTTGGCGTAGCCGACCGCCTGGAACGCGGACATCTCCTCGTGCCGGGACTGGATGAACAGGGGCTGGTTGTCGGCGCGTCCCCACGCGGCGAGCAGGCCGTTGATGCCGTCGCCGGGATATCCGAAGACGTGCTCCACACCCCACTCGCGCAGGCGCTGCAGGATGTGATCGGCGACCTTGGTGCTCATGCGGGACCTCCTGGGCTCGGTGGGACTGCGCGGCACCGCTCCGAGTGACCCCCCGCGCGGGCGGAAAACCCGCGTGGGTGTTTGCGGACCGGGAGTGAGGGCAGGCGAACAATCAGTGCTTCGGACAGGAGGCACGTCCGTGGGAGCGGCAATTCCCGCCACGGGTGTGTCCGGTCCCCGGCGCGCACCCCGCACTCCCTCGGTGACCGTCCAAGCCAGAGCACAACCAAGGGAGTTGCGACGCACGATGCCCACCTCAGTGAGCGCGAAGCACCACCCGCACGACGACGCCCCCGACACCGCGGAAGACTTCCGCAAGCTCGCCACCCTGCCCGAGGGGCAGCTGCGCGACTCCGTCCGCGAGAGGATCGTCGAGGCGTGGCTGCCCATGGCCAACCGGCTCGCGGGACGTTTCCGCAGCCGCGGCGAGAGCTTTGACGACCTGCGCCAGGTGGCCGCCCTCGGGCTGGTCAAGGCCGTCGACCGCTACGACCCCGAGCGCGGCAACGCCTTCGAGAGCTACGCCGTGCCCACCATCACCGGTGAGATCAAGCGCCACTTCCGCGACCACATGTGGACGCTGCACGTGCCGCGCCGTGTCCAGGACCTGCGTAACCGCGTGCGGTTCGCGGTCCAGGACCTGCAGACCGTCTCGGGCCGCAGGCCGAGCGTCGCGGAGATCGCCGAGCACGCCGACATGAGCGAGGCCGACGTCAAGGTCGGTCTGGAGGCGCTGGAGAGCTTCACCGCCCTGTCGCTGGACGCGGAGCTGCCCGGCAGCGAGGACGGCTACTCGCTCAGCGACGCGCTGGGCTCCGCCGATCCCGCACTGGACACGGTCGTGGACCGCGAGGCCGTGGCGCCGCGGCTGGCGGCCCTGCCCGAGCGTGAGCGCGCCATCTTGTACATGCGCTTCTTCGGGGACATGACGCAGAGCCGGATCGCCGAACAGCTCGGTATCTCGCAGATGCACGTGTCCCGGCTGATCAGCCGGTGCTGCAGCCGGGTGCGCGAGCAAGTGCTCGATGACGTGGGCTGACACGGCCAGGCGCCGCTCAGGGCGTTCCTGTCACAGCAAGTGCGATGTGGCGGGACATGGTGTCCATCGCCCGCGCCTCCGCCATCGAGAACGCCAGGCGGGCGCCGGATCTGAACAGCGTCAGGACGCCTGCCACGGCGCCCTCGACGGCGAGAGGCACACACAGCAGTGAGGTGACGTTCGCCTGTACGAGGACCCGGGCGCCCTCGGCATCATGGCCGAAGGCGTCCGGGTTCGGCGGGCGGACCTGGAGAGCCGGGGAGGCGGTGCGTGCCGTCTCCACCACGAGGGGGCAGCCGGCCGGCGACTGGGCCGCCAGCGTCTTCGCCTCCTTCTCCGAAGGGGCCAGCACGGTCGTACGGGACAGTCCGGTCGCGCCGGCCGCCCCGGCCGTGCCCGTGTCGGCGATGACCCAGTCGGCGAAGCGGCCGTGCAGGACCTGGGCCGCGCGCCGGACGACTGCCTCACGGTCGCCGCGCGGTGCCGTCAGCAGGGCCGTGGTCATCTCGTCCAGGACGTCCATCAGGGCCGCGTGCCGGGTGGTCTCGGTGAGGTCGGGGACCTGGGTCGTGGGGCTGTCGCCCGGAGCCGGGACGCCGGTCGCGCGGAGGTCTCCGGGCTGCAGCACCACCAGCACGGTGGTGTGGGGCTCCCCGCTGGGGCGTACCGCCGTGAGGGTCGCGTGGACCGGGACGGACGGGCGCTGCTGGAGGTGCAGGGTCAGGCTGCGGTCGCCCTCGCCGCGTGCCACCGCGGCGGCCTGCGAACGGAACGCCGCCCGGTCGGCATGGGCGAGGAACCCGGTCAGCGGCCGGCCCGTCGCATAGCCCGCCCGTACGCCGGTGAAGGACGTCGCCGCGAAGTTCAGCCGGCGCACCACCGCTTCCCGGTCCACCAGCGCGACCGGCAGCGGGAACCGCTGGAACACCGCCCGCAGCAGATGCTGTTCCTGACGGTCGGCGGACGTCGTACGGGGCAGCCCGCCCGAGGTCAGCCGCTCGTACGACGGCCACAACTGGGCGGCGACATGGTCCAGTTCGAAGATGGCCGCGTCCAGGACGGTCGGCAGGTCCCCTCCCGTGACGGACCGTGCCGCCTTGAGCTCCGCGACGCGGCGCACGAAATCCGCAAGTTCTTCACCGAATTCGTCGGTCTTCGCCATGGGGACGAACCTAGCTGGCGGCGATAGGGCTCGGGGCGGCGGGGATCCAACTGGTCCCCCTGTTCTCCCGCTGTTTTCCCCGCGCAGTACCGGGAAAGCGCCCAAAATGAGGAGGAGTTGAGGATGCCCGCTCACGATCGTGTCGGTCGCTGGGGAGACCAGTCCGCCGAAGCTGCCCTTCCCGGGCGCAGGCTGTCCGAACTGGTCGAACAGGCCATGCGCTGCACCGCCGACTGCTGCGGCGCGAGCAGCATGGTGGCCGAGTCGGGTGCCGAGCGGCCCGCCGCCGTCACCCACCCCGACCTCGCCGGACTCGTCGCCGTGCAGCTCCGCTCCGGGGACGGGCCCATCCCGGCGGCCCTGGAACGCGGCGAGCCCGTCGACTCGGCCGACCTGCTGCGCGACGACCGCTGGCCGGAGTATCGCGCCATCGCGCTCGACTCGGGGGTGCGCTCCAGCGTCACGCTCCCGTTCCGCCGCTCCGGCCTCACGGTGACGCTCAGTCTCTACAGCTTCCGGCCCGGCGCCTTGGAGGACGTCGTGCACGGGCCCGTGCACGCCCTCGGCGAACTCGCCGCCAGCTGCCTGGTCCGCGACCGCTCCTACCGCGCCGCGCTCAGCGAGCTCGACCATCTCGGCGCCGCCCTGCGCTCCCGGCCCGTCGTCGACCAGGCGTGCGGCATCGTCATGCACGTCCTCGGCTGCGACGCCGACACTGCCTTCGGCGTACTGCGCCGCATCTCCCAGGGCACCAACCGCAAGCTGTCGGACGTCGCCGCCGGGGTGGTCAGCAGGCGGGGGCGCGGGCTGGAGCGGGACTTGGCCGCGCTGCTGAACTGACGGAGCGGTCGACCCGTACGGCGTCACCCACTCGGCCGTCCCCGTCCCGCGAATGGTGCCCGGCCGCGCGCGCCCGGACGCCGGGCGGGCTGTCATGGCTGCGGGGGCACGACCGCCGTACCCCCGCAGCCGTCGGCCGAAGGAGCTCACCCCATGCGCCGCACCGCCCGCGCCCTGTCCGTCGCCGCACTGGCCGGTGTCGTCCTGGGCTTCGTCGCCTCGGCCGCCTTCGCGGAGCCGACCGCGGAGGTCAGCCCCGGCTCCGTCGCCCCGGGCGGCAGCGTCACGGTCTCGGTCTCCTGCGACGCCCTCGGCACAACCGCTCCGGCCACCATCGACGCCACCTCGCAGGCCTTCGAAGAGGGCACCGTCCAGCTGAAGCGGGCCTCCGGCAACGACGAGACGGACGCCGGGCCCGCCTACAGCGGCACCGCTCGTATCCCCCCTGCCGAGAACTTCGAGGAGGACCCGGACGCGGCCGGAGCGGATTCCGCATGGACGGTGGACGGCACCTGCCCGGCGGCGCCCGGCGGGGCGGGCAAGGAGTGGAGCGCGACGCTCACGGTGGCCCTCGACAGTGGTGGCGCCAAGGGTGGTACCGAAGCCGGGGGCAAGGGCAGCGGCGCGGACGGCGGAACCCAGGGGGGCGGCGAGGCCGGCAAGGACGGCACGGAGAGCGGCGGTGAGGGCGGCAAGGAGGGCACCGACGGAGGCTGGAGCGGCACCGACGGGGGCGGCGATCCGTGCACCGAGCCCCACTTGGGCACCACCGAACCCGACAAGGCCGGAAGCGGGTGGGAGGAAGCCGCGCCCTCGGGCAAGGGCGACCACAGCCGGTCACACGCGCAGGACTGCGACGATGCGGCCGTCGACCACGGCGTGCGCGCCGGTGACGGCGGCACCTTCACCGACTCCGTCCCCGCCCTCGTCGCCGGCGGCGTGCTGATCGCGGGCGCGGCCGGCGGTGCGGCGTACCGGCTGCGACGCAAGACACCCACCGCGCAGGACTGACGCCTGTCGGGCACTCATGGGGTGGCGGCACGATGGATACTCGGAGCACGAGGGGTACACGACACACCGTGCGGCCCCTCTCACCGTACGAAGCCCGGAACCCGCACCACGGAACAACCGACCCGCACGGAGCACCGCACGACGAACCACTGAGGCACCTGGCACAGCGCGGAGGCAAGGATGCGCCCGACGGACCTCGAAGGCCACGGCCCCGTCCGTTACGGGCCCCCGCTCCCGGGCGACGGGCTGCCCGTACTGCCCGAACTGGCCGCCGTCCTCGCGGCTGCCGCCGGCCGGGCCGAGAGCGAGCTGATCGGCGGCGGCGACGGCCTCCTGGCAGCCGCGTGCGGTTACTGGGGCCGGCGCGGTCTGCCGACCGAACCGGAGCGGGCAGTGGCCGCTCCCGGGGCGCCCGCCCTGCTGCTCGCGCTGACCGCCGCGATCGGCGGCGACGTCCTGGTGCCGCGGCCCTGCGCCGCCTGGTGGGCGCCGTACGCGCGCCTGTTGGGCAGGCCCGTCTTCCACGTGGCCACGCCGGCGGAGTGCGGCGGAGTGCCGGATCCGTACGCCCTGCTGGAGACCGTCCGCCGGGTACGCGCCGAGGGCGGTGACCCGCGGCTGCTCGTGCTGTCCGTCGCCGACGACCCCACCGCCACCGTGGCCCCGCCCGAGGTGCTGCACGAGACCCTGGAGGCGGCCACCGAAGAGGGCCTGCACCTCGTCAGTGACGAGACCTGGCGCGACACCGTGCACGCCCTCCACGACACCGTGCTGCTCAGCCCCGCCGAGATGCTGCCCGGACAAGTCACCGTCGTCACCGACCTGTCCGGCGCCCACCTCCCGCCGGGCTGGCCGGCCGCGGTCGCCCGCTTCCCCGCCGGCGACGCCGGCGACGGCCTGCACGCGCGCGTGCTCGACGTGCTCACCGCGCTCGGCGCCCGGATCGCCGGCCCGGTCGCCCTCGCGGCCCAGTACGCACTGGAGGAGCCCGAGCCGGTCACCGCGCGGGTCGGCGCCACCGTGCGCCTGCACGCACGCGTGGCAGCCGCCGCGCACGCCGCTGCCGTAGGAGCGGGCGCCGTGGCGCGGCCCCCGCAGGCCGGACGGCACCTGTACGTCGATCTCGGCCCGCTGCGCGCCGGACTGTCCGCGCACGGCGGGGGGGACGCGCAGGACCTGGAGGACTTCCTCGCCGAGCGGCTCGGCATGCCCGCACCGGGCGGGCACCGCTTCGGCGACGACCTCGGCGCGCTGCGCGTACGGCTGTCCACCGAATCCCTGCTGGCCGGTACCGAAGAGGAACGCGCGCAATGCATCACGTCACCCTCGCCGTTGGAACTGCCGCACGTGCACCGCGCGTTGATCCACTTGAAGTCGGTCTTCGACGATCTCCGTGACGAAGCTCAGCGATGGGAGCCTCCTCGATGACGCAGCAGTCCGACTCATCCATGTCGACACCACGGCGTACGACCACCCGGGAAGCCGACGCCCCGGCAGACCCGTCCCCCTTCGCACCCCCGTTCCAGCCGCTCGCCGCACCCCGCCCGCTGGGCGAACGCCGGGTGTGGCCGCGGACCTTCCACGACCGGCTCACCGCCCCGCTGCCCGGCATCAGGACCCTCGCCCGCTTCGCCCGCGAGGGCGCCGTACGCCCCGGCCGGGAGGGCCTCGCCGACATCCCGAAGCTGCCCTTCGAGCCCGCCCCGGTGCCCGGTGTGGACGCGCGCACGGTCGCCGTCTCCTGGGTGGGCCACGCCAGTTGGGTGGTCCGGATCGGCGGACTGACGGTCCTGACCGACCCCGTCTGGTCCCGCCGCATCCTCGGCACCCCGGCCCGCATCACCCCCGTCGGCGTCGCCTGGAGCGCCCTGCCGCGCATCGACGCGGTCGTCATCAGCCACAACCACTACGACCACCTCGACGCCCCCACCGTGCGCCGACTCCCGCGCGACACCCCCGTGTTCGTGCCGGCCGGCCTCGCCGCATGGTTCCGTCGCCGCCGGTTCACGCGGGTCACCGAGCTGGACTGGTGGGAGGCCGCCGAACTCTCCGGTGTCCGCTTCGACTTCGTCCCGGCCCACCACTGGTCCAAGCGCACCCTCGTCGACACCTGCCACAGCCTGTGGGGCGGATGGGTGCTCACCGCGCCGGACGGACAGCGCGTGTACTTCGCCGGCGACACGGGCTACGGCCACTGGTTCACCCGCATCGGAGAGCGCTACCCCGGCATCGACCTCGCCCTCCTCCCCATCGGCGCCTACGACCCCCGCTGGTGGCTCAGCGACGTCCACTGCGATCCGGAGGAGGCGGTGCGGGCGGCCCGGGATCTGGGGGCCCGCAGGATGGCGCCGATGCACTGGGCGACGTTCGTACTGTCGGCGGAGCCGGTCCTGGAGCCGCTCACCCGGGTGCGGGCGGCGTGGGAGAAGGCGGGCCTGGACCGCGAGAACCTGTGGGACATTCCGGTCGGCGCGTCAAGGGTGCTGTAGGGCAGCCCACCCGGGGGGCCGGGGAACTGCGCGATCAACCCCCACTAGTCGCAGTCGCCACACGACCGTGGTCCCCGCCCTCCGGCCGCATCACGGCTCACCCGACGAAGCCTTGCGCATACGACGCCACATGCCCGGCGCCACGCTGATGACCAGAGTCAACGCGACCGCCGCCACAACTCCCTCCCACGGCTCGCTGAACAACGACCCCCCGAGAATCCCGATCAACTGGTACGTCACAGCCCAGGCCAGGCAGGCCGGCAGGTTACCGCGGGCGAACCTCCGCATCGGCCACTCGGCCAGCAGACAGGCCAACATCACGGGCAACCGCCCCGCAGGAACCAGCCGGGACAGCACCAGGACGGCCACACCGTGCTCGGCGAGCTTCTCCTGCGCCTGAGTGAGCCGCTCCTCCGGCGCACGCGAGCGGATCGCCTCCAGCCAGCGCGAGCCGTTCTTCGAGCGCATGCCGCGCCGCCCCAGCCAGTACAGCGTCGCATCGCCCAGGAACGCCGCCGTCGACGCCGTCACGAACACCAGCGCCAGGGAGAAGGGTGCCGTCTGGTGAAACGCCACCACCGCCGCCGAACTCACCAGCGCGCCCGTCGGGATCACCGGCACCAGCGCCCCGATCAGCACCAGCAGGAAGAGCGTCGGATAGCCGATCGCCTGCTGGGTCGACTCGTACGGCACCGTCGTCGTGACGGCGGCCAGCACCGTCACCGGGCCACCTCCGGGCGCACGCGCTCCCCGTGCGCGAGCCGGTGCACCGCCACGCCGGGCGCGTGCTCCGCCGCGAGCCGTGCGAACTCGTCGCCGGGCGCGTGGAATTCATGGGGGCGCACGGCATCCATGCCGATCGGCCAGTACGTGCCGTAGTGCACCGGCACCGCACTGCGCGGCGCGAGCCGGGCCAGCGCCTCGGCCGCCCGTCCCGCGTCCAGATGCCCGTCCCCGAGATACGGTCCCCACCCGCCGACCGGCAGCAATGCCACGTCGACCGGCCCGACCTCCTTCGCCATCGCGTCGAACAGCCCGGTGTCCCCGGCGAAGTACGTGCGTGCCTCGCCCTCGAAGACGTAGCCCAGGGCGGGGGAGCGGTGCGGGCCGACGGGCAGCCGGCGTCCGTCGTGCCGCGCGGGAACGGCGCGTACGGCCACGTCGCCCACCGTCGTCACGTCCCCCGGCGTCATCTCGGTCATCCGAAGATGCGTGAGCCGGCGCAGGCCCGGCACCGCCCGGGGCGCGCCCCGGGGCACGAGCAGGCGGGTGCCCTGCGGCAGCCTGGCGAGAGACGGAACATGCAGGTGGTCGGCGTGCAGGTGGGAGACCACAGCGACGTCCGCCCGCCAGGCGCCGGGCGGAGGTGGTGCGCCCCGGCGGCGGCGCAGGTGTGCGAGCCGGCGTGCGAACAGAGGGTCGGTGAGGAGGCGCACGTTCGAATCCTCGACCGTGCAGGTGGCGTGACCCCACCAGGTGATCTCCACCGGCACCTCTTTGCCTCCTTCGCGCGACTCCCCGAAGCGTACGGGCTGGAGTAGGGTCGGCGGCGAAACCCGGAGGTGAGGGGGACGCCATGGGGGCATCCGTAGTGCGCGTGACGGCGATCGCCAGTCTGACGCCGCTCGAAGAGCTGGACGCCGACCCCTTCCTGGTGGACTCCCGCAGCCAGCACGCGATGTGCGCGCGCTGGGCCGCCGAGCACGGGTACGTCGTCGCACGCGAACTTCTCGTACGCCGGTTGCGGGCGGACCACAGCGTGCTGTGGGAGGGCGTCCGCCCCGGCCTCGACCTGTTCGTGGCGCCCAGCCGGAGAGTGCTGGAGAGCGCGCTGTCGTCCGTAGACGACTTCTCCGCGGAGTGCGCCCGGCGGGGCGTGCGGGTGGAGATCGTGGGGCGTGCGGAGCCCTTGTACGACGCACAGATGAAGGCGCGCGTGCACCGGAGGCTGTCGATGCCGACGGCCGGCTACGACGGCCGTTGACGATCACGGCCTGCGGCGAGTGACGAGGCAGCCGGGCGGGACGACGTGTCCGGTCCGGTGTCAGAGGCGTGTGCCAGGCTGGGGACGTGAAAGGCCCGTTTCGCGGGGCTGGGCCGGGACGTGAGGTGGGCTGGGCGTGCGTGGTGGGCGTTGGCGGCGGGTTGCCAGTCAGGTCGGGCGGAGCGTGGCCGTGTGGGCCGTCTCCACCGTCACCATGCTCGTGCTCGCCGGGATCCTGCCGGATTTCCAGCTGCAGTCGGCGGGCGACGACAGCGCCACCAGCCTCGCCATGACCGCCGCCCTCGGCGCCGGTGCCTTCGGCCTGCTGTCCGCGCTCGCCTGGCCCCTCCTCGTACGGCTCCTGCTGCTGGTGCCCGCCCTGGTTCTGGGCCTGCTGGTGTTCTTCCTCAACGGCTCGCTGCTGATCGTCGCCCTGCGCCTCGTGCCCTCCGGCGACAGCGAGGCCGCCCCCGAGACCGCCGTCATCGTCGCCGCCGTGATGTCCGCCGTGGCGTCCGCCACCGGCGCCGCCCTCGCCGTCCGGGACGACGACGCGTACCGGCGCCGCCTGTACCGCCTCGCCGACCGCCGCCGCAGGGCCCTGCCGCCCGGCCCGTCCAGCCCCGGCACCGTCTTCGTCCAGCTCGACGGCGTCGGCCACGACGTCCTTCTCGATGCCGTCGGCAAGGACCTGATGCCCACCGTGGCCCGCTGGCTCGGCAACGGCGGCATCGGTGGCGTGGGCGGCGCCCGCGCCACCCACCGGCTCACCTCCTGGCGCACCGACTGGTCCAGCCAGACCGGCGCCAGTCAGCTCGGCATCCTGCACGGCAGCAACCACGACGTCCCCGCCTTCCGCTGGTACGAGAAGGCCGCCCGCGAGGTCATGGTCTGCAACCGCCCCACCAACGCCGCCGAGCTCCAGCGCCGCGCCATCGACCGCACCGGCGACGGCGGACTGCTCACCGCCGACGGCGCCAGCCGCGGCAACCTCTTCAGCGGCGGCGCCGACGAACAGGCCCTCGTGCTGTCCATCGCCACCAAGCGCCGCAGCCGCGAGAACCGCTCCCGCTCGGGCTACTTCGCCTACTTCTCCGACCCGGCCAACGCCGTGCGCACCGCCCTGTCCTTCTTCGCCGAGGTGGGCCGCGAGATCGGCCAGTCCACCCGGGCCCGCGCCCGCAAGGTCAGGCCAAGGGTCTCCCGCGGCGGTCTCTACCCCCTCGTCCGTGCCTTCGCGACCGTCGTCGAACGGGACGTCGTCGTCGCCGCGGTGATGGGCGACATGCTCGCCGGCCGCACCGCCGTCTACGCCGACCTCGTGGCGTACGACGAGGTGGCGCACCACTCCGGGCCGCGCGGCCGCGACACCGAGAAGGTCCTCGAACGCCTCGACCGGGCGCTGGCGTTGATCGAGAACGTCGCCGAGCACGCGCCGCGGCCGTACCGGATCGTCGTGCTGTCCGACCACGGCCAGAGCCCCGGCGAGACCTTCCGTGCCCGCTACGGCCTCGGCCTCGGCGACCTGGTGCGGGCCGGTTGCGGCCTGCCCGTGCCACGCAGGGCGCGGCGCACCCACAGCGGCGCCGAGGCCCGCGCGGCCGTGCGCGCGGCGCTGCGCCGGCCCGTCGAGGACGGCGGCGATCAGCACCGCCCGTCCCGCCGCTCGGAGCCCATCGTGCTGGCGTCCGGCAACCTGGGCCTGGTCTCCTTCCCGGACGTGCCGCACCGGATGACCAAGGAGGAGATCGACGCCCGTCACCCGGCCCTGCTCACCACCCTCGCCAACCACCCCGGCGTCGGCTTCCTGCTCGTCCGCAGCGAGCAGCACTCAGGGGTCGTGCTCGGCGCGTACGGGGCCGAGATCCCGCTGGACCAACTCGACGACAAGCCGGGCCCGTTGGAGGCGTTCGGGCCGGGCGCCGCCGACACCGTGCGCCGTACGCATTCCTTTCCCAACGCCGCCGACATCATGGTCAACTCCGCCTACGACGAGGCCTACGGCGAGGTCCTCGCGTTCGAGGAGCAGATCGGTTCGCACGGCGGACTCGGCGGGGCGCAGGGCAAGCCGTTCCTGCTGTCACCGCTCGCCTTCTCCGCGCCGGTCGGCGACGGGGAGGACCTCGTGGGCGCCGAGCACATCCACCGAGTGCTGCGCCGCTGGCTGCGGGAGTCGGACGGCCCCCAGGTGCCCTTGGACGCGGAGCCGCAGGAGCGGGCCGCCTGAGTGTCGGCGGCGGCCCGGGCAACAAATCGGGTGACGGCCGCAACCAACAATTGAGAACCTCGACGGTGAGCAACCACATCCGCGAGAGCGGCGCCGGCTTAGGCGCATAGAGGGGAGCCCCTGCATTGCAGGCAACCGTGTCCGTCACGCCCGCCCGTATCCCCGACCTCCTTCTCGGCCTCGCCACCGTGCGGCCGGTGTTCATCTGGGGCGCCCCCGGCATCGGAAAGTCCTCCCTCGTCAGGAACTTCGCCGAGTCGCTGGGGCTTGAGTGCGTGAGCCTGCTCGGCACCCAGCTGGCGCCGGAGGACCTGATCGGCGTGCCGCAGATCCGCGACGGGCGGTCGGTGTTCTGCCCGCCGGAGGCCATCGCCCGCGACGAGCCGTACTGCCTGTTCCTGGACGAGCTGAACGCGGCCACCCCGGACGTGCAGAAGGCGTTCTACTCGCTGATCCTGGACCGCCGTATCGGCAACTACGAGCTGCCCAAGGGGTCCATCGTCATAGGCGCCGGAAACCGGGCCACCGACAACGCACTCGCCCGCCCCATCGCCTCCGCGCTCGTCAACCGCCTCACCCACGTCCACCTGGAGGCCTCCGCCAAGGACTGGCTGACCTGGGCCGTGGACAACGGCATCCACCCGTGGATCCTGGACCACCTCACCGACCGCCCCGACCACCTGTGGTCCAAGCCGCCGAAGACCGAGGAGCCGTTCTCCACGCCCCGCTCCTGGCACGTGCTCTCCGACGCGCTGCACTCCTTCGGCCGGGATCTCGACGAGGAGACGCTGAAGGTCCTCGCACACGGGACGCTGACGCCCGTGCACGCCACCGCGTTCTGCGGCTACGTCAAGATCGTGCGCAGCCAGTACGGCATCGAGGCCATCGTCAAGGGCGACGCCCGCTGGCCGCACCGCATGCAGGACCGCGACCTGCTCTACTACCTCGCCGAGTCGTTCCGCGGGCGCCTGATCAAGGAGCTGCCGGTCAGCAAGGACCACATGTCCGCGACCGGCCGCCAGACCGCGTACCGCGCGAAGTCGCTGCTGGTGCAGCTCGCGGAGATCTCCGTCGAGGTCGCCCAGAGCGTCATCGCCTCGGACGCCGACGGCAATCCGGTCCTGCCCTCGTGGTTCCTGGTGGAGGCGGCGCGGGACATGCCCCGGCTGGTGGAGGCGCGGCGATGAGCCGTACCCCCGACAAGGGGAAGGGGAAGAAGAAGCGGGACCTCGCGGCGGAGGCCTTCGCCGAGGGCATGCGGCTGGTGCGGGCCAACCCGGCGCTCGCCGCCGTCGAGTTCGACGTCTGCCGTCAGGAGAAGTGCGAACAGGCACCCCGAGACGGACTCGTCCTCGTCAACTCCCAGGGCGACCTGCACGTTCACCCCGATCGCATCGCCGAACCCGCCGCCTGGGCCTGGGCCGTCGCACACGCCGTCCTGCACCTCGGCTTCGGCCACGTCCCTTCCAAGAAGGGCACCCCCGTGCAGCCCGACCGCGCCGACCTCGCCGCCCGCTGCGTCGTCGTCAACCGCTTCCTGCTCAGCTTCCCGGTCGGCAAGGCCCCGGACCACCTGCCCCTGACCTACCCGGACGGCGACGAGGAACAGCTCGCCGCGCGCTGGCGGCGCGACGGCGTCCCGGCCGCGTACGAGCGCTGCGGCACGGCGGGCTCCGAGGCGGACCAACTGCTCGTGGAATGGATGGGCTGGTTCGGATCGCCCCCGGACCACCAGCTCGCCTTCGCGACCGCGCTCACCCGCACCGTCTCCACCGCGATGGACCTGGCGGGCGGCCGCCGCGAATCCATGGACGGCGAGCCCGTCAAGAAGCGGCCCTGGCAGTGGGCGCTGGAGTGGTTCATCACCTCCTACCCGCTGCTCGGCGGCATCGCGGCCGGCATCAAGCTGGTCGCCGACGCCGAACTCGCCCGCGCGCACGGCATCGCCGTCGCCGCCGTCAACGCCGAGGCCGGCGAGATCTACATCAACCCGCTGCGGACGTTCGAGGACGAGGAGTGGCGTTTCATCCTGGCGCACGAGATGCTGCACGCCGCCCTGCGCCACGGCGACCGCTGCGGCACCCGCGACCCGTATCTGTTCAACGTCGCCTGCGACTACGTCATCAACGGCTGGCTGCGCGAGATGCAGGTCGGCGAGATGCCCCAAGGACTCTTGTACGACGCGCAGTTCAGCGGCCTGTCCGCCGAGGAGGTGTACGACCGCATCGTCGGCGACCTGCGCCGGATGCGCCGGCTGGCCACCCTGCGCGGCAAGGGCGTCGGCGATGTGCTGGGCGCCCCGCTCGGCGTCCCCGGCGACTACTGCGACCTCGACGAGTTCTACCGCCGCGGCCTCTCCCACGGCCTCGACCTGCACCAGCAGCAGGAACGCGGCTTCCTGCCCGGCGGCCTGGTCCAGGAGATCCGCGCGCTCAGCCATCCGCCGCTGCCCTGGGACGCCCGACTGGCCCGCTGGTTCGACGAGTTCGTGCCACGCCCCGAGCCGGTGCGGACGTACGCCCGTCCTTCGCGCCGTCAGTCGTCGACGCCCGACATCCCGCGCGCGGGGCGCTACTTCCCGCCCGAGGAGATCGCCCGCTGCACCTTCGGCGTCGTCCTGGACACCTCCGGCTCGATGGGCAGCGTGCTCCTCGGCAAGGCGCTCGGCGCCATCGCCTCCTACGCCGCCGCCCGGGACGTACCGGCCGCGCGGGTGGTGTTCTGCGACGCGGGACCGTACGACGCCGGCTATGTGCCGGTGACGGAGATCGCGGGGCGGGTCCGGGTGCACGGCCGTGGCGGTACGGTCCTGCAGCCCGGGATCGACCTCCTCCAGCGCGCCGACGACTTCCCGCCCGGCGCGCCCGTCCTGGTCATCACAGACGGCTGGTGCGACGTGTTGCGGGTGCGGCGCGAGCACGCGTACCTGCTCCCGCAGGGCCGTCGTCTGCCGTTCACCCCGCGTGGGCCGGTCTTCCGGGTGAGTTGAGCCGGAGTGTGATCGGATGGGGGCACGGACCCAGGAAACGGGCCCCCACGCGAAAGGAAGAACCGTGGCTACCACGCGCTCCGCACACACCGTTTGGGAAGGCAACCTGCTCGAGGGCAACGGTGTCGTCAACTTCGACTCCTCTGGTGCCATCGCCGCCCAGCCGGTCACGTGGGCCTCGCGCTCCCAGGACGCGAACGGCAAGACCAGCCCCGAGGAGCTGATCGCCGCCGCGCACTCCAGCTGCTTCTCCATGGCGCTGTCGCACGCTCTCGCGGGTGCCGGCACCCCGCCCACCAAGCTCGTCACGTCGGCCGACGTGAACTTCCAGCCGGGTGAGGGGATCACCGGGATTCACCTCACCGTGGAGGGGACGGTGCCCGGCCTCGACGCGGAGGGCTTCGCCGCGGCGGCGGAGGACGCCAAGAAGAACTGTCCGGTCAGCCAGGCGCTGACGGGGACGACGATCACGCTGTCGGCGAAGCTGGCGTAGCGGGTTGCCTGCGGGGGTGCCACGGTTCGGTCGTCCGGCGGCTGCTGCGCCGCGGTGGCTGGTCGCGCCCACGCGGCGGAGCCGCATATCGATACAGCCCCGCGCCCCTGGGGGCGGCCCTTCGGGCCAGCCCCCGGCTCCCTGAGCGAGCGCTCAGCTACCGTTTGGTGGCCGTCCGCTCGGTCACTCGTCCCATTGACAAGAACCCGCTCAAGTTTTGTGCTGGAGTTCAAGGGGTGTCCTGGCGGAAGGGGACAGTGATGGCACGCGCGGTCGGGATCGATCTCGGGACCACTAACTCGGTGGTCGCCGTCCTGGAGGGCGGCGAGCCCACTGTCGTCGCCAATGCGGAGGGGGCCAGGACCACACCGTCGGTCGTGGCCTTCGCCAAGAACGGCGAGGTACTCGTCGGCGAGGTGGCCAAACGCCAGGCGGTGACGAACGTCGAGCGCACCGCCCGCTCCATGAAGCGGTACATGGGCGACGCGAACTGGCGCTTCCCGGATCAGGGCGACATCGACGGCTCCCGCTACCGGGCCCAGGAACTGTCGGCCCGGGTGCTGCAGAAACTGAAGCGGGACGCCGAGTCGTATCTCGGCGAGGACGTCACCGACGCGGTGATCACCGTTCCCGCGTACTTCGACGACGCCCAGCGGCAGGCCACGAAGGAGGCCGGGGAGATCGCGGGCCTGAAGGTGCTCAGGATCATCAACGAGCCCACGGCCGCCGCCCTCGCCTACGGCCTCGACCGGGGCGAGGAGCAGACCGTGCTGGTCTTCGACCTCGGCGGCGGCACCTTCGACGTCTCGCTGCTGGAGATCGGCGACGGCGTCATCGAGGTCAAGGCCACCAACGGTGACACCCACCTGGGCGGCGACGACTGGGACCAGCGGGTCGTCGAGTACCTGGTGAAGACGTTCAAGGGGCAGTACGGCATCGACCTCGGCAACGACAAGATGGCGCTGCAGCGGCTGCGTGAGGGCGCCGAGAAGGCCAAGATCGAACTGTCCAGCTCCACCGAGACGACGATCAACCTGCCCTACATCACGGCCTCCGCAGAAGGGCCCCTCCACCTCGACGAGAAGCTGACCCGCGCCCAGTTCCAGGAGCTCACCGCGGACCTCCTCGACCGCTGCAAGACCCCCTTCCACCAGGCGGTCAAGGACGCCGGCATCAAGCTCTCGGCGGTCGACCACGTCATCCTCGTCGGCGGCTCCACCCGGATGCCCGCCGCCACCGACCTCGTGAAGGAACTCACCGGCAAGGACCCGCACAAGGGCGTCAACCCCGACGAGGTCGTGGCCGTCGGCGCCGCCCTCCAGGCCGGTGTCATCCGCGGCGACGTCAAGGACGTCCTGCTGCTCGACGTCACCCCGCTGTCCCTCGGCATCGAGACCAAGGGCGGCATCATGACGAAGCTCATCGAACGCAACACGACCATCCCCACCCGGCGTTCGGAGATCTTCACCACGGCCACCGACAACCAGCCCTCGGTCGGCATCCAGGTCTACCAGGGCGAACGCGAGATCGCCGCGTACAACAAGAAGCTCGGCGTCTTCGACCTCACCGGCCTGCCGCCGGCCCCGCGCGGCGTCCCGCAGATCGAGGTCGCCTTCGACATCGACGCCAACGGGATCATGCACGTCTCCGCGAAGGACCTGGCGACCGGACGTGAACAGAAGATGACGGTCACGGGCGGCTCGGCCCTCCCGAAGGACGACATCGACCGCATGATGCGGGAGGCCGAGCAGTACGCCGAGGAGGACCGCAAGCGCCGCGACGACGCCGAGACCCGCAACCAGGCCGAACAACTCGTCTACCAGACCGAGAAGTTCATCCGCGACAACGAGGACAAGGTCCCGGCCGACACCAGGTCCGAGGTCGAGTCGGCGATCACGGACCTGAAGCAGCAGCTGGAGCAGAACGCAGAGACGAGCGCGCTGCGCACCGGCATCGAGAAACTCGCCTCGGTCAGCCAGCAGATGGGCCAGGCGATGTACGCCCAGTCCCAGCAGGCGCCGAGTGAGAGCTCCGCCGGCACGGACACCGAGGAGGCCTCACCGCAGGACGACGACGGCGTGGTGGACGCGGAGATCGTGGACGACGAGAAGGACCAGAAGGGCGGCGCCGCCTAGGGGCCGCTCAGGACCCGGTCTTCTCCCAGCCCCGCCGCTCCGGCCGGGGCCCCAGTTGCTCGGGGTCCCGGCTGCGGTACACCAGGTACGGTCGGAACAGGTACTGCACCGGCGCGCTGAACATATGGACCAGCCGGGTGTACGGCACCAGCGCGATGAGTACCATGCCGATCACCGCGTGCACCTCGTACAGCACCGGCACGCCCGCCATTCGGTCGACGTCCGGCTGGAGGGTGAAGAGGCTGCGGGCCCACGGGGCGATGGACTGGCGGTAGTTGTAGCCGTCGCCGGAGGAGTGGGACAGCTTGGCGACCATGCCCATCACGATCGCCGCCGCCAGCACGACGTACATGGCCTTGTCGTTGGCCGTGGTCGCCCGGAACACGGGTGTCTTCGTGCGGCGGCGGTAGATCAGCAGGGCGATCCCGGCGAGCGTCAGGACCCCCGCCGCCGTGCCGCCGTAGAGGGAGAACAGGTGGTACGTCCGCTCGCTGACGCCGAGCGCTTCCGTCCAGGACTCCGGGACGAACAGGCCCACCAGATGGCCGGCCAGCACGAACAGGATGCCGTAGTGGAAGGCGGGCGAGGCGATGTTCAGGAGCCTCGACTCGTAGACCTGGGACGAGCGCGTGGTCCAGCCGAAGCGGTCGTAGCGGTGGCGCCAGATCAGGCCGGCGACGAGCAGGGCGCAGACGACGTAGGGCAGGACGCCCCACAGGAGTGTGGTCATGGGCGGGCCCTCGGTTGTGCGGTCGGCAGTGTGGCGCACACGGCGTCCAGGACGGACGCGTACGGTGTGCCGAAGTCGGTGAGCCGGGCGCGGAGCTCCTCCAGGCAGTCCCGGTGTTCCAGCAGCAGGTCGGTGTCGCCGGTGCGGGCCGCGAACTCCAGTACCGCGGGGAGGAAGTCCGGCAGTTCCTCGCCGGTGAACTCCAGGCCGTGGGCGCGGTAGAGGTCCTTGAAGCGCAGCAGTGACATGCCGCGCCGCCGGCTGTCCCCGTCCCGCCACCAGCTCAGGTACAGGCTGTGGCGGTTCCTGAAGTCGAAGACCTCGACGTAGTGGGCGGCCAGCTCCTGCGGCGGCGTGAGGGCCGCGTGGTCGGTGAACTCCCGTAGCTGCGGGGCTGCCTCGCGCAGCAGCGGCAGGCGGGCGCGCAAGTCGTCGTCGGGGTAGGTCAGGCAGAGGGCTGCCGCCTGGTAGAGCACCTCGAAGGACGGCATCAGGTCTCCTCGGCGGTGTTGTCGGACGTCTGCCGTCTGCGCAGTGCATGGAAGTTCTCCACCGTTACCAACGGCAGCAGCTTGCGGCCCGAGTCCTGGCCGAAGGGGCCGTCCCCGCCCATCCCGGGCCCGCCGTCGTAGTCGAGGCTGCACCCCTGCGGCAGGGCCGACTCCTCCAGGTGCCGGGCGTCCGCGACGGCGGCCGTCGGAATCACGTACCGGTCCTCGTACTTGGCGATCGCGAGCAGCCGGTACATCTCCTCGATCTCGTGCGCCGCCATACCGACCGAGGCCGACACCGAGGGGTCCGGCTCCTCACCGAGGTTGATCGCCCGCATGTGGGAGCGCATCGCGGCGAGCTTCTCCAGCGAGGACCGGACCGGGCCGATCGCGCCGGCCGTGAACATCTCCGCCAGGTACTCCAGCGGAATGCGCAGGCTGTCGATCGCGCCGAACAGGTTCCCCGCGTCCTCACCGTCGTGCCCGGTCTCCGTCAGCACGTCCACCACCGGGGAGAGCGGCGGGATGTACCAGACCATCGGCATCGTCCGGTACTCCGGGTGCAGCGGCAGCGCCACCCGGTACCTGCTGATCAGCGCGTGCACGGGGAGCGGCGCGCCGCCTCCACCCAGTCGTACGGAATCCCCGCCGCGTCGCACGCGTGCCGCACCCCGGCGTCCTCGGGGTCGAGGAAGACACCCAACTGCGCCTCGTACAGATCCCGTTCGCTGCGCACCGACGCCGCGGCGGTCACCCTGTCGGCGTCGTACAGCACTACCCCGAGATAGCGCAGCCGGCCCACGCACGTCTCCGAGCAGACCGTCGGCAGACCCACCTCGATCCGCGGATAGCACATCGTGCACTTCTCGGCCTTGCCGGTGGCGTGGTTGAAGTACACCTTCTTGTACGGGCATCCCGTCACGCACATCCGCCAGCCCCGGCACCGGTCCTGGTCGACGAGGACGATGCCGTCCTCCGCCCGCTTGTACATCGCACCCGACGGGCACGACGCGACGCAGGACGGGTTGAGGCAGTGCTCGCAGATGCGCGGAAGATAGAACATGAAGGTCTGCTCGAACTCGAATCTCACCTTGTCCGACGCCTGCGTGCGCGCCCGCTCCACCATCGGGTCGAGGTCGCCGTAGGCGGGGGCGCCGGCGAGGTTGTCGTCCCAGTTCGACGACCACTCGATCTTCATCGGTTTGCCGTCGAGCTGCGAGATGGGCCGGGCGACCGGGTAGTCGTCGCCGAGCGGGGCGTCGGTGAGGTTCTTGTAGTCGTACGTCCAGGGCTCGTAGTGGTCCTTGATCTCCGGCAGTTCGGGGTTGGAGAAGATCCCGGCGAGCTTGCGGAAGCGGCCGCCCGCCTTCAGCTTCAGGGCCCCGCGCCGGTTCAGCTCCCAGCCGCCGCGCCACCGCTCCTGGTCCTCGTAGCGGCGGGGATAGCCCTGGCCGGGGCGGGTCTCGACGTTGTTGAACCAGACGTACTCCATGCCGCGCCGGTTGGTCCATGCCTGTTTGCAGGTGACCGAGCAGGTGTGGCAGCCGATGCACTTGTCGAGGTTCATCACCATCGCGATCTGGGCCATCGGACGCATCAGTACTCGACCTCCTGGCTGCGGCGGCGGATGACCGTCACCTCGTCGCGCTGATTGCCCGTCGGGCCCAGGTAGTTGAACGCCCAG
This sequence comes from Streptomyces sp. NBC_00443, assembly GCF_036014175.1. Taxonomy (GTDB): domain Bacteria; phylum Actinomycetota; class Actinomycetes; order Streptomycetales; family Streptomycetaceae; genus Streptomyces. Next base: position 1,525,953 of record NZ_CP107917.1, on the reverse strand, counting down.
GACAACTGGGCGTACCCGCCGACGAGATGGGACGGCTTGAGAATCAGCCGGGTGAGCGAGTTGTGGATACCGCCGCGCTTGCCGGTGGCCTCCGTCTTCGGGACGGCGACCGTGCGTTCCTGCGCGTGGTGCATGTAGACGGTGCCGGGCGGCATACGGTGTGAGACGGCGGCCCGGGCGACGACCACGCCGTCGCGGTTGGACACCTCCACCCAGTCGTCGTCCACGACGCCGATCGCGTCCGCGTCCTGCGGGGACATCCAGATGTTCTGGCCGCCTCGGGAGAGCGCCAGCATGAACAGGTTGTCCTGGTACTCGGAGTGGATGGACCACTTGTTGTGCGGGGTGAGGTAGCGGACCGTCACCTCCCGCTGCCCGTCCGGTCCCAGGCGCGGTTCGCCGAACAGCTTGTCCATGTCCAGCGGCGGCCGGTAGACGGGAAGTGCCTCGCCCAGCTCGTGGATCCAGTCGTGGTCGAGGAAGAAGTGCTGGCGGCCGGTGAGGGTGTGCCAGGGCTTGAGATGCTCGGTGTTGAGGGTGAAGGCGGTGTAGCGCCGCCCGCCCGACTCGCTGCCCGACCACTCCGGCGACGTGATCACCGGCACGGGCGCCGCCTGGGTGTCCGCGTACGTGACCCGCTTGCCCTCGTGCTCGGCCGCCAGGTGCGCCATCTCCTGCCCGGTACGGGCCTCAAGCGTGCGGAAGCCCTGGGTGGCGAGGCGGCCGTTGGTGGTGCCGGACAGGGCGAGGATGGTGTTCGCCGCCTTCACGGCCGTATCGAGCAAGGGCCGGCCGCCGGATGTCACGCCGTTCAGCTGCCGGAGGTCCTCGACCTCCTCGTCCGGCTTCAGCGTGATGCCCTTGGCGGGCAGGCCGAGCTGCTCCGCCAGCGGCCCGAGCGCGGCGAACCTGGCGCCGATCGCCGTGTAGTCCCGCTCCACCACGGTGAGGTTCGGCATCGTCTTCCCCGGCACCGGATCGCACTCCCCGCGCCGCCAGTCCAGGACGACCCCGCCCGGCTGGGCCATCTCGCCCGGGGTGTCGTGCTGGAGCGGGGTCGCCACCAGGTCCTTGCGCACCCCCAGATGGCCGACGGCCAGCTCACTCAGCCGCTCCGCCAGCGCCTTGAACGCGTCGAAGTCGGTGCGGGCCTGCCACGGCGGGTCCACGGCCGGGGTGAAGGAGTGCACAAAGGGGTGCATGTCCGTGCTGGACAGGTCCTGCTTCTCGTACCAGGTCGCGGCGGGCAGGACCACATCCGACAGCAGCGTGGACGACGTCTGCCGGAAGTCCAGCGACAGCAGCAGGTCGAGCTTTCCCTCGGGAGCCTCGTCGTGCCAGGTCACGTCCCGCGGCCGTACGTCCTCGGGCGCCTCCTCCGCCTGCAGGGACGAGTGCGTGCCGAGCAGATGCCCTGTGAAGTACTCGGCGCCCTTCGCCGACGAGCCCAGCAGGTCGGCCCGCCACAGCGTGAGCACCCGCGGCCAGTTCTCCGGCGCGTCCGGGTCCTCGCAGGCGAACTTCAGGGTCCCCGCGCGCAGTTCGGCCACCACCCGCGACACCGGATCACCGAACACCTCGCCCAGCTCCAGCGGATTGCGGTCGAAGGTCGGATACGACGGCATCCACCCCGTCCGAGCCGACAGCGCCAGACAGTCCGCGCCCGTCATCCCCCGGAACCGGCCCGTGCCGAGCGGCGAGGCGAGCACGTCGGCCGTGAACCGGTCGTAGCGCCACTGGTCGGTGTTGAGGAACCAGTACGCCGTGCCGATCATCTGGCGCGGCGGCCGCGACCAGTCCGACGCCGAGGCGAGCGTCGCCCAGCCGGTCACCGGACGGCACTTCTCCTGGCCCACGTAGTGCGCCCAGCCGCCGCCGTTGCGGCCCTGGCAGCCGGTGAGCTGGAGCAGGGCGAGGAAGGCGCGGTAGATCGTCTCGGAGTGGAACCAGTGGTTGGTGCCGGCACCCATCAGGATCATGCAGCGGCCCTTCGACCGCTCGGCGCTCCGCGCGAACTCCCTCGCGATGCGTACGCACTTGGCTGCCGGGACGGAGGTGTGCGCCTCCTGCCAGGCGGGGGTGCCGGGCGCGTCACGGTCGTCGTACGACACGGGCCAACGGCCGGGCAGCCCCTCGCGTGCCACCCCGTACTGCGCGAGCAGCAGATCGAAGACCGTCGTCACCAGCGGTCCCTGCGCGCCGCCGAGCTTCGTCGCCGGGACACCACGCCTCACGACGTCCCCGCGCCCCTGCCCGTGCGCCCCGCCCTCAGTGTCGAAGCGTGGCAGCAGCACCTCGACACCCGCGGCGATCTCACTGCCGTACAGGCTCAACTGCGGGCGTATATCGCCGAGTTCAAGATTCCACTTGCCCATTCCCGACTGGGACCAGCGGAAGCCGAGGGAGCCGTTCGGGGCGACCGCGCGACCCGTGGCGGCGTCCAGCACCACCGTCTTCCACTCGGCACTCGCGCCCTCCTGGCCCAGGTCCGAGGCGCGCAGGAACTTCGCCGGGACGTAGGCGCCGCCCCGCTCCTCCAGCGTGACCAGGAAGGGCAGGTCGGTGAACTGCCGTACGTAGTCCGCGAAGAACGGTGTCTCGCGGTCGACGAAGAACTCCTTGAGGACGACGTGCCCCATGGCGAGGGCCAGTGCGCCGTCCGTGCCGGGGTGCGGGTGGAGCCACTCGTCGGCGAACTTGGCGTTGTCGGCGTAGTCGGGGGCGACGACCACGACCTTCTGGCCCCGGTAGCGGGCCTCCGCCATCCAGTGCGCGTCGGGCGTCCGGGTCGCCGGGACGTTCGAGCCCCACATGATCAGATACGCGGCGTCCCACCAGTCGCCCGACTCCGGTACGTCGGTCTGGTCGCCGAAGACCTGCGGGGAGGCGATCGGCAGATCGGCGTACCAGTCGTAGAAGGAGAGCATCGGGGCGCCGATGAGGGAGTGGAAGCGGGCGCCCGCCGCGTGCGACACCATCGACATCGCGGGGATGGGGGAGAAGCCGGCGATGCGGTCCGGGCCGTACGTCTTGATGGTGTGGATGTGCGCGGCGGCGACGATCTCGATCGCCTCGTCCCAACTCGCCCGCACCAGGCCGCCCTTGCCGCGCGCCTGCTGGTAGCGGCGGCGGCGCTCGGGGTCGTTCTGGACGTCCGCCCAGGCCAGGACCGGATCGCGCAGGCGTTGCTTCGCCTCCCGGTACATCTCCAGGAGGACGCCCCTGACGTACGGGTAGCGGACCCGGGTGGGGGAGTAGGTGTACCAGGAGAAGGCGGCGCCCCGGGGACAGCCACGGGGCTCGTACTCGGGGCGGTCGGGGCCGACGCTCGGACAGTCGGTCTGCTGGGTCTCCCAGGTGATGATGCCGTCCTTGACGTACACCTGCCAGCGGCACGACCCCGTGCAGTTCACGCCGTGCGTGGAGTTCACGACCTTGCCGTGGCTCCACCGGTCCCGGTAGAAGGCGTCCGCCTCCCGCCCGCCGGTCAGCGCGACGCTGTGCAGATCGGACGCGGGCGTGCCCGGCCGGAACCACCTGCCCGCCTTGAGCAGCGCCGCGCCCGGTTCGGCGGGCGGGGCGGGCGGTATCCGCGTGTCCGTCACAGGCGCTCCCTTGCTTGCCCAGGGGCCGGGGCTCTGGTCCCGAACCTAGGGCGGGGCGCGGGAGCGCACCCCTTCACAGCAGCCGTACGGGTCACCTCCGCACGGCATCCGGACGATTAAGGCCTGTCTGACAAATCCCCGCCTGCTCCGCGGCGTCTGGCACGCCCGCTCGCCGCGTTGCCGAACCGCCCGCGTGGCTCCGCCACGAGGGCGCTCCGGCGCCTTGCGATCGCACGCACCAGACGCCGCGGAGCCGCCCTTCGGGCGGACGACGGAGATTTGTCAGACAGGCCCTAAGGCTTGCGGGCGACCCCCGCGTACACCGGCACGATGCCCTCCGCCTGGGCCGCCACGTCCGCCGCCTCCGGCCGCCAGCCGTAGACCGGAATGACGCCGGGGCCGAGCAGGTCCAGACCGTCGAAGAAGCGGGAGAACTCGGGCAGCGACCGGGGGAAGAACGGGGTGCCGCTGTGCCGGAAGTGGTTCGCCGCCTTCTCGATGGCCGCCGGGCTGAGGTCCGGGGTGACCTGGGAGAGGATCAGGTAGCTGCCCGGGGCGAGCGCGGCGACGTACTTCTCCAGCAGGCCGTACACGTCGTCGCCGTCGGGGTCGTCGCCCAGGTAGTGGGTCAGCGCGACCAGCGACAGCGCGACCGGCCGGCCGAAGTCCAGGGACTCGCCGGCCCGGCTCAGCAGCGTGTCGACGTCACGGACGTCGGCGTGCGCATAGTCGGTGCTGCCCTCTGCCGACCCGTGCAGCAGCGCCTCCGCGTGCCGCAGCACGATCGGGTCGTTGTCCGCGTACACGACCTTGGACTCCGCGGCGACGCCCTGCGCCACCTGGTGCAGATTGGGCTCGGTGGGGATGCCCGTGCCGATGTCCAGGAACTGGCGTATCCCGGCCTCGGCGACGGTGCGCACGGCACGGTGCATGAACCGGCGGTTGGCGCGGGCCCCGCGCAGGACCGTGTCGTCCACGGCGAGGATCTTGCGGGCCAGCTCCTCGTCCACCGGGTAGTTGTCCTTGCCGCCGAGCCACCAGTCGTAGACGCGGGCCGGGTGCGGCCGGCTGGTGTCGACGCGGGCGGGCACGGCCTCGGAACCGGTCATGCGGTGTGTTCTCCTCGGGGATCGATGGCCTTCGGGCGCTCTGCCTCAACAGTCCTCGCGGTGTTCCCGCAGGATCTTCCTCGTGCGCTCGGCCGACGCGGCGGCCGTCGACATGTGGTCCAGGACCTCCAGATGCGCGGCGACCTCCTTGCGGGAGTCCAGATACAGGGCGCCGGTCAGGTACTCGGTGTAGACCATGTCGGGCAGCTCGGGCTCGGCGAAGCGGAACAGGGTGAAGGGCGCGTACGTCCCCGGGTGCGGGCCCGAGGCGAACTCGGCGATCTGCAGGGTCACGCGGTCGCGCTCGGCGAACTCCAGCAGCTTGTCCAACTGGTCGCGCATCACTTCGCCGCGGATGCTCACCGGACGCAGCAGCACCGTCTCGTCCATGATCACCCACATGTGGGGCGGGTCGGGCCGTTCCAGCAGCCGCTGCCGTTCCATGCGCAGTGACACATGCCGCTCGATGGTCTCGGGGCCCGTCTGGCCGATCGTCCCCGCCTCCAGTACGGCGCGCGCGTACTCCTCGGTCTGTAGCAGCCCGGGCACGAAGTGCGGCTCATAGGAGCGGACGATGCGGGCGGCGCCCTCCAGGCTCACGTACAGGCTGAACCAGTCCGGCAGCACGTCGTGGAAGCGCTGCCACCAGCCCGGCTGGTTGGCCTCCTCGGCCAGCGAGACGAACGCAGCCGCCTCGTCCTCCGGTACGCCGTACGTCTCCAGCAGCACCTGTACGTACGGGATCTTCAGCGCGACGTCGGCCGTCTCCATCCGCCGTACGGTCGCCGCGGCCACGCGCAGCACGCGGGCGGCCTCGTCGCGTCCCAGCCCGGCCGCCTCCCGAAGCTCCTGCAGGCGCCTGCCGAGCACCACTTGACCCACAGTCGGCGCGGGCCGCCGCTCACTCACGCCACGCCTCCCCTACGCGCCGAAAGTACGTCGAGCAGTGTGCCATGTTCCGGTGCCCGGCTCACGAGGGTGGCGGTGAGAGGTCGGTTACGGTCCGATGGGCGCGGTAGCCGTTGCGGCCCGACTGCGGGTGGTTCGTGGCTGGTCGCGCAGTTTCCCGCGCCCCTGGTGGTGGTTCGCCGTGGTGCAGCGCACAGTCCTGACGATATGTCAAAACATGAGCGACTGAAGGTACTTGACCGTCGCCGGGTCGGCCGGGAGCAGTGTCTCGATGGCCAGCTCGGCGACGGTCACGTCCATGGGGGTGTTGAAGGTGGAGATGGAGGAGACGAAGGACAGCACGCGGCCCTCGTGCTCGATCTGCAGCGGCAGCGCGAAGTACGGGACGGGTTCGGCGGGTTCGGCGGGTTCTGCGGGCTCGGCGCCGGGCGTCTCCTCCGGAACCGGGTAGGCGGCCACCTCCTCGTACAGCCTGCGCAGCGGCTCGGAGCGGTGCAGCGCGATCTGCCGCTCCAGCTGCGCGAGGAGATGGCCGCGCCACTCGCGCAGGTTGCGGATGCGCGGTGCGAGGCCCTCCGGGTGCAGGGTCAGGCGCATCGCGTTGAGAGGGGGCTCAAGCAGGTGTTCCGGGATGCCGTCGAGGATCATGAGGATGCCGCGGTTGGCCGCGTGGACGTTGTACATCGCGTCCACGACCAGAGCCGGGTAGGGCTCGTAGCCCCGGATCAGCTGTTCCATGCCCGCGCGGAGCGCGTCCAGTGCCGGGTCGTCCAGCGGGGTCTCCGGATAGCGCGGGGCGTACCCGGCGGCCAGAAGCAGCGCGTTGCGCTCGCGCACCGGCACGTCAAGGTGCTCCGCCAGCCGCAGCACCATCTCCTCGCTCGGCCGTGAACGGCCCGTCTCGATGAAGCTGATGTGCCGCGCCGAGGAGTCCGCCCGCAGCGCCAACTCCAGCTGGCTGACCCGCCGTTGCTCCCGCCAGGCCCGCAGCAACGGGCCGACGCCCTGGCCGGTGGGGGTGCTGGCGGGCCCGGTGCCGCCGGACGGGACAATGGTCATGAGTACGACCGTAGTCGAGGAGTGGCTGTCTGCTCGGCGGGGCCCTCGGACGCGCTCGGGCTGTCCGGTCGAGTTCGGCTCGCTGGAGCGGATCCGCGCCGCCCACTCGGAGCGCGGAGTGACGGGACTCCTGTTCGCCGGGGACAGCGACGTGGCCCGGATCAGCGACGACACGCAGATGACCCTCTTCACCGCCGAGGCGCTGATCCAGGCCCACCGACGGGAGCGGCTCAAGGGCACGGCGGCGGGTGGGCCCTGCTGGTGCGCCGGGCGTCCGAGCGCCGGCTGGAGACCACGCGTGCGTGTCCGGAGTCGCCCAGCTGTACGCACCCGACCCCGGGCCCGCGCTCGACGGGAAGCCCGGCGAGGTCAACCCTGACTTCAAGGGCTGCGGCGCGGTGATGCGCTCGGCCCCCTTCGGCCTGGTGAACTCCGCCGGCGGCGCCTTCGCCATGGCCGCCCGTGCCGCCCAGATCACCCACGGTCACCCCACCGGCCACCACGCGGCGGGAGTCCTGACCGTGATCGTGGCGCACCTCGTCGCGGGCGACTCCCTGGAGGAAGCGGCCCTGCGCACGCTAGGGCTGCCGGTACGCCGCCCCGGCCACGAGGAGACGTCGGCCACGCTCACCGAGGCCGTCGATCTGGCCGAGCAGGGCGCACCCACAGCGGAGAAGGTGGAGACTCTGGGGGAGGGCTGGGTCGCCGAGCGGGCGCTCGCCCTCGGGGTCTACTGCGCGCCCGTCACGCCCACCGTGCGGGACGCTCTGCTGCTGTCCGTCAACCACTCCGGCGACAGCGACTCCACCGGGTCCCCCTGCGGAAACCTGCTGGGCGCCCGGTACGGCGACCACGGTCTGCCGCACGAGTGGGTGGAGCGCGTCGAGGGCCGGGCGCAGATGACCGCGCCGGCCGACGACCTGGCGGCCGAAGGCGTGCGGCGCTGACCCCGGGGGAACCGTCTGACCAGGGCCGCCGCGCGCAGGCTGTGGCAGGCTGAAGACGAACCCTCCCCGTGCAGGAAGGAGCGAGGCCATGCCCCTCGAACCGCTGTCGCAGAAGGAGATCGAGGACCGGCTCGCGGAGCTGCCGGGCTGGACGGCGGACGGCGACCGCATCGCCCGCTCCTACCGGCTCGCCTCGCACTTCGCGGCCACGGCGATGGTCGTGCACATCGCCCAGGTCCAGGAGGAGCTCGACCACCACTCCGACCTCACCCTCGGCTACAACACGGTGTCCCTCACCGTGAACACCCACACCGTGGGCGGCGTGACCGAGCGGGACTTCGCACTCGCCCGCAGGATCGAGGAGCTCGCCCCTGGCCACGGGGCACAGTGAGGCGCGTGCTCGACTACGACAAGGAAGCCGAGCGGTACGACGCCTCGCGCGGCGGCGAGCCCCGGGCGGCCGCCGCGGCCCAGGCCGTGCTGGGCCTGCTGCCCGACGGGGCCCGGCGGCTGCTCGACGTCGCCTGCGGCACCGGCATCGTGACGCGGCGGCTGGCCGCCGGGCGGGACGGCCTCGCCGTCACCGGCGTCGACCTCGCGCCCGCGATGACCCGGCAGGCCGCCACCCGCCTGCCCGGCGCCGTCGTGCTCGCAGACAGCCGCCGGCTGCCGTTCCCGGGCAACCGCTTCGACGCCGTCACCAGCGTGTGGTTGCTGCACCTCGCACAGTCCGACCAGGACGTACGGACCATGGTCGGCGAGTGCGCCCGCGTGCTGCGGCCCGGCGGGGTCTACGTCACCACGGTCGACAAGGGCGCCGCGCACAACGTGGGCAGTGACATCGACGCCGTCATGGCCTCCCGCCCGCCCCGCCCGGCCCGGGACGCGGCGGACCTCGTCGCGTCGTACGCCCTCGGCCACGGCCTGGTCCCGGCCGGCGGGGCCGGTTTCACCGGTCACGGCCAGGGCCGCAGCCCCCGCCGTACGGTGGCCGACCTGCGCCGGGGCTGGTTCGTCACCGTCCCGCCCGGCGGCGCGCTCGCCGACGGTTTCGCCGCCCGCCTGGCGAAGCTCCCGGACCAGGACCGGTCCCGCCCGGACCCGGTGTTCACGCTCCGGGCGTTCCGGAAGGCCGAGTGAAGTCCATGGTCCAGTTGGCCAGCCAGCTCTCACCGCCGTCCATGGAGAACGCCTGCTCCCAGCGTGCCGTGGTGGCCGACATGCCGGACCAGACGAACCGCACCCGCACGTCCTTGCCGTCGTGGGTGTCGTCGCCGTAGAAGGCGCCGCGTTCGCCCTCGAAGCGCCCGAACACCGGCGGGAACAGCTTGCCGGTGCGGCTGGAGGACCACGTCAGCGACCACTGCTCGGTCTCCCGGTCGAAGAGCCGCAGCGTCAGCCCCTTCGAGCCCAGGTGCGGCATGTCGACCTCGTCGATGTTGGCGGCGCCGTCGAACAGCGGCCGGCAGCGGCTGGTCGCCGGGAACTCCTCCCAGTCGCTGTCCGGGTCGAGGAAGTCCGTGCGTCGGCGGTTGACGACGTCCCAGTCGCCGTGGAAGAAGTCGAAGTCGTGCGGGCTGCTCATGTGCGGTCTCCAGTGGTGCCGTCGGGCAGGGAATCGGCCAAGTAGGCCGTGAGGTCAGGGACTTCGGGCGTGAGCAGGTGCCGCACCCAGGCGTCCCGTTCGTGCAGGATCGGCGGGAGTTCCCAGACGCAGCCGATCCACGGCAGGTCGGGCGTGATGAAGTGCGTCGGGTCGTTGTCCGGGCAGCCGAGCACCGGCTGTCCCGCCGACGCGCCCTTGAAGTGCAGGACGTTGTCCCACACCCAGCTGTAGGCGTTCAGGTAGGCGCCGTCGTCGCCGCCCCGGTGCAGGACCACGAACGTCGCCGGGGGAGTGCCGTCCGGCGCCGGCAGCAGCTCCGGCAGGATCGCGTACGCCGCCTTCTCGACCTCGGGCGCGATGCCCGCCGGGTCGGCGGTGACGTGGTACCGCTTGACGTGCCGCCCGGCCACCTCGATCGGCGGCGGTACGGTCAGCAGTTTCTCGGTGAAGGCGGGGGTCTCCGTAAGGGCCATGGCAGGACGCTAGGACCGCTTCACTGACATCCTGTGTCAGTGAAGTCCAGCCGACTGGTGTCGATCCTGCTCCTCCTCCAGACCCGGGGCCGGATGACCGCCGCCCAACTCGCCGCGGAGCTGGAGGTGTCGGTGCGCACGGTCTACCGGGACGTCGAGGCGCTGAGTGCGGCCGGCATCCCGCTCTACGGCGACGCGGGCCACGCCGGCGGCTACCGCCTGCTCGACGGCTACCGCACCCGCCTCACCGGGCTCACCGCCGACGAGGTCGAGGCCCTCTTCCTCGCGGGCGCCCCGGGCCCCGCCGCCCAACTCGGCCTCGGCTCCGTCCTGGCCGCCGCCCAGCTCAAGGTGCGCGCCGCCCTGTCCGCCGAACTGCGCACCCATGCCGACCGGATCAGCGGCCGCTTCCACCTCGACGCACCCGGCTGGTACGCCGACGCCGACGAGACGCCGCACCTTCCGGCGGTGGCCGACGCGGTCTGGAACAGCCGTGTCCTGCACGTCCTGTACCGCCGCTGGCGTGAGCCCACCGACGTCGAGCGACGCCTGGAGCCGTACGGACTCGTCCTCAAGGCGGGCCGCTGGTACGTCGTCGCGGGCCCCGGACCGCGCACGTACCGCGTCGACCAGATCCTCCAACTCACCACAGAGGCAGCCGAGTTCACCCGCCCCGCCGACTTCGACCTGCCCGCGTACTGGACGGCGTACCAGCACGACTTCCGCGACCGCCTCCGCCGGGACGAGGCGGTGGTCAGGCTTGCGCCCGGCGTGGGGCTCGCCGGACCGGTGAAGGGGGATGCGCGCACCGAGGAGGACGGCTGGACACGGGTCACCGTCCCCATCGAGTCCCTCGACCACGCCCACGCCGAGTTCCTGCGCCTGGGCACGGGCATCGAGGTGCTCGATCCGCCCGAGCTGCGCGAGAGGATCGCCCGGACGGTGGCCGAACTGGCCGGAAGATACGGCAACTTCGGCACGCGCGGCGGCGACTGAGGGAGCGGAACCCGTCCGTCCTCCCGAGGAGGTACGTCACGTGCAGCACCCGCGCAAGCACCGCAGACGCCGGGCCGCGTTCGCCGCGACCCTCGCCACCGCAGCCCTGGCCGCCGCCGGGCTGACCACCCTGAACGGCGCCGGAACAGCCGAGGCCGCCACCGCCCGCCAGGTCGAGAGGCTGGACCGGGGAGTGGTCAGCGTCCACGCGGCCGACGGCAACCTGGTCAGCTGGCGCTGGCTCGGCACCGACCCGAACGACGTGTCCTTCAACGTCTACCGCGCCGGCACGAAGGTGAACGCGTCCCCGATCACCGGCTCCACGAACTACTTCCACTCAGGCGCCCCCGAACAGGCCGACTACACCGTCCGCGCCATCGTGAACGGCGTCGAGCAGGGCGACTCCGTCCACGCCGTCCAGTTCCGCCCGGGCTACAAGGACGTCCCGATCAGCCCGCCGGCCGGCGGTACGACGCCCGACGGCGTGGCGTACACCTATGAGGCCAACGACGCCTCCGTCGGCGACCTCGACGGCGACGGCGCCCTCGACATCGTCCTCAAGTGGCAGCCCACCAACGCCAAGGACAACTCCCAGTCCGGCTACACCGGCAACACGATCGTCGACGGCATCAAGCTCGACGGCACCCGGCTGTGGCGCGTCGACCTGGGCCGCAACATCCGCTCGGGCGCGCACTACACGCAATTCCAGGTGTACGACTACGACGGTGACGGCAAGGCCGAGGTCGCCATGAAGACGGCCGACGGCACGCGGGACGGCACGGGCACGGTGATCGGCAGCTCGTCGGCCGACCACCGGAACTCGTCCGGCTACATCCTGTCCGGGCCCGAGTACCTGACCATGTTCAACGGCCAGACCGGCAAGGCGATGGGAACGGTCGACTACGTCCCGGCTCGCGGCACGGTCTCGTCCTGGGGCGACTCGTACGGCAACAGGGTCGACCGATTCCTCGCCGGTACCGCGTACCTGGACGGCTCCCGCCCCTCCCTCATCATGGCCCGCGGCTACTACACCCGCACGGTCATCGCCGCCTGGGACTGGCGGAACGGCGGCTTCACACGCCGCTGGACCTTCGACACCAACTCCTCCACCAACAGCGGCAAGGGATTCGACGGACAGGGCTCGCACAGCCTGTCCGTCGGGGACGTCGACGGGGACGGCAAGGACGAGATCGTCTACGGCTCGATGGCCGTCGACGACAACGGCAACGGCCTGTGGACCACGAGGACGGGCCACGGCGACGCCCAGCACTTGGCCGACCTCGACCCCGCGCACGCGGGCCTGGAGTACTTCAAGGTCTCGGAGTCGACGGGCCAGCCGGCCGAGCTGTACATCGACCCCGCAGGCGGCACCGTGAACTGGAAGCTCGCCGCCTGCTGCGACAACGGCCGGGGAGTCGCCGGGGACATCTGGGCGGGCAACGACGGCGCCGAGATGTGGTCCGCCTCCGACACCTCGATCCGCGACGAGGCCGGCGCCACCAAGGGCCGCGAGCCGTCCTCGGTCAACTTCCTGTCCTGGTGGGACGGCGACCCCGTCCGCGAACTCCTCGACGGCACCCGCATCGACAAGTACGGCACGTCCTCCGACACCCGCCTGCTCACCGGCTCAGGAGTCTCCTCCAACAACGGCACGAAGGCCACGCCCGTCCTGTCCGGCGACATCCTCGGCGACTGGCGCGAGGAGGTCATCTGGCGCACGAGCGGCAACACGGCCCTGAGGATCTACTCGACGCCGCACCAGACGACCACAAGGATCACGACCCTGCTCCACGACCCGATGTACCGCACAGGCCTGGCCTGGCAGAACACGGCCTACAACCAGCCGCCGCACCCTAGCTTCTTCCTCGGCAACGGCATGCCGACCGCCCCGCGCCCGACCGTCTACACCCCGTGAACGACGGTGGGTGCGCACCCCACGGGAGGCGCGCACCCACCGGCTCAGGCCGACGTGTCGCCGTAGACGACCCCCCGCCCGTTCGTCGCCACGTACACCCGCCAGTTCCGGCCCTGAAACACCCGCGGGTCACCCGTGATCGCCGCACCCGTCCAACCCCACTGGTGGGCGTCGCCGTTGATGCGGGTCCAGGACGCCCCCTTGTCCGTCGACCGGAAGATGCCGCGGACACCGCCGATCTTCGCGCTGGTGTAGAGGGTCTGGCACGAGACACCCGTGGCCGCCTTGCCGGTCGCCGGGGATGGGGTGAAGGTCGCGCCGCCGTCCGTACTGACGTAGAACTTCCCGGACTTGAAGCCGTAGAAGGTCTTGCGCCGGCGTATCCGCTCGTGTCCTTCTTCGAAGAGGGTGGCGCGGGCGTCCCAAGGGGCGCGGGGAACTGCGCGACCAGCCACAACCAGCCGGCAGTCGCCGTACTCCCGCGCCCCCCAGTCGCTCTGCGAACCGCTACTCGAGCAGCTCCGCATACGAGCCCATGGCCAAGGCGATGTCCGCCTGAGCCCAGAACCGGTGATACGTGAACGACGGCGCCGCCCCGCCCGCGAGATACGCCTCGATCTTCGACCAGGCCGGATCGTCCTCGTAGAACGACCGGATCGAGTCGAAGGTCGACGATGAGTTGATCGCGTCACCGTTCGGCATGGTGCCGCTCCACCCGCTCGGGACGTAGATCGGGTCGTCGAAGCGGTTGTAGTCGGCGCGGGTCTCCGGGACGGCGATGCCGAGATCATCCTGGTGGTTGTCCCACATGCCGTCGAGCAGCGCCTTGGCCGTGGCCGCGGCCTGCGTGTCACCGGAGCGGTCGGCGTAGTACGTCAGGGTCTTGGCGTACGCGGCCGCCACACCGACGTCGTTGGTGTAGTCGGCGACGGTGACATGAAGTCCGTTGTTGGCACCCGGACTTGAGGCGTTCCAGGTGTCGGGCTGCCCCGACCACTGGAGCGTGGACGGGATCCGGTACGTACCGTCCGGATTGACGGTCGTCTCGGACAGCGCCCAGTCGACCCACTTGTCGAGGACGGCCTTCGCGGAGGCGTTCCCCGTCTGCTGGTAGTACTCGGCCACCCGCTCCATCGACCACGCCTGGAAGCCGAACCACTGGTTGGACGGCGGGTCGTGGTAGACGGGCTGCTGGTCGTAGTACATGCCGTAGAAGGTCGACTTCCCGGCGGGCGGCGTCGCGTACCGGCCCGCCCAGCTGTTCGTCGCACCGCCCGCGATCGCGCCCTCGCTGGACTGCAGCCATCGGTAGAACTCGACCTGCCGCTCCAGCGACTTGGCCCAGTCCGCCTGCCCCGTCGCCGACTTGGGCTTCAGATCGGCGTACCCGCTGAGCGCATACGCGGCCATCGGGTTCTGGTAGCCGCCGTGCGCATGGCTGGAGCCGATGCGCCAGGCCCAGCCCGCCGAGGTGTCGGTGGCGCCGCCCCAGGCGTAGTACCAGGAGAGCAGATAGTGCGAGGCGTCCTTGCCGGTGCCGGCCGGGCAGGCCGACGGACCGGCACAGTTGCCGACCTTCTTGAAGTACTTGTCGTACATGGCGTAGCGCAGATAGTCGCCCATCTTCGCGGCCTTGGCGACGGTCGCGGAGATGTCGCCGCCCTTGCCCTGCGCGTCGGCCCACTTGTCGGCCCAGTAGGCGGCCTGCACCGCACGCGCGTCGGCGTCCGGGGCGTTGGTGAACTTCCACTGCTTGGCGTAGGAGGCGTCACCGGTGAACAGATCCAAGTACCCGTTCGATCCGCCGTACTTGAACTGGTCGCAGGTCGGCTGCGGCACCGTCTCCCACACCGACTCCTGCGCACCGCGCTGGAAGGTGTTGATGTACGACGGCCCCGTGTCGCCCGGCCCCGCCTCGCACTTGCCCGGCGAGTTGCCGTAGCCGTAGGTGTTGTCGACGTCCTGCAGCCAGTGCATGCCGTACACGTCGTCCGTGCCGTACGCGCTCTTCAGTTCACCGGCGATCGGGTCCGAGCCGACCGAGACCGACGCGTCGAGCTTCGCCGGGTACTCGTTCGGGGTATCGAGCTCGGGCGCGTACGTCGCCGGCTTCGAGGCGTTGTAGAAGGAGTTGGTCGGCTGGTCGGCGTGGGTCGGGATCATGTACTTCTCCATGATCTCCCAGGCGCCGTTGAACTTGGACCAGTCGCCCGTGACCTTGCCGTACATCGCCTGCAGCCAGAGAAGATAGCTGTAGGCCTCCGATGTGGTCTCGTGGCCGTGGTCCGGTGCCTCGACGATCAGCGTCTCGACCGAGTGGTAGGGGATGCCCTCGGGTGAGAAGTAGCCGTTCGCCGGGTCGGTGATCTTGCCGTACAGCTCCAGGAAGCGGGCGTCGTACGCCTTCGCCGCCGCGATCTGGGTCACCGTGACCGACGCCTTCGCGTGCCCGGCGGCCGTCGACTCGAAAGTCGCCGCGCCGGTACCGGAGGTGTCGGCGGTGATGGTCACCTTCTGCGCGGTGTTCCAGTTCGAGGGCGTGAAGGTGCGCGAGGCGCCGCCGGTCACCGACAGGCCCGAGTTGCCGCTCGTACGGGCGGTTGCGACGGTGACATTGGCCGACGGCTGGGTCGACAGCTTCACGTCGAACGTCGCCGTCCTGCCCTGCTGGACCGGGAGTTGGGCCGGAGTGGTCACCACGGCGGGACCCGAGGCGACCGTGATGCCGACCGGCGTGGACTCCGCGGACGCGCCGAGGCTGTCGTACCCCTTCGCGAGCAGCGAATGACTGCCCACGGCCAGGCTTGAGGCCGAGAGCGAGTACGGCGCCGTCGTGTCCGTGCCCAGCAGGGTCGTGTTGTCGTAGAACTCGACCTTGCTGATCGTCGCGCCGTCCGCGGCAGCGGCGGTGGCCGCGAGCGGGACGGCGTCGCCCTGCGAGTAGACGGCGCCCGCGGCCGGGCTGGTCAGTACGGTGATGGGGGGCTGGTGGGCGCCGGTGCAACTCGTGCCGTTGATCGCGAAGTTCGTGGGGGCGGCGTTGGTGCCGCTGTAGGTGAACTGCGCGCCGGTGGTGACCGCGGCTCCGGCGGCGATGCGCCCGTTGTGGCCGGCGTTCTGCACGGTGACCGACTGGCCGGACTGCGACCAGGTGCCGTTCCAGCCGTTGCCGAGCTTCTGGTTGCCCGCGTAGCCGTACGTCAGGGTCCAGCCGTCGATGACGTCCGTGCCGCGGTTGGTGATCGTCAGGTCCGCGGTGAAGCCGGAGCCCCAGTCATTGGTCCGGTAGTCGACACTGCACTGGAGTGCCGCCGCCTGAGCGGGAGTCGACCCTGTGCCCAGCATGGTCAGGGGAAGCGCCAGGGCCGCGACAACGGCCGTCCAGAACCGTCGTACGACTCTGCGTCTGCGTGGGGGATGCACGTGCTGGTTCCTCCTTGCGGCTCGGAGAAGTCAAGGCTTGAACCAGTGGGAGCGCTCCCATAGTGGAGACGGGGGTGCGAGGGGTCAAGGTGCTTGAAGAGTCGAAAAGATTCGACGCGTTCCATTGAGTAAAAGGCAGCAACGCCCCTGTCCTTTACCGACACTTGGCGCTAGCTTCATGGACACCAGTGGGAGCGCTTCCATCAGTCGACGTGTCCGTCACGACGCGCCGGAGCTGTGAGGAGTCGCTCATGCGACACCCCCCGCGTTCAGCACTTTCAGCCGTCTTCGGCACCTCCTCCTTGCCTCTTGCGCGCCCTGCACGGATGGACCGTCAGCACCCGCAACCAAGAAGGAACCCGCACTCATGACTCGTACCAGAACTGCGATGCTCGCCGCCCTGGCACTGGTCGCCGGGGCCTCGGGGACCGCGCTCGCCGCGGACCCCGGCGGAATCGGCACGGCCGCCGTCCCCTGCACCGTCGACTACACGGTGCAGAACCAGTGGGACACCGGCTTCACCGCCGCCGTGACGGTCACCAACCAGGGCGCCGCCAAGTCCAACTGGTCGGTGAAGTGGTCGTACGCCGGAAACCAGAAGGTCACCAGCGGCTGGAACGCCAAGGTCAGCCAGAGCGGTGCCGCTGTGACCGCCACCAACGAGACCTACAACGGGACGCTGTCGACGGGCGGTTCTGTCAGCTTCGGCTTCCAGGGCTCCTACAGCGGCACCAACGCCGTCCCGGCCACCTTCACCCTCGACGGTGTGACCTGCAATGTCGATGACGGCTCGGGTCCCACGGATCCCACTGACCCGACCGATCCCGGCCCGACCGGCCCGAAGGTCGACAACCCGTACTCCGGCGCCAAGGTGTACGTGAACCCGGAGTGGTCCGCGAAGGCCGCCGCCGAGCCGGGCGGCAGCCGGATCGCGGGCCAGCCGACCGGCGTCTGGCTCGACCGCATCGCCGCCATCAACGGCGTCAACGGCGGCATGGGTCTGCGCGACCACCTTGACGGGGCCCTGACCCAGAAGGGTTCCGGCGAACTCGTCGTCCAGCTGGTGATCTACAACCTGCCCGGACGTGACTGCGCGGCCCTCGCCTCCAACGGTGAGCTCGGCCCGACGGAGCTCGGCCGGTACAAGACCGAGTACATCGACCCGATCGCCGCGATCCTCGCCGACCCGAAGTACGCCTCGCTGCGGATCGTGACGACCATCGAGATCGACTCACTGCCCAACCTGGTCACCAACACCGGAAGCCGGCCCACGGCCACCCCGCAGTGCGACGTGATGAAGGCCAACGGCAACTACCAGAAGGGCGTCGGCTACGCCCTGGGCAAGCTCGGCGACGCGCCCAACGTCTACAACTACATCGACGCCGGGCACCACGGCTGGATCGGCTGGGACGACAACTTCGCCGCCAGCGCCGCCGTGATGAAGGAGGCGGCCACCTCCGAGGGCGCCACGGTCAACGACGTGCACGGGTTCATCGCCAACACGGCGAACTACAGCGCCCTGAAGGAGAACAACTTCACCATCAACGACACCGTCGGCGGCAAGTCCGTCCGCGAGTCGAAGTGGGTCGACTGGAACCGCTACACCGACGAGCTGTCCTTCGCGCAGGGCTTCCGCAACCAGCTCGTCACGACCGGCTTCAACTCCGGCATCGGCATGCTGATCGACACGTCCAGGAACGGCTGGGGCGGCAGCGCACGGCCCGCCGGTCCGGGCGCGACGACCGACGTCGACACGTACGTCAACGGCGGCCGCTACGACCGTCGCATCCACGTCGGCAACTGGTGCAACCAGTCCGGCGCCGGACTCGGCGAGCGCCCGCAGGCCAGTCCGGCGGCCGGGATCGACGCGTACGTCTGGATCAAGCCGCCGGGGGAGTCCGACGGTGCCAGCCGGGAGATCCCGAACGACGAGGGCAAGGGGTTCGACCGGATGTGCGACCCGACGTACACGGGTAACCCGCGCAACGGCAACAACCTGTCGGGTGCCTTGCCGGACGCTCCGCTGTCGGGGCACTGGTTCTCTGCTCAGTTCCAGCAGCTGATGCGGAACGCGTATCCGCCGTTGTCGTAGTGCGATGACTGCGACTGCGCGTCCGTTGTGGCTGGTCGCGCCCGCGCGGCGGAGCCGCATATTGGATGCAGCCCCGCGCCCCTGACGGGGCGCGGTGGTCGCCGGGGTCCGGTCAGTTCTCTCTGGCCAGGCCCCGGCGGATCGCGAACTCAACCGCCGAGTAGTCCCCGTCGGCCCGGTCCAGCTCCAGCGGCACCGCCGGATGCAGCGGCGGCTGCGCCATGAAGCGGGGGCGCGTGCCGTGGTTCGGCTGGGCCGCGTGGACCAGGAAGGGGTGGCAGAGGTAGACGTCACCGGGGCGGCCGGTGGCGTGGGCGAGCGGGCGGTGCGCGGAGGCTTCGGCGACCTTCGGGCCGAGCTCCAGGAAGGACGCACCGGCCTCGCCGTACGGTGCCAGGACCGGCGGTACGTCGAGATGTGAGCCGACCCGGATGCGGGTCGGGGCGTTGTCCTCGGTGACCTCGCTGAACAGGAACAGCATGAGCAGCGCACGGTCCTTCGAGTGCACGTTCGTGTGCGGGTGCCCGGCGCCCTCGGGCAGGTAGCTGCCCTCGATGTGCCAGCCCGCGTCGTCCGGCTCCCCCTCGTGCGGGAACCGCAGCGGGAAGCTGCCCAGCGAGTAGCGCGACTGCCAGCGGTCCTCACCCACCAGCACGTCGAAGGCCTCGTGCAGGGCGGGGGTGTTGACGGCGGCCGCGAACGGGCCCTGCGCCATGTCGTACACCCAGTGCACGGGGTCCTTCCAGGTGGTCGGGTCCTGAGGTTCGTACCCCGTCTCCCGCCACAGCAGCCGCTCGCAGTGCTCGGCGACGCGCGGCGGGAAGGCGCCTGCGATCCTCACGAACCCGTCCTCGAGGAAGCGCTCCACCATCTCGTCGTCCATCGGGCCATCGTGGGCGACCGGCCATGCAGGCCGCACCTCATTTATTGCGCCGCGTTGTTGCCGTTCCGGCAACGACAGTGGCCTCGCGGCGGTGCGTCGGCGCACGCTGGCCTCATCCGAGGGAGAGGCTGACGAGCATGGCGCACAACCACCACTCGGACCGGCACGCCGGTCACCACCACCACGACCACACCGACGTCGACTGGGCCGAGATGGGCCCGGAGCTGGAGGCGCAGGCGGAGCTGTTCACGCCCCTCTACGAGCACACCATGGCCTGGCTGGCCAAGCGGCAGACCGAACCGGGGCTGATCGTCGACGCGGGCAGCGGACCCGGCGTCATCGCGTGTCTGCTCGCCGACACCTTCCCCGGCGCCCGGGTCGTCGCGGTCGACGCTTCCGAGCCGCTCCTGGAGCGGGCCGGCGCGCGGGCCGGGAGGCTCGGTGTCGCCGACCGCTTCGGCACCCTTGCCGGTGAACTCCCGGACGTGCTCGCCGACTTGGACTATCCCGCAGACCTGCTGTGGGTCGGCCGCACCCTGCATCACCTCGGCGACCAGCGTGCCGCCCTCACCGCGTTCGCCGCCCGTCTCGCCCTCGGCGGCACGCTCGCGCTGCAGGAGGGCGGCCTGTCGGCCCGGTTCCTGCCACGCGACGTCGGTTTCGGGCGGCCCGGGCTGCAGGCGCGCCTCGACGCGCTGGAGGAGGAGTGGTTCGCCGCGATGCGCGCGGACCTGCCCGGCACGGTCGTCGAGACCGAGGACTGGCCCGCCCTGCTCGCCGCGGCCGGCCTCAGGCCCAGCGGCACCCGCACCTTCCTCCTCGACCTGCCGGCTCCGACCACGGACCGCGCCCGCGCCTACGTCGTCGCCACCCTGACCCGCACCCGCGACGGCATCGGCGACCACCTCGACGCCGACGACCGGGCGACCCTCGACCGGCTCCTCGACCCGGACGACAAGGCGAGCGTGCATCACCGGCCGGATCTGTTCCTGCTGGCGGCACAGACGGTCTACACGGCCGTACGGACGAAGTGACGTCGGCCGGCGCCTGGCGCTCGTTCCGCTTCTCGGTGCCTTGACGTCGAGAGCTCTCCAAGTGATGGACTCCCCTTCGTCCGCACGGGACACAGATCGACACACGGAACGACTCTCGGAACGACACACGGAACGACACACAGGGGGGACCGCCATGACCGACTCACCCGTCGCGCTCATCACCGGCGGCGGCAGCGGCATCGGTGCCGCGGTCGCGCGGCAGCTGCTGGAGGCCGGATACCGGGTCACCGTCACCGGCCGGGGCGAGGCGCGGCTTCGTGGCTTCGCGGAGGGGCTCGGGGATCCGGAGGGTTTGCTGACGGTGGTCGGGAACGCGGCCGACCACGGCGACGTCCAGGCGGCCGTCGAGACCACGCTCAAGGCGTTCGGCCGACTGGACACCGTCGTCGCCAACGCGGGTTTCGCGACCCACGACTCGGTTGCCGAGGGTGACCCGGCCGGCTGGACCGAGATGGTGCTGACCAACGTCCTCGGCCCGGCCCTGCTGATCCGCGCCTCCGTCGCCGCCCTCAAGGAGACCCGCGGCCGGATCGTCCTCGTCGGCAGCGTCGCCGGGTTCGTGCCCGGGCCGGGGAACATCTACGGGGCGACGAAGTGGGCGGTGACCGGGCTCGCCGAGAACACCCGGCGGCAGGTCACCGACTGGGGCATCGGCGTGACCCACATCGCCCCGGGCCGGGTGGAGACACCCTTCTGGGACGCCCACGGCAGTCTGCCGCCCGGGCATCTGCTGACCGCCGACCAGATCGCCGACTCGGTGGTGTGGGCCGTCCGGCAGCCCGACGGTGTGGACGTCAACACCGTCGTCGTACGGCCGCTCGGACAGCCCAACTGACCTGATCCCCGGCCCGGTCACCGGGGATCAGCTGCCCCCGACGAACTCCTTCGCCAGCTTCTCGCCCAGCGCTGCCGCCGTGGTGTGGCTCTCGATGGGCGAGACCTGCGAGTTCCTGAACAGGATGTACGTCACGCCGGAGGCGGCCCCGCCGGCGGCCGGGTCGGGGTCGATGCCGAGGGCCTCGGCGGCGGCGTAGGAGGCCTCGCCGATGATCTGCTGCGGGCCGGTGTCGCCGACCACGGCGTACAGGACCTGGTCGTCGTGGATGACCGCCACCACGCCGCCGCCCTTGATGCCGGCGGCGCGGTAGTCCCAGGTGCCGCTGGGGCTGGGGACGACGACGTACGGCAGTGTGTCGGACCGCAGGGGCTTGCCGTCGGACTGGTGGAACGCCGTGTCCGGGAGGAACCAGGGGTCGGTGGTCTCGTTGCAGCTGTCGGTGCGCCGGCCGTCGCAGTCGATGTCCATGTCGGCCGTCCAGAACACGGCGCCCTTCGTGCCGCAGACGGGGATGGCCGCCGGGGTCGCCTGGTCGGTGCGGTACCTGCCGTTGGAGATCTGCGAGCAGGACGTCACCTTCGCGAGCAGGTCGGCCGCGCTCACGCCGGCTTCTTCGGGGTCCGCCGGCCGGGCGTCCGCGGGGAGCGCCGCGGTGGCGAGCAGCGCGGCTCCGACGGCCGCTGCGAGGGTCAGTCTTCGGGTGCGCACTGTCGGGGCTGGCCCTTCCGTAAAGTTTCCTTACTGATGGCTGATTGCGACGCCATGCCCTCAGTAGAAGACTGGATGTAGAGAAAAGTTCGCATATGCCCGGAATTCCGGGAGGTGTCATGTTCGTACGCGCTGTCTACACGACCGGTGATCCCACGAAGATCGACATGGCCATCAGGGCGATGAACACGGAGGGGCGCGACCTGCTGGAGGACCGTCCGGGATACCGGGGAGCGAGTGTCTTCGTGGACCGGGTCCTCGGGAAGCTGCTCGCAGCGAGCTGGTGGGAGTCGGAGCAGGCCCGCCGCAACAGCGACGAGGTGCTGCGCGAGCGGCGGGCCGCGATGCTGGAGCCGTTCGCGGGGACCGTGGCGGTCGACAACTACGAGGCGCTGGTCTTCCATCAGGTCCGGCAGCCACAGGCGGGCGGCGGACTGCGGCTCACCAGGCTGGAGTTCGACCCGATGGACACGGACCTGCTCGCCGACACGTTCCGGGCGACGGTGGTGCCCAAGCTCGAGACGCTCCCCGGGCTGGCCAGGGCGTCCCTGATGGTCGACCGGGATCGCGGGCGCGGGATCGCCGCAGCGGTCTTCGTCGACCAGACGTCCCTGGCGGCGTCCCGAGCCGGTCAGGCGGGGGCCCGGCACGAGGGCGCGGCCAAGGCGCATGTGTCCGTGATCGGGCTGGAGGAGTTCGAGGTCGTCCACACCGACGTGCGCGGTGACTGAGGTCGGCGACCGGGGCGACGGGTACGCGTCCGCCCGCCGCGCATACAGCTGAGCGGCGGGCGGAGTGCCGTACGGGAAGGGACGTCAGGCGTCGAACGTCGCCGGGTCCGGACCGATCCGGCGGTCCTCGTTCAGCGCGCTGATCGCCGCGAGGTCCTCGTCGTCCAGGCTGAAGTCGAAGACGCCGATGTTCTCCTTGATCCGCGACGGCGTCACGGACTTCGGGATCACGACGTTGCCCAGCTGCAGGTGCCAGCGCAGCACGACCTGTGCCGGGGTGCGGTCGTGCTTCTGCGCGATGGCGACGATCGCCGGAACCTCCAGCAGACCCTTGCCCTGGCCGAGCGGCGACCAGGCTTCGGTGGCGATGCCCTGCTCAGCGTGGAACTCGCGGGAGTCGCGCTGCTGCAGATGCGGGTGCAGCTCGATCTGGTTGACGGCGGGGATGACCGACGTCTCGTCGATCAGGTGCCGAAGGTGCTCCGGAAGGAAGTTGGAGACACCGATCGCGCGGATGCGGCCGTCGGCGTGGAGCTTCTCGAACGCCTTGTAGGTGTCGACGTAGGTGCCCCGGGCCGGCAGCGGCCAGTGGATGAGGTACAGGTCGACGTGGTCCAGGCCGAGCTTCTCCAGCGACACGTCGAAGGCACGCAGCGTGGCGTCGTAACCCTGGTCGCCGTTCCAGAGCTTGGTGGTGACGAAGATGTCCTCGCGGGGGACGCCGGAGCGGGCGATGGCCTTGCCGGTGCCCTCCTCGTTGCCGTAGATCGCCGCTGTGTCGATGCTGCGGTACCCGGCCTCCAGCGCCGTGGCGACGGCCTGCTCGGCCTCGTCGTCCGGCACCTGCCAGACGCCGAAGCCCAGCTGGGGCATCTCGACGCCGTTGTTGAGGATGATCGGGGGGACCTTGCTGCTCACGAGCTCTTGATCCTTACGGTTGTCGTCAGGTGGTACTCACCATCGTCAACGATCACCGGCGCCCATGCATTCCGGACCGCAGAAAAAAGGCAGGACTCACCGGCAGGACTCACGCCTGGTACAACGCGTCGACCTCACCCGAGTACGCGTTCTCGATCGCCTTGCGCTTCAACTTCAGCGACGGCGTGAGGAGTCCGTGCTCCTCGGTGAACGGCTGGGCGAGGATCCGGAACGTACGGATCGACTCGGCCTGCGAGACAAGGGTGTTGGCGGCGACGACCGCACGCCGCACCTCGGCCTCCAGGTCGGCGTCGCGGACCAGTTGGGCCGGGGTCATCTGGGGTTTGTCGCGCATCATCAGCCAGTGCTCGACGGCCTCCTGGTCGAGGGTGACCAGGGCCGCGATGTACGGGCGGTCGTTGCCGACGACGATGCACTGGGAGACCAGCGGGTGGTCGCGGACGCGCTCCTCCAGCACGCCCGGCGAGACACTCTTGCCGCCGGACGTGACCAGGATCTCCTTCTTGCGGCCGGTGATGGTGAGGTAGCCGTCCTCGTCGAGGGCCCCCAGGTCACCGGTGGCCAGCCAGCCGTCGTGCAGGGCCTCGTCGGTGGCCTTCTGGTTGTTGAGGTAGCCCTGGAAGACGTTGCCGCCGTGCAGCCAGATCTCGCCGTCGTCCGCGATGTGCACGGTCATGCCCGGGATGGGCTGCCCGACGGTGCCGTAGCGGGTGCGATAGGGCGGGTTGGCGGTCGCCGCCGCCGTGGACTCGGTGAGGCCGTACCCCTCGTAGACGTGGACGCCGGCGCCCGCGAAGAACAGGCCGAGCCGCCGGTCCATCGCCGAGCCGCCGGTCATCGCCTGCTTGATCCGGCCGCCCATCGCGGCCCGCATCTTGGAGTAGACGAGCTTGTCGAAGAGCTGGTGCTGCACGCGCAGACCGGCCGACGGGCCGGGGCCGATGCCCCACGCCTTGGCCTCCACGGCGTCCGCGTACTTCACGGCGACCTCGACGGCCTTCTCGAAGGGGCCGGACTTGCCTTCCTTCTCGGCCTTGCGGCGCGCGGCGTTGAAGACCTTCTCGAAGATGTACGGCACGGCCAGGAAGAACGTCGGCTTGAACGCGGCGAGGTCCGGCAGCAGGGCGGCCGCGTTCATCTGCGGCTGGTGGCCGAAGCGGACCTTGCCGCGGATCGCGGCGACCTGCACCATCCGCCCGAAGACGTGCGCGAGCGGCAGGAACAGCAAGGTAGCCGCCTCGTCGCCCTTCTTGGAGTGGAAGACCGGCTCCCAGCGCTCGATGACGGTGTCCGTCTCGTACATGAAGTTGCCGTGCGAGATGACGCAGCCCTTGGGGCGGCCGGTCGTGCCCGAGGTGTAGATGATCGTGGCGATCGAGTCCGGCGTGACCGCCTGCCGGTGGCGGTGGACCACCTCGTCGTCGAGGTGCGCGCCGACGTCGTACAGCTCCTGCACGGCGCCCGAGTCCAGCTGCCACAGCTGGTGCAGCCGCGGCAGCCGGTCGATGACCGTGGCGATCGTCATCGCGTGGTCCTCGTGCTCGACGATCGCCGCCGACACCTCGGCGTCGTACAGCGTCCAGAAGCACTGCTCGGCCGAGGAGGTCGGGTAGATCGGTACCACCTGGGCGCCGATCGTCCACAGTGCGAAGTCGAAGAGCGTCCACTCGTACCGGGTGCGGGACATGATCGCGACCCGGTCGCCGAACCGGATGCCGCGGGCGAGAAGGCCCTTGGCGAGGGCGAGCACCTCGTCCCGGAACTCGGCGGCGGTGACGTCCCGCCAGTTCCCGTGGTCGTCCTTGCGGCCGAGGGCGACATGGAGCGGGTCCTCCTGGGCATGCTGGAAGACGACGTCGGCCAGGCCGCCCACCGGCGGTGCCAACGCCAACGGAGGGTTGGTGAACTCGCGCAAACCCCGCTCCCCGCTCCGAATGGCCTCGGCTGACGCTCCGCGCAGCGCCGTGAAAGCTACCCCACCCGCGTTTCGGACGGGAGGGGGCCGGAAATCGACGGACGCTCGGGTATGCACTGGTCAGCGCCGGAAAATGCGCTCACATGGGGAAGGGTCGGACAGGAAACTGACGGTTGAGTAAGTTTCGGGCCCGTAATCTCCACCGAATCTGTACGACTGGATTACGCGGTACGGGCCCTGTTGATCATGTCATCCCCTGCGTGCCGTCGTCTCCTCCGTCGCTTCCTGTGTGAGTGCGCGAAGGCCCGCAGTTGTCACCGCGGTCTTCGTCGCGGGCGGCCTCCTGACCAGCACGAGGACCAGCACCCCGGCCACGACCGTCATCGAGCCCGCCACCACCGCCACCGAGTCCAGCCCGTCGGCGAAAGCGGCGCGCAGCACGCCCTCCCCGAACACGTCCCGCAGCGCACCGGCGCCGCCGCCCGCGAGGGCGTGGGCCGCATCCGCGGGCAGCGTGTCCTGCATCCGCGACGTCAGCACCGTGCCGAACAGGGCGATGCCCAGCGCGTACCCCAGCTGCCGGAAGGTGTTCACCGCACCGCCCGCCATACCGGCCCGCTCCGGCGGTACGGCGGCCAGCGCGGCACCCGCGATACCGGGCGACACCAGCCCCGTACCGGCACCCACCAGCACCATCCCCGGTATCAGGGCGCTCGCCGTCGACCCGGCGTCCAGCACCGCCATGCAGTACTGGCCCGCCCCGATCAGCAGCAGCCCGCCACCGATGGTGAACCGCGCCGGCACCCCGTGCAGCAGCCACCCGCCGGCCGCCGCGACCACGAACGACGCCAGCGACAGCGCACCGCGCTCATCCCGAGCAGAGTCTGCAACCAGATCGAGGTGTACGCCATGGCACCGAACGCCGCCGCGTTGAAGGCGAGAGCGCCGGCCATCACCCCCGAGAACGCCGGCCGCAGGAAGAGCCAGCTGACGTACCAGCGCCCGCCGCGCTGAAGCGCCCCGCGCGCTAACGCCGGTGCAACCGGTCCCCGCCCGCCAGAATCGCCCCCGCCAACGCATCCGCGGCCCCTTGAGCCGCCGTCCGGCGCCGGCCGTGCACCAGCACGAAGTCGACCCGCCCCAGTTCCGGCAGCCCGGACCGGTCGGGCACCCGCACCAGGCCCGGCGGAATCAGGCCGCGGGAGTGCGCCATCACACCGAGCCTGGCCCGTGCCGCCGCGATCAGCCCGTTGAGGCTGCCGCTCGTGCACACGATCCGCCAGTCACGCCCCTGCCGCTCCAGCGCCTCCAGCGCGAGCGCCCTGGTGATGCCCGGTGGCGGATAGACGATCAACGGCACCGGACGGTCCGGCTCCAGGCGCAGCCGTTCCGCGCCGATCCACACCAGCCGGTCGTGCCAGACCAGATCGCCCCGTCGGTCCTCGGGCCGCCGCTTGGCGAGCACCAGGTCCAGCTTCCCGGCTTCCAGTTGCTCGTGCAGGGTGCCGGAGAGTTCGACCGTCAGCTCCAGGTCGACCTCGGGGTGGTCGTAGCGGAAGCCCTCCAGGATCTCCGGCAGACGGGTCAGCACGAAGTCCTCGGACGCGCCGAAGCGGAGCCGGCCGCGCAGCCGGGTGCCGGTGAAGAACGCCGTCGCCTGCTCGTGCACCTCCAGGATCCGCCGGGCGAAGCCGAGCATCGCCTCGCCGTCCTCGGTCAGCTCCACGGAGTGCGTGTCCCGGGTGAACAGCGGCCGCCCGGTGACGTCCTCCAGGCGCCGTACGTGCTGGCTGACGGTCGACTGGCGCAGCCCGAGGCGGCGGGCGGCCTGAGTGAAGCTCAGGGTCTGCGCCACCGCGAGGAACGTGCGCAGATGGGACGGCTCGTACATGCCCCGAGCCTAGCGCTGCTTATCGTGGAACGTGATGACAGTCAGAGTGGTATGCCGGATTCCCGATCGCTGACCGCCGGAGGACGATGGAGAGGGCACGTCCGTGCCGGGAACCCGAAGTTCAGCGAAGCGACAGCCAGTACGACAGCGAAGTAGTGGAGCACAGTGAAACGCCTGCAATGGCCGCGTTGGATGCCGATCGACCCGTACATCCTGCTGCTGCTCGGGACCGTGGGCCTCGCGGCCCTCTTCCCGGCGCGCGGGACGGCCTCCGATGTGGCGTCCGGTGCCTCCACGGCCGCGATCGCCTTCCTGTTCTTCCTCTACGGTGCCCGCCTGTCCACCCGTGAGGCGATGGACGGCCTGAAGCACTGGCGGCTCCATGTCACCGTCCTGGCCTGCACCTTCGTCGTCTTCCCGCTGCTGGGGCTGGCGGCGCGCGGGCTCGTCCCGGTGCTGCTGACGCACCCCCTCTACCAGGGCCTGCTCTTCCTCACCCTCGTCCCGTCGACCATCCAGTCGTCGATCGCCTTCACCTCGATGGCCCGGGGCAACGTGCCCGCGGCGATCTGCGCGGGCTCCTTCTCCTCACTGGTGGGCATCGTCATCACCCCGCTCCTCGCGGCGGCCGTGCTCGGCGGCAGCGGGGGCGGCTTCTCCGCCGACTCGATGGTCAAGATCGTGCTGCAGCTGCTGGTGCCGTTCGTCGCCGGGCAGTTGCTGCGCCGCTGGATCGGCGGCTTCGTCACCCGGCACAAGAAGGTCCTCGGGCTCGTCGACCGCGGCTCGATCCTGCTGGTCGTCTACACCGCATTCAGCGCGGGCATGGTCCAGGGCATCTGGCACCAGGTGAGCGCGATCCAGCTGGGCGGGCTGCTCGCCGTCGAGGCGGTGCTGCTGGCCGTGATGCTCCTGCTGACCTGGTACGGCGCCAAGGCCCTGCGCTTCGGCCGCGAGGACCGTATCGCGATCCAGTTCGCCGGCTCGAAGAAGTCCCTCGCCGCCGGGCTGCCCATGGCGAGCGTCCTGTTCGGCGCGCACGCCTCGCTGGCGGTCCTGCCGCTGATGCTGTTCCACCAGATGCAGCTGATGGTGTGCGCGGTCATCGCCAAGCGCCGGGCCCGCGAAGCCGAGGCCCGCGAAGCAGCGGGC
Organism: Streptomyces sp. NBC_00443; assembly: GCF_036014175.1. GTDB lineage: Bacteria > Actinomycetota > Actinomycetes > Streptomycetales > Streptomycetaceae > Streptomyces. The sequence continues at coordinate 1,497,707 of NZ_CP107917.1, read as the reverse complement.
GCCGCCCCCGCGCCGGTCACCGCGTCTGCGCCAGCCGCAGAGTCACGAACCGCGGTCGGTACAGGGACACGTTCCGGCTGAGCTGCGCCGCCGCGCCGCCCGTCTCCAGCCAGTTCACGTCGTAGCTCAGGACCAGGCGTCGGTCGTCGCTCAACTCGGGGTGCGTCTGCGGGTTGTAGGCGGCGACCTGGCCGCCCTGCGGCAGCGCCGGGCTGAAGTCCTTCGTCGGCCCGTGCCACGGGCCGGCGGGGGAGCATGCCCAGTACGATGTGACGGTCGTCAGCCCCTTCGTGCCCGCGGCCATCGTGAACAGGACGTACGTCCCCCGCACCCGCACCACCGAGAAGGCACTCCCCACCCCCGTGCGCCGCCCGTCCCCGAGCACCGCACGCGGCCGGGCACCCGCCCCGGCCCACTCGGAGCCGTTCCAGTACTGCCAGGCACCCGGCTCGGCGAGCCTGCCCTCGGGCACCCGCGCCACGTACGCGTGCGAGGCCGGCCGGGACGCGGCCTGACCGTCGTCGCCGCCGAAGACATACGTCCAGCCGTCCGCCTCGACCAGTGTCGTCCCGAACAGGACACGCCGGGAGGGATCCGGCACCAGCTGCTGGTCGAGAACCTTCACCACCGACTCGACCCGCAGGTCGGGCAGCGTGAGCGTGGCGACTTCGGTGGCGGTGGGCACGCCGAAGATCCAGGGCGGCTGCCCGGCCGCGCGCACCCACAGCAGCACCCGCAGCACCCGCTCCGGCGAGCCGGGGGAGCGGGGTTCGACGCGGGCCGCGACCGGCCAGCGCCACTGGTTCGGGGCGGGGTCGGGGAAGAGCGGCGTGGCCAGCGTGCGCTCCAGGCGTCCGTCGCGCATGACCACCGCCGAGTTGCGTACCAGGGGAGCGGTCGCCTCCCGCCAGGTGTGGGACTCGCCGAACGGGTTGGGCGGCGAGTACACCTGGCCGAGGTAGGTGTCCGAGAACAGCCACAGGACGCGGCCGTCCGGCAGCCGGACCGAGTGCGTGCCGTCGCCGCCGGTCCAGTCGTCGGTGCGGGACGGGTTGTCGCCGTACCGGGCGAACTCGCCGGTGAGCCTGTCGTCGGCAGACCAGGCCGCGACGGAGTGCGGTGCACACGCGCCACCGCCCTCCCGTTCGCCGTCGTCCGGGAGGGCGGTGAGCAGCACGGCCGCGAGAACCAGGGCCAGTAGTACTCCCAGGCCGGTTCCCGTGCGCTGCCGTGCTCGTGCGTCGTCGGGCACGCCCGGGACGTTAGTGGCCTCAGCGCACTTGGTCCATGGGCAGCCACAGGACGGTGTCGGAGGTGGCCGAAGTCCTGCCGGTCGTGCGGGCCCGCGCCGCGGCTGTGAGCTCCGAGTCGCCGAGCGCCCGGTTCCACACGTGGACGTCGTCGACCGCGCCGGTGAGGAACGCCCTGCTGTCCATGCGCTGGCCGACATGCACGCCGAACGGCGAGTTACGGCTGACCGAACCGGCCACGTCCGTGGTGCTGATGGCCCTGCCGTCGACGAACAGCGTCAGCCGGCCACCGCCGCGCCGCAGCGCGAGATGGTGCCACTCGCCGTCGTTGTGGGCGTCCCCGGCCCACACGGACGCCGTGCGCACCGTCCCGAAGCCCTCCCGGGTGGTGATCAGGCCACGCACCCGGTCGCTGTCCGGCTCGCCGCGCAGCCAGATCTGCGGCTGGGTGCTGCCGATCCCGCCCATCCAAAGGAACGGCTGCTCGCCGGAGGCCGCGGAATAGCGGAAGAACAGCGAGACCGTGAACTCACCGGTGCCGAGCGGGAGCCTGGACCGGTACGGCAGCCGTACGGCGTCGTTGTCGCCGTCGAACTCGAAGGCATTGCCCAGCACGCCGTCCGTCACCTCGGGGCCGCCGAGGACCGTCGCGCGGGGTGCGCTCGGGGCGAGGTCCAGGGTGGTCGGATCAGCGCCGCGCCGTGGTCCCAGCCAGTCCTCGTTGAAGCGGGCGAAGCGGATCTCGTCGCGCGCGTCGACGGCCCCGCCCTCGTACATCAGGCCCACCGTGGACGCGTCGACGTCCACCATGTCGGAGTAGCCCGACCAGTCCGTGGTGACGACCTTGCCGCGGTCCGCACTGTCCCAGGTGGCGCCGCCGTCGTACGAGGACCTGACCATCATGGTCCGCCGGCGGTCCGGGTCGCCGGGGGCGGACAGCAGCAGCCGGTTGCCCAGGCTGAGCGTGGCGCCCTGGACCTGGGGTGTGTAGAGGTCCGGAAGGTCGCGGAACGGGCCGGTGAAGGTGGAGCCGCCGTCCTTGCTGTACGTCTGGCTGCGATGGCCGAGATCGGTGCCGTCCTGTTCCCTGCCGCTGATCAGGATCGTGCCGTCCGTGCGCTCGGTGAGGGTCACCTCGGACGGCTTCTGCCGGAAGGTGCCGTCGGTCGAGATGGGCCAGGAGTCGGTGGCGCCGACCTTCCAGGTGTTGCCGCCGTCGTCGCTGACGATGAGCGCGGCGTGGTTGGAGGTGACCCGACTGCCGTCCCAGGTCTCGGTGTTGACGCCGAAGACCAGACGGCCGGCGTGCTGGCCCTTGGTGAGCTGGATGCCGTGCACGGGGCCGGTGGCGTACCAGGAGTTCCACTCCTCCGGCAGTATCTGGTCGCTCAGGTCGCGCGGCGCGGACCAGGTCGCGCCGTTGTCGTCGCTGTACTGCAGATGGGGGGTGCGATCACACGGCACGGTGCAGCTGCCGCTGTCCGTGCGGCCCGTGTTGTACGTTTCCGCCAGCAGGATGCGGCCGGTCTCGCGGTCCACCATCGGTGCCGGGTTGCCGTGCGTGTTACCGGCGCCGTCGTTGACAACCTGGAGCGGCCCCCAGGTGCGGCCGCCGTCCGTCGACCGCTTGAGCACGATGTCGATGTCGGCGGCGTCGCCGCAGTTGAGCACGCGCCCTTCGGCGAACGCCAGCAGCGTGCCGTCCTTGGACTTGACGATCGCCGGAATGCGGAAGCAGGCGTACCCGGGTTCTTGGGACGCCTTGAAGAGGACCTGCTGCTCGAACGACGGTGTTTTGGTGGCCGGTTGGGACTCGGCCGGACTTAACGTCGCGGCCGTCGCGAGGGTGGCGACGGCCGCGACGAGGGCAGCTCTGAGACGTGCGCGAACTCTTGAAGGCATGGTGCGGCCCGCCCCTTCATCGTCTGGTCATGCGTCCAGGCATCCGAACATTCGGACATCCCACGTCCAAAGTGCGCTTCACAGACGTTAGTTGGGCTATCGCACACATCACAAGAACCGTGCACGTGTCACTCACGGATGGAGTACTACTTTCCCTCGGTTGGCCCGCGTCTCGACCGCCACATGGGCCTCGAGGGCCTCCTCCAGAGTGAACTCCCCGTGCACGGCAGGCTTGAGCGCCGCGAGGGCCGGGCTCAGCAGGTCGCCGCCGACGGCATCGAGGACGTAGTCGACGGGGCCCCGCACCAGCTGCACGGCCAGGTGTCCGACCCCGCTCGCACAGGCCGGTCACGCGGTCCCCGGCGCGGAAGCGGCCTGCTCCGGCGCCCAGGGCCACGACCTCGCCCGCTACCTCTCCGCCCAGCGGCACGGGCTCGGCCGTCTCGGTGACCTTGCGGACCACCGGGAGCGTGACGCCGACGGCCTCGCAGTGGACGAGCAGCTCGCCGGGGCCCGGTTCCGGGACGGGGGTCTCCTCCAGGAACAGGGGGCCGCCGGTGGATTCGTAGCGGACGCGGCGCTTCGCACCTCCAGAAGTCACTGGGAGCACCAACGGTCTGCGCGGTGCTGACGCCGGCCGTCGGTCATGGGGAAGTCCAATGAGTTCCCGATAGGGTGCCGGCATGCCCGAAGCCCCCTTCCCGCTGTCCGCACCCTCCCCAGCTGGCTGCTCGGCCGAGCGGCGGCCCGGGGGCGTTCCCTGCTGACCGAGGCGCTCGCGGCGGAGGGCGTGAAGATGTGGCATCACGTGGTGCTCTCGGCCGTCCGCGACCTCGCCCCCGTGGCGCAGGCGGATCTCGGCCGCAGCGTCCAGCTCGACCCCAAGGACCTGGTCGGGATCCTCAACGACCTGCAGTCCGCCGGCCTCGTCCTGCGTGAGCCGGACCCGAACGACCGCCGCAAGAACGCGGTCTCCCTCACCGACGCGGGTGCGCGCCTGCTGGAGCGTTGTGAGAAAGCGGCCCGCGAGGCCAATGACGCGCTCCTCGCCCCGCTGTCACCGGCCGAACGCGACCGGTTCATGGACCTGTTGATCCGGATCTCCGGGACCCGGAGCTGAGCGACCGTCGTGCGCGAGCCTCGGGCTGAGACGGGGCCCCTGTACGGCGCAGGGGGCGCTCCCCGCCGGTCGGGGCCCCGCCGCCGTGTCGCGGGGAACCTGTCAGGCCTGGGCGGCCGCGGTCCGCAGGGCCAGCCGGTGTTCGCCCGCGTACACGTTCATGGAGCTGCCCCGCAGGAAGCCCACCAGCGTCAGCCCCGTCTCCGCGGCCAGGTCCACTGCGAGCGACGAGGGCGCCGACACCGCCGCGAGCAGGGGGATCCCCGCCATCACGGCCTTCTGCGCCAGCTCGAAGCTGGCCCGCCCGGAGACCAGCAGAATCGTCCGGGACAGCGGCAGGTCCCCGTTCTGCAGGGCGCGCCCGACCAGCTTGTCGACCGCGTTGTGCCGGCCCACGTCCTCGCGGATGTCCAGCAGCTCGCCGTCCTCCGAGAACAGGGCCGCCGCGTGCAGGCCCCCGGTCCGGTCGAAGACCCGCTGGGCCGCGCGGAGCCGGTCGGGGAGGCTCGCGAGCAGTTCGGGTTCGACCCGGACCGGGGGAGTGTCGGCTATCGGCCAGCGGGCCGTCGTGCGGACCGCGTCGAGACTGGCCTTGCCGCACAGGCCGCAGGACGAGGTCGTGTAGACGTTCCGCTCCAGCGTGATGTCCGGGATCTGCACGCCCGGCGCGGTCCTCACGTCCACCACGTTGTACGTGTTGGAGCCGTCCACCGTGGCGCCCGCGCAGTACACGATGTTCTGCAGATCGCCCTGCTCGGCGAGGACGCCCTCGCTGACCAGGAAGCCCGCCGCCAGTGCGAAGTCGTCGCCCGGAGTGCGCATGGTGATCGCGAGCGGCTTGCCGTTCAGTCTGATCTCCAGCGGTTCCTCGGCGACGAGCGTGTCCGGGCGCGTGGAGACGGCCCCGTCCCGGATGCGGATCACCTTGCGTCGTTCCGTGACTCGTCCCATGTCGTGTCTCAGCCCCGGTTCTGTACGTGCTGGTAGCCGAAGCGGCCCTTGATGCAGAGGTTGCCGTGGGTCACCGGGTTGTCGTGCGGTGAGGTGACCTTCACGATTTCATTGTCCTGCACGTGGAGAGTGAGGTTGCAGCCCACTCCGCAGTACGCGCACACGGTGGTCGTCTCCGTCTGCGCCGACTCGTCCCACGTGCCGGCCGCCCGCATGTCGAACTCCGACTTGAAGGACAGGGCCCCCGTCGGGCACACCTCGATGCAGTTCCCGCAGTACACGCACGCCGAGTCGGTCAGCGGGGCGTCGTGCTCGACCGCGATCCGGGCGTCGAAGCCGCGGCCGGCGACGGAGATCGCGAAGGTGTTCTGCCACTGGTCGCCGCACGCGTCCACGCACTTGTAGCAGAGGATGCACTTGTCGTAGTCACGCACATACAGATCGTTGTCGACCTTGGGTTCCTCGTTGAGGCGAGCCGCGTCCGGGCCGAAGCGGTCCGGTTTCGCCTCGTACTCCTTGATCCATTCAGCGACTTGTGGAGTCGTCGACAAGTCGACCGAGGACGCGAGGAGTTCGAGGACGACCTTACGGCTGTGACGGGCCCGTTCCGTGTCGGTACGCACCTCCATGCCGGGCTCGGCCCTGCGGGAGCAGGCCGGGACCAGAGTCCGGGAGCCCTCCACCTCGACGACGCACACCCGGCAGGCGTTCTTGGGTGTGAGCGTGTCGCCCTGGCAGAGGGTCGGCACGTCCTTTCCGGCGGCCCGGCACGCGTCGAGGATCGTCGAGCCCTCGGGAGCGCGCACCGGCTCCCCGTCGATCGTGAACTCCAGCAGCCGGCGCGGGATCCCCAGCGGTATCGCGGTCATTCGTACGCCCCCAGACGGTCGATGGCGGATTCCACGGCGTTCCACGCGGTCTGCCCCAGACCGCAGATCGAGGCGTCCCGCATCGCGCGGCCGACCTCCCTGAGCAGGGCGATGTCATCGGCGGCCGCCGCACCCGTGCGCTCTGCGATCCGGTGCAGCGCCTCCTCCTGCCGCACGGTCCCGACCCGGCACGGCACACACTGCCCGCACGACTCGTCGCGGAAGAACTCGGCGATGCGCAGCAGCAGCCGGGGCAGCGGGACCGTGTCGTCGAAGGCCATGACCACACCCGAACCGAGCGTCGTGCCCGCCTCCCGCGTGCCCTCGAAGGTCAGCGGGATGTCCAGTTCGTCGGCCCGTACGAAGCCGCCCGCAGCCCCGCCCAGCAGTACGGCCCGCAGCCCGTCCCGCGCCCCGGCCAGCTCCAGCAGCTCACCGAGCGTCGCGCCGAACGGGAGCTCGTAGATGCCCGGCCGCGCGACACTCCCCGACACGCAGAACAGCTTCGGGCCGGTGGACTTCCCCGTGCCGATCGCCGCGTACGCCGGTGCGCCCATGGTCAGGATCGGCAGGACGTTGACCAGCGTCTCCACGTTGTTCTCGACTGTGGGCTTGCCGAACAGGCCCTTCTCCACCGGGAACGGCGGCTTCGCGCGCGGCTCGCCCCGGTAGCCCTCGATGGAGTTGAAGAGAGCCGTCTCCTCGCCGCAGATGTAGGCGCCGGCTCCCCGCCTGATCTCGATGTCGAAGGCGTAGCCCTGACCGAGGACGTCGTCGCCGAGGAAGCCACGCGCGCGTGCCTGTGCGAGCGCGTGTTCCAGGCGGTGCAGGGCGCGTGGGTACTCGCCGCGCAGGTACAGGTATCCCTGGTGCGCGCCGGTGGCGTACGCCGCGATCGTCATGGCCTCGACCAGCGCGTACGGGTCTCCTCCATCAGCACGCGGTCCTTGAAGGTGCCCGGCTCGGATTCGTCCGCGTTGCAGACGACGTAGTGGGGATGGTCGGGCTGCGACGCCGTGGCCTGCCATTTGCGGCCGGTGGGGAAGGCGGCGCCGCCGCGCCCGACCAGGCCGGAGTCGGTGACCTCGCGGATGACTCCGGCGGGGCCCAGCTCGAAGGCCCGGCGCAGGGCGGTGTAGCCGCCCTGGGCGCGATAGTCGTCCAGCGACGACGGGTCGACGACTCCGATGCGGCGTAGGAGAGTCAGTGAGGGATCTCCGGCCTGGGGCACCGCCAGCGCCGCCGGCGGCTCCTCGGGCGCCGAGTCCGGCGCGCTCGCGGCGAGGACGGCGTCGTGCACGGTCGCCGGCGCCGAGACCGCCGTACGCACCGGATCCCCGGCCCTGATCGCGAGCGCCGCCGGAGCCCGTTCGCACAGGCCCAGACAGGGACTGCGCTGCACGCTCACCCCACTGCCGAGGCCGAGCCGCGCCTCGATCCCGGCGCACAGCTCGCTCGCCCCGGCGGCCGCGCACGCGAGGTCGGTGCAGACGTGGAGCACGGTGGCGGGGCGCGGCTTGACCGAGAACATGGCGTAGAAGGTGGCGACGCCGTACGCCTCCGCCGGCGGCACGGTCAGCCGTCGGCACAGGTAGTCGAGGGCGCCGTCGCTGATCCAGCCGACCCGGTCGTTGATCGCGTGCAGCCCCGGCAACAGCAGGTCGCGGCGGTCCCGGGCCTCCCGCCCGCCCCGGGCCCACCTCAGGTCCGCGTCGGAGCGGTCGGCGCCCTCCCAGGAGGACTCCGGCGGGCCCAACAGGGCGTCGACGGCGGCCCGTTCGTCGTCCGTCGGTTTGCTGTCGCCGAAGTGCAGGTCCACTTATGTCACCTCACGATGGTCGCGACGGGGAGCTTCTCGATCCGGATCGCCGACGCCTTGAACTCCGCCGTCCCCGCGATCGGGCAGTTCGCCTCGATCGTCAGCTGGTTGGTGTCCACCTCGTCGGGAAAGTGCATGGTCATGAAGGCGAGCCCGGGCCGCAGCGCGGTGTCCACCCACACCGGCGCGACGACCGAACCGCGCCGCGAGCTCACCCGGACCTCCTCGCCGACCACGACCCCGTACCGCTCGGCGTCCTCCGGGCACAGCTCCACGTACTCGCCGCGCCGCAGCGGGGAGGCGAAACTCCCGCTCTGCACACCGGTGTTGTAGGAGTCGAGCCGTCGCCCGGTGGTGAGCCGGATCGGGAACTCCTCGTCGGTGAGGTCGACCGGCGGATCGTGCTGGACGATCCCGAAGGGCGCCGCCATCCCGCGCCGGTCCGGGTCCGGCTCCCACAACCGGCCGTGCAGATAGGTAGGTTCCAGCTGCTCCGTGCTCGGGCACGGCCACTGGATGCCCTGGTGCTCCGCCAGGCGTTCGTACGTCATCCCGTAGTGGTCCGGCGACACCGACCTGAGCTCGTTCCAGACGGCTTCGGCGTCGGCGTACTTCCACTCGTGGCCGAGCCTGGCCGCCAGTTCGCAGATGATGTCGATGTCCTCGCGCGCCTCGCCGGGCGGGGTGACCGCCCGCCGGACCCGCTGAACCCGCCGTTCGCTGTTGGTGGTTGTGCCCTCGGTCTCGGCCCACCCGGCGGTGGCCGGGAGGATGACGTCGGCCAGCTCGGCCGTCTTCGTCAGGAAGATGTCCTGGACGACGAGGAAGTCCAGCTGCCGCATCCGCCGTACGGCCTGCTCGCTGTCCGCCTCCGACTGCGCCGGGTTCTCGCCGATGCAGTAGACGGCCTTGAGCGTGCCCTCCTCCATCGCCTCGAACATCTCGGTGAGGTTGAGGCCGTAGTGGGGCTGGATGACGGTGTCCCACGCCGACTCGAACTTCAGCCGGGAGTCGGAGTCCAGGATGTCCTGGAAGCCGGGGAGGCGGTTGGGGATGGCGCCCATGTCGCCGCCGCCCTGTACGTTGTTCTGCCCGCGCAGGGGCTGCAGGCCCGAGCCGTACCGCCCCACATGGCCCGTCAGCAGGGACAGGTTGATCAGCGCGCGCACGTTGTCGGTGCCGTTGTGGTGCTCGGTGATGCCGAGGGTCCAGCACAGCTGGGCGCGCTCGGCGCGGGCGTAGGCGTGGGCCAGCTCGCGGATGGCGGCGGCCGGTACGCCCGTGACCTTCTCGGCGAGGGACAGCGTCCACGGCTCGACGAGCGCCTTGTACTCCTCGAAGCCGCTGGTCGCCCGCTCGATGAAGGCCTCGTTGGCCAGTCCGGCGTGGATGATCTCGCGGCCGATCGCGTGCGCCATCGGGATGTCGGTGCCGACGTTCAGGCCGAGCCAGCTCTCCGCCCACTCGGCGGTGGAGGTGCGGCGCGGGTCGACGGCGTACATGCGGGCGCCGTTCCTGATGCCCTTGAGTGCGTGCTGGAAGAAGATCGGGTGCGCGAAGCGTGCGTTGGAGCCCCACATCACGATGACGTCGGTGTGCTCGATCTCCTCGTACGAGGAGGTGCCCCCGCCCGAACCGAAGGCCGCCGACAGGCCGGCCACGCTGGGTGCGTGGCAGGTGCGGTTGCAGGAGTCGACGTTGTTGGTGCCCATCACGACGCGGGCGAACTTCTGGGCGACGTAGTTCATCTCGTTGGTGGCCCGGGCGCAGGAGAACATGCCGAACGCGCCGCGGGCCGCCGCAAGGCCGCGGGCCGCCCGCTCCAGTGCCTCTTCCCAACTCGCCCGCCGGAACGGCTCGTCGCGGGAGTCCCGGACGAGCGGATGCGTCAGCCGGGTGTACGTCTTCGGAGTACGGTCGCGTTTGCTCATACGGCGCTCCTCATGCGGCGCTCCTCAGCGCGAGCAGGTCCGAGATGGCGTGCACGGTGCGCAGGGTGGGCACCTCCACGCCGGTGATCTCCGCCAACTCGACGACCGCCGCGAGGAGTACGTCGAGTTCGAGCGGCTTGCCGCGCTCCAGGTCCTGGAGCGTGGAGGTGCGGTGGTCGCCGACCCGCTCGGCGCCCGCGAGGCGGCGCTCGATGGAGACGCCGACGTCGCAGCCGAGGGCCTCGGCGACCGAGAGCGTCTCGGTCATCATGATCTCGATGACCTTGCGGGTGCCGCCGTGCAGGCACATCTGCCGCATGGTGGCGCGGGCCAGCGCGCTGATCGGGTTGAAGGAGATGTTGCCGAGCAGTTTGAGCCAGATGTCGTTGCGCAGGTCCGGCTCGACGGGGCACTTCAGGCCACCGGCGATCATTGCTTCGCCGAGGTCCAGACAGCGCCTGGACACGCTGCGGTCGGGCTCGCCGACGGAGAACCGGGTGCCTTCCAGGTGCCGTACGACCCCGGGCCCTTCGAGCTCGGTCGCGGCGTACACGACACAGCCGATGGCCCGTTCGGGCGCGAGCACCGCACTGACCGCGCCGTCCGGGTCGACACTTTCGATGCGGTGGCCGTCGTGGGGGCCGCCGTGGCGGTGGAAGTACCACCAGGGGATGCCGTTCTGGGCGGCCACGACCGCCGTGGTGTCGTGCAGAAGGGGCTCGATGAGCGGCCCGCACGCCGCGTACGAGTTGGCCTTCAGGCCCAGAAAGACGTAGTCGACCGGACCGACTTCGGCCGGATCGTCGGTCGCGTGTGCGCGGGCGGTGAAGTCGCCGCGCGGACTGAGCACCCGCACTCCGTGCTGCCTCATGGCCGCGAGATGCGGTCCACGGGCGATGAGGTGCACGTCGGCGCCCGCGCGATGGAGCGCGGCTCCGACGTAGGCGCCGATGGCACCGGCGCCGAGGACTGCAACTTTCACTTCGGAACGCTCCGTTCGGTCGAGGGAGTACCGCGGAGGTGACTGGGAAAGGTCCGACAGCAGTGAGACTGTCGAATCCTGTCGACGGAATATTGTCTACAGTATGGATTGGGGGTCAGCAAGGGTTCGCGCACGCACCCGCACCTTCCGCCGCATTCCCGGACGGTGTTCGACCGTTCGTCGCGTGCCGCATACCGCTCACCGCATACGGTCGACGTGCCGCCTTCTCAACTTCCCTCTTGCTCCCTACCGTTCGGGATCATGAGTCCACCGGTCGCACCCCCGGGATGGAGCCGCTGGCTGGTTCCGCCCGCCGCTCTGTCGGTCCATCTGTCCATCGGCCAGGCCTACGCCTGGAGCGTGTTCAAGCCGCCGCTCGAATCCGCCCTCGGCCTCAGCGGCACGCAGAGCGCACTGCCGTTCCAGCTCGGCATCGTCATGCTCGGTCTGTCGGCCGCGTTCGGCGGCACGCTGGTGGAGCGCAACGGGCCGCGCTGGGCGATGACGGTCGCCCTGATCTGCTTCTCGTCCGGCTTCCTGCTCTCCGCGCTGGGCGCGGCGACCGAGCAGTACTGGCTGATCGTTTTCGGCTACGGCTTCGTCGGTGGGATCGGCCTCGGCATCGGCTACATCTCCCCGGTCTCGACGCTGATCAAGTGGTTCCCGGACCGGCCCGGCATGGCCACCGGCATCGCCATCATGGGCTTCGGCGGCGGCGCACTCATCGCCTCGCCCTGGTCGGCACAGATGCTGGAGTCGTTCGGCAGCGACAGCTCCGGGATCGCGATGGCGTTCCTGGTGCACGGCCTGTCGTACTCCGTCTTCATGCTGCTCGGCGTGCTGCTGGTCCGCGTGCCGCGCACGGAGAAGCCGGCCGGGGACGGGCCCGGCGCCTTCGACGGACCGCAGGTGTCCGCCCGCAACGCCGTGCGCACCCCGCAGTTCTGGCTTCTGTGGATCGTGCTCTGCATGAACGTGACCGCGGGCATCGGCATCCTGGAGAAGGCCGCCCCGATGATCACGGACTTCTTCGCGAACACCTCCACGCCGGTGTCGGTGTCGGCCGCCGCGGGCTTCGTCGCCCTGTTGTCCGCCGCGAACATGGCGGGCCGGATCGGCTGGTCGTCGACCTCCGACCTGATCGGACGCAGGAACATCTACCGCCTCTACCTGGGCGTGGGCGCGCTGATGTACGGGCTGATCGCGCTGGCCGGTGACTCGTCGAAGCCGCTGTTCATCCTGTGCGCGCTGGTGATCCTCTCCTTCTACGGCGGCGGCTTCGCGACGATCCCCGCCTATCTGAAGGACCTCTTCGGCACCTACCAGGTGGGCGCCATCCACGGGCGGCTGCTCACCGCCTGGTCCACGGCCGGCGTCCTCGGACCGCTGATCGTGAACTGGATCGCCGACCGGCAGGAGGAGGCGGGCAAGGACGGCTCGTCCCTGTACACGATGTCCCTGTTCATCATGATCGGGCTGCTCGCCGTCGGCTTCGTCGCCAACGAGTTCGTCCGCCCCGTCCACCCCCGCCACCACGTCCCGTCCCCCACCTCCGCCCCGGCGCCGAAGGAGGCCGCAGATGTCCAGCGACAGCAGTCCGCCTAACCGGCGGGGCCTGATCGCCTTCGCCTGGGTGTGGGTGGGGGTACCGCTCGCGTACGGGCTCTACGAACTCGTACAGAAGGCGACGCAGCTGTTCACCGGGTAGGCGTTCGAGAAGTGTTCGGGCGTCCGATGGTCTGATAGAAGCCGACAACACGGGCGCCCGATTCCTGTGGCATCACTTGCAGCCGTACCCGCGAGTCACTGATCAGACTGGTGAATCCCGCTATCCGATGTTCGAGGGGATCACCAACGATGAACGGCTCGCGCATCGCCGCAGTCGGCCACTATCAGCCCGCCAGGGTGCTCACCAACGAGGAACTGGCGGGCATGGTCGACACCAGTGACGAGTGGATCACCTCCCGGGTGGGCATCCGTACGCGTCACATCGCCGGGCCCGACGAGCCCGTCGACGAACTGGCCGCGCACGCCGCCGCCAAGGCGCTCGCGGCGGCGGGCCTCGCGCCCAGCGACATCGACCTGGTCCTGGTCGCCACCTCCACAGCCATCGACCGCTCCCCGAACATGGCCGCCCGCGTCGCGGCCCGCATCGGAATCCCGTCGCCCGCCGCGATGGACATCAACGTCGTCTGCGCCGGGTTCACCCACGCCCTGGCCACCGCCGACCACGCCGTACGGGCGGGAGCCGCGGTCCGCGCGCTGGTGATCGGCGCCGACAAGATGTCCGACGTGACCGACTGGAGCGACCGTACGACCTGTGTGCTGGTCGGCGACGGGGCCGGCGCGGCCGTCGTGGAGGCGTCCGGCGAGGCCGGCATCGGGCCGGTGCTGTGGGGTTCGGTGCCCGAGATGGGGCACGCGGTGCGCATCGAGGGGCAGCCCGCGCGGTTCGCGCAGGAGGGGCAGAGCGTCTACCGCTGGGCGACGACGCAGCTGCCGGCCATCGCCCGCCGGGCCTGCGAGCGGGCGGGTCTCGCGCCCATGGACCTGGCCGGGGTCGTCCTGCACCAGGCCAACCTGCGCATCATCGAGCCCCTCGCCGAGAAGATCGGCGCGGTCAACGCCGTGGTCGCGCGGGATGTGTCCGAGTCCGGCAACACCTCGGCGGCGAGCATTCCGCTGGCGCTGTCCAAGCTGGTGGAACAGGGGCGGATCTCGACGGGGGATCCGGTGCTGCTCTTCGGCTTCGGCGGCAACCTGTCGTACGCGGGGCAGGTCGTGCGCTGCCCCTGATGCGGGTGTGATGTGGCCAACTCCTCGGTTCCCTGGCCCTTGTGCGCCGTAGACTGTAGACGAAAGACAATTGATACTGGCTTTCCGTGACGGTCGGCTACGCGACGCAGTCGCCCGGTGTGCGCCCAGGAGGGGACCGATGTTGTCGACAGGACTGCCGCAGGGTGCGGTGCCCAAGCTCGAACGGCCCGGCCCGCTGCGCGACCGCGTCTACGAGGCGCTGCTCGAACTCATCACGACCCGCGCCCTCCAGCCCGGCCAACATCTGGTCGAGAGTGAACTGGCAGGTCACCTCGGTGTTTCCCGGCAGCCGGTGCGCGAGGCGCTGCAGCGGCTGAACACCGAGGGCTGGGTCGATCTGCGGCCCGCGCAGGGCGCGTTCGTGCACGAGCCGACGGAGGAGGAGGCCGACCAGCTCCTCACCGTCCGCACCCTCCTGGAGGCCGAGGCGGCCCGTCTCGCCGCCGCCCACGCCGACAGCGCCGGCATCGCGGCCCTGGAGCAGCTGTGCGCGGAGGGCGAGAAGGCCGTCGCCGCCGACGACGTGGACGCAGCCGTCGCCCTCAACGCCCGCTTCCACGCGAAGATCATGGACCTGGCGGGCAACGCGGTCCTCGCCGAGCTGGCGGCACAGGTCGACCGGCGCGTGCGCTGGTACTACACGCCGGTCGCCCGTCAGCGCGGGCAGCAGTCCTGGATCGAGCACCGCGGCATGATCGCCGCGATCACCGACCGGGACGAGCAGGGCGCCACGCAGCTGATGCGGGAGCACACCGAGCACACGCGACGGTCGTATCACGACAGGGCCAAGTCCTGAGCGCTGCCGCGGAGTTCAGTACTGCGCGTTGTTCCCCGTGGCATCCGTGCGCGGACTCGCGAGCTGGATCCACGTGCCCATCTCCCGCTGCTCGATGCGGGTGACGTTGGCGGCGAGCGTTCCATCCCGGGCTGCCGGGTCGGCGTACGGCTCGGCGCCGGTGTAGTAGAGGCGGCGTTCGGCCTCGACCGCCTCGCGGGCCTCGCTGAAGCGCAGGTAGTCGTCCTGCCAGTGGAAGACGGACCGCAGGCCGGTGATCACCACGACGACGCCGCCCAGGATCGCCGGCACCTCCGCGGTCCCGGGCGAGATGACCGCCGACACCGGGATCGAGGCGGAGACGAGCAGCAGCAGGGTCTCGGTGAGCCGGAAGTTGCGACGGGCCCTGATGGCGGCGCGGTGGTACCAGTCGTACGACCCGTTCGCCACGCGCATCGCATAGCCGGGCCCGGTGTCGGACGACGAGCTGCCGGACCTTGGGGGAGTGGCGGGGGCGGGCAGGGGCGGCGCGGCGGGAACAGGCGGTGACGGCGTGCCACCGGCGCTGTCCGCGGCCCGCGCCGGTACCGGTTCGTCGGACGAGGTTCCCTGAGCCATCCGCGCTCCCCCCAAAGCACTGCTGCTGGAGGGACAGGGTAGCCAACCGGCCCCCTGTGCGCGGCCCCTTGCGCACGCTCGGCGAACAGAGTGGACCGGCGGCAGGCGTCGTACCGATCTCGTCTTTGTCCTGTGAGTGGAGAAAGTTGAGAGCAATCTCTGCGCAACTTCTTCCCACCTCCGGCGCCCACTGCTACGTTCCCCTCGAAAGCAGGCCGCGGACGTGGCCGAAACCCGGCGCGCACAGGCCGATTGAGGCGGGGAGGGGCTCGTGAGACGCATGACGGCACGACCCGCGAACGCCCACCAGGCCAAGCTGCTCAGGCTGCTGCGCGACGGCGGGCCCAACTCCCGGGCCCAGCTGGGCGATCAGATCGACCTCTCGCGGTCCAAGCTGGCCGTGGAGGTGGACCGCCTGCTGGAGACCAGACTGGTCGTGGCCGACGGACTCGCCGCCTCGCGCGGTGGGCGCCGCTCCCACAACGTCCGGCTCAACCCCGGGCTGCGTTTCCTCGGCGTCGACATCGGCGCGACCTCGGTCGACGTCGCCGTCACCAACGCCGAGCTGGAAATCCTCGGCCATGTCAACCAGCCCATGGACGTCCGCGAGGGCCCGGTCGCGGTCTTCGAGCAAGTCCTGTCCATGGCAGCGAAGTTGAGGGCATCGGGGCTCGCGGAGGGGTACGACGGCGCCGGCATCGGCGTCCCCGGACCGGTCCGCTTCCCCGAGGGCGTACCGGTGGCCCCGCCGATCATGCCGGGCTGGGACGGCTTCCCCGTGCGGGAGGCGCTCAGCCAGGAACTCGGCTGCCCGGTCATGGTCGACAACGACGTGAACCTCATGGCGATGGGGGAGCAGCACGCGGGCGTCGCACGCTCCGTGGGCGACTTCCTCTGCGTCAAGATCGGCACCGGCATCGGCTGCGGCATCGTCGCGGGGGGCGAAGTCCACCGGGGCGTCACGGGCAGCGCGGGCGACATCGGGCACATCCAGGCCGTGCCCGACGGCCGCCCCTGCGCCTGCGGCAACCGGGGCTGCCTGGAGGCCCACTTCAGCGGGTCGGCCCTCGCCCGGGACGCCGTCGAGGCGGCCCAGCAGGGGCGGTCGGACGAACTCGCCTCGCGGCTGGAGGCGAACGGCACCCTGACCGCCGTCGACGTCGCCGCCGCGGCAGCCGCGGGCGACGCCACCGCGCTCGACCTGATCCGGGAGGGCGGCAACCGCGTCGGCCAGGTCATCGCCGGACTCGTCAGCTTCTTCAACCCCGGCCTGGTGGTGATCGGCGGCGGGGTGACCGGCCTCGGCCACAACCTGCTCGCCGCGATCCGCACCCAGGTCTACCGCCAGTCGCTGCCCCTGGCGACCGGCAACCTGCCCATCGTCCTGGGGGAGTTGGGCCCCACCGCCGGAGTCATCGGCGCGGCCCGGCTCATCAGCGACCACCTCTTCTCACCCGCGTAAGCCAGCTACGTCGTACGGCTCACCCGCACAGCACCGCGCACCGAACTGCCCCGCACCGCACCGCGCTTCGCTCCGCCCTGCCCTGAACCGGCCCGCACGCCCGCCAAGGGGACCTCATGGCATCAGAACCACCCCTGCTCAGCATGTCCGGCATCACCAAGTCGTTCCCCGGAGTCCGTGCCCTCGACGGCGTCGACCTCCACGTCCAGGCCGGTGAAGTGCACTGTCTGCTCGGTCAGAACGGCGCCGGCAAGTCCACGCTCATCAAGGTCCTGGCCGGCGCCCACCAGCCCGACACCGGCACCATCCGCTGGCGCGGCGAGGAGGTCACCCTCCGCTCGCCGATCGCCGCCATGCGCCTCGGCATCGCCACCATCTACCAGGAACTCGACCTGGTGGAGCACCTGTCGGTGGCCGAGAACGTCCACCTCGGCCATGAACCGACGGCCGCCGGGTTCGTCGTACGCGGAAAGGCCGCGCGGACCTCGACAGCCCAGCTGCTCAAGCGGCTCGGGCACCCCGAGATCGACCCCGCCCGCCTGGTCGGGGAGCTGTCGGCGGCCCAGCAGCAGATCGTCTCCATGGCACGGGCGCTCTCCCACGAGGTACGGCTGATCGTGATGGACGAGCCGTCCGCCGCCCTGGACCCGGACGAGGTCGACAACCTCTTCCGAATCGTCGGCGACCTCACCGCCGCCGGAGTCGCCGTCGTCTACATCTCGCACCGGCTGGAGGAGATCCGCCGGATCGGCGACCGGGTGACGGTGCTGAAGGACGGGCGGGCCGTCGCGGGCGGGCTCCCCGCGAAGACCACGCCGACGCGCGAGGTCGTGGCCATGATGACGGGGCGCAACGTCGAGTACGTCTTCCCCGAGCGGCCGGCGAAGGACGTGGCCGCGGCCGGGAAGCCGCTGCTTGAGGTGCGGGGACTCGCCCGGGACGGCGAGTTCGAGCCGCTCGACCTGACCGTGCGGCCCGGGGAGATCGTCGGGCTCGCCGGGCTGGTGGGCTCGGGGCGCTCGGAGATCCTGGAGACGATCTACGGGGCCAGGAAGCCCACTGCCGGTCAAGTCCTCGTGGACGGGAAGGCGTTGCGATCCGGCAGCGTGCGGGCCGCCGTGCGCGCCGGGCTCGGGCTCGCCCCCGAGGAGCGCAAGGCGCAGGCGCTGCTGATGCTGGAGTCCGTCACCCGCAACGTGTCGGTCTCGTCCATGTCCCGTTTCTCGCGCGGCGGCTGGATCGACCGGGCCGCCGAACTGGGGGCGGCACGGGCCGCGACCCGGGAGCTGTCGCTACGGCCCGACAACCCGTCGGTGCCGGTGCGCACGCTCTCCGGCGGCAACCAGCAGAAGGCCGTCCTGGCCCGCTGGCTGCTGCGTGGCTGCCGCGTCCTGCTGCTCGACGAACCCACCCGCGGCGTCGACGTCGGCGCCCGCGCCGAGCTGTATGCCGTGGTCCGGCGGCTGGCCGACGAAGGCCTCGCCGTCCTCCTGGTCTCCAGTGAAGTGCCCGAAGTGCTGGGCCTCGCCGATCGCGTCCTGGTGCTGCGCGAGGGCCGTGTCATACACACCGCTCCCGCGCGCGAACTCGACGAACACCGTGTACTCGACCTCGTCATGGAAGGAAGCCCGGCGTCATGACGCAGCACGCCTCACCGCCCCGGGACAGCACCGGCAAGGTGCAGTCGGCCGGAGCACCGCCCGCCTGGCGCGGCCTGATGGCCCGCGCCGACGTGCGCACGCTCTCCCTGCTCGGCGTCCTCGCCGCGCTCATCGTCATCGGCGGCATCACCAAGCCGGACGAGTTCCTGGACACCCGCAACCTCCAACTCGTCCTCACCCAGGCCTCCGTGATCGGCGTCGTCACCGTCGGCATGACCTTCGTCATCATCTCCGGCGGCATCGACCTGTCCGTCGGCGCGATCGTCGCGCTGGCCTCGGTGTGGGCGACGACGGTCGCGACCCAGGAGTACGGCTTCGCCGGCATCCTCTTCACGGCGGTGATCGTCGGCGTGGGGTGCGGGCTGGTCAACGGGATGCTGATCGCGTACGGCGCGATGGTCCCGTTCATCGCCACGCTCGCCATGCTGGCGTCCGCGCGCGGTCTGGCCCTCCAGATCACCGACGGCAAGACGCAGATCGTCACCATTCCCTCGGTCCTCGACCTGGGCGAACGCGACGCATACGTCCTCGGCATCCCGCCGCTGGTCATGGTGTTCGCGGTCGTGACGGTCATCGGCTGGTTGGTCCTGAACCGTACGACCTTCGGGCGGCGCTCGGTCGCCGTCGGCGGCAACGCGGAGGCCGCGCGGCTCGCCGGCATCGACGTCCGGCGCCAGCGGCTCTACCTCTACCTGCTGTCCGGACTGTGCTGCGGCATCGCGGCCTTCCTGCTGATCATCCTGTCCGGCTCCGGTCAGAACACCAACGGAAACCTCTACGAACTCGACGCCATCGCCGCCGCGATCATCGGCGGCACCCTGCTCACGGGAGGCCGCGGCACCATCGTCGGCTCCGTGCTCGGCGTCCTGATCTTCACCACGATCACCAACATCTTCGCCCTGAACAACCTGCAGAGCGACGTCCAGCAGATCGCCAAGGGCGCGATCATCGTCGCCGCCGTGCTGGTCCAGCGCCGTACCGCAAGCACGACCTGAGGGTCGTCCCGCTTCCGCTTCGCACGACCTGAGGAAAGGGTTCACCGCCATGCCAGAGCTCACCAGTCGCAGAGGGCTGTTGTTCGGATCCGCCGCCGTAGGAGCCGGTGCCCTCCTCGCGGGTTGCACGAGCAACGAGTCCAAGGACGAGCCGGCCGCCAACGACCAGCCGGCCGCCGACGACAAGCCCGGCAAGCAGGTCACCATCGGCTTCGCCGGACCGCAGGCCGACCACGGCTGGCTCAACGCCATCAACGACAACGCCAAGAGCCGGGCGAAGAAGTACTCCGACGTCACCCTGGAGATCACCGAGGGCTCCAACGACACCGCCGCCCAGATCGGCCAGATCGAGACGCTGATCAACAAGAAGGTCGACGTGCTGGTGGTGCTGCCCGCCGACGGCAAGGCGCTCACCCAGGTCGGCCTGAAGGCGATGCGGGCCGACATCCCGGTCATCAACCTCGACCGGATCTTCAACACCCCGCAGGCGTACCGCTGCTGGATCGGCGGCGACAACTACGGCATGGGCCTCAACGCCGGCCACTACATCGGCGAGAAGCTCAAGGGGAAGTCCGGCGCCAAGGTCATCGAACTCGCCGGGCTCGACAACCTGGAACTCACCAAACAGCGCACCCAGGGCTTCGACGACGCGCTGAAGAACTACCCGAACATCGAGAAGGTGGCCCGCCAGGCCGCCGAGTTCACGGTCGAGTCCGGACAGGCCAAGATGGCCCAGCTCCTGCAGGCCCAGTCGAAGTTCGACGCGCTGTGGAACCACGACGACGACCAGGGCGTGGGCGCGCTGCGGGCCATCGAGCAGGCCGGGCGCGACGACTTCCTGATGGTCGGCGGCGCCGGTGCCCTGTCCGCCTTCCAGGCGATCAAGCAGGACGACGGCGTCCTCAAGGCCACCGTCCTGTATCCGCCGACCATGGCCGCGTCCGCCATCGACCTGGCCCGCGCGCTCGGCCAGAGCAAGGGCGTGAGCGGCATGGCCGAGTTCGAGATCCCGGCCTCGATCACGCTCTACTCGGCGGTCGTCGACAAGGCCAACGTCGACCGTTACATGCCCACCGGCTTCAAGTGATCCGTTCCCCCCGCACCCCCCACGTGCGCCACCCCGACCAGGACGAGGAGGACACCCACATGGGACAGCCGCAGCAGCAGTCAGAAGGGACCGAGGCAGGTAAGCCACCCTTGCGCGTCGGAATGGTCGGCTACGCCTTCATGGGCGCCGCACACTCCCAGGGCTGGCGCACCGCGGGCCGTGTCTTCGACCTGCCGCTGAACCCGGTGCAGGCCGTGATCTGCGGCCGGGACGCGGCCGCCGCGCGGGCGGCGGCCGACCGGCACGGCTGGGCGTCCGTCGAGACCGACTGGCGTGCCCTCGTCGAACGGGACGACGTCGACCTCGTCGACATCTGCACCCCGGGCGACAGCCACGCCGAGATCGCCCTCGCGGCCCTGGCCGCCGGCAAGCACGTCCTGTGCGAGAAGCCCCTCGCCAACACGGTCGAGGAAGCCACGTCCATGGCGCGCGCGGCCGAAGAGGCGTTCGAGCGTGGCCAGGTGGCGATGGTCGGCTTCAACTACCGGCGGCTGCCGGCCACCGCCCTGGCGCGCAGCATGGTCGCCGAGGGCCGCCTGGGCCCGCTGCGGCACGTGCGCGTGACGTACCTCCAGGACTGGCTGGTCGACCCCGAATTCCCGCTGACCTGGCGGCTGCGCAAGGAACTCGCCGGCTCGGGCGCGCTCGGCGACCTGGGCGCCCACATCATCGACCTCGCGCAGTATTTGGCGGGGGAGCGGCTGACCGGGGTGTCGGCCCTGACGGAGACCTTCGTACGGGAGCGCCCGCTGCCCGGCGGTGCCACGAGCGGCCTGTCCGCCGTCTCCGCCAACGGGTCCGGCCAGGTCACCGTCGACGACGCCGCCCTGTTCACCGGCCGCCTCCCCTCGGGCGCCCTCGCTTCCTTCGAGGCCACCCGCTACGCCACCGGCCGCAAGAACTCCCTGCGCATCGAACTCAACGGCGAGCTCGGCTCGATCGCCTTCGACCTGGAGCGGCTCAACGAGCTCTCCTACCACGACGGCAGGGAACCGGGCGCGCACGCGGGCTTCCGCCGCATCCTCGTCACCGAACCCGACCACCCCTACCTGGACGCCTGGTGGCCCCCGGGCCACGGCCTCGGCTACGAGCACACCTTCGTCCACCAGGCCCGCGACCTGGTCCACGCCGTCGCCGAGGGCCGCCGGCCCGAACCCTCCTTCGCCGACGGGTTGCAGGTGCAGCGCGTACTGGCGGCGGTGGAGGAGAGCGCCGAGAAGAACGCCGTCTACACCCCGATAGCGGTCTGACACCCCCCGAGCGGCCCGAGGAGGCTGACGCGCATGCCGCGTACGTTCACGCTGTTCACCGGCCAGTGGGCCGACCTGCCGCTGGAGGAGGTCTGCCGGCTCGCCCGCGACTTCGGCTACGACGGACTCGAACTCGCCTGCTGGGGCGACCACTTCGAGGTCGACAAGGCCCTCGCGGACTCGTCGTACATCGACTCCAGGAAGGAACTGCTCGACAAGTACGGCCTCAAGTGCTGGGCGATCTCCAACCACCTGGTCGGCCAGGCCGTCTGCGACGCCATCATCGACGAACGCCACCAGGCCATTGTTCCGGCCGAGGTGTGGGGCGACGGGGACCCGGAGGGGGTCCGCCGGCGCGCCGCCGCCCGTATGAAGGACACCGCGCGTGCCGCGGCCGCCTTCGGCGTCGACACGGTGATCGGCTTCACCGGCTCCGCGATCTGGCACCTGGTCGCCATGTTCCCGCCCGCGCCCGAGTCGATGATCGAACGCGGCTACGAGGACTTCGCGACGCGCTGGAACCCCATCCTGGACGTCTTCGACGAGGAGGGCGTGCGGTTCGCGCACGAGGTCCATCCCAGCGAGATCGCCTACGACTACTGGACCACCTGGCGGGCTCTGGAGGCGGTGGGGGGCCGCCCCGCCTTCGGCCTGAACTTCGACCCGTCGCACTTCGTGTGGCAGGACCTCGACCCCGTCGGCTTCCTCTGGGACTTCCGCGACCGCATCTACCACGTCGACTGCAAGGAGGCCCGCAAGCGCCTCGACGGCCGCAACGGCCGCCTCGGCTCCCACCTGCCGTGGGGCGACCCGCGCCGCGGCTGGGACTTCGTGTCGGCCGGACACGGCGACGTCCCCTGGGAGGACGTCTTCCGGATGCTGCGCTCCATCGACTACAAAGGCCCGATCTCCGTCGAGTGGGAGGACGCCGGCATGGACCGGCTCCAGGGCGCCCCCGAGGCGCTGACCCGTCTCAAGGCGTACGACTTCGAGCCGCCCAGCGCGTCCTTCGACGCCGCGTTCAACAACTGAACCAGGCACCCGGCGCTGGTCGGGGACGGGGACCCGGCAGCACCGCCGGTCCCCCCTCCGACCTGCCCAGATGCTGCTTTGTCCTTTGACGGGAGAAAGTTCAACCGAGTCTGACGCAAGGGGTGTTCGCCCCGGCCGGACGCGGTTACCGTCCCTGAAGTGTTCAGGACACACACGGAAGTGTTTATGGCACAGCCA
Source organism: Streptomyces sp. NBC_00443 (assembly GCF_036014175.1). Taxonomy (GTDB): domain Bacteria; phylum Actinomycetota; class Actinomycetes; order Streptomycetales; family Streptomycetaceae; genus Streptomyces. The sequence continues at coordinate 1,474,967 of NZ_CP107917.1, read as the reverse complement.
CCTCCGGGGTGACGGCGCACCCCGGCGCCCGCACCGCACGTCATCGCACCCACCCCGTACGGCCCACCCGTTCCCGGAGGGACTTCGTGCACAGAACCAGACTCCGCAGCACCCGCGCCCAGCGCCCCAGACTTCGCACCGCGGTCGCCCTGTTCACCGGCCTGCTCCTGGCCGTGGGCGCCCCGGCGACCGTCGCCGGCGCCCACCCCGGCCACCCGGAACACGACGAACCGGCGGCCGAGGGGCAGTTCCAGCAGGTGCCGCTCGCCAAGGGCGAACCCGAGATGGGTGAGCCGATGTCGCTCGCCGTGCTCCCGGACCGCAGCGTGCTGCACACCTCGCGCGACGGCACACTGCGCCTCACCGACCAGGGCGGCGTCACCAAGGTCGCCGGCAAGCTCGACGTCTACAGCCACGACGAAGAGGGCCTCCAGGGCGTCGGCATCGACCCGGACTTCAAGAACAACCGGGCCATCTACCTCTACTACGCCCCGCCGCTCGACACCCCCGCGGGCGACGGCCCGGAGACCGGCACCGCCGAGGAGTTCAAGAAGTTCGACGGCGTCAACCGCCTCTCCCGCTTCGTCCTGAACGCCAACGGCACGCTGAACACGGCCAGCGAGAAGAAGGTCATCGACGTCGCGGCCTCCCGCGGCACCTGCTGCCACGTCGGCGGCGACATCGACTTCGACGCGGCCGGCAACCTGTACCTGTCGACCGGCGACGACACCAACCCCTTCGCCTCCGACGGTTACACGCCGATCGACGACCGCGAGGGCCGCAACCCCGCCTTCGACGCCCGCCGCAGCTCCGGCAACACCAACGACCTGCGCGGCAAGCTCCTGCGTATCAAGGTCGCCGAGGACGGCTCGTACACCGTCCCGGAGGGCAACCTCTTCGCCCCGGGCACCGAGAAGACCCGCCCCGAGATCTACGCGATGGGCTTCCGCAACCCGTTCCGGATGAGCGTCGACGACAAGACCGGCATCGTGTACGTCGGCGACTACGGCCCGGACGCGGGCGCCGCCAGCCCCACCAGGGGCCCGGCCGGACAGGTCGAGTTCGCCAAGGTCACCAAGGCCGCCAACTTCGGCTGGCCGTTCTGCACGGGGAACAACGACGCCTACCTCGACTACGACTTCGCCACCGGCACCTCCGGCGAGAAGTTCGACTGCGCCGCCCCGAAGAACACCTCGCCGTACAACACGGGCCTCACCGACCTGCCACCCGCGCAGGCCGCGTGGATCCCGTACGACGGCGGCTCCGTGCCCGAGTTCGGCAGCGGCTCCGAGTCCCCGATGGCGGGCCCGGTCTACCGTTACGACCCCGATCTCGACTCCAAGGTGAAGTTCCCCGAGGCCTACGACGGCGACTTCTTCGCGGGTGAGTTCGGCCGCCGCTGGATCAAGCGGATCGAGCAGAACGAGGACGGCTCCGTCGCGAAGATCAACGACTTCCCGTGGACCGGCACCCAGATCATGGACATGGAGTTCGGCCCCGACGGCGCGCTCTACGTCCTCGACTACGGCATCTCCTGGTTCCAGGGTGACGAGCACTCCGCGCTGTACCGGATCGAGAACGCCGAGGACGGCTTCTCGCCGATCGCCGAGGTGAGCGCCGACAAGACGTCCGGAGCGGCCGGCCTGAAGGTCAAGTTCACCGCCTCCGCCAAGGACGCCGACTCCCCGGACCTCACCTACAGCTGGGACTTCGGCGACGGCACGAAGGGCGAGGGTCTCACCCCCACCCACCAGTACAAGAAGGTCGGCACCTACACCGCCACCTTCACCGCCAAGGACTCCGAGGGCAACACCGGCAACGCCAGCGCCCGGATCGTGGTCGGCAACACCGAACCCAAGGTGAGGATCGACATCCCGGGCAACGGCGCCCTGGCCGAGTTCGGCAAGCCCGTGCCCTTCAAGGTGACCGTCACCGACCCCGAGGAGACCATCGACTGCTCCAAGGTCAAGGTCGCCTACAGCCTCGGCCACGACTCCCACGCCCACGAGCTGACCAGCGAGATGGGCTGCGAGGGCACCCTGACGCCGCCTGCCGGCGACGGTGGCCACGACCCCAACGCCAACATCTACGGCGTCGTCGGCGCCGGCTACACCGACGGCGGGGCGAACGGCCAGGAGGCCCTGACCGGCACCGCTCGCACCGTCCTGCAGCCGCTGCACCGCCAGGGCGAGCACTTCAGCACCCAGTCGGGCGTGTCGGTCGTCGACAAGACCGGCGCCAACGGCGGCAAGACCGTCGGCGACATCAACGACGGCGACTGGATCTCCTTCGCCCCCTACCGGTTCGACGGGCAGAAGAAGATGACCGTGCGGGCCTCCTCCGGCGGCGCGGGCGGCTTCATCGAACTGCGCACCGGCTCGCCCGACGGACCGCTGCACGGCTCGGCCTACATCCCGCCGACCGGCGGCTGGGAGACCTTCCAGAACGTCGACGTACCGCTGCGGTCCCTGCCCAAGAAGACCACGGAGATCTACCTGGTCTTCAAGGGCGGCGAGGGCGCGCTGTACGACGTGGACGACTTCGAGTTCTCCAAGCAGCCGTTCAAGGGCGGCAAGAAGGTCCTGGTCTTCTCCAAGACAGCCGGCTTCCGGCACGACTCCATCCCGGCCGGCATCGCCGCCCTGAAGGAACTCGGCGCCCCGGCCGGCATCACGGTCGACGCGACCGAGGAGGCCCGGCAGTTCACCACCACCAACCTCGCCAAGTACGACGCGGTGGCCTTCCTGTCCACCACGGGTGATGTCCTCGACGCCGAGCAGCAGAAGGCGTTCGAGAACTACGTGGCGGGCGGCGGCGGTTACCTGGGCATCCACGCCGCCGCCGACACCGAGTACGACTGGGCGTTCTACGGCGGCCTCGTCGGCGCCTACTTCGACTCGCACCCGGCCATCCAGAAGGCCACCGTCCGCGTCGAGGACCACGACCACCCGTCGACCGCGCACCTGGGCGACGCCTGGGAGCGCACCGACGAGTGGTACAACTACCGCACCAACCCGCGTGAGCAGGCCAAGGTCCTCGCCACCCTGGACGAGACCACCTACCAGGGCGGGAACATGAAGGGCGACCACCCGATCGCCTGGTGCCAGAGCTACGGCGGCGGCCGGTCCTTCTACACCGGCGGCGGCCACACCAAGGAGTCCTACGCCGAGGAGGCCTTCCGGGCCCACCTGCTCGGCGGTCTGCAGTACGCCACCGGCCAGGTCAAGGCGGACTGCAAGCCGAGCAAGGACTACCGGAAGATCTTCAACGGCCAGACCCTGGAAGGCTGGAAGCAGGCCGGCCCCGGCAAGTTCAACGTCAAGGACGGCACGCTGGAGTCCGAGGGCGGCATGGGTCTGCTCTGGTACCAGGCCAAGGAGCTGAAGTCGTACTCCCTCAAGCTCGACTGGAAGATGCAGGGCGACGACAACTCCGGGATCTTCGTGGGCTTCCCGGCCTCCGACGACCCCTGGTCCGCGGTGAACAAGGGCTACGAGATCCAGATCGACGCCACGGACGCGCCCGAGCGCACGACGGGCTCCGTCTACTCGTTCAAGTCGGCGAACATCAAGGCCCGTGACCAGGTTCTGCGTCCGCCCGGCCAGTGGAACTCCTACGAGATCAAGGTCCAGGGCGAACGCCTCCAGGTGTTCCTCAACGGAGTCAAGATCAACGACTTCACCAACAAGGACCCTGAGCGGAGCCTGACCGACGGTCACATCGGCCTCCAGAACCACGGCGCCGACGACCAGGTCTCCTTCCGCAACATCCAGTTGAAGGAACTGCCCACCACGGGCGGCTGAGCGGCGGCGGGCGGGGGACGCCGGACCCCGCCCGCCGTCTTTGTCCCTCCCCCCGGGGTTCGCGCACGACAAGCACGACAAGGAGGCTGCCCATGTCCGCGTCCCTCTCCCGACCGCGAGTGGGAGTGTGGCTGATCGGAGCCCGAGGCTCCGTCGCCACCACCGTCGTCACGGGATGCGCCGCCGTCACCGCGGGACTGCACCCGCCCACCGGCATGGTGAGCGAGACCCTGGCGTTCACCGACAGCGGCCTGCCCGCGCTGGCCGACCTCGTCTTCGGCGGTCATGACACCCTCGACTGCCCCCTGCCCAAACGCGCCGAGACCCTGACCGCCGGCGGTGTCCTCCCGCCCGGAGTCGCCACCGCCGTCGCCGCCGAACTCGCCGCCGCCGACCGGGAGATCAGGCCCGGTGGACCCGCCCCGGGAGACACCAGGAGCGAGGCCGAACTGATCACGGCATTCGCGGACGACATACGCGACTTCATGCACCGCCACGAGCTGGAGCGGGCCGTGGTGGTGAACGTCGCCTCCACCGAACCCGCCTCCCAGGGCCCTGGCTCCCCGCTCCCTGCCAGCACCCTGTACGCGCTGGCGGCCCTGCGCGCGGGCTGCCCCTACGTCAATTTCACCCCCTCCGAGGGCATGCACCACCCCGTCGCCGCCCGCGAGGCGGAGCGCAGCGGCCTGCCGTACGCGGGCCGGGACGGCAAGACCGGCCAGACGCTGCTGCGGGCCGTGCTGGGCCCGATGTTCGCGCAGCGGGCGTTGAACGTACGGGCCTGGTCCGGCACGAACCTGCTCGGCGGCGGCGACGGCGCCGCGCTCGCCGACCCGGCCGCCGCCGCGGCGAAGAACGCCGGCAAGGAACGCGTCCTCGCCGACACCCTCGGCACCGTCCCCGAGGGCGAGGTGCACATCGACGACGTCCCGGCACTCGGCGACTGGAAGACCGCCTGGGACCACATCGCCTTCGACGGTTTCCTCGGCACCCGCATGATCCTCCAGACCATCTGGCAGGGCTGCGACTCGGCGCTCGCGGCACCTCTGGTCCTGGACCTGGCCCGCCTGACGGCGCGCGCCCACGAGGCCGGCCTGACGGGCCCGCTGGGCGACCTCGGCTTCTACTTCAAGGACCCGGTGGGGGACGGGCCGTCGAGCCTGGGGGAGCAGTACGCGGCGCTGGCGGGCCTGGGGGAGCGGCTCCGCCGAGCGGACGCGGACGAGACCGCTCCGCGCGCGGCAACTCGGGGCGGCGCGCCCGCCCGGGACGACGGCAACCGCATTGCCGCTGCTCGGGGTGCCGGCCTGGGCGGGGCGGTTGAGGGGGCTGGGGTGGGGGTGTTGGTGTGCGCGGGTCGGTGGAGACGGTTGCGGCGGGGGTTGCTGGTGTGCGCGGGCCTGCTGGGGAGGCTGCCGTGCGGGGTGTCGAGCCGGGTGAGCCGGCCGCGGAGGCTGGGGTGGGGGTTGCGGCGGGGGTTGCTGGTGTGCGCGGGCCTGCTGGGGAGGCTGCCGTGCGGGGTGTCGAGCCGGGTGAGCCAGCTGCGGAGGCTGGGGTGGGGGTTGCGGCGGGGGTTGCTGGTGTGCGCGGGCCTGCTGGGGAGGCTGCCGTGCGGGGCGTCGGGCCGGGTGAGCCGGCCGCGGAGGCTGGGGTGGGGGTTGCTGGTGTGCGCGGGCCTGCTGGGGAGGCTGCCGTGCGGGGTGTCGAGCCGGGTGAGCCGGCCGCGGAGGCTGGGGTGGGGGTTGCTGGTGTGCGCGGGCCCGCTGAGGAGGCTGCCCCACAGGGCGTCGATCCCCGCGAGTCCGCCAGGGAAGTCGCCGCGCGGGCCGTCGATCCGGGCGAGCCCGCTCCGGGGAGCGGCCGTGAGCGGTAGACGCGCCTGGGCCGAACTGCTGCGGCTCCCCGCCCTGTTCACTGTCCCCGGCGACGCCCTGAGCGGCGCCGTCGCCGCCGGGGGCCGGCCCAACTCCCGCACCTTGCTTGCCATCGGCTCCTCCCTCTGTCTCTACGAGGCCGGCATGGCCCTCAACGACTGGGCGGACCGCGCCGAGGACGCCGCCGAACGCCCCCACCGCCCGCTGCCCTCCGGCCGCATCCGACCGTCCTCCGCTTTCACCGCGGCATGCGTCCTGACCGTCGCCGGCCTCGGCCTGGCCGCGAGAGCCGGCCGCCCCGCCCTGGCGGTGGCCACTCCTCTGGCCGCCACCGTCTGGGCGTACGACCTCGCCCTGAAGCACACGCCCGCCGGCCCCGTGGCCATGGCCGCCGCTCGTGGCCTCGACCATCTCCTGGGCGCCGCCACCACCGGCCGACCCAGGGAGGCACTGCCCTCCGCCGCCCTCCTTGGCACCCACACCCTCGCCGTGACGACGGTCTCCCGCCGGGAGACCCAGGGCGGCACATCCCTGCCACCCCTGGCCGCCCTCGCCGCGACGGCCGCCCTCACTGGGCTCGTGGCACGTGGCACGCGCGGCACGAAGCGATCCGGGTCGACGGGGGTCGGCGAAAGGGCCGCCACCGGCCCCGCCGGTGGCCCTGGCACCGGCATCGGCGCCAGCGCTGGCACCAGTGCCGGCACCGGACGCCGGACGCTCGCGCCCACCAGGGCCGGCCTCACGCTCGACGCGGCCCTGCGCACCGCCCTGGCCACCGCCTACGCCGCCACCGCCGGCCGCCCCTACACCCACGCCGCGCTCAACCCCTCCCCGCCCCTGACCCAGCGAGCCGTCGGCGGCGGCATCCGCGCCACCATTCCGCTCCAGGCGGCGCTCGCGGCCCGCGCCGGATCCGGGCTCACCGCCCTGGCCATCGCCGCGCTCGCCCCGATCGGACGGAAGTACGCGAAGAAGGTGAGCGTCACATGAGCCCTCGGCCCCACCCGGCGCGGGACAACGGCAAACCGGCCTCCCCCGGCGTCCCCCTCCGCTTCGGCTACGGCACCAACGGCCTCGCCGACCTCCGCATCGACGACGCTCTCGCGCTGCTCGCCGACCTCGGCTACGACGGCGTCGGCCTGACGCTCGACCACATGCACCTCGACCCGCTTGCCCCGGACCTCGCAGCCCGCACGCGTCGCCTCGCACAGCTGTTGGACACCCTCGGGCTGGACGTCACGGTGGAGACCGGCGCCCGTTATGTACTCGACCCGCGCCGAAAGCACGGCCCCTCCCTGCTGGACCCCGACCCGGACGACCGCGCCCGCCGCGTCGACCTGCTGATCCGCGCCATCCGGGTCGCCGCCGACCTCGGCGCCCACGCCGTCCACTGCTTCAGCGGAATCACGCCCGCAGGCACCGATCCGGACACGGCCTGGGACCGTCTCGCCGAGGCACTCACCCCGGTCCTGGACGCCGCCACCACCGCCGGCGTCCCACTCGCCGTCGAACCCGAACCCGGTCACCTCCTCGCCAACCTTGCCGACTTCCACCGACTCCGTGGCACCCTCGGCGACCCGGACCACCTCGGCCTGACCCTCGACATCGGCCACTGCCAGTGCCTCGAACCCCTCTCTCCCGCCGACTGCATACGTGCCGCCGCCCCCTGGCTCCGGCACGTCCAGATCGAGGACATGCGCCGCGGCATCCATGAACACCTCCCCTTCGGCGACGGCGAGATCGACTTCCCGCCTGTGCTCGCGGCCCTCGCCGCCACCGGTTACCAAGGCCTGACTGTCGTCGAACTGCCCCGCCACTCCCACGCGGGCCCCCACTTCGCCGAACTCTCCCTCCCATTCCTCCGCAGTGCCGAGGCCGCGGCCCTCAGACCTCCTCTCCCTGTCCCCTCGCACGGCGATCCCTCCGCCACCCCTGAAGGGAGCACCTCATGACCCAGCCCCGCACCAGCCCGGCGACCCCGGGCGCGGACACCGAAGGCCGCCCGCTCACGAACGCCCGGGCCGACACGGAACCCCGCCGGGACACCGTGCAGTCGTCCGGTCCCGTCCGCCGGAGCCTCGCCCTGATCCCGCCCGCCGAGTTGCGCGGCCATGTCACCGCACACCTCGATGCCACCGGCCGCGCCTGGCTGCACCGGGCCCTCGACGAGGCCGCTTCCCACCCGGGCAGCCACGGTCCCATCTCCGTCTGGGAGTTGCGCATCGCCGAGGCCGGGCGCCGCTGCGGTTCCGAGTACGCCGATGCCGCCCGTGTCCTCATCCTGCACGCGGCTCGCGCCGACGCCGACGCTGTCTCCCGCGTCTACTTCCAAGGCACCGCCGCGGAACGCCGCGCCGTCCTGCACGCGCTGCCGCACCTCGTGCCCGGCCCCGAGGCCCTCCCACTCGTCGAGGACGCCCTGCGCACCAACGACACGAGCCTCCTCGCCGCAGCCGTCGGCCCCTACGCCGCCCGGCACCTCGACGCGCACCAGTGGCGCCATGCCGTACTGAAGTGCCTGTTCACCGGTGTGCCGGTCGGCACGGTCGCCGAGCTGGACCGTCGCGCCCGCGACGACGCGGAACTCGCCCGCATGCTCGGCGACTACGCGGCCGAACGCACCGCCGCGGGCCGTCCGGTCCCCGAGGATCTGCACCGCGTCCTGACCCTGACCGACCCCACAGCCACTCCGCCGGCCCCCCACGGCCACCGTGACACCGACGGCACCGACGGCAAGGAGTCCTGATGCGCCTCTTCGACCCCCACATCCACATGACGTCGCGCACCACCGACGACTACGAGGCCATGCACGCCGCCGGCGTCCGGGCCGTCGTCGAGCCCTCCTTCTGGCTCGGCCAACCCCGCACCAATCCGGCCTCCTTCCTCGACTACTTCGACTCCCTCCTCGGCTGGGAGCCCTTCCGCGCCGCCCAGTACGGCATCGCCCACCACTGCACGCTCGCCCTCAACCCCAAGGAGGCGAACGACCCGCGCTGTGTCCCCGTCCTCGACGAACTGCCCCGCTATCTCGTCAAGGATCAGGTCGTCGCCGTCGGCGAGATCGGCTACGACTCGATGACCCCCGCCGAGGACACCGCCCTTGCCGCCCAGCTCCAGCTCGCCGCCGACCACGAGCTGCCCGCACTCGTCCACACCCCGCACCGCGACAAGCTGGCGGGCCTGCGCCGCACTCTTGACGTCGTCCGGGAGTCCGCACTGCCCACGGACCGCGTCTTGGTCGACCACCTCAACGAGACCACGGTCAAGGAGGCCAAGGACAGCGGCTGCTGGCTCGGCTTCTCCGTCTATCCCGACACCAAGATGGACGAGGAGCGGATGGTCGCGATCCTCCGTGAGTACGGGCCCGACCAGGTGCTGGTGAACTCCGCCGCCGACTGGGGCAGGAGCGACCCCCTGAAGACCCGCAAGGTCGCCGACCTGATGCTCGCCGAAGGCTTCGGTGAGGATGACGTCGACCTGGTGCTGTGGCGCAACCCCGTCGCCTTCTACGGGCTCAGCGGCCGCCTCACCCTCGACGTGGCGCCCCCGGAGGCGACCCACGAGGGCAACTCCATCCTCCGCGGCGCCCCGAAGAACCCCCAGGAACCGGCCGACGCTGCGAAGAACGCCGACGGACCGGCCGACGCTGCGAAGAACGCCGACAGACCGGCCGACGCTGCGAAGAACGCCGAAGGACACGTCGACGCTCCAAGAGAGCGGGACCGCACGATCGCCGCCCCGACCCCGGGGGCGTGACCCATGCGCTTCCGCCACCCCGACGGCTCCACCGTCCACCTCGCGTACTGCACCAACGTCCATCCGGCCGAGACCCTCGACGGCGTCCTCGCTCAACTCCGCGACCACTGCGAACCCGTCCGCCGACGGCTCGGCCGCGACCGCCTCGGCATCGGCCTGTGGCTCGCCAAGGACGCCGCCCGCGCCCTCGTCACCGACCCGTCCGCCCTGCGCGGCCTGCGGACCGAACTCGACAGGCGTGGCCTCGAGGTCGTCACCCTCAACGGCTTCCCGTATGAAGGCTTCGGTGCCGAAGAGGTCAAGTACCGCGTCTACAAGCCGGACTGGACAGACCCCGAGCGCCTCGACCACACCACCGCCCTGGCCCGCGTCCTCGCCGGTCTGCTCCCCGACGACGTCACTGAAGGAAGCATCTCCACACTGCCCCTCGCCTGGCGCACCGCCTACGACGGGCGCGCCGCCGAGACCGCCCGCACAGCCCTGCTCACCCTCGCGCAACGACTCGACGTCTTGCGGGAGTTGACCGGCCGTGACATCCGCGTCGGCCTCGAACCCGAGCCCGGCTGCACCGTCGAGACCACCGGCGATGCCATCGCCCCACTCACTGCGATCGGCCACGACCGCATCGGTATCTGCGTCGACACCTGTCACCTCGCCACCTCCTTCGAAGACCCGTACACCGCCATGGACACGCTCGCCGAAGCCGGCGTCCCCGTCATCAAGTCCCAGCTCTCGGCCGCCCTGCACGCCGAAAACCCCCACCTCCCCGACGTTCGTGAGGCCCTCGCCGCCTTCGACGAGCCCCGCTTCCTGCACCAGACCCGCACCGCCACCGCCGCCGGCCTGCGCGGCACCGACGACCTGGGGGAGGCGCTCAAGGGTGACGCCCTGCCCGACGCCTCACCGTGGCGCGCCCACTTCCATGTCCCGCTCCACGCGGCCCCCGCCGCACCCCTCACCTCCACACTCCCCGTACTGAAGGCCGCACTGACCCGCTTGGTCGGCGGCCCGCACCCCCTCACCCACCATCTCGAGGTCGAGACCTACACCTGGCAGGCTCTCCCGGCCGAGCTGCGCCCCCGCGCCCGCAGCCAGCTCGCCGACGGCATAGCAGCCGAACTCACCCTCGCCCGCGACCTGTTGACAGACCTCGGCCTGAAGGAGCTGCCATGACCGAGCAACCGGATTCGGCAGTCCCGACCACAGACCAAGCAGCCCTGCCGGAGGACGTCACCGTCGCCCACCGACCCACCCCTCTCCTCGTCCTCGACGTAGTCGGCCTGACCCCCCGTCTCCTCGACCACATGCCCCACCTGAAGACCCTCGCCCAGTCGGGCTCCCAAGCACCGCTCGGCACCGTCCTGCCCGCCGTGACCTGCGCCGCCCAGTCCACCTTCCTGACTGGCACCCACCCGTCGGAGCACGGCATCGTCGGCAACGGCTGGTACTTCCGTGACCTCGGCGACGTACTCCTGTGGCGTCAGCACAACGGACTGGTCGCCGGTGACAAGCTCTGGGACGCCGCCCGCCGCACCCATCCCGGCTACACCGTCGCCAACATCTGCTGGTGGTACGCCATGGGCGCCGACACCGACATCACCGTCACCCCCCGTCCGATCTACTACTCCGACGGCCGCAAGGAACCCGACTGCTACACCCGGCCGCCCGCCCTGCACAACGAACTCACCGAGAAGCTGGGCACCTTCCCGCTCTTCCACTTCTGGGGCCCCAGCGCCGATCTCGTCTCCAGCCGCTGGATCATCGACGCGACCCGTCACATCCTCCGCACCCGGCACCCGGACCTGGCCCTCTGCTACCTCCCTCACCTCGACTACGATCTGCAGCGCTTCGGCCCCGACGACCCGCGCTCGCTGAAAGCGGCCGCCGACCTGGACACGGCCATGGCCCCGCTCCTGGACGACGCCCGAGCGGAGGGCCGTACCGTGGTCGCGCTCTCCGAATACGGCATCACCCGCGCGGACCGACCCGTGGACATCAACCGGGCCCTGCGGCGGGCAGGCCTGCTGGAGGTGCACACGCAGGACGGCATGGAGTACCTCGACCCGATGGCGTCACGTGCCTTCGCCGTCGCCGACCACCAGATCGCGCACGTCTACGTACGCCGGCCGGAAGACCTCGACGCGACCCGGGCCGCACTGGACGGACTGCCCGGCATCGAGCAACTCCTCGACGACGAGGGCAAGAAGGCCCATCATCTCGACCATCCGCGCTCCGGCGAGCTCGTCGCCGTAGCGGAGCCGGACGCCTGGTTCACGTACTACTACTGGCTGGACGACGCCCGCGCACCCGACTTCGCGCGACTCGTCGAGATCCATCGCAAACCCGGCTACGACCCGGTCGAACTCTTCATGGATCCCCTCGACCCCTACGTCAAGGTCAAGGCCGCGACCGCGCTGGCGCGCAAGAAACTCGGCATGCGTTACCGCATGGCGGTCGTGCCCCTGGATCCGTCACCTATTCGCGGCAGCCACGGCCGCCTTCCTGCGAGCGACGACGACGGTCCGCTCCTCATCTGCTCCACCCCCCGCGCAGTCGGCGACCGCGTCGCGGCCACCGATGTGAAGTCACTCCTGCTCCGACTCGCCGGTCTCGGCTGACGGATCACGACCGGCACGGACCGGCTCGCCGGTCCCACCGACCCGTCTCTTCCGACTGGTCACAAGTGAAGCACTCACCACTGACAACGGCCTTCGATCACAGGGAGTTCCAGGCATGAGCCGCTTTTCCCAGACGGATCCCGAACTCACCCACCGCCTGACCAGACGAGGCATGCTCGGCGTCGCGGCGGGCACCACGGCCGCCGCGCTGCTGGGCGCCGCAGCAACCACCGCGACCGCCGCACCGGACAACGCATCCGCAGCCGCCACAGCCTCCGGCAGCCGCGGGCACGGCCATGGCCGTCCCGTTCTCCCGCCCGGCCGCCTCGGCATCCAGCTGTACAGCCTGCGCGACAAGGTCTCCACGCTCGGCTTCGCCCCCGTATTCGCCGAACTGGAGAAGTACGGTTACGACGAGGTCGAGTTCGCCGGCTACACCCAGGGCTCGGCCGGCCCGATCACCCTCGCCCAGCTCAAGCGGCTGGCCCGGAATTACGGCCTGAACCCGATCGGCAGCCACGTCGGCTACTACTCCGACGACCCGGGCGCCTACACCTTCGCCCAGAACCTCACCAAGGTCCTCGACGACGCACAGGCCCTCGGCATGAAGCACATAGGAACTGCCTCCGGGCCGTTCCGCTACGGCTCGACCGTCGACGCATGGAAGCGCGCCGCCGAGGAGTTCAACACCTACGGCGCGGCGGCGAGGGCGCGCGGCATGAAGTTCTACCAGCACAACCACTCCGAGGAGTTCTCCTTCGCCACCGACAACCCCAAGGTCCGTCTCTACGACGTGCTCCTCGCCGAGACCGACCCCGACCTCGTCTTCCTGGAGATGGACATCTTCTGGGCGTACTCGGGCCAGTTCCGCTTCTCGAAGCGACCCGACGGCTCCGCCGCCCCCTTCGAGCCGCTCGACTACGTGCTGAAGCAGCCGCACCGCTACCCGCTCTTCCACGTCAAGGACGGCGTGAGCGACCCGTCCAACCAGTACGGCTACGACATGGTCGATGTCGGCGACGGCGACATCGACTACAAGCGGTTCATCTCCGCTGTGACGAAGCTGCGCGGCCAGCGATTCGCCCACCACTGGCAGGCGGAGCACGACAACCCGGCCGACTCCCTCACGTTCGCTCGCCGTTCGAGCAAGCACCTTCATTCGCTGCGGGAGAAGTGCTGACCGTCGTAGCGACGTGAGGAGGCCCTCCCAGGACGGGGAGGGCCTCCTCACGTTCGCGATCTGTCAGGGTGCGGGTTGCGGTACCGCCGTGCGGCCCGGCTGCCGCAACAGCAACGCAATTCCCGCCGCCGCCATCGACACGCCGCCGGCGAGCGCGTACGCGCCGTCATAGCCCCACGCCGCGACCACCATGGAGCCGAGGCCCCCGCCGAACAGGCCGCTGATCAGCTTGCCGCTGTAGACGAGGCCGTAGTTGCTTGCGTTGTAGTTCTCGCCGAAGTAGTCCGGGGTGAGCGCCGCGAAGAGCGGGTAGAACGCGCCGCCGCCGAAGCCGGAGAGGAAGGCGAAGAACAGGAAGAGCCACTCGCTTCTGACGTCGCCCGCCCAGATCACGCCGAACTGGGCGAGGCCCAGGACGACGATCACGAACACCAGGGTCGACTTGCGTCCCCAGCGGTCGGACAGCCAGCCCACGACACCGCGGCCGATGCCGTTGATGACTGCCATCACGCCCATCGACGAAGCTGCGACGAGTGGGCCGAAGCCGACCTCCTTGGCGTAGTCGACCTGGAAGGAGATGCCGAAGATCGATACGCCGGCGGTCAGGACGATGGACAGCCACATCAGGGGGAGCATGCCTGTCCTGATGGCCTCCCGGGGCGTGTACTGCTTCACCGCTGGAGGGTTCTTGGCCAGGCTCACCGCGTTCTTCCGGTCGCCCGTGTGCCTCAGTGGATCGATGTCGGCGGGCCACCAGTTCTTCGGGGGATCCTTGAAGAAGAACGCGCATCCGAGAACGACGATCATGATGTAGCAGCCGATCAGGTCCAGCACCCGGTGGTAGTTCGCGGTGTCGAACCCGTAGTTGAAGATGAAGATGAACGGCAGAGATCCGTACGCGAACCCGCCATTGACGAACCCGGTCCGGGCGCCGCGCCGCTCGGGGAACCACTTGCCGACCATGTTGATGCAGGTCGCGTAGATCAGGCCGGCGCCGATGCCGCCGATGACGCCGAATCCGAGGATCGCGAGCCAGACATTGCCCAGGTGCGACAGGGCGAGGAACCCCAGTAGGCACATGCCGGAGCCGATGTACATGGCGGTGCGGGCCGTCAGGATGCCCTTCTCCCGCAGCCAGCCCGCCGGGAAGGCGATGCCGGCCTGGAAGAACACCCAGACGCTGAGGATCCAGAAGGTGTTGCTCTGCGTCCAGCCGTGCGCGTGGGACAGGGTGTCCTCCGCGGAGCCGTACGCGTATTCGAAGACGCTGATGGCCATCATGGCGATCCACGGGAGATACACCATGAACGTGCGGGAGTGACCGAGGATGTCGCGGTCGGTCTCGCCGATGCGGTAGACGCGGCCTCGCGCGTCGGTCACTTCGCGGTAGGGACGGTGTGCGGCGTCGGATGGTGCGGACGAACTGCTTCCTGCGTACGGATCTGCCGTCATGTCAGGCCATGTCCTCGCCGAGCGGTCGGGGGTTGGCAACGATGCGGTCCTCGTCCTTGCCGCGTCCTGGTGGGCTGAGGAACACCGCCACACAGCCGGCGAAGAGGGAAATGGAGCCGGCCAGGATGAAGGCACCGGAGTGCCCCCAGGAACTGACGACCACGGCACCCATGCCCGCGCCCAGGCCCGAGACGAGCTTGGCGCTGTAGACCATGCCGTAGTTGGACGCGTTGTTGTTCTCGCCGAAGTAGTCGGCGGTGAGTGCCGCGAACATCGGGAAGATGGCGCCGCCGCCGAAGCCGGAGATCGCGGAGAAGATCAGGAACAGGGGCAGGTTCTTGCTTTCCGCCGACCAGAGGATGCCGAACTGGGCGAGGCCCAGGATGACGCACACGGCGAGCAGGCACCGCTTACGGCCGTAGAGGTCGGAGAGCCAGCCGATGACGCCACGGCCGGTACCGTTGACGATCGCCTTGAGGGACATGGCCGTGGCCACGATCCCGCCCGCGAATCCAGCTTCCTCGCCGATGTCCACCTGGAACGCGATACCGAAGATGTTCACGCCGGACGTGCACGCCAGACAGAACCACATCAGGGCCACCCGGCCGGTCTTCCACGCCTCCTTGGGGGAGTACTGGTGGACCGCCGGCGGGTTCATCCGCAGCGAGCGCGCCGCGCGCGGGTCCTTCGGCGGGTTGAGCGGGTCGATGTCGGCGGGCCACCAGTTCTTCGGCGGGTCCCTGAAGAAGTAGCCGGAGAACGCGACGATTCCGGCCAGGAACACACCCACCGAGACCAGTACCCAGCGGAAGTTGGTGAGGTCCATATAGCCGTTGAAGATGAAGACGAAGGGCACCGAGCCGTAGGCGAAACCGCCGTTGACGAACCCGGTCTTGCCGCCCTTGCGCTCCGGATACCACTTGCCCACCATGTTGACGCAGGTGGCGTACACCATGCCCGCGCCCATGCCGCTGAACATGCTGAAGCCGATATAGGCGAAGACGACATGCGGCGCGAATGCCAGGGACAGGTAGCCCAGCAACGTACCTACCGCGCCGCACATCATCGCCCAGCGGGCCGGTAGTTTTCCGCTCTCACGCAGCTTGCCCGCGGGAAAGGCCACCGCGGCCTGGAAGAAGACCCAGACGGTCATCATCCAGAAGATGTGCATGCTGTTCCAGCTGTGCGCGGTGTGCAGGGTGTCCTCGGCCGACGCGAACGCGTACTCGGCGGAGGAGATGCCCATCATGCCGATCCAGGGGAGGATCACCATCCACTTGCGCTTGCGACCCATGATGTCGATGTCGGACTCGCCCACGCGGTAGACGCGTCCGTTCTTGTCGGCCACCTCCCGATAGGCGGCGACCCTTGGAACGTCGGTGGTTGTCACGTTAGTTGCACCCCTTGCGTCGAAAGTTCTGGCCAGCGCCCCCTGTCCAATGCCTTTCGTGCGCGCGCGGGTCCCGGGGCCGGCCGACGCGCACCGTCGGCCGGCCCCCGCTGCCTCACCTCATGAACCGCCCCCCAACAGTCCGGCCGCCCGCGCCCACCGGTACTTGGCGCCGAGCACCGCCACCGGCTTCTCGGTGGTGTACGGGTACGCCACGACCCCTCGCTCGTACAGGTACTGGCAGGCCTCCTCGACCTCCACGTCACCCGCGAGCGAGGCGACAACAGGCTTCTCCATGCCGCGCTCCCGGAACTCGGCCACCACACGCGCGGTGAGCTCCGCGAAGACCATCGGGGGAGTGACGATCGTGTGCCAGTAGCCGAGCACGAGTGAGTGGATGCGCGGATCCTCCAGACCGAGCCGGATCGTCGCCTCGTACGTCGACGGCGGCTCGCCCCCCGTGATGTCCACCGGGTTGCCCGCGGCCCCGAAGGGCGGGATGAACTTCCGGAAGGCCTCGTCAAGGTCCGGCGGGATCTCCATCAGGGACAGCCCGTTGTCGGTCACCGCGTCCGACAGCAGTACGCCGCTGCCGCCGGCCCCCGTGATGATCACGATGTTGTCGCCCTTGGGAGCGGGCAGGACCGGCAACCCGCGCGCGTACTCCAGCATGTCGTTGAGCCCTGGCGCCCGGATGACACCGGCCTGCTTCAGGATGTCCTCGTACACGGCGTCGTCGCCGGCGAGGGCTCCGGTGTGCGAGCCCGCGGCCTTCGCGCCCGCCGCCGTACGACCTGCCTTGAGGACGACGACCGGCTTCTTCGGTACGGTCGCCCGCGCGGCCTCGACGAACGCGCGCCCGTCCTTGAGGTCCTCCAGATGCATCGCGATGCACTCGGTGTGCGGGTCCTCGCCGAACCAGGTCAGCAGGTCGTCCTCGTCCAGGTCCGACTTGTTGCCGAGGCCGACGATCGCCGACACGCCCGTCTTCGTGGTCCGCGCGAAGCCGAGGATGGCCATCCCGATACCGCCGGACTGCGAGGTCAGCGCCACCCCGCCCTTGACGTCGTACGGCGTGCAGAACGTGGCGCACAGGTCCTGCCACGTCGAGTAGTAGCCGTAGATGTTCGGCCCGAGCAGCCGGACGCCGTGCCGCTCGGCGATGGCCACGATCTCCTCCTGGAGTTCGTGCTCACCGGTCTCCGCGAACCCGGAGGGAATCAGCACGGCGTTGGGGATCCCCTTGCGTCCCACCTCCTCCAGGGCCGAGGCCACGAACTTGGCGGGGATAGCGAAGACCGCCACATCCACCTCACCGGGAACGTCCGTGACACTCTTGTACGCCTTGCGGCCCAGAATGTCATCGGCCTTGGGGTTCACCGGATGGATGTCCCCGGCGAAACCACCGTCGATGAGGTTGCGCATGACCGAATTGCCGATCTTGCCCTGCTCGTTGGAGGCACCGATGACGGCGACCGATGACGGCTGCATCAGCCGGCCCATCGAGGCGAGGATCTCCTCGCGCGAGTAGCGGCGACGCGGCTTCGCGGGCGCTTCGGAGAGGATCACGCGGATGTCTGCCGCGACCGCCCCCTCCGCGGTCGCGATCACCGGGTTGAGGTCCACCTCGGCGATCTCCGGGAAGTCCGCCACGAGCTGCGAGACCCGCCGGATCTGCTCTGCGACCGCCCACCGGTCCACGGCCGCCTGGCCGCGCACCCCGCGCAGGATCTCCGCCGCCCGGATCGAGTCCAGCATGGACAACGCCTCGTCGGCGGTCACGGGCGCGAGCCGGAACGTCACGTCCTTGAGGACCTCGACGAGTACTCCGCCGAGCCCGAAGGCGACGACCTTCCCGAACGTCGGGTCGGTGACCGCGCCGACGATGACCTCCTGCCCCTGCGGGAGCAGTTCCTGGACCTGCACGCCCTCGATGCGGGCATCTGCGTTGTAGGCCCGGGCGTTGTCGATGATCTTGTGGAAGGCGGCCCGTACGTCCGTCGCACCCTCGACCCCGACGATCACGCCGCCGGCGTCGGTCTTGTGCAGGATGTCGGGCGAGACGATCTTCATCACCACCGGCCCGCCGAAGCGCGCCGCGTACGCCACCGCCTCGTCGACGTCCGTCGCGAGTTCCTCGCCCGGTACGGCGATCCCGTACGCGTCGGCGATCACCTTGCCCTCGGGCGCGGTCAGCGCGGTGCGTCCCTCACCCCGCACGGAGTCGAGGAGCGTCCGCACCCGCAGGACGCGGTCTTCGGCCATCACGTCAGATCACTCCGTTCGACTTGAGCAGGCGCAGTTCCTCGTCACCGAGGCCGAGTTCGCCGATGTAGACCTGTTCGTTGTGCTCGCCGAGCAGTGGCGAACTGCTCACCTCGACTGGTGAGTCGGAGAGCTTCAGCGGGCTGCCGACGGTCACGAAGTCGCCCCGCTCGGGGTGCGGCACGGTGACGACCATCTCGTTGTCGACCAGCGAGGAGTCCTCGATGATCTCCTTGGTGGAAAGGATCGGCCCGCACGGGATGTTGTGTGCGTTGAGCCGCTCCAGCACCTCCCACTTGGGCAGCGTCGAGGACCACTCCTCGATCAGCTGGAACATCTTGCCGAGCTTGGGCAGCCGGGCCTCCGGCGTCGCCCACTCGGGGTCGCCGGCGAGTTCGGGCCGGCCGATGAGCTCGCTGAGCGGCTGCCAGCCGACCGGCTGCACGATGACGTACACGTAGTCGTTCGGGCCGCCCGGCGCGCACTTGACCGCCCAGCCGGGCTGACCGCCGCCGGACGCGTTTCCCGAGCGGGGAACTTCCGTGCCGAAGTCCTCGTTCGGATATTCAGCAAGCGGCCCATGTGCCAGGCGCTGCTGGTCCCTCAGCTTCACTCGGCACAGGTTGAGTACAGCGTGCTGCATGGCCACGTTGACCCGCTGCCCACGCCCGGTGTTCTCGCGCTGGAACAGCGCCGCGAGAATCCCCGCGACGGCGTGCACACCCGTCCCCGAGTCCCCGATCTGGGCTCCGGTCGCCAGCGGCGGCCCGTCCTCGAAACCGGTGGTCGACATCGACCCACCCATGGCCTGCGCGACGACCTCGTACGCCTTGAAGTTGGTGTACGGGCCGTCGCCGAACCCCTTGATGGAGGCATAGACGATACGCGGATTGATCTCCTGGATGCGGTCCCAGGTGAAGCCCATACGGTCGACCGCGCCCGGTCCGAAGTTCTCGACCATGACGTCGGAGCGCCGGATCAGCTCGGTGAGGAGCTCCTTGCCGCGCTCGGTCTTGGTGTTGAGGGTGATGCTCCGCTTGTTGCAGTTGAGCATCGTGAAGTAGAGGGAGTCGACGTCCGGGAGATCGCGCAGCTGCTTGCGCGTGATGTCACCGGTCGGCGCCTCCAGTTTGACGACGTCCGCGCCGAGCCAGGCGAGCAGCTGGGTCGCGGAGGGGCCGGATTGGACATGGGTCATGTCCAGGACGCGGATGCCTTCGAGAGCCTTGGTCGGCGTTCCAGTCATGGAGGCCACCTCACTTGTACATGGTCTGGTTCATGGTTCCGGGGGCGTACGCGTCGGGGTCGACCCAGACGTTGATCAGCGACGGCTTCCCGGACTCGCGGGCGCGCCGCAGCGCGGGGCCGATGTCGGCGGGGTCACGGACCTCCTCGCCGTAACCGCCCAGCATCTGCGCGAACTTGTCGTAGTGGACGTCGCCGAGGGTGTTGCCGACCCGCTCGCGCTCCAGGCCGTACTTCTGGGCCTGGCCGTAGCGGATCTGGTTCATGGAGGAGTTGTTGCCGACGATGCCGACGAAGGGGAGGTTGTAGCGGACGAGCGTCTCGAAGTCCCAGCCGGTGAGGGAGAACGCACCGTCGCCGAAGAGCGCCACGACCTCCTTGTCGGGCCGGGCCTGCTTGGCCGCGAGCACGAACGGCACCCCGACGCCGAGCGTGCCCAGCGGGCCCGGGTCCATCCAGTGACCGGGCGACTTGGGCTGCACGACCTGCCCGGAGAAGGTGACGATGTCGCCGCCGTCGCCGATGTAGATCGAGTCCTCGGTGAGGAAGTCGTTGATCTCGCTGACCAGCCGGTACGGGTGGATCGGTGAGGCGTCCGACTTCAGGCTGGGCAGCCGCTTCTCAAGGGCGGTCTGCTCGGCCGCGCGCAGCTCGTCGAGCCACTCCTTGCGCTTGGACGCACCGCCGTTGACACGCCCCGAAGCCGCCTCGGTCACCGACTTCAGCACCAGCCCGGCGTCGCCGACGATGCCGAGGTCGATGTCGCGGTTCTTGCCGACGGTGCGGTAGTCGAGGTCGATCTGCACGACGGTCGCGTCCGGCGACAGCCGCTTGCCGTAGCCCATGCGGAAGTCGAAGGGCGTGCCGACGATGACGATGACATCGGCGTTGGAGAAGGCGTACCGGCGTGACAGCTGGAGGTGATGCGGGTCGCCGGGCGGGAGTGTGCCGCGGCCGGCGCCGTTCATATAGGCGGGGATGTTGAGGGTGCGGACGAGTTCGATGGCCGCCTCGGTGCCGCGGGTCGTCCACACCTGGCTGCCGAGCAGGATGGCCGGCTTCTCGGCGTGGACCAGCAGGTCGGCGAGCTTCTCGATGGCCTCGGGGTCGCCGGCCGAGCGGGTGGAGGCGCGGTAGGCGCCCTCCCGGGGCACGCGCGCCTTGCTCACCGGCACCTTGGCGTCGAGGACGTCGCGCGGGATCTCCAGGAAGGAGGGCCCGGGCGCCCCGTGGTAGCACTCGCGGAACGCCATCGACACCATGTCCGCCGCGCGCGCCGTGTCCGGCACGGCCGCCGCGAACTTGGTGATCGGCGTCATCATGTCGACGTGCGGCAGGTCCTGCAGGGACCCCATCTTGTGCTGGGTGAGGGCGCCCTGGCCGCCGATGAGCAGCATCGGGGACTCGGCGCGGAAGGCGTTCGCGACGCCGGTGACGGCGTCGGTGGTGCCGGGACCCGCGGTGACGACCGCGCAGCCGGGCTTGCCGGTGATGCGGGCGTAGCCGTCGGCGGCGTGGGCGGCGACCTGCTCGTGGCGGACGTCGACGACTTCGATGCCCTCGTCGACGCAGCCGTCGTAGATGTCGATGATGTGGCCGCCGCACAAGGTGTAGATGCGGTCGACCCCCTCGGCCTTCAGCGCCTTGGCAACGAGATGACCACCGGAAATGACGTCCTGGGTGTCGTCGGGCATGGCGAAGTCCTGTCCCTTCGTAGGGGGTGGAACGGCTCTCGCGGTACATTGCATACAGTCGACGAATACTGTATGAACCTTGTTATCCCGCATCCAGTGGGTGGTGTCCAGGGGGCGTGCGGCACTTTTGAGTCAGGAGCCGGAATGGACCTGTACGAGCACCAGGCAAGGGAACTCTTCGAGGAACACGGCATTTTGGTGCCGAGGGCAGAGGTGACCGACTCGCCCAAGGAAGCCCGCGAGATCGCACGCCGGCTCGGTGGGCGGGTCGTGGTCAAGGCGCAGGTGAAGACCGGTGGCCGGGGCAAGGCGGGCGGCGTGAAGCTCGCCGCGGACCCTGCGGCTGCCGAGCTCACGGCACGCCAGATCCTCGGCATGGACATCAAGGGCCACACGGTCGGCAAGGTCATGCTGGCCCAACCCGTGGACATCGAGACCGAGTTCTATGTGTCCTTCGTCCTCGACCGCGCGGCGGGCCGCTTCCTCGCGATCGCCTCGGCCGAAGGCGGCATGGACATCGAGGAGGTGGCCGCCAGCCGTCCGGAGGCCGTGGCCCGCATCCCCGTCGACCCCGCCGAGGGCGTCACCTCCGCGAAGGCCGCCGAGATCGCGGAAGCCGCCGGACTGCCACCGCAGACCGTCGACGTCCTCATACGCCTCTGGGAGGTGCTGGTCCGCGAGGACGCCGTCCTGGTCGAGGTGAACCCGCTGGTCCGCACCGGGCAGGGGCAGATCCTCGCCCTCGACGGCAAGGTCACGCTCGACGACAACGCCCGTTTCCGACAGGCACGTTGGGGCGCCGAGGGCGTGGAGCACGACGACGCGCTGGAGGCCGCGGCGGCCGCGAAGGGCCTCAACTACGTCAAGCTCGACGGCGAGGTCGGCATCATCGGCAACGGCGCCGGCCTCGTCATGTCGACCCTCGACGTCGTCGCGGGCTGCGGTGCCCGCCCCGCGAACTTCCTCGACATCGGCGGCGGCGCATCGGCGCAGATCATGGCCGACGGGCTGTCGGTCATCCTGTCGGACCCGGCCGTGAAGTCGGTCTTCGTCAACGTCTTCGGCGGGATCACCGCCTGCGACGCTGTCGCCGACGGCATCGTGCAGGCCCTGGACACCGTCCAGTTGACCAAGCCACTCGTCGTGCGCCTCGACGGGAACAACGCCGCCCGGGGCCGGGCCATCCTCGATGACCGCGCCCACCCCCTGGTCCAGCAGGCCACCACCATGGACGGCGCCGCGCTGCGGGCCGCCCAACTCGCCACCACAGCCTGAGGAGACATGACGACATGGCCATCTACCTCACCAAGGAGAGCAAGGTCCTGGTCCAGGGCATGACCGGCGGCGAGGGCATGAAGCACACCCGGCGCATGCTCGCCGCCGGCACGAACGTCGTCGGCGGCGTCAACCCGCGCAAGGCCGGCCGCACCGTCGACTTCGACGAGCGTGCCGTCCCCGTCTTCGGGTCGGTCGCCGACGGGATGCGCGCGACCGGCGCCGACGTGACCGTCGTCTTCGTGCCGCCCGCCTTCACCAAGGCGGCCGTCGTCGAGGCCGCCGATGCCGGCATCGGACTCGCCGTCGTGATCACGGAGGGCATCCCGGTCCACGACTCCGTCGCCTTCACCTCGTACGCGAAGGCCAAGGGCACCCGCATCATCGGCCCCAACTGCCCCGGCCTGATCACCCCTGGCCAGTCCAACGCGGGCATCATCCCGGCCGACATCACCAAGCCCGGCCGCATCGGCCTGGTCTCCAAATCTGGCACGCTCACCTACCAACTGATGTACGAACTGCGCGACATCGGCTTCTCGACGTGTGTCGGCATCGGCGGCGACCCGGTCGTCGGCACCACCCACATCGACTGCCTGGCAGCCTTCCAGGACGACCCCGACACCGAACTCATCGTCCTCATCGGGGAGATCGGCGGCGACGCGGAGGAGCGAGCCGCGGCCTACATCCGAGACCACGTCACCAAGCCGGTCGTCGGCTACATCGCCGGATTCACCGCCCCCGAGGGCAAGACGATGGGGCACGCGGGCGCGATCGTGTCCGGCTCGTCCGGCACGGCGGCGGCGAAGAAGGAGGCGCTGGAGGCGGTGGGGGTACGGGTCGGTGGCACGCCCACCGAGACGGCCCGTCTGGTCCTGGACCGCCTGGGCGCGGACACGTGATGTCACTCATAGTCCACACGGAGTCACTTCCAGGCGTACCTGCGTCTCGCTAGCTTGCGCCGTAGCCATGTACGACCGCCCCCGACTGTGCACCGAGAGCGGAGACCCCCTTGGCAACCACCCTCACCCTCAAATCCGGCACCTCCTGGACCGACGCCTGGCAACGCTGCCTCGCGGTCGCCCCAGAGGCCTTCCGGGACGACCGTGTCCTCAACCTCTGGAACTCCACCTGGCAGGCGGACGGCCGGGCCCTGCCCGCCACCAGCCCCGTCGACGGCAGCCCGATCGCGGGGCCGCCGCGCCTGGACCGGGCCACCGCCCACCAGGCCGTGCGCGCATCGCTGGACCAGCACCGCGCCTGGCGGCACATCCCCCTGGAGGAGCGCCGAGCCCGCGTCGCGGCCACCCTCGACGCCCTGACCCAGCACCGGGACCTGCTCGCCCTGCTGCTCGTCTGGGAGATCGGCAAGCCCTGGCGGCTGGCCCGGGCGGACGTCGACCGGGCCATCGACGGCGTGCGCTGGTACGTCGACGGCATCGAGCCGATGGTCGCCGGGCGGGCCCCGCTGGACGGTCCGGTGTCCAACATCGCGAGCTGGAACTACCCGATGAGCGTGCTCGTTCACGCAGTGTTGGTACAAGCACTGGCAGGCAACGCGGTCATCGCCAAGACCCCGACCGACGGCGGCGTCGCCTGCCTCACCCTGGCCTGTGCGTTGGCCGCCCGCGAGGGAATCCCCGTCACCCTCGTCAGCGGCAGCGGGGGCGAGTTGTCGGAGGCGCTGGTCCGGGCCCCCGAGATCGGCTGCGTCTCCTTCGTCGGCGGCCGCGACACCGGCGCCGCGGTGGCCACGGCAGTCGCCGACCTGGGTAAACGACACGTACTCGAACAGGAAGGACTCAACACCTGGGGCATCTGGAACTACACGGACTGGGACGCACTCACGGCGGTCGTGCCCAAGCTCTTCGACTACGGCAAACAGCGCTGCACGGCGTACCCGCGCTTCGTCGTCCAGCGTGACCTGTTCGACGAGTTCCTGGCGGCGTACCTCCCGGCGGTGCGCACGCTCAGGGTCGGCCACCCGCTGGCGGTGGAGAAACAGGACGACGACCCCTTCCCGCAACTGGACTTCGGGCCGGTGATCAACGCCGCCAAGGCCAAGGAGCTCCAGGACCAGGTCGCCGAGGCGATCGACCGCGGTGCCGTCCCGCTGCACCGGGGCAAGCCCGCGGACGCCCGCTTTCTGCCCGGCCAGGACACCTCGGCGTACGTCCAGCCGGTCACGCTGCTCAATCCGCCCCCGTCCTCCCCGCTCCACCATGCGGAACCCTTCGGCCCGGTCGACACCATCGTCCTGGTCGACACGGAGGCGGAGCTGCTGGCGGCGATGAACGCGTCCAACGGCGCGCTGGTCGCCACGCTGTCCACGGACGACCGGGCGACGTACGACCGTCTGGCCCCGCAGATCCGCGCGTTCAAGGTCGGCCACGGCAAGCCGCGTTCCCGCGGTGACCGTGACGAACTGTTCGGAGGCTTCGGCGCGTCCTGGCGCGGGGCGTTCGTCGGCGGCGAGCTGCTGGTGCGCGCGGTGACACAAGGGCCGGCGGCGGAGCGGTTGCCCGGGAACTTCCCGGAGTATCAGCTCGGCCCGTGAGGGGGGCGTCGCGTCCGACGCCGGGTGCGCCACGCGGTCTGCCGCAGGGTGCTCGGCGTCGGTCGCCGACGCGACGGCTCTGGGGCCCGAGCGCCCCTGGTTGATCTGCAATCGGTCAGCCGATGCCCTGTCGGTCCGGCTGCAGGGCGAACGCTCGGTCCGACGGGAACTGCTCGGCGAGGTCGACCGCCTGGTGGAGGAGTTCGCGGTGGCGCGAGAGCGGCTCGCTGCGTTCCGGCGGTGCGAGCAGAAGGAGGTCGTCCAGTCCGGCCAGCATGCGCCGTGAGACCTGCGGGCTGCCGACGGCGCAGCCCCGTACCTCGGTGAACCCGAGATCCACCAACTCGGTCCACCCGGGCACGGGCTGCACCAGGCGCACCACCCCGCGCCGGTCCCGGTGCAGGGCGGCGTCCAGCGGCCGACGGCTCAGCGCGGCCAGGAACTGCACGACCCGGTCCAGCGCCTGGACGGCGGTCGTCGGGTCGTTGACCGCGGGCGACAGTGCGCGCAGCGCGATGTCGGACAACTGTCGCAGCCCGAAGCCGAGATCCTGGTGATAGGTCCGCTCCACACCCACCGAGACCGTGTACCGCAGCGCCCGGCGCGGCGGGGCCGCGCCGCCGTGCACCGCCAGCAAGGGCGTGCCGGGCACTACGAAGTCCCCGATGCGAGGGATCAGCCGCAGCACCACCCCGTGTTTGCGAGCCACCCGGACCAACCGCGTGATGTGCACGTCCCGCAACACCCCGGCCCGGCCCTCGTGCGGCACCCAAGCGGCCGCGGTGCCGAGGTCGGGCGTGTCCGGTCCGTCCGCCGACACGGGCGTCGACGCGGCCACGCGGAAGGACTCGGTGGCGATCCGTGCGATCACGTGGCTGATCCGCATCAGCCGCAACGTGGCGTTCACGTACAGCACGAAGAGCAACAGGCTCAACGCGACCATGCAGAGCGTGAGAACCGACTGCACCAGAGGCACCGTCGTGACCGCACGGGCATCGTCGGCGGTGTCGAAGGCGGTCAGCACCAGCAGGCTCAGCACGAAGGTCGCCAGGAAGACCGCGAAGGTCGCCTTGGTGATCCGGCTCCGCACGAACAGCCGGACCACGCGCGGGGTGAACTGCCCGCTCGCCATCTGCACGGCCACCAGCGAGATGCTGAAGACCACACCGATGAAGGTCATCATCGCCGACGCGACGGCGTTCACCACGGCCTTCGCGTCGTCCGCGAACCGCAGCAGCTCGTCGAGCGTCTCGTAGTCGCCGTCCTCCTGGAGCGCCTCGACGATGGCTGCGTCGAGCGCTTGGGCCACCAGCCAGACCGCGAAGACGGCCACCATCGCAGCGGTGGGTGCGAACCAGAACGTGTCCCGCAGATGCTCCCTGAGGGGCGACAGCGCGCGCGGGCGACGCCCCGCGGCAGGGCTCTGCGTAACCGTCCAGTCACTCATGATGCGACCCTAAGGGCATCGGGCGGCGCGGTCCCGGACCCCCGCCCGGTGGGCGGAAACGCAGGTGAAGGGCGCTCCGAAACCTTGGTATTGTTGTCCACGTCGCCGCCGGGAAGGCCCCCGGCAAGGCGGCAGACACCTGGTCCGGGTGGCGGAATGGCAGACGCGCTAGCTTGAGGTGCTAGTGCCCTTTATCGGGCGTGGGGGTTCAAGTCCCCCCTCGGACACAGATCAACAGATCATTTGCAACCCGTGCGGGTCGAGGGCCACCTCGACCCGCACGGGTTGTTTTGTTGGAGCGATTGATCGGTACCGCCTCCGGGCCTAGCCTCGCCGCATGGTGCAGAGCGCGGCGGAGGATGTCGACGGCTATCTGGCCGAGGTGCCGGTGGAGCGGAGAGAGGCCCTGACACGGCTGCGGCAGTTGTGCCGCGCGGAACTGCAGGGCTTCAGCGAGGTCATGGCCTACGGCATGCCGACGTACCAGCGCGAGGGTGCGGCCGAGATCGCGTTCGCGAGTCAGCGGCAGTACATCTCCTTCTATCTGATGCGCAGTGATGTCCGTGAGGCCTTCCAGGAACGGCTGGCCGGACACGACATGGGCAAGGGATGCCTGCGCTTCCGTAAACCGGAGAAGGTCGACTTCGACCTCGTGCGGGATCTGCTGCGGGCCACGTCCGGCGACCGGGGCCCGATCTGCTGACGGGGTCGGCCACACCGCCAGGGGCCGTCGTCAGTCCCCCGAGTTCCTCGGCCAAGGGCGGCCGGTGATGCGTTCGATGTCGGTGTTGAACTGCCGGAGATCGGCGATGAACCGGTCCAGGTGTTCGGGGGTCCACTCCGCCACGACCGTGGACAGGCCGGTGACGATTCCCTCGCGTTGTTCCGCGAGCAGCCTGAGCCCCTCCTGCGTGATGCGGAACTTGCGTGCCACGCCGCCGGACGGATCGAGGGTCCGCTCCACCAGACCGTTGCGCAGAAGGGCCGAGGTCTGCCTGGTGAACGTCGACGCCGCGAGCCCGAAGGCCTCGACGAAGTCCGGGATGGACATCGCTCCCTGGGTCTCGAGCCTGGTGAGGAGTACGTAGGCGCTCTGGTCCAGCGGGTCCCCGCCGCGTGGGCCCCGCGGTGCCCGCATCTCCTTGTGGCGGGTGAGGATCAGCAGCTCCCGCTCGATGCGTTCCGCCGCTTCTCGGGCGTCCACGCCGATCTCCTTCCGGGCCGAATCGGCCAAGTCCGCAGCTCCTGGAGGTCCTGGACGTCCTGGAGGTCCCGGGGAGCCCGAGGTCCCCGAGGCCCCGGAGTCCAGGCGTCCCAAAGGCTCCACCCTACGGTGAGATTGCGCCATACACAGAAAGTGCATCATGCACTCTTGATGCATGATGCACAATGTGCGTAGCGTGCCGTGCTGTGAACGCTTCCGCGTCGCTCACCCACCTCCCCCCACCCAAGGTGATGTCAGATGCGCGAGAACGACCTGTTGCGGCTGCCCCTTCCCACCGACAACCCCCTGGAGCCCCCGGCCGAATGGGAGCGACTGCGCGGCCGGTGTCCGGTGGCCACCGTTGAACTCCCCAGCGGGGACAAGGCGATCTACCTGACCCGCTACGACCACGTCAAAGCCCTGCTGGCCGACCCCCGTTTCACCCGTCCGACGGCCGAGGACGGCGCTGCCCGGATCGCCCCCGAAGGCGCCGGTGGGCCCGCCGCCGACGGAACCAGCACCCTGGCCCTGCCCGACCGCGGGGAGCCGCACCTTCGGTGGCGACGGCAGGTGGGCAAGTACTTCACCGCCAAGCGCATGACGGCACTGCGCCCCGGCATGGCGCACATCGCCGAGGGCCTCGTCGACGACATGGTCCGCAGCGGACAGCCCGCGGACCTGAAGGCCGGAGTCGGTTTCCCCCTGCCCGTCTACGTCATCTGCGACATCCTCGGCGTCCCCGCCGAGGACCGGGACCGCTTCTCGCGCTGGTCCGACGCCTTCCTCAACGTCAGCCGTTATACCGGCGACCAGACCCGGGCGGCGTACGCCGAGTTCGCCGAGTACATGTCCGCGCACATCGCGGCGACGCGCGCTGAACCCGGCGACGACCTGATCAGCATGGTGATCAGGGAGAGTGAGGGGAGGGGCAGGTGGAGGGTAAGGGGCTGACCGACGACGAGTTGCTCGGCACCGCCATGGGTCTCCTGGTCGCCGGACACGAGACCACCGCCAACATGATCGGCAAGATGGTCGCCCTGCTGCTCGCCGACCGCACCCGGTGGGAGCGGCTGCTGGCCGACCCCGCCCTGGTGCGCACCGCGGTGGACGAGGCACTGCGCTTCGACGCCAACCTCGGCTTCGGCATCCGGCGTTACCTCACCGAGGACGTCGAGGTCGACGGCGAGCTGCTGCCGGGCGGCACGACCGTCGTGTGCAGCATGCCGGCCGCCAACCGTGACGAGAGGGTCTTCGCCGACGCGGACGACATGGTGCTGTCCCGGTCCCCGAACCCCCACCTCACCTTCGGCGCCGGACCGCACGCCTGCCTGGGCCAGAGCCTGGCGCGCACCGAGCTCCAGGTCACGCTCGAGGTACTCCTCCGCAAGCTGCCGGGCCTCCAACTCGACCTACCTGTCGACGAGTTGAAGCGGATGGAGGGTCTCCTCGTCGGCGGACTGCGCACAGTGCCCGTGCGGTGGTGACGGCCCCCGCACCGGAAAGGAAGGCAACGGCCGTGAAAGTGAACGTGGACCAGGAGCTCTGTTGCGGCGCCGGACAGTGCGTACTGATCGCACCCGAGGTCTTCGACCAGCGTGACGAGGACGGCATCGTCACGCTGGTCGAACCGAGTCCCGTCGAGGACCTCCACGCCGCCGCCCGCGAGGCAGCCGCCGTCTGCCCCGCGTCGGCCATCACGATCGACGACGAACAGCGATAGAAAAAAATCGGCTGCTTCGACCTCGCCCGGCTCCCTACACTCGCCACACCAGCACGCACCGTCCACCACTCGGCGGAGCGTCGTCGTGACGAGTTGAGGGAGCCGGGCCGTGCGTGACCGCACCGCTGTCGTCGTCTCCCTTCCCGGCACGACCGGCACGACCGGTACGCCCGGTACGACGTGATCCTCGTGTCCCTGTTCGTCCGGTGCCCGCTGCGCGGCCGGCACCGGATGTCCGTGACGAACACCTGAGAGCGCCCGAGTACGTCAACGCACCTGTCATGCCCCGCATTTGACGGGACGGCAGGTCACGCTGACGTGCGCCCGCGCCACCGCGCCATGTGCGTGCACGTGTCGTCCGGGAATCGCGCTGCCCCCTTTCCGTTCCATCACGGATCATCCGAAAGGCCAAAGGCCGTGCGCACCAACATCACCAACCTCAACACCCTCGCCGTCGTCCGCAACCTCGGCATCCTCGCCCATGTCGACGCCGGCAAGACCACCGTCACCGAGCGGATCCTGTACGCCACCGGAACCACCCACAAGCGGGGCGAGGTCCACGACGGCACGACTGTCACCGACTTCGACTCGCAGGAGCGGGACCGCGGCATCACCATCTTCGCGGCGGCGGTGAGTTGTACCTGGGACGGTCACCGGATCAACCTGATCGACACCCCCGGGCATGTCGACTTCGCCGACGAGGTGGAGCGTTCGCTGCGCGTCCTGGACGGCGCGGTCGCGGTGTTCGACGCCGTGGCGGGGGTCGAGCCGCAGAGCGAGTCGGTGTGGCGGCAGGCGGACCGGCACGGCGTTCCGAGGATCGCGTTCGTCAACAAGCTCGACCGCGCCGGGGCCGACCTCGACACGGCCGTCGGGTCGATCAGGGAACGGCTGCATCCCGCACCGCTGGTCGTGCAGTTGCCCATTGGCGCGGAGGACGGATTCCGCGGGGTCGTGGACCTCGTACGCATGCGTGCGCTGGTGTGGGCAGACGGCGCCGAAACAGCCGTGGAAGGGCCGGTGCCGGAGGATCTCCTGGACGAGGCGCAGCGGCGTCGGCGGCTGCTGGAGGAGGCGGTGGCCGAACTGCATGCCGGCGCGCTGGAGGAGTTCTGCGCGCGGTCGGCCCTCTGTGCGGAGACCCTGGTCGCCGCCCTGCGCGAGCTGACCCGCAGCGGTGACGGCGTGGTCGTGCTGTGCGGCTCGGCCTACCGCAACCGCGGTGTCGAGCCGCTGCTCGACGCGGTCGTGGCGTATCTGCCGTCGCCGCTCGACGTGCCTCCCGTCCGCGGCCTGGGCGACGGCGCCGACGAGGAGCGGCCCGCCGACCCGTCGGCACCGTTCGCGGCGCTGGCGTTCAAGGTGAGCGCGACCCCGACCGGGCGGTTGACCTATCTGCGGGTGTATTCGGGAACGATCGAGAAGGAGGCATGGTGTTCGACGCGGTTGCGCGACGTACGGAGCGGATCGGGCGGATCCTGCGGGTGCAGGCCGACCGTCACGCCCACATCGACCGTGCCGTCGCCGGGGACATCGTGGCGGTGGTCGGTCTGAAGTCGGCTCGCCCGGGCTCCACCCTGTGCGCACCGGACGCCCCGCTCGTCCTCGAACCGCCGAGCGTGGCCGACCCGGTGGTGTCCGTGGCGGTCGAGGCCCGCAGGTCCACCGACACCGACCGGCTGGCCTCGGCGCTGGCACGGCTGGCGGAGGAGGATCCGTCGCTGGTCGTGCGGACCGACGCGGAGACCGGTCAGACGGTGCTGTCCGGCATGGGTGAACTGCATCTGGAGGTCGCGGTGGAGAAGATCCGGCGTGATCTCGGGCTGGACGTCAACGTGGGCCGGCCGCGGGTGTCGTATCGCGAGACGGTCGGCCGAGGGGTGTCCGGCTTCGTGTTCCGTCATGTCAAACAGGACGGTGGGGCCGGCCAGTTCGCGCATGTGGTTCTCGATGTCGAGCCCCTGGCGGTCACGGCGGCCGAACAGGGCGGCAACGGCTTCGAGTTCCGCTCGGCCGTCGTCGGCGGCCGGGTGCCCCAGGAGTACGTCCGTGCCGTCGAGACCGGCTGCCGCGACGCCCTCGCCGAGGGTCCGCTCGGCGGCCATCCGGTGACCGGCCTGCGTGTCACCCTCACCGACGGGTCGACCCATGTGAAGGACTCCTCCGACACGGCCTTCCGTACGGCCGGCCGACTCGGCCTCCGCGATGCCCTGCGCGCCTGCGCGATGGTCCTCCTGGAGCCGGTCGTCGAGGTCACGGTCACCGTGCCGGAAGAAGCGGTCGGCTCCGTGCTCGGCGACCTGGCCGCCCGCCGCGGCCGCGTCTCGGGCTCCGTCACCCGGGCGGGGGCGGCGGTCGTGACGGCGACCGTGCCGCTGGCCGAGCTGTTCGGCTACGCGACACGGCTGCGTAGCCGTACCCAGGGGCGCGGCACGTTCACGGCCCGGCCCACCGGCTATGCGCCGGCGCCGGTCGCTGCGGTGTCGCCCTAGGCCAACCGGGCCCCGTCCTCGACGGACGGGGCCCTCGTCCGGCCTGCTTCACCTCATGGATACGACACCACGGTCGAAGGCACCGTCGACGTCCCCGACGTCGGCGCCCCGGTGTCGTTGATGACGCACTCGTACTGCCCGTTGCCACCGAGCGAGACCACGAGCAGGTTGTGGAAGCGCACCCCGGACCGCACGGGGCGGCGAAGCCGTGGTGCTGCACGATCGAGGGGTTGACGTTGTAGTAGCAGTAGCTGCCCAGCCCCCAGCCCTCGTGCGAGGTCACGCCGTCGCCGACCTTGTAGGCGGCGTAGCCCTTGATCGAGCCGTTCTGGATGGCGGCCTGGTCCGGGGCGTCGTATGCCTTCTCGTTCTGGAAGAAGACCGTGCGGCCGCGCTGGCCGAACCACTGCACGTCGTACTTGTTGAAGTGCTCGACGAACAGGCCGGTCGCCAGGACGTCGTCGCCGTTGACCACGACGCCGTAGTCGGCGCGGTTGGTCTCCCAGCCGACTCCCTCGCCGTGGTCGGCCCGCCACACCCACGTGTGGTCGACGATCGTGTGCCGGCTGTTGATCACCATGCTGGTGGTGGCCTTGCCGGCGCCGGCCCCGCCGATGCGGACGAACACGTCCTGGACCGTGGTCGGGTTGGCGGAGTGATCCCTGGACGCGCCCCGCGGCCCGACTTCCACCAGGGTCGCCGAGTTGACGGGGCCGGCGTCGACCAGGAAGCCGGCGAGCCGGACTCCGTCGACGTCGGCGACCTGCACGGCCGTGGCGCCGTTGTCGGGGATGAGGGTCGCGTATCCGAGGCCGAGGACGACGGTGTTCGGCCGGTTGACCTGGATCGGCCGGTCGAGGCGGTAGATCCCCGGGGTGAGCAGCAGGTGCAGGCCCTGGGCGAGCGCTTCGTTGAGCGTGGCCGCCGTGACTCCGGGGCGTGCGACGTAGAACTGCGTCAGCGGCAGCGAGGTGCCTCTCGGTGTGCCGTTGCCCCAGGTGACGCCGCGGGCATTCGTGCGCTTTTCCGGCAGGAAGACCCGGAAGTCGTTTCCCTGGACGTACAGGAACGGCTTCTCGCGGGAGACGGGAGTCGTGTCGAGCGTGGTGTACGGCGGGTTGGGGAAGCTCTGCGCCGGGGCGCCCTCGACGCCGGAGAACACCATGTTCCACACGCCGTTGAGCCAGCTGCCGATCGCGCTGTCGCGGGTGTACCACTGCTGCTGCGAGTACGGCCCGACCTGGCCGTCGATGCGGCTGTCCGCGATGTAGCCGCCGCTCGCCCAGCCGTAGCCGGTGGGGGAGAGGTTGAGTCCGCCGCGGATGTGCATACGGCGGAACGGGGCCGCCTGGGCGACCGCCCACCGGTTGGTGCCGTTGACCGGGACCAGGGCCAGGTTCTCCGCCGAACGCCAGAAGTTCTGTGTGGCGTTGCCGTTGAACCAGCCGGCGTCGACGGTGACGTCGCCGTTGATGGTGGTGTCGTCGGGGGACAGCCCCAGGCCCGCGATCGAGGTGTAGAAGCCGAGTTGGGCGTTGAGCCCGTGGTAGGTGCCGGGCTTGAAGAGCAGGGCGTAGCGGCCGGTGCCGAACTGCGCGGACTCCTGCTGCCGGAACACCTCGTCGAGTCGGCCCTGGATGCCCGGAGTCGACGGGTCGAAGACGAGGACGTTCGGGCCGAGGTCGCCGCCGCCCGGTAGGGCACGCGGCTTCTTCCGGGCCGAAGGGGACGCCGAAGTCCGCGCGGCAGCCTGGGCGGAAGCCTGCGCGGAGGTCTGGCCGGGGGCCTGCGCGGAGGCCTCGGTCGACAGTCCGAGCACGGCCGGTGCCGAGGCGAACGCGGCGCCGATCAGGGTCCGGCGGCCCACCGAGGACGGCCCGGAGGACGGGGAGGAAGGAAGCATCAGGCGGCTCTCCTGGTTCAGGAAGTGAACGTCGTGACGTGCGGGGAGCGCTCTCTTGCCGCTGAATGGTTCAACTGTGGAACGTGTGAGTCAAGGGCTGCGGCCGAAGTTCTGAGAGTGCGTCAAAGCCCTTGACGCGTCTGCCTTCCGAGGCTTAACTCACGCTCTAAACTAAGAGGGGGTGCCGGCCGAGGTGGGCTGGGTCCGGGTGGGGCGGAAGCGGTCGGAACCGTAAGGGGGTTATGCGACAGGGGCGAGGCCGGCGGAAAGGCCGTTCGGGCTTGATGCATATGATGTGCAAGTGCACGACTACAGCATCAGGGCGGCAAGCCCGGACGACCTCGACGGTGCGCGAGCCCTGATGCTCGACACCGTCTACCACGACTTCGGTACCGGCTATGTGCCTCGTTGGCACGCGGACATCATCGACCCGGCCGGCGCCTACCTCGCCCCGCCCCGCCATACCCTCCTCGTCGCGCTCGACCCGCGCGACGGGAGTGTCGTCGCCACCGCCGCGCTCGACTCGCGCGGCCCGGCCCACCCGCCGAACGCGCGCGAGGTCGCCGAGCGCTACCCCTCCGGCGAGACCGCGCAGCTGCGCCGTGTCTACGTCCGGGCCGAGCACCGCAGGCGCGGCCTGGCCCGGCGGCTCGTCGACGAGTTGCTCGCCTTCGCGGCGGCGGACGGCGGCTACCGCGCGGTGTATCTGCACACCGACCCGAAGGTGCCGGGCGCCGAGGGGTTCTGGCGCTCGCTCGGCAAGGTCGTGCATGACGAGCGTGAGGACACGGACGGCGGGAACGGCGTCGTCCACTTCGAGATACCGATGGAGCGATAGACCGTGCGACGCCGAACCCGCCCGCTCCTCGCCCTCGTACTGGCCCCGGTCCTCGCCGGCTGCTTCGCCTCCGGTGGCGGTTCCGACGCCGCGAGCGACGCCCAGGACGGATCCCGCCTGCGAGTCGCGCTCGCCTTCCCGCCCGCCGAGAACCTGTCGCCGTACGGCGCCGACGCCACCCTCCTCAGCCGCCTCGGCGTCACCGAGGGCCTGACCGCGCTGGACGCCAACGGCGCCGCCGCCCCCGCCCTCGCCGCCTCCTGGCGCCAGGAGAACGACCGCACCTGGCTGTTCACCCTGCGCGAGGCCACCTTCCAGGACGGCTCCGCGGTCACCCCGGCCACGGTCGCCGCCGCCCTCACCCATGCAGCGCAGGCCAAGCCGGTCCCCGCCGCCCTCTCCGGCGTCACCCTCACCGCGAAGGCCGAGGGCAGCAAGGGCGTACGGATCACCACCCAGGCCCCCGACCCCGTCCTGCCACTGCGTCTGGCCGGCCCCTCCCTCGCCGTCCTCTCCGGCAAGGCCTACGGCAACAAGGACAGTCAGACCGAGGTCGACCCGGTCGGCCATGCCACCGGGCCCTTCGAGCTCACCAAGGTGCTCGGCTCCACGGCCGCCACCCTCGACCGCTACGACGACTACTGGGGCGGCCGAGCCCAGGCCACCGGCATCGACGTCAAGTTCGTCGCCGACGGCACCGCCCGCGCGAGCGCCCTGCGCACCGGCCAGGTCGACCTCGCCGAGGCGATCCCCGTCGCGCAGGCCGCCACCCTGGACAAGGCCAGCCGCGAGGTGACCGCCACCACCCGCACCACGAGCCTGTTCCTCAACACGAAGAAGGGCCCCTTCAAGGACGCCGCCCTGCGGGCCGCCGCCCGGCAGGCCGTCGACACCTCGGCGTTCGCCAAGGGCGTCTACGAGGGCTACGCCGACGCCGGCGCAGGCATCTACGGGCCCGCCGTCACCTGGGCCGCCGGCAAGCGGACCGAGCCGGTCGGGCGGGCGAAGGCGGGCAAGCCCGACAGGACCCGGATCACCCTCGCCACCTACGACAACCGGCCCGAACTCCCGGAAGTCGCCCAGGTGCTGAAGCAGCAGCTGGAGAAGGCAGGGTTCGAGGTCACCCTGGAGGTGCGCGAGTACTCGCGGCTGGAGAGCGACGCGCTGGACGGCAAGTTCGACGCGTTCGTCGGCGCCCGCAACAGCCTGGTCGACACCGGCGACCCCGTCGGTGTCCTCGCCAGCGACTACACGTGCGACGGCAGTTACAACCTGGCCCTGCTCTGCGACAAGGACGTCGACCGGGCCGTGGCCGAGGCCGCGGACATCACCGACACCGCCGAGCGGCAGGACGCGGCCATGACGGCCGAGGCCGAGATCCTCGGCACCGACGCCGTCGTACCGCTGGTCCACCAGCGCATCATCACCGGCGTCGGCACCGATGTACGGGGCGAGCTCCTCGACCCGTACGAGCGCACTCTCGTCGGCATCGGCACCCGGCGCTGATCCGTGCCGCGCCAGGCAGGCACGCTCCTGTGGCGTGCGGGGATCGCGGCGGCCCTGGTGTGCGCCATCGGCGTCCTGCCGTGGCTGTCGCGCACCGACCCGGCGCTCACCGTGCTGAAGGCCCGCTCGGCGGACCGCGACCCCACGCCCGAGGTGCTTGCGGACATCCGCACCCAGCTCGGCCTGGACGCGGGTCCGTTCCGGCTCCTCGGTGACTGGCTGGGCGGGCTGTGGCACGGGGACGCCGGCCGGTCGTGGATCTCCGGCAGCGAGGTCACACCCGCCGTGCTCCAAGCCCTCGGCGTGTCCCTGCTGCTGATGGCGGTGGCCCTCGTGGTCGCCGCCGTCACCGCCGCTCTGATCTGCGCCCGCACCCTGTGGCTCGGCGCACACCGGCGGCTCGACGGGCGGTCCGGAGGAAGCGGCTCCGCCGTCCTCGCCGCGCTGCCCGAGTTCCTCACCGCGTCCGTCCTCGCGACCGTCGTCGGGGTGCAGTTGGGCTGGCTGCCCGCCCTCGGCTGGTACGGCCCCCAGTGGACGATCCTCCCCGCACTCGCCCTCGGTCTGCCCGCCGGCGCCGTGCTCGGCCGGCTCCTCGACGACCTGCTGCCCGGCGCCTTCGCCGAGCCCTGGGCCCTGGCCGCCACCGCGCGCGGGCTCCCCGGCCGCACCGTCGTCCGCCAGGCCCTGCGCCGCTGCCTGCCCGGACTGCTGCCCAACACCGGCCTGTTCGTCGTGGGCCTGACCGGGGGCGCGGTCACCGTCGAGCAGATCTTCGACATCCCCGGCCTCGGCCGCACCACCCTCCAGGCCGCCCTCGCCCAGGACCTGCCCGTCCTCCAGGCCGGCACGCTCGCCCTCGTCCTGCTCGCCGCGGCCGCCGCCGGGGTGGCCCACGTCCTCGCCCTGCTGCTGATCGGCCCGGCCCTGCGCGACGGCGCGCTGCCGTCCCTGCACCGGCCGACTCTGCCCGCACGCAGGTTCCTGCCGTTCGCATACGGTGCTCTGCTCGTCGCCGTCGTCGCCCTCGGCCTGCCCCGTGACCCACTGGCCCTCGACACCGCCGAGCGACTCGCGGCCCCTTCGTCGGGGCACCCGTTCGGCACCGACGCCCTCGGCAGGGACATCCTCGCCCGCGTCGCCCACGGCGCCCTCGACACGCTGCTGCTCGCCGGCGCGATCACCGCCGTCACCCTGCTCACCGGAGTGACGCTCGGCCTGCTGCCCCGGCTGTCCGGCCCGCTGGTCGACACCGTCACCGCGCTGCCGCCGGTCCTGGTCGCGCTGCTCGTCACCGCGGTCGTCGGCAGCGGAACCGCCACGCCCGCGCTCGCCGTGGCCGCCGTGGCCTGGGCCCCGCTGGCCGCCCACACCTCGGCGCTGCTACGGCAGGAACGCGCCGCCCTCCACCTCACCGCCACCCGCGCCCTGGGCGCCGGCCCCTGGTACCTGCTGCGCCACGAACTGCTCCCTTCCGTCGTGCCGCCCGTCACCCGCCACGCCCTGCTGCGCCTGCCCGGTATCGCCCTCGCACTCGCCTCGCTGGCCTTCCTCGGCCTCGGCGCCCAGCCGCCCTCCCCGGAGTGGGGCCTGCTCCTCGCCGAGAACCAGCCCTACGCCGAGCGCGCCCCCTGGGCGGTCCTCGCCCCCGCCGCCGTACTCGCCCTGCTGGGTGCGCTGGCGGTGACGGCGGCCGGAGGTCTGCGGGGCGGGCGGCGGCGAAGAGACAGGGGCGAGCCTGCCCTGCCCGTGCCCGAACAGCAGTCACCCGTCAAGGAGTTGGTGAGGACCGGATGACCTCGCTGCTGTCGCGCGGCCTGCGCAGGGCGCCGGACCGTCACCGGCTCTCCCCTCTTCTCCGCCTCCTCATCCTCACCCAACTCGCCTTCAACATCGGCTTCTTCGCCGTCCTGCCCTTCCTCGCCGAGCATCTGGGACAGGCCGTCGGCATGGCGGGCTGGATGGTCGGGTTCGTGCTGGGGCTGCGGACGTTCAGCCAGCAGGGGCTGTTCGTGGTGGGCGGGGCGCTGGCCGACCGGTACGGCATCCGGCCCGTCGTGCTCACGGGCTGTGCGCTGCGGATCACCGGGTTCGCCTGGCTCGGGTACGCGCGGCAGACGTGGGCGGTCATCGGTGCCGTGCTGCTGATCGGCTTCGCTGCCGCGCTGTTCTCGCCCGCCGTGGAGTCCGAGGTCGCCCGGCAGGCGGTGGTGTGGGAGGAGTCGGGCGGCGGCTCCCGCACCCGCGTCCTCGCGCTGCTGACGGTGGCCGGACAGGCGGGCGCGTTCGTCGGGCCGCTCCTTGGCGCGCTGCTGCTGTCGGTGGACTTCCGTACGGTCTGCCTCGCCGGCGCCGGCATCTTCGTCCTCGTCCTCGCCGGGCACGCGTGGCTGCTGCCGCAGCACATACCCGGGCGAGGGGGTGTAAGGCTGCGCGGCGGCATGGGGAAGCTGCTGCGCAACCGCCGCTTCCTCGCGCTGTGCTGCGCCTACGGCGCCTACCTGCTCGCCTACAACCAGCTCTATCTCGCCCTCCCCGACGAGGTGGAGCGCGCCACCGGCTCCCAGGCCGCGCTGGCCTGGCTGTTCGCCCTGTCCTCGCTGCTGGTGGTGGTCGCCCAGCTGCCCGTCACCCGGTGGGTGGGAGAGCGGCTCACCCTGCGCCGGTCCATGGTCGCCGGACTGCTGCTGATCGCGGCGGGGTTCGCGGTCGTGGCGGTGGCCCGGCCCGCCGAGTGGACCGGCACGGCGGGTCTGTTGCCCGCGGCCGGTTTCGTCGTCCTGCTCACCCTCGGCCAGATGCTCGTCGCCCCGGTCGCCCGCGCCTGGGTCCCCGACCTCGCGGAAGAGGGCCGACTCGGCCTCTACACCGGCGCGTTGTCCTCGGTCTCCGGCCTGATCGTCCTGCTCGGCAGCTCGGCCACGGGAAGTCTCCTGGACACCGGCCTGCCCGCCGTCGTGCCGTGGCTGGTGCTGGCGGCCGTACCGGTGGCGGCGATCGGGGTGCTGCCGCGCCGGTAAGGTCCCCGGCATGGATGTTCAGGTGGAGATCGCCCGGGAGTCGAGCGCGGAACTCGTGGCCGGCTTCGCCCGGCTGCTGCCGCAGCTGTCCCGGAGTGCCGAGCCCCTCGACCTCGCGGCCATCGACCGCATCGTGAGGTGCGGCACGAACACCGTCCTCGTCGCTCGGGCGGACGGCGAGATCGTCGGCACCCTGACCCTCGTACGGATTCCCGTACCTTCCGGACTGCGCGCCCGGATCGAGGACGTGGTCGTCGACGGGGCCGCGCGCGGTCACGGAGTCGCGGGGCTGCTGATGCGTGAGGCCGTGAGGCTCGCCCGGGAGTCCGGGGCGCGGACCGTCGATCTCACCTCGCGGCCGGACCGGGCCTCGGCGAACAGGCTGTACGAACGGCTGGGGTTCGCGGCGAGGGAATCGTCGGTGTACCGGATGCCGCTCGACGGCTGACTGCCGTCCACGGCGTACCCGGTGCCGCCCGGAGAACGACCCGTCAGGACGCCACCAGCTCCCGTACCTCCGCAACCGGCGCCCGCCGCACGCGCGACGGCCGGTTCCGGTACAGCCACAGGATGTCCCGGCCGAACGACCAGACCAGCGCCGCCAGCGCCGTCCCGGTGACCGCGAACGTCGCCAGGTACGGGAAGAGGCCGGACGCGGCCATGAGCAGGAACACACCTTGCAACGCGGCGACCGTCTTGCGGGCAGTGCTCGGCGGGAGCGCGGCGTTCAGCCATGGCCAGACGCGGGCGGCGGCGACGAAGCCGTAGCGCATGGCGCCGATGAGGAGCACCCAGGGACCCACCGACATCGAGACGTACACGCTCAGCACCAGGATCAGGAACGCGTCCACCTCCATGTCGAAGCGTGCGCCCAGGGCGGTCGACGTGCCCGTACGGCGGGCCACCTTGCCGTCCACGCCGTCGAGGATCAGGGCGACCGCCGTCAGGCCGACGAACAACGTCACCGGCGGCGAACTCTGGAAGGAGTCCGCGACCAGCGCCGTGACACCGCCCACCAGCGTCGCGCGGCCGAGGGTGACCCGGTTCGCCGGGCCGAAGGAGCGCAGCCCGGATCGGTGCAGGGCCAGCGAGAGCAGCGCCCAGGTGGCGACGGCGAAGACGAGGCCGGTCAGCCAGCCCGCCGGCCCCATGCCGATCGCCGAACCGAGCAGGGCCAGCAACAGGATCTGCACGCCCGCTCCCACAGCGGTCTCCTGCTGGACCAGCCTCGCGTCGTAAGTGTTGTTCAGGGCCACCGCACATTCCTCCGGCCAGATGACAGAGTCGATCAAGGCCGCGTACTGTGCGCGACCTGTGCACACCTCGGTACGTGAACAGCTCGCAGATCGTTCAGGAGGATTCCGATGAACCGCGCCGCACGTGCGTTCTGGGTCACCTCTCCGGGTGAGGGAGAGATCCGGGAGGTCGCCCTTCCGGAGCCGGGCGAGGGCGATGTGCTGGTGCGGTCGCTGTACTCCGGAGTCAGCCGTGGCACGGAGACACTCGTGTTCCGGGGCGGGGTCCCGCAGAGCCAGCACGCGGCCATGCGGGCGCCGTTCCAGGAGGGCGATTTCCCCGCCCCGGTGAAGTACGGCTATCTCAGCGTCGGGATGGTCGAGGAGGGGCCGACAGCACTGGTCGGCCGTACTGTCTTCTGCCTGTACCCGCATCAGACGCGGTACGTCGTCCCCGCGAGCGCCGTCACCGTCGTACCGGACACCGTGCCCGCCGCGCGGGCCGTCCTCGCCGGCACCGTCGAGACCGCCGTCAACGCGCTCTGGGACGCCGCGCCCCTGGTCGGCGACCGGATCGCCGTGGTCGGCGGTGGCATGGTCGGCCTGTCGGTGGCCGCCCTGCTGGCCCGCTTCCCGGGTGTACGGCTCCAGTTGGTCGACGCCGATCCGCGCCGGGCCGAGGTCGCCGCAGCCCTCGGTGTCGCCTTCGCCACGCCCGACGAGGCACTCGGCGACCGCGACCTGGTCGTCCACGCCAGCGCCACCGAGCAGGGCCTCGCCCGGTCGCTCGAACTGCTCCGCCCCGAGGGCACCGTCGTCGAACTCAGCTGGTACGGCGACCGGAGGGTCGCCCTGCCGCTCGGCGAGGCCTTCCACTCCCGGCGGCTCGTCATCCGCAGCAGCCAGGTAGGCACCGTCTCCCCGGCCCGCAGCGCCTGCCGTACGTACGCCGACCGGCTCGCCCTCGCCCTCGACCTGCTCGCCGACCCGGCTCTCGATGCGCTCGTCACGGGGGAGAGCGCTTTCGAGGAGCTGCCCGAGGTGATGCCGAAGCTCGCTTCCGGGGAGATTTCAGCGCTCTGTCATCGGGTCAGGTACGCGGACACGCCCTGACAGGACCCGGACACCTGCTGACGGACTCGTTCAATCAGGGACGACAAGAGCGCCTGACCTGAGAAAAGAGTGAGAGACGGCTGAACAACGGGAAGCGAAGAGCCGTACTACACGGCATCCCCGGCAGCCGATCGGCGGGGGATGAGGAGCGCACCGCACCTGGAGGGTCGTCCGTTGTTCAGCATCACCGTCCGCGATCACATCATGATCGCCCACAGCTTCCGCGGCGACGTGTTCGGGCCCGCGCAGCGCCTGCATGGAGCGACGTTCCTGGTGGACGCCACATTCCGGCGCGAGCAGCTGGACGACG
This sequence comes from Streptomyces sp. NBC_00443, assembly GCF_036014175.1. Classification (GTDB taxonomy): domain Bacteria; phylum Actinomycetota; class Actinomycetes; order Streptomycetales; family Streptomycetaceae; genus Streptomyces. Next base: position 1,433,073 of record NZ_CP107917.1, on the reverse strand, counting down.
ACAACATCGTCGTCGACATCGGACTGGCCACCCGGGAACTGGGTGCCGTCGTAGGTGAGCTGAACTACAGAAACCTCGACAACGAACCCGACTTCGCCGGGATCAACACCTCCACCGAGTTCCTGGCCAAGGTCATCGCCGACCGGCTCGCCGAGCGGATCGAGAAGGGTGCGCTGGGCGAGGGCGCCAAGGGCCTCGCGGGTCTCACCGTCACCCTGCACGAGTCGCATGTCGCATGGGCGAGTTACGAGCGTGCGCTGTGACCGACGTGACCCTGGAGAAGGCCGTCGCCGTGGAGAAGGCTCCGGAGAAGTCGGAGAACGTGGCGCTCGGCTATGTGCCCGTGCAGCACTCCGCCCTGAAGAACGCCGAGATCATCCCCATGTCCCTGCGCTCCGTGCACTTCGTGATGCCGGGCGGCGTCGACGACGCGTCCGCGCCGAGCGGCGGCAACGCCTATGACCGGCGGGTGAGTCTGGATCTGCCCGGCTTCGGCTGGCAGGTGCACAAGCACGCGCTGGACGGCAGCTGGCCAATCCCCGGGGCGGCGGCCCGCGCCGAACTCGCCCGCACACTACGGGAGTTCCCCGACGGGACCGCCGTCCTGCTGGACGGGCTGGTCGCCTGCGGGGTGCCCGAGATCATCGTCCCGGAGGCGGAGCGGCTGAACCTCGCGGTCCTCGTCCATCTGCCGCTCGGCGACGAGACGGGACTGGAGCCCACCGTCGCCGCGGAGCTGGATGCCCGGGAACGCACGGTGCTGCGGGCCGTTCCCGCCGTGATCGCCACCAGTGACTGGGCCGTCCGCCGCATCGTCTCCCACCACGGCCTCGCGCCCGACCGGGTCCATGTCGCCGCCCCCGGCGCCGACATCGCGCCGCTGGCGTCCGGCACCGACGGCGTGTCCCGCCTGCTGTGCGTGGCCGCCGTGACACCTCGCAAGGGGCAGCACCGGCTGGTCGAGGCCCTGGCGTCGGTGACCGACCTGCCGTGGAGCTGCGTCTGCGTGGGCCCGCTGAACCAGGACCCCGAGTACGTGGCCGAACTGCGGTCCCTGATAGCGAAGCACGGGCTTCAGGACCGGCTGGTCCTTGCGGGCCCGCAGTCCGGCGCCGAACTCGACGCCAGCTACAACGCCGCCGACCTGATGGTGCTCACCTCCTACGCCGAGACGTACGGCATGGCGGTGACGGAGGCCCTCGGGCGCGGCATCCCGGTGCTCGCGACGGACGTCGGCGGACTGCCGGAGGCGGTCGGCCGGGCCCCCGACGGCGGTGTCCCCGGCATCCTCGTCCCGCCGGAGAACCCTGCCGCGATCGCCGCCGAGCTGCGCGGCTGGTTCGGCGAGGCGGACGTACGACGCCGGCTGAAGGCGGCTGCTCGGGGACGCCGGGCAGCCCTGAACGGCTGGGCCGGCACGGCCCGCAGCCTGGCCTCGGTACTGGGCCGACTGCCGAACGAACCCCGGAGGGTCGCATGAGGGACACGGCAACGGCACGGAGCGAAGGGGCGATTCCGGCCCAGCCGGGACCGCGCGATCCCGCACCGCAGAGCGGGATCGTTTCGGCGGAGGGCGCCACGGGCGGCGTATCCGTACCGGCGGCGGCCGACGCGGACGCCGTGATCCTCGGGGCCGGGCCCAGCCTCGGTCCAGGCGAGCGGGCGACCGTACGGCTCAGGGACGCCGGGGCGGACGACCCGCCCCGTTACGCCCCCGAGTGGCTGGAGCTGCGCGAAGGCGCCGACGCCACCGCGCGGGCGCACGACCTGCTCGACCCGCTGCGGATCCGGCTCGCCAACCTGCCCGGACGGGCCGGACTGGTGATTCACGACGTGGGGTGCGGCACCGGCTCCATGGGCCGCTGGCTGGCGCCCCACCTGGACGGCGCCCAGCACTGGGTCCTGCACGACCGCGACCCCTACCTCCTGCACTTCGCCGCCGTGGCCTCCCCGCGCTCCTCCGCGGACGGCAGCCGCGTCAGCGTCGAGACACGCCGTGGCGACATCGGCCGCCTCACCCCGGACGCGCTCGCCGGCGCCTCGCTGGTGACCGCCTCCGCACTGCTCGACGTCCTCACCCGCGAGGAGGTCGGCACCCTCGCCGCCGCATGTGCGGGCGCGGGCTGCCCGGCGCTGCTGACGCTCTCCGTCGCCGGCCGCGTCGAACTCAGCCCGTCCGACCCGCTGGACCAGGAGATTGCCGAGGCGTTCAACGCCCACCAGCGGCGCTCGGGGATGCTGGGCCCGGACGCGGTGACCGCCGCGGCGGAGGCCTTCTCCGAGCACGGCGCGACCGTCCAGGTGCACCCGAGCCCCTGGCGGCTCGGCCCCGACGAGTCCGCGCTCACCGCCCAGTGGCTGCGGGGCTGGGTCGGCGCCGCGGTCGAGCAGCGTCCCGAACTGCGCGAGCGTGCCGACCGCTATCTGCAGGACCGCCTGGCCGCCTGCCAGGCGGGCGAGTTGCACGTCGTGGTCCACCACAGCGACCTGCTGGCACTGGTGCGACCGGCGGGCGGAGCGTCATGAGCGTGGAGACGGTGGCGGGGGCGCGCGTCACGCGACCCGGCGCCAAGGCGCGAGAACGGCGACGGAAGGCCCTGGCCGTGAACGGGGCGGTCGTGGCCCCGGAAGCCGCCCCTGCCAGCCGACTCGGCACCCAGCCCGCGGAACAGCCGGGCCGACCCCGCCCGCGCACCCGCCTGGCCCGTCTCAACACCCCCGCTGTCCGCACCCACCTGGGCACGGTCGTCGGCGTCGCCATCCTCGTCGCGCTGTTCTGGCGGCTCGGTACCGGCGTCTTCCTCGACGGGCTGCGGCGGATCGACGCGACGACGCTGGTCGCCGCGCTCGGGATCGGGCTCGTCACCACCGCGTTCAGCGCGTGGCGCTGGCAGTTGGTGGCACGCGGACTGCGGATCCGGCTGCCGCTCGGGCCGGCCGTCGCCGACTACTACCGCGCCCTGTTCCTCAACGCCGCCCTCCCGGGCGGCGTCCTCGGCGATGTGCACCGGGCGGTGCGGCACGGGCGGAGCGCCGGTGACATGGGCCGCGGTGTCCGTGCGGTCGTGCTCGAACGGACGGCCGGCCAGGTCGTCCTCGCCGTCGTCGGCGCCGGCGTGCTGCTGACCATGCCGTCCCCCGTGCTGAACGAGGCACGCGACCTGACGCCGCTCATCCTGTTCGCCGCCGTGGGCGCGCTGGCCGTCGTGGCCGCGCTGCGCATGAACCGTGCGCCGTCCCGCCGTGACCGGACCAAGTCGACGGCCGTGCGCACGACGCTCGGCGAGGCCCGCGAGGCCCTGCTGTCCCGCCGCAACGGTCCGGGCGTCGCCGTGTCCTCCGTCGTCGTTCTCGCCGGCCACATCGCGATGTTCGTGCTCGCCGCGAGGATCGCAGGCTCCGACGCCTCCGTCGCCGCTCTGCTGCCGCTCGCCGTCCTGGCCCTGCTCGCGATGGGCGTGCCCCTGAACGTCGGCGGGTTCGGGCCTCGCGAGGGCGCCACCGCCTGGGCGTTCGGCGCCGCCGGGCTCGGCGCCGACACCGGACTGGCCGTCGCCGTTGTGTACGGCGTCCTCAGCTTCGTGGCCGCCCTGCCCGGCGTCCTCGTCCTCGTCGCCCGCTGGTACACCGGCCTGCGCGCGGGCTCCGGGTCCGCCGCAGCCGTAGCGGACCCCGAGCCCAGCCGCTATTTTCGTGCGTCTCCCGTGTCCCGTACGGAATCGTCCGCGGAGGTCAGCAGTGACACATACGCGCCGAAGGAATCCGCGAGGCTCGCCAGCAGGCGCTTCCCCTTTTCCGCGGAACCCAGCGAAGGGCGGCCTATGACACCCGAATCGGTATAGGCGGACATACCGAGGGTGAGTAGCTGACGGCGGTCGTCCGCCACGAAATCGGAAGTCTCATAACCGGGTCGGATCAATTCGGGATGAGTGTGCAGAAGGATGGAGGTCTCAATTTCCCCCGCGTGCATGTCGGTGAGCAACGAGGTCTCCACCCCCGCCCGCTCCCGCGCCGCCTCCCAGTCCTCCGGGGCCGGGAACAGCGCCATTCGCTCACCGTGCGCGGAGGACTCCTGAACGACATTGCCCAGTACGTAGTTTCCGCCGTGCCCGTTGACCAGCACCAGAGCGTCGACGCCGGACCGGCGGAGCGAAGCCGCTATGTCCCGTATCACCGCATGAAGGGTCACGGAGGAGATGCTGACGGTCCCCGGCCAGGCCGCGTGTTCGTGCGAGCAGGAGATCGTCACCGGCGGAAGGAGGTGCACCGGATGTACGGCGGCGATCTCGCGCGCAATGGCGCAGGCCACGAGCGTGTCGGTCGCCAGCGGAAGGTACGCCCCGTGCTGCTCGAAGCTTCCGACGGGCAGGACCGCGACCTGTCGTGAGACACCCGCGCCCCGCGTCCGTACGTCCTCGGTGGTGTCCGCCGGCACCAGCGAGTGTGCCGCCGGCAACGTCTGCGAATCACTCATCTTTTCCGGCCTTTCGTCTCTGCTTAGGAACTGAAGAATCATGACAGATAAAATTGGCGTCCTCGGCAAGAAGTCCGCACAGCGTACGCAGCGTTCCGGCGTGGAACGGGTGGTGAATGCCCCCTTGCCCACCGTGTACGGGGAATTCCGTGCGATCGGCTACCTCGACCACGAGCGCGGTGACGAGCAAGTGGCCCTGGTCTACGGCGAGATAGGCGCGGAGAACGTCCTCACCCGACTGCACTCCGAGTGCCTGACCGGAGACGCCTTCGGATCCCAGCACTGCGAATGCGGCGACCAGCTGGCCTCCGCACTGCGCGCGGTGGTCGCCGAGGGCAGTGGCATCGTCGTCTACCTGCGGGGCCACGAGGGCCGCGGCATCGGTCTGCTCGCCAAGCTGCGGGCGATGGCCCTGCAGGCGGAGGGCCTGGACACCGTCGAGGCCAACCTCGCGCTCGGCCTGCCCGTGGACGCCCGCGACTACGGCGTCGCCGCCGGGATCCTGCACGACCTGGGCGTGAACAGCGTCCGCCTCATGTCCAACAACCCGCGCAAGCGCGACGCGTTGCTGCAGCACGGCATCGAGGTCGCCGAGCAGGTCCCGCTGCTGATCCCGCCGTGCGAGAACAACATCACCTACCTGCGCACCAAGCGTGAGCGCCTCGACCACCACCTGCCCCATCTGGACGCGGTCGCGCACCTGTCCTGATTGCCGCGAGGCCCATCCGGACAGGAAGAGGGAACGACCGGCGACTTCCAGGAAGGTGGGCCCGTGAACATGCATGCGAGCGTCGTCGTCATCGGCGGCGGTGTGATGGGGACCAGCATCGCCTACCACGTCGCCCGTGCGGGGATCCGGGACGTCGTCCTTGTCGAGCGGGACGAACTGGCGTCCGGGTCCACCTCCAAGGCGGCCGGGGGCGTGCGGGCGCAGTTCTCCGACGAGCTCAACATCCAGCTCGGGGCACGCAGCCTGGAGGCGTTCGGCCGGTTCGAGGACGAGACCGGGCACGACATCGGGCTGCACCGGGTCGGCTATCTGTTCCTGCTCTCCACGCCGGAGGAGGTCGCCGGCTTCGAGGCGGGCGTCCGGCTGCAGAACGCCCTCGGCGTGCCGAGCCGCATGATCGACCCCGCCGAGGCGCAGCGGCTGTCCCCCCTGATCACCACCGACGGACTGCTGGCGGCCGCGTTCTCGCCGGACGACGGCCACTGCACCCCCGAGTCCGTCGTCCACGGCTACGCGTCCGCGGCCCGCGAGTACGGGGCGCGGCTCTTACGCCACAACGACGTCACCGGCATCGAACTGCACGGCGACCGGATCACCGCCGTGACGACGACCCTCGCACGCATCGCCACCGACACGGTGATCTGCGCGGCCGGCCCCTGGTCGCGCACGATCGGGGCGATGGTCGGCGTGGACCTGCCCGTGGTGCCGCTGCGCCGCCAGGTCGCGGTCACCGAACCGGCCGCCGGACTGCCGCCCCAGCTGCCCATGACGATCGACTTCACCACCAGCCTCTACTTCCACACCGAGGGCCCCGGCCTCCTCCTCGGCATGTCCGACCCCGACGAGCGCCCCGGCTTCGCCACCGACACCCACGACCGCTGGATCCCCCGCCTGACCGAGGCCATGGAGCACCGCGCCCCCGCCCTGCTCGACCTGCGCCGCACGGGAGGCTGGGCGGGCCTGTACGAGGTCACGCCGGACCACAACGCGCTGATCGGTGAGGCGCCTTCCGTATCCCGTTTCCTGTACGCGACCGGCTTCTCCGGCCATGGCTTTCTGCAGGGACCGGCCGTCGGCGAGGTCATCCGTGACCTGTACCTCGGCCGCGTACCCTTCGTGGACGTCAGCCCCTTGAGCGCCGGCCGGTTCATGGCCGACGCCCCGCGCCCGGAGGCCAACCGCGTATGACCGATCTCCAGCTGTGGCTGCGCCACGAGGTCCGTTCCACCGAGCGACGCACTCCGATCGTGCCGGCCGACGCACGCCGGCTCGTCGGGAGCGGGGTGACGCTGACGGTCGAGGAGTCCCCGCAGCGGATCTTTCCCGTCGAGGAGTACGCGGCGGCCGGCTGCCGGGTGGCGCCCGCGGGCTCCTGGGTGTCGGCGCCCGATCAGGCCGTGGTCATCGGGCTGAAGGAACTCCCGGACCGGCCCGGCGAGCTCACCCACCGGCACATCTACTTCGGTCACGCCTACAAGCAGCAGCCCGGCGCCGAGGACCTGCTCCGCCGGTTCGCCCGGGGCGGCGGCGTCCTGCTCGACCTGGAGTACCTGGTGGACGACGACGGCCGTCGCCTGGCCGCCTTCGGCTTCTGGGCCGGCTATCTCGGTGCCGCCCTCGCCGTCCTCCAGCACCGCGGGAAGCTCGTCGCGCCGCTCACCCCGACGTCGAAGGACGAGCTGGACGCGACCCTGCAACCGGCCTCCCATGACGCGGAGTTCACCGCGCTCGTGATCGGTGCCCTGGGCCGCAGCGGCCGGGGCGCACGCCTCGCGCTGATGACCGCCGGCGTCGAGGCGGCCACGCCCTGGGACCTCGCCGAGACCCGCGACCTGGACCGCCCGGCCCTGCTCGCGCACGACGTGCTGGTCAACGCGGTCCTCGCCACCACCCCGATCCCGCCCTTCCTGCGCGAGCAGGACCTCGACGACCCCGCGCGCCGGCTGCGCACCCTCTGCGACGTCACCGTCGATGTCGGCTCCCCCTGAACGTCCTGCCGATCTACGACCGCACCACCGACTGGGCCGACCCGGTGCGCCGGCTGCGCAAGGACCCCCCGCTCGATCTGATCGCCATCGACAACCTGCCCTCCCTGCTGCCCCGCGAGTCCAGCACCGACTTCTCGGCGGCGCTGCTGCCCCAGTTGCTGGACTTCGAGACGGGCGGGCCCTGGGGGCGCTGTCGGGACCGGTACCACCAGGCGGGCCGTGAACTCGGCATCGAAGACGCAGAAGGGGAGTACCGCCATGGCTGACAGCTCCGCACGGGTGCCCGCGAGCGGCACCGTCCACTGGGTCGGCGCCGGTCTGTCCACCGGCAGCGGTCTGGCCCGGCTGTGCGACACGGGCGACCGCGTACGGCTGTGGCACCGCACCACGGACCGCGCCGCCGACGCCCTGAAGAGGCTGGGCCTCACCGGACGCGCCGAGCCCCGCGCGTACACGCTCCCCGCGCTCACGGCCGAACTGGCGCCGGGCGACGTGGTCGTATCGATGCTGCCGGCGCCCGAGCACGCCGGGCTGCTGGCGGCCTGCATCCAGGAGCAGGCCCACTTCGCCTGCTCCAGCTATGTGTCGGACGCCGTCCTCGAACAGGTGCCCGCGGCCGAGGCGGCCGGGCTCGTCGTCCTCACCGAGGCCGGCCTCGACCCGGGCATCGACCACCTCTTCGCCCACTGCCTGGTCGGCCGCGCCCGGGCGGCCGTCGGTGACGACACGGCCGCCTCGTACAGCCTCACCTCGTACTGCGGCGGTGTCCCCGCCGTCCCGAACGACTTCAGGTACCGCTTCAGCTGGGCGCCCGCCGGGGTTCTCAACGCCCTGCGCGCACCGGCCCGTTACCTCAAGGACGGTGCCGAGACCGTCGCCGAGCGGCCGTGGGAGGTGACGCGGCGGCACGTCGTCGACGGGGAGGCGTTCGAGGTCTACCCCAACCGCGACAGCGTTCCGTTCGTCGAGCAGTACGGACTGCCGCCCGCGTGGAAAGCACAGACCTTCGTGCGGGGCACCCTGCGCCTGGAGGGCTGGCTGCAGGCCTGGGACGCCGTCTTCGAGGAGCTGAAGGCGGGTGACGACGCCCGGATCGCGGCCCTGGCAGGGGAGTTGGCGGCGGCCTACCCCACCACGGACGCCGACCGGGACCGGGTCGTTCTCGCGGTGTCGCTCGATGTGCGCGGCGGGGGCGGGCAGAGCTGGTCCGGCAGTTACCTGCTGGACCTCGTGGGGGACGCGGAGGAGAGCGCCATGGCCCGCTGCGTCTCGCGCCCCCTCGCTCTCGGCGTCCGGCACATTCTGGACGGCTCCCTGCCGACGGGCCTGAACCGTGCCGCCGAGACGGCGGCCCGCTCGGAGGAGTGGCTGCGCGAACTCGCCCTGGAAGGAGTGGAGTTCACCCTGCGCGTGGACCGGTGACCCGCGGCGGCTCAGTCCGCCGTGACGGCCTCGTGTACAAGGCGCTTGAGGTCCTGGAACATCGTGTGCGAGGTCTTCGGCCGCACCTGGGTCATGAACTGCACCGTCAGATCGTGGCCCGGGTCGACCCAGAACGTGGTGGTCGCCACGCCGCTCCAGCCATACGTGCCGAGGCCGGCCGGCGCCCTCGTGCGAGTCGGGTCGATCACCACGGAGACGCCGAGGCCGAAGCCGAGGCCGTCGTTGCCGGGCTCGTCATGGGCGGGGCGGCTGCCGAAGGACCGCAGGTCGGCGCCGCCCGGGAGGTGGTTGGACGTCATCAGGTCCACGGTCTCGGGGCTCAGCAGACGGGTGCCGTCCAGTTCGCCGCGGCGGCGCAGCAGTTCCATGAAGCGGTGGACGTCGTGCGCGGACGCCGCCATGCCGCCGCTGCCGGACAGGAAGCGGGGCCGGCCGTGCAGCGGGAGGCCGGGGATCGGCTCGATGCCGCCTTGCTCGGTCTCGCCGTACAACTCGGAGAGCCTGTCGGCCTGTTCGCCGCTCACGCAGAACCCCGCGTCGGTCATCCCGAGCGGCCGGAAGATCCGCTCGGCGAAGAACTCGTCGAGCGGCTGCCCGGACACCACCTCGATGACCCGGCCCAGGACGTTGGAGGCGACCGAGTAGTTCCACTGCGTCCCCGGCTCGAACTGCAGGGGCAGGCTCGCGTACACGTCGACCGTCCCGGCCAGGTCGGAGCCGGGCAGCACCGCCGAATCCAGGTTGGCGTCGCGGTAGAGGGCGTCGACGGGATGCGTGCGGTAGAAGGCGAAGGTCAGCCCGGCGGTGTGGGTCATCAGATGCCGGACGGTCAGCGGCCCGCCGGCCGGCCGGGTCACCGTGTCGGTGCCGGATCCGCTCACGTACACCCGGGGCTCGGCGAAGGCGGGCAGATGGCGGCCGACCGGGTCGTCGAGCGACAGCCTGCCCTCCTCGACCAGCAGCAGCGCGGCGACCGAGGTGACCGGTTTGGTCATGGAGTAGATCCGCCACAGCGTGTCCGCCTCGACGGGGAGGCCGGCCGCGATGTCCCGGTGGCCGTGCGTGGTGAGGTGGGCGACGCGTCCGCGGCGGGCGACGGCCACCAGGTAGCCGGGTATCCGCCCCTCGTCGACGTAGTGGGCGAAGTACTGGTCGAGGCGGTCCAGCGCCTTCGCGTCCAGCCCGACCTCACCCGGGTCGACCTCTTGTCTCAGCAGTGCCATCGCTCTCCTCCGAATACGAACGACGAGGTGCGGTCCGGCATACCCCGCCGGAACGGCCTCAGACTCATCGTCGCGCAGGAACGCGTGTACGGTCCCGCGATTGACCATGATCGTCGATCGTCGCGCCCTGCACCCCCTGCACCCCCGGCAGCCCCCGTCCCAGCGCCGCACCGGCCAGGGCGAGGGCGGCGAGGAGGCTCAGCGGCAGCTCAGGGCCGTCGCCGGACCCCATCAGAGCGGTCGCAGCGGCCACGCCCAGCACCGGTCCGACGTTCATCGCGGTCTGCTGCAGCCCGCCCGCCACACCGGCCGACTCGACGGCCGCCTCGCGTACGACGACATGGGTCGCCGCCACCATCACCGTGCCGAACCCGGCCCCCACCAGGGCGAACCCGGCGCACAGAGCGGGAGTGGCGCCCGTGCGGGAGAGTACGAGGATCCCGAGCGCGAGCAGCGCCATCGCGGCCATGGTCGTACGGCGGGACCCGGCCCGGCGCAGCAGCACCGCGCAGATGGCCGCCGCGAGGACCATCACCAGGGCGAGCGGCAGGCTGACCAGGGCGCTGCGGAACGCGTCCATGCCGAGCGTGTCCTGCAACAGGAACGTGCCGACGAACAGCGCGCCGTTCAGCGCCGCCGACGCGGCGACCAGCATGCCGAGCGCCGAGCCGACCGCAGTCGACCCGATGACGTCCGGAGGCAGCAGCGGGCTCGGGGCGCGGCGCTCGTGCCGGACGAAGAGGGCACCCGTGACCGCGGCGGTGGCGGCGGTCCAGCCCCATCCCGGCAGCGCGACGAGGGCGTGGACCAGGCAGGCCAGGGTCACCGCGAGCAGGAGGGCGCCGGGCAGGTCGAGCCGGGCGGGGGAGGTGGTGCGCGGGGGACGACGGACGGCGAGGGCGAGCACGCCGAGGACGAGGGCGGGCGCGACGTTCAGCAGGAACACCGCCCGCCAGCCCGGCCCCGCCACCAGCGCACCGCCCACCACCGGCCCGGCAGCGGCCGCCACCCCGATCGCGGCCGTCCGCACGGCGATCGGCGTCCGCAGCCGGTCGGGCGGGAACGCGGCCCGCAGCATCCCCAGCGTGGCCGGCTGAAGCAACGCCCCGAACACGCCCTGCACGACCCGCAGCCCGATCACCCATCCGACGCCGGGCGCCAGCGCGATACCGGCCGACGCGGCCCCGAAACCGAGCATCCCGATGCCGAAGAGCCGGTGGTGCCCGTACCGGTCGCCGAGCCGACCGGCGAACACCAACAGGCTTGCCACCGCGATGAGATAGCCGGTGCTGGTCCACTGGACCTGTGCGAAGGAGGCGCCCAGGTCGCGTTGCAGGGCGGGCTGGGCGACGGTCAGGACGGTGCCGTCGAGCGCGACGATCACGGCTCCGACGATGCTGCTCGCGAGGGTGAGACGCGGGTTCACTCGCTCTCCGCCCCGAGGTGGGCTTCCAGGGCCGACCGCAGCATAGGTACGAAGCCGTCGGCGCCCGTGGCGAGTTGGAGGCTGCCCCAGCCCCACAGCTGGGCGATGCCGTGCAGGTTGGCCCACAGCGCCCCCGCGACGAGACGGGAGTCGGCGTCGGGGCGCACCTGGCCGACGAGATCCACGAGTCGGCCGAAGAGGGGGAGGCTGGTGTCCCGCAGCCCCAAGTGGCCGCTCTCCAGCAGATCATGACGGAACATCAGCTCGTACATGCCGGGGTTGCCGAGCGCGAACTCCAGGTAGACGCGGCCCAGTGCGGTCAGCTGCTCTCGTGCCGGCGCAGGACCGTCGCTGCTCGCCGCCGCCTCGGCAGCCCGCTCCGTCAGCTCGCCGAAGCCGCGGCGGGCGATCGCCGAGAGCAGCTCCAGGTGGGTGGGGAAGTAGCGGCGCGGCGCCCCGTGCGAGACGCCTGCCCGGCGGGCGATCTCCCGCAGAGTGAGCGCCTGCACGCCCTCCCGCGTTACCAGCTCCACTCCGACGTCGACCAGCCGGGCCCGCAGCCCCGTATCGGATTCCTGCTCAGGCATGGACATAGACACTGTCTACCATGATCGAGTAGACAGTGTCTACGGGCAAGGCCGACTTCCGGGCGGCCATGGTCCGGGACGGGAGGCTCGTCCCGTCACCGCATGGCGGGTGTCGGGGGCGCGGTCGCCTCCTTCACCCAGGACTCCAGGCACATCACGAACTCGGTGGCGTGGTCGGACCAGTTGAGGTCCGACAGCGCCGCCTCCCACCCCTGCGTGGCTGCGCGCAGGCGCAGGTCAGGGTCGGTGCGCAGGTGTCGTACGGCCTCTGCCGCCGATGCGGGATCGCCGTAGGGGACGACGAGGCCGCAACCGTAGCGTTCGACCAGGTCGGTCGCGAGGGGGGTGGGTGTGGTGACGACGGGGACGCCGTGGGCCATGTACTCCACGACCTTGGTGGGCCGTGAGTGGCGGTAGTTGGGCTGGTCGTGCAGGAGGGAGAGGCCGGCCAGGGCGCCGGAGAGCAGGCCGAGGGCGCGGTCGTTGGGCAGGTAGCCGTGCCAGCGCAGTACGCCGTCCCGGTCGGCCTCGGTGAGTGCGTCCCGCACCTCGGGGTCCGCCGCGCCGATCACCTCGACGTGCACGTCGGGGCCCAGCAGCCGGGCCGTTTCGATGAGCTCCAGAGCGCCGCGAGCCCGCGACAGATGCCCGAGGTAGACGACCCGGTCGTCGCCCGGCGGCTCTGGGGGCTCGGCCGGCACCGTCGCTAGGTTCCCCACGACGGGGTGGGTGTGGCGGAAGCGCTGCTGGTAGGCGTCCTCGGCGAGCAGCAGCCGCAGATGCCGTTCCGCCAGTCGTTCCACGGCCCGTACGGCCAGTCGCAGCGGCGGCCGCAGCGGCCGTGGCACCCAGCGTTTCATCACCAGCGCCGCCGCCGTGTCCTCGTGCACGTCCCACACGGTGACGGGGGCGCGTCCGCCGCGTCGCCAACGGCGCAGGGTGCCGGGCAGCGTGAGCAGCAACTCCGGGTCGTGCAGCAGGACGACATCCGCCCTGGGCCCCCGCTGTGCGAGCAGCGTGCGGGCCGCGCGCAGGGCCGCACGGCGGTCCCGGCCGGCGGCCCGGGGCAGGTCCACGCCCTCGACGTACGGTCGCGGTGTCATCTCCCGGGCCGCGAACGGCGCCGCGTAGACGACCTTGTGGCCGCGCTGCCGCAGGGCGGCGATCTCCCGGTGCAGGATCCGCGCGTCCTCGGGGTGGTGGACGACGGTGACGACGAGTATCCGCATCAGTGCACCTTTCGACGGTCCCGAGAGCGACGGCCACCTGCGGACGGCAGCGAGAGCATCAGGCGGCGGTCACAGCACCTCGACATCGGGCCGGAAGATCCGCCCCCGCGTGTCGAACAGCATCCGGGCCGTGTCGCCCAGGGCCGGCAGGTCGTAGGCCGAGTGGTCCTGGAGCAGGATCGTCAGGTCGTGCTCGCGCACCGCCGCCATGACGTCGTCCACGCGCGGGACGCTCGCCCCGTCCACGGACCACACCCGCACATGCGGGTCGTGGAACCAGACCTCGGCCTGCCGCTCCCGCAGCAGCCGTGCCACCGGCAGCGCCGGCGACTCCCGCTGGTCGGCCACGTCCGGCTTGTAGGTGACGCCGAGCAGCAGCACCCGGGAGCCGTGCAGCGGACGGCCGGCGGTGTTGAGGAGGTCCTGGGCGCGGCGCACCACGTACTCCGGCATCCGCCGGTTGATCTCCTGGGCGAGCTCCACGAAACGGAACTCGTAGCCGAGCGAGGAACGCACCTTGTACGACAGGTAGTTGGGGTCGATGGGGATGCAGTGTCCGCCGACCCCGGGACTGGGGCGGAACGCCTGGAAGCCGAACGGCTTCGTGCCGGCGCAGCGGATCGCGTCCCACAGGTCGACATGCAACTCGTGGCTGATCACGGCGAGTTCGTTGACCAGGGCGATGTTCACATGCCGGTAGGTGTTCTCCAGCAGCTTGGCCATCTCGGCCTCGCGGGTGCCCTTCGCCTGGACGACGGTGTCGACGAGCTTGCCGTAGAAGGCGACCGCGCGCGCCGCACAGGACGGCGTGCAGCCGCCGACCACCTTCGGCGTGGTGCGCAGCCCGTGCGCGGTGTTGCCGGGGTCGATGCGCTCGGGCGAGAACGCCAGCGCGACGTCGACGCCGACACGCAGCCCGGACTCCTCCAGGAGCGGCCGTACGACCTCCTCGGTGGTTCCCGGATAGGTGGTCGACTCCAGCACGATCAGCTGTCCGGGCCGCAGCCGGCCCGCCACCGTCCGCACGGCGGAGGTGACCGCGGCCAGGTCGGGCCCACCGTCCTTGCCGAGCGGCGTCGGCACACAGATCACCACGTTCTGCGCACGGGCCAGACATTCCTCGTCCGTGAACGCGCTGAACCCGGCCGCTCGCATCCGGCGGACGTCCTCGTCGGAGACGTCGTCGACATGGGAGTGCCCGGTGTTGAGCGCTTCCACGACCCGGAGGTCGCGGTCCAGCCCGACGACTCTCAGTCCGACCGACGCCGCCTCACGCGCAAGCGGCAGTCCGACGTAGCCGAGCCCGATCACCGCCAGATCCACGTGATCGGGCCGTTCTGCTTCCCCGAGCGGTTCGCTCTCTTCCCCGAGCGGTCCGGTCTGTTCGACCTGCATGGGACTCACCCCGCATCAAGGCCTTGCGTCAAGGCTTCGCATCAAGGCTGCCTAGAGCGCGGTACGCCTCACGGGTTGTGGCGGCGACCTGCTTCCAGGTGCGGTCACGCGCGACCGTCGCGCGGGCGGCTGCTCCCCACTCAGTGCGCCGTTTTCGACTGTAAAGGAGTATTTCGATCTCATCAGCCCAGGAATATGGTGATTCAGGCTTGATTAGCCTTCCGTTCACCTCCGGTTCGACCAGTTCTCGCAGTGCGGTGACGTCGCTCGCGGCCACCGGAACACCGCTCGCCATCGCCTCGACCGGCTTGAGCGGAGTCACCAGATGGCAGACGCGCTCGTCGGTGCGCGGCACCGCGAACACATCCAACACCGCGTGGAATTCCCGCACTTGGGCGTGCGGCACCCGGCCGGTGAACAGAACGGCTCCGTCGGCGAGGCCCAGCCGGGCGGCCAGTTGCTCCAGCGCGGGGCGCTCCGGCCCGTCGCCGACGATCAACAGCCGCAGCGGGACTCCACGCCGGATCAGCTCTTCACCCGCATGGAGCAATGTGCCGATGCCCTCGAGCGGGGTGAGGCTGCTGACCGTGCCCACGACGAACTCGTCCGGCGCGATGCCGAGCCGGGCGCGCACGGGTGCCCCGTCCGGCGGTGGGGCCAGGAAGTCGTCGTCGACGGCGTTGGGTGCGATCAGGACCCGCTCCTCGGGCACTCCGCGGTCCACGATCTCGGCCTTCATCGCCTCACCCAGCGTCAGCACCAGGTCGGCCTCGCGCATGCAGGTCGTCTCCAGGGCGCGTCGCGTCCGGTACGTCTCGTCGTCCCGGCTGCGGCCCGGCGCCTGCGTCAGCCACGTCTCCTCCAGGAACCCCCGCACCTCGTAGACCACCGGCAGCCCGTACGTCTCCCGCAGGGCGAGCGCCACGCGCCCGTTGCCGTGGTCCGACGCGGCATGCAGCACCGCGGGCCGCAGCCGCTCCACCAGCCGGGCGGCCAGCTCGGCGTTGCGGGCCAGCAGCGCGGCCTGCCCGTACGGCAGCCGCAGCGGCAGCAGCCGGTGCTGCGGGACGCCGTTCACGCACTGTGACGGGCGGGCGTCCAGCATCCCCTGGGTCACCGGGAAGCCGATCCGGGTCACGACATGCGGGTCGAGGCCGGCCGACAGCTGGGCCTCGGCGAGCTTCTGCGTGCGCACGGTGTAGCCGGCGTGCCGGAACGGCAGCCCGTTGGTGACCAGATGGAGCACCCGGCCCGGCACGGGAGAGAACGACCGCCCAGTGGGCGCGGGCACCCGCACGGCCGCGGGCGCCGCGGCCGGCCCGGCGGCCAGAGCACGCCCGGCCAACCGCCGTTCGAACGGCCGCAACCCGCGCCGCGCACGTCCCGGCACCAGCCGCACGGCAAGCAGCGCCGCCCGCGCCGGGTCCTGGCGCAGCTCGCCGAGCGCCACGGAGGCGGCCAGACTGAGGGCCCGGGGTACATAACGAATATTCCGAGACATATCGCAAAGGTAGGCCGCAACGCCGGGCCACGGCCCACCAGCCTGTACCGGGCCGACGACACCGGCCGCGTGGGAGCCGACGGGGTGCGCCGGTGTCGAGAGGGCGAACGCGCGGAGGCCCGAAGGGTCGAGCACGATCGCCGTCTCGACACCGGCTGAAGCACCCCGTAGGCGACCGAGCCATCAATACGGAGGCAAACCATTGAACGGCTGCGTACTCCACGTCGTCGGCACCCGGCCGAACTTCGTCAAGGCCGCGCCGGTCGTCGCCGCTCTCGGCGCGGCGGGCTGCGACCAAGTGCTCGTGCACACCGGCCAGCACTACGACGAGCGGATGTCGGACATCTTCTTCCGGCAACTCGGCCTGCCCGAACCCGACACCGACCTCGGCGTCGGCTCCGGCAGCCACGCCCGCCAGATCGCCGACCTGCTGGTGGCCCTGGAGGCCGAACTGACCGCCCGCTCACCCGCGCTCGTCACGGTGTACGGCGACGTGAACTCGACGCTGGCCGCCGCGCTCGTCGCGTCCCGCCTGGGCGTCCCGGTGGCGCACGTCGAGGCCGGGCTGCGCAGCTTCGACATGGCGATGCCGGAGGAGACCAACCGGCGGCTGGTCGACCAGTTGGCGGAGCTGTTGTTCGTGACGAGCCCCGAAGCCGTCGGCCACCTCGCCCGCGAGGGGATCGCCGCCGAGCGCGTGCACTTCGTCGGCAACCCGATGATCGACACCCTGCTCACCCATCTGGACCATTTCGACCCGACGACCGCCCGAACGGCCCATCGGCTGCCCGAGCGCTACGGCGTCGTCACCCTGCACCGGCCCGCCAACGTCGACGACCCGGAGGCCGCCGCTGCCGCCGCCCGCGTCCTGTCGGAGGCCGCCCGCCACCTGGACCTCGTCGTACCGCTGCACCCGCGTGGCCGGGCGGCACTGAGTGCGGCGGGCCTCGCGGACGCACCGGGCATCCACCTCCTCGACCCGCTCGGCTACGTCGAGTTCATGAGCCTCGTGCGGGGAGCCGCCGCGGTGATCACCGACTCGGGCGGGGTGCAGGAGGAGACGACCGTCCTGGGCGTCCCCTGCCTGACCCTGCGCACGACGACCGAACGCCCCGTCACCGTCACCCACGGCACCAACCGCCTCGTCACGCACGGGGAGTTGGTGCCCGCGCTGCGCAAGGTGCTGGACGGCGGGGGAGCGGCGGCGAGTGAGGGGCCACCGCTCTGGGACGGCCGGGCGGGCACCCGCATCGCCCGTGTCCTCACGGCGTGGCTGGAGCGCCATGGCTGACGACACGCGCACGCACGACGACACGCGCACGCACGACGACACGCGCACGCACGACGACACGCGCACGCACGGCGGAACACGTCCGCACGACGACATGCGGACGTACTGGGACGCCCGGCACACCGACCACGACGAACTCGCCTCCGGCGGACACATCGGACTGGACCGTTCGGGCAACGAGATCTTCTACGCCCAACGGCTCGGCACCCTGCTCACCCTCGTCGGTGACCTCTCCAGCCCCGCCGCCCCGCTCTTCGTGCTCGACGCCGGCTGCGGCAAGGGGTACTTCGCCCGTGCCCTGGCCCGCTGCGGCCATCGGGTGGACGCCTTCGACACGAGCCCGACCGCGGTGGAGCACGCCCGCGCCGAGGGCGGCGGCCCGCGTTACGCCGTCGCCGCGCTCGACGAGTGGCGCAGTCCGTGGCCGTACGACATCGTTGTCTGCGTGGACGTCCTGTTCCATGTACTGGACGACCAGGCGTGGGCGGCCGGTCTGCGCAACATGGCCTCCCTCATCCGCGTTGCCGGCCGCCTGATCGTCACCGAAGAGGACACCGCCGATCGCACGACCCGCGGCGACTACATCGTGCACCGCCCGACCGCCGCCTACCGCGCCGAACTCGAGCCGCTCGGCCTGCGGCACACCCTCTTCAGGCCGTACGGCTTCCGGGAGAACCGGGTCGGCTTCCACGTCTTCACGAGGACCCGCTGATGCGCCTGACCGACCTGCTCCATCCGCACCTCGACGGCGTCACGACGGTGGTGGACGCGACCCGAGGCACGCTGAGTCTGGAGCCGTACCTGCACCTGCCCCCCGGTGTCGCCCTGCGCGCGGACGACGAACGGCCCGTCGCCGAAGGGGAGTTGGCGCTGCTCTCGTACGGACCCCGAGCCGAGCTGCACGGCGGTGAGGAAGCCGTTCGTGCGGTGCTGGCACGGATGCGGCCCGGAGCGCGCGGGCTGATCGTCTTCGGCCACGGCGGCTCCGAACTTCCCTACCACCGGCTCCTCGACCACCTGGTGGCCCACCACTGCCAGGTCCTGCGCGCGGCACCCCTCGACTACGTCCATCTGCACGCCGGCGCGGTCATCGCCCGCACCGACGAGCTCCTGCCGCCGCACGACTTCTTCGGCCGGCCCGTGCCGTCCGACGGCTATGCCACGGCCCTGCGGATCGCCGACGAGTACGTCTTCGCCGACCTCGCCTCCCGGTCCCTGCGCGCCCGGGTGCTGGACCTGGAGCGGACCGTCGAGGAGGCGGAGCACACGCGGGCCGCCGCCGGGCAGGACGGGCTCGCCGAGCGGCTCGCCGCGGCCGTACGGGAGAAGGAGCAGCTGGCCGCCGCGCTGCGGGCCGCCCGGGACCGGGTCGACCTGCTGCAGGCGCGGGTGGCCATGCTGGAGGGCTCGACCTCGCTGCGGGTCGGAAAGGCGCTGGTGTCGGCCGCGCGCTCGCCGAAGCGGGGCGCGGCCCGGCTGCCGGGGGAGCTGTACGGACTGTGGCGCGGGCGGCGCCGCATCGCCGGACAGGCGCCCGCAAGCGCGCCGCAGACCCGGACCGAGCCGGACGCGCCCGTCGACGACCGGTTCCACCTCGCGTACCGCGCCCTGACCTCGGCGCCCCGCGACCGCCTCGTCGTCGCCGGGATCCTCACGCCCGCCACCGCCGAGGACTTCGCGGCGGACGCGGTCGTCAACCGGCTGCTGCCCCATGACGGACAACTGCTCGTGCAGCGCACCGACCCCGACGTGCTCGTCGTCCAGTTGAGCGCCTGCACGGGCGAAGGACCCTGGTGGCTCACCGGCACCGGCCTCGCCCCCGACCTGGACCGCACACTCGCCGAACTCCTCGCCGAGCAACGGGTGCTGGGGCGATCGGCCGTACTGTGGCGGGACGGCCCCGCTTCCGCCGCGCCCGGCCTCGCCCGGCTCGCCTGGGACGCGGTCATCGACACCGACACAGGAGTACGGCTCGCCCGGCTGGACCCGGCCGCGGAGGGCAGGGAGCGGCTGCGTGAGGTGTTCCGTGAGGACAGCACCCGGGTACGGCTGTCGCAGCTGGCGCGGCTCGCCGGTGCCCCCGATCCGCTGGACGAGCGGCGCGTCGCCGTGCTGGCGGCGCCCCGGGACCGTACCGACGTCGCCCGGCTCGTCGGGCAGGTGCTCGGCCAGTTGCACCGCCCGGTCGAGGTCGTCGTACCCGATCCGGCAGGGCTGGACGAACTCACCGCCGCCGGAGTGACCGTACGCCGGGGGCAGCCCCGGGCGTCCTGGGTCGCCGACTGGACGGATCTGACCGAGGACCGGCCGGACACCCTGCTGCTCGACCTGATGTGCGCCCAGGAGTACTCCGGCGCCGACGCGGTGGGCCACACGCCGACCGCCGACGACTACGTCTTCGTACCGTCGCTGCGTCCGCTGCTGGTACGCCGGTCATTGCACATGTCCGGTACCGATCCCGGCAGTTGGGCGGGGCAGGGACATCGTCTGTTCGCCGTGCGCGGGAAGGAACCGTCATGAGCCGTACGCTGCGGGCGCTCGTCTACGGCGACGTCGACCTCAACCTCATCGACGGCTCCGCCGTGTGGGCCCAGTCGACGGTGCAGGCGCTGTCCCGGGCGGGCTGCGAGGCCCGGCTGCTCCTCAAGTCGCCCGTCCGCACGGGCCGGTTGACCGATCCGCTGGCCGAGCTGCCCCGGGTCACCCTGGTGCGTCCGCACGAGGAGAGGCTGCTGCCGGGCCTGGCCGACCGGCCCATGTCGCCCGTGCAGGCCTCGCAGGTGCTCATCCGGCTCGACGAGGAGGACCCCTGCGACCTGCTGGTGCTGCGCGGCCGGCGGCTGGTCGCACGGGTCGTGGCCGACGGCGTGTTCGACGGCCGGATCTGGGCCTATCTCACCGACATTCCGCAGTCCGCCGCCGAGATGACCGAGGCGGCCCGCGCGGAACTCGGCCGTATCGCCGAGGCATCGCAGCGGCTCCTGTGCCAGACCGAGGAGCTGCGCTGCTTCCTGGAGACCTGGGTGCCCGAGGCGTACGGCAAGTGTGTGCTGAGCCCGCCCGCCGTGCCCGAGCCGGACGTCCCGATGCCCGGGAGGGACACCCCGCACGATCCCCTGCGGCTCGTCTACACCGGCAAGTTCGCGCCCCGCTGGAACACCCTGCCCATGACCCGGCTGCCGGAACTGCTCGCCCGGCGAGGCGTCCCCGCCGAACTGCACACCGTCGGCGACAAGATCCACGACGACCCGGGACACCCCGGCTTCCAGGCCGAGATGGCGCGTGCGCTGACCGGCACCCCCGGCGTCCTCCACCACGGCGGACAGCCCCGCGAGGAGGCCATGCGCATCGCCGCGGACTGCGACGTGGGCCTCGGCTGGCGGGACCCAGTGCTCGACTCCAGCCTCGAACTGTCCACCAAGGTCCTGGAGTTCGGTGCCCTCGGCCTGCCTGTGGTCCTCAACCGCACCCCGGCGCACGAGGCGCTGCTCGGCACCGACTATCCGCTGTTCGTGTCCGGCCGCGCCGGACTCGACGACGCCGCCGAAGCCGTCGCGAGGGTCGCGCGCGAGCCGGAAGCCCGGCGCCTGGCGGCCGACCGCTGCCGCGAGGCCGCCCGCCACCACACCCTGGACGGCGCGGCCGACCGCTGGCGGGCCCACCTCGACCGCGCCTTCCCCGCCCCGCCTCCCGCGGTGACGACCCGCCAACGGCCCTTGCACGTCGGAGTCGCCGGGCACGACCTGAAGTTCCTCACCCGGCTGCTCGACCACTTCCGCTCACTGCCCGGCCTGGAGGTACGGGTGGACGCCTGGCCCGCACTGTCCCGCCATGACCCGGACGCCAGCCGTGAACTCGCCGACTGGGCGGACGTGGTGATCGTCGAGTGGTGCGGCCCGGCGGCCGTCTGGTACAGCCGCCACAAGCGGCGCGGCAGCCGGCTCGTCGTACGGCTGCACCGCTTCGAGCTGGACGCCGGATGGCCCCGGCAGGTCGACATCGACGCCGTCGACCGGGTGGTGTGCGTCAGCCCGTACTACGCCCGCCGCACCCGCGAGCACACGGGCTGGCCCGCCTCCAAGGTCGTCGTCGTCCCCAACTGGGTGGACACCGACCAGCTCGACCGTCCCAAGGCACCGGGCGCCCACCACCGCCTCGGCATGATCGGCATCGCACCCAGCCGCAAGCGCCTCGACCTCGGCCTCGACGTACTGGAGGCGCTGCGCGCCCGCGACCGGCGCTGGCATCTGTCGGTCAAGTCCAAGCCGCCCTGGGAGTACTGGTGGATCTGGAACAAGCCCGAGGAACGTGAGCACTACGACGCCGTACTGCGCCGTATGCAGACCTCGCCGCTCCTGGAGGGCGCCGTCGTCTTCGACGCGTTCGGCCCTGATGTGGCGGGCTGGCTGCGGCGGGTCGGACATGTGCTGTCCACCAGCGACGACGAGAGCTTCCACCTGGCGCCCGCCGAGGGGATGGCCTCCGGCGCCGTACCGTCGCTGCTGCCGTGGCCCGGCGCGGACGAGATCTACGACCGGCGGTGGATCCACGACAACCCCGAGGCCATGGCGGAGGCGATCGCCTCGCTCGGGGAGGAGGGCTGGCGGTCCGCGGGCGAGCTGGCTCGCACGCAGGTGCGGGAGGGCTTCTCCCTGGAGCGGGTCGCCGAGACCTGGACGGAGCTGCTGAGTGCTCCGCTGGGGGCGCAGTGACGCACCCACGGGCCGGTGGGGGCTGATCGCGCAGTTGCCCGCGCCCCTAAGGGGCGCGACACCTTGGCGGACTTCGCCGCGCCCGGGTCCCCGGAGCCGTCACGGCGTCCGGGGACCCGGTGGTCGTGAGAGTCAGGCCGCCACCTTCGCCGGCTGCGGGGCCTGCCCGGCCGCCCGCTCACCCAACTGCTCCGTCGGAACCTTGGCGGTCTCGCGGGCGGTCAGCGCGGCCACGACCGGCGGCACGCACAGGGCCGCCGTGAAGAGGGCCACCGCGGACCAGTCGTCGCCGTGCGGGCCGGCGATCTGCGCGGCGAAGGTGACCGCGAAGCCCGCGACCGCGAAGCCGATCTGGGTGCCGATGGCCATGCCGGACAGGCGGACCCGGGTGGAGAACATCTCGCCGTAGAAGGAGGGCCACACACCGTTCGCGGCGCTGTAGACCACACCGAAGGCGACGATGCCGAACAGCATGGTCAGCGGGTAGGAGCCGGTCGAGATCGCCCACAGGTAGCCGAACATCGTCACCGCGCTGCCCGCCGCGCCGATCAGATACACCGGGCGGCGGCCGATACGGTCCGACAGCGTGGCCCACAGCGGGATCGCGGCGAGCGCGACCAGGTTGGCGAGGGCGCCCACCCACAGCATGGAGGACCTGCTCATCCCGACCGAGTCGCTGGTGGCGTACGACAGCGCCCACACCGTGAAGATCGTGCTGACCGAGGCGACCAGCGCACCGGCGATCACCCGCAGCACATCCGCCCAGTGCTCCCGCATCAGCACCGCGAGCGGCAGCTTGACGACGCCCTCGGCGGCGGCCTGCTGCTCGAAGGCGGGCGTCTCCTCCAGCTTGCGGCGGATGACATAGCCGACGACGGCCACCGCGATGCTCATCCAGAACGGCACCCGCCAGCCCCACGACAGCAGCTGCTCCTCCGGCAGCGCGGCGATCGGGATGAAGACCAGGGTGGCAAGCAGCTGCCCGCCCTGTGTGCCGCTCAGCGTGAAACTGGTGAAGAAGCCACGCCGGTGCGCTGGCGCGTGTTCCAGGGTCATCGAGTTGGCGCTGGCCTGCTCGCCCGCCGCCGAGATGCCCTGGAGCACCCGGCACAGCACCAGCAGGACCGGCGCGAGGGTGCCGACCTGGTCGCGGGTGGGCAGACAGCCGATGAGGAACGTCGACACGCCCATCAGGATCAGCGTGAAGACCATGATCTTCTTACGCCCCAGGCGGTCGCCGAAGTGACCGAGGAACAGCGCGCCGACCGGCCGGGCCGCGTACGCCACACCGAACGTGGCCAGCGACAGCAGGGTCGCGGTCGCCGGGTCGGACTCGTCGAAGAAGACCTCGGGGAAGATCAGCGCGGCGGCGCTGCCGTAGATGAAGAAGTCGTAGTACTCGAGGGCGCTGCCGATCCAGGCGGCGGTCGCGGCTTTCTTCGGTTGCCCGGGCGGGGCTTGGGAGACGGGGACGGACACGGCGTGCTCCTTCGAGGGACTCCAACATAGGTGGAGTGGGGACTTGAGCGACGGGGAGAGGAGCCGGATCGCGGCTAATTAACCCACTGGATAGTTAGTACGTGATGGCTAGGGATGTTGCGCTCACGTTTCCCCGGTGTCAAGAGGTCGCGCCGTGGATCCCCGCGCCGCTCAGTCCGCGGCGCGGTCCGCCGTCAGATACGCGATCACCATGTCGCCGAGCATCGCCCGGTAGTGCTCGCGCTGGGCCGGATCCACCAGGTCACGGCCGAACAGGGCACCGAAGGTGTGCCGGTTGGAGACCCGGAAGAAGCAGAAGGAGCTGATCATCGCGTGCAGGTCGACGGCGTCGACGTCGGCCGTGAACAGGCCGGAGCGCTGTCCCGACTCCAGGATCCGGCGGATCACGTCCAGGGCCGGTGAGCCGATCTTGCCGAGCTTCTCGGAGGCGGCGATGTGCTCGGCCCCGTGGATGTTCTCGATGCTGACCAGGCGGATGAAGTCCGGGTGCTGCTCGTGGTGGTCGAAGGTCACCTCGGCCAGTCGGCGGATGGCCGCGACCGGGTCCAGATGCTCGACGTCGAGCTCCTGCTCGGCCTCCCGGATCACGCCGTACGCCCGCTCCAGCACGGCCGTGAACAGCTGTTCCTTGCCACCGAAGTAGTAGTAGATCATCCGCTTCGTGGTCCGGGTGCGGGCGGCGATCTCGTCCACGCGGGCGCCGTCGTAACCGGCGCGGGCGAACTCCTGCGTCGCGACGTCGAGGATCTCGGCCTGGGTGCGGGCGGCGTCACGGATCCGCCCGTTGCTGCGTGCCGGCTCTTCGACGCTGGTCATCGGCTTCCTTCGGCGAGGGGTGAGCGCGCCCCGGTGGCTCACCCGCGTGCCGGTGATTGTAGAAGCCCCCTCGCTCCGCGTGCCGGGTCAGGCCTTCCCAAGCTGCGGCTCGCCTGCTATTACTAACTCACCAGTTCGTACATTAGTGAGCCGCTCAGGAGGTCCCCCGGTGGCCAAGGACGCCAAGGACTCGTATCTCGTCGGGCTGATCGGTTCCGGCATCGGTCCGTCGCTCAGCCCGGCGCTGCACGAGAGGGAGGCCGACCGGCAGGGCCTGCGCTACCTGTACCGGCTCATCGACATCGACGTGCTCGGTGTCCCGCCGGAGGCGGTGGGCGACCTGCTGCGGGCGGCGCGCGACCTGGGCTTCGACGGGCTCAACATCACGCACCCGTGCAAGCGGCTCGTCATCGACCATCTGGACGCGCTCGCCCCGCAGGCCGAGGCGCTCGGCGCGGTCAACACCGTCGTCCTCGAGGACGGCCGCTCCGTCGGCCACAACACGGACGTCACCGGCTTCGCCGCCTCCTTCGCACGGGGCCTGCCCGACGTGCCGCTGGAGCGGGTCGTGCAGCTCGGTGCCGGGGGCGCGGGCGCGGCCGTCGCACACGCCATGCTGACCCTCGGCGCCGAGCGGGTCACCGTGGCCGACGCGCTGGCCGACCGCGCCGCCGACCTCGCCGCCTCCCTGAACCGGCACTTCGGCGCGGGCCGCGCGGTCGGCGCCGCCCTCGACGCGCTGCCCGCACTGCTGACCCACGCCGACGGCCTGGTGCACGCCACCCCGACCGGCATGGCTGCCCACCCCGGCATGCCCCTGCCGGCCGAGCTGCTCCACCCGGGCCTGTGGGTCGCCGAGGTCGTCTACCGCCCGCTGGAGACGGAACTGCTGCGCACGGCACGCTCGCTCGGGTGCGCCACCCTCGACGGCGGCGGCATGGCCGTCTTCCAGGCCGCCGACGCCTTCCGCCTGTTCACCGGGCGCGAGCCCGACAGCGCGCGCATGCTCGCGGACATCGCCGAGCTGGCAGACGCGGTGGGAACCCCGAGCCAGTAAGAGCCAGTAAGAGCCAGTAAGAGCCAGAAGAACAGGAAGAGCCAGGAGAAGAGGTACCGGCATGCGTACGTCCATCGCCACCGTCTCCCTCAGCGGATCCCTCACCGAGAAGCTCACGGCCGCCTCCCGGGCCGGCTTCGACGGTGTGGAGATCTTCGAGAACGACCTGCTGGCCAGCCCCCTCACCCCCGAGGAGATCCGCGCCCGCTGCGCCGACCTCGGCCTCACCGTCGACCTCTACCAGCCGATGCGGGACATCGAGGCCGTGCCCGCCGACGAGTTCGCCCGCAACCTGCGTCGCGCCCGGCACAAGTTCGAGCTGATGCGGCGGCTCGGCGCCGACACCGTCCTCGTCTGCTCCAGCGTGCACCCGCGCGCGGTGGACGACGACGCGCTCGCCGCCGGGCAGCTGGGTCAACTCGCGGACCTCGCCCAGGACTTCGGCATCCGCGTCGCCTACGAGGCGCTCGCCTGGGGACGGCACGTCAGCACGTACGACCACGCCTGGCGCATCGTCGAGGCCGCCGACCACCCCGCACTCGGCACCTGCCTGGACAGCTTCCACATCCTGTCGCGCAGCTCCGACCCCAAGGACCTCGAAGGGATCGAGGACATCCCCGGCGAGAAGATCTTCTTCCTCCAGCTCGCCGACGCCCCGCTGCTCGCGATGGACGTCCTGCAGTGGAGCCGCCACTACCGCTGCTTTCCCGGCCAGGGCGGCTTCGACGTCGCCGGACTGGTACGCCACGTCCTGCGCACGGGATACGACGGCCCGCTCTCCCTGGAGGTCTTCAACGACGTCTTCCGCCAGGCCGAGGCCGGCCCGACCGCCGTGGACGCCCTGCGCTCCCTGCTGGTCCTCCAGGAGGAGGTCGGCCGGACGACACCGCCCGCCTCCGTCGTCCCCACCGGCGTCGCCTTCGCCGAACTCGTCACGCCGGACGCCGGGCCCGTCTCAGCCGTACTCGGCGCCCTGGGCTTCACCCGCACCGCACGGCATCGCAGCAAGCCGGTCGACCTCTGGCAGCAGGGCGAGGCCCGGGTTCTGGTCAACACCCAAGGCTCGGCACGCCGGGACGGCACCGGCCTCGCCGCGATCGGCCTGGAGTCCCCGGACCCGGCCGGCGCCGCCCACCGCGCCGAGGCCCTCCTGGCCCCGGTCCTGCCCCGCCGCCGCGCTCCGCGGGACGCCCCGCTGGACGCGGTCGCGGCCCCCGACGGCACGGAACTCTTCTTCTGCGCGACGGACCGGCCCGAACTGCCCAACTGGCGCGCCGACTTCACCGACACCGGGCATGCCGAGCAGGGCGCGGGGCACGGCGAGCAGATTACGGCAGTCGCCGGGCAGGGCACGCGGGACCCGGGCGTGACCCGCATCGACCACCTCGCCCTCGTCCAGCCCTGGCACCACTTCGACGAGGCGACCCTCTTCCACCGCAGCGTCCTCGGCCTGCACCCCCAGGAGAGCGTCGACGTCGCCGACCCGTACGGCCTGATGCGCAGCCGCGCCGTCACCAACCCCGACGGCAGCGTCCGTATCGCCCTGAGCGTCGGCGCGGCACCCACGGACGACACGGTGCACGCCCAGCACATCGCGCTGGCCACGGACGACGTGGTCGCCGCGGCCCGCCGCTTCCGGCAGTCCGGCGGCCGGCTGCTGCCGATCCCCGCCAACTACTACGACGACCTGGCGGCACGGTTCGAGTTCGCGGACGGCGAGCTGGAGACGTATCGCGAGCTGGGCATCCTCTACGACCGTGACGCGTACGGGGAGTTCCGGCACTGCTACACCGTGACGGTCGGCCGGGTCTTCTTCGAGCTGGTGCAGCGGGACGGCTACCGGGGTTACGGCGCCCAGAACGCGCCCGTGCGGCTGGCCGCGCAGCACATCGCGCAGTGACCGCGGTGGCCTACTGGCGACTGACGGTCCGCGTCACGCCGGCGATGACCGTCGTGGCGAGGATCCAGCCGGTGAGGACGAGGACGTACGCCAGGGCCTGCTGCCCGCCCTCCGGGGCGAAGGCCGGTTCCTGCCCGAAGGAGATCACCGGCAGCAGCAGGTCGAGGGTGTAGAAGACCGGGTTGAACTGCGGTGCCTCGTCCGCCTTCAGGGGCGGAGGCGCGTGCACCGCGAACGCCACGGAGCCGAGGGCGAGCAGGGACAGCAGCCAGCCCAGGGCACGCATGGGCCGGAAGCCGTAGCCGACGGTGGCGTCCTGGACGTGGCCCCACATGCGGCCGTACCAGGGGAGCGTCGTCCGGTGGCGGCGCTGTTTGGCTAGCTGGACGAGGCGGGCGCCGTCGTCGTCGCCGGTCCTGCGGTAGGCGGCGGTCAACTGCTCGTACCCGTGCGGGTCGAACGTGTCCTCGTCCCGAGTCAGCATGGGCAGCCGGCGCTCGGGCGGCACGTGCGGGGTCAGGGAGACGTAGGTGAGGTCGAGGAGACGGACCTGGTCCGGCAGCATCTCCGGCTCCAGGTTGAGGTGTTCTATCTGGGAGCGGCGCAGGTTGAGCATGCCCTTGATCGGGGGCCCTTGCGCAGCCAGACCTCGCCGATGACACAACTGCTCGCCCGCATCGCCGTGCCGCCGGGGTTGGCCAGCCGGCTGTACAGCAGGTCGAGCCGGCCCGGGATGCGGGCGCCGCGCAGGTCGATGCGGCCGTGCGCGCTCAGGCGCCTGCCGAGGACGTTGGCGCCCACTTCGAGGGCCTCCGCGCTCAGGACGAAGCCCTCGGGATGACTCAGCTCGGCGTTCTCCAGCCGGAGCGAGCCGCCGATCGTGGCGCCGTTCAGCCGGATCTCACCGCGCGTGCGCAGCCGAGTCGCGCACAGGTCCTCCCCGATGGTCACCTGGTGGAGCTGCAGGACCGGGTCCGCGGTCCCCTCCGGCGCGGTGACCTCGGTTCCCTCCAGATACAGCGCCCCGGCGACCTGCGCGCCGCCGAGCCGGACCGGCCCGCGGAACCGGCAGCCCATCAGCCGCAGCCCACCGTCGACCCGGACCCGGGCGGACGCCAGACCGGGCAGCTGGGACCCGGTCAGATTGAGGTACTTCAGCTGGGCGCCGGACAGATCGGGCACATCCTCGAAGTAGCAGTGGCTGAGACGCACGATGCTGTCCACCGTCGCATACCGCAGGTCCAGCACACCGGTGATCCGCGCACCCGCCACCCTGAGGGCGGCCACCTCACCGCTCCGCGTCGGACCGTCGAGCAGAAGCGCCCGCAACACCACGGCGCGGACGGTCCGTTGCGGCCCCCAGCCGGCGCCCTCGGCCGGGCTCTCCCCCTCCGCATCGCGGAAGTCCACAGCCGCGCCCTTGGGAAAGGCCTCCCATACCGCGCGCTCGGCCGGCGTCAGATCGTTGATCTCCATCAGCCGGGACTCTGACGCCGGCCGCCGAACCTGTCAACTCACCGCCGTTTCGACCTGGCTCGTTCAGGATGAGCCACTGCCTCGTTCAAGAAGAGCCGCTCGTCGGCCGCACCGCCCGCCAAGGCGCGAACGCGCTCGCCCCGCGCGGCAGCAGCGCCGCCAGCTCCGGGCAGTGCCGCAGGATCACGGAGTTCAGGCTGCCCCGCTCGACCCAGTCGAGGCCCAGCGGCGTGTAGACCTCCGGCCGGTAGTCGACGGTGAGGAAGCGGTCGGACTGCAGACGCCGGCTCGCCATCAGGATGAACACCCGGAACGCGGTGTCGCTGAAGCCGAACCCGGTCGGCGGGTTCTCCCCGAACAGCCCTACGACGGTGTCGATCTCGTCGACCGAGCGGTACACGTCCTTCAGCCGCGCCAGCGTCTCGGCGTTCTCCGTCAGCTCCTCGAAGGAACGCAGGCGCGGCTTGTGCAGCCCTTCGCGGAAGTCGTTGTAGCGCGGGACACCACGCCGCCGGGTCCGGACCAGGTCCACCACCGACAGGTCGATGATCTCGCCGTCACGCTCGAACTGCTGCAGCGAGCGCGGGAAGTTGTGGAGAGCGATCGCGCCGGGGTGGGCGATGCCGAACGAGTACAAGCTGTTGGCGAGCCCGGCCTTGCGGATCCGCGCCTCCGCCGCGCCGCCCTGGATGTCCAGGAAGCCCACCGTCTCCAGGCGCTGCCCGAGCTGGTGCTCACGCAGCTCGAAGTCGTCCGGGATCAGCGGGTGCATGCGGTAGACGGTGACGAAGTCCTCGGTGAGGGAGTACGGCGCGCTGTGGTGGTCCGGCAGGGTCTCGGGGATGCCGGTCAGGGAGTGCGACTCGAACAGCCACAACCCGAGCTGGTCCAGCCATTTCCTGGGCGGACCCTGCCAGTTGGTGTGCAGGGCGATGTCGATCGCCTCGGTGGCGAGGATCGCCGGCGTCCACTCCACCGTGTGGATTTTCGCGATCAGCGCCGAGACCACCAGGCGGGCCCGCTGGTAGATCCGCTCCTCGCTCATCGTCGGATACTCCGCCCGCAGCGCGGCGCACACCGCGTTGTGCTCGCGCGCGAACAACGTGTGCATGGCGCTGAGGCCCATCCACCAGCTGTCGTTGAAGCCCGTCAGCGGAATCCCGCCGTTGCCGCTGTTCGGCAAGTGGCCGTCCTCCAGGCGGAGTTCGGCGCGGCCCCCGGCCTCGCGCAGGAAGCGGGCGGTCTGCTCGTCGGCGCCGTACACCTCGGAGCCGTCCCACCAGTGCGAGGCGGTGTTGGCGAACAGGATCGGCGGGCTGCCCGGCTTTTCGATGCCCTGGTTCTCCGCGAACCGCATCACGCTCTCGCCGGGCCCGCCGGGCGTGTTGTGCCACGGTCCGCTGCCGGGCGGCAACGGGACCTCGACACTGCGCTCCGAAGGCCGGTGGCGGCGGTGGTTGACCCAGTCGTGCACCTGGAACTGGATCCAGGCAGCGGCCAGCACGTTCAGCGAGGTCGCGGGCAGGAAGCTCTCGCGGTACAGGAGCAGGCGGCTGACCGTGACCGGGTTCGGGGTGTCGAAGAGGTCGGGACGGAGGACGGGCGCCATATTGCGGCCGAAGGCCGCGCCGACGGCGCCCATGCCCGGGGCCGACAGATCGTTGTACGTCCCGTCGTACGACCGCTCGCCGCGCAGCCGCTCCGGGATCGGCTCGGGCACCCGCTGGGCGTGGGGCGGTGCCTCGCACGGCTCGGTGTCGATCAGGTTCAGCCTGCGCAGCACCTTCCGCAGGAACACCAGGTTCAGCAGGCTCAGCTGCGTCGGCAGCCGGTGCCAGGGCACATACCGGTTGAGCAGCGCGAAAGCCGCTTCGACGGGACGGCCGAGGATTTTGTTGCGGACCGGCTCCCCGGTGACGAACCGCAGCCCGAGCCGGTGCGCGCCGGACGCCTGGTACGCGGCCTTGCGGGCCCGGTTGATGTTGCCGAGCGGCCTGAACTCCTCGGTCGTGTACCAGGGGTTGAAGCCCAGGTCCTCGACACGGCGGGCGATCGCACGCGCCTGAGCGGAGTCCAGGTCCTGGCCGGGGATCGTGAGCCGGGCGACGGGAAGCGCGGGCGCCACCGCGTCCGTCCACTCCACCGAGGCGTCCTCGACCGGCGTGTGCCGCTCGTCCACGAACCGCTGCACGCACAGGTCGTACTCGACGGAGCCCTGCGCCAGCCGGCGCGCGAACTCACGGTGCAGGAAGTCCGGGTCCCGGCGGTCCGGCGCGGGCCCCGGCGGGGTGCCCGGCGCGGGCCGGAACAGGAACCGCACGGGCCCCGCGTCGCCCCACAGCATCGCGCCCCGGCTCCAGTACGTCTCGTAGGCCAGCGAGTCGACGGTGTGCCGGGCGGCCGCCTGCACATTGCGCCGCATCCGGTTGGCGGTGCCCAGCCCCACCGCGAGCGGGAGCTTCACGAACAGCCCGAACGCCTTCTGCACCGGACTGCGGGCGCCAGCCATCGCCTTGGCGAAGGCCACGAACTCCCGGGCGTTGCGGGCGTGCGAGACAGGGTGGCTGGTCGCCAGCAGATCGTGGCTCTCCTCCTCCGACACCCGCACCCGCACGGCCGCGCCGCGCAGATCCGGCGAGCCGTCGCCCTGCCGGATGCCGCTCGCGTTGGACAGCCGTACGGTCGCCGGATACTCGGCGCCGGGCTGGGCGAACCCCACGCGCAGCGCTGACGGGAGGTCGTCGTGGAAGCGCAGCCGCGCGTTCTCCACGGCCACCGGTGCCTTGGCATGGAAGGTGCGGGTGATGTCGCCGCCCCCGGCACGCCGGTTCCTGGCCTGCACGTCCATCAGCTCGCGCGCCAGCCGCTCGAACATCAGGCGTTCCGCCTCGGGACTGCCGCCCTCGTACCGTTCGTAGCGCTGCTCGTGCTGCCCGGACTCGGCCATCGGAGGTCTTCCTTCGTACGACTGCGTACGGGGACCTCAGGATCCCAGGAAGCTCACCGGGCCGCATCCGCAGTGGACGCGGGGTTGACGCCCGCTGCGGATGCGGCCCGTGCCTGCGTCGGCCTAATGCCGGGTGTTCCAGTCCGCGATCACGGGTCGGCCGTGCTCCGTCGACAGGCGGCTCACCGTGCCCGTCGCCAGCTGGAACAGCCGCCCGTCCGCCGGCGAGAGGCCCAGCCGCCGGGCCGTGACGACACGCAGGAAGTGACCGTGCGCCACGAGGATGACATCGCCGTCCAGCAGTGCCACGTCCACCCGGGCAGCACCCGGTCGGCGCGTGCCCCCACCTCGGCCGGTGACTCACCGGGGTGACCGTCCGGTCCGGGCGGCACCCCGTCGGTCCACAGGTACCAGTCGGGGCGGGAGCGGTGGATGTCGACCGTGGTGACGCCCTCGTAGCCGCCGTAGTCCCACTCGCGAACATCGGGGTCCGGTACGGCCCCGGTCACGCCCGCCAGTTCGGCCGTGCGGACCGCCCTGCGCAGCGGGCTGGTCAGCGCCAGAGAGAAGGCCCGGCCGGACAGCAGCGGAGCCAGGGACTTGGCCTGTTCCTCGCCGTCCTGGGTGAGGGGCAGGTCGGTCCAGCTGGTGTGCTGTCCCGACCTGCTCCACTCCGTCTCACCGTGGCGGACCAGAAGGAGATCCCCCACGGCTGACTACTCCTTCGACTCGACGGCGTGCCCGCCGAACTGGTTGCGCAGCGCCGCGATCATCTTCATCTGCGGGGAGTCGTCCTGGCGGGACGCAAACCGCGCGAACAGCGAGGTGGTGATCGCCGGCAGCGGCACGGCGTGGTCGAGGGCCGCCTCGACGGTCCAGCGGCCCTCCCCGGAGTCCTGCGCGAACCCCTTCAGCTTCTCCAGGTGCTCGTCCTCGTCGAGGGCGTTCACCGCGAGGTCCAGCAGCCAGGACCGGATGACCGTGCCGTCCTGCCAGGAGCGGAAGACCTCCCGGACGTTGTCCACCGACTCGACCTTCTCCAGCAGCTCCCAGCCCTCGGCATAGGCCTGCATCATGGCGTACTCGATGCCGTTGTGGACCATCTTCGCGAAGTGCCCGGCGCCCACCTTGCCCGCGTGGACGTAGCCGTACGGCCCCTCCGGCTTGAGCGCCTCGAAGACCGGCTTGAGCCGGTCGACGTACTCCTTCTCGCCGCCGACCATCAGGGCGTAGCCGTTCTTCAGACCCCACACGCCGCCGGAGACGCCCGCGTCGACGAAGCCGATGCCGTGCGCGCCCAGCTCCTTGGCGTGCTTCTCGTCGTCCGTCCAGCGGGAGTTGCCCCCGTCGACCACCGTGTCGTACGGCTTGAGCAGGCTGCCCAGCTGGTCGATCACGAGCTGGGTGACGTGGCCGGCCGGGACCATGACCCAGACCGTGCGCGGCGCGTCGAGCTGGTCGACGAGGTCGGCCAGGCTCGCGACGTCGGACAGTTCGGGGTTGGTGTCGTAGCCGACGACGGTGTGGCCGGCGTTGCGCAGGCGCTCGCGCATGTTGCCGCCCATCTTGCCGAGACCCACAAGACCGATCTGCATGTCAGTTCACTTCCTCCTGGACGCCCTGCGCGTCCGATGCGTTCTTGAGCGAGCGGTACGCGGCCACGAGGGCGGCCGTGGACGGATCGAGACCGGGGACCTCGGCCCCTTCGGTGAGGGCGGGTTCGACGCGCTTGGCGAGGACCTTGCCGAGCTCGACGCCCCACTGGTCGAAGGAGTCGATGTTCCATACGGCGCCCTGGACGAACACCTTGTGCTCGTAGAGGGCGACCAGCTGGCCGAGGACCGACGGGGTCAGCTCGGGGGCGAGGATGGTGGTGGTGGGGTGGTTGCCGAGGAAGGTGCGGTGCGGGACCTGTTCCTCGGGCACGCCCTCGGCGCGCACCTCGTCCGCGGTCTTGCCGAACGCGAGCGCCTGGCCCTGGGCGAAGAGGTTCGCCATCAACAGGTCGTGCTGCGCCTTGAGCTCGTCGCTCAGCTCGGCGACCGGCCGGGCGAACCCGATCAGGTCGGCCGGGATCAGCCGGGTGCCCTGGTGGATCAGCTGGTAGTAGGCGTGCTGCCCGTTGGTGCCGGGCGTGCCCCACACCACCGGCCCGGTCGTCCAGCCCACGACCTGTCCGTCCCGGTCCACCGACTTGCCGTTGGACTCCATGTCCAGCTGCTGGAGGTAGGCCGTGAACTTCGACAGGTAGTGCGAGTACGGCAGCACCGCATGGGACTCGGCGGCGAGGAAGTTGCCGTACCAGATGCCCAACAGGCCCATGATCAGTGGGGCGTTGGCCTCGGCGGGTGCGGTGCGGAAGTGCTCGTCGACCGTGTGGAAGCCGTCGAGCATCTCCCGGAAGCGGTCCGGGCCGATGGCGATCATCAGGGACAGGCCGATCGCCGAGTCGTAGGAGTAGCGGCCGCCGACCCAGTCCCAGAACTCGAACATGTTGTCCGGGTCGATGCCGAAGTCCGTGACCTTCTCGGCGTTGGTCGACAGCGCGACGAAGTGCTTGGCGACCGCCTTGTCCTCGCCGCCGAGCCCGGCCAGCAGCCAGGAACGGGCCGACGTGGCGTTGGTGATCGTCTCGATCGTGGTGAACGTCTTGGACGCGACGATGAACAGCGTCTCCGCCGGATCCAGGTCCCGCACCGCCTCATGCAGGTCGGCGCCGTCCACGTTCGACACGAACCGGAACGTCAACTCCCGTGCGGTGAACGGGCGAAGCGCGTCGTACGCCATCGCCGGACCGAGGTCGGAGCCCCCGATGCCGATGTTGACGACGTTGCGGATCCGGCGGCCGGTGTGGCCGGTCCACGCGCCGGAGCGGACGCGCTCGGCGAAGTCGCTCATCTTGTCGAGCACCGCGTGCACCTTGGGCACGACGTCGGCGCCGTCCACCTCGATCACCGCGTCCCGCGGCGCCCGCAGCGCGGTGTGCAGCACCGCCCGGTCCTCGGTGACGTTGATCCTCTCGCCGCGGAACATCGCGTCGCGCAGCCCGAACACGTCAGTGGCCGCGGCCAGTTCCTGGAGCAGGGCGAGCGTCTCGTCGTTGATCAGGTGCTTGGAGTAGTCGATGCGCAGATCACCGACGCGTACGACGTACCGCTCGGCGCGCGACGGGTCGGCCGCGAACAGCTCACGCAGCCGCGGGCGCTGCAGTGCGTCCTCGCGGTGGTCCTCCAGGGCCGCCCACTCGGGGCGCTGGGTGGGCCGGGGTGTGTCGGACAGCGGGTCAGACATGGTCAGGGGTCTCCTTGGTGGCCTCGCCCCGCAGGGCGACGGCGTACATCTCGTCCGCGTCGAGGCGCCTGAGCTCCTCGGCGATGAGTTCGGAGGTGGTGCGGACCTTCAGCGCGAGGGTGCGCGGCGGCTGGTCCGGCAGGGTCAGTGTGGCCAGCGGGCCCTCGGGGCGGTCGATGACGATCTCGCCGTTCTCGGTGCCCAGCCGCACGCCGGTGACGACCGGACCGGCGGTGACGACCCGTTCGGCGGTGACGTGGAGACGGGCTTCCAGCCAGCGGGCCAGCAGTTCGGCGGCCGGGTTGTCGGCCTCGGCCTCCACGGCCGCCGAGATGATCGGCACCCGGGCCTGGTCCAGAGCCGCGGCGAGCATGGAGCGCCAGGGGGTGAGCCGGGTCCAGGCGAGATCGGTGTCGCCGGGCGCGTAGGAGCGTGCGCGGGCCTCCAGCTCGGCCTGTGGGTTCTCGGTGGTGTACAGATCGGTGATCCGGCGCTGGGCCAGCGCACCCAGTGGATCCTTCGCCGGGTTCTCCGGCGCCTCCACCGGCCACCACACCACGACCGGCGCGTCCGGCAGCAGCAGCGGCAGCACCACCGAGTCGGCGTGGTCGGACACCTCGCCGTACATGCGCAGCACGACCGTCTCACCGGTGCCGGCGTCGGCGCCCACCCGGACCTCGGCGTCCAGGTGCGAGCGGGTGCGGTCGCGCGGGGTGCGGGCGTGCCGCTTGATGACCACCAGGGTGCGCGCCGGGTGCTCGTGGGAGGCCTCCTCGGCCGCCTTGATCGAGTCGTAGGCGTTCTCCTCGTCCGTGACGATGACCATCGTCAGGACCATGCCCACGGCCGGCGTGCCGATCGCGCGGCGGCCCTTCACCAGCGCCTTGTTGATCTTGCTTGCCGTGGTGTCGCTCAGGTCGATCTTCATGGCCTGCGCCAGCTCCGTCCGTCTCGTGCGAGCATCTCGTCGGCTTCCTCGGGTCCCCAGCTCCCGGACGCGTACTGCGCCGGCTTGCCGTGTGTGTCCCAGTACTCCTCGATCGGATCGAGGATCTTCCAGGACTCTTCCACTTCCTGGTGACGGGGGAACAAATTGGCGTCACCGAGGAGGACATCCAGGATGAGCCGCTCGTAGGCCTCCGGGCTGGACTCCGTGAACGACTCGCCGTACGCGAAGTCCATCGTCACGTCCCGGATCTCCATCGACGTGCCCGGCACCTTGGAGCCGAACCGCACCGTCACGCCCTCGTCCGGCTGGACGCGGATGACGATCGCGTTCTGGCCGAGCTCCTCGGTGGCGGTCGAGTCGAACGGGGAGTGCGGCGCCCGCTGGAAGACGACCGCGATCTCGGTGACCCGCCGTCCGAGCCGCTTGCCGGTGCGCAGGTAGAACGGCACACCCGCCCAGCGCCGGTTGTCCACGTTCAGCCTGACTGCGGCGTACGTGTCGGTCTTCGACCGCGCGTCGATGCCGTCCTCCTGGAGGTACCCGACGACCTGCTCGCCGCCCTGCCAGCTCGACGCGTACTGCCCGCGCACGGTGTGCCTGCCGAGGTCCTGCGGCAGCTTGACCGCCTTGAGCACCTTCAGTTTCTCGGTGAGCAGCGACCCGGCGTCGAAGGCGGCCGGCTCCTCCATCGCGGTCAGCGCCATCAGCTGCAGCAGGTGGTTCTGGATGACGTCACGCGCCGAGCCGATGCCGTCGTAGTAGCCTGCCCGGCCGCCGATGCCGATGTCCTCGGCCATCGTGATCTGCACATGGTCGACATACGACCGGTTCCAGATCGGCTCGAACATCTGGTTGGCGAACCGCAGCGCCAGGATGTTCTGGACGGTCTCCTTGCCCAGGTAGTGGTCGATCCGGAAGACCTGCTCCGGGTCGAACACGTCGTGCACGATCGCGTTCAGCTCACGGGCGCTCGCGAGGTCGGACCCGAACGGCTTCTCGATGACCGCCCGCCGCCAGGACCCCTCCGGCGCGTCCGCCAGGCCGTGCTTCTTCAGCTGCTGCACGACCTTCGGGAAGAACTTCGGCGGCACGGAGAGGTAGAAGGCGTAGTTGCCGCTCGTACCGCGGGCCGTGTCCAGCTCGTCGACCGTCTGGCGCAGCTGCTTGAACGCCTCGTCGTCGTCGAAGTCACCCGGGATGAACCGCATGCCCTCGGCGAGCTGCTGCCAGACCTCCTCGCGGAACTCCGTACGGGCGTGCTCGCGCACCGAGTCGTGCACGACCTGCGCGAAGTCCTGGTCCTCCCAGTCCCGGCGGGCGAACCCGACGAGTGAGAAGCCCGGCGGCAGCATGCCGCGGTTGGCGAGGTCGTACACGGCCGGCATCAGCTTCTTGCGGGACAGATCGCCGGTCACACCGAAGATGACGAGCC
This sequence comes from Streptomyces sp. NBC_00443, assembly GCF_036014175.1. GTDB lineage: Bacteria > Actinomycetota > Actinomycetes > Streptomycetales > Streptomycetaceae > Streptomyces. Next base: position 1,395,706 of record NZ_CP107917.1, on the reverse strand, counting down.
CGGACGGGCCCGCGATTCGCGGCAGACGGCGGTCGCGCGGGTCGCGCAGGGGGTTGTCCCAGTCCCAGTCCTGGTCGGCGGTCATTCTGCGTCAGCTCCCTTGCTGCCGAGCGACTTCTGCACGGCGTCCAACAGGTCCTGCCACGCCACCTCGAACTTGGCGACGCCTTCGTCCTCCAACCGGGTGACCACCTCGTCGTAGGAGATGCCGAGTGCCTCCACGGCGGCGAGGTCGGCACGGGCCTGCGCGTAGCCGCCGCTCACCGTGTCGCCGGTGATCTCGCCGTGGTCGGCGGTGGCGTTCAGGGTGGCCTCGGGCATGGTGTTGACGGTGCCGGGCGCGACCAGCTCGTCCACGTACAGGGTGGACTTGTACGCCGGGTCCTTCACACCGGTCGAGGCCCACAGCGGGCGCTGCTTGTTGGCCCGGGCACCGCCGAGGGCGGTCCAGCGGTCACCGGAGAAGACATGCTCGTAGGCCTCGTAGGCGAGCCGCGCGTTGGCGAGCGCCGCGCGGCCCTTGAGCGCGAGGGCCGTGTCCGTGCCGATCGCCGTCAGCCGCTTGTCGATCTCGCTGTCGACGCGGGACACGAAGAAGGACGCCACGGAATGGATGGCGGACAGGTCCAGGCCCTTCGCGGCGGCCTTCTCCAGACCGGCCAGGTAGGCGTCCATGACCTCGCGGTAGCGCTCCAGGGAGAAGATCAGCGTGACATTGACGCTGATGCCCTGGCCGATGACCTCGGTGATGGCGGGGAGCCCGGCCTTGGTCGCCGGGATCTTGATCATGACGTTGGGCCGGTCGACGAGCCAGGCCAGCTGCCCGGCCTCGGCGATCGTGGCCGCCGTGTCGTGGGCGAGCCGCGGGTCGACCTCGATGGAGACCCGGCCGTCCCGGCCCTCTGTGGCGTCGTACACGGGCCGCAGGATGTCGGCGGCGGCCCGCACGTCGGCCGTCGTCATCATGCGCACGGCCTCGTCGACCGTCACGCCCCGCACCGCCAGATCCGCGAGCTGCTCCTCGTAGCCCTCGCCGGAGCCGATGGCGGCCTGGAAGATGGACGGGTTGGTGGTGACGCCCACGACGTTCTTGTCCGCGATCAGTTCGGCGAGGTTGCCCGACTCGATCCGCTTGCGCGACAGGTCGTCCAGCCAGATCGAGACGCCTTCGTCGGAGAGGCGCTTGAGGGCTCCCGCGGTAGCGGCGGCTTCGGTGCTCACAGTGTTCATCTTCTTTCTGGCGGTCGGATCAACCACGCGCGGCGGCCAGCGATTCCCTGGCTGCGGCGGCGACGTTCTCGGGAGTGAAGCCGTACTCGGCGAACAGGGTCTTCGCGTCGGCGGAGGCACCGAAGTGCTCCAGGGAGACGATGCGTCCCGCGTCGCCCACGAACCGGTACCAGGTCAGCCCGATCCCGGCCTCGACGGCGACCCGCGCCTTCACGGCCGGCGGCAGGACGCTCTCGCGGTACTCGCGGGGCTGCTCCTCGAACCACTCCACGGACGGCATCGAGACGACGCGGGTACCGATCCCGTCGGCCTCCAGCCGCTCCCGCGCGGCGACGGCGAGCCGGACCTCGGAGCCGGTGGCGATGAGGATCACCTCGGGCGTCTGGGTGGAGGACTCCCGCAGGACGTAACCACCCTTCGCCGCTTCGGAGTTGGGGGCGTACGTCGGCACGCCCTGACGCGTGAGCGCGAGCCCGTGCGGGGCCGGGTCGGTGGAGTGTCGCCTGAGGATCTCGGCCCAGGCGACGGCGGTCTCGTTGGCGTCGGCGGGGCGGACGATGTTCAGGCCCGGGATCGCGCGCAGCGAGGCCAGGTGCTCGACCGGCTGGTGGGTGGGGCCGTCCTCGCCGAGGCCGATCGAGTCGTGCGTCCAGACGTACGTCACCGGCAGCTGCATCAGGGCCGACATGCGGACGGCGTTGCGCATGTAGTCCGAGAACACCAGGAAGGTGCCGCCGTAGACACGGGTGTTGCCGTGCAGCGCGATGCCGTTCATCTCCGCGGCCATCGAGAACTCGCGGATGCCGAAGTGGACCGTACGGCCGTAAGGGTCGGCCTCGGGCAGCGGGTTGCCCTTCGGCAGGAACGAACTTGTCTTGTCGATGGTGGTGTTGTTGGAACCGGCCAGGTCGGCCGAGCCTCCCCACAGTTCGGGGACGACCGTGCCGAGGGCCTGGAGCACCTTGCCCGAGGCGGCGCGGGTGGCGACGGACTTGCCCTCCTCGAAGACCGGGATCGAGGATTCCCAGCCCTCGGGCAACTGACCGGCGACGATCCGGTCGAAGAGCTGGGCGCGCTCGGGGTTGGCCGCGCGCCACGTGCCGAGCCGCTTGTCCCAGGCGGCGTGTGCCTCGGCGCCCCGGTCGAGGGAGCGGCGGGCGTGGGCGAGGACTTCGGCCGGGACCTCGAAGGACTGCTCGGGGTCGAAGCCGAGGATGCGCTTGGTGGCGGCGATCTCGTCGGCGCCGAGGGCGGAGCCGTGGGAGGCCTCGGTGTTCTGCGCGTTCGGGGCGGGCCAGGCGATGATCGTGCGCATCGCGATGATCGAGGGGCGGTCGGTCTCGGCCTGCGCGGCCCTGAGCGCCGCGTACAGCGCGTGGACGTCGATGTCGCCGCCCAGCGCGGGCTCGATCCGCTGCACATGCCAGCCGTACGCCTCGTACCGCTTCAGCACGTCCTCGGAGAAGGCGGTCGCGGTGTCGCCCTCGATGGATATGTGGTTGTCGTCGTACAGGAAGACCAGGTTGCCGAGCTTCTGGTGGCCGGCGAGGGAGGAGGCCTCGGCGGAGACGCCCTCTTCCAGGTCACCGTCGGAGACGATCGCCCAGATGGTGTGGTCGAACGGGGACTCGCCCTCCGGGGCCTCCGGGTCGAACAGGCCGCGCTCGTAACGGGCCGCCATCGCCATGCCGACCGCGTTGGCTGCACCCTGACCGAGCGGGCCGGTCGTCGTCTCCACGCCCGCCGTGTGCCCGTACTCGGGGTGACCCGGCGTCTTCGAACCCTGGGTCCGGAAGGACTTGAGGTCGTCGAGCTCCAGCTCGTAGCCGGCCAGGAACAGCTGGGCGTAGAGGGTCAGCGAGGTGTGCCCGGGGGAGAGGACGAAACGGTCCCGGCCGGTCCACTCGGGGTCGGCGGGGTCGTGACGCATCACCTTCTGAAAGATCGTGTACGCAGCCGGGGCGAGGCTCATTGCCGTACCCGGGTGGCCGTTACCGACTCGCTGCACGGCATCCGCCGCCAAAAGGCGCGCGGTGTCGACGGCACGCCGGTCGAGTTCGGTCCATTCGAAGCTGTCCGGTGTCTGCGTGCTCATCTTCAAAAAGTCCTCGATCAGAGCGAAGTGGCTGGTCCAACGCGTTCAAAACTAAAAGTCTGACTTTTACGAGGGAAGGTCGGGGTGTGTCAGGCTGTGGTGAAAGTGGGACACGGCGACGAGCGCCGCGCACGGCTGAGCGCGCCCCTCGCACGACTGAGACGGCACGAGACGGACATGGTGGACACAAGGGTCCAAGGCGGTCAGGCGATACGGACGTTTCCGTTCCCGGTCGATCTGAGCGTCCTCGGCGTCGGCATGCAGGTCGGCCCGATGGGCGCCGGCCGCACCTGGCACGCCGCCGACGCGCCGCTGGAGCGGGTGCATCGCATCGACTTCCACGTCGTGATGCTCTTCGACGAGGGCCCCGTACGCCACATGATCGACTTCGCGGAGCACGAGGCGGGGGCCGGCGACCTGTTGTGGATCCGCCCCGGCCAGGTCCACCGCTTCTCCGGGACCCGCGACTACCGGGGCACCGTCCTGACCATGCAGCCGGGCTTCCTGCCCCGCGCCACGGTCGAGGCCACCGGCCTGTACCGCTACGACCTCCCGCCCCTGCTCCACCCCGACGAGGCGCAGCTCACCGCCCTCCGCGCGTCCCTCGCCCAACTCCGGCGCGAGTACGAGGACACGACGACCCTTCCCCTGAGCCTGCACACGTCAGTCCTGCGTCACTCCCTCACGGCGTTCCTCCTGCGCCTGGCCCACCTCGCGGCGAGCTCGGCCGAGGCCGAGCGCCGGCAGGCCGACACGACGTTCACCCTCTTCCGGGACGCGGTGGAGCGGGGCTTCGCCACCAACCACAGCGTCAGTGCCTACGCCGACCAGCTCGGCTACTCCCGCCGCACCCTCGTCCGCGCGGTCCGCGCCGCCACCGGGGAGACTCCCAAGGGCTTCATCGACAAGCGCGTGATCCTGGAGGCGAAGCGGCTCCTGGCCCATACGGAGATGCCGATCGGGCGGGTCGGGGCGGCGGTCGGCTTTCCGGACGCCGCGAACTTCTCCAAGTTCTTCCATCAGCACACGGAGATGACGCCGGCGGCGTTTCGGGCGGAGCTGTGACGCTCCGCTGGGTTCGCCGGGGGGGTAGTGCCGCGCTGGGTTGTCGGGCGTCTGCGGGTGTATTGTGGCTGGTCGCGCAGTTCCCCGCGCCCCTGGGTGGGTGGGGGTGGTGGCGTCGTTATGTGCTGTTGCTCAAGGGGCGGTCTGTGGCCCTCGACCAGTCCATCGGGTCGCCCTTGAGGACCGCCACGTTCGGGTGGCCCTTGCGTTGGAGGATGCTGGCGGCGGTCATCGCGCGTTCGCCGCGGGTGCAGTGCACCACCGGGCTCCGTGGTGCCTCGTCGGTACGGGTGGGCAGGGCGCCGAGTTCGATGCCGACGGCGTCGGGAATGTGCCCGGCGTCCCGCTCGGACTGCCGGCGGACGTCCAGGACAGGACGGTCGCCCACGCCGTCGGCCGCCACGAACTCCACGCTCTCCTGTTCGCCTCCGTCGGCCGTCCAGGCATCCATGGCCAGGTGCCCGTGCAGTCGGTCGTACCCGATCTTCAGGGCCTGCCAGGTGAGTTCGGCGAGATCCTGGCCGGGCGCGGTGACGAAGGCCAGGGGAGTGTGTTCGGGCAGCAGCCAGCCGAGCCAGACGGCGAACTGGTCGCGGAGATGGACGGAGAGGGCGCCGGGGATGTGGCCGGCGGCGAAGTCCTCGACCGGACGTACGTCGACGATCTGCGCGCCCGTGCCTAGCAGTTGACGTACGTCGGAGGCGGAGAGCCCGGGCAGCGAGGGCGCCGCGGCAAGTACCTCGGGACCCCGCCGGTTGACCTCGGCCAGCCGGTCGAAGTAGGCGGGGTAGGACCCGAGACCGCCGAGCAACTGCCGTACGAAGCTGTCCTCGTCCGGCGCGGCGAGCAGGTCGTTGGACCGCTTCTCGGCGCCGATGGTGGTGGTGCGTTCGGCGCCTTGCGGGGCGGAGCAGAACGAACCGGCGCCGTGCGTGGGCCACACCGCCGTCTCATCGGGGAGCCGGGCCAGGCGATGCAGGGAGCGGTACTGGGCGCGGGCGAGTTCCTCCGCGCGGTCGGCCCCGAGCAGGTCCGTGCGGGCGGCCGAGCCGACGATCAGCGAACCGCCGCTGAAGACCCCCAACTCCCGTGCGCCGTCCAGGAGCAGGAAGGACAGGTGCTCGTCCGTGTGACCGGGAGTGGCCAGCGCACGCAGGGTCAGCCCGCCCAGGTCCACCTCGTCGCCGTCGGCCAGACCTCGATGCCGGAAGGCACGCCGCCCGGCAGTGGACGCCAGCACCGTCGCCCCGTCGTCGGCCGCCAGCTGAAGCGCGCCGGTGAGGAAGTCCGCGTGCAGGTGGGTGTCGGCGGCGAAGGCGATCGCCAGCCCCCGCCGCTCCGACTCGGCACGCACGGTCCGCAGGTCCCGGCTCACGTCCACGGCCAGGGCACGCCCGTCGCCCAGGTCGACGAGATAGGCACTGTTGCCGAGGCCGTCGTCGACCAACGGAACCAGATGATCGTCGGCGAATCCCATGGGGCCCTCCATCTGCCACGGTACGCGCCGAGTGCCCAGAACACGCACTCTCTCCCGCGGCGATGCCCCGCGAGGACCGGCGCGTTCTCGCGGGGCATCGGACGGCACGCGACTGGGCCTGCCTCGTCAAGTCCCCTCTCAGCGGCCGAAGTTGAACCAGTTCACGTTCACGAAGTCCGACGGCTGGCCGCTGCTGAAGGTGAGGTTGCGCGGTAGGGCCCGCCCAGCATCCAGAACGCCGGCCAGTAGCCTTGGCGGCGGCGCCGGTCACGTTCGGCACCTGGATGCGCGCCTCCACGCGCAGCTTGCCGCCCGCCGGGGGCTGGAAGTCGGTGCGGTTGGTCTCGATACGGCCGGACGTCCAGTTGCCCGAGGCGTCCCGGCGCGGGGTGATGCGGAGGTTGCCGTTGCCGTCGAGCGCGACGTTGTCGGCGCTGCTCGTCATCGTCTCGATCTCGCCGGTGGCTAGCCCTTGCCGGTTGCGTACTGCCAGTTGGAGGTGTTCACGCCGGAACCCGCGGCGCCGTCGAAGTCGTCCAGGAAGACCTGTGTCCAACCGGACGGGGGAGTGGGCGCGGAGGCGTTCGCGGACGGGACGGCGACGGCCGCGGCAAGACCGAGCGTGCCGATCATGGCGACGAGCGCGCGCCTGAGGGAGCGGCGTCTGCGGTGTATGCCGGAGGGTTCACCTGATTCTTGCGAGGATGCCCCCGCGTTCACGCCGGGAAGGAATCGCATCCCGTGACGGCGACGCGGAGTGTTGTTGTGTCCGGTCTCCTGGGGCGCGGAGCGCCCGCAGAGCCGCTGGCGGAGCCGAAATGCGAACGGGTGTGCCCGTGTTCGCTGGGTGTGGTGACTTTGCCGTAGTGGGGTACGGGTGTGCGCATGTCGCACGTACGGTCTCGTCGTGGAAGCTGGGGTGATCAGGCGGGACGCCATAGTGGGAGGGGGATGCCGTGTCGGGGGTGAAGGAGGCCGGGGACGCCGGGCATGCCCGGTGGACGTTCCGGCTGCGTGTGTCGTCGACCGCCGAGCGTGCGCTGCTGGCGGAGTGGGATCGGTGCCGGTGGATCTGGAACGAGTCCGTCGCCAAGTCCACGCAGACTCACCTGTGGAACATGAACCGCCCCGAAGGTACGGACAAGGCGACGTGCGGTCCGGCCCGGCTGGATGCGATGCTGACCGAAGCCCGCGCGAAGACGCCGTGGCTGCGTGAGGGCTCTTCGGTTCCCCAGCAGCAGATCATCCGCGACTTCGGCAAGTCCCGCGCGAAGGCGCAGAAGGACATCCGTGAACGTCTGCCGCAGCATCGCCGGGCCGGGATGCCGAAGTGCAAGAAGAAGCGTGAGGCCGACCCGAGCCTGAACTACACCAAGCGTGGCTTCCGGCTGAAGGACGGCCGTCTGCATCTTGCCGGGAACATCGCCCTGACGGTCGTGTGGTCGCGGGATCTTCCCGCCGAACCGTCCTCGGTGCGCGTGTACCGCGACAGCCTCGGGCACTGGTACGCCTCGTTCGTCGTGCCCGCCGAAGTCCAGCCGCTGCCCGCGACCGGTCGGGTGATCGGGATCGACTGGGGCGTCAGGGAGACCGCGACCACCACATCCGACTCCCACGACCTCCCCCACGCCCGGCACGGCAGGAAAGCCCAGGCGAAGCTGTCGCGGTACGACCGCAGGATGGCCCGCCGTAAACCCGCCAAAGGACAGGCCGCGTCGAAGGGTTACCGGGAGGCGAGGAAGTGGCGGGCGAAGACGTACCAGAAGATCGCCCGGCAGCGGCAGGACACCGGACGCAAGTGGGCAAAGAAGGTCGTGCGCGACCACGACGAGTTGGCCGTCGAAGACTTCAAGCCCAAGTTCCTCGCGAAGTCGACCATGGCGAGGAAGGCGGCCGATGCCGCCATCGGCGCCACCAAGAAGGCCCTGTTGGAGATGGCCCGCAAGCACGGCAGGATCGTGCACCTGGTCCATCCCGCGCACACCACGATGGACTGCGCGCAGTGCGGAGCGAGAACCAAGCACGCACTACCGCTTTCGGAACGGACCTATGCCTGCACCGCGTGCGGAACCGTCTCGCCCAGAGACAAGAACTCCGCCCGCGTGATGCTGGCCCGGGCTGGTCTCAACCCGGCTGGTGCTGATGGCGCAAGACCTGGCGGGACGCTGTTCCGCCAGGCAGCCTGAGCCAGGAATCCCCTTCCTGAGCGCAAGCGAAGGGAGGGGAGGATTCAACCTATGAAATACGGGAATGGGCCGTCCTCGGCCGCTCAAGAGGAGAGGGACTGACTCCGTGGAACTCGCCTTCACCGGCCCGGTGATCGAATGGCGCGGCCCGGCGCCGTACTACTTCCTCCGGGTGCCGGACGAGGAGTCCGCCGACATCCGCGAGGTGGCCGCGATGGCCACGTACGGCTGGGGCGTCATCCCGGTCGAGGCGCGGATCGGCGAGGTCGCCTTCGAGACGTCCCTCTTCCCCAAGGACAGCGGCTATCTGCTGCCGCTCAAGAACGCGGTACGCAAGCCGCGGGAGATCGGGGCCGGTGACGAGGTGAGCGTGGCCCTGACCGTCCGCCTGTAGGGCCGGTCCGGGCAGACCCCGGCACCGGGGAAGTGCCGGTGCCGGTGCCGGTGCTGCGGCGGGACTCAGGCGTTCGTCGGCTCGGGTGGCTGTGCCTGCTCCTGCAGCCCGAACGGTTCGTGCGCCAGTCGCAGCGGCTTCGGCGCCCACCAGGCCCGCCGCCCGAGCAGCGCCATCGTGGCCGGGGCCAGCAGCATCCGGCCGATCGTCGCGTCGATCAGCACCGCGAGGAGCAGGGCCGCACAGGTGACCACGCGGCCGGAGCGGCGCAGCCCGGTGGCCACGGCTTCCTGGTCGTCGCCGGTCAGCTGCCGCGCGGTTGGTCGTGCGCAGACGTTCGGCCAGGGGGAGATCCAGGAACGAGCGGACACGGGCGGCTCCTCGGGACCAGGGCCCTTTCCGTATCGCGAGCGATCTCACGCCTCGTCCTCACCGGCGAGAGGGATATCCGCCGCCTCGCCGCGCGACCCCTACGCCCCCGTCTCGGGCTGCCACCCCAACGCCCGCGAGATCCCCCGCGCCGCCAGCCGTACCGCCGGCACCAGTACCGGAACCTGCGCGTCGGCCTGGGGTACGACCACGGACACGGCGGCGGCGATCGAGCCGCCCGGGCTGCGGATCGGTGCGGCGACCGACAGGGCGTCGTCGGTGACCTGGCGGCTGCTCACGGCCACCCCGGTGCGGCGCACGTCGGCCAGCATGCGGCGCAGACGGGCGGCGTCGGTGATGGTGTACGGCGTGAAGGAGGTGAGCGGACCGGCGAGGTACCGGTCCTGGGACTCCGGGTCGCTGTGCGCGAGCAGCGCGAGGCCGACCCCGGTGGCGTGCAGCGGCCAGCGGGCCCCGACGCGGATGTGGACGCCGACCGCGGAGCGTCCCGACAGCCACTCGATGTAGACGACCTCGGGCCCGTCCTGGACCGCCAACTGCACGTTCTCGTGCGTCGCTTCGTACAGGTCCTCCAGGTACGGCAGCGCGATCTGCCGGAGCGCCGGCCCGCGCGGCGCGAGTGCCGCGAGCTCCCACAGCCGCAGGCCGACGTGGTAGAGGCCGGACTCGTCCCGCTCCAGGGCGCCCCACTCGCTGAGCGCGGTCACGAGCCGGTGCGCGGTGCTCAGGGTCAGCCCGGCCCGCCGGCTGATGTCCGTCAGGGACAGCGCCGGATGCTCCAGGTCGAAGGCCCCGAGCACGGACAGCAGGCGGTCGGGCGCGGAACGCGTCCCTTTGGCCGGCGAGGTCTGCTCACCCGGTACGAACGGCTCGGCGTCGGCGGTCATCGGCCCCCCTCACCCCGCGAAATCTGTCGGACCCGTCAAACCCGTCACCCCAGCCCGGACTCGGTGACCCTCTGCAGCAGTGCGTGCAGTTGCTCGCGCTCGGCGGGGTCGAGCGGCTGGAGCAACTCGTCGGTGACGCGCTGCCCGGCCTCGTCGGTGTCGCGCAGGAACGCCCGGCCGCCCTCGGTCAGCACGATGATCCGGCTGCGGCGGTCGTCGGGGGAAGGGCGCCGCTCGGCGAAGCCCTGCTTCTCCAGGTCGTCGACCAGGCCGACGATCGCGCTCGGGTCGTAACCCAGCGACGAGCTCAGCTCGCGCTGGAGCGCCCCCGGCGTGGTGGCGAGGAACCTCAGGACCGCGTAGTGGCGCAGGCGCAGTCCCGACTCCTGGAGGGAGGCGTTGAAGAGCTGACCGGAGCGCAGGCCGAGGCGGTACAGGAGATAGCCCGTGTCGGCGTGCAGCCCGCGCATCCACGGCTCGTCGGCGTCGATCGGTGCGGGGTTCGTGGTCGGCCGGCTGGCGATGGCGGGCTCCCTGGTCGAGGCCCCGGGTGAGGGGGCGTGCGTACGTACGGCCCCCAGCATGACGCAAGGATGGGTTGCCAACAACTATTGACGTCAACAACTATTGTTCTTACCTTCGATCTCGCACCGCCTTCGACATCGAAGTCGCACCCACATCCGAAGGGACCCGCCCGTGCCCAGCATCGATCTCACCGGCAAGGCCGCCGTCGTCACCGGCAGCGGCCGGGGCCTAGGCCTGGCCTACGCCCACGCCCTGGCCGCCCACGGCGCCTCGGTGGTCATCAACGACGTCGACGAGGCCGTTGCCGAGGCGGCCGTGAAGTCCATCACCGAAGCGGGCGGCACCGCCGTCGCCGAGGTCGTCCCGGTCGGCACGGCCGAGGCCGCGGACCGGCTGGTCGGCCGCGCGGTCGAGGAGTTCGGCCGGCTCGACATCCTGGTGACCAACGCGGGCATCCTGCGCGACAAGGTCCTGTGGAAGATGACCGACGACGACTTCGACGCGGTGCTCACCACCCACCTCAAGGGCACCTTCACCTGCGCCCGCGCCGCCGCCGTCCGCATGCGCGAGCAGGGCGAGGGAGGCACCCTGATCCTGGTCGGCTCCCCGGCCGGGCAGCGCGGCAACTTCGGGCAGACGAACTACGCCGCCGCCAAGGCAGGCATCGCCGCCATGGCCCGTACCTGGTCGATGGAGCTGGGCCGCGCGAACATCACCGTCAACGCGATCGTGCCGGTCGCCGCGACCGCCATGACCGAGACGATCCCCGCGTTCGCCCCGTACGTGGAGGCGATGAAGAACGGCGACCCGCTGCCCGGCTTCCTGCGCAAGGGCGAGGGCTTCGGCACCCCCGAGGACTGCGCCGCCCTCGTCCCGTTCCTCGCCTCCGAGGCCGCACGCGGCATCACGGGCCAGGCCATCGGCATCGGCGGGGACAAGGTGGCACTCTGGTCGCATCCGCAGGAGATCGCGGCGGCGTTCGCGGACGGCGGCTGGACCCCCGACACCCTGGCCGACGTCTGGTCCTCCTCGGTCGGCACCGAACTCCAGTCGGTCGGCATTCCGGCGCCCAAGCTCCCGGAGGCGTGATGGCCCCCTCCATGAATCCCGACGAGCTGGTCGCGATCGACGTCCACACCCACGCGGAGGTCTCCTCCAAGGGCCACTCCTCCCTGGACGACGACCTGCACGACGCCTCCTCGGCCTACTTCAAGGTCGAGGGCAAGCGGAAGCCGACCCTTGAGGAGACGGCCGCCTACTACCGCGAGCGGAAGATGGCCGCCGTGATCTTCACGGTCGACGCCGAGTCCGCGACGGGCACGCCACCCGTCCCGAACGAGGAGGTCGCCGAGGCGGCCGCCGCCAACGCCGACGTCCTCATCCCCTTCGCCTCCATCGACCCCTTCCGCGGCAAGGCGGGCGTCAGGCAGGCCCGCCGCCTGGTCGAGGAGTACGGGGTGAAGGGCTTCAAGTTCCACCCCAGCATCCAGGGCTTCTTCCCCAACGACCGCTCGGTGGCGTACGACCTCTACGAGGTGATCGAGGAGACCGGCACGATCGCCCTCTTCCACACCGGCCAGACGGGCATCGGCGCCGGAGTCCCCGGCGGGGGCGGCATCCGCCTCAAGTACTCCAACCCCCTCCACGTGGACGACGTGGCGGCCGACTTCCCCCACCTGAAGATCATCCTCGCCCACCCGTCCTTCCCCTGGCAGGACGAGGCCCTCGCCGTCGCCACGCACAAGCCGGGCGTGCACATCGACCTGTCCGGCTGGTCGCCGAAGTACTTCCCGCCGCAGCTGGTGCAATACGCGAACACCCTGCTCAAGGACAAGGTGCTCTTCGGCTCCGACTTCCCCGTCCTCACCCCCGACCGCTGGCTCGCCGACTTCGAGAAGCTGTCGATCAAGGACGAGGTCAAGCCGAGGATCCTCAAGGAGAACGCCGCCCGGCTGCTCGGGCTGACGAAACCGTAAGGGGCGTGACATGCGCAACGAGGGACTGGGGTCATGGCCCGCACGCCGGGCCCGCAAGACCCCGCACCGCACCGCCCTGATCCACGGCGGGACGTCCACGGACTACCGCACCCTGCACACGCGCACGACCCGCCTCGCCCACGCGCTGCGCGACCGCGGCATCCGCCGCGGCGACCGCATCGCCTACCTCGGCCCGAACCACCCCTCCTACCTGGAGACCTTGTTCGCGGCGGGCACGCTGGGCGCGGTCTTCGTCCCCCTCAACACCCGCCTGGCCGGCCCCGAGATCGCGTACCAGCTCGCCGACTCCGGCGCCAAGGCCCTGCTCTACGGCCCGTCACACACCGGTCTGGTCGCAGGACTCCCCGGCAGCACCGATGTCCGCACCTACGTCGAGCTGGGACCCGAATACGAGGAGGCGCTCGCGTCGGCGTCCGAGGAGCCGATCGACACACCGGTCACCCCCGACGACACCTGCGTCATCATGTACACCTCGGGGACCACCGGCCGCCCCAAGGGCGCGATGCTCACCCACGGCAACATCACCTGGAACGCGCTCAACGTCCTCGTCGACACCGACCTGATCGCCGACGAACGCGCCCTGGTCTGCGCCCCGTTGTTCCACACGGCGGGCCTGAACATGCTGACCCTGCCCGTGCTCCTCAAGGGCGGCACCTGCGTCCTGGTCGAGGCCTTCGACCCGGACGCCACCTTCGACCTGATCGAAAGGCACCGGATCACCTTCATGTTCGGCGTGCCGACCATGTTCGACCAGGTGGCAAGGCACCCGCGCTGGCCCGAGGCGGACCTGTCGTCCCTGCGCATCCTTACCTGCGGCGGCTCCCCCGTGCCGACCCCGCTCATCGCCGCGTACCAGGAGCGCGGCCTGACCTTCCTCCAGGGCTACGGCATGACGGAGGCCGCACCCGGAACCCTGTTCCTGGACGCCGAACACGCGGTCACGAAGGCCGGTTCGGCGGGCGTGCCGCACTTCTTCAGCGACGTCCGCGTCGTAGGGCCGGACCTCGCGCCCGTCGATGTCGGTGAGACCGGTGAGGTCGTGGTCCGCGGCCCCCATGTCATGCCCGGCTACTGGGGGTTGCCCGAGGAGACGGCCGCCTCCTTCGCGGACGGCTGGTTCCGCAGCGGGGACGCTGCCCGAACCGACGAGGACGGCTACGTCTTCATCGTCGACCGCATCAAGGACATGATCATCTCCGGCGGCGAGAACGTCTACCCCGCCGAGATCGAGGACCTCCTCCTCGCCCACCCTGACATCGTCGAGTGCGCGGTGATCGGGGTGCCGGACGACAAGTGGGGCGAGGTGCCGCGCGCGGTCGTCGTGCCACGCGAGGGCGCCGCCGTCGACCCCGACGAGGTGCTGGCCTCCCTGTCCGGACGGCTCGCCAAGTACAAGATCCCGAAGTCGGTGGTCCTCGCGGACGAACTCCCGCGCACCGCCTCCGGAAAGCTCCTCAAATCCCGTGTCCGTACCCGGTACGGCAAGAGTGAAGGAACCGCATGAGCATCACCGTGAACGGCCTCGACGAACTGAAGAAGCTGGCCGGCAGCGACCTCGGCACCAGCGAGTGGATCGAGATCACCCAGGACCGCATCAACACCTTCGCCGACGCCACGGGCGACCACCAGTGGATCCACGTCGACCCGGAGAAGGCGGCGGAGGGGCCCTTCGGCGCGCCCATCGCGCACGGATATCTGACGCTCTCCCTCTTCATCCCTTTGTTCACCGAGCTGTTGGACGTCCAGGGAGTGACGACGAAGGTCAACTACGGGCTGAACAAGGTGCGTTTCCCGTCTCCGGTGAAAGCCGGGTCGCGCATACGGCTGGTCGGGAAGCTGGCAGAGGTCGAGGAGGTACCGGGCGGGGTGCAGATCACCGTCGACGGCACGATCGAGATCGAGGGCGGGGGAAGCCGGCGGCGGTGCTGACGAGTCTCAGTCGCTTCTACGCCTGAGGGGCGTCCCCTCCAGACGTTGGAGGCCGCCCTGCCCGCGAACCGGTCCAGCCCGTCCGCGTCCCGCGGGACGAGGCTGACCAGGACGGCGGCCCGGGTCACCCGTCCGGACAGCAGCGCGGCGCGGGCGAGGGCGTGCGGGCCGCCGCCGGAACGGCCGACCACGGCGAAGCGCTCGATGCCGAGGGGGGTGTGCGGGTGTTTCCGGCTGCCGACAGGTCAATGACCGAGAGGCGTCGCGGACTTGTCGTTCCGGTCCCTTACTTGTACGCGTACACGGCTGTAGCCACCGCACACACCCCGGGCGGAATCATCTGGGCCCGCAACGTGCCGCTGTTCACGTCGTAGTCGACGCCCTCCGTCTCGAACGTGCCCGTGCACACGCTGCGCTGCGGCAGCGCGAACAGGCTCTTCACCGCACCCGTCATCGGCCGGCCGTCCACCTTGCGGGGCAGGTCGACCTGGAGGAGGGGGCGGATCTCCGGGAAGAGGGTGCCCGAGGCGTCGTTGGAGGCGCAGATCAGGCGGGTGTCCGTCACGAAGTCGCAGCCCTGGATGTCGCGTACGGGCTGGTCCAGGGTGATCTGCCAGGCCTCCTTCAGATCTCCGCCGGTCGGTGGGGTGGCGGGGTTGAGCAGGGGAGCGGGGAAGACCTGGAGTCTTCGCTGTTCGCCCCACTCGCCCGCCACCAGCCACTGCGCGTCGGGCGAGACCGTGGCGAAGGAGTTGTTGAGCTTCTCGCCCGGGTTGAGCTGATGGACGTACTCGTAACGCTTCCCCGCCGGGGTCGTCACCGCGAACATCTTGGACGTGGCCGTGTCCGCGCCCTGGTAGGCGTCGAAGACGTGGCCCTGGGCGATGTCCGGGTCGCCGACGTGGTTCCAGCCCTTGATCCGCAGGTCCAGCGGGATGTCGGCCAGGCCCCGGTAGAGGAGCGAGCCGTCCGCGCGGGCGGCGAGCCCCTGCCCGCCGCCCAGCGTGTCGGTGTACGCCGTGCCCGACTCCGCCCATTGCGGGTCACCGGCCGCGGACGCGGTGCCCGCGCCGAGCCCCAGGGCGGCCAATAAACAGACGGGAGTAAGGAAGTGACGCTTCATCAGATTGTCAGGCTCCTGCCACGTCGACGAATACGGGATTCGAATAGAACCACGTATCCGCCCACGGGTCACCGTCTCCGGGCGGGTGCGGGATCGGGCCGTGCGGGTCGACCGAGGCGCCGAGGTAGCCCGTGCCGTGGCGGTTGCCGTCGCTGCCGCGCAGGCGGACGTAGAAGGACTCGTGCCCGGCGGTGAGCGGGATGCGCACGGTGTACGTCCCCTTGCGGCCGCTCACGTCCTTCGTCGTCACGACCTTGGTGTCCGGGGCCTTCCAGGCGTCCCGGTCGGCCACCGGGCCGCGCACCGTGCCACGGATGACGTCCACATGCGCCAACTCCGGCAGGATTCCCTGCGGGTTGGGCCGGGAGGCCGTCGTGACCGTGATGTTCAGCGTGAGCTTCTCGCCCTTGCGTACCCGCAGCCGGCCGCCCAGCGTGACGCCGCGGCCGTGGTCGCAGTCCCGCTTGAGGCGGACGTCGAGGCCGTCGAGCAGATGCCCGTGGTCGAGCCAGACCCGGCCCGCGCGCAGGCCCGCCATCACCGCGCGGTAGCCGTAACGGGTCACGCCGACGTGGGTGCGGCTGAACTGGCCCGGCCAGAAGTCGCTGCCCGGCTGCGGGGCGTCGGTGTTCACCGGGTCGGGCAGCTTGCCGGTGGTGTCGAAGTTCTGTCCCGCCGGCCAGTCGCCGTTGCGCCAGGTGTCGAAGACGATGCGGTGGGCGTCGGAGTTCGTGGTGATCGAGAACAGGCGGCCCTCCGCCAGCATCGAGTCCCACAGCCCGCCGACCGTCGCGGTCGCCCAGTCGAAGCCGCCGTAGGTCAGGTACGCCTGAGCCGGGTAGCCCGGCCAGGACTGAGTCGAGGGCTTGTTCTCGTACTCGCCGCGCATGGACGTACTGCCGCGCCAGCCGGGGATTGCCGCGCCCTGGGCGCCCGGTGCGCCCTCCATGCCGATCATGATCTCGGGGGCCGCGTCCCGCCAGCCCCGCATCTCGTGCGGGGAGTCGATGCCCAGGCGCAGCGGGTGGTTGGCGAGGACGAGGACGTCGTCGACGTAGCCCCTGCGGCGCTGCTGTGCCAGCCACTTGATGGCCTTGACGGCGTGCGCCTCGTTGCGGGCGGTGTCCGCGTCGGCGGGGCCGCCCTTGTCGTAGCCGAGCAGCTTGCCGTCGTAGGCGCTCTCGAACTGCGTGAGGAGGTCGACCTCGTGCCGGCCGGGCGCCGCGAAGACCGTGCAGTGCTCGGCGGCCGGGATGTACCACTCCAGGCCCTGGAAGATGAGCTGGCGCGGGTTCTCGGCGCGCGCCTTGAGGATTTCCTCGTGCTCCAGCGCGGCTCCGTACTTGGCGTGCCCGAAGTTGGAGTGCTCGGTGAACACCATCCAGTCCAGCCCGTACTTGGCGCCCGCGGCGGCCAGTTGGGAGAACGTGTACTTGGCGTCGTGGCTGTACACCGTGTGGATGTGGTGGTCGCCGACCAGGTAGGCGAGGCGCGGGTCGTCGCCGCCCCAGCCCCGCGAGGACGCCGCCGCGGGCACGGCCGTGGAGCCGAGCGCGAACGCGGCGCCGAACAGGCCCGCGCGGCGCAGGAGTCCGCGCCGGGAGACGCCCTGCGGGTCGAGGTCGGCGGGGGCGACGGACGGGTCCGCCCAGGTGGGGAGCTGGTGATCAGTCATGTTCATCCTCGGCGGGCGTCAGTGGTTCATGAAGGACGTGACGGGCAGCGCCCGCGCGACGACACGGACGTCGCCGAGGCGGCCGTACAGGATCTGGTCGATCCTGCCGCCGTACTCGTAGCCGCCGAGCAGCCACGGCAGCCCGACCGAGGTGAGGCCGATCGCGGTGGCGTGCGGGTTGCGGGCCACCGGGCAGCCCTGGACGTACAGCGTGGTGTGCCTGCCGTCGTTGACGACGGCGACGTGCCACCAGGTCTCGCGTGCGGTCTCGTCGCCCCAGTTGGTGGCGATGCCCTGCTGGTTGAGCGGGCGGACCGCCCACTGCGGGCCGGGCCCGTCGGAGAGGGAGAGCGTGGCGAGCGGCTCGTCGGGGTCGCCCTCCGTCTTGCCTGCCGCCCCGCCGGTGCCGGTGCGGCTGACCAGGCCCGCCCAGGCGTTGTGCGAGGCGTCCCAGTCGGCGGGCAGTCGGTAGAAGGCCTCGACGGTGTAACCGTTCCTGAAGGTGGCCGCGTTGAGCGGGGCGCCGTCGACCGTGCGCAGGTACGCCCCCTTCAGGGGGGACTTGTAGCCCTGGAACTCCAGGCTGCCGTGGCCGGGCTGGTCGGGGTGGTGGTCGGCCGACCAGCCGAGCTTGCCGCCGCCCACGGAGACCACGGTGAGGTCGTTGCCGTGGCCGGACAGGTCGCGGACGGTGCCGGAGACGGGTGACTCGAAGCGCCAGTACGCGGCCGTGTCCCTGATCAGCATCTTGGACGCGGGGCGCGCCGGGCGGGCGGGCACCGGGGCGAAGCCGGAGAAGCGGTCCGCGAAGTCGATGTCGACGGAGAAACGGTCGGCGTCGCCGCTGAGTTCGATCTCCTGCCGCTCCAGCTCGTTGAGCCCCTTCGCGGCCCGGCCCAGGATCCACGGGGAGACCGTCTCGACGTCGATGACGCCCCGGTCGAGGTCGAAGCGGTAGAGGCGGATCATCGCCGCGCCGCCGAAGTAGCGGTTCTGATAGTTCGTCAGGTGCAGGTGGACGTCATTGCCCGCCGCGTTCTTGCGGGTGACCCGGCCCGCCGGCCAGTAGTGGCCGTTGAGGGTGAGGAAGATCTGGTCGTGGTCCTTCACGAGCTGGTCCCACAGCTGCTGGCCGTACGACGACAACGCGTCGTCCTGGACGACCAGTTCGTGGGTGGTGAGGATGACGGGTGTCTTCGGGTGCCGGGCCAGCACGTCCTTCGCCCAGGCGTAGCCCTTGGCCGACAGCCGCCAGTCCAGGGCGAGCACCATCCACTCGCGCCCGGCCGCCCGGAACAGGTGGTAGGTGTTGTAGCCGTCCGAGGAGGCGCCCCCGAAGGTGGGCTTGCCCTTGAAGCGCCGCGGCCCGAACGTGTCCAGGTACGGCGTCGAGCCGCGCTGGTCGTCGGTCGAGGACTTCACGTCGTGGTTGCCGGCGAGGACGCTGTAACCGACGCCCCGCCGGTCGAGCAGCTCGAACGCCTTGCCGATCGCGGCGCATTCGTCCTGCGCGCCGTTCTCGGTGAGGTCGCCGAGGTGGGACAGGAAGACGATGTTCTCCTCCCGCCCGTGTTCCAGGAGGTAGCGCAGGGACGCCTCGACGGGCGCCGCGTTGATGCTCGGCCCGTCGAAGAGGTACTGGGTGTCGGGCATCACGGCCAGCGTGAAGCGGCGGCTGTCGGCGTCCGGACGCCGGCCGGCCGTGGCCGGGGACGCCTCGGCCACGGCCGGCAGCGCTACCCCCGCCGCGGCGGCGGCGCCGAGCAGCGCGGTCGCGCGCAGGAAACCGCGTCTTCCGGCACCGGCCTGCTCGGCCTCGCCCTGGGCATGGTCATGCGAAGTACACACGTGTGCTCCGTAAGAAGATCCGTGAGATCCGTGGGATCCACGAGGGGTGACAGCGAAGGGCGTGGGGGGAGTTCAGAGAACGCGCAGGGTCCAGCTCCAGCGATGGATTCCCGGTGCGACGAGATACGGGGGTGAGGTGTCGGGGCCACAGGAGGCGGTGCCCAGGCCCCGGTGCGCGGCGTCGATGTGCACCACGCAGCCGGGCCGCGGGACCAGCTCGTCGTGGTGCCGTGCGGAGGTGAGGTCCTCGGCGCGGTAGCGGGTCACGGAGACCTGGCGGGGTTCGTCCAGCGCGACACAGAACCCGGTGGCGTCCGGCGCGGACAGCGTGAACCGCCGCACGCCGTGCCGGCCGCCGCTCTCCTGCGGACGCAGATACGGAGTGAACAACTCGTCGACCGGTACACGGTGATGACCGACGGGCGCGCCCGCGCTGCGGTCGGGATACGACTCCCACGGGCCCTGCCCGAACCACTCCAGCAGGTCGAGCCCCGCGGCCGTCTCGAAGACCGTGCCGACCCGTGCCACGTCGTCGAACGTCTCCGGCAGCTCGGCCTCCTCGTCGACGCGGACCCCGCCCTCGACGGGCGTGAGCACCTGCCGGTGCCGAACGACACCCGTGGTGCCCGCGTACTCGGCGTCCACCGTCAGGCGGCCCGCGTCCTGCCGGACGGACACGACCTTGCGCACCAGCGCGTCGAGCCCCCAGTTCCGCCAGCGGTCGGCCATGCCGCCCAGCTCGTCGTTGTCGGTGGGCGCCCGCCACAGGGAGAGCGTGGGGGCCGCCGTCAGCAGCGGATGGAGGAGCAGTCCCTCGCCGTCGACCTCGAGCTGCCGGTCCACCGGAACGTCCGGGGCCACGGCGGGTCCGCGCAGCCGGATCTGCGGCACGCACACCTCGGTGCCGCGCAGCGCCCACGGCTGGTCCTCTGCCACCGTCACGCGCAGCGTCAGCCAGGCCTCGCCGCCGTCGTGCGGCACCTCGAAGGGCAGCGGCACGGCGGCCGTCTCGCCGGGGCGCAGGTTCGGCAGCTCGGCCGGGCCGGCCAGCGTCGTGCCGTCGGCCAGGTCCAGCCGCCACTCGCCGGCCAGCCAGTCCAGGCCCCGGAAGTGCTGGTGGTTGCCGAGCACGATGCCCTCGTGCTTGAAGCACTCGATGCGCACCGGCGCCGCGATCTCCCGGTGCTCGTACATCGCGGGCTTGGGCGTGCGGTCGGGAAACACCACGCCGTCCGCGATGAAAGCGCCGTCGTGGAGGGACTCGCCGAAGTCGCCGCCGTACGCCCAGCGGTACCCGGGCGCGGTGACACCGTTGTCGTAGAGCCCGGCGCCCGCGCGCCCGGCAGGTCTGCCATCGCTCACGCGTTGCAGAATTCCGTGGTCCCAGAACTCCCAGATGAACCCGCCCTGAAGACCTGGGGTGGCCTCGATGGCAGCCCAGTGGTCGGCCAGCGTGCCGTTGCTGTTGCCCATCGCGTGCGAGTACTCGCACTGGATGAGCGGCCTGGTCTGGCGGCCGGACAGGGCGTGGGCCACGCAGTCCTCCAGCGGCGCGTACATGGGGCAGGCGATGTCGGAGGCGTCGTCCGTCGCCGCCCAGTCGAGCTTGGCCGCACCCTCGTACTGGACCGGCCGCGTCGGATCGTGCCGGCGCACCCAGCCCGCCGCCGCGTCGTGGTTCGCGCCGTAGTCCGACTCGTTGCCCAGCGACCAGATGATGACCGACGGGTGGTTCTTGTCGCGCAGCACCATGCGCGAGACGCGGTCCACGAAGGCGTTCAGATAGCGCGGGTCGTCGGCGATCTCGTGGGCGTGGTCGTGGGACTCGATGTCCGCCTCGTCGACGACGTAGAAGCCGAGCTCGTCGGCGAGGTCGTACAGCGCCGGGTCGTTCGGGTAGTGGGCGGTGCGGATCGCGTTGAATCCGAACCGCTTGAGCAGGACGAGATCGGCGCGCGTGTCGTCGTACGACACCGTCCGCCCCGTCAGCGGATGGAAGTCGTGCCGGTTCACGCCCCGGATGAACACCCGCTCTGCGTTGACCAGCAGGTCCCGGCCGACGATCCCGACGTCGCGGAAGCCGATCCGGTGCCGGGAGGTGTCGGCTACCGTGCCGTCGGGGCGGTGCAGGCGGACGGTCAGGCCGTACAGCTCGGGCGTCTCCGCGTTCCAGGTGCGCACGTCCTCCACGGTCGTCCGCATCCGGGCCTCGCCGAGGAAGTCGGACACGCGCTCGTCCTCGGCATTGAAACGGTCGAACTCCCGGTCCTGCACGAGGAGTTGACCGTCCAGCTCCCCGCTGACGTACCACCCCGCGGGCAGCGCACCGCGAGCGTCCCGCACCCGGCAGTCCACCCGCAGCTCCCCGCTGAACGCAGCCCGCACGGTCACGTCCGCGAGATACAGCGGGTCCGTCGCGTACAGCAGCACCGAGCGGGTGATCCCGCCGTGCCACCACTGGTCCTGGTCCTCGATGTGCGAGGCGTCCGACCACTTCACGACCGTCAGGCGTACGGTGGCCCGCTGCCCGGCGCGCACCAGACCCGTCAGATCGAACTCGGCCGCCAGGTGCGAGTCCTTGGAGATGCCGACGGGCCGCCCGTCCACATGCACCAGCAGCACGCTCTCGGCGGCCCCGACCTGGAGCACGATCCGGCGTCCGGCCCACTTGGCGGGGACGTCCACCTCACGCTCGTACACACCCGTCGGGTTGGCGGCGGGCGAGTGGGGCGGGAACTCCCCGAACGGCATCCGGACGTTGGTGTACTGCGGAAGGTCGTCCCCGCCCTGCAGGGTCCAGACGCCGGGGACGGATGACGTCGACCAGGCACCGCCGACCGGCGCGCCCGGAGCCTGCAGCAACTGGAAGCGCCAGTCGCCGTCGAGGGGGAGTGCTCCGGAGCGCCGGTCGACGGCGTTCATGGGCCCTCGCCCCCAGGAGGTCACCTCGGGTGCCTCCCAGGGGCGCAGCCCCAGCAGCGGGTCCATCAGCGGATGGCCCCCTTGCCGAGGTCGCCGATGATCTGCTTGGCGCCGATGGCGAAGACGATGAGCAGGGGGATGAGGGCGAGCAGCGCGCCGGTCATCACCATGCCGTAGTCCGTGGTGCCGTGGACGCCGTTGAGCTGGGACAGCGCGACCTGGAGGGTGACGTTGTCCGGGTTGGTGAGGGCGATCAGGGGCCAGGCGTAGTCGTTCCACTGGGCCATGAAGGTGAAGATGCCGAGGAAGGCCAGGCCCGGCCGGACGACCGGGAGGGCCACGTGCCAGTACTGGCGCAGGAAGTTCGCCCCGTCGATCCTCGAGGCGTCCAGCAGTTCGTCGTGGATCGCGCTCTTCATGTACTGGCGCATCCAGAAGATGCCGAAGGCGTTGGCCGCCGCCGGCACGATCAGTGCCGTCATCGAGCCGATCCAGCCGATGTTCGCCATCATCACGAACTGCGGGATGATCGCCAGCTGCGTCGGGACCATGAAGATGATCATCAGCAGGGTGAAGAGCAGTCTGCGGCCCGGGAAGTCGAACTTGGCGAAGACGAACGCGGCCAGCGAGTCGAAGAGCAGGACCAGGAAGGTCACCGCCGACGCCACCAGCAGTGAGTTGAGCATCGAGCCGAAGAAGTCGATGTTGTCGAAGAGGCTGCGGGCGTTCTGCAGGAAGTGCGAGCCGGGCAGCAGCTTCGGCGGGTAGGAGAAGATCTCGGTCGACGTGTGCGTCGACATGATGACGGCCCAGTAGAACGGGAAGGCCGACAGCAGCAGTCCGATGACGAGTACGGCGTGCAGCGCGATGCCCCGGCTGCGGGTTCCCTTGATGGATGCCACGGTGTCCAGGCCTCCCTAGTCTTCGCCCCGGCGCTGCACCAGGCGCCAGTTGATGATCGAGAAGATGACGACGACGAGGAAGATCCCCCACGCCACGGCCGCGCCGTAGCCGAAGTCGTTGTTGTCGAAGGTCTGCTGGAAGAAGTAGAGGACCATCGTCCGGCCCGCGTGATCGGGACCACCCGAGAACGTCGAGTCGTTCGAGGTGTTCTGCAGCAGCACCTGCGCCTCGGTGAAGCTCTGCAGTCCGGTGACCGTCGAGACCACCAGCACGAACAGCAGCGTCGGCCGCAGCATCGGCAGCGTGATCCGGAAGAACGTCTGCACGGGACCGGCGCCGTCCACCCGTGCCGCCTCGTACAGCTCGCCCGGGATGGTCTGCAGGCCCGCGAGGAAGATGATCGCGTTGTAGCCGGTCCACTGCCAGGTCATCAGCGTCGCGATGGCCACCTTGATGCCCCACGGGGTGTTCAGCCACGCCACCTGGTCCAGCCCCACGGCCTGCAACAGGGCGTTCATCAGGCCGAAGTTGGTGGAGAAGACCGAACCGAAGACGATCGCGATGGCGACGACCGAGGTGACGTTCGGCAGGAAGTACGCGAACCGGTAGATGTTCTTGAAGCGGACCGCCGAGTTGAGCATCACGGCCGTGACCATCGCCAGGAAGATCATGGGGAAGGTGGCCAGCGCCCAGATGATCAGCGTGGTCCCGATCGAGCTCCAGAAGTCGCTGTCGCTCAGCAGGTACTGGTACTGCGAGAGCCCCGCCCACTCCATCGAGCCGAGGCCGTCCCAGCGGTGGAAGGAGAGGTAGAGCGAGAAGCCGACGGGGATCAGGCCGAAGGCGAGGAAGAGGAGGTAGAAGGGGGAGATCGCGGCGTACAGGTGCCAGTACTTACGGAAACCCGAGCGGGGCCCGGCAGCCGCCGTCTGCTCCGCCATGACGGGCGGCTTGTCCAACGCGGTGGCCATCAGTAGCTCACCCCCAGGTGCTTCGCTATCCGCCGGCACTTGCCCATGGCGTCACTCCAGGCCTTCTCCGGGTCCTTGCCGAGGACGCCGACGTTCTTGATCTCGTCCTTGATCGGCTGCCCGAGCGCCACGTCGAACGGGCTGTTGTAGGCGACCACGATCTTCTGCGCGGCGGGCCCGAAGACGTCCGTCGTCACCTGGCCACCGAAGAAGGGGTCGGGGTCGCGCAGTTGCTTCAGCCCGTACGCGGTGGGCGTGGACGGGAAGAGGCCCGCGTCGACGTAACCGGAGGCCTGGTTGGACGCGTTCAGCATCCACGCGATGATCTCGAAGGCCCGCTCGGGCTCCCGGCACGCCTTCGTGATCGACAGGAACGAACCGCCGTTGTTGGACGGCCGCACCGGCATGTCGGCGATCCGCCACTTGCCCTTGGTCTTGGGGTTGCCGTTCTTGATGTCGTACGTCGCCCAGGAGGCGCCGAGCTGGCTGGGGAGCTTGCCGGAGTCGACCGCGGATATCTGGTCCGGGGTGCCGGTGACGAGATTCGAGACGAGACCGCGCCGCTTGGCCTCCACCGCGAGGGCCCAGGCGTTCCGTACGTGCTCCTGGTCGCCGATGAAGTGCCGGTCCTTGTCCACGTACCGCTTGCTGCCCTGCTGCACGACGTTCTCGAAGACGCTGTTGACGTCGGTGAGCAGCGAGGTCCCGGGGATCCGCTGCTTGAGCCGCTCGCCGGCCGCGAAGAACTTCTCCCAGGTGTTCAGCTCCTTGGAGACGTCGGCGGGCTCGTACGGCAGTCCCGCCTTGCGGAACACCTCGTACTGGAAGAAGTGCGCGACCGGGCCGCAGTCGATCGGGAAGCCGATCATCGTGCCGTCGTCGGCTTTGCCCTGGTCCCACTTCCAGTCCAGGTACTGACTCCGGTACTTGTCCGCGCCCAGGGTCCTGAGGTCCACGAACTGGTCCGCGTTGGGCAGGTAGGACGCCATGTCCTCGCCCTTGAGGCCCGCGATGTCGGGGACGTGGGCGTTGCCGGTCATCGTGGTGATCAGCTTGGACCGGTAGTAGCCGCCGATCTTGATGGCCTGGAGGTCCACGCTGCTCGCGTAGCGGGCCTTGGCCTTGTCGACGGCGGTGTCACCGAGGCCGCCGTCCCAGTACCACAGGACCATGTTCCGGCCGGTCGAGCCGGTCGGAACGGCACAGCCGGACGCCAGGCCGCCCAGCGCCGTGGCGGCCGTGCCGGCCAGGCCCGCGCGGAGCAGGCCTCTTCGTGAGAGCCGCACAGCTCCCACCGCCTTTCGGATGTTTTCGGGACTTCGCATGAGAGGGGCACGTGAGGGAGAGAGCACGTGGGGGGAGCTCGCTCGGGGAAGTCAGTTCTGCCGTGCGGGAGGTGTCACGGGGGCGTACGCGACGGGCGGTCCCGGATCGTCCGGGAGCCGGTCCGCCAGGAAGCCGTACGCCCGCTTCAGTTCGGGATCGGTCAGGGAGCGCCACCAGCGGTCGACGCCGTACCAGCCGGGGGCGGCCAGAGCCCCGCCGGGCCGCCGGACCGACAGACCGGCGGCCAGGACGGCGAACTTCAGCCGTTCCGCCAGCGGCCAGCCGCCCAGCGAGGCCGCGACGAAGCTCGCCCCGAACACGTCGCCCGCGCCCGTCGCGTCGAGGACGTCGGTGTCCAGGGCGGGCACGTCCGCGTACTCGCCGGTCGTCTGGTCGACGGCGACGGCGCCGTCCCCGCCACGCGTCACCGCGGCCACCGGCACCAGCTCGCTGAGGGTGCCGAGGGCCGCGACGGCGGTGTCGGTACGGGTGTAGGCCATCGCCTCGGTCTCGTTGGGGAGGAAGGCGTGGCACAGGGAGAGCTGGTCGAGGAGGGCGGTGGACCACTGCTGGGTGGGGTCCCAGCCGACGTCGGCGTAGATCCGGGTGCCGTTCGCGGCGGCCTTGGCCAGCCACTCGCGGGGTTCGGCCTCGATGTGCACGAGGGCGGTGCGTGCCTCGGGCGGGTCGCCCATCAGCGCGTCCTGCGAGTACGGGGGTTCCTGGCCGTGGGTGACCAGAGCCCGGTCGTGGCCGTAGGCGAGGGAGACGGTGACCGGGGTGGGCCAGCCGTCCGCGGTGCGGGAGAGTGAGAGGTCGATGTCCTCCTGGTCGCACAGGACGTCCCGGCAGTACTCCCCGTAGAGGTCGTCGCCGAACACCGTGGCCAGCGAGGTGCGCAGGCCGAAGCGGGCGGCGGCCACCGCCAGGTTGGCGATGCCGCCGGGGCCGCAGCCCATGCCGCCCGTCCAGATCTCCTCGCCCGGTGTCGGCGGCTTCCCGAGCCCGGTGAGGACGAGGTCGTAGAAGAGCAGCCCGGTCAGCAGCACATCGGGCCGGTCGTCGTCCACGGCAGGGTCCTCTCGCTCGGGCTCTCGTCCGGGGACCCCCGTGGGGGAGAGCTCGTCAAAACTCTTCATTTCGGTGAGCGGAATCGTGCGCCGCTCCGCGGGATTGGTCAATACCCGAGCAGAAATGAGCATGGCGATGATTGAAGATGACGAGTAGTGTTCACGCCGTGCTGGCAGAACGACGACACCAACTCATCCTGCGGGCCCTGCGCTCCGGCGGCCCCGCGGCCGTGACCGATCTCTCCGAGCGGCTGGGTGTGAGCCCCGCCACGATCAGGCGTGACCTGGTCAAACTCGAGGAGGACGGCCTGCTCACGCGGGTGCATGGCGGCGCGGTCGTGGAGGAGGGCGACCAGCCCTTCGCCGAGGTCGCCGAGATGCGCGTGCCCGAGAAGGACGCCATAGCCGCGCACGCCGCCGCGATGATCGAAGACGGTCAGTCGGTGCTGCTCGACATCGGCACCACCGCCTTCCGGCTGGCCCGCCAGCTGCACGGCCGCCGCCTCACCGTGATCACCAGCAACCTGGTGGTCTACGAGGAGCTCGCCGACGACGAGGGCATCGAGCTGGTGCTGCTCGGCGGCATGGTCCGCCGCGAGTACCGCTCCCTGGTCGGTTTCCTCACCGAGGACAACCTGCGCCAGCTGCACGCCGACTGGCTGTTCCTCGGCACCAGCGGCGTGCGGGCCGGCGGGCAGGTCATGGACACCACGGTCGTCGAGGTGCCGGTCAAGCGGGCCATGATCCGGGCCGGCGACAAGGTCGTCCTGCTCGCCGACGGGGCGAAGTTCCCAGGGACCGGCATGGCCAAGGTATGCGGTCCCGAGGAGCTGGACATGGTGGTGACGAACGCTCCCGTGAACACGGCGACCCGGTCCGCCCTGGAGGAGGCCGGCGTCAAGGTGCTCGTGGCAGGAAAGGTGCAGGCGTGAAGCTGACGATTCTGGGCGGCGGCGGATTCCGCGTGCCGCTCGTGTACGGGGCCCTCCTGACGGACCGCGCGGAGGGCCGGGTCACCCGGGTCGTGCTGCACGACCTGGACACCGGCCGTCTGGACGCCGTGACCCGCGTGCTCGCCGAGCAGGCCGCCGGGGTGCCCGACGCGCCCGAGGTGAGCGCCACCGCCGACCTCGACGAGGCCCTGCGCGGCGCCGACTTCGTCTTCTCGGCGATCCGCGTCGGCGGCCTCGAAGGCCGGGCGAACGACGAGCGGGTCGCGCTCGCCGAGGGCGTCCTCGGCCAGGAGACGGTCGGCGCGGGCGGCATCGCCTACGGCCTGCGGACCGTCCCGGTCGCCGTCGAGATCGCCCAGCGGGTGGCCCGCCTCGCGCCGGACGCCTGGGTCATCAACTTCACCAACCCCGCCGGCCTGGTCACCGAGGCCATGTCCCGCCATCTCGGCGACCGCGTCATCGGCATCTGTGACTCGCCGGTCGGCCTCGGCCGCCGTATCGCCCGCGTGCTCGGCGTGAAGAACCCCGGCGAGGCGTGGATCGACTACGTCGGCCTCAACCACCTCGGCTGGGTGCGCGGCCTGCGCGTCGCCGGCCGCGACGAACTGCCGCGCCTGCTCGCCGACCCCGGCCTGCTCGGCTCCTTCGAGGAGGGCAAGCTCTTCGGCGTCGACTGGCTCCGGTCGCTCGGCGCCATCCCGAACGAATACCTGCACTACTACTACTTCAACCGCGAGGCCGTCCGCGCCTACCAGCAGGCCGACAAGACCCGCGGCGCCTTCCTGCGCGACCAGCAGGCCGGCTTCTACGAGCAGGTGCGCAACCCGGACGTCTCCGCGCTTCAGGCCTGGGACCGCACCCGCGCCGAGCGCGAGGCCACCTACATGTCCGAGAACCGGGAGACGGCCGGCGCCGGCGAGCGCGACGCCGACGACCTCTCCGGCGGGTACGAGAAAGTGGCGCTCGCGCTGATGCGGGCCATCGCCCGCGACGAGCGCACGACCCTGATCCTCAACGTCCGCAATCAGAACACCCTCGCGGTGCTCGACTCCGACGCCGTCATCGAGGTGCCCTGCATGGTCGATGCCAACGGCGCCCACCCGGTCGCCGTCGCCCCGCTGCCCGACCACGCCACCGGCCTCGTCTGCTCGGTCAAGGCGGTCGAGCGGGAGGTGCTCGCCGCCGCCGAGTCCGGCTCCCGAACGACTGCGGTGAAGGCCTTCGCGCTGCACCCGCTGGTCGACTCGGTGGGCGTCGCGCGCAGACTGGTCGAGGGCTACGCCGGGGTGCATCCCGGCCTCGCGTACCTTAAGTAGCGCCCGCCCCAGAAAGCGCTTCCACCCCTCGCCCCACCGGCCTCCACTCGGTACCCCTCGCTTCCCACCTCCGTTCTCTCCCTCCCTGGAGACCCTGATGCACGACGAACGCCGCCGGATCGAGGAACGCGTCGAGCGCGTCCACAACCAGCGCATCAAGCCCGCGATCTACTCGGCCACGGTCCCCTTCGAGGTCGAGGCCTGGCACGCGCCGGGGGAGCCCGTCTCCTTCGAGGAGGCCGCGGCCGCCCGGTACACACCCTTCGCGATGGACACTCCGTGGGGCCCGCCCTGGGGCACGACCTGGTTCCGGATGCGCGGCAGGGTGCCCGCCGAGTGGGCCGGGCGGCGCGTCGAGGCGGTCATCGACCTCGGCTTCGTCGGGGACTGGCCCGGCAACCAGGCCGAGGCCCTGGTCCACCTGCCGGACGGCAGGCCACTGAAGGCGGTCAACCCGCTCAACCAGTACGTGCCGATCGGCAACCCGGTCGCGGGCGGCGAGGAGATCGACTACCTGGTCGAGGCCGCCTCCAACCCCGACATCCTGGCCAACGACTTCGCGGCCCCGACCCCGCTCGGCGACGTCCTGACCGCGGGCGACAAACCTCTCTACACCTTCCAGCGCGCCGACATCGCCGTCCTGGACGAAGAGGTCTGGCACCTGGACCTGGACCTCCAGGTGCTGCGCGAGCTCATGGTCCACCTCGGCGAGCACGAACCGCGCCGCCACGAGATCATGCACGCCCTCGACCGGGCGATGGACGCCCTGGACCTCGACGACATCTCCGGGAGCGCCCCGGCCGTCCGCGAGGTGCTCGCGCCGGTGCTGGCCCGCCCCGCCCACGCCAGCGCGCACACGATCTCCGGTGTCGGCCACGCGCACATCGACTCCGCGTGGCTGTGGCCCATCCGCGAGACCAAGCGCAAGACGTCCCGCACCTTCTCGAACGTCACGTCCCTGGCCGACGAGTACGACGACTTCATCTTCGCCTGCTCGCAGGCCCAGCAGTACGAGTGGGTGCGCGACAACTACCCGCACGTCTGGGCCCGCATCCAGGAGTCCGTGAAGAAGGGCCAGTGGGCGCCGGTCGGCGGCATGTGGGTCGAGGCCGACGGCAACCTGCCCGGCGGCGAGGCCATCGCCCGCCAGTTGGTCCACGGCAAGCGGTTCTTCATCGAGCACTTCGGCGTCGAGACCAAGGGCGTCTGGCTGCCGGACTCCTTCGGCTACACCGCCGCCTACCCCCAGCTCGCCAAGCTCGCCGGCAACGACTGGTTCCTGACCCAGAAGATCTCCTGGAACCAGACCAACAAGTTCCCCCACCACACCTTCTGGTGGGAGGGCATCGACGGCACCCGCATCTTCACGCACTTCCCGCCGGTCGACACCTACAACGCCCGCTTCAGCGGTGAGGAGATGGACCGCGCCGTCCGCAACTACTCGGAGAAGGGCGGCGGTACACGCTCCCTCGCGCCCTTCGGCTGGGGCGACGGCGGTGGCGGCCCCACCCGCGAGATCATGGAGCGGGCGCGCCGGCTGGCGGACCTGGAGGGCTCACCGAAGGTCGTCATCGAGCACCCGGACGACTTCTTCGCCACGGCCCGCGAGGAGTACCCGGACGCCCCCGTGTGGGTCGGCGAGCTCTACCTCGAACTGCACAGGGCGACGTACACCTCCCAGGCCCGTACCAAGCAGGGCAACCGGCGCAGTGAACACCGGCTCCGCGAGGCCGAGTTGTGGGCGACGACGGCCGCGCTGCACGCGCCGGGCTACTCCTACCCGTACGAGAAGCTGGACCGGCTGTGGAAGACGGTGCTGCTGCACCAGTTCCACGACATCCTGCCGGGGTCGTCGATCGCCTGGGTGCACCGCGAGGCGGAGGCCGAATACGCGCGCGTGGCCGAGGAGCTGGAGGCGCTGACCGCCGAGGCGGTGGCCGCGCTGGGCGCCGACGGCACGCGGGTGTTCAACACCAGCCCCTTCGACCGGGCCGAGGTCGTCCGCACACCCGAGGGCGCACCGGCGTACGTCGAGGTCCCCGCGAGCGGCAGCGCACCGCCGGCCGACGCCGCGCCCGCACAGCCGGTGAAGGTCGAGGGCCGGGTCCTCGACAACGGCCTGGTGCGTGTCGAGGTGGCGCAGGACGGCACGCTCGCCTCGGTGCGGGATCTGCGGGCCGGCCGTGAAGTCCTCGCCGACAAGGGCAACCTGCTGCGTCTGCACACCGACCTCCCGAACTACTGGGACGCCTGGGACATCGACAAGCACTACAGGAACCGCTACACCGATCTGCTGGACGCGGACGCGGTCACCGTCGTCGAGGAGGACGCCCTCCTCGGGGCGATCCGGGTCACGCGGTCGTTCGGCAAGGGCTCGAAGGTCACCCAGACGATCACCCTGCGCGCCGGCAGCCCCCGAATCGACTTCGAGACCGAGATCGACTGGCACGAGGCCGAGAAGATCCTCAAGGCGGGCTTCCCGGTGGACATCCGCGCCCCGCACTCCTCCGCCGAGATCCAGTTCGGCCACATCCAGCGGCCCACCCACACCAACACCAGCTGGGAGGCGGCCCGCTTCGAGGTCGCCGGCCACCGCTGGGTGCACATCGCCGAGCCCGGCTACGGCGTCGCCGTCATCAACGACTCGACGTACGGCCACGACGTCACCCGCACGGTCCGCGACGACGGCGGTACGACGACCAGGGTCAGCCTCAGCCTGGTCCGCGCCCCGCGCGTGCCGGACCCCGAGGCCGACCAGGGCATGCACCGCTTCACCTACTCCCTGCTCCCCGGCGCGAGCATCGAGGACGCCGTCGCCGAGGGGTACGCCCTCAACCTCCCCTGCGGGTGGCGGATGCGGCAGGCGCGCCCGAGCCGGTCGTCTCCGTGGCCGGGGACGGCGTGACCGTCGAGGCGGTCAAACTGGCCGACGACCGGTCCGGCGACGTCGTCGTACGCCTCTACGAGTCCCGCGGCGGCCGTGCGAGCGGTGTCCTGCGCACCGGCTTCCCGCTCACCGGCGCCCAGGTGACCGACCTGCTGGAGCGCCCGCTTCAGGACGCGGACGTCACCGGCGACGGCGGGGTCGCGGTCGCCCTGCGTCCCTTCCAGGTCCTCACGCTCCGCCTGCAGCGCGCGGAAGGGAGCTGAGCGGGGTGCCGATGCAACCCTGGTTCACCGACGCCAAGTTGGGGATCTTCGTCCACTGGGGCATCTACGCCGTCGACGGTGTGCAGGAGTCCTGGTCGTTCTACGACGACATCGTCCCGTACGACCGGTACATGTCCCAGTTCGACCGCTTCACCGCCTCCCGCTACGACCCGCGCGACTGGGCGAGGCTCTTCGCGCGGGCCGGTGCCAAGTACGCCGTCCTGACCAGCCGTCACCACGACGGCGTGGCCCTGTGGGACACGGCCCACGGCGAACTGAACGTGGGCCGCGACCTGATCGGCGGCTACGCGGACGCCCTGCGCGAGCAGGGCCTCAAGGTAGGGCTCTACTACTCGCACTCGGACTGGAGCCACCCCGACTACGCCTCCACGCGCAAGCCCGGCCGCCCGCCGGAGCTGGAGGACAACCGGTACTCCGAAGTCGCCGCGGAACTCGAGGACCTGGACGCCTGGGAACGTTTCCTCGCCTACCGGGACGGCCAGATCCGCGAGCTGACCTCCCGCTACAAACCGGACCTGATGTGGTTCGACGGCGAGTGGGACCGCAGCGAGGAGCAGTGGCGCATCCCCGAACTCGCCACGCTGATCCGCTCCGAGGTGCCGGACGTCGTCTTCAACGCCCGCATGCTCAGCGAGGGCGACTACGCGACCCCGGAACAGGGGGCCCCGGTCATACCGCCGGAAGGCCCGTGGGAGCTGTGCCTGACGATCAACGACTCCTGGGGCCACCAGCACCACGACCACAACCACAAGTCGGTCGACCAGCTGATCCGCTACTTCGCCGAGACGATCGGCGCAGGCGGCAACCTGCTCCTGAGCGTCGGACCCCGCGAGGACGGCACGATCCCGGCGGAGCAGGCCGAGCGGCTGGAGGGGCTCGGCGACTGGATCGCCAAGCACGCGGAGGCGGTGTACGGCACCGGGCGCGGCCTTCCGGCCGGACACCACTACGGCCCGAGCACCCTGTCCGAGGACCGCCGCACCCTGTACCTGATCGTCTTCGACGTCCCGCGCGCCGAGATCAACGTACGCGGGCTGCTCGGCTCGGTACGCCGGGTCACGGTCGTCGGCACCGGCACGGAACTGGGCCACCGCATCACCGGCGGCCTCCATGAGACGCCGGGCGTGCTGTGGATCGAGCCGCCCACCGAGGCCGACCTCGACCCGCATGCCACGGTGCTCGCCGTGGAACTGGACGGGGAGTTGGAGCTGTACCGGGGCTCGGGCCGTTTCTGACCCGGGAAACGCCTTCGGGCCGGCCGGCCGCTGCCCCCGTGACAGCGCCTGCCGGCCCGAAGCCCCCGTACTTCCCCCGTGGTGGTGCTTCCCCCCGTGGATCCCCCGTGTTTCCCGGTCCCCCGTTGCCTTTCACTCTTATGAGCGCGCGGTCGGCGCCGTGATACACCCTGCCGGGAAAAACTTTTCGAACTCCGTCATCGGGTTCGTTCGTCGGGCAACTTGAAGCGGGCAGCTTGAAGCGGGCAACCTAGAGCGGCAGAGCCTGAGCCGCCCCGCTACCGACGGAGTCAACCGGTGCCGGCGCGGGCACCGTCGGCAGCAGCGGCGCCTCGACCTCCGACCGCTGCTGCGGAATGGACACCGGGCGCAGGGGCCGCGGCCCGGACACCACCGTGTAGTCCTGCCCGAGGAACGGCGGAACCACCTCGCCCGGATCGTCGCCCAGCGCCAGCTGAACGGCCAGCCACGGCACATTGACCCCGCACAGCGACAGCTGGTGCAGTCCGCCGGCCGGCCGGGTGTTGACGTCCATCAGCACCGGCGTCCGGCCGAACATCCGGAACTGGATGTTGGACAGATAGTGCAGCCCGAACCCCTCCGCGATCAGCCGCGCAGGCTCCAGCCACGGCTCCTGGACGGTGAACCCACGACGGCGACCGTTCTTGATCCGGCCGATCGCCAGCCGCACCCGGTTGTCCGGACCGGTGAGGCAGTCCACCGACACCTCAGGCTGCTCCAGGCGCGGCATCACCAGCCAGTCCACCGGCTCGTCGGTCCGCCGCAACGCGTCCAGCACCAGATCCAGTTGCACATACGGCGTCGGGAACCCGTCGAGGTGCATCAGCGAGAAGGGGGCGCGGGTGATGACGCGGAAGCCCACGCCGCCCGCACCGGACGCCGGCTTGAAGCAGGCCTTGTGACCGGCCTCCTCCAACTCCTCGACGGCGGCGAGCAGTTCGTCGGCGTTGCGCACCCGCCACCACGGCGGCACCGGCACCCCGACCGCCTGCACGGCCTCGTACGCGATCACCTTGTCGTGGAAGACCGCGACGGCCTCCGGCGGCGGCGCGAGCAGCGCCGTACCGACCGCCTCGAAGTCCGCCCGGTGGGCCACGATCGCCGACTGGTGCAGCCGGGGCACAAACACGTCGATGCCGCGGCGCCTGCATTGGGCGAGGGCGTACTCGACGTAACCGGCCGGGGACAGGCCCTCGGGCTCCAGTTCGGCGGTGTCGGCGGCGGCCAGCACGGGGGAGTCGGCGTCCCCGTGCGTCGCATGGATCTCGACGGCCCGATCGCTGGGATTTCGTCGCAGCTGATCCATGAAGAACACGTTCTCCGCGTACGTGCGGTTGAGCCAGACGCGTACGCGAGAGACCATGCAGGGCCGTCCTTTCGGGTTCGCGGGCAGGGCGAAGCAGACCCGTGCCCGGGCAGGGTGTTTGGAGGGACACCAAACCGCCCCGTGCGAAGGGACGTCCATGGCGGTGGTGTTGCGGCGATCATACGGCTTTCAAGGGGTGCCGCGTGCAACGTACGTGTTACGGAAATGCGGATGGTTCCTGACCGTCCCGGTCACCCCGCCCCCGACCGCCCGGACAGCGCCCTGCGACGCGACGACGTGATCCGGCCTTGTGCCCCGAACGCGGCCTGTGTTCTCGTAAGGTCATTCGTGTGATCGAAAGGGGCGAGGGGTGACGTCGACGGCCGGCGGTGCCGGACAGCTGCTGGCCATCAGTGACCTGCACATCGGATACGAGGAGAACCGCGCGCTCGTCGAGCGGATGCGCCCCGGCAGCGATGACGACTGGCTGCTCGTCGCCGGTGACGTGGCGGAGACCGTGGCCGACATCGGCTGGGCGCTCAAGACCCTCGCCGGCCGCTTCCGCAAGGTCGTCTGGGCCCCCGGCAACCACGAACTGTGGACCCACCCCAAGGACTCCGTCACCCTGCGCGGCGTCGCCCGCTACGAGCACCTGGTCGACCTGTGCCGCGAGCTCGGCGTGACGACCCCCGAGGACCCGTACCCCGTCTGGGACGGCCCGGGCGGCCCGGTGGCCGTGGCGCCGCTGTTCCTGCTGTACGACTACTCCTTCCTGCCCTCCGGCTGCACGACCAAGGAGGAGGGACTGGCGTACGCGCACGGGACCGGGGTCGTGTGCAACGACGAGTACCTGCTGCACCCCGACCCCTACCCGTCACGCGAGGCCTGGTGCGAGGCCAGGGTCGCCGAGACCGAGCGCAGGCTCGCCGCACTGCCCGAGGACCTGCCCACCGTCCTCGTCAACCACTACCCGCTGGACCGGCACCCCACGGACGTGCTGTGGTACCCCGAGTTCGCCATGTGGTGCGGTACCCGGCGGACCGCGGACTGGCACCGCAGGTTCCGGGTCGAGACGATGGTCTACGGCCACCTCCACATCCCGCGGACCACCTGGCACGAGGGCGTCCGCTTCGAGGAGGTGTCGGTGGGATACCCCCGCGAGTGGCGCAAGCGACCCGACCCGCCGGGACGGCTGCGCACGATTCTGCCCAAGGAGGACCGGGCCCGTTGATCGAGGAACTGCTGCCGGCCCCGGTGGCCACCGTCGAGGCTTACGGCGACGAGGAGCCCGGGCACACGGCCCTGTACCCCGAGGAGGAGGCGGTCGTGGCGAAGGCGGTCTTCAAGCGCCGCCGGGAGTTCGCCGTCGTACGCTCCTGCGCGCGCAGCGCCATGGAGAAGCTCGGCGTGCCCGCCCAGCCGATCCTGCCCGGTGAGCGCGGCGCCCCGGGCTGGCCGGCCGGACTGATCGGCAGCATGACCCACTGCGAGGGCTACGGCGCCGCCGCGCTGGCCCGCGCCACCGAACTGGCCTCCCTCGGCATCGACGCCGAACCCCACCAGCCGCTCCCGGAGGGCGTCCTGCCCGCCGTCGCCCTGCCCGCCGAGGTGGACCGGCTGCGCCGCCTGGCCGACGACCACCCCGGCATCCACTGGGACCGGCTGCTCTTCAGCGCCAAGGAGTCCGTCTACAAGGCGTGGTTCCCGCTCACCGCGAAGTGGCTGGACTTCACCGAGGCCGACCTCGACGTCTTCGCCGACTCCGGTGAACAGCACAGCGGCGGCTTCCGCGCCCGGCTCCTCGTCCCGGGCCCGCTGGTGGGCGACCGGCGCGTCGACCGGTTCGAGGGCCGGTGGACGGTCCGGCGGGGGCTGGTGGCGACAGCGGTGAGTGTGCCGCACACCTGAGCCCCCGCGGGCCCGCTGCGGGACCGGCTACGGCTCCGCCGGGCACCAGCTCTGCAGCAGCCGGAAGAACTCCTCCTCGTTGCCCGTCAGGCCGGCGTCCGCCAGCGCCTGTTCCGCCTCGGCGAGGACGGCGGGCGGGACGACGGGTGGTCGGCGGGAGCCGGGAGGACCGTCGAACGCGGCTCGTACGGTGTGCAACAGCCGCAGGTAGGCCTGTACGGCGGTGCGCTCGCGGTCGGTCAGTACGGCGGTGGGCATCGGTCGGCTCTCCCCGGTTCGGCGTCGTCGCGTCACGCCCGCACATGAGGGCGCACCACCAGCTTGCCGTCCACCACTGACAATCGGGTTCGTCCACCGCCCGGACGTGGGCCCGACGTTCCCTCGATCAGCCCTGCGGGCCGAGATAACCCAGTGACGCCTCGATCCGCCCCGCCAGATGGTCCCGCTGCCCGCGCACCGAGGAAACGGCCAGCCATGTACGGCACTTGCTGGCCAGCAGCAGCCCGAAGGTCTCGGCCTCCTTCTCCTCGGCCTGGTCGAAGTGGCTGCGGGCGGCGACCTTCAGGATCGTCGAGTGCAGGTCGGCGTCGTCGTCGAGGAGGCGGGCCGCCACGCTGGCGCCCTCAATGCTGTGGCTGCAGTGCCCGGCCTTCATGTGCCACAGCTCGTGGCCGAGGATCACCAGCTGGTGGTCGGGCGCGGTGCGTTCCTCGATCACGACGAGGTCCTGGTCGGCCATGTCGAGCCACAGTCCGCTGGCGGTGCCGGGCGGGAAGGCGGCCGTACGGAAGTGGACGGGCCGGCCGCGGCGTCTGCTCATCGCGCCGCACAGGGCGCTGTACAGCTTCTCGGGCGGCGAGGGTGCGGGGAGCGTCAGCTCCGCGACCAACTCGCCGCACAGGCGGCGCATTTCCCTACCGATGCCCACAGTTCTCCCGTTCTCCCCCCGGTTTTCCCCTCCGGATCACGACTCGGGCCGCTTGACGCTTTCCAAGAGCATGTCCAGCCACTCCGCGACCTTGTCGCGATGCTGGTCGGTGGGCAGTTGGGCGGCCCGCCAGGCGATACCGCGCACCCCGTGGTCCTGCAGCAGCCTCTCCAGCGGGTCCTCGGCAGCCTGGGCCGCCTCGCGCTGCGCGAGCTTTTGCAGCAGGTCCTGCTCGGTGCGCTGGAGCGCGCCCGCGAGTGCCTCGGGGTCCTCGGCCGTGAGGAATCCGGCGTGGACGCGGAAGAAGCGCTGGATGGCGTCGCAGTGCTCCATGGTGGGGCGCCGGTCGCCGTTGATGAGGGCGCCGGCCTGCTGCCGTGACATGCCCGCGCCGTCGGCGATCTCCTGCTGGGTGTACCGGCGGCCGTTCGGCTTGACGCGGGTGCGGCGCAGGAGGTCGAGTCGCTGCAGGAACCGGGCCTGTACGTCGGGCTCTCCTGCCGGGCGGCCGCTCAGCAGCGCCTTGACCACGGGCTCCGGGACGCCGGAGGCCACGCACAGACGGCCGGTGTCGAAGACCTCCGCGTGCGGTACGCCGAGCCGGTCGGCGAGCGCGGTGACGCGAGCGACGACGGCCGGCAGCTCAGTCGTCGGTATGACGCCCGGACCCTCGATGCCATCCGTCACCGACAGATCTCCTAAAGCTCTCACAGGCTTCTCACAAGCGGTCGCGGTGAACTGGACGGAGATTACCGGGTAGTTCGAACTCACATCCAGGTCTCGCCACAACTGTGGCCAATTTCAGCCGTCAACAGGCACGAAATGCCACGATAGTTGACACCGCTCCGGCCCGGGCAGCAGGATCAAGGCGCCGCGTGAAGGCCGCATAGGCAAGAGGGGTGACCTCCCGATGGCATATCAGGCAGGTGGGCAGCGGTCCGTACCGCGGCCCGTCCCCGAGAGGCCCGAGGCCGAGGCGTACCTGCGGGACTACGCCACCCTCGTCGAAGCCGTGCCCTTCCCGTCCGTCATCGTCGACCACCGCTGGGACGTCGTTCTGGCGAACACCGCTTTCGCGTCACTTTTCCGCGGTGTGGGCCCGCATCCGACGGCCATGCCCGCCGACAACTTCCTCAAGTTCGTGCTCTTCCACCCGGACGCGAGCACCGTCCTCGGTGAGCACGAGTCCAGCTGGTGCCTGCCGATGCTGGCCCGCTTCGCGGCCACCGTGGAGCGGCACGGTCACGACCACGGTGTGCAGGCCATCCGCCGGGAGATCGCCCAGGACCCGATCATGGAGGCCGCCTACCGGCAGGGCCTGCCGCACTGGATCCGCGCGGTCGGCGAGCGGGCCGCCGAACTGGACGGTGCCGTACGGCCGCTGCTGCACCCCGACCCGCGCTGGGGCGCCACCGACTGCCGGGTCGTCGACGAGACGCCCCGGACCCTTCAGGAGCTGGGCTACACCCGGCTGACGCTGGTCCTGCGCGAGGTGCGCCGCGACCGGCCGAGGGTGCGCGGGGCCCGAGCCGCCGCGGCCCACCTGCACGTGGTGCCTTCCCCCGAGGACTGAACGGGGCACCGTCGGCGTTCAGGTCGCCGGCGGCGCCCCGTCAGCACGATTTCGGCACGGAGACGCTGTCGGCCCTGTTCCGTCACAGGGTGGTGTGTGACATAGTACTGGCGTGAGCGAGCGACTGACCTGCGACGTCGTGGTCGTCGGAGCCGGGATGGTGGGCGCGGCCTGCGCACTGTACGCGGCCCGGGCGGGCCTCGCCGTGATCCTCGTCGACCGTGGCCCGGTGGCCGGCGGCACCACCGGCGCCGGCGAGGGCAACCTCCTTGTCTCCGACAAGGAACCGGGCCCCGAGCTCGATCTCGCGCTGCTGTCCGGCCGTCTGTGGGCCGAGCTGGCGCAGGAGTTCGGGCCCGCCGTCGAGTACGAGGCGAAGGGCGGCGTCGTCGTGGCCTCGTCCCCGGCCGGGCTCGCGGCGCTGGAGCGGTTCGCCGACGGGCAGCGGGCAGCCGGAGTCATCGCCGAGCCAGTCGCGGGGGACCGCCTGTACGACCTCGAACCCCACCTGGCCCCCGGCCTGCCGGGCGCCGTCCACTACCCCCAGGACTGCCAGGTCATGCCCGCCCTGGCCGCCGCCCACCTGGTCCGCGCCTCGGGCGCCCGCCTGCTCACCGGCCGGACCGTGACGCACGTCCTGCGCACTGCGGACGGTGCCGTACGCGGAGTCCGCACGGACTACGGCGACATCCACGCCCCGGCCGTCGTCAACGCGGCCGGCACCTGGGGCGGCGAACTCGCCGCACTGGCGGGCGCCCACGTCCCCGTCCTCCCCAGACGCGGCTTCGTCCTCGTCACCGAACCGCTGCCGCGCCTGGTCCGCCACAAGGTGTACGCCGCCGACTACGTGGCCGACGTCGCCAGCGACTCGGCAGCGCTGCAGACCTCCCCGGTCGTCGAGGGCACGGCGGCGGGCCCGATCCTCATCGGGGCGAGCCGGGAACGCGTCGGCTTCGACCGGACCTTCTCCCTGCCCGTCGTACGGGCACTGGCGGCGGGCGCGACGCGACTGTTCCCGTTCCTCGCCGAGGTCCACGCCATGCGCGCCTATCTGGGCTTCCGCCCGTACCTGCCCGACCACCTGCCCGCCCTCGGCCCCGACCCCCGGGTCCCCGGCCTGCACCACGCCTGCGGCCACGAGGGCGCCGGCATCGGACTCGCCACCGGCACCGGCCACTTGATCGCACAGGCCCTGAC
Organism: Streptomyces sp. NBC_00443; assembly: GCF_036014175.1. Taxonomy (GTDB): domain Bacteria; phylum Actinomycetota; class Actinomycetes; order Streptomycetales; family Streptomycetaceae; genus Streptomyces. The sequence goes on along the minus strand of NZ_CP107917.1, from coordinate 1,356,085 downwards.
CACGAAGACCCCCGACCTGGACCTGACACCGTTCCGCCCCGACCGCTTCGCCGAGGACGCCGCATGAGAACCCCTCTGGACCTCGCCGACGCCCAGCCCGGCCCGGCCTTCTCAGTCACCCTGGACGGCCGCGAGATCGAGGCCCTGCCCGGGCAGACGGTCGCCGCCGCACTCTGGGCGGCCGGGATCACCTCCTGGCGGACCACCCGGGGCGAGGGCCGCCCACGCGGCGTCTTCTGCGGCATCGGCATCTGCTTCGACTGCCTGGTCACCGTCAACGACCGCCCGAACCAGCGGGCCTGCATGCTGCCGCTGCACCCGGGCGACACAATCCGGACGCAGGAGGGGACGGGCCACGATGACTGATCTGGCGGTGATCGGCGCGGGCCCGGCGGGCCTCGCCGCGGCGGTGGCGGCTGCTGCGGAGGGCGTGCGGGTGGCGCTGGTCGACTCGGCGGCGGACGTCGGGGGCAGTTCTACCGGCAGCCCGCGCCCGCACTCCGTGCCCGTCGCGCGCAGGCCCTGCACCATCAGTGGCGAACTTGGGAGCGGCTGCGGGACGGTCTGGCCCACAGTGACGTCAGGCTTCTGATGGGTCATCATGTCTGGGGCGTGGAACGGGACTTCGAGGGTTTCGCAGTGCACGCCCTGCTCGGTCCCGAGCAGGGGGAGCCGGCCGTCGTGCGGGCCCGCGCCGTACTCCTCGCCACCGGCGGTTACGAGCGGGTGCTTCCCTTCCCCGGCTGGACCCTGCCCGGTGTCGTCACCGCCGGTGGGGCGCAGGCGATGCTCAAGGGCGGGCTCGTGGTGCCGGGGCGCACGGCGGTCGTCGCCGGGACCGGGCCGCTGCTGCTGCCCGTGGCGACCGGGCTCGCGGCGGCGGGCGTCGAGATCGCGGCGCTCGTGGAGGCGGCCGACCCCAAGTCCCTCCTACGGCACGGTCACGCGCTGGCCGCCAAGCTGCCCGAGGGCGCCGGATACGCGGCCCGCCTCCTGCGCCACCGCGTCCGACTCCTCGCCCGGCACACGGTCGTCCGCGCCCACGGCGACGACCGGCTCACCGGGGTCACCGTCGCCGCCCTCGACGCCGACGGGCGCGTCCGGCCCGGAACCGAGCGGCACCTGCCCTGCGACACCCTCGCCGTCGGGCACGGCATGCTCCCGCACACCGACCTCGCCGAGACCCTCGGCTGCCGCCTGGACGGGCTGACGGTCGCCGTCGACGACGAGCAGCGCACGGACGTGCCCGAGGTGTGGGCGGCGGGGGAGTCCACCGGCGTCGGCGGCTCGGCTCTCGCGCTCGCCGAGGGCCATATCGCCGGACTCTCCGCCGCCGCCCGCCTGAAGGGCACCGAACCCGACCCCGCGCGGTGGGCGGGGGCCGCCAAGTCCCGTACCGGACTTCGCAAGCTCGCCGCCGCCCTCGACGCCGCCTTCCCGCCGCCCGCGCACTGGAGCGACCAGGTCACCGACGACACCCTCGTCTGCCGCTGCGAGGAGGTCACCGCCGGTGCCGTGCGCGAGGCCGTGGACGAACTCGGCGCGGGTGACGTCCGCACCGTGAAACTGCTGACCCGGGCCGGAATGGGCTGGTGCCAGGGACGTGTGTGCGGTCCTGCGGTCGCCGGGCTCGCCGGATGCGAACTCACCCCGTCCCGGCGGCCGTTCGCACGCCCCGTACCGCTCGGTGTACTCGCCCGGCAACACGACAACGCCACTCGGAGAGGAACCTCATGACCGACCACCGTCCCTGGCGCGGAGTCCTCGTCGCCACCGCGCTCCCGCTCGACGACGACCTCCGTGTCGACCACGGCAGGTATGCCGAGCACTGCGCCTGGCTGGTCGACAACGGCTGTGACGGCGTCGTTCCGAACGGCTCCCTCGGGGAGTACCAGGTCCTCACGCCCGAAGAGCGGGCGAAGGTCGTTCGGACGGCGGTCGCCGCGATCGGTGGCTCGCGGGTGATGCCGGGTGTGGCCGCCTACGGCTCGGCCGAGTCCCGCCGTTGGGCCGAACAGGCCCGTGACGCCGGCTGCGAGTCCGTGATGCTGCTGCCGCCCAACGCCTACCGGGCGGACGAGCGGTCGGTGCTGTCGCACTACGCGGAGGTCGCCAAGGCCGGCATCCCGGTCGTGGCGTACAACAACCCCATCGACACCAAGGTCGACCTCGTACCCGAACTGCTCGCGAAGCTGCACGGCGAGGGGTACGTCCAGGCGGTCAAGGAGTTCTCCGGCGACGTCCGCCGCGCCTACCGGCTCGCCGAACTCGCGCCGGATCTCGACCTGTTGATCGGCGCCGACGACGTCCTGCTGGAGCTCGCGATCGCCGGCGCCAAGGGCTGGGTCGCCGGCTACCCGAACGCGCTGCCGAGGTCCACCGTGGAGCTGTACCGCGCGGCCGTCGGCGGCGACCTCGCCACCGCCAAGCAGCTCTACGCACAGTTGCACCCGCTGCTGCGCTGGGACTCCAAGGTCGAGTTCGTGCAGGCGATCAAGCTGTCCATGGACGTCGTGGGCCGCCACGGGGGACGCTGCCGTCCACCGCGGGTGCCGCTGCTGCCGGACCAGGAGTCCACGATCCGCGCCGCAACCGAGAAGGCCGTCGCGGCAGGGCTCGCGTAACACGCCGGAGGAGACCCGATCATGCGCAGCAAACTCGTCCTGCACTGCGTCGACTCGCACACCGAGGGCATGCCCACCCGCGTGATCACCGGCGGCGTCGGCACGATCCCGGGCGCGACCATGAACGAGCGGCGCCTGTACTTCCGTGAGCACCGCGACGCCATCAAGCAGCTCCTGATGAACGAGCCGCGCGGCCACTCGGCGATGAGCGGAGCGATCCTCCAGCCGCCCACCCGCCCCGACTGCGACTGGGGCGTGATCTACATCGAGGTCTCCGGCTATCTGCCGATGTGCGGGCACGGCACGATCGGAGTGGCGACCGTGCTCGTCGAGACCGGCATGGTCGAGGTCGTCGAGCCGGTCACCACGATCCGGCTCGACACCCCGGCGGGCCCGGTCGTCGCCGAGGTGGCCGTGGAGGACGGCGCCGCGAAGGCGGTCACCCTCCAGAACGTGCCGTCCTTCTCCGTCGCCCTCGACCGCAAGATCACCCTGGCCGACGGGCGCGCGGTGACATACGACATGGCATACGGCGGCAACTTCTACGCCATCCTGCCGCTGGACCAGTTCGGGCTGCCCTTCGACCGGTCCCGCAAGGACGACATCCTGCAAGCCGGTCTCTCCCTGATGGCGGCGATCAACGCCGAGGAGGAACCCGTCCACCCCGAGAACCCCTCCATCCGCGGCTGCCACCACGTCCACCTGATCGCCCCCGGCGCGACCGCCCGCCACTCCCGGCACGCGATGGCCATCCACCCGGGCTGGTTCGACCGCTCACCCTGCGGCACGGGCACCAGCGCGCGCATGGCGCAGCTGCACGCGCGAGGTGAACTCCCGCTGCACACCGAGTTCGTGAACGAGTCGTTCATCGGCACCCATTTCACGGGCCGGCTGCTCGGCACCACCGAGGTCGCGGGCCGGCCGGCCGTCCTGCCGAGCTTCACCGGCCGGGCGTGGATCACGGGCACGGCGCAGTATCTGCTCGATCCGTCGGACCCGTTCCCGGCCGGGTTCGTGCTCTGAACGTCGACGATAATGTGCCGCGTAACGCGTGACATTGCACAGCTAGGAGAGTCATGGCCGCCCAGCGCACCAGCGCCCCGCCCGCCGCAGCCGGCCCGGCGCTGCCCTCCCTGGGCGGCAAGAGGAGCAGCTACCGGGAGCGCGTCGCCGACGCCCTGCGGGCCGCGCTGATCGCCGGAGAGCTGCGCCCGGGCGAGGTGTACTCGGCGCCCACGCTCGCCGCCCGCTTCGGCGTCTCGGCGACCCCGGTGCGCGAGGCCATGCTGGACCTGGCCAAGGAGGGCCTGGTCGACACCGTCCCCAACAAGGGCTTCCGGGTCACCGCGGTCTCCGAGAAGCAGCTCGACGAGTACACCCACATCCGCGCGCTCATCGAGATCCCCACGGTGGTCGAGCTGGCCAGGACCGCCGACAAGGTCTCCCTGCAGGCGCTGCGCCCGGCGGCCAGGGAGATCGTCCAGGCCGCGGTCTCCGGTGATCTCATCGCCTACGTCGAGGCCGACACCCGCTTCCACCTCGGCCTGCTCGCCCTCGCCGGCAACGCCCACCTCGTCGAGGTCGTCGGCGACCTCCGCAACCGCTCCCGCCTCTACGGCCTGACCGCGCTCGTCCAGGCAGGCCGGCTGCTGGCCTCCGCCGAGGAGCACCTCGAACTCCTCGACGCGCTGCTCGCCCGCGACGAGAAGGCCGTGCGCGAGGTCATGACCCGGCACCTGGGGCACGTTCGCGGACTGTGGGCAGCGAAGAAATAGCCGGTACCAAGACGCAAGCCACTTGCATCACTTGCGCTATTCTTGCGCGCATGACGCGACGACTTGCGGAAGTGGCGAAGAAGGTCGGGGTCAGCGAGGCGACGGTCAGCCGGGTGCTCAACGACAAGCCCGGCGTCTCCGAGGCCACCCGGCAGGCGGTGCTCTCGGCTCTGGACGTCCTCGGTTACGAGCGGCCCACGCAACTGCGCGGGGAACGCGCCCGGCTCGTCGGCCTGGTCCTCCCCGAGCTCCAGAATCCGATCTTCCCGGCGTTCGCCGAAGTGATCGGCGGGGCGCTCGCCCAGCTCGGACTGACGCCGGTGCTGTGCACGCAGACCAAGGGCGGGGTGTCCGAGGCCGACTATGTCGCGCTGCTGCTGCAACAGCAGGTCTCCGGCGTCGTCTTCGCCGGCGGGCTGTACGCCCAGGCCGACGCGCCGCACGACCACTACAAGGAGCTCGCCGACCGCAACATCCCGGTCGTGCTGGTCAACGCGGCCATCGAGCACCTCGGCTTCCCCGCCGTGTCGTGCGACGACGCCGTGGCCGTCGAGCAGGCCTGGCGGCATCTGGCCTCGCTGGGTCACGAGCGCATCGGGCTGGTGCTCGGGCCGGGCGACCACGTGCCGTCGGCGCGCAAGCTGGCCGCCGCGCGGGGCGTCGCCGGGGAGTTGCCCGAGGAGCACGTGGCGCGGGCCATCTTCTCGATCGAGGGCGGTCACGCCGCCGCCTCCCGGCTGATCGACCGAGGCGTCACCGGCATCATCTGCGCCAGCGACCCGCTCGCGCTCGGGGCGATCAGGGCCGCCCGCCGCAAGGGACTTGACGTACCGTCACAGATTTCCGTGGTCGGCTACGACGACTCGGCGTTCATGAACTGCACGGAGCCTCCCCTCACCACCGTCCGTCAGCCCATCGAGGCCATGGGGCGGGCGGCGGTGGAACTGCTGAACGCGCAGATCGCGGGCACCGCCGTGCCGGCGGACGAGCTGCTCTTCGAGCCGGAACTGGTGGTGCGGGGATCGACGGCTCAGGCGCCCCGCTCCTGACACCTGCCCTGCCGTACCGGACATCCAATGAGCTGTTAGAAAATTTCAAATCTTGCGCGACATCTTGCGGACCGATGTCGGCGGTGCTTGAGTGTGCGGCGCCCACCGCTCCTGCCCAGAGGGGTCCACCGATGAGAAGCACCGGGTTCCGCCGTACCTTTGCCGCGCTGAGCGTCTGCTCCCTCGCTCTGGTCGTCTCCGCCTGCGGGTCGGGCGACGACTCGGCGAGCGGAAAGACCCGCATCACGGTCAACTGCATGCCGCCCAAGAGCGCCAAGGTCGACCGCCAGTTCTTCGAGCAGGACATCGCGTCCTTCGAGAAGCAGAACCCGGACATCGACGTCGTGGCCCATGACGCGTTCCCCTGCCAGGACCCGAAGACGTTCGACGCCAAGCTCGCCGGCGGGCAGATGGAGGACGTCTTCTACACGTACTTCACGGACGCCCGGCACGTCGTCGACATCAACCAGGCGGCCGATCTCACCCCGTACCTCAAGGAGTTGAAGAGCTACGAGACCGTCCAGCAGCAGCTGCGCGACATCTACACCGTCGACGGCAAGGTCTACGGCATCCCGCGCACCGGCTACTCGATGGGCCTGATCTACAACAAGAAGCTCTTCACCGAGGCCGGTCTCGACCCCGAGAAGCCCCCGGCGACCTGGGAGGAGCTGCGCGCCGCGGCCAAGAAGATAGCCGGTCTCGGCAACGGCACCGTCGGATACGCCGACTACAGCGCCCAGAACCAAGGGGGCTGGCACTTCACCGCCGAGCTCTACTCCCAGGGCGGGGACGTGGTGAGCGCCGACGGCAAGCAGGCCACGATCGACACCCCGGAGGGCCGCGCCGTGCTGCAGAACCTGCACGACATGCGGTGGACCGACAACTCGATGGGCAGCAAGCAGCTCCTCGTCATCAACGACGTCCAGCAGATGATGGGCTCCGGCAAGCTCGGCATGTATCTCTCGGCCCCGGACAACATCCCGATCCTGGTCAAGGAGAAGGGCGGCAACTACGAGGACCTCGCCCTCGCCCCCATGCCCGGCGGCAAGGGCACGCTCATCGGCGGCGACGGCTACATGTTCAACAAGAAGGCCGACCCCGAGCAGATCCGCGCCGGACTGAAGTGGCTGGACCACATGTTCCTCACCCCCGGAGACGGCTTCCTCGGCGACTACGCCCGCGCCAAGAAGAACGACGCCCCCGTCGGACTGCCCGAACCCCGTCTGTTCTCCGGTGCCGCCGACGCCAAGGACCAGCAGGTCAAGGAGGCCAACGCGAACGTACCGGTGGAGAACTACCAGGCGTTCCTCGACGGTAACCAGAGCCTCGACATGAAGATCGAGCCGCCCAGCGCCCAGCAGATCTACTCCGTCCTCGACGGCGTCGTCTCGGCAGTCCTCACCAAGAAGGACGCCGACATCGACCAGTCCCTGAAGGACGCCTCAGGCAAGATCGACGGCATTCTGGCGCGAGGCTGACGGGCCATGACCAGGACGGCTCAGCGCCGGACCGTCGAGAAGGTCGCGGTCCGGCCGATGCAGGCGCCGCCCCCGGCAGGGGACCGGAGGCGCCGCCGCCTCGCCGATCAGGTGCGTGCGTACGGCTTCCTCCTCGGCGGCCTGGTCTGCTTCGCCCTGTTCTCCTGGTACCCGGCGATCCGGGCCGTCGTGATCGCCTTCCAGAAGTACACGCCGGGCAGCGACCCCGAGTGGGTCGGCACCGCCAACTTCACCCGCGTCTTCGCCGACCCGGAGTTCGCCGCGGCCTGGCGCAACACCCTCACCTTCACGCTGCTCGCCCTGCTGCTCGGCTTCGCGGTCCCCTTCGTACTCGCCCTGGTGCTCAACGAGTTGCGGCACGCCAAGGCGTTCTTCCGGGTCGTGGTCTATCTGCCGGTGATGATCCCGCCGGTGGTCAGCGCCCTGCTGTGGAAGTGGTTCTACGACCCCGGCACCGGCCTCGCCAACGAGACGCTGCGCTTCCTGCATCTGCCCACCTCGAACTGGTCCAACGGCGCCGACACCGCGCTCGTCTCCCTGGTGATCGTGGCCACCTGGGCCAACCTGGGCGGCACCGTGCTGATCTACCTGGCGGCGCTCCAGTCCATCCCGGGGGAGCTGTACGAGGCGGCCGAGCTCGACGGCGCGAGCCTGCTGCAGCGCATCCGCCACGTCACGATCCCGCAGACCCGCTTCGTCATCCTGATGCTGATGCTCCTTCAGATCATCGCCACGATGCAGGTCTTCACCGAACCGTTCGTGATCACGGGCGGCGGTCCCGAGAACGCCACGGTGACCGTCCTCTACCTGATCTACAAGTACGCCTTCCTCTACAACGACTTCGGCGGCGCCTGCGCGCTGAGCGTCCTGCTCCTCGCGCTCCTCGGCGCCTTCTCCGCCGTGTACCTGCGTCTGACGCGCACCGAAGGGGAGGGCGCATGACCACCCGGACCCTCGTCTCCCCGGCGACCCTGGCCCGTCCGCGCGGCAGGGCCGTCTACTGGTCCGTCTTCACCGGCACCGTGCTGTTGTTCGCGCTGGCCTTCCTGTTCCCGGTCTACTGGATGGCGACGAGCGCGATGAAGTCACCGGACGAGGTGGCGCGCACGCCGCCCACCGTCGTCCCCGAGCAGTGGCACCTCAGCGGATACACGGACGCCTGGGACCTCATGCAGCTGCCGACCCATCTGTGGAACACGGTGGTCCAGGCCGCCGGTGCCTGGGTGTTCCAGCTGGTGTTCTGCACGGCCGCCGCCTATGCGCTGTCCAAGCTGCGGCCGGTCTTCGGCAAGGTGGTCCTCGGTGGCATCCTCGCCACGCTGATGGTCCCGGCCCAGGCCCTGGTCGTGCCGAAATACCTGACCGTGGCGGACCTCGGCCTGCTCAACGACCCCTTGGCCATCTGGCTGCCGGCCGTCGCCAACGCCTTCAACCTCTACCTGCTGAAGCGGTTCTTCGACCAGCTCCCGCGCGATGTCCTGGAGGCCGCGGAGATCGACGGCGCCGGGAAGCTGCGCACCCTGTGGTCCATCGTGCTGCCGATGTCCCGGCCGGTACTGGGCGTCGTCTCGATCTTCGCTCTGGTGGCCGTCTGGCAGGACTTCCTCTGGCCGCTGATGGTCTTCTCCGACACCGACAAGCAGCCGATCAGCGTCGCACTCGTCCAGCTGTCGCAGAACATCCCGCTGACCGTGCTCATCGCCTCCATGGTGATCGCCAGCATCCCCATGGTCGCCATGTTCCTGGTCTTCCAGCGGCACATCATCGCCGGGATCGGCGCGGGCAGCAGCAAGGGCTGATGTCCCCAGGACGTCCTCCTCCTTCCGACAGAAAGGGCCGCACCGTGGCACAGCCCCGTCACGCCTCCCCGCACTGGTGGCGTTCCGCCGTCATCTACCAGGTCTACGTCCGCAGCTTCGCGGACGGCGACGGCGACGGCACCGGCGACCTCGCGGGCGTCCGCGCCCGGCTGCCGTACCTCGCCGGACTCGGCGTGGACGCCCTGTGGTTCACGCCCTGGTACGTCTCCCCGATGAAGGACGGCGGCTACGACGTCGCCGACTACCGCGCCGTCGACCCGGCGTTCGGCACCCTCGCCGAGGCGGAGAAGCTCATCGCCGAGGCCCGTGAACTGGGCATCCGCACCATCGTCGACATCGTGCCCAACCATGTCTCCGACCAGCACCCGTGGTTCCGCGCGGCCCTCGCCGGCGGCCCGGAACGCGCACTGTTCCACTTCCGTCCGGGACGCGGCCCGCACGGCGAACTCCCGCCCAACGACTGGCGGTCCGAGTTCGGCGGCCCCGCCTGGAGCCGGCTGCCCGACGGCGACTGGTACCTCCATCTCTTCGCCCCCGAGCAGCCCGACCTCGACTGGTCCCACCCGGCCGTGTGCCAGGAACACGAGGACATCCTGCGCTTCTGGTTCGAGCGCGGTGTCGCCGGCGTCCGCATCGACTCGGCCGCCCTCCTGGCCAAGGACCCGGACCTGCCGGACTTCGTCGAGGGCGAGGCGCCGCACCCGTACGTCGACCGCGACGAGCTCCACGACGTCTACCGCTCCTGGCGCGCGATCGCCGACGAGTACGGCGGCATCTTCGTCGGCGAGGTCTGGCTCCCCGACACCGAACGCTTCGCCCGCTACCTGCGTCCCGACGAGCTCCACACCGCCTTCAACTTCTCGTTCATGACGTGCCCCTGGGACGCCGGACGGCTGCGCGGGGCCATCGACGAGACGCTCGCCGAGCACGCCCCCGTCGGCGCCCCCGCGACCTGGGTGCTGTGCAACCACGACGTGACCCGCACTGTCACCCGGTACGGCCGCGCCGACACCGGCTTCGACTTCGCCACCAAGGCCTTCGGGACGCCGACGGACCTCGTTCTCGGCACCTGCCGGGCCAGGGCGGCCGCGCTGCTGTCGCTCGCCCTGCCCGGAGCCGTCTACGTCTACCAGGGTGAGGAGCTCGGCCTGCCCGAGGCCGACATTCCCCTCGACCGCATCGAGGACCCGATGCACACCCGCTCCGGCGGCATCGACCCGGGCCGGGACGGCTGCCGGGTGCCGTTGCCGTGGGCGGCGGAGGCACCGTACGCGGGCTTCGGCTCACGCGAGGAGCCGTGGCTGCCGCAGCCCGCCGACTGGGCGTCGTACGCCGCCGACCGACAGGCGGCGGACGCCGGTTCGATGCTCGCCCTCTACCGCCGGGCGATCGAGCTGCGGCCGGCGTTCGGCGACGGCCCGCTGACCTGGCTGCCCGCGCCGGACGGCGTGCTCGCATTCACCCGAGTGCGGGGCGCGACCTGCGTGGTGAACCTCGCCGACGCGCCCGCCGACCTGCCCGCCCACACCGAACTCCTGCTCGGCAGCGGCCCTTTGGACATCGAGGGGCGGCTGCCGAAGGACACCGCGGTCTGGCTGCGCGCCTGACACCGCGGCCCGCTCATCCCCGTACCCCCACCACGAAGGGATCAGCACATGCAGCAGCACCCGCCCAGATCTGTCAGGCCCATGACAGTCGCGGCATCCGCAGCCATGGTTGTCGCCCTCGCCGGTGGTCTGCTCACCGCGATGGCCCCCGCCGCCCACGCGGCCGCCGGCGCCACCCTCCCCTTCACCTCGGTCGAGGCCGAGTCCGCCACCACGACCGGCGCGAAGATCGGCCCGGACTACACGCAGGGCACCCTCGCCTCCGAGGCTTCCGGACGCCAGGCGGTACGCCTCACCTCAGGCCAGCGTGTCGAGTTCACGGTCCCGCGGGCCGCCAATGCCGTGAACGTCGCCTACAGCGTCCCCGACGGCCAGTCCGGCACCCTGGACGTGTACGTCAACGGTCAGAAGATCGCGAAGACCCTCGCGGTCACGTCGAAGTACTCCTACGTCGACACCGGCTGGATCCCGGGCGCCAAGACGCACCACTTCTACGACAACGCCAGGTTGCTGCTCGGCCAGAGCGTGCAGGCTGGCGACAAGGTGGCCTTCCAGGCGACCGGCACCCAGGTGACCGTCGACGTCGCCGACTTCGAGCAGGCCGCGGCGCCCACGGGGCAGCCCGCCGGATCGGTGTCCGTCACCTCCAAGGGCGCCGACCCCAGCGGCCAGGGCGACTCGACCCAGGCCTTCCGCGAGGCCATCGCCGCCGCGCAGGGCGGGGTGGTGTGGATCCCGCCGGGCGAGTACCGGCTGACCTCGTCCCTGAACGGCGTGCAGAACGTGACCCTCCAGGGCGCCGGGCACTGGCACTCGATCGTGCGCAGCTCCCGCTTCATCGACCAGTCCAGCTCCTCCGGGAAGGTCCACATCAAGGACTTCGCGGTGATCGGCGAGGTCACCGAGCGGGTCGACTCCAACCCCGACAACTTCGTCAACGGTGCGCTGGGGCCGGGGAGTTCCGTCTCCGGTATGTGGCTCCAGCACCTCAAGGTCGGCCTCTGGCTGCTGGGCAACAACGACAACCTCGTCGTCGAGAACAACCGCTTCCTCGACATGACCGCCGACGGACTCAATCTCAACGGCAACGCGCGCGGAGTCCGCGTCCGGCACAACTTCCTGCGCAACCAGGGCGACGACGCGCTCGCCATGTGGTCGCTGTACGCGCCGGACACCGACAGCAGCTTCGAGAACAACACGATCACGCAGCCGAATCTGGCCAACGGCATCGCGATCTACGGCGGCACCGACATCACGGTCAAGGACAACCTGATCTCCGACACCAACGCACTGGGCAGCGGCATCGCGATCTCCAACCAGAAGTTCCTGGACCCCTTCCACCCGCTGGCCGGCACGATCACCGTCGACGGCAACACGCTGGTCCGCACGGGCGCGATGAACCCCAACTGGAACCACCCGATGGGCGCCCTGCGCGTCGACTCCTACGACAGTGCCATCGAGGCGAACGTCCGGATCACCAACACCACCATCACCGACAGCCCGTACAGCGCCTTCGAGTTCGTCTCGGGCAGCGGGCGTGGCTTCGCGGCCAAGAACATCACCGTCGAGGGCGCGACCGTGCGCAACACGGGCACGGTCGTCGTCCAGGCCGAGGCCCCGGGTGCCGCCACCTTCCGCAACGTCACGGCCTCCGGTGTAGGCGCCGCGGGCATCTACAACTGCCCCTACCCGTCCGGCTCCGGCACCTTCACCCTCACCGACGGCGGCGGCAACTCCGGCTGGAGCAGCACCTGGTCCGACTGCTCGACCTGGCCGCAGCCCGGCCAGGGCAACCCCGACCCCGACCCGGCCCGCAACCTCGCGAAGGGCCGCCCGGCCTCGGCCACCGGCTCGCAGGACGTCTACACGCCCGGCAAGGCGGCCGACGGTGACGCGAACAGCTACTGGGAATCCGCCAACAACGCCTTCCCGCAGGCCTGGACGGTCGACCTCGGCGCCACGGAGGCCGTCCGCCGGCTGGTGCTGAAGCTGCCGCCGCAGTCGGCCTGGCAGGCCCGCACCCAGACGCTGTCGGTCCAGGGCAGCACGGACGGCTCGACATACACGACCGCGGTCGCGGCGAAGGACTACCGCTTCGACCCGGCGACCGGCAACACGGTCACCGTCTCCCTGCCGAGCGGCACGAACCTGCGCCACCTGCGGCTGCACGCCACCGCCAACACGGGATGGCCCGCAGCCCAGTTCAGCGAAGTGGAGGCATATCTTTCCTGACCGTCTCCGGCACCGCGTCCTGAGGCGTTCCGCGCTTCGCCACCTGGATCTGCTCGTACACACGGGTCCGCAGCTCGGCGAAGCGCGGATCCACCCGCGTGTGCAACTGGTCGCGCTCGGCGGGCAGATCGACCGTCAGCTGCTCCTGGACGACGGTGGGGGAGGCGGACAGGACGAGAACCCGCTCGCCCAGGTACACGGCCTCGTCGATGTCATGGGTGACGAACAGGATCGTGATCCCGCGCTCCCGCCACAGCCCCCGGACCAGGTCCTCCAGATCGGCCCGCGTCTGCGCGTCCACCGCCGCGAACGGCTCGTCCATCAGCAGCACACGGGGCTCGTAGGCCAGTGCCCGGGCGATGGCGACCCGCTGCTGCATACCGCCGGACAGCTGCCACGGATACGCCTGGACGGCATCCGCCAGCCCGACCGACTCCAGCGCGTCCCGCACCAGCTCTCGCCGGCGTGACCTGCTCAAGTCCTTTTGTTTCAGGGGTAGTTCGACGTTCTCGCCGACCCGCATCCAGGGGAAGAGGCTGCGCCCGTACTCCTGGAACACGAACGCCATCCCGGGCGGCGGACCGGTCACCTTCCGCTGTTCCAGGAGCACCTCACCGCCCGTCGGTGTGAGAAGTCCGCCGATGCACTTCAGCAGCGTCGTCTTGCCGCAGCCCGACGGGCCGACCAGACACACCAGTTCACCGGCGTCGACGGTGAAGGTGAGGTCGCGGACCGCCTCCACCCGCCGCCCCGACCCCTCGTAGACCTTCCGCAGGCCGGATACGGCCAGAAGCGCGTCCATGGACCGCCCTTTCACGAGGTTCACGGCGACCGCCGGGCCGAGGCGCGCAGACCGTGGTACCAGCCGAGCACCCGCCGCTCGACCAACTGGAAGACGACCGACAGCACAAAGCCGAGCAGGCCGAGCACGAGGATGCCGGTCCACATGTCCGGGATCGCGAAACCGCGCTGAAACTGGACGATGGTGAAGCCGAGCCCGTTGCTGGCGGCGAACATCTCGCTGATCACCATGAGGATGATGCCGATGGACAGGGCCTGGCGCAGGCCCGCGAAGATCTGCGGGCTCGCCGAGCGCAGGACCACCTTCCGCAGCCGCGCCACGCCCGTGATGCCGTACGACCGTGCCGTCTGGGCCAGCACCGGGTCCACCGCCCGCACGCCCTCGACCGTATTGAGCAGGACCGGCCACACGCAGCCGCTCGCGATCACCGTGACCTTCATGGTGTCGCCGATGCCCGCGAACAGCATGATGACCGGCACCAGCACCGGCGGCGGCACCGCCCGCAGGAACTCCAGGACCGGCTCGCACACCGCCCGCACCCGCCGGTAGGAGCCGATGACGGTACCGAGGGCCACGCCCACGACGGCCGCCAAGGCGTAACCGCCCGTCAGCCGCAGCACGCTGGGCAGGACGTCCTCCCGCAGCCGCTCCGCCGTCCATACGTCCGGGAAGGCCTCCAGGATCGTCCGCAGGGGAGGCCAGTACACGTCCGTGCTGCCGGCCGAGGCCACCCACCAGAGAGTGACCAGCACGGCCGGCAGCGCGCACACGAACACCAGCCGCAGCAGTACGCGCGTCACACCGCCACCTCCCCGCGCACCGACTGATGCCAGGCCAGCGCCCGCCGCTCCACCGTCCGCGCGCCCACATTGATCAGCAGCCCGAGCAGCCCGGTCACCACGATCAGCGCGTACATCTCCGGCACGGCCTGCGAGGCCTGTGCCACCCCGATGAGCTTGCCCAACCCCGGGGCGCCGATGACGAGTTCGGCGGTGATGGCGAGGATCAGCGCGACGGCCGCCGCCAGCCGCACGCCGGTCATGACGTACGGCAGCGCGGTCGGCCACAGCACATGCCGGATCCGCGCCCAGGTGCCGAGGCCGTACGACCGCGCCGTCTCGTCGGCGACGGGGTCGACGTCCTGGACGCCGTACAGGACCTGGATCAGCACCTGCCAGAACGAGGCGTAGACGACGAGCAGGAGCACCGAGCGCAGTTCGGTGCCGTACAGCAGCACCGCGAGCGGGATCAGGGCCACCGACGGGATCGGGCGCAGGAACTCGATCGTGGAGGCCGTCACCTCACGCAGATACGGCACGACCGAGACGACCACGCCCACCACGACGCCCGCGCAGGACGCGAGCGCCAGGCCCAGCGCCCAGCCGGTGAGGGTGTCACCGAGGGCGCTCCAGAAGGCCGCGTCGGTGACCTCGTCCGCGAGCGCCCCCGCGATACTGCTGGTCGGCGGGAAGTAGGCCTCCTTGACCAGACCGAGCCGCGGCACCGCCTCGCCCAGGGCGAGGAAGGCCGCGAGGCCGGCCGCACCGAGTGCGACGTTCACGCCCTTCACGGCAGCAGGGCGTCCAGGTCGGGCGTCTTCTTGAAGAGGCCGTCCTCCTCGCCGAGCTTCATGAGGGCCTCGATGGAGGGGCGGTTCGGCTCGGCCGGCCACTTCGGGAGGATGACCTGTTCCAGCACCGCCGCCGGGATCTTCGTGTACGTCGTGACGATCTGCCGCGCCTCGTCCGGGTGGGCCTCGGCGTAGGCGAGGGACTCGGCGGTGGCGTCCTGGAACTTCTTGACCACGTCCGGGTTCTGCCGTGCGTACTGCGTCGAGGTGAAGTACATCGCGACGGTGAGCTCCGGCGCGACGTCGATCAGCGGCGAGGCGATCTCGCGGCCGCCCTGGCTCCTGATCGTGGCGGTCGCCGGCTCGACCACGCATGCCGCGTCGATCTGGCCCTGGTCGAGGGCGGCGGGCATCTGGTCGAAGGGCATCTCGACGAGGTTCACCTTGTCCGGGTCGCCGCCCGCCTCGCGCACCGCCTGCCGCACCGCGGTCTCGTTGATGTTCTTCAGGGTGTTGATGGCGACCTTCTTGCCCTCCAGATCCTTCGCCGACTTGACGGGGCTGTCCTTCTTGACCATGAGGCCGTTGAAGTCCTTGCCCCGCACGCCCGTCGACGCGATGCCGTTGGCGACGGCTTTCACGGGGACGCCGTTGGACTGGGCGACCATCAGGGACGTCACGTTGCTGAACCCGAACTGGAACTGCCCGCTGGCCACGCCGGGGACGATCGCCGCGCCGCCCTGAGCGGTGGTGAACTCCAGCTTGAGGCCGTGTTTTTCGAACAGCCCCTTCTGCTGGCCGAGATACAGCGGCGCGACATCGACGATCGGGATGACTCCGAGCTTGACGGTGGTGACGCCGCCGGACGACGCGCCCGCGTCCGGTGAACCGTCGGACGAGCCACAGGCCGTCGCGACGAGCAGCAGGGCGCCGGCGGTGAGACCGGCCGACAGACGACGCATGGCTCCTCCTGTACAGACAACGGTGCAGCGGTGTTCCGACAGGTTGTGCGCAAGGCGCACAGTAGTGCGCGGGAACGCCTTGCGGGAAGGTAGAAGTCTCAACGGAGACAGGGCGATTGGCGGGCGTGGGCGGGACGCGGCAGGTCGGCACGGGGCGTCGCCGACAACATTGTTGACACTATTGGAGGTGGCGATGCTTCCGGCAGAGCGCGCACCACACTTCGTGAAGTCCTTCGAGCGGGGCCTCGCCGTCATCCGCTGCTTCGACGCCGACCACCCCGCCCGCACGCTCAGCGAGGTCGCCCACACCTGCGACCTGACCCGCGCCGCCGCCCGCCGGCTGCTGCTGACCCTCGCCGACCTCGGCTACGTCCACCAGGACGGCCGGCTGTTCCGCCTCACCCCGCGCGTGCTGGAACTGGGCTACTCCTACCTCTCCAGCTACACACTGCCCCAGATCGCCGAGCCCCATCTCGAGCAACTCGTCGCCCGGGTAAGGGAGTCGTCATCGCTGTGCGTCCTGGACGGCGACGACATCGTGTACGTGGCACGGGTGCCGACCCGTCGCATCATGACGGCGTCGATCACGGTCGGGACCCGCTTCCCCGCGTACGTGACGTCCGTGGGCCGGGTGATCCTCGCCCACCTGCCGGACGACGAGACCGAACTCCGACTGCAGCAGGCTGAGTTGAAGCCTCTGACCGCGCGTACGATCACCTCGCCGGACGCCCTGCGCGCGGAACTGGGCCGCGTTCGCCGGCAGGGCTACGCCGTCGTCGACCAGGAGCTGGAGGAGGGGCTCCGGTCGGTCGCCGCCCCGGTGCGGGACCGGGACGGCGAGGTGGTCGCGGCCGTCAACATCGCCGTGCACGCCGGGCGCAACTCGGTCGACTCGGTGCGCAGCGACCTGCTGCCGCACTTGCTGGCGACCGTCGCCGGGATCGAGAACGACCTCACCATCACAAATCCAGGACGAGCCGCCTCCCCCGGCAGCGGGACACGCAAATCATCATCGTCTCGCCGCTCTCCTGCTCCTCCCGCGTGAGCACGGAGTCCCGGTGGTCGGGAGTGCCGTCGAGGACATCGGTCTCACAGGTGCCGCAGGTGCCCTCGGTACAGGAGAACAGCACCTCGATGCCGGCGGCGCGTACGGTGTCGAGGACGGACACGCCCGGCGCGACGGTGAGCGTCAGCCCGCCCCGCGCCAGCTCGACGTCGAACTCCCCGTCCTCGCCGACCGGTTGCTCCTTCGCCTGGAACCGCTCGACATGCAGCACCCCGGACGGGCACCGCGCCTCCACCGCGTCCAGCAGCGGACCGGGGCCGCAGCAGTAGACGAGGGTGCCGGACGGGATGTCGTCGAGCACCGAGGCCAGGTCCAGCAGTCCGGACTCGTCCTGCGGAGCAACGGTCACCCGTTCGCCGTACGGCCCCAACTCCTCGGCGAACGCCATGGATCGACGGGAGCGCCCGCCGTACAGCAACGTCCACTCGGCGCCCGCCGCCTCGGCCGCGGCCAGCATCGGCAGGATCGGGGTGATGCCGATGCCGCCGGCGATGAAGAGGTAGCGGGGTGCCGGCTCCAGCCGGAAGTGATTGCGCGGCCCGCGCACCCGTACCTTGTCACCCTGCCCCACATGCTCGTGCACATGGGCGGATCCGCCGCGTCCGTCCGGCTCCCGCAGCACGGCGATCCGCCAGGCGGTGCGATCGGCCGGATCGCCGCACAGCGAGTACTGGCGCTCCAGCTCGGGCCCGAGCACGACGTCGACGTGCGCGCCCGGCTCCCAGGCGGGGAGCTGCCCGCAGAGCGGGTGCCGCAGGGTGAGGGCGAGGACACCGTCGGCCGCGAACTCCCTGCGGTCGACGACGAGTTCGGCTTCGTACACGTCGCTCATGAACTGGTTCCTCGCGGCTCGTGTCCCTGGTGCTGGTGTCCCTGGAGCCGGTGTCCCTGGGGGTGGGCGAGCATCCACTCCCACATCTCCACCGGATCCTGCGCGGTGTGCTCGCGGCCGCAGTGACAGGTGCCGTGCAGGACGTCGGTGCCCGGCAGCCAGTCGATGCGGTAGATCTCACCGGTGGGACTGCTCACTGGACCTTCTCCGTCTCCATCGGCTTCGCGCCCTCCTCGACCAGCCGGGCGAGGATCCGGCGGGCCGCCAGGCCACCGGTGTCGATGTTGATGCTCAGCTCCTGGTAGCCGTGGCGCTCGCTGCCGAGGGTCTGCTGGAGCAGGTTGAGGGCGGTGACGTCCTGCATGACGACGGTGTGGTTGTTGCCGCGCAGGAACTCGGTGACCTCGTCGTCGTCCGTCGCCCAGTCACGCGAGACCGCCCAGAAGTCGTACACCTTGCCGTCGCCGGACGGTGTGATGGCGTACGTGATCTCGGTGTGGAAGCCGTTCGGGTCGCTGCCGTCCGCCTCGGGCAGCACCCCGACCGGGGCGATGCGGCTGTGCAGCAGATACAGACAGGGGGCGTGGTACTCGATGTCCTGCCAGCGCGTGATCCGGCCCGCTATGCCGGTCGACCTGGCGTAGAACGGCGGGCACTCGGCGTCGGCCATGTGCCGGCTCACCCGGACGATCCCGGCGCCCTCGTCGACCTCCGTGGTGATCGGCGTCTCGGCGACCTCGGGGGTGCCGATGTAGCCGCCGTGGAGATAGGTCTCGTGGGAGAGGTCGAGGAGGTTGTCGACCAGCAGGCCGTAGTCGCAGCCGATCGGCTCCATACCGCGCACGGTGACCCAGCCGGGGGAGTCGAGGTGCCTGGCCCGCGGGATGCTCTGCGGGTCGGCGAGCGCCGGGTCGCCGATCCACACCCAGATCAGCGAGTCCTGCTCGACCACCGGGTACGAGGCGACACGCGCGGTGCGCGGAACGCGTTTCTGCCCCGGCACATACACACGTACCGGTGGTGTCGTACGTGAACCCGTGATACCCGCACACGATCCGGTCCCCGTCGAGCCGGGTCGGCGCCTCGGACAGCGGGTAGCGGCGATGCACACACCGGTCGTGCAGGACGACCGGCGTCCCGTCCTCCTCCGTGCGGTAGAGCACGAGGGTTTCTCCGAGGATGGTCCGACCGAGCAGCTCGCGTCCGACCTCGTGGCTGTAGGCGGCGACGTACCACTGGTTCCTGGCGAAGGCGGTGGTGTGAGGCATGGGGTTCCCGTCCCTGTCGGCGGGGCTCCGTCGCCCCGCGTGCCGTGGTTGGCATCAGGGTCGTGACGGCTGCGACCGCCGCGCAAGGCGACTTCTGCCAGACGGAAGGGCGGGGACGGAGGGAAGGGTTGACGGACCTGGACCGACCGTCCCCGCAACCCCCTACTCGAGGCTGAGCTGACGCAGATTGGTCCTGGTGAGCTCAAGGACCTCGTCACCGCGTCCGGACAGGACGGTGCGGGTGGCGAACAGCGTGAAGCCCTTGATCTGCTCAAGCGTGAGTTTGGGAGGCAGCGAGAGCTCCTGGCGCTCGGTGTGGACGTCGACCAGGGCGGGCCCGTCATGTGCGAAGGCCTCCTGCAACGCCTCCTCCAACTCGTCCGCGCGTCGGACAAGGGACGCGTGCAGGCCGGCTGCGCGGGCCAGGGCGCTGAAGTCAGGATTCTCCAGACCGGTGCCGTAGGTGACGACGCCTGCGGCCTTCATCTCCAACTCGACGAAACCCAGCGCCGAGTTGTTGAAGACGACGACCTTCACCGGGAGGTCCAGTTGCCGCAGTGTGCTCAGCTCGCCGAGCAGCATCGCCAGGCCACCGTCGCCCGAGAGTGCGATCACCTGGCGGCCGGGATGGCTGGCCTGAATGCCGATCGCGTGGGGCAGAGCGTTGGCCATCGAGCCGTGGTTGAAGGAGCCGATGAGCCGCCGCGCCCCGTTCATGTGCAGGTAGCGCGCCGCCCATACGGTGGGCGTGCCGACGTCGGCGGTGAAGGCCGCGTCGCGGGCTGCCAGCCGATCGACGGTGGCGGCGACGTACTGCGGGTGCAGCGGGGAGTCGGTGGGCTTGGCCTCGGCCAGCCGGTCCAGGCGGGAGCGCACCCGCCGGTAGTGGCCGGTCATCGTCGTCAGGAAGCTGTCGTCGCCTCGACGTTCGAGCAGGGGAAGCAGCGCCTGGGCGGTGTCCTTGACGGTCCCGACCAGGGGGACCTCCACCGGCGTACGGCGGCCGATGTGCTCACCACGCACGTCTACCTGCACGACGGATGCCTTCCGCGGGTAGAACGAGCGGTACGGGAAGTCG
This sequence comes from Streptomyces sp. NBC_00443, assembly GCF_036014175.1. Taxonomy (GTDB): domain Bacteria; phylum Actinomycetota; class Actinomycetes; order Streptomycetales; family Streptomycetaceae; genus Streptomyces. The sequence goes on along the minus strand of NZ_CP107917.1, from coordinate 1,335,901 downwards.
GTGCCCAGCATCAGCAGCGCGTCGCAGTGCTCCATCGCCCGGTAGCCGGAGCTGTAGCCGATCAACCCGGTCAGTCCGACGTCGTAGGGGTTGTCGTACTCCAGGAACTCCTTGCCCCGCAGCGAGTGCACCATGGGCGCCTTCAGCGCCTCGGCGAGCGCCACGGCCTCGTCGTGCGCCCCTTCGCAGCCGGCCCCGGCGAGGATCGTCACCCGGTCGGCCGCGTTGAGGACCTGCGCCGCCCGGGCAAGTGCGGCGTCGTCCGGCCGGATGCGGGACGACGTCTTGATCACTGGATGCTGAGTGGGGCTGTCGGGTGCCGGCGCCAGGAACAGTTCGCCGGGGACGACCAGCACCGCCACTCCGCTGCGTTCGAGGGCGGCGCGCGCGGCCATCCCCAGGAGCCAGGGCACCTGTTCCGGCATGCTCGCCAGTTCGCAGTAGACGCTGCACTCGCGGAACAGCAGCTGCGGATGCGTCTCCTGGAAGTACTCGCTGCCGATCTGCTCCTGGGGAATCTGCGCGGCCACCGCGAGCACCGGCACCCGGCTGCGCTGCGCGTCGAACAGCCCGTTGATCAGGTGCAGGTTGCCCGGCCCGCAACTGCCGGCCGCGACCGCGAGGCGCCCCGTCACCCCTGCCTCGGCAGCGGCGGCGAAGGCCGCGGCCTCTTCGTGCCGGACATGTCCCCACGCGATGGTGCCGTCACGGCGCAGAGCGTCGGTGAAGCCGTTGAGGGAGTCGCCGGGCAGGCCGTACACCCGTCGCACGCCGGACGCCTTGAGCATGGAGACGATGAGGTCAGCAACCGTGTCGGCCATGATGTGACGTCCTCCTGACCCGGGCTGCGGTCGGCGATGGGCCGAGGAGCCGGTTGAACACGCTCACCGTCACCACTGCGTAGGCGAGGTGGGGCACGATGTCGGCAGCCCAGTCGGTCGCGGCCCAGGTCCGCGGGTCGGTCACGCCCAGTACGGTCATGGGCCCGTTGGTGGCCACCAACGCCCCCACCACGGCCACCGCGTACTGGGTGCTTCGCGCCGGACGCCAGCCGGCCGCATGCCCCAGCCCCAGCATCGCGCCCATACCGGTCCCGGCCGCCAGGCCCGTCAGCGCACCGAGGGCCGTCACGCGACTCTCCTGGGCCCGCCCCTCGCCGGGGATGCGCAGGTGAAGCTTCTGCGCCAGCTTGCGTACGGTCGTCTCGGGTGTGGAACTGGCCGGCCGGCCCCGCAGCACCATGTCGCCGTAGGAGACCACGTTCAGCGCCGTCGTCCCCGCGGCCCCGGCGGCGGCCCCGTAGAGCAGTGGGCCTGTGGCACACACCATGGCAGTCCTCCTCCCGCCTGTTCGGGAGCCGGGCACGCCGGACCGCCCCGCAGCCTGCGGAACGCAGGATCGACCCACTCCCTACCTCCACCATGCGCCACCTCCGCCTCCCACGCCACGGGACGACGAGCTCGGGCAGCGGCGGTTTCAGGGGGAGGGCTTCGGGTCGATCCACAACGCTTCGGAGACGGCGCACAGTTCGCCCCCGGCCGTCGCGAGCGCCACGCCCATGGTGTGCTTGCGTCCGGACTCCGACCGCAGCCACGCGTACGAGATGTACGGCTCACCAACAACGACCGGCCGCACAATCGTGCCTGTGAGCGCCGCGGTGACCGCTCCTGGCCGCAGGGTGCCGAGGAAGCGGCCCGCCCAGTGTCCCGGGCAGTCCAGGGCGCCCCAGACCAGCGGGGCCGGGAGCAGGCCGTCCGGGTCGGCGAAGGCGGGGGACGGGGTCCAGCCGGAGGCCACCAGGCCGAGGTCCGGCACCGGTGTGCCGTGCACACGCAGACCGCGGTCGGCGGTACGCAGGCCGCAGCCGAAGCAGTCGACCACCCCCGATGGCGGCGCCGCCCGGAACCTCTCGGCCGCGACGGCCGCCTCGTCCCAGGAGGGCGCGGCCGGCACGTCCGCCGGCAGCTCGGCGGGACGTGCCGCGGCGAGGGGCTGCTCGGCCTCGCCCAACTCCACGCCACCGTTCGCCGTTTCGCCGATCCGCACGGGCACCCCGACCGGCACCGGCCCACGGAAGTCCACCCGTACCGTCCGCGCCCCGGACCGCTCCGCCAGCACACCGGCGACGTAGCCGCCGAAGGCCACCTCGGGGTAGCCGACGTACAGCTCGGGCACCACGATCGCGTCACTCGTCGTCATGATCCCCACCTCACCACACCGAGCACCGGGATCATGCCGAACCAGCAGGTGCACAGCGGTGCGCCGAGCGGCTCACCGCTCCAGCGGCCGGTGCGCCGTCTCCGGAAGCCGCAGATACACCAGCGACGAGCCGAGGCACAGGGCGGCGACGTACCAGGGGAACAGGTCCGCGTGCCCCAGCTCCTTGAACAGCGTGCCGACATACGGCGCCGTACCGCCGAACATCGCGACCGTCAGTGAGTACGGGAACCCGATGCCCGCCGCCCGCACCCGGGGCGGAAACACCTCGGCGTTCACGGCCGCACTGATCGACGTGAACCCGGTCAGCAGCACCATGCCCGCGCACTGCACGAGCAGCAGCACCGCGAACGAGTCACGCAGGGCGTGCAGCAGCGGGACCGTGAGGAGGGCGAAGCCCAGGCCGAAGAAGAGGAGGAGGGGGCGGCGGCCGAAGCGGTCGGAGAGGAGGCCGCCGAGGGGCTGGAGCAGCGCGAAGAAGGCCAGCGAGATCGTGCCCGCCAGCAGCGCGTCCGACTTCTCGATGCCCGCGTTGAGTTCGGCGTACGTCGGCAGGTACGAGGTCCATGTGTAGTACGCGATCGTGCCGCCCGCCGTGATCCCGCAGATCAGCAGGGACTGGCGGGGATGGCGGCGCAACGCCTCGAACAGGGCGGGACGCGGGGCCTGTTGCTGCTCGGCGCTCCTTGTTTCCTGCGCGCCCTGCCGGATCCAGAAGCCGACCAGGCTCAGCACGGCACCGAGGACGAACGGCACCCGCCAGCCCCAGCCGTTCATCTGCCCGTCGCTCAGCGTGTCCACCAGCAGCGTCGCGATGCCGGAGGCGACCAGCTGGCCGACCGTCGTCGACACGTACTGGAAGCTGGAGAACAGCCCGCGGCGGCCCGGTCCCGCCGACTCCACCAGGAAGGTCGTCGACGCCGCGAACTCGCCGCCCACGGACAGGCCCTGGAGGAGGCGGGCGAGGACCAGGATCACCGGAGCGAGGACGCCTGCCGTCTCGTAGGTCGGGGTCAGGCCGACCAGCAGACTGCTGCCGCCCATCAAGAGGATGGTGACGGTCAGCGCGGCACGTCGCCCGCGGCGGTCGGCGATCGCGCCCATCACCAGCCCGCCCACCGGCCGCATGAAGAAGCCCACCGCGAAGACCGCGAACGTCGAGAGCAGCGGCACCAGGGAGTTGTCAGCACTCTTGGGGAAGACCTCGGCCGCGATATAGGTGGCGAGGAAGGTGTAGGCGTACCAGTCGTACCACTCCACGGCGTTGCCGACGGAGGCGGCGAGGAGCTGGCGTACGGGCCGTTTCGCCGGCGGGGCTACCGTGCGCGTCGTCTCTGTCATGATCGCGACCATCCCCGCGTCCCGCTCCCGGCACACCTCACGTACCCGCGACTTTCACACGAGCGCCACCGGACCCTTCCCTGACGTTTGGTGCTCCTGGAACACTCCTTCCGCGCGCATTCCGTCACATGCCGTCCGGTCAAATCACCCCCTATGGGAAGAGGTCCCTCACCCATGCCCGAAGTCAATCGCCGCAGATTCCTTCAAGTAGCGGGCGCGACCACGGCGTTCACTGCTCTGTCGAGCAGCATCCAGCGGGCCGCCGCCCTCCCGGCGAACCACCGAACGGGGTCGATGGAGGACGTTGAGCACATCGTCGTCCTGATGCAGGAGAACCGTTCCTTCGACCACTACTTCGGCGCACTGCGCGGCGTCCGCGGTTTCGGCGACCCCCGCCCGGTGGCGCACGACAACGGCAAGTCGATCTGGCACCAGTCGAACGGCACCAAGGACATCCTGCCGTTCCACCCGGACGCCGACGACCTCGGCATGCAGTTCCTGGAAGGCCTTCCGCACGGCTGGAACGACGGCCAGCAGGCCTACAACGGCGGCAAGTACGACAAGTGGATCCCCGCCAAGGGCACCACGACCATGGCGTACCTGAACCGCGAGGACATCCCCTTCCACTACGCCCTCGCCGACGCCTTCACCATCTGCGACGCCTACCACTGCTCGTTCATCGGCTCCACCGACCCGAACCGCTACTACATGTGGTCGGGCTACACCGGCAACGACGGCACCGGCGGCGGCCCGGTCCTCGGCAACGACGAGCTCGGCTACGGCTGGACCACCTACCCGGAGCGCCTGGAGCAGGCCGGTGTCTCCTGGAAGATCTACCAGGACATAGGTGACGGCCTGGACGCGGCCGGCTCCTGGGGCTGGATCGACGACGCATACCGCGGCAACTACGGCGACAACTCGCTGCTGTACTTCAACAAGTACCGCGAGGCCAAACCCGGCGACCCCTGGTTCGACAAGGCCCGCACCGGTACCGACGTCAAGAACGGCGACGGCTACTTCGACCAGCTCAAGGCCGACGTCAAGGCCGGCAGGCTGCCGCAGATCTCCTGGATCGCCGCCCCCGAGGCCTTCACCGAGCACTCCAACTGGCCCTCGAACTACGGCGCCTGGTACATCGCCCAGGTCCTGGACGCCCTCACCTCCAACCCGGAGGTCTGGTCGAAGACGGCCCTGTTCGTCACCTTCGACGAGAACGACGGCTTCTTCGACCACGTGGTGCCGCCGCTGCCGCCGAAGGACGCCTCCAAGGGCAAGTCCACCGTCGATGTCTCGCTCGACCTCTACAAGGGTGACAGCAAGCGTCCGGCCGGCCCCTACGGCCTCGGTCCGCGGGTGCCGATGCTGGTCGTCTCGCCGTGGAGCAAGGGCGGTTACGTCTGCTCCGAGACGCTGGACCACACGTCGATCCTGCAGTTCATGGAGCGCCGCTTCGGCGTCAAGGAGACCAACATCTCCCCCTGGCGCCGCGCCATCTGCGGCGACCTGACCTCGGCCTTCGACTTCTCCTGCAAGGACAGCCGCCCGGCCGCGCTGCCGGAGACGGACGAGTACGAGCCGCCGGACCGTGAGCGTCACCCGGACTACAAGCCGGCGCCGCCGGCCGACCCCGACATGCCGAAGCAGGAGCGCGGTCTGCGTCGGGCCCGCCCGCTCAAGTACGCCCCGCACGTGGACGGTTTCGTCGACGCGGCGGCCGGCAAGTTCACGCTGGCCTTCGCCTCCGGTGCCAAGGCCGGTGCCGCCTTCCACATCACCTCCGGCAACCGCACCGACGGCCCCTGGATGTACACCACCGAAGCCGGCAAGAGCATCGCGGACACCTGGAACTCGGCGTACTCGAACGGCGCGTACGACCTGACCGTGCACGGCCCCAACGGTTTCGTGCGCTACTTCAAGGGCTCGAACAAGACGGCCGGTCCCGAGGTCACCGCCCGCCACAAGGGCGACGACATCGAGCTGACCTTCACCAACAAGGGAACGAGGAGCGTCGGCCTGAAGATCGGCAACGGGTACGGCGGCCGCCCCGCGACGGTGACGGTACGGCCCGGCGACACCGTGCGCCGCACGGTCGACCTGCAGGGGAGCCGGCGCTGGTACGACCTGACCGTCACCACCGACGCCGACCCGAAGTTCCTGCGGCGCTTCGCCGGGCACGTCGAGAACGGGCGGCCGGGCGTGAGCGACCCGGCGATCGTCACGGACTAGTCCGGATCGCGGCTCCGCTCAGAGTGCTGTGAGGTGCCCCGGCTCCGGTTGCCGGGGCACCAACGCCGGTTCCGCAGCTGGCGGCTCGGGCGTCAGCGCCCGCTCCTGTGCCGCCGCCTCGGCCTGCAGAGCCAGTACGGCGGCGACGGGGTGGTCGTCGTCCGCGGCGGGGTCGGGTGCGGCAGCCGCCAGCGGGCCAGGGTCGGGCGTCGCCCGGCTGAGCAGCACCACACCCCAGGACGCCAGTCCCGCCCCGGCCAGCGCGAGCAGGATGCCCACCGCGCCGCCCTGGAGGCGTTCGCCGAGCAGGACCAGCCCGATGACCGCGGCCGCCATCGGGTTGGCCAGCGTCACCACCGCGAGCGGGGCGCCGAGGCCGCCCCGGTAGGCGGTCTGCGACAACAGCAGCCCGCTCGCCGCGAGGGCCGCGACCAGCAACGCCACCCCGACCACCTGAAGGCTGAGCAGCGGGGCCGAGTGGTCCGTCGCGGCCACCGTCACCGTCTGCGTGAGCGCCGAGGCCACCCCGGAGGCGAACCCGGACGCCGTCGCGTGCCGCAGTCCCGGCCGGGCGCCCGGCCGCGACAGCATGCCGATCAGCGCCACGGTCACCGCCGCGACCGCCAGTGCCTCGGACGTGCTCAGCACGTCGTCGGGCGCGGGCCCGGAGGCCGTGACGAGGATCGCGCCCAGGCCGGCCAGCGTCAGCGCCGTACCGCGCCACTCGACTCCGCTGACCCGCCGCCCGGCGAGCCGCGCCCCCAGCGGCACCGCCGCCACGAGGGTGAGCGCGCCCAGCGGCTGCACCAGGGTCAGCGGACCGTACTTGAGGGCCACGACGTGCAGCAGCGCGCCCGAGCCGTTGAGCAGGACCGAGCCCCACCAGGCGCCGGAGCCCAGCAGTCGCAGCAGGCCCGTACCCGCAGCGCGGGAGGCCAGCCGCTCCTGGGCCACGGCCGCGGCGGCGTAGGCGACGGCAGAGAACAGTGACAGGACGACGGCGAGGACGGTGGCGTTCATCGGCCCGCCCCCACGAGTACGGCGTCCTCGTCTGCGGCTTCCTCGCTGCGGGGCGCCGGTACGAGCCTGTCGGCGCCGCGTCCGGCCGTCGTCGCCGTGCGCTGCGGCAGATGGACCACCGCGAGCGCGATGCCGAGCATGGCGGTCGCGACGATCGCGTCGAGCCAGTAGTTGTTGGCCGTGCCCACGATGACCAGCAGGGTCACCAGCGGGTGCAGCAGCCAGAGCCACCGCCATCGCGACCGGGTCGCCAGGATCAGGCCGATCGCCACCATGAGCGCCCAGCCGAAGTGCAGCGACGGCATCGCCGCGAACTGGTTCGAGAGGTGGTCGGTCTCGGGCGAGCCGTACACGGAGGGGCCGTACACCTGCCCGGTGTCGATCAGGCCGGTCGCGGCGAGCATGCGCGGCGGGGCGAGCGGGAACGTCAGATGCACCACCAGGGCGGCAGCGGTGACGACGGCGAGGACGCGGCGGGCCCAGACGTAGTGCGTGGGGCGCCGCAGGTAGAGCCAGATCAGGAAGGCCGCGGTGGCCGGGAAGTGGACGGTCGCGTAGTAGGTGTTCGCGAGGTGTATGAGCGTGTCGCCGTGCAGCAGCAGGTTCTGCACCGAGCCCTCGCCGGGCAGGTGGACGGCTCGTTCCAGGTCCCACACACGGTCCGCGTTGTGGAAGGCCTCGCCGGTGTGGCCCGTGGCGAGCTGCCGGCCGAACGTGTAGACGAGGAAGAGCCCTGCGACGAGCAGGAGCTCCCGGACGAGCGGAGGCCGCGCTATCGCGTCGGTCTCCGCCCGGGCAGGCTCGGTGCGGGCATTCATTCCCCCGGCCCTTTCGCTGACGGTGGGTGGTGCTTGGTGGTGCGCAGTGGTACTGGGCGGCGCTTGGTGGCGCTGGGCTGAGCTGTCGAGCTCATGACTCCTCGGGCTCGGCGAACTCATCGGTACGGCGACGTACCGATACGCCAATGTACCGAAACGCAACTGTACCGATACGGCCGCGTTCCGGTACAGTGGCGTATCGATAGACGTGCGACACACTGGAAGCGCGGCCTCCGTCACCCGCGGGGCCGCCCCACCGGAGCGAGGAGAAGAGCCATGACGTCGCAGGCCGCGGACGGATCGGAGACGGTCGCCGCCTCGCGCCGCTCCAAGATCACGCCCCAGCGTGAGCGGGAGTTCTTCGACGCCGTGCTCGAACAGATCCGCGCCTGCGGCTACGACGCCGTCACCATGGAGGGCGTCGCCGCCAGCACGCGGTGCAGCAAGTCCACGCTCTACCGGCAGTGGGGGACCAAGCCGCAGTTCGTTGCGGCGGCCCTGCGCTCCAGCCGGCTCACGCGCTTCGACGGCATCGACACCGGCACTCTCGCCGACGACCTACGTGAGGCCGCGCGGGCCGCGGGGGCGTGGTCGGCCAAGGACACGCGACTGTTCCAGGCGCTCGGGCACGCCGTGATGGAGGACCCGGAACTCAAATGCGCCCTGCGTGAGGCACTCATCGACCCGGAGATCGAGGCGCTGAGGCAGATCCTGAGGCGCGGGGTCGAGCGCGGGGAGGTCGCCGCGGACCATCCGGCGCTGGAGTACGTTCCCGCCCAGATCTTCGGCGTGCTGCGGGCGCGTCCCGTGCTGGAGGGCGAGGACGCCGACCCCGACTACCTCGTCCGTTTCGTGGAGGCCGCCGTGCTGCCGGCACTGGGCCTCACCTGAGACTCAGGCCGCCGTCCACGGGATGACTGGACGGTGACCTGTTCGCGCCGCACCATGGGGACGGGGCGGCGCGCACCCCCCGGCCGGGTGGGGTTCCCCTTGAGCGGAGGGGCGCCCCACCCGGCCGCATCATGTGCGGGGTACGGGGGCGGTCGGGGTGTGTCAGACGTCCTGGCCGTTGCCGCCGCCGGTGGACACCTTGATGCCCTTGGTGATGTCGTCGATCAGCGACTGCTTCTCACCGACGTCGACACCGAAGCGGACCACGACCATCTGCTCGGCCCGCACGGGCGAGGGGAAGGCGAGCGACTCGACGTAGCCGTCGGCGCCCTTGCTCGTGATCGCCTTCCAGCGGACCAGATAGCCCTTCTGCCCGGCCACGGTCACCGCCTTGGAAGCCAGCACCTCGTGTGAGGTGATCTCGCCGTAGCCCTTGCCGTAGGAGTCCTTGGCATTGGCCTCGATGTCCGCCTTGGCGACCTCCTCGGCCGTGTCGCCCTTGGAGCCGAGCGCGAGCGCGGGGGCGGAGTACGCGCCTCCCTTCTGGCAGCTCTGGGAGGTCTCGGCGGGGCACTTGTACGTCTCGTCCGAGGCCACGTGCGCGCCCCAGCCGATCTCCTGCCCGTACCAGCCGTCCGGGATGGGAATGCTGATTCCGTTCACGGCGTCGGTCACCGAACCGCTGTCCACCTTCGGCGCCTCGGACTCGTCGGGTGCGGGCGACTCACCGCCGGAACCGCCGTTGCCGCCCCCCGAACCGCCGTTGCCGCCGCCGGAGTCGCCGAAGGGGCCGCCCTGGCCGCCACCGGGCCCGCCCTGGCCACCCTGCCCGCCGGACCCCTGCTGCGGGGAGTTGGCGCTGCTGCCACCCGAGCCGCCGTCGGCGGTCAGCGCGTACACGCCGACACCGATGCTCGCGAGGACCACAGCGGCCACTCCCACGGCTATGCCCGCACGCAGACGGCGCCGCCCGCCCGACTGCAACTGGCCGGGATATCCGGGATGTGCCGGATACGCCGGATAAGCGCCCTCGCCCGACAACTGCTCCGGAGGACCCCATACGTCGGTCGACCCCGCGGGCCGGACCTGGTCCGTCCATGCCTTGCCGTCCCACCAGCGCTCGGTGGGCGGACCGTCACTTTGCCGGCCGGGGTCTGGGTACCAGCCGGGAGGAGTCACCTGCGTCATGAGCCCACCGTATGAGGTGTCGGTGAAAGCCGGATGAGAGGATCCGGCCCCGGCATGCTCGGATTTCGGCCCGAATCACTCCAGGACCAGCCGTACCGGACGCTCCTTCGCGGGTGGCGGAAGCCGCAGTCCGTCCCGGCCCGGGGTGATCGAACCGAGCACGCGCGCGTGCCGGGCCCCGGTGGCGGCCGGCACCGTGCCCGGCAGTCCGTGCGCGGTCAGGAACCCCAGCACGGCGAAGGCGTACGCCTCCTTCGCGGCCGACGGCAGCCCCAACTCGTCGGACGGGCGCAGCGCCACCCCGGCCAGCCGTTGCCCGAGCATCCTCATCAGCACGGGGTTGCGCGTCCCGCCGCCGGAGGCGATCACCTCCGTCGCGCCCGTCGCACGCACGGCGTCGGCGACCGTCCGTGCCGTGAGCATGGTCAGCGTGGCGACGACATCCTCGGCGGGCAGCGTCCCGAACCCGGCCAGCGCGTCCCGCAGATGGCCGAGGTGGAACAGCTCCTTGCCGGTCGTCTTGGGCGCGGGCAGCGCGTAGTACGGCTCCTCCAGCAGCCGCAGCAGCAGCGGTTCATGGACGCTGCCGCGACCGGCCAGCGCCCCGTCCACGTCGTACGCCAGCCGTCCGCCGCTGAACCCCCGCGCCGCGGCGTCGATCAGCGCGCAGCCCGGGCCGGTGTCGAAGGCGGTGCCGTCCGGAGCGGTGAGGTTGGCGATCCCGCCGACATTGAGGGCGACGGGCGTGCCCGGCCGGCCCCGCAGCCACAGCAGGTCGACCAGGCTGACCAGCGGTGCGCCCTGTCCTCCCGCCGCGATGTCGCGTGGCCGGAAGTCGGCGACCACGGGCAGCCCGGTCGACTCGGCGATCCACGCGGGCTGCCCGAGCTGCAGCGTGCCGTGCACCTGTCCGTCCTCGGCCCAGTGGTACCCGGTCTGCCCGTGCGAGGCGACCAACTCGGCCCGCCCGTCGCACAGTTCACGATCCGCCCGCACCGCCGCCACGGCGAACGCCTGCCCGATCCGCGTGTCCAGCCGACACACCTGCGCCATTGAGGCCGCCCCCGGAGGCAGCGCCTGCGCGAGCGCCTCCCGCAGCGACTCGTCATAGGCCTCGCTCACCAGCCCCAGCGCCTTGAGGACCAGGCTGTCACCGACGAGGTTCAGGTCGGCGGCCGCGGCGTCGATGGCGTCGTGGGACGTGCCCGACATGAGGCCGATCACTCGCATTGCTCAGCTCGCCCTTCCTCTCGGTTCCCTGGCCGGGGCTCCCGGCTTCCGGGCACTGGCCTTCGGCGCCGCAGTCAGTGCGAGGACACTCACCGCGCAGGTCGCGGCAGCGTAGTACGCCGGGATGTCCACGTTGCCGGTTCGTTCGATCGTCTCCGTGATGATGAGCCCGGCGCAGCCCGAGAACACCGCATTGGACAGGGCGTAGGCGAGTCCCAGCCCCGTGTAGCGCACGTTCGTCGGGAACAGCTCCGCGAGCATCGCCGGGCCCGGCCCCGCCATCAGACCCACCACGGCACCCGCGCCGCACACCGCCGCACCCTTCACGGTGAGGGAAACGCCCGGCGCCTGGAGAAGGTTGAGCAGCGGCACCGCGAGGACCACCACGAGCACCGCCCCCGTCAGCATCACCGGCCGCCGCCCGTACCGGTCGCTGAGCCACCCCGCCGGCACGATCGTCACCGCGAAACCGAGGTTGGCCAGCACCGTGGCGATCAGCGCCTGCTGGAAGGTCGCGTCCAGCGTGGACTGCAGGTACGACGGCAGTACGACCAGGAAGGTGTACCCGGCCGCCGCCCACCCCATGATCCGCCCGGCGCCCAGCGCGATCGCCCCCGCCACCTCGCGCCCGGGCGGCCGCTCGGCCTCCCGCTCCTCCCGGAACGCAGGCGTCTCGTCCAGCCTCAGCCGCAGCCACAGGGCACCCAGCCCCAGCGGCAACGTCATCAGAAACGGCAACCGCCAGCCCCAGTCGCCCAGTTGGCCCTCGGTCAGCACGGTGGCCAGCAGCGCCGCCGCCCCCGCGCCGCCCAGCAGCCCCAGCGCCACAGTGAACGACTGCCACGACCCGTAAAGGCCGCGCCGCCCGGGTGGCGCGAACTCGGTCATCACCGACACCGCGCCCCCGAACTCCCCGCCCGCGGACAGCCCTTGCAGCACCCGCAGAAAGGTCAGCAGCCACGGGGCGAGGGCGCCGACCGTGTCGTACGTGGGCAGCGCGCCGATCAGCGTCGTCGCCCCGGTCATCAGCGCGATCACCATGATCAGCACCGGTCGCCGCCCGATCCGGTCCCCGAGCCGTCCGAACAGGGCCGCTCCGACCGGCCGGAAGAAGAACGCCAGCGCGAACGACGCGTACGTCCGCACCAGCGCCTCGGCCTCACTGCCGCCCTCCGGCGTGAAGAAGCGCGCCGCGATGATCGTCGCGAAGTAGCCGTAGACCCCGAACTCGTACCACTCGATGAAGTTGCCCACCGAACCCGCGACCAGGGCCCTGCGGGATCGGACCGTGCCGCGGTCGGACGAAGTCACCGTCATGCCCACCCCTTCGAACGTCGTTTATCTGGCGCATTTTTGACTGTCAGTCAGTTTCGCCGGGGCAGGTCGCGGGCCCTTCGCGTCGCCCGCGCGCACCAGCTGTCACCCTTCACGGCAACTGCTGCCCGGACCCGCCTCCACTCAGCCAATCCGACGGCTACGCTCGAGGTCTGTACGTCGTTCGGGCGACTTGGGGAGGGAGCGGGATGACGGAGGTACGGCCCACGCAGGTCGCCTCGGCCTCCCTGTGGGAGCGCGACGAGGAACTCGCCGCCGTCGAGGCGGCGCTCGACAGCCTGTGCAGGGAGAAGTCCTCCTCGGGCGGCCTCCTGGTGCTCCGGGGCGAGGCGGGACTCGGCAAGACCGCGCTGCTGGCCGAAACCCGCCGTATCGCCGAGGCCCGCGGCTGCACGGTGTGGTCCGCCCGCGGCAGCGAGACGCTGAGCTCTGTCCCCTTCAACGTGGTCCGGCAGCTGATGCAGCCCGCCCTGCTGTCGCTGATGCCGGAGGAGGCACGCGAGTACCTCGGCGACTGGTACGACATCGCCGGGCCCGCCCTCGGCATCACGGACCCCGGCGAGCGGCAGGCCGACCCGCAGGGCGTGTGCGACGGCCTGGTCGCCGCCGTACGCCGGCTGGCCCGGCGGGACTGGCCGCTGGTGCTGCTGATCGACGACGCCCACTGGGCCGACCAGGAGACCCTGCGCTGGCTCGCCGCCTTCGCCGAACGCCTCGGCGAACAGAACGTCCTGGTCGTGGTGGCCCGCCGCCCCGGTGAGGTCAGCGGCGACAGCGCCCGCCACCTCGACGCGGTCGCCGCCGCGGGCAGCTCCGTCGCCACCCTGAGCGCGCTCACCCCGGACGCGACCGCCGGCCTCACCCGCGCCACCCTCGGCCCGCACGCCGACGCCCCGTTCTGCCGCGAGGTCTGGGCGGTCACCGGCGGCAACCCGTACGAGACCGTCGAACTCCTCGCCAAGGTGCAGGACAGTGAGTTCGAGCCGACCGAGTCCGCGGCCGCCGAGCTGCGCGCCCTGAACCGCGCGGCACGCGGCGGCGGCCTCGTCGCACGCCTGGAGACACTCGGCATCGAAGCCACCCGGTTCGCCTGGGCGGCCGCCATCCTCGGCACCGGCATCTCCGTGGATCTGGTGGCCGAGCTCGCCACCATGAGCCTCGACGACGCGGTGCGCTGCGCCAATCTCCTGCGCACCGCCCGCATCCTCACCGAGCCCGACCCGGCGGGTGCCCAACCGGGCGACGGCGAGCTGGAGTTCGTCCACCCCCTCATCGCCTCCGCCGTCTACAACTCCATTCCCGACGCCCTGCGCACCGCGATGCACGGCATCGCCGCCCGTGTCGTCACCGACAACGGACGTGGCGCCGCGGTCGCCGCCCGCCACCTCCTCGAGGTCCACCCGGACAACGACGAGGAACTCGTCGAGCAGCTGCGCGAGGCCGCCCGCGAGCACCTCGCCGTCGGCGCCCCCGACGCGGCCCGCCGCTGCCTGGAGCGGGCCCTGCTGGAACCGCCCCTGCCCGAGGTCCACGCGCGCGTGCTCCACGAACTGGGCGGCGCGACCCTCCTCACCGCGCCCGCCACCACCATCGACCACCTTCAGACCGCCTTGGCCATGCCCGGCCTCGACGGCGACGAACGCGTCGACGCCGTCTACCGCCTCTCCCAGGCACTGCTCCACAACGACCAGCTGGAGGAGGCCGTCCGCACCGTCGAGGCGGAAGCCGCCCGGCACCGGGCCGGCCCCGCCAGGCTGCGGCTGCAGGCGGTGCAGTTCATGTGGGAGGGCATCCACGCGGGCGACGGGGCCTACCCGGGGCGCTCCACCCGCCTCGCCGAACTCGCCGGCACCTGCACCGGCCGCGACAACTCCGAGCGCGCCCTGCTCATCCTGCGCGGCTTCGACGCCATGGCCCGCGGCGAGAACGCGGAGGAGGTCGCCGAACTGTGCGACCGCGCCCTCGTCAACGGCCGCCTCGCCCCCGGACTCGGCTGGACCGACCCGGAGTGGGGCATCGAGCTGCTGATGATGCTGGCCAACTCCTACGCCTTCACAGACCGCCTCGACCGGGCGGAGTCCCTCTATAACGAGGCTCTGCGCGCCTACGAGTCCGCCGGCTGGAGCGGCGGCCACCTCGCCCTGGCCCACGCCTACGTCGGCGTCGGACACCGCAGACGCGGCCGGCTTCGCGAGGCCGAGGCGTCCCTGCGCAAGTCGCTGGCGCTCGCCGAGCGCGTCGGCCGTCGGCTGCCCCTGCACTGGTCGGCGACCTGCAACCTCGTCGACACGCTGCTCGCCCGCGGTCATGTCCAGGAGGCCTGGGAGCTCGCCGAGCAGCACGGCTTCGCCCCGCCGTACCCGACCACCATCGTGCTGCCGGACCCGCGCTCGGTCCGCGGCCGTCTGCTCCTCGCCGTCGGCCGCACCAAGGACGGCATCAACGAACTGGAGGCCGCGGAGAAGGCGGCCGCCGTACGCGGCCACCACAACCCGGTCCTGGTCCCCTGGGCCGTCGACCTGGCCCGTGCCCTCGCCAACGAGGACCCGGAGCGCGCCGCCCGGCTGGCCACCGACGTCCGCCGGCACGCCGAGCGCCTCGGCACCGACACCGCCATCGGCGAGGCCCTGCGCTGCGCGGCCGACCTGGAGACCGGCCAGCGCGCGGTACGCCTCGCCGAACAGGCCGTCACCTATCTGGAGGCCTCGCCCTGCCAGTACGAACACGCCACCGCCCGGGTCGAGTTCGGAATCGCCGCGCGCTCGTCGTCGGAGCTTCGGCGCGGGCTGACGCTGGCGCGGTCGTGCGGCGCGGACGGACTGGTGCTGCAGGCGGAGGCAGCACTGGCCACGGGAGCGGTCTGAGGCGGCTCAGAGGTCAGGCGTCCGGCTCCGCCTCCTCGGCCAGCACCCGCTGGGCCGCCGCGAACGCCGAGTTCGCCGCAGGAACCCCGCAGTACACGGCCGTCTGCAGCAGTACGGCCCCGATCTCGTCCGGCGTCAGCCCGTTGCGCCGGGCTGCCCGGACGTGCATGGCCAGCTCGTCGTAGTGGCCGTGCGCGACCAGCGCCGTGAGGGTGATCATGCTGCGCTCGCGGCGGCTGAGCGTCGGGTCGGTCCAGATCTCGCCCCAGGCGTAGCGCGAGATGAAGTCCTGGAAGCGGGCGGTGAACGGCGTCTGCCGGGCCTGCGCGCGGTCGACGTGCGCGTCGCCGAGCACCTCGCGCCGTACCTCCATGCCCCGCCTGGCACCGCCGCCGAAGTGCGCCCGCAGCGCGGTCAGCACCGCCTCGGGGCACTGGGCCGGCGCCAGATGCGAGGCCCCCGGAAGCTCCACGAGCGCGGCACCGGGCACGGCGTCCGCGATCTCCCGCAGATGGGCGGGCGGGGTCGCGGGGTCCTCGCGGCCGGCGATCAGCAGCGTGGGGGAGGAGATCTCCGGCAGCCGGTCCCGCAGGTCGAAGGCGGCGAGCGCATCACAGCAGGCGGCGTACGCACCCGGGTCGGCGTCCCGGTGGTCCTGCACCAGCTCCGGCACGGTGAACCCGGGCGTGAACCAGCGGGCGTTCGCGCCTTCGGCGAGCCCCGCCAGCCCTTCGCGCCGCACCAGCGCGGCCCGCTCCTCCCACGGCCTGGAGCCGTTGAAGTGCGCCGACGAACAGATCACGGCCAGTGAGGAGACCCGTTCGGGATGGTGCACGGCCAGGTGCAGCCCCACCGCACCACCCAGCGACACTCCCGCGTACGCGAACCGCTGGATGCCGAGCGAGTCGGCGAGCGCGAGCACCAGGCCGGCGAGGTCACCGACGGTCGCGCCCGGGCCGATGAGGCCGGCCGCCGAGCCCCCGTGCCCCGGCAGATCCCAGCGGACCACCCGGTGGCCGATCGACAGCTCGGGCGCGACCTTGTCCCACAACGCGTACGAGGTGCCGAGCGAGGGTCCCAGCAGCAGCGGGGGAGCGGAAGTGGGCCCCTCGGCACGGTGGTTGAGAAGTTTCTCGGTCAACGTCGCTCCAGAGCACGGTCGGTGAGGGCTCCGGCGGAGCCGGTGTAGTGGGCGGGATCGAGGTCGACGTCCGCCAGCTCCGGCGCCTCACCGAGAGGGCGGCCCTCGGACGCCAGCCGGGTGAGGAGTTCCTTGGCCCGGGCCCGCCCCAGGACGGGAGCCAGCTCGGCGGACAGCCGCTCCGAGACGATCAACCCGTGGGTGAGATCCAGGTGTTCGCGCATGACCTCGGCTGCGACCCGCAGTCCCTCGGTCAGCTCCACGGCATCCCGTGCGGCCCCGCCGACCAGCCGCAGCAGGTCCCTCAGCGGCTCCCACTCGGCATGCCAGGCCCCGGCAGGCCGCTCGTCCTCGGCCGCCATCGAGCCGTACAGCGTGGCCGCGAGCTGAGGCGCCCGCCGCGCTGCGGAGGCGATCAGGGTGGACCGTACGGGATTGGACTTGTGCGGCATGGCGGACGAGCCCCCGCCGCTGCTCTCCGCGACCTCGGCGATCTCGGTGCGGGAGAGGGTGAGGACGTCCGCGGCGAGCTTGCCGAGCGCCCCCGCCGTGAAGGCGAGGCACCCGGCGAGATCGGCGATGGGCGTGCGCAGGGTGTGCCAGGGCAGCTCGGGTGCCCGCAGGCCGAGTTCACCGGCGTAGGCCGCCGGCAGCGAGGTCGGATCGTCCGCGCCGTACGCCCCGAAGGCGGCCAACGTTCCGGCGGCGCCGCCGAGTTGGGCGGGCAGCGAGTCCCGTACGGCCGCCACCCGGTCCCGTGCGTCCAGCACCAGCGACCGCCATCCGGCCGCCTTGAGCCCGAACGTCGTCGGTACCGCGTGCTGGGTGAGCGTCCGCCCGGGCATCGCGGTGTCGCGGTGCCCGGCGGCCAGCCGGGCCAGGGCCTGCTGGGTGCGGTCGAGGTCGGCCAGCACCAGGTCCAGCGTGCGGGCCGCAATCAGCATCGTCGCCGTGTCCAGGATGTCCTGGCTGGTGGCACCCCGGTGGACGTACGGGCCGTACTCCTCGCCGACCGCCTTCGTCAGGTCGGCGACCAGCGGGATGACCGGGTTGCCGCCCCCGCGCGCCCGCTCGGCGAGGGACCGTACGTCGAAGCGAGTCGCCTCGGCCGCCTCCGTGACCGCCCTCGCCGCCTCGGCGGGGACCGACCCCTCAGCGGCCTGTGCCCGCGTCAGCGCGGCCTCGGCGTCCAACAGCGCCTGGAGACAGGCGCTGTCGCCGGTCGCGGAGGCGGCGGGGGAGCCTGTCCACCCGGGGGCGAGCAGACCGGTTTCGGCATCGGGAGAAGTCACTGGTACTCCAGGAAGACCGTCTCGCCTTCGCCCTGAAGGCGGATGTCGAAACGGTATGTCCCATCCCGCTGCTTCCGTGCGATCAGCGTGTCGCGCCGCTCGTCCGGTACCCGGGAGAGCAACGGGTCGGCGGCGAGGACCGCCTCGTCGCCCGGCAGATAGATCCGGGTGTACAGGTGCACCAGCAGGCCCCGCGCGAAGACGCACACGCTGAGGTACGGCGCGCTCCGCCCGCGCGCGCCGGGCCGTAGCGTCCGCGCGCTCCAGTGCCCGTTGGCGTCGGTCTGGATGCGGCCCCAGCCGGTGAACTCCACGCCGTTGCGGCCCAGATAGCCGCCGCTCGCCGGGTCGCGCCGGATCGAGCCGTCGACCTCGGGGACGTTGCCGTCCGGGTCGGCGCCCCACAGTTCCACGAACGCGTCCGGCAGCGGACTGCCCTCGCCGTCGCTGATGCAGCCCTGGAGGGCGATCGTCTCCGGGTGGCCGATCGGGGCGATGTCGCCGCCGCCGGGGAAGGGCAGGGCGTGGCCGTAGAAGGGGCCGACGGTGTGCGACGGGGTCGGGAGCACGGTCTCGGGACGGCTCGTGTCGATCTTCGTCATGGCAGGTCAGCGTCCCTCTTCGAGCCGGGTGGCGTTCGGTCCGTCGAGGACGATGTCCCAGTGGTAGCCCATCGAGAACTCCGGCACCGACAGGCCGTGGTCGTAGGTGGCGACCAGCCGCCGGCGTGCCGCGTCGTCCGTCACCGACTGGATGATCGGGTCGTACGGGAACAGCGGGTCGCTCGGGAAGTACATCTGCGTCACCAGCCGCTGGGTGAACGCCGTGCCGAACAGCGAGAAGTGGATGTGGGCCGGCCGCCAGGCGTTGACGTGCTGGCGCCACGGGTACGGGCCCGGCTGGACGGTGGTGAAGCGGTAGAAGCCGCTGTCGTCGGTCAGGGTGCGGCCGACGCCCGTGAAGTTCGGGTCCAGCGGGGCGTCGTGCTGTTCGCGCTGGTGGGCGTAGCGGCCGGCCGAGTTGGCCTGCCAGATCTCGACGAGCTGGCCGCGGACCGGGCGGCCGTCGCGGTCCAGGAGCCGGCCCTCGACGGTGATGCGCTCGCCGATCGGCTCTCCCGTGTGCTGCCGGGTCAGGTCATTGTCGATCTCGGTGATGTCCCGCTCGCCGAAGGCGGGGGAGTGCAGCTCCACCAGCTCCGGGTCCTTGCTGACGTCGATCGTGACCGGCGGCTGCTGCGGGTGGCGCAGGACGGAGGAGCGGTAGGGGGTGTAGTCGCGGCGCGGGTGGTGCTCGACGGGGGCTCCGTCGGCGATCCGCTTCTCGTACGCGGCGTGCTCGGCCGCGATCTCCCGGTCGATGTCTTGCTGGGTGAGAGTCATGGGGATCCTGCGTTTCGTCAACGTTCGAGGACTAGGGCGAGGCCTTGGCCCACGCCGATGCAGAGGGTGGCGACGCCGACTCCGCCGCCCTTGCGGGCGAGCTGGTGGGCGACGGTGCCGGCGAGGCGGGCACCGGACGCGCCGAGCGGGTGGCCGAGGGCGATGGCGCCTCCCTGGGGGTTGAGGATCGCCGGGTCGAAGTCGGGCCACTCGGCGACGCAGCCCAGCACCTGGGCGGCGAAGGCCTCGTTCAGTTCCAGCACGGACAGGTCGCCGAATCCCCTGCCCGCCTTGGCGAGCGCGCGGTTGACGGCCTCGACGGGGGCGAGCCCGAAGTAGTCCGGGTCGAGGGCGTTGACGCCGGTCGCGGAGATCCGGGCGAGCGGCTCACGCCCGGTGGCCCTCAGGCCCTCCTCGTCGACGAGGAGCAGCGCGGCGGCGCCGTCGTTCAGCGGGGAGGCGTTGCCCGCGGTGACGGTCCCTCCCCCAGCCTTCGGCCGGGGGGACCCCCAACTCGCTTCGCTCGCGGTGCGGAAGGACGGCTTGAGCCGCGCCATCGCCGCCAGGGACGCATCCGGCCGTACGCACTCGTCGGCACCGAACACGACCGGGTCGCCCTTGCGCTGCGGGATGCTCACCGGCGCGAGCTCGGCGTCGAAGAGGCCCTCGGACTGGGCCTCGGCCGCCTTTCGGTGGCTGCGCAGGGCGAACTCGTCCTGCTGCTCCCGGCTGATCTTGTGCTTCTCGGCGATGAGCTCGGCCGACTCACCCAGCGGGATCGTCCACTGCGGTGCCATCCTCGGATTGACCATGCGCCAGCCCAGGGTGGTGGAGAACAGCTCCGTGTGGGCGGCCGGGAAGGGCTTGTCGGACTTGGGCAGCACGTACGGCGCCCGGGTCATCGACTCCACACCGCCGGCCACGACGATCGAGGCGTCCCCGGCGGCGATGGCGCGGGCCGCCTGGATGACCGCTTCGAGGCCCGACGCGCACAGCCGGTTGACCGTCACGCCGGGCACGGAGGTGGGCAGGCCCGCCAGGAGCGCGGCCATGCGGCCGACGTTGCGGTTCTCCTCTCCGGCGCCGTTGGCGTTGCCGAAGTACACGTCCTCGATCCGGGACGGGTCCAAGTCGGGCGTACGGCCCATGAGTTCACGGATGGCGTGGGCGCCCAGGTCGTCCGGGCGGACGGAGGCGAGGGCGCCGTTGTAGCGGCCGATCGGGGTGCGGACGGCGTCGACGAGGTAGACGGTGTTCACAGCAGACTCTCCGTGACGGTGAGTTTTGCGTCGGTGGCGGCGATGATCTCGTCGACGCTCACACCCGGCGCGGTCTCGACCAGGAGCAGACCCTCCGGTGTCACGTCGAGCACGCCGAGGTCGGTGATGATCCGGTTCACACAGCCCTTGCCCGTGAGCGGCAGCGCGCACTCGGCGAGGATCTTGGGGCTGCCGTCCTTGGCGGTGTGGGTCATCACCACGATGACCGTGCGTGCCCCGTGCACGAGGTCCATCGCACCGCCGATCCCGGTGATCATCTTGCCGGGGATCGCCCAGTTCGCCAGGTCGCCGGTGGCGGAGACCTGCATGGCGCCGAGCACGGCGACATCTATGTGCCCGCCGCGGATCATCGAGAACGACAGCGCCGAGTCGAAGAAGGAGGCGCCCGGCAGGACCGTGACGGTCTCCTTGCCGGCGTTGATCAGGTCCGGGTCGACCTGCTCCTCGGTCGGGTAGGGGCCGGTGCCCAGGATGCCGTTCTCGGACTCCAGGATCACCTCGACGCCGGGCGGCAGATAGTTCGGGATCAGGGTCGGCAGGCCGATGCCGAGGTTGACGTACTGACCGTCCTGGAGCTCGCGAGCCGCCCGGGCGGCCATCTCTTCCCGCGTCCACGCCATGGCTAGCCCACCGTCCCGTCCGCCAGGGGCGCGGAAACCGTGCGCCGTTCGATCTGCTTGTCGGCCGCCTGCTCAGGGGTGAGCGCCACGACCCGCTGCACGAAGACGCCCGGCAGATGCACCGCGTCCGGATCGATCTCGCCCGGCTCCACGAGTTCCTCCACCTCGGCGATCGTCACCCGTCCGGCCATCGCGGCAAGCGGGTTGAAGTTCCGGGACGACTTGTTGAACACCAGGTTCCCGTGCCGGTCGCCCTTCCACGCCCGCACCAGGGCGAAGTCGGTACGGATTCCGCGCTCCAGCACGTACTCGGTGCCGTCGAACTCCCGCACCTCCTTCGGCGGCGAGGCGAGCGCGACCCCGCCGGAGCCGTCGTAGCGCCAGGGCAGCCCGCCGTCGGCGACCTGCGTGCCCACCCCGGCCGGTGTGAAGAACGCGGGGATCCCGGCCCCGCCGGCCCGCAGCCGCTCGGCCAGCGTGCCCTGCGGGATCATCTCGACCTCCAGCTCACCGCCCAGGTACTGGCGGGCGAACTCCTTGTTCGCGCCGATGTACGAGCCGGTCACCCGGGCGATCCGGCCCGCGGACAGCAGCACCGCAAGACCCGACTCCATCGCCCCGCAGTTGTTGGAGACCACCGACAGGCCGCCCACCCCGCGCTCGTACAGCGCCTGGATCAGCACGTTCGGCACACCGCTCAGCCCGAAGCCACCCACCGCGAGCGACGCGCCGCCACCCACATCGGCCACCGCCCCCAGGGCCGTGGCGACCACCTTGTCCATCCGAGAAGCCCCATCTCTTCCGAGCGCTCAGCACCCGAGTTAGTCAGCGCACTGAGTATTTCTACGAGGTTGCCTCTCACGCTGCCACTGGAGGAGGAAGCCGTCAAGAGCTCGGCAAATGCGAACGCCATGGGGTTTGCGGCCCGAGGACAGTCGCGTGAAGCTCCGGTATTGTTCAGTGCGCCGACGATTACGACCAGGGGAGCGCGCATGGCCGCCGTGGACCTCACCACCCACCCCGGGCATCTGGCCCGGCGGCTCCAGCAGGCGCACTACCTGCTCTGGAACACCATGGTCTCGGAGGAGATCACCTCGCCCCAGTTCGCCGTTCTCAACACGCTCGTCGCCGAGCCGGGCCTGGACCAGCGGACGGTGGGGGAGCGGGTCGGGCTCGACCGGTCCACGATCGCCGAGGTGATCAGCAGGCTCGGCCGCCGCGGGCTCCTCGACAAGGTCCGCGACCCCCAGGACGGGCGGCGCTTCCTGCTGCGCCTCACGGACGAGGGACTGCGCACGCACAAGAAGCTGACCGTGCGCACGGCCCGGATGAACCAGGTCTTCCTGGCCCCGCTCTCCGCCGACGAGCAGGCACTCTTCTTCGACCTGATCCGGCGCGTCGCGGACGCGGCCGAGGGGCTCCGCAACCCGGCGGAACCCCTCGTCGCACACCCTTGATCCCGTTCCGCTCCACGCTCGGACGGTCAGCGCGCCTTCGCGAACACCACCCACACCTGCCCGTCCCGGAAGGTCATCGGCTTCCCGGTGCGGGTCGTGAACGTCGTGCCGTCCGTGGCCTTGGGGCGCTTCCAGCTGACGTCGTAGGCGCGCCCGTCGCGCAGCACCCGAGCCTTTCCGGAGCCGACCGTCTCGGTGTACGGCGTGTAGTGGCCGAGCGTGTCGTGGAAGTCGGACTTGCGCACCTTCACGTACTGCACGACGACCGTCGGGGCGCCCAGTCGCTTGCCGTCCGACGCCATGGCGGCCTTGCCGTCCATGGCGACCAGCCAGCGGTTCTGGCTCCCGGACCAGGTGAACGTGTACCGCGCCAGCGTGTAGCGCACCGTCTGCGAGGCCGTGGCCTTGCCGCCCGCCGGGGCGGCGCCGAAGCGGAAGCCGGTCGTCAGGGCGTCCTTGCCCGGCGCGGCGGGCATCAGTCGCTGGGGTCGCAGGAAGAGGTTGTGTGGCGCGGGCCGGTCCTTGCCGCGGAAGTACGCGCCGGCCGCCTTCTCGGGTGGCTCCGCCTGCACGGGGGACTTGTCGATCAGCGGCAGGAGCTTGCCCTGCGCCCCGGAGAAGGCGAGCGTCGGCTTGTTGAACTGGGCCAGCAGCTCCAGGTCGGACTCGCGTGCGCTGCGCACCGGCCCGACGGCCTTCGGCAGCTTCGTCGCGTACACCGCCATGAGGCGGCTCAGTCCGCCCTCGACCGGCTCGACGTACACGATGTCCGCGGCGTTCAGGCCGGTGTGGGGCCGGGCCGCGCGGGCATTGTCGATCTTCACGGCAAGCACCGAAGGGCCCTTCGCCCGGCTCTCGCCCTCGCTCGGCGTCGACGTATGCGGTCGGGCGCGGCCGTCGTCGCGCGGTCCGCCGGACGTCGTGCACCCCGCCGCCAGGGATGCTCCCAGCGCGGCGGCCAGCAGCCCCGCCATGGTCGTGGCGCGCCTGGAGCGCGCCCCTCGTTGTCTGCTCACCGTTGCCACTCGCACCCAACCCACCCACCCTGCGTCATCAATAGTGCGCTTATCTGTTCATAGGTGACATACCCGATCAGCCGGGACTGTCCGCGCCAATCCGCCGATCGGCCCTGACGCGGCCAGCCGGTCGGCGTACACCGCCGGCCTGCTCGCGGACGGATCACCGGCCCGCCCGAACGGTTCGGGGAAGGAGCACACGGGTACCCGGCGGCCACCGAACGAGCGAACGCGCACATGTTCCGGAGGGAGCGCGGGCGATGAAGGCAGTGACCTGGCAGGGGAAGCGGGACGTACGCGTGGAGAGCGTGCCCGATCCGACCATCCAGGAGCCGACTGACGCGGTCATCCGCATCACGTCCACCGGGCTGTGCGGCTCCGACCTGCATCTGTACGAGGTGCTCACGCCGTTCA
This sequence comes from Streptomyces sp. NBC_00443, assembly GCF_036014175.1. GTDB lineage: Bacteria > Actinomycetota > Actinomycetes > Streptomycetales > Streptomycetaceae > Streptomyces. The sequence goes on along the minus strand of NZ_CP107917.1, from coordinate 1,312,169 downwards.
TGACACCGGGGGACATCCTCGGCCACGAACCGATGGGCATCGTCCAGGAGGTCGGCGCCGGGGTGCCGGACCTGCAGGCGGGGGACCGGGTCGTGGTGCCGTTCCAGATCGCCTGCGGCGACTGCTGGATGTGCCTGACCGGTCTGCCGACCCAGTGCGAGACCACCCAGGTCACCGGCGAGGGCATGGGCGCCGCCCTGTTCGGCTACACCCGCCTGTACGGCGCGGTGCCGGGCGCCCAGGCAGAGTATCTGCGGGTCCCGCAGGCGCAGTTCGGTCCGATCAAGATCCCGGAGGGGCCGCCCGACGACCGGTTCGTCTACCTCTCCGACGTGCTGCCCACCGCCTGGCAGGCGGTCCGCTACGCCGAGGTCCCGAAGGGTGGCAGCGTCGCCGTGCTCGGCCTCGGCCCCATCGGCGACATGGCCTGCCGGGTCGCCCAGGTCCAGGGCGCCGGGCGGGTCTTCGGCGTGGACCTGGTGCCCGAGCGGCTGAGCAGGGCACGCGAGCGCGGGGTCGAGACGTTCGACCTCAGGAGCTTCCACGACGAGAAGGAGCTCGTCGCCGCCATCCGCGACGAGACCGACGGCCGCGGCCCCGACGCCGTCATCGACGCCGTCGGCACCGAGGCCCACGGCAGCGCCGCCGCCCGGCTGGCCCAGCAGGCCTCAGCGATGCTGCCGCGCAAGCTGAGCGGCCCGCTCGCCGAACGCTTCAGCGTCGACCGGCTCGCCGCCCTCTACACGGCCATCGACCTGGTGCGGCGCGGCGGGACCATCTCCCTGTCCGGCGTGTACGGCGGCACCGCGGACCCGATACCGCTGCTCACCCTGTTCGACAAGCAGGTCCAGATCAGGATGGGCCAGGCCAACGTGCGCCGCTGGAGCGACGAGATCCTCCCGTACCTGACGGACGAGGACCCGCTCGGCGTCGACGACTTCGCCACCCACCGTGTGCCGCTGAGCGAGGCCCCGCACGCGTACGAGATGTTCCAGCGCAAGCAGGACGGCGCGGTCAAGGTCCTGATGCAGCCCTGATTCCGGCTCGCGCCGCCCGTCAGGCCTGCGGCGCGAAGATCTCCGCCAGGTCGTAGCTCACCGGCTCCTCCAGCTGCGCGTACGTGCAGCTCTCGGGCGTGCGGTCCGGGCGCCAGCGGCGGAAGCGGGCCGTGTGGCGGAAGCGGGCCCCGTTCTCCATGTGGTCGTACGCCACCTCAGCCACCCACTCCGGCCTGAGCGGCACCCAGGACAGATCCTTCTTGCCCGACCAGCGGCTCGGCGCGCCCGGCAGCCGCGCCGACTCGTGGGCCGCCTCGTCGGCCCAGGCCGCCCACGGATGCCCCGCGGCATCCGCCATGCGCAGCGGCTCCAGCTCCTCGATCAGCTCGGCACGCCGCTTCATGGAGAACGCGGCCGACACGCCCACGTGTTGGAGGGCGCCCCGGTCGTCGTTGAGGCCGAGCAGCAGGGAGCCCACGACGGGGCCGCTCTTGTGGAGGCGGTAGCCCGCGACGACGACGTCCGCCGTCCGCTCGTGCTTGATCTTGAACATGGCCCGCTCGTTCTGGAGATAGCGCAGCGTGAGGGGCTTCGCGATGACCCCGTCCAGGCCCGCCCCCTCGTACTGCTCGAACCACCCCTGGGCCGTGTCGACGTCGGTCGTCGCCGGCGCCACATGCACCGGCGCCGTCATTCCGGACAGCGCCGTCGTCAGCATCGCCCGCCGGTCCGCGAGCGGCACATCGAGGAGCGACTGGTCCGCCAGCGCCAGCAGGTCGAACGCCACGAACGACGCCGGCGTCCGCTCGGCCAGCGTCCGCACCCGGGAGTCGGCCGGGTGGATGCGCTCGGTGAGCGCGTCGAAGTCCAGCCGCCCCTCGCGCGCGATCACGATCTCCCCGTCCAGCACGCACCGCTCCGGCAGCCGCTCCTTCAACGCCGCCACCAGCTCGGGAAAGTACCTGGTCAGCGGCTTGCCAGTACGGCTGCCCAGCTCGACCTCGTCCCGGTCGCGGAACACGATCGCCCGGAACCCGTCCCACTTCGCCTCGTACTGCATGCCAGGCGGGATCTTCGCCACCGACTTGGCGAGCATCGGCTTCACGGGCGGCATCACCGGCAGGTCCATGCTGACGATTCTGCTCGCATCCGGCTGCCGCCGCCCAGTGTGCGCGGCATGCGCCGTGCGCCTACCGTGTCTCGCATGGGCGAAGCGGTGGAACTGGAAGCGGGCGGCCGGACCGTGCGCCTGTCCAACCCGGGCAAGGTCTTCTTCCCCGAGCGCGGCTTCACCAAGCTGGACCTCGCCCGCTACTACATCGCCGTCGGTCCCGGCATCCTGCGCGCCCTGCGCAACCGGCCCACCACCCTGGAGCGCTACCCGGACGGGGTGACCGGCGAGTGGTTCTACCAGAAGCGGGCGCCCAAGAGCATGCCCGACTGGATCCCCACCGCCCACATCACCTTCCCCAGCGGCCGCAGCGCCGACGAGATGTGCCCCACCGAGGAGGCCGCGGTCCTGTGGGCCGCCCAGTACGGCACGCTCACCTTCCACCCCTGGCCGGTCCGCCGCGACGACGTCGACAGCCCCGACGAACTGCGCATCGACCTCGACCCGCAGCCCGGCACCGACTTCGACGACGCCGCCCGCGCCGCCCATGAACTGCGCGCCGTGCTCGATGAGTTCGGCGGCCTGCGCGGCTGGCCCAAGACCTCCGGCGGGCGCGGCCTGCATGTCTTCGTGCCCATCGAGCCGCGCTGGACCTTCACCCAGGTCCGGCGCGCCGCCATCGCGGTCGGCCGGGAGATGGAGCGCCGGATGCCGGAGCACGCGACGATCAAGTGGTGGAAGGAGGAGCGGGGCGAGCGCATCTTCATCGACTACAACCAGACGGCCCGCGACCGCACGATCGCCTCCGCCTACTCCGTACGGCCCCGCCCGCACGCCCCGGTCTCGGCGCCCCTGCGCTGGGAGGAGGTGGGCGAGGTGCACCCCCAGGACTTCGACCTCGTGACCATGCCCGCGCGCTTCGCCGAACTCGGCGACGTGCACGCGGACATGGACGATCACCGCTTCTCGCTGGACGCACTGCTGGAGCTGGCCAACAAGGACGAACGCGACCACGGACTCGGCGATCTGCCGTACCCGCCCGAGTATCCGAAGATGCCGGGCGAGCCGAAGAGGGTGCAGCCGAGCCGCGCGAAGAAGGAGGCGCCCCCGTCGGAGGCGCCTCCCTCGGAGCCAACCGCTCCTTGAACCACAGCGTGTTGATCTACGCCTTCTTGATCTACAGCTCCTTGATCCGGATGTCGCGGTACGAGACCACGTCCGTGGTGCCGTGCACCTGGAGTCCGACGTAGCCGGAGGCGAACCGGCGCCCGTCCGTGCCCGGGTCGTCCGAGCGGGGCGGGACGAAGTCCTGGCCGCCGGTGTTGTCGAACTCGTTGATCAGCACGCCGTTGCGGTAGACGGAGTAGTGCTGGTCGACCACGCGGATCTCGTAGTCGTTCCACGTGCCCTTCTGGGTGACGCCGGCGCCGGCGAGCCCCACCCGGTCGAAGCCGTAGACCGAGCCCGTCTTGTACATGTCGCCGTCAGGACGGTCGAGCACCTGCACCTCGTGCCCGTACTTGATGGCGACCCACTCCGGCCGCGACTCCTCGGAGTGGTCGTGGACCCACGGGAAGCGGACGAAGACACCGGAGTTGGCGTTGCCGGTGCCCGGAGCGTCGTCGCGCCACTGGAGCTTGAGCGAGAAGTCACCGTACTTCCGCTCGGGGAACCACAGCATGCCCAGGCCCGCCTTGCTGGTGCCGCTCGTGATCGAGCCGTCGGCGTTCTGCGCGAACGAACCACCGCCCACCTGCTGCCACTTGGCGAACGATCCCGCGGTGCCGTCGAGGATCGTGCGGTAGCCCTCGGTCTGGCCGGGCTTGCCGATCCCGGACTGCCGGGCCGCCTTGCGGACGGCGTTGTACTCGCGCTGGTCGACGACCCCTTCCTTGAGGAGCTTGTCCAGGACCGTCGTCACGTGCTTGAGGAACAGCGCGTGGGACGTCCACTCCTTCTCGTCCTCGATCAACTCGTTGATCCGGCACCGGCTGTTGGTGAGCCGGTTCGGGACACCCGAGTCGACCGTGCCGACGATCACCGTCAACCGCTCGTCGAACTCCGGGCAGTTGGGGGCGGGGACCTGGCCGGCCACCACGGTGAAGGTCACCGTGCGGGCGGTGGAGGTGTTACCCGCCTTGTCCGTCGCCCGGTAGCCGAGCGTGTGGGTGCCGGCCCGGTCGACGACCACCGGGGTGCCGTACGCCAGGTACGGCCCGCCGTCGATCGAGTACTCGATCCGGTCGACACCCGAGCCGTGGTGCTCGTCGGTCGCCGTGACGGTCACCTTGGCATTGCCGATGTACGCCCCGTCGGAGTTCTTCGTGCCCTCGACGGTCACGCCCGTCACCGGCGCCGTAGTGTCCGGCTGGGGCGCCGCCACGACCGTGAACTGCACGTTCTTCTCGGCGGCGACGTTCCCCGCCTTGTCGGTCGCCCGGTAACGCACCTCATGAGCGCCGACCTCGTGCACCATCACGGGCGCGGTGTACGGCTGCCAGGCGCCGTCGCCGATCGCGTACTCGATGGTGTTGACGCCGGAACCGGTGTCGGAGGCGGAGACGGTGACGGTCGCCATGTCGATGTACGTGCCGTCGGGGTTCTGCTCGCCGCTGACGGTCGCCGAGGTCTCCGGCACCGTCGTGTCGTCGGTCGGCGGCGGGACGACCGTGAACTGGGCGCTCTTCTCCGCCGAGACGTTCCCCGCCTTGTCGAAGGCCCGGTAGCGGATCTTGTGGTCGCCGACCTGGTCGACGACGACCGGTGCGGTGTACGGCTGCCAGGCGCCCGCGTCGCCGACCGCGTACTCGGTGCGGTCGAGCCCGGAGCCGCCCTCCTCGTCGGTGGCGTGGATCGCCACGCTCGCCGAACCGACGTACTGACCCTGCGCGTTCTGCGTCCCGCTGACGTGCGCCGACGCCTGAGGTGCCGTCGTGTCCTCGCCGCTGCCCTCGGTCACCACGAGGATGCCCTGCATCTGCCCGTGTCCGGGGATCGTGCAGTAGTAGCGGTAGCGGCCGGGGGTGAGCGTGACCTCGGCGGTGTGCTTGCCGCCCTGGTCGTCGTTCGGATTGGCGAGGATGTTGAGCTGGACGTCGTTGTTGAACTCGGGGTCGGAGGTGTCGAACGTCAACGTGTGCGGCATCCCGGTGGTGTTGCCGGTCGCCGTGCTGTTCTCGAAGACGATCGTCGTCGTGCCGGCGACCGCCGTCGCGGGCGCCGACGCGTACTTCGAGATGTCGTCGCCGGCCGTCCAGGTGAGCGTCTGGGCGGCGGCAGCGTTCGCGGACGGGGACTCGGGCCGCCCGACGGCGGGGACGGACTGCAGCCCCAGCATCACCAGCAGCACGGCCAACAGGGCCGCCCAGACTCTTCGCCGAGGTGGACTGCTTCGCATCATCACTGGGCTCCCCTCGCCAGCTGCTCGGCGGCCGGAGTCGGAGCGCCGCCCGTGTAAGTGACCCGCCACAGCGCCGACTTGGCGTCCGAGGTGAAGAAGCCGCGGCCGTAGTCGAGCACGTACAGCACGCCGTCCGGGCCGAACTTCCAGTCCATGAGGTTCTTGATGCCGTCGTTGCCGATCGGCACGATCTTCTTCAGCGACTCCGAGTGAATCGGCAGGCCGCCGTCACCGTGTGTCTTCGGGTCGGTGATCACCGCGTTGCGCGGCTGGTCGGCGTCGTAGAAGTCGCCGACGAACCACTTGCCGTCCCAGTAGGCCGGCCACTTGGTGTCACCGGCGCTCGCCGCGTCGTACCGGTAGACCGGCCCGTTCATCGCGGCCTGGCCACCGCCCTTGAGCCACGGGAGCGCGTAGGTGGCCTCCTCCTGCTTGTACGAGGGGACGCCGTTCGCGTCACGCGGGAAGTCCGGCGCGCCGCCCTGGGGTGAGTACCAGATGTTGTTGCCGGTGACCGGCGGGAGGTTGACGAGGCCGTCGTTGTTCGGCGACTCGTTCTTCGGCTGGTCGCAGTCGTACCAGCCCAGTGGCTTCGTCGGGTCGGGCAGATTGCGGTCCCGGTAGGGCTGCTTGTTGCCCATGCAGTACGGCCAGCCGCGGTTGCTCGCCTTGGTGATGACGGCGAAGGTGTCGTACTTGGCCGGACCCCAGGTCGTCGAGGGCGCACCCGCGTCCGGGCCGACCCAGCCCGCGTACAGGACGTCCGTCTGCTTGTCGACGGAGATGCGGGCGGGGTTCCTGACGCCCATCACGTAGATCTCGCCGCGTGTCTTGCCGCCGCCCTCGTCGGTCTCCCGGCCCGTGAAGAGGTTGCCCTCCGGCAGGGTGTACGTGCCGTCCGGCTCCGGGTGGATGCGCAGGATCTTGCCGTTGAGGTTGTTGGTGTTACCGGCGGTGCGGCGCGCGTCGGCGAAGGACACGCCCTTGTAGTTGGGCTCGGGGTTGTTGCCCGAGTAACCGCCGCTGAAGCCACTGGAGTTGTTGTCGCCGGTCGCGATGTACAGGTTGCCCTTGGAGTCCCAGGCCATCCCGCCGCCCGAGTGACAGCAACTGTGCACCTGCACCGGCCACTTGAGCAGGACCTTCTCACTGCTCAGGTCGAGCTTGTCGGTGGCGAGGTCGAGCGTGAAGCGGGAGACGCGCCGCTCGGCCATCCTCGTGTCGCGGTTGAGCTGGGAGTGCGGGGTGTAGTGCAGATACACCCAGCCGTTGTCCTCGAAGCGTGGATCGAGCTCGATGCCGAGGAGCCCCTCCTCCACCTTGATCAGCTCGTCGCCGCCGCCCTTGTTGCCGAAGACCGTGAGCGCCCCGGCCAGGGTGACCTTCTTGGTCCTCGGGTCGTAGACGTGGATCTCGCCCTTGCCCTTGCCGATCTCCGGGTTGTTCCAGTCGGTGACGACCGGCTGGGAGGAGTCGGCGCCGCCCCGGCCGATGTAGAGCACACGGCCGTCGGGAGCGGTGACCAGGCCGTGCGGCTCGCCGATCTGGTCGTTCTGGCCGGGCTGGTTGGGCTGGGTGAGCCGCTCGGCCTTGTAGTTGCCGGTGATCGTGGCCTTGCAGTCGGCCTGGACCAGCCGCGTCGTCCACAGCAGGGCACCGCGCAGATGGGTCCGGAAGTCGGTCTCGTCGTACGACGACGCCGTGCCGCCCATACCCGTGTAGAAGGAGCGGCCGCCGTCGTAGTCACGGCACCAACTCACCGGGTGGTCCCAGCCGTTGGCGCCGGTGCCCGGCTGGTACGAGGACTCCCGGACCCGGGCGACCGTGTGCACCGCGCCCGACGGGTTCTTCGCCCAGTTCAGCCACTTGTCCGGCCGTTTCCACTGCACCGGCAGCTCCTTGGAGGCCGGGTGCTGCCGATCACCGACCTCAACGACGGCCCGCTGCACATTCGTCGGGCCGCCGGCCGCCGGGCGGGCGCCGACCAGGCCGGTGAACCAGTCCGAGTACGGCTCGGCACGGGCCGCGTCATGGACGCCGACGAAACCGCCGCCCGCTTCCATGTAGGCCTCCAGGCCCGCCTCCTGCTCGGGGTCGAGGACGTCGCCGCCGCCGGTCAGGAACACGATCGTGTTGAAGCGGCCCAGCTTGGTCTCATTGGTGAAGACCGAGGCGTCGTTCGTGGCCTCGGTCTTGAAGCGCTGGTCGGCCGGGCCCGACAGGCCGATCTTCTCGATCGCCCCGATGCCGGCGTTCACCACGGGCGACTCCTCGCCGCCGGCCGCGGACCCATAGAAGATGAGCACTCGTACATTCGCGCCGCCTGGGGGCGACTTGATGGACATCGTTGTCAGGGGTGGCTCCGGGGCCGGGCGTGCGTCGGCTGCCGGGGCGGACATCAGCCCGGCGGCGACGATCCCGGCGGTCACAGTGGCCACCCAGGTCTGTCTGGTCGTGCTCAACCCTCGCACGTGCATGGGCACCTCCACGGTCACAGCAACAGCGACAAGGAAGCTAGACCCCTTTGAACGCCTCGCCAATACCTACGGCCGTACTGGGGCCAACTTTGTCCTGAGTGTGGATAAACGCGAGATCGACCGGTACCGTCTCAGCGGTTCACCCCCGTAATTTCCGTAACGCCGTGGGGAGTTCGGCATGAGCGAAGGCAGCTTCACCAGACGTGGCTTCGACAGGCGCACCTTCAACAGACGCGTCCTGCTCGGTGGCGCGACCGTCGCGACATCGTTGTCGCTCGGGCAGGTGCCCGAGGCCGCGAGCGCCGACGCGCCGGCGAAGACCGCCCCGGCCGGCGGCGAGGTCAGGCACCTCAAGCTGTACGCCGAGAAACTCGCCGACGGGCAGATGGGCTACGGCTTCGAGAAGGGCAAGGCGACCATCCCGGGCCCGCTGATCGAGCTCAACGAGGGCGACACCGCGCACATCGAGTTCGAGAACACGATGGACGTGCCGGTGAGCCTGCACGTCCACGGCCTCGACTACGAGATCACCAGCGACGGCACGAAGCTCAACAAGAGCGACGTGGAGCCCGGCGGCACCCGTACCTACACCTGGCGCACCCACGCCCCCGGCCGCCGCAAGGACGGCACCTGGCGGGCGGGCAGCGCCGGTTACTGGCACTACCACGACCACGTCGTCGGCACCGAGCACGGCACCGGCGGCATCCGCAAGGGCCTCTACGGGCCGGTGATCGTCCGGCGCAAGGGGGACGTCCTGCCCGACGCGACCCACACGATCGTCTTCAACGACATGCTCATCAACAACAAGCCCGCGCACACCGGCCCCGACTTCGAGGCCACGGTGGGCGATCGCGTCGAGTTCGTGATGATCACGCACGGCGAGTACTACCACACCTTCCACATGCACGGTCACCGCTGGGCGGACAACCGCACGGGCATGCTCACCGGCCCGGACGACCCCAGCCAGGTCATCGACAACAAGATCGTGGGCCCGGCGGACTCCTTCGGCTTCCAGGTGATCGCGGGGGAGGGGGTCGGCGCGGGCGCGTGGATGTACCACTGCCATGTGCAGAGCCACTCGGACATGGGGATGGTGGGACTGTTCCTGGTGAAGAAGACGGACGGGACGATCCCGGGATACGACCCGCACGACCACGGTCATGAGCCGGCCTCCGGGTCCGCGCACGAGCACTGACGCATCATGTACGGGTGACACTTGTACTGACGCGTGGTGATCTGGAGTCCGTACTGGAGCCGGGGGCCTGTCTGGCCGCCCTGCGGGAGGGGTTCCGGACCGCGGACGCCGTCCCCGTCGCCGGGCAACGGGTGCGGACCGACCTGCCGTTCCCCGGCACGGCCACCGCGCTGATCCCCGGCCTGCTGCCGGGCATCGAGGCGTACACGGTGAAGGTCAACGCCAAGTTCCCGGGCGCGCAACCGGCGTTGCGCGGAGTGATCTGCCTGCACAGCGGGCAGGACGGCGAGTTGCTGGCGCTGCTGGACTCGGCCACGGTGACGGCGTGGCGTACGGGGCTGGCGGCGGCCTTGGGGACGGATCTCCTCGCCGGACCGGGGCAGGCGGTGGGGGTGATCGGGGCGGGGGCCCAGGCCGAGTTGGTGGTGCGAGGGCTCGCAGCGCTACGGCCTCGCAGCGCCCTGGTCGTCCACGACACGTCCGCCGACCGCGCCGAGGCGTTCGCAGGGCGGCACGGCGGGCGCGTGGCGTCCTCCGCGGCGGAGGTTGCCGCCGCTGCCGACGTCGTCCTGTCGGCCACCTGGTCGAGAAAGCCGCTGCTGCACCTGGCGGACGCCAGAAGAGGACAGCACTTCACGAGCCTGGGAGCCGACGAGCCGGGCAAGGCGGAGCTGGCAGCCGATCTGCTGGAGGCCGCGACGGTCGTGGTCGACGACCGTGAACTCGCGATGACCATGGGCGCCTTGGCCCAGGGCGGGACCGCCGACGCGACGTTGGGCGAGGTGGTGCGGGGTGAACATCCGGGACGCGTGAGCGCCGAGAGCCGTACCGTCTACGCGCCCGTCGGGCTGCCCTGGCAGGACCTGGCGTTGAGCTGGCTGGCGTATCGGGCGGCGCGGCGGGAGGGTCTCGGGCGGCGGGTGGATCTGCTGGCGTGAGTGCCTCGTGAGCGCCTCGTGGGTGCCAGGGGGTTCGACGAGCAATCTCGGTCCTCCGAGAGCGCTCTCACCTCCGCCTCCACCACGGCTATCCTGATCGGCAACCGCCGACGAGGAGCCCCGCAGTGACCGAAACCGCCCCACGTCCCACCCTGGAGGCCGTGGCCGCCCGGGCCGGGGTCTCGCGGGCCACCGTGTCCCGGGTCGTCAACGGCGGGGACGGGGTCCGGGAGCCGCTCGTGGAGCGGGTCCGCGCGGCGGTGGAGGAACTCGGGTACGTGCCCAACCAGGCCGCCCGCAGTCTCGTCACCCGGCGCCATGACGCCATTGCCGTCGTCGTCGCCGAACCCGAGACGCGTGTCTTCGCCGACCCCTTCTTCGCGCTGCAACTGCGCGGCATCAGCAAGGAGCTGACGGCCCACGACAACCAGTTGGTGCTGCTCCTCACCGAGGGCCGCGACGACCACGCCCGCGTCGGCCGCTACCTCGCCGGCGGCCATGTCGACGGGGCGCTCGTCTTCTCGCTGCACCTCGACGACCCGCTGCCCGTGCTGATCCAGCATGCCGGGGTCCCGACCGTGTTCGGCGGACGGCCCGGGTGGAGCGGCGACCAGCGTGGCGTGGTGTACGTCGACAGCGACAACCGTGGCGGCGCCCGTGACGCCGTACGGCATCTCGTCGGCCTCGGCCGCACCCGCGTCGCACACATCGCCGGGGCCCTCGACCAGACGTCGGCGGTGGACCGGCTCGACGGATACCGGGATGTCATGGTCGACGCCGATCCACGGCTGATCGCCGAGGGCGACTTCACACCGGCCGGCGGCGAACGGGCGATGCGCGAACTGCTCGAACGCTGCCCCGACCTGGACGCCGTGTTCGCCGCGAACGACCTCACCGCTGCCGGTGCGCTGCGGGTGCTGCGCGAGTCCGGGCGACGGGTGCCGGACGATGTCGCCGTGGTCGGGTTCGACGACATGCTGCCGATGGCCGACCAGACCGAACCGCCGCTCACGACGGTCCGTCAGGACATCGAGGAGATGGGCCGGCTGATGGCTCGGCTGCTGCTGCGCGGCCTCGACCGCCGCACCGGTGAGCAGGTGGGAGGCACGCCGTCCAGCGTCGTCCTGCCGACGACGCTGGTCCGGCGCGCATCCGCCTAGGAGTCGCGCGGACTCAGCTCGGCACCGGTGCGCTCTTGATGACCGCGAAGCGGGCGCCGTAGGGGTCGGTGAGCTTGGCGATACGGCCGACGTCCGGCAGGTCCGTGGCGGGCATGCGGACCGCGCCGCCCAGCTCCTGCGCCTTGGCGACCGTGGCGTCCGTGTCGGTGACCTCGAAGTACGGCAGCCAGTACGCCGGGCCGTCCGCCTCCGCCGGGTCGTCGGCCTTGTCGACGACCCCGCCGAACATGGCGTCCTCCCCTTGGCCCGCGGGGCTGAACGTCGTGTAGGTGCCGCCGTAGAAGTCGAGGGCGAAGGTCTCCATGCCGAGCGTGGTGTTGTAGAAGCCCGCCGCGGCCGGTACGTCCGTGGTGTACAGCTCCAGCCAGCACAGCGTCCCGGGCTCGTTCATGACGTCGAGGCCCTTGTTCGTTCCCGGCTGCCAGAGGCCGAAGCCCACGCCGGCCTTGTCGGCGAGGATGGCCATGCGGCCCATGTCCAGCACGTCCATGGGCTGCACCAGCACCGCGCCGTGCGCCTGCTCGGCCGCTTTGGCCGTGGCGTCCGCGTCCGGTGTCTGGAAGTACACCGTCCAGGACGGCGGGCCTTGCTCCTCGGTGGTCTGCATGCCGCCGGCCGTCGTCCTGTCGTCGAGCTGGAAGAGGCCGTAGCCGCCGGTCTCGGGCCCGCCCGGCTGGAACCGCCAGCCGAACAGGCCGCCGTAGAAGGAACTGGCGCCCTCGATGTCGGGGGTGCCGACGTCGATCCAGTTCGGCGCTCCGGTGACATAACGGGTGGTGAGCATCATCGCCCTCCTCGGAAGGGTCCCGTTGTCTGCTCTGCCGAGTCTTGCACCGCCCACTGACAATCGCCGCCGGAGTGCGGGCGTCGTTTCGGGCGACCCCAGCCGCTCCCGCGGGTGACCAGTACGATCTCTGGGTTTTCACCCGTTTCCGCGCGCGCCGCCGTGCGTCGCCGCGTGCGGAGGGAGACCATCGAGTCGGCCGGGGGCCCTGCGGCGCGGCGTTGATCCCGCGTTGATCGAACGTTTTTCGCCGCCCGGCACGATCCTGCGCATGCTCATCGACACGATCACAACGATCACCTCGCCCGACCTGGACTGGCAGCAGGAGGCGTTGTGCGCGCAGACCGGGGCGGACTTCTTCTTCCCCGAGCCGGGCAGCTCCGTACGCGAGGCGAAGCGGATCTGCGGCATGTGCCCGATCCGCTCCGCCTGCCTGGAGTGGGCCCTCGACAACGACGAACGCTTCGGCGTCTGGGGCGGCCTCTCGGAGAAGGAACGCCTGGAACTCAGGCGTACGTCACGCCGCGCGGGGTGATCCTGCGCGCCGATGTGGCGGCGGCTCCAGTCGGGTCCCGTCAGGCCCCGGCGCGAGCCGCCATGCGGGCCTTGCGGGCCGCCAGCTTCTCGTCGAACTTCAGGGCCTCCGCGTCCAGGCCGCTCATGTAGAGGCCCAGCTCCTCCTGGGCCTTCTGGCCCTCGGGGCCGAGGCCGTCGATCTCCATGATCTTCAGGAAGCGGAGGACGGGCTGCAGGACGTCGTCGTGGTGGATACGCATGTTGTAGACCTCGCCGATGGCCATCTGCGCGGCGGCGCGCTCGAAGCCGGGGATGCCGTGGCCGGGCATGCGGAAGTCCACGACCACGTCCCGCACCGCCTGCATCGTCAGGTCCGGCGCGAGTTCGAACGCGGCCTTCAGCAGGTTCCGGTAGAAGATCATGTGGAGGTTCTCGTCGGTCGCGATGCGCGCCAGCATCCGGTCGCAGACCGGGTCACCCGACTGGTGGCCGGTGTTGCGGTGCGAGATGCGGGTCGCGAGCTCCTGGAAGGCGACGTAGGCGACCGAGTGCAGCATCGAGTGCCGGTTGTCCGACTCGAAGCCCTCGCTCATGTGCGACATCCGGAACTGCTCCAGCTGGTCCGGGTCCACCGCGCGCGAGGTGAGCAGGTAGTCGCGCATCACGATGCCGTGGCGCCCCTCCTCGGCGGTCCAGCGGTGCACCCAGGTCCCCCAGGCGCCGTCGCGGCCGAAGAGCGAGGCGATCTCGTGGTGGTAGCTGGGGAGGTTGTCCTCGGTGAGGAGGTTCACGACCAGGGCGATGCGGCCGATCTCGGTGACCTTGGACTGCTCCTTCTCCCAGGCCTCGCCGTCCTCGAAGAGGCCGGGGAAGTTGCGGCCGTCGGTCCACGGCACGTACTCGTGCGGCATCCAGTCCTTGGCGACCTTCAGATGCCGGTTGAGTTCGTTCTCGACAACTTCCTCCAACGCGTACAGCAGGCGGGCGTCGGTCCAGACGGCGGGGCTGCCAAGGTGAGGGGAAGCGATCGTCACGGGAACTCCAGGGGGACGCACAACACAGGAATGAGTGACCGGCGAGCGGCTGCCGGGAACCTACGGAATCGTAGGCTACGAAACCGTAGGTTACGTAGCCGTAGGTTAAGGGCGACGTAAAGACCGCTGATCAGCCCCGTTCCGTTGAGATTTCACGGGTGTGCGAAACGCCCCGGGCCCCGCAGGTCCCGGGGCTGAACGAGTGCAGCACTCGGTCGGTCAGGCGTACAGATCCCGCATCCGTACCGAGAGACATGTCACACATCCTTCGAGCTTCTCGAACTCGCCGATATCGACCAGAACGGGCTCGTGGCCGAGGTCGGCGAGCAGTTCCGCCGTCTTCGGCGCACTGGCGGCCATCAGCAGTTTCTCGCCGCCGAGCAGCACCACATGCGCCCCGGACTCCTCAGGCACCGGCAGGAAGCGGGGGAAGAGGGACGGGGCGTCCAACTGGGGGATGCGGCCCAGAATCGTTCCGTCGGGCAGCGCCGTGATCGCCGACTTCAGGTGCAGCACCTTGCTCACCGGCACCGCGACGACCCGCGCCCCCAGCGGCTCGAACGCGGCCCGCAGCTGCTGCACGCCGCCCGCGTCGGTACGGCCGCCCCGGCCGACGTAGATCGTGTCGCCGACCTTCAGCACGTCGCCGCCGTCCAGCGTGCCCGGCTCCCAGATCCAGTTCACGGAGCAGCCGAGCGAGGCCACGGCCTCCTCGACGCCGAGGGTCTCGTCGCGCCGGGACTCGGCACCGGGCCGGGTGATCAGCGCGACGTTCTTGTACATGACGACGGTGTCCTCGACGAACACCGAGTCGGGGCAGTCGTCGGCCGGGTCCACCTCGACGGTCTCCCAGCCGTGCGTGCGCAGGGCCTCTACGTACGCCTCCCACTGCTCGACCGCGAGATCGAGGTCGACCTTCTCGCGCTCGATGTGCGTGACCAGCCCTTCGGTGAGGCGTGGGCTCGGGCGGCGGACGAGGGCCTTCTTGCTGGGCACGACGGGATCTCCGGATCGATGGCAGGGTTCGGCGCCCCCTGATGCATGGGGCACCGATCCGCCATGATGCAGGCCCCTGTGCCCGCACAAAACCCCTGCGGTCAGGCTGTGGCCCTCCTGAGATGCTCCGCGGTGAAGGACCCGTGGGTTTTGAGGAGCTGCTGCGGGGCTCCCTCGAAGATCACCCGGCCCCCGTCCCGGCCCCCGTCCGGACCCAGGTCGATGATCCAGTCGGCGTGCGCCACGACATCCAGGTTGTGCTCGACGACCACCACCGTGTTGCCCGTGTCGACCAGCCGGTCCAGCAGGCCGAGCAGCCCGTCGACGTCCGACATGTGCAGTCCGGTCGTCGGCTCGTCGAGGACGTACACCGCTCCGGTGCTGTCCTTGTTGCGTCGCCTCCGGGGCGCTCCAGCCTCCGGCTCCTTGTGCAGCCGCGTCGCCAGCTTGATGCGCTGCCGCTCGCCACCGGAGAGGGTGGAGAGCGGCCGGCCGAGCGTGAGGTACGTCAGCCCCACGTCCCGCAGGGCGCGCAGCCTGCGCCGTACGCCCGAGTCCTGGAAGAACTCCAGCGCTTCGTCGGCCGTCATCCCCAGTACGTCCGCGATGGAGCTGCCGTCGATGGTCAGCCGCAGCACCTCGTCCTTGAAGCGCCGCCCCTCGCAGTCGTGGCACGTCGTCGTCACCGGGTCCATGAAGGCGAGGTCGGTGCAGATGATCCCGCGGCCCTCACAGGTGCCGCACGCGCCGGTCGAGTTGAAGCTGAAGAACCCCGGCTCGGCGCCCGTCCCGCGCGCGAAGATCTTCCGTACCGTGTCCATGATTCCCAGATACGTCGCCGGGGTCGACCGCGCGGAGATCCCGATCGACGACTGGTCCACGACCACGGCGTGGGTGTGCGCCTCGGTGAACTCCGCGACCAGGGTGCTCTTTCCGGACCCGGCGACCCCGGTCACCACGGTGAGCACCCCGGTCGGGAACTCCACCGTCACGTCCCGCAGGTTGTGCCGGCCGGCACCCTTCACCCAGAGCCCACCGTCCGCCGTCCGTACGTCCTCCTTGACCGCGGTACGGCGGCCCAGGCACCGCCCGGTGACCGTGCCCGACCCGGCCAGTTCGCCCGGCGTCCCCTCGAACACGACCTCTCCGCCGCCCGCTCCGGCCGCCGGCCCCATGTCGACGACGTGATCGGCGAGCGCGATGACGTCCCGGTCGTGCTCGACCACCAGCACGGTGTTGCCCTTGTCGCGCAGCCGCAGCAGCAGATCGCCGAGGCGGCCGACGTCACGCGGGTGCAGTCCGACGCTGGGCTCGTCGAAGATGTACGTCATGCCGGTGAGGCTGGAGCCCAGGTGCCGTACGGTCTTCAGGCGCTGCCCCTCGCCGCCGGAGAGCGTGGACGTCTCGCGGTCGAGGCTCAGGTAGCCGAGGCCGATGGCGTCGATGCGTTCGAGGGCGCTGACGGCGGCCCGGGCGATCGGTCCGGCGACCGGGTCGGCGATGTCCTTGAGTACGGCGATCAGGTCGCTGACCTGCATGCGCGCGCACTCGGCGATGTTCATGCCGTTGATCCGGGTCGCGAGCGCCGCCGCGTTCAGGCGGGCCCCGTCGCAGAGGGGGCAGGTGCCCTCGGCCAGGAACTCCCGCACCAGGTCGCGGGTCTTCTGGCTCATCGCCGACAGGTCCCGCTTCAGGTACAGCCGCTCGAAGCGGGTGGCCAGCCCCTCGTAGTCGGTGGTCCAGGTGCCGCCCGTGCCATTCACGGTGACCTTGCTGCCGGGGCGGCCGTGCATCAGGAAATCCCGCTCGGCGGCGGTGAAGCGCTTGACGGGCTTGTGCGGGTCGAGTTCGGCGCTGTTGGTGTACGCCTGTCCCTGCCAGGTGCCCGCCGCGAACGGCGGGAAGCGGACGGCTCCGGCGGTCAGCGAGCGGTCCGGGTCGAGGATGCGGTCCCAGTCCGGCCGTACGGTCCGGCCCAGGCCGTCGCACTCGGGGCACATGCCGGAGGGGTCGTTGAACGAGTACGCGGTCGCCGGCCCGGCGCTCGGGGTGCCGTGCCGGGAGAACAGCACCCGGATCACCGAGTAGATGTCCGTCATCGTGCCGACCGTGGACCGGGAGTGGCCCCCGACCGGCCGCTGGTCGACGACGATCGCGGGCGAGAGGTCCTCCAGTGCCTCGGCGTGCGGCCGCTCGTACTTGGGCAGCCGGTTGCGCACGAACCACGTGAAGGTCTCGTTCAGCTGGCGCTGCGACTCGACCGCGATCGTGTCGAAGACGATCGACGACTTCCCCGATCCCGAAACGCCGGTGAACACGGTCAGCCGGCCTTTCGGGATACGGAGAGCGACGTCCTTGAGGTTGTTCTCCCTCGCTCCGGTGATGGTGATGAAATCGGGCATGAAGTCGGCCATGCAGTCGAAGCTAGGCGGGATACCCGACAGCTTCTGGCGTGATTTCCTTGAGTTCTCCGTCCTCCACCATCAGCCAGCGCGTGATGCCGATCGACTCCAGGAACGGCAGGTCGTGACTGGCCACGATCAGCGCCCCCTCGTACGACTCCAGGGCCGAGGTGAGCTGCCGAACGCTCGCCATGTCCAGGTTGTTCGTCGGCTCGTCCAGCATCAGCAGCTGGGGTGCGGGCTCGGCGAGCATCAGGGCGGCCAGTGCCGCCCGGAAGCGTTCGCCGCCGGACAGCGTCGCCGCCTTCTGGTCGGCCCGGGCGCCCCGGAACAGGAAGCGGGCCAGCCGCGCCCGGACCCGGTTGTTGGTGGCGCCCGGCGCGAACCGGGCCACGTTCTCGGCGACGCTCAGCTCCCCGTCCAGCACATCGAGCCGCTGCGGCAGGAACCGCAGGGGCACATGGGCCTGCACCTCGCCGGAGACGGGCTCCAGCTCCCCGGCGATCGTCCGCAGCAGCGTCGTCTTGCCCGAGCCGTTGCGCCCGATCAGGGCGATCCGCTCCGGTCCGCGCAGATCGAAGCCACCGGCGACGCGCGCGCCGTACGCGAGCTCCAGGTCCATCAGCGTGAGGACGGTGCGGCCCGGCGGTACGGCCGTGTACGGCAGGTCGACGCGGATCTCGTCGTCGTCCCGTACGGCGTCCACCGCGTCGTCGAGCCGCTCCTTCGCCTCGGCGAGCCTCTCCTCGTGCATGATGCGGTGCTTGCCGGCGGACTCCTGCGCCGCCCGCTTGCGCGCCCCCATGACGATCTTCGGCTCACGCTTCTGGTCCCACATCTTCTGTCCGTACCGCTTTCGCCGGGCCAGCTTGACTTGGGCGTCGACCAGTTCGCGCTTCTGCTTCTTCAGGTCGGCCTCGGCGACCCGCAGCATGCGCTCGGCCGCCTCCTGCTCGACGGCGAGCGCCTCCTCGTACGCCGAGTAGTTGCCGCCGAACCAGGTGACCTCGCCGGAGCGCAGATCGGCGATCTGGTCGACCAGGTCGAGGAGTTCGCGGTCGTGGCTGACCACCACCATGACCCCGGGCCAGGACGCGACAGCCGCGTACAGCCGCCTGCGCGCGTACAGGTCGAGGTTGTTGGTGGGCTCGTCCAGCAGCAGGACGTCCGGGCGCCGCAGCAGCAGCGCGGCCAGGCGCAGCAGCACCGACTCGCCGCCCGACACCTCGCCGATCGTGCGGTCCAACTCGACGTGTCCGAGCCCGAGTTCGCCGAGGGTGGCGAGGGCGCGCTCCTCGACGTCCCAGTCGTCGCCGACGGTCTCGAAGTGCTTCTCGGCCACGTCGCCCGCTTCGATGGCGTGCAGTGCGGCCCGCCGGTCCGCGATACCGAGGGCCTCGTCGACCTTCAGGCCGGTGTCGAGGGTGACGCTCTGCGGGAGGTAGCCGACCTCGCCCGCGACGCGTACGGCGCCGTCGGCCGGGGTGAGCTCACCGGCGATCAGCTTCAACAGGGTTGACTTCCCTGACCCGTTGATGCCGACGAGCCCGGTCCGGCCGGGGCCGAACGCGACGTCGAGGCCCTCGAAGACGGGGGTGCCGTCGGGCCAGGTGAAGGAAAGGGACGTACAGGTGATGGAAGTAGACATGCGGGCCTCCGCGGATGCTCGAAGCGATCAAGGGCAAACGCGTTTCGAGACACCGGCGACCGGCGGGGAGGCCTCGGGAGGGTATGAGAAAAGCCCTGTTCCGGAGGACGGCTCGAATGCCGAGGTCGCACGCAGCGCACACACACTTCAGGTGTGTGACGCGGTGTCTCAGGACCTCAGACGAGCAACGTCCTTCTCCAATCGACGGCAACAGGACCGTTGTAAACGGTAGGAGGGGACTGGGAGGGTGTCAACGCAATTAACGCGCCGCAGGCCAGGCGGCGCGTTCGGAGTGGTACGCCCGGGGGTGCGCCTCAGCAGGCGTCCCGCATCAGCTCCGCCAGGTCGTGGTCCAGATCCAGCTGGAGGTGCTCCAGGCCGAGCGGCACCAGTTCGCTCGTGGACTGCAGGAATTGACGTATCTCGCCGGAGCGGATGTGCACGACGGCGGTGCCCTCGGGGGCGTGGAACTCCAGGACCGTACGGTCGTAGCCGTACGGCCGCACGCGGACGTCGCCGTGGCCCTCGGGTGCCTCCAGGCCGGCCAGGAGCAGCTCGCGGCTGAAGGTCCAGCAGACCTCCACGCCCTCCAGGGTGGCCGGGGCCGGGAACGTCATGCGCACGGCGAACGGGTCGCTGCGGTCGTAGTGAAGGGTGGCCGGAATGCTCGGCATCCGCGGCGCGGCGGCGACGAGACGGGCCTCGACGGGCTGCTCGATTACGGTGGACAACGCCTTGCTCCCTTGTGACGGCTGGACGAACATCCGGGCGGACGAGACGGGCACTGGTAGAGACGACGGAATCAGCCAATCCGTGCACACGAATGGCGAGTGACCTCCGTCACCGCCTTCATGCGCGGGAGTGGTGCGTTCGCCCTGCAGTGCCGGGAAAGTCACCTGTGGTCGGTGCCGTCGTCTGCTCTCGTCCGCGGTCTGTGAGGTGGACGTGGCCATCTGGACGGCGCCGTGGCGGTCGGCTAGCTTCGCCCGCCATGAGGCGTTCGGGGAGCACGCGACGGGTTGGCCATACATTTCGGACAGTGGCCGCGGGGGTGGCCTGCGGGGCGGCGCTCGCCGCGCTGACGGCCGTACCGGCACAGGCGCACGGGCCGCAGAGCCGGGCGCCGCACTGGGAAGCCAAGGACAGCGGTACGCCCGAGGTGCGTTTCCGGGGGCTGTCCGCCGTCAGCCGTACCACCGCGTGGCTGGCCGGAACCGGGGGCACCGTTCTGCGCACCACCGACGGCGGCGCGAGCTGGCGGAACGTCTCGCCGCCGGGCGCTGCCGAGCTGCAGTTCCGGGACGTCGAGGCGTTCGACGCGCGCCGCGCGGTGGTGCTGGCCATCGGGGAGGGCGAGGCGTCCCGCGTGTACCGCACGGACGACGGCGGCGCGACCTGGACCGAGTCCTTCCGCAACACCGACGCGCGGGCGTTCTACGACTGCATGACGTTCTTCGACCGCCGCCACGGCCTGGCCATGAGCGACCCGGTCGACGGCAGGTTCCGCATCCTGTCGACCAGCGACGGCGGCCGTTCCTGGAAGGTGCTGCCCAGTGCCGGCATGCCCGCGGCGCAGGAGGGCGAGGCCGGCTTCGCGGCGAGTGGGCAGTGCCTGGTCAGCTCCGGGCCGAAGGACGTCTGGCTGGCCACCGGCGGGGCCGCACGCGCGCGTGTGCTGCACTCCCGCGACCGGGGTCTGACCTGGACGGCCGCCGACTCGCCGATCCCGGCGGGCGATCCGGCCCGCGGCGTCTTCGCCCTCGCTTTCCGCGACCGCACGCACGGCCTCGCGGTCGGCGGCGACTACCGCCCCGATCAGGCCTCCCCGCAGGCCGCCGCCCGCACCGGCGACGGGGGCGCCGGTTGGCAGCCCGCCGCGCTGCCGGTGCAGGCCTACCGCTCCGGCGTGGCCTGGCTCCCGCACAGCCGCAAGGCCGCCCTCGCGGTCGGCCCCTCCGGCACCGACCTGACGACCGACGGCGGGCGCACCTGGCGGACCGTCGACACCGGGTCGTACGACACCGTGGACTGCACGCCGGACCGGGGGTGCTGGGCGGCGGGGGAGAAGGGCCGGGTCGCGCGGCTGGAGAGCTGACGGCGAATTGTGGGTACTCGGGCGCGGACTGCGAGAGGAGTGACCCGACATGCCACGCGGTTCGAGCCCCAAGCGGGAACGCCAGTACGAGCACATCAAGGAGAGCGCCCAGGACCGGGGCGAGAGTACCGGGCGAGCCGAGGAGATCGCGGCGCGGACGGTGAACAAGGAGCGCGCCCGGTCCGGCGAGTCGAAGACCGCCAGCCGCACGTCCACCCAGGACATGTCCTCCGGCAAGCGGGGCGGTCAGCGGTCGGGCAAGGGCTCTCAGGGGCCCACCTACGACCAGCTCTACGAGGAGGCCAAGCAGCGCAACATCCGCGGCCGTTCGGACATGAACAAGACCCAGCTCAAGCAGGCGCTGGGCAACAAGTGAGGCTCAGTCCGGCGTCTCGCGGGACCGCTCGAGCTCCGGCGCCGTCTTGGTCGCGCAGAACTCGGTGATGCGGTAGGCGCAGACCCCGGCCGCGACGAACGGGTCGGTCGCGGCGATCTCCTCGACAAGGGCCCGGTCCCCCGCGACGGCGAGGATCACCCCGCCGTCGCGGGGGTTCTTGTGCCCGGACGCCAGGAAGTGGCCCCTCGCGTACTGCTCGTCGAGCCACGCCACATGTGCCTCCAGCACGGCGTCGACGGCCTCGATCGGGGCGGTGTACGTCAGCTCCAGCACGAACATGATCGCGAGCCTACCTCTGGGCCCACGGCGGCCGGGCCCCTCGCCGTACGCTCGTGCCCACCATGACGACCGTACGCATCCCCGCGGGCTGGCCCGCGACCGAGGAAGAGGCCCGTGCCGTCCAGGACGAGCTGCGCGAAAGGGTGGTGCTCGACGAGACCGGGCCACCGCCCGGATCCGGGCATGTGACCGGCGTCGACGTGGCCTACGACGACGAGCGGGACGTGGTCGCTGCAGCGGCCGTCGTGCTCGACGCCGCGACTCTGGAGGTCGTCGCCGAGGCCACGGCCGTCGGCCGGATCTCCTTCCCGTACGTCCCCGGCCTGCTCGCCTTCCGCGAGATCCCGACCGTGCTGGCCGCCCTCGACGCCCTGCCCCGCCCGCCCGGCCTGGTCGTCTGCGACGGCTACGGCCTCGCCCACCCCCGCCGCTTCGGCCTCGCCAGCCACCTCGGCGTCCTCACCGGCCTGCCCACGATCGGCGTCGCCAAGAACCCGTTCACCTTCACCTACGACGACCCTGCCCCCACGCGCGGATCGTCCGCACCCCTCCTGGCAGGCGCCGAGGAGGTGGGCCGAGCCCTCCGCACCCGTGACACCGTCAAGCCGGTCTTCGTCTCGGCGGGCCACCGCGTAACCCTCCCCAACGCCTGCGCCCACACCCTCGCACTGACCCCCGAGTACCGCTTGCCGGAGACGACGCGCAGGGCGGACGGATTGTGCCGGCGGGCGTTGAGGGAGGCGACCGGTACGGGGGCTTAGGGCAAGGGGAGGGGTGGCGCCCGGGGGCGCCCGAGCCCCCCACCCGCAGGGGCATAGCCTCCCAACGCCGGTCCAGGCATTCCAGCCCGTCTGGGGGTGCCCCCTCTGGGGGAGTTTGAGGACGAGGCCCGTTCAGGGCCGACGCGGCGGTCGGGGGGCGGCAGCCCCCAGGGACGGGACGGGTAGGGCGGCGGGGGCGAAAACCCTCCCGGCGAGCAACAGAAGACCACCGCTCACGAGGGCTGAGTACATCGTCTGAGTACCCGTACGGATGCCAGCCCCTTGGGGCACTCGGCAGGCTGAGCCCATGACGACGCACCGCTCCCCCAAGCCCCTCGCCGACCCCGACCGCCCCGTCGAGCGCGCCGTGACGGCCGCGCTGGTTCTTGCCACGTTGGCCGGGCTCGGCTGGATCGTCGGGATGATCTACACGATCGCCGGGTGGCCGCTCTAGGCGCTGAGCGAAGGTTGCAGGAACGGTTCAGCGCGTGGCGGCCACCCGGAAGGTGATCCCCGCCGACCGCAGCCGCTCGATCAGGGCGTCTCCCATCGCGACGGCCGTCGTGACCTGCCCGGCCGTCGACGGCAGGTCGTCCAGGGCCAGGGACAGCGCCCCCTCGGCGAACATCTTGGCCGTCTCGCCGTACCCGGGGTCCCCGCCCGACACCTCGGTGAAGACCCGCCGGCCACCGCCCTCGCCGACGAAGCGGACGGAGAACCAGCTCTTCGCGCGCTTCTCCGGGCCGGGTCCCTCGCCCGGCTTGAGCCGGTCGGACAACCAGCGCCGGGCGGGCGGCAGTTGCGCGGCAGTGAAGAGGCCGCCCATCGCGGCGACGCCACCGAGCGCGATCGGCAGGTGCCGTACGGCGGCGTAGTGGCGGTAGCGGAAGTCCGGGCCGTAGCGGTCGAGGGCTCGCGCGGACCGCTTGACCACCTGCGGGTCGATCGTCGGCAGCGGCACCGCCCACGCGCCGACCTCCTTGGCGAACCGGGGCGCGCCCGTCGGAGCCTGGGCCCGACGCCCCATCAGCCGCGGCTCGTGCCGGGCCCGGTCACGCGCGGCGGCCAGCATCTGACGCCCGCGCGCGAACTGGTTCAGCGCCGACGCGAACGTGCCGCCCGAGAAGGTGGCATCGACGGTCACGAACCCGTCCACCGCCAGCGGCACGCCCTCCGGCAGCTGCTGGACGGTGAAGTACGCGCCCAGATCGTGCGGGACGGAGTCGAAACCGCAGGCGTGCACCAGCCGCGCACCCGTCTCTCGCGCGCGTGCGTCGTGCCGGACGTACGTCCGGTCCACGAACTCCGGCTCACCGGACAGATCGAGATAGTCGGCGCCGGTGTCCGCGCAGGCCGCGACGAGGTCCTCGCCGTACGTCACATAGGGGCCCACCGTCGTGGCCACCACGCGCGCCTGCTCGGCAAGACGGCGCATCGAGGCCGGATCGGAGACGTCCGCCTCCAGCAGCCCGACCCCCTTGCCGCCGTCCGGCAGCCGGTCGCGCAGCCGCTGCAGCTTCTCCTTGCTGCGACCGGCGATCGCCCAGCGCAACCCCTCGGGCGCCCGCGCGGCCAGGTACTCCGCGGTGAGAATCCCGACGAATCCCGTCGCTCCGAAGAGCACGATGTCGTACGGGCGATCCGTCCTGTCCAGCCTGGTCATGACACCCCTCGGTCTCGCAGCACGCGCCGTTGTCGGTGGCCGAGGCTAGCGTGAGGGGTGCGGAGCCCGACGACGAGCCCGGAGGTTAGCGGTGGCCGTGCCCAGGACTGCCCTGAAGAAGTGGGAAAAAGTACGTGAGTTCGCCCTCGGGATGCCGGGCGCCGTCGAGGAGTTCCCGTGGGGCGAGACGGTCGCGAAGGTCAACAAGAAGGTGTTCGTCTTCCTCGGCGTCGACGACGGCAGCTATCCGCTGGGCGTCACGTTGAAGCTCAAGGACGAGTCGGCCCACGCCCACGCCCTGACCTGCCCGGGTGCCGAACCCGCCGGATACGGGCTGGGCAAGGCGGGCTGGGTGAGCATCCCGCTGGAGCAGAAGGGCGCCCCGGCGGCGGGGCTGCTGTGCGACTGGGTGGAGGAGAGCTACCGGGTGATCGCACCGAAACGGCTGATAGCGGAGCTGGACGGGCGCGACTGACGCGATGGCACGGTGACCGGCAGGGTGACCGGCCGGTAAATTGGCTAAGCGCTTGCTCGTCAGGTCTTGTGTCTGCTGGAACACGTTCTTAGCATCACTGGTGTTACATCAGTTGTGTCACGCCAATGGGGGCAGGATGACAACGGCACCGACGCCCGGGCACGGCCCGCTCACCGGCGTGCGCGTGGTCGAGCTGGCCGGCATCGGGCCCGGCCCCTTCGCCGCCATGCTCCTGGCCGACCTGGGCGCCGACGTCGTCCGCGTGGACCGGCCCGGCGGCACGGGACTCGCCATCAACACCGAGTACGACATCACCAACCGCAACAAGCGCTCCGTGATCGTCGACCTGAAGTCCGCCGACGGCGCGGCCCGCGTCCTCGACCTCGCCGCCCGCGCCGACATCCTCATCGAGGGCAACCGCCCCGGCGTCGCCGAGCGCCTCGGCGTCGGCCCCGAGGCCTGCCACGCCCGCAACCCCCGCCTCGTCTACGGCCGCATGACCGGCTGGGGCCAGGAGGGGCCGCTGGCCCAACGTGCCGGACACGACATCGCGTACATCGCGCTCACCGGCACCCTCGGCATGATCGGCAGCCCCGACGAGCCCCCGGCGGTCCCCGCCAACCTGGTCGGCGACTACGCGGGCGGCTCCCTCTACCTCGTCGTCGGCGTCCTCGCCGCCCTCCACCACGCGCGCGCGGGCGGCACCGGCCAGGTCGTCGACGCCGCCATCGTCGACGGCACCTCCCACCTCGCCGCGATGATCCACGGCATGCTCGCCGCCGGCGGCTGGCAGGACCGGCGCGGGGCCAACCTCCTGGACGGCGGCTGCCCGTACTACGGCACCTACGAGACCGCCGACGGGCGGTACATGGCCGTGGGCGCCCTGGAGCCGCAGTTCTACGACGAGTTCGTGAGGCTCCTGGAGATCCCCGAGCATGCCGGCGCACGCAAGGACTGGGCCCGCTGGGGCGAGCTGCGCGAGGCGGTCGCGGCGCGCTTCAAGGCCCGTACCCGGGACGAGTGGACGGCCCTCTTCGAAGGGTCCGACGCGTGCGTGGCGCCCGTACTGTCCCTGCACGAGGCCCCGCACCACCCGCACCTGGCGGCCCGCGGCACCTTCACCGAGCACGGCGGCATCACCCAGCCCGCCCCCGCGCCCCGCTTCTCCGCGACCCCCACCGCCGTACGCACCGGCCCCGCCCAGCCGGGCGCCGACACCGCGGGTGTGGCCCGCGACTGGGACGTACCCGACCTGATGAAGGGCCTCGATGTGGAGGACGCCGGTATGAAGGGCCTCGAATGAAGCGGCAGATCTTCGCCCCCGAGCACGACGCGTTCCGCGCGACCGTGCGCAGCTTCCTGGCCAGGGAGGTGCTGCCGTACTACGAGCAGTGGGAGAAGGACGGCATCGTCTCCCGCGACGCCTGGCGCGCGGCCGGAAAGCAGGGCCTGCTCGGCTTCGCCGTGCCCGAGGAGTACGGAGGCGGCGGCACCCCCGACTTCCGCTACAGCGCCGTCCTCGCCGAGGAGTTCACACGCGCGGGCGCTCCGGGCCTCGCGCTCGGCCTGCACAACGACATCATCGGCCCCTACCTCACCTCGCTGGCCACCGACGAGCAGAAGCGGCGCTGGCTGCCCGGCTTCTGCGACGGCACGCTGATCACGGCCATCGCCATGACCGAACCCGGCGCCGGCTCCGACCTCCAGGGCATCCGCACCCACGCCGAGGACCGCGGCGACCACTGGGTCCTCAACGGCTCCAAGACGTTCATCTCCAACGGCATCCTCGCCGACCTGGTGATCGTGGTGGCGAAGACGACCCCCGAGGGCGGCGCGCACGGGCTGTCGCTGCTGGTCGTCGAGCGCGGCACGGCGGGCTTCGAGCGCGGCCGCAACCTCGACAAGATCGGCCAGAAGGCGCAGGACACGGCCGAGCTGTTCTTCCACGACGTCCGCGTGCCCAAGGAGAACCTCCTCGGCGACCTCGACGGCGCCTTCGTCCACCTGATGACGAACCTCGCGCAGGAGCGGCTGAGCATCGCGGTCTCCGCGATCGCCGCCGCCGAGCACCTGCTGGAGATCACCACCGAGTACGTCAAGGAACGCGAGGCCTTCGGCCGGCCGCTGGCCAGCAAGCAGCACGTCCGGTTCGAGATCGCCGAGATGGCCACCGAGTGTGCCGTCACCCGCACCTTCCTCGACCGCTGCATAGCGGACCACGACCACGGCGAGCTCGACGCCGTGCACGCCTCCATGGCCAAGTGGTGGGCGACCGAGCTGCAGAAGCGCGTCGCCGACCGCTGTCTGCAACTGCACGGCGGCTACGGCTACATGAGCGAATTCCCGGTAGCCCGGGCCTTCACCGACGGCCGTATCCAGACCATCTACGGCGGGACGACCGAGATCATGAAGGAGATCATCGGCCGTTCCCTGCTGGGCTAAGGCTCCTTCTGCTCGGCTGACCCTCATCCCCGAAAGGCTTCCCAGTGAGCACCGAAGCGTACGTGTACGACGCGATCCGCACTCCGCGCGGCCGCGGCAAGGCGAGCGGCGCCCTGCACGGCACCAAGCCGATCGACCTGGTCGTCGGCCTCATCCACGAACTCCGCGACCGCTTCCCGACCCTGGACCCGGCCGCGATCGACGACATCGTGCTCGGCGTCGTCGGCCCGGTCGGCGACCAGGGCTCCGACATCGCCCGCATCGCCGCGATCGCCGCCGGACTGCCGGACACGGTCGCGGGCGTGCAGGAGAACCGCTTCTGTGCGTCGGGCCTGGAAGCCGTGAACATGGCCGCCGCAAAGGTCCGTTCGGGCTTCGAGGACCTCGTCCTCGCGGGCGGCGTCGAGTCCATGTCCCGGGTGCCGATGGCTTCGGACGGGGGCGCCTGGTTCAACGACCCGATGACCAACCTCGCCGTCAACTTCGTGCCGCAGGGCATCGGCGCCGACCTGATCGCGACCATCGAGGGCTTCTCGCGCCGCGACGTCGACGAGTACGCGGCGCTCTCCCAGGAGCGGGCGGCGACGGCCTGGAAGGAGGGCCGCTTCGACCGCTCCGTCGTCCCGGTGAAGGACCGCAGCGGCCTCGTCGTCCTCGACCACGACGAGCACATGCGCCCCGGCACCACCGCCGACTCACTCGCCAAGCTGAAGGCGTCCTTCGCGGACATCGGCGACCTGGGCGGCTTCGACGCCGTCGCCCTGCAGAAGTACCACTGGGTCGAGAAGATCGACCACGTCCACCACGCGGGCAACTCCTCCGGCATCGTCGACGGCGCCTCGCTCGTCGCGATCGGCAACAAGGAGGTCGGCGAGCGCTACGGCCTCACCCCGCGCGCCCGCATCATCTCCGCCGCCGTCTCCGGCTCCGAGCCCACCATCATGCTCACCGGCCCCGCGCCCGCGACCCGCAAGGCGCTCGCCAAGGCCGGGCTGACCATCGACGACATCGACCTCGTCGAGATCAACGAGGCCTTCGCGGCCGTCGTCCTGCGCTTCGTGAAGGACATGGGCCTGTCCCTGGACAAGGTCAACGTCAACGGCGGCGCGATCGCCCTCGGCCACCCGCTCGGCGCGACCGGCGCGATGATCCTCGGCTCGCTCGTCGACGAACTGGAGCGCCAGGACAAGCGGTACGGCCTTGCCACGCTGTGCGTGGGCGGCGGCATGGGCATCGCCACGATCGTCGAGCGCATCTGACCCCCTCCCGACGGATCACACGGAGCACCTCCACATGAGCACTGAGTCCACCACCATCCGCTGGGAACAGGACCGCGCCGGCGTCGTCACGCTCGTCCTGGACGACCCGAACCAGTCCGCGAACACCATGAACCAGGCGTTCCGCGACTCTCTCGCCGTCATCACCGACCGGCTGGAGGCCGAGAAGGACACCATCCGCGGTGTCATCATCACCTCCGCCAAGAAGACCTTCTTCGCCGGCGGCGACCTGCGCGACCTGATCCGCGTCACGCCGGACACCGCGCAGGACCTCTTCGAGGGCGGCATGGCGATCAAGCGCCAGCTGCGGCGCATCGAAACCCTCGGCAAGCCGGTCGTCGCCGCGATGAACGGCGCGGCCCTGGGCGGCGGTTACGAGATCGCGCTCGCCTGCCACCACCGCATCGCCCTGGACGCGCCCGGCTCCAAGATCGGCTGCCCCGAGGTCACCCTCGGCCTGCTCCCGGGCGGAGGCGGCGTCGTCCGCACCGTCCGCCTCCTCGGCATCGCCGACGCCCTGCTGAAGGTCCTCCTCCAGGGCACCCAGTACAACCCGCAGCGCGCCCTGCAGAACGGCCTGATCGACGACGTGGCCGCCACCCAGGAGGAACTGCTCGCCAAGGCCCGCGCCTTCATCGAGGCCCACCCCGAGTCGCAGCAGCCCTGGGACCGGCCGGGCTACAAGATCCCCGGCGGCACGCCCGCCAACCCCAAGTTCGCGGCGAACCTGCCCGCCTTCCCGGCCAGCCTGCGCAAGCAGACCAACGGCGCCCCCTACCCGGCCCCGCGCAACATCCTCGCGGCCGCCGTCGAGGGCTCCCAGGTCGACTTCGAGACCGCGCAGGTCATCGAGGCGCGCTACTTCGTGGAGCTGGCGGCGGGCCAGACGTCCAAGAACATGATCCAGGCGTTCTTCTTCGACCTCCAGGCCGTCAACTCCGGCGCCAACCGGCCGACGGGCATCGAGCCCCGCAAGGTCCGCAAGGTCGCCGTCCTGGGCGCCGGGATGATGGGCGCTGGCATCGCCTACTCGTGCGCCCGCGCGGGCATCGAGGTCGTCCTGAAGGACGTGGCGCTGGAAGCCGCCGTCAAGGGCAAGGGCTACTCCGAGAAGCTGTGCGCCAAGGCGGTCTCCCGGGGCCGTACGACGCAGGAGAAGGCCGACGCGCTGCTGGCCCGCATCACACCGACGGCCGACCCGCAGGACGTGGCCGGCTGCGACGCGGTCATCGAGGCCGTCTTCGAGAACCCCGAGCTCAAGCACAAGGTCTTCCAGGAGATCCAGAGCATCGTCGAGCCGGACGCGCTGCTGTGCTCCAACACGTCGACGCTGCCGATCACGGTGCTCGCCGAGGGCGTGGACCGCCAGGCCGACTTCGTCGGACTGCATTTCTTCTCACCTGTCGACAAGATGCCGCTCGTCGAGATCATCAAGGGTGAGCGGACGGGTGACGAGGCGCTGGCCCGCGCCTTCGACCTGGTCCGGCAGATCAACAAGACGCCGATCGTCGTCAACGACTCCCGCGGCTTCTTCACCTCCCGCGTCATCGGCCACTTCATCAACGAGGGCGTGGCGATGGTCGGCGAGGGCATCGAGCCCGCGTCCGTGGAACAGGCGGCGGCCCAGGCGGGCTACCCGGCCAAGGTCCTGTCCCTGATGGACGAGCTGACGCTCACCCTCCCGCGCAAGATCCGCAACGAGTCGAAGCGGGCCGTGGAGGAGGCGGGCGGCGCGTGGAAGTCCCACCCCGCCGAGGCAGTCATCGACCGCATGGTCGACGAGTTCGGCCGCGAGGGCCGCAGCGGGGGAGCGGGCTTCTACGACTACGACGAGGCCGGCAAGCGCGCAGGCCTCTGGCCGGGGCTGCGCGAGCACTTCACCCGCGAGGGCGCGCAGATCCCGTTCCGGGACATGCAGGAACGCATGCTGTTCTCCGAGGCGCTTGACACCGTCCGGCTCCTGGAGGAAGGCGTCCTGACGTCGGTCGCCGACGCCAACATCGGCTCCGTCTTCGGCATCGGCTTCCCCGGCTGGACCGGCGGTGTCCTGCAGTACATCAACGGCTACGAAGGCGGCGTCGCCGGTTTCACGGCCCGCGCGCGTGAGCTGGCGCAGCAGTACGGCGACCGGTTCGCGCCGCCGGCGCTGCTGGTGGAGAAGGCGGAGAAGGGGGAGCGCTTCGCGGACGCGTGACGCCAGGGGCGGCGGGGGAGTTCTTCACCCCCGCCGCGGCCCGTCGGGAGCACAGGCACCCTTGCCCGGTTCCTGACGGCTCATCACACTCGCCTCATGGAGACGCGTACCGCACTGGTGACCGGAGCGGCACAGGGCCTCGGGCGGGAGTTCGCCGTCGCGCTCGCCGGGCGCGGGTACCGGGTCGCCGGTCTCGACCTCGTCCCGCAGCCGGAGACCGCCGGAAAGATCCTGGACTACGTGGAGTTGACGGCCGACGTCACCGACGAGACGCAGGTGTGCCAGGGACTGGAGCAGCTCATCGACCGGTTCGGCACACTGCATGTCGTGGTCAACAGCGCCGACGTCCACTCCGTGAACCCCTTCGAGGAGACGTCGGTCGAGGAGTGGCGCCGGATCATGCGCGTCAACCTGGAGGCGCCGTTCCTGGTGACCCGGGCCGCGCTGCCGTATCTGAAGGCGGCCGGCTGGGGCCGCGTCGTCAACATCGCCTCTGCGGCCGTACTCACCGCACCGCCCGCGATGGTCCCGTACGTCGCCTCGAAGATGGGCCTGATCGGCTTCACGCGTTCGCTCGCCGCGGCCCTCGCGCCGTACGGCATCACCGTCAACGCCATCGCGCCCAGCACGGTCCGCACCGCCCCGGCCGGGCGCAGGGCCGGCCCGGACAGCGGCTTCGAGCATGTCCGCGACCGGCAGACGGTGCCGAGGGCGCAGACACCGTCGGACCTTGTGTCGACGCTGCTGTACGTCGTCGACGAGGGCAGCGGCTTCCTGACCGGGCAGACGCTCAACGTGTCAGGCGGATCGGCCTTCCTCTGAGACGCCGCCCAGCCAGTCCCGCAGCTCCTCGCGCAGGGACCGCTGAAAGGTCGTCAACAGGGCCTGGACCACGAGAGGTTGCATGTGTGCGGACAGTGACTTCACGTCCTGCGCGGCACGTTGCGAAACCTCCCCGCGGAAGAGCTGTGCCAGCTCGTGCGCGGCGGACCGCGAGTGTTCGATGAGCACCTTGCGCGCCGCGAGGATCGCCTCCTGCGACAGCGGCACGTCCAGCAGCCCGACGCCCAGCCGCAGCAGCCCGAGGTCGACGCGATAGCCGGCACCGCCCTCGCCGCCGTCGTCCGGCTTCACCACACCCATCGCGGCCAGCCGCTCCACGTCGTCGTCGCCGAGCGCCCGCCCAGCCCGCCGCTCCAGCTCCGGCCGCGAGACCGTCTCCATCGCCTCCGGCGCCCAGGAGGCCACCACGGCCCGGTGAATGGCGAGGTCATGGGCGTCCAGATCCGGCGGCAGCTGCTGCACGTACCGCTCGATCGCCGCGAGCGTCATGCCCTGCTGCTGCAACTCCTCGATGAGCGCCAGCCGGGCCAGGTGCTCGCGCCCGTAGTGGCCCACTCTGCGCGGACCCAGCACCGGAGGCGGCAGCAGCCCTTTGGTGCCGTAGAACCGCACCGTGCGGACCGTCATGCCCGCCCGCGCGGCCAGCTCGTCGATCGTGAGGGTCGTCTCCTCGGTGCCGGTCGTCATGTGCAGCAGTATCGCTGTCTCACCGGTGCTGTGACACCTCCGGCGTCTCATGGGTCGGGGCGGGACCGCCGTGTGAGAAGTGACGCTGTGTGACGTCCGCCACCGCGTGAGCCGGGTGTTCTGGGGGAAGGTGAGCCCTTGGTCTGTGCACTTATCAAGCGCACAGGCCATACGTACGTCCGGCCACCCGAGCGCAATCCGCTCGGGCGCACCAGAGAGTGGTACCACCCGTGAGCAAGGACGCCGTGAACACGGCAGTGGCCGCACCCCGCACCGACGCGGCCCAGGTGCCCGCGGATGCGGGCGACGCCGGTTACAGCAAGGACCTCAAGGCCCGCCACGTCAACATGATCGCCATCGGCGGGGCCATCGGCACCGGCCTCTTCCTCGGCGCCGGCGGCCGCCTCCACGACGCGGGCCCGGCGCTGGCGATCGCCTACCTGGTCTGCGGCATCTTCGCCTTCTTCGTGGTGAGGGCCCTCGGCGAGCTCGTGCTCTACCGCCCCTCGTCGGGCTCGTTCGTGTCGTACGCGCGCGAGTTCCTCGGTGAGAAGGGTGCCTACGTCGCCGGCTGGATGTACTTCCTGAACTGGTCGACGACCGGCATCGCCGACATCACCGCGATCGCGCTCTACACGCACTACTGGAGCCTGTTCACCGACATTCCGCAGTGGGTGCTGGCCCTGATCGCCCTGGCGGTGGTCCTTGCGGTGAACCTGATCTCGGTGAAGATCTTCGGCGAGATGGAGTTCTGGTTCGCGATCATCAAGGTCGCCACGCTGGTGGCCTTCATGCTCGTCGGCATCTTCCTGCTGGCCACTCAGCATGAGGTGGGCGGTACGACGCCCGGCCTGAGCGTGATCACCGACAACGGCGGCGTCTTCCCGCACGGCCTGATGCCCGTCGTCCTGGTCATGCAGGGCGTGATCTTCGCGTACGCCGCCCTGGAGCTGGTCGGCGTCGCGGCCGGCGAGACCGCCGAGCCGGAGAAGGTCGTCCCGCGCGCGGTGAACTCGATCATGTGGCGCGTCGGCGTCTTCTACGTCGGCTCGGTCGTCCTGCTGGCCCTCCTCCTGCCCGGCTCGGTCTACTCGGCCGACCAGAGCCCGTTCGTCACCGTCCTGTCGAAGATCGGCGTTCCGGCAGCCGGCGACGTGATGAACCTGGTGGTCCTGACGGCGGCGATGTCCTCCCTCAACTCCGGCCTCTATTCGACGGGCCGCATCCTGCGCTCCATGGCGATGGCGGGCTCGGCCCCGAAGTTCACGGCCCGCATGAACCGCAGCCAGGTGCCCTACGGCGGCATCCTGCTCACCTGCGCGGTGTGCGTCCTCGGCGTCGGCCTGAACTACCTCATGCCCAGCCAGGCCTTCGAGATCGTGCTGAACGTCGCCTCCCTCGGCATCATCTCGACCTGGGTGATCATCATGATCTGCCACCTGGTCTTCGTCCGCCGCGCCAAGGCCGGCCTGGTGGAACGACCGCACTTCCGCCTCCCCGGCAGTCCGGTCACGGAGATCACCACGATCGTCTTCCTGCTCGCCTGCCTCGCCATGATGTGGAACGACCCCGAGGTCGGCCGCAAGACCCTCCTCCTCATCCCGGTGATCGCCGCGATGCTGGTCGCAGGCTGGTACGCGATCCGCCGCAGGGCGACCCGCACGGAGGACCAGGAGCTGACCGAGCTCACGAAGTAGTCCGAAGGCCGTTGTCAGAGGCGGCCTCTACGGTGGCGTCATGTCGGAGATCACGAATGTCCGGGGTGCCGCCACCGTTCCGTTGGGCATGCTCGTCAAGGTGATCGCCGAGAGCTTGTCGTCGTACGGTCAGGGATGCGCCCCAGGGGGGCGCGGGGAACTGCGCGACCAGCCACGTACGACCCGCGGACACCCGCTGTCCTGCGGGCCCACGGCGAGAGATCCGTTTACGACCACGGGGGCCAGAGTTGAGCCATGACACCGACGTCCTCGTGCTGGGCGGCGCCGGCGTGGACACCATCGTGTACGTCCCCGAGCTGCCGCTCCCGTACGCCGACAGTTACATGATCGACTCGGGGATCCGCACCCGCGCCGGGCAGACCGGGGACTTCGTGGCCGTCGGTCTGAGCAGCCTCGGCCTGCGCACCCACCACGTCGACTTTCTCGGCGAGGACCCCGAGGGCGACCTCGTGCGCGCCCTGCACGGCGAGCACGGCATCGCCCTCACCGCGATCCCGCAGCCCGCCGGCACCAAGCGCGCGGTCAACCTGGTCGGGCCGGACGGACGGCGGCTGTCCCTCTACGACACAAGCCGCGGACACGCCGAGGACCGCCTGCCGGAAGAGACGGTCCGGGCTCTCGCCGACGCGAGCCGACATGTCCACGTCTCCATCACCCAGCCGTGCGCCCACGCCCTGCCCACCCTCCGCGACGCCGGTGCCACGCTCTCCACCGACCTCCACAACTGGGACGGCGAGAACCCCTACCACGAGTCGTTCGCCTACGCATCGGACGTCGTGTTCCTCTCGACCGCCGCCCTGGACGACCCCGAGCGGACCATGCGCCGAATCGCCGAGCGGGGGAGGGCCGAGGTGGTCGTGGCCACGGCCGGAGCCGAGGGCGCCTACCTGCTGACCGACGGCGAACTCAGTCACGTCCCGCCGGTGCGGCCCGCAGTCCCCGTGGTCGACTCCAACGGCGCCGGTGACGCCTTCGCCGCCGCCTTCCTCTACGGCAGGCTCACCGGCGAGCCACCGCACCGATGCGCGTTGTACGGCGCGGTGGCCGGCGCCCATGCCTGCACGGTGCCGTCGACGCGGACGGCACCGATAGGACGGGACGAACTCATCGAGCGCGCAGCCGCATTCGAGGGTTCGTAGGACGCCCCAGGACGTCAGTGCTCGTGCACGCCATTCGTCGCCGCGATCTTCTTCCAGGACTTCGGCTGCACCGGATCCGTGCCCGGCCTGGCGATGGACGCCGCGCGTGCCGCCGGCGCGGTCGGCTTCGACGGCTCGTACAGCCAGGTGTCGAAGAGCGCCGCCAGCGGCTGCCCGGACACCTCCTCGGCGTATCGCCGGAAGTCCGCCACCGACGCGTTGCCGTAGGCGTACTTCTGCGTCCAGCCCTTGAGGATGGCGAAGAACGCCTCGTCCCCGATCTCGTTGCGCAGCGCCTGCAGGGTCAGCGCACCCCGGTCGTAGACGGCGATGTGGAACTGCTTCTCCGGCCCCGGATCGCCGGGCTTGACCGTCCAGAACGCGTCGTCGGCCGCACGCGAGGCGTACACGTAGTCGGCGATCTCCTGCGCCGTCCCCTCACCCTCGTGCTCCGACCACAGCCACTGCGCGTAGCGGGCGAACCCCTCGTTGATCCAGATGTCCTTCCAGTCCTTCACGGACACCAGGTCGCCGTACCACTGGTGGGCGATCTCATGGACGACGACAGAGGTGTTCGTCCCGTTCGCGAAGTTCGACGGGCTGTAGAACGGCCGGGTCTGCGTCTCCAGCGCATACCCGGTGTTCGTGTTCGGCACATAGCCGCCGAGCGCGTTGTAGGGGTACGGCCCGAAGTACCCGGTCAGCCAGTCGGCGATCTCCCCGGTCCGCTCGATGCTCGCCCGCGCCGCGCCGGCATGGGCGCCCAGGTCCTTGCTGTAGGCGTTGATGACCGGAATGCCGCTCTCGCTCGTCCCCGTCGTCACGTCAAACTTGCCGACCGCGAGCGTGGCGAGATATGTGGCCTGCGGTTTGTCGGAGCGCCAGTTGTAGCGGGTCCAGCCCAGGCGTGAACTCGTCGACTGCAGCGTGCCGTTGGAGATGGCCTGGCTCCCGTCCGGGACCAGCACCGAGACGTCGTACGTCGCCTTGTCGAGCGGGTGGTCGTTGCTGGGGAACCACCACCATGCGGCCTCGGGCTCGTTCGCCCCGACTCCGCCGTCCGCTGTGCGGTGCCAGCTGGTGAAGCCGTACGCCTCCTTCGAAGACGGCACGCCGCGGTAGCGCACGACCACCGTGACATCCGTGCCCTTGGCCAGCGGCTTCTTCGGCGTGATCTCCAGCTCGTGCTCGCCCGAGGTCGCGAACGACGCCTTCGCGCCGTTGACCCGGACCTCGCTGACGTCCAGCAGGAAATCCAGATTGAACCGGGACAGATCCTGCGTGGTCCTCGCCAGCAGCGTCGCCGTCCCCTCCAGTTCGTCCGTGGCCGGCTGGTACTTCAGCCGGAGGTCGTAGTGGGAGACGTCGTATCCGCCGTTGCCGTAGGCCGGGTAGTAGGGGTCGCCGATGCCCGGAGCGCCGGGGGAGTGGCTCGCGGCCGACGCCGGGATCGCCAGCATCAGCGAGGCGGCCGCCAGTGCGCCCGGCGCCATGAATCTGCGGTGCACGAAAGCTCCAAGTCGTAGGGGCCCGAAGTCTGTCCGGAGCCTATTCACCACCTGTGTCACGGGTGTGTCCATGACCACGGCTGTCACACGATCGCCATTCGGCCGACATGAGTCCACTCGCCCGGCAGACGTTTATCGGCCACGCATGGCCTCACACACCATCAGCCGCCCCCTTCTGCACGAGAGTTGACCGATGTACCGTCCGCGCATGCCGAAACGCATGCGCTTCACGATCTGGAGACCGCTCGCGACGGTGGCCGCAGCCGCACTCGCGGCCACGTTCCTCTCACCCGCGACGGCGCACGCCGCCCCGCGGGAGAGCAAGCCCGTGTACTCGTACGAGAACGCCATCCGCGAGGCCGTATGGGTGGACACCGGACTCGACGACGACCGCGACGGAAAGAACGACCGCGTCGCCGTCGACGTCGTCCGCCCCCGGGAGACGGCCGCGCAGGGCCGCAGGATCCCCGTCATCATGGACGCCAGCCCGTACTACTCCTGCTGCGGGCGCGGCAACGAGAGTCAGAAGAAGACGTACGACGCCGACGGCGACGTCGTCCAGATGCCGCTGTTCTACGACAACTACTTCGTGCCCCGCGGCTACGCCTTCGTCGGCGTCGACCTCGCCGGCACCAACCGCTCCGACGGCTGCGTGGACGTCGGCGGCCGCTCCGACATCCTCTCCGCGAAGGCCGTCGTCGACTGGCTGAACGGCCGCGGCAAGGCGTACACGACCCGCACCGGCACGACCAAGTCCAAGGCGAACTGGACCAACGGCCGCACGGGCATGATCGGCAAGAGCTGGGACGGCACCATCGCCAACGGCGTCGCCGCAACCGGCGTCGAGGGCCTGAGGACCATCGTCCCGATCAGCGCCATCTCCTCCTGGTACGACTACTACTTCCAGCAGGGCGCCCCGCTGTACGACTCCGGCCCCGAGTGGCTCTCCGACTACGTCAACAGCCCCGACGCTCGCGCCAAGTGCGGCGCCGTCCAGCAAAAGCTCATCGACGGTGCCCCGCGCACGGGTGACTGGACGCAGCTGTGGACCGAGCGTGACTACGTGAAGGACGCGCGCAAGGTCAGGGCGAGCGTCTTCCTGATCCACGGCATGCAGGACCTCAACGTCCGTATGAAGCACGTCGGCCAGTGGTGGGACGCCCTGGCGAAGCACGGCGTCGAGCGCAAGATCTGGCTCTCCCAGACCGGCCACGTCGACCCCTTCGACTTCCGCCGCGCCGAGTGGGTCGACACCCTGCACCGCTGGTTCGACCACGAACTCCTCGGCTACGACAACGGCATCGACCGTGAGCCGATGGCCGACATCGAGCGCCACCCCGACCAGTGGGCCACCTCCAAGGTCTGGCCGCCGCGCGGCACCGACCCGACCACCCTGCGCCCCGCCAAGGGCACCGAGGCCGGCGTCGGCACCCTCGGCCTGCGCAAGGGCAAGGGCACCGAGACCTTCACCGACGACCCGCAGCACAGCGAGACCGACTGGGCCGCGAACATCGACCGGACCACCCCGGACAAGGCGGGCTTCGTCACCAAGCCGCTCACCCGCGACCTGCGTCTGTCCGGCTCCTCCGAGGTCACGGTCACCGCCACCCCGACCACCTCGACGGCCCACCTCTCCGCCGTCCTCGTGGACGTCGGCCCCGACACCATCCGCGACTACGCGTCCAGCGGCGAAGGCATCACCACCCTCACCGACCGCACCTGCTGGGGCGCGAGCACCACCGGAGACAGCTCCTGCTTCAAGGAGACACGGGCCAAGACGGCCGACGTCGGCTACACCGTCGTCAGCCGCGGCTGGGCCGACCTGGGCAACCACGCCTCCGACCTGAAGGGGGCACCGCTCACCCCGGGCAAGACGTACACGATCAGCCTCGACCTGGCGGCCACCGACCACGTGGTGCCGGCCGGCCACCGCCTCGCCCTGATCGTCGCGGGCACGGACAAGGACCTGATCGACCCTCCGTCGACCAAGCCGACGCTCCCCCTCGATCTCTCCCGTACGAAGGCCCGCGTCCCGCTGGTCGGCGGCGCCCACGCCTTCGCGCGCGCCACGGCGGGCTCCGTCTCCGCAGCTCCCGAGGCCGCACCCCTGGACGGTCCGACCGCATCCCGCACCACGACTCACCGCATCCCGGAGGGAGGCCAGTGACCCGCACCCGAGCAGTCACCCTGGTCGCCGCGGCCCTCGCCGCATCCATCGTCGCCATACCGGCCCACGCCGCCGACTCCACGCCCCGCACCGGCTTCGAGAAGTCGAACGGCGCCCGCTGGACCAGCCAGCCCGAGGAGCAGGACTTCCTCGCGGCCGTCGACAAGGCGAGCAAGCGGGTCACCGTCACCCGCATCGGTACGACGAAGCAGGACCGCCCGCTCCAGCTCGTCCGGATCGGCACCCGCCCCACCCCGAACAAGGTGCTGCTCATCTGCAGCCAGCACGGCGACGAACCCTCCGGCCGCGAGGCCTGTCTGTCCACCGTCCGCGACCTGGCCTACGCGAAGGACCGGCAGACCCGGCGCTTCCTGGAGCGCACCACCCTGCTGGTGGTGCCCACTGCCAACCCCGACGGCCGGGCCGCCGACACCCGCGGCAACAGCGACGGCGTGGACGTCAACCGCGACCACCTCGCACTCCAGACCGCCGAGGGACGCGCCATGGCCGCGCTCATCCGCGACCAGCGCCCCGACGTGATCTACGACCTCCACGAGTACGGCGCCACACCCCCGTACTACGACAAGGACCTGTTCGACCTGTGGCCGCGCAACCTCAACACCGACGACCGTGTCCACGACGCGGCGCAGGCCCTCTCCGAGTCGTACGTGCGCCCCGCCGCGTCCGGCGCCGGTTACTCGACCGGCACGTACGGGATCTGGACGGACCCCGTAACGGGCGAGCCGATCAAGCAGGTCGCCGGTGACGGGCAGGAACGCATCCTGCGGAACATGTCCGGCGTCAAGCACTCGCTGGGGCTGCTGATCGAGAGCCGCGTCGATCCGATGACCGAGGAGGAGAAGGCCGACGAGTCGCTCAACAACCGGCGTCGGGTGTACTCCCAAGTCGCCGCGCTGGACGGCCTGTTCGACTTCACCGACGCCCGTCGAGGACAGGTCGAGGCGGCGACCGGCCTGGCCAGGCTCGCGGGGCTCGCCGACACGGGATCCGTCTACATCGGCGGCGCCGACAACGACCCGGCCGAACCCGCCGAGGTGATCGCCGACCCGCCCTGCGGATACCGGCTCACCACCGACCAGTACGCCCAGGTCAAGGACGAGCTCGCACTGCACGGAGTGAGGGCGAAATCGACCACTACAGGTGCGTTTGTTCCGCTTCGTCAGTCCTTGCGTGCCCTTGTTCCGCTACTTCTGGACGAGCGCGCTCCGTACCACCTGACTGCTGCTGAGCCGGACACCCACTGCTGAAACGGCTGCGATCGGCGGAATCTGTGGTAGGTCCTGGGAGACGACGTGGAGACGGCGTATCCACGGTTTCCCGGGGAAGGTGCCGCAGATGACTGACGATCTTAAGAAGAGAGGTGGCCGGGAAGACCCTGCGGACGACTCCGGCCACCGCAGCACCGACCGAGTGGTGTTCGGCGTCACCGCCGTCATCACCCTGGCCTTCGTGATCTGGGGCTGGGCGGCCACGGACTCGCTGGAGAGCGTGTCCACGAAGATGCTCGACGGCCTGATCCACAACGGCGGCTGGGCCTTCATGCTCGCCGCCTCCTGCTTCGTGGTCTTCGCCCTGTGGCTGGCGATCAGCCGCTACGGCCGCATCCACCTCGGCGCCGAGGGCGAGGAGCCCGAATTCAAGACCGTGTCCTGGGTCGCGATGATGTTCAGCGCGGGCATGGGTATCGGACTGATGTTCTACGGCGTGAGCGAGCCGCTCTCGCACTACAACACTCCACCGCCCGGCACCAACCCCGCCGACTCCGCAGAGCGCATGGAGACGGCGATGGCCACCACCCTCTTCCACTGGACGCTGCACCCCTGGGCGATCTACGCGGTGGTCGGCCTCGCCATCGCCTACAGCACCTTCCGCAAGCGCCGGCGCCAGACCATCAGCGCGGTGTTCACCCCGCTGATCGGTGAGAAGCACGCCAACGGCAGCGCGGGCCGGGTGATCGACATCCTCGCGATCATCGCCACCGTCTTCGGCTCCGCGGCCTCCCTCGGCCTCGGCGCGCTCCAGATCGGCTCCGGCTTCCAGGAGCTGGACTGGATGGACGACGTGAGCGAGGGCCTGCTCGTCGCCATCATCGCCGTACTGACCCTGGCCTTCGTCGCCTCGGCCGTCTCCGGCATCGAGCGGGGCATCCAGTGGCTGTCCAACACCAACATGGTGCTCGCCCTGATTCTCGCGGTCTTCGTGTTCATCGCGGGCCCCACGATCATCGTGCTCGACCTGCTGCCCACCTCGATCTTCGCCTACCTGGGGGACCTGCCCCAGCTCGCCGGCCGCACCGAGGCCAGCGGCGGCGAGGGTGTCGCGGACTGGCTCGGCAGCTGGACCGTCTTCTACTGGGCCTGGTGGATCTCCTGGACGCCCTTCGTGGGCATGTTCATCGCCCGCATCAGCCGTGGGCGCACCATCCGGCAGTTCGTCGGCGGCGTCATCCTCGTGCCCAGCACCGTCAGCCTGATCTGGTTCGCGGTCTTCGGCGGTACGGCGATGAAGCTGAAGGAGGGCGGCGCCCTCGGCGGCGAGGAGACCCCCGAGGGTCAACTCTTCGCCGTCCTGCAGGAGTTCCCGATCGCGACCGCCACCAGCCTGCTGGTGATGATCCTGGTCGGCATCTTCTTCGTCTCGGGTGCCGACGCCGCGTCCATCGTGATGGGCACGCTGTCCCAGAAGGGCGCGCTGGAACCCGGCCGGTTCGTCGTCGTGTTCTGGGGTGTGGTGACCGGAGCCGTCGCCGCCATCATGCTGCTCGTCGGCAGCGGCCAGGGCGACGCGCTGACCGGCCTGCAGAACCTCACGATCCTGGCCGCCGCGCCGTTCGTCCTCGTGATGATCGGCATGTGCGTCGCACTCGTGCGCGACCTGCGCCGGGACCCGATCATCGTGCGCACCGAGATGGGCTCCGAGGCCGTCGAACTCGCGGTGATCGAGGGCCACAAGAAGTATGACGGAGACTTCGAGATCAGGGTCGGCCCGGGCGCCGGCACCGGGACGGAGGGCGACCCGCTGGGCCACGACCACGGCTGAGCGGTACGCGCGCACGCGGGAGGGGGCGAGCCGGAGAGCCGCCTCCTCCGCGTGCCTCGCCCCCCGGTGGGCGACGCGTTCGCTCGGTCAGCTGTTCGCAGTCAGCCAGGGACGTATGCGGAATATGTCATGCCGCGCTCATTTCGGTGCCGCCCTGGGGATACTCACAGCATGTCTGCCGAGTACGCGACCTTCGGCCTGGCACCGGCGATGCGTGCCGGTGGCGTCCTCGCCAACGGTGACTACCAGGTGCACCGGGACTTCGTGGACTTCATCGTCGACGGACGCCCGCTGCTGTTCCAGCTCTCCGACCTCGACGCCGTCTCCCCCCTCGCCTCCGACGTCCCGCCCGCCATCTTCACCGCACAGGTCCGCAGCCTGCTGCTGGAGGCGGAGGCCCCGCTTCCAGGCGGCCGCTATGTCATCTACGGCTGCCCCGAATGCGAGGACCTCGCCTGCGGCGCGGTCACCGCGCTCATCGACAAGGAGGGCGACGACTACATCTGGCGGGACTTCGCCTGGCAGACCGACGAACACGCCGACCTGGAGCTCAACGGCTACCACGGCATCGGGCCCTTCCGCTTCCACTCCGCCGAGTACCGCTCGGCGCTGGGCTCCCTGCTCGACGGCGACTCCGAGGCGCCGCGCCGCCGGGTCCTGCTGATCGGCGCCCGCGTCGCCCTCCTGGCCAAGCTCGCCGCCGCCCTGCGCACCATCGGCATCGGCGCCGAGATCACCCACG
Source organism: Streptomyces sp. NBC_00443 (assembly GCF_036014175.1). Classification (GTDB taxonomy): domain Bacteria; phylum Actinomycetota; class Actinomycetes; order Streptomycetales; family Streptomycetaceae; genus Streptomyces. The sequence continues at coordinate 1,270,042 of NZ_CP107917.1, read as the reverse complement.
ACGTGAGCGGCGTCGCCGTCGACGAACTGCGCACCTACGGCGCCGTCGCCTTCGGCCGTGGCATCGGCGAGGAACAGCGCGCCGCCGCACGCCGCGCCTTCACGGAGGCCGGAGTCACCGTGGCGTACGTCGACGGCCTCGCGCCGATCGTGCCGTTGCTGGTCGCACAGATCGAACACGCCCTGGACCGCAGCCCGGTCGAACAGCGGCGCCTGACCCGTCTGGTGGCCGCCGACGGCGAGGCGGGCGTCGAGGTCACCTCGCCGTGCCGCGTCCAGCTCACCGCGTACCGCGTCGACCGCCTCTACCGAACCCACACCCACGAGCTCTTCGACGGCGTCCTGGAACCGGGCCGCCACCGCATCGCGCTGGACGCGAAGGCAGTGAAGGGGGAGTCGTTCGTGGTGGCGCGGACCTCGGGGGTGTGCTGGTGGAGGCGATGGCGCGCTGAAACGAAGGTGCTCGCGGCCCTGCACGGCGACTAGGATCGCGCTCTGTGAGTGCCACCCTCGTCGCCAAGAACCTCGCCGCCGGCCACGGCGACCGTTCCCTGTTCAGCGGGCTCGACCTCGTCGTCGCGCCCGGAGATGTGATCGGCCTGGTCGGGGCCAACGGCGCGGGCAAGTCCACGCTGCTGCGCCTGCTCGCCGGGCTGACCGCACCGGAGGAGGGCGAGCTGCGGCTGTCCCCGCCGACCGCGACCGTCGGTCACCTCCCGCAGGAGCCGGAGCGGCGGCCGGGCGAGACCGTACGGGAGTTCCTGGCCCGGCGCACCGGAGTCGCCGAGGCCCAGCGTGCGATGGACGAGGCGACACAGGCCCTTGTCGACGGGGCACCGGGCGCCGACGACGCGTACGCGACGAGCCTGGAGCGCTGGCTCGGCCTCGGCGGCGCCGACCTCGACGAGCGGGCGGAGGAGACCGCCGACTCGCTGGGCCTGGCCGTGGACCTGGACCAGCCGATGACCTCCCTGTCCGGCGGCCAGGCGGCACGAGCGGGCCTCGCCTCGCTGCTCCTGTCGCGCTACGACGTCTTCCTGCTCGACGAGCCGACGAACGACCTGGACCTCGACGGCCTGGAGCGCCTGGAGCGCTTCGTCGGCGGCCTGCGCGCCGGCACCGTGGTCGTCAGCCATGACCGTGAGTTCCTCACCCGCACGGTCACCAAGGTCCTCGAACTCGACCTCGCCCAGCAGCAGATCAACCTCTACGGCGGCGGCTACCAGGGCTACCTGGAGGAGCGCGACGTGGCCCGCCGCCACGCCCGCGACGACTACGAGGAGTACGCCGACAAGAAGTCCGCCCTCCAGGACCGGGCGCAGACCCAGCGCGCCTGGATGGACAAGGGCGTGAAGAACGCGCGGCGCAAGGCGAGCAACGACAACGACAAGATCGGCCGCAAGTTCCGCAGCGAGGCCAGCGAGAAGCAGGCCGCGAAGGCCCGCCAGACCCAGCGCATGATCGAGCGCCTGGAGGTCGTCGACGAGCCGCGCAAGGAGTGGGACCTGCGCATGGAGATCGCCTCGGCACCGCGTTCGGGCGCGGTGGTCGCGACGCTGCGGGACGCCGAGGTACGACGCGGTGACTTCAGCCTCGGTCCGGTCTCCCTGCAGATCGACTGGGCGGACCGGGTGGCCGTCACGGGCGCCAATGGCGCGGGCAAGTCGACGCTGCTGGGCGCCCTGCTGGGCCGCATCCCCCTCACCGCAGGACAGTCGGCGCTCGGCTCCGGCGTCCTGATCGGCGAGGTCGACCAGGCCCGCAAGCTGTTCCACGGCGAGGAGTCCCTGCTGGACGCCTTCTGCGTCGCGGTCCCGGACACCGAACCGGCGGAAGTGCGCACCCTCCTGGCCAAGTTCGGACTGAAGTCGGACCATGTCCTGCGCTCGGCGGCCACCCTCTCCCCGGGTGAACGCACCCGGGCCGCGCTCGCGCTGCTGCAGGGCCGGGGCGTCAACCTCCTGGTCCTCGACGAGCCGACCAACCACCTCGACCTGCCGGCCATCGAGCAACTGGAATCGGCCCTGGACGCCTACGAGGGCACGCTGCTCCTGGTCACCCACGACCGCCGGATGCTCGACGCGGTCCATGTCACGCGTCGCCTGGAGGTCGCCGACGGCAAGGTGACCGGGCGCTAGCGACGACCTCCGACCGGCTCAAGCGAGCCGGTCGGCCAGCTCCGGGTAGTCGACGACGAACCCGTCGTCGTCGAACTCGATGTCGCTGCGGAAGTCGCCGGAGGCGAAGCGAATCCGGTTGTGCCCCAGATGCGTGTAGGTCTGGCGTGACGGGAGGACGGCCAGATCGGGCACCGACACCCATGCCATCAGGAACTCGCGTTCCCCGGGCGCCAGACGCAGCCCGTGCCGCAGCACCGGCATCGTGTTGGTGAGCGGGCACAGGCCCAGGTCGCAGTCGAGGGCGCCGTCCACGCCGGGCACGTGCTCGCCGTCGGCCGTCCACCGGCCCGCCCCGTCGTGCCGCAGGTCGAGCGTGCGGGTGCCGGCCGCGGACTCGGCGGTGACGCGCAGCCGCCGCGTCACGAAGCCGTCCGCCGTGTCGAGTTCGTACGAGATCCAGTACGGCTCCGGCGTCGTCCCGACCGCTCGGCCGCGGGCTCGCAGGGCGTCGTCGCCGAGCTCGGTCCACGCGGTCTCGACGCCCTTGCTCCCCGACACCGCCCAGGTGATGACACGCGACTTCGGCATGCCGTCACCCTAGGTGCGAACGGGCCCGGACCCTCCGCGTCACATCCGTGTCGTGCGGAGAGTCCGGGTCTGCCCGTCTGTCAGCGCTTGCCCTTGGGGTCGGCCAGACCCGCGCGGCGCAGGGCGTCGGCCATCGCGCTGTTCGCCGGCGGCGGTGCCTGGCGCGAACCGCCACCGCCACCGCCGCCTCCGCCGCGGCCCTGGCGCTGCTGGGGCGGCCGCCCGCCCCGCTGCCGGCGCTCGCCGCCGCCCCGCCCTGCTGACGCTCGGGAGCCGCCTCGTCGTCGAGGCGCAGGGTCAGGGAGATCCGCTTGCGCGGGATGTCGACGTCGAGGACCTTCACCTTGACGATGTCACCGGGCTTGACCACGTCCCGCGGGTCCTTGACGAAGGTCTTCGACAGCGCGGAGACATGCACCAGCCCGTCCTGGTGGACACCGACGTCCACGAACGCCCCGAAGGCCGCCACGTTCGTCACGACACCCTCCAGGACCATCCCGGACGCCAGGTCGGAGATCTTCTCGACACCGTCCTTGAAGGTGGCCGTCTTGAAGGCGGGACGCGGGTCGCGCCCGGGCTTCTCCAGCTCCTTGAGGATGTCCGTGACGGTCGGCAGACCGAACGTCTCGTCCACGTAGTCGTTCGCCTTGAGCGACCGCAGCACGCTCGTGTTGCCGACGAGCGAGGCGACCTCCTGGCCCGACGTCTTCACCATCCGCCGGACCACCGGGTACGCCTCGGGGTGCACGCTGGACGCGTCCAGCGGGTCGTCGCCGCCGCGGATGCGCAGGAAGCCCGCGCACTGCTCGTACGCCTTCGGGCCGAGCCGTGCCACGTTCTTCAGCTGCGAGCGGGACTTGAACGGGCCGTTCGCGTCGCGGTGGGACACGATGTTCTCGGCGAGCCCGGAGGTGATGCCGGAGACGCGCGCGAGCAGCGGAGCGGAGGCGGTGTTGACGTCGACGCCGACGCCGTTCACACAGTCCTCCACCACCGCGTCCAGCGAGCGCGACAGCTTCACCTCGGACAGGTCGTGCTGGTACTGGCCGACGCCGATCGACTTCGGGTCGATCTTCACCAGCTCGGCGAGCGGGTCCTGGAGCCGGCGCGCGATGGAGACCGCGCCGCGCAGCGACACGTCCATGTCGGGCAGCTCCTGCGAGGCGAACGCGGAGGCCGAGTACACCGAGGCGCCGGCCTCGGACACCATCACTTTGGTGAGCTGCAACTCCGGGTGCTTGGTGATCAGTTCACCGGCGAGCTTGTCCGTCTCGCGCGACGCCGTGCCATTGCCGATCGCGACCAGGTCGACCGCGTGCTCCTTCGCCAGGCGGGCGAGCTTGGCGATCGCCTCGTCCCACTTGTTCGCCGGGACGTGCGGATAGATGACGTCCGTGGCCACAACCTTGCCGGTGGCGTCGACGACGGCGACCTTCACACCCGTACGGAAGCCGGGGTCCAGGCCCAGCGTCGCGCGCGTGCCGGCCGGGGCGGCGAGCAGCAGGTCGCGGAGGTTGGCCGCGAACACGCCTACGGCCTCGTCCTCGGCGGCCGTGCGCAGGCGCAGGCGCAGATCGATGCCGAGGTGGACGAGGATGCGGGTCCGCCAGGCCCAGCGGACCGTGTCCGTCAGCCACTTGTCGGCGGGGCGGCCGCGGTCGGCGATCGCGTACTTGTGGGCGACGATGCCCTCGTACGACGAGGGCCCCTCGGTGGGCTCCTCCGGCTCCAGGACGAGGTCGAGGACCTCCTCCTTCTCGCCACGCAGCATCGCCAGGATGCGGTGCGAGGGCAGCTCGGTGAACGGCTCGGCGAAGTCGAAGTAGTCCGCGAACTTCGCGCCCGCCTCCTCCTTGCCCTCCCGCACCTTGGCGGCCAGCCGGCCGCGCCCCCACATGCGCTCGCGCAGCTCGCCGATCAGGTCGGCGTCCTCTGAGAACCGCTCCGTGAGGATCGCCCGGGCGCCGTCCAGGGCGGCCTGCGGATCGGCCACGCCCTTGTCTGCGTCCACGAACGCCGCGGCGGCCGCGAGGGGGTCGACCGTCCGGTCGCCGAGCAGTCCCTCGGCGAGGGGCTCGAGACCGGCCTCGCGGGCGATCTGTGCCTTGGTCCTGCGCTTGGGCTTGTACGGCAGATAGATGTCCTCGAGCCGCGCCTTCGTCTCGGCGCCGCGGATGCGGGCCTCCAACTCCTCGGTCAGCTTGCCCTGCTCACGCACCGACTCGAGGATCGCGGTGCGCCGCTCCTCCAGCTCCCGCAGATAGCGCAGCCGCTCCTCGAGCGTGCGCAGCTGCGCATCGTCGAGCATCTCGGTCGCTTCCTTGCGGTAGCGGGCGATGAAGGGCACCGTCGAACCGCCGTCGAGCAGCTCCACGGCAGCCTTCACCTGCCGCTCTCGTACGCCGAGCTCCGCGGCGATCCTGTCTTCGATGGACCCTACGAGGGGTGTCGTCACGATCCCGTACCGCCTTCTCACTGAGGTTGCGCGGCAATTGTGGCAGGTGGCACCGACAACCGGGGATCAGGGCGGCGACCCGGCCGGTCGTGGCGGGTCGCGGGCCGGGCGGCGGGACGGAATCAGACCTTGCGGCTGCGCGTACTGCTGGAGGCGCCGCCGAAGAGCCGAGCGAGAGCGCGGAACGGCAGCGTGACTACCGTGGCGATGGCGCCACCGATCTGGCGCAGCACGTCTGCGATTGCACGGAACACGTGATCACCCTTTCTTGTGGTTGGGGACCCCGAGTACCGCGGCTCGGGCTTGCTATGCAGCGTGATCCGAATGCCTTTCGCAGTCGGTCGTCCGAGCCCAGCAGGGGCGGGGATCAGGACTTGCCGAGGAGGTCCTCGGGGTACGCCCCCGCCGCCACCGCCGCGCGAGTGAAGCCCGTGGCGAGTTCCGTGAGGCGTGCGACCCGCTCCGCGCCGAGGTGCTCGTACGGTGCCCGGTCGAGGCGGTCCGTCTCGGACTCGATGCGTTCGCGCTGGGCGACGCCCGCCGGGGTGAGGTCACCCGAGTCGTCCAGGAGGCCACGCTCGCGCAGGCGGTCGGACGCCGCGTCCCAGTCCTCCTGGGTCCAGCCACGCGTGCTGCACACCCACTTCGGAGTCATGCCCTTGCCCGTCGCGGTGTGGGTCACCACCGCCTCGAGGCCGTCGAGCCCCTCGGACATCAGTACGGCGAGGTGCCCGTCACCCCGGTGCTCGCGCAGCAGCGTCGTGGCGTGGAAGTAGGCCAGGTGGGTCGCCTCGGGGACAGGCAGGTCCGCGTGCGCCGAGTACAGGGGCCGGGCGCTGCGCGAACAGGCCTCGGTGGCCTGGAGCGCCAGGTGCGCGGCTTCCGCCATCTCCGGGGACGTCACCGCCTCCTCGCCCAGCAGCCGCCGCAGCGCCGCGTCGACCGCACGCGCGCGTGCCGCCAGTACGTCCTGCGGGGACGCGATCGCCCAGACCGCAGGTACGTGCCGCGCCACCAGGTCGTACTTGTAGTTGTAGAACGTCGCCGTCACCGCGCCCGCGCCGACCGGGCCCAGCGCGGCCGCCCTGATCGCGAAGTTGACGGCCCTGGGGTGCGTGATCCCGAGGGCGCCCAGCTCCTTGCCCGTTTCGGGGGCGAAGTAGGACGTGGAGTGCAGGGAGTTGAGCATGTTGTGGCAGCGGCGGGCGGCACGCGGTTCCAGGGCGGGAGTAGTCATGACCGGCACGTTACCAACCGCTTGGTACGTGGCTCGGGCGGATGCGGATCGTGGCAGGAAAGGTGGGGTCCTCGTCATTGCGGTCGTGCGGTCGCTCTCGAAGAATCGATGACATGGCGCAGCGAACCGTTCTCTTCGTCCTCTTCGACGGCGTACAGAGTCTCGACGTGACCGGCCCGCTGGAGGTCTTCGCGGGAGCCGAGAAGCATCGCGCGGGCACCTACCGCATCCGCACGGCATCCCTGGACGGCGCCCCTGTCCGCACGTCCAGCAACCTGACCGTCGTACCGGACGAGTCCCTCACCGACGCCTCCGAGCCGCACACACTCCTCGTCCCGGGCGGGGAAGGCACGCGGGGCCCCCAGCCCGGACTGACCGACTGGCTGCGCGAGCACGGACCCCGCGCCGAGCGCCTGGTGTCTGTCTGCACCGGCGCGATCCTGCTCGCCGCGGCAGGCCTGCTGGACGGCCGCCGCGCCACCACCCACTGGGCGTACTGCGACAAGCTCGCCCGTGACCACCCGGCCGTGGAGGTCGATCCGGACCCCATCTACGTACGGGACGGGCGCGTCGCCACCTCCGCCGGTGTCACCTCCGGCATCGACCTCGCTCTCGCCCTGGTCGAGGAGGACCTGGGCCGGGACGTGGCCCTCGGTATCGCCCGCCACCTGGTGGTCTTCCTGCGCCGGCCCGGAAACCAGGCCCAGTTCAGCGCCCAGCTCGCCGCCCAGACCGCCCAGCGCGAACCCCTCCGGGAGGTCCAGCGCTGGATCACCGAGCACCCCGACGCCGACCTGGCCGTCGAGACCCTCGCCGCCCGCGCCAGCCTCTCCGCGCGCCACTTCGCCCGCGCCTTCCAGACCGAGACCGGCATGACCCCCGGCCGCTATGTGGACCGGGTCCGGCTCGAACACGCCCGGCGCCTCCTGGAGGACACGAGCGACGGCATCGAGGAGATCTCCCGGGCCAGTGGCTACGGCACTCCCGAAGCCATGCGGCGCGCCTTCGTCAAGACGCTCGGGGCGGCCCCGATCGAGTACCGCCGCCGGTTCCGCCCGGTTCCGGCCGGCTGACTTTCCTTCCGAAGGGACGAACCATGCAGATCGCGATGGTCCTGTACGACCGCTTCACCGCCTTGGACATCGTGGGACCGTACGAGGCGTTGAGCCGCCTCCCGGACGTCCGGGTCGACTTCGTCGCCGAGTCCGCGGGACCGGTGCGCGCCGACACGGGGTTCCTCGCCCTCACCGCCGACAAGGCCCTGGCCGACGTACCGCACCCCGATGTCGTCGTGGTGCCGGGCGGACCCGGGACGTTCGCCGAGATCGAGAACGAGGCCCTGCTGGAGTGGCTCAGGACCGCCGACGCCACGAGCACCTGGACGACCTCCGTCTGCTCCGGCTCGCTGCTGCTCGGCGCCGCGGGCCTCCTTCAGGGCCGCCGCGCCACCTCCCACTGGCTGACCCTGGACTTCCTGCCGCAGTACGGTGCCGAGCCCACGGGCGAGCGCGTCGTACCCGATGGCAAATACATCACCGCGGCCGGTGTCTCCTCCGGCATCGACATGGGCCTGACCCTGGTCGGGAAGATCGCCGGCGACGAACACGCCCAGGCGGTCCAGTTGCTGACCGAGTACGACCCACAGCCGCCCTACGACGCCGGCTCCCCGCAGAAGGCGCCCGCGCACCTCGTCGAGGAGTTCCGTACGAACAGCCGCTTCAGCCTGACGTAGGCACGTTCCAGGTGAAGCGGGGCTGCCTGCGCTCCAGGAACGCGGCGACGCCCTCCGCGGTGTCGCCGCTTCCGCGCGCCTGCTCCGCCCAGTGATCGTCGCGGTCGGTGCGCCCGTCCGCGAACTCCTTCGCCGCGGCCTGCGTCAGCTGTGAGCGGGAGGCGAGGGTACGGGTGAACTCCGCCACTCGCTTGCCGAGTTCACCCTCGGGCAGCACCTCGTCCACCAGGCCCGTGCGCAGGGCCCGCTCCGCGTCGATCAACTCGCCCGAGAACAACAGGTACTTGGTGGTGGCCGGGCCCACCAGCGACGCCAACCGGCGCGTGGAGGACGCCGGATAAACGATCCCGAGCTTCGCCGGTGTCACCCCGAACAGCGACCCCTCCTCGGCGAACCGCAGATCGCACGCCGCCGCCAGCTGCGACCCGCCGCCCACACAGTGCCCCCGGACGGCCGCCAGCGTCGGCTTCGGGAAGGCCGCCAGCGCCTCCTCGGCGGCCACCGCCAGCCCCTGGGCCGCCTGCGGCGAGCCCTGGAGCGTGGAGATGTCGGCGCCCGCACAGAACGTCCCGCCCTCACCGGTGAGCACCAGCGCCCGCACGCCCGGATCGGCGGCCAGGGTGCCGAGCAGCGGCGGCAGCGCCCGCCACATCGCGGCCGTCATGGCGTTGCGCTTGGCCGGATGGTGGATGACGACGGTGGCGACCGAGTCGGTGACGCTGTGCAGCAGCTGGGGCTCCATGCGGCGGATGCTATCCGCCCCCGCGGAACGGCCGACAGGAAGGGGCGCGCGGCCGGGTCACGGCCCAGGGACAACCGGAACGAGCCGGACGGCGGGGGCGCCAAACCCGTACAACCCGAATAGTTCGCGAAGTCGGCACAAGCGGCGCCGGAGCGGTCCCACAACTGACCGTGTCATACGCCAACGATCAGAAACGCTCGATACCTGCTGACTTCTGTTCAGTAGTACGGCCCGGACCTGTGCGTTATCAACACTCGACGTGTGGTGACAATCGAGCGCGAGGGTGGCGACCGGACGATGGAGAACCACGGGCGCGGGTCCGGCCCACGCCCAGCAGGCGGCGCGGACGAGCCCCTCGTCCAGGGGCCGCCGAATCCACTGCCGTACGAGGGCGTCTGGCGGTTCACCGCCCCCGCCGTCGACGCCTCGGTCCCGCAGGCCCGGCACGCCGTACGGGACCTGCTGTACCGCCAGGGCGTGCCGGTCCCCGACGATCTGGTCCAGGGGGTGTTGCTGATCGTGTCGGAGCTGGTCACGAACGCCGTCCGGCATGCGGCGCTGCTGTCGCCGACGCTCGCCGTCGAGGTCGCCGTCGGTGCCGAGTGGCTGCGGGTGTCGGTGGAGGACAACCACCCCTACCGCCCCACCGCCCTGGAAGCCGACCACGGCCAGACCGGGGGCCGTGGGCTGCTCCTGGTGCGCGAGGTGACCCGGGAGGCGGGGGAGTGTGCGACGTCGAGCACACGGCGACCGGCGGCAAGGTGATCTGGGCCGCCGTACCGCTCAAACCCGCGCGCGTGCCCTAGGGCATGTCCGGCCGGCCCCGGCCGTCGTCACCAGCCGGCCGACGGGCCCGTCAGCTCCCTGACCGCGGGGCGGGCCGCGTCGAGCACGGTCATGAACCAGGACGAGAACGTGTCCTTCGCGTGGCGCTCCGCCAGTTCGGCCGGCGTCACGAAGGACGTCTCGCCGACCTCCTCCGGGTCCGGCCGCAGTGGGGACTGCACAAGTCCGACGAAGAGATGGTTGTACTCCTGCTCCACCAGTCCCGAGTCCGGGTCCGGGTGGTGGTAGCGGACCGTGCCCGCCTCGGCGAGCAGTGACGGGGAGACGCCGAGTTCCTCGTGGGTGCGCCGGGCCGCGGCGGCGAAGGGTGCCTCGCCGGGGTAGGGGTGGCCGCAGCAGGTGTTGGACCAGACACCGGGGGAGTGGTACTTGCCGAGTGCGCGCTGCTGGAGCAGCAGCCGGCCGTGCTCGTCGAAGAGGAACACGGAGAAGGCGCGGTGCAGCTGCCCGGGAGGCTGATGGGCGGCGAGCTTCTCGGCGGTGCCGATCGTCACACCGTTCTCGTCGACCAGTTCCAGCAAAATCGCGTCTGCGGCGCCGTTCGACGGACTGTGCGTCGCGGTGGCAGGTGTGATCGGCATACCCATCCTTCACTTCGGTCTTGCGCCCCAAGTGTGCCGTACGAATCCGGCACTCCCGGCAGTTGATCGTGCCCGGCGCGGCGGGCACGGAACCGTCGGCGGGGGCGCTGTGAGCATGAGGACGCGGCCTACCACCGGATCGCTGCATTCCGTCCGTACTGACGTCTTATCGGACCGTACGGTTGTTTCAGTGACAGAGCCGGGCTTCGTGCTCCGCGTGCCCGACCGGCTCCAGCTGGAAGGTGCAGTGCTCTACGTCGAAGTGGTCGCCGAGGCAGCCCTGGAGCTCGTGCAGCATCTTCTCGTGGCCGATCGCGTTCAGTACGTCGGAGCGCACCACCACATGGGCCGACAGCACCGGCATGCCGGACGTGATCGTCCAGGCGTGCAGGTCGTGGATGTCCTCGACACCGTCCAGGGCGAGTATGTGGGCCCGCACCTCGGCCATGTCGACATCCTTGGGGGCCGACTCCAGCAGGACGTCGAGGGTCTCGCGCAGCAGCTTGAGGGTGCGCGGCACGATCATCAGGCCGATGACGAGCGAGGCGATCGGGTCGGCGGCCTGCCAGCCGGTGGTCAGGATCACCGCCGCGGAGATCAGCACCGCGAGCGAGCCCAGGGCGTCCGCGGCCACCTCGAGGAACGCGCCGCGCACGTTCAGGCTCTCCTTCTGTCCCTGCATCAGCAGCGTGAGCGAGATCATGTTCGCGACCAGGCCGATCGCGCCGAACACGATCATCAGGCCGCCGTTGGTGTCCGCCGGTGTGAGGAAACGCTCGATCGCCTCGTAGAGGACATAGCCGCCGACGCCCAGCAGGAGCAGACAGTTGGCGAGGGCTGCGAGGATCTCCGCGCGGGCGAGACCGAAGGTGCGCTTCTCGCTCGGCGGGCGGTTCGCGAAGTGGATGGCGAGCAGGGCCATGGCCAGACCCACCGCGTCCGTCGCCATGTGGGCGGCGTCCGCGATCAGGGCGAGCGAGTCCGCGGCCAGACCGCCGACGATCTGGACCACCATGACGCCGAGGGTGATCGACAGCGCGACGCGCAGCCTTCCGCGGTACGCGGATGCCGCCGTGCCGGTCGTGGGCGCGTGCCCGTGATCGTGCCCTGCCCCCATGAGAAAGCCGCCCTTCTGTGGTCCGTCGACGATCGGAATGTCCGATCGGAAATCCGTCCGGGATCACAGTGAACTACGGGTGGGGGGTATCCGGCAACGCGGCACTGAACACCGTTGTCATGTGCCCTGACCTGCGCAAACGACCCGCAGGTCAGGGCGCTTCACATGATCGGTCGGCAGCTCGCTAGCCGTGGTGCAACAGCCACCCCTGCCACGCCGACTCGACCATCTCGGGTACCCCGCGCCGAGCCGTCCAGCCCAGCTCCTCGGCCGCCAGTGCGGCCGACGCGACCGCGCGCGGGGCGTCTCCGGGGCGCCGGTCCTCGACGAGGGCGGGGCGTGCGTCACCGGTGACTTCGGCGATGACGGTGATCAGTTCGCGGACGGAGACGCCCTCGCCGCGACCGATGTTGACCGTCAGATCGCCGCTTGCGTCCCCTTCGCTGAGCCGCCGGGCCGCCGCCAGGTGAGCCTCGGCGAGGTCGGCGACATGGATGTAGTCGCGGACGCAGGTGCCGTCCGGCGTCGGATAGTCGTCGCCGAAGATCCGCGGCGCCTCGTCGCGGGTGAGCCGGTCGAAGACCATGGGGACGATGTTGAAGACGCCCGTGTCGGCCAGCTCGGGCGACGCGGCGCCGGCGACGTTGAAATAGCGCAGGCACACGGTCGCGATGCCGTGCGCCCGGCCCGCCGCCCGCACCAGCCACTCGCCGGTGAGCTTGGTCTCGCCGTACGGGTTCACCGGCGCGCACGGAGTGTCCTCCGTGATGAGGTCCACATCCGGGTTGCCGTAGACGGCCGCGGACGACGAGAACAGGAACCGCTTGATCCCCGCCTCGGCGACCGCCTCCAGGAGTGTGGCGAGGCCGCCCACGTTCTCCGTGTAGTAGCGCGTCGGCTGCGCCACGGACTCCCCGACCTGCTTGCGCGCGGCGAGATGCACCACACCCGTCACCGCGTGCTCCGCGAACACGCGCTTCAGCAGGTCACCGTCCAGCGCCGAGCCCTCGACGAGCGGGACGTCCGCAGGGAGCCGGGCGGGATACCCGGCCGAGAGGTCGTCCAGTACGAGGACCCGCTCCCCGGCGTCGGTCATGGCCCGCGCCACATGTGCTCCGATGTAGCCGGCTCCGCCTGTGATCAGCCATGTCATGGTCGCCCACCCTATGACGGGCCCCCGGCGGGGTAGGCAATGTCCCCGATGCCCCGGTCTGCGAGCGCGAGTTTGTGGGCGGACCCCGTAATCCCTGATGATGATCGCGGCAAAGCTCAGGGCAAACCACGTTGATCGCTCCGCCAAACGGCCGGTGAACGTTGGCTTCCAATCATCCGATAGCCTCTGCCGACACGCCGCCCGGCCGACACCGGCGGGGGCGCCGCCACCATGTACATGACCGGCGCGAATGCCGGTACCCAGGGAGTGAGTTCGGTTGTCGACCGCCATCCTCACCGGTCAGCCGGTGCCCGGATCGTCGATCGAGGGCGATCTGCGGTCCCTCGGCTATGACGTGCGGGTCGCCGCCGACACCGCCGACGCCGAGACCCTGCTCGCCCAGGTGCCCGGCGACCAGCGGGTCGCCGTGGTCGACGCCGGCTTCGTCGGTCACCTGCACGCGCTGCGCCTCGGCCTGACCGACCCCCGCTTCGCGCTCGCCGCGATCCCGGGCGCCGTGACGGCCCAGCCGGCCGGACGCCAGGCGCTGACCCGGGCGATGGCCCGCGAGAACTCCGCCGGCGGCGGTACGGCCGTCGCCGTCGACAGCCTCGCCGACCGCATCGTCACCGCCCTAGACCACGACGGCACCGACGTGCACCGTCCCGAGCTCGGCAGCCTGGTCGCCGCCGTACCGGCCGACCCGCAGGCCCGCCACGAGGCCCGGCAGGCCGTCGCCGCCGTCGACGACGAGGCCGTACGCCTGAGGTCGGCCGTGAAGTCCCGCGACGGCTTCTTCACGACCTTCTGCATCAGCCCTTACTCCCGCTACATCGCCCGCTGGTGCGCCCGCCGGGGCCTGACCCCCAACCAGGTCACCACCGCCTCCCTCATCACCGCGCTCATCGCGGCGGGCTGCGCGGCCACCGGCACCCGGGGCGGGTTCATCGCGGCCGGCGTCCTGCTGATCGCGTCCTTCGTCCTGGACTGCACCGACGGCCAGCTCGCCCGCTACTCCCTCCAGTACTCCACGCTCGGCGCCTGGCTCGACGCCACCTTCGACCGGGCCAAGGAGTACGCCTACTACGCCGGCCTCGCGCTGGGAGCCGCCCGAGGCGGGGACGACGTATGGGCCCTCGCCCTCGGCGCGATGGTCCTCCAGACCTGCCGGCACGTCGTCGACTTCTCCTTCAACGAGGCCAACCACGACGCCACCGCGAACACCAGCCCCACCGCCGCACTGTCCGACAAGCTCGACAGCGTCGGCTGGACGGTGTGGGTGCGCCGGATGATCGTCCTGCCGATCGGCGAGCGCTGGGCGATGATCGCGGTGCTCACAGCCGTCACGACGCCCCGCATCACCTTCTACGTCCTGCTCGTCGGCTGTGCCTTCGCGGCGACGTACACCACGGCGGGGCGGGTGCTGCGGTCGCTGACGCGGAAGGCGCGGCGAACCGACCGGGCCGCCCAGGCGCTGGCCGACCTCGCGGACTCGGGCCCGCTCGCGCAGGGCCTCGCCGGTGTCTTCAAGAACGCCGCGGGCCGGCTGCCCGGCATCGCCGCCCCCGCCGTGGCCCTCCTCGGCGGCCTCGTCCTCCTCGGCCTGGCCGCGCAGCCCGGCTTCGGCGGTCCCTGGGCGGTCGTCGGCGCCGTCGTCTACGCCGTCACCTCGGCCCTGGCCGTCGCCCGCCCCCTCAAGGGCGCCCTCGACTGGCTGGTCCCGCCCTTCTTCCGGGCCGCCGAGTACGGCGTCGTCCTGCTGCTCGCAGCCAAAGCTGAGGTAAACGGAGCCCTTCCTGCGGCTTTCGGCCTGGTGGCCGCTGTCGCCTACCATCACTACGACACGGTGTACCGCATCCGCGGCAACGCCGGAGCGCCCCCGGCCTGGCTGGTGCGCGCCATCGGGGGGCACGAAGGACGGACGCTGCTCGTCACCGTCCTCGCCGCGGTGCTCTCCGCCTCGCAGTTCAGCGTCGCGCTCACGGTGCTCGCCGTGGCCGTGGCCTTGGTGGTGCTCGTCGAGAGCATCCGCTTCTGGGTGTCCTCCGGGGCACCCGCCGTACACGATGAAGGAGAACCCGCATGATCGGCCTCGTGCTGGCGGCCGGCGCCGGACGGCGTCTGCGCCCCTACACCGACAGCCTTCCCAAGGCTCTGGTGCCGGTGGGGCCCGCGGGCATAGAGGGCGAACCCACGGTTCTCGACCTGACCCTCGGTAACTTCGCCGAGATCGGTCTGACCGAGGTCGCGGTCATCGTCGGCTACCGCAAGGAGGCCGTGTACGCGCGCAAGGAAGCCCTTGAGCAGAAGTACGGCCTGAAGCTCACGCTCATCGACAACGACAAGGCCGAGGAGTGGAACAACGCCTACTCCCTGTGGTGCGGCCGTGACGCCCTCAAGGACGGTGTGATCCTCGCCAACGGCGACACCGTGCACCCGGTCTCCGTCGAGAAGACGCTGCTCGCCGCCCGCGGCGACGGCAAGAAGATCATCCTCGCCCTGGACACGGTGAAGAGCCTGGCCGACGAGGAGATGAAGGTCGTCGTCGACCCCGAGAAGGGCATGACGAAGATCACCAAGCTGATGGACCCCGCCGAGGCGAGCGGTGAGTACATCGGCGTGACCCTCATCGAGGGCGACGCCGCCCCCGAGCTGGCCGACGCCCTCAAGGCGGTGTGGGAGACCGACCCGCAGCAGTTCTACGAGCACGGCTACCAGGAGCTCGTGAACCGCGGCTTCCGCATCGACGTGGCGCCGATCGGCGACGTCAAGTGGGTGGAGATCGACAATCACGACGATCTCGCCCGCGGACGGGAGATCGCGTGCCTGTACTGACCCGGCTCATCCCCTCGCCGGTCGTCGTCGACATCCGCCCGGGTGCCCTCGACGACCTGGCCTGTGTGCTCGCCGACGAGCGCATCTCGCACTCCGGCAAGCTGGCCATCGCGGTCAGCAACGGCTCCGGCGCCCGGCTCAAGGAGCGCCTCGCTCCCGCGCTGCCCGGCGCCACCTGGTACGAGGTCGGCGGCGGCACCCTCGACGACGCGGTCCAGCTGGCCGGTGCCATAAGGGCCGGCCACTACGACGCGGTCGTCGGGCTCGGCGGCGGCAAGATCATCGACTGCGCCAAGTTCGCCTCGGCGCGCGTCGGCCTGCCGCTGGTCGCCGTACCGACGAACCTGGCGCACGACGGTCTGTGCTCGCCGGTCGCCACCCTCGACAACGACGCCGGGCGCGGCTCCTACGGTGTGCCGAACCCGATCGCGGTCGTCATCGACCTGGACGTCATCCGCGATGCCCCGGTGCGGTTCGTGCGCGCGGGTATCGGCGATGCCATCTCCAACATCTCGGCCATCGCCGACTGGGAGCTGGCGAACCGCGTCAAGGGCGAGAAGATCGACGGCCTCGCGGCGGCGATCGCCCGGCAGGCCGGCGAGGCGGTGCTGCGCCACCCCGGCGGCATCGGGGACACCGACTTCCTCCAGGTGCTGGCGGAGGCCCTGGTGCTCAGCGGTATCGCCATGTCGGTGTCGGGCGACTCCCGCCCGTCCTCCGGCGCGTGCCACGAGATCAACCACGCCTTCGACCTGCTGTTCCCGAGGCGCGCCGCCGCCCACGGCGAGCAGTGCGGACTGGGCGCGGCCTTCGCGATGTACCTGCGCGGAGCTCACGAGGAGTCGGCCTACATGGCCGAGGTGCTGCGCCGGCACGGGCTGCCGGTACTGCCGGAGGAGATCGGCTTCACGGACGACGAGTTCGTCCGCGCCGTGGAGTTCGCTCCGCAGACCAGGCCCGGCCGCTACACGATCCTCGAACACCTCGACCTGACAACCGACCAGATCAAGGACATCTACGCCGACTATGTCAAGGCCATCGGTAGCTGAACTCCGCCCCGTCGTTCACCCCGCGGGGGTGAAGGACAGGCGCAGCGGTGAGCACTGGATGGGACGCCTCTACATGCGCGAGGTGTCCCTGCGGGTCGACCGCTACCTGGTGAACACCAGGGTCACGCCCAACCAGCTCACATACCTGATGACCGTATGCGGCGTCCTCGCGGCCCCGGCACTTCTCGTGCCGGGGATCCCGGGGGCCGTGCTCGGCGTGGTCATGGTCCAGCTCTACCTGCTGCTGGACTGCGTCGACGGCGAGATCGCGCGCTGGAAGAAGCAGTACTCCCTGGGCGGGGTCTACCTCGACCGCGTCGGCGCCTACCTCACCGACGCCGCGGTGCTCGTCGGTTTCGGCCTGCGTGCGGCCGACCTGTGGGGCAGCGGCCGTATCGACTGGCTGTGGGCCTTCCTCGGCACCCTGGCCGCCCTCGGCGCCATCCTGATCAAGGCCGAGACCGACCTCGTCGGAGTCGCCCGGCACCAGGCCGGGAAGCCGCCGGTCCAGGAGGCCGCGTCCGAGATGCGCTCCTCCGGCATGGCGCTGGCTCGCAAGGCCGCCGGTGCCCTCAAGTTCCACCGTCTCGTCCTCGGTATCGAGGCGTCCCTGCTGATCCTGGTCCTGGCGATCGTCGACCAGATTCGCGGCGACCTGTTCTTCTCCC
Source organism: Streptomyces sp. NBC_00443 (assembly GCF_036014175.1). Lineage (GTDB taxonomy): Bacteria > Actinomycetota > Actinomycetes > Streptomycetales > Streptomycetaceae > Streptomyces. Next base: position 1,252,920 of record NZ_CP107917.1, on the reverse strand, counting down.
GGCTCGGCGTCGCGGTGCTGGCCGGCATCGCGCTGCTGCAGACCGTGCTGCACCTCGTGTCCATCCTCGCGTCGAGCAGGCTGAAGTGAGCGCGCCGATGAAGGTCGGCGCGGTGATCATCACGATGGGCAACCGCCCCGACGAACTGCGCGCCCTCCTCGACTCCGTCGCCAAGCAGGACGGCGACCGGGTCGAGGTCGTCGTCGTCGGCAACGGCTCCCCGGTCCCGGACGTCCCCGAAGGCGTCCGGACGATCGAGCTGCCGGAGAACCTCGGCATTCCCGGCGGCCGCAACGTCGGCATCGAGGCCTTCGGCCCCAGTGGTCACGATGTCGACATATTGCTCTTCCTCGACGACGACGGTCTCCTCGCCCACCACGACACCGCCGAGCTGTGCCGCGAAGCGTTCGCTGCCGACCCGCAGCTCGGCATCATCAGCTTCCGCATCGCCGACCCGGACAACGGCGTCACCCAGCGCCGGCACGTCCCCCGGCTGCGCGCCTCCGACCCGATGCGCTCCTCCCGGGTCACCACCTTCCTCGGCGGCGCCAACGCCGTCCGCACCCAGGTCTTCGCCGAAGTCGGCGGGCTGCCGGACGAATTTTTCTACGCGCACGAGGAAACCGACCTGGCATGGCGGGCCCTCGACGCGGGCTGGATGATCGACTACCGGTCCGACATGGTGCTGTACCACCCCACGACCGCGCCCTCGCGGCACGCGGTCTACCACCGCATGGTCGCCCGCAACCGCGTCTGGCTGGCCCGCCGCAACCTCCCCGCGCCCCTTGTCCCGGTCTATCTGGGCGTCTGGATGCTGCTGACCCTGGCCCGCCGCCCCTCCCGCCCCGCCCTGCGGGCATGGTTCGGCGGATTCCGGGAAGGCTGGACCACTTCATGCGGTCCCCGCAGGCCCATGAAGTGGCGTACGGTGTGGCGGCTGACCCGACTGGGCCGACCTCCCGTCATCTGACAAGCTCGACCCTGAGAGCAGCCACCGGACCGTACCCCGGCCCCAGGTTCATGCCATGCCCGCACAGGCTGCGCATCTCGAAGACGAAAGTTTCAACTGGTGAGTGAGACAACGCACGACGGCTCAGTCGCGGTGAGCGCGCCTCCGTCGCCCGACGAGGGACTCACGGCGGCCGCGCTGGCCGCCAAGTACGGGCTGTCCGTGAGCGGCGCCCGCCCCTCGCTGTTCGAGTACGTCCGTCAGCTCTGGGACCGGCGGCACTTCATCCTCGCGTTCTCGCGGGCGAAGCTGACCGCGCAGTACAGCCAGGCGAAGCTCGGCCAGCTCTGGCAGGTGGCCACCCCGCTGCTGAACGCGGCCGTGTACTTCCTTGTCTTCGGCCTGATCCTCCAGGCCGACCGCGGCATGTCCCGTGAGGTGTACATCCCGTTCCTGGTCACGGGCGTCTTCGTCTTCACCTTCACGCAGAGCTCGGTGATGGCGGGCGTACGCGCGATCTCCGGCAACCTCGGCCTGGTCCGCGCGCTGCACTTCCCGCGCGCCTCACTGCCGATCTCCTTCGCGCTCCAGCAGCTCCAGCAGCTGCTGTACTCGATGATCGTGCTGTTCGCCGTGGCCCTGGGCTTCGGCAGCTACCCGGCGATGTCCTGGTTGCTGATCGTGCCGGTGCTCGTCCTGCAGTTCCTCTTCAACACCGGCCTCGCGATGATCATGGCCCGGGCGGGCTCGAAGACCCCGGACCTGGCGCAGCTGATGCCGTTCGTGATGCGTACGTGGATGTACGCGTCCGGCGTGATGTTCTCCATCCCGATCATGCTCAAGGGCAAGCCGGAGTGGATCGCGACCGTCCTGCAGTGGAACCCGGCCGCCGTCTACATGGACCTGATGCGCTTCGCCCTCATCGACGGCTACGGCTCCTCGAACCTGCCCGACCACGTCTGGGCGGTCGCGCTCGGCTGGGCCATGCTGGTGGCCGTCGGCGGCTTCGTGTACTTCTGGAAGGCGGAGGAGAGGTATGGCCGTGGCTGAACAGAGGACGGATTCCCACATCCCCACCGTCATCGCGGACGAGCTGCACATCGTCTACCGCGTCAACGGCGCCAAGACAGGCAAGGGCAGCGCCACCGCCGCACTCAGCCGCATCCTCAAGAGGGGCTCCGACGACGCGGCGCGGGGCGTGCGCAAGGTGCACGCGGTCCGCGGCGTCTCCTTCGTCGCCTACCGCGGCGAGGCCATCGGCCTGATCGGCTCCAACGGCTCCGGCAAGTCCACCCTGCTGCGCGCCATCGCCGGCCTGCTCCCGCCCGAGAAGGGCAAGGTCTACACCGACGGCCAGCCCTCGCTGCTGGGCGTGAACGCGGCACTGATGAACGACCTCACCGGCGAGCGCAACGTCATATTGGGCGGGCTCGCCATGGGCATGTCCCGCGAGCAGATCAAGGAGCGCTACCAGCAGATCGTCGACTTCTCGGGCATCAACGAGAAGGGCGACTTCATCACCCTGCCGATGCGCACCTACTCCTCCGGCATGGCGGCCCGGCTGCGCTTCTCCATCGCCGCGGCCAAGGACCACGACGTCCTCATGATCGACGAGGCGCTGGCCACCGGCGACCGCAAGTTCCAGAAGCGCTCCGAGGAACGCATCCGCGAGCTGCGCAAGGAAGCCGGCACCGTGTTTCTCGTCAGTCACAACAACAAGTCGATCCGCGACACCTGCAACCGCGTCCTGTGGCTGGAACGTGGCGAGCTGCGCATGGACGGACCGACGGACGAGGTCCTCAAGGAGTACGAGAAGTTCACGGGCAAGTAGTCCACCCGGACATGGGCCGAGCGGCCCACCAAGCTTGACCGGGCCCCGCCGGAACTGCCCCGGCGGGGCCCCGCGTCTGCAAAGGAAACGTCAACTTCGCCTGGTCCTGGGAAGCTTGACGCCAATCGGTGTGTTGTTGTGATGTGCAGGACACCCCCACGGGCCCCGCACCGTTGTACAACGTAAGCTGTACCGGTACCGAAACGCGGCAAGTAGGGCGATAAGGCACGGCACCCCTCTCTCCGGGCTGCGGCGCGGACGTCCGGGCGGCGTGTCCGAAATAGTGCGCATTGGGTCTGCGGTGTAGAACGGGAGATGTGACGGCAATGGCTACGGAAACTCCCCAGCTCCACGCAGCATGTGCCGTCCTTGCGCCGGGCAGTCCACGGTGACGGGAAAATCCGCGCGTCCAGGTGAACCGGAGCGCGACACACTCGACAAGGCCGCCGCGGAGAACTTCCCCGTGGCGCCGTTCTTCCTGCCCAAGGCCTGGCGGACCGACCTCATGGCCGTGTACGGCTTCGCCCGCCTCGTGGACGACATCGGCGACGGCGATCTCGCTCCCGGCGGCGCCGACGCCCGTCTGCTCGGCGTGTCGCCCAAGGAGGCCGAGGACCGGCTCGCGCTCCTCGACGCCTTCGAGGCCGACCTGCGCCGGGTCTTCGACGGCACCCCCGGCCACCCCCTGCTGCGCCGCCTGCAGTACACCGTCCGCCGCCGCTCACTGACCCCCGCGCCCTTCCTCGGCCTGATCGCCGCGAACCGCCAGGACCAGCTCGTCGGGCGGTACGAGACCTACGACGATCTCCTTGCCTACTGCGAACTGTCGGCCAACCCCGTCGGCCGGCTCGTCCTCGCCGTCACCGGCACCGGGACGCCCGAGCGGATCCGCCGTTCCGACGCGGTGTGCACCGCGCTGCAGCTCGTCGAGCACCTCCAGGACGTCGCCGAGGATCTCGGCCGTGACCGGATTTATCTGCCCGCGCAGGACATGAAGCGTTTTCACGTCCAGGAAACCGATCTGGCGGCAAAAACAGCAGGCGCATCGGTGCGCGCCCTGGTTGCATACGAAGCCGAACGCGCTCTGGACCTCCTGAATGAAGGCACCCCCCTGGTGGGTAGCGTCCACGGCAGGCTCAAGCTGCTGCTGGCGGGATTCGTGGCCGGGGGAAGGGCGGCGGTCCGTGCGATCGCCGCCGCCGAATACGACGTACTTCCCGGCCCGCCCAAGGCCAGCAAGCTCCAGCTGCTGCGCGAGGTGGGCGTGACTCTGCGAGGAGAGGGGTGATCCGGACCGTGGAGTCTGCACCACACGCGTCCGCACCGGTACTCGCCGCCTACAGCTACTGCGAGGCCGTCACAGGGCAGCAGGCCCGGAACTTCGCTTACGGCATCAGGCTGCTGCCCACGCCGAAGCGCCGCGCGATGTCGGCGCTGTACGCGTTCTCGCGCCGGGTCGACGACATCGGCGACGGCGCCCTGAGCGGTGACGTCAAGATCGCCAGGCTCGAGGACACCCGGAAGCTGCTGACCCGGATCCGCGACGGAGCGGTCGCCGAGGACGACACCGACCCCGTGGCCGTCGCCCTCGCCCACGCCGCCGGCGCCTTCCCGATCCCGCTCGGCGGGCTGGACGAGCTCATCGACGGTGTCCTGATGGACGTACGCGGCGAGACCTACGAGACCTGGGACGACCTGAAGGTCTACTGCCGCTGCGTGGCCGGCGCCATCGGACGGCTCTCGCTCGGTGTGTTCGGCACCGGGCCCGGCGCGCGCGGCGCCGAGCGCGCACCCGAGTACGCCGACACGCTCGGGCTGGCCCTCCAGCTCACCAACATCCTGCGGGACATCCGCGAGGACGCCGAGGGCGGACGCACCTATCTGCCCTCCGACGACCTCGCAAAATTCGGCTGCTCGGCCGGCTTCAGCGGGCCGACCCCGCCGGAGGGCTCCGACTTCGCGGGCCTCGTGCACTTCGAAGTGCGTCGGGCCCGCGCCCTGTTCGCCGAGGGCTACCGGCTGCTGCCCATGCTGGACCGGCGCAGCGGTGCCTGCGTCGCCGCGATGGCCGGCATCTACCTGCGCCTCCTCGACCGCATCGAGCGCGACCCGGAGGCCGTGCTGCGGGGCAGGGTCTCACTGCCCGGGCGCGAGAAGGCCTACGTCGCCGTGCGAGGTCTGTCCGGTCTGGACGCGCGGCATGCGACCCGCCGAACCGTCAGCCGTGCCGTCAGGAGGCGCGCCTGATGGACATTCCGGTCCAAGGTGATGTCACCGGCGAAAAGTGGCGGGCAACCCTCCGCTGCCGAGTCGCGTCCCTGACTGAGACGACCGGCCGTGCACCGTTCAAGCACCTGCACGGCGGTCGGCCAGGGGAGGGTGCACGATGACCGACGGCACGCCGCTACAAGGGTCGCTCGCCGACATCCCGTCAGGCTCCGGGAAGGACGCCGTCGTCATCGGCGGCGGGCTCGCCGGCATCACCGCCGCGCTGGCCCTCGCCGACGCCGGAGTGCGTGTCACGCTGATCGAGGGCAGGCCGAGGCTCGGTGGCCTGGCCTTCTCCTTCCAGCGCGGCGACCTGGTCGTCGACAACGGACAGCACGTCTATCTGCGCTGCTGCACCGCCTACCGCTGGTTCCTCGACCGGATCGAGGGCACGGCGCTCGCACCGCTGCAGGACCGCCTCGACGTGCCCGTGGTCGACGCCGCGCGGCCCGAAGGGCGGCGCCTGGGCAGGCTGCGGCGCGACGCGCTGCCCGTACCCCTGCACCTGGGCCGCAGCCTGGCGACGTATCCGCATCTGTCGCTCGCCGAACGCGCCAAGGTCGGGCGTGCCGCGCTCGCACTCAAGGGGCTCGACCTCGCCGATCCGACCCTGGACACCCAGGACTTCGGCAGCTGGCTGACCGCGCACGGTCAGTCGGCGCGTGCCGTCGAGGCCCTGTGGGACCTGGTCGGGGTCGCCACCCTCAACGCGGTCGCGGGCGGCGCCTCGCTGGGGCTCGCCGCGATGGTGTTCAAGACCGGTCTGCTGTCCGACCCGGGCGCGGCCGACATCGGATGGGCGCATGTCCCGCTGGGCGACCTGCACGACCGGCTGGCCCGCAAGGCGCTCGACTCCGCGGGTGTTCGTACCGAGGTCCGTACACGAGTCACCTCCATCTCCACTGACGAGAACGGACGTTGGAGCGTCCAGGTTCCCGGCGAGACGCTGCGGGCGGACACCGTCGTGCTGGCCGTTGCCCAGCGTGAGGCCCACGACCTGCTGCCCGAGGGTGCCCTCGACGCTCCCGAACGGCTGCTGGAGATCGGCACCGCGCCGATCCTGAACGTGCATGTCGTCTACGACCGGCAGGTACTCAGCCGGCCGTTCTTCGCGGCGCTCGGCACCCCGGTGCAATGGGTGTTCGACCGCACCGCCGCCTCCGGGCTGCGGGACGGCCAGTACCTTGCCCTGTCCCAGTCGGCCGCGCAGGACGAGATCGAAACACCCGTCGCCGCACTGCGCGAGCGGTATCTGCCCGAGCTGGAGCGGCTGTTGCCCAAGGCGCGGGGCGCGCAGGTGAAGGACTTCTTCGTGACCAGGGAGCGTACGGCGACGTTCGCTCCCACTCCCGGCGTCGGGCGGCTGCGGCCCGGCGCTCGTACCAAGGCACCCGGTCTGTATCTGGCCGGAGCGTGGACCGCCACAGGGTGGCCCGCGACCATGGAGAGTGCGGTCCGCAGTGGCGTGAGTGCGGCCGGCGCCGCGCTGAGCGCCCTGGGCCGGCCCCGCCCCAGCCACCTCTTCGACGTAGAGGAGGCGGCGTGATGCTGAACCAGCACACGGCGGCAGGCCCCCGCACCCCCGGTACCGCAACAAGAGGAGAGAACGTGCCCACTGTGCCCCCGGCCTCGAAGGCCGCTCGAGAGACCGCGGTCGACGTGACCGCGCTCCTGGAGCGCGGTAGGACCCTGGCCACGCCGGTACTGCGGGCGGCGATCGACCGCCTGGCCCCTCCCATGGACACCGTTTCCGCCTACCACTTCGGCTGGATCGACGCCGACGGCAACCCCACGGCCGGCGACGGCGGCAAGGCCGTACGCCCGGCCCTCGCGGTGCTCTCCGCCGAGGTCACCGGCGCCGAGCCCGAGGCCGGCATCCCCGGCGCCGTCGCGGTCGAACTGGTCCACAACTTCTCGCTGCTGCACGACGACCTGATGGACGGCGACGAACAGCGCCGCCACCGCGACACCGTGTGGAAGGTGCACGGGCCCGCGCAGGCCATCCTCGTCGGCGACGCCATGTTCGCGCTCGCCAACGAGGTCCTGCTGGAGCTCGGCACCGTCGAGGCCGGCCGCGCCACCCGCCGCCTGACCACCGCCACCCGCGCCCTGATCGACGGCCAGGCGCAGGACATCTCCTACGAGCACCGCGACCGCGTCAGCGTCGAGGAGTGCCTGGAGATGGAGGGCAACAAGACCGGTGCCCTGCTCGCCTGCGCCAGCTCCATCGGCGCCGTGCTCGGCGGCGCGGACGACCGCACCGCCGACACGCTGGAGAAGTACGGCTACCACCTGGGCCTCGCCTTCCAGGCCGTCGACGACCTCCTCGGCATCTGGGGCGACCCCGTCTCCACCGGCAAGCAGACCTGGAGCGACCTGCGCCAGCGCAAGAAGTCCCTGCCGGTCGTGGCCGCGCTCGCGGCGGGCGGCTCCGCCTCCGAGCAGCTCGGCGAGATCCTTGCCGCCGACGCCAAGAGCAGCGACTTCGAGAACTTCTCCGAGGAGGAGTTCGCCGCCCGCGCCGCCCTCATCGAGGAGGCGGGCGGCCGCGAGTGGACCGCCGGTGAGGCGCGCCGACAGCACGCCATCGCCGTCGAGGCCCTCGACGCCGTGGACATGCCCGACCGGGTGCGGGACCAGTTCACGGCACTCGCCGACTTCGTCGTCGTACGAAAGAGATGATCACCAGCGGGCGAAAAGAGATGATCAGTATCGGTCGAATAACCCTCGCTTAGTCGCCGGCCGGTGCCGCGTGAACAGCGCACCGGCCGACGGCGGACCCACAGCAGACGCACACCAGTAGCACTGCACGAAGGGGAAGCCATGACAGCGACGACCGACGGAAGCACCGGGGCACTGCCACCCCGGGCAGCCGCGGCCAGCGACACCGACAGGGAAGCCCCCGTGGCGGCCGGGGTCCACGAAGCCGCCGTACGCGCCGCCCGGCGCGCCACCGACTTCCTGCTGGCGCAGCAGGACGCCCAGGGCTGGTGGAAGGGCGACCTCGAGACGAACGTCACCATGGACGCCGAGGACCTGCTGCTCCGTCAGTTCCTGGGCATCCGAGACGAGAAGACCACGCAGGCCGCCGCGCTCTTCATCCGGGGCGAGCAGCGCGAGGACGGCACCTGGGGCACCTTCTACGGCGCGCCCGGCGAACTCTCCGCCACCGTCGAGGCCTACGTCGCCCTCCGCCTGGCCGGCGACACGCCCGACGCCCCGCACATGGCGAAGGCCTCCGCATGGGTCCGCGAGCAGGGCGGCATCGCCGCCTCCCGCGTGTTCACCCGGATCTGGCTCGCCCTGTTCGGCTGGTGGAAGTGGGAGGACCTGCCCGAACTCCCGCCGGAGCTCATCTACTTCCCCAAGTGGGTCCCGCTCAACATCTACGACTTCGGCTGCTGGGCCCGGCAGACCATCGTCCCCCTGACGGTCGTCTCCGCGAAGCGCCCGGTACGGCCCGCGCCCTTCCCGCTCGACGAACTGCACACCGACCCGGCCCGCCCCAACCCGCCCAAGCCCCTTGCTCCCGCGGCAAGTTGGGACGGCGCCTTCCAGCGGCTCGACAAGGCACTGCACCAGCTGCGCAAGGTCGCCCCGCGCAAGCTGCGCAGAGCGGCCATGAACAGCGCCGCCCGCTGGATCATCGAGCGGCAGGAGAACGACGGCTGCTGGGGAGGCATCCAGCCGCCGGCGGTGTACTCGATCATCGCCCTGCATCTGCTCGGCTACGACCTCCAGCACCCCGTGATGCGCGAGGGGCTGGCATCACTGGACCGCTTCGCCGTCTGGCGCGAGGACGGGGCCCGGATGATCGAGGCATGTCAGTCGCCGGTCTGGGACACCTGCCTCGCGACCATCGCGCTGGCCGACGCGGGTGTGCCCGCCGACCATCCGCAGCTCGTCAAGGCCGCCGACTGGATGCTGGGCGAGGAGATCGTCCGGCCCGGTGACTGGGCGGTCAAGCGGCCCCAACTGCCGCCGGGCGGCTGGGCGTTCGAGTTCCACAACGACAACTACCCCGACATCGACGACACCGCCGAGGTGGTCCTGGCGCTGCGCCGGGTCAGGCACCACGACCCGGAGCGGATGGAGCGGGCGATCGGCCGCGGGGTGCGCTGGAACCTCGGGATGCAGTCGAGGAACGGGGCGTGGGGCGCCTTCGACGTCGACAACACCAGCCCCTTCCCCAACCGGCTGCCGTTCTGCGACTTCGGCGAGGTCATCGACCCGCCGTCGGCGGACGTCACGGCCCACGTGGTGGAGATGCTGGCCGTCGAGGGCCTCGCTCACGACCCGCGCACCCGGCGCGGCATCCAGTGGCTGCTCGCCGAGCAGGAGCCGGACGGCTCGTGGTTCGGGCGCTGGGGCGTGAACTACGTCTACGGCACCGGATCCGTCGTACCCGCCCTGGTGGCGGCCGGCTTCCCGGGCTCGCACCCGGCGATCCGCCGCGCGGTGAGCTGGCTGGAGTCCGTCCAGAACGACGATGGCGGCTGGGGCGAGGACCTGCGCTCCTACAGATACGTCAAGGAGTGGAGCGGCAAGGGCGCCTCCACGGCCTCGCAGACCGCATGGGCGCTGATGGCGCTGCTGGCGGCGGGGGAGAAGGACTCCAAGGCCGTCGAGCGCGGCGTCGGGTGGCTCGCGGCCACCCAGCGGGAGGACGGCTCCTGGGACGAGCCGTACTTCACCGGCACCGGATTCCCCTGGGACTTCTCGATCAACTACCACCTCTACCGGCAGGTCTTCCCGCTCACCGCACTCGGCCGGTACGTCCATGGAGAGCCCTTCGCCGAGAAGCCCGAGCCGTCCCTCGTCGAGGCCAGGGTGAGCTGATGAGCCCACAGCCCGCCCCGGCCCCGCTGCTGATCGCCTGCGCGCTCGGCATCGAGCAGTTCGCCCTGCGCACGAGCGATCGCGGCGGCGCCGGCGGGCCGGTCACCGTGCTGCGGACCGGCATGGGCCCCCGGGCGGCCGAACGCTCCGTCACCCGGATCCTGGGCGACCCTGCCCTCAGCGATGCGGCCGTGCTCGCCACGGGGTTCTGCGCGGGGCTCGCTCCCGGAATGCATCCCGGCGACCTGGTCGTCGCCGAGGAGACCCGGGATCCGGGGGGAACCATTCCGTGCGTCGGGACCGACCTACTCGTCAAAGAGCTCGCGCGGACCATTCCCGGCCGCACCGTCCACACCGGGCCTCTCACCGGCTCTGATCACATCATCCGTGGTCAGGAACGGTCCGATCTGCTCTCGACCGGCGCAATCGCGGTCGACATGGAATCGGCGGCCACGCTCCTGAGCGCCGTGCGCGCGGGCGAGCGCCCGGTTGCGGCCGTCCGGGTGGTCGTGGACGCTCCAGAACATGAACTCGTCCGGATCGGCACGTTGCGCGGTGGAATATCGGCTTTCCGCGTCCTTCGTTCCGTTCTACCCGCATTCTTTGAATGGCACCGTTCTTTGCTGCTCCCCAGGAGGTGAGCCAGATGGCCATGCCGCTGCGTCAGTCCATCAAGGTCGCTACTTACTTGGCTGAACAAAAGCTCCGCAGGCGGGACAAGTTTCCGCTGATCGTCGAGCTGGAACCGCTCTTCGCCTGCAACCTCAAGTGCGAGGGCTGCGGCAAGATCCAGCACCCGGCCGGAGTGCTCAAGCAGCGCATGCCGGTGGCCCAGGCCGTGGGAGCGGTGCTCGAATCCGGTGCGCCGATGGTGTCCATCGCCGGCGGTGAGCCGCTGATGCATCCGCAGATCGACGAGATCGTGCGGCAGCTGGTGGCCAAGCGGAAGTACGTCTTCCTGTGCACCAACGCCCTGCTGATGCGCAAGAAGATGGAAAAGTTCAAGCCCTCGCCCTACTTCGCCTTCGCCGTGCACATCGACGGCCTTCGCGAGCGCCACGACGAGTCCGTGGCCAAGGAGGGTGTGTTCGACGAGGCCGTGGAGGCGATCAAGGAGGCCAAACGGTGCGGCTTCCGGGTCACCACCAACTCGACCTTCTTCAACACCGACACCCCGCAGACCATCATCGAGGTGCTCAACTTCCTCAACGACGACCTCAAGGTCGACGAGATGATGATCTCGCCCGCCTACGCCTACGAGAAGGCCCCCGACCAGGAGCACTTCCTCGGCGTCGAGCAGACCCGTGAGCTGTTCAAGAAGGCCTTCGCGGGCGGCAACCGCCGCAAGTGGCGGCTGAACCACTCGCCGCTGTTCCTCGACTTCCTTGAGGGCAAGGTCGACTTCCCGTGCACCGCCTGGGCGATCCCGAACTACTCCCTGTTCGGCTGGCAGCGCCCCTGCTACCTGATGAGCGACGGGTACGTCCCGACGTACCGCGAGCTGATCGAGGAGACCGACTGGGACAAGTACGGCCGCGGCAAGGACCCGCGCTGCGCCAACTGCATGGCGCACTGCGGCTACGAGCCCACCGCTGTCCTCGCCACCATGGGCTCGCTCAAGGAGTCGCTGCGCGCCATGCGCGAGACGGTCTCCGGAAACCGGGAGTGACGCCATGACCGCCATCTCCTTGGGCGTTCCCGAGGTACCCATCCGGCCTATCGCCGAGCGGCGTGTGTCGCGGCAGATCCAGGTCGGCCCGGTGGCGGTCGGGGGCGGTGCCCCTGTGTCGGTGCAGTCGATGACGACGACGCGTACGTCGGACATCGGTGCCACTCTCCAGCAGATCGCGGAGCTCACGGCCTCTGGCTGCCAGATCGTGCGCGTGGCGTGTCCGACGCAGGACGACGCGGACGCGCTCGCCACGATCGCCCGGAAGTCCCAGATCCCGGTGATCGCGGACATCCACTTCCAGCCGAAGTACGTGTTCGCGGCGATCGAGGCCGGCTGTGCGGCCGTACGTGTCAATCCGGGCAACATCAAGCAGTTCGACGACAAGGTCAAGGAGATCGCGCGGGCGGCCAAGGACCACGGCACGCCGATCCGCATCGGCGTGAACGCCGGGTCGCTCGACAAGCGGCTGCTGCAGAAGTACGGCAGGGCGACGCCGGAGGCCCTGGTCGAGTCGGCGCTGTGGGAGGCGTCGCTTTTCGAGGAGCACGACTTCCGGGACATCAAGATCTCGGTCAAGCACAATGACCCGGTCGTGATGGTCGAGGCGTACAAGCAGCTCGCGGCCCAGTGCGACTACCCGCTCCACCTCGGCGTGACGGAGGCGGGCCCGGCCTTCCAGGGCACGATCAAGTCGGCCGTCGCCTTCGGCGCCCTGCTGTCCCAGGGCATCGGCGACACCATCCGGGTCTCCTTGTCGGCCCCGCCGGCCGAGGAGGTCAAGGTGGGCATCCAGATCCTGGAGTCCCTGAACCTCAGGCAGCGGCGCCTGGAGATCGTCTCCTGCCCGTCGTGCGGGCGTGCGCAGGTCGACGTCTACAAGCTGGCCGACGAGGTCACGGTGGGCCTGGAGGGCATGGAGGTGCCCCTGCGTGTCGCCGTCATGGGATGTGTGGTGAACGGCCCCGGTGAGGCACGGGAGGCCGACCTGGGGGTCGCGTCCGGCAACGGCAAGGGTCAGATCTTCGTCAAGGGCGAGGTCATCAAGACCGTCCCCGAGTCCAGGATCGTCGAGACCCTGATCGAAGAGGCGATGAAGATCGCCGAGCAGATGGAGCAGGACGGGGACGCCATGGGCGCCTCCATCGTCACGGGGAAACCAGAAGTGACTGTGAGCTGAAGCCAGGCACGGACCGAGAGGGGGCCCGAGCGTGACGATTCTGGAGAGCATCCGGGGACCACGCGACCTGAAGGCGCTGTCCGAGGCGGAACTCGGTGAACTGTCCGACGAGATCAGGGAGTTCCTGGTGCACGCGGTCGCCAGGACCGGTGGACATCTCGGACCCAATCTGGGGGTGGTGGAACTCTCCATCGCGCTCCACCGGGTCTTCGAGTCGCCGGTCGACCGCATCGTCTGGGACACCGGTCACCAGAGCTACGTACACAAGCTTTTGACGGGGCGTCAGGATTTCTCCAAGCTGCGCGGCAAGGGCGGCCTGTCCGGCTACCCGTCGCGGGAGGAGTCCGAGCACGACATCGTCGAGAACAGCCACGCCTCCACCGCGCTCGGCTGGGCCGACGGGCTGGCCAAGGCGCGTCAGGTGCAGGGCGAGAAGGGGCACGTCGTCGCGGTGATCGGCGACGGGGCGCTGACCGGCGGCATGGCCTGGGAGGCGCTCAACAACATCGCGGCCGCCAAGGACCGGCCCCTGATCATCGTCGTCAACGACAACGAACGCTCGTACGCGCCCACCATCGGCGGCCTGGCCAACCACCTGGCCACCCTGCGCACGACCGACAGCTACGAGAGGGTCCTGGCCTGGGGCAAGGACGTACTGCTGCGGACACCGCTGGTGGGCAACACGATCTACGAGTCGCTGCACGGCGCGAAGAAGGGCTTCAAGGACGCCTTCGCGCCGCAGGGCATGTTCGAGGACCTGGGTCTGAAGTACGTCGGCCCGATCGACGGGCACGACATCGGCGCCGTCGAGTCCGCGCTGCGGCGGGCCAAGCGCTTCCACGGGCCGGTGCTGATCCACTGCCTCACGGAGAAGGGGCGCGGCTATGAACCCGCCCTCGCCCACGAGGAGGACCACTTCCACACCGTCGGTGTGATGGACCCGCTGACCTGTGAGCCGCTCGCGCCGTCCAACGGACCTTCGTGGACGTCGGTGTTCGGCGACGAGATCGTGCGGATCGGCGAGGAGCGCGAGGACGTCGTGGCGATCACGGCGGCCATGCTGCATCCCGTTGGGCTCGGCAAGTTCGCGGAGCGGTTCCCGGACCGGGTCTGGGACGTCGGCATCGCCGAGCAGCACGCGGCCGTGTCCGCTGCGGGGCTCGCGACGGGCGGGGTGCATCCCGTCGTCGCCATCTACGCCACGTTCCTGAACCGTGCCTTCGACCAGCTGCTGATGGACGTCGCGCTGCACGCGTGCGGGGTGACCTTCGTGCTCGACCGGGCCGGCGTCACGGGCGCCGACGGGCCTTCCCACAACGGCATGTGGGACATGTCGATCCTCCAGGTCGTGCCCGGCCTCAGGATCGCCGCGCCGCGCGACTCCGACCAGCTGCGGGCCCAGCTGCGGGAGGCGGTGGCCGTCGACGACGCGCCCACGCTGGTCCGGTTCCCCAAGGAGTCGGTCGGACCGTCGATCCCGGCGGTGGACCGGGTGGGCGGCCTGGACGTGCTGCACCGGGACGCGGGCGAGCCGGAGGTCCTCCTCGTAGCCGTCGGCGTGATGGCGCCGGTGTGCCTCAAGGCCGCCGAGCTGCTCCAGGCACGCGGCATCAACTGCACCGTCGTCGACCCGCGGTGGGTCAAGCCGGTTGACCCCGCACTCGCGCCGCTCGCCGCCGAACACCGGCTGGTGGCCGTCGTCGAGGACAACAGCCGCGCGTCCGGAGTCGGCTCCGCCGTGGCGCTCGCGCTGGGTGACGCGGAAGTCGACGTGCCCGTACGGCGGTTCGGCATCCCGGAGCAGTTCCTCGCGCACGCCAAGCGGGGTGAGGTGCTCGCCGACATCGGGCTCACGCCCGTGGAGGTCGCCGGACGGATCAGCGCGAGCCTCGCCCTGAAGGAGGCCGAGGGCGGTCATGACGGTCGTGCCGGCGGCCATGAGGGTCGTGCCGTCGTGCCGGTCAAGAAGAAGGCAGTCAAGGAGAACGCAGTCCAGGAGAGAGCAGCCAAGGAGAAGGCCGAATGACCACGGAGTTCGACCTCGGCAGACTCCTTGCCGAGCGCGGAGCCGAGCGCTACGAGCTGCACACCAGGCACCTCAACCACCAGCTCCCGCGCATGCTGCACACCATCGGCTTCGACAAGGTCTACGAGCGGGCCGAGGGCGCCTATTTCTGGGACGCGGACGGCGACGACTATCTGGACATGCTCGCCGGATTCGGGGTGATGGGCCTGGGGCGCCACCACCCCGTCGTCCGCAAGGCGCTGCACGACGTCCTCGACGCCCAGCTCGCCGACCTCACCCGCTTCGACTGCCAGCCGCTGCCCGGGCTGCTGGCCGAGAAGCTGCTCGCACACAGCCCGCACCTGGACCGGGTGTTCTTCGGCAACAGCGGTACGGAGGCGGTGGAGACAGCGCTGAAGTTCGCGCGGTTCGTCACCGGCAAGCCCAGGATTCTGTACTGCGACCACGCATTCCACGGACTGACCACCGGCTCGCTGTCGGTCAACGGCGAGTCCGGCTTCCGGGACGGCTTCGCCCCTCTGCTGCCCGACACGGCCGTACAGCTCGGCGATCTCGACACCCTGGCAAGGGAGTTGAAGAAGGGCGACGTCGCCGCCCTGATCGTCGAGCCGATCCAGGGCAAGGGCGTGCATGAAGCCCCGCCCGGCTATCTGCGGGCCGCCCAGGAACTGCTGCACAAGCACAAGGCGCTACTCATCGCCGACGAGGTGCAGACGGGACTGGGCCGTACCGGGGACTTCTACGCCTACCAGCACGAGGACGGTGTGGAGCCGGACCTGGTGTGTGTGGCCAAGGCGCTCTCCGGCGGATATGTGCCGGTGGGTGCCACCCTCGGCAGGGACTGGATCTTCAAGAAGGTCTACTCGTCCATGGACCGCGTGCTCGTCCACTCGGCGAGCTTCGGATCCAACGCACAGGCCATGGCCGCCGGGCTCGCCGTGCTGTCGGTCATCGAGGACGAGCAGATCGTCGCGAACGCGCGGGCGACCGGGGAGCAGCTGAGGTCCCGGCTCGCGGCACTGATCGACAAGTACGAGCTGCTCGCCGACGTCCGTGGCCGGGGCCTGATGATCGGCATCGAGTTCGGCAGGCCCGACTCGTTGAAGCTGCGGAGCCGTTGGACCATGCTGCAGGCCGCGCGCAAGGGCCTGTTCGCGCAGATGGTCGTCGTGCCGCTGCTGCGGCGGCACCGGATCCTCACCCAGGTCTCCGGGGACCACCTGGAGGTGATCAAGCTGATCCCGCCGCTTGTCATCGGCGAGCGCGAGGTGGACCGGTTCGTCGACGCCTTCACGGACGTGATGGATGATGCCCACAGCGGGGGCGGGCTGATGTGGGACTTCGGCAAGACGCTGATCAAGCAGGCGGTCGCCAACCGCTGACGGCCGGGGATCTCCGTCTTTTGCCTTCGAGGCAAGAAATTTGCCGCAGAGGCAATTCTCCGGCTGAATGGAGAGCATGAGCTCTCCCGAGACCGAGCCAGAACCCGAGGCCGAGCGTGAGCCGGAACCCGGGGCCGAGGCTGATGACGGGCTGGTCGATGCCCTGCCCGCCGTCGCGCCCCGGCTTCGCGCGCTGCGCCGCCGTGCCTCCCTCACCCTGGAGGCCGCGGCCCGCGCAGCCGGTCTGTCGCCCGCGCACCTGTCCCGCCTGGAGACCGGGCAGCGCCAGCCCTCGCTGCCGATGCTGCTCGCACTCGCACGTATCTACGGTACGACCGTCTCCGAGCTGCTCGGTGAGACGGTCGCCGACCGGGACGCCGTGGTGCGTGCCGCCGACATGGAGCCGACCGCGGCCGGCGGCTGGACGTACTGGCAGGCGGGGGCGTCCGGGCGCGGGATGCAGGCCCTGCGCGTGCACGTGCCGTACGGCTCGCAGGGCGACATCGTGCGCGTGCATCCCGGCGAGGAGTGGCTCCACGTACTCAAGGGGCGGTTGCGGCTGCGCCTCGGGGACGCCACGCACCGGCTCGCGCCCGGCGACAGCGCTCATTTCGACTCGCTCACCCCGCACCGGATCGCCGCCCTGGATCAGGGCGGGGTCGAGCTCCTGTTCGTCCACACCCTGCTGCAGAGCCCCACGGCCACGCTGTGTCTGGGCCCCACCCCTGGAGAGGCGCCATGAGCGACATGGAGGAGAAGTTCCCGCGCGCCCTGTGGGTGCGGCTCATCATCTACATCGCGGTCGGACACGTCTTCGCGGCGTTCATCTACCTGCTGTTCGAGATGGGCGCGCAGCAGTAGCCGGTCCGCGCGGCGCGGATGTGCAGGCGGGCGCGCCGCCGGCCGCCCGGCGTCAGTCGAGCAGGCGCTCCCGCAGCCGCTCCCGGGTCTCCGCGGTGAGCCGCAGGCCCTGCTCCAGGTACGGGTCGACGCCGCCCCACGCCGCGTCGATCGTGTCGAAGGCCGCCGTCAGATACTCGGCCCGCGCGTCGAACAGGGGGCTGAGCAGCTCCATGACCTCGGGCGAGTAGGTCGAGGCGTCGCTGCCGCTGCGGCGCACCTTGTAGCGGCGGTGCTTGGCGTTCGACTCCAGGTAGTCGGCGAGGATCGCCTCGCGCTCGACGCCGAGGGCGAGCAGCGTCACGGCGATGGACAGGCCCGCGCGGTCCTTGCCGGCCGCGCAGTGCATCAGGGCCGGGACGCTGTCCTGCGCGAGGGAGTGCAGCACCTGGGAGTGCTCGGCGGTGCGCTCCTTGATGATCATGCGGTAGGAGGCGATCATCCGGCCGGCGCCCTTGCCGTCGGCCAGGATCTCCCGAAGTTGGTCGAGGTTGCCGTCCCGGACCATCTTCCAGAACTCGGCGCCGTCCGCGGGGTCGGACAGCGGCAGGTTCAGGTTCCGCACGCCCCGCAGTTCCACATCGGCGCCTTCGAGCTTCTGGTCGGCCGCGTTGCGGAAGTCGAAGATCGTGTGCAGCCCCAGGGTGTCGAGGAAGGCTGCGTCGTCCTCGGTCGCGTGCGCGAGGTGGCCGCTGCGGAACAGAACCCCGTACCGCACCCGCCGCCCGTCCACGGTCGGCAGTCCGCCCACGTCACGAAAGTTGCGAACTCCGGCCAACTCGGGCTCGGTCGACGGGATCTGCTGCGTCACGGGGGCTCCTCCCAGTCGACCCCGTCGACGCGGCTCGGCGATGCGGCCGACGGGGTGCGCTCTCGACGATACGACATGGCTTCCTGGGGCAATGAGTTGTCCACAGGCGTTGCCCCGGGGCCGCGGAATCCTTGATGATGTTGGTACTTGGTGGCAACTGTTCGTATCTGTTTCAGATCTATGGGGGCTTGATGCTGGAGATCTCCGACAACGGCCGTACGTGGCTCCTCTCCGGGCCGACCAGCAGCTACGCCGTCCATCTGACGGACGCCGAGGAGCTCCTGCACCTCCACTGGGGCCCGCGCATCGCCCTCGTCGACGCCGAGGCCCTCGCCGTGCGCCCGCTGCCGGAATACTGGCCCTTCGAGTCCCCGCTCGACGGCCGCGAGGAGTACCCGGTCGAGGGCGGCCCCCGCTTCGTACGGCCCGCCCTGTCCGTGCGCACCGACGACCGGCGTGGCACCGAGTGGGGTTTCGAACGCTATGAGACCGAGGGTGACGAACTGCGGTTGCGCTTTCGTGACGGCGGGCTGAACGTCACTCTGCACTACCGGATGCGCGCAGACGTCGTGGAGCGCTGGGTGACCCTGGACAACCAGGGACCTGTCCTGGAGCTGCTGCGCGCCGACTCGGCCACCTGGACGCTGCCCGACCGGGAGGACTGGCGGTTGTCCCAGCTGCACGGCCGGTGGGGCGCCGAGTCCCGGCTTGCGCAGGCCCCACTCACCTACGGTGAGAAGGTCATCGGCAGCCGCCGCGGACACACCGGGCATCAGCACCTGCCCTGGGTCGCGCTCGACACGGACGCCACCGAGGAGCGCGGCGAGGTCTTCGGCTGCGCCCTCGGCTGGTCGGGGTCCTGGCGTATCGCCGTGGCGCAACTCCCCGACGCGCGCGTGCAGATCACCGGCGGTGCCGGATACGACGACTCGGGCCTGCTGCGCCTCGCGGCGGGGGAGTCCTTCACGACGCCCGTCTTCGCCGGCCTGTGGAGCGACGGCGGCTTCGGCGGGGCCAGCCGCGCCTGGCATGCGTACCAGCGCGCGTACGTGATCCCGGACGCGGACCAGGACCGGCCGGTGCTGTTCAACTCCTGGGAGGCGACGGAGTTCGACATCTCCGAGGAGCAGCAGAGCCTGCTCGCGCGGCGGGCCGCGGCCATCGGCGTCGAGCTGTTCGTCGTCGACGACGGCTGGTTCGGGAAGCGCACCAGCGATCGCGCCGGGCTCGGCGACTGGACGCCCAACCCCGACCGCTTCCCGTCCGGGCTCGAGCCGCTCGCCGAGTACGTGCACGCACTCGGCATGCAGTTCGGTATCTGGGTCGAACCGGAAATGGTCAATCCGGACAGTGAGTTGTATCGGGCCCATCCCGAATGGGTTCAGCATCAAACGGGACGAAAGCGGACGGAGCTTCGCAATCAGCTCGTACTGAATCTCGCGCGCGACGACGTCCAGCAGTACCTCTGGGAGCAGCTCGACGGACTCCTCTCCAGTGCCCCGATCGACTATGTGAAGTGGGACTTCAACCGCTGCTTCACCGACGCCGGCTGGCCCGGCGAGGCGTACCCGCAGCGTCTGTGGGTCGACCATGTGCGCGCCTTGTACGGCCTGCTGGACCGGCTGCGCGCCGCTCACCCCGGCGTCGCCTTCGAGTCCTGCTCGGGCGGCGGCGGACGGATCGACCTCGGCGTGCTGAGCCGTACCGACCAGGTGTGGACCTCGGACAGCACCGACCCTCTCGACCGGCTCGCGATCCAGCACGGCTTCAGCCAGATCCACCCGGCGAGGGCCATGGCCGCCTGGGTCACCGACAGTCCGAACGCCATGCTCAACCACCGGGCGGCCTTTCTGCGCTTCCGGTTCGTGAGCGCCATGGCCGGTGTGCTCGGCGTCGGCGGCGACCTCACCCGGTGGGCCGAGGAGGACCTCGCCGAAGCGAAGGAGTGGGTGACGCTCTACAAGCAGATCCGGCCCTTGGTGCAGCGCGGCGACCTCTATCGCCTGCGGCCTCCGGCGGGTGGGCTGAGCGCCGTGCAGTACGTGCTCGGTGACGAGACGGTCGTCCTGGCCTGGCTCCAGGCCCAGAGCTACGGCGAACCCGTCCCGGCACTGCGACTGCGCGCCCTCGACCCGGCAGCATCGTATGAATGCCTTGAAACGGGCGAAATTCACCGAGGGGCTGTATTGGTGCATCACGGACTGCACACCAGACTGCGCGGCGACCTTGATGCGACGGTTATCCGACTGCGTCGCATCTAGGGGTTCTGTCCGAATTGGCACATTCATTCCAACTCGCTCTGGAGTAAGGGGAGCTGGAGAAGTGTCACGTGAGGAGCGTCATATTCGTGACCGTGCGTCGCTCGTCATGTTCACGTAATTCACATGCTTTTCGAGGGGTTTTGAGTCGGGCGATGCCCCGATAATTCACGGAGTGTGACCGGTAATTCCCACAAGGGATCAACAGGAACGCATTCGGACGGAACCCCTCACTTGTTCCCGTGCGTCTTCCTCGCTTACGTTCCACACCAATCCGGACGGACGCCTAATCCTGCCGCCGACCGGATCCCGCGCTAACTCACCCGTACCCGGCAGGAGCAGGGGACCCACAGGTACAACCGCCTGTTCCGGTCTCCGGAACGGCTTGGGGTCAAGTCGCGTCCCGACGCGACCGGGCATCTCCAGCCCGCACCCGACAGCTCACCTCGCAGGCGCCGGAGAGGAATTCGCCATGCCCGCGAAGGGTAAGCATCGCCGCCCGAAGTCCCTGCGCTTCACCCGCTCCATCGCCGTCGCCGGAACCGGTGGCGCCGCTCTCGCTCTCCCGCTCATCGGAGCCACCGGCGCCCACGCCGCTCCCTCTCAGTCCGTTTCGGAAAAGGCCGTTCAGTCCGCTCCGGCCGCCGAGAAGAAGGCCGAGAAGAAGGCCTCCGGCAAGAAGGCGGACACGCGGACCTATGCGGTCAAGGTCGGCGACTACCTGGCGAAGATCGCCGACGACCAGAACGTCAGCGGTGGCTGGAAGAAGCTCTACGCCGACAACCGCGAGGCCGTCGGCGCGGACCCGGCGCTGATCCACCCGGGCCTGAAGCTCACCATCGGCGGCAAGCAGGCCGAGACGAGCGCCCCCAAGCCGTCGTCCGCGCCCTCGTCTTCCTCCTCCGCGCCTTCGAAGTCGTCCTCGGACACGACCGCCTCGAAGTCCTCGGCGTCCAAGTCCACCGCGCCGAAGACCAACACGACCGCCCAGAGCGCCGAGAACACCAGCGCCTCCAGCGGCTTCTCCGCCCCCCTCGACGGTGCCACCCTCGGCACCGCCTACAAGGTGGCGGGCAGCATGTGGTCCAGCGGTTACCACACCGGTGTCGACTTCTCCGCCCCCACCGGCACCCCCTGAAGGCGGTCGGCGCGGGCACCGTCGTCTCGGCCGGCTGGGGCGGCGCGTACGGCAACCAGGTCGTCATCCAGCTCGCCGACGGCCACTACGCCCAGTACGCCCACCTGTCCTCGCTGTCCGTCTCCAGCGGCCAGTCCGTGACGGCGGGCCAGCAGATCGGGCTCTCCGGCGCGACCGGCAACGTCACCGGCCCGCACCTCCACTTCGAGATCCGCACCACCCCGGACTACGGCTCGGACCTGGACCCGGTCGCCTACCTCCGCTCGAAGGGCGTCTCCCTCGGCTGACGCCCGCCGCGAGACCACCTGCCTGACACGCTGCCGAAGGCCGGACCCCGATCCCCGGGTCCGGCCTTCGGTGTGCATGCACACGGCTGTGTGGCGGTTGCGCCCACAACGCACCTGACCAGAGGGTTATTCCACGTTTGGTGAACACTTTAGGAGTGGCTTATCTCACCGATCGTCAACCCCGTCCTACGGTCGCGTAGGTCACATTCGAAGGTGAATCATGGGCCGATGTGGCAGACGATTCGAAGAGTGACAGCAGATCAGTGATCGGGTCGTACGTTGCGGTGGGGGACAGCTTCACCGAGGGCGTCGGCGACCCCGGCCCCGACGGGGCGTTCGTCGGTTGGGCCGACCGGTTCGCGGGCCTGCTCGCGGACCGACGACCCGAGGGCGACTTCAACTACACGAACCTCGCCGTGCGCGGCAGACTGCTCGACCAGATCGTCGAGGACCAGCTTCCCAAGGCCGTCGAACTGGCCCCGGACATGGTCTCGTTCTGCGCGGGCGGCAACGACATCATCAGGCCCGGCACCGACCCCGACGAGGTCGCCGAGCGCTTCGAGCGGGCGATCGCCCGGCTCACCTCCGAGGTCGGCACCGTCATGGTGACGACCGGTTTCGACACCCGTGGCGTGCCGGTGCTGAGACATCTGCGCGGCAAGATCGCCACGTACAACGGTCATGTGCGGGCCATCGCCGACCGGTACGGATGCCCGGTGCTCGACCTGTGGTCCCTGAAGACCGTTCAGGACCGCCGGGCCTGGGACCACGACCGGCTCCACCTGTCTCCCGAGGGGCACACGCGCGTGGCGCTCCGCGCGGGCCAGGTCCTCGGCCTGGAGGTCCCGGCCGACCCGGACCAGCCCTGGCCGCCCCTCCCGCCCCGCGGCACCCTCGACATCCGCCGCGACGACGTCCAATGGGCCCGCGAGTACCTGGTGCCCTGGATCGGGCGGCGCCTGCGGGGCGAGTCGTCGGGGGACCACGTCACGGCCAAGGGCGCGCTGTCCCCGGACGACATCAAGATGCGGATCGAATCGGTGGCTTGAGAGCGGTTCGCAAGCGACCTGCGATCGGATTCGTGAATGACGTGCACGTGTGGGCCGTACCGATGCGTGATCGGTACGGCCCACACGTGCGCCGGCGTCAGCGCGACGACGCCGTCAATGCCTCCCGCTCCAGCCCCAGTTCCCGGGCGAGCGCCTCGTCCACCCACTCCTGGGCACGCGCGCGTGAGACCGCGCCGCGGTACGACGTCATCTGCACGGCGAGCCCGTCGAGGAGGGCCGTCAGACGCAGGGCTGCGCCCATGGGGTCCGGACAGCGGAACTCGTCGGCGGCCACGCCCTCCGCGATGACCTCGGCGATGGCGGCCTTCCACTCTCGGTCCAGGTCCCGCGTGACCTCCTGCAGCGCGGGCTCGCGCAGCGCCGCCGCCCAGCCCTCGATCCACAGTCGCCAGCCCTTGGCCTGGCCGGTCGGCGCGTACCAGCGCACGGCGGCCCGCAGCCGGCGCAGCGCCGTCGTACGGCGTCCGAGGACCCGTCGCAGACGGGCCAGATCGCCCTGGGCCGCATGCGTGAACGCGGCGGCGACCAGCTTCTCCTTCGTGGCGAAGTGGTAGAGCACCAGCGCGTTGCTCACTCCGAGCGCCGCGGCCACGTCGGCGATCCTGACCGCCGCCACGCCCCGCGCCTCTATCTGCTCCACGGCGGCCTGCAGCAACTCCTCACGCCGCTCCGCCACGCTCAACCGCACTCTTGCCACTCGGCCACCCTAAGGCTTCACGCGGGCCGCTCCCGGCTCGAGGCCGAGTCGGGTCCCGGGGCCTTTGCGGTCACCTGAGTCGGCCGAACCGCTCGGCGATCACCGGCAACCGGTCCTCCGCGATGGCGTGCGCGGCGGCCCGGGGTGTCGTCCCGTCGGTCTCGGCCCGGGCCAGGGTGAGGTCGGTCAGGGCGCGCATCGAGCGCCGCGTGTGGGCGAACGCCTCGTCCGCGTCCGGACCGACGTCACCGAACAGCGTCCACCACCACCAGGCATTCGTGGCCGAGTTGACCACGACGTCAGGCAGCACGGTGACGCCCCGCGCGGCCAGCAGCTCCTCCGCCTCCGGCCGTACGGGCATGTTGGCCGCCTCGGCGATCCAGCGGGCGGTGATCCGCCCCTGGTTGGCGGCGTCGATCACATACGAGACGGCTGCCGGAACCAACACCTCCGTCTCGGCCGACAGCCAGGCGTCGCCCGGCAGTTCGCGGTCGCCGGGCCGCAGCGCCGCCCGGTCGACCGTGCCGTACGCGTCCCGTGCCGCCAGCAGCGCCTCGATGTCGAGGCCCGCCGGGTTGGCGATCGTGCCCTTGATGTCGGCGACGGCCACGACGGTGAGCCCCGCGCGCGTGAGGAAGCGCGCTGTGGCCCCGCCCATGGTCCCGAGCCCCTGCAGGGCGGCGCGCGTCCTCCAGTACGGCACACCGGCTCGGTCCAGGGCCGTGAGCACCGACTCGGCGACCCCGCAGCCACCGACCAGCTCGTCGAGCCCGATGCCGTCCACCTCGACCGCGAACGCGTCCGCGAGCCGGGCGCGAGCGCCGGCCTCGTCGTCGAGCAGCGGGTACACGGCCTGGACGGACGAGACGAGCCCCGCCTCGGCGGCGGCCCGGTCGACCACGTCCTGGGAGAGCCCGAGGTCCTCGCCCGTGGTCCAGAGGGTCTCGATGTAGGGCCGCATGGTCCGCAGGTAGCGCACGAGGACCCCGTACGCCTCCGGATCGCGGGGATCGCAGTCGATGCCGCCCTTGGCGCCGCCCAGCGGGATGTACCTGGCCTCGGGGTCGTAGTGCAGGGCTTCCTTCATGCTCATGCCGCGGGCGAGCCCGGTGACCTCGTCGAGCGTGCAGCCCGGCCGCATGCGCAGCCCGCCGCTGGACACGCCACGCACCAGCCGGTCGACGACCAGGAAGCCCTGACGGCCGGTGACGTGGTCGGTCCAGGTGAGCGACAGCAAGGGCGTGGTCATGGGGTCTCCGGAACGGGGGAGGGGAGGGTGAGCGAGGGCCGCGTGCCGCGCGCGGTTACTGAACGATGGGTCAGTATCGGAGGGAGGGCGCGGACATGTCAATGAGTGGCGTGGATCTCCAGCGGCCGGGTGACTTGCCGAGGCGGTTCAGGGCCGCCGACGGGGTGCCCGGGGTTGCCGGACGGGGGGCGTCCGGGGTTGTCGGAGGGGCCGACCATAATGGAATGCCTCACCGACTCCACCTGGAGGTACCGTGGCCGGTTTCCGTTTCCCGAGCTCCGGGCTGCGTGCCCTGCGGCCCGAGGCCTTCGGCGTGGACCCGAGCGGTGAGCGCATGGCGCGCATCCGCAGATCACCGCACTTCCGGGACGGGGTCTTCCAGAACCCCGGAGGCACCGCACGGACCAGACCTTCCGGATCGATGCTGGAGTTCGCCAAGGTCTTCTTCGACCGGGACACCCGGCCCCACCGTCTCCCGAAGGGCACCGTGCCGGTGCACCCCACCACCTACGCCGACCTGGCGAAACCACCCGTCGGCGGGCTGCGCCTGACCTGGATGGGGCACTCCAGCGTCCTCGCGGAGATCGACGGCCACCGGGTGCTCTTCGACCCCGTGTGGGGCGAGCGCTGCTCCCCCTTCCCCTTCGCCGGGCCCAAGCGGCTGCATCCCGTGCCCCTGCCGCTCGCCGCGCTCGGCCCGGTCGACGTCGTCGTCATCTCCCACGACCACTACGACCACCTCGACCTGCCCACGATCAAGGCACTGGTCGGCACGGACACCCTCTTCGCCGTACCGCTCGGCGTCGGCGCCCACCTCGAACACTGGGGCGTCTCGGCCGACCGGGTGCGTGAGCTGGACTGGCACGAGACGACCAAGATCGGCGGGCTCAGCCTGACGGCCACCCCTGCCCGACACTTCTGCGGCCGGGGGCTGCGCAACACGCAGCACACGCTCTGGGCGTCCTGGGCCGTCGCCTCCGGCGAGCACCGGATCTACCACAGCGGGGACACCGGCTACTTCGACGGCTTCAAGGACATCGGCGCCGAGCACGGCCCCTTCGACGCGACGATGATCCAGATCGGTGCATACTCGGACTTCTGGCCCGACATCCACATGACACCGGACGAGGGCGTCCGCGCCCACCTCGACCTTCAGGGCGGTGACCCGACCGCGGGCGTCATGCTGCCGATCCACTGGGGCACCTTCAACCTGGCGCCCCACGCGTGGGCGGAGCCGGGGGAGTGGACGATGCGCGCCACGCACAAGGCCGGGGTCACGATGGCGGCTCCGCGCTGCGGCGAGCCCTTCGAACCGGCCTCGATGCCGCCCCTGACGCCGTGGTGGCGTGAAGTGGCCGAGGCGCCCTCCGAAGGATGGCCTACGTGGCCGCCGGTCGCGTCGGGGCAGGACGGGGCGGCGGTCGTCTAGCGCGGCCTCATGCTGTACGGGGCCGGTCGCCCCGTTGCCGCGCCTCGCCCCGTTGCCGCGCCCGCCCGTTGCTGCGCCCGCCCCGTTGCCTCGCCTCGCCCCACTGCCGCGCCTCGCCCCGTTGCCGCGCCCGCCCGTTGCTGCGCCCGCCCCGTTGCCTCGCCTCGCCCCACTGCCGCGCCTCGCCCCGTTGCCGCGCCCGCCCGTTGCTGCGCCCGCCCCGTTGCCTCGCCTCGCCCCTTTGCCACGCCCGCCCCTTTGCCACGCCCGCCCCTTTGCCACGCCCGGCCCAGTGCCGGGCGCCGTAGTGGCGTCCAGCGGACGGTGTGGGCAGTCCATGGCTCCGAGCGCCCTTGCGGGACGGTTCGCGCGGGGTGTGCGTGAGTGCGGCGGGGCGCCCGCGGGGCTTTGCGCGCCGCTACGGCCCGTGACGCTTTGCGGGGTGGACGGCGGGCGTACGGGGTGCTGAATCGTCCCGGCCAGGGCGGGCAGGGGTGTGCGAACCAGGAGTCCGCGCGGCGTGCAGCGTGCGGAGTGCCCCGCAGCCCGACCTCTGATCGTGACCACTTCTGACCAGGTCTGATCGCTTGATTTCCGCATGTGGGCGAACGGTGGGGCGGGTTATCGGTCTGTCGTACGAGACCTCATACCAGAGCGGGACGCTGCCTGCGGGACTTTGTCAACTGCCCACCGCACTTGATGCCGAGGCGACTACTGTCAGTGTCCGTCGGGCGACGCGGAGCCGAATTCGTCGGTTCTGCCGACCGACATCGCGATGGCGCACGCCCGGGCCGCGCAGACCGCGCGCATCCCAGGCCCCGACCGACGGACCAGTACGAGGACCCCGATGTCTCATCTCCGCGCCCCGGCCGCACGCGCTGACCGCCGTGAGGGCGGGCGGCACGGGCGCCCGGCCGCCCGCACCGCTACCGCGCTGCCCGAGACCCACATACGGCCCCAACTGCTGCGTCTGGCCGTGCTGCCGCCGGTCGCGGTGACCCTCAGCGCCTTCGCGGCCGTGCTGTTCGTCGTGCGGTCCACCGGAGTACGGCCGAGCCTGACCCTGTGGGGCGTGCTCGCCGGCGCGGTGTCGGTGACCCTGGCGGGCATCCTGATCGCCGCGGTGGCCGCCAACCGCACCGCCAGGTCCGTGAGCGACCGCATCGGCGCACTGCGCCGCAGGAGCGCGCGCGGTGAGGCCGATCTGCGCGCCCTCGTCGAGACGCTGCGGCGGGGCGAGGCGCCGCCGCAGCGCAGGCAGCGCAGTGGTCCACCCGACGGCGCCGACGACTTCGAACTGCTCGCCGCCGATCTGGCCCGCGCCCAGGACGGGGCCGTCACCGCCGTCGTCCAGGCCTCCCAGCTCTCCAGCCAGGCGGGCAGTGAACAGAAACTCGAGGTCTTCGTCAACCTCGCCCGGCGTCTTCAGTCGCTCGTGCACCGAGAGATCTCCATCCTCGACGAGCTGGAAAACGAGATGGAGGACCCCGATCTGCTCAAGGGCCTCTTCCACGTGGACCACCTCGCCACCCGCATCCGCCGCCACGCCGAGAACCTCGCCGTGCTCGGCGGCGCCGTCTCCCGTCGGCAGTGGAGCAACCCGGTCTCCATGACCGAGGTGCTGCGCTCCGCCATCGCCGAGGTGGAGCAGTACTCGCGGGTCAAGCTCGTGCCGCCGATCGACGGCACCCTGCGCGGGCACGCCGTCGCCGACGTCATCCATCTGCTGGCCGAACTGGTCGAGAACGCCACGGTGTTCTCCGCCCCGCACACCCAAGTCCTGCTCCGCGCCAACCTCGTGACCTCGGGGCTGGCCGTCGAGGTCGAGGACCGCGGGCTCGGCATGCCGGTCGGCGAGCAGAACCGCATGAACGCCCTGCTCGCCGACCCCGACCAGGTCAACGTCGCCAGCCTGCTGGCGGACGGGCGCATCGGGCTGTTCGTCGTCTCGCAGCTCGCCAAGCGGCACGGCATCCATGTGCGCCTGCAGACCAACATCTACGGCGGCGTCCAGGCCGTACTCGTCGTGCCGCAGGGGCTGTTGGGGACGGAACCCGGGGCTCGCGCAGGCGTGGAAGGCGCGCAGGAGTCGCACAGGGCGGCGGGCACGCCCGTACCGCCGCACGCCCCGTCGACGGCACGCCCGCAGCAGCCGCGGCCGCCGGTACCACCGCAGCAGTACGGTCAGCATGCGTCGGCCGCGTCGGAGGGCGGGCAGCGAGGTGGGGCCGAGGCGTCCGCGGGCGCGCCGCTTCGGCCGCAGCCGCAGGCCGGCGGGATGGGCGCGCCCCCTGGAGCGAACGGCACCGGACCGGCACCGCTGCCCGTGCGCGGCGCCCACGGGGAGCGGGCCAACCCCGCGGAGGCTCTGCCCGGCATCAGGCCCGACGAACGAGGCCGCGTCGAGGAGAACACCGCCGCACCGCTGGCCCCGCGCACCGGCACCGTCCGCGGCACCATGGGCAAGCCCCAACTGCCCCGACGCCGCGCCCAGGAACACATCGCCCCGCAACTGCGGGACGGCCCCACACCGCGTCAGGAGTCCGACCAGCTTGCCGGGCACGACCCGGGGCTGATGGCGGCCTTCCAGCGAGGCGTCGGGCTCGCGGAGACGCAGCAGCACATGGAGTCGGCACACATGGAGTCGGCACACATGGAGTCGGCACGCATGGAGTCGCCGCACACAGAGTCGCCGCGCATGGGCTCGGCACACACTGCCACCACACAGGGGACCGCGTCCGTCTACACCCCATCGCCGCACCAGGCCTTCGACATGACGTCGACCGACCCGGACCCCACAGGCCTGGCCCACACGTCCCCCGAGTCATCCCGCCTGGAGTCCGTGCGCCCGGTGCCGATCCACCTGGAGCCGACGAGCCTCGACACGGGGCACCCGCAGTCCCCACACCTGCGCCCCACGGCCCTGGATGGACTGCACACAGACGTGACCCCCATGACCACCCGTCCCTCCATGGACGTATCGCCCATGGACCCGGTCCACACCACCGAGAGGCAGCCCGGGTCCGCGCCCGGCGCCGACCACACCCCCTGGCACGACGGGAGCGCCCCGGCCGGATGACCACGTTCAAGACCAGTTCGACGTCCGCCTGGAAGTCCACCCCCACCCCCAGCGCTCCCGCTGACCTTCGTACCTCAAGGAGTCGATCCATCATGGCGAGCGAAGCGCAGACCGCCCATGTGTCCGATCTCGACTGGCTGATGAGCGGCCTCGTGCAGCGCGTGCCGCACACCAGCAGTGCGGTCCTCCTCTCCTGCGACGGGCTCGTGAAGTCGGTTCACGGCCTCGACCCGGACAGCGCCGACCACATGGCCGCCCTGGCCTCCGGCCTGTACTCCCTCGGCCGGAGCGCCGGCGTCCGCTTCGGCGACGGCGGAGACGTGCGCCAAGTCGTCGTCGAACTCGACTCGACCCTGCTCTTCGTGACCACGGCCGGCTCCGGCACCTGTCTCGCCGTGCTGGCCGGCCGCGAGGCCGACGCGGCCGTGCTCGGCTACGAGATGGCGATGCTCGTCAAGAGCGTCCGCCCCTACCTGGTCACCGCTCCCCGGCAGCACTCCGTCGAACCCTCGGCGTTGAGGCCTTGAACGTGACGGCGGCCGGCGACGGGCCCTGGCTCGACGACGCGGCCGGACGGCTGGTGCGCCCTTTCACGGTCAGCAACGGCCGTACCCGGCCCACCATCGCGCTCGACCTCATGTCGCAGGTCATGGCCACCGGGGCGACCCCCCTCGGCTACCTCGGCCCCGAGCACGAGCAGGCGCTCGACCTGTGCCGCGGCCCGGTGTCGGTCGCCGAGGTCGCCGCCCATCTGAAGCTGCCGGCGGTGGTCACCAAGGTGCTGCTGTCGGACCTCGTCGACTGCGGGGCGGTCACCACCAAGCCCCCCGAGTTCCACCACAACCCGACTGACCGGGCCCTTCTGGAGGCAGTGCTCGATGGACTACGACGACAGCTCTGACCCCTTCCCCACCGCACTGAAGATCTTGGTGGCGGGAGGGTTCGGGGTCGGCAAGACGACCTTCGTCGGCGCGGTGAGCGAGATCGCGCCGCTCAGTACGGAGGAGCTGCTCACCACGGTCAGCGCCGCGACCGACAGCCTCGAAGGGATCGAGAACAAGGTCGAGACGACGGTGGCCATGGACTTCGGCCGCATCACACTCGACCCGGAACACGTCCTGTATCTGTTCGGCACACCCGGACAGGAGCGGTTCTGGTTCATGTGGGACGAACTCTCGGAGGGTGCGCTCGGCGCGGTCATCCTCGCCGACACCCGGCGACTGGAGGAATGCTTTGCCGCCGTCGACTTTTTCGAACAGCGGGGCCTCGGATTCATCGTCGCGATCAACGAGTTCGACGGCGGCTACCGGTACGACCCGGAGGAGGTCCGAGCCGCGATCGACCTCGACCCGCAGGTCCCCGTCGTCCGCTGCGACGCCCGGATCTCCAGCTCAGGCGTTCAGACGCTGCTCACCCTGGTCCGGCACCTCATCGCACACGCGCCGGCACCCGCGCCGAGCCACGGCGCCCACATGTGACAGCCGCACCCACCAGCACGGAGCCGCATATGACGTACGCCCACAGCCACGGAATCCGCCCATGAGCTACGGCCCACCCCACCCGGTCGCTCGCCTGCTGCTCACCCCCGAGGACAAGGAGGCACCCGCCCGTGCGCAGCGGCTGCTTCGCATGGGCCTGGGGGAACACCCCGATCCGGCCCTTGACGTCTTCGCGGACCATCTGGCCGAGCACACCGGGGCGCCGTACGCCATGGTCAACTTCATCGGCGAGAACCGTCAGTTCTTCGCCGGCCTGCATGTGCGGCATGCCGTGAACCTCGCCCGCGCCGACGACAACAAGCCCCAGCTGGGCCGGCATATGGAGCGCGACCATGGGTTCTGCCCCCATGTGGTCGTCCGACGCAAGGCGCTGGTCCTGGAGGACGTCCGCGACTATCCGCGGTTCGCCGGGAACCCGATCGTGGACGAATTCGGCATCCGCTCCTATCTGGGTGCACCGCTCATCGACAGCACGGGGATGGTGATCGGCACTGTGTGCGTCGTCGACGTGGAGCCGCGGCCGTGGGGAGAGCGGGGCTGGAGACCATCAAGGCGTCGGCGGCGGACCTGGTCACCCGGCTGGAGCGGCGGGAGGCGGACGGGCTCCCCCTGCTGTGACCGCTCCGGGTCCGTGAGCGGCGGCTAGAAACCGCGCCACACGTTGTCGAACGCGGCATCCTCGATCGCCCGCCGTTGCCGTACGGCCTCCAGCTCCACGACCGCGTTTCCGACGGCGGCGAGAACGGTCGTGACCGTCTCGTCGGTGAGGTCGTCAGGGACGTCGTCGGTCATGTCGTGCAACCCGGCGGCGGCGGCCAGCGCCGCGAGGACGGGCTCGCCCGACGCCCAGCGCTCCTCGGCCTGCTGCCGGGCCGCCGAGTCGACCGGCACCGACCGCCCGGCCCGCAGCGAGATCCGGTGGGCCCGCGGCCGGGCCGTGAGCCCCATGCTCTCCAGATCCGCGACATAGGCCGAGGACAGTCCGCGCCCCCGGCGCCACAGCCAGTCCTCGACCGACTCGTACGGCTCCTGCCGTACGAGTGACGAGGCTGCCTCGTCCAGCAGCCTGTCGCCCGTCGGCGCCTGCGCGCTCGGCGTGATGCGTTCGTCGTCGAGGACGAGGGCGCCGGCCTCGATGAGGTCGAGAACTTCGGCCGCCGCGAGCGCGAGCGACAGCTCGCCCTGGCCCACGGGGCGGTCGGGCGCCATGTCCAGCGCGACGATCGCGAGGTCACGTGCGGTGTTCATGTGCGACTCCAGGTCAGTCGGCCGAGTACGGGGCGGGAGCACCGGGACCGGCCGCGGGGGCGGTCCGGGGGCTCTCCCTCGATTGTCGCCGCCCAGAGGGTGTGAGGGGGCGCGAGTGGAGGGCGTGAAGGAAAGCTGTGGCGCTGCTTAAGAAATCCTCGATGGACCGGGGCGCAGCCGTACGGCAGATTGCTAGGCGATTCCACCCCCTCCCCGGCCGCGGGGGCCTTCGGCATGCCCGCGGCCGGGACTCACCGTCAGGAGCCGTTGCGTGAAGGCGCTGGTCAAGGAGAAGGCGGAGCCCGGGCTGTGGCTCGTGGACGTCCCGGAGCCGGCCGTCGGACCGGGCGACGTACTGATCAAGGTGCTGCGCACCGGCATCTGCGGCACCGACCTGCACATCCGGTCCTGGGACGGCTGGGCGCAGCAGGCGATCCGCACCCCGCTCGTGCTCGGGCACGAGTTCGTCGGCGAGGTCGTCGAGACCGGCCGTGACGTCACCGACATCGCCGCCGGCGACCGGGTCAGCGGTGAGGGCCATCTGGTGTGCGGCAAGTGCCGCAACTGCCTGGCCGGCCGCCGTCATCTGTGCCGTGCCACCGTCGGCCTCGGCGTCGGACGCGACGGCGCCTTCGCCGAGTACGTCGCCCTGCCCGCCGCCAATGTCTGGGTGCACCGGGCTCCCGTCGACCTCGACGTCGCCGCGATCTTCGACCCGTTCGGCAACGCCGTGCACACCGCGCTGTCCTTCCCGCTGGTCGGCGAGGACGTGCTCATCACGGGTGCCGGACCGATCGGGCTGATGGCCGCCGCCGTCGCCCGGCACGCGGGTGCCCGCAACGTCGTGATCACCGACGTCAGCGAGGAGCGGCTGGAGCTGGCCCGCAAGATCGGTGTGAGCCTGGCGCTGAATGTGGCGCAGACTCAGATCGCCGACGGGCAGCGGGAGCTGGGGCTGCGCGAGGGCTTCGACATCGGCCTGGAGATGTCCGGCCGCCCCGAGGCGATGCGCGACATGATCGCCAACATGACGCACGGCGGCCGGATCGCCATGCTCGGCCTGCCCGCGCAGGAGTTCCCGGTCGACTGGGCCCGGATCGTCACCTCGATGATCACGATCAAGGGCATCTACGGCCGTGAGATGTTCGAGACCTGGTACGCGATGTCGGTGCTCCTGGAGGCCGGCCTCGACCTCGCCCCCGTGATCACCGGCCGGTACGGCTACCGCGACTTCGAGGCGGCGTTCGCCGACGCGGCGAGCGGCCGTGGCGGCAAGGTCATCCTCGACTGGACCGCGTAAGTCACCCGCGTAAGTCATCTGCTTTTCTAGGAGCTTTGAGATGTTCGACTCCGTGCGCGACGACCTGCGCGCCACCCTCGACGAGATCCGCGCCGCCGGGCTGCACAAGCCCGAGCGCGTCATCGACACCCCGCAGTCCGCGACCGTGAACGTCGCCGCGGGCGGCCGTCCCGGCGAGGTCCTCAACTTCTGCGCCAACAACTACCTCGGTCTCGCCGACCACCCCGAGGTGATCGCCGCCGCCCACGAGGCCCTCGACCGCTGGGGCTACGGCATGGCCTCGGTGCGCTTCATCTGCGGCACGCAGGAGGTGCACAAGGAACTGGAGGCCAGGCTCTCCGCGTTCCTCGGCCAGGAGGACACGATCCTGTATTCCTCCTGCTTCGACGCCAACGGCGGTGTGTTCGAGACGATCCTCGGCCCGGAGGACGCGGTGATCTCCGACGCCCTCAACCACGCGTCGATCATCGACGGAATCCGGCTGTCCAAGGCCCGCCGCTTCCGGTACGCCAACCGTGATCTGGCCGACCTCGAGCGCCAGTTGAAGGACGCGTCGGACGCGCGGCGCCGGCTGATCGTCACCGACGGCGTCTTCTCCATGGACGGCTATGTGGCCCCGCTGCGCGAGATCTGCGACCTCGCCGACCGCTACGACGCCATGGTCATGGTCGACGACTCGCACGCGGTCGGCTTCGTCGGCCCCGGCGGCCGCGGCACCCCCGAGCTGCACGGCGTCATGGATCGCGTCGACATCATCACCGGAACCCTCGGCAAGGCCCTCGGCGGCGCGTCCGGCGGTTACGTCGCGGCCCGCGCCGAGATCGTCGCCCTGCTGCGCCAGCGCTCCCGGCCGTACCTCTTCTCCAACACCCTGGCCCCGGTGATCGCGGCCGCCTCCCTCAAGGTCCTCGACCTGCTGGAGTCGGCGGACGACCTGCGGATCCGGCTGGCCGAGAACACCGCGCTGTTCCGCCGCCGGATGACCGAGGAGGGCTTCGACATCCTCGCCGGCGACCACGCCATCGCCCCGGTGATGATCGGCGACGCGTCCGTCGCCGGCCGGATGGCGGAGCTGCTGCTGGAACGCGGCGTGTACGTGATCGGCTTCTCCTACCCGGTGGTGCCGCAGGGCCAGGCCCGTATCCGCGTCCAGCTGTCCGCCGCGCACTCGACGGACGACGTCAACCGTGCCGTCGACGCCTTCGTCGCGGCCCGGGCGGAACTGGAAGCCTGACCTCCGGCCGGTCCGGACACATTGCGATAATCGATTGCATGATCGAAGCGCGGCGGCTCCACATCCTCCGTGCGGTGGCCGACCACCGCACCGTGACGGCGGCTGCCGCCGCGCTGTATCTCACGCCCTCCGCGGTCTCCCAGCAGCTCGCGGCCCTGGAGCAGGAGACGGGCCACCGTCTGGTGGAACGCGGCGCGAAAGGCGTACGGCTGACCCCGGCCGGTGAGATCCTGCTCAGCCACACCAACGCCGTCCTCGCCCAGCTGGAGCGGGCGGAGGCCGAGCTCGCGGCGTACAGCTCGGGCGCGGCCGGCACGGTCACGGTCGCCTCCTTCGCCACCGGCATCGCCCTGGTCGTCGCGCCCGCGGTGGCCCGTCTCGCCGGGACGTCCCCCGGCATCCGTATCCGCGTCCAGGACGCCGAGGGTGACGCCAGCCTGCCGATGGTGCTGGACCGGCAGGTCGACATCGCGGTGGCCGTCGAGTACCGGGGGGCGCCGCCCGCCGACGACCCCCGCCTCGCGCACGTACCGCTGTACGCCGAGCCCTTCGACGCGGTCGTCCCGGTGAGCCACCGGTTGGCAGACGCGGCCGAGGTCCCGCTGGCGAAGCTGGCGAAGGATCCGTGGATCGGTCAGTACCCCGGCAATCCCTGCCACGACGTGGTCGTCCTGGCCTGCGAGAACGCCGGTTTCCAGCCCCGCCTCGAACACTCCTCGGACGACTTCCGCGCGGTCGTCGCTCTCGCGTCGGCCGACGCGGGCGTGGCGCTGGTACCGCGCTCGGCGCTGCGCGGCATGGACCTCGCGGGGGTCGTCGTCCGGCCCGTGGACGGGGTGGCACCCACGCGCCGGGTGTTCGCGGCCGTGCGCCGGGGCGCGGAGGAGCACCCGTTGATCAGGCCGGTGCTGGACGCGCTCGGGGAGGTGGCGGGGCAGTGAGGCGCCTGTAACACTGCCGTTTCACATCTGGGATAGCGTCCCGGATATGAAACACGTCGTGGACGATGGCGAGACCCCGGACACGGTCGACACCCTCCTCGGTGCCCGCCTGGCCGAACTGCGGGCCGAACGTGGCTGGTCCCTCGGCGAGTTGGCGGAGCGCAGCGGCATCAGCCGCTCGACCCTGTCCCGTGCCGAGCGGGCGGAGATCAGCCCCACCGCCTCGCTGCTGAACCGCCTGTGCCATGTCTACGGCCGGACCATGTCCCAGCTGCTCAGCGAGGTCGAGTCCGAGCCCGCGCTGCTGGTGCGGGCGGCCGAGCAGCCGGTGTGGGAGGACCGTTCCTCCGGGTTCGTGCGACGGTCCGTGTCGCCGCCGCACGGCGGGCTGCGCGCGGAACTCGTCGAGGGCCGGCTCACCGAGGGCGCCGACATCGCGTACGACCGGCCGCCCGTTCCGGGGCTGGAGCAGCACATCTGGGTGCTGGAGGGGGCGCTCGACGTGACGGTTCAGGAAGCCGAGCACCGGCTCGACGCGGGGGACTGTCTGCGGATGCGGGTGTGGGGGCCCACACGGTTCCGGTGCGCGGGGCCCGGAGCGGTGCGGTACGTGCTGGCGGTGGTGCTGCCGTGATCGTGACGCGCCTGGACGAAGGCCAACTGCTGGGCCAGGTGGAGGACTTGGCCGGCCTGTTGGTGGACACGGTGGAGGACAGGGCATCCGTCGGGTTCCTGGCCCCCCTTGACCGTACGGCGGCCATGGCCTGGTGGAAGGAGCGCGCGGCGGCCGTGGCCGCCGGGCAGTGGGCGGTGTGGGTGGCACGCGAGGGCGAGCGAACCATCGGCACGGTCAGCCTGGCCTTCCCCGACAAGCCCAACAGCCGCCACCGGGCCGAACTGGTCAAGCTGATGGTGCACCGGGACACGCGGGGACAGGGCCTCGGCCGCAGACTCCTGACGACCGCGGAAGAGGCGGCGATCCGGGCCGGAGTGACCCTCCTCCACCTCGACACCGAGACCGGCAGCCTCGCCGAGCGGCTGTACGGCGCGGCCGGCTGGACCCGGGCCGGGGTGATCCCGGACTACGCGGCGAACCCGGACGGAGCGCTGCGGCCGACGACGATCTACTTCAAGCGCCTGTGACCGAACGCCCCGCTGTCAGTGCCGCGTGGAACACTCGCCATCGTTGATCGACGCAGGGACGGTCAATGGTTCTGAAAGTGGCCGAACAAGCAGCACATCAAGGGGGATTGCCTGTCATGGGCGTCAGCATTTCATTCATCAGCGCGACGACGGAGGAGCTGGACAGGGCGGCGGCGGAACCGGATTGGGCAGACGAGTACCTCTTCGAGCTGTACGGCGAGAACCCTCCGATGCCGGACCGTCCCGACGGCGGCCCGGACAAGGCGTTCGGCGGCCTTCAGTTCCTGTTCGACGAGGCCGAGATATCACTCGAGTTCGTGATGGACGGGTTCCAGATCCGGGACGCCGGCACCCTGTTCGGGTGGACCGTGGAACAGATAGACAGCGTGGCACGGGAGCTGCGGGCGACTCCGTGGGAGCGGCTGGCGGCCCACTACGACGCGGAGCGGATGGGGAAGGAGGATGTGTACCCCAACATGTGGCGGTTCGACCCCGAGGGGCAGCTGGAGTGGCTGGAGGGGGCATACGAGGAACTTGTCGAGTTCTTCGGCGCGGCGGCCGACCGCGGCCTCGGAGCGTTCATGACCTTCAGCTTCTGAAGGGCCGCCCAGGCGTCGGGCCGACCCCGTTCACCAGGTGGTTGTCAGTGGCAGCCGCTACCGTGCCTGTCATGCCGGATGCCGAAGACGTACGCCGTATCGCACTGTCCCTGCCGGATACGACGGAGAAGATCGCCTGGAGCATGCCCACGTTCCGGGTCGCGGGCAAGATGTTCGCCACGCTGCCCGAGGACGAGACCTCCATCGCCGTGCGCTGTCCCAAGGAGGAGCGCGACGAACTGGTGCTGGCCGAGCCGGACAAGTTCTGGATCGCCGACCACGAGGCGCAGTTCGCCTGGGTGAGAGCTTGGCTCTCCGCCCTGGACGACGAGGACGAACTGCGCGACATCCTCGCCGACTCCTGGCGCCAGGCGGCACCGTCGAGCCTGCTGGAGGCACATCCCGAGTTGGGGCCGGCAACGGCGGAGTGAGACCGGTGGGGCATTGTCGGCGCCCTGTGTCATGACCGGAAGGCGCGAGGGGACCTGAAGACGCCGGGCACGCGGAAACGAGTGCGCGACCACCGACCCGAGTGCGGTATTGTTTCCATGCACGTTCGGCCAGGGGAAACCCCAGGTCAGCGGGGCACCGGGACGTGGCGCAGCTTGGTAGCGCACTTGACTGGGGGTCAAGGGGTCGCAGGTTCAAATCCTGTCGTCCCGACGGTGCGAAGGGTCTTCGCAGGCGAGAGCCTGTGAGGGCCCTTTTCGCTTGGCTTCCCGGGGCCGACCGGGTACTCATCCGGTTGCGGCGCCGAACCACCGCGGCAGCCGGCCGAGCAGCTCCTGCTGATCCTCGCCGGCCCAGGCCACATGGCCGTCCGGCCGCAGCAGCACCGCGGGCACGTCCAGTTCCTCGCCGGCGTCGACGACGTGGTCGACCCGATCCGACCAGCCCGCCGCCGAGAGCCGCCCTGTCCGGTCGAGCAGGAGTCCGCGGCCGCCGCGCATCCGCTCGTAGAGGCGGCCCTGCTTCAGCTTCACGTCCCGCAGCCGTCGGCCGAGCAGTTCGTGGCCCTCGCCGAAGTCGTAGTGGACCCCGATGGCGGTGATCTTCTCGATCAGGTAGCGGTTCACCTCCTCGAAGTCCATCAGCTGCGACACCAGTCGGCGCACCGACTGCGGACCCAGTTCGGTGGACATCAGGTGCATCTGCGCACGGGTGTTGTCCAGCACGTCGGCCGCCACCGAGTGCCGTTCGCTCTGATAGCTGTCCAGCAGCCCGTCCGGTGCCCAGCCGCCCAGCTCGGCGGCCAGTTTCCAGCCGAGGTTGAACGCGTCCTGGATGCCGAGGTTGAGGCCCTGGCCGCCGGTCGGCGGGTGGATGTGCGCCGCGTCGCCGGCCAGCAGCACACGGCCGGACCGGTAGCGCTCGGCCTGCCGGGTGGCGTCGCCGAAGCGGGACAGCCAGCGCGGTGAGTGGACGCCGAAGTCGGTGCCGGCGACCGCCCGCAGCTGTTCCCGGACCTCCTCGAAGGCCGGCGGGACCGAGCGGTCCTCGGCCAGCCCCTCGGCAGGCACGACGACCCGGTAGACCCCGTCGCCGAGAGGCATGAAGCCGAACCGCTTCTGGGTCCTGCGGACTTCGGCCATCACCGACATCAGCGTCTCCTGCGGTACGGCCACCTCCATCTCGCCCAGCAACGTCTCCACCGTGGCGGGCTCGCCGGGAAAGCCGACGCCGAGCAGCTTGCGCACCGTGCTGCGGCCGCCGTCGCAGCCGACCAGGTAGCGAGAGCGCAGCCGTGTGCCGTCGGCCAGCTCGGCGGTCACCGCGTCGTCGTCCTGGTCCAGCCCGACCAGCTCGCAGCCGCGACGGATCTCGGCGCCGACCTCGGCGGCGTGCTCGGCGAGCAGGCGGTCGGTGATGGTCTGCGGGATACCGAGGGTGTAGGGATGCGCGGTGTCCAGCCCGTCGGGCCAGGGCTTGTCGATGCCGGCGAAGAAGCCACCGACCCGGTACTGCTGCCCGTGCGCGAGGAACCGCTCCAGCAGACCCCGCTGGTCCATCACCTCGACGCTGCGCATGTGCAGACCGAGTGAGCGCACCACCCTGGTCGGCTCCGGCTGCTTCTCCAGCACGAGCACATGCACGCCGTGCAGCCGCAGCTCCCCGGCCAGCATCATGCCGGTCGGACCGCCGCCCGCAATGATCACGTCGATCATGACAACGCCGTCCGGTGGTTCAGATCACGCAGCCCACATGCGCCAGCGCCTGCTTCAGCAGCACCCCGTGGCCGCCCGGCATCTCGCTCTGCACCGCCGGGGACAGGGCCTCCTGCGGGCTGAACCAGACCAGGTCGAGGGCGTCCTGGCGGGGCCGGCAGTCGCCGGTGACCGGGACGACGTAGGCGAGGGAGACCGCGTGCTGACGCGGGTCGTGGTACGGCGTGACGCCGTGCGTCGGGAAGTACTCGGCGACGGTGAAGGGCTGGAGTGAGGTCGGGACCCGGGGGAGAGCCACCGGGCCGAGGTCCTTCTCCAGGTGCCGCAGAAGGGCGTCGCGGACGCGCTCGTGGTGCAGCACGCGGCCGGAGACAAGGGTCCTGCTGACTGTTCCGTCCGGTCCGATGCGCAGCAGCAGGCCGATGCTGGTGACCTCGCCGCTGTCGTCGACCCGCACCGGCACTGCCTCGACGTACAGGATCGGCATGCGTGCGCGTGCCATCTCCAGCTCGTCGGAGGGCAGCCAGCCGGGCGTGGTCTCGGTCATGTCAGACATTGCTTGATCATACTTTCCGGGAATTGCGAACGCTCAGTCGCGAGGCGGGCGGGGCTCGGGGGCGGGGTCGGGTTCGGGGGCGGGAAGTCCGTAGAGGCGGCGGGCGTTGTCGCCGGCCGCCCACGCCGCGATCCGCAGCGCGTCCGGCAGGCCCAGTTCGTCGGCGTCCACCCGGTCCTGGAGCAGTTCGCCCAGGCCGCGGCGGAACGCCAGTGCGCCGAGCTGGTAGAACTCCGCCAGACCATACGCGTCGGAGGCGTACAGCAGCTTGCGGAAGGGGGTGATCTCCATCGCCTCCGCCAGGATCGCCCGGGACCGGGCGGGGCCGACGTGGTGCAGGGTGAGGCCGACGTCGAGGTACACCTCCTCGAAGACCGCCGCCAGATAGGCGGCCTGGCGCTGATAGGGCCAGCAGTGCAGGAGCAGCACCGGAATCGTGCCCTTGATGAGGTGCAGCCAGTCCGTCAGGTGGGTCGGGTCCACGCGGTGCAGTCGGATGTCGTTGTCGCCGAACCCGGTGTGGAGTTGGAGGGGGCGTCCCAGATCGACCGCCGTCCACAGGAGGTGGCGGACCAGAACCGGGTCGGTCAGGCGGCCGCCGTTCGCCAGCCACTGCCCGGCCGCCGCGGTGACCAGCGAGTCCGACGGGCGCGCCGGGTTCAGGTCGAAGCCGGTCCGGTAGGCGGCCACCGACTTCACGGCCACCACTCCCGGACGCCGTACGGCCTCCTCCGCCGCTGTGCGGAAAGCGGAGGCGTAGGCATCCGGTTCGACCCCCCGCGCCGCCAGCTCTTCGGCGACCGCCTCCAGCCGTACGACCTCGTACGCGGTCGCGTCGGCGGTCTCCGCCAGTTCCCGGGGTGTGGTGAGGCGCTGCGGGGTGTAGCCGGTGTCGACGCAGAACACCTCCGTTCCGGCGGCGGCGAGCAGCCGTCGGTCCACCTCGCGCCGGCCCAGCTCCGCACGCCGGGCCAGATACGCGTCGGCGGGGGCGTGCCGCGGCAGATCCAGCAGGGGTGCGCAGTGGCGGCGTACGGCCACGCCGACCGGAGTGTCGAAGGACGAGCTGCCCGGCCAGGGCTCGCCCTCGGTGAGCAGGGACTCGAAGCCCTCCCTGTCCAGGTCGGCGGTGACGATCCCGTGGCAGTGGTGGTCCACCAGCGGCAGCGCCGCGAGCGCCTCGTGGACCGGCCCGGTGGCGTCCACGTCAGTACTTCCAGCGGTACGCCGCCGCGACCTGGTCGTCGTCCAGCCCGGCGACGGCGTCGACCTCGCCCTGCCGTACGGCGATCACGGCGTCGGCGAGGACCGGGCCCAGCGCGGCCCGCAGCGGCTCGTTCGTACGGAACTCCGCCACGGCCTCCGTGAGCGAGGCCGGCAGCCTGCGGACACCCCGGGCAGCCGCCTCCTGGGCGTCCAGATGCGCCGGATCGCCGGTGATCTCCTGCGGCAGCCGCGCGCTCGACGTCAGTCCGTCCAGCCCGGCGGCGATCAGGCAGCCGAGGGCGAGGTACGGGTTGGCGGCCAGGTCCACCGGCTTGACCTCCAGGTTGGCAGCCTCGGCGCGATGGCCTGCCGTGCCGGTGACGACACGCAGCCCGGCCTCCCGCGTTTCCCGGCCCCACGCGGTGAACACCCCGGCCCACTGCGAGGGTCTGAGCCGCAGATGGCTCGCCGGGCTCGGCGCGGTCACGGCCGTGAGGGCGGGGAGGTGGGCGAGGATGCCGGCCGCGAGGGACTCGGCCTCGGGCCGCATGCCGTGGCGGCGGTCACCGCCCGCGTGCAGATTGATCCCCTCGCGCCAGGCGGAGAGGTGGACATGGCCGCCGTTGCCGACGCCCTGACCGAGGACCGCGGGGGCGAAGGACACCGCGAGCCCGTGGCGCCGGGCCACCGCCCGGATCGTCTGCCGCACCAGCACGCTGCGGTCGGCCGCCGCCACCGGATCGAGCGCGGCCACCGACAGCTCGAACTGCCCCGCCGCGTACTCCGGATGGAACTGGTCGACCTCCACGCCCTGCCGCGCGAGCGCCGCCAGCAGCTCGGCGGCGCAGTCGCTCAACTCGACCTGGCGGGCGGCGCTGTACGCCGGACCCGTGACCGCGGGCACGAACTCGCCGTCGGGGCCCGGGGGTTGAGCGACGGCCCACTCGATCTCGATGCTCGCCTTGAAGATGACGTCGTGCCGCTCGGCGGCCTCAAGGACCGTTCGCCGCAGGAACGTACGGCTGCACGCGGGATGCCGCTCGCCCTCCTGGGTGATCCGGTCGACCGGCGCCCACGCCCAGCCGGGCTGTGCGGACAGCTCCACCAGCGGGTCGAGGTCGGGATAGAGGCGCAGGTCGCCGTCCGGGGAGCCGAGGACGTCCGTGGTGACGATGGAGTCACCTGCCAGGAAGGTGTCGAACACCGGCGACATCCCGACACCCCAGGCCGCCGCGGAGGCGAGCTTCGCCGTCGGGATCGTCTTCACCCGGGCGATGCCCGCCGTGTCGACGTAGGCCAGGACGATCCCGTGCACGCCCCGCCCGGACAGCTCGCCGCTCAGCGCGCCCGCCCGCTCGACGTCACCGGGACGCCCGCCCGGGACGGGATCGGCAAGGGTGGTCATACGGTCTCCTCGACGAACTCGGCCGGTCCGTGCCGATCCGTTCCGGTCTGGCCGGCACGTGTGGTCCCTGCTGGGCGTCAGGGTTTCACGGCGACCGCGCCGTACTGCGGCACCGCAGCGGGAGAGTCGGCGGCGCGCCACTGCGAGCAGGACACCATGCCCGGCTCCAGCAGCTCCAGCCCTTCGAAGAAGGCCGCGATGTCCGTGCCGCTGCGGGCCGTGATCGGCGGCGTGGCGTTCTCGTTCCAGAACTTCATCGCCGGGATCTGGCCCTCGCCGCCGAGCTCGGAGTCGAACGTCGGGTGCGTCAGGACCAGGTGGCTGCCGGAGGGAACCGCGGCCAGGACACGCCGCACGATCTCGCGGGCCTCGTCGTAGTCCAGGACGAAGTTGAGGATGCCCAGCATCATCACCGCGACCGGCTCGGTGAAGTCCAGGGTCTGCGCGGCGCGTTCGACGATGGCGTCCGGGTCGTGCACATCGGCGTCGATGTAGGCGGTGACGCCCTCGTGGGTGCCGGTCAGCAGCGTGCGGGCGTGCACGAGCACGATCGGGTCGTTGTCGACGTACACGATCCGTGAGTCGGGTGCGACGCGCTGGGCGATCTCGTGGGTGTTGTCCGCCGTCGGCAGTCCGGTGCCGATGTCCAGGAACTGCCGCACGCCCCGCTCCTCGGCCACGAAACGCACCGCCCGGCCGAGGAAGTCGCGGTCCGCGCGGGCGATGTCCCGGATGATCGGGAACATCCCTGCGACATGCTCGCCGACCTGCTGGTCGACCTCGTAGTTGTCCTTGCCGCCGATCCAGTAGTTCCACACGCGCGCGTTGTGCGCCACACCGGTGTTCAGCCTCGCCGACCCGCCCGACGGGGTGTGGCCATCACTCACGACTCGTCCTCTCCTCGCACGCACGACCGAAACCGGCCATCGGCGCCATTGTGCCGCTCCGTTGATCACGCTGTCCCGGGAATCGGCAGAGCCGGGAGGGCTGTTGGAGGGCGGCAGTGCGGAGTGCGGCGGGAGGGAGAGGGAGTCGCCGGCCGTGTGTTACTCGATCTCGCTGGGGGCCGAGGCGGGCGACTTCCCGGCCAGGACGTCCTTCAGGCGCTGGGTGCCGAGCTTGACCGCCTGCTCCACGGAGTCGTGCTCGTCCCCGTCGAGGCCGCCCGCCGTGACGGTGATCGCGTCGTTGCCGACACGGACGGCGGCGACGTCGAGGGTCAGCGTGGCCTCCTCGCCGCCGGTCGTGCCCTGCACCGTCACGCGCAGGCCCTCGCGGGCGTCGCCCACGTCGGGCAGCGAGGTCTCGATGACCTGGACGGTGCGCTCCTCGCCGTTCTCGGTCATCGTGAACTGGTCGCACTCGTCGGGCAGCTTCGCCATCCAGTTCAAGGAGTCCTGCGGGTCGGTGCGGTCGTAGGACGCGACCTGGTACAGCAGCCGTGAGTCGTCCTGCGTGAAGCCGCGCAGCGCGTTCGCTCCCGACGGCTTGCCCAGCAGGTCGTCGTCGTAGAGCGAGTCCATGAGCCGCTGGCAGTCGGCGGCGTCGGCCTTGGCGGTGAGGAAGTCCGAGACGTCCACGGTGCCGATGAGCAGGCTGTCGTGCCAGTTCTCGGCCTCGGTGTCCTTGACCTGGGTCCAGTCGTCCTCGATGTCCGCCTCGGTGATCAGCGCGGTCTGGGCGCCGGACTCGGTGAGGGTGGCACCCCCCGTGGGAGAGCCGGTAGTGGTCGGAGAGCCGGTAGTTGTGGGGGATCCGGTAGTGGTGCGGGAACCGGTCGGCTGCTTCCTGGCGGCGGGGGACGCGGTGACG
Organism: Streptomyces sp. NBC_00443; assembly: GCF_036014175.1. Classification (GTDB taxonomy): domain Bacteria; phylum Actinomycetota; class Actinomycetes; order Streptomycetales; family Streptomycetaceae; genus Streptomyces. The sequence continues at coordinate 1,208,750 of NZ_CP107917.1, read as the reverse complement.
CCGGAGGCCCGCGAGCCGTCTTTGTCGCCGTCGTCCGAGCAGGCGGCGGTAGCCAGCAGCGTTCCTGCCGCCAGGGCCGAGGAGAGGACGCGGACGAGTCGGGACGTACGACGGGTCATCGGGGTGCCTCCTGAGAACGTGACGAGTGTCCTCAGCGCACCACCGGAACCCCCGGCCCACCACCGGCACCGGCCCGTTCGAGTGACCACGCCCGGGAGCCCGCCGACGCCTCAGCCGCCCGGTTGCCCGTACCCGTGCTGCCAGGCCCAGACCGCGATCTCGACGCGGTTCCGGGCGGACAGTTTCAGCTGGACGCTGGACAGGTGCGTCTTGACCGTGGACAGGGAGACGTACAACTCGGCGGCGATCTCGGCGTTCGTACGGCCGAGGGCGACCCGGCGCACGACGTCGAGTTCGCGGTCGGTGAGGGGCTCCGTGGGCTGCGCCGGCCGGACCGGGGCGGCGGCGACGGCCTGTGGGGCGGTGATGTGACTCAGCAGGCGGACGGTGACGGACGGCGAGACCAGTGAGTCACCGGCCGCGGCGGCGCGGACCGCCTCCGCGAGGAGGGTGGGCCCCGAGTCCTTCAGCAGGAACCCGCACGCGCCGCCGCGCAGTGCCCCGTACACGTACTCGTCGAGGTCGAACGTGGTCACCACGACCACCCGCATCGGGTCGGCCACGTCGGGCCCGGCCAGCAGCCGGGTCGCCTCCAGCCCGTCCAGCCTCGGCATCCGGATGTCCAGCAGACACACGTCCGGTCGCTCCCGCCGGGCCAGCGCCACCGCCTCCTCGCCGTCGCGGGCCTCGGCGACCACGGTGATGTCGGGCTGCGCGTCGAGGAAGAAGCGGAAGCCGGTGCGGACCATCTCCTGGTCGTCGGCGATCAGGACGCGGATGGGCGCCCCGGAGGGGGGTGCGGTGGTCATGGTTCGATCATGCCTCAGGGGCGCGGCTCGGTGGCCCGGATCCATGGTCGGTCCGCGCTCCGGGCCGGAGCAGCCGTCACCTTGCGCAGCAGGCCGTGCACCCGGCGCCGGTTCAGGACGTTCGCGGCGGCGGTCAGACCGGCGGGGGCGGTAGTGACGACGAATGACGACGGACTGCCGCGCTGCATCACGTACTCCCGATGTCCGTGGTGAGGATGCGGCTTCAGCCTCGCCCGCGGGTCCGGGCGGGCGCCTCGGCCATAAGGCCGGCGTCCGCGACGGGCACTCGGCCGATCGGCCGATCTCGCCGGGCGCGGGCTCACCTACCGTGATCGGCATGAAGTCCGCCTCCCCCGTGGCTGCGCACGGGGCTTCGCCGTCGGCCTCCTGCTCGCCGCGTGTGTCGTCGACATCCTCTACGCGGGTTCCGACGGCACGAGCGTCCTGCCGTCGGCGAGCCCGGCCTGGCCGACCCTGGCCGTGCTGCTCGTGGGCCTGGCCGCCGTGCTGTGGCCGGCCCGACGCAGGCCCGCATGGCTGACCCCGCAGATGCGCACCGCAGCGCCCGCCATCGCCTCGATCCTGTACTCGGCGGGCTCGCTGCTCGCCGGTGCGCAGAACGTCTTCGGTCCGGGCGAGGCCGTGATCCTGCTGTACCTGCTGTTCGTCGCGGTACGGCACTGCCTGCCTCGCTGGGCCGTGGCCTGCGCCGCCCTCGACGTGGCCGCGCTGCTGCTGTTGCCGGTGCGGTACATGAGGTCCGTGCAGGACGAGGCGCTGGCCCTCATCCTGCTCGGCCTGGTGCTGGTCGGCGTCTTCGCGGGCCTCGCCGCGTACCTGCGCACCCTGGACTACCGGCGGGCGGTCACCGTCGGCGAGACCCGGCGCGCCGAACGCGTCGCCATCGCCGCCGACCTGCACGACTTCGTCGCCCACCATGTCACCGGGATCCTCGTGCAGACGCAGATGGCCCGCATGATGGCGCGGACCCAGCCGCAGGAGCTCGACCCCGTCCTGGCCGGCATCGAACGCGCCGCCACCGAGGCCCTCGCCTCGATGCGCCGTACCGTCGGCGTGCTGCGCGACACCGGGGAGGAGGGTGGTGACCGCCGCCCGGTCGGTGACCTGGCGGGCGTCGCCGAGCTGACCGACGGCTTCGCGAGCCCGGTCCAGCAGGTCACCCTGAGCCGTGATCCCGCGGTGTCGGCCGACCTGCCCCATGAGGTGCAGGCGGCGGCCTTCCGGGTCGTCCAGGAGGCGCTGACCAACATCCGCCGGCACGCCGCCGACGCCGCGCACGTGGAGGTCCGGCTCCGGGACGACGCCGGGCGCCTGGAGGTGTCGGTCGCGGACGACGGGCGGGGCGGGACGCAGCTTCCTGCGGCCGCGCACGGGGGCGGGTTCGGACTGGTCGGGCTGAAGGAGCGGGTGACGGCACTGGGCGGGGAACTGCATGCCGGGCCGCGGGGTGGAGCGGGGTGGGAGGTCCGGGCGCTGTTTCCTGCGGGGAAGGGCTGATGTCCATGCCCAGTGGCTCGGGGCCCGGGACTTGTGGGCGGCTGCTGGTTGTTCGTGGCGGGGCGCGCAGTTCACCGCGCCCCTTCGGGCATTGCGGTACCGCGTGCGTGCCGCTCGCTGTTCAATGAGAGCGAACAGCCCCGCCCTGCCGAGAGGAGCCCCATGCCCCCCGCCGCCGTCCCGCCGGTAGGCGCCCGCATCCGGCAGGCCCGCCTTGCGCGCGGGACGAGCCTGCGGGCGCTCGCGCGCGAGGTCGGCGTATCGGCGAGCCTCATCTCGCAGATCGAGAACGGCAAGAGCCAGCCCTCGGTCAGCACCCTCTACGCCATCACCACGGCTCTCGGCATCTCCGTCGAGGCCCTCTTCGAGGCGGGCGAGACTACAACGGCCTCCCCGGCGGCGGCAGCCCCGGTACCGTGCTGCACGCCCTCGCCGCTTTCGCCGCCGACCCCGGTCGCCGGATCGGCCCGCTGGTGACGCCCAGGGAGCGGGAGGTGCTGGAGCTGGACTCGGGCGTGGTGTGGGAGCGTCTCGGCCATGTTCCCGGCAGCGACGTCGACTTCCTGCTCGTGACGTACCGACCCGGCGGGGCCTCCTCCAGCTCCGGTGGCCTCATGCGCCACACCGGCACCGAGTACGGCTGTCTGACCTCGGGCGAGCTGATCCTCACCCTCGGCTTCGACGAGTACACGCTGCGTCCGGGCGACGCCGTCTGCTTCGAGTCGACGACCCCGCACCGCTACCGCAATGATGGTGACGTAGCGGCTACGGGCATCTGGTTCGTGTCCAGTGTTGTTCAGTGAGACTTGACACTCACCGCATACAGTCGTTGACTCCCAAGCGGGGGTGGTCGCCATGGCGATCCGCACTTTCGGACCCAATGCCGTCGACTGGGAAGAGCGCGTCGACCTGGACCGGCTGCGCAAACAGCGGCTGGCTCGCCTCAACGAGACCCTGAACCGCTCCGAGCTCGGTGCGGTGCTCAGCTTCGACTTCGCCAACATCCGCTACATGACGGCCACGCACATCGGCACCTGGGCGATGGACAAGCTGATCCGCTTCGCCCTGCTGGTGCGCGGCGGCGAGCCGATCGTCTGGGACTTCGGCTCCGCAGCCCGGCACCATCAGCTCTACAACCCGTGGCTCGATTACAGCGACGGCAAGGAAGGCCCGCCCACGGGCGCCCGCGCCGGCATCTCCACCCTGCGCGGCGCCTTCCACCCGCAGGCCCAGATCGCCGCGGACGTCGCCGCGAAGATCGCCACCGAGCTGCGCGCACACGGCCTGGCCGACGAGCCGCTCGGCATCGACGTCGTCGAGATGCCGGTCCTCACCGCCCTGCGCGCCGAGGGCATCGAGGTCGTCGACGGACAGCAGGTCTTCCTGGAGGCCCGCCGCATCAAGACACCGGACGAGATCTCCCTGCTCACCCAGGCCTGCGCGATGGTCGACGCCGCGTACGAGGAGCTGTACGGCTATCTGCGTCCTGGGGTGCGCGAGAACGAGTGTGTCGGGGTGGTCAGCAAGGTGCTGTACGACCTCGGCAGCGAGTACGTCGAAGGCGTCAACGCGATCTCCGGCGAGCGCTGCTCACCTCATCCGCACGTCTACAGCGACCGCCTGATCCGCCCCGGCGACCCCGCCTTCTTCGACATCCTGCACAGCCACCTCGGCTACCGCACCTGCTACTACCGCACCTTCGCCGTCGGCAGCGCCTCCCGCGCCCAGCGCGACGCCTATGTGCGCTGCCGTGAGTACATGGACCAGGCCATCGACCTCGTCCGCCCGGGCGCCACCACCGCCGACATCGTGCAGGTCTGGCCGCGCGCCGAGGAGTTCGGATTCGCCGACGAGACCGCCGCGTTCGCCCTCCAGTACGGCCACGGCGTCGGCCTGTCGATCTGGGAGAAGCCGATCTTCAGCCGACTGGTCTCCCTGGACCACCCCGAGGTCCTGGAGGAGGGCATGGTGTTCGCACTGGAGACCTACTGGCCCGCCGCCGACGGCTGGTCCGCCGCCCGCATCGAGGAGGAAGTGGTCGTCACCGCCGACGGCTGCGAGGTCATCACGAAGTTCCCGGCGGAGGAACTGCTGGTGGCGGGCCGCAAGTACTGGACGGTCGGCGGCGAGTTGAACACCCGGCGCGAGTCGCAGTCCCACCTCAACACGTCGCGCAGCACCTCCGGCGGCACCTCCCGTGGCGACGGGGACCACTGATGGAACCGGCCGAACTCCTCGCCGCGTACGAGCAGATGACCGTCATCCGCCGTACGGAGAAGGCCGCCCACGACCTCTTCCTGCAGGGCCTCGTCAAAGGCACCACCCACCTGGCCGCCGGACACGAGGCCATCGCCGTCGGCGCGAGCGCCGCCCTGCGCCCCGACGACTACGTCTTCGCCACCTACCGGGGACACCATCACGCGCTGGCACGCGGGGCCACCCCGCAGGAGTGCCTCGCCGAACTCATGAGCCGGGCAACGGGGTTGTGCGGGGCCAAGGGCGGCTCCATGCACCTGACCAAGGCGTCCACCGGGATGCTCGGCTCGTACGCCATCGTCGGCTCCCACCTCCCGATGGCGGCCGGCGCGGCCTGGTCGGCCCGGCTGCGCGGCACCGACCAGATCGCGGTCGCCTTCTTCGGCGACGGCGCCACCAACATCGGCGCCTTCCACGAGGCACTCAACCTGGCCGCCGTGTGGAAGCTGCCGGTGCTGTTCGTCTGCGAGAACAACCTCTACATGGAGTACACGCCGATCGCCGACGTCACGGCGGTGCCACGGCCCGCCGCCGACCGGGCGCCCGCGTACGGCATCCCGGGCGAGGTGGTGGACGGCAACGACGTCCTCGCGGTCGAGGAGGCGGTGGCCCGGCTCGCGGCTCGGGCCCGGGCAGGAGACGGGCCCGCGCTGCTGGAGGCGCTGACCTACCGCCACTTCGGGCACAGCCGCTCCGATCCGGCGACCTACCGCCCGGCCGAGGAGGTCGAACGCTGGCTGAAGCACGACCCGTTGGACCTGGCGCGGGGCCGGCTCGTCGAGACGGGGGTGCCGGAGGCGGTGATCGGCGAGGCGGACGACCGGGCGACCTCCCTCGTCCAGAAGGCGGTCGAGGCCGCGAAGGCGGCGCCCGCGCCCGATCCGGACGAGGCCTTCACCGACGTATGGGCGGACGGAGGCGCGGCGTGGCGGACGTGATCAGTTATCGGGAGGCGGTCGCCGAGGGCATCGCGCGGGAGATGCGGCGCGATCCGTCCGTCGTGTGCCTGGGCGAGGACATCGGTGCGGCGGGCGGGGTGTTCAAGACGACCGTCGGGCTGCTCGAGGAGTTCGGGCCCGAGCGGGTGTGGGACACGCCGATCTCCGAACAGGCCATAGTGGGGGCCGCCATGGGCGCCGCGATGACCGGGATGCGGCCCGTCGCCGAGATCATGTTCTCCGACTTCCTGGCCTGCTGCTGGGACTATCTCGCCAATGAGATCCCCAAGGTGCGGTACATGACGGGCGGCCAGGTCACCGTCCCGCTCGTGGTGCGCACCGCCAACGGCGGCGGGCTCGGCTTCGGCGCGCAGCACTCCCAGGCGACCGAGAACTGGGCGCTCACCGTGCCCGGTCTGAAGATCGCCGCACCGGCGACTCCCGCCGACGTGACCGGCATGATGGCGGCGGCGATCCGCAGCGACGACCCGGTCGTCCTCTTCGAGCACAAGGCGCTGCTCGCCTCCAAGGGCGCACCCGCACCGCCGGACCACGTCGTCGAGCTGGGCCGGGCCGCAGTCGTCCGCGAGGGCGCCGACGTCACCCTCGTCGCCCTCGCCTCGATGGTGCCGCTCGCGCTGAAGGCCGCCGACCTGCTGTCCGGCGAGGGCATCGAGGCGGAGGTCGTCGATCTGCGCTGTCTGGTGCCGCTGGACATGAGCACCGTGCTCGCGTCGCTCGGGCGGACCTCGCGGCTCGTCACCGTCGAGGAGAACCCGTACCAGGGCGGCTGGGGCGCGACGGTCGTCTCGGTCGTCGCGGACGAGGGGTTCGGCCTGCTGGACGCGCCGGTCAGGCGGGTGGCGGGCGAGTGCGTTCCGCTGCCGTTCGCCGACGCGCTGGAGGAACGGGTGATTCCCACCGTCGACAAGGTCGTCACGGCCGTGAGGAAGCTCGCCGCCTATTGAACGTCCCGTCCGAACACCATGGGAGGAAGAGCGATGCCCGATCGTATACTCCTGCGAGCCGGTCACGTGCTGTCGATGGACCCCGCAGTCGGGGACCTCCCCCAGGGGGACGTCCTCATCGAGGACGGGAAGATCACGGCGGTGGAGCCGGACATCAGCGCCGACGCGGAAGTGCTCGACATGACCGGCCGTATCGTGATCCCCGGCTTCGTCGACACCCACCGCCACACCTGGGAGGCGTCGATCCGCAACGTCGCCCCCGACGCCACCCTGGACGACTACTTCGTCGACATCCTCGACTCCTTCGCGCCGCTGTACACCCCCGAGGACGTGTACGCGGCCAACCTCGCGGGATCACTGGAGTGCCTCAACGCAGGCATCACGACCCTCGTCGACTGGTCCCACATCAACAACACGCCCGCGCATCCGGACGCCGCGGTCCAGGCGCTCACGGAGACCGGCATCCGCGCGCAGTACGCGTATGGCAGCGCCAACACCTCACTGGCCGACTACTGGTTCGACAGCAAGATCGCGATCCCTGGCGACGACGTACGACGCATCCGCAGCGCCTACTTCTCCTCCGACGACGGCCTGCTGACCATGGGCCTGGCCACCCGCGGCCCCGGCTTCTGCACCAACGACGTCGTCACCGCCGAGTGGGCCCTCGCCCGCGAGCTGGGCATCCCGATCACCGTGCACGTGGCGATGGGCCGCCTGGCGGGCCGCTTCGGCATGGTCAAGCAGCTCCAGGGTCTGGGGCTGCTCGGCCCCGGCACCACCTATGTCCACTGCTGCTACCTCAGCGAGGAGGAGTGGCAGATGGTCGCCGACAGCGGCGGCACGGTCTCGATCGCACCGCAGGTGGAGGAGCAGATGGGGCACGGCTGGCCGCCCGTCATGAAGGCCATCGAGTTCGGACTGCGGCCCTCCCTCAGCATCGACGTCGTCACCACCGCGCCCGGCGACATGTTCACCCAGATCCGCGCGGCCTTCGGCGCCGAGCGCGCCCGGGTCAACGCCGACTGCTGGAAGGCCAACCTGCCCGTACCCGAAACGATGCTGACGGCACGTCAGATGCTGGAGATCGCGACACGTAACGGCGCCCACGTCGCGGGCGTCGAGGACCGCACCGGCTCCCTGACCCCCGGCAAGCGCGCCGATGTCGTCGCGGTCGACGCCACCGCGCTGAACGTCGTGCCGGTGCACGACGCGGCCGCCGCGGTGACGCTGTCGGCGGACGTCTCCAACGTCGACACGGTCATCGTCGACGGCGTGATCCGCAAGCGTGAGGGCCGGCTCGTGGCCGACGTCGACCGGGCCCGCCGACTGGTCGAGGAGTCCCGCGACCGGCTCCTGGCCGCAAAGGAGGCGAAGAGCGCCGCATGACCGGACACCTGGTGCGCCGGGCCGCCGACGTCCCGGAGCCGCCCTATGACGAACTCGGCCACCGGCGCCGGGAGTTGGTCGCAGAGGGCGACGGCAGCGTGCACACCGGCTTCGGCGTGTGCGAGATACGGCCCGACGGCCGGGTCGGCACGCATGTGCACTCGTACGAGGAGAGCTTCCATGTGCTCGACGGGGCCGTGATCCTCGACGTCCCCGACGGGTCGTACCTCCTCGAAGAGGGCGACTACGGTCTCCTCCCGACCGGCGTCCCACATGCCTGGCGCGGCGCCGGAGACACCGCCGGACGCTGGGCCGACATGCTCGCGCCGGTGCCGCGGGCCCGCTACGGCCACGACACCCAGGCGGTGCCCGCGCTGCCGGCCCGCGACCCCGTACGCATCGACGTCCGCGACCCGCGCACCCGGTCCTTCGGCCACTTCGAGCCCACGCAGATGGATCACGGCAAGCAGGCGCAGGACCTGCTCGCGGTGTCGGCGAGCATGCGGACCGCGTTGCTCGTGTACAGCGGGATCACCGTGAAGATGATGGTCGACGGCGATCTCGGCGCCGTCGCCTCGACCATGTTCATGGTGCAGTACGCGCCGGACGGGGTGGCCGGCACGCACGACCATCCCTTCGAGGAGACGTACCTGTTCCTGGAGGGGGCCGTGGACGCCACCTTCGACGGCGAGCGGTACCGGCTCGGGCCCGGCGACCTCGCGTGGGCGGGCGCCGGCTGTGTGCACGGGTTCGCCAACGCGGGGGAGGGACCCCTGCGTTGGCTGGAGACCCAGGCGCCGCAGCCGCCGCCCCGGCACTCCTACCGCTTCACGCGGGACTGGGAGTATCTGAGGGAGGCGCTGGGATCATGAGCAGTGTGCTCGTCGTGGGCGGCACCTCCGGGATCGGCCGCGAGTTCGCCCGCTCCCGCGCGCAGCGTGGTGACGAGGTGGTCCTCACCGGCCGTGACGCCCATCGCGCCGACACGGTGGCCAAGGAGATCGGCGCCGCTCAGGGCATCGCCCTTGATCTGTCGCAGCCTCGGGAGATCGCCGCCGCGCTGGCCGGCGTCGGGCGCCTGGACCACCTGGTGATCGCGGGCGTCTCCCGGGACGACAACCGGGTCACCGAGTACGACATCGACGCCGCCGTGCGACTCGTCACGCTCAAGCTCGTCGGCTACACCGAGGTCGTGCACACCCTGCGCCCACGGCTGCACGACGACAGCGCGATCGTGCTCTTCGGCGGACAGGCCAAGGAGCGCCCGTACGTCGGCGCGACGACGGTGGCGACCGTCAACGCGGGTGTGGGCGGGCTGGTGAACACCCTCGCCGTCGAGCTGGCGCCGGTACGGGTCAACGCCGTGCATCCCGGGGTCGTGGGCGACAGTCCGCACTGGCTGGCCAAGCCCGGCGAGGTGCTGGCGGGGCTGCGCGCCAGGACCCCCACCGGGCAGCTCGCCACGATGGCCGACGTCGTGGACGCGGTGGACTTCCTGCTGCGCAACCGGTCGGTCAACGCGGTCGAACTCGCGGTGGACGGAGGGTGGTTGCTCGGGTGAGCGGCTTCGAGTCGGGGGCTGGGTCAGGGCTTCAGGGCTTCAGGCCGACCGCGCCGTACAGTGACACGGGGATTTCGTTCGCTCCGAGCTCGCCCGCGCCCGGCCGCCAGTCCGACAGCGAGACGATCCCGGGCTCCAGCAGCTCAAGTCCCCTGAAGAGCCGACCCATTTCGGCGTGCGAACGGGCCACGAGCGTCACCCCGCTCGCGTTGTAGGCGGCGATGCCCCGACGGACGTTCTCCGGTTCAAAGTCCGCCGTCATCGCCGACAGCACCAGACAGCTGCCCGGCGCCAGCGCGCCGACCAGCGTGTCCACGAGCCGGTGGGCGCCGTCGTCGTCCGCGATGAAGTGCAGCAGCGCGATCAGGGACAGGGCGACGGGCCGGTCGAGGTCGAGGACCGACGCCGCCTGTTCGAGAATCCGCTCCGGCTCACGCGCGTCGGCCTGCACATACTCGGTCACGCCTTCCGGAGTGCCGCGCAGCAGGGCCTCCGCGTGCGCGAGCACGATCGGGTCGTTGTCGACGTAGACCACCCGCGCGTCCGGGACGGCGGACTGGGCGATCTGGTGCAGGTTGGGCTCGGTCGGGATGCCGGAGCCGACGTCGAGGAACTGCCGGATCCCCGTTTCCTGGACGACCGCCCGGGTGGCCCGCTGCATGAACCGGCGGTTGGCCCGCGCATGCCGCGGAGCGTCGCCCTGCATCGCCGTGATCCGGCGGCCGAGCTCCTCGTCGACCGGGTAGTTGTCCTTGCCGCCGAGGAACCAGTCGTACACCCGGGCCGGATGCGGCCTGCTCGTGTCGATACGGGACACGGCCGACTGGGTCGCCGACCCGGTTCCCGACTCGCTCCCCGCCACGCAGGCCTCCTGTGCTCGACAACGGTGAGTTGTGAGCAGTCTTCCACGATCACGCGGCCCGGCGGAGACTGTCTTCGGCCACCTCCTTGTCGAGCGAGGCCCGCACCAACGCGGCGGCCAGCACGGCCGGTTCGGTGTTCCCGGCGAGGCCGGCAACCCGTTCCGGGTCCTTGGGCAGACCGAGCCGCCGGGCACCCGCGAGCGCCTTGGAGTCCAGGTAGGGCGCCACTTCCGGCCAGACCCGCTGGGCCTCGCGCAGGAAGATGTCGGCACCGGACGGTCCCACACCGGGGAACTCCCTCAGCAGGCGGCGCAGTTCGGCGACGTCGCCGTCCGCCTCCTTGCGCAGCCGCCGCAGGTCGCCGCCCCACCGGTCGTTCAACAGCGCGGCATCTTCGCCGAGTTGGGTGGCCGTGCGCTCGTCGTAGCGCCGATAGCCGCCCCGGCCCAGCGCGTCGACCCGTTCCTGCCAGTCGGCGTCGGCCATCCGGCGCGGATCGCGCAGCCCCGCGTCATGGAGGGAGCGGGCGGTGTCGACGGCGATCGAGCCGCGGATGCGGGCGCTGAGCAGGTGTGCGAGTACCAGCAGCCGGTACAGCGGCTGCGGGGTGTTCCGCAGCCGGATGCCGGCCTCCTCGGCGAACGTCTGCCCGTGCGCGCGGACGAGTTCCCGTACGACTCGCTTGTCGTTGCTCATGGCCTCAGCGGGTCGTGGCCGATCGTCATCAGCTGATGCCGACGGCGGGTCTGTTCGGGCTCGGGCTCGTTCTCGAGGTCCGCCTGGTCGGTGACGGTGTCCACGACGTCGTACATGATCTGGACATCGTCGTCCGTGAGGTCCGTGCGTCGCTTCTGGAGGATCGCGAGGACGTGCTGACCGGTCGGCGTGCCGGCCTGGTCCGGCAGCGGCTCGGTCTCCTCGTCCGCGTCACTGACCCGCAGCCAGGTGGCCAGCTCCTGCGAGGTCATGTTCACGACGCGGTGGAACTCCTGCCACAGTGCGTCGAGTTCGAGGGCGTCGGTCACGGTGTGCCCCTTCTCTGCGGGTACGGCTCCGGGCGTACGGCTCCGGGCGTACGGCGTACGGCGTATCGCGGTGTGGGTGTGGGTGTCGGTGTCACTCGTCGCGCGGCCAGTTCTCGGCGTCGAACATCCAGCGCTGCTTCTCCAGCTCGCTCGTGATGCCGATCAGCAGGTCCTGCGTCACCGGGTCCGGCTCGGCGGTCGCGGTGATGCGTGCGCGCAGCCGCTCTATGGCCGCCGCCAGGGAGTCCACGACGAGCTGGACGACCTCGTTGTCGCGGACCCAGCCCTCCTTGGGGCCGGGCAGCGTGTAGGTCGCGGCGATGGTCTCCGGCCGGCCGTCGGGCGGCAGACCGAGTGCGGCGGAGCGTTCGGCGACGGTGTCGGAGAACGCGCGGGTCACCGAGACGACCTCGTCGAGCTGCAGATGGATCGAGCGGAACCGCGGGCCCACGATGTTCCAGTGCGCCTGCTTTCCGATCAGCGAGAGTCCGAGAAGATCGACGAGAGTGCTCTGCAGGGCCTCGCCGGCGACGCGGCGAGCCGGTTCGGGAAGCGTGCTCTTGACGACAGTCATTCCGCGCTCCTCCATTTCTGGCGTGGTGGGGCCAGTGCGGAGCGGTGCGACGCGGGTGCGACGCTGGTACCGCCCCATGCGGGCGCGGGTGCCCAGGGCGAACCGGTGCAAAACGCGACGTGTCTCAGTGTGCGAACACGCCGTCCAGGAAGCGGGTCAGGTCCGCGAAGACGTCCGCCTTGTTCGTCTCGTTGAACACCTCGTGCCGGGCTTGCGGATAGATGCGTTCGCGGTAGGTGTGCCCGGAGTGGCCTGACGGCTCGCTCCCGCGCAGTTCCTCGACGCCGACGCGGCTACCCGTGAGCGGGACCAGCCGGTCGTCGTCGCCGTGCTGCCACAGCAGCGGCAGGTTTCCGAGGTCGCCGCCCTTGGACACGGTGTCCAGCATCCGGGCGAACGCCTCGACCGTCGGCCGCTTCATCGGCCCGTGCCAGACCAGCGGATCCGCCACGTACGCCGCGCCGACCGCGGGGTCGCGGGAGAGCGAGGCCGGGCTGATGGGCGTGTCGGGGATCTCGTCGAGGGCGAGCAGCCGGCGGGGCAGCTCCCAGTCGCCGATCACTGGCCCGGACAGCGCCAGGGCGGCGAGCCCGTCGCCGTGGAGCTGGGCGTAGCGGGCCGCGATCAGGCCGCCCATGGAGTGCCCGACCATGACGACCGGCACATCCGGATGCGCGGCCCGGCCCAGCCCGGCGACCGCGTGCAGATCGGCGACCACGTCCTCGAAGTCCTCGATCACCACGCGCTCACCCGCCGACCTGCCATGACCGACATGATCGGGCCCGAACACGGCAGCACCGTGCCTGACCAGGACGTCCGCCACCTCGGCGTACCGGCCGACGTGCTCGCCGTAGCCATGGACCACGAGCGCGAGGTAGCGAGGCCGGCCGCGGCTCGGCCACTCGCGTACGACGATCGATCCCCGGCTTCCGTCGAGTACGTGCTCGCGGGCGTCGGCCATGCTTCCTCCGGCTGTGTCGGTGCGGGTCCCCAGGGGATCTTCCCAGCGGGCGGCAAAGCGGTCTATAGTCCAAAACTAGCGGTGCTAATTAACAGGGTGCCGATCCATCCGGCCCGGTCAGGAGTCCTGTCGTGCGTCCCGTCCACTTCGCGGCCGCCCGCCGCACCCCCATCGGCAAGCTGCGCGGAGCGCTGTCGTCGGTACGGCCCGACGACCTCGCCGCGACCGTGATCCGGGGCCTCGTCGCCGAGGTGCCCGCACTCGACCCGGCGCGCATCGACGACGTCTACTGGGGCGCCGCCAACCAGGCGGGCGAGGACAACCGCAACGTCGCCCGCATGGCCGCGCTCCTCGCCGGGCTGCCCGAGTCGGTCCCCGGCGCCACGGTCAACCGCCTGTGCGCGTCCGGCCTGGAGGCGGTGACGTCGGCCGCCCGCACCGTCGCGGCAGGCGAGGCCGACATCGTGCTCGCCGGCGGCTCCGAGTCGATGAGCCGCGCCCCCTTCGTCCTGCCCCGCCCCGACGAGGCGTTGCCCCACCGCATCGAGACCGTCGACACCCGGCTCGGCTGGCGCCTGGTCAACCCGGCGATGAAGGAACTGCACGGCCTGCTGGCCATGGGCGAGACGGCCGAGGAGGTCGCCGAGCGATACGGCATCCCGCGCGAACGGCAGGACGACTTCGCCCTGCGCAGCCACCAACGGGCCGCCGAGGCCCGCAAGAACGGCCACTTCGACGACGAACTCCTGCCGGTCGAGCGCCCGGACGGCGTGCTCGTCGACAGCGACGAGTGCATTCGCGAGGACACGTCGTACGAGAAACTGGCCCGGCTGAAGCCGGTCTTCCGGCAGGGCGGCACGGTCACCGCGGGCAACGCCTCACCGATGAACGACGGCGCGGCCGCACTGCTCCTCGTCAGCGAGGAGGCCCTCAACGAACTCGGCCTGGAGTCCCTGGGCCGCTACGTCGCCGGCGGCTCGGCGGGTGTCCACCCGGACGTGATGGGCATCGGCCCGGTCCCCGCCACCCGCAGGGTCCTGGCCCGCGCCGACTGGACGATCGGCGACATCCAGGAAGCCGAGTTCAACGAGGCGTTCGCGGCGCAGGCCCTCGCCTGCGTCGACGAGCTCGGCATCGACCCCGAGCGGGTCAACGCCAGCGGCGGCGCGATCGCGCTGGGGCATCCGCTGGGCAGCTCCGGTGCGCGGATCCTCACGACGCTGCTGCACCGGATGCGGCGCACAGGTGCCGAACGGGGGCTGGCGACCATGTGCGTGGGCGTCGGGCAGGGGAGCGCGGTGCTGGTGGAGCGGCACTAGCAATCTCCCAACTGGCGAGACGGTCCTTACCAGTACCTGTTGTCTGCACATACCATCGGTCTCCGCATGGACACGATGACGCTTTGGCACATAACAGGCTGGGAGTTCGCCGCGCTCGCCTTCGCGGCCCTGCTCGTCGGCTTCTCGAAAACGGCCGTCAGCGGGGCCAACACGGTCAGCCTCGCGATCTTCGCCGCCGTCCTCCCCGCCCGCGCCTCCACCGGCGTGCTGCTGCCGATCCTGATCGCCGGGGACGTCCTCGCCGTCCTCACCTACCGAAGGCACGCCCACTGGCCCACGCTGTGGCGGCTGTTCCCCGCGGTCGCGGCCGGCGTCGTCTTCGGCACGCTGTTCCTCGTCTGGGCCGACGACGGCATCGTCCGTACGTCGATCGGCGCGATCCTGCTGATGATGGCGGGCGTGACGGTGTGGCGCCGCCGTACCGCCGAGCAGGAGGCGGAGCCGGACTCGGTCACCAGCCGGACCGGCCGGGTCAAGGCCCGCTCGTACGGCGTCCTCGGCGGCTTCACCACGATGGTCGCCAACGCGGGCGGCCCGGTGATGTCGATGTACCTGCTGTCGGCCGGCTTCCGCAAGCTCGGCTTCCTCGGGACGTCCGCCTTCTTCTTCCTGATCGTCAACGTCTCCAAGGTGCCCTTCAGCGCCGGACTCGGCCTGATCGACGGCTCCTCGCTCCTGCTCGACGCGGCGCTCGTGCTCTTCGTCGTGCCCGGCGCGTTCCTCGGCAAATGGGCGGTGAACCGGATCAACCAGCGGCTGTTCGAGCACCTGGTGATCGCGGCGACGGTCGTCGGCGGCCTCCAGCTACTCCTGCGCTGACCCCTACTCCTGCGCTGCCCCCCGCAGCTCCCTCAGCAGGGCGGGCAGATCGGCGAAGGAGTCGATCACATGGTCGGGCGTGCCGCTCGCGGCCCGGTGCGTCTCGGGCAGATACTTCCCGGTCCTGACCAGCACGCCCCTGACCCCGGCCCGCTGCGCCGCCAGCACATCGGACTCGACGTCGTCCCCGACCATCACCGCCTCGCCCGCGCCGGCCCCCACATGCGCCAGGGCCGCCTCGAAGAACGCGGCCGACGGCTTCCCCGTGATCTCAGCCTCGACCCGCGCCGCCTTCTCCAGGCCGGCCAGGAACGCGCCGGTGTCCAGCTGCAACCCGTCATCGGTACGCCAGTACAGATTCCGGTGCATGGCCACCAGCCGCGCCCCGCGCTGCAGATGCCCGAAGGCCCGGTTCAGCGCCGCATAGCCGAACTCGGGCCCGGCACCCCCGACGACCACGACGTCCGGAACGGACTGGTCGCCCGCGCCCTCGTCATCTCTCAGGACAGCGACTCCGCCCAGGTCCTCCGCGATGTCCCCGCTGTTCAGCAGCACACACCGCGCCCCCGGAGAGTGCTCCGCCAGATACGCGGCGGTGACGGCGGGCGCGGTCAGGATGTCCTCGGCGGACACCGGGAACCCGGCGTCCGCCAGCGTCCGCGCGATCGACGCCCGGGTCCGCGAGGTCGTGTTCGTGACCAGTGCGACACCGAGCCCGGCCTCGCGGATCTCCCGCAGCGCCTCGACGGCCCCCGGCAGCGGCTGCCACGAGACGGTGAGCACCCCGTCGATGTCGATCAGAACGGCACGCAGGGATTGCATGCCACGTACGGATTCCACGCCACCTACGGATTCCATGCCAGGACCATAGCCAGCGATCCTCCCGGCACAGGTCAGGGCGTGATCCCGACACCCTCGATCCTGCTCCACGCCCGCTCCTGAGCCGACGTCATGGCGGGCCACCGCAGCCCGCCCGGTCGCGGCTCGACGCGCGTGGCGTACGGAGCCGGGCGGAACGCCGGGTCGTAGAAGCAGCCGGTGCCGTACGTGCGGTCGAACGCCGCGCACGACGCCGCGACCGACCCGGCCGTCGGCTTCTTGCCGCCGCGCACCCACTTGTCCAGGGCGGCAATGGAGTTGGCGTACTCGGCGTCGCTCAGCTCACTGTGCTCGGCCTCCCGCGTGAACGTCTGCACCAGATGCCCGTCCCGCCGGGCCCCGTGCAGCGTGGCCCGGTAGGCCGCCTCGTGCTCGACGAACGCCGTCGGGTCGTCGATCGCGTGCATCGTCAGCACCGGGATCGCGACCTTGCCCGTGAGATCGCTGTCGTAGGACAGATCGCGTACGGCCGTGGGGTCGGGGGCGAAACGCTCGACACCGGCGTTGAGCGCCTTGTCGTCATGCGACCTGGAGTACCGCACGCCCCGGTTGCCGAACGGGTTCCGGTCCCCGAGGCGGTCGTGCACGATGTCCCGGAACGTGAAGGTGGCGAACCGCAGATGCGACTCCAGCGTGCGCTCCGGGATCCGCGTGACGGCGAGGATGTCGTCGAGGTTGCGCTGCTGGAGCGCGGTCCGCTCCTGCGGCGCCGACGCGTAGCCCGTGCACTCCTGCAGCCGGGCGCGCAGCCCGGCGCTGGTCATGGTCGAGCCGGCGCGCAGGCCCTGCCACAGCGGGTACTGCGGCTCGGTCGGGCGGGGGTGGTTGCCGCAGTAGTACTGGTAGACGACGCGCAGGTCGATGCGGTAGTCGTAGCCGCGCGAGCCCCCGCCGAGGACGCCGTTGGTGAGCAGCGCCCCGTCGTACGCCCCGCGCCGGTCGCCGTATGTCTCCACGACCTTCGCGGCGACGTTCCCGCCCCACGACTGGCCGTGCACATACGTCCGCCGGGGCTTGCCGAACTCACCGACGAACAGCCGGCGCACGCTCTCCGTGTCCGCGGCGGCCATCCGCGTCCCGTAACCGCCCCGGCGGTACGACGAACCCGCCCAGGCGTAGCCCTCCTGCACCATCACCGACCAGCGCCCCAGATCGTCGAGGCTGCGGCCGGGGTCGGACTCCGCACCGAGGTCGGGGCCGCCGTGGGCGTGGACGACGAGAGAGCCGTTCCAGTCGTCGGGTACGGCTATCGCGTAGTAGGCGCCGTTGGGGTCCACGCCGGTGTAGCAGGTGGCCTTGTCGGCGACCGCGGCGGGGCATTCGGCGCGAGCCGGGGCCGCCGTCTCGCCGGTCTCTCCCCGGGCGTTCGACGCGCCGACGAGGAAGCCGGCGGCGAGGGCACCGGCCAGCAGGGCGGTCAGCGTCGTGCGCCGGTGGGGGGTCCATGCGACAGACCTGCGGATCACTGCGGGGGTTCTCGTCCAGTCCAAGACCCTGCTCCTCGTTCCTCTTCGGCGCGTCGTCGAGCCGTGCGCCGCGATGCTAGGGAGAGGCGGGACGAGGAACCACGGGTCCGTTCGTTGTGTTCATAGTGTTCGCGGTGTTCCGGGCGTTCGCGGTGCTCAGGGCGGCGGCATCGCAGCGGACGGCACGACGTACGCTCGCCCCATGTCCCCCCGCCACGTCCTGATCCTCGGCGGCACCACCGAGGCCCGCGAACTCGCCGCCGCGCTGGCGGCGCACCCCGGCGTCCGCGTCACCACCTCGCTCGCGGGGCGTGTGGGGCGCCCGGGCGCGGTCGCGGGGGACGTACGCATCGGCGGCTTCGGCGGCGCGCAGGGCCTGGCCGACTGGCTGCGCGCCGAGCACGTCGACACCGTCGTCGACGCCACGCACCCCTTCGCCGAGTCGATCACGGCGAACGCGGTCCGTGCCGCGACGGCGACCGGGGTGCCCGCGGTGGTCCTGCGCCGGCCCGGCTGGCGCCCCGGCCCCGGGGACCGCTGGCACGAGGTCGCTTCGCTCGACGAAGCCGCGGCCCTCCTGCCCGGCCTCGCCCACCGTGTCTTCCTGACCACCGGCCGCCTGGGCCTCGCGTCCTTCGCCCACCTCACGGACCTGCACTTCGTCGTACGCTCCGTCGATCCGCCCGAGCCACCGATGCCCCCGCAGACCGAAGTACTCCTGTCCCGCGGCCCGTTCACTCTCCCCGAAGAGTCGGCCCTCCTACGCGAACACCGCATCGACACCCTCGTGACGAAGGACAGTGGCGGCACGGCAACCGCAGCCAAGCTGACAGCGGCCCGCCAACTCGCCCTACCCGTCGTGCTCGTACGCCGCCCGCCGCTCCCTGAGGGCGTGGAGGCGGTGTCGGAGGTGGCGGGGGTCCTGGAGCGGCTCGGCGTCAGTGGGTGATGCTCGGTCGCCGACCGACCCTCACCCCGTAGCCCACGGGGCGTAGGCGCCTACTGCTCCTTCGGATTCCTGCGCAGCAGATACGTGTCCATGATCCAGCCCTTGCGCTCCCGTGCCTGCGCGCGCAGGGTCTCGATGCGTGGTGCGGTCTCGGCGATCGGGCCCGAGGCGAGGATCTCGTCGGGGGTGCCGATGTAGGCGCCCCAGTAGATGTCGATGTCCTGGTCGGCGTACTGCTGGAAGGTCTGGTGGGCGTCGAGCATCACGACGACGTCGTCCACGCCGTCCGGGAAGCCCTCGGCCAGCCGGCGGCCGGTGGTGATCTGTACGGGGCGGGCGACCCGGTTGAGTCCCGTCCGGTGGCGGGCGACGAGGGCGGAGACGCTGCTGATGCCGGGTACGACGTCGTACTCGAAGGCGACGGCGCCCTGGTCCAGGACCTCCTCCAGGATCCCGAGCGTGCTGTCGTACAGCGCGGGGTCGCCCCACACCAGGAATGCGCCGGTCTCGTCCTCGCCCAGCTCCTCGGCGATCAGCCGCTCGTAGATCCCGGCGCGCGCACTGCGCCAGTCCCCGACGGCGGGGGAGTAGGCGGTACCGCCGGCGGACCGGTCCCGCTCGGGGTCCCGGGCCTCGACCACCCGGTACGTGCCCTCCGGTATGTGCGCGTCCAGCATGTCCCGGCGCAGCTGCGTGAGGTCCGACTTCACCTCGCCCTTGTCGAGGATGAAGAACACGTCCGTACTCCGCAGCGCCCTGACCGCCTGCAACGTCAGCTGCTCAGGGTCGCCCGCGCCGATACCGATGACATGAATCTTTCGCACACCCCGAGTCTGCCCCACGCCACTGACAACAAGGACACCGCGTCCACGCCGCCCATGGTGAGGTGGCCCGCCGACCCCGCCTTGCCCCTACGCCCCGCCCCGCAGCCTCGGCGCCCGGCCCCGCGCGTCCACGGCCTCCCCGCTCTCCTCCACGATCCCCGCCAGGTCCCGCGCCCAAGCGCTCAGCCCTGCGAGATCCATCCCGTACGGCCGTCGCTCCCCGGCATCGGACGCCCACTCCTCCACGGCCACGGCCCCGCGCCGCAGCAGCCGCGGCCCGCCCGTCACGTTCCCCCGCGCCGAGTGAGTGAGCCCCACGGCAAGCTGCGCGAGCCCCCGCCACAGGGCCCGCTCTCCCTCCGGCCCCGCCTTCCAGGCGTCCTCGAACACCTCATGCGCATGGAACGGCTTCCCTGCGTCCAGCAGTTCCTGCGCCTCCACGACGCTCTGCTCCGGAGTGCGTACGACGCCCTCGGGCTGCCGGTCGACGCCGTCCGCGTCGTACGGCAGGGGGCG
The DNA here is from genome assembly GCF_036014175.1 of Streptomyces sp. NBC_00443. Classification (GTDB taxonomy): domain Bacteria; phylum Actinomycetota; class Actinomycetes; order Streptomycetales; family Streptomycetaceae; genus Streptomyces. Next base: position 1,188,978 of record NZ_CP107917.1, on the reverse strand, counting down.
CCCGAGACCGTCCCGGGGCCGTGCGTTGCGTGCCCGCCCCTCGCTGTCCCGGTCCCGCGCTGCGGCCTGGCTTCCTGACGATGTGCTGCCCATCCACCGATTGTCCATCGCCCGGCCCCTCGCCGGATGCCCCGCTTCGGCGCACTCGTCCCCGTACGGTAAAGTGCTGTCCGCGCGATCACGCGGTTCACCGCGTGAGAGGCATCGGGACGTGGCGCAGCTTGGTAGCGCACTTGACTGGGGGTCAAGGGGTCGCAGGTTCAAATCCTGTCGTCCCGACTTGTGAAAGTCGCAGGTCAGGGCCGGTTTCGGAGGTTTCCGAAACCGGCCCTTGATCATTTTCGGGCGTCCTTCGTGACCCGGTGCCGGACCTCGAGCCCTTCGAGGCGGGCGGTGCCGTGCAGCGCGCTCACCTCGGAGTCGGTGACGATCTCGAAGCCGAGGGCCCTGATTTTGTCGACGCTCGCCCGGTGCGCACGGAAGCGGGCGGTGCGGTGCACGAGCGTGACGGACCGGGCGACCGGGGCGAGCATCGCCGCCCAGTCGAAGGCGCTGTCGCCACCGACGACCACGACATCGTGCCCGGCGTGGGCAGACGCGTCCGGCACGAAGTACACCTGCCCCCGGCCGAGGAAATCCTCACCGGCCGGCAGCGGCCTCGGGGTGAACGTCCCCACGCCGCCGGTGATCACCACGGCCCCGGCCCGCACGGTCGTTCCCTGTCCGCCGCGCACGACGGGCCGCCCGTCCGAGGCGTGGGCCAGGTCGACCGCGCGCTCTCCGAGCAGATACCGCGGGTCGTACGGCGCCGCCTGCGCGACCAGACTCTCGACGAGGTCGCGACCGCGCACCGACGGGAACCCGGCGATGTCGAAGATGGGTTTCTCCGGGTACATCGCGCTGATCTGGCCGCCCTGCTGGGGCAGGACGTCCATGACCGCGACGCGCAGTCCGCGAAAGCCCGCGTAGTAGGCGCCGTAGAGGCCCGACGGGCCGGCGCCGGTGATCAGGACGTCGGTCTCGACCACTCGCGACGTGTCCGTGGTGGCCGGCTCATCAGTGAGAACGCTCATGGGGCAGGAGCGTAGGAATCACCGGCCCGCCGCCCAACGGAACCGGTCCGCCTGCCGGGACGGCCGGTCGAAGGTCAACGGGAGCGGGTGCACGCGCTGTTCGGAACGTAGGCTCGCTCCGAGAGATCTTCCGCAGCGAAGGGGCCCGGCATGACCACCGTCTTCTCCCGCATCATCGACGGAGAGCTTCCCGCCCGTTTCGTCTGGCAGGACCCGCACGCGACGGCGTTCCTGTCCATCGCACCGCTGACGCCCGGCCACACCCTCGTTGTGCCCCGGCGCGAGGTCGACCAGTGGACGCAGGTCGACGGTGAACTGCTGGCCCACTGCATGCAGGTCGCCCAGGCCGTCGGCCAGGGCGTGCAGCGGGCGTGGGACGCTCCGCGGGCCGGGCTGCTCATCGCCGGTTTCGAGGTGCCCCACCTGCACATTCATGTCGCGCCCATGTGGGGCCTGGGCGATCTGAACTTCGCCCACGCCAAGCCGGAGGAGGACATGTCCGCGCTGGACGAGGCGGCCGACAGACTCCGCACCGCCCTGCGCGAACTCGGCTTCGAACAGGCCGTGCCGCCGGGGGCCTGACAGCGCCGGACGTTGAAGGTAGGGCAGCCTGCTGGACAGGGCGGATGTCGCGGGCTGACGCCCGGATGTCCCTCGCCTCTCACCTTCCCGCGCGACGTACGCCACGCCGGGGTGGTAGAAGCGGGCCATGACCAACTCGCTCAGCCACCCGGCCGGTGCCCGATGACCGCCGGCATCGACACCCCCGACCGCCGTGGCCGCACCGGACTCGACCGGGCGGGCCGGGACCTGACCGGCAATCCCCGTATCAAGGTGCGGGACGTGCAGCTCCTGTCCAGCCACTGGTACGTCGAGCGCGCGACGACCTTCGACTTCCAGCACGCCGACGGCACCTGGAGCACCCAGCAGCGCGAGACGCACGACCGCGGCAACGGCGCCACCGTGCTGCTGTACGACGCCGAACGCGAAACCGTCCTGCTGACCCGCCAGTTCCGCTTCCCGGTGTACGTCAACGGCCACCCCGACGGCATGCTCGTCGAAACCCCGGGCGGGCTGCTCGACGACGATGACGAGCACCCGGAGATCGCGGTGCGCCGCGAGGTGGTGGAGGAGACCGGGCACACCATCGGCGCGGTCCGGCACGTCTTCGACGTCTATATGAGCCCCGGCTCGGTCACCGAACGCGTCAGTTTCTACGCCGCCGCCTACGGCCCCTCGACCCGCACCCATGAGGGCGGTGGCCTGGACGAGGAGGGCGAGGACATCGAGATCGTCGAACTGCCCTTCCGCCAGGCCCTGGAGATGATCCGCAGCGGGGAGATCGCCGACGCCAAGACGATCATGCTGCTGCAATGGGCGGCACTGGACGGTCCGTTCGGCAAGTGACGCCCAGGAACACAAAGTGCGCGCTCACGCCCTTGACTTGAAGTGCGCTTCAAGATGAAGACTCCCGTTCGTGCCCACGGCTCGGGCGCACGAACGGGAGGGAAGTCATCCATGAAGTACCGCACCCTGGGCACCGCCCCGAACACCCGCCGCGAGGTCAGCGTCCTCGCGCTCGGCGCGATGCTGTTCGGCTCCCGGACCGACGAGGAGACCTCCTTCGCCGTCCTCGACCGCTATGCCGAGGCCGGCGGAACCTTCATCGACACGTCCGACAACTACGCCTTCTGGGAGGACGGCGGCCAGGGCGGACAGAGCGAGGAACTGCTCGGCCGGTGGCGCCGCAGCCGAGGCGTCGGCGACGAGATCGTCATCGCCACCAAGCTCGGCGCCCGCCCGCTGGCCCCCGGCACCGGCTACATCGACAACGCAGAAGGCCTGTCGGCGAAGGTGATCCGCGAGTCCGCCGAGCGCAGCCGCGACCGGCTCGGCGTGGCCGAGCTGGACCTGCTCTACGCCCACATCGAGGACCGGAAGGTACCCCTCCAGGAGACCGTCGAGGGGTTCGCCGAACTGGTCGCCGAGGGCACGGTCGGTCTCCTCGGCGTCAGCAACCACGCCGCGTGGCGCGTCGAGCGGGCCCGCGCCCTCGCCGCCGCGGCGGGCCTGCCCGGCTACGAGGTGCTCCAGTACGCCCACAGCCACCTGCGGCCCCGCCTCGACGTCCCCGAGGGCCTGTTCGCCGACGGCAGCCTCGGCCACGCGGGCCCGGAGCTGCTCAGCTACCTGCGGGCCGAGCCCGGCCTCACCCTGGTCGCCTACTCGCCGCTGCTGAAGGGCGCCTACACCCGCCCGGACGTCGCCCTGCCCGCCGACTTCGACCACCCGGGCACCCCGTCCCGCCTGAAGGCGCTCCGCGAGGTCGCCCAGGAGACCGGGGCCACCGTCAACCAGGTCGTCCTGGCCTGGCAGATCGGCGCCGAGCTGCCGATCATCCCGCTGGTCGGAGCGTCCTCCGTGGCCCAGCTGGAGGAGAGCCTGGCCGCCGTGGACCTGGAGCTGACCGCCGACCAGCGGGCCCGGCTCGACGCGGCCCACTGAACGCTCCCGGAGTACGCTCCGAAGAGGAGCCGAAGGAGAGTGGGCCATGCCTCTGTTCCCCAACGAGCGGAACGTCCGGACGACCCCCGAAGGCCTCCTGTGGGAGCCCAGCGAGCGCTGGGTGCGGGGCCTCAAGGGCGACATCACGATCGTCGACAGCCGGAACCCCGTCCTGGTCTGGGAACCCGATCTGCCCGTGCCGGGCTACGCGTTCCCCCGCGCGGAGGTCCGCATGGACCTCCTCCGCCCTGCCAAGAACCCGCAGCCGGGCAAGCACACGGGCTCGCAGATCTTCTACGACCTCGAGGCCGACGGCGAGCTGGTGGAGAACGCGGCGTGGACCTTCCCCGCCGCCGACCTCGCCGGACACATCGCCTTCGAGTGGTTCTGGCGCTGGGGGACCGGCCTCGACCACTGGTACGAGGAGGAGGAAGAGATCTTCATCCACCCGCGCGACCCGCACAAACGGGTGGACGCCATGACCAGCAGCCGCCACGTCCAGGTCGAGATCGACGGCACCGTCGTCGCGGACACGCATCGCCCGGTGCTGCTGTTCGAGACCGGGCTGCCGACGCGTTACTACATGCCCCGCGAGGACGTCCGGCTCGACCTGTTCGAGCCCACCGACCACAGCACCGGGTGCCCCTACAAGGGCACGGCCCAGTACTGGAACTGGCGCGGCGAGGGCGAGGTCCCGCGGAACATCCTCTGGAGCTATGCCGAGCCGCTGGCCGCGGTCACCCCCGTCCAGGGGCTCGTGGCCTTCTACAACGAGGCGGTGGAGATCACCCTGGACGGCGAGCGGCTGGAACGGCCGGTCACGCCGTTCACCGCGAGCCTCAAGACCTGACCAGCAGCTGGAAGTCGAACGCGTACCGGGACGCGCGGTAGATGTGCGTCCCGTACTCGACCGGCCGGCCCGTGTCGTCGTACGCCGTGCGCTGCATGGTCAGCAGCGCCGCGCCCTCCTTCTCGTCGAGCCGCCCGGCCTCCCCGGCGGTGGCACAGCGCGCGCCGATGGTCTGGCGGGCGCTGTGCAGGGTGATGCCGACGGCCCGCATCATCCGGTACAGGCCGGTCGACTCCAGCCGGGCCGTGTCGAGGTCGAGCAGGCTCGCGGGCAGGTAGTTGCACAGGATCGCGACCGGCTGGCCGTGCGTGCAGCGCAGCCGCTCCAGGAACGTGACCTCGGCGCCCTCCTCGATGCCGAGCGCGGCGGCGACGTCGGCCGCAGCCGGGACGCGCTCGTTGCGGACGACCTGCGTGGTCGGACCCTGCCCGGCCGCCTCCAGGTCGTCGTAGAGGCTGCTGAGCTCCAGCGGGCGCCTCACCTGGCTGTGCACCACCTGGGTGCCCACCCCCCGCCGCCGGACCAGCAGCCCCTTGTCGACGAGCGACTGGATGGCCTGCCGGACGGTGGGCCGGGACAGGCCCAGCCGCACCGACAGGTCGACCTCGTTGCCCAGGAGGTTGCCCGGGGCGAGGGCCCCGTGCTCGATCGCCGCCTCCAGCTGCTGGGCGAGCTGGTAGTACAGCGGCACGGGACTGCCCCGGTCCAGGGCGAAGTCCAGCCAGGCCAGCGCGGAGCCGGACCCGGCACGTGCGGAGCCGTGGGCCTTCGCCATGGGACGACCTCCCTGTCAGGCTGTCAGGAGTTGCTGGGGAAACCGAGGTTGATGCCGCCGTCGGACGGGTCCGGCCAGCGCGTGGTGATGACCTTGCCCTGGGTGTAGAAGGCGATGCCGTCGTTGCCGTAGACGTGCAGATCGCCGAAGAGCGAGTCCTTCCAGCCGCCGAAGGAGTGGTAGCCGACCGGCACCGGGATCGGCACGTTCACACCGACCATGCCCGCCTTGACCTCCAGTTGGAAGCGACGGGCGGCGCCGCCGTCCCGGGTGAAGATCGCGGTGCCGTTGCCCCAACGGGAGTCGTTGATCAGCTTGATGGCCTCTTCGTACGTCTCCGCACGCACCACGGCCAGCACGGGTCCGAAGATCTCGTCCCGGTACGCGTCCGCCGTCAGCGGCACCCGGTCCAGCAGCGAGACACCGAGGAAGAAGCCGTCCTCGTGGCCCTCGACCGAGTGGCCGGTGCCGTCGATGACGACCTCGGCGCCCTGTTCGGCGGCCGAAGCGACATAGGACGCCACCTTGTCGCGGTGCTCGCGCGTGATCAGCGGGCCCATCTCGCTCGCCGGGTCGTTGCCGGGGCCGATGCGCAGGTTCTTGGCTCGCTCGGCGATCTTGCCGACCAGCTCGTCGCCCGTGTCGCCGACCGCGACGACGACCGACACGGCCATGCAGCGCTCGCCCGCCGAGCCGTAGGCGGCGTTGATCGCCTGGTCGGCGGCGAAGTCCAGGTCGGCGTCGGGCAGGACCAGCATGTGGTTCTTGGCGCCACCCAGGGCCTGCGCGCGCTTGCCGTGCTCAACCGCCTTGAGCTGGATGTACTTCGCGATCGGCGTCGAGCCGACGAAGGACACCGCCTCGATGTCCGGGTGCTCAAGGAGCCGGTCCACGGCGACCTTGTCGCCCTGTACGACGTTCAGCACACCCTCCGGCAGCCCCGCCTCGGAGGCCAGCTCGGCCAGCCGGTACGACGCCGACGGGTCCTTCTCGCTCGGCTTCAGCACGAAGGTGTTGCCGCACGCGATGGCCAGCGGGAACATCCACATCGGCACCATGGCGGGGAAGTTGAACGGCGTGATGCCGGCGACCACCCCCAGCGGCTGCCGGATCGAGGCCACGTCCACCCGGTTCGACACCTGCGTCGACAGCTCGCCCTTCAGCTGCACGGAGATCCCGCAGGCCAGCTCCACGATCTCCATGCCGCGCGCCACCTCGCCGAGCGCGTCGGAGTGCACCTTGCCGTGCTCGGCGGTGATCAGCTCGGCGATCTCGTCGCGGTGGGCGTCCAGCAGCTCGCGGTACTTGAACAGGACCGCGGTGCGCTTGGCCAGCGAGGACTGGCCCCAGCTCTCGAACGCGGCCTTGGCGGAGGCGACGGCGGCGTCCACCTCGTCGACGGTCGCGAAGGCGACCTGCTTCTCCTGGGCGCCGGTGGCCGGGTTGTAGACGGGGGCGTAGCGGCCGGAGCCGCCTTCCACGGGCTTGCCGTCGATCCAGTGGGTGATGGTCTTCATGGTGCGCAAGGGCCTTTCAAGTGCGGGTCGGATGCGGGGAGTTCAGAGGTGGCGGCGACGGTCGGTGACGTGCTGGTCGTACCGTTCGCGGGCTTCGACGGCGGCCTCGCGGGAGGCGACCTCGGCCACGGGCACGTCCCACCAGGCCTCGGCGCCCGGCGAGGTCGGGTTCGTGATGTCGGTCTCGACGTACACACAGGTCGGCCGGTCCGAGGCACGGGCCGTGGCCAGCGCCTCGCGCAGTTCGCCCACCGTCTTGGCGCGCAGGACGTCCATGCCCAGACTGGCCGCGTTGGCGGCGAGGTCGACCGGGAGCGGGGCGCCGGTGAAGGTGCCGTCGGCGGCCCGGTAGCGGTAGTCGGTGCCGAAGCGCTCGCCGCCGGTCTCGGCCGAGAGCCCGCCGATGGACGCGTAGCCGTGGTTCTGGATCAGGACGATGTTGACCGGCAGACCCTCCTGGACCGCGGTCACGATCTCCGTCGGCATCATCAGGTAGGTGCCGTCGCCGACCAGCGACCACACGGCCGCGTCCGGGGCGGCCTGCTGAATCCCGATCCCGGCCGGGATCTCGTAGCCCATGCAGGAGTAGCCGTACTCCAGGTGGTACTGGCGCGGCGAACGAGCCCGCCACAGCTTGTGCAGGTCGCCCGGGAGCGAACCGGCCGCGTTGATGACCACATCGTCGTCGCCGACGACCGCGTCCAGCGCGCCCAGCACCTGCGTCTGCGTCGGCACGGCCGTCTCGTCGTCGGCGCGGTAGGCGGCCTCCACCACCCCGTCCCAACGCTCCTTGCCGGCGCGGTACTCGGCCTCGTACGCGCCGTCCACGCGGTGGCCGGAAAGCGCCTCCGTCAGTGCCGTGAGCCCGGCTCGCGCGTCGCACACCAGCGTCCGCGCGGCCAGCTTGTGCGCGTCGAAGCCGGTGATGTTGAGGTTCAGGAAACGCACGTCCGGGTTCTGGAAGAGCGTGCCGGAGGCGGTGGTGAAGTCGGTGTATCTCGTGCCCACGCCGATCACCAGGTCGGCGCCGCGGGCGATGTCGTCGCTGACCGAGGTGCCGGTGTGGCCGATGCCGCCGAGGTCGGCGAAGTGGTCATGGCGGAGTGAGCCCTTGCCGGCCTGGGTGGAGGCGACGGGGACGCCGGTGGCCTCGACGAACGCCTTCAGCGCCGACTCGGCCTCGCTGTGGTGGACGCCGCCGCCCGCGACGACCAGCGGGCGTTCGGCGGAGCGGATCGCCTCGACGGCCGCCGCCAGCTCGACCGGGTCGGGCGCGGGGCGCCGTACGTACCAGACGCGCTCGGCGAAGAACTCCGCCGGCCAGTCGTACGCCTCCGCCTGGACGTCCTGGGGGAGGGCCAGCGTGACCGCGCCGGTCTCGGCCGGATCGGCGAGGACGCGCATGGCGTTCAGCGCGGACGGGATCAGTGCCTCGGGGCGGGTGATCCGGTCGAAGTAGCGGGAGACCGGGCGCAGGGTGTCGTTGACCGACACGTCCGCCTCACTCGGGTGCTCCAGCTGCTGGAGCAGCGGGTCGGGGGCGTGCGAGGCGAAGTAGTCGCCGGGGAGCAGGAGTACGGGAAGACGGTTGATCGTGGCCAGGGCTGCACCCGTCACCAGGTTCGTCGCGCCCGGTCCGATCGACGTCGTCACCGCCTGTGCGGAGAGCCGGTTGAGCTGGCGGGCGTAGCCGACGGCCGCGTGCACCATGGACTGCTCGTTGCGGCCCTGGTGGTACGGCATGACGTCCTCGCCCGCCTGGCGGAGGGCCTGGCCGATGCCGGCCACGTTGCCGTGGCCGAAGATGCCCCACGTGCCGGCGATCAGCCGGTGCCGTACGCCGTCGCGCTCGGTGTACTGCACGGACAGGAACCGCACCAGCGCCTGGGCGACGGTCAGGCGGATCGTGGGCTGGCTCATCTCGGGGGACCTCACTGGGACTCAGCGGTGTAGAGGGGCAGACGGGGGTCGACGGGCTGGTCCGGCCAGGTGCCGCGGATCCAGGCGTGGTCGGGGTGGTCGCAGATCAGCCAGGCGCGCTCGGCCTCGGGGCCCGCCATGACGTTGAGGTAGTACATGTGGTGGCCGGGCACGGCCATCGAGGGCCCGTGCCAGCCGTCGGGGATCAGCACGACGTCGCCGCCGCGTACCTCGGCCAGGACATCGGTGTTCCGGCCGTGCCCCGACGGGGAGACGCGCTGGTAGCCGAGACCGGGGGTGCCCTCGTGGTCGGCGAACTCGAAGTAGTAGATCTCTTCGAGCACGGACTCCTCGCCGGGCCGGTGCTCGTCGTGCTTGTGCGGCGGGAAGGACGACCAGTTGCCGCCCGGCGTGATGACCTCGACCGCGATGAGCTTGTCGCACTCGAAGACGCCTGCCGCGCCGAAGTTGTTCACCTGGCGGCTGCTGTTTCCCGTGCCGCGCAGCTCCACCGGCACCGACGACGCCGGTCCGTAGCGGGCGGGCAGCCGACGGGAGCACCGTGCACCGGTCAGCGCGAACCGTCCGCCGCCGGGCGACGAGATGGTCGTACGGGCGTCGCGCGGCACATAGGCGAAGTCGCTGACGGCGGTGAACACGCTGTCACGGCCGGTGAGTTGAAACGTGTCATGGCCGAAGTCGTCGGTGGCCTCGACCGTGCAGCCACCGTTCAGCGGCAGCACGATCCACTCGCTGTCGCCGGTGTCGAAGCTGTGCGAGCCGCCGGGTGGCAGCTCCAGGATCCGCAGGCTGGAGTAGCCCCAGCCGGCCTTCTCGGGCGTGACGTCCACGACGTACGGGCCGCCGAGCGCCTTTCCCGCGGGAAGGTGATACGTCATCGTGTTCCTCCGCGTCACAGTGCGTGTCACAACAGGCCGACGGCCGTGTCCACCGCCGTCTCCACGCTGCCCTCGGCCGGGTAGAGCAGCGAGCGGCCGACGACCATGCCCTGGACGGTCGGGAGCCGGAGCGCCTTGCGCCAGCGCTCGTAGGCACCCTCCTGGTCGTCCCCGACCTCGCCGCCGAGCAGGACGACGGGCAGTGTGGACGTCTGAAGAACTTCGGCCATGTCGTCGGGGTCATGGGTGACGGGCAGTTTCAGCCATGTGTACGCCGAGGTGCCGCCCAGTCCCGACGCGATGGCGATCGACTTGGTGACGGCCTCGGCGGACAGGTCGTTGCGTACCTTGCCCTCGATCCGCCGGGATATGAAGGGCTCGACGAACAGCGGCAGTTGGAGCGCGGCCATGGCGTCGATGGCGCGGGCCGTGGACTCCAGGGTGGTGAGCGAGCCCGGGTCGTCGTAGTCGATACGGACCAACAGCTTGCCCGCGTCGAAGCGCAGCCGGGCGATGTCCTCGGCGCGGTGGCCGGTGAAGCGGTCGTCCATCTCGAAGGACGCTCCGGCCAGGCCGCCGCGGTTCATGGAGCCCATGACAACCTTGTCGTCGAGGACGCCGAGCAGCAGCAGATCCTCCAGGATGTCGGCGGTGGCCAGCACCCCGTCCACGCCGGGCCGGGACAGCGCGGTGCAGAGACGTTCCAGCAGATCGGCCCGGTCGGCCATCGCGAGCCGGTGGTCGCCGACGCCCAGCGCGCCGCGTGCCGGATGGTCGGCGGCCACGATCATCAGGCGGCCGCTGTCGCCGACCAGCGGGCGGCGCACCCGGCTTGCCGCTGCCTCCGCGATCGCCTCGGGGTGCCGGGCTCTGACCGCGGTGAGGTCGGGGATGCTGATGCTCAAGGAAAGCTCCGTTCAGGGGTGGCTCGGTCGGCCGTCATGACGCCTGGGCGAGGAGGTTCTCGACCTCGGACTCGGTGGGCATCGCAGAGGAGCAGGCGAGGCGGGACGCGACGAGGGCACCGGCGGCGTTGGCGTACCTCATGGTTTCGGCCAGATCCCACCCGGACAGCAGCCCGTGGACCAGTGAGCCGCCGAAGGCGTCGCCCGCGCCGAGGCCGTTGACCACCTCGACCGGCACCGGCGGCACCTCAGCCTCCGTGCCGTCGCGGTGGACCGCCAGCACGCCCTTGGGGCCCTGCTTGACGACCGCGAGCTCCACGCCGGCCGCCAGCAGCGCCTCGGCGCAGGCGCGCGGCTCGCGTACGCCGGTGGCGATCTCACACTCGTCGAGGTTGCCGACGGCGACCGTCGCGTGCCGAAGGGCCTCGGCGTAGTACGGCCGCGCCTCCTCGGGGTCGCGCCAGAACATCGGCCGCCAGTCGAGGTCGAAGACCGTCGTGCCCGCCCTGTCGCGGGCCTTGAGAGCGGCGAGGGTGGCCGAGCGGCTCGGCTCCTCGCTCAGGCCGGTGCCGGTGATCCAGAACACCCGGGCCGAGCGGATGGCCCAGTAGTCGAGATCGTCGGAGTGTATCTCCAGGTCAGGGGCCTTAGGCTGCCGGTAGAAATACAGCGGGAAGTCGTCCGGCGGGAAGATCTCGCAGAACGTCACCGGCGTCGGATACGCCGCGACGGGCGTCACCCAGCGGTCGTCGACGCCGAAGTCCTTCAGGGCCTCGTGCAGGTAGGCGCCGAACGGGTCGTCGCCGGTGCGCGTGATCACGGCGGTGTCGCGACCGAGCCGAGCGGCGGCCACCGCGACGTTCGCGGCCGAGCCTCCGAGGAATTTGCCGAACGTCTCCACCTGCGTGAGAGGTAGGCCAGACTGCAGGGGGTAGAGATCGACTCCTATCCTTCCCATCGTGATCAAGTCGAAGGACTTGGCTGACTCGGCCATGCGCGACGCTCCTACAGCTGGACTGGGGGTGCGGGTCCCATCGGGCCTGCCGCCTCCAAGATGTAGGTCGTGGAGGCCGACGCTGTCAATAGTTTGTACTTACATTCGGACCTGAGCGTGAAATGATGTCTTAACAAAGTATTGACAGCGGGCGCATCCAGGGATTGGATCCCGTGTCAGCGAACCCGCCGTGTTCCACGACATACGACCCGGACTTCCCAAGGGTCCGGGTCTCGGATCCAGTGATCATCCCTTTCCCCCCGTCGCACACCCGTCGCACAGTGAGGTGCTGGAAAGATGGACCGCTACTACCCCCGCTCCCGCAAGCTGGCCCCTATGGTGGCTCTGGCTGCCGCGGCTGCGCTGACCCTCGCAGGCTGCTCCAGCGGCTCCGGTGGCAAGCAGGCCGAGGAGGGTGGGGAAAACGCTTCTGCGGGCAAGGCCAACACTCCCCGTATGACCGTCGCCCTGGTGACGCACCAGGCGCCCGGCGACACCTTCTGGGACATCGTCCGCAAGGGCGCCGAAGCGGCCGCCGCGAAGGACAACATCAAGCTGGTCTACTCCGCCGACCCGAACGCGGGCAACCAGGCCAACCTGGTGCAGAACGCGATCGACCAGAAGGTCGACGGCATCGCGATCACCCTCGCCAAGCCGGACGCCATGAAGGACGTCGTCAGCAAGGCGAAGGCCGCGAACATTCCTGTCGTCGGTCTCAACTCCGGTGTGAGCGACTGGCAGAAGCTCGGCCTGATGGAGTTCTTCGGTCAGGACGAGACGGTGGCCGGCGAGGCGCTCGGCAAGCGCCTGAACGAGGAGGGCGCCAAGAAGGCCGTCTGTGTCATCCAGGAACAGGGCAACATCGGCCTCACCCAGCGCTGTGACGGAGTGAAGAAGACGTTCGAGGGCACGATCGAGACCCTGAACGTCAACGGCACGGACATGCCGTCCGTGAAGTCCACGATCACCGCCAAGCTCAAGACGGACAGCGACATCGACTACGTCGTCGCCCTCGGCGCCCCGTTCGCGCTGACGGCCGCGCAGTCCGTCGACGAGACGGGCAGCAAGGCGAAGGTCGCCACCTTCGACCTCAACAAGCAGCTGACCGGAGCGATCAGCAAGGGCGACATCGAGTTCGCCGTCGACCAGCAGCCCTACCTCCAGGGCTACCTGGCGATCGACTCCCTGTGGCTCTACAAGAACAACGGCAACTACATGGGCGGCGGGGAGGCCCCGGTGCTGACCGGACCGGCCTTCGTCGACAAGACGAACGTCGAGATGATCGACAAGTTCGCCGCGAAGGGCACTCGGTGATGAGCATGACCCGACAGGCTGAGCCGGCGGTGACCACACCGCCGGCCTCCGGCCCCGGCAAGGAATCCGACGGGCGGACCAAGGAGCGCCCCCTGGCGCTGCGCCTCCTCGCCCGTCCCGAGGTCGGTGTCTTCCTCGGCGCCGTCGCGGTGCTGATCTTCTTCCTCATCACGGCCCCGGCCGTGCGTGACGGCAGCTCGATGGCGAACATCCTGTACCAGTCGTCGACCATCGGGATCATGGCCCTGCCGGTCGCGCTGCTGATGATCGGCGGAGAGTTCGACCTGTCCGCCGGTGTCGCCGTGATCACCTCGGCCCTGACCGCGAGCATGGTCAGCTACCAGCTGACGATGAACGTCTGGGTCGGTGTGATCGTCGCCCTGATCGTGTCCCTCGGGGTCGGTCTGTTCAACGGCTGGCTGCTGGTCAAGACCGGTCTGCCGAGCTTCCTGGTCACCCTCGGCACGTTCCTGATCCTCCAGGGCGTGAACCTCGCGGTCACCAAGCTGATCACCGGCAACGTCGCCACCGACGACATCAGCGACATGGACGGCTTCGACCAGGCCAAGGCGCTCTTCGCCTCGTCCTTCGACGTCGGCGGTGTCCAGGTGAAGATCACCGTCGTGTGGTGGCTCGTCTTCGCGGCGCTCGCCACCTGGGTCCTGCTGCGCACCAAGTACGGCAACTGGATCTTCGCGGTCGGCGGCAACAAGCAGTCCTCCCGGGCCGTCGGTGTGCCCGTGACGTTCACGAAGATCTCGCTGTTCATGCTGGTCGGCTTCGGCGCCTGGTTCGTCGGCATGCACCAGCTGTTCTCGTTCAACACCGTCCAGTCCGGTGAGGGCGTCGGTCAGGAGCTGATCTACATCGCCGCCGCGGTGATCGGCGGCTGTCTGCTGACCGGTGGCGCGGGCTCCGCGATCGGGCCGGTCTTCGGCGCGTTCATGTTCGGCCTGGTGCAGCAGGGCATCGTCTACGCCGGCTGGAACCCCGACTGGTTCAAGGCCTTCCTCGGCGTGATGCTCCTCGGCGCCGTCCTCATCAATCTGTGGGTCCAGCGCACGGCGACCCGGAGGTGACCCGAATGACAAGCAACGAAACCGGCACCCACGGTGCCGTCCTGCAGGACGAGACCCCGCAGAAGGACGCCCCGGTCGTCGAACTGCGCAACGCAGGCAAGTCCTACGGCAACATCTGTGCCCTGCACGGCGTCGACCTGAAGGTGTTCCCGAGCCAGGTCACCTGTGTTCTCGGTGACAACGGCGCGGGCAAGTCGACCCTCATCAAAATCATCTCCGGGCTGCACCGGCACACCGAGGGCGAGTTCCTCGTCGACGGTGAACCGGTGCGCTTCTCCACTCCGCGCGAGGCGTTGGACAAGGGCATCGCGACGGTCTACCAGGACCTCGCCGTCGTCCCCCTGATGCCGGTCTGGCGCAACTTCTTCCTCGGCTCCGAGATCACCAAGGGCCCTTGGCCCGTACGCCGTCTCGACATCGACACGATGAAGAAGACCGCCGACGAGGAACTGCGCAACATGGGCATCGTCCTCGACGACCTGGAACAGCCCATCGGCACACTCTCCGGCGGCCAGCGCCAGTGTGTGGCCATCGCCCGCGCCGTCTACTTCGGCGCCCGCGTCCTCATCCTGGACGAGCCCACCGCCGCCCTCGGCGTCAAGCAGTCCGGCGTCGTGCTGAAGTACATCGCCGCCGCCCGCGACCGCGGACTCGGCGTCATCTTCATCACCCACAACCCCCACCACGCCTACATGGTCGGCGACCACTTCAGCGTCCTGCGCCTCGGCACCATGGAGCTCAACGCCTCCCGCGACGAGGTCAGCCTCGAAGAACTCACCAACCACATGGCCGGCGGCACCGAACTCGCCGCCCTCAAGCACGAACTGGCCCAGGTCCGCGGCGTCGACGTCGAGGAACTCCCCGAGGCCGCAGACCTCACCGCACCCGTGGCATCCTCCGAAGGGAAGTCCTGACATGCCCCCTGTGCTGGACCGCATCCGGGTCGGCTCGGCCCCCGACTCCTGGGGCGTCTGGTTCCCCGACGACCCCGTCCAGGTGCCCTGGGAACGCTTCCTCGACGAGGTCACCGAGGCCGGCTACGAGTGGATCGAGCTGGGCCCGTACGGCTATCTGCCGACCGACCCGGCCCGGCTCACCGACGAGGTGAACCGGCGCAACCTCAAGGTGTCCGCCGGCACGATCTTCACCGGCCTGCATCGCGGCCCCGCCGTCTGGGAGTCCACCTGGGAGCACGTCAGCCAGGTCGCCGGCCTCACCCAGGCCGTGGGCGCCAAGCACCTGGTCGTCATCCCGTCCTTCTGGCGGGACGACAAGACCGCCGAGATCCTGGAGCCGCCGGAGCTCACCGGCGAGCAGTGGGCGCATCTGACCAAGGGCATGGAGCGGCTCGGTCACGAGGTGAAGGAGCAGTTCGGCCTCGACATCGTCGTGCACCCGCACGCCGACACCCACATCGACACCGAGGCGCACGTCGAGCGCTTCCTCGACTCGACCGACTCCGACCTGGTCAACCTCTGCCTGGACACGGGCCACTACGCCTACTGCGGTGGTGACAGCGTCAAGCTGATAGAGACGTACGGCGAGCGCATCGGCTATCTGCACCTCAAGCAGGTCGACCCGGAGATCCTCGCGGACGTGGTGAAGAACGAGATTCCGTTCGGGCCCGCCGTCCAGCGCGGCGTGATGTGTGAACCCCCGGCGGGCGTGCCGGAGTTGGGGCCGGTCCTGACGGCCGCGCAGCAGCTGAACGTGGACCTGTTCGCGATCGTCGAGCAGGACATGTACCCGTGCGAGCCGGACAAGCCCCTGCCCATCGCGGTCCGTACCCGCAAGTTCCTGAGGTCCTGCGGCGCCTGACGACCCGAAAGGACGGCCGATCACCATGACTCAGCGTCCGCACACGCTCGGAGTCGCAGTCATCGGTACCGGAAAGATGGGCGCGGACCACGTCCGCCGTGTCCAGGAGGTCATCAGCGGGGCACGGGTGACCGCTGTCGTGGACGTCGACGCGGAACGCGCCAAATCGGTGGCCGCCCGCGTCGACGGCTGTTCCGCCCACACCGACCCGGCCGCCGCGATGGCGTCGGCCGACGTCGACGCGGTGATCATCGCCTCGCCGGGGCCCGCCCACGAGGCGGCACTCCTCACGGCCTTCGAGCACGACCTGCCGGTGCTGTGCGAGAAACCCCTCACCCCCGACGCCGCGTCCGCGCTGCGCGTCCTGCAGGCCGAGCAGAAGCTGGGCCGGCGCCGGGTCCAGGTCGGCTTCATGCGGCGCTACGACGCGGAATACGCGAAGCTCAAGGTCCTGCTGGAGACGGGCCAGTTGGGCCGTCCCCTGATGCTCCACAACCGGCACCGCAACGTCGCCAGCCCGCCCGGCTGGACCTCCGAGATGCTCATCAACGACTCGGTGACGCACGAGATGGACGTGACCCGCTGGCTGCTCGGCCACGAGATCACGGCCGTCACCGTGCTGGCCCCGACCCCGTCGGGGAACGCGCCGGACGGCATCCGCGACCCGCAGTTCGTCGTCTTCGAGACCGACGGCGGGGCGATCGTCGACGTCGAGATCTTCGTCAACTGCGGATTCGGCTACCAGGTCCAGGCCGAGGTCGTCTGCGAACGCGGCACCGCCCGCGTCGGCGACGGCCACGCCATGGTCACCAACGCGGCCGGCCGCTGGGGCGGCATCATCGCCCAGGACTACATCGAGCGGTTCGCCGACGCCTACGACCGTGAGGTGCAGGCCTGGGTCGACGCCACTCGGCGCGGCGAGGTCACCGGCCCCACGGCGTGGGACGGGTACGCCGTGGCCGCGGTGTGCGAGGCGGCCGTACGGGCGCTGGAGGAGGGCGGCCGGGTTCCGGTGGACCTCGTCGAACGGCCCGCGCTGTACCGCTGACAACGAACGGAAGGGCCGGGGAACCTCCCCGGCCCTTCCGTTCGGTCTCCCGTACTCAGCGCGCGAGCGCGCTACGCGGCCGCGGCTCGAACCCCGCCGCCCGGTAGGCCTCGTCGATCAGCGACATCGTCGCCAGCGCGTCGTCCGCGTCCAGTGCGAGCGGGGCGTCCCGGCGGATGTGCGCGGCGAGCGCCTCCAGTTGGTAGGTGTACGACGAGCGCGTGCCCAGCCGCTCCGTCCGCTCGCCCTGCGCCGTACGCACCACGACCCGGTCGTCGCGGTGCGGCAGCACGAAGTTCGGCGCGAACGCCTCGCCCAGCGAGCCGACGATCCGGCAGCTCATCTCCAGCTCGCCGTATGCCATGTGACAGCGCGCGGACGCGGTCGCCCCACCGGGGAACTCCAGCTCTGCGTCCAGCCACTCGTCGACGCCCGGAGCCCCGGCCCGCTCCCCGCCCCGCGCGCGGACGAGGCGCGGCGCACCGCCGGCCCACGGCGCGAGCATCCGCACCGCGTGCAGGCCGTAACAGCCGAGGTCCATCACGGCGCCGCCCGCGAGGGGCAGCGACCAGCGCGGGTCCAGATCGTCCGGTGCCGGGATCGCGACGAGCGTCTCCACCCGCTGCAACTCGCCCAGTTCACCGCTCTGAACGATCTCGTGCAGGCGCCGGGTGACCGGGTGGAAGAGATAGTGGAACGCCTCCATGAAGACGCTCCCGGACTTCGTGACCGCCTCCCGCACCTCGGCCGCCTCCTCGGCGTTGCTCGCCGACGGCTTCTCCGTGAGGACGTGCTTGCCGGCCGCGAGCGCGGCGAGGTTCCAGGGCCCGTGCAGGCCGTTGGCGAGCGGGTTGTAGACGACCTCGACCTCGGGGTCGGCGAGCAGGTCGGCGTACGAATCCACCACCCGCTCGACGTCGTGCTCGTCGGCGAACGCCGCGGCGCGGGCCCGGTCGCGCGCGGCCACCGCCACGAGGCGGTGGCCGGTCGTCCGGGCCGGGCCGACGAGGGAGAGCTCGGTGATGCGTGCCGCGCCCAGTACCCCGATGCGCAGCGGTTCCCGGCCCGAATCGTTCATCCCTGCCGTACCTCCTCGATCGTCACCGGACGGTGCTCGTGCAGAGACAGCGTGCAGGCGTCGGCGATCCAGCCCGCCTCCAGGGCGTCCTCGATCGTGCACGGCGAGGGCCGGGTACCCGCCACGACTTCGGTGAACGCGGTGAGTTCGGCGCGGTAGGCGGCGCTGAAGCGGTCCATGAAGAAGTCGTGCGGCGTGCCCGCCGGGAAGGTCACGCCCGGCTCGACCGAGCGCAGCGGCAGCTTGTCCTCCAGGCCGACCGCGATGGAGTCCGTGAAGCCGTGGATCTCCATGCGGACATCGTGACCCCGGGCGTTGTGGCGGGAGTTGGAGACGACCGCGATCGTGCCGTCGTCCAGGGTGAGGATCGCGCCGGTGGTGTCGGCGTCCCCCGCCTCCTTGATGTAGTCGGCGCCCCTGTTGCCGCCGACGGCGTACACCTCCCTCACCTCGCGGCCGGTCACCCAGCGGATGATGTCGAAGTCGTGCACCGAGCAGTCCCGGAAGATGCCACCGGAGGCGGCGATGTACGCGGCGGGCGGCGGCGCCGGGTCCAGCGTGGTCGAGCGGACCGTGTGCAGCTTGCCGAGCTCGCCGTTCCGCACGGCCGCGCGGGCGTTGACGAACCCGGCGTCGAAGCGGCGGTTGTAGCCGATCTGGATCGGCACGTCCTTGCCCCGGACGGCCTTGAGCACCTCGACGCCCTCGGCCATGGTCCTGGCGACCGGCTTCTCGCAGAAGACGGGGATGCCGGCCTGGACGCCGGCCAGGATCAGCGCGGGGTGGGCGTCCGTCGCCGCCGCGACGACGATGCCGTCCACGCCGGCGGCTAGCAGGGCCTCGGGCGAGTCCACGACCTCGGCGCCGAACCGCTCCGCGGCGGCCTTGGCGGCGTCCGCGAACGGGTCGGTGACGACGAGGGAGTCGACCGCGTCGAGTCCGGAGAGGGTCTCGGCGTGGAAGGCGCCGATGCGGCCGAGGCCGAGGATTCCAATACGCATGGTTCTGCTTCCTTGGGTACGGGGCTTGCGGGGGAGAGGTCGGAGCGCTGACGAAGATCTAGTCGAGGCCGCCCAGGACGTTCTGGTCCCAGTCGATCACCGATCCCGTGACCACCCCGGACCGCTCCGACAGCAGGAACACCACGAAGTCGGCGATCTCGTCCGGCTGGCCCAGCTTGCCCATCGGCAGCTGCGCGGCGGCCTCCTCACGCCAGCCGTCGTCCGCACCGTGGAAGGCCTTCTGCGTGGCGTCCTCGCCCTCGGTGGCCGTCCAGCCGATGTTGAGGCCGTTGATGCGGACCCGGTCCCAGCGGTGGGCGTGCGCGGCGTTGCGGGTCAGGCCGATCAGGCCGGCCTTGGCGGAGACGTACGGCGCGAGGAACGGCTGCCCGCCGTGTGCCGAGGACGTGATGATGTTGACGATCGTGCCGGGCGCCTTGCGGGCGACCATGTCCTGGACGGCGGCCTGCATGGCGAAGAACGGCGCCTTGAGGTTGATCGCGATGTGCTGGTCGAACAGCTCGGGCGTGGTGTCGAGCAGCGTGCCCCGGGATGTCAGCCCCGCCGAGTTGACCAGGCAGTCGACCCGGCCGTACGCGTCGACGACCTCGGCGACGGAGGTCTTCGCCTGCTCGGCGTCCGACAGGTCGGCCCGCACGAACAGGGCCTTGCCGCCGGCGGCGGCCAGCTCGGCCACCAGGGCTTCACCAGGTTCGGTGCGCCGCCCGGTGACGGCCACGACCGCCCCTCGCGCACGGCGGCACGCGCGATGGCGGCGCCCACGCCCTGGCTTCCGCCGTTGACGAGGATGACCTTGTCGTCGAGAAGTCCCATGTCTTCTTCGGGTCCTTTCAGCTCTGGCGCCGCTCGGCGCCGGCCCGCAGCTCGTCCCGCAGAGCCTCGGGAGTCCATGCCTCGTGCAGCGCGCGCCGTACGACGTCCGCCTGGGAGGGCGGGGCCAGGCCGTCGACCGGTGGGTCGCTGTCGAGGTTCGTGGGGAAGGGGTAGCCCTCGGCGCTCGCTGCGATGACGTTCGCCGTCCACGCCTCGTCCACGCCCGTGCGCGCCAGCAGCACGGGGTAGACGGCGTTCGCCACGGCCTCGCGGTCCACCGTCTCCATCGCCCGTCCGAACGCGGAGGACACCTGGAGGAGGTTCGCCATCCGCCTGATGTCCGCCGACCGGTTGGTGCCGGCCGCGTGGAACAACGCCGGGTTGAAGAAGGCCGCGTCGCCCTTGGCGAGGGGGAGCTGGACGTGGTGCGCCTCGAAGTACTCCTGGAACTCGGGCAGTCGCCAGGCCAGGTAGCCGGGCTCGTACGTCTGCGAGTACGGCAGGTACATCGTCGGCCCGGACCGCACCGGCATGTCGCAGTGCGCGACGGCGCCCTGGAGGGTGAGCACGGGGGAGAGGACGTGGACATGGGCCGGGAAGGCGGCCGCGACCTCGTTGGAGAGGAAGCCCAGGTGGTAGTCGCGGTGCACGGTCTGCGCCGCGCCGCCCGCGTTGACCACGTTCACCTGCGAGGTCACCTGGTATCCGGGGCCGAGCCAGGCGCGGGAGACCAGCGCGAGGATGTCGTTGGCGTAGTAGTCGGCGAACGCCTCGGGGTCGTAGAGGGCCGCCTTCTCCAGCGCGTTCCAGACCCGGTCGTTGGCGCCCGGCTTGGCGAAGTGGTCCCCGGCGCTCGTGCCCGAGGCGCGCTGCTCGGCGATCAGGGCGTCGAACACGGCGCTCAGCCGGTCGACGATCTCGGGGTCCGGGAAGGC
Source organism: Streptomyces sp. NBC_00443 (assembly GCF_036014175.1). GTDB lineage: Bacteria > Actinomycetota > Actinomycetes > Streptomycetales > Streptomycetaceae > Streptomyces. Next base: position 1,168,433 of record NZ_CP107917.1, on the reverse strand, counting down.
GCCCTGGAAGACCACGATGCCCGGCCCGTCGGTGAGGGCGCGCACCAGCTCGGCCCGCACCGCCCTGCCGTCCTGCGCCTTGCGGAGGCGGTCGCTGTCGTAGATCAGGACGTTGCGCTCCACGGCGGAGGCGTACGGGTAGTCGGCGAGGTCCGTGGTCCGCTCGACCACCTCACGGAAGCCGGCGAGGTCGCAGTCGTGCTCGGACAGCCAGGCCCGGCGGTGTACGGGGGTGAAGGACATCGGCGTCCTCTCGGTGACAGGGGCGACTCAGCGCTGCCATTCTTGTCATGACAATCCCCTCGAACAACCAGCAGGCGACCATCAAAAACCCCTCAAGGAGCCGTCGCATGGGCCACCCGTTCCCGATCCGCGAGATCGCACGTCAGGCGGGACTGAGCGAGGCCACGGTCGACCGGGTTCTGAACGGGCGGGGCGGGGTGCGGGAGAGCACCGCGCGCGAGGTCAGCCAGGCGATAGCCGACCTGGACCGGCAGCGCACACAGGTCCGGCTGGTGGGCCGTACCTTCATGATCGACATAGTGATGCAGACGCCGGAGCGGTTCTCCACGGCCGTACGGGCCGCCCTGGAGGCCGAGCTGCCGGCCCTGCACCCGGCCGTCGTGCGCTCCCGCTTCCACTTCCGCGAGACGGGCCCGGTGGAGGAGCTGACGAGGACCCTGGACCGGATAGGCCGGCGCGGTTCACAGGGCGTGATCCTGAAGGCCCCGGACGTCCCCGAGATCACCGCCGCCGTCGCGCGGCTCGCGGAGTTGGGCATCCCCGTGGTGACCCTCGTGACGGACCTGCCGTCCACTCCCCGCCTCGCGTACGTCGGCATCGACAACCGGGCCGCCGGTGCGACCGCCGCATACCTCATGGGCCAGTGGCTCGGCGACCGTCCCGGCCATGTCCTCACCAGCCTCAGCAGCGGCTTCTTCCGCAACGAGGAGGAGCGCGAGATGGGCTTCCGCAGCGCCATGCGCGCCCGGCACCCCGAGCGCACGCTGGTCGAACTCGCTGAGGGGCAGGGCCTGGACGCCACCCAGTACGACCTGGTGAGGGCCGCCCTGGAGCGCGACCCGCGGATCCGCGCGGTCTACTCGATCGGCGGCGGCAACATCGCCACGCTGCGCGCCTTCGAGGACCTCGGCCGGCCGTGCGCGGTGTTCGTCGCGCACGACCTCGACCACGACAACACCCGCCTGCTGCGCGAGCACCGCCTGTCCGCCGTCCTCCACCACGACCTGCGCCAGGACATGCGCGAGGCCTGCCACATCGTCATGCGGGCCCACGGCGCGCTGCCGCCCGCGGGACCCACGCTGCCGTCGGCGATCCAAGTGGTGACCCCGTACAACATGCCCACGCCCATCGGATGACGATCGAGGCCGTGCCCCTGGCGTGTACGCCCGCTCGACTCGCCCTGGCTCCCTACCGTCGTGCGCATGTGGAAATCGAACCCGGACGGTGGGCCCGAACGGCTGCTGGCGCTCGCCGACGGCGTGTTCGCCATCGCCATCACCCTGCTCGTCCTGGACCTCAACGTGCCGCGGGAGCTGACCGAGCGGGAGTACCACGACGCGTTGCGCGACGTGCTCCCGGACTTCGGCGCCTACGCCCTCAGCGTGGTGGTGCTGGGCAGCTTCTGGCGCGACCACCGCAGCATCTTCCGCACCGTACGCGAGGTCGACGGACAGCTCATCACCCTGTCCGTCTTCGGTCTGGGCATCGCGGCGCTGCTGCCGTTCCCCACCAGGCTGATCTCCGAGTACGGGCACGACCCCGTCTCGGTCGCGATCTACGCCGCGTCGGTCGCGGCGCTCGGCGCGGCCCACCTCGCCCTGGTCGCCGTCCTGGCCCGGCGCCCGTGGCTGCGCGGCGACGTCACCCCGGTGGGCGGCTTCGGGCTCTACGCCCTCGATCTCGCCGTGACGGTGACGGTGTTCCTCCTCACCATCCCGTTGACCCTGGTGGCCGGGGCCGCCGCCGCGTGGTGGTGGCTCGTCCTGATCCCGCTCAAGGTCTCCCTCGGCCTGCGCGCCCGCCTGCACGCCGACCACTGACCGCGCCGGCTACGCGTCCACGGACACCCACGCGCGGCTCTGAGCCGACCGCGCCATCGCATCCAGTACGGCGGCGCTGTGCACCGCGTCCTGAAGGGTGGCCCCGTGCGGGACGCCCTCGGCGACCGAGCGCAGGAAGCGGGACGCCTCGATGACCTTGAGGTCGTCGTAGCCCATGGCGTTCGCCGCGCCGGGCTGGAAGGCGCCGAACTCGCCGTCGCCCGGGCCGACGTACACCGTGCTGACCGGCTGGTCCTGGTAGGTCGTGCCGCGGCTGATGCCGAGTTCGTTCATCCGCCGGAAGTCCCAGAAGACCGCGCCCTTGGTGCCGTGCACCTCGAAGCCGTAGTTGTTCTGTTCGCCGACCGAGACCCGGCAGGCTTCCAGCACGCCGCGTGCGCCCGAGTCGAAGCGCAGCAGGCAGTTGACGTAGTCCTCGTTCTCGACCGGCCCGAGCTCGCCCCCGGTGGCGCGGCTGTGGCCGGCCGTGGCGCCGGTGGGGCGGGCCCGCTCCGGGAGGAAGATCGCCGTGTCGGCGGTCAGGGAGGCGATGTCGCCGAGCAGATGGCGGGCCAGGTCGGCGCCGTGCGAGGCGAGGTCGCCCAGCACCCCGCTGCCGCCGCGCTCCTTCTCGTACCGCCAGGTCAGGGCGCCGTCGGGGTGGGCGGCGTAGTCGCTGAAGAGGCGGACGCGGACGTGGGTGACGGTGCCGATCTCGCCGGCCGCGATGAGGTCGCGGGCCGCCTCCACGGCGGGCGCGTTGCGGTAGTTGAAGCCGACCGCGCCCTGGACGCCGGCCTTGGCGACGGCGTCGGCGACCGCCTGGGCGTCCGCGGCGGACAGGCCCACCGGCTTCTCGATCCAGATGTGCTTGCCCGCCTCGGCCATCGCGACGCCGATCTCGCGGTGCAGGAAGTTCGGCGCGGTGATGCTGACCGCCCGCACGCGCGGGTCGGCGGCCACCTCGCGCCAGTCACGGGTCGTCGAGGCGAAGCCGAACTGCGCGGCGGCCTCCTCGGCCCGGCCGGGCACCTCCTCGGCGACGGTCACGAGCCGCGGACGCAGGGCCAGCTGCGGGTAATGGTGCGGGACACGGGCGTACGCCTGGCTGTGCACCCGCCCCATCCAGCCGAATCCGACGACGGCGACACCGAGCGTATCCACCATTGCAGCCCTTCCTTGGACTTCCTTTGGACCGGTCCATCTGCTGTCCAAATCACCTTGGGTGCGGTCCGGCGCCGGTGTCAACCCTTTCCCGGCCCCTTTGACAAGGTGAGCACCGCATGGAACGGTCCATGTCCATGAGAGCGCCGACGATCCGTGATGTGGCCGACCGGGCGGGCGTCTCCAAGTCGCTGGTCTCGCTGGTCCTGCGCGGCTCGGACCAGGTGCGCCCGGAGAAGCGGGAGGCCGTCCTGCGGGCCGTGCGCGAGCTCGGCTACCGCCCGAACGCCGCCGCGCGCAGCCTCAGCGAGCAGCGCACCCGCACGGTCGGCGTCCTCCTGAACGACCTGCGCAATCCTTGGTTCGTCGACATGCTCGACGGTCTGAACTCACTCCTGCACGACAACGGCCTGCACATGCTCCTGGCCGACGCCCGGCTCAACCGCCGTACCGGACAGGACCCGACCGGCCCCTTCCTGGAGCTCGGGGTCGACGGCCTGATCGTCGTCGGCACGCTGCCCGACCCGGCCGCGCTCGGGGCGGTCGCCGAGCGCCTCCCGGTGGTGGTGGCGGGCGCGCGCGAGCCGCGGCTGCCCGGCGTGGACGTCGTCGCCAACGACGACGAGCGGGGCGCCCGCCTGGTCACCGAGCACCTCATCGGCCTCGGGCACCGGCGTATCGCGCACATCGCGGGGTACGGCGCGGTCGGTGAGCTGCGCCGGAGCAGCTTCGAGGCGGCCATGCGGGAGCACGGCCTCGCGTCCGGCGCGGTCGTCGAGCCGAGCGACATGACCGAGGAGGGCGGCTACCGCACGACGGTCCGTCTGCTGAGCCGGGCGGACCGGCCGACGGCCGTCTTCGCCGTCAACGACATCGCCGCCGTCGGCGCACTGTCGGCGGCCGACGAGTCGGGGCTGCGGGTGCCGCGCGACCTGTCCGTGGTCGGCTACGACAACACGAGCATCGCCCGCCTGCGGCACGTCTGGCTCACCAGCGTCGACAACGCCAGCCACGAGGTCGGCCGGCGCGCGGCCCGCTGTCTGCTCGAACGTTTCGACGGCGGTGGGGGAACGGGCGAAGTTCGCCTCGCGGCACCGACGTTGGAGATCCGTGGCTCGACGGCGCCGCCGCTCACTGGTTGATCGCGTACGCCTTGCGCAGCGTCTCGTGCACCGTCCAGGTCGTACGGTCACCCTCGCGCAGTACGGCCATGTCGCCGGGCCCCACCGTCAGCGTCGGCCCGCCCTCGAACTCGATGGTGGCCGACCCGCTGATGACGACGAACAGTTCGTCGGCCTCCGTGTCGGTGACCACGCCGGGCGTGATCTGCCAGATGCCCCGCACCTGACGCCCGTCCGCCGACTCCCAGACCACCTTCCCGGTCACCTCGGGCGTGCCGGAGACGATCTGCTCGGGGGCGAGGGGCTCGGGTTCGAGCTCGGCGTCGGGGATGTGCAGTACGAAGCTGTGCGTCATGCCGCGACCCTAACCGGGGTGAGCGGGGCGGGGGCGTGGACAGGGTGTGGGGTGTCGGCGGCGCCGAGCGGACACTCCGTCGTCACCGCGTACCTCCCGACTGTGCGGGGCGCGATCTTGCGCTCAATACAGCAGACGAAATTGTTGACAATTCTGTTTGGCTAGATTTACGTTCGACAGGCACTCACTCAGGGAGGGCACATGCCGAAGGAAGCCCGTCCGAGCACCGGAGAGCAGGCCAAGCAGCATGCGCTCGCGCAGCTGCGGCAGGCGATCCTGCACGGCGAGATGGCACCGGCGCAGCGGCTGGTGGAGAACGAACTCGCCGAGCAGTTCGGTGTGACACGGGCCAGCATCCGCGCGGCACTCATCGATCTGGAGGCACAGGGACTGGTCGAGCGGATCCGCAACCGCGGCTCGCGGGTGCGGGTGGTGACCGTGGAGGAAGCGGTCGCCATCACCGAGTGCCGCATGGTCCTGGAGGGGCTGTGCGCGGCCAAGGCAGCCGTCGCGGCCGGCGACGAGCAGCTGACCCAACTGGCGGACCTCGGCGCGGCGATGACCAAGGCCGTGGCCGACGGCGAGCCGATGACGTACTCGGAGCTGAACCAGGAACTGCACGCCAGAATCCGGGAGTTCTCCGGCCAGCGCACGGCCGGGGAACTGCTGGAGCGGCTCAACGCACAACTGGTGCGCCACCGCTTTCAGTTGGCGCTCCGGCCGGGTCGTCCGCAGCACTCCCTGAACGAGCACCTGGCCATGATCGAGGCGATCCGGGCCAGGGACCCGCAGGCGGCCGAGGCGGCCGTCCGCGCCCACCTCGGCAGCGTGATCGAGGCGCTGCGCGACTGAGTCGTGCACGTCGCCGCGTGACGGCGCGTCAGGGGGCGGGCGCACCCCTGTCATCCAAGGAGAAGACCCGTAATGACGCACGCCGATGCGCCCTCCCCCACGCTCGAACAACCTCGCGCGGGGGGACCCCCATCCCCACCACGCTCGACCCTCGTCATCACCGCCCACGCAGGCGACTTCGTGTGGCGAGCGGGCGGAGCCATCGCCCTGGCCGCCGCCCGGGGCGAGAAGGTCACCATCGCCTGCCTGACCTTCGGAGAGCGCGGCGAGTCCGCCAAGGCCTGGCGCGAGGGCAGGAAGCTGGAGGAGATCAAGGCGATCCGCCAGGGCGAGGCCGAGCGTGCCGCCGCCACCCTCGGCGCCGAGGTCCGTTTCTTCGACGCCGGCGACTATCCGCTGCTCGCCACCGCCGAGCTGACCGACCGGCTCGTCGCCGTCCACCGCGAGACCCAGCCCGACGTGGTGCTCACCCACCCGGCCGAGGACCCGTACAACGGCGACCACCCGGCCGCCAACCGCATGGCCCTCGAGGCCCGGATCCTCGCGCAGGCCATCGGCTACCCGGGCGACGGCGACATCATCGGCGCCCCGCCGGTCTTCTACTTCGAGCCGCACCAGCCCGAGATGAGCGGCTTCCGGCCCGAGGTCCTGCTCGACATCACCGAGGTGTGGGAGACCAAGCGGGCGGCCATGGAGTGCCTAGGCGCCCAACAGCACCTGTGGGACTACTACACCGACCTCGCCGTCCGCCGCGGCGTCCAGCTCAAGCGCAACGCCGGACCCAACCTGGGCCTGGCCCACAGGACCATGGCCGAGGCGTACATGCGCCCCTTCCCGCAGATCGCGAAGGAGCTGGCATGAGCGGCGTGATCGTCACCAACCCGCCCAAGGCGCAGCTGAAGGACGTCGACGCGCTGGCCGGCTTCGGCGTGGCGACGGTGAGCGAGGCGATGGGCCGAACGGGCTTGCTGGGGGCGGCGATTCGTCCCGTCCAGCAGGGCGTACGGGTCGCCGGCACCGCCGTCACGGTGATCGGCTGGCCCGGCGACAACCTCATGATCCACGCCGCCGTGGAGCAGTGCGGCCCGGGCGACATCCTGGTCGTCACCACCACCTCGCCCTGCACGGACGGTCTGTTCGGGGAGCTGTTCGCGACCGCCCTCCAGCAGCGCGGCGTGCGCGGTGTCGTGCTCAACACGGGCATCCGCGACACCCAGGAGCTGCGGGACATGGGCTTCGCCGCCTGGTCGCGGGCGGTGTCCTCGCAGGGCACCGTCAAAGCCACCGGCGGCTCCGTGAACGTGCCGATCGCCATCGACGGCCAGGTCGTCCGCCCCGGCGACGTGATCCTCGCCGACGACGACGGCGTGGTCGTCGTACCCCGAGAGCGCGTCCGGGGCACAGTGGCGAAGGCCGAAGCCCGCGAGGCCAAGGAGGCCGCGACCCGTGCCGCCTTCCTCGACGGCCAACTCGGCCTGGACCGCTACGGGTTGCGGGAGACCCTCGTACGGCTCGGTGTGACGTACAAGTCCTACGACGAGTACGTCCGTGAGGAGGCGCAGCCGTGACCCGGCAGGCGGAGGTCCGCTGCATGCTGATGCGCGGCGGCACCTCCAAGGGCGCCTACTTCCTGGCCACGGACCTGCCAGCCGATCCCGGCGCCCGCGACGAACTGCTGCTGCGCATCATGGGCAGCCCCGACGAGCGGCAGATCGACGGCTTGGGCGGCGCGCACCCGCTCACGAGCAAGGTCGCCGTGGTCTCGCCGTCCTCGGACCCGAGGGCGGATGCCGACTACCTCTTCCTCCAAGTGGCCGTCGACGACACCGAGGTGAGTGACCGTCAGAACTGCGGGAACATCCTCGTCGGCATCGGGCCGTTCGCCGTCGAGCGCGGCCTCGTCCCGGCGGGGGAGGAGCGGACCACCGTACGCATCCGCATGGTCAACACCGGCGACTTCGCCACGGCGACCTTCCCGACCCCGGGTGGCCGCGTGAACTACACGGGGGACGCCGAGATCTCGGGCGTACCCGGCACGGCAGCCCCCGTCGTGCTCGAATTCCCGCCGGGGGCAGGGAAGTTGCTGCCCACCGGCAGTGTCCGCGACGAGATCGACGGCATCCCGGTGACCTGCGTGGACAACGGCATGCCGACCGTCCTCGTCCAGGCCGCCGCGCTCAACGTCACCGGATACGAGACGCCCAAGGAGCTGGAAGAGGACCAGGCGCTCGCCGAGCGTCTGAGTGAACTCCGTTCGACTGCAGGGGAGTTGATGGGCCTCGGTGACGTCTCGGGCGCCACCGTCCCCAAGGTCACCCTCCTCGCCCCGCCCCGCCACGGCGGTGCGGTCACCACCCGCACCTTCATCCCGGTCCGCTGCCACACGTCGATCGGCGTGCTCGGGGCGGCCGGTGTCGCCGCCGGCCTGCGCGTCGAAGGGAGCGTAGGCGCGGATCTCGCCCAGTTGCCTCCCGAAGGCGACCGGGTCCGCATCGAACACCCCACGGGATTCCTGGACATCGAAAGCAGCCTCGGCACCGACTCCGCAGGCGTGCCCACAGCCCGCCGTACGGCCGTCGTCCGCACCGCCCGCAAGATCTTCGACGGCACCGTCTTCCCCCGGTCCGCCGAGACGGCTCCACTCCCCGCACCCACCCCCGGAGGCTCCCGATGACCCCGCCGCTCGGCGACATCGCCCACATCGGCCACGCCCAGCTGTTCACCCCGGACCTGGACGCCAGCGTCGCCTTCTTCACCGACTACCTGGGCCTCACCGTCAACGGGCAGGACGGCGACACCGTCCACCTGCGGACCTTCGACGACTACGAGCACCACAGCCTGGTCCTCACCGCTGGCGAACAGCCCGGCCTGGGCCGGCTCGCCCTGCGCACCTCCAGCGAGGAGGCACTGCACCGCCGTATCAAGGCGATCGAGGCGGCGGGCGGCTCCGGCAAGTGGGTCGAGGACGAGCCCGGCATCGGCAGGCTGTACCTGACCACCGATCCCGACGGGCACGAACACGCCCTCTACTGGGAGAGCGAGTACTACCAGGCACCGGCTGAGCTGAAGCCGGCGCTGAAGAACCAGCCGCAGGCCAAGCCCAACCGGGGCGTGGGCGTACGGCGCCTGGACCACGTGAACTTCCTGGCCGCCGACGTGCTCGCCAACGCCGGGTTCCAGGAACAGGTGCTGGGCGCCCGGCCCACCGAGCAGATCCGGCTCGGCTCCGGGAAGATCGCGGCACGTTGGCTGACCTTCACCGACAAGTCGTACGACGTCGTCTACACCTCGGACCGGACCGGATCCGCCGGCCGGCTGCACCACATCGCCTTCGCGGCCGACACCCGCGAGGACATCCTGCGCGCCGCCGACCTCGCCATCGACACCGGCGTGTTCATCGAGACGGGCCCGCACAAGCACGCCATCCAGCAGACGTTCTTCCTGTATGTCTACGAGCCCGGCGGCAATCGCATCGAGCTGTGCAACCCGCTCACGCGGCTGGTGCTGGCCCCGGACTGGCCGCTGATCACCTGGACCGAGGCCGAACGGGCCAAGGGGCAGGCGTGGGGCCTGAAGACGATCGAGTCCTTCCACACGCACGGGACACCGCCGCTCGCCTGAGAAGGCGCGTCCTTCGCGCCTTCCGAGTACTTCCGATTCCTTCCAGACGCACTGCTGGATTGTCGCTTAGATTGTTGACAAAAACGTTGACTCTTCCCCCCGGCTCCTTAGCGTCTGGCGCACAACGCACGAGAGGAAAACAAGGATGTCCTCCCCCTCCCCAACCGCTCGCGTCGGCAGACTGGCCGTCCTCGCCGTCGGCCTGTGCTGGCTGGCTGTCCTCTTCGACGGCCTGGACATGTTCGTCTACGGCTCGGTGCTGCCCCACATGCTGGAGCAAAAGGCCCTCGGCCTCACCCCGGACCAGGCCGGTGACCTGGGCAGTTACGCCACCTTCGGCATGCTGGTCGGCGCCCTGACCGCGGGCACGGTCGCCGACCGGATCGGCCGCAAGAAGCTGATGGTCGCCTGCGTCGCGCTGTTCTCGCTGGCTTCCGGTCTGTGCGCGATGGCGGGCAGCGTCGGGGTGTTCGGCATCGGCCGCACGCTCGCCGGAATCGGCCTCGGCGGTCTGCTGCCGACCGCGATCAGCATGGTCTCCGACTACGCCCCGCGCGGCCGCGGCGCTCTCACCATCGGCATGCTGATGACCGCCCACCACGCGGGCGGCATCCTCTCCGCGTATGTCGCCTTGTGGGTCGTCGAACCCCTGGGCTGGCGGGCCGCGTTCTGGTTCTGCGTGCTCCCGCTGCTGTTCGTGCCGGTCCTGGCCAGGTTCCTGCCCGAGTCGCTGAGCTTCCTGGTCGCCAAGGGCCGCAGCGAGGAGGCCGGCGAGCTGGCGCGGCGCTACGAGGTCCCCTTGCCGGCCGCCTCCGCCGCCTCCGCCGCCGACGCGCAGGCCGCCGCCGGCCGCTGGAACTCCCTGGCCGGCCTGTTCCGCGGCGGCGAGTGGAGCCAGACCCTGCTGTACTGGCTGGCCTCCTTCGGCGGGCTCCTCCTCGTCTACGGCGTCGCCACCTGGTTGCCCACCCTGATGCGCGGTGAGGGCTACAACCTCGGCTCCGCGCTGACCTTCGTGGTCCTGTTCAACCTCGGCGGCATCGTCGGCATGCTCGTCGCCGGCCGCGCCTCCGACCGGTTCGGCGCCCCGCGGATCTCGGCGGTCTGGTTCGCGCTGACCGCCGTCGGCGTCTTTCTGCTCAGCGTGCACATGCCGCTGGCGCTCACCTTCACGGTGGTGTTCCTGACCGGGGTGTTCCTGAACAGTGCGCAGACCATGATCTACGCGACCGTCTCGATCCGCTCCCGCCCCGAGAACCGCGCCACCGCCGTCGGCTGGACCTCCGGCATGGGCCGCTTCGGCGCCGTGTTCGGGCCGTGGCTGGGCGGTCAGTTGCTCGCCGCGAACAAGGGCGACTGGGGCTTCACCGCGTTCGCCCTGGCCGGCCTCTCGTCCATGGTCTTCATCGGGATCGCGGCACTGCGCGGCTCGAAACGGACCGCTGGGAGCGACAGCGGGCAGAAACTCGTAGGAGCACACTGACCGCCCGTCATATGTACTGACGAGCCATATGTACAGATGAGCCGAACTGGGTTATACGACGGTCTCGCGTATTGTTGCGTCATATGCCCGTAGTGATGGAGGGCACCTCTCGGTGCGCCCGGGGCTGGTGAGTTGATCCGTAAAGGGGGAGCAGGACGTGACGGCACTTCTCGCGCTGGCAGCCGTCGTCGCGTTCATGGCCAAGGCGGGTCTGCCGTGGTGGGTGGTAGTGGCCGTGGCCCTGCTGATGTCGGGCTTTGGCGTGGGGAGGTCCGGGGGCCCGGGGCGATGCTCCCGGGCCACCCCGACGTCCGCCCCGGCGGCTCAGCCCATCTGGCCCTCGGCCGACCGGAGTTCGGCCGTCCTGCCGTTGGTCCCGGTGCACGTGCGTGTCCCGTCCCCGGACGAGTACGGCGTGCCCGTGGCGAGCGCCGGGACCCGCGTGGCCGGTGAGAGGGAGCCCGCGGTCGCCAACGGGCAGAGCGGACTGGGCTCTTGAGTCCGTGGCCCGGGTCGTGTCCGCAAAGTCCCGTTGCCCGATAGCCCCGTCAGGACCCGACGGCCCCGTCAGGCCTCCGCGGCTTCCCGGAGCCGCCGGGCGATGATCGTGTAGACGTCCCGCGCCTTGTCGTCGTCGCCCCCGTCGTACCCGTGATCGGCGCCGCGCACCTCATGATGGTCGACCAGCGCACCGACGCCCCGGAGTCGTTCCGCGTATCGCTCGCCCTCGGCCCGGAGCAGGTCGTGTTCGGCGGTGATCACCAGGGCGGGCGCGATGCCTGTCAGATCCGCGGTGTCCGAAGGGTGCGCGGGGGACACGAGCGGATCGAGGCGCCGCCGCACATCGGGGACGTACGACGTGTCGAAGACGTCGCCCATCCAGGGCCGCAGCATCGGCTTGGCGATGGCGGCGCGCTTGTTCCGGACGCCCGTCGCCAGGTCGAGCGGGGGATAATGCAGCACCTGGAGCGCGATCGACGGCCCGCCCTCATCCAGGGCCTGCCGCGCCACGGCCGCCGCTAGCCCGCCGCCGGCGCTCTGTCCGCCCACGGTGAGCCGCCCGCTGTCCCACCCCTCCTCGGCGCCGTGCGCCGCGACCCACCGAACGATCTCGTACGCCTGCCGGGTCGGCGCCGGGAACGGATGCTGCGGCGCGACGACATAGTCCACGTTGATGACGACCGCCCCCGCTTCCGCGGCGAGGAGCCGGCACAGCGGGTCGTCCAACTCGGTGAGCGTCATGACGTAGCCGCCACCGTGAAAGTTGACGTGCACCGGCGGGACCGGCTCGTCGCGGGCGGGCAGATACACCGTGGCCCGGGCGGGGGCGATCGACGTGGGAATCATCAACTCGCGTACCCTGCGCGGAAATTCGGGGAATCGCGCGTGCGAGGCGGCGGCGGAACCCCGGCCGCCGGAACGCCGGTCCGCCATGACGGTCACCCGCTGCATGGCCTTGGCGACAAGGCCGGCCACCGCGGGCCGGGTCAGGAGGGACATATGGCTTCCGTTCGGTCGCGGCCCGTGGGTCTGCCCGGCAGCGGACCGACCCTCCTTGAGTTAGGCAATTATAGATGGCGGCAATAATGGGTCAAGGGGTCGGACCGGCTGGGGCAGGGCGCCCATGAGGTAGGGTTGACCTGCGTGATCACGCGGTTCGCCGCGCGACAGGCATCGGGACGTGGCGCAGCTTGGTAGCGCACTTGACTGGGGGTCAAGGGGTCGCAGGTTCAAATCCTGTCGTCCCGACGGGATACCGGACGGTTCGTCCGGCAAGGGCCTTGCACCACTTCGGTGGGGCAGGGCCCTTCACTGTTTCCGGTCGCCGCGAGTGCGGCGACGAATACGCCGTGAGCCATGAGCCGGGTCGTCCGCTCGGCGTCATCCAGGGCCGGCGCTTGCACGATGTCCCACAGCGTCATCCATCCGGCGCGTACCGCCTCCCCGAACCCGGGGTCGCCTTCCGGGGCGAGGGCCGGCACCGCGGCGAAGGCCTGCAACTGCATCTGGAGTGTCTCGGGTTGCTCCGTGAGCAGCCGCCGGTACGCGGCCGCCATGGCGAGGAACGCCGACTCGCCGTCCAGTCCCCGGGCCGCGGCCTCCAGGGTGAGGCGGGTGTCCGTCATGCAGCGCAGCGTGGCGAGGAACATCGACCTCTTGTCGGGGAAGAGCCGGAAGAGGTACGGCTGCGAGACGCCCGCTCGTTTCGCGATCGAGCCGGTCGAGGTGCCGTGGTAGCCCGTCCGCGCGAACTCGGTGACGGCGGAGCGGATGACACAGTCTCGCCGCTCCTGCGCGGTCATCCGCGCCATGCGGTTCGCCCCTCACCGGACACGGCGTGGCGTGGGCGACACAGGAGTCGGCGAAGGGGCGGCCGCCCCTACGGGAAGCGGCCACCCCGCACCAGAGGAAGGCTCACTCCCCGGCGGGCGACGTGCCGGCCGGGTGCTGCCGGCGCGGAATGCCGAGGGCGCACAGGGCGCCGCCGAGCACCACCGCGACGCCGACCCACACCGCGGGGCGCAGACCGTCGACGAACTGCTGGGGGCCCTGGGTGCTGCCGTGCGCCACGAACACGGTGCTGAGAACGGCGATGCCGAGCGCGCCGCCGATCTCGCGGACGGTGGTGTTGGCGCCGGACGCCTTGCCGGCGTGCTCCTTGGTGACCGAGCCGAGGACCACCGCGGCCGTCGGGGCGAAGACGAAGCCCATGCCGATGCCCGCCACGATCATCGGGCCGACCAGGGACGAGTAGGCCGTGTCGGTGTCCGCGACCAGGTTGATCCAGCCGAGGCCCCCGCCCTGGAGGAACAGGCCGAGCGCCATCAGCCTGCCGCCGCCGACCTTGTCGGTGAGCAGGCCCGCGACAGGGGCGACGAACATCGGCATGAGGGTCCAGGCGAGGGTGCGTACACCGGCCTCCAGCGGGGTGCGCGGGGGCGCGATCTGGAGGTACTGGGCCAGCAGGAACAGGGAGCCGAACACGCCGAAGTACATCGTCGCCGAGACGACGTTGGTGAGCGTGAAGGCGCGTACCCGGTAGAAGGACAGGGGCAGCATCGGCTCGGGGGTCCGGGCCTCCCAGGCGACGAAGACGGTCAGCAGTACGGCACCCGCCGCGAACGCGCCGAGCACCTTCGCCGAGGTCCAGCCGTCGGGCTCGCCGTGCACGATCGCCCACACCGCCGCGCACAGCCCGGCCGCCGCGAGCAGCATGCCGACCAGGTCGAGGCGGACGCCGGGCAGCGAGCTCTCCCGCAGGGCGAAGAACACCAGCGGGATGGCGATCACGCACACCGGCACGTTGATCCAGAAGATCCACCGCCAGTCCAGTCCGTCGACCACCGCGCCGCCCACGACCGGGCCCATCGCCACGGCAAGGCCGCTCACCCCGGACCACACTCCCAGCGCCATCCCCCGCAGCCGCTCCGGCACCGCCTGCGACAGCAGGGTCAGCGACAGCGGCATGACGGCGGCGGCGCCGAAGCCCTGGATCGTGCGGAAGGTGATCAGCTGCGCGCTGGTGTCGGACAGTCCGCAGCCGATGGAGGCAAGGGTGAACACGACGATGCCGACAACGAAGAGGAGACGGCGGCCGAACCGGTCACCGAGCGCGGCCCCGCTCATCAACAGGCAGGCGAAGCTGAGGACATAGGCGTTGACGAACCACTGCAGTTGCTGCGTGTTCGCCTCCAGGTCGACGGCCAGGGTGTGCAGTGCCGTGGAGACGACGAGGTTGTCCAGCGCGACCATGAACATGGGCACGCTGCAGGCGACGATGGCGAGCCACAGGGGTATGCGCCGGCCCGCCGCGGGCGCGGCCGGTTCGGTGACGGGGTCGTCGAGGACCGGGTTCTCTTCGGACAGCGTCATGGCGGAGGTCTCTCCTTGCGGAATGCTGGGCCGGTGGTGGGGGGATCAGTTGCCGGTGCGGGCCTCCTCGGCGAGGCGGCGCCGGGCGTCGTTCCAGTCGATGGGCAGGTCGGCCGCGGGGACCTGCCAGAACGTGAAGACGGAGTCCTTCATCGTGGACCGCAGGCCGTTCATGATCGACCGGTGCGGTTCGGTCCTCGCGTAGGTGTACAGCGCCTCCTTGTCCTGCCAGGCCGACAGGGTCCAGAAGGTGCGCCCCAGCGGTTCGGCGATGAGTGAGGCGCCGTACGCGCCGGGCGCGCCGGTGACCTGCTTCCACGAGGCGAGCGACTTGAGGAAGAAGCGCGGTACGTCCTTGAGCGAGCGGACCTCCAGCCGGGATGCCATGACGAACGCCTCGGTGTCCGGTGCGGGTGTCTCGACGGTGGTCCAGCGCAGGGTGGGCATGGCTGTGGCCCTCTCGGAGAGAATGTTGGATACCTCTACTATCTATGTTAGACAGTAGAGGTATCCAGATTCCAGAGCCGGGGCGAACGATGCGTATCTCCGAGTTGAGCCGTCGCAGTGGCGTCGCCGTCACGACGATCAAGTACTACCTCCGTGAGGGGCTGCTCCCGGCGGGCCGGCAGACCGCGGCGACCCAGGCCGAGTACGACGAACAGCACCTGCGCCGACTGAAGTTGATCCGTGCGCTGACCGGTGTCCGGGGCCTGTCCGTCAGCACGACCCGCGAGGTGCTGGACGCCCTGGCGGAGCACACCGGGGACACCCATCGCGTACTGGGCCTCACCCTCGGCACCCTCGTGCCGAACGGGGAGCCCGCCGACCAGGCCACCGAGGCCGGTGAAGTCGACGCCCTGGTCGAGCAGTTGGGCTGGCAGGTGCACCAGGCCGCCCCCGCCCGCGTCACCCTCGCCGAGACGCTGTCCTCCCTGCGCTCGCTCGGCGTCCCCCTCGACTGGCGCGTCCTCCTGCCGTACGCCCGCCTCGCCGAGCGCACAGCTGTCCTTGACCTCGACCAACTGGACGGGATCGAGGACCCGCTGGAAGTCGCCGAGCGGGCCCTGCTGCTGACCGTCCTCCTGGAACCCGCGCTGATGGCGCTGCGGCGGATGGCCCAGGAGCACGAGTCGGCGCGCCGGCACACCGGGGACTAGCACCGAAGACCCGGTATCGGCCTCAGCGCCCCAGCTCCCGCAGCAGCTGGGCCGCGGCCTCCTTCCCGGAGGAGAACGCGGCCTCGTGGGAGCCGATCTGGTCGTGGTACTGCTGCTTGGAGTGGAAGTACGAACCGCACAGCTTCACCCGCGGACCCTCGTTGACCTCGTAGATGGTCTGCTGAGCGGTGCGCATGGCCATGTCGATGACCGGGTGCTCGTAGCGGAAGGTGCGGATCACCGACTCCTCGGCGACCGGCAGGGGGTAGTCGAGCGTGACGAAGTAGTCGGTCTCCGACTCGAAGCCGTGCGGCTTGTTCATGTAGTAGGCGACATACGTGCGCGGCTGCCCGTCCACCGTCACCTTGCCGTAGTTCCAGGCCTCCCAGCGCGTGGGGTCGGCGGGCATCACTGAGGGATCGGTGTGCAGGATCACCGCGGAGGGGTTGTAGCGCAGCGACCCGAGCAGCTCGCGCTGGGCCGTGGTCGGGTTCTCCAGCAGGGCCCGGGTGATGTCGGCGTGGGTGGCGGCGACGGCGTGGTCGAAGCGCTCCTCGCCGGACGCCGTCCGCACGACGACCCCGTCCGCGTCCTGCCGGATCCTGGTGACCGGCTCGGACAGCCGGGTCTTCGGGTCGATCGCGGCCAGCGCCTTGCGCACGTACGAGACCGACCCGCCGGTCACCGTCCGCCAGTCGACCCGGCGCCCGCCGAGGCCGCTCTCGTCGTGGGCCATGAAGAAGGCGATCACCGTCGTCGCCGGCATCTCCCAGATCAGCTCGGCGGGCACCGACCACACCGCGCTGCACAGCAGGATGAAGTAGCCGTACCGGAACTCCTGGCTGTAACCGCCCAGGTCCAGGTACTCGCCCATCGGCATGTTGGTGCGCTTGCGGAAGAAGTCCCGGCGGCCCTCCTCGTGGAACCGCCGCGCCTCCCGCCAGATGGTCTGGAACGACTCCGGGTAGCGGGCCCGGACCTTCGGCTCGGCCCGGTTCGGCCTGAGTGGTCTGGCCTGGCTAGGTTTTCGGGTCCGGGTCGGTCTGGCCCTGGTCTGGTCCGGCTCGGCTCCGGTTGGACTCGGTCCGGTCTGGCTCGGTCTGAACTGGCCCAGCTCCGGTCTGGCCGGGCTCCGGCCCAGCTCCGCTCTGGCGCGGCGCGGCGCGGCCCGCCGCGGTCTGGCCCTGTCTGGTCCGGCTCGGCTTCGGTCGGGCTCGGTCCGGTCTGGCTCAGTCTGGCCTGGCCCAACTCCGGCCCGGCCTGGCCCAGCTCCGGCCCGGCCCGACTCCGGTTTCAGCGCGGCTCGGCCTGACTTGGTCTGGGCTGGCTCGGCGAGGCCTGGCCCAGCCCTCCAGCCCGCCAACGCTATTCCCAGCCCGCCAACGCTGGGCCCAGCCCCCCAGCGCTAGGCCCGGCCCGCCGACGCCAGGCCGCACGACGGCACTCCCCGCGCGGTCGACGCGCATCCGGCCCCCGGCCCCGCCCCATTCCGCCCCCTCAGCGAGCGACCAGCAACCCCCGCCCCCGCAGCACCCGCCGCTCCAACGGGCTGAAGATCAGCAGGTCGATGGCGATGCCGACGAGGAGGATCAGGAAGATGGCCAGGAACACCTGCGCCATGCTGCTGTTGTTGCGGCCGTTCTCCAGCAACTGGCCGAGGCCGACGCCGAGATCGGGGGAGGATGCGATGATCTCGGCGGCCATCAGTGAGCGCCAGGAGAACGCCCAGCCCTGCTTCAGACCGGCCAGATAGCCCGGGAGCGCCCCCGGCATGACGATGTGCCAGGCCTCGCGCAGCCCGGTCGCGCCCAGGGTCCGACCGGCGCGCAGGAACAGCGGGGGGATCTGGTCGATGCCCGCGACGAGGCCGTTGGCGATGGACGGCACCGCGCCGAGCAGGATCACGGCGTACATCATCGAGTTGTTGAGGCCCAGCCAGAGCACGGCAGGCGGCACCCAGGCCACCGACGGCAACGACTGGAGGCCGGACAGGATGGGGCCGATGGCCGCCCGGACGAACTTCACCCGGGCGACCAGCAGGCCGAGCGGCGTGCCGATCGCGAGCGCCAGCAGGAAACCGAGCAGGCCGCGTGAGACGGACGTCCAGATGTAGTCGAGCAGCGTGCCCTGGAGCCAGGCCTCGCGGACCTCGCCCCACACGTCGGACGGCGAGGCCAGCTTGTAGTCGGGGGCGACCTCGGCCCACACCAGCACCTGCCAGACGACCAGCACCAGGGCGACAGCGGTGACGGGCGGCAGCACTTTGCGGACCAAGGTCTCGCGCAACGGCGTGCGACCCACCTGCACCGATTCCAGCGCGTCGAGCCCGGCCTCAAGTCCCGCCAGATCGTTGGGATCCTGCGGCACCCGGGCCGTCGTGGAGCCGTCCTCGGTGACGTCGACCTTGATGTCGACGCGGTTGTCAGTGCCGGCCATGGCGGCGGATCTCCCCACGCAGTTCTTCGGTGATCTCGACGGACAGCTCGGCGACCGCGGTGTCCTCGATACGACGCGGATGCGGAATGTCCACCGTCCACTCCCGCGCGATCCGGCCGGGCCGCGAGGACAGCAGCACCACACGCTGGGCAAGCCGCACCGCCTCGCGGACGTTGTGTGTCACGAACAGCACCGACAGCCCCGTCTCCCGCCAGATACGGGTCAGTTCGTCGTGCAGCACGTCCCGGGTGATCGCGTCCAGCGCCGCGAACGGCTCGTCCATCAGCAGCAGTCGGCTGTCCTGCGCCAGTGCCCGGGCCAGAGCGACCCGCTGCCGCATACCCCCCGACAGCTCGTGCACCCGCTTGCCGTACGCCCCCTGCAGCCGGACGAGTTCCAGCAGCCGCTCCGCCTCTGCGCGGCGCTCCGCCTTGGCGACCCCGCGCAGCTTGAGCGCGAGCTCGATGTTCTTGCCGGCGGTCAGCCAGGGGAACAGGGCGTGTTCCTGGAACATCAGGGCGGGCCGCCCGTCGGTGCCGATCGAACCGGCGGAAGGGCGATCCAGCCCCGCGACGAGGTTCAGCAGGGTCGACTTGCCGCAGCCGGAGGCCCCCAGGAGGGTGACGAACTCACCGGGTGCGACATCGAGCGTGACGTCGTCGAGGACGAGCTGCTGCCCGGCGGGGCCGGCGAAGGACTTCGAGACATGCTCGACACGCGCGGCATACGCCACCGCCGCGGCGTCCTCGGCGACCTTCGCGGTCGTGGCCGTCGGGGTGGCCATGGTCGTCACCTCCTGGGAACTCAGCGGATGCGGTGGTTACTTGATGCCGAGGCCGGCGTCGTCGACCTCGTCCTGGCCGTCGGCCTTGAGGACCTTGTTGAGCGGCGTGAGGTCGTAGATGCCCTTCAGGCCGGGCTCCTCCAGCAGGCCGGCCTTCACCGCGTGCTCCGCCTCGCTGTCGAGGGTCGCGGCCAGCGGGTCGTCGAGGAAGGTGATCGACTTCCACGCCGGGTCGATGACCTCGGCGGGCAGGGGCTTGCCGGAGAGCTCCTCCAGGGCCTTGTTCGCGGAGGCCTTGGCCTTGTCCCGGTTGGCGTTGATCCACTCGTTGGTCTTCACCGAACCGCGCAGCACGGCCTCGACGACGTCCGGGTGCTCCTTGAGGAACTCCTGCCGGACGATGATGTTCGTGATCACGAACTTCTTGTCGGGCCACAGGTCGGCCTCGTCGAGCAGCACCTTGCCGCCCTCGGCGACCAGCTTGGACGCGGTCGGCTCCGGCACCCAGGCCCCGTCGATGGAGCCGGACTTGTAGGCGTCCGGCGTGATCTTGTTGTCGGTGCGGACGACCGAGACGTCACCCTTGCCGCTCTCCGCGTCGACCTTCCAGCCCTGCTCGGAGATCCAGTTGAGCAGTGCCACGTCCTGGGTGTTGCCGAGCTGCGGCGTGGCGATCTTCTTGCCCTTGACGTCCTTGAGGGACTTGATCTTCTCCGGGTTGACGACGAGCCTCACACCGCCCGAGGCCGACCCCGAGATGATCCGCAGGTTCTTCCCGGCCGCCTTGGTGTAGCCGTTGATCGCGGGGGACGGGCCGATCCAGCCGATGTCGATGGAGCCGGAGTTCAGCGCCTCGATCTCCGACGGCCCGGCGTTGAACGTCGACGGCTTGATCGTGGTGCCGCCGAGCTCCTTCTGGAACAGGCCCTCCTGGACGCCCACCAGTGCGGTGGCGTGCGTGAGGTTGGGGAAGTAACCGATCTTCACTTCGTCGACGGAGAGCTTCTTGGCGTCCGCCGCGACCTCGGCCTGCTTGCCGTCGTCGGTGGACTCGGCGCCGTAGCCGCAGGCGGTCAGCAGCAGGGGGAGCGCGGCTATGACGGCGAGGGTGCGCAGGGGGGTGAGCGGTCTTGCGGCAGACACGAAGGTGTCCTCTCGGAATGAATGGCAGGTGAGTGACAGGGGAGTGCGGGAGTACGTCGGAGAACGGCGGCGCTTGCGCGGGCCCGGGCAGGCTCCGCGCACGGCTTCAGACGAGCCGACAGATGGCGCTGGACGTACGCGCGAAGTCGATGTGGCGACGCGAGGTCAGAAGGGGCGGGACGAGACGTGCGTGCTCGCGCGAACTCATGGCCACCCCACCCCATCGATCCCTAGTTTTCCTACCTGGTTGATGGGGATCGTGGCAGAAGGCGGCGCTCACCCCAAGGGGGATTTCACATAGTGGACGTTGCCATCTCTCCCTTTGGGAACTATGAGCTCAGGGCACACAGCAGCGCACGGGCCACCGCGTCGTTCTGGCGGAAGGCGGGGGCGTTCGTGCGCGGGCGGGCGAACGCGGCGACGGCCCGGCTGTTGGTCGGGGCGCCGAGGGCGATACGGCGTGGGTGAGTGCCGCCGATGGACGGATCGAGGACGTGACCGTCCGCGGCGGAGACGGCCGGCAGGCCGGAGCGGTGGGTGTGGGTGCGGTCGGTCGGCGATGACCTCCTCGGCGAGGGCGCCGGCCCGGTGCAGGTCACGCAGGAGGGGGTCCTCGGTGCGGTCCAGGGAGGGGCGGGGCAGATACGCCTCGATGAGGGCGGTGGCGTGGAGCGTGTGGCCGGGGACAGTGGGGCCGGCCGCCGTGAACTTGCCGGTCGTCTCGTCGGTGCCGATCCGGATGCCGGCGCCCAGGAAGCGGACGACACCTGCCCGGACAGGGCGAGCAGCCGGCGCAGCCGGAAGCCGGGCGGCCCGGAGTCCAGGAAACTGAAGAACCCGTGCCACCAGCCGTCGAGCTGCTCGGCGACGGACCGGGCGGTCAGCACTCCGGCGGCCACCAGGCGGGGCAACTGCCCGTGGACGGAGAGCAGCGCGAGGAACGCCCCGAGGTCGGCACTGAAATCAGGGTCCTCGCGGCGGACGACGTCCCGGGCGATCCGGTCCCGCAAGTGCTCCTGGAAGGCGTCCGGCGCCGGGAACGCGAGGCCGTCCAGGGGGTGGTCCAGAGCCTCGAAGTCCAGCCGGTCCGCCGGGTCGGGTTCGGACCTGGCGGCGAGGTCGGCCATGTCGCCGGCGTACCAGTCCAGACGGTCGTAGGGAGGGTCCTTCGGGCGGCACGCGAGGCGCGGACGCAGGTCTGATCGGGGCCGCTGCACGAGGGGCCGCTACACGAGGCCCGTGCCACGAGGCCCGTGCCACGAGGCCCGTGCCACGAGGGCGCGACCTATGAAACAGCGCTGTGCGCCCGCGCGTTGCCCACGAAGCGTTCAAGGGAAACCCTGTCACAGTCTCGTGAATTCCGACTCCCAGCATGTGGAATCCCAACAGGGCATTCTTGACCTCCCTGAGTTCCCGCTGCTTTGATCGATGGCATGAAGCGACAGGACCTCACGCGGCGACGCCATGTCGACCTCGCGCGTGTCTCCAGCGCCTGCTGTCGCTGTCGGGTCTGAGCGCACCGAGGGAAACCCTCGCACTCGCGCCGCTCTCTTCGCACATTTCACTGCCGGACGAGTTCCGTGCTGATTCCGGCTTTCCCGGGGACGGCTATTCCGCCCGCCTGGATTCCGATCACTGATCCCGATCACCGAACACGTTTCCCTGCCACGCACGCGCCCTTTCTCGCGTGCGCAGTCATGCCAGGAGTTCCCCATGCCCGTACCGCCCGGATCCGACCCCCTCCGCTTCGCCTACTGGGTGCCGAACGTCAGCGGCGGCCTGGTCACCAGCACCATCGAGCAGCGCACCGACTGGGGCTACGACTACAACCGCGAACTCGCCGTCCTCGCCGAGAACAACGGCTTCGACTACGCCCTCAGCCAGGTCCGCTACATGGCCAGTTACGGCGCCGAGTTCCAGCACGAGTCGACCAGCTTCAGCCTCGCCCTCCTCCTCTCCACCCAGCGCCTGAAGGTCATCGCCGCCGTCCACCCCGGCCTGTGGCACCCCGGCGTCCTCGCCAAACTCGGCGCCACCGCCGACCACCTGTCGAACGGCCGCTTCGCAGTCAACGTCGTCAGCGGCTGGTTCAAGGGCGAGTTCACCGCCCTCGGCGAACCCTGGCTGGAGCACGACGAGCGCTACCGGCGCGCCGAGGAGTTCATCAGCGCGCTGCGCAAGATCTGGACCGAGGACCACGCCGAACTCGCCGGGGACTTCTACCGGGTACGCGACTTCACCCTCAAGCCCAAGCCGCTCAACACCCCCGAGCGGCCGCACCCGGAGATCTTCCAGGGCGGCAATTCCTCCGCCGCCCGCGCCATGGCCGGCCGTGTCTCCGACTGGTACTTCAGCAACGGCAAGGACTTCGACGGCGTCACCGAGCAGATCAACGACGTTCGCGCCTCCGCCGCCCGAGCGGGCCGCCATGCACCGAAGTTCGGGCTCAACGGCTTCCTCATCGCCCGCGACACCGAGGCCGAGGCCCGCGAGACGCTCCGCGAGATCGTCGCCAAGGCCAACACCGAGGCCGTCCACGGCTTCCGCGACGCCGTCCAGCAGGCCGGTCCGTCCACCGCCGACGGCAAGGGCATGTGGCAGGACTCCAGCTTCGAGGACCTCGTCCAGTACAACGACGGCTTCCGCACGGGTCTGATCGGTACGCCCGAGCAGATCGCCGAGCGGATCGTCGCCTACAAGCGGCTCGGCGTCGACCTCTTCCTCCTCGGCTTCCTGCACTACCTGGAGGAGGTCGAGTACTTCGGCAAGCGGGTGCTGCCGCTCGTACGCGAACTGGAGGCCCAGGAAGCCGAGTCGGCGCCCGTCGGCGCCCCCGCCTGACCCGCACGTCCCCACCGGCGCATCGCCCCACCCCACCGGCGCCCCCTCCCGAAAGGCCCTCCCATGGCCACCATCCTCTCCGTCTCCGGCAGCCCCTCCGCCACCTCCCGCACCGCCCGGCTGCTGCGTCACCTGGACGACCGGCTGATCGCCCAGGGACACGACGTGATCCCCCTCGACGTCCGCACGCTCCCGCCCGAGGCCCTGCTGCACGCCCAGTTCCGGCACCCGGCGATCGTCGAGGCCACCGCCCTCTTCGAGCGGGCGGACGGCATCGTGATCGGCACCCCCGTCTACAAGGCCGCCTACTCGGGCCTGCTGAAGGCGCTGCTCGACCTGCTCCCGCAGTACGCGCTGGCGGGCAAGACGGTCCTTCCGCTGGCCACCGGCGGCACCACCGCCCACGTCCTGGCCATCGACTACGCCCTGCGCCCGGTCCTGAACTCCATGGGCCCCGCCCACATCACGCCTGGCTGGTTCACGCTCGACAAGGAGATCACCGTTGCCGACGACGGCACCCTGACCGTCGCGCCCGGCGCCGCCGAGGCCCTGGCCCAGGTCACCGACCAGTTCTCGCTCGCCCTCGGTGGCCGCCCGACGGTGCTGGCGGCCACCGGATGACCGCCGCGACCGTGATCGCCGACGACGCCGAGGCCCTCGGCGTCGCCGCCGAACTGGCCGCGGACTTCCGCAAGGACGCCGCCGAGCGGGACGCGCGGCGCCGGCTTCCGCACCCGGAACTGGAGCGGCTGTCCGCCTCCGGGCTGCTGGGTGTGACGGTGCCCGGGGAGTTCGGCGGCGCGGACGTCCGTACGGAGACCCTCGCCGAGATCTTCCGGCTACTGGCCTCGGCCGACGCCAGCCTCGCGCAGATCCCGCAGAGCCACTTCGTGTATGTGGCCGTGCTGCGCAGGCAGGGGACGCGCGAGCAGCAGGAGTTCCTCTTCGGCGAGGTGCTGGCGGGCAAGCGGCTCGGCAACGCCCAGTCCGAGGCGGGCACCAGCCATGTCCAGGACATCCGTACCCGGCTCAGGCGTCGCCCGGACGGTTCGTACGTCCTCGACGGCGTCAAGCACTACTCGACCGGCGCCCTGTTCGCCGACTGGATCCCCGTCCTCGCCCGCGCCGACGACGACAACCTGCACGTGGCGTACGTGGAGCGGGACGCGCCCGGCCTCACCGTCGTGGACGACTGGGACGGCATGGGCCAGCGCACCACCGCCGGCGGAACCGTCCGCCTGGAGTCGGTGCCCGTGCCCGCCGACCGGCTGGTGCCGCACCACCTCACCTTCCTGGGTCCCCAACTCCACGGCGCCGTGGCCCAGTTGCTGCACACAGCCATCGACACGGGAATCGCCTCCGGAGCGCTCGCCGAGGCGGTGGAGTTCGTCCGCACCAAGAGCCGCCCCTGGTTCGAGAGCGTCGACGAAGGCCACGCCACCGCCGCCGAGGACCCGCTGCTGATCCAGCGCTTCGGTGAACTGGCGATCCGGCTACGGGCCGCCGACGCGCTGCTGGCCACCGCGGCACGCTCCGTGGACGCGGCCCGCGCCGACCTGACCGACGATTCGGCCGCCGAGGCCTCGATCGCCGTGGCCGCCGCCAAGGTGACGGCTGCGGAAGTGGCCGTGGAGACCGGCAGCGCCCTCTTCGAGGTGGCCGGCACCCGCTCCGCGCTCGACTCCCTGGGCCTGCACCGCCATTGGCGCGACGCCCGCACCCACACCCTGCACGACCCGGCCCGCTGGAAGGTCCAGCACATCGGCCGCTACGTGCTGAACGGCATCAGGCCGCCCCGGCACGGCCTGCTGTGACGGCCGTTCCCCTCAACCACCTTTCCGATCGGAGACCCCGCGTGTCCCTCACCTTCCACTGGTTCCTGCCCACCAACGGCGACAGCCGCCATGTCGTCGGCGGCGGTCACGGCACCCCCGCTACGGCTTCCGGCCGAGACCGGCCGCCCACGGTCGCCTACCTCAGCCAGATCGCCGGCGCCGCAGAGGACCTCGGCTTCGTCGGCGCGCTCACGCCCACCGGCGCCTGGTGCGAGGACGCCTGGCTCACCACCGCCATGGTCAGCCGGCACACCGAGCGCCTGAAGTTCCTGGTCGCCTTCCGGCCCGGCTCGGTGTCGCCGACCCTCGCCGCGCAGATGGCGGCCACGTTCCAGCGGCAGTCCGGCGGACGGATCCTGCTGAACGTCGTCACGGGCGGGGAGAACCACGAGCAGCGCGCCTACGGCGACTTCCTCGACAAGGACGACCGGTACCGCCGTACCGGCGAATTCCTGCAGATCGTACGGGAGTTGTGGGCGGGCAAGACCGTCGATCTGGTCGGCGAGCACCTCCAGGTCGAGGACGCGAGGCTGGCCCGGGTGCCCGACCCGGTCCCGGAGGTGTACTTCGGCGGCTCCTCACCGATCGCCGGAGAGATCGCCGCCCGGCACGTCGACGTCTACCTCACCTGGGGAGAGCCGCCGGCCGCCGTCGCCGAGAAGATCGCCTGGATCCGGGCGCTGGCCGAGGAGGAGGGCCGCCGCGTCCGCTTCGGGATCCGCCTGCACGTCATCACCCGGGACACCGCCGAGCAGGCGTGGGCGGAGGCCCGGCGGCTGCTGGCCGGCTTTGACACGGAGACCGTGCGGGCCGTGCAGGCCGGGCTCGGCCGCAGTGAGTCCGAGGGGCAGCGGCGCATGCTCGCCCTGCACGGTGGCAGCGCCGATGAACTGGAGATCTACCCGAACCTGTGGGCAGGGATCGGGCTGGTGCGCGGCGGGGCGGGCACCGCGCTCGTCGGCAGTCACGACGAGGTCGCCGAGCGGATCGCCGAGTACCACCGGCTGGGTATCGACGAGTTCGTGCTCTCCGGCTATCCGCACCTGGAGGAGGCGTACTGGTTCGGCGAGGGCGTGCTGCCCCGACTGGAGGCGCAGGGGCTGTGGACCCATCCGTTCCGCAGTGCGACGGCGGCTCGTCCCGAGGCTCAGATCCCCTTCGCTGAGCGGTAATCGGCCACCGGGGACACATATTCCCTATATTTCCTATCGAATTACTAGGGAAGTGTTGACCCTGGTCGGTGGAGCGAGTGAGGATGACGCTGACCCGGTCGGCCGGGCAGCCAGGCACCGCGTTCCCTTCGGCCATGAAGGAAGTCAGCCATGACAACCGAAACAGGAACGAGGTGTGCGGACTGGCTGCACACGGCCCGCGAGCTGGCGGACGACCTCGCCACGGACGCGGTCGAGCGCGAGCAGGCCGGCAAGCCACCCCTCGACGAGGTCGCCCGGCTGCGTGAATCGGGCCTGCTCACCCTGCTCGTACCGGCCGAACGCGGTGGAGGCGGCGCGGACTGGCTCACCGCCTACACGGTCGTCAGGACCGTCGCCGCGGCCGACGGGGCCATCGGCCACCTGCTGGGCAGCCACTACTTCCTGTCCTTCTGCGCCCGGTTCTTCGCCGGCCCCGACCGTGCCGCGCGGATCGAGCGGGCGTTCACGGCGGGGGAGTGGCACTGGGGAGGCGGTATCGCCTCGCAGGAACCCCCGCTCATGCTGACTCCCACGGCCAACGGCTATCTGCTGGACGGCCATCAGCGGTACGGCTCCGGAGTCGGCGTCGCCGACCGGCTGCTCGTCCGCGCCGCCGTGCCCGGCATCGGCGAGCCCCTCGCCGTCCTGGTCGACCCCGCCTACCCGGGCCTCGTGAGCGGCAACGGCGGCGACACCTTCGGGCAGCGGCTGGCGGCGGCCGGCGACGTCGGATTCGACGCCGTGCCGGTGGCGGCCGACGAGGTGCTCGGCTCCCTCTCCGCCGACGAGGGCGCCCTGTCACCCTTCGCCGGCCTCGCCGCGCCGACCGCACGGCTGGTCTCCGCACACTTCTGCCTCGGCGTTGCCGAGGGGCTGCTCGGCGAAGCCCGCGAGCACGGACGGGCGGTGCGGTCCCCCTGGCAGCCGTTCTCCCCGCAACCCTGGCCGGGCCACCCGCCGCAGGACCCGTACGTGCTGACCGCGTTCGGTGAACTCACCGTCGGCGCGCGCGCCGCCTCGGCCCTCGCCGACCAGGCGGTGGACGCCCTGAACCGCGGCCTGGCGCGGGGCGAGGACCTCGACGACGAGGAGTGCGCGGAGATCGCCGTCCTCGCGAGCGCGGCCGAGGCCGCCGCCGCCCGGTCCGCGCAGGAGATCACCACCCGGGCCCTGGACGCCGTCGGCGCGCCCGCCGCCTTCGCCCGGCACGGCCTGGACCGCTTCTGGCGCGACACCCGCACGCACACCCTGCGTGAGCCGATCGCCCACAGGCTCCGCGAGGTCGGGGACCACTTCCTCAACGGCGCGCACCCGCCGTTCAGCCTTCCCGCCTGACCCGACGGGCCGGCCGGTGGGGACGGGCACCGCAGTGATGGATAATCTCAGCATGCGGATCTCGGCGAGGGCGGACTATGCGGTGCGGGCGGCGCTGGAGCTGGCCGCGGCCGGTGACGACACCTCACTCAAGGCCGAGGCGATCGCCGAGGCCCAGGGCATCCCGCACAAGTTCCTGGAGGGCATCCTGGGCGACCTGCGCCGGGGCGGCCTCGTGGTCAGCCAGCGCGGCGGCAAGGGCGGCTACCGGCTGGCCCGTCCGGCGGACTCGATCGCCATCGCCGAGGTGATCCGCTTGGCCGACGGCCCCTTGGTCTCGGTGCGCGGCGTACGCCCGCCCGACCTCTCGTACATCGGCCCCGCGGAGTCCCTGCTCCCGCTGTGGATCGCCGTACGCGCCAACGTCCGCAAGATCCTCGGCGAGGTCACCCTGGCCCACGTGGCCGCGGCCAAGCTGCCCGACGACGTCCTGAGCCTCGCGGACGACCCCGAGGCGTGGACGAATCCCTGACCGGGCTCCGCCGCGCGCATCAGTAGGCCGGCTTCTCCCATACCGACACGTGCTTGCCGCTCTCGCTCGTGAACGGCTCGCGGGCCCAGTTCTCCCACCGGTCGCGCAGCCGCAGACCGGCGAGCCGGGCCATCAGGTCCAGCTCGGCCGGCCAGACGTACCGGAACGGGATGGACCGGTGCTCGGCACGGCCGTCCACGATGGTGACGTAGTTGGAGCTCATCGCCTGGGTGGCGACGTCGTAGGTGTCGAACGCCCACTGGGTGTCGCTGATGTGGAACGGTACGGCGCTCTGCCCGGGCGGCAGCCGGCGCAGATCGGGCACGCCCACCTCGACCACGAAGCAGCCGCCGGGCCGCAGATGGGCGGCGGCGTTGCGGAAGCAGTCGACCTGGGCGTCCTGGGTCGTCAGATTGCCGATCGTGTTGAACACGAGGTAGGCGAGCGTGAACTCGCCCGCCACCCGCGTCGTCGCGAAGTCCCCGATCGTCACCTCCACGGCCTCACCACCGGGCTTGGCGCGCAGCCGGTCCACCATGGCGCGGGACAGGTCGACGCCGTGCACCGGGACCCCGCGGCCGGACAGCGGCAGCGCGATCCGGCCGGTGCCGACGCCGAGTTCCAGCGCCGGGCCGTCGCCCGCGAGTTCGGCCAGCAGGTCGACCGCCGGGTCCACCACGTCGGGGCTGAACATGTCCGCGGCCGAATCGTCGTAGCCGGCAGCGATCTTCTCTCCGAAATAGCCGTCGTCATCGATCACGCCGGGACGGTACTGCGGTAGCCGCGCCGAGGCACGTGAATTTCGCGGGCGGTCGATCCGGGTGCTGGCACCACCGTGAGGCGGGGGCTGGGACGACTGTCCTCGGCATCATCGCCGCCTAGCGTCGTGACCGAGGGAAAGCGAAGTGTCCCAAGGCAGTCCTAGGAGACGTCATGAGCGCATTGAGCAGGAGGAACGTGCTGCGCGGCGGTGTGGTCGCCACGACGGCGGGGGTCGTGGCGCCCGGGCCGGGCGCGGGGGTCGCGGCGGCGGCCCGTGACGGTACGGCCTGTCCTTCGCCGCCCGGACCCGCCATGGTCGGGCGCGGGGATCCACGGTTCCGGTCGCTGGCCTCCCGGGGCTACAACCGCCGGTTCGTGGGCAGCCCGGAGCACGTCTGGGTGGTGGGCACGACCGCGCATGTCGTACGGGCCGTGCAGCAGGCAGTCGACAGCGGCCGGCGGATCACCGTCCGCAGCGGCGGCCACGGCTTCGAGGACTTCGTCGGCGACCCGGCCGTGGAGGTGGTCGTCGACATGTCCGCCATGACGGGTGTCTCCTACGACCCGGGCCGCCGGGCCTTCGCGGTCGAGGCCGGAGCCCTGCTGGGCGAGGTGTACCGGCGGCTGTATCTGGGCTGGGGAGTGACGATCCCGGCCGGCTGGTGCGCCGACGTCGGTGTCGGCGGCCATGTCCTCGGCGGTGGCTACGGTCCGCTGTCGCGGCTGATGGGCCTGTCCGTCGACCATCTGTACGCGGTCGAGGTGGTCGTCGTGGACCGCCGGGGCAGGGCGCGTGCCGTGGTGGCCACCCGCGAACCCTCCGATCCGCACCGGGACTTGTGGTGGGCGCACACGGGCGGTGGGGCGGGCACGTTCGGCATCGTCACCCGCTACTGGTTCCGGACACCCGGCGCCGACGGCGACGACCCGTCCGCTCTGCTGCCCGCTCCGCCGTCGAACGTGCTGAGCTTCTCGGTCTCCTGGGACTGGCAGAAGCTGGACAGGACGTCCTTCGCCCGGCTGGTCCGCAACCACGGGGAGTGGGCCGAGAAGCACAGCGCCCCGGACTCGCCGTACCTCGCCCTCTACAGCGAACTCGCGCTCACCCGCCGCCCCTCGGGAACGGTCCTCATGATCGGGCAGGTGGCAGCGGACTCCGGCGCCGAGCGGATGCTGGACGAGCACCTGGCCGCGATCAACCGGGGCGTGCCGGTCCAGCCCGTGCGCACCGTCCGGAACCAGGCCTGGTTGGCAGCCGCCCTGGCCGGCTCGCCGGGCGACCCCGGCCCCGTCTACCGGCTGAAGGTCAAGTCGGGCTATCTGCGCAGGCGTTTCACCGACCGCCAGATCGAGGCCCTGCACCACCACCTGACCCGGACCGACTACGACCACCCCGGCGGCAGCGTGAGCCTCTACACCCACGGCGGCAAGGTCAACACCGTGGCCCCCGACGCGACGGCGACCCCGCACCGCGAGGCGAGCATCAAGATGTTCTACGTCAACGGCTGGGAGGACCCCGGGACGACGCCCGGCACATCGGCTGGCTGCGCGAGCTCTACGAGGACCTGTACTCCGACACCGGCGGCGCCCCCGCAGCGGCCGACGGCGCGTTCATCAACTACCCGGACACCGACCTGGCCGATCCCGCCCGGAACACCGGCGCTCCCTGGCAGGCCCTGTACTTCGGCGACAACTACCGTCGGCTGCAGCGCGTCAAGGCGAAGTGGGATCCCCGAAACGTCTTCCACCACGCCCTTTCGGTACGCGCGGCGTGAACGTGACTGCCCGATCCTCGGACGCCCTCTTGACGTCGGCCGCGGAGGAGCCGACACTCCAATCAAGTTTCCTAGTGAATTGGTAGGGAAGTATGGGGCGTCCCGAGTCGGTCACCGGCCGAGTGAGCCGTACGCCCCTTCTCACGTCCCGCCGGCACATCGATCTGCTCCGCGTCTGCAGCGCGGTCTGACCCCGAGCCGAGCCCGCGTCCGCCACAGCTTCCGCCACGCGTACGTCCTCAAGCCCGCCCCGGGGAGACTCATGTCCGTCACACCGCTGGCCACCCACTCGCACACACAGCAGCCCGCCCCGGCTTTCCGGGGCCGGATCGGCCGGGACGAGCGCAGCGGCCACTACGCCGTGCCGCGCCGCTACCGCCTCCACCTGACGACCGCCTGCGCGGACGGCCTGCGCATCGCCGTCGCCCACAGCCTGCTGGGCCTCGACGACGTCTGTCCGGCGACTTTCTTGCCCGCGATCCCCGACTGCGCCGACGGCGGGCACGCCGTGCTGCGTCCGCTGTACGACGCCAGCGCCCACCGGTACGGCGGACCTGCCCTCGCGCCGGTCCTCGGCGACGACTGGTCCGGGCGCATCGTGAGCACCCACGCTCCCGACATCACCCGCGACCTGGCCCGGCGCTTCGGCGGCCGTCGCCTGGAGCTGTACCCGCGCGGTGCGGAGTCGGAGATCGAGGCTGTGGAGCGGATGTGCGCACAGGACATCGAGGAAGCCGCACAGGCTGCAGGGGCGGCGGGTGCCGAGCGGGCGGAGCGGGACGAGGCGCTCGGGACGCTGCTGCGTGCACTGGGTGCGCTGGACCGGTGGCTGGACGGTCGCGCGTACCTGATTCGCGATCAGATCACTGCGTCCGACGTCGAGTTGTGGGTCGCTCTGGTCCAACTCGACACCGTCCACCGGCATCACCTGGACGCCGCCGCGGTGCAGCGCGTCGCCGCGCACGCCACCCTGTGGGCCTATGCCCGCCGGCTCGCCGCGCACCCGGCCTTCGGCGCGCATCTCGACCTCGACGCCATCTCCCGGCGCCACCACGCCCGTTGCCGGGGTCTTGAAGACGCCGGAGCGGCCGTCCAGATCCTGGACTGGGCGGCCCACGCGGCGGCCGGCACCGGGGCGCGAGCGCAGGTCGAGCGGCCATGAGCCGGTCCTTCGGTCGCACGTGTGCAACACAGACGTGGCGTGGCGTGGCCTGGCGTGGCGTCGGCGTGGCCGAGAACGTCACCCTCCCCCGAAGGTGGCGTTCCCGGCCACTTTCCCCGGCGCCGGACTGTGGACTCTCCCGTCCGAGCGCGTCAGCCGATCCGTGCCGTCACCAGCACAT
Source organism: Streptomyces sp. NBC_00443 (assembly GCF_036014175.1). GTDB lineage: Bacteria > Actinomycetota > Actinomycetes > Streptomycetales > Streptomycetaceae > Streptomyces. Next base: position 1,136,786 of record NZ_CP107917.1, on the reverse strand, counting down.
GACCGCTGTCTCCCCCGAACCCCAGCTGGAGTAGAGGCGCACTCTGACGTGATAGCGGCGGCCCTTGACGAGGCGGGCCCTGACGGTGGCGTTGTCCGGGGTGCCGCCGTCGTCCTGGGCGGTGAGGTACCGGGGTTCGCCGTCCCGTTCCTCGAAGACCACGACGACCGTGTCGCTGTCGCCGAAGGTGCCCACCGTGTACTCGCGGGTCTCCGGCGGCTCCACGACGAAGTCGGCCTGCTCCGCCGGACCCAGCCGCAGCGGCACCGAACGGAACGGCACCAGCTCCCGCGGCCCCGGCGTCTCGGCCGGCGGGTACCAGCGCTGGACGAACTCCCTGTCGGCCTTGGACAGCACTCCCGGCGGGTTCAGGCCCGCGCGGAACTGCTCCGGCTCCAGGATCAGCCCGGCCGAGAAGGGATACTCCATGACCGAGTGCGGGTCCCAGGCGGAACCGTTGACCTCGTTCGGATCGAGCTTGCGCAGGATGTTGAAGAACGTCCTGTCCCGGCTCCAGAAGTTGGGCGGGCCCGCCAGATCGGCGTAGACGGCCTCGTCGTCCCAGTGGATGCCGGCGAACGGGCTCTGGTGCTCGTGCAGCATGCCGAGCGCGTGCCCGATCTCGTGCAGGGCCGTTCCGCGCTCCCCGGGCGCGGTCAGGTCCCAGCCGAAGTTCATGGTGCGTTCGTTGAGGCCGACCCGGAGCGCGTCCTTGCCCACGGTCGCCCAGGAGCCGTCGCCGAGCTGGAACCCGATGCGCAGTTCGGCCTCCGACCGGTCGCCCACCTCCACGAACGACAGCCCGATGCCGAGGCCCTGCCACTCCTGGAAGCACTCGCGCACGACGTCCTGCTGCTCCTTGCTGCCGACCCACGACACGCGCCGGGTCTCGCCGGTCTCCGGATCGGGGATCACGGATCCGTCGGAGTCCCGGTCGAAGAAGCAGTAGTGCAGCACGGTGCCGTTGACCCACATCCGGCGTCCGCCGATGAGCGCACTGAGCCGCTCGGCGGCCAGCCCCGGGGCGAAGGCGGGGGCCGACTGCTGCGCGAGGGAGCAGTAGCGAGCGGTCATGCGGACAGCCTGCCGTCGGCCCGCCGCGGGCGCCTGAGTCGAGGGCTACTCAAGTACCCCTGTATCAAGGGTGAGTCATGGTGCTCCTATTGCCGTGACGAACTTCGAACGTGACGCGAAGACCCTGGAGCTGCCCTGGCCGTTCACCGGCCGGGAGCACGAACTGGAGCTGGTGCGGGGATCCTTGACCGCGGGCCGCCAGGGCCTCGTGATCATGGGTCCGGCGGGCAGCGGCAAGACCCGCCTCGTCACGGAGGCCGTCCGCGGCGCCGACTGCGCCCGGGTTACCGGCACCCCCGGGACCCGCGGGATCCGCTTCGCCGCGTTCGCGCACCTCGTACCGGAGTCGGCCTCCCTGCACGGCGCCTGCCAGCATCTGTCCGGCATACGGCTGCTCCTGGTCGACGACGCTCACCTGCTCGACGACGCCTCCGCCGCCCTCGTCCATCAGCTGGCCGTGCACGGACGCACCCGTCTTCTGGTCGTCACCACCGACGGCGCCCCGGCACCGGGTGCGATCTCCCGGCTGTGGACCGGCGAACTCCTGCCCCGCCTCACCCTGGAGCCGTTGCCCCGCGAGGAGACCGCCCAACTGCTGGCGGCCGGAACGGGCGTGGACGACGGTGGCCTCGAACCTCTCACCGTGAACCGGCTGCACCGCCTGTGCCGGGGCGACCTGCGGCTGCTGCGCGACCTGGTGGGCGCGGTGCGCGAGCGCGGGCTGCTCAGCCGGGTCGTCGACTCGGCTGATCCGGACTCGGACTCCGACGAGTGGGCGTGGCGCGGCCCGGTGCCGGTCACCGCGACGGTGCGCCGGCACACCGCACAGGTCCTCGACCGTGCCTGCCCCGAAGAGCGCGAGATCCTCGAACGCCTGGCCTTCGCCGAGCCGTTGCCCCTGGATCTGGAACCGCATCCCGAACAGGGCCTGGAGCCCGACAGCCTCGATCTTCGCGCCCTGGAGTGCCTGGAGGCCGACTCCCTGATCCACGTCGACGACCAGGGCGCCGTCCGCCTCGCCCACCCCTGCACGGCCCGGTGCTGCGGGCCGCGGCCGGCCGGCTGCGGGCGAGGCGGCTGTCCCGTACGACGAATGGGTGCGAGCCCGCGCTCGACGCCGAGCGCGCCGCACTGACCGGCGCCATCGAGCGGGCGGACGTACGAGCGCTGCCGACGCCGGTGGGGGAGTGGCTGGTCGCCGAGGGCATGCCGGTGCCGGCCGGATACGCGGCGGTGCGCGCCGGGTTCGCGCGGCTGCGCGGCGAGTTGCATGAGGCGGCGGCATGGGCGCGGGAGGGCCTGCGCGGCGACGGTGACGATCCGTCCTGCCGTCTCGAACTCGCCCTCGCCGCAGCGCAGTCGGGCGATCCGACGGCCGCGCACGAGATCCTGGGTGGCCGCCCCCACGGGGTGGGGCGGTCACCCGGCCGACAGCGGCCCACGGACTCGCCGACGGGACCGGCGATGCCTACGACGCCGTCCGCCTCGGCGACCCGGAGCGTGCCGTGGGCCGTCTGACCGGTGTCTTCGCCGAGCATGCCGCCGCGCTCGACCGTGGCGACGGCCCCGCGCTGGACCGGGTGGCCGAGGAGCTGGCGCAGCGCGGCTTCCTGCTGTTCGCGGCCGAGGCGCACGCCCATGCCGTACGGGCCCATCGCGACCCGCGAGCCGCCCGCATCGCACGCACGCGTGCCGTCGCCCTGGCCCGCCGCTGCCAGGGCGCCCGCACCCCGGCCCTGTCCGGCCTGGTCCTCGGCGAACTGACCACCCGGCAGCGCCAGATCGTCACGCTCGCGGCCACGGGCCTGAGCAACCGCCAGATCGCCGAGAAGCTGACTCTCTCCGTCCGCACGGTCGGCAACCACCTCTACAGCGCCTACGCCCGCCTGGGCGCCAGCGACCGAGGCGCCCTGCCGTGGCTGGTGGAACTGCCGGACGCGCAGCCGGCGTGAGGGAGCTGTTCAGGCCGTACCAGGATCAGGACGTACCCGTGGTCAGGCCGCGCCGAACGCCGAGAACGCCCACCCCGTCGCCTGATGCAGTGCGTCCCCCGGCAGGGCCGCCCGCGCGTCGCGCAGGGCCTCCGCCAGGGAGAGGCCCTGGCTCAGCCCCTTGTGCAGGGCGAGCATCAGCGGCACCACCGCAGCGTCGTTGACCGGCGCGCTGCTCGCCACCACGCCCGCCGTGCCCAGCGGCAGCAGGGCGGTGACCAGGCCGAGCAGTTCGTCGGCGCCGACGGAGGCGAAGCGGGCGGTGTCGCAGCACGACAGGATGATCCGGTACGGGCTGCGGTCCAGGCGCTCGAAGTCATGGACGATGAGCGGCCCGTCGGCCATCCGCAGGTCCGAGAAGAGCGGGCTGTCCGCGCGGAACGTGCCGTGCGCCGCGATATGCGCCAGCTCGGCGCCGTCGAGTTCCTCGAGGACACGCGGCACGCGCGCGTCCGCGTACTCCAGGACGACCGATCCGCCGTACCGGCCGGCCAGGTGCGGCACCTCCGCGCCACCGGTCGCCAGCCCCGGCCCGCGCACCAGCACATGCCGACCGCCGGGCGGCGGCTCGGTCTCCCGGGCGCGCAGCCAGCTGCTCGCCGACGGCGATACGTTGAGGACCCGCTCCCGCAGCGACGGCAGCAGCGCCCACGGCACACGGTGCAGCCGGGCCGGCGGTACGACCACCACGGGGCCGTCGCCCAGATGGGCCGCGGCCGGACCGAGCAGCAGCTCCTCCAGGCGCCGCCCCGCGACCTCCACCACCGCGAGCCGCCCCTCGGCACCCGGGTGGGCCAGCCGCCGCAGCCCGGCCTGGACGTGCTCGGCCTCCCGCTCCGCATCGGCCAGCAGCCCGGCCTCGTACCGGCGCACCCGTCCCTGCCCGCACAGCAGCACCTGAACCCGCCCGTCCAGCACGGCGAGTTCGGCCAGCCGTACGTCGTCGCCCAGCCGTGCCAGCAGCCGGCCCGGGTCGAAGCGGTAGCCGTCGCCGGGTGCGTCGCCGCGCATGTGCAGGGTCCGGGAGCGTATCTCCCGCTCCAGGCGCCGCTGTTCGCGTTCCAGGGCCGGAACGGGACGTGCCTCCATCCGGGCGGCCTCCGCGCGGGCCGCGATCTCCCGGAACGCCGTCAGGTTGCTCTGCAGCTCCGGGTCCGCGGGCGGCCGCGTCGGCGGCGTCGACAGCGCGGTAGCCCGCCAGCGCTCGCTCCACACCAGCAGCCGGCGTGGACTGCCCGAGACGAGACTGGCCTGCTGGGCCAGTGCGGCGAGCTCCGCACCCTGCTCGGTGGCGCGGGCCCGCAGCTCCGAGGCGCCCAGCGTCATCCGGTGGGCATCGAGCACGTCCAGGCCGCGCCGACAGGCCTCCAGGACGCCGCGACCCGACTCGGCCGCCTGGGCCCGCAGCGCCTGCGCCGCCCAGCCCGTCATCCGCGTCAGCGGCGGCCCGCTGTGCCTGCTGCGGGCGGCGACCGCCAGATGCTGCTCGGCGTCGGCCCGCCAGCCCAGACCGAGCGCGATCCGGCCGGCGAGCAGCGAGGCCGCCGGCGCGGCTGGCGCGCCGAAGGAGGCCAGCCGTTCGGCGACCGCCGCCGTGTCGGCCACCAGCCGCCCCGAACTGCGCCCGGCGGCCACCCGCGCCTCGATCAGCACCAGCCGGGCATGCGTCTCCCACCAGCCGCGCCGCTGCCCCGCGAACAGCCGTACGGCCATGTCGGCGCGCGCGATCGCGGTGTGCGCCTCGCCCGCCAGCCGGGCGGCACGCGCGGCGGCCAGCAGCAGCTCGGCCTTGCGGGTGGACTGGCCGCCGATGCCGTCGAGCACGGCGATCGCCGAGTCGGCCTCGGTCAGCGCCTCCGGGCCAGCCCGGCGGCCATCAGCACCTCGCAGCGGCGGATGTTGAGCATGAAGGTCGGCGTGCCGAGCTTGGCGTACCGCTCCTCGGCCTCGTCGAGCAGCCGCAGCGCGGCCGGGATGTCGCCCGCCCGGAACGCCGCGAGGCCCCGGCTCTCCACCGCGTCGGCCTTGTCATGCTCCTGGCCCGTGGTGTCCCACAGCGCCTCGGCCGCCGTGAAGTCGGCGTCCGCCCGGTCCACCGCGCCGACCGCCAGATGCACGGTCGCACGCAGGGTCAGCGCCCGCGCCGTCCAGATGACGTCTTCCATCTGCCGCAGCACGGGTATCGCCTTGCGTACGTCCTCCAGGGCCTCCCGGTGATGGCCCAGCACCCAGCGGGCGTAGGCCCGGCGGAACAGCACGCGTGCGCGTGTGTGCCCGCTGCCGCGCGCGACGCCGCGCTCCAGCGCGGCCAGCCCCTGCTGAGTGCGCCCCGCGTGCACCAGCGCGACCCCGAGCGCGGCCAGGACGTCCGCCTCCCGGTCGGCCGACTCCGCGCGTGCCGCGAGGTCCCGGGCACGCCGCAGGTGGTACAGGGCGATGCGCATGTCGCCCCAGTCCCGCTGCCAGATGCCGATCACCTGGTGGGCGACGGAGGCGTGCAACGGCGTCGGATCGGCGTCGAGCACCCCTTCCGCCCTCGCCAGCGCGTCGTTCGGGGCGGCGAACACCATCGGCAGCAGTTCGAGAACCGATTCGCTTCCCGCTGTCACTCCACGGATGGTAGTTGCCCCAGGACCGTGCCACACAGGTTTGGCGCTGTATCAATCAGTGACCGCACGGCTCTGATTGACGACCGTCGCCTCAGTGGGAGGACACGCCATGGCACCACAGCGATTCCACGAGCAGTTCGAGCAGATCCAAGGCTCCATGCCCGACGTCCCCCTCGCGATGGGACCGGACGACTCCGCCGAGTTCATCTACGAGAAGGGCTATGTGCTGGTCCGCGACGGCGAGGACGCCCGCCTCGTCGAGGACACCGTACGCGCGCACTTCACCGCCGAGCCCGACCTCGTGCAGGACAACGTGCGGCGCGTGAGCCCGCAGACCAACCGCTCGGGCATCACCCGCATCCAGGTCGGCGACCCCGGCGAGGGCGACCGCGCCGGCGACCGCCCCGTCGCGCACGCCCTGCGCGCCCTGCGTGAGACGGAGGGCCGGGCCCGACGCCGCCTGGTCAGCCGCAACCACCTGGTGTCGATCGCGGTCAACTCCTGCCCCGGCGACGAGCCCGTGCCCGTCCCGGCCACCGAGCAGCTCAACCCCGCCGTGGCCGAGGGCGCCCACGACCCGGACACCGCCGTCGGCGTCCTCGTCATCGACACCGGCCTCATGAACGACTTCCGGTCCTCCCCGCTGCTCGCCCACACCGACGGCGACGCGCAGCTCAAGGAGTGCGACGACGACGGCGTCCTCCAGCAGTACGTCGGCCACGGCACGTTCATCGCGGGGCTCGTCGCCGCCGTCGCGCCGAACACGAACGTCACGGTGCGAAACTCCCTCAACGACGCGGGCGCCATCCTGGAGTCCGAGTTCGGCGAGAAGCTCTTCGAGGCCGTCGACGCCGGCGGCTGGCCCGACATCCTCAGCCTCTCCGCAGGCACCTCCAACGGCCGCACCGACGGCCTGCTCGGCGTCGAGGCCTTCATGCGGGAACTGCGCGGACAGCGCACCCTGCTCGTCGCCGCGGCCGGCAACAACGGCAGCGCCACGCCGTTTTGGCCCGCCGCCTACGCCGACCTGCCCGACTACCAGGACACCGTGCTGTCCGTCGGCGCACTGCGCGGCGACGGCGAGTTCGGCGCCTGCTTCAGCAACCACGGCCCCTGGGTCAAGGTGTACGCCCCCGGCGAGCGCCTCACCAGCGTCCTGACCGGCTTCGACACACCCGTGCCGTACGTGTACCAGCACTCCACCTACGACGCCTGCCGGTACGGCTTCGGCTACTCCTGCTCCTGCGTCTCCCCGCGCCACACCGGCCTGTTGAGCGAGACGGGCGGGAGCAGCGGCACCAAGCCCGACCAGGTGATGTTCGAGGGGTTCGCGCACTGGAGCGGCACCTCGTTCGCCACTCCCGTCGTCGCCGCGATGATCGCCGGCCACATGAGCACGCAGCAGGAGAACGACCCGCGGGTCGCCCGGTACAAGATGCTCGCGGCGAACACCGGGTTCGCGGAGGTACGGGGGGCGCATGTACCCGCGCTTCACCCCCCGACCTGGCGTCCTGTCCCCGTCGCACCACCGGCTCCTCGCTCATGAGGGTCGGAACCGCCCCCTCCGCGGCGTACGATGACTTGCCGTACACGAGGGGTGGGGCTGTGGACCGTGCAGATGTCGGTGCGTTGGTCCAGTCCGCCGTCGACGGCGACGCGGCGGCCTGGAAGGCGCTCGTGGAGGGAATGAGCCCACTGGTGTGGTCCGTCGTGCGCGCGCACCGGCTCAATGACGCCGACGCCCATGAGGTGTACCAGACGGTGTGGTTCCGTTTCGCCCAGCACCTCGGGCGCATCCGTGAACCCGAGAAGGCCGGGTCCTGGCTCGCGAGCACCGCACGGCACGAGTGCCTGAAGGTGCTCAAGAGCTTAAGGCGGCTGACCGTGACGAGCGATCCGCAGCTGCTGGACCGGGTCAGCGAGGAACGTACGCCCGAACAGTCGCTCCTGGACTCCGAGGAGGCCGCCGCCGAGTCCGAGCGCATCCGCTGGATGTGGCAGGAGTTCGAGGAACTGGGCGACCGCTGCCGCCAGTTGCTGCGGGTGCTGATTGCCTCGCCGCCGCCCAGCTACCAGGAGGTGTCCGCGGCACTGGGCATCGCCGTGGGCAGCATCGGGCCGCTGCGCCAGCGCTGTCTGCGCCGGCTCCGGGCCCGACTCGACGCACGGGGAGCGCTGTGAACGACGACATGCACGACGAAGCGACCGGCGAGGAGCCCGTCGACCACAACGGCTCCGGCGACGACGGGTTCGACATCGAACTGCTGGAGGAGGAACTCCGGCAGGCCGCCGCCATCCTGGACCCCGTGCCGGCCCATCTGCGGCAGCTCGCCGTCGAGGCCTTCGCACTGCACGATCTCGACGCCCGTATCGCCGAGTTGACCTTCGACTCGGTGGTGGACGCCATTCCGGTCAGGGGGGCCACGGACGTACCGCGGATGCTGACCTTCCGCGCGGGCGAGGTCACCGTCGACGTGGAGGTGACCGCGCAGGGGCTGATGGGGCAGGTGCTCCCGCCTCAGCAGGCACGGATCGAGGTGCTGGGCGGCCCGCAGACGGCCACCCCGGTGGTGGCCGACGACATGGGCCGCTTCACCAGCGACGCACCGCCGCACGGCCCCTTCGCGCTGCGGCTGCGGACGGGCGCGGAGGTCGTGGTCACGGAGTGGCTGCGAGCCTGAGCGACCGGGTCAGCGAGCGGCGGTGTCCACCAGCGCCGCCAGCGCCGCCGAGAGCCGGGTGAGCCCCGCACCTGCGGGGCCGCCCGGCTCGGTCATGTACGTGTCCCGCCGGATCTCGATCATCAGCGCGCCGACCCGGGGCTCACTGCCGTAGAACTCCAGCGGTACGTACGTACCGCTGAACGGACTGTCCAGCCCTGTCTCCCCGCACGGCGCGAACGCATCCCGGGCGGCGGCAAGCAGCTCCGGCGGCGTGTGGAAGGAGTCGGTGCCCAGGCAGACCGGCGGTCGCGGGCCCTCGCCGTGCAGTTCGTAGGGGAGGCGGGCGGCCGGATAGGAATGCACGTCGATGATCACGGCCCGCCCGGTGGCGGCGAGGCGGTCGGATACGGCGGCCGTCATGGCCTTCGCGTACGGCCGGAAGTACCGCTCGACGAGCGGTTCCGGGTCCGTGTCGGCCGGCCGCAGATCCGCGAGATGCGAGGTCCGCGTGTAGACGGCACCCATGCCCACGGCGAGCATCTCCTCCCGCTCGTCCGGGAACCGCTCCGGATCGACGACCAGCCGGGACAGCCGGTTGACGAACCGCCAGGGCGTGAGCGACGCCCGCTCGGCCGCCGCCTCGGCGAGCTCCGCGGTGTGTGCGTCGGTGATGTGGTCGAGTTCGCGCTCCAGCGCCCGGTCGTCCAGCACGATCGAAGCCCGCGCGTCGGCCGGGATCCGCCGGGCGGAGTGCGGTACGTGCAGGATCACGGGGGAGCCGGCGGCGCCGGGCAGCAGCTCGTAGGAAGCAGGCATGGGGCCTCTCCAGGCGTTCTGGTCAGGGGCGGGCGGGTGGTGCGCCGCGGCGGGGGGCAGCGAGACGTGCTGCACCTTCACGTCGCCGAGGGAGTGACGGCAGTCGTACGCCGGTTGCGTGTCCACGAGCAGGAGGTACGTGATCGTCGTGCCGCGGCCGATGAGACCGGGGCCGATGCGATGGTCAACGACATCGGACATGACTCCGCCCCGGCCGGGCGGTGCACCGGTCGGGGCGGAGACGGCAGGGCCCTCAGGCCCGATGGGTCAGCTCAGCGAGGCGAGCGCCTCGTTCCAGGTGGCCGACGGGCGCATGACCGCGGCGGCCTTGGCCGGGTCGGGCTGGTAGTAGCCGCCGATCTCGGCCGGCTTGCCCTGGACGGCGTTCAGCTCCTCGACGATCTTCTGCTCGCCCGCGGTGAGCGTCTCGGCGAGCGGGGCGAAGGCCTTCGCCAGGTCCGCGTCGTCGGTCTGCCTGGCCAGCTCCTGCGCCCAGTACAGGGACAGGTAGAAGTGGCTGCCGCGGTTGTCGATGCCGCCGACGCGACGGGTCGGGGACTTGTCCTCGTTGAGGAAGGTCGCCGTGGCGCGGTCGAGCGTGTCGGCGAGGACCTGGGCGCGGGTGTTGCCGGTGGCCGTCGCGAACTGCTCCAGGGACGGCACCAGCGCGAAGAACTCACCGAGGGAGTCCCAGCGCAGGTAGTTTTCCTTGACCAACTGCTGGACGTGCTTCGGCGCGGAGCCGCCGGCGCCCGTCTCGAACAGGCCGCCGCCCGCCATCAGCGGGACGACCGACAGCATCTTGGCGCTGGTGCCCAGCTCCAGGATGGGGAAGAGGTCCGTGAGGTAGTCACGCAGGACGTTGCCCGTCACCGAGATGGTGTTCTCGCCGCGGCGGATCCGCTCCACCGACAGCTTGGTGGCGTCGACCGGGGCGAGGATGCGGATGTCCAGGCCCTCGGTGTCGTGCTCCGGCAGGTACGCGTTGATCTTGGCGATCAGATTGGCGTCGTGCGCGCGGGTCTCGTCCAGCCAGAAGACGGCCGGGTCGCCGGTGGCGCGGGCGCGGGTGACGGCCAGCTTCACCCAGTCCTTGATCGGGGCGTCCTTGGTCTGGCAGGCGCGGAAGATGTCGCCGGCGGAGACCGCCTGCTCGATCACGACGTTGCCGGCCTGGTCGACCAGGCGGATCGTGCCCGCGGCCTTGGCCTCGAAGGTCTTGTCGTGCGAGCCGTACTCCTCGGCCTTCTGCGCCATCAGGCCGACGTTCGGGACGGAGCCCATCGTCGACGGGTCGTAGGCGCCGTTCGCACGGCAGTCGTCGATCACGACCTGGTAGACGCCGGCGTAGGAGGAGTCCGGCAGCACGGCCAGGGTGTCGGCCTCCTGCCCGTCCGGGCCCCACATGTGGCCGGAGGTGCGGATCATGGCCGGCATCGAGGCGTCGACGATCACGTCGGACGGCACGTGCAGGTTGGTGATGCCCTTGTCGGAGTCGACCATGGCCAGCTCCGGGCCCTCGGCGATCTCCGCCTCGAAGGACGCCTGGATCTCGGCGCCGTTCGGCAGCGCGCCCAGGCCCTTGAGGATGCCGCCCAGACCGTCGTTCGGGGACAGACCGGCGGCGGCGAGGGCGGCGCCGTACTGCTCGAAGGTCTTCGGGAAGAAGGCGCGGACCACGTGGCCGAAGACGATCGGGTCGGAGACCTTCATCATCGTGGCCTTGAGGTGCACGGAGAACAGCACGCCCTGGGCCTTGGCCTCCGCGATCTGCGCGGTGAGGAACTCGCGCAGCCTGGCCACGTGCATCACGGAGGCGTCGACGACCTCACCGGCGAGAACCGGTACGGACTCGCGCAGGACGGTGGTCGTGCCGTCCTCGGCGACGTGCTCGATCCGCAGCGCGCCGGCCTCGGAGATCACGACGGACTTCTCGGTGGAGCGGAAGTCGTGCCGGCCCATGGTCGCCACGTTCGTCTTGGACTCGGCGGACCAGGCGCCCATGCGGTGCGGGTGGGCCTTGGCGTAGTTCTTGACCGAGGCGGGGGCACGCCGGTCGGAGTTGCCCTCACGCAGGACCGGGTTCACGGCGGAGCCCTTGACCTTGTCGTAGCGGGCCTGGATCTCCCGCTCCTCGTCGGTCTTCGGGTCGTCCGGGTAGTTCGGCAGCGCGTAGCCCTGGCCCTGGAGCTCGGCGATCGCGGCCTTGAGCTGCGGGATCGACGCCGAGATGTTCGGCAGCTTGATGATGTTGGCCGCGGGCGTCTTGGCGAGCTCACCGAGCTCGGCCAGGGCGTCCGGGATGCGCTGGTCCTCGGTCAGGTGCTCCGGGAACACCGCGATGATGCGGCCGGCCAGCGAGATGTCCCGCGTCTCCACGGCGACACCCGCCTGCGAGGCGTAGGCCTGGACCACCGGCAGGAACGAATACGTCGCCAGGGCGGGGGCCTCGTCAGTGTGCGTATAGATGATGGTCGAGTCAGTCACCGGGTGCTCCGCTCCACGTCTGCAACATTGCTCGACATCAAGATATCTCGTGATCGATCGATCATCGACAGGGGTCCGCACACAGCCGCGGGAAGTTTGCCGGCATCTCGGATCCGCGCAAACGGATGTACCGCCTCCGTGCAACCGGATCGCCTGATCGCAGAGTCATGTAAGGCGATCACCACCGATCCGGCGGCCGGCCCTGACCATCCGGCCGCCCGAGCGAAAGCGGACCATGAGATATCGCAGCAGAGTGACGGCCCCCGCGGCCGCCCTGATCGGCACGGCAGCGGCCCTGACCGCCGCCCCCTCCGCCCACGCGACGCCGGCACGGACGGGGACGTCGGCCGCCAGGACCTCCGGCAGCCCGGGCCCCGAGACCCTCGGTGACCCCGTCTACCCGGCCCTCGGCAACGACGGCTACCGCGTCGCCGCCTACCACCTCGACTTCTCCTACGACGTCACGACCCGCCTGGTCGACGCCACCGCGACCCTGAAGATCCGCACCACCCAGGCGCTGAGCCGCTTCTCCCTCGACTCCCTCGGCCTCGACATCCGCTCCGTCCGCGTCGACGGCCGCAAGGCGGCCTTCGAGCAGGTCGACGAGAAGCTGCGCATCACGCCCGCCCGGACCCTGCCGGCCAAGTGCCGGGTCACCGTCTGCGTCGAGTACTCGGCGGACCCGCGCCGAATTCCGCAGCCGCACACCGGCTGGGTCGACACGCCCGACGGGTTCGCCGTGTGCTGCCAGCCGAACTTGGCCCACACCGTCTTTCCCTGCAACGACCACCCGTCCGACAAGGCCGACTTCTCCTTCCGCCTCACCGTGCCGAACGGGCTGCGCGGCGTGGCGACCGGCCTGCTCGTGCGCACCGAGCGGGCGGGCGGCGACCGTACGGCGTACACGTACCGCTCCCGCGAGCCCATGGCCACGGAGCTGATCCAGATCACGGTCGGCGACTACGTGGTGAAGGACCGGCAGGGACCGCACGGCCTCCCGCTGAGGGACATCGTTCCGACCGCACGGGCCGCGGCGCTCGAACCGGCGCTCGCGCTGACGCCGGGGATCGTGGCATGGCTGGAGGCGCGGCTCGGGGCGTACCCCTTCGAGACGTACGGACTGCTGCCCTGCAACTCCGACCACCCGAACGCCTTCGACTTCACGGGCCTGGAGACCCAGACCCTCACCCTCTACAAGCCGAACTTCCTGCTCCAGGAGGAGCCGAAGATCGGCTCGCACATGATGCACGAGCTGGTCCACTCCTACTTCGGCAACAGCGTCAGCCCCGCCACCTGGGCCGACCTGTGGATCAACGAGGGCCACGCGGACTTCTACGGGCTGCTGTACCGCTACGAGCGCGGCTGGCCGGACTCCCTGGGCCTGACCACCATGGAAGCCCGGATGAAGGACACCTACGCGAAGGGCGACCAGTGGCGCCACGACTCGGGGCCGGTCGCGGCGCCGAACGCGGTGAACCTGTTCGACAGCCAGCGCTACCTGGGCGGCGTCCTGGTCCTGTACGCGCTGCGCAACCTCGTCGGCGAGCAGGCCTTCAACGCCCTTGAGCGGACCTTCCTCGACCGGTACCGCAACTCGTCGGCGTCGACGGACGACTACATAGCCGTCGCCTCCGAGGTCTCCGGTCAGGATGTGTCCGGATTCCTGCGGGACTGGCTGTACGGCACGAAGACGCCGCGGATGCCGGGGCACCCGGACTGGACGGTCACCCCCGTGAACCCGTCCCTCGCCGCCCCGCACAGCCGCAAGGGCAGCCGGTCCCACGACAACTCGGCCACCCTCTAGGCACGTCCGAGCAGTCAGTCGAGGCGGACGGGGGCCACCTCGTCCGCCTCTCCGGGCAGGCGCGGATGCGGTATCGACTGCTGCGGGATCGACACCGTCCCCTGCTGGATGGCGACCGTCCGTGTGGGCGCCGGAATGCGGATGCCCTCCGCGCGGTAGCGCTTGTGCAGGCGCTTGATGAACTCGTGCTTGATCCGGTACTGGTCGCTGAACTCGCCGACGCCCAGGGTGACCGTGAAGCCGATCCGGGAGTCGCCGAAGGTGTGGAAGCGGACGATCGGCTCGTGGTCCGGGAGGGCGCCCTCGACCTCGGCCATCACTTCGGCGATGACTTCGTTGGTCACCCGCTCGACATGGTCCAGGTCGCTGTCGTAGGCGACGCCGACCTGCAGCAGGATCGTCAACTCCTGCTCGGGACGCATGAAGTTGGTCATGTTCGTCTTCGCGAGCTCCCCGTTGGGGATGACGATCAGGTTGTTGGAGAGCGCGCGTACGGTCGTCTGGCGCCAGTTGATGTCCTCGACGTAGCCCTCCTCGCCGCTGCTCAGCCGGATGTAGTCACCGGGCTGGACGGTCTTGGAGGCGAGGATGTGGATGCCCGCGAAGAGGTTGGCGAGCGTGTCCTGCAGGGCCAGCGCGACCGCCAGGCCGCCGACGCCCAGGGCGGTGAGCATGGGCGCAATGGAGATGCCCAGGGTCTGCAGCACCACCAGGAAGCCGATGGCCAGGATCAGGACCCGGGTGATGTTGACGAAGATCGTGGCCGAGCCGGCGACGCCGGGGCGGGACTGGGTGACCGTCCGCATCAGCCCGGCGATCCCGCGGGCCACCGACAGCGTCACGACGAAGATGAGCAGCACGGTCAGGATCTGGTTGACGTTGTGCTGGACGGTCTTCGTCAGCGGCAGCGCGGCGCCCGCGGAGGCCGCGCCGCCGAGGAACGCCGCCCACGGCACCACGGTGCGCAGCGTGTCCACGATGAGGTCGTCGCCGCTCCAGCGGGTGCGGTCGGCGTGCTTGCCCAGCCAGCGCAGCAGGATCCGCAGCAGGAAGGCCGCGAGCAGCCCCGCCGCCAGCGCGATCCCGGCGATCACCAGGTCGTCCACCGTGAGTGCTCGCGTCACCGGTCACCCCCAGGGAGAAAAGCTGCGGCGAACCCCTTCGCCGACGGCCGGATGTGAAGTCTCGTCACGTTGTCACCTGCTCGATTCCGCGATGTGCCGTCGCGCCGACCACCCCGTCCCCCGAGACCGGCACGAGGGCTCATCCTGCCGTATCGGGTACACGTGTTCGCACCAGGAGCGTCGGCCGGACGGCCTCATCAGCCGCTTTCGGGCATTCTCCCTCGTACTTCCGGTACCCCGAGGGCGGAACGGCCGCCTCCGGAGGCGCGCTTGATGCGCGAGCGCCGCTCGGGGGGCGCTGTACGCCGCGCACGCTCCCGCAGTGACGGGGTGCGGGACGCGGGACGCCCCAGCGGTGAACCCGCGTCACATGTCCGAGAACGACCCGTGCCGCCCCGCACCGGAGGCGAAGCGGGAGGCGCCCTCCAGACTCTCCGCCAACACGCCCATGCCGTGCCGGAGTTCGGCGCGCATCGCAGCCGGCTCGGCCAGTCCCTCCTGGTCGAGCACGGAGGCGCGGTCGGCGCGCAGGCACGCCTGCGGGAACCGGGCGACCGTGGCGGCCAGCTCCTCGGCCTCGGCGCGGGCACGTCCGCTCGGCACGACACGGTTGGCGAGCCCCATCCCGTACGCCTCGTCCGCCGGCACCGGACGTCCGGTCAGGATCATGTCCATGGCGCGGCTGGTGCCGATCAGCCGGGGCAGCCGTACCGTGCCGCCGTCGATCAGCGGCACGCCCCAGCGGCGGCAGAACACCCCGAAGACGGCGTCCTCCTCGGCGACCCGCAGATCGCACCACAACGCCAGCTCAAGACCTCCCGCCACGGCATGCCCGGCGACCGCGGCGATCACCGGCTTGGACAGCCGCAGCCGGGTCGGCCCCATCGGGCCGTCACCGTCCTGCGTGACCTCGTTGCCCCGCCCGCTGCCGAGCGCCTTGAGGTCGGCGCCCGCGCAGAACGTGCCACCCTCGCCCCACAGCACCGCCACCCGCGCCTCGTCGTCGGCGTCGAACTCCCGGAAGGCGTCGGCGAGATCGGCGGCCGTGGGCCCGTCGACCGCGTTGCGGACCTCCGGTCGGGAGAGGACGACGGTGGTGACGTGCCCTTGGCGCTCGACGCGGACCGGCATGGCGGGGGTCCTTTCCGTGGGTCGGACCCCGTACGTTACTGACTGGTCACATGACCTTCCACGAACCATTCGGTCAGATGACCGGGATCGGACGGCCGGGATCAGGTGACCGGGATCAGGTGACCGTGCTCAGACGGCCGTGCTCAGATGACCTTGAAGCGCACGAGCGCCCCCAGCGTCAGCGCCCCCGGCAGCAGCGGCACCCACACCGTGATGATCCGGTACGCCAGCACGACCGCCGTCGCCACCGCCACCGGACCGCCCGCAGCCACCAGCGCCACTATCAGCGCCGCCTCGACCGAGCCGAGCCCGCCCGGCGTAGGCACCAGGGCGACGGCGACGGTCGCCGCCAGATAGGCGAGCGCCATGTGGGCCGGCGGCACGTCGAGCCCCAGGGCGAGCCCGACCAGGACCAGCCCGGCCGCCTGCAGCGCGGGGAAGGCCAGCGAACCGCCCCACAACGCCAGTGCCCGGGATGGGCGTGTGTGCACGGAGCGCGCTTCGTCCAGGGCGGTACGCAGGAAGGAGAACACGGCGGTGCGCAGCCGGCGTACGAGTGTAAAGACGGCCACGACCACGACCGCCGCCGCGCCGATGATCAGCAGCAGCGGGCCCCACGCCCCTTCCGGCAGGAGCGGCCCGAGTTGCAGCGCGTGCGGGAAGGCGATCAGCAGCGCGGCCAGCAGGCCGACGCGGGCCACGCTCTCCGCGAGCAGATACAGGGCAAGCGCGGCCGAGGAACGGGCGAGCGGCAGCCCGCACACCGTCATGAAGCGCAGGTTGACCGCGCTCGCGCCCAGCCCGGTGGGCAGCAGGTGGTTGGCGGAGCCCGCCGCGAACTGCGTGACGAGCAGCCGCAGCTTGGGCAGCCGGTCGATCACGGCGCCCTGCCGGGTGACGGCCGCCGCGACCCAGGTCAGGCAGGTGGCGCAGGCCGCTGCGAGCAGCCACGGCCACTTGGCCGTCGCCAGATGACCGATGCCCTCGGCGAGCACGGAGCGGTGCTGCACCGCGACCACGATGACGAGGGCGAGCGGAAGCAGGACCAGTGTCTGGCGGACCGGGAGACGTCTGAGCAGGCGTCCCGCGGGAAGTCGTACGGCTGTCACATTGGGAGAGGTTCTCCACGCTGTGACAACTGCGGGTAGCGGGAGCGGGGACGGCGCCTTACGGACCGGCTGCGGACGGCCACCGATCTCGGCGAAAGCGTCGATATCGACTTCGGCGAACCGGTCGAGCACGACCTCGGCCGATTCGATGTTGACCTCAACATTGCTTGAGGTTCTACGTTCTCTCGCATGAGCATGGAGACCACAGCCTGGACCCAGCTGCACAGCGTCATGAACGCCGAGCAGAAGCGCCACCCCTTCGCCCGCGCCACGTTGCGCCGCATCGCCGCCTTCGCCGGCCCGCACCGCGGCCGGATCGCGGTCTTCGTCGTGCTCGGGGTGATGACCGCGCTGCTCGCCGTCGCGACCCCCGTACTCGCCGGACGCGTCGTCGACGCGATCGTGACGGGCGGCGACGAGGGCACCGTCGTCCGCCTGGCCCTGCTGATCGCCCTGATCGCGGTGGCAGAGGCGGTGCTCGGGGTCATCGCCAGACGCCTGTCGGCGACGCTCGGCGAGGGACTCATCCTCGATCTGCGTACGGCTGTGTTCGATCATGTGCAGCGCATGCCGGTCGCGTTCTTCACACGCACTCGTACGGGAGCGCTGGTCTCCCGTCTCAACAACGACGTCATCGGCGCCCAGCGCGCCTTCAGCAACACACTGTCCGGCGTGGTCAGCAACCTCGTCACCCTGCTGCTCACCCTCGCCGTCATGCTCACCCTGTCCTGGCAGATCACCCTGCTCGCCCTCGTCCTGCTCCCGGTGTTCGTGCTCCCGGCCCGCCGCATGGGCCACCGCATGGCCCGCATGCAGCGGGAGGCCGCCACACTCAACGCCGCGATGGGCACCCGCATGACCGAGCGCTTCTCGGCGCCCGGCGCCACGCTGATCAAGCTCTTCGGGCGCCCGGGGGAGGAGTCGGAGGAGTTCACCGCCAGGGCCCGCAGGGTGGCCGACATCGGCGTACGGACGGCCACCGCCCAGTCGGTGTTCATCACCGCGCTCACCCTGGTGTCGGCCCTGGCGCTCGCCCTGGTCTACGGCCTCGGCGGCTGGTTCGCCCTGCGCGGCACCCTGGAGCCGGGCGCCGTCGTCTCACTGGCGCTGCTGCTGACCCGTATGTACGCGCCCCTGACCGCGCTCGCCGGCGCCCGCGTCGAGGTCATGAGCGCCCTGGTCAGCTTCGAGCGCGTCTTCGAGGTGCTCGACCTGAAGCCGCTGATCGAGGAGAAGCCGGACGCGAAGAAGGTCCCCGACGGCCCGGTGTCGGTGGAGTTCGACAACGTCCGCTTCGGCTACCCGTCCGCAGACAAGGTCTCCCTCGCCTCTCTGGAGGAGGTCGCGACCCTCGACACGCGCGGCGGCGCCGAGGTGCTGCACGGCATCTCCTTCCGCGCCGAACCCGGCCAGACGGTCGCTCTCGTCGGCTCTTCCGGCGCGGGCAAGTCGACTGTCGCCCAACTCCTCCCGCGGCTCTACGACGTCGACGAGGGCGCCGTACGCGTGGGCGGCACCGACGTCCGCGACCTGAGCGCCGAGTCCCTGCGCGGGACCCTCGGCATGGTCACCCAGGACGGCCACCTCTTCCACGACACCGTCCGCGCCAACTTGCTGCTGGCCCGCCCGACGGCCACCGACGCCGAACTGTGGGACGCCCTGCGCCGCTCCCGCCTCGACGCTCTCGTACGGTCCCTGCCCGACGGCCTCGACACGGTGGTCGGCGAGCGGGGCTACCGGCTCTCCGGCGGCGAACGCCAGCGGATGACCATCGCCCGGCTGCTGCTGGCCCGCCAGCGCGTCGTCATCCTCGACGAGGCCACCGCCCACCTCGACAACACCTCCGAGGCCGCCGTCCAGGAGGCGCTCACCGAGGCGCTTCAGGGCAGGACCGCGGTCGTGATCGCCCACCGGCTGTCCACCGTGCGGGCGGCGGACCTGATCCTGGTGGTCGAGGCCGGTCGGATCGTCGAACGCGGCACGCACGACGAGTTGCTCGCGGCCGGCGGGCGCTACGCCGAGCTGTACCGGACGCAGTTCGAGCAGCTGGATTCGGCCAAGGTCGACGACCGTACCCACCAGGAACACACAAACCTCGACAGCATCATTGCTTCCACTGTGTTCACAACCTAGTGTGCGTTGGGTTTCCCAACAGCACCGCACATGATCTGACGCTCCCTCAAGCCGTGCAGCGCCGCACTGTCGTCCCGAGGAAGGCCACACGTCGATGCCGCTCACCCCCGTGCCCCCCACCGGCCCGTCCCGCACGCTGCGCGTACCGGTCAGCCGCCGCCGTCTGCTGGAGGGGGGAGCCGCCCTGCTCGGTGCACTCGCCGTCTCCGGATCGTCCGCCACGGTGCACGCGGCCGACGGGGCCGGGACGGCGGCCGGCACCCCGGAGTGGAACGGCCACATCGACGTCTTCCGCATCGGCACCCAGCCGCCGCACACCACCCTCATGCCGTACGCGGACGTCAGGCAGGCACTGGACGCCGACCGCACCCGCTCGCCGTACCGGCTGAGCCTCGACGGCAAGTGGAAGTTCGCCTACGCCGACCGCCCCGACGACCGGGACGCCGACTTCCACCGCACCGACGTCGACGACAGCGACTGGGACACGATCCCCGTCCCCTCCGTCTGGCAGATGCACGGCTACGACCGCCCGATCTTCGTCAACATCACCTACCCCTGGTGGGGCCCGAACGGCCTCGGCGAGGAGGCGCAGCCCCCGGCCGCTCCGACCCGCTTCAACCCGGTGGGGCAGTACCGCCGTACCTTCACCGTGCCGCGCGGCTGGTCGGGGCGGCGCACCTTCCTGCACTTCGAGGGCGTCAAGTCCGCGCACTACGTGTGGATCAACGGGGAGCTGGTGGGGTACGCCGAGGACTCGTTCACTCCGGCCGAGTACGACATCACCCCGCATCTCAGGCCCGGCACCAACCAGATCGCCGTCGAGGTCTACCGCTTCTCCGACGGGGACTGGCTGGAGGACCAGGACATGATCCGGCTGAGCGGCATCTTCCGCTCGGTCTACCTCTACTCCACCCCCGAAGTCGGCCTGCGCGACTTCAAGCTGGACACCCCGCTCAGCGACGACCACACCGCCGCCGAACTGTCCGTCACCGCGAACGTGCGCTCGTACGCCGGGACGAGCGAGGGCCGCTACTCGGTCGAGACGCAGCTGTACGACTCCCGCGGCCACGCCGTATGGTCCAGGCCGCTCCAGCAGGCGGTCGACCTCGCGTCCGCCCCTGCCGGTGAGGACGTGACCGTCCGGGCGAGCAGAGCGGTGCCTGAGCCGAAGCTGTGGTCCGCGGAGCACCCGAACCTCTACACCGCCGTACTGCGCCTGCGCGACCCGGCCGGCCAGGTGACCGAGACCCTCTCGCACCGCGTCGGCCTGCGCGAGTTCGCGCTCAAGGACGGCCTGATGCGGATCAACGGCAAACCGGTGTCCTTCCGCGGCGCGAACCGGCACGAGATGCACCCCGACAGCGGCATGGCACTCACCCGCGCGCACATGGTCAAGGACATCGAGATCATCAAGCGGATGAACATGAACTCGATCCGCACCTCGCACTACCCCAACAACCCGCTCTGGTACGAACTCGCGGACGAGTACGGCCTGTACCTCGTCGACGAGACCAACCTCGAAACCCACGGCATCCGCGGCGAGTACCCCGGCGACCACGCCGACTGGACCAAGGCGTGCGTCGCCCGCGCCCAGGCCATGGTCCACCGCGACAAGAACCACCCCTCGGTCGTCATCTGGTCGCTCGGCAACGAAGCCGGCGGCGGCAGCACCTTCGTCGCCATGCACGACTGGATCAAGTCCTACGACACCACGCGCGTGATCCAGTACGAGGGCGACGACCGGCCGGCGATCAGCGACATCCGCTCGGAGATGTACGACAGCCCGTCCCGCGTCGAGCAGCGTGCGAAGGACACCGCCGACACCCGACCGTACGTCATGATCGAGTACGCGCACGCGATGGGGAACTCGAACGGCAACTTCAAGGAGTACTGGGACATCGTCCGCCGCTACGACGTCCTCCAGGGCGGCTGGATCTGGGACTTCGTCGACCAGTCACTGAACTGGCCCGTGCCGGCCCGCACGTTCCTCACCGACTCCGGGCCGGGCGCCCTGCGCGGCGAGATCCTCACCGCGAGCGGCACCTTCGACCGTGCCAAGGGCGTCTCCGGCGCCACCGTCTTCCCCCGCGACGAGCGCCTCGACCTCACCGGCTCGCTCACCCTGGAAGCCTGGGTCACCCCGCACCACACCGGCTACCACCAGCCGATCATCGCCAAGGGCGACACTTCGTACGCCCTCAAGCAGTCGGACGACACCCTGGAGTTCTTCATCCACGGCGGCGGCCAGTGGATCACCGCCAACTGGGCCCTCCCGGCCGACTGGACCGGCCGCGAGCACCACATCGCCGGAGTCTTCGACGCGGACACGGGCACCCTGACCCTCCACGTCGACGGTGAGGTGAAGTCCACCCGCACCACCACGCGCAGGCCCGCCACCAACACCGCGCCCCTCGCCCTCGCCACCGACGTGGACAACCCCACCCGGGAGTTCAGCGGCACGATCCGCCGAGCCCGCGTGTACGCCCGTGCGCTCAGCGCCGCCGAACTCGGCTCCGACAGCCGCCGCCCCGCTGACGAGGGCGTACGTTTCTGGTTCGACGCGGCCACCGCCGACCTCACCGAGAAGCGGCCCCGCGCGAAGACCTTCTTCCCGTACGGCGGTGACTGGGGCGACAACCCCAACGACGGCACCTCCAACGCCGACGGCATCGTCACCGCCGACCGCCGCCACACCGGCAAGGCGGCCGAGATCAAGCAGATCTACCAGGCGGTCAACGCGGCACCGGTGTCCGGTGACTCACTGACCCCCGGCGCGGCCATCACCCTCACCAACGAGTACCTGTTCACCGACCTCCGTGAGTTCGACGGCCGTTGGGAGCTGCTCGCCGACGGTGAGGTGGTGCGGCGCGGCAGGCTGAGCCGCGCCCAGCTGGACGTCGCGCCGCTCGGCAGCAAGGACATCACGGTGCCGGTGAAGCTGCCGGACGACCCGGCCCCGGGCACCGAGTACTTCCTCCAGCTCTCCTTCACCACCAAGGAAGCCACCCCGTGGGCGAAGGCGGGCTTCGAGGTGGCCAAGCAGCAGCTCGCCCTCGACGCCGACACCCCGGCCGTGACGCCGCTCCCCCTGGCGCACGTGCCGTCCCTCCGCCACGAGGACGGGGACAAGGCCGTCACCGTCAAGGGCAAGGGCTTCTCGGTCACCGTCGACAAGAGCACCGGCGTCATCACCTCCTACGAGGCCCGGGGCATGCGGCTCATCAACTCCGGGCCCGTACCGAACTTCTGGCGGGCGCCCACCGAGAACGACCGCGGCAACGGCCAGCACACCCGCAACCAGACCTGGCGCGACGCGGGCACGAACCGCAAGGTGACGGGCGTGGCGGTGCGCGCCCTGCGCGACAAGGCGGTGGAGATCAAGGTCAGCGGCACACTGCCGACTTCCGTCGAGTCGACGTACACCACCACCTACACGGTGTTCGGCAACGGCGAGATCAAGGTCGACAACACCCTGCACCCGGGCGCCGCGTCCCTGCCGTACATCCCGGAGGTCGGCACGCTGCTGTGCCTGCCCGGACGCTTCGAGCGGCTGCGCTACTACGGCCGCGGGCCCGAGGAGAACTACGTCGACCGCCACGACGCCACCGACGTGGGCGTGTACTCCGGAACCGTGTCCGAGCAGTGGACGCCGTACATCCGCCCCCAGGAGAACGGCAACAAGACCGACGTCCGCTGGATCGCCCTGACCGACGCCAGGGGCACCGGCCTCCTCGTCTCCGGCGAACCCCTGCTGGAGGTCAACGCCTCCCACTTCACCCCGGAGGACCTCTCGTCCGGCGTCCGCCACGACTACCAGCTCACCCCGCGCGACGAGGTGGTCCTGCGCGTCAACCACCGCCAGATGGGCCTGGGCGGCGACAACAGCTGGGGCGCGCACACCCACGACCAGTACAAGCTGTTCCCGAGCCGCGACTACTCGTACACCTACCGGCTGCGCCCGCTGACTGACGTGGACGAGGCGATGGCGGCGTCCCGCAGGCCCACCGCGGTGGAGTGACCGGACGCGACCGCCGACTCCCCACACCTGAGCCGACCTCGTCCGCTCCCGGCGTGATCCACCTGTGACGCCCGCGGGCGCAACCGGTGATGTTGTAATGAGCGTCGGGGCTGTAGTGCCACGCTCAGCCGATCAGGGGGACGAAACGAACATGGAGAACTTGCGGACCGGCGATCCCACACAGGTCGGGGACTACCGGTTGCTCCGACGGCTCGGGGCCGGCGGCATGGGGCAGGTGTTCCTCGGGCGCTCGCAGCGGGGGCGCACGGTCGCCGTGAAACTCGTCCATGCGCAGTTGGCGTACGACGCCGAGTTCCGCCGCCGGTTCCGCGCGGAGGTGGCGGCGGCGCGGCAGGTGGGCGGGGAGTGGACGGCCCCCGTCCTGGACGCCGACACCGAGGCGGAGACGCCCTGGGTCGCCACCGGGTACGTCGCCGGTCCCACGTTGCACGAGGCGGTGACCGGGATGGGCGGGCCGCTGCCGGAGCAGTCGGTGTGGCACCTGGCCTCCGGTCTGGCGCACGCGCTGCGGAGCATCCACGGCTGCGGGCTGGTGCACCGGGACCTCAAGCCGTCGAACGTCATGCTGACGGTCAACGGCCCCCGGGTGATCGACTTCGGTGTCGCCCGCGCGGCGGAGGCCAGCGTGCTGACCCGCACCGGTGCCATGGTCGGCTCGCCGGGGTACATGTCGCCCGAGCAGATCCTGGGCAGCGAGATCACCGGACTGAGCGACGTGTTCAGCCTCGGCCTGGTGCTGGTGTTCGCCGCTACGGGCCGTCAGGCGTTCGGCGCCCCGGACAGCGGCGCCCACGCGGTCATGCTGCGGGTGACCGAGGACGAACCGGACCTGGAGGGGATGTCCGCGCCGCTGGCCGAGTTCGTGGGGCGGTGCCTCGCCAAGCGGCCCGAGGAGCGGATTCAGCTGCCGGAGATCGTGGCGCGGGCAGAAGCGGCCACGGCGGACGCCACCTCGGACGCCTGGCTTCCGGGCGCCCTCATGGCGGAGCTCGGCCGGCACGCCGCCACCCTCCTCGACCTCGAGGAGGCGCCGCCGCCGACCCAGGTCGACAACCCGGCGGGTCGTGCCGGGGACGACGTGCACGCCCTGCCGACCATGCTGGGCGGGCGCGTCCCGCCTCCGCCGCCCGGTACTCCGACACCGGTACCGATGCCCCCCACGCCGACGCCGACCCCGATGCCGCCGATGCCGACACCGCGGCCAACGGTGACCACACCGCCGATGCCGCCGGTACCGGGAGGCTTCCAGCCGGGCGGCGGCCGCACGAGCCGGGTCGGCCCCGTGCTGCTCACCTTTGCCGCCATCGTCGTGTTCGCCATCGTGCTGGCCGTGGTGGTTCCCGGCCTCGGAGGGAAAGGGGACCGGGCCAACTCCGGGGCGTCCGGGGGTGCTTCCTCCGGGAAGTCCCCGAAGGCGTCCCCTGCCGACTACAAGGGCAAGTGGACCGGGAACATCCGCGAGTCGGACGGCGGCCTCTACTCGGTCCAGGTGAACTACAAGGGCGGAGAGATCGGCGACCAGGTGGCCACCGTCGAGTACCCGTCGCTGGCGTGCAGCGGCCGCTGGGTCCTCACCATGGACACCGGGCAGTCGGTACAGGTCCGAGAGGAGATCACCAAGGAGAGCAGCCCGTCGAACTGCGTCGACGAGGTCGATCTCATCCTGACCCCCTCGGGCGACGGCAGTCTGCGCTACGAGGTGACGAGCGTGGAGGACACCGGGACGCTGCGGCGCAGCAAATGACCGGCAGAGACGAGCACGTCAGTCCGGCAGCGGCGGTGGAGGAAGCTGCTGGTACTCGGACCGGCCCCGGTTGAGCACGGAGATCGTCGCGGCGGTCAGCCACGGCACGGTCGGCCCGGCCAACCGCATCGGCTCCCACTGCTGGTAGTCGGTGAACAGCGCCCACTGGTCGAGCACGGGAAGGAAACTGATGATCTCGTGGTGCCGAACCGTCACCCAACGGTTCTCGGCCGCGACGTGCAGCAGCATGCGACGGTCGGTGAGTATCGCGCGGCAGGAGGAGAAGTCGCGCCATTGCGCCTGAGCCATCGCCTGCGCCCGGTTGCGGGCGCTGTTGTTGACGAGCGCGTCTCCGACCAGCCCGGCGGCGACGAACATCGGTGATCCGAAGTAGAAGCCCGAGCGCTGGTTGTAGTTCACATTCGTGCCGTAGAAGCGCGAGTAGTCCGCCCCCACGTCGCCGTACGCGATCTCATCCGCTTCGAGCAGCACACCTGGAGTGGCGATCGGGGCCAACTCCCCTCCGCTGCTCAGGTGTCGGTGGAGAGAGCACGCGGCCTCCCATCCCTGCTGGTGAAGGGCGCGCATGTGATCGTCAGCCGAATTCCGTTGTGGCACTGCCTCTAGCCCCCACTGCGACACAGAACGGGTGGATCTCCGTCCGCTCCCATAATGCCAGGTGGGGATGGATCGGGACCCGAGTATTGCGCGCTGAGCGCAGGACCTTCACGGGTGCGCATGAGGTCGGCTGAGACGCGGCGGGCACATTTTCCCACGTGCTCCTTGCCTGCGCTCCCGATGCCGGCGGGTCGAGGCCGGGGCGTTTATCTCGCCTGCTCCGGGTCACGCGCATATGGGAAAAAAGTGTCGGCTGGGATCGTCTATGCCGCGTCCGCACCGGAGTCGCGACCTGGCCGTCGACACACCAGGAAAGGGACGACTCATGACGGAGATCCGACCCGCCACCACCTCCGATTCCGGCGCACCGGTGGAGAGTGACGAGCACTCGCTCACCGTGGGCCCCGGGGGACCGGTCCTGCTGCAGGACGCGTATCTGATCGAGCAGATGGCGCAGTTCAACCGGGAGCGGATTCCCGAGCGGCAGCCGCATGCCAAGGGAAGCGGCGCCTTCGGTCACTTCGAGGTGACACACGATGTCAGTGCGTACACGAAGGCCGCCCTCTTCCAGCCCGGTACGCGCACCGACCTGGTCATCCGCTTCTCGACCGTCGCCGGCGAGCGCGGCAGCCCGGACACCTGGCGTGACCCGCGCGGTTTCGCGGTGAAGTTCTACACCAGCGAGGGCAACTACGACATGGTCGGCAACAACACGCCGGTCTTCTTCGTGAAGGATCCGATGAAGTTCCAGCACTTCATCCGGTCCCAGAAGCGCCGCGCGGACAACAACCTGCGCGACCACGACATGCAGTGGGACTTCTGGACCCTCTCCCCGGAGTCCGCCCACCAGGTCACATGGCTGATGGGCGACCGCGGCATCCCGCGGACCTGGCGTCACATGAACGGCTACACCTCCCACACCTACATGTGGATCAACGCCGCCGGCGAGCGGTTCTGGGTGAAGTACACCTTCAAGACCGACCAGGGCGTCGAGTTCTTCACCCAGCACGAGGGCGACCAGATGGCCGCGGCCGACACGGACTACCACACCCGGGATCTCTTCGAGCACATCCGGGACGGTGACCACCCCAGCTGGACGCTGTACGTGCAGGTGATGCCGTACGAGGAGGCCGCGGGTTACCGCTTCAACCCGTTCGACCTCACCAAGGTGTGGCCGCACGGGGACTACCCGCTCATCCCGGTCGGTCGTATGACGCTCGACCGCAACCCCACCGACAACCACGCCCAGATCGAACAGGCGGCGTTCCAGCCCAACAACTTCGTTCCCGGCATCGGTCCGAGCCCGGACCGCATGCTGCTGGCCCGGCTGTTCTCCTACGCGGACGCCCACCGCCATCGGATCGGTGGCAACTACCAGCAGCTTCCGGTGAACGCCCCCGTCGTCGACGTCCGCACCTACTCCAAGGACGGGGCGATGGCCTACCGGAACACGACCGACCCGGTGTACGCCCCGAACTCCAAGGGCGGCCCCGCGGCGGACACCGAACGTTACGGATCCCCGCCCAGCTGGACGGCCGACGGCGAGATCACCCGGGCCGCCTACGTCTCCCACGCCGAGGACGACGACTGGGGGCAGCCCGGCACCCTGGTGCGCGAGGTCATGGACGACGCCGCCCGCGATCGTCTGGTCGACAACGTCGTCGGACATCTCCTCAACGGAGTGAGCGAGCCCGTCCTCGAGCGAGCCTTTGCCTACTGGTCGAAAATCGACGAGACCATCGGCAAGCGCGTCGCCGACGGCGTACGGGCCAAGGCCGACGAGAAGGACCCCAAGGCCGCCGAACAGGGCAACCCGGCACGGAGCTCCATGCAGCGCAAGGCATGAAAGGACCGGTCGGGCCCCGCGGCAAGCACAGTTGACGTCCACGGCCCGGCGAGAGGGCCGGAGCGCTCCCTCTCGCCGGGCACGGCTGTGCCGCGGCGCGCACAAGGATGAGTGCACTTGCCAGTCACTTAGGTAAGGCTTACCGTACTAAGTCGCACCGCTCGGGGCCTCGACCGTCACACCGGTCCGCCCGCGGCGAGCGCTTCAGCGACGCAGCCTGGCCGTCCTCCTCCAGCGCCTCAGGGCCTGGGAGGTACCCCCAGCTGGAACTCGCTGCTCACAGGACCGCACTTGAATCACAGCACGATCGGTCTGTACGACCCTGCCCGCGACCACAGCGCCCGCGGCGTCGGCTTCATCACCCGCCTCGATGGAACGCCGAGCCATGAAGTCATCCGCAAGGGTGACGAAGCGCTCCGTGCCATCCCGCACCGCGGCGGCACCTCAGCCGAGGGCGTCGGGGACGGCGCCGGCGTGAGCGTCGACCTGTCGGTCGAGTTCTTCAGTGCGATCAGCGGCGAGGAACTGCGCGCCGGGCGCTTCGGCGTCGCCGACTGCTTCGTGCCGACCGAGGCCGAGCGTCGGGGCGGCGGGGTGGACCTCGTCGGCCGCAGCATTGCCGCGCAGGGATTCGAAGTCCTGCTGGTCCGAGACGTCCCGGTGGACCACTGCGCCGCCCGGCCCGCGGCGGAGTCGTACCAACTGCCCATCGTGCAGTGGGTGTTCCGCGCGCCCGACGCCTGGGAGCGGGCCGATGTCGACGCGGCGGCGAACCGTGCCCTGCTCGCCATCGAGGCCGTCGCCTACGCCGACAACGACACGTACGACGGGCTGTACCCGCTGTCACTCAGCGCGCGAACGCAAGTGCTCAAGGGCCGGCTCAACTCCGGCGAAGTGATCGGGTACTTCCGCGACCGCGCGATCCACGGCACTCGGTCCGGTCGCTGTACTTCCACACCCGGTTCTCCACGAACACCGAGCCGCACCCGACGATGGCCCAGCCCTTCCGGCTCATGGGGCACAACGGCGAGCTGAACACCGACCGCAAGAACCGGCTGAGCGACGAGGCCCTCGCACGTGCCCGCACTCGAAGCATCGTGCGGCCGCCGGGGCAGTCCGACTCCAGCCGGCTCGACCAGACCCTCCAGAGCCGGGTGTTCGACGACGGCCTGGACATCGTCGAGTCGGTCGTGTCGCCCATGCCGCTGCCCGACGCGTAGCCGCCCTCATAGGCGTCACCTCCGAGCCCGGTGTGGCGATCGTCACGGAGGTCTGAGAGGGCCATTGCGTACGCTGATCCCGGCCGTCGGCGAGGGGGACCTGCAACTCGCCGTAGGTATGGAAACAGCCCTTGACCTGCAATAACGCGGGCAGGGAGCCTATTTGTGGGAGTACCTCGATGATCCGTACCATGTTCAAGTCCAAGATCCACCGCGCCACCGTCACCCAGGCCGACCTGCACTACGTGGGATCGGTGACCATCGACGCGGACCTGCTCGACGCCGCCGACCTGTTGCCCGGTGAGCTCGTCCACATCGTCGACATCACCAACGGCGCCCGCCTGGAGACCTACGTCATCGAGGGCGAGCGCGGGTCCGGGGTCGTCGGGATCAACGGCGCTGCCGCCCATCTCGTCCACCCCGGCGACCTGGTGATCGTCATCAGCTACGCTCAGATGACCGACGCCGAGGCACGGGAGTTCGAGCCGCGGGTCGTGCACGTGGACGGCGCCAACCGGATCGTGGCCCTGGGCGCGGACCCGTCCGAGCCGGTGCCGGGCTCGGACCAGGAGCGCAGCCCGCAGGCCGTGCCGGTGGCCTGACCGCACTCATCGTCAGCGTGACGACGGACCAGGAGCGTGTCATGAGCGACATCGAGATCCGTGACGACCGGGCGTCGGGCCGCCTGGAGGCCCTCCAGGGCGACGAAGTCACCGGCCGCATCGAGTACTTCGTCCTCGAATCCCCGGCACGCGCCCTCGTCCCCGTCCACACCGTCGTGGAGCCGGCCCACGAGGGGAAGGGCATCGCGGGCTCACTGGCACGCGAGCTGTACGGCATTGCGGCGCGCGAGGGAGCCGTCGTCGCGCCGCTGTGCCCGTACGTCGTGAAGTGGGCCGAACGCCACCCCGACGAAGCCCCTACGGCCGACCCCGGGTTGCTGGAGGCGGCGATGGACTGGCTGCGGGAGCACCCCGAGCGCTTCTGACGCCCACCTGGGCGCCCCGACCGACGCGAGCGAGTGACTGCCGGCGCGCCCCTCGGGTACGCGGGGGAGTAGTCCAGAGCCGACGCGCACCGATTGGCCGGAGGACGCCATGACGAACCCGTATCCGGACCCCGTCCATCCGGGACCGACCCCGGGCCCGGAGCCGCAGCCACCCGACCCCCACCCGGTACCGCCCCCGGAGCCCCCGCCGGCTCCCGAGCCGCCTCCGGCCCCGGGCCCCGGCCCGACACCATCGCCCCCGCCTCCTGGCCCCACCCCACCGTCACCCCCGACCCCGCCCGCACCCCCGGACCCGGACCCGTCCCCGATCCCCCCGGGCCCGGAGCCGGTGCCGAGCCCCGAACCCGGCCCACCACTCACCTGAGCCGGAGAAGCGAAAGCGGTGGGCGGCCACCGAAAGCCGCCCACCGCAATGCCGCTCCAGGGCGCGGAGTCGCCCCAGCTACCAGATCGCCGCAGCCACTAGGCGGAAACCTCCGACCGGTCCCCACCCCACAGCGTGTGGAACGACCCGTCCCGGTCGGTCCGCCGATACGTGTGCGCCCCGAAGAAGTCCCGCTGCCCCTGCGTGAGCGCCGCAGGCAGCCGCTCGGCACGCAGCGCGTCGTAGTACGCCAGCGCCGCGGCGAACCCCGGCGTGGGCACACCCTGCCGTGTCGCCGCGATGATCACCTCACGCCAGTCGTCCTGCGCCGCGGCGATCTCCTGCGCGAACGTGTCGTCGGACAGCAGGCTCGGCAGGTCGGCCCGGGCGTCGTACGCCGCGCGGATCCGGTCCAGGAACGCCGCGCGGATGATGCAGCCGCCGCGCCAGATCGCGGAGACGGCGCCCAGGTCGATGTCCCAGTCGTACTCGCCGCGCGCCGCGTCGATCTCGTGGAAGCCCTGCGTGTACGACACGATCTTCGACGCGTACAGCGCCTGCTCCACCCGGTCGGCGAACGCCCCCGCCTCCGCCTCGCTCAGCGGCGACGCCTTCGGGCCCTGCAGGTCCCGCGAAGCGTCCCGCAGCGCCGCGTGCCCGGACAGGGAGCGGGCGAAGACCGCCTCCGCGATGCCGGAGACCGGCACGCCCAGGTCCAGGGCGATCTGGACCGTCCAGCGGCCCGTGCCCTTCTGCTCGGCCTGGTCGACGACCACGTCCACGAAGGGCTTGCCCGTCGCCGCGTCCACGTGGGACAGCACCTCGGCGGTGATCTCGATCAGGTAGGAGTCCAGCCGGCCCTCGTTCCAGGTGCGGAAGATGTCCGCGATCTGCGCCGGCTCGTACCCGGCGACGTCCCGCAGCAACTGGTACGCCTCGCCGATGAGCTGCATGTCGGCGTACTCGATGCCGTTGTGCACCATCTTCACGAAGTGCCCGGCGCCGTCGGGGCCGACGTGCGTCACACAGGGCGCGCCGTCCTTGGCCTTCGCGGAGATCTTCTCCAGCATCGGGCCCAGCGAGTCGTACGACTCCTTCGGGCCGCCCGGCATGATGCTCGGGCCGTGCAGCGCGCCCTCCTCGCCACCGGAGACGCCCATGCCGACGAAGTGAATGCCCTGCTCACGCAGGTCGCGCTCGCGGCGCCGGGTGTCGGCGAAGTGCGCGTTGCCCCCGTCGATGATCATGTCGCCGGGCTCCAGCAGCGGCGCGAACTCCTGGATCACCGCGTCGGTCGGCTCACCGGCCTTCACCATGATCACGAGCCGCCGCGGCCGCTCCAGCGCCGCCACGAAATCCTTCGCCGTCTCGGCCGCGATGAAATCGCCCTCGCTCCCGAACTCCTCCACCAGCGCGTGCGTGCGCGCCGACGTCCGGTTGTGAACCGCGACCGTATAGCCGTTGCGGGCGAAATTACGGGCGAGGTTGCGGCCCATGACCGCGAGACCCGTGACGCCGATCTGCGCCGAAGTGCTCATGCGTTGGCTCCTAGTGATCTCGATACAGCAGCGGTACGGGTACCGCTCATGCCCGCCAGTATTGCCCCTTCGTCCATCCTGACGTGCCGGTACTCCGACCGCACATCCGGGTGGCGCGATGTCGCGCAGGCACATACGCACGGAAGGCCCCGGCGCACTCAGTCGTGCGGGGCGTCGGGCAACGTGCGCCGGTCGCACGCCACTTGGCGTAAAGAGGCGGCTGATTTGCTGTCTTGTCATGGCCTGTTCGCAGCGCTTACTTTTGCCCCTCCTGACGCATGTCAATGGGGGGATCCGTCATGGCCTTACGCGGCCGGCACCGCCGGTACCAGCCGAACAGGATCAACCGCGCCTCGCTCACCGTCACCGCGGGCGGCGCGGGCATCGCGCTCCCGTTCATCGGCGCCGGTACCGCGCAGGCGGCCGACGTGAGCACCTGGAACAAGGTCGCCGCGTGCGAGTCGACCAGCAGGTGGGACGTCAACACCGGCAACGGCTACTACGGCGGGCTCCAGTTCGCCCAGTCGACGTGGGAGGCCTACGGCGGCACCCGGTACGCGCCGCGCGCGGATCTGGCCACCAAGGACCAGCAGATCGCCGTCGCGGAGAAGGTGCTGGACGGACAGGGGCCCGGCGCCTGGCCGGTGTGCTCGGTAAGGGCCGAGCTGACGCGGGGCGGCGACACGCCCGACATCCACCCCGCCGGCACCGGCAGGAAGACCTCGGTGCAGGACGTCCAGCCGCAGACCCCGCCGCAGTCACGGGCGGGCACCGCCGAGATGTACACCGTCGTGCACGGCGACACCCTCTCGGGGATCGCCGAGTCGGAGCAGGTCAAGGGCGGCTGGCGGGGACTGTACGCCGCGAACCGGAAGGCCGTCGGCGCGGACCCCGACCTGATCATTCCGGGCCAGCGGCTCGCACTGCGCGGCAAGGCCGCCACGACGACGCCCCCGAAGACGGACCGCCCGGCGGTCACCCCGAAGTCCTCGCCCAAGAAGACCCCTTCGCAGAAGACCACCCCGAAACGGCAAGAGCAGGCGACGACGTCCAGTCGCTCCATGGTCGCCCCGGTGAGCGCCCCGTCGGGCACCCCGTACCGCAAGGCGGGTTCGGCCTGGTCGAAGGGCTACCACACCGGCCTCGACTTTCCCGTGCCGACCGGGACGACCGTGAAGTCCGTCGGGGCCGGGCAGGTCGTGAGCGCCGGGTGGGAAGGCTCCTTCGGCTACCAGGTGGTGATCAGGCACACCGACGGCCGCTACACCCAGTACGCCCACCTCTCGGCCATCTCCGTCAAGGACGGGCAGTCGGTGGGCGCCGGCCAGCGCATCGGCCGCTCCGGGTCCACGGGCAACAGCACGGGCCCGCATTTGCACTTCGAGGTGCGGACGGGGCCCGGCTTCGGCGCGGACATCGACCCGGTGGGCTATCTCCGGGCCGGTGGCGTCAGGATTTGACGCGGATACGGTGCCGGTCGAGGACCGGCACCGGGACGTACGGGCCGCCGTAGAACGGCCCGTAGAGGTACTGGGGCCCGCTCCCGGCGTGCGGCGGCTCGTCCTCGTACGCGCCCTCCGCGACCTGGGCCGGTACGAGGATGTCCTCGATCCCGTCCGGTACGCGGATCTCGGACCCGTCCGCTTCGAGGAGCTCCCTCTCCGGTACGAGGACGCCCTCGTGCGGCAGCGCGGTGACCCGTGCCGGAAGGCCGGCGAGCAGCTCCTCGGCGGGCACCGGAGCCACGTCCGGCTCGGGCAGGGCGGCGGACCGGGCCGGCGAGGCCTGCGCCTCGGGCAGAGCCGCCGAGGCCGGGGTCTGCGCGCCCGCGATCCGCTCCGTCGTCAGCAGGATCAGGCCGCCCGCAGCCACCACACCGCAGCCCAGGGCGAGCACGGTGCCCGTGGTGCCGTACCGGAACGTCTCGCCGAACATCGTGATGCCGACCGCTGCCGCCACCACCGGGTTCACGACCGTCAGCGTGGCAAGCGGCGCCGCGAGGCCCGCGCCCCGGTAGGCGGCCTGGGACAGCAGCAGACCGGCCGTGGCGAAGACGCCTATCGTCGCCAGCGCGGGCAGGTCGGCGGCCGACACCCCGCCGTTCCAGTCGACCGCGACGATCTTCGTGAACACCGAGGACATGCCGAACGCTATGCCGGACCCGATCGCGAGCAGCATGCTGCGCACCGCCGGTTGCCGGTGGGCCGCCCGCCCCGCGATCATCAGCGCCACGACGACGGCGCCGGTCACGAGAGCCCCGGCCGCCCGCTCGGCGGCGGCCAGCGACTGCGACTCCGAGGCACCGACCAGGGACAGCAGACCGGCGAGACCGACGGTCGCCATGATGGCGCCCCGCCAGGCCGTCGAACCGGCCTTGCGGCCCACGAACAGCGCCGCCATCGGCAGCGCGAACACGATCGTCAGGGCACCCAGCGGCTGCACCAGACTCAGCGGACCGAAAGCCAGCGCCACCACGTGCAGCAGACCACCGAGGCCGTTCAGCGCGACCGCCGCCCACCAGCCCGGCCGGCGCATCGGCGCGAACTGCTGTCCCGGAGAGGACACCGCGACACGCTCCTGTACGATCGCCCCGCCCGCGTACGCGACGGCGGAGACGAGCGACAGAAGCACGGACAACGCGAGGGCGCTCATGAGCTGGTCCTCTGCGTGAGGCGGGGCCGCTGACCCCGGCGCGGCGAACGGTCGGCTTTCATAGCCAACACGATGCCGCGAAAACCTCTTCCCGTCGTCGTACCACAGCACGCACTGTGTCGTACTACCGATGGAGTACGGCGCCGGAGGAGTCATCCCCAAGACGGGTGACCCCGGGTGGAGCCCCCAGGTGATAACCCCGACGGGCCTTGGTACTACTGCTCTTCGTGGATCTCGACCCCCATCTCGCCGCGCTCCGGCCGCTCGGAGGCTTCTTCGTACTACGCACCCCCGGGGAGGCGCTGCGGCCGCTGCCGACCCTGGCGGACACCTACCGGGAACCCTCGTCGGAGACTCAGGGAGACCCCCTGGATTTCCGCGTCCGGAAGGTCGCGAACGCCCTGCACGCCCCTGAGTTGCGGATCGCCGCCTCCGTGGCCCAGCAGGGGCTCGCGGCCCGGCTCTGGTCGGTGACCCTCGGCTGCGCCGCCCTGTACGGCCGCATCCCCGGACTCGACCCCGGCCTGCTGCACTGGGACCCCGACGGCAGCGCCCCGGACGACCTGTGGCTCTCCGAGGTGCGCCCGCTCCCCGCGGACCCGGCGAGCGTGCTGGACGTCGTCCTGCACGGCCACCTCCGGCCGCTCACCGACGCCGTGCACGCCCGATACCGCGTCGCCACCGGGCTGCTGTGGGGCAACGCGGGATCCGCCCTCGCGGGTGCCGCGCGGCAACTGGACCAGTGGGCGCTCGCAGCCGGCCGTACGGACGCCGCCGCCCGGGCGCGTGCCCTGACCGCGGAACTTTTCGGCCACGCCCTCCTCGCCGGCACCGGCACCCTCACCGGGACCGCGTTCCGGCGCCGCAGCTGCTGCCTCTACTACCGGGTGCCAGACGGCGGCGTGTGCGGTGACTGTTGCTTCACACGAGCCCCGCGCTCTTCCCCACGCGCCCCGTCTGGGTGACCATGAAAGGGCAACAAACCGCTGAGAACAGGGGGTTCCGGGTGCGTGTGGGACTGCTGACCCGGGAGTACCCGCCGGACGTGTACGGCGGCGCGGGTGTCCATGTCGAGTTCCTCGCCCGGGAGTTGCGGGACCTGGTCGACCTGGAGGTGCACTGCTGGGGCGAGGGCCGCGCGGTGGGCGTGCTGCGCCACCGCCCCTGGTCCGCGCTCGACACCTCGAACGACGCACTGCGGACCTTCTCCGTGGACCTCGCCATGGCCGCCGGCCTCGAAGGCCGCGAACTCGTCCACTCCCACACCTGGTACGCCAACCTCGGCGGCCACCTCGCCAAGCTCCTGTACGGCATCCCGCACGTGATGACCGCCCACTCCCTGGAGCCGCTGCGCCCCTGGAAGGCCGAACAACTCGGCGGCGGATACGCCCTGTCGAGCTGGGCCGAGCGCACCGCGATCGAGGCCGCCGACGGCGTGATCGCCGTCTCCGGAGCCATGCGCGAGGACATTCTCAGCTGCTATCCGGCGCTGGACCCGGCCCGGGTCCACGTCGTGCACAACGGCATCGACACCACCCTGTACCGGCCCGACCACGGCACCGACGTCCTCACCCGGTTCGGCCTCGACCCCGGCCGCCCCTACGTGCTGTTCGTCGGCCGCATCACCCGCCAGAAGGGCGTGCCCCATCTGCTGCGCGCCGTACGGGACATCGACCCGGCCGCGCAGGTCGTGCTGTGCGCCGGGGCACCGGACACCCCCGAGATCGACCGGGAGTTCCGCGACCTCTACCAGGAGCTGAGCCGGGTCCGCGAAGGCGTGCACTGGATACCGCAGATGCTGCCCCGCCCGGAAGTGATCCAACTCCTCACGCACGCAGCCGTGTTCGTCTGCCCCTCGGTCTACGAACCCCTCGGCATCGTCAACCTGGAGGCGATGGCCTGCGGAACTCCCGTGGTGGCCTCGCAGGTCGGCGGCATCCCCGAGGTCGTCGAGGACGGCAAGACGGGCCTGCTCGTCCCGCTCGACGACGACTTCGAGGCGGGCCTCGCGCGGGCGCTGGACTCACTCATCGGCGACCCGGAGACCGCCGGGCGGATGGGGGAGGCCGGACGGCAGCGTGCGGTGGGGGAGTTCGGCTGGGACGCGGTGGCACGCCGGACGGCCCGGCTCTACGGGGAGATCCTCAAACAGGCTTAGCGCGCGGTGGTCAGGGGCAGGCTGGGATCAACCAGGGTGAGGGGAGCGGCCATGCGTCGTGGCGGACCTTCGGTGCTCGGAATCGTGCTGGCGGGCGGGGAAGGCAAGCGCCTGATGCCCCTGACCGCGGACCGTGCGAAACCAGCGGTCACCTTCGGCGGCACGTACCGCCTCGTCGACTTCGTTCTCTCCAACCTCGTCAACGCCGACATCCTGCGCATCTGCGTCCTCACCCAGTACAAGTCGCACTCCCTGGACCGCCACATCACCACCACCTGGCGGATGTCCAGCCTGCTCGGCAACTACGTCACCCCGGTCCCGGCCCAGCAGCGGCTCGGTCCGCGCTGGTACCTGGGCAGCGCGGACGCGATCCTGCAGTCCCTGAACCTGATCTACGACGAACGCCCCGAGTACGTCGCGGTGTTCGGCGCCGACCACGTGTACCGCATGGACCCGCGCCAGATGCTCACCCAGCACATCGAGTCCGGCGCGGGCGTGACGGTGGCGGGCATACGCGTGCCGCGCGGCGAGTCGTCGTCCTTCGGCGTGATCAGCCCCGGCTCGGACGGCCTGAGCGTGGATCGCTTCCTGGAGAAGCCCGCCGACCCGCCGGGCCTTCCGGACGACCCGGAGTGCGTGTTCGCCTCGATGGGCAACTACATCTTCACCACCAAGGCCCTCATCGAGGCACTCCAACGGGACGCGGAGGACCGGAACTCCGTGCACGACATGGGCGGTTCGATCCTGCCCCAGCTCACCGACCGGGGTGAGGCCCAGCTCTACGACTTCAGCGCCAACCACGTCCCCGGCGAGACCAACCGCGACCGGGGCTACTGGCGGGACGTCGGCACCCTGGACGCCTACTACGACGCCCACATGGACCTCATCGCCGAGCGCCCGGCCTTCAACCTCTACAACCGCAGCTGGCCCGTCTACACCCACTCCAACCAGCTCTCCCCGGCCCGCTTCAACGCGGGCGGCATGGCCAGCGAGTCCATCATCAGCGCCGGCTGCCTGATCCGCGGCCAGGTCACGCGGTCCGTGCTCTCGCCGGGCGTGGTGGTCGACCCGGGGGCGGTGGTGCAGGGGGCGGTGCTGCACGACAACGTGCGCATAGGGCGGGGCGCGGTGGTACGGGGCGCCGTACTCGACAAGAACGTCGAGGTTCCCCGGGCGCGACGATCGGCGTCAATCCGGAGCGGGACTCCGACCTGTACACCGTCTCCAAGGGTGGCGTGATCGCGCTGGGGAAGGGGCAACGGGTCCCTTGACGTGGTCCTCGCCGTCATCGACGACCGCGGCCGCTCCTGGACCCGGACCGTCGTACCCGGCCTGACCCGGTGCTCGGGCGGCACGGACGACTACGTGGACGGTCCTGCCGTGACCTTCGCGGGGACGGGGCGCTGCTGGTGACCGGCGGTCTCTTCATGGCCGACGGCTCGGCGAGCGCGGCTGTCCGCACGGTCGGACCACGACGGCAGGACCTGGACCCGCCCCACGGTCGTCGTCGAGGAGACGGACCCGGACCAGGGCGGACACGGCGGAGGTACGGCCGTGACCGACCCACACGGGCGAAGCCGGACGCAGCCCGGCCCGGCGGCGGTGTACGTGTCCGCCGCGCGGTGATCGAGGGTGGGGCGATCCATGACGCCTCCCGGGTGACACCGACAGGATGCCCGGTGGCGCTACCTGTGCTGAAGTGACCTCATATGCACCATGAGTCCCGCCCCTTTCGCGAGGGGCGGGACTTAATCTGCCGTTAACTGAGCGTAGCTTGATCGTACTTGACTGTAATCGCCAGAGGGCGATTGACTGCTGGTCCACCCCTTCGTCGACGCGAGGCAAGCCATTGACTTCTGACCTGCTCGCACCTCTCGACCTGGCGTTCTGGAACATCGAGTCCGCCGAACACCCCATGCACCTGGGCGCCCTCGGCGTCTTCACGGCGCACTCGCCCACCGCCGGCGCCCACGCGGCCGACCTGCTCGCCGCCCGCGCCGCCGCCGTGCCCGGACTGCGGATGCGGATCCGCGACGCATGGCAGCCGCAGGGCCTGCTGCGGCCGTTCTCCTTCGGAGGCGCCACCCGCGAGCAAGCCCCCGACTTCGACCCGCTCGACCACGTCCGGCTGCACGCCCCCACCGGCGACTTCCAGGCGGTCGCGGGCCGGCTGATGGAGCGCCCGCTGGAGCGCGAGCGGCCCCCGTGGGAGGCGCACGTGCTGCCCGGCGAGGACGGCGTGTCGTTCGCGGTGCTGTTCAAGTTCCACCACGCCCTCGCCGACGGACTGCGGGCGCTGACCCTCGCCGCCGCCATTCTGGACCCCATGGACATGCCCGCACGCAAGCCGCGACCCGAGGCGCCCCGCAGCGGCCGCGTTCCGGATGTGCGCAAGCTGCCGGGGCTGGTGCGCGGCGCCCTGTCCGACGTGGGGCGCGCCCTCGACATCGGTGCCTCCGTCGCCGTGTCGACGCTGGCGATGCGCTCATCGGGCGCCCTGACCGCCGAGCCGAGCGGCACCCGCCGCACCGCCGGGGTCGTCGTCGACATCGACGACGTGCACGTGGTCCGCAAGGCCGTCGGCGGCACCGTCAACGACGTCCTGATCGCCGTCGTCGCAGGCGCCCTGCGCCGCTGGCTCGACGAACGCGGCGACGGCAGCGAGGGCGTCGCGCCCCGCGCCCTGATCCCCGTCTCCAGGCGCCGCCCGCGCACCGCGCACCCTCAGGGCAACCGGCTCTCCGGCTACTTGATACGGCTCCCCGTCGACGACCCCGACCCGCTGCGCCGCCTCGGCACGGTCCGCGCCGCCATGGACCGCAACAAGGACCTCGGCCCCAACCGGGGCGCGGGCGCCGTCGCCCTGCTCGCCGACCACGTACCGGCACTCGGCCACCGGCTCGGCGGACCGCTGGCCGGCCAGGCCGCCCGGCTCTGGTTCGACATCCTCGTCACCAGCGTGCCGCTGCCCGGGATCGCCCTCAAGCTCGGCGGTCACCCCGTCACCGAGGTCTATCCCCTCGCCCCGCTGGCCCGCGGCCAGTCCCTGGCGATCGCGATCTCGACGTACCGCGGACGCGTCCACTACGGCCTCGTCGCCGACGCCGAGGCCGTACCGGACCTCGACGTGCTCGCCAGGGCCGTGTCCGAGGAGGTGCAGTCGCTGATCACCGCCTGCGCTCCCTGAGCCCGGCATCCGCGGGCCCGCTTCGCCGGA
Source organism: Streptomyces sp. NBC_00443 (assembly GCF_036014175.1). Lineage (GTDB taxonomy): Bacteria > Actinomycetota > Actinomycetes > Streptomycetales > Streptomycetaceae > Streptomyces. The sequence continues at coordinate 1,097,440 of NZ_CP107917.1, read as the reverse complement.
TTTTGGAGGACCGGCCCGGCGCTCCGTAGACTTCCCCGTTCGAAAGCGGGCGCGGTCGGCGCGCCGCTCGGGTGATCAGGGAAACGGCAGCGCGATGACGGTGACAGAGGAAGGCCCGGCGACTACGGACGAGGTCGTGCACGAGCCCGGTGACCAGGTCGTGTACGGCCCCGGCATCGACCCGGAGCGGCTCGCCGTGTGCCTGAGCGTGCTGGACGAGCTCGACGGGCTGGAGGTCGACCACCCCGACGCGATCGCCGTGCGCCGGGCCACCGCCGGCGTCTACCGCACCGTCAAGCAGCGCCGCCGCCAGGAGCGCCGGGCCGCCAAGACCGCCCACGACACGGCGGTCACGGAGGCCACGGCGACCGGCTCCGCCCAGCGGATCGACGACGAGACCGAGGGCCTGCTGCCGTCGTCGGCGACACAGGAGGGCCGGATCGCGGGGATACTCCAGCGCCCGCGCTCCTGCTACACCTGCAAGGCCCGGTACGTGGAAGTCGACTACTTCTACCACCAGCTCTGTCCGGACTGCGCCGCCCTGAACCGCACCAAGCGCGACGTCCGCGCCGACCTCACCGGCAAGCGCGCCCTGCTCACCGGCGGCCGCGCCAAGATCGGCATGTACATCGCGCTCAGGCTGCTGAGGGACGGTGCCCACACGACGATCACCACGCGCTTCCCCAAGGACGCCATCCGCCGCTTCAAGGCCATGGACGACTCCGCGGAGTGGATGCACCGTCTGGAGGTCGTCGGCATCGACCTGCGCGACCCGGCCCAGGCCGTCGCCCTCGCCGACCAGGTCGCCGAGGCGGGCCCGCTCGACATCCTCGTCAACAACGCGACGCAGACCGTACGCCGACTGCCCTCCGCCTACGCCGCGCTCGTCGACGGCGAAAGCGCCCCGCTGCCCGCCGGGGAACTGCCCGCCCACCACGTCATCGGCGCCTTCGGGTCCGGCGCGGTCGACGGACTGGCCTCCCTGCCCGCCGGAATCTCCGGCATGGACGCGCAGCAGGTCGCCGACCTCGCCCTGGTCGCGGGCAACGCCAGCGTCGCCCGGCACCTCGACGGCACCGCCATCGACGCGGGCGGCCTGGTCCCCGACGTCGTGGACAGCAACACCTGGGTGCAGACCATCGAGCAGATCTCCCCGGTGGAGCTCCTCGAGACCCAGCTGTGCAACTACACGGCGCCGTTCATCCTGATCAGCAAGCTCCGGCCGGCCATGGCGGACGCGGCGAAGAAGGCGACGAGCGGCCGCGCCTACGTCGTGAACGTCTCCGCGATGGAGGGTGTCTTCGGGCGCGGCTACAAGGGTGCGGGGCACCCGAACACGAACGCCGCCAAGGCCGCCATGAACATGGTCACGCGGACCAGCGCGCAGGAGATGTTCCAGAGCGACGGCATCCTCATGACCTCGGTCGACACCGGGTGGATCACCGACGAGCGCCCGCACTTCGACAAGCTCCGCCTCGCCGAGGAGGGCTTCCACGCACCGCTCGACCTGGTCGACGGCGCGGCCCAGGTCTACGACCCGGTCGTGCGGGGTGAGGCGGGCGAGGACGTGTACGGGGTCTTCCTGAAGGACTACGCGCCCGGCAAGTGGTGAGCGGCCACGGGGGCCGGCCGGCGTGCTGCTCGTACCTGCGTGCCGCCGTCCACCAGTAGGTCGGCTCCCGTTATCCACTGTGCCGCGTCCGACGCCAGCCACAGCACCGCCCGTGCGACGTCGTCAGGCTCTCCGATGCGGCCCAGGGGCAGCCCGCTTGCGATCTCCTGCTCTCCTGGTTCCCACACGAACCGCGCCATCTCGGTCCGTACGAGGCCGGGGGAGACGGAGTTCACCCGCACCCTCGGGCCCAGCTCGCCCGCGAGCTGCTGGGTGAGGTGCAGGAGCGCCGCCTTGCTGGTGCCGTAGGCCCCGACGCCGGGTCCCACGTGCCCGGCGCCCTCCGTGCAGATGTTGATCACCGACCCGCCGTGCTCCCGCATCCAGGCCCGCCACGCGCACTGCACCAACCGGAGCGCGGCCTCGACGTTCACCGTGAAGGCCTCGCGCCAGGCGTCCGGGTCGGCGTCCATGAGCGGCCCGTACGGCTGGTTGGTCGCCGCGTTGTTGACGAGGATGTCCAGCCGGCCGAACTCGCGCAGAGTGGCCCGCGTGACCTCCCGCAGGTGCGCGGGGTCAGCCACGCTCCCGGCCAGCCCGATGCCGCCCAGCTCGGCAGCCGTCCTGCGCACCTCGTCCGGGTCCCGCGCGGTCACGCAGACCCGCGCTCCGGCCGCGGCCAGTTGCCGGGCGACGGCCAGTCCGATGCCCCGCGTGCCGCCGGTGACCATGGCGGCCCTGCCCTCGAGACCCTGCGACGACGTCATCGCCGTACGGTCTCATGACGGGGCGTCAGTCAACAGCTCCGAGCGGCGAGTGCCGCGCCGCCACCAGTTCCAGCACCGTGCGCCAGTCCTCCAGGACCCCGGCATCGAACTCGGCGCTGCGGCCCTCCTCGTCGGCCTGGCGCAGGCGCACCAGGTCGTCGTCGGTGGAGTCGAAGGCCCGGCACTGGTTGCGGACCAGGCGGGAGACCCGTTCGCCGAGGAGAGGCCGCACCGCGTCGGCGGCGCAGTCGAAGTGGCGGGTCACGTCGGCAGGGCCCAGCAGCGGGCCGATGGCATGAACGAGCCCCGCGACCTGGAGTTCCTTGTCGGCGGGGCGTGCGCGGCGCAGCAGTGCGGCTGTCTGCAGCGCGTGTTGGTGGAGATCGACTCGGATGCTCCCGAGGCCCGGGGTGTCCCGGGTGCCCCGGCAGGCGTACAGCAGATCCATCAGCTCTTCGACACTGCGCAGCTCCATGCGTCAGTCCTCCCGCCGGACAAGCCGTTGCCGTACGTCAGCAGATCATGGCCGCCTTGCGATTCGGCCAACGGGACTTGAACTGCGTGGCGTGCTCGGGGCGGGGCCGGGCAGCGCGGTGGTGCTGAGCCGAACGAGTGACTTGTAAACCGGGCATTTCTCATCAACTCATGATTAAGTCGGCAGGCGAAAACCGGTCGACTCCGGATAGTTACAGCTTGTTTGCAGCCCCATCGAGCGGGTACCCGCTCATTTGGTTAATCTGTAGCGGACGGACAGCACTACAGGGTCCCAACCCACACCCATGGTCCGTCCCGGGACAAGCCGGTGCACAACGGCCTGCTCTCAGCACCAGTTACCGGCGCCACCGCTGCCGAGCCGACTTTGAGTATGACCCGAGCGGGCGTCAGGTACCGGACCGCAGACTGGGCCGGCCCGCCCCGAGGGTGATCCGACACATAAGGAGTGCGCGGTGACACCTGAGAAGACGAATCGCGAGCAGCGCCCCAAGGAACGCACGGAGCGCGCGGGCCGCCGGTCGAACGAGATCGGCAGTCTCGATGTGTGGGCCAGGTCCGCCCCCATCCGCCTGGCGGGCTACGAGGACGACCTCGCGGAGCCCCACATCCTGCCCAGCGTCGACTGACGTCCGACGTCGACTGAAGGGGCAGAACCCTTCGCGATCGCCGACTGCATGGGCGTGCGAGACTCGCGCCCATGCTGATCAGAGAAGCCGCGGCCGACGACTGGCCGCGGATTTGGTCTTTCTGGCACCGGATCGTGGCTGCCGGTGAGACCTATGCGTGGGATCCGGAGACTTCCGAGGAGGACGCCCGGGCCCTGTGGATGAACCCGGCCAAACGCGTCTACGTCGTCGAGGACGACGCCGGAGCGGTCGTCGCCTCCGCCTACGTCACCCCCAACTATGGTGGCCCTGCCGCCCGTATCGCCAACGCCGGCTTCATGGTCGACCCCGATCAGGGCGGCCGTGGCATCGGCCGCCTGCTCGCCGAGCACATCCTGGCCGCGGCCAAGGCCGACGGGTACCGGGGCATGGTCTTCAACGCGGTCGTCGAGACCAACCCGGCCGTACGCCTGTGGACCTCTCTCGGCTTCACGATTCTCGGAACGGTCCCGGACGCGTTCGACCATCCCCGGCATGGCCGGGTCGGGCTGCACATCATGTACAAGGCGCTTTAGCCAGAGGGTAGAGCATTGTCCCTGTTTGCCTAAAAGCTTTAGGCGCGTGCATACTCGCTTATGGCAAGCGAGGGGATGGTTATGGCACGCGTGGGGCTGACCACGGAACGTCTGGTCCGGGCAGGTGCGGAGCTCGCCGACGAGGCCGGCTTCGAGCAGGTCACCGCGTCGGAGCTGGCCCGGCGGTTCGACGTCAAGGTCGCGAGCCTGTACTCGCATGTGAGGAACTCACAGGACCTCAGGACGCGGATCGCCCTGTTCGCGCTGGAGGAACTGGCGGACCGGGCCGCCGACGCCATCGCGGGGCGGGCCGGCAAGGACGCCCTGGTCGCCTTCGCGAACGTCTACCGCGACTACGAGCGCGAGCACCCCGGCCGCTCCGCCGCCGCCCGGATGCGGCTCGACCCCGAGACGGCCGCCGCCGGCGCGGGCGTCCGGCACGCACAGATGACCCGGGCGATCCTGCGCGGCTACGACCTGACGGAACCCGACGCGACACACGCCGTACGGCTGCTGGGCAGCGTCTTCCACGGCTACTCCAGCCTGGAGGCGGCGGGCGGCTTCAGCCACAGCGCTCCTGACTCCGAGGAGACCTGGACCCGGATCCTCGACGCCCTCGACGCCCTGCTGCGCAACTGGCCCACCGGGCCCACCCCCTGATCGACAGGCCGAGGACACAGGCCCGGAACAAGGACGCTGAGGACATGGACACCCCGCACGACCGGATCACCACGCCCGTCACCGCCGATCTCCTGCGCGGCGCCCTCGACGTCGAGCACACCGAGCACGGCGTGCTGCCGCACCGGCTGCCCGCGTGGGCGCGCGCCCAGAACACCGACGAGCAGCTGGCCATGGCAGAGTCACAGCCCTCCGGCGTCCGGCTGGTCTTCCGCACCCGTGCCACCGCCGTCGAACTGGACGCGCTGCGCACCAAGCGCAGCTACGTGGGCGCCCCGCCCCGCCCGGACGGCGTGTACGACCTGATCGTCGACGGCCGCCCCGCCGGGCAGGGCAGCGTGACCGGGGGCAACGTCGTGACCGTCGACATGATGGCCGGGACCACTGAGGCCCGGCCGGGCCCGGCCGGCACCGTCCGCTTCGCCGGGCTGTCCGACGGCGACAAGGACGTCGAGATCTGGCTTCCGCACAACGAGACCACCGAACTGATCGCCCTGCGCACCGACGCCCCCGTCGAGCCCGCGCGCGACCCGGGCCGCAAGGTCTGGCTGCACCACGGCAGTTCGATCAGCCACGGCTCCGACGCGGCGAGCCCCACCGGTATCTGGCCCGTGCTCGCCGCCACCCTCGGCGGCGTGGAGCTGATCAACCTGGGCCTGGCCGGCAGCGCCCTGCTCGACCCGTTCACCGCCCGCGCCATGCGGGACACCCCGGCCGACCTGATCAGCCTGAAGATCGGTATCAACCTGGTCAACATGGACCTGATGCGGCTGCGCGCCTTCGGCCCCGCGGTCCACGGCTTCCTCGACACCATCCGTGAAGGGCACCCGACGACACCGCTGCTGGTCGTGTCGCCGATCCTGTGCCCGATCCACGAGGACACGCCGGGCCCCTGCGCCCCCGACTTCAGCGGTCTCAGCCGAGGCCAACTGAAGTTCGTGGCGATGGGCGACCCGGCGGAACGCGCGAGCGGCAAGCTGACGCTGGGCGTGATCCGCGACGAGCTGTCCCGCATCGTGAAGCAGCGAGCGGCCGACGATCCGAACCTGCACCACCTCGACGGCCGCGACCTCTACGGCGAGGCCGACGCCGCCGAGCTGCCCCTGCCTGACGACCTCCACCCCGACGCCACCACCCACCGCCGCATCGGCGAGCGCTTCGCGCAGCGGGCATTCACCGGCGACGGGCCCTTCGCGGCGGCGGCCTCACAGGGTGGCGCCGAATAGCCGTCCGACCCTCCCTCGATGCACGACCTGCTCGATACACGATCCATTCGATACACGATCTACTCGATACACGACCTAGTCGAGCGGCGCCGTCCGTTGCCAAGGGCGCAGCTCCTGGATCCGCTCCGCCAGCGCCAGCAGCTCCGCCTCCGCTCCGGGACGCCCGACCAGCTGTATGGCACAGGGGGCGCCGGAGGGCAGGGTGCCGAACGGGATCGCCATCGCGGGCCAGCCGGTGAGGTTCCACGGAGGGGTCAGCGGCGAGTAGTTGGTGTTGGCCATGATGTTGCGCAGCCAGCCCCGCTCGTGCCAGGGCTCGGACTTGGGGGAGCGGCGGGCGAGGGCCGGGGTGAGCAGCACGTCGTACTCGGCGAAGAACGGCTCCAGCCGGCGGCGCAGCTGCTCCCGGCTCTCGCCGGCCCGCACCCGGTCCACGAAGCGCTTGCCGACAGCGGCGTGGACCCGGGTCCGGCGGGTGAGCTGCCGTGGGTCGAGACCCTGCGCGTCCACCGCCGTTCCCGCCGTCCAGTGGGTCAGGGAAGTGACTCCGAGCGACAGGGGGTACGGCGGGTCGGCGCGTCGTACCTGGTGACCCGCCTTGATCAGCAGCCCGGCGGCCTCGCGGGCGGCGGTCGCGTACGGCTTGCCGATGGTGACCCCGGCGAGCGGGCTGCGCAGGGACACGGCGATCCTGTGCGTGCCGGGCGCCGCCGGGCCCGCGACCTCGGTGTCCGCGAGGACCGTCAGCATCAGGCGCGCGTCCTCGACCGTCGTGGCCAGCGGGCCGTTCTCCGACATGCCGAACCAGTCGCCGTCGCTGACGCCGGCCGGTACCACTCCGGTGCCGGGCTTGATGGTGACCAGGCCGCAGTTGGCCGCCGGTATGCGCAGGGAGCCCATCCCGTCGTTGCCGAGGGCGATCGGCACCATGCCCGCGGCGACCGCGGCCGCGCTGCCGCCGGACGACCCGCCCGCCGTGCGCGAGGTGTCCCACGGGTTGCGGGCGGTGCCGTGCACGCCCTCCGTGGTGCCGAAGACACACAGCTCCGGCACGTTCGTCAGCCCCACGACCACCGCGCCGGCGGCCCGCAGCCGGGCCACGGTGACGTGGTCGTCGTCGGCCGGGGTGTCCGGCGTCGCCGCGGAGCCGATGCGCTTGGACTCGCCGCGCACCGCGAGGTTGTCCTTGACGGCCACCGGCACGCCCGCCAGGGGCAGTTCGGCGAGGTCGGCGCGCGAGCCCACCTCGTCGGCCTCGGCGAGCGCCGCCTGGGCCCGGACCACCCGGAAGGCGCCGACGCGGCCGTCCAGCCGCTCGATACGGGCCAGATGCTCGGCCACCACCTCACGGGGCGTGGCCTGCTTCTCGCGTACGGCGGCGGCGATCTCGGCGGCGGTCCGGCCGACCCAGTTGGTCACGGGCGCTCCTCGGGGCTTACTCGCGAGTATGTAGGAGAACTCTGCCCGGCGGCAGGCCCGGCGTCGAGAGGTCGCCGGGCTTGGATATTCGGGACGGTCTTCTTGGACTTTTCACAGCACCCCTCCTCGAGGCCACGCCGCTGACCTGCGCATCATCCGATCAATCAGCCAATCCGGCGCCAGTCACATCCCATTGACAGCCTCTGGGGCCCGCCCAATCATCAGACATCCGATGAATGGGGGTGCCTCATGAGGAGACGCTGGCGATCGTTCAGTGTCCTCGCGGCGCTGATGCTGTTGCTCGCGGCCCCGGCGCCGGCGCTCGCGGAGGACGACCGGGGGACGCCGGTCACGGTGCCGGCCCTGGCCGACTGGACGCCGGCATCCGGCAGTTACCTGTACGGGCGCTCCCCCCGCCTGGTGGCCGACAGCGCGGGCGAACGGCGGGTCGCCGGCACCCTGGCCGACGACCTCGACGACGCCGGCCACGGCAGGGTTCCCGTGGTGCACGGCGGCGCCCGGCCCGGTGACATCGTTATCGACGTCGCGCCCGCCCGGACCTCCCTCGGCACGGAGGGCTATCAACTCCGCGCGGACAAGCGGCTCTCCGTCACTGCGGCGACCGAGACCGGCGCCTTCTACGGCACCCGCACCGTCCTCCAGCTCCTCGCCCAGGGCGACCGGATCCCGGGCGGCCGCACGGTCGACGTACCGCGCTACAAGGAGCGGGGCGTCGGCGTCTGTGCCTGCTATATCAACATCTCGATGCCCTGGCTGGAGAACCTGGTCCGCGAGATGGCGTACCACAAGCTCAACCAGCTGCTCCTCGAACTGAAGGTGAAGAGCGAGGCGCACCCCGAGGCCAACACCTGGGGCTACTACACCAAGGACGAGATACGCCGCCTGGTCGCTCTCGGCAAGCGGTACCACGTCGAGATCATCCCCGAGATCAACTCCCCGGGGCACATGGACCCGTGGATCGAGAACCGCCCGGATCTCCAGCTCACCGACTCCGACGGCAACAAGCAGCCCTCGCGTCTCGACATCACCCGGCCGGAGGCCTTCGCCTACTACACCAGCCTGATCGACGAGTACGCCGAGGTCTTCCCCGCGACTTCCTGGCACATGGGGGCCGACGAGTACATGCTCGGCTCCGACTTCGCCAAGTACCCCCAGATCCTGAAGTACGCGCAGGACAAGTACGGCCCGGACGCCACACCCCAGGACGCGTTCATCGACTTCGTCAACCGTGTCCACACCTACGCGGCGGACAAGGGCAGGAAGCTGCGCATCTGGAACGACGGGCTCACCGGCGCCAACACCGTCCCGGTGACCGCCGGCACGACGGTCGAGCACTGGCTGAACGTGGCGGTGAAGCCGAGCCGACTCCTCGATCAGGGCTATCCGTTGATGAACGCGGCGTACGCCCTCTACCTGGTCCGCGGCGGCTTCCACAGCGACACCGAGGGGCTGTACGACCAGAGCTGGGACCCGCGCAGCTTCGAGGGGAGAAGCTGGCCTCCAGCGACGGGATCACCGGCGCGAAGATCAGCCTGTGGCCCGACAACGGCCGCGGCGAGACCGAGAACGAGGTCGCCGCCGCCCTGTGGCCCGCGCTGCGGCACATCGCCCAGGCAACGTGGGGCGAACCGCATCCCGACGTCACCTACGCCGGGTTCACCGCGCGCGGCACGGCCATCGGGCACGCGCCGGGGTGGCGGGACCTGACGCGGGTGCCGGTCGCGGACGGGTCGTACACCTTCCGGACGCCCGGTCGGTCCTTCGCCGCCGAGGTGAAGCGCACCACCGACGGCTACGTGACCCTGCGGACCGCGAAGGGCTGCCTGGAGGTGCGCGGCGGGAAACTCACGCTCAACGTGCCGCTGCAGCCCGGACTGGAGGCGGCGCCCCAAGTCTGCGATGCGCAAAGCACCCTCCAGCGCTGGCAGTTGGAACCCGTAGCGGGTGGCTACCGGCTCGTCAGCGCCATCACGCGGATGGTGCTGAGTGTGGCGGGGGACAGTCGGCTCGCGCAGTACCCGCCGGACCAGGGCACGCCCGCCGTCTGGCACCTGACCTGAGGACCCGACCTGAGGACCCGACCCGAGGAGCCGTCCCATGGCCGTTTCCCGACGCGTCTTCGTCGCGACAGCCGCGGTGCTCGCCGCGACCGGCGCGACAAGACCCGCCCTCGCGGCACCCGCCGCCGCTGCAACCGACGCCCGCTACCGCATACCCGTCAGCCCCGACGACACCGAGGCCGACCTGGTCCGCAAGGCTTCCCAAGTCCGTCCCACGGCACGGCAGATCGCCTGGCAGCGGCTGGAGCGCACCGCGTTCCTGCACTTCGGAGTGAACACCTTCACCGGTCTGGAGTGGGGCACCGGCGACGAGGACCCGGACGTGTTCCAGCCGGCCGGCCTCGACACCGACCAGTGGGCCCGCGCCCTGCGCGACGGCGGCTTCCGGCTCGCCATCCTCACCGTCAAGCACCACGACGGCTTCGTGCTCTACCCGTCCCGCTACACCGGCCACTCGGTGGCGTCGAGCAGTTGGCGTGAGGGCCGGGGTGACGTGCTGCGTTCCTTCGCCGACTCCATGCGCCGGTACGGCATCAAGGTCGGCGTCTACATCTCACCGGCGGACGAGAACCAGTACCTCCACGGCGTGTACGCCAACGGCAGCGCGCGTACCGACCACAGCATCCCGACCGCCGTCGAGGCCGACGACCGCACCCCGGCGGCGTCACGCACGTACACCCTCCCCGCCACCGACTACGGCGCCCACATGCTCAACCAGCTCTACGAGGTCCTCACCGAGTACGGCCCCATCGACGAGGTCTGGTTCGACGGGGCGCAGGGCCGCATCCCGCCGGACAAGGTGGAGAAGTACGACTGGGACAGCTGGTACGGCCTCGTCCGCTCGCTCGCGCCCGACGCCGCCGTCGCCGTGTCCGGCCCGGACGTGCGGTGGGTCGGCAACGAGGGCGGGCTGGCCCGGGAGGACGAGTGGAGCGTCGTACCGGTGCAGGAGAAGGACTACGGCCGGACGGACTACGCCCTCGCGTACGACGCCCCCGACATGGGCAGCCGTGCGGCACTGCTCCAGGCCCGGCCCGTCGCCGACCACCTCCAGTGGTGGCCGGCCGAGTGTGACGTCTCCATCCGGGACGGCTGGTTCTACCACGCCGACCAACAGCCCAAGGGTGTCGAGCAGTTGACGGACATCTACTTCCGGTCCGTGGGCCGCAACTCGGTGCTCCTGCTCAACATCCCGCCGGACACAGAAGGCCTTCTGCCTGCCGCTGACGTGGCACGGCTACGGGAGTTCCGCGAACGCGTGGACCGTGAGCTGCCGGACGACCTGGCGCGCGACGGCCGTACCACCGCGTCTCCGGGGCGGGTCACCGTCGACCTCGGCCGCGAGCGGGAAGTGGACCGGATCCGACTGGCCGAGGACATCCGGCACGGGCAGCAGGTGGAGAGCTTCGTCGTCGAGGCGCAGCGGGACGGTGCCTGGACGGAGGTGACCCGGGCCGGGGCGATCGGCGCGAGCCGGATCCTGCTGCTGGCGGCTCCGGTGCGGGCGCGGCGGTGGCGGGTCCGGGTGACCGGCTCGCGGGCCGCGGTGCGGATCGTGGAGTTCGGGCTGTACCGGTCGCGGGTGAAGAAATTCGGTTGACCGGGGCGGGGCCGTACGGGCTGGATGGAGTACATGGCCGACATTCAGGGCACGTACGACGACCTGTTCACCGCCGTGCCGAACGCGCTGGCCGCGACGCTGGACGCGGGGGACGCGGGCGGCTCCGTCGCGGTCTTCGTGGACGGTGAGCCGGTCGTGGACGTCTGGGGCGGCTTCGCGGACGCCGAGCGGACCGTCCCGTGGGAGCGCGACACGATCGTCAACGTCTGGTCGGTGACCAAGACGATGACGGCCCTGTGCGCCCTCGTCCTGGCCGACCGCGGCGAACTCGACCCGGACGCACCGGTCTCCCGCTACTGGCCCCAGTTCGCGGCGGCGGGCAAGGAGAAGGTGCTGGTACGGCACCTGCTCTCGCACACCGCCGGTCTGCCCGACTGGGACGGGCCGGTCGAGGAGCTCTACGACTGGCCCGCCGCCACGGCACGGCTCGCCGCGCGGGCCCCGCGATGGGAGCCGGGCACGGCGGCCGGGTATCACTCGCTCACCCAGGGATTCCTCGTCGGCGAGGTCGTGCGGCGGATCACCGGCCGCAGCGTGGGCGAGTTCCTCGCCGAGGAGGTCACCGGGCCGCTGGGCGCGGACTTCCACATCGGACTTGCCGCCGAGCACGACCATCGGGTCGCGCGCACGATCCCGCCGACGGGGCAGGGCGAGGACTACGCGGCCAGTGCCCCCGCCAACCCCTCGGGCTCCGAGGCGGGCAACGGCGTCCGCGTCCGCGACGGCAACAGTCTGGCCTGGCGCCGCGCCCAGATCCCCGCGGCCAGCGGCTTCGGCAACGCCCGTTCGGTCGCGTTGGTCCAGTCGCTGCTGGCATGCGGGGGAGAGGCGAACGGGGTACGGCTGCTGTCCCGGACCGGCAGCGACCGCGCGCGGGAGGAACAGTTCGCCGGCGACGACCGCGTCCTCGGCATGCCGATGCGGTGGGGCCTGGGCTACGGCCTGTTCGGCAGCGCATTCGGCTGGGGCGGCTGGGGCGGTTCCCTGGTGATGATCGAGCCCGACAGCCGGATGGTGGTGGCGTACGTGACGCAGCAGATGCGCGAGCCGACGGAGGACACACGGGGGCTGGAGATCGTCACGGCTGCCTATGAGGGGCTGCAGGGGCTGGGCGGCTAGGGCGGTCACGCCCGCGCACCACCCCCGTACTCCCCCGCTCCACCAACCGCGGCACCGGCACCCGCACCGCTCGTGCCGACCCCCGTCCAGCAGAGCGGTGAGTTCACGCGCCGCCGTGCGGCCGAACTCCACGCTGTCCCGGGAGAGCGCGGACAGCCACGGCTTGACGATGCGGCACAGCGCCGAGTCCTCCCAGGACACCACCGAGACGTCCGCGGGCACTGCGAAGCCGAGTTCGGCGGCCGCGGCGGCGCCCGCCACCGCCATCACGTCGTTGTCGTAGATCAGCGCGGTCGGGGAGCCGGGTCCTCCAGCACCCGGCGGGTGACCGCCGCGCCCTCGGCGTCGGAGTAGTCGGTGGTCACCGACTTCACCTCGGTCAGACCACGCCGCCCGGCCTCGGCGCGCAGGGTGCGGATGCGGCGCTCGGTGTGGGCGAGGCCCGGCAGGCCGGCGATGTGCACGATCCGCCGGTGACCGAGGGCGTACAGGCCGTCCACGACCGAGGCCATCGCGCCCGCGTCGTCGGCCCAGACGGTCGACAGGCCCGGGTGACGGTCGTCGGGGGCGCCGCCGATCACCACGGCGGGCAGGCCGAGTTCGTCGAGGAGGTCGGGGCGGGGATCGTCGGTGCGCGGGTCGACGACGAGGACGCCGTCCACCCGGTGCTCGGCCCACCAGCGGCGGTACACCGCGCACTCGTCGGCGACGTCCTCCACCACCTGGAACAGCAGCCCGAGATGCCGCTCCGCCAGCACCTCCTGGATGCCCGAGACGAGTTGGAGGAAGAACGAGTCCACTCCCAACGTGTCGGCCGGACGCGCCAGCACGAAGCCGACCGTCGCCGCGCCCTCCCCGGACAGCGCCCTGGCTGCCGTACTGGGCCGCCAGCCCAGCTCCTCGGCGACCTGCCGGACCCGGTCGCGGGTCTCCTCCGAGACTCCGGGCCTGCCGTTCAGCGCGAAGGAGACCGCGCTCTGCGAGACCCCCGCGTGCCGCGCTATGTCCTTCATCGTCGGCCGACGGGCCGGTGACCGCTTGCCTGACATGGCGATTCCCCATTCCGCCGACACATTCCCACGGCTCATTCCCGGAGCAGTATGCACTAATGCGGTTCAGGTCCGTGGCCTAATACGGTTCAGCTCGGTGATCCTAATGCGCATTAGTCACTAATGAAATTAGCTCCGCAAGAGCCATTGACGGGCCCGTGGAGCGGCGTGCAGGGTCTGCCTCGTCGACTAACCCGCCCGCAAAGGAGGACGGTTCACGGTGCCCGTTTCCCGTAGTCCCCGCAGAGCCCTCGCCGCCGTTTTCGCCGCCTGTGTCGTCCTGCCGCTCAGTGCCTGCGGCTCGTCAGGGGGCGACAGCGGCGCAGCCGACGCCTCCGGCAAGGTCGAGGGCGACATCACCTTCCAGACCTGGAACCTCCGCGCCAACTTCAAGCCCTACTTCGAGGGCCTGATCGCCGACTTCGAGAAGAAGTACCCCGGCACCGACGTGAAGTGGATCGACCAGCCCGCCGAGGGCTACGCCGACAAGATCAGCGCGGACGCCGCCGGCGGCACGCTCCCGGACGTCGTCAACGTCTCGCCGGACCTGGTCGCCCCGCTCGCCAAGGCGGGCCTCGCACTCGACCTCGACAAGGCGGCCTCCCAGTACAAGAAGGAGTATCTGGAGGGGGCCTGGGCCAGCCATCAGATACCGGGCACGACCGGCACGTACGCCTTCCCCTGGTACCTCAACACCGGCCCGCTCTTCTACAACAAGTCCCTCTTCAAGGAGGCCGGACTCGACGCCGAGCAGCCGCCGAAGACGTACGACGAGGTCTTCGACGCCGCCCTGAAGATGGCGGACGAGACCGACGGCAAGGTCGCCACCCTCGCGAACGTGCCCACCGTCGAGGACTTCGGCCGCTACGGCGTCGAGCTCATGAACAAGGAGGGCACCGCCTTCACGTTCAACGACGCCAAGGGAGTCGAACTCCTCACCAAGTACAAGGAGTTGTACGACGCCAAGGCCCTCGACCCGCAGGCGCTGACCGCCACCCCCGAGTCGTCCGGCAAGAAGTTCCTCACCGGAGCCGTCGCCATGAACCCCGGCAGCGCCCTGGACCTCGGCAACTTCAAGAAGCAGGCGCCGAACCTGTACAAGAACATCGGCATCACGGACCAGATCACCAGCACCGGCCACGTGAACATGTACGTGATGGGCGTGATGGTCAACGCGCAGACGAAGCGTGCGCCCGCCGCGGTCGCCTTCGCCCACTACGTCACCGACGCCGCGCACCAGATGTCGTTCGCCAAGCAGGTCGCGATCTTCCCCAGCACCGCAGGCTCCCTCGACGACCCGTACTTCACCAAGGAGGACGGCACCGACGAGACGCGTGTGCGGGTCGCCGCCGCCAAGTCGCTGAAGAACGCGGTCAACTACACGCCCGTGCTGTTCAGCGAGCAGATGAAGACCGAGCTGCGCAACGAGGTCGCCAAGGCCCTGCAGGGCAAGGAGAGCCCCAAGGAAGCTCTTGACAACGCTGTCGAGGCCTGTAACCGGCTCCTTCAGCAGCAGGGCTGAGCCGTCATGGCGAGCTCGGCTGTCCCCCGTGTCTCCCGGGTGCGGCGCCAACTGCCCATCAGCCCCTGGCTGTTCGCCGCCCCGGGCCTGCTGGTCATCGGCGCCTTCATCCTGTACCCGTTCGTCTCCACGCTGGTCAACGCCTTCACCGACCGCCGCACGCTGATCCCGGGCGAGTTCGTGGGCCTCGCCAACTTCCGCGAGCTGCTCGGCGACGACATGTTCTGGATCGGCCTGCGCAACAGCACGCTCTACGTGGTCGGCGTCGTCCCCGCCCTCGTCGTCCTGCCGCTGCTGCTCGCGCTGCTCGTGCAGAAGAACATCCCCGGCATCACCTTCTTCCGGTCCGCCTTCTACACGCCGGTCGTCGCCTCGATCGTCGTAGTCGGACTGATCTGGGTGTGGCTGCTCGACGAGCGGGGGCTGGTGAACTCGCTCCTGGAGACGATCGGCGTCGGCCGGGTCGGCTTCCTCAGCGACCAGTGGCTGCTCCTGCTGAGCGCGATGGCCGTGACGGTCTGGAAGGGCCTCGGCTACTACATGATCATTTATCTGGCCGCGCTCGCGAACGTGCCCCGCGAACTGCACGAGGCGGCGGCCGTGGACGGTGCCGGAGCGGTCCGCCGCTTCCTCACGGTCACCGTGCCCGCCGTCCGCTCCACCATGGTTCTGGTCGGGGCCCTGTCGTCGGTCGCCGCGTTCAAGGTGTTCTCCGAGGTGTACCTGATGGCCGGCCCGAGCGGTGGCCCGGCGGGCGAGGACACCACCCTCGTGATGCTCGTCCAGCGCACCGGCACCGGCCTGACCGGCCGCGTCGGCTACGCCTCCGCCATCTCGGTCGTCGTCTTCGTCGTCACCGTCGCCCTGATGCTCCTTGTGCTGCGCGCGGACCGGAGGGACGAATCATGAGCGTCCTGGAGAAGGTACGGCCCGCGGCGAAGGCGAAGGTCAAGCCGTCGGCCGGCGCTCGCGAACCCCGCGTCACCGACGAGCACGGCCGCCGCGTCCGCGTATGGGAGCTCGCCCTGCGCTACCTGCTGCTGCTCGGCGTGCTCGCCCTCACCGTCGGCCCGTTCCTCTGGCAGCTGTCGACCTCGCTCAAGGGCCCCACCGAGGACATCTTCAGCTCCCCGCCGAAGTTCCTGCCGGGCGATCCCACCCTGCACAACTACGAGCGCGTCGCCGAGACCATCCCCGTCTGGGACTACGCCCTCAACTCGCTGAAGGTCGCCACCGCCAACGTCGTGACCAACTGCGTCGGCGCGGCACTCGCCGGTTACGCCCTCGCCCGGCTGCGCTACCGGGGCCGCCGCGCGGCCACGCTCGCGTTCATCCTCGCGATGCTCGTGCCCGTGGAGGGCATCATCATCGCCCAGTTCACAACTATGCGGGAGCTCGGCCTCAACAACACCCTCATCGGCGTCGTCCTGCCCGGCTGCATCAGCGCCCTGAACGTCCTGCTGATGCGCAACGCCTTCCTCAACCTGCCGTACGAGATCGAGGAAGCGGCCTACGTCGACGGCGCCAACGTCTGGCAGCGGTTCCTGCGCATCGCCGTACCGTCGGTGAAGGGGACCCTTGCCGTCGTCGCGATCTTCGCCTTCATGGGCGCCTGGGACGACTTCCTGTGGCCGCTCATCGTGCTGAGCGACCCGTCCAAGTTCACGCTGACCATCGGGCTCAACTATCTGCACGGCACCTTCGCCAACGACGAACGCCTCGTCGCCGCGGGCACGATCATCGCCGTGGCGCCGCTGATCGCCCTCTTCGCCTGTCTCCAGCGGTACTTCTTCCGCGGTGTCGGGGAGGGCGCCGTCAAGGGCTGACCGTCAGGGCCGAAGTCCCGTACCTCCGTCGCACCTCCGTCACAAGGACACGCATGCCTTCTGCCGTGCGCTTCGGCGTCAACTACACCCCAAGCGTCGGGTGGTTCCACCACTGGCTCGACTTCGACCTCGACTCCGTACGCGCCGACCTCGACTCCATCGCCGCGCTGGGTCTCGACCACGTCCGGGTGTTCCCGCTGTGGCCGTACTTCCAGCCGAACCGCACCCTGATCCGTGGCCGCGCCGTCGACCAGCTGGTCCAGCTCGTCGACGCCGCCGCCGAACGCGGCCTCGACGTCAACGTGGACGGCCTGCAAGGGCACTTGAGCAGCTTCGACTTCCTGCCTGCCTGGACCCGGACCTGGCACCGCCGGAACCTCTTCACCGACTCGGACGTCCTCGACGGCCAGGCCGCCTACCTGCGCACCCTCGCCGCAGCCCTCGACGACCGCCCCAACTTCCTCGGCATGACCCTCGGCAACGAGGTCAACCAGTTCTCGGCGGGCCCGCACCCCGACCCCGACCGGGCGACCGAGGACGAGATCGACCGCTGGCTCACGCGCATGCTCGCCGCCTGCGAGGAGGGCGCCCCCGGGCGGCTGCACCTGCACGCCGAGTACGACGCCACCTGGTACCAGGACGACCAGCCGTTCACGCCCGCTCAGGCCGCCCGGCACGGCGCCGTCACGGCCGTGCACTCCTGGGTCTTCAACGGCACCGCCCAGCGCCACGGCCGTACCTCCGTCCCGACCGAGCACCACGCCGCGTACCTCGTCGAGCTGAGCAAGGCCTGGGCCGGCGACGCGTGCCGTCCCGTGTGGCTCCAGGAGGTCGGCGCGCCCGCGCCCCTCGTCCCGCCCGAGCACGCCGCCGCCTTCACCGAGGCGACCGTCGCGAACGCCCTGGACTGTCCCGACCTGTGGGGCATCACCTGGTGGTGCTCCCACGACGTGTCCCGAGAACTGGCCGACTTCCCCGGGCTCGAATACGGGCTCGGGCTGCTGACCAACGACCGGAAACCGAAGGACGCGGCCCGGGTGCTGGAGCGGGCGGCCCAGGAGGCGCCACGGCCGCCCGAGCCGCGTACGACGGCGCTGATCGTCCCCGCCGATCCGTCCACCCGCTCACTCTGCGCGCCGGGCGGCACTGTCTTCGATGCCTATTTCCGGCTGGTCGCCGACGGCGTCCGCCCCACCACCGTCCTCGACGTGCGTGCCGCCGACCAGGAACACCTCATGGCGCGCGACATCACCGAGGTCGTCGCTCCCGATCAGGTACTCCCCACCCCACAAGGAGGCACCCGCTCGTGAAACCCACCAGACGCACCGTCCTCATCGCCGCCGCCACGGCCGCGATGCTCCCCTCGTCACCGGCGGTGGCAGCACCGAGGCCCAAAGCCGCCGCGCTCCAGCCGTACGCCTCCTACTGGTACCCGGACTCGCTGCCCTCCGGCACCCCGGGCACCGGCATCACCTGGCGCAGCCTGAAGTCCTGGCGCCCGGCGGACGATCCGGACCTCGCCTTCAACGCGGCGACCGTCCCGCTCGCCCCGCGCTTCACGCCGACGCCGGTGAACCCGACCGCCCGCGACGGCCAGGCCCGTATCCAGTCCCTGGTGTCCTTCGGCCCCACCGCGGGCAATCCCTCGCAGGGCGCGGCCACCGCCGACTACTACGCCCTCACCCACTGGGCCTACGTCGACGAACTGGTCTTCTGGGGCGGCTCGTCGGGGGAGGGGCTGATCCTCGCCCCGAACGCGCCGATCGTCGACGCCGCCCACCGGCACGGGGTGCCCGTGCTCGGCAACATCTTCCTGCCGCCCGTCGCCTACGGCGGGCAGCTGCAGTGGACCCGTGACCTGGTGCAGAAGGACGCGGCCGGGCGGTATCCGCTGGCCGAACGGCTGGTCGCGGTCGCGGACGCGTACGGGTTCGACGGGTGGTTCGTCAATGCCGAGACCAGCGGCGGGAACACCGCGCTGGGTTCGGCGATGCTGGGCTTCATGCGCGAGCTGAAGACGCTTGCCAAGGCCAAGGGCCAGCGCGTGACCTGGTACGACTCGATGACCGTGAACGGGTCCGTGAGCTGGCAGGGCGCCCTCAACTCCCAGAATGAGGCGTTCTTCCAGGCCGCCGACGACATGTTCGTCGACTTCCGGTGGACGGCGGCGAAGCTGACCTCGTCCGGAGAGCGCGCCGGTCAACTGGGCCGCAGCCGGTACGAGTTGTGGGCGGGCGTCGATGTCGAGTCGAACGGCTGGAACTCGTCCGTGAACTGGGACGCGATGGTGCCCCGCGACAAGGCGCACGTGGTGTCGGTCGGCTTCTACCGGCCCGAGTGGACACGCAACCACCTGCCCGCGGACGGCAGGGGGCCGGAAGCGTTCCACGCCGCCGACGACCGGTTCTGGACCGGGCGTTCACTGGACCCGTCCCGGCCGGACGGCACAGACGCCTGGCGGGCACCGGCCGTGTCGGTCGCCGACCGGTCCACGGTCACGGCGGTCCCCTTCGCCAGCGTGTTCAACACCGGGCACGGGCTGCGCTGGTACGAGCACGGGAAGGTGACGTCGGACAAGCCGTGGAACCATCTGGGCCTCCAGGACCGGCTGCCGTCCCGGCGCTGGGTCGTGCACACCGACGGACAGCACCCCGCTGTGACTCTTGACTTCGAGGACGCGTGGCGTGGCGGGAGCAGTGTGCTCGTCGACGGTGAACTGGACGAGCCGGCGGTCGTGGACGTGTACGCGACCCGCCTGCCGATCACGGCCGACACGGTGGTCGAGCTGACGCACCGGACCGATGCGGGCAGTGTGAAGGTCGAGTTGGCCGTGGCCACGGCCGAGCCGAGCAGTCCGGGCGCGACACCGCCGTACACGTACTTCCCCGTGAACTCGGGCAGCACATGGCAGACCTCGACCGTACGGCTCACCGGCCTGACCGGCACCGCGCACGCGATCGGCGTCCGGCTCACCGCGACGGGCGGGGCCGTGAAGTGGCGGCTGGGCGGCATCGCGGTGAGGGAGGCCGTCACCACGCCGGCGGCGCCGACCGGCTTCCGGATCACCGCAGCGTCCGGCGGAGACCTGCGCCTCGCCTGGAACCCCGGCTCCGGCGACGTACGCCACCACACCCTGCACCGCGTCCTGGCCGACGGCTCCCGGCGCTTCCTCGGCGGCACCTGTCAGCCGGCCTACTTCATCGCCGGGCTGCAACCCGAACAGGGGGAGCAGACCGCACGGTTGGACCTGCGTGCCGTAGGGGAGCTCTACACATCGTCGGCCCCCGTGACCGTGACGCACACCTGGTAACCGCCCTCACCCTTGGAGCACCCCGCATGCATGATGACCGCAGCCTGGTCGAAGCCCGCCTCAAGCGCGTCCTCGACGAGCGCATCCGACCCGCCGTGTACCCCGAGTCCGTGCCGCTGGACGTCGCGGTGTGGCATGCGCCCGGCGAGCCGGTGCCGGTCGCCGAGGGACTCGCGGCCGAACCCGAGCCGATCGAGGTCGGGGCGCGGTGGGGTGCTCCCTGGGGCACCAGCTGGTTCCGGGTCACCGGGACCGTGCCCGAAGAGTGGGCCGGGAAGACCGTCGAGGCACTGCTCGACCTCGGGTTCGACGAGAACATGCCCGGCTTCCAGTGCGAGGGCCTCGTCTACCGGCCCGACGGCACCCCGGTGAAGGGCCTCAACCCGCGCAACCAGTGGGTGCGCATCGGCGCGCCCGTCAAGGGCGGGGAGCAGGTGCGGCTGCACATCGAGGCGGCCTCCAACCCGGTCATCCTCGACTACCACCCCTTCCTGCCCACGCAGTTGGGCGACAAGGACACCGCCGGCAGCGAACCGCAGTACACGCTCACCCGCATGGACCTGGCCGTCCTCGACGAGAACGTCTGGCAGCTGGTCATCGACCTCGAGGTGCTCGGCGAGCTGATGGCCGAGCTGCCGGTGGAGTCGGCGCGCCGCTGGGACATCCTGCGGGCGGTGGACCAGGCCCTCGACTCGATCGACCTCCAGGACGTGGGCGGCACGGCGGCGCGGGCGCGGGAACGGCTGGCCGGTGTCCTGGCCACGCCCGCCGTGCCGTCCGCCCACCGCATCAGCGCCGTCGGGCACGCGCACATCGACTCGGCATGGCTGTGGCCGCTGCGCGAGACCGTGCGCAAGGTGGCCCGTACGACGTCCAACATGACCGCGCTGATCGAGGACGAGCCCGACTTCGTCTTCGCCATGTCGCAGGCCCAGCAGTGGGCTTGGGTCAAGGAGCACCGGCCCGAGGTGTGGGCGCGGGTGAAGAAGGCGGTGGCGGACGGGCGGTTCGTGCCGGCCGGCGGTATGTGGGTGGAGTCGGACACCAACATGCCCGGCTCGGAGGCGATGGCCCGGCAGTTCGTGCACGGCAAGCGGTTCTTCCTGGACGAGTTCGGAGTCGAGAACGACGAGGCGTGGCTGCCGGACACGTTCGGCTTCGCCGCCGGACTGCCGCAGATCATCAAGGCCGCGGGCTCCAAGTGGCTGCTGACCCAGAAGATCTCCTGGTCACAGACCAACAAGTTCCCACATCACACCTTCCAGTGGGAGGGCATCGACGGCACCCGGATCTTCACCCACTTCCCGCCCGTCGACACCTACAACTGCTCCATGAAGGGCAGCGAGATCGCCCACGCGGGCCGCAACTTCAAGGACAAGGGCGTCGCCCGGCACTCCCTCGCCCCGACGGGCTGGGGCGACGGAGGCGGCGGCACCACCCGCGAGATGATCGCGAAGGCGGCGCGGCTGCGGGACCTCGAAGGCTCGGCGACCGTGGTCTGGGAGACCCCGGCGGCGTTCTTCGAGAAGGCCGAGGCCGAGTACGCGAACCCACCGGTCTGGGTCGGCGAGCTCTACCTCGAACTCCACCGCGCCACACTCACCAGCCAGGCCAGGACCAAGCAGGGCAACCGCCGCAGCGAACACCTGTTGCGCGAGGCGGAACTGTGGGCCGCGACGGCAGCCGTGCGGACCGGATTCCCCTATCCGTACGAGGAGCTGGACCGCATCTGGAAGACGGTGCTGTTGCACCAGTTCCACGACATCCTGCCCGGCTCGTCCATCGCGTGGGTGCACCGGGAGGCACGCGCGACGTACGAGCGCCTCGCGGGCGAGCTGACCGCGATCATCGAGTCGGCCCAGCGCGCCCTGGCGGGCGAGGGCGAGACCGAGCTCGTCTTCAACTCCGCCCCGCACCCGCGCGAGGGCGTACCGGCGGGCGGCGCACGCCCCCCGGCGACCGAGGGCCGCACGGCGCTCGCGCCCCGCCCGGACGGCGGATACGTCCTCGACAACGGCCTGCTGCGCGTGGAGATCGACGCACGGGGCCTGGTCGTGTCGGCGTACGACATCGACGCCGACCGCGAGACGATCGCGCCCGGCGCAGCCGCGGGCCTCCTCCAGCTCCACCCCGACTTCCCGAACATGTGGGACGCCTGGGACGTCGACGAGTTCTACCGCAACACCGTCACCGATCTGACCGGCTTGGACGAGATCGCCCCCGAGGGGGAGGGCGTGCGCATCGTGCGGTCCTTCGGTGACTCCCGCGTCACCCAACTGCTCTCCCTCGCGCCCGGGGAGCGGCGGCTGGTGGTGGACACCGAGGTGGACTGGCACGAGACGGAGAAGTTCCTGAAGCTCGCCTTCCCGCTCGACGTGCACGCCGAAAGGTACGCGTCCGAGACCCAGTTCGGGCACTTCCACCGGCCCACGCACACCAACACCTCCTGGGAGACGGCCAAGTTCGAGGCCTGCAACCACCGGTTCGTGCACCTGGAGGAGCCGGGCTGGGGCGTCGCCGTCGTCAACGATTCGACCTACGGCCACGACGTGACCCGCACGGTCCGCACCGAGGGCGACCAGGGCACGACCACCACGGTCCGGGTGTCCCTCCTGCGCGCCCCGCGCTTCCCGGACCCCGAGACCGACCAGGGCGTCCACCGCTTCCGGCACGCCCTGGTGCCGGGCGCGGGCATCGGGGACGCGGTGCGCGAGGGCTGGCGGGTCAACCTGCCGGAGCGGTCGGTGACCGGCGCGAGGGACGTGGCGCCGCTGGTGACGGTGGACCGGGACGCAGTCGTGGTCACGGCCGTCAAGCTGGCCGACGACGGCAGCGGAGATGTGGTGGTGCGGCTCCACGAGGCCCACGGCGGCCGGGTACGGGCCACGCTGACGGCGGACTTCGACGTCGCGGACGTCGCGGCGACGGACCTGCTGGAACGCCCGCTGCCTCAGACGCCGTCGTACGACGGCCGTCGCGTCGCCCTGCGGCTGCGGCCCTTCGAACTGGTGACGTTGCGGCTGCGGCGGACTGCGGTCCACTGACGGGTGAACGGCGGCGCGGCATCGCGTGGCGGGCTGCAACCGGCCTCAGAATCAAGGCGATTCGGCGTCCCATGTGCGCCTTGGAGGCACTTTTGAAGCTCGTCACGCGAGCCCAGCTGGGCTGGCCCGCATCCGCCGCACCCACGCAGACATCGACCAAGGGCGTGAAAGTCCACTACGAAGGCGCACCGGTCAGCGTGCAGCTCCTCGACGACCACGATCTCTGCATCGCCGAGTGGAAGAGGATCCGCGTCGACCACCTGGCGAACAAGAAGGAGAACTACTCGGACATCGCCTACAACTACGGTGCCTGCCCGCACGGTCACCTCCTGGAGGGCCGGGGCCTGGGCAAGCGCACCGGAGCGAATGGCAACCAGGACCTCAACCGTGGCCACTACGCGATCATGGGCCTGGTCGGCGACGAGGGGCTCACCGAGCCGACGGACGCGATGCTCGGCGCGATCCGCGACGGCATCGAGCTGCTGCGCGGCCACGGTGCCGGCAACGAGATCAAGGGGCACCGGGACGGCCTGGCCACGGCGTGTCCGGGCGATCACCTGTACGCGTGGGTGAAGAAGGGCGCCCCGCATCCGGACGGTTCGACGCCCGATCCCGCGCCGAGGCCGGTGATCGACGTGTCGAAGGTGGTCGCCGCGGCCCTGCACGACCCGGCCGCGTCCGGCACCCCGGTGTCGTACTCGGGCGTGAAGGTCGTGGAGAAGGCGCTCGTCGCGGAGGGCCTGTTGGAATCCAGCCTCGTGGACGGCCACTTCGGCACGGCGACCGTCGAGGCGTACGCGGCCTGGCAGCGCCGCTGCGGCCTCACCGGGGATGCCGCCGACGGCATCCCCGGTCGTGCGTCACTGGAGACGCTCGGACGGGAGCACGGATTCGACGTGAAGCCGTAGCGAGCGGTTTCGACGTGAAGCCGTAGCGAACCGCCCGGAACCGGCCGGGCGGCGGTCAGCCGCCCAGCTGCGTCCGCAGCCACTGCTCCACCTCGCCCACATGCGCGGCCGCCGCGGCCCGGGCCGCCTCCGGATCGTGGGCCACCAAGGCGCGGTGGATCGCGGCGTGTTCGCGGCGGGTGCGGGTGAAGGCGCCCTCCTCCTGGTAGCCGCGCCAGACGCGGGCGCGGAAGGTGCGCGAGGACAGGCCCTCCAGGATCGCGGCCATGGTGTCGTTGCCGGCGGCGGCCGCGATCGCGCGATGGAAGGCCAGGTCGTGGGCGAGGATCTCCTCCGGGTCCTCCGTGGCGTTCATCGCCGTCAGGTGCTTCTCGACCTCGGCGAGCTGGTCCGGTGTGATGCGTGCCGCCGCCAGCGCCGTCGCCGTCGACTCCAGGATGCGGCGCACCTCCAGCAGCTCCACCAGACGCGGGCCCCGGGAGAGGTCGGCGACCACGCCGAACGTCTCCAGCAGGTCGCCGGCCTCCAGCTGGGTGACGTAGATGCCCGAACCGTGCCGGGCCTCCAGCACTCCCAGCACGGTCAGCGCGCGGATCGCCTCGCGCATCGAGCTGCGGGAGATGCCGAGTCCGACCGCCAGATCGCGTTCCGTCGGCAGGCGCTGGCCGGGCTCCAGCCTCCCCTCGGCGATCATCCCCTTGATCTGCTCGATGGCGCGCTGCGGCACGGTGCCCTTCTGCGGGGCTGTCTCGTCCACGCCATTCCTCCTGTCGCCGGATGCGCCGCAGTCTAATCACCAGGGTGGTCGGACCACTATGGCCGGATACCGTGAATTTCTGCGGCCGGAGGGTGTTGCGCGGGGAAGTGGTCTGATAAATATGCGGCACCTGCTCGAACACGCTCAATGAGGAGCCGTCAGATGCCCGGCAGTGCAGTGCGCAAGCAGAACAGGTCACGGATCGTCGGCGCGATGGCTGCGGTCATCGGCGCCTCGCTCGTGCTCGCCGGATGCGGCAGCACCAAGGACACCGGATCCTCCAGCGCCGGAGGCGGTGGCGGCAGCGGCAAGGTCGGGGTGATCCTGCCCCTGCTGACCTCGCCGTTCTGGCAGTCGTACAACGACTATGTGCCGAAGATGGCCGACTCCGAGAGCGTCGAGGCGCTCAAGACGGTCAACTCCAACAGTGACCCCTCCCAGCAGATCACCGACATCAACAACCAGCTCAACCAGGGTGTGAAGGGCCTCGTCGTCGCCCCGCTGGACAGCGCGGCCATCGAAGCGGGCCTCGACCAGGCGGAGCGCAAGGGCGTGCCGGTGGTCGCCGTCGACGTGGCGCCCGACAAGGGCAAGGTCGCGATGGTGGTGCGCGCCGACAACGTGGCCTACGGCGAGAAGGCCTGCCAGTACCTGGGCGAGCAGATCCCCTCTGGCAAGGTCGTACAGATCATGGGTGACCTCGCCTCGGTCAACGGCCGTGACCGCTCGGAGGCGTTCCGCGCCT
The DNA here is from genome assembly GCF_036014175.1 of Streptomyces sp. NBC_00443. GTDB lineage: Bacteria > Actinomycetota > Actinomycetes > Streptomycetales > Streptomycetaceae > Streptomyces. The sequence goes on along the minus strand of NZ_CP107917.1, from coordinate 1,072,081 downwards.
GCGTGAAGAAGAACTTCCCCAAGCTGAAGGTCCTGGAGATACCGGCCAAGTGGGAGTCGGACACCGCGGCCTCCAAGCTGGACACCCTCCTGAACGCCAACCCCGACATCAAGGGCATCTACATGCAGGCCGGCGGCGTCTACCTCGCGCCGACCCTCCAGACCCTCAAGTCCAAGGGGATGCTGAAGAAGGCCGGACAGGACGGGCACATCACGATCGTCTCCAACGACGGCATCCCGCAGGAGTTCGACGCCATCCGCAAGGGCGAGATCGACGCGACCGTCTCGCAGCCCGCCGACCTGTACGCCAAGTACGGCATGTACTACATCAAGGCGGCGATGGAGGGGAAGACGTTCGAGCCGGGTCCGACGGACCACGACTCGACCATCGTGAAGCTGCCCAGCGGCATCCTGGAGGACCAGCTGCCCGCACCGCTGGTCACCAAGGACAACGTCGACGACCCCAAGCTCTGGGGTAACACGGCCAAATGAGTACGCCCGTGACCACACCCCTCGTCGAGGCGCGCGACATCGTCAAGCGCTATGGACCCACCACCGCCCTCGCCGACGGCCGGCTCACCGTCCTGCCCGGCGAGTCCCACGCCCTCGTCGGCCGCAACGGCGCCGGCAAGTCGACCCTGGTCAACATCCTCACCGGCCTCCAGGCCGCCGACGAGGGCGAGGTCCGCTTCGACGGCGAACCCGCGCCCGCGCCGGCCGACCGGGACGCCTGGCGCCGCAAGGTGGCCTGCGTCTACCAGAAGCCCACCGTCGTCCCCGAGCTGACGGTCGCCGAGAACCTCTTCATCAACCGCCAGCCCCGCCGGCGCGGCTTCATCAGCTGGCGCAGCCTGCGCGCCGAGGCCGCCGAACTCCTCGGCACCTGGGACGTGCACGTCGACCCCGAGGCCCGCACCGCCGACCTCAAGGTCGAGGACCGTCAAATGGTCGAGATCGCCCGGGCGTTGAGCTTCGGCGCCCGCTTCATCGTCCTCGACGAGCCCACCGCCCAGCTCGACAACCGCGAGATCGAGCGGCTGTTCACGCGGATGCGCGCGCTCCAGGACTCCGGTGTCACCTTCTTGTTCATCTCGCACCACCTCCAGGAGGTGTACGAGGTCTGCCAGACCGTCACGGTCCTGCGTGACGCCCGCTGGATCACCACCGCGCCGGTCGTCGAACTCCCGCGCCGGGCGCTGGTGGAGGCCATGGCGGGGGAGTCGCTGGAGACCATCGCCGAACAGGCCGTGGACCCCAGGGACGTCGACCACGACGCCCCCGTCCTGCTCGAAGCCCGCGGGCTCACCTCACCGGCGTACCGGAACATCGACCTCACCGTCCGCCGCGGCGAGGTCGTCGGACTCGCCGGCATCAGCGGCAGCGGCAAGATCCAGCTCGCCGAGTCCTTCGCGGGACTCCACACCCCGACCAGCGGCACCGCCGAACTGGACGGTGAACGGCTGCCGTTCGGCGATGTGCAGGCCGCCCTCAAGGCGGGCGTCGCCTGTGTGCCCCGCGACCGGCACGACCAGGGCCTGGTCGCCGGCATGACCATCGGCGACAACGCCACGATGAGCGTCCTCGACCGGCTCGGCCGCTTCGGCTTCATCGGCACCGAACGCAAGCGCGGCTTCGCCAACGCCCTGATCGACCGCCTCGACATCCACACCGAGGGCCCCGACCAGCCCGTCTCCGACCTGTCCGGCGGCAACGCGCAGAAGGTCGTCATGGCCCGCGCCCTCGCCTCCGACCCCCGGCTGCTCGTGCTGATCAACCCCACCGCGGGCGTCGACGTGAAGTCCAAGGAGTCCCTGCTCGCCCGCATGGACAGCGCCCGCGAGGACGGCACATCCGTGCTCGTCGTCTCCGACGAACTCGACGACCTGCGCCGCTGCGACCGCGTGCTCGTCCTGTTCCACGGCCGTGTCGTCGCCGAGCACCCGGCCGGCTGGCGCGACCACGAGCTGATCGCCTCCATCGAAGGAGTGGACAACGATGGCTGACACCAAGGCCCCACCGGCCCTGCCCCTCAAGGTGCCGGACGCCCGTGCCGCCAGGACGGTCCTGCTCCGCCGCGCCCGCGAACTCGCCCTGGTCCCGGCCCTGTTGCTGCTTCTGGTGCTCGGTGCGGTCGTCAATGACTCGTTCCTCACCGAACGCAACCTGATCTCGATCCTCGGCGCCTCCGCCGCCCTGGCGATGGTCGTCCTGGCAGAGTCGCTGGTCCTCATCACCGGCAAGTTCGACCTGTCCCTCGAATCGGTCGTCGGCATCGCACCCGCCGTCGGTGCGCTGCTCGTGCTGCCCGCCGCGCAGTCCGGCTGGGGAACCGAACTCCCCGCCGCCCTCGCCCTGTTGGCGGTCCTCGTGGTCGGCGCGGCCGTCGGTGCCTTCAACGGCATCCTGGTCGTGAAGTTCAAGCTCAACGCGTTCATCGTGACGCTCGCGATGCTGATCGTCCTGCGCGGTCTGCTGGTCGGCGCGACCAAGGGCAAGACGCTGTTCGGCATGCCCGACAGCTTCTACTCCCTCGCCACCACGACCTTCATCGGCATCCCCATGTCGGTGTGGCTCGCGGCGGCCGCCTTCGCGATCACCGGGTTCGTGCTGAAGTACCACCGCATCGGACGCGCCCTGTACGCCATCGGCGGCAACGCGGACGCCGCCCGCGCGGCCGGCATCCGGGTCGAGCGCGTGATGCTCGGCGTGTTCGTCGTGGCCGGCACGCTCGCGGCCGTCGGCGGGATCATCCAGACCGGGTACGTCGGCGCGATCAGCGCCAACCAGGGCAACAACATGATCTTCACGGTGTTCGCGGCCGCGGTGATCGGCGGCATCAGCCTGGACGGCGGCCGGGGCACCATGTTCGGCGCCCTGACCGGCGTACTCCTCCTGGGTGTCGTCCAGAACCTGCTCACCCTCGCCCAGGTCCCGTCGTTCTGGATCCAGGCCATCTACGGCGGGATCATCCTGGTCGCCCTCATGATCGCCCGGGTGACGACGGGCCGTGCGCAGGACTGACCCGGCGCCGTCCCCACCATCGACCGAAAGGCCCTCTGTGTCCCCGACCCCCGGTCCCCCCGTCCGCGTGACCGCGCTCGACACCTACGACATCCGCTTCCCCACCTCGCGCGAGCTCGACGGCTCCGACGCGATGAACCCGGACCCGGACTACTCGGCCGCCTACGTCGTGCTGCGCACCGACGGGACGGACGGGCACGAGGGGCACGGGTTCACCTTCACCATCGGGCGGGGCAACGAGGTCCAGGTCGCCGCGATCGAGGCGCTGCGCGGACACGTCGTGGGCCGGCCCGTCGACGAACTGTGCGCCGACCCGGGGACCCTCAACCGCGACCTGATCGGCGACAGCCAGCTGCGCTGGCTCGGCCCCGAGAAGGGCGTGATGCACATGGCGATCGGCGCCGTCATGAACGCCGTGTGGGACCTGGCCGCCAAGCGTGCCGACACGCCCCTGTGGCGTCTGCTCGCCGACGCCGACCCGGAGTGGATCGTCGGCCAGATCGACTTCCGGTACCTCTCCGACGCGCTCACCCCCGAGGAGGCGCTGGCCATCCTGCGTCGCGGCCGGGAGGGAGCGGAGGAGCGCACGGCCCGGCTGCTGGAGCGCGGCTACCCCGCCTACACCACCTCCGCCGGCTGGCTCGGCTATGACGACGACAAGCTCAGCCGGCTCGCCGCCGAGGCCGTCGCCGAGGGCTTCCGGCAGATCAAGCTGAAGGTCGGCGCCGACCTGGAGGACGACGTACGGCGCTGCCGTGTCGCCCGCTCGGTCGTCGGGCCGGACATCCGCATGGCCATCGACGCCAACCAGCGCTGGGACGTGGCCGAGGCGATCCGCTGGACCAAGGCCCTCGCGGAGTTCGACCCGTACTGGATCGAGGAGCCCACCAGCCCCGACGACGTCCTCGGCCACGCGGCCGTCCGCGAGGCCGTCGCCCCGGTGAAGGTGGCCACCGGCGAGCACGTGCAGAACAGGGTCGTCTTCAAGCAGCTCCTCCAGGCCGGGGCCCTCGACGTCGTCCAGATCGACGCGGCCCGCGTGGGTGGAGTCAACGAGAACCTCGCCATCCTGCTGCTGGCAGCGAAGTTCGGCGTGCCCGTGTGCCCGCACGCGGGCGGCGTCGGGCTGTGCGAACTCGTCCAGCACCTGTCGATGTACGACTACGTGGCCGTCACCGGTACCACCGAGGACCGAGTCATCGAGTACGTCGACCATCTGCACGACCACTTCCTGGATCCGGTGGTCATCAGAGAAGGTCACTACACGGCACCCGGCGCGCCCGGCTTCTCCGCCGCCATGCGGCCCGAGTCGATCGAGCGCTACACGTTCCCGGACGGCGCCTTCTGGGCCGCCGACCTCCAGACGCAGAAGAAGGGGCACGCGGCATGAGCGACTTCGACGGTCTCAAGGCGCTGGTGACGGGAGGCGCCTCCGGCATCGGCCGGGCCGCGGCCGAACTCCTCGCCGCGCGTGGCGCCCAGGTCGCCGTACTGGACCTGGACCCGTCCTCCGTCGAGAAGCCGCTGCTCGCCTTCCGTGCCGACGTCACCGACGACGCGTCCGTGCGCGAGGCCGTGGCGGCCGCCGTGGCCGACCTCGGCGGACTGGACGTGGTGGTCAACAACGCCGGCATCGGCGCCCAGGGCACCGTCGAGGACAACGACGACGCCGAGTGGCACCGGGTCCTCGACGTCAACGTCGTCGGCATGGTCCGGGTGGCCCGCGCCGCTCTGCCTCATCTGCGGGAGTCCTCGCACGCGGCGATCGTCAACACCTGCTCCATCGCCGCCACGGCCGGGCTGCCGCAGCGTGCCCTGTACAGCGCGACCAAGGGCGCCGTGTACTCGCTCACCCTCGCCATGGCCGCCGACCACGTCCGCGAGGGCATCCGCGTCAACTGCGTCAACCCCGGCACGGTGGACACGCCCTGGGTCGCCCGTCTGCTCGACGCGGCCCCCGACCCCGCCGCCGAACGCGCCGCGCTCCAGGCCCGCCAGCCCACCGGCCGCCTCGTCTCGGCCGCCGAGGTCGCGGGCGCCGTCGCCTACCTGGCGAGCCCGCTCTCCGGCGCCACGACCGGTACCGCCCTCGCCGTCGATGGCGGCATGCAGGGCCTGCGCCTGCGGCCGGTGGGGCAATGAGCACCCCCCGGGGACTCGGCTTCGGAGCCGCTGTCATCGGCAACCTCTATACGGAGGTCACCGACGAGCAGGCACACGAGGCGGTGTCCGCCGCCTGGCAGCGCGGCATCCGCTACTACGACACCGCACCCCACTACGGCCTCGGACTGTCCGAACGCCGCCTCGGCGCGGCCCTGCGAGAGCACCCACGCGAGGAGTACACGGTCTCCACCAAGGTGGGCCGCCGGCTGGAGCCCCGGGCCGGCACCGGCGACGACCTGGCCAACGGCTTCGCCGTCCCCGCCACGCAGCGCCGCGTCTGGGACTTCACCGCGGACGGCGTACGACGCACCCTGGACGCCGGCCTGGAACGGCTCGGCCTCGACCGCGTCGACATCGTCTACCTCCACGACCCCGACGACCACGGCGAGCAGGCCTTCCGGGAGGGCTACCCGGCCCTGGAGAAGCTCCGCTCGGAGGGCGTGGTCGGCGCGATCGGCGCGGGCATGAACCAGGCGGAGATGCTCACCCGCTTCGTCCGCGACACGGACGTCGACGTGGTGCTGTGCGCCGGCCGCTACACCCTGCTCGACCAGAGCGCGCTCACGGAACTGCTGCCCGCAGCCGTGGAGCGAGGCGTCTCCGTGGTGGTCGGCGGTGCCTTCAACTCGGGGCTTCTCGCGGATCCCAGGCCGGGCGCGACGTACAACTACGCCGAGGCACCGGCACAGTTGCTGGACCAGGCCGTGCGGATGAAGGAGGTCGCGCGGCGTCACGGCATCACCTTGCGCGCCGCCGCGCTGGCCTTCTGCATGGCACATCCGGCGGTGGCGAGCGTCCTGGTGGGCGCCCGCTCGGCCGATGAAGTCCACGACTGCGCCGATCAGTTCGCCACACCGGTCCCCGCAGCCTTCTGGCAGGAACTACGGGACACCGGACTCCTGGTCACCGAGGAGCCCTCATGAGAGTCGCCCTGCACACCAAGGTCCGCGCGGACCGGGTCGCCGAGTACGACGCCGCCCACCGGGAAGTGCCGGTCGGCCTCACGGACGCGATCCGTGCCGCCGGCGCCACCTCCTGGACGATCTGGCGCAGCGGCACCGACCTCTTCCACGTCCTGGAGTGCGAGGACTACGGCCGCCTGCTCGCCGAACTGGAGAAACTGCCGGTCAACGTGGCCTGGCAGGCCCGCATGGCCCAGCTGCTCGACGTGGTGCACGACTACTCCGACGAGGGCGCCGACGCCGGCCTGCCCGTGGTGTGGGAGCTGCCGTGACGGTCGTGGACGCCCACCACCATGTGTGGGACCTTTCGGTGCGGGACCAGGACTGGATCGCGGGTCCCGAACTCCGGCCGCTCCGGCGGAACTTCACGGTCGCCGACCTCGCCTCCGAGGCGCGGGCGGCCGGGGTCGACCGTACCGTCCTCGTGCAGACCGTCACCGTGCCCGAGGAGACCCCGGAGTTCCTCGCCCTCGCCGCCGAGCACGACCTCGTAGCGGGCGTCGTCGGCTGGACCGACCTCACTCGCCCGGACGTCGCCGAGGAACTGGCCCGGCTGCGGGAGCTGCCCGGCGGCCGCCACCTGAAGGGCATCCGCCACCAGGTGCAGGGCGAGCCCGATCCCCAGTGGCTGCTGCGCGCGGACGTACGGCGAGGACTGGCCGCCGTGGCGGCGGCGGGGCTGGTGTACGACCTCGTCGTCCTTCCCCACCACCTGCCCGCCTGCACCAAGGCAGCCGCCTCCCTGCCCGAACTCACCTTCGTTCTCGACCACTTGGGCAAGCCACCCATAGCGTCCGCTGCCCGCGAGCCCTGGACGTCCGACGTCCGTGCCCTCGCCGCACTCCCGAACACCGTCTGCAAGCTCTCCGGCATGGTCACCGAGGCCGACCTCGCGTCCTGGACCGTCGACGACCTGCGCCCGTACGCGGAGGTGGTGCTGGAGGCGTTCGGCCCGCGGCGGCTGATGTTCGGCTCGGACTGGCCGGTGTGCACGCTGGCCGCATCGTACGGTCAAGTACTCGCCACGGCAGAGGAGTTGACCGGCCAGGGCGATCGCACGCACATCTTCGAGACCACCGCCACTCGCGTCTACGACCTCTGAGCCACTCCCGCCAGGCGCGTCGGCGGCAGGTACTCCCGCACGTACGTCCGCTCCCAGCATGCGCCCGTCTCCCGCAGCTCACGCCAGGTCGTGTAGCGGTAGCGGAAGAGGCGGGCGCGGACATAGCGGGGCGGTGCGTCCGGCGGGAACGGCGAGCGGCGCAGCAGCTTCAGTGTGGCGCGGTCGTTCTCCAGCAGTCGCTCCATCAGCGTGCCGAACCACGAACCGGCGTAGGCGGGCGACAGCGCGGCGAACCACATCAGCCAGTCCAGCCGCAGATGGTACGGCGCGAACTGCCGCGGCCAGCGCCTAGGATCGCCCGGCTTGCCCCTGAACTCGTACTCCCGCCAGTCCGAGTCCTCTCGCGGTACGTCGTCGGCGGTGCCCTCGATCACCACCTCGTACCGGACCCTGCTGACGCTGCCGAACGCGCCGTAGGTGTTGACCAGGTGGAGCGGGTCGAAGGAGCGGTTCATGATCTGGCGGCGGGAGATCATGTTCGCGACCGGGTGGTAGCTCAGGCCGACGAGGAGCACGGCGACCGCGAGGACCACGATCACGTACCACAGCGGCGGGGCGGGCACGGACGGCGGATCGCCCGGGAAGCGCACCGCCGACAGGGCCAGCACGATGGTGATCCAGTTCAGCCAGGAGAAGTTGCCCGACAGGACCAGCCATAGCTGGGTGACGATCATCAGCGCTGCGGCCGCCGTGGCGATCGGCTGCGGGGTGAAGAGGAGGACGGGCACGAGGAGCTGGGTGACGTGGTTGGCGGCCACCTCGACCCGGTGCACGGGCTTGGGCAGATGGTGGAAGAACCAGCTCAGCGGGCCCGGCATCGGCTGGGTCTCGTGGTGGTGGTCCAGGCAGGTCAGCTTGCGCCAGCAGGCGTCGCCGCGCATCTTGATCAGACCCGCGCCGAACTCGACGCGGAACAGGATCCAGCGCAGCAGGAACAGCACCACGATCGGCGGCGCCACCTCGTCATTGCCCAGGAAGACCGCGAGGAAGCCGACCTCCAGCAGGAGGGACTCCCAGCCGAACGAGTACCAGGTCTGGCCGACGTTCACGATCGACAGATACAGCGCCCACGGGATCAGCCACAGCAGCATGGCGCCCCACAGGGGCACCACGGAGTCGACTCCGGCCAGCAGCGCCACCGACACCGCGCAACCGGCCCAGGCGCAGGCGGCGAAGAAGCGGTCCGAGTAGTGGAGTTGGAACAGGCTGGGGGCCGCCTTGAAGGGCACCCGCTCGACGAAGCGGGGCACGGGCAGCATGCCGCGCTCGCCCATCAGAGCGCGGAACTGCAGCGCCGCCGTCAGGAACGCGACGAGATACACACCGGCCAGAGCCCGCTGGAAGACCAGCCGGCTCGTCCAGTAGTCCGGTGCGATGAACCAGTCCACGGCCGTGCCCCTCTTCTCTCCATTGTCGCGCCGGGAGACCCGTGTGACTCTCCGTATACCACCTCTCCGCTTGCGTAACCCGAGCGAGTGAAGCAGACAATAAGGGACGAAATTCCTGATCATCTCCGATGACCGGCGGGAGGACGTGGTGCGGACACCCACCCGAACCCTCGTCACGGCCTGCGCGCTCTCGGCGGCGCTCGTCGCCGTCGGCTGCGGTGTCGGCAGCGACAAGGGCACGGACGCGGGCGGGAAGCTCTTCCTCCAGCCTGTCGCCGACCCGGGGCCGGACCCCTTCACCGACTCCACGGCGACATCGCCCGTCACCCCGTCGCCGGTCACCCGGACGCCCAGGCCCGCGCACCCGGGGCGGACCGGGCTCCAGCCACTGTCCGGCGAAACACCCGGCCTGTACGGCGGGACCCAGGGCACCGGCAGCTGCGACGTCCGGCGGCAGATCGACCAGCTCACCTCGGACCGGGCCAGGGGCCGGGTCTTCGCCCAGGCGGCGGGCATCCCCCAGGCCTCGATCGCCACCTATCTGCGCGGGCTGACCTCGGTCGTCCTGCGCGCCGACACCAGGGTCACCAACCACGGGTTCCGCGACGGCATGGGAACCGGCTACCAGTCCGTCCTGCAGGCGGGCACCGCCGTCCTCGTCGACAACCACGGTGTGCCCCGCGTCCGCTGCGCCTGCGGCAATCCGCTCGCCGCGCCGCTCGACCCGCGCGGCAACCCGGACACCAGCGGCCGGGCCTGGTCGGGGTACCGGCCGAGCCAGGTGGTCGTGGTGGCCCCGACCCTCCGGATGATCAGCAACATCACGATCATCAACGTCGTCGACAACACCTGGATCGAACGGCCGATCGGTCATCGGGGCCACGCCCGCGACCATGCCGTACGGCCACCCGAACCGGTGACCCCGACTCCGCACGACAGCGGCCCGCGCGGTGACGTCAGCGGGTTCCCCGAGGACGGGAGCGAACCGCCGTCCGGTGGGCACACATCCCCGCACGACTCGCCGGCCGACTGCGTGACTCCGACGCCCACCGCCGCCGCGCCCGGGACCACCGACGGCAGGCCGGCCAGGGCCCCCTCGGACACGCGGGACACGCCCGACCCCCTCCCCGCCGACTGCCCGACGGGCACTGTCACGGCATCGCCCTCGGAGGCCGACCCCGGTCACCCGCCCGCGCCGTCGGAGTCGCCCAAGTCGTCCACGTCGCCCGATGGGCCCGGTGCCCCCGAATCCCGTACGCAGCCGGATACCTCCCCCGGCTCCCCGGAGGAGGTCGGACCCCAGGCCGTCCCGGACGCCCCCGACACACCCGACGGCGGCGGGATGATCCCCGACGGCCCCGCCGCGCCCGCCACCCCCGGCGCCTCCGACCGGACCAAGGGCAGCATCTTCGGCAGCCCGACCGACGTCTTCGACGGCTGACCGGAGCGGGAGCGTGATCATGGAATCGGGCCGGTGCAGTTCCGTCGCCCCGGTCGAAGAATCCGGCAAATCCTGGCAAGGTGGCCCCATGGTTGATCGGGGAGCGAGCGCTCTGTCACTCCCGGACGACTGGCCCGCCCACCCGGATCCGATCCTGGCGCTCAACCGCATGGGCAGCTTCGACTGGGACCTGGACTCCGGTGTGTTCCACATGGACGCCCAGGCCCACGAGGTCTTCGAGCTGCGCCCCGACGAATACGACGGAAACCCCGAGACCCTGGCGATCCGGGTGCCACGGCACGAGGCCTACCGGCTGGACGGCATGGTCTCCAAGGCCCTGAAGGACGGCAGCGAGAACTACGGCGCGTACTTTCGCATCCGCTGCCGCGACGGCACCCTGCGCTGGACTCACACCCAGGGCTACATCCGGCGCGACGAGACGGGCCGCCCCCGCCGCATCATCGGCATCGTCCGGGACGCCACCGACGAACTCGCCGAGAGCGAGGAGCGGCGCGAGCAGGCGGCCGAACACGAGGCGCGCCGTCAGCAGACCAGCATCGTCCAGCTCACCACGGCCGCACTCGCCCACGCCCGCACCGTCCAGGACGTCATCGACGTCCTCAAGGACACCCACGGCATCACGCACCTGGGCGCCACCAGCCTGGTCATGGGTCTGGTCGAGGCCGGCCGGATCCGGCTGATCGCCGAGGGGCCCGCGGGCAGCTTCGTGCCGGGGACCCTGGTCACCCGGATCGACGAGCAGTACCCGATGAGCGAGGTCGTACGGACCCTCAGCCCGCGCTTCATCGAGTCGCCGGGGGAGTTCGCGGAGCGCTATCCGATCCTCTGGCCGCACATCACCGACCTGCACATCACGGCCGCCGCCTACATGCCCCTGATCGCCCAGGCCCGCCCGATCGGGGCCATCGGCCTGCTCTACAGCGACCGCGGCGGCTTCTCCGTCGAGGACCGCAACGTGCTCGTCGCCCTCGGCAGCAGCATCGCGCAGAGCCTGCAGCGGGCCATGTTCTACGAGCAGGAGAAGGACCTCGCCAGCGGCCTCCAGCAGGCGATGCTGCCGCGCACCATCCCCAGCGTGCCCGGCGCCGACGTCGCCGTCCGCTACCGCTCCGGCTCGCTCGGCCGGGACATCGGCGGCGACTGGTACGACCTGATCCCGCTGCCGGGCGGCCGGGTCGGCGCGGTCATCGGCGACGTCCAGGGCCACGACACACACGCCGCCGCCGTCATGGGGCAGTTGCGCATCGTCCTGCGCGCCTACGCCGCCGAGGGGCACACCCCGGCCACCGTGATGGCCCGCGCCTCCGTGTTCCTGCACGAGCTGGACACCGACCGCTTCGCGACCTGCCTGTACGCGGAGGCCGACCTGTCCACCGGCGTCGTGCAGGTGGTCCGGGCCGGCCATATCGACCCCCTGCTCCGGGAGCCCGGCGGTACCTGCCGTCGCGTCGCGGTGGAGGGCGGGCTGCCGCTCGGCCTGTCGGCGGAGTTCGGGCGGCTCGAATACCCGGTCGGGACCATCGAGCTGGACTCCGACCACACCCTCCTGCTGTGCACCGACGGCCTGGTCGAACAGCCAGGCGCCGACCTCGACGACGGCATGCAGACCCTGACCGCGCTCATCGCCACCGGTCCGAACGACGTACGGGATCTCGCGGACCTCCTCATCGACGTCGCCGAGGAACGCGGCGGCGACGACGACGTGGCCCTGCTCCTGCTGCGCCGCCGCGTCCTGGACGCCCCGCAGGCCGGCGGTCGCCTCCAGCAGCATGTCGCCCCCGGTGACCCCGAGGCACTCACCGGCGCCCGGCACATGATCCGCGCCGCCGTGCGCGCCTGGGGCGCCGCGGACCGGGCCGACGAGATCGAGCTGGTCGCCGACGAGCTGATCACCAACGCCCTGATGCACACCGAGGGCGCGGCGGTCGTGACCCTGCGGGTCCTGGCCGGCTCCGACCGCCGGCTGCGGGTCGAGGTCGAGGACTCCTCCAGTGCCCTGCCGCGCCGCCGTGAGGCGGGGGAGTCGGGCGTCTCCGGCCGGGGCCTGCTCCTCGTCGACCTGCTCACGGACGTGTGGGGCGTGGAGGCGCGCGGCGGCGGCAAAGCGGTGTGGTGCGAGTTCGTGGTGCCGGAGCGGGGCTGAGGCTGTCGGTGCCGGGTGGCACTCTGGACGTATGCCGGAACTCCCCGAGGTCGAAGCGCTCAAGGACTTCCTGACCGAGAACCTGGTCGGCCACGAGGTCGTGAGGGTGCTGCCCGTCGCGATCAGCGTCCTGAAGACTTACCACCCGCCGGTCACCGCCATCGAGGGCCACGAGGTCACCGCGGTGCACCGCCACGGCAAGTTCCTCGACCTCGTCACGGCCGACGGCCCCCACCTGGTGACCCACTTGGCCCGCGCGGGCTGGCTGCACTGGAAGGACGAGCTGCCGAGCGGGATGCCTCGCCCCGGCAAGGGGCCGCTCGCGCTGCGCGTGGCCCTGGAGACCGGCGCGGGCTTCGACCTCACGGAGGCCGGGACCCAAAAGCGCCTCGCGGTGTACGTGGTGGGCGATCCGCAGGAGGTCCCGGGCATCGCCCGCCTCGGCCCGGACCCGCTCGCCGACGACTTCGACGAGACGCGCTTCGCGGCCCTGCTCAAGGACGAGCGCCGCCAACTCAAGGGCGCCCTGCGCGACCAGAGCCTGATCGCCGGGGTGGGCAACGCCTACAGCGACGAGATCCTGCACGCGGCGAAAATGTCCCCGTTCAAGCTGGCGGCGTCCCTGACACCCGAGGAGACGGCCACGCTGTACGAGGCCCTGCGGACGACCCTCACCGAGGCGGTCGAGCGTTCGCGCGGGGTGGCGGCCGGCCGGCTGAAGGCCGAGAAGAAGAGCGGCCTGCGTGTCCACGGCCGCACCGGCGAGCCCTGCCCGGTGTGCGGCGACACCATCCGCGAGGTCTCCTTCAGCGACTCCTCGCTCCAGTACTGCCCGACCTGCCAGACGGGCGGGAAACCGCTGGCGGACCGCAGACTGTCGCGCCTGCTGAAGTAGCCGGAACCGGACGGCGGACCAACGGCTCAGCGGGGCTCGAGCGTCACCAGGTGCTCCCCGTCCGCCGTTCTCACCTCGTAGCGGGCGATCTCGTCCATGTGCATCGCCGAGGCACCCGTCATGGTGTTCTCGGGTGCGTCGTGGTCGCCGCCGTGCCAGCTGGTGACGGTCTCCTCCGCGCCGTCCCGGCCGACGGCGACCAGATGACAGGGGCGCGACCCCGCGCCGTCCTTCACCTTCAGCTCCACCTGGCTGCCGTAGCCCTCGTTCTCGGTGGTGACCTGCGCCCACACACCCGAGCGGGCGTCGGTCGCCTCGACCACCTGTACGGAACTGCTGTCGCCGCTCGCCATCATCGCGACCCCGGGTCCGGCCAGGGCGATCACCACCGAGGCCGCCACGACGTACATCGTGCGCCGGCGCCGGGCGCGGTGGCGGGCTGCCACCGTGTCGAGCAGCCGGTTCAGCATCTGCGGGCCCGGCTTGGCCATCGGGTTCACAAACCGGGGCGTCGCCCGCCGGTACAGCATCAACTGGCGGGTGATGGGCCCGAACTCGGTCACGTGTGCCGCACAGCGGGGGCACTCCATGAGGTGGTCCTCGAAGCGGAAAGCCTCCGCCTCGTTCAGCACGCCGAGCGCGTACGCGGCGACGTCGCGATGCCTCTCCAGGGACCTCATGCCGAATCCTCGTGCCGTTGGGTGCGGGGTGGGTTACTCCTTGCGCCCACAGGTACGCACCAGGCAGTCGAATCACTCAAGGCCGCTACCGAATCGCAACCAAAGGATTCGTAGCGGCCGGGGCCGAGGATTGGTCCGAGAAGAGAACAACTTAAAAAAGATGGATGGCGAGGTGCCCGAGCGGCAGCCCGAGCTGCCACGCCGGCGTCCACACCTTCGGCCCGTCGTCCTCACCGACCAGCGCTCCGCCGCCCGGCACCGCGTTCAGATCGGGCGCGAGCAGCTCGGTCTCCTGCAGCCAGCGCCAGGCCGCCACGGCCAGTTCCAGGTCGGGCGCGGGCCCGCCGGACTCGACCGCCTCGGCGGCCAGGCCCGCCATGCGCTCGCGCACCCAGTCCTGCCACGGCTGGTCGTACGCCGTGAGTGACAGCCAGGTCTCCAGCTGGGTGACGACCCGGATGCCGGAGAGCTCGCCGTCGGTGTCGGACAGGAAGATGGTCAGCGCCAGGGCATCGCGCCCGGCGCGGAACTCGAAGGACGTCGGCGGCATGAGATCGCCGGTCCGCAGCAGCTCGTCGGCGATGTACTCGGCGTACAACCACGCCATCGGGACGGTCAGTTCACCGCCACCGGTGCCGTCCGTGCTCTCTTGACCTCTGTGCAGCATCCCTTCCTGCCTTCCTCCGGTGAGTGCGTCGCCCTACCCCGGGGTCCTGGGCCCTTGCCCAATCCGGAACACGGATGAGGACAGCCGATTACTCAACCGGGGTGTTCAGCAAGGCGCTTTACGGAGGTTTGACTCAGCCATTGGTTTCACCGCAGGTCGGCCGCGTATCCCGGAAGCACCCGGCGCAGGGCGCGTAGCGCATAGTACGCGCGGGACTTCACCGTACCGGGCGGAATTCCGAGGGTCTGAGCGGCTTCCGCAACACTCGCCCCTTGGAAGTACACCAGCACCAGGACTTCACGGTGCTCCGGAGTGAGTGTCTTCACAGCTTCGCGCACATCGAGCATCTCCGCGGCCCGCTCGGCGTGATCGGAGATGACCCGTGCGTTCTCCAGGATCGCGTCGCTGACCTCGGGCGGCCGGGCCTGCCGGGCCCGCCGCGCATCGATCGCGAGCCGCCGCCCGACCGTCATCAGCCACGGCCGCACGGAGTCGAAGTCGTCGGCGCGCAGGGCCTCGGGATGCTGCCAGGCGCGCACCAGCGTCTCCTGGACGAGGTCCTCGGCACGCTGCCGGTCGCCGTCACAGAGCCGGAGCAGGAGTGCGAAGAGGGGCCGGCCGTGCTCGCGCTGCAGCGCTGCGAGCTCGTGCTCGGCGGTCGTCCCGTTCGTGAGGGTGATTCCGGCCGTCATGGCCGTATGGCATCGCAGGCGCCCGTTGTGGGACAGAGCACGCACACGGATCTGCGGCGGACGGTCGATCGCGTCGGCGAACGGTTCGACGAACGGTTCCTTCCGCCTATGGGGCGCGCGCCGGACGGCCTAACGAAAGTGGCCGGATTGTTTGCGGGCGGGTAGGGCTTCGTACCTATTGATGCGTATATACGACCACAAGGGGTGAGCCGATGATCGCACGCAGTCGAGTTGTGGCCCTCGCTGCGACCGCCGTTCTCGCCGCAGGCGCCGCCTGCCAGGCCCACAACCGGGAGGCCCCGGGGAATCCGGGCCCCACCGCCAAGGAGCCCCGCGGCTTCACGCTCGTGGCCTCCGGCGACGTCCTCCCGCACAGCGCGATCATCGAACGCGCCCGGTTCGACTCGGGCGGCTCCGGATACGACTTCCGCCCGATGCTCGCCGGCGTCGAACCCGTGGTCTCCCGCGCCGATGTGGCGCTGTGTCATATGGAGACCGTCTACGGCGAGAACGGCGAGTACACCGGCTACCCCCGGTTCAAGTCCCCGCCGGAGGTGGCACGGGGTCTCGCCGCCACCGGCTACGACGGGTGCTCCACCGCCTCCGAACACAGCCTCGACGACGGCGCCGCGGGCATCCTGCGCACCCTGAACGCCCTCGACCGGGCGAAGGTGCGGCACGCGGGAACGGCGCGCACCGAGGCCGAGGCGCGCACCGTGACCGTGCTGCGCGCGGGGCGGGCCAAGGTCGCTCACCTCGCGTACACCTACGGCGTCAACGGTTTCCCGCTTCCGTCGGGTCAGCCCTGGGCGGTCAACATGACCGACCAGACCAAGATCCTCACGGACGCCCGCGCCGCCCGGACGGCGGGCGCCGACGTGGTCGTCGTATCGCTGCACTGGGGCACCGAATGGCAGGACGCGCCCGACGGCGAGCAGGTGACGCTGTCCCGCGAGCTCACGGCCGCCCGCACCGGCGGCCGCCCCGACATCGATCTGATCCTCGGCACCCACGCCCATGTGCCGCAGGCCTATGAGAAGGTCAACGGCACCTGGGTGGTCTACGGCATGGGCAACCAGATCGCCGGGGCGATGTACAACGACCGGGGCGTGCAGGACCCGCGCGGCAACCAGTCCACCCTCGGCCGCTTCACCTTCGAACCGCCGGCCCGCAAGGGCGCTCGCTGGCAGGTGGCGAAGGCCGAGTTCGTCCCCCAGCTGTTCGACATCGACGCCGGCCGTGTGGTCGACCTCAACCGGGCGCTCGCCAAGGGCGCCGACGTGCGCGGGGTGCGGGACCGGATCCGGGACGTCGTGCTGAGCCGGGGGGCCGGGAAGGACGGGCTGGTGATGGCGGAGTAGGTGGGTGCGGGGTAAGTGGGTACGGAGACGGTGGGTGGGGTCAGTCGACGTCGACGTGGTCGAAGGTCCGCACCATCTCCGTCAGCACCCGCACGCACGCCTGCACCTCGGCGTCGGTCAGACTGCCGCCCACCTGCCGGTTGAGGGTGTGCTCCCGGGCGAGGACCGCGGTGATGACGGCCCTGCCCTGCTCGGTCAGCCGGATCAGCGACGACCGCTGGTGCGCGGGGTTCGCGATGGGTTCCACCCAGCCGCGGGCCGCCGCGTCGTTGACCATGCGCTGCACGAACTGCCGGCTCAGTGCCTGGGCCCGGCCCATCTGCGGGACCGTCATCGGCCCGTGCTGTCTGAGCAGGTTGAGGACCGCGCGTACCCCGGCGGACACCCCCTCCACCGGTTCGCCCTGTTCGACCTTGCGTGCGGCGAACCGGTAGAGGGGGCCCACCAGGTCGAAGACCTCGGTGAGGCGGCGGCCGAGTTCGTCGGGCGGGAGGGGTGCGTCGGCGTGAGTCACACGTCCATCATGACACCTCGGTTGTCAAAGCCTCCAAAAGATGACACCTTGGTTGTCATGACAGTTGCTTCGGAACTGAGCACCTTCACGTCCGCCGACGGCGACCTCGCCTACCTCGACACCGGTTCGGGGGACCTGGTGGTCCTCCTCCACTCCGGTTACGTCGACCACCGGGTCTGGCACCCCCAGATCCCGGCCCTCGCCGCCGAGTACCGGGTGATCGCCCTGGACATACGCGGCCACGGAGCCTCCGCCAACGCGTCCATGCCCTTCCGCTGGGCCGACGACGTGGCCGCCCTGCTGCGCCACCTCGACGCCGGGCCCGCCGTCCTCGTCGGCGTCTCGATGGGCGGGCTGGTCGCCACGAACACGGTGCTGGAGCACCCGGAACTCATCCGTGCCGTGGTCACCTGCGGCGCCGCGACCGGGGAGTTCCAGTACACGGACGACTGGACCCGCGCGCTCCAGGCCGAGATGGCGGGCAAGCTGGCCGCCGGGGACGTCGAAGGCTGGCTCGACGCCTTCGTGAAGGTCGTACCCGGTGAGCACCGGAGCCTGGCCGACGTCGACCAGGACATCCTGCGCCTGCTACGGGAGATGGGCGGCAGCACGCTCTCGAAGCACACACCCGGCGAGAAGGACTGGTTCGTGCCCGTGACCGACACCTTCGCCCGGGCGCCGGAGATCGCCGTCCCGCTGCTCACCCTCAACGGCGGCCTGGAACCCGCCGACATGCTCGCCGCGGCCGAGCGGCTCGCCGCCACCGCCCGTGACGGCCGCGCCGAGGTCATCGAAGGCGTCGGCCACTACCCGAACCTGGAGAAGCCGGAGATCTTCAACCGGATCCTGTCCGAGTTCCTGCACACCCTCTGACGCACACCCGCTGAGGCACCGTCACCCGGCGGCGAGGCCTTGGCACTCGCCGCCCTTCCGGCGCTACGGCACCACCGTCACCGGCCACCGCCCCGCCTTGACCAACCGCACCGCGACGGAACCGACGATCCGGTGCCCGGCCTGTTCCGACGCGCCGACCACCACGGCGTCCGCCTTCAGGTCGTCCGCCGCCTTCACCAGGCCGTTGTAGGGGTCGCCGGGGAAGGTGTGGAACTCCCAGCGGACGTCGAATATCCCCTTCACCCGCTCGGTCGCGTCCCTGATCTGGGCGATCAGCTCCTCGGCGATCTCATCGGTGGTCTCCGCCACCGGCGCCCCGAGGGCCGCGCCGGCCGACATCACCGGCTGCACGTACACGACGGCGAGCAGCGCGTGCTGCCGTCGGGCCAGGCCACCGGCGTACGCCGCCGCGCGGAGCGAGGAGTCGGAGCCGTCCACGCCGACCATGATGACCTTGGGCCCGTCAGTGCCCCGCTCGAACTGGTGCGAGTGCTGTTCCGTCACGGCACGGAGGCTATCGGAAGCCCCTGGTCCCGTCGTCGGGCAGGCCGCTCGACGGGCGAGGAGGCCGCGGGCTTCCTAGAGTCGGAGCATGAGTGCCACCGTGGAGGTCACCCGCGAGAAGGGTGCCACGGGCCCGATACGGTCGCCCCGGAACGGCTTCCTGCGCAGGGTGCCCGAGGGATTCGCGATCTTCTTCGGCGCCCTGGGACTGCTCTGCGCCCTACTGGCCGTCATCCCGCCGCTGCGCACCGCGCTGCGCCCGGTCGTGCGCGGCCTCGACCAGATCATCGTCCCCGTCAGCGCCAACCTTGCCTACGCCGTCTTCCTCTTCCTGCTCGCCGCCGCGACGGGGGCCCGCAAGAAGATCGCCTGGTGGCTGGTGGTCGTCTATCTCGGGCTGCTGGTCCTGAGCGACCTGCTCGGCACGATCTTCGGCGACTACGCCGACTCCGTCCCGTCCCTGATCGTCTGCGCCCTCGCCCTGGGCCTGCTGATCGTCGCCCGCAAGGAGTTCTACGCCGCCTCCCGCCGCGCCGCCGTACGCCGGGCCTTCGGCGTCCTGGTCGCCGGGCTGGCCGTCGGGATCCTCATCGGCTGGGGGCTGGTCGAGCTGTTCCCCGGCACCCTGCCGCAGAGCCAGCGGCTGGCGTGGGCCGCCGACCGGGTCTGCGGCGGCCTCGTCTCCGGCGCCTCCTACGACGGACGCCCGCCCCGCCCGCTGTTCTTCGTGCTCGGCCTGTTCGGCGCCCTGGCCCTGCTGAACGCCGCCGCGACCCTGTTCCGCTCGCAGCGCATGGAGGCAGCCCTGCACGACGACGAGGAGGCCCGCATCCGCGCCCTCCTCAAGGCCTACGGCGGCCAGGACTCCCTCGGCTACTTCGCCACCCGGCGCGACAAGGCCGTCGTCTTCTCGCCCAGCGGCAAGGCCGCCGTCACCTATCGCGTCGAGGCCGGCGTGTGCCTCGCCAGCGGAGACCCGGTCGGCGACCGGGAAGCATGGCCGCGCGCCATCGCCGTATGGCTGGACGTGGCCCGCCGGCACGCCTGGGCGCCCGCCGCGATGGGCGCCTCCGAGGACGGCGCCAAGGCCTACGCGCGCGCCGGGCTCGGCGCCCTCCAACTCGGCGACGAGGCGATCCTCCAAGTGTCGGACTTCGACCTCGACGGCCGTGACATGCGGGTCACCCGCCAGGCCGTCCACCGGGTCCGCCGCACCGGCGCCCACTGCCGCATCCGCCGCCACTCCACCCTCACCGAGGCGGAGATGGAGGAGCTGATCGCCAAGGCCGACGCCTGGCGCGACACCGAGACCGAACGCGGCTTCTCCATGGCCCTGGACCGCCTCGGCGACCCGGCCGACGGCGACTGTCTCTTCGTGGAGGCCCTCGGCGAGGACGGCGAGCTGCTCGCGCTGCTGTCCTTCGTGCCCTGGGGCAGGGACGGCATTTCGCTCGACCTGATGCGCCGGGACCGCGGTGCCCCCAACGGCGTCATGGAGTTCATGGTCGCCGACCTGTGCGCGGCGGCGCCGAAGACGGGCATCCGCAGGATCTCGCTGAACTTCGCCGTGTTCCGCTCCGTCTTCGAGGAGGGCGCCCGCATCGGCGCGGGACCCGTGCTGCGGCTGTGGCGCCGACTGCTGCTGTTCTTCTCGAAGTGGTGGCAGCTGGAGGCCCTGTACCGCTCCAACGCCAAGTACCAACCGCAGTGGTTCCCGCGCTTCATCTGCTACGGCGAGGCCGCCTCCCTCGCCCGCATCGGCACGGCGTCCGCCATCGCCGAGGGCTTCGTCTCCGTACCGTCGCTGCACCAACTCCGCAGAAAGGGGCACCCGCGAGGCGGACCGCGGCCCGCGACCACCGAAGGACTGCCCTCGCTGGCGGCGCTCGGCCTCGACGGAGGGGACGAGGCCGGGGCGGCCGGGCCGGATGCGGGCCTGCCCGAGCAGGTCCGCATCCGGCACCACACCCTCGACCGGCTGCGCGCCGACGGCGTCGACCCCTACCCGGTCGGTATCCCGGTCCGCACCCACGACCTGGCCCAGGTCCACAAGGGCGAGCAGGTCACCGTCGCCGGCCGGATCATGCTCGTACGCAACTTCGGCGGCATCGTCTTCGTCGTGCTGCGCGACTGGTCCGGCGACCACCAGCTCGCCCTCACCCGCAAGGACTCCGGCGCCGCCCTCGACCGCTTCACCGCCGACACCGACATCGGCGACCTCATCAGCGTCACGGGCCTGGCCGGCGTCAGCGACAGGGGCGAACCGACCGTCTTCGTCACCTCCTGGCAGCTCATCGGCAAGTGCCTGCGCCCGCTCCCCGACAAACGCCGCGGCCTCGCCGACCCCGAGGCCAAGGTCCGCATGCGCTACCTCGACCTGGTCTCCAGCCCCGCCGCCCGCGACGTGGTCCGGGCCCGCTCCACCGCCATCCAGGCGGTGCGCCAGGGCCTGCTGCAGCGCGGCTTCCTGGAGGTCGAGACGCCGGTACTGCAGCAGATCCACGGCGGCGCCAACGCCCGCCCCTTCACCACCCACATCAACGCCTACGACCTCGACCTCTATCTGCGCATCGCCCCCGAGCTCTATCTCAAGCGGCTGTGCGTCGGCGGTGTGGAGAAGGTCTTCGAGATGGGCCGCACCTTCCGCAACGAGGGCGTCGACTACAAGCACAACCCCGAGTTCACGATCCTGGAGGCCTACCAGGCCTATGCCGACTACGACGTGATGCTCGACCTCGTCCGCGAGCTGATCCAGGGCGCCGCCACCGCAGCCTTCGGCTCGCCGGTCGCCCGCAAGGATGGCACGGAGTACGACATCTCGGGGCAGTGGCCGGTCAAGACGGTGTACGGCGCGATCTCAGAGGCACTGGGGGAGGAGATCGACCCCGACACGGAACTGCTCCGGCTGCACCGGTACTGCGACAGCGTGGGCGTGCCGTACACCGCCGACGACGGCCATGGCGACGTCGTCCTGGAGATGTACGAGCGGCTCGTCGAGGAGAAGACCCAGCTGCCGACCTTCTACAAGGACTTCCCGACCGACGTCTCCCCGCTCACCCGCCAGCACCGCACCGACCCGCGTCTCGCTGAGCGCTGGGACCTCGTCGCCTTCGGCACCGAACTCGGCACCGCCTACTCCGAACTCACCGACCCCGTCGAGCAGCGCCGCCGCCTCACCGCCCAGTCCCTGCTCGCCGCCGGGGGAGACCCCGAGGCGATGGAGCTCGACGAGGAGTTCCTCGACGCCCTCGAGTACGCCATGCCGCCCACCGGAGGCCTCGGCATCGGCGTGGACCGACTGGTCATGTTCCTCACCGGCCTGACGATCCGTGAGACCCTGCCGTTCCCCCTGGTCCGCCGCCGCTGACGGCGCCTCGCAGGCCCGAGGGCTGCGCCGGGCGGGTGTTTTCGTACCGCCGTTCCGGTGTCGCACTGGTGCGTCGGTCCCCCGTCGGGCGACTGATGAGTCATGACGAAGGATCAGGTGCCCCCACGTCTGCTCACGCGCCGCCGCGCGCTGCTCGCCGGTGCCGCCGCCGTCGGAGCCGCCGGCACGGCAGGAGTGTTCGCGAAGGTCGCGGGCGACACCGACAAGCCGGTCCGCACCGCCGCCCCCGCCGCGGGCGCACAGGCGCGCCCCGCGCTCAAGCCCTCCAGCTACCGGCTCCAGCCCTTGACGGGGTACGGCCCGCCCAGGGCGGCACCCCGCCGGACCCTCATCCGGCGCGAGCCCCTGCTGCGCGTGTCCGGACGCGGCCGCACCATGGTGCTGACCTTCGACGACGGACCCGACCCCCGCTACACGCCGCACATCCTGGACACGCTGCGCGAGTACGACGTCCGCGCGATGTTCTTCGTGTGCGGCGAGATGGTCGCCGCGAACGGGGACCTCCTCGCGCGGATGGCCGACGAGGGGCACGTCGTCGGCAACCACACCTGGTCCCACCCCCTGCTCACCCGTCTCAGCCGCGGCCGGATCCGCGAGGAGATGGAGCGCACCAGCGACGTCATCGAGGAGACGTACGGCGAGCGCCCCGCCTGGTTCCGTGCCCCCTACGGCGCCTGGAACCGCACCGCCTTCCGGCTCGGCGCCGAGCTGGGCATGGACCCGCTGGCCTGGACCGTCGACACCCTCGACTGGACCGCCCCCGGCACCCGCACGATCGTCGACCGGGTCGAGGACGGCGCGGCCCCCGGCGTCGTGGTGCTCTCGCACGACGCCGGGGGCGACCGCTCCCAGAGCGTCCGGGCGCTGCGCGCCTACCTGCCGCAGCTGCTGGACTCCGGGTATTTCGTCACCGTCCCGGAACGGCATTACGCGTGACGGCTTTCGCCCGCCCGGCGAGGATGCTCAGCGCACCTCGACCAGGCTGGCGAAAGCGACGACGTTCCCGTCGTAACCGTTCTGCTGGGAGAAACCGCCGCCGCAGGTGATGACCCGCAATTCGGCACTCCCCTTCGAGGCATAGACCCGGTCGCCGGGAAAGTCGTTCTTCTCGAACACCTCGATGCCGTAGATCTCGAAAACAGCCGTCTTTCCGTCCTTGCGGACGATCTCGACGCGATTTCCCTTCTGCAGGCCCCCGAGTCCGTAGAACACGGCGGGGCCCTGAGCGTTGTCGACATGGCCGACTACCACCGCGGTGCCCTTCTCGCCCGGAGACACCGAACCGGTGAACCAGCCCGCCAGGTTGGGGTCCTCCGGTGGTGGCGCGCCGACCCAGCCGTCCACGTCCAGACCGACCGGGATCATCGGCGCGTCGACCTGGATGCCGGGAATCCTGACGCGGTCCGGCAAGGCGTACGGCAGCGGCTGCGGGACCCCGGCGAAGAGGCCCCCGGGCACCCGGGTGTCAGCGGCGGCCGCCGAGGCGGGCTGCGGAGGCCCCTCGTCGAACTCACCCGAGCCGTTGCGAACGAGCGCGAGGCCGGTCAGCAGAACCAGCGCTATCACTCCCCAAGGAGCACGCTTCTTGCGCCGCTCCTCCTCTTCGGCGAGTTCGGCCAGTTCGGCCAGCTGGGACGCAGACATTCGACTACCCCTCTCGACGCGGCCGTCGCCCCGTCATTCGCGCATATGTGAACGCTAAGTCCCGCGTGCGAAAGCGGCGACGGGGCAGATACGAACGGGTGGCCCCCGCTCCTTTCGGTGCGCCATCCGAGTTGCCGACCACAGGAAAATTCTGACGGTGCGTGACCTGCGGCAATTCAGCTTGTGGGGTTATCCGTCGGCGTGTCCTCTCACCAGGACGGACCATCGCCGAAATGCGGCCCGGGGCACGGCATCTGAGGGTCATTCTGGGAGGCGCTTTCTCGCCGATCGACCGGGGACGGTTCCCGGGGCGTCTTCCGCGGAGGATCACATGCGTACCACTCGTGCCATGGCGGCCGCTGCCACCGCGGTAGCCGCTCTCAGCCTTGCCGCCCCCGCGGCCGTCGCGCGGGACGGCATGCCGTCCGGACCGAGCAACATCGTCGTCCTGCCCAGCGTCATCGCCCGCGGCGGGCAGATCACCATCACGGTCGACAACTGCCCGAGAGGCGGCACCGCGACCTCGGACGCCTTCCGGCCCACCCACCTGAGTACGGTGCGCGGGAGCAACACCGCCAGGGGCACGGCCACGGTCAACAGGAACGCGCGGCCGGGTTCCCACAGCGTCACGGTCACCTGCGACTCCAGGACGCTGACCAACCCGACTGCCTTCACCGTCATCGGGGGCGTCCAGGGCGGCATCGGCGGCAGCAGCTCCACCGGCGCGACGCCGACCGACATGGCCATCGGAGGCGGGCTCATCGCCGTGGCCCTCGTCGGTGGCGGCGTGTTCTGGATGCGGCGCCGCGCGGAGAAGCGGATCTGACCCGCGGGCCCGTCGGAGCGGGATCGCA
The DNA here is from genome assembly GCF_036014175.1 of Streptomyces sp. NBC_00443. Lineage (GTDB taxonomy): Bacteria > Actinomycetota > Actinomycetes > Streptomycetales > Streptomycetaceae > Streptomyces. The sequence goes on along the minus strand of NZ_CP107917.1, from coordinate 1,047,727 downwards.
AGTCCACCGGCATTCGCCCCGGCCCCCTTGTGGGGAGTCGGGGCGAAGGCGTGTGCCCGGCCCCCTTGTGGGGATCCGGGGCGAAGACCTGTGCGGGTTGCGGGGTTTGGGGCGAGCACGGTACGACGACACCCGGCGGTGGCGTCAGGCGCCGTCCTCGTCGGTGCGGCGCCGGGATAGGTGGTACGCCGTTCCGAGCGCGGCCGTGATGAGCGCGGCGCCCAGGGCGATCTCCTTGAGGTCCAGCCCGGCGAGCGTGCCACCTCCGCCCGCGTGGACGCCCTTGTGCGGGTGATCCGGCCGCACCGGTTCGGGCCGGCCGCCCGCGATGGTGAGGTCGACGGTCTGCCAGAACGTGCCGCAGTAGAACGACACCTCGTACACGGCACCGGGTCTGGCGTCCCGGTCAACCGTGACCCTGGCCGTGGTCCGCCCCCGGGGAATGGTGACGGTGTCGAAGACCGCCGACGCCACCGTCACGCCCTGCTCGCAGCCGGTCGCGCGCAGCCTGACCTCTCCGCCGGGCGCGACGGTGGTGGGCGCGACCCTGGCCCAGAAACCGGAGTTGTCACCGCTCGCGTGGGCGGCGGGGACGGTCATGGTGAGGGCGCTGAGGCCCAGCAGGGCGGCCGAAGCGACACGTATCGCGCGCATGGTGGGTCCTCCGCGTTTCCCGAGGAGCAGCTGCGGAGCTACTTCCGCTGGTGCCGGAAATGCACCTCGATGAGTGAAACGCTAGGAAAGGAGCACGCACCTGCGCGATCGCTGTCGTACGAACGGGGCAACGTGGTGGGCCGCTCGGGGGACGTTCGTTCCTGCGACCGGGGGACGGGTGCGGCGTGGCGGGCCCTGACTCGCCCCCTGTCGTCGTCCCCCTTCCGCCGCCCGCCGCCCCCCCCGGCGCTCCGTCAGGTGAGGGGCTGTCAGTCCTTGGCCTGTGGGAAGAGTTCGAGAAACGGTTCCGCGGAGGCCGTGACGCCACGGCTGTACGGCGCGTCGAAGTCCCAGATGAGGAAGAGCAGGAAGGCGATCAGTGCGGAGAACACCCCGGCCAGGACCAGTTCGCGGGGTGTGCGCCGGATCTGCAGCGCGAAGATCATCCCGATGGTGACGATGGCGCCGGCGATCAGCCCGAACCACACCACGCCCGGCATGGTCTCCCCGGTCGAGTTCGCGCGGGCGTTGCGCGCCTGGTCGGCGGCGGTCACCTGGTCGAGGAGCGGCTGGTACGCCTGCGCCTCGAAGTCCGTCCCGGGCTCGTAGTCGGTGACGTCCTCGCGGACGCGCTGCAGGAGCTCGGTGCCGCGCTCCGTCATCCGGCCGTCGTCGGCCATCGTCTTCCACTCGGTGGTCACGACGTGTCCGACATAAGCGTTGACATCCTCCCGAATGCGGTCGCGGACGTCGGTCGGATAGATCCGCACCCGCTCCGAGATCTCGTGCAGCGCCACGGCCTCCGCCTGGACGTGGTCCTGGGCGGCGCTACGGCCCTCCCACACGCCCGCGATGGCCAGGCCCAGGACGATGGCGTACACCACGCCGATCCACATCGTCATGTACTCGATGACGTCCGGGGTGTCGGAGGGATCCTCGTCGTCCGGCGCCGTGCGGTGCCGGACGAAGGTGATGAGGACCACCACGGCGCAGGCGGCCAGCATCGCGAGGGTGAGAACAAGCCATTCCGGCAAGGGGAGCCTCCAGGGTCAGCGCGGACGCAGTGCGGCGACGGCGACGATCGCCGGTACCGCGATGAGCAGGACGAAGATGAGCGGCGACGGGGCACTGTGCGCCGGCCGCCGGTGCTGGGTGGCCCGGTAGGGCGGGTAGTGCACCGGCGCGATGGACGGACTCGGGGTGGGTTCGGCCGACGGCGTCGGTGCGGGCGCCGGCGCCGGTGGGGGCGGCGGCGCGGGCGTGGGGGTCGGCCGCGGACGGGGCGGCACCGGCTGAGGAGCCGGGGGCGCCGGAGCCGCCGGGGGAGGTGGGGGCGGGGGAGGTGGCGGTTTGGGTCTCGGCGTGGGTGTGGGCTTCGGCGGTGGCGTGGGCGTGGGGTCCGGAGAGGGCGACGGCGTGGGCGTCGGGGTGGGAGTCGGGGTCGGCGTGGGCGACGGGCACTGCGGGGGAGTGGGCCAGGTGAAACTCCCCGCGACCGCCACCGCTTTCGCACCGTCCGGGCCAGTGTCGGCGTACGCGCAGGCGGTGGCCCCGGCCACGCCGGCCGGCGCCGACACCAGTAGCCAGGTCAGCGTCAGCACCGTCAACGCCCGTGTGGTGAGCGTGGATTGGATCGGTTCGAGTCCATGCACGACGAAGATCCTGAGCCCCGCGCGCGTGGCGACAGGCCTGAGAGTGAGAGGAATACCCCGAACGGGCGACGGATGCCCCTCGAAAGGTTTGATCAGCGGACGGAGGCGTAACCGACGAGGCGCACGGGCGTGCGACGGGAGGCGGTGTTCACAGCTTCCGGAAAGAAATTTGTGCGCCGGTTGAACACGGGAGTGGCTTTCGTGCGTACCTCTTGTCGTGCGGCGGCGCAGCAGGGCGCTGCAACACCCTTGTGATTATGGGGAGTTGAAGATGAAGACCTCGTGGCGGAGCGCCTCGCTCGTGGTGAGCGCCGTGGCAGTGCTGGCGCTGACGACGGCATGTGGGCAGGAAACGGCCCCGCCGGCGAGCAGCCAGAACGTCGGCGCCACGGCCGCTGCCGGTGATTACGGGACCGCCGGTACGGGCCTTGGGAACGGCACCGGCTACGACTCGGGCGCGGCGGGCCAGGAGAGCGCCGCCACCAAGCCGTCCTCCGCCGGTGAGCTGGCCGTTTCCACCAATCAGGAACTCGGCAAGGTGCTGACCGACAGCTCCGGCCTGACGCTGTACCGCTTCGACAAGGACACCGCCGAGCCGCCCAAGTCCAGCTGTGACGGCGACTGCGCCAAGAAGTGGCCGCCGGTCCCCGCGGACGACGCCACGGCCGGCGCCGGCATCGACAAGGCGCTGCTCGGCTCGGTCACCCGGACCGACGGCACCAAGCAGCTGACGGTCGACGGCTGGCCGGCGTACCGCTTCGCGAAGGACACCAACGCGGGTGACGCCAACGGTCAGGGCGTCGGTGGTACTTGGTACGCGCTCGCGCCCGACGGCAAGAAGGCGCAGGGCGGTGCGGGTGCCGAGGCAGGCGACCTGCCCGGTCTGTCCACGCGTGAGGACTCGAAGCTCGGCGAGATCGTCATCGACAAGAACGGCCACACGGTCTACCGCTTCATGAAGGACTCGCCCTGGCCGATGAAGACGGCGTGCACCGGCGAGTGCCTGGAGAAGTGGCCGGTCATCGCGCCGGTCGACGCCGAGGACACCGAGGGTATCGACCTGAAGGGGTCCGGTCCCCGGGGTCAGGGCTACGTGGTCTTCGACCGGCCCGACGGGATCAAGCAGCAGACCATCGACTGTGTACCGATCTACACCTTCGCCGGTGACAAGAAGCCCGGCGACACCAACGGTCAGGGCGTCGGCGGCACTTGGTTCGCCATTCGCCCCGACGGCAAGCCGATCGGCGCGTCGGAGCAGTAAAAGATCACACCTCCCACCGGTCCGCCCCCTGATGCCTCATGCGCAGGGGGCGGACCGGTTTGCCGCCATTCACCATGATTCTTCGGTCTCTTTCGCCATGGTTCGGAACTCTGTGGAATGCTTCGGATGCTTTCGTAGCGGGTGAGTGGGGCATCAATACGGCACGTGCCACAGGCAGTGACCGGGAACGGATGGTCAATTTCCGTTTCCGCTCGCTCCTTTGGCGGGCGATCAGTAGCCTCAGCTCGAACACCGGATCGCCTACGCCTTGGAGAGATAGATGGAGCGTCCCGCCTGGGCCCCTCGGAGCATCGACATCTCGGTGCCCAGTGTCTCGCGAATCTACGACTACTACCTGGGCGGTTCGCACAACTTCGAGGTCGACCGGGACGCCGCCCGCAAGGCCATGGAGTTCATGCCGGGGCTCCCCAAGATCATGCAGGCCAACCGGGCGTTCATGCGCCGCGCGGTGCGCTTCGCGGTCGACGAGGGCATCACCCAGTTCCTGGACATCGGCTCCGGCATCCCGACGTTCGGCAACGTCCACGAGGTGGCCCAGGCCGCCGTCCCCGGCGCCCGCGTGGTGTACGTCGACCACGACCCGGTCGCCGTCGCCCACAGCCAGGCGGTCCTCGACGGCAACGACGCCGCGGACATCGTCGCCGCGGACCTGCTCAAGCCGCAGGAGATCCTGGGCAGTTCCGAGGTCCAGCGCCTCATCGACCTGAACCGGCCGGTGGCGCTGCTGCTCGTTGCCATACTGCACTTCGTGGAGGACGAGGACGACCCGTACGCCGTGGTGGCCGAGCTGCGTGACGCGCTCGCGCCCGGCAGCATGCTGGTGCTCACGCATGCCTCGTACGAGGGAATCCCGCTGCCCGAGGAGCGGGCCAAGGGCACCGTGGACGTGTACAAGGACATTCGCAACCCGCTGATCATGCGCTCGCGCGAGGCCATCGCGCGGTTCTTCGAGGGGTACGACATGGTGGAACCCGGACTGGTGCCGATGCCGCTCTGGCGGCCGGACACCGCCCCGGACGACGAGGATCCGTATGCCTTCTCCGGCTTCGCCGGCGTGGGACGTACGGCGTGAGCGCGGGGCCGGACGGGCCGGAGGACAGACTGCGCCGGTTCGCGACGATCTGGAGCCGGGCGGTCTTCCCGGTGACCTCGACGTCGTCGACCCGGCCGGAGCTCGAGGAGCAACTGCTGCCGCTGGCCCGGCGGTTGAGCGAGGCGCTCAGGTCCAGGACCTTCGAGGCCGACGAGGGCAAGGCGGTCGGCGCCGCGCTCGTCGCCGCGCACTGCACCGACCCCGAGGCGCTCAGCCGCTCCCTGGACTGCGTCGACGCCTACCTCGTGCTGTACTGCGGCACCGACGGCGACCAGGAGGACCAGCGGGCCCGCTCGTCCCGGCTCCAGCACGCCATGGCCGCCGGGTTCGCCCTGGCGCTGCGCGAGCGGACGCTGGCCGAGCAGGAGGCGATCTCCGCGGCCGCCCTCAAGGCACAGGGCGTGGTCGCGCAGGCCCTGCACGCCACCGAGGCCCGCTTCCGCGCGGTCTTCGAGGGCGCCGCCATAGGAATCGGCATCGCCGACCTGGACGGCAACGTCCTGCAGGTCAACGGCGCGCTGCTGCGGATGTTCGGCCTGTCCGAGCAGTCCATGCAGGGCCGCAAGGTCATGGAGTGGACCCACCCCGAGGACGCGCCGCAGACCTGGAAGCTCTACGAGGAACTCGTCCGCGGAGAGCGCGAGCACTACCACGTCGAGAAGGCGTTCTACCGTCCCGACGGAACTGTCCTGTGGACCAACCTCACGGTCTCCCTGCTGCGAGACGCCGACGGCGAACCGCAGTACCAGCTGGCCCTGATGGAGGACACCACCGAGCGCCGCCTGCTCAATCTGCGGCTGCGCTACGAGGCCACCCACGACGCACTCACCGGCCTGCCCAACCGCACCTTCTTCTTCGAGCGCCTGGAGAAGGCACTGGGCGCCGGGCAAGGCCAGCGGTTCGGCCTGTGCTACCTCGACCTGGACGGCTTCAAGACCGTCAACGACAGCCTCGGCCACGCCGCCGGCGACCGGATGCTCGTCGAGGTCGCCGACCGGCTGCAGTCCTGCGCCACCGCGCCCGGCGAGATGGTCGCCCGGCTCGGTGGCGACGAGTTCGTGGCGCTGACCACCGGCCCCGACACCGAGCGCGAGGTCGACGAGCTCGCGGCCCGGATCATGAACGCGCTGATCGCGCCGATCAGCGTCGACGGCAGGGAGCTGACCGTGCGCGGCAGCATCGGCATCGTCGAGGGCCCGGCCGGGGAGCGCAGCCCGGCGGAGGTGCTGCGCAGCGCCGACATCACGATGTACCGGGCCAAGTCGGCGGGCGGCAACCGCTTCGAGCTCGCCGACCCGGAGGCCGACGCCCGCGCCATCACCCGGCACGGGCTGACCACGGCGCTGCCGACGGCCCTGGACCGGGGCGAGTTCTTCATCGAGTACCAGCCGCTGGTCCACCTCGGCGACGGCAGTGTGCGCGGCGCCGAGGCCCTGGTGCGCTGGCTGCATCCGCAGCACGGCGTCCTCGGCCCGGACCGGTTCATCCCGCTCGCCGAGCACACCGGGCTCATCGTTCCGCTGGGCCGCTGGGTCCTGGAGCAGTCGGTGCGCCAGGCACGCGAGTGGCGGGAACGCAACGTCGACGCGGGCCCGCTCCGCATCAACGTCAACCTCTCGCCCTGCCAGCTCACCCACCCCGGGCTGGTGCAGGACACGGTGGACATCCTGGAGCGCGCGGGCGTGGCACCCGACGCGCTCTGCCTGGAGGTCACCGAGTCGGCGTTGATCGGCGCCGACGACGATCTGCTCAAGCCCCTGCGGCGCCTCGCCGAGATGGGCGTCGACATCGCCCTGGACGACTTCGGCACCGGCTACTCCAACCTCGCCAACCTGCGCCGGCTGCCGGTGAGCATCCTCAAGCTGGACCGCTCCTTCACGCAGAGCATGCAGCAGTTCCCGGCCGACCCCGTCGACCTCAAGATCGTCGAGGGCATCGTCTCCCTGGCCCACAGCCTGAGCCTGACCGTGACCGTGGAGGGCGTGGAGACCGGCGCCCAGGCCGAACAACTGCGCATACTCGGCTGCGACACGGCCCAGGGCTGGTACTACGCCCGCCCGGGCCCACCGGACCGACTCCACGAACTGGCACTGGTGGACGCCACGGGCTGAGGCGACGGGGCCGATCGGGTTGGGCGGACTGCGGGCCCGTTCCCGGCCCCGGACCGGAGTGGGGCGGGCTGGGCCTGTTCCGGGGCCGGTGGCGTGGGCGGCCGCTCACGCTGCCCACCCCGCCCATGGTCCTCAACCGCCTGCACGTGGCCGCGTCCCCCTCCGGCTCGCCCCACGACCTGCGCGACACGCTCGCCTTCTCGCTGGCCCACGGCATCCTGCCCGAGGTCACGCCGATCGCCCTGGACCAGGCCCCGGCGGTTCTCGACGCCATGGCGGAGGGCTCCGCCCACGGCCGCAGCGTGATCACCTTCGCCTGACGCGTCGGCACCACCCCCTACGCTCCGCAAGCCCTCAAGGAGCTCGCCATGTCCTACGTCGTCCTCGTCACGGGTGCCTCCAGCGGCTTCGGCGCCCTGACCGCCCGCGCCCTCGCCGACGCCGGACACACGGTCTACGCCGGGATGCGGCAGACGACCGGCCGCAACGCCCCCGCCGTCGCGGACGCGCAGGCCTATGCCGACCGGCACGGCGTGGCTCTGCGTGCCGTCGAACTCGACGTCTCCGGCCAGGAGTCCGTGGACGCCGCGGTCGCGCAGGTCACCGCCGAGGCGGGGCGGATCGACGTCGTCGTCCACAACGCCGGGCACATGGTCCTCGGCCCGGCCGAGTCGTTCACGCCGGAGCAGATCGCCGAGATCTACGACACCAACGTGCTGTCCACGCAGCGCGTCAACCGGGCCGTGCTGCCGCAGATGCGGGGCCGACGGGACGGTCTGCTGCTGTGGGTGGGGTCGTCCAGCACCTACGGCGGCACCCCGCCGTACCTCGGTCCCTACTTCGGCGCGAAGGCCGCCATGGACCACCTGGCCAAGAGCTACGCGGTCGAGCTGAGCCGCTTCGGCATCGACACGGCCATCGTGGTCCCCGGCTCCTTCACCTCGGGCACCAATCACTTCGCCCACGCGATGCACCCTGAGGACACGGCCACCGCCGAGGCGTACGACGCCTTCTACGCGGGCCTGATGGACGACGTCGGCAAGGCCCTGGCCGCCCTGGCACCCGCCGACGCCGACGTCATGGAGGTGGCCCGAGCCATCGTCCGTATCGTCGGCACACCGAAGGGCGAGCGGCCCTTCCGGGTCACCATCGACCCGGCCGACGACGGTTCGGAGCGGGTCAGCGACGTCGCCGACGGCGTCCGCGCCGACTTCTACGAGCGCATCGGCATGCCGGACCTGCTCACGCCCCGCACGGCCGGCTGACGCTCACCGCTCCAGCAGCATCCGCTGCAACTCCCGCGCGGCCCGCGGCGGAGCCACGTCGCTGCGGTGCGCCAGCGCGATCGTGCGGTGCAGTCCGGGCCGGGTCAGCGGGGTGACCCGCAGCCCCCGGCCCGACCGGGCCGCCACCATGCGCGGTACGACGGCCATCCCCAGCCCCGCCCGCACGAACCCCAGCACCGCGTCCATCTCCCCGCCCTCGACCGCGAAGTCCGGCTCGAAGCCCTCTGCACGGCAGGCGGCCACCGTCAGCTCACGCAGGTCGTAGCCGTGCCGGAACATCACCAGGCGCTCGCCCTCCAGGTCGGCGATGCGCACGGTGCGCCGGCCGCCACCGGGGCGGGGCGCCTCCGGCGAGGAGACGACCACCAGGTCCTCGCGCAGCAGCTCCACCGTGGTCAGCGCGGGGGACGCCGGCGGCAGGGGCAGGACCACCAGGGCCAGGTCGAGGGCGCCGCGGGCCAGCTCCCGGATCAGGTCGTGCGAGCCGCCCTCCTCGATCAGCAGCTGGATGCCGGGATAGCGGTCGTGGAAGGCGCGCAGCACATCCGGGAGCAGGCCCGTGCACAGGCTCGGCGTCGCGCCCAGCCGGACCCGCCCCCGGCGCAGCTGCACCAGTTCCTGCACCTCGTACCGTGCGGTGTCCGCGTCGGCCAGGATGCGCCGGGCCAGCGGCAGCAGGGCCTCCCCGGCGTCCGTCAGCGTGATGTTGCCGCGCGCCCGCAGGAACAGGTCCGCGCCCAACTCCCGCTCAAGCGACTTGATCTGCTGCGACAGCGAGGGCTGCGCGACATGAACCAGGTCGGCGGCCCGGGTGAAGTGCCGGGTCTCGGCGACCGCCACGAAGTACTGAAGCTGCTGGAACTGCATCCAGCCAGCATAGAGTCTGCCTATTGAAACGAGCCGGACCATGTCTTGGACCGATGAGGTGGTGCGGCCGTAGCGTCCTGTTCCATGGCTCTGGCAACGCGGACGGACCGACGGCCGTCCATGGCACGCACAGTGTGGGACTCGACCGTCGGCAAGAAGACCGTGATGGCGGTCAGCGGGCTGATCATGCTGCTGTACCTGGTGGCCCATATGATCGGCAACCTCAAGATCTACTTCGGCGCGGGCGAGTTCAACGAGTACGGCCACTGGCTGCGCACGGTCGGCGAACCGTTCATGCACTACGAGTGGACGCTCTGGCTGATCCGCGTCGTGCTGCTCGTCGCCGTCGTCGCCCACGCCACGTCGGCGTACCAGCTCAGCCGCCGCGACATCAGGGCGCGCCCCACCAAGTACGTGCACAAGAAGCCGCGCGCCTCCTACGCGACGCGGACCATGCGCTGGGGCGGGATCATCCTCGGCCTGTTCATCGTCTGGCACGTCCTCGACCTGACGACCGGCACCGTGCATTCCGGCGGCTTCCAGCAGGGCCACCCGTACCAGAACGTCGTGGACACCTTCTCCACCTGGTACGGCAACGTCATCTACATCGTCGCGATGCTCGCCCTCGGCCTGCACATCCGGCACGGCTTCTGGAGCGCCGCCCAGACCCTCGGCGCCGGCAGCCGCACCCGCGACCGCGCCCTGAAGGCCACGGCCGACACCCTCGCGCTGCTGCTCACGGTCGGTTTCATCGCCGTGCCCGTGGGCGTCATGACCGGATTGGTGAGCTGACATGTCTACCTACGCCGAGTACACGACCGGCGAACCGGTCGTCGACAGCAAAGCCCCCGCCGGGCCCGTGGGCGAGCGCTGGGACAAGCGCCGCTTCGAGGCCAGGCTGGTCAACCCCGCCAACCGGCGCAAGCACACGGTGATCGTGGTGGGGACGGGCCTGGCCGGCGGTTCAGCGGGCGCCACCCTCGCCGAACAGGGCTACCACGTCGTCCAGTTCTGCTACCAGGACTCCCCGCGCCGCGCCCACTCCATCGCCGCGCAGGGCGGCATCAACGCCGCGAAGAACTACCGCAACGACGGCGACTCCGTCCACCGCCTCTTCTATGACACGGTGAAGGGCGGCGACTTCCGCGCACGGGAGTCCAACGTCCACCGGCTCGCCCAGATCTCCGTCGAGATCATCGACCAGTGCGTGGCCCAGGGCGTGCCCTTCGCCCGCGAGTACGGCGGCCTGCTCGACACCCGCTCCTTCGGGGGCGTCCAGGTGTCGCGCACGTTCTACGCCCGCGGCCAGACGGGCCAGCAGCTGCTGCTCGGCGCGTATCAGGCACTGAGCAGGCAGATCGCCGCGGGGAACGTCGAGATGCACCCGCGTACCGAGATGCTCGACCTGATCGTCGTCGACGGCAAGGCGCGCGGGATCGTGGCCCGGGACCTCATCACCGGCCGCATCGACACGTACTTCGCGGACGCCGTCGTACTCGCGAGCGGCGGCTACGGCAACGTCTTCTACCTGTCGACGAACGCCATGAACTCCAACGCCACCGCGATCTGGCGGGCCCACCGGCGCGGCGCCTACTTCGCCAACCCCTGTTTCACGCAGATCCACCCCACGTGCATCCCGCGCACCGGCGACCACCAGTCCAAGCTGACGCTGATGAGCGAATCGCTGCGCAACGACGGCCGGATCTGGGTACCGAAGGCCAAGGGCGACGACCGTCCCGCGAACAAGATCCCCGAGGACGAGCGCGACTACTACCTGGAGCGCATCTACCCGTCCTTCGGCAACCTCGTGCCCCGCGACATCGCCTCCCGCGCCGCGAAGAACGTGTGCGACGAGGGCAGGGGCGTCGGGCCCGGCGGGCAGGGCGTGTACCTGGACTTCGCCGACGCCGTCGAGCGGATGGGCCGCAAGGCCGTCGAGGCCAAGTACGGCAACCTCTTCGACATGTACCAGCGGATCACCGACGAGGATCCGTACCGGGTGCCGATGCGGATCTACCCGGCCGTGCACTACACGATGGGCGGCCTGTGGGTCGACTACGACCTGCAGACCACCGTCCCCGGCCTGTTCGCGATCGGCGAGGCCAACTTCTCCGACCACGGGGCGAACCGGCTCGGTGCCTCGGCCCTGATGCAGGGCCTGGCCGACGGCTACTTCGTGCTGCCGGCCACCATCAACGACTACCTCGCCCGCAACCCGCACCACGAGGCGGTCACCGACGAGCATCCCGTCGTGCAGGAAGTACTGGCCGAGACGCAGGACCGGCTCAACCTGCTGCTGGCCGTGGACGGCGACCGTACGCCGGACTCCTTCCACCGTGAACTCGGCGAACTGATGTGGGAGTTCTGCGGGATGGCCCGCACCGACTCCGGACTGCGCAAGGCCCTGGAACGCATCCCGCAGATCCGCGAGGAGTTCTGGCGGCGGATCAAGGTGCCGGGCACCGGCGAGGAGTTCAACCAGTCGCTGGAGAAGGCCAACCGAGTCGTCGACTACCTGGAGCTCGCCGAGCTCATGTGCCTCGACGCGCTGGACCGCAGCGAGTCCTGCGGCGGCCACTTCCGCGAGGAGTCGCAGACGCCGGACGGCGAGGCCGCCCGCAAGGACGACGAGTTCGCCTACGCGGCGGCCTGGGAGTTCACCGACACGGGCACCGCTCCCGTGCTGCACAAGGAAGACCTGGTCTTCGAGTACGTCCACCCCACCCAGCGGAGCTACGCATGAAGCTCACCCTGCGCGTCTGGCGGCAGCGCAACGCCGACGCCGACGGCGCCATGTCCACGTACGACGTGGACGGCATCTCCTCCGACATGTCCTTCCTGGAGATGCTCGACACCCTCAACGAGGAGCTCATCCTCCGCGGTGAGGACCCGGTCGCCTTCGACCACGACTGCCGCGAGGGCATCTGCGGCGCCTGCTCGCTCGTCATCAACGGTGACGCGCACGGCCCCGAGCGGACCACCACCTGCCAGCTGCACATGCGGTCCTTCAAGGACGGCGACACGATCGACATCGAGCCGTGGCGGGCGTCGGCGTTCCCGGTCATCAAGGACCTGGTCGTCGACCGGTCGGCGTTCGACCGGATCATCCAGGCGGGTGGGTACGTCACCGCCCCGACGGGTGCCGCGCCGGAAGCCCACGCCACACCCGTGCCGAAACCGGACGCCGACCTCGCCTTCGAGCACGCCGAGTGCATCGGCTGCGGGGCGTGTGTGGCCGCGTGTCCGAACGGGGCGGCGATGCTGTTCACCTCCGCCAAGGTCAACCACCTGAACGTGCTGCCGCAGGGGGCTCCCGAGCGCGAGAGCCGGGTCCTGGACATGGTGACGCAGATGGACGACGAGGGCTTCGGCGGGTGCACGCTCACCGGAGAGTGTGCCACCGCCTGCCCCAAGGGCATCCCGCTGATGTCCATCACGAGCATGAACAAGGAGTGGCTGCGGGCCACGCGGAAGGTGAAGCGGTAGGGCCAGAAGCCCAACAGACGTTCGCCGAAAGGTGCGGACGGGCGGGGCCGGGAGTGGTGCTCTCCGGCCCCGTCTCGCGTTTCCGGACCTGTCAGGTGAACAGCACTGGATCGCCCGGCTGACCGGCCGGACACCGGAACATGGACGGCCGGTACCAGCTCGCGCCGTTCAACATTCGCACATCCACTCTCCTGGCACAGGTCACGCATACGCCAACCGGCATAGGAAGAACAGGGGCGGCACATCGCACCGCTCCAACCGAGCTCCGCTCGCCGTCCCCGGCCCGTGACCAGGAGTAAGCCATGACCGGCGTACTGACCGTCGACCGTCCCCCGCAGCCCACGGCACCCACCCGCTACACCGTCGGCCTCGCCCGCAACGAGGAGGACGTGCGCGCCGCCCAGCGGCTGCGGCACGACGTCTTCGCCGGTGAGATGGGAGCCCAGCTGACCACCCCGCAGCCGGGTCACGATATCGACGCCTTCGACGCGTACTGCGACCACCTGCTCGTCCGTGAGGAGGTGTCCGGCCAGGTCGTCGGCACCTACCGGCTGCTCCCGCCGGAGCGGGCCGCGGTCGCGGGCCGGCTGTACTCCGAGGGCGAGTTCGACCTCAGCCGCATCGACGGCCTGCGCCCCAACCTGGTCGAGGTCGGCCGCTCCTGCGTGCACCCCGACCACCGCGACGGCGCAGTCATCAGCCTCATCTGGGCCGGCATCGCCCGCTACATGGTCGACCGCGGCCACGAGTGGCTGGCCGGCTGCTGCTCGATCCCGCTGGCCGACGGCGGCAAGCTCGCCGCGGCCACCTGGGACCGGGTGCAGGCCAAGCATCTGGCCCCGGAGGAGTACCGGGTCCGCCCGCTGCGGCCCTGGCAGCCCACCGAGCCCGCCCCCGCCGCCCGCATGGAACTCCCGGCCCTCCTGCGCGGCTACATCCGCCTCGGCGCATGGGTCTGCGGCGAGGCCGCGCACGACCCGGAGTTCGGGGTCGCCGACATGTACGTGCTGCTGTCGATGCGCCGGGTCAACTCGCGCTACCTGCGGCACTTCCTCTCCCTCGTCCCGGCGTGACGGACGTGGCGGCCATGAGCACCCCCTCCCTCGGTGCCGTCGGGATCCCCACGGCGACCGCCGCCAAGGCCCAGGCGACCGGCGCACCGGCCGCACGGGCCCACCCCGTCGAGGTGGCGACCCTCTGGCGGCCCAGCGCCCCCTGCACCCCGCAGGGGTGCGTGGACGCGACAGGACCGGCCAGGGCCGTACCCCTGGCCGCCCTGCGGATCGCGGCGGTCCTGCTCCTGCTGATCACCGGGTTCCTGCTCAGCCCGCTCGGCGGGCGGATACCCGGCGGACTGGTCCGGCGCTGGTCCCGCTGGGTCGTACGGGCCGCCGGCGTCCGGGTACGGATCGACGGCGGCGCCGCGCCCGACGGCGGACTGCTGCTGGTCGCCAACCACGTCTCCTGGCTGGACATCCCGCTGCTCGCCGCCGTCCGTCCGGCCCGGATGCTCGCCAAGTCGGAGATCCGGGACTGGCCGGTGGCGGGGTGGATGACCGCCCGCAGCGGTGCCCTGTTCATCGACCGGGACCGGATCCGCGCCCTGCCCGAGACGGTGGCCCGGATCGCCGAGGCGTTGCGGGCAGGCGAGGCGGTCGCCGTCTTCCCCGAGGGCAGTACGTGGTGCGGACGGGCCCAGGGCCACTTCCGCCGGGCCGCGTTCCAGGCCGCCCTCGACGCGGGCGTCCCGGTCCAGCCGGTCCGCCTGCGCTACCGGGTGGCCCAGGGCGCGCCCAGCACGGCGGCCGCCTTCGTCGGCGCGGACTCGCTGCTCACCTCGGTGTGGCGGGTGGTGAGGGCACGCGAGCTGGTCGCGGAGGCGGACGTGCGGGAGCCGATAGCGCCGGGCAGCCGTCCCGACCGCCGGTCCCTGGCCCGCGCGGCCGAGGTGTCCGCGCTGCTGGGGGCCCATCAGGTCCGGGTCCCCCGGCCGTCACGCACCGTGGCGCTCCCGGCGAAGGGCGGAATCCAAGCCGTACCCGCCGCCGTCGCCGAAGCGGCGCCGTCCGCCCCGTCGCCCGAGCCCCTTACGGCATGACCCGGGCCAGATACGGTGCCGTGGCGCTGCCGCTCGCCCGCGCGACCCGGGCGGGCGGGCCCGCCGCCACGATCCGTCCGCCCGCGTCACCACCGCCCGGCCCCAGGTCGATCACCCAGTCCGCGCCCGCGACGACGGACATGTCGTGCTCGACCACGACGACGGTGTGCCCGGCGTCGACGAGCCCGTGCAGCTGGCGCATCAGCACCTCGACGTCGGCCGGGTGGAGCCCGGTCGTCGGCTCGTCGAGGAGGTAGAGGGTGTGGCCGCGCCGGCCGCGCTGCAACTCGCTCGCCAGCTTGATGCGCTGGGCCTCGCCGCCGGACAGCTCGGTGGCGGGCTGCCCGAGACGCAGATAGCCGAGGCCGACGTCGAGCAGGGCGCCGAGGCTGCGGGCCACGGCCGGGGTGTCCGCGAAGAACTCCGCCGCCGCCTCGACCGTGAGGTCCAGCACCTGCGCGATGTTCCGTCCCCGGTACGCCACTTGGAGCGTCTCGGGGTTGTAGCGCGCCCCGCCGCAGTCCGGGCACGGCGCGTACGTGCTCGGCAGGAACAGCAGCTCCACGCTGACGAACCCCTCGCCCTGACAGGTCTCGCACCTACCGCCCGCCACGTTGAAGGAGAACCGCCCGACGCCGTAACCACGGGCCCGCGCCTCGTCGGTGGCCGCGAACACCTTGCGTACGACGTCGAAGAGCCCGGTGTAGGTGGCGAGGTTGGAGCGCGGGGTGCGGCCGATCGGCTTCTGGTCGACCGAGACCAGCCGCCCGACATCCGTCTGCTCCTCGGTGATCTCGCCGATCAGCGTGGACTTGCCCGAACCCGAGACGCCGGTGACGGCCGTGAACACACCGAGCGGGAACTCGGCGGTCACCCCGCGCAGGTTGTGCCGGGTGACCGGCCCGACTTTCAACTGGCCTCGCGGGGCACGCACTTGGCGTACTGCGGCGGGCGAGCCCTCGAACAGGAAGCGTGCGGTCGCCGACTCCGAGACCGCCGCCAGCTCCGCCACCGGCCCGCTGTGCAGCACCTGCCCGCCGTGCTCACCCGCCTGCGGTCCCACGTCGACCAGCCAGTCGGCGCCGCGCATGACGTCGAGATGATGCTCGACCACGAACACCGTGTTCCCGGCCGCCTTCAGCCGCGCCAGCACCGTCAGCAGCGCCTCGGTGTCCGCCGGGTGCAGCCCCGCGGACGGCTCGTCGAGGACGTACACGACACCGAACAGCCCGGACCGCAGCTGCGTCGCGAGCCGCAGGCGCTGCAGTTCGCCCGCCGAGAGCGTGGGCGTGGCGCGGTCGAGGCTCAGATAGCCGAGGCCGAGCTCGACGACGGGCCCGATACGGGACTTGAGGTCCTCGGTGAGGACACGGGCCGCCTCCGAGGAGCCGCCCTCCAGCAACCCCGCCAGCTCCGTGAGCGGCAGCGCGGCCACATCGGCGATCGTCCGGCCGCCGAAGGTCACCGCCAGCGCTTCGGGCCGCAGCCTGCTGCCGCCGCACGCCGGACAGGGCGCTGCGGCGAGGAACCGCTCCGCCTTCGCCCTGAGGGTCGGGCTCTTGGAGTCGGCGAACGTCTTCATGACGTACCTGCGGGCGCTCATGTACGTGCCCTGGTAGGGCCGTTGGATGCGGTCCGCGTCGCGCACCGGGTGCACGGTGACGACCGGCTGCTCGTCGGTGAACAGGATCCACTCCCGCTCCTCGGCGGGCAGCTCGCGCCAGGGCCGGTCGACGTCGTGGCCGAGCGCGTCGAGGATGTCGCGCAGGTTCTTCCCCTGCCAGGCACCCGGCCACGCGGCGATCGCGCCCTCCCGGACCGACAGCCCCGGATCGGGGACCAGCAACTCCTCGGTCGTACGGTGCACTTGCCCGAGCCCGTGGCACTCCGGGCACGCCCCCACCGCCGTGTTCGGTGAGAAGGAGTCCGAGTCGAGCCGCGCGGCGCCCGGCGGGTAGTCGCCCGCCCGGGAGTACAGCATCCGCAGGGAGTTGGAGAGGTTGGTGACCGTGCCCACGGAGGAGCGGGACGTCGGCGCCGAGCGGCGCTGCTGGAGGGACACGGCGGGTGGCAGCCCGGTGATCTCGCCGACCTTCGGCGCACCGACCTGGTGGATCAGCCTGCGCGCGTACGGCGCGACCGACTCGAAGTAGCGGCGCTGGGCCTCCGCGTAGATCGTGCCGAAGGCGAGCGACGACTTCCCGGACCCGGACACACCGGTGAACACGGCCAGCACATCCCGGGGGATGTCGACGTCCACGCCCTTGAGGTTGTGTTCACGGGCGCCGCGGACGCGGACGTAGGGGTCGTGCGGGGAGTGCATGGGGTGAGGGCTCCGGAAGGTACGCGTCGGTGTCGTGGGCAAACCCCGCAATTCTAAACGAACGGGGCGCACGGGCCGCATGAGCCACCTGCTGTTCACGATGTCGTCGGCTCACCCACACCGGCCACCCATACCGTCTCGCCAGTCTCTCTTCCTACCGAGGAGTATCGTGAGCGCCTCAGCTCTGAGCACTCTCACCGCCGCGCTGCTGATGGTCACGGGCGCGTCCGCCCCGCAGCCGGTCTCCGTCTCCGCGCGCGTGGAGACCCCCGCCGTGTACGACGACGAGGCGGGCGGCAACGCCGACGCCGACGACCCGGCCGTCTGGGTCGACCCCCACAACGCGGGCCGCAGCCTCGTGATCAGCACCCTCAAGGAGGCCGGCCTCGACGTCTACGGCCTCGACGGCAAGCGGCTCCAGCACATCGCCGCGCCCGCGGCACCCGGCGAGAACGCCGCGCCCGGCCGCTTCAACAACGTCGACGTCGTCTACGGCTTCGAACTGGGCGGCAAGAAGACCGACCTGGCCCTGGTCAGCGATCGTGGCCGGGACCGTGTCCGGGCCTACGCGATCGACCCGGCCGCGGTGGCGGCGGGCAGGCCCCCGCTGAAGGACGTGACAGCGGCCGGCGCCGCTCCGGTCTTCTCCGCGAGCGAGGCCGAGGTCGACGACCAGCGCACCGCCTACGGGCTGGCCGCCTTCAGCGACGACGACAACGCCTACGTGGTCGTCTCGCGCCGCTCGGAGACCCGGGTACGGCTGCTGCAGCTGGCGGACCGGGGCGGCCGCGTCGGCTACAAGGCCGAGGACACCCTCGACCTGCCCGGCTCCTTCACGCTGCCGAACGGCAAGGGCTGGACACCGTGCGCCGACCCCGGCGATCGCGCGCAGGTCGAGGGCATGGTCGTCGACCGGGAGAAGCACGTCCTGTACGCGGCCCAGGAGGACGTCGGGCTGTGGCGGGTCGACCTCGACGACGAGGAGTTCGGCCGGCCCGAGCTGATCGACCGGGTGCGGGAGTACGGCACTCCGTGGACGTATGACGCCGAGGAAGAGGAGTGCGTCATCGACACCGCGGGCGACCCCGGCTTCGGCGGTGAGCACCTGAGCGCCGACGCCGAGGGCGCCGCGATCTACCACGCCGCCGACGGCAAGGGATACCTGCTCGCCTCCAGCCAGGGCGACAACACCTTCGCGGTGTACGAGCGCCAGGGCCGCAACGCCTACCTCGGCTCCTTCGCCGTCACCGACAGCGCCGCCACCGACGGGGTGCAGCACTCCGACGGCGCCGCCGTGGTCAACGTGCCGCTCGGCCGCTCGTTCCCCAAGGGCCTGCTCGTCACCCACGACGGCGAGGCCGCGCCCGCCGACGGGGACCGGGAGGGCACCAACTTCAAGTTCACGCGGTGGGACTCGGTGGCGACCGCGTTCCCGAAGCCGCTGACGATCGACACCAAGTCGTTCGACCCGCGCGACACGGACTGAGGCCCGGCCAGGCGGCTCGCGCGGATCATGCAGAGGTGATCCGGGCGAGCCGCCGGTAGGAGTCCACCAGCGCCTCACGGTCGTACGTGCTCGTCGTGACCAGCACCTCCTGCGCCTCCGTCTCCTTCAGCACCGTCTCCAGCTCGTGCGCGACCTGCTCCTGAGTGCCCGCGATGTGCCCGGCGAGGCCGCCCTCGTAGAAGCCGCGCTCCTTGTCGGTCATGGCCAGCGCCTCGACGCGCTCGGCGGGAGCCAGCGGCGGGAAGGTGCCGTGCGTGCGCGAGTACGCCATCGCCCAGGCCTCCGGCACGAGCAGCCGCCGCGCCTCCTCGGGCGTGCCGGCCACCGCGATCGAGCCGGAGATGACGACGTACGGCTCACCGGCCCAGGCGGAGGGCTGGAAGCGGTCGCGATAGTGAGCGATCCCGCGCCGCATCTTCTCCCGGTTCCGCAGATCACCGATGACCATGGGCAGCCCGGCGCGGGCCGCGATGTCCGCGCCCTCGCCCATCGCCAGCACGAACGGCGGCACGGTCAGTCCCTCGGCGGGCCGTGCGTGCACACCGGTCGGCGAGGTGCCGCGGAACCAGTCGAGCAGCTCCCCGATCTGCGCCGCGAAGTCCTCGGCGTCCCCCTTGTCCCGCCCGAGCGCCTTGCGGACGCCGTCCGTGAAGCCGACCGATCGCCCGAGCCCCATGTCGATACGGCCGGGGAAGAGGGACTCCAGCACCCCGAACTGCTCGGCCACGACCAGGGGTTGGTGGTTGGGCAGCATCACCCCGCCGGTTCCCACCCGGATCGTGCGGGTCGCGGCGGCGACAGCGGCGGCCAGCACGGTCGGCGCCGAGCCGGCGACACCGGGCACACCGTGATGCTCCGAGACCCAGACGCGGTGATAGCCCAGCTCCTCCAGCTCCCGCGCCAGCCGCACGGTGTCACGCAGCGCTTCTCCGGTCGGGCGGCCCTCGCGGGTGCGGGAGCGGTCGAGGACGGAGAAACGGGTCGAGGCGATCACGGAGCTCATACCGGGTTCAACACCGGGGAGCCCGCAGGATTCCTCACGGTGCGATGTTGTGGTTCAGGCGGAACAGGTTCCCCGGGTCGTGGCGCCGTTTCAGATCCCTGAGACGGTCGTAGTTCGCGCGGTAGTTGGCCCGCACGCGGTCCTGGTCGTCGCCGTCCATGAAGTTCACGTAGCCGCCGCCCATGGAGTGCGGTTCGAGCGCCCGGTGGAAGGCGCGCACCCAGTCCTTGCGGTCCTCGCACTCCTCACGGGTGGTGAGTGTCGGGCTGAGCGCGATCGAGTAGTCGGCGTCCCGGTAGGAGAAGGCGGTCTCCTCCGGTCCGACGCGATGGCAGGCCCCGTCGATGGGGAAGACGACCGTGACGCTCTGGATCGAGGGCGTGGCGGCGCCGTACCCGACGAGGGCATCGACGGCGCCGTCCGGCAGGTCCTTGGTGAAGCTGCCTTTCCAGTAGTGGTACAGCCCGGCGGGTACCAACTCGTCGAAGAGGGTGTTGATCACGGGGTAGGGCATGCGCTCCAGGTGCCGGCCCAGCACCGGCCCGAGTGCGGCGACCCGGTCCCGGATCTCGTCGTCCTCGTCCCGCGGTCCGCTCCAGCAGGTGACAACGCCGCACATCGGCCGCCCGTGCCAGCGTTCGGGCAGGAACGGCACCGGTGGTCCGAGCCCCACGACGAGGACGGCGCCGAGCCGTTCGTCCGCCTCGGCGACCAGCTCCCGGTACCGGCGGATCACGTCGGCGTCGAGCGGGAAGAACGTCGGCCCGCCGAGGATGTCCGCGATGGGGTGCAGCCGGAACGCGAAGGACGTGACGACGCCGAAGTTGCCGCCGCCTCCGCGCACCGCCCACATCAGATCGCTGTGCTGGTCGTCCGTGCAGGTCAGGAAGGATCCGTCGGCCGTGACCAGGTCCACCGAGACGAGGTTGTCGCAGGCCAGACCGCAACGCCGGGCCAGGTGGCCCATGCCGCCGCCGGTGGTCAGACCGCCCACGCCGGTCGTGGAGACGACCCCGCCGGTGGTGGCCAGCCCGAACGCGTGCGTGGCGTGATCGACGTCCGCCCAGGTGCAGCCACCCTCCACCCACGCGGTGCGGGCGCCGGGATCGACGCGGACCCCGCGCATCCGGCCCAGGTCGAGGACGACCCCGCCGTCACACGTGCCGTGGCCGGGGACGCTGTGACTGCCGCCGCGCACGGCGAGCGGCAGACCCTGCTCGCGGGCGAAGTCCACCGTGGCGACGACGTCGCCCGCGTCGACGGCCCGCACGATGACGGCCGGCCGCTTGTCGTGCATGGCGTTGTAGACCTTGCGGGCCTCGTCGTAGGCCGGGTCGCCGGGCACGACGACGTCGCCGTGCAGCCCGTCCGTCAGCCGGTGGTCGAGGGTCGCTGTGGAGGTGGTCATGGCCGCCGCTCTCCGTTCCTGTGCCGGGAGGAGGGATACACCACCGGTGTACGCGCGCGCAGCGGCCGTGCTCATCGCCGGAATCGCCCATCCAGGGGGAAGCGGTGCATGGGCGGAACGGCCCATACGCGTCACGCGAGGCCGTGCCGGTACGCGTACCCCGTCGCCGCTGCTCGCGAGGACACCTCGAGCTTGGCGAAGATGTTGTTCAGATGCCGGGCAACGGTGTGCTCGCTGATCACCAGCTCCGCCGCGACGCCGCGGTTCGTGCGGCCGGCCGCGACCAGCCGCAGCACCTGGATCTCCCGCTCGGTGAGCCCACCGGGCCGCCCCGGGCGCACATCGGCGAGCAGAGCGGCCGCCCGGAGCGCGTCCGGTACGGCGCCCAGTTGCCGGAACACCTGCTCGGCTGCCCGCAGCTCCATCCGGGCACCCTCGGCGTCCCCGGCGGCCCGGTCGGCGGCGGCCAGGGTCATCCGCACCTGGGCCGCTTCGTACGGCACCCGCAGCTCCAGCCAGAGCGTCAACGCCCGGCGCAGCCGGGGCAGCGCCCGGTCGAGGTCACGGGCCGCGAAGGCCACCGCGCCGGACGCCGTGGCGGCGCTCGCATGCAGCAGAGTCGTCTGCGAACCGCACCGCCGCTGCCAGTCGCGGGCCAGGGAGTCAAGCTCTTCGGCGGCCGTGCGTGCCTCGGCGGTCCGGCCCAGTGCCAGGCACACCTCCACCTGGGCAGCCAGCAGTCGGCACCGCGTGAGACCGCCTGCGTCGACTCCGCCCGCATGCCGCAGGGCGGCAGCCGCGGCGTCGGCCTTCCCCTGGGCCAGCCGCAGCAGGGCGAGGCCGGGCTGCGGGTCGCGGCCGAGTTCATGGGCGCGGTCGTACGACCGCTCGGCCGCCGTGAGTTCGCCGCGCCGCCGCTGGATCTGGCCGCCCAGGTAGACCGCCTCGGCGGCCGTTCGCCGCTCGTTCGGCAGCACCTCCGCACAGGTCCGCTCCGCCTCGGTGAGCGCCTCGGGCCAGCTGCCGCGCAGCTCAAGCACTTCGACCCGGTGCACGCGGCACAGTCCCCGGAAGTTGTTCTCGGCCGGCATCGCCGCGCACCACCGCATGGCCGCGTCGGTCCATTCGGCGGCGCGTCCCAGATCGACGCAGGCCATGGACTGCTGCAGGCCCAGGCAGTAGACCCAGCCGGTGAAGAAGGAGCTGAGCTCACCTGCCATGGCCGAGCACATTGCCTCGTCCAGCAGATCGAGCCCCTCTCGGACGCGTCCCCGGGCCACCAGCACGCCCGCCTGCGCCTGGACGCCCATGGCGAGCAGATCCGGGCTGCCGCGACGCCGCGCGATCCCGGCCATGTGCCGAGCCGCAGCCATCGCCTCGTCGAACGCACCGCGTCGCTGAGCGTCCTCCGCGTCGACCCAGGCGAGGTAGCACTGCTCGACACACTCCGGCTCACCGCTCAGATGCCGCCGGGCCCGCCCCAGCCACCCGGCGGCCACGCCCGTACGGCCCGCCAGTTGGTGCTCGTAGAACAGCAGCCACGCCGAATGCCCCGCCTGGGGGGCGGCCCCCGCCGTGACATACCCGGAGTAGGCCAGTGTCCGCCGGTCGATCGACTCGTCGACACGGCCCGTCCACCAGGCGGCGTCGGCGAACGCGGCGCAGTCGTCGGGGGTGAGCCGGCCGGCGTCCAGGCGGCTCAGCAACCGGTATGTCTCGGCCCACGCCTCACGCGCGGCGGCATCCCTGGCCTGCCGCAACGTGTCCGCGGCTGCCCCGTCCATCGTCCGCTCGGTCATCCGCGGCTCCCTTCTCGCGCTGCGCGAGCAGGACCGGCCCTCCACCAGAGTAGTCAGGACGGCGGCGGGGGAGTCGGCCCATGGCCACCCCGGGTCAGCCCTCGGGTTGCAGCAGTCCGCGCTCGTACGCCTTCACCAGGTGCTGCGGCACGAGGTGGCTGACGCCGTCGATGGTGACGGGCACGAGCTGCGGTGTGCTCGCCTTCCACTGGGCGCGGCGGTGACGGGTGTTGCTGCGGGACATCTTCCGCTTGGGGACAGCCATGACGGACCTCCTCGGTCGGTGAACACCGAGGAGGCTATATGAAAATGGATCCCATTAACAATTGCGTCCGGAGTCACTCCGTGGCGCCGACCAGCATCGTCACCTCGAACTCCTCGTAGGCGGCGTCGTCCCGGGGCTGCCGGCGGTCGCTCAGCACCGTGCCGAGCCAGCCGAGGAAGAAGCCCGCCGGGATGGAGACGATGCCGGGGTTCTGGAGCGGGAACCAGGCGAAGTCCGAGTCCGGGTAGAAGGAGCCCGGCGTGGAGGAGACCACCGGGGAGAACAGCACCAGCAGCACCGAGCACACCAGGCCGCCCCAGAGGCTGAGCAGCGCTCCCTGCCCGGTGAAGCGGCGCCAGAAGAGGGTGTACACGATCGTCGGCAGGATCGCGGACGCCGCCATCGCGAAGGCGAGGAACGCGAGCGTCGCCGTGTTGGCGCCCCAGGAGACGAGGGCGAGCATCATGGCGAGGACGCCGATGACGGCCGCGGACAGCCGGGCGACCATCAGTTCCTCGGTCTCGCTCGCGCGCCCCTTGCGGATCACCTCGCCGTACAGGTCGTGGGCGAGGGACGAGGCGGCGGCAAGGGTGAGGCCGGCCGCGACCGCGAGCAGTGTGACGAAGGCGAGACAGGACAGCAGGGCGGTGAGGATGCCGCCGCCCAGGGCGTTGGCGAGGAGCAGGACGGCGGAGTCGCCCTTGTGATCCGTCTCCGCGATGGTCTCCCGGCCGACGATGGCGGTGGCGCCGAGGCCGAGGATGCCGGCCGCGAGGCAGACCAGGCCGACCAGGCCCACCGCCCACACAACCGAGGAGCGCAGCACGTCGATCTTGCGCGGCGCGAGCAGGCGCATCAGCACGTGGGGGAGGGCGGCAAGGCCCAGCACGATCGCCAGTTCCAGGCTGAAGAAGTCGAGCTTGCTGGTCGTGCTGACGCCGTAGCGCAGTCCGGGTTCGAGGAACAGTGTGCCGGTGCCGCTGTGGTTCGCTGCCGCGGACAGCAGGGCGCCCGGATTCCAGTCGTAGTGGTTGAGCACCATGACCGCGGTGACCGTCACGCCCGCCACCAGCATCACGGCCTTGATGATCTGGATGACGGTGGCGCCGGGCGCGCCGCCGATCGCGGCATACACGATGACGACGGTGCCGATCACGATCACGCACAGGGTCCGTGTCGCGGCGCCGGGTTCGCCCGTGAACTGGGTCAACAGGGCGATACTGCCGACGAGTTGAGCGACGAGGTAGAGCGTCGCGATGGCGAGGGTGCATATCGCGACGGCGAGTCTGACCGGGCGTTGCATCCGTGGCAGCCGCAGGGCGAGCGTGTCACCCAGGGTGAACTTGCCCGCGCGGCGCAGGGGTTCGGCGATGAGCAGCAGCACCATCATCCAGGCCACGACGGTTCCGCCCAGGTAGAGCAGACCGTCGTAGCCGTTGAGCGCGACCAGTCCGGTGCTGCCCAGCAGGGTCGCGGCCGACACGTAGTCGCCGCACATCGCGAGGCCGTTGCGCAGCGGGGACATGGTGCGGTTGCCGAGGTAGAACTCGCTGATCTCGTCGCGCTGAGGGGCTGTCAGCAGCGCCATGAACAGCGTGACCACGACCACCGACAGGAACAGCACGAACGTCAGGTTGAGGCTGAACCTGTCGACGATGCCTGCGGACTCGGTCACCACGTGCGGTACCCCCCGGCCTCGCCGTGCGGCGCGGCGGCGTGGGGTGATCCCAGCTCCTGCTGCCGCAGTCGCGAGGCCAGGCCGCGGGCCAGCGGGTCGACACGGGTGCGCATGTGCCGTTGGTAGCACCAGGCCGTCACGCCCATCACGACGAACTGGCCGAGACCCAGCGCGAGGCCGAGGGTGAGGTCGCCGGTCAGACGCTGGTTCATCAGGCCGGGAGCGGTATGCGACAGCAGTACGTACAGCAGGAATCCGCCGACCGAAAGAAGCGTCGCGCGCACCCCGAACCTGCGCTGGGCACGGCGAAGTGAGTGGAATTCGGCATCGTCGGATATGCGTCTGGACGGTACGCGGCCATTGTCCGGCGAACCGTATGTGGAAGAGTTGTCTTGCCATGGTGAAAACTCGGGCACAGGCGCACCTTCTTCGCTGCGGCATGCCGAACACACTGGGGAGTGCGGGCCTGACGGGGGACGGGTGGCGGGGGGCGAAAGCCGGAAGCCGGAGTATGACAGCGCTCTCTTTGAGCAATCAACCGTCGACGTGAATTGCCGCCCCACGGTGGCGCATTCGCGCCCCTCATGCTTTTGGGCGATCATGTGAAACGTGCGGATAACGGCTGTCGGTGAATTAGTCCGGACCATGTCTCCGGGTCGGACTGTCCCACATCAGGGCCCCGGATTAGGGTGAGGGACGTGACCGACAGCCACGACCGCCCTCTCGCCGTGTTCGACCTGGACAACACCCTCGCCGACACGGCGCACCGGCA
Source organism: Streptomyces sp. NBC_00443 (assembly GCF_036014175.1). Taxonomy (GTDB): domain Bacteria; phylum Actinomycetota; class Actinomycetes; order Streptomycetales; family Streptomycetaceae; genus Streptomyces. The sequence continues at coordinate 1,022,443 of NZ_CP107917.1, read as the reverse complement.
GCACTTCCTGGAGCGCAAGCCGCGTGACTGGGACGGGTTCTTCGGGGCCGCACCGGACGACCCGCCCCTCTCGGAGGGCGTCGCGCTGGCGCGGGAGAGCGCGAAGGAGTGCGAGGTCCGCTATCTGACCGGGCGGCCCGAGCGCTGCCGGCGCGACACGCTTGACTGGCTCGCCGCGCACGGGCTGCCCGAGGGGCGTGTGCACATGCGGCGCAACGACGACCGGCGGCCCGCCCGGCGCACCAAGCTGGAGACCCTGCGCCGCCTCGCCCGGACCCACGAGATCCGGGTCCTGGTGGACGACGACGAGCTGGTCTGCGAGGACGCCGAACGGGCCGGATTCACCGTCGTACGGGCACGCTGGTCCGCCCCGTCCGCAGCGCTGAAGGTGGCACAGGAGCGGGAGGGGCGGACCTGAGGAGAGGGGCCGGGCCTGCTACCCGGTCTCGTCCAGGCGGAAGCCGACCTTCATGGTCACCTGCCAGTGCGCGATCTGCCCGTCGTCGAGCTGGCCGCGCACCTCGGTCACCTCGAACCAGTCCAGGTTGCGCAGGGTCTGCGAGGCACGCTCGATGCCGTTGCGGATGGCCTGGTCCACGCCCTCCGGCGAGGTGCCGACGATATCCGTGACCCGGTAGGTGTGGTTCGACATGTGGCTGCTCCTCTCACGCGTCCCTCCACGGTGCCCCAAGGCGGGGCATCGCGCGAGCCGTCCGTCACCGCGCCACGCTCAGTGACAGCGCGAAGCGGCCCTCACCGTCCGTCCACCAGTGCGCCAGCTCCAGCCCGGCATCGGACAGTTCCGCGCGGACACCGTCCCTGCGGAACTTCGCCGACACCTCGGTGCGCATGTCCTCGCCCGCCGCGAAGTCGACGGCGAGGCCCAGCGCGGGCACCTTCACCGTCTGCGCCGTACGGGAGCGCAGCCGCATCTCTATCCACTCGTGGTCCGCGTCCCACACGGCGGCGTGGTCGAACGCGGCCGGATCGAAGTCGGCGCCCAACTCGCGGTCGATCACCGCCAGGACGTTCTTGTTGAACGCGGCCGTCACCCCGGCAGCGTCGTCGTACGCCTCGACCAGGACCCGCTCGTCCTTGACCAGATCCGTGCCGAGCAGCAGCGCGTCACCGGGGGAGAGCAGGGACCGCACCGACGCGAGGAACGCGGCACGCTCAGCCGGCAGCAGATTGCCGATCGTGCCGCCGAGGAACGCCACCAGCCGGGGGCCCGGCGTGTCCGGCAGCGTCAGCCCGCCGGTGAAGTCGGCGATCAGCGCGTGCACGTCGAGCTCCGGCCGCTCCTCGATGAGCGCGTGCCCGGCCTGCGTGAGCGCGCTCTCGCTGACGTCGACGGGGACGTACGTGTGCAGTCCCGTCAGCGCGTCGAGCAGGTGCCGCGTCTTCTCCGAGGAGCCGGAGCCCAGTTCGACCAGAGTGCGGGCGCCGGTGGCCGCGGCGATCTCGCCGGCCCGGTCGACGAGGATCTCGCGCTCGGCGCGCGTCGGGTAGTACTCGGGCAACTCGGTGATCTTCTCGAACAGTTCGCTGCCCTGCGCGTCGTAGAACCACTTCGGCGGCAGCGTCTTGGGCGTGCTCGTCAGGCCCTTGAGGACGTCGGCGCGCAGTGCGGCGTCGGTGGCGTCCTCGGGCAGGGTGCGAGTGAGAAGGAACGGACTCACGTGCTGGGCTCCTTCGGTGGTCCGGAGGGTTGCAGGGGGTCGCTCGGATCCTTGAGCGGGGTGAGCAGCACATCGGTGCGGCTCGCCGCGAGGAGGGTCCGGTCGGGGACCTCCTGCCAGTGCGGATCGTCGTCGTACGGCTCGGAGGCCACGACGGTGCCGCCGCCGGGCCGGGTCAGATAGAAGAGGGTGTCGCCCCAGGCGGTCGCGGCGATGGTCTCGCCGTTGCTGAGCAGCAGGTTGAGCCGGGAACCGGGGGCCGCCGCGGCGACCTCCAGGACCGTGTCGGCCAGTGCCTGCCCCTCCTCGTCGCCGCCGCGCAACCGCGCGACGACCAGCGCCCACACGAGCGCCGAGTCGTTGCGGGCCTCCATCGACAGCAGGTCCACCGCGGGCAGGGTCGGCACGAGCGCGGCGAGCGAGCCCGGCCAGCCCTTCACCGCGCCGTTGTGGCTGAACAGCCAGGGACCGCCGGCGAACGGCGCCGCCGCGGCCTCCTGATCGGCGCCCGGCAGCGTCGCGTCCCGTACGGCGGCCAGCAGCGCGCCGCTGCGTACGACCCGTGCCAGATCGGCGAAGGACGGGTCCGCCCAGATCGGCCCGGCCCGGCGGTACCGGGCCGGCACCGGGTCCCCGTCGGCGTACCAACCGATCCCGAAACCATCGGCGTTGACGGTCCCGTACCGCTGCCGTCGAGGTGCCCACGACTGGCGGTACAGCCCGTGCGGAGGCTCGGCGAGGAGTCTGCCGAGCGGCTCCTCGGGACCCAGATAGGCCAGGTGACGGCACATCAGACGTCCCCCGCGGACCGGGCCGTGCGGAACCCGGAGAAGATCTGCCGCCGTATCGGATGGTCCCAGTTGCGGAAGGTGCCCCGGCAGGCGACCGCGTCCACGGCGAAGGCGCCGCCGCGCAGCACCTTGTACTCGGGCCCGAAGAACACCTCCGAGTACTCCTTGTACGGGAACGCCTGGAAGCCCGGGTACGGCAGGAAGTCGCTCGCCGTCCACTCCCACACGTCACCTATCAACTGCCGTACACCGAGCGGCGACTCGCCCTCCGGATAGCTGCCGGCCGGCGCGGGGCGCAGATGCCGCTGGCCGAGGTTGGCGTGCTCCGGTCCGGGATCGTCGTCGCCCCACGGGTAGCGCATCGAGCGGTCCCCGGCCGGGTCGTGGCGGGCGGCCTTCTCCCACTCGGCCTCGGTGGGCAGCCTGCGCCCGGCCCAGCGGGCGTAGGCGTCCGCCTCGTACCAGCACACATGCAGGACGGGCTCGTCCGGCGGTACCACCTCGGTGACGCCGAAGCGGCGGCGGAGCCACTGCTTGCCGTCCCGGCGCCAGAACAGCGGGGCGTGGATCGAGTTCCCGCGGATGTGCGCCCAGCCCTCCGGCGTCCACCAGCGGTCGTCGTCGTAGCCGCCGTCCTCGATGAAGGCCTTGTACGCGGCGTTCGTCACCGGCGTGGTGTCGATGTAGAACGGCGGCACCTCGCGCCGGTGTGCCGGGCGTTCGTTGTCCAGTGCCCACGGCTCGGTAGAGGTGCCCATCGTGAACGGGCCGCCGGGGACCAGGACTTCGGACGGGCCCGTCATCAAGGGTGCCGGATCCGGGTCGGGGGCGGTCAGGGCCTGGGGGCCCTTGCGGAGCTGATGGGTGATCAGCATCGTCTCGTCGTGCTGCTGTTCGTGCTGCGCGATCATCCCGAAGGCGAAGGCCGCCTCGGTCAGTCGCGTCCCGTGGAATGCGGTGCTCTCCAGCAGGTCCAGGACCCGCCCGCGCACCTCGGACGCGTAGTGACGGGCCTCGGCCGGCGGCAGCAGCGGCAGGGTGGGGCGGGCGGCGCGGGGGTGCTCGAAGGCGTCGTAGATGCCGTCGATCTCGGGCCGCATCGCCTCCCGCCCGGCGACCGTCCGGAGCAGCCACTGCTCCTCCTGGTTGCTGATGTGCGCGAGGTCCCACACCAGCGGGGACATCAGCGGCGAGTGCTGGGCGGTGAGATCGGGGTCCTCGACGCAGGAGGTCAGCAGGGTCGTCCGGGCACGGGCGGTGGTGAGGGTGGTCAGTGCCCGCTCGCGGAGCGTGTCGGCGTCGTGGGCGGGGTCGGTCATGTCCGGTCGTCCTTCCCGTGCAGGGTGCGGTCCGTGCCGTAGAGCTCGTCCAGCAGGTCGTCGGCGGGGCAGCGGCCCTTGCTGACATAGCGGTCCCGGTACGCCGCGACGGCGTTCGTGACCTCGGCCGTGGCCCCCAGCCGGGGCAGGGCCTCCAGTGCCGCCGCGAAGCAGGTGTCCGCGACCTCCTGCAACTCGGGGTCGGCGAGGCCCGAGCGGGCCGCGTCGAGCCACAGCGGGTTGTGCGGGGCAGGCAGCGACATGCCGCGCTCGGCCAGCGGCTTCACCGTGCGGTAGGCGGTCTCGGCGGCCTCGGGGTCGTCGAAGAGCGCCGTGGTCACGGCGAGCGGCACGATCCACCCGTCCTCGCCCGGCTGTGCGTCGATCATGCGCAGTTCCAGATGGCCCCGCGGTCTGACCGGCGGGAACAGTGTCGTGAGGTGGTAGTCGAGGTCCTCCTGCGTCGGTGGCCTCGGCGCTCCCGACCTGGTCCACTCCCGGAACGTCAGCCCGTCCGGGACGTCCCACGGGCCGCCGTCCTGCCGCACGCACATCACCGGCGCGTCCAGGACGTGCCGCGCCCAGGCGACCCTCGGGTCGCCGTCCAGCGGAGGTGTGCCCGCGCGGCCCGGGCCGATCTCCATCCACAGCAACTGCCGGGTGGAGAGCCAGCCCGTGGGCTCGTTCCCGGCCAGTGGGGAGTTGGCGAAGACGGCGACCAGGACCGCGCCCAGCTGGTGTGCCAGCCACCAGCGCCGTCCGTGCCCGAGCGGGCCGGGCTCCTCGTATCCGGAGTCCAGGCACACCTGCACGGAGGCCGAGGTGCACATCATGGCGCGGCCGGCCGGGCCCGCCCGGTCCAGATACGCCTCCATGGCGTCATAGCGCGGCTGGCGCAGGAAACGGCGGGGCGAGTGCCAGGGATCGTTGCCCATGCCGACCAGACCGAGGCTGTGCTCGCGCAGCACGGCGCGGGCGGCGTCGAGGTCGGCGGAGACGGTACCGATGCACTCCATCAGCGAGGCGGCGGGCGGGGAGCTCAGCTCCAGCTGACCGCCGGGTTCGACGGTGAGCGCCGACCTCAGGGGCACGGTCCGTAGTGCGGCGTAGGCCGCTTCGAGTCGTTCGGGTGTCACGGGGAGCTGCGGGCTGCGCAGCTCGTGGACGAGCCATTCCACTTCGACCCCGAGGGTGCGTGGCGGGCCGGTCTTGAAGCAGATGCCCCTGACGAGGGCCTCCACCTCGGCTTCGGTGACTGCGGAGCGCGGCTGCTCCGTACAGTCGCTCACCGAATCTGACATGTCTTGGATCCTCCTGAGCGTCCACGATGCCGCCCGGCCCGGATCTTGTGGGCGGGCCGGCACACTCGTCCCACCCAAGACCCTCACGTCGCTTCGCACAAGGGCGCGTACCGGCACGTTCCGGGTGCGTAATCTTTGCTCTCCGGGCGTTAGCGGGGGCTTTCCCGCTTGTTCTCAGTCGGCTGTCGGGGCCCGGAAATTCTGTTGCACCGCAGGACCAGCATCGCTCAGGATGCGTGCATGAGCACGGCGGGGGAGATCGCGTGCAGCCGACGCGGTCGCACGGTCATGGCGCGCACGGGGGTGGCGCCATGAGCGCGCGCCTGCGCGGCATCGCGCAGCAGACGGAAGAGATCGTGGCGGCGGGGAGGTACCGAGCGCCGGACGGCCGCGAGGTGTCCCTCGCGGCGGCGATCGAGGCGGCGCGGGACGGCACCCGGATGTCCGGGCCGGACCCGGTGCCGGTGCCGCAGGTCCCCCAGCGGGAGACGTTCTTCGAGGTCACGGGCGAGAGCAGCATGGAGGCGGCCCGCCGCCTCGGCGCCGGGACAGCCGGACTGAACTTCGCCTCGGCCCGCAACCCGGGCGGCGGCTATCTGAACGGCGCCCAGGCCCAGGAGGAAGCCCTGTGCCGCGCCTCGGCGCTGTACACCTGCCTGCTCGTCGCCCGCGCGTTCTACGACCACCACCGCGCCCACCGCGACCCGTTCTACACCGACCGTGTCATCCACTCACCCGGCGTGCCCGTCTTCCGCGACGACCGCGGCCGGCTGCTTCAGGCCCCGTACACCGCCGGTTTCCTGACCGCCGCCGCACCGAACGCGGGCGTCATCCGGCGTACGGCCCCGCAGCGCACGGCCGAGCTGCCGGGCGCCCTTGCGACCCGGGCCGAGCGGGTACTGGAGACGGCCGTGACGCACGGGTACCCGCGACTGGTGCTCGGTGCCTGGGGCTGCGGGGTGTTCCAGAACGACCCGGCGCAGGTGGCGGGCGCGTTCCGGGGGCTGCTCGCGCCCGGCGGGCGGTTCGCCGGGGCCTTCGAGCACGTGGTGTTCGGCATCCTGGACCGCACGCCCGACAGCCCGGTGCGGGCCGCGTTCGTACGGGCGTTCCCCGAGGGTCAGCTCCAGCGGTAGTGCTCAGGTCCAGCCGTAGCGCTCGTGCAGCCGGTGCCTGACCAGGTTGAACCGGCCGCGGTCCAGGGCGCACGCCTCCCGGCGCATGCCCTGCTCGTGCAGGCGGAGGATGCGGTCCACGTCGACCCAGGAGTCGCGGCCGGTCCGGTCCCACGGCCCGCTGCCGATGGCGACCCACTCACGGTCCCCGTCGTGCCGCTTGCTGGACAGCTGCACCGCGAGGAACGTCCCGCCGGCCTCCCGGGCCACCACGAGCACCGGCCGGTCCTTGCCCCGCCCGTCGTTCTCCTCGAAGGGCACCCAGGTCCAGACGATCTCCCCGGGATCGGGGTCGCCGTCGTGCGCTGGGGAGTACTCGGTGCGCACCTTGCCGACCTTGCGGGGATCGGCCTCGGTGGTGGCGGAGTGGCCGTGGCGGCCCGGGACGTATCCATCGGTGGAGATGCTCACGGGGGCACCCTAGAGGCTGCCCTCGCGAGCACGCCCGCCGGGTCACTTCTCGCGCCTGGTCACTTCTCGTCCATCGGCACCTTCTGGGTGGGCCCGTTGAGCGGCGAACCCTCCTTCGGTACCTGCCCGTTCTGGTTCATCGACGCCAGCAGCTGCCGGGCCGGCCCCAGTCCCGTACCGCCCATGGTGAGCGCCTTGGCGAACATGTCCGCCATCCCGTCGGCGCCGTTGAGCAGCACCATGTTGTCGACGCTGCCGAAGGCGGACGCGCCGGCCCGGACGATCTCCGGCCAGTTCTCGGCGAGTTGCTGCGCGACCACGGCCTCCTGGTTCTCGGCCAGGGCGGCGGCCCGGGCCTTGATGGCCTCCGCCTCCGCGAGCCCCTTGGCCTGTGCGGCGGCGGCCTCCGCCTCGCCCGTGGCGCGAGTCGCCGCGGCCGTCGCAGTGCCGCGGGCCTTGGTCGCCTCGGCCTCGGCGCCGGCGGCCGTCTTGACCCGGGTGGCCTCGGCGACCGCCGCCAGTTCCGTCTCCTTCGCCTTGGCCTGCGCCGCCGAGATCCGCGCGTCGCGCTCGGCCTCGGTCAGGGTGCGCTTCTCGTAGGCCTGCGCGTCGGCGGGCTTGCGGACGTCGGCCTGGAGCTGCTGCTCCCGCCGGTGCGCCTCCAGTTCGGCGACCCGCGTCTCCTGGACGACGACCTCCTGCCGGGCGGCCGCGTCGGCGAGCGGACCGGCCTGCCGGGACTTGGCCCCCGCCTTGTCGCGCTCGGCCTGATAGCCCGCCTGGAGGATCTCGCTGTCCCGGGTCGCCTCGGCCATCCGCGCGTAACTCTGCTGCTCCGCCTCGGTGGCGAGACGGTTCGCCTCGGCCTGCGCGATCCGTGCGTCCCGCTGCACGGCCGCCGCGTGCGGCATGGCCAGGTTCTGGATGTACCCGGTGGGGTCCTCGATCTCGTGGATCTGCAGCGAGTCGACGATGAGCCCGAGCTTCTCCATCTCGGTGCCGCACGCCGCCCGCGTCTGCCCGGTGAGCTTCTCCCGGTCGCGGATCATGTCCTCCACGGTCAACCCGCCCACGATGGACCGCAGATGACCGGCGAAGACGCTGTCCACCCGCTCCGACATCAGCTTCTGCTGGTCCAGGAAACGACGGGCCGCGTTGGCGATCGACACGAAGTCGTCTCCCACCTTGAAGATGACCACGCCCCGCACCTTCAGCGGAATGCCCTGGTGCGTCACACAGTCCACCTGCAACTCGGTCTCGTTCAGGTCGAGCGACAGCTTGCGCACCGCCTGCACCCCGGGCAGCACCAGCGTGCCCCGCCCGGTGACGATCCGAAAGCCCATGCCCTCCTCAAGGCCCTCGGTGCGGTGCTTGGAACCGGAGATGACCAGTGCCTCGTTGGGTTCGGCGACCCGCCACATCATCTGAACAGACCGATCAGAACGAGGACGGCAGCTGCTGCCACCCCCGCAACGACGCCGACAACCATCGGCATACGCCCCCTTTGGATGGTGTCCTTTCGGCACCGAACGAATGGGAGTGTGCGCCTGTGCGCCACGCAGGTACAGGGGTTGACGCATCCTTGCCGCAACCTCGACGCAGACGGCTCTCACCTGCGAAGGAGCGGGCTCAACTGTCGTATGCAGCCTGGACGTAGACGGTCCGCGGCGGTTGGTACTCCACCACCGTCACCACCGTGCCGCGTTCGATACGGTCGCTGCCGGTGGCCGGATAGGCGAGGAAGTGCTCGGCGCCGCCGCGCACCCGCACGATCACCTCGCCGACGAGCCCGGGTCCCACCGTGCCGGTGACCCGCCCCATGAGCCCGACCATCGACGCATCGTCCATCGTCGCAGGGTAGGGCCTGCGGCCCCTCAGGCCACCGGGGCGGGAACGGTCTCGCCCTGCTGCGGCGGCCACAGTTCGTGCCAGCGCAGCTCCGCCTCCAACTGTGCGGCCAGCGAGATCAGCAGGGGCTCGCTGTTCGCCGGCCCGAGCAACTGGGCGCCGACGGGCAGACCGTCCACGAACCCGGCCGGGACGTTCACGCCGGGCCAGCCCAGCACGTTCCACGGCCAGGCGTAGGGACAGGCGGCGATCATCGCCCGGTCGGTGGCGAAACCGCCGAGTTCGAGCATCGCGCCGATACGGGGCGGGGGAGCGGCCGTCGTGGGCGCGAGGATCACGTCGTACGACTCGTAGAACGCTCCGATACGACGGTGCAGCACCGCCTCCGCACGCCGGGCCGCCCGCAGCGGGACCCCGCCGAGGAGCCGGCCCAGCCGGGCGGCGTCCCGGGTGCGCCGGTCGAGCAGCGCGGGGAACGGCGCAGCGCTCGCCCACTCGGCGATCCCGACCGTCGCGCGCGGGATGAAGGTGAGCCCGATCTGCCCGTACGGCGGATCGGCCTCCTCGACGAAGTGCCCCAACGCGCTCAGTTTCTCGGCGAGTCGGACGATCCTGGCCCGCACCTCCGGCTGCAGACGGGCGGGCAGTGCGGTGAACGGAGGCTTGAGGGAGAGCGCGATGCGCAGCCGTCCGGGTTCGCGGCCCACGGCCTGCGAGGCGTCGACCGCCGGCGGGCGGTGCGGGTCGAGGTCGTGGTTGCCGGCGGCGGCGTCCAGCAGGAGGGCCGCGTCGGCCACCGTACGGGCGAGGGTGCCGTTGACGGTGATGCCCTGGAAGGACTCGCCGCGCGGCCAGGTGGAGACGCGGCCGCGCTGCGGCTTGATGCCGATCAGGTGCGTCCACGATGCCGGGATCCGCACCGAACCGGCGCCGTCCGAGCCGAGCGCGGCGGGCACCAGACCGGCGGCCACGGCGGCCGCCGAACCACCGGACGAGCCGCCGGGCGTGTGGTCCGAGTGCCACGGGTTGCGGGTCGCGCCGAAGGCCGGCCCCTCGGTGAACGGCCACTGCCCCAGCTCGCAGGTGTTCGTCTTGCCCACGATCACCGCCCCGGCCGCGCGCAGCCGCCGTACCGCCTCACCGTCCTCGGCGACCGGAGGGAACTCGCCGCAACAGCCGAACGCGGTCGGTTCGCCCGCCACGTCCATGTCGTCCTTCACCGCGACCGGCACGCCCAGCAGCGGCCGTCGGCCGCCGGTGGCGAGTTCCGCGTCTGCGGCTTTCGCCTCGGCGAGGGCCGCCTCGGCCCGGACCACCCGGAACGCGTTGAGGGACCCCTGGGTCGCCTCGATCCGCGAGAGCGTCTCCGCGACGAGCGCCTGCGACGTCACCTCCCCGTCGGCCAGCGCACGGGCGGACTCGGCGAGGCCTACGGCACGGTCGGGTGTCATACGGGCACCTCCGGGACGACGTTGTCTACCGAACAGTAACCTCCGCGGCCCGCCGGTGGAACGACTTGGGAAACGGGGGAGTCCGATTGGGGGAGCGCTGAAGGAGCACAGGTTTCCCACAGGCCTCTTCCGCTTCGTGCGCGAAGGATTGACGCGGCCTGGTCCCACCCCTACCGTCTGATCGCCTCACCGAACTGAGTTCGATATGTCGAACATGGTCAGCATCTCGTGAGCATCCTGAGCCGCGTAACCCCCGCATCCCCCGAACCCCCTGAACGTCATGGAGAGCCGCCGTGACCCCACCGCCCCCCGGACCGTCCCGCCGTACCCTGCTGCGCGCGATGGCCGTCCTGCCTGCCTCGGCCCTCGTCCTGGGTGAAGCGCCCGGACTGCTCGGTACCGCCCTGGCCGCCGCCCCGCCCAGCGGCTCCGCCACCCGGTACACGATCGTCCCGTTCCTGAACAGCAACGACGGGACCGTGAACGTCTATCAGTCGGACGACGCCACCGACTTCCGCCTGGCGAAGGCCTCCGCGTACACCCCGCCGAGCAACCGCATCCGCGACGCGAGCATCTTCAAGCACACCAACGGCTACTACTACGTCACCTACACGACCCACACCTGGCAGGACACCAGCACCACCATCGGCTTCGCCCGCAGCACCGACCGGGTCAACTGGACGTTCCTGTACGACCACACGGTCCCGATCGCGGGCCTCTCCCGTGCGTGGGCGCCGGAGTGGTTCGTCGACAGCGACGGCAGCGTGCACGTCATCGTGTCCTGCTCGACCACCAACGACGAGTGGATCTTCACGCCGTATCTGCTGAAGGCAACGAACTCCGCGCTGACGGCATGGAGTTCACCCGTGGCACTGTCCGGCATCGGCGCGAACCACATCGACACGTTCATCGTGAAGCTCGGCTCGACCTACCACGCCTTCACGAAGAACGAGACGACGAAGTACATCGAGTACGCCACGGCGTCCAGCCCCGCCGGCCCGTACACGATCTCCCGCACCGGCGACTGGGCGGGCTGGGGCAGCTACCGCGAGGGCCCTGCGCTCGTCCAGCTCGACAACGGCGGCTGGCGGCTCTTCTTCGACGGCTACGGCGACGGCACGTACTACTACAGCGACAGTTACGACACCTTCGCGACCTGGTCCACCCCGGCCGCCCTGCCCGCCGTATCCGGAACCGCCCGCCACTTCACCGTCATCAAGGAGACCGTCACGGGCGGCCCGACCCTGGCGAAGAACGTCACCCGTTCCTTCCAGTCGGCCAACTACACCACCCGCTACTGGCAGGCACAGTCCTCCCAGCTCAACCTCCCGGTGGTCAGCGGGACCAGCACCACCGCCGAGAAGCAGGCATCGACCTTCACGGTGGTGCCAGGCCTCGCCGACGCGAACGGCTGCTCCTTCCGCGACTCATCCGGCAAGTACCTCCGCCACTGGGACTTCCGCGCCCGCTTCGACACCGACGACGGCACGTCGACGTTCGCGAGGGACGCCACGTTCGTCGCCCGCACGGGCACAACGAGCGGCTCGCTCCGCTTCGAGTCGTACAACTACCCCGGGTACTACCTGCGGCACTATGGCTATCAGCTGCGGGTGGAACGGGGGGACGGGACGGATCTGTTCCGGCAGGACAGTTCGTTCGTGGCGGTGACTGCCTGGGCCTGAGCTGCGGCCCTTGCTGAGCTGGGCAATTGTGGTAGCGGCACGTAGACACTCAGCCGGTGCTGTGCGGTCCGGCGGCGCACGGCAGGTGCGCCGCCGGACCTGGCGGGGCTGTCAGTAGCCCCTCGCCCACCACTGCAGGGAGTCGGAACTCGCCGAGCACTCATCCACGGTGACTCTGCCCTCGTCGCTGGGCGTTCCGTCTGCCGCCCTGGGGGCGGTGAGGCAGAGGTGGGTCGCCTCGTTGCGGATCAGTGTCGACGAAGAATGTACCGGGTCGGCGGCTGTCCCCGCCGTGGTCGCGGTGGCCCGCGCCATCACCCGTGCCATGAACACCGAAACCGGCAGCGGGCCGTCGCGTACCGCGGCACCGGCGCATCAGGGGGCCCACCGCCTCAGGTGACCCCTCTACTGCCAGAGCCCTGAAGCGCACGAAGTCAGTGATCTGGAGTGTCAGTCCCGGGCATGGCGCCGACGTCACCTTCGGATCAGGTTCTCGACTGACAGCAGTGGGCCGGCGAGCACGCCGCGCAATTCCAGCGGTGCCGGCCGGCCTCAGCGGAACGCGGCGACATTGCGGGCGGCCCAGTCGGCGAACGGGCGTGGGGCGCGGCCGAGGACCCGCTGGACATCCGGGCTGACGCGCAGCTCGGCCGGGCTCGGGGAACCGAGGATGTCCAGGGTGTCCTCGGCGAGTTCGGCCGGCATGCTCTGGGCCATGGCGGCCTTGGCCTCGTCGCGGGTGAGGGCGTGAAACCGCACGGGTGATCCCAGCGCGGCGGCGATGGCCTCCGCCTGCCGGCGCGGCGTGATCACCTCCGGGCCGGTCAGCTCGTACACGCCGCCGGTGTGCCGGTCATCCAGCAGGCAGGCCGCCGCGACCTCGGCGATGTCCGCCGGATCGATGATCGGCACCCCGACATCGCCGAAGGGTGCGGCGACGACCCGCCGCGCCCGGACGGACTCGGCCCACCACAGGGCGTTGGAGGCGAATCCGCCCGGCCGCAGGACGGCCCACTCCAGACCGGACTCCCGCAGCGATTCCTCCACCGCGCGCATCGCGATCCGCGTCGGGCCGAAGGGCCTGGTCGCCACGCCCTGCGTGGAGAGCAGAACGATCCGGCGCACCCCGCCGGCCGCGGCTTCGCCGATGATGAAGGCCGGGCTGGCTCCGGCGGCGTGCAGGTCGCCGGACAGCAGCAGGAACAGCCCTTTCGCCCCGGCCAGCGCGGGCTCAAGGCTGCCCGGCTCGGCCAGGTCGGCCGCCACGTGACGGACGCCGTCCGGTACCGCCGCCGCGTGCCGTGACACCGCCGTCACCTGCTGGCCCGCCTCGGCCAGCGCCCGCGTCAACGGCCGGCCCACGTTCCCGGTAGCCCCGGTCACCACGATCATGATCAGCTCCTTGTTCGATGCCCTTCGGTGGCCTTCACGCTAGGAGCAGGGCTAACTTTTGGTAAGGACATACCCCGAGGTAAGCTCACCACGTGACAGGAAGCGCGCAGCACACACAGGCCGAGGCGGGGGAGCGGTATGACGTGTTTCACACTGACTGCCCCGCGCGCGATGTCGTCGACCACGTGACCAGCAGGTGGGGCGTCTGGGTGCTGATCTCCTTGCGGACCAACGACCTTCGGTTCTACGAGCTGCGCGAGAGCATCCAGGGCATCAGCGAGAAGATGCTCGCCCAGACCCTGCGCGCGCTGGTCCAGGACGGCCTGGTCTGGCGGGAGGTCGAGCCGACGACTCCGCCCCAAGTCACCTACGGGCTGACCGAGTTCGGCCGGGACGTCGGCGAGCCGCTGACCGAGCTGTTCGACCGGATCACACGGCGGCTGACGCCGCCCAACGCGGGATAGCGAGGTAGCGGCCGACCGAGAAAGCGAGCAGCCGCCCCCGAATCGCCCCAGCCCCTCCCGCAGAAGCCGGACCGCGAGCTCGCCGCAGCCTCACGGCGATGCTCGCCGAGCCCGCAAGGTCAGGCAGCGTCCATGCCGGCAGATCGACCAACTCCACGCAGCGCTCCTGAACCCCTTTGCCGCGACCGACGTCGCTGGGCTCCAGAACGCACCGGCAATGCCGGACATGCCTATGCAGCAGCGCACATCTAAGCGACTGTGAGCACGATCTTGCCTCGGATGTGTCCTCGGGCGGCGCGTTCATGTGCCGCCCGGGCGTCCGCGAGCGGGAACGTGCTGTCGAGCGCTACACGCACCGTGCCCGCGTCAAGCAAGCGACCCAGTTCGGCGAGCTGCGCGCCGTTCGATCGGACCTGGGTGGCCGTGACCGTGATACCCAGCTCCGCGTTCTCCTCGTCGTCGAACTCGCCGAAGTACACCGGATAGAGGGACCCGCCGCGCTTGATGGTGCGCAGGAAGCGCCTGCTGTCGGGGCCCCCGACGGCGTCCAGGACGAGATCGATGTCACGGGCGACTTCCTCGGGCCGTTCCTTGGTGTAGTCGATGAACTCGTCGGCGCCGAGCTCGCGCAGGAACGTCTCGTGGGTGCTGGAGGCCACGGCGATGACGCGGGCCCCCTTCGACTTGGCCACCTGAAGAGCGAGGTGCCCCACCCCGCCGGCAGCTCCGTTGATGAGCACCGTGGTCTCGCTGCCGAGTGCCATCGGGCTGTGCTGGGCCTCCTGGAACGGCGAGGGGTGGTCGTGCCCGAGCTCGATCAAGAACTGCCACGCCGTCAACCCGGACATGGGCAGGCCGGCGGCGTGCGCGTGGTCGACCGAAGCCGGCTTGTGGGCGAGGTCGGTTGCCGGGGCGGTGACGTACTCGGCGTACGCGCTGCCTTGGAGGGTGGTGGGGAAGCGCACGAGGCCGATCACCTCGTCTCCGATCTCGAAGCTCTTGGTGTCAGGGCCCAGGGCTTCTACGACGCCCGAGACGTCGGTCCCCGGAATCAGGGGCAGATGGAACGGAGGCTTGAGCTCGGGAGGTACGTCGGGCATTCCCTCACGCGCGTACCAGTCGGGAGGGTTGATGCCGGCCGCGTGCACGCGGACGAGTACCTCACCCGGCCCCGGTTCGGGAATCGGCGCCTCCTCATAACGCAGAACTTCAGGGGTGCCGAACTCGTGCAGCCGGATCGCCCTCATCGTGCGTGTCGCCATCGTTTTTCTCCTGCCCTGCCGCGGGATACGGTTATCCGGATCGGCGATCCACATAAGTGGATCACTGATCCGAATATATGGACCACTGATCCGGATAGTCAAGGGGAGGACACATGCGGGCCGACGCCAGAAAGAACCGCGACCACCTGCTGGCAGTAGCGGGCACCGCCATCGCCGAGCACGGTGTCGACGTGTCCCTGCGCGACATCGCGCGCAGGGCCGATGTCGGGCTCGCGACCCTGCTGCGGCACTTCCCCACGCGCGAAGCGCTGCTTGATGCCCTGCTGCGCACGAGCTTCGACGAACTGACGGCCAAGGCAGGCGAGCTCGAGGCGTCGAGTCCACCCGAGGACGCTCTCGTTTCGTGGCTACGCGACTGCGTCGCGTGGACAACCGAGTACCGAGGCGCGACCGTGCTGATGGCAGCCGCCATCGAGGACCCCGAATCCGCACTCCACGCATCGTGCGTCACCCTGCGCGCAGCCGGTGCGCGCCTCCTCACCCGTGCCCAGGCCGCGGACATGGCGCGCAGCGATATCGATGGCGCCGATCTGTTCGCCCTGGTAGCAATGCTCGCTTGGCTCGGCGATCAACCCTCGCTCGCACCACGCGCCGACCACCTCTTCGGTGTCGTCGCAAGCGCGATTCTGACGAGCGCAGAGAGCAGCACACCCATGGGGGACGCCGCCCCCCGGGCCCACAGCTGAAATCGTCGCGCACGCGGACCAGCAGACTCGGCCGCCCGCGTGGGTAGCTCGATCCGCGCATGCGGGGTTGTCCTCACCGGGGTGGGCGGGCGGGCCGAGGCCAAGTCGTTCTCGCCTGGGTGGGAGCGACCAGTCCCACCCCCAGTAGGCGAGTTCTTACGAGAAACTGACGCGGCAACCGAACTCCCCCGTCACATCAGCCCCATGGATAACTCTGGTGGCGTTTCATCCACGAGAGTTCGGAGGAAGTTCATGGGGCGCAACGCACGAAAACGAACGAAGACCACGAGCGGCAAGGTCATTGCCGCCCTGGCGGCCCTCACGCTCGGCGGGGGCGGGCTGGTGGTCGTGAACGTGTATGCCTCCGCCCATGAGACGTCCGGCGGTAACACCGTCAAACGGTCGTCTCAGGGCGGAGCGGGCGGAGCAGGTGAGGCCGGGGCCCCGCAGGCCTCGACCATCGACTGCCCCGACGTCGGCAATCGGCTCGAGCAGACCCCGGCCGCGGCCAGGGCGCAGGTCGACAAGGAACTCGCCCTGCTGGACAGCCAGATCTCCGAGGCGTACCAGAAGCTGCGGAGTTCGTCCGGGGCGATACAGCAGGACAGCGGCTTCGCGAGCAATGCCGTCCTCGGCCCCCTCAAGGACAAGCGGGCCGCGACGATCGAGCGGATCGCTGCCGCCATCGACAGGGTGGGGGACCGGCCGCAGGGTCTTGACTCGCTGGCCGCCTGTACGGTGCGCGGTTCCGGCAGCGGCCAGGAGCAGGAGCAGGAGCAGGGCGAGGGCGAGCCCGGCGTCGGTGGACAGGAAGGCAACGGTCCCGTCGCCGCCGACTTCGTCGACATCACCAAGGTCCGGCCCAATGCGTCAGCACCCCGCAAGTCGCGCGCCGCGTCGAGGGGAACCTTCACCACCCAGTGCGGTGTGAACGAGAACAAGCTGTACAACTCCGACAACGTCATCGTCGCGCCCGGTGTGGACAACGGTGCTCACCACACCCACGACTACGTCGGCAACCAGGCCAACGACGCGTTCGCCGACAACCAGGACTTCGCGAACGGCAAGACGACCTGCCGGAACCAGGGCGACAAGTCGTCGTACTACTGGCCGGTCCTGCGGCTGCAGGACGGCACCGAGGAGTTCGACGCCCGGCAACAGGGCGGCGGCGCCGAGGGCAACACCGGCAGGATCCTCACCGCGTCGCAGGTGACCCTGGACTACGTGGGGAACGCGAGGGGCAAGGTCGTGGCCATGCCCAAGTTCCTGCGGATCATCACCGGTGACGCCAAGGCGTTCACCAACGGCACCGCGAACGCCAACGCGGCGTGGAGCTGCACCGGCTTCGAGAACCGTCAGCTGACGGACAAGTACCCGATCTGCCCCGAGGGCAGCAGCCTGGTCCGGACGTCGAAGTTCCAGAGCTGCTGGGACGGCCGGAACGTCGACAGCGCCAACCACCGCACCCACGTCGCCTACGCCGATCCGCGGACGGGCGCCTGTCCGAGCGGCTTCCGGGCCATCCCGCAGCTCGTGCAGCGCCTGGTCTACGACGTGAACGCGCCCAGCCTGAACGACAACGGCCGCTCCAGCCCGTTCTACGCGGTGGACGGCTTCCCCGAGCAGATGCACAAGCCGGTCACGGACCACGGCGACTTCGTCAACGTCTTCGACGAGCGCCAGATGAACAAGATGGTCCGGTGCATCAACAGCGCCCGCCAGTGCCGGTGAGGCGGGCGACGGCCCGTCAGGTGCCGGGTGAAGGGCGGTTCCAGGTGCGGAGCTTGTCGGGGTTGAGGGTGCCCCACACCTGGACGACGTGAGGGCCGGCGACGTCGAGGCTGATGACGGCGGCCACCTGGGGGCCGTATCGCACCAGCAGACCGGTCCGTCCGTTGACGGGGTGGGGGTGCAAGGTGGTCCGTGGATGGCGGGCCAGCAGGGTCAGCAGGGTGCGGGCCACGTGGGTGTTGCCGTGCACCGGATGGATCAGGGTCCGCACCTTGCCGCCCCCGTCGAAGAAGGCCGTGGCGTCGGCCGCGAGGAGGGACGTCAGGAGTGCCTCGTCGTGCGTCACGCAGGCAAGATGCACCGCACGTGCCACCGTGTCGTGCTGCCGGGCCGACGTGGGAAGCGCGCGCCGAGCACGCAGACTGTGCCGGGCCCGGTCGGCCGCTTCGGCGCTCTGGGGTTCGGCAGCAAGCGGTCCGGTACGGCGCACGAGGCCCGCGACCGCGCCGGCCCAGTCCTGTTCGGGCTGGGCCGGCCACGTCAGGCAGATTCTCCCGGCGACGCTCGCCAGCCACGAGCGCGGCGCCGTGATCCGCGCCCGCGTCGGCTCCGGCAGCTCGAACCACCGTCGGTAGGTCTCCTCGATGACGTGCTCCGCCGCACGGCTGCTGCCGAGCATCCAGTACGCGACATCCAGCAGATGCCGCCGTTCGTCGAGCAACTCCGCGATCGGGATCGCGTCATCCGTACCCGCCATACGGCACCTCCTGGGCAGGGGCCACGTAGCAGGAGCAGGACCTACTGCTGCTTCGCGAGCCAGTCGGACAGCCGGGTCCCGGCGATCTGCGCGTCCGGACCGGGCAGGAGCGTGGTCTCCTCCAACTCGGCGCCGGAGTACGGGGCGTGCTGGTCGGTGACGACCGTGCGGGGGTCCTTCTGGGCGGCGAGCGTCTCGCGGATGAGCTCGTCGAGCCGGAACACGTCGGGCCCCGCGATCTCCACCGTGCCGTTGACCGGATCGCCGACCGCGGTACGGCCGACGGCCGCCGCCACGTCGTCGGAGTACATCGGCTGGAACTTGGCGGGGGCCAGCCGCACCGTGTCGCCCTCGGTCGAGATGTCCGCGATCCCCTTGATGAACTCGAAGAACTGGGTGGCGTGGACGAGGGAGTAGGGCATGCCGGATGCCTTGATCAGCTCTTCCTGGGCCTGCTTGGCGCGGAAGTACCCGCTCTCCTGGAGGCGGTCGGTGCCGACCACGGACAGCGCGACGTGGTGCGTCACGCCGGCCTCGGCCTCCGCATTGAGCAGGTTGGTGGTGGAGGTGCGGAAGAAGGTCATGACGGCGTCGTCCTCCCACGAAGGGGAGTTGGACACGTCGACCACGACCGACGCGTCCTTCAGGACCTCGGCGAGGCCCTCGCCCGTCAGCGTGTTGACGCCGGTGTTGGGCGCGGCCGCGACCGCCTCGTGCCCGTGCTCCTCCAGTTTGCCGACGAGCTTCGAACCGATGAGCCCGGTTCCACCGATCACTACGACCTTCATGGCGGTTTCCTCTCGGAGAGATTTCTGGTCTGCACTTGAAGTGACAGGACAGGGGCCCTACTTGTGACAACAGCCCGCACAGCCGCTCATTCGGCGAGCTTGCCGTCGGTGGAGACCTCCTCCATCAGTGAGGAGATCTCGTCGGGAACGCTCGGAATGCTCTCGCGGGTGACACCGGCCGTCGGGGACCACACGAGATTGACCTGCAGAGCGGGGTCCAGGTCGGGGTGGTCGCTGCGGTTGTGACAGCCGCGGGTCTCGCGACGCTCCAGCGCCGCTTCGAGGGTGGCCCTCGCCGCCAGGGCGGCGGACTTGAGATCGAAGGCGTGGGCGAGGTCCTGATAGCCGGCGATGTCCGGGTGTACGCCGACGTCCGCCATCCGCTTCTCGATCACCGCGAGCTCCGCCAGCCCCGCACGCAGGCCCTCCTCATCGCGTACGACCCCGGCGTGCTCGGTCATGGTGTTGCGGATGGCGCGTTGCAGGGCACGTACGTTCTCCGGCCCGTCCGCCGCGAGCAGGCCGTCGACCTCTGCGCGGGCCTCGGCGACGGCCGACGCCGACCGGCGCTGTGCGGTCAGGGACTGCGAGTAGGCGGCGGCCGCCCGGCCCGTGATACGGCCGAAGACCAGCAGCTCGATCAGGCTGTTGCCGCCGAGGCGGTTGGCGCCGTGCAGCCCGCTCGACGCCTCACCGATGGCGAACAGGCCCCGTACATCGGTGCTGTGGTCCTCGGGACGCACCCACACGCCGCCCATCGAGTAGTGCGCGGTGGGCGCGATCTCGATGGGTTCGCGGGTGATGTCCAGCATCTGCAGGTCGAGCATCGTCTGGTAGACGCGGGGAAGTCGCGTCATGATCGTCTGCCGGGGCAGATGGGAGACGTCGAGCCACACACCTCCCTTGGGGGTGCCCCGGCCTTCCTTGATCTCCGTGTAGGAAGCCAGGGCCACGCGGTCGCGGGTGGACAGCTCCATCCGGTCGGGGTCGTAGCGGGCCATGAACCGTTCCCCGAGGGCGTTGCGCAGGATCCCGCCCTCGCCCCGGGCGGCCTCGCTGACCAGGGTGCCTGCCGCGTTCTCCGGTTCGATGATGCCGGAGGGATGGAACTGGACCAGCTCCGGATCGCGCAGGCGGGCCCCGGCCTCAACGGCCAGGCGGAAGGAGTCCCCCGTGTTCTCGTCGCGTCGCGAGGAGGTACGCCGCCAGATCCGGGTGTGGCCGCCGGCGGCGAGGATGACGGCGTCGGCGTGGATCACGCAACGCCGTCCGGTCGCGAGGTCGAAGCCGTAGGCACCGAAGACGGCACCGTCGTGCACCAGGAGCCGGGTGATGTAGAAGCCGTCGAGCACGGGGATCTGGAGCTGCTCGGCGCGGCGGACGAGGGTGCGCTGGATCTCCAGACCGGTGTAGTCGCCGGCGAAGGCGGTGCGCCGGAACTTGTGCGCGCCGAAGAACCGCTGCGAGATACGGCCGTCCTCCTCCCGGGCGAAGGCCATGCCGAAGCGTTCCAGGTCGTCGATGCCCCGGCCGGCGCCCTGGGTGACGATCTCCACGGTGCGGGGGTCGGCGAGCAGATAGCTCTCCTTGATCGTGTCCGCCGCGTGCTGTTGCCAGCTGTCCTCTGGATCCATGGTGGCCAGTGCCGCGTTGATGCCTCCGGCGGCGAGTGCCGTATGGGCGTCCTCCTTGGGGCGCTTGCCTACCGCGAGGACGTCGACACCGGCCTCGGCCAGCTCGATCGCCGCGCGCAGGCCCGCACCTCCGGTGCCGATCACCAGCACCATGGTGGACAGACGTTGTTCGGTGACTGCCACGGTCTTCTCCGATCAGGGGGCGTCACCCACTACGACCGACCAGGGGTCGGATCTGTGACAGCACCCGGTAGGAGCGTTCTCAGCCGGTCAGCGAAGCCACGTAGGGGGCCAGCTTGGCCGGATTCATGACCCACATGATGCGTTCGATGCCCCGCGCCGACACGTCGACGCAGAGCAGCGCCATCGGGTTGCCGTCGGCCGAGACGACGAGGACGGCCGGCCTGCCGTTGGCCTCGACCCAGCGCACGTCCGTCGAGGGCCAGAACCGTGGGGCGAAGGCGGCGAGGTACTTGGAGACGTGATCGAACCCGACGACCGGGATCCTGGACGCCCCGCGCATTCCGCCACCGTCGGCGTAACTGACCACGTCCTGCGTGAGGACCTCCTCCAGCACCGACAGACTGCCTGTCTGGGCCGCGGCGAGGAACGCCTCCAGCAGGCGCCGGTGATCGGTGGAGCTGACCGGCTCCCTGCGCTCCGCCGCCAGGTGTTTCCTCGCGCGGCTCACCAGCTGGCGGGTATTGGCCTCGCCGGCCTCCAGGATGTCCGCGATCTGCTTGTAGGGGTAGGCGAAGGCCTCCCGCAGCACGTAGGCGGCCCGTTCCACGGGGTTGAGCTTCTCGAGGAGCAGCAGCACCGCCATGTCGAGTGCCTCGGCCCGCTCCGCACCCACTTGCGGATCCGCTCGGGTGTCGACCGGCTCCGGAAGCCAGGGTCCGACGTACGACTCACGCCGCATCCTCGCGGACTGGGCGAGGTTGATCGCCAGCCGGGTCGTGACGGTCGTCAGGAACGCCGTCGGTTCCTTGATGTCGGTGCGGTCGGTCTTCTGCCACCGCAGCCACGCCTCCTGGACGATGTCCTCGGCCTCCACCGTGCTGCCGAGCACGCGGTAGGCGATGCCGAAGAGCTGGGGGCGCGCTGCCATGAACTGCTGTGCGGCCTGGTCGAGGGGGCTGCGTCATCCTCGGCGGGCATGGAGTCCTCCAGTCCTGGACGACCAGGCTACAAGCGGGCATCCCGGGCGCGCGCCGCCGGGAGCCACCTTCCCCGGACGTCCGTCAGAGCTGCCCGAGCCCGGCCGCGATCCGCGAACGGGGCGGTCGGCGGGGCCGTGGCAGGCGTTGGTAGCGTCGGACACGTGCCGTGTCCGCCGGTGCGGCGCGTCGATCGACCGAGAGAGATGTGATGGCCCCGACGATCCGCAGGGCTGTGATCCCCGCCGCGGGACTCGGCTCCCGACTGCTGCCCCTGACGAAGGCGACACCGAAGGAGATGCTCCCGGTCGGCGACAAGCCGGTCATCGAGCACACGGTGCGTGAGCTGGTGGATTCCGGCATCACCGACATCACCATCGTGGTCTCCGGCGGCAAGAGCCTCATCCAGGACCACTTCCGCCCCAACCCCGCCCTCGTCGAGCAGCTGCGCCAGGACGGCAAGACGGCGTACGCCGACGCGGTGGAGGAGGTCGCCGAGCTGGCCCGCCAGGGCCACATCACCTACCTCGACCAGTACGGCCCGTACGGCAACGGCACCCCGGTGCTGAACGCCGCCCGCTCCTTCGGCGACGAGCCCGTGCTGGTGCTGTGGCCCGACGACGTCTTCGTGGCCGAGGTCCCCCGCGCCCAGCAGCTGATCCGGGCCTACGAGCAGACCGGCTGCCCGGTGCTGGCCCTCCTGCCGATGGACCCCACCGAGTCCCAGCGCTACGGCGTGCCCATCGTCAAGGAGGACCTCGGGGACGGCCAGCTGCGCATCACCGGGCTGGTCGAGAAGCCCGAGCCCGCCGCCGCGCCTTCGTCCTACGCGGCGATCGGCGGCTACGTCGTCACCCCCGGCATCATCGACGAACTGCGCGAGCAGACCCGCCGCTGGTACGAGCACCGGAGCGGCGAGGTCTATCTGACCGACGCCATCAACGCCTACGCCGCCACCCGCGCGGTGTACGGCCAGGTCATCAAAGGCCGCTGGTACGACACCGGCAACCCGGCCGACTACCTGGTCGCCCAGATGGCCTCCGCCCTCGCTCACCCGGAGTACGGCCCCCTGCTGCGTGGCCTGGCCTCCGGGCTCGACGCCGACGGTGCCGCCGCCCGCCGCACGGAGACCGACAGCTGATCCGCCGACACGGGGCCTCATGACACGGAGCGTCATGACATGGGGCCTCATGACATGGGGCGGTCCGTCGCCGCCTTCGCCCAGTGCCGGGCGCGGATGAGTGCGATCACGGTGTCGGCCGTGCGGTCGAGGTGGCTGCGGCCGTCGGGCAGCTGAGCCGTCGGGCTGATGTAGCTGCGCGGACCGAGGTGGGTGGCCGGATCGAGCCGGTGCACGGTGATCTTCCCGGCGCGGCGGGCGCGGTTCCATCCGCTGCCGCGCAACAGCCGCCGGCGCTGCGGGAACATCCAGGTGCCGACCCGCTCGATCCGGTCGTAGGCGCTGGTGAGTTGATGCAGGTGCTCGGCCCTGGTGAGGTCGTTGGCGCCGTTGTGGAACCCTCCGAGAGTGATCAGCAGGAGCGGGCAGCGCAGCCGGGTGTGCAGTTCGTCGACCGCTCCGGTGGCGACCTGGGCGCCGCCGCTGTAGCTGAGCAGCACCACGGGGATGCCGCTGCCGGGCTCGTAGCCGGCGAGCCGTAGCTGCGTGGCGATCTGGGAGCCGACGGCCCGGTTGTACAGGGGGCGGTACCGGTGGTCGGCGGCGACGAAGACCTGCATGACGTTGTGCAGGAACAGCAGCAGCCCGATGCGGCGGCGCAGCCACGCCCACACCGGCCGGTCGGCGAGCGGGTCGGCCAGCGGCGAGTAGGGCTGCACCTGCCCCAGCACGCGCAGCTCCGGAGCTGCGGCGAGCACGGCCTTGACCAGCTGACCGCCGTCCCGGGTGTCGCGCACGCGGCGCTTCCCGATGCCGTCCAGGTAGACCAGGTAGGCCTCCGGGGGCCGGTCGGCGGCCGCACCCCGGGCATAGGGCACGCCCTCGGGGAGCTCGCTGGTGGGGACCCGGAAGCCAGCGCTGTAGACGAGCACCTCGTAGCGGGCCAGCAGTCCTTCGGCCAGCAGGACGGGTCCGAGCACGCAGGCCCAGAACAGGAAGTCGTTCATGCAACAGGCTCCGGTGTCCGGGGCGCACTGATCCGTACGACCAGACGCCGAACGGCCTCCACAGCGACACCGAGTCCGGCCCCGGCGAGGGCCACGCAGCCGGCGGCGCCCCACCAGCCGAGCCCGGTCGCCTGCGCCAGCGGCCTGGCCAGCCCGGCGCCGACCCCTACGAAGAGCAGCAGGTGCAGCAGGGGCCCGAGCAGGGGGAACGCGAGCACGGCCGACAGCATCAGCGGCGCGACCAGGCCCGGTGTCCAGCCCATCCCGTCGCCCGGCGGTGGAGAGGACACCAACAGCTCGGCCAGGGTCCACGCGGTCAGCGGCCACAGCGCGAACACGGCGGCCTCGACGAGGCCGGCAGCAGGCAGCAACCCGGCCACGAGCAGCCGCGGCATGCCCGGCCGGCGGGCCAGCAGCGGCAGGATGCGCCCGGCGGCCTCGGACAGCCCGGCGAACAGCAGCAGGACGACGACAGCGGACATCGCTCAACCTCGCTGTGACGGGTCGGCGGGGACCGGCCGGCGTACCGAGCCGGCGGTATGCAGGTACCGCTCCAGTTCGTCGGCGGCCCGCCGATATCCGCCGGCGTCGTGCTGGGCGGCCTTGAGGGTCGTCGCGGCTGCCCGGAACGCGGGCTCGTGCAGCAGACGTCGGGCGAGGGCACGCACCGAGCCCTTGGCGACGTCCTGGGTACGCAGCGACAGGCCCGCGCCGAGCCCTGCGACGCGACGGGCGATCATCGGCTGGTCGGCGCCCTGCGGGACCACCAGCATCGGGACCCCCGCGTACATGGCTTCGTTGACGCTGTTCATGCCGCCGTGGGTGACGAACAGCGCCGCCCGCGCCAGCACCTCCGGCTGCGGCACGAAACGCCGGGGAGCACGTTGGCCGGCAACGGGCCCAGTGCGTCGGGATCGGTCTGCCCGGTGGAGACGATCACGGTGCCGCCCAGCGGGGCGAGTGCGGTGGCGAACGTGCGCAGCAGCTTCGGGTCGGCGTCGAACACCGTGCCGAGGGAGGCGTACAGCACCGGGTCCTGGAGCCGGTCGGCCTTGAACGACGGGTCGACCGGGCGGGCGCCGATGCTCGGGCCGACGAACCGGTAGGACTGGTCGAAGTGCTCGACGGCGGGCTGGAACGCCGGTGAGGTGTAGACCAGGTTCAGCGGCTGACGGATGTTCAGCAGGTCGAGCGGCGGCATCCCGCGCGCGTCGAAGCGGCGGTGCAGCTCCCGGCGGGAACGCAGGTAGCCCCGCACGCTGCGGGGCTGCTTCCGTGCCGCTGCCAACAGCTGCCACGACCCGCGGGTGGGGCTGGGGACCTGCCGGTTGAAGGCGAACGTGGTGAACGACGAGGCCGCCGGTACGTCGAGTTCACGTGCGGCCACCGCGCCCCACAGACAGGAACTGTCGTGGACGATCAGGTCGGGCCGGTCGCGGCGCAGGTCGTCGAGGACGGCGGGCAGCAGCCGGACGGTGGTGCCCGCGAGGGACTCCAGCAGCGTGACCGGGGTCGGCGGATCGGGAAGCGGCAGTTCGCCTCCGGGGTAGCGGCGCACGGTCGCGCCGGTGGCCTCGATCTCCGCACGGAACGCGGGTGAGGTGTGGTAGGTGACGGTGTGGCCGCGCCGGACGAGTTCGGCCACGACCGGCAGTGTCGGGTTGACGTGCCCGTGCATGCCGATGTTGAGGAACGCGATGGTGCTCACCGGCCGGCCTCCACCAGGGAAGAAGTCGATGTCCCGGCCGGACCGGCGGCCACCGTGGTGCACGGGGCCGCCAACTCCTCGATCCGGGACGGCAGTTCAGCCCCCGTCATGACCGGTCAGCCGAACTGGCCGGGCTGGTAGTCCCCGGCGGGCTGCTGGTTGATGACGTTGATGCGGTTGTAGGCGTTGATGACCCCGAGGAGGGAGATCAGGGCGACGAGCTGGTCCTCGTCGAAGTGCTTGGCGGCGTTTGTCCACGCCTCGTCGGAGACGCCACCCGCGGCATCGGCGATGCGGGTGCCCTGCTCCGTCACTTCCAGGGCGGCGCGCTCGGCCTCCGTGAAGACCGTCGCCTCCCGCCAGACCGCGACCAGGTGGAGCCGCTGCGCGGCCTCGCCGGCGTGGGCGGCATCCTTGATGTGCATGTCCGTGCAGAAGCCGCAGCCGTTGATCTGGCTTGCGCGGATCTTCACCAGTTCCTGGACCGTGGCAGGCAGGGTCGAGTCCGACACCACCTTGCCGGCCGAGTTGATGTGCTTGAGGACCTTGCCTGCCAGGGCGTTGCCGAAGTAGTCGAGACGCGATTCCACGGGATCTCCTTGCCTTGTAGTGGGGTACGCCCTCCTGACCGGAGTAACCCGGAAGATGTGACAGGAGGAGGTGTGTGAGCTGCGTCTCACCCTCCGTGAGGCTCAACTGCCCGCCGCGACAAGGGTGTTCGGGGCGCGGTCGGTGCGCATGGTGGAAATGTTGAAGAAGGTACTTATGTTGCCTCTTGGGAAAAGATGCGCGCTATGTGACTGTATGGTGCTCTGGGTCATGGAGGCTATGGCTGACCCCAGAGGAGATGGTGATATGCCTTCCGTTGACAAGGCGATCGAAGAGATCACGGGTGTCCGGACCGACCTGGAAGCGGCACTTGACCCTGCCGAGCCCGACGGCGTCTTCCGCGACAGCCGTGAGTGCGCCGCCCTGGCGCTGCTCTCCGCAGACACCAAGCTGCTGCTGTCCCCGCCGACCCCTCGCCCCAAGAAGGGCTGAGCGGACGAACGGGAGTAGCTGAATGCACCAGTCAGGCACTTCGGCCCTCTTGCAGGGCGCTGTGCAGGACATCGCGTCCGACGTGGTCTCCGCCCTCCGGGGGGGAGACCACGTGCGCATGTCCGGCACAGCGGCGGTCGACGACCCCGAGGGACAGTTCGCCCTCGCGGCCGTACGCGTGGTGGGAGCAGACCTGCTGCTGCCGCACGTACTCTTCCCGACTCCGCCCGCCTCGGACCTACTTACCGTGTTCCGGCAGACAGTGGAGGCCTTCCCGCCGCGTGCCGACGCGGCACCCACCGTCCGATGGAGTCACTGGGCGATGCGCCGCACCCTGCTGCGCCTCGACACACCTCTGACAGGCGCATCCGCCGGGGACGGGGACACAGAACCCGACGCCGCATGGCTCGACGCGGCGACCTGGCAGGTGCTGACGCACCAACTCGCAGTCCTGGCCCCTCTCGCGGTGCCCGGCGAGGACTGTGCCGTGGTCCGCGCGGCCCGGGGCCGCCCGGTCGACCTGGCCCGCGGCTTCGTACGCGCGGTGCGCCGCAGGGACTGGCAGCAGGCCGCCGGGGCGGGACGCTGGCTGACCCTGATCGAGGGCGTACCGGACACGCTCGGCCTCGAAGCGGGCCTCGACTTCGTGGAACTGATGGGCGGCTCCGACCCCCGGGTGGCCCTCCAGGTCCAGGCGGCACGGGTCATGCGGGCGGCCGGAGCACTCGTATGACCGCTACGGCCGCCGTGACCGCCATGGATGTCGGTGCGATCCGGGACGTCGGAGCCGCCGCCTTCGCCTGGCTGTCCGCCCACCGCGAGGACTTCGCGCTGGGCGAGGACGCGCTCACCGCCGACGGCCAGGTCGACGCCACCTGGAAACCGCTCGGGGAACTCGCCCAGACCTGTGCGAGCGTGCGCTCGCACACCCCGGCGTGGGACCCGTTGCACGCGTACGCCGCGGACCTGCTGCGGTTCGCCTGGCAGCAGACCGGCCGGGGCGAACTGTTCCTCCGCCTCCAGCGGTGGGAGCCCTTCGCCACCTATCCGCTGGAGGTCTACTCCGTCTTCGCCGCGGCCGGGCTGCGGCATGCCGGGTACGAGGCAGCCGCAGCCACGACGGCCCGCACCCGCGGCTGGCGGCTCACCGAGCAGGAGCCGACCCGCCGGCTCGGCGTCCTCAAGGCCGAACGGCGCAGTGGCATCGACCGGCCGGAGCAGGCCGAGCCGGTGCTGCGGAGCACCTGGCTGGGCGGGCTGGCGGAGCCATGGACGTTCGAGCGCTCCTCGGGGTACGCGCTCACCCACGTCGTCTTCCACCTCACCGACTGGGGCCGCCTCCCCGCCGGCGTCCCCGCCGACCTGGCGGCCTACCTGGCCCACTGGCTGCCGCCCTGGCTCGACACCTGCCTGGACGCCGGAATGTGGGACCTGAGCTGCGAGTTGCTGGTCGTCGCCGCGAGCCTCCCGTGCCCGCCCGACCCGGCGACACTCGAGCACGCCTGGACCCGGATCGCGCGGGCGCAGTACGACTCGGGCGCCCTGCCGCAGCAGGCCTCTCAGAGTGAAGGGGGAGCGGATCCGGAGCCGGACTTCCTGCGCTGCTACCACTCCACGCTGATGGCCGCGTTCGCGGCGGCGCAGACAGTCAAGTGCCTGAGCGGCGAGGCCCCGCACGCGGAAGGCGTGCGGAACCGGTACGGGGGACAAGGAGTGCCCGGATGACCGACACCCGTCTGATGCACACCGTCGGCGCACGCGCCCTGGAGTGGCTCTGGGCCCATCGCGACGGCTTCCGCCTGGAGCCCGACGTCGACCCCGAAGTGGGCTTCCTGGAGCGCTTCAAACCGGTCGGCGAACTGGCACTGATCTGCCGGGTGCTGTTCCGCGAAGGCGTGGCCGGCTCGCGCCAGGCCGAACTGGCGCGCAAGCTCCTCGACCACACCTGGCGGCACACCCTGGACGGCGGGCGCATGCTGGTACGCGGCCAGCGCATCGAACCGCTCTCGCCGATCCCGTTCGAGGTGTACCTGCCGTACAAGGAACTCGGGTACAGCGAGCCCGAGGTGGAGCGTGCGACCGTCCTCTACCAGCGGCTCAACAGCTGGTCGGCCCTCGAACTGGACCCGACCCGACGCCTCGGACTGTCCGCGTTCCAGCGCCGCTTCGGCCTGACGCCCCGGATGCCCGAGGCGGACATCGTCGGCTCCACGTGGCTGGGCAGCAGGCCCGAGCCCTGGACGGTCAGCGGGCACATCGCCTACGACCTCACCCACACGGTGTTCCACCTCACCGACTGGGGAGCGAACCCCGACGGCCTGCCGCCGGACATCGCCGACTACCTCGCCATGTGGCTGCCGGCCTGGATCGACGACTGGCTGGACCTCAAGCGCTGGGACCTGCTCGGCGAACTTCTCGTCGTCGACGCCTGCCTGCCGCGCCCCACCCTGGACGAACGGGGCTGGGAGGGCTTCGCCGCCGCGCAGCAGGCCGACGGCGCCATGCCAGCCGTACGGGACATGCCCGAGGGCGAGCCGGACGAACTGTTCGACATGATCTACCACCCGACGCTGGTCGCCGCCTTCGCCTCCGTGCTGGCCACCTCCCGCGCCCTGTCCGAGCTGACGCACGCCACCTCATGACCGGCCGGTCCACGCCCTGGCCGGGCCTCGCCGACGACGTGGACCAGCCCGGCGTGGACGGCGGTCCCGGCGACGACGACACCCTGCGCGAGCGCCTGGAGAGCGCCGCCGATGCCGTCGACGCACCCGACGTCGTCTTCGCGGTGTCCCGGCACGGCCGTCGCACGGTGCACTGCGCCGGGACGGCCCCGCCCCCGCCGGTCCCCCGGCAGGACCTGCGCTACGAGATCGGTTCGGCCTCGAAGACGTTCACCGGCCTGCTGCTGGCCCAGCTCGTCCGGCGAGGCCTGTTGACCGGGGGCGAACCGGCCGCCGCCTGCCTGGACCCCGGCCGGCGGACCGGCGCGGACCCGGTGACGCTGGCCCACCTCATCACGCACACCGCCGGGCTGCCCGCCCTGCCGGCCGACTTCTACCGCCGGGCGCTGCCCGCCTGGCGCACCAATCCCTACGGCCGCTATCCGGCCCAGCGGGTCACGGACGCCTTCCTGCGGTACCGCCCACGGCACCGGCCCGGCACCCGGTGGCACTACTCCAACTTCGGCGTCGCCGTGCTCGGTCACGCCCTCGCGGCGGTGTCCGGTACGGCGTGGGAGGAACTGCTCGCCACGCACGTACTGCGTCCCCTCGGTCTGAGCGGCACGGCCCTGCGGGCGGAGGACCCGAAGACCGACGCCGTCGGGCACGGCAAGGACGGGAGCACCCCCACCCTCGCCTTCGACGCGGGCGGCTTCGAGGCGGCAGGTGCCGTCCGCGCCACTCCGCACGACCTGCTCACATTCCTGGAGGCGCACCTCGACCCGGCCGGTTTCCCGCCGGCCGACGCGCTGCGGGCGGTGCGCACGCCCGTGCTGCGGCGCGGCCTGGGCCGCCGGCACGTGCACACGGTGGCGTGGTTCCGGCACCCCACCGACGGCGGGCCGATGTACTTCCACAGCGGGGCCACCCTCGGCCAGCAGGCCTTCCTGGGCTTCCGGCCCGACACGGGAACGGCCCTGGCCGCGGTGTGCACCCGCCGCTTCCGCGCCCACGACCCCTTCGTCACCACCGCGTACGGGTTCCTGGCGGAGGAGTAGCGGGGGAGTGGCTGGGGCGGCGGGGACGGGGGAGCGGACGGTGCGGGGACAGCGCCCCGCACCGGAAGCCGTACGACTCCTTGGACCGCCTACATCTTCTGCCACAGGGCCGGAGTGGCCACCGGCGACCACCTGCCCTGGGCCTGGTGGGTCTGCAGGCACTGGTAGCGCACACCCGCGTGGGTCACCGTGGAGCCGGCCTCGTAGACGCGGCCCGCGGCCCAGGTGTCGGCCGCCCCGTTGTCCTTCGGAGCGGGAACGCCCTTCTGGGCGGACGCGGTCTTCAGGACGAGGCCGAAGTCGCTGAGGATCGGGTTGATCGGCTGGTAGAAGGTGGTCCCGCCGGACGTGCAGTTGCCCGAGCCGCCCGAGGTCACGCCCTGTGCCTGGGAGCCTGAGAGGTACGGGCCGCCGGAGTCGCCCGGCTCCGCGCACACGGTCGTCTCGGTCACGCCGTCGACGGTGCCCTCGGAGTAGCTGACGCTCGTGTCGTGCTGCTCGATGGTGCCGCAGTGCCATCCGGTGGTGGAGCCGGAGCGGCAGATCGACGCCCCGACGAGCGCCTGGACCGAGCCGGTGACCTGCGTCCGCTGGCCGCCCTCGCCCTTGACGTCGGCCGTGGCCGTCCAGTCGCTGTTCACGGCGACCCAGGACATGTCCTTGCCGGGGAACGTGGAGGACTGGAACGTGCCCTGCTCGGACATGTCGGAGCCGGTGGTCTCGTCCTGCGGGCTGCCGCAGTGGCCCGCCGAGGCGAAGCCCTGCTGGGTGCCCTTGGTGACGGAGAACCCGATGGAGCAGCGGGCGGAGCCGTTGATGTAGTAGGCCTCGCCGCCGACGACGTCCGCGAAGAGCCGCGGCCGGTGCTCCGACAGGCGCACGCCGACGCCCTTGCCCCGGACACCCGCGGACTTGATGAAGGCGGTCGCGGCCGACCTCTTGGTCGCCTGCACGACGACCCGGTTCGTCGGCACGTCGACATACCAGACCGGTGTGTCGCGCGTCTTGACCCGGGCGGAGGCGGTGTCCAGCTTCTTCTTGACGGCTCGCAGCTCGCTCAGTGGCCGCTTGACGACCGCGGCCTTCGCGCCCTGCGCCTGGATGGCGGCCACGTCGCCGGCGTGTGTGGTGGCGACGGTGAGCTCGGCCGCGGTCGCCCCCCGCAGCCAGGCCCCCGCGAAGCGCTCGCCCAGGGAGTTGCGGAGGCGACCTGCGCGAACGCCCGCCTCCGCCTCGTTGACCAGCCGCTCGGCCGCCTGCCCCGGCTTCAGCTTCAGGTCACGCTCCAGGGCCCGCAACAGCGCGGCCGGCGGCCGGTCGGCGCCGAGCGTCAGCGCCGCGGTGGACGCGGGCACCGCGGGGGCGGCTCGGCCGCCGCGGCCGAGGTGGCGCCGGTGAGCGCGAGGGCACCGAGAGCGGTGAGAGCGACGCGGCGACCCGCCGCGGTATGTCTGCCGAGCATGCGTTGTACCTCCATCGAGTACAGGTGGGGTTACGACCAATGAAGGCCTTGACAAAAAGGCATGACTCAATGTCAGAAAAGATGATTTTTCGCGCTTTGGGGGGTGTGGGGGCGGTGTAGGGGATGCCGCGCCCGGCCGCGCCAGAGTTTCATCATTCGTTTTCTTGAATGATTCATGTTTAGCGCTGTAGGTTGGGTCCATGACCGCATCCCAGACTCCGACCCCTGCCGAGGAGCTCCGCGGTGCCGGCCTGCGGGTGACGGCGGCGCGTGTCGCGCTGCTGGACGCCGTCCGTGCCGGTGACCACCTCGGTGTCGAGGCCATCGCCTCAGGGGTGCGTGATCGCGTAGGTCATGTCTCCCTGCAAGCCGTGTACGAGGGCCTCCACGCACTCACCGCGGCGGGACTCATACGCCGTATCGAGCCGGCCGGCAGCCCGGCCCGGTTCGAGGGGCGGGTCGGCGACAACCACCACCACATCGTGTGCCGGTCGTGCGGTGTCGTCGCCGACGTCGACTGCGAGGTCGGCGAGGCGCCCTGTCTGACCGCGTCCGAGGACCACGGCTTCACCATCGACGAGGCCGAGGTCATCTACTGGGGCCTGTGCCCCGACTGCTCCACCGCCCGCAGTGCACCCCGAGCACTGTGATCCACCTAGTTCGGAAGGTTTCCCATGGCTGAGAACCCCGATGCGATCGTCACCGACGCGAAGACGGAGGGCGCCGGCGGCGGTTGCCCCGTCGCGCATGATCGCGCCGCGCACCCCACCCAGGGCGGTGGGAACCGCCAGTGGTGGCCGGAGCGGCTCAACCTGAAGATCCTGGCCAAGGACCCGGTCGTCGCCAACCCGCTCGGTGCGGAGTTCGACTACGCCGAGGCGTTCCAGGCCCTCGACCTGGCGGCTGTGAAACGTGACATCGCCGAGGTGCTCACCACCTCGCAGGACTGGTGGCCCGCCGACTTCGGCAACTACGGCCCGCTGATGGTCCGTATGGCCTGGCACAGCGCCGGCACCTACCGCATCAGCGACGGCCGCGGCGGTGGCGGCCGTGGCCAGCAGCGCTTCGCGCCGCTGAACAGCTGGCCGGACAACGGCAACCTGGACAAGGCCCGCCGTCTGCTGTGGCCGGTCAAGAAGAAGTACGGCCAGTCCATCTCCTGGGCCGACCTCATGATCCTCACGGGCAACGTCGCGCTGGAGACGATGGGCTTCGAGACCTTCGGCTTCGCCGGCGGCCGCGCCGACGTCTGGGAGGCCGACGAGGACGTGTACTGGGGTCCCGAGACCACCTGGCTCGACGACCAGCGCTACACCGGCGACCGTGAGCTGGAGAACCCGCTCGGCGCCGTGCAGATGGGCCTCATCTACGTCAACCCCGAGGGCCCGAACGGCAACCCGGACCCGATCGCCGCGGCCCGCGACATCCGCGAGACGTTCCGCCGCATGGCGATGAACGACGAGGAGACCGTCGCCCTCATCGCCGGTGGTCACACCTTCGGCAAGACCCACGGCGCCGGCCCGGCCGACGCGGTCGGCAACGACCCCGAGGCCGCCTCCATGGAGGAGCAGGGCCTGGGCTGGAAGTCCACCCACGGCACCGGCAAGGGCGGCGACGCCATCACCTCCGGTCTCGAGGTCACCTGGACCACCAAGCCCACCCAGTGGAGCAACGACTTCTTCGACATCCTCTTCGGCTACGAGTGGGAGCTGACCCAGAGCCCCGCCGGCGCCAACCAGTGGGTCGCCAAGGACGCCGAGGAGATCATCCCCGACGCGCACGACGCGTCGAAGAAGCGTCTGCCCACGATGCTCACGACCGACCTCTCGCTGCGCTTCGACCCGATCTACGGCCCGATCTCCAAGCGCTTCCACGAGAACCCGGCCGAGTTCGCGGACGCCTTCTCCCGCGCCTGGTACAAGCTGACGCACCGTGACCTGGGCCCGAAGTCCCTGTACCTCGGCCCGGAGGTCCCGGCGGAGACGATGCTGTGGCAGGACCCGCTGCCCGAGGCCGAGGGCGCGGCCATCGACGCCGCGGACGCCGCGGCGCTCAAGGCCAAGCTCCTGGAGTCGGGCCTGACCGTCTCGCAGCTGGTCTCCACCGCGTGGGCGTCGGCCTCGACGTTCCGCGGCAGCGACAAGCGCGGCGGTGCCAACGGCGCCCGTATCCGTCTGCAGCCGCAGAACGGCTGGGAGGTCAACGACCCCGACCAGCTCGCGCAGGTCCTGCGCGTCCTGGAGGGCGTCCAGTCGGCGTTCAACTCCGGTGCCAAGAAGGTCTCCCTGGCCGACCTGATCGTCCTCGGCGGTGCCGCCGCGGTCGAGAAGGCCGCCAAGGACGCCGGCTTCGACGTGGAGGTCCCCTTCACGCCGGGCCGCGTGGACGCGACCGAGGAGCACACCGACGCGGAGTCCTTCGCCGCGCTGGAGCCGACCTCGGACGGCTTCCGCAACTACCTCGGCAAGGGCAACCGCCTGCCGGCCGAGTACCTGCTGCTCGACCGGGCCAACCTGCTCACCCTGAGCGCGCCCCAGCTGACCGCCCTCGTCGGTGGTCTGCGCGTCCTGGGTGCCAACCAGGGGCAGTCCTCGCACGGCGTGTTCACGGACACCCCGGGCGTGCTGACCAACGACTTCTTCGTCAACCTGCTCGACCTGGGCACGACGTGGAAGTCGACCTCCGGCGACCAGACGACCTTCGAGGGTCGTGACGCCTCGGGCGCCGTCAAGTGGACCGGCACCCGTGCCGACCTCGTCTTCGGCTCCAACTCCGAGCTGCGCGCGCTCGCGGAGGTCTACGCGAGCGACGACGCGAAGGCCAAGTTCGTGAACGACTTCGTCGCGGCGTGGGCCAAGGTCATGGACCTGGACCGGTTCGACCTCGTCTGATCCGACCTCGTCTGATCCGTACCGAACACGGCGTCCGGACCGGCCCGCAGGGGCCGGTCC
Source organism: Streptomyces sp. NBC_00443 (assembly GCF_036014175.1). GTDB lineage: Bacteria > Actinomycetota > Actinomycetes > Streptomycetales > Streptomycetaceae > Streptomyces. The sequence goes on along the minus strand of NZ_CP107917.1, from coordinate 987,884 downwards.
GGACGCCGTCGTTTGGGTACTCGTGCCGCATCAGCCGCAGCTTTCACAGAACGCGCACCCGTCTCCATCAATTATTTAAGTTTCAATCGCTAGGCTCCCCGTCGGAGGAAGGAGACTCGGCGTGCTCGACGGCGACGTAGTGGTGATCGGCGGCGGTTATGCGGGCGTCCGTCTGGCCAAGCGACTGGACGCGACGGCGCGGGTCACGCTGGTGGACCGCAAGGAGGTCTTCTTCCACCGCATCGCGGCCCTGCGCGCAGGGGTGCGTCCGGACTGGTCGCACAGCCCCTTCATCCCGTACGACCGGCTGCTGCGCAACGGGCGGGTGGCCGTGGGCAAGGCGGTCCGCATCGACACCACCGAGCGGCAGGTGACGCTCGCGACGGGGGAGCGGCTCCCGTACGACGTGCTGGTGATCGCCACCGGCGCCGACTACCCCGAACCGGCCCGCTTCACCGGCACCACCACCGAGGAGGCGGTGAAGTCCCTCGTCGCCCATCAGCAGCACATCGCCGCGGCCGAGCACGTCCTCGTCGTCGGCGGCGGACCCTCCGGGGTCGAACTCAGCGCGGAGATCCGCCTCGCCCGGCCGGACGCCCGCGTCACACTCGCCCACTCCGGGCCGGAGCTGCTGCACGCGACGGGCAGTGCGCGGGCCGGGCGCAAGGCGCGGTCCTGGCTGGAGTCCCACGGCGTGGACGTGTGGCTGGACTCCTTCATGTCCCCCGGCACCGACTTCGACACCTACCGCGACGCCCGCGGCAACGTCATCGAGGCCGACCGCTCCTTCTGGGCGACCGGCACCACGCCCAACACGCTCTGGCTGCGGCTGGCCGGGCTCGGGAACTGGCTGACGGGGACCGGCCATGTGAAGGTCGACCAGGCGCTCCGGGTGCAGGGGTGGCTGGACGTGTTCGCGGTCGGTGACGTGAACGACGCCACCGAGGTCAAGATCACCCCGGCCGCGCTCGCCCAGGCAGACCTGGCCGCACACAACATCCGCGCCTATCTGAACAGCGCCGGCAAGCACCGCAAGGAGCCCCGCTCCTACCGGGCCGTCCACCGCACCCCGCTCATCGTCCCGTTCGGCCCGGCCGACGGAGTGACGATGCTGCCCGTGCCCGGCGGCGAGACGGCGGTTCTCGGCGGCCGTACCACCACGCTGGCCAAGTCCAAGACCCTCATGACGCCCTACATGAGACGCCAGCTCGGCTACACCGCGGCGTGACCCTGCCGTATCGAAACCCCCGTGCCGGGTACTCGGTCCCCTTACCGAGCCCGCCCAGGGCTCGTACCGGACCTCCGTGCGGCGAACGGAGTGGGCATGACGCAGAACCAGCAGAGCGCGACACCGGCTCGGCGACCCGGGCTGACCGAGCTGCACCCGGTCGGGGACGGACCGGTCGAGCCCGGCGAGTCGGTCGGGAACAGCCCGTTCGAGCCGTCGCCGGGCGGATCACGCTCGCTGAACAGCCAGGAGCTGCCCCATGACCGCAGCCAGGCGATCCTGGAGGCGGCGAAGCAGGTGGGCGCGCTGCTGAAACGCAACGGGCACAGGTTCGCCCTGGCCGGCAGCGTGGCGGTGTACGCCCACGGCGGGAGCGGCCATCTGCAGCACGACGCCGACTTCTGTGTGCTGCGCTCGGACGCCGACGCGGTGGCCCGGACACTCGCCGAGGCGGGCCTCACGGTCCGTATGCCGCCCGAGGACTGGCTGATGAAGACGACGTGCCTCGGACAGGAGGTCGACTTCCTCTTCGAGATGGCCCACCGCCCGGTCACCACGGACCTGCTGACCCGCGCGCAGGACGTCCCGGTCGACTCGGTGCACATGCCCGTCGTCGCGCCGACCGATCTCATGCGCGGGCTCATCGAGGCCTTCTCGGAGCACTACTGCGACTTCGGGCCGGTGCTCGCCGCCGCCCGGGCCCTGCGCGAGAAGGTCGACTGGGAGGACGTACGCGGATCCTGCGGGGACGAGCCGATGCCCGGCGCGTTCTTCTTCCTCCTGGAGCGCCTCGACGTGATCGCCCCCAGGGAGCAGTCCTGATGAGCCGCCCCGGCGCTGAGCCGGCCCAGGGCCCGGGCGGCGCGCAGAACCTGGACTACCTCGTGGCCCATCTGACGGACCAGCTGGCCGCCGGGCCCCTCGGCGAGCTGGGGGTGCGCATCGAGATCCGTGGCGAGGCGATCCTGCTGACCGGCACCGTGCCGTCCGCCCGGTACCGCGACGACGTCCTGCGCACCGCCCGCGCGGAACTGGTGGGACACCCGGTGCACTGCGACATCGTGGTCGCGGACAGCGCCGCGCCCGACCACGCCGAGGAGGTCGAATGATCCGGATCGCGGCCGTCGGGGACATCCACATGGGCCCCGATAGCCAGGGCGCGCTGCGGCCCTCGTTCGAGACCCTGCACGAGAGCGCCGACGTCCTGCTGCTCGCCGGGGACCTCACCAGGCACGGCACCCCCGAGGAGGCCCAGGTCGTCGCACGGGAGATCAAGGACCTTGCGGTTCCCGTGGTCGCCGTCCTGGGCAACCACGACCACCATGCCGACTGCCCGGAGGAGGTCACCGCCGTGCTCCAGGACGCGGGCGCGCGGGTCCTGGAGGGCCAGGCCACCGTGGTGGAGAACGGCTCCACACGCATCGGCGTGGCCGGTACCAAGGGGTTCGGCGGCGGGTTCGTGGGCCGCTGCGCGGGCGAGTTCGGGGAGCCGATCATGAAGGAGTTCGTCCGCTACTCGCGTCGCCGCGCCGACAGCCTGCGGGCCTGTCTGCAGGAGCTTCAGGAGCAGGACTGCGACGTACGCATCGCCCTGACCCACTTCTCGCCGGTGCCGGACACGCTGGCCGGGGAGCCGCCCGAGATCTATCCGTTCCTCGGGAGCTATCTGCTGGCCGAGGCCATCGACACGGCCGGCGCCGACCTCGCCGTGCACGGGCACGCCCACCTCGGCACCGAGCACGGCATGACCAGCGGGGGCGTGAAAGTGCGCAACGTCGCCCAGCCGGTCATCGGCCGGGCGTTCCACGTCTACCACCTCGCGCGGCCCGACCGGACGGCGGCCGGTGCGGCGCCCGGCCGGGCGCGCTGAGCACGCCGTTACGGTGCTTCGGCGTTACGGTGCTTCGGCGTTACGGTCCTTCGGCGCACCGTGCCGGTGTGGGCGAGGCCACGTCGGTCACGAGGTCAAGGGCATGTCGGACGCCAGGATCGCCGGGCTACCGTGTGAGGGATCCCCGTTCCCGCCAGTACCTCGGACGGCCCTGCAGTGCTCGCAGATCTCTCCCCGCTCATCGCGGCGACCACCCAATGGCTGACGTGTTCCTACCCCGCGTGCGGTGGCGCGTTCGCCGCCGCCCTCGGCGAGGTGCAGGCCCGCCAGGCCGTCACGGTGGCGGCCTGGCTGCGCTACCCGACGCCGACGGACGCCGCGCTCGTCGCGATGGCCGGGCCGGGCGGCTCAGCAGGCCTGGACTGGATCACCGGCGCGGACACGGCTGCGCCCCTCTACGCGGACGACTTCGCGTGGCGCACCTGGGTGGACGAGGTCGTGGCGAGCTGGGCGGCCTGCCTGCTCACCGACACGGACCTGGCCCGGGTGGCGGTCACCGAGATCGCCGAGGGCAGCCACGCGACCGGCGTACCGGTCGAGTTCCGCCGCCTGGTGGCCCCCGACACCCAGGACCGCCAGGCAGCGGCACTGCTGCGCCACCCGGACCTCCTCGACCCGGTGGCGGCCCTGCACCGCCCCGCCCTGCACGCGCGCCTCGACCCGGGACGGGCACTCATCGCCTGAGCCCTCGGCTGAGCGCACTCGCCTGAGCGGGCTCTCACCTGACTCGTCTCACCGGAGCGGTCGCCGAGCCTCTGCCGGGAGCCGACCATGGGAAATACGCCGTGGTCAGGCCTTCTTGCCGCGTCCCGACAGCGCGTCGCGGAGCCGGTCGACCAGGCCGGCGCCCGGAGCCAGCAGCTTGTTCGCCGGCGGGGTGTCCGGGGCGGACGGGTGCGGGCGGGTCGGCGCCAGCTTCTTCGCCTGACGCACCTTGTCGCCCAGCTCGTCCAGCGTCTCCGGGGGACACGCCGCGCGCAGCCTCGGGAAGAGGTTCTGCTCCTCGTCGGCCAGATGCGAGCGGACCTCGGTCATCAGCATCGCGATCAGCCGGTCGAAGTCGGGGTCGTCGGCGTCGCACCCCTCCAGGTCCTTCATGAGCCGCTCGGCCCGGGAGTGGTCGTCGATCTCCCGGTCGGCGATGACGTCCCCGCCCGCCACATGTTCGCGCACGGCCGGGTACAGATAGGCCTCCTCGGCCACCGAGTGCCGCACCAGCTCCATCGTGGCCTGGTCCGCGTACAGCTTGCGGTCCTTGTCACCGGACGGAAGCGCCTCGATCCGGCCGAAGAACTCCTCGACCTCGCGGTGATCGGTCACCAGCTCGTCGATGACGTTCCCACCATGACCCATTGCTCTCCACCTCCAGAGTCGGGCGGCGCTCCGGTCGGACGCGCCGCGGCCTCCGAGTGCCCGCCCCCGGCGGGCTCACACGGGGCCGCGGAAAGGAGGGCCTGTGCGCCGCATGCCGGACGCGTCGCGCCCGGCGCCTGCCCGTCGGAAGCCTCGTCCACGACCTCCCGCTGCGCCGTCTGCTGCCCAGGGACAACGGCCGCCCGCTCGTCGCCGGACGCTGTATCCAGCTCGCACGCGGCCCACTCTCCCTACGGCTTCAAGCGCATCGCGCCGACGCCCGGGACAGGCCCCCGGCGTCGCACGACCCGTCCGGCCGGCCCGCGGTCCGCGCGGGTGCCCCACCACCTTGTGCACCGCACGCTGGTGCGTCAGGGCGCCCACCTGCGCCTCGAACCGGGCACCCCCGCCCTGCGGCCGCCCTGACGACGACGCCCCCGAGCGCTGTCCCCCGAACGAGCCGCCTAGGGTGCGAACATGACGTCGCAGGCATACCTCTCCGAACTGTTCTCCCTGGAAGGCCGGGTCGCCGTGGTGACCGGTGGCAGTTCCGGCATCGGCCGGGCCATCACCGAGGCCCTCGCCCGCGCGGGCGCGAGTGTCGTGGTCGTGGCCCGCAGGGAGGCGGAACTGGCCGCGACGGTCGGCGAGTTGGAGGCACAAGGCTGCCGGGCGGCCTGGGTCAGCGCCGATCTCGGCACGCGCGACGGCGTGCGGGCGGCGGCCGAGGAGGCGGTCATGGCGTTCGGTGAGCCCGACATCCTCGTGAACAGCGCCGGGATCAATCTGCGGCCGCCGATGGGCGAGCTGGGTGAGGACGTGTGGGACACCACGATGGCCGTGAACCTGGAGGCGCCCCATCTGCTGGGGCAGCGCTTCGGGCCCGGCATGGCCGAGCGGGGCTTCGGCCGGATCATCCACATCACCTCCCAGCAGGCCCATCGGGCGTTCGTCCAGAGCGGTGCCTACGGGGTGTCCAAGGGGGCGCTGGAGTCGCTGGCCCGTTCCCAGGCCGAGGCATGGTCGCCGTACGGCGTCACCTGCAACACGCTCGTGCCGGGGTTCGTGATGACGCCGCTCAACGCACGCCTGTCGTCCGACCCCGAGAAGGTCGCGGGGCTCGCGGCGCGCACGATGGTCGGGCGCAACGGCCTGGCCGAGGACTTCGCCGGTGCCGCGGTGTTCCTCGCGAGCAGCGCCTCCGCCTACGTCACCGGGCAGGCGCTCTTCGTCGACGGCGGGTTCTCCGTGCACTGAGCCCCGCAGGGCTGTCCCGTCAGCGCAGGTCGAGCCGCATGAGGATGCGGGGGTGACCGGCCAGGACGGAGGTCGTGTCGGCGGCGTGGACGAAGCCGGCGCGCTCGAAGTTCTTCCGGATCCCGGCGTACGCCATCGTCAGGTCGACCCTCGCGTCCCCGTTGTCGAGGGGGTACGCCTCGACCACCGGGGCGCCCCTGCCGCGGGCGAACTCGACCGCGCCGGCGATCAGGGCGTGCGAGATCCCCTGCTTGCGGTGGCCGGGACGGACACGGATGCACCACAGCGACCAGACCGGCAGGTCGTCGACGTGCGGGATCTTGCGGTTGCGCGCGAAGGACGTGGCCGAGCGCGGCGCCACCGCGGCCCAGCCGACCGCCTCGTCACCGTCGTAGGCGATCACTCCGGGAGGAGGATCGGCGCGGCACAACTCGGCGACGTACTCACCGCGGGCCGGCCCCCGCAGCTCGTTGTTCAGCTTGGACGGGATCCGGTAGCTCAGGCACCAACAGACGTTCGCGCCGGGCGACTTCGGGCCCAGCACAGCGCGGACGGCCTCGAAGTCCGAAGCCGGGCGAACCTCCATGGTCATGGCACCACCCTTTCACGGAGCGCCCGCCTGCGCCGCGTGGTGGCACCGCGCAATGCGGGTACCCGAGGCGCATGAAGTGGCAACAGGTGGAGGCTTCTCCGGCATCGGTGTACGTCCTGGTGGCGGCTCCCGGCGAGGACGCCCTCGCCGGGATCACCGGCTTCGCCCGGGAGCAGGGGCTCGGGGCGTCGCAGGTGACGGCCGTCGGGGCCTTCTCACAGGCCGTCGTGGGGTGGTTCGACCGCGAGGCCAAGGACTATCGCCGCATCCGGATCGACGAGCAGTGCGAGGTCCTGTCCCTCCTGGGAGACATCGCCGTAGGAGAGGACGGGCCCACCGCTCACCTGCACGCCGTGCTGGGCCTGTCGGACGGTACGACGCGGGGCGGCCATCTGCTGGAGGGCCGGGTGTGGCCGACCCTGGAGGTGATCGTCCGCGACAGCCCGGCGGCCCTGGCGAAGATCCACCGGCCTGACCTGGGACTTGCGCTGATCGACCCGGAATGACATCCGCCGGGGCGCGTCACGCCGTGGCGCGAAACCTGTGCAGCATGTCCGCGAGCTCTGTCTCCGAGAGCCGGCCGAAGTCCTCGTACCACTCACCGACAGCGTGGAGAGACGCCGGCTGTTCCAGGCACACGAGGTCGTCGCACCGGGCGCGCAGCGCGGACAGGGTGCGTGGGCTGCCGACGGGGACCGCCATGACCAGGCGCGCCGGGCGGTGGCGGTGCAGGAAGCGCAGTGCCGCGGTGGCGGTGAGGCCCGTGGACAGGCCGTCGTCGACGAGGACGACCGTGCGGCCGTCGACAAACGGGAGCGGGCGGCGACCGCGGTAGACGTGTTCGAGGCGGTGCAGCTCGTTGCGTTCGCGGGCGACGACATCGCCGAGCCGGTCCTCGGACAGGTGCATCATGGCCAGGCTCTGCCGGTCGTACAGCGGCGGATCGTCGGCGACCACCGCCCCGATCGGCGTCTGCGGCTGGATGGGCGTGCTGATCTCACGGGCCACCAGCACGTCCAGCGGAGCGTGCAGGGCACGGGCCACTTCGGCGGCGACGGGCACACCGCCGCCCGGCAGGGCCAGCACGAGCAGATTGATCAGATCACCGGAGTCGGCCCACTCGACCAGCCGCAGGGCGAGTGCCTGTCCGGCGTGGGTACGGTCGCGGAATGGCACGGCGCACCTCCCTCGCGCTCGGCGCGGGGGCCGGGTTCCCGGCGCGGCGGTCCGTGAAACGACGCACGGTCCGCGACGTGAGCGTCCGGGGGAGTGCGGGGGGCGCGGGGAGTGCGGGGAGTGCGGGGGCGACGATGCGCACATGAGGCGTGCGAACACATGAGGGACGGTGGAGCGGGTACCCGCATCATGCGGCGCGTACCGGACGGACGGGCACGACACGGCAAGGGGATGGACCATGACTGACCCCCACTTCGAGAGCGGCGCCTTCGCGGCACAGCAGGCTCTGCGCACGGTCGTCGAGAACGGCGCGGACGAGGCGGCGCTGAGCACGCTGGCCCACAGCGAGGTACTCGTACCGGCGGCTGCGGACGCGGAGGGGCCGGCCCCCAAGGCGCTGACGCTTCCGGTGTTCGAGCAGGAGGACGGGACCGAGCTGGTGCCGGTCTTCACCACCCAGGAACGCATGGAGCAGGCCCTGCCCCGGATGCACCGGCACCGCAGTGTGCAACTCGGTGCCCTCGCCCACGGCTGGCCCTCCGACAACCTGTCCCTCGTCATCGACGCCGGCACCCCCGAGCAGCTCGCGCTGACGGCCCACGGCGTCAAGGCACTGCTGGACCGGGAAGAGGGCTGACCGGCTGACCTCGCTTTTCGGCGGCTGCGAGGCGGGAACCCGGTCAGCCGTCCGAGTCCGCCAGCGGTCAGGAGGCCGTCGTGACCGATCCGCAGCACAGCCGGCAGAACCCGGCCACCCAGCACCCGCGGCCCGAATTCCCCGCGCAGGACCAGCCTCACCCCGGGTGGACCGGGCCGATGGACCCGCCGCCCGATCACGGTGAGGACAGCTACCGCGGCAGCGGCCGACTGGACGGCCGCAAGACCGTCGTCACCGGCGGCGACTCCGGCATCGGGCGGGCGGTGGCGCTGGCCTTCGCCCGGGAGGGCGCCGACGTGCTGTTCACCTACCTCCAGGAGGAGGCGGACGAGGCACGCGAGACGTCCCGGCTCGTCGAGGACGCCGGCCGCAAGGCGGTCGCCGTCCCCTGCGACATCCGGGACGAGGACAACTGCCGGACGCTCATCGAGCGCGCCGTCGCGGAGTTCGGGCACATCGACGTCCTGGTGAACAACGCCGCCTACCAGATGTCCCAGCCGGACGGCATCGAGGCGATCACGACCGAGCAGTTCGACCGGGTCATGCGCACCAACCTCTACGGGATGTTCTGGCTGACGAAGTTCGCCCTGCCGCACATGCGCGAGGGCGGCAGCGTCATCAACTCGACCTCGGTGCAGGCCTACAAGCCCAGTCCGCATCTGCTGGACTACGCGATGACGAAGGGCGCGATCGTGACCTTCACCCAGGGGCTGGCCCAGATGGTCGTCGACCGGGGCATCCGGGTCAACGCGGTCGCGCCGGGGCCGGTGTGGACGCCGCTGATCCCCGCGACGATGCCCGACACGGTCGAGTTCGGAAAGCAGAGCCCGCTGGGCCGCCCGGCACAACCCGCCGAACTCGCCCCGGCCTACGTCTATCTCGCCTCCCAGGAGGCCAGTTTCGTCACCGCCGAGATCCTCAACGCGACGGGCGGAACGCCACTGCCGTAGCCGGGGGACGTGGCCGATGCCGACAGAGGAGGACCCTCGTATGACGAGGCCGAGCCGGGTGGCGGACGGCGCGGACCCCACAGCGCCGCCGCTCTCCTACGCCGTGGTCGTGCCGACCCTGTTGCGCGACACGCTCGCGGACTGCCTGGGCGCGCTCGCCGCCGCGACCGGACCACCGCCGGACGAGATCGTCCTCGTCGACGACCGCCCCGTGCCGCACCACGGTGGCCTGGGCCATCCGCTCGACGTGCTCGGCGACCTGCGGGCCCGCACCACGGTGGTGCGCAGCGGCGGCCACGGTCCGGCCGTCGCGCGCAACGCCGGTCTGTGGGGCGTGCGTACCGCGGACTGGGTCGTCTTCCTCGACGACGACGTGCAGGTGGGACCGCACTGGTGCGAGGAGGTGGTGCGGGACCTGGCCGAGGCGCCGACGACCACCGCGGGCGTCCAGGGCGTGATCACTGTGCCCCTGCCCGGCGGGCGCCGCCCCACCGACTGCGAGCGCCGCATTGTGGGCCTCGCCACGGCCCGCTGGATCACCTCCGACATGGCCTATCGCACCGACGTCCTGAGGGAGGTCGGCGGCTTCGACGAACGCTTCCGGCACGCACAGCACGAGGACACCGACCTCGCTCTGCGCGTCCTGGACGCCGGCTGGGGCATCCGGCGCGGCCGGCGCACCACCCGCCACCCCGTCCGCCCCGCCGACCGATGGGACTCCCTGCACGATGAGCGCGGCAACGCCGACGACGCGCTCATGGTCCGGCTGCACGGCCCCGACTGGTGGTACAAGACGGCGTCGCAGCGCGGCCGTATCCGCGCTCATGCGGCGGTCACCTCGGCGGGCGTCGCCGCCTGTGCGCTCCTCGCGGCCCGAAGGCCCGCGGCCGCGGGCCTCGCCGCCGGTGCCTGGACCCTCGGCACGGCCCGTTTCGCCTGGAAGCGGATCGCCCCCGGGCCCCGAACCCGGTACGAGGTCGACACGATGCTCGTGACCAGCGTCCTCATCCCGCCCGCCGCCGTCTGCCATCGCCTCGGCGGACTGTGGCGCCATCGCGCGGCCCGCCCCTGGCGCGAGGTGACGGGGACTTCCGAGCCCGCCGCCCCGGTGAACTGACCGGTGCGGTACCCGGCAGGCGTCCGCCCGGCCACCCGAATGGATGCGCCGCGTGTGGTCCGCGTACCGACGGGTACTGCGGCGCACATGACCGACATCGAACTCAAGAGCTCCGCGTTCGACGACCACGCGATGATCCCGCGGCGGCACGCCCTGGAAGGGAGAACCTCTCCCCACCGCTGGCCTGGTCCAAAGTGCCCGACGAGGCGGTGGAGCTGGCCCTGCTGTGCGAGGACCCGGACGCGCCGTCGGGGACCTTCGTCCACTGGCTGCTCACCGGCATCGATCCGCACGCGGACGGGCTGCCGGCGGGTGGAACGACCCCGGGCAGTCACCCGCACACCAACGGCTACGGCGAATCGGGGTGGGGCGGCCCCTGCCCCCGGTCGGCGATGACGCGCACCGGTACTTCTTCCGCCTGTACGCCTTCCCGGGCCCCGTTTCCATACCGGAGTCGGCCTCGGCCGTGGAGGCTCACCGGGTGTTCGACGAGCAGCAGCTGGCCAGCGGAACACTCGTCGGGCTCTACAAACGGTGACGGCCGGGCTGCGTTTCCGGCGCGCAGAGCGCATGGTGGTGGCATGAGCACGCGTCCCCTTGTGGTGGTGCAGCCGCCGGCGTCGGACGGCGGGCGTCAGGTGACGATCCGCGGCGAGCCGACGGGCACCGCGTACAGCCTGTTCGACGTCATGGACCTGGTGCACCGCGCAGGCCTGCCCGGCGAGGACCGGGCCGTCGACGACCCCGATCTGATCGAGTGGCGCGGCGGCGGTCCGTACGACTGGAACGGCACCGACAGCACCGACACGTCCGACACGGCGAACGGGTGAACGTGGGGCAGGCCCCACCCTCGGAGGTCTGAGGTTCCCGTCGGAGCCCCGCTGACCTTGACTGAAGGCAGCAGGTCCGAACGGGACCACCACCTCACGGGGGATACACATGAACCGCAGGACGAGCATCTTCGCGGCCGGCCTCGCCACCACCGTTTCCGCCCTGGCCCTCACCGCCGGCGGGCTGGCAGCCCCGGCCCAGGCCGCGGCAGCCGGCGATGCCGCCGTCATGGTGGGCACCGTCGACTGCGACGGCTGGGTGCACAACAACAACCCGGACCACGGCATCGCGGGCTGCAAGAACAACACCGACCGCACCGTCACCTTCCGCGCCGAGGTCGTCTGCGGCTGGGCCCCGGACGTCTCCGGCCAGTGGGTGACGCTGGCGCCGGGCCAGTACGGCGAGTCGTCGGGCGTCTGCGCGATCTACAGCTCCGGCGTCGGCAGCGTCGGCTGGAGCATCCAGTAGCGCCCGAAGCCGACGGGGTGTCCGACACGGATGGGCGGGGTACGCGGCGACGGACGGAAGGGGAAGCCCATGCAGTTCCGTGACCGCGCAGCGGCCGGGCGGGAGCTGGCCGAGCAGCTGCGTGTCCGGCAGGACAAGGGCATCCTTCCGCATCCCGTGGTCCTCGCGCTGCCGCGTGGCGGTGTCGCGGTCGCCCGGGAGATCTCCCGGGTGCTGCAGGCCCCGCTGGATGTGCTCGTCGTACGCAAGATCGGGGCCCCCTTCCACGAGGAGTTCGGGGTCGGCGCGCTCGCGGGCGACGGGCCTCCGCTCTTCGACGAGCAGACGCTGCTGCGGCTCGGGCTGAACGAGGCCGACCTGGCGCCCGTGGTGGAGCGGGAGCAGAACGAGCTGCGGCGGCGCGAGGAGCGCTATCGGCAGGGCCGGCCGGCTCCCGAGCTGCGTGGCCGTACGGCCGTGATCGTCGACGACGGCGTCGCGACCGGCTCGACCGCACGGGTCGCCCTGCGCGCCCTGCGCCACCAGCACCCCGAGCACCTGGTGCTTGCCGTACCGGTCTGCGCACCCGAGGTCGCCGAGGAACTGCGCCGGGAGGTCGACGACTTCGTCTGCCTGCACCAGCCGAGGCTGTTCAGCTCGGTCGGCGAGTGGTACGAGGATTTCGGGCAGCTGACCGACGCTGATGTGCTGGAGGCATTGCGGGGAGAGTGAGCGCGCCGTCCGCTCCGAGGGCGAGGCGGACGCCGTCGCTGATGCGGTCGACAGTGGAGTGCAGCCAGGCGCGGTCCTCGGGCGGGGCGGGCTCCAGGCGCATGCGGCGGGCGAGCAGGGGCACCATGCGCAGGCCGGCGAGTTCACCCGTGTCCGCCGCCAGGGTGACGAAGCAGGCCAGGCGCAGGTCGTCGCGGTACTGCTCGTAGCCGGGGATGCCCTCGTAGTCGTCGATGAAGTCGCCGCAGCCGTGCAGGATCAGCCGGCCGCGGTGGACCTCGACGGGGCGGGGGTGGTGCGAGGAGTGCCCGTGGACGAGGTCGGCGCCGCCCTCCACCAGGGCGTGCGCGAAGCGACGCTGGTCGCGGGGGACGGAGTAGCCCCAGTTCGATCCCCAGTGCACGGAGACGATCACGATGTCGCCGGCCCGCTTCACCTGCCGTATGTGCCGTACCGCTTCGCCGGCCGCGGCATGCGACAGCTCGGGCACGTGGGCGACGCCGGGCCGGTCCGCCGTCGCCGCCCAGGCCGCCGGGACGCCGCTCGTGCTGACGCCGAGGGCGAGGACGAGCACGCGGCCGCCGTGGGGGAGCGGGAGTGCCACGGGCGCGTACGCCTCCTTCGCGCTCCGTCCCGCGCCCGCCGTGCGCAGTCCGGCTGCGTGGAGCACGTCGAGGGTCTCCTCCAGGCCCGTGCGGCCGAAGTCCAGCACATGGTTGTTGGCCAGGACGCACACGTCGGGCCGGGCGACGGTGAGGGCGGGCAGGTTCGCAGGATGCATGCGGTAGTGGACGGCCTTGCCGGGCTCGAACGCGTCGCTGCGCGTGACCGACGTCTCCAGATTGACGATCCGCACGTCCGGGCCGCTCGACTCCAGCACCTGCAGCGCCTCGCCCCACGGCCACGACGGATCGACGGGCGCCGGGATCGGGCCGTTCACCGCCTCCGCCATGCGCACGTAGGAGCGGGCGTCCGTGACGTACCCCTCCCGCAGCGCCGGGTCGCCGGGCCGGGCCAGGATCTGGTCGACGCCGCGTCCGAGCATCACGTCACCACAGACGAACAGCGTCACCGTGCCGCCGCTCATGCCTCAACCGTACGGGGGTGGGGCGGTTCCCGGGGGACCCGCACTTCCTGCGGGCGACCCCTCACACGTCCACGGTCACCGCGCACGACCACCCGTACGGATCCGGCCCGATGTGCAGCCCGTGCCAGGAGACGTCCTTCGGGGAGGCGCCAGTGACGGGCACGTCCGCCAGTTCGGCGAGCGCGATCCGTACGTCGAGGTCGCCGTCCGCGGTGTCGGCCTCCAGGTCGACGGCCACCCGGCCGTCCACGTCGAGCCTGCGGACGACCTCGTCGAGCAGGGCTGTCAGCAGCCCCTCGTCGTCCTCCTCGGCTAGCCGTACCCGCTCCATCGAGGTGGGCCGTACCGCCGTCACATCGGCGAAGCACTCCGCCATGCCCAGAGCCGCCTCCACCAGACAGCGCTCACGGCTCACGCCCCAGGCCTCGATCCGTACGTCGCCCGGGTGCGGCACCGCCCGGTGCCCGCTTCCGCCGCGCCGCCGGGTCTCGATGTCGTCGTCCGTGTCGCCGACCATCGGCACCACCTGATCCGCTCATGCCGTCCGGGCCGCTCAGGGCCACACGGATAGGGGTACCCGCCACAGGGCGCGGCGTACCGCCGGGACGAAGGGAGCCGACATGCCGGACATGCAGCGGGACGAGGCGCGCCGCCGGTTCGCCGAGGCGCCCGTGGCGCGGCTGGCGACGGTCGACCGGGAAGGCCGGCCGCACCTGGTGCCGGTCGTGTTCGCCCTGCGCGGCGACGAGATCGTCACCGCCGTCGACCACAAGCCGAAGCGGTCCCAGCGGCTCAGGCGGCTGCACAACATCGCCGCGCACCCGGCGGTCTGCCTGCTGGCGGACGTGTACGACGAGGACTGGGACCGCCTGTGGTGGGTCCGGGCGGACGGCGACGCGCGGATCGTGCCGCCCGACGCCACCGAACGGGCGGCGCGTGAGGAGTACGCAGCCGCCGTCGAGTCGCTGCGGCAGAAGTATCCGCGCCACTACCAGGGGCGGCCGCCGGAAGGGCCGGTGACGGTGATCACCGTCCTGCGGTGGAGCGGCTGGCGGGCCGCACCGGACCCCACGTGAATCAACAGGCGCAGACCCATTGACCTTGACCATCCATGAACATAATCTCCGTCTTCATATGTAGACGACGTCTTCATGTGAAGACCCCGTTCAGCGGGGTGAACGTAGGCGGTCGGCGTTCAAAGGAGAACTGACATATGCCGCTCGTGGTGGTCGGGATCAGCGTCCTGGTCCTGCTCGTCCTGATGACCAAACTCCGCCTGAACGGCTTTGCCGCCCTGCTCCTGGTGGCGGTGGGCGTCGGCCTGGTCCAGGGGATCGGGCTGGAGACGATCCCGGACGTCCTCGCCGAGGGCATCGGCGACCAGATCGGTGACACCATGCTCACCATCGGGCTCGGTGCGATGGTCGGCCGGGTGATGGGGGACTCCGGTGCCGCCCAGCGAATAGCCGCCCGGCTCCTCGACGTGTGCGGGCCGCGCTGGGTGCAGGTGGCCATGGTGCTGACGGCCATGCTCATCGGCGTCACGATGTTCTACGAGGTGGCCTTCGTCATCATCGTGCCGATCGCCTTCACCCTCGTCCGGGTCACTCGGGCCAACCTGCTGTGGGTGGGGCTGCCCATGTCGATCGCCCTGTCCACCATGCACAGCTTCCTGCCGCCCCACCCGGGCCCCACCGCGGTGGCCGCCACCTTCCACGCGTCCGTCGGACTCACCCTGTTCTACGGCCTGTTCATCGCCGTCCCGGTCGGCGCGTTCATCGCCCTGCTGTGGCCGCGCCTCCCCTTCGTCCGGGCGATGAACCCCGCCATCCCCAAGGGTCTGGTCAGCGACCGGGTCTTCGAGGACGACGAGATGCCCGGCATGGGCTGGTCGCTGTCCGTCGCCCTGCTGCCCGTGGTCCTGATCGCCGGGGCCGCGGTGACCGACCTCGCCTCCTCCGGCGACAACGGCCTGCTGCACTTCGTCGCCTTCATCGGGTCCGCGCCGATCGCCCTGCTGCTCACCCTGCTCGTGGCGATCTGGGCGTTCGGCCCGCGCATCGGCCGCAGCCTGGCCGAGGTCAGCGCCTCGTGTAAAGAGGCCGCCCAGGCGATGGCGATGATCCTGCTCGTCATCGGGGCGGGCGGCGCCTTCAAGAACGTACTCGTCGAAGGCGGCATATCCGACTACATCAAGGACGCCACCGACGGCTGGTCGATCTCCCCGATCCTCCTCGCCTGGCTGATCGCGGCCATCCTGCGCATCGCCCTCGGCTCCGCGACCGTCGCCGTCGTCACCGCCTCCGGGGTGGCACTGCCCCTGCTCGCGGGCAGCGGCGTCCACCCCGAGGTGATGGTGCTCGCCGTCTCCTGCGGCTCGATCGCCTTCTCCCACGTCAACGACCCGGGATTCTGGATGTTCAAGGAGTACTTCAACCTGTCCGTCCTCGACGCGATCAAGGCGCGCACCACGTACACGACGGTGCTCGCACTCCTCGGCCTGGCCGGCGTACTGGTCCTGGAACCGGTCCTCGACGCCCTCGGCATCTGACCCGCCCACCCCCCTCACGAGAACGGCATCCGCCCGTCATGACCCAGCCCGTCGTCACCCGCTTCTCTGTCTATCCGGTCGCCGGCCACGACTCGATGCTCCTCAACCTCTCCGGCGCGCACGCCCCGTACTTCACCCGTAACGTCGTCGTCCTCGAGGACTCCGAAGGGCGTACGGGCCTCAGTGAGGTGCCCGGCGGCGAGAAGATCACCCGGACCCTGCGCGACGCCGCAGCGCTCGTCGTCGGAGCGCGCGTGGGCGACTACAAGCGCGTCCTGAGCGCCATAGAGTCCACCTTCGCCCACCGCGACACGGGAGGCCGCGGCGCCCAGACCTACGACCTGCGCACCACCGTCCACGCGGTCACCGCCGTCGAGTCGGCCCTCCTCGACCTGCTCGGCCAGCACCTCGAAGTCCCGGTCGCCGCCCTCCTCGGCGACGGGCAACAGCGCGACTCCGTACGGGTACTCGGCTACCTCTTCTACGTCGGCGACCCGGACCGGACCGACCTGGACTACGTCCGCGCACCCGACGCCGACGTCGACTGGTACCGCATCCGGCACGAGGAGGCGCTGACCCCCGAGGCGATCGTCCGGCAGGCCGAGGCCACCTACGACCACTACGGCTTCCGTGACTTCAAGCTCAAGGGCGGTGTCCTGCCCGGCGCGGAGGAGGTCAAGGCCGTCACCGCGCTCAAGGACCGCTTCCCCGAGGCGCGGATCACCCTCGACCCCAACGGCGCCTGGTCGCTGCACGAGGCGGTCGAGCTGTGCCGTCCCCTCCTCGGCACCCTGGCCTATGCCGAGGACCCCTGCGGGGCTGAGGGCGGCTACTCGGGGCGCGAGATCCTCGCGGAGTTCCGCCGGGCCACCGGGCTGCCCACGGCGACCAACATGATCGCCACGGACTGGCGTCAGCTCACCCACGCCCTGGCGCTGCAGTCGGTGTCCATCCCGCTCGCCGACCCGCACTTCTGGACCATGCAGGGGTCGGTGCGCGTCGCCCAGCTGTGCAACGCGATGGGGCTGACCTGGGGCTGCCACTCCAACAACCACTTCGACATCTCCCTGGCGATGATGGCCCACTGCGGAGCGGCCGCACCCGGCGAGTACAACGCCCTGGACACCCACTGGATCTGGCAGGAGGGGCTGGAGCGTCTCACCGTGGAGCCGCCGAGGATCGCCGGCGGCGAGGTCGCCGTACCGGACACGCCCGGACTCGGCATCCACCTGGACATGGACCGACTCCTGGCGGCACACGAGCTCTACAAGGAGAAGGCGCTGTCGGGCCGGGACGACGCCGTCGGCATGCGATACCTGGTCGACGGCTGGACCTTCGACGCGAAGCGGCCCTGTCTCGTGCGCTGAACCTCAGGGGTGCCGTCAGGCGTCGCGCTCGCTGTCCCGGGCCGGTTCCGTGACCGCGATGCTGCCCTGGGCCACGGCGCACAGGGTCGTGGTGCCGTCGGCGGCGACCGTCGTCAGGTCGCAGCGGCACACCGCGCGGGTACGGCCGGCCCGGATCACCCGGGCATGGGCGCGCAGGGTCTCGCCCTTGGCGGGGCGCAGGAAGTCGATGGTGAAACCGGCGGTCATCACACCGAAGCCGACCGCGGCGCCCGCGGCGAACGACAGCGCGTTGTCCGCCGCGTAGCCGAGCAGACCGCCGTGGGCGAAGCCGTGCTGCTGCAGCAGATTCTCACGGAGGTCCAGTTCGAGTGTCGCCTCGCCGTCGCCGAAGGCCGTCAGCCTGGCACCCAGCAGCACGCTGAAGGGTTGGGAGGCCAGCACCTTGCGGGCGAGAGGCAGATCGAGGGTGTTGTCCACGAGACCACCGTCCACCGTGATCGTAGGTCACGTCATCGTAAGTCACTTCAGTAGTGAAGTGAGGATGGCGCCGTGCCGTCCCCTCTGTCAACATCGGTCCATGCCCGAGCCCGATCAGCGTCTGTTCTTCCTGCTCCAGCGGGCGGCACACCAGTTGCGCACCGCCTCCGACCGGCGCCTGCTGGCCACCGCCGGGATCACCACGGCCCAGCTCGGCGCACTGTTCGCGATCCGTGACGAGCCGGGCGTCACCCAGCAGGCGCTGGCCCGCACCCTCGGGCTGCGCGAGTCCGCGGTCACCGGGCTGGTCGGCCGGCTCACCACGGCCGGTCTGGTCGCCAAGCAGGCGCACCCGCGAGAGCACCGCGCCGTGGTGCTGGAGTTGACCGGCGACGGGGCCGCCGCACTCGACGCCGCGCAGCCGGAGGTCGACCGGTTCAACGCCGAGGCGAGGGCGTTGCTGGGCGAGGACGGGTTCACGCGGACGGCGGCGGCGATGCGCGCACTGGCCTCCTGGGAGTCCCCCTGACCCGTACACCCGCCGCTATCGTGAGGCCATGTACTCGACGCGGGTCTCCTGGCATGTGAATGCCTCGCGCGCGGCCGTCTACCGGGCGCTGCTGGACGCGGACGCCGTCGAGAAGTGGCGGGTTCCGGACGGCATGAGCGGGCATGTGTACGAGTTCGAGGGGCGCGAAGGCGGAGCGTTCCGGGTCTCGCTCACCTATGACCTGCCGACCGGCACCGGGAAGTCGGACGCGCACACCGACACGTACCACGGCCGCTTCGTGCGGCTCGTACCGGACGAGCAGGTCGTCGAGGAGGTCGAGTTCGAGACCGACGACCCCGCCCTGCGCTCCACGATGACCATGACCACCACCCTCACGGATGCCGACGGCGGCACGGACGTCCTCGTCGTGCACGAGGGAATCCCCGACGTGGTGCCCGCCGCGGACAACGAGACCGGCACGCGGATGGCGCTGGCCAACCTCGCCCGGCTGGTCGAGCCCGGATCACGTTGATCCGTTCCGGGAGTTACGTGATCTTTGCCTTGGGTTCGCCCTGCGTATGAAAGCGCTCGCTCTCATGGGTGTGTATGGACACCGAACTGCTGTCAGGGCTGCGCGTCGACTACACCGACCAGGACGACCCCGTGCTGATCCGGCCGGACGGAAGTCCGGTGGACACGTGGCGCGAGAACTACCCGTACGACAAGCGCATGGAGCGCCCGGAGTACGAGTGGCACAAGCGGCTGCAGCAGATAGAACTGCTGAAACTGCAGAGCTGGATCAAGGAGAGCGGCCGGCGGCTCGTCATCGTCTTCGAGGGGCGGGACGCGGCCGGCAAGGGCGGCACGATCAAGCGGTTCACGGAGCATCTCAACCCGCGCGGCGCCCGGGTCGTGGCGCTGGAGAAGCCGACCGAGCGGGAGCGCGGGCAGTGGTACTTCCAGCGGTACGTCGAGCATCTGCCCACGGCGGGCGAGATCGTGCTGTTCGACCGGTCCTGGTACAACCGGGCCGGCGTGGAGCGGGTGATGGGCTTCTGCGCGGATGACGAGTACCGGCGCTTCATGCGGCAGGCGCCTGCCTTCGAGCGCATGCTCGTCGACGACGGCGTCGACCTGATCAAGTTCTGGTTCTCGGTGTCCCAGGGCGAGCAGCGCACCCGGTTCACCATCCGCCAGGTCGATCCCGTACGGCAGTGGAAGCTCAGCCCGATGGACCTGGCGTCGCTGGACCGCTGGGGCGACTACACCGCCGCCAAGGTCGCCATGTTCCGTGAGACGGACACCGAGCACGCGCCCTGGACCGTGGTGAAGAGCAACGACAAGAAGCGTGCGCGCGTCGAGGCGATGCGCAGCGTGCTGGCCCGCTTCGACTACAACGACAAGGACGAGGAAGTCGTCGGTGCCGCCGACCCCCGGATAGTCGGCGCGGCCGCCGGCCTGCTGGAGGCGGGGGAGGACGACTCCTAGCGACAGGGCCTAGCGGCGGTGCAGCACCGTGACCCGGCCGAAGTTGCACTCGCCCCCTGCTGGACGCTTCCCGGCAGGGGACGGCACGT
The DNA here is from genome assembly GCF_036014175.1 of Streptomyces sp. NBC_00443. Taxonomy (GTDB): domain Bacteria; phylum Actinomycetota; class Actinomycetes; order Streptomycetales; family Streptomycetaceae; genus Streptomyces. The sequence continues at coordinate 968,121 of NZ_CP107917.1, read as the reverse complement.
TCTGGTGGGCCTTGAGCGCGGCGCTGACCAGGCTCATCAGCAGATCGACGTCCGTGTCGCAGTCGAGATGCACGGTCACCCAGCCGGAGCCGGGGACCAGCCTGATCGCGGTGGACTCCCGGAGGTCGTCGTGGAAACGTCGGATGGCCGACACCGTCAGGTGCAGGTCCACGTCATGGTCGGAGTGGAAGTGCACGATCTCGCTGTGGACGGAGCGCAGTGCCCGCCCTGCACCGCAGCTGGCAGGGCCCGAACTCAGATCGGGCCAGACTTCCAGTTGCTTCATGGCGCGCTGGGCCAGTGTCATGCCCCCATAGTCACCCGATCACCGCGTCGCAACCAGAGGTTGAGCAATTCGTAACCGGGGCGTGAGGTACCTCTCAGCCATCCTGGCCTAGTCGGGAGGGGTCGGCGTGTCGTGCGTGCGGTACATCGCCTGGACGTCCAGCTCCAGCTGGACCGTGGGCCCGACCACCGCGATTCCGCGGGCCAGCATGCTGCGCCAGTTCAGGGTGAAGTCCTCCCGGTGCAGCTCGGCCCTGGCCAGCGCCGCACACCGCAGCTCCTCGCCGTAGCCGCCGTTGACCGATCCCAGGTAGGTGGTGTCCAGCTCCACCGAGCGGCTCACACCGTGCATGGTGAGCGACCCCTGCAGCGTCCACTTGGCGCCGCCGCGGAAGGCGAAGCGCGTGCTGGTGAAGTCGATGTACGGGTAGCGCTGGACGTCCAGGAAGTCGGCCGAACGCAGATGGCTGTCCCGGGTGTTGTTGCCGGTGGTGATGCTGGCCGCCTCGATGCGCACCGACACCTGGGAATCGGCCATGTCGGGCGCCACCCGGATGCCGCCGGTGAACCGCTCGAAGCGGCCGTGGACATGGGCCATGCCGACATGTTTGGCGATGAACCGGATCGCCGTGTGCGGCGGGTCGAACAGCCAGGTGCCCGCAGCCGGCAGTTCCAGCTGCCGGCCCGACGTCAGCTGGACCTGCGCGGAGGGCTGCGGCGCACCGGCGACGACGTCCAGCGACTCCCGGTGCGGTGTCAGGCCCTCGGCCGTGATCATGAGGCTGTAGCGGCCCGGCGGGAGCGCGGCGAAGAAGAGGCCGTACGGGTCCGTCGTACCGGACGCCACGACCTGGTGCGAGTCCATCGCGGTCACGGTCACGTCGGCGCCGCGCATCGGCAGCCCGACCGGATCCACGACCTCACGGCCCACGACACCCGCACCGGCCGGCACGGGCAATGGGACGCCCGGCGCTCCTCGCGAGCGTCGACTCCCCCGGGAGTTCCGGCTCCTGATTAGACCGAGGGGCATGCTGATCACCTTTCTTCCGTCGTGGGGGGATCTTCGAGCGTGGGGGAGCAGGGGGTGCGGGAGCGGGCGGCTGAGGTCGCGCACGGATCAGCGGGCGGCCGGGGCCGGTGCCACGCCCTCGTACGCCGCCCGCAGCACGGCGAGTACGCCGTCGGCGGTGACCGGGCGGGGGTTGGCGTACGCCGAGCCCGCGGTCTGCGCGGCTGCTGCTGCCAAGTCGGCCTCGGTGAGGCCCAGTTCGGCGAGCGAGCGGGGCGCGCCGAGGCGTCCCGCCAGTTCCCACAGGGCCGTCGGAGCGTCGGCGGCTTCCAGGGCGCGGGCCACGGCGGCGGCCGCGTCCGGGGCGGCCGGCGCGTTGTGGGCCAGGACGTACGGCAGCACCACCGTGTGCGTCTCGGCGTGCGGGAGGCCGAAGCTGCCGCCCAGGACATGGCACAGCTTGTGATGCAGGCCCATGGTGGTGGCGCCCAGGCAGGACCCGCACAGCCAGGCCCCGTACAGCGCCCGACCGCGGGCGGCCGGCGACGCCGGCTCCTCGGCCACCGCCGGGAGTGCCCGCGCCATCGCCCGTACGCCCTCCTCGGCCATCAGCGCGACGAGGGGCGAGGTGTCGGGGGCGTACAGGGCCTCGACGGCGTGCGCGAGCGCGTTGATGCCGCTGGTCACGGAGAGGGGGACGGGCAGCGAGCGGGTGAGCTCGGGGTCGTAGACCACGCTGCGGGGCAGCACCTTCGGGTCGCGGCCGGTCCGTTTGGCGCCATGCTCGGTCAGGCCCCAGACCGGGGTCATCTCCGAGCCCGAGTACGTGGAGGGCACCGCGATCAGCGGCAGCCCGGTGCGCAGGGCGATCGCCTTGCCCAGCCCGATCGACGAGCCGCCGCCCACCGCGACGCACCCGTCGGCGCCGGCCGCGCGAGCCGCCTGGACGGCCACATCGGCGACCTCGACGGGGACGTGCATCCGCGCCCGGTCGTGCACACCGACGCAGGCCGGGCCGAGCGCGTCGGCGACCGCCCGCGCGGTGTCCGCGCCCCGAGTCCCGCACACCACCAGCACCCGCCGCAGCCCCAGCCGCTCGACCTCGCCCGGCGTCGCGGACACCGCCGCGCCGGGCCGGAACACGACGCGGACGGGCAGGGCGTCGTAGGAGAAGTCGAGGGCGTCGTTCACGACCGCTCCAGTACGAGGTCGAAGCGGGCGTGCCGGAACGGGTTCGGCACGCCGAACTCCCTTGCCGCAGACGGGTCGTCGATCGGCGCGAAGTCGTTGACGAGGCCCGGCTTGACGGCGAACACCGCGTCCGAGTCCAGGTAGTCGCTGCCCGCCACGAAGATGTGCGTGGTCACCGGGGTGTGTCCGTCGGCCGAGGCGATGAAGTGGATGTGCGCGGGCCGGTAGGGGTGCCGTCCGGTGGCCCGCAGCAGTGTGCCGACCGGTCCGTCCGTCGGGATCGGGTACGGGCTCGGCACGCACGTACGGAACCGGAACCGTCCCTCGCCGTCCGCGGTGAACAGGCCGCGGCCGTTGCCCGGAGGCTGTACGTCCGGCTGCTGCACGTCGTAGAAGCCGTTGCCGTCGGCCTGCCACACGTCGACGACCGCGCCGGGCAGCGGGGCGCCGTCCCGGGACAGCACGCGCCCGCTGACCACGCACGGCTCGCCGCCGCCGACCAGGTCGATGTTCGCGCCGAGCGCGCGCACCGGCGACTCGGTCATGTGGAACGGGCCGAGGACCGTCGACTCGGTGGCGCCGGGGCCGTGCCGCTCGTTGATCGTCTCGACGAGCATCGACAGACCGAGCACGTCGGACAGCATGATGAACTCCTGGCGGGTCTGCGTGCATGCCTGCCCGGTCGCCGTCAGGAACCCGACCGCCCGCTCCCACTCCTCCTGCGTCAGCCGCGACTCCCGCGCGAAGGCGTGCAGATGCCGGACCAGACCGGTCAGCAGCTCCCGCAGTCGCGGATCGTCCGTGCCCCGCAGACTCGCGACGACCTCGTCGGTGACCGTGTCCGGCGCGTCACCGGTCATGTCGGCTCCTTCCCAGGCTACTTGTGGTGCGGCTGCCCGTCCCGCGGCTTCATGTCCTTCTTCGGCTTCCTGGGCGTCCATCTCAACCGTGCCCGAGAATCCGCCGCAGCGCGTCCGTGAGCAACCGCTCGGCGTCCACGGCCGCGTCGGCGTGCCGGAACGCCACGTACCCGTCGGGACGTACGAGGAGGGCGCCCGCGTCCGAGATCTCGCTCAGGCCGGCCCAGTCGCCGTAGGGGTCCTCGAACTCCCGGCCCGGTCCGATGACGACCGTGGCGATGTCGAGGGGCTGCGCCTCGGCCGCCCGCAGCCACGCCTCGCCACCGATGCCGGTGAGCAGGGTGAAGCGGCCCCGGCCGACGGTGTCGAGGGTGGACAGGGTCCGGGGCCCGGAGGTGATCCAGGCGTGCGGAAGCTTGGCGCCGGGGCGGGAGGTGGGCTGGTGGTGCAGTTCGGGATCGCGGGTGAAGCCGGGGTCGGGCGTGCCGTCGGGGACGACCGCTTCGGAGGCGTAGCGCTGGTTGAGGTCGACGCCGTGCGCGTTGAACTCGTAGACCTTGAAGGCGATCGCCTCGCGCAGCGCGGCCCGCTGCTCGGCCGCCGTCTCGGTGGTGGCCGTGCGGGCGGCGATGTTGGCCCACAACTGTTCCGGCGTCTGCGGCGACAGCCCGTCGAGCGCCTCGAAGACCGGGGCGGTCTCGGCGATGGACTTGTTGGCGCGGGTCACGATCTGCCTGCCGACCGGAGCGCGCTCGGCGTCGTAGCTGTCGAGGAGCCGCGGCGCGGCGACGCCGTCGAGGACCAGCTTCAGCTTCCAGGCCAGGTTGTAGGAGTCCTGGATGGACGTGTTGGAGCCGAGCCCGTTGGACGGCGGGTGGCGGTGCACGGCGTCACCGGCGCAGAAGACCCGGCCGTCGGCGTACTTCTGCGCGTACATCTCGTTGACCGTCCACGCCGAGGACGACTTGATGGTCACCGGTATCTCGTCGTCGCCGACCAACTGACGTACGACGGACAGGGCGTACTCCTCGGTGAGGTCCGGGGCGCCGGCGGTCACGTCGTAGCCCCACACGATCAGCCACTCGTTCCAGGGCCGTACGCAGCGCACCAGGCCCGCGCCGATGCCGCCGACCGTGGCGCCGGGCGCGAGGACCCAGTAGAGGGTGGAGGGGCGGTGCGCGGTGTACTTGCTCAGGTCCGCGTCGAAGACGATGTTGATGCTGCCCCCGACGCCCATCTGACCGCCCATCGGCAGCCCGGCGTCCTCGGCGACCTTGGAACGGCCGCCGTCGGCGCCGATCAGGTATGTGGCGCGAATCGCGTACTCGTCGCCGCGCAACCGGTCCTCGACGGTGACCGTGACGCCGGACTCGTCCTGTACGAAGGACTTGTAGACCGTGCTGAACCGGAGGTCGGTGCCGCGCGCGATCGCCGCGTTCACCAGCACCGGCTCCATCAGGTGCTGCGGCATGTCGCACATCCGCGTCGGGCTGGCCAGCTCGTGCGCCGCCTGCACGCGCGGGTCGTTGCCCCAGGAGCGCACCCGGCCGAGCTCCTCGCCGGCCAGGCTCGTGCAGAACGTGGTGTTGCCCATCAGGTGCTGGGGCGTCGCCTTGGCGACGACCTCCTGCTCGACGCCCAGATCGCGCAGCACCTCCATGGTGCGCTGGTTGGTGATGTGCGCCCGGGGCGTGTCGGCGAGGCTCGCGTACCGGGTGACGACCATGTTGCGCACGCCGTAGGTGCTCAGCGCGAGCGCGGCCGACGCGCCCGCCGGGCCGCTTCCCACGATCAGTACGTCGGTCTCGACAACGGTGTGCACGACAGAACGCTCCAGGAGGCGAGTCAGGGGTGAGCAAGCGGACGAGCCATGGCATGAGCCCGGATCCGGGCAGGAGCCGAGAGTTGAGAACGGACCCATGCCTTTCAAGATCATGGAGCGCCGGGGTCGGTCATGGGTGTCTCAATACGAGACAACCTCCGCCGGCACAGCCCGCCGCCGTCGCCTGCGCGTGGCCCCCGATACGGTGAGGAGCGCCATGACCACCGCGGAACATCCTCCTGCCCTCGCCCCGCTGCGCCATGCCCGCGAACGATTCCTGACGGGGCGACCGCTCCCGGCGGGCGTGCCGGACGACGTCGTCGCCGCCTGGCGGCGTGCCCGGTTCTTCGGCGTACGGCCCGATCTCGACGGCCCGGTACGGGAGCCGGCCCACCCCGTCGACTCGCCCCTGCTGGAGGCGGCGCGTCCTGTGCTCGCCCGGATCGCCCCGGCCCTGGACGCCGGACGCTCGGCGCTCGTGCTCACGGACGAACGGCTGAGGGTGCTGTGGTCGACGGGCAGCGCCCCCGGCGACGACACGTGCAGCGACCTGTCCGAGCGCGCGGTCGGCCACAACAGTGCCGCGCTCGCCCTGCGCACCCGGCGCCGGGCCGAGGTGCACGGCCCCGAGCACTTCCTCGACGTGTGGCAGGACGTCTCCGCCGTCAGCGTGCCGCTGCTGTCCCCGGACGCGGAACAGGTGCTCGGCACGGTCACGGTCGCCTCCGGTCTGTGCGCGGGCTGCCGACCGCACCCCGGCGCCGCCCTCGCCGAGGCGGCCGCCGCGGCGGTGGAGGCCGAACTGCGGGCACGCACGCGTTCCGCGGAACGGGAGCTGCTCGACGCGTACGAGCGGGCCGCGCGTGGGCGCGAACGGGCCGTCGTCGCGCTGGACGGCCGTAGCCGCCTGATCAGCGAGGCGGCCGCACGTCTTGCTTCGCCGCAGGTGCTGGAGGCGCTTGAGCGGGGCGCGCGGGCGTGGGGGAGGGGGACCGGCGAGTCGTACGAGGCCTCGCTCCCCGAGGACGCCGGGTGCAGCGCCGAGATCATTCCGGTACGGCACGAGGGGCGCGCCGTCGGCCTGGTCGCCGTGCTCGCACCCCGTTCCGTGGAGCCGGGGCCGCCGTCCCTGCCCCGCCCGGAGAGCGAACTGGTGGGGAACTCGGTGCCGTGGCGGCACGCTGTCGCGCGGGCGACGGCCCTGGCCCGGACCGCGGGACCCCTGCTCGTCGTGGGCGAACGGGGAACCGGCAAGACCACGCTGGCCCTCGAACTGCTCGACGGCACGCCCCTGTTGGTCGTGGATGCCGCAGAATCACCCGAACCCCGCCTGAAGGACGACGAGCGGGGCGAGATGGGGGCCGCCCCGGCCGAAGGATGGGGGACAGCAGGCGATCGCCCGCTGCTGCTGCGGCACGCCGAACGGCTCGCCCAGTCCGACGTCGCCGCCCTCAACTCGCTCCTGGACGAGCGCCCCGACGCCCGCATGGTCGTCACCTACACGCCAGGAACCTCACCGGGCCCCTGCCTCCAGCGCCTCCTCGACACCCTCGCGGCCCGCTCGGTGACACTGCCGGCCCTGCGTGAACGTCCCGAGGACATCCGGGAGCTGCTCCCCGCCCTCGCTCCCGGGCCCGCCCCCGGCAGCCCGCCGTTGACCTGGTCGCTGGACGCGCTGCGGGCCCTGGAACGGCATCCCTGGCCCGGCAACGTCACCGAACTCGCCCATCTCGTGCGGGCGTTGGCGCGTCAACGCCGGATCTGCGGACCGGTGCGGCGGAGCGAACTGCCCGATCCCGTCCGGGAAGGACCCGCGGGACGCAACCTCAGCCCGATGGAGGTCGCCGAACGCGCCGCGATCCTGGAGGCGCTGCGCCGCCACGGCGGCAACAAGGCGCGCGCCGCGGCGGCGTTGGGCATCGCCCGGGCGACCCTCTACCGGAAGCTGCGGGAGTACCAGGGGCGGGATGCCGCGATCCGGGGCGGGGCGCTCTGATCGCTCCCCGCCCATGACCGCCCTCAGCGTGCCCCGGTCCAGTTGTGCGCCACGTCGACCACGATCCGGTTGTCGGCCACCCACACCCGGAACGGCAGCCGCGCCCGGACGCCGAGCCCGATCTGCGTGTCCCCTTCGAAGCTGCCGACGAACCGGCCGTCCCGGAAGGTGCGGTACCCCGTGAGGTCCACGCCCTTCAGGCGCTGTCCGGCCCGCACGGGATACGTGGGCTTGCCGGTGTCGGTGTCGTAGGCCGGTGCGGTCACCCGTACCTCGAGGACGGCTCCGCCGCCGACGGCGATGTGGTCGCCCGAACCGTCCTGATAGAGGCGGCTGACGTACCTGACGGAATAGCCGAGGTCGCCGCTGCCCGCGCCGGGGACGTCGACGACCATGCGGTCGAAGCAGGCGTGCCGGCCGGTCCGGACGTTCGTCACCGACTCCGTCGTGGCGGCGGAGCGGGTCTCGGCCTGGCTGCCCCAGCCGGTGGGGCAGGCCGTGGTGGCCTGGGTGGTGCGGGCGGGGGCTGCGTCGGCAGGGACCGCCGCCACTCCCAAGGTGATGCCCATGAGCGCGACTGTCGCCCATGCCGTTCGCTTTTGTACCATTGCGTCCCCCGGGGAGGCTAACTGTCTGATATCTGGTGAGACACCCGGGTCGTGCCAATGGTTGCACTCCTCGCAAGAGATGGCGGGAATCATCCGGAAGACGGCGAGAGCGCACATGACCAGCGCCCACAGCAGGATGGGGAATGCCGCCACCGTGAGTGCGGCGCCGAAGGGATGGGGCCCGCCCCACGTCGACGATCCGGTCGGGAACCGACGCCGGAGGCCGGACGTTCCATGATGTACCTGGGCGGCTCACGGGGGTCGTGTGTGTACGAGCGGGGGAGCGACGGGGTCGTGTGTGTACGAGCGGGGGAGCGACGTGGCACAGGTGCTGGTCATCGGGGGCGGAATCGCGGGCGCGGGCGCGGCTCTGGCGCTGGACAAGGCCGGGTTCGACGTCGTCGTGTACGAGGCGCACCCCGACTCCGCCGAGGACATCGGCGCGTTCCTCACGCTCGCGAGCAACGGTATGCGCGCCCTGGCGCAGGTGGACGCCTCGGCCGCGGTGACCGCGATCGGCTTCCCGCTGACCTCGATGCGGGTCATGGACGACACGGGCACCGAGCTGGCCCAGGTGCCGCTCGGCGAGGCAGGCACCCCGCACCTGCAGTACCGCTGCCTGCGGCGCGGCGATCTCAACTCCGCCTTGCAGGCCGAGGTCGAGCGCAGAGGCATCGACATCCGGCACGGCGCGCGCCTGATGTCGGTGGTCGAGGGCCCGGGCGGCGTCACCGCCCACTTCGCCGACGGCACCACGGCGGCCGGCGATCTGCTCATCGGGGCCGACGGCCTCAACTCCACCGTCCGCCGGCTCATCTCCCCCGACGCGCGGCCGGCTTACGCCGGGCAGTACGTCTTCTACGGCTACACCGGCGCCGTCCCCGGACCCGCCTGGCCCGAGACCATCACCATGGTGCGCGGCAGCTCCGTCGCCTTCGGGTACGCGGTGTCGCCGGACGGGGAGACGTACTGGTTCGCCCGCGTCACCGACGCGCCCTTGGCCGCCGACACCGTCGCGCAGGGCACCCCCGCCCAATGGCGCGACCTGCTCCTGCCGCTGCTGCGCAAGGACTCCACCCCGGCCGCTGACCTGGTGGCGGCCCCCCCCGACCACCTCATGGTCACCAACGCCACCGAACTGCCCGCCGGAACACCCTGGCGCTCGGGCCGCACCCTGATCATCGGCGACGCGGCGCACGCGGCGTCCCCCGCCACCGGGCAGGGCGCATCGATGGCCCTCGAGGACGCCGTCGTCCTCGCCAAGTCCCTGCGGGACGCGCCGGACACCGACGCCGCGCTCTCCCTGTACGAGACACTCCGCCGCCCCCGCGTGGAACACAACATCACCGTCAGCGGCAACATCTCCCGCGGCGCCCACACCCCGTCGTCGGGCCCCGGTCCCCGGGGCGCGAGTGCGGACCGGCCGGGCGACGACGAGCTCATACGGCACCTGGAGTGGAGCTCCGACCTCTCACAACTCGCGCCGTAGTCCGAAGGAACGACCAACCGGCGCAACCCCGCGGTGCACCTACCCCTCATACAGGTCGAACCAGTCCGGTTCGCGGAGAGGAGCGCCTGTTGGCCCGTCAGTTGTCCCGTCGACAGTTCGTGGTCTATTCGCTCGCGGCGACCACCCTGACCGTCGCGGCACCGCTCGGCTGCGACTCCGCGACCGCGGAGGGCGCCGAGCGGGCCGTGGACGGCGACCGCCGGCCCTCCGACGTCCTGGTCACCGGCACCGACGCGGAGATGCTGGTCCTGGAGGTCACTCCGGCCAACAAGGTCGTCGTCCGGCTGCCCCGCGTCGAGGTCGGCCAGGGCGTCACCACCGCCGTCGCGATGATGATCGCCGAGGAACTGGACGCCCGGCTCGCCGACGTCGACATCCCGCTCGCGGATGCCCGCAACGAGGGCAACCAGTTCACCGGCGGCTCCAGTTCGGTCAGTTCGCTGTACGGACCGGCGCGGCAACTGGCCGCCACCGCACGTGCCAAGCTGGTGACCGCGGCCGCCCGCCGCTGGCACGTCCCCGCGCGGACCCTGCGCACCCGCGGCACGAGAGTCTTCGCACCGGACGGGCGCTCGGCCACGTTCGGCTCACTGACCAGGAGCGCTGCCCGGATCACACGGCCGGCCGTGCCGACCGATCCCAAGCCGGCGTCGAAACACCGGTTGATCGGGCGGCCGACGACCCGGATCGACGCCCGTGACCTCATCACCGGCAAGGCGAAGTACACCGGAGACCTCACGGTGGCCGGAGCCAGGCCGACCGTCGTGGCCCGGCCGCCGACGATCGGCGGGAAGGTCCTCTCGGTCGACTCCGTGGCGGCCCGCGCCATGCCCGGTGTCCACGCGGTCGTCCAGATCGACGGCGGAGTGGCCGTGGTCGCGGAGACCTTCCACCACGCCTTCCAGGCCAGGGACGCCCTCCGGATCAAGTGGGCACCCGGCCCGCTGGCGAACCTCTCCGACTCCGGCATCCGCTCCCGGCTGCGCGCCGCGGTCCCGAAGCTCGGGACCCCGCCGCGCGGATCGGCGCAGACCGAGGCCGAGTTCGAGTTCGCCTTCGTCAGCCACGCGCCGATGGAAGTGCTCACAGCCGTGGCGGACGTGCGCACGGGGCGGGCCGAGATCTGGTTCTCCTCCCAGACCCCGACGTCCGCGCGGGAGGACATCGCGTCGCGGCTCGGCCTTCCGGTGTCGAAGGTGCAGGTCCATGTGCTGCGCGGCGGCGGCTCGTTCGGGCGGCGGCTGAACCATGACGCCGCGATCGAGGCGGCTCTCATCTCCAAGCAGGCACGCCGGCCGGTCAAGCTCATGTGGAGCCGGGCCGACGACATCCGGCACGGCAGGATGCGCCCGGCCTCCCACCACCGGATCCGGGCCAGCCATGCGCGGGGCAGGGTGGTCGCCTTCGTCCACGCGACGGCCTCGGTCAGCGAGGCCTTCGAGACACAGGGGCTGTCCACGCAGGGTGGCCTGCGTTCCGCTGAAGGCGCCGTGGGTCGCACTCAGGTCGGCGCGAACTCGCCAGTACGCGCCCCCGCCGCCCCGCTCCCCAGCGACAGCGGCCTCTACAACTTCGGCCGTCTCTCCGGGAACTCCGGCTCGGTCGACCTGGCCATGCCCCTCGGCGCCTGGCGCTCGGTGGACTCCGGCACGGTGCGCACCGCCGAGGAGATCGTCGTCGACGAGGTCGCCCGCAGCCTCGGCCAGGACCCCGTCGCCTTCCGCCGTACGACCCTGCGGAGCAAGACCGTCAGGGCCGTACTGGACAAGGTCGCGAGCGCCGGCAAGTGGGGCCGGACCATGCCGAGGGGCACGCCCAGGGCGTCGCGGTCCACGAGGAGTACGACTCCTGTGTGGCCTGCCTGGTCGAGATCGACGCCGGCGACCCGAAGAACCCCCGGGTGACCAAGGTGGTGATGGCGGCCGACGTAGGCACGGCAGTCAACCCGCGGGGCCTGGAGGCGCAGCTGATGGGCACGGCCGTCGACGGCATCTCCACCATCCTCCGAGCCGGCCTGCACATCGACCGGGGCGCCGTCCGGGAGAGCAGCTTCGCCGACTTCCACTACGCGCGCCAGCAGCATGCCCCACAGCACTTCGAGGCGCACATCATGCCCTCCCGGCGGGCTCCCGGCGGCGCCGGCGAACTCGGCGTCCCGGCCGCGTCCGGCGCCGTCGCCAACGCCTACGCACGGGCGACCGGCACCAAGCCGCGCCGTTTCCCCCTCAACTTCTGAGCTCCCGAGAAGGTACCGATGCCGTCCTACTCCTTCACCCTCAACGGCGAGCGGGTCACCGTCGAGGCGCCCGCCGACATGCCCCTGCTGTGGGTGCTGCGCGACCTGCTGAACGTCACCGGCCCCAAGTACGGCTGCGGCGTGGGCGCCTGCCGTGCCTGCACCAGCCATCTCGACGGCGACGAGATCCAGCCCTGCGTCGTCCCGGTCGCCGACTGCGCCGGCCGTGCGGTCACCACCATCGAGGGCCTGGCCGACGGCGACCGGCTCCACCCCGTCCAGCAGGCCTGGCTCGACTGCGACGTCGCCCAGTGCGGCTTCTGCCAGCCGGGTCAGATCATGGCCACGGCCGCGCTGCTGAAGAAGACACCCCGGCCGACGGACGCGGACATCGACCGGATCGAGAACGTCTGCCGCTGCGGCACGTACGCCAGGATCCGTGAGGCGATCAAGAAGGCCGCCGTCAACAGCTGACCGAGCGGGTGCCTTCGGTACGGCAGGGGGCCGCCGTACCCTGTGGCCCGTGTACGACTCCTTCGACGACCCTGGCGCCACGGCCGCGCGCTTCACCGGGCTTGCGGTCACCGGTGAGCGCCGGCTCTCCGGAACGCTCGCCGAAGTCACCCTCGCCGGCGGGCCGGTCGTGATGGTCAAACGCGGCGAAGGTGACGGCGCCGCACAGGCCGAGGCGGCCGGGCTGCGCTGGCTGGCCGACGCCGGCACGGTGCGTGTCCCCGCCGTACACGGCCAGGACGGGCACTGGCTGGTCACGGACCGGGTGGCGACCGGCCCTCCCACTGCCGAGGCGGCCGAGCGGTTCGGCCGGGACCTGGCCGCACTGCACGCCACCGGCGCACCGGCGTTCGGCGCCGCACCGCCCGGCGGCCCCGAGGACGCGTACATCGGGCTCGCCCCGATGCGCAACGTCACCGGCCAGGACTGGCCGCGCTGGTACGCCGAGCACCGGGTTTGGCCGTACCTGCGCCGCGCAGTCGACGACGGCACGGTCCGCGGCTCGGAGGCGCCCGTGATCGAGCGGGTCTGCGAGCGACTCCCCGAGCTGGCCGGCCCCGCCGAGCCGCCTGCCCGGCTGCACGGCGACCTGTGGAACGGCAACGTCCTCTGGGGCGCCGACGGGCACGTCCGGCTGATCGACCCGGCCGCGCACGGCGGCCACCGCGAGACCGACCTGGCCATGCTCCACCTCTTCGGCTGTCCCCACCTGGACCGGATCCTGGACGGCTACCAGGACGCGGCGCCCCTCGCGGACGGCTGGTCCGACCGGATCGGCCTCCACCAGCTCTTCCCGCTCCTGGTGCACGCCGTGCTCTTCGGCGGCGGTTACGCCGGGCAGGCCGTGGCGGCGGCCGAGGGTGCCCTGCGCAGTTGACGGCGCAGGAATCGGTCCGGGCACACAAGGATGCTGTGACGGGCGGTCAGCTCCAACTGCTGGAGGGCCCTTTGGGGTTCCCCTGCGGCACCGGGCGGCCCGTGAAAGCGTCCAGCAGGAGCCGGTCGGCGAGCGGGCTGTCCAGCTCGACCGTCACCTTCTTCGCCTTGAGAACTGAGGCGCACGGGCCGTCCTTCATCCCGACGACGTAGCCGGACAGGACGACGCTGCCGTCCGTCTCCAGCACGTCCACTGCGGGACCGTCGTCGCAGGCCCCGTGGTGGGCCAGCACGGTGACGGAGCGGCCGTCCGCGGCGATCTCCACCAGCCGGTTGAGCTCCCACAGGCCCTCGGTGGCGGTGTCCCGGGCCGGCCCGATGGGCGGCTTGGGGAGCTTCGAGGGGGTCACGGCGACCCGCTTGAGCGGGGTGTCGTAGCCCTCGACGGTGAACAGCCAGGCCGGGACGGTGGCCGGGCCGCGGCTCGTGACCAGCGTCGTCTCGCCCAGCTTCGCCCCGGTCACGACGAGGCGCGGCGCGGGCGCGTCCGTGCGGTCCACCGTTTTGTACGCCTCCCGCGCCCCCATGAGCGGCAGGGTGAGCGAACCGCCGTTCCGCCACGTCACCTTCCCTTCGCTTTGCTCGGAGTCGGGGAGGTCGCCGCGCAGCTCGAAGTTCTGGCGGTCGTAGGCCTTCTTGTCGTCCTCGTTGTGGAAGGCGTCCTCGGGCGGCTGCACCGCGTCCGCCATCGGGTAGTAGCCCTTGCGCCAGGCGTCGGCGGCCGGTGAACCGTCCCAGGCCTCGGCGACCTCGTGGGCGCGTGCCCTCGTCTCCGGGGCCGGGTCCGCGTCGTCGGATCCTGCCGTGACGGCGCCGCATCCGGCGGCGAGCAGACCGAGGGCGGTGAGCAGCGAGGCGGTGCGTGAAGCGGTCGTACGCATGGATCCCCCTGAGCGGACAGCGGCAGGCACGGGAAGGGCGGTGCCGCAGCCGCCCGACACTGTGACGCACTGAGGGCGGGCCGCGTTCGGTCACACCGGGGTTGCCGGTGGTCAGATCACCGCGTCGGCGCGCAGGGCCTCGATCTCCTCGGCGGTGCGGCCGAGTTCGGCAAGGATCGCCTCCGTGTGCTCGCCCACCGCAGGCACCGGATCCATACGCGCGGGCAGTCCCGCGAGGTCGGCCGGCGGGAGCAGGGCCTGCACCGTCGCGCCGCCGGGCACGGGCACGTCGCGCCAGCGCTCGCGGGCGGCGAGGACCGGATGGTCCAGGAACGCGGTGACGTCGTTGACCCCGGCGCAGGCGATGCCGATGGACTCCAGCTCCTTGAGGATCTCCTCGGCGCCGGAGCGGGCGCAGCGCTCGGCGACGACGGCGTTGACCTCCTCCCGGTGCTCCACCCGCGCGGAGCTGGTGGCGAAGCGCGGGTCGTCGGTCAGCTCGGGCCGGCCGAGGAACCGATCGCACAGGACGGCCCACTCGCGCTCGTTCTGGATGGAGAACAGCACCTCCCTGCCGTCGGCGGCCGGGTAGGCGCCGTAGGGAGCGAGGGTGGGGTGCTGGGTGCCGAGCCGCGGGGGCTGGGTGCCTCCGTACCGGGTGTAGTTGGCGGGCTGGCCCATCCACTCGGCCAGCGCCTCGAACAGGGAGACCTCCACCGGGTGGGCCGTGCCCGTGGTGGCGCGCGTGAAGAGGGCGGTGAGGATGCCGCTGTAGGCGTACATCCCGGCTGCGATGTCGGCGACGGAGATGCCGACGCGCGCGGTCTCGTCGGGGGTTCCGGTCAGCGACACCAACCCGGTCTGGCACTGCACCAGCAGGTCGTACGACTTCCGGTCGGCCCACGGCCCGGACGTGCCGTACCCGGAGATGGTGCACGGGATCAGCCGCGGCCACCGCGCGCCGAGCGCCTCGACTCCCAGGCCGAGGCGGTCGGCGGCGCCCGGCGCCAGGTTCTGCACGAACACGTCGGCGTCGTCGAGGAGCCGGTGCAGGATCTCGCGGCCACGCGGATCCTTGAGGTCCAGCGTCAGGGACTCCTTGGACCGGTTGAGCCACACGAAATAGCTGGAGTGACCGTGCACCGTCGTGTCGTACCGGCGGGCGAAGTCCCCCTCCCCGGGCCGCTCGACCTTGATCACACGCGCGCCGAGATCGGCGAGCTGCCGGGTGGCGTACGGGGCGGCGACGGCCTGCTCCAGGCTGACCACGGTGATGCCGGACAGGGGAAGGTGTGGCGGGCTCATGGGGCCATGTGTACGGCCACATCGGAGATCGCGTCAATGCGGGGCCGAGGGCGAGGCCACCGCTCGGGCTGGACGTCGACGAGTTCGCGCCCGGTGACGAGGTGTACGGCTATGTCCGCAAGTCCGTGCAGCTCGGCACCTATGCCGAGCCGGTGTCGGCGAATGTGCGGCTGGTGGCGCGCAAGCCTGCCTCGCTCAGCTGGGAGCAGGCGGCGGGCGTGCCGCCGGCGGGACTGACCGCCGACCAGTCGATCAAGCGGGTGGGGGTGCGTGCGGGCGGGACGGTCCTGGTGCACGCCGCGGCCGGCGGGGTCGGCATGTTCGGCGTGCGGATCGCCGTCGCGCTCGGCGCCCGGGTCATCGGCACCGCGAGCGAGCGCAACCACGAGTTCGTCCGGGAGCTCGGCGCCGAGCCCGTGACCTACGGCGACGGTCTGGCCGACCGGCTTCGCGAGCTGGCCCCGGACGGCGTCGACGCGGCGCTCGACTTCGGTCGGGGGCGACGCCGTGGACGTGTCCCAGCAGGTGCTCAAGCGCCGTGACCGGGTGGTGTCCATCGCCGACCCCGATGTCCTGGCGAAGGGCGGCCACGTCCTGTGGGTGCGCCCCGACCCGGCCGATCCGACGGCCCTCGGCGAACTGGCCGACGCGGGCCGGCTCGCCGTCCACGTCGACCGTGTGCTGCCGCTCGCCGAGGCCGCCGAGGCGTGGCGGATCAGCAGCGCGGGGCGGGTGCGCGGAAAGCTGGTGCTGTCGGTCGGGGACCAGGGGTAGCGCGAAGCGGGGCGGCCGGGGGCTCTCAGGCGGGGATGCGGAGCGTCTCGACGGCTCGGACCAGCGGGGCCAGCTCGGGGTTGGTCGCGGCCTCGTCGAGGGCCTGGCGCAGTGCTTTGTCGTTGGTGGGCCGTGCCTCTTCGAGGAGGGTGAGGCCTGCTTCGGTGACGTCGGTGTAGATGCCGCGGCGGTCGGTGGGGCAGAGGTAGCGCGAGAGCAGGCCGCGGTCCTCGAGCCGGGTGACGAGTCGGGTGGTGGCGCTCTGGCTGAGGACCACGGCGTCGGCGACCTGCTTCATCTGCAGGTGGCCGCCTTCGCCGCTGTGCTGGCGGCTGAGCACGTCGAGCAGGGAGTACTCGCGCACGCTCAGGTCGTGCCCGGTCTGCAGGGCGCGCTCGATCTGCGCCTCGATCCTCCCGTGCAGCAGGGACAGGGCGCACCAGCCCTGGGCGAGCGCGGTGAGCGCGGGGTCCGTGGCAGTCATGGCGCCGGAGTCCTCCGTCCCGAGGTGAATGACCTCCAGGATAGGCCATCCGTGAAATTTCCGGCGAGTGCGCGTATAGCGCGCATGCAAGCAGTGGGCCGGCGCCGCCGCCGGAAACTCCGTGGCCGCCGAGCCGGGGCGTGGATATCGTCGCCGCCCATGAGCAGCCCGACCCCGACCACCACCCTGTGGCGACCCACCGGCCCCAAGGAGCTGGATCTCGTCCGCGAGCTGAACTGGCGGGCCTGGCCACCGAGACTGCCCGAGCAGCCGATCTTCTACCCGGTGCTCGACGAGGACTACGCCGTGAAGATCGCCAGGGACTGGAACGTCAAGCACGACGGCGCCGGTTTCGTGACCCGGTTCGAGGTCGAGTCGGAATTCCTGAGCCGCTACCCCGTCCAGCAGGCGGGCGGCGAGACGATCCTCGAACTGTGGGTGCCGGCCGGGGAACTGGACGAGTTCAACGCGCACATCGTCGGCACGATCGAGGTCGTCCGCGAATTCCGGTGACGGCGGGCACGGCCGCCAGGGGTGCCTTCGCCGGCATGGTCCAGAAGAAGCCCGCTAGTTCCGCGCCAGGTGCCGCATCGCCAGTGCCAGCCCCAGCCGGAACCTGCCCTGTGGAGTGCGCAGCGGCCAGCCCAGGACGTGCTCGGCGTGGGCCAGGCGCTCCTGGAGTGTGGAGTGGTGGACGTTGATCTCGGCCGCCGCGGCCCGCAGGCTCGCCGTCGAGGCGACCGCGTGCAGCGTGGTGAGCAGCCAGGGCGCGGCGGCCGCGGCCGCCTCCAGGACCTGTACGTCGTGCGGTGGCTCGGCGCCCGGCCGTACGAGGTCGGCGAGGAGGGCGATGCCGCCCAGATCGTCGGCGTGGACGACGCCGGGGCCGGGGTCGTGCGCGGTGCCCTCGGCCGTGAACCGCAGCGCGACGCGGGCCATCGACCAGGAGCGCGGCAGGTCGAGCACCGGGACGGCGGGCCCCACGCCCACGCGGCCGACGGGCGGTTCGGCGTCAGAGTGTGCAGGGACGATGCGGGGCCGGCCGTCGAGCGGGGCCACGACGCGTGCCGCCGCGGCGGGGTCGAACCCCAGGCGGCGGGCCGCATGCAGTCGCGCAGCCTCCGGTGCCGTGGCGTCGAGGACGGTCTCGACCAGGGCCGGATCATCGGCCGGTGCCCGCCCCCGGGTCCGGTCGAGCACGAGCCGTACGGCCCCGGCGGCCCGCTCCAGGATCACCGCGTCCACGACGCTCGGCTCCGCCTCCTGGGCCCGCTCCAGCCACAGCGCCGGAACGCCGTCCGGCGTGAGCGCGGCGGACGGCCAGGCGGGATCCGGCGGCACATCGCTGTCCCGCCGCGTACCGTCGACCTCGACCCGGACCTGAACCCGCCGGTCCACGTCGACCAGCCGAGCCGACACCCCGGCCAGCACGGCGGCACCTCGCACCAACGCCTCCAGCCCGGCCCGCGACTCGGCGAGCCGATCGAAGTAGGCGATGACCCGCACGGCCGCCCCGGCATCCGGATCCAACGCGGTCAGACGTCCGGCCAGCTCTTTCATAGGCCCATGGTGCGGCACGGGGTCAAGGACCGAACCCACCCCGACTCAAAACCCCAGGGCCGGCGGCCCACCCAGGGGCGCGGGGAACTGCGCGACGAGCCACGAACAACCCGCACCCGCACGACACCACAACCCGGCAGGCGAGTAGGCGCAACCCCCCGCCCCCACATCTCACCCGCTCAACAACCTCTTCAGCCAAGCCAGCTGAGCCCCCCGACAGGCCTGCGAAACCGCCGCCTGCGGCGCGAAGCCGTCGAACCCGTGGAAACCACCGGGCCACACATGCAGCTCGGCCACCCCTCCGGCCTGCCAGATCCGGGACGCATAGGCGACGACCTCGTCGCGGAACGTCTCCGCGGAACCGACGTCCACAAAGGCCGGCGGCAGCCCGGACAGCACCTCCGCACGGGCCGGCGCGGCGTACGCGGGGACGTCGGGACCGCCCCGCCGCTCGCCGAGCAGCGCCGTCCAGCCGGTCTCGTTCGCCGTACGGTCCCAGATACCGAGCCCGGCCATCTGGTGGGCGGACGGGCTGTCGTTGCGGTCGTCCAGCATCGGGCACATCAGCATCTGCCCGATCAGCTCGGGCCCCCGGCGATCCCGGGTGAGCAGGGCAAGCGCCGCGGACAGGCCGCCACCCGCACTGGCACCGGCGACGACGATCCGCTGCGGGTCACCTCCCAGCTCTGCCGCATGCTTCGCCGTCCACTCCAGCCCGGCGTACACGTCCTCGATCTGGGCCGGATACGGGTGTTCGGGCGCCAGCCGGTACTCCACGGACACCACGACCGCGTCCAGTTCCTTCGCCCAGGCCAGGGGCACGTCGACGCCGACGCGGTTGTTGCCGATGATCAGGCCGCCGCCGTGGACGTGATAGATCACGGGCCGCGGTCCTGCGCCGGCAGCGGCAGCCGGTCGGCAGATCAGCAGGGAGATCTCGGGCGCGCCCTCGGGACCGGGCACCACCCGGTCCTCGACCTCGAAGAAGCCGTCCACGGTGAGGTCCAGTTGGGCCAGCATCTCGATCCCCGGCCCCTGGCGGACGTCGGCTATCTCGTCCATCGTGAGGCCGGGCGAGATCATGTCCTTGATGAGCTCCAGGGCGGCGGCGAGCTCGGGGTCGAACGGTGGCGGGGGCGGGGCCTGGGTCATGGGGTCTCCTCACACGGCAGTACGCGGGTGTGCCGGACGGTTCTGCGGCTCTGCGGTCATGATCCGCGCAGCGGTACCCGTCCAGAGTGCCGCCGTTCGGCGGGACCTCCCCGCCGTCCGGCGGGTGGCACCCGCGTGATCCTGGAGCTTGCCAGGACATGACCCGTTGTTCACCTGTCGTAGGTGGCAGGGATGCCAGTCGGAGACAACGCTGTCAAGGCCCCACCTGCACCAGGAGTACAACCCGTGAACATCTCCCTCTCCGGCTGGCTGCTGACCGTCGTCGCCCTGTGCGCGCTCGTCGCCGTGGACTTCTTCATCGGCCGCAAACCCCACGACGTCTCCATCCGCGAAGCGGGGACGTGGACGATCGTCTGGGTCGTCCTGGCCTGTCTGTTCGGCCTCGGCCTGTTCTTCTACGGGGGTGGCGGGCCCACCGGCGAGTTCTTCGCCGGGTACATCACGGAGAAGTCGCTCAGCGTCGACAACCTCTTCGTCTTCGTCCTGGTCATGGGCAAGTTCGCGGTGCCCTCGCAGTACCAGCAGCGCGTCCTGATGGTCGGCGTGATCATGGCCCTCGTGCTGCGCGCCGGCTTCATCGCGGCCGGCGCGGCAATCATCTCCGCGTTCTCCTGGGTGTTCTACCTCTTCGGTGCCTTCCTGATCTGGACCGCCTGGAAGCTGATCCAGGACGCCCGCAAGGAGGAGCACGAGGAGGAGTACCAGGAGAGCAAGCTGCTCAAAGCCGTCGAGAAGCGCTTCGGAGTGGCCGACCGGTACCACGGCACCAAGCTGTTCATCACGGAGAACGGCAAGCGGGTCATGACCCCGATGCTGGTCGTCATGCTGGCGATCGGCTCCACCGACGTCCTGTTCGCCCTCGACTCCATCCCCGCGATCTACGGGCTGACCCAGGACCCGTACATCGTCTTCACCGCCAACGCCTTCGCTCTGATGGGCCTCAGGCAGCTGTACTTCCTGATCGGTGGCCTGCTGAAGAAACTGGTCCACCTCAGCTACGGCCTGTCCATCATCCTCGGCTTCATCGGCGTCAAGCTCGTCCTGCACGCGCTGCACGAGTCCGGCGTCCACGTCCCGGAGATCAGCATCCCCTTCTCGCTCGGCTTCATCGTGCTCGTCCTGGCCATCACGACGGTGACCAGCCTGCGGGCTTCGAAGAAGCAGGAGCAGGAGCAGGCGGAGTCGGATTCGGAGTCGGAGCACACGGCACAGTGACGGCGTTGCGACGGCTCACATGGCGGGCGACCGCCACCGCGGTGAGCGTCGCGACCAGTGCACACACGCCGGTCCACCCGAAGCGGCCGTAGGCCCGGGCACCCAGCCACGAGCCGGCCGTGCCACCCAGGTAGACGCAGGTCATGTACGCGGTGTTGAGGCGGCTGCGGACGTCCGCGCCGAGGCCGTAGATCCGCACCGTGTTGGCGACCATCCCGGACTGCATGCCGACGTCGAGCAGCAGCGTGCCGACGACCAGCGCGGTCAGCCCGGGCAGGCCGCCCACGCCGCCGAAGGCCAGCACCACCGCCGATGCGCCGACCACGAGGAAGCACACGAGGTTGACCCGGTCCGGACCCCGGCGGTCGACCAGCCGCCCGGCGACCGGCGTGCACAGCATCGTCGCCGCGTTGACGAGCGCCAGCAGCCCGGCGGCCCTCGCGCTCATGCCGTACACCGGTCCCGTGAGCAGCAGCGCCACGCCCGTCCACACCGCGGAGAACCCGGCGAACACCGTCGCCTGGTACAGGCACGAGCGGCGCAGTTCCGGCTCGGTGCGCAGCAGACGCAGCGGCGCGGCGAGCAGCGCCGGGTAGGGGGCCCGGGCCGGCGGGGGCAGCGTCGGCAGCATGCGGGCCAGCAGGGCGGCGACCGTGAAGGAGAGCGCGGCAGCGAGGACGTACGGCGCCCGCCAGCCCAGCCAGTCACCGAGGGCGCCGCCGACGGCACGGGACAGCAGCATGCCGGCCAGGGAGCCGCTGAGCAGGGTGCCGCTCACGACTCCGCGCCGTTCGGCGGGCACCAGGCCGGCTGCCAGCACACCGGCGAGCGGCGCGATCACGGTCACCGCACCGACGAGCGCGCTCGCGACGACCAGGGGCAGCAGCGCCGGCGCCGAACTCGCGGCGAGCAGACCGAGACCGGTCAGCGCGAGCAGGGTGACGAGCAGCCGGCGGGGGCGCAGCCGGTCGCCGAGCGGCACGAACAGGTAGATGCCGACCGCGTAGCCGAACTGGGTCGCGGTCACCACCGTGGCGCCCGCGTCGGGGGAGACGCCCAGGCCCGAGGCCACCAACGGGCCGATCGCCTGCGGGAAGTAGACATTGCCCACCGCGACTCCGCAGGCGAAGGCGAGCAGTGCGATCGCCGGGGTAGCCTGCCGGGAGTTGTGATCCGTCATACCCCGAAGTCCACGGCAGTGACGGACGGTTGCCAAAGGATGTAGCCGGAGGCTTAATGATCAGCTTCCTGCTCGACGTCGACGACCTCGCGGACACCCGGTTCGCGATCTCGCCGTTGCGGGAGGTCATGGGGAGCCTGCGGGCCCTGCGCGCCCCGGGCCTCTATCCCCTGCACACCCCGTGGCGCCGCTCGGTCCTCGAACGCCTCGACCCCGCCGACGCCGGGCTGCTGCGGGCCCTGGTCGGACCCACCCTGACCCTGCCCGACTTCCTGACCCCGCGCCCGACGACGTTCGCGCCCATGCTGGCCGACCAGGTCACCGTCGTAGGGGCGACGCCACCGGATCTCGTACGGCGCGACCTGCTCGCGACCCATGCCCCGCACCCCCTCCCGGAGGCCCTGCGGCAGATCACGGCGCCCGGCGACGCGCCCGTGGC
Source organism: Streptomyces sp. NBC_00443 (assembly GCF_036014175.1). Taxonomy (GTDB): domain Bacteria; phylum Actinomycetota; class Actinomycetes; order Streptomycetales; family Streptomycetaceae; genus Streptomyces. Next base: position 946,144 of record NZ_CP107917.1, on the reverse strand, counting down.
GGAGCTGTTGGAGGAGCTGTGCGAACTCCTCCAGCGGTACTGGGAGTTGGCGATACGCCCCGACTGGCCACGGATGCGGCTCGTACTGGAGGCCGACATCACGCACCGCGCCCGGCAGCTGGCCACGGGCGGGGCCCACCTCCTCTTCTCCGACCTGCACCGCAACGTCCGCTGGCGCGACGGCATTCTGCACGTCGACCGGATGATCGGCCGGCACGAGGTGGAAGGCTCCGGGCGGGGACTGCGCATGGTCCCGTCGCTGTTCTCACACAAACCCGCTCCGCCGCTCAGCGCCGACGAAGCCCCGATGCTGGCGTATCCCAGCAGGGGCGCCGCGACCCTGTGGGAACCGCTGCCCGAGCCCGACGCCTCAGCCCTCACCTCGCTGCTCGGCGCACCCCGCACCACGGTCCTGCGGCTGCTCGCCGAACCGCTCCCCACGGTCGAGCTCGCCCGGCGCCTCGGCGTGACGCCCAGCGCGGTCTCCCAGCACCTGAAGGTGCTGCACGCGACGGGACTCGTCGCCCGGACCCGCGACGGACGGCGCGTGCTGTACCGGCGTACGGCACTGGGCGACCAACTCGCTGGCGTGGCCTGACGGTGTCGCCCAATGGCGTGGCCCGACGGCGGCTCCCGGCGGTGGGGCTTGACCTCGAGCGGACTCGAAGATCTAGCGTCGGCAGGGTCGCTGAAAGTCCGGGTGAACGGAGACAGGCCATGCGGGTCGGCGTGCACATCAACCGGTTCGACCATCCCGGCGGAGGCCCCGCGCTCGGCGCCGAGCTCGCCGCCGCGGGCGCCGCGGCCGAGGCGGCAGGCCTGAGCTGGCTGTCGGTGATGGACCACTACTTCCAGATGGAGATCAACGACCGCGCCGAGGACCCCATGCTGGAGGCCTACACGACCCTCGGCTACCTCGCCGCCCACACCTCCACCGTCCGCCTCGGCGCCCTGGTGACCGGCGTGACCTACCGTCACCCCGGCCTGCTCGCCAAGATCGCCACCTCGCTCGACGTGCTGTCCGGCGGCCGGGCCACCCTCGGGATCGGCGCCGCCTGGTACGGCCGCGAGCACGAGGGGCTCGGCGTGCCGTTCCCTTCGGTCGCCGAGCGCTTCGAGCGGCTGGAGGAGACCCTGCGGATCTGCCTCCAGATGTGGGACCCGCAGGCCGACGGCCCGTTCGAGGGCAAGCACTACCGGCTCACCGAGACCCTCTGCGTCCCGGCGCCCATCAGCGCCCCGCACCCCGAAATCATGATCGGTGGGGGCGGCGAGAAGAAGACGCTCCGGCTGGTCGCCCGGTACGGCGACGCGTGCAACCTGTTCGCCTCCTCGCCTGAGGAGGTCCGGCACAAGCTCGACGTGCTGCGCGGTCACTGCGACACCGAGGAGCGCGACTACGACGGGATCCGAAAGACCGTGCTCCACGCCGGAGACGCCGTCGTCCGGGGCGACCTGGACGCCTTCACCCGGGGCATCGCGGCCTACACCGGGCTCGGCATCGACACGGTGATCCTCGGCCCGCGCACCGGGGAACCGGCGGCCTTCATCGAGAACTTCGCGGCTCCTGCCGTACAGCGGCTGGCCGGGCTCGACTGAACCGACGTCACCGGCCGGGCGAGTGCGCCGGAGTCCCCGTGGGCCGGCTGCGGGAGACGACGCGCATGCCGCGGGCGTCCACCATGCGCACCTGCAACGAACCGCAGGCGCACCGCGTCCACACCGTGCTGCCCGCCGCCGTGGTGTGCCGGGACACCACCTGATAGGGCTCGGCTCCGTCGGGCCACCCGCAGTGCGGGCACACGGTGCCGGTCGTGCTGGTCATGGCGACTCCTCGTACCTCGTGGCTGGTTGACCGTCGCGACACAACCAAGGGTGCGATGCGCCTTCGTGCACGTCCAGGTTGACTTTCCGGACGTCACCTTGAAGCGTGGGCTTCATGATTGACCTGCGCCGACTGCACGTACTGAGGGCCGTGGCGCACTACGGCACGGTCACCGCGGCCGCCCGCGCCCTGCACTTCACCCCGTCCGCCGCCTCCCAGCAGATCCGTCAGCTGGCCCGCGACCTGGGCGTCGACCTCCTCGAACCCCAGGGCCGCGGGGTGCGCCTCACCGCGGCGGCCGAGAGCCTGCTCGCACACGCGGACGCGATCGCGGAGCGCTGGGAGGCGGCCGAGCTCGACCTGCGCGCCGAGTACAGCGCCCCCGCCGGGCAACTGCGCGTCAGCGGCTTTCCGATGGCCGTGTCGGTGCTGCTGGCGCCGATGGCCGTACGGATGCGGGAGCGGCATCCGCAGCTGACCGTACGGATCCGGGAGACGGGTGTACCGGAGAGCTTCGATCTGCTCTTCGAGGGGAGGTCGACCTGGCCGTGGTGGAGGTGACCCCGCACAACCCGCCGCTGAGCGACGCGCGCTTCGACCAGCAGCCGCTGCTGGACGACCCGTACGACCTCGTCGTCCCCGACGACCATCCGCTGGCCGGACTCGGGCGCGTCGACCTCGCGGAGGCGGCGCACGAGGACTGGATCGCGCCGGTGCCGGAAAGTCCCTGCCGCCCGCATGTGATGTCGGCGTGCGGGGCGGCCGGGTTCACCCCGGACGTGATCCATCACGCGCTGGACTGGAACGTCACCGCCCACCTGGTCGCGAACCGGCTCGGCGTCGCCCTGATCCCACGGCTGGCCCAGCTGACCCCGCAGCTACCGATCACCCGGGTCCGCTGCGTCGGCGACCCGCACCGCAAGGTGCTGACCTGTACTCGCCGGGGCTGCCGGGAGCGGCCGGCGGTGGCGGCGGCGCTGGAGGAGCTGCGGGGGCTGGCGTCGACGGCGGTGGCGTGACGCGGGAGGAGGGGGGACGTGCGAGGAGGGGCCGGGCATGCGAGGAGGGGCCGGAGCGCTCGGCTCCCGCCCCTCCTTCAGGGCCTCGGGTCAGGTCAGGCCGCGACGACCTCGCCCGCGTGCCCGTGGACGCGCGCGATGACCTCGGTCAGCTGCGCGGCGACCTCGGCGTCGTCGACCGGGTGGGTCTCGGCGAAGCGGGTCACGGAGCCGGGGATGGACAGCTTGACGTCCTCCAGCACCTTTCCGCCGGCGATGCCCACGGCCTTGCGGGTCTCGTCCTGCGCCCACACGCCGCCGTACTGGCCGAACGCGGTACCGACCACGGCGACCGGCTTGCCGCCGAAGGCGCCGGAGCCGTAGGGGCGGGACAGCCAGTCGATGGCGTTCTTCAGCACGGCCGGGATGGTGCCGTTGTACTCGGGGAGAAGAGCAGGAAGGCGTCCGCGGCCTGCGCGGCCTCACGCAGCTTGGCCGCCGTGGCGGGGACGCTTCCCTCGACGTCGATGTCCTCGTTGTAGAAGGGGACGTCGGCCAGGCCCTCGAAGAGCACGACCTCAGCGCCCTCGGGGGCGAGCTTGACGGCCGCCTCGGCCAGCTGACGGTTGTGCGAACCGGCGCGAAGACTGCCGACGAGCGCGAGGATGCGAACAGACATGCGAACTCCAAGGGTGCTGAAACACTGCCGTTACGATCCGGACCGAGGTCCGTTTATTTTCTAGCACCTTAACCGGACCGCGGTCCAGTTTCATTCCCGATGCTTTACCCTGGCTTCATGTCCGCCGTACTGCCGCCGTTCCCGCAGTCTCAGGAGCCCGAGGGCAAGCCCCAGCTGCTGGAGGTCGGCTCCGCCCCCGACGAGCCCTGCCTGCGCGCCGACGCGGCCCGCAACCGCGCCCGGCTGCTGGAGGCGGCGACGAAGCTGATCGCGGAGCACGGGGCGGCCGGGGTCACCATGGAGGCGGTGGCCGCGGCGGCCGGCGTGGGCAAGGGCACGGTCTTCCGCCGCTTCGGCGACCGCACCGGCCTGCTGACCGCGCTGCTGGACCACTCCGCGCGGAAGCTGCAGGCCGACTTCATCGGCGGGCCGCCGCCGCTGGGTCCGGGCGCGCCGCCGGTGGAGCGGCTGCGGGCCTTCGGTGTCGCGGTGCTGTACCGCGCGGCCGAGCAACTGGACCTGCAACTGGCCGCGCAGCCGGAGCCGACGCGCCGCTTCGCCCACCCCTCGTACCGGGCGCTGCACACCCACGTCGCGATGCTGCTGCGGCAGATCACGCCGGATGCCGACTGCGATCTCCTCGCCCAGACGCTCATGGCGTATCTCGACCCCGGCCTCGTCCACCACCTGACCAAGCAGTGCGGTATGCCCATGGAGCGGCTGGAGCACGGCTGGTCCGACCTGGTCACCCGCGTGACGCGCACCGAGGCGTGACCGGGCGGGGACCCTAACCTGAGCGCTACGCACAGGTTCTGCAAGGATGCGGTACGTCATGGTGCAGATACCGAAAACGCCCGCGCCCGCTCTGCCCGCACAGCGCTCGGTACCCACGAGCGCCGATGTGGCCCGCCTGGCCGGCGTCTCGCGCGCGACCGTCTCCTACGTCCTCAACAACACCAGCGCCGTCCGGATCAGCGAACCCACCCGCCGCCGCGTCCACGAGGCCGCGAAGGAGCTCGGGTACGTCCCGCACGCGGCCGCCCGCAGCCTGCGCGCCGGGCACAGCCGGATGGTCCTGATGCCTGCCCCGAGCTTCCCCGTCGGCTCCCTGTACGGCCGATTCCTCAGCGAGCTCCAGATGGCGCTCGGCCGCCTCGACTACACCGTCGTGCAGCACGGCAGCGTCGGTCTGCACGGTGACGAGGCCGCCCGCGCCTGGGCCGAGCTGCGCCCCGTCGCGGTCCTGTTCTCGGGCTCCGGCCTCGGCCCGAAGGGCGTGACGGTCCTCAAGCGCTCCGGCGCCCGGGCCGTGGTCTCGCTCGGCCCCGAGTCCGTCGACGGCGCCCACGCCCTGCTCATGGACTACGAGGCCGTGGGGTACCGCGCGGGCCGTCACCTCTACGACCGCGGCAGGCGCCGAGTCGGCGTCGTCGTCCCCGAGGAGGACGGCCTGGAGTCCTTCTCCACGCCACGTCTGGAAGGGGTGCGCCGCGCCCTGCACGGCACGGACGCCACCGTGACCGAGCTGCCCCTCGCCCATGACGAGGAGTCCGCCGCGCGGCTCGCCCGCAGCTGGCGCGACCGCGGCCTCGACGCCGTGTTCGCCTACAACGACGAGTACGCGATGCTCCTGATGCGCGCCCTGCAGGACGAGGGCGTCCGCATCCCCGCCGACACGGCCGTCATCGGCGCCGACGACCTGATGCTCGGACGGCTGCTGCGGCCTAGGCTGAGCACGGTCCACATCGAACTGCCCTCCGGCCGCGACCTTGCGGAGCTGGTCGACCACGCGGTGCGCGACCCCGGCGCCGCACCCCAGACGCACAAGGTGCTGGGAGCGACGGTCGTGCACCGCGAGTCCAGCTGAGGCAGCCGGCGTCCGGCCGACGTACCGTCGAAGCCAGGGAGGCGTGGAATGCGCACGACGGTCGGCATCATCGGCGGCGGCCCCGCCGGGCTCCTCCTCGCCCGCCTGCTGCACCGCGCGGGCATCGACTGCGTGGTCCTGGAGAGCAGGACGCGCAGTTACGTCGAGCAGCGCCAGCGGGCCGGAATGCTGGAGCAGGGCACGGTGGACGCGCTGCACGAGGCCGGCGCCGCCCAGCGGCTGGAGGCGGAGGGCCTGGTGCACCAGGGCATCGAGCTGCGCTTCGACCGTGAACGCCACCACCTCGACTTCCCCGCCCTCACCGGCGGCCACACGGTCACCATCTACGCCCAGACCGAGATCGTGAAGGACCTCGTCGCGCTCCAACTCGCCGACGGACCACCGCTGTTGTTCGAGGCCGAGGCGCTCGCCGTCGAGAAGCCGGAGAGCGCCACGCCCGTCATACGGTTCCTGCGCGAGGGCCGCGAGCAGACGCTGACCTGCGACTGGGTCGCCGGCTGTGACGGTTTCCACGGCATCTCCCGCGCCACCCTCCCGGCCGGGATCGGAAGCTCGTACGCGCACGACTATCCGTACTCCTGGCTCGGCATCATGGCCGAAGTGCCGCCGTCCGGCGACGAGTTGATCTACGCGCGCGGTGAACGCGGCTTCGCGCTGCACAGCATGCGCTCCTCGTCCGTCTCCCGGCTCTACCTCCAGGTCCCGGTCGGCACCGATCCCGGCGACTGGCCCGACGACCGCGTCTGGGACGAACTCGCCGCCCGCTTCGCGATCGACGCCGACTGGACCCTGAACCGTGGGCCCATCACCGCCAAGTCCGTGACCTCGATGCGTAGTTACGTCCATGAACCGATGCGCCACGGGCAGCTCCTGCTCGCCGGCGACGCCGCCCACATCGTCCCGCCGACGGGTGCCAAGGGACTCAACCTCGCCGTGTCGGACGTCCGGGTCCTGGCCCGTGCCCTCATCGAGCGGTACCGCACAGGGAACACACAACTCCTCGACAGCTACTCCGAGTTGTGCCTCCGGCGGGTGTGGCAGGCGACCCGTTTCTCCGACGACATGACTAGGATGTTGCACGCTCAACCAGACGGGGATGCGTTCGACCACCGGATGCAGCTCGCACGTCTGCGCCGGATCACCGCATCCCGTCACGCCGCCGCCGAACTGGCGGCGAACTACTCGGGACTTCCGCTCCCCCTGTGAGTCCCGCCGGTGATCGAACGGAGAGTCGCACATGCCGTTGCTCGACCCCAAGGCCTGGCAGTCCCACCCCCTGTCGGGAGACGAGTACACCGTCACCGAGCCCGCCACCGGCGACCCGCTCGGCACCGTCACCCTGGCCACCGCCGAGGACGTCGCCCCGGCCGCCGAAGCCGCCCGCGCCGCCCAGACCGAGTGGGCCCGCGTCCCGCACTTCGTGCGCGCCGGGGTGCTGCGCAAGGCCGGTGACCTGTTCGCCGCGCACGCCGACGAGCTGCGCGAATGGCTGGTCCGCGAGTCCGGGTCGATCCCCGGCAAGGCCGACTTCGAGCTGCACGTGGCCTCCCAGGAGTGCTACGAGGCCGCCGCACTCGCCTCCCGCCCGGCCGGGCAGGTCCTGCCCAGCGAGGCGCCCCGGCTGTCGTACACGCGCCGGGTTCCCGCGGGTGTCGTCGGCGTGATCGCGCCGTTCAACGCCCCGCTGATCCTGTCCATCCGCTCCGTCGCCCCGGCCCTCGCGCTCGGCAACGCGGTCGTGCTGAAGCCGGACCCGCGCACGGCGGTCTGCGGCGGGCTGTCGCTTGCCGCGATCTTCGCGGAGGCCGGTCTGCCCGAGGGGCTGCTGCACATCCTGCCGGGCGGCGCGGAGGCGGGCCAGGCGCTGGTCGCCGACCCCCGAGTGCCCGTCATCTCCTTCACCGGGTCCACGGCCGCGGGCCGGGCCGTCGGCGAGGCCGCCGGACGTCATCTCAAGCGGGTCCACCTGGAGCTGGGCGGCAACTCCGCCCTGATCGTGCTGGAGGACGCCGACCTCGACGCGGTGATCTCCACCGCCGCCTGGGGCTCCTTCTTCCACCAGGGCCAGATCTGCATGACGACCGGCCGTCACCTGGTCCACCAGTCGCTGTACGAGGAGTACGTCGAGCGCCTGGCGGCCAAGGCGGACGCCCTCGCCGTCGGCGACCCGCACCGCGCCGAGGTCCACCTCGGCCCGCTCATCGACTCCGGTCAGCTGGGGAAGGTGCACGGCCTCGTCGAGGCCAGTACGGCCCGGGGAGCCAAGCTCGCCGCGGGCGGCAGCCACGAGCAGCTGTTCTACCGGCCGACCGTGCTCGCCGGCGTCGACGACGCGACCCCCGCGTACACCGAGGAGGTCTTCGGGCCCGTCGCGCCGGTACGCCCCTTCACCACCGCCGACGAGGCCGCCGCCCTCGCCGCGGCGGGCTCCTACGGCCTCTCCCTGGGCATCGTCACCAGGGACGCCGCCCGGGGCCTCGACCTGGCCGAGCGCATCCCGACCGGCATCGTGCACATCAACGACCAGACCGTGAACGACGAGGCCGTCGCGCCCTTCGGCGGAATCGCCGCCTCCGGCACCGGCGCCCGGTTCGGCGGCGAGGCCAACCTGGACGCGTTCACCGACGTGCGCTGGACGACGGTGCGTGGTGACGTGGCGGCGTACCCCTTCTAGAGCAGCGCCTCACTGGCCGTTCTGGTCAGCCTGCTCCTGCTGGGCGGCGACAGCCTTTTGGACCTCGTCCATGTCAAGCTTGCGGGCCTGCCCGATGACGTCCGCCAGGGCGGCCTCGGGCAGGGCACCCGGCTGCGCGAACACGGCGACACGGTCACGGACGATCATCAGCGTCGGGATCGACTGGATACCGAAGGCGGCGGCAAGCTCCGGCTGCGCCTCGGTGTCGACCTTGCCGAACACGAGGTCGGGGTTCTCCTCGGCGGCCTTCTCGTAAACGGGGGCGAACTGACGGCACGGCCCGCACCAGGACGCCCAGAAGTCGATCAGGACGAACTCGTTGTCCGTGACCGTCTCATCGAAGTTCTCCTTGGTGAGCTCCACGGTGCTGCTCATGGCGTTTTCCCTCTTCCTGGTGTCGGGGCGGTGCCGTCGGCGTCAACAGGGCCGTACGGCCGCGTATTCCGCGCGCGTACCCGTGTGGCCACTGCGCACACCACCCGTAAGACTGACCACATGACGGAAACGGATTCCAACGTGTACGACGTCGTGGTGGTCGGAGCCGGACCGGTGGGGGAGAACGTGGCCGACCGCACCCGTGCGGCCGGTCTGACCACCGCGGTGGTGGAGAGCGAGCTGGTCGGCGGGGAGTGCTCGTTCTGGGCGTGCATGCCCAGCAAGACACTGCTGCGCCCGGTCATCGCCCAGGCTGACGCCCGCCGCCTGCCGGGCCTCAGCGACTCGGTACAGGGCCCCCTCGACGCGGCCGCTGTCCTCGCCCGGCGCAACGAATTCACCTCGAACTGGAACGACGACGGCCAGGTCCAATGGCTGGCCGGCATCGGCGCCGACTTCCACCGCGGCCACGGCCGCCTCACCGGACCCCGCACGGTGGAGGTGACCGGGCCCGACGGCGCACGCCAGTTGCTGACCGCCCGGCACGCCGTCGCCCTGGCCACCGGCACCCGCGCCATGCTCCCCGACCTGCCCGGACTCGCCGAGGTCAGGCCGTGGACCAGCCGCGAGGCCACCAGCGCCCAGTCCGTGCCCGGCCGGCTGGTCGTGGTCGGCGGGGGAGTGGTCGCCACCGAGATGGCCACGGCCTATCAGGCCCTCGGCTCCGGCGTCACGCTCCTCGTGCGCGGCAAGGGCCTGCTCAACCGCATGGAGCCCTTCGCCGGCGAGATGGTCGCCGAGGCGCTCACCGAGGCCGGCGTCGACGTCCGCACCGGCACCTCGGTCGAGTCGGTGACCCGTGAGAACGGCACGGTCGTGGTCGTCACCGACAACGGCGGCCGTATCGAGGCCGACGAGATCCTCTTCGCGACCGGGCGCGCCCCGCGCACCGACGACCTCGGCCTGGACACCGTCGGCCTCACGCCCGGTTCCTGGCTGGAGGTCGACGACAGTCTGCGCGTCACCGGCAGCGAGTGGCTGTACGCGGTGGGGGACATCAATCACCGTGCCCTTCTCACCCATCAGGGCAAGTACCAGGCCCGTATCGCGGGCGCGGCCATCGCCGCCCGCGCCTCCGGAGTCCCGCTCCTGGAATCCGACCCGTGGGGCGCCCATTCGGCCACCGCCGACCATGCCGCCGTCCCCCAGGTCGTCTTCACCGACCCCGAGGCCGGCTCCGTGGGCCTCTCCCTGGCCGAAGCGGAACAGGCCGGTCACCGCGTCCGCGCCGTCGACTACGACCTCGCCTCGGTCGCGGGGGCGTCCGTGTACGCCGAGGGCTACAAGGGCCGTGCCCGCATGGTCGTCGACCTGGAGCGCGAGATCCTGCTCGGCGTCACGTTCGTCGGCCCCGGCATCGGTGAGCTCATCCACTCGGCGACGATCGCGGTCGTCGGGCAGGTGCCGATCAGCAGGCTGTGGCACGCGGTTCCGTCATATCCGACGATCAGCGAGGTGTGGCTGCGGCTGCTGGAGTCGTACCGCGACAACTGACGTACTCAGTCGGGCAGTTCGAAGCCGAGGGCCCGCGCCGCCTCGCCCGGGGAGGGCTGTGCCCAGAGCTCGGCCATCGCCTGGTTCGAGGAGAGTGAACGCAACTCGGCCCGGTCCAGGTAGAGCACGCCGTCGAGGTGGTCCGTCTCGTGCTGCACGATACGGGCGGGCCACCCCGTGAAGACCTCGTCGACCGCGTGCCCGTGCTCGTCCTCGCCGGTCAGCCGCACCTCGGCCGGCCGGGCCACCACCGCCTGATAGCCCGGCACGCTCAGACAGCCCTCGAAGAACGCGGCACGGTCGCCACCGACGGGCTCGTACGACGGGTTCACCAGCACCCGGAACGGCTGCGGCACCCGCCCGCGCACCAGCCGCACAGCCTCCGGCACCGGCGCCGGGTCCTCGATCACCGCGATCCGCAGCCCCACGCCGACCTGCGGCGCGGCGAGGCCGACGCCCGGTGCCGCGCGCATGGTGACCCGGAGCGCCTCGACGAAGCGGGACAGCAGCGCCGGGTCCAGCTGGCCGTCGAAGCGCTCGGTGGGGCGCCGCAGCACCGGGTCGCCGGCCGCCACGATGGGCAACGGTCCCTCGGTGGCCAGGAGTTGCTCGACCTGCTCGGCCAAGGGGGCGCGCTCGTTCGGAAGTGCCATCGCGCCAGCATGCCACGGCACCCACGCCGCTCGCCGACTCCCGTGTGACGCACGCCACTTAACACGCCTGGAACTCGACGGCCCCTTCGTCCGACTACTGGACCACAGCAGCACCGAAGGAAACGTCCCCACTCCCCGTCCCACCCCCGGAGAAGCCGCCGATGTCCACCGCTCCCGCCACCACCACGGAGGAGGCGACGCAGCCCGACGCCCCGGCGTCGCCGCCCCGCAGATGGGCACCGCTGCGCCCGCTGATTCTGCGTCTGCACTTCTACGCCGGAGTGCTCGTCGCGCCGTTCCTGCTCGTCGCCGCGGCCACCGGCTTCCTGTACGCCGGAGCATTCCAGGCCGAGAAGATCGTGTACGCCCACGAGATGTACGTCCCGGTCGGTGACGCGAAACTGCCGATATCCGAGCAGGTCGCCGCCGCGCGCAAGGCCCACCCCGAGGGCACGGTCTCGGCGATACGACCCTCCCCGGCCGACGACGAGTCGACCAGGGTCATGCTGTCCGGCGTCAAGGGCGTCGACGCCGAGCACGCGCTGGCCGTGTTCGTCGACCCGTACACCGCCGAGGTACGCGGCGCCCTGGAGCAGTACGGCTCGACCGGCGCGCTGCCCCTGCGCACCTGGATCGACGAGTTCCACCGCGACCTGCACCTCGGTGAGACCGGCCGCTACTACAGCGAGCTCGCCGCCAGCTGGCTGTGGGTGATCGCGGCCGGCGGCCTGGTGCTGTGGTTCTCCCGCCGCCGCGCCCTGCGCAAGGTGCGGGGCACCAGCGGGCGCCGCCGCACGCTAGGCCTGCACGGCACCGTCGGCGTCTGGGCCGCGATCGGGTTCATCTTCCTCTCGGCGACCGGCCTCACCTGGTCGGCCTACGCCGGTGCCAACATCGACGAACTGCGCACCTCCTCGGCCAGGCCACGCCGTCCATCTCGGCGACGGCGGGCGGCGAACACGGGGGTCACGGCAGCGCCGCCGGCACGGGTGGCAGCGGCGAGCACGGCGTGGGCCTCGACAAGGTGCTGGCGTCCGCCCGCGCCGAGGGCCTTGGCGATCCCGTGGAGATCGTGCCGCCCGCCGACGACTCGTCCGCGTACGTGGTGCGGCAGGTGCAGCGCACCTGGCCGACGAAGCAGGACTCGGTCGCCATCGACCCGGCCGGCGGCGAGGTCGTCGACGTGCTGAGGTTCGCCGAATACCCGGTGCTCGCCAAGCTGACCCGCTGGGGCATCGACCTGCACACCGGGGTCCTCTTCGGTCTGGTCAACCAGATCGCCCTCATGGCGCTCGCGCTCTCGCTGATCCTGCTGATCGTGTGGGGCTACCGCATGTGGTGGCAGCGCGGCCGCGGCTCCGCGTTCGGCCGGCCGATCCCACGCGGCGCCTGGCAGCAGGTGCCCCCGCAGATCCTGGTCCCGCTGGTGGCGGTCGTCGCCGTGGTCGGCTACTTCGTGCCGCTGCTCGGCATCTCGCTGGCCGCGTTCGTCGTCGTGGATGTCGTCCTCGGCGAGGTGGCCCATCGGCGGGACAAGCGAGGGCCCGCGGAAGTGAACTAGGCAGCCGGGAAGCCGGCCGCAAGAGCCGACGGACGGCCGCAAGAGCCGACGGACGAGACGAGGGGCCCGGTTCCGAGAGGGAACCGGGCCCCTCGTCTCGATGTCGCAAAGAGCTGCTACTCGACCCTGCTCAGAGCTGCTCGAAGTCACCCGCGAGCGCCGAGGCGAGGCGCAGATGCGGCTCCGCCTCCTCGTCCCGGCCCTGCCGTTGCAGGGTGCGGCCCAGCATCAGCCGGGCGTAGTGCTCGACCGGGTCGCGCTCGACGACGATCCGCAACTCGCCCTCCGCTCGCCGCAGTTGGGCCGAGTGGTAGTAGGCGCGCGCCAGCAGCAGCCGGGGCCCGGTCTGCTCCGGCACCTCCTCGACCAGCTTGCCCAGGACGCGCGCAGCGGCGGCGTAGTCCTTGGCGTCGAAGAACATCCGCGCACGCTCCCAGCGCTCGGCCGGTGCTCCGTGGTCGTAGTACGTCGTGTCCACTCGTGACCTCCTTCGAGGCCGTCAACGGAGCCCAGTGGTTCAATATTCCACTACTTGACGCGGGGTGCCGGGGCTACCCGTTCATGGCGGCGAGCTCGGCGTCGGCCCGCTCGGTGATGAGGGTCAGTACGCGCCCGGCGGCGGCCAGATCCTCCGTGGGGATGCCGGCGTAGACCCGGGCGGAGATGGGAGCGGTCTCGGCGGAGGTCCGCTCGTACAACTCCCGTCCGGCCTCCGTGATCCGAACCTGGGACGGCTCCTGCGGGGCCAGCAGCTGCGCGACGATCAGCTCGTCGACCACGGAGTGGGCCTGCGCGGCGTCGATCTTCAGCGCGCCGACGACGCTGTCGACGAGGCGGTCGCGCTCGACGGGTCCGTCGGCGACGTTGACGAGCCGGAGGGTGACGGACTGCTGGAACGTCGCGCCGTGGCGGGCCAGTACACGCTCGAGAAGCGCGCGGCTCGCGTAGTGGGCCAGAGCTATGACGCGGGGGTCGAGCAGGGGAGTGGTGGTGGTCATGACTGCTCCTTGTCGGACTCGCTGTCTGGGGCAAGCAGGTCAAGCGGTGCGTCGAGCAGGACCGCGAGGTCACGGGTGAATTCCCGCGCCCGCGCGCTGTCCAGGCCGCCGAGGGGTGCCAGCAACTGCTGCAGGAGCCCGTGCACGACCTCGATCGCCTGCCGGGTCCGCTCCCGGCCCTGCTCGGTCAGCGCCAGCTGCACCGCGCGCGGGTCACGGGGGTCCCGGGTGCGTTCGAGGAGGCCGGCGCTCTCCAGGGCGCGCGCCAGCTTGGACACGTACAGCGCCTCCAGCCCGGTGTGGTCGGCCAGGCGCCGCTGGCTGGGGCGCTCTCCGTGGCGCTGCATGCCGTACAGCGAGGCCACCAGCGCGTACTGCGCGTGGGTGAGCCCCAGCGGGGCCACGGCTCGGTCGACCGCGACCCGCCACTTCGTGGACAGGCGCCACACCAGGAAACCGGGCGTGGCTTTCTCGGAACCCTTGCTCATGCCAATACAGTACATGGCTACTATATCCATGGCTACTATTTTCTCAACGGCATCCGGACAGCGCAGGGTGACGGACTGACGTGATGGCCCGGACAGGGCTAGTTTGGGCGCCATGAGCAATCTTGATCGCGAGGCGGTGCCTGCCATCTGCGGCGGCCGCGGTTTCGTCGTGGCAGAGCCCGTACGCGAACTCCTCAGCCCTCGCCGCGTCAAGCTCGGCGAATCCACCGAAGTCCGCCGCCTGCTGCCCAACCTGGGCCGGCGCATGGTCGGCGCCTGGTGCTTCGTCGATCACTACGGTCCCGACGACATCGCCGACGAGCCCGGCATGCAGGTGCCGCCGCACCCGCACATGGGTCTGCAGACGGTGAGCTGGCTGCACGAGGGCGAGGTGCTGCACCGGGACTCCACGGGCAGCCTCCAGACGATCCACCCGCGCGAGCTGGGCCTGATGACCTCCGGCCGGGCGATCAGCCACTCCGAGGAGAGCCCGAAGTCCCACGCCCGCCTCCTGCACGGCGCCCAGCTGTGGGTCGCCCTCCCGGACGGCCACCGCCACACCGACCCGCACTTCGAACACCACGCTGACCTGCCGGTCGTCACGGCGCCGGGCCTGCGGGCCACGCTGATCCTCGGCGGCCTCGACGGCGCGACCTCACCCGGCACGACGTACACCCCGATCGTCGGCGCCGACCTCACCCTGTCGCGCGGCGCGGACGTACGCCTCCCCCTGGAGCCGGACTTCGAGTACGCCGTCCTGTCCATGTCGGGCGAGGCCCACGTGGACGGCGTGCCCGTACTCCCTGGCTCCATGCTCTACCTCGGCTGCGGCCGCACCGAACTCCCGCTGCGCGCCGAGTCGGACGCCGGCCTGATGCTCCTCGGCGGCGAGCCGTTCGAGGAGGAGCTGATCATGTTCTGGAACTGGATCGGGCGGACGCAGGAGGAGATCGAACAGGCGCGTCGGGACTGGATGGAAGGCTCGCGGTTCGGGGAGGTGAAGGGGTACGACGGTGCCCCCTTGCCCGCACCGAACGTACCGCCGGTGCCGTTGAAACCGCGGGGAAGGGTGCGCTGACCTGCGGGAACGCGTCTGCGTTGGTGGCCGTCGGGCGGAAGGTCGGCGGGTAATTCTCGCCATCTTCCACCTGCCTGCCGGAAGGCGTCCGAACAGCCGGCTGGCTCAGGCCGGTGCGGTTGGCGATTCCACAGTGTGGCTGTCTGGGGGCGGCTTTGGCAGGACTCTTGCTGACCTAATGCTGACTTTGCTGACGCCTCATCAGGCTCGGATGGAGGGCTCTTTTCCCAGCTTCGGCGCTTACGTAGGCGTTTGCAGGTTCGGTGGTGTCCGGACCGATGCTGACCTGGCTGGCGGTTGAGTCAGGCGTTGCGGAAGGGCAGCGTCGCTCACACTGCCGCCTTGTGGAGATTCCACAATTTCCGATGTCACCGCTATCTGTCCGCAGCGCAGCTAGTGTCCGATCCGAAATGCGCTGCGCTGGAGGCCGAGCAGTGTGTATGCGGCGTCCTGGACGCTGTCGGTGGCCGCGTGGGCCATTCCGGCGGAGAAGCGTCGGCTTCCCTGGCGGGTGGTGAGGTACGGAGCGGTGGAGTTTCCGTCGCCGGCGAAGGCTGTGAGCCCTGCGGCGGAGGTTCGTGCGAGGACGTGACGGAACCATCCGGAGAGTTCCGGGGTGACGTGAACACCGGGTTCCACGGGTGCCCCCTTCCTTGGTGGTTGGTAGCGAGTTCTGAGGCCAACGCCGCAGGTACGAGTCGAGCGACGGGCGCACGCAAGTACGCATGGGTGCGCACCGTTGGCGTCACACGGCCAGCCCCGGATGACCGCAGGAGGCAGATCCTGAAGACGTCCGAGAGGGGGGCTGGAACTGCTGAATGGGGCCAACCGGCAGCGTGGTGCGTCCTTCGAGGGGCGGTTCACCGACTGGGACGACGCTGATTTGGTGCAACTGACCGCGGCTCCTCGAACCACGGCAGAGATGTTGGTTCGAGGCGCCGTCATCGACCTGCCCGACACCGACACAGCCTGGACAGTTACTGCCACTTGGGTTCAGCCCACCGTCTGCGACGTCGAGGTCGTCGCCTTTACGCTCGACGGGAATGAACAGGTGCCAGGGCCAGGCGACGAGGACTTCGTCTTCTACGGCGCACCCGAGCACCCGGAGGGCACCGTAAGGCTTGCCGTGGACGGCCCGACTGAGTAGGCCGTCACCGCGGATTTGGAGCGTATGCCGCTGGAAATCCGCAGGGTAGTCATTGCCGCCGCAACCACCGAGCGCACGATGATCCTCGCCGAGATCTACCGCCGTGGCGATGGCTGGTGGCTGCGTGCCGTTGGGCAGGCTACGACCATGGTCTGGCCGACCTGGCCCGGGGGTACAGCGTCGACGTGAGCGAATGACCCTGCCGGCCCCGCGTTGTGTGTGGGTTGCGGGCGAATGTGCAGTGGATGCCGGATACCGCCCCGAGCTCAGACTCGTCTGACGAGCCGGGGCGGGGCGGAACTGTTCACGTGGATGGGCCGTCAGGCGCCGCTCGTCCTTGGTCCAAGTGGCGGATGGGTCGCCCTGACACGGTCGAGCACAGGGTGGTGCACGGCCACACGAGAGGCGCCGATCGAGGCCGGCTGGTCCGCATAGTTGCTGGTGGTCGGCACCAGGGGACGTGGCGGGTTCGCCGGGCTGCTCCACGGCTCGGTCAGTCAGGCTCTGATGCATCACGCCCATTGCCCGGTCGCGGTCGTGCGGGGAGCGGGCGCGCACCACCGAGGGCGTCCGTCGCGGGACCAAGCACCTGCTGGATGAGACGGCAGCCCGTCGCCAGAAAGCTGCCGAGGGCCGGGCGGTGCTGTGATCCCGTAACGGCTGCCCGTGACGGCTGTATGCCGTGAGCGGCGTCTGGTCAGTGGTCCTGGGGGCTGTGTTCCGGCGCCTCCTGGTGGTCGGGGCAGTCGGGGTTGTGGCAGGGGCGCGGACCCCACACGGGCACGAAGATTCCTAGCGTCTTGTGCCGCGTCTTGATGGTCATCTCCAGGGGGTGCTTGCAGACCGGGCACACAGGCGTCCCCCGGGGACTGGTATCATGCTCGGCTTTGCTCATTCTTTAACAATAGGCTCTGTGGTTCGAGAAGGGGACAGGCCGCGTGCTGTCATCGCGCGGTGCTGATCAGTGTGCCGGTCGCGGTGGATCATCCGGCTGCTGGTCCTGCTCGGCATCTGCCCCGTCGAGTCCGGGGTTCTCGGGTGCGGCGTCGGGCGCGGAGGGTACTCGCTCTTCCCGAGCGGCGGGGGGCAGGCGGAGTGGGGCGGGTCGTCGCAGGCTGAATACGACGGATGCCGCCAGAACGACAACGATGACCGCGAGGCTGATCGGCGAGGGGATTTCTGGGATGCTGGGGCTGATCAGCTTGTGGGAAGCCTGGAGAATGAGCTTGACCCCGATGAAGGCCAGGATGATCGCGAGGCCCTTGTTGAGGTAGTGGAAGCGGTCCAGTAGTCCCGCCAGCATGAAGTACAGGGCGCGCAAGCCGAGGATGGCGAAGGCGTTGCTCGTGTAGACGATGAAGGCGTCGTCGCTGACGGCGAGGACGGCGGGGACGCTGTCGACGGCGAAGATCAGGTCTGCCGCCTCGATCGCGGCGACTACCGCGAGGAGCGGCGTGGCCACGCGTTTGCCGGCCTCTTTGACGAAGAACTTCGTGCCGGCGTATTCGTCCCGAACCGGGATGACCCTGCGGAGCATCCGCAGGGCGAAGCTCTTGCCGGGATCGAAGCTCTCTTCTTCGTCCTTGAGGAGCTTGTAGGTGCTGTAGAAGAGGACGGCGGCGAAAGCGAACAGCACCGCGGTGAAGCGGCTGACGACGGCGACCCCGAGGGACAGGAAGATCCCGCGGAAGACGAGGGCGCCCATCACGCCGAAGAACAGGACCCGGTGCTGGTAGGCGCGGGGTACCTTGAAGTAGGCGAAGATCACCGCGAAGACGAACAGGTTGTCCACCGACAGGCTCTTCTCCAGCAACCAGGCGGTGGTGTACTCGGTGCCGGCCGTCGTACCGAGGACGAGGAAGACAACGCCCGCGAAGATCAACGCGAGACTCACCCACAGGGCGCTCCAGGCGGCGGCTTCCTTGAAGCCGATGACGTGCGCGGTGCGGTGGGCCAGCAGGTCCACCGTCAGCGACACCACCACTGTCGCGGCGAAGGCTCCCCACAGCCAGAACGGGACCTCAAGCACAAGCGGTCACCTTCTCCGCATCCCATGCCGATACGGGCCCCTGTATCAGAGTCTGCGGCATTTCGCCGCACTGGGCGACACCGGTGGCATGGGACGCAGGCGGATCAGGCCGCGCGATTGCATGTAGCCGCCGGTCTTGTCGACGGCGATCTCCCACGCGCGCAGCGCCTCGACCTGCCGGGCGGCAGGATCGCCGCGACCCAGCCCGGCAGGTCGTTGATGACCACCTCGAGCATCCCGCACGCCAGCATCAGCGCGATGAGCGCGAGCACCTTCAGCCGCGCGCGTCTGTCGGCGCGGTACTCCCGCAAGATCACACCCGTCACGCCCGTCACACCCATGCCCCCGCCCCGCCCCGCCCCCGGTGGCCTACTTGGCGGCCCAGTAGCCCAAGTTGTTCCGGTTCCCCTCCGCCGCCCGGCGCGTCGCGTCCGGCGATCCCAGCAGACCGTACGGCAGATACCCGGACCGGACACCGAGGTCCCACCCATGGACCTGGACGGCGAGGCAGGCCAGGGCGAGGGTGCCAAGGGGGAGGAGGGACCGGGGCGCGGGATCACCGGCATCGGCCTCGACGCTCTCCCGGTATGCGACCAGCCGGGCGACGAGGGCGTCCTCGAAGGCGTGCTGGTCGTCGTCGAGGAGTACGCGGAGCAGCTGCTGGTCCGCGCTCAGCGCGTCGCCGACCTCGTCGAGCCGCCGGGCGGCCTCCGCGCGCTCCCCGGCGTCGGGCTTGCGCAGCGGAACCGTCGGCCAGTCGCGGGGCAGATGACCGGCCGCCTCGGTGAGATAGGGGCACAGGGCGTCCATGGCGGCGAGGTCGGCGGGGTCGGAGACTGAGGTGTACCGGTTGTAGGGCACGCCGTCACGGATGGCGGGCGCGTAGTCGCCGCGCAGCAGCAGCCCGGCGACCCGCTCCCAGTCCCACACATGCCCGCTGACGACACACATCTCGAACATGTCGAGCCAGGCCCGCGCGGTGGGCGCCTCCCTGACGACGTCCCGGAAGGTGATGGGCCCGTCCCCGAACTCGTCGTCGTCCGGGTCCGTGCTGATCCGCTCCCCGACGAGGGAGAACCGGAGTTCCTGGTCCCCGTCCGGGAAGCACATGATGCTCAGCACTCCGTGCACACACTCCGCGGCGGTGACGGCGACCGTGCCGGCCGCGGTGTCGAGCCTCGGCTCCGTCACCGTCCGCGCGGCGACATGGTCGAGCAGTTCGTAGGCCATGGCCCGGATCAGCGTCGGCGAGATGCTGCCGTACCGCAGCGAGTGCCACCGCGTGTAGGCCCGCCCGTCGATGTCGTCGAGCGCCTCGGCCAACCGCTGCTCGCCGACCTGATGGCCTGTCACTTCCCGCACGTGCCCCGTCCCTTCATGAACTCCACGACTGGACGAAGCACGTTATCAACGGGCACTGACAGCACTAGAGCGTTCTCTTTCGGATCACCTCGCCGACCAGATGAAGATGGCGGCGATCTGGAGTCCGGCGAGGTAGATGGCGGCGGTCTTGTCGTGTCGAGTGGCCAGACCGCGCCATTGCTTGAGCTTGTTGACGCATCGCTCAATGGCGTTGCGCTGCTTGTACGTCTCGCGGTCGAAGGCCGGTGGGCGACCGCCGGATCGGCCTCGCTTCTTGCGCTTGGCGATTTGGTCGGAGGGTTGGGGGATCACCGCCCGGATCCCGCGCTGGCGGAGATGCGTGCGGATCGCGCGGGACGAGTAGGCCTTGTCGGCCAGGACCGCGTCCGGCGTAGCCCTGGGGCGGCGAGCCCGGGGCCCGCGTTGGGGAGGCTGGACGCCCCGTCGCGGGCCCGTTGTCGGTCACGGTGGGGTTGGAAGATGGCGTGCCAGCTCGGTCAACTCGGCTGGAGTCGTCGTGGGCATGCACGACCACTCCTCGTGCACCGCCTCGGCCAAGCGGTGCTCGTCGCCGGTCAACCCCTCCGCCGCCAGCCACCGCAACTGCTCCAGGAGCGCGGACCGCACCGCGGAATCCCGGGACTCCGCGGCCCGGCAGGTGAGCAGATGGGCGGTGCTGGAGGGGCTGGGCGGGAGCGATGCAGCGAGCGACCGGGCCGTCCGCCGCGAGCTTTCGCGCTCGCTGTCCGACATGGACGAGCGCAGTACCGTACGTAGCAGGCGGTGCAGTTGGATGGTTCCGGTGCGATGGTCGATACGGGCCAGGGCATGGCGGTTGATCGCGCGTACGGCCCGAGAGACCGCCAGGGAGTCGTCCGTCGTCGAGTGGCAGCCGTCACGGTGGCGGAACACCGACGTCGGAACCGGTTCGGGAGCCAGCCAGGCGAGGGCATGGAGTAGCTCCAAGGCTGTGGGGTTCTCGTCCTGCAGCCGGTCCAGGGAGAGGTTCCATGCCGCGCTGACGCTGAGTTGGTAGTCGTAAGGCGGTGTCTCGTCGAGCAGCGCCGTCAGCTTCCGTTGGAACAACGCGAGATACTCGCCTATCGGCATCCCCGTCTCCAATAGCCAGACGGACGCCTGCTCCAAGGCGAGAGGCAGGTCGCCCAGGGTCTCGGCCAGCACGTCGGCCTCGCGCTCGTCGAGGTGGGGGTTGCGGCGGCGCATCAGTGCCATGCTCTCCTCGCGACGGAACACGTCGACCTCCATCGTCCGTGCGACATGCGCCCACTGCGACGAACGCGCGGTCACCAGCACGGCTCCCGGGCCGCCGAGAGGGAGGAAGGGCCGGACCTGTTCGACGGACTCGGCGTTGTCGAACACCAGCAGCCACCGCTGCCGCAGGTCCCCGGCGCGCAGCGCTTCCCGGACGGCGGGCACCGCGTCGCGGCGGGCGGTCTCGGGCGCGAGCGGCAGGCCCAGCACCGTGGCCAGGTCGTGGAAGTCCGAGAGCATCGTTCCGGGCCGCTCGGCCCGGATCCACCAGACGAGGTCGTAGTCGGAGTTGTGGCGGTAGACGTATTCGACGGCTAGTTGGGTTTTGCCGACACCGCCCAGGCCCGTCAGCACATGGGCCGTCTCCATCGAACGGTCGGGGGCCAAGAGGCCGTGCATGGTCCCCAGCAGGGCCTGCCTACCGGTGAAGTGCACGTTGCGGGGAGGCACTGCACCCCAGATCGTGGACGCGAGACGTGGCTCGGGCAGAGGGCGGGGCACCGGAGACAGTGCTGGCGCGTTCAACCCGAGGGCAACCGATTCCACGGCCGGGTGAACTGGTCCGGAGATTGCGGTCTGTGGCCACTCGCTGCGGACAGTGGAGCCCTGCGCCTCCCGAAGCGCCGCCTGGGTGCGCCTTACGGTGGCGTTGTAGGGGCCCGACAATGCCCTCAGTACCGTGGCCGCGAGCACGACCGACTCCCGGTTGCCGTCGGTGATCTCGGGTACCTGCGGCTCCCGGCCGTCGAGTGTGTAGATCAGGAAGCGCTGTCCGTCGCTCCACTGCTCAACGGGCATGGAGTGGCTCACCGTGCGCACGACCTGGGTGGTGTCCAGGAGGGTGCCGTGGGCGAGCAGTTCCTCCCGCACACCCGGCTTGAAGTCGAACGGGAAGTGGGTCTGGTCTGCTTCGGCCGTACGCTCGCCCGGCTCCGGTATGTATCGCAGCAGGCCACCGGCGAGCAGTTCGCCCAGATGTTCCGGC
Source organism: Streptomyces sp. NBC_00443 (assembly GCF_036014175.1). Taxonomy (GTDB): domain Bacteria; phylum Actinomycetota; class Actinomycetes; order Streptomycetales; family Streptomycetaceae; genus Streptomyces. Next base: position 924,557 of record NZ_CP107917.1, on the reverse strand, counting down.
CCGGAGTTCGGCAGCACCAGCCGCACGGTATGGAGGGTCAGCGGCACCGGGGCGAGGCGGACGGCGAGCCGGAACGCCGTCAGCGACAGGACGGCTTGGGCGCGCCGCACGAGGTCCGCGCCCGTGACATGGGGAGGGGCGGGTGAGGGCGGGGCCGGGGGTGTCTCACGGGTCGCCGTCATCACGGGCAGCAGCTCCGTGGCTCTGACGCTCCTGCCGGCCATCAGCCGGGCCCATCGGTGCAGCCCGCCGCCGTCGATCTCCAGCACCGGCACCGGGACTTGCGGCTGCTCCAGATCCCCGGGTTCCCGCAGGTCGGGTAGTCGCAGGCCGTCATCGGACCAGTACAGGGCCTCGTTGCTCGCGGGTGCGGCATGGGCGCGCAGGCGCAGACGCACCGGGGTGGTGGACACCGCGGTGACAGGCCAGAGCCGGGACGGCATCACGTGCAGCACGGCCAGCGCCTGCGACCGGCCGAGGTGGTGCAGCAGGGGCGTCACGGTGCCCGCGAGCCAGGCGGGACCGAGCCCGTCGGTCAGAACCAGGATGAGCCTGCTGCGCGCCGGCGCACTGAGGGCAAGGGGGTGGACATCACGGGTGCGTGAACGGAGCCTCGGCACGGTGGGCGCGCCATCCGGCATGGATCCGTCCCCGGGGCCGGTGCTCAACTGGACCGTGCGCACGGACCGGAAGACTCCGATACGGGCGAGTAGTTCGGTGAATAGCGCTCGATGGTGTCCCATATCAGCGCGGTTGTGCGCTGAGCAGGCATGCGGCCTCCAGGCTGGGGAACATCGGCGGCCCATTGCATAGTGACCCGCGAGCCGGTCCTCCCGCCACGCGAGGCCTGGAACTGCCACTCGGGCGCGGCAGTGCGGCGCAGGCTGACAGTAATGGCGAAGGCTGACAGTAATGTCGTCGCCATGACTGACAATTCGCTGCGTTCTGTCACCATCGAGCGAGCCGGCCGGGGCCGGTTCACCGCGACCAATGCCCGCGGGGGCACGCTGAGCTTCGGCACCGGCGGCGGTGCCGACTTCACGCCGGTCGAGTTGTTCCTCGCGGCGATCGGCGGCTGCACCGCGGCCGACGTGGAGGTCGCCACGAGTCGTCACGAGGAACCGACCACGTTCTCCGTCACCGTGACCGGCAGCAAGGTCGAGGACGAGAGCGGCAACCGGATGTCGGACCTCGAGGTCACCTTCTCTGTCGCGTTCCCGGACGGGCCCTCAGGGGAGCGCGCCCGCACCATCCTGCCCCGAGCCGTGAAGACCTCGCACGACCGGCTCTGCACGGTCAGCCGCACCGTCGAGGCGGGCGCACCGGTCCGTGTGACCGTGTCCGACGGGACTGACGGCGCCTGAGGTCCGACTGCCCGTCCCACGGCGGCCAACCCAGTGCCGTTCACCTCGTCGTGGGCAGCGGCAGAGCATCCGTGTACCCGTTCACCGGCCGGGCGACCTTCGTGACGGTACGGGCGTCGAGCGCGACCGGTGCGGAGGTCGTGCCCAGGGTTCCGCCGCTGTGCCAGGTTCCCGTGACGGACACCCAAGTGTCGGCGGGCAGGTCCCGGGCCCCATGGATCCGTACCTTGACGGACTGGGCGTCTGCCGCGCAGCAGCTGAGAATGAGCCGTGTCAGATACCAGCCGTCCCCCTCCGGGCCGGGCGTGACGAAACCGGTCAACAGGACGCTGCGTTCCTTGATGCCCTGCTCGTGGTCCTGCTGCACGCGGCTGGTGAACTCGGTGAGGGTCAGGGGGACCGGCGAGGTCGTGGGTAGCGGATCGAAGTCGTCCCGTTCCTCCACCGTCTTGGAGGGTTCGCGGGAGGCGGTGTACGCGCCGAGGGCGGGAGGGGCGTAGAAGAGCAGGCTCAGGGCAGGCAGGAGCAGCAACCAGGCAACGCGGGGCACGGAGGTGTGGCCGTGGTGGTGGCCGTCGCGGTCGTGGTCTTCATCGGCTTCGCCGGCCCCGTCGTCCCTGCCGCGCCTCCAGTACGACACCGTCTCCGCCGCTGCCAGGAGGAGCAGGAGGACTCCCGACGCGATCAGGAGCGGCCGCATTCCCTCCTTGACGTACCTGAGGTACAGGTCGGTGAGGAGCGAGGCATGCAGCACGCCGAGGCCGCTCAGGAAGAGCAGGGACACCTGGAAGAGTCGTCTCACAGCAGCAGTTCTCCGATCAGCACGCTGCACAGGACCGCCACGACCGTCGTGGCGGCAGAGAAACGGACCGCGAAGGCCCGGCCGAACGTGCCCGACTGAAGGGCGATCAATTTCAGGTCGACCATCGGCCCGACCACCATGAACGCCAAGCGCGCGAGGGGCGAGAAGCCGGTGAGCGAGGCCGCCACGAACGCGTCCGCCTCGGAGCACACCGAGAGCAGGATGGCGAGCCCGGCCAGGAAGACCACGGACAGCCAGACGGAACCGGAGAACGCCTCGAGTACCGAGCGCGGGACCGCCACGTTGAAGGTGGCCGCCGCCATGGCCCCGAGGACCAGAAAACCGCCCGCGTGCAGGAAGTCGTGCTGGAAACCGCGCCGGAACTCCGTCCAGCGGCTGTGCCCCGGCCGGTGCCCGGAGTGCCGCACGGCCGGCCGCAGCCATTCCTCGCGGCCGAACCGGAGCCACAGCCAGCCCATCACCGTGGCGGTGGCGAGCGAGGCGAGCAGCCGGGCCAGGACCATGGCGGGGTTGCCCGGGAAGGCGATGGCCGTGGCGGTCAGCACCACCGGGTTGACCGCTGGAGCCGACAGCAGGAACGCGAAGGCGGCGGCGGGGGTGACGCCCCGGCCGATCAGACTGTTCGCCACCGGTACCGACGCACACTCGCAGCCGGGCAGGACGACTCCGGCGGCGCCGGCGACCGGGACGGCGAGCGCGGGCCGCTTCGGCAGCACCCGGCTGAACACCCGCGCCGGCACGAACGCGCTGATGGCGCCGGACAGGGCCGTGCCCAGCAACAGAAACGGCAACGCCTGCACGGTGACGGCGAGACACACGGTCCGCCATGCCTGTACGGCCGGTGTCTCCAACCACCCGCCGCTCACGAAGAGGACCACGTCGAGAAGGAGGACTGCCCCAACCAGCAGGAGCATCCCGGAGCGGAGCCGTTCCCGTATCGGACTCTCGTCGTCCGTCTCGGCTACCGCCGCCGTCCCTGTCTCCTCGGTCCGTTGTTCTGTTCTCTGCACGCCCGCCCCGGATGCCTGATGTCGAATGCCGGGTCGAACATAGCGGGTGCGCCATTGAACACTGACCTTCTGCCGGCAGCCGTGACAAGCGAGCAGGGCGCCCGCCGGAGCGGACGCCCTGTGACGGCTGACTCAGGATGAGCTGACTGGTGCCTCGCCTGTCTTGTCCGCGACGCCGATGTCCAGGAGCGCACTCCTGGTCGTTCCGAGATAGACGAGGCTGGAGGAGTCGAAGACCCAGGTGGCACTCTCGGGGGCGCCCTTGAACGTCAGGCCGATGCCCTCCCGCCCCGCGGCGTCCTTGACGTGGTCCACGACGTGCGCGCCAGGAAGCTTGGCCATCGCACGGTAGAGCCCGGCGCTCAGATCGGGCAGCAGGGTGGCGTTGTCGATGAAGGATCCGAAGTTTCCGAGTGCGATTGGCAGGCGGCGGTTCGGCGGCATCCGGGTGTCGCTGTAGAGCCGCTTCAGCAGCGCGTCGGGGTCGGTGGGCAGGGCCTGAAGCTGCCGGAAGGTCAGGTAGCCGGTGCCGTACATGGCCATGGACATCTTCTTGGAGGGGTCGTCCACGGCGACGCCCTTCCTCAGCCCCGACCGCTTGCCGTCCACCGAATCCCACTGTTCGCTTCGGACGGCTCCCTTGTACTCCGCGGAACCGTTGAACTGGACGCCCAGGTCGGCGGCCGGCCCCTGCGACTTGGTGTAGATGTACTGGTCGTCGCGGACCGTCGCCGCCGGACGCTTGGCCGCCGCCAGGGCAATCCGGTCCAGCAACTGCGCGGCGCTCCCGTGGTAGCCCGCGGTGGTACTCGCGGCAGGGGTACCGGACTTGTCGCCGTCTGCGCTGTCGACCGCTATCACGCCCAGGCTCACGGCGACGGCCAGTGCCAGCGGCGCTGCGACGAGTACAAGGCGCCGCCTGAGGGGTCGGTGTGCGGAGGGCGCAGCGGACGTGTCGGTCGTACTCGTCTGCTCGTGTGCGGCCTGCTCGTGTGCTGCCTGCCCGGTGATGTGCTCCATCAAGGATTCCCTTAGGACATGGTGACGGTCCTGCGCGAGGGCCGGGCGGCCCGGCGCGGGCAGCATCTCGGCCAAGTCCCGGTGGTCCGCCGGTTGATCGCGTCGTCGCGGGTTGGTGTTCATCGCTTCTCCTGCGTGGACCGAGCCGCCTGGTGGCGGCCACCCGGTATCTGTCCGTCCGCGGCGAGGCGTTGCCTTCCGCGCTGCGCGGTTTCGCCGGGGGTGCTGCCTGCGCCGCCTGTGCCGTCAATGCCGCCCATGGCGTTCAGGCGCCCGTGGCCGCCCGCCCCGCCGTCGAGTTCGAGCTCGGTGAGTTTGCGCAGGCGTTTCCTCGCGCGCGAGAGCCGGGCCCGAACGGTGCCGACGGCGACACCGAGGGCCTCGGCCACCGTGGCGGCGTCCAGGCCCTCCCATACGCACAGCGTGAACACTTCGCGCTCCCCACGGCGCATGGTGCTCAACGCTTCCCGCGCGGCGGCCAGTTCCTCCTCGTCGAGCAGTCGCTGTGCCACCCCGTCGGCGATATCCGGCACGGGATCGGGAGGCGGCACTCTGATGAGCGCTGCCTGGTGTCTTCGCGCCGCCCGCGCCATATTGCGCGTGACGTTCGTAGCTATCCCCAGTAGCCACGGGCGAAGGCTGTCATCACCGGGAAGCACCCGCTCGCGCAGCCGCCATGCCTCCAGAAAGGTCAGCGACACAGCGTCATCGGCCATGACCCAGTTGCCCGTCATCCGGACGGCGTGCCGGTAGACCACCGAAGCGTGCTCGTCGAAGAGTTGTCTGAACGCATCCGGATCCCCGGCCCGCACGCGGGCGCGCAGTGAAATCTCCACACTTCACCCTGTCCGCTGCGCGGATCACGTTGCGGTGATCCGGGTCACAGCATGGCCGAACCGCCCTCGCCAACACGCCGCCCAGCGGAACGGTCAGGCGGCGCAGCAGAGCACCGCAGATTCGGCCGGGGCCGCGGCGCGAGCCACGGTGGCGTGCACCGGATGGGCGCTGCTGACGGTGGCCGCGGCCTGCGAACGGCTCCGCGCGAAGACGACGAGGCGCAGCACCGTGAACCGTGCGACACCGGCGAGTGCGGAGGCGGACAGGTAGACGACCTGCTCGAGCACCGCACCGGGCGCTGCCAGCAGCTGGTGCAGGACAAGTATCGCCACGCAGGTCACCGCATACGCGGCCGCCGCGGACCCGGCCGACTGTGCATGCTGGCGCCAGGTCGCGCGCCCGCCCGCGCCGAAGGTGAAGCGGGCGTGCAGCTCGGTGGCGAGGAGCGTGGAGACCACGGTGACCGCAGCGTTGGCGAAGACCCACGGAAGCCAGGAGGCGAGGGCCGCCACGGCGAAGCTGGAGGCGAGCCCCACCCCGCCGCCGCAGAGCACGAAGCGGGCGAAGGCGGTGAAGGTCCCGGGTGCTGCTTGCTGCCGGTTCTGTGCTGTCTCCATCGTCCGACCCCCTTGATGACTCACTCCGTGAAACGCACACCGCTCGGCTGCGGGGCTGAGCGGTGCCCCCTGTGGTGCCATGATGGCACATGAGTGGTGCCATTTGGCGTCTATTTATGGCGCCATCACTGCTGTCGGTGGTGTCGCAGTCGTGACACACCTGCTGGGCCTGGGACGTTGCGCCTCCCTGTCAACGCTTGCGCCAGGGTGCGTGATGCCGCGCAGCGTCGCGCTGACCCGATCTGATGTCTGTGTGTTTGCGCAGTTCAAGCTCGCTGGGTTGGCGCGGTCCGCATTTGCTCCCCTCGTGGACTTGCATGTGGCGCCAAAGTGGTGCCATCGTGGCGGCATGGACCTCACCCCGTATGTCGACACCCTCCGCCGCGAACTCGCGGTGGCTGCCGAAGCCGGCGGCGACGAAGCCCGGGAGCTGGCCGAGAGGCTCACCGCTCCGCTGGAGGCGGCGACCCGGCTGACCATGCTCAACGTGCTCTCCGCCGCGATGGACGAGATCACCCGTGAACTCGCCCCCGGCTCGGTCGACGTACGGCTGCGCGGGCTCGACCCCGACTTCGTGGTGACGCCGCCGCCCACCTACGGCGACGCCGCCGCGGAGCCGACCGCGCCCGCCGAACCGTTCAGGGCCCCGGCACCGGCGTCGGCCGAGGCTGACGAGGGGGGTACCGCCCGCGTGAACCTGCGTCTGCCGGCCCACCTCAAGGCCCGCGCAGAGGAGGCGGCGAGTCGCGAGGGCCTGTCGGTCAACGCGTGGCTGGTGCGCGCCGTGTCGGCGGCGGTCGGCGGTGGCACCGAACCGCGTACGCCGGAGAAGACCAAGACCCGCGGTCAGAGCTTCACGGGCTGGGTGCGCTGACCGCGCCCCGCCCCCGTCGATTCTCGTACTGCTTCACCCACGCCGCTTCACCCGCACCGCGTCACCCACTTCACTCCACCCACACCACGTCCCCACCAGCGGGGACGGCCCAAGGACTCATGAGGACGGGACAGCCATGCCTTCTTTCGACACTCCCGAAGCGATCTCGGTCACGGCTCGCGTGGAGGCCGGTTCCATCCAGTTCATCGCGGGCGACCGCCTCGACACCGTCGTGGAGGTGCAGCCCCGCGACCCGAAGAGGGACCCCGACGCGCGGACGGCGGACCAGACCGAGGCCACGTACGTGAGCGGCGTACTGACCATCAGGACGCCCAAGGCCAATCTGTTCGGCCTCGGCCGCACCGGCGTGGTCGACGTGACCGTCGAACTGCCCGCGGGCTCGCACGTCGACATGACCGGCGCCTGGGCCCAGGTGCTCGGCGCGGGCCGGCTCGGCGAGGTCCGTGTGAAGACCTCGGTCGGCGACATCCGCCTCGACACGACCGGCCCGGTGACGCTGACCGCGTCGCACGGCTCGATCAACGTGGACCGGATCGAGGGCATGGCCGAGATCACCAGCAACACGGGCAACGTGCGCGTCGGCACCATCGACGGCCCTGCCGTCCTGAAGAACTCCCACGGCACCACGACCGTCGGCACCGTGACCGGCGAGCTGCGGCTGAGCGGCGCCCACGGCGGCATCGACATCGCGCGCGCCGAGGCGTCGGTCACCGGCACCGCGACCCACGGCTACCTGCGCGTCGCCGAAGTCGCACGCGGCGAAGTCCAGTTGGAGACCTCCAACGGCATCATCGAGATCGGAATCCGCGAGGGCACCGCCGCCTGGCTCGACGTCAGCTCCAACCGTGGGCAGGTGCGCAACATGCTCGCCGAGTCCGAGGCGCCGGAGCAGATCGAGGACACCGTCAAGGTCCGCGCGCGGACCAACTGGGGCAACATCGACATCCGCCGCGCGAAGGCCTGAGCGGCGTCGCATCCTCAACCCGCCCTACTTTTCGCCCCCTTCAGCGCCCTTCAGCGCACATCAGGTTTCGCATCAGCCATCACATCAGCCTTCAACGGAGGGCCCCATGCCTTCATCTGTCATGCCCACATCCAGGAGGGTGGACGGTCGCCCGTCGCCCGCCGCCGTCTCCACCGTCGGGCTGCGCAAGTCGTACGGCGACAAGCTCGTCCTCGACGGCATCGATCTGCGGATTCCGGTCGGGTCCGTGTTCGCGCTGCTCGGCCCGAACGGTGCCGGCAAGACCACCGCAGTGAAGATCCTGTCCACCCTCATCTCCGCGGACGGCGGGCAGGCCCAGGTCGCGGGTCACGACCTCGCCGCCGACCCGCAGGCCGTGCGTGCCGCGATCGGGGTCACCGGGCAGTTCTCCGCCGTCGACGGGCTGATCACCGGTGAGGAGAACATGCTCCTGATGGCGGACCTGCACCACCTGCCCAAGCGCGAAGGGCGGCGCGTCGCCACCGAGCTGCTGGAGCGCTTCGACCTCACCGAGGCCGCGAAGAAGCCCGCCTCCACCTACTCCGGCGGCATGAAGCGGCGCCTGGACATCGCCATGACCCTGGTCGGCAACCCGCGGATCATCTTCCTCGACGAGCCGACCACCGGCCTCGACCCCCGCTCGAGGCACAACATGTGGCAGATCATCCGCGAGCTCGTCTCCGGCGGTGTGACCGTCTTCCTCACCACGCAGTATCTGGAGGAGGCCGACGAACTCGCCGACCGCATCGCCGTGCTCAACGACGGGAAGATCGCCGCCGAGGGCACCGCCGACGAGCTCAAGCGGCTCATCCCCGGCGGACACATCCGCCTGCGCTTCACCGACCCGGCCACCTACCACAACGCCGCCACCGCACTGCAAGAAGCCACCCGGAACGACGAGGCCCTCGCCCTGCACATCCCCAGCGACGGCAGCCAGCGCGAGTTGCGCTCCATCCTCGACTGGCTCGACGCCGCCGGCATCGAAGCCGACGAACTCACCGTCCACACCCCCGACCTCGACGACGTCTTCTTCGCCCTGACCAGCGGTACCGACATCCCCAACCAGCCGAACCGGTGGAACCACCCGACCCAGCCCAACCAGCCGACCCAGCCCAACCAGGCCAAGGAGAACGTCCGATGAGCTCCCTCTCCCTCGCCGTACGCGACTCCACCACCATGCTGCGCCGCAACCTCCTGCACGCCCGGCGCTACCCCTCCCTCACCCTCAACCTGCTGCTCACGCCGATCATGATGTTGCTGCTCTTCGTCTACGTCTTCGGGGATGTGATGAGCGCCGGCATCAGCGGTGGTGCGGACCGCTCCGAGTACATCGCGTATCTCACTCCGGGCCTGGTGCTGATGACCATCGGCAGCACCACGATCGGCACCGCGGTGTCCGTGTCCAACGACATGACCGAGGGCATCATCGCCCGCTTCCGCACCATGGCCATCCACCGGGGCTCCGTGATCATCGGACACGTCATCGGCAGCGTGCTGCAGTCGATCATCAGCGTGGTCCTCGTCGGCGCCGTCGCCGTCGCCATCGGCTTCCGCTCCACCAACGCCACCGTCCTGGAATGGCTCTCTGCGTTCGCGCTGCTCGTGCTCTTCGCCACGGCTCTCACCTGGATCGCGGTCGGCATGGGCCTGATCAGCCCGAACGCCGAGGCGGCGAGCAACAACGCCTTGCCGCTGATCTTCCTGCCGCTCATCTCCAGCACCTTCGTCCCGGTCGACGCGATGCCGGGCTGGTTCCAGCCGATCGCCGAGTACCAGCCCTTCACCCCGGCCATCGAGACCCTGCGCGGACTGCTCCTCGGCAGCGAGATCGGCCACAACGGATGGCTGGCCGTGGCCTGGTGCGCCGGGCTGGCCGCGCTCGGCTACGTCTGGTCCAAGTCGGTGTTCGACCGTGACCCGAAGTAGGGCGAAGCGGGGTCATGGGGCACGGCCGAGGCCGCCCGGCGCGTCGGCCGGTGTCGCCGGACCGGACGACGCGGCCGGCAGGGGCGGCAGGCCCGTGGCGAGGTCCGGCAGCAGGACGGGTTCCAGTCGGATCCGGTCCTGAGCAGTCAGATACCGCTTCAACTGCGGTGGCCGGTAGCCCGCGTCCCGGTCGTAGCGCTCCTTGGCGGGTACGGCCAGGAACTCGTTGCCATCGGGCACGCCCTTGGAGTCGGCCGCGTCTCCGATGGGCCGGTGCAGCGGCTTGGCCAGCCGGTACATTCCCGTCCGAGAGTCGTGCAGGTCGCCCAAGGCGTCCGGCCGTACCCGGAAGTCGATGCTCTGCTCGGGCCTCATCACCGTCGGCCCGCCGGCGCTGAGCGCGTCGGTGTCGAACTGCAGCCCGTATCTACGGGCCTGATCGACCATCCACAGCAGGGGGATGTCCGACAGCCCCGTCTCCTTGTAGCCGCCACCGACGTCGCAGTGCACACCGGCGAACCAGACCTGCTTGAGCTCCTGGCCCTGCTCGGCCGCGCCCGGCTGCTGGTGCCACAGCGCCGGCCGGAACGCCGAACGCCGCTCGTCGATGGCCAGCGCGTGGAACGCCGCCCCGACCCAACTGCTCAGCTCGGTGTTGTGAAACGCCCAGCGGCGGTTGAACCGGTGCGCCGCGGGCTGGAGCCACGAGGCGCCGGGAACGGGGATGCCGAGGGCGCCGACCGTGTCCCACACCCCGATGAAACGGATCTCTGTCTCGCGCGCGTACGAGCGGCGGAACAACGTGGCTGCCGCGCCGTTCGGTTGCTCGATCCGGTCCCGGTAGAGGGCCCAGGCCTCCGGGATCCGGTCGGCGTGCTCCCGGCGCAGGATGCCGCCGTTACGCACCAGTCCCGCGAGACTGCGGGCGGTGAACGCGCCCCGGCTGAAGCCGAAGAGGAAGAGTTCGTCGTCGGGCTCGTACGTCTCCACGAGGAACCGGTAGGCGTCGACGACGTTCCGGGACAGACCCACGCCGAACGCGCCGCCGCGCAACCGCTCCCGCCGTCGCGTGCCCACACCGCTGTGGTAGTGGACACGCTGCTCCTTCCCCGCGGCGGACCCCGGGAGCACGGACAGGGCGACCCTGGCGACATTGGTCTTGCTCGGTTGGTCGGCGAAGTTCCATGTGCCGTCACAACAGACGACCAGACGCTTGGCCATGACCATCCCTCCTCGCGAGAGCGCGGAGCAGCGCGCGCAGCACCACATCCAGGCTCCCACCGCTCGAGGGGCCGCGCCATGTGACAGAGGCCCGCGCGACGGGGCGTACGTCACCCGCTGCCGGGTGCATTCATCCCGGTCAGTGAGGGCACTTGGCCTGCATGCACGGGATGCGAGGAACGGCGCTGGGCGTACGGCCCCGCGTCAGGGCCGCGGTGGAGGCGGTCCGGCGGGCGTTTGCGGAGCCGGGGCGGGAGCGGGATCTGGCGATGCAGGCGGGCAAGGCCGCGCTGGCGGCGTGTGTGGCGTGGGCGGTGGCGGGCTGGTGGCTGCAGGCGCCGATGGCGTTCATCGCGCCGTGGGTGGCGATCGTGCTGGTGGAGTCGACGGTGTACCGGTCGATCGCGCACGGCCTGCAGCAGCTGGCGGCCATCGCCACGGGAACGGTGGTGGCCACCGGCGTCGCCCTGCTCCTCGACTCCCCGATGGCGGCCATGGCGCTGGTGCTGCCGGCCGTCGTGCTGCTGGGAAACTGGCGGCGCCTGGGCAGCCAGGGCGTCTACGCGGCCACCGGCGCCCTCTTCGTACTGACTGGCGGGCCGGTCACGATCACCTCGTCGGCGGCACGGATCGCGGAGGCGGTCTTCGGCGCGTTCGTCGGGATCGCCGTCAATGCACTGATCCGGCCTCCGCTGTATCTGCGCAGCACTCGTGCCGCGCTGGAGGACGCGGCCGACGAGGCGCAGGAGATCCTGGAAAGGGTGGCCGACCGGCTGGCCGCCGACGAGTGGGACTCCCACACGGCCGGTTCCCTGCACGAGCGTGCGCTGCGCCTCTGGCGCCTGGTGGACCAGGCCCACGCGGCGGTCGGCTGGAGCCGGGAGAGCCTGCGCGTCAATCCCCGCCGCCGCAGCCGCCTGGCCTCGCAGCCGGGTCAGGACTACGACGACGCGGTGACCGTCCTCGACTACGTCGCCGTCCACACCGCGGGCGTCACCCGGGCCGTGCTGGAGTCCTCCGGTGACGATCGCAAGGGTTGGCGACCGGGCCCGCACGCCGCGAAGCCCTATGCGGACTTTCTGCACGGCAGCGCTCGCGCCATCGGGCTCTACACCCGCAGCCGGTTCGCCCCCGGCGGGCAGGACCAGCAGGCCGACCAGGAGCTGCGCGAGGTGGTCGAGGACCTGAACCGCGCCTTGGACGATCTACGGCAGCGGCTGCTCGGCGCGGCCCCCGACGACCCCGACACCCTGGCGACGTACGGCACCCTCCTCACCCAGGCCCACCGCCTGGCCGACCAACTGGTCGGGCACTGACGGTGGGCGGGGACGGACGCGGCCACGGCCGGCCCGGGCGGCACACCCCGGTTACTTCCGCCAGGCCCAGTGCAGGCGGTCCAGGCCGCTCCGGTTGTTCAGCTTCAGGCTCAGGCGGGTGCCCGTGCCCTGGAGCGTGGTGAGGGAGTAGGTGTCGCCGTTGCGCAGGCCCGGCCAGTAGACCGAGCCAAGGCCCAGTTCCCGGATGGTGTCGGTCGCGGCCTGGATGTAGGCGACCTCGCTGGAGCCGTTGACCGGTCCGTTGTAGTCCAGGCCGGAGGTCATGGTCGCGCCGAACTCGTCGAGGACGGTGCGCGCGGCGCAGTCGCCGATGCGCTCCTTGAAGTCCTGCTTCCACTGGTCGACGCTGGTCCAGTCGGTGTGCCAGAAGCCGTAGTTGTGCAGGGCCAGCCGGGTGCCGTCGAGCCGGCTGTCGGCACACACGGGTTTGACGTCCTCGCTGTACTTGACGCCTCCCACGAGGATCCGGTCGCGGGGCACGAAGCGGTGCGTGTCCACCCAGCGCGCAGCCACGTCGCGCCACTCCTGCGAGGTGTAGCCGAACGGCTCGTTCATCGGCTCGAAGTACACCTTGGAGTTGCGCGCGAAGGCGGACGTGACCCGCGCCCACATCCGGTCCCACGAGGCCTGGTCGTCGATCTTGCCGTCCTTGGCGTTGTCGGCTTCCCAGTAGCCCAGGATGACCTTGAAACCCTTGGCGGTGGCGGCATCGATCGCGGCTCGGTACGACTTCCAGAAGGGGCCGTTCACGGAGGTGGGGTTGACCGGAAGCCGGACCGTGTTGGCGCCGAGCTTGCCGAATCCGCCGACGATCGCCCTGGACTTGGCATAGGTCGTGGCGTAGCTGTCGGTCGTGGACAGACCCGAGGGTACGACCGCGTCGTCGGCGTAATTGTCGCGCGGGTCGGCCCAGTTGACCCCGCGGAAGTCACTGACGGGCGGCGGCGGGACGTGGCGTGCGGCGGACGCGGGGGAGGCGAGGGCACCGCCGAGCATCGTGACGCCGGCCGCCAACGCCCCCAGGCGGATCGCCGCCCCGTGATGATTCCTTCGTGACACTGCATCCCCTTCCGGGCAGGTGCGTCCGCGGAACCTCGCAAACAGCTCGGCGGCTCTGTGGCTCCCGCAAGGTAGAAGAGGCCTCGAACAGAGGTCAACATATCTGCACACCAAATTTCATCAAGAACGCAGACGGGCTCCCACACCTGCCCCCACGCCGGCCCCGCCCCGGGCTGCGCGACGGGTCCTCGAAGCCCGTCGCGCGAAGGGCGTCAGGTCGACCAGACCACGTTGCCGTTGTGCACGATGACGACCTTGGCGTCGGCCCGCAGGACCAGCTGGGCGCCCTCGCGGCCCCAGGTCTGTGAGGCCCAGATGGGGCGGTCCTCGGCGTTGTGGATGACGAGGTTGCCGTCCGGCTGGAAGATCGCCCGGTGGTTCTGGCCGAAGGTCATGGATGCCCAGATGGGCTTGCTCTGCTCGTTGTAGACGACGAGGTTGCCGTCGGTCTGCATGACCATCCGGATGCGGTTGGTGGTCCAGGCCTGGTTGACCTCCAGGACGCTGGTCGCGAAGACGCTCTCGGTGCTCCAGTTCGGCTGCGGGCTCGCCTTGGGCTTCGGCTTCGGCTTCGGTTTGGCGGGAGCGCTGGTCTTGCTGGGCTCCGGGGAGGGCGCGGCAGGCGGGGGAGCGACGACCTTCGCGGGCTCGGTCTTCTCCGGCTTCGCCTTCTTCGGGGACGGACTGGGCTTCTCGGCCACGTAGTCGTCGAGAGCGGCGGGGGCGGAGTTCGGGTTCAGGACGGTGTCGGAACCCGCGGCCGGCCCCTGGGAATTGCCCGGCCCGTCGTCCTTCGCGCTGCCGGCCAGCAGCAGCGGTACGGCGATGAGGACCGCGCCGGCTATCGCGGCACCCGCCAGGACCGGCTTGCGGGGGCGTCCGCTGCCGACTCCGGTGCCGGTCCTGGTGCCCGGGGGTGTCGTCCCGACTGCCGCGGCCACCGCGGCGCGCTCCTCGGGCGCCTCAGTCGTGCCGGCTGCTGCCGCCGCACCTGCGGGCGGGGCCGCGGCTTCGGCGCTCTCCTCGGCGGGAGGTGCGGTGGCGGTGCTCTCCCCGGCCGGGGTGGTGCCGGACTCCGCCTCGGGGGCTGCGGCCGTGCTCGGCGCCGCCTCGTCCGGGGCGGAGGGCGTGGGCGGTAACCCGGCCTCCCCTTCACGGGCGGCGGCCGCCTCCGCGTTCGCGCCGGGGGTCTGCTGCTGGGGGGACATGCGGTACTCCTCCTCGGTGGCGGAGCTGCTGGTGGTGGGCAGGGCCCGCGCGACGGCCGGCCGGACGAACGCCGGGAAGCCTGGCGGGCGTTGGTCGAGTGCCGCGCCGGGACGAACCGGTACGCCCGGTCCTGGGCGCCGAGTTCCGAAAGACCCGCCGCGGTGGCGGCCGCAGGCTGGTCCGACGCCCTCCCGAGCTGCGCGGTCTTCCCGTACGGCCCCGGCCCGGACGCCCGGCCGGAAGGCGCCGTATGCCGACCGGACCGATGGCGCACCCCAACTTAGCCTGTACCGGGGGCGATCAGCCGCCCCACCCGCCCCAACCCTGCCGTCGCTTTGTCCGCCCACGCCTCCCTGCTCCCGGAACGTCCCCCAACCGGGCAGCAAACGGGCACGCGGGCGCCCGATACGGACCCGGCCCGAACCGCCACGGACGAGGCTCGTGTGGCATCCTGTTGGCGCCCCGAGTTGATCAGTGTCGCTGTGCGTCCATGCCGTTCGACACTCAAGTATTCGTAGGGACACAAGAGTTCAGGTGGAGATGCGGCCCGGACAGCGGCAGGAGGGCGGGCACGAGGCCCTGCCCGTGGTGCCCGACGGCTCCGGTGCCACCGCCGCCTCGGAGGCACCCGGCGCCGACTCCGTCGAGGCCACCGACACCCCCGAGATACCCGAGGCCGTGCAGGCCGCCGCCCGCCGGGCGCCGGGGCACTGGATCGGAGTGGTGGACCCCGAGTGGACCGACGAGCGGACGCCGCCCGAGTGGGCGGTGCTGGGGGAGTGGCAGTCGGACGAGAGCGGGAGGGTGGGGGACTACCGCGCCAACCCGGCGTACCGGCCCTCCGCCCGGGTGCTCGGCTGGCCGGAGCCCACCGACCCGGTGGACGCCGCGGCACAGCGGGCCGCCACCGGCTACGGCTCGGTGGACGAGGCCGTCGCGGCGCTCGCCGACGCGGACATCACGGTGGTGCGCGGACCGGACGGCGGGCCGCTCACGGCCGCCGGGCGGGACGGGGCGCCGGTGGTGCTGTTGTTCACCTCACCGGCGCACGAGTTCATGTCCGCGGCACTTCGGCATGACACGCTCCCCGCCCGGGAGTTGGCCCGTTCCCTGACCGGTACGGGCACTTTGCTGATGGCCAACGCCGGGGCCGCGGCCCCCTTGCTCGTCCCGGCGGACAGTCTCCTCGGTCCCGAACAAGGGCCGGGCGCCGAGGGGGCGCCCGCGGCGGACGCAGCGGCGGAGGAGGGCATCGGCGCCCGCTCGGGCCCGGCGGACCCTACCGGTCCCGCGACCGCGGTCCCCTCCGCGGCCCGCACCGACAACTCCCCTGAACCCTGGCCCCACATGACAGGGAGGACCCCGTGACGCGTCCGGTCCAGCACACCCCCACTTCCCCCCGGTCGGAGTCCGGCTCCGACGGTGAGGAGACGGCCGCGACCACCGCCACCGCCGTCGCCGCCTCGGCCACCGAGCCCGAACCCGAGCCCGCAGAGGCGAAGAGCGGGGTCGAGGCCGGAGCCAAGGCTGCCGAGGCGGAGGAGACGGCCGTAGAGAGCAGGGCCACCGCGGCCGAGGCCGAGGCGGGGACCAGCCCCGAGAGCGGGGCCGACTCCGGCAGCCGGTCCGAGTCCGAGGCCGAAACCGACCCCGGTGCCGCCGCGGCGGCCAAGAGCCGGCTGCCCGCACTCGTGCGGACCATGACCTCGACCGCCATCGACCGGCCGCAGCAGGAGGCCGGTCAGGTGGGGCGGCCGGGCAGGGCGGCGCTGGCCGGGGCCGCGGTCGCCGGGGCGCTGCTCGTGTCGGTGCCGTTCCTGGTACTCGTCGGGGGCGACGACAAGGACAACAAGACGGCCCCGGCGGGAGGAACCGTGCTCGGCGGCGGTTCGCCGGAGGCACCCGGCGACTTCGTGGTGACCAAGCCCGACGCCAGTGCCTCGGGCGGTGGCAAGAAGGAGTCCGCCAAGCCCGACAAGCCGGTCAAGGAAGCTCCCGCGGGCACCTCGGCGCAGAACTCGGGCAAGGACACGCCGAAGCAGGACACCGGCCAGAAGGACAGTCCCAAGGGGGACGTGGGCGAAAAGGACCAGCCCGAGAAGCCCAGCGGCGGGAACAAGTCCGGCGGCGACAAGCCCGCCAACGCCGGTTCGGGCGTCACGTTCAGTGCCCCGGTCTCCCTGCGCAGCCATCTCTCCGGCCGCTGCATCGACGTACCGAACGCAGAGTTCGGCGACGGCAAGAAGCTGATGGTGTGGGACTGCAACAACGGTCCCGCGCAGAGGTGGCAGTTCGCCTCCGACGGCACCGTACGCATCAACGGCCTGTGCCTGGACGTGGCCAACGCGAACTACAACGACGGCACTCCCATCCAGATCGCCTGGTGCAGCGGCAACGCCGCCCAGAAGTTCGTCCTGAACGAGCGGCATGACCTGGTCAACACCGTCGTCGGCAAGTGCGTCGACATCAAGGACAACAACCGGGGCAACGGGGCCTGGCTGCAACTGTGGACCTGCGCCGGCACCGACAACCAGAAGTGGAGCGTCTGACCGGACGCCCGCAGGCCGAGAACACCGCACTCGGCATCCGTACGCCCCGAACGCGGGGCATGATGGCTCGGTCGGCTCGCCGACACGCGCCGCCGACGAGGGGGCGCCCGCAGAAGACGCCGCCGTAGCAAGGAGGTTGGTGCGTGTCGCGCCAGGTACTGACGGTCGGTCCGGGGGACCGGGACCGCTACCGGACGATCGGTGAGGCACTCGCGGCCGCCCGTACCGGTGCGCTCATCAGCGTCCGGCCCGGGACGTACGCGGAGAACCTGGTGATCAACACCAGGGTCACCCTCACCGCCGCCGAAGGGCGGGGCACCGTCGAGATCCGGCCGCGTTCGGGCAGCGTGCTCGCGCTGCGCGCCGACGCCGTGATGCTCTCCGAACTGACCCTGCGCGGCGGCGACGCCGAGCTGCCCGCCGTGGACGTGCGGCGCGGGCAGGCCGCACTCGACGGCTGCGAGGTCGTCGGCGCCGCCTGGACGGCGATGCTGGCCGGGGGCACCGGTTCCCTCGCGCTGCGGGACTGCCGGGTGAGCAACCCGCAGGGCGCGGGCATCGTGGTCACCTCGACCACGCCCACCACCGTGGAGTCCTGCACGCTGGAGCACCTGGGCACCAGCGGCCTCGTCCTCGCCGAGCAGGGCGAGGCCCGCATCCGCGGCTGCACGGTGCGCGACGCCCGCGGCAACGGCCTGCTCGCCAACGGCGAATCCCGCGGCATCGTCGAGGACTGCGACATCTCCTCCACCGACAAGCCCTCCCTCGCCCTGGAGCAGAACTGCTCCCTCACGGTGATCCGCACCGTGGTGCACGACACCAGCACCGGCGTGCACCTGAGCAGCGCGGGCCGTACGACACTGGAGGACGTCCGCGTCACCGGCGCCTCCGGCAACGGGATCGCGCTGGCCGCCGGCACCGACCCGGTGCTGCGCCGCTGCCGCGTCTCACGCACCCGCGGCCACGGCGTGCTGGTCACCGACCGGGCGCGCGGCACGTTCGAGGACTGCTGGGTGGACGGCGCGCAGGGAGCCGCGGTGCGCGTCGCCGGGGCCGCGTCCCCGGCGCTGACCGGCCTGACGGTCCGCGACTGCGAACAGACCGGGCTGCTCCTGGAGGAGGACTCCGCGCCTGAGCTGGACCGCCTGGAGGTGATCGGCGGCGCGCCCGCAGTCTCCGTGCGCGGCGGCGCCAACCCGCTGCTGCGCCGGGCCCGCCTGGTGGAGCCCACAGGTGACGGCATCGTGGCCGGCAAGGACGCCAGGGGCCGCGCCGAGGACTGCGAGATCGTACGGCCGAAGGGCGCGGGTGTGCGGGTGGGCTCCGGCAGCACCCTCTACCTGGCCGGTGGCGGAGTCTCCGACACCGCCACCAGCGGCCTGATCGTGGAGGACGGCGGCAACGTCACCGTCCGCGACTTCCGTGTCGAGATATCCGCCGAGGAGGGCGTGGTGGTCGCCGCGGGCGGCGAGTTGACCGCCAACCGCACCACCGTGCACGCCGCTCAGGGCCATGGCTACCTACTGCGCGAGGGCGCGCTCGCCTCGCTCAGCGGCTGCGAGGTCTCCGGCGGCGCCCAGGACGGCTTCCGGGTGGAGTCCACCGCGCCGGTCTCGCTCGTGAACTGCCTCGCCCGGGAGAACGAGGGCGGCGGCCTGGTGCAGACCGTGCCCGGCGAACGGCTCGCCGTGGAGGGGCTGAACAGCACCGGCAACGGCAAGCGGGACGCCTGGGGCACCGGCAGCGCCGAGAACACCGACCCGGCCGGCTCCGGCGCCGCGGACGCGCCCCCGCCGGACCGCGCGGACGGCCCGCTCGGCGCCCTGAACGCGCTGATCGGCCTGGAGAACGTCAAGCAGCAGGTCGGCACGCTGGTCAACCTGACCCAGCTCGCCCAGCGCCGTGAGCAACTCGGCATGTCCGCCCCGCCGATGAGCCGGCACCTGATCTTCGCGGGCCCGCCCGGCACCGGTAAGACCACCGTCGCCCGTCTCTACGGGGCGATCCTCGCCGAACTGGGTTCGCTGCGCAGCGGACACCTGGTGGAGGTCTCCCGCGCCGACCTGGTCGCGCAAGTCGTCGGCGGTACGGCGATCAAGACCACCGAGACCTTCCAACGGGCCCTCGGTGGCGTGCTGTTCGTCGACGAGGCGTACACGCTCACCGCGGACAGCGGCAACGGCGGCGCCGACTTCGGCCGCGAGGCGGTGGACACCCTGCTGAAGCTGATGGAGGACCACCGCGACGACGTGGTGGTGGTCGCGGCCGGTTACTCCCGGGAGATGGAGTCGTTCCTCGGCTCCAACCCGGGTCTGGCGTCCCGTTTCTCACGGACCGTCGAGTTCGAGAACTACTCGGTGCCCGAACTGGTCGCGATCATGGAGAACATGTGCGCCCAGCACCAGTACGAGCTGGGCGAGGGCACCGCGGCGGCGCTGGCCGCGCACTTCGAGGCGATGCCGAGAGACGCCGGCTTCGGCAACGGCCGTGCCGCGCGCGGGGTGTTCGAGGAGATGGTGGACCGGCAGGCGGTCCGGCTCGCCTCCCAGGCACAGGTCGGCGAGCACGACCTGCGGCTGCTGCTGCCGGAGGACGTCTCCGCCGCCGCGACGGCCACCGAGTCCGCCGCTCCCGACGACGACCCGCTGACCCGCCTCGGCGACATGATCGGCCTGGCCGAGGTGAAGCGCGACGTCGCGGACCTGGTCAACCTCATCACCACCGCCCGCCACCGTGCCGCGGCCGGACTGCCGGTGCCCTCGCTCAGCCACCACCTCGTCTTCACCGGCCCGCCCGGTACCGGCAAGACCACGGTGGCCCGGCTCTACGGCCAGATCCTGACCCAGCTCGGCATCCTGCAGCGGGGCCAGCTGATCGAGGCGGCCCGCGCCGACCTGGTCGGCCGCTACATCGGCCACACCGCTCAGCTGACCCGCGAGGTCTTCGAACGGGCCCGTGGCGGTGTGCTGTTCATCGACGAGGCGTACACCCTCACCCCGCGCGGCGGTGGTGCCGACTTCGGCCAGGAGGCGGTGGACACGCTGCTGAAGCTGATGGAGGACCATCGCGACGAGGTGGTCGTCATCGTTGCCGGCTACACCGACGAGATGGAACGCTTCCTCGCCTCCAACCCGGGCCTGTCCTCCCGCTTCCCGCGCCGGATCACCTTCGCCGACTACTCCTCCGAGGAACTGGTCACCATCGTGCGCGGTCAGGCCGCGAGCATGGGCTACGAGTGCGGGCCCGGCACCGGCCCGCTGCTCAGGGAGTACTTCGAGGCGCTGCCCCGGGACCGGACGTTCGGCAACGCCCGCCTGGCCCGCCAGGTGGTCGAGGCGATGGTCACCCGGCAGGCGGGACGGCTCGGCTCACTGGCCGCGCCCACTCTGGACGACCTGCGCATCCTGATCCCCGGGGACGTCCCGGCCGTGGCCCCGAAGGCGGCTCCCCGATGATGCCGCGCGCCCGCGGGGGCGCCCGCCTGCTGTCCGGCGCCGGCCTCGCCGCCGTGCTGCTGCTGCCCACGGCCGTTCCGGCTCATACGGCACCTCTGTCGCGTCCGCCTGCGGCCGACGAGAAGAAGGGGCAGGAACTGCCCGGCATGCCCTCCCTGCTCGATCCGGAGGCCGAGGAAGCGGCCTGTACTCCCGCCTCCCGGGAGACGGCGAAGCAGCAGGACTGGTCGCGTCAGCGCCTCGACCTGGACCGGCTGCGCGGGCACAGCACCGGTGCGGGCGTGACCGTCGCCCTGATCGACACCGGCGTCGCCCCCGACGCCGCCGGCCTCGACGGCCGGGTCACCGCCCAGGGCGCGGCCGCCGAGGACTGTGTCGGGCACGGCACCTTCCTGGCCGGGCTGATCGCCGGCACCGGCGGGGACAGCCCGCGCCTCGCCGGGGTCGCCCCGGGCGCGAAGGTCCTGGCGCTGCGCGGCACCGACACGCGCGGTGCGGCAAGCCCCGAACTGGTCGCGCAAGCGATACGCGAGGCAACCGAAGCCGGGGCCGAGGTGATTGCGGTCACGGTGTCCCTCCCGCGCCGCGACACGGCGCTGACCGACGCCGTCGCCGCGGCGCGCCGGGCGGGCGCGGTCGTGATCGCCGCGGCGACCCCGGACCCGCCGTCCCGGGGCGGCACCGACGAGATCCCGTCCCGTGTCTACTGGCCGGCCGGCGAACCCGGCGTCCTCTCGGTCGCCGACATGCTCCCCGGCGGCGTGCGCCCCGACGGCTCCCTGCCCACCACGGGCATCGACCTGGCCGCCCCCGGCGCCGGGGGGGTCGCCGGGGGCCCACGCGGCACCGGCCACTACCTCGGCGCCGGCGCCTCGGTGGCCACCGCATACGCCGCCGGTGCCGCCGCGGTGGTCCGCGCTGCCCACCCCGACGACGCGCCCGACGCCGTCATCCACCGCCTGACCGCGACCGCCTCCCCGGCCGACATCCCCCAACTGGACGCCTACGCCGCCGTGACCACGATCCTCGGCGACCCGGGCGCGCCGGCCGGCGCCGAGCGGGCCGCGGATCCCGTGACCGTCCGCGACACCTCCACCGCCGACCGCGCCACCGGCCGAGCCACCCTCTTCGTCCTCCTCGGCTCCGCCGCCGTACTCACCATCCTCTGGGCCGCCTTCACCCTCCCCAGGGCCCGCGCCCGGGGGTGGCGCCCGGCGGGACGGCCGCAGCGAGCGGGGGCCGAGCCGGGGCTCGGGGAGGCCGAGGCGTCGTAAGGGGCGGCCGGGTCGGGTGACCGCGGTGCGAGGTGGGGTCCGGGGGGCACTGTCGCCAACTCTTGTGCGGACACCTCCAGTTGACGCCACGGCCGTGTTCGGGATCGGTATCCGGTGGGTCGGCTGGGCGGAGCGGGGCCGAGGCTCGGAGAGGCTGACGTGTCGTAGCGGGCGGTCGCCCATGGGTCGGTGGGCCCACGGCCGGGACGGGCCACGCAGGTGAGGTTCGTTCCTCGGCGGTCTGCACCGTAGCGGCGACGCAGCCGAGGCCCGGGGCAACCGCCCCCAACGACAGCGGGGACCACCCCAGGTGGCCCCCGCTACGTGCCTCACATGCCCTCAGCCCTCCTGCCCCCGTCCCTCCTCCACCAATGCCGTCTGCATCAACCGTGCCTTGCGGCGGGCGATGTGCAGGGCTCGGCCCGGCGGGAGGTTGAGGGGCTTCGCGTTGCCGAAGAGGCGGCCCTCGGTGGGCGGGCAGGAGAGGAGGACGGCGGGGTTGTTCGCCTCGTCCATGCGGCGGATCAGGGCGTCGCTGAGGCCACGGCCGGCGCCCATGGCGCTGCGGGCGACGACCAGGTGCAGGCCCATCTCGAAGCCGAGGGTCAGATGCTCGAAGAGCGGCTCGAAGGGGCTCTGGAAGGAGTTGCCGGAGACCATGTCGTAGTCGTCGACGAGAATGAACAGCCGCGGGCCGGACCACCAGTCGCACCGGCGCATCCGGGCGGGGGCGATGTCCGCGCCGGGGACGCGGGTCTTGAGCGCGCGGGCCGCGCCGTCGACGGTCTCCTTCAGGTTGTCCAGGGAGATCACGTGCCCGATCCGGTACTCCGCCGGGACGGCATCCACCAGGGTGCGGCGGTAGTCCACCGCGATGATCTTCGCCTCGCTCGGCGTGTACCGGGCGGTGATGCCCTCGGTGATACGGCGCAGCAGGTTGGTCTTGCCGCTCTCCGTGTCGCCGACCACGATCAGGTGCGGGGTCCGGCTGAAGTCGTGCCACACCGGCTCCAGGGCGTCCTGGTCGATGCCGAGCGGCAGGCGCAGACCGCCGCCCTCGGTGGGCTGCGGCGCGGGGAGTTCGGCGAGCGGCAGCCGGTGCGGCAGCATCCGCACCGGCGGTGCGGCCGGGCCCGACCAGTGCTTGGCGACCTCGCCGACCAGGTGGGCGACGCCCTCGCCGAGGTCCTCGAGGGAGCCGCTGCCGTCCAGGCGGGGCAGGCCGGCCAGGAAGTGCATCTTGCTGTCGGCGGTGATGCCGCGACCGCCGCTGCGCGGCACCGAGCGGGCCTTGCGGGTGTCGATCTCGGAGTCCATCGGGTCACCCATCCGCAACTCCAGCCGGGTGGCGGCCTGGTCACGGACCTGGGCGGACAACTCGACCCAGCGGGTGGTGGTGATGAGCAGATGAATGCCGTAGTTCAGCCCGCGGGCGGCGAGTTCGTTGAACTTCGGGACCAGTTCGTCGTAGTCCTGACGGACCGTCGACCAGCCGTCGACCACCATGAACACGTCGCCGAAGGGCTCGTCGGGGAACTCCCCGGCGGCCCGGCGACGGCGGTAGGACTGCATGGAGTCGAGGGTGTGGTCCACGAAGAACTGCTCGCGGCGGGCGAGCAGCGTCATCACCTCGGCGACGGCCCGGTGCACCCGCTCCGGGTTGAGCCGCGCCGCGACCCCGCCGACGTGGGGGAGCGAGGCGAGCTGGGAGAGACCGCCGCCGCCGAAGTCCAGGCAGTAGAACTGGATCTCGGCGGGGGTGTGGGTGAGGGCGAGCGCGGCGATCAGCGTGCGCGCCAGGGTCGACTTGCCGCTCTGGGAGCCGCCCGCGATGGCGACGTGGCCGCCGGCCCCGGAGAGGTCCACGACCAGCGGATCGCGGCGCTGGTCGAAGGGCTTGTCCACCAGGCCCACCGGAACCCGCAGTTTGCCGGTCCCGGCCCAGCCGGTGGCGGTGAGGCCGCGCTCGGGGTCGGGGGCGATGCCGGGCAGCAGGGCGTCCAGCGGGGAGGGCTCGTCCAGCGGCGGCAGCCACACCTGGTGGGCGGCGGGGCCTGCGTCGCGCAGCCGGTCGAGGGCCACGTCCAGCAGGGTCTCGTCGTCGCCGGTCTCCTCGATCTCCGGCTCCGGCTCGGACGCCGGCTCCAGCGTCCGCGGCACCACCCAGCCGCTGGTCCACGGCACCACCTGGCTGGCCACCCGGGCCTGCACCACCGCGCCGGTGCGGCGCCGGTACGTACCGGAGGAGTAGGCGGCGCGGAAGCGGGTCAGGGCCTCCACGCCCGACTTCAGATAGCCGCTGCCGGGCTGGGCGGGGAGCTCGTAGGCGTCCGGCACACCGAGGACGCCGCGGCTCTCCATGGCGGAGAAGGTGCGCAGGCCGATGCGGTACGACAGGTGGCTCTCCAACTGGTGCATGCGGCCCTCGTCCAGGCGCTGCGAGGCCAGCAGCAGATGCACCCCGAGGGAGCGGCCGAGGCGGCCGATCATCACGAACAGATCCATGAACTCCCGGTGCGCGGAGAGCAGTTCACTGAACTCGTCGACCACCACGAACAGGCTGGGCAGCGGGGTGAGGTCCGCCCCGCCGGCGCGGGCCCGCTCGTACTCCAGCGCGGAGGTGTAGTTGCCGGCCGCGCGCAACAGCTCCTGGCGGCGGATGAGTTCGCCGTGCAAGGCGTCCTGCATGCGCTCCACCAGGGCGACTTCGTCGGCGAGGTTGGTGATGACGGCGGAGGTGTGCGGGAGTTCCTCCAGGCCGAGGAAGGTCGCGCCGCCCTTGAAGTCGACCAGGACGAAGTTGAGGGTCTCGGAGGAGTTGGTCAGCGCGAGACCGAGAACGAGGGTGCGCAGCAGCTCGCTCTTGCCGGAGCCGGTGGCACCGATCAGCATGCCGTGCGGGCCCATGCCCCCTTGTGCGGACTCCTTGATGTCGAGGTCCACCGGGCGGCCGTCCACCCCGACGGCGATCGGCACCCGCAGCCGGGCGGAGCCGGTGTGCCGGTCGAAGAGGACCTTCGGGTCGTGCCGGTGCAGGTCGGGGATGCCGAGCAGGGTGGTGAGTTCGACGTCGGCGTCCAGCGGCTGCGCGATGTCCGTGCCCAGACTCATCCGGCGGGCGGTGAGCAGCCGGGCCAGCGACTGGGCGCCGAGCGGGCCGAGCCGGTCCGGGCGGCCGAGCGCGACGGAGCGCTCCTTGCGGCTGCGGTCGGTACGCACCAGGTTCACCTGGTCCGGTCCGACGGTCAGCCGCAGCGTGTTGCGGCCGGGCCGCCAGCGCAGCGCCCCGGACACGTCCAGGACCATGGCGTTGCGGTAGCCGTGGCCCTCCCAGCGGTGGCCCTCGGGGACGGTGACGCCGTCCAGGACCACGACCGTGTAGGGCTCGTCACGGCCGGGGCGGGCGTCCGGGTCGAAGCCGGGACGCTCGGCGAACTCGGCGCCGAGCAGATCGTCCAGCTCGGTGAGGTCGGCGGTGATCCGGCGGACCTGGCCGGCGCCGTCCTCCTCGTGCGGATGCAGCGCGTGCGGCAGCCACTTGACCCACTCCCAGTCGGGCCGCCGCTCGTCACTGACGCACACCGCGAGCCACAGCTCCTCGGGTGCGTGGAACACGGCGAGCTGGCCGAGCATGGCGCGCACCAGGGCACGTACCGCGTCGCCGCCCGGACCGGCACCCTCGGCCCGGCTCTCACCACTCGGCCCGTACGACGCTGCGCCCGGCTCGGCCGCCTCCTCGCCGGGTGACTCCTCGGGGCGCAGCATGACCCGCGCGGAGGAGCGCAGGTAGAGACCGAGGGGCTGCTCGGGGATGGTGGAGTAGGCGCGGATGAACCGGCGCAGCGCGTGCGCGCAGAGCGGTTCGAGGTCCTCCACCGGGCGGGTGGAGACCGGGTTGAGGGTGAGGGCGAGCTGCTGTTCGCCGATCGCGAGCCGGACCTCCCCGAAGTCCTCGTCGGCAGGGCGGCGTTCCCATAGCCGTGAGGTGCGGGCCAGCGAACGCAGTGAGGCGGGCTCCGGGTGGCGCCAGGCGAGCGCCCGCTGCTGCTCCGTGATGGTGCCCCGGACCCGCTTGCGCATCTGCGCCAGATAGCGGAGGTAGTCGCGGCGTTCGCCCTTCAGGCGCTGCTTGCGCTCGCTGGAGCGGCGCATCAGCTGCCCCAGGAGCATGGCACCGGCGGAGAGCGCCATGACGCCCATCGCCAGATACATGAAGACGCCGTTGCCACCGCCCGGGCGCAGGAACATCAGCATCATCGACACCGACATCAGTGCCATCGGCAAATAGGTCCATATCGCCGAGGTGTCCGGCACCGTCTCGGCGAGGACCGGCGGCTCCTGAAGGGTCAATTGCCCGTCGGGCATCTCGGGTCCGCGCCTGCGGGCCGGCCGGCGAAACAGCACCACACTCAAGGAACGAAACCTCCGGTTTCACTGGCTTTCCGGCCCGCGCCGAATAGCGGCACACCCGGTAGCGGGAAAGACCGCACTGCACCCATTCTTCGGGTCCCGGGCGGCGCGGTGAACGCCGGATGAATGTTGTGAGCGGAAAGCGGGGGACGGTCAACTCCCCCCGCACTCAACTGCATACCGGACAGGGAGTCCGGTCCGCAGCACGATCCGGCGGGCGCAGGCAGTAGTCTGCATTCACGTAACGCGACCTGTCCACGCGGGAGAGGTGGTTTCCGGGCGCACGGACACAATTCCCTTGTCCGACTGCCCGGTTCCCGGCCGCGCGGGGCCTTACGTACTCTGCGCGCGGCCCTCTCCCGAGGAAGTCCTTCTGTCAAAGCCCCCCACGGAAGACGAGAGTTCAGCTGATGACCGACAGTGCGGTGGCCGAGCTGTGCCGCCTGACCGTACGTGCGCCGAGCGTCTCCGTCGATCTGGCCGTGCCCGCCGACGTGCCGGTCGCCGATCTGCTGCCGACGCTGCTGCGTTACGTCGGCGAGGAGGCCGAGGAGGCCGGGCTCGACCACGCGGGCTGGGTGCTGCAGCGGCTCGGTGACGCCCCGCTCGACGAGGAGACCACCCTCGCGCGGGCCGGCCTAGCCGACGGGGACGTGCTCTATCTGCGCCCGCACACCGAGGCGTTGCCCGAGGCGAGGCTCGACGACCTGGTGGACGGCATAGCCGACACCGCGGGCCGCAGGCTGCACACCTGGCACCCCGAGGCGGCCCGTGGACTGCTGGTGGGCACCACCGTGGCGACCGTGGTGGCCGCCCTGGTGCTGGTGTTCTGGCCAGGGGTGACCGGCTCCGGCTCGGTCAGGGCCGCCTGTGCGGCCGTGGCGGGGGTGCTGCTGCTCGCGGGCGCGGGGACCGCCAGCCGCGCTGTCGGCGAGCGACTCTCCGCGACCGCCCTCGGCCTGCTGGTCGCGCCCTGCCTGGCACTGGCGGGCTGGGTACTGCCCGGCGGCGATCTGACCGGCCCGGACGCGGCGCGGGTCGTGGGCGCGCGGCTGCTCGCCGCGGGTGCCGCGGGCGCGGGCGGTGCGGTCCTCGCGCTGGCCGCCACCGCGGTCGGCGCCCCGGCCCTGCTGGCCACCGCGGTCGTCTCGGTCGCCACCGCGATCGCCGGGGCCCTGATCGGGTACTCGGGCCTGGACGTGCCCGCCGCCGTGGCGCTGGTGGCCGCGGTGGTCGCTCTCGCGGCCGGGACGGTCGCACCGTTCGCCTTCAAGCTGGCCGGGATGCGGATGCCCTCCCTGCCCTCTTCCGCCAGCCAGCTCCAGGAGGGTATCGAGCCCTACGCGGGCGACGAGGTCGCCGAACGCACCGAGCTGGCCGGGCGCTGGGTCACCGCGCTCTTCGCCGCCACCGGCATCGTCGCCGCGGCCGCCCTCGTCGTCATCGCCCAACACCCGGATCTGCCCGAGGTGTTGACCGCGGTCACACTGAGCCTGCTGCTGCTCCTGCACTCCCGCGGCCTGGTGCACATCGGGCAGCGGCTGACCCTTGCCGTACCCGGCGTCTGGGGGCTGCTGCTGCTCGCCCGGGCCTGGGCGGTGGACAGCGACGGCGACGGACGCCTGGTGGTCTTCGCGGTGCTGCTCGGCGCCGCGGCCGCACTGGTCATCGCCGCCTGGACGGTGCCCGGCCGGCGGATGCTGCCGTACTGGGGCCGGGCGGCGGAGATCGCGCACACCGGCTTCGCCGTGGCGCTGCTGCCACTCAGCCTGTGGGTGGCCGGGCTCTTCGGCTGGCTGCGCGGCCTGTTCGGCTGAGCACAACCGCACTCCGGCAAGAGAACGAAGTCGAGGAGAGGCCGTGCAGTCCAAACGCGACCAGGTACACGCCCACAGTTTCATGATGGGCAGGCTCAGTTCGGGCCTGCTGACGGCCGACCCGGACGCCCCGGAGAGCCCCCTCGGGCGCACCACCCGCGGTGTCGTCTTCGGCGTCCTGGTCACCGTCCTGATCGGCGCCGGAGCCACCGTCTACGGCCTGCTGCGCCCCGGCGGGAACGACGCCTGGCGCGACGGCGACCATCTGGTGGTCAACCGTGACACCGGCGCCCGCTACCTGTGGACCGGCACCGACGGCGTACTGCACCCGGTGCGCAACTACGCCTCGGCGCGGCTGATCGGCGGCTCCGACCTGGAGACCGTGGACGTCGGCAGCGCCTCGCTGCGGGACGTCCCGGTGGGCGCCCCGGCCGGCATCCCGGGCGCCCCCGACACCGTGCCCGAGCCGGGCCAACTCGACGACGGCGCCTGGCACATGTGCGTCTCCGGGCCGGACGGGGCGCTGCCCGACACCTCCGGCGTCGTGGCGAACACCGGCGTGGACGAGCCGGGCGCCACCACCGTGGTCGCCGGGGCTCCGCTGGACTCCCGCGGCATCGGCGCCGACCGCGCGCTGCTGGTGCGCGGGCCGGACGACACCGAGTACCTGGTGTGGCGGGGCAGCAGACTGCCGCTGGACCGTGCCTCCGACGCCCGCAACGCCCTCGGCTACGGCTCCGAGCGGCCGATGCCGGTCTCGGCGGCCTTCCTCGACGCACTGGCCCCCGGCCCCGCCCTGAAGCCGCCCGCGGTACCGGGACGCGGTACGGAGGGGCCCGTGCTCGGAGGCGAAGCAAGCAGGATCGGCCAGCTGTTCAAGGTCAGCGTGCCCGGCGGCGGCAGCACCTACTACCTGCTGCGTAACGACGGCCTGGTGCCGCTGACCCGGCTCGGCGCCGCCCTGGTGCTGGGCGACCCGGCCACCCAGAAGGACGCCTACCAGGGGCAGTCGCCCGAGGTGCGCACGGTCGGTGCGGACGCGCTGCGCGAGCACCGGGCCACGGACCCGGGCCCCTCCGCGTCCGCGGAGCTGCCGGACGCGCCGCCTCTCCCGCAGTCCGCGCCGCGCGGCACCGCGCTGTGCGCGCAGGTGGACGGCGACGACGGCGGCGCCCGGATCAGGTCGGTGCTGGTCCCCCTGGCCCGGCTCGCCCCGGTCGCGGTGCCGCAGGGCACCGCCGAGCCGCTGAAGCCTGCCTGCGTCCCGGTCGACGCCACGGTGGTACGGCCCGGACGAGGCGCCCTGGTGCGGGCCCTGCACGCCAGCGGCGCCGCGCATGCCGGGACCACCTACCTGGTCGCGGAGAACGGTGTGAAGTACCGCGTCTCCGCCAAGAACTCGCTGGCAGCCCTCGGGTACGAGACCGGGGACATCGGCTCGGTCCCCGCCCCGCTGCTCGCGGCGCTCCCGACCGGCGCGGACCTCGACCCGGCCGCCGCGTCGGGTGCCGCGGAGCCCAAGGTCACAGCACCGGCGTGCGGTGCCGCCGGACAGTCGGAGCGCAGCGGGGCGGACGCCGAGAAGGACAAGGCGGACACGGCACGCTGATCACGGCAAGGGGCGCATACCGTGCCGAAGAAATGGAAAAGGGCGAGGGCAGCAGAAGTATTCAGCCAAACTCGGCGCCGAGGGTGTGAAGTTCGCGGAGTCATCCCCGGAGCGAGCGCGGCGGGGAACCTCAAATAAAGCTCTGAAATATCGTCCGGCACTACCCCCTGAAATCCCGCGGAAGCGCTTTCCCGGCCGGTTACGGTCCTCGCCGATGCCCGTTTACCTACCTCGCATGCCCGCTTTCTGCCCGCATGCCGTCTGGCCGGTGGACGGCTTCACATCCACTGTCCGCTGGTCGGGCGCGCGTGTTCATATCGCCGAAACCTCCGCACAACTCCCTTGCCACGCAGGAATTCTGGGGTGAGCTGACCGATGCTCAAATCTTCCCTGCGCGCGTTGCGCGGAACGCTCACTTCTCTTTAGCCTCAGCGGGCGACGATGCGTCGAGACAGGCCTGAACGAAGGGAGCGCGACATGGCGGACAGTGCCGCGAGGAAAGCGGACTATGCCAAGGGCTTGGGGGGTGTCTCCTCTCTGGAGTCGGCCCGGACCCAGGTCGAGAAGATCCAGAACAGCGTCGGTGAGATCGCCGCGCGTTCGGGCGTCGGCGGCGACGAGGGCCAGGCCCTGCTGAAGCTCTTCCGCAGCTGGAACGCCGAGGCGCAGAAGGTCGTCATCCAGATCAGCAAGATGGTCGACGCGCTCCAGGAGAACGTGACCTCCGCCAACCGTCTGGCACAGGAGAACCAGGACCTGACCGAGGTCCTCAACAGCAAGACCAGCCAGGGCGTCTTCGAAGCGCTGCGCTGACCCGCCCCCGCAGCACCGGCCCCCGTACGGCGAGGCCGGACCCCCTGAGCTTCCCGGGCGCCGACGCCCGGCCGTCCGAGAGGAGACGTCATGGCCGACGGCATCATCGACGTGCAGTACCCCGCGGTCCGTAACGCCATCGAGGAGTTGATGGCGCAGACCCAGCAGATCATCACGACCCTGAACAACCTGGAGGACGAGCTGAAGCCGCTCGTCACGTCCTGGGAGGGCTCGGACCAGGAGACGTACCGCCAGGTCCAGGCGGAGTGGGACCAGGCGACCAAGAACATGGCCATGCTCCTCGGCGACAACGGCGAGCTGATCCAGACCATCCACGACAACCACTCCCGCGACGAGCGCAGGAGCGCCGACAACTGGGGGAACGTGCGGGCCCGTTAGGGCTTGACCGGAGCTTCGCCTCGTCCATCCGCAGGGCGGGCCCGGCGGCCGCCGCCGCGTACGACCGGAGGACGCCGAACCGCCCGTATCCCGGTCCCACACGGACGGTTCGGCGACGCGCCCTGCACCGCCGCCCGAAGAGTCCGGGAGACGGATGTGCCGCACGCCGGCCGGCAGGCGGGAATCTCCGAACCGACCCGGTGTGCCCACCCGGCACACGGGCCCACCGGCCCGGCCGTCGCCCGTGAGCGGGGCGTCCGCCGGGCTCCCGTATCCCCGTCCGGCAGCAAGCGGCAGGAGAGCGTCCCATGGCCGGTGAGAAGGCCGACGTCAAGCATTTCGACCTCAAGCAGATGGAGAACTTCCGGGACAACGAGGTGCAGCCGGTGTACACCGCCGCGAAGAAGCACAAGGAGGACGGCGACGGGTCCCACATCCGCCCGCTCGGCCACCTCATCGACGGCCACACCACACCGGAGAACCTCGCCCAGGACAAGCAACTCCTGCGCATCGGCAGGATGGTCACCGAACCCCTGGTCTCGGGACCGAAGCTGATCGAGGACATCCGCACCGCGGCCGAGGCCATCGACAAGCTGCTCGGTGACCAGATGGACCTCTTCAAGGAGCTGAAAGAGGCGCTCACCGACACGATCGACGAGGCCAACAAGACCAAGGACAAGAACCTCGACGCGATCGACGCGCAGACGCTGCTCCAGACCTTCGACGAGGTCGACACCCTCACCGCCGGCACCACCGGCGACCCGGACGACGAGTCCTGACCCACCGACCAGAAAGGGCGCCCGGTGGCCGATCGCTACGATCCCAACTCCGTCGCCAACCTCGACAAGTTCGACAATGCCGGAGACCCGTCGAGCGACACCTGGGCCACCCTGGTCACCCACATCACCGGCTATCCGGTGCCGGACCGCAACACCGTCTTCGACACGCTCCGATCCGAACACGGCGGCAAGCTCTTCCGGATGGACATCAAGGAGCGCAGCCTCTCCCTGCTCGTCAAGGACTCCGGTTTCCTGACGAACAAGGGCGAGGACTACGACATCTGGTTCTTCGACAGCGGCAAGAAGCGGTCCATCATGCAGGCCCGGATCGTCTTCGAGGGCCGTGTGAAGGACGGCGAGGAGATCATCTTCGCCGGACCGGGCTCGGACAACGTCCATGACGCACAGGTCCGTGAGGGCAACGAGTTCACGGACTACCACAAGGACAAGATGAGCACCATCCCGCTCGCCCGGTACATGAACGGGCCGCGGGCGGCGCTCCTCGGCCTGCTGGGCGGCAACACCCAGGACGCCCGGTTCAGCAACCTGGGCGTGCCCGGCGCCGACGTGGTGGACCTGAACTCCTTCAACACCACAGGGGAGTCCTTCGACTTCGCCGCCAAGTTCTTCCGGAACCACGCGGTGGTGCTGAAGGACTGGGAGGACCGATTCGGGCGGGACGACGCGAGCTGGAAGGGCGAAGCGGCGGAAGTCTTCCGCGGCCTGCTGAAGAAGATCCGCGAGAACTACGACAGTTACGTCGAGACCTTCGACTCCAACCCGGGCTCCGGCGACGAGACCGGCACCGGCAACACGGTGTACTCGCGCGCCCTGTCACTGGGCCGCAAGTATCTGGTGGACTCCGCCAACAAGCTGCTGGAGGCGTGGCTGGCCTGGGCCAAGTCCCCGTACTACGACCCGCACCAGGTGCTGCGCTACGTCCTGGACGACCTCGCCCAGTGGGTGGATGCGAACAACGTCGCCAAGACCGACATCAAGTCGTACACCTCCCGCTACACCACAACGGTCAGCCACAGCCCGCAGGGCGGCTTCTCCCAGGTGCACCCCGAGTACGGCGACCTCACCGACATCGCGAACTGGGCGAAGGTCGGCGACAAGGCGGTGAAGATCTGGAGCCAGGGCGTCGACGAGTTCCTCGGCAAGCCCGCCGCCCAGGTGCAGTCGAACCTCAACAACCACTTCCTCGACCTCGGCGACGACTTCTCCGACAACGTGCCCAAGCCGAAGTCGACCAGCACGGCCGCGGAGGAGTACGAGGAGAGGAAGGCCGAGGAACAGCAGGAGGAGATCAACCGGCAGAACGAGGAGAACCGCAAGTACCAGGACGAGCTGCGCGAGGAGCAGGAGCGCCAGCGCGAGGAGGACCGCAAGTACCAGGAGGAACTCCGCGAGGAGCAGAGGCAGCAGCGGGAGGAGGACAAGAAGTACCAGGACGAGTTGCGCGAGGAACAGAACCAGCAGCGCGAAGAGGACAAAAAGCTCCAGGAAGAGCTGCGCAACGAGCAGAACCAGCAGCGCGATGAGGACAAGAAGTACCAGGACGAGCTCCGCGAGGAGCAGCGGCGTGAGCAGGAGGAGGCCAAGCGCGAGGCCGAGGAGCAGGCCAAGGCCATGCAGGAGAGCCTCGGCGGCATCAATGACCCCAACGCCGTCACCGAGCAGAATCTCGGCAACCTCGACGAGCTGCTGAACCCGACCACGGTCACGGAGAGCCTGGGCGATCTCGGCGACATGAACAACCCGGGCGGCGACCAGGAGGCTCTCACGAGCACCCCGCCGCCGGTCACCACGAATCTGGGCAATCTCGGGAACCTGAACAACGGCCCGGGCGGGACGAACAACGCCGCCAATGACGCGATCACCGAGAACCTCGGCAGCCTCGGCGGCCTGAACACCGGCGGCGGCTCCCTCAAGACCCCGACCGGCGGCACCACCCAGCTCAACGACGGCAAGCTCACCACCGACTTCCCGGACGGCAGCAGCACCAGCTTCGACCCGGACAGCGGAGAGCTCACGACCACCCATCCGGACGGCAGCGTCACCACGCAGAACCTGGGCGACGGCACCCGGGTCACCAACCCGGACGGCTCGGTCACCTCACTGGGCGACGACGGCAAGCTGACGACGACGTTCCCGGACGGCACCACGCAGACCGTCGATCCCATCACCGGGCAGACCACCACGACGAACCCCGACGGTACGACCACCACGACCGATCTGGGCAGCCTCGACGGCCTCAACGGCGGCCCCGGCGGCGGCGACGGTGTGCTCGACACCCCGACCGGCGGCAGCACACAGCTGACCAGCGGCGGTGATCTGACGACCGACTTCGCGGACGGCAGCCGTACCAGCTTCGACCCGGACAGCGGGACGCTCACCACCACGCACCCGGACGGCTCGACCACCACGACCGACCTGGGCAACGGTGCCGACGTGACCAACCCGGACGGCTCGGTCACCTCACTCGGCGACGACGGCAAGCTGACGACCACGTTCCCGGACGGCACCACGCAGACGGTCGACCCGACGACCGGGCAGACCACCACCACCGATCCGGACGGGAAGACCACCACCGAGAACCTGGGCAGCCTGGGCAACCTCAACAGCCAGAACGGACTCGGTGACCTGGGCGACCTCAACCCCGATCTGCCCACGGAGTCCATCGGCGACCTGGGCGACCTCGGGAACCTCAACACCGACCGGGCCGGCCTGGAGACCCCGACGGGCGGGAACACGGCCCTTCAGGGCGACGACTTCGCCACGACCTTCGCGGACGGCAGCAAGGCCGTCTTCGACCCGGACACCGGGACGCTCACCACCACCGACGCGGACGGGTCCACCACGACCACCGACCTCACGCACGGCGCGAAGGTGACCAACCCGGACGGCTCCACCACCGTCCTGGACAACGGCAAGCTGACCACCACGTTCCCGGACGGCAGCACCCAGGTCATCGACCCGGACACCGGCATCGCCACCGTCACCGACCCGCAGGGCAACACCGAGAAGGTGAACCTGCACGACCTCAACTCGCAGGGCGGCCGCGGCGATTCGGGCGTACTCGGCGACCTCGGCAGTCTCGGCGACCTCAACGGGGCCGGCGGCGGTGGCGGCACCGGCAACAGGGATGTGTCGCTCTCCGATCTGGGACTCGGCGGCGGCGTGGGCGCAGGGGCCTCCGGCGGCGGCCTGTCCGGGTCGGACTCCTTCGCCCCGGGCGGCTCCGGCGGACTCGGTGCCGAGCCTCTCTCCGACGGTGTCGCCGCGAGCGAGGGCACCCCGCTGGCTCCCGCCGCCACGGCCGGCGCCCCCGGCGCGCCCGGCACACCCGGCAGCCCCGGGATGCCGATGGGCGGCGGCATGGGCGGCATGGGCGCGGGCGGCGACAAGGGCAACGGCGAGCGGGTGCGTGCCGTCCTGGTCGACGCGGCCGAGGAGAGCGAGCGCCGCAACCGCCGCGGACGCAGCCCGTGGAACCGCCAGGAGGACAACGACACCTTCCTGGCCCCGGCCTCCCGGGTGGCGACCACCGGCGCCGACAGCCCCGAGGAGGAGACGGAGCCGGGCCGCAGGGTCACCAGCTCCGCCGACTACCTGGAGGAGGACACGGACGTGTGGGGCACCGAGGACGGCGGCACCCCGGCCGTCATCGGGCGGTGAGCCCCGCGCGTCCCGGCGAGACCACCGTGCGGAGACGAATCCCACCGGCCCCGGCTTCCACAGCGGGAGCCTCACCAGGCAAGATCAGCAGGGCAGTTGATGAACCGGTCGACGCAGAAGGGCAGGAGCGAGCGTGACGGAACCGCTGGAGAAGCGCCTCGAGAAGGCGATGGCCGAACTCCAGGCGGCCCAGGAAGCGGTCGCGCGCACCGAACGCGAGCTGCGGCAGGCGTCGTTCGCGGTGCTCTCCTCCGACCGCGCGGTCCGCGCCACCGTGGGCCCGCAGGGTGAACTGTCCGGGATCGAGTTCCTGGAGAACAAGTACCGCGACATGTCCCCCCAGGAGCTGGCCGCCAGCGTCCTGGAGGCGGCGAACGCGGCCCGCCTGAAGATGAACCGGCACGTGATGAAGGCGATGGCGCCCTTCGCCGAGCCCAGCAGCAACGTGCCGGAACTGAAGGGCTTCGAGCTGGACTGGGAGCAGATCTTCGGTCCCGAGGTGCTGCGCGAGGACGACGAGGACACCGCGCGCGACGGCCAGGCGGCCTCCCCTGCCTGGCGGGACGCGCTCGGCGAGGACGGGGAGGACTGACCATGGGGCAGCGGTACTACGTCGACCCGCACCGCATCGAGGCGCTGGCGAGGCAGCTGGAGGAGATCGGCACCCTCGCCACGAGCATCACCGAGGAGTTCCTCGACGAACTGGCGCCCACGGTCAGGTGGCCCGGCACGGAAGGCGAGTTCGCCGAGAAGGCCAAGCCGCAGGAGCAGAAGGAGCGTCAGACCACCAAGGAGACGATGATGTCCATCCGCGACGCGCTGGTCGGCATCACCGACGCCACGGTCAGCCAGGTCCGGATGATGAAGGACACCCGCGACCGCAACCTCGAGGACATCGAGCAGGGCAACAACCGGCTTGAGACCAACGGGTTCGACGGCGACGGCGGCCCGGGCGGGCATGGCCGCCGCTGACGATCCCGGCACCGCCGGCCGCTCCCGCACCACGCCGGGAGCGGCCGCTGCGTCCTGCCCGCACGGTCTCCAGGACGGCCCCCGATGAGCATCCAGGCATCGCCCGAGGTCAACGCGATGATCTTCATCCTCACCGGGGAGAAGCTCATCGACGCCGACGAGGACCTCGCCTACGAGAGCCGACGGCCCTACTCAGGACTGGGGCGCAAGCTGGACCGGATGTCGTCACTGATCGACAAGTCGGTCCACGACATCGCCGAGGTCATGCCGGACGACCTGGCCAAGTCGTACGCCAAGGCGATGGGCATGCTCATCGACGACGGCGGCAAGAACTACCTGCGCGACTTCGCCGAGCAGCTCGACAAGATCGCCGAGGGCCGGCGCAAGACCTCCATGGACATCATGGAGTCCAAGTGGCAGGTCATCGCGGAGGTCATCAGGCTGCTCATCGAGATCGCCATCTACCTGGCGATGTCCTTCTTCACCGGCGGCGCCTCGGCCAGCCAGATCATGATGGCCAAACTGCGCAGCCGGTTCCTGATCCTCACCACGCTCACCCATCTGCTCCAGCGGCTGCACATAGCGCCCTCGCTGACCGAGGCGTTCGCCGAGGCGTTCACCACCTTCGCGGTGCGGCTGGCGATGATGAACTTCGCCCCGGACGGCCGCCGCCCCGACGGGTTCGACTGGAACGACATCCTCAAGTCCGCCGCGTTCGGCGCCGCCGCGGGCTTCTTCACCAGCATCTTCGACAACTTCGCGAAGAACATCGTCAAGAGCTACGACAACAACTTCCTCAAGAACGGGCCGGACCTCGACTTCAAGCCGACCCCCAATCCCAACCTGCGCAACACCCCCGACCTCGACTTCAGGAACAACAGTCCCAACCCCAAGCCGGACCCCGATCCAGGGCCGGGCCCGAACAACCGCCCCGACCCCACCCCGAACCCCAACGGGAACGGCCCCAACCTCACCAACAACCCGCCGGTGACGTTCCGCAACGACCCGCTCTCCTTCCGGAACAACCCCGACCTGTGGCGCAACAACCAGCTCCTGCGCAACAACGCCGACCGGCCGGGCGCGCTGGCCGGGCACTACGGAATCAAGGGGACGGCCGACTTCCTCGCCGCCGGAGCCGGCGAGTCACTCGCGGAGATCCTGATCAAGGGCGCCTTCGAGGGGGACTGGTCCACCAGTTGGTCCACCTTCGTCGGCGCCGGCGTCAGCAGCCAGGTCGAGGCCACACTCACCGACACCGCCCAGAACAGCGGCGCCGAACTGCGCCACGTCATCGACAAGATGCGCAACCAGCCGCCGACCGTCTCCGGTGACACCACAGACACCGGCGACTCCGACACGCGGGACTCCTCCGACTCCTCCCGCTCCCAGAACGGTGACGGCACCGACCGCACCGACGGCCCCTCGACCGTCAACACCCCGGGCGGCGTCGGCTCCTCGTCCACCTCACCCCAGCCCGTCGCCCAACAGAACACCGGGCAGGGCGACTTCACCGGAAGCCAGTCTCCTCCGCCTTACGTTGCGGAGAACCCGCCGCTGTACACGCCCCTGGACCCACCGCCGTACTCCCCGGGCACGCTGCCCGTGACCGCCGCCGAGAACGCGCTGTGGCAGCAGGTCCACAACGGGCCCGCCGAGGTCCGCGAGCAGGCGCTGCGCGACATCGCCGCCCTGCGCGGCGCCGAGCCGCCCGGCAGCACGGAGATCGGCGTCCGCGACAGCGTGCACGGCAACCTGTCGCAGGTACCCGAGGTCAGGGTGGTGCCCGCCGGGAACGGCCCCGCCGCCCAGGTCGACGCCGACCAGGTCCGCCGCGCCCTCGACGGCTTCGGCACGCCGGTCACGGTGGACGACCCGCTGACCACCACGGGGGCCCCGGAGAGCAACGTCCAGAACCCTCCGGAGGTGGCAGCCGAGCAGGACGACCGTACGGCTCCCACGCCGGAACAAGCCGACGATGGCCCCGTCGCCTCCAGCGGCCCCGCCAACTCCGCAACGCCCGGAACGGCCACCGGCGCCAGGCCGGGCGGCGTACCCGCCACCGGTGGCACCCCGGCTTCCTCCGCCCCGCCGCCCTCGGCCACCCGCACCCCGGACGGCACGGCCCAGGTGGAGGACTCACAGACGACGACGGACGGCTCTGCGCAGACTTCGCCGTCGCCGGAGACCACGTTCTCGCCGGAGACCACGGCATCTCCTGAGACGACGTCCTCGCCGGAGGTCACGGATTCTCCGGAAGTGACGTCCTCGCCGGAGGTCACGGTTTCTCCGGAGGTCACGGCATCTCCTGAGACGACGTCCTCGCCGGAGGTCACGGATTCTCCGGAAGTGACGCCCTCGCCCGAGACCAGCACCTCTTCGGAGGCCACGTCCTCGCCGGAGGCCACCTCTTCCCCGAGGCCGACGCCACTCCGCCGAAGGTGAGCACCACCGGCTCGTACGCCGACACCGCCGATACCACCGGCACCGGCGCCATCGGGGAGACGGGCGACGCACACGGCATCAGCGGCGTCACACCGGCACCGCCGCTGACCATCGTGGTCTCGGAGGTGCCGCCGCCGGGGGAGGGGTCGCCGGAGGCCGTCGCGTTGTTGGACGGGGCCGGGACGGACCGGGCTGTGGTGCTCGGGCCGGCGGTCACACCCGACGGGGCGGGGCGCCCGGTCCGCGCCGCCGTCGAGCTGACCCGCGAGGGGCCGGGCGCCCCGGTCCGGGTGCGTCCGCTCACCGGCCCCCCGCCCGCCATGACGCCGGACGGCACCCCGGTCAGCACGGAGACCGCCTTCCCCGGCGCGGACGTACTGCTGCCCCTCTCCGACGCGCTCGGCCCCGCGGCACGTCCCGCCACCCTGAGCACCACGACGACCGACAGCGGCCCTGTGATCACCACCTCGGCCCTGCCCCCGAAGGTACTCACCGAGACCGTAACCCCGCTGCACGGCACCGGAGTCGACTCCGATTCCAAGGTCGTCCCCACCGTCACCACCGAACCCCCCGCGGCCAAACTCGCCACCCTGTCCCGCCCCTGGACCGAACCGGTCACCGACCTGCACCTTGAGTCGGGTCATGGCAACGGGGCCGGGGGACAGGCCACCGGCCCGGACGGCGGCGGGCGCGGCCCGGGCGGTGACGGCACTCCGCTGCCCCCGCCCCGGCCCACCACGCCGGACAACGCCCCGGCGACACCCCCGTGGCACCCCCGCCACCGGGACGGATCGTCGTGCGGCGCGCTGACGACGGCGGCACCGCCAACGACGGGAACGGCTCCACCCAACCCGTCCGCGAGCCGTACGTCACCACCCTGGACGGCCACACGGTGCCCGTCGAGCAGCTGCGGCGCTGGGTGCCGGGCGCGGCGGTGAAGCCCCAACCCGGGCGTGCCGTACAGACGTTGACGATCTCGCAGAGCTCCGCCGAGGACGGAACGTCGCACAGTGCTGCGCGCCAGGCTCTGCTCGGCCAGGACACCTTCCGCGGTGTACGCACCACCTCCGGTCCCCTCACCCCGGGGCCCCACTCCGTCCAGCCCCCGCCCCGTACGGTGTTCACCGGCCCGCCGACCGCCCTTCCCGGCTCGGGGACCGAGCAGGGCGCCGACTACTTCGCGGGGCACGGCACCCCCCGTACCGTCACCCTCGGCACCGACGACACGGCGCGCCCCACCGTGAAGGTCAGCGGTGTGCAGCTCGGCGAGGTGCTCAAGTCCTGGGCGCAGGAAGGCGATCAGGACCGGCCGCTGGTGCTGTTCTCCTGCGAGACGGGGCGGCAGCCGGAGGTGGCGGGCCTGCCGGTGGCCCAGCATGTGGCGAACCGCACCGGGCGGCCGGTGTATGCGCCGACCACCGAGGTGGGCACGGTCCGGGACCGGGACGGCGAGGTCCGTCCGGTGCTCACCGAGGGGCCGGACGGGCCGGGCCGGTGGCGGCTGTTCACCCCGGAGCCCAGCGGCGCCGACCTGGACGCGCTGGCGCGCGACGCCGGCCTGCACACGGGTCCGGAACCGGCCGACGCCTTCGCCCGGGCCCGTACTCTCCAGCAGATCCGTACGTTGCGCGATGCCCTCGGCACCGACGCCGAACAGCGCCCGGACAACCGGGAGTTGCTCGCCGGTCTCGCCTATGTGGACGGCCTGCGCTGGCTGAGCCCGGACACCGCCGCACGCTACGGCTACGGCCGCATGACCCCCGATCTGCTGCGCCGTATGGTCACCGATCGGGTCGGTGCCACGGGTGGTACCGACGTCGTCGATCCGGCGGCCGGCCCCACCGTCGAGCAGTACACCGAATTCCTGGGCGCGGCGGCCGAGTTGCGTGCCACCGCCGGACCCGACACCACCCTCGACGCGCTGCTGCCCCCGCCGCCACCCGCGCTCCCGCCGGCCACCCTGGTCTCGCCGGAGGACGTGCGCGGTCTCGCCTACGCTCCGGCCGCGCAGGTCACCTGGTCGCTCTCCGACACCCCGCTGCCGCTGTCCGAGCTGGCCCTCAGCCCCGAGGACACCGCCGAACTCGCCCGCCGCAGACCCGACCTGGCTTCCACGCCGAGCCGCCCGGAGAGCCTCGCCGAAGACCTGACCCTGTACAGCAAGGGCGCCACCACGACCGGCCCGGCGGACACCGTGGACGCGGACGGCACGCAGTTCAGGCGGCTGGACACGCCGGGCGACGGGAACTGCCTCTTCCGGGCACTGCTCGACAGCGCGCGCAGCCAGGACGTACCGCCCGCGTGGGCGGCGCGCAACGTCGCCGGGCTGCGCGGCATGCTGCGCGACCGGTTCACCGGGTCCGAACTGGCCACCGCGGCGGCCGAGGCGATGCCGGACCCGGTGCTCGCCGTGGTGGACGACCTGCGGATGACCGCCGTCGCCGGGGTGCGGGACCCGGACGCGCGGCGCCGGATCACCGAACGCTGGAACCGGATCGCGCAGTCGGTCGTCACCGACGGCGACGCCCGCCAGTGGCGGCGCATCCTCCGCGACAGCGGCTACCCGCGCCTCGCCGAGGTGGCCCCCACTCCCGCCGACGCGCGACGGCTCGGTACCGAGGGGCTCATCGCCGAGGCGGCCGAACGCACGGAGCTGTGGTCCTCTCCCTTCGCCGACCTGCTCCCGCAGGCATTGGCGCACACCCTCGACCTCGACCTGCGGCTCGTCCAGCACGACCCGCAGTCAGCGGGGAACCCCCTCGTCACGACCCTCCACCCGGGCGGGCAGGGCGGCACCCTGCACCTGGCCTACAACGGCAGCAACCACTACGACGCCCTGGTCCCGGCCAACGCCCCGCTCACCCCCGTACCGGACCCCGCCACCACCCCGGAGCCGGCCACCGAGGAGCCGGACGGCTCCGACCCCTTCAGCGAGTGGCTGCGCAGCATGGGCGGGATCACCGACCTCGACCGCCCCGACCCCGAGACCCCCGACCGGGGCGACCCGGTGCCGCTGGAGACCCAGCTCGAACGGCACCGCCCGGCCCGGCTGTTGACCGGCCCGGACGCCCGGCCGCCGGGCACGGCCCCGCGCACCGTCACCTTCGAGGACGGCAGCCGGCTGCCCGCCGTACTGATCAGCCCGGAGGCCGATCCGCACGGCGGGAGCCCGGACGGCCGCACGGACGGGGCGCGGGGGACTGTCCCGACCGGGCTCTTCACCGGCCCCGGTGTCCTCACCCTGCGCTCGCCCGAGCAGGTGGCCCAGGAGATCCTCGGGCAGCTGCCGAAGAAGCTGCGCGACCAGTTCGACGAGGGGGAGCTGCTGCGCCTGCTGACCGAGCAGCCCGGCGCCTTCACCGCGCCGCGCGGCGCACGCTTCGTGGGCCGGGAGAGGTCCGGCGTCGGCCACGAGATGACCGTCGAAGCCGTCCCGTACCACCGCTGGGAACGCTTCGCCGACGTGCACGGCGGCACCGTACGGCTGGACACCATGCGGCGCGGCCAGGCCGGTACGGGCGGCGGGCGCAGCGTAGGCTACGGACGCCGGATCGCCGCCGCGCTGAGCATGGGCCCGCCGCTCAACTGGCTGTTGAAGATCGGCGTCTCCCTGGGCTGGACCCGCAGGACCGACTACACGCAGGGCACCCAGGCGTACCACCAGACCGAGCACCGCGCCCACGAGGGCTCGCACCTGCACCTGGACGACGTCCACTACCGCGTGCGCGTGGACCGGGTCACCGAGGCGCCACCGAAGACCCCCGGTCCGGCCAGTTCACCGTCCACGAGCCCCGGTTGGCAGCGCAGCCCGGTGCACACCGCGCAGTTCGCCATGCGGGACGGGCTCAGCTGGCGGCTGCCGGACGACCTCACCGTGCCTTTCGCGGGACCCCGGCGGGCTCCGGAGACGCTCACCTTCCCGGACGGCGTCGAACCGCGGGTCAGCGACACCGCCGGCCTGCATCTGACCGACCCGCCCGAGGACCTGGCGCTCGCCATCTCCGGTGCGCGGCCCGGCAGTTCGGCACACCGCACGCTGGTCTCGTACGTCCGGCCGGGGCGGCTGCTCGCGCTGTTCGGGCGGTTCTCCGGGCCGGTCAGCGGACCCGAGCTGACCCGGGGGAGCGGTCAGCACCCACTCGGGCACCTGGTCGTCGAGCGGTCGATCCCGCACCGGGCCACCCTGGTCACCGAATCGGTCAAGGCGGAGCTGCGCGACCTCACCCAGACCACGTACCAGAACGAGCGCGGCCACGCCCGCGACACCCGCTTCGGCGTCCAGGTCACCGCCGGCCCCAACTACACCCTCGTCGGCCCGGAGACCGACGTACGTCTGCAGGGCGGCCCACTGGTCCGCGCGGACCTCAGCACCGGGCGCGGCCACTACCTGGGCACCGACGCCGCCCGCAAGACCACCGGCCGCGTCCGCAACCACCCGGTCGCGCTGTACCGGGTGGAGCGCACCCTGATGGTGCGCAAGGCCGGCGAGCCGGCGTCCGCGGCCCGACCGGTCCGGGTGGTCAGCCTGGACTGGATCTCCACCCAGGACGCCCGCCGGCTCGCGGGCTGGGACAGCCGTACGCCCGGGCAGACGGGCCCGAACCCCGACGCCGAGCCTCCGGTGCCGTGGTACCTCACCCGCGAGGACCCGGTTCACCTGAGCGGCCAGGTCCGCGCTGAGGGCTTCCGCCCCGACCGCCCGCAGAACCCCGTACCGAACCAACAGCAGAACCAGAACGGGCAGCCCGCCGCCGCCCCCGCCCCCCAAGACCCCATGCGTGCCTTCGCGGACACCGTCCTGGAGACCCTGCACCGCTCGTACCCGTCGCTGTTCGTCCCGCCGCTGATGCTGCGGCACCCGCGGCTGGCGAAGTTCTGGTACGGCGACGGGCGGATGCGGACCGCGCTGCACAACGACCGCCAGGTCCGCGAGGCGCTCAACCGGCCCACCCTCGCGCAGAGTCTGGACGACCTGACCACCACCGGGGTGCCGGTCACCCTCACCGAGGACGGCAAGGTGCGCCGCGGCCACCACACCCTGATCCTGCGGGCCCGGCTCAGCGACCGGCGGTTCGAGACCACCATGAGCGAACGGTCGCTGCGCAACGCTGTGATCGGCACCGAGATCTCCGGCCAGGGGCAGCAGGCGTCCACCACACTCTCCGGCGGGGTGGAGCTGGGCATCTCACCGCGTGACCACGACAAGGCGCCCGAGGCGGGGGTGCCGCGCCAGACCGGCAACGTGGCCGTCGGCGTCCGCTACGCCAAGACCGACCAGAAGGCCACCCGGAACACGGTCGCGGTCACCCACGACCACCTGACGTTCCAGAACGGCGCCGACCTCTACAGCTACCAGGTGGAACTGGGCGCCTCG
Source organism: Streptomyces sp. NBC_00443 (assembly GCF_036014175.1). Taxonomy (GTDB): domain Bacteria; phylum Actinomycetota; class Actinomycetes; order Streptomycetales; family Streptomycetaceae; genus Streptomyces. The sequence continues at coordinate 880,680 of NZ_CP107917.1, read as the reverse complement.
TTCGAGGGCCACCGCCGCCCGCGCGGGTGGGCCCGGCTCGCCTCGGTCGGCCTGCTCGGCGCCGGCGTGTTCGTCAGCAAGGTCGAGGAGCGCCCGCTGTTCAACCGGGGCAGCGAGACCGTGGGCCGCGTGGAACTGGCCGTGCCCGTGGCGCACGGCTCCGAACGGCACGCCCCCGCCGACCCGCCGCCCGGCGGACCGGTCACGGCACCTGCGGCCACCACCCCCGCACCGCAGCGGCTCTCCGCCCTCGAGGCCGACCAACTCCTCGACGGCACCCGCCCGCTGCCGAGGACGGAATCGGCCGAACGACAGCTCACCAGGAGACTGCTGAGCGCCCCGCACGTGGTGCTCAGCGCCGAGGGCGGCCCGCAGCGCCAGCAGCTCGTGCAGGACACCGCCGACCGCGCCTCGGGCACCTCCTGGCACGTCAGCGCGCCCGGCGCCCCGGTGCGCACCGCGCTGCGCCGGGCGATGGCGAACCTCAACGTGGCCGGCCAACTCGGCCAGTACCTGGGCCCGTTCGGCTCACGCATCACCGGGCTCAACGGCGCCGGACCGTTCCAGACCCACTACCTGAAGGCCGCCGTCCGCGGCGAACTGCACAACCTGCGCGTCAAGAGCGACCCGAAGCCCGCCAGCCTCGAGGCCACCATCGGCAACGAGCACCGCGTCGCAGGCAGCGCCGGCACCACCTCACGCACCACCCTCGGTGTCCAGGGCACCGACATGCCGCTTCAGCAGGCCCCGGGCCAACCGGCGGTGGTCGGCTCCTACTCGACCGCCCTCCAGTACGCCTGGGGCAAGGGCCGCAGCGTCTCGCAGACCCTCACCCGGGGACGCAACACCACCCTCACCTTCGCCGGGCGCATGTACCTGGTGGTCGGCGACGCCGCCGAGACCGTCGCCGTACGGGACCGGTGGACGGCCGCGATGGGGGCGATCGGCACCCGCGCCGGGGACCGGATCAGCTCCGCGGCCGGCCGGCTCTCCGAGCGAGTCGGGCGCGGACTGGCCCCGCGCCGGGCCGCCGCCGCGCTCCAGCGCGTCCACGACGCGGTGATGTTCCACCTGCCGATGCAGGACGCCATCGAGGCCGGACTCGCCCCCGACGGCCTGGGCACCAGCACCCCGCGCAACCTCGGTGGCGGCTACCGGCTGCCCGGCTTCCTGAGCGGCCGACGCTTCCCCACCCACCCCAGTGGCCAGCTCGACGCGAGCCACGCGGCGCAGCAGCTGATGGGGCGGCTGGAGAAGATCGGAGTGCCCTCGCACGACCGCGAGCAGGTCCTCCAGCGGCTCTCCCCGGACTTCCTGCGCGCCAACCTGCACGAGCTGACGACCGACGGGATGACCCTGCCCGTCCGCTACCGCGCCTGGTCCAGCCCGCTCCGGCTGCCCGTCGGCGGCAGCCCCGGACAGGTCCGGTTCAAGCTGACGCCGGTCACCACCACCGTGGAGCGGCTGCGCACCGGCTTCGAGTTGGAGGACTACCGCACCACCGCCCGCGACGACGCCGACAACTCCTCCCAGGACCGCGGCGCCGACGTGACACTCGGCGTGGGCCAGCGTGCGGTGGACAGCGGCGTCCTCCTCGCCAACCCCTCGCTCCAGGGCACCGCGGCCAAGCAGCGGTCGAGCACCCGCACCGAGACCGCCGGCAGCACCTTGATGCCGAACATCGCCACCACCCAGGCGCACGCCGAGATCGTCACCAGCTACACCCTGACGGTCACCATGACGGACGCGACCGGCGAACCGCTCTCCCCCCGCGCCGTCGCCCCGGTCGGCAGCCTCAACGAGATCCTCCCCGCAGGCCTGCTCACCCCGGACGGCGACGGCGCCGACGGCGCGCTCACCGAGCAGAACGTGCCCGAACCCGAGCGCGCGGTACGGATGCTGACGGCCGATCAGGCGCGCCCGGACGGCATCGCCGCCTGGCGCAGCGGCGACCCCGGCGACTCGGACGTCCTGCCCTTCGACGACCAAATCGGCTCCGGCATCCTCGCCGTGGACATCCGCGGCGCGGCCAACGTGCAGGACGCCCTCACCCTGGCCACCGCCCGCGCCGACGGCCTCGGCGACAGCGACCTCGGCAAACGGCACACCGGCAGGACCCTCGGCGAACGCGTCCGGATGGCCCGCCTCACCCCGCTCACCGGCCTCGGCACCGCCCCCGCCCAGGCCCAGCAGGAGGCCACCACACAGGTCGGCCTGACCGCCGGCTTCCGCGAGGCGCTCGGCGCGAACGGCTCGGCGCTGCCCACCCAGGCCTCCGCCCGCCTCTTCGGCCAGTCCCACACCGCCGACTCCCGCCTGTACGCGAAGATGCACCGCCGCGGCGCCCGGCTGCTCACCGTGGAGAACAAGCCGCGCATGGAGGCCATGCAGCGCGCGAAGACCTCCGACGCGCTGGAAGCCGGCATCACCGACAACGTCGAGGGCGTGGTCGGCACATCGCCGCTGGCCGGCAACAGCAACGCGGGCGTCACCAACCCGGGCGCCGCGATCCCGATCGGCGGCGCGAACGACGGCACCGCCCTCAAGGGCACCGTGGACACCACCCTCGGCACCCACCTCAAGGTCGTCACCGACCGCACCATGCTCTTCGCGCTGCCGGTGAGCTGGCTGTCGGTGGCCGAGGTGGACCACCGCATCACCGACAGCCGCCCGCTGCACGTCCTCGGCAAGGCCAAGCGCGGACCCCGGGCCGCCGAGGCGGAGACCACCGCCCTGGTCTGGCTGCGCGAGGACATCGCCCGCGACTACGGCCTCCTGGACGACACCACGTTCCCCGACGAGGTCGGCAGTGCCTGGGACGACCTGGCGGGCGCTGCGGGCGACCTCGCCGCGGCCGAGAAGGGCTACTACGACGCCCGCGCGCGGGCCCGCGAGACGTGGCTCGACCTGAGCGCTGGGGAACAGGCAGCGCTCGGCGACGACCACCCCGACCGGCCGACCGTCCTGCCGCAGGCCATGGCCCAGTCCCCGGCCGTCGCCGCCTGGCAGGCCGCCCGCGAGGAGGTACGCCGCTGGGAACAGCGCACCGACGCCGCCGCCGCGGATCACCACCGGCTGCACCTCGCAGCCTCCCGCCTCACCGCCCACCACCAGGGTTCGGCCTCGGTCCCGGTGCCGGACCGGCAGCAGGAGTACACCGCGCCGGACTGGCGCTCCGAGGCGCCCGAGCCGTACACGATCACTGACGGCACCGACTCCATCCCGCGCACCCTCACCTCGCCGGACGGCACCACCGTGCGCGAGGTGCACGACATGCCGCACGATGGCGCCTCGTTCTTCCACGCACTGCTCGCCGCCGCCCACGACCGCGGCCGGCTGCCGCACCTGCTCGGCACCGATCTCGCCGGCCGGTTCACCGCCGCCCCCGGCGACCCGGCGGTCACCGAGCGGGCCGTCCGCGCCGCCCGCAACCGCCTGGCCTGGGCCCTGGGCGAGGACAGCAACGCGGACCTGCTCGACGCTCTCGCCCTGGACGCCGCGGACACCTTCACCCAGGCTGAACTCGACTTCGCGGGCGTGCAGTTGAGCCCCGCCCAGCAGGCCGAGTTCGACGGGCTCGGCCGGCTCCCGCAGACCGTCTGGCCGACCCCCGCTCAGCGCGTGGCGCTGGCCACCGCGGCCATGCTCCGCCCGTTCACGAGCGAGCCCCGGCAGGACGGCACCGGGCAACCCGACGGCGAACCGGCCCCGCCCGAGCGCCGCGCCGGCGACCACGGCGGCGCCGACCTGCTGCCCGCCCTCGCCGCCCGGGTCCTGGGCACCCCGCTCACCGTGGTGACCGGTGAGGGCCGCGACCAGCTCTTCCTCCCGCACGGCGCCGATCCGGCCGCCGTCGACCCGGCCACCGATCCGGTCCTCTTCGCCGCCGACGGCTTCTTCCACGCCGCCCTCCGGCCCGGCACCCGGCCCCCCGTCGCCACCCCGCTGCCGGCCCCGGCCGGCTCCACCACCGCCGGGACGACGACCGGACCCACCTCGCAGCAGCAGTCCGCGCACCGCAGCCACGCCACCCCGCCCTGGATGCCGCCCGCCGACAGCAGCGACCCGCGCTACCGCCTCGACCGCGACGGCATTCTCACCGCACCCGACGGAGCCACCTACGCCCAGGGCACCCCCACCGGCCGCGGCAACGGCTTCTTCGCCGCGCTCTCCACGGCACTGCACCACGCCGCCGACCAGCCGGGCCTGGACAGCCACGAGGCGGCCCGACTGCGCAGCCGCGCCGGAGCGCCGCCCAACCGGCTGATGCGCCTGAACGGCCTCCCCGGCACCCCGGTCGAGCGGGACTCGCTCTTCACGCCTCCGCCGCCCCGCCGGCTGCCCGGGGCGCCCGCACCGAGCCAGGACGCCCGCGACGGCCAGCTGCGCCGCCACCTCGCCGACGCCCCCTGGGGCCCCGGGGCCGACCGCGCGGTCGCCGAGTGGGCCGCCGCCGCGACCGGCGCCACCGTCACCCTCATCGAGGAGAACGGCACCGCCCACACCTACGCCGGACCGTCCGGCGAAGCGGGCCCCCACCTGAGACTCCGCCGCCGCGGCGGCGACTTCGTCCCCTTGATCCTGCGCACCCCGGCACCCGAGCCGCGGCAGGACCAGCAGGACCCGGCGAGCGTCCCGCTGCCCCCGTCCCCCACGGGCAGCGACCTTCCCAGCCCCTCGAGCGTCCCGAGCCTCCCGGGCCTCACCGCCGAGGAGGAGGCCCTCGACCTGAGCACGCTGTCCGGAAACAACCCCACCATGGACATGGAGGACGTGGGCGGCACGGGGCAGACGGGCTCGGACTCGGATTCAAACTCGGAGTCGGACGTCGAGATGGACCTCGACTCCGACGACGACTCCGCGCCCGAGAAGGCGGCCGTACTCACCGGCCCGGAGACCGAGTTCGCGAGTCGGTTCGCCGACCTCCTCGCCGAGCCTGAACCTCGGGTCGACGCCCTGCTGGACGTGGTGCGACGGCGCAACACAGCGCTCGGCGGCTTCCCGGACGTGGCGTTCGACAGTGCCTTCACCGAGCTCACCGGCATCGGCGTACCCGAGGCCCTGGACCACGCGGAGCAGGTCGGCCGGCTCCGGACCGAGGACTACGACGACCTGCGCGAGGCTCTAGGCCTGGGTACCGGCGGCCCGTTCACCCAGACACGCCCCACCGGCACCTCGGCACGGGACCGCGAGGTGACACTGCGGATGCTGGACCGGGTGGCCCGCCTGGTGAAGGAAGCCCTCCGCAAGGAGAACCGCGAGGCGGACGCCCAGGTCACCCCGCACATCGCCGTCGCCCTGCTGCCGGACGGCTCCCTCGGCATCGCGGGCAACACCGGAGCGAAGGCGCTGACCAGCGAAGAGGCCGCCTTGGTGGAGCAGGAACTGCGCTGGTTCGTCACCGGTCAGGAGGCGGCAGGCACTCCGCGGCAGCGAAAGCTGGAGCAGTGGAACCGGGACGAGGAGCAGCACCGGCAGAGCAGGGCGCGGCTGGACCGGCGACAGCAGGAACTCGACCAGCGGGCCCAGGAGTTGGCGGAGTTCCAGACGCGGCTGGACGAACAGTACGAGTCGGGTGCCTGGAACGACGAGCTGCAGCAGCAGTGGGACAACCTCCCGAACGAGGAGGAGTTCCTCCGGCAGGACCGCCGAAGCCTGACGGCGGACCAGCAGCAGTGGCGGCGCGACGATCGGTGGCTGGCCCGCAGGCGGCCCGCGATGGCACGGGAGATGCGGGACCGTACGAAGCTGCGGGCCCTGGCCACCGGCTGGTACCGGCTCTACCACCGCGGTTCACCCGAACTCGACCTCGTCAAGCGGGCGTTGGCCAACCCGACAGTCCTGAACGTCAGCGGCCGGGACGCGACCCCGGCCTTCGGGTCGTACGGCTCCGAACACGGCGAGATGACCCTGCTCGGGCACTGGGTCCAGCACTGGCAGAACAGCCCCGGCGACCCGAACAACCCGCACATGCTCGACCTGGGCGGGTTCAAGATGGCCTGCGCCTCCTGCGACCTCGCCTACCAGGCGGTCAACGAGCACATCGGGCGCCCCCTCGGCCACCGGGTGCAGGCATCCGGGACCCACGGCACGTTCTTCCCCGGCTGGCGCATGCCGCAGTGGATGCAGCAGCGGGCGGAGCTGTGGGACCACATCCGGGACAACGCGGCCGGCATCGGCGGGACCCTCGACGAGAACGGCGTGCTCAACGGCGACAGGACCGGTACCGGGAACCCGCAGAACCCCGACGCGTCCTCCTCCGAGTACGAATCCGGCGGCGAGGCAACGGACACGGATGCCGCGATGGACACGGATGCAGCGCCGGACAACGCAGCGCCGAGCCCGGAAGCGGTGGGCCCGCGGCTGCCCCGGAACCGGAACCCCGCCGCCGACCCACCGAGAGCGACCATCCCCACCCCAAGGGGCCCGCGGGACACCCGCCCCCGTTTCGTGGTGAGGTCGGGCTTCGACGCGCGGCGGTTCTCGTACCGGGGGGAGCGGGTCACCGACCTCACGGTACGGCTGGCGATCCGGGGCCCACAGGGCCAGACCGCGCACGTCCGCGATCAACTCGACGCAGGTGTACGTGACTTCCTGAACGACCCGGCGTACCGGCTGCCGAACGGCGACCGGCTGCACGTGACGGTCGAACACGTCGATCCGGCCGATGCCCCGCACTTGACGGTGGATCTGGCGGGCCGGGACCGGGCGATGGACCAGAACACCTGGTGGGCGGATGCCGATCCGGTGCACATGGTCCACGAGCTGACCCATCAGCTCGGCCTGCGTGACGAGTACCGTGACGCAGATTCCCCGCACCGCCCGCACATTCCCGGCAGCCTCCTCGGTGACCTGAACGCAAGCCCCGAGGACACCTCCCTCGCCGCGTCCGGTCTCCGTGGCCGTCACCTCGCCCTGCTCGGCGCGCTCGTCGGGAACGTGACCCCGCAGCCTCAGCAGAACGCCGAGCAGACCTGGGAAGCGGCGCGCACGGCCACCACCCCGATCACCCGAGAGTCCGTCTGGGTCGACCCGGTCTCCCTGCCCCGACCGGCCAACGGCACGGCAGGCACCGAAGTCCCGCCCCATATGCCGCAGGCGGCGACGCTCACACCGTTCAGGTCGGGCGGCTTCGAGTTCACGAACCTGAAGCACACCGAGGAGAAGTACCGCGACAAGGCGGTCCGGATCATCGAACTGCTCAGGGAGCATCCGACGATCCGGGACTACATCGGTGCCCGCCCCTGCCGGATCACCCTGCATCTGCGTACGACGGAGACGCCGGCCGACGTACGCGACCTGGGTGACGAGGGCGTCCAGATCAACCTGGCCAGCTACTACTTCGAGAAGTACGGCATAGGCCACATCATGGGCATGCTGGCCCACGAGATCGGCCTGCACCCTCTCGCCTCCCGCAACAGGGACATCCCCGACGAGGAGGCGATGTTCCGGGGCATCCCACTGCCGGTGCCGGGGCTGTCCGATCTCAAGACGCCGCGCACCATGAACACCGACAGCGCGGGCCAGGCCGACCACATCATGGCGGCCTTCCCCAGCAGCACCCGGCACGGGATCTACCGCGACATCGTCGTGAAGATGGCCGACATGCTTGCCGACGCCGCGCGGGACGGCGTGGAGGGAGCCAAGGCCAAGGACGTCACGGACCTGATCGACTGCTACCTGATGGACGTCGCCTCGATCGCCATCACCAGCGACTACCGGATGAACGCGGCCAAGGAACCCGGCAACACCGCCAAGGTCTACAACGCCTACAAGGCCCTGCTCGCCGAGCACATGGCAGAAGACAGCCCGGCCCGCCCACTGCTGCCCACCGACAAGGGACTGTTCGGCGTCGTACGGGACTTCGCCCAGCTCGCCACCAGCCTCGCGACCAACAACCGCGGCGACAGCATCCAGCAGCCCATCGCGACGGACGAGGCCCAGCCACGGCTCCCGCAGCCCTTCGAGACGCCCGCGCAGCAAGCCTCACCTCCGTCCCCGTCCCAGCGCGACAGCCGCCCGCGTTTCGTGGTGAGGTCGGGCTTCGACGCGAGGCGGTTCTCGTACCGGGGGGAGCCGGTCACCGACCTCACCGTCCGGGTCGCGATGCGCGGTACGGAGGGACAGACCGCGCATGTCCGGGACCAACTCGACGCGGGAGTCCGGCAGTTCCTGAACGAACCGGCGTATCGCCTGCCGAACGGCGACCGCCTGAATGTGACGGTGGAGTACGTCGACCCCTCGGATGCCCCGCACTTGACGGTGGATCTGGCGGGCCGGGACCGGGCGATGGACCAGAACACCTGGTGGGCGGATGCCGATCCGGTGCACATGGTCCACGAACTGACCCATCAGCTCGGCCTGCGTGACGAGTACCGTGACGCCGACTCCCCGCACCGCCCGCACATCCCCGGCAGCCTCCTCGGTGACCTGAACGCAAGCCCCGAGGACACCTCCCTCGCCGCGTCCGGCCTTCGTGGCCGTCATATGGCACTGCTGGGTGCACTCATCGGAGACATGTCTCCGGCGCCCGACCAGACCACGGACGAGCAGACCTGGGAGGACGCCCGTGCCGCGAGCACCCCCACCCGCCGTGAGTCCGTCTGGGTCGACCCGGTCTCCCTGCCCCGTTCCACCGACGGTTCGGCCGAGGTCCCGGCGCGCATGCCGGCGGATCCGAACGCGACCGTCACGCCCTTCAAGTCGGGGAACTTCGAGTTCACGAACCTGAAGCACACGAACGAGAAGTACCGGGACAAGGCGATCCGGATCATCGAGCTGCTGCGGAAGCACGACACGATCAAGGACTACATCGGCAACCGTCCCTGCCGTATCACCCTGCACCTGCGTACGACCGAGACCCCGGCGGATGTGACGGACCGCGACGACGACGGCGTCGATATCAACCTGGCGAGCTACTACTTCGAGAAGTACGACATCGGCTACATCATGGGCATGCTGGCCCATGAGATCGGCCTGCACCCCCTCGCCTCACGGAGGACGGACATCCCCGTGGAGGAGTCGATGTTCGAGGCGGTCCCGCTCCCGGTGCCGGGCCTGTCGGAACTGAAGACGCCACGCACCATGAGCACGGAAGGTGCGGGGCAGGCCGACCACATCATGGCCGCCTTCACCAGCAGCACCCGCCATGGGATCTATCGGGACATCGTCCTGAGCATGGCGCATGATCTGGCGGAGGAGGCTCGGGTGGGGAGGAAGGCGCCAGGGCCAAGGACGTCACGGACCTGATCGACTGCTACTTGATGGACCTGGCCACGATCGCCGTCACCAACGACAACCGTAAGAGTGCGGCTTGGGAACCCCGTAATACTTCGAGGGTCTACAACGCGTACAAGGAGATGTTCGCAGCCAAGTTGCCGGAGGACAGCCCGGTGAGGCCGCTCCTCCCTGCGGACAAGGGCATGTTCGGCGTCACCAACAACTTCCTCGGCCTGGGGACGAGCTTCACCTTCAACAACCAGGGCGACAGCATCCAGTCCGTCAGCCCGCGGTTGCCTCGGCCCGACGAAGCCACGGTGCCGCCGCCCAGTACACCGCAGCCGCGCGGCCTCCGTGACAACCGTCCGCGTTTCGTGGTGCGGTCGGGCTTCGACGCACGGCGGTTCACCTTCGACGGCGGGCCGGTCACGGACCTCACGGTCCGGGTCGCGATGCGTGGCATGGAGAAGCAGGTCGCGCACGTCCGTGATCAACTCGACGCGGGCGTACGCGAGTTCCTGAACGATCCGGCGTATCGCCTGCCGAACGGCGACCGGCTGAATGTGACGGTGGAGTACGTCGACCCCTCCGAGAACCCGCACTTGACGGTGGACCTGGCGGGCGGGGACCGGGCGATGGACCAGAACACCTGGTGGGCAGATGCCGATCCGGTGCACATGGTCCACGAACTGACCCATCAGCTCGGTCTGCGTGACGAGTACCGTGACGCCGACTCCCCGCACCGCCCGCACATCCCCGGCAGCCTCCTCGGCGACCTGAACGCAAGCCCCGAGGACACCTCCCTCGACGCTTCCGGTCTACGCGGCCGGCACCTGGAACTGCTTGGCGCCCTCATCGGGGCCGTGACCTCACCTGCTGAGCATCACCCGGAGCAGTCCTGGGACGATGCCCGCGCGGCCACCACACCGGTCCCGCGCGCGTCCGTCTGGGTCGACCCGGTCTCCCTGCCCCAACCGGCCGACCATTCCGAGCCCACGACCACAGAAGTCCCTGCCCGCATGCCGGCGGACCCGAACACGACGCCCACCGCCGCCGAGCCGACCCTCGTCCCCTTCAAGTCGGGGAACTTCGAGTTCACCAACCTGAAGCTCACGGACGACAGGTATCGCGACAAGGCCGTCCGCATCATCGAGTTGCTGCGCAAGCACGCGACCATCCGGAGCTACATCGACGATCGTCCGTGCCGTATCACCCTGCTGGTGCGGACCACGGAGACGCCGGCCAATGTGCGGGACCGGGGCGCGGACGGCGTCGACATCGAGCTCGCCAGCTACTACTTCGAGAAGTACGACATCGGCTACGTGATGGGCATGCTCTCCCATGAGATCGGTCTGCATCCGCTGGCCTCCCAGAACACGGGCATTCCCGACGAGGAACTGATGTTCCGGGGAGTGCCGCTGGCGGTGCCCGGACTGTCCGATCTCAAGACGCCGCGCACCATGAACACGGAGGGCGCCGGGCAGGCCGACCACATCATGGCCGCCTTCCCCAGCAGCACCCGGCACCGGACGTACCGCGAGATCGTCGTGGAGATGGGCCAGGTACTCGCGCGGGACGCGGCGAACGGGGACGACGACGCGAAGTCCAAGGACGTCACGGACCTGTTCGACTGCTACCTCATGGACCTCGCCTCGATCGCGGTCACCAACGACCACCGGATGAACGCGGCGACCGAGCCCGGCTACACGGCGAGGGTCTACAACGCCTACAAGGAGATGCTCCGAGCCCAGCTGTCACAGGACGCCGCTCTCCCGGCCCTCCTGCCGTCCGACAAGAGCCTCTTCGGCGTGATCAACGATTTCCGGCGCATCGGCACCCACATCGCGATCAGCAACCGAGGCGACAGCATCCAGCAGCCCCTTGCGACCTGAGCCGCACCCGGTGCGCGGCGAAAGCGACCTGCGTCAGCCGCACTGGACGAACACCGTGATCAAGAACTCGCAACACACGCGCTGACCAGCTTGTGAGGACCGCCGGACCGCACCGTGGCACAGTGGCCGTATGTGCGGACGCTATGCCTCCAGCCGCAGTCCCCAGGACCTCGCTCAGCTGTTCCAGGTGGTCGAGTGGCATCCGGAGGAAACCCTCGCGCCCAGTTGGAACGTGGCCCCGACCGACGAGGTCTGGGCCGTCCTCGAGCGCACACCGCGCGGCGCCGACGAGGACGAGACCGTACGGCGCCGGCTGCGGCCGCTGCGGTGGGGGCTGGTGCCCTCGTGGGCGAAGGACACCAAGATCGGCGCGAGGCTGATCAACGCGCGAGTGGAGACCGTGCACGAGAAGCCCGCCTTCCGCCGCGCGTTCGTCAAACGCCGCTGCCTGCTGCCGGCCGACGGCTTCTTCGAGTGGGACGAGGTGAAGGACAAGAAGTCGGGCAAGGTCCGCAAGCAGCCCTACTTCATCCATCCGGAGGACGGGCAGGTCCTGGCCCTCGCCGGACTGTACGAGTTCTGGCGCGACCCGGAGATCAAGGATTCCGACGACCCTGCCGCCTGGCTGCTGACCTGCACCATCATCACCACCGAGGCCACCGACGCGGCCGGCCGCATCCACCCCCGCATGCCCCTCGCCCTCACCCCCGAGCACTACGACGCCTGGCTGGACCCGCACCACCAGGACACCGACGACCTCCGCGCTCTGCTCGCCCCGCCGGCGGACGGCCACCTGGACGTCCGCCCCGTCTCCCCGGCCGTCAACAGCGTCCGCAACAACGGCCCTCAGCTCCTGGACGAGGTCCCCGCTCCCTGACCCCGAAGGTGAGTTCTGGGTAAGGGTTGCCCGGTCGGACGCCCGCCGGACGCTTTTGATATCCGTTTTCATCTAGCGTGGGCCCGAAGCCGGGACGGATGGAGCTCGGCGGACCATTCGCCATGCCCCGGAGGGTTCATGCTTGCGTCCTCGTACCGTCGTCTTCCGCTTGTGTCGCTGACAGCCGGCACATGCCTGATCCTCCTTGCGGGCTGCGGCAGCTCGCAGGATTCCGGAAGCGGCACCGACGCCGCGCAGGGTCCCGCTGCTGCGTCCGTCGTCCCGGTGGTGGCTTCGACGAACGTCTACGGGGATGTCGCGGAGCGAATAGGCGGCGCAAAGGTGCAGGTCACCGCGATCATCAGCGACCCCGACCAGGACCCGCACTCCTACGAGGCCAACACGCAGAACCAGCTGGCGCTGTCCAAGGCGAAGGTCGTGATCGAGAACGGCGGCGGCTACGACGACTTCGTCGACCGCATGCTGAAGACCGGCGGCTCGTCCGCCGAGGTGGTCAACGCGGTCAAGGTCTCCGGGAAGACCGCCCCGGCGGGCCGGGAGCTCAACGAGCATGTCTGGTACGACTTCCGCACGGTCGCGAGGCTCGCCGACCGCATTGCCGCCGCCCTGGCCAAGGCCGACCCGGCCGACACCGCGACCTTCACCAGAAACGCCAAGAGCTTCCAGGCGAAGCTGAAGCCCCTGGAGCAGAAGGAAGCCCGGATCAAGGCCGGGCACGGCGGCGAGCGCGTGGCCATCACCGAACCGGTGCCGCTGTACATGATCGAGGCCGCCGGGCTGGAGAACGCGACGCCCGAGGAGTTCAGCGAGGCCATCGAAGAAGGTGGCGACGTCTCCGCGAGGACCCTGCAGCAGATGCTGGCGCTGTTCACCGGCAAGAAGGTCGAGGCGCTGGTCTACAACGAGCAGACCTCCGGCCCGCAGACCGAGAAGGCCGAGCAGGCGGCCAGGGCCGCTGGAATCCCTGTCGTCCCCGTGACCGAGACCCTGCCCCACGGCAAGGACTACCTCGGCTGGATGACCGCCAATGTCGACGCGCTCGCGCGCGCGCTGGGCAAGTGACGCGATCCACCGTGGCCGACGGCGACGCCGCGCTGATCAGCCTGCGCGGAGCGGCTCTGTCCTACGGCGAGCACGTGGTGTGGCAAGGCCTCGATCTCGATGTGCGGCCGGGTGAGTTCCTGGCCGTGCTCGGCCCCAACGGGGCGGGCAAGACCAGCTTCGTCCGCGCCCTTCTGGGCCAACGGCAACTGTCCGCCGGTACGTTGACGGTGCTCGGCGGCCCGCCCCGCCACGGCGGCCGCCACATCGGCTACGTACCGCAGCAGGCGACCCTGTCCGCCCACGCCATGCTGCGCGCCCGGGACCTGGTCCGTTTCGGCATCGACGGACACGGCTTCGGGCCCCGGCTGCGCACGGGCGCCGTACGCCGTCGCGTGGACGAGGTCCTCGCCGCGGTCGGTGCCGCCGCGTACGCGGATGTCCCCGTCGGTCTGCTCTCCGGCGGCGAACGGCAGCGCGTACGCATCGGGCAGGCGCTGGTGACCGACCCGCGGATCCTGCTCTGCGACGAGCCGCTGCTCTCCCTGGACCTGCACCATCAACGGGCCGTCACGGGACTGGTGGACGCCCGGCGCCGCTCCCACGGCACCGCCGTGGTGTTCGTGACTCACGAGATCAACCCGGTACTGGGTCTGGTGGACCGCGTTCTCTACCTTGCCCGCGGCGGTCACCGCATCGGCACCCCCGACGAGGTGCTGACGTCCGAGGCGCTGTCGCGGCTGTACGGCACCCAGGTCGACGTCATCCGCGTCCGGGACCGCGTCACGGTCGTCGCCGTATCCGACGAGGTGGCGCAGCCGCCGCATCACCCCGAACTGCCGCACGGAGCAAGGGCATGACCATCGCCGACGGGATCTGGCAGCAGGTCTTCAACTTCGACCACTACGGCGAACTGCTCGCCCTGGTCCGCAACTCCCTCGTCGCCGGCGCCGCCCTCGGTCTGGTCGGCGGTCTGGCGGGGGTGTTCGTGATCATGCGGGACCTGCCGTTCGCGGTGCACGGGATCAGTGAGCTGTCCTTCGCCGGTGCCTCGGCCGCGCTGCTGCTGGGTGTGAACATCGTGGCCGGCTCGATCGTGGGCTCGCTCGTCGCCGCCGGGGCGATCGGACTGCTCGGCTCCCGTGCCCGGGACCGCAACTCCGTGATCGGCGTCATCATGCCGTTCGGCCTCGGGCTCGGCGTGCTCTTCCTCGCCCTCTACAAGGGCCGGGCGGCGAACAAGTTCGGCCTCCTCACCGGGCAGATCGTCGCCGTCGACACCCCGCAGATGTCCTGGCTGCTCGGCACGTCGGCGGTGGTGCTCGTGGCCCTGGCGGTGATGTGGCGCCCGCTCGCCTTCGCCAGCGCCGACCCGGAGGTGGCCGAGGCGCGGGGCGTGCCCGTACGGGCGCTGTCGTTCGCCTTCATGATCGTGCTGGGCCTCGCGGTCGCCCTGTCCGTGCAGATCGTCGGCGCGCTGCTGGTCCTCACGCTCGTCGTCACACCGGCGGCCGCCGCTGCCCGGCTCACGGCCTCACCGGTGCTGCTGCCCCTCCTGGGCGTGGTGTTCGCGGTGGCCTCCATCGAGGGCGGAATCCTGCTGGCCCTGGGCAGCAGCGTCCCCATCAGCCCGTACGTCACCACGATCTCGTTCGCGATCTACCTCGGGTGCAGGCTGCTGGGCCGCCGTCGGAAGACCGTCCGAAAGGAGAAGCCCTTCCGGGAAGAACCCCGCCCGACATGAAGACATGAAGGGGTGTTCATCTATTCCTGTATCGTGAGCGCATGACTTCGACGCTCACCCCGCCGTCGGCCGAGCGGGCCGGTTCCGCGCGTGCCGAAGGCGTGCCGCGGCGGCGTACCCGGCTCCTCGCGCTGCCCGAGGTCCGCTGGGCTGTCGCGGCCACCGCGCTGTTCCTGCTCGCGCTGCCCCTGCAACTCACCGGAGCGCCCGCCTGGACGTGGGGCCCGCTCTACGCGCTGTCGTACGCGACCGGCGGCTGGGAGCCGGGCTGGGAGGGGCTCAAGGCACTCAAGGCGAGGACCCTCGACGTCGATCTGCTGATGGTCGTCGCCGCGCTCGGCGCCGCCTCGATCGGGCAGCTGATGGACGGCGCGCTGCTGATCGTCATCTTCGCGACCTCGGGCGCGCTGGAGGCCCTCGCCACCGCCCGCACCGCCGACTCCGTGCGCGGACTGCTCGACCTGGCCCCTGCCACGGCCACCCGGATCGCCCCCGACGGCACCGAACAGACCGTCGCCGTCGAGGAGTTGACGGTGGACGACACCGTCCTCGTACGGCCCGGCGAGCGCGTCGGAGCCGACGGCCGGGTGCTGGACGGCGCCAGCGAGGTGGACCAGGCGAGCATCACCGGCGAACCGCTCCCCGCGCCGAAGCAGCCGGGCGACGAAGTGTTCGCGGGCACCCTCAACGGCACCGGGGCGCTGCGCGTCCGGGTCGAACGCGACGCCTCCGACTCCGTGATCGCCCGGATCGTACGGATGGTGGAAGAGGCGTCCGAGACGAAGGCACCCACCCAGCTGTTCATCGAGAAGGTCGAACAGCGCTACTCGCTGGGCATGGTCGCCGCGACGCTCGCCGTGTTCTCGGTCCCGCTCGCGTTCGGCGAGGAGTTCTCCGAGGCGCTGCTGCGGGCCATGACCTTCATGATCGTCGCCTCGCCCTGTGCGGTGGTCCTGGCCACCATGCCGCCCCTGCTGTCGGCGATCGCCAACGCCGGCCGGCACGGTGTGCTGGTGAAGTCGGCGGTGGTGATGGAACGCCTCGGCCAGGTCGACGCCGTCGCGCTGGACAAGACCGGCACGCTCACCGAGGGCACACCGCGCGTCGTCGACGTACGGCCCCTGCCGGGATCGGCGCTCGACGAGGACGCGTTGTTGACGCTCGCCGCGGCCGCCGAGCACCCCAGCGAACACCCGCTGGCACGGGCCGTTTTGGACGCGGCGCGTGAGCGGCGCCTCCAACTGCCTGACGTACGGGACTTCATGTCCGCGCCCGGGGTCGGGGTGAAGGCCGTGATCGCGAACGGCCGGACCGTCGAAGTGGGCGCCCCGGCCCGCCTGCTCGACGACGGTGACGGTGCCGACGACGCGAGCCCGGTCACCGCGTTTGCCGAAGAACTCCAGCAGTCCGGCTGCACCGCCGTCCTCGTGATCGTCGACGGCACCCCGGCCGGGGTGCTCGGCATCGCGGACCGGCTGCGCCCCGACGCCGCCGCCACCGTCGCGTCCCTCACCGCACTCACCGGCGCCGCCCCGACCCTGCTCACCGGCGACAACCCCCGGGCCGCCGCCCACCTGGCCGCCGAGGCCGGTATCGAGGATGTGCGCGCGGGGCTGCTGCCGCAGGACAAGATGGCCGCGGTCAAGGAGATGGAGGCCGCGGGCCGCAAGGTGATGGTCGTCGGGGACGGCGTCAACGACGCACCCGCCCTGGCCGCCGCCCACATCGGCGTCGCCATGGGCCGCGCGGGCTCGGACCTCGCCCTGGAGACCGCCGACACGGTGATCGTCCGCGACGAACTGGCCGCCGTCCCCACCACCGTCGCCCTCTCCCGCCGGGCCCGGACACTGGTCGTGCAGAACCTCGTCGTCGCCGGGGTGTTCATCGCGGGCCTCGTCACCTGGGACCTGGTCGGCACGCTCCCGCTGCCGCTCGGCGTCGCGGGCCACGAGGGCTCCACGGTCCTCGTCGGCCTGAACGGACTGCGCCTGCTGCGGGACGCGGCATGGCAGCGGGCGGCGGCAGACGGGGCTGCTTGACGGGACCTGTTGCTCAAGGGCCGTACGCACTGTCGGCCCTTTGCGCGAGGGCCGTTAACCCGCCCTGCCGGACTCTGGGCGGGCCAACGGCCCCTTTCGCGCTGCTCCTTCCGGACTGCTCCTCGAGGTCAGTCGCAGCGGCCCGTCGGCCGAGCGCGGGTCACGACATCGGTGGTGCCGGTCGTCGAGTCCAGCCACACCAGCCGGCTGCCGCCGACCGCGGCCGCGGACGACTGCTCGCCGCGGTTGCAGGAGACGCGGCCCTTGCGGGTCGCCGGATCATCGGGCGCGCCGGCCGCGGCGAACTGGTAGAGCTTGGGCGCCGATTCGTTGCTGAGCGGGGCGCCGGCCAGGTAGCTGCCGACCGTCACCCTGTCCTCGGAGACCGTCAGGTCGTAGGCGTTCAGGGCGTTCGGCCCCGACTCCGGGCTCAGGTCCACCACGCCGGAACCGTCGAGCGCCGCGCGGCGCAGTGCCCTCGTTCCGTCCGTGGCGCCGTCGTCGAGGAGCCAGAAAACGTGCGTGCCGTTGATGGCCGTCGGGCCGAGACTCGTGCCGTCCGTCGTCGATTGGACCGCGGTGTTCTCACCGGTCGCGACGTCGATGACCCGGGTGCTCACCGCGTACTCGGCGCGCACCCGCCGCCTCTCCTGGTAGGCGACCTTGCCGTGGCTCACCGACGGTGCCCACGCACGGTAGTAGGTGCCCCCGCCGATCGTCTCGACGTTCGCCGGATCCTTGATGCTCAGATAGGCCACGGCCCGGCGCCCGCCGTAGGTGACGTAGTCGAAGGCCACGAGGTCGCCGTCGACGGCCACCGAACTGCCGGGGGTCCGGCCGTGCCAGAGCTTCTTGACGGGTCCGCCCGCGAGCGGCCTGGCCAGGACGTCGACGCCATCGGCGCCGTACGCCTGCCACACCACGGTCTTTCCGTCGGTGGCCGGATTCACGTGGTACCGGCCGTCGTTGGGGCTCATCAGCTTGAGCGGGCCCTCACCGTCGGCGCGCCCGGCCCACACCGAGTACGGCTCCGTGCCGTCCTCGTCGGACTTGGACGCCGCCCACCAGCCGCCGCCCCCGCCCACGTGCGAGTTGCTGGTGTTGATCCGGTCGAGGAGGACGTCGGCGTCCAGGCCGAGGGCCGACTCCCAGCCGGGCACTATGCCGTGGGCGGTGAAGGCGCGCTGCAGACTCTTGCGGCCCGCCGCCGGGATCGCGAGGTCCTGGGCGGCGGCGAGCACGGCGGCCCGTGCCTCGGTGAAGCCGTCGAGCGGCGTGAGGTACTCGGTCAGCGCCCGGTAGACGATCTTGTCCATCGTCTCGGCGCCCAGGTCCTCACGGGCCTCCCACAGCGCGCCGCCGATGATGGTCGAGTTGAGGTGGACGCCGCCGCTGTCGGTGGCGAAGCCGACGCCGAGGAACGACTTGGCCGTGGTGCGTCCGTCTCCCAGGTCGCGCAGCGCGCACTCCCGCGGGGACTTGGTCCGGCAGAGCCGCTCGCCCAGGAGGCCCGAGTCGGGGTCCGTCGCGGGGATGCCGTACACGTCCGCCTCGATGGCGTTGCCGAAGTAGTCGGCGACGGCCTCGTTCAGGGCGCCGGACTGGCCCGCGTAGACGAGGTTCGCGGAATGCTCGATCACGCCGTGCGTCATCTCGTGGCCGACCACGTCCATGGCCGCGGAGAGCGGGCGGTACTCGGCGTCGCCGCTGCCGTACACCATCTTCTGCCCGTCCCAGAAGGCGTTGACGTACGGCTGCCCGTAACTGGTCACGCCCACCAGCGAGTTGATGGTCATGCCCCGGCCGTCGAGGCTGTCGCGGCCGTGCTTGCCCTTGAAGTAGTCGTAGACCTGCCCGGCGGCCCAGTGGGCGTCCACGGCGCCCGAATCGGTGGCCTCGGAGCCGAAAGCGGGCGTCGGCGAGCCGAACTCCTGGATGCCCTCGGGCCACACCCCGCCGACGTCGGTGTACCACTTGCCCCGCGCATCCCAGGTCGACAGGACGTTCTCGGAGTCGCCGGCGGGTATGCGGGAGCGGTCGCGCAGGACGTACAGGCCACGGTTGTCGTCGCGGTCGATGTCGAGGTCGACGGTGGTGCCGTCGAGCCGGACGCCGGTGCCCTTCTCAGGGGCGAGCGCGTGCCGTTGGCGCCTGTCGGCCGCGGACTGGCCGGCTGTTGCGCGAGGCGTGCCGAACGTCTTGATACCGCTGTACTGAAGGACCGGATACCCGGCGCGTGCGTCGACGTAGACCTCGCGGCGCACGGGCGCACCGGTCGTCGGGTCGGTGCCGTGCACGGTGACGTGCCGGGTGAGGACGCCTGCCCCGGCGGGCAGTACGACGAGGCCACGCGCGGTGCCTTCGAGCGGGCGTTCCTCCTCGGCCCCCTCGCGCGGTGGCGTCGCGGCGAAGTTCCTCTCGCCGAGCTCGGTGAGGACGGCGTCGATGGCGCGCTCGACGGCGAGTGCCTCGCCGACCTCGGGCGTCGTGCCGGTGCTCAGCTCGGTGAAGTACTTGCCCGAGGTTCCCGTGACGACCCGCTCGCCGCCCTGCCGCTGCATACGGACGACGTACTGGCCGCCCAGGACGGGCACCCCCCGGTGCCGCTGCTGGAGCCGGACGGTCTCGCGGCCGTCGGCGGCGGTGGTGGTCCCGGCGGGCACCAGATCGCGGCTCGCGTCCGGGATCCGGTACCGGCCCTGCCTGCCGTCCAGATAGGCGCGGGCCGCCGCTGCGGCACTGCCGGTGGCAGGGGCCTGCTCCCGGATGCCCCGTACCAGCGCCGGGGTCTGTGTCTCCTGCCCCGGGATCATCTGCGCCGGGCTCGGCGGCGGTGCCGTCGCCTCCGTCTCGGCGTCGGCCGGCGCCGCCGAGACGACGAGTGCGACGACGCTCAACAGCGCCGCCGCACCCGGTAATCCGATCGGTTGTGCCCGGTGACCGCCTCGGCGGCCGCCGGCTCTTCCGGTGGCTTTTCTGGGGTGACGCACGCTACGCACGGTCTCCCGACCCCCCTCGCTCGCGGTGCCGGGAGCACAGTGCCGCCCGGCCAGGGGTCATCGAAGCGGCGATGTTCCGTTCGATCAACGGGGCGGGTGTGCCCACAGGTGACTTCCGGCCGTAGTCGGGGGTGGGTACGGCTGCCCGTCAGCGCGTCGGCGCGGGCGCGGGGCCATGACGATCACCCCCCCGTCCGCGCCCTCGGCGGACAGCCGGTCCTCGGCTCGACGACCGTGGCCGGCTCGGCCGTGTCCAGTGCGATCGAGCTCAGCAGATGACCGGCCTCCTGGGCCGCAGTGTTGATCGCGGTCAGGGTGGCGGCGGGCCCGTAGCGGGCCGCGTCGAACGAGATCACGCCGAGCATCCGGGTCCTGCCGCCGGGGTCCTGCCGCCGACCGGCTACGGGCACTGCGGCTCGGCCAGTAGCCCAGCGTCCGCATGGAGACTGGACTGTCAGTACAGTGCTTGGACGTGTAGTCTAGAGAGCGGTTTGGAGGATCGGGAGCCGGCGAGCTCATGCGGCAGAGGAGTGTGCGATGACGGCCGAGCAGGCGCTCGAAGCGGAGCGGGACGCGATCGTGGCCGCGCTGAAGCCGGTCGTCGACGGGCTCGTGGCGACGTTCGGGCCGATGTGCGAGGTGGTCCTGCACGACTACCGGCGGCCGGAGAAGTCCGTGGTCGCCGTGGCCGGTTCGGTGACCGGGCGGGCCGTGGGCGGGGCGATGAGCGAGATCGGCATGCGGGTCGTCGCGCGCGGCGACGGTGCGGGCGACGACCTCAACTACGTGACCCGCACGCGGAACGGCAAGCTGGTCAAGGCGTCCACCATGGTGCTGCGGGACTCCACGGGCGCCGTGTTCGGTGCCCTCTGCGTCAACCTGGACGTCACCGCAGTCAACGACGCCCACGCCCTGCTGGGAGCTCTCGCCGGCATCGGCGCAACCACGGCCGACGTACCGGTCACGACCTTCGGCAACGACATCGACTCCGTCGTCGACGCCATTCTCGACGCCCACCAGCTCCGGCAGAACGGCAGCTGGGCCGGTCTCGAACGCGCCCAGCGCCTGGAGCTGTTCCGCGGCCTGGACGAGCGGGGCGTCTTCGCCGTGCGGCGCGCGATCGAACAGGTCGCGGCACGCCTCGGCATCTCCCGCGCGTCCGCCTACAGCTACCTGTCGCAGGCGCGCACCGAGGCCGGGACGGCGACGGACGAGGCCGCCACCGACACGACACCCTCAGGAGGACACGCGTGACGACCGCCACCCCACCGGTCACCCTCGACGACGTCCGCGACGCTGCCGCCCGGCTCAAAGGCGTCGCACACCGCACCCCGGTGCTGCGCTCGCGCACGCTCGACGAACTCGTCGGCGCGGAGGTCTTCCTCAAGTGCGAGAACTTCCAGCGGGTCGGCGCCTTCAAGTTCCGCGGCGCCTACAACGCGGCCTCCCGTCTGACGCCGGAGCAGTTGGAGCGTGGCATCGCCGCATACTCCTCCGGGAACCACGCGCAGGCCGTCGCCCTCGCCGCCCGCGAACTCGGCACCACCGCGGTGATCGTCATGCCCGACGACGCCCCGCCGTCGAAGCGTGCGGCGACCGTCGGCTACGGCGCCGAGATCGTCACCTACGACCGCTACACCGGCGACCGGGTCGCGATCGCCGAGGCCCTCGCCGCCGAGCGCGGCCTCGCCGTCATCCCGCCGTACGAGCACACGCACATCATGGCCGGGCAGGGCACGGCGGCCCTCGAACTCCTCGAAGAAGTGGGGGAGTTGGGTGCGCTGCTCACGCCCGTCGGCGGCGGTGGGCTCATCGCCGGCAGCTCCACGGTGGCCAAGGGGCTGTACCCGGACATCCGGATGATCGGCGTGGAGCCGGAGGCCGGGGACGACACCAAGCGATCCCTGGAGGCGGGGCGGCGCATCAGCATCCCGGTACCTCACACCATCGCCGACGGCCAGGCCCTGCACACCCCCGGCGCACTCACCTTCTCCGTCAACCGACGGCTCGTCGACGCGATCGCGTTGGTCAGCGACGACGAGATCAGGGACGCGATGCGGTTCGCCTTCGAACGCCTGAAGATCGTCGTCGAACCGAGCGGCGCCACCCCGCTGGCGGCCCTGCTCACCGGCCGGGCAGGCGTGCTGCCGCGCCGGGTCGGCGTGATCATCTCCGGGGGCAACGTCGATGCCGAGCGCTTTGCCGAGCTCTGTGGGGCGGGGGTCTGAGCGGGAGTACCCCCGAATGGCGGCCCCGGATGGCCGGGCGGACGATGGTGTGGTAGGGGGCCGGCCGTCGACGGCGGTGCGCAGGGTTCGCCGGGGAGGCCGGCCGCGGTCGCGGTCAGACGCGGCCGGAAGGGAGCCCATCATGTTGGAAGTGAAGCCCATCGACAAGCCGGATGAGCGGCGCGATTTCCCCCGCGGTCACCTCGAAGCCGTCCACATGACGGATCTCGACTTCGCCGTCGCGACCTTCGAGCCCGGCTGGCGCTGGACCGAGTCCGTGGCCGCCATCGCGGGTACCGACACCTGTCAGATGCACCACAACTGCTATGTGGTTCAAGGCCGCATGCACATCCGCATGGACGAAGGCGGCGAGAGCGAGGTCGGCCCCGGCGACGTCTTCGTCTGCTCGCCCGGACACGACGCCTGGGTCGTGGGCGACGAGCAGGTCGTGGTCTACGACTTCCAGGGGCAGACGGCCAGGGAGTACGCGAAGCAGAAGTAGCTCCCGGCGCCGGCCCCTCACCCGGCACGTCAGACGGTGACAACTATCTTCGCGCGCGCGTGCTTCGCCTCCATGTACCGGATCGCCTCGGCCGCCTCGCTCAGCGGATACGTCCGCTCGACGACCGGGGCGATCTTGCCGGAATCGGCGAGTTCGCGGAGCGCCGCCAGGTTGACCCTGCTCTGCCGGGCCGAGATCTCGAGCAACTGCTGCGGGCGCGCGAAGGGCGCCGCCAGCCGCCGCTTGAGGAAGAGCGCCATGGGGCCGACGACGCTGCCGCCCTCGTACACCCCGCCGCCGGACAGAATGAGCGTCCCGGTGGGCGTCAGCACGCGCCGGAACTCCCCGAGCGAGCGATTGCCGACGAGGTCAAGCACCACGTCGTACCGCTGCTCGCCCTGGGTGAAGTCCTCCTGCGTGTAGTCGACGACCCGGTCGGCGCCGAGTGAGCGGACCAGGTCCACGTTCCTCGTGCTGCACACGGCCGTCACCTCCGCCCCGTAGGCCTTGCCGAGTTGCACGGCGAACGTGCCCACCCCGCCCGACGCCCCGTTCACCAGGACCGTCTGGCCCGGCTGCACCCGGGCGACGTCGCGCAGGCCGATCAGGGCGGTGTTCCCCGCCAGCGGTATCGCCGCCGCCTGCTCGAAGGTGAGGTTGGCCGGCTTCGGGCCGACCTCGCTGTCCCGCGCGCACACGTACTCCGCGAATGCGCCGTCGGCTTCCCCGTACACCTCGTCGCCCGGCTTGAGTCCCGTGACCCCGGCGCCCACCGCCTCCACCGTGCCTGCGAAGTCCCGGCCCCGCACGCGCGCCTTGGGCCGGCGCAGGCCCATCATGCCGCGGCCGATCAAGGGATCCCCGCGCATGAAGTGCCAGTCGTAGGCGTTGACCGAGGCCGCGTGCACCCGCACCAGCACCTCGTCGGTGGCCGGCACCGGCCTGTCGATGTCCCGGAACTCCAGCACGTCCGCCGAGCCGTACCGGTCCTGAATCACTGCCTTCATGGGATCCCCCTCCATCTCTGGCGAGCCTACGGACGGCCGTCGGAAGCGGATATCGGGGATGAACCCTGATTTTCTCAGGGTCGCCCCCGGCCTTGCCCGGATGAAACCGATCGGTTTACGCTGGGACCCGCAGATGGAAACCGATCGGTTTCTGCGTGTCGAGAGAGCCTGGAGAGTCCCATGACCGCCATCGAAGGTTCCGTCGCCCTGGTCACCGGCGGCAGCCGCGGCATCGGCCGTGCCCTGGTCACAGCCCTGTACGAGCGGGGCGCGAGGAAGGTGTACGCCACCGCCCGCGACCCGCGCACCGTCACCCACCCCGACGCCGTGCCGCTCGCCCTGGAGGTGACCGACCCCGCGTCCGTCGCGGCGGCGGCCGAGCAGGCGCAGGACGTCACCCTGCTGATCAACAACGCGGGCGCGTCGGTCAACGCGAACTTCCTCGACTCTCCCGTCGAGGACGTCCGCCGTGAGTTCGAGACCAACTTCTACGGCCCCCTCCTGGTCACGCGGGCCTTCGTGCCCGTCCTCGAACGCAACGGCGGCGGGCACATCCTGAACGTCCACTCCGTGCTGTCGTGGATCGGTCTCGCCGGTTCCTACAGCGCGTCCAAGGCCGCCTTCTGGTCCCAGACCAACTCACTGCGCCTGGACCTGAAGCCGCGCGGCATCGAGGTCACGGGCCTGCACGTCGGATACGTCGACACTGACCTGACCGTCGGCATCGACGCGCCCAAGTCCACGGCCGAGAGTGTCGCCGCACAGGCCCTCGACGGGATCGCGTCGGGCGCCCTCGAGGTCCTGGCCGACGACATCTCGCGGCAGGTCAAGGCGGGCCTGGCGGCCGACCCGGCCACTCTGTACCCGCAGCTCGCAGCCTGATCCCCGCCCTGATCACACCGGCAGCAGGCGCGCCACCAGCGCGCTGAGCTGCCGGGCGGTACGGCACTCGTGCATCTCGACCAACTCCGCGTAGGCGGGCGCGGCGGAGTCGCCCGTGCCCCAGCGTGAGCGCTGCTCCGGGTTCAGCCAGTAGACGCGACGGGCCCGTTCGGAGATCTGCCGTACGGCGGGCAGGTTCGGGTCGCTCTGGTTGGTGCGGGCGTCACCGAGGACGAACACGGTCGTGCGATGGCCGACCGTGTCGCCGTACCGCTCCGCGAACTCGCCCAGCGCCATGCCGTAGTCGCTGCTGCCGTGATAGCCCGTGAGCGTGGCCTCCGCCCCGATGCGAGTGCTGAGCCCCTCCGGGTCGGCGGTCCCGCGCTGGAGCAGACCGGTCACCTCGTCGATCCGGTTGACGAAGGCGAACACACGCACCTTGCTGAACTGGTCGTGCAGCGCCTGAACCAGCAGCATCGTGAAGTCCGAGAAGCCCGACACCGACCCCGACACATCGCACAGCAGCACCAGTTCGGGGCGGACGGGCCGGCGCCGGCGCAGCACCGGCTTCATCGGCACGCCACCCGTCGACAGCGAACCGCGCAGGGTCCGCCGAAGATCGATGCTGCCCCGTGAAGCGCGACGACGGCGTGCCGCGAGCCGGGTCGCGAGCTTGCGGGCGAGTGGCTGAACGGCCCTGCGCAGCTCGGCCAGTTGAGCCTTCCCGGCGAAGAGGAAGTCGACCCGGTCGGCGGTCGGAGCCACCGCCCGCCGGGCGATCTCGTCCCGTCCGCGCCGCTCCGCGACCCGGCGCCGCGCCTCCGCGGCCACCAGTGCCCGGAACGCCTCGATGCGCTGCCGGATCTCGTCCTCCAGCAGCCGGTCCGTGAACCCCGGACTCCCGCCCTGCCCACGGACGGTGTCGCGGACACGGGCCAGCAGGGTCTGCGGGCGCAGCCGTTCCAGCGTCTGGTACGACGACCAGCCGTCCGACTCCGGCGAGGAGCCGTAACCACCGAAACCGTCGACCGCCTCGGCCGCCAGCCGGCCCATCAGGGCCTGGTCGTCGGCGGCCAGGGCCGTCACCAGGCGGTCGCGCAGGTCGTCCCGCCCTGCCGCCCTCTGCTCGGGCGCGCCGACACCACGCGGGAAGTAGAGGTCGAAGACCGGGTCGAACACCGGCCGTTGCCCGTTTCCGTGCAACAGCGTCGCCGCCAGACCCTCGCGCAGCAGCTCCCGGTCCGCAAGGCCGAGGACCTCCATCGCCCGCCCCGCGTCGACCGTCTCGCCGGTGCCGATCCGGACACCGTGCGCGCGCAGCGCCGAGACGAGGGACGTCAGCCGTTCCGCGACGCCCGCGGGCGTGGTCACAGGGCGTCCAGATCGAGCTTGGCGGTCGCCTTGAGGACGTCGTCCTGGTGCTTGAGGAGCACGCCGAGGCTGGCCTGCACGACGGTCTCGTCCAGCGTGTCGGCGCCCAGCGCCAGCAGGGTGCGCGCCCAGTCGATGGTCTCGGCGACCGACGGCACCTTGCGCAGGTCCATCGCCCGCAGCGCGCCCACGACCCGGACGACGGAGCGGGCCAGCGTCTCGTCGAGCCCCGGCACCTTCAGCCGTACGATCCTGCGCTCCAGCTCCTCGTCCGGGAAGCCGATGTGGAGGAAGAGGCAACGGCGGCGCAGCGCCTCGGACAGTTCACGGCTGGCGTTGGACGTGAGGACGACGAACGGGCGGCGCGTCGCGGTGATCGTGCCGAGTTCGGGGACGGTCACCTGGAAGTCGCTGAGCACCTCCAGCAGCAGGCCCTCCACCTCGACGTCCGCCTTGTCGGTCTCGTCGATCAGCAGGACCTTCGCCTCGTCGCCCCGGATGGCCGTCAGCAGTGGCCGCGTGAGGAGGAACTCCTCGCTGAAGATGTCCGTGCGCGCCTCGTCCCACGTCTCGTCGCGGCCCGCGCTGATGCGCAGCAGCTGCTTGGCGTGGTTCCACTCGTACAGCGCCCGGGACTCGTCGACGCCCTCGTAGCACTGCAGGCGCACGAGCCGCGCCCCGGCGACCTCGGCCACGGCCTTGGCGAGCTCCGTCTTGCCGACCCCGGCCGGGCCCTCCACCAGGAGCGGCTTGCCGAGGCGGTCGGCGAGGAAGACGGTCGTGGCGACCGCGGGCGAGGCGAGATAGCCGGTCTCGGCCAGACGTGCGGAGACGTCGTCGACGGATGTGAACAACGGGGCCTCCGGCTGGGTGGGAGATGTCTGTTCCGGTCACCTATCTGGTCCAGGCACTATCTAAGCGCTTGTTCACCTCCACTGTCACCTGTGATCCCGACGCCTTTCCGAGGCCTTCCTCACTGGATACCGATCGGTTTCCGTCCCGGCCCGGTGCGCGGTAGCCTCGGCGTATGGCCACGACAGACAAGGCGTCCACCAAGGACCGGCTCCTCGACGCGGCGTCCGAGCTCTTCTACCGCGACGGCGTCTCCGTCGGCGTCGAGGCACTGTGCCGGACCGCCGGGGTCTCGAAGCGGTCCATGTACCAGCTGTTCGCGAGCAAGGACGAGGTCCTCGCGGCGAGCCTGGCCCGACGCCTTCCGGCGTACGAGGCACTGCTGGCGCCCGGCTCGCAGGACGCGGGTACGCCCCGCGAGCGGATCCTTCATGTCTTCGAGCGGCTGGAGAAGGCGTCCACCGAACCCGACTACCGCGGCTGTCCCTACCTCGCGGCCCTGGTCGAGCTGAAGGATCCCGAGCATCCGGCGAGCGTGGTCGCGCGCGGTGCGAAGGACTGGATGCGGGGCTTCCTCCGTGCGCGTGCGCAGGAGGGCGGGGCGCGGGATCCTGAGCTGCTCGCCCGCCAGCTGATGCTGGTCTTCGACGGGGCCAGTGCCCGGGCGGGCGCGAAGGTCGAGGCGCTGGACGGGCTGGCCACCGCGACCGTGACCGCGCTGCTGGACGCGGCCGGCGTGGAGTGACACAGGGCGGCCGCCGTGCAGGGACACAAGAAGGGGCGGCCACCGCGGTGACCGCCTCTCGTCATACCTGATGTCCGGGTCGCACCCGGCGTCAAGACGCCACCGCGACCGCCCCCACAGCCGGCGTGCGCAGCATCCGCCGGGCCGTGGCCAGGCTCGTGCCCAGGGTCACCGTCGCCGCGACCGCGACCACGGCGACCGCCGTGCCGTAGGCCTGGCCCGGCAGCACCCCGTCGGTGCGGACCATCGTGAACGGGACGATCCCGGCCAGCGCGGCCACCATGCCGAGGAGGACTCCGGAGACGGTCAGGATCAGCGTCTCGGCGCCGACCGTGCCGAGCACCTGCCCCGGAGTCGCCCCCGCCAGGCGCTGCTGCCCGAACTCCCGGCCGCGGTAACTCGTCGCCGCGCACAGCGAGTTGACCAGCATCACGCACACGAAGACGACGATGATGCCGACGACCGTGAAGTTGAGCGTCTCCAGGTTCTTGGCGTCGACCGACTTCGTCAGACCAGAGGCCGCGACGGCGTCGCTCTCCACCGCCTGCATGGTGAGCGTGGCCGTGGCCACCGCCGTGAACAGGATCAGCGACACCAGGATCCCGGCCAGCTGACCGGCTCGCTCCCGCAGGTTCCGTACGGCCAGCCAGCCGCTCGCCCCGTTCAGCGGGAGCCGGTCCAGCACGCCCTCCAGGAGCTGCGGCGCCATCAGCGCGAAGCCCACCGACAGCAGGATCGCCCCGTAGGCAGGCGCCGCCATCAGAGCCGCGTCCGTCGCCGAGAACGCGAACGTGGAGGAGACGGCGACCGCCCCGGTGACCAGCGCGCCGTACGCGAGGAACTTCCGTGCCCCGCCCCGCCGTTGTGGTCCGCGCGTCGCCCGCCGTACGGCGAGGAAGGCGGCGCCCGCCGAAGCGAGCAGCGTGATGTCGATGCCCGACAGGAGCGCGATCGGACCGAAGGAGTGGTCCACGGACCCGGCGACCTGGCCGCTGTCCTGGAACACCTCCAGCAGCGCCCGGCCGCCCAGCATCGCCGGGCCGATCGCCAGCGCCGCGCCCACCAGGGCCACGACCACCGCCTCGCCGACGACCATCCGCTTGAGCTGCGCCGGCGTCGCCCCCGAGCAGCGCAGCAGCTCCAACTCGGCCGTACGCTGACGGACGTTGACCGTCAGGGCCGAGGCGACGGCGAAGAAGACCAGCAGGGTGCCGTAGCCACCGACGACGCCCGCCGCGGTGGACAGTGTCTCCGCGCTGGTCGAGTCGACGCCGTCCTGCCCGGCCGTGTCGTGCATCGAGTTGAAGGTCATGATGATCGCGGCGCCGAGAAACGCGGACAGCAGCGTGGCCAGGAACCGCCCGGGGCGGTGCCGTATCGACCGCATGGCCAGCATGAACATCGCTCACACCCCCGTCGTCACGTTGTCGCCGAGGTGCGCCAGGCGTTCGGCCACCGCGTCCGCCGTCGGCGCGTCCAGCCGTCCCGCCAGCCGGCCGTCCGCCAGGAACAGCACCGAGTCCGCGTAGGAGGCGGCGACCGGATCGTGGGTCACCATCACCACCGTCCGGCCGTGCACCCGCACGGTCTCCTGGAGCAGCCGCAGCACATCGCGCGCGCTGCGTGTGTCCAGGGCGCCCGTCGGCTCGTCCGCGAAGATCACCCGAGGCTCGGTCACCAGGGCGCGGGCGATGGCGACTCGCTGGCGCTGACCGCCGGACAGCTGGTCGGGACGGTGTCCCAGCCGGTCGCCGAGGCCGACGGACGTCAGCACCTCCTTGGCCCGCCTCCGGTCGACGCGCTGCCCGGCGAGCTTGAGCGGCAGCACCGTGTTCTGCGCGACGGTCAGCGTCTCCAGCAGGTTGTACTGCTGGAACACGAACCCGATCCGGCCACGCCGGAACTTCGTCAACTCGGCCTCGCCACCGCCGGTCAGCTCGGTACCGTCCACGCACACGATGCCGCTGTCGGGCCGGTCGAGACCGGCCGCGCAGTGCAGCAGCGTGGTCTTGCCGGAACCGGACGGTCCCATCACCGCGGTGAAGGTGCCCTGCCCCAGCCCCAGGGTGACCCCGTCCAGAGCCGTCACCGCGCTGTCCTGCGCACCGTAGGTCTTGGTGACCTTGACCAGCCGGAGTACCTCGGCGGCGGGTCCCTTGTCGTGCGTACGTCGCGCGCTTGCCCGAAACATCGTCATCACTCCCCGTCCGGCACTCCCTGTGCCCTGCCGACGAAGCTACGGAGCCGGCGAGTCGACCACATTGGGCGCAGAACCCGTATTGCCGGGTGTACTTGGCGACACCCCCCGACGGGGCAGGCCCCCGGCCGGCACGGAACCAGCCAATTGAACGGTTTCAATTCGCTCACCGCCGCACGCTTCACCGGCTGAGTGCTTCTGTTGGAATCTGCACAGAATTCGCGCTGCTCGCACCATGGACTCATGTCACTTCTGCCACTAGCTTCAACCGTCGTTCGATCTGAATCGTTCCAACTCTGATGAGCCGAAGGGACAACGGCATGAACGACGGAGTCGACCGTACGAAGGGCCGGGGGGTGCCCCGCAGGACCGTGCTCACCACCGCACTCGGCGCTGCACCGGTGGTTCTGGCGGGCGGGATCGCCGCAGGCGGCCCCGCTTCGGCCGCACCCACCTCGCACCGCACGGCCGTCGAGGGCCTGACGGTCGAGCACAGAACGAACCCCCTCGGCGTGGACGCCGCCCACCCGCGGTTCGGCTGGCGCATGGCGTCCTCGGTGCGTGGTCGCCGCCAGTCGGCGTACCGGATCCTCGTCGCGACCGCACCCGACCGCCTGACTCCCGCCCGGGCGGACGTCTGGAACAGCGGCCGGGTCACCTCACCCGACTCGATCGCCGTGCGCTACGAGGGCCCCGCCCTGCGCGCCGCCACCCGCTACCACTGGACGGTGACGGCCTGGGACGAGACCGGCCGAGCCGTCCCCGCCGCCCCGACCGCCCACTTCGAGACCGGCCTGCTCGGCACCGACGGCGTCGCCGGCTGGGACGGCGCCCGGTGGATCACCATGGCCGGCAAGCAGCCCGACACCGCCGGCGCCCCGCTCCTCCGCCACCAGGCGCGCCTGACGGGACGTCAAATACAAGAAGCCCGGCTCTATATCTCCGCACTCGGCGTCTACGAAGCCCATCTCAACGGCCACCGCGTTGCCGTGCCGCAGGGCGACGCAACGACCCATGAACTGCTGACGCCGGGCTGGACCAACTACGACAGCACCGTCAACTACTTCACGTACGACGTGACGGACCTGGTCGCGGGGGAGCGACCTGAGGGGGGCGAGGGGCACGCGGGGCACGTCACCCTCGCCGCCGTACTCGGCAACGGCTGGTACAACAGCCGGGTCTCCGAGAACAGCACCTACTACTCCGCCGACGGCAACCGCCTGGCCCTCAAGGCCAAGCTCCTGATCCGGTACGCCGACGGTGCGGAGCAGACGGTCGTCACCACACCCGGGGACGACTGGAAGGCCACCGACACCGGCCCCTACCGCGCCGACGACATCTACGACGGCCAGACCTACGACGCCCGTAAGGAACTGGCGGGGTGGACGGCCGGCGACTTCGACGCCTCAGCCTGGGCCGGCGTGACCGAGCACGACTTCACCACCAGGTTCCCCGACGCCAGGCTGGTCGCCCACCCGGGCGAGAGCGCCCGCCTGATGCCCCGGTGGGACCGCAAGCCGCAGTCCGTCACCGTCTGCACGGGCGTGACCGGCCAGGACGGCAGCCCCAACGGCAAGGGCCGCATCGTCGTCGACCCCGCCCGCACGGTCACCGACCCGGCCGAGGCCGCCGAGGCAGCCGTGACCCTGCACCCCGGCGACACGGCCGTGATCGACCTGGGCCAGAACCTGGTCGGCGTGCCCCGCTACACCCTGCGCGGCCGGGCAGGCACCCAAGTCGCCTTCAAGCCGGGCGAGATGCTCAACGACGACAGTGAGGGCGCCGACGGCCCCGTCGGCTCGGTCTACCGCGCCAACCTCCGTTCCGCGAAGGCCACCAGCACGTACATCCTCAAGGGCGACCCCGAGGGCGAGACCCACGAGGACTCGCTGACCTTCTACGGCTTCCGCTACGTCTCCGTCACCGCGACCGAAACCGTCACCCTCACCCGCTTCACCGGCCGGGTCGCGACCTCCGCCCTGCGCGACATCGGCACGATCACGACCGACGACGCGGACGTCAACCAGCTGATCGGCAACGTGCGTTGGGGACAGCGCGGCAACTACCTCTGGGTGCCCACCGACTGCCCGCAACGCGACGAGCGCCTCGGCTGGACGGGCGACACCCAGCTCTTCTCCAACACCGGGCTCTACAACGCCGACGCGGTCAACTTCCTCAGCCACTTCGAGGACAACCTGATCGACTCGCAGCGCACCTACGGCCTGGACGGCGCCCAGTTCACGGCGGTCGCGCCCGGCAACCGCTACAACGCGGCGGCCCCCGCCAGCGGCTGGGCGGACTGCGGGGTGGTCGTGCCGTGGACGGTGTGGCAGATGTCCGGCGACCCCACGATCGTCGACCGCAGCTGGACGGCGATGAAGAAGTACGTCGACTGGATCCGCGGACGCACCGGCGACGCGTACGCCGGGCAGGGCGCCATCTTCGGCGACTGGCTCGCCTTCCAGGACACCAGCACCCAGCTGATCAGCGACGTCTACTACGGCTACAGCGTGCGCCTCATGGCCGACATGGCCCGCGGCACCGGCCGCACCACCGAGGCACGCGCCTACGACGACCTCTTCGCCCGCATCAAGCGCGCTTTCACCACCAAGTACCTGGCCACCGACGCGACGACAGGCCGGGTGACCCTACGGTCGAGCCTCGGAGACGCACCTCCCACGGGCGGCCGGACCGAGGACGACACGCAGACCGCCCTGCTGTGGGTCCTCAAACTCGGCTTCTACGACACCGAGGCCCAGCGCCGCCAACTGGTCACGCTGCTCGCCGAGAACATCGGCAACGACGAGGCCTACAAGGAGGCCCACCCCGACAGCACTCGCGTGAAGTACGCCGAGAACACCCTGTCCGTCGGCTTCCTCGGCGTGAACGTCCTCGCCCCCGTGCTCACCGACGAGGGCCACGTAGACCTCGCGTACAAGCTGCTCCACCAGGACGCCATGCCGTCCTGGCTGTACTCGGTGCGCAACGGCGCGACCACCATCTGGGAGCGCTGGAACTCGTACTCGAAGGAGGACGGCTTCGGCCCGGTCGACATGAACTCGTTCAACCACTACTCCTACGGCGCGATCATGGAGTGGATGTACGAGAGCATGGCGGGCATCGCGAAGGACCCGGCCCACCCGGGCTTCCGGCACTTTTTCCTGCGCCCGCACCTCGACCCGACCGGGCGGATCACGCAGGTCGCCGGCTCGCACCACTCTCCGTACGGGGAGATCGTCAGCGAGTGGCGGACGGAGGGCCGGAGGCTGGCCTACCGGGCCGTGGTCCCCGTGAACAGTACGGCGACCCTGCACATCCCCACGTCCGACCCGGCCTCGGTGCGCGAGGGCAGGACCCCTCTGGCCCGGGTGACGGGCGTCGAGTACCTGGGCTTCGAGGACGGTACGTCGAGCTACCGGCTGCCCTCCGGCCGCTACCAGGTGACCGCCACCCTCGCCTGACCAGGGTCCGTCGTGTGGCGGGTCCGATTGGGGGGAACCCGGCCGGCATGGACGAGCCGACCCGCACCCACACGTCGTACTGGATCGAGACGGCACCGCCCGGCGACCTCGCGCCCCCGCCGGACGGTGACCTCACGGTCGACGTCGCCGTCGTGGGCGCGGGGATCGCCGGGATCTCCACGGCCTGGGAGCTGGCCAGGCGGGGCCACGGCGTCGCCCTGCTGGAGGCGGACCGGATCGCCGCCGGCGTCACGGGACACACCACCGCCAAGCTGTCCGCCCAGCACACCCTGATCTACGACCGGCTCCGCCGCACCCGGGGCAAGGACGACGCCCGCCTGTACGCGACCTCGCAGACGGACGCGATCCGGCACGCCGCCGAGGTCGTCGACGAGCTCGGCATCGACTGCGAATGGGAGGAGACGGCGGCCTACACCTACGCCGAGGACGGCGACCGCACCGACGAACTGCGGGCCGAGGCCGACGCCGCCCGGGAGGCGGGCCTGCGCGCCGAGTACGTGACCGGGACGGAACTGCCGTTTCCGGTGGCCGGCGCCGTGCGTGTCGAGGGGCAGGCGCAGTTCCATCCACGCAAGTACCTGCTGGCGCTGGCCGCCGACCTCGAACGCCTCGGCGGGAAGGTGTACGAGCACACACGCGTGGTGGGTCTCTCCGAGGGCGAGCCGTGCGTGCTGACGACCGAGAACGGTGTGAAGGTGACGGCCGGCACCGTCGTGGTCGCCACCCACTACCCGATCTTCGACCGGGCGCTGCTGTTCACCCGCCTGACGCCCCGGCGGGAACTGGCCGTCACGGCCCCCATCGACGCGGCCAAGGCACCCACCGGCATGTACATCACGCCCGAGCAGAACACCCGCTCGGTCCGCACGGCCCCTTACAGGGACGGAAAACGCCTGCTCATCGCCACCGGCGAGCACTTCACCCCGGGCGCGGGCGGCGATGTCGAGGCGCGCTTCGAGGCGCTGACGAGCTGGGCGGTGGAGCGCTTCGGCGACCTCACCTTCACCCACCGCTGGGCCACGCAGGACAACGACTCCACCGACTCCGTCCCGCTCGTCGGCCCCCTGCACCCCGCGAGCCGCCATGTCCACGTGGCCACCGGCTTCGGCGGCTGGGGACTCAGCGGCGGCATCATGACGGGCCGCCTGCTCTGCGACCTGATCACCGGTCGCGAGAACCTGTGGAGCGACCTCTACGACCCGCGCCGTGTGAAGTCCGTCGTCCGCGAGGGGAAGGACTTCGTCAAGCACCAGACCGACGTCGCCCGCCACTTCGTCGGCGACCGGCTGCACCACCTCCCCGGCCCGTCGACCGGCTCGGTGGACGACATCGCGCCCGGAGAAGGGGCCATCGTCCACGTGTCCGGCAAGCGCTGCGCCGTCCACCGCGACGACGACGGAAAGGTGCACGCCGTCTCCGCGAAGTGCACCCACCTGGGCTGCCTGGTCGCGTTCAACCGCGCGGAACGGACCTGGGAGTGCCCCTGCCACGGCTCCCGCTTCGACCCCGACGGCCGAGTCGTCCAGGGGCCCGCCGTACGGCCGTTGGAGCAGCGCGACCTCTGACGCGATGCCTTCAGCCGGCGTCCTCGCCGACCAGGACGACCTCCAGCGTGCGCGGGCCGTGCACCCCCTCCACCCGGTCCAGCTCGATGTCGCTGGTGGCCGAGGGGCCGGAGATCCACGTCAACGGGCGGGTGGGATCGAGGCGTTCCATTGCCTGAGGGACCGACGACACGACCTGCTCGGGGACCCGTACGACACAGATGTGGTGATCGGGGACGAGCGTGATGCGGCGACGGCCCTGGTCGGGGGAGCCGTCGAGGACGAGGGTGCCGGTCTCGGCGACGGCGAGTGCGCACGCCGTGACCACGCTGTCGACCCGGTCCAGTTCGTGGGGGGTGCTCTCCGTCCGGTCCGGGATCCGCTCGGCGTCGGACGCCGCCAGCCACCCTGGCTCCAGCCCCGGCGGCACGAGCACCGTCCGCGCGCCCCGGGCCGCGAGCATCCCGGCGATCGTCGCCGCGAGATCGGCGGCCGTGCAGCGGTGCACGATCGCCCGGTAGTCCGCCAGGTTCTCGGCCAGCAGACCGACCGTCTCCGCGACGCTCCGCTGCCCGTGCTCACGCAGATAGTCCCGCGGAACCGCCTCCTCGTACGGCGGCTCGTCCCGGGGCGTGCCCGGTACGTCCGCCAGCGCGCGTCGCACCCGGCCCAGGATCCGTTCCCTGCTGCTCACTTGGCACCGCCCTTTCCGCCCTGCGTCCGCTGCCACCAGTCCCGGAACGGCTCCGCGGGCACCGCCGGCAGCTCCCGCGTCCCGCTCCACGCCTTGCCCGGCCCCGGCAGCGAGCGTGGATGCAGGCGGCGGGTGCGTGCGGCGAGCCGCTGGCCGGTGCGCAGGGCGCCCGGATGACTGAACGCCCAGCGTGCCGCCCGCATCGCGGCCCGCTCGGCGGCATGCCCCTTCGCGGGCTTCAGGACCACCTTGTTGCCGTTGGAGGTCACCTGGCCGCCCTGAACGACCCGTTCCCGCAGATGCACCAGCACCTCGGGGATGTCGATGGCGACCGGGCACACCTCGTAGCAGGCACCGCACAGCGACGACGCATACGGCAGCGAGGCGTCGATCTCGCTTGTCACGCCGCGCAGTTGGGGGCTGAGGATGGCACCGATGGGCCCGGGGTAGACCGAACCGTAGGCGTGTCCGCCGGCCCGCTCGTAGACCGGGCAGACGTTGAGGCACGCCGAGCAGCGGATGCAGCGCAGGGCCTGGCGGCCGACCTCGTCGGCGAGCGTGTCGGTGCGGCCGTTGTCGAGGAGGACCAGGTGGAAGGTCTTCGGCCCGTCGGCCGTCTCGGAGTCCGTCGTCCCGGTCCACATGGACGTGTACGGGTTCATGCGCTCCGCGGTGGAGGAGCGGGGAGGGTCTGCAGGAACACCTCCAGGTCCCGCCAGCTGGGCACGATCTTCTCGATGCCGACGACCGAGATCAGCGTCTCGGGCAGGGTCAGGCACATCCGCCCGTTGCCCTCGGACTCCACGACGACCAGCGTGCCGGTCTCGGCGACCATGAAGTTGGCGCCGGAGACACCCACCTTGGCCCGCAGGAACTTCTCGCGCAGGTGCAGCCGGGCCGCCTCGGCGAGTTCGGCGGGGGTGTCGGTCAGGCCTTCCGGAGCCGGGCGGCCCCACTCGCCCATCTCACGCCGGAAGATGTCCCGGATCTCACCGCGGTTGCGGTGGATGGCCGGGACGAGGATGTGCGAGGGCCGGTCCTTGCCCAACTGCACGATCAGCTCGGCGAGATCGGTCTCGTACGCGCGGATACCCTCCGCTTCCAGGGCCTCGTTCAGCCCGATCTCCTGCGTGGCCATCGACTTGACCTTGACGACCTCCGACTCGCCGGTCGCCTTGACCAGGCCGGCCACGATCCGGTTGGCCTCGTCGGCGTCGGCGGCCCAGTGGACGGTGCCGCCCGCCGCCGTGACCGACTCCTCCAACTGCACGAGATACCGGTCGAGATGACGCAGCGTATGGTCCTTGATCCGCTTCCCGGCCTCCCGAAGCGCCGCCCAGTCGGACAACTCCGCGACGGCGCCTGCCCGCTTGGCGCGGATGGTGTGCGTGGCGTGGCGCAGGTTGGCGCGCAGGGTCGTGTCGTGCACGGCCTCGTGCGCGGCCTTCGGGAACGCCGGCATCCCGAGATACGTTCCACTCATGCCGCCGGCTCCTCCTCAGTGCTCGCCAGGATCTCCGCAATGTGCACCGGCCGCATACCCGTCCGCAGCCGTGCCATGGTCCCGCCGATGTGCATCAGACAGGAGTTGTCGGCCGCGCACAGCACCTCGGCGCCCGTCGACTCGGCGTTGCGCACCTTGTCCGTGCCCATCGCCGCCGAGACATCGGAGTTCTTCAGCGCGAAGGTCCCGCCGAATCCGCAGCACTCGTCCGCGCCCGGCAACTCCGCCAACTCCAGCCCCTTGACGGCCTGCAGCAGCCGCCGGGGCCGGTCGGCCAGCCCCAGCCCGCGCAGGCCGTGACAGGTCGGGTGGTACGTCACCCTGTGTGGGTAGTAGGCGCCCACGTCCGTCACACCCAGCACGTCCACCAGGAACTCCGTCAGCTCGTACGTCTTCGGCACCACCGGCGCCAGGGTCGCGGAGAGAGTGTCCCCGCGGCCCTCGGCCCGGGCCCGCTCACCCATCCGCGGATACAGCTCGCGCACCATCGCCCCGCACGATCCGGACGGGGTGACGATCGCCTCGTACTCCCCGAAGACATCGGAGAAATGCCGGGCGAGCGGCTCGGCCTCATGCCGGTATCCGGTGTTGTAGTGTGCCTGTCCGCAGCAGGTCTGGGCCATCGGGAAGTCGACCTCGACGCCCAGCCTGGTCAGCAGTTTCACCACAGCGCGCCCGGTGTCCGGATAGAGCGTGTCGTTGACACAGGTCAGGAACAGGGCGACACGCATCGCGGCTCCTTGCGATCGATCATCGGATGAGTGCAGGGTAATGCGGCAGCGCGGCGCAGGGGAGACCCCGCCCGCCCCGGGTGAGCCGGTCACCCCCGGACGAGCCGCGCCTCCGCCTCGCTCCAGCGCGCCGCGTCCCCCCGCGGCTCGTACCGGGTCAGCGGCTGCGTACGGGTGAGCAGGCGCCGCCCGTCGGCGAGGTCACCGACCAGCCCGTGGGTCCGCGCCTGGACCAGGACGTTCCCGAGCGCGGCGGCCTCGCTCGGGCCGGCCACAACGGGCAGCCCGCAGGCGTCGGCGGTCAGCCGGCACAGCAGGGTGTTGCGGGTGCCGCCCCCGACGACATGCACGACGTCGACCGGATGGCCGGCCAGCCGCTCGGCGTCCCTGATGGCACGCCGGTGGGCCAGGGCGAGCGAGTCGAGGATGCAGCGCGTGATCTCGGCGGGCGAGACGGGCACCGGCTGCCCCGAGGCGCGGCACGCCTCGGCGATCCGCTCAGGCATCCGCCCCGGCGCCAGAAACGCCGCGTCCCCCGCGTCCACGACCGACCGCAGCGCCGGCACCTCGGACGCGTCGCGCAGCAGCTCGTCCAGGTCGGGGTCCCCCCAGGCCCGTACGCACTCCTGGAGCAACCACAGCCCCATGATGTTCCGCAGGTACCGGACCGTGCCGTCCAGCCCCAGCTCATTGGTGAAGTTGGCGGCCCGGCTCCCCTCGGTCAGCACGGGCGCGTCCAGCTCCAGCCCCGCCAGCGACCAGGTGCCGGTGCAGATGTACGCGAACCGCTCGCCGGCCTCGGCCGGAACGGCGGCCACGGCGGACGCGGTGTCGTGCGACCCCACCGCCGTCACCGGCACCGGACCGCTCAGCCCGGTCTCCTGAAGCACCTCGTCGCGCAACACCCCCGCGGGGTCGCCGGGTTGCCGCAGTGGTGCGAACAGGCCCAGGTCGATGCCCAGCCGGTCAGTGATGCCGTACGCCCAGTCGCGCGTGCGGGGATCGATCAGCTGGGTGGTGGATGCGTTGGTGAGCTCGGTGCCCTGCTCACCGGTGAGCCAGTACGTCAACAGGTCCGGGACGAGCAACAGCCGTCCCGCGTAACGCAGTTGGGCCGAGGACCGGGCCGCCGCCAGCTGATACAGCGTGTTGAAGGGCGCGTACTGCAACCCGGTCGCCGCGTACAGCTCCGCTGCCGGGACGGTCGCCCACACCTTCTCCGCGACCCCCTCCGTCCGGGAGTCCCGGTAGTGCACGGGGTTGCCGAGCAGGGCTCCGTCCGCGTCCAGCAGGCCGTAGTCGACGGCCCAGCTGTCGATGCCGACGGAGTCGACCTGACCGGCCGCCCGCAGCCCCGCGAGCACGCCCGCGTACAGGGCGAGAACATCCCAGCGCAGCCCCTCGGGCACCCGCACGGGCCGGTTCGCGAAGCGGTGCGCCTCGGTGAGCTCCAGGCGGTCGGGGCCGACGTGTCCGACCATGACACGCCCGCTGGACGCGCCGAGGTCGACCGCGGCGTACGACTTCACGGACGCACTCACCGCAGGAAGGCGGCCGCGACGCCGGCGTCGACCGGGACGTGGAGCCCCGTGGTGTGGGTCAGGTCGCCGCCGGTGAGCGCGAAGACGGCGTTCGCGACATGCTCCGGGAGCACCTCCCGCTTGAGGATGGTCCGCTGGGCGTAGAACTCACCCAGCTTGTCCTCCTCGACCCCGTACACGGCGGCCCGCTGGGCGCCCCAGCCGCCGGCGAAGATCCCGGACCCGCGGACGACGCCGTCCGGGTTGATCCCGTTGACGCGGATGCCGTGCTCACCCAACTCGGCCGCCAGCAGCCGCACTTGGTGGGCCTGGTCGGCCTTGGTGGCCGAGTAGGCGATGTTGTTGGGGCCGGCGAACACGGCGTTCTTGGAGGCGATGTAGACGATGTCACCGCCCAGCTTCTGAGCGATCATCACGCGCGCCGCCTCCCTCGACACGAGGAAGGAGCCACGCGCCATGATGTCGTGCTGGAGGTCCCAGTCCTTGGCCGACGTCTCAAGGAGGGGCTTGGAGATGGAGATACCGGCGTTGTTGACGACGAGATCGACTCCGCCGAAGGCCAGCACGGCCGCCTTGAACGCGTCGGCGATCTGCTCCTCGGACGTGACGTCCACCGCCACCGCCACGGCCTTGTCGGGCCCGCCCAGCTCCTCGGCGACGGCCTCGGCGTTCTCGGCGTCGAGATCGGCGACCACCACACACGCGCCCTCGGCGACGAGCCGGTGCGCGATGGCCTTCCCGATCCCACTGCCGGCGCCGGTCACGAACGCGACCCGCGTCGCGAGCGCCTTGGGCTTCGGCATCCGCTGAAGCTTGGCCTCCTCCAGCGCCCAGTACTCGATACGGAACTTCTCCGACTCCTCGATGGGCGCGTACGTCGAGACCGCCTCGGCCCCCCGCATCACATTGACGGCGTTGACATAGAACTCGCCGGCGACCCGGGCGGTCTGCTTGTCCTTGCCGAAGCTGAACATGCCGACGCCCGGGACCAGAACGATCGCCGGGTCGGCACCGCGCATGGCGGGGGAGTCGGGCAGGGCGTGCCGCTGGTAGTAGGCCGCGTACTGCTCTCGGTACGCGGCGTGCAGCTCCCCAGCCGGGCGATCGCCTCGTCGAGGGGAGCGGTGGGCGGCAGATCGAGGACGAGCGGCCGCACCTTGGTGCGCAGGAAGTGATCGGGGCAGGACGTGCCGAGCGCGGCGAGCCGCGGGTGCCCGGCGCTCGCGAGGAAGTCGAGAACGACCTCGGAGTCGGTGAAGTGACCGACCTGCGGGCGGTCCAGCGAGGCGATGCCGCGGATGACCGGCGCCAGCGCCGCTGCCCGCTCCCGCCGTTCGACGGCGCCGAGCGCCGCGTACCCCTCGATCACCGGACCGAAGGGCTCCGGCTTCCCGCGCTCGGCGAGAAACGCCTCGGCGGTGCGGATGATGTGCAGCGAGTTCCGCTCGCACTCCTCGGAGGTGTCACCCCAGGCGGTGATGCCGTGCCCACCGAGAACGCACCCGATGGCCTGCGGGTTGGCCTCCTTGACCGCCGCGATGTCCAGCCCCAGCTGGAACCCGGGCCGCCGCCACGGCACCCACACCACCAAGTCCCCGAAGCACTCGGCGGTCAGCTTCTCCCCGTCGGTGGCACAGGCGAGAGCGATGCCGGAGTCGGGATGCAGATGATCGACATGCGCGGCCGCCACGAGCCCGTGCATGGCGGTGTCGATCGACGGAGCCGCCCCGCCCTTGCCGTGCAGGCAGTAGTCGAAGGCGGCCACCATCTCGTCCTCCCGCTCGACGCCCGGGTAGACGTCGACAAGGGCCCGCATACGGTCCAGCCGCAGCACCGCCAGCCCACTCTCGGCGAGCGTGCCAAGGTCACCCCCGGACCCCTTCACCCACATCAGCTCGACGTCACCGCCGGTGACGGGGTCGGTGTCGGTGCCCTTGGCGGACGCGTTTCCGCCGGCGTAGTTGGTGTTGCGGGGGTCGGAGCCGAGACGGTGGGAACGGGCGAGGAGGGCGGCGGCTTCGGGATGGGTTGACATGAACGTTCAGTCCTTACAAGAAAGGGGGAGTGCAACGACCTAGGGGCGCGGGGAACTGCGCGACCAGCCACAACGGACCCGCAGACCGCGATGAAAGAGATCCCGGCAGACGCCTACGCCCCCCATCCGGCCTGCTGCCCACCAACCCGCTCAGCCACAACCTTCTCGGCCCATCCGGAACGGCGATACGCACCCATGGGATCCGCATCGAGCCCCATCTCTTCCCGAACCTCGGCCAGCAACGGCCGCACATCCGTGTTGTACGCATCCATGAGCACCGCATTCGCGCCCAGCACATCACCGGAAGCCTGCGCCTCGGCCAACGCAGACCGGTCAACCAGCAGCGCTTTCCCCGTGGCCTCCTGCACGTTCATCACGGACCGGATGATCGCCGGGATCTTCGCCTCGATGTTGTGGCACTGGTCGAGCATGAACGCCACGTCGGACGTGAACCCGCCCCCACGCAGCACCTCGTACATGATCCGGAACAACTGGAACGGATCCGCGGCCCCCACCATCAGGTCGTCGTCGGCGTAGAAGCGCGAGTTGAAGTCGAATCCGCCGAGCTTCCCCTCCCGCAGCAGCGTCGCGACGATGAACTCGATGTTGGTGCCCGGCGCGTGATGCCCGGTGTCGACGACGACCTGCGCCTTCGGCCCGAGCTTCAGACAGTGCGCGTACGCCGTGCCCCAGTCCGGCACGTCCGTCGTGTAGAAGGCCGGCTCGAAGAACTTGTACTCCAGCAGCATCCGCTGCCCGTCCCCGAGACGCTCGTACACCTCAGCCAACCCCTCGGCCAGGCGGTCCTGCCGCGAGCGGATGTCATCCTGCCCGGGATAGTTCGTGCCGTCCGCGAACCACAGCTTCAGATCGGCGGAGCCCGTCGCGTCCATGATGTCGACGCACTCCAGCAGATGATCGACGGCCTTGCGCCGTACCGCCGCGTCCGGGTGGCAGATGCTGCCCAGCTTGTAGTCGTCGTCCTGGAAGGTGTTGGAGTTGATCGCGCCGAGCTTCACGCCGCGCTCCTGGGCGTGCTTGGCCAGCGCCGCATAGTCGTCGACCTTGTCCCACGGAATGTGCAGGGCGACGGTCGGGGCGACACCGGTGAACGCGTGCACCTGAGCGGCGTCGTCCAGCTTCTCCTGCGGTGTCCGGGGAACGCCTTGCTGGGCGAACACCTTGAACCGCGTCCCCGAGTTCCCGTACGCCCACGACGGCGTTTCGACTGCCTGGGTCTTGAGTGCGGCCTTCACCGCGGCGAGCTCGGTCACTGAGGGCTCCTGTGACGTCGGGACGGGAAGTCGGACGGTGGACATCTGAAAAGCTTCGTCGTGAAACGATTCAAGACGGGAACGTATGAGGCCTCCGAAGGGGTGTCAAGCCCCGCAGCCACGGCTTCTTGTTGTGACTCGCCCGTGACCTTCGTTCATCGAAAGTTTTTCGACACGGACCCATTGACGTGACATGCGCTCCATGTCTAACGTCCCGGCAACCAAGTTGAAACCTTTCACGACGTCGAGAGGGCCGTCCCGCCGACGTCGTCGAGGAGCCCTCATGACCCACCCGTCCACCACGGGTCCGGCCCCGGTTCTGGCGCTCAGGGACATCTCGAAGTCCTTCGGCGCGGTCCGCGCCCTGCGGGACGTCTCCCTGGAGCTGTTTCCCGGGGAGGTGCACGCCCTCGCCGGGGAGAACGGCGCGGGCAAGTCGACCCTGATCAAGACGCTCGCCGGAGTGCACCGGCCGGACGCCGGCCAGGTGCTGCTCGACGGCGCGCCCGTCGTCTTCCACGGACCCGGCGACGCCCGCGACGCCGGTATCGCCGTGATCTACCAGGAGCCGACCCTCTTCCCCGACCTGTCGATCGCCGAGAACATCTTCATGGGCCGTCAGCCCCGGCGCGCCCTCGGCCGGATCGACCACAAGGCCACGCACACGGCGACCCTCGCCCTGATGCAGCGCCTCGGCGTCGAACTCGACCCCGACCGGCCCGCGCGCGGCCTGTCCATCGCCGACCAGCAGATCGTCGAGATCGCCAAGGCGCTCTCCTTCGACGCCCGCGTCCTGATCATGGACGAGCCGACCGCCGCCCTCACCGGCAGCGAGGTCGCCCGGCTCTTCGGCGTCGTTCGCACCCTGCGCGAACAGGGCGCCGCCGTCCTCTTCATCTCCCATCGGCTGGAGGAGATCTTCCAGATCTGCCGGCGGGTCACCACCCTGCGCGACGGCGCCTGGATCGCCAGCGAGCCGCTGGACGGCATGACCGAGGAGGACCTCGTACGCCGGATGGTCGGCCGCGACCTCGACGACCTGTACCCCAAGCAGGACGTGAAGCCGGGCGAAGTGGCCCTGAGCGTCCGCAGGTTGACCCGTGAGGGCGTCTTCACCGATGTCTCCTTCGACGTACGACGCGGTGAGATCGTCGGTCTCGCGGGGCTCGTCGGCGCGGGCCGTACCGAGGTCGCGCGGGCCGTGTTCGGCATCGACCGGTGGGACGCGGGCGAGGTGTCCGTCGGCGGCAAGGCGCTCACCAACGGCGCCCCCTCCACCGCCATGGCCTGCGGCCTCGCCCTGGTCCCCGAGGACCGGCGGGCTCAAGGCCTGGTCATGGACATGTCCATCGAGCGCAACATCGGCCTCACCGGGCTGCGTACGACCGTCAGGGCCGGCCTGATGGACCGCGGCGCCGAGCGCAGCCGCTCCCTCGACTGGGCCGTCAAGCTCCAGGTCAAGTACGCGCGGATCGCCGACACGGTCAACACCCTGTCCGGCGGCAACCAGCAGAAGGTCGTCCTCGCCAAGTGGCTCGCCACCGGCCCCGAGGTGCTGATCGTCGACGAGCCGACCCGGGGCATCGACGTCGGTACGAAGGCCGAAGTGCACCGGCTGCTCAGCGAGTTGGCCGCCGACGGCGTGGCCGTTCTGATGATCTCCTCCGACCTGCCCGAGATCCTCGGCATGGCCGACCGCGTGCTCGTGATGCACGAGGGCCGCCTCACCGCCGAGATCCCACGCTCCGAAGCCACCGAGGAAACCGTGATGGCCGCAGCAACGGGGAGGGCCGCCGCATGACGGTGATCACTCCCAAGGAGGCACCTGTCACCGACGTGCCGAAGTCCAGCGGCACCCGCCTGGTCGACCGCGTCTTCAAGATGCGTGAACTCGCCATCCTGGTCGTCTTCGTGGTGATGATCGTCGTCACCCAGCTGGGCAACAGCGAGTTCCTCACCGAGCAGGGCATCAAGGACCTGCTGCTGAACGCGACGATCCTCGTCCTGGTCGCCACGGGCCAGTCCCTGGTCGTCATCACGAGGAACGTGGACCTGTCGGTCGGCTCGACGCTCGGCATCAGCGCCTTCGCCGCCGGAACGTACCTCCAGGGCGGCGGGAACCCGGTCGTCGCCGTGCTCCTGGCGGTCCTGCTGGGCATCGGCTTCGGCTTGCTGAACGGCCTGCTCGTCAGCCTCGGCCAGGTGCCCGCG
Source organism: Streptomyces sp. NBC_00443 (assembly GCF_036014175.1). Lineage (GTDB taxonomy): Bacteria > Actinomycetota > Actinomycetes > Streptomycetales > Streptomycetaceae > Streptomyces. The sequence continues at coordinate 836,048 of NZ_CP107917.1, read as the reverse complement.
CTCGTCGTCACCCTCGGCACGCTCTACATCATCCGCGGCATCGACTCCATCTGGGTCGGCTCCCGCCAGATCACCGCGGCCGACCTCCCGGACGGCTTCGTCGACTTCGGCTCCGGCGGCATCTCCGCGGTGCCGTGGCTGGCGCTGATCGCCCTCGCCGTGCTGGTGGCGACCGCGTACTACCTCAGGCACTTCGGCAGCGGCCGCGAGCTGTACGCCCTCGGCTCCAACCCGGAGGCCGCCCGCCTCGCCGGCATCCCGGTGCGCAAGCGGATCCTGGCCGCGTACACCTTCTGCGGTGCGCTCGCCGGTCTCGCGGGCGCCCTGTACCTCGCCCGGTTCGGCAACGTCGACTCCGGCACCGGCAACGGCTACGAACTCACCGTCGTCAGCGCGGTCGTGGTCGGCGGTGTCGTCTTCACCGGCGGCTCCGGCAGCGTCTACGGTGCCGCGCTCGGCGCGCTGCTGCTGACCTCCATCAACAGCGTCCTGCCCGCCCTCGGCGTCAGCTCCGTCTGGGTGCTCGCCATCAACGGCATCCTGCTCATCCTCGCCATCGCGGTCGACCGGATCGTCGCGCTGCGCGTGGCCAACGCCCTGAAGAAGAGGAACGCCCGCCATGGCTGACTCGTCGCTCGCGCGCGCCGTTCGCTGGGACACGGTCGTCGGCGCCCTTCTGATCGTCGTGCTCCTGCTGTCCTTCACCACGGTCGATGGCTTCGGAAACGCTCTCAACCTGTCGTTCCTGATCGGGAACACCCTTCCGATCGCTTTGATCGCCCTGCCGATGACGCTGCTGGTCGTCTCGGGCGAGATCGATCTCTCGGTCGCATCGACCGCCGGGCTCTCGGGCGCGGTGATGGGTGCGCTGTGGAACCAGGGCATGACGATCGAGACGATCATCCCGATCTGCCTCCTGCTCGGTGTGGTGTGCGGTCTGATCAACGGGCTCCTGGTGACCAGGCTGGGCCTGCCGTCCCTCGCCGTCACGATCGGCACCCTCGCCGCCTACCGGGGCATCGCACAGATCGTGCTCGGGTCGGACGCGGTGACCGACTTCCCGTCCCAGTACCTGGACTTCGCCGCCGGACGGATCGGGGACACGTTCATTCCGTACGCGTTCCTGCCCTTCCTCGTCCTGCTCGCCATCGCCGTGGTCGCGCTGCACGCCACCCCGTTCGGACGGTCGGTCTTCGCCACCGGCGCGAGCGAGGAGGCGGCGCGCTTCGCCGGTATCCGCGTCAAGCGGCAGAAGCTGATCCTGTTCACGGTGACCGGCCTGATGGCCTCCCTCACCGGCATCTTCTGGGCGCTGCACTACGCGAGCGCCCGCTACGACAACGCCACGGGGCTCGAACTCTCCGTCGTGGCCGCCGTGTTGCTCGGCGGCATCGACTTCGACGGCGGCAAGGGCACGCTGGGCGGCGCCATCGCCGGGGTGTTCCTGCTGGGGGCGCTGCAGAACGTCATGAGCCTCCAGGACGTCTCCGCCCAGTCGCAGATCGTCGTCACCGGCGTCCTGCTCGTGCTGTCCGTGCTCGGCCCGCGGGTCGCACGGCAGATCTCCGTGGCGAGGGCGGGCCGTAGAGCCGCCTCGACTCCGACCTCGTAACTCAGCCCTTCCTCGTAAAGGACTCCCACCATGCGCAAGTCATCCCTCCGCCGCGCCTCCGCGGCCCTCGCCGCCGCCACGTCCCTCGCTCTCGCCCTCACCGCCTGCGGGGGCACCACCAAAGAGGACGTCAAGAACGAGGGCGCCTCCGCCGCCACCGCCGGCAAGGCCGACCCGAACGCCGAGTTGAAGAAGGGCCTGACCGTCGGCTTCCTGCCCAAGCAGGTCAACAACCCCTACTTCACCTCCGCCGACAAGGGCGGCGAGGCGGCGCTGAAGGAGCTGGGCTCCAGCTACAAGGAGGTCGGGCCGTCCAGCGCGACCGACACCGCCGGGCAGGTGAGTTACGTCAACACGCTCACCCAGCAGCAGGTCGACGCGATGGCCGTCTCCGCGCAGGACCCGGGCGCCCTGTGCACCGCGCTGAAGCAGGCCATGAAGAACGACATCAAGGTCGTCACCTACGACTCCGACACCACCGCCGACTGCCGCAACGCCTTCGTCTCGCAGGCGTCCGCCGAGGACCTCGGCCGCACCGAGGTGCAGCTGCTCGCCGAACAGATCGACTACAAGGGCGAGATCGCGATCCTGTCCGCCGCGCAGACCGCGACGAACCAGAACACCTGGATCGACTTCATGAAGGACGAGCTCAAGGACCCCAAGTACAAGGACATCAAGCTCGTCAAGATCGCCTACGGCAACGACGACGCCCAGCAGTCCTTCCAGCAGACCCAGGGCCTGCTCCAGGAGTACCCGAACCTGAAGGGGATCATCTCCCCGACGACGGTCGGCATCAAGGCGGCCGCCCAGTACATCTCCGGCTCCAAGTACAAGGGCAAGGTCAAGCTGACCGGTCTCGGCACCCCGAACGACATGCGCAAGTACGTCAAGAACGGGACCGTCGAGGCGTTCGAGCTGTGGGACCCCTCGAAGCTCGGCGAGCTGGCCGCCCGTACCGCCGTCGCCCTGGTCTCCGGCCAGATCACCGGCAAGGAGGGCGAGACCTTCGAGGCCGGCGACATGGGCGAGTACACCATCGGCAAGGACGGTGTGATCAGCCTCGGCAAGCCGACCGTGTTCGACGCCAAGAACATCGACAAGTTCAATTTCTGAGCCCGGCTTCAAACTTCTGAGTCCGTCTTCAACTTCTGGGCCCCGGAGGGTCGTTGATGCAGCGCGTGTGCTTCCTGCTGAAGGTCCGTCAGGACCGCCTGGACGAGTACCGCGAGCGGCACGCCGCCGTGTGGCCGGAGATGCTCGAAGCGCTCTCCGCCACCGGCTGGCACAACTACTCGCTCTTCCTGCGCGACGACGGCCTCCTCGTCGGCTATCTGGAGACCGGGGACTTCGCCGCCGCCCAGGCCGGCATGGCGGCCACGGAGGTCAACGCCCGCTGGCAGAAGGAGATGGCGCCGTTCTTCGAGTCGCTGGACGGCGCCCGCCCCGACGAGGCCATGAAACCGCTCACGGAAGTGTTCCACCTCGCCTGAACCGCCCCCTCCCAGCCGACCATGGAGTCCCCCGAGATGAAGAGACGCACCCTGCTGGGCGCCGCCCTCGCCGGAGCCGTGATGACCCCCGCCCTCGCCTCCGGCACCGCCCGCGCGGCCGACCCCGGTCCGTCCCTCACCCTGACCGGCACGACCACGCTCGACACGCAGGCCATCTTCTTCGTGTCGTACGACGGACTGGTCAACAACAACGCCTTCCAGAAGAACGGCCTGCTGACCTACAAGGGCTACCAGTACGCCGTCTGGTACACCGCCGACCGAGGCGCCGTCGTCGGCCGCCGCGCGCTCGGCGCCACCACCTGGTCCACGGTCAAGGTGGGCCACACCCTGCGCTACAACGACTCCCACAACGTCATCTCGATGGGGATCTCGAAGGTCGACGGCCGCCTTCACCTCAACATGGACTCGCACAGCGACGGCTTCACCTACGTCAAGTCCGTCGCCGGGCTGATGGACAGCCCGGCAGGCCTGAGCTGGACCGCGAGCCGCTTCGGCGCACCCCAGTCGACCATGGACGGCCTCGCCCTCACCTCGCAGTTCACCTACCCGCAGTTCATCTCCACCCCCGAAGGCGGACTCCAGCTCAGCTACCGGGTCGCCGTCTCCGGAAACGGCCGCAACGCCCTCGCCGAGTACAACGGTTCGGCCTGGACCGACCTCGGCGAGTGGTCCAGCTCCACGGGCACGTACACCAGCGAACACGGCTCGTCGACCGCCCGCAACATGTACCTGCACGGCATCGACTACGACCGGGGCGGCCGCCTGCACTCCTTCTTCACCTGGCGCGAGCAGAACGGCGCCGTGATGTGCAACGGCGGCGGCATCACCAACCACGACACCGGCTATGTCTACTCCGACGACCGCGGCCGCACCTGGCGCAACAACGCCGGCACCGTCGTCGGCACGACCGGCGGCTCCGACAAGGTCGCCGTCACCGACAGCGGCCTGGTGATCGACGCAATCAACCCCGACCACTCCCTGATGAACCAGGAGAGCCAGTTCACCGACTCCGCGGGCCTGCCGCACGCGATCATCAGCTACGTCCCCGGCCGCTTCGGGCAGTGCACCACGAACTACGTAGCCGACCGCACCGCGAACGGCCGCGCCTTCCACGTCCGCAAGAACGCCTCGGGCACCTGGCAGAAGACCGAGATCCCCGTCCCGCTGAACTCCAGCCAGCGCACCAAGCTGATCCTGGACAAGTACGACAACGCGTACGCGATCTTCCCGTTCTGCCGGATCGCCGGAGCCTCCAAGGCCTCCGGACACACGGACTGGACGGTGCTGTACGACGGTGTCACCGCAGGGCTGAACGCCTTCGGCGAGGTCGTGATCGACGAGACGCGCGTCGGCCAGGACCACTACCTGTCGATCATGTACCAGGAGAAGTCCAGCGGTACGACGCCCTCGGCGCTGCGTAACCTCAACTTCCGCCTGCCTGCCTGATCGCAGCCGATGTGGGCGGCATGACGGTAATGTGAAGGCCTTCCCGCCGCCCCACGTCTTACGAGTCTTTCTGGAGGTCCCTGCCCGATGGCCCAGTCGGTGGGTATCAAGGACGTCGCACGCGCCGCCGGAGTCTCCGTCGGCACGGTGTCCAACGTCATCAACCGTCCGGACGCGGTCGCCACGGAGACCCGGGCGCGGGTGCAGTCCGCGATAGACCGGCTGGGCTATGTCCGCAGCGAGTCCGCGCGCCAGCTGCGCGCGGGACGCAGCCGGATCATGGGGCTGCTCGTCCTCGACATGGGCAACCCGTTCTTCGTCGACGTGGCGCGCGGCGCCGAGCGGACCGCGCGGGACGCCGGGCTCGGCGTGATGGTCTGCAACAGCGCGCAGAGCGCCGGCGAGGAGGCCGACTACCTGTCCCTCTTCGCCGAACAGCGTGTGCGGGGCGTGCTGCTGACCCCGGCCGACGCCACCGGACGCAACATCGAAACGTTTCGCCGCCACAACATCCCCTTCGTCCTGGTCGACCGGGTCGCCGAGGGCACCACCGAGTGCTCGGTCTCCGTCGACGACGTCGCGGGCGGCGCGCTGGCCGTACGCCACCTCGTCGACGCCGGGCACCGCTCCATCGCCTACGTCAGCGGCCCGCCCGGCCTCAACCAGGTCCGCGACCGCCGCACCGGCGCCCTGAACGCGCTGGCGGAGGCGGGCCTCGGCCCCGAGAACCTGCGCGAGCTGCCTACCGAGCGGCTCGACGTCGCCGCCGGCCGGGACGCGGGTGCCCGCCTGCTCGGCCTCGCCGACCGCCCGACCGCCGTCTTCTGCGCCAACGACCTGCTCGCCCTGGGCGTCCTGCAGGCCATGTACGCCGCGGGCGTCGGCGTCCCCGACGACCTCGCGATCGTCGGCTACGACGACATCGAGTTCGCGGCCGCCGCGGCCGTCCCCCTCACCTCCGTACGGCAGCCCGCGGTCACCATGGGCACTCTCGCGGCGGAGATGCTGCTGGAGGAGACGGAGGAGGAGACCGGGACGAAGCGGCACGAGCACCGGCGTGTCGTACTCCAGCCCGAGCTGGTGGTGCGGCGCTCCAGCCTGTCGGCCCGCTGATCCCGAGGCGATCCGGACCCGGGGCCACTGATCGGCCGTTCAGTACGATTTCATGATCCCAGGGCTCGGTCGGCGGACGAACATGTGTTGAACTGGGACGCGGCCCGAAAACCATCCGTCCCGGGAGCCCTGTTGACCGTCAGCTACCGCCAGCCCGGCGTCGTCCTCACCGACCGCCACTTCACCGTGCCCCTCGACCACGACGCCCCGACGGGCGAGACGATCGAGCTCTACGCCCGTGAGGTCGTCGCCAGCGACAAGGCACACCAGGACCAGCCGTGGCTGGTCTACCTCCAGGGCGGCCCCGGCTTCGGGGCGAACCGTTTCGTCGGCAAGGGCGCCTGGCTCGGCCGCGCGCTCAAGGAGTACCGCGTCCTGCTGCTGGACCAGCGCGGCACCGGCCACTCCGCGCCCGCCAACCGCCAGACCCTCCCGCTGCGCGGCACCCCCGCCGAACAGGCCGACCACCTCACGCACTTCCGTGCCGACTCGATCGTGCGTGACTGCGAGGCGATCCGCCGTGAGGTGACCGGCGGCGCTCCCTGGACCGTCCTCGGCCAGAGCTTCGGCGGCTTCTGCACGGTCAACTACCTCTCCACCGCCCCCGAGGGCCTGACCGCCGCGGTCGTCACCGGCGGCCTGCCCTCCCTCGACGCGCACGCCGACGACGTCTATCGCGCGGCCTACCCGCGGATCGAGCGCAAGGTCGCCGCGCACTACGCCCGCTACCCGCAGGACGTCGAGCGCGCCCGCCGAATCGCCGACCACCTCCTCGCAAGCGATGTGGTCCTGCCGAACGGCTACCGCCTCACCGCCGAGGCCTTCCAGTCCCTCGGTATCCTCCTCGGCGGCGGCGAGGGCAGCCACCGCCTGCACTACCTGCTGGAGGACGCCTTCGTCCGCACCCCCCAGGGATCCGCCCTCTCGGACGCCTTCCAGGAGGAGGTCCAGGGCCTGCTGTCGTACGCGAGCCACCCGCTCTACGCCCTCGTCCACGAGGCGATCTACGGCCAGGACACGCGCCCCACCAACTGGTCCGCCGAGCGCGTTCGCGCGGAGTTCCCGCAGTTCGACGCGGCCAAGACCCTCGCGGGCGACGGACCGCTGCTGTTCACCGGCGAGACGATCCACCCGTGGATGTTCGACTGCGATCCGGCGCTGCGCCCGCTGCGCGAGACCGCCGAACTCCTTGCCGCCCGCACCGACTGGAAGCCCCTGTACGACCCGGCGCGCCTCGCCGCCAACGAGGTGCCGGTCGCGGCCGCCGTCTACCACGACGACATGTACGTCGACACCGCCCACTCCCTCGCCACCGCCCGCGCGATCCGCGGACTGCGGACCTGGGTGACGGACGAGTTCGAGCACGACGGCGTACGGGCCGGCGGCCCCCGCGTCCTGGACCGGCTGCTCGCGCTCACCCGTGACGAAGCGTGATGTCAGAGTCACGCGTTAGTGTGCGGACATGACCGAGCCGACGATCACTCAGCTGAAGCCCATGCCGGACGACTGGCAGCGCGCGCTTGCCGTCGTCGCGCACCCCGACGACCTCGAGTACGGCTGCTCGGCTGCGATCGCCGCCTGGACCGACGGGGGTCGTGAGGTCTCCTACGTCCTCGCGACCCGCGGCGAGGCCGGCATCGACACCCTGGAACCCGCGAAGTGCGCACCGCTGCGGGAGCGCGAGCAGCGGGCCGGCGCGGCCGTCGTGGGCGTGTCCGCTGTGGAGTTCCTCGACCACCAGGACGGCGTGATCGAGTACGGCATCGGCCTGCGCCGCGACATCGCCGCCGCGATCCGCCGCTACCGGCCCGAGCTGGTGATCACGCTCAACCACCGGGACACCTGGGGAGGCGTCGCCTGGAACACCCCGGACCATGTGGCCGTCGGCCGCGCGACGCTGGACGCGGCCGGCGACGCGGGCAACCGCTGGATCTTCCCGGAGCTCATCGAGCAGGGCCTGGAGCCCTGGGGCGGCGTGCGCTGGGTCGCCGTCGCCGGTTCCAGCACACCCACGCACGCGGTGGACGCGACGGCGGGCCTGGAGCGGGCGGTGCGCTCGCTGCTCGAACACCGCACCTACATCGAGGTGCTGACGAGCGAGGACCCGGAGACGTACGCCCGCGGCTTCCTCACCGCGAACGCAGAGGCGCTGGGGGAGCGGTTCGGCGGAAAGCCGGCCGTGGCGTTCGAACTGTTCGGCCGGTAGTTCCGGCGGACCTATGCGGGAGACGGGGGCACGGTGAACGAGACGGAAGCGCTGGCGGACCGCTTCGAGGAGCACCGCGGGCGTCTCAAGGCGGTCGCCTACCGCATGCTCGGCTCACTGGCCGAGGCGGAGGACGCCGTCCAGGAGTGCTGGCTGAAGCTGAGCCGCAGCGACGCGGGCGCCATCGAGAACCTCGGCGGCTGGCTGACCACCGTGGTCGGCCGGGTCTGCCTGGACATGCTGCGCTCGCGCACGCGGCGCCACGAGGAGCCCCTGGACGACACCTTCGTGCCCGACCCCGTGATCAGACCGCTCTCGACGATCGACCCGGAACAGGAGGTTCTCCAGGCCGACTCGGTGGGCCTGGCCCTGCTGGTGGTCCTGGAGACGCTGGAGCCGGCCGAGCGGATCGCGTTCGTGCTGCACGACATGTTCGCGGTGCCCTTCGACGACATCGCGCCGATCGTGGAACGCACCTCGTCCGCCACCCGGCAGCTGGCCAGTCGCGCCCGGCGCCGGGCGCGGGGCGCGACACCGTCGTCCGAGCCCGACCTCGGCAGACAGCGGCAGGTCCTCGACGCCTTCATGGCGGCCTCCCGCGCGGGGGACTTCGAGGCGCTGCTCGCGGTCCTCGACCCGGACGTGGTGCTGCGCGCGGACTCCGGGCCGCTGGCCCGTGGCGCGGCGGCGTCGAAGGTGGTGCGCGGTGCGAAGCCGGTGGCCGAACAGGCGCTGCTGTTCGCTCAGTTCGCTCGATACGCGCAGCTCGTGCTGGTCAACGGGGAGATCGGGGTCGTCCACGCGCCCGAGGGGCGGCCACAGTCGGTCATGGGCGTCACCATCGCCGACGGCCGCATCACGCACATGTACATCCTGGCGGACCCCGAGCGGCTCGCCGGCCTCGATCTGCCGGGCCCCGGCGGCTGAGTCACGGGGCAGCTCACTGGCGAGTTTCCGTTCCGTATGCTGAACGGTATGCAAGATCAGATGTTCGACCGGGCCGACCTGCACGGTGACTGCACAAACTGCTTCGGGCTGTGCTGTGTGGCCCTTCCCTTCGCCGCGTCCGCCGACTTCGCGGTCGACAAGGCGGCCGGGAAGCCCTGCCACAACCTGCGTGAGGACCACCGGTGCGGCATCCACGACCGGCTCCGGCAGACCGGTTTCACCGGCTGCACCGTCTACGACTGCTTCGGTGCCGGACAGAAGGTCTCGCAGGTCACCTTCGGCGGACAGGACTGGCGGACGGGCTCACGTGAGCACGCCCGGCAGATGTTCGACGTCTTCCCGGTCGTCCACCGGCTCCACGAACTGCTCTGGTACCTCACCGAGGCACTCACCCTGCCCGCCGCCCGCCCCCTTTACGCCGACCTGCGCCGGATCCTGGAGAGGACCGAGGAGCTCACCCGGGGAACCCCGCAGGACCTGGCGGCGCTGGACGTGGCCGCGCACCGCCAGGACGTCAACGTGCTCCTGCTCAAGGCCAGCGAGCTGGCCAGGGCCGGCACCGGCGGCGGCCGCAAGAAGAACCGCCGGGGCGCGGACCTGATGGGCGCCCGGCTCAAGGGCGCCGACCTGCGGGGCGCGAACCTGCGCGGCGCCTACCTCATCGCCGCCGACCTGACCGGCGCCGATCTGCGCGGCGCGGACCTCATCGGGGCCGACCTGCGTGACACCGACCTCACGGACGCCGATCTGACGGGCGCCTTCTTCCTGACCCAGCCCCAGCTCAACGCGGCCCGGGGCAGCGCCGGCACACGGCTGCCCGCGTCAGTCGACCGACCTGTGCACTGGACAGCGGACGTCTGACCTCGCGCTGTCGACCATCCCGCCCGGGACGGGTCCGGTGCCCGCGGTGCCGGGCGTCCGCCGCTCCACGCGCAGCCGCAACCCCTCCGGCATCAGCGTCAGCCGCTCCGTCACCCGGAGCCGATACCCCGGGTCGGCCGGCAGCTCGTACCGGCGCAGCAGCAGGCCCAGCACCAGCGTGGCCTCGTGCAGCGCGAACTGGCGGCCGATGCACGCCCGCGCCCCCGTCCCGAACGGCTTGAAGGTGTGCGACGCACGCGTCCGCACGGCCTGCGGATCGAAGCGGTCCGGATCGAAACTCTCGGCGTCCGCGCCCCACACCTGCGGATCACGGTGCAACATCGCCGTCAGCACCAGCGCCCAGCCGCCCCGCCGCATCGGATGGGCACCGCCGAGCACGGTGTCCTCGCGCGCCTCCCGGGCGAAGGCGGGCGCCGTCGGCCACAGCCGCAGCGACTCGTCGAGAATCCGGCGCACATACCGCAGCCGCGCCACCTGGTCGTAGCCCGGCGCCGCCGTGTCGCCCCAGACGCGGTCCACCTCTGCGCGGGCGCGGGCCGCGACGTCCGGGTGCCGGGACAGATGGTGCAGGGCGAAGGAGAGCGCGCCCGAGGTGGTCTCGTGGCCGGCCACCAGGAAGGTGATCACCTGCCGGCGGACGTTCTGCGCGGAGAGCCGCTCGCCCGTCTCCGGATGCGTTGTCTCCAGCATCCGGTCCAGCAGATCACCGTCCCCGCCGCCGCCCGCCCTGCGGGCGCGGACCAGGTCGTCGACCGTGCGGTTGAGGTGGTCGATGTCGGCCTGGTTGCGCCGTGCGGCACGCCGTAGCAGGAACGGCGACGGCACGGTGTTGAGCCGCTGCGCGTAGCTGAGCGTGCCGACCATCGCCGTCACGAAGGGATGCGGTCGGGCGCGTTCGAAGGAGCCGAAGTCGTGCCCGAACCCGGTGCGGGCGATGGTCTCCAGGGTCAGCTTGGTCATGTCCCCGGACACGTCCACCGCCCGGCCCGCATCGGCGGCGCGATCCCAGGAGTCCATGAGCCGGTCGGCGACGGCCAGCATCATCGGGTGGTAGCCCGCCATGGCCTCCCGGCTGAACCCCGGCGCCAGGACGTCGTGCGCCAGCTGCCAGTTCGGCTCGTGGTTGTACGCCGTGAACAGGCCGTCCCCGACGACCGGCCGCAGGTTGGCTATGCCGAGCCCCACATGCTTGGCGAACCGCGACTCGTCCGCCATGTCGGCCGCGAGGCCGGCGCCCCACACGAACACGAACTCCTTGTTGAAGGCCTTGCGCCGGAAGATCGGCCCCAACTGCCGGGCGAACCGCAGGGAGTCCTGCAGCGGCGTACGCCGACTGGCGCCGAGCGCATCGCCGAGCAGCGGGAGCCGGTGCGGGGGATGCGGGATGCGGGACAACTCAGGCCAGCCGTGCTCGGCGCTGCGGAACCCCTTCGGAAGTCCGGACCCGGTTGTTGTCTCCGCCATGACGCGATCTCCCTCGATCTCCCGTGATCCAGCGGCACGTTGAGCTTGTTGTACGTGGGTTCAATAGGCGTTTCAGTCTGGTCCCGCTGTTGAACCCACGTCAAGTAAAGTGCGGGCATGGCCGCGAACCAGGGCGAGCGCACCCGCCGCCGGCTCAGCACGCAGGAGCGCCGTGAGCAGCTCCTCGCGGTCGGGGCGCGGCTGTTCTCGGAGAGTCCGTACGACGAGGTGTGGATCGAGCAGGTCGCCGAGATCGCCGGCGTCTCGCGCGGGCTGCTCTACCACTACTTCCCGACGAAGCGTGACTTCTTCGCGGCCGTCGTCGAGCGGGAGAGCGAGCGCATGCTGCGGATGACGGCCGCCGTGCCCGGAGTCCCGGTCCGCGAGCAGCTCGCCGCGAGCCTCGACACGTATCTGGAGTACGTCGAGGCGCACGCGCACGGTTACCGCGCCTTCCATCGCGCCGACGCGGCCGGCGACCGGGCCGTGCGCAAGGTCTACCAACAGGCCCTGGCCGCGCAGGAGAAGCAGATCCTGGCGGCGATGTCGGCCGATCCCGAGTTCGGCCCGGTCTTCGAGGAGCGGCCCGACGTCCGGCTTGCCGTGCGGGGCTGGCTGGCGTTCACCGCAGCCGTCTGTCTGGAGTGGCTGCGCGGTTCCGACCTCTCCCGGGAGCAGGTGCGCGACCTGTGCGCCCGCGCCCTGCTGGGTGTCATCACCCGCTGAACGCCTCGCGCACGTCCAATGAGATCGCACAGGAACGCCGTGGCTGGTTGGCGCACGGCTCGGTCTTCGATAGGTTAGGTGAGGCTTACCTAAGGAGGTATGGGATGGGTGACAGCCAAGCCTGGACGGCGGCGCCTTCCGCGGCGGAACGAGCCCGGTCGGTGCTGGCCGGCGCGTGGTCCTGCGGGGTGACCGCGGAGAGCTGCCGCGAGGAACTCGTGGGCGCGCACACCGTGACCGAGGAGGGGCGCGTCCTGCTGGAGGTGCCGGAGGACAGCGTGCTCGTCACGGCGGCGATCTGCGCGCCCCGCGGAGAGCCCTCCGCCGTCCTGGAGTTCGCCGACGTCGCCCCCGTGCCCGTGCGCAGGCGGATCCGCACCCGGCTCTGGATGTCCGGCTGGTTCACGCCCGAGGACGGCAAACTCGCGTTCAAGGCGACCCGCGTGGTGCTGCGCCAGCCGTCCGGCGCCGTGGTCGTCGACCTCGACGAGTTCGCCGACGCCGCGCCCGACCCGCTGGCCACCGCGGAGGCCCGGCTGCTCACCCACCTCGCCGACTGCCACCCGGACGCCGTCGAGCGGCTCACCCGCCTCGTGGAGCCCGACAGTCTGCACGGCGCCGTCCGCGTCCAGCCGCTCGCCGTCGACCGGCACGGACTCACACTGCGCATCGAGCGTGCCAGGTCCCACGGTGACGTACGGCTGCCGTTCCACCGGCCCGCCGACGACGTCGCGCAGCTCACCGAGCGCATGCACATCCTGCTCGCCCAGGCCACCGCCGCCTCCTGCCCGCGTGCCCTACAGCGGCAGCGCGCAGACGGCGACGGGTGACGCGAACGGCTCGCCCGCGAGCTTCAGTTCACCGCTGTCCTCGTCGACATGGAAGACGCTGACGGTGCTCGACCGCTGGTTCGCCGTGAACAGCAGCGTGCCGTCCGGCGAGAGGGCGATCTGCCGCGGGAAGTCCCCGGACACCGGCACCGTGTCGAGCAGCCTCAGCCGGGCGCCGTCCGCCTCCACCGCGTAGCGCGCGAGGCTGTTGTGGCCCCGGTTGGCGAGGTAGGCGTACCGCCCGTTCCGCGTCACCACGAGCTGCGCCGGATAGCTGGTGCCCGAACCCGTGCCCGTGGACTGCCCCGCGCCGATGCTCAGCCGGCCGGTGCCGGGGTCGTACGCGCAGACCGCCACGGTGTTGTCGACCTCGTTGGCCAGATATGCGTACCGGCCGCCCGGGTGGAAGGTGAGATGCCGCGGGCCCGCACCCGGCTCGGTCCGTGCCCGGGTGACCTCGGTGAGCGTGCCGGCCTTCTGGTCGAGGCGGTAGGAGTACACCGTGTCCGTGCCCAGGTCGACGGCGAGCACATGGCCGCCGTCGGGGCTGGTGACGAACTGGTGCGCATGCGGGCCGTCCTGGCCCGGACCGGGCTCCGGGCTGGAGTGCGTGACGAGGTCGGTCCGCTCACCGAGCGCGCCCGAGGCGTCGATCGGGTGCACGGCCACGCTGCCCGTGCCGTAGTTGGCGCTCAGCAGCCAGCGTCCGCTCGGATGCACGGACAGATGGCAGGGCGCCGCGCCGCCGGTGCTCCGGCTCCCCAGAACCTTGCGGTCGGCAAGGCGGACGGCGGTCACCGCACCGTCGTCACGCTCGTTGACCGCGTACAGCGTCCGGCCGTTCGGGTGCACCGCCAGATATGACGGGTCGCCGACTCCTGCGACGGTGCCGGTGCCGGTGATCCGGCCCGATTCCGGGTCGTACGTGGCCAGGCCGACGCCCTCCCCGCCGCCGTCGACGGAGGTGTAGGTGCCGAGGTGGAGCGGGCGGGGGCCGGACGGCCTGCGGCTCTCGGCCTGGGCGGTCGGACGCGTCCCGGTGCCGGTGGCCTCGGGAGCCGCGGTCCCGGCCGTGTCCGCGGGGGCAGGCGCGTCGTCACACGCCGTGGCCGTCGGGAGTGTCACGCCCGCGGCCGATCCCGCGAGGGTTCCGACGAATCGGCGCCTGCTCAGCCCACCACTGCCCATGTCCACACCTCAGGTCGTCGGTCGTCGTGGTCGCGACTGCAACCTTGGCGTGGATCAGCAGCCCAGCGCAAGAACGGCAACGCGCGTTGCGCAGGGTGCAATGGAAGGGCGGGGCGACCGCTCGGCTCCCGCTGGCCGTCTGTCAGCCCGGAGTCGTCGTCCCCCGGCTACCAGTCGCCGTCCTCCACCGGCTTCCCCGGTGCGTCCTTGAGCGGCTTCACCTGGCCCGGCGACGGTGCCTGCCAGGGCTCGTGGTCGTCGCCGAGCCAGTCGCCGACCGGCTTCACCGCCCCCAGCGTGTCCGTGGGGGCGAGATCCACGGCATCCTGGTCGTAGTACTCGAACCAGGGCAGCGCCGCGCGTGTGTACGCCGCCCGGTCCACCGGCGACGGCGGGGGAGCCTCGCCGGTGATGCGGCGCCACTCCGGGGGCGTGACCAGATGGACGAAGACCCGGCCGGCGGGAGTCTCGGCCCAGTCCGAGAGCGGGCGGTCGTCCTCGTAGACCTCCTGGCGCATCGAACCGCCGACGCCCAGGCCCATCGCCGCGGCGGCCCGGCGCGTCCCACCCGCCGGAGCGGCGGCCGGCGCCGGGACCGCACCCTGGGCGGGTGCCGCCGCCATGGGCATGGCGGCGCCGTAGCCCCCGGACGGCATGAACGCCCGTGCCCGCTCCGCCCGCAGCCGCTCCTCCTGACGCCACCTCGCCAGCTGCGGCTCCTTCAGCGGGAACGACTGCAGCTGTACGCCGCCCCAGACCTCCTCGCCCGTGACCTGGCCCTCGACGGTCGCGCCCAGCCCGAGCGGCACCGCCACGAACTGGCGGACCGTGCCCTTCCCGGAGTTGATGCCGTCCAGCCAGGGCTGGCGGGGCAGCACGACGTAGTTCTGGCGTTTGCGCCGCAGCCGGTCGCTCCACGGCTTCCCCGAGACCGCGCACACCTTGCCCACGCCGACCTGGAGGGCGGCCGGCTCGGCGGTGCCCCCGAAGCTCAGCCACATCGCCTCGCGCAGATACACCGGGAGCATCACACCGCCGCGCGCCCGCCACTCCTGCGGAACCGTGTCCGCGTAGTCCGCAACCCGCCGGACCGGAAACTCCCCGAGCCCCGGCGGCAGCGCATGGGTGCCCGACTCGGGCAGCCGCAGCGTACGCATGAACCGCACCGCCACCCCGTCCGGCAGCCGCAGTGTGTTCCCGTCGATCCGCACGGTCGTGTCGGCCATCGGCCCCGCTCCCTCGCATCCGGCGCCGGCCCCGTCCGTCCCCGCGCTCCCTACCGAGAACGTTCGAAGAACCCGGTCCGGTTCCGCCACAGCTGCTCCTGAACGCCCATCCGCTCGCGCAGCCGGGTCAGGCGCGGCATCCGGGCCCGGGACTCCTGCGACACGCGGTCCAGTTCCTCCAGCAGCCGGCGCGAGCGGTGCTCGGTGTCGAGCTCGTCGAGGATGCGGTTGACCTCGGTCAGGACGGCGCCGTGCAGCTGCCAGTGCTGCGTCTCGCGCTCGGCCTCCTCGCGCAGCAGCGGGGCGAGCTTGTCGCGAGTGCCCGCCGCCGTACGCAACTCGGCGGCCAGCCGGGACTCCGCCGCGTCGGCGTTGCTGCTGACATGCGTGGTGACCAGCACCGAGAAGCTGACCACCGCGTCGGCGATCTCGGACAGCAACTGCTCCAGGACGGCGCCCGTCTCCTTCCCGAACAGCGGCTCCGGCTCGCGGTCCTTCGCGATGTCCGTGAGGGAGCGGGCCAGCACCCGCAGCACGACCGTGCAGATCTCCAGTGTGTCCAGTCCGGTGCGCAGCACCACGCGGTGCAGCACGCTGTCGCGCACGCGTGGATTGAGCCGCAGGCTGTCCTCGGCCTGCCGCAGCGCCGCGTCCACCTCGACGATGTCGTGGTCGAGCCGGCGCGCCTCGTGCAGCCGCGCCGCGGCCTCCTCGAACGCGGGGCGGCCGGCCGCCTCCTCGCCGATGCGCAGCATCAACTGCCGGAGCCGGCGGGCCAGTCCCCCCATCGACTCGCCGGCCTCGTCCACCCACACCGGCGGCGCGAGGAGCAGATTGAAACCGAGCCCGACCACCGCGCCGATCAGCGTCTCGAGGACCCGCGCCCATGCCGTGTCCCCGACGGTCGTGACCCCGAGGACCAGCATCGCGCTGATCGCCACTTCGGGCACGTACTCGTTGACCCGGACAAGGTGCCCGACTCCGAGCGAGGCCACGATCAGCAGGGCGAGGCTCCACCAGGTCAGGCCGACCAGGAGGCTGAAGGCGATGGCCACCAGGACGCCGGCCACCACCGCGTTCACCCGGCGGATGCCGTTGGTGAGCGTGGCGTAGAAGGTCACCTGGACGACCAGCAGCGCGGTCAGGGGCGCGGTCAGCGGGGCGGCCTCGGGGCTCAGGCGCAGCGCGATGACGTAGGCGATCGTCGCCGCGGCCGCCGATCGCAGCGTCTGGACCACCACGGGGTCCCGGCGCAGCTTCCCGAGCCGTTCCCGGATTGCCGGCCCCTCACGTACCTCTCGCATCCTTGGGCTGTTCCCTTTCCACAGATGCTTCCCACACCCTGCTTGCGGAACGTAACGGTCCGCAAGGACCCCCAGATTGATCGCAGCGACCGCCGTACGGCAAGGGGCCGGGCTGGTGATCGTCGACACCCGCGCGAGGCCGGGCGGCCGAACGGGTCCGGGACTGGGGAAAACCCCCGCCGTCACCCCATGGTTGTCCGCACCCGGGGACGGAGGACCGTCGGATGGCCCCCGCCCTCCCGGAGGGCAAGCCTTGGATCATGCAATCGCATCGGCATCGGCATCGGACCGGATTAACGCTGACCCTGTTCATCATCCTCGCCGCCCTGACGACCGGCATCCCGGCCACGGCGGCACCCGCCACCACCACCTCCACCACCGTCGTCGAGGCGCTCGACCGCGCCGCCCACCCGCTGCGGACCGTGGAACCGGGCGGCGACACCCGGGATCTGCGCCCCCTGGACCGGATGATCGGCGACGCCCGGGTCGTCGGCCTGGGGGAGGCCACCCACAGCTCGCACGACTTCTTCGCCCTCAAGGCCCGCGTCTTCCGGCACCTCGTTCAAGAGCAGGGTTTCCGCACCTTCGCCCTGGAGGCACCCTGGAGCACCGGCCTGCGCCTCAATAACTATGTGCTCCACGGCAAGGGCGATCCCCGGCGCATCATGCGGGAGGAGTTCCAGCGGGACTACCTGTGGTGGAACAACACCGACTACCTGCGGCTGGTCGAGTGGATGCGCGGACACAACCTCCGGCACCCCGGCGACCCCGTCCGCTTCATGGGCGACGACGTCGCCTGGACCGGACCCGAGTTGTACGACGCCGTCGAGGCCTACGTGGCCGATGCCCGGCCCGAGCTGAGCACCCGACTGGCCGAGCTCTACCGCGGGCTGCGGCCCACCGTGCCGGCCGGCGCGTACATCGAGCAGTACCTGGGCCTGCCGTATGCCGAACGCAAGGAGCGGGCCAAGCGCACGGGCGAGGCGCTCGCGCTGCTGCGGCGGCAGGCCGCGGGCGGGCCGGGCACCGCCGCCCACGGGGAGGCGTACGACTGGGCCGTTCAGCAGGCGACGGTGATCGACCAGACCGCCCGGCAGTACGACTTCGACGTCGAGGACCCCGCGCAGATCGCCGAGGCCATGCGGTACCGCGACGGGGCGATGGCCGCCAACGTGGTGTGGTGGCAGGAGCGCACCGGCACCAGGGTGCTGCTGTCGGCCCACAACAACCACGTCGGCTACGTCCCCGAAGAGCCCGCCCAGAACCCCAAGGTCCAGGGCGCCTTCCTGCGCGACCGGCTCGGCGCGGGCTATGTGAGCGTGGGCCTGACCTTCGGCCACGGCTCGTTCAACGCCACGGGCTGGGACGACGACACCATCCGCCGCTGGACGCTCGGCCCGGCGGGCCCGGGCACCAACGAGCGGACCCTCGACCGGGTGGCACGGCACGGCGACTACGTACTCGACCTGCGGTCCGTCGGATCACCGGCTGACGACTGGCTGCGCCGGGCCAGGCCGACGCGCAGCATCGGCACCGCCTATCCGGACGGCCCGCACGACATCGCGCTCGCCCGTAGCTACGACGTCCTGATCCATCTGCGCGAGGTGGAGGCGGCGCGGCTGCGGGACCGGTAGTTGTCCGTCAGACGTAGAGTTTGTCGATGAAGGCGGACAGATTGCCCGTGGTCCGGGCGATCTGCTCCTCCAGCGTCAGGCTCTCCTCGAAGCGGGCGCCGGAATCGAGGATCTTCTTGCCCCGGATGTAGAGGGAGCAGGCGAGGTCGGTGCACATGTACACGCCGACGGAGTTGCCCTCGCGTCCGGCGGGGCCCGCCTTGCGCGCCGTCATCAGCGAGACGCCGCCGCCCGGATGGGTGGTCAGACAGAGCGAGCACATGCTGCGGTGCAGGAACCCGCGCCGCGAGGTCGGGAACCGGAAGGTGACACCCACGGCCCGTCCCTCCCGCTCGACCACCAGATAACTGCGATCGGGCGCTCCCGGATCCCGCCACCCCAGGAAGTCGAGGTCGTCCCAAGGGCGTTCACCGAGATCGCGGGGAGGGAGACGCGCTTGGCCTCCCCTTTCGAGCAGTTGATGAAAGAGTTGCGGATGTCCTGCTCGGTGAGCGACTTCATGGGGGCCTCCTGGGGTCAATCCTGCCAAACCTAGAGGTCCTAGGTTCATGGCTAGGTTAGGCAGGTCGGGGGAGGGAGAGCCAGTGAATTTCGACGAGGTCGGGTCACTTCGGGCCCGGTCGGCACTACGGCATGTCGCGGCCTCTTCCTCAGGCCCTGCCCTCGACGCCGACGTGCGCGTCACCCTCAACTTCCATCCGGACCGGCTGGTGCGCGGCACGCCCATCCTGCGCGCGCTGGCCGAGGACGGCACGTACCACTCCCAGTTCGTCACGGGTACCAGCAACGGCGGGCTCACCGCCCACCCCGGCGGCGACCGCTGGCGTTGGGAGAGCCGGATCTTCGGCGGGGCCTACGACGACGCGTCCGCGCACGAGCGGCCCGTGTACGGCGCGCTGAACTTCCGGCACCAAGTGGTGGGCGCCGCCCCACGGTTCGGTTCCTCACACTTCCGGCTGGCCGGGACAGCGCTCGCCCGCGCGACCTTCTGCTACCCGGACAGCGCGGCAGAGCCGGCCGATTTCGGGGTGGCCGCGGGCATGCAACTCGTCGCGCTGGCCGAGGCCGACGAGCGGGACGCCCTCAACGACTACATCGAGGCGCAGATCCACGGCGGAGTCCGCCTGGCCGGCGACGTAGAGGCCGTGGTCCTGGACGCCTCCTACCGTGGCACCCCCGTCGAGACGGCGGCCCGGTCGCTGCCCTGCCCGGTCGAGTGGCATCCCGGCTACCGGCTCACCGTGCCCGAACTGCGCCGCCACGCGGACTACCGAGGCCAGGAGTACGTCGACCTGGGCGCCCGGATCGCGCAGGACGGCCGCATCGACCCACGCGTCATCGGGGACGCCGCACGCACGGGACGCCACGAACTCCAGGACCTGAAGATGGTCTGGCACACCCTCGCCCGCTTCGGCGCCCCCGACGGTGCCGGCACCGCCTACTCCGCCCCGCCCCGAACGGCCGGTGTCGGTGGCCACATCCCCGGAGCCAGCACTCCCAGCGCGTAGGCGCGGGCGACCAGTTCCGTGCGGTTCGCCGCGTTCCAGCGGGACGAGAGGCGGCGTAGGTGGTAGTTCACGCCGTCGACCGTGAGGTCGGTGTCGCGGGCGGCCTGGGCGGTGGTGGTGCCTGAGGCGAGGAGGGCCAGGATGCGGGCCTCGATGGGTGCCACCTTCAGGGGGCGCTGTTCGTGGGCCTCGCGCTCGGCGAGGACGCGGAGCATCACCAGCAGCGCCGGCGTGTCCTCCACCGTGTCGCTCACCGGGTCCGCCGTGAGCTCCCCGTACCGCTGCGCACCGTCCGGCGCCTGCCAGCGCACCGACACCTGGTACCGCGACCGGTGCCGCAGCCGCAGTGCCTCGGCGATCCGCTCCACCTGCGTCGCCTCCTGCGGCCGGAACAGCTCCAGCACGTCCCGGCCCCGCAGGCGCCCCGGTGTCGTACCGCACTCGGCCGCCATCGCGGGATTGGCCACCTGGACCGCGCCGTACACATCGCACACCGCGACCGGCACCGAGACGCGGTCGAACAGCATCAGGGCACGGTTGCGCCACACCACGGCCGCGGGGTGGGTCCAGTCCACTGGCACCTCCTGTCACCGGGCGCAAGGGCCGCGCCCGTATCCGCACTACACAATCATGTAGTGCGGGGGTGCGGTCGGCCGGGACCCGTCGCACACGCTTGATCGCAGTACTCCCGTACCGCGAAAGGCACTTGTCGCGCCATGCCCCCCACCGCGCTGCACCCCCAGCCCCTCGACGCCCTCCCCGGCGTCCCCGTCGTCGACATCACCGCCGTAGGACCCGGCCGCACCCCGATCCAGCAGGTCATGGAGCTGATGCGGGAGCACGGGCCGGTGCTCGTGCGGCGGCTGCACGGGCGGGACGCACTGTTCACCGCCGACCTGGACCTGGTCGCCGACCTCGCGGACGAGAAGCGGTTCGCCAAGCACGTCGGGCCCGCCCTGGAGAACGTGCGTGAGTTCGCCGCCGACGGGCTGTTCACGGCGTACAACGACGAACCGAACTGGGCCAGGGCGCACGACATCCTGATGCCCGCGTTCGCGCTCGGCTCGATGCGCACCTACCACCCGGTGATGCTGAAGGTGGCCCAGCGGGTCCTCGCGTCCTGGGATCGTGACGCCCGTGACGGGCAGCCGGTCAACGTCCCCGACGACATGACCCGCATGACCCTCGACACCATCGGGCTCGCCGGCTTCGGCTACGACTTCGGGTCGTTCGAGCGAGCCGAGCCCCACCCCTTCGTCGAGTCGATGGTCCGCTGCCTGGAGTGGAGCATGAACCGGCTCGCCCGCATCCCGGGCCAGGACCACTCCGCCGCCGACGCGGCCTTCCGGGACGACGCCGACTACCTCGCCCAGGTCGTCGACGACGTCATCGCCTCCCGCGCCGGCACCGACCAGCGCGACGCCGAGGACCTCCTCGGACTGATGCTCACCGCCGAGCACCCGCAGGACGGCAGCACCCTCGACGCGGCCAACATCCGCAACCAGGTCATCACCTTCCTGATCGCCGGCCACGAGACGACCTCCGGCGCGATGTCCTTCGCGCTGTACTGCCTCGCCAAGCACCCGACCGCGCTCCGGCTCGTGCAGCGCGAGGTCGACGAGCTGTGGGGCGACCAGGCCGACCCCGAGCCGACGTACGACGAGGTCGGCAAGCTGACGTACACCCGACAGGTCCTCAACGAGGCGCTGAGGCTGTGGCCCACGGCCGCCGCATTCAGCCGCCACGCCCTCGAGGACACCCTGCTCGGCGGGCGCATCCCGCTGCGCGCCGGGCAGCCCGTCACCGTGCTCGCACCGATGCTGCACCGGCAGCCGGTCTGGGGCGACAACCCCGAGCTGTTCGACCCGTCCCGGTTCACGCCGGAGGCGGAGGCGGCCCGCTCGGTGCACGCCTTCAAGCCGTTCGGCACCGGTGAACGCGCCTGCATCGGACGGCAGTTCGCCCTGCACGAGGCGACCATGCTGCTGGCGATGCTGGTGCACCGCTACCGGCTGCACGACCACGCCGACTACCGCCTCACGGTCAAGGAGACCCTCACCCTCAAGCCCGACGGCTTCACCCTGACCCTGGCCCCGCGCACCCCGGCCGACCGCGTCCACAGCCCGCTGCCCGGCGCCGCCCCGGCGGCCACGGAAGCCCTGTCCGACACGACCGCCCTCCCCGCCCGTGTCCGACCCGGCACCAGCGCCCTGTTCCTGCACGGCAGCAACTACGGCACCTGCCGCGACTTCGCCGCCCAGCTCGCCGACGAGGCCGCCGCCATCGGCTGCGAGACGCAGGTCGCGGCGCTGGACGACTACGCCGGAGGTCTGCCCACGGACCGCCCCGTAGTGATCACCGCCGCCTCCTACAACGGCCGCCCCACCGACGACGCCACCGCCTTCGCCGCCTGGCTGGACGAGGCAGTGGACGCCACGGACGTCACCTACGCCGTCCTCGGCGTCGGCGACCGCAACTGGGCCGCCACCTACCAGCAGGTCCCGACCCGCATCGACGACCGCCTCGCCGAACTCGGCGCCACCCGCCTCGTCGACCGCGCCGCCGCCGACGCCTCCGGCGATCTGACCGGCGCGGTACGGGACTTCACGACCAGGCTCCGCACCGCGCTGCGGGAGCAGTACGGCGACCCGGACGCCATCGTCCCGGTCGACGACGACGAGCCGACGACCGCGTACGAGGTCCGCACCCTGGCCGGCGGTCCCCTGGACGCCCTCGCCGAACGGCACGGCCTCGTCCCCATGACCGTCACCGAGGCGTACGACCTCACCGCGCCCGGCCACCCGCGCCGCAAGCGCTTCGTCCGCGTCGCCCTGCCGGACGGCGTCACCTACCGCACCGCCGACCACCTCACCGTCCTGCCCGCCAACGCCCCGGCCCTCGTCGACCGTGCCGCCGCCGCACTCGGTGTGGACCTCGACTCCGTCCTGGACATCCGGCCGACCCGCCCGCGCCGCGACGGCCTCGCACTGGACCGGCCTTTGACGGTACGTCAACTTCTCACCCATCACGTCGAGTTGCAGGAGCGGCCGAGCGTCGCCCAGCTCTCCGTCCTCGCCGCCGCCAACCCGTGCCCGCCGGAGCGCATGGCACTGGCGAACCTCACCGACGATCCGCGCACCCTGGTCGAGCTGGTCGAGGACTTCCCCGCCCTGCGCGGCGCCCTCGACTGGCCGCAGCTCCTGGAGATCCTGACCCCGCTGCGCCCGCGTCACTACTCCGTCTCGTCCTCGCCCGCCGTCGACCCGGGTCACGCGGACCTGATGATCTCCCTGCTCCAGGCCCCGGCGCGCTCCGGCAGGGGCACCTACCGAGGCACCGGATCCGGACACCTCGCCACCGTCCGGCCCGGCGACACGGTGTACGCCCGCGTACAGCCCTGCCGGGAAGCCTTCCGCGTCGAGGCCGACGCGCCGGTCGTCATGGTAGCCGCGGGTACCGGCCTCGCCCCGTTCCGCGGCGCCATCGCCGACCGTACGGCGGCCCTCGCGGCCGGCACCGAACTCGCCCCGGCCGTGTGCTACTTCGGCTGCGACGCCCCCGACGCCGACTACCTGCACGCCGAGGAACTGAGTGCCGCTGAGGCCGCCGGAGCCGTCTCGCTCCGCCCGGCCTTCAGCGCCGCCCCGCAGGACGGCGTGGCCTTCGTGCAGCACCGGATCGCCGCCGAGGCCGACGAGGTCTGGGAGCTGCTCGGTGCGGGTGCCCGGGTGTACGTCTGCGGGGACGGTTCGCGGATGGCGCCGGGTGTGCGGGAGGCGTTCCGTACGCTGTACCGGGAGCGCACGCCGGGTGCCGACGACACGGCGGCCGGGCAGTGGCTCGACGCACTGGTCGGGGACGGCCGTTACGTGGAGGACGTCTACGCGGCCGGCTGACCGAAGGGGCGGGGTGGGCGCACGGTGGTGGACGCCTGGGAACGGGCCCGGCAGGTCCTGGACGCGGTGGGCATACCGCCGGAACACCTCGCCCGCCTGCGCCCGCTGTCGGGCGGCACGTACAACACGGTCGAGGAGCTGCTCCTCACGGACGGCCGCCGGTATGTGCTGAAGGTGCCGCCCGCACCGACCGTCCCGGGGCTGCGGCACGAGCGCCGGCTGCTGCTGTCCGAAGCCGAGTTCTACCGCGGGGCCGCCAAGGCGGACGTACCCGCACCGCGTGTGGTGGCGGGCGGGGACCGGCTGCTGATGACGGCCTGTCCCGGCGAGCCCTGGAACGGTGACCTCACGGCCGCCGAACGGAAGGCTCTGCGCACGGAGTTGGGCCGTCAGGTGGCCCGCCTGCACCGGGTGACCGGACCGGGCTTCGGCTATCCGTCCGGCGCCCTCGGCCCGCTCGCCGCCGACTGGCGCACCGCGTTCACCGGGATGCTCGACGCCGTCCTCGACGACGCCCGCCGCTACGGGGCCCGGCTGCCCCGCCCCGCCGACGCCGTGGCGCACACGCTCCGGGCGGCCTACGACGCACTCGACGACGTCACCGTCCCGTACCTGGTCCACTTCGACCTGTGGCCGGGCAACATCCTGGTGGACCGCTTGTCGGGGGAGGCTCGGATCGGCGGCCTCATCGACGGGGAGCGCATGTTCTGGGGGGACCCGCTGGCCGACTTCGTCTCCCTGGCGCTCCTGGGTGACATCAAGGAGGACGAGGCGTTCCTCGCCGGCTACCGGGAGGCCGGGGGACGGGCCGGCTTCGACGTCCCGGCCCGGCTCCGTCTGGCTCTCTACCGCTCCTACCTCTACCTGATCATGATCACGGAGACGATCCCCCGCGCCGTCGACCCCGCACAGCACCGCTGGGTCCAGGACACGGTCGCTCCGGAGCTCATGGCGGCGCTGGCCGAGATCGGGGATCTGACGCCGTAGGCCACAATGGGGGACGATTCGAACAGAGCGCGGAGCAGGGCCGACCGAAGGGGAGCCGCATGGCGGGGCGGAACGGGCGCACGGTACGGGACCTCAGACGCGGCAACCGCACGGCCGTGCTGCAGCGCCTCTACTTCGACGGCCCCCTCAGCCGCTTCGAACTCGGCCCCACGACCGGGCTCAGCTCCGGGTCCGTCAGCAACGTCGTCGCCGAGCTGATCGCCGACGGCCTGGTCGAAGAGGCCGGCAGCGTCGACTCCGATGGCGGCCGACCCCGTATCCTGCTGCGCGTCGCGCCCGGCAGCGGTCACATGATCGGCGTCGACGTCGGCGAGACCCGGGTGCGGATCGGGCTGTTCGACCTGACCCTCACCGAACTGGCCCGCGCGGAGCGGCCGTTGGCGCAGCAGCGGTACGAGGTCGAGGGCATCGTCGGCCATGTGCGCGACGGCATCACCGAGGTGCTCTCGGGCGCCGGCGTCGGACCCGAGGGGCTCCTCGGCGTCGGCATCGGCGTCCCCGGGATCGTCGAGCGCACGCCGCAGCTCGGCGCCGTGGTGCACGGACAGACGATCGGCTGGGACGCGGTACCACTGGAGCAGCTCCTGCGCGAGGGCTCCCCACTCCCGGACTCCGTCCCCTACTTCATCGACAACGGCGCCCGGACCCTCGGCCAGGCCGAGATGTGGTTCGGCGGCGGACGCGGCGCCCGCAACGCGGTCGTGGTCCTCTTCGGCTCCGGCGTCGGCGCCTGCCTGGTCACCCCCGAGGTCGAGCACGGCCGGGCGGTCGAGTGGGGGCATCTGACGGTACGGGTCCGGGGGCGCCGCTGCCGCTGCGGTGCGCTCGGCTGCCTGGAGGCGTACGCGGGCGCCGAGTCGCTGCTCGCGCGATGGCGTGAGGAGGGCGGGAGCCTGCCGGAGGGCGCCGACGAGGAGACCGCGCTGGCGGCGCTGCTGGCCGGCGCGTATCCGCCCGAGGGCGGCACGGCAGACCCGGTGGCGCTCGCCGTACTGGAGGAGACCGCCGAGTATCTGGGCGCGGGCCTGTCCGACCTGATCAACCTCTTCCAGCCCGAGCGCATCCTGATCGGCGGCTGGGCGGGACTCCGGCTCGGCGCCCGCCTCCTGCCCGCCGTACGCCGTCACGCCGCCGCGTACGCCCTGCGGCAACCGGCCGGGAGAGTCACGATCGACCTGGGCAAGCTCGGCCCGGACGCCGTCACCGTCGGTGCCGCGATCCTGCCGCTCGCCGACTTCTTCGCCCGCGGCGGCCGACGCGCCGAGCCCGCGACCGAGGGCCCGGTGCCCGCCTGGCGCACCACCCTGGCTGAACGGGTGGCGCACTGAGGTTTCGCCGGCGGCCCGGGCGGTACTCGCGGGCCTTCGGACGACCTTGAACGACGCGAAGGAGGTGCATCATGGCCGACGACCGTCGCGAGGCGCCGGAACAGACCGGCGAGCCGATACCGAGGGATCTGCCGGACCAGCAGGCCGCCCCGGGGGAGGACCCGTGGGAGGTGCCGGCCGGGCCGGCGGAGGACACGACCACCGAAGCGGACGACGTGCCCGACACCGATGAGGCGGGCACGGGCCGGCAAGGCGTGCGGCAGTCCGGTGCGGTCCACCCCGAACATCCGGCGCCCGAGGAGTCGCCGGGCTGAGAGACGAGTTCCGGCCGGGGCCGAGCGGGGCGCCGCAGGCGTGGGTCAGCACACCTTGCGGCCCCGCATGGGCTCCGTCGGCGCTCCCTCACCGCGCTGGAGGCCCTGCACGAACTCCTCCAGCACCTCGGTCGCCGTGCGCTCCGGTCGCCAGCCCAGTTCCGTACGCGCCCGCGTGCAGTCCATCAGGGGCAGCCCGAGGACCGCGTCGAAGAGGTGCGGGGAAGCGGGCAGCAGGTGCAGCCCCCACGCGGCGGCGATCGCCGAGCGGGCCGCCGAGCGCGGGAGCCGGACCGGTCGGGCCCCGAGCATCTCGCCCAGCACCCTCGCGTCCACCGGCGGCTCGGCCGCCAGGTTGAACGCCCCCCGCACGTCGGACTTCACGGCCAGCTGATACGCCGTGGCGGCGTCGTCGCTGTGCAGGGCCTGCACCCGAAGTCCCGGGATGTCGGGCAGGAACCGCAGCAGCTCGGGCCGCGCCAGCGGCCCCGGCAGGAACCGTCCGCCGAAGATACGGCGCTGCTCACTCGCCGACTGCCGCTTGAACAGGAACGCCGGCCGCATCCGCACCACCCGCACCCTGGGGTGGGCCCGGTCGAAGGTGTCCAGCGCCCGTTCCAGGTAGGCCTTCTCCCGGCAGTACGCGGCGTCGGGCCAGCCGTGCGTCGGCCATGACTCGTCCACGGCGTGATCCTTCGGCCCCGGCGAGTATGCGCCCACCGACGACGCGTGGACCAGCGCCGGGACCCTTGCCGCCGCCACCGCCTCGAAGACCTGCATGCTGCCCAGCACGTTCGTGCGCCAGGTCGCCGCCGGATCGTGCGTCGGCTGGAACGCCCAGGCCAGATGGATGACGGCGGCGGCGCCCTCGAACATGTCCGCCAGATCGGAACGCTCGGCCGCCAGGTCCACCGCCGCCCACTGCGTCTTCGGCGGCGACCAGTCGGGGATCCGGCGGGCCAGCCCCAGTACGGAGCCGACCTCCGGATCCTCCGAGAGGAGCCGCACCACACTCGTACCGACATTGCCCGTGGCACCGGTGACAACGATCCTTCGGGCCGCTTCGCTGCTCACCTGCGGCTCCTCCCGAAGAGTGGGGACGGGAACCCCCGAGTACCCACTGTGGCTAGGCGGGGAACGCGTTCACGCCCGTCAGCTCCGCCGACAGCGTCCACAGCCGCGCCGCCTGCTCCGGGTCGGTGGCCCAGGCCTTGACCCCACTGGGGTCTGCGGCGTCGTCGGAAGCGGGCTCCGCGATGTCGCAGTCCTCCAGATAGACCCCGCCCATGCCGTTGAGCTGCGGCGATGTCGCGGCCCACACCTGTGTGGCCGCGCCCTGCTCGGCGGTCTTGAATGCCTCGGGGTGGAGCATGTTGCCCTGCTCGTCGATCCAGCCGCGCTCCACCATCTCCTCCTTGGCGAGGTGGCGCTGCAGCGGGGTGAGGATGCCGCCCGGGTGGAGCGAGAAGGCCCGGACCCCGTGGTCGGCGCCGAGCTTGTCGAGGTGGACGGCGAACAGGACGTTCGCGGTCTTCGCCTGCCCGTACGCCTCCCACTTGTCGTAGCCCTGACGCCAGTGGACGTCGTCCCAGCGGATCCCGGACAGGTGGTGGCCCCGCGAGGAGACCGACACCACGCGGGCGCCGCCGGGTTCGATCGCCGGCCACAGCCGGTTGACCAGGGCGAAGTGACCGAGGTGGTTGGTCGCGAACTGTGCCTCCCAGCCCGGCCCCACCCGGGTCTCGGGGCAGGCCATGATTCCGGCGTTGTCGATCACGATGTCGACCGTGCGGCCGGAGGCGAGGAAGCGCTCGGCGAAGCCGCGCACGCTCTCCAGGTCACCGAGGTCGAGTTCGTCCACCTCGACCCCGGCGAGGCCGGACAGGGCCTCCTCGGCAGCGGCGCGGCGGCGGGCGGGGACGACGACATGGGCGCCCGCCTTGGTGAGTGCCCGTGCGGTCTCCAGGCCGAGGCCGGAGTAGCCGCCGGTGACGATCGCGAGCTTTCCGGTCAGATCGATGCCGTGGAGGACGTCGTCGGCGGTGCTTGCGGCGCCGAAGCCGGAGCCGATCTTGTGCTGTGCAGTGCTCATGTGCGGAACGCTACGAATTGGAGCGCTCTCGAAGTCAAGCCGACCTGTGGGGACACGCCCGAACAGGAAAAAGCCCCGGCCGGACGGGGGATTCCGGTCGGGGCGGTCTTGAGGTGTGGGCGCGGATGGCGGTCGCCTCTCGGCGAAAGGCTCCACAGGGCTTCAGCCGAACGATCGTCCCTGTGGGCAAAAGGTGAGGCCCGGGGACACTGTCCCATCCGCACCCACGGCTGGTTCAACGGGAAACTACCGGCGAGTGTTCCAGCGTTTGCCCCGAAGTGCGGTGATGTGCGTCACGCCCCGCTCCGGCTCGTTGCCGCCCCGCTCACTTCACCGCTGACTTGTCGCGCGTCCAGGCCAGCAGCTCGTCCGCCGTCCAGGTGGTGAGCACCCGTTCGGCGGGCACCTCGCACTCCTCCGCCCGCGCACAGCCGTACCGCTGCCAGTCGAGCTGCCCGGGCGCGTGCGCGTCGGTGTCGACGGAGAACAGCACACCCGCCGCCACGGCCCGCCGCAGCAGCCGACGGGGCGGGTCCAGCCGCTCGGGCCGGCTGTTGATCTCCACCGCCGTACCGGACTCGGCGCACGCGGCGAACACCTCGTCCGCGTCGAACTCCGACTCGGGCCGGCCCCGCCCGGTGATCAGCCGTCCGGTGCAGTGGCCGAGGATGTCCGCGTGCGGACTGCGTACGGCGGTGACCATCCGGCGGGTCATCGAGCGCGCGTCCATCCGCAGCTTGGAGTGCACGGACACGACCACCACGTCGAGCCGCTGAAGCAGCTCGGGTTCCTGGTCGAGCGAGCCGTCGTCCAGGATGTCGCACTCGATGCCGGTGAGCAGCCGGAAGGGCGCCCAGGTCGCGTTCAGTTCCGCCACCACGTCCAACTGCTCGCGCAGCCGGTCCGCCGACAGCCCGCGGGCGACGGTCAGGCGCGGCGAGTGATCGGTCAGCACCGCCCACTCGTGGCCGAGCTCGGCCGCCGTCCGGCCCATCTCCTCGATCGGGCTGCCGCCGTCCGACCAGTCGGAGTGCAGATGGCAGTCCCCGCGCAGCAGCTCCCACAGCCGGTGGCCGTTCACGGGCGGCTCGGCCGCCGGCCGGCCCTCCAGGTCCGTCAGATAGGCGGGCACCTGACCGGCCAGCGCCTCGCGCACCACCTGGGCCGTCTTGGGGCCGACTCCCTTGAGCGACTCCAGCGTCCCGGCCTCCGCCCGCGCCCGCACCTCCTCCGGGGGCAGCCCGGCCAGCACACGCGCGGCCGTACGGAAGGCGCGTACGCGATACGTCGGCTCCAGAGACCGCTCCAGCAGAAACGCGATCCTGTTCAGCGCGTCGACCGGGTCCATCGCCACCTCCTCCTCCAGGGTTCCCCGGCCCTGCCGCGCCCGCACGGCGGCGGACGGCGCGGCGGCTGCGTGTCGCGGTCCGCCTGAAGGATTCGTTGACGCGGGTTGCGTTCTACGCTCTATTCATGACCGAAAGCGCGAGCCCGCACATTTCACAGCCGCGGATCATGGTGCTCGGGGTTCAGCCGGGCACGCCTCCGTTCCGCATCATGGAGATCGACGGCGAGGTCGTCGGTCAGCCGAGGACGATCACCGACGTCCTGGAGTACGCCGCCGCGTTCGGCATCACGGTCCACGACCTGGACGACCCGGACGTGGTCCGCTGGGTCGGCGGAGACAAGTTCACCTGGCGCCACCACTAGAAGTGGACGGCCCGGTCAGCCGACCGTCCATTTCTGGTTGCCGCCGCCGCTGCAGGTCCAGAGCTGCAGCCGGGTGCCGTTGGTCGAGTTGTTGCCGGTCACGTCGAGGCACTTGTCGGCCTGCGGGTTGACGATGTCGCCTGCCGCGGTGACCGTCCATCTCTGGTTGGGGCCGCCGGTGCAGTCCCAGAGCTGGACCGTCGTGCCGTCCGCCGTGCCGTTCCCGGCGGCGTCCAGACACTTGCCGAGCGCGCGGAGCGTGCCGCCCGAGCCCACGGACCACTGCTGGGCGGCGCTGCCGTTGCAGTCGTAGAGCTGTACGGGCGTGCCGTTCGCGGAGCTCGCCCCGGCCACGTCCACGCACTTCCCGGCCAGCCCCCTGATCGCGCCGCCGGCGGGGCTGTCGCCGGTCGTCACCGAGACGTGGTCCACCACCAGTTGCTGCGGGAACACCGTGGAGCCGTCCGGGTCGCCGGGCCAGTAGCCGCCCACCGCGAGGTTCAGGATCAGGAAGAACGGCTTGTTGAAGACCCACTGCCTGCCGCCCAGGTCGGCAGGTGTGCGCCGCTGGTAGACGTTGCCGTCCACGGACCAGGTGATCGAGTCGGGTGCCCAGTCGACGGCGAAGGTGTGGAAGGCGTCCGCGAAGGCCTGCCCGTTCGGGAGTGAGTATCCGGCGCCTATGCCGCCCGACCCGGAGTAGCCAGGGCCGTGGATGGTGCCGTGGACCGTCGAGGGCTCGAAGCCGACGTTCTCCATGATGTCGATCTCGCCCGAGTCCGGCCAGTTGACCGGTGTGCCGAGCATCCAGAACGCGGGCCACATGCCCTGCCCCCGCGGCACCTTCATGCGCGCCTCGATGTGCCCGTACTGCGCGGTGAACTTTCCGGACGTGTTCAGCCGGGCCGAGGTGTACTGACAGGTGCCGTACCAGCACTGGTAGTTGGCGGGGTTCTCGCGCCGGGCGGTGATCACCAGGTGCCCCTGGCCGTCCAGCGCCGCGTTCTTGTTGCCCGAGGTGTAGTACTGCCGCTCGTGGTTGTTGACGTTGTCGCCGGTCTCGATCTGCCACTTCGACGAGTCGACCGCGGCGCCGGCGGGGCCGTCGAAGTTGTCGGAGAACGTCACCGCGGCGGCCGAGACGTCCGGGGGTTCGGCCTGCGCGGGGCCGATCGCGGCGGACGCGACCAGGACGGCCGACAGGGCGGCGAGGACAGCGGTGCGGAGCAGGCGTGGGGAGGCCATCGTGCTCCCTTCCGTTCCGTGCGGCGGCCCGTGCGGGACGGGGTGCGCCGACCGAGGTGGGGGGTGAAGGTGTCGCCACTTGATTTAAGGAGTGAGTTAAGGGGCCGTCAATACCTTGGTACGGACCAGAACTTGAGTGTCCGGATCTCGCGGAGAGATCGCCCACACCCGGCATGGTTCGTCCGCTGCCGAAGTGTCGTGTTCCTAGGCTTCTCGCCATGAACGCCGCACACATCGGTGAACTGCTCGCCATCCTGGGCGCGGGCATGGCCGCCGGTGCCGTCAACGCCGTCGTCGGCTCGGGGACGCTGATCTCGTTCCCGGTCCTGCTCGCGACCGGCCTGCCACCCGTCACCGCCACGGTCTCCAACGCGCTCGGGCTGATCCCCGGCTCGATCAGCGGAGCCATCGGCTACCGCGAGGAGCTGCGCGGTCAGCGCCGGCGCCTGCTGAAATGGTGCTCCGGCGCCGCCCTCGGCGGGCTCAGCGGCGCCGCACTGCTCCTCGCCTTGCCCGCCTCGGCGTTCGAACGGATCGTGCCGGTCCTCGTGGGCCTCGCCCTCGTGCTGGTCGTCCTCCAACCGCTGCTCAGCAAGAAGCTGAGCAGCCGCCGGGCACGGAAGGGAAAGACGCCGCGTCCCGACGGCGGCCCCCTGCTGCTCGCCGGACTGACCCTGGCCAGCGTCTACGGCGGCTACTTCGCGGCCGCCCAGGGCATCATCTACGTCGCCCTGATGGGCATGCTCCTCGACGACAGCCTGCAACGACTGACCGGCGCCAAGAACGTGCTCGTCGCGGTGGTCAACTCCGTCGCCGCGCTGTTCTTCCTCGTCGCCGCGGACTTCGACTGGACGGCCGTGGGCCTCCTCGCGATCGGGTCCGCAGCCGGCGGCTTCCTGGGAGCCAGGACCGGCCGCCGGCTGCGACCCGCTGTGTTGCGCGCGTTCATCGTGGTCGTCGGCACGGTGGCCATCGTCCAGTTGCTGCTGCGTTAGGCCTTCGCGGTACGAGACCCCCGGGCGTGCACCACGCGGCTCAGTCGCCGGCCCAGCAGGAGGTACCCGATCAGGGCGCCCGTGGTGTTGAGGATGACGTCGTCGATGTCGAACGCGCGCCCCGTCACCAGGGCACCCTGCGCGAACTCGACCAGAAGCATCACGGTCGCCGTCAGCAGCAGGACTCGAAGGACACCGCGCGTCCGTGGCGCGACGACCGGAACGAGGATGCCGAACGGGACGCCCAGCAGGACATTGCCCCCGATCTGCTTGACGGCGTCCCGCAGTTCGGGCTGGTCCAGATAGGCCCGCAGCGAACTGCCCGGCTGCAGATTGGTGTGCGTCAGCGCCTCGGACGCGGGGGAGGGCTGCAGGGTGAGCTTCGCCAGCACGACGGCGAAGGCGACCATGAACGCGAAGGCGCACAGCATGGCGAGGAGACGGGCGAGAAAGCGCAGGGGGCTTCGCCTGGGGGGTGTGGTGCGCGCGGATGCGGCGGCGCGTTCGGACTTGGCGGTACGTCCGGACTTCACGGTCAATCCAAGCCTGGCGCTCAGTCCGGGCTTGGCGGTGCCTCCCGACTTCGCGCGGCCCGCGGACTTGCCCGCGCCCCGTGACTTCGCGCCGCCTGCGGACTTGGCCGCGCCCCGTGACTTGGAGCCGCCCGCGAACTCGGTTGCCTCTCGCCACTTCGCGCCCAGTGCGGACTTGAGCGAACCCGCGGACTTCGAGCCCCCCGCGGACTTACCGGAACCTGCGGACTTCGCTCCTCCTGCCGCCTTGGCGGCACCTCTGGATTTGGGAGTGCCGGGGTGCAACGCGGCACGCGAACGTGAGGTCCCACCGGCCATGCGATCCTCCAGTCTTCAACGTCCCTTCGTGGTAGGCCGCTTACCCCGGTACCGCGTCGGGATGCCCAACCAGGCGGCGCCCGGTATCACAGCCGTCCACGGTTTCCCTTCGCGCTGTCGGGGCACTCCGGGCGGTGCCCGCGCGTGCCGCCGCCTCCGTCATCCGGAGTGGTGTTTGGATGACGCGGAACGGAAGCAAACGGACATCTGGCTCGCGGAGGTGGCGCATGGACCGGCGTACGACGCTGCTCGCCGCGGCCGAGCTCCTGGCCTGGTGGGCCGCGCTCACCGTGCTGTGGCTGACCCTCGTCACCACCGTGGACACCCTTGAACTCGCGGTCGGCGCGGGCGTCGCCGGCGTGGCAGCACTCGCCGCCGTCGCCGCGCGCCGGGCGGTGACCGGCCGGTGAACGGCTGGCTCCTCGCGGCGACCGTCGTGCTCGGCGGAGGAGTGGGCGCCACCCTGTGGGGCGTCGCCACCGGACCGCTGCGGCGCAGGGCCGTCGCCCAGAACCTGTCCACCGCCCTGGCGTGCCCCGGACTGCTCCTGCTCGCCCAGGGATACGACCGCCCCGCCTACGTCGATCTCGCACTCGTCCTCGCCCTGCTCGGCCCGGTCGGCACCCTCGTCTTCGCCCGCCTGCTGACCGAGGAACTCGCCGACGACCCGCCGCGCGCCTGGAGCCTGACGTGGGCGGCCGCAGGCCTTGGCGCGGCCGTGGTCCTGGCGCTGTGCGTGGCGGAGGGACCGAGCCGGGCGATGCTGAAGGTCCTGCTCACGGGCGCGCTGCTGATCGGCGGGAACATCGTCGCCTCCCACGCGCTGTCCGGCGGCATCGCGGGGGTGCGCGGTGGCTGACGCGGTGATCGTCGTCGCGCTGCTGCTGGTCGCCGGCTGCGCGACGGTGGCCGTACTGGTCCGCGACCCCGTGCGCCAGGCCCTCGTGCTGGCCGTCCTCGGCGTCGTACTCGCCGTGCTGTTCACCGCGGTGCAGGCGCCGGACGTCGCCCTGTCGCAACTCGCGGTCGGCGGCGCCCTCACCCCGCTGCTGTTGCTGCTGTCGGTCCGCAAGGTCAAGCGGCGCAAGGGGCGTGACGAATGAATCCACGCACCCGGCTCTGTCTCGTCGCCGTCGGCGGCGCCGGCCTGGCCGCGCTCCTCGTCGCCGCCTGCCTGCGGCTACCGGACTTCGGCGGCGACAGCCACCCGTACGGCGAGCGCGCGGTGCGCGCCTCACTCGCCCGGCAGACCGCCAACACCATCGCCTCCGTCAACTTCGACCAGCGCGCCTTCGACACCATGGGCGAGATGACCATCCTGTTCGCGGCCGTCGTCGGCTGCGTCGTCCTGCTGCGGCAGACCCGCGACGAGCACCGCGACCGGCCCGAACCCGCCGACGTCGCCCCGCCGGTGCGCCGTTACTCCCTGATCGTCCTGCCGGTCGCCCTCGTCGTCGGCCTGTACGTCATCGCGCACGGGCAACTCAGTCCCGGTGGCGGCTTCCAGGGCGGCGTCGTCGCCGCGACCGCCCTGCATCTGCTCTACCTCGGCGCCGACTACCGCGCCCTGGAACGCGTCCGCCCGGTCGGCCTGTACGAGGTCGGTGATGCCGTGGCGGCCTCGGCCTACCTGGTCACCGGCCTCGCGGGCCTCATCGGCGGCACCGCGTTCCTCGCGAACACCCTGCTGCCGTACGGCACGTTCAACGCGCTGTCCTCCGGCGGCACCGTGCCGCTGCTGAACGCGGCCGTCGGCATGGAGGTCGCCTGCGCGGTCGTCCTGCTGCTCGCCCGATTCCTGGACCAGGCCGTCGAGATCGAGGAGGAGAGCGGGAAGTGAGAGCGCCGTGATGGACGTCCTGCCGTACCTCGTCGCCGTATGGATCTTCCTGGTCGGCTGCTACGGCCTCGCCACCAGCCGCAATCTGATCCACGCCGTCGGCTGTCTGGCCGTCTGCCAGTCGGCCACGTACGTCCTGCTGCTGGCCGTCGGTTACCGCGACGACGCCACCGCGCCGGTCTTCTCCGACCTGGAACCCGGCTCACGCCCCGTCGTCGACCCGGTCGTCCAGGCCCTCGCCCTCACCGACGTCGTCGTCGGCGCCACCGTCACCGCGCTGCTGCTCGCGCTCGTCATCCAGGTCGCCAAACGGCACGGCACCGTGGACCCCGACGAACTCTCCGAGCTGCGCGGCTGATGAACGACCTGCTGCCGCTGCTCGTCGCCGTGCCGCTGCTCGGTGCCGCCCTCCTGGTCGCCGGTGGGCGGCGCCTGCCACGCGTCGTCGCGGATTCCGTGGGCTGCGCCGTCGCGGCGGGCACGGCGGGTCTCGCGATCGTGCTGTCGCTGAACTCCTCGCCGCCGATGGTCGAATGGGTCGGCGGCTGGACGCCCGTGGAGGGACGCAGCGTCGGTATCGTCCTGGTCGGGGACGGCGCGGGGCTCGGCATGGCGGCCCTGGCGTCCCTGCTGACCCTCGCGGCTCTGGCGTACTCCTGGGGCTACTTCGAGGAGCCCCCGCGCCGGCACTCCGGCTCGTTCCCCGCGCTGGTCCTGCTCCTCCAGGCGGGCATGTGCGGATTCGCGATCGCGGGCGACCTGTTCAACGCGTTCGTGTGGTTCGAGCTGATGAGCGTCGTCGCCTACGCGCTGACGGGCACCCAGGTCGAGGAGGCCAAGGCCGTGCAGGGCGCGCTGACCTTCGGCGTCGTCACCTCGCTCGGCGCCTACGCCATGCTGATGGGCATCGCGCTGCTGTACGCCCGTACCGGCGAGCTCGCCATGGCCCGGATCGGCCGCGGCCTCGACGCCCACGGGCCGCCGGACGCGCTGGTCCTGGCCGCCTTCGTCCTCGTCCTGACCGGCCTGTTGATCAAGTCGGCCGCCGTACCGTTCCACTTCTGGCTCCCGGACGCGCACGCCGTCGCACCCACGCCGGTGTGCATGCTGCTGTCGGGCGTCATGGTCGAACTCGGCGTGTACGGCGTCTGGCGCGTGTACGGCACCGTCTTCGCCGGGCCCGGCGGGATCCCGGCGGCCGACCTGGAGCGGGTCCTCGTCGTGCTCGGCGCGGTGACCGCGGTGATCGGCGCTGTCATGTGCTGGTACCAGCGGCACATCAAGCGGCTGCTGGCGTACTCGACGGTCGCCCACACCGGGCTGTTCCTGATCGGCGTCGGCGTCCTCACACCTCAGGCCGACGACGGGGTCGCGCTGTACGTCCTCGGGCACGCCGGGGTGAAGGCCGCGCTGTTCGCCTGCACGGGCATCCTCCTCGACCGGTACGGCAACGTCGACGAGCACGCGCTGCACGGGCGGGCCCGGGAACTGCGCGGTGTCGCCGTGATCTACGGGGTGGGCGGGCTCGCCCTGGCCGGACTTCCCCCCTTCGGGACGGGGTTCGGGAAGGCCGTCACGGAGAAGGCCGCGGGCGGCCCGCTGACCTTGCTGTACGTGGTCGCGAGCGCGGTCACCGCCGCGGCCGTACTGCGGGTCGCCGCCAGGGTGTTCCTCGGGCTCGGCCCGACGCCCGAGGACGACACCGAGTACGAGACGACCGGCGCCGGCGAACGGCCCGAGACCCGGCACCGGCTCAGCCGGATCCCCGACACCATGACCGCGGTCCCCGCCGTCCTGCTCGCCGGCTCCCTCGCCGTCGGCGTGGCCCCCGGCTTCGGCGAGGTCGTGGCCCACGCCGTCAACGAGGCCGGCTCCGGCGGCGCCCCAGTCCCCGCCCCGCACTGGACCCCCGTCGGCGTCCTACTGGACCTCGCCTCGACGGTACTGGCCCTCGGCCTCGCAGCCCTCGCCGTCACCCGCCCCGACCTCCTGGCCGCCCCGTCCCGCGCACGCCCCCTGCGCCGCCTGCAGTCCGGGCACGTCGGGGACTACGTGGCCTGGGTACTGGTGGGAGCCACGCTGCTGGGGGCACTGGCCCTGCCGGGCCTTCTGACGTAGGCCCCTGCCGCCCAAGGCCCCCGCCGGGCACCGTCCGGCATGCGCTTTGCCGGAGCGCGAGTCCGGCTTCGCCGAGGCAAGCCGGGAAGCGCCGCGCAGGGCCGGCAGTCAGCTGACGTAGGCCCTGCCCTCCAGTGTCCCCTGCGCCGGGCGCCGTCCGGCATGCGCTTTGCCGGAGTGCGGATCCGGCTTCGCCGAGGCAAGCCGGGAAGCGCCGCGCGGGGCCGGCAGTCAGCTGACGTAGGCCCTGCCCTCCAGTGCCCCCTGCGCCGGGCGCTGTCCGGCATGTGCCTTGCCGGAGCGGCCGCGC
This sequence comes from Streptomyces sp. NBC_00443, assembly GCF_036014175.1. GTDB lineage: Bacteria > Actinomycetota > Actinomycetes > Streptomycetales > Streptomycetaceae > Streptomyces. The sequence goes on along the minus strand of NZ_CP107917.1, from coordinate 798,743 downwards.
GGCTTGCCGCGCGCGCCGGCAGCCAGCGATCGCACACCCCCAACGGTTGACGTCGCTTTGCCGAGGCTCACCCGTCGGCGCCACCAGCAGTCGGCGGTCGGCCGGGCGGGCCCGCCGTGCCGGCGCGCGGGAGATGCCCGCCCGCCAGGCGTCGTCGGCATCGGAATCGCCGAGCGCCCACGTGGCTTCTCGCCGCGCGAGCGCTCCGGCAGCGAGCCGTGGGCCCCTGACATGGCTTCGCGAGGTCCGCACGGGGTCCCTCAGAGCAGGCGCCCTTGAACCCGGGGAAAGGGCATGCGCATCAGGCCCCGTACGTCACCTTCACCTCCTTGAAGCCGAGGGAGTGGAGCAGGCCTTCGAGCATGCCGGTGGTGTTGGTCTCGGCGCGGGCGGTCAGTTCGCTGTCCTTGGCCGCGTCGCCGATGTGCTTCACCGCCAGTTTCTGCACGGCCTGTTCGCTGTTCGGGTTGTCCGAGAAGATGTCGCCGAGGCGGTCGAGGAGACCGCGCTGCTTGGAGACGGCGTAGGAGCGGTCGGGGTCGAGGGACGGTTTGCCGAGGGCGGCGTGCGGCAGGCGAAGTGTGGCGGACGTACGGTCGCCGTTGACCGTGATGTCGTCCTCGCCGACCTTGCCGAGGTCGACATAGGCGTCCACGGTGCCCGCGCCGACGTACAGCGTGCGGGAGCCGCGGATCGCGTCGGGCAGGAACTTGGCGTCCTTCTCCAGATCCACGACGATCTGGAAGTTGCCGGAGGCGGCGTCGTAGCGGCTCATGTCCTGGATGGACTGGAGCAGTGCGGGACCCGAACGGTCGTTGGTCTCGGTGCCGAACAGGTCCTTGAGGCCGGGGAGCACGCTGAACCGGATCCCGGCGAAGAAGACGACGAGCACCAGTACGAGGGCGCTCACCACCTTCGCCCAGCCGGGCATGCGCTTGTTGATGCGCTTGATGGGAGTCGTCATGTCGACGTTCCTCCTTCCCTGCCCTTCGGATACCCCCAAACCCCCCGGAGGACCGGACCGTTGGCCGATTGGCACCTCGGACCGGGGCGGAGACGTCCACGCCCGCGGGTGCGCTGCAACGTTTCTGCCGAGGTCAGTAGCATGAGTCCGCCACCCGGAATGATCATTCGAGGAGCGGATCGTGCGAGAGATCGCCGTGTTCAGCGGTAGTGCCCACCCCGACCTGGCGGCGGAGGTCTGCGCGCATCTGGGGGTGCCGCTCAGCCCGAGCCGGGTCAGCCGGTTTGCCAACGACTGCCTGGAGGTGCAGCTCCAGGCCAACTGCCGGGAACGGGACGTCTTCCTGATCCAGCCCCTGGTCCGCCCCGTCCAGGAACACCTCGTCGAGCTGCTGCTGATGTGCGACGCCGCCCGCGGCGCTTCCGCGCGCCGGATCACCGTCGTCATGCCGCACTACTCCTACGCCCGCTCCGACAAGAAGGACGCACCCCGCATCTCCCTCGGCGGCCGGCTCGTCGCCGACCTGATGGTGTCGGCCGGCGCCAGTCGCGTCCTCGCCATGACGCTGCACTCGCCCCAGGTACACGGCTTCTTCACGGTGCCGGTCGACCACCTGCACGCGCTGCGCGAACTCGCCGCGCACTTCGGGCAGTACGACCTCTCCCGCACGACCGTCGTCTCGCCGGACCTCGGCAACGCCAAGGAAGCCGCCGCGTTCGCCCGGTTGATCGGCGCCCAGGTGGCCGCCGGTGCCAAGCAGCGGTTCGCGGACGACCGGGTCAGCATCAACTCCGTCATCGGCGAGGTGACCGGGCGGGACGTGATCATCCTGGACGACGAGATCGCCAAGGGCAGTACGGTCCTCGAACTCCTCGACCGGCTGCGGGAGCTGGGGCCGCGCTCGATCCGCGTCGCCTGTACGCACGGCCTGTTCGCGTCCGGCGCGCTGAAGAGGATCGGTGAGCAGCCCGACGTACTGGAGATCGTGTGCACCAACACCGTGCCGGTGCCGGCGGAGGAGCGCACCGAGAAGCTGCGGATCCTGTCCATCGCCCCGGCGCTCGCCGAGGCCGTGCGCCGCATTCACAACGGGGAGTCCGTCAGCGCCCTGTTCGACGCGCCGGGAACCGAATGACGAGTGCCCTCATAACGAGTGTCCTCATGACGAGTGCCCTCATAACGTGCCGGACGTGGCCTCTGGCTGGTTCAGGGCCGCATCCAGGGTGGGATGCGGGGGCAGCAGCCGGGACAGGCCGGTGATCCTCAGGACGCGCAGGGTGAGCGGGTGGGTGCAGACCAGGTGTAACTGCCCGCCGTAGTCGAGCGTCCGGCCGCGGGCCCGGTACAGCAGGCGAAGTCCGGAGCAGTCGAAGAACTCGACCATTCTGAGGTCGATCACGATCCGCGCGTCGGGGTGCGCCGTGACCCGGTCCAGGTACGGGGCGATCTCCACCGCGGCGGCGATGTCGATCTCGCCGCGGAACTCCAGCACCGTGTGCTCGCGGTGCCGATGGACGCGCAGATGCCGGCTGAACGGCGCAGGTTCCTGCTGCACGACGACATCGCCTCCAACCTGCTCAGGTGCGGCGGGGAATGCAGCCCGAGTGAGCGCAAATCCGTTCCCCGCACTGCAAGTTACCCTCGATTGAGCGAATCTGAGCATGTTCGATTGACATATGTCGTTGATTTGCGTCAGAGGCTTCGCGTGATGTTCGGGGTGTGACTACGACAGCGCGTGCCAGGCCTTGGAGAGTGCCTGGCGGAACTGCTCGGCCTGATGGGCCGTGAGGTCCCGCACCATCTGCTCCTCCAGCTCCCGCACGGGCCCCGAGTGCCGCGCCAGCAGCTCACGGGCGGCGTCGGTCAGCAGGATCAGCAGCTCCCGGCGATTGTCGGGATTGCGCTCCCTGCGCACCAGCCCACGGCCCTCCAGCGACCGTACGAGATCGGCGATCGACTGCGCGGTGACGAAGGAGTCGCGGGCCAGTTGTGCGGCCGACAGTCCGTCGTGGCGTTCCAGGACGGTGAGCGCCGTGTACTGCAGCGCGGTGATCCCGGAGGGCTTGACCAGCTCGTCCAGGTGGGAGCGCACGACCAGCTCCACCTGCTTCACCATGTAGAGAAGCGAGGGGTGGGCCTTGGTTGTCTGGGTGTCGAGCATGACTTCAGCCTAGAGCATTGACAGGAAACCTGTCTGTAATGAGACTGCGGACAAACAGGAATCCTGTTGGTTGAAATCTTGGCGAAGAGGCTGAGGAGTGGCGATGACCACCTTCGAGATCGAACCCGGTCGGTTGTTCATCGGGGGCCAGTGGCGCGAGGCCGCCGACGGAGCACGCGCCGACGTGTTCGACCCGTCCCGCGGCGCCGTCGTCACCACCGTCGCGGACGCCGGTGCCGTCGACGTCGACGCGGCCGTGCGCGCCGCGCGGGAGGCCGTCGACGACGGTGCCTGGTCCGGGCTGAGCGGCCGGGAGCGGGGCCGGGTGCTGCACCGGGTCGCCGAGCTGATCCGGGAGAACGCCGACACCATCGCCGAGCTGGAGAGCCGTGACGTCGGCAAGCCGATCACGCTCGCCCATGCCGTCGACGTCACCAATGCGGCCAACGACTACGAGTACTTCGCTGCCCTCGCGCACACCCTGGACGGCTCCGTCCGGGACACGCCCATGAACGCCCTCGCCTATGTCAGGCGCCGGCCGATCGGGGTGGTCGCGGCGATCACGCCGTACAACTTCCCCCTGATCCTGGCCGGTTCGAAGATGGCCCCGGCGCTCGCGGCCGGAAACACGGTGGTGCACAAGCCTGCCGAGGAGACCCCGCTGAGCGCCCTGTACATGGCAGAACTCTTCAAGCGTGCCGGTGTCCCCGACGGCGTCGTCAACGTCGTCACCGGCGGCCCCGCGGCCGGCGAGGCGCTGCTGCGGCACCCGGGAGTGGACAAGGTCGCCTTCACCGGCTCGACCGCGGTCGGCCGCAAGGTCGCCGCGATCGCCGGCGAGTCCCTCAAGCCCGTGACCATGGAACTCGGCGGCAACGCGGCCCACCTCGTGTTCGAGGACGCCGACCTGGAGAAGGCCGTCGGGGCGGTCATCAAGGGGTTCGTCTTCAACACCGGGCAGTTCTGTATGGGCGGACCTCGGCTGCTGGTGGCCCGCCAGGTCCACAGCACCCTGCTCGGCATCCTCGCCGACGCCGTGCCCGGCGTTCCGCTCGGCGATCCCCGCAAGCCCGAGACCGTCATCGGCCCGATGGCCGGCGAGCGGCATCTGCGCAAGGTCGAGGAGTACGTCGAGCTGGCCCGCAAGGAAGGCGGCCGCATCGTCTGCGGTGGCGAGCGGCTCGACCTCGACGGCGGCTTCTACTACAAGCCCACCGTGATCGCCGACCTGCCGAACGACTCCCGCGTGATCCAGGAGGAGATCTTCGGCCCGGTCCTCACCGTCCAGCCCTTCGACTCCGAGGACGAGGCCGTCGAGCTGGCCAACTCCACGCCGTACGGACTGGCCTCCGGCGTCCAGACCGGCAACCTGGCCCGCGCCCACCGGGTCGCCGACCGGCTCCAGGCCGGCATCGTCTGGGTCAACGACTGGGCGATGCTCGACCCCGCGGTCCCCTTCGGCGGGGTCAAGGACTCCGGATTCGGCCGCGAGTACGGGCCCGAGGCGCTGGACGCCTACACCACGACCAAGTCCGTAGTCGTCTCGCTCGACTGAGCGCCCCTGTCAAGGAGTTCGTACGATGTCCATCCCCACCCGTGCCGCCGTCGTCGAGTCCGGCGGAGCACCCTTCACCCTCTCCGACGTCGAGCTCGACGAGCCCGGACCGCACGAGGCCGTCGTCCGCATGGTGGCGACCGGCCTGTGTCACACGGACCTCGGCGTGGCGAGCGGCGGACTGCCCTTCCCGCTCCCCGGCGTCCTCGGACATGAGGGCGCGGGCGTCGTCGAGGCCGTCGGCCCCGCGGTGACCGGTGTCGCGCCCGGCGACCACGTCGTGCTGTCCTTCTCCTCGTGCGGTGACTGCCGCAACTGCCGTGGCGGGCACCCGGCGTACTGCGCGACCTGGCTGCCGCTGAACCTCATCGGCGGCCGACGGGCCGACGGCAGCAGCACGATCAGCCGGGGCGGCGACGAGCTGGGCGGGCACTTCTTCGGCCAGTCGTCCTTCGCCGAGCGGGCGTTGGTGGACGAACGCAGCCTGGTGAAGGTCGACCCGGAGGTGCCGCTGGCCTCGATCGCCCCGCTCGGCTGCGGGGTGCAAACCGGAGTCGGTGCCGTCTGGAACGTGCTGAAGCCGGTCACCGGGAGCACGGTCGTCGTCCTCGGCGCGGGAGCCGTCGGCCTCTCCGCGGTCATGGCCGCTGCCCTGACCCCCGCCACCCACATCGTCGCCGTCGACCGGGTCGACGAACGCCTGTCGCTGGCCAAGGAGTTGGGCGCCACCCACACCGTCAACGCCGCCGAGGCCGACCTCGGCGAGGCGCTCGCCGAGATCACCGGCGGCCAGGGCGCCGACGGCGTCGTGGAGACCACCGGCAACGTCGGCGTCCTGCGCCAGGGCGTCGACGCTCTCGCCGCCCGCGGCACCCTGGTCGTCGTGGGCGCCCCGCCCTTCGGCACCGAAGTCGCCCTGGACGTCAACGGACTGCTCGGCGGCAAGCAGATCGTCGGCCTCACCCTCGGCGACGCCGAGACGCAGACCTTCATCCCCGCCCTGGTCCGGCTCGTGAAGGAAGGCCGGCTCCCGTTGCACCGCCTCATCAGCACCTATCCGTTCGCGGACATCGACCAGGCGGTGCGGGACATGGGCGCGGGCAAGGCGATCAAGCCCGTGCTGACGTTCTGACCTATCCGATCGAGTCGAGCGGGAGTCGACCGAATCGACCGGGAGCCGACTCAATCGACCGGGAGTCGACCGAGTCGGGAGGGCGGCCGATCCGACTCAGTCGACCGTCAGGACCAGCTTCCCCGCGGTCCGGCCGGTGTCGCCCAGCGCATGCGCCTCGGCGGCATCGGCCAGCGGGAACGTGCCGGCGATCTCCGCGCGCAACTGGCCCTTGTCGACCAGGTCCGCGATCGCCCGCAGGTCGGTGCGGTCGGAGTCCACGAGCATTCGCAGCGCCCGGACGCCGAGCCGCTCGGCCTCCTCGTAGAAGTCGTCCGAACCGACCGGAAGGATCGAGACCACGACGCCGCCGGGGCGCAGCACGCCCAGCGAGCGCACGGACGTCTCACCGCCCAGGGTGTCCAGGACGACATCCACGTCCTTCACGGCCTCGGCGAAGTCGGTCTCCCGGTAGTCGATCACCTCGTCCGCGCCCAGGCCCAGCAGGAACTCGTGCTTGCCCGCGCTCGCCGTGCCGATCACATGCGCGCCCCGCGCCTTGGCGATCTGCACGGCCACGTGCCCTACCCCGCCTGCAGCCGCGTGGATCAGTACCCGCTGCCCCGGCTGCACGTCCGCGTACTCGACCAGGGCCTGCCAGGCGGTGAGGGAGACCAGCGGCAGCGCGCCCGCCTGGATGTGGTCGACCGAGGTCGGCTTGTGCGCGAAGACGCGCGCCGGCGCGGTGACGTACTCGGCGTGCGAGCCATGGCCGAACGGGTACGACAGCATGCCGAAGACCTCGTCGCCGGGCCGGAACCGGACGACGCCGATTCCGACCGCCTCGACCACACCCGAGACGTCCCAGCCCAGGACGAAGGGCGGCTCGCCCAGGAACCCGCCGTTGTCGCGGTGCTTCCAGTCGGTCGGGTTGAGGCCGGCCGCGCGTACCCGGACCAGTACCTCGTTGGGGCGCGGGGTGGGGCGCTGAACTTCCACTTCCTTGAGGACCTCGGGACCGCCGAGAACGTCCTGGCTGATGGCTCGCATCGTGTTCACATTGCTCATGGTGAACCAGCCTGCCGGGATCCGCCGCCCCGGGAAATGGCACGATTGCCAACCTTCGATAGGATCGTGCCATGCGTGATGAGCAGTTTGGTGAGCAGTGTGCGGGTGAGCGACGCGGCGACGGTCGGGTGGAGCGCGTCGTCGTGCTGGCCCTGGACGGCGTCTACCCCTTCGAGCTGGGCATCCCCAGCCGGATCTTCGGCGCAGCAGACGGCCGGTACGAGGTGCTGACCTGCAGCGTCGACGGCGGACCGGTGCACAGCAACGCCGACTTCACGATCGGCGTGCAGCACGGCCCGGAGATCCTCGCCACCGCCGACACCGTGGTGGTCGCCTCCGTGGCCGTCCCGTACATCCCCCGGGAGTTGCCCGCCGAGGTCGCCGGCGCGCTCGCGCGGATCCGCCCGGACGCACGCATCGTGTCGATCTGCACCGCCGCCTTCGTCCTCGCCGCGGCGGGCCTCCTGGACGGCCGCAGGGCCACCACGCACTGGCAGGTGACCGAGCCGTTCCGGCGCCGCTACCCGCACGTCGACCTCGACCCGGACGTCCTCTTCGTCCACGACGGCCGGATCCTCACCTCGGCGGGCGCCGCCTCCGGCGTCGACGTCTGCCTGCACATCGTCCGCACCGACCATGGCAGCGACCTGGCCAACGCGGTCGCCCGGCGCTGTGTCGTGCCCCCCTTCCGGGACGGCGGCCAGGCCCAGTACATCGAGCAGCCCGTCCCCGAGAGCGGAGCCGCGAGCACCGCCGCCACCCGGTCCTGGGCCATGGAGCGCCTCGCCGAACCCCTCACCCTGGCCGACCTCGCCGGCCATGCCCGCATGAGCCTGCGCACCTTCGCCCGCCGCTTCAGCGACGAGGTCGGCATGAGCCCCGGCCGCTGGCTGATCCAGCAGCGCGTCGCCCGCGCCCGGCATCTGCTGGAGTCCAGCGACCTCTCGGTGGACCGGATCGCCGGCCAGGTCGGCTTCGCCACGGGCGCCTCGCTGCGTCAGCATCTGCACGCCGCGATCGGGGTGTCCCCGCAGGCGTATCGCCGTACGTTCCAAACGGCCGCCGCCCGATAGCCTCCCCGCAACCCCTCCGCCCCGGCGCGGTGACCGGTTTGGTCAACTGTGCTGATCAGTAAAGGCATTTGTCGACGTTCGTTCGCCTGGCTGACAGTGACGGAATACTCACGTCCGCCAACCTTCGTGGTTGATCCTTTCGTGTTCAAACCCGATAAGCTCCCGTTCGGCACTGCGAGTTGACCCGGTCGCGATCGGTCAGCTTGTGGTGCGTACTCATGAGTGCGATCGCCCAGCACACCCCCCCTTGTTTGATCGTCGCCTCGAAGGATGCAGATGGAACTCGCCACTCCGCCCCCGGCGGCGCGGCCCCCTGTCGCCTGGTACAGCTGGTGGCTGATGCCACTGGCTTTAGGAGGTGGGACCGTTGCCGCCACGTTCATGAGCTCGGAGCGAATAACCGCCGGCATCGCCGGTGTCGCCGCGACCACCGCCAGCGCCGTGTGTGTACGACTCCTGCTCCGCACCCGGTCGCAACTGCGCCGGTCCGAGGGCGACTTCCGCACCTCGCAGGCCGAGCACTCACAGCAGTGGCAGCAGCACGTCGCCGGCCTGGAGCGGAAGTACAGCGCCGAGCGCGGCGCCCTGGAGAACCGGCTCGTCGAGCAGTCCGGCGCCTATGAGGCGCAACTGGCCGAGCAGGCCCGCTCCTACGAGGAGCGCCTGGCCCAGGAGAGCACCTCCTACGAGGAGCGGATCGCCGCCCAGGCCAAGTCCTACGAGGCCCAGCTCACCGACCAGGCCGAGGTCTGGCAGGAGCAACTGGCCCACCAGCTCGCCGCAGTCGTCCGGCTCGCCGACGAGCAGCTGCCCGAGGCGCTGCGCCAACTGCGCGAGGGCGAGTCCATTGACGACGTCCTGCCGAGCGTCAACCAGTGCGCGAAGGTCAGCGCCGAGCTGCAGACAAACCTGCGCAAGGTCCTGCGCACGTCGCTGGTCGGCGTCGAGGAGGAGTTCAACCGCTCGACCGCCGCCGAGCACGCCGTGGTCGGCATCGGCAGCCGCATCCACGTCCTGACCAGCAAGCTCCGCGGCCGTCTGCACGACCTCCAGGGCGAGCACGGCCGGCTGCCCGCCGTCGCCCGGGGCCTGATGGAGCTCGACCAGGCGATCGGCCCCGCCGACTGTCTCGCCGCCAGCGTCACCGTCCTCGGCGGCTCCGACCGGCCCGGCAGGCAGTGGCAGGAGCCGCAGCGCCTGCTCAGCGTGGTCCGCGGCGGCATCGGCCGGATCAAGGACTTCCACCGGATCGACGTACGCCACCTGCCCGAACTCGGCGTCGACGGCGGCATGGTGGACCACCTCACGCTGATCTTCGCCCACCTCCTGGACAACGCCGCCCGCTACTCGCCGCCCACCGAGCCGGTCGTCGTCTCTGGCAAGGAGGTCCCGAACGGCGTCGGCATCGAGATCCAGGACTCCGGAAAGGGGCTGAGCGAGGAGAAGAAGCGCGAGGCCGAGCACGCTCTCGCGGGCACCGCGCAGGGCGCGGGCCTCGGCGGCATCTCGGAGGACGCGAACATCGGTCTGCGCGTCGTCGGCATCCTCGCCCGCCGGTACGGCATCCGCGTCACCTTCGCGGACTCGCCGTGGCTGGGCACCTCGGTGGTGGTCGTGGTCCCGCACAAGTACTTCAGCCCGCTGCCCGCGGCTGCCTCCGCCCCCCCGGCGGCGGCCGCCCCGACGGCACCGGCCGGTGCCTTTGCACCGGCCCGCGAGCCGGCGGTCGTCGAAACGGCCCCGGCCGACTTCGGCGACGCCGTGGACACCACGCCCGGCGGTCTGCCCCGCCGACGCAGCAAGCGGAACGAGGAGGCCCGCCACGAGCCGGCCGGACGTCCGGAGCGGGACGACGACACGACCTCCGTCGTCGCCGTGCCGCCCGACGCGTCCTTCGCAGGCCTGGCCGCCTTCGCCACCGCGGGCCGCGAGCCCGGCGAGGAAGGCGGGCCGGCCGACGGCCGCGAGTCCACCGAGCCGCACAGCACTGAAGGAAGCGACTAGTCCCCATGACGCAACAGGGAACCGACGTGAGCTGGGCCCTCCGCGACCTGGTGGAGAGCATCCAGGAGATCAACTTCGCCCTGGTGGCCTCCAGCGACGGCAAGGCCATCACCTCCTACGGCGCCGAGGACCCCGACGACGTGGACCGCTTCGCGGCCGTCGTGGCCGGGCTGCAGGCACTGGCCCAGCCGGTCGCCGAGCAGTTCCCCAAGTACGCGGGGCAGCTCAGGCTGGCGATGATCGAGGTCGACGGCGGCCACCTCTTCGTCGTACGGGCCGGGGTGGAGACCTATCTCGGCGTCCTCGCCCGGGAAGGCCTCGACCAGGGCCTGCTCGGCCATCAGATGAGGGACCTGGCGCGCAGGATGGGCGAACTGCTCGGCACCACCCCGCGCCAGGAGGAGCACTCTGGATGAGTGCTCCCCGCCGGCCCACGAACCCGTCCGGTCTCGAGCGCTACTACGTCCTCACCCGGGGCCGTAGCGGACCGGGCGGTTCGGCGTCGAGCCTCGACGTAGCGACCCTCATCGTCTCCCGCACCGCCCCCGCAGCGGGGTTGCAGCACGAGCACGAGGAGATCCTCCGGCGCTGCCGCGATCCGCTGTCGGTGGCCGAACTCGGCGCCCATCTCGGATTGCCCTTCAACATTCTCGCGGTGCTGCTGACGGATCTGCTGGAGGCAGGCCACGTCGAAGCCCGTGACCCCATATCGGCACACCACGCCGGCCGCGGGCCCGACCTCGCGCTCCTTGAGGAGGTACTCAGTGGACTTGAAAGGCTTTGACCAGCCGGGCGGGCCCGGTGCCGGGGGCACCCGCTCGGTCAAGGTGATGATCGCCGGCGGCTTCGGCACCGGGAAGACCACCATGGTCCGGTCGGTCAGCGACATCAAGCCGCTCACCACCGAGGAGACGCTCACCCAGGCAAGTGCCGACGTCGACCACCTCATCGGTGTCGCCGACAAGACGGAGACCACCGTCAGCCTGGACTTCGGCAAGATCGGCCTCAACGAGAGCCTGACGCTGTACCTGTTCGGCACGCCCGGCCAGGAGCGCTTCTGGTTCCTGTGGAACGGCCTGTTCAAGGGCGCGCTCGGCGCGGTCGTTCTGGTCGACACGCGCCGGCTCGCCTCCAGCTTCCGGGCGATCGAGGAGATGGAGCGGCAGAACGTGCCGTTCGTCGTCGCGCTGAACGTCTTCCCCGACTCCAAGGACTATCCGGTCGAGGAGATCAGGGACGCCCTCGACATCTCCCCGCACACCCCGGTGGTGGCCTGCGACGCCCGCGACCGGGCCTCCAGCCGTGACGTCCTCGTCGCCCTGATACGTCACTTGAAGGAACGCTCCGCCGTCGCCCTGGAGTCCCGATGAACGCGCAGCCCTTAAACGATCCCGATACGCCCCGCGGTTGCCCCTTCGGCCATGGGACCGACCTCACCAGGCTGTTCGGCCCGGAGGCGGCGACCGACCCGGCCGGTATCTACGAGCGGCTGCGCAAGGAGCACGGCTCCGTCGCGCCGGTGCTGCTGGAGGGCGACATCCCCGCCTGGCTGGTGCTGGGCTACCGGGACAGCCGGCGAGTGCTCGACAATCCCCTCCAGTTCCCCCGGGACGCGCGGATCTGGCGGGACTGGCGGGAGGGCCGGGTCGCGGACAACTCTCCGCTGGTTCCGATGCTCGCCTGGCGCCCCGACTGTGTGTCGCAGGACGGCGAGGCTCACCGCCGACTGCGCGGTGCCGTCAGCGACGGGCTGCAGTCGGCCGCCGACCGCGGTGTCCGGCGCCACGCCACGTACTTCGCCAACAAGCAGATCGACGCGTTCGCGGACTCCGGCCGCGCCGATCTGGTGGCGGACTACGCCGACTACCTGCCGATGCTCGTGACTGCCCGCATTCTGGGGCTTGCCGAGGCGGAGGGGCGTCGCCTGGTCGAGTCCTGCGCCCAGGTGATGAAGGGCGGCGAGGACGCCGTCACGCACGACGGCGTGATCAGGGAGATCTTCGGTGAACTCGCCGAGCGCAGGCGGTCCGAACCTGGCTCCGACCTCGCCACCGGCCTGCTGGAGCATCACGCGGCGCTCGACCATGACGAGGTCGTGGCCCACCTGCGCGCGGTGCTGATCGCCGCGCACGTCACGACCAACCTGCTGGCGCGGGTGCTGGAGCTGGTCCTGACCGACGCCTCCCGGCTCGCCGGGCTGGTCAGCGGTGAGCTGAACATCTCGGCGCTGGTCGAGGAGGCCATGTGGAACTCTCCGCCGCTGGCCGTCCTGCCGGGGCGCTTCGCCGCCAGCGATGTCGAACTGGGCGGGCACCGCATCGAGGAGGGCGATCTGCTCGTTCTCGGTCTCGCCCCGGGCAACCTTGACCCCGAGGTCCGGCCCGACCCCGCTGTCTCGGTGCAGGGCAACCAGGCGCACCTGGCGTTCGGCGCGGGCCCGCACGAGTGCCCCGGGCAGAACATCGGGATGTCCATCATCGAGATCGCGGTGGACGTCCTTCTGCATCGTCTGCCGGGCCTGCGCCTGGCCGTGCCGCCGGAGGAGCTCACCTCGACCGCGTCCACCTGGATGTCCCTGCTGGACAGCCTGCCGGTCGAGTTCGAGGTATAGGCCACAGGACGCCGCTGCCCGGCCGGGCAGCGGCGTCATCTGGGTTTCTGGAACAGGATTGAGGCGTCAGCCGTCGAGCCAGTCACCTGCGAGGTCCGTGGGACGGTATCCCGTGGCGTTCCAGAGGAAATGCGGGTGGGCGCAGCCGAACATGTAGGCGAGCAGTGCGGTGTCCTCCCTCCCGGTCTGAGGGTCCTGCAGGGTGTAGAAGAACTCCGATCCGACTGCGCCGGAGTCTTGTTGGACCTCACGAGCGCGGGCCGTGGACGGTGCGGCGCTGGATGCCTCCACGGCGGCGATGTACGTGCGGCGCAGGACCTCCCATGCGCTGTCGGTGTTGCCGTGCCAGGGGCCGTGCAGTGCTTCGAAGGCATGGAGCTCGGCGTCGAAGAGGGCCCATGTCTCGGGGTATTGGGCTCGGCAGCGTGCGGACAGCTCGGCGGTCCGGGCGCTCAGAGCCGGTGCGGTGGGCCGCGGTGCGATGGTGAGGGTGGTGCCGTGGGTGAGGATGCCGGTGCATGCGTTGGGCTGAAGGTCGCACAGCGGGCAGTCCTGGGCCGGGGGGAGGCCCTGGGTGATGCCGTCGAACCACAAGGCGTGGCGGCCCGTGAGCCCCAACCAGACGATGGTGCTGGGCATCAGCCAGGTGTTCCACATCGGGGGATGCGCTTCGGGCATGCAGCCGTACTTGACGCTGGCGATGGCGCAGGCAGCGTAGAGGGCCTTGGTGTGGGTGGGCATGTCGGCGAGCCAGAAGTTGCTGATCTCGCCGGTGAGGGCGTCGGCTCGTACGTCGACCATGTCGTCGATGACGCGGCACAGCAGCAGGGAGGCGAGGTGTTCTTCCTGCCAGAGTTCGGTGTCGGGTGAGACGTGCCAGAACAGGCAGTCCATCATCTGCAGGAGTGAGTAGGTGCTCTGGCTGAGCGGGTTGGTCTGGGGGAGTACGACGCTGCCCGCGTGGTGCTGTTGGAGCCAGGACTCGTCCACGGATCTCTTATGGGCTGCGTAGAGTCCGCAGACCAGGGCCCGCGCGGTGTTGGTGCTGAAACTCTCGGCCAGGCGGCCTTCGATGAGTTGGGTGAGGTGCGTGGTGTCTATCGTGTCGATCACGCGTTTGTATTCATGGAAGAGCAGGATGTCGTCCTCGAAGCGGTGGCGGTAGCCAAGGTCTCGCTCAAGGTCGTTCATCTGCCGGGCCAGGACCCATCCACCGGTCAGGACGCTGTCGAGTTCCCGGTGGTAAGGCCAGGTCTTGACGGTGAGGGGACGACCGGCACTCTGCCGCCAAGCGTAGTCCGCCAGCGTGCGGGCGGGGGGCGCGGGCAGCCGACGGCACAGAGCGCAGGCGCAGACGGTTTCCTGTTCCTCTTGGCGCGCCGGGGTGAGTGCCCGGTTCCTCCAGGCTCCTTCCAGCATCGTGCAAGTCAGTCGGCAGACCTCGATATCAGTGCTGACTTGGGGGAAGGCTGCTTCGATCACGCGCAGGCTGTCGTCGAGTCGCCTCAACCTGGTGTAGCCCTCCTCGTCGGGCGGAAGGAACCCGCGCGGCGCCAGATTGAGGGCTCCCTTTACATGCAGCGTGGTGCTGGAGCTGGGGGATCCGAATGCGTCCAGCCGCTGCTGAGCGGTGTTCTGGCAATCTCGGTACTCATCCGTGCACCCATTGATGTGTTGCGCGAAGAGGTGGGCCAGGGCGTTCCCCGCCTCCGCCGGCTGGAGCTGGGCGCTCGGCTGCGCCGGGAGCAAGCTGCCGGTGGATGTCTCCGGGCCACCGCCTACGACTCGAGATTTCACACCGGTCTCCCTTCAAGCTGTGGTCCTGGCAACGCAATCGATCGGCCGTGGTTGTCAGCCGGTCGTGTCCGAGAAGCTTCCGTACATTCCCGACGGCCTCACCGAACAGCCGGACTCACGTTTCGGGGTCGTGGCGCGAGGTCTCCCTGCCTGCGGGCGAGCGGTCGCACGACCGCCCCCTCATTCGAACTCACCTTCCCGATGCGCAAGTTGAAACGAAAAGCGGTACGAGACTGCCCAGGGCCAAAATGATCTACGCGTAACCGGACCGTGATCTCCGTTACTGCTCAGGCCTCCTGAGCTGCGTATACTCGCGCGCCCCCGACGTAAGTGACAGCTACACGCGTCTCCGCGATCTCCCCGGCCGCCCCGTCGAACGGATCGCGGTCCAGGACCACGAGATCCGCGAGCGCTCCGGCACGCACCTCGCCCGTGTCGTCGAGGTGGTTCACATACGCCGAGCCCGCCGTGTACGCGCTCAACGCCTCGGCGAGTCCTATGCGTTCGCCGGGCAGGAACACCGGCGTGTCGCCGCTGCCCGGTGTCACTTCCGGTGTGATGCGGTTGACGGCGACATGGATCCCCTGGAGCGGATCGGGGCTGCTCACAGGCCAGTCGCTGCCTGCCGCGAGCCGGGCTCCGGAGCGCAGCAGCGCGCCGAACGGGTACTGCCACGCTGCGCGTTCGGGCCCCAGGAACGGAATCGTCAGCTCGTCCATCTGCGGTTCGTGCGCGGCCCACAGCGGCTGGATGTTCGCCGTGGCCCCGAGCCGGGCGAAGCGCGGCACGTCCGTCGGCTGGACGACCTGGAGATGGGCCAGGTGGGGCCGCGTGTCGCTCGGCCCGTTCGCACCCCGCGCCGTCTCGATCGCGTCCAGCGCGTCGCGTACGGCCCGGTCGCCCAGGGCGTGGAAGTGGCACTGGAAGCCCAAAGCGTCCAATTCGGTGACGTACTTGGGCAGCTGCCCCGCGTCGATGAAGCTGGTGCCCCGGTTGGCGGTCGCACAGCCGCACTTGTCGAGGTAGGGCTCAAGGAGTGCCGCCGTCCCGGTCTCGGCGACACCGTCCAGCATCAGCTTGACGGACCCGGCGCGGAAGCGGCCATGGCTCAACGCAGCCCGCCTCTCGACCAGTTCGGGAATCTGCTCGGCGCCGCGCTCGCGGTCCCACCACAGTGCCCCGACGACACGGGCGGTGAGCGAGCCGTCCCGCGCGGCCGTCAGATACGCCTGTGACGGGTCGTCCATGCCGAGGAATTCACCGACCAGCGCGTCCTGCCAGGCCGTGATGCCGAGCGCGTGCAGGTGCCGCTGGGCGTGCAGCAGAGCCGCCACCCGGTCGGCCGCGGTGGCGGACGGGGTGAGCCGCCCCACCAGCTGCATCGCCCCCTCCTGGAGCGTGCCGCTCGGCTCGCCGGACGCGTCCCGGTCGATCCGCCCGTCGGCAGGGTCGGGCGTGTCGCGTGTGATGCCCGCGAGCGCGAGGGCACGGCTGTTGACCCAGGCGCCGTGATGGTCGCGGTTGGGCAGATAGACCGGCCGGCCGGGCGCCACCGCGTCCAGCAGCTCCTTCGTCGGCGTACCGCCCTCGAATGCCTCCATCGACCAGCCGCCGCCAGTGATCCACTCCCGCTCGGGATGCGCGTCGGCATACGCGCGCACCGCGGCGAGGGTCTCGTCCGCCGTCCTCGCCCCGGTCAGGTCGCACTGGGCGAGCTCCAGCCCGGCAGGCACCGGATGCACGTGCGCGTCCTGGAATCCGGGCAGCAGCAGCCGCCCGGCGAGGTCCACCACCTCTGTCCGCGGTCCGGCGAGATCGTGCACCTCCTCCCGCCCTACGGCAGTGATGCGGTCACCGGTGACGGCCACGGCGGTCGCGGTGCGGCCCTCGGGAGTGAGGACGGGGCCGCCGGTGAAAAGGAGATCTGCGTGCATGGTCCGCTTCCTGGTTGGGGGTTAACGGGAGGAGGTGGCGATGAGCTGGGGAGCGTCGGCGTCGGTGCCCTTGCCGGTGCGGAAGTACGGCGACTTGCGCACCCACTTAGCCCAGGCGGCGGCCACGAAGCCGGACGCGATCATCGCCAGGGGAGTGGCAAGCAGGAACCAGCCGTTGTCCGCGCTGACTTCGAAGTGGTCGGCGGAGGTGTAGAACGACCAGCCGAGGTAGCCGCCGAGGCCGAGCAGGGCGGCCGCGCTCAGCGCGGGGAGCACGACCGCACGTATGCCCTCGCGCCAGTCCTCGTGCAGCAGGGAGCGGAAGCGCACGGCGGCCGCGATGGCCGTGAGGGCGTACGACAGGGCGACCACGATGCCCACGGCGCTCACCGTCGCCATGATCATGTCGGCGAGCCGGGGGATGACCAGCGCCAGACCCGCGACCACCGCCGCGAGCGCGCCGATGAGCACCGTCCCGGCGGCCGGAGTGCCGTACCGGGGGCTGACCTTGGACCACACCGGCCCGAGCGTACGGTCCCGGCTCATCGCGAACATCGCCCGGGCCGTGGGAATCACCCCGGCCTGCAGGGAGGCGACCGCCGAGAACATCAGAGCGATCAGAGGGAGCGCCGCCCAGGGCTGGGACGCCAGCCGGTCGCCGAAGAAGGCCAGGCCCTCCGCCCCGTGGCCGACCAACTCCTCCTCGGACAGGACGCGTTGGAAGGCGATCGAGCCGAGCAGGAACAGGCCCAGCATGGTGAACAGGGTGGTGATCCCGGCCCGGGACGCGTCGCGGGGATCGCGGACCTCCTCGTTGACGCTGAACGCCGACTCGAAGCCCCAGTAGCAGAACACCGACAGCAGCAGCCCCTGCGCGAGCGCCGTCGCCGAGGGGATCGCGAACGGGTCGAACCAGCTCAGGCTGAAGT
Source organism: Streptomyces sp. NBC_00443 (assembly GCF_036014175.1). Lineage (GTDB taxonomy): Bacteria > Actinomycetota > Actinomycetes > Streptomycetales > Streptomycetaceae > Streptomyces. The sequence goes on along the minus strand of NZ_CP107917.1, from coordinate 781,536 downwards.
CGTGCGGGCCGGTGACGATGCCGTATCCGCAAAAGCCCAGCAGCACGACGTACTCGAAGACCAGCAGCCCGGCCTGGAAGCGTGCGGCGGTGCGGACGCCGGTCACGGCGGTCAGCGTGACCGCCACCAGGACCAGGATGCCGACCGCAGTCGTCTGCGCGGTCGAACCCGGGTCCAGCGCGAGGCCGCCCACCCGGTGCAGCCCGGCGTCCCCGGCCAGCTGGATCAGGGCCGAACCGGTGACCGCCGTGGTGTACGCGAGGAACGCGAGCACGGCCACGAGGTTCACCCAGCCGACCATGAAGCCCAGCCAGGGCGTGAGCGAACGGCCCACCCACACATAGCCGTTGCCCGCGTTCGGCTCGACCTTGTTCAGCCGGGAGAAGGCGCCCGCGATGCCCAGAACCGGCAGGAACGCCAGTAGCATGATCGCCGGCAGATGCAGCCCCACGACTCCGGCCGTGACGCCGAGGCCGATGCCGATGCTGGTGGTCGCGGCCGTGCTGGACGCGGCGATGGCGACGCCGTCCAGGACGCCGAGGGACTTGCGCAGCTGGGGCCGCGCGGGAGGGTCGACGCTGTAGGGGTTGTCGGACATGGCCGGTCTCCGCTCGCACCGGGGGGCCTGATCGGCCCCGATGAGCGGACATGAAACTGTCCGGGGGGTTAACACGTCAACGGTGTTGTCGTAGGGTCTCGCCCATCGACCCCGGTTCCACCGGCCCACGGAGGCGACCCATGACCGACCGCGTCGTCCCGCCGACCGCCCGGCAGCGCAGGCGCCCCACCAAGCAGGGTGTCGTCCTGTCCGAGGAGCTGATCGTGGAGACGGCCCTCAGGCTGATCGAGGAGCACGGCACCGAAGCCCTCTCGGTACGCCGCCTCGGCCGTGCGCTCGGCGCCGACCCCAGCTCGCTGTACCGGTACTTCCGGCACACCGACGACCTGATGCTCGCCATCGCCGACGAACTCATCGGCCGTACCCTGCGCACCTGGCGCCCGACCGGCGACTGGCGCGCCGACCTGCGGGATCTCGGCCTGCGCATGCACGCCGGTGCCCTCGCCCATCCCCGGGCGGCGGTGCTCAGCTCGTACCGGGTGACCGGGCGGGCGTACGAGATCCAGGCTGTCGAGACCATCCTCGGCGTGCTGCGCGACGCGGGCTTCCCCGACGCGGAGGCGGTGCGGATCTACCACGCCTTCGTCGACCAGGCCCTCGCGTACGGCGCCCTCGACTCGGCGAGCGTGGCGATGCCGAAGGCCGCACGCGAGGCGGAGGCGGCCGTCTGGCGGGCGACGTACGCGCGGCTCCCGGCCGACTCCCACCCGCACATCGCCGCCACCGCCCGCCATCTCGTGGCCGACATGCCGAACAGCTCCTATCCGGCGGCCCTGGACCTGCTGCTCACCGCCGCAGCGGCCGGACTGACGGAAATCCACGCCCGGGCGGGACGTCGGACGGTCACACTGGATCCGCCCGTCAACGCCGTTCCGTTCCGTGAGGAGAGCCTTCGCCGATGACCCGGCCACCCGCCCGCCCCGCCAAGCAACGCAAGCAGGACACACTGCACCGACTGGAACACGACGAGGACGTGTGGGTCGCCACCGCCGACGCCGCCGGGGGAGTGCCGTACCTCGTCCCCCTGTCCTTCCGCTGGGACGGCTCCACCCTGCTGCTCGCCACTCCGGCCACGAGCCCGACCGGTCGGAACCTGAGGGCGACCGGCAGGACCCGCCTCGGCATCGGGCCGACCCGCGATGTCGTCATGGTCGAGGGGACGGTCGAGACGATGGCCCCGGCCGAACTGTCCGAGGAGGAGGGGGACCTCTTCGCGGCCAGGACCGGCTTCGACCCGCGTCGACTCAGCACGCCCTACCTGTACTTCCGCGTCCGGCCGACCCGGGTGCAGGCCTGGCGTGAGGCCGACGAACTGGACGGGCGGGAACTGATGCGGGACGGCGAGTGGCTGGTGGCGGACTGAAACCGCCTGGCTGGGACACCCGTTGGGGTGCAGGCGACGGGGCAGGACCGTCCCGTGCCCCGGACCCTTCGGAGGAGTCATGCCACTGGTGAAAGCGGGTTTCGTGGTGCTCGACTGTGCCGAGCCCGAGAAGCTCGCCGAGTTCTACCGGGATCTGCTGGAAGGCGAGATGACGGACGCGACCGCCAACCGCGTCGAGATCAGGGGCGCCGACGGGACCCGGCTGGCGTTCCGGCGCGACATGAACGCCACCCCGCCGAGCTGGCCGCGCCCGGAGAACTCCCTCCAGGCCCACCTGGACTTCGTGGTGGAGGACCTGGACGAGGCGGAGCGCAAAATCGTCGGGCTCGGCGGCCGCCCGGTGGAGACGAAGGACGCGGCAGGCCCCTACGAGGAACGCGGCTACGCCGACCCGGCCGGCCACTCGTTCACGCTGCACATGGTGGCCCCGACGGCACCGAAGCAGGGCTGAGTCCCTCCGCCGGCACCGAGGCGGGGCCCACTCCTGCCTCGGTGCCGGCGGGATCGCCGGGGCCGGCCGTCAGTCCCGGCCGCCCTTTTCGCTTACCGGCCACACGCCCGTCGAACGCTCGATCGCCTTCGCGCCCGTGCGGTCCGCCAGGCTGCGGGCCGCCGCGAACAGGGCGCCCTGGACCGCTGCCGCGAGCAGGATCTCTCCCCAGCCGCGGTCCCGGTCCAGAGCGTCGGGCGCGTCCTCTTCATGGCGAATCGCCATCCACGTCTTGCGGAAGGCGAGCCCGGCCAGCGCCCCGCTCGCCCAGCCGAGGGCGAATCCGAGGGGCTTGTAGGCGAGGGGGAGCTTCATCTTCTTCTGCTTGTTCTTCTTGGCCATGTGCGTCTGCGCCTCCTTCTTCGGTCAGGGTCGCCCGTGCGCCGGTACCCGCTCGGCCTCCGGGACCGGCCCGGGCGGTGTCCCGTCGCCGAACGGCCTGCCGCCCAGCTCCTGACGGTGATGCGGCGTCAGCCAGCCGGACAGGTCCGGCCCCAGGGGCACGATTCCGGTCGGATTGATGCCGCCGTGGACTCCGTAGTAGTGCCGTTTGATGTGGTCGAAGTCGACGGTGTCACCGAACCCCGGCGTCTGGTAGAGGTCGCGGACGTACGCCCACAGCACCTGGTTCTCCGTCAACTTCCAGCGGTTGCACTTGAAGTGACCGTGATAGACGGCGTCGAAACGGACCAGTGTCGTGAACAGCCGGATGTCCGCCTCGGTGATCGTGTCGCCGACCAGATAGCGCTGCCCTTCCAGTCGCCCGGCCAGCAGTTCCAGCCGCCGGAACAGACGCGCGTACGCGTGCTCGTACTCCTGCTGCCCGGTGGCGAAGCCCGCCCGGTACACCCCGTTGTTGACGTCGTCGTACACGTCCGCCATCACGGCGTCGATCTCGTCCCGCAGCCCCTGCGGATAGAGATCGGGTGCCCCCTCGCGGTGCAGGGCCGTCCACTCGGTGGCGAAGTCGACGGTGATCCGCTGGTAGTCGTTGGTGACGAGCCGGCCGCTGGGCACGTCCACGATCGCGGGGACGCTGACGCCGCCCGGGTAGCCGGTCTCCCGCTTGTCGTAGGCCTCGCTGAGGTAGCGGATGCCGAGCACCGGGTCGCGGTCGTCGGGGTCCAGCGTGAAGCGCCAGCTGCGGTCGTCCTGGATCGGGTCGGCGACCGCGAGGGACAGGGCGTCCTCCAGGCCGAGCAGCCGCCGGGACACCAGTGACCGGCTCGCCCACGGACAGGCACGGCTGACCACCAGACGGTAGCGCCCCGCCTCCACCGGCCAGCCGTCCCGCCCGTCCGCGGTGATCCGGTCCGTGAAGTGGGCCCTCGACCGCTGGAACCTCTTCCTCCCGTAGGCGGTGTTGCCCCCGCCGCTCATGACCTGGCTCCTCTCTGCCGTACGTGTCCGCCGCATGCCGGGTTCCCCGATCTCACCGAGTCCCCCGAAATCCGCCGACGGCACGGTGTGAGCCCCATCGACCGGGGCAGTCAGTGACAAATGAGCAGCACGTCCACAGAACCGAAGGCCGACCGCAGGACCCGCGTCACCGTTCTGGTGGCGCTCACGGCCAATCTCGTCATCGCCGTGGCCAAGGCGGTCGGCGGACTCCTCGCCCAGTCACCCGCGCTGCTGTCGGAAGCGGCGCACTCCGTGGCGGACAGCATGAACGAGGTCTTCCTGCTGGCCGCGCTGCGCCGCAGCCGCCGCCCCGCCGACGCCCGCCATCCCTTCGGCTACGGCAAGGAACGCTTCTTCTGGTCACTGCTCGCGGCCGTCGGCATCTTCGTGATGGGCGGGTGCTTCTCCTTCTTCCAGGGCTTCGAGGCGCTGCGCGGCGGCGGTGAGGAGAAGTTCACCGGCTATGTGGCGGGAATGGTCGTGCTCGGTGTGGCCTTCGTCGCCGAGGGCCTGTCGCTCCTGCGGGCGCTGTACCAGGTACGCCGACAGGGCGGCGCCGCCGGCGGCCTGCGGGACCCCGCCCTGCGCACGGTCGTGGCCGAGGACGGCACGGCGGTGATCGGGGTGACCCTCGCCTTCGCCGGCATGGCGTTGCACATGGTCACCGGTCAGGTCGTGTGGGAGGCGTCCGCGTCGCTGGCGATCGGCGCACTGCTCGTCTACGTCGCCTTCCGCCTGGGCCGCGACGCCCGCGACCAGCTGATCGGGGAGGCCGCGGACCCGGAGGCCGCCGCCCGGATCCGGGCGCTGCTGGCGGCCCTGCCGGTGATCGACAGCGTGGAAGCGCTGCTCACGATTAAGACCGGTCTGGAAACGGCTCTGGTGGCGGCCCGGGTCGATCTGGTGCCCGGGATCGACAGCGAGCAGGTGGAGGAGGTCGCCGTCCGCATCAAGTGGTCCATCGCCCGGACCGTGGCCGAGGCGGACCAGATCTTCCTCGACGTGACCGAACGCTCCGCGCGTGAGGCACAAGGAAGCCCCGCCGCGACGGGGGAACGCGGCGGGGCCTGACGCACGTGTGCCCGGCGAACGGGGGTTCATGCGTTCCCCGGGAGAAAAAGTGCCCGGAGCCGCGACCGGTCCCTGCGGAGGCCCGGTCCGGCCTTCTTCCGGGCCTTCCTCGGGGCCTGATCAGTCCTGGTCGAACGGCTCCAGGACGAAGACCGGGATCACCCGGTCCGTCTTCTGCTGGTACTCGGCGTACGGCGGATACGCCGCGACGGCCCGCTCCCACCACGCGTCCTTCTCCGCACCGGTGATCTCGCGGGCCTTCATGTCCCGCTTCACCGAGCCGTCCTGGAGCTCCACATGGGGGTCGCCCTTGACGTTGTGGTACCAGACCGGGTGCTTGGGCGCCCCGCCGAGCGAGGCCACCGCGGCATAGCGGCCGTCGTGCTCGACACGCATCAGGGGCGTCTTGCGGATCTTTCCGCTCTTGGTGCCCCGGGTCGTGAGCAGGATCACGGGCAGCCCCGTGTCCATCAAGGTCGTGCCCTCGGTGCCGCCGGAGCTCTCGTACAACTCCACCTGATCGCGCACCCATTTGGTCGGGCTGGGCTCGTACTCGCCGTCAAGAGGCATGGCATCGGTCCCATCGTCGTGTCTGGTACTGACTGACGTGTGCTGCAACGCCGTTGCGTGCAAGATTCATCCTGCGGCGACTACACCAGCATCCGCACGCCCAACGCCAGGATCACGCCGCTCGACACAAGCGCCGTCACCAGCCGCCCGCGATGCCCCGTCAGCACTCGCCCCAGCAGCGCCCCGCCCCCGGCGAGCAGCAGCTGCCAGCTCGCCGACGCGGCGAAGGCGGCCAGGACGAAAACCCCCTGGTCCACGGGTTGTACGGGGCCCGTCACCCGTGTGCCGAGGACGAGGGCGGCGAAGTAGATCACGGTGGTCGGGTTGAGCAGCGTGATGCCGAGCAGTGCCAGGTAGGCGCGTGCCGGACTCGGGGGAGGGGGCGTGGAGCGTGCGGTGGCGAGCCGGTGTTCGCGGTACTGGCGTACGGCTGTCACCGCGCCCCGGACCGCGAGGGCGGTCAGCACCAGGGCGGAGGCCCAGCGCAGCGGCACCAGCACCGGACGCAGCGCGGCGGCCAGTGCGGAGCCGCCGAGGGTGGCGACGAGGGCGTAGAGCCCGTCGGCGGTAGCCACGCCGAGCGCGGCACAGATGCCGGTCCGCAGGGACGTGCGGGCGGTGAGGGAGACGAGGTAGGTGGCAACCGCGCCGACGGGGATGGCGATGCCATAGCCCGCGAGCAGTCCCGCGACGAGCGAGGCGCTCACGACGTGGGAAGCGTCGGCCTCCACGGTCGGCCGGGCTGCTGCTGGAACGGCACCGGGCGAAGGGTGTCGGTCAGCGGCAGGAAGGCGATGGTCGTAGGCATGGCCGGATTGTGTGGGTGGCGGCCGCGCGCCATCAAGCGAATTTCGGCGGAGATCCGGCCGGGCGGGCCCGAGCTCGAAGCTCTGTGCGATCTTCCACGGTCTCTGTGCGACCATCCCCGGCCAGATTGCCCGTGCGGCTGATCTGGCCGAACTTGACGTCGTCCATTGGATGCCCCGGGCATCTAATGAAGATCGGCACGACGCACTCTTCGTCTGTGAGGTCTTCCATGACGGACATGACGGAATCCCACACCGTCGCCTTCCCCCAGAGCCGCAGCTGTCCGTACCACCCGCCCACCGCCTACGACCCCCTGCGTGACGCGCGCCCGCTGGCCCGCGTGAAGCTCTACGACGGCCGACTCGTCTGGCTGGTCACCGGCCACACGCTCGCCCGCACCCTGCTGGCCGACCGGCGCCTGTCCACCGATCCCAACCGGCCCGAATTCCCCGCGACCAACGCCCGGTTCGCCGAGGTCCGCCGCCGGAAGGCCGCGCTGCTGGGTGTCGACGACCCCGAACACCGCGTCCAGCGGCGGATGATGATCCCCAGCTTCACCCTCAAGCGCGCCGTCGAACTGCGCCCGCGGATCCAGACAATCGTGGACGAGCGGATCGACGCGATGATCGCCCAGGGGCCGCCCGCCGAACTGGTGAACGCTTTCGCCCTGCCGGTGCCGTCGATGGTGATCTGCGCCCTGCTCGGTGTCCCCTACGCGGACCACGAGTTCTTCGAGGGCCAGTCCCGCAGGCTGCTGCGCGGGCCGACGGCCGCCGACTCCATGGATGCACGCGGCCGTATGGAGGCCTACTTCGAGGAGCTCATCGACCGCAAGCAGAAGCAGGGGGAGGCTGCGGACGGCGTCCTGGGCGAACTCGTCCACCAGCAGCTGCGCAACGGCGATCTGGACCGCGAGGAGCTCATCGCCATGGCGATCATCCTGCTGGTCGCCGGCCACGAGACGACGGCCAACATGATCTCCCTGGGCACCTTCACGCTCCTGCAGCACCCCGAGCGCCTGGCCGAGTTGCGCGCCGACCCGGCACTGCTGCCCGGCGCGGTGGAGGAGCTCATGCGGATGCTGTCGATCGCCGACGGGCTGCTTCGGGTCGCCGTCGAGGACATCGAGGCGGAGGGCGAGACGATCCGGGCGGGCGACGGCGTACTTTTCTCGACCTCGGTCATCAATCGCGACGAGGCCGTCTACCCCGACCCGGACGCCCTGGACTGGCACCGCCCGGCCCGCCACCACGTGGCCTTCGGCTTCGGTATCCACCAGTGCCTCGGTCAGAACCTGGCCCGCGCCGAGATGGAGATCGCCCTGCGCACCCTCCTCGACCGCCTGCCGACCCTGCGGCTTGCCGTCCCAGCGGAGGAAATCCCCTTCAAACCCGGCGACACGATCCAGGGGATGCTGGAACTCCCCGTGACCTGGTAAGAGGCTCCGGTCATGCACAACGAAACGCGCGAAACGCGCGAAGCAGACGAGATGCACATCGACATCGACCACGACCTCTGCGTCGGCGCCGGCCAGTGCGCCCTGGTCGCCCCGTCCGTCTTCACCCAGGACGACGACGGCTTCAGCGCCCTGATCCCCGGCCGCGAGGACGGCGGCGGCGACCCGCTGGTGCGGGAGGCCGCCCGGGCCTGCCCGGTCAGCGCCATCACCGTGTCGGAAACGGGGAGTTGAGGCCCGGCGTATCAAGTACGGCCCCGTTGGCCCGCAGCTCCGTCGCCGCTCTCGGCGGCAGGGCTGCGGGGTCGGCCGGGCGGACGTGGGGCGCCGGCGGGAACGCCCCGCCGCCCTGCCGGCGCCGGTCGGGTCGGCCCTGAGCTCTGTCGTCTAGCGCGCCGCCAGCAGTGACCGCGCCGCCTCGCGGGCCTCGGCCGCCGGTCGGGTGCTGCCCGTGATGCCCGCCGTGACCATGGCGCCCTCGGCCAGCAGATACAGCTGTCCCGCCAGGGCCTCGGGCAGCCCGGCCGCCGTCACCAGTGAGCCGACGTAGTCCCGGAACGCCCGCTTGTGTGCCCGGACCTGGTCCGCCACCCGCTCCGACCGGGCGCCCAGCTCGCCGTACGAGTTGATCCAGGCGCACCCGCGGAAGTCCACCTCGCCGAACCACTCCTCCAGCCAGTCGAAGACGGCCAGGAGCCGCTGCTTCGGGTCCGCCTGCCGCTCCACGTGGGCGGCGAGCTGCCCGCGCCAGCGCACGTCGCGTCGCTCCAGATACGCCTCGACCAGCTGTTCCTTCGCTGGGAAGAGCTGATAGAGGCGCTTCAGTGAGACCCCGGACTCGCCGCGGATGTCGTCCATGCCGACGGACTGGATGCCGCGGCCGTAGAACAGCTTCTCCGCTGCGTCCAGTGCCTGCTCCCGGGCGGTAGCGCTGTCCATGTGCGGCCTCTCCTTGACGTGAGAACGAGCGTTCTCCTACCGTAGCAGGAGAGCGGAGAACGCACGTTCTCCCAGCGCCTGCCGCCGTTTCGACCCCGGAGGACGACATGACCGACCGACCGCCCCTACCGCCGTTCACCCGCGAGAGCGCCGCACAGAAGGTGCAGGCCGCCGAGGACGCCTGGAACACCCGCGACCCGCACAAGGTGGCCCTCGCCTATACGGAGGACTCCGTCTGGCGCAACCGCGACACCTTCGTCACCGGCCGCGCCGAGATCGTCGAGTTCCTCACCGCCAAGTGGGCGCGCGAGCAGGAGTACGCGCTGCGCAAGGACCTGTGGGCCTTCGACGGCGACCGCATCGCGGTCCGCTTCCGGTACGAGTGCCGGGACGCCGACGGCCGGTGGTGGCGGTCGTACGGCAACGAGTTGTGGGAGTTCGACGGGCACGGGCTGATGACCCGGCGCGAGGCGAGCATCAACGACGTGCCGATCGAGGAGAAGGACCGCCGGATCCTCGGCCCTCGGCCCGAGAACGAGCGCGGGCTCACCTTCCCGCTGCAATAGGCCCGTTGCGGAGGCTGAGTAGGGTTCCCGGGTGACCCAACAGGCCCGGAAACCCTTCCTCTACGTCATCGTCTGCGCCGCCGGGATCGCCGCGGACGTCAGCAAGCTCATCACCGCCGCGCAGGAGCGGGACTGGGAGGTCGGCGTCATCGCGACGCCGGTCGCCATGAACGGCTTCTTCGACACCGCCGCCGTCGAGGCCCTGACCGGCCGCCCGATCCGCTCGGCCTGGCGCACGCCCGCCGACCCGCGCCCCTTCCCGGCGCCGGACGCCGTCGTCCTCGCCCCGGCCACCTTCAACACGATCAACAAGTGGGCCGCCGGCATCGCCGACACCCTCGCCCTGGGCACCCTGTGCGAGGCGTCCGGCCTCGGTGTCCCCGTCGCCGTGCTGCCCTGCGTCGCCGACGCACTCGCCGCCCATCCCGCCTACGGGGACAGTCTGATACGGCTGCGGGGGATGGGCGTGCGCTTCGGGGATCCGTACTCCGGCGAGGCGGGAGAGGACGGTGGGCGGCCGGAGTTCGGCTGGGAACGGGCGCTCGATCTGCTCGATCGCGGCTGGCCGGGCACCCGATGACGAGATCCCGTGGGCCGCCACTGACGGAACCGGTGTCGAGCGTGCCCGACCACGTACGCTCCCCCTGGTACCCCACCCCGAAGGCAGGAGCAGCAACGATGCAGTACGTGAAGCTCGGTTCGACGGGCCTGGACGTGTCGCGGATCTGTCTGGGCTGCATGACCTACGGGCTCCCCGACCGCGGCACACACGAGTGGACCCTCGACGAGGAGGCGTCGCGGCCGCTGATCCGGCAGGCACTGGACGCCGGGATCAACTTCTTCGACACCGCCAACGTCTACTCCGACGGCACCAGCGAGGAGATCGTCGGCAAGGCGCTGCGCGACTTCGCCCGCCGGGACGAGATCGTGCTCGCGACGAAGGTCAACGGCCGGATGCGGCCCGGGGCGAACGGCGCAGGGCTCTCCCGCAAGGCCATCATGACCGAGATCGACCACAGCCTCGCCCGCCTCGGCACCGACTACGTCGACCTGTACCAGATCCACCGCTTCGACCCGCACACCCCAGTCGAGGAGACGATGGAGGCGCTGCACGACCTGGTCAAGGCGGGCAAGGTGCGTTACATCGGGGCGAGTTCGATGTACGCCTGGCAGTTCTCCAAGATGCAGCACACGGCCGAGCGGCACGGCTGGACCAAGTTCGTCTCGATGCAGAACTACTACAACCTCCTCTACCGCGAGGAGGAGCGCGAGATGCTGCCGCTCTGCGCCGACCAGGGCGTCGGCGTGCTGCCGTGGAGCCCGTTGGCGCGCGGCCGGCTCACCCGGGACTGGGGCACGGTCACCGACCGCAGCGCGAGCGACAACTTCGGCAGCCGGCTCTACGTCGACGCCGACCGGGTCGTCGTCGAGGCCGTCACCCGCGTGGCGAACGAACGCGGCGTTCCGCGCGCCCAGGTCGCCCTCGCCTGGGTGCTGCACCAGGACCCGGTGACGGCCCCGATCATCGGCGCCGCCAGGCCGCAGCACCTCGAGGACGCGGCCGCCGCGGTGGAACTGGAGCTCACCGAGAAGGAGTTGGAGGAGCTCCAGCAGCCGTACGCGCCGCATCCGGTCATCGGTCACTGACTGCTCGGTCACCGACTAGTGGGGCCCGTCCGGCGAGAACTCGGTGCCGCACGGGCCCGCCCCTTCACTCTCTGCCAACGGCACACGGTCGCCGCTCATCGCCAAGGTCCGGTAGTGCTCACCGATGCGTTCGGTCGAACGCCCCACATAGTGGCCGATGAACGAACGGCGGAACCGGTCCGCCGAGTGGTTGGGCTGCGAACCGTGTACCAGGCTGCCGTTGAAGAACAGGACGTCCCCCGGCTCCATGTCGACGGGCACGGCCGCCAGACCGGGCGGCGGCGGGACGTACTCCCGGGCGAAAGACACCTCGGCGTCGGCCGTTTCCGGGCAGAACACATCCATCTCGTGCGTGCCGGGGACGACTTCGAGCCCGCCGTTGTCCCGGTCGATCACATCGCAGGCGATCCATGCCGCCACACAGGTGCCCGGCTCGACCCGCAGATAGAAGTTGTCCTGGTGCAGCGCCTGCCCCCGGGCCCCCGGCGGCTTGAAGTAGAACATGCTCTGCGCCGCCAGCACCTCCTCCCCGAGCAGCACCTCCAGCACAGTGCGCAGCCGGGCGTCGAGCAGCACCCGCAGTGACAGCTCGTCGATCTCGTGCGGGTGCATCACCCGCGGATACGCGCGCAGCGGGTCGCTTTCCAAGGGACGCGGCTCGAAGTGCCCGGGCACCGGCCCGGCCGCGTGCAGCGCCGCGAACCGGGCGCACAACCGGTCGATCTCGTCGCGGCCGAGCAGTCCGCGTACGACCGTGAAGCCGTCCTCGCGGAACCGGCGGAGCCCGGCCTCGGGCAGGATGGGGGCGTCGGGGGCGCCCATGTCCGTGGCTGTCATGCGTCCACTCCTCGGTCCGGTGTCCTCACACAGACCACGCTAGGCCGACGCCCGCCCGAGGGGGATGACTGTGAGTGCTGACGGATTGCCTGCGGCTGCTGCACCCGGGGATCCTGCCCCGCCGCCCGGACTGGTGGTGGTCGGCCACTTCGACCAGTCGCCGGGGTACGGGATCAGCAGGCCGCGCGGCGCCGACAGCTGGCTGTTCACCTGGACGACCGGCGGACAGGGCCGCCTGCGGCACGGGGGCACCGAGGCGCGGGCCGGTGCCGGGGACCTGGTGGTACTCGCGCCGGGCGTCGCGCACGGCTACGGGGTGGCTCCGGGCGCGCCGCACTGGGCCTTCTGGTGGGTGCACTGCCAGGCCCGCCCCTCCTGGCGGTCCTGGCTGCGCCCGTACGACGCGGGTGAGGGGATGTACGTCGTCACGCCGACGCCGGACGACGTGCACGGCCGTATCGAGGCGGCGTTTCGCCGGATGCTCGACGATGCCCGCTGGACGGGCACGGAGGCGCCGCCGGTGACGGCGCCGGGGGAGGAGTCGGTCGCCGTGGCCCACGGCACCGCGGCCCGCGAGCTCGCCCTGTGCTCCCTGGAGGAGGTCGTCCTGCTCACCGCGGGCACCGCGCCGACCCAGGCGCCCCGGCCCGGCGTGGACCCCCGGGCGCGCCGCGCGCAGGCGCTGATCGCCGCCGACCCGGCCGCCCCGCACACCGTCCGCTCGCTCGCCGAGCACGTCGCGCTCTCGCCCTCCCGGTTCGCCCACCTCTTCACCCAGCAGCTCGGGCAGTCCCCGATGCGCGCGCTGCGCGAGGCGCGGCTGCGGCACGCCGCCCGGCTGCTGGAGAGCACCGACCTGTCCGTGGAACGCGTCGCGGCCGCCTCGGGGTTCGCCAGCCCGTTTCACTTCAACCGCGTGTTCCGTGATCGGTACGGGAGACCGCCGGGCGCGTACCGGGGGAGTGGGCCAATGGTTGGCGCCCGACTTGTGAAGGAGCGGTGAAGGTGTTCGCATCCGTATGACCAGGCAAAAAAGTCGGAGATCACCTGCTCAATGGTTCCCGGGGTTCGGCCCGAAAGGGTGTTGAGTGAATACCGTTTCCAATTGCCTTGCCGATAGGCCGCAATGCCCGGGCCGCTTATTGACCGCTCGTCAAACAGTGATCGCCCGGCACGCAATGCGCAAAAACTGGAACCGGTTGTTCTCTGTCCCTGACCTGTGCAAAGGTGTGTCTCGCTCCCTCCGCGCCCGCGCTTCACAAGAGCCGCGTCCGGAGCATACTCATTGGTATGGACCTTCAATGCCGCATGCCCTCCGGAGGAATGCCGCCGTGCGTGACGCAGGCCTGTCGAATTCCCCCAGCGACGACCGCCTCTTTGATGTGACGGATGCTCAACTGAGCGCCGAACTGAAGAAGTGGACGGGGGTGACACCGGCGCTGCACCCCGTCGGTGAACTCCTCGACCGGCACTGGGAAGCGGGATTCGCCTACGCACGGCTGTGCACCGCCGACGTCCGGTCCGCGGGAATGCTCACCACCGCGGCATTCACCCGGCTATTCGGTGAAACGCTGCGACAGACCGGACCGACGGCCGCGTGGCGCCCCCAACTCCTCGTCACCGTGCGCCGTATCGCGGCGGAGTGGGACACCGAACGCAGACGGGAGCTGCTCCACCCCGCGCTGCAGTCCGAGGCGGAGGGCGCGGAGCTCGTGGCCGCCCGTCTGCTTCCGCCCGCGAACCGCCGACTGCTGTCCGGGGCCTTCCAGCGGCTCCCCCAGTCGGCCCGCTGCCTGATGTGGCACACCGAGGTCGAGGCCGAACCGCTCGCCGTGCCGGCCGGACTGCTCGGCCTCGACGCGGAGTCCGCCCGCGTCGAACTGGGCCGCGCCAACGAGCGGTTGCGCGAGGAGTGCCTCCAGGTCCACCGCGAGCTGGCCCCCGAGCACGAGTGCCGGCAGTACCTGCGGATGCTGGATGTGACGTACCGCCGCGGCGGCGTCGACGTCGACCCCGACCTGCGCGGCCATCTGGACCGCTGCGAGCACTGCAGCGAGGCCGCCTGCCAGCTCGCCTTCTTCAACGACGGGCTCGGCGCCGCACTCGCGGAGGCGGTGCTCGGCTGGGGTGCGCGGGAGTATCTGGAGTCGAGAGCGAGACAGGCGGAGGCACCGGCCGCGGCGGAGCCGGCCGCGGCACCGCCGATCGTCGGCGAGTCGTTCTTCGCGGACGGAGCCGCCGCTTTCGCGCCACCGGAAGATGCCGCTGCCGTCCAGGGAGCCGCCCCGGGAAGTGCTCCCGCTTCCCCGGTGAATTCCCGTGCCTCCGCGGGCCGAAGGCGCCGTGCCCCTGCCGCAGAGAGCTTCGCCGCCGGTGGTGAGTCGCCGGCCTCTGCCGCAGAGACGCCGGCCTTCCCGGAACAGCCCGCCGCCCCCGCCGGTGTGCCCTTCACCGCGGCGGGCGAGCCCTTCGCCCCTGCCGCCGAGTCCTTCGCCGCCCCGGACATGGTCTCCTCCCCCGCGGAGGCCGGCCCCCGAACCACCCGCAGGGCCGCCCGCAGGACGGCTCGGGAAACCGACCCCGCCGCGCGTTCCGCCGCCACCCGCACCTGCTCGGGACGCGTGGCCGTCAAGGCCGCCCGCCGCGCCGCCCGGCGCCGCAACCTCACCGCGGCCGTCGCGACCGTCAGCGCCCTCGTCGTCCTCCCGCTCGTCATCTGGTCCACCAACGGATCCGGAGACGGTTCCGCTCCGGCCGCGGCCGACCGGCCCACCGAGACGCCGGGCCCCGGCACGGGCTCCGCCACCAGCAACCCCTCCTGGGCGGGCGCCGCGGAGGCCGCGAAGGGCGAGCTGCAGGGCCGGCTCTACAACATCGGGTCCGGGCTCTGCGTCGGCGTCGTCGGCGGGAAGGCCGTCAAGAACGCGGAGACCGAACTCACCAAATGCTCCTCGGCGGCGGCCGGTCAGCAGTGGTCGTACGAGACCGACGGACTGGTGCGCAGCGGCGCGAACCCCGATCTCTGCCTCGACTCCCACCTCGGCTACTCCGTCCGGCTGGCCCCCTGCACGGGTGCCACCGACTCCGCGACCAAGAACGTCCGCTACGACTTCACGCTCCAGGGCACCCTGGTCCCGCGCTTCAACCAGGACCTCGCCCTGAGCCCCGCCGCCACCGACGGTTCGGGCGCGCTGGTCCTCAAGACCCGCGAGGACGACAGCGACGCCCAGCACTGGGTGATCGACACGTCGAAGCCGGAGCTCCAGCTGGAGGTCGTCAACTGGGACTCGGAGGCGGAGAGGGTGAAGACGGCCGACCCGACCCCCACCCCCACCCCGCGTCCGTCGAAGACGCCGACGCCGGAGCCGACCCCGTCCGCGACCCCGACGGCATCGCAGCCGACGGCGACGAGCCCGACCCCGAGCGACGCGTCCTGCTACTACTACCCCTACTCCTGTTCGTCGGACGGCCAGAACGGCTGGTCCGGCGGAGGGTACGGGGGGTCCGGCGGCTATGGCGGCTACGGCGGGAATGGCGGTTACGGCTACGGCGGCTACGGCGGTGGCGGCCGGCGCTGAGCCGGAACCGACTGATCAGCCACCGGTCCCGGGCTGGAACACCGTCAGTCGCACTGAGGACTCGTTCCCGGCCACGGGCACCTCACCGGCCGTCCACGCCACCTCGATCGACTCCCGTTCGTCGGGCGGCGTCACAAGCAGCGCCGTCGGCAGGGCCGTACGGGCCCCGCTGATCTCGGGGCTGGCGAAGGACAGCCCCGCCCAGGCGCTCCGGCCCGGGGCCAGCGTGACGGCCGTCGGCGTGTCCGGGGAGCGCTTCGGGTCCGGGCCGAGTTGCTTGCCGGCCGCGTCCACGAAGGCGGCACCCGGGTAGCCACGGACCGTGCAGGTGCGGTCGGTCGTGTTGGTCAGCACGATCGGGAAGTTGCGCTGTCCGGCCCCTGGACTGGGGCGGCCGATTTTCGCGCGCAGCTCGGCGGTGTGGCAGCGCGGGGCGGCGGCGCCCGACTGGGTCACGGGGCTGCCGGTGTCGGCGGGGCCCGTACCGGTCGTGGCAGGTCCGGTCGTGCCGGGCCCGGTCGTGGGGCTCCCGGTGCCGGCCGTGGGCGGTCCGGTCGTTCGGTCGCTCGTGCCGGCCGGTGTCTGTGCGGTGCCCGTGGAGTCGGCGCCGTTGGCGCAGCCGGCCAGCAGGCCCACCAGCGCGACGGCGCGCACGAGGGAGTCGCTCGGTGTAAGGGGTGGAGTGTCCGTGCACGTCCCATGTCTGTCACGCCTCCCCGTTTTCCGGACGAGTAGTCACCCCAAGTCGAGGAGTCACCCCTCGCCGAGGAGCCCGATCTCCGCCCAGATCGTCTTGCCGTCCGGCGTGTGCCGGCTGCCCCAGCGCTGGGTCAGCTGAGCGACCAGCAGCAGCCCGCGGCCACCCTCGTCGAACGTCTTGGCACGGCGCAGATGCGGTGCCGTGTGGCTGGTGTCGGACACCTCGCAGATCAGCGTCCGCGCGTCATGGATCAGCCGGAGCCGAATGGGGTGGATGCCGTAGCGGATGGCGTTCGTCACCAGCTCGCTCACCACCAGCTCGGCCGTGAACGACGCCTCGCTCAGATTCCAGATGTCGAGCTGCTCCAGGACCTGCTTGCGGATGGGTGCGACGAGCGCCGGGTCCGCGGGGATGTCCCAGGTCGCGACCCGGGAGGCGGGCAGCCCCTGAGTGCGGGCCAGGAGCAGGGCCACGTCGTCCGCGACGCCTCCCGCCGGGAGCAGGGCGCTCAGGACGCGGTCGCAGGTCTCTTCCAACGAGTCGGAGGAGGCCGCCAGCGCCTCGCACAGGAGTGAGTGGCTGGCGTCGACGTCACGCACCCGGGTCTCGATCAGGCCGTCGGTGTAGAAGGACAGCACCGTACCCTCGCGCAGCTCGATCTCGGCGGACTCGAACGGCAGCCCGCCCAGGCCCAAGGGTGGCCCCGCGGGCAGCTCGATCTCCCGCGGTTCGCCGCCGGGCGGGACCATGACGGGCGCGGGGTGCCCGGCCCGGGCCAGCGTGCAGCGCCGGGAGACCGGGTCGTACACGGCGTACAGGCAGGTGGCGCCGACGTCGCCGGAGCTGCCCTCGGTGCCCGCCTCGTCGGACAGCCGTACGACCAGATCGTCGAGGTGGGTCAGCAGCTCGTCGGGCGCGAGGTCGATGTCGGCCAGGGTGCGCACGGCGGTGCGCAGTCTGCCCATGGTGGCCGAGGCCTGGATGCCGTGGCCGACCACGTCCCCGACGACCATCGCCACCCGCATCCCGGACAGCGGGATCACGTCGAACCAGTCGCCGCCCACGCCGGAGCGCGCCGCCGGGAGATAGCGCGAGGCCGCTTCGAGCGCGGCGGTGTGCGGCAGGGACCGGGGCAGCAGGCTGCGCTGCAGGGCGAGGGCGGTCTCCCGTTCGCGGGAGTAGCGGCGGGCGTTGTCGATGCAGACGGCCGCGCGTGCCGTGACCTCCTCGGCCAGCAGCACGTCGTCGGGCGTGAACGGCTCGGGGTTCTTGAAACGGCTGAGCACGGCGACCCCGAGGGTGGTGCCACGCGCCTGGATCGGCACGGACATGGTGGTGTGGATGCCGTACGCCTTGATCCGCTCTGCGCGCTCGGGATCCCAGGCGAGCCACTGCGCGAGGTCGTCGGTCGACGTCGAGGCCACGATGGTGTGGCCCGCCAGCAGCGCGTCCGCCTGCGGCGACGGGGCGGGGTACACATCCACATGGCCCGGCTTGACCACGGCTTCGGGGTTGCCCGTGTTGACGGACCGGTGGGCGGCCCGGCGCAGGCCGATCGGGGCGGTCGGCCGGCCGGTGGGTGATTCGCCGCCGTGCTCCGGCGGGTCCAGCAGGTCGACGCTGACGAAGTCGGCGAGGGCGGGGACACAGATGTCCGCCAGCTCCTGGGCCGTGCGTGTGACGTCGAGGGTGGTGCCGATGCGGACGCTGGCCTCGTTCACCAGCTGCAGTCGCTCCTGGGCCATGTACTGCTCGGTGAAGTCGTGCGCGGCGACGGACACGCCGCGCACCCGCCCCTTGGCGTCGGTGATCGGGGCCATTCGGGCCAGCCAGGCGTGCGTCCGGTCACCTCCGACCGGGATGTACGTCCGCACATCGGTGCCCCGGCCCGTGGTGAGCACGCGAAGGAGGTGCCGCTCGATGTCGTAGCTCTGACGTCTGCCGGTCAGCTCGGGTGCCCGCAGCCCCCGTACGTGCTCCTCGGAGAGCTGCAGGACCTCCGCCATGACGGCGTTGATCTTGCGCAGCCGGAGCCGCTCGTCATAGACCGCGATGGCGCAGGGTGATTCGAGGAGCCCGACATGGTCCAGCGGGTCGTCCGGCGGGCGTGGGCCCTGCCCTTCGAGCGGCGTGACCACGAGCCAGCGAAAGGGGCCGCCACGCTCCGGCCGTACCCGGTGGGCGAGCACCCACACGGACAGCGTGCCGCCCTCGCGGCGGCGCAGGGTGAGGATGCCGTCCCAGCGGTTGCCCGGCGGAGCGTCGACCCCCTGCCCGTCGGCCAGCAGCTCAGCGGCCGGGCGACCCACGACCTCGGCGGCCCGGTGGCCCAGCAGCCGCTCGGCACCGGCGCCCCACTCGACGAGCACACCGTCGTCGTCGATGACAGCCCGGGCCGTCGCGGCCTCGTCGAACGGGTACTCCGGGCTCATGCTCGCCACTCCAACGCGCACACTCACGGTGAACAAGCGTGTCAGCTGGGCTCCAGCCTAGTGCGTCGGCGACTCTCCCGTACTGGTACGTCCGCGGGAGCCCTTGACTGCGCGGTGCCGGGGAGAGGGGCGAGGGGCGGTGCGCATCAGCGAGGTGGCGGTGCCGACGAACTGAGTCGGTGAGCGGTCGGGACGGAAAGAGGTTCCACCAGTCCCGCCCTGACTGTTGACGGGGTGTCATGTCGCCAACAAGCATGGGCGGCGTCCGCCTCTGGGAGCGCTCCCACCCCGAGCGTCACCCGTACCTCCCCCGAGGAGCCCAGACGTGAAACGACGCAGAACCACCCTGTTGTCCCTGACGGCCCTGCTGGCGGCGGGACTCACCGCACTCCCGGCCGCCCCGGCCGGCGCCGATGAGGTCGAGCAGCTCAAGAACGGCACCTTCGACACCACCACCGAGCCGTGGTGGACGAGCAGCAACGTCACCACGGGCCTGTCCGACGGGCAGCTCTGCGCCGACGTGCCCGGCGGCACCGCCAACCCCTGGGACGCGGCCGTCGGACAGAACGACATCTCCCTGGTGAAGGGGGAGTCGTACCGTTTCTCCTTCACCGCGAAGGGATCGCCCGAGGGGCATGCCGTGCGGGCGATCGTCGGCCTGTCGGCGGCGCCGTACGACACCTACTTCGAGGTGACGCCGCAACTGAGCGTCTCCGGGAACTCCTACGCGTACACCTTCACCTCGCCCGTCGACACCCCGCAGGGCCAGGTCGCCTTCCAGCTCGGCGGCAGCGCGGACGCATGGCGCTTCTGCTTGGACGACGCGTCGCTGCTGGGGGGTGTCCCACCCGAGGCGTACGAGCCGGACACCGGGCCCCGGGTGCGGGTGAACCAGGTCGCCTATCTGCCCGCCGGACCGAAGAACGCCACGCTGGTCACCGGCGCGACCGGGAAGCTGCCCTGGCAGCTCAACAACGCCTCCGGTGCTGTCGTCGCGCACGGCTGGACCGTGCCGCGCGGCACCGACGCCTCGTCCGCGCAGAACGTCCACTCCATCGACTTCGGCACCTACCGCAAGCAGGGTGAGGGCTTCACGCTCGTCGCCGACGGGGAGACGAGCCGACCCTTCGGCATCGGGACGGCCGCCTACGACCGACTGCGCCTGGACGCCGTGAAGTACTACTACACGCAGCGCAGCGGCATCGCGATCCGCGACGATCTGCGCCCGGGCTACGCTCGCCCCGCCGGACACGTCGACGTCGCACCCAACCAGGGCGACGGCGAGGTGCCCTGTCAGCCGGGTGTCTGCGACTACCGGCTCGATGTCACCGGCGGCTGGTACGACGCCGGCGACCACGGCAAGTACGTTGTCAACGGCGGCATTTCCGTGTGGGAGCTGCTGAGCACCTACGAACGCGAACGGCTGGCCCGCACCGGGGAGCCGAAGAAGCTGGGCGACGGCACGCTCGCCATCCCGGAGAGCGGCAACAAGGTGCCGGACATCCTCGACGAGGTCCGCTGGGAGCTGGAGTTCCTGCTGAAGATGCAGGTGCCGGCGGGTCAGCCGCTGGCCGGCATGGCGCACCACAAGATCCACGACGAGCAGTGGACGGGCCTGCCCCTGCTGCCGAGCGACGACCCGCAGAAGCGTGAGCTGCATCCGCCGTCCACCGCGGCGACCCTGAACCTGGCGGCGACGGCCGCACAGGCGGCGCGCCTGTACCGGCCGTACGACAAGGAGTTCGCGGCGAAGACCCTGGCCGCCGCACGGAAGGCCTGGTCCGCGGCGCTCGCGCACCCCGACCGGTACGCCTCCGAGAGCGACGGCATCGGCGGCGGCACCTACGCCGACAGCAACGTCACCGACGAGTTCTACTGGGCCGCGGCCGAGCTGTATCTCAGCACCGGCGAGAAGGAGTTCGCGAACCACGTCCTCAACTCCCCGGTCCACACAGCCGACATCTTCGGCCCGCTCGGCTACGACTGGGCCAGGACCGCGGCAGCGGCCCGGCTGGACCTCGCGACCGTGCCGAGCAGACTGCCCGGGCGGGACAAGGTGCGCCAGTCCGTGATCAGGGGAGCGGACCGCTACCTGGCCACGCTGAGGTCGCAGGCGTACGGCATGCCCTACGCCCCGCCCGAGAACCTCTACGACTGGGGATCGAACCACCAGATCCTGCACAACGCCGTCGTCATCGCGTCCGCCTACGACATCACGGGTGCCTCGAAGTACCGCGACGGTGCCGTGCAGAGCATGGACTATCTGCTAGGCCGCAACGCGTTGAACATCTCGTACGTGACCGGCTACGGCGAGGTCAACTCCCGCAACCAGCACGCCCGTTGGTACGCCCACCAGCTCGACCCGAGCCAGCCGAACCCGCCGGTCGGCACGCTCGCCGGCGGGCCGAACTCCAGCATCCAGGACCCCTACGCACAGAGCAGACTCCAGGGCTGCGTCGGCCAGTTCTGCTACATCGACGACATCCAGTCCTGGTCGACGAACGAGCACACGATCAACTGGAACTCCGCCCTGACCCGGATGGCCTCCTTCGTGGCCGGCCAGGGATAGCCCGGCGCGAGGCCTGTGAGCCCGCCGCCGCTAGGTGCGGTGGCGGGCTCACGGCCATGACCTGCTCGTGTCACCGGGTGATGTTCTTGATCGGGAGCTCCTTGGTCACGCCCGATATGTAGTAGTCCTTGGGCGCCGAGAAGAGCACGAACTCGTTGTCGTAGCCGCGGACCGTGGTGTTGATCGTGAAGTTGCCGGCGGCGTCCGTGGTGGCCTGCGCGTTGTACTCGGTCTCGTAGTACTGCCGCAGGAACACCCGGGTGCCCTCGACCGGGCCGTGCCCGGCGGGCCAGGTGACCTTGCCGGTGACGGTCAGGCGCATACCGGGGCGCACGATGATGTTGCTGACCCGGTAGTTGAGCGAGCTCGCGACGGGCTGGACGCTCACCTCCGCGTCCGCGAACGCCATCTGGCCGTCGGTGGGGGTGTCCGTGTCGTACATGGCACGGAACATCACCTCGTGGCGGGGGTTGAGATAGGGGCTCGGCCGGCCGTCCCAGCGGTCCGCCGGCACGTCCTCCAGCTTGAAGTGCCCCTCGGCGTCCGTGCGGACGGTGCCCAGGCTGCGGGTCTCCCATTCCGTCGGGTCGATGGGGTCGCCCCACGGGTTCCAGGTCCTGAACAGGACGGACTGTTCGAGCTGGACCGGGTGGTTCGCGGCGGGCTTCCCGTCCGGGCCGGTCAGGGTCCCGGTCAGGTCGACCGTGCGGTGGTCGAAGTCGGTGGTGTCGGTGCTGGTGGTGAGGGTCACCTTGTAGTCCCGGTCCGCCGAGTGGGCGGACGGTACGACCACCGCGCTCGCGAGCAGGGTGAGGGCCGCCACGGCGATCGGTCGAGCGGCCAGTAAGCGCATACGCACGTGAACTCCGTTGTGGTGAGACGTGATGTCGTGCCGGGAGCAAGCGGGGATGTGCCGGCATGGGTGTGACACCCGGGACATCACCGGAGGTTGTACGGCATTTCAGAAATACACCGCTGGTGAACCTGGAGTTCGGTGGCAGGTCACCTACTGGTTCCTGTGCGGCTCGTGCTCCACGAGTCGGCCCGGCCGCTCGTGAGCGGTCAGCGTGTGCAGTGCGGCCCGGTCCAGCGGCTGGTGCACCTCGACGTACTCGCCGTGCGGGAGCCGCTTGATCACGCCGGTCTCCCTGCCGTGCAACACCCGCTCCCTGTCCTGGAGTTGGAGTCCCAGGCAGATGCGCCGGGTGACGACGAACACCAGGACCGGGACGGTCAGCGCCGCGATCCGGACCGCCCAGGTCACCGCGTTGATCGACAGATGGAGCCGGGTCGCCACGATGTCGTTGCCGCCGCCGGCCAGGAGGATCAGATAGAGGCTGATCCAGGCCGCGCCGATGCCCGTGCGGACGGGGCGGTTGCGGGGGCGGTCCAGGAGGTGGTGCTCACGCTTGTCGCCGGTGATCCACGCCTCCAGGAAGGGATACACGCCGATGAACACGAGCAGCAGCGGGAAGACCACGACAGGGATCAGCACGCCCAGGACGAGCGTGTGGCCCCACAGGGTGATCTCCCAGCCCGGCATGATGCGGACCAGCCCCTCGGCGAAGCCCAGGTACCAGTCGGGCTGGGCGCCGGTGGAGACCTGGTCCGCGCGGTAGGGGCCGTACGACCAGACCGGGTTGACCGACGCCACCGCCGCGATCACGGTGAGAGCGCCGAAGACCAGGAAGAAGAAGCCGCCCGCCTTCGCCAGGTACACCGGCATGAACGGGGCGCCGACGACGTTGCGTTCGGTGCGTCCGGGACCCGCGAACTGCGTGTGCTTGTGGTAGACGACCAGCAGGACGTGCGCCACGACCAGCGCCGCCATGATGCCGGGGATCACCAGGATGTGCAGCGAGTAGAAGCGGGCCACGATGTCATGGCCAGGGAACTCCCCGCCGAACAGGAACATCGACAGATACGTTCCGACGACCGGCACGGACAGCAGCGCCCCGTTCACGAATCGCAGCCCCGTCCCCGACAGCAGGTCGTCCGGCAGTGAGTAGCCGAACAGGCCCTCGAACAGGCCCAGGAACAGCAGGGTCCAGCCGAACAGCCAGTTGATCTCCCGCGGCTTGCGGAACGACCCCGTGAAGAAGTGCCGCATCATGTGCGTGAGCATCCCGGCGACGAAGACCAGCGCCGCCCAGTGGTGCAACTGGCGCATCAGCAGCCCGCCCCGCACGTCGAAGCTGATGTCCAGCGTGGAGGCGTACGCCTCGGACATGCGGACACCGTTCAGGGGCAGGTAACTGCCGTGGTACGTCACCTCGTTCATCGACGGATGGAAGAAGAGGGTGAGGTACACGCCCGTCAGGATCAGGACGACGAAGCTGTACAGGCATATCTCGCCGAGCAGGAAGGACCAGTGGTCCGGGAAGACCTTGCGCAGGTACTTCCGGCCGAGCGAGTGGATGCCGAGCCGGCCGTCGAACCAGTCCGCCACCCGCTCACCCCTGCCGGGCAGCTCCCGGGCGCTCACGCGTCCTCCCGGTGCACATGCGCCAGCTTGTCGGGGTTGCTCACGACGTAGACGCCGGACACCCGGTCGCCGTCCGGCGTGAGATCCAGGACCAGGACGGCGTACGGCTCCTCGCCCTCGAACAGCACCACCGCGTCGTCACCGTTGACGCGCCGGTGGCGCAGCTCCAGGTTGCCGCCCCCGCCGCCACCCCGGCGCGCGTACGCCCCGAACAGCCGGACCGCCTTGTCCCGGCCGTGCACCGGGCGCAGCCCCGCCGGCTTCCGCTTGCCGCCGGCGTCCGTCCACACCGTCACGTCAGGTGCGAGGATCTCCATCAGCGCGGCGATGTCCCCGCCCACCGCGGCCCGCACGAACCGTTCCGTCGCCTCCCGCCGTACCCGGGGATGCGCCTCGTACAGCGGCCGCCGCGCATGCACGTGCCCCCGCGCGCGATGCGCCAGCTGCCGTACGGCCGCCGGGCTGCGGTCGATGATCTGCGCGATCTCCGTGTGCGGGTATCCGAACACCTCGTGCAGCACGAACACCGCGCGTTCCAGCGGCGTCAGCGACTCCAGGACGACCAGCATCGCCAGCGACACGGACTCGGTGCGCAGGGCAGGATCGTCGTCGGCGTCGTCCTCGCCGCCCGCGACCAGCGGCTCGGGCAGCCACGGGCCGACGTACGTCTCCCGGCGGCGGCTGATCGCGGCCCGCCGCGTCAGCGCGTGGTTGACCGCGATCCGCACGAGATACGCCCGCGGATGGTCGACCCCGTCGAGCGGCGCGCCCTCGTTCCGCGCCGTCCACGACAGCCAGGTCTCCTGGAGTACGTCCTCGGTGTCGGCGACGCTGCCGAGGATGTTGTAGACGACGCCGAACATCAGCTCGCGATGCTCGACGAAGACGCCGGTCGCGTCGTCGGTGACGGATACGGGGGTGTCGGACATGCGTGGGCCTCCCAGTGCGCGCTCACTACTGCGAGGTCCGTCGGGGGCCGGAATGTGACATCCCGCCATTGAATGTGACCCACGTCTCGGTCACGCAGGGGGTGCCGCCTGCGTGACCGGGGTGTCGAACCCCCCTGGTACCGGCGTAGATCGCACTTGACCTGCGAGTATTTACGGGCAAGTACCCGAGCGGTACCGTGAAGGCATGCCAGCTCTGAATGTGGAGTTCAGCGACCGCGAGCTAGAGGACCTGCGGCAGATCGCCAAGGAACGCGGTACGTCGATGAAGGCTCTCGTGCGGGAGGCCGCCGCGGCCGACATAGCCCGGCACCGGGCCCTGCAGGAGGGTGCCGAGGCGTTCCGCCGCTTCTTCGCCTCGCACGCCGACGAATTCGCGGCCGCGTTCCCCGACGACGAACCGTCCGCCAAGGGCGCGGGACGGGCCGCCTGACCGATGGCACCCGTCATTCACATCGACGTGCCCTGGCTGCTCCAGCGGCACGAAGAGGTCCTGCCGGACCAGCCCACGGTCAACGACTTCTCCGCGTTGGTCGCCGCCGTCGCCCGCCATCGCGTGGATCCGCCCCGCCTGGGTGTCGACTCCGACCCGGCCTGGCGGGCCGCGGCCCTGCTGCACACCCTCGCCCTGCTCAAGCCGCTTCCCTCGGCCAACGCCCGCTTCGCCTGCGCGTCCGCGGTGGCCTACATGTTCGTCAGCGGCGTCGGCATCGACCCGCCCTACGGCGCCCTGGTCGACCTCGCGCGTGACCTGATCTCCGGCAAGACCGACGTGTACGGCGCAGCCGACCGGCTGCGCTCCTGGCAGATCTGAGGGCCGCGGTTGTCGATCCCCGTTCCTCCCGCCTCAGGGGCCGCCGACCGAGGGCGGGAGGAACGGGGGTTTCCGAGAGGGCCGATCCCAGTGGACTACGCCGACGTGCGCGTAGGGGAGCGCGCGTGCTGCTCCGGCGCGTGCGGGAGATTCGCACGGGGCGCATGGAATGTCGAAAGCTCACGCAGGGGTGGCCAGTTGCCGCCGTTTCTGACTTTCTTTCAAAGGGGCTGATGTTGCCCGAGTGTCTTGTTGGCCATCCGTGCGCTGTGCAAGGGTGAACCACCCGTGGGGGGTGGAAAAGGCCGGGGCTCATGCGTTCCGTGGGGAACCGGAGCGGATGGGCTTTGGTGAATTCGCGCTCCCCGCGCCCATGCCGAAGAGGTACACACCAAGTCGCTCGGTCCTTTTCGGCGATCAGAACCTCTGAGTCATGAGCGTGGGAAGGAATCCGTTCAGTGCCCACCCCCCACCCCCCTCGCCCTCCTTACCCGCCGCCCGGCGGGGTTCCGGAGGAATCCGACGAAGGTCTCGCCGGCCGGCTCCGGGGCCGTCCGGACGGCGAGGCCGCTCCCTCCGTCGCGCTGCTGATGGCGCGGCACTGGCAACCGGCCCACGAGTACGCGGTGATCTGTCTCGCCTCCCCGGGGACCGCCGCCGACATGGTCACCGCCGCCGCCTTCCACCAGGTCCTCGACCGCCTGGCACTGGGCGAGCCGGCCACCGCAGTGCGCCCCCGGCTCCTCGTCGCGGTCCGGGACGCGGTGCGGCAGTGGTCGGCAGACGAACGAATAGCGAGCGTTCTGCCGGAGCTGGGGAAACCCGCGGGCGGGCGCGGTATGCGTACCGCGAAGTCCATGACGCCCGAAAATCGCAAGCTCGCCGATCGGTCATTCCAGGCGCTTCCGGGACTTGCCCGATGTCTGCTCTGGCATACCGAGGTGGAGGCCGAGCCGGTAAGCGTGCCCGCCGGTCTGTTGGGCATGGATACCGTTACCGCCTCGGCTGCCCTCGAACAAGCGCGTGATAAATTCCGTGAGGGTTGTGTACATGCTCATCGGGAACTCGCGCCGACGAAGGATTGCCGGTTCTACAACCGCCTCCTCGACGTCCCGATTCGCCGGGGCGGGGCCTTGCTGCCGGATGTCCAGCAGCATCTGGCGGAGTGCCGCTACTGCCGTAACGCGGCCGAACAACTGAGCCATTTCGAGGGCGGGCTGGGCGTGCTCATCGCCGAGGCGGTGCTCGGCTGGGGCGCACGCCGCTATCTCGACACCAGACCGGGGCGTACCAAGTCCGACGGACCCCGCGCACGCGGTTCCGCCCGGCACGGCGCCGGACGACGTGGTCTCCTGGCGCGAATCCCCGCGCAGGTTCGCAGGCCGCCCGGTGCACCGCGTTCCTCACGGACCCTGCTCACGGGTGTGGGCCTGGCCTCGGCGGGGCTGATCGCGATCATGCTCGCCGCCGGTCTGCTGTCCGACGACGACGGGGTCGACCCGGCCGCCTCCGCCACCGGCGGCGGCACCGCGACCCAGCTGCCCCCGGCCGTGTCCTCCGCGCCGCCCGGCACGGCCCAACTCCCCAACGCCCCGCGGCAGACCAGGTTGCGCAACGCCGACGCCGACCTGTGCCTCGACATCCGTGGCGAGCCGAAGGAAGGGGCCGGCACCAGGCTGGCCGAGTGCTCGGCCGACGACACCCAGCAGTGGTCGTACGAGACGGACGGCCGGCTGCGCAGCGTGGCGGACCCCGATCTGTGCCTCGACTCGCACGTGGACGCCGGCGTGGTGATCCTCGGCAAGTGCGCCGACGAGGACTCCGAGCGGGGCGACGACGTGCGCTACGACCTCACCGTCCGGGGCGAGTTGCTGCCCCGCTGGGACGAGCAGCTCGCCCTCGCGGCCACAGCGGCGGACACCGTCGCCGAGATCGTCGTCAAGGTCCGCGAGGGCTCCGGTGCCCAGCGCTGGCTCACCGATCCGGCAACATCCGCGAACCCCGGATCGCTGTCGAGCGCGGAGGCCGGGAAGCCTGCGGCGCGGTCGGTGCGAGTGGGGGAGGAGAAGGCGTAGGACGCCTGGGGGCGACCCCGAGCCCCCAGGCGCCCGCGAGACCGGCCTAGTTCACGACATCCCGCGGTGCCCCGCCCGAGAGGAAATCCGTCACGTTCTGGACGGCGGCCAGGGCGATGCGGACGAGGGTCTCGCGGGTGACGCCGCCGACGTGGGGGGAGAGCACCACGTTCGGGGCGCGGAGCAGGCGCAGGGCCGGGGTGGGCGGTTCGGGGTCGAAGACGTCGATGCCCGCCCCGGCCACGGCGCCCTTCTCCAGCGCGTCCGCGAGGGCGTCCTGGTCGATCAGGGCGCCCCGCGCGGTGTTGATCACGAGCGCCGTCGGCTTGAGGAGCGCCAGCCGCTCGGCGTTCAGCAGGAGCCGGGTCTCGACGGTGAGCGGGGTGTGCAGGGAGACGTAGTCGGAGGCGCGCAGAAGATCGGCGAGCGGGACATGGCGGGCGCCGCCGAACTCGGCCTCCGTCTCCGGCGGCAGTCGGCGCCGTCCGGAGTAGACCACGCTCATGTCGAACGCGGCGGCGCGGCGTGCGACTTGCCGGCCGATCTGGCCCAGGCCCACGATGCCGAGCGTCTTGCCGGACAGTTCGGTCAGCGAGTGCTGGAGCCGGGGGAGTGCCCAGTCGGCCTCGACGAGCGCGGTGTGGGCGGGAACGATCTGCTTGGCCAGTGCCAGCATGAGGGCGAACGTCTGCTCGGCCACGTTCTGCGCCTCGGCGCCGCTGGAGCCGATGTTGCACACCCGCACCCCGCGCTCGCGCGCCGCCTCCGCATCGACGTAGTCGAAGCCGTGGCTGGCGCACTGCACGAGCTCCAACTCCGGTGCTACGGCCAGGTGTTCGCCGGTCACCGGGGCGAGGGCGGTGATGACGACGTGTGCCGAGCGCAGGGCGGCCGGGTCCTCGTCGGCCGCCTCGACCACGGTGACGTTCGCTCCCTCGGGGAAGAGGGTGGCCAGTCCGGCTCCGATCTCCCGCCCGCCCACGTGGGGCGAGATGACGGCGAGGACGTGCTTCGTGACGGTCATGCGGATTCCTCGATGAGGTCGGCGGGGCCGATCGTGGCGGGGGTGGCGTGCCCGGACAGGGCGAGGGTGAGGTCGAGTTCGGCCAGCAGGCAGCGGATGACATGCTCGACGCCCGCCTGTCCGTCGAGGCCGAGCCCGTACGCGTACGGCCGTCCGACGAGCACCGCCCGCGCGCCGAGCGCGAGGGCCTTGAAGATGTCGTCGCCGGTGCGCACGCCGCTGTCGAACAACACGGTCAGCCGGTCGCCGACCGCCTCCACCACCCGGGGGAGAGCGTCGGCCGCCCCGACGGAGCCGGCAACTTGGCGGCCGCCGTGGTTGGAGACGACGACGCCGTCCATCCCGGCGTCGCCGGCCGCGCGGGCGTCGTCCGGGTGCACCACGCCCTTCAGGACGATCGGGCCGTCCCAGTTCTCCCGCAGGAACGCCAGGTCCGGCCAGGTCTTCGCGGGGTCCGAGAACATGCCGACGAAGTGCATGACGGCCGCGTTCGGATCCTCGTGCACGGGCTTGGCCAGGCCCGCTCGGAAGGCCGGGTCGGAGAAGTAGTTGGCGGTGCCCACGCCATGCAGGAACGGCAGATACGCCTGGTCGAGATCGCGCGGGCGCCAGGCCAGCATCGGCGTGTCCAGGGTGACGACCAGGGCGGTGAACCCGGCCGCCTTCGCCCGGTTCAGGAAACTCCGGGCCACCTCCGGGTCCTTCGGCCAGTACAGCTGGAACCAGCGTACGGCGTCCCCCATCGCCTCCGCGACCTGTTCCATGGGGGTGCTGGACGCCGAGGACAGGGTGAACGGCACGCCCTGCGCGGCGGCGGCCCGGGCGGCCGCGCACTCGGCGTCCGGGTGCATGATCGACAGTACTCCCACCGGCGCCAGTGCCAGCGGAGCGGGCAGGGCGCGGCCCAACACCTCCACGGACAGGTCGCGTTCGTGTACGTCCCGCAGCATGCGTGGCACTATCCGGCGCCGCCGCAGCGCCTCCCGGTTGGCGCGGGCGGTGCTGCCGTCGCCCGCGCTGCCCGCCACATAGCCGACGGGCCCGGGACCGAGGCGCTGCTCGGTCAGCTCCTCCAGCCGGGTCAGATCGGTGGGCAGCCGGGGTACGACCCCCGTCATCCCGTTCAGATAGATCTCGTACTGGAAGTCCGCCCAGTGCTTGCCCATGCGTAGGCCCCGCCTCTCGTCACTGAGAACGCGCTGTACGCCGACCATACCGACCGGTAGGCGGGGGAGTGGATCAGGGGCTCGCCACTGACTCGTGCAGGATGCGTGCCAGTTCGCGCGGCTGGGAGAGCATCGGCCAGTGGCCGGTGTCCAGGGTCACGAGTTCCCAGCGGTCGCTCTTGAGGAGTTCGGCTGCGGCGGGCATCGGCTAGTCGCCGTCGAGCAGGCACTTGATGTAGGTGCCCGGCAGTTCGCTCAGCGGGCGTGGCATGACCGCCGGTTCCGTCAACGTGGCACCCGGGTGCGGGGTGGCGCCGTCGACGAGGCGGGCGATCTGCTCGTCCGTCATCCCCTGGCCCGCGAAGTCGGCCGCGGTGAGCGGCGGCCAGACGCCGCCGTTGTCCTCGATCGCCGCCCGCACCTCGTCGCTCAGCCAGCCCGACAGGAACGACTCCCCGTCGACTGCGGCATTGGCGTCGACCAGCACCACACGCCTCAGCCGGTCACCGATCCGCTCGGCCGCCTGCCCGACCGGAATGCCGGCGTAGCTGTGCCCGACGAGGACGACGTCCCGCTGATCGAGGCGCTCGACCTCCGCCACGATGTCCTGGACGTGGGTCTGCTGCCCGGCGGTGACACCTTGCTTCTCGGCGAGTCCGGACAGCGTCAGCGGATGGACGTCGTGCCCGGCAGCGCGCAACTCGCCGGC
Organism: Streptomyces sp. NBC_00443; assembly: GCF_036014175.1. Classification (GTDB taxonomy): domain Bacteria; phylum Actinomycetota; class Actinomycetes; order Streptomycetales; family Streptomycetaceae; genus Streptomyces. The sequence continues at coordinate 751,250 of NZ_CP107917.1, read as the reverse complement.
CAACTCGTCCCACACCCATGCCCCGAGCCACGTTCCTGCCACCAGTACGAAGTTGGTCATGCTCGCAACGTAGCGGACGGGTCTGACAACGGCTCCTCGTCACCCTTCGCGCCGGGCCCGGTGATCGGCGGTACGGGCACCTCGGCTGTCCGGGCCAGCCGCGCCCCCTCCGGCCCGTACACCGCCCTCGGCTCGGGGAACACCCGCAGCAGCGCCAGGAACAGCACGGCCGCGACGACCAGCGACAACGGCAGGCTGATGTCCACCCCGCCCGCGAGATCGCCCAGCGGTCCGACGAACTGGCCCGGAATGTTGGTGAACAGCACGCCGAGCAGCGCCGCCACCCACCACGCGGTCATGCCCCGCCAGTTCCAGCCGTGCGCGAACCAGTAACGGCCGCCGCGCTGACGGCGGTTGAAGACCTGCAGGGCGTCGGGGTCGTACCAGCCGCGTCGGGTCCAGTAGCCCAGCATCATCACGACCATCCACGGCGTGGTGCAGGTGATGATCATGGTGGCGAAGGTCGAGATCGACTGCACCAGGTCGAGGCCGAACCGCCCGACGAAGATGAACCCGATCGACAGCGCGCCGACCAGCAGCGTCGCCTGCACCCGCGACAGGCGCGGGAACACCGAGGAGAAGTCGAGGCCGGTCCCGTACAGCGCGGTCGTGCCCGTCGCCATGCCGCCGATCAGCGCCAGCAGACACACCGGCATGAAGTACCAGCCCGGCGAGATCGCCAGCAGGCCGCCCACGAAGTCGGGCGCCGCCGGATCGACGTACTCCGGAACCTTGGTGGCGATGATGCTTGCGGTCGCCAGGCCGAACAGGAACGGCAGCAGCGTCGCGATCTGCGACAGGAACGCGGCGCCGATCACTTTGCGGCGCGGGGTGCTCGCGGGGATGTAGCGCGACCAGTCGCCGAGGAACGCCCCGAAGGAGACGGGGTTGGACAGCACGATCAGAGCCGCGCCGATGAAGGACGGCCAGAACAGCGACCGGGTCGCCGCGTCCGCGGAGTCCGTGAAGACGCCCGTGTACGACGGGTCGAAGTCACCGGCGAACGCGACCACGCCGAGCAGGAACAGCACGCTCGCCGCGGGCACGGCGACCTTGTTGACGAACAGCATGAAGCGGAACCCGTACACGCACACCGCGAGAACCAGCCCCGCGAACAGGGCGTAGGCGACGACGTACGACAGGTTGCCGCGCGGCAGGCCGAAGAGCCGGTGCGCGCCGCCGACCAGGGCGTCGCCCGAGCTCCACACCGAGATGGAGAAGAACGCGACGGCCGTCAGCAGGGACAGGAACGAGCCGACCACGCGGCCGTGCACACCGAGATGCGCGGAGGACGAGACGGCGTTGTTGGTGCCGTTGACCGGTCCGAACACCGCCATGGGGCACAGGATCAGCGCCCCCGCGACGACCCCGAGGAGCGTGGCCGCGAGGCCCTGCCAGAAGGAGAGGCCGAACAGGATCGGGAAGGCGCCCAGGACACAGGTGGAGAAGGTGTTGGCGCCCCCGAAGGCGAGGCGGAACAGGTCCAGTGGGGAGGCGCTGCGTTCGGCGTCGGGGATGCGGTCGACGCCGTGGGTCTCGACCTCGGTCAAGGAGGGAGCGGGGAGGGGTGTTGGGCCTGGGAGGCCGCTGGGGACTGTCGGGGCAAGGGAGGGCTCCGGCGTGGGCGGGGCGGTGGAGCGCGTTGTGGCGCGGCGGGGCCGACGGCCGGTGTCTGCCGCTGCCGCTGGGGTGTGCGGCCGGCGCGGATGCCGTCCTCTCGGGGGTCTGCAGACGGTAAGGCGGTCCGCGGGAACCGCACCAGAGGACGGTTCATCCATCTTCGGTGCCGTGAGTGGACGAAACCTCCATCAGTCGCCGTCCTTGGGCGCCTCCTCCGTGTCCGTGTCCGCGTCCGGTGCGTCCGGCCCCTGTGACCGCACCCGTTGGACGTTCTCCAGTGACTCGCGCAGTTCGGCGAGCCAGTCGTCCGTGTGCCGCTGGACGAGCCGTACGCACCACGCGAGGGCGTCGCTGCGGCTGCGGGCGACCCCGCCGGCGATCAGGGTGTCGAGGACCTGGCGCTCGGGCTGCCGGAGCCGGGTCATCACGGGGGCGGCGATGTGCGTGAACATGGCGCGCTCACCGTCGCACTCCACGCCCCAGGAAACCTTTCTGCGGAAACGGTGCTCCGCCTCGCGGGCCACCTCGATCCGGGTCTCCCGGGTGCGTTCCCGGAACTCCTGGACCCGGCTCTCGACGGCCGCCTCCCGCTCGGCGGCCGAGCCACCCTCGGCCAGCTGAGGTGCGGGAATGCGGCCGATCACGGTGATCTCCTCGCGGTCGACCGTGACCTCGGTCAGCTCCTCGAAGAGGTCGTCCGGCAGGCGGCCGGCGAACCAGCCGCGCAGCTTCTCTCGTTGTTCGCTGGTAATCATGTAATCACGATTACTCCGGTATGGCCGGGAACACAAGGGGCGTCGGGGCGTGTCAGCCGAGGGCTCAACCGGAATGTTTCAGGCCTATTAATGAGCGTGCGAGATCAGGCCACTCGACGACTTGGAACGATCAAGAACCGCCAGGTTTCGGCGTTGGAACGTTCGAAGTCCGTTACTTCACGCCACTGCTTCAATACGCAAGGTTACTGAAACCCGTGGTGTCGATGTGAGTTTCGGCGCCGGACTCGGCAGACTCCCGCTCGTCGCTTCGGCACCGATCGCGTCGGAGTCGACACACTCTGTAACTCAAGCGGAAGGATGCACACAATGCGGAACACCGCGCGCTGGGCAGCGACCCTCGCTCTCACGGCCACCGCCGTCTGCGGACCCCTCACCGGATCCGCCCTGGCTGCCCCGGACCCTGCGCCAGCCTCCCTGTACGCCCCCTCGGCCCTGGTGCTCACCCTGGCCCACGGCGACGATCCCACGATGACGACCCCGGTACGCGCCGTCACCCTGAGCTGCGCCCCGACCTCCTCCGGCACGCATCCCGACGCCGCCTCGGCGTGCGGTGAACTGCGCAGTGTGGGCGGGAACTTCGACGCCCTCGGGAGTAGAGACGGCGTGCTGTGTACCAAGCAGTACGACCCCGTGGTCGTCACGGTCGACGGGGTCTGGCAGGGTCAGCGCGTCTCCTATCAGCGCACCTTCGCCAACGAGTGCGTGAAGGGCTCCTACGGGACAAGCCTCTTCGCGTTCTAGAGACCGGGATCGCACGGCCTCGTGCAGTTCGGCAGCGGCTCGCGGATGGGGAGTGCGAGCCCTGCTGAAGGGGCCCCGGCGATCTCGCACCGGGGGTCGGCCGGGCGGAGTGGGGCCGCCCGGTCGGCACCTCGGATCGTCACCGATCAACCGACTTCCCGGGGGACACGAGTGACCGTTGCCGTGGGGGCATACGGATCACCCGTCTTCCCCGGGAACCCCCTCTTCCTCGAGGATCCCCTCTTCCCTGGGGATCCGGTGCAGGAGTGCGAACCGGTCCAGCAGGCCCGCGCCGCGCAACAGCCGCCGTATACGAGGTGTGTCGGCTACGACCTGCAGGCGCCCGCCGCGGTACCTGGCGCGCGTTTCGGCTCGGCACAGGACGCGCAGTCCCGAGCAGTCGAAGAAGTCGACCTGGCGCAGGTCGACCAGCACGTCCGACTCCGGTCGCGCCGTCGCCGCGTCCAGGTGCTCGGTGACCAGTGGCGCCGTCGCCAGATCGATCTCACCCGTCACCTCGACCACGGTGAACGGGCCGTGTCTGCGGGTGCGGGCATGGCTGTTCGCCGGGGGCGGCACGGACCGGGACGAGTCCGCGGCCAGGTCCTCGGTCGGATGGGGGGCGCGGTCGTCGGCGTCCGGCGTCATGTCCGCTCCACCTCGCAAGGGCGCATCGGTGAGGGTTGTTACCCGGGGCCGAGCGTGAGCATCCCTGCGGAGCCGCGCGCAAGACGTTGTTCACTCGACGTGCTGAATTTCCTCCAGAACGGTTGACTTCGCGTGGGCGGACTCAGCGCTCCCGGGTCCGATCGCGATGGCTGGTGTCGCACCACGGGTAGCGTCGGCTGCGCCGGCAGGTGCACAGGGCCACGCGGAAGCGGTCGGAGGAGACGATCGTGCCGTCCTCCAGCTCCACCTCGACCGGGCCCTCCACCAGGACAGGGCCCTGGCGCTGGACCTTGATCCGGCGCGGCTCGTCAGACCGGGAGTTCGGCACGGACGACCACCAGCTCTTCCTTCTGATCCGGGGCGGACAGCAGGCCGTGCTGCCGCAGCCAGTCCTCCCGCGTGCGCAGCACCGGGCCGAACGGGATGATGCGACGCCGGGTCACGGATGCCTTCAATCCCGCGTCGCGCAGATACGACACGGTCCGCCCCGGACAGCTGAGCGTCGAGTGCACGACCAGGAGGACCCCGCCGGGACGCAACAGGGCGGGCGCTTCCAGGCAGATCCGGTCGAGGACGAGCCGTCCGTCCCGGCCCGCGTCCCAGGCCCGCGCCGCACCCTGCGGCGCGCGGCCCGCGCCGGGTGCGGGGACATACGGCGGGTTGGCCAGGATGAGGTCGAACGACTGCCCCCGCACGGGAGTGAAGAGGTTGCCGTGCAGGATGCGGACGTGGAGCCGGGCCAGCCAGGCGTTCAGCTGTGCCGTGCAGACGGCCCGCCACGACACGTCCACCGCGGTCACCCGCGTCCCGCGCCGCGCGGCCTCGATCGCCAGCGCGCCCGAGCCGGTCCCCACGTCGAGGACGTCCGCGCCGTCCGGCAGCGGCTCGTCGAGCAGGGCGTCGACGAGCAGGTCAGTGTCTTCCTGAGGGGTGTACACACCCGGCGGCACCAGTGGTTTCACGGCGCCCGGGTACCCCGGCATTCAGGAAATAAGAGGTATTCCGGACCGTAGGTGGTGAGTGCGGAGCGACGATCGCCCCGCGCGCCAGGCGTCCAGCAGCCGCTCGGCGAAGCGGTCCTCCAGATAGCCGGTGACGTCGATACCGAAAGCGACGTCGGGTGCGAGGTGCGGCTCCTCGGCGAGCAGACCTGCGATGACGTCCTGGCGCACGACCTGTTCGTGCACCGCGTCCGCCTCGACATGCTCGTCGTAGAAGTGCTCGGCGGCGGGCCCGGCGCCCGTGCGGCGCATCGCCTCTGCCAGCCGCCGGGAGGCCGGCGACGAGGTGATCTCCACGGCCGCGAAATGACCGACGAGCGCGCCGCGCAGCGCCCGGTGCAGTCCGAGCAGGGACATCAGGTTGACCGTGGCCAGGGCCTGCGCGCTCGCCTCGTCGAGATACCGGCCGTACGTCGTGTCCAGGCCGAGGTCCGTCATCAGGTCGGCGAAGAGGCGTGCGTGGACACGGTCGGGACGGCCGCCGCCGTACTCGTCGAACTCCACCGCCGCCATGCCGGCCTTTGCCCTGCCCCACAGTCGGGGCAGCACCCAGGCGTGCGGGTCCGCCTCCTTGAGGTGGTACAGGGAGCGCTGGGCCGCGTATTCGCGCACGTGCCACAACTCGCCCTCGGCGCAGAGGTAGTGGCTGACGCCGGTGCCGTCGACGGGTTCGACGAGCAGGTCGGCCAGCGCGTCCTCGACGCTGTCGTGGGCGGGGGCGTCGGCGCGCAGGGCGGTCAGGAAGCGGTGCTCCAGCGCCGCGCGGACCCGCAGCAGCTCGGGGTCCCACTCGTGGTCCTCGGGTACGCCGGCGAAACCGCGGTAGTGCAGCTCGTAGCAGAGGTAGAGGGCCAGCTGGAGGTCGTCGCCATAGACGTCCGTGCGCGCGACGTCCAGGCGCCGGGGCGGTGGCCCGGCACCCCGCAGATACTGCTCCACGGCGGCGGAGACACTGCCCCGCGCGGACGGCAGCCGGGGTCCCTCGCCACCGCCTGCCCTACGGACGTCGTGTGCCATGGCTGCCGAGTACCCGTTGGGTGCGCGGCCACCCGTGCGGCCACCCGTGCGGCCACCCGTGCGGCCACCCGTCCGAGCAGGCAGGGCGGCCGCGGCCGGCGCCCGTCGCGTTCAGCTGGTCGCGGGCGCGATCCGTAGGGGCACCGCGTCCGCGGGGGCGTCCTCCTCGCCGAGGCGGGAGACCTCCGCCCACCAGGACGCGCCGTCCTCGATGTGCCGCAGCATGATTCCCTCGCGAATCGCCCACGGGCAGACAGTGACCGTTCTGAGGCCGGTCAGCTTCATCGCCGTGTGCGCCACGACCGCGCCGGCCAGGCTCTGTTCGGCGCGCGGCGCGGAGATGCCGGGGAGCAGGGCGCGTTCGGTGGTGGGTAGCGCGGCCAGTTGGCCGACGGCCTCGCGCAGGGCGGAGCGCTCCAACCGCCGTTCCACGAACGGCCCGTGGCGCCCGGGTGCCGCCCCGCACAGCCGGCCCAGCTGCTGGAACGTACGCGAGGTGACCGCCGCCGTGCGCGGCCCCTCCCACCGGATCCGGGCCGCGACGTCCCGCAGTTGATGGCGGACCTTGCGGCGCAGCGCCCGTACCTGTGCCGCCGCCGGCGGGTCCTCGCCGGTGAAGAACTCGTGGGTCAGCCGGGCCGCGCCGAGCGGCAGCGACGCCACGAAGTCCGGCAACCGGCCTCGCCCGAAGGCCACTTCGAGCGAGCCGCCGCCGATGTCCAGCAGCGCGAGCGGCCCCGACCGCCAGCCCATCCACCGTCGCGCACCGAGAAACGTGAGCTCGGCCTCCAGTTCGCCGGGCAGCGTGCACAGGCTCACCCCGGTCCGCGTCTGCACGGTACTCAGTACCTCGTGTCGGTTGGGGGAGGCACGCACCACAGCGGTCGCGAAGGCCAGGGGTGCGGTCGCGCCCCATCTGAGCGCGGTGCGGTTCGCCGCCGCGACGGCGTCGACCAACCGCTCGACGGACTCTTCGGGGACACTCTCCCCGGGCCTGACCTGCTCCGACAGCCTCAGCCGCCACTTGGCGGTGTGCACCGGCAGCGGCACCCCGTCCGCCGCGTCAGCCACTACCAGCCGCACCGTCTTCGACCCCACGTCCATCACGCTGATTCGCATGAGTGCGCAAGTACCCGTTTCCGCGTCCCGGCAACGGACTCAGCCACTGTGCGCCGTCGCCACGGCACGAGCGCCGCGCTCCCGGGCCCGCGTAAATGGCCGCCGCTCGGGTGACGTATTCCTTGACTGGAATATAACCGTCGAGGCATATTGGATCCATGGCCGACGCCTCGCTCTGGACCGCCCTCGCCGATCCGCACCGACGGGCCATCGTCGCGCTGCTCCTGGAGCGGCCCCGGCCCGTCGGCGAGATCGTGGAGGCATGCGGGCTCAGCCAGCCGAGCACCTCCAAGCACCTGAAAGTGCTGAGGGAGGCGGGCCTGGTGCAGGTCAGGCAGGACGCGCAGCGCCGCGTCTACGCCCTGGACCCCGCGCCCATCGCCGAGCTCGACGCCTGGCTGGACCCGTACCGAAGGCTCTGGAACACCAGCCTGGACAGGCTGGGCCGCCGCCTCGACGAGACGTCGGCCGGCCCCGAGGAACCCACCACGAAGGACTGATCCACCATGACCGCCGACCTCACCGGCAGCTATCTGACCCTGGACGACGGCCGACCGGCCGTCCGCTTCAGCCGTACCTACGACCATCCCGTCGAGCGCGTCTGGCAGTTCGTGACCGACGCCGACGAACTCGCGCACTGGTTCCCTTCCCGCGCCGAGATCGAGCTGCGCCCCGGCGGCACCATCAAGTTCAGCGGCGACCCGAACATGGAGGACTCCGCGGCCCGGGTGATCGCCGTCGACGAGCCCCGGCACCTGTCCTTCGAGTGGGGCGGCGACGAGGTGCACTTCGACCTGGAGGCCTTGGACGAGGGGCGCACCCGTTTCACGCTCACCAACGTCCTGGTCGCCGAGAACACCGCCGCCCGCAACGGCGCCGGCTGGGAGGTCTGCCTGTCCGCCCTCGACGCGCACGCGCGCGGGGAGCGTTCCGAGGGGCCGCACGCCGGGGCCGGTGCGCCCTGGAAAGTGTTCTACGACGGCTATGTGGCCGCAGGCCTCCCCTCCGGCGCACCGGTCCCGGGCCTGGACGCCTGAGCGCGATCAGTGCGTCGTGTTCTTCGCGGCAGGCGCGCAACTGCTCCCGGGGCTCGGCATTCTCAGCTCGGTGAGGTAGTCGTCCACGGCGTCACGTGTGCAGTCACTGCGGCCGTAGACACTGTGTCCGGCGCCTTCGTACGGGAGCAGGACGGTCGTCCCGCGGGTCTGGCGGTGCACATTCGCCGCCCACGAGAAGTGGTTCGCCGGGTCGTGCCGCGCATGCAGCATGAGGATCCCGGGCGCCTCGGTGACGCGCAGACGGTGCTGCGGGTTGTTCACCTCGTCGGGCCAGCCGATGCAGCCGGCAACCGCGGGATGCACGCGTGGTGTGCCGCGCATGTGCGGCGCGGCCCGCATCTCGGCCTGGGTCAGCCTGGCGTACTCCGGGTAGTCCTTCGCGCGGAAGCGCCAGTCCTGGCAGAAGACCGCGTAGAACGGTTCCGCTTCGGTCTCCTTGTCCGCTCCCTGTGGGGTCGACGGCCGGACCTGCCGAGGCTGCGTGGATCGCTGGCGCTCGCTCGGTTCCTGCGCGTCGAGGCCCGCCACATAGGCGGCCAGTTGCTCCCTGTCCGGGCCGTAGAACATCCTGAAGACGTTGAACGTGATCTCGTGCGCGGTCAGGACCCGGTCCGGATGCTCCGGATCGCGGATCTCCCCCCGGTCCGCCCGGGCGAGCAGGCCGTCCCACACGGCGGTCACGTCACGGCCGTGCAGGGCGCAGGAGCTCGTGCGGTCGCACCACTTCACGAACTCCTGGAACGAGTCCTCGGCGGCGGCCGCGGAGGAGACGAGGAACTCCCGGGCGCCGAGGCTGTGGTCGATGTTCGCGGTGAGGGCCATGGACCGGATGCGGTCGCCGTACTCCTCCGCGTACTGCTCGCCGATCAAGGTGCCGTAGGAGTGGCCGAAGTAGTTGATCTTCTTCTCGCCGAGCGATCTGCGCAGCGCATCCATGTCCCGGACGACGCTCAAGGTGTCGGCGTGGTCGAAGAGCGGACCGGTGTGCCGCCTGCAGTCCTCGCGCAACGCGCGGTTGTAGTCGGCGAGTCGATCGAACTGCGCCTGGTTGCGGGGTAGACCGACGGCCGTTGGCCCAGCAGTTCGGTGGAGCACATCACCGGGTGGCTGCGGCCGACGCCCCGCGGGTCGAATCCGACGATGTCGAACCTCTCCTGAATGTCCGAGCTGAAGTGGGACTTGGCGTCGTCCACGGCGAAGTCCACACCCGAAGCGCCCGGCCCACCGGGGTTGACCAGCAGCACGCCGACCCGGCGAGCCGGATCGGTCGCCTTCCGGCGGGCCACCGCGAGCTCGAACGCCTCGCCCGACGGGCGGGCCCAGTCGACCGGCAGGCGCAGCGTCCCGCATTCCGCCGTGGCGTCCTCGGGACACGGCTTCCAGTCGATCGCCTGCTGCTTCGTCGACCCCGGGCCGGGACGGTCGGCCTGCGCCGCCGCCACCCTCGGCGTCGACGTTCCGGTGAGTGAACCGGTGAGTAATCCGGCGGCGAGCACGGCGGTGAGCGCTCTGATGAGTGGGTGCATGAAGCCCCTTCCAAGGGTCCTGCGAACGGATCACGGGAATGCCCGCATGATCGAACGTGGCAGTGACCCACTCGGGGTCACAACCGCTTGGGACCGGAATCAGGGAAGGCACCGGGTCGTGGTCGGGGTCGTCTGGGGGACATGCCTCAGGGGTTGCCGACCGAACCCCTGAGACCGCCCCGGACTTGGTACGGCTCCGCGCAGCCCACGGATCACGCCATCTGGCGCCGCACCAGCTCGTGCAGCCGCCCGTGCGTGTCCGCCAGCAGCTGTGCGGGCGGGCCCTGCTGGGCGACCTTGCCGTCCTCCATCACGATCACGCGGTCGGCGTCCAGCACCGTGGACAGGCGGTGCGCGATGACGATGCGGGTGGCGTTGAGGGCCTTGGTGCTCTCGATGACCGTGCGCTGCGTCTCGTTGTCGAGGGCGCTGGTCGCCTCGTCGAAGAAGAGGATGCGCGGACGGCGGATCAGCGCCTGGGCGATCATCAGCCGCTGCCGCTGCCCGCCGGAGATCGCGCCGCTGCCCGACACGATGGTGTGCAGCCCCATCGGCATCCGCTTGATGTCCTCGGCGAGCCCCGCCATCTCGGCCGCCGCCATCGCCTCCTCCGGCGTGTACGGTTCCGTACCGCAGATGACGTCCAGGATGGACCCGGTGAACGGCTGGGCGTGCTGGAGCACGACCCCGCACTGCCGTCGTACGGCCGACTGGTCGAGCGCCGCCAGGTCCTGACCGTCGTACAGCACACTGCCCGAGACCGGCTTGTCGAAGCCGATCAACAGCCTGAGCAGCGTCGACTTGCCGCAGCCGCTGGGGCCGACGATCGCCACGAACTCACCCGACCGCACGTCGAAGGAGACGTCGTCGAGGACGAGGGGACCGTCGTCGGAGTAGCGGAAGGACAGGCGGCGCGCCTCCATCGCACCGGTCAGCGGGCCCGGCCGGGTGCTCGCCGTGCGCACCTCGGGCGTGGCCTCCAGGACCGGCTTGATCTCCTCGAACAGCGGCAGCGCGGCCACCGCCGAGACGAACGCACCCGTCAGCTGGGTGACCGAGGTCAGCAGCATCGTCACCGAGGTGCTGAAGGTGAGGAACGCCGCCGCCGACATCGAGCCGCGCGCCGGACCCGCCAGCAGCATGAACATCAGCAGCGTGCACAGCGGCAGATACACCGCACCCAGCACCGTGGTGAGGTTCTTGATCCGCCCGACCCTCTGCTGGAGCTCACGACTGCGCGCGAACTGGTCCGCCCACGCCCCGTACGCGTAGTTCTCCGCCGCCGCGACCCGCAGCTTCGGCAGCCCGCGCAGCGTCTGGAACGCCTGGTTGTTCAGCTTGTTGCTCAGCACCACCAGCCGCCGCTGCCAGCGCACCTGCCACAGCCCGAGCCCCAGGAACACCCCCGCGATGACGACGAGCATGCCGATCGCCGCCAGCGCCATCGGCACGCTGTACCAGAACAGCAGCGACAGGTTCATCGCACCGACCGTCACCGACTGCGCGACAACCGGGCCGACGCCGGCCATCAGACGGCGGATCGAGCTGATGCCCATGGCCTGGCTCGCCAGCTCACCGGTCGAGCGCTCGGTGAAGAACTTCGTCGGCAGGCGCAGCAGCCGGTCCCACAGGGCCGGTTGGAGCGTCGCCTCGATACGGCCCTCCAGACGCAGGATCGTCAGGTTCTGCAACAGCATGAACGCCGCTGCCACGACACTGCTGATCATCACGGCCAGGCAGAACTGCACGATCAGGTCGGTCTGCGCCTTGGGCACGAACTCGCCGAGCACCTTGCCCGTCGCGATCGGCACCAGCGCGCCGATCGCGACCGTCACCAGGCCGCTGATCATGAGGCTCGTGAGGTCGCCGCCGGTGCCCCGCATGCTGAACCGCAGCAGCCGCAGCGGGCTCAACGCGCGATCGGGCAGCGGCCGGTAGAACATCACCGCACGCGGCTCGAACTCCTCCGCGTTGGCCTTCTCGATCGGCGTCTCACGGCCGGTCGCCGGATGGACGGCGACATAGCCGCTGCGCCGCCACAGCAGCGCCACCGGCGCACCCGACAGTGCCCGGTGACCCACCAGCGGCCCCACGTTGTCCCGCCACCACGGCCCGTCCAGCCGTACGGCCCGGGTGCGCACGCGCGACGCGATGGCCACGCGCTCGACCGGGTCGAGCCGGTCGCTCTCGGTGCCGCTCTGCGCGGGCTCGGCCAGCGTGATCCCGGCCGCCTGGGCGACCAGCTTGCAGGCCGCGTAGCTGGCGTCCGCGTCGGCGGCCGTCGTGCGCTTGTCGCTGCGCTTGCCGATGGACGCCAGCAGCGTCCGGTCGGCCTGGGCGCGCACCGCCTCGCCGGCCTTGATGCCCTCCGCCGTGCGCGACTCGTGGGTGCGCTCCAATTGCTCGATCCAGCGGTCCAGCGTGGTCAGCAGGCGGTACTGCTGGTCGACCATGGACTGCCAGACCGCCGGGTCCATCAGCAGATCGGCGGCGGCCTCGGCGCCGTACAGCGAGCCGTACTGCACACTGCCCGGCGGCACCTGCATCCAGAAGACGTCGTCGTCGGTCAACTCGGCCGCCCGCTCGTTGGCCATCGGCGCCTGGAAGAGGATGGACAGGCTGCGGCCGACGCCGAGTGCGAGGGCGTACTCCAGCGGGCTCGTCTGCGGCGGGACGTACTGCGGGTTGCCGTACTCGTCGTAGGACCAGGTCTGCGTGTTCGCGGGCTGGTACAGCTCGCGCAGCCCGATGCGGTGCACGACGCAGTCCCTGAGCGGGCGGGCCACCAGGGTGTGCTGCGGTCCCGGGACCGGGCCGAGCAGCAGCGACCCCGCCTCCAGCCGGCCGAGGTGATGCCAGTGGCCCTGCTGCCCGGCGTCGACCGCGAACAGGTCGACGGCGCCGGACGCGACCAGCCACAGCACCTGCGGGCCTTCGAGGTCGAGCCGGTTGTGCCCGGCGCAGTCGATGCGCGTGCCCATCTGCCCGAGCGCGTTGAGAACGAGGTCACCCTCGTGGACGGAGGTCATCTCACCGCTCCTTGACCAGTGCCGCGTACGCGCCGCCGCGTGCCACCAGGTCCTCGTGCCGGCCGCGTTCCACGATCGTGCCGTGCTGGAGTACGACGATCTCGTCGCTGTCGCGCACGGTGCTGAGCCGGTGCGCGATCACCACACAGGCACAGCCGCGCTTGCGCAGGTTGTCCATCACGACCTGCTCGGTCTCGGCGTCGAGCGCGCTCGTCACCTCGTCGAGGACCAGGATGCTCGGCCGGCGCACCAGCGCCCGCGCGATCTCCAGGCGCTGGCGCTGCCCGCCGGAGAAGTTGCGGCCGTCCTGCTCCACCCTGCTCTGGATGCCGCCCGGGCGGCGCATCACCACGTCGTACAGCGCCGCGTCACGCAGCGCGTCCACCACCGCCTCGTCCGGGATCGACGGGTCCCACAGCGCCACGTTGTCGCGGACCGTGCCCTCGAACAGGAAGACCTCCTGGTCGACGAAGGAGACGGAGGCCGCGAGGGCGCCGCGCGGGATGTCCTCGATGCGCTGGTCGTCGATGCGGATGACGCCCTCCCACGGGGCGTACAGACCGGAGATGAGGCGCGAGACAGTGGACTTGCCGCTGCCGGAGCCGCCGACCAGGGCCACCTGCTGGCCGGGGCCGACGGTCAGGTCGAAGCCGGTGAGCAGGGGTTTGTCGAGCGGGCTGTAGCCGAAGGTGATGTTCTGCAGCTCGACGTGGCCGTGCAGCCGGCGCGTCGAATCGCCCGCGCCGGGGCGGCCGTAGAGCGGGTCCGCTTCGAAGTTCTCCACGTCTTTCAGGCGGGCCACGTCGGCGGCGAAGTCCTGGATGCGCCCCGCGACGCCGTTCAGACGGGTGATCGGGGCGGTGAAGCGGGTGACCAGGGCCTGGAAGGCGACCAGCAGGCCGACCGATATGCCCCCTCGATCGCGCGCATGCCGCCGATCCAGAGGATGAGCGCGCTGTTGAGCGTGGCGAGGGTAGGGGCGACCACGCCCAGCCAGGCGCTCGGCACGCCGAGGCGCTGCTGCTCCTCCAGCGTGGTGGCGTGCTGTCCGGCCCACTTGCGGAAGTAGCCGTCCTCGCCGCCGGTCGCCTTCATCGTCTCGATCAGCTGAAGGCCGGTGTAGGCGGTGTTGGTGAGCCGGGCGCTGTCCGCACGCAGCTTCGCCGTACGGGTCGCGCGCAGCCGGATCACGACGCGCATGGCGACGACGTTCAGCAGGGCGACGCCGATGCCGACAAAGGTGAGCTGGGGGTCGTAGGTATAGAGGAGGAGCGCGTAGAGGACGACGACCACCGCGTCCACGCCCGCCGCCGCGAGGTCACGGGCCAGCGTCTCGGACACCGCGTCGTTCGACTGGAGCCGCTGCACCAGGTCGGCCGGGCTGCGCTGGGAGAAGAACGTCACCGGCAGCCGCAGCAGATGGCGCAGGAAGCGGGCGCTGGAGAGGGTGGAGGAGATGATCCGGCCGCGCAGCAGGTTCGTCTGTTGCAGCCAGGTCAGCACCACGGTGAGCGCGACACAGGTCCCCATCGACGCGAACAGCACCCCCAGCAGGGAGGTCTGGCCGCCGATGAGGAACATGTCGATGTAGGTGCGGCTCAGCGCGGGCACCGCCGCGCCGACCACCACCAGCAGGAGGCTCGCCAGGACCGCGGCGGGCATCGTGCCCGCGGTGCCGCGCAGCCGGGCCGGCATCGCGCCGAGCACGCCCGGCTTGCGCCCGCCCTTGCTGAAGTCCTCCCCGGGCTCCATGACCAGGACGACGCCGGTGAAGCTGCCGTCGAAGTCCTCCATGGGCACGAAGCGGCGGCCCTTGGCGGGGTCGTTGATGTAGACGCCCCGGCGGCCGAAGCGGCGGCCCATGCCGTCGTAGACGACGTAGTGGTTGAACTCCCAGAACAGGACGGCCGGCGTCTTCACCTCGGCGAGGGCGGCCGTGTCCATCTGCATGCCCTTGGCCGTCAGCCCGTAGCTGCGGGCGGCCTTCAGGAGGTTGCTGGCGCGCGAGCCGTCGCGGGAGACGCCGCACGCTATGCGCAGTTCCTCCAGCGGGACATGGCGGCCGTAGTGGCCCAGCACCATCGCGAGGGAGGCGGCGCCGCACTCCACGGCCTCCATCTGGAGCATGGTGGGTGTGCGGACGGTCTTGGACCTGCCCTTGGGTACGGGGCGCTTGGGCGGTGCGGTGCGGCGCCTGCTGCGCGTCTCCTGCGCGGCGCTCACGGCAGCAGCCAATCGACGGGACGCTCGTCGGCCAGCCGGATCGAGGCGTCGGCCATGGTCATGGACGTGAGGGAGAACGGCGGCCCGTCCGCGGACGACCACTTGTAGCCGCTCTCGGTGCTCGACCTCTCGTCCAGCTTCACCAGCACGGCGACCGGCCTGCCGTCCTTGGTGAACTGCTCGCCGAGCTGGTTGTCCCCGAGGAACGCGGCGATCTGCTGCGCCGACTGCACGGAGCGGTCCACCGACTTCACGTGGCCGCGCAGGACGCCGTACTCCTGGGTGGGCACCGACTGGACGGTGAGGTCCACGGCGGCCTTGTCGGGGATGGACGCCGCGTTCTCGGCGGGCACGTACACCGTCGCGTACAGCGGGTCCTTGGTGTGGGCGACCTTCTCCACGGCGGCGACGTTCGCGCCGGTCTGGATGATCTGCCCGATGGTGGCGGCGAGCCCGGTGACCCGGCCTGCGGCGACGGTACGGACGACCGTTTCGCCCTCGGCGGTACGGACCTTCAGTACGGGGGAGTTGGCGGGCAGTCGCTGGCCCTGCTCGGCGAGGACCGAGGTGACCTGCCCGGCGACCGGGCTCTGCAGGATGTAGCTGCCCTGCCCGTGGGTGAGGATGGCGGGCGCGCCGACGGTGGAGGCGACCGAGCCGGTCACCGCCCACACGGACGCTGCGGCCATGACGACCACCGTCACGGAGAGGACCAGCCAGCCCTGGGGGCGGGCGAAGCGCACCGGAAGGTCGAGCTCCTCCGGTGACTGGAGCTTGGCGAGGGCCTGTTGGCGGAACTGCACGGAACTTTCCCTCACCTGAGGATGAGTGGAGACCGGCGCGCGTGGGCCGGTCGTGATGCGGACGGTGCCCAGTTGTTTTCAGGCACCCAAGAGCCCCGGAGCCGGGGAATGGCTCCGGGACTCAGTGGTATGAAAGGTGCGATCAGAGACCGGCAACCAGGCCCGAGACCGGGGCGGTGTTCAGGCCGGTGACACCCTCCACGGTGCCGACGACCGTGTCGACCAGGCCGGAGACCGGGGCGATGCCGTTGACAGCGTCGAGGGCACCGTTCACGGCGTTGACCTGCAGGCCGCCGGAGACGTTGTCGAGCTCGGCGTCGGAGATCTCGACGGTCGCAACCTGGGGGGTGGAGTTCATGATGGAACTTCCCTTCCTAATGGATATCTCACAAGGGGGAGCGGCCCCCTCTGGGGACAGATGACGGCCGCGACCGCAGGCGTCCGGTGCCCGTTTCCGGGAGCCGCTGACGACCCCTGCGGTGCGATGGATCAAAGCACGCTGTGGGCACGGGCTTCCAATCAAACTTCGGCCTCACCAGGGCACTTCGATCGCAGTGGCATCGATCCGTGCAGAAGTGCCCACGTCTCGTTGGCGACTTCTTCACATGCGTCACAGCATCGGCTCGGACGAGCTGTTGCATCGCCTCATGAGGGTGCGGTGAACGTGCGGCGAATCCGACACTCCGGTCTCAAGGGGGTGACCGCCGGTAGCGGCCGTGTGCAGAACCTCGGCCCCCGGTGACTTCGTTGAGTATTGAATGTGCAGATTCGCTGAAGCATGGATTCCACTCCACTTTCTCAACCGACCGTTACTGATCGGTAGCGGATCGTGTCGGCTCGGGTCAGCCCAGAAGTGCGTACACCGTGCTCGCCCGGGCCGCGATTTCCCCCGACCCCTCGTCGGTCATCACGATGTCGGCGAACGCCATGCGACGGCCCAGCTTGGTGACGACCGCTTCGATCAGGACATCGGATCCGATCACGGCGCGCTGAAAGGACGTCGACTGCTGCACCGTCGTCATCGGCCCGTACGACCCGCGTGCCGCCGACACGGCGATCACGGTCGCGGTGTCGGCGGCGGCCATCAGTGCCTGGCCCGACAGGGCACCGCCCTCCCGGGCCAGCCTGTCCGACCAGGGCATTCGCAGGACCGCGCGGTGGCCCTCGACCGCCTCGACCGACAGGCCCAAGTCGAGGACCCAGGGGGCGAAGTTGGCGGAGAGGATCTTGTCGGCTTCGGCGTTGGTCATCGTCATATGGGGGATTGTTCCCGCCGCCGGACCGACAGGCGCGGTCCTTGGCCGATTCGGTGTTGCGAACGCGACGCGCTGAAACGGAATTGAACGCCCCGGGCGGCCCGTGCGTACCAACTGCCAACCAGGCGCCCCGAAAAGCTGCCGCACAAGGCGGCACAGACCCCGTCCCCCAGGAGGTCGAGAAGTTTGAGTCACAAGCGAATTCCGAAGCGCAAGGCCGCGATAGCAGCGGGCAGCGTGGTGGCGCTCGGAGCGGCCGCGATCCTGCTGCCCAACGCCAACGCGTCGCAGGACGCCGCGACGGACAACGCCGCCGCTCCCAAGACCCTGAAGTCGGCGGACGCGTCGGATCTCGCCTCGCAGCTCGAGGGACTGCTCGGCGACGCCTTTGCCGGTTCGTACTACGACGCCGAGAGCCAGCAGCTCGTCGTCAACGTCATCCCCGGCGACAACAACAACGTGATCGTCCAGGCGAAGCAGGCCGGCGCGAAGGTCCGCGAGGTCGAGAACAGCCTGAACGAGCTCGCGTCCGGCGCGCAGACCCTCAAGTCCGAGGCGACCATCCCGGGCACGGCCTGGTCGGTCGACCCCAGAACGAACAAGATCCTCGTCACCGCCGACAGCACCGTCACCGGCGACAACTGGGACCAGCTGGAGTCGACCGTCGACAGCCTCGGTTCGGGCATGGCGACCGTCAAGAAGTCGGCCGGCACCTTCAAGACGTTCCTCTCCGGCGGCGACGCCATCTTCGCCGGCGGCTCACGCTGCTCCGCGGGCTTCAACGTCACTGCGGGCGACGGCACCCCCGCCTTCCTGACCGCCGGTCACTGCAGCCTCGGCGGCAACGAGTGGTCGGACACCGAGGGCGGCCAGCCGATCGCCACCGTCGACCAGTCCACCTTCCCCGGCGACGGCGACTTCGCACTCGTGAAGTACGACGACCCGGCGACCGAGGCGCCAAGTGAGGTCAACGTCGGCGACCAGGCCGTCCCGATCAGCCAGGCGGCGGACGCCGAGGTGGGACTCCAGGTCTTCCGGATGGGCAGCACCACCGGGCTGAACGACGGTCAGGTCCTCGGACTCGACGCCACCGTCAACTACCCGGAGGGCACCGTTACCGGGCTCATCCAGACCGACGTCTGTGCCGAGCCCGGCGACAGCGGCGGCTCCCTGTTCACCCAGGACGGCCTTGCGATCGGCCTGACCTCCGGCGGCAGCGGTGACTGCACGGTCGGCGGCGAGACCTTCTTCCAGCCGGTGACCACCGCCCTGGAGGCGGTCGGCGCGACCCTCGGTGACGGGGGCGCGGGTGCCGGCGAGGAAGCCGGTGCCGGTGAAGAGGCCGGTGCCGGTGAGGAAGCGGGCGCGGGCGAGGAAGCGGGCGCGGGCGAGGAAGCCGGTGCCGGTGAAGAGGCCGGCGCGGGTGAAGAGGCCGGTGCCGGTGAGGAAGCGGGCGCGGGCGAGGAAGCCGGAGCCGGTGAAGAGGTCGGCGGCGGCAACGCCGAGGGCACGGGCAACGGCCTCGGCGAGATCGTCGGCAACGGCGTCGGGAACTGACGCCCTGACACCGGCACACGGATCCGAGTGATCCGGGCGACACCGCGGTCCGGCCCTCCGGCGGGAGGGTCGGACCGCTGTCGTGTCCAGAGCCGTCAGTCAGGCGTCAGCCGTCAGCCGCGCGCTCGCAACAGCAGCAGCGCCACGTCGTCGACCCGTTCGTGCCTGGACGCGCTGTGCTGCACCAGCAGGTCGGCGAGTTCGTCCAAGGCCAGCTCCCCGGCCTCGGTGAGCAGCTGGCCGAGCTCGGCGAGCGCGTCCTCGATGTCGACGCCGGGGGACTCGATCAGCCCGTCGGTGTAGAGGACGAGCACACACCCGGGCGTGAACTCGACCTCTGTCGTCGGATACGTGGGCGAGCCGTCGATGCCCAGCAGCGGGCCGCCCGCGAGGTCGAGCACCCGCACGCGTCCGTCCGGCCGTCGCAGCAGCGGCGGCGGATGCCCGGCACGGGCCATCACCGCCCGCCCGTGTTCCGGATCGAGGCGCAGATACAGACAGCTGGCGAACAGGTCGGAGCCGAGGTCGAGCAGCAGCCGGTTGGTGCTGCGCATGACCTCCTCCGGGGCCTGACCGACGTTCGTGTACGCCCGTACGGCGGTGCGGATCTGGCCCATCAGGCCGGCCGCGGTGACGTTGTGCCCCTGCACGTCCCCGATCACCGCCGCCGTCAGGCCCTCTTCCGTCGGCACCAGGTCGTAGAAGTCGCCGCCGATCTCCATGCCCTGGGTGGCGGGCAGATAGCGGGCGGCCGCTTCGACGCCGGGCAGCGGCGGGAGCGAGTGCGGGAGCAGGGCGGCCTGCAGTCCGTGCGCCAGCTGGTGCTTGACGTCGTAGAGCAGGGCGCGCTCCAGCGCCTGCGCGATGAGCCCGCCGAGGCTGGTCAGGACCGCCCGCTCGTCCGCCGGGAAGGGATGCCGCTCCGAGTAGGCGAGCACACAGGTGCCCACCGGCCGCCCCGAGGCGATCAGCGGCAGATACGCCCAGGCCGCGAAGCCGTCGGGCGTCGAGTGGCGCGTCGGATACAGGCGCTCCAGCTCCTGCTGGGAGTCGAAGAACGCGGGCACACCGGTGGTCAGCGCGTGTGTGCCCGGGGTCTGCTCGGTCAGTGGCAGACCGTCGAAGCGCTCCACGATCTGCGGATCCGCGTAGCCGCGGTGACCGAGCACGTGCAGCCGGCCCGCCCGAGATCCCAGGACGACCAGCGCCTGGCTGCCGACGGCCGGGACGATCTCGTCCGCGACCAGCTGCACCACGTCCTGCACACCCGCCGCCTCGGTGAGCGCGCCGGCCAGGCTGAGCACCTGGGAGATGGTCACCAGCCGGCCCGGCGGGTCGTCCTGCCGCGGCCCACTGCGGCCCATCTCCGCCACCGCTCGGGCCCGGCTGATCCGCACGCTCAGACCGGTCGTGCTCGGGTACATACGGAACGACAACCAGTCGCCGGGCGGGCGCAGCGCCAGGAAGGACGTGGTGTGCTGGCTCATCAGCGCGGCCCGGTAGCGGTCCTCGTACACCGGGTCGTTGAGCCACGGCACCGAAGCCCACAGCTGGTTGCCCAGCAGCCGGTTGACCGGGACGCCGATCAGCTCGGCCGCCGCGGGGTTGGCGAAACTGACCCGGCCGTGCAGATCGAGTGAGCACAGGCCGTACGGCAGCCGCGACACCATGCGGGCCGCCTCCACCGTGCCGAGCGTGCCGGCGGCGCCGCTGAACGCCGGCCCGGCGACCAGATCGGGCTCCGGGAGCGGCGGAAGGCTCTCCTCCAGGGCGCGTTCCAGCCGCACCGCGAGCCGTCGGCAGGCCGCGGTGAGATGGTCGCGCTCCCGCTCCGACAGCTCCGGGGGGTGTGCGCCGGGCCAGGTCACGAAGATCGCGCCATAGGCGGAGGTCTCGGTGGCCACGGGCAGCGCGGCCAGTGCGAAGGGATAGGGCAGGACGACGGCGATCCGCGGATAGCGGGCCGCCATGTCCTCCTCGCCCTTGACCCAGACGAGCCGCCGCTCACGCACCGCTTCCGCGACCGGGATCGGCGCGCTCAGCCCGACCCGCTCCCAGGGCGCCGCGAACGCCCGGGGCAGACCGGCCATCACCGACATCTCCAGCACGGGCTCGTCGGCCGCCAGCAGATACACCGCCCCGGAGTGCGCGTGCACCTCGTCCATCATCGAGGCAAGCGCCAGCGACAGGAGCGGTCGGCCGACCCGGGTCCGCGCGGCCGCCGGCGCCTGGGCGGACGTCTGCCCGTCGGACACGCCGACCACCTCCTCCGCGGGGCCGCGCGACGGGTCCCAGGGCTCAAATCTCCCTCCTCGCGCTCCATCGCGCACGGCGAGCGGCACCGAGTCCGGCCGACCGCCCGCACCGCGAGCGAGAGCGCTTACCCCCTGGCCGCGATCCCATGCCCCCGCAGTGGATGCGCGCTCCCGGCGTACGGGCGCCTCGCGTGCGCCCCCGCGCACCCTGATGGCCGGATCTTCGCGCCCGCAGACGGTAACGGATGCCAACAATGGGGCACGCGCTCAACACCATGAGAGCGACGAACAGCGGGGTGGAGGGGCGGCAGTGATCCGGGTCCTTGTGGTGCATGACGCGTGTCTGGTGCGATCGGTGCTGGCGGAGTGGCTGCGACGAGATCCGGGCCTGGAGGTGTACGACGCCCCTTGGCGCAGCGCGCCCGCACGCGCGCGTTCCGTCCGGCCTGACGTCTGCGCGGTGGACCTGGAGTGCACGGACTCGTACGGCATACCGCCGCTCGCCGAGCTGCGATTACGGGAAGCGGGCCGCACACCGCCACACCTGCTGGTGCTGGCCAGCGCTCACCGCCCGGGGCTGCTGAAGCGCGCTCTGGAGGCGGGGGCGCTCGGGTACGTCGACAAGGAGGGCTCGCCGGACCGGCTGGTGCGCGGAATCCGGCGCGTCGCCGAGGGGGAACGTTTCGTCGACGATTCGCTGGGCTTTGCTTTCCTCAAGGCCGCCGAGATGCCGCTGACCCGGCGTGAGCTCAGCGTGCTGTCCCTCGCGGCAAAGGGAGCCTCCGTCGCGGAGATCGCCGGGAACCTGCACCTGTCCCACGGGACGGTGCGCAACTACATGGCCGCCATCACCCGCAAGACCGGGGCCCGCAACCGCATCGACGCGATCCGGATCTCCCAGGGCGAGGGCTGGCTCTGACCACTACCGCGGCACGGACGCCCAGCCGCCGACGAGTTCGCGGTAGCGCGCCGAGTGCCGTACGAGCTCGACGTGTGTCCCGTACGCCGTGTCCCGGCCGTCCATCATCAGGACCCGGTCGGCACGGCGGGCCGAGCTGATGCGGTGCGCGACGACGACCAACGTGCCGCCGGGGCGGGCTGCGAAGGCCTGCTCCGCGCGTTCCTCGGCCCGCGCGTCGAGGTGACAGGTCGCCTCGTCGAGGAGCGCGAGCGGGGCGTACGACAGGTGCGCCCGGGTCAGCGCGATCAACTGCCGCTCCCCCGCGGACAGCGCCCCGGGTTCCACCCGGCCCTCTGGCCCGCCCAGCGCGGCGAGCAGCGGCGCCAGCCCGACCGCCTCGGCGGCGGCGAGCAGCTCCGCCTCGGAGACGGGGTCCGGCCGCAGCAGGGCGAGGTTCTCGGCGAGGGTGCCGGTGAACACGTACGCCTCCTGCGGAATGAGCACCCGCCGCGCGAGGGCACCCGGCCCCGGCACCGCCTCCCCGCACACCCGGATGGCGCCGCACCGGGGCTCCAGCAGCCCGGCCACCAGCGCCGTCAGCGTGGACTTCCCGATCCCGCTCGGCCCGACGACGGCCAGGTGGGCGCCGGCCGGGAGGGTGAGGTCGAGGTCGTCGATCACGGGGAGCGCGCTGGGGCCGTAGGCGAAGGTGACGGAGGTGAGGGTGAGGGCGGGGGGCTCGGGGGCGGTGGGACGTGGGACCTCGGCGGCCGGTCGCGGGGGGCCGGCGTGGTCCGGGGACGGTGCGGGTGTGCCGGCGGGAGGCGGCGGTGCCGGACTGTCGTCCGGCTCAGCGCGCGATGGGCGAGGCCCGGTGGCCACGGACCCGTCGGCTTGGCCGGCCGGCCCGCCGGTCGCGCCTCGGTCGGAAGCCGCGCCGAAGGCAGCCGGCTTGCTCCGCGCACCGGCCGCGCCGGACGCGCCTGCCACGCCGAGCCTGTGGGCCCTGTCCGGCTCGGTGTTCTCCGGCACCAACCGCCGTATCACCACCGCCAGCCGTGAGCCGCTCGTGCCCAGGCCGTGGACCAGGTTGTGCAGGGCGGGGAGCAGGGACTGGGTGACGTAGGCGAGGGCGCCGACCAGGGCGCCGGTGGTGACGCCGTGTCGCAGGAGCCAGGGCGCGGTGGCGAGGAGCAGCACGATCGGGAGCTGTCCGCCGAGGGCGAGGGCGGCCACGCGGAGCACACCGAAGCGGGCGAGCGAACGGGCGGCCCGCAGCTCGGCGTCCACCAGGCCCCCGGCATCGGCGCCCATCCGGTCCTGAGCGCCGGCCGCCGTGATGTCCCGCAGCCCGGGGCAGACGGCGCCGAGCCGGTCGGCCAGGGCCTCGTCGGCTCCGAGGAAGACCTCCTGTCTGCGGGCCAGCGGACGCAGCGTCACCGCGAACAGGCCCACCCCCGCGGCCAGCGGCGGCAGCACGACGAGCAGCAGCAGCGGAGCCAGCGAGAACAGGCCGGCCAGCGCACCGACCGAGGTGAACACGAACGACCGCGACACCATGACCAGCCCCGCGAAGGTGTCCCGCGCGATCTCCGCCTGCTGGGTGAGCCCGGACAGCGCCCCGCGGTCCGCCTCCCGCACCCCGCGCGCCACCACCCGCGTCACGAGCCGGTCCCTCAGCGGCTCGACCAGCGCCGCGACGGCCCCGTACACGCGAGCCGTGCCGTACGCGCCGACGACGACCCCGAGACCGGCGACACCGAGCCACCCGAGCCCGACCTCCGTACGTCCCTGGAGGAACCCGTCGTCCAGGGCACGGGCCGGGGCGTAACCGATGAGGAAGCTCTGTCCGGTCTCCAGCACCGACCAGAGGGCGAGCCGTACGAGGACGGGCCATCGGTCCCACAGGAAGCGCAGCGCGCGGGGGTAGAGGCCACGGGTCACGCCGGTTCCTCCCCGGTGAATGCCTCCCGGTACTCCCTGATGTCCCACAGCTCCTCGTGCCGCCCCACCGCGCGCACCCGCCCGCCGTCCAGCCAGGCCACCGCGTCGGCCCTGGCCGCTGTCGCCGCACGGTGCGCGACCAGGAGGCGGGTGGCGGACGAGCCGCCGGTCAGGGCCTCGGTGATGCGCGCCTCCGTCACGGTGTCGAGGCTGGACAGCGCGTCGTCGAGGATCAGCAGGCGGCCGTCGTGGGCGAACGCCCGGGCGAGTCCGAGGCGTTGGGACTCGCCGCCGGAGCGCGGGGCGTCGGCGAGTGCGGTGCCGTAGCCGTTGGGCAGACGGCATATGAAGTCGTCCGCGTGGGCCGTGCGGGCAGCCTCCCGGATGCGGGTGGGGGAGGGGTGCGGCAGGCCCAGGCCGATCGCGTCCTCGACGGTGCCGCCCAGCAGGGCGGGGCGTTCGAAGGCGTAGGCGACGGCGCGGCGCAGGTCGTCGTGGGTCAGCTCGGGAAGTGGCACCTCGTCGAGCAGGACCTCGCCGTCGTCCGGGTCGGCCATGCGCCCGGCGAGCGCGGCGAGCAGCGACTTGCCCGCGCCGGAACGCCCGACCACGGCCACGGTGGTCCCGCCGGGGACGACCAGGTCGATCCCGTCCAGCACGGTGTGTCCGCCGCGCCGGGCACTCACGCCGCGCAGCTCCAGGCGGCCGGGGCCGGGCGGCAGCCGGCGCCGGCCATGGGTGGGGGCGGGCTCGGCGACGACCTCGCCGAGGCGTCCGGCCGCCGCCCGGGCGCGGGCCAGGCTCGCGAGCTGGGCGACCAGCACGCCGACGCCGGTCGCCAGCACCGCGTAACGGGAGGCGGCGAGCATCTCGCCGACGGACAGCCGGTGCCGGGTGAGCAGGACGCCGGCGACGGCTATGACACCGAGCTGCAGCAGCGGGGCCACGGTGACGGCCTGGGCTGCGGCCCGCCCCTGCACCCGCCACATCTGGTGCCCGGCGCGGGAGAGTTCGGGCAGCGGCCGCAGGATCCGCTCCGTCTCCCGGTCCGTCGCACCCGCCGCGCGGATGGTGCGGTGGCCGTCGACGGCCTCGGCGAACGCGGCGGCGATCCGGCCCTGTTCCTGCTGGTAGCGCGTCACACAGCGGGAGGTGTCCCGAGCGAAGGTCCGCAGCAGGACGGCCAGTACCGGCGCCCCGGCGAGGAGCACGGCCGCGAGCCACAGGTCGATCAGGCCGAGGGCGACGATGCCGCCGACCGGTCCGGCGAGCGCGGCGAGCAGTGCGGCACGGGCGGCCGGTGCCGTGCCGGCCTGAGCGGCGTTGCCGACCAGGCGTGCGACCAGGTCGCCGGCCCCGAAGCGGGCGGTGGCCCGCGGGCCCACGGCCAGCACGTGACCGGTCAGCCGCCGCCGCAGCCAGGCGGCCGTCCGGGCGTCGACGGTGCCGACGAGGACGCTCTGGCATCCGTCGAGCAGGGCGAGCAGCAGCACGAGTCCGGCGCAGCACAGCACCCAGCCCGTCGCCGGTGCCCGGGCCAGCAGGAGGTCCAGGGTCCGCCCGAGCGCGGCGGGCAGCAGCAGCCCGGCCCCGGTCCCGGCGGTGGCCACCAGGCACAGGGCCGCCGTACGGGCCCCGCTGTGCCGGGTGGCCGCACGCAGCAGCGCGCGGGAAGCGTCGTCGGCAGGAGTCGTCGTGCGCCTCATACGGCTGCGGCCTCGCTCACTCGTCCGGGCAAGGGCCCCGGGCGGCCCTCCCGTGAGGGAGGGAAACCGCCCGGGGCCGCGGTTGCGCGATGTCCGTCAGAGACAGAGCGTGATGCTGGCCTGGCTGGCGCACAGGAGGAGGCTGGCCACGCTGCCGCCGCCGGTGTACTCCTCGGTCTCCATCGTCTGCAGGTCGAGCAGTGCCATGTCGGGTCCTCTCATCGGTGGGGACGGGGTTGTGTCACGACTCCGTCAGGTGGCGGAGCCGCGTTCCGGGGGCCGCTTCGGCGGCGGGAGGAAGGGCAGGTGGGCCGGGGTGGCGCTCGCCGCGTCCGCGCCGAGGGCGGCTCCGAGCGCGAGCAGGCAGCCGGCCGTTCCGGTGCCCAGGTCCATGGAGAGCCGCATCATCTGGTGTCCGGGGAAGGCCAGTTGGCCCTGGTAGGACATCGCGTACCAGCCGAGCCCGGCGATCTGCCCGGCCAGCCGGTCCGCGTCCGCGCCCGGTGCCGTCGTGCGGCTGAGGTGCAGGATCATCCCGGCACGTCCCTGGAAGAGGCCGGGCTGAGCGTAGAAACGTGAGGTGGCGGCGGTGAGGATGCCGGCGCGGGCCCGCTCGAACGCGTCCGTGCCGACGCCGGAGTCCCGCTCGGACCGTCCTGCCCCGTGGTCGGCGGCGTGCGCGAGGTAGTCGTCGACGACCATCCCCACCCCGACGCTCCCGTCGCCCAGATACGGCATGGTCCGCCAGCCCTCGTCGACCTCCAGCGAGCCGCCCTTCTGCTCCACGCAGCACGCCAGGTCCTGACGCAGCGCATCGCCGGCCGCGTCCAGCAGCCGCCGGTCGCCGGTCCGTTCGTACTGGCGCAGCAGGAACAGCGCGGGTCCGCTCGCGCCCCGCAGCAGTCCGGCGCGCGGCCGCGCCCCGGACGGGGGCGGTGCGCCCAGCCGCCCTACGAGGATGTCCGCGGCCTCCGCCGCCCGCTCGCGCAGCTCCGGCTCGCCGGTGGTGTCGGCGAGCCCGCCGAGGACCAGCCCCAGCCCGGCCAGGCCGCCGCGCAGGTCGGAGGACAGGCGCTGCCACCTCTCACGCAGGACGGTGTCGATCAGGTCCAGGGCGCGCTGCGGGTGGCCGAGCATGTAGAGGACGTGGGCCACGCCCGCGAGACCGTCGTACAGGCCCAGCGGAGTGCCGACCGGCGGCGGGTCGGTGCGGTCCAGCAGCCAGCGTTCACCCTCGTCGTAGCGCTCGGCGCCGGTCGCGGCCAGGGCGTACAGCACACCGGCCGCACCATGGGCGAGGCCCAGCCCGCCGCCGTCGGAGAACTGGCCGACATCGCCGGGGAAGAGCCGGTCATCGCGCTCCGGGGTGGCCGAGGCGAGCAGCGCCTTGATCATGGAATCGCGGCTGTAGGGCCAGTCGCCGGGTTCCACGAAGGACGCGGAGCGGGCGCGGGCCGTGTGAGCGGCACGGTCGGGACCGGCCACGTCCCGGCAGATCTCCGCGACCGCCTCGTCCAGGAACTCCCGCGGCACGTCCGGGAACTGACCTGCGATCACGTCCGCCAGGTGTGCCGCCTTGTCGCGGTCCACCACGAACAACGAGGTGATCGGCAGGAACATCGCCAGCCTCAGGCAGGCCAGCGCATAGCGGTCGACGTCCACGCCCCTGCGGTCGGCCGGGGCCAGGAAGCCGGGGTGGGCGACGACCTGGCGGCCGTTCTCGCCGACCGGGGCCGCCGCCTCGAAGTCGAGCAGGGACACCGACTCGTCGTCGGGGGCGACCATGATGTTGAAGACGTGCAGGTCGTTGAAGACGATCCCGCGCGCGTGCACCGTCTCCACCGCACGCTCCACGGCGCGGTGGATGCGCAGGGCCCAGGCCGTGTAGCCGGCCACGGCGCCCGGATCGGGGTCCGGGCCGATCAGCGGGTGTCGTTCGGCGAAGAAGGAGTTGAGGGGCGCCCCTCCACGAAGTCCATGACCAGGAAGCGGTGATCGCCGAGCAGGAACCAGTCGCGCACCTCGGGCACCACACCGGTTCCCGCCAGCTGCTCGAGCGCCTGCCGCTCCCGCTCCAGCCGGGTCACGGCGTCCGCGCCGTCCGCGGCGAGGCCTGCGTGTGGCCGACCCTCCTTGAGGACCACCTTGCGACCGTCCCGCGTATCGGTGCCCGAGTACACCCCACCGCCGTTGGAGAAGTGCAGCGCCTTCTCGATGCGGTACGGCAACTCGCCGACGGTCGTGGTGTTGCGGGCCGCCAGCTGCGGCGCGAGGAAGGCGGGCAGCGTGACCCACTCCGGAACCTGGAAGGACGGTGCCCGGCGGTCCGGCACCAACTGGCCTTCCCCGTCCCGCACCGCCGGCACCAGCGAACCGCGGTCGTCGACCACGAAGAGACGCGCGAAGGCGCCGTAGCGGACATACAGCGGACCGTCGTCCCACCGCAGATCGGTGAGGATGTACGGTCCCTCGAACCCCTCCAGCAGCCGGCCCAACTCGCGCAGCACCGTGTGGAGCTGCTGCTCGTCGGCCGGGTAGACGGTGACGAACTTGCCGCTGGAGTCGCGGCCCGCGTACTTGGCGTTGCGCAGATGCAGCAGCTGCGGGCCGGGCACGAACTTGAACGGGATGCCACGCGGCACGCAGTAGTCCCACACGATCCGCGCGATCTTCTCCGCGTTCGCCAGGGTGGCCGAGGCATGGATCTTCCAGCCCTGCGCCGGGCCCGGCAGTGGGGCGCCGTCCGGGCCGAGCGGCGTCAGCGTCAGCCAGTCGCCGATCCGTGCCGCCGTCCAGCCGTCGGGGACCTCGTCCCGCGCCGCCTCGTACAGACGCGCGGCGCCCTGCGTGCCCGCGGACAGCCGGTCCGGCGTCTCGTAGAAGTGCCGGTCGGCGAGCGCGTACACCTCGTAGCGCTTGTCCATGCGTCCCCCTCAGCTGGTCCGGCACCGAGACTTCCAGCGATGCAACGGCTACGGACAGTCACGACTGTCACGAGATCGCCGTGCGGAACGCATGCGTAAAGACATGTTCGGGGCCTTTCGAGCACCGGAACGCCGCCTGGCCCACGGAACGCGCCACAGGGGCTGCGCAGGTGTCTGATAAGCGCTGTAATAACGGACGTGGTCGGTGAGGGCGCCGCGGAACGCGGAACGAGAAGGCTGCGTGCCGAAGTTGCCCTCAAGACGGTCGCCGCCGATCCGGACTCACCGGACCGACTGCGCCGCGTGCTCGAACAGGCCCTCGTCTTCGGCGGAGCGACACTCGCCGCCGTGTACGCGCCGGGCGAGGACGAGGACCTGCTGTGCCTGGTCGAGTCCGCCGGTGTGCCGAGGACCTTCTACGGGCTGCGCGACAGCTACCCCCGCTCCGGCCGGTCCGCGGTGGCCGGCGCCCTGCGCACCGGAGACGCACGGTGGCTCGGCCCGGCGGAACTGGCCGCGCGAACGGAGTCCCGACGGGCACCCGGCCGGGACTTCTTCCTGGCGGCCCTACCGACCCACGGCGACGAGGGCGGCGGCTGTCTGCTGGCCGTGAGCGAGCGCCCCGGCGGCTTCGACTCCGACGACCGGGAGTGCCTGGAGCTGGTCGCCGACGCCGTCGCCTTCCCCGCCCTGCCGGCGGCAACGGACGGGGGCGAGCTGCCGGCCGACGCCTTCAGCCTCGCCATGGACACCGGCCGCGTCGAGGTCGGCGACGACATCCTGGCCCTGTTCGGTCTCGGACCGGACGAGTTCGACGGCAAGGTCGAGACCCTGCTGGGCCTGACCGTCCCGGAGGACCTGCCGTCGCTGATGTCCGTCGTCGAGGCCGACCACACCGCCCTCGGCGACCGCGACCTTGAGTTCCGGGTCCTTCAGCCCACCGGCCCGCCGAGGTGGCTCAGGCTGCGCGGTCGCCTGCTGCCCGGCGGCGAGGGGCTCCCGGCCCGCATCGTCGGCACGGTGGCCGACGCCTCCACCCTGCGCGCCGAGGTCACCGACGTGGCCCGCGTCCAGCGCCTCGCCGCCGCGCTCGCCATCGCAGGCACCGTCCGCGACGTCAGCCAGGCCGTGGTCACGGCCCTGCGCAAGCCGCTGCGCGCCGACCGCATCGCCCTCGCCGAGCTGGAGAACGACCGCCTCGTCGTCACCGTCCTCGACCCGCCCGACCCCGAGTCCTGGCCCGAGCTGTGGCGCGTGGAGTGGCGTACCGAATGGCCGGACGCGCCGGTGCGAGCCATGCCCACCCTCGCCGCCGCCCTGCGCGAGGGCCGTGCCCAGATCTGGCCCGCAGGCAGCCAGCTGGAACCGGCCCTCGCCGACGTCGGCCCCGGCGGCCTGGCCGTCCTGCCGCTGCCCGCCGGGGGCCGGACGGTCGGCGCCTGCCTGATCGGCTGGGACGCCCCGCACGACTTCGGACCCGACGAGCGCGCCCTGCTCACCGCCTCCGCCGGCCTCGCGGGCCAGGCCCTGCTGCGCGCCCACGCCTTCGACGCCGAGCACGAACTCGTCGGCATGCTCCAGCGCCAGCGGCTCCCGCGCCGGCTGCCCCGGCTGCCCGGCGCGGAGGCCGTCGCCCGGTATCTGCCCACCACCGCCGGACTGGAGGTCGGCGGCGACTGGTACGACGTGATCCCGCTGCCCGACAACCACGTCGCCCTCGTCATCGGCGACGTCCAGGGCCACAGCGCGGCCGCCGCCACCCTCATGGGCCAGATGCGCACCGCGCTGCGCGCCTACGCCGCCGAAGGACACCCCGGACGTCGTCGTCGACCACGCCAACCGCCTCCTCATGGACATGGAGACCGACCTCTTCGCCACCTGCTGCTACGTCGACGTCGACCTGGAGGAGGGCTCCGCCTGGTGCGTGCGCGCCGGTCACCCCCGCCGGTCCTGCGCCACCCGGACGGCAGCACGGAGATCGCCGAGGCGGAGGGCGGCCCGCCGCTCGGCGTGCTGCGGCAGGCAGGCTTCCCGATGAGCCCGCTCGGGCTTCGGCCCGGCACGGTGATCGCCCTGACCACCGACGGCCTCGTCGAGTCCGCCGACTCCGACATCGACACCGGCATGGCCCGGCTCGCCCGGGATCTCGCCCGCTCCGACCCCGCGCACCTCGGCCTCGTCGCCGACGCCCTGCTCGTGGGCGCCCGCCGCAGCGACGACATCGCCCTGCTCCTCATGCGCTACGACGGCATGGCCGTACGGCCCCTGCGCGAGAGCTGGACCGTCTGGCGTGTCCCGCAGGCCGTCGGGCACGCCCGCCGCTTCACCCGGCGCACCCTGCGCGCCTGGGGTGTGCCGCCGCAGGACATGGACGGCGTCCTGCTCATCGTCTCCGAACTCGTCACCAATGCCCTCGTGCACACGGACGGCCGGGTCCGCCTCGACCTCACCCTCGTCAACCAACGGTTGCGTGTGGCCGTCGCCGACTCCTCGCCGCGCACACCGGTCAAGCCGGCCAGCATCAGCTGGGAGGCCACCGGCGGGCGCGGCATCCTCCTGGTCGAGGCCATGGCGGCGACGTGGGGAACCGTGCCGGTCAGTGGCGGAAAACAGGTGTGGAGCGAGATCGTCCTGGGCGGCTGAGACCGCGCTCCGGTGAACGGTCGGTGGCGTCGAAGTTGCCGGCGAGCCAATCCCGACACCGTCAAATTGGCCGAATCGGGGCTAAGGTGAACCGATGAAGGCTCTCGTGCTGTCCGGTGGCGCCGGTACGCGCCTGAGGCCGATCACGCACACTTCGGCCAAACAGCTCGTGCCGGTCGCGAACAAGGCCGTGCTCTTCTACGGGCTGGAATCCATCGCCGCCGCCGGGATCACCGAGGTCGGTGTGATCGTCGGTGACACCGCCCCGGAGATCCAGGACGCCGTCGGAGACGGTTCCAAGTTCGGTCTGGAGATCACCTACATTCCCCAGGAACGGCCCCTGGGACTGGCCCACGCCGTGCTCATCGCCCGTGACTACCTCGGCGACGACGACTTCGTGATGTACCTCGGCGACAACTTCATCGTCGGCGGAATCGCCGGCCTCGTCGACGAGTTCCGCAGCAACCGTCCCGACGCCCAGATCCTGCTCACCCGCGTCCAGGACCCGCGTTCCTTCGGCGTCGCCGAACTCGACGACGCGGGCCAGGTCGTCGGCCTGGAGGAGAAACCGGAGCACCCCAAGAGCGACCTCGCCCTGGTCGGCGTCTATCTCTTCACCCCGGTGATCCACGACGCGGTCCGCGCCATCACACCGTCCTGGCGCGGCGAGTTGGAGATCACCCACGCCATCCAGCACCTGATCGACGCCCGCGCCGACGTGCGCTGCACCGTCATCAAGGGCTACTGGAAGGACACCGGGAACGTCGCCGACATGCTGGAGGTGAACCGGACCGTCCTGGAGGGCCTCGCGCGCCGCATCGACGGCGAGGTCGACGACGCCTCGGAGACCGTCGGACGCGTGGTCGTCGAGGAGGGGGCGCGCATCGTCAACTCGCGCATCGTCGGCCCCGCCGTCGTCGGCGCCGGCACCGTCGTCGAGGACTCCTACGTCGGTCCCTTCACCTCCATCGCGCAGAACTGCCGTATCAGCGACAGTGAGTTGGAGTTCTCCATCGTGCTGCGGAACTCCTCGATCGAGGGAGTGGGCCGCATCGAGTCCTCGCTCATCGGCCGGCACGTCGAGGTCACCCCCGCGCCCAGCGTCCCCAGCGCCCACCGACTCGTCCTCGGAGACCACAGCAAGGTGCAGATCCACACATGAACCTTCTCGTCACCGGCGCCGCCGGCTTCATCGGCTCGACCTACGTCCGCACGCTGCTCGCCCGCGACGCACCGGACGCGCCCGGGGCGCCGCGGATCACGGTGCTGGACAAGCTGACGTACGCCGGCACCCTGGACAACCTCGAACTCGGCCACCCCCGGCTGGAGTTCGTGCAAGGCGACATCCGGGACGCCGAACTGGTCGACAAGCTGATGGCCGAGGCCGACCAGGTCGTGCACTTCGCCGCCGAGTCCCACGTGGACCGCTCGATCGCCGGCGCCGGCGACTTCGTCCTCACCAACGTGGTCGGCACCCAGACCCTGCTGGACGCGGCCCTGCGCTACGGCGTCGCCTCCTTCGTGCACGTCTCGACGGACGAGGTCTACGGCTCGCTGGAGACGGGCTCCGCCACCGAGACGGACATCCTGCGGCCCAGCTCGCCGTACTCCGCCTCCAAGGCCTCCGCCGACCTGCTCGCGCTCGCCTACCACCGCACCCACGGCCTGGACGTCCGCGTCACCCGCTGCTCGAACAACTACGGCCCGCACCAGTTCCCCGAGAAGGTCGTCCCCCTGTTCATCACCAACCTCCTCGACGGCGAGCGGGTCCCCCTGTACGGCGAGGGACTCAACGTCCGCGACTGGCTGCACGTAGACGACCACTGCGCCGGCGTCGAGCTCGTCCGCACCAAGGGCCGCTCCGGCGAGGTCTACAACATCGGCGGCGGCACCGAGTTGAGCAACAGGGACCTGACCGCCCTGCTGCTCAGGGCCTGCGGCGCCGGCTGGGACCAGGTGGAACACGTCGAGGACCGCAAGGGCCACGACCTGCGCTACTCCGTCGACTGGACCAAGGCCCGCACCGAACTCGGCTACCGCCCCCGCCACGACTTCGCGTCGGGCCTCGCCGGCACCGTCGCCTGGTACCGCGACCACCGCGCCTGGTGGGAACCCCTCAAGCGCCGCGTCGGCGGGGAGCACGGATGAGGTGGCTGGTCACCGGAGTGGGCGGCATGCTCGGCCGCGACCTGGTCGAGGAACTGCGCACCCGCGACGAGCAGGTGACCGGCCTCGACCACCCCGCCCTCGACATCACCCTCCCCGACGCCGTCGACCGTGCCCTCGCGGCACACCGCCCCGACGTGGTCGTCAACTGCGCCGCGTACACGGCCGTCGACGACGCGGAGCAGGACGAGGAACGCGCCCTGCACGTCAACGGCCACGGCCCGCGCCTCCTCGCCCGGGCCTGCGCCGCGTACGGGGCCGGCCTGATTCAGGTCTCCACCGACTACGTCTTCGCCGGAGACGCCCGCACCCCCTACGCCGAGGACGCGGCACCCGCCCCCCGCACCGCCTACGGCCGCACCAAACTGGCAGGTGAGCGGGCCGTACTGGACGAACTCCCGGACGCCGGCGCAGTCGTGCGCGCCGCGTGGCTCTACGGCGTCCACGGCCGCAGTTTCGTCCGGACGATGATGGAGCTCGAAGCCCGCCGGGACACCGTGGACGTCGTGGACGACCAGCGCGGCCAGCCCACCTGGAGCGCCGACGTCGCCGCGACGATCGCCGACCTCGGCCCGCGCGTCGGCCGTGACATGACCGGCGTCCTGCACGCCACCAACTCCGGCGAGGCCACCTGGTACGACCTGGCCCGCGAGGTGTTCCGGCTGCTCGGTGCCGACCCCGGCCGGGTGCGTCCCGTCACCAGCGAGGCCTTCCCCGGCCCGCGCCCCGCCCCGCGTACAGCGTCCTCGCGCACGGCCGTCGGCAGCGGCTCGGCCTCGCACGAGCGCGCGACTGGCGCACCGCCCTGCACGAAGCACTGCCCCGGATCCGCAAGGAGACCCTTCGTGAAACGCCATGAGTTCCTGCGGGAGCTGCACAAGGTCAGCGGCAACCGCAACTACCTGGAGATCGGCGTCAACGACGGCCGCAGCCTCCGGCTCTCCCGCGTGCCCACCATCGCCGTCGACCCCGCCTTCAAGGTCGTCACGGAAATCCGCTGCGACGTCCACCTGGTCAAGGCCACCAGCGACGACTTCTTCGCCCGCGACAACCCGCTCGTCCACCTCAGGGGCGGCCGTCATCCGGTGCGGAACCTGCGCCGCGGCCGCAAGCCGTTCGGGTACTGGCGGCGTACCGTCCTCGACCTGTCGTTCATCGACGGCATGCACCTGTTCGAGTACGCGCTGCGGGACTTCATGAACATCGAGCGGCACTCCGACTGGACCAGCGTGATCGTCTTCGACGACATGCTGCCGCGCAACGTCGACGAGGCGGCACGCGACCGGCACACCGGGGCGTGGACCGGCGACGTGTACAAGATCGCCGAGATCCTCGGGCGGTACCGGCCCGACCTGGTGACCGTTCTGGTCGACACCCAGCCCACCGGGCAGCTCGTCGTCTTCGGGGCCGATCCCCGGAACACGGTGCTGCGGGACCGGTACGACGAAATCGTCGCCGAGTACGAGGTGCCCGATCCGCAGAAGGTGCCCGAGGCCATCCTGGACCGGGCGTCGGCGGTGGCTCCGGAGGAGCTGCTCGGGGCGGGTTTCTGGCGGTCGCTGGCGCGGGCCCGCAGGCTCGGTGTGCGGCGTGGGCGGGCGTGGGTGCCGTTGCGGCTTGCGATTGCGGGGGTTGCCTCCGGCGGTTGAGCGGTAGTGCCGGGTTCTGTAGTCGCATGTCTGCGGGCTCGTCGTGGCTGGCCGCGCAGTTCCCCGCGCCCCTCAGGGCGTTGCCGAACCGCCTCCAGCGCGTAGCCGGTCGTAGTGGGCGGTGCAGTCCTCGTACGACGGGAGCAGGCCCGCCTCTCGCGCCTGTGCCAGGGACGGTGCCTGTGCGTCCTTGGGGGACAGCACCGGTGGGATGTCCTCGGGCCAGGCGATGGCCAGGTCCGGGTCCAGCGGGTTCACCCCGTGTTCGCGCTCGGGGGCGTAGCCGGTCGAGCACAGGTAGACCACCGTGGCGTCGTCGGTGAGTGCCATGAAGGCGTGCCCGAGGCCTTCCGCGAGGAACAGGGCGTGCCGGCTGTCGTCGTCGAGGCGCAGGACCTCCCAGCGGCCGAAGGTGGGGGAGCCGAGGCGGATGTCGACGACCACGTCGAGGGCGGCGCCGCGCACACAGGTGACGTACTTCGCCTGACCGGGCGGCACGTCCGAGAAGTGCACGCCCCGCAGTACGCCCCGGCGGGAGACCGAGCAGTTGGCCTGGGCCAGCGACAGGTCGTGGCCGGTCGCCTCGCGGAACTCCGCGCCGCGGTACCACTCGTGGAAACTGCCCCGGTCGTCCGGGAAGACCTTGGGTTCCAGCGCCCAGGCGCCTTCGATGCCGAGCGAGCGCATGTCCTCACCTCCTCCTGGCCAGGGCGCGCAGCCGGGTCGTCGCCCGACCCAGGGCCGTACCGATCCTGCGGCGTGCCCTGCGGGCGAAATGCCGTAGTGCACTGGGTCGCGGCGCCTGCACCACGCCCACTCCGCCGACCCCGGAGCGCAGGGCGAAGGGCAGCGGCAGGAAGCGCGGCCCCGGCACGCCGAGCGCTGCCCGCCAGGTCGCCCCTCTCAGCTCGCCGAGCGGCAGCACGGCCTCCAGCAGCGCCCCGGACCCTTGCGGGGACAGCGTGGCGGGGACGTCGTGGGCGGTGCCGGACACGGTGAGCCGGAGCGTCGCCTCGGTGCCGTCGCCGGGGACGTGCAGGGGGAGCCGTGCGTGCAGGCGGGCGCCCGAGAGTGTGATCTCGGCAGGGGTGAGGGCGCCCAGGCCGACGCGGTGGGTCGCACGGTCGACGTCGAGGGCGAGATGGGCGTGCGGTGACGTCCAGTACGGCAGGACGACGTGACCGCCGGTCACAGCGGCGTACGGAGCAGGGCGGTTCCCCCGCAGGGCAGGGCCCAGACGGCACTCCTTGGTCCAGCCGCCCAGCTTGACGCGGACCAGGGCGTCCCACAGGCCGGCCCGGGTGAGGCCGGCGGGGTCCACGGTGGCGGTCGCCCGCAGGACCAGCCGGACCAGGCCGTTGTCGCCGACCGGCACCTCCTCCCGGGTGAACTCCACCGGCTGGAAGTACTGGGCGGCACTGACGCGCTCGCGCACCAGCAGGTCCGCGGTGGCCCGGTCGAACCGGGCGACGCTGTCGGCGCCCACCCAGGCGACGGCCGCGGCGAGGTCCTCGGGCGGGCCGTCGAGAGGAGTACGGGCCGTCCCGGCGGCGAAGGTCATCGGCTCACCGGCGGACGCGAACTCGGCGGTGAAGGCGACCCGCAGCGCGCCGTCCTCCCACGCCACGTGCTCGGGGACGGCCGTAAGGGCGATGCCGGCCTCCCACTCGGCGAACGCCTCGACGTCGTCGTACCGGTCCGCGGCGATCAGCGCGGCGACGACCTGCTGCGTCGGCTGCAGCCCGGCCGCGACACCGGGACCGAAGCGCTCCACGACGACCTGGTGGATCTCCTCGAACAGGTCCCGGCGATAGTCCGCCGGGAGGGCGAGCAGCCGCCGGGCGCGCATCCGCTCGACCATCTCCACCCGCAGCCAGCGCCGGAACAGCCGGTCGCGCAACGGCCCCGGCTCGGTGTACCGCTCGACGACGTCCAGGGCCTCGCGGAGGTTCTTGAAGTAGCCGCCCGGATCGAAGCGCTGGAAGCCGGCGTTCGAGGCGTCGTCCCGGCGGACGTGGTAGTAGCAGACGTAGTCGCTGAGCACCGAGATGTTGCTCGCACGCAGAAAGGCCTCGGTGACGAAGACGTGGTCCTCCAGCCGCCGCCTGCCCTCGGGGAAACGCAGGCCGATGTCGTCGAGGAAGGCGCGGCGGAACATCTTGTGCGGGGTGAGGCTGTCGATCAGCGGCGCGTTGTCGACGGTGGCGCGCGGGTGGTTGCGGCGGAACAGCTCCACCGGCACCCCGCGGCCTTTGCCGGCCATCTTGCCGACCACGACATCGGCGCCGTTGGCGACGCCGTAGTCGTACATCCGCTCCAGGGCCTCGTCGCCGACGTAGTCGTCGTTGTCCACGAACATCACGTACTCGCCCCGGGCGGCGGCGACGCCGACGTTGCGGGGCTTGCCGGACCAGCCGGAGTTCTCCTGGTGAACGACGCTCACCCGGGACTCCGCGGCGGCCAGCGCGTCGAGCCGGGCCGGCGTGCCGTCGGTGGAACCGTCGTCGACGAAGATCACTTCGTACTCGTCCGGAGGCAGCGACTGCCGCAGCAGCGACCCGATGCAGTCCTCGACATAAACCCCCGGGTTGTACACGGGGACGACCACGCTGACCTTGACCGGCATCGGTCTCCGAGCCCCCTAGGGGTCGCTGGGCGTTTGCGTCGAATTACGGCGCTCGTGGCCAAATGCTAACCCTGACACCGGGTTTGTCCACCGCTCAACCGTGCCGACCAGGCGCCGGGAACCGGGCCGAAGATCGTCGCCGCCGGTACCCTGAGGGTGTGCGCCTGCTGCTGATGTCCGACACTCACCTGCCCAAACGCGCCAAGGCACTGCCCGCTCCGCTGCTAGCCGAACTCCCGCGCGCCGACGTCGTGTTCCACGCTGGGGACTGGGTCGATTCGGCCACGCTCGACCTGCTGGAGAGCCGCAGCGCCCGACTCATCGGCGTCCACGGCAACAACGACGGACCGGACCTGCGAGCCCGGCTGCCCGAGGTGGCATACGCCGAGCTCGGCGGCCTGCGCTTCGGCGTGGTCCACGAGACCGGGCCCGCCCAGGGCCGTGAGGCGCGCTGCGCGGCCAGGTTCCCCGACCTCGACGTCCTGGTCTTCGGCCACAGTCACATTCCCTGGGACACCACCGCGTCCACCGGTCTGCGTCTGCTCAACCCGGGCTCACCGACCGACCGCCGCCGCCAGCCCCACTGCACCTACATGACGGCGACCGTGACCGAGGGCGGGCTGGGGGAGGTGGAGCTGCACAAGCTGCCGCCGCGCTGAGCTGGGAAAGGGCTGCTCAGAAAGGGCCGAGCTCAAAAGGAGCTGAGCTCAAAAAGATCCGGGCCGCTCTGTGTGCAGGAAAGCGGCCCGGGCGCTGCGATGCGCTGTCATGGACCTCCTTCCCGCTCCGAGGCGTTGTTCGGGGGCCCGTAGGCCTCCTTGCGTCGCCCCCTACCCCTTCGCGTCCGCCTTACACCCCTGATGTCGGGTCGCTCGGGAGTGGATCGACGCCTGAGATCACCTGCGACGCGCCCGCCGCCCCCGCAACAGGCGCACCAGCACCAGCACCACCCCGGCCGCCGCCACGGCTCCCGCCAGGGCCGCCCCCGCCCGTTTCGCCACCGGCACCCCGGCCGTGCGGAGCAGATCGAGCGACTGGTCCGGCTCCTCCTCGGCAGCCGGCGCACCCTGCGCCGGCTCGGTCAGCCGCTCCGACAGACACGTGGCGAACTGCCCGACCAGCCGGTCGCCCACCTCACCCCGCGCCCGAACTGCGCCGGCCGCCCGGTCACGGTGAGATCGGTGTCCACCGACACGGCCGTCCCGTCGTCGCGCTCGCTGAGCGTGCCGGTCATCGTGGCCCGTGCGGTGCCCTGCCCGCGCGTCTCGCGGCCGCTCGCGATCAGCACCATGCGGTGCGCCGTCCCGTCCTGCTCCTCGAAGACCGCGGTGCCCTTGTAGGCCACGGTGATCGGACCCACCTTGACCTTCACCGCACCGGTCACGGTCTTGCCGTCGTACTCCTCGACGCTCGCCCCGGGCATGCAGGGCGCGATGCGCTCGATGTCGAGGAGCGTGCGCCAGGCCTCGTCGACCGGGACGGGGACGGTGAACTCGTGGTGCAGCTCCATGACTTCCTCCAACCGGGTGCTACGACGATGGGTGGATCGCGCCCGCCGTGGCCGTCAGCGGGGCTCCCGTTCCGCCCCACCGCAGGGCGACGATCTCGGCGGCGACGGACACGGCGACCTCCTCGGGCGTACGGGCCCCGAGATCCAGCCCGACGGGGGAGCGCAGCCGGGCCAACTCGGCCTCGCCGAGCCCGGCTTCGGTCAGCCGCTTCATCCGGTCCTCGTGGGTACGGCGGCTGCCCATCGCCCCGATGTACGCCGCCGGGCGGCGCAGCGCCTCCTGAAGCAGCGGCACGTCGAACTTCGGGTCGTGGGTGAGCACGCAGATCACCGTGCGTTCGTCGGTGTCGGTGCCGCTCAGATAGCGGTGCGGCCAGTCCACGATCACCTCGACGCCGGCCGGGAAGCGCTTCGGTGTGGCGAAGACCGGGCGGGCGTCGCACACCGTGACCCGGTAGCCGAGGAAGTCGCCGATGCGGGCGACCGAGGCCGCGTAGTCGATCGCGCCGAACACCAGCATCCGCGGCGGCGGTGCGAAGGAGTGCAGGAAGACGGAGACCGCGTCCTCGCGGCGCTCGCCGTGCGGGCCGTAGTGCCTGAGGCCCGTGGCGCCGAGGGCGAGTTCACCG
This sequence comes from Streptomyces sp. NBC_00443, assembly GCF_036014175.1. Taxonomy (GTDB): domain Bacteria; phylum Actinomycetota; class Actinomycetes; order Streptomycetales; family Streptomycetaceae; genus Streptomyces. Next base: position 711,842 of record NZ_CP107917.1, on the reverse strand, counting down.
CGCGCGTCGGCGGTGACGGCCACGTCCAGGCCGGGCGTACCGAGCGTGCCCGCGACGCGGTCCGGCCACACGGCGAGCGTCGCCCCGCGCGGCGCGGGCCCGTCGGTCACCGTCGCCACGGTCACCGGACGCCCCGCCGCGACCGTCTCGGCGACCTCGCCGAAGGACGGATCCGAGGCGGCCGTCACGGGCCGTACCAGCAGGGTGATCTCGCCGCCGCAGGTGAGCCCGACCTCGAAGGCGTCCTCGTCGCTGTAGCCGAAGGTCTCCAGCCGCGCCTCGCCGCTCGCCACCACCTCCTGCGCGAGTTCGAAGACGGCCCCCTCGACACAGCCGCCGGACACGCTGCCCACGACCTCGTCGTCGGGGCCCACCGCCATCGCCGCCCCGGGGTCGCGCGGGGCGCTGCGGCTGGTGGCGACCACGGTGGCGAGTCCGAACGGCACCCGGGCCGCGAACCAGGGGCTGATCACCGGGAGAATCTCACGCATCGTCCACTCCTCTCACCACCGCCGCCAGCCGCTCCAGCGCGGCCAGGCTGTGCCCCTCGACGAAAGCGTCCACGCTCGGCGGGGCCGCCGCCAGGCCGTGGCGTACCTCGTCCGGCGTGGGGTGCGGGTGCTCACGCAGCAGATCGCGGGCCGCCATGATCATCCCCGGGGTGCAGTAGCCGCACTGCAGCGCGTGCCGCTCGTGGAACGTGCGCTGCAGCGCCGTCCACTCGCCGTCGTGGGCGAGCCCCTGGACGGTGGTCACCTCGCTCCCGTCGGCCTGGACGGCGAGCACGGTGCAGCTCTTGACGGCCGTGCCGTCCAGCTCGACCGTGCAGGTCCCGCAGTTCGAGGTGTCACACCCGATCGGGGTGCCGGTCAGACCGAGACGGTCGCGCAGTTAGTGGATCAGGAGGAGGCAGGGCTCCACGTCGTCCTCGTACGTCGTGCCGTCCACCTTCACCGAGATGTGAGTCATGTGCCCTCCAGAGGCCGAGTGGAGATGAGAGGGGAAACATCGGCCGGGCATGATGTACGTCACTCTATGGCGGCTGCGGTGTCACGGCGAGTGCTGCGGCAGCGTTCGTTGAGCGTTAATCCATTGCCGGTGCGGGGTCGCTCCTGCTGCACTGCAGGTGGCCCGTCGTCACGTGAACGGGTCCTGTCGTCACGCACAGAGGAGCCGCAATGCGCACTGCGTTCATGTCCCCCCAGGAAGGAACGACCCCCTCATCGAAGGACATGACGCTCCGTGCATTTGCTCAACCTCGGGATCCTCGCCCATGTCGACGCCGGTAAGACCAGCCTGACCGAACGCCTGCTGCACACGGCGGGCGTGATCGACGAGATCGGCAGCGTCGACGCCGGGAACACGCAGACCGATTCCCTCGCGCTGGAGCGGCAGCGCGGCATCACCATCAAGTCCGCCGTCGTCTCCTTCGCGCTCGACGACGTGACGGTCAACCTCATCGACACCCCCGGCCACCCGGACTTCATCGCCGAGGTGGAGCGGGTGCTCGGCGTCCTGGACGGCGCCGTGCTGGGCGTCTCCGCCGTCGAGGGCGTCCAGCCGCAGACCCGCGTGCTGATGCGCACCCTGCAGCGGCTGCGCATCCCCACCCTCGTCTTCGTCAACAAGATCGACCGACGCGGGGCGCGCCACGACGCCGTCCTGCGCGCCGTTTCCGAGCGGCTGTCCGCGGCCGTCGTACCGATGGGGACGACCGACGGCCTCGGCACCCGTGAGGCCCGCTTCCTCCCCGGCCTCGGCTCGTCGGCGCTCGACGTCCTCTCCGGCCACGACGACGCGTTGCTGACGGCGTACGTCGAGGGCACCGTCTCCTACGACCGCCTCGGCACCGCCCTCGCCGAGCAGACCCGGCAGGCCCTCGTCCACCCGGTGTACTTCGGCTCCGCGATCACCGGCGCAGGGGTCGGCCCGCTGATCGAGGGGATCAAGCAGCTGCTGCCCGCCGCCGACGGCGACCCGGACGGCCCGGTCTCCGGAGCCGTCTTCAAGGTCGAGCGCGGGCCGGCGGGGGAGAAGGTCGCCTATACGCGGCTGTTCTCCGGCACCCTGCGCACGCGCGATCGGATCCGCTTCGACGGGGCCGGCGCCGAGGCCCGGATCACCGCGATCAGCGTGTTCGACCAGGGCACCGACGTCCGGGACGACTCGGTGCCGGCCGGCCGGATCGCCAAGCTGTGGGGCCTGGCCGACATCAGGATCGGCGACGCCATCGGCGAACCCCGCAAGGCGTACGGGCACTTCTTCGCCCCGCCCACCCTCGAAACGGTCGTCGTCCCGGCCGGCGACACGGACCGGCGGGCCCTGCACCGCGCGCTCACCCTGCTGGCCGAACAGGACCCCCTCATCGGCCTGCGCCATGACGAGGTACGGCAGGAGACCTTCGTCTCCCTCTACGGCGAGGTGCAGAAGGAGGTCATCCAGGTCACGCTCGCCGAGGAGTTCGGCCTCGACGTCACCTTCCGTCGGACGACACCGCTGTGCGTCGAGCGGCCGGTCGGCCCGGGCGCGGCGGTCGAGTTCAACAAGAAGGACGGCAACCCCTTCCTCGCCACGGTCGGCCTGCGCGTCGACCCCGCCCCGGTCGGCGCCGGAGTGGCCTTCCGGCTGGAGGTGGAGCTCGGATCGATGCCGTACGCCTTCTTCAAAGCCGTCGAGGACACCGTCCGCGAGACCCTCGGCCAGGGCCTGTACGGCTGGCGGGTCCCCGACTGCACGGTCACCATGACCCACTCCGGCTACTCGCCCCGGCAGAGCCACGCCCACCAGGGCTTCGACAAGAGCATGTCCAGCACCGGCTACGACTTCCGCGGCCTCACGCCGCTGGTCCTGATCGAGGCCCTGCGCCGGGCGGGCACCGAGGTCCACGAGCCGATGCACCGCTTCCGCATCGAGGCCCCGACCGACACCCTGGCGGCCCTGCTGCCGGTGTTCGCCAGGCTGCGCGCGGTGCCGCAGACGACTCGGACGCGCGGCGCCTCCTGCGTCCTGGAGGGATCGCTGCCCGCGGCTCACGTGCACGAACTGGAGCAGCAACTGCCCGGCCTGACACGCGGCGAGGGCGAGCTGGAGAGCGTCTTCGACCACTACGCACCCGCCGCGCGCGGCACGCTCCCGGAGCGCCGGCGCACCGACTTCAACCCGGTGAACCGGAAGGAGTACTTGCTGAACCTGACGCGCAGGGTCGGCGGCTGACAAGTGACAGCAGGGACGTAACTTACTCCAGAGTCAGGGGTGTTGACTGTGTCGTGATATCACCGGACTGTAGTGGACATGCCGAACATCCGGACGCGTCTGCTTGTTGTCCTGGTCGTCCTCTTCGGATCCCTGACGGTGGCGGGACCCGCTCCCGCCACCGCCGCCTCCCTTCCCGGCTCCCTCTGGTTCGACGAAACGCCCCTCACCGTCCAGAACGGCCGCTTCACCGACGGCCACGGCCGCGAGGTCGTGCTGCGCGGCTACAACGTCTCCGGCGAGACCAAGCTGGCCGAGAACGGCGGCCTGCCCTTCGCCTCGGTCGCCGACGCGAAGAAGTCCGCGACCGCGCTGCGCGCCCTCGGCGGCGGCAACTCGATCCGTTTCCTGCTGTCCTGGGCCTATGCGGAACCCGCACGCGGCCAGGTCGACACCACGTATCTGGCCGCCGCCACCGCCCAGATGCGCGCCTTCCTCGACGCCGGCATCCGCGTCTACCCCGACTTCCACCAGGACCTCTACTCCCGGCACCTGTTCGACCCCGACAGCTGGTACACGGGCGACGGCGCCCCCAAGTGGGCCGTCGACCTCGGGACCTACCCGGACGAGAACTGCGGGATCTGCCTCTTCTGGGGACAGAACATCACCCAGAACGAGGCCGTGAAGCAGGCGTCCTACGACTTCTGGCACAACGAGTACGGACTCCAGGACGCCTTCCTGGCCACCGCCCAGAAGACCATGGCGTACATCGAACAGAACGTCTCCGCCGCCGAGTTCGCGGGCGTCGTCGGCTTCGACCCCTACAACGAGCCGCACGCCGGTGTCTACGACTCCGGCCAGACCAGCCGCACCTGGGAACGCGACGTGCTCTGGCCCTTCTACACGAAGTTCCGCGCCCGCATGGACGCGGCCGGCTGGCAGGACAAGCCGCTGTTCGCCGAGCCGAACCTCTTCTGGAACGCCAACATCGACTTCCAGAAACAGGAGGGCGGTCTGCTCGACGCGGGCACACTCGGACCGCGGTACGTGTTCAACACCCACTTCTACGACCAGAAGGCCATCTCCGGCATCTTCATGTGGGGCAAGGCGGAGGACGGCCAGTACGCCGGTGACTTCGGGACCGTCCGCGACCGCGCCTCGGCCACGCGTACGCCGGCGATCATCAGCGAGTTCGGCCATCCGCTGGCGGGCTCGGTCTCCGACAAGGCGCCGACCGTGCTCAAGGCGATGTACCAGGCCCTCGACTCCCGCGTCCCGGGCGCGAGTTGGTGGTCCAACCCGGCCGGCTCCGGCCCCGTGCTCTCCGGTTCGCAGTGGCAGTGGGACATCTACAACGGACGCCATCGAGAGCTGATGAACGCCAACCCCGACAAGGTCCTCACCGCCGGGGACGCCTGGAACGACGAGGACCTCTCCGCCGTACGACTCGACGACTCGGGCGCGCCGGTGCTCCGTCAGGACGCCCGGCTGCTCGACCGCATCTACCCGAGCGCGACGTCCGGCACGACCGTCGCCTTCACCTACGAGGACCGCTCCCGGGACGGCGGCACCACCCTGACCTGGAACCCGGTGCCCAGCTCACTGCCGAACGTGGCACAGCTGGTGGGGTCGGGACAGTACGGGCTGCTGGTGTGGCGCTCCAACACCGGCACGGCACCGACCGAACTGCACCTCCCGGCCTCCTTCCCGACCGGGTCCACCACGGTCGTCTCCGACCTGGGCACGGCACACGCCCCGCCGTCGTACACCTCGACCACCCCGATCGGCGTCGCCGCGGAACCGGGCGGCACCGGCAGCCGCCGCCTGCTGCTCACCGACTCGGACTCCGGCGTCCTGCACTACGCGCTGGTGACGAACGGAGCGAACAGCCCCTCGGCCACTGTGCTGAACACCGCACGGTCCGAGCTCTCCGCGTGGGCCGCGCGGACCATCGGATAGCGCGCCCGTGCCGCCTCGGTCGCCGCGCGGCACACGGCGACCGAGGACGGCGTGGGTGCGGTGCTGAAACCTTTGGGCTGAGCCCCTTCTCTGAAAGAGTGCGTACACGACAAAATTGATCGTCGGGTCGGCGTGGCGGTGGGAGGACAGCGTGGCGGGCAGGCTCAGGGCGCCCACCGGTCGTTACGGCGGCAAGTCGGCCGAGGAGCGAAAGGCGGAGCGGCGGCGGCGTTTCCTGGACGCGGCCCTCCAGCTCTTCGGCGACACCCCCGGCTACCGGGGCACGACCGTCGCGGCGTTGAGCGAGGCGGCCGGCCTGTCGACCCGTCAGTTCTACGAGGAGTTCCGCGCCCTCGAGGACGTCCTGACCGCCCTCCACCTCGAGGTCAACGCCTGGGCGGAGGAGGCCGTCCTGGCGGCGGTGGCCGAGGCGCGGGACCTGCCGCTGGCCGAGCGCGCCACCGCGATCTTCCGCGAGTACGCCGCGAACGTCACCTCCGACCCGCGCCGCATCCGCATCACCTTCGTAGAGATCGTCGGCGTCAGTGCCCGCCTGGAGGAACAGCGCCTCGCCCGCCGTGCCCGCTGGGTCGACCTCGTCTGCGCCGAGGTGGCGTCCGCCGTGGCCCGTGGGGAGGCGGCCCCGCGCGACTACCGCCTCGCCGTGACCGCCTTCATCGGCAGCGTCAACGGGCTGCTGCACGACTGGAGCGCGGGGTGGGTGGACGCGACCCTCGACGAGGTCGTCGACGAACTCGTCCGCATCCTGCTGGGCATTCTCCAGCCGGCGGACCCCCGGCTCGCAGGTCCCTGAGGCGGCTTGCAGGTCCCTGAGACCGGGCCTTGAGACCTGCCCTTGAGGCCGGCTCTCAAGGCTGGGCGATGTGCGCTCGTCGGTGGCTCATGCCCCGAGCCGGCTCACCGCCTCGACGACCGCAGCCGTACCGTCCTCGGCGCGCAGACCCTCGGCGAGGGCTTGGGCGCGACGGCCGTACGACGGGTCGCCGGTCGCCTCCCGTACGGCCGCCGTCAGTGCCTCGGCCGTCAACTTCCGTAGCGGCACGGCCCGGGGCGCCACGCCGAGCGCGACCAGACGCGCGGCCCAGAAGCCCTCGTCGAACTGGACCGGCACGGGCACGGCCGGGACTCCGGCGCGCAGCCCGGCGCCCGTCGTGCCCGCACCGCAGTGGTGGATCACGGCGGCCATGCGCGGGAACAGCGCGGAGTGCGGCACCTCGTCGATGGTCAGGACGTCGTCCCCCGCGGCCTCCAGGCCGCCCCAGCCCCGCTGGATCACCGTGCGCAGCCCGGCCCGGCGCAGGGCGCGCACGACCTCGGTGCTCAGCGCCGCCGGATCGGGCACGGTCGCGCTGCCCAGGCCCACGAACACGGGCGGCGGGCCCGCGTCCAGGAACTCCCGCAGCGCGGGTGGGAGTTGAACCTCACCGTCGTACGGCCACCAGTACCCCGTCACTTCCAGGTGCGGCTGCCAGTCGCGAGGGCGGGGGACCACCAGGGGGCTGTAGCCATGGAGGACGCGGCCCGTGCGTGCCGCGGTGCGGGGCTTGCCGCGTGACAGCCCGAGCCGCGCCCGCGCGTCCGGGACGGCCGCCGAGAAGACACGGTGGATGGCGAGGTTCACGCCATGTCCGGCGACCCGGTTCCCGACGGCGCCCCAGGTGCCGCCCCCGAGCATCGGGGGCCCGAACTCGCGTGTCGGCGCGAGCGGTTGCAGGGGCAGGTCGATGGCCGGCAGTGACAGACCTTCGGCGATCGCGTGCCCCAGCGGTGCGGTGGAGGCCGCCAGGAGCAGGAGGTCGCAGGCTCTCGCGGCGGCGAGCATGTCGTCCGTCATCTCTCCGGCCAGCGCCCGCGCCATCCGGACCACTCGGACGAGCTTCCCCGGCCCGGTCGCACTGCGGTGCAGCCTCCGCCCCCGCTCCGACTCCAGCTCGGCCCGTGGATCCACCGGCAGCGGATGGAAGCGCACGCCCGACCCCGCTACCAGCCGCTCGAAGCGGCCGTGCGTGACCAGGGTGACCTCGTGTCCGGCCTCGGACAGGGCGTGCCCGAGTCCGGTGTAGGGGGCGACATCGCCCCGGGAGCCCGCCGTCATGATCGCTACACGCACATCGGCCAGTATGGCGGTGCGGGCCGCCCATGGCGCCAACTGTGCCTCCGTAAGGGCGGCTTCAGGTCCGTCCCATCCGTTGACTTCCCTCTCCCGTGGCCCTAATTTCAGCGCCACGCGTTCGATGTTCCGAATCATGTTCGAAATCACGAACCGCGCTGAGTCTCTTCCGCATGAAGGAGCCGCATGTACCCCCCGCCCCGAATGAGTCCCGTCGGCCGCCGCAGAGCCACCGCGGTGCGCGCCCTCGTCCTGGTGCTCACCGCCGTCGCCGCCCTGCTGTTCGCGGCACCCGCCCCGGCCCAGGCGGCCACGGCACGTCAGATACCGGTGCCCGCCGCCCCCATGGGCTGGGCGTCCTGGAACGCGTTCGCCGCGAAGGTCGACCACAACGTCATCAAGAAGCAGGTCGACGCATTCGTGGCGGCAGGTCTGCCCGAGGCCGGCTACGAGTACATCAACATCGACGAGGGCTGGTGGCAGGGCACCCGCGACGGCGCCGGAAACATCACCGTCGACGAGACGGAGTGGCCGGGCGGCATGAAGGCCATCGCCGACTACATCCACAGCAAGGGACTCAAGGCCGGCATCTACACCGACGCCGGCAAGGACGGCTGCGGCTACTACTTCCCGACCGGCCGCCCGGCCGCGCCCGGCTCGGGCAGCGAGGGCCACTACGAGCAGGACATGCTGGCCTTCTCCCGGTGGGGCTTCGACTTCGTCAAGGTCGACTGGTGCGGCGGTGACGCCGAGGGCCTCGACCCTAGGACGACCTACCAGGCGATCAGTGACGCCGTCGCCGGGGCGAGCGCGACCACCGGCCGCCCGCTCGCCCTCTCCCTGTGTAACTGGGGCTACGACAACCCCTGGAACTGGGCCCCGGGCATGGGCCCGATGTGGCGGACGAACACGGACATCTTCTTCCACGGCGGCACACCGTCGTACGGCAACGTCCTGACCGCCTTCGACCGGAACATCCACCCCACGGCACAGCACACCGGCTACTACAACGACCCCGACATGATGGTGGCCGGCATGACGGGCCTGACCGCCGCCCAGAACCGCAGCCACATGAACCTGTGGGCGATCTCCGGCGCCCCGCTGCTCACCGGACTCGACCTCACCACCCTCACCGCCGAGACGACGAGCATCCTCACCAACCCCGAGGTCATCGCCGTCGACCAGGATCCGCGCGGCCTGCAGGGCGTCAAGGTCGCCGAGGACACCACCGGTCTCCAGGTCTACGGCAAGGTCCTGTCCGGCAGCGGCAATCGTGCCGTCGTCCTGCTCAACCGCACGTCGACCACGCAGAACATGACCGTCCGCTGGTCCGACCTCGGCCTGACGAACGCCGCCGCGACCGTCCGTGACCTGTGGGCCCGGCAGAACCTCGCCACCACCGGCACGAGTCACACCACGAGCGTCCCGGCGGGCGGCTCGGTGATGCTCACGGTCACCGGTGGCACGGAGCAGTCCGCGAGCACCTACAGCGGCACGTCGAGCTTCTCCGGTGTGGCCGCGGGAAGCGCCGGCCTGAAGACGGTCGAGATCTCCTACACCAACAACACCTCCACGGCCCGCACGGCCACGCTCACCGTGAACGGCCAGACCCCCACCAAGGTCTCCTTCCCGCCGACCGGCCCCACTGCGGGCAACATCTCCGTCAACGTCTCCCTCGCCAAGGGCAGCGCCAACACCATCTCCTTCTCCGGCGCCCCGACCCTCGACGGCATCGTCGTGCGACCGCTGCCCGGCAGGAACGGCACACTGATCACGGGTACCGGGTCCGGCCGGTGCGTCGACATCGACGACACCACCATCGCCAACGGCACCGACGCCCAACTGTGGGACTGCAATGGCGGCCAGAACCAGGTCTGGCAGTACAACAGCACCCGCAAGGAGCTGGTGGTCTACGGCAACAAGTGCCTCGACGCCTACAACCTCGGCACCACCAACGGCACCCGGGCGGTCATCTGGGACTGCAACGGCCAGAGCAACCAGAAGTGGAACCTCAACAGCGACGGCACCCTCACCAACGTCAACGCCGGGCTCTGCCTCGACGCTTACGGTGCGGCCACCGCGGGCGGCACCAAGCTGGTGCTCTGGAGCTGCAACGGCCAGGACAACCAGAAGTGGACGGTGAGCTAGCCCAGCAGGCCTAGGCGAGGCACACCACGAGAGCACCGAATGCCAGGGCGCAGGTCAGCAGCCCCCCGGCCAGCAGCCGGCGCCGCAGGTCCCGGTACCTCGCCTCGTACTCGTCCCGCAGTCTCCCGGCACGCGCCGCAGTGTGCTGCCAGGAGGCGCGGGCGAGTGCGAGGTACTCCGCCTCGAACCGCCGCTCCATCTCGTCCCGCTGGGTGTCCGTCAGCCAGTGCAGCGGCGCGCTGAAACGGGCGGCTGCCGTACGGCCCTCGTCGCGGGTCGCAGCGAGCAGGAGATGCCCCTCGACATCGTTCAGGAACTCGTCCGTGACGCTCACGCAGTGGTCAACTCCTTCTCCGGCGCGGGGGCGTGATGCAGATCGAACGCCGGGGACTCGGAACGGATCCGCGGCAGAGTGAGGAAGTTGTGCCGCGGCGGCGGGCAGGACGTCGCCCACTCCAGCGAGCGGCCGTAGCCCCACGGATCGTCGGTCTCGACCTTCGCCCCGTATTTCGCGGTCTTCCAGATGTTGTAGAAGAACGGCAGGAGCGACGCGCCGAGCACGAACGAGAAAACGGTCGACAGGCTGTTCAGCGCCGTCAGCCCTTCCACCGCCAGATAGTCGGGAATGCGGCGCTGCATTCCGTTCACGCCCAGCCAGTGCTGCACCAGGAAGGTGCCGTGGAAGCCGATGAACAGCGTCCAGAAGGTCATCTTGCCCAGGCGCTCGTCGAGCATCTTGCCCGTGAACTTCGGCCACCAGAAGTGGAACCCGGCGAACATGGCGAAGACGACGGTGCCGAAGACGACGTAGTGGAAGTGGGCGACGACGAAGTACGAGTCGGACACGTGGAAGTCCAGTGGCGGTGAGGCCAGGATGACACCGGTCAGACCGCCGAAGACGAAGGTGATCAGGAAGCCGACCGCCCAGAGCATCGGTGTCTCGAAGGACAACGAGCCCTTCCACATCGTGCCGATCCAGTTGAAGAACTTCACGCCTGTTGGTACGGCGATGAGGAACGTCATGAACGCGAAGAACGGCAACAGCACACCGCCGGTGACGTACATGTGGTGCGCCCACACCGTCACGGACAGACCCGCGATCGCGATGGTCGCAGCGATCAGACCCATGTAGCCGAACATCGGCTTGCGGGAGAAGACCGGAATCACTTCGGAAATGATTCCGAAGAATGGCAGGGCGATGATGTACACCTCTGGATGGCCGAAGAACCAGAAGAGGTGTTGCCATAGCAAGGCCCCGCCGTTGGCGGCATCGAAGATGTGGGCGCCGAACTTGCGGTCCGCCTCCAGCGCGAACAGTGCCGCCGCGAGGACGGGGAAGGCGAGCAGGACCAGGACGGCCGTCAGCAGCACGTTCCACACGAAGATCGGCATGCGGAACATGGTCATGCCGGGGGCGCGCATGCAGATGATCGTGGTGATGAAGTTGACCGAGCCGAGGATGGTGCCGAAGCCGGAGAAGGCCAGACCCATGATCCACATGTCGGCGCCGATGCCCGGGCTGCGGACCGCGTCCGACAGCGGGCTGTAGGCGAACCAGCCGAAGTCGGCCGCGCCGCTCGGGGTGAGGAAGCCGCCGACCGCGATGAGCGAGCCGAACAGGTACAGCCAGTAGGCGAACATGTTCAGCCGCGGGAACGCCACATCCGGCGCGCCGATCTGCAGCGGCATGATCCAGTTCGCGAAGCCGGCGAACAGCGGCGTCGCGAACATCAGCAGCATGATCGTGCCGTGCATCGTGAACGCCTGGTTGAACTGCTCGTTCGACATGATCTGCAGACCCGGCCGGGCGAGCTCGGCGCGCATGAACAGCGCCATCACGCCGCCGATGCAGAAGAAGGCGAACGAAGTGACCAAATAGAGCGTTCCGATCGTCTTGTGGTCAGTGGTGGTCAGCCACTGGACGACCTTGGTGTCTGTGACGTTTCTGATCCTCTTCACGCCCCGCCTGTGTCCGCGGTCCACCCGCACGTCACACTCGGGGGACGCGACAAGAATCACGGAAACGGGTGTGACGATCCGGCCGGTGCCGGACACGAACGGAACATGAGCAACGACGAGATCTTCGCCGCTGCCTATCGCGAGCACTACTGGGCGGTCAGCCGCTATGTCGCGCGGCGACTGGACGGGCGTACGAGTGAGGTCGAGGAAGTGGTGGCGGAGGTGTTCACCGTCGCCTGGCGGCGCCGGGACGACCTCCCGGCAACACCGCTGCCCTGGCTGTACGGCGTGGCACGCAACTGCCTGGCGAACGCGGTACGCGGCTACGGGCGCCGGCGGCGGCTGGTCGACCGGCTCGGCAACGACGAGAGCGCGCACGGCCGGCACATCGTGGACAGCCCCGACGCGGAGGCGCCGGGCGCCTGGGTGCACGAGGCGCTGCACCGGCTGTCCCCGGCCGACCAGGAGGTCCTGCGGCTGACGGCGTGGGAGGAACTGGCCGTCGAGGAGGTCGCCGTGGCACTGGGCTGCGGCAGGCGGGCCGCGGCCATGCGGCTGCACCGGGCCCGGCGCCGACTCAGAGCCGAGATCGACCGAATGAGCCCGACGACCGTGTCCAAGGAACGAAGCCATGGCTGACGAACTCGAACTGCTGCGCCAAGCCAACCCGGTACCGGTCGACGGCCCCCACTTCGGCGACGGCCCGCTGGACCACGACGCCGAACGCCACCTCGACCGGCTGCTGCACAAACGCACCGCCGCTGCCGTCCCCCGCCGCCGCACCCGCGTGGCCTGGGGTCTCGCGGCCACGGGCGTCGTCGCCGCGCTCGTGTCGGCGTTGCTGTTCACCGGCCAGACGACGGCCCCCGCTGTCGCCGCACCGCGGCCCCTGATCGTGCAGGCCGACTCCTCGCCCGTCCCGCTGAAGCAACTGGCCGAGCGTGCAGAGCTGGCGGCGGCGGACGACTCGCCCGCGCTGCGCAAGGGCACGCACGTACAGGCGTGGAGCCTGGCAATGAGCGACAAGAAGCCGCCGATCACCCTCCCCATCGAGACCATCGTGCGGTGGAACGCCGACGACAGCCACACGGAGATCGTCGTGGCGACCGACCCACGCCACCCCGGCCGACCGGTCCTGACCGACGAGGACGGCGAGCCGCGTCCGGTCGAGGACGGCCATGTCCTCAGCAGGCAGACGTACCCGCGCAGTTGGAGCGACGCCCCGCCGCAGTCGCCGCCTCCCACCGACGTCGCAGGCCTGCGTGCCTACCTGCAGGAGGTCGCGTACAGCAAGACCGCGCTGACCACCGGCGAGCTCCTCGACGCCGTCGCGTCGCTGCTCGGCACCTGGACCCTCGGCGCCCGCGAGTCGGCGACCCTCGCGCAACTCCTAGCGGACACGGAGGGGCTCAAGCCCCTCGGCCAGGTGACGGACCGTCTCGGACGGCGCGGACAGGCCTACGCTCTGGACCGGACCGGCACCCGCGAGATGCTGATCATGGACCCGGCCACCGGGGCCGTACTGGGCCTTGAGACGACCTTCACGAAGGCGGATCCGGAGTACGGTGTCAAGGCCGGTGACGTGATGTCGTACAGCGCCTGGATGCGCTGATCACCCTCGATGCCGACTGCGCCGGGTACGGACCACACGCGGCGACGGAGGAAGTCGGCGAGGCCGCACCGCTCGCAGCGCCGTCCGTGCGAGAGCGGCGGACAGCAGGCGCCCCGCCGCGGAGACCGGCCATCGCCGCCCGGACCGGACCGGGCGTGACCGGCCCGCGGCGGCCCGCGCCGAGAAGGTCCAGCTCAGCCGTGACGTGACCTGGACCTCCGGCAGCGTCCTCCCTACTCGTCCCATGCCTCGATGATGATCTGCCAGGCGATCCTGCCGTCCCGCAACGTGATCATCGACTCGGACATGACGCGCACACCGTCCGCGTACTCACAGGACTCGCTGTAGGCCGCGCGGTCGCCCTGGACCACGCATGCCTCCAGCTTGTGCGTCATGTCGCGGTTGTAGACGTCGGTCAGCATGTCGGTGATCTCGCTACGGCCGTGCAGCACCTTCGGGTGGCTGGGCTGGGCGTTGCGGTTCACGACGCGTATCTCGGCGTCGTCCGTGTACAGCGACAGAAGCGTCTCCGGGCTCTGTCCTTCCACGGCCCGGCGCAGTGTCTCGGTGTCGAAAGACGGGCGTGCAGCGGTGCCCATGGTGACCTCCTCCGAGGCCCGCGGCAGGACGAGGAGCGGCCGCGACGGCCTCATCTCCGAGAGTCCTCCGCCCCGCCGGACTCGGCAAGCCCAGCCGAACCGACGTGCCCTACCCGGCCCGTCCACGCACCGGAATCCCCGTCCAGGAAGTGGAATCCGGGCGGTGGGTGCATGAGGAAGTCGTGGTGGGAGATGTTCCACGCATACGCCCCCGCCAGAGCGAACGCCACCCGGTCCCCGGCCCGCAGCCCAGGGGCCGCGACTCGTCGGGCCAGGACGTCCTTCGGGGTGCACAGCTGACCGGCCAGCGTGATCCTCCCCGCGACTTCGTCCGGGGGGACCCCCGTCTTGCTTCGCGCGTCCTCGGCGTTCGGCCGTGGCCAGGGGTGCGGCCAGGCGTCCACCGGCAGGACGGAGCACGGCTGGTCGTGCCCCTTGGCCGCCGGGGTCCGCAGGTGGTGCGTGCCGCCCCGCACGACGGCGAACAGCTCGCCGTGACTGCGCTTCACGTCCAGCACCTCGGTGGCGTACCAGCCGCAGTACGCCGTGAGCGCCCGGCCCGGCTCGATGCGCAGGGTCAGGTCCGGGTGCCGCCCGGTCAGCCGGGCAAGCCCCTCGCCGTACGTCTCCCAGTCGAAGCGCCGCTCCGGGGCGGCATAGTCGACGTGCATGCCGCCGCCGACGTTCACTTCGGCGAGCCGGACCCCGAGCCCGGTCGCCCACGCGACGACGGACTCGGCCACCGCCACCTGCTCCGGAGCGTCGAGCCCACTAGCCAGGTGGGCGTGCACACCGCGCAGTTCGAGCTGCGGGTACGTGCCGTCCGTCAGCGCGCCGATCACCGCTTCGGCCCGCTCGGGGTCCATGCCGAACGGGGTCGGCCGGCCGCCCATCGCGAGCGAGCTGCCCGCCAACGACCCGTCGGCCACCGGAAGGTTGACGCGCGGCAGCACCGCCACCCGTCGCCCGGGCGTCACGCGTCGTGCCAACTCGGCCAGCATGCGCAACTCGTGGGTGCTCTCGACGTGGAAGCGCTCGACTCCCGCCTCCAGCGCGGCAGTCACCTCGTCGGGTGTCTTGCCGGGGCCGCCGAAGGCGAGCGGACGGCCGGGCACCGCCTTGGCGACATGGGTGAGTTCGCCGCCCGAGGAAACCTCGTAGTGACCTGGCCCGCGCCATCGCAGTTCTTGCACGTGCCCAGCAGGACGCCGTCTGGAACCGCCAACAGATCGCCAACCAGCTCCGCTCCCTGCTGCGTGAGTACTACCCAGCTGCCCTGGCAGCCGTGGAGACCTGGAAAAAGGGCCTCTGCCGACCCGAGGCCCACGAACTCCTCCGCCTCGCTCCCACGCCGACGCGAGCCGCAAGACTGACCCGTGCGCAACTCCGGTCGGCCCTCAAGCGGGCCGGCCGCCAGCGCGGCATCGAAGCGGAAGCCGACCGCCTCCACGAGGTCCTCCGAGGCGACTGGGCTCATCAGCCGCCACTCGTCGAGGACGCTCTCGGCAAGCAGATGCTCGCCCTGCTCATTCAGCTCGAAGCCGCCTCCAGGGCTGCCACCGACCTCGAAGAGGCGGTGGACGAAGCATTTCCTCAGCACCCGGACATCATCCTCAGTTTCCCCGGCCTCGGCGTCCAGCTCGGCGCCCGGGTGCTGGCCGAGATCGGTGACGACCGGAAGCGCTTCTCTGACGCCCGTGGGCTGAAGGCCTATGCCGGCGCGTCACCCATCACCAGGGCATCCGGCAAGAAGTCCAGCGTCACCAGGCGCTGGGTGAAGAATGACCGCCTCAACCATGCCGGCTACCTCTGGGCCTTCTCTGCCATCAGCGCCTCTCCCGGCGCCAAGACGCACTACCGCAAGCGCCGTGACGACCATGGCGACTGGCACGCAGCGGCCCAGCGCAACCTCTTCAACCGCATGCTCGGCCAGCTCTACCACTGCCTCCAGCAGCACGAGCTGTTCGATGAACAGACGGCGTTTCCTTCTACTACTGCCGGAGCTCTAGAGGCGGCGTCACCAGGCTGCAGGCCGTGAATAGGCTTCCGCCCATGGCCAGTGAATCTTTTCCCTACAACCGGTTCCTAGGTGAGTTTCAGGAACTGGCACATGGTCGCCCCGACGGCCCTGCACTTCGCGACTCGGTCCGCGGCCACGCCGCCCCGGGCGAGGAGAAGCTGGTGCGTTATCTCCGTTCAGGATCTGCCCTCGCCGTCACCGGATCACCAGTCCATGACGCGCTGAGCAACGAACTCATCGGCGCGTTGGAGCTGCACACTGACGGCGAGTGGTTCTGGTACTCAGACCTCGCTCACTACGTCGAGCGCTACCACGTCCCGCTGGACGAGACCTTCGTCGATCACGCACGCGCACACCACTGGACTCCACCCAAGCTCTCTGCGGAAGACCTCATCCAGATCGGAGACACTCTGGACGCGGCGCTCGATGCCGAAGACGCCGGAGACACGCAGGCTTGACGAGTTAGGCGCCTGAGGTGTCTGTCCGAGATCGTGCAGCACCATCACCACGGTGCGGCCCGCCTCGGCGTGCAGGGCGGCGACCAGGTCGAGGACGTCGAGCTGGTGCCGCAGGTCGAGGAAGGTGGTGGGCTCGTCGAGCAGGAGCAGCTCGGTGTCCTGCGCCAACGCCAGCGCGATCCAGGCACGTTGGCGCTGACCGCCGGACAGCTGGTCGACGGGTTGGTCGCGCAGGACTGCGGTTCCGGTGCGCTCCAGGGCCTCGTCCACCGCCTTCTGGTCGGTGGCCGACCAGGGGCTCAGCAGCCGCTGGTGCGGATACCGGCCCAGGCGCACCAGCGCCTCGACGGTGATCGCCTCCGGCGTGACCGGCTGCTGCGGCAGCAGACCCATGCGCAGGGCCAGCGCCCGCGCGGACATCCGGTGGATGTCGGCGCCGTCGAGAGTGACACTGCCGGCGGCCGGCGCGAGCAGCCGGCTGAGCCCCCTCAACAGGGTCGACTTTCCACAGGCGTTGGGCCCGACGATCGCGGTGACGGCGCCGCCGGGCAGCGTGAGGTCCAGGTCGCCGACGACGAGGCGGTCGCCGTAGCGCAGGCGGAGGCCCTGGGTGGAGAGCTCGTTGGTGGTGGTCATGTGCGGCTCCTGAAGACCGGTGGGGATTCTTGGCCTACGCCGGTCATTCGCGCCTCGTGGGGACGCGGGCGCCCTGGCGCGGTACGAAGGCGAGCAGCCGTAGTGCGCCGAGCGTGGTGGCGACGCGCCGCCGCGCAGGGGCGGGCGGAGGTCCGGTGGGGATTCCTGGCGTACGCAGGTCACCCGTGGCTCCTGCGGACGGGCGTGCTCTGACGCAGCATCAGCACCAGTAGCCAGGGCGCGCCGAGCGTGGCGGTGACCGCTCCGACCGGCAGCCCCTCGATCGGCAGGAGGTGCTGCACCACCAGGTCGGAGGCGAGCAGCAGCACCGCCCCGGTGAGCCCGGCCAGCGCCAGGGAGGCGCCGGTCGGCGGGCCGGTGACGAACCGCACGATGTGCGGCACCGCGAGTGCCACGAAGGTCACGGGACCGGCGAGCGCGGCGGCCAGCGACGCCAACGTGACAGCGACGACGAGGAGTTGGAGGCGTGCCCGGGACGTGTCGAGGCCGAGCGCGCCCGCCGAGTCGTCCCCGAGGTCGAGCACGGCCAGTCGGCGGTGCATGACCAGAGCGGCGGCGAGCGCGAGCACCATGGCGCCGCCCGCTCCCCACACCTCCGTCCAGGTCCGCCCGTACACCGAACCGGTGGTCCACTGCAGCGCCGACCCGGCGAGCTCGGCCGGGAAGCGCACGATCATCAGGTTCACGGCGGCCGCGAGCCCCGCCTGCACGGCGAGCCCGGTCAGCACGAGCCGGGTGACCGCGAGGCCCGAGCCCCAGGCGAACACCCCCAGCAGCAGGGCCGCGAGCAGCCCGCCGGCCAGCGCCCCCACGGGGATCAGTGCCTGCGAGGCTCCGGCCGCGATCAGCGCGACCGCGCCCAGCGAGGCCCCGCCGGTCACGCCCATGACGTCGGGAGAGGCCAGCGGGTTGCGGAACAGCCGCTGCAGCATGCATCCGGCGGCGCCGAGCCCGGCACCGGCGACGATCGCCGCGAGGGACCGAGGCGCCCGGAGCTGCTGCACCACCAGCACGTCCCCGGGATCCCCGAGCCCCAGCAGCGCGCGCAGTGCCGTGCCCGCGCGCATCGGCATCTCACCCGTCGTCAGGGACACGGTGAGCAGCACGCACAGCAGGGCCAGGGCGGTCACCGCGAACAGCAGGACGCGGCGCCGGAGCCGGGCACGGGACGTGGACTTCGCGCGTACCGTGGAGAGGACCGTGACGCTCATCGGGCCACCTTCCGGGCCAGCAGCGCCAGCAAGGGCGCGCCGAGGAACGCGGTCACGATGCCGACCTCCAGCTCAGAGGGACGGATCACCATCCGGCCGAGCACATCCGCCGTGAGCAGCAGCAGCGGACCCGCGATCAGACAGCCGGGGACCAGCAGCCGGTGGTCGCCGCCCAGCTGGGGCCGTACGAGATGAGGCGCGGCGAGGCCGGTGAAGGCGATCGGACCGGCCACCGCCACCGCCGACCCGGCGAGCAGGACGACCGCGATCCCGCCGGCCAGCCGGATCCGGGACACCGGCACCCCGATCGCCTGGGCCGAATCGTCGCCCAGGGCAAGGGCGTTGAGGGCGGGGGAGACGGCCAGCGCGACGACCAGGCCGAGCAGCAGCGTCGGCAGGACCGGCCACAGAACGTCCAGGGAGCGCCCGGAGAGCGACCCGGCCAGCCAGAAACGGGCCTCGTCCAGCGTGCGCTGGTTCATCAGCATCACCGCCGACGTCCAGGACAGCAGCACGAGTTGGAGCACGGTGCCGCCCAGTGCCAGCCGTACGGGATCGATGTCCCCGGCCCGGCGGGCCAGCACCTGGGCGAACAGGGCGGCCCCGGCCGCACCGGCGAACGCGAACCACACATACTGCGCAGGGCTGTTGAGTCTCAGCGCGAAGATGGCGACGACGACCGCGAAACCGGCGCCCGCGTTGATGCCGAGGGTGGTCGGCGAGGCGAGCGGATTGCGGGTGATGCCCTGGGCGACGGCCCCGGCCACCCCGAGCGCGGCGCCGACCGCGAGCCCGATGACGGTCCGCGGCAGGCGCAGCCCGGTCACCACCAGGGCCTCGCGTCCGTGAACGTTCCCGAGCAGAGCGTCGGCCACCGTGCCCAGGGGCACGGAGCGGGCCCCGAGGGCAAGGCTGAGGGCGGCGCAGAGCACCAGAGCGGCGAGGTCGGTGAGGAAGAGGGGTACGTGCCTGAGGGCACGGAAGGGCACACCGGCGGGTGCGCCCTGTTGGGTCGCAGTCACAAACCGTGAGCTTAGGTTAGCCTTGCTTTATATTTCAACTGCTATGTGATCACTGTGATGGTCGCGATAGGTGATCAGTCGTCGTGAACCGCGGAGACCCCACCTGGCATTTTCCGCTTGATCATGAGTGTAAGGTAAGCCTTACCCACCCGGCTTTCGCTGAAACCCGCACAGGAGCGCCGATGTCCGTGGCCCTGACGACCCCGCCGGCCGGCGCCGTCGCGCGTACGCTCCGTGACGCCTATGCACGGCTGAACGATCTCTGCGACGTCCTCTCCGTACGGATCGCCGAGCCCGGTGGTGACGAGGCCGGAGCGGGAGTGTCGGCGGCGGAGCTGGCGAAGGACGAGGCCGTGCTCGACGCCTTCATCGCGGCGGAGGCGGCCCGGATTCACGATCGCTACGGGACAGTTCCGCGTCGCGACGTCGCAGCCTCGCGCGCCTTGCACGACTACGCCTGGTCGGTCTCACTCCTCATGAGCGGCGTCTGGTACCTGGAACGCCGCGTGCCGCGGATCCGGCCCGAGGACCTGCGCCTGGATCTCGGCCCGGCCGAGTTCACCCTCACACCGGGGAGCGACCTCGCCTGCCTGGCCGACGACCGGGCGGCCCTGTTGCCGGGCGTGCTGACGGTTCCTCATGAGGAGGCCCTGCGCGCCGAGTTGCGCGCTGCCGTCGCCGATCACATGGGGCCGCTCCTGGACGCGATAGGCCCCGTCACGCGCCGCCGCTCACGCGCCCTGTGGGGCATGGTCGCCGATGACCTGGTCTCGGGCATCTGGTACCTGGGCCGCACACTCGGCCGCGAGGACGACGCCGTCGAGGCGGCCACCCGGCTGCTGCCGACCGCGGTGACCCCGTATCCCGACGGCGCCGGCTTCCGTCACCTGACGACCGACGACGGCCGCCGGCACCCGACGCGCACCCGCACCGGGTGCTGCATGTACTACACGATCCGCCCGGCCGAGGCGTGCGCCACCTGCCCCCGCACCTGTGACGCGGAGCGGCTGCGCAGGCTCCAGGGCTGAACCGGCCGGGCACGGCGCCGCCCGGGCGCCGTCACTCGGTGCCGACAGACTGAGGCCGGTCGGCTGCCGTCACTCCGCCGTCGCCAGGAACTGCGTCGCCGCCAGCTCCGCGTAGAGCGGGTCGGCCGCCACGAGTTCGCGATGCGTGCCCACCGCGCGCACCCGGCCCCCGTCCATCACAACGATCCGGTCGGCCATCGTCACCGTCGACAGGCGATGTGCGACGACCAGAACCGTCGTCGTACGGGCCACATCGGCGACCGTGTCGCGCAGCGCCGCCTCGTTCACCGCGTCCAGCTGCGAGGTCGCCTCGTCCAGGAGCAGCAGCCGGGGTCGGCGCAGCAGGGCGCGGGCGATGGCGACACGCTGGCGTTCGCCGCCGGACAGCTTGGTGCCCCGGTGACCGACGAGCGTGTCGACGCCGCCGGGCAGCCGGGCGACCAGGCCGTCGAGACGGGTCGTCTTCAACACGCGGGTGACGGCGGTGTCGTCCGCGTCGGGATTGCCCAGCAGCAGGTTGTCGCGCAGCGAACCCGACAGGACCGGGGCGTCCTGCTCCACATAGCCGATCGCCGACCGCAGTTGTGACAGCTCCCAGTCCGCCAGGTCCCGCCCGTCGAGTGTGATGGTCCCGGACTCGGGGTCGTAGAACCGCTCTATGAGGGAGAACACGGTGGTCTTGCCCGCACCCGACGGTCCGACGAAGGCGGTCATGCCCTGCCCGGGCACGGCGAACGTCACCCCGTGGTGGACGTACGGCAGATCGTCGGCGTACCGGAACCGGACGTCGTCGAAGGCAAGCGCGGCGGGTTCCGCCCCGGCCGAGGGCAACGGGGCGGGCGCGGTGGCCGGTTCGGCGGGCAGTTGCAGTGCCTCCTGGATCCTGGCGAGCGCCGCCGCGCCGGTCTGGTACTGCGTGATCGCGCCGACGACCTGCTGGATCGGCGACATCAGATAGAAGACGTACAGCAGGAACGCGACCAGCGTGCCCACGTCGATCGCCCCGGTCGCCACCCGCGCCCCGCCCACCGCGAGCACCGTGATGAACGCTATCTGCATCGCGAGTCCGGCCGTGTTGCCCGCCGCTGCCGACCACTTGGCGGCCCGCACGCTCTGCCGCCACGACTCCTCGGCGGCCTCGTGCAGCGTCCGCTCCTCCCGGTGCTCGGCGCCGGACGCCTTCACCGTGCGCAGCGCGCCCAGGATCCGCTCCAGCGAGGCCCCCATCACCCCGACGGCGTCCTGCGCCTGCCGGCTGGCCCGGTTGATGCGCGGCACGATCACGCCGAGGATCGTGCCCGCGCCGAGGATCACAGCGAGGGTGACCAGCAGCAGCACCGGTTCCACCACACCCATCATCGCCACCGTCGCCACCAGGGTGAGCCCCCCGGTGCCGAAGCCCACGAGCGAGTCGGTCGTGACCTCGCGCAGCAGTGTCGTGTCCGAGGTGATGCGGGCCATCAGATCACCCGGCTCACTGCGGTCCACTGCGGTGATGCGCAGCCTGAGCAGATACGACGACAGGGTGCGTCGCGCCCCGAGCACCACCGACTCGGCGGTGCGCTGCAGTACGAACGAACCGAGCGCGCCCACCGCCGCGTTGGCCACGACCAGCCCGGACATGATCACCAACGCCCCGGTGATGGCCCGGTCGTGGGACAGGTCGTCGATCAACCCCCGTGCCACCAGCGGCAGGAGCAGCCCCGTGGCCCCGGTGACCAGTGAGAGCACGGCACCCACCAGCAGGGTCCACCGGTGCGGGCGCACATAGCCCAGGAGCAGCCGCCAGGTGGGCGGGGCTGATTCGGTCGCTGCGATGCTCACGGGGCTCCTTGGGAGTCGTACGGAGCCTTCAGGCTACGTCGGCACCCGCCCGCGCAGCCTGCCAGTTCCGTGTCACCGCGACCGCCAGGGGCCGCTGCGCACCCACGGGCAGACAGCCGTCCAGCATGCCGGTCAGGACGTCGCCCGGCCCGAGCTCGACGCAGACCGTCACACCGTCGCGGTGCAGCCGGCCGACCGCGTCCGCGAAACGGACCGGCGCGCGGATCGCCCGCACCCATAACTCCGGCGTCGCTGCCTCGGCCCCGACCGGCTCGGCGGTGGAGTCGGAGAGGAGGGGGTTTGAGCAGCGGCGGCAGGCCCTTTGAGTGAGGGGGTGAGGCGGCTCGGGATGCTTGATCCTCCAGCGTGGGGCCGGTCCGCGGTAGGGGCTGGCGCGATCGGCCATAGTTGAATTCAACAAAGTCTGGTCAGAGCCACAGGGGCAGGGCGTGACAGTTGCCGTCGTTGATACGGAGTGGACGGTAGCCATCCCGATCTGACTGACCTGGCCGGATGACGTCTGTCGCACCCCCTTACCGATCAGTCACAACTAGGGTCGGCAGTGGACGAAGACCCGCCGAGGGAAGGGTGGAGCACATGGCGCAGGAAGTACGCGGCGTGATCGCACCGGGCAAGGACGAGGCCGTGCGCGTGGAGACGATCGTCGTGCCGGACCCGGGGCCGGGAGAAGCCGTCGTACAGGTCCAGGCCTGCGGGGTCTGTCACACCGACCTGCACTACAAACAGGGCGGCATCAGCGACGACTTCCCCTTCCTGCTGGGCCACGAGGCGGCCGGCGTCGTGGAGTCGGTCGGCGAGGGCGTCACGGACGTCGCGCCCGGCGACTTCGTGATCCTCAACTGGCGTGCGGTGTGCGGGCAGTGCCGGGCCTGTCTGCGCGGCCGGCCGTGGTACTGCTTCGCCACCCACAACGCGACCCGGAAGATGACCCTCGCCTCGGACGGCCGCGAACTCTCCCCGGCGCTGGGCATCGGAGCCTTCGCCGAGAAGACCCTGGTCGCCTCGGGACAGTGCACCAAGGTCGACCCGGCGGTCACCCCGCAGGTGGCCGGGCTGCTGGGCTGCGGGGTAATGGCGGGCATCGGCGCCGCGATCAACACCGGCAACGTCGGGCGGGGCGACACCGTCGCCGTGATCGGGTGCGGCGGCGTCGGGGACGCCGCGATCGCCGGGTCGAACCTGGCGGGCGCGGCGAAGATCATCGCCGTGGACATCGACGACCGCAAGCTCGACAAGGCCCGCACGATCGGCGCCACCCACACCGTCAACTCGCGCGAGACCGACCCGGTGGAGGCGATCCGTGAGCTGACCGGTGGGTTCGGCGCCGACGTCGTCATCGAGGCGGTCGGCCGTCCGGAGACGTACCAGCAGGCCTTCTACGCCCGCGACCTCGCCGGCACGGTCGTCCTCGTCGGCGTGCCCACCCCGGAGATGAAGCTGGAGCTGCCGCTGCTGGACGTCTTCGGACGCGGCGGCGCGCTGAAGTCGTCCTGGTACGGCGACTGCCTGCCCTCCCGCGACTTCCCGATGCTGATCGACCTGCACCTCCAGGGCCGTCTGGACCTGGACGCGTTCGTCACCGAGACCCTCCAGCTCGACGAGGTGGAGAAAGCGTTCGAGCGGATGCACCACGGCGACGTCCTGCGCTCGGTGGTGATGCTCTGATGACCGCCCGCATCGAACGCCTCGTCACCTCCGGCCAGTTCAGGCTCGACGGCGGCAGCTGGGACGTCGACAACAACGTGTGGCTCGTCGGTGACGACCACGAGGTGATCGTCATCGACGCCGCCCACGACGCCGACGCCATCGTCAAGGCCGTCGGCGGCCGCCGCCTCACCGCGATCGTGTGCACCCACGCCCACAATGACCACATCGACGCCGCGCCCGCCCTCGCCGACCGCACCGGCGCCACGATCTGGCTCCACCCCGACGACCTGCCGCTGTGGAAGCAGACCCACCCGGACCGCGACCCCGACGCCCACCTCGTGGACGGGCAGATCATCGAGGGCCCGGGCGTCGACCTGACGGTCCTGCACACCCCGGGGCACGCGCCGGGCGCCGTATGCCTGTACGACGCCGGACTGGGCGCCGTCTTCACCGGCGACACCCTCTTCCAGGGCGGCCCCGGCGCCACCGGCCGTTCCTACTCCCACTTCCCGACGATCATCGACTCGATCCGCACCCGCCTGCTCGCCCTCCCGCCCGAGACCAAGGTCCTCACCGGCCACGGCGACGCGACCACCATCGGCGCGGAGGCACCCCAGCTGCAGGAGTGGATCGACCGCGGCCACTGACGCACCGGGCGCGCGCCTGCGCCCGGCCGGGTGACCCCACGGCAGGACCGGAGCAAGACCAGCAAAAGACGACAGAAGATGTCCGGCTTACCCGGCACCCTCGAAGACGACATCGCTCGCAGAGGGCCGGGCGCACAGGGTCGGGAGGCCGGACATGTCACAGCCGTTGAAGGACAAGGTCGCACTCGTCGCAGGCGCGACACGGGGCGCCGGACGCGGCATCGCCGTGGAGCTCGGGGCGGCCGGCGCGACCGTCTACGTGACGGGACGCAGCACGCGCACCCGGCGCTCCGAGTACGACCGCCCCGAGACGATCGAGGACACCGCGGACCTCGTCACCGAAGCGGGCGGGCACGGCGTGGCCGTACCCACCGATCACCTCGACCCCGCCCAGGTCCGCGTCCTCGTGGACCGCATCGCGGACGAACAGGGCCGCCTCGACGTCCTCGTCAACGACGTCTGGGGCGGCGAGAGGCTCTTCGCCTGGGACAGCCCCGTCTGGGAGCACGACCTCGACAAGGGCCTCCGGCTGCTCCGGCTCGGGGTCGAGACGCACGCGATCACCAGTCACCACGCCCTGCCCCTGCTCCTGCGCCACCCCGGCGGACTGGTTGTCGAGATGACCGACGGCACGGCCGAGTACAACGGCGACAACTACCGGAACTCCTTCTTCTACGACCTCGCCAAGGCATCCGTCCTGCGCATGGCCTTCTCCCTCGGCCATGAACTCGGACCGCGCGGCGCCACCGCGGTCGCACTCACCCCGGGCTGGCTGCGCTCGGAGATGATGCTCGACGCGTTCGAGGTGCGCGAGGACAACTGGCGCGACGCCCTCGAACGCGTCCCGCATTTCGCCATCTCCGAGACCCCGCGCTACGTGGGCCGCGCAGTCGCCGCCCTGGCCGCCGACCCCGACGTGGCCCGCTGGAACGGCGAGTCCCTCTCCAGCGGGCAGCTCGCGCCGGTCTACGGCTTCACGGACCTCGACGGCAGCCGGCCCGACGCCTGGCGGTACCTCGTGGAGGTCCAGGACGCGGGCAAGCCGGCGGACACGACCGGCTACCGCTGACCGGCTACCGCTGAGGGGGCAGCGGGTTCATGGCCGGGAGCGGCCATCGCGCCGAGTGGCCCGGCGGCAGGCCCAGATCGTCGCGTACGGCCGCGTAGTAGCCCTCGCGGCCGGCGCGCTGCCGCTCCAGCAGCGCCTGCCAGGCCGCACGGTCATCCCGGCCCTCCCGCACGAACCGTTCCATCTCCATCGCCGCCACGACCCAGACCCGCGCCTTCTCCACCACCTCGCGGCTGCCCAGCATGATCAGCGCCTCACCCGAGGGGTCCCGGCGCAGGCTCGCCTCGGCCAGCAGCGGCTGGGCCTCCTCCAGGCTCAGGGGATCCGGGCACGGATCGACACCCGCCCGCGCCGCGACCCGGTACGTCACCGTGACCGTCTTCTTCACCGACTGCGCGTACTCGGCGTACACCGTGAGCCGCCGCTCCTCCCAACGTGCCGTCTGCTCCCGCCGGAACCTCATCCGGTCTCCCCGCACGACCGCCATGTACGAACCGAGCGCGCCGATCACGACGCCTATGAGCGCGGGGAGTTGTTGCATGAACACGGACATGGACGCACGCTATCTGCCCGGATGATCCTTCCGGCACTACGGTTCGGTCCATGACGGACACAACGCGCTTCGCAGGTCATACGGTCCTGATCACCGGCGCGGCCCGCGGTATCGGCGCGGCGACCGCCCGCCGGCTGGCTGAGGAGGGGGCCCGCGTGCTCGTGACGGACGTGGACGGGCCCGAGGCCGAGCAGACCGCGGTGAGGCTGCGGGGACAGGGGCTCGCGGTGGAGGCGTCGGCATGCGACGTCGCCGACCTCGCGTCCGTCGAGGCGGCCGTCGCCCTCGCCGTCGACGCCTTCGGCTCGCTCGACGTCCTGGTCAACAGCGCGGCCTCCTGCTCACCCGACACCGCGCTCTTCGAGGACGGTCCGGACGAGGCGTGGGCCCGCGACCTCGACGTCACCCTGACCGGCACGTACCGCTGCTGCCGTGCCGCACTCCCGCACCTGGCCGCCACCGGCCGCGGAGCCATCGTGAACATCGGCTCCGTCAACGGTCTGCAGGACTTCGGCAACCACGCCTACAGCGCCGCCAAGGCCGGACTCGGCTCCTCACCCGCACCCTCGCCGGGCACGCCGCCGCCCGCTCGGTCCGCGTCAACCTGGTGACGCCGGGCACGGTGCGGACCTCGGCGTGGGAGGGACGGGAGGCGGAGCTCGACGCGATCCGCCCGCTGTACCCGCTGGGCCGGGTCGGTGAGCCCGAGGACATCGCAGCCGCGGTCGCCTTCCTGGCGTCCCGCGACGCCGCCTGGATCACCGGTGCCACCCTCACCGTCGACGGCGGCCTCACCGCGGTGAACACCGGGTTCCGGGCAGCGGTGCGCCGCCCGGGCGACGCCTGAAACTTCTCGCTCACCGAGTGAGCCAGGACACATGGGTCACATTCAGGCCTGGCGAAATTTCACCGTTCGGTCACAGCCGGGCGCGCGCCACAACCGAAGCCCTCTTACAGCGGTCTACCTGGCAGAAGTCCACAGGAACACCCAAGGGAGAGGCCCGGCCATGGGGGACATACGCAGACGGCGTGCCGTCGCACTCGGTATCACCACAGGACTGGTCGCACCGCTCGCGATGACGCTCGCCGCCGCACCGGCGCAGGCAGCTCCGAGCTGCACGACGCAGGCCGGCCCGTATCAGAAGAAGGTGGAGAAGTTCCTCGGCCGACCGGTCGACGGCAAGCAGTCCAGCGCCGACTGCAAGGCCATCCAGGCCTTCCAGACCAAGCACGGCATCACCCCGAACGCCGGCTACGCGGGTCCTGTCACGTGGGGTGTGATGGACCTGATGAACAAGCAGAAGGCCGTCGGCAAGAACCCCAACAAGGACGGCAAGTGCCCCGTCAACAAGGGCCGCATCGCCTGCGTGAACCTCACGCTCCAGCTGAGCTGGATCCAGGACGGGAAGAAGCTCGTGTACGGCCCGGTGCCGGTCCGCACCGGCCGGAACGGCTACGAGACGCGCACCGGCCTGAAGAAGATCTACTGGCGGAACATCGACCACGTGTCGACCATCTACGACGTGCCGATGCCGTACTCCCAGTTCTTCGACGGCGGCCAGGCCTTCCACTCGGTCGGCGTCAGCATGTGGAACCCGCCCGGCTCGCACGGCTGCGTCAACATGACCAAGACCGACGCGAAGAAGTACTGGTCGCTGCTGAAGAACGGCGATGACGTCTACGTGTACGGCCGCAAGCCGGGCACCTGAGTCAGGGCAGGCACCCGGCTCGCGAGTCGAGGTCGGAGAAACGTCACGCCTCGGGCGCGTCCCCGAAGTCCGGGATCTCCAGCCTGGCCCCGCCCTGCCGAGCAGACTCGTGCGCCACGATGCCCGGCAGGGTGTAGCGGGCGGCCACCCACGCGTTCACGGACGGCAGCGTGCGGGAGTTGACGGCGGTCACGAAGTCGTCCACCAGGAAATGGTGGCTGCCCTCGTGGCCGTTGTGCAGGTTGTCGAAGGACCGCGGCAGCCGGGCGCGGTCGTGCACCGGCGCCGACCCCGAGGTGAAGGCCGCCCGCAGCTCCGGCGCGATGTGCCGGAGCGACGGGTCGTCGGGGGACATGGTGGGCTTGGGCTCCAGCAGCTCACTGATGTCCTTGACGCCCTTTTTGTCCTGCCAGAAGGCCACGGTGGCGAGCTGCTCCATGCTCGCCTCGGTGCCGAAGAACCGGAACCGCGACTCCCGTATGTGCGACGGGTAGCCGACCCGACGGAACTCGTTCGTACGGAACGAGCCACCGCCCGCGACCTCGAACAGCGCGGTCGCGTTGGACACGTCGTTGCCGAACTGGCTGACGTTCTTGTCGAAGACCCCGTCACCCCGGTCGTCCACGACCCCGATCGCCGACACG
Organism: Streptomyces sp. NBC_00443; assembly: GCF_036014175.1. Classification (GTDB taxonomy): domain Bacteria; phylum Actinomycetota; class Actinomycetes; order Streptomycetales; family Streptomycetaceae; genus Streptomyces. Next base: position 683,732 of record NZ_CP107917.1, on the reverse strand, counting down.
CTCACCGCGTGCGTCTGCCAGGCCCCCAGCACACCGCCCACCGCGTGCGTCGGGTACAGCAGCGGGGGATAGCTGGCGGTCGCCTTCCAGTTCTCGCCGCCGCTGTACTGGTACGCCTCGTAGAACCCCAGGTCCATGTCGTGGACGTAGTCGCCCTCGGCGTAGAAGAGCCGCCCGAAGGCGCCCTCCGCGATCTGGTTGCGTGCGTGCACGGTTGCCGGGTTGTACTCGCTGGTCTCGCCCATCATGTAGGTCAGGCCGGTCGCCTTGACCGCGTCGATGATCGCCGCGATCTCCTCCGTGGTGATCGCCATGGGGACCGCGGAGTAGACGTGCTTGCCGGCGTTCAGGCCCTGGAGCACCAGCGGCCCGTGGGTCCAGCGCTGGGTGAAGATGGCGACCGCGTCGACGGCCGCCGACTCCAGCATCGCCTCGTACGAGGGGAAGGTGCCGGCCAGTCCCTGTGCGTCGGCGAGCTGCTCGGCTCGCTCGGGCAGCAGATCGGTGACGTACACGTCGCTGACACCGGGGTGGGCCTGGAACAGCGTGGCGAACTGGCCGGAGAACTGGCCGGCGCCGACGATGCCGAGGGAGAACGTCATGGAGTGTGTGCCTTTCACTGGCCGAGGATGAGGTTGATCTGGTCGTTGGTCCTGGTCAGGCCGCTCGCCGGGGCGTCGTTGGCGTAGACGTCCTGCATGGCGGGGCGCATCAGGGAGTACACGTCCGCCGCGTGGTCGGTGATCGGGAAGGAGAACGTGGTGGAGTTCTTCCTGTCGGTGACCGGTTCGGTGAACGCGGACACGTCGATGCCCTTCTTGCCGTACGCGGCCACGGCCGCGTCGGTGCCGTCAGGGGTCGCGGGGAAGACGATGCCGTAGCCGCCGACGGCCTTCTGGCACTCGTTCGAGGCGAGATACCGCACCCACTTCTTTGCGCCCTCCTTGTTGCGGGCGTTCTTGGTGACGGAGTCGGCGAGGCCGTTCATCATGGTGGCCCGCTTGCCGGTCGGGCCGGTCGGCGTGGGTGCGGTGCCGACGTCGAGCCCCTTGGTGCCGTAGTAGGTGGAGATCATCCAGGCGCCGTCCAGGGCGGTCGCCGCCTTACCGGAGGCGACCTGGGCGTTGGCCGGGTTGGCGCCGTCGGTGTAGTCGGTGAAGGGCGCCAGGTAGCCCTTCTTCGCCAGGCCGAAGTACCAGTCGACCACCGACTGGAAGGTCTTGCTGTCGTACTGGTACTTGGTGCCCCAGCGCGCCTGGTCCGTGTAGTGCCAGCCCGCCGAGGCGACGAACGGGCTCCAGGTGGTCTGCCCGTCGGCGTCGCCCGCGCCGCCCGTCGCCATCCCGTACACCTTGACGTTGTTCTTGTCGAAGCCCTCCTCGTCACCGCGCTTGCCGTTCTTGTCGACGGTCAGATGCGCGATGGCCTTCTCGAAGGTGCCGCCGTCCTTCGGGTTCCAGGAGAGGCTGCCGAGTCCGTCGGCGGTGAGCCCGGCCTCCTTGACCATCTTCTCGTTGTAGAAGAGGGCGACGGTGTCCCAGTCCTTGGGCGCGCCGTAGCGATGGCCGTCCTGGCCCTTCCAGTTGGCGGCCAGTCCCGCCTGGTAGGCCGAGTCGTCGATGCCCAGGTCGTCCAGCGGTTCGAGCACGTTCAGGTCGGCGAACTGCCCGAACTTCTGGATGTGGTCGGTGAAGACGTCCGGCTCGGTGCCCGCGATGAAGCTCGCGGTGAGCTTGGTCCAGTAGTCGGCCCAGCCCATCTGTGTGATCTTCACGTTCAGGCCCGGGTTCTGCTTCTCGAACCCCTTCGCACAGGCCTGGTAGGCGGGCAGCTGGTTGGCGTCCCACAGCCAGTAGGTCACCGTGTTCCCGCCCGACCCGGCCGCGCCGCCCTGCGCGCAGCCGGTGGCCAGGGACAGCGCCATCGCCCCGGTCAAGGCCAGGATCGTACGCATCCGAACTCGCATCCCAGTCCCCTTACTTGACGCCGGTGAAGCTGATGGAGCTGACGATGCGCCGTGCGAAGCAGCCGAACAGCACGAGCATCGGAAGGGCGGCGATCAGCGTGGCCGCCATCAGGCCGGACCAGTCGTAGCCCGTCTGCGGGGTCTGTGCCCGGAAGATGGCCAGCGCGACGGTGAGCACGCGCGAGCTGTCGCTGTAGGACACCATCAACGGCCAGAAGTAGTCGTTCCAGGCGGTGATGTACGTCAGCAGCCCCAGCGTGAGGATCGGCGTGGCCGCCATCGGCAGCATCACCCGGAAGAAGATCCGGCTCTTGCCGGCCCCGTCCAGCAGGGCGGCCTCCTCCACCTCCCGCGGCACGTTCATGAAGAACTGCCGCAGGAAGAACACCGCGAACGGCGTCATGAACATCGTCGGCAGCGCCACCCCCAACAGGTTGTCCACCAGGCCGAGTTGCTTGATCAGCACGAAGTTGGGGAGCAGCGTGAAGATCGCCGGCACCATCAGCCCGGCCAGGAACAGCCCGAACACCTTCTCCCGCCCGCGCCAGCGCAGCCGCGCGAAGGCGTACGCCGCCATGGCGGAGAAGAAGATCTGGCAGACGGTGATCAGGGTCGAGACGATCACCGAATTGATCAGATAGCGCCAGAACTTGAGCCCGCCGCCCGAACCGCCCTGGGCGATCGCCTCCTCGGCCGACTGCAGACCGAGCGCCCGCTCGAAGCCTCCGGTCGTCGGATCCACGGGCAGCAGATCGCCGGGGTGGGCGGCGAGCGCGGTGTTCGAGGACAGCGCGGTGCGCAGGATCCAGTAGAACGGCAACAGCGTGATGAGCACGACGGCGGCCATCACCGCCCAGGCCACGGCCCGCCCGAAGGAGGGCCTGCGCCTGACGCGCCGTATGGTCGTGGTGTCTGCCACGGCAGCCATGTCGGTGTCTCCCTTCCCTCAGCCGAGGTCGCTCTGGCCGGCCCGGGTGAGCCGGTACTGCAGGACGGTGATCGCGCTCAGCACGACCAGCAGGGCAACCGACATCGCCGAGGCGTACCCGAACTGGAAGCGGCCGAAGGCGGCGCCGTAGATGTAGTACTGCAGGACGTTCGTGGCGTTCGCCGGTCCGCCCGCGGTCGTCACGGCGACCGTGTCGAACACCTGGAACGAACCGATCACCGTCATGATCAGAACGACCGCCAGGACCGGCCGCAGCAGCGGCATCGTGATCCGCCAGAACATGCGCCACTCGCTCGCGCCGTCGACCTTCGCGGCCTCGTACATGTCGTTGGGGATCGCCATCAGGCCGGCGAACAGCAGCAGCGCGGTGTACCCGACGTGGCGCCACACATTGATCAGGGCGATCGTCGGGATCGCCCAGGTCTCGTCCGCCAGGAACGGGATGCGGTCGGCGCCGATCCCCGCGATGATCTCGTTGCCGATGCCCAGCTGGGTGTCCAGCATCCAGAGCCAGACGATGCCCGCGACGACGTTCGACATCAGATACGGCGTGAGCACGATCCCGCGCAGCACCGCCGACTGGGTCAGCCGCTGCAGCAGCACGGCGATGGCCAGCGCCGACACCGTCTGGACGCCGATGTTGATGACCACGTACTCGACGGTGACCGCGAGCGATTCCCAGAAGATCGGGTCGTGGACCATCCGCACGTAGTTGTCCAGGCCCACCCACTCCGCCGGCGTGAGCAGGTTGAAGCGGGTGAAGCTCAGGTAGATGCCGCGCAGCGTCGGCCAGAGCAGGAAGGCCAGGAAACCCAGCATCGCGGGAGCGATGAACACCGCGGCGAGCCGCCCGTCCCCCTCGTTCTCACGGGAGCGCGCCCGCCGCGTTCTCGACTTGGTCCCTGCTCCCTCGGCGCCACCCAGCGGCAGACGCGAAGGTGGGCTGCTGGAGGCGATGGTCATCAGGAGACTCCCTCGTCTGCGGCTCGTCCTCGGCGCCACTTACTTTTGTCGCGGAAGAATCCAGCCGTCAAGGGGTGCGCGAGCAACTTCTTCAAGCCAGGCGGACGGTCTAGAATGGTCTTGTTGGTTTCGCGGAGAAAAAAATAAGAGACAAAATCAGCGAAAAGATCATGTGGGAGCCTGACGACCATGACCCCAGTAGCCGCCAGCTGGCCCCCTCTCAGTCCCGGTGAACGCTCGGTGGCGATCGAGGTGCTCGTCGGCGGGCCCCTGTCGCGCACCGAGCTCGCCCGGCGGCTCGACCTGTCCGCGGGCAGCCTCACCCGGCTGACCAAGCCGCTCATCGAGTCCGGCCTTCTCGTCGAGGTGCCCGAGGCGGGCGGTCCGGCGGAGGTGCGTCAGGGGCGCCCGTCCCAGCCGCTGGACGTCGTCGCCGAATCCCTCGCCTTCCTCGGCTTCAAGATCACCGACGACATGGTCTACGGCGTCCTGACCACCCTCAGGAGCGAGATCGTCGCCCGCTACGACCGCCCCTTGGTCACCCGTGAACCGGCCGCGGTGGTGGATCTGCTGGGGGAGATGACCGACGCGCTGGCCGGCGACCGTCCGCGGCTCGCCGGTATCGGGATCGGCGTGGGCGGCTTCGTCGAGGACCGGGCCGTGGTCGGGGAGTCACCGTTCCTGGACTGGCGTGGCGTGCCGCTCGCCGAACTGGTGGAGGAGCGCACGGGGCTGCCGGTCGTCGTGGAGAACGACGTCGCCGCCCTCGTCGAGGCGGAGACCTGGTTCGGCGCCGGCCGCGGCCTCGACCGCTTCGTCGTCCTCACCATCGGCGCCGGCATCGGCTACGGGCTGGTCCTCGGCGGCAGGCGGGTGCCCTATGCCGAGGAGGACCGCGGCTTCGGCCGCCACTGGATCGTCGATCCCAACGGCCCGCTGACCCCTGAGGGGGCGCGCGGCAGCGCCGTCTCCCTGCTGACCATCCCCAGCATCCGCTATCAGGTCAGGGCCGCCACCGGCCGCGATCGCACCTACGAGGAGATCCTGGAGAGTGCCGCGGCGGGCGAGCCGATGCCCGCCCGGGTCATCGAGGAGGCGGCCCGCGCCCTGGGCACCCTGGTCGCCCAGATCGCCAACTTCGTGCTGCCGCAGAAGATCCTTCTCGCCGGGGAAGGGGTGGGCCTCATGGACGTCGCCGGCAAGACCGTGACGGAGGCCATCCGTGCCCAGCGGCATCCGCTGGCCGCGTCGATCGACCTCGAGACCAAGGTGTCCGATTTTCACGACTGGGCCCGTGGCGCCGCAGTTCTGGCGATCCAGGTGCTGGTGCTGGGGGCGGCGGACGTCTGAACTCCGCGATCTGCGGGGTCAGATGGACGTGATCAGCAACACTGTCCGGTATGTCCGTATTGCGCATTCTTGCTCACATGGCCTTCACCTCTGGCGCCGTATGCTTCACAGCATGTCCACCACTGTTGAAATCGCCTCCGATCGATCGGCTGACGAGGTCAACGAGGAGATCCGAGCGCTGTGGCGCCGGTCGGGCGGGACACTGAGCGTCGAGCAGCGCGAGGAATACCAGCGCCTCGTCCTGGAGTGGGCCGCCAAGGCCCTGCAGCCGGTGAAGGCGGCCTGAACACTCGCCTCGGCGCAGGCCCGAGCACCCTCCTCGACCCGTCCCACCGCGCATCGGAACACCCCGCGCGGGCACCCCTGATCCAACGGGTGCCCTTCTCGCACTGACCTCGGCCGTCGTTCCCGTGAGCACCGTCACCTCCGTGGCGGCCGCTCCGCTCACCCTCGGGTGACGGGACCCTCACCCCCAGGTCGCCGAGTAGTACCGCTGATACGCCTTGCGGTCCTGCTCGGCGCGGATGAAACGGGTCGCCGCCAGGGCGACCAGACTGCCCGCGACGACCAGCAGACCGGGACCGACGTTCTTCGGGTCCGCGAGCCGGGACAGCAGCGTCACGGCCTCGCCGGCCACCGGCGCCGACGAACCGGGCGACGCGTCACCGGGCGCACCCGCCTCCTGCGACGGGGCAGGCGCTGCGCCCTGACCGGAGCCGTTCTGCGCGGCCACGAGGAGCTTCATGTCGAGCGCGGCCAGCGCCTTGGTCACCGGCTGGAAGAACGTCGTGCCGCCCGCGTTGCAGTCGCCGCTGCCACCCGACGTCACACCCAGCGCGACCCCCTCGGAGAACATCGGACCGCCGCTGTCCCCGGGTTCGGCGCACACGTTCGTCTCGATCAGCCCCGTGACCGTGCCCTCGGGGTAGTTGACCGTGGCGTTGAGCGCCGTCACCTCGCCATCACGCAGCCCGCTCGTGCTGCCACTGCGGAACACCTTCTGTCCGACGGCCGGATCGGCCGCGCCGGTGATCCGCACCCCCTTGCCCTCGCCGATCGACACTACGTCGGCCCCGGCACCGGCATCCCCGTTCGCGTACTGGACCAGCGAGAAGTCGCCGCCGGGAAAGCTCTGCTGGACCGTCTGCCCGATCTGCTGCCGGCCCCGGTTGTCGGCGAACCACACCGAACCGTTCGGACCGCAGTGCCCGGCGGTGAGGATGAAGTCGCGCTGCCCGTCGGTGACGTTGAAACCGGCCGAACAGCGCCCCGCGGTCGACAGCAGCGGCAGCGCGCCGTTGAGGCGCGTCGTGAACGTGCCCTCGGTGCGCTCCATGCGCACGAAGCCGCCCATGTCCGCTGCGAGGTCCGTCATCCGGGACCAGTCGGCCGCGGAGACTGTGCTGTCGCCCCGTACGACCACCTCGTTGGAGCGATAGTCCATGACCCACGCCGTACCGGCCACCCGGGGCGCCGAACGCAGCGTCGACGTCGCCGACTTCATCTCGTCCATGCTGTGGTCCACCATCTTCGCCTCGGCGCCCGCCTTGCGCACCTCGGCGGCGGCGCCCTCGTCGGTGACCGCGACGACCGCCTTCCCGTCGGCACCGAGCCAGCTGCCCGCCGTACGGGACGTGCCCAGACGCGAGACCAGCTCGCTGCCGGTGTCGCCGGCCGAGGCGGCGTAGGTGCGCGGGACGGCCGAGGCGTCCGGAGGTTCGCTCGCCACGGCGCGTGTGACCATCGTTCCTCCGAGGAGGAGTCCGCCGACCGCCGCCAGCCGTGTCACTCGCCGGACGAGACGTCGTCGTGCGTGCCTCATGCGTGGCTCCCGAACCAGTCAGCGCGGCGTCAACGCCGCGGGGCCCTCCCGTGGTTGAGCACCCTCACTCCATACGTGGCCCGGTACGCGCGCGTTCACCGCACGCCTGATCGTTCTTGTCCGTCCTCATCGTTCCCGGCCACGGCACATCCCCCTATCTTGTGCCTCATGACCAGGATCCCGCACGAAACGACCGGTGAACCGAATCCGCTTCGCGCCCTGACCCTCGACCGCCTCCGATCTCGTACGAGCATGAAGTGGCGCGCCTACCCCGAGGACGTCCTGCCCCTGTGGGTGGCCGAGATGGACGTACCACTGGCCGAGCCCGTCGTGCGCGCGCTCACCGAAGCCCTCGCGCTCGGCGACACCGGATACCCCGCGGGCACCGGCTACGCCGAGGCGCTCGCCGGTTTCGCGGAGAAGCGGTGGGGCTGGGAGCCGGCCGTGGAGCGAACGGCGATCGTGCCCGACGTGATGCTCGGTGTGGTCGAAATGCTCAAACTGGTCACCGGACCGGGCGATCCGGTCGTGGTGAACTCACCCGTGTATCCGCCGTTCTACATGTTCGTCGAGCACATGGACCGCCAGGTGATCGAGGCCCCGCTCGGCGCCGACCTGCGCATCGACCTCGACACCCTCGACGAGACCTTCCGGCAGGTGACCACGGACGGCCGACGCGCCGCCTTCCTGCTGTGCAGCCCCCACAACCCGACCGGCACCGTGCACACCGCCGACGAACTGGCCGCCGTGGCCGCACTCGCCGACCGTCACGGCGTGCGCGTCGTCGCCGACGAGATCCACGCCCCGCTCACCGCAGGCGGCGTCGACTTCGTGCCGTATCTGCGCGTCCCCGGCGCCGAGAACGGGCTGTCGCTGATGTCGGCGTCGAAGGCGTGGAACCTGCCCGGCCTCAAGGCGGCCCTCGGCATCGCCGGACCCGCGGCCGCCGACGACCTGGCCCGGATGCCGGAAGAGGTCAGCCACGGCCCCAGCCACCTCGGCATCATCGCCCACAGCGCCGCCCTGCGTGACGGCACCGACTGGCTCGACGCCCTGCTGGCCGGCCTCGACGACAACCGGCGCCTGCTCGTGGACCTCCTGGCCGAGCACCTCCCCGCGATCACCCACCGCCCGGGCGAGGCCACCTACCTCGCCTGGCTCGACTGCCGCGCCCTCGGCCTCGGCGACGACCCGGCGGACGTCTTCCTGCGGCGTGGCCGGGTCGCGCTCAACTCCGGTATCCCCTTCGGCACCGGCGGAGCGGGTCACGTACGGCTGAACCTGGCGACATCACCAGAGCTGATCACGGAGGGCGTACGCCGCATGGTGGCGGCCCTGCGCTGAGCAGCACGATGGGGGCGCCCCGCGCGGCGTCCCCACCTGCGCCGCCCGTACCCTCGCTGCCTACACTTCCGGCCATGGACGATACGTCGCTCGAAACGCTCGGCGCGGGCCAGTACCTGCTCATCACCAGCTACCGCAAGAACGGCACCGGTGTCGCCACGCCGGTCTGGGTGGTCCGCGACGGAGACGCCCTGGGCGTCTGGACGGTGGCCGACTCGTGGAAGGTCAAGCGCATCCGCGCCCGGAGCGACGTCCTCGTCGGCCCCTGCGACCTGCGCGGCAGGCCGACCGGCGACCAGGTCCCCGCCACCGCCGAGATCTGCGACGAGGCCACCAGCGCCCGCTACCGCCGACTCATCGCCCGCAAGTACGGCATCACCGGCCGCCTCACCCTCTTCGGCAGCCGACTGCGCCGAGGTGTGAACGGCACGGTCGGCATGCGCCTGACGCTGACGCCAGCCGGCTGATCGCGGGTAGTCCCGGCAGGTCTGCGGTCGGCGGTTGGGGTCGGCGGGCGGGCCCCTTCCGACTCCTCACGCGCCCTCGCGGGCGGGCTTTCGCAAGCCCGCCCGCGAGCTGCGTCGCCGTCGCCTCAAGAGGCGTCAGGTGCGACGCCTCAGGACGCGTCCACCACCGTGCCCTTCACCACCGGCGCCCCGGGCACCGGTTCGCCCTCGTCGTCGGCCAACTGGAAGCGCACCGACTCGGCCTGCTCGGTCACCGTGTCCTTCACCGTCGGCACCGTCAGCTCCGTGCTCGTGGCGCCTGCCGGGACGGACACCCACAGACTGAGGTCGTCCACCTCGGACAGCGGGCGCTCCGGATCCGGCGAGGCACCGGACGTCGCCTGGAGCCACTCGGGATCGACGTCCTTGGTGGACAGCACCGCACCGTCGGTGACCGGCACCAGGGGGAACACGCCGCCCACCTCCACGTCAGCCGCTGCGGACAGAGTCACCCGCCACTTCAACGGCTTCCCCTCGGTCACCCGGTCCGCGACCGGCTTCACCCCGATCGCGGGCATCGCGTCATCGTTCTCCGCGGTCACCCCGCCCAGGTGCGAACCGACCACGGCGGTGCGGACCGCCTTGACGAAGACGTTGTGCGGGAGGTCGTAGCCGTAGCGGGTGTTGCCCCGGATCTTCACCGGTACGTCGATGTCCTGCGCACCGGGCCGCACCGTCACCAGCCGGTCCGTGGCCCTGCCCGTGACGGGGTCGGCGACGAACAGCCTTACCTGCCCGCTGCCGCGTCCCGACACCTGCACCGGCACCCGGTACGTCCGCTCGCCCGAGTTCCCTTCCTTGACGGTCAGCCGTCCGACGTCGACCCGGGGCAACGCAGCCTCCCGCACTTCCGGCGTGCCCGGCCGCCAACCCCAGGCGTCCATCAGCCAGGCCCGCCCGGACCTCGTACGCGGCGTCAGCTCCAGGGACTTGACGTGCCGCAGGTCGAGCGCCGCCGCGTCATCGGCGCCGATCGGCACCCGCACCTCGCGCGCCCAGTACGACGCCGTCCGGTCCGACCCCGGCAGCCCGTCGACCTTGACCCGGCCGAGGGTCCGGTGCCGGCCGGCGCTGTCGGTGACCGAGACGTCCAGCTGCGTACCGGTGGTGTTCGGCGGCACGATCACACGCAGCGCCAACGCCTTGGCACCCGTCAGGGACAGCGGCCGCTCGGGACGTACCCGTACGGCCGACCCCGCCGCGGACCAGCGCAGCGCGACCGCGCGGCGGCCGGGCTCGCGGTCGGTCTCCCACCGGGTGAAGTGCGGGGAGCCGCCGGCCGTCTCCGACGACAGGCACGCGGTGGCCGACGTGGGATGCACGGCCGAGCACAGCCGGCCGCCACCGCCGCCCACCGTGACTTTGCCGTCCGGCAGGAATCCCGGCCCGCGCCGCGCACCCACCGCATGGGTGAGGACGCGCACGGGGCCGGCCGAGGGTGCGCGGCGGCCCGAGCCGTCGAGCAGCGGGCGGACCCGGTCGTCCTTGGCGACGAACAGCCGTGCCGCCGCGGCGATGTAGGTGGCGCCCGCCTTGTGCTGCTGGTCGGCGGTCAGCCGGGTGCGGGTGCCGGGGCTGCAGACCGGGTCGAGCTGCTCCCCGTCGTTCCAGAAGTCGTCGTCGGCGGGCGCCTCGGCCCGGCCCGGCGTCCACTCGCTGTTGAAGTAGTTGTGGTTGGCGCCCATCATGTACACCGCGCTGTGCAGCGCGGTACCGCGGCTGACCCCGCGGGTGCCGTCGACGTACACCTCGCCCTGCAGATCGGAGACGTCCCCTTCACAGCCCGGCAGGATCGTCATCGACGGCACGTCCGCGACCGGGTTCTGGCCGAAGACCGTCGGGCCGATGAGCACGGTGCCGCGGATGTGCCAGCGCACCGGGCCGCGATACCCGTCCTGGTTCGCGGGCGGCGGGTAAAGGCTGTCCATCGCAGCCCGGTTGACGCCCTCGCCGCCCCGCGAGTGCCCGACGAGCAGGACACGGGACAGATCGGCCCTGGGCATCTGCCGTACGGCCGCGGGCGCCGTGGTCGGGTGCGCGGACCAGTCGGCCCAGCGGGCGAGATGCTGCCGTACCAGCGAGGAACGGGCCTGCGCGCCGCCGTCCTCGGCGCTCCAGTCCTGGCCGTTGATGCCGTTGGCGGAGATCGACACGGTCACATAGCCCTGGGAGGCCAGGAGCCGCTGGTCGCGCAGATAGCCCCGGTGGCTCGGCACCGGCTTGGCGCCGGCGGCGCAGGGCCAGTCGCCGCTGGTCTCACCCCGCGGCGCGTAGCAGGTGAAGTGGCGGCCGTGCAGGAACAGGGCGAGCGGACGGCGGCCGTCGGCACCCTCGGGCGCCACCACCACGGCCCGCATCTCGACCGGCTCGGCGTATCCGGGAAGCCGTACCGGATCGAGGTCGTACTCGCCCGTTACGGTCCGGTACGCGCCCGGTTTACCGGGATCGATCTGGTTCACCGGCAGCCGCGGCGGGACGGTCACCGCCGAGCGCGCATTGCCGGCGGCCGGGTCGGGCGCGTCCAACCGGCGGCCCGCGGCCCGTACTTCGAGGTCCTGCACGGAGTCCAGCCGGACCCCGTCGATGCCGAGGCGGAACGTACGGCCGTCCTTCGCCGGTGCCGGACGGCCGAGCAGCCGGTCACCGGCGTAGAACTCGACGCGGGCGTCACCCATCGGCACCCGCTCGTCGGACCGCCACACCAGCTTCCGTGCGGGCCCGTCACCGGTGATGCTCCAGTCGTCCGGCAGGCCCTCACCACTGGCGGCATCAGTCGAGTTCGCCGACGGCCTTGCCTCGGACGCCTGTTGAGCCCGAGCCCACCCTGGCGACGCTCCCACCACCGTGAGCACCGCCAAGGCGGTGACCCATATTCGCCGGGCACGAATCACGTGCCCCTCCTTCCGTTCGCACCGGGACGGCCCCGGGCCCTTCACCTGGGAAGGACGGAAGGTGGTACTTGTGCGTTGCCTGCGAGGGGGGAGAGAAGAGCGCTTGCTCCAGGGGCGAACTAGGTTGGGCACAGCGGGAGATGACCGCGCTAACGAGGGAATGCACGCGCGGCGGGGGAGGCCGAGGAGAACCGCCGGCCCCCGTGCCGGGCCCGGTGTGCCGGATCCGGGAGAGCGGTCAGGTCCAGGCGCGGTAGGGCTCGTCGATCAGCTGGAACACCGGCTCGCTGCGGACCGGGTCCTTCGCCGTGGACAACCGCACCCGGTCCCCGCTGTGAATGCCGATCGGCGGGCCGATGACCCGGCCACGCACGACGAACCCCTCGGCCATCTCTATGAGCGACACATTGCGCGCCGCGGGGGTGTTGCGGTGCACCACCGTGGAGTGCCGGACGGTCCCCACCCCCTCGCTGCGCTCGGTCCGCAGGTCACTGCCCTGGCAGACCGGACACAGCAGCCGGTGGTACATGGCGGTACCGCACCAGGTGCAGCGCTGGAAGACGATGGCGTCCCGGTCGGGGGCCGCGGGGTCGAGTACGCCGGTCCCGGAACCGGCCGTCTGGCGAGCAACGCTTCCTGAGTGGTGGTACACGCTGGTCAACTCCCTGCGCTCGGCCGGAATCCCACGTGCGCGGGTCACCCGAGCACGCTCGTGCCCGGTTCACCGTGCCACCGTGCACGGCCTCAGCGTATGGCACTGAGTGCCACTCGTAAAGGCACTGCGTACCCTGAATTATGTGACCGGGTCGAGCGCGCGGTTCATGTGCCCGGGCCGAGCGCCGCCTCGATCTCCTGAACGACCCGCCACAGCGGCGCACCGCGCCGGGACACCACGACCACCACGTCCTCGGCCGGTTCGGCACCGTCCGGGCGCGGGGCGGGGCCGGTACCGAAGGCCGACTGCACATATCCCAGGGCGTGGTCCACCTCGGCGCTCGCGTCGCCCTGGCCGGCGGAGCGCAGCCAGGACCGCAGCGCGTTGTTGTGGGCCGCGACCACAGCGGCGGCGATCACGTCGGCCTGGAGCGTCCCGTCGCGCCGGCCGGCGAAACGTTCGCGCAGATACTCGGCCAGCTGCCGCTCGTAGCGCCACACCACGGACAGCTCGTACGCCCGCAGCCCGGGCACGCTCTTGGTGAGGCGGTAGCGCTGCACCGAGAAGGTGGGATTCTCCGCGTACATGCGCAGGACCAGCCGGGCCGCGTCGCACACCCGGCGCACCGGCTCGTGCTCCGCGCCGCTCGCCGCGAGGAAGGCCGTCATGTCGGCGAGGCACCGCTCGTGGTCGGGGAAGACCACGTCCTCCTTGGAGGGGAAGTAGCGGAAGAACGACCGTCGCCCGACGCCCGCGAGCGTCACGATGTCGTCGACGGTCGTCTGCTCGTAGCCCCGCTCCAGGAACAGCTGGAAGGCCGCCGCGACGAGGGCGTCCCGCATGGGGGGCTTGGCGGCCGCGGCCTCCGCCTTCTCGCCCTTCTCCGCCCTCTCGGCCTTCTCGCCACGGCCGGATGCCGCGCTGCTGGAGCTCATGGACGGGAACGTAGCACCTGAGCTGGGTTGATGGCACTCAGTGCAGTGGTGCGGGGGAACTGAGTGCTGTCCGCGGGTGTCGCTCGCCCCGGATGAGGTCCGGGCAGCCGTCCCGCCAGGGCAAATGCGGTGGGTTGATCGTATTGATCGAACGTGATCGATACGATTGTGGGCGTAGAGTGAGCGCCTCGGGATCACGCTCCGCGTGGCCCGGGATCGTTCGACCGGCCTCGCCCCAGGGGGAACCATGCGACTGCACGTCGACCAGCGCCACGAGCGGGTGCTCGAACTCGTCCGGGAGCGGGGCAGCCTCCGCGTCGCCGAACTCGCCGCCGAACTCGGCGTCTCCGCCGTCACCCGGCGGCGCGACGTCGAAGCGCTCGCGGCGCAGGGCCGGGTACAGCGGCTGCACGGTGCGGTCGTGTGGCCGGGGGACACGACCGCCGAGGTGCGCGAACGGCCGGCGGGCGCCGAGGGCGCGGTGATCGGAATGATCGTCCCGACCACGAACTACATCTTCGCCGACATCGTGCGCGGCGCCCGGGAAGCGGTCGCGGCCCAGGGCGGCCGGCTCGTGCTGGGGGTGTCCGGCTACGTCGACACCGAGGACCCGGTGCAGGCCGAGCACCTGCTCTCGGGCGGCGCGGAGGGACTGCTCGTCGCGCCCAGCTGGTTCGGCGGCGTGCCCGAGAACGGTCAGGAGAAATGGCTGCTGGAGCACGACGTTCCCGCCGTTCTGGTCGAACGCCTGGCCCCGCCCGGAAACCCCGCCGCCGTACTCGACCGGGTGCGCACCGACCGGGCCCACGGCGCCGCGGTCGCCGTCGGTCACTTCGCGAGCCTCGGACACCGCAGGATCACCGCGGTCCTGCAGGAGGGCCCGCACGCCAACCAGATCACCGCCGGCTACCGGGCCGCCGTGCAGGCCCTGGGGCTCGACGTGGACAAGGGTGCAGCCCCGACCGTGCGGGAACACGGGGACTACGAGGCGAGCGTCGACTATCTCGTCGAAGCGGTGAAGAAGCGTCGCGTCACCGCCGCGCTCGTGCACAGCGACGAGGACGCGATCGTGCTGGTGCCACGGCTCCAGGCGTGCGGCATCAGGGTCCCCGACGACCTGGCGCTGATCGCGTACGAGGACGAGGTCGCCGGTCTTTCCGACGTGCCGCTCACCGCTGTCGCGCCACCCACGCGCTCCGTGGGGGAGCTGGCCGCGAAGCTGCTGCTGGAGCGCCTCGCCGAGCGCCGGAGCGGGCAGCAGCCGGGGCCGCGTCAACACCTGGACCTGCTCCCGGAGTTGAGGGTCCGCTCATCCTGCGGCGGCGGATCGATCGCCGAGTGAGCGAATTCGCGATCGTTTTGATTGTTTCGCGCGAACGCTCTTGACTCTGATCGTGTGTGCGCAAAAGATGTCCTGCGACCGCCTCTGCCCGTACGAGGTCTCGTAGGAGACGTGCCATGACGCGCACTTCACGTTCGTCCCGCACCACACGTTCGTTCCGTACGACCGCCGCTCTCGCCGCCGTCACCGCGCTCGGTCTGCTCGCCACCGCCTGCGGCGGCAGCGGCGACGGCGACGGCGGCTCGGCCGGTACCGACGCGGGCGGAAAGCCCGTCACGCTCACCTACTGGACCTGGACACTCGGGGCCAAATCGACCGTGGAGGCGTTCAACAGAACGCACAGGGACATCAAGGTCGAGTTCACCGAGATACCGAGCGGCACCGAGGGCTACAGCAAGCTCGTCAACTCGGTGAAAGCCGGCAACGCACCCGATGTGGCCACGATCGAGTACCAGATGGTCCCCGAGTTCGCCAGCCAGGGCAATCTGATCGATTTGACCGAGCACGCCGGTGAAACGGTCAAGACGAAATTCCCGCGACCCATCCAGGACCTGGTGACCTTCGGCGGCAAGACCTGGACCGTGCCGTACGACGCCGCGCCGCAGCTGTACTACTACCGCACCGACCTGTTCAAGAAGTACGGCATCGAAGTCCCCAAGACCTGGGACGAGTTCAAGACGGCCGCCGAGAAGGTCAAGCAGAAGGACAAGAACGCACGGCTCGCCTCCATGCCGAAGAGCGACCCCGCGCTGCTGGCCGCGCTGGCCTGGCAGGCGGGCGGGAAGTGGTTCGACACGAAGGGCGACGCCTGGAAGCCCGCCGTCGACGACATGGCGAGCAACAAGGTCGCCGCCTACTGGGACGGCTTGATCAAGGACGACCTCGTGCAGTCCCTCACCGCCTACAGCCCCGAGGAGACCAAGGCCCGCACGTCCGGGAAGACCCTCTCCTTCCTCGGCGCCTCCTGGTCCGCGGGCGGCATGCAGACAGCCATGCCCGACCAGAAGGGCAAGTGGGCCGCCGCGCCCATGCCCAACTGGGGCACCGCCGCCAGCGGCAACTACGGAGGCACCTCCTACGGCGTCCTCAAGGGCAGCGAACACGCCGACGCCGCCGCTGAGTTCATCACCTGGCTCACCACGAACAAGGCCGGCGTGGAGGCCAGGCTCGCCGACCTCGACTCACCCAGCAGCGCCCTGCCGGCCAACCCCGAGATGCGCGAAGTGGCGGCCGCCAAGTTCGACACCGAGTACCTGAACGGCCAGAACCTCTACGCCCTCGCGTCCCAGCAGGTCGACACCATCGTCCCCGGGTGGACCTGGGGCCCGAACCAGATGGACGTCTACACGGCCATCCAGGACGAGACCGCGAAGTCTGGTTTCACCCAGGGCATCCAGGCGGGACAGCAGAAGGCGCAGTCGGGCATCGCCGAACGGGGTCTGAAGCTCGCGGAGTGATGGCGCGGGGTGATGGCGCGGGGTGACGGCGCGGGGTGACGGCGCGGGGTTGTGCGGCGGGTGTGCGGGGCGGTGCGGCGGGGCGATTCGGTGCTGCCTCGCCGCCCGGGGGATCAACGGCCCGCCGGTAACTGCCCCCCAGCCTGCCCCCCAGCCTCGCCCCCACTCCCTGCACCCTGCACCCCCTCCACCCGCCTCTCCCGCCCCACCCACCAAGGAGCCGCAGTGGCCCCACCCCTGGCCCGCCCCACCAGCCGACCGGCCAAGAGCCGCCCCACCTCGTCCCAACCCCGGGCCCAGGTCCGGGTCCAGCTCCCGGCCCGGCCCCCGAGCACCTCGCGTCTCCTGCGCAGCCAACGGCGTACGGCCGCCCTGCTCGTCACGCCGTTCTTCGTGCTGTTCGCCGCGGTCATGGCGGCGCCCATCGGCTACGCCGTGTGGATGAGCCTGTTCCAGGAGCGTTCCTCAGGGCTCGGGTTCGGCGGCACCGAGCGGGTGTTCGCAGGCTTCGGCAACTACACCAAGGCGCTGGCCGACACCGGCTTTCGCGCATCCTTCGCGAACATCGCGCTCTACTGCGCCCTCTACATCCCGGTGCTGATCGGCGGCTCCCTCACCCTGGCCCTCCTGGTCGACTCGGCCCTCGCCCGCGCCAAGCGTTTCTTTCAACTCGCGCTGTTCCTGCCGCACGCGATCCCCGGACTGATCGCTTCGATCATCTGGATCTATCTGTACACGCCGGGGCTGAGCCCGGTGCTCGAATGGATCGGCGCGTTCGGTGGCTCCTGGGACTTCTACGCCAACGATCATGTGCTGGCGTCGCTGGTCAACCTGAGCGCCTGGCAGTGGATGGGCTACAACATGGTCATCTTCTACGCCGCCCTGCAAGCCGTGCCGCGCGAAGTGATCGAAGCGGCCGTCGTGGACGGTGCCGGCGCACTGCGCACCGCGCTGCAGATCAAGGTGCCGATGATCGCCTCAGCGATCGTCATGACCGTTCTGTTCACCTGTGTCGGAGCGATCCAGATCTTCACCGAGCCGAAGCTCCTCAACCAGCGTGGAGCGCCCTCGATCGACACCGAGTGGTCCCCGACCCTGTTCATCTGGAAGGCCGGATTCGTGCAGCACGACTACGGTCTGGCCGCCGCCGCGTCCCTCCTGCTGGCCGCCCTCGGCGTCGTCCTCTCCTACCTCGTCACCCGGATCGGCAACCGGTGGAAGGCGGCCACGTCATGAGCACCCTCACCCGCCACACCACACCCACCGCCGAGCCCTCCGCCACTCCCCGGCCCACCGCGGCCACCCGCCGCCGCACCACCCCGAACACCCTGCTGTCCAGGAGCGTCGTCAACGGCCTGCTGATCGTCGCCGCCGGCTACACCCTCCTGCCCGTCACCTGGCTGCTCATCGCCGCCACCAAGAACCACCGCGACCTCTTCGCCACCTCCGGGTTCGCCTTCGGTGACTTCAACCTCCTCACCAACCTGCACCACGTGCTCACCTTCAACGACGGCATCTACCTGCGCTGGTTCGGCAACAGCGTCCTCTACTCCGTCGTCGGCTCGGCCGCCTCCACGCTCATCTGCGTCGCCACCGGCTACGCCTTCGACAAGTACGACTTCCGAGGCAAGGAGAAGCTGTTCGGACTTGTCCTCAGCGGCGTCCTCGTCCCCACCACCGTCATCCAGCTGCCGATGTACCTGCTGGCCACCAAGGCCGGCGTCGTCAACACCCACTGGGCACTGCTGCTGCCCGCCCTGGTCAACCCGTTCGGCGTCTACCTCGCCCGCGTCTTCTCCGAGGGCTACGTCCCGAACGAGGTCCTGGAAGCAGCCCGCGTCGACGGCGCCGGGGAACTGCGCACCTTCGCCCGCGTCGCCCTGCCCATGCTGGCACCCGGCTTCATGACGATCTTCCTGTTCTCGTTCACCGCCAGCTGGAACAACTTCTTCGGCGCCCTCGTCATGCTCAACGACGAGCAGCTCTACCCGGTCAACCTGGGGCTGTTCATGTGGAACAGCGTCACCCAGCAACAGCCCGAGTTCTACTCGCTCGTCATCACGGGCTCGCTCGTCGCGGTCGTCCCGCTGATCGTCGCCTTCGTCTGCCTGCAGCGCTTCTGGCGTTCCGGCCTGACCGCGGGAGCGGTGAAGTGACGACGCACTCCGCCACGCCCGCTCCGGAAGGAACCCTCCTGAACAGCATGCGCCGACCCCACACCGTGCTGGCCATGGGAGCCGGTATCCACAGCCGACTCCGCGCCGACAACGCCCTCGACCGCCTCGCATCCGTCGCCCGCGTCGACACCACGACCACCGTCACCGACTTCACCACCGCCGACCCCCGCCAACTCGCCCGCACCGAAATCCTCTTCACCCACTGGGGCGCACCCCTGCTCACCGAGGACGCGCTGCACCGCATGCCCCGGCTGCGCGCGGTCGTCCACGCGGCAGGCTCCGTCAAACACCACATCACCGACGCCGTCTGGCGCCACGGCATCACCGTCTCCTCGGCCGCCACCGCCAACGCCGTACCCGTCGCCGAATTCACCCTCGCCGCCATCCTGTTCGCGGGCAAACGCGTCCTCGACGCCTCCCGCACCTACGCAGCCACCCGAACCCGGCCCGACCTGTTGCCGTACTACGACGGCTACGGCAACTACCACCGCACCGTCGGCATCGTCGGCGCCTCCCGCATCGGCCGCCGGGTCCTCGACCTGCTGCGCCCGTTCGACCTCGACGTCCTCCTCCACGACCCCTACCTGGTCCCGGAGGAGGCCCACGCCCTCGGCGCGGCGCAGGCCGGCCTCGACGAACTCGTCCGGCGCAGCGACGTGGTGTCCGTCCACGCGCCCCAACTGCCCGAGACACACCACATGTTCGACGCCCGACGCATCGCCCTCCTGAAGGACGGCGCCACGCTCATCAACACCGCCCGCGGCCGTCTCGTCGACACCGACGCCCTCACCGCCCACCTGGTCACCGGCCGCATCCACGCCGTCCTCGACGTCACCGAACCCGAGGTACTGCCTGCGGACTCGCCGCTGTACTCCCTGCCCAACGTGCTGCTGACCCCCCACATCGCGGGTTCCCTCGGCAACGAACTCGGCCGGATGACCGACTGGGCAGTCGAGGAGGTCGCGCGGTACGCAAGGGGTCTGCCGTTCGTGCACGAGGTCGCGCCGGACGAACTGACCCGCTCGGCGTGAGCGAGCAGCCGAAGCCGGCCGAGCCCGTCACATCGTCAACCCCGTCAAACCCGCCAACAACCAGTCAGGGAAAGGACCTTCTGTGCACGAAGCCGCGCACCGCGTCCTCGTCGTCGGCATCGACGGCGTACGCCTGGACGTACTGAACCGCCTGCCCACCCCGCACCTCGACACCCTGGCCGCGGAAGGCTTCCTCGCCCCGATCGAGGTGGACGCCGACACCCCCACCATGTCCGGCCCCTGCTGGGCGACCGTCGTCACCGGCGTCACGGTCGCCAAACACGGCGTGTGGAGCAACGACTTCACCGGCAACCGCCTCGACGTCTTCCCCGACTTCGCCACCCGCCTCGCCGTCCAGGACGGCCGCCGCACCTTCGTCGCCGCCGGCTGGCAGCCCCTGATGCAGGCACACCACGGCGGCCCCCTCTTCCGCGCCCCGTCCGCAGCGGCGTACGTCTCCCCGACGGCCGACACGCCCGAAGCCTGGGAACACTGCGACCAGCAGATCACCGAGGCCGCGGTACGCGTGCTGTCCGAGGCCGACGGCGACATAGTGGCGTCGTTCGTCTACCTCGGCGCACCCGACGAGACCGCACACTTCCTGGGCTGCGGCGAGGCGTACGAGGCCTCGGTCCGCCGAGCCGACGCCCGCCTCGGCCGGCTGCTCGCCGCCGTGCGCTCCCGGCCGACCTACGCCGACGAGCAGTGGACGCTTCTCGTCGTGACCGACCACGGCCATGTCGACGCCGGCGGCCACGGCGGCCGTACGCCCGAGGAGCGCACGGCATGGCTGGTCGCCGCCGGCCCGGGGATCGGCCTGGCGCCGCGTCCGCTACGGCATGCCGATGTCGCGGCCCAGGTGTTCGCCGCACTCGGCCGGCACCCGGACCGGCACTGGACCCTCGACGGCCGCCCGTTCGCCGCCGCCCCGCACGCCGTGCTCCTCGACATGGACGGGACGCTCGTCGACACCGAGTCGCTGTGGCTGCGCACGGTGCGCGAGGCCGTGCCCCGGATCGGCACCGACGACCTCTTCGACGTCCTGGGCCGCTCGTCCGCCGAAGCCGCCGCCCGCCTCCTGCCCCTGACCGGCGACGGCGACCCGCAGACCCTCGCGGCGGACCTCGAAGCCCGCTTCCTTACGGCCGTCCAGCGTGAAGCCGCTCCACTCCCTGGCGCCCTCGCACTCCTCGATCTGCTCCAGGAGTCGGGCATCCCGACGGCGCTCGTCTCGGCGTCGTCGCGGCCGGTGATGGACGCGGTACTGAAGACGCTGGGCGCCGACAGATTCCGTACGACGGTCGCCGAGGGCGAGACTCCGCGGAGCAAACCCGCCGCCGACCCCTACCTCGCCGCCGCCCGGGCCCTGTGGGTGGACCCCGCGGCATGTCTGGCCGTCGAGGACTCGCCCACCGGCGTCGCCGCGGCCGAGGCGGCGGGCTGCCGGGTGCTCGCCGTCCCTTCGTACGCGCCCATCGGCCCCGGTCCTCGGCGCACCGTGCGGCGGGGCCTGGAGGGAATCGGGAGGGGGAGCTGTGGGCGGCCGGGCTGTGACCTCGACCGGTCCGACGTTTGTTCGGTGACAGCCGGTCCGCATACGATCGGCTGCCGCCGCAGCCGAGGAGTCCCGCATGCCACCCGCCCGACCCCGCCTCCTGTACGTCACCGACCTGGCCTACCAGGCTCGCGGGCGGCGCTACTGCGACGAGGACATCTTCCTCACCTCACGGCTGCGCGAGGACTTCGACCTCGCCCTGTGCCACCCCCGGGACGCGGCCGCGCTCATGGACGCCTTCGACGCGGTCGTCGTCCGCAACAGCGGTCCGGTCCTGGGCCACCAGGACGCGTACGACGAGTTCCGCCGGCGTGCGGTCGCCGAGGGGACGCGGGTCTACAACCCGCTGTCGGGCAAGGCGGACATGGCGGGCAAGCAGTACCTGCTCGACCTGACGGCCGCCGGGTACCCGGTCATCCCGACCGTGGACCGCCGAGAGGACATGCACCTGCTGCCCGAGTCCGACCGGTATGTCGTCAAGCCCAAGCTCGGTGCCGACTCGATCGGGCTGAGGATCGTTTCGGACCCAGCCACAGAGGGCGAGGGCGAGGAGGCCGGCGGGACCGTCCTGATCCAGCCGTGCGTCGACTTCGCCTACGAGGTCTCCTTCTACTTCGTCGACCACGACTTCCAGTACGCCCTGTACGCGCCGCACACCGACCGGCGCTGGCAGCTGGAGCCGTACGAACCCGCCGACGGCGACCTGGAGTTCGCCCGGCGCTTCATCGAGTGGAACGGCATCGGCCACGGCATCCAGCGCGTCGACGCCTGCCGGGCGCCGGGCGGCGAACTGCTGCTGGTCGAGTTGGAGGACCTCAACCCCTATCTGTCCCTGGACGCCCTGGACGACAGCCGCAGGGACGCCTTCGTCGTCGCGATGAAGGCGTCCCTGCACCGCTTCCTCGCTGCGGAGGGCTGACCGGGGCCGCGCCCTCACCCCAGGCGGACGATGATCTTCTGCGTCGCGCCCTTCGTCGTGCTCAGGTCGCCGAAGGTGAGCCTCAGTGACGAACCGGTCGTCGCCCCGGTCACCGTGGACGGTTTGGAGACCACCGCGGACACTGCCCTGTTCCAGGTGAGCGTCACGCTCGTCTGCATCCGCATCGGATCGCTGACGCAGCACACCGCCGTGCCGTCGGACCTCTCACTGATCATCACGCAGCACGGATCGCTCGCGACGAGGGGTCCGACCGTGCCGCCGAACCAGAAGTTGACGCCGGTGAAGCCGATCGAGGGAACGGTGACGCCCTGCTGGTCGTCGGTGTTGGCGAGGACGGTCAGCCAGGTCGTGGCGGCGGCGCGGGCCTGGGTCCGGGCCGCAGTCGCACCCGGCATGAGCAGATAGGCGTAGCGGCCGTCGGTCGGATTCGTGCCGTGATCGACGTACAGGGTCAGGTACTTGCGGTTGAGTACCGTCGTGGAGCCGCCCTTGTTGATGTCGCTCCATCGACCGTCCCGCGCGTCCCGCAGCGCCTTGACGGTCGCGCCGCCGGGGAACACATAGCCGCCGTGCCCGCCGATGTGGGCCCAGGTGGCGCCGGTGAGTGTCTCGGACCAGGGGTAGCCGGCGGGCTTGGTGGTGCCGTCGACGACGAAGGGGGCGCCGCCCGTGGGGCCGAGGTTGCGGTTCTCGACCGTCGTCTCCACTGCCACGCCGTCGGTGCACTTGATGCCGGCGCCGAGGCAGACGATCGTGTCGTCCAGGAAGAACCAGGACTTCTTCGCGAGCAGCGTGGACTGCAGGCCCTTCAGGTACTGCCCGATCGCCGCCCGCTGCCCGTCGGTGGCCCCGCCGACCCAGTTCACGTCGGGCAGCGAAGCACCCCAGTCACCGCCGGCCGCGTCCGCGAGCGTTTTGCGCGACGTGGTCGTGCCGGGCAGCCGGTACGGGTCGACCGTGGGCCAGAAGGCGTCGCTGTACTGGCCGTTGCCGAAGGTGTCACCCCACCAGCACAGCATCCCGGAGCCGGTGTGCCAGCCGCGCAGGTTCTCCCCGTTGCCGGTCTCGTAGTACGTGATCCGCCGGTCGGCCATGCCGAGCGAGGCGGCCCAGCCGGGTCTGCGGTGGGTGGCCCTGGCCATGTTGGGGAACAGCCGGTGGCCGGTCGGCTCGGCGATCGAAGTGACCGAGGTGTCGTCCAGGACCGACTTGAGGCGGGCCAGAGCGGTGAGACCGATCGTCTGATTGCTCATGGGCGGGCTGTAGTAGTCGCGTTGCAGCCACCCCTTGACCATCCCGCGCCAGCGAGCGTTCTCCGCGGCACTCGCTCCCTGACCGAGCAGAACGATCGACGCGAGGATCGGATGACCCCTGAGGTGATCGTCCTGCTGGATCTGCTTCGTGTCGGACGCGGCCAGCCCCCGGCTGATCGCCCGCCCCGACACGCTGTCCATCACCAGGCCGTTGTAGAGGAACGGCGCCCACGCCCGCTCCACCGCGTCGAACACGATCTGCCGGTTCGCGTCGGTCACCTCCCAACTCGACCCGGCGAGCAGCGCGAACAGCGAACCGAGCCCACCGAGCAGCACCGAGCCGTACGAGCCGGTGTACGGCACCGTGGTGTGCTGGATGAACGCCCCGTCCGTGTAGAGCCCGTCGCCACTGGTCACGTAAGGGAAGACGGGGGAGAGGGCGTCCCGCGCCAGCGCGACCTTGGCGGAGTTCGCACCGACGATCCCGCGCAGCGCCAGCACCCGGCACAGATCGACGCGATTGGCCCCGGTGCTGGTGCCGGTGTAGTCGGCGACCGCCGAGTCCGGCACGAAGTGGTCCACCGCGGCGACGTAGTCGGCGATCCGGTCCGCCGGCAGGTGGTCGTACATCAGCACACAGACGTCGAGCAGCGCCTGCGGGGCACCGATCTGCCAGCTGTACCAGTTGCCGTAGCGGGCCTGGCTCGCGTTGTAGACGTCGGAGTGGAGGTGATCGAGGCCGGTGAAGATCGCGTCCCTGAGCCGGGTGCTGCCGGTCAGGCCCGTGCCCTGCTGGGAGTACGCCTGGGCGAGCGTGTTGAGCCGGTTGTAGCTGGTGTTCATGTTGCCGGAGTAGCCGTAGGACTCCTGATCGGCGTCGGGCTCCGGGTCGGCGTACACCAGATCCGGCCAGAGCGAGCCGGCCGCCGGGGCCAGGGAGGACCGCAACTGGCCCGCGGTACTGCCGAGCTCGGCGAGCCGGCTCTTGAAGGGTTCCGAGGTGGGACTGAACCCCTCGCCCAGAACGAGTGTGCGCCACTTCGCCCGCAGGAGGGTGAACTCGTCAGCCTCCGCGGCCGGTTCGGCGGACGGAGGCGCGGCGCTCGCCTGGACGGACAGGCCTAGCGCGACAGCGGTGCCGGTGCTTGCGGCCAGGAAGCCGCGACGTGACCAACGAGTCGTCATGACGGCGCTTTCTAGCAGGGGAACGCTCAAACGCTCAATAGTGAATACCGAATTGATCGTATCGATCGCTTTAGGGAAGGTGAAAGGAGAGTGAGCGTGAATCGGCGGCTCGACGCGAGGTGGTCGCCGCGTTCCGCTCAGCCGTGGCGCGCTCCGCTGAACCGGCAGGACGGCAACCCCGTATCACTCCTCGGGGATTGACGAAGCCCGTGAAGACGGGACGGAAGGAGAGCGGCGTGCCCACACGGCCCGACCCCGCGCAGCCCGACGAAGGCCCGGCCCTGGAACCGATCCGCGTCCTGCGCCCGCGCCGCACCGACGCACTCGCTGAGCTGTTCAAGGAGTTGGAGCAGGAAAGGAACGGCTACGAGACCGTGGTCGGACCCGGTGTCCTGCCCGGCGCCGAGGAACAGACACAGGAACTCCCGGCCGTCACCGAGGACACGAGGATCGCACCGCGCGCCGGCGCCGCCCGCCCCGGCCCGGACGCGTCCGGCCCGGGATTTCGCCGCGCGGCCGTCGCGGTCGCCGTGACGGCCGCCGCGGTCATCGGCTTCGGCGGGGCGCTCCTGCTCTCCGGCCGCGACGACGGCAAGGCGGCGGCGAAGGATCCGGCTCCGTCCGCCACGGGCTCCGCGACGGTCTCCGCGTCGGCCGCGCCCACCCGGCCCGCCCCCGGTGCGGACGGCGCTCCCGGCGCCGGCGAGCCCGGCGACCCTCCCGCCTGCAGCGCGTCCTTCCGGACCGTCAGCAGCTGGCAGGGCGGCTATCAGGGCGAGGTGACGGTGACCGGCGCGCCCGCGTCCTCGGCCGCAGGCTGGACCGCGACGGTCGTACCGGCCGACGGCGCCCGCCTCACCCAGGTCTGGGACGGCACCCTCAGTACGACCGGGGACGGCACGGCCACCGTCGCCAACGCGTCCTGGAACGGGAAGCTGGCGCCCGGCGCGAGCGTCAAGTTCGGCTTCATCGCCGACACCTCGGCGTCCGGTGCCCCGTCCGCGGAAGTCACCTGCGCGGCGACGGCGGACGCTTCCTGACGCCACGCACTGCCGAGCGCCTCGGGGCGAGGGCGGGGCGGCCGGTCAGCGCCCGTGGTCGCGCAGTGCCTGCGACACCGCGCGCACGCTGCGGGCGATGTGCTGCAGCTGCATGACCTCCGCCGCGTACAGCTTGATGGTGTGCTCGATGACCGACTCCGGCATGCCGAGGGCGGGCAGGTCGGCCCGGGCGGTCTGCAGTGCGGTGCGCGCGACCCGGATCTCGTTCTGGACCTGGATCTGCGCGTGGCGGGCGAGCAGCACGGGGTGGCGGATCAGGGCCGGGTAGCTGGCGTAGCGGGCCGGCACCAGCTCGCGCAGCCACTTGGCCGCCGAGCGTTCCCAGTCGTAGGAACCGGGGGTCTTGACCTGGCACGGCCAGTCCGGGGTGATGCGCGTGGTCGTCAGAGTCATGATCATCGCTTCCGGGTGTGCGGCGTCGTCCGGGGTGTTCGACGTGGTCGGGGCGGCCCCGGCCTAGGGGATGACCGGGGCCGCCGCCACGGGCGCTCGCGCAGGCGATGCCCGACCGAACAGCCCGCGCGCCGACGCGGGTAGGAGACGGCGGCAACGGCTGTTCGTTGAGGAGCCCGCAAGGGCAGACGGCAGTCGCACGACGGATGGGGTGACGTGCGCATGAACGGACCAGCTGCTCTCCGCGGGCGGATGGTGCGTGTGAAGTATTTATATATGCCGTCCGCTTTGCAAGACGTATGAAAACATTCATGCGTGATTTGAAGTGAATGGTCCACCTGTGGGGCGGTTCGAGCGAAGTGGGGCGGGATCAGTCCCGGAGGAAGAACTGGTGCTGGTCGGAGATCTGCTCGTAGTCCTCGAGCCGTGCCTGTGTGCGCTCCGGGTCGGCGTCGGTCATGGCCTGCAGCAGCGCGGCGGCCATCACGCCGGGCGCGGCGTAGGAGTCGAAGACCAGCCGGGAGCCGGTGCCGGTGGCGAAGACGACGTCGGCGTTGTCGGCCACCGGCCCGAGCGCCAGGTCGGTGATCAGGGCGACCCGCAGTCCGGCGCTGCGCGCGACCCGTACCGCGGTCAGGGTCTCCTGGGCGTGCCGGGGCATCGAGAACGCCAGCACCCAGGTGCCGCCCGCCTCACGCGACTGCAGCAGCGAGTCGTAGGCGACGCTGCCGCCCCGGGTCACCAGCCGCACGTCGGGGTGGACGCGGCGCGCCGCATAGGCGAAGTACTCGGCGAGCGACGCGGAGATGCGCAGTCCGAGGATGGTCAGCGGGGTCGACCGGGACAGTTTGCGGCCGATGTCGATGACCTGGTCGGGGTCGGCGAAGTCGCGCCGCAGGTTCTCCAGGTTCTCGATCTCGGCGTCCACGGCGGACTGCAGTTCGTTCGCGCCGTTCTCCTCGGCCGCGGGGCCCCCGGCGAGCTGGCCGAGTGCGATCGACTGGAGCTTCTCCCGTAGCGCGGGGTAACCGCTGAAGCCCACCGCCGCGGCAAAACGTGTCACCGAGGGCTGGCTGACACCGACCCGCTCCGCGAGATCGGTGATCGAAAGGAACGCCGCTTCGGTGATGTGCTCGATCAGATACTGGGCGATGCGCCGCTGTCCGGGGGACAGCCGGGGCTGATCGAAGAGTGTCCTGAGCTGGGAAGTCGGGGACGCCTCCGCTTCGCCGGCGGACTTGCCCGAGGTGATCGCGGATGCCTGTGCGCGTGCCTGCTGCGGCGATGGCAGGGAGGCGGCTCCTTTGTCTTCCACAGTGCTTCAACATAGCTCACACACTGTGGTGACCTGGGCTGGTATGAGACCCGCGCTCACCGACGATAGATGGTGATCGAATGGCCGACCGTATCGATCGGACGACTGCTGTCGATCAATTCGGCCAGTTGGCCGGTCGCCTTGGCCACCGAGGAGTCCGACACGACCAGCAGTCCGCGCACCTCACGGGCGGGTACCTCGCGCGGATCGGCGGCATGGATGCCGTAGAAGGACGGCACTCCGCTGCCCTTGTACACGAGCCAGATCCGTTCGCCCCGATACCGCTCGTCCAGCCGGTCCGCGAGCCGGCCGAGGTCCTGGCCCCAGTCCACGTTCGAGTCGTGCAGCCGCAGACTGGTCTTCGCCGGACCGCCGAACGCCTCGTTGGAGTACGGCAGGTAGTACGGGTACGTCCGCAGCGAGCTGACCGCGACGAACGCCACCAGCGCCCCCACCGCCACCGGCGCCCACCGCCACCGCACCGCGAGCACACAACCCGCCGCCACCGCCAGGAACATCGGCACGAAGACGGCGTAACGCGTGCCGAAGTCCCGTGACCCGAGCATGGCCGCGACGAGCAGCACCGCGGCGGGCACCAGCAGATAGGGCGCCGCCGGTCGCAGCCGCCGTACGGCCACCACCGCCACGACACCCGCCGCCCACAGGGCGAGCAGGCCGAGCGGCGTCTTCACCAGCAGCGCGGCCGGCAGGTAGTACCAGAGCGAGCCGGTGTAGAGCCGGCCGAACAGGAAGCCCTGCCACGGGTACTCCTCGAAGCCGAACTGGACCCGCATCCCGTCGCCGTAGGCCTGCGGGAACGGCAGCAGATCGATGACGAGTCCGCGCAGCCCGAGCACGACGGGTACGGGCTGCTGCGGCGTCCAGCGCAGCCGCGGGTCGACCACCAGGTACGAGGCCCATACGACCGCGATGGCGGCCACCGCCACGACCCCGGCGCCCACGGCCACCCGTCCGAGCACCCGTCGGCGGGACTCCGAGGGCGACTTCGCGCACCACACCGACAGTCCCGTGAGCGCCAGTACCACCGGGACCGCGGCCAGGGTGCTCATCTTCGTGGCCAGCGCCGCACCGAGGGCCACTCCGGCGAGGGGCACGTACCAGCGCGGCCGGTGTCGGGCCCGCCACAGCAGCCAGACCGACGTCAGCACGAACCCTGCCGCCGGAACGTCCAGCGTGGCCAGCGAGCCATGCGCGATGAGGTCGGGGGAGAAGGCGTACAGACCGAGCGCCCCCAAACCGCCCGCCACACCCGCCAGTTCACGGGCGAAGACGAAGACGATCAACCCGAATGAAAGCGTCAGAACGATCACAGGGAGTCGGGCGAACAGCATCAGCCGCCAGGGATCGTTGCCCGACTCGTACAGCAGGTGCTGCCCCAACTGGCCCTGATCGCCGGTGAAGGAGCGGTCGACGTGCGGATCGGCCGCCGCCACTCCGACGGCGATGATCAGCTTTCCGAGCGGCGGATGCTCGGGGTTGTGGGTCAGTCGGTGCTCGTGCAGATACTCGGCCGCCGTGCCGACATACACGGGCTCGTCGATCGTCGGAGTCTGCTGCAGCGCCGTCGTCACCATCGCGACGGCCATCTGGCCGAGCAGCACGACCACGAGGAGCGGCACGAGCCGACGCCGGCCGGACAGCCGCGAGCGCGGCGCGACGGACGTGCCGGACCCGGCGGAAGCGTCGGGCACACCGGAGAATCCCTCCGGGGCCGAGGCAGGGACCGAGTGCTGTTCGAGCGCCATTTTCCGCTCCGCGGCGCCGTCGGCCCCGCGGCGGCGGGAGCTGATCCGGAGCCGGCCCATGGGCCTACTCTGCACCAGCTCCCGCCGGGGACGGCGTTACCGCCTGAGGAGTCGTACCGACAGACCATCCGTCGTGTAGACGGGTACGGCTCGCAGCGTGCGGGAGTTCAGCTCCACGCGGTCGAACTGGCCGCGCAGCTGTGAGGCCTCGATGACGGGCACCGTGGTCCCCGCAAGCGGCGGACGCTCCGCGTCGAGGCGCAGCGACAGGACGCTGCCCCGGCCCAAGGTGACCCGGCGGGACACGTCGAGCGCCGGACCGTGGTTCTTGCGGACCAGGAGTTCCAGGGCGGAATCGCCGTCCTGGACGTACGAGCCGCGCACCCGCAGCACCTTGTCCGCGCGGAGCGTGCCGCCCTTCACCCGCACGTCGCCCTCTCCGAGCGCGTTGGCGGAAGCGGCCACCAGCACGCCGCCCTCGACCACCGTGCCGCCGTGGTACCGGTTGTGCCCGGTCAGGGTGAGTGTGCCGGTTCCGCGCTTGGTCAAGCCGCCGTCGCCGCGGATGTCGTTGCGCCAGCTGTCCGCCGCGCCGAAGCCCCCGGCCGCCGCGTCGAGCGTGACGGTCACGTCGGAGTCGAAGGCGCCGTAACCGTCCGCCGCGGTGAACAGGTCGAGCCGTCCCCACTGCTCGAAGCCGTCCAGCAGGACGTATCCGCCGGGCAGCGCGGTCGTGCGCAGCACCTCGCGGCGCTGGGCCGCGGTCAGGTACGGCTGGCGCGTCTCCAGCAGCACCTCCGCGCCCTTCGGCACGGTCAGGGGTTCGTCGCGACCGCGCCGGGTCAGCACGTAGGTCAGCTTCGGCTCGACCGTGCGGGCGTTGGCGTCACGGTCGGCGTACGGGTCGCTGGCGCGGTCGGCCGAGTGGGCGTACGCGTCGAGCGTGTCGGCCGTCGTGCCGGTCCGTCCCTTGAAGTACACCAGGGCCTGGGCGCGGGCGGCGGCCTTGAGTTCTGCGTTCGCCGGGTCGGCGAGGGCGGCGGCGGCCAGGGCGGTGGCCATGATGCGGCCGCCGAGGACGTCGACCGTGGAGTGCATGCCCGCCACGATGCGGGTGTGGCTGAGCTCGAAGGCGCGGGTCACCAGCTCCTGGAAGCGCTCGGGCACGGCGTAGGCGTACGCCAGGGCCGCCAGGTGCAGGGCGTTGGTGTGCCCGCTGGGGAAGCCGCCGTCCTCGGTCGCGTTCTCACCGCGCTGGCGCAGCAGCTGAGGGACGACGACCACCTTCGACTCGTAGACGGGAAAGCCGAACTCGTCCTTCCTGCCGGTGTCGACGACCTCGCTGTCCTCGTTCATCCGCCACGGACGCGGGTACTGGAAGGCGAACTTGGCCGGGTTGCCGGAGGCGAAGGGGCCGCGCACGGTGTCGACCAGCCTGGCCACCTGGCCGAGCTCCGAGTCGTACGACCCCGCGCCGATCGCGGAACCGGCCGGGGCGTCCGCGGGCACGGCGTCGCTGATCTTCCCCGCGGGGATGCCCTCCGGAGCGCTGGTGATCGATGTGACCGCCTTGGCGCCCGACTTGTACAGGTCGGCAAGCGGACCGAGACCGGCGATCACCGAGTAGCTCTGGTGCTGACGGTCGATGATGAACGATTCCTTCGCCTGAGCGTCCGTGCGCGCGGCGGTGATCCGGACGCTGTAGCGCATGTTGGCGCGCAGCACGTCGGGCATGAGCGGCTTGCCGCTGTTCCAGGCGCCGCCCGTCTTCCACATCTTCGCGAAGCCGCCGAGAACGCGGACCACCGCGTTGGTCTCGGGCGTCAGGTTCGCGACCACGTTGGTCTTGTAGTCGTCGACGAACGCGGCTGCCTTCGCGGCGGCCTTGGCGTCCGCGGCGGGGAGCCAGCCGGCGACGGCAGGGACGGCGAGGAGGGCCGCACCGCCGCCGGCGGAGGTCAGGAGAAAGCGCCTTCTATTGAGGGACGGGGTGGTGTGGCGCCCGACGGATGCCGGCATGGTGCCTCTCTCGAGTTCATCGGCCCGAACGGCCGGGAGGAGATCGAAATGATCGACTCGACCGTCTGGTGCACATGAGACGCACGAAACACAGGGGGATCGAGTCCTACGAGCGAAGATCTACGGGCGAGTTGTGTCGGACTCGGAAGGGTGCGGAGTCCGGCAGATGTCACACAAGTGAACGGGCGAGTGTCAGAGCGCCCTCGACCGGTGGCACTTCCAGGCGCCACGGCCGCGCCCCCGGCACGCTGTCGGCGAGCGCGGCGGCGAAGGCGTCGTACAGGACGGGCTGGGCGAGAATGGTGCTGCCGGCGACCACGACGTCGTCCACCGGGACTCCACGCGAGGCGAGTTGACCGACCAGCGCGGCCAGTGAGCGGCCGCCCTCGTCGATCACCGCACGGGCGAGCGGTGAACCGGCCCGGGCGGCTGCGAACACCACCGGCGCGTGCCGGCCCCACTGGGCCGAGGGACGTTCGGCGCTCTCCAACGCCGCGCCGAGTGCGGGCACTTCGGCGACGCCGAACGCGTCGACGAGCCCACGCGCCAGTGCGTCGGGCTCCTCGCCGAGATCGTGCGCCGCCCACACGGCCCGTACGGCCTCGCGGACGAGACCCGCCGAGCCGCCCTCGTCGCCGAGGACCGCGCCCCAGCCGCCGACCTGGACGGCACTGCCGTCGGTCAGCCGGCCGACCGCGACGGACCCGGTACCGGCGACCAGCCCGACCCCCTTGTCCAGCCCGGCGGCGGGGACCAGCAGTTCGGCATCGCCCACCACCAAGGCGGGCGCGTCGAAGTGGAGTTGGAGCGCGGTACGGATCTGGCCGCACTGGCGGGGGGTCTCGCAGGCGTGCCCGCCGACCGCGAGGGCTGAGGGACGCCCACCGGCCGGCAGGGTGTCGGCGACCAGTGCGGCCAGCCAGCCGGCGGCGGCGACCGGGTCGTGCGGCCGCCAGCCGCTGCTCGTGCGGACGTGGTCGGCGACCATGACGTCCCCCGCGAGTGCGCGCAGATGCGTCTTGGTGCCGCCCACGTCGACAGCGACCACGAGAGGAGGCGAGTGGGGAGTGTCCTGCACGGATCCTCTTTCGTCGTTGCGCGTGGGCTGCGACGGCGGGCGAACCGTGCGTGGGCGGGCGCCGACGTCGCGACGAGCGGCGTGAACCCGCGCCGTTGAGCGTAGGGAAGCCCCGGGACGGGCTTCGTTGCCGGGTGCGGCAGGCGAGCACCGCATCAGTTCGTTAGGAAGTTAACTAACGAAGTAGGGTGCGTCAAGAGGCGCGGAATTCCCGTTGCCGAACGATCATTTCGGCGGTTCCGGCCGCCGCGGCACGACCTGGGGAGACCATGGACCTGAGCGAGAGCGCGCGTGCGGTGTTCGCGGTGCTGGCCGGGGCGGGCACCGCCACCCGTCCCCAGCTGGCGGCCGGAGCGGGCCTGTCCAAGCCGACCGTCTCCGCCGCCGTCGCCGAACTGGAGGCCGCCGGCCTCGCTGCCCACTCCGGCACCGCCTCCGGCGCCACCGGCCGCTCCGCCGCCGTCTACCGGCTCGGGCCCGCCGCAGGCGCCGTGCTCGCCGTCGACCTCGGCCCCGCCCGGACCCAGGTGCGCGGCTGCGCCCTCGACGGCACCCTGCTCGCCGAGGGCACCGGCTCCCGCGACGACGCCGCCGGCACCGTGCGCAAGGTCATCGACGCGCTCCCCGTCGACGCCCCGCTGCGCGCCGTCGTCGTCGCCGTCGGTGACGTCACGACCCGGGACCGGGACGGCAGCGGGATGCGGCCCGCGACCGCCAAGGCCGGCCCCGTCTTCGACGCGATGGCCGTCGCACTGCCGGAGGGCGTACCCGTCCATCTGGAGAACAACGTCAACTGCGCCGCCCTCGCCGAACTGCACGAGGGCGCGGCCCGAGGCCGTCGCACGTTCGGATATCTGCGCATTGGCGTGGGCATCGGTCTCGGCATCGTCGTGGGCGGTGAGGTGCTGCGCGGGGCGAACGGCGCCGCCGGTGAGGTGGCCAGGCTGCCGTACCCGTGGGACGACGGCCGCGAGCCGCGCCACGAGGCGCTGGAGGACCGCATGGGCGTACGTTCCCTGCTGCGCCGGACCGCCGAGGCGTGGCAGGACGACGAGCCGTGCCCCGAGACCGCCGACCAGCTGTTCGCCCTCGCCGGGGCGGGCCACGGCACGGCCGGTGCCGCGGTCGCCGGGCACGCCGCCGACATCGGCCGGCTGGCCGCCGCGGTGGCCGCCGTCCTGGACCCCGGGATGATCGTGCTGGGCGGAGCCGTCGGCTCGAACCCGCAGCTCGTGCCGGGTGTGCGGGCCGAGCTCGGCCGGCTGAGCTGGCCCACCGAGGTCGTCAGCAGCGCGCTCGGCGACAGCGGCACCGTGGTCGGAGCCACCCGCCTCGCCGTCGCCCGTGGAATCCAAACCGTGACCGGGGCGGTCCAGGTGAAGCATTGACGGACTCCACCCGCTTCTGCCAATGTCCGGACAAGCGCTTTCTGAGCCGGCGGGACCCGGCTCGGGACGAGGTACTCCGCCGTATGTCGCGTACGGCGAGCCGTGCGAGGGCGTGCTCGTACGGTCACGGCCAGGACGACGGCCGTGGACCCTCGTCCGACACGGCGGAACGACCGGGCGAGGTCGCGGGCCGTAGGGCGCCATCCACAGAAGGATCCGAGCCGCGTTGACCGGCCGGGCAATCCGTCACGCACATCCAGGGAGGACCCGGTGGGTCACCAGATCTCGCGCAGAACCCTCTTCCGCACCGCGAGCGGACTGGCCGTCGCCGGCGCGCTCGGCAGCTCGCTCAGCGCATGCGCCGGCGGCACGGGCGCCGGCAGCACCAGCGGCGACCTGACCATGACGTGGTGGGGCAGCGACGACCGGCACAACGCCTACAAGAAGGCGCTCGCCCTTTTCCAGAAGCAGAACTCGAAGATCAAGATCCGCGAGACCTACCAGGGCTACGACGGATACTTCGACAAGTTCAACACGAACATCGCCGGCGGCAGCGCCCCGGACCTGCTCCAGATGGACACCGCCCTGGTGGCGCAGTACGCGCGCAAGGGCGTCCTCGCCCCGCTCGACTCCTACGTCGGCAAGAGCCTCGACCTGACGGGCTTCTCCAAGACGCTCCTCGCCGCCGGCACCGTGGACGGCGAGTTCTACGGCGTTCCGTCCGGCATCGGCGTCAACCAGCTCACCGTCAACCGCAGCGGCCTGGAGAAGCTCGGCCTGAAGCTGCCCGACCGCGAGTGGACCTGGGCCGACCTGAAGAAGATCGCCCAGGACGTCCACAAGAAGAGCGGCGGCAAGACCTACGGCGTCGACGACGGCGGCGGCTCCACCCTCCAGTGCTTCGAGGTGTTCGCCCGCGAGAAGGGACAGACCTTCTTCTCGGACGACGGCAAGAAGCTCGGCTTCACCTCCGACACCCTCCAGGAGTGGTGGGAGTACTGGGCCGAGATGCGCAAGACGAACGCGTCCCCGCCGCCGGCGATCACCTCCGCCGCGCACAACGACCTCACCAAGAACGCGGTCGTCATCGGCAAGGCGCTGTTCACCTTCGACTCCGGCGTCTACGGCGCGGGCGGCTCCATCACCGACGCGCAGCTGGACTTCCTGCCGACTCCGCAGGGCGACTTCTCCGGCGCCCGCGAGGGCAACTTCGTCAACGGCGGCGTGCTGCTGTGCGCCACCAAGGCCAGCAAGAAGGTCGCCGACTCGGTGAAGATCATGAACTTCTTCGCCCAGGACGACACGGCGATCAAGGACATGCAGCTTTTCCGCGGCATCCCGCCGACCGAGAAGGCGCGCAACCTGATCGCCTCGGGCCTGACCGAGACGGACAAGCTGAACATGGAGAACGCGGACTACATCTCCCAGCGGGTCTCCAAGGCGTCCAACGCCCTGCCTGCGCCGGTGCCGCCGCCGCAGGGGGCCGACCAGATCTGGGATCTGCTGTTCCAGTCGAACCTTGCGGTGGCCTTCGGCAAGAAGTCGATCAAGGCGCAGCTCTCCGAGTTCTTCGACCAGGCGTCGGGGATTCTCGGGGGTTAGCCCCGCGGGGCGCCCCGCGGAGGGGAGTTGCCGAGATGGGCTGTCGTTCGGCAGCGGGACGCCACGGGCACGTCGTGGCTGGTCGCGCCCACGCGGCGGAGCCGCACATCGATACAGACCCGTGCCCCTTCGGGGCGTGGCAGTCAACCGGGGCGTCGAGGAGTGCAGCCCCATCTGAAATACCGGGAGAGGGCCAGGGAGACATGAGTATGACCACCGCGCAGACCGGCGAGGTCGTCAAGGAACCGTCGGTTCCCGCGACCCCGTCCGACCAGCGGGAGCGTGACCGTATGCGTCGCCGCCTCGCCAGACGGCGGGGCGGGGGATGGTGGCCGTACCTCTTCCTGGCCCCCTGGTTCGTGGGCCTGTTCGGGCTGACGATCTATCCGATGCTCGACTCGCTGTACCTGTCCTTCACCAACTTCGACCTGCTGACGCCCGCGCAGTGGGTCGGCATGGACAACTACAACCGGATGTTCGCCGAGGACCCGGTCTTCTGGGACTCGGTGCACGCCACCCTCGTGTACGTCCTCGTCTCCGTGCCCCTGAAGCTGGCACTCGCCCTCGCGGTGGCGATGCTGCTCAACCGCGATCTCAGGGGCATCGGCCTGTACCGGGCCGCCTTCTATCTGCCGTCCCTGCTCGGCGGGGCCGTGGCCATCGCCATCGTGTGGCGGCAGGTTTTCGGCGGCGAGGGTCTGTTCAACGACTTCCTGGGCTGGTTCGGGCTCAACACCGGCCAGGACTGGATCTCCAGCCCGGACACCGCGCTCTACACCCTCGTCCTGCTGGCCGTCTGGCAGTTCGGCACGCCGATGGTGATCTTCCTCGCCGGGCTGAAGCAACTGCCGAAGGACGTGTTCGAGGCGGCCGCGATCGACGGTGCCGGCGCCGTGACCAGGTTCTTCAAGATCACCCTGCCGCTGCTCACTCCGATCGTCTTCTTCAACGTGGTCCTTCAGATCATCGACGCATTCAAGACGTTCACGCCCGCGTTCGTGATCAGCAACGGCTCCGGCGGACCGCTCAACTCGACCATGCTGTACTCCCTGTACCTGTACAAGAAGGGCTTCACGGACCTTCAGATGGGGTACGCCTCCGCGCTGGCCTGGGTGCTGTTCCTGGTCATCGCACTCTTCACGGCGGTCAACTTCATCGCCAGCCGCTACTGGGTCCACTACGACGACTGAGCGAGGAGTCCTTCACCCATGTCCGCCATCACCCCGCCCCGGTCCTCGACGTCGCCGCTGCACAAGCTCCGCTCGGCCACCGGGACCCGCCGAATCTTCATCCACACCGTGCTCATCGGCGTGGCGATCGTCATGCTGTACCCGCTGATGTGGATGCTCAGCAGCTCCCTCAAGCCCGACACCGAGATCTTCACCCACCCCGGGCTCATCCCGACCGCGCTGCGCCCCGAGAACTACTCCGAGGGCTGGAGCGGCTCCGGCAACTCCTTCTCCCTCTACATCACCAACTCGTTGATCGTGACGATCGGCGCGGTGATCGGAAACGTCATCTCCTGCTCGCTGGCCGCCTACGCCTTCGCGCGCTTCGAGTTCCGCGGCAAGAAGATCTGGTTCGGCCTGATGCTCGGCACCCTGATGCTGCCCACCCAGGCCGTCCTGATCCCGCAGTACACGATCTTCTACAACCTGACCTGGATCAACACGTTCCTGCCGTTGATCGTGCCGAAGTTCCTCGCGGTGGACGCCTTCTTCATCTTCTTGATGGTCCAGTTCATCCGCTCCATCCCGCGCGAGCTGGACCAGGCGGCCATGGTCGACGGCGCCAACCCCTGGAAGATCTACTGGAAGATCATCCTGCCGTTGATGAAGCCGGCGCTGATCACCACCACGATCTTCACCTTCATCTGGACCTACGACGACTTCCTGCACCAGCTCGTCTACCTCCAGCAGAACGACAAGTTCACCGTCCCCCTGGGCCTGACGCTGTTCCTCGACCAGACCAGCGGCTCCTCCTACGGCGCGATGTTCGCCATGTCGACACTCGCCCTCCTGCCCACCCTCATCTGCTTCCTCATCTTCCAGAAGAGGCTGGTGGAAGGCATGGCCACCTCCGGCATGAAGGGCTGACACCCGTGCATCTCCCTCGCCAGCTCGGCGCCCTGCACGACCTCCCGGACACCCCTCAGGCGTACGACGCCGTCCTCGCCGGTGTCGCCGAACAGGCCCTGGCCCGGCTCACGCCGGAGGGCAACCTGGAACACCCCGACTGTGCCGACGACATCGGCGACACCTCACTCGGCATCACCTCACTCCTCGCCCTGGCCTGGCAGCGCGGCCAGGACCCGCGGCTGCCGGAGGCGGTGCGCCGCAGCCTCGCCTTCCATCTGCGCGAGCGGGTCTACACCGAGGACAACCCCGGCTACCCGAACCTGCGGTCCCGCAACTCCGGTCTGCCGTACGCCCGTTACACCCTCGCCTCCGGCGCCCATCCCATCGGCGACTGGCCGAGCACGGTGTGGGCGCTGCTCCAGGCGGTCAACGTGCTGGACCTGGCGGAGGGACTCGTCGAGGACGAGCAGCGCGCCGAGCTGATCGAGGTGGCGCACGGCTACTGGCGCTGGCTGACCGAGGCGACCTTCTTCAATCCGCAGGAGGCCGGCAACCAGGCCATCGGCTGCGTCGTCGGCGGCCTGATGCTGGCCCGCCACCTCCCGCCCGGCCGGCGCGATCTGGTGCGGTCGCGCGCGATCGCCCTGTACGGCGACAAGATCCGCGCCCACCGGGTCGCCGACCGTGGCTCGCTGCTGCCTCCCGAGCACGGCGGCGCGTACGACAACAACTACGGCCCGATCTCCCTGTCCTTCCTCGCCCAGGCCCACCGGGTCAGCGGTGAGGAGGTCTTCGCCGAGGACGGCGACGCGCTCGCCCGCTACATCGACGCCCGTCTGCCCGGCGGCGGCTTCGACAACGGCGGCCCGCGCTACAGCGAGCAGCACAGCGGCTTCGAGTCGGTCCTCGGCCTGCGCTACTTCAGCCGGCGCATCGGCTCCGACCTGGGGCGCTACCGAGGCGACACCCGGTGGGGCCGGCACGCGGTCAAGGCGGACGGCGAAGTCGACGGCCATTTCGCCTGGATGCTGGTCTGGCAGATCCAGGACACCGCGCGCTGGCACCGCACCCCGTCCCTGGCCCCGGCCCGCCACCAGCTCCGCGCGGGTTCGGTCTCGGTGGCCTTCGACGACCGTATGACCCCGGCCCTGATCGAGGCGGCGGGCACTTACTACCTCCCGGCGGCGGTGAACCGGCAGCACGGCTTCGGCCCCGTGACGGACGGCTTCCTCTTCTGCCGCCCGATGGGCGAGGTCCGCGTCCGGGACGTCCGCGCCGACGGCCTCACGGCCAAGCTGGTCACCAAGCCGGTCGTCGGCCGCGACCACGTCCTGCGCCATGTCCGGTCCCTGTACGTCACCGACGGCACGACCCTGTGGGTGACGGTCGCCGTGGAGCGGCTGCCCGGCACGCCGTATCTGCTCGCGGGGCTGCCGTACGCCACCGACGACGGCGAGCGCGTGCGCAGGACCGCGGACGGTCACGTCACGTCGGCCGGTGAACTGCGCCTGACGCACCCGGAGCCGGACGGCGTGGACCACTTCGACGCCCGCGCGGACCGGACCCAGGAGGAGGCGGCCTTCGCCCTCGCGGCCGACCCTCGCGGCTACGGCAACCCCGACCTGGGCTGGAGCCACCTGGTCGGCTCGACGGCACTGGAGGCCGAACCGGCTCCCGGTGCACCGGAGGACCTGCACGTCTTCGCCGTACGGTACGGAGCAGGGCGCCACGGAGCGACGGGCCCGTTCGCGCCCGCCTTCGCCCAGGACGGTCCGGGCCTGACGGTCCGCACGGAGGCGTTCACCGCCGTGGTCGGCGAGGCGGCGGGCGACGCGCACGGAGAACCGGAGCTGACGCTGCGGGCGGTATAAGCCGGTCCTGCGGGCCGCGTGAACGGTCCTCAGGCCCCCGCGCGGGCCTTCGACGGCCCGTGCGGGACGGGCACCACCGTGGCCGGCAGCACCAGGTCGGCCTGGTCCCGGGTCGCGGCGACCAGCTCCGCGTTGCGCTGGTCCGAGCGCAGTACCCACGCCACCGCCTCGTCGTGCGGCTTGCCGAACTCCTCGTGCCGGGCGACCAGCCGCCGCAGGCGCTCCGGCTCGTCGAGCTCGCAGAACCACACCTCGTCCAGCTGCGGCCGTACCCTCGCCCACGCACCCGTACCCAGCAGCAGGTAGTTGCCCTCGGTCACCACCAGCCGGGCCGTGGCCTCCACCGGGACGGCGCCCGCGATCGGCTGCTCCAGAACCCGCTCGAAGCCGGGCGCGTACACGGTGTCACCGTCGGAGTCCTCGCGCAGGCGCCGCAGCAGCGCCGCGTACCCCGCCGCGTCGAACGTGTCCGGCGCGCCCTTGCGGTCCCGGCGGCCGAGCCGGTCCAGCTCCGCGTCGGCAAGGTGGAAACCGTCCATGGGCACATGCGCGACCCAGGGATCCCCGGCACCGTTCAGCTCCCGCACCAGCTGCTCGGCGAGCGTCGTCTTGCCCGCCCCCGGGCTGCCGGCGATGCCGAGGACGGCGCGGCGGCCGTCACGGGGGAGGGACCGGGCACGGGCGAGGAGGTCGTCGAAGGTCAGGGCCACACAGCAGAGTGTGTCACCCGGTCGGCGATGACTTCCCGGGGTCCGCGGAGTCTCCTGGACAAGGGGATTCTCCGCATCAGGAGTCTCTCCAAGACGGGGGAGAGAGGTGCGCATCATGTCCGACGACGACACCACGCAGATCCGCACACTGATCACGACCTGGGCTGACGCCGTCCACCGGGGAGACCTCGACGGTGTCCTCGCCGACCACGCCGAGGACATCGTCATGTTCGACGTACCGCCGCCCCACGACGGCATCCGCGGCCTGCCGGCGTACCGCGCCACGTGGCCGCCGTTCTTCGAGTGGCAGGCCAAGGGTGCCTCCTTCGAGATCGAGTCACTCGACATCACCGCGGGCGCCGACGTGGCGTACGCCCACGCCCTCCTGCGCTGCGGAACCCCGGAAGAACTCGCCGAACGCCCCACCCTCCGCCTGCGTCTGACGCTCGGTCTGCTCAAGGAGGGCGGCCGCTGGGTGGTCGCCCATGAGCACCACTCGTTCCCGCACGACTGACGCACAGCCGAGGACGTCCCTGTCAGGCACCTGGCCGAACATCGCACTGCACGCTTGCACCTTGCGCGCTAGTTTGTCCGTGTTTGTGATGATATTTCGGTTCCCCGTCGGCCGACTCGCCCGGCTGCGGGGCTCGGAACCCTACGACACGTAGGGGTGAGGGGTGGACGATGGCCCACGGCACGAAGCCCATGCTCACGAGAGTGGGACGGCGCGACGAGGCGCTCGCGTCCGGGAGGCCGTGGCGGGCGCGCGGCCACGGCCTGCTCGCGGCGGTGGCCGGGGCTTTCACCCTCGCCCAACTCCTCCTCGTACGGCCCGCGATGGGCCTTGGCTGGGACGAGATCGTGTACGTCAGCCAGGTCGGCACCGACGCGCCGGCCGCCTTCTTCAGCGCGCCACGCGCGCGTGGCGTCACCCTGCTGGTGTGGCCCATCGCCTCCTGGTCGTCGTCCACGACACTGCTGCGCGTCTACGTCGCCATCCTGTCCGGACTCGCCCTGTACCTGGCCCTGCGCGTCTGGCGCGGCCTGTTCCCGGCCCGCGTCCTGGCAGGCGCCGGAGCCCTCTTCGCCTCCCTCTGGGTGACCCTCTTCTACGGCCCGCAGGCCATGCCCAACCTCTGGGTCGCCTTCGGCGCCCTGGTCTGCGTGGGCTGCTTCCTGAGGGCCCGCGCGGACCGCTTCGACCGGCGGGCCCTGTGGGGTGTCCTGGCCGGTGCCGCGCTGATGGCGTGGATGCGGCCCACCGACGCCGTATGGGTCACGCTGCCCCTGCTCGTCCTCGTCGTCGCCGAACGCCACTGGCGGCTCGGGGCCGCTCTCGCGGCGGGACTCGCGGCCGGGGGCGTCCAGTGGGTGATCGAGGCGTTCATCAGCTACGGCGGTCTGCGCGAGCGGCTGAACCAGGCCTCCCGCATCCAGGGCGACCTGGGCTGGAACCTCGCTGTCGACGACCAGCTGCGCAGCCTGGTCGGAAACACCCTGTGCCGGCCCTGCAACGGCGAGATGCCCGACCCGGCCGTCTACGCCTGGTGGTTCGTCCTCCCCCTGCTCGCCGCCTACGCTCTCGCGGTCGCCGTCCTGGACGGACGCACCACCCGCACCCTGGTCCCGCTGCTCTGCGCCGCGACGGCCGCCTTCCCGTACCTGTTCCTGATCGGATACGCGGCACCCCGCTTCCTGCTGCCCGCCTACGCCCTCCTCGCCCTCCCCGTCGCGCATGCGCTGCTCCGCCTGGCCACCACGCCGGCCGGCCGGTGGCGCCCGGCGGTCGCGGCCGTGATCGCGCTGGGACTGGCCGGGCATCTGGCCGTGCAGTACGCGGTTCTGGACCACACCGTGGACCGCACCACCGCCAACCGCCAGGCCTGGGCTCGCTCCGCCGCCGAACTCCACCGCCTCGGCGTGCGCCCGCCCTGCCTGCTCACCGGGCACGAAGCGATCCCTGTCGGGTACTACACCGGCTGCGACTCCGGCGCGACGCGCGGCAACAACGCCAACACCACCACGGCCGACATCCTGCGGACCGCCCGCAGTGCTCCGGTCGGCGCCCTCACCAATCCCGGCGGCACACCTCCCCGGTACGCCCGTGGCTGGGAGCTGCACCGCCTCGACGGCCTGGAAGTCCGCATCGCCCCGGCGCGGGGCGCGGGCGGAAGGGCATGACGTCGGAGCAGTTCCTCGCCGCACCCCAGCGCCGACGGGCCTACTGGCACGCCCTGCTCACGCTCGCCGTCCTCGTGGCCGTGGTCTGGCTGGCCCGGCGTCACTGGGCCGTGCTCGAGACCGGCGCGGTCCGGCTCGCCGTCGCCGACCGGGGCTGGCTGCTCGTGGCCGCCGCGGCCACGCTCGTGACATGGCCCTGCTCGGCGCTCGCCCAACAGGGTGCCGTGCCCCGCCGACTGCCGCCCGGCCGGCTCGTGGCAGGGCAGTTCGCCGCTTCCGCGGCCAACCACGTGCTGCCCGCCGGACTCGGCGCCGGCGCGGTGAACCTGCGCTTCCTCATACGCTGCGGCATGCCGATCGGCGCCGCGGCCACCGCCATCGCCGTCAAGGGCACCACCGGTGCGATCCTGCGCGGCGCCCTCATCGCCGTACTCTTCTTCGCCGCCGGCCCCG
Source organism: Streptomyces sp. NBC_00443 (assembly GCF_036014175.1). Lineage (GTDB taxonomy): Bacteria > Actinomycetota > Actinomycetes > Streptomycetales > Streptomycetaceae > Streptomyces. Next base: position 641,496 of record NZ_CP107917.1, on the reverse strand, counting down.
GCCTGCTGCACCTCCCGCACGTCAGCGGGGGAGTCCTGATCGCCGGGTGCGCCACGGTCGCCGCCGCGATCGTCCTGCTGAGCGGCCCCCTGTGGCACCGGTGCAGGCGGGCACTGGCCGCGGCATGGGCGTACATCGTCGCCGTCCACGCGAGACCGGTGAGGGCGGCGGCCCTGTGGGGCGGCTCGCTGGCCTTCGTGACGCTGCACTGCGCCGTGCTGATCGCCGTCAGCCGTGCGGTCGCGCTGCCCCTCCCGCCGGCCCGGGTGGCGCTGCTGTATCTGGCGGCGAGCACCGCCGCGGCCCTGCTGCCCACGCCCGGCGGCCTCGGCTCCCTGGACGCGGTGCTCGCCCTCGCGCTCACCGCGGCCGGAGCCCCGGCCACCGCGGCCGCCTCCGCCGTACTCGGCTACCGGCTGCTGACGGTGTGGCTGCCGCTGATTCCCGGGCTGATCGTGCTCGCCGTCCTCGTCCGGCGCGGGGCGCTGTGAGCGGCAAAGACCCGCGCCCGTCCCGACAGACCGGACGCCGCGCCCCGACCCCGCCTCCGCGAGACCTGGTCCGCCGCCGCGATCACCCGCGCAGCCCCACCTCCCTGCGCCACTTGACGAACTGCTTGTCCGGATCGCCGGTGTACGCCCACGGCGCCCGCGTGGCCCTGCGCTCCAGCATCCGGAACAGGGCCGCGGCGATGTCGTGGGCGCCCGCGTGACAGGCCGCGTGGGTCAGGTAGTTGAGATCGCGGAGCTCGCCGGGGGACACCGTGCTGTCGGCGCGGCCCGTGATCCAGCGCTCCCAGGTCCGGCGTACGTCACTGGCGGCGCCGTCGTCGCTCCAGTGCTGTCCGAGACCGACCGAGGCATGCTGCCCCCGGGCCGCGTCCAGGGCGTAGCGGAACTCCTCGACCCGGGCGTACTGCACGAGCACCGGCAGCGGGCAGCCGGACGGTGCCACGCCGGCCGCGTCACGGGCGAAGTCGTACATCAGGCCGTGGGTGCCGTGCCAGCGCGAGGAGTAGTAGTGCAGCACCTGGAGGTGCCCCTCCACGCTGTACGGGTCGCGCTGGTGCAACTCGTCCCACCAGCGCGCCAGTTCCTGCCGTCGTACACCCGACGGATACAGCCGTGCCACGGAGATCAGCGAGATCCACGGCGTCGGATCGTCCGGGTAGGAGTCGGCGGCCTTCAGGCACGACAGCACCGCGGCGTCGATGCGCTGCCGGTCGATCGGCACGCCCCGGCCCGCGGTGATCGCCAGGTTGAACGCCCGGGCCGTCTCCGTCGCGGCCCGCAGCACCAGCGCGTCGGCGCTGTGCGGCTCGGCTGCCAGCCACGACTCCGCCGTCGAACTGCTCGCACACGCCTGCGCGAGCTGCCGGGTCCGATGTCCGCGGACCAGCCAGTCGGGGCCGGTTGCCCGCAGCAGCTCCCGCAGCCCCTGCCAGCGGCCGATGACGATGTCCTGGCGGGCACAGGTGAGGGCGGCGTCACCGCAGTCGGGGTCGAAGTCGGGAACGAAGCGGTCTTTCGCCATCGAGGGCTCTCTCAGAAATCGGTGGGAAGACCCTCGTGGACAAGGGAGTCGGTGCCGGACCTGGTGCCGTCACCGCCGGCGGGAACGTAGTCCGCCTCGACGGTCTCGGCGGCGTCAAGTTTCGCCGGCCGGTAGTAGTCGCTGCCCTGCCGCCAGTACCAGAGCATCGGGATCAGCCCGGCCGCGAGGCCGCCGATGCCGATCGTGATCGCGGAGGTGCTCAGCTCGCCCAGCGACTCGACGAAGATCCAGAACATGAACAGGGCTCCGAACAACGGCCACACACCGCCGAGTACGAAGTTGCCCACCGACTTCAGCAGCATCCTGCGGTAGGCGACGACCACCGCGAGTCCCGTCAGCCCGTAGTAGACGGCGATCTGCAGGCCGATCGCCGAGATGGCGTCGGAGAGGATCTCGCCCACCGTACCGAGGGAGTTGGCGGCGACGAACATCCCGAGCGCCACCACGCCGACCACCGCGATCGCCACCCACGGCGTGTTCCAGCGGCGGTGCACACGGCCCAGCGCGGACGGCATCGTACGGTCCCGGCCCATCGCGAACAGCGAGCGCGTGACCTGGATGAGCGTGGTCTCCAGGGTGGCGATGGTCGACAGCATCACCGCCACGATCAGCAACTTGCCGCCCCAGCCCGGCCACACCTCCTCACCGAGCACGGCCAGGACGTTGGCGTCGTTGTCCTGGATCTGCTTCGAGGAGAGGATGACGTTCACCGCGATCGTGAACACCTCGAACAGCAGGAAGACGATGCCGACTCCGATGAGCCCCGCAAGGCCCGTCGTACGGCGGCTGTTGCGGGTCTCCTCACTGAGGTTGCTGGTGACGTCCCAGCCCCAGTAGTAGAACGCGGCGATCAGCGCCCCCGACGCGAATCCCGTGACCCCGTCGAAGTGGCCGAAGCCGAGCCAGGACCAGTCGAAGGCCCGGGCGTTGTCCGAGTGGAGCAGGGCGAGTACCGCGAACAGGGCCAGTATCGCCAGCTCGACGCCGGACATCACCAACTGCGCGCGGACGGTCAGCCGCGCGCCGCCCAGCACCACGAGCAGCATGACCAGGAACCAGCCGGCGCCGACCAGGCTGGACAGCGCGGTGTTGTCCGCGAGGCCCTCGTCGAAGACGGCGAGCGTCATCGATCCGGCGGGCAGCGAACCGGCCACCATGAAGATGGTCGCCGAGACCACCAGCGCCCAGCCGCTGATGAAGCCCAGGAAGGGATGCAGGGTACGGCCGACCCAGGAGTAACTGGCGCCCGCGTTCACGTCGATCCGGCTGAGATAGCTGTAGGCCAGTGCGATGCCCAGCATGGGTATCGCGCAATACAGCAGCGCGGCCGGGCTTGCCAGGCCCACCGCGCCGACGAGGACCGCCGTGGTCGCGGCGATGGAGTACGCCGGGGCACTGCCCGCGATCGCCATCACCACCGTGTCGAACGTACCGAGGGCGTTGGCCTGCAGCCCTCTTCCCCTGTTGTTGCTCATGGATGCGCTGCTTTCCGTCGTGCACGACGTGGGGGCGAGCCGGCCCCGACGGCGTAAGGGGAGTGGGGGGTGGATGAACGCCACGGACCGGAGAGGGATGACCTCGGGTCAGGGGCGGCGGAACGGGGGTGGCGGACACTGTACGCCGTTGCGTCGTCGTGCAGTCACGCCGTGTGTGCGAGTGATGATAGCCACACTCCTTGATGCTTCAAGAGCCATGAGATCTTCCGGGGTTGGACAACGCACAACGGGAAACGCGGTTCAGGACATGCAACCGGCACAACCCGCCGCCGCGCGCGAGTGAGGAGGAAGCCATGGGCACCGGACACACGCCCGCAGAGTCGATGGCCGACGACGCGTACCAGCCCACCGGAGGCAACGAGGAACAGCAGGACGCGGCTCCGCTGGATCTCCAGGACGCCTTGGACGAGCGGACCTACGACGACACCCTCGACGAGGGCTACTCCCCGCCCGAGAAGCCGCTGGGCGTCACCAAGTACGGCACCACGGCCGCCGAACAGCACGCCGGTGAGACCCTCGACGAGCGGCTCACCCAGGAGGTCCCCGATGTGAGCGAGCCCGTCGGCGACGACGTCGGTGACCTGCAGGGCGGCGACGGCGAACCCGTCGACCCGGAGGCGGGCACCGACCGTGCGGGCCGCCTGGTCGCACCGGACGAGGGCGCCCACGCCGGCACCACGAAGGAGCAGGTCGCCTTCGACCAGGGCATCGACGGCGGAGCGGCCGGCGCGGAGGAGGCCGCGATGCACGTGGTCGAGGACGACGCCGACCTTCCCGAGGGCGGCGTGGACACCTAGGGTGGTCCGGGAGGCTCAGTCCCCGATCCGGTCGATCTGCCGCAGCCTGTTCGTGGCGTCGAGGGCGGCGACCTTGTACGACTCAGCCAGCGTCGGGTAGTTGAACACCGCGTCGACCAGATAGTCGACGGTTCCGCCGCACCCCATCACGGACTGCCCGATATGGATGAGCTCCGTCGCCCCCGTACCGAAGCAGTGGACACCGAGCAGCGTGCGGTCCTCGGGGGAGACCAGGAGCTTCAGCATGCCGTGCGAGTCGCCGATGATCTGGCCGCGGGCCAGTTCGCGGTAGCGCGAGATGCCGACCTCGAACGGCACCCGGTCCTCGGTGAGCTGGTCCTCGGTCCGCCCCACGAAGCTGATCTCCGGGATGGTGTAGATACCGATCGGCTGGAGGTTGTGCATCCGGCCGACGGGCTCGCCGCAGGCGTGGTACGCCGCCGCCCGCCCCTGCTCCATCGACGTCGCGGCGAGCGCGGGGAAGCCGATGACGTCGCCGACGGCGTAGATGTGCGGCACCTCGGTGCGGTAGTGCTCGTCGACCGTGATCCGGCCGCGCGGGTCCGCGGTCAGCCCGGCCTTGTCCAGGTCGAGTTCGTCGGTGAGCCCCTGCCGTCCCGCCGAGTACATCACCGCGTCGGCGGGGATCTTCTTGCCGCTCTCCAGGAGGGTCAGGGTCCCACGCGAATGCCGCTCGACCGCGGCGACCGTCTCGCCGAAGCGGAACGTCACCGCGAGGTCCCGCAGGTGGTACTTGAGCGACTCGATCACCTCGACGTCGCACATGTCGAGCATCCCGGCCCGCTTCTCCACCACGGTGATCTTGCTGCCCAGCGCGGCGAACATCGAGGCGTACTCCATGCCGATCACCCCGGCACCCACGATCACCATGGAGCGCGGCACCCGCTCCAGCGCCAGGACGTTGTCCGAGTCCAGGATCGTCCGTCCGTCGAACTCCACACTGGCCGGCCGCGCGGGCCGGGTGCCGGTGGCGATGACGATGTGCTCGGCGGTCAGCAGCCGTTCCTGTCCGGTGACCTCGCGCAGGGCGACGGTGTGGGGATCGACGAAGTGCCCCGTTCCGGCGTAGAGGGCGACGTGGTTGCGGGACAGCTGGCTGCGGATGACGTCCACCTCGCGGCCGACCACGTGCTGGGTTCGGGCGGTCAGGTCGGAGACGGTGATGTCCTCCTTGAGCCGGTAGCTCTGGCCGTACAGATCTCGCTGGGTGAGGCCGGTCAGATAGAGCACCGCCTCGCGCAGGGTCTTGGAGGGGATGGTCCCGGTGTGGATGGAGACGCCGCCGACCATGTCGGGGCGGTCGACGACGGCGACCCGGCGGCCGAGCTTGGCCGCGGCGATGGCGGCCTTCTGGCCACCCGGGCCGGATCCGATGACGAGCATGTCGAAGTCGGGCACCTCAGGAGTCTGGCAGCCGCGAGACCCCTTCGAAAGGGTGAGCCGGAAACCTTTGACAATGTGAAGTGCCGGGGAGACGGCGATGTGAAGTGCCGTCGCAGACAGGGAAGTTGCGCCGGCGCCCTGCTGACGCCGCAGGACCCCCGCCCACCGCCGGGAGCGCACGGCGGACCCGAAGCGGAAACGCTCGCCATGGGTCGATAATGCAGGTATGGGGCATCGACTCGCAGACGCGAGCGGACCGGCCAGGCTGGCCGCCCCCGAGGAGGGCATCGGCCGGGACGAACTGGCGCTCGCGGCCCGCAACCACGGCCTGCCGCTCGAAGCTCTGCGCCACGACATCACCCCGCCCGGACTTCACTACGTCCTGACCCACTACGACATCCCGTACGTCCCCGACGACACCTCCTGGCATCTGGCCCTCGGCGGCCAGGTCCGCCGCCCCCTGCGTCTGAGCCTGGCCGACCTTCGTACGTTCCCGCAGGTCACCACCCGGGTCACGCTGGAATGCGCGGGCAACGGCCGGGCCCTGCTGACGCCCCGGCCGGTGAGCCAGCCCTGGCTCGTCGAGGCGGTCGGCACCGCCGAGTGGACCGGCGTGCCACTGCGGCTGCTGCTCGCCGAGGCCGGTATCGAACCCGACGCGGTCGAGGTCGTCTGCACCGGCGCCGACCACGGTGTCGAGCGCGGCGTCGAGCAGGACTACCAGCGCGCGCTGCCCCTCGACGTGGCCATCGGTGGCGACCCCGAGGTGCTGGTGGCGTACGCGATGAACGGCGCCCCACTGCCCCCGCAGCACGGCCGCCCGCTCCGGCTGGTCGTGCCCGGCTGGTACGGCATGGCGCACGTGAAGTGGCTGTGCGAGGTCACCGTCGTCGACGAGCCGTTCACCGGATTCCAGCAGGCCGTGGCCTACCGGCTGCGCCAGCACCCCGAGGACGAGGGCGAGCCGGTCACCCGCATCGCCCCCCGCGCCCTGCTCGTCCCGCCGGGCTTCCCGGACTTCATGTCGAGGGCACGCGTGGTCCGGCCCGGGACGGTGACCCTGGAGGGGCGGGCCTGGTCCGGGCGCGCCGCGGTGACGCGCGTAGAGATCAGTACGGACGCGGGGCGGACCTGGCAGGAGGCCGGGCTGGATCCGGGTGACGGGCATCGGTGGGCGTGGCGCAGGTGGCGCCACAGCTGGACGGCGATCCCCGGCGAGCACGTGCTGAGCGCCCGGGCCACCGACGCCGACGGCCACACCCAGCCCCTGGACCAGCCCTGGAACCGCGGAGGCTTCGCCAACAACCTCGTGCAGCGGGTGCCGGTGCTGTGCCTGGACGAGGGCGCGGCCGAGGCCGGTCAGTGAGGCTGCGGGCAGGGACCAGCCGCACGCGGCCGCCCCGGGTGCGGTCGCGCACCCGGAGGCGACCCGTGCGGACCTGGCCGGTCAGGCTAGGGCAGCAGCTTGTCGAGGGCGGAGGGACCCTCGGCAGCCAGCTTGCGCTTGGCCCATTCCAGATTGCGCGGGGTGAGGTCCTTGCCTGAGGCAAGGACTATGTCCTCGGGGGACACATCGGTGCCGGTGCGGGCGTGGAGCAGGTCGTCCGGGGTGACGCGCTCCCCGGACGGCCCGGACGCTTCGGGCTGGGACGTCGGCATCATCTCTGCTCCTCGGATCCGGGTGACTTCTTCGGGCCCGGTGCGGTCATCGGGTCTGTTAACACCATTCAACGCCCGAGCAAAGCCTGCATCCGGAGCCGTCGGGAGAGCACCCGCGCCCGTCCCCCGCGTCAGCCCTCGAACGGCGTGAGCGTCAGCCTGATCCCCGTCGGTGCCGTGTCCTGGATGTACGAGGCGAAGTCCGCGACGTCGTCGAAGGCGAAGCCGTACGCCTTGCCGTCCTCGTGGGCCGCGTGCATCGCCTTGGCGTAGTGGTTGGTCAGGTCGCCCCGGTAGAAGGTGGCGGCGTCGGTCGTCGGCTGGGCGGGATGGCCGATCAGCGTCGAGCGGTTGAAGCCGGCGCCGAGGACGGCGGCGACGGGACCGGTCGTGCCGTCGTTGGGGGCGGCGAGATTGCCGTCGCAGAACAGCACGTCCCGTGTCGACGGCTTGGCGAAGGACACCTGAGCGGGCCCGTCGAAGGCGAACCGCTCACCGCGAACCCGCCCCGTGAACGCACCCGCGTTGGTGGTGACGGTGAGGTCCCGCCCGGTGTACATGCTCCAGACCTCGTCGATGGACGGGGTGAAGTAGTCCTTGGCGAAGAGCCCGGCGTCCAGGCCGTGGCCCGGGGCGATGATGCGCGTGTCGTCCACGACGAGCCGCGCGAAGTCCTCGACCTGGCGCACGGCGGCGAAGGCGGCCGCGCGTCCGCCGGCGCGCAGCTTGCCCGTCGTCTGGTCCTTGGCCCCGGTCAGCCGGATGCTCAGCGGCACGCTGAACATGTCGACCATCGTGGTGTTGCAGAACATTCCGGCGGCGTTGAAGGTGAACTCGGCGCAGTCGTGCAGCACCTCGTAGTTCGGGTCCGACGCCACCCAGCCCGCGGGATACTGCAGCGCGGCATTGCCGTTGCCGTCCGCGACGGCCTTGAACTTGAGCTTGGCGCCGAGCGACACATAGATCCGGCCGGACATGTGGGGGAGTGACAGCCGCGTCTCGCCGCCGGACAGGCTGATCGCGTAGTCGGTGAAGCCGTCGGGGCCGTTGTCCGCCAGGGCGATCGGCGCGAGGGCGCCGTCGGGCGTGACGCGCACCTGCCTGCCGTCCTGGTTGCCGACGATGTAGACGTGGACGTTCGCGTTGTCGAAGGAGCCGCTGTCGTTGACGATCGTCAGCGGCATCGAGTCCGCCGCGGCGGGCGCGGCATCGCCCGCGGGCGTACCCGCGAGGGCATACGGAGCCACGGCGGCGATGGCGGGGACGGCCACCGCCGTGCCGCCGAGGGCGAAGAGAAGCCGACGTCGACCGAGAGTGCGCTGGTGACGGGATGTCATGTGGGGGGTCTCCCGGAGTACTTGTGCGGGTACTTGGGCTGCGGTGGTGACGGGGACGGTACGTGTGAGAGCGCTCTCGAAACGCGCCTCGCCGCCACCGATGGGCCCCGATGCTACGCACGCCCGCCGCAACGGCCAACGGGTCTGCATCGTGACCAAACGCCTCTGGACTGCGGGAACTTGAAAAGCCACGGAATGACCACGACCGCTTAACTCTCTCCTAAGTCCCACTTAAGCTCCGGACGCGTCCGAGGAGCCCTTGAGAGCGCTCTCGACGAATCTCGACGACCGTGCACACCCACGCGAGAAAACCCGTGGACGGACCCGGCGAAAATCACGTACGGTGTGGCTCCACGCCCTGAGACGGACGGAAGGAGGCGAGTGCCGTGCAATCCACACCTTTCCAGCGCTCCCCTTCCGTTGCCCCGGCGTGTTTCGTCTGATCTGACCGGGAGCGCTCCAAGCAGCCTGTATCCCGGAGGAATCCGTGACCGATCTGGTCATCCGTACGCTCTCGACGAGCGACGCCCATCTCTTCGACGCACACCCCGACCCGCTGGGCGCCCGTGAGGGCCACCAGCGAACCCGTTTTCGCCCCGAGTGGAAGCGAGTTGCCCTGCGTGACGGCACGGTCGTCGCTCGCGGCGCCTGGTGGGGCGGCCCCGACGAATCGGAGCCCCTCAACATCAACTGGTTCGACGTGGCCGAGGGCGAGGAGGAAGCGGGCGCCGAACTGCTGCGCTCCGCTCCCTGGCGGGTCGAACTCGAGATCAACCTGCCCGGCGGCTGGCGGGAGAAGCCCGACCTGAAGGCCGCGGCCGAGGCCCGCTTCGGCGCCGCACGTGCGGTCGGCTACGAACTCCTGGTGGAACGCTTCCTGTACCGCTGGACCCCGGAACTCGGGCTGCCCGAACGGCCCGGACGGCTCCGCTTCAGCGCCGAGTCCGATGACGCCGTCTTCTTCGACGCACTGCGCCGCATCCACTCCGTCACCCTCGACGCCCACGCGCTGCGGGCCATCGAGGAGGGCGGCCCCGACCAGGCCGCACAGGAAGAGCTCGACTTCTTCCACTGGTGCCCGTCCCCACGGGAGTGGTGGCAGGTCGCGCACACCCCGGAGGGCGAGCTGGCCGGCATCCACATCCCGGCACACAATCCCTCCGGCCCGACGATCGGCTTCATCGGAGTCGTCCCGGAGCATCGCGGCCACGGCTACGCATACGACCTCCTCGCGGAGTGCACCCACTTCCTGGCCGAGCAGGGCGCGGAGTTCGTCTCCGGAGCAACGGACCAGGGCAACTTCCCCATGGCCCGGAACTTCGCCAAGGCGGGGTTCCCCGTGGTCAAGGAGCGCATCAACTTCGATGTGGCGGGCGGCCGTAGTGAGCGGTAGCCCCGAGTCGTAGGGATACCGGGCGGCCCGGACCTCGATGTCAGGTCCGGGCCGCTCAGCGACCCGTACCGGGTGATGGTCTCGCCACGAGGCTGGACCAGTACGGATCGTGTCAGGGCAGGGCGCCCGCCGGTGTGCGCGCCGCGTCGCGCAGGCGGGCGGCGTCCTGGCTGGGCGGGGCGCCGAACTGGCGGCGGTACTCGCGGCTGAACTGGGACGGGTTGTCGTAGCCGACGCGGTGGCCCACTCCGGTGACGTCGCCGGGGTGGGTGGCAAGCAGCAGCCGGGCCTCCTGGAGCCGGATCTGCTTCTGGAACTGGATGGGGCTCATCGCGGTCACCGCCTGGAAGTTGCGGTAGAAGGCGGAGACGCTCATGCCGGACATCCGCGCCACGTCCTCGACCCGGAAGGGCTGTGCGTAGTGCTCGCGGATCCAGCGCACGGCCCGCGAGACATGGCTGAGACTGCTGTCGGCGAGGCCGAGCTGGCGAACCGTCGCGCCCTGCTCGCCGGTGATGACCCGCCACAGGATCTCCCGCTTGACCAGCGGGGCCAGTACGGCCCGGTCGCGGGGTTCGTCGAGCAGGCGCAGGAGCCGGATCACCGCATCCAGCAGGGCGGGCGAGGCGTCGCTGACGGCGATCCCCGAAGGCGCACCTCCGGTCGTGCGCGGGGTGTCGGCGGGCCCGGCCCGCAGCAGCAACTCGCGACGGCGGACGGTTCCAGGACGAGCCCGAACCCCAGCGCCGGCTGCTCGGGGCCGGCCTCGGTGAACTGTCCGGTGACAGGCAGGTCGACGGATGCGACCAGGTACTGCCCCGGACCGTACTCGAAGACCCGGTCGCCCAGCGCGAGGCGTTTGGCGCCCTGGGCGATGACCGCCAGCACCGTGCCCGACATGGAGGGCGCCGGCGGATCCGGCCGGTCGACCTTGGAGATCAGGACGCCGTCGACGGCGGTCGTCCAGTCGGGCCGGACGTGCCGGTCCAGCAGGGTGCGGAGCTCTTCCAGCTGCATGCCTCCATTGCAGCACCCTCGCGCGCCACAGCTCCCGAGCACGCGAGGATCGTGCAAGCACCAGCGAGCATCGTTCTAACGTTTCCGCAGGTCAGGACGGTTGAATGGAGTCACCGAGCTCCATACGACCGTTCCCAGGAGGACCACCATGAAGGTCGCCATCGTCACCGGCGCCAGCTCCGGCATCGGACAGAGCGCTGCGATCGAGATCGCCAAGCGCGGGGTCGGAGTCATCCTGACCTACGGCAGCAACCCGCAAGGAGGGCAGGAGACCGTCGCCGTCATCGAGAAGGAGGGCGGAACGGCCGTCGCGCTGCCCCTGGACGTCGGCGAGACCGGCACCTTCGACGGGTTCCGCGACACCGTGGCCGCAGTGCTGCGCGACACCTGGCAGCGCGACACCTTCGACTGCCTGGTGAACAACGCCGGCTTCGCGCAGACCTCGCTGATCGAGGACACGGCCGAGGAGACGTTCGACAGGCTCATGCGGGTCCTGCTCAAGGGCCCGTACTTCCTCACGCAGAAGCTGCTGCCCCTGATGGTGGACGGCGGCGCCATCGTCAACACGAGCAGCAACTCGGCGTCCACCACCACCGGCCTGGAGCCCGGCTACTCGGTGTACGCCAGCATGAAGGGCGGCCTGGACGTGCTGACCCGCTACATGGCCAAGGAGTTCAGCGGCCGTGGCATCCGGGTCAACGCGGTATCGCCGGGGGCGACCCGCACCCGACTCGGCGACGACGCCTTCACCCGGTTCCCCGAGGTCGTCCCCGCCCTCGCCGCGAAGACCGCGTTCGGCCGCGTCGGTGAACCCGACGACATCGGCGCGATGATCGCCACGCTCGTCTCCGACGAGAGCCGCTGGGTCACCGCCCAGAACATCGAGGTGTCGGGCGGCTACAACCTCTAGGGCTGGGCCAACCGGCTCCAGTGCTGGTCTACCCGCCTCCCGGGCTGGGGCCACCCGCGACCCGCCACCCGTCAGACGTCGCCGTTCAACAACGCCTCGGCCATCGCCAGGATCTCGGTGACCCGCAGGCCGAACGCCGCGTCACACATGTGCGGGCGGCCGGTTCGGGAGGCCGTCAGCAGGGCGTCCGCGGCCCGGAGCAGGGCGGACACCGCGCTCTCGGTGCTCTCCGGCAGCAGCGTCACTCCGGCCGTGCCCCGCAGTTCCACGGTGGCTCCCGCAGCGGCGGCCGGTGCCGTGAGGCTCAGGGCCAGGGCGCTGGACGCGCCGCCGGCGTGGTCGAGGACCAGGTGGACGGTGTCGCCGGGCCCGTGTGCGGCAGCCGTCACCTGCCTCGCGTCCCCCAGGACCGGCAGCAGCACGGACAGGGCGTGCGGACCCACGTCCCAGAGCGCGCCCTTGTCCTGCCGCCAGGGCGAGGCCGCGAACGGGTTGCCGTCATCGCTGAACACCGCGCCGAGCCACTCCGCCCGACCCGTGAACCAGCCTTCCACAGCCGCCTGTTCGGTGATCCACGCCTCGGTCTCCGGCTGGAAGCGGGTGGTGAAGAAGACGACCGAGGCCACTCCGGCCTCTTCGACCGCCTCGACGACCGCCCGTGCCTGCTCCACGGTCGGCGCGAGCGGCTTGTCCAGCAGCAGATGGCAGCCCGCCCGCGCCGCACGCGCCGCCAGGTCGGCCTGAATGGCGGGCGGCAGGGCGACGGCCACGGCGTCCACGTCGGCGAGCAGCACGTCGACATCGTCGTAGGCGCGGACGCCGTAGCTGTCGGCCAGTTCCTCGGTGGGAGCCGTACGGCGGCCCCACACCCCCACGAAGTCCAGTTCGGCGTGCCGGTCCAGGGCGGGAGCATGGGCCATCTGGGCCCACGGGCCGGTGCCGAGCAGTCCGATGCGCATGCCGCCGCCTCTCACAATGCCGTCGATCGATCGAGGTGAGCGTGTCACACCAACCCGGAAGGGGCGCAAGCACTTACCCGGGCGATGCCGGCAGCGGGGATTCAGCGGTGGCATCACTGAATGCATTCGCTTTCTTCTATTGGACCTCCCGCGACCCGAAAGCCACTCTGGAGTCGGTCCGGTACCGCGTGCGATGCATGGCGCGCTCGCCGGGCGACATCGTTTTCCACGCGACAGCCGAAAGGGGTCACGAGCCCATGCACACCCGCCGCATCGGCGATGCCGAGGTCAGCGCGATAGGTCTGGGCGCCATGCCCATGTCCATCGAGGGGCGCCCGGACGAGGCACGTTCCCTCGCCACGGTCCGCGCCGCGCTCGACGCCGGTGTGACCCTGATCGACACCGCGGACGCCTACCACCGGGACGCCCACGAGGTCGGTCACAACGAGACCCTGATCGCCAAGGCCCTCGCCTCCCACGACCGGGGCAAGGACGTCCTGGTCGCCACCAAGGGCGGCCATCTGCGTCCCGGCGACGGCAGCTGGACGCTGGACGGCAGCCAGCGGTACCTCAAGGAGGCCTGCGAGGCATCGTTGCGCCGGCTCGGCGTGGAGGCCATCGGGCTCTACCAGTTCCACCGCCCCGACCCGAGGGTGCCGTACGCCGAGTCGGTCGGCGCCGTACGCGACCTGCTCGACGAGGGCAAGATCCGGATGGCCGGGATCTCCAACGCAAACCCGGAACAGATCCGCCAGGCCGACGAGATCCTGGGCGGCCGGCTGGTCTCCGTGCAGAACCAGTTCTCCCCGGCGTTCCGCTCCAGCGAGCCGGAGCTGCGCCTGTGCGACGAACTCGGCGTCGCGTTCCTGCCGTGGAGCCCGCTCGGCGGCATCTCCCGCGCTCGTGAACTGGGCTCCGCCTACGCCCCGTTCGCGCGGGTCGCCGAGGCCCACGGGGTGAGCCCGCAGCGGGTCTGCCTGGCCTGGATGCTCGCCAAGTCGCCGGTCGTCGTCCCGATCCCGGGATCAAGCCGTCCCGAGACGATCCTCGACTCGCTCGCCGCGACCGAACTCGCCCTCACCGCGCAGGAGATCGCGGAGCTGGACGCCGTCTGAGCCTGGGAAGGACAACGCCGATGGCGTCGTCGCACGAGAGACCGCTCGACCACCGCTATCGCGGCGAACACCCGGTACGCACCCTGGCCTATCTGTTCCGCGCCGACCGCCACCGCCTTGCGGCGGCGGTCGGCGTCTTCACCGTCAAGCACAGCCCGGTCTGGCTGCTGCCGCTGATCACCGCGTCCATCATCGACACCGTCGTCCAGCACCAGCCGATCAGCAGGCTCTGGCTGAGCACCGGCGTCATCATGGTCATCCTGCTGGTCAACTACCCCCTGCACGTGCTGTACGTGCGCCTCCTGTACGGCAGTGTGCGCCGGATGGGCACCAGCCTGCGTTCCTCGCTGTGCACGCGGATGCAGCAGCTCTCCATCGGCTACCACTCGCGCGTCAGCGCCGGAGTGCTGCAGGCCAAGGTCGTGCGTGACGTGGAGACCGTCGAGCAGATGGTGCAGCAGACGGCTGAGACGGGGCTCGGCGCGGGCACCGTGCTCATCGGCGGCCTCGTCATCATCGCCCTGCGGACACCGGAGTTCGTGCCCGTCTTCCTCGTCGTCGTGCCCGCCGCCGCATTGGTCGTCGCCCGCCTCAGGGCCCGGCTGCGCACCCACAACGAGCACTTCCGTCACGAGGTCGAGACCCTGTCGTCCCGGGTGACGGAGATGACCCGCCTCATCCCGGTCACCCGCGCCCACGGCCTGGAGGGCAAGGCGCTGCGCCGCATGGACGGCACCCTGCACCGGCTGCTGACCTCCGGCATGCGCCTCGACCTCGTCAACGGCCGCTTCGGCTCGCTCGCCTGGGTGGTACTGAACGTGGTCGGCGTACTCGTACTCGCCGGCGCGGCGCTGATCTCGTACTACGGCGTCTGGGGCGTGACCGCGGGCGATGTCGTCATGCTGAGCGCGTTCCTGACCACCCTCACCAACTCCACGACCACACTGGCGGCACTGGCCCCCGTCATCACCAAGGGCCTGGAGTCCGTCCGCTCCGTCGGCGAGGTGCTCCAGGCGCCCGAACTTGAGGACAACGAGGGCAAGGCCGAACTCGCCTCCCTGCACGGCGCCGTGACCTTCGAGAAGGCCGGGTACGCGTACGAGGACAACGGCCGGCCCGCCGTGCGGGACTTCAGCCTGACCGTCGCGCCGGGGGAGACCATCGCCCTGGTCGGCGCGTCCGGTGCGGGCAAGTCCACCGTGCTGAACCTCGTCATCGGCTTCATCCGCCCGACCTCCGGCCAACTCCTGCTCGACGGCACGGACATGAACACCCTCGACCTGCGCACGTACCGCCGCTTCCTCTCGGTCGTGCCGCAGGAGTCGATCCTCTTCGACGGCACCATCCGCGAGAACGTCGCCTACGGCATGGACGACGCCGACGAGGAGTCGGTGCGTGCGGCGTTGCGCGACGCCAACGCGCTGGAGTTCGTCGACCGGATGCAGCAGGGCCTCGACACCGTGGTCGGCGAGCGCGGGGCACGGCTGTCCGGCGGACAGCGCCAGCGCCTGGCCATCGCGCGGGCCCTGATCCGGGACCCGAGGGTGCTGGTCCTCGACGAGGCGACCTCGGCCCTGGATACCTACTCCGAGGCGCTCGTGCAGCAGGCCCTCGCCCGTCTGCTGCACGGCCGCACCACCTTCGTGGTGGCACACCGACTGTCCACGGTGCGCGGGGCCGACCGGATCGTGGTCATGGGTGACGGCCGGATCCAGGAGATCGGCACCCACGAGGAACTCCTGCGCCGGAACGGGGCGTATGCCGCGCTGCACAGCGGGCAGGTCGCCTGACGCACCGTCCGGACGGCCGGACTGCCGGTCGTCCACCACCGGCCCGCCCGGTGTTCGAGAAAGCGACCGGCGACATCGCGATGACCTGCAAGGCAACGGAGATGTAACAACAGGCAACTAAAGGGTGTTCGGCGCGGTCTAGTCCGCCATGAAGATCTCTTTCCTGCTGCACAACGCCTACGGGATCGGAGGCACGATCGCCACCACCTTCAACCTGGCCCACGCCCTGGCCGGCCGTCACGAGGTGGAGATCGTCTCCGTGCTGAGGCACCGGGAACGTCCGAACTTCGCCCTGGACCCGAGAGTGTCCTTGAAGCCACTGGTGGACCTGCGGCACGAGAAGGAACATCCCCTCCATCTCAGACCGGCGAAGGTGTTCCCCGTCGCCGAGTACCGCTACCGGCAGTACAGCGAGCTGACCGACCGGCGGATCGGCGAGAGCCTCGCGGCGACCGACGCCGAGGTCGTCATCGGCACCCGGCCGGGGCTCAACGTGCACCTCGCCCGCCAGGCGCCGGAGCACGTGGTCCGCATCGGGCAGGAGCACCTCACCCTCGACAACCACCCACCCCGGCTGCGCACCACACTGCGCCGCGCCTACCGCCGGCTCGACGTGCTCACCACGGTCACGGACGCGGACGCCGCCGCCTACCGGCGCAAGATGCGGCTGCCCGGCGTCCGGGTCGAGGCACTGCCGAACAGCGTCCCCGATCCGGTGCTGCCCGCGGCGGACGGCAACGCCAAGGTGGTGGTCGCGGCCGGACGACTGGTCCCGGTGAAGCGGTACGACCTGCTCATCGAGGCGTTCGCCCAGGTCGTCGCCGAGCACCCGGACTGGCGCCTGCGCATCTACGGCAAGGGGGAGGAACAGGCACGGCTGCGGCAGCTCATCGAGAGCCTGGGCCTGTACGACAAGGCCTTCCTGATGGGCGCGGCGGCCCCCATGGAAGCGGAGTGGGTCAAGGGCTCGATCGCCGCGAGCGCGTCCAACTTCGAACCGTTCGGCATGACCATCGTCGAGGCCATGCGCTGCGGCCTGCCCGTGGTGAGCACCGACTGCCCCTACGGTCCCGCCGAGATCATCAAGGACGGCGTCGACGGCCGGCTGGTCCCGGTGGGCGACCCCGACGCACTGGCCGCCGCACTGCTCGACCTCGTCCGCGACGACGAACAGCGCCGGCGTATGGGCCGTACGGCCGTAGAGAACGCGGGCCGGTTCGCCCCGGCCCCCGTCCTGGAGCAGGCCGAGCGCCTGATCGACGAGGCCAGGGCAGCGCGCGGGACCGGGCGACCGGGCCCAGCACCGGAAAGCGGCCCGATAGGGCGCCGAATAGAGCGGGCCCTGGTCAGCCAGGGCTTCGCCGCACGCGACACCGCGTATGCCGTGGCCTCGCGCGCGCTGCGTACGGTCCGGAAGGGGCAGCGATGATCATGGAACGCGACATGGCGAGCGGCACGAACCTGCGCGCCGACTGCACGGTCGACGCCGACGGCCGGATCACCTTCGCCCTCCAGCCACCGTCGGCCACTGAACTGCAGCCACCGTCGGCCACTGCCCACCTTCTTCTGAGGCTTCGCCCCAAGAAGGGCCAGCCCGAGAAGACCCTCCATGCCCTCGACCTGGAACCGGCGGAGGACGGGCGTCTTCGTGCCGTGCTGGATCCGCGGCCCGCGCTCGCCGAGGGCCGCTGGGACGTCTACCTGCTCCCCGAACCCGGCGCGCCGCGACAGCGCCTGCGCCCCGGGCTGCGTGACCTGCGGACCCTCGTCGACGGCCACCGCAGTGAACGGCGGGCGCCGGTCGCCGTGCGGATTCCGTACGTCACGAAGGACGGCTACCTCGCGGTGCGGGCATGGCTGCGTGCCGCTCACGCGGAGGTCGAGGGCGTCGAGGTGAGGGACCGGTCGATGACGGTCAGGGCCAGGCTGCACGGCGTCTCGCTCGCCGAGGGTGCCTCCGTGCGCGTGCGGCTGCGGGGTGGTGGCGGCACCGCAGTGAACGTCGTGCCGCAGGTCGAGGACGACGCCCGGGGGTTCCAGTTCACCGTGGAGTTCGGGGAGTTGGTCGCTGACGGCGGCGCCGGGAACCGTGTCTGGGACCTGTTCGTCCGGGCCGGGTCCGCGGAGGGGACAGCGCCCGTCCGGATCGGCCGCCTGCTGGACGACGTGGCGGACCGCAAAGAGATCTTCGTCTTTCCCGCGGCCGATGTCGGTGGCTCGGCGGTGCGCCCCTACTACACGGTCGACAACGACCTCTCCGTACTTGCGGACAGAACCTGACCGCAAGCCTCCGTACGGTCGTTCCATGACGCAGACGCAGAAGATTCTTGTCACCGGCGCCACCGGAACCGTCGGCCATCAGGTCGTCGCCGAGCTGCTCGCCCGCGGCCACATGGTCCGGGCGCTCACCCGGGATCCGGCGAGGTCCGACTTCCCGGCCGGCGTCGAGGTCGTGCAGGGCGACCTGACCGAGCCCGACAGCCTGGTCCCGGCCCTGGCAGGCGTCACCGGCCTCCATCTGATCACCTTCGGCGGGGCCTACTTCGCCCCGCTGGAGACCGGCCCGCGCATCCTGGACCTGGCCCGCGCGACCGGCGTGCGCCGGGTCACCGTGCTGCACGGTGGCGGGCCGTCCCTGCTGGAGGACGCCGTACGGGCGGACGACGGGGTGGACTGGACCGTCCTCATGCCGGTCGAGTTCATGGCCAACGCCCTTGAGTGGGCGGACGGGATCGTGGCCTCGGACGAGGTCCGCGAGCCGTTCGTCTCCCGGCTCAGCGCCATGGTCCACGAGGGCGACATCGGCGCCGTGGCCGCGGTCGCGCTCACCGAGGAGGGGCACGGGCGCCAGGAGTACGTGATCACCGGGCCCGAACTGCTCACCGTCACCGACAAGGTGGCCGCCGTCGCCGCCGCCCGCGGCCGGGAGATCTCCCTCGTCGAGCTGACGCAGGAGCAGGCCGTCGCCCAGTGGCGGGCGGCGGGTCATCCGGAGGACGTCATCGGCTTCCTGCTGGAGGCGTACGGCAACACGCCCGAGGTGGGCCGTACGGTCGCCGACACCGTCGAGAAGGTCACCGGCCGGCCGGCCCGCACCTTCGGACAGTGGGCGGCGGAGCACGCGCGCGAGTTCATGGCACCCACCGGCGGGGCTGTCTCGTAGATCTGGCGCAGTGGCTAGCGTCCCGCCGACATGCGGGTCGCCGCGTCGTGGACGACCTGTGCGTGCAGCTCGAACAGGGCCACGAGGTCGACGGTCTCGCCCTTGACCTCGCGGTGCACGAACAGGCCGTCGGCGCCGGCGATGGCGTACGTGGTGAGGGTGTCCACTGCCTGCTCGTCCAGGTCGGGGAACAGGGTGGCGGCGACCTCGGCGATCTTCCGGTGGGTGATGTCACGGACCTGGAGGAACGCCGTGCGGCCCCGGGGTTCGGTGGGACGCCGCTCCAGGGCGAGCATGAGGCCGAGGCGGAGGAAGTCCGGTGCGTCGACGAGTGACTTGGCCACGTTGGCGGCCATGGCGGTCACCCGCTCCAGGGGCGTACCGGTCTCCTCGCCGGGCAGTTCGACGGCCGTGAGCCAGGCCTCGAAGCTGCGCTCGATGACCGCCGCGATCAGGTCGTCCTTGTCCTTGAAGTGCCAGTAGATGGAGCTGGCGGGCAGCCCGCACTTGGCGCTGACGGCCGCGATGGAGGTGCCGTCGTAGCCACGCTCGCCGGCGATCTCGACGGCGGCGTCAAGGATGCGCTGACGTGACTCCACCCCGTTGGCACGCTTCTTGCGTGCCGTGTCCGGCCTGGTCATGGGGTGCCCCTCCGGTCGTAGAGGGCCGTCGGACCCTGTGAACGATCATGTCCTGAAGCGTCCACTCTAATTGGAGCATCCCCTACAGCATCGCCCGCGGCAGAAGTGGTGCCGGGTCAGCCGACCAGGGTGTCCACCACATCGAGGTCCGGCAGGTCGAGCGAGCAGATCCGCGTGGCCTCGTCGGCGGGGATCCCGAACTGCCGCAGCAGGCTGCGGGCGACCAGGTCCGCGGACCGGGCGTCGTCCCGGTCGGGCTGGGCGTGCAGCAAGGAGCCCAGCGCCAGCACCGCGGCCGCCGTCATCGTCAGGGCGAGGTCCAGGTCCTCCACCTCGAACCGCCCCGCGTCCACCGCGACCCGGATGTCGTGGAACGCGTGGGGTGCCAAACCGCGCTGGGAGTGGGCCAGTTCGAGCCCCTGGCTCAGCAGGACGCGGCTCAGCTCCGGGTGGCGGCGGTGCAGCCGGCCGGTCAGCCGAAAGCTCTGGGCGAAGGCGACCGCGGGGTCCTCGATGTCCGCGGTGAGGCGGTCCATCAGCGTGCCCCACCACTCCAGCGCCTCCTCGACCGCGACGCGGAAGAGCTCGTCCTTGCTGTCGAAATGGTTGTAGAAGGAGCCGACCCCGATGTCGGCGAGCTCGGTGATCTCCAGGATGGGGACTTCGGTCCGCCCTTCGGCCAGCAGTCGCTGCGCCGCGCCCACAAGCGCCGTGCGCGTCCGTGCCCTGCGCCGGTCGACTCGCCCGGATGCGGTCCGCTCGGCCATCACGCCATCCTCCATGCCACCCGTCACTCGTTTCCCCCCGCACTCTAGCCGCCCCGCACTTGTTTCCTGAAGATTCCTTCAGTTCTATTGACTGACGACAAGTTCGGAAGTGAATATTCCTTCAGGAGGTGGTGGCCGTGGGTGGCACGCACAACGACCTGCATTCCGAGCAGGGCGCGCTCCCCGGAGAGCATCCGGGCCGGGCGGCGAATCCAGTGATCAAGGTCCACGACATCGCGTGGCTGGAGTTCTGCAAGCCCGACCTGGACCGCGCCGAGGCCTTCGCCCGGGCGTTCGGCTTCGTCACGTCGTACCGCGACGGCCGAGAGCTGCACCTGCGGGGCACCCGGGCGGGAGCCCCTTGCGTGATCATCCGCAGGGGCCCGACGTCACGGTTCCGCGGCCCGGCCTTCCGTGCGGCCGACGCCCGCGACCTGCTACGGCTGGCCGACGTCACCGGCACCCGGGTGCACCCGCTGCCCGAGCCTCTGGGCGGGTCGGTCGTGGACCTGCTCGATCCGGGCGGACTGCGGGTCCGCGTCGTCGCCGACGCGGACGAGCTGCCCGCGGTGGCCGGGCAGCCGTCGCAGTCGTTCAACTTCGGCGGCGGCCTCGACCGGACCAACACCACCCAGCGCCCGCCGCGCGAACCGGCCGGCGTGCGGCGCCTGGGGCACGTCGTCCTCCAGACGACCACCTACCTGCGCACGCTGAACTGGTACCTGGAGCACCTCGGCCTGATCGTCAGCGACTTCCTCTACTACGAGGGCCAGCGCGAGCGGGGCCCCACCATGAGCTTCATCCGCTGCGACCGCGGCAGGAGCCTGACCGACCACCACACCCTGGCCCTGACGCTGGGCCCCTCCAACCGGTATGTGCACTCGGCCTACGAGGTCACCGACCTCGACGCGCTTGCCGCCGGCGGCGAGCACCTGCTCGGCGCGGGCTACCGGCGCTCGTGGGGCATCGGCCGGCACATCCAGGGCAGCCAGATCTTCGACTACTGGCGCGACCCCGACGGCCTCCTCGTCGAGCACTTCACCGACAGCGACATGTTCGACAGCACCCTGGAGCCCGGCTGGGCACCCATGACGGCCTCCGGCCTGGCGCAGTGGGGCCCGCCGGCCACCAAGGACTTCATGGGCATCGCCCCCGGCCGCGAATTCCTCGCCGAGCTGCGCTCGATCATCACCGCCCTCCGGAACGACGACAACGAGTTCGACCTCGAACGCCTGCGCGGCCTGCTGAAAGTGGCTTCCTCATGACCCTCTCCGTCCTCCGTACCTCCGACGCCTGGTGGGTCGCGCTCGACGAACACCGCGCCGTCCGGGTCGAGACCTCCGCGACGACGACCGCCGAACTCCTCGACGACGTGGTCACGGTCCACATGGCCCTGGCCGAGGCCCGCTCGGGCAACGGGTCGGCGCAGCCGCGCCGCATCGCCGAACTCCCCCTCGTCTCCCCGGTCGGCGCGCCGTGCCGGGTGATCGCGCAGATGACGAACTACGTCTCCCACGTACGCGACTCGGGGATGAACCCCGAGACCGTCCCGCTGACCTTCTTCCGCAAGACCTCGGGCTCGATCAGCGGCCCGTTGGACGAGATCGTGAAGCCGGCCCACGTCCGGTTCCTCGACTACGAGATCGAGCTCGGCCTGGTCATCGGACGTCCCCTCGAGGTCGGCGCGACCGTGACCGCCGCCAACTGGAAGGAGCACATCGCCGGCCTCGTCATCACCAACGACGTCTCCGCACGCGACGTACAGCTGCCCAAGACCCAGTTCTACGAGGCCAAGTCCTACCCGACCTTCACCCCGGTCGGCCCCGTCCTGGTCCTGCTCGACGCCGCGGAACTCGACCGTCTGTCCGAGCTGAGGCTCGTCCTCAAGGTCAACGGCGAGATCCGCCAGAACAGCGACCTGACCGACATGATCTACAGCCCCCTGCAGGCACTGCAGGAGCTCTCCCGCTTCCAGGCCCTCGCACCGGGCGACCTCGTCCTCACCGGCACCCCTGGCGGCACCGCACTCAAGGCGCCGCCCAAGGCGGTGGAGATCATCGGCGCGCTGCTGCCGCCGGCGATGAAGTGGAAGGCATTCTTCAACTCCCAGGCGAAGAACCCGAAATACCTCCACGACGGCGACGTACTCGAGCTGTCCATCGCCACCCCCGACGGCGCCATCGACCTCGGCACCCAGCAGAACAAGGTGAGGTACGCGTGACCACCGAGACCCCCATGGCGTGGCCGCGCTACGACCACCCCGACGACCTGGCCGTCATCGAGGCGACGCCGCTCGCCGCATGCGGGCTGCCCGGCACCTCGTACGACATGCTGCGGCGAGCGGCCGAGCAGTGGCCCGAGCGGACCGCGCTGACGGTCCTGCCCGACGCGGCGTCCTGGCGCACTCCCAGGAACCGTACCTACACGGACCTTCTCGCCGACGTGCACCGGGCGGCCAACGCCCTGCACCGCCTCGGCGTCCGCCGCCACGACACCGTCGCGCTGCTCTCCCCGAACTGCGACGAGCTCGTCACCGCGCTCCTGGCCGCCCAACTCGCCGGCATCGTCACCCCCGTCAACCCGGCGCTCGCCCGCGACCACGTCGCCGAGCTGGTCCGCCGGGCCGGCGCCCGCGTGATCATCACCGCCTCCCCGGAGCTGGACCCCGAGGCATTCGCCACCAGCGCCGAACTCGCCCGCCGGGGCCTGGTGGACCACGTGCTCGTCCTGCGCCCCACCGCCGGCCGGCAGGAGCCCGCCGCGCTGCCCACCGTGGAGAACGCCGCCGTGGCCCGCCTGGCCGATGTCGCGGCCGACCGCCCGCGCGACCGGTTCGTCGGCGAGCCGCCCACCGCCACCGACCTCGCCGCCTTCTTCCACACCGGCGGCACGACCGGGGCGCCCAAACTCGCCGCGCACACGCACACCAACGAGGTCAGCGACGCGTGGATGATCGCCGCCAACTCCGTGCTGGACGAGGACTCGGTCGTCTTCGCCGCCCTGCCCCTGTTCCACGTCAACGCACTCGTCGTCACCCTGCTCGCACCGCTGCTGCGCGGCCAGCAGGTCGTGTGGGCCGGACCGCTGGGGTACCGCGACCTCACGCTCTACGCGGAGTTCTGGCGCATCGTCGAGCACTACCGGATCGCCGCCATGAGCGCCGTGCCCACGGTGTACGCGGTTCTCGCCACGTGTCCCGTCGACGGGGCCGACATCGGCTCGATGCGGTGCGCGATGGTCGGCGCCTCCGCGCTGCCCGACGGCGTGCGCACCGACTTCGAGACCGCGACCGGAATTCCGCTCCTGGAGGGATACGGTCTGACCGAGGCGACCTGCGCCAGCGTCCGCGGGTTCCTGGAGGTCCGTCGGCCCGGTTCGGTCGGCCGGCGCCTGCCGTACCAGGGCATCAGGATCGTCGACCCGGCCACAGCGGAGAAGCGGCCGAGCGGTGAGGTGGGCGCCATCCTCGTCAGCGGTCCCACGGTCTTCCCCGGGTATGTCCAGGGCCGTGACCGGGACGGCTACCTGATCAGCAGTCAGGGCAGGGTGGTCGACGGCTGGTTGGACACCGGCGACCTCGGCTACCTCGACGACGACGGCTTCCTCCACCTCACCGGGCGCGCCAAGGACCTGATCATCCGGGGCGGCCACAACCTCGACCCCCGGGTGATCGAGGACGCCCTGCTCTCGCACCCCGCGGTCACCGGGGCACAGGCCGTCGGACAGCCGGACCTGCGGGCGGGGGAGGTGCCCGTGGCGTACGTGACGATCGCCGACCCCACGTTGACCGGGGACGACCTCCGTGCCTGGGCCGCCGTGCACATCGGTGAGGCAGCCGCCGCACCCAAGGCCGTCCGCGTCCTCGACGCGCTCCCCGTCACCGCGGTCGGCAAGCCGTACAAGCTTCCCCTGCGAGCAGACGCCGCTCGCCGCGTCCTGACCGACGCCCTGGCCGGCATCGACGACGTGACGGACGTCAGCGCCGAGGCCGACTCCGGGTCCGTGACGGTCACCGTCACGCTGCGCACCTCGGCGCCCGCCGCCACCAGGGCCGAAGTCGAGCGCCGGGTCGGCAACTTCGCAGTGCCCTGCCGCATCGCCGGGCAGCAGCAAGGGGAGGGCTGAGGTATTTCGCCACGGGCGCTCCACTCACGGGCGCTCCCCTCACGGTCAGGATCTGTCCTGAACCGTACGATCGCCTTGCCGGAGCGCGACGACCCGAAGATTTGGCGCAATCTGATGCCCGAATTCGCCAAATCCGGTCCTGAAGTCGTCTAGACCTCCCTTGGAGCCTTGAACCCCGGTGTCCGGATCTGCTTGGCTGACGGACCATTGGCCGCCGACCGGCGGCGCGTAGGGGGAATGGTTTTTGTGCTGGGCCGGCAAGGGGGCATTGACGCGCCCTGCGTCAGCGGCGTGTGCTCTGCCGGATCGACAGCGGCCGGGGTCGATGAACGGGGATCGGACACCACGCCGTCGCTTCCAGCGCGGGCGACACATCCCGGCACCTCACACCACTCACACCCTTCATGCAGACCAGAGGAAGGTGCATGAGGTACTTCCGGCTGCTCGTCCTGGGCAACGGCATCTCGGCGTACGGCAGTTACCTGAACATGGTGGCGCTCAACGTCTTCGTCTACGACGCCACGGGCAGCGCGCTGGCCGCCGGCCTGTTCATGGCCGTACGCCTGGCGACGAGTGTCGTGTCGGGCTGGGTGAGCGGTCGTCTCGTCTCGGCCTACGACCGCAAGCGACTGATGGTCGGCGCCGACCTGTGCCAGGCCGTGGCACTGCTGACACTGCTGATCACACCGGACGCCACCCGCGTGGGGCTGCTCTACGTCCTTGCCGTGGTCACCGGCGGCTGCTCGACGCTCTCCCAGGTGGCCCTGCGCAGCAGCATCCCGGAGATCGTCGGCGCGGAGCACCGCGTGCGCGCCAACGGACTGCTGGTGACCGGGCGTTCGCTCGCGATGATCGCCGGGTTCGCCTCGTCGGGTCTGGTGGTCGCGCAACTCGGCTACTCCGCGGCGTTCGCCCTGGACGCGGCGTCCTTCCTGGTCTCCGCGACGGTGCTGTTCCTGCTGCCTGTGCGCACCCGGGCGGCGAAGGACGCCTCGGGCGGCTCCGCGGGGTCCTCCGGCGCCGCGCGCTGGACGGCGCGGATGCTGCTGGCCACGGCCCCGCTGCTGATGGCGATGATCGCCATCCGGGCGGTGGACGGGCTGGGCTCCTCCTCCCACAACGTCGCCCTGCCCATCTACTCCAGCAGCCTGGACCCCGACCATCCGGCCACGTTCATCAGCCAGTTCTGGGCCACCTGGGCCATCGGCAACATCGTCGTCCAGCAGGTGATCGGCCGGATCACCAAGAAGACCGGGCGCACACCCGGGGAGCGGGCGTTCGCGCTCGGTGCCTGTGTGATGTCGGCCGGGTTCATCGTCGTCTTCAGCGGGCTGCCGACCGTGCCCGCGGTCATCGCCGCGCTCGTCGCCGGCGCCGCCGACGGGTTCACCGAGATCGTCTACGTGTCGCGGCTGCAGGCCGCCCCGGACGAGCAGCGCGGCCGTCTCTTCGGGCTCTCCGCCTCGGCCGAGAACACCGGCTTCGGGCTCGGCATGCTCGTGAGCGGCGCCCTGCTGGAGACGTTCTCGCCGCTGCAGGTCGTCGCCTCCTTCCACGGCCTGGCGATCGTCCTGTGCGGCGCGCTGCTCCTGCTGCTTCTGCGCCGGGGACGCACAGCTGACCAAGACGCTGAGGAAACGGTCAGTCAGGACAAACCGACGGTGACGGAGGGACGCAGTTGATGCCCCTGAGCGACCTCGACCCGCGGATGGCCGTCATCGGCATGGCCTTCCGGCTGCCCGGCGCAGACACGCCCGAGGAGTTCTGGCGTGTCATCCGGGACGGCACGGACTGCATCACCCGGTTCACGGACGAGGAACTGGACGCCGCCGGTGTCCCCGCCGAGGAGTACCGGGCGGCCGACTTCGTCGGCGCCTCCGGAGTGCTGGACGACATCGCCGGCTTCGACGCCCAGCACTTCGCCATGAGCGCCCGTGAGGCCAGGCTCACCGACCCCCAGCACCGCATGATCCTGGAGTGCGCCCAGCACGCCCTGGAGAACGCCGGCTACCCGGACGAACGGGACGGCAGCCGCGTCGGCGTCTACGCCAGCACCGGATATCACCTCTACACCCTGCAGAACTACCTCCTCAACAACGTCCTGCCCAGCCAGGCCGCCTCCGACTGGATGGCCGGCATGCAGATCACGGTCGGCAACTACGCCGACTTCACCGCCACCCGGGTCGCCTACCGGCTGGGCCTGACCGGCCCCGCGGTCAACGTCCAGACAGGCTGCTCCAGTTCGCTGGTCGGCGTGCAGGCCGCCGCACAGTCCCTGCTCATGGGTGACTGCGACATCGCCCTCGTCGGCGCCACCGCCGTCCACGTGCCGCAGGTCGTCGGCTACCGCTACGTGAAGGGCTCGATCCTCTCCAAGTCCGGCCGCCTGCGGGCCTTCGACGCCGGAGCCGACGGCACCGTCGGAGGAACGGGCGTCCTGGCCGTCGTACTGAAGCGGCTGGGCCGGGCGGTCGCCGACGGCGACACGATCCACGGGGTCGTCCGCGGCTGGGGCATCAGCAACGACGGGGCCGACAAGAAGGCGTTCACCGCCCCGAGCCCCCGGGGCCAGCGCGCGGCCATCCGCCAGGCCCTGCGGCGCGCCGGTGTCGGCGCGGACAGCATCGGCTACCTGGAGACCCATGGCACCGGCACGCTCAAGGGCGACCCGATCGAGTTCGACGGCGCCACCGGCGCCTACCGCGAGGACACCGACCGCACCGGCTACTGCGCCCTCGGCTCGACCAAGGCGAACATCGGCCACCTCGACGCGGCCTCCGGCCTCGCCGGACTCGTCAAGACGCTGCTGGTCCTGAAGCACGGCGTCATCCCTCCGATGGCGAACTTCAGCGAGCCCAACCCCGGCCTCGACCTCGACCACAGCCCCTTCCACATCCCCGTCGCCGCCCGGCCCTGGCCCGACAGCGACGTGCCCCGCCGCGCGGGCCTCACCTCACTCGGCGTCGGCGGCACCAACGTCCACCTCATCCTGGAACAGGCCCCCGAGCCCGCCCCCGGACCGACGCCGCCGCCCCTGCTGACGTGCTGCTGGTTTCCGCGAGCAGCGAGGCCGCCCTCACGGACAACACCCGCGCCTTCCGCGACCGGTTACGGCAGCCGCCGGCACCCCGCCTGGCGGACCTGGTCACCACCGCCGCCCTCGGCCGGGTCCACGGCCGCCACCGGCTGGCCGTCCGAGGCACCACTCCGGCCGCCCTCGCCGACGCCCTCGACGCCTGGCTCGCCGGAACGGCCGCGGCGACGGTCACGGCGGGCACCACGCCGACGGAGGGCCACGCGCGCGTGGCGTTCCAGTTCACAGGGCAGGGCAGCCAGTACGCGGGTATGGCCGACGCCCTTTACGAGCGCTTTCCCGTCATACGCGAGGTGCTCGACGCCTGCGACGCCCACTACCGCGACCTCACCGGCGACTCACTGCTCGCCGCGCTGCGGGCGGCAGACGCATCGGGGGAGGAGGCGCCGGAGCAAACGCCCGACGGGCCGCTCGGAGGCACGGACACCGCGCAGCCCGCGCTGTTCGCCCTGCAGTGCGCCCTGGTCCGGCTCTGGCTCGACGCCGGCATCGAGCCGTACGCCATCACCGGGCACAGCGTCGGGGAGTACGCCGCGCTGTACGCGGCCGGAGCCCTGTCGCTCGACGACGGTCTGCGTCTCACCACCGAGCGCGGCCGGCTGATGCAGCAACGCTGCGCCCCCGGCGCCATGGTGGCCGCCGCCCTGGACCGGGAGGCCGCCCTCGCCCTGGCCGCCGAAGTACCCGGCCTGGAGCCGGCCGTGATCAACGCGGAACGCGCACAGGTGCTCGCCGGGCCGGTCGAGGCCGTGGAACGGGCGTGCGCCCTGCTGGACGAGCGCGGCACGCCGGGGCAGCGGCTGACGGTGACCCGTGCCTTCCACACCGCTCTGATGGAACCGATGCTGGAGGAGTTCCGGAAGATCCTGGACGACGTCGTCTTCCAGCCGGTACGGATCCCGTTCGTCAGCGCCCTCGACGGCGTGACCCGCCCGCCCGGCTGGACCCCGGACACCGGCTACTTCCTCCGGCACACCCGCGAGCCCGTCCGCTTCGACGAGGCACTGCGCGGCGTCGGAGCAGTGCGGCCCGACGCCCTGCTGGAGATCGGGCCGCACACCACCCTCAGCGGTCTGGCCCGCCGGGCGCTGCCTGCCCTGATCTCGCTGCCGTCCCTGCGGCGCGGCACCGGGCTCGGTGCCCTCTGGGGTGCGGCGGCGGGGCTGCACTGTGCGGGGGCGGATGTCGGCTGGCGGGTGCTGCTGGCCGGCAGCGGCGGCAGGCGCATCCCGCTGCCCGGATACCGGTTCCAGCACAAGGACCACTGGACAGGGCCGGAGTTGACGGCCCTCAGCACAGGAACACCAGCGACAGAGGGAGCCGAAGTGGTTCAGCAAGAGGCAGCGGTCGGGCGCGTACTTCACAGCATCGTCGAGGCCACGGCCCGGCACCTCGGCGAGGAGCCGTCGGCGATCATCGGTGACGCGTCCTTCTTCGACCTCGGCGCCGACTCGCTGCAGATGATCAGCGTGCTGCGGGAGCTGGAGCAGGAACACCGGGTCAAGGTGACGATGCGGCAGCTGTTCGAGGAGACGGGTACGCCGCGGCGGCTCGCGGAGTTCATCGTCGCCCGCATGCCGGGGGCGGGGTTGACGCAGCCGGTCGCTGCCGAGCCACCTGCTCCCGCGCCCGTCGCTATGCAGCCCATCGCTCCGCAGCCCGTCGCGCCCGAGCCCCTCGCGCCGCCCAGGGCTGCCGCACTTGCACCGGCACCTGACCCGGTTCCCGCTCCCGCGCCCGTCACCCCCGCATCCGCCCCCGAGTACGCCACCCGCGAGGAACTGGAGGACCTCGCCCGCAAACTCCAGCAGATATCCCAGATACAGCTGCAGATGATGTCCCAGCTCTCCCAGTTGCTGGCCCTCCAGACGGCCTCGGTGACCGAGCGGCTCAACGGCAAGGTGGCCAAGTGACCGGGCTGCACGGCATATCCGCCGCACTGGACCAGGACCTGGCGGCGATGGCGGAACTCTCCCAGCGCATCGCCGAGCAGATGGGCGGAGCCGGCGCCTCCGTCCCGGAGCAGCGCTCGCCGCAGGCACCACGCGTTCACGGCCCCCGGGTGACGGTCGCGAGGACCTCCGGAATGGTGCAGGACGTCTCACCGGACTCCCAGCAGGAGCACCTGGCCGACCTCGTACGCCGCTACACCGCAAGGACCCCGACCTCCAAGAGCATCGCCCAGCGCTACCGCCGCGTCCTGGCCGACAGCCGTGCAGTCGTCGGCTTCCGCAGCGGTACGAAGGAGATGCTGTACCCGATCGCGGGCCACCGGGCGAGCGGGGCACGGCTCCAGGACGTCGACGGCAACGAGTACGTCGACATCACGATGGGCTTCGGCGTCCTCCTGTTCGGCCACGAACCCGACTTCGTCACCGAGGCCGTGCGCGAGCACCTGTCCCGGGGCATCCAGCTCGGCCCGCGCAACGTCGAGACCGGCGAGGCGGCGGAACTCCTCGCCGAACTGACCGGTCTGGAGCGGGTCGCCTTCGCCAACTCCGGTACGGAGGCGAACTCCGCGGCCATCCGTCTCGCCCGCGCCGCGACCGGCCGCGACAAGATCGTCACCTTCCTGGGCGCGTACCACGGCCACGCCGACAACGTCCTCGGCCGCACCTCGGGCAGCGGCACCGACCAGGTCACCGTGCCCGTCTCCCGAGGCATCCCGCAGGCTTCGGTCTCCGATCTGCTGGTCCTCGACTACGGCACCGACGCCGCCCTGGAGGCGATCGCCCGGCACGCGGACGACATCGCCGCGGTCGTCGTGGAGCCGGTGCAGAGCAGGCACCCCTCCCTGCGGCCCGTCGAGTTCGTACGGAAACTGCGCGAGCTGACCCGCCGCCACGGCATCGTCCTGCTCTTCGACGAGATGCTGACCGGCTTCCGCCCGGCGCTGCGCGGCGCGCAGGAGCTGTACGGCGTCACACCGGACCTCGCCACGTACGGCAAGCTGCTCGGCGGCGGCTTCCCCATCGGGGCCATCGCCGGCCGCGCCGACATCATGGACGGCGTCGACGGCGGCCACTGGTCCTACGGCGACGACAGCTACCCGCCCGCCGACACCACGTTCTTCGGCGGTACGTACATCCAGCACCCGGTGTCGATGGTCGCCGCGCGCGCCGTGCTGACCCACCTCAAGGAGCACAGCCCGCACCTCCAGGAGCGGCTCAACGCACGTACCGCCGAACTGGCCGCGACGCTCAACGACTTCTTCGAGGCCGAGGAATTCCCGCTGCGGATGAGCCACTTCGGCTCCCAGTTCCGCTTCGAGCACCGCGCCGACATGGAGCTCCTCTACCACCACCTGATGCTGCGCGGCGTGCACGTCTGGGAGTGGCGCAACTTCTTCCTGTCCACCGCCCACACGGACGGCGACCTCGAGTTCGTGGCGGACGCCGTACGTGATTCGCTGCGCGAGCTGCGGACGGCGGGCTTCTTCCCGGGCGGGCGGCCGGTGGCGCGGAAGGCTGTGCCACCCGAACCGACGGCCGTACCACCCGAACCGAAACCGGACCCGGCCGTCCCCGCGGCGGCGCCGCCGCCCGCCCCGGTCGCCTCCATGGCCTGGAACGCCGCAGCCGTCTCCGACTCCCGCAAGGCGCCCGCGAGCGAACCCGCCGCCCGCACCACCGACTTCAGCGTCTACTTCTTCGGCGACTACCCCCAGGACACCTCCGCGTCGAGCGAGGGTGGCCGTGGCCAGTACGAACTCCTCATGGAGGTCGCCCGGTTCGCCGACCGGCACGACTTCCATGCGCTGTGGATGCCCGAGCGCCACTTCCACTCCTTCGGCGGCCTCTTCCCCAACCCGGCGGTGCTCGCCGCCGCGCTCTCCCGGGAGACCGAACGCGTCCGGCTCAACGCGGGCTCCGTCGTGCTGCCGCTCCACGACCCCATCCGGGTCGCCGAGGAGTGGTCGATGGTCGACAACCTCTCCGGCGGGCGTGTCGGCATCGGCGTCGCCAGTGGCTGGAGCGCCAAGGACTTCGTGTTCTTCCCCGACCGCTTCGGCCGGCACAAGGAGCTGATGTACGAGCAGCTGGAGGAGGTACGGAAGTTCTGGCGCGGCGACGCCGTGCGCCGGGCCAGTGGTGACGGCGAGGCCGAGGTACGCCTCTTCCCGCGTCCGGTGCAGGACGCCCCGCCCATGTACACCGCGGTGGTCGGCAACCCCGCCTCCTTCGAACTGGCCGCCCGCCACGACCTGGGCATCGTCACCAACCTGATGACCCAGAGCGTCGAACAGCTCGGGGAGAACATCGCCCGCTACCGGCGTACACGGGCTCAGCACGGCCTGGACCCGGACGCCGGGCGGGTGGCCGTCCTGCTGCACACCTACCTTGGCGACGACCACGACACCGCGCGGACCGAGGCGTACGAACCGCTGTCCCGCTATATGCGCGCGTCCCTGTCGGTGTTCAGCGGCGTCACCAACAGCCTCGGGCACAACGTCGACCTGGCCGAGCTGAGCGAGGACGACCTGGACGCGGTGTTCCGCCGGGCCTACGGCCGTTACTGCGACCAGCGCGCGCTGATCGGCACGGTGGACAGCGTCCGCCCGGTGGTGGACGCGGTGACCGCGGCGGGTGCCGACGAGATCGTCGCCCTCGTCGACTTCGGTGTCGCTCCGGACGAACTGCGCGAGGGCCTGCCACACCTGGAAGCGCTGCGCCGCACATACCGGCGGACAGCTGATGCCGCCCCCGCCGACGCGCCGCTGTCGCCCGGTCAGGAACGGATCTGGTTCCTGGAGCGCCTGCTCCCGGGCCGCACCGCCTACAACGAGGTCAAGGCGATCCGCCTCGAAGGTCCCCTCGACGTACCGGCTCTCCGCGTGGCTCTGCGCGGCCTCGTCGCACGGCACGAGGGGCTCCGTACCGTCTTCCGCGAGAGCGGAGGCGAGCCACGACAGGTGGTGCAGGAGTCGCCGGTCGAGCCCGATGTCGAGGTCGTCGACGGCACAGGCAACCCGCGGACCGCGCTGCGGGACGTCCTGGCCGCGGAGAGCGCACGCCGCTTCGACCTGGCCGACGGCCCGCTGTTCGTCACCCGGCTGGTCAGGCTCGCCGAGGCGGAGCACGTCCTCGTGCTGTCCCTCCACCACATCGTGGTCGACGCGGCCTCCGCCACCGTCCTCGCCCGCGACCTCTCCGCGCTCTACCGCGCCGAACGCGACGGCACCACCCCGGACCTGCCCGCGCTCACCTGGAGCTACGCCGACCACGCCAGGGAGCAGGCGGCGTCCGCGAGCAGCCCCGAGGCCGACGAGGACCTGGCCCACTGGCGCCGCACCCTCGGCGGCGACCTGCCCGTCCTCGCGCTGCCCACCGACCGGCCGCGCCCGGCGACAATGACCTCCAACGGCCGGGCGGTCTTCCACACGCTCACTCCGGAACTCTCCGGACGGCTGCGGGAGTTGAGCCGCGCCCGCCGCAGCACCCTGTTCATGACCCTGCTCGCCGGCTACGGTGCCATGCTGCACCGGGTCACCGGGCAGCCGGACATCGTCGTCGGCACCCCGATCTCGGACCGGCCCGAGCGGGCCGAGCACGTGCTCGGGTTCTTCGTGAACACCCTCGCGCTGCGCCTCGACCTGTCCGGCGACCCGGCGTTCGGCACGTTGCTGGACCGCGTCCGCACGGTCGCTCTCGACGCGTACGACCACGCGCGCGTGCCGTTCGAGACGGTCGTGCGCGAGCTTGCCCCGCCCCGGGCCGTCGACCGGACACCGGTGTTCCAGGCGTTCGCGGAGTTCCAGCGCGCCGAACCGTTCCGCTTCGACCTGCCCGGCATCGAGGCCACACCGCTGGACGCCGGCCCGGACAAGTCCCTGACCGACCTCACGGTCTACTTCACGGACCAGCCCGAGGGCATCCGCTGCCACCTGGAATACAACACCGACCTCTTCGACCAGGAGACGGTCGCCGGGTTCTTCGCCACCTTCCAGAACCTGCTCGCCGCGGCGGTCGACACCCCTGACACGCCGCTGTCCCGGCTCGCCCCGGAGGCCGTCGACACCGCCGCCGAAGGTGAGCCCGTACCGAGCTCCTGGCAGCGCGGCCCGTCCCGGCCGCTCGCGGGCACCACCGTCCACGCCCTGGTCGCCCGGCAGGCGGCCGCTCGGCCGGACAGCACCGCCGTGATCAGCGGCGACACCCGGCTGACATACCGCGAACTGAACGACCGCGCCGAGCAGTTGGCCGCCGTCCTGCGGGAACAGCCCTCGATGGACGGCGGTGCCGAGGTCGTGGCGTTGTGGCTACCGCGCTCCGCCGACCTCGTCGTCGCCATGCTCGCCGCACTCAAAGCGGGCCTTGCCCACGTCCCGCTGGATCCGTCCCTCGGCCGGGTGCGCGCCGAGCAGGTCATCGCCGAGTGCGGGGCACGGACCGTGGTGTCGGCGCCCGGCGAGGCGGCCGTTCTGAAGCTGCCGCCGGGCGTGACCGTCGTATCCCCCGACGCGACCCCGACCGCACCCCACCCGCCGCGCTCCGCGTCCGCCACCGACAATCAGTCCCCGTGCTGTGTCCTCTACACCTCGGGCAGCACCGGCACACCCAAGGGCGTCGTGCTGGCGCACCGCGCTGTCCTCGACCTGTGCGAGTGGCACCACCGGCGCTTCGCGTTCACCTCGGCCGACCGCAGCGCCGTCGTGTGCAGCCAGAGTTTCGACGCCTCGATCCTGGAGATCTGGCCGGCGCTCACCGCGGGAGCGTCGGTCACCATCGCCGAAGAGGGAGTCCGCAGGGATCCACTGACCCTGGCCCGCTGGTACGCCCACGAGCACGTCACCTTCTCCATCCTCCCCACCGCCCTGGGCGAACAGCTCCTGCGGCTGCCTCCACATGAGCAGCCGCCCCTGCGTCACCTCCTGCTGGGCGGTGACGTACTGCGCACCAGGCCGCGGCCCGAGGCGCCGTACGAGACGGTGAACGTCTACGGACCCACCGAGACCACCGTGCTGTGCACGACGGAAACCGTCGCCGCGCACAGCGACGACCCCGCTCGGCCGATCGCGATCGGACGCCCGGCGGACAACGTACGGCTGAGCGTGCTCGACGAGTCGGGGCGCCCCGTACCCGTCGGCACGGCGGGGGAGTTGTACGTCGGCGGACCGGGCGTGGCCCTCGGCTATCTCCACCGCCCCGAACTCACCGCAGAGCGGTTCCTGCCGGACCCGGACGGCGGCCCGGACGCACGCAGGTACCGCACCGGCGACCTGGTCCGCTGGACCGGGGACGGGACGCTGGAGTTCTGCGGCCGGACCGACGACCAGGTGAAGATCCGCGGCTTCAGGGTCGAGCCGGAGGAGGTCTCCCGCACGCTCAACGCCCTGGACGGCGTGCGCGAGGCGGCCGTACTGGCCCGGCGCAACGACCGCGGTGACGCGTACCTCGCGGCCTACGCGGTACCCTCCGACCCGATCGGAGAGGGAGCCGACGACCGGCAGGCCTACGCCGATCTGCTGGCAGAGGAACTGGCGGCCCGGCTCCCGGAGTACCTCGTACCGCGCGCGTGGCGCGTCCTGACCGCCCTGCCCGTGAGCGGCAACGGCAAGCTGGACCGCTCCGCGCTGCCGGCACCCGACCTCGTCACCTCCGCACCCACCCGCACGCCGAGTGCCGTCGGCGAAGCACCCGCTGCCGGTCACCTGACGGGCATCGAGCGGCGGGTCCGGGACCTGTGGGCCGAAGAGTTCGGCGTCGACGCCGACGGCATCGCGGCCGACGCCTCCTTCTTCGACCTGGGCGGCCACTCGATCACCGCGATGCGGCTGGTCAACCGGGTCCGGGAGGACTTCGGCACCGAGTACCCGATGCTGAGCTTCTACCAGGAGCCGACGCTGAGGGCCATGACGGCCCAACTGGCTGCGGCGGCGGGCGAGACGGCGGAGCCGGGCTCCGCGGGTCCCTCGCCCGCGGCCGAGACCGACGACGACGGAGCCGGCCCGGTGGAGCACCGAGCCCCCGCCACCGTGCAGCAGTCCCGCTTCGCCGCCGTGCACGCCGACCACCGCCTCCCGCAGGTCTACAACGTCGCCCTGCGGCTCACCCTCACCGGTGACCTGGACGTGGCAGCCCTGCGCACCGCCCTGACCGGGCTCGTAGAGCGGCACGAGGGGCTGCGGACGCGCCTGGCACGCAGCGGGGACGGCTGGGAGCAGCAGGTGCTGCGGCCCCGCCCGGTCGAACTGCCGGTGGAGGACCTCACCGGGCTGCCCGCGCAGGAACGGCAGGCGGCCCTGGACCGGGCCGGTTCCGAGGCGGCGGAGACGCCTGTCGACCCCACCGGCGGGATTCCGATGGCGCTGCGCCTCCTGCGCAGCGGCGAGAGCACCTGGTCACTGCTCCTCGTCCTGCACCACTCCGCCTGCGACGGATGGTCCGTCAGCCTGCTGCTGAAGGAACTCGCCGCGCTCTACGGCTCGGCCGTGGCCGGCGAGCCCCACGCCCTGCCGCCCGTGCAGTGCCAGCCCGCGGCGTACGCCCGGTGGCAGCAGGACCAGGTGGACGAGGCCGCCGAGGAGCGGAAGGTGCAGTTCTGGCTGCGCGAGCTCGACGGAGTGCCGTTCACCGTCGACCTGCCCCTGGACCGGCCCCGGCCGCAGAGCGCGAGCGGACGCGGCGGCGCCGTGATGTTCACCGTGCCGGCCGCGGCACGCGCCGCCGTGGAGCGGCTGGCCAGAGAGCGGGGGACGACGCCGTTCGTGGTCACGGCCGCGGCCCTGGGCCGGATGCTCGCGCGGAAGTCCGGGCAGTCCGACGTCGTGTTCAACGTCTCCTACGCCAACCGCGAGCGCCGCGCGTTCGAATCCTTGCTGGCCTGCACGGTCACCGGCTTCGCGCTGCCGGTGCGGCAGGGCGGAGCAGATTCCTTCGCCGCTCTGACGGACCAGGTCGCCCGCACGACCGTGGAGTGCATGGACAGGGCCCTGCCGGTGCGCCGGATCGCCCCCGCGATGAGGGAGCGCAACGGCGTGGACGTGCCGGACCGGCTGGACGTCGGCTTCGCCTACCAGAGCTCTCTGGACGCGGAGGTCGAACTGCCCGGTCTGACCACGGCCATCGAGGACCTCGCGCCCGCCGCGGCCCGTACGGAACTCACCTTCGGGCTCGTCCCGGCCGGCGACGAACTGAAGGGCTTCGTCGAGTACTCGGCCGACCTGTGGGACCGCAGCACGATCGAGGGCTGGACCCGCGACTACATCGGCCTCCTGAGCGAGGAGGTCGACCGGGCGCTCGGGCGGTGACGCCCGTCCGTGACGCCGCCCCGCCCCGCGCCGGCTCGGTGCGCGGGACGGCGTCACGGACGCTCACGCGGCGCTGCTGCTGCGCGGCATCCAGTGCCGGCACGTCACCTCGTGCTCACTGCCGAGGCTGGTCCACCATCGCTCGCAGCACGCGGAGTCCAGCTCCGCACGGACGATCGCCTCGGCGGCATCGCCGGCCCGCCCGGCCCGTGCGACCAGCTCCAGGAGCCACCGGCGCTGTTCGCCGATCACGGTCTCCCGCACCACGGCGATGACCGGCACGAGAGCGGCGGCGGCGAACAGACACGCCGCCCAGGCGGGCCCGTACCGGATTTCCAGGACCGAGGTCCAGGCGAGCCCCGCGCTCGTGGCGATGTAGAGGACGCAGAGCAGGCGGCTGGAGCAGTTCATGGGCGTACACCGTCCTTGGGGCGGGATCGATACCCTTGTCCAACTGCTGACGGCCCGTGTGGACTCGGGTGATTTATCCCACCGTGACCTGACACAGCCCCGGCCCCGTCATTACTGGGCGCCGACCACGGCCTTTGCCCGGAACGCGGCCCGATAGGCGTGCGGCGTGGTGCCGACCACCCGGCGGAAGCGTTCACGGAACGCCGTCGGCGACCCGAACCCCGCCTGCCGCGCGATCCGTTCGACCGGATGGTCGCTGTTCTCCAGCAGATACTGGGCCCGCCGCACGCGCGCCCGCAGCAGCCACTGCAGCGGCGTGGTGCCGGTCTGCTCACGGAACCGGCGGCTGAAGGTGCGCTCGCTCATCCCCGAGCGCTCCGCCAACGCCCCCAGGGTGATCTCCCCGGCCAGGTTGTCCCCGATCCACTCCAGCAGCGGTTCGAGTGCCGAGCCGCGCGGCACCGGCGGATACTCGTGCACGATGAACTGCGCCTGGCCGCCCTCCCGTTCCAGCGGTACGACGGACACGCGCGCGGTGTGCGCGGCCACGGCCGAGCCGAGGTCGCGCCGGATCATGTGCAGGCACATGTCCATTCCCGCCGCGGCCCCGGCGGAGGTGAGGAGCTGCCCGTTGTCGACGTACAGCACGTCCGGTTCCACATGGACGTCCGGGAAACGCCGTGCGAGCTCGTCCGTCGCCATCCAATGGGTGGTGGCGCGCAGTCCGTCCAGCAACCCGGCCTCGGCCAGGACGAAGGCGCCCACGCAGACGGACGCGATCCGGGTGCCGGCCCGGGCCGCCTCGCGCAGGGCCGCCGTCACGCCGGGGGAGGGCGGTCCGGTCTCGTCGCAGCCCGGCACGATGATCGTGTCCGCGTCCGCCAGCCCGTCGAGCCCCCGGTCGATCCGCAGGGCGAAGCCCTCCGTGGGTACCTCCGGCGACTCGGCGCACAGCCGGACCCGGTAGGGACGGCGGCCGTCCGGCAGCCGTGTCCAGCCGAACATCTGGAACGGTGTCGCCATGTCGAACGGCACCACGTTGTCGAGAACCAGAATCGCCACGGTGTGCATGAGTGACACCATAGGCGGATTCCCGCCACCGACATAAGTGCAGGTGGCACAGGTGATCCGAGGTGAAAGAGCGGGCAGACCGGCTGGCGGGAATCCGTTGGAAGCTGTCGTTTCAGCCCCTGTGCGATCACCCGGGAGAACCCTAGCGTGAGGCGGGTGACCAAGATCCTCCTCACTCTTCACGTCCTGGCCGCCATCGTCGCGGTCGGCCCCGTCACCGTCGCGGCCAGCATGTTCCCGCCGGCCGCGCGCCGCGTCCCGGCGACCGACGGTGCGGTGGCGGTGGGCACCGTCCGGCTCCTGCACCGCATCTGCCGCGTCTACGGCGCCATCGGGGTCTCGGTCCCCGTCCTCGGCCTGGCCACCGGCCTGGCGATGGGAGTGCTGGGCAGCGGATGGCTCATCACCTCCATCGCCCTGACCGCCGCGGCCGCCGGCATCCTGATCGCCTTCGTCCTGCCCCGGCAGGAGGAACTCGTCGGCCAACTGAGCGCCGAGAAGCCCGTCGAGCGTTCGGCCACGGTGCAACTCGCCATGTTCACCGGCATCTTCAACCTGCTGTGGGCGACCGTCACGGTGCTGATGATCGTCCGGCCCGGTTCCACGACGGGCGCCTGACCCGGGGAGCGGGCAGCGGGGAACGGGCGGCACCGCGATCACACGTCGGGGTGGAACCGCCCGTTCGTCGCACGTCAAGCGCTCTGGCAGAATTCGCACTTCAGTGTGCGTCGGCGCCTAGACTCGACAGCCGTGCCCATCTGCACACAGGGCCACGACATGAAAGGCGCGTTGACGGGTGTTCCAGGATTCCCCCATTTACGACCGGCTCATCGCGGAGCGCGGCGACATCCCCACCCAGGTCCGCAGGGAGGCCGAACGCGTCAGCAGGGAAGTCGAGTTCGCCATGCAGCCCCTGTTGCAGTCCGGCGGCCACGCACCCCCTCCCGGACGCCCCGCACCCCCCGCCCCGACCTGGCAGCGCAGCGCCCTGCCGCCCGGGCCGCATTCACGCTGAGCCCGGACGGCCCCGGCGGATCAGTCACGGAACCTTCG
The DNA here is from genome assembly GCF_036014175.1 of Streptomyces sp. NBC_00443. GTDB lineage: Bacteria > Actinomycetota > Actinomycetes > Streptomycetales > Streptomycetaceae > Streptomyces. The sequence goes on along the minus strand of NZ_CP107917.1, from coordinate 602,490 downwards.
CGCTGGCCCCATTGGCGTGCGGCTGCTCCCCGGCGGCCGGCTGCGCGAGCCACTCGGCGATGGTGCGGGCGATCGGCTGGCCCGTGTCCACCTCGATGAACCCGAACTGCCCCGACTGGTTGCACTCCAGGAACCACCACGTCCCGTCGGCATCCTCGACGAAGTCGAAGGCACCGTAGGCGAGTTCCGCGTCCCGCAGATAGGCACGGACGCCCTCGGTGACGCGCGGCGCGACCTCGACGGGACTCCACGGCGCGTCGGACTCGGCGAAGCGGACGTCCACTTCCGCCTCGGCACCGGTCGCCTTGCGTGCCGCCAGCAGCTGGTCGCCCACCGCCGTGAGACGGATGTCGGCACGCTTGGCCACGCGCCGCTGCAGCAGGGTCGGCCCGAACGCGACCGCGGAGAAGTCCGCGTCAGGTCCGACCCTGCTGGTCGGCACCGCGCGCGGCGGATCCTGTGGATGCGCGCCGGACACCGGCTTGACCACCAGATCCGGATAGCGCTCGGCGAACTCGCGGGCGGCCTGCGGGAACGTCGTGATCAACGTGGCCGGAACGGGCAGAGCGCAGCGCTGTGCCAGCCGCAGCTGCCAGGGCTTGTAGCGAGCCCGGCGCGCCGCGTCGGGGTGGTTCATCCAGCGCACGTCACAGCCGCGCAGCATGCCGTACAGCGCCTGCTCCGCCTCCTGTGTCAGCCAGGCGGAGGGGGCTGCCGCCCGCGCCGCCGCGGCCCCCGGCCTGCGCATCCAGATCGACCGCAGGCCGTTGACGTTCACCAGGCGTCCCGCGGACGAGAGATGGCCACGGAAGGAGCCGTGCACATACTCGCCCGACAGAGCGACCCCGCCGGTCACGTCGGCGGGATCGAGCCGGACCACCGGAACACCGGACGCGTTCAGGTGCACGACCACCATGTCCGCCGTCACGTCCTCTTCGTTGGTCACAATCAGGACCGTCATCGTCGGCGACCTGCGTTCAGTCGTCGAAGTGGGTCTTCGAGCCCGCCGTGGATGTAGTGGTCCCCAACTCCCGCAAGAGCGCGTGATCAGAGGCGGCTATTCGCCCGTCACGCAGCACGTTCAACTGCAGACCGGAGTCATATGCGTACGCAGCGGTGACCTCCAACTCCGCCGCCGGCCGTGCATAGTTGAGCGCGAACGGTTGCATCGTCTCTCCCTCACAGGTGCTGCTCCGATCGAGCCTGGTCACCCAGGAGCGCCCCTCGGCCCGCCGACGCCCTTCGGTTCCCACTTACTTAAACGAATCGAACGAGTGATTGGTTTCCTTACTTTCTGTAATCAACGGCGTCCGGCGGTCCCGCATCGGGAGAACGGCGCAGGGTACGCAGTGCCAGCAAGAGCACGCCGATGTCGTCCAGATACACCGGATCGGGCACCAGATCGGCCGGCAGCACGAAGTACAGCACCGCACCCCAGAACACCCAGCGCGGCCCCGTCGGCAGCCCGGCACGCCGCATCACGCGCCGCGTCCGCACGAGCCGCGCCAGTACCCAGACGGCCACGGCGAGCACGAGGGCCGCGAGGGCCACGACGATGATCACCGCGGTGGTCGACTCCATGGTGGACCCTCCTCCTGCAGGCGGCGCGCACCATGCGCACCTGCCCGTCGGATTCCCCCTTGCGGCCTGTGCATTGCATGGCAGCGCTCACTCGGCCGCACCCTGTCACCCGTCAGGACGGAAGACGCGCAAATCGGCCCGGTCACCTGCTCGCGCAGGCGCACGACCCGTCGACCCGCGCGCCGAAGCGAGCCCGCAGGACGCCGTACGCCCCACCACGGATCCGACGCAGCAGTCCTACGCCCTCCGGCGGCCCGGGATCTCCGGCTGCTCCTCGACGGCCTTGTCCTCGTGCGCGTCTCCCGATCCGGCCGCGGGCCTGCGTGTCCGGGTGGAGCCCTTGAAGCGCTCGAAGGTCCGGGTCAGCTGCTGGAGCGGGGACGCCGCCGGGGACGCGGGGGTGTCGGGCCGGCTCTCGGGCACGGTGTCCGCGGACTCCCAGTAGGCGGCCAGCGCCGCGTGCGCCTGCTCGGCGGCCTCCCGGTACAGGTCGCGGGAGTTCGTCATCGCCTCGAGCGCCTCGGCGTACATCGCCACGAGCTTGCGCTCACGATCGAGCTCCTCTGCCGGCGTCAGCAGCCGCCAGTCCTCCCGCAGGGCGGTGAGCGCCCCCTCGGCGCCGTCCGGCAGCGGGCGCGGCAGGGCGGCGAACCGCGTCACGGCGTGCATCAGCTCGGCCGGCTCCGTGCCGTCGAGGAAGACGCTGCGCACGGCGAAGTCGTCCGCGTCGTAGCCGGACGGCACCGGACTTCCCGGCAGCACCACGGCGCCCCCGCGTGGCACCTGTACGCCGAGGTCCCGCAGGGCCCAGTTCACGACGCGCAGTTGGCTGGGTGCGGCACGGTGCTCGACCAGCCGGTGCCGCAGGCTCGGCGGCAGCATGCCGGCCAGGGGTGCGCGGCCGGCCTCGTCCGTGGTCATGGCCTCGTGGACGACCACATGGATGCTCCAGCGGTCTCGCGCGCAGTCCCGCAGCAGGTGCCGTACGGCCTTGTCGTCCGAAGGCAGGGGGTTGATGTCCGTCAGGCGCAGGTCCGAGACCGGCGTGTGGTCCCAGGTCGCGTCGGGTTCCTGAGGCCAGAACAGGGTGGCCGGAGACGGCCACCGCGGGTCCCACGGCGCCTCCGCCTCCGCGATCAGCGTCCAGTCCTGGCCGCTGCCGGAGTCGTGCTCGACGGTCAGCCGGGCTCGCACGGTCACCGACCCCGTGACCCGCCATCGGGCCTCGAAGATCCACTCCTGCGCACCCTCGGTCTCGGGCAGCTCCAGGAAGTCGTCGATGGCCCGGCTGTCCTTGAGCTGCCGCAGGCTGAGCCGGAGAACCTCTTCCGCGGCGGGTCCGAGGTGGCGGCCACGGGCCGGCCACACCGAGGGCGGAGTCGTGGGGCGGGTGCTGGAGGAGCTGGGCATGGGGTCCATCTGTGGGCGGGAGCACGTGCTCGTATCAGTATCGTCGCCGCAGATGCCTGCCCGCCGGGCGGGGTCCGCACACGGGGTGTGCGCCATCCGCACCGGCCGGCGTCCCTCACTCGTGGTCCGCACCGCTTCCGGTCATGACAATGACTCGGTGAGCAGGACCCGCCCACCATCCGCATTGGGGCGGGTCCTGCTCATGACCCGGTGTCCGGGGATGTCCCTACGAGGCCCAGATATGAAGCTGACCGCGCCCGTGGGGGAACAGGGCGCGGCCAGCGGTCCTCAGTACTTCCGGGCGACGGCAACCCAGTCGGGAACGGCCTCCGTGCGCGGAGGCTCGGGGAATGCCGCCCATTGCGAGCACGACACGAGGGGGGGTGACAGCGGGGTGAGGTGATGCGCGCTGAGGATGGCGGCGAGCTGGTGGGCTGTGCGCGGCACGAGGCGCTGGGTGTCGTGGGTGAAGATCGGCGGGCCTTCGTCGGTGAGCTTGCGGACGGCCGCGACACTCGCGCGGTTCCAGCGCTCGGCGGCAAGTGCGACCGCCGCGAACGGACCATCGGCGGTGATGCTGGAGACCACCACGAAGCTCCCCGGACACAGGGCGTCCACGAGATCACCGACGTACCCCGACGCGATGTCGTCGCCCGACAGGTGATCGAGGCGCAGGAGTACCGCGACGCGGCGGGACAGGTCGAAGAAGTCCGATGCGGCCTCGATGACTGGCCCGGTGTGGGTGCGTCGTGCCTCGATGCACAGCGTCTGATCGTCGGCTACCAAGGCGCGGAGATGGGCCGCGACGATGCCGTCATCTTGGACGTACATGGTTCGTGCGCCTGGCCGTGCTTCGCGGGCGATCAGGTTCGTTGCGGTGACGCCGTCCGGCGTCGTGGGGTAGCCGGGCGAGATGTCGATGAACTGCGCGATGCCGCACTCTTCGGCGAGATGGCGCACGGCGCGGGCGTAGAACCGGGGGCGCTCCAGGGCAAGACGCGCGAGGTCGTCACTGACGTCTGTCAGGGACTCGGACAGCGCAGCGTCGGTCTCGTAGTTGTCTTTGCCGCCGCGCAACTTGTCCCACACGCGGGCAGCGCTCGGGGGGGTTGGGGAGTGCACCGCATCGTGAGCCAAGGATTCGGCGAAGGAGGAGGACACGGGCGCTCCCTACAGCTTGAGGTTCGGTCTCGCCCAGCGTAGACCCGTATCAGCTCGCTAGGCCACCGCTTCGCCGTGACCGGCTGACGCCGGTCTCAGCGCGCGCCCCGGCCCGCGTCGGCCTTGTGCCCCTCGTGCGGCGCTGGCGGCCCGCGCAGAGCGCGATCCACCAGCGCCGCACAGACTAGACGGAGCAGCTCACGCCAACACGCCGCCGCCGTCGACCGTGAGCACGTGGCCGGTGACGTACGCGGCAGCGTCGGACAGCAGCCACGCGAAAGCCTCGGCTACATCTGTCGGCGTGGCCACGCGCGGGATAGGTCGGCCCTCGGTGCGGTGACGGTCAAAGCGTTGTGCAGGGGTCTCGACCGCCGAGACCGCCGCGCGGCTGTCGGTCACGCGCGATTGTGCATGGGTCGCGACGGGACCGGGAGCCACGGCATTGACAGTGATGTGCGCGGGACCGAGTTCCAGAGCCAACGAGCGGACGAGCGCGATCACCGCCGCTTTGCTCGCGCAGTACGCCGGGACGTTGGGTTCAGCCCGGAGCCCGGCGACGGATGCTGTCGCGATCATCCGCCCGCCCCCCTGACGCGCAAGCACGCGCGACACGGCCTGAAACGTGGTGAGCACGCCGAGCACGTTGACCTCAAGCGTGCGGCTCCACGCGGCCGGTGAGGCATCGAGGACGCTGGAGAAGTCCTCGGCGAGGATGCCCGCGTTGGCGACGCACCCAACGAGCGGACCGAGTTCACATGACGCCTGAACAGCCGCGCCGATTTCGTCGGCGCTCGTCACGTCGGCGGTGACGTAGCGGACCCGGCCGCTCGCGTGCATGAAGTCAGGCCGGGGCGTGCGACCCGTCGCAAGCACGCTCCATCCGCGAGCCGTCAGTGTGTCGAGGAGCGCCCGCCCGATACCGCCCGCTCCACCGGTGACGAGCACCGCGCCACGATCGGCTACCACAGGGTGGCGCCCCCGTCGATCACGAGATTGTGGCCCGTGAGGTAGTCGCACGCGTCACTCGCGAGGTAGACGACGGCCGCTTGTAGGTCGGTCACCTCTCCGAGTCGGCCGACCGGGATTTGCCCGATCCACTGGTTCACGAGCGGCGCGAGCGAATCGTCATTCGTAATGAGCGGCGTACGAACGGTGCCGGGTGAAATGCAGTTGACCCGTATTCCGCGATCCGCCCACTCCGCCGCGAGCGTACGAGTGAGATGTACGACGCCTGCCTTTGCGACGTTGTACGCGACCTGTTTTTGCGGGTGCGGAACGACGAGCGAGGCGGCCGACGCGATATTCACGATCCTTCCGGATTCGCGTGGCAGCATCACGCGCGCTTCGGCCTGGCAGCCGAGAAAGACGCCGCGCAGGTTCACGGCGAATACGTCGTCCCAATCCCTCGCGGACATCGTCTCGGCGGGTGCGGCGCGGTTGATCCCGGCATTGTTTACGGCGATGTCGAGACCTCCCCAGGCGTCCATGACGGCCGCGACATAGCGCGTTGCGGCATCGTCGGCGGCGATGTCCGCCGCGAGGGCGAGCGCATCGGTTCCTTTGTCCTTCAGTTCGGCCACAACGGAATCGGCACGTTCCTCTACTAGGTCAAGGACGGCGACGCGGGCGCCAGCGTCAGCGAGTGCATGAGCCAAGGCCCGGCCGATCCCCTGGCCTGCGCCGGTCACGAGCGCGCGCCGCCCATCGAGCCGCAGGCGCTGAGGAACGGGCGAAGAGCTACGGACGCGGTCCATCAGGCACCGCCGGACAGGTCGCGATACTGGACCGGGAGCCAGCGTTTCTCGGAGGCGGCCCGCGCCATCGTGTCGATGACTTCAGCGACCCGATATCCGTCAGCGAACGTCGCCGCTTGCGTGGGCAGCGCACAGCCCTGGGAGATCGCGGAGAGCATCCAATGCGCTTGGTGCGCGAAGCATTCCGCCCAACCGATCGGCGGCTGAGCCTGCACCGATTCGGGAAACCAGAAGTCGCTGTAGGGATGCGGGATTTGCGTGAGGTTCACCGTGCGAAAGCCCGAGCGCCCGCGTTCGGACACCGCGAGTTCGTTCACACGCTGGAGGTCGAAGGCAAGGGAGCCGCGCGACCCGTCCACCTCCACGCGGCTAGCAAGCCCTTGGCTTCCCGCGACACGGGAGCCTTCGAAACTTGCGGTTGCCCCGCTGGAGAAGCGCGCGAGAGCGGCGAACGCGTCATCGGTGGTAACGCGTTGATCTGAGCGTTCTGGAACGAAGATCTCGGTTAGCGCCGTCACCTCGGTTGGCTCGCCTACGAGAAAGCGCGCGAGATCAACGTGGTGCGAGCCGAGATCTCCTAGCGCTCCGGTTCCGCTCGATGCGCTGTCGAATCGCCAGGACATCGGGAAATCCGAAGTGCCCGGCGAGGAAAGGAGGTAGTTGGCGCGGAAATGCCGGACCTCGCCAATCTCGCCGGCTTCGATCAGTTGCCGCGCTAGTGCGATCGCTGGAATAGCGCGGTAGATGAACGCGCACTGGTGCAACACACCCGCGTCGGAGACCGCACGCCACATTCGATGTGCGGCGTCGGAACTCATTGCGAGCGGCTTTTCGCAAAGCACGTGTTTCCCGTTTTTCGCGGCGACGATGCACGGGTCTTCGTGGATGAAGTTCGGTCCAGCGTTGTCGAAGAGGCTCACGGCTGGATCGTTCGCAGCGTCGGCCCAGTCCGTCGCCGTTTGGGTCCATCCGTAGCGGGTGGCGACGTCGGCCGCTACGGCGGCGTCGTCGTCAACAAGCGTCCGAAGTTCGACGTGTGCATCCAGGGGCCGTGCAGAGGACAGCAGCGCCCGATACGCAAGTGAGTGCACTTTGCCGATGTATCCCGCGCCGAGTTGCGCGATGGAAATGGTCGTACTCACTGGTCCTCTTCTCGTCCGGCAAGCGCCGCACGCAGGGCAGGCCCCGCCGCTTCGAGCGTCGCGGCGATGTCTTGCTCCGTGTGGCTGGTGCTGATCACCGATCGGCCGCCGTCCACGTCGGCCTTCTCGAAGTGCCCGCGCTGCCGCAGCGCTTGGCGGTAACGCGTGAACAGCGCGCGATCTCCGCGCCGCACGTCGTCGTGGTCGCGCGGTGCCGGGCCGAACCACAGCGTGAACACGCTGCCGTAGCCGGTGGCGACCGCTTGCACCCCGGCCGCGTCGGCGATCTCCTGAAGGCCCTTGCGCATCGTCTGTCCGAGGGAGAACAGGGCGGCATGGGCCGTGCCGTCGTCGAGGCGATCGAGCACCGCCAGCGCTGCCGCGACCGACGCACGGTTTCCGTTGAAGGTCCCCGCGAAGACGACCGTCCCGCCGTCGGCGGTGTTGAAGCGCTCCATCAGCGGCCGAGGCCCGGCAAGCACGCCGATCGGGTAGCCGTTGCCAAGCGACTTGCCGAACGTCGCGAGGTCCGGGCGCACGTCCTGAATCGCTCCGACGCCGCCGAGGTGGTGACGGATGCCGGTCACGACCTCATCGAAGATGAGCAGCGTGCCGTGTCTGTCGCAGAGCGCCCGCAGCCCGGACAGGAACCCGTCGTCGGGCATCACGGTCGGGCCGCAGTTGTGCACGATCGGCTCAACGATGATTCCGGCGATCTGGTCGGGATACTCCGCGAACAGGGTGGCGAGCCCGTCAAGGTCGTTGTACGTCGCCACGAGCGTTGCAGCGCCGGTCTCTGCGAGGACGCCCGGCGCGGCCGGAATGACCGCGTCGTGCCAGCCGTGATAGCTGCCGTCCATGCGCACGACGAGCGGGCGGCCGGTCGCAGCGCGAGCGAGACGCAGCGCGTACGCGGTGGCTTCGCTTCCGCTGTTGCAGAACAGCACCTGATCGGCGCACGGGATCGCTGCGGTCAGGCGCTCCGCAAGTTCGATCTCCAGGAGCGAGACCCCGACGCCTGCATGGAGCCCGCGCCGCGTGGCGGACGCGACGCGCTCTGTCACGTACTCATCGCCGTGACCGAGGATCGCCGCCCCCGCGCCGCCGTAGTAGTCGGTGAGCCGACCCCCCCCGACCTCTAGGAGATATGCGCCGGATGCCGACTCGGTCACGAGCGGGGGCGAGGTCCGCCGCCGACCGGAGCTGACGCCGCCCGGCACGACAAGCGCGGCGCGTGCGAGCGCTTCGTGTGAGGTCTCAGCCGACATCGCGGCCCCCTGTGCGCTCGTAGGTCTCGAACATGAACACCGTCTGAAATCCCATCTTGAGCCAGACCGGAGCGCCCATCTCGGATGCTTGACCGGACGCCGTGACGCACCCGCGCTCGCGCGCTTCGACCATCGCCGCCGCGAGTATCCGCGTGCCAAGGCCCTGCTTGCGAACGTGTGGCAGGGTTGCCCCGAAGTACAACCCGCAGTCGAGGCCGTCCGGCCCCGGATGGTCCAGCGTCGCCACCGCCGCCACGGGTTCTCCGTCGAGGTAGGCGTGAAGGACGTGCACGTTCACGCCGTCCGGTGGCGTGCTCAGCGCCGCCGCGAGGTCGTGACCGGAGTCGTGCGCTTGCTCGTTGATGCGGCCAAGTCGCGCGATGTCCGAGCCGACGTCATAGCGCAACCCGGAGAGGTCCGGGGGCGCGAACTTGGCGAGGTCCATCACGATCGCGGGCAACCGCGCCGTGCGCTCGTAGCCCTCCGCGCGCAACGCGTCGCGGGCCGCGCCGTCGTGCTCAGGCACCCATGCCGTCCAGCACCGCACCCCCGCGCCGTGGAACGCGTCGGCGAGGTCCCCTAGGCCGGACACGAGACCGGACGTCGATTCGTAGCTGACCATGTTGGCGATCGGCTGGTTGGGCGCGGCCGGGACGACCGCCGCGCGGATGCCGTCGCGCTCGTAGACCCAGGAGCCGGGGGCCGTCCGGCCGAGTAGGCGGATCTCGTCGCGCAGGCTGGCGCGTTGGATCGCGAGCGGATCACGAAAGGTCATCTGTCGGCTCCTGTCAGGTCCCGTAGCGCGCGGGCCGCTTCTGCGACCTCATCGAGGGTTGCGTCTTCGATGAACGTGAAGCCGGGGGCGGTGGGCACCGGCCAGTGTTGGTTTCCGTTGCGGGTGCGGGTCGCCCCCTGGATTGCGCGCTGGAGGAAATCGCGGTCGCTCAGGCGGTCGTGATAGGTGGGCAGGCCGAGGCTCTGACTCATGCGCACCATGCGCGCGGTGTAGGCGTCATCGACCAGGCCCCGACCCGCCGCAAGCGTGGTGCTCAGCAGGGCGCAGACGTTGACCGCCTCGCCGTGAACCACCGCCCCGTTCGTGTCCATCTCCAGGGTTGGTGAGACCGTATGGCCGTAGTCAGGCCAGCGCCTGAGTTGACACTCGAAGAGGTCGTCAGCGAGGTGTTCGAGGATGCCCCCAGCGGCACGGCGGATGACTTCGTCGGCGACGGGATGCGCGAACTTGGATGTGAGGAGATCAGCGCCGTGTTCGTCAAGCAGGTCGAGCAAGCGCGGGTCAACCATCTCGGCGGCCTTCTTGATCTCGGCCAGACCGGCACTGATGTGTCGGGCGTCGAGTGTGCGCAGGAACGTCGGGTCGAGGATGACGCGGCGCGCGGGGTGGTAATGGCCTACGAGGTTCTTACGCCCCTCGTGGTTGACAGCGCGCTTGCCGCCGAGTCCGGCGTCGATGAGGCCGACGAGGGTTGTCGGCAAGGCTGTGTACTGGATGCCCTTGAACAGCTCCGAGGCGGCGACGCCGACGATGTCGAGCACGATCCCGCCGCCGATGCCCAGTAACTCGTCACGGCGGACCATGCCGAAGTCGATCGCGGCGCGGACCACCGCGTGTACTGCGTCACGGGTCTTTGCGCTCTCGTGGGCGGGCAATGTGATGACGCGTTGCTGACCGGCGAGCCGATCGAGCCACGTTTCGACCTGCGGCCGGTAGCGATCCCAGAAGCGGTGATCGACCACGACGAGCCGCCGCGCCGGTGGGTCGCTGCCATCGAGCAGCGCGGACGGGTCGTCAACGTCGAGGACGTTGGATCGGAGCAGGACGTCATAGGTCACCTGGCGCGCGGCGACGACTGACCAGCCGCCGGGATGGTCCTGGAGGCCCATTGCGGATTTCCCCCTGTCGATGAGTCGAGCGCGCGGCGAACCCACGACCGGTGCCGCAGGCGATGCGGTCCGCGCGCTGAGGCGAGAATACGCGGGGGGTGTCCGACTGGCTACGTTCCGCAGCCACCGCGCTCGGAGTCGACCGAGATTTGCACGCGGTTGGCCGGAAGCACGCAGACCGTGACCGTTAGCGGCCGACCGGTGTCCGGCGATTCGCGGACTTCGGTGATCTCCATGACGGGGAGGCCGGGGGTGATCTCAAGCAGCCGGGCGTGATCTCGGGTCGCAGCGCGAGCGGTGACCGTCTGGCGGGTGGGAATCGCGTCATCCAATGCGTCCTCGTCGGCAGTCGCCGAGAGCCAGGTGTCCGCGATGACGAGGGGCGGTTCCCCTGGTGGCACGGTGACGCGCTGATGGCACCGGATCGAGGCGCCCGGCGCGGTAGCGAGGATGCTTGCGACGGAAGCCGGGGCCGGTTGCGTCGAGCGCGTGGCGTCTGCCGTCCATTCGTGCGGCAGGTCGCCCGGCAGGGTGATCGTGCGACGTGCCGGGGGCGGTGGCAGGATGATCGTGCCCTGGCCGCGCACGCGGCGCACATAGCCGTGCTGTTCGAGCAGGGCGATAGCGGTGCGGATCGTGGACGTGGAGACGGCACGCGCCTTCGCTAGGTCCCTGATCTGCGGAAGCGTCTTACGTCCCGCAAAGTCCCCGTTCTCGATGCGCCGCAGGAGTTCGGCCGCCTCGTTCTCGTACAGGGCCATCGTGTCGCGTCTCCAGGGGGTGCGGGGCGGCTATGTCGTGTCGCCTTCACCGTATCCCAGGACGTGCGTGGGGGCCGGGCGCTGATACGGCACTGGTTGACAGATACGTATCTAGGTGGAGGATGGTGGTTGTCAGCCGGAAGCCAGGCGCGAAGGGGTTGGAATGGCGACGACGTTGGACCGGCGAAACAAGCACCGGGGACCGCGCAGACGCGGTACCGCATTCTGGCTCATCACGTCTGGGGTTCTGTTCGTGGCCTCCCTGATGCTGGTCGTGGGAGGCGGGAAGGCCGGGACCCGGTCGAGGCGGCCCCTTCCGGAGCCAAGGGTGAGCGGGACGGTTGCGGGTGCGCGTGAGCGCGGCGCGACGCTGCGGCGCAAGCCGCCACGGGCCAAACCGGTGGAGGTCTCGCTCCTGGAGCGAGTGTTGAACGGACTGCACGCCATGGACGAGGGGTCGCGCGAGATGGCAGGGGCACGGACATGACCGAACAGGCCCACAAGATCGGCGACACAGTGTTTGATCCGGCGCAGGCCCGAAACGGGGTGATCCGCGACCTTGGGACGTTGCTGCGGTCGGATGAGGGAAAGCTGCTCAGCGTGGCGATGGCGTACCTGAGCCCGGTTGGCGGCGGGACGGAGTGGACGGCCGAGCTTGGCACCTTGCAACCGCCAGAGACCGAGCAGCAGGAAGCGTGAGTGTTCGGCCCCCGCCCGCAGCTTCACGGGCGGGGGCCGTGGCGCGTCGGCGTGCCGGTGGGTGGGGTCGGTGTCTGGGCTATCTGGAGACAGGCCGGGCCGCGAGGCCGCCGAGGCCGGGACAAGGCCCGGTGTCCGATCAGTTGTGGTACGTGATGTAGCCGTTGCCGTCCCGGTCGTTCCCGCTCTTGGTGTAGGAGTGCGAGTCGGCCCCGGCGCCCGAGGGCTTGTACAGGTAGATCGAGTCCTTGTCGTTGTTCCACATGAAGTTGCAGTTGTCGCGGTAGACGACGTTCTTCGCGTCGGAGTCGTTGCCGTTGCCGCCCCGGAGCTTCACGTAGTCGCCGGGCTGGAGGTAGTGGTTGGCGGTAAAGGCGAACCGGTTGTTGGCCTTGTCCTTCACGACGTAGCCCTTGAGGTTGACCGTGGTACCGGACGAGTAGTTCCTGATCGTCAGGTACTCCTCGTCGGTGTTGCCGGTCCGGCAGTTGTTCGAGTCGCTGCCGGGTGCGTCGTACTGGATGCCGCGGATCTTCAGCGCGGACGAGTACTCGGTGGCGTGGGCCGGCACGGCGGAGAGCGCGGCGAGCGTGCCGGCGGCGACGGCGGTTGTGGCGATGATGCGTATGCTCATGGAGAAACATCCCCCTGTGTGGAGCTTGCGTGAAGATCAGGAGTGTATGCAACGTACGCACGTGGTGGGGAGGCTTCACCGAAATCTGAGACGCGGGCGCGTCAGTGGGGGTAGGCGCGCGGTGGCCGCTGCTGGGTGAGCTCGTCGCGGAACTCCGCGATGACCGAGCTGATCTGGCGCATGAGCGCGGTGTTCTCGATGCGGTCGAGATACAGGTTGCGGCCGGCCAGGGCGGGTGCGTCGACGCAGAAGTACTGGGCCATGAGCGGATTGATGAACAGTTCGCTGTTCCTGGTGCGCTCGGTGAACCGGACGTCGCCGAAGTCACCGCGTACGGCCGCCGCGACGGAGCCCTGGACGATGCTCGGGTGGTCCGGCGTGGCCCGCTGGGCATGCTCCACCGCGTCGAGGTACAACCGCCCCTCGTGGCTGTGCCGCGGCAGCGAGAAGGTCCCGAGGTAGCCGCCCTCGCGGTCCAGCGCGGCGAGGTTCTCCAGCACGAGGGAGTGGTTGACCCCGTGATAGGAGTCCACGCCGAACCCGAGGCAGGCCACGAGCCGCACCGGAACCTCGTCCAGTCCGGACACTGCGGCCAGGCTGGCCATGTCCTCCTCCGGCGTGCCCAGCCCGTGCTCGTCGCCGCGCATCAGGATGTCGGTCCCGCCGTCCACCAGCACGAGTAGTCGCCACGCACCGGGGTGTCCGGGCGTATCGCCGCGACGTCGTGGTCCACCCACGCGTCGAGTGCGAGTCCGAACAGGTCCGAGAAGGACAGGTTGGCCAGATGGACTTCCTTGCCGGCCGCGCGGAGCGCGAGGGCCAGGGGCAGTCCGGCGTACACGTCGAAACCGCCGCCCGCACCGGCGACGAGCACCCGCCGCGCATCGCGCAGCCGGGCGAAGAAAGGGGGCTCCAGGAGTGAGAACACCGGGGGACGCTAACAGGTACTGATCACCCGGAGCGCGCTGACAAAGGCCGTGAGGGCCGGGGGTTGCAACCCCCGGCCCTCACGGCTTCAGCGTCGGCTTCGGTGTCTTACGCGCCGCTCTCCCGGAGCATGTCCTCGCGCTCGACGAGCTTCACGCGCGCACGGCCCTGGGGTTCGCCCAGCGCCTTCTCGGCGGCGTCGAGCTTGTACCAGCCGTCCCAGGTGGTGAAGCGGATCTCGCGCTCGGCGAGGAAGGCCTCCACCGCCTCCGGCTCGGGCGAACCCGGCGTCTGCAGACGGTCGTGGGCGAAGTCGTCCAGCAGGTTGGACACCGTCTCGTTGGCGTCGCCCTTGGTGTGGCCGATCAGGCCCACCGGGCCGCGCCGGATCCAGCCGGTGACGTACGTCGACTGCAGGTGCTCGCCGGACTCCTGGATGACCCGGCCGCCCTCGTCCGGGACGGTGCCCGAGTCGATGTCCCAGGGCAGCTTGGGGAGTTTGTCGGAGAGGTAGCCGACCGCACGGTAGATCGCGGTGACGTCCCAGTCCTTGAACTCGCCGGTGCCCTTGACGTTGCCGGTGCCGTCGAGGGCGGTGCGCTCGGTGCGCAGGCCGACGACCTTGCCGTCCTCGCCGAGGATCTCGGTGGGCGACTCGAAGAAGTGCAGGAACAGCTTGTGCGGCCGGTTGCCGACGTCGCGTATCGCCCAGTTCTCCAGGGTCTTGGCGACCATGTCGGCCTGCTTGTTGCCGCGCCGGGTCTCGATCGAGCCCTCGTCGTAGTCGATGTCCTCGGGGTCGACGATGACCTCGATGTTGGGGGAGTGGTCCAGCTCGCGCAGCTCCATGGGGCTGAACTTCGCCTGCGCCGGGCCACGGCGGCCGAACACGTGCACTTCCAGGGCCTTGTTGGCCTTGAGGCCCTCGTGGACGTTCGGCGGGATCTCCGTCGGGAGCAGTTCCTCCGCCGTCTTCGCCAGGATGCGGGCCACGTCGAGGGCGACGTTGCCGACACCGAGGACGGCGACCTTCTCGGCCTCGAGCGGCCAGGTGCGCGGAACGTCCGGGTGGCCGTCGTACCAGGAGACGAAGTCCGCGGCGCCGTACGACCCGTCGAGGTCGACACCCGGTATCGGCAGCGCCCGGTCGGCCGTCGCACCCGTCGAGAAGATCACGGCGTCGTAGAACGCGCGCAGGTCGTCCAGGCTGATGTCGGTCGGGTAGTCGACGTTGCCGAAGAGGCGGATCTGGGGCTTGTCGAGGACCTGGTGGAGGGCCGTGATGATGCCCTTGATGCGGGGGTGGTCGGGGGCGACGCCGTACCGGATCAGTCCGAATGGCGCCGGCATGCGCTCGAAGAGGTCGATGGACACGCCGGGTTCGGCGGCCACGTCGGACTTGAGCAGGGCGTCGGCGGCGTAGATCCCGGCGGGGCCGGCTCCGACGATGGCTACCCGCAGGGGGCGGGGCATGATCAGGGTCCCTTCGAGCGGTGACAAGCGATCTCGTCGGGAAGCCTAAACTAAGGCAAGCCTAAGTCGGTACGCGGGTCCGGCCTATGAGCTCATAAATCAATTCTATGGGCTGCGAAGCGTGCGGACGACGCGGGAGTGCCGTACCGCACGAGGGCGGTACGGCACCCCGGGGACGGTCAGCCGATGTGGTAGCTGTCCCCGTACACCTTCCAGTCGAGTGGCGGGTTCAGGTCGAGGTTGCCCGCGCGCAGGAAGACCCGCTGGGCCGTGTCGACCCGGCTGGTGTCGCTGTGTGCCTCCTCCTGCTTCATGGCCCACACCCGCGCGTCCAGGAAGGCGTGCAGATAAGTGACCTCGTCACCGCCCTGCGCGGGCGGCCGGGCCTGGTTCAGCGCGCGCCGCCGGATGTTGCGGAAACTGGTCGGGTCGGTGCCGTCGCCGTGCATCACGATGGCGTCGTAGTACGCGAACTGCCCGAGCGCACGCAGCCCGTCCGTCTTGCCCTGTCGCACGGCCGGACCGAAGTACACACGGTCGCGCTCGTCGTCCTGCGCCCGCCGGAACTCCTGGTCCTGCGCGGCCCGGGCCCAGTCGCGCGGGAAGTCCGGGTCGAGTCCGTCGTGGGAGTCGGTGCCGTCAACCCGTCGCAGTGCCGGCAGGTACGGGGCGAGGACGTTGCCGGGGCGGCGGTCGGTGTAGAGCTCGACGAGGTCGAGCATGTCGCCCGTGCCGGAGCAGAAGCCGATGATCCCGGCGGTGTAGCCGCGGCCGTCGCCGATGTCCTCGATGTACTTGTACTGCGCCTTCCAGTCGAGCGAGGAGTTCTCCGCGCTCGACACCAGCTTCATGGCGATCTCCTTCTTCGCCGGGTCGTCGAGTCCCACCGCGGCCGCGGCCGCCCGGGGAGTTGAGCAGCGGGACTGACGCCAGCGACGCGCCGATCAGGGCGAGCAGACTTCGGCGCGACGTGCGGGCTGGGTGCTTCACGGCGGCTCCAAGTGGAGGTGGGGGGTGGGGGGTTGGCTGTTGGGAGACACTGATAGGAAGGTTTCCTATCAGAGGCGGAGCATGCCAGGCACCGGTCGCGTCGAAGGTTCGTACCTATGTACAAACAGCCGCCGCTACGGCAGCGGCTGCTCCGCCCAGATCACCTTGCCCGCGGGCAGGTACCGCGTGCCCCAGCGGTCAGCCAGCTGCGCGACGAGGAACAGGCCGCGCCCGCCCTCGTCCGTCATGGTCGCGTAGCGCAGATGCGGCGAGGTGCTGCTGCTGTCGAAGACCTCGCAGATCAGGCTGCGGTCGTGCAGCATCCGCACGCGGATCGGCTCACCGCCGTACCGGATCGCGTTGGTGACCAGCTCGCTCAGGATCAGCTCCGTGGCGAACGACAGCTCCTCCAGGCCCCACGCCTGGAGCGTCCCCGTCACGGCCGAGCGCACCTGACCCACGGCCGCCGGGTCGGACGGCACCTCCCACTCGGCGACCAGGTCGGCCCCGAGCGCCCGGGTGCCCGCCACGATCAGCGCGATGTCGGCGCCGGCCCGGGCCGGCCGCCGGGCCTCCAGTACGGCCTGGCAGGTCTCCTCCGGCGACGGGCCGGCCTGGGACAGAGCGTCCCGCAGCAGTTCGAGGCCCTCGTCGATGTCCCGTTCACGGTCCTCCACCAGACCGTCCGTGTAGAGCACGAGCCGGCTGTCCTGCGCCAGCTCCAGCTCGGCCGTCTCGAACGGCAGCCCGCCCAGGCCCAGCGGCGGACCGGCGGGCACGTCGGGGAAGCCGACGGTGCCGTCCGGCTGGATCAGGGCAGGCGGCGGATGGCCGGCGCGGGCCATCGTGCACCGCTGGGTCACCGGGTCGTAGACCGCGTACAGACAGGTCGCGCCGGTCACCGGTGCGCTGTCGCCCTCCTGGGCCTCGTCCTGGTCGATGCGGGCGACCAGCTCGTCGAGGAGCGCGAGCAGTTCGTCGGGCGGCAGGTCCAGGGCGGAGAAGTTGTGCACGGCCGTACGCAGCCGGCCCATCGTCGCCGCCGCGTGCAGCCCGTGTCCGACGACGTCCCCCACCACGAGCGCGACCCGGGCGCCGGACAGCGGCAGCACGTCGAACCAGTCGCCGCCCACCCCGGCCTGCGCCGGCAGATACCGGTAGGCGATGTCCAGGGCGTTCTGCTCGGGCAGCCGGCGCGGCAGCAGACTGCGCTGCAGCGTCACCGCCATGCTGTGCTCTCGCGTGTACCGGCGGGCGTTGTCGATCGACACCGCGGCCCGGGCGACCAGCTCCTCGGCCAGCGCCACCTCGTCGGCATCGAACGGCTCGGCCTTCTGCGACCGCCAGAAGCTGACCACGCCCAGCACCAGGGACCCCGCCCGCAGCGGCACCGCGATCAGGGAGTGGATACCGAACTCCACGACCTGCGCCGAGCGCTCCAGGTCCTGGGCCCGCCAGCCCGGCGCCTCCTCCAGCCGTGGCTCGATGACGGCCTGTCCGTCCTTCAGTGCGCGGGCCTGCGGCGAGGAGTCGACGAACCTCAGCTGCTCACCCACCGGGTACAGCGGCGCGTCCTTGCGTATGCCGCTGCACGCCGTGCGGCGCAGCCGCGTCGCCGCCTCCGGCTGCCCGCCGCCCAGCACGGCCTCGTACAGGTCGACGGTGGCGAAGTCCGCGAAGCGGGGCACCGCCAGCTCCGCCAGTTCCTCGGCGGTGCGGGTGACGTCCAGACTGGTGCCGATGCCCACACCGGCGTCGTACAGCATGTTCAGGCGCTCGCGGGCCTCCTCGGCGCGGCCGGACAGGGCGCGCAGCTCGGTCGAGTCGCGCAGGGTGGCGACGCTGCCGGACGGGCGGCCCCGGAGCGTGGTGGGGCGTTGGTTGACCGCCAGCAGCCGGTCCTTGACCAGGTGCACCTCGTCCGTGGCCATCCGGCCGGAGTCCAGCAGTTCGGCGGTGTCGGGGGCGAGGCCGAGGTGGAGCACCCGGTGCCCCTCGGCGTCGGCGGGCAGGTCGAGCAGGCGGTGCGCCTCGTCGTTGGCGAGCAGCAGCCGGCCCTCGGTGCCGACGATGATCACGCCCTCCCGCACGGCGTGCAGGACGGCGTCGTGGTGCTCGTACATCCGCGTCATCTCGTGCGGTCCGAGACCGTGTGTCTGCCGCAGCAGGCGCCTGCTGACCAGCGCCGTGCCCGCTGTCGACAGGGCGAGCGCCACCGCCGCCGCGGTCAGCACCAGCGGCAGCTGCCGGTCCGCGGTACCGCCCACGGTCGCCTTCGTGACCCCGGCCGAGACCAGCCCGACGACCTGCCCGTCGGGTGCCTTGATGGGCACCACGGCCTGCACGAGCGGTCCGATGGTGCCGGTGATCTCCTCGGTCACGACCCGCCCGGCCTGCGCGGGTGCGATGTTCCCGACGAACTGCTTGCCGATCCGGTCCGGCTTGGGGTGGGTGTAGCGGATGCCGTCGGTGTTCATGACGACGATGAAGTCCACGTCCGTCGCCTTGCGCGCCGCCTCGGCCCGGGGCTGCAGCACGGCCGACGGATCCGGGCTGTTCAGCGCCTCCCGGGTGCCGGGCGCGTTGGCGAACGACTCGGCGACGGCCACCGAGCGGTTGCGGGCCTCCTGCGTGGTGTCGTACCGCACCTGCAGCACCAGAGCCACCACCGCGGCGACGACCAGCAGGAGCACGATCACCACCTGCAGCAGGAACACCTGCCCGGCGACACTGCGGCCGCCCACCGCCGCCCGCAGCGCGGCGAACCACCCGTCGCGCCGCCCCTGAGCGGGCTCGTCGCTCGGGACCCCCGGCTCGGGCACTCCAAGGAAGCGGTCGGACGCACCGCGTGTGCGCAGACCGCTGGGACGAGAGGCCGACCGGGCCCCGGATCGACCCAATAGTCGGACCATGTGCCCATGTCTACACTGCCGGGCGCCGGGAGGCGAGAGACGTCACAGACCGTGACAGGACTTGCCGGCTCTCTCACACCACGGCCACGGGTGTGGTGCCCGGAATGCGGCAACTCCCGTCCCCGCAGCAGGGTTACGGCACCGGGGGTGCGGCACGGCGCCGTCGGCGCGCGGCGTCAGCTCGGGCGCAGCGCCGTGGCGCGCCGGGTGGCGAGCAGCAGCGCGATGTCGTCGGGGCGGTCCGCCATGTGCCGGGCCGTCGCGGTGAGCCGGTCGGCCATGCCCCCCAGCGAGCGCCCACCCGGCCGGGCGCCTGGGGCACCCGCCTTGGCCAGTGCCACCCGCAGCGCGGTGATGCCGTCGTCGATGTCGACACCGGGCCGCTCGACCAGCCCGTCCGTGTACAGCGCGAGGACGGCGCCCGGCTCCATCCGCAGCTCCGCCACCGGATACGTCGCCTGCGGATCCACGCCGAGCACGACCCCGCCGGGCAGGTCGACGACATGGGTACGGCCGTCCGGGCGGCGCAGCAGCGGCGGCGGATGCCCGGCCACGGCAGCCTGCGCGACGCCGGTCCTGGGATCGAGCCGGATGTAGCAGCAGCTCGCGAACAGGCCGGCGTCGAGGTCGATGAGCAGGTGGTTGGTGCCGCTCATGACCTCGTCGGGCGGCCGGTCGCCGAGCGCGAAGGCCCGCACCGCGCTGCGCAGCTGCCCCATGGTGGCAGCCGCCTGCACGCCGTGCCCCTGCACATCGCCGATGACCAGGGCCAGGCCGTCCCCGGCGGCGACGACGTCGTACCAGTCACCGCCCACCTCCATGCCCTGGGTGCCGGGCAGATAGCGTCCGGCGGTCTCCATCAGCGGATGCTGCGACAGCCGCCGGGGGAGCAGCGCCTGCTGCAGCCCACGAGCGAGGGCCGCCTCGTTCTCGTAGCGCTGCGCCTTCTCCATGGCGTGGGCGATCAGTCCGGCCATGGCGGTGAGCACCGTGCGCTCCTCGGTGCTGAAGCTGCGCGGCCGGTCGAAGCCGAGGATGCAGGACCCGACGGGACGCCCGGAGGCGATCAGCGGCAGGAAGGCACGAGCCCCCTCCGTCGCGTCCAGCGCGATGCCCGGAAAGGCGTCGGAGAGCTCCTGCATCGAGTCGAAGAACAGCGGGCGCCCGCTGGTCAGCGTCTCGACCCCGGGCAGCCGCTCGTCCAGCCCCACCCCGTCGAACGGGGCGAGGAACCCCTTGGGGAAACCCGTCTCCCAGGCCAGGTACAGATGCCGCTCCTGCAACAGGTAGATGGCGAGCCGACGGCCGCCGAACGCGGGCAGCAGCTCCCGCATCACCACCGCCGACACCTGACGGGCGGTGACCGCTTCGGTCAGCGCGATGGCGAGCACGATGGGGCGGTACAGCGGGGCGAGCGACGGCGCACCGGTCGGCGCCGGGGTGCCGTGCCCCTCCGGCGCCCCGGACGGGCTGTCCGCGACCCGGTGCCCCACACGGATCGTGCAGGTCAGAATGTCCGGGCCGGGATAGATGGACAGGGCGAGCCAGTCCCCGGTCAGCGGCTGGGCGGCGCGCTCACGGGCGTGCGCGGACGGTCTTCGGACATGGAAGTGCACCGGATCCGGGGACAGCAGTGCGCCGCGCATATGGTCCTCGAGGGTGGGCTGGTTGAGCCACGGCACGCCCTCCCACAGAGCCCGGCCCAGCAACTCGCTGCGCGGCCGGCGCAGCAGCCGCGCCGCGGGCGGATTCGCGTACACGACCGTCCCCAGCCGGTCCAGGCACAGCACGCCCTCCGGCAGCAGATCGGCCGCCGCGTCCGCCACCCTGCCCTGCCCCGGGTCGACGACGAGGCCCCGTACGTTCGTCGCACGCGGGCGGGCGGAGTCGTCGTACGGCCCCCAGACCTCGACCAGGCGTAGCGCGCCGTCGGCGGAGCGCACGTACAGCGGCAGCGCGGGTGGCCGGCCACCGGCTGCCTCGCGCAGCGCCGCCAGAATCCGCACCGCGTCGGCCGGGGCGACCGCGTCCGCGAACGCCTCCGCGGTGCTGTGCGCCTCCGCCGCAGCCATGCCGAGTACGAACCTCAGCCGTTCGTCCGCCGCCAGGACGCCGGTCACCGGATCCCAGGTGAACCGCCCGAGGTGCCCGGCCGGCGGGCGACGGGCCGGCGGGCGGACACACAACGGCCCGCTCTCCCAGGACACCGCCGACGCGTCCTGGTCCTCCAGCTTCTCCAGTGCCACCCCCAGCTCCTCGGCCAGCCGCGCGACGCGCTCGCGCAGGGGCAGCAACTCGGTGCCGTCCGATGCCGACGGCAGCAGCACGGTCAGCACACCGAAGACGGTCGACGCACCCGCGACGGGGACGTGCAGGGATCCGAACGGGAAGGGCAGTCCGGCCGCGAACTGGGGGTAGCGGCGCATCGTCTCCGTCGCGTTCGGCAGCACCACCTCGACCCCGAGCCGGTAGGCGTCCGCGACGGGGAACGGCCGGTCCACATGCAGCCGCCACCACGGCCGGAACAACGGCCCCGGCAGCCCTTCCAGCACCGCCAGGCGCAGCAGTCCGGGCGTGGCGGAACGCAAATAGACCCCTCCGGCGTGGCCACCGGCCGCGCTGATCGCCTCCGCCGAGGCATCGATCAGCAGCGCCGCCAGCCTGCCCGGCGCCCGCTCTGCGCCCTCGGCGCTCCCAGTCATCGGCCCTACCTCGTCCGTACGCCGTCACGCGCGCGACACAGCAAGAATGCGCCACGAGGCGCCCCGCCCGCACCTGGGCGGCACGAACCGACTCACCCGGCCACGGCACCGGGCTCGTCACCGCACCACCGTGCCGAGTACCCACGGCGACGCGGACCGACTCCGGCACCTGAAACGGGCAGGACCCCGCAACCGGGCAGGGCCTGTCCCCGTTGTCGGTGCGAGACCCGGTGCTCTCGGGAAGACTCGGGAACGGACCGGCGGGGCGCACAGGCAGGAGACAGAGCCATGGAGTACTACGATCTCGGCACCTACACCCGCTCCGTGACCACCTCTTCGGCGCAGGCCCAACTCTGGTTCGACCGCGGGCTGACGTGGACGTACGCCTTTCACCACGAGGAGGCCGTCGCCTGCTTCCAGGCGGCTGCCGAAGCCGACCCCGACTGCGCGATGTCCCACTGGGGCATCGCCTACGCGCTCGGCCCGAACTACAACAAGCCGTGGGAGTTCTTCGACGACGAGGAACTCGTGCGCACCGTCGACCGCACCCACGCCGCCGTGGAGACGGCCCACGAGAGGGCGGCAGCCGCCACCCCCGTCGAGCAGGCCCTGATCGGCGCTCTGCGCGCCCGCTACCCGCAGGCGAAGGCCGTCGACGACTGCTCGGTCTGGAACGCCCCCTACGCCGACAGCATGCGCGCGGTCTACGAGCTCGCCCCCGACGACCTGGACGTCGCCACCCTGTACGCCGA
This sequence comes from Streptomyces sp. NBC_00443, assembly GCF_036014175.1. Classification (GTDB taxonomy): domain Bacteria; phylum Actinomycetota; class Actinomycetes; order Streptomycetales; family Streptomycetaceae; genus Streptomyces. Next base: position 580,419 of record NZ_CP107917.1, on the reverse strand, counting down.
CGCCCTGATGAACCTCACCCCCTGGCAGCTGTGGGACCTCAGGACCGGCGAGCCGGCCGAAGGCGCGCGCACGGTGGCGGCCAGGGCCGTCCTCGAACGGGGCCTCGGCACCGACGCGGGACGTGACCACCCGGGCCTGGTGCACCTGTACATCCACCTGATGGAGATGTCCCCGACCCCCGAGGCCGCCCTGTCGATCGCGGACCGGCTGCGCGGGCTGGTACCCGACGCCGGGCATCTGCACCACATGCCGTCGCACCTGGAGGTGCTCTGCGGCGACTACCGGCGGGTGGTCTCGGACAACACGGCGGCGATCGCGGTCGACGAGAAGTACCACGCCCGGGCCGGCGCGATGAACTTCTACACCCTGTACCGCTCGCACAACTACCACTTCAAGATCTACGGCGCGATGTTCCTCGGCCAGTCGGAGGTCGCTCTGAAGACCGCCGCGGAGCTGGAGGCGTCCATCCCCGAAGACCTGCTGCGCGTGCCGAGTCCGCCCATGGCCGACTGGCTGGAGGCCTTCCTCGGCATGCGGTTCCACGCACTGATCCGCTTCGGCCGCTGGCACGACATCCTCGCCCTGCCGATGCCCGCCGACCCCGAGCTGTACTGCGTGACGACCGCGATGCTCCACTACGCCCGCGGCGTAGCCCTGTCCTCGACCCACCGCGTCCCGGAGGCGGAGACGGAACGCCGGCTCTTTGACGAGGCAGTCGCCCGGGTCCCCGAGACCCGCATGCTCTTCAACAACACCTGCGCCGACATCCTCGCGATCGCCTCGGCGATGCTCGACGGCGAACTGGAGTACCGCAAGGGCAACCACGACGCCGCCTTCGCCACGCTGGAACGCTCCATCGAACTGGACGACAACCTCCCCTACGACGAACCGTGGGGCTGGATGCAGCCCACCCGGCACGCCTACGGCGCCCTCCTCCTGGAACAGGGCCGTGTCGAGGAGGCGGAGGCGGTCTACCGGGCCGACCTCGGCCTCGACGGCACCCTCCCGCGCGCCCTTCAGCACCCCAACAACGTCTGGTCCCTGCACGGCCTGCACGAGTGCCTGACGCGCCTGGGCCGAACCGGGGAGGCACAGGTGGTGGCCGGGCAGCTGCGTCTCGCCGCCGCGCTGGCGGACGTACCGGTCGAGGCCTCCTGCTTCTGCCGACTCGACGCGATCACCGCAGGCAGCACCGAGGGCGACTGCTGCGCCGACTGACGCCGACCGACGGGGTTCAGTCACTCGTGGGTGCACCCGTGGATGTGTCGGGCAGGAGCTGTTCGAACCAGACCACCTTGCCCGTGCTCACCCTCGTCGCGCCCCAGTGCTGTGCCAGCTGGTCGACGAGGAACAGGCCTCTGCCGCCCTCGTCGCTCAGCCGGGCGTGCCGCATCCTCGGCACGATCGGCGAGTCGTCGCCCACTTCGCAGCGCAGCACGTCCGTGCAGAGCAGCCGCAGCGTGATCGGCCGGGATGCGAAGCGCACGGCGTTCGCCACCACCTCGCTGACCATCAGCTCGGTCGTCTCCACCAGGGGCTCCAGTCCCCAGTGGCCCAGCGTCCGGCGGGTCAGCCGACGGGCCTGGCCCGCGGTCTGCGGGCGGGGCGCCATGTACCAGTACGCGACGGTCTCCGGCAGGATCCCCTCGAAGCGGGCGGCGAGCAGCGCGATGTCGTCGTCCCGGCCACCCGCCCCCAGCGCGCCGAGCGCCTCGTCGCACAGCTCCTCCAGCGCCGGCGGCACCGACCCGGCCGAGGCCACGTGCAACCGGGCACGCAGCGCCTCCACGCCGGTCAGCACGTCCGAGTCGCGGGACTCGACCAGGCCGTCGGTGTAGAGCAGCAGGGTCGCCCCGGCTGGTGCGTGCGTCTCGACGGACTCGAATCCGCCGCTGCCGACGCCGATCGGCGCCCCGGGCGGGACCTGGAGAACCTCCGCTCGGCCGTCGGGATGGAGCAGCACCGGTGGCAGATGGCCGGCGTTGGCCACCAGCAGGCGTTGCTGCACGGGGTCGTACATGGCGTACAGGCAGGTCGCCGTGTGCTCGCTGCCCAGCCGGCCCGCCTGCTCGTCCAGGTGGTGCAGTACCTCGTCCGGGGGCAGATCGAGCCCGGCCAGGGTCTGCACGCTGGTGCGCAGCTGGCCCATGATCGCGGCCGAGGTCATGGAGTGGCCCATCACGTCGCCGATGACCAGGGCGACCCGGTTGCCGGGCAGCGGGATCGCGTCGTACCAGTCGCCGCCGACCTGCGCGGTGCGCGAGGACGGCAGATAGCGGCTGGCCAGCCGGACACCGGGCGGCTCCGGCAGCGACGGCGGGAGCATGGTGCGCTGCAACGTGTCCGCGATGGCTGCCTCACGCTCGTACAGCATCGCCTTCTCCAGCCCGAGTGCGGTGTGTGGCGAGCTGGGAGGCGACGATCAGATCGTCATCGGTGAACTCGGGGCGGCCGGTTCCGCGGATCAGGACGACGCTGCCCAGGACGTGGCTGCGGCCGTGCAGCGGGGCGATGATCAGCCGCCGCCCGGGCGGCACCGCCGGAACAGTGCTCGCCGCACCCAGCAGCTCGGCCGCCGCGGAGGTCATGCCCGGGGTGTTTCCGAACACCGGCCGCCCGGCCTGAAGCAGCTTGCTGAGCAGGCCGTCGGCAGCGGGGTTCACCACCTCTGCCGCCGGGGCGGCGTACGCGTCGGCCGGGTGCGGTCCGCACCCCCGGGCGCCCGGGTCCCGGGGTGACGCGCGGGCCGCGCTGTGCAGCCGCAGGTCGCCGGGGGCGGGGCCCGCCTCGTCGCCGACCGGCAGGGGGGCGTACAGGTGGACGAACGTGGTGTCGGTGAATGCCGGGACGGCCGCGTGGCACAGTTCGTGCAGGGTCTCGTCGAGGTTCATGCCGCGGGCGATCCGGCGGGTCGCGGCGTCGAGGTAGCGGAGCCTGTCGATGTGCGGCTCGGCGTCGTCCGGTCCGCCGGCGAAGGGGGTGGCGGGGGAGGTCTGTGTGGCCGGCGGCGCTGGATCACCACCTCCGAGCTGCTTCGTCATGCCTGTCCTTCCGGCCGTGCGGCCTGCGCCGGGGCGGGCGGGTCAGGGGTCGTCAGGAGTGCCGTACGCACCGCAGGAAGATCTGTACCTCGGGCTGGATGTCGGCGACCGCCGGCGCGTAGCTGTACGAGGCCTCCCCGACGATCTCGAAGCCCGCCGTCTCGACGACCTCGCGCAGTTCGTCCCGCAGATAGCCGGAGACGCGGATGCTGCTGCCGATGAACGGGATCGCGAAGTCGTCCACGTCGGCCTCCACCATCGACAGCGCGAACGGTCCCCCGGAACCAGCAGGTGGGCGACGGTCCGCAGGGCGAGGGGGATCTCGGCGCGCGGCAGCATGAGCAGGGTGAAGAAGGCGGTCAACGCGTCGAAGCGGCCGAGGTCCAGGGAGCCTGAGGGCCGCAGGTCCGCGATGTCCGCCCGGTGGAACTCGCCGCCTGGCACATGCTCGCGGGCCAGCGCGACCATCCGCTCCGACAGGTCCACCCCGACGACGTCGAAGCCCGCCTGCGCCAGCCGGCGTGCGGTCGGGAGGCCGGTGCCGCACCCGAGGTCCAGGACCCGGGATCCGGGCGGCAGCGACCCGATGAGCCACTCGGCGGCCGCGACCTGCCCCTCCTTGTGCGGGAAGGCTTCGTCATAGCGCTCGCCGATGGCGTCGAAGGCCTCGGCCTGACCGGTTCGGTCGAGCCGGAGGGTCCGGTAGTCGAGCTCGTCGGCGGGATTGCTCACAAGGGTTCTCCTTGCAGGCATTATGGGCTATTTTTCGGAATTCCTATAGGTGAGGGCGGTTCGGGGCCCGCCGTCGGGACCCCCTGGATCCCGACGGCTCCGGCATGCCGGCGACCTACGGCGCCACGTCCTCCAGGCGCCGCCCGCTCGTCTCCTCCGCCGCTACTCCTGCCGTGACCGCTCCGACCAGCGCGACCGCGGCAAGGGTCACGAAGACGGTGCCGAGGGCGCCGCCCGCGTAGACCGCGCCGACGACGATCGGGCCGAGGATGACGCCGAGCCGGTTCACGGCGCCGCCGAGGCTGGTGCCGAGGGCGCGTATGCGGGTCGGGAAGAGTTCGGGCGTGTACAGGTACAGGCAGATGTTGGCGCCGAAGAAGAACACCGCCGACAGGGACGTCCAGATCAGCACGCTGCTCGCCGAGCCGCCGGCGAAGAGACCGAGGAACAGCAGGCTGAGGGCGGCGCCGCCCAGACACCAGGTGACAGTGTGCCGGCGGCCGACGCGGTCCACGGTCAGGGCGACGGCGAGGCAGCCGAGGAAGCCCGCGCAGGACGTCACGGTCGAGTACAGCAGCGCGTCGGACAGGCTCAGGTGGAAGCGGGAGCCGTAGATGGTGGGCAGCCAGGACGAGATGCCGTAGTTGACGAAGTAGCCGCAGAACCACAGGACGCAGACGACCAGGGTGCGCTTGCGGTAGCGGCCGGAGAGCAGCTCGCGCAGGGCTCCCTTGGCGGCGGGCTTGTGCGCGACGGGCGCCGCGGGCGCCGGCTGCGGCAGTGGCTCGCCGGTGATCCGCTCGACCTTCGTCTCGATGGACGCCATCGTCGCCAGTGCCTCCTCGTGCCGGCCGTGGTCCGCGAGCCAGCGCGGCGACTCCGGCACATAGCGGGCGACGAGTACGCACAGCACGCCGGGGATCGCGGCGAGGCCGAACATCCAGCGCCAGCCGAGGATCGGCATCAGCCACCAGGCCAGCACGGCGCACGCGGTCAGGCCGGCCGGGAAGACCAGCTCGTACAGCAGGACGAAACGGCCCCGTTTGTGGGCGCGGGTGATCTCGGCGATGAAGGTGGCTGCGACCGGCACCTCGCCGCCGATGGCGAGACCCTGCATGAAGCGCAGCCCCATGAACGGCCCCGGTGAGGCACACAGCGTGAGCAGCAGGCTGCAGACGCTGGACAGGGCGATGCACGCCGCGATCACCTTCACCCGGCCGATGCGGTCGGCCAGGCGGCCGGAGAGGAGCGCGCCGACGAGCATGCCCAGGGAGCCGACCGTGATCAGGGACGTGGTCTGCCCGGTGGTCAGCTGCCACTCGGCGCGCAGTTCGGGCAGGGCGTAGGCGATGAGCAACTGGTCGAAGGCCTCGAAGAAGGTCACCGCGCCGATGATGAGCCGGACGGTGACGTGCCACCGGCACAGCGGCAGGCGTTCGAAGCGGGCGCCGATCGCGGCGACGAGCGCCGCGGTGTCCGCGGGTCGGCCCGCGGTGGCATGGGGAGTGTCGGTCGTCATGGAGGGGTCCTCCGGACCCGCGCACGGGGTGCTGGGAAAGGCACAGGATACGCACGGGACGGTTCGGGCCGGTCGGCGGCGGCTGGACAGCCGTACGCCGGCTCGGCGACAGAGGGGGACGGGGCTCGGAGATCGGGGCCGCGGAGGCCAGCTGGCTAAGCGCTAAATCTCTCAGCGCTAAAGTTTTATCCCGCCTGTGAAGCGGCGAGTCAAGGGTTCGCCCTCACGTCGTGCAAAAAACTTGCCAGGTTCCCCTTGCGGCAAAAATAGTTAAGGCCTTAGATATTCAGGACTTCGATACATCCGATCCGGAGGTCCTGCCATGCCGCCCACACGAGTCGACGAGATCCTCATCGCGGGGTGTTTCAGGCGCGGCACGGGCGCGCCGATCGAGACCGTGAACCCCGCCGACGGCACCCCGATCACCACCGTCCACGCCGCCTCGCCCGCCGATGTCGACGAGGCGGCCGAGGCAGCCGCCGAGGCCATGGCGGCGCCCGTGTGGCGGGACCTGCTCCCGCACCGGCGCGCCCGCCTCCTGCACCGCATCGGCGACCTGATCGAGGAGCACGCCGACGACCTGTCCGCCCTGCAGACCGCCGACACCGGCAAGACGCTCACCGAGACCTGGGCGCTCGCGCTGAGCGCCGCAGCGTCCTTCCGGTACACGGCCGCCGCGCTGGAGACCGCCGAGGACTCGCTCACCACCGCCCGGGGGCCGTACGTCACGATGAGCGTGCACGAGCCGATCGGCGTGGTCGGTGCGATCAACCCGTGGAACTCGCCGATCGCCTCCGACGCCCAGAAGGTCGCCCCGGCCCTCGCCGGCGGGAACGCGGTGCTGCTGAAGCCGGCCGAGTGGACCCCGCTCGTCTCCCTGGCCTTCGGGCGCCTGGTCCACCGGGTGCTCGCCGAGGAGGGGCTGCCGACCGCGCTGCTGTCCGTGCTGCCCGGCCGGGGGAGCGTCGTCGGGGACGCGATCGTCAACCACCCGCTCGTGCGCCGCATCGGCTTCACCGGCGGCACCGCCACCGGCCGCGCCATCGCCCGGACCGCAGCCGGCAAGCTCGCCCCTGCCTCACTGGAGCTCGGCGGCAAGTCACCGACCGTCGTGCGCGAGGACGCGGACATCGAACAGGCGCTGGCGGGCGTGATGTTCGGGATCTTCTCGTCCAGCGGACAGTCCTGCATCGCCGGCTCCCGGCTCTTCGTGCACCGGTCCCTGTACGACTCCTTCGTCGCCGAGCTCGTCGAGCGCGTACGCAAGCTGCGCGTCGGGCCCGGGACCGACCCGGACACGCAGGTCGGCCCGCTCGTCCATCACCGGCACCGGGACGCGGTCGCCGCGTACGTGGACCTCGCGCGGGCGGAGGGCGGGCGCGTCCTGTGCGGCGGCGCGATCCCAGCGGGGGAGGCGTACGCCGACGGCGCCTACTACCTGCCGACCGTCATCGACGGCCTGCCGAACTCCGCCCGGACCTGCCAGGAGGAGATCTTCGGCCCGGTCCTCGTCGCGCTGCCCTACGACGACGAGGACGACCTGGTGCGGCAGGCCAACGACAGCGTGTACGGGCTCGCCTGCGGCATCTGGACCCGTGACGCCCGCGCCGCCTGGCGGCTCGCCCGGCGCATCGATGCGGGCACCGTCTGGATCAACACCTACAAGCAGTTCTCCATCTCCACCCCCTTCGGCGGGATGAAGGACAGCGGCCTCGGCACCGAGAAGGGCCGCGACCTCATCCGCTCCTACCAGCGGCAGAAGTCCCTGTACTGGGGCACCGAAGCCACGCCCCTGCCCTGGGCCAACTGAAACGCACCCGGAGACCCTCACCATGACTCACCCCCCGATAGCCCGGCCGCGCGCCCTGCGCTCGGTCGAGCTGCTCACCCCGGAGTTCACGCAGGCCACCGACTTCTACGAGGAGGTGTGGGGGCTGGAGGTCGTCGAGGCCGAGCCCGGCACGAGCTGGCTGCGCGGCACCGGCGACGAGCACCATGCCCTCCAGCTCACCCGCGCCGACCGGACCGGCCTCGGCCGGCTCGCCTTCGCCGTGGCCACCCCCGCCGAGATCGACGAAGCCGCACGGCGCCTCGAAGCGCGCGGCATCACGCCGGTCTCCGGACCGGGGCCGCTCGACCAGGTCGGGGGCGGCTACGGCCTGCGGTTCCACGACATCGACGGACGGCTCATCGAACTCTCCGCCGAGACCTGGGCCGTCACCGCCCGCGGGCGTGATGCCGCCGTGCCGGTCGGCGTCACCCACGCCGTGCTCAACACACCCGACATCGACGCCTCGGTCGCCTTCTACCGGGACGTCCTCGGCATGCGCGTATCGGACTGGTCCGAGCACCAGATGGCGTTCCTGCGCTGCAACGCCGACCACCACTGCATCGCTTTCAACCAGGCGCCGTGGGTGTCGCTCAACCACGTGGCGTACGAGATGACGTCGGTCGACCACTTCATGCGCGGCCTCGGCCGGCTCCGGCACCACGGCGTCACTCCCGCGTGGGGCCCCGGGCGGCACGGGCCGGGCAATAACACCTTCTCCTACTTCACCGACCCGACCGGCCTCGTCTGCGAGTACACCTCCGAGGTCGCCCAGGTCGTCGAGGACGCCTGGATCTGCAAGGTGTGGCGGCGCACGCCCGAACTCTCCGACGTCTGGGGCACGGCAGGCCCGCCCTCCCCGCAGATCCGCGCGCACATGGCGGGCACGCCCGACGGCAGTCCTGTCGTCCCGCCCGTCGACGCCGAAGCCCGTACCGCCGTCGATGCCGCAGTCGACGCCGAAGGAGTCCCCGCATGAGCAGCGACGCACCTGGCCGGCCCGCCACCCCCCGCCGAGTCGGCCTCATCGGCTGGGGCGCCATAGGCCGCGTCGTCGGCGGTGCCCTCGCCGCGGGCGGGATACCCGGCGCCGAACTGGTCTGCGTCGTCGACAACCGGCCGCTCGGCGACTCGGTCCCGGCACCGCAGCGCACCCTCGAACAGGCCCTGGACTCCTGCGACCTGATCGTCGAGGCCGCCGGGCAGGGCGTCGTACGGGAATGGGGTACGGCGATCCTCGCCTCCGGCACCGACCTGCTCGTCGCCTCGACCGGGGCGCTCACGGACGAACAGTTGGCGAAGGAACTCCTCAATGCCGGGCCGGGCCGGGTGTACTTCACCGGCGGCGCGGTCGGCGGCCTCGACCTGCTCCAGGCCGTACGCGCCATGGGCCCCCTCGGCGGGGTGCGGCTGACCACCACCAAGCTGCCGTCCACCCTCGAACAGCCGTGGATGGACGAGGAGTTGCTGGGCCGGATGCGGTCGGCGACCGGGCCGGTGGAGGTGATGGCCGGAACCGCGCGGGACGTACCCGTGAAGTTCCCCAAGTCGACGAACGTGGCCGCGTCCGTGGCCCTCGCGATCGGAGACCTGGACGCGGTGCGGGTGAGCGTCGTCGCCGACCCCGCCGCCGCGCACACCTCGCACGTGGTCGAGGCGAGCGGCGCGCACGGCACCTACCGCTTCGAGGTACGGCACCTGCCCGACGCCGCCAACCCGGCGACCAGCCAGGTCGTCCCCTACGCCGTACTGCGCTCCCTCGCCGCGCTCGCCGGCCGGACGGGGCAGATCCTGTGACCGGCCCTGTGGCCCCGTACGACTTGGCCGGGCTCCACCTGGAGGAGGCGGGGGACAGCGGCCCGCTCGTGTTGTGCCTCCACGGCATCGGCTCGTCCTCGGCCGCCTTCGCCCCGCAGTTCGCGGCACTGAGCAGGTCGTACCGGATGGTCGCCTGGGACGCCCCCGGATACGCCAAGTCGGCCGACCCGACCGGCCCGTTGACGATGGACGGCTACGCCGACCTGGCCGCAGACGTGATCCGTGCTCGCGGCGGTGCCGCCCACGTCCTCGGCGTCTCCTGGGGCGGCGTGATCGCGCTGCGGCTCGTGGCACGGCACCCGGACCTCGTCGAGTCGCTGATGGCCGTCGCCTCGACGCCCGGCTCGGGCACCGATCCCGACAAGGCGGCAGCAATGCGGGCACGGGCAGACGAGCTCGCCCGGCTCGGCCCGGACGCCTTCGCCGCCGCCCGCGGCCCGCGCCTGCTGTCCGCCGCCGCGCCCGCCGGCCTCGTCGAGCGCGTCACCGCCACCATGGCCGCCGCGGTCCGACTGCCCGGCTACGGCCACGCCGCCGAGGCCATGGCCACCACCGACCTGCACGGCGAACTGCACCGGATCACCGCGCCCACCCTCGTCCTGTGCGGCGACCAGGACCGGGTCACCGGTCCCGACGCCTCACAGGTCCTGGCCGGCGGTCTGCACAGGACCGCTTACGTGATCGTCAAGGACGCCGGTCACCTGGCCAACCAGGAGCAGCCCGAGCACGTCAACGCCTGGCTCGCCTCCCATCTGCACATCGTCACCCACCGACAGTCCGTCACCCACTGACGGACGTCACCCACCGCTAGGAAGGGCCGATTCCCATGCCTGTGACCACCACCGAGTACGACAACGGCGGCGACCTCGCCAAGTACACCGACGCCCTGATCGCCACCAAGGGCTCGCGCGAGCCCGACTGGGGCACCCTGTCCTTCCAGGAGAAGGCCGGTCCGCAGTACAAGCGCGCGCAGATCCGTTACGTCGGCTCCGGCGCCACCGGCAACCACGAGAACGACAACCGGATCCTCCCCTCCGGCGGCTTCACCTTCTCCAACATGCTGCTGCCGCCCGGCGCCGAGGGCCCCGCCCACACGCACCACGACGTCGAGGAGGCGTTCTTCGTCCTGGAGGGACAGGTCCGCGTCGGTATCCACCGCGGCCCGGACGAGGTCGAGTACCGCACCCTCGGCTACCGCGACATGATCGTGGTGCCGGCCGGCGTCACCCGCTCCCTGAAGAACGAGGGCGAAACCGACGCGCTGTTCTGCGTGATCATCGGCACGCAAAAGCCGCAGGTGCCGACCTACCCCGAGTACTCGCCGCTCTACGGCGTCACCCGTGACTGAGCAGAGCACTGCGCGCACGGTCGTCGTGACCGGGGCGGGCCGTGGCCTGGGGAGGCCATGGCCCGCCGGGCGGCGGCCGACGGGTATCGCGTCGTGGTCGCCGAGATCGACGCCGCCCGGGGCGAGCGCACGGCGGCGTCGATCCGCCAGACGGGCGGCACGGCGGAGTTCGTACCGCTCGACGTCGCCGACTCGGAGTCGGTCACCGCGCTCGCCGACCGGCTGGCCGCCTCAGGCCCCCTCCACGGCCTGGTGAACAACGCGGCGCTCGCCAACGGCGTGGGCGGCAAGGAGTTCCAGGACATCGACGTCGAGACCTGGGACCGGCTCATGGCGGTCAACGCACGCGGACCCTGGCTCGTCGCCAAGCACCTGCTGCCGCTTATGACCCGGCCCGGCCGGATCGTCAACATCGCCTCGGACGCGGCCCTTCACGGCTCTCCGCGTCTCGCCCACTACATCGCCTCCAAGGGTGCGGTCATCTCCCTCACCCGGGCCATGGCCCGCGAACTGGGAGAGCGGGGCATCACCGTCAACGCCCTCGCCCCCGGCCTCACCGAGGTCGAGGCCACCGAGACGGTCCCGCCCGAGCGTCACGCGCTCTACGCCGAGCGCCGCGCCATCTCCCGACCGCAGCAGCCCGACGACCTGACCGGCCTCGTCTCCTTCCTCCTCTCCGAGGAATCCCGGTACCTCACCGGTCAAGTGATCGCCGTCAACGGCGGCTTCACCATGCACTGAACCACCCGAACCGCAAGGAGTACGTCATGGATCTCGGCCTCGCCGGCCGCACCGTCCTGGTCACCGGCGGCAGTTCGGGCGTCGGCCTGGCCACGGTCCGCGCCCTGCTCGACGAGGGCGCCCGCGTCGCCACCTGCGGACGCGACCCCGAACGGCTCGCCAGGGCCGCCGCCCGGCTCGGCGCGGGCACCGACCGGCTGTTCACGGGAGCGTGCGACGTCCGCGACGCGGCTGCCGTACGTCACTTCACGGAGGAAGCCGCCGAGCACTTCTGTGACGGCCTCGACGGTCTGGTCAACAACGCGGGCCAGTCCCGTATGAAGCGCCTCGACGAGACGACCGCCGAGGACTGGCGCGACGAACTGGAGCTGAAGTTCGCCGGTGTGCTCAACCCCTGTCCGCCGTCCGGAGTTACCTGCGCGCCTCGGACACCGCCTCCGTCGTCAACGTCAACGCGGTCCTCGCCAAGCAGCCCGAGACCCGCCTGATCACCACCAGCGCAGCGCGCGCCGGCATCCTCAACCTCTCCAAGTCCCTGTCCGCCGAACTCGCCGCCGACGGCATCCGGGTCAACTCCGTCTGCCTCGGCCTGATCGACACCGGCCAGTGGACCCGCCGCCACGCCGCCGCGGACAGCGGCCTGACGTACGAGGAGTGGCAGGCCGAACTCGCCGCCGACCGCGGGGTCGCACTCGGACGCCTCGGGCGCGCCGAGGAGGTCGCCTACGCGATCGTCGCGCTGCTCTCCCCGCGCGCCTCGTACATCACCGGAACCAGCATCGACGTCTGCGGCGGAGTCGGCCGCGGCATCCTGTGAGGACTCAGCCCATGCAGTACGACAACGGGGGCGAACTCCTCGTAGCCCACCTGAAATCCCTCGGCATCGACACCGTCTTCGGCGTCGTGTCGGTACACAACCTGCCGCTCGTGGAGGCCGTCGACCGGCATCTGCGCTTCGTACCGGTCCGGCACGAGGCGACCGCCGTCAACGCGGCCGACGGCTACGGACGGGCGCGCGGTTCGATCGGCTGCGCCCTCACCTCGACCGGTACGGGGGCGGGGAACGCCGCCGGCTCGCTGATCGAGGCACTGGCGTCCGGGACGGCCGTCCTGCACGTCACCGGACAGATCGAGTCGGCGTATCTGGGCACCGGGCGGGGCTTCATCCACGAGACCAAGGACCAACTCGGCATGCTGAGCGCGGTGTCGGCGTACGCGGCCACCGTCACGTCCGCTCATGATGCCGGGCGGGTCCTGCGCGAGGCGACGTCGGCGGCACTCTCGGTGCCCGGCGGCCCCGCCAGCGTGGAGTGGCCGATCGACCTGCAGTACGCGGCACAGCAGGATGCCGAGGAGGCAGTCCCCGGCGCCGCGCCTCCCTCGACGGATGCCGCCGAACTCGCCGCCGCCCAGCTGCTGTTGAGCGGCTCTCGGCGCCCGCTGATCTGGGCCGGCGGCGGTGCGTGCCGTGCCCGGCCGGAACTCCTCGCGCTGCTGGAGACGACCGGCGCCGGACTGCTCACGTCCAACTCCGGGCGCGGCTCCGTTCCCGAGGACCACCCCCTCGTGATCGGCAACTTCGCCACCGCACCCGCCGCCCGCGCCCTGCTCGCCGACGCCGACGTCCTCGTGACCGTCGGCACCCACTTCCGCTCCAACGAGACCGCCGACTACGGCCTGAGGCTCCCTGACGCGCACATCCAGATCGACGTGGACGCGGCCGCACTCGGCCGGGTCTACCCGGCACGCCATGCCCTGCACGGCGACGCGGCCACCGTCCTGCCCACCCTGACCGGAGCCGCCGACCGTGCCGACACCGACTGGACGGCCCGTGTCACCGCTGTCCGCGAGGAGGTCCGAGCCGCCCTGCACGACGACATCGGCCCCCAGGCCGCCGTCTGCGACGCTCTCGCCGCCGCTCTGCCGCGCAGCACGGTGGTCGCCCGTGATGTCACCATCCCGTCGTCCTCCTGGGGCAACCGGCTCCTGCCGATCCACGACCCGCGCGCCAACGTCTTTCCGCGCGGCGGCGGCATCGGACAGGGCCTCGGCATGGGCATCGGAGCCGCGCTCGCCCGCCCCGACGAGCCGACCGTGGTGATCGCGGGCGACGGCGGCCTCGCCGTGCACTTCGGCGAACTCCTCACCGTCGCCCAGGAACGGCCCCGCCTGACCCTGGTCGTCTTCAACGACGGCGGATACGGGGTGCTGCGCAACCTGCAGGACGGGTACGCCGAACGCCGCTCCGGCGTGGACCTGTTCACGCCCGACTTCGGCCCGCTCGCCGCCGCCTGCGCACTGCCGTACGCCCGCATCGCCGCCCCGGAGGATGCCGCGCCGGTCCTTCAGGCGGCCCTCGCTGCCGACGGGCCGACCCTCGTCGAGGTCGACCTCGACGCGCTCGGCCCGATGAAGAAGCCGTTCACCCCGCCCGTCAAGATCCCCACCGCGTAGGGAGGCCACCGTCATGACCACCACTGCCGACGAGCACGAACTCGACCTCCTCGTCCGCCGGATGACCTGGGAGGCGGACGGCGTGCTCTCCGTCGAACTGACCTGGCCGGACGGCAAGCCGCTGCCCGCCTGGACCCCGGGCGCTCATCTGGACCTGCATGTCGGTGGCATCGTGCGCCAGTACAGCCTCTGCGGCGACCCGGCAGACTCGGCGACGTACCGCATCGGCGTCCTGAACGAGCCCTCCTCACGCGGTGGTTCGCGGCACGTGCACACCAAACTCCGCCCCGGGCAGAGCGTCCGTGCGGTCGGCCCGCGCAACCACTTCGCGCTGGAGCCTGCCTCCTCGTACGTCTTCCTCGCCGGCGGCATCGGCATCACCCCGATCCTGGCCATGGCCCGCCAGGCGGACCGCGACGGCATCCCGTACCGCCTGGTCCACGGCGGCCGGTCCCGGGCCTCGATGGCCTTCGGTACCGAGCTGTCCGCGCTCACCGGCGACGTGACCCTCGTACCGCAGGACGAGCGTGGCCACCCCGACCTGGCAGCCGCCCTCCGCGACCTGCCGGCCGACGCGCTGGTCTACTGCTGCGGGCCGGAACCCCTGCTCAAGGCCGTCGAAGGGGCGTGCCCCGCCGGGCAGTTGAGGGTGGAGCGGTTCGCCGCGCCCGTCGTCGAGCGCACCGGCGACGACACCGCCTTCGAGGTCGAGTGCCGAACGTCGGGCGTGACCCTGACCGTCGACGCCACCACCTCCGTCCTGGAGGCCGCCGAGAGGGCCGGGCTGAACGTCAACTCCTCCTGCCGGGACGGCATCTGCGGCTCCTGCGAGACGCGCGTGCTCGCCGGCACCCCCGACCATCGTGACTTCCTGCTCAGCGAGACCGAACGCGCCACCGGCAAGACGATGATGCTCTGCGTCTCCCGGTGCGCCTCCGACCGCCTCGTCCTGGACCTGTGACCCGTACGGAGACCCTGATGACCACCGAAGCCACCACTTGGCCCTACCTCGCCCCTCACCAGACCCGCGACCACGAGCCCACCCCTACGAGCAGAAGCTCGCCCGGACGCTGGAGGAGATCTTCACCCACGATGGCCACGAACTGGCCGACGTCGTCGCCGGGCTGAATGCCCGGCAGGTCCGCACCCCGTCCGGGGAGCCCTGGACCGAGGAGACCTTCCGTACCGAGATGCACCGCCTGGGAGCCTGAGATGCCACTTTCCGTATCCGACACCGCGGACCACGTCTACGCCCACGGCCTGCGCAACCTGTGGCACCCGGTCGTCCCTTCCCACTTCGTCGGGCCCGGCGGTCTGCGCAAGGTCACCGCCCTCGGCGAGAACTGGCTGCTGTTCCGCAAGGCCGACGGCACCCTGTCGCTACTCGCCGACCGCTGCCCGCACCGCGGAGCGCCGCTGTCCCTCGGCAAACACCTGGGCGACCGGGTGGCGTGCTGGTACCACGGCGTCGAGGTCGACGGCTCCGGCACGGTCACCTCCGTACCCGGCCTGCCCGGCTGCAACCTGGAGGGCAAGACACTCGTCACGTCCCTGCCGGTCCGCGAGGTCGGCGGCGCGATCCTCGCTTGGTTCGGCGACGAGGAGCACCCGGAGCCGGCGGAGCTGACCCTCCCCGAACCGCTCACGGACCCTGCTGTTTCCGCCTTCCTGTGCTACGCCGAGTGGAACGTGCCGTGGCGCTACGCCATGGAGAACCTCCTCGACCCGATGCACGGCGCGTTTCTGCACCACGAGTCGCACACCATGTACGACGGCGACACCCGGGCGAAGTTCCGCATCCGGGAGACCGAGCGCGGCTACTTCTTCGAGAAGACCGACCAGCGGGGCGTCAACTTCGACTGGGTGGAGCTGTGCAGGACCGGCGTCGACTGGGTGGACCTGTCCATTCCGTACCCGCCGTCGGCGGGACCGGGCGGCGCGTTCGGCATCGTCGGCATGGCCTGCCCGGTGGACGCCGAACGCACCGGCGTCTTCTTCTGGCGCTACCGCAGGGTCGACGGCTGGCAGCGGGACAGCTGGCGGTTCCTCTACAAGACACTCATCGAGGAGCGCCACTGGCAGGTCCTCGAACAGGACCGCGTCATGCTGGAGGCCATGCCCGCCGACGCCGACCAGTACGAGAACCTGTACCAGCACGACCTGGGCGTGGTCCGCCTGCGGCGCCTCTACCAGGCCCAGGCGGCGCAGCAGTCCAAGGCGGCGCGGCAGTCCGGGAAGGTCGCATCGGGTCCGGCCGTGTGACGCCCCGGGGGAGGGCGCGCCGCCCGCCGGTCAGCCGGCCGCGTCCTCCCCTGCCGTGTCGGATTCGACGATCGAGTGCTCCAGCCCGGACAGCAGCCGGGCGAGTTGGCGGCGCTCGGTGAGGGAGAGCCCGCTGAGCATCCGCCGCTCATTGTCCAGGTGCTCGGTGAACACTTCGTCCACCTTCTTCAACCCGGCGTCGGTGAGCCGCGAGTAGACCACGCGGCGGTCCACCGCGTCGCGCTCGCGCACCAGGAGCCCGTCGTTCTCCAGCCGGTCCAGACGCAGCGTCACTCCCGCCGAGGAGATCAGGCCGGAGGCGGCCAGCTGGCCGGCGGTGAGCCGGTACGGGGCGCCGGACCGGCGCAGCGCCGTGAGCACGTCGAAACCGGCGACCGACAGGCCGTGCTTCTCGATCTGTGCGGTGAGCCGCGACTGGTACTGCAGGTAGGCACGGTGCAGCCGGGCGAGCACCTCCAGCGGCGAGGTGTCCAGCCCCGGTCGCTCGCGCGCCCAGTCCTCCACGAGCCCCGCCACGGCATCCGGCCGCTTCGCCCTGCGCTGAGCCATGTCGTCCCTTCGCGGATTCCTGTCGGGAAACGCGGGCTCCGTGGCCCTGCGCAACCTCGGAGAAATCTTAGCCCTGAAACAACAGGCGGCGAACGCCCACCGTCACCCCACCGGGAGGATCCCCTGCCCCGGGACCAGAACCCCTCGCGGGTCGTAGCTGCGCTTAGCCCGCTTCAACCGCGGCCAGGCCGGGCCGAAGTGCGCACGCCGGTCCGCCCGGCTGAAGGGGACGCTGCCGACGGGGGCGTACAGCGACGCCGTACGCCATCTGCACCGCGCCGGGGTACGGACGGCGACCCACGCGATCGGCGACGCCGCCGTACGGCACGTCCTCGACACCGTCGAGTCCCTGGGACCGGGCTCCCACCTCGCCCACCGGGTGGAGCACATCGAGTCGGTGCCCGACGACACCGTGGGCCGGTTCGCCCGCCTCGGTGTCATCGCCTCCATGCAGCCCCCGCACACCGGCTACACCCGGGCCGACCGGTCCGACCGGTCCGACGAGTGGTCCTTGCGGCTCGGCGGCGAACGCGCCTCCCGGGCCTGGCGCCTGCGCGATCTGCGGGACGCCGGAGCGGTCGTCGCGCTCGGCTCGGACTGGCCCATCGCCCACTACGACGCCCGCGCCGTCCTGGCCACCGCGCGGACACCCCGGGGGCGCGGCCTCCGCGAGGGTGGGACTCACCGGTCTGCAGGCTCTGGAAGGCTGCACCACACACGCGGGCCTCGCGGTCGCCGAGGCGCCGGTCCGTCTCAGCGTGACCGGCGGGCAGATCGTGCACCGCGGCGTCTGAGGGGAGTGGCACATGAGGCAGTAGCGGGGTCAGGGCAACTCCGCCTGTGCCGGGCTGTCCTCAAGAAAGCCCCCCGACTGGTGCTGCCACAGCTTCGCGTAGGCGCCGTCCAGGGTGAGCAGTTCGTCGTGGGTGCCCTGCTCGACGATCTGTCCACGGTCGAGGACGACGAGTCGGTCCATGGTGGCGACCGTGCTCAGCCGGTGTGCCACCACGAGCGCGGTCCGTCCGTCCATGAGCCGCCACAGCGCCTCCTGGACGAGGATCTCGCTCTCGGAGTCCAGGGCGCTGGTCGCCTCGTCGAGCAGCAGGATCGGTGCGTCGCGCAGGATCGCCCGGGCGAGGGCGACCCGCTGGCGCTGGCCGCCGGACAGCTTGATGCCGCGCTCGCCCACCATGGTGTCGAAGCCGTACGGCAGCGCGTCGGCGAACTCCGTGACGTGCGCCGCCTCCGCCGCATGGCGGATCTCGGCGTCGGTGGCGTCCGGCCGGGCGAAGGCGATGTTGTCCCGCAGCGTGCGGTGGAACATCGCCGGGTCCTGCGGCACATAGGCCATCAGACCGCGCAGGTCCGCCTGGCGGAGCATGGTGATGTCCTGACCGCCGATCAGGATCCGGCCGGCGTCGATGTCCGTCATCCGCAACAGCAGCCGGGTCAGCGTGGTCTTGCCGCCGCCGGACCGGCCCACGAGGCCGATCTTCGCCCCGGCGGGCACGGCCAGCTCGAGGCCCTCGAACAGGGGCCGGCCACCGGCGTGGGCGAAGGTGACCTTCTCGAAGCGGACGTCGGCGGGTGCGGGCAGCAGCGGCTCCGGCGACGGTGGATCGAGCACGGTCGGCGGCGTCAGGAGCAGTTCGGTGAACTGCGCGGCCTCCGTCATCGAGCTCTCCAGCCGACGGTAGATCTGATTGAAGTCGAACATGATCCGCGTCGCGTTGTTGTAGTAGGTGAAGGCAACCACGATCGCCTCCACACCGTGTGCGCCCCCGGCCAGCGTGACCGCGAGCAGCAGACCCAGCGCGTTGGTCAGCACCGACATCGGTGCGACCAGTGTGTCGATGCGCAGATTGCCGTAGTCCCACGCTCGTAGGGTCAGCCGGCGCGACACCGCGACCCGGGAGCGGTGCTCGGCGGCCTCGCGCTCCTCGGCGCCGAACGCGCGCACCGTGTCCATGTTCATCAGGCTGTCGGCGACGTGCCCCGACACCCGGGCGATCGCCTCCTCCCGCTGGTCGACGAGGGACTGACGGCGCCGGATGAGAGGCACCACACACGCCGCCGTCAGCACGATCATCGCCAACAGCCCGACCACGAGCAGCGGTTCGTAGCGCCACAGCACCACCGCGCCGAACACCAATGGCACGAAGCTGCCCACGATCTGGAACGTCAGCGTGTCGACGAACTGCTCGAAACGCGAGGCGAAGCTCACGACGCGCTTGGTCAGCGACCCGGCGAAGTTGTCGTGGAAGAACGCGGCGTCCTTCGCGAACAGCTCGTCCATCCCGATCACGTACAGATGCTCGATGCCGAGGGCGTCCAGCCGGTTCAGGCAGTGCAGCGCCACCCGCCACAGCGCCTCGGCCACCAGCAGCACACCGACGAAGCCGAGGACGTACGGCAGCGTCGAACCGACCGTGACGTGCCCGCCGCCGGCGATGTCGCCGACGAGCTTGGCCACGATCAGCGGCGCGACGTAGTTGATGCCGATGTTGCCCAGCGCCGACAGCGCCATCGCGGGGGCCGTCAGGCGGCGATGCCGGGCCAACTCCCGTCCGTAGTAACGAAGTGCGAGAAGTACCGAGCGCTTGCCCGGCTGAACCTTGCGCGATTCAGGAGTTCCCATTTCGCCCTGAGTGTCCCGTGGCGGCGACCGCGAAGTCCAAGTGTTTTCCGGTCGGTGGGGAGCTCACGGGGGGCGTTCGGTGACCCGCGCCGGAGCGTGCGGGCGCACAGGAGTCACGACTTTCCCGTACCACAAGTAACATGATCAACTTTGTCCTCAGGTGGACCTCGCAGTCACCGCGACACCCCCTCCGCGACCCCCTTCCGTCGTCAACTCCGAGGACCTCGATGTCGTCTCAGACCGATGCCCTGCAGCAGGCACGTGCCGACTACGAACACCACATGCAGACCTGCCGGCAGTGCTACGCCGACTCGGTACCGTGCCCAGTCGCCAAACACCTGCTGCGCCTGTACAACAACACCCGTAGAAGCGGCGCCCAGCCGGGCGCGAGAGTCCGCTGACCCCGTCACCCATGGAGGACCGCGTGCGACGCCTGCCCCGCTCCCCGTCCGGCTGGACCATGGCGGTGTTCGGCGTCCTCGCCGCCGTCATGGGCGCGGTGGGGCTCGCTGCCCCGGACGCCCTGCTCATAGTCATGGGCTTCGCCCCTGGGGCCGGCTCTCGGCGTGCGGAAGGAGACCACACCCTGGTCTTCCTGACCGCTTCCTCCATGGCGGCGCTCAACATGGGCGTCTACTACGTGCTGGCCGCGCTCTCCGACTGGAAGGCGTTCTTCCGCTGGACGGTCCCCTTCCGCCTCCTGACCTGCACGGTGTTCACGCTGGCGGTGATCAGCGGCCGTGCTCCCGCCGGCTTCCTGGGCGTGGGTCTGTGGGAGGGGATCGGCGCGGTGGTCACGGGAGCGGTCCTGCGCCTCGAGAGCCGGCGCGCAGCGGGCTCCGGCCGGGCCGAGGCCTGCGTCAGCTGAGCACCGTCTCCCAGGTGTCGACGGCGTAGTGAACGGCCATGCCGTGCCGGGCGTACAGCGCGGGCGCCCCCGTGGGGTTGGCGGTGTCCACGCCCAGACCCACCGTGTCCCGGCCTCGCGCCGCGAACGCGGCGAACGCGTGCCGCAGCAGCAGACCGCCCAGACCCGAGCCGCGTGCCTCGCTCAGCACGCCGACGCTCCGGATCCAGCCCATCGCCTCACGGTCGTCGCGGGCCATGAGAAACCCGGTGTCGCCCGACTCCTCGGTGCCGACGATCCACACCAGGGACCAGTCGAGCACCTCGGCGTCGACGTCGTGCAGCCACTGGTCGTAGCCGCGCGGCTGGAAGTCGAAGTGCTCGGCGAAGCTCGACTGGTACAGCGCGTGGACGCGCGCACGGTCCGCCTCCTCGGCGCACGGCCGCAGGCGTATGCCGCTCGGGAGTGCCGGTACGACGTCCGCGGCGGCGTCCACGGGCCGTCGCAGCACGTGATAGCGCCGGACGACGTGCCAGCCCCGTCGCTCGATCAGTTCCGTGTCGAGCGTGGGCTCGGTGTTGAGGTGCAGATGCACCACCGCCCTGGCCGCACCGTTCTCGCGGGCCTTGTCCAGGGCTCTGGCCTCCAGCGCGTCCAGGATCAGTTCGCCGGCCTGCTGGTGGTCGGGCAGCACGTAGTGGTCGACGTCGACGCGCTCACCGGCCGACTCGTCCCACAACAGGCCGTACGCCACCAGCCGGTCGCCGTCGAAGGCCAGCCACGAGTCGCGGTCCAGAGCGATGTCGGGCCGCTTCAGGTCGGCCTCGACGGTGTGCAGGTCGGTCTCGGGCCGGCCGATCTCGATGCGGTCGACCTCGTTGAGGAGTTCGGTGATGGCGGCCGCGTCGGTGAGGCCGGCCGGACGAAGGGCGTAGGGCATGGGCCAAGGGTCGGGCGAGCGGGGGACGGCCGCAACGGATTTTCGGTGACCGGCCGCCCGCCCGCCCTCCACTTGCCCGAGGCCGGTCAGCAGGTCGCGGAAGCGGGCAGGTCCCCGTACTCGTTGCCCTTGAGGTAGACCGCGCTCACGTAGCCCTCGACGAGCTTGACCCACACGTTGTTCGTGTAGCCGTTGTCGCGGATGGTCTCGCCGCGCTCCCAGCAGTACGCGCCGCGCGGCTGGTTCGCCGCGACACTGCCGACCTTGTCGTACGAAGTCGCGGGCTCGGAACGGACGTTGACCGTCTCGTACGGCACGACGGCGTACGGCGCGGCCATGATGCGGGCCCCGCCCCCGTCCGCGTCGGACGTCGCCACGGTGGTCGCGGCGGTGAGCGGCCCGAGAAGAGCCAGCGCACCGGCGCCGACGAGCGCGGCCCGGGCGAGGATACGAGTGGTCATGATGTGTTCCCCCTGTTCGGACGGTCACTGCCCGGCACACGGCCCGTGCTCGGAACTCCAGGGAAGCGCCGGGCACGCGGACCCTGAGACTTCTCAGGTACCGCCGCCCTGCGCAACCGAGGGCGCCGCGAGCTCGTCTTTCGGATCATGGTCACCACAAGCATCGCCGGCACCCTGACGGCGTCGTTGCGCCAGCTGCTCGATTTCGCCTGGATACAGACACGGTCCTGCGCCTTCGCCATCGCGCTGATGTCCGGCGTGGCCGCCTCCGCCCTGCTCCCCGGCCTGCCCGTGGCCCGCTACGACCTGCTAGTCGTCTACGGCGTGCTGCTGACGCTGCTGTTCTGGCTGCAGGGCTGGGAGAACGAGCGGGACGTCGCCGTCATCGCGGTCTGCCACGTCATTGGCCTGGCCTTCGAGTTGGTGAAGGTCTCCCTCGGCTCGTGGAGCTAGCCGGAGCCCGCCGTACTGAAATTCGCGGGCGTCCCGCTGTACGGAGGCTTCCTCTACGCCGCAGTCGGCAGCTACGTCTGCCGTGCCTGGCACCTGTTCGACCTGGAGCTGGTCCGCTACCGCCCGCGGGCGACGGCCGTCGTCGCCGCGGCCATCTACGTCAACTTCTTCAGCCACCACTGGCTCCCCGACGCCCGCTGGCTCCTGGCCGCACTGCTCCTGGCCGTCACCGCGGGCACCTCGGTCCGCTACACGGTGCGCACCACCCGCCGCCGGATGCCCCTGGCGCTGTCCTTCGTCCTGATCGGCTTCTTCCTGTGGGTCGCGGAGAACCTCGCCACCTACCTGGGCGCCTGGCGCTACCCCTACCAACTCGACGGCTGGCAGCCCGTGGGAGTGGAGAAGTTCGGCGCCTGGGCCCTGCTGATCAGCGTGACGTTCGTCCTCGCGGCAGTGACCCGGTCGAACCGTCGGCCTGCATCAGCTTGCGAGTGAAGCGGTGCAGGTGGGGGTCCATGGAGTCGAGCGGCTCGGCGAGCACCTGCTCGTGGGTCAGCCATCGGATCGCCGTGAACTCCTCCTCGTCGTAGGAGGTGAGGGTTCGCGCGTTCGCGGTGATGACGTACCAGAGCGAGACGTCGGTGTGTTCCCCCTGACCGCGGGTTCGGGTGACGGTGAGGAAGAGGGGATGCTCGCCCGTGATGTCCGAGGCGACCGCCGGGATACCCAGCTCCTCCCGGCACTCGCGTTCAACTCGCCCTCTACGAACCGGCCGGCGATGCTGACTCGCAGCCCCCGAGGTTCGCGCCGAACCGTCAGGCGCGGTAGCGCGGGTCGAGCGCGAGCATGTCGTGGTGGAGCTGGTGGAGCTGGTGGAGCTGGTGGAGAGGGCAGCCCTGCCGAGCCACCACGGCCGCGGCCCGATCGGGGAGCTGCCGGTCGATGAGGCTGATCGGGTCCGTCGTCACGCGTGCCATGGTCGTGCGCGGTACCGACATGAAGAGAGCTGGGCAGGGCGACCCCTCAGAAGGGTGTTGCCCTGCCCGGTTCGTAGGTCATTTCGTTACGTCAGTGCATCGACGTGGGGGACCTGATTGAGTTCTGCCACGAGGTCGCGGTAACGGTGAAGTCCCTGCGCACCGTCCTCCTCGGCCGCCGGGTCGGGCTCGGTCACGAACCGCACCTGGGAGGCCAACGACTGGGCCAAGTCCCGCGCGGCCTGTGCCGTCTCGGCCGTCACCACCACATACCCGGCCCGGTCCAGCGACCAGCGGACCCGCGGGATGAGCTGGCCCACCTCGAAATTGAGGTGGAACTCGACGACACCGGCGTGGGCGCGCGCCTCGTCGGCGCCCGCGATGGCGACCAGTCGGCCGGGCTCGGCCTCGAAGAAGACGACAGCCGCACCGCCGTTTGCCGCGGGACGCGCGATGAGCGGCTGGAGCAGACCCGTGGCCCAGGCGAGGCCGGCCTCCTCCAGGTCGATGCCGTGGACGGCGTGCGTCATGGTGTTGATCCGGTCGCCCCCGCGCCGGTTGTGGCTCTCGACCACCCGGGGCCCGGCCGACGTGAGCTTCAACTCGGTGTGCGACAGACCGCTGCGGAGGCCGACCGCGTCCAGGAAGTCGGACACCGTGCGGCACACCTCCTCCTCCAGGGAAGGGTCCAGCTGGGCGGGAATCACGTGTCCGAACTCGACGAA
Organism: Streptomyces sp. NBC_00443; assembly: GCF_036014175.1. Taxonomy (GTDB): domain Bacteria; phylum Actinomycetota; class Actinomycetes; order Streptomycetales; family Streptomycetaceae; genus Streptomyces. Next base: position 557,064 of record NZ_CP107917.1, on the reverse strand, counting down.
GCCAGTTCCGGTGATCTTGTCCGCGATGGCGATCGGCACATGACGGCCGTCGAAGGAAAGAGCGTCCACGCTGATCTCCGGGCCTTCGAGGTACTCCTCCAGCAGGAACTGCCTCAGGTCGAGCCCACTCAGCGCGGCGTACGCGGACTCGGCCGCCTCGGCGCTGTCGATCTTGTGGATGCCGATGCTCGCGGAGCCGCCCAGCGGCTTGGCGATCAACGGGTATCCCTGGGCCGCACCGAACTCCCTGATGTCCTCCAGGCTCGACGCGACGGCCGCCCGCACGGTGCTGACGCCGCGCTCCGCGGTGTGCCGGCGCATGCGCCACTTGTCGGTCAGCAGCGCCACGGTCTCGGCGGAGACACCGTTCAGGCCGAGGGCGTCGTTGAGCAGAGCGGTGGTGATGACGCCCTCCTCCTGAACGGTCACCACGGCCGAGAACGGCGTACGGTCGTGCAGCGCTCGGACGGAGTCCACCAGCTCCCGCGGGTCGGACTGGTGCCGCAGCACCAGGCAGATCTCGTCGTGCAAGGCGTCGGCGGGGAGCTTGCGGAACTCCTCGGGGGTGTACACGCAGACCACGTCCAGCTTCAGCCGCCTGGCCCGCTGGAGCATCGGGGGTTTGGGCGAGACGAGACAGACACGCGTGTTCATGGTCATTCCTTCGTGTGGTCGGGGCGCGGAAGACGCCTGGCGAGCGCCACGGCGTCCTGGGCCAGTGCCGTGGTTGGGTCGAAGACGGGGAGATTCTCGGCCCGGTGACCGAGCACCAGGGGGAGTTCCGTGCATGCTGCGACGATCATGCCCGCTCCGGCCCCGGCGACGCTTCTGACCGCCGGGGCCAGTGCCTGCTCGGCGGCCTCCAGCTCGCCGGCTTTGATCAGCCGCACGGCCCGCATCACGGACCGTTGCTGAAGCAGCGGCGGGGGGACGACCGCGTCGATGCCCTGCTCGCGCAGACTCTCCTGGTACAGGCCCGTCACCAGGGTGCCGGTGGTGGCGAGGAGCCCTACCCGGGAGACCGACGGCGCGGCCGCGGGCAGCCGGCGCACACTGGCGTCGATCATGCTGAGGATGGGGACCGCCGAGGCCCGCCGCAGGTCCGGGAGGAAGGCATGCGCGGTGCTGCAGGGCATGGCGATGATCGCGGCCCCCGCGGACTGGAGCAGGTGGACCCCTTCGAGCAGGCGGGGCAGCGGGCTGGGCCCGGCCGACAGGATGGCGTCGGTGCGGTCCGGCACAGTGGCGTCGGACCACACCAGCGTCCGCAGATGCTCCTGGTCACTGACGGCGGGCGTCTCCCGTACCAGCTTCGCGAAGAAGTCCGCCGTGGCGGCCGGCCCCATGCCGCCGAGCACACCGACGATGCCGGACGCCGCCGGATCGGGTGCCTGCGTCGCGGTCCGGTACCCGGAGGTGACCGTGCTCACCGCGCCGACCGCCCGTTCGCGGCGAGCGCGTCGTCCTTGAGGAGGCCCCACGGCACGAGGCCGCCGAGCAGCACAACCACGCCGACCAGCAGCCACATGGGAGTGCCCCGGTCCACGAGCGGCCCCACGATCAGCAGCGGCCCGACGAGGTCCTGGCCCACCCGGCCCAGGTTGTAGAAGGACAGATACCGTCCGAGCGACTCCTTCGGGGCGAGCTCGAAGGACAACGGCGTACTCGCGATGAAGAGGCTCTCCCCGGCCGTGTGGGCGAGCATGGCGACCACGAGGATCGCGAGCGCCACCCAGGCGTCGCCGACCGCCCCGGCCCCGGCGTAGGCGAGACACGCGGCGCAGACGGCGGCACCGCCGAGCGCCGACGCGCGCAGGGCGGCGGAGAAGTCGGCGAACATCCGGTTCACCGGTACCTGAGCCGCCATGGCCAGCGCGCCGTTGAGGGCGAGCAGCGCGGTGAGGCTCCACTTGGGAGAGCTGGTGGCGTGGACGATCCACAGGGGCAGCACCAGGGACAGGATCGTGTTGTGCGTCTGGGCCACGCCGTTGACGACCGTGATGGCCAGGTACCGCCGGTCGCGCAAGGGGGAGGCCCCGCCGCGGCGTTCCTTGTCCCGGCCGGTGGCCGCGGGCTCCGCCTTCGGGATGTGCAGCCGGGCCACGAGGAGCGCGGCGGCGATGAAGGACGCGGCGTTGACCCCGATCCCCACCAGGTACAGGGCGCTGGAGCCGGTCACGATGGGCAGGGTGGCGGCCAGCGACCCGAGCACGATCGCCCCGTTGCGCGCCGAGAACACGGTGCCCAGGATCGTCGCCCGGTCCTTGGCCTCGAACAGTCGGCCCATCAGGGCCTGGTTGAGGGCAGGGCTGGCCCGGTCGGCCGTCGTCACGACGCAGGCGAGCACCACGAACAGCCAGTACTGCTCGGCGAGCAGGTACAGGCCGTAGCCCACGGCACGTACACCGAACAGCACGATGAGGCTCTTCTGCGGCCCGACCCGGTCCGCGAGGGCGCCGATGCGGGGGCCGAGGAAGAACGCGCAGAGGCTGCCCAGGGAGATCGCCAGGCCGACGGCGGACACGCTGAAGCCCCGGACGGTGGTGAAGAACAGGACCGAAGTCGCCGTGAAGATGCCGGTGCCGAAGGAGTCGGCGGTCACACTCGCCAGGAGCAGTCTGGTCTCACGCCGTTGCAGCATCAGCACGTCGCGCAGACGTGCCCACAGGGCGAGGTCAGTGCTCACTCTCGACGACCTCACGTCCGGGGCTGCCCTCGCCGGCGAGCGCGGCGATCAGCGGGATCACCGCGGGGATCCGCTCGCTGGGCACGCCGAAGTCCAGCAGACAGGCGATGTCGTCGACACCCGCCGCCGCCACCCGGTCGGCCATGCCCTGGCAGGTGTCCGGGGAGCCGATCAGGGAGCCGCCCTGCAGATAGCGCTCGTAGGTCGCGTCCAGCAACTCCTCGAGGAGGTCCTCGGGGATCTCGTCGTCGGGCAGGACATGCCCGCCGCTGATGGCGCCGCCGCCCTGGGCGGCCCGGAGCTCCAGCTTCACCGCGGAGCGCAGATAGTCGCGGAACGGTGCGCGGCTGCGGGCCTCGGCGGCCTCCGGGTCGTCGTCCAGGTGGGTGTGCAGCATCAGGGAGACCGTCCCGGTGGCCGGGTCGAAGCCGGCGTCCGCGCGGGCCTTGCGGTAGAGGGCCACCTTCTCGGCGAGCTGGTCCAGGTTCTGGCCGATCAGGTGGGTCAGCACGTTGAGGCCGCGGGCCCCGGCATCCTGGAAGGTCCGCGGGTTCCCCGACGAGGTGATCCAGATCGGTAGTTCCGGCTGGACGGGCTGGGGGTGCAGGCGTGCCGCGAAGGGCTGCCCGGTGCCGTTGGGGAGCTCGACGTCCTCGCCTCGCCACAGGGCGCGCACCGTGTCGATCTGCTCCAGCATGACCTGGTGCCGCGACTCGTAGGCGTCGGGGGCCAGCACGAAGTCGTTGGCGTTCCAGCCGGAGCCGAAGGAGACTGCCGCACGGCCGGACGACCAGTTGTCGACGACGGACCAGTCCTCGGCGATGCGCACCGTGTGGTGCAGCGGAGAGATGAGGCTGCCGGCCCGCAGCTGGATATGTTCGGTCGCGGTGGCCAGCGCGGCGCTGGTGAGCGCCGGGTTGGGGAACACGCTGCCGAACTGGTCGAAGTGCCGTTCGGGAGTCCACACCGCGTCCAGGCCGTGTACGTCGGCCAGACGGCTGGTCTCCAGCACCGTCCGGCAGGTCTCCTGCGGGGCCGCCTCACCGGAGGCAAAGAACATGACGCTGAAGCGCAAGGGGACTCTCCTGTCTTTCGGAACGCAGAGGCGGGGGCGGTCAGACCGCGGCGGGCACGACCCGGGTCGCCGACCAGCCGTGGACGTGGCCGTGGACCGGGTGACTCGGGACGTGCTCGCCGCACTCCAGGCGGGCCGGGGCCCCGGCGACGAGCGTGTCGGTGCCGTCGCCCCCCTCCGGCCAGCGGATCTCGACGGTGTTGCGTCCGCGGCGCAGGATGTCCGGGCTCACGGTGAACTCCCAGGTCGTCCACGCCGTGCCCGCCTCGGCCGTGCCCACCTCGTGTCCGTTCACGGCGACCGACACCGACCCGGCCGGGACCTCGGCAGGCAGCCGCCAGGTCACTTCGAGGACGAGAGGGGCCGGTTCGTCGACGACCAGGGTGGACCGGGTGCGGGGGGAACTCGCCCGCAGGTATGCCACCCGCGGGCCGACGCCGACGTCGCGGCGCTCGTTGAACGTGGTGGCGAGGTACGCGTCGGCCAGCAGGTCGGTGCCGCCGGAGTGTTCGGCGACGAGCAGGTCCTCGTAGCGCCGGCGCGCCGGGACGCCCCTGCTCTCGAGTGTGTCGAGCATGACCTCGCGCAGGCCGTGGTCCGCCAGTTTGCCGTTGAGCCGGCCGTCGCCGACCACCATGTAGCGCCGGAACGCCGGGTCCTGGGTGGAGCGCTCGTAGGAGGAGCACATCCAGTTCGGGGCGATCCTCGTCTGGTAGTCGAGGTAGTCCTCGAAACGGTCGGCGACCGAGGCGTCGGCGTCGAGCGCTCGGCTCAGGTGGTGGCGCAGCACGTCCTCGGGCTGACCGTAGTGGGCGTTGTGCACGGCGGCGAGGAAATGGGCCAGGGCGAGCCGGTCGGCGGCGGCCCGGACCGGTACGCCGTCGGTGCCCGGCCGCTCGGGCAGCTCCAAGGCGGCACCGAGCGTCTCCGCCACGGCCAGGGCCGTGGCACGCAGGCCGTCGAAGGTGAGATGGCAGTAGTCGAGGAAGTACCGGCGGCCGGGCCCGCCGGCGTCGCCCTCCCGGAACAGGGCCGCCTGGTCGACCAGGTGGAACCCGGCCTCGTCGGCCTTGCGGCGCATCACCTCCTGCACGGAAGCCAGGGTGCGCGGGGAGTGGATGGCGAAGGGGCTGACCACCGCGTCCTTGGCCGCCCGGAGCGCGGTGAGCGCCTCGTCGGGCGAGGCCGCGCAGCGTGCCGCCAGGCGGTGGGAGACGGGGCTGGAGCCGCCGTCGAGCCCGGTCATCTCGGCGGCGAGCGTACGGGCGCCGGCGAGGTCGCCGTCCCGCAGAGCCCGCTCGGCCTCGTCCCGGGCACGGAGCCAGCGCCGCATCCGTCCGGCGGGCAGGGCGGGGCAGTCGAGGATCGGCTCGTCCGTCCAGTCGCCCAGGTTGAACTCCGGGACGACCATGACGACGGAGACGTCCCCCGCGAGTTCGCGCAGCAGGTCCAGCGCGCTCGCGGCGACCTCGGTGACGAGATCCCGGAAGGCCGCCGCGGCCGCCGGGAAGCCGCCCTCTTCGAGCAGCAGGGCCAGTTCGTGGCGCTCCATGGGCGTCGGGTCGACGTTGTTCCAGTTGTTCCCTGCGTGCACCACGAGGGCGTCGGCGCCGAGAGCGAGGGCTTCGGCGGCCGTCCTGAGGAGTTCCGCCAGGGAGCAGTTGGTGCGGGCGAGGTCGAGGACGTCCACGCCAGTGCCGTCGAGGGCGGTGTCGACGAGGCCGGCCAGCGAGTACGCCGGGTCGAAGAAGTAGCCGCGGGTCGCGGACTCCCCGAGTATGGCGATACGGCGGTGTCCGGGGCGCAGGGGTATCTCCGGCCGGTCGGCCCAGTAGCGCCATTCGTCCCGGCGCCCGGTGTCCCGGCGCAACTGCCCGTCCGTCAGGCGCCACACGCCCACCTCGGTTCCCGACGGTGTGGGCGCGGTCAGCTCCGTCGAGCGCTCGACGGGCCGGCCCAGCACCTGCATCCGGGCCAGGGCGAGGGTTCCCTCCGGCCCGGACAGGGAGCGGCTGAGTCGCTCGGTGATGCTGTGAGTCGGATCGGTCGGCGGCATCCGTTGTCCCCCTGGCAATGTGGTCCGGGCAGGGCTGCCCGGCGCCCGCCTGAGTTGCCGTCAGGCGGAGTATGCGGGCAGGTCGTAAAGGTCGAGGAGCAGGTTGAAGGTGAGTACGGTCATCAACAGGTCGGTCTCGAAGGGAACGTTGATGCGGAACCCGGGCGTGCCGTACTCACGGACGAGCCGCTCCACGCGGTCCGGATCGAAATAGCCGTCTGCCTCGATGCGTTCGCGGGACAGCAGGGCCTCGATGGCGGGGTCGTCCTGCCGGATCAGGTGCGGGCTGCCCGGCGCGGTGAAGCCGAACTTCTCGCGGTCCACGATCCGGCGCGGAATCCAGTCCCGGGCGACCTGCTTGAGGAGGTACTTCTCCTCAAGACCCTTCAGCTTCAGCTCGGGCGGCACGGTCGCGAGGAACTCGACGAGCTCCCGGTCGAGGAACGGATGGCGGGACTCCACCGAGTTGGCGAATACCATGCGGTCGCCGTGGTCCCCGAGCAGATGGTCCGCCAGCCGGAGTTTGAGGTCGAGGTAGGAACGGCGGTGCAGATCGTGCAGGCCGGTCAGGCGCTCGCGGTCGACCAACGAGTGGCCGAGGCAGTCGATCTCGCCCTGCCGCTCGCGCACCGGCGCCGAGTAGAGCCCGGCCTTCGTGGCCCGGAATCCGGCGTCGTTGCGTTCGTAGAAGAAGTTCTCGTCCCCCCACAGACCTTCGCGAATCCTGGCCTCCCGCAGGTCGGTGACGCCGCCCGCGGCCTGGGTGCGCCGGACCTGGTCGAAGCGGTAGCCGATGTAGCCGCCGAACAGCTCGTCCGCGCCCTGTCCGGTGAGCACCACCTTGACCCCGGCGCCGTGCACGGCTTCGGACAGCGCGTGGGCGGCCGAGTTGAACGACTCCTTCAGCGGGCACTCGGTGTGCCGTACGACCGTGCGCAGCCGGGAGGTTATCTCCTCGCCGTGCACGAAGCGCTCGGTGTGGCGCGTGTCGAGGACACCGCTCATCAGCCGCTGGTAGTCGCTCTCGGAGAGCTCCCGCTCGGGGAAGGCCGCCGCGAACGACTGGATCTCGGCGTCCGGCATCAGATGCCGCATGATCGCGCCGACCAGGGAGGAGTCCAGGCCGCCGCTCAGGTACAGGCCGACCTCCACGTCGGACTGCAGACGCTTCTCGACCGAACGGACCAGCAGGTCCTCGACCCGGCGGACGTAGTACGACTCGTCGTGGCGTTCGAAGTCGTCGTCGGTGCGCGGGTATGCGAGGTCCCAGTACGTCCAGAGCTTGGGCCGGTCGCCGGGGCGGAACTCGACGGCGGTGCCCGGCGGCACGCTGTGGACGCCCTCGAACATCGTCCGCGGGCTCACCAGACCGGGCAGGGTGAACACCTGGTCCAGGCCGACGAGGTCGACGCGGCGCGGCACCGCGGGGTGCTTCAGCATGGCCTTGATCTCGGAGCCGAAGACCAACTCGCCGTCCTGGTGGGCGTAGAACAGCGGCGTGACGCCGAAGTGGTCGCGGGCGCCGATGAAGAGCTGCTCGCGGTGGTCGTAGAGAACGACCGCGAACTGCCCGTCGAGCCGGCTGACGAAGTCGCGGCCGAACTCCTCGTAGAGGTGCGGGATCACCTCGGTGTCGCAGCGCGTGCGCAAGGTGTGGCCCCGGTCGAGGAGGAGGTCACGCAGTTCGCGGTAGTTGTAGATCTCGCCGGTGGTCATGGCGACGATCCGCCGGCTCTCGTCGTACATCGGCTGGTCGCCGGCCCCGAGGTCGTTGATCGCCAGCCGGGTGAACGCGAACGCCACGGTCTCGTCGACATGGAATCCGGTGGAGTCCGGTCCCCGGTGTCCGATGGCCGCGCTCATGGCGTCGAGTGTCTCGCGTGCCGCCCGAGAATCGCGTCGTGGCCCGACGAAGCCCGCGAGTCCACACACCGTCAACACCCTTTCCAGAGTCGGTACGGCTCTACGCCAAAACGTCAACATCTGCCCTGGTACGGCAGGTTGCCGCCGGGCGGGACTGAGGCAGATTACATGACCAGTTGATCAACGCAAGGAAAGATTCCTTGACCAAATAAGGATCTTCCTAAATGGCGTCTGACGTGCCACAGTTCCGTGTCGTGCATCGCCGGGGCGATCTTGGTCCGTCCGCAGGCAGGGTATTCACGAGGGGGACAACACCGTGCGTCGTACTGGTCCGGAGTCGTTGGGTGCGGTGCTGGTCGAGCAGTTCCGCCGGACACCCGACGCGCGTGCGGCCTCCGACGACGGACAGGTCCTGACGTACCGCGAACTCGACGCCCGCTCGGCCGCCCTGGCCGAGGCGCTCGTGGCGGCGGGAGTAGGGCCCGATCGGGTCGTGGCGCTCCAACTGGAGCGCTCGGTCGACCTGGCCGTGGCGATCGTCGGGGTCGTGCGAGCGGGCGGGGCATGGCTGCCGCTGTCCACCACCGACCCGGACCGGCGGATCCTCGGTCTGCTGCAGGACGCCGCGCCTGCGGCCGTCGTGACCGAGGAGTCGTCCCGGCTGTGGTCCCTCGCCGACGGCGGCGTGCCGCGCCTGACGCCCCGCGGTCACCGGGCGCCCGGCCAGGCGCCGCCGATCGACTCCGCTGCGCCCCACCACCTGGCCTACGTCATCTACACGTCCGGCTCCACGGGCCGCCCCAAGGGCGTGATGATCGAGCACGCCGCGATCGTCAACCGCCTGCGGTGGATGCAGGACCGCTTCGGTATCGGCCCCGGGGACGTGGTCGCACAGAAGACGCCGTACACCTTCGACGTCTCGGTGTGGGAGTTCATCTGGCCCCTGATGACCGGAGCGGAACTGGCCTTCGCCGCGCCCGACGGGCACCGGGACCCCGGCTACCTGGCACGGTTCCTGACGGAGCGCCAAGTGACCGTCACGCACTTCGTGCCGAGCATGCTCACGGAGTTCCTGCGCCAGGTGCGGCCCGGGGACTGCCCGCGGCTGCGCTCGGTCATGGTGAGCGGCGAGGCGCTCGGCCCGTCCCTGGCCCGGCGGTTCTTCGAGCGGCTGCCCCAGGCCGAACTCCACAACCTCTACGGCCCCACCGAGGCCGCCGTCGACGTCACCCACTGGCAGTGCGCCGCGAACGCATCGCCCACCGCACCGGTCCCCATCGGCCACCCCATCACCGGCATCGAGCTGCTCGTCGTCGGCGAGGACGGCACCCAGGTGCCAGCGGGCGAGGTCGGTGAGTTGTGCATCGCCGGCGTGGGCATCGCCCGTGGCTACCTCAACCTGCCCGAGGTCACGGCCGAGCGCTTCGTGCCGCACCCGGCCGACCCGACCCGCCGCATGTACCGCACAGGCGACCTGGCCAGTCGGCGTCCGGACGGGGCGTACCTCTACCACGGCCGCAACGACCGCCAGGTGAAGATCGGCGGCGTCCGTATCGAGCTGGGCGAGGTGGAAGCCGCCCTGCAGTCGCTGCCCTGTGTCGAGGAGTGCGTCGTGGTGACGCGCGTCGACGGGGCCGGCGTCGCACGCCTGGACGCCGCCGCCGTCCTGGTCCCCGGCGTGCCGTGGACCGGATGGCGTGATGACCTGCTGGGCATCCTGCCGGCCGGCTCGGTTCCGGCCGGCCTCACACCCGTGGACTCCCTGCCGAAGACCGCGCACGGCAAGGCCGACGTCGCGGCGCTGCGCGCGATCCTGGCGGAGCGGTCCGACCTGAGCAGGCAGGCCGACGCCGACCCTCTGGAACGCCTCTGGTCCAGGGTGCTCGGCACCACCGAGCCGCACTTCCTGCACGCGGGCGGCACGTCGCTGCACGCCGTGCGGCTCCTCGCCGACGTCGCTGAGGAGTTCGGCAGCACCCTCGCCCTGTCCGACTTCTTCGCGGAACCGACCCTTGACCGGCTGCGCGCCCTGGTCGCCGCCGCAGGCACGGTGACGAAGAAGGTGCCGTCGCGCGTGCCGCGCGATGGTGAGCTGCCCCTCAATCGCTACCAGGAACGCCTGTGGTTCCTCCAGGAGTTGGAGCCCGAAAGCACCGCGATGAGCGCCCCCACCGCGTTCCGGATCACCGGGGTGAGCGGCGAGCGGGTGTCGGAGGCATTCGCCGCTCTGGTGCGGCGGCACGAGGTGCTGCGGACGACGTTCCGCTCCGCGGACGGTGAGCCGCGGGCGGTCGTCGGCGCAGAACCCCCGGCCCTGGAGTGGACGGACGGGACCGACCTGTCCGCGGATCCCGCGGCCGTGCGCCGACTGGTGGCGGAGACGGCGTACGAGCCGTTCGACCTCGCCGCCGGACCGCCGCTGCGGGCCCACGGGGTCAGCTTCGGCCCAGCCGACCACCTGCTCGTGATGGTCACCCACCAGATCATCGCGGACGGCTGGACCTGGTCGCTGCTGACCGAGGAGCTCAGCCGGCTGCTGACCGAACCGGACCGCGGGCCCGAGGACGCACAGTTGCAGATCGTCGACCACGCGGCCTGGCAGCGTACGCAGGAGACCCGCCCGGAGCACCGGGCCGCCGTCCAGGAGTCGCTGCGGCACTGGCGCACCGTGCTGGCGAACGCGCCGGACGGGCTCGACCTGCCGGTGGACGAGCCCCGCGGCCCCTCCCTCAGCGCGCCCGCCGACAGCGTCGCGCTGCGTTGGTCGCCGGACTTCCCGGCCCGGCTGAAGAGCCTGTGCCGCGAGCACGGCATCACCGAGTTCATGGCCCTGCTCGCCGGCTACACGGCATGGCTGGCCCGGCTCTCCGCCCACGAGACCGTGGTCGTCGGCACGCCCATGGCGAACCGGACGCCGCCCTGGGTCGCCGACCTGGCCGGCTACTTCGTCACGACCGTCCCGCAGAGGCTGGAGATCGACGAGGACGCGACGGTCGCCCAGGTGCTGGACCGCGCCCGGACCGCCGTCGTGGCGGGCCAGCGGCACTCGGTGGTGCCCATCGAGCGCATCGTCTCCGAGGTCGGAGCGGCCCGGGGCGCCGACCGGCTGCCCGTCTTCCAGAACCTGTTCGTCTTCCAGAACATGCCGGCGTGGCAACGGCAGGCCGACGGCGTCACCGTGCGGGTCCACCAGTTCCCACCCCGGCACACGCACTACGACCTCAAGTTCGAGGTCTTCCCGCTCACCGAGGGCTACGAGGCCCGCCTCGTGTACGCCCGGGGCCGTATCTCGGCCGAGCGCGCCGCGCTCATGGCCCGCCAGCTCGCCTCCTTCGTCGAGGCCGCGGTGGACAAGCCCGACGCGTACGTCGACGAGATAGCCCTATGACCTGCCCGCAGGGCAATCCTGACCACACGATTGGACTGACACTGAGATGACGTACGCCGACGACCACCCCACCACGTCGACGACGCCGTCACGGCACCTGGTCGAGAGCACCACCGTCCCCGCCCTGATCGAGGCCACGGCCTCCCGGTTCCCGCACGCCGTCGCACTGGTCAGAGGCACTCGGTCCCACACGTACGAGGAGCTCGTGGAGCAGTTCTCCGCGACGGCTCGGGCGTTGCGGACACGGGAGGTGACCCCCGGGGACGTGGTGGCGGTCCGTGGTGGCCGGTCGCCGGAGACAGTCGTGGCCATGCTCGGTGTCCTGCGGGCCGGTGCGGTCCTGGTGATGATCGACGTCACCCAGCCGGAGGGCCGGGTGTGTGACGTGCTGGAACGGGCGCGCCCGTCGCTGCTCGTCGACACGACCGACCGGACGTGGGATCCGGGCGCCGGCGCCACGCCGGTGGTCCGGCTCGCCGAGCTGGAGCAGCCGGCGGCGGGGGACGTGGAGCTGCCCGTCGTGGCCGCCGCCGCGGACGCGTACGTGTGCTTCACGTCGGGCACCACCGGCGAGCCGCGCGGGGTCCTGGGCTGGCACGGGGCGCTCGCCCACTTCTGCGCCTGGGAACAGGAGGCCCTTGCCATCGGCGCGGGCGACCGCGTCGCCCAGATGGCCGCGCTGACCTTCGACGCGGTCTTCAAGGACTTGTTCCCGGCGCTCATCGGAGGCGCCACCGTGTGCCTCCCGCCGACCGACCGTCCCTTTGTCGATTTGGCACGAGTGCTCGAATGGCTGCGCGAGGACGAGGTGACCGTCCTCCAGACGGTGCCGAGCGTGTTGTCCACGCTGCTGGCCGAACAGCCCGTCGGTGCGGGCTTCCCGGCGCTGCGTCTGATCTGCCTTTCCGGCGAGCCGCTTTCGGGCAGCCTCGTCAACCGCTGGCGGAATGCGACCGGCGACGCGGGCACGCGGTTCGTCAACCTCTACGGGACGACCGAAGCCACCATCCTCAAGTCCTGGTACCCCGTTCCGGGCGGCGAGGTCCCGGCGGGCATCCTGCCCGTGGGCAAGGCCATCGACGGCGCCGAACTGCTCGTGGTCAACAACCGGGGCCGGCGGTGCGGCGTCGGTGAGCCCGGTCACGTGCTGATCCGCACCCCGCACCTCACCCGGGGCAGTTGGCGCCCGGCTGCGGGAGAGGCCTCGCTCTTCGAGGTGAACCCGCTCAACCCCGACGACCCCACCGACCTCGTGCAGCGCACCGGTGACCTGGGCCGCATCGGCCCCCAGGGCGACCTGGAGATCCACGGCCGGGTGGACGACCAGGTCAAGGTCCTCGGTGTCCGCGTCCACCCGGCTGAGGTCGGCGCGGTGATCACCCGCATGCCTGAGGTCGAGGACGCGGCCGTCGTGGTCCGCGCCGGGGAAGCCGGTCCCGCCCTCGTCGCCTATGTCGTGCCGACCCAGGGCGCGGGCGTGGACGCCTCCGCCGTGCGGCGGCACGTGGCCGCGGCCGGCTCCAACGCGATGGTCCCGGCCCACGTGGTCCTCCTGGAGCGGCTTCCGCTCACCGGCCACGGCAAGCTGGACCGGTCCGCGCTGCCCGACCCCGACGACACGGCGGAGCCGCAGCCGCAGGAGGCGGCGGACGAGGGCGAGTGGACCGAGACGGAGCGGCGCGTCGCCGAGCTGTGGTCCGAGGCGTTCAAGAAGGAGATCACCTCCCGGCACGCCAACTTCTTCGATCTCGGTGGCCACTCGCTGATGCTGGCCCGGCTCCTCGCCCGGATCCGCCGGACGTTCGAGATCGACCTGAATCTGCCGACCCTCTTCCGGTCGGCGACGATTGCCACACTCGCTCAGGCCGTGGACGGCGCGCTGCGGGAGGGCGCCCGGGCCGAGGAGGAACCGGCGCCCGTGCCCGTCGCGCGCGAGGCCGACCAGCCGCTCTCCCCCGAGCAAGAGGGCCTGTGGTTCCTCCAGCAGCTGGATCCCCACAGCTCCGCCTACAACATGGCCGGCGTGTTCCGGCTGCCCACCGGCCTCGACGAGCAGGCCGTACGCGCGGCCTTCTTCACGGTGTGCCGCCGTCACGAGGCGTTGCGGCTGCGCTTCCGCGAGGTCGACGGGCGCCCCGTGCAGTCCGTGGGTGAGGCCGCCGTCGACTTCACCGCCCTGCCGGCCGTGGCCGACCGGCCGTCGGGCCTGGCCGCGCTGTCCGAGGCGGCGGCCGCCGCCTTCGACCTGGTCGCCGGGCCGCTGGTGCGGGTCCGGACGGTCCGGGTCGGAGACGATGAGCTCCTCGTCGGCCTGACCGTCCATCACCTGTGCTGTGACGGTGTGTCGTGGGGCCTCGTCGCGCAGCAGGTCGACGAGCTGCTCGCCGGCACCGACCGGCACACGTACCTGGAGGGCGACACGCCCCGGCTCCAGTTCGGTGACTACGCGGCCTGGCGTGCCCGCCGGACGACCGGCGAGCGCGCCGAGGCCGACCTCGCCTACTGGCGCGACCTGCTCGCCGACACCCCCGACCCGGACGTGCCGTGGGGACGTCCCTTGCCCGGCGAACGGCCGCACCAGGCACGGGTGCTGCGGGTTCCGGTCGCCCGCGAGGTGACGGACCGCCTCGCCGAGCTGTGCGCGAAGTCCGGGGCCACCGAGTACATGGCCATGATGACCGTCCTCGCCTACGCCCTTTCCCGGGCGTCGGCACAGGACCGGGTCGTCATCGGCAGCGACAGCGTGGGCCGGGACCGCGAGGAGTTCGAGGACGTCATCGGGTTCTTCGTCCGGACACACGCCTATCGCTTCGACATGGCGGGCGACCCGACGTTCGAGGAGGCACTCGGCCGGGTCAGGTCGACGCTCGTCGAGGCGTCGGGGCACCGGGATGTCTCCTACGCGCAGGTCGTGGAGGCCGTCGCCGCCGCCCGAGACGGGGACCGCAGCCCGCTGTTCTCCGTGATGCTGCGGATGCCGCCGCGCGAGGAACTGCCGCGGGAGGCCGCCCTCCTGCGTCCCGTCGACGTGGTCGCCGACGCCGGTGACGGCTCCGGCACCGCGCCGACGGCCAAGTTCGACGTCACCGTGGTGGTGCGCCCCGGGGAGGCCGGCACCGTCCTGGACTTCGAGTACGACGCCGACACGGTCCAGGCCGAGTTCGCGGCCGCGCTCGGCGAGCGGTTCACGCGCCTGCTCTGCTTCGCCGCCGAGCAGCCGACGAGCCCGCTGGCCGGCGTCAGCCGCGCCGGCCATCCGTTCTCCGAGCCGCTTCCCGCGCGGGACCTCGTCCCCGTCGCCGAGCGGTTCCGGCGCCGGGCCGCGGCCACCCCGGACGCCGTCGCGGTCTCCTGGGCGGAAGGCGAGGTGACCTATCGTCAGCTCGCCGCCGCGGTGGCGGGCGCCGCGCAGGAGCTTCAGGCGGGGCAGCGCGTCGGTGTGCTGGGCGGCAAGTCCCCCGCCACCGTGGCCGCCCTCGTCGCCGCACTCGGCGCCGGCGCCACCGCCGTACTCCTGGACGATGGTCTGCCGGGACCGCGGCGCGCCTCCATGGTGGCCAGGGCCAGCGTCCGGCAGGTTCTGCTCACCGAGCCGTCGACCGCGACGGAGGTGCCGGGCGACGCCACCGTGCGACGCCTCTCCTTCGAGGCACTCGCCAAGAGCGCGGACGAGGCGCTCGGCCCCGTCCCCGCCCGGCCCCTGGAACCGGCGTACGTCTTCTTCACTTCCGGCACGACCGGCGAGGCCAAGGCGGTCGTCGGGTCGCACCGCGGCCTCGACCACTTCATCGACTGGGAGGCGGCGGAGTTCGGCGTGCACGCCGGGGACCGCGTGGCACAGCTCACCACGCTCTCCTTCGACGCGGTCCTGCGCGACGTCTTCGTGCCGCTCACCCAGGGAGCCACTCTGTGCCTGCCGCCGACGAGCGCCCTGGACGACACGGCGCGGATGGTGGACTGGCTGGCGCGCGAGCGCGTCACTGTCGTCCACACGACACCCAGCGTGGTGGCGTCGTGGCTGCGGGACACCGACCGGGCCATCGCGCCCCTCACCGACCTGCGGCTGCTCTGCCTCGCGGGCGAGCCCCTCACCGGCCGGCTCGTCCAGGAGCTGCGTGAGCGGCTGCTGGGCCCGGACACCGAGGTCGTCAACTTCTACGGGCCCACCGAGACGACCATGATCAAGACGTTCCACCGGGTGACGGCCGAGCAGGACGCGGGACCGGTGCCCGTCGGCCGCCCGCTGCCCGGTGCCCAGGCGGTCGTCCTCGGCGCGGACGGCTCCGTCCGCGGCCCCGGCGAACGCGGCGAGATCGTCATCCGGACGCCGTACCGGACCCTGGGCTACCTCGACGACGTCCGCGCGGCCTCGAACTTCCGCCCCAACCCACTGTCGGACGACCCGGACGACCTCGTCTACCACACGGGAGACCTCGCCGTGGTCGGCGCCTTCGGCGAGATCCACGTCGAGGGGCGCAGTGACGACCTGCTCAAAGTGCGCGGCGTCCGGGTGCACCCCGCGGAGGTTGCAGCCGAGCTGACGACCCATCCGCAGGTGCGCCAGGTCCACGTGGAGGCGGACAGGCAGGCGGACGGCTCGCTCGTCGCCTACGTCGTGCGCTCCCCGGGCTCCGGCCTGACCACGGAGGAACTTCGCCGGCACGCGCGCGAGCGGCTGCCGCTGGCCGTCGTCCCCTCGCTGTTCCTCTTCGTCGACCGGTTCGCCCTGCTGGCCAACGGCAAGCTGGACCGCTCCTCTCTCCGGGGCACCTCGTCTCCGGCCGCGCAGGAGCGTGTCGCGCCCCGGGACGACACCGAGTCCCTGATCTCGTCCATGTGGTCCGAGCTCCTCGGTCACGAGGACTTCGGCGTCACCGATGACTTCTTCGCGGTCGGCGGGCACTCTCTGCTCGCCACCATCCTGCTCACCCGGATCCGCAAGAAGACCGGCCTGTCGCTGTCGCTGCGCACGCTCCTTGAGGGGCCCCGCGTCGACCGTCTGGCCGCGTCGGTACGCGAGTTGCGGGAGGAGTCCGACGACCAGGCGAGCGAGCTGTTGCTGACCCTGCGCCAGGGGGTGGCGGGTGGACCGCGGTTGTTCCTCGTGCACCCGATCGGTGGCGACGTGCTGTGCTTCCGGGACGTTGCGTCGGCGCTGCCCTCCGAGTTCACGGTGATCGGGGTCCGCTCTCCCGGCCTGGACGGCGGCACCGCCTTCACCTCGGTCCAGGAGATGGCGGCCTCCTACCTCCACGAGGTGCTCAAGGTGCAGCCCGAGGGGCCGTACCACTTCGCCGGCTGGTCCATGGGTGGCGCTGTCGCTTACGAGATTGCACGCCAGCTGTCCTTCGAGGGGGTGCGCACCGCCTCCCTGGTGCTGCTGGACAGCTACGCGCCCGGCTCGAAGGCCTTCGAGCACTTCGCAGGACCCGGCGCCGACCGGGTGGCGTCCTTCGCTCGTGATCTGGAGCGCATGACCGGCGAGCGGGTCGACACCGCGCTGCTCAGCGGTGAGCGGCCGGCGGCCGGCGAGGAGCAGGAGTCGCTGCGCCGCAGATTCACGGTGTTCGACGCCAACGCCACCGCGCTCGTGGACTACCGGATGCGGCGCGCCCGCCTCAGGGACACCCGGCTCACGCTGGTGCTCGCCGGTCACCAGACGCGGCCGGAGGGGACGTCCCCGGCCCTCGGCTGGGAGGAGGCACTGGGCACGCCGGTGGAGATCCGGACCGTGCCCGGCGCCGACCACTTCACCCTGGTGCAGCGGTCCCATGCCGCCGCCACGGCTGGGGAGATCGCCCGCGCGGTCGTGCCGGGCACCGCCGGCCAGGACGAGGGGCGCGGATGAGCGAGGTGACGGCGCCCCGCTTCCGGGCGTACTCGGCACGCGATCTGGACGCGCTGCTGGACCGGTGCGGGGCGGACTCCGAGACGAGCTCCAGATACGGGCCGTGGCCGCGGTCCTGCCGTTCCGGGCCAACCAGTATGTGGTCGATGAGCTCATCGACTGGGACGATGTGCACGACGACCCCGTCTTCCGGCTGGTCTTTCCGCAGCCCGACATGCTGGCCGCGGACGAGCTGAAGACCGTGACGGACCTGCTGCGCGAAGAGGCGGGCCCCGCCCGTCTCGCGTCCGCCGTGCGGGAGATCCGCGCGGGGCTGAACGCGCACCCGGCGGGCCAGACGGACCAGAATGTCCCCGCCTGGCAGGGGCAGCGGCTCTCGGGCGTACAGCACAAGTACGAGGAGACGCTGCTCTATTTCCCGCGTCAGGGCCAGACCTGCCACGCGTACTGCACCTACTGCTTCCGCTGGGCACAGTTCGTCGGGGTACCCGAGCTGAAGATGGCCGCGGAGAAGGACGACGCCGACGCGCTCGCCGCCTACCTGCGGCACCACACGGAGATCACCGACATCCTGGTGACCGGCGGCGATCCGCTGATCATGCGCACCGACAACCTGCGGCGCGCGCTGGAGCCCTTCCTCGCCCCGGGGATGGAGCACATCAGGAACATCCGGATCGGCACCAAGGCCCTGACCTACTGGCCGCACCGGTTCACCGACGACGAGGACGCCGACGACCTCCTGCGCCTGTTCGAGGAGGTCCGCGACTGCGGTCGGCACCTCGCGGTGATGGCCCATGTGACGCATCCCCGCGAGCTCCAACCGGAGCCCGTGCGGCGCGCGGTCGAGCGGATCCGGTCGACGGGCGCCGTGATCCGCACCCAGGCGCCCCTGGTCAGGTCGATCAACGACGACGCCGGCGTCTGGCGGGAGATGTGGACGCGCGCCGTCGCCCTCGACGCCGTGCCCTACTACATGTTCGTGGAGCGGGACACAGGCCCGCGCCAGTACTTCGAGGTTCCGCTCGTCCGCGCCTGGCAGATCTACCGGGAGGCGCTGTCGTCCGTGACCGGTCTTGCCCGCACGGTGCGCGGCCCGTCCATGTCCGCCACCCGCGGCAAGGTGGTCGTCGACGGGGTGACGGAGGTCGCGGGACAGTCCGCGCTCGCACTGCGCTATCTGCAGGCCAGGGACCCAGAGGTGGTCGGGCGGCCGTTCTTCGCACGGATCGACCCGCAGGCGACCTGGGTGACGGACCTGCGGCCACTGTCGCCGTCGGACGCGCCCTTCCTGGACCAGACGGCCGGGGCCCGTCCGGAGGATCGGGTCGTCGGACAGGCCCTGGGGCCCACCGGGGTGACGGCGCCCGCCCCGGACGTCCCGCACCGGCCCGTCTGACCCCTCCGCCCGCCCGCAACACCGTTACGTCAGGAGACCGCATGTCCGAGCCGGCAGTGCTGCCGCTGGTGGTGGAAGCAGGTTCCACCACCGACCTCGTAGAGCTCATCGAGCACGATCGTGACGAGCTCCGCTCGGCGCTCGACACCCATGGAGCGCTCCTCTTCCGGGGCTTCGACATCGACGGCGTCGACGGACTGCAGTCGACCGTCAACGCGCTGTCCGGGGAGACGCTCACCTACACCGAGGCGTCCTCACCGCGCACCTCGATCCAGGGCAATGTGTACACGTCCACCGACCACCCGGCCGAGGAGGAGATCTTCCTCCACAACGAGTGCTCCTACCAGGACACCTGGCCGATGACGCTGTACTTCTACTGCCTGCGGGCGCCGCAGACGCTGGGAGCGACACCGCTGGCCGACACCCGGCGGCTGTACGCGGCGATCGACCCTGCCGTACGGGAGGAGTTCGCGCGCCGGCGCTGGAGTCTGGTGCGCAACTACCACCCGCACTTCGGCGTCCCGTGGCCCGAGGTGTTCGGAACCGACAGCCGGGCCGAGGTGGAGGCCTACTGCAAGGAGCACGGGCTGATCCCCGAGTGGACCGGCGAGGACGGGCTGCGCACCCGCGTGGTGCGGGACGCGCTGCACCGCCACTCGCGCACCGGCGAGGAGGTGTGGTTCAACCACATCACCTTCTTCCACGTGACCACGCTCCCGGAGGACGTCCAGGAGGGCCTGCTCGCCCTGTTCGGCGAGGACGGCCTCCCCACGAACACGTACTACGGCGACGGCGGACGCATCCCCGACGACGTGATGGACCACCTGCGCAGCTGCTACGCGGAGTGCCGGGTCCGCTTCGACTGGCAGCAGAACGACATCCTCGTGGTGGACAACATGCTGTCCGGCCACGGCCGGGAGCCCTTCACCGGCGACCGGAAGATCGCGGTCGCGATGGCGGAGCCGCACACCGCTGGACAGGGAGAGCCGCGATGACGGCGAAGAACACGCCTACCCCGGCGCCCGCCGGACCCGTGGTCCTCGGGATCTCGGCCCACTTCCACGACTCGGCGGCGGCGCTGCTGGTCGACGGCAGGCTCGTGGCCGCGTCCCACGAGGAGCGCTACACCCGGCGCAAGCAGGATCCCGACCTGCCGCTCGCCGCTGTGCGCGACTGCCTGGACCAAGCCGGTCTGCGCATCACCGACGTGGACTGCGTGGCCTACTACGAGGACCCGGCTAAGAAGCTCCACCGCCAGCTGTGGACCGGGCTGCCGGCCTTCCCGGACAGCAGCGCGAGCGCCCTTTACCGCCTCGACGCCGACCGGCCGCTGCGGGAGATCCGGGACCTGCTCGGCTGGGAGGGCCGCGTCGAGTTCGTCGACCACCACCTCTCCCACGCCGCGAGCGCATACTACTTCTCCGGTTTCGACGACAGCGCCGTGCTGACGGTCGACGCGGTCGGCGAGTGGGCCACCACCAGCTGGGGGGTCGGCCGGGGCGCGTCGCTCGAACTGAGCGAGCAGGTCGAGTTCCCTCACTCCCTGGGCCTCCTCTACAGCGCGGTCACCGGCTACCTCGGCTTCGAGGTGAACGAGGGCGAGTACAAGGTGATGGGGCTCGCCCCCTACGGCGAACCGCGGTTCCGGGACGAGATCGGCCGGCTGATCCATATCACCGAGGACGGGTCGTTCCGGCTCGACCTGGACTACTTCGACTTCACCAGCCCGGACGGCATGCTCGGTGAGCGCTTCACGTCCCTGATCGGCGTGCCGCCGCGGGTACCGGAGTCGGAGATCGAGAAGGTCCACCACGACCTCGCGCGCAGCATCCAGGTGGTGACCGAGGAGACCCTGCTGCGCATGGTCGACAAGGCCCACCGCATGTCGGGCAGCGAGAACCTGTGCATGGCCGGAGGCGTAGCCCTCAACGTCGTCGCCGTGCGCCGCATCGTCGAGGAGGGCCCCTTCGCCAGGGTGTTCGTGCAGCCGGCCGCCGGCGACGCGGGCGGCAGCCTCGGGTGCGCGGCGGTGGCCCACCAGCGCCTGACCGGGCAGCGGCCCCGCCAGGACCGGCTGACCTCGGTGCTCCTCGGCTCCGGCACGGACTCCGACGGTATCGCCCGGCTGCTCGGCGCGCAGGCCGACCAGCCCTTCGCGGACTTCCGCGGGGACGAGGCAGGTCTGCTCGACGCCGTCGCGGGGCGACTGGCCGACGGCAAGGTAATCGGCTGGTACCACGGCCGGGAGGAGTTCGGGCCGCGTTCCCTCGGCGGACGGTCGATCCTGGCCGACCCACGGGGCGACGACACGCGGGACCGGATCAACGCCTCGGTCAAGATGCGCGAGGCGTTCCGGCCGTTCGCCCCCGCCGTGCTGGCCGAGCACGCGCACGAGCACTTCCGGCTCGACCACGAGTCGCCGTTCATGCTGGAGACCTGCGAGGTCGTGTCGCCGCTGTCACTGCCGGCTATCACCCACGTGGACAAGTCGGCCCGGGTCCAGACCGTCACCGAGGGAACGAACGGGCGCTTCTACCGCCTCATCCGGACGTTCGCCGACCGAACGGGCTGCCCGCTGCTCCTGAACACCTCGTTCAACCTCCGAGGAGAGCCGATCGTCCACACCCCCGTCGACGCCCTGCTCTGCTTCCTGAGGTCGGACATCGACTGCCTGGTGCTCGACGACTTCGTTCTGGACCGCGAAGCCCTCCCGCAGTCCTGGGTGACGTGGTTCAAGGGCACCCGGCCACCGCGCCGGAGCCGGGTGAGCGACAGCGTCTACACCCTGCTTTGACCGTGATGGGCACTCCGTTGCCCCATGGGGGAGTTCAGGCCGGGGCCGAGACCGTCAGGTCCGCAGGGCGGCGATCCGGCGCTGGCCCTGATGGGATGTCGCGAGCAGCATCGAAGCCGCCGTCGCCGCCCCGAGCTTTTGCGGTGACCGCGGTGAAGACTCTGGTGTCGTGCCAGGTCAGCTGTTCGGCAACTGCGATGGCTCGCGCGACGGGCTCGATAATCCACCAGTAGCCGCGGGGCCGGGAGTCGTCGCCCTTCACGTTCCGGGCGGCGAGCGCGGGGACACCGTAGTACTGGGTGAGTGCCCCGCGTTCGAGCTAGTGGATCTCACTGTCGCGCATGGCGGTCAGCGCGGCCACGAAGACGTAGCAGGCTGCCCGGAGCATGCGGAGGTTGAGGCCGTGATCCGTCGCGATGGTGCGGTTCGTATTGCGGGCCGCCTCGCAGCCCCACGGGCGACGTTGCTCGGCCCTGGCTTTGCTGCCGCGTGCGAAGACGTTGCCGGGCCGCCCGTAGACCCGCCGGGCCAGTTCCGTCCAGTTCGGCTCGCCGGCCCACGCGACCTGATCGTCTACCGCGTGGACGGGAATCATGTTGTCCGGGTTGTCCAGCCACTCGCGCAGGACCCGGTCACGGTGGGTGAGCCGCTCCTCCGCGGGCGGAGCGAAGGACGGCTGACGCACGGGGGCCTGTGTGGCTGCGGCCGGTCTCGGCGAGCCAGTCGAGCACGCGTTGACGCCGCTTGAGCCCCAAGCGGTTCTCCGCAGCGAACAGCACGTGGATGCGGCCGTTGGTGGCGAGCCGGCTTGCGCACCGCCAGTTCACCTCGCCGCGACGTGCCTGGCCCCGGTCCCGTGCGTTGAGGGGGATGCTGGTGCTCGGATCTTGGCCTAACCGCCCGGGGGCAGCCACAGGCCGGCTTTGCGGTGCGCGACCAGCAGCAGTTCGCCGCGCTCGGCGTCCAGCACGACGAAGTAGCTCATGAGGTGAGTCTCGGGACGTCGGGCTTACGCGCCCTGTGGACGGGCGCGCCACTGGAGAGCCACTCACCGGCCAGGCGCAGGTGGTCCCGCTCAAGGTCGTCCCACGGGTCGGTGCCGTCGAGCAGGTCGACCAACTGGGCCCGCAGGCGGCCGTCAGAGGAAGCGGGGGAGGCCGTGCGAGGACACGATGGGCGCATTCTGGCATCCCGCGCGAGACCGGAGGCGAACACGGCGGGGGCATTGCCCTGGCCCCCGCCGCTTACCGCCGCCCGCTTGTCGTTACTCGCCCTTCGGGCCCGCCTGCTGCACGACCTCGAAGGACCACAGCGTGGACCCGCTGGCCGCCGGCTTCGGGCGCTCGGCGCCTTCCTGGCCGCCGCCCTGGTGGGCCGACTTCATGGGGCCCTCCATCCAGGCCTGGAAGGACTCCTCGTCGCGCCAGCGCGTGTACACGAGGTACGTGTCGGTGCCCTCGACCGGCCGCAGGAGTTCGAACCACTCGAACCCGTCCGAGTTCTCCACGGCGTGGGCACGGGAGGCGAAGCGCTTCTCCAGCGTCTCGCGCTGCTCGGCGGGCACGGTCAGTACGTTGATCTTGACTACGCTCATGGTCCTCATCCTGCCGCACGGCCGCCGCCAGTCGCGCGGCGGCTCGTGCTTCACAGGTGTGGCGCCACGAATCAGGTCCGGTGCATCAGGGTGGGTGAATCAGGTCCGGTGCATCGGGTCCGTTGCATCAGGCAGTGTGCAGGGTCAGCCCGTACCGGCCGAGTATCTCGTTCACCGGCTGGAACCAGGTCTCCCCGCCGCCCGAACAGTTGCCCCAGCCGCCCGAGGTGACCCCTTGGGCCTGGTCACCGCTGATGAAGGACCCTCCGGAGTCGCCGCCCTCGGCGCAGACGCTGGTCTTCGTCATCTGGTGCACCGCGCCCTGGCTGTAGTTGACGGTCTCGTTCTTGGCCAGCACGGCGCCGCAGTGCCAGTGCGTCGTGGAGCCGGAGCGGCATATGGACGAGCCGACGGGAGCCTCCGCCGAGCCGCGCACGAGCTGGTCCGGGACCGTGCCCCAGCCGAGGACCACCGGCACGGTCCACCAGCCGCTGCCGACGCTCACCCAGGCGTAGTCGTTGTCCGGGAACGAGGAGCCCTGGAACGTTCCGATGTAGCTGCCGTCCCAGCCCCGGACACCTGCTCCCTGCCCACCGCAGTGCCCGGCGGTGACGAAGCCGCCGTGCACCGAGAAGCCTATGGAGCAGCGGACGTTGCCGGTGTAGTACGGGTCGCCGCCGACCGTTCCCGCCGCGAAGGTCCGCGGGGCCGCCGCGACCGTCTGCACGGTGACGGGTCCGGCCGCGCGGGCGCGGGAGACGAAGCCGCGGACATCGTTGTCCGACCGCTTGTCGCGGACGACGTTCACGACGACCGTGTTGGCCACCGGATCGACGTGCCAACTGCTCACGCCGGACGGCGCGGGGAGCCGGTCGATGCGTGCCTTGGCCGCGTCGAGATCGCGCGCACTGTGCGCGACGGTGCGCACCGTCACACCGGTGGCGCGGACCTCCCGTACGGTCGCGGGCGCGGCGTCCGACGCGACGGCCACCGTGAGCCGCTCGCTCTTCGTGTCGAACCACGAGCCGCCGTAGGCGGACCCGGCGGCCTTGCGTGCCTTCGGTGCGACGTCCATGGCGGTGCGTTCCGCGGCCAGCCGCGCCTCGGCCTGTTCCTTCGACAGGCCGAGGTCGCGCTGCATCGCCTGCAGCAGTCCGGGGAGGCCGGTTCCGTGTCCGCCACGGTGGGGGAGTCGTCCGCCGTGGCCTGTGCGGTTCCGCCCGCGGTCCAGCTGCCGAGGACCAGGAGCGCGGCGAGGCCGGCGTACTTGAGTCTGATGCGTCTCAAGGGAGTTGCCCTTCGTCGTTCCAACAACGTGGGGTGGAACAACCGCAATCTGAGAGCGCTCTCATTCGGGGTCGGGCAGAGCCTAGCCCTGACGACACATCAGGTCCATACCAGCGACGGGCTCGAGTGGGGGCGGGCGGCCCGGACCTCAGCCGAGGTTTCCGGTCCGCGCGTCCTGCCACAGGTCGACGCCGCCGTCGGTGGCGTACTTGTCGATCTCGGCAAGTTCCTCGTCGCTGAAGTCGAGGTTCTCCAGCGCGGCCACGTTCTGCTCCAGCTGCTCGGTGCGGGATGCGCCGATGACCAGCGAGGTGACACGTTCGTCGCGCAGGGCCCAGGCGAGCGCCATCTGGGCGAGGCTCTGGCCGCGGCGGCCCGCGATGTCGTTCAGCGCACGCAGCCTGCTCAGCATGTCCTCCGACAGCCACGTCTCGTCGAACGACTTGCCCTGCGTGGCGCGCGAGTCGGCGGGGACGCCGTCGAGGTAGCGCCCGGTCAGCAGCCCCTGGGCGAGCGCGGTGAAGCCGATGACGCCGAAGCCCTCCTGCCCGGCGGCCTCCAGCAGGCCCTCGTTCTCGATCCAGCGGTTGAGCATGCTGTACGACGGCTGGTGGATGAGCAGCGGTGTGCCCAGCTCCCGGAGGATGGCGGCCGCCTGCCGGGAGCGCTCGGCGTCGTAGGAGGAGATGCCGACGTACAGGGCCTTGCCCTGGCGGACGGCCGTGTCGAGCGCCCCCATCGTCTCCTCCAGCGGCGTGCTCGCGTCGAGCCGGTGGGAGTAGAAGATGTCGACGTACTCCAGCCCCGTCCGCCGCAGGGACTGGTCGAGCGAGGCGAGCACGTACTTGCGCGAGCCGCCGCCCTGGCCGTACGGACCGGGCCACATGTCCCAGCCGGCCTTGGTGGAGACCACCAGCTCGTCCCGGTAGGGCGCGAGGTCCTGCTTCATCAGCCGGCCGAAGTTGATCTCCGCGGCGCCGTAGGGCGGACCGTAGTTGTTCGCGAGGTCGTGGTGGGTGATGCCGAGGTCGAAGGCGCGCAGGGCGATCTCGCGCTGGGCCTCGAAGGGCCGGTCGTCACCGAAGTTGTGCCAGTACCCCAGGGACAGCACGGGGAGGTCGAGTCCTGAGCGTCCGGTGCGCCGGTATCGCATGGTGCCGTTGTAGCGCTCGGGATCCGCGACGTGGTTCATCGAGTGTTCTCCGCAGGGGTGCAGTCGGGGTGGTTCGGTCCAGGTGAAGACGTGCTCACTGTGCTCCTGCCTGATTCTGACGTCCAACGCATCCTTTTCATCGGATTCAGCGATGCCGTTTCTGAATGAGGTTCCCGCCTCACGTGCGCGGCCGGCCACGGTCGTCGTCGGCACGTTGTAGCCCTCCAGCCGTACGGCCGGCCTGCCGGAGGCGAGGGAAGCGGCCGGCCAGGACAGCGTGACGGTGCGGGACTCGCCGGGGAGCAGCCTGAGGTAGTTGTCGCCGTACAGCGTGGGCAGGACCCGGTGACCGGAATCGGCGTCGAGCAGCGAGATGCGTGTCATCGCGGCGACCGTCGCGCCGCGGTTGCGTACGCGGGCGGTGAGGCCGTGGCGGTCGCCCGAGCGGTCCGTGTCGGTGATCTCCACCGACACCCTGGTCCGCCCGACCCGTACACCTGGAGGCCGTTGAGGCCCAGGGGGTTGGCGTTGGAGCGCTTGTGGACGGTCATGCGCACCCACCGCGCGCTGACGGGCCGGGGCAGTGCGATCTCCACGACGCCGCCCCGGCCGGAATCGGTGCGGTACACGGACGTCCACGTCTGCCGGTCGCGCGAGGTCTCGATCACAAAACCGACCGCGCAACTGGACAGGATCTCCTGCCCGGTGGTGTTGTCCCGCGGGTTGCCCCCGGGCGCGTCGACGTACGGCGGATCGTCCACGGTCGCCTCGAAGGTGAGCCGCAGCGACTCCATCTCGCACAGCGCCTGGAGGTCGAGGCAGATCCACTGCGGGTCACCGCCTGCTGCACGCCAGCCCGTCCCGCGCACCCTCGTGCCGTCGAGGCCGTCCACCGCGAACTCGGCCGGCGTGGGGGCGTAGTCGGTGGAGGAGACCGACACCGGTCGGTAGACGGCGAGTTCGCCGCGGGCGGGAGTCCGACGCGGGTGGCCGGTTCCGGCCGCGGCGGCGCCGGGCGGCAGACTCATGCCCATCCCGAAGCCCGCGAGAAGGGTGGACCCGGCGGTGAGGACGGCACGGCGGGGCGGCGCAGCAGGCTGATCCGGCATGGGACGAGGGCTCCGATCAGGGATGTCCGGTGAAGGAGGCGACCTGGAAGCATGGTGTGACAACGTTGTCGCTCAAGGGCTGACAACGTTGCCAAGCCCTGCACCGCGGGCCTGGGCCCGTCAAGACTTCCGGCAGGACCGGATCCTTGTTTCTTTAAATTAGTAATTAATATTGACAGGGTTCCGGCCGCGCGCCACAGTCATCGCCGTGACGCCGACGGCCCCGGCCTCCGGCGCGGCCCGCGTCACACCTCCTCCTGCTTCCCAACCTCCGGGAGAGGCACGTGACTTCACTCGCTCTCGCGACCGCGATCTCCGTGGTCCTGACCGCGTCGGCGGCCCCCGCCGCCACCGCGCACACCCCCGTGGACCAGGGCGCGCCCGACTACTACGACAGCGGTCTCGCCCCCACGCCGTACATGGGCTGGAACACCTACTACGGGCTCGGCGCGCCCACGGAGAAGGAGGTTCGGGCCGTCGCCGACAGGCTCGTCAGCAGCGGGCTGCGCGACAGCGGCTACGACATCGTGTGGCTGGACGGCGGCTGGCAGGCCGACAACCCCCGTGACACGCAGGGGCGGTTGACGGCCCACCCCGATCGCTTCCCGTCTGGCATCCCCGCCCTCGTCTCCTACCTCCACCGGCGCGGACTGAAAGCCGGCATCTACACCGACGCCGGTACCTACGACGGCGGCAAGACCTGCGGGCTCGGCAGCCGCGGCCACTACGACCAGGACGCACGGCAGTTCGCCGACTGGAAGGTCGACGCGATCAAGGTCGACTTCCTGTGCGGGATCGGCGCGAAGCTCGATCCCGGGCCCGCGTTCAAGGAGTTCGGCGACGCCGTCGCCAAGTCCGGCCGCAGGATGCTGCTCAACCTGTGCAACCCGCTCACCGACGACTGGGGCCTGCCGCACACACCCGAGCAGGACGCGCACAACACCTACGCCTACGCCCCGACCATCGCGGACTCCTGGCGCACCGGCACGGACATCGCCTGGGGCACCCCGAGCCCCGGCCAGTGGCCCAACGTGCTGCGCAACATGGACGCCAACGCCTGGCACCCCGAGGCTCAGGGGCCCGGCCACTACAACGACCCCGACTACCTCATCCCGATGCGCCGCATGGCCGACGGGTCGTACGAGCTGACGCAGGAGGAGTCCACCACCCAGTTCGTGATGTGGGCCGAGATGGCCTCGCCGCTCGTCCTCGGCTCCGACCCGCGCACCCTGTCCGAGTCGATGATCAGGACCCTGCGCAACCCCGAGATCATCGCCGTGAACCAGGACCCGCTCGCCATCCAGGGCGTCCGCGTGGCCACCGACTCCGTCGGCGACGTCTACAGCAAGGTCCTCTCGGGGCAGGGCCGCCGCGCGGTCGTCCTGCTCAACCGCTCCGACCAACCGGTCGAGCGCATCGTGAACTTCGCCGACGCGGCGCTGGGCGGTGCGGTCGAGGTGCGCGACCTGCGGGCGCGCGCCGATCGCGGCACGCACACCGGGTCGTACACCGTCGAGGTCCCCGCCCACGGCACCGCGTTCCTGAAGCTGACCGGCGCGGACGCCCTGCCCGGCGCGAACCTGGGTGAGAAGGCCACTGCGAGCCCGGCCGTGGTGCGCTCCGGCGACACGCTCAGCACCTTCTTCCGCGGACCCCGCGGAAACCTCGTGCAGCACTCGGCGTCGATGAACGGCAGCGGAACGCCGCGTACGAGGGACCTCGCAGGCCCGGTCAGGGGCGGGATCCTCGGCCAGCCCGCCGCCTACGCGTCCTCCGGTGGCCGTATCGACGTGTTCGTGCGCGGCGCCGACTCCCGTGTGTACCGGCGGGTGTTCGCCGACGGACGGTGGGGCGGCTGGCAGAGCCTGGGCGGGCGGGTGACCGACGCGCCGTCGGTGGCGTTCACCGACCCCACGCACTGGACCCTCGTCGCGCGCGGGGCGGACGGGCGGATCGTCCAGCGCGGGCCGGCTTCCGGCTGGTCGTCGCTCGGTGCGCCGGGTGACCGGCCGACGTACGGCAGGCCGTCCGCCGTCGTCGACGCGCAAGGGCGGGTCCATGTCGTCGCGCGGACCTCGGCGGACGACGTGTGGACGCGGACGCGGGACGCCTCGGGGGAGTGGTCGCAGTGGACCTCGCTCGGCGGGACCGTGAGCGGCAGTCCGACGCTCGTCGCCGTGGGGGACGCCGTGGTCCTGTACGCGCGGGCCGGTGACTACACGCTCTGGCAGCGCCGCTACGACGGTGCGGCCTGGCAGGGCTGGTCGAAGCGGGAGGAGTTCCCCAGCGCCGCCATCGAGGGCTCGCTCGGGGCGGTCGCGAGGGAGGGCGGTGCGGTCGACGCCGTGTTCCGCGGGGTCGACGGGTACGTCCACCGGGCCCAGTTCAAATAAATTAGTAATTAATCTTGACGTGGTGGAAGCGCCACGCGAACTTGGATCCGCCGCGCGGACCCACAGGGAGCCCTCCATGACCAACCCTCAGCCCAGCCGACGGCGCTTCCTCGCCGGACTCGGCGCCGCCGGGACGGCCTCGCTGCTCAGCGGCTGTGTCACGTCCACCTCGTCCTCGAAGTCCTCGTCCAAGGGCGCGGTCACGCTCCAGTCCAACCTGTCCGCGCCGCAGGCCAAGGCGGCGATGGAGGACATCGTCGCCGCCTACGGCAAGAAGGACGCCGGGAGCGTCAGCCTCAACACGGTCGCCGCGGAGACCTTCCGCACCCAGCTGCCTACGTACCTGACCTCCGCCAACCCGCCGGACGTGTACACCTGGTACCCGGGCTCGGTGGCGGACGCCTACGCGAAGAAGGACCTGCTGCTCGACCTCGGCGAGCTCTGGGACTCGCCCGACCTGGGGCGCTACTCCAAGGCCCTGAACTCACTGTGCACCGCCGGCTCCGGCAAGAAGGTCTTCGTCCCCACCACCTACTACTGGTGGGGCATGTTCTACCGGAAGTCGAACTTCGCCAAGTGGGGCGTGAGCGAGCCGAAGACCTGGGACGACTTCCTCGACCTGTGCGACAAGCTCAAGAGCAAGGGCGTCGCCCCGATCGGGCTGGGCGCCGGCGGCAACACCGCCTGGGTGGCCTCCGCCTGGTTCGACTACCTCGACATCCGCATCAACGGCGCCGACTACCACCGCCAACTGCTCGCCGGACAGCACCGGTTCGACGACCCCGAGGTCCGCAAGGTCTTCGACCGCTGGCAGGAATTGCTGCCGTACTTCGACCCGAACGGCACGGCCGGCGCCTTCCAGGATGCCACCACCGCCCTGCTGAACGGCCGTAGCGGCATGATGCTGATCGGCACCTTCTTCGCCGACGCGGCACCCAAGGACGCCCTCGACGACATCGACTTCTTCCGCTTCCCGGTCATCGACGCGAAGGTCCCGCTCGCCGAAGAGGCCCCCACCGACGGCTACTTCGCCAGCGCCCGCACCGGCCGCCGCGACGGGGTGCTCGACCTGCTGGGCTACCTCGCCACCGCCGAGGCGCAGGAGATCTACATCAAGGGATCGTCCGGTACCGCCCTGCCCTGCCACCCCGACGCCGCCGACGCCGGTACCGCGCTGGTGAAGAAGGGCCGCAAGCACATCGAGGAGGCCGCCGAGATCACCCAGTTCTTCAACCGCGACTCCAGCGACGCCCTCCAGCCCACCGCCGACACCGCGCTGACCAAGTTCCTCGCCAAGCCCAAGGAGATCGGGAGCATCCTCACCGACTGGCAGCACGACGCCGAGAAGATCTGGAACGCCTGACATGGCCGTCCTGACCGCCCCCCACCGCAAGCTCCCGGTCCCGGCGCCGTCCCGTGGCGGCCGGGGCCGGGGACCGAGGCGCACACCCCCGATGGTGGTCGCCTTCGTCCTCGTCCCGCTGCTCGCCGAGGCGGTGTGGGTGTTCTGGCCCGCGCTGCAGGGCTTCTACCTCGCCCTGACCAGCTGGGACGGCGTGTCGGCACCGAAGTTCGTCGGCCTGGACAACTTCCGGGAGATGGCGGGGGACGACATCTTCCGCGGCGCGGTCGGGCACACAGTGCTGTGGCTGGTGCTGTTCGGCGGCCTCTCCGCCCTGCTGGGCCTCGCCACCGCCCTGCTGCTCCAGCAGGAGCGGCGCGGCATCGGCTTCTACCGCGCCGCCCTCTTCCTGCCCGTCGTGTTCTCCCTGGTCGCCACCGCCCTGGTCTGGCAGGCCATCTACCAGCCCGACGGTGTCCTCAACCAACTCCTCGAAGCGGTTGGCCTCGGCAGCTTGCGGCACGCCTGGCTCGCCGACCAGGACACCGCCCTGTACGCGGTCATCGTGCCCGCGCTGTGGCGGCAGATCGGCTACGTGATGGTCCTCTACCTCGCCGGGCTCAAGGGCATCGACCCGGCGCTGTACGAGGCCGCCAAGGTCGACGGCGCCAGCGCCTGGCAGCGGTTCCGGCATGTCACCCTGCCCCAACTGCGCAGCGTCAACGCGGTCGTCGTGTCCGTCATCATCATCGACTCGCTGCGCTCCTTCGACGTCGTGTGGTCGCTGACCCGCGGCGGCCCCTACCATTCGTCCGAACTGCTGAGCACCTACATGTACTCGACCGCGTTCCAGTCCCTGCGCCTCGGATACGGCTCCGCCCTGGCCGTCGTCATCTTCCTGCTGGCGTTCGGCGTCATCGCCTCCTACCTCGTACGCGCCTTCCGGGAGGCCGACTGATGGCGACCACCCGTACCGACGCCACCCGTACCTCGCCCACGCGCACCTCTGCCGGGTCCGCGGCGCTGCGCCGCCGCCGTACCGCCACCGCGGGATTCCACCTCGGCGCCGGAGCGCTCGCGGTGCTGTGGCTGCTGCCCATCGTCCTGGTCCTGGTGACCAGCCTGCGCTCCTTCGACGACATCGCCGCGCACGGCCTGGGCAGTTGGCCCCGCTCCTTCACCCTCGACAACTTCCGGCTGGCCTGGGTCGACGGCGGCCAGCAGCGCGCCCTGATCAACAGCCTGCTCGTCACCGTCCCGTGCGTCCTGGTGACCCTGGCCCTGGCGGCCATGGCCGCGTTCGCCCTCAGCCGCTACGAAATGCCCCTGCGCCGCTCCCTGTTGCTGCTCATGCTCGGCGGCAATCTGCTCCCGCCGCAGATCCTGCTCATCCCGGTCTCCAAGCTGAGCGAGCTGATGGGCGTCCACGACACCCTGACCGCGCTCATCGGCGTGCAGATCGGCTTCGGTGTCGGCTTCTACGTCTTCGTCCTGCACGGCTTCATGCGGGCGATACCGGCCGAGATCCAGCAGGCCGCGGTCGTCGACGGCGCCGGCCCCCGGCAGATCTTCTGGCGGATCATCCTCCCGCTGGCCCGGCCCGCGCTCGCCGCGCTGAGCGCCCTTTCGTTCACGTGGATCTTCAACGACCTGCTGTGGGCGATCACCGTGCTGCGCAGCGACACCAAGATGCCGATCACCGCTGCCCTCATCGGACTTCAGGGCCAGTATGTGTCGATGTGGAACGTGATCGCCGCCGGCTCCGTCATCGCCGCCGCGCCCACCGTCGCCGTGTTCCTGCGGTTCCAGCGGCACTTCGTGGCCGGCCTCAACCTGGGAGCGGTGAAGTGACCTCGCACCGGCGCTGGACCCTGCGCACCGAGCACACCAGCTACACCGTCCGCCTCTCCCCGCAGGGCCCGTGGGCCGAACTCGACGCCTGGGGCCCCCTCGGCGTCGAGCACGGCCCCTCCGCCCTCGACCGGTCCAGGCGGACCCACTTCATCACGCCCGCCGACGCGGCCCCCGCTGAGTATCTGCCGCACGGACTACGGCCGTTCACCGGCGCCGACCTCATCGCTGCACGCCCGGGCGAGGAGCGAGGCGTGTGGTGGGACTTCGAGGGAGCGGAGGAAGGGCAGGGGACGCTGCGGCTCGCCTTCACCGACGAGGTGCTCGGCCTGCGCACGGTCCTGTGCTACGAGACCGTGCCGGGGACGGACGTGATCCTGCGCTGGACCGAGCACACCGGCAGGGAGGAACTGCGACTGGAGCGGTTCGACTCCGGCGCCGTGAACATCCCGGTGACCGAGGCGGCCCGGCTCACCTGCCTCACCGGCCAGTGGTCGCAGGAGTTCCAGCGCACCCAACTCGACCTGCCCAGAGGGACGTTCACCATGGGCAGCCTCCAGGGCGCGCCCGGACACGCCTACGCGCCCTGGCTCGCCGTGCAGGACGGGGACGCGCAGGCCACGTACGGCATCGCGCTCGAATGGCCGGGCAACTGGCACATCACCGCCGAGGCCGAGCCGGGCGGTTCGGTGCGCGTGCGCGCCGGGCGGGTCGCCCACGAGGGTGCGGTCCTCCTCATGCCCGGCGAAACCCTCGTCACTCCCCGCCTCGCCTGCGCCTTCAGCCCCGACGGACTCGACGGGCTGTCCCGTGTCTGGCACCGCTACGAACGCCACCTCACGGGCGAGCGGCTGCACCGCCCCCGCAAGGTCCTCTACAACTCCTGGGAGGCCACCGGCTTCGACGTCGACGCCGTCGGACAGCTGGAGCTGGCGAAGGCGGCAGCGGACATCGGGGCCGAGCTGTTCGTCGTCGACGACGGGTGGTTCACCGGCCGCAGCGACGACACCGGCGGGCTCGGCGACTGGCATCCGGACCCGGCCGCCTTCCCACAGGGCTTCGACCGGTTCGTCGACGAAGTGCGCGGCCTGGGCCTCGACTTCGGCCTGTGGATCGAGCCCGAGGCGGTCAGCCCCGGCAGCGGCCTGCACACCGAACACCCCGACTGGGTCTACCGCACCGACGGCCGGCCCGCCCGCCTGATCCGCAACCAACTCCTGCTCGACCTCGGCCGCACCGACGTCCAGGACTTCGTGACCGGCACCCTGGACCGGCTCCTCGGCACGTACGACATCAGCTATCTGAAGTGGGACATGAACCGCCCGCCCACCGAGCGCGGTCGGCCCGGCGCCGGGCCCGCCGACCGCCTTGACCTGGACGCCGAGCACGTCCACGGCTACCTGCGCGTCCTCGACCACCTGCGCACCACCCACCCCCACGTCACCGTCGAAGGCTGCGCGGGCGGCGGCGCCCGCGTCGAACACGCCACACTGGCCCGCACCGACGTCGTCTGGCCCAGCGACAACACCGCCCCGCTGGACCGGCTCTCCATCCAGTACGGCTTCCTGCACGCGCACGCCTCGCACGTCATGAGCTCCTGGGTCACCGACGCGCCCGGCATCTTCGACCCGCGCCCGCGCAGCCTCGCCTTCCGCTTCGTGAACGCCATGTGCGGGGTACTGGGCATCGGGGCCGACCTGCGGGCATGGACGCCGGAGCAGCGGACCGAGGCCGCGCTGTGGATCGCCCGCTACAAGGAACTGCGCGAGGTCATCCACCACGGAGAAGCCCGGCTGCTCGGCTCTCCGGCCGACACCACCTGCGGGGTGCAGTACGACGCGGGGGACCGCACGGTCGTCGCCGCGCTCAGCACCGGACGGCTCGACGGAGCCCCACTCGTGCCCGGCCGCCCCGACCGGCTCCGGCTGCGGGCACTGGAGCCGACGGCACGCTATCGGGACACCGCCACCGGGACGACGTACAGCGGCGCCCATCTGCTGCACTACGGGCTGCCCCTCGCCTGGAGCGCCGATCATGATGCGGACCTCGTGGTACTGACACGTCAGTGAGCCGCATATGTTTCCCGCACGGCCTGTCCCCGCTCACGGAGCACGCGCAGCACGCTCACGAAGGAGTCGACCCACGATGGACCGCTTCACCGGCCGCACTGCCGTCGTCACCGGTGCGGCCTCCGGAATCGGCGCCGCCACCGCCGTACGCCTCTCTGCGGAGGGAGCAGCCGTAGTACTCGCCGACGTGTCACAGGAACGCGGCACGGCGGTCGCCGAACGGATCACGAAGGACGGCGGCCGGGCCCGGTTCGTGCGGGCCGACGTGGCGGCGGAGGACGACTGGCAGCGGATCGTGGCCGCCGCCCACGACTTCGGACCCGTGGACGTCCTCGTCGGCAACGCCTACACCGTCGACGTCGTCCCGGCCCACGAGATGACCCTGGAGTCGTGGCAGCGGCAGCTCTCCGTCAACCTCACCGCGAGCTTCCTCGGCTTCCGGGCGCTGCTGCCCGATCTGCGGGCCCGGCGCGGAGCGACGGTGCTGACCTCGTCCGTCCACGCCCGCGTGGGCATCCCCGGCCACTCCGCCTACGCCGCGTCCAAGGGCGCGCTGCTGTCCCTGTGCGGTCAGCTCGCCGTCGAGTACGGGCCCGACGTCCGCGTCAACGCCGTCCTGCCGGGCCCCATCCTCACCGCCGCGTGGGACCGGGTGCCGCCCGCGGACCGTGAGCGCAGCGTCGCCGAGACGGCCGCCCGGCGCTTCGGCACGCCCGAGGAGGTGGCCGCGGCCATCGCCTTCCTGAGCGCCGACGAAGCCGCCTACATCACCGGCACGAGCCTCGTCGTGGACGGCGGCTGGAGCGTCCTGAAGGCGTCCGCATGACCACCGCCGTCCCCACTCCTCAGCAGAAAGGCTGTACGACATGACGCCCTACGCCCGCCGCGGCGTGCACGGCCAGACAGTGGAGGCCCTCGCCCGCCGCATCCTGGGCGGCCGGATCCCCGAGGGAGCCACGCTCGACCTGGTGGCGCTGCAGAGCGAGTTGGACGTCAGTCTCACCGCCCTGCGCGAGTCTTTGAAGGTGCTCGCCGCCAAGGGGATGGTCGACGCCCGCCAGAAACGCGGCACCTTCGTCAGAGCCCGCGCCGACTGGAACCTCCTCGACGCCGACGTACTGCGCTGGCAGTTCGAGGGCGCCGACCTCGCCACCGAGGCCGACCGGACGCTGCTGGCCGACCTCGCCGAAGTACGCGCCATCGTCGAACCGGCCGCCGTGCGCCTCGCCGCCGAGCGCCGCACCGACGCCGACCTGGTCGCCCTGGACGCGGCTCTGGAGGCGATGGGCGAGCGGGGCTCCGGCCCGGGGCAGGCCGTGGAGGCCGACCTCGCCTTCCACCGCGCCCTGCTCTGCGCCACCCACAACGAGCTGCTCCAGCGCATGGAGATGGTCATCGAGCCCGGCCTCGCCCACCGCGACCGCATCGTGCACAGCCACCCGCACAGCGAGGACCCCGTACCGGCCCACCGGGCCGTCCTGGACGCCGTACGCGACCAGGACCCGCAGGCCGCGGAGGCGGCGATGCGGGCCCTGCTCGTCCAGGCCGGACGCGACCTGGACCGGATCGACGGTCCCGACGACACGAAAGGCAACGGCGGTAAGTGAAGATCACCCGTATAGAAACCTTCCTGGTCCCGCCGCGCTGGCTGTTCTGCCGGATCGAGACCGACGACGGCGTGGTCGGCTGGGGCGAACCCGTCGTCGAGGGACGGGCCGAGGTGGTCCGCGCCGCGGTGGACGTCCTCGCCGAGTACCTCGTCGGCCAGGACCCGCTGCGCATCCAGGACCACTGGCAGGTCCTCACCAAGGGCGGCTTCTACCGCGGCGGCCCCGTCCTGTCCAGCGCCGTCGCCGGCCTGGACCAGGCCCTGTGGGACATCGCCGGCAAGACCTACGGCGCCCCCGTGCACGCCCTGCTGGGCGGCCCCGTGCGTGACCGCGTCCGGGTCTACGCCTGGGTCGGCGGCGACGAACCCGCCGAGCTCACCGAACAGATCGCCGCCCAGGTCGAGGCCGGTTTCACCGCGGTCAAGATGAACGGCGCCGGCGCCACCTCGCCGATCGCCACCGCGGCCGAGACCGCGGCGGTGGTCGCCCGTGTGGCCGCCGCCCGCGAGGCACTCGGCCCCGACCGAGACGTCGCCGTCGACTTCCACGGCCGCTTCACCGCCGCGAGCGCCCGCCGGGTCCTGGCCGAACTCGCCCCGCTGCACCCGCTGTTCGTCGAGGAACCCGTCGTCCCCGAACACGGCCATCTGCTGCCCGGCCTGGTCGCCGCGACCCCGGTCCCCCTCGCCACCGGCGAACGCCTCTACTCCCGCGCCGAGTTCCTGCCCGCCCTCACCGCGGGCATCGCAGTCGCCCAGCCCGACCTGTCCCACGCCGGCGGCATCTCCGAGGTCCACCGCATCGCCTCCCTCGCCGACACCTACGGCGCCCAACTCGCCCCGCACTGCCCGCTCGGCCCGATCGCGCTGGCCGCCAGCCTCCAAGTCGCCTTCGCCACCCCCAACTTCCTGATCCAGGAACAGAGCCGCGGCATCCACTACAACAAGGACGCCGACCTGTTGTCCTACCTCGCCGACCCCGCTCCGTTCCGTTTCGTGGCGGGCCACGCACCGCTGAACGACGCCCCGGGCCTGGGCATCACCATCGACGAGGCGGCCGTACGCGCGGCCGACCGCAGCGGACACGCCTGGCGCAACCCCCTCTGGCGGCACGCCGACGGCTCCTTCGCCGAATGGTGACGACGGGGCCGGCCATCACCACCGACCCCGCGCACGGCGGCCGCTGGACATCCCTGCGTGCGGCGGGCCGTGAATGGCTCTGGCACCGTTCGACGCCGGAACGGGACAAGGTCGTGCCGGGTGATGCGTTCGTGGACGCGGGCGGCCTGGAGGAGTGCATCCCCACCGTCCGCGGCCTCCCCGATCACGGCGACGCCTGGTCACGCCCCTGGACCCGCACCGGCGACACCGAACACGTCGAGTGCGCGTCCTTCGCCCTCGCACGGTCCATCCGCCCGACGTCCGACGGCACTCGGGTCGACTACACCCTCACCGCACGGCCCGGCTTCCGCTTCGTCTGGGCCGCGCACGCCCTGCTCGACCTCTCCCCGCGCGCCACCCTGCGCATGCCGGCCGGCGCGACCACCCGCCTGTTCCCCGAGGCCGCCGCTCTCATGGCCCGGCCCTGGCCCGCCGGGGCCCCCTGGAGCACCGGCAGCTGGCCGGCGCCCCACGGATTGCCCCTCGACCGGCTCGGTCCCGACGACGGCACCGCGGTCGGGGCGGTCGTCGACTCGGCGCGATGCTGCGTCCACGACGACCGCGACCGGCTCGCCCTGGAACTGGCGGCGGACGGACAGCCCGTGTCGATCGCCCTGTGGCGCAACCTCGGCGGCTACCCCCAGCCGCACCCGTACCGGAGCACGGGCGTGGAGCCCATGCTCGGCCGCGTCTTCGACCTCGCCGACGCAGGTCCCGACGATGCCGCGCGGGTACCGGCGTCCGGCGAGGTCCGCTGGAGTCTTACGCTCACCGGGGCCTGCCGCTGCCCCTCGCCCCCCGCACCGAAGGAGCACCGTCCGTGGACCTGACCGCCGCGCTGGCCACCCACCGCCTGGTCGCGATAGTGCGGGGCGGCGACCCCGATGCCGCCCTGCGCACCGTGCTGGCCCTGGCCGAGGAGGGCGTCGAACTGATCGAGGTCTCACTCGCCGCGCCGGGCGCCCTCTCCGTCATCGAACGCGCCCGGACCACGCTCGGCCCGGACCGACCCCTCGGCGCCGGCACCGTCCTGACCGCCGAGGACGCCCGCGCCGCCCACAGTGCCGGAGCCGACTTCGCCGTCACCCCCGGACTCGGCGACGGCGTCCGCGTGGCGCAGGAGCTGGGCATGCCGGTCCTCGCCGGCGTGCTGACCCCGACCGAGATCATCGCGGCTCAGGCCATCGGAGTGGCCGCGCTGAAGGTGTTCCCGGTCGCCGAGGCCGGGGGAGCCGCCTATGTGAAGGCCCTGCGCGGCCCGTTCCCCGACGCCGCGTTCGTCCCGGTGGGCGGAGTCGACGAGGTCGTCGCCCGCGCCTGCCTCGCGGCCGGGGCGATCGCGGTCGGCGTCGGCTCCCCCCTCGTCGGCGACGCGGCCGACGGCGGCAGCAGCACCGCCCTCAGGGAGCGCGCCCGCGCCTTCCGCAAGGTCGTGGAAGAGGCGACGCGGTGACCGCTGAGCTGCGCCCCACCCGACCGGACCGCCTCGAACTGGGCGAGGGCATCCGCTGGACCGGCTCCGGAATCGTCCTCGTCGACATCCTCGCCGGCCGCCTCCTGTCGGCCCCGGACAACCCCACGGCACCCCTGCACACGGTGGCCCAACTCCCCGTCCCGCTGGGCGCCGTGGCACCCCTGTCCGGTCACTCCGGTACCTGGGTCGCCGCCGCGGGCACCGGCATCTGCCTCCTCCACCCCGACGGCACGGTCGACTGGCTGGCCCGGCCGGAGGACAACGCCCGGACCGCCATGCGCATGAACGACGCCGTCGCCGACCCGTTCGGCCGCTTCTGGGCCGGCAGCATGGCCTACGACGCCGGGGAGGGCGCCGGTTCGCTGTACCGCCTCGACCTGGACGGCACGGTCGTACGGGTGATGGAGGGCATCACCGTGCCCAACGGGCCGGCGTTCACGCCGGACGGCAGCGTCATGTATCTGGCCGACAGTGCGCGGGGCGTGGTCCGGCGCTATCCCGTGGACCCCGTCACTGCGGCTCTCGGCGCACCCCAGGAGTTCGTGACCATCGGCGAGGGCAGCCCCGACGGCATGGTGGTCGACGTCGAGGGCGCCGTATGGATCGCCGTCTGGGGCACCGGCACCGTCCGCCGTCACCTGCCCGACGGCACGCTCGACCGCACGCTGCGGTTGCCCGCCCGGCAGCCGGCCGGGCTGTGCCTCGCCCACGACGACCTGCACATCACGACCGCCCACGTGGGCCTGGCCGCGCCGGGCCCGGACGACGGTGCCCTGTTCACCGCCCGCGTGGACGTGCCGGGCACGCCGACGCCCGCGGCCCGGATCGACCTCGCCCGGGGTGCTGCGACCAGCGGGGGGCCGGGCAGGCCGACCACCGTCGGAGACTCGGCAAGGCCCACCGCTGTCGGGGACCAGGCGTGATCGCCGGGCGTCCGTCCGGTACGGCAGCCGTAGGGGTATCCGGGACGGCAGATGGTGAGGCGTCTGGCATGACAGCTGGTCGGCCGTCCGCTGCCGGAGCCGCAGCGGCGGGCGGGGTGATCGCTGCGCCGGCGTCCGGTACGGCAGCCGTAGGGGCATCCGCGACTGCACCTGCTGAGGCGTCCGGCATGACCGCCGCGCCGCTGTCCGGTCGGGCACCCGCCGCGCCCGCCCCCCAGGCATCCGGCACGACCGCCCCCTGGCGCCCCACCCCGGGCCCGGTCGTCTGCGTCGGCGAGACGATGGCGGCCCTGGCCCCCGACCCACCGACCCCGCTGGTGAGCGCGGCGGAACTGCGGTTGTCGGTGGCGGGAGCCGAGTCGAACGTCGCCATGTACCTCGCCGACCACGGCATCCCGGTGGCCTGGCTCTCCGCGCTCGGTGACGACCCGCTCGGGCATCGCGTGCGCGCCACCGTCGCCGCCGGCGGCGTCGATGTGTCGCACGTGCGCACCGACCCCCACCGACCGACCGGCCTGCTGGTGAAGGACCCGGGGTCCGATGGGACCCGGGTGCACTACTACCGGCGCGGCTCGGCGGCCTCAGCCCTGGGCCCCGAGGCCCTGGACTGCGAGCCCCTGCGCGCGGCCTCGGTGCTGCACCTGACCGGCATCACGCCCGCGCTCTCCGAGCCGTGCCGTCGGCTGGTCACACGGGCGCTGGACCCCGAGAACGACGCACGCCCGTACGCGGTGAGCTTCGACGTCAACCACCGCGCCGCCCTGTGGCCGGACAGGTCGGCCCCGACCGTGCTGCGCGAGCTGGCGGACCGGGCGGACATCGTCTTCGTCGGGCTGGACGAGGCACAGGTTCTGTGGGGCGAGAACCTGACCCCGGGGAACGTACGGGAGTACCTCCCGCGCCCGCGCATCCTCGTCGTCAAGGACGGGGCGAACGCCGCGACCGCGTTCAGTGACGAAGGAACCGCCACGGTGCCGACGCCGCGCACGACGGTGGTGGAGGCGGTCGGCGCCGGCGACGCCTTCGCGGCCGGCTTCCTCGCGGGCCTGCTGAGGGGCGGGACCACGGCACGCGCTCTGCGACTGGGCCACCTCACGGCAGCCTCAGCCCTCCAAGTGACCGCAGATCATGGGCCGTTGCCCGACCCGCAGGAGACGGAAGCACTGCTCGACCTCACGGCGCGGGAGTGGGCGGAGCGGGCCGCCGTGGCGCCGTCGGCCTGAGCCGGGCCATACCCCGATGGTCGTCCGCCCCAGCCGGATCCCGGCTCGACGCGCGGTGCGGCGTTTACCTCCCTATGCTCCATTTGTGTGACGAACATTTTTGATGAGCTCGTGGAGAAGCAGCGCGCGGCCGAGCAGGCGCACCATCGCGTGGAGGAGCTGCGGGGCATGTACGGGCCGCCCACTGAGGAAGGCGGCTGGAGCTCGCGGCAGACCACCACGTACAACACGGCGTGGCGGGCCTGGCGGGATCTGGCTCGCGATGTGCGGACCGCGGTCGCCGACTATGCGAAGGCGCAGGGCGAGCAGCGCAGCGCTGTCGAGACGCAGGTGAAGAAGGCCGTCCTGCAGAAGGAGACGGGCGACGTCGACGCATGAGGGACGACGGGTCAGGGACGACCGGTCAGGGACCAGGATGCGCACAGCCTGTCTCCGCAGCACTCTTGACGCAGTGAGTCTAGTTACGCAACTCTG
Source organism: Streptomyces sp. NBC_00443 (assembly GCF_036014175.1). GTDB lineage: Bacteria > Actinomycetota > Actinomycetes > Streptomycetales > Streptomycetaceae > Streptomyces. The sequence continues at coordinate 516,275 of NZ_CP107917.1, read as the reverse complement.
AAGGTCACAGGCCTTCGTCGGGGATGGAGTTGGCGCGGAGTGGAGTGGACGGGCGCACGCTATGCGGACACGCCCACGGTCGAAGTGCGGACGTGGGTGGACGCGCTGCCGGACCGGGTGTGGGAGATCGTCTCCGATGTGACGCTGATGCCGGACATGAGCGACGAGCTTCATTCGGTGCAGTGGCTCGACGGCGCGGATCGGGCCGCCGTGGGTGCTCGGTTCGTCGGCAGGAGCAGGCACGACTCCCTGGGCGAGTGGGAGACCACCTCGCATGTCGTCGAGTGCGCGCCCCCGCACCTCCTCACCTGGGCCGTGTCGGACCCCGCCAGCCCCTCCGCCGTCTGGCGCTTCCGCCTGGAGCCCAAGGACGGCGGAACCGAACTGGCCGAGTGGATGCAGATGGGCCCCGGGCGCTCCGGCCTGTCCTTCGCCATCGACGCGATGCCGGACAAGGAACAGAAGATCGTGTTCGTACGCCTGCGTGAGTTCGAGCGCAACATGACCGTCACGCTGGGGCAGATCAAGAAGCTGGCGGAGGCGTGATGAGGGCCGCGATCACGGTCGAGGCGTCAGGGCTCGGCTCCTGGACCCGGCAGGCTGACTTCGTCGTCGAGGCGGAGAAGCTGGGCCTGGACATCTGCTGGGTGGCCGAGGCCTGGGGCTCGGACGCGCCCTCCGCCCTGGGCTACTACGCCGCCCGCACCGAACGCATGCTGCTGGGCTCCGGAGTCATGCAGGTCGGGACGCGCACCCCGGTCGCGCTCGCGCAGACCGCGATCACCCTCTCCAACCTGTCCCAGGGACGCTTCCTGCTCGGCCTCGGCCCCTCGGGCCCGCAGGTGATGGAGGGACTGCACGGCGTTCCCTTCGCACGCCCGCTGGCGCGCGTCCGCGAAACGGTGGAGATCGTGCGGCAGGTCCTGGCCGGCGCCAAGATCGACCACTCCGGCACCGAGTACCGCATCCCGCTGCCCGGCGGCGACGCCGTACCGATGAAACTGTCGATGCGGGCCGAGCACCCCGTGCCGCTGCACCTGGCCGCACTGTCACCGGCCATGCTCCGGCTGGCCGGCGAGGTCGCCGACGGCTGGCTCGGCACGAGCTTCGTACCCGAGGGAGCTGCGGGTGCCTACTTCGCTCACCTCGACGAAGGGCTGGCGCACGGCGGGCGCGCCCGAGCGGATCTGGACGTCTGCCAGGGCGCCGAAGTGGCCTTCGCCGCCGACGAGGAAGCCCTCAGCGCCATGGTGGCCGGCCGCAAGAAGGAACTGGCCTTCAGCCTCGGCGGCATGGGCTCGACGTCCACCAACTTCTACAACCGCGCATACAGCAGGCAGGGCTGGGCCGAGGTCGCCGCGGAGGTACGGCAGCGCTGGCAGGCCGGTGACCGGGACGGGGCGGCCGCGCTGGTCACCGACGAGATGGTCCTGGCGACCACGTTGATCGGCACCGAGACCATGGTCCGGGAGCGGCTGCGCGTCTGGCGCGACGCCGGCGTGGACACCGTCCGCCTGTACCCGGCGGGTGCGGACCTGGCCGCCCGGCTCGACACCCTGGGCCGAGCGATCGAGCTGGTCCACGAGGCCGGAGTGCGGACATGAGCGCGCGGACGTCCTTCGCGAACTGGCCGTGCTCCATCGCGCGGACCCTGGACGTGGTCGGAGACGCCTGGACCCCGCTGGTCCTGCGCGAGGCGTTCTACGGCTGCCGCCGCTTCGACGACTTCCAGGGAGAGCTTCGCATCGCCCGGAACACGCTCACCGACCGGCTGCGACGTCTGGTCGAGGCGGGGCTGCTGGAGCGGCGGCTCTACGAGAGCGAGCCGCCACGCCACGAGTACCTGCTGACGGAGAAGGGCAAGGACCTCTTCCCGGTCCTCGCCGCGATGGCGAGCTGGGGCGACCGCTGGCTCGCCGGGCCCGAGGGGCCTCCCGTCACCCTGCACCACGAGGCCTGCGGCCACGACGGTCAGGCGGAGGTGGTGTGCTCCGCCTGCCACGAGCCGCTGCACGCCGACGACACGACCGCGCGGATGGGCCCCGGCTACCCGGACCGCCTCAGGTCCCGGCCCGACGTACAGCGCCGATTCTCCACGGAGTGAACTAACGTGAACTGCCAGTAGGTGCATACGAGTTCGTACGAGTGCAATTTATGCCGGCCCAACCGTCGACAACTGACCGTCCTTCACCGGATCCGGTGCAGTTTCCAGAACGGGTTCAGGTCCTTGCCCGTCACGGATTGTGCGGCCTTCTTGAATTCCGCGGTGGTGGAAACGCCGTACCAGTGGTCGCGGGCGTAAGCGTGCGAGGCGTGGGCCCTCACCTGCGGGAAGTGGCGAGCTCCGCTCCGCTCTCGGTGGCGTATGAGGGAGGTGGTGAAGACTGCGGGCATGGAGTTCTTCTGCTACCACCGTGATCGGCCCGGCTCTCTGGAACTGCGCGACCAGCTGCTGGAGGAGCACTGGTCCTACATGGACCTCTTTGCCGCGCAGATGATCGCCCGGGGGCCGACGTTCGCCGCCGACGGTGAAACGCCTTCCGGCAGCGTGCACATCGTCGACCTGCCCGATGCCGCCGCCGCCCGCGCGTTCGCCTTCGACGAGCCCAACCATCAGGCCGGCGTGTACCGGGACGTGTTGCTGCGCCGTTGGCAGAACCTGCTCGGGCGCACCATGTGGGACTTCCCCGGCGGCGCCACCGAGGGCAACCGCTACCTGGTGCTCGGCCTCGGCTCGGGACAGGCCGCCGACCAGGATCTGCCGCCCGCGCGGGAGGAGTTGATCGCCTATGGGCCCCTGCTGTCCGACGACGGCGACGCCTGGCTGGGGACGGCGACCCTGGTACGGGCACCGGACCCGGCGGCGGCACGTGCCGTACTGACGCCGGAGCTGTACGCCGATGTCGAGGTCCACGCCTGGCAGTTCGGCGGGCGGTCGTAGAGGAGAGAGCCCGACCCCGCAGCACGCCCCGCATCACACGAGTGGCCGCGCCAAGGTCGCCGTGGTGGGTCCGTCGGGGCGGACGGTGATGCCGTACTGGGTCTTCTTCGGGGTCGAGGAGAACACCGGAACGTGGGCCGGCAGCAGGTGTTCGAGCAGGACCGTCGATTCGCGGAGTGCGAATTGGAGGCCGAGGCAGGCGCGGGGCCCGATGCCGAAGGGGAAGTAGGCGCCCGGGTGCGTGGGGCGGCCGTCCGGGGTGAGGAAGCGCCGGGGGTCGAAGTGCTCGGGGTCCGGCCACAGTTCGGGATCGCGGTGGGTGAGGTAGGGGCAGACCAGGATGTCCGTGCCCGCCTCGACCGTGTAGCCGGCGAGGGTGTCGGTCTCGGCGGCGCGGCGGGGCAGCAGCCAGGCGGACGGGTAGAGCCGGAGCGTCTCGTGGATGAGGGCCTGGACGGCCTGGCGGCGCTGCGGTGAGCCGTCGCTGCCGGCGGCGAGAGCTGCTTCGCGGGCGGCGGGGTGCTGGTCCAGGAGCAGATGGAGCCAGGTCAGGGTGGAGGCGGTGGTCTCATGTCCGGCCGCGAGCAGCGTGACCAGTTCGTCGCGGATCAGCTGGTCGGTGTACTCGGGATGCTCCGCGGCGGCGTCGGTCAGCACGTGCACCAGCCCCGGGCCGTCGGGTCCGGACGCCCCACTGCGCGCGGCCTCGACGGCCCGCCGGGCGACCGCGTCGATCCGGGCCAGGTCGGCGGCGACGGCGTCGCGGGCTTCGGCGGCATCGGCGGGCAGAGTCGGAAGGGCCGCCCCCACGGCTGTCACGGCGGCCAGTTCGCGCTCGGTGTCGTCGTCCAGGGGTACCCGGTCAGGGAGCGCCAGATGGCGTCCAGGGCGAAGCGGTGCATCTCCTGGCCGACTTCGAAGGTCTGCCCCGTGCGGGCGTACCGGTCCCAGCGTTCGGCCGTGGTCCGGGCCGCCGCGGTGATCCGCTGCTCGTAGCGGCGCATCCCGGTACCGGTGAACTGGGACTGCAGCAACCGGCGTTGGCGCTTCCACGCCGCGCCGGTGGCGGCCATGACACCGTCGCCGATCAGCAGGCGGGCGCGGTGGGAGCGTTTGACGTACTGCTCCGGATGCCGGGCGAGCACGTGCTGGACCGCCTGCGGGTCGGTGACGAGAACCGTCGGGCTCGGCCCGAGCCGGAACGCGGCGACGCCGCCGGTCTGCGCGCGCACCTGGGCCAGCAGCTCGACCAGTTCACCCCCGTCCGAGCGCCACCGCTCCACGAGCGCACGCTCGGCTTCGGGGACCGGCCGCCGCGTTCCGGGGGCGTGTGGGAGGGAGCCGAGGCCGGCTTCGGTGTCCATGGTTCTCCTCCTGGTCAGCCACTGGGCTGCTCAGCCTCGGCCAAGCACGCGTGTCACGGACTGTACGGGAGAAGGCACATGGGGTGACAGCCCGCCTCGGCGCTGTCGCACTCCGAAAGGGGCAGGCGCTCTCAGACGGGGTAGGCGTGGGTCTGTGCCGCCTTCACCGTCGCCCAGACCTCCGCGCCCGGGTGCAGATCGAGTTCGGCGGCGGCGACCGTGGTGAGGTCGGCGGCCAGGGGGAGTTCGCCGGTGAGATCGGCGCGGATCTGGTCGCCGTGCGTCTCCAGGCCGGCCACCTGGCACTGCCACAGGTTACGGGCGCTGGAGCCGGTCGGGCGGTCGCGGTGGAGCGTGACCGCGCTGGGCGGGAACGCCACGAAAACGGGGCCGGACAGGTCCTCCGTCGTGGTGACGGACGGCCCGGCATCGAGTCGCACCGTGTGGCCCTCGGCCTCGCCCCGGTAGAGGTTCAGGCCGACCAACTGGGCGATGTAGTCCGTACGGGGGTGGCGGGCGATGTGGGACGGGGCGCCCTCCTGGACGACTCGGCCGTGCTCGACGACGACCAGACGGTCGGCCAGGACCATGGCGTCGAGCGGATCGTGCGTGACGAGGACGGCGACCGCCTCGAACTCGGCCAGGTGGCGGCGGAGTTGGGCACGGACCTCCAGACGGGTACGGGCGTCCAGTGCCGCCAGCGGCTCGTCGAGCAGCAGCAGCCGGGGGCTCGTGGCGAGCGCACGAGCGAGGGCGACACGCTGGGCCTGGCCGCCTGACAGCTTGCGCGGCTTGGCGCCCTCGTGATCCGTCAGTCCCAGGCGGCCGAGCCACTCGGCGGCCTGCGCCCGCGCCTGAGCCTTGGACGCACCCTGGCAGCGCGGCCCGAACGCCACGTTGTCGAGCGCGGTGAGGTGGGGGAAGAGCAGGTAGTCCTGGAAAACGACGCCGACCGGTCGGGACTCGGGCGGCGTACGGTCCAACTGCGCACCGTCCAGCCGCAGATGGCCACCGCTGAGCGGGGTCAGCCCGGCCAGGGCACGCAGGGCGGTGGTCTTGCCCGCACCGTTCGGGCCCAGCAGCGCGACCACCTCGCCCGGAGCGACGGTCAGCGCCACGTCGAGGCGGAAGCCACCACGGTCCACGACGAGGCGGGCGTCGAGCCCGTCCGGAACGGGGTCGGCGTGGACGTCGTAGGTCTCGGTCATCCGGCAGTCATCTCACGGTCGGGCAGGGCCGGCCCGGGGTGGGCGGGCGATCCTGCGGTGGTCCAAGCCTGGTCGTCGCTCTGTGGTCGGTGGCCCGGGTGCGTCGCTGTGGTCGGTCCCGCACCCCGCCTCATCCCGCCGTCATCCATCGGTCCCGCAACCCCGCCAGCACCGCGATCGACACGGCCAGCAGCACCAGGCTGAGCGCGATGGCCGCCTCGGGGTCGCTCTGCAACGCCAGGTACACGGCCAGGGGCATGGTCTGGGTGCGGCCCGGGAAGTTGCCGGCGAAAGTGATCGTCGCGCCGAACTCGCCGAGCGCGCGGGCCCAGGCCAGTACGGCGCCCGCCGCGATGCCCGGAGCGATGAGGGGCAGGGTGATCCGGCGGAACGCGGTGAAGCGGGAGGCGCCCAGGGTGGTGGCGGCCTCCTCGTAGCGGGGATCGGTGGCACGCAGGGTGCCCTCGACGCTGATGACGAGGAACGGCATCGCCACGAACGCCTCCGCGACCACCACCCCCGCCGTGGTGAACGGAAGAGTGATCCCGAACCAGGAGTCCAGCCACTGCCCGACGATGCCGTTGCGGCCGAGCGCCATCAGCAGCGCCACACCGCCGACGACCGGCGGCAGGACGAGGGGCAGGGTGACCAGGGCTCGTACGAGGCCGCGGCCGGGGAACTCCACCCGGGCCAGCAGCCAGGCCAACGGCACGCCGATCACCAGGCTCACCGCGGTGGCCGCCGTGGCGCAGACCAGGGACAGCTGGAGCGCCTGCCACACCTCGGCGCTGGTCAGCTGCTCGGGCAGGCTGCGCCACGGGGTCCGTACGAGCAGGGCGATCAGCGGCACGACGAGGAACGCCAGGCCGATCAGGGCGGGGAACAGCAAGGGCAGCGGCACGCTCGTACGAATGCGCCGACGCCGCGGCCCACCCCGGAGGGAGTCGGTCGCGGCGTCGGCCTTGTCGCTCGGGATCACGGCTTGAGGAACCCGGCCGCGGTCAGGACCTGCTGGCCCTCGGCGGACTGCACCAGCGCGATGAACGCCTTGGCGGCCTCGGCGTTCTGGGCGTCCTTCAGCAGCGTGATCGGGTAGTCGTTGATGGCGTCGGCGGACTCGGGGAACTCCACGCTGTCCACCTTGTCACCCGCCGCGTGCACATCCGTCTTGTAGACGACGGCCGCGTCGGCCTCCTTCAGCTCGACCTTCGTCAGGGCGGCCTTGACGTCCTGCTCGTAGGAGACGGGTGTGAGTTTCAGGTCGCTCGCTTCCAGCGCCTTCTGCGCGGCGGCGCCGCACGGCACCTCCTTGTCGCAGAGCACGACCTTCAGGCCCGACTTGGTGAGGTCCTTGAGGGAGGAGATCTTGCCGGGGTTGCCCGGCAGGGTGACGATCTCCAGTTCGTTGCGGACGAAGGTAGAGGGCGTGCCGGAGGCGTCCCCCGCATCCGTGACGATCTTCATCGTCTTGGGGCTGGCCGAGGCGAACACGTCGGCCGGAGCGCCGCCCGTGATGCTCGCGGCGAGCGAGTCACTGCCGCCGAAGGAAAAGGTGACCTTCGTACCCGGGTGCTCCTTCTCGAACTTTTTGCCCAGCGTCGTGAAGCTCTCCTTCAGCGAGGCCGCCGCGAACACGGTCACCTCGCCGGAGAGCTTGCCCGACGAGGAGGCGGACGCGGAGGAGTCCGACTTCGACGAGGAGGAGTCGTCGGACGACGAGCAGGCGCTCAGCGCCAGCAGCGCGGCGGCGCCTGCGCCGGCCACCTGCAGGGTCCGGCGGTTCCGGCGGGCGGTACGGGTCTTCACGGGTCCACTCCCTCTGGTCCTGACGGACGCACAATCACTCGCGGCCCCGGCGGACCACACCGCCGTTCGGCCGCATCCGTCGATGATAATGCCGCAGATGCGAGGAGAAAGTCTCCTGTCACATCGCATGAGCTGGGTTGGATACCTGTGGGGGTCGCATGTGCGTTTGTACGAGACGGTGGTCGAGTCCCTCTCACTGGCGATCCGCCGCATAGCCATGACCGCCTCAGAGCACTGTCCGTGGCGACAACTAAGCTCCCGCCCATGAGTGAGGCAGACAGAGGTCCCGGTGGACGAGTCGTCGACGGGCGCTTCGAGTTGGAGGCCCGCCTCGGTGGCGGCGGGATGGGGACGGTCTGGCGGGCCAGGGATCTGGTGCTGCACCGGCTGGTGGCGGTCAAGGAGGTCCGCCCGCCCGACCGGGACCTCGCCGAATACGATCCCGAGGGCGCGCGGATGCTGCGCGAACGCGTGCTGCGCGAGGCCAGGGCCCTGGCCCGGATCGACCATCCGAACGTCGTCACCATCCACCACATAGTCGACGGCGGCGACGGCACGTACCCGTGGATCGTCATGGAGCTGGTCAGCGGCGGCTCGCTGGCCGACCGGCTGGCCCAGGGCCCGATGCCGCCGGCCGAGGCGGCGCGTCTCGGCCGGGGAGTGCTCGCGGCGCTGACCGCCGCGCACGACGCCGGCATCCAGCACCGGGACGTGAAGCCCGCCAACGTCCTGCTGCGGCCCGACGGTCGCCCCGTCCTCACCGACTTCGGCATCGCCGCGATCCGCGAGTCGACCAACCTCACCGCCACCGGCTCCATCATCGGCACGGCCGACTTCATGGCACCGGAGCGCATCTCGGGGCACGAGGGCGGCTCCTCCTCCGACCTCTGGTCGCTGGCGATGATGCTCTACAACGCCGTGGAGGGCCACCACCCGCTGCGCAGGGCGAACACCCTGGCCACCCTCGCCGCGGTCCTCCATGACGACGTGCCGCCGCCGGTGCGTGCCGGCGCGTTGCGGGACGTACTGATGAGCGTGCTCGTACGGGACCCGTCGGCGCGGCCGTCCGCCGCCGTGCTGGACCTCAAGCTGGCGGAGGCCGAGTCCGGGCCGGGCGGGCCGGACGGCTCGGCGGTACGGGACGAGGCCACGTCGTATCCGCTGAACCCGCCGCCCGCCCCCATCCACACGTCCGCCCCGGGCTCCGCCCCTACGGCCTCCTCATACCCCGGCGGGGCCTCGGCCTCGCCGGCCACGTCCTTCCCGCCGGGCGGCCCCGCCTCGCCTGCCACCCCCGCCGGGTTCGGGCCGCCGCCCGTCCACCCATGGCAGGGGCAGACCCCTCCCCAGCCGCTGACGGTGCCCGCGCAGGCGGCCCCCCGACGCCGCCCGGGCCGGACCACCCTGCTGGCCGTCTCCGGGACCTCGCTCGCCGGCGCCCTGGCTCTGCTGTGGTGGCTGCTGCCCGTCGGGGGCGAGTCGGGTGACGCGGACGCGCGCGGCAACCCGCCCGCCACATCGACCCCGGAGTCGACCGTCTCACCGACCGACGCGGACGCCGATGCCGACGCCGGCGCCGATCCGGCGGCCCGGCAGTCGGAGCAGCCGACGACCGGCACCCTGCTCACCCCGGCCGGCATCCGCGAAGCCATCAAGGCGTTCAAGGACGAGACCGGCCGGGACAGGTTCGGCGACTTCACGGTGTACCCGGAGTACGCGTCCGCCGAGCTGATGGTCGACGGCAGCGACACGAAGTACGACTCCTACACCTACCGCCCGGGCCAGGGTGTGGAGAAGGGCATCATCTCCGGCACCCTCTCCGGCGGCGACCAGCCCGTCAGCCTCGACGACTTCAACTGGGACCGGGTTCCCGCGCTCCTCGAAGAGGCCGAGAAGAAGCTCAACGTCGACAAGCCGGAATCCCGTTACCTGCTGGTGCGACAGCCCAGCGACGTCTTCGACACTCCGGCCGGAATCGCCGTCTACCTCACCGACGCGTACCAGGCCGGCTACCTGGAGGCCGACACCAAGGGCAAGGTGACCCGCGTGATGCCCGTGGAGGACTGACGCCCGCGACATCCGCGTCCAGGGCGGGTGGAGTTGTTCAGGACCGTCGCGCCAGGGGCTTGCCTGCGCCCACCTCGTCCCAGTGGACCGTGCGGTCGCACCACCGCTGCAGAAGCGTGCGGTCGTGCCCGATGGCGAGTACGCCCGCGCCGGTGGTCCGGCGGTAGTCCTCGACCACGGCCACCAAGGCGGCGGTCGTGGACGCGTCGAGCATGGCCGTCATCTCGTCGCACACCAGCCAGCGCGGGCGCAGCACGAGGGCGCGGGCGAGGCAGGCGCGCTGGAGCTGGCCGTCGCTGGCCTCGTGGGGGCGCCGGGAGAGCAGGTCGGGGGTGAGGCCGACGGCTTCGGCCAGTTCGGCGACCCGTTCGGCCGAGCCCTCCCGTCGGCCGGTGGCGAGCAGCGGCTCGGCGATCAGCTGGGCCAGGCGCAACCGGGGGTCGGCGGAGAGACGGGGTTGCTGGAAGACGACGCCGAAGGCGGTGCGCTGTTCCCGCGGGGCGGCGTGGCGCCAGCGGCGGACGGGGGTGCCGTCCAGGAGGACGCTTCCGGCTTCCGGGCGGTGCAGGAGCGCGGCGACGCGGGCGAGGGTGGACTTGCCGCAGCCGCTGGGGCCGAGCAGGCCGACGGCTTCGCCGGGTTCGACCGTCAGGGAGGCGTCCCGTACGACGGGCGCGCGTCTGTCGTATCCGGCGGTGATGGCGCGCAGTTCAAGCACGGGCGTCCTCCGGGACGTGCGGATGGTGGCAGGACACGGCCTCGGTCACCGGTGGCAGACCGGCGCAGGCGTCCGTGGCACGGTCGCAGCGCGGCGCGAAGGCGCAGCCGGCGGGGAGGTCGCCGAGCTCCGGGGGCATGCCGGGGATGGGCGCGAAGGCGCGGTCGGGGAGGGCCTCGAGGAGGCCGCGGCTGTACGGGTGGCGGGGGCCAGGCGTGCCGAAGAAGGCGGCTGCGGCGGCGAGTTCGACGATGCGGCCCGCGTACATGACGGCGACCCGGTCGGCGATGCGCTCGGCCGCCGCGAGGTCGTGCGTGATCATCAGCAGGCCACGGTCGCCGTCGTCGATGTGGCGTCGCAGTTCGTCGACCGTGTGTTCCACCAGGTCGCGGTCGAGCCCGGTGGTGGGTTCGTCGGCGAGCAGGAGGGGCGCGTCGCCGACCAGGGCGAGGGCGGTCGCGGCGCGTTGGGCGAGCCCGCCGGACAGTTCGTGCGGGTGGCGGTCGAGGTGGTCCACGGGGAAGGCCGTGCGCTCGGCGGCCGCCTCGGCAGCGGCACGTACGGCCGTCCGCCCTCGCGCACCCGTCAACGCCGTGACCGTCTCCTCCAGTTGGGAGCGGATGGTGCGCACCGGGGTGAGGTGTGCCGCCGGGCTCTGCGGGACCAGGCCGATACGGCGGCCCCGTACCGTGCGGGCGAGGGTCCGTTCGTCGGCGGTGAGCAGGTCGAGGTCGCCGAGCCGGGCCTCGCCGGCGGTCTGGGCGTTGGCGGGCAGCAGGCCGAGGAGGGCGGAGGCGAGGACGGACTTGCCGCAGCCGCTCTCACCGATCAGGGCGAGGCATTCGCCGGCCGCCACGTCGAACCGGGCGTCGGTGACGGCCGCGATACGCCGTCCGCCGGGCATGAGGAAGCGCACGGACAGCCCACGCACCGACAGCACGGGAGGTCGCTCGGTCACAGCATCAGCTCCGATCGGCGGCGCGGGTTGATCCGCTCCCGCCAGGCCCCGGAGAGTCCGGCGATGGCGAGGGTGGGGACGATGATGAACAGGCCCGGGAACAGCGTCGGCCACCACTGGCCGGCGAGCAGCGAGCCCCGCGCCCCCTGGATGAGGTTCCCGAGGCTGGCCAGGTGCGTGGGCAGGCCGAGTCCCAGGAAGGACAGCGCCGACTCGTGCCACATGGCGTGCGGCACCATCAGTACGGCGGCCAGCGCGGCCTGCGGCAGAACGGCGGGCAGCAGGTGCCGTACCGCGACCCGCCACCGCGACGCACCGCCGGAGACGGCGGCGTCGATGTACGGGCGCGAACGCAGGGACAGGACCTCGGCGCGCACGATCCGGGCGGTGGACAGCCAGTGGGTGAGCGCGACCGAGACGATCACCGGCCACACGCCCGGCCGGAACATCGCCACGATGAAGATGCCCAGCAGCAGATGGGGCACGGAGGAGACCGTGTCGACCAACCGCATCAGCGCGCGGTCGGCCCAGCCGCCCAGCGCCCCGGCCGTGGCGCCGACGGCCGTGCCGATGACGGTCGCGGTCAGCGCGGCCGCCACGCCGACCAGTAGGGAGACCCTGAGGCCGTAGACACAGCGCAGCAGCAGGTCCCGGCCGACGTCGTCGGTGCCGAAGGGATGGGCCCAGGACGGCGGTTGCAGTTTGGCGGCCAGGTCGACGGCCTGCTGGTCGAGCTGCACCAGCGGCGGCACGAGCAGCACGGCGAGAACGGTCACAGCGACCAGCGCGGCCGAGGTGCGGATCCGCAGCGTGCGGGTCGAGCGGCGCCTGGTGCTGGGGGAGCGCCATGCGGACCCGGACCGCGCATCGGTCTCAACTGGGGTCATGGGAGTCACATTTCACTGAGCTTCACCCTCGGGTCGAACAGTCCGTAGAGGAGGTCGGCGAGCAGGTTGCCGACCAGGACGGCGGCGGCAGCCAGCGTCGTGAGGGCCGCGAGCAGGGGGAAGTCGACGGCGGTGGCCGCCTCGACGGTGGCCGCGGCGATGCCCGGCCAGCTGAAGACGGTCTCCACGAGCAGCGCGCCCGTGATCAGTTCGGGAACGCGGGAGCCGATCAGCGTGAGGACCGGCAGGAGGCCGGAGCGCAGCGCGTGGCCGAGCAGGACGGTGCTCTCGCTCAGACCCCTGGCCCGGGCGCCCCGTACGGGATCCTCCGCAAGGGCGTCGCCGACCCCCTGCCGTACGTACAGGGTGAACCAAGGGAGTTGGGAGACGGCGAGCACCCCGGCGGGCAGCATCAGATGGCTCGCCACCTGCCCCGGGGTGACCTGTTCGCTGGCGGTGTCCGTGAGGCCGCCGGCCGGGAGGACGTCCAACTGGAGGGCGAACAGCCAGACGGCGAGCAGCGCGATCCAGAAGACCGGTGCCGCTTCCAGGGTGTACGCGAGCGAGCTGACGGCCCGGTCCAGCATGGAGCCCGGGCGCCGGGCGGCCAGTACGCCGAGGAGCGTGCCGGTCAGCACCGCGGCGACGAACGCGACCGTGCACAGCAGCGTCGACCACACCAGGCGCTCACCGATCACCTGCGCCACGGGCTGGCGCAGCACGCTGGAGTGCCCCAGGTCGCCGCTGAGGGCGGAGGTCAGCCAGTGCCACCAGCGGGCGGTGAAGGGCTGGTCGACGCCGAGGTTGTCCCGCAGCCGGTCCAGGGTCTCCTGGTCGGCACCGAGGGCGGCCGTGCCGGCGTACGCCTTGACGGGGTCGAAGGGGGAGGCGGCGGCGATGGCGAACACGCCGAACGTGACGACCATGAGGACGGGGACGGCGAACAGCAGGGTCCGCCGTCCCGCCAGGCGTGCCATCGCTCCCCAGGGCAGGGACCTGATGCTCACTTCTTCGGCTGCCAGTCCTCGATGTTCCACCAGGGGCCGCTGGCGAAGCCGTGCTCGTGCGGTTCGAGCTGCGTGGTCAGCCCGTCCCAGCGGTCGGCGAGCACATAGAGGTGGTCGATGTGGGTGAGGAACGTGTAGCCGGGGTTCTTCACGAGCTCGCGCTGGACGGCCTCGTACGCGGCCTTCCGCTTGGCCGGGGCCTGGGTGCGGCGGCCGGTGTCGAGGGCCTTGTCCACGGCCGGATTGTCGTAGCGGGCCATGTTGTTGAAGCCGTCACCGGCGAGGGAGGAGTGCAGCAGGGTGTAGAGGCCGAAGTCGGGGTCGCCGGTGCTGCCGAAGCCCGCGAGGACCGCGGTGTCCTTCATCCGCGGTTCGATGACCTCCCAGGTGGCGCTCTCCACCGTCACCTTGATGCCGGCCTTCTTGACGTCGGAGGCGTAGGCGAGGGCGTGGTCCTGGCGGACCTTGTCGCCGGACGGGTAGAGCAGCGTGAACGCGGCCTGCTGCCCGCCCTTGGCGCGGACGCCGTCCTTGCCTGCCTTCCAGCCCGCCGCGTCCAGAATCCGCTCGGCCTTGTCCAGGTCCTGCTCACGCTCGATGCCCTTGGCGAACGCGGGATCGTCGACGGGCAGCGGCCCGTACGCCGGTGTACCCGCACCGTCGAGGATCTTGTCGACCATGGCCTCGCGGTCCACGGCGGCATCCAGCGCCTGCCGGATCGCACGGTCGCCGGTGACCTTGCCGGCGGTCGGGAGGGTGACGGTGCGGAAGTCGTAGGACCTCGCCTCGTACGACTTCGAGCCGTCGTCGTTCTTGAAGGTGGCGGCGAGGTTGGGCGGCAGGACCGCGCCGTCCAGGTCGCCGGAGCGCAGCCGCGTGGCGCGCACGTTGTCGTCGGCGATGACCGCCATGGTGAACGTCTTCACCTTCGGCGCGCCGCCCCAGTAGTCCGGATTGGCCTTGAAGGTGAGCTTCTCGCCCTTGCTCCAGGCGGACAGGACGTACGGGCCTGTGCCGACGGGCTTGAGGTTGAAGGAGCCGGTGTTGGGGTCCTGCTCGCCCGCGACGTGCTCGGGGACGATGGGCAGGACCGTGCGCCCGGCGAACGGCGCGTACGGGTACTTCAGCGTGAAGACGACCTTGCCGTCACCGCTCGCCCGCACGTCCTTGACGGCGTCCAGTTCGCTGCGGGCCGTGTTGTTGGTCTTCCCGTCCAGGATCGTCCGGTACGTGAAGACCACGTCGTCGGCCGTCAGCGGCTCCCCGTCGCTGAACTTCACGCCGTCGCGCAGGGTGTACGTGTAGGTGAGGCCGTCGGCCCCGATCTCGGGGAGCGCCTTCGCGAGGGCGGGTCTGAGCTTCAGGTCGGCATCGCGGACGAGCAGTCCGTCGAAGAGCTTCGAGTTGCCGTCCTTGCCGTAGCCGAGCAGCGGACTGAGGGTGTCCGGCTCGGAGGCCACCCCGATGACGACGGAGTCGGCGGCCTTGCCGGCGCTGCCGCCACTGCTGGGTGCGGAGCAGGCGGCGACCCCGGCCACCATCGCCGCCGCCGTCACGGCAGCACTACGTATTCGACGGGTCGTCATGAGCGTCACACCCTTGTTGCTTGTGAAGAGTTGTTGCACATCAAATGCGATAGGAGGGCTACCCAGGCGCACCCCGCATCACTCCGCCGCGGATCGGCGGGCGTGACCGGCGAGGAATCCACGGGCGCGGGAGTATCTCGCCGGTGGGCAGGCGGAGTTGCGGGGTGGTCATAAGGGCAGGGCGGCGCCCTGGGTATGGCGGTGGTCCGAAGCCCCCATGCGACCCTGCCCCCTCTGCGTCCATCTCGTTATTGCGATGAGTATGCAATAAGGGCCCGGGTGTCGTGTACCCGGGGTCTGCGTGCACGGCGGACGGCATGACGGAGGGCTCCCGCAGGGCACGTGCCCTACGGGAGCCCTCAGGTTGCCGGGTGTCAGGGGATGGCGGGTGTCGCAGGCAGCACGTGGTCGCCGACCTTGTCGGTGCTCAGGCACAGCGAGCAGACGACGGCGTCGTGGGTCCGGCAAGCGGCCACGTCGGGGCGCTCGAACTGCTGTCGGCACACATGGCACTCGTACGTCACGCCGCTGGGGTTGCCGTCCGCGTCCAGGGTCGGTTCGGTGATGCCGTCGTCGGCGCGGCGCAGGTAGTACTTGCCCTTGGTGGCCACGGCCATCAGCGGGGTGAGGACGAAGGCGATGACAGCGGCGGCGACGGGGGAGTACGGCTGGAGGGTGTCGCCCAGCGCGTGGAAGTACAGGGCGATCGAGAGCGCGGAGGCGGCGGTGAAGGCGACGACGCCGACCGGGTTCACGGCGTAGAGCATGCCGCGGCGGAACTCGGGGGCGTGCGGGGAGAGTTTCAGGAGGTACTTGTTGACGCCGATGTCGGTGGCGACGGTGACGACCCAGGCGATCGCGCAGTTCGAGTAGAAGCCCAGAATGCTGTTGAGGAAGCTGAACATGTCCGCCTCCATCAGCGCGAGCGCGAAGGCGAGGTTGACCAGGACGAAGATCATTCGGCCCGGGTAGCGCTTCGTGACGCGGGTGAAGGAGTTGGTCCAGGCGAGGGAGCCGGAGTAGGCGTTCGTCACGTTGATCTTGATCTGGCTGATCACTACGAGGACCACGGCCAGCGGGACCACGAGCCAGGACGGCATCATCGCGTCGAAGGCGCCCTTGAACTGCTGGATCGGCTCGGGCGCGGCGGTGGGACCGACCTCGGCGAGAATGTAGACGGCGAGGAAGACGCCGATGGCCTGCTTCAGCGCGCCCAGCACGACCCAGCCGGGACCGGCCATCACCACGGCCGTCCACCAGGCCCGCTTGTTCGCCTCGGTCTTGGGCGGCATGAAGCGCAGATAGTCGATCTGCTCGCCGATCTGCGCGATCAGCGAGAGACACACACCCGCGCCCAGCAGTACGGCGGCGGTGTTGACGCCGCCCTCGCCGTCGGTGCCGGCGTAGGCGAGGAACCGGTCGACGGTCCCCGGGTCGGTGGCGACCAGGTAGACCAGCGGGGCGACCATCAGCAGCAGCCAGATCGGCGTGGTCCACACCTGGAGTTTGCTCAGCGCCGTCATCCCGTAGATCACCAGCGGGATCACCATCAGCGTGGACACCAAGTAGCCCAGCCACAGCGGCAGTCCGAGGCCGAGCTTGAGGCCCTGGGCCATGATCGAGCCCTCGAGGGCGAAGAAGATGAAGGTGAAGCTGGCGAAGATGACGCTGGTGAGGACCGAACCGAAGTACCCGAAGCCGGAACCCCGGGTGATGAGGTCCAGGTCGATGTTGTAGCGGGCGCCGTAGTAGGCCAGCGGGAAGCCGGTCACGAAGATGACCACGGCCGCTACGAGGATCGCGAGCAGCGCGTTTCCGGTGCCGTGGGCCAGGCCGATGCCGGCGCCGATGGAGAAGTCGGCCATGTAGGCGATGCCGCCGAGTGCGGTGGTCGCCACGACCATCGGGGTCCAGCGCCGGTAACTGCGCGGTGCGAAACGGAGGGTGTAGTCCTCGAGGGTCTCCTTGGCGGCCTGGTCGGTACCCGGCGACGCCTGCTGCTCGGGTCCGGGCTCGGTGACTTCTGCCAGTCGTGGCTCCGTGCTCACGCCACGCCTCCTTGCTGCGGGTTGGGGACTGCCGTGGGGGGCCTCGGTCCGGGAGCGGTGCGAGGGAGTGGTGTCCCGCGTGACGAACGTCGGCGAGGCAGGAACGTTAGGCAGGAGTCGTTTCCCCTGAGGACTCCTTGGATGAAGGGCGTGTTTCCCGCAGGGGCGAGGCTGCGACGGCCATGGCCTCAAGCCGACCGGGGCAGGCTCGCTGACTGCCGCCCGCCTGCTCGCGGACGGCTGCTGGCCGGGCGCATGTGCGGGCGCATGTGTAGGCGCCCGCTGGGAGCAGGCTTCGCGACGACCTGCCGGAACAAGGAGCGCCGGTTCGTGTCAATCCGTCTTGTGCACCGCGGCGTCCAGGAGGGGGCCGAGTTCCCGCGCCACGGTCGTCAGCGCCCGGACATCCCGCTCGGCCCGCGCCATGAGGATCGCCCCCTCCAGCGCGCTGATCATGAGCGTGGCGAGCGCACCGGCCCGCTCCTGCGGCACACCCATGTCGGCCAGAGCGCCGGCCACCGGCCCGGTCCAGGTTCCGAACGCGGCGGCCACCGCCTCCCGCGTCGACTCGGTGGACTCGGCCCAGTCCACCGTGGCGGCCGCGACAGGGCAGCCGCCCGCGTACCCGGCGGCCTCGTACTCGTCGGTCCACTGGCGGACCATCTCCGCGAACAGCCCGCTCGGCGTCGGCTCGTCCAGCGCGGCAAGGAAACGGGCGACACGATTGCCCGCATACCGGCCCGCCCAGCCGACCGCCTCGTTGACCAACTGCTCCTTGCCGCCGGGGAAGTAGTGCTGCAGCGAGCCGCGCGGTGCCCCGGCATGTGCGGCGACCTCACGCATCCCCGTGGCGGCGACCCCGTCACGCCGGATGAGCTGGGCAGCGCTGAAGACCATCCGCTCGCGCGGGCCTCGCTCGGACACTGCCATCCCGACCTCCAGCGACCGTTCACCAATGATCCGGAGTCCATTCTATGACCGTGGTCATAGTGTGGGGTTACTATGACCACGGTCATAGAGAATGGGCGGTGCATCGTGTACGTGGGATTCATCGGTCTCGGGGTCATGGGACAGCCCATGGCGCTCAACCTGGCTCGCGCCGGAACGCCCCTCGTCGTGTGGAACCGCAGCCGCGACCGCAGCGAACCCCTGCGCGCCGCCGGCGCCCACATCGCGGACACCCCCGCCGAGGTCTTCGCACAGGCGGAGACGGTGATCCTCATGCTCGCCGACGAGGCCGCCGTGGACACGGTCCTCGGGCGCGGCACCCCGGACTTCGCCGCGCAGATCGCCGGACGTACCGTCGTCCACATGGGCACGACCGCGCCGGAGTACTCGGCCGCCCTCCAGGACGCCGTCCGGGCCGCGGGCGGACGCTACGTCGAGGCGCCGGTCTCCGGCTCCCGCGTCCCCGCCGAACAGGGCGACCTGGTGGCGATGCTGGCGGGCGACGACGACGCCGTCGCGGCCGTACGCCCCGTCCTCGCCCCCATGTGCCGCGAGACGTTCGGCTGCGGCGGCGTACCGGGCGCCCTGCTGATGAAGTTCTCGGTCAACCTGTTCCTGATCACCCTCGTGACCGGCCTGACCGAGGCGTTCCATTTCGCCGACCGGCACGGGCTCGACCAACGCCTGCTCCGCGACGTCCTGGACGCGGGACCGATGGCCAGCGCCGTCTCCCGGGTGAAGGGGCCCAAGCTGCTGGCCCGGGACTTCGCGGTCCAGGCCGGAGCCGCGGACGTCCTCAAGAACAACCGGCTGATCGCCGGGGCCGCCCGCAAGGCCCAAGTGGCGTCGCCCCTCCTCGACGTCTGCCACGCCCTGTACGGCGAAACCGTGGTCCAGGGCCACGGCGGCGAGGACATGGTGGCCGTCCTGCATGCGCTGGAGGCCCGCACGGACCGCTCCGCTCTCGCCGGTTCCCCGGACCACAGAGCTGACCAACGCCCCACCGTGGACAACACCACGCCATGAACGGCGACTTGGCGACGAACCCTGCCGCACCGTCGACATGCCGCTCCAGGCCGGGCAGCTGCTCCGCCTGGGCGATGGCGACGGGCAGGTCGTGTCCACTCCCGGGCACACGCCGGGCCACCCGGCCCTGTGGCAGGAGAATCTTCACCTGGCCCTGATGGCCGACGCGGCACGCCAACTGGACCGGAAGCACGAGGACTTCGCCGCATAACCGGTCGATGCGGCGTTCCGCACCGGTGCCGTCGTCCTGTGCGCCGGGAGGCTCCCACGCAGCCGAGCGCACCTCTGCCGCCGCTCGGTTCCCTGCGGGCGATGCCGTTCCCGCGGGCAGGACCGGCACGGGCACCGTCAACGACCGGTGACCGATTAAGGTCATCCGATGACGAGTAGCAGCGTGTCGCGGGCCCAGGTCCTCGACGGCACCCCGCCGACGACAACTCCCCATGACTGGCAGGCCCGTCTGCGCCGGTTCGGATACGTCGGACGCCCTCGGACCGACATCCGCGAACGTCTCGTTCCCCCCTTCCCCAAGCCCGCAACCCGTACCCCGTACCTCACGCGCCTCGGCCCGGCACGCGCGCACACCCTCGCGAAGGTGATCGAATGGCTGGGGCCGGTACTCGTCGCCGCCCTGGCCGCAGCGATCCGCCTCTGGCACCTCGGGCGTCCACGCGACGTCGTCTTCGACGAGACCTTCTACGCCAAGGACGCCTGGTCCGTGCTGCAGTTCGGCTACGAGGGCACGTGGCCGGACCGGAAGATCGCCGACCCGCAGGTACTCGCGGACCCCCAGGTGATCCCGCTCTCCGACACCGGCGCCTTCGTCGCCCACCCGCCGATGGGGAAGTGGGTGATAGCAGCCGGCGAGTGGATGTTCGGCCTGAGCCCCTTCGGCTGGCGCTTCATGACGGCGGTCCTGGGCGCGCTGTCGGTGCTGATGCTGTGCCGAATAGGCCGCCGCCTGTTCCGTTCGACGGCGCTGGGCTGCCTGGCCGGCGCGCTGCTGGCCGTCGACGGTCTGCACTACGTGATGAGCCGTACGGCGCTGCTGGACCTGATCGTCATGTTCTTCGTCCTGGCCGCGTTCGGGAGCCTCCTGATCGACCGGGACCACGCGCGGGCCCGACTCGCGGCCGCACTGCCGGTCGGCGAGGACGGCCATGTGCGCCCGGACCGGCACACCGGCGACCACGCCGGGACGGGATTGCGTCCATGGCGGCTCGCGGCCGGATTCTTCCTGGGACTCGCGGCCGCGACCAAGTGGAACGGCCTGTACTTCCTCGCCTTCTTCATGGTCCTGACCCTGCTGTGGGACGTCGGCTCCCGCCGCGTGGCAGGGGCGCGGCACCCGTACCTGGCGGTCCTGCGCAAGGACCTCGGATGGTCGGTGCTGTCCGTTGTCCCCGTCGCCGTGGTGACGTACGTGGCCACCTGGACCGGCTGGTTCCGCTCCGACCACGGCTACGCGCGCCACTGGGCCGACGGGCGTGGTGGCACCTGGTCGTGGATCCCCGCTCCGCTGCGCAGCCTGTGGCACTACGAATACGGGGTGTATCAGTTCAACGTGGGGCTGCACAGCTTCCACAAGTACGAGTCCAGCCCCTGGAGTTGGCTGGTCCTCGGCCGCCCGGTGCTCTTCCACTACGAGTCGCCGAAACCCGGAACGGACGGCTGCCGCACGACGGTCGACTGCTCGCAGACGATCCTCGCCCTCGGCACGCCGCTGCTGTGGTGGACGGCGTGCTTCGCCCTCGTATATCTGCTCTACCGATGGGCCCTGCGCCGCGACTGGCGTGCCGGCGCCGTCCTGTGTGCGGTGGGCGCCGGTTACCTGCCCTGGTTCCTGTACCAGGACCGCACGATCTTCTCCTTCTACGCGGTCGTCTTCGTGCCGTACCTGTGTCTGGCCGTGGCGATGATGCTCGGCGCGCTGCTGGGTCCGCCGGGGGCCGGCGAGACGCGCCGCACGGGGGGTGCGGTCGCGGCGGGGGCGCTGGTCCTGCTCATCGGCTGGAACTTCATCTACTTCTTCCCGATCTACAGCGGGCAGACGATCCCCTATGCCGACTGGCACGCCAGGATGTGGCTCGACACCTGGATATGAGTCCAAGGGGGGCTCGGCTATCGGGTGTTCGAGGGTCGGCCCTCACGTCCCTCGCAGAGCGCCGTCCGGACGGCCGCCTTGATGTCGTCGCTCTGTGCGTCCGGACCACCCGGGCCGAGGTTCACCATGACCGTCGCCTGTCTGCCGTCGACCGTGGCACCGCCCGCCGTCTCGTACCCGGGGATGTCGCCGGTGTGCCCCCAGTAGCGGCCGCCGCAGGGCAGCGGCCTGCTCTCCAGGCCGAGGCCGTGTGCCCGGCCGTCCGGGTTGCCGGTCGGGCGCGATGGAGGACCTTGCCGGCTACTGCCTCACCGAGCCGGGCGCCGGCTCGGACGCGGCCGCCCTCAGCACCCGAGCCGTGCGCGACGGCGACCACTGGGTGCTTTCCGGCGTCAAGCAGTTCATCTCCGGTGCGGGCGCCGCCCAGCTGTATGTGGTGATGGCGCGCACCGGCGGCGAGGGCGCCGACGGCGTGTCCGCGTTCCTCGTCGACAAGGACGACCCGGGCCTGTCCTTCGGCGCCGACGAACGCAAGATGGGCTGGAACGCCCAGCCCACCCGCCAGGTCGTCCTGGACGGGGTCCGCGTACCCGCCGACCGGCTCCTCGGCCGGGAGGGCGAGGGTTTCCGTATCGCCATGAACGGCCTCAACGGCGGCCGTCTCGGCATCGCGGCCTGTTCCCCCGGCGGCGCCCGCAGCGCCCTGGACCGCAGCCTGGCTCACCTGGCGGACCGGGAGGCATTCGGCCGGCGGCTCCTGGACGCCGAGGCGCTGCGCTTCCGCCTGGCCGACATGGCGACGGAACTCGCCGCCGCCCGCGCCCTGGTCCAGCAGGCCGCCCAGGCCCTGGACCGCGGGGACCCACAGGCGCCGTACCTGTGCGCCATGGCGAAGCGGTTCGCCACCGACACGGGGAACACCGTGGCCGACCGGGCGCTCCAACTCCACGGCGGCTACGGCTACCTGAGCGAGTACGGCATCGAGAAGATCGTCCGTGACCTGCGGGTCCAGCAGATCCTGGAAGGAACCAACGAGATCATGCGCGTCATCGTGGCCCGCGGCCTGACGGAGGCGTTCGGATGACCGGCGCCGGAGAGCCCGTCGCGCTGCACACGGCCGGCCGGGCCGCTCACATCACGCTCAACCGTCCCAAGGCCCTCAACGCCCTGACCCACGCGATGGTCCGCCGCATCGACGAGGCACTGACCGCCTGGGAGGAGGACCGAACCGTCGAGACCGTCGTCCTCACCGGCGCGGGGGAGCGCGGACTGTGCGCCGGGGGCGACATCCGCGCCATCCACGATGACGCCCGCGACGGTGACGGCACCGCCAGCGCGGACTTCTGGCGGGACGAGTACCACCTGAACGCCCGCATTGCCCGCTACCCGAAGCCGTACGTCGCCGTCATGGACGGCATCGTCATGGGCGGCGGCGTCGGCGTCTCCGCGCACGGCAGCGTCCGTATCGTCACGGACCGGTCCAGGATCGCGATGCCCGAGACCGGGATCGGCTTCGTGCCGGACGGTCGGCGGCACGTATCTCCTCGCGCTCGCGCCCGGCGAGCTGGGCACTCACCTGGCGCTGACGGGGGCTCAGATCAATGCCGGCGACGCCCTGTTGTGCGGACTCGCCGACCTCTACATGCCGTCCGCCTCGCTCCGCGAGTTCGTCGACGACCTCGCCGACGTACCCGTGCGAGAAGCCCTGGCCCGCCAACTGCGGCCTTCTCCCACGGGGGAGTTGGCCGTTCGGCGCGAGTGGATCGACGCCTGCTACGCCGCCGGCTCCGTCGAGGAGATCGTCGAGCGGCTGCTCGCCCACGGCGATCTCGCCGCGAAGGACGCGGCGGAGACCCTGCTCGCCAAGTCGCCCACCGCGCTCAAGGTCACCCTGGCCGCCCTGCGCCGCGCCCGTCGGCTCGCCTCGCTGGAACAGGTCCTGGAGCAGGAGTACCGCGTCTCCTGCGCGGCCCTGCCCGCTCCCGACCTGGTCGAGGGCATCCGCGCCCAGGTCATCGACAAGGACCGCGACCCGCGCTGGTCGCCGGCCACCCTCGTCGAGGTGACCGGCACCGACGTCGAGCGCTTCTTCCACCCTCCCGGCGGGCGCGAACTCGGGCTTGCCGGACCCGACACCACCACGGAGGTGGCCTGGTGAGCAGAACCGTCGCGTTCATCGGACTCGGACACATGGGCGGCCCCATGGCCGGCAACCTGGTCAAGGCCGGCTATCGGGTGCTCGGTCACGATCTCGTGCCCGCCGCGCTGGACAGCGCCGCCGCAGCCGGTGTCGAGCCGGCCGCCTCCACTGCCGACGCCGTCGCCGGGGCGGAGGTGGTCATCTCCATGCTGCCCGCCGGCCGCCAGGTCCTCGGCCTCTACTACGACATCCTCGCCGCGGGCAGCCCCGCACCCTCTTCGTCGACTGCTCCACCATCGACGTCGCCGACGCCCGCACCGCCCACGAACGTGCCGTGGCCGCAGGGATGCGGGCCCTTGACGCGCCCGTGTCCGGCGGGGTCGTCGGCGCCGAGGCCGCCACGCTGACCTTCATGGCGGGCGGAGGAGAGGGGGAGTTCGCCGAGGCGCGACCCCTGCTGGAGGCCATGGGCAGGAAAGCCGTCCACTGCGGTGGCGCGGGCGCCGGACAGGCCGCCAAGATCTGCAACAACATGATCCTCGGCGTCTCCATGATCGCCGTCAGCGAGGCGTTCGTCCTCGCCGAGAGCCTGGGGCTGTCCCACCAGGCGCTGTTCGACGTGGCGTCCACGGCGTCCGGGCAGTGCTGGGCGCTCAGCGTCAACTGTCCCGTCCCCGGCCCTGTGCCGACCAGCCCCGCCGACCGTGACTACCGGCCGGGCTTTGCCGCGTCCCTCATGGCCAAGGACCTGGGGCTGGCCGCCAACGCGGTGCGCGCGGGTGCCGTGCACGCGGAACTCGGCCTGCGCGCGGCCGAGTTGTACGCCGCATACGCCGGGCGCGTCGGTGACACGGAGGACTTCTCCGGCATCGTACGGACCATCAGAGATCAGGGCGGGGAGCAGGCATGACCGCGGACCAGGTCTACGACTAGGAGACTGGCAGCTCGCAGCCGAGGGCGACGGCGAACTCGGCGCGTGGGGCGTGGGGCGTGGTGACCGAAACCGCCGCGGGTGATGGTCCGGGCGATCCAGAAGTACTGCTCCCCGTCCGGTATTTCGGTGACCTGGGTCAGAATCCGTCCGGGCGCGGAGAACGCCTCGTACACCGTCCACAGCGGGCAGGTGCCGCCGAGCCTGGAGAAGTGGAAGTCGGTCGCGGACTGCCGCTTGGAGATGTTGGCGGCACGGTCGACCCGCGGGAAGGAGAAGGAGACCCCACGGTGGCCGGTGTGCTGAAGGGTGCTCAGGCGGTGGCAGAGCGTCTCTGAGCCCACGCCGAAGCACCGCGTGGCCGACCCAGAGGTCACCCGCCTGGCCACGCTGCACGCGGCCCTGCGCCACGCCATGCTCAGCCGCAAGGGCATCCACCCCAGCCTGGACTACCCGGCCGGCCTGGCCTACCACTAGCTGGGCTTCGACATCCCGCTCTTCACGCCGGTCTTCGTGATGAGCCGCATCACCGGCTGGACCGCCCACATCACCGAACAGCTCGCCCACAACTCGCTGATCCGGCCTCTCGCGTCGTACGCGGGGCCGGATCAGCGAGCGGTGGCGGTGGTGGCCGGGTAACGCTCCGGACATCGGGACCGGGGAGGGGACGCGGACGCTCCCTCCCCGGCAGTCCACCTCCGAGCGCGCCCGGACTCAGGACGCGGAGAGCTCCTCACGGACCGTGCGGGCCGCGGTGACCAGGTTCTCCAGGGAGGCGCGGGTCTCGGGCCAGCCGCGGGTCTTCAGGCCGCAGTCCGGGTTGACCCAGAGCCGTTCGGCCGGGATGGCCTTGAGGCCGGTGCGCAGCAGGGACGCCGCCTCCTCGGCGCTGGGGACTCGGGGGGAGTGGATGTCGTACACGCCGGGGCCGGCCTCGCGCGGGTAGCCGTGGGCGGCGAGTTCGCGGGCGACCTGCATGTGCGAGCGGGCTGCCTCCAGGCTGATGACGTCGGCGTCGAGGTCGTCGATGGCCTGGACGATGTCGCCGAACTCGGCGTAGCACATGTGGGTGTGGATCTGAGTTTCCGGACGCACACCGCTCGTGCTGAGCCGGAACGCCTCCGTCGCCCAGGCCAGGTAGGCCGGATGGTCGGCGGAGCGCAGCGGCAGGGTCTCGCGCAGCGCGGGTTCGTCGGCCTGGATGACCGAAGTCCCGGCCGCCTCCAGGTCGTTGACCTCGTCGCGCAGGGCGAGGGCGACCTGCCGGGCCGTGTCTCCCAGTGGCTGGTCGTCGCGGACGAAGGACCAGGCGAGCATGGTCACCGGGCCCGTGAGCATGCCCTTGACGGGGCGTTCGGTGAGGGACTGGGCGTACTGCGTCCAGCGCACCGTCATCGGCTCGGGGCGGGAGATGTCGCCGGCCAGGATCGGCGGACGGACGTAGCGGGTGCCGTAGGACTGGACCCAGCCGTGCTGGGTGGCGAGGTAGCCGGTGAGCTGCTCGGCGAAGTACTGGACCATGTCGTTGCGTTCGGCCTCGCCGTGCACCAGGACGTCGATCCCGGTCTTCTCCTGGAAGGAGATCACCTCCTGGATCTCGGCCTTGATGCGCTCCTCGTACCCTGCGGCGTCGATGCGCCCGCCGCGCAGGTCGGCGCGTGCGGCGCGCAGTTCGCCGGTCTGCGGGAAGGAGCCGATGGTCGTGGTCGGCAGCAGGGGCAGGCCGAGGTGGGCGCGCTGGGCGGCGGCGCGTTCGGAGTACGGCTGGGACCGGCGGGCGTCGGCCTCGGTCACGGCGGCGGCGCGGGCACGGACGGCCGGGTCACGGGTGATCGGCGAGCCGGCGCGGGACGCCAGGTCGGCCCGGTTGGCGGCGAGTTCGGCGGAGATGGTGTGGGTGCCCTGGGCGAGGCCCTTGGCGAGGGTGACGATCTCGGCGGTCTTCTGCTTGGCGAAGGCCAGCCAGCGCAGGACCTGCGGCTCGATGTCCCGCTCCAGGCCCGTGTCCAGGGGCACATGCAGGAGGGAGCAGGAGGCGGCCACGTCCACCCGGTCCGCCAGCCCGAGCAGGGTGCCCAGGGTGGACAGGGACTTCTCCAGGTCGTTGACCCAGATGTTGCGGCCGTTGACCACGCCGGCGACCAGGCGCTTGCCCGGCAGCCCGCCGACGGCGGCGAGCGCGTCGAGGTTGGCGGCGGCGGACTCGGTGAAGTCCAGCGCCAGCCCGTCGACCGGGG
This sequence comes from Streptomyces sp. NBC_00443, assembly GCF_036014175.1. Taxonomy (GTDB): domain Bacteria; phylum Actinomycetota; class Actinomycetes; order Streptomycetales; family Streptomycetaceae; genus Streptomyces. The sequence goes on along the minus strand of NZ_CP107917.1, from coordinate 490,299 downwards.
CCTTCGCCAGCACCGGCAGGGCGTCGCCGAGCCGGTCGAAGTACGAGGCGACCAGCAGCTTCGGACGGTCGGTGAGGGCACCGAGATCACGGTAGGCGCGCTCGGCGGCGTTCAGCTCGGCCGGGGTGCGGTCCTGGACGAGTGCGGGTTCGTCGAGCTGTGTCCACTCAGCGCCGGCCGCGCGCAGGTCGGCGAGGACCTCGGCGTACACCGGCAGCAGGCGGTCCAGGAGGGTGAGCGGCTCGAAGTCCGCGGGCACACCGGGGGCGGGCTTGGCGAGCAGCAGGTAGGTGACCGGGCCGACCAGGACGGGGCGGGCGGTCAACCCCAGCGCCAGGGCCTCCTTCAGCTCGGCGACCTGCTTGGCCGAGTCGGCCGTGAAGACGGTGTCCGGGCCCAACTCCGGCACCAGGTAGTGGTAGTTCGTGTCGAACCACTTCGTCATCTCCAGCGGCGCCACGTCCTGCGTGCCGCGCGCCATGGCGAAGTATCCGTCGAGGGTGTCGGCCGTGACGGCGTGCCGGTGGCGCTCGGGGATCGCGCCGACCATGACGGTGGTGTCCAGGACGTGGTCGTAGTACGAGAAGTCGCCCGTCGGGACCTCGTGGATGCCGGCGCCGGCCAGCTGACGCCAGTTGGCGGCGCGCAGTTCGGCGGCCGCGGTGCGCAGCGCGTCGGCGGTGACGCGGTCCTTCCAGTAGCCCTCGATCGCCTTCTTCAGTTCCCGGTTCGCGCCCTGGCGGGGGTAGCCGGACACGGTGGCCCGTGCTGCCGCGGCTGCGGACTTCGTGGTCACGGAGATCTCCTTCGCGAGATGAATCCCTGAGATCCCGGGGACGGGACGAGAGCGCGAAGGGGTGACGAACCGGACGGTCGGAGCGTGCGCGGCTGGGCACGGTCGTCCGTCTGGTATGTACGCCGACCCGCCCACGAGGTCACCGGGATGTCCGCGCACGAGTCGTCCGCGCGCGGGCAGTTGGCAGGTCTTCGGACTCGCGGGCACATCCTCCTGACCGGAGGACACCTACTGGCCGTCGCTTCCCAGGCCCTTGTCTCGGGCCCAGTGCGGATGACGGCGGTCGTTCCCACTCACCGCTGCGGGGCAGTCCCGGATTCCCACCGGGTTCCCTCTTGCGACGCATCCCACCTGGCGGGCGGGGCGAACCAGCTGCACCGGCCAGCCTACGGGGTGGCACCGCGGAGGGAACCGCGGCGTCCATGATTCGGATGGTGAAATGGGACACCTGAGCGCCCTGAGCGCCCTGCGGGTCCCGAGAGCCGGAACGCCACAGGGCGGGACGCGCGCCGTATACGCGCTTCCCGCCCTTCCCCTGTGTCCACCGCGCGGGAACCCTCACTCCCGGCGGCGACGCGGGCCCCTCAGCCCGCGTCGTACCAGGCCCTCAGTCCTGGTCGTAGATGTGGAACCCGCGACCGGCCTTCCGGCCGAGCAGTCCCGCCTCCACCATCCGCTGGAGCAGCGGGGGAGGGGCGTAGAGAGGTTCCCTGAACTCGTCGTAGAGCGACTCGGCGATCGAGGCGACGGTGTCGAGGCCGATCAGGTCCGCGAGCCTGAGCGGGCCCATGGGGTGGGCGCAGCCCAGCTCCATGCCCGTGTCGATGTCGGTGGCGGTGGCGAAGCCGGACTCCGCCATCCGGACCGCGGACAGCAGGTACGGGACGAGCAGGGCGTTGACGACGAAGCCTGCCCGGTCCTGGGAGCGGATCGCGGTCTTGCCGAGCGCGCGGGTCGCGAAGTCCTCGACCGCGGTGATCGTCGCCCCTGAGGTGTGCAGCGAGGTCACGATCTCGACCAGCGGCAGGACGGGCACCGGGTTGAAGAAGTGCAGGCCCACCACCCGGTCCGCCCGGCCGGTCGCCATGCCGAGCCGCATGATCGGCAGTGCGGAGGTGTTGGTCGCCAGCACCGCCTCGGGGTCCTCGACGATCTTGTCGAGCGCGGCGAAGACCTCGGTCTTGGCGGCCGGGTTCTCGATGACGGCCTCGACGACGAGCTGCCGGTCGGCGAGATCGTCCAGGCTGCCGCTGAAGACCATGCGGGCGAGCGCGTCCCGCGCCGCGGCCTCCTCCAGCTTGCCGCGGCGGACCGCGCGGTCCAGAGACGCCGCCACCCGGTCCCGCGCCGCGCGGGCCGCGACCGCGTCCACTTCGCAGACCACCGTGTCGAGTCCGGCCCGTGCGCACACCTCGGCGATCCCGGCCCCCATCTGCCCGCCGCCGACCACCCCGACGCGCTGGATGCCCCCGCTCATGCCCCGGCCTCCGTCCGCTTCACGAGGTGCCGCGTGTACGCGTCCGGGGTGAAGAACAGCGGCAATTCGCCTGCCAGCGCGGTCCGTTCGAACAGGGCACGGATCTCGTCGACGGGCGCCCACGGGTACTCGGCGCCGAGCGCGACGATCTCGTCGTCGAGCAGCCGCAGCACCGTCTCCCGGTCGCTCACCCGGTGCCGGAGCCACTGCCAGATCTGCACGCGGGCGATCTCGGCGGTGGCCGCGTCCTCCATCAGGCCGTCCAGCGCGACGGCGCCCTGGCCGCGCAGCCAGGCGGCGAAGTAGCGCAGCGCGACGGCGATGTTGGTGCGCACGCCCTCCGCAGTCGGCGGCCCGCTGATCCTGCGCACCGAGAGCAGGTCGGCCGCGGACACCTCGACGTCGTCGCGGGTACGGTCGATCTGGTGGGGCCGTTCGTCCAGGACACCGTCGAAGACCTCGCGGCAGACGGGGACGAGCCCGGGGTGGGCCACCCAGGAGCCGTCGAAGCCGTCCTCGGCCTCTCGCTCCTTGTCGAGCCGGACCTTGGCCAGCGCGGCGTCGTTCGCGGCCGGGTCCTTGCCGGGCACGTGGGCGGCCATGCCGCCGATGGCGTGGGCGCCGCGCTTGTGGCAGGTGCGGACCAGGAGTTCGGTGTACGCCCGCATGAAGGGGGCGGTCATCGTCACCTTCGCCCGGTCGGGGAGGAGGAAGTCGGTGCGGTGACCGAACGTCTTGATCAGGCTGAACAGGTAGTCCCAGCGGCCCGCGTTGAGCCCCGCGCTGTGCTCACGCAGCTCGTAGAGGATCTCCTCCATCTCGAACGCGGCGGTGATCGTCTCGATGAGGACCGTGGCGCGGACCGTGCCGCGCGGGATGCCGAGCAGTTCCTGGGCGACGACGAAGACGTCGTTCCACAGGCGCGCCTCGTACCGGTTCTCCAGCTTCGGCAGGTAGAAGTACGGGCCGTACCCGGCGTCGATCCGGCGCTGGGCGCAGTGGAAGAAGTTCAGGCCGAAGTCGACCAGGGCGGCGGGCACGGGCCGCCCGTCGAACTCCAGGTGCTCCTCGTCGAGATGCCAGCCGCGCGGGCGGACCATGACAGTGGCGAGCCGGTCGCTCTCGCCGAGCCGGTACTCCTTGCCCTCCGCCGTGGTGAAGTCGATCCGGCGCTCGATGGCGTCGAGCAGGTTGAGCTGGCCGCCGACGACGTTGTCCCAGAGGGGAGCGGTCGCGTCCTCGAAGTCAGCCATCCAGACCTGGGCGCCGGAGTTGAGCGCGTTGATCGCCGTCCGGCGCTCAGGCGGGCCGGTGATCTCGACGCGGCGGTCGGTCAGGCCGGGGGCAGGTGGCGCGACGCGCCAGGTCGGGTCGGCGCGGACGGCGGAGGTGACCATGGGGAAGCCGAGCGGTGAGCCCGATGCCAGCCGCAGCGCCAGCCTGCGGCGCTCCTTCATGAGTTCCTGGCGGCGTTCGCCGAACTCCGCAGCGAGCCGGCCCACGAAGTCGAGGGCGGCAGGCGTGAGGATCTCGTCGTGACGGTGGCCCGGACCGGCGAGGACACGGACATCGTGGGTCAGTGCGGTGGTGGACATCGGATTCTCCTGAGAGGGGAGCGGAGGGGGCGGACAGGGACGGTCGCCCGTCCCCTCCGCTCGGCCACTGGGAGCCGCGCGGCGCGGGGCACCCGGTCTGGCGGCCTAGTGGAACTGCTCTTCCTCCGTGGACCCGGCCAGCGCAGTCGTGGACGACGTCGGGTTGACGGCCGTCGACACCAGGTCGAAGTACCCCGTACCGACCTCGCGCTGGTGCTTGACGGCCGTGAAGCCGTGGGCCTGCGCGGCGAACTCCTTCTCCTGCAGGTCGACATAGGCGGTCATGCCGTGCTCGGCGTAGCCGCGGGCGAGGTCGAACATGCCGTGGTTGAGGGAGTGGAAGCCGGCCAGCGTGATGAACTGGAACTTGTAGCCCATCGCGCCCAGTTCACGCTGGAACTTGGCGATCTGGTCGTCGTCCAGCGCGGCCTTCCAGTTGAAGGACGGCGAGCAGTTGTACGCCAGCATCTGGTCCGGGTACCGGGCGTGGATGGCCTCGGCGAACTCGCGGGCCTGCGCCAGGTCCGGGGTGCCCGTCTCCACCCAGATCAGATCGGCGTACGGCGCGTAGGCGAGGCCACGGGCGATGACCGGCGCCATGCCGTTCTGCACCCGGTAGAAGCCCTCGGCCGTGCGCTCGCCGGTGACGAACCCGGCGTCGCGCTCGTCGATGTCGGTGGTGAGGAGGTTGGCGGCGAGGGCGTCGGTGCGGGCGACGATGACGGTGGGCACGTCGGCGATGTCGGCGGCGAGGCGGGCCGCGTTCAGGGTGCGGATGTGCTGCGAGGTCGGGACGAGGACCTTGCCGCCGAGGTGGCCGCACTTCTTCTCGGAGGCGAGCTGGTCCTCGTAGTGGATGCCGGCCGCACCGGCCGCGATCATCGCCTTGGTCAGCTCGAAGGCGTTGAGCGGACCACCGAAACCGGCCTCGGCGTCGGCCACGATCGGCGCCAGCCAGTCCGTCGTGTCGCCCGCGCCCTCCGCGGTGGCGATCTGGTCGGCACGCAGCAGCGCGTTGTTGATCCGACGCACCACCTGTGGCACCGAGTTGGCCGGGTACAGGCTCTGGTCGGGGTAGGTGTGCCCGGCCTGGTTGGCGTCGGCCGCGACCTGCCAGCCGGACAGGTAGATCGCCTGGAGCCCGGCCTTGACCTGCTGCACCGCCTGGCCGCCGGTCAGCGCGCCAAGGGCGTGGATGTAGTCCTGCTCATGCAGCTGGCGCCACAGCCGCTCGGCCCCGCGCCGGGCCAGCGTCTGCTCCTCACGGACACTCCCGGACAGCCGGACGACGTCCTCGGCGCTGTAGGTGCGCTCAATGCCCTGCCACCTCGGGTCGGTGGCCCAGCGCCGTGCGAGCTCCTCGGCCGCCTGCGTCCTCGCCTGTGCCATGACTGTCACCGTCTCCTCGGTCTGTTGTGTCTGCCAATCTCGTGCTGATCTCCGCACGAATGGCACTGCGTGTCTCATTCAAGGGATACGGCCCGCCGTCACCCCGAAGGGGCGAAGGTGAGCAATGCTGCCGGTACGGGCTGCCGTCCTGCCGGGATCTCCGACGTCAGGGCATGAATCGCGCCCCGGTTCCGGGCGGAGCCTGCCGTGTTCGGCGGGCCGCACTCACACTCTGGCACTGGCACTGAGTGCCATCAACCGTGGAGGCATGCCAAGTTTTGCGAATCTTCTCGCCGCCGTTTGCCAATCTTGCGAAGGGTGCTGAAAGCGCCGGGTCGCGTACGCTGACCTGGTCTCAGCCCGTCCTGACGTGGAGGAACACGCGCGGTGAGCAAGACCTATGCGGGGGCGCGGCTGCGCAGGCTCCGCGAGGAGCGCCGGATGAGCCAGGCCGAGCTGGCCCGCGTCCTCGCCATCTCGCCCAGCTATCTGAACCAGATGGAGCACGACTCCCGCCCGCTCACCGTCCCCGTGCTGCTCCGGCTGACCGAGACCTTCGGACTCGACCCGAACTTCTTCTCCGAGCGCGACACGACCCGTCTGATGGCCGACCTGCGCGAGGCGCTCACCGGTGAGATCGCCGAATCCCGCGTCTCCCCGTCCGACCTCGCGGAACTCGCCTCCCGGATGCCCGCGGTCGCGCGGGTCCTGCTCGACCTGGGCCGCCGCAACCAGCTCCTGTCCGAGCGGCTCGTGGGAGCGGCCGACGGCCGTGACACCGCCGTCGAGTCACCGCGCTCACCCCACGAGGAGATCCGGGACTTCTTCTACCGCCGCCAGAACTACCTGCACGACACCGACCTCGCGGCCGAACGCCTCGCCGAGGAGATCGGCATCCGGCCCGGCGAGGTCGTCGGAGCCCTCACGGCGAGACTGGCCGGCACCCATGACGTCCGCCCGGCCGCCGGGACCGGCGACCGTCTGCACCACTTCGACGCGGCGACCCGCACCCTCCACCTGTCCACCCGCCTGCGCCCCGGCCAGCGGGCGTTCCGCATGGCCACCCAGCTGGCGCTCCTCGAATACGGCGACGAACTCGACCGCCAGGCCGCCGAGGACTTCCCGCCCGGCTCACCCGCCCACGCCCTGGCCCGCATCGGCATCGCCAACTACTTCGCGGCCGCGCTGATCCTGCCGTACACCGCCTTCCACACGGCGGCCGAGGAGTTCCGCTACGACATCGAGCGCCTCACCGACCGCTACGGCCTCGGCTACGAGACCGTCTGCCACCGCCTGTCCACCCTCCAGCGCCCCCGACTGCGCGGCGTGCCCTTCTCCTTCGTCCGCGTCGACCGCGCCGGGAACATGTCCAAACGCCAGTCGGCCACCGGCTTCCACTTCTCCCGCGCCGGCGGCACCTGCCCCCTGTGGAACGTCTACGAGGCGTTCGCCGCACCCGGTCGCATCCACGTCCAGATCGCCGAAATGCCGGACGGACAGCGCTACTTGTGGACGGCCCGCGCGGTCACCCGGCACCGCGGCGGCTGGGGCGAGCCCGGCAGGACGTACGCCATCGGGCTGGGCTGCGAGATCCGCCATGCCCATCGCCTCGTCTACTCCGACGGCCTCGACCTCACCAAGGCCTCCGCCGCGACCCCGATCGGCATGGGCTGCCGCGTCTGTGAACGCCTCGACTGTCCGCAGCGGGCGGCCCCTCCGCTCGGCCGGGCACTCGCCGTCGACGAGCACAGCAGCACGTTCGTGCCGTATCCGGTCGAGGTCGAGAACGACGGGCGGGCGTGACCGGGCCCAGACCTTGCTGTTCAGCCGGCAGCAGGAGCCGTGCCGGGCGGTGCGGCCGGCATCCACGATGACGGGGACGGCGCCTGCGTCAGGGGCTGGACGGCCAGGGACCGGGCGGGGTGACGAGGGCTCAGGAAGACCACGATGCCCTTTCCGCGGGGGGAGGGGTGGGTGGCCTGCGTCCAGCCCTGGCGGCGGTAGAAGGACATGGCCCGCCCCGACCGGACGGAGGTGAGCAGCCAGGAGCGGCCTTCGGGAGCGTCTGCGGTGACCGCTTCCAGCAGGCCGGCGGCGAGGCCGGTGCCCTTGGAGCCGGCGCGTACGGCGAGTTCGTCTATCTCGCGCGCGCCGCACAGCCAGGCGCCGGTGCGGTCGTGCCCGAGCCCGGCGGCGGCCTGGGGGTAGCAGCGGTCGGTGGGGAAGGGGAGAGGGTGGTCCAGGCGGTGGCGAAACCCAAGACCTCCTCACCGTCGAAGGCGAGCGCGGCCGTGAAACCCGGACGCCGTACGTTCACCGGGAGCCGCGCCGCGAACTCGACGGCCTTCTCCTCGTCCTCGTCCCAGGGCGGGGCGCAGAAGGCGTCGGCGTACACGGACCGCAGGGCGGTGGTGTGGCGGAGCAGCGCGCCGTCCTTGAAGACGCGGATGCCCATCAGGCCGCCACCGCCCCGGCCGCCACAGGGTGCAGCGCCGCGTACTCCAGCGGCGCCGACGGATCGATCGACACGTCCAGCGGCGTCGGTCCGGCACCGGCACGTACGAGGAGGTCGCCGACGGCGGCGATCATCGCGCCGTTGTCCGTGCACAACCGCAGGGGCGGTACGCGCAGTTCGACACCCGCGGCGCTGCAGCGCTCCTCGGCCAGCGAACGGACACGGGAGTTCGCGGCGACCCCGCCGACCACGACCAGCGTGCCCACGCCCTGCTCGACGCAGGCCGCCACCGCCTTGCGGGTCAGCACGTCGGCGATGGCTTCCTGGAGCGAAGCCGCGCCGTCGGCCACCGGCAGCTCACCGCCCGAGTGTCCTTCCGCCCACCGCGCGGCCGCCGTCTTCAGCCCGGAGAAGGAGAAGTCGTACGGCTTGTCGCGCGGGCCGGTCAGAGGGCGCGGGAAGGGGCAGCGCGCGGATCCCCCACGCGCGCTGCCCGGTCGATGGCCGGGCCGCCCGGATAGGGCAGCCCGAAAACGCGCGCGACCTTGTCGAAGCACTCCCCGGCCGCGTCGTCGAGGGTGTCGCCGAGATGGACGATCGGATCGCGGGCCAGGTCGCGGACGAGGAGCAGCGAAGTATGGCCGCCCGAGACGATCAGCACCATGCAGGGATCGGGCAGCGGACCGTGCTCCAGGGTGTCGGCGGCGACATGGCCGGCGAGGTGGTGCACGCCGTACAGGGGGACGCCGAGCGCGTACGCGAGGCCCTTCGCCCCGGCGAGCCCCACCTGGAGCGCGCCCGACAGGCCCGGTCCGGTGGTGACGGCGACCGCGCCGATGTCGGAGAGCCGCAACCCGGCCCCGTCCAGGGCCCGTTGGATCACCGGGCGTACCGAATGCACATGGGCGCGGGCGGCGATCTCGGGTACGACACCGCCGTACCGGGCGTGTTCGTCCATGCTCGACGCGATGGCGTGGCCGAGCAGCCGACCGTCCCGAACGAGCCCCGCGCCGGTCTCGTCGCACGACGACTCGATGCCCAGCACGATCGGAGATGTCTTGCGTCCCATGCCGACCCACCTTTCTGCAGTGCGAATGCTATTGCAAGTATTGTGCAATAAGGGCCTGACTGAATCCTGACGCGGGCTTTGCCGCCCCTGCGTTGTTCTTGCAACTCGCTGGCAGAAGCCTGGGCTGCGCGGCTGAGAACAGCCATCGGACCAGCAGTAAGGCCCCCACCCCCATGACCTCCTCGTGGCACCGCATCCGTACGTCCATGACCCGCAAGGAGTGGGCGAGCCTCGGCGGAATGGCCGCGTTCATCCTGGCGCTGCACGTCATCGGCTGGTTCACCCTCGTGGTGATCGTCACCCCCGAGCACTACAGCCTGGGCAGCAAGACCTTCGGCATCGGCATCGGCGTCACCGCCTACACCCTCGGCATGCGGCACGCCTTCGACGCCGACCACATCGCCGCCATCGACAACACCACCCGCAAGCTGATGAGCGAGGGGCAGCGCCCGCTGTCGGTCGGCTTCTGGTTCTCCCTCGGTCACTCCTCGATCGTCTTCGCCCTCGCCTTCCTTCTCTCCCTGGGTGTCAAGGCGTTGGCCGACCCGGTGCAGAACGACGACTCCGCACTGCACAGCGTGACCGGCTGGATCGGTACGACGGTCTCGGGGGCATTCCTCTATCTCATCGCAATCATCAACATCGTGATCATGGCCGGCATCTGGAAGGTCTTCCGGCAGATGCGCACCGGCCACTTCGACGAGGCCGCCCTCGAAGAGCAGCTCAACAACCGGGGCTTCATGAACCGCCTCCTCGGCCGCCTGATGAAGTCGATCACCAAGCCCTGGCAGATGTATCCCCTGGGCATGCTCTTCGGTCTCGGCTTCGACACCGCGACCGAGATCGCGCTCCTCGTCCTCGCCGGCTCGGGCGCGGCATCGGGGCTGCCCTGGTACGCGATCCTGTGCCTGCCGCTCCTGTTCGCGGCCGGCATGTCGCTGCTGGACACCATCGACGGCTCGTTCATGAACTTCGCCTACGGCTGGGCGTTCTCCAAGCCGGTCCGCAAGGTCTACTACAACCTCACCATCACGGGCCTGTCGGTCGCCGTCGCCCTCATCATCGGCACCGTCGAACTGCTGGGCCTGATCGCGGAGAAGGCGGACCTGCACGGCCCGTTCTGGGACTGGGTCTCCGGCCTCGACCTGAACATCATCGGCTACGTCATCGTCGCGCTGTTCTTCGCCACATGGGCGTTGGCCCTGCTGGTCTGGAAAGTCGGCCGCATCGAGGAGAAGTGGACGGCGGGCCTGGCCCGCCCTGCCGGGCAGGGTTCGGCCGGCAGTGGTGCCGCGCTGCGACACGGCGCAGGTCCTAGGTCCAACGCCTGATCGTAAAGCTGTCGCTCTTACTGTTAACGTGCAGCTGCATACCATTCGCAATAACGTCGGAGGACGTTGGACATGGCGGTTTACACGCTTCCGGAGCTTCCGTACGACTACGCGTCGCTCGCCCCGGTCATCAGCCCCGAGATCATCGAGCTGCACCACGACAAGCACCACGCGGCGTACGTGAAGGGCGCGAACGACACGCTGGAGCAGCTCGCCGAGGCGCGGGACAAGGAGTCGTGGGGCTCGATCAACGGCCTGGAGAAGAATCTGGCCTTCCACCTCTCCGGCCACATCCTGCACTCGATCTACTGGCACAACATGACGGGCGAGGGCGGCGGCGAGCCGCTGGAGAAGGACGGCGTGGGCGAACTCGCGGACGCCATCGCCGAGTCCTTCGGCTCCTTCGCGAACTTCAAGGCCCAGCTGTCCAAGGCATCGGCCACGACCCAGGGTTCCGGCTGGGGCGTACTCGCCTACGAGCCGCTCAGTGGCCGACTCATCGTCGAGCAGGTCTACGACCACCAGGGCAACGTCGGCCAGGGCTCGACACCGGTCCTGGTGTTCGACGCCTGGGAGCACGCCTTCTACCTCCAGTACAGGAACCAGAAGGTCGACTTCATCGAGGCCATGTGGCAGGTCGTCAACTGGCAGGACGTCGCCAAGCGCTACGCCGCCGCCAAGGAGCGCGGCAACAGCCTGCTGCTGACGCCGTGATGCCGTAACACGCCGCGGATGTCCTGCTCGTGATCGTCTTCTCAACCTTCACCGGCAGGCAGCACGACGAAGGGCTCCCATAAGGTCGTGACCTGTGGGAGCCCTTTCGTGATCTCGTGCCGTTCCGCCCTACTGCGCGCCCGAGCTCTGGGGCCTCGGTCCCTCCGGGGCGACGGTCTCCCCCTGAATCACCCGGGGCGCCCCGGGAGCGTCCTCGTCCTTCATCGCATTGGCCTCGGACTTCAGGATGCGCGCCGACTTGCCCGCCGAACGGGCGAGTTCGGGAAGCTTCTTCGCGCAGAGGACGGCGATGACGACGAGGAGGATGATCACGAGTTCGCTCAGTCCGAACATGAGGGTTCCGTCCTTCTGGTGAGCTGGGTGACGTGTTGGCGCAGGTGGAGCAGGGGTGAGTAGCGTCCCACGGTCGAGCGGAGCAGTGCTGTCAGACGTCGACACCGAAGTCGGCGGCGATCCCGGCGAGCCCGGAGGCGTAACCCTGTCCGACGGCTCGGAACTTCCCCTCGGTGCCGTGGCGGTACAACTCGCCGAAGACCATGGCCGTCTCGGCCGAGGCGTCCTCGGACAGGTCGTAGCGGGCGATCTCGGCGCCGCCGGCCTGGTTGGCGACGCGGATGAAGGCATTGCGGACCTGGCCGAAGCTCTGGCCGCGGTTCTCGGCGTCGTGGATGGAGGCCGGGAACACGATCCGGTCGACATCGGTGGGCACGGCCGCCAGATCGACTAGAAGACGAAGTGCCGGTCGGACAGGACCTTTCCGGAGGCGTTGAGCAGCAGGGCGGAGGCGTCGAGGTCGTAGTCGGTGCCGGTGGTCGTGCGCACGTCCCAGCCCAGTCCGACCAGGACGGCGGTCAGACCCGGCGCCTCCTTGCTGAGCGAGACGTTGCCGCCCTTGGACAGGGAAACTCCCACTGATGCTCTCCCCTTTCGCGTGAGGTGATGGCGCTGATTGCAGTCCTCTGAAATCTACATCACTGTAGAAGGAATGGGAGGGCCTCTGCTTTCCTTACGATGTACCGCTCGATGTATCGCACATGACGCGCAGGTCAGCGGAAGGGAGACAGGGCATGGCGGATGACCGGCAGCGTTCCCGGCGCCGGGGACAGGGCGAGCTGGAGGCGCTGGTCCTGTCGGCACTGCAAGGGGCGGACGGTCCGGCGACGGCCGGCTGGGTGCAGGAACGGCTCGGCGGGGACCTCGCCTATACGACGGTGATCACGATCCTGACCCGGCTGCTGGCCAAGGGCGCGGTGACCCGGGAGCGTGCGGGCCGCTCCTTCGCGTGGACGTCGGCTTCGGACCAGGCGGGGCTCGCGGCGCACAGGATGCGCAGGGTGCTGGACGCGGAGAGCGACCGCGGGGCCGTGCTCGCCAGCTTCGTCACCGGTCTGGGTCCGGACGACGAGCGGCTGCTGCGTGACCTGCTGGGTCAGTCGCGGAGCGAACCGGGCGGCCCCCGGAGCGAACGGGGCCGTTCCCGGAGTGAAGGGGACAACTGACACCTCATGGGGGTCTTCGTCTTTCTGCCGCTCGTCCTGCCGCTCACGGCATGGCCGATCGCACGCCTCGCCGAGCGGCACCTGCATCCCCGCACCGCGACGAGGCTGCTCACCGCTGTCGCCGCTGTGATGGCGGTGTGCAGCACGGTGTGCCTGGGCCTGGCGATGGTGGTCGGAACCGCCCAGCTCCCGGGGAACCCGCTGCCGGACGGCTGGTCGGACCCCGAGGTGCGGGCGGCCGTGCCGTACGACGAGATCGTCGGCAGGGCGGCCGTCCCGGCGCTGTGCGCGGTGGTCGTTGCCTGCGGGCGGACACTGTGGCGGCACGGCCGGGTGTGCCGCCACGCCCACCGGGCGCTCGCCGCGCTGCCGGGCACGGGTGTGGTCGTACTCCCCGACGAGGTGCCGTACGCGTACGCGCTGCCGGGTGGCCGACGGGACCGGGTGGTGGTGACCACGGGGCTGCTGGACCGCCTCGAACCCGCCGAACGCCGGGCGCTCTTCGCTCACGAACGGGCCCATCTGGCCGCGCGGCACCACCGTTTCCTCCTCGCCGTCCAACTGGCCGCGCGGGCCAACCCCTTCCTGCGCCCGCTGCGCACAGCGGTGTCGTACACAGCGGAACGCTGGGCGGACGAAGAGGCCGCCCGGGCGGCTGGCAGCCGCCGGACGGTGGCGAGCGCGATCGGCAAGGCGGCGCTGGTGTCCAGGGGCACTCCGGTCGCGACCCTGGCAGGCTTCGCGGCGGCAGGGCCGGTGCCGCGCCGGGTGGCCGCACTGCTCGGGCCCGCTCCGCAGGGCCGTCGTTGGCCGTCGCTGTTCACCTCGGTGGGCCTGGCGGCGTGGTGCGCGGCCGCGGGGACGGCCGTCTCGGCGATGTCGTCGGCGAACTCGGCGGTGCCGGTGGTCCTCATCCTGCGCGCGGCGACGCCTCTCTGAACGGGCGCTCCCCGAGCGGGCGTTGACTTTCCCGGCCGGCCGTCGAGGGGCGCTGCCACGGGAATTTTGCCGGTTCGTGCGATCCAGGCAACGGATGTTGCGAAGATCGTCGTCTGTTCGGGGTGAGGGGTTCGGGCTTCGGCCATTCAGCTATCGAGGGGGCGCAGGTGACGGGGACGGGGAAACGCCGACGCATGCCGGGCGGCGAGGGGAATACCCGGCTGACGCGACGGGGGAGGATCCTGGCGTGGGGGGTGGGGGTGACGTCGGCCGTCGTCCTCGGAGTCGCCGGGGTGGGCGCCTGGGTCTACCAGGACCTCAACGACAACATCAAGTCCGCGGACGTCGATGACAAGATCGGCGGCGACCGGCCCGAGAATCTCAGCCCGGGCTCGAAGAACATCCTGGTCGTCGGCTCCGACAGCCGCGACGGCGCCAACGCCGAGTACGGCAAGGACCTGACCACCATGCAGTCGGACACGCTGATGGTGCTGCACGTCCCGGCGAACCGGGAATGGGCGACGGTGGTGTCGTTCCCCCGTGACTCCTGGGTGGAGGTACCGGCCTGCGACAAGGGCGACGGCAGCACCTCCGCGCCGCACCACTACAAGATCAACGAGGCGTTCGCGCTCGGTGGCACCAGTGGCGAGGTCGCCGGTGCGGCCGCCTGCTCCATCAAGACGGTCGAGGCCAACACGGGCCTGCGCATAGACCACTTCATGTCCGTCGACTTCCAGGGCTTCAAGGGCATGGTCGACGCCCTGGACGGCATCGAGGTCTGCCCCGAGCAGGCCATCCACTCCAAGAAGGCCCGACTGGACATGGAGCCCGGCTGCCAGACGGTCGGGGGCGAGAAGGCACTCGGCTATGTGCGCGTGCGCTACGGAGTCGGCGACGGCTCCGACATCGGACGCATCGGACGCCAGCAGGAGTTCATGGACGCCCTCGCCGAGAAGGCACAGGCCAAGCTGACCAGCCCGAAGGCGCTCTACGGCTTCCTGCAATCGGCCACCAAGTCCCTGACCACGGACCCCGATATGGCCGGCATCAAGCCGCTGTACGGCCTCGCGTCGGAACTCAAGGGAATCCCGAGCGACCGTCTGACCTTCCTCACGGTCCCCAACTACCCGCGCGAGGCTGACGTGGCCTCCGACAAGGCCAACGTGGTCTGGCAGTACCCGCAGGCCACCGAGCTGTTCACCTCCCTGGCCAGGGACAAGGAAGTCGACAAGAAGCGCCTGGAGGCGGACGCGAAGAACCCCGTGTACGCCTCTTCCGTGCGCGTCCAGGTCCTCAACGGCACGGGGGTCTCGGGGCTGGCCGGCACCGTCGCGGAGAAGCTGCGCGCGGCCGGCTTCACCGTCGCGGGCACGGGCAACGCCCCCAGAACAGCGGCACTACGAAGGTCACCTACCCGCCGGGCCTGGAGAAGCAGGCCCAGGCGCTCGCCGCCCGGCTGCCAGGGGTCCGGGCCGCGCCGGACTCGGCCGCGGGGGCGGGTGCGGTCACCCTGGTCGTCGGGAAGGACCTCGACCTCGACGACATCCGCTGACCCGCACGCCGGGGCGGACGCGAGCCGACTGGGCGGACGCCGCCCGCCCCGGCGACAGCCGGCGGCCGGCCGCGTCCGCCCGAGGGAGGCGTGTAGAAACAAGTGGTGGCCGTCATGGTGGCTCATACGTGTGCGTTGGCACACGGTGTGCTTGAACCGGCGCAGGGACATGTGCTTAGGGTGCTCGCGATGTCCGCTGACGCCACACCCGCCCCCACTGTCACACTCGCACCGGAGCGACGGCGGCCACCGCTGCCTTCCACGGGGGTGGCGGAGAGACGGGCCGAGCGGCGGGATCCCTTCCTCGACAACGCCAAGTACCTGGCGATCCTCCTGGTGGCGGCAGGTCACGCCTGGGAACCGCTGCGGGAGGGCAGCCGGACCGTCACCGCGCTGTACATGCTCGTGTACGCCTTCCACATGCCGGTGTTCGCGGTGCTCTCGGGCTACTTCTCGCGCGGCTTCGAGGCGGACCGCCGGAAGATCGGACGGCTGCTCACCGGCGTGGCGGTCCCTTATGTGGTCTTCGAGGTGGCGTACACCCTCTTCACGCGGTGGACCAGCCAGGATCCCGACCGGCCGATCAGTCTGCTGGACCCGCTGTACCTGACCTGGTTCCTGGCGGCCCTGTTCGTCTGGCGGCTGACGGCTCCGATCTGGCGGCTGGTCCGGTGGCCGTTGCCGCTCGCTCTCGGCGTGGCGATGCTGGCCACCCTCTCGCCCTCGATCGGCAACGACCTCGGCCTCCAGCGTGTCCTGCAGTTCCTGCCGTACTTCGTGCTCGGCCTGCAACTGAAGCCGGTGCACTTCCTCCTGGTCCGCCGCCGTGAGGCGCGCACCCTCGCCCTGCCGGTCCTCGGCTGCGCCCTCGTGGTGGCGTACTGGGCCGTCTCGCGGATGGACTACGGCTGGTTCTTCCACAGCGAGAGCGCCCGG
Source organism: Streptomyces sp. NBC_00443 (assembly GCF_036014175.1). Lineage (GTDB taxonomy): Bacteria > Actinomycetota > Actinomycetes > Streptomycetales > Streptomycetaceae > Streptomyces. The sequence goes on along the minus strand of NZ_CP107917.1, from coordinate 474,526 downwards.
GAGCTCGCCGCGCCCGCCTGGTACGGCCCCCTGATGACCCTGGCCACCTTCGGCTGCTCGGTCGTCCTGGTCGCCTCCTTCCTCGCCTGTGTGCCCGGGCGCCGGACCTGGTTCACGGTGCTGGGCGCAGGCACGCTGTCCGGCTTCCTGCTGCACGGGTTCGTGGCCCAGGCGGCCAAGTACTTCGGCTGGTACGACCACGCCTGGATCCGGCAACCCGCAGGTGAGATCGCCGTCACACTGATCGCGGTCGCGGTCATGTCCCTGCTCTGCGCCCCCGCGGTACAGCGGGTCTTCCGCCGTGTGACGGAACCGCTGGCACCGCCGGTGGCGGTGCGCCGGCGCCCGCCCGCTGTTCCGAGCTGACTGCGGACTGAGCCGGCCTACGGCCATGTGCTCATCGGAGCCCGTGCACGCGCTACGGACGTTGTCGGCAGTGTTCGTGCAGGTCCGCCGACGGGTGTTTGTGCAGGTTCGCCCCCAGGAAAGATGGGAGTTGGGCCTGATGGCGGGAGCGGCCGGGAGGATTCCGGGAGGGACGCCGGAGCGGGCCGTTTGCGGCGCCGAGCAGGTGCGGATGCCGGGCCCGGGCAGCGGGGAAGGGGGAGCCATGCCTCAGTCCGACGACGAGGGTCTGGGCGCGCTCGAAGCACGACTCGCGCGTGACGACCCCCGCTTCGCCCGGGCGATGGGCGCCGGACGGCCCACCCGGCCCCGCGAGTACCGCCGCACCGGCGCCTGGTGGATGCTGACGGGCGCGGTTGCCGTACTGGTCACCGGAATCGTCCTGGCCGACGGACTTCTCATCGCCGCAGGCCTGGTCCTCACCGGCATTGCCGGGCAGCTCTTCGATCCGCATCGCCCGCGAACAGGGCGCCGCTGCCCACCGCGTCGCTGACGCGCCGGTGGGACGGCCGCAGATACGACAACTTCCGTATGATCATCGGAATTTGGCATGCGCTAGAATCCTTTACCGAGCCCTTACGCTCCGTTGAGCGAGGGGTTGCTCAGTCGTTGGTGGTCGTTGCCGATTCCGGCCGACGTGATGGGGGGCGTGACATGGGTCCGGTCATCCGTGCGCGCGTCGAGATCCCCGCACGCGTCGAGAACGCCGCCCGCGACGGCGTTCCTGATACCGACAGCGCCGTCGGCCTGAAGGGCCGCTCCGCGCGCTGACGCGCACCGCGCCCGACGAGGACGACCGGCCACGGTACGGCCCGTCACACGTCACACCGCGGTCCGGGCCCACCAGCAGGCCCCTGCGAGCCCCGTCGCAAGGACACCACCCCACCTCGCCATGCGCGCGGCCGCTCACTCGGCTCGCGCGCACGAATCTCGGCACTGCCTCGTCGCACGACCCCACCGAGCCGACCGGCCCGAGCGGTTGCCCGCAGCCGCGACGGCGCCCATGCACCCCCGGAGCTCAACTCCGGCCGCCGGCACCCGCACCTGGCACAGACGCCGCCACCGAACCGATCACGGAGGTCAGACGCCCGTGCACAACACCACAGCCATGCTCATCGAACTCGGCGCGATCATCCTCGCCCTGGGGCTGCTGGGCCGCCTCGCCGGCCGGGTGGGCTTCTCGCCCATACCCCTGTACCTGCTCGCCGGACTCGCCTTCGGCCACGGGGGCATCCTTCCCCTTCAGGCCAGCGAGGAGTTCGTCGCCACCGGCGCCGAGATCGGCGTCATCCTGCTGCTGCTCCTGCTCGGTCTGGAGTACAGCGCCTCCGAACTCGTCGACACGCTCAAGACCCAATACCCGTCCGGCGCGGTCGACTTCGTCCTGAACGCCGCCCCCGGAGCCGCGATGGCCCTGCTGCTGGGCTGGGGCCCGGTCGCCGCCGTCGCCCTGGCCGGTGTCACCTGGATCTCCTCGTCCGGCGTCATCGCCAAGGTCCTCGGGGATCTGCGCAGACTCGGCAACCGCGAAACTCCGGTCGTGCTCGGCGTGCTGGTCCTCGAAGACCTCTCCATGGCCGTCTACCTGCCCATCCTCACCGCCCTGTTGGCCGGCGTGAGCCTCGCGGGCGGCGCCTTGACCCTGCTGATCGCCCTGGGCACGGTCGGCGCGGTGCTGTACGTGGCGCTGCGCCACGGCCGCCTCGTCAGCCGTGCGGTCTCCTCGGACAGCGCGGAGATGCTGCTGTTGGTCGTGTTCGGCCTCACCCTGCTCGTCGCGGGCATCGCCCAGCAGCTCCAAGTGTCGGCGGCGGTCGGTGCGTTCCTGGTCGGCATCGCCCTGTCCGGCGAGGTCGCCGAAGGGGCCGGCAACCTCCTCACCCCGCTGCGGGACCTGTTCGCCGCGGTGTTCTTCGTCTTCTTCGGCCTGCACACCGACCCCGCGGACATCCCGCCCGTACTGGTACCCGCCCTCGCCCTGGCCGCCGTCACCACCCTCACGAAGATCGCCACCGGCTACTGGGCCGCCCGCCGTGCCGGCATCTCACGCAAGGGACGCTGGCGGGCAGGCGGAACCCTCGTGGCGCGGGGCGAGTTCTCCATCGTCATCGCCGGACTCACCGTCGGCGTCGAACCGCGCATCGGCCCGCTGGCCACCGCCTACGTCCTGATCCTGGTCGTACTCGGACCACTCGCCGCCCGCTGGACCGAGCCCCTGACCCGCCGCCTCGCTCGCCGCTCCCCGCGCGAGACGCCGGCCGCGACGACGGTGGCCGAACCGGCCGAGGCCGTGCATGCGAACGGCTGAGCCGCACAGCCCGGGGTGCGTGGGCACGACGCCGGTCGGACCGCCGCCGGCCGCGCACGGTACCGCCGGCCGACGACAACTGCCGCCGGCGAAGGGGAAGAGCGTGAGGACGGTCGACTGCGCCACCGACGTGTTCCTCGAAGGCTTCGGGCAGATCCTCGCGGACGCCGCCGCCACGGGCCGCCGCCTGACCCGCGACGAGATCGACTCCCGCAGGGCCCTCGGCGCCAGGGCAGCCGAAGCGGGGCACGGCTGGCGTGCCCTGGTGCGCGCCCATCTCGCGGCCGGCAGCCGCAACCGGCCCGTCCAGGCCGACCCCGACAGCGTCCTCGCCGTCATCGAGCAGGCGGTGGACGCCTTCGCCGACGGATACGAACGCGCGCAGCGACTCGTCATCCGCAAGGAAGAGGCCGCCCGCCGCGAGTTCATCGACGACCTGCTCCACGGGCGAGGCGATCCGGGTCATCTCGCCGCGCGCTGCGAACGGTTCGGGCTGCGTCTTTCCCGCGCCCACGCAGTCGCCGTGGCCGAGGGGCCGTAGAAGTACGACGAGACCGACCCGGCACCCCGCCAGGTGGCGGACGGCCGAATGGTCTGCATCGCCCCCGGCGATCAGGAGGGCGTCCTCACCCACTTCGCCAGGCTCGCGCTCGCCGCCACCGGCGTGGGCCAGGTCGCCGTGGGCCGACCCCGGCAGGGCGCGGTCGGTATCGGCCACAGCTACGAAGAGGCCCTCAACGCCCTGGACGTTGCCCAGCGCATGGGCCTCGACGATCCCCTCCTCCGGGCCGCCGACCTGCTCGTCTTCCCCGTACTGGCCCGCGACCGGCAGGCACTGGTCGACCGATGCTCGACACGCTCAGCGTGTACTTCGACACCGGCTGCGTGGCTGCCGCCGCGGCCCGGCACCTGTCGCTCAGCGTGCGCGCGCTGACGTACCGGCTGGCCCGCACCCGCACCCTGACCGGCAGCGACCCCACCGATCCCGGCCACCGCTACGCCCTGCAGACGGCGGTCATCGGCGCCCGCCTCCTGGACTGGCCGAACAAGCCTCTGTGAGCCCAGGTTTCAGCCCTGGTGGCTGCGATGATTCATGACCGGCCGACGGTGTCCTGATCGTCCACCGTTTCGAGGGGCGCCGCAGGCGATGCCTCTCTCGCGGCCGGTACGTGCGCCGTCGGCGCGGGCTTGCCGAGACGGGCCGTCAGGCGCATCGCCACCGGTTCGGTGAAGCGGGCGGTGAGCGGTCCGAGGATGACCAGGATGAGGACGTAGGCGGTGGCGAGCGGGCCGAGGGAGGGCTCGATGCCCGCGGTGACGGCGAGCCCGGCGATGACGATGGAGAACTCGCCGCGGGCCACCAGCGTTCCGCCTGCGCGCCACCGGCCCTTGGCGGAGATTCCGGCGCGCTTGGCCGCCCAGTAGCCGGTGGCGATCTTCGTGAGGGCGGTGACGGTGGCCAGGGCCAGTGCGGGGAGCAGCACCGGCGGGATGCTCGCGGGGTCGGTGTGCAGTACGAAGAAGACGAAGAACACCGCGGCGAACAGGTCCCGCAGCGGGGCCAGGAGATTGTGCGCGCCCTCGGCGACCTCGCCGGACAGGGCGATGCCGACCAGGAACGCACCGACCGCCGCGGACACTTGGAGCTGCTGGGCGATGCCCGCGACCAGCAGGGTCAGGCCGAGGACGACCAGGAGCAGCTTCTCGGGGTCGTCGCTGGAGACGAAGCGGGAGATGTGGCGCCCGTAGCGCACCGCGAGCAGGAGGACGAGTCCGGCGACGCCGAGCGCGATGGCGAGGGTGACGCTGCCCGCCGCGAGACCGGCCCCGGCGAGCAGGGCGGTGATGATCGGCAGGTACACGGCCATGGAGAGGTCTTCGAGGACCAGAATGCTGAGGATGACCGGGGTTTCGCGGTTGCCGAGCCGTCCGAGGTCGCCGAGGACCTTGGCGATGACGCCGGAGGACGAGATCCAGGTGACACCGGCCAGGACGACGGCGGCGACCGGGCCCCAGCCCAGCAGCAGGGCCATGGCCGCGCCGGGCAGGGCGTTGAGCGCGGCGTCGACGAGGCCGGCCGGGTACTGGGTCTTGAGGTTGGACACCAGGTCACTGGCCGTGTACTCCAGGCCGAGCATCAGCAGCAGCAGGATCACGCCGATCTCGGCGCCGATGGCGACGAATTCCTCGCTGGTGCCGAGCGGGAGCAGCCCGCCTTCACCGAAGGCGAGTCCGGCCAGCAGGTACAGAGGTATCGGGGAGAACTGGAAACGGGCGGCGAACCGGCCGAGCAGGCCCAGGCCGAGGATGATCGCGCCGAACTCTATGAGGAAGACAGCGGAGGAGTGCATGCCCGTTCACTCCCGTCCGAGTATCGCGGCGGCAGCCTCCACGCCCTCGCGGGTGCCGATCACGATCAGGGTGTCACCACCCGCCAGCCGGAAGTCCGGCGCCGGCGAGGGGATGGCCTCGGCGCGGCGCAGTACGGCCACGATGGACACGCCAGTCTCGGTACGCATCCGGGTCTCGCCCAGCACCCGCCCGTTCCAGTGCGAGGTGGCCGACAGCTCGACCCGCTCGGCAACCAGGCCCAGGTCGGTCGTGGACAGCAGGTTCGGGCTGTGGTGCGCCGGCATCAGCGCGTCGATGAGGGCCTCCGCCTCTCCCGACGTCATCCGCACCGTCAGCGCACACGCGTCCGGATCGTCCTGCTGGTACGCGTTCAGCGTCCGCGATCCGTCCCGGTGCGCGACCACGGACACGCGACGCTGCTCCCGGGTGGTGAGGTCGTAACGGACCCCGATCCCCGGCAACGGCGTACTGCTCAGGCGTGGAGCGCCCACCACGGTCCCCTGTCTGGTTCGGGTGTTTCTCTGGACAACCTTTGACGACACCCTAACGAGCGTCCGGAGCCGACCGCCGGGCAGGTGGCCCGGGGCTGCCTGGAACAATGGGCTGGACGATCGGGGAGGAAACGTCAGCATGATCGAGTGGGTGTCCCTCAGCTCCGGTGCCAGGCCCGTTCCCCGCCCCGTCGCCACCCCGCTGGTGTGGGCCGCGGCCTTCGGCGGGGCGCTGCTGCTGGTGGCACTGCTCAACTCACTCGTGGGCACCGACCGGCCCGGGCTCGCCCTGGTTCTACTGTCCCTGCTGGCCGCCCTCCTGGGCCTGTGCGCCCGCTTCACCGCGGCTCCCGGCACGGCCCTCCTGTGCTGGCTGTTCCTCAACGGCTTCGCCATCCCGCCCGCCGGAATCCTCACCTGGGTCGGCCACCGCGACACCTTCTGGCTGAGCTGCCTCCTCGCCGCGGCCCTGGTCGGTACGGCTCTGGCCCGCCTGCTTCACGCCCGTGCCGCCTACCGCCGCCTCACCGGCGGCCACGGCCCCACGGCACCGGGCACCGGCAACGGGCCGCACGACGTGTGACGACCGACCGGCAGCCGCTCAAGTCGACGCCGCCGAAAGCCGCTTGCGAGGCCGTGAGGGTGTCCGATATGCAGGTCACGGACCTGTTCGCCGGTCAGGCTGCCCTGCGGGGGCTTGTGTCGCTTCCCGGGGCGGAGTTGTTTGCGATTCCGTGTACGTGGGCGTGACCGCGCGCCCGCCCGGGTGGCGCAGGGCGCACAGGAAGCCGATGCCCAGGGCGATGGCCATGCCGTTGAACACCCACTGGTTGGCCTCGGCGAAGTCCATGCGCACCGCGTTCATCGCATCGCGCAGAGCCGTGGCGGCAGGCCCCGTGCCGGTGGGTGAACTGTTGTCGCCCGTGCCCGTGATGGACTCACTGATGTCGCGGGCCACGTTCTCCGCCACGTCGGGCGACAGGCCGCGGGCCTCCAGGGTCTTCGTCACGTTGGAGTTGGTGACGTGCGTCAGCACGGTGCCGAGGACGGCCAGGCCCACACTCGCCGCGTAGTTGCGTACCGTCTGGGTGATTCCCGTGACCTCCCCGTAGGAGGGACCGATCGCCCGGTTGACGGCGTCCGTGGATGCGGGCGCGAGGATGAAGCCGATGCCCGCGCCGGCAAGGGCGGCGTACGGCCACTGGTCGTGCATGCTCAGGTCGGTGAGTTTGTCGGCCCACAGGGCGAAGCCGACGCAGCCCAGGACGCAGCCGATCTTCAGCGCCGGGCGGGCGCCCTGCTTGTCGAGGATCCGGCCACCCCACTGCGAGGCGATCGCGAAGCCCGCGAAGAAGTACAGCAGGAACAGCGCCGCCTGGTTCGGCGAGGCACTCAGACACACCTGGGCGTACACGGAGGCGAAGAAGAACAGCGGGACGAAGGCCAGCATGGCGAAGAACAGCACCGCCGTGTCCACCGTGAACGCGCGGTCCTTGAAGACACGCAGGTCGATCAGCGGATGGCGCACTCGCCGCTCGTAGGCGACGAACGCGCAGAGCACCACGAGACCGCCGACGATGCAGGCCCAGGTCGCCGCGCTGTCCCACCCCCAGGACCACGCCTGTTGAAAGCCGAGGACGCTCAGACCCATGCCGGCGACGATCAGAACCGCACCCCGGACATCGAGCGTGCCGGGTCGCCGCCGGTCGGCGATGTGGGCGAATGCCGTGAGGGCCAGAGCCACGATGGCCACGGGCACGTTGACCCAGAACACCGCGCGCCAGGTCCAGTTCGTCAGCCAGCCGCCCAGGAGAGGCCCGATGGCCGTCAGCGCGCCGGAGATCCCGAAGAACAGGGCGAGGGCGCGTCCGCGTCGCTCGCGCGGGAACACCGCCACCACCACGGCCAGCGCCGCGGGGAACAGCAGTGCCGCACCGAGACCCTGGGTGGCCCGGAAGGCGATCAGCCAGCTCTGTGCCGCGTCGCCCTTGGGGACGCAGCCGCACAGCACCGACGAGATGACGAAGACGAGGGTGCCGATCAGGACCACCCGGCGCGGCCCGTAGAGGTCCGCCAGGCGGCCGCCCAGCGCGAAGAAGGCGGCCAGGGACAGCAGGTAGGCGTTGACGACCCACTGCATGCCAGAGGCTGACAGACCCAGTTCACGGACGATGTCCGGGGCGGCGATGGCGACGATGGTCTGGTCGATGAACGTCATCGCAACCGCGAACATCATGGCCGTGAGCGCCAAGGTCTGCCGTGGTGCCGACCGAGGTTCGGGCGCGGCTTCGCCGCGCCCCAGAGAGGTGCCACTCACCCGTCCAGTCTGCGCCCGACCCGGCGCCGCCGCATCACAAGCGGTTCGTGCGGGTGTGACGTGGCCCGGGCACCGCCCGGGGAGGTCCGGCGCATTGCGGGAATGCGACATCACCCGTGACGGGCAAGGGTGCCGTCGCAGTACTGCCAGCCACCTCCCCATGGAGCCTGCTGGACTGACCGCCGGACGCACTGCCTGTCACGGACGGAATGTCATGTCGCCAACCACCCCTGCCCGTTCAGCCAACGCCCCGGTCCCGTCCTCCCGTGCCCCGCTGAGGGGATGGACGGCCGTGGTCGCCGTGATGCTGGGAATATTCGCCATCGTCACCACCGAGATCCTGCCGATCGGTCTGCTGACCTCGATCGGATCCAGCTTCGCCATCTCGGACGGGATGGCCGGCCTGACGATGACCATGCCCGGCTTCGTCGCGGCGCTCGCCGCTCCACTGGTCACCGTGGCCACAGCGCGCTTCGACCGCAGGCTGATGCTGTGTGTCTTCACGCTTCTGTTGGCATTGGCGAACTTCCTCGCCGCGGCGGCGCCCGACTACGGCCTCGTCCTGGCCTCCCGGGTCATGGTCGGCATCACGATCGGGGGCTTCTGGTCGATCGGGGCGGGGTTGGCGGAACGGCTCGTACCGTCGGCCTCGGCCCGCAGAGCCACCGCCGTGATCTTTTCCGCCGTCCCTCTGGGATCCGTCCTCGGCGTGCCGACCGGCACTCTCGTCGGAGACCTCGCCGGATGGCGAACGGCCTTTCTGGCCATGGGAGTTCTGGCGGTCGCCGTACTGGCCATGCTGCTGGTGTTCGTGCCGCCGCTCCCCCCGGTCCAGGTCACACGGCTCGGCGTCCTCAACGGCATGCTCCGCAGCGCCGACACCCGCTTCGCGCTCCTGCTGACGTTCGTCGTCGTGCTGGCGCACTTCGGCTCCTTCACCTATGTGACACCGTTCCTGGAACAGGTCACCCACACCAACGGGGCCCTGATCACCACATTCCTGCTGCTCTACGGAGCCGCCGGCATCCTCGGCAACTTCATGGGCGGCGCCTGGGTGGCCCGCTACCCGCGCACCGTCTTCGGGCTGGCGGCAGGCCTGATCGGCGCGGTGACCCTCCTGCTTCCGGCGCTGGGCCGCCGGGAGACCGGCGCGGTGGCTCTGCGTGTGGGGCATCGCGTACGGCGCCGTACCGGTCGCGTCGCAAACCTGGTTCGCCAGGGCGGCACCCCACGCCCCGGAAGCCGCATCGGTCCTGTTCACGGCCTCCTTCCAGGCAACGATTTCCATCGGAGCACTGGTTGGGGGCATCGTGTTGGACCGCACTTCCCCGTCCGCGGTGATGCTGCTGGGCGGCTGTACGGCGGTACTCATGGTCCTGGCCGTAGGGACACGCCGCGCCGAGCGCCGCGGCTCGAACCGTGCCCAACAGGACTGCGGAGACGGGGGATGCCGGCACGCTCGCCTATCGTGATCTCGATGGGATCATGAGTCGGAGCGGTCACCAAGGAGGACCACCATGACTTCTTCTCCGCACGACGACGACTTAGCCGGCCCCTTCTCCAGGCGCCGCTTCGCCCAGCTCGGCGCCCTCGGACTTGCCGGTGGTGTCGGCGCGCTCGGTCTCGGCTCGTCCGCCGTTGCTCTGGGCCGGGACGGACAGGTCCACTACGACCGTGCCAGGTCGCTCGCCGGAAGTGACCCGGTTCTGCTCGCACTTGTGACGGCGCTGACGCCCGACTTCGAGTTTCCTCGTCCGCCCGCGCCGGAGCCGTTGAGGATCTTCGACAACCTGGCCTTTCTGAGCGCTGGTTGGGTCTCCGCGATGGCGGTGCTGACCGATGACGGGATCGTGTTGATCGACGCGCTCACCTCGCCCGCGGACGCCGAGGGCATTCTCGTCCCCGGGTTGCGGGAGCTGTGCGCCGATCCCGCGACGATCAAGTATGTCGTCGTCACGCACGGCCACGACGACCATTTCGGCGGGGCACAGTATCTCGCGGACCGGTACGGAGCGCGCGTTCTGATGGCGCCTGCCGACTGGGACCTCATCGCCCGGACCCGTCCGGACAACGCACCCACCAGGGATCTGGACATCGCGGACGGGCAACGACTCACACTCGGCGGGACGACGATCCGACTGCACCACACCCCGGGCCACACGACGGGCACCGTCTCGCCGATCATCCCGGTCCGGTCCGGATCCGAGTGCCACACGGCCATGCTCTGGGGCGGGGTGAACCCGCCCGGCACGGTGTCGGAGCTGAGCATCTATCGTGCGTCCGTGCGCTCCTTCCGCAAGCGGATGCGGGACGCGAAGGTGGACGTGGAACTGTCCAACCACCCCAACGACCACGGCCTCCAGCGCGTCGAACAGCTGCGGACCCGACCGGACGGCGTCAACCCCTTCGTACTCGGCGAGCCGCGGACACAGCGGTTCATGGCGGTCCTGGACCTCATGCTGCGAGGGAGGACCGCCGACGCCGACCGGGCGCTCTCTGGTGGCGTGGGGGATTAGGCGGTGGTGAGGTGAGGCCTGTCAGGAGGTGACTGCGCAAGGCCGTGGAACGGGACGTGCATGTCGGCACCGGCTCGTTCCGACCCGCTGCCGAAAGCGCTGGTCGTCTTGACCGCGGTCACGGGGGTCGTTGCTCGCCGGGTTCGCGGTCGGCTGCGGGGCGACCTGGCGCCGCGGCACTATGCCGTGATCGGCCTGACCGCGCTGGCCATGGATGTGCGCAGCGCGACGATGTGGCGGCTCGGGGCGAGCCTGAACACCACGTTGGTGACGGGCACGCTGGTCACCCTGGTCAGACACTCGGAGCTGGGCGGCGGCACGCCGGACGCCTCCCAGCGCTACCGCGCCGCTGCTCTCGTGGCGGTCTTCGCCGGCGCGGCCGTCGGCACGCTGCTGCTGCGTGCGGGGCTCACCGTGGCGTTGCTCGTCGCCGCCGCGGGGGTACTGGCCGGCATCGTGGGGCTACGTGGCTCAGCCGGCGCCCGGACGGCCGCACAACGCCTGACCAGCCGTACGTCTGGCCCGTACGTCTCGCCCGTACGTCTGCCGCGTACGTCTTCCCAGCCCGTAGAAGCGAGACTTGCCCCGCCTGCAGAGGCGGAGCAAGTCTCCCTACGTGTGCGTGCGGTGTCGCCGGCTCAGCACTCGCCTCGCCAGACGACACGCGTGATGGTGAGCCCCGGTTCGGCGTTGGCCTTGTACTTGCCCGGGCCGGGGTTGTAGTGGAAGCAGTCGGTCGACGGCTGACCGCCGAGGAACGACGTCACATCGACGTGGTCGGCGCCCGGGTAGACGACTCCGTTGTTGAAGATGGAGCCGACGGCCAGGTTGCCGGACCAGTTGCCCGCAACCTTGAGGACGAGCCGTCCCGTCTGGTTGGCGCCGCTGTAGGCGCAGAAGTAACCCTTCCCGCAGCCGGGCGGGTTGGCTTCCGCCGACGCCGCAGGGGCGAGGGCGAGGACGCCGGTGAAGGCGGCCGCGACGGCCCCGGCGCCCAGGGCTGCGAGTCGCTTTCCGGTCAGCATGATGAGCCTCCCTCCGTTGTCAGCACTCGCCGCGCCATACGACCTTGACGACATGGGTGCCCGGAACGGCATTCGCCTTGTAGGCGCCGGGGCCCGGGTTGTAGTGGAGGCACGCCGTTTCCGTGCCGCCCTCGACGGTGTAGGTCACGTCGACGTGGTCCGCGCCCGGGAAGGCCTTTCCGTTGTTGAACGCAGAGCGGAAGGCGACGTTTCCGCTCCAGTTCCCCTTGGTTTTCACTACGAGTTGACCGGTCTGGTTCTCTCCGCTGTAGGCGCAGAAGTACTCCTTCGGACAGCCGGGCGGATTGGGTTCGGCCGAAGCGGTCGGCGCGGTGACCAGCACGGTGGCGAAGGCGGCAGTGGCCACTGCCCCGATCGCTGCACGTTTGCGCATATCGTGTCTTCCCCCTTGGTCGGCATTACGAAGATCTTGGTCGCGTACGTCTCTCAGGCTGCCCGTCATCGACCTTTCCCTGCCAGGTGATTCGGCGCGCGCCGAAAGTGACTGCTGACGCGCATGGACGACGGTGCGCGCCGGGCGAGTTGGCGTGAATAGAGATTTCGCGATTCACGGGAATACGGGGAGTATCGGGAGGACCATCCCACGCTGAAACGTCAGTTGATCACGTGACCGACTGAGATGGATTTTCGTGCTCCGAGTGCACTTCACGCGCCAAGACCTTCTCCGGACACGCGTCGCCGCCGCACCCGACCCGCTGTGGGAACTCGTACTCAGCGTGAACCTGCTGGCGACGCGTCAGGGTCGTGCCGTATTCGACGCCTGGCGCGCGCAGGCGCGAGCCGGGCTCAACGGGGTGCCCCGGCAACAGCTGCACCTCGTCCGGGCGTTGGCCCCGCCGCGCGGCAGCTTTCCCGACTTCCTCAATCCGGCAGAGGCTTCCGAGGGGCTGTCCGAGGGCGTACGGGCGATTCTGTCCACGCCTCGCCGGCGGCTGAGCAGGGAGATGAACGTGCTCACGGCGGCACCGAGATGGCTGCGTCCGCTCGCCGACGGCGAACCCTGCGCGCTGGAGAACCTCGGTCAGGCCCTGCACGGGTACTTCCACGCCGCGCTCGCCCCCTACTGGTCCGCCGTACGGGCGCAGATCGAGGCCGACCGTGCCGTGCGGGCGCGGGAGATACTGCGGGGCGGCGTCGACGCGCTGCTGTCGACGCTGGGCCCGTCGATGCGCTGGCGGCCACCCGTGCTGGAGACGCAGTACCCACTGCAGCGCGAGTTGCGCCTCGACGGCAGGGGGCTGCTGCTGGTGCCCTCCGTCTTCTGCTGGCAGACACCGATCACCCTGACGGACCCGAGGCTGCCGCCCGTGCTGGTCTATCCCGTCGCCCGCACGCACCGCTGGTGGCTTCCTCCCCAGGGGGGCACCGGATCCCGGGCGCTGGCGCGGCTGCTCGGCCACGGTCGGGCCACCGTGCTCCGGGCCCTGGAGGACGGGTGCACCACGAGCGAGGTGGCCCGGCGTGCCGGGGTGACCCCGGCGACGGTCAGCGAGCACGTGAGGATCCTGCGGGAGGCAGGGCTGGTCGCTTCGATCCGCGACCGGAACACCGTCCTGCACGTCCTCACCCCGTTGGGCCACAGCCTCCTGACAGCGAACCGGTCCGGCGAGGCGGAGTTGAGAATCCGTGGACCGGCGGGCTGCTCTTCCGCCTAGGATCTCGATCATGTTCAAGTCAGGGGTCGGTTTCTTCGCGTTGTTCGGGCTCGGCTGGTGGCTGCTGGGATCGAGCGCATTCGACGGGTTGATGCGGCAGGGTCTGCTCGTGGTCGGCTGTGCCGTCACGGTGGGGCTGATGCTCGCCGCGCGCCGTTTCCTTCCCGCATCGGCAGGCGGCCCGTTCCCCGTTGACCGACGTCGGCGGTTCAACCAGATCAACGGGCTTCAGTGGCTGCTGATCATCGCCATCGCCGCAGTCTGCAGTCAGGTCGGCGTGCCGGTGCTCATTCCCCCACTGATCGCGGTTGTCGTCGGGCTCCACTTCCTGCCGTTGGCGGCGGTGTTCGAGCAGCCCCAACTGCGCGTACCGGCGGCCCTGTTGATCGCTGCCGGGGCGGCCGGCGCGACCGTCTGGCTCACGAACGGCCCGGACGGGACCGTTCGCCTCGTGGTGGGCGTCACTTCTGCGCTCTCCCTGTGGGGCACGGCGATATGGACAGTCGCGGGTGCGGCATCCGCTGCCGGGCAAGGGGCGGGAAATGAGGCATCCGGCGGCGCGTGACGGATCGCCTACACCCTTCCGGCCCGCTCGCTGGTCCGACCCCTCGGGGTGTTCATGGGATCCGAGCAGCAAATCGACTTCTTTCTGCGGGCGTTGAAGAACGGCGACACGTGGCGGCGAGCGGCCGCGGCGAAAGGGCTCGGGAAGGTCGGACGGGACGAGCACGCGTGGGTGCTCGTCGGATCGGCGGACGACCCCTCGCCCGAGGTGCGTGAGGCCGTGGCCGTGGGGCTCGGCCGGAGCGGGGTCGCCGAGGCGGGCCGTCGCGTGCTGCCCGCCCTGATGGGCGACGAGGATCCGTGGGTACGGCGCCGGGCCTCGCGCGCCGCGATCCGGCTCGGGCTCGACGGCCCGGCGGTCGAGGACGCCTACTCCCGCTTGCTCCGCGACCCTGACCGTCACCTGCGGATCAACGCCCTGGACGGCTTGGCGGCCCTGGGCGTGCCGGGCGATGCCGCCGGCCTCGTGGCGCTTCTGGGCGATCCGGAGGGAGCCGTTTGGGGACGCGCCCGTGCACTCGTGTGGCGCTTCAAGGACGACCCGGCCGTCGGCGCGGAGCTGATCCGCACGGCCGAACAGGGCGCGCCGGACGCTCGCGTGCAGGCTCTCCAACTGCTGCCCGGGCACTCGACCGTGCGCCTGCTCGATTCGCTGGTCACGGGACTGCGCGACACCGCGGCCCGGGTGCGGATCGCGGTGACGCGTCGGCTGCTCGACGTCGAGGACGCGCACACCCAGGACGCCTTGGTGGGGGCACTGGAGGACGAACGGGACGCGGACGTCGCGGACTTCATGCTGCACGCACTGGGCCGGCGGGGCGAGGAACGGGTCACCGGACCGGCGACGCGATGGCTCGCCGATTCCGCCGTCGGACCGTCGGCCGCGTACGCGCTGGGAGCAGCGGGGACGCGGACCGCCGTCGCGGTGCTGCGCACGGCTCTCATCGACACGGCGCTGCCCGGCCGTACGCGTGCCGCCGCTGCGAGAGCCGTCGGGGAGGCGGCGCGATGGGACGCCGTCTGGCTGCTGCTGCCGCTTCTGGACGACCCCGACGGTGATGTGCGAGCGGGTGCGGTGGACGGGCTGGACGCGCTGGTGCAGGAGGGGCTTCGCCTCTGGGAACGCCGTCCTGTGGCCGAGGCGTTGGTGGCCCACCTCGTCGCCGATCCCCACACGGTCTGGAAGACGCACAACGCCCTCATCGGCCTGGCGGAGGCGCTGCCCGCGCTGCGACGGACAGTGGACCGGACACCATCGGCCGAGGTGCGAGCTGCCGCGCTCTCCCTGCTGGACACGTACAACGCCACCGACGAGAACACCCGTCAGGACCTGGGGCGCTTCGTCCGTGCCCTGGACGACCCGGACGAGACGGTCCTCTTCCACGCCGCGGAGGGCCTGGCCCACTGGCTGGCGGACACCGGGACGCGACCGCAGGACGAGGGGCGGCTGCGTGCCCGGCTCAGCGCCCTCGCCTCGGACGCCGCGCAGGAGGAGACCCGCGCGGCGGTCGACGAGGCGCTTCGGGCACTGGACCGGCGCGGTCCCGTCTCGTCGTGACGGCGGCTCAGGCCACCGCCTCGCGACCGCGCTTGTCGGTGTGGATCAGCTGATCACGATCCGTTGGAGGCCTTGCTGCGGTTGTCCGGCACGGCGTCGCCGGCGAGTGCGTCGCCGCGGCCGTAGTGGTGGGTGGTGAACATGTAGAGCAGGCCGGTGCCCACGACCACCCCGCCGCACAGCAGGACGATCCAGTTCTCCCACCAGGACTTCTCCGGGGTGCGGGCCCAGCAGATGTTGATGATGGCGAGGATGCCGTAGGCCAGCGCGGCGATGTTCACCGTGAGACCCCAGCGGCCCAGGGTGAACTCCCCGCCGGTTTCCAGCCCTTGAGCCGGGCGCGCAGCGCGGCCAGGACCACCATCTGGAACGAGCCGTAGATACCGAGGATCGCGAACGAGACGATGTTGGTGAGGGCGTCCTCGGAGAGCAGTGAGGCGAAGGCGATGATCAGCGGCACCGCCGCGGACACGAACAGCGCCCAGCTCGGCACCGCACGGGCGTGGACGAACCGCCGCAGCAATTGGTGCCCGACGATCATCTCGTCCCGGGCGTAGGAGTAGATGAGCCGCCCGGCGGCGGCCTGGAGGCTGATCGTGCAGGACAGGAAGGAGATCAGTACCACGGCCATCACCAGCCGGGCTCCGGTCTCGCCCATGGCGTCGTACAGAACGTCCACCACCGGGTCCCCTGCTCGCCCGAGATGATCGCGTTGAAGTCCGTGACCGACAGCAGCAGCGACATACAGGTGAACGTGGCCGCCGCGCCGCCGATGTAGATGGTGCGGCGCATCGCGCGGGGATGACCCGGCCCGGGTGGGCGACCTCCTCGGCCGTGTCGCCGCACGCCTCGAAGCCGTAGTACTGGTAGAGGCCGATGATGGCGGCTGCCAGGAACGCCGGCAGGTAGGAGCCGTCTCCCTCGGTGCCGTAGGTGTCGAAGATGACGCCAATGCTCTGGTGACGGTGGGTGGCCAGCAGGTAGACGCCGACGACGAGGGCGCCGATGAGCTCGCCGGCGAAACCGATGAGCGCCGCCGTCGACAGTGCCTTGGTGCCCATGTAGTTGATGAGGATGGCGACGACGATGAGCACGGCGGTGCACAGCACGGTGGTGTGCACGGTGGCTTTGAAGCCGAAGAGGATGGCGATGTAGGGGCCGGCGCCGTAGGCGACGGAGGTGATGGTCACCAGCAGCGCCCACATGTACACCCAGCCGGTCATCCACGCCCAGCGCGTGCCCCACAGCCGCCGGGCCCAGGGGTAGACGCCGCCCGCGATCGGGTACTGGGCGACGATCTCGCCGAAGATCAGCGCGACGAGGAACTGGCCGCAGCCCGCGACCAGGAACGCCCAGATCATCGGCGGTCCGCCGTCGGCGATCGCGATGCCGAAGAGGGTGTAGGTGCCCACCACCGGGGAGAGGTAGGTGAAGCCGAGGGCGAAGTTGGCCCAGGGGCTCATGTCCTTGCGGAACTCCGAGCCCGGTTCCCCTCCGGGGACGCCGGAGGCCGGTGCGGGAGGCTGCGTGCCGGTCACCGCTGCACCTCTCTTTCGATGTGGCCGAGGCGGCCGGTGTCGGCGGCCTTCGGGGCTTCGGAGGCGCCCGTCCGGCGCGTACCCACCGGGTGGTACACGATGTGCGCGGTGGTGGGGGCCATGGGTGCCTTTCTTCGGTGCCCGTCGTGCCGCGGGCGGGCGGCCTTGCGTCGGTTGTCCTCGTGCCTCGTGCCTCGTGCCTCGTGCCTCGTGCCTCGTGCCTCGTGCCTCGTGGCGAGCGGCGTGCTGCCTCGCCTCAGCCCTTGAACCAACCGGAGCGGGCGGGGGCGAGGTTCTGGTAGATGTGCTTGGCCTCCTGGTACTCGCGCAGCCCGGTGGGACCAAGCTCGCGCCCCACACCGGAGCGGCCGAATCCGCCCCACTCGGCCTGCGGCACATAGGGGTGGAAGTCGTTGATCCATACGGTGCCGTGGCGCAGCCGCTGGGCGACGCGCTGGGCGCGGCTCGCGTCGGAGGTCCACACGCCGCCCGCCAGGCCGTAGCGGGTGTCGTTGGCCAGCTCCACCGCCTCGTCCTCGGTGCGGAAACGTTCGACGGTGACGACCGGGCCGAAGACCTCTTCCTGGACGATGCGCATGGAGCGGTCGCAGTCGGCGAAGATGGTCGGCAGCAGGAAGAAGCCGCTGCTCAGGGCGGGTTCGTCGGGACGGGTGCCGCCGGTGACGAGCCGGGCGCCCTCCTCCTTGCCGACGGCGATGTAGCTCTCGACCTTCTCGCGGTGCTCGGCGGAGCTGAGCGGCCCGCTCTCGGTGCCCTCCTCCATGCCGTTGCCGAGCCGGATCTGCCGGGCACGGTCGGCGTAGGCCTCGACGAACCGGTCGTGCAGGGAGTCCTCGACGAGCAGGCGCGAACCTGCCGAGCAGACCTGCCCGGAGTGCAGGAAGGCGGCGTCGAGCGCGTAGTCGACGGCGGCGTCGAAGTCGGCGTCCGCGAAGACGATGTTGGGGTTCTTGCCGCCCAGCTCCAGGGCGATGTTCCGGGGCCCCTCGGAGGCGCTGGCCATGATGGCGCGTCCGGTGTTCAGACCGCCGGTGAAGGACACCAGGTCCACCTCGGGGTGGCGGGTCAGGGCCGCGCCGACGGTCGCACCGGAGCCCAGCACGAGGTTGGCGACGCCGGGCGGGGCGCCGGCCTCCGCGATGAGCCGGATCATCGCGATCGTGGTGAGGGGGGTGATCTCGCTGGGCTTGAGGACGAACGTGTTGCCGGCGGCCAGCGCGGGTGCCACCTTCCAGGAGGCCTGGAGCAGCGGGTAGTTCCAGGGAGCGATGAGCGCGCACACGCCGACCGGCTGGTAGACGACACGGCTGAGGACGTCCGGGCCGACGTCCACGATCCGGCCGCCGTCCTTGCCCGCGAGCTCGGCGAAGTAGCGGAAGGCGTTCGCCACGTCCTCCACGTCGATCCGGGCCTCGGTGAGCGTCTTGCCCGTGTCGAGCGTCTCGGTGTGGGCGATCTCCTCCTGATCGCGCATCAGCAGGTCGCGCACGCGCAGCAGGAGGTCGGCCCGGTCGCGGGACGGAGCGTTCGCCCAGTCGCCCTTGTCGAAGGCACGCCGGGCGGCGCGCACCGCGCGGTCCACGTCGGTGGCGTCGGCCTCGTCGACCGTGGTGACGACAGAGGCGTCGTAGGGGTTGAGCACCTCCCGCCGCCCACCGGCCGTCGCCTGTGTCCACTCGCCGTCGATGTACAGCTCACCCACCGCGGGGCCTCCTTCGGATCCGGCCGGTGCCGATCGGCTCGACGGTCAGCAACATGGCCCATCGGGCGGGCGTCGGCCACGTGGCGCACCGCCGTGCTCGCGTCCGGGTGGTCCAGAGGACCCGGGTGGGCTAGGGATCTTCCCTCTGGAGCCGTCCGCCGCCGTACGCCACGGGGATCGCCGCCGTACGCCACGGGGATCGCCGCCGTACGCCACGCGGGCACCGCTCACGGCATCCGTTCCTCCGCCCGGGCCCCCTCGTCGGGCGCCACCATCGCCTGGGCGAGCGGAATCCGGGCCAGTGCGAGGACGCCTGCGGCGATCAGCGCGACGCCGAACAACTGCGGCAGCAGCCACCACCCGGAGCGGACGGTCTCCTCGTACAGGGTGATGCCGAGGGCGAGGCTCACCAGCGCGTCGCCGAGGGTGAGCGCGGGCTGCGAGGCGACCAGCGGACCGGCCTGCATCGCGTTCTCCAGCAGGAACAGCGCGCACACACCGGTCGCGGCGAAGGCGTACGTCTGCCAGGCGGAGAAAAGCCTCCGAGTCCCTGCTCCTCAAGGATGTGCATGGCGGCCTTCATCAGCGCCGCGGTCACCGCGTAGCTGATCGCCGTCGCGGCACCCAGACACGCTGCCCGCGCGCGGCCTTCCGGGCGCCTCAGGGCGGCGACTGCGAGGCCGGCGACCAGCCCCATGCAGACGGCGAGCGCGGGAATCCAGCGCTCCAGCTCCACATGGGTGCGATTGCCGGTCGGGGAGGCGGCGACGAGCGCGACCGCCAGCCCGGCCACCACCACCGCCACGGCCAGCCAGCCCCTGCCCGGCAGATGCCGGTGCATCAGCAGCGAGGCGACGATGAGGGTGAGCGGCAGCTCCAGGATGAACAGCGGCTGCACGATCGTCAGCGGGCCGGTCGCCAGCGCAAGCGCCTGGCCGACGGCGGCGGCGATCACCGCGAGGATGCCGGCCAGCCAGACGGGGCGACGCAGCAGGTCGAGGATGAGCCCGGCCCGGAACCCCTTGGAACTCGGCACGGTGAGGGCCGCCTTGCGCTGCAGCACCGTCGCGACGGCGTTGCTCAGTGCCGCGCAGATCGCGAAGAGGACCGAGAGCGGAGTGTGCAGCTTGGGTCACCTCCCGGATCGGCGGGCGCGTGACGCCGACTGGATTCCGCCCGGCCATCGTCGGCCTGCTTCCTCCGGCCATTGTGCGGAGCGTCTCCTCCGGGCGCTTGCCGTCGGCCACTCGGCGACCTTGCCCGGTGCGCCCACTTAATGTGGGCGATTGCTTGTAGTGCGCGTGTGCAAGTAATCTCGCGGGGTACACAGCCACCGAATCCGTATGTGAAAGGGGCTGCCAGGCATGCAGATCGATCTGAGGGGCCGTACGGCGCTGGTCACCGGTTCCACCCAGGGCATCGGCGCGGCGATCGCCGCCGGACTGGCCCGCGCGGGGGCCCGCGTGGGCGTCAACGGCCGTAGCCCGGAGCGCGTCGAGCAGGGCGTCGCCGGGTTGGCCAATCAGGTGCCCGGCGCCGAGTGGGTGCCGGTGCCGGCGGACGTGAGCACGCAGGAGGGTGCGGACCAGGTGGCCGAGACGCTGCCCGACGTCGACATCCTCGTCAACAACCTCGGCATCTTCGGCTCGGCCGACCCCCTGGAGATCAGCGACGAGGAGTGGCGGCGCTACTTCGAGGTGAACGTGCTGTCCGCCGTACGGCTGACACGGCTGTACCTGCCGGGTATGACCGAACGCGGCTGGGGACGCGTGCAGTACATCGCCAGTGACTCGGCGATCGTCACCCCGGCCGAGATGATCCACTACGGCATGTCCAAGACCTCGTTGCTCGCGGTCAGCCGGGGATTCGCCAAGCACGCCGCCGGCACGGGCGTCACGGTGAACTCCGTCATCGCCGGGCCCACCCACACGGGCGGCGTGGAGGACTTCGTCTACCAACTGGTCGACCGGGACCTGTCCTGGGACGAGGCCCAGCGGGCGTTCATGCGCAAGCACCGGCCGCAGAGCCTGCTGCAACGGCTGATCGAACCGGAGGAGATCGCCAACATGGTGGTCTACCTCAGCTCGGACCAGGCCTCCGCCACCACCGGCGGCGCGGTGCGCGTGGACGGCGGGTACGTCGACTCCATCCTGCCGTGACGGAACGGGGACGGCGCTCGGCCGGCTCGTGTGTCACCTCAAGCAGCAGCTGATCGATCGTGGGAGTCACACGCGGCCGGTGAACAGGCCGTGGAAGCCGTACGGGACGATGTGCGGGGCCTGCGCCCGGGCCAGTACGTCGAGCGTCCGGGCGGACAGGACCAGCAGGGACGAGGAGCCGTTCGCGGAGTCGAGGACCAGGGACAGCAGCACACCGTCGTCCTCGTCGGCCGCGCCCGGGGCAGGGACGAAGACCGGCTCGCCCGGGTAGCAGCCCGCCTCGTGCCAGGTCCGGGTCCCGCCCGTCCGTGTGTCGACCTTGACGAGCTGGTTGAGGAAGTCGTCCTCGCGGCCGTCGAGGGAGCTCACGCCGTACGCGTACCGGTAGTCGCGTCCGTTGTGCCGCTCGTAGGCGATGCGCGGCAGTTCCATGGACTCCTGCGCCAGCCGCTCGGTCTCGACGCGGCCGGTGCGCAGGCCGATCCGGAAGCGGGTGGGATGAGCGACCGGAACGCCCCGGCCCGCCCGCAGCCGGTCCAGGTAGAGCGCGTCGATCACCGAGGCGTCGGAGTAGGCGCACAGATCGAGTACGAGGTCACCGTCGCGGTCCTCGTCCTCCCAGGCGTTGATGTGGTGGAAGGCGAAGCACGCCGTCGTCTCGTACACCCCGCGCACGCCGCCCTCACGCTGGTCGAAGACGATGAAGCGGGTGCCCTGCTCGGGATCCCAGCGGTAGTTCTCGATGAACGGCCTGCCGCTGAGGATCAGGCTGAGCGGGTTCACGGTGAGCGGGAACTCGGCCAGGACGACGTACCGGCCGGTGATCGCGAAGCTGTGCATGTACCCGGGCCTGGTGACCGGGTGACGGCCGATCAGCTCGCGCTTCGTGCCCGTCGCCGGCTGGCGGTGGACGCGGTACTCGCTGCGCCGCGCGAAGTGCGTCAGCTGGTTCACCAGATCGCCGGTGCCGGGGTCCTGGTGCGGGTGGGCAGTGGTGACCTGGCCCTTCAGCGCGTCCTCGTAGCCGACGACGCCGGCGGTCGCGAGCGTCTCGGGATCGAACTCCACCGGCAGGGGCGTCTCGGTCAGCGCCACGAAGCGCTCACCGAAACGGGCCACGCTGACGTTGGGGTTCGTCACCTCGGGGCGGGAGAAGACGCTGAAGAACCGGGCGAACAGCGAGCGGCACGGGTCGGTGGCGAACTCCGGGTAGGCGATCCGGCCCGACTCGCGCGCGGCCCTGCTGCTGGGTGTGTCGACGAACTTGTTCGTGTAGGTGACCTGGCCGTCGGCGAAGGCGAAGCGGTGCAGCATCGCCTGGCCGTCGAACCAGTGCCGGAACGCCCTGCCGGCAGCTCCGTTCCCGGATGCCCCGTTCCCGGAAGCTGCGTTCCCGGCCTCGAAGCGTGCCGGTCCGTTGCGCAGCAGACTGCCGCGCAGCCATGTCGGCAGGGTGCCTTCCACGGGCAGTTTCCGGTCGCTGACCTCGGTGTCGAGGGTCCGGAACCCGGCCGCGTAACCCTTCTCGGTGCTCATGCGGATCACCCCACAGTCCATAGTGGACTATCGTGTACGTCATCAAGGCCAACACAGTCCACAGTGGAATGTCAAGGGAAGACTCATGCCAGGTAGCGAGCTCAACGCGAGCGCGGCCTCGCTGCTGGGATTTCTGCACGCGGGCGAGGCCAGCGGCTATGAACTGGTGAAGCTCGCCGAGGAGCTGATCGGCGACTTCTGGACCCTGACCCGCAGCCAGGTGTATCGGGAGCTCGCCACGCTGGCGGATCGTGGACTGGTGAGCGCCGGGCCGGCCGGGCCGCGGGCACGCCAGCCCTACCGGCTCACCGACGAAGGCCGCGCGGCGTTCGCCGAGTGGGTCACCCGCCCGCCGGGCACCGAGCAGATCCGCTACCCGCTGCTGCTCACCATCGCGTTCGGTTCAGCCGTGGAGCGGGAGCGGCTGCTGGAGTTCGTCGCCGAGCACCGTGCCCTGCACGAGAGCCGGCTGGCCGGCTACCGGGAACGCGCCGCCGCTGGCGGACTCGACGCGTATCAGCGCGCGACCCTTGCCTTCGGGCTGCGTTACGAGGAAGCCGTCCTGGAGTGGATGGACGAGCTGCCCGGGATCCTCGCCGAGACCTGAGCCGCCGCGCGTCACGCCTTGCCGGCCGCCCGTCGTGGCAGGTCAGGTGCCGGTCTCCGCAGAGGGCTCCGGCAGCGGCTGCTCGGCCCAGATGGTCTTGCTGTTGCGGCCGTAGCGCGTGCCCCACCGTTCGGCCAGCTGGGCCACCAGGAACAGGCCGCGTCCGCCCTCGTCGGTGCTGCTGGCCTGACGCAGGTGGGGCGAGGTGCTGCTGCTGTCGGAGACCTCGCAGATCAGCTGGCCGTCACGGATCAGACGGAGCACGACCGGGCCGCCGGCATACCGGTAGGCGTTGGTGACCAGCTCGCTCACGATGAGTTCGGTGGTGAAGGCACACTCATCCAGCCCCCACTCGGTCAGCCGGTCCGTCACCAGCGCCCGGGCCCGGGCGGCCGCGGTGGCCTCGGCCGACAGCTCCCAGGTGGCCACCTGCTCCGCCGCCAGCACCCGGGTCCGGCCCAGCAGCAGCGTGACGTCGTCGGCGGACCGGTCGGGCAGCATCGCGTCCTCCACCGCCTTGCACGTGTGCTCCAGCGACTGGGCAGGACCGGACAGCGCGGTACGCAGCAGGTCCAGGCCCTGGTCGATGTCGCGCTGGTCGGCCAGGAGGAGACCGTCGCTGTACAGAGCGATCAGGCTGCCCTCCTCCAGTTCGAGCTCTGCCGTCTCGAACGGCAGCCCGCCGAGGCCGAGTGGTGGACCGGCGGGCAGTTCGATCGGGCGGACCTGCCCGTCCGGACCCAGTACGGTCGGCGGCGGATGACCCGCGCGGGCCAGGGCGCAGTGCCGGGACACGGGGTCGTAGATCGCGTACAGGCACGTCGCGCCCAGGATCTGGGGCATGTTCGCATCGATCTGCTGCTGTTCGGTGGCCAGCTGGTCCACCAAGTCGTCGAGCCGGGCGAGGACTTCGTCCGGAGCCAGGTCGAGGTGTGCCAAGGTGCGCACAGAGGCGCGCAGCCGGCCCATGGTCGCCGAGGCGTGCATGCCATGGCCGACCACGTCGCCGACGACCAGCGCGACGCGCAGGCCCGACAGCGGGATGACGTCGAACCAGTCGCCGCCGACTCCGGCGGAGGCCTGCGCGGGCAGATAGCGGTGGGCGGTCTCGACCGCCGGATGCTCGGGCACCTCACTCGGCAGCAGGCTGCGCTGGAGGGCTTCAGCGGCCTGGTGCTGCTGGGTGTAGCGGCGGGCGTTGTCGATGCAGACCGCGGCTCTGGCGGCGAACTCCTCCGCCAGGGTGAGGTCGTCCTCCTCGAAGGGCTCCGGCCGCTGGGAGCGCCACAGGCAGACCAGGCCGAGGATGACACCGCGCGCGGTCAGCGGCACCACGATCAGGGAGTGGACGCCCATCGCGAGCGCCTTTTCGGTCCGCGTCGGTTCGGCGGCGAACCATCCGGAGTCGGGATCCAGAGTGGCCTCCAGGACTGGCCGACGCTCGGCGAGGCAGCGGGCCGGTGCCGTCCGGTCGGGAAAGCTGAAGAGATGGCCGACGGGATACATCAACTTCTGCGCGTCGGGCCGGACGCTGCGGACCGCCATCCTCCGTAGTGGACCCTTGGCGTCGGGCGCCGGTTCCTCCCCGCGGGTCACGGGCTCCAGCAGATCCACCGACAGGGCGTCGGCGAGTTCGGGAACCGCCGACTCGGCCAGCTCACGTGCCGTCGTGGCGACATCCAGCGTGCTGCCGATCCTGGCGCCGGCCTCGTTGAGCAGCGCGAGCCGGCGGCGGGCCCGATGGCGGTCGGTGACGTCCTCGACGATCTCGGTGACGCCCAGCACCCTTCCGGACGGGTCCTGCATCCGGAAGGCGGAGATGGAGATGAACAGTTCCTTGCGGGTGTCGCTCAGCAGCCGTGCCGGTTGCTCGGCGAAGATCACGGGCCTGCCCGTCTCCAGGACCGACCGCAGCTTCTCCTCGGCGAGGTCCGCGTCCGCACCGAGGAGGAACTCGCCCGCGCGTCGCCCGCGGTACGCCTCCGGCGGCAGTCCGCCGAACCTTGCGACCGCCCGGTTCATCCGCAGCACGCGCAGGTCCGGCCCGAGAACCACGACACCCACGGGGGACCGGCTGAAGAGGCCGTCCAGCACGCCCCTGTCGATCTCCCACTGGATGACGTCCTCGGCGCGCGAGCCGACGAGAAGCCACTCGACGCTGGAGTCCAGCCGTTGCACGCACCGGGCCCTGAACCCCACGTACATGCGGTCGCCCGCGCGGTGCCGTACCGACAGCAGCCCGAACCAGCCGCCCTCCCGCAGGCACGCGTGCGTCGCCTCGGCGATCACGGACTCGTCCCCGCTGTCGATCAGGACCTCGCGGACCGGCCGGCCCAGCACCTCGTCGGCCCGGTACCCGAGCAGCTTGGTGGCCTGCTCGCTCCAGGCGACGACCCGACCCCTCCTGTCCACAACGGCGGAGGCGGACTGGTGGATCGAGAACGGATCCTCCGGGCTCTCGCTGAGCGTCGTCGGGGGTGTGTCGTGCATCGCCCACCCGTCCCGCGCCGTTCGCGGGGCCGTACTGCGGCCCCGGGGCGCTCCTACCGTTCGGCATGCCTGGCAGCGGCTCAGTCCCAGTATCGGGTGTACGGGCACACCGTGCCTCGGAAGCTGCTCCTTACGGTCCGGCCGGCAAGGTCATCGCGGCAGAGCCCGAGCCAGGAGAACCGCCACGTCGTCGTCGGCGCCCTCGGGCATGACGTGGGCCAGGACGCCGTCGCAGATCTTCGCCAGCGGGCGGCCGGGCTGACGCAGTGCCTGTGCCAGACGGCGCATGCCCTGGTCGAGGTCCGTGCCGCGGGTCTCGATCAGGCCGTCGGTGTACATCACAAGAAGCCCGTGCGCAGGGAGGACCACCTGCTGGACCTCGCAGTCCATTCGGCCGACGCCGAGGGGCGGGCCCGCCGGGCAGTCCAGGAAGGTGACCGTTCCGCGCTCGTCGGCGATCACGGGCGGCGGGTGACCCGCCCTGGCGATCAGACACAGGCCGGTCCGCGGATCGTGAACGGCGTACAGGCACGTGGCCATCTCGTTGTCGCCCAGATCCGCCACCACGGCGTCCAGGGCGGGCAGCACCTGGTCGGGCGCGGGCTCCCGGCGGGCCAGGGTCCGTATGGCCGTGCGCAGCTGCCCCATGACCGCCGCCGCGTGGATGCCGTGCCCCATCACGTCCCCGATCACCAGGGCGGTCCGGTCGTCCGACAGGGCGATGGCGTCGAACCAGTCGCCGCCGACCTCGTGGTCACCGGCCGGCAGATAGCGCCCGGCGAGTTCCAGTCCGTCGACGGGAGGCAGGACGGGGTTCATCAGGCTGCGCTGCAGGGTAAGGGCCGCGTCACGCTCCCGGCTGTACATGCGCGCGTTGTCGATGTTCAGCGCCGCCCGGGCGACCAGTTCGTCGATCAGCAGCGTGTCCTGGTCGTCGAACGGCCCGCGATGCCGGGTCCGGGTGACGATGACGGCGCCGAGCACGGTCCCGCGGGCCACCAGCGGGATCAGGCGCGCCGCGCCCACATGGGCGCGCAGGTAGGCGCGCAGCCTGTCGGCGCCCGGGGCGATGATCATGGGGCCGATGTCGGACCGGGCCAGGTCCATGGGCCGGCCCTGGGTGATGACCCGTTCGTACACCGAGCCCACGGGGACCTGCTGGGTCATGCCGACGGCGAGTTCGTCCGCCGGCGCCGCCGGATCGGTGAAGGACGCCGCGGTGCGGCGCACCACGCCGTGCGCCGATGCCGCGGTCTCGTCCGGGGCCACCGCCTCCTCCAGCAACTGCACGTCGGCGGAGTCGGCCAGCCGGGGCACCAGCACGCGGACCACCTCCTGCGCCGTCTGCCGCAGATCCAGCGTGGAACCCATCTGCGTGCCCGCCTCCGCCAGCAGCGCGAGCCGCCGCCGCGCCCGCTCCGCCTCCAGGTGGGCGCGCTGTCCCTCCGTGACGTCGATCACCGAAGCGATCAGTCCGATCCGCCGGCCGGCGCCGTCGAGCAAGGGTGCGTAGGAGCAGGACCACGTCCGCAGCAGCTCCGGCTGTGTCGTGCTGACGGCGGAGTAGCGGAAGTCCACCACCGCCTCACCCCGGTCCAGGACCTGCTGCATCACCGACTCCAGCGCCTCGGTGCCGGGGGCGACCTCGCTCACACGCTTGCCGACGTGCTCCGCCACCGGTACGCCGTCCACACGGGCCAGCGCCTGGTTCACCCGCAGGAAACGCAGATCGGAACCGAGCATGGCCAAGCCGATCGGGGACTGGGTGAACAACCCCTCCAGCGCCGCCAGCGCATCGCGCATCTGCTCCACGGCGGTGGTCTCCGCCGCGATGGCCATCACGCCCGTCCGCCGCCCGTCCGCGATCGGGCAGATCCACATGTCCATGTCGACCAGATGCCCGTCCCGATGGCGGACCGGCAGCCGTGCGACGACCGCCGCACCCCCCTGCACGGTCCGGGTGAGCCGCTCGGCCAGGTCGCGGTTCTCCTCGGGCACGAGAACACGGTTGACGTCCTGGCCCACCACCTGCTCCGGGGTGTGACCGAGCAGGTCGTGGGCGGCGAGCGACCACTGCGCCATACGTCCCTCGGCATCGGCAACCCACAGGGCCAGCGGCAGCAGATCCTGGAACACCCCTGGGTGTCCCACCGCGGACATACGCCGGTCCGGGGTTTCGCCGACCGCATCGTGCGCATGCGCACCGTAGGGACTGGCGCTGGTCATAGGGGCACCTCGCTCACCCGGCACCGGCCCACCGCGACCCGGGGCCCGCGACGGACCGACGCCACCCTTGACCACAGGAGGCTCAAGGACAGCGTAGGCCCGTCCGGCCGCTCAGGTGTCGGTGGTGCGCTGTGACAGGTTGCGGAACCTGGGCAGGTGAGGGGGGAGATCGAGAGTGGCCCGGCTCACATGGCGTGAGAGAGGCGCCGCCGACACCATGGGTGCTCCGTCACCGCAAGGCTGAAGGGATCAAGAATGTTCCGCAAGGTGCTGGTCGCCAACCGCGGGGAGATCGCGATTCGTGCGTTCCGCGCAGGCTATGAGCTCGGCGCGCGCACCGTCGCCGTCTTCCCGCACGAGGACCGCAACTCCCTGCACCGGCTCAAGGCCGACGAGGCCTACGAGATCGGGCAGCCCGGACATCCGGTGCGGGCGTATCTCTCCGTGGAGGAGATCGTCCGCGCGGCGCGCCGTGCCGGAGCGGACGCCGTGTACCCCGGGTACGGATTCCTGTCCGAGAACCCGGATCTGGCCCGGGCCTGCGAGGAAGCGGGCATCACCTTCGTCGGACCGAGCGCGGACATCCTGGAGCTGACGGGGAACAAGGCCCGCGCGGTGGCCGCAGCCCGCGAGGCCGGCGTACCCGTGCTCGGCTCGTCCGCGCCCTCCAACGACGTCGACGAACTGGTCCGCGCGGCCGACGACGTCGGCTTCCCCGTGTTCGTCAAGGCGGTCGCAGGCGGCGGCGGACGCGGCATGCGCCGTGTGGAGGATCCCGCCCAGCTGCGGGAGTCCATCGAGGCGGCGTCCCGCGAGGCGGCGTCCGCGTTCGGTGATCCCACGGTGTTCCTGGAGAAGGCGGTCGTCGAGCCCCGCCACATCGAGGTGCAGATCCTCGCCGACGGGCAGGGCAACGTCATCCACCTGTTCGAGCGGGACTGCTCGGTGCAGCGCCGCCACCAGAAGGTGATCGAGCTGGCGCCCGCGCCGAACCTCGACCCGGAGCTGCGCGACCGGATCTGCGCCGACGCCGTGCGGTTCGCCCGCCAGATCGGGTACCGCAACGCCGGCACCGTGGAATTCCTCCTCGACCGCGACGGCAACCACGTCTTCATCGAGATGAACCCGCGCATCCAGGTCGAGCACACCGTGACCGAGGAGGTCACCGACGTCGACCTGGTGCAGTCTCAGCTGCGTATCGCCGCCGGCGAGACCCTCGCCGACCTCGGCCTCGCCCAGGAGACCGTCACGCTGCGCGGCGCCGCGCTGCAGTGCCGTATCACCACCGAGGACCCCGCCAACGGCTTCCGCCCCGACACCGGCCGCATCAGCGCCTACCGCTCGCCGGGCGGCTCGGGCATCCGCCTCGACGGCGGCACCACCCACGCCGGTACGGACATCAGCGCGCACTTCGACTCCATGCTGGTCAAACTCACCTGCCGGGGCCGGGACTTCAGCACCGCGGTGGGCCGTGCCCGGCGCGCCGTGGCCGAGTTCCGCATCCGCGGCGTGTCCACCAACATCCCCTTCCTGCAAGCGGTGCTGGACGACGCCGACTTCCAGGCCGGCCGGGTCACCACGTCCTTCATCGAGCAGCGCCCGCACCTGCTCACCGCCCGCCACTCCGCCGACCGCGGCACGAAGCTGCTGACCTACCTGGCCGACGTCACCGTGAACAAGCCGCACGGCGAACGGCCCGACCTGCTGGAGCCGTTGACCAAGCTGCCCGCGCTGCCGGCCGGAGAGCCGCCGGCCGGCTCTCGGCAGCGGCTCGCCGAACTCGGCCCGGAAGGCTTCGCCCGCTGGCTGCGCGCGTCCCCGACCATCGGCGTCACCGACACCACGTTCCGCGACGCCCACCAGTCGCTGCTCGCCACACGCGTGCGTACCAAGGACATGCTCGCCGTCGCCCCAGTGGTGGCGCGCACCCTGCCCCAGCTGCTGTCCCTGGAGTGTTGGGGCGGCGCGACCTACGACGTCGCCCTGCGCTTCCTCGCCGAGGACCCGTGGGAGCGCCTGGCGGCCCTGCGGGAAGCCGCGCCGAACATCTGCCTGCAGATGCTGCTGCGCGGCCGCAACACCGTGGGCTACACGCCGTATCCCACCGAGGTGACCGACGCCTTCGTGCACGAGGCCGCAGCCACCGGCATCGACATCTTCCGCATCTTCGACGCCCTCAACGACGTCGCCCAGATGCGGCCCGCCATCGAGGCCGTAAGGGACACCGGAACCGCCGTCGCCGAGGTGGCCCTGTGCTACACCTCCGACCTGTCCGACCCGTCGGAGCGCCTGTACACCCTGGACTACTACCTGCGCCTGGCCGAGCAGATCGTCGAGGCGGGCGCCCACGTGCTGGCCGTCAAGGACATGGCGGGCCTGCTGCGCGCCCCGGCCGCGGCGACCCTGGTGTCGGCCCTGCGCAGGGAGTTCGACCTGCCGGTCCACGTGCACACCCACGACACCGCCGGCGGGCAGCTCGCCACCTACCTCGCCGCCGTCCAGGCCGGCGCGGACGCGGTGGACGGCGCGGTGGCGTCCATGGCGGGCACCACCTCCCAGCCGTCCCTGTCGGCGATCGTGGCCGCGACCGACCACTCCGAGCGGCCCACCGGCCTCGACCTCCAGGCCGTCGGCGACCTGGAGCCGTACTGGGAGAGCGTCCGCAAGGTCTACGCCCCCTTCGAGGCGGGTCTGGCCTCGCCGACCGGCCGTGTCTACCACCATGAGATCCCCGGCGGCCAGCTATCCAACCTGCGCACCCAGGCGGTCGCGCTGGGTCTGGGCGACCGCTTCGAGGACATCGAGGCGATGTACGGCGCCGCCGACCGGATGCTCGGCCGGCTGGTGAAGGTCACCCCCTCGTCGAAGGTGGTGGGCGACCTGGCGCTGCACCTCGTGGGCGCGGGCGTCTCCCCGAAGGACTTCGAGGCGGAGCCGGACAGGTTCGACATCCCCGACTCCGTCATCGGGTTCCTGCGCGGCGAGCTGGGCACCCCGCCCGGCGGCTGGCCCGAGCCGTTCCGCACGAAGGCGTTGCAGGGGCGCGCCGAGGCCAAGCCGGTCCAGGAGCTGAACGCCGACGACCGCGAGGGCCTGGCGAAGGACCGGCGGGCGACGCTCAACCGGCTGCTGTTCCCGGGCCCGACCCGCGAGTTCGACACGCACCGCGACACGTACGGCGACACCAGCGTCCTCGACAGCAAGGACTTCTTCTACGGACTGCGCCCCGGCAAGGAGTACTCCGTCGACCTCGAACGCGGTGTGCGGCTGCTGATCGAGCTGCAGGCCGTCGGCGACGCGGACGAGCGCGGCATGCGCACCGTGATGTCCACCCTGAACGGCCAACTGCGGCCCATCCAGGTCCGCGACAGGGCGGCGGCCTCCGACGTCCCGGTCACGGAGAAGGCCGACCGTGCCAACCCCGGCCATGTCCCGGCACCGTTCGCCGGCGTGGTGACCCTCACGGTCGCCGAGGGGGACGAGGTGACGGCCGGCGACACGGTGGCCACCATCGAGGCGATGAAGATGGAGGCCTCGATCACCGCCTCGAAGTCCGGCAAGGTGGCCAGGCTCGCCATCAATCGCATCCAGCAGGTCGAGGGCGGCGACCTCCTCGTCGAACTCGCCTGAGCGGCCTGAAGGGCCGGCAGTGCAGGGGCACGGTCTCGCGGATTTCTCCGCCGGGCCGTGCCCCTGCCGCTGCTAACGGCGTCAGCTCGTCTGTTCCTGGAGGAAAGCCATGAGCGCGGCCGTGAGTTCGGCAGGTGCGTCCTCCTGGACGAGGTGGCCCGCGCCGGCGATCGGCTCCAGCCGCGCGCCGGGGATCCTGGCGGCCAGCTCGCGGCCTTTCGCCACGGGGATCCAGGTGTCGTCCTCGCCCCAGCACACCAGCGTCGGGAAGCCGATCTCGCCGTACCGCTCCTGGACTTCGTCGGTGTAGCGCTGGTCGGCCTGGGCGATCTGCCGGTAGAAGGCCGACTGGCCGGCGTCGCCCAGCCAGGGCCGGCTGAGCCGGTCGAGGACGGCAGGGTGCAGGCCGGGGCTGCTGGCCGAGCTGATGTACTCGCGCACCAGAGCGCGGTGCAGAGCGGGCGGCAGTTGGTCGAAGACGTCGGAGTGCTCGCCGACGAGGCGGAAGAACGGGGAGCCCCACGGGCCCAGCGCGACCGGGTCGACCAGGGCGAGCGCGCGGTAGCGGGCTCCGTGCAGCAGGTGTGCCCGCAGGGCGACGGCACCGCCGAAGTCGTGCGCGACCACCAGAGGTTCGTCGAGTTTCCAGTGCGCCAGGAGCTCGGTGAAGACCCTGCCCTGGGTGGCCAGGGAGACGTCCTGGCCGGTGGACATCTCCGATGCTCCGTAACCGGGCATGTCCCACACGAACACCTGGTGGCGGCGCGCGAGCGCGCGGGCGACGGCGCGCCAGACGTACGAGGAGAAGGGCGTGCCATGGAGGAGGACGACCGGATCCTGGCCGGGTTGCCCGAGGCTGTCCCAGCGGATGTTGCCCGACGTGCTGCGGAATGTCTCGGGCAGCTGCCATTCACTCACGGGTGCTGGTCCTCTCGGTCGTGTCTGCCGAAGCCTCGACCATTGTGAGGGCGGCGCTGAGCGCGACGGCACCTTCGAGCAGCGCTCTGGAGCGAGTTGCGATGCCGGCCTCTCTGGCCGCCAGCGCGGAGGCGATGTCCTCCGATCGGCGGGCGCGGCGCAGCTCCGGCATGAGGGCCCGCAGGGGTGCGATGCGGTAGCCGGCCCTGCGCAGCTGGTGCACGATCCGCGCATCCCGGACCTGGGCGGGCGTGTACCGGCGTGTTCCACGCGCGGCGTCACGGTTCGGGACGACGAGTTCCTCCGCATCCCAGTGCCGCAGCGTCGAAGGACGTACGCCGAGAGCGGCGGCGAGGTCGGAAACGCTCATCGAGTCCGACGCCCGTACGTCCTCGATCGGCTCACCGGCGATGGCTCGGGCGGCCTCCTGGGCCAGCCTCAGTTCCGTGCGCTCCGCGTCGAGCCGGGCGTGGGCCGCGTCGAGCAGGGCCAGTGCCTGGGGGGCGGGGGAGTGGTGGACGGCCCGCACGATCCCCTTGGCCTCGGTCGGACCGGCGCCTGCTGCAAGGGCGCGGTAGGCCAGCGCCGACTGCAGATGCACGTCCCCGTAGACCCGGTAGCCCGTGGCCGTGCGCGTCGCCGGCGGAAGGACACCGTCGCGTTCGAGATTGCGCACCTGTTGGACGGAGTACCCGCAACGCCGCGCGATGTCGACGGTGCGCAGATCGCGCCATTTTAGACTTGCCACCTCAAAGTCCCTCTGTCTACGCCTCAAAGTCTCCACAAGCACTTCAATGCAACGCTAGAGCACATGACCATGGACGAGATCATCAGCTTCGTGGACGGACTGGACGGCGTGCTGACCCTCAGGCCGGCACCGGGCGACGGCACGCCGGACATCAGCTGGGGCGACACGTTCTTCTACTACGCGCCCGATCGGGTGCTCCCGACGACGACCCAGCCGTTCGCGACGATCGTGACCAAGAACTACCCCGGCGACGAGGCGTCACGTCTCGACCGGACGGACACCTTCCGCGTGAACGTCAACGCCGGGAAGGAAGCGTTCGTCCACTGGACCGGTCACGCGCCCCGCGAACCAGCCACCGGCGAGGTCGACCCCGGCGCCGCTGACACCGTGATCGCGCACCCCGTCTACGGCACCCTCGGCTGGCTGGCAGTCGTGAACCCGGGCCCGTGCACAGCATCGGCGACCCGTGAGCTGCTGCGTGCGGCCCATCACTTGGCCCGCTCCCGCCATGGACGACGCAGCGCATCGACTACGTGAGGAGCCGAGCGGCTGCGTCACTCCCGCCCCGCATGCGCCCGAGCGCACCGCATCGCACCCTGGTGCTATGGCCAGTGCGCAGCCCATCGTCATCTATCCGCCCGCCGAGGACGGCGGCCGGCGGGTGCGTGCGGACACCCATTTCCTGGGCATGGCGTACGGGCTCCTGGACGTGGCCGAGTTCCTGAGCCGGGCGGGGATCGAGGACGCCGATCCCGAGTACGTACGGCAGTCCGCCCTGATCGAATGGCGGGGCGGTGGCCCGGACGCGTGGGGTCACTGAGGGGCGCGCCGACCACAGCCTCCGCCGTCACGGGTGCCTCGGTCAGGCAGCCTTCTTCTTTCCTCTGCGCCCCGCCCGGGCGAGGGCGTCGATCAGCTGGTCGCGGGTCATCTTCGAGCGGCCGGGGACATTTTGGTCGGAGGCCTGCTGGTAGAGCTCCGACTTGCTCATCCGCCGCAGCTCGCTCTTCTGCGCCGGACTCTCGGCGGCCTGCTTCTTGCGCTGTTCCGCAGCGCCGCTCCCGGGGGAGCGGGCCTGGTCGAGGCTGTGCTGGAGGACATCCATCAGGTCGACGACGTTGGTCGCCTCGGGGGCTTCCTCGGCCAGGGCGATGTCCCGGCCCTCGGCCTTCGCCTTGACCAGCTCCCGCACCTTCTCCTGGTAGGTGTCGTGGTAGCGGGCGGGCTCCCATTCCGAGCTCAGCGCGTCGACCAGCTGCAACGCCATGTCCAGCTCCTTGCCGCGCCCGGCTCGGCCGGAGGGCAGCTCGGGC
The DNA here is from genome assembly GCF_036014175.1 of Streptomyces sp. NBC_00443. Lineage (GTDB taxonomy): Bacteria > Actinomycetota > Actinomycetes > Streptomycetales > Streptomycetaceae > Streptomyces. The sequence goes on along the minus strand of NZ_CP107917.1, from coordinate 440,426 downwards.
AGTTCCTTGCCCGGGTCGCGCACCTCGTCGGCCCAGTGCAGGGTCTGCAGGACAAGGACCTGGTCCGACGCGCGCAACGCGGTCAGGTACTGCCTGCCGCGCATCACGAAGGTCGCGATCCCCGCCTTGTCCGCCTCGGCCAGCGCCGCGCGCAGCAGCTCGTACACCTTCAGGTGTTCCTTGCCGCGCGGGGCGACGTAGTACGTGCGGGCGAAGTACACGGGCTCCATGTCCGCCAGGTCGACGAAGTCCGAGATCTCGATGGCCTTCGAGCGGCCCGGCGCGATCTCGTCCAGTTCGTCGGGGTCGATGACGACGTACTCGCCCTCGGCCGCCTCGAAGGCCTTGACGATGTCCTTGTTCTCCACTTCCTTGCCGGTGCGCTCGTTGACCCGCCGGTTGCGGATCCGGTCGGCGGTGCCGCGCTGCAGCTGGTGGAAGTGGACGGTGTGGTCCTCGGTCGCGGTGTACAGGCCGACCGGCACGCTGGCCAGCCCGAACGTGATCACCCCTGTCCAGATCGCACGAGCCATGCCGTCCCGCTCCGTCCCGCGTGCAACCGAAGGCCCGCCCGGGGCCGTGTCTCCCCTCCACGCTCGCACCCCGCACCCGGCCCCGCGCGCGGAGAGCGGATCGGGATCGTCCTCATGCATCCGCGAGACGGTTGGGCTGAAGCAGCAGCAGCGCGATGTCGTCGGTGTGACGGTTGGTGCGGTGGGTGTGGCGGACCAGGCTCTCCACGAGTTGGTGCAGGGGCAGATCGCTCGACTCGCTGAGGTGGTGCGCGAGGTCGGCGATGGTCTGGGTGATGTCGCGGCCGGGGTCTTCCACGAGGCCGTCGGTGTAGAGGGCGAGGAGGGTCTCCGGGCCGAGGGGCAGGGTGGTGAGCTGGTACGAGGGGGTGCCGAAGCCGAGGCCGAGTGGAGGGCCGGGGCGGACGTCGACGGGATGGGTCCGGTTGTCGGGGTGGCGCAGGAGTGGGGGAGGGTGCCCGGCGCTGGCGAGGGTCACCTGGTGGCGGGCGAGGTCGAGGTGGGCGTAGAGGCAGGAGACGAAACGGCTGGCGTGGAGGTCGGTGAGGTCGCGGTCGGTGCGGGTGAGGACCTGGTCGGGAGCGGCTCCGGCCGTGGCATGGGAGTGGACGGCCATCCGGACCTGGCCCATGAGGGCCGCTGCCGTCATGTCGTGGCCCTGCACGTCTCCGATGACGGCCGCGGCGGTGGTGTTGGTGAGGCGGATGAGGTCGTAGAAGTCGCCGCCGATGTTCACACCCTGGCTGGCGGGGAGGTAGCGGGCGGCGACCTCGAGACCGGCCACGTTGGGCAGGGCGTGCGGCAGGAGGGTCTGCTGGAGGGCGTGGGCGAGGTTGTGCTTGGCGTCGTAGAGGCGTGCCCGGTCCAGGGCCTGGGCGATGAGACCGGCGAGGGGCGTCAGGATGGAGCGTTCGGCGGCGGTGAAGGTGTGGGGCCGGTTGTAGGCGAGGAGCAGGCAGCCGATGGGGCGTCCGGAGCTGAGCAGCGGCAGGAAGGCCCAGGCGTGTTTGTCGCTGATCTGCGGTGCCCTGGGGTAGAGGCGGGCGAGTTCGCCGCGGTTGGCGAAGAACAGGGACGCGCCGGTGGCCAGAGCGCGGCCCGCCGGCGTCAGGTCGGCGTCCGTGGGCAGGCCGTCGAACTGCTCGATCAGGGAGGGGTCGTAGCCGCGGTGTCCGATGATCTGGATGCGGCCGGCGTCGGCGGCGGACATGATCATGCCGTGGGCGCCGAAGGCAGGCAGGATCTGGTCGGCGATCAGGTCGACGACGTCCTGGACACCGACGGCCTCGGTCAGTGCCGCTGTCAGGGCCATCAGCAGATGGATCCGGCTCGCCGGCGGAGTGCTGGCGGGGGAGGCCGGCTGGGTGCCCAGGAGCTTGGACGACTGGTCGGGGGTGATGAGGATGCTGGTGCCGCTGTCGTCGGTGTGCAGGCGCAGGTCCAGCCACTGGTCCGGTGGGCGCAGCACGGTCAGGGCGAGGTGCTCGCGACTGCTCATGGCAGTGCGGTACGCGTCCATGTACGCGATGTTGTCGAGCCAGGGCAGGGACTGCCACGGCTGGGTTCCCAGCAGCTGCTTCGCCGGTCTGCCCAGCAGATGGGCGGCTGCGGTGTTCACGTAGGTGATCCGCCCTCCGAGGTCAAGGGCGAGCGTGCCGAGGGGCAGGCGCTCCAAAAGGTCGGCCGCCGCGAGTTCGGACTGGGGCCGCGGCTCCTCGCGGTGCGGATGGACGAAGCGGGGCCGGTCCGGGATGACCGGAGGGGTGGCCTCCGCGTCCAGCACGCGGGCGATGCGGCGTGCGCTGACGGCGATGCGGCCGCGCTCGCGCCGGCTGAGGCGGGGGGACCGGTCCGGGGCCCAGATCAGCAGCAGCGCGCCCCGGCAGTGCCGGATCTGCTTCAGCGGGACGATCGCGAAGGCGACTTGGTAAGGGATGGTCGCCGCGGCGCGCGGGTATGCGCGGGCCAGCGCCTCCAGAGAACTCACCCAGACGAGCTGTTCGTGGCGAACCGCGTCCTGGGCCGGGCCGCGGATGGCGAACGACATCCGCCACCACGGTGCGAAGGCATCGACCGGCAGACCGCACAGCGCGAGCAGACCCATCGCGGTCTCGGCCGGGTCCAGCAGGTAGACACCCCGGACCTGGCACCCGTGCGACGCACAGCCGCCGCCAAGGCCTCACAGAGCGGATCAGCCGCCTCCGGCTGCTCGTCGGACCCGCTCATTCGGCGCAACACCCAACGCCCATATTCAGAACGCTAAGCCCGACCCGGCGGCACGGCATGTGGATCAGGCGTCCTGTGCCGCGCCGGGAGGCGAGGTCGGCGTTCCTAGGCGGCGCCGCAAAAACGGCTCCTGGGACAGTACGGCCCCCGCGCTGAGGCCCACGGCGAGGGCCACGCACACGATGATCAGCCAGGACAGCAGGACGACCCGCGGAACCGTACTCCGCCAGTGCCCGGTTGAGCGCCCGTGGCATGTAGAAGTGCGCGGTCAGGGACAACGCGCTGACCGCGGTCGCCGTGACGACCGCCCCCGGCAACAGGGGTGACCAGCGGACGCCGCCGCCCAGCAGAAGGTGCTGGGTCCACCACCACAGGGCCGTCTCCATGACCAGGATGACCGGGATTCCCAGCCCCAACCCCAGGCCGAACCCGTTGTGCAGCAGCCCCTGCACGACCAGTGCGCCGAGCCACACGACGATCCACGCCAGCCACCGCCAAGGAGCCACCTTCGCCCCTGACCGGGGTAGCAGCCAGGCCCGTCTGCACAGCCGCTGTACCGCGCGACTGACCGCGGTGGCCGACAACAGCACCATCAGCGCGCCCACCACGCCGGTCGCCTGGCGCAGCTCGTCGCTCGGGGGCTGGAACGCCTGCTCCAGCTGAGCCTTCGCCTGCCCGTTCAGACCGAAGACGGCACTGACCGCCGAGGTGACCTGGCCCTGCACCGCCTCCGGCGCGTACGCACTCAGCACGAACAGCAAGGGAACGGCGGTCAGGAAGCACTGCGCCGCGATGCGGGTGGCGGAGTCGAAGATGTTCACCGACACCATGCGGTCCACGAGCCCCGAGACCACCGGGAAGCGGGTCTCCACCCGCGCGTGGACGGCCTTGAGCCAGGCAGTCAGTCTCCTGACACGGCCACGCCACCAGGACGCGTGCAGCAGGGAGCGGATCCGCCGGTGGCCTTCGGCGGAGTCCTCGCCCGTGCCCCCGCGCGGCATCACTCACCGGCGCGCGTGGAGCCCGGGCATGGCGTTCCGGTCCCTGCCGTCGACGGCATCCGTGCGGAAGTCTCCATCGCGCCGCTCCTTCCCGGTCTCCAGATTGCGTGACTCGGCGGGCCACGGCACTCCGTCGCCCGCCAGAGGGGCACGTACGGGGAGGCCGGGGAGGCCGGTTTCAAGAGATGCGGCGGATCACCGCCGTGCCTACCCTCGTGCCGTACGGCGCCTGGACCGGGCTCACCTTCCTCGCGGGATGGATGGCGTGCTTCGTCGCGGTGATCACCCTGGTCCTGACACTGACCGGCGGGCAGCCCCCCGCTCCGAGGTCGCCTCCGCCCACGGCGACCCTCGCGGCCAAACTCCTCGTCGGGGTGTCACTGATCGGGTACGGCCTCCACCGGCATCGGCACCGGCGACCCGGTCACGACCGCACATCGAGCGCGGCGCCAGACGACGCCGCAGCCTCGCCGTCGCGCGGCAAGTTCTCCTTCCTCGCCACCCGGATGGACCGCGGCGCGATCTGGCCGGCCGCGGGACTGGCCGTCCTCCTCCAGCCGTGGGGGCTCGTCGCGGCGGGCGCCGTGACCGTGGTGGAGGCCGACACGTCCCACGGCACGACATGGGTGCAGCTGATCGCGTTCTACATCGTCGCGACGGCCAGTCTGCTCGCCGTCGAGCTGTACGTCGTACTCAGACCGGCATCGGCCCGGCGCCGGCTATTGGGCCTGCGCACCTGGATGGCGGACCACGCACACCAGGCCATCGTGCTCGGCAGCATCGCGATCGGCCTGTGGCTGACAGGAAAGAGCGTCTACGAGCTGGCCAGTTGACGTCCCGGAAAGGACCACCCGCGCAGCGCCCCGCCGGACCCGGGGCGATAGTGGGCGTGTACCGGAGCTCCACCATCACCTCAGGGAGGGAGCGTGACTGCAAAGGTCGACGGCCCCCGGGTCGTGATCGTCATGGGCGTGTCGGCGTCCGGGAAGTCCACCGTCGGTGCGTGGCTGGCCCAGCAGCTCGGCGTGCCCTTCCTGGAGGGCGATGAACTGCACTCCGCGGCCGAGATCGCCAAGATGGCCGCAGGGCACCCCCTCGACGACACCGATCGCCGGCCCTGGCTGGCGTCCCTCAGCCAGCGGATCCGGTCGGCCGTGTCACACGGGCGTGGTGGCGTGGTCGCCTGCTCCTCTCTGAAGCGCCGGTACCGGGACGCGTTACGGAGCGCCGGCGAGGGCGCGAACGTGAGCTTCGTGTACCTGGCCCTCGATCGCCGGTCGGCCGGGGAGCGGATCGCCCGCAGGAAGGGGCACTTCATGCCGCCGGGGCTGCTGGACTCCCAGTTCGCGACTCTCGAGCCGCTGCAGGCCGACGAGCCGGGTGTCACCGTCGACGCGAGCGCCCCCCAGGAGCAGGTCGTGGCAGCGGCCCTGCAAGCGGTGGCCGAACCGGGCGGATGACGGGGCGTCCCGTTTCCCGCCCCTGGAGACCTGTATGGAACTGGTCCACTTCCGCATGGTGATGCCGTCCGCCCTCACCCGTCCGGCCGTCGCCCTGCTCTCCTCGCACGGCAGCGTGCTCAATCTCGTCGTGGTGAGGTCGGGCCAGGTCCCCCAGGGCGACGCGGTGGAGTGCGACGTGGTGCAGGGCGCCGCCAACGACGTGCTGGGGCAGCTGCGCGAACTGGGCGTCGACCGTGCGGGATCGATCGCCGTGGACGGTATCGACGTGATGTTCTCGCAGCAGGCCGAGCAACTCGAAGCCGAGCAGCCGAGCGCGCTCGTGCACGCGCCGTTGTGGGCCGGCGTCGAGGCGCGCATCCGGGCGGAGGGCACCTACCGGCCGTCCTTCTACCTGTTCCTGGTCATCGCCGGGGTCATCGGCTCGGTCGGCATCATGACGAACTCTCAGATCCTCATCGTGGCGGCCATGGTGGTCGGCCCCGAGTACAACGCCATCACCAGCGTCGCGCTCGGCCTCGACCGCCGTAGCAGGCGCAGGGTCCGCGAGGGTGTGCGTGCGCTGGTGGTCGGTTTCTCCCTGGCGATCGTGGCCACCTTGGGGTTCGCCGCGGTGGCCCGGGGCTTCGGCCTTCAGTCGGAGGCCTTCGATCTGGGCCTGCGGCCCGTCTCCAACCTCATCGGCACGCCGAACTTCTTCTCCGTCGCCGTGGCCTTCCTCGCTGGCATCGTCGGGATCGTCTCCCTGACCGAGGCGCGCGGCAGTGCCCTGCTGGGTGTCTTCATCTCCGTCACCACCATCCCCGCCGCCTCGGACATGGCGGTCTCACTGGCGTTCGGGGACTGGGACCACGTATGGGGATCGTTCGTCCAGCTGCTGCTCAACGTGGTCGTCCTCGTCGGCGTCGGTGTCCTCGCTCTCCGTGTCCAGCGGCGACTGTGGCGCCGCGCGACCCGACGGGCCGCGGCATCCGGGCACTAGCCTAGGACGTGCCGGACGGTCCCTGCCCGCCCCCCGCACCCCCGCCGCCCTCATCCCCGCGCGCCGATCCCCGACCCCCGGCTTAGTCTGAGGCGGGGGGCATTCGGGTGAATCGCACGCCGAGAGGTGGCCCCGATGGGCGACTACCCACTGATCGAGGACCACGGTCTCCTCGGCGATCTGCAGACGGCCGCCCTGGTGACGACCGACGGCTGCATCGACTGGTTCTGCGCCCCGAGATTCGACTCGCCCAGTGTGTTCGGGGCGCTGCTGGACCAGGAAAAGGGCGGAAACTGCACGGTCCGGCCGCAGAACGGCGCCTACGCGACCAAGCAGTTGTACTTTCCCGACACGGCGATTCTGGTCACCCGCTTCATGACCGAGGCGGGCGCCGGTGAGGTGATCGACTTCATGCCCGTGACCGGCACGGAGGTCACGGAAAGTCACCGTCTGGTGCGCATGGTCCGCTGTGTGCGCGGCCGGATGAAGTTCGAGGTCGAGATAGCGCCGCGGTTCGACTACGGCCGCCAGGCGCACCGGTTGCACATCACCACGCATGGGGCGGCGTTCGCCGCCGAGGACGGCACCGCACTCACCGTGCACCCCATCCGCGAAGCGGACGACGAGCGACTGCTCGACCTGCTCGCCGACCGGCGGGACGCCCTGCACTTCACGCTGACGCTGGAGGCGGGCCAGGAGCGGGGGCTGGCTCTGGAGTGGGGCGCCGACGGGCCGCCCAGGGAGATACGCCTGGCCGAATACCAGCAGCTCTTCGACGAGACGGTGCGATTCTGGCGTACCTGGCTGGGCCAGTCGCGCTACACGGGGCGCTGGCGCGAGGCCGTGGAGCGCTCCGCGATCACGCTGAAACTGATGACCTTCGCGCCCACCGGCGCCGTGGTGGCCGCCCCGACGGCCGCCCTCCCGGAGCAACTGGGCGGGGAGCGCAACTGGGACTACCGGTTCACCTGGATCCGTGACGCGTCCTTCTCGGTGTACGCCCTGCTGGGGCTGGGCTTCACCGACGAGGCACGGGCGTTCATCCTGTGGCTCGCCGACCGGGTCAGGGAACGGGCCGGAAGGCACGGAGACACCGGTCCACTGAACATCATGTACAAGGTCGACGGCTCCTCAGACCTGGACGAACACCTTCTCGACCACTGGGAGGGCTACGCGGGCTCCGCGCCGGTGCGAATCGGCAACGGCGCCGCCACGCAACTCCAGCTGGACATCTACGGCGAGGCGCTGGACAGCATCTACTTCGCGCACCGGCACGGTCTGCAGCTGGGGCACCGCGGGTGGAACTCACTGCTGACCAACCTCGACTGGCTCGTCGACCACTGGGACCAGGCGGAGGAAGGCCTTTGGGAGACCCGTGGCGGCCGGCAGGACTTCACCTACGGCCGCGTCATGTCCTGGGTGGCCTTCGACCGGGCCCTGCGGCTCTCCGACGCGAACGGGCGCCCGGGCGCCTCCGAACGCTGGCGCAGGGCACGCGACGACTGCTACGAGCAGGTCATGGCCAAGGGCTGGAGCGAGGATCGTGGGGCCTTCGTCCAGCACTACGGCAGCGAAGTCCTCGACTCCTCGCTGCTGCGCATGTCGACGGTCGGGATCATCACGCCGGAGGACCCGATGTGGACGTCGACCCTCGGCGCCATGGAACAGGAACTCGTCAGCGACAGCCTCGTCTACCGCTACAACCCCGACGCGTCCCCCGACGGCCTGCGCGGCTCCGAAGGCACCTTCTCGCTGTGCACGTTCATGTACGTCGACGCCCTGGCACGCGCGGGACGGACCGGAAAGGCGCGGTTGGTGCTGGAGAAGATGATGGGGTACGCCAACCACCTGGGCCTGTACTCGGAGGAGATCGACCCGACGGGCCGTCAGCTGGGCAACTTCCCACAGGCGTTCACCCATCTCGCGCTCATCGACGCCGCCATCACTCTGAACGCGGCGCTCGAGCGACGAGCCTGACGCACCGGTTCAACCGCCCATGTCCACGCCCGGTTCCGGCACGGGGCCGAGCAGCACGAGCGTGTCGCGCTCCCCGGACGTGACCGCCCGTGCCTCGGTCGTCGGCTCCAGGCGCCCGTCCGGCCGTACGACGAACAGCGTCTCGTACCCCGGCGGATACGGGGCAGAAGCGGGCTGTACGTGGAAGCGGGCGCCGCGCCCATGGCGGTCGGCGACGGTGTGGCGGACGAGGTCCCGGCCGAAGAGGATCTCCCCGGAGATATAGGGGGCGACCACGCCCTGGGTGTCCGGCGGTGGGCCCACCCGGTAGACCGGGCCGTCGACGCTGTCCCGCAGGACGACCGCGACAAGCGCGTTGAAGTCGTCGTCGTCCGTGAGCAGGAAGACCGATGTGACGCCCTCCAGGCGGGCCTGCGGATCGGTCGCCACGGCCATGAGCTCCCCGGCTGCCTGCTCGAATCCCGCAGTCTCGATGCGGGCCCGCCCCTGGGTGGATCCCGCCCACATCAGCACGTCCAGCCCGGCGGTGCGCAGCGCCCGGGCGAGGTCCACGACCCACGGCTCGTCGCCCAGCACCAACGGCCGGTATCGCGCGGTGCGTACGACGTCCAGCTTGGTGGCCACGGGCTTCGCGGTGAGTCCGTAGGCGAGGACCGTTCCGACGATCACCAGGAAGGTGACCGGGAGGATCTTGTCCGCGTCGCGCAGCCCCTCGCTGGTGAGCGCCGCGGAGAAGGTCGTGGCGGTGGAGGCGGCGACGATGCCGCGCGGGGCCATCCACCCGATGAAGGCGCGTTCTGGGGCCGTGAAGTCCGTTCTGACGGTGGACAGCAGTGCGATGACGGGCCTGACGACCAGGACGAGCGCCGCGACCAGCGCGAGGGTGGGCAGCAGCACCGGAACGAGCGACTCGGGCGTCACCGAGGCCGAGATGGCGACGAACAGCAGACCGATGATCAGCTGGACCAGCGTCTCGAAGAACGGCCGCCGCGCGGGCATGTCGAAGCCCGGCAGGTTCGCGGCCACGAGGCCGGTGACGATCGCGGCGATGAGCCCGGTGTCGTCGTACACCGCGTCGCAGCCCGCGGCCACCACCACGACGACGGCGAGCTGGGCGAGCGTACCGAGGGTCTCACCGAGACGGAGCAGCCGGAGGGTGAACCACAGCAGCGCGGCCCCGACCACGCCGCCCGCCAGCCCGACGGCGATGCTGCCCAGGAACGAGCCCACCCGGAAGTGACCGGTCTGCAGGCCGCCGGAGACGATGGAATGGAAGACGACGGCGCCGAGGATGCCGCCGACGGCGTCGATGAGGGAGCCCTCCCACACCAGCACACGCCGCACCTTGTCCGACGGCCTGACGTGCTCCAGCAGCGGACCGACGACGGTCGGCCCCGACACCACGAGGATCACCCCGATCATGCTGGCCACGGCCGCCGGAACGCTGAACAGGGCCGGCCCCAGGGCCATCACCGCCACCCAGGTGAGCACTACTTGGAAGACCAGGAGCCGGATGACGGTGTCGCGAATCGCGCCCTTGAGCAGGCGCATGTCCAGCCCCAGCCCGGCGTCGTAGAGGATGAGCGCCACCGACAGCGACACCAGCGACGAGAAGTCCTCTCCGACAAGCTGGTCCGGGTGGACGATGTCGGTGAGGGCTCCCGCGGTGAACCCGGCCGGCAGGAGCACGATCAGGGCCGGGATCCGCAGCCGGCCGGCCAGGATCTGGGAGCCGACGGCGAGGGCCACGACCAGGGCGAGCCCCAGCAGGATGTCGTCCTCGCTCACCGTGCCCTCACCCTTCGCCGCGGGGTTCAGCCGTCGTCACCGGCACCGAGCCGCAGATCGGTGTCGGTGAGGCCCTCCAACTCCCCGTGGGTGTCCAGCCAGTAGAGGAGGACGACCGCGGGCATGACGAGCACGACGGCGACGAGGGTGACCACCCCCAGCCAACGCAGCGTCGTGTCGGCTCCCGCGCCCTCCGCGATGGTCAGGGACCTCGGGACGAGGTACGGCCGCTGCGCCAGGCCCCAGGCGATGACCGCGGACGCCACCACGCCGACCGCGGTGACCCGGGACCAGGCGCCGGACGGGCGGATCAGCAGCCAGGCCGTGGCAAGGGTGCTCACCGCCGCCACGACCACGAACACGAGTCCCGCACCGTGCGTGAGCCCGTGCCACACATGCGCTGCGTCGTCGTGCGCGACGATCAGCGTCACCACGGACAGAGCGGCGACGGCGGCCAGGGCGGCCAGTGCCCGCCGCCGGAAGTAGCCGTCCAGATCCGGTGCTTCGAAGCGCCGGGCGTCCGCAGCGAGGAACACCGCACCGAGCAGGGCGGTGGTCGCCACGGCCAGCACCCCGAACAGCACCGGCGTGGCGTGGGCCCAGGCATGATCCGAGGGCTTGGCGTCCGCCGTCACCCGACCCGACGCCACACCGCCGGCGGCGGTGCCGAGGAAGAACGGCGTCAGAAGAGAGGAGACGGCGAACACCGCGCCGTACAGGCGCCGTCCGGCCAGCCGCTGGGCGGGCTTGCGCAGCGCGAACCCCGCGCCGCGCAGGACCGTGCCCACGACGGCCAGAGCGAGCGGCAGCCACATCGACTGGAACAACTGCTGGAAGAGGACGGGGAAACCCGTCCACATGATGACGAGTACGAAGATCAGCCAGACGTTGTTGACCTCCCACACGGGCGCCATCGCATGGTCGATCAGCCACCGGGGCCGCTTGCCGCGCTCCGCTCCGCCGGCGCTCAGGTCCCAGAAGCCGGCCCCGTAGTCGGTGCCTCCCGCGCAGGTGTAGGCGGCGATCGCGAGGAGCAGGACGACGGCGATGACATCGGCGATCACGGCCGGCCCTCCGTGGACGAGGACGGTCCGTCGCTGCCGGACGGCGGCGAAGCGCCGGACGGGACCGTGGGACGCGGCCCGTACGGGGTGTCCGTCTCGGGTGCCTCGGCCGTCGTGCGCGCACCGGTTCCCGCCCTGTCCTCCTCGTCGGCGAGCCGCCAACGGGTGCGCATCCGCAGCAGGATCACGAGAAACGACCCGAAGATGAACACGTACACGACGACGACCAGGCCGAACATGGTCCACAGCGTGCCGGACCGGGTCGAGGTGACCGCTTCGGCGACCCGCATGTTCTCGTAGACGATCCACGGCTGGCGGCCGACCTCTGTGGTGATCCAGCCGCATTCGACGGCGACGACGGAGGCCACGCCGGACACGGCTGCGCACCGGTAGAACCAGGGGGAGGCGGGCAGTCGGCGGCGGCGCCACCAGATCAGGGCGTACCACAGGGCAAGACCCACGAGCAGGGAGCCGATGCCGACCATGGTGTCGAAGGCCCAGTGCGCGATGGTCGCCTGGGTGGGGTTGGGCCGCTGGTCGGCGGGGACGGACGTCAGCCCGGTCACCTGGGTGTCCGGGCTGAAACCGGCGAGGATGGAGTCGAATTGCGGGATCTTGATGCCGCCGGAGACACTCCCGTCCGCATGCAGCCGGCCGAACAGGTACTCGGGGACGTGGGTGTCCGTCTTCCAGACGATCTCCATCGCGGCGAACTTCACCGGCTGCTTGTGGAAGACCTGCCGGGCGATGGAGTCGCCCAGCATGAACTGCACCGGCGTGAACACCGCGGCGACCGTGAACGGGATGGTGAAGCCGAGCCGGTGGTAGTGGTCCCGGCGCCCGCGCAGCCAGCCCACGGCGTAGACGCCGGCCACGACGTAGCCGGCCGTCACCAGCATCGCCACGACGAAGTGCCAGTACTGCGGGCCGAACATGGGCGTGAAGATCGCCTTCCAGATGTCCACGTCGACGGGGTTGCCCGCGGAGTCGAGGCGGAAGCCACGCGGTGTGTTCATCCAGGAGTTGGCGGCCAGGATCCCGAAGGCGCCGAGCAGGGCCGTGGCGGGCAGTGGCAGAGCGAGCAGGAAGTGGGTCCGGGCGGAGAGGCGTCGCCAGCCGTACAGGTAGATCGCGATGAGGACGGCCTCCAGGAAGAAGGCCCACGCCTCGACGCCGAACCCGATGCCGAAGACATCGCCCCACCTGCCCATCAGGCCCGGCCAGAGCAGCCCGAACTCGAAGGACAGGACGGTGCCGGTGACCACCCCGATCGCGAACTGGACCGCCATCACCGCCGACCAGCGGCGCGCCAGCAGCAGGGCCGTACGGTCACCGCGGCGCAGCCCGTAGCCGTGCAGGATGAGCGTGATCAGCGGCAGTGCCACACCCAGGGGCACCAGGATGATGTGGGACGCCAGGGTGAAGGCCATCAGGGATCTGGCCGGCAGCATCTGCGCCGGAGCGTCCGCCAGCACCTGCAAAGTGGTGTGCATATATGGGTTCCGTCCGGGGCCGTCCTGCGTGCGCTGTCAGCCGCCGGTGGCGAAACCGGGGAAGAGGGTCATCCCGCCGTCCACGTAGAGCGTGGCACCCACCACGTAGTCCATGAGGTCGGAAGCGAGGCCGACGGCCGCGTGCGCGATGTCCTCCGGGTCGCCGACGCGGTCGTAGGGAATCAGCTTGAGGAGGTCGTCGCGGGCCGCGGGCGTCTCCCAGGCACCGCGATTGATGGGGGTCGCGATGGCGCCCGGGGCGATCGCGTTGACGCGGATCTTCTTCGGCGCGAGTTCCTGGGCGAGCGTCTGCATCATCATCTGCACGCCGCCCTTGGACGAGGCGTAGTTGACGTGCCCGGCCCACGGGATGACCTGGTGCACGGAGCTCATGCAGATGATCTTGCCGGCCGCGCGCGACACCTCCGGGACGACGCCGCGCCGCAGGAACTCCTTGGTGGCTTCCCGGGCGCACAGGAACTGCCCCGTCAGGTTCACGTCGATGACCTTCTGCCACTGGGCGAGGGTCATCTCGGTGAACGGGGCGTCGCGCTGCAGGCCGGCGTTGGCGACCAGGATGTCGATCGTGCCGAACTCCTCGACCATCCGGTTCGTCATGGCGACGACCTGCTCCTCGTCGGAGACGTCCGCCTCGTATGCCGCGGCCCGCACGCCGAAGGACGTGATCTCCTCGACGACCTTCTCGGCCTCGTCGCGGCCGGCCACGTAGTTCACCACCACGTCGGCGCCGGCCCGGCCCATGGCCACGGCTGTCGCCTTGCCGATGCCGGAGTTCGCGCCGGTCACCAACGCCTTCTGTCCCTGGAGCAGGTGGGCGGGGATCACGTCGCGGGGCGCGCCCTCGGGGAACTCACGATGACTGTCTCTCCATTGCGTGGCCGGATGGCCCGGGCCATGGCCCGGAGGTCAGGGCGTCACACAATCACCGGGGGCGCGCGGCTGCGCGCGGCACGAGCCGGGGTTGCGCCGACCGGCGGATGAACTTCGCCCGCTCGAAGGCGAGTCGCCGGGAATTGCTCAACCCAGGCGTTCCAGGAGGTGGTCGCCCACCCGCAGGGCGTTCGCCATGGCCGTCAGGGACGGGTTGACCGCCCCGATGCTCGGGAAGAAGCTCGTGTCGACCACGTACAGGTTGTCGACATCGTGGGCCTTGCAGTGGACGTCCAGGGCGGAGGACGCCGGATCGGTGCCGAAGCGCACCGTGCCCGCCTGGTGCGCGGTCGCCCCGATGGGCATCCCCTTGTGCAGGTAGATGCTGTGCGACAGCAGGTGGTGCTCGTGCATGCCGAGATGGCCGAGCATGTGCTGGAGCTTGTGCTGCAGGCGCTTCAGCCCGGCCGTGTTGTGGTGCTCGTCGAGCGTCAGGCGGATACGGCCGTCGCCCTCCAGCGTGACCCGGTTGTCCGGAAGCGGCAGGTCCTCCCCGCACAGCCAGAAGTCGACGGCGTGATGGGCCAGCACCTCGAAGGGAATGTCGGGCGCCACCGCCCCGGCCCAGCGCGGGGCCTCGCCGTGGATCTGCTCGGCGTCCGACTTGCCGAGCATCTGGATGCCGCCGAGCGGATACTCCCAGTCGTCCGCGCCGAGGTACCAGTCGTGCAGCGCGAGCGTCTTCTGGAACTGGGTGTCGTTGGGCTCCTTCGACACGGCCATCAGGGCGAGGTTGTTGTGCCGCATGTAGTGGCGGCCGACCACGTCGGAGCTGTTCGCCAGCCCGCCGGGGTGCCGGTCGCTCGCCGAAGCGAGCAGCAGCGCGGCCGAGTTGACCGCTCCACACGCCACGACCACGATGTCCGCCTCGAAGCGGGCCTCCTGCCCGTCCGCGAGCGTGGCGACGACCGTGGTGACGCTGCGGCCCGTCGGGTCGGTGTCGAGGCGCGTGACGTGGGCGTTGGTGATCATCTCGACGTTCGGATGCTGCAAGGCCGGTTCGACGCAGACCACTTGGGCGTCGGACTTGCCCCGGACCAGACAGGGGAACCCGTCCACCCGGCTGCAGCGGATGCACGCGCTGAAGTGGGTCGCCCCGCCGTTGGCGTCCTGGGTCAGGTCGACCCCGATGGGCAGATGGAAGGGGTGCAGGCCCTGCTTCTCCAGGTCGTCGCTCAACTGCTGGATACGCGGCTCGTGTTCGACCGGTGGATGGGCGTACTGCTCGCTGTACGGGCCCTCCCACGGGTCCTCGCCGTGCCGGCCGTGCACGCGGTAGAGGTGTTCCGCCTGGGTGTAGTACGGCTCCAGGTCCTCGTACCGGATCGGCCAGGCGGGGAGAGGCCGTCGTGGTGGCGCAGCTCCCCGAAGTCCTCGGGCCGCAGCCGGAACAGGGCCGCACCGTAGAACTTGGTGTTGCCGCCGACGTAGTAGTTGACCTCGGGCGGGAACTCGTTGCCGTGCTTGTCGAGCCAGAACTCGGGGGCCCGGTACTTGCTTTTGACGAACACGGCCGTGGAGTCCCAGTTGTCGCGCTCGCGCGGGAGGTAGTCACCGCGTTCCAGGACCAGGACCCGTTTGCCCGACGGGGCCAGCCGGTGGGCGAGTGTTCCCCCGCCGGCTCCGGTGCCGATGATGATGACGTCGTACTGGGGGGAGTCGCCCATGACGACCACCGTCCTTGGCTGGGGTGGTCTCCCGCCGCGGCGGTGACCTGGACACGTCTGGGGCCCACTTCGAACGTATACGGGCCCCGCAGATGCGGCATCCGCAGGGGAACCCGTCCCGGCCGCTCACAGAACGGCGATCGGGTTCACCGGCGAGCCGGTGGCCGAGGGAAGCCGCAGCGGGGCGACCACGCACAGGAACTGCGAGCGGGCCGCCCCGGCGCAGGCCTCCGCGAGCTCCTCGAGGTCCAGCCAGTCCAGCAGGTGCACTCCCATGGCGTTTACGGCCAGGACGTGCACGGGGTAGTCGACGCCGGTCACCGCGCTCGGCCCCGCGTCGTTGTTGCCGTCCGATCCGAGTATGGCCACGCCCCGCCCGGCCGGGAAGCGCATCGCCTCCGGATGCAGTCCGGCCCGGGCCTCGGCCGGGTCCCAGGCGCCGAGGCTCCGCCGCCGACCGCGGTGTCCCACGCGCACGAACAGCAGGTCGCCCGGTCCGACCGTGACCTCCTGTGCGGCCTCGGCGGCCTCGAGGTCCTCGGCGCTGACCTGCTCGCCGGGTTCCAGCCACGGGACGCCCCGCAGCCGGGGGATGTCCAGCAGCACACCGCGTCCGACGATGCCGTCCCGCACCAGGTCCAGCGTCAGCGCGCCGGCGTGGTCCGGCGTCACCGTGCTCGCCGGGACACCGCCGAAGAGCTCACCGTCGAACATCACGTGACAGAGCGCGTCGAGATGGGTGTCGGCGTCGCCGTGCACGTTCATGGCGAAGCGGTCGCGGGCGAAGTGCAGCCCTGGGGAGGCGGTCTCCTCCTGGTCCGCCGGCGCGATCATCCGGTGGGACGCGGGCTGCCGATTGTCCGGCCCCGGCGCGGTCTCGATGGGCGCGGCCAGCGAGACGGTCCGCCCGGTACGCACCTCGCCGACGGCGGCGACCACACGCTCGGGCGTGAGCCGACCGAGCGCCCCGCGGTGGCCACCGGTGCCGTCCGCCTGCTCACGCAAGCGGCGGTACAGGGCCCGGAAGTCCGCCTCGGACATGGGCTCCGGCGCCGTGACCCTCGGACGCGAACTCATCACAACCGAAGGCCCGGCCCGGCCGGGCTCCGCCGCGCGGCGAGCTGGACGGGCACTACGAGCGCGGTGCGCTTCCGGCGATCGGCCATGCGAGCTCCTTGTCCGTAGGGCTCCGGCTTCCACTGTCGACCGGGCCGGACGGACACGCACGTTGGCGCTTCGCGGGTTCGGGGCCTCCCGAGACTGAACCTGGCGGGGCGGCGCATCGGGGAAGCAGGGGTGGAGCGGGCGCAGCTCCCGGTTGGGCCGGGGGGCTCGGGGCGCCGGCCCGGTGCAGCCGGGGCCGGGGCCGGGGGTGTTCGGCGTGCAGGGGCCGGGGCCTGTTCTGGTGTGCGGGAGGTCGGGTCGGCTGCTGGTGTGCGACGCCTAGGTGTCCCCGTCGGCCGACGCCCGCTCGGGACGCCCTATGGGCGGCACGGGTGAGTGGCGCGACTGCACGGGTCGCGACTCCCGGCGTTGGCAGGCCGGGAGCCCGGTGTGCGGGGGGCCTTGTCCGGCATGCAGGACCTCCGGTCGGCTGGTGGCATGTTCGACGGTCTCCGCGCCCCGGTCGGCCGGTGCCTGTTCGACTTGCCGACAGCAGTGGGTGCGTGCCTGGATGCGGCTCGGCGCCCGGCGGTCTCAGCCGCTTTCGGGGTTGCCCGGTGTGCGGGGGCCGGTCGGGGGTGGGCCTGGTCCGGCGTACACGAGGTCCGGTCGGCTTGTCCGGTGAGTGGCAGCAACGCATGCGTGCCCGACTCGTCACGGCCCCCGACTCGTCACGGCCCCTGACTCGTGACGGCTCCCGATTCGTGACGGCTCCCGACCGTCACGGCTCCCGGCCCCGTCAGGTGCCCTCGGCGCGGTCGCCCGCTGTTCTGGGGGCCTGGTCAGTCTCGGGCCGGTCCGGTGGGCTCGAGCCCGGGTGGGCCGGGGCGTCGGCCGGTGGTGGGGCCGGCTTGCCCAGTGGTGGCACGGGGCGGCCCGGTGGGAGCAGTTGGGCGGTCACGAAGCCCACCACCGCCGCGAGCAGGACCACGGGAGTCATCGCTCCGCTGCCCATGAGCAGCACGACCAGCACCGCACTGCTCACCGGCAGTCGCAGCGCGGCGGCGGCCGAGGCCGCCATGCCGACCGCCAGGCCGGGCACGACTCCCAACCCGGGCAGGGGGGCCAGCAGGACGCCCAACGCCGCCCCGAGGAACAGCGCGGGGAAGATGGGACCGCCGCGCAGACTGCCCAGACACAGCCCGTACGCCGCCGCCTTGCACAGCAGTACGGCGATCAGGGCACCGACGCCCCAGGAGTGAGGGTCCTCGGCCAGCCGGGCCAGCGTGGCCTGGCCGGAGGACGCCACGTCCACCGGTGTCCGGTCGACGGCCAGCGTGTAGACCGTGGCGCACGCCCCGGCGGCCAGGGCGCAGAGCGTCGTATGGACGACGGTCCGTTTTGAGACGAACACCGCGGCCAGGCGCCCGGTGTCCAGGATCAGGTGCACGGCGATTCCGATCACGACGGCCATCGGAATCGCCCACAGCACGTCCCCGGCGTCGAGGCGCGGCGTGGGCACCCCCAGTGTGAGTGTCAGGTTGCCGATGGACAGGCCCGTCCAGCGGCCGAACCCGGTGAAGACGAGCGAGCCGATCCCGCTGGACAGGAGCGCCGGCAGCATGACGGCGAACAGCCGCGGCCCGCCGACTCCGGCCACCTCGATCAGGATCACGGCTCCGACCAGCGGGTTGCCGAAGATCGCCGGAAGCGCCGCGGCGGCGCCGGCCGCTCCGAGAAGTGCCGCGTTCTGCGTCGTCACCGGGGTACGCGCCAGTTGTCCGAAGAGCAGGGCCAGACCGCCGCCGAGCGCGATCAGCGGGGCCTCGGGGCCGAGGGTGGCGCCCAGCGGCAGGCTGGCCAGGGCCGCCAGGATGACCCCCGGCAGGGACACCGGGGGCAGCCCCGCGGCGTGCAGACCCCCGGCGGGAAGGTGACCGCCGGCTCCCGGCAGATACCGGACCACGAGACCGACGGCGATGCCGGAGAGCGTCAGCAAGGGCAGCGGCCACCACCACGGAGGGGTGTCCCAGCCCAGCCCCGAAGGCAGGTCGGCCCACAGCAGGTGCTCGAGCTCGTGGAGTGCGGCGAGGAACCAGAACGCGGCCAGGGAGACCGGGATTCCGATCAGCGCGGAGAAGACGAGCGCCTTCTGGTAGGCGGGGGTGCGTAACAGCTCACGCAGCCGGTCGGCCTCTTCCGGCTGCGTACCGGTGGCGGTCGCATCCGAGGTCCCCGGCTCAGGCACGACCCCGTTCCTCCCGCGTCAACCGAGGACCTGGCGCTTTTGGGCCGCGAATTCCTCTTCGGTGAGCACACCCTGGGCCTTGAGGTCGCCGAGCTGCTTCAGCTGATCGATCTTGCCGGTCATCTCGTCGGCGGCCGACGGCGGTGCGGCGGGCGCGGGCGCGGCGGGCGCCGGAGGCCCGACGTCCTGCTGGTGGGCGACTTGCCGTTCGGTGTCCTGCTGGGCCCACCGGCCCGCCTGCCGCCGTGAGACGCGGTTCGACACGGCTGTCGCCGTCCCCGCGACGACGGCGGTGCGGGCGACGCCGCGAAGGAGTCCTGGCATGTCAGTCATCTCCCCTGTGATCCGTGGACGGAGTGGCACTGGGTGGGTGGCACTGGGTGGTGTGGCACTGGGTGGTGTGGCAGAGGGTGGCGTGGCGCTGGGCGGTGTGGCACGGAGATGGCGGCATCGGTCCCCTCAGGGCGCCGCCGTCGCCTCGGCGGCCTCCAGCGACGCCAGCAGCGCGTCCACGGGGATACGCCCGCTGGCCACCACCTCGGCCCCGCCGCGCCGCAGCGCACGGGCCAGGGGCGCGGCCCAGACGTTCTCGTACACGACGACGGCGGCGGAGTTGCCGGCCTCCAGCGTGGCCCCGGCCTCGTCCAGGTCGCCCTGGTCCAGCAGTCCCGACGAGGCTCCCTCGAACACCGTCAGGTCGACCTCGTCCCCGACGTTGCGGAGTTCCACCACTTCGACCGAACCATCGGTGCCCTTGTGGATGAAGACGAGGTCGAGGATGCGGATGACGCCCTCCTCGACCAGGTCGACGAGCAGGGGCAGCCCCTCACCCGTCATACGGCTGCCGGGGAACTCGACGATCAGGTAGTCGACGGGCCCCATGTCCCCGATGTCCTGGTGCATGGCCACTCCTCAGAGGTGGGTACGGGCCCGGTCACACCTCGTCGGGCGTCGTTCGCCCGCGGCGCAGCCGGAGGGTCAGCCCCTCCAGCCATTGCAGCACTCGGCCCGGCGCCCTGCATGTTCACGGGGCGACCGGGCCCCCGGCATCGACCGGATCCGCCGCCGACGTCAGGTCTTGACGCTCACTGTCTCGTCGGGCATCCGCGTCGTCTGCCCGCCCGGCCCGCGCCCGGCGTAGCGCATGGCGATGCAGGCCCCCAGATACAGCGCGGCGACGACCAGCAGCAGCGCCTGATAGCCCGTCATCAGCGCCAGGTACTCGAGCGCGCCCCCGGTCAGCGCGCCCAGCAGGTTCGCGCCGAACGCCGAGGTCGGGTCGGCGGCCTGCGCGAGGCGGTCCGAGAAGATGAGGTTGGCGCAGAAGATGGGCGCGAAGGCCAGGGCGATGGCGGCGGCCAGCCGGCCCACGGTGGGCAGGGAGAGCACGGCCTGCGGCGGGACGAGAAAGGCCACCGCGAGGGAGCCGAAGAGCATCAGTTGCAGCACCAGCATGTTGACCCGCCGCAATCTGCGCCGCACCTCGACCGCGGCCAGGACGGAGAGCAGGACACCGAAGAAGACAAGGGCGTTGACCAGCCAGGTCGTACCGAAGTAGAGAGCGAAACCGATCACGTTCTTCGTTTCGAGCAGCAGGAAGGCCGCGCCCAGCAGGAACATGTCGACGTAGCGGAACGTGCTGCGGATGCGGACCCCGGCCAGGCGTACCGACAACAGCGTCACCAGCAGGATCGCACCCAGGGCGCCCAGATAGATCGTGGGGATGGTCCGGTGCAGCAGATACGGGAACGGGTGGTCGTCGGTCGCGGCCGCCGGGACGGGGCCGCTGGGCTGCCAGGTCTGCTTGCAGGACTGGTCGGCGGGGGTCATTCCGGCCACCAGCACGGCCGCGTTCCGTTTGAACGTCGTCATGCAGGGGCGTGGCCGTAGAGGTCGTCGAGGTCCCCGGCGAAGCGGTCGACCAGCCAGCTCTTGCGGTAGTAGTTGTACATCGCGAACGCGCCGTCCGGCGTCAGGTGATCGCGGGCGGCCTCGAACGCCTGCCGGGTGAAGAGGTAGCTCTCCAGGCGCAGGTTGCTCGCGCCCGACACCAGGGTCAGGGAGTCCGGGAGCGCCAGGATGATGAGGTCGTACTTGGCGTTCGTCCGCTCCAGGAACGCCCTCCCGTCGTCGATGTGGACGTGCACCCTCGGATCGTCGTACGGCCTGGCGGGGTGCAGCTGCGCGCCGATCTCCTGCAGGCGGGGGTCGATTTCGACCGCGTCCACGCGCTCGGCTCCGTGCGCCAGTGCGACGGCGACGTCATTGCCGTTGCCGGCTCCGATGATCAGCACGCGTTTGTGCGGATTGCTGGGCGTCTGGTCGTACGCCTGCCGATAGGGCGAGTTCTCCCGCATCAGCACCGGGAGCGGCGCGGTGCTCTGGTGCGGCACGCCGTTGGCGGAGATGTAGAACGTCCGTGTGGTGGTCGGCGAGGACTTCAGCTCGATCTTGTAGTACGGCGACCAGGAGATGCCCGCCGTCGTCGTCTCCAGGAACAGCGCGGCGACCATCGCCGCGAGGGGGACGCCGTAGAAGAGGGTGTTGCGACGCCCGCCGAGGATCAGCAGGGCCACGGCCGCAAGTACGCCCCACACCACCGAGGGAGCACGCAGCCAGGACAGCACGGCGAAGGAGACCGAGCCGGTGATGCTGCCGAGCAGGTCGTAACGATAGGCGTCGAGGGAGGGGAGCTGGCGGAAGAGGTCGGCGGTGATCTTGCCGATTCCGGCCATGATCACCGCGGTCAGCAGGAAGATGGCCGGCAATGTCACCCACTGGGGGAGGCCGGTGGTCTTCACGGCGGTGAAGTAGATGACCTCACTGCTGCTCTGACGGACCTGGACCGGATACGCGCGTACGAAGATGACGAGCAGTGCCAGGGGGATCGGGGTCCAGCGTTTGAGCCACTGTCCGCGCGCGGCGGGGATCAGGAAGCCGATGCCGATGCCGAGGAACGATCCCAGCAGGATGAAGTTCGAGAAGTAACTGAGATGGACGACGTTGGCGCCCGCCCATCTGATCAGCGCCAGCTCTACGAAGAGCATGGTGGTGCTGGCGAGCACCAGCCTCCAGCGCACCGAACTTACCTTTTGTCCGGAATCGGTCAGCTTCATGCCGGGTTACGGTGCCATTTCCGGGTCGATGAGTCGAGATGCCTTGCCGGTGGGAGCCCCGGACGTTGAGCGGGGGCACGGTGCGGGCAGCCGGACGCCAGGCGTAGCCCACGTCAGACGTGGCCCGACGTCAGACGTGGCCGGACGTCAGACGTGGCCGGACGTCAGGCGTAGCCGAATGTCAGACGTGCGCGAGGAGGCGCTCCAGCGGCCAGGGCACACGATCGAGGTCCAGGTGCGCGACCAGCGACTGCGCGTAGAGCGCCTTGCGACCGCTGTGCGTGCCCATGAAGCGCCGCAGTTGGTGTTCCACGGGCCGTTCCCGCTGGGCCGGCTGGTTCCGGAAGGTCTGGAAGGGGCGCGACTCGCCCTGGGCCTCGATCACCTGCTGCACGTTCCCGGCGCCGAGAGCGCGGATCAGCTCGTCCTCCAGGTCGGCGACACACACATGGAACCCGAGCGTCTCCAGCCCGGCGGGCGTGAGACCGGACCCGAGTCCGACCCGCTCCAGATGGCGCCGGAAGTGCCGTTCCTCACCGATGTCGCAGAGACCGGCCAGCGGGAGGCCGAGCCCCGGCGGACCACACACGTCCAGGAAGTGCCCGATGTTCGTCGCACCTCCGAGCGGCACCACCGCGACGCCCTCCGCACCGAGGTCGCGGCCGTGACGCGCGGCCAGCGCTTCGAGGGCGACCTGATCACTGCTTCCCTCGACGAGCACGATCGTCCGCACCTGGCCGCCGGCCAGCTCCCGCGCCGTTGCGGCGGCCGTGCCTGCCCCCGCTCCGCCGGCCGCCCAAGCGACCACCGCGCGGCGCCATCGCGTCAACTCGTCCACGAGACCTCGCTTCCCCGAAGCCATCGTGACACGCCGGAGATCCTGTACGCGCGGACGTTTTCCGTGGACGCGCGGACGCGTGGACGCGTGGGGTGCGTAAATCCGTCGCGCCCCGCACACATGAGCCGTTAGCCTCCGGCTGAGGCGCAGCGAGGTGCGCTTCCTCGAAGGGGGCCCGGCATGGACACCGGTGGTGTGCGGACCGACCGATTCGGCTTGCTGCTCGACCAGTTCGACCGCGCCAGGGAGATGGCCGAGGTACGGCTCACGGGACTCGGCGACGAGGAGTACCTGTGGGAGCCGGCACCCGGCTGCTGGTCGATCCGGCGCCGGGCCGAGGCGACGACGCCGAGAGCCTTCGGTCCGGGGGAGTGGCTGCTGGACCAAGGCGCCGCGGACATCCCCTCCAACGAGTACGCCGAGGTCGCCCGGCAGGCAGCCGGCGGCATGTCCGTGGCGAAGATCGCCGAGGACTGGAGCGTGAGCGTCGAACGCGTCGAGCAGATCCTCGCCCACACCGGCCCGACCGAGCCGGACGAGACACCGATCACCACGATCGCCTGGCGACTGGGCCACCTGCACTACCAGTTCGCGGGCCAGTGGGAGTGGACCTTCGGCGAACGGCGTCAGGACCCCAAGCTGATGGTCGACTTCAGCCCGTCCGCCGCCCTGACGCTCGACCGGTTCTGGGCGGTGATCGACCGCTGGCGCGCGAGCGTCGGCGCCATGACCGACGAGCAACTCGACACACTCGGCTTCTCCCAGTACCCCTACGGCTCCGACCCCGACGAGCCGTTCATCTCCGCCCTGTGGGGTGCCAACCTCGAGTTGATCCACCACATGGCCGAGATCGCGCTCCTTCGAGACCTGTGGCGGGCTCGCCTTACGTGATCAGCGTCCCGTAGTCTCCGCCTGTTCGGGCGGGAACGGGGATGCGGTACCGAAGGCGGGGGACGGGGCGACATGACGTATCGGCGTGCGGTGATGCCGGCGTTGGCCGGAGGGGTGCTGCTGGCGGCGCTGCTCTGGTGGGCGGGGGCGAGTGTGCACGCGCTGGACCTGCCGGGTGCCGACGGCGTGTTGGGCGGGCAGACCGCTGCGGGACTCGAACAGTGGCTCACCCCCTGGTCGTACGATCCTCCGGCCTCGCTTCAGTCCAGCGACCGCTACCGCGAGTTGTACGCCACCGCCCTGCAGATCCGCTTCTGCGCGGTCTTCGCCTTCTTCGTGCTCGGGGCGCTCTCCTGGTCCGCCGGCTGCCGCCGGCGCGGGGCCGGATGACGGCCGCGTTCCTTGCGCTGTGGGTCTGGGGTCTGGTGGCCGGGACTCTCGCGGTGACCGTCTCGGCGCCGTGGCTGATCGCCGCGTGGGGGCACGGCAGTTACCGCTTCCTGCCGCAGCTGGCGAGTGCGATCTCCTCCGGGCGGCAGATCCTGGTGCTGACGGCGCTGGTCGCGGCGGGGGGTACGGTGCTCGCAGCGCGGGTCACCGACAAGGGGACCGAGCCGCCGGCACCGCAGCCCGTGCCGGCGCGCGCCGCCCGCCTGGCCGCCACCGTCGGGACCGCGGTGATCGCGTTGTCCCTGGTGGTGCTGTCGTACCAGCGGGTCGCCGCCGCCATCCAGACGGCCGCCGTAGGGCGTGGGCTGCTCTCCGAACCGGGCGACCTGCTGCGCCAGTGGCTGCTGTTGGGCGCATGGTCGGGCCCTCGGGCGCCGCTCTCGGCGACTGGCTCGTGGTTCGCCTCGGCGATGTGCTGTTGCTCGCCGTGGTGTGGTGGGCGCTACGGCGGTTGCCGGCGCTGCTCACCCGGGCCACGGTCCCGGCGATGGCGGTGGGCGCGGTCTGCGCGACCGTCCTGGGGCTGCTCGCGAGCCAGTTGCTGCGGACGGCGACCGACAGGACGGGCATGAGCTACGGGCCGCTGCAGCTGTTTGCCGGCCTGGGCGGCGGCGTCCCGGCCGCACTGACCTTCGGCTTGGCCGCGGGAGCCGCGGCGGCCGTGACGCTGAGACTGGCCGCGGCGGGGCGCGTCGACGAGACGGCCGAGGCCACGGTCTCCGCGTAGGCCTGCGCCAGCGGCGACACCGGCGACCGTCAGGAGAGCTGACGGTCGCTGACCGTCAGGGGAGTTGACGGCCCGTCGAGTGGCGCCGGATGTCTCTCCCGCCCGCCCCCGCACCGGTGTGCCGAGCCCCAACTCATTGACAGGTCCATACCAGAGCGCGATTCTGAGAGCGCTCTCAGAATCGTCCTGATCGACCGGAGTCGAACGGAGACAGAGCATGCTGCGCACACTCAAACGCAGAGCCTCGGCCGTGCGGTTGACCATCGCCACGGTCCTCGCCGGAGGACTGCTCACGGCAGGCGCGCAGTCGCCGGCCCAGGCCGCCGTCCCGGCGACGATCCCCCTGAAGATCACCAACAACTCCGCCCGCGGCGAGCAGGTGTACATCTACAACCTCGGCACCGAACTGTCGACCGGACGCCAAGGCTGGGCCGACGCAGGCGGCACCTTCCACCCCTGGCCCGCGGGCGGCAACCCGCCGACCCCCGCGCCCGACGCCTCGATACCGGGACCGGCGGCAGGCCAGTCGACGACCATCCGAATGCCGAAGTTCTCCGGCCGCGTGTACTTCTCTTACGGCCAGAAGCTGGTGTTCAAGCTCACCACCGGAGGCCTGGTCCAGCCCGCCGTACAGAACCCGACGGACCCCAACCGGAACATCCTGTTCAACTGGTCCGAATACACACTCAACGACTCCGGCCTGTGGATCAACAGCACACAGGTCGACATGTTCTCCGCGCCGTATGCCGTCGGAGTGCAGCGTGCCGACGGCAGTACGGCAAACACCGGCCGGCTCAAGTCCGGCGGGTACAACGGCTTCTTCAACGCCCTCCGAGGACAGCCCGGAGGCTGGGCCAACCTCATCCAGACGCGACCCGACGGGACCGTGCTGCGCGCCTTGTCGCCGCTGTACGGACTGGAGACCGGAGCCCTGCCGGCCAACGTCATGGACGACTACATCAACCGCGTCTGGCAGAAGTACGCCACCTCGACCCTGACGGTCACACCGTTCGCCGATCAGCCGGGCACCAAGTACTACGGCCGGGTCTCCGGCGGCGTCATGAACTTCACCAACACCTCCGGCGCCGTGGTCACCAGCTTCCAGAAGCCGGACGCCTCTTCCGTCTTCGGCTGTCACCGGCTCCTCGACGCGCCGAACGACCAGGTGCGCGGCCCGATCTCGCGCACGCTGTGCGCCGGGTTCAACCGCTCCACGCTGCTGGTCAACCCCAACCAGCCCGACTCCAGCGCCGACGCCTTCTACAAGGACGGCGTCACCAACCACTACGCCCGCAAGATCCACGCGCAGATGGCCGACGGCAAGGCGTACGCCTTCGCCTTCGACGACGTGGGCCACCACGAGTCGCTCGTGCACGACGGCGATCCGCGCCAGGCCTACCTCACCCTCGAACCCTTCAACTGACAGCCCGTCACAGATGGGTCCGACCGTCACCTCCGACAGTCTCCGGCACCGTGAGCCGATCGCGGTGCCGGTGGCTTGAGTGCCCGCGGGGCCTCGCCACCGTGCGCAGGCGTCGGGCTGCGGTTCGTACCGCGTCGGCCGACAATGGGCAGTGGATCACATGTCCGGCCCGCCCAAGGCGCCGCGGCGGCGTCGGCCCGAGAGGAACGTGCTCATGCGCGCTGAGTCTTCGCCGGCCGCGCGGACGGGGGCGTTCATCGCGGTGGCGGTCGCCCTGTTCTGCCTCCAGCTCGACTTCTTCGCGCTGAACCTGGCCGTCCCCGGGGTCGCCGACGAATTCGGTGTCACCGCCTCGGCCGCCCAGTGGACGCTGTCCGCGTACATGCTCTCCATCGGCTGCTGCTTCATCGTGGGGGGCCGAGTGGGAGACGTCTTCGGCCGCAGGGGCGCCCTGCTCGGCGGGACCGCGTCGTTCGCGGCCGGGTCGGTCTGCTGCGCCCTCGCGCCGGGGCTCTGGGCGCTGGTCGGGGCACGGATGGTGCAGGGCATCGGCGCGGGCGTCGTCTTCCCGGTGTCGGTCTCCGTGATCACCAACGCCTTTCCGGACACGACCCGGGCACGGGCGCTCGGGGCGGTGTTCGGGATCGCCAACGTGGGCACGGCCCTGGGACCGTTCGTCGGCGGCGGCCTCACCGAGGGGCCCGGCTGGCGCTGGATCTTCTGGCTCCTCGTGCCACTGTGCGTGCTCGCGCTGATCGTGGCCTACGTGTACGTCCCCGACTCCCGGGACCCGACGGCCCCACGCCAGCTCGACCTGACCGGCTGCCTCACCGTCGTGGGCGCTCTGGCGGCGCTCACGCTGGCCGTGGAACGGGGCAGCGCCTGGGGCTGGGGCCACGCCCGCACGCTCACCCTGCTGGCGATCGCCGCCGTCGCGGGCGCCCTCTTCGTACGGCGGGAGCAACGCGCCCGGCATCCGCTCATCGACCTGCGGCTCTTCCGCAACACGCCCTACGTCCTGGTGACCGGCGCGGGGACCGTCACCAACATGGGCTACGCCGTCACCGTCTTCGTCTCCACGCTGTACCTCCAGCAGGTGCGGGGGCTGTCCCCGCTCGTCGCGGGCGTGGTGTTCCTGGCGCCCGCCGCACTCGTGGCGCTCAGCGGGCCGCTCGGCGCCAGACTGTCCCCGCACATGCAGCCGACGGCGGTGATGGCGCTGGCCGGGGCGGTCGCCGGTTCCGGCATGATCGTGCTCAGCCTCGTCACGGCCTGGTGGCTGTACGTTCCGGTGTTCGCCTGGTGCGGCCTCGGCCTCGGTCTCGGCTGGACCTTCGCCAGCGTCGCCACCCAGCAAGTGGTGGCGCCCGAACGGGCCGGCGAGGCCTCGGGCGTGCTGCTGACGTTCCTGGTCACGCTGGGCGGCGTGGCGCTGGCGGGTGCCGCGGCCGCGATCACGGCCATGACGCCGGAGGCCGCCTACGACGTGATCCTGCGCTTCGGAGGCGCGGTGATCCTCGCGGCATCCGTGGTCGTCATGGCCGTACGCCACCGGCTCGTCGTCCTCGGCGGAGTCCCGCCGCTCGCCTCGCGGGCGCCACGCGGCGGACGCCTGCCGTGAAGGGCGGGGCCGAGCGGACGCAGATCCTGCACCGGTCGGTGCGGGTGACGGCCGCTGCGGCTGCGGGCTTCTACACCTTCGTGTACGGGCTCGACGAACCGGTGCTGGCGCTGTACGGCCTGTTCGCGCCGATCTCCCTCGGCCTGCTGTCCCCGATCCCCGGGTCCGGGCGGCAGCGCGCCGAGGTGATGCTGAAGGCGCTTCCCGTGGGCCTGCTCCTGGTCACGCTGGGGACCGTGCTGGCGGTGCAGACCTGGGCGGCGGTCCTCGGCATGCTCGTCGTGGGCTTCTTCCTCGCCTTCGCGGCGATCGCGGGACCCCGCCCGGCCGGCGCGGCGCCGGGACTCCAGCTCTTCTACATCCTGGCCTGCTTCCCGCCCTACGAGCCCGAGACGCTGGGGCTGCGGCTGGCGGGGCTCAGCTTCGGAGTGCTGGCGTTGGTGCTGTGCGAGCTGTTCCTGCTGCCGCAGCCCCCGGACCCGCCGTACCGGACGACCGTCGCCGCGGCCCTGGCGACGGCGGGCGACACCATCGCGGGGCGAAGCAGCCCCACTCCAGAGGCGCTGCGGGAGACAGGCGCGCGGCTGCGGCTTTCCAGCATCCCGCCCGCACAACGCCCCGCGGGTCCCGGCCGTGTGCCCCGCGGTCTCGCCCAGGCGGGGTCCGCCACCCGCCGGCTGCTGGAGCAACTGGCCCATCTCACCGAGACCGGCGAACTGCGCGAACTCGTCCGGGAAGGCGCCGGGGACGAGGCGCGCGGCCGGGGCCGTACCGACACGCCGTCCGGGTCACTGCTGCCCCAGGTGGCGTCCCTGTGCGACGAGACCGACGACGCCCTGCGCACGGGCCGGCCCGCCCCCGGCCCGCAGCGGATGGACAAGGCCATCGACGACTTCCAGCGGTTGCGCGTACGGCAGGTGACGGGACCCACCGCCGCTGTGCCGCCGGTGCCGGTGCCGGTGCCGGTGCTGCGTCGGCAGGCGGCGCTGCTGGCCGTCGCCGAGTCGACGCGCATCCTGGAGATCTCCGTACGAGTCGGCCTCGACGGGCGCCGCACCCCGCCGATCCGGCCACGCGAACTCTTCTGGTACACGCAGGCGGTCGCGCCCCAGCTGTGGGCGCACCGGTTCACCGGCAACATGACCCTGCGCTCGGTGCAGTTCCAGAACGCCGTGCGGATCGCCGTGGCGCTCGCCGCCGCACGGCTCGTCGCCGGTTCGCTCGACCTGACCCACGGCTTCTGGGTGCTGCTGGCGGTGCTGACGCTGAGCCGGACCACCGTCGGGGCGACCTGGGCCGCCATCCGCCAGGCCGTCACCGGCAACCTCGTGGGCGCCGTCGTGGCGGGCGCCCTGCTCATCGGTCTCGGCCGGCACACCGAGGCGTACGCCGCGATCCTCGCGCCGGCCATGCTCGTCGGCTTCGCGCTCGGGCCGCTGCTCGGCATCGCCTGGGCGCAGGGCCTGTTCACGCTGGTCGTGGCAACCGCGTTCGCCCAGATCGCCCCGGCCTCCTGGCAGCTGGCCGAGGCACGGATCGTGGACGTGGTGACCGGCAGCGCCATCGGCCTGCTGTGCGCGATGCTCGCCTGGCCGGCCGGCGCCCGCACGGAGGTACGCAGAACCATGGCGGGGCTGCTGCGGGAGTGCGGCCCGCTGATCGAGGGCACCGTCGACATGCTGACCGCCGTACCACCGGGATCGGCACCGGCCCCGCCGACGCTTCCCGCCCTGCACCGGCTGCGCCTCGCCGAGTCCGCCTACGCCCAGTTCCGCAGCGAGCCCCGGGCCGACCAGCCGGTGCGCGCCGACTGGCATGCCGTGCTCATCACGGCCAACCACATCCTGCTCGGTGCCCAGTGGCTGGCCCGCTTCGACCTGCCCGCGAGCGCGCTGCCTGCGGACACCGCCGACCGGGCACGGGCCGGCGCCCGCGCGCTGGCTCAGGTCACCGACCGGCTCGCCGCCCTGTGCGCCGCCGACCGTCCGCCCCCGTCCGGAACACGGCCGACGCCGCCCTCGGAACCGACAGGACCGCCACTGCCCGTGCTGGTAGACCTCGACATGTGGCTGCGCAGCCTCACCGTCCAGCTCACCCGGATCGAGGCGGGGCTGAGCGAGGCGCTGGGCCGGACGGCCCGTGGCACGACGGCCGCCCATGCAAGCCACGGAAGTCAGGGGACGCACGGTGTCCAGTCCTGACCTGCGCTCCGAACTTCGGCCGCCCTCCGCGCGAGGGTGGGTGTGGTGGCTGCCGTTGGCGGCGGTGCTGGTCGACGTGGCGGCCGAACTCATCGTCAGGGGACGCGAACCGGTGAGCTTCATGCTCATCGCCGTACCGCCGCTGGCCGCCGCGACACGCGGCCCGCGGGGCACCGCCCTGTCGGCGGTGGTGTGCCTGGGCCTCCAGATGTGGATGGCCGCCCGGCGTCCCGGCCACTTCGACGAGCAGCACCATGTCGCGATGTACCTCGCCACGACCTTCATCGGCATCGCCAGCATCGCCCTGGCCTGGCAGCGGGAGCGTACCCGGCAGCATCTGATCCGGGCCAACTCGGTCGCCGAGGCCATGCAGCGCACCCTGCTGCGTCCCGTACCGCGCAGGCTCGGCCCGGTACGCGCCGCCGGGTTCTACGAGGCGGGGGAGGGCGGCACGCTCGTCGGCGGGGATCTGTACGACGTGTGCGAGACGCCCTTCGGAGTACGCGCCATCATCGGCGACGTCCGCGGCAAGGGGCTGGACGCGGTCCAGACGGTCGCGGCGGTGCTGGGCAGCTTCCGGGTCTCGGCCCACGAATGGCAGAACCTGAGCAGTCTGGCCGAACGCCTGGAACTCAGCATCGCCCGCAACAGCCCCGTCGGCGGCGACGGCGACCCCGAACTGTTCGTGACCGCGCTGGTGCTGGAGTTCCCGCCGGAGGGCGGCGAGGTGCGGATCGTGGACCGCGGCCATCCCTCGCCCGTGGTGGTCGGCCCGCAGGGCGCCCGACGGCTGATCACGGCGCCCGGGCTGCCCCTGGGCCTGGGCGCGATGGCGCCTGGCGCGGTCGATACGACCGTCCATCCGCTCAAGCCCTCCGAGGTGCTCGTCCTGCACACGGACGGCGTGAGCGAGGCGCGCAACGCGGACGGTGTCTTCTACCCCGTTCTGGAGCGGCTCGGCGAGCGCTTCTCCGGCCGCCGCGTCATCGATCCGGAGACGGTCGTGTTGTTCGTACGGACCGACGCCGAGCGCTGGTCGACGCAGTCGGACAACGACGACCGGGCCGTCCTCGGCCTCGCCCTGGAGCCCGATGGGCTCAAACCGAGCCGCCGCGCTGGAAGTTGACTGTTCACCAGTTCTGAACATCAAATACAACTTTGCTGTTTCTTGGTGTAGCTCCGCCGTGGATTACGTGAGCCTCGTGGGCACCACGCGGTGACTGCAGGCCCCGCCGTAACAGGGTGCAGCGGCCTGGTCACCATCCCCCCACGTACGGTGGAAAGGCAACAACGATGACGATCAACCGCGCTCTGCGGTACGGCGGCCGCACGCTGGCGCTGACGGCGACCGCCCTCGGGACGATCGCGGCGGCCGTGCCCGCTGCCGCCGACGAACAGCCCACGGCGGAGCAGATCCTGGCCGACTGTGCTTCCGGCGAAGGCAAGTGCAGCTTCAACTCCCCTGAGATCGGCGAGGCTTACCTCGGCAAGCCCCGTCAGGTCTCCGAACTGCTCTACAACTGCACCGCCTCGCCCGCAGCCCAGACGATGTCGTGGGCCGACACCGTGGGCTCCTCCCACTCGGTGGGAGGCTCGATCACCGTGGGTGGCGGCATCGAGGGCATCGTCACGGCCAGTGTCACCGCGACGTACAACTACACATGGCAGAGCTCGCACACGGAGACGAGCTCCTTCACGGTGAACGTGCAGCCGGGGGAGGTGGGTTGGATCTCCCGCGCCCAGGTGATGCAGCAGATATCCGGTACGTGGCAGACCCACTACGACGACCCCAAGTGGGGCCACTACTACTGGTTCGTGCCCGACGTGATCACCGGCCCCGCCCCGAACGGCACGGACGGCAAGCACAACGCGGTCGTGGTCGAGTCCCGCAAGATGACGGCCGACGAGAAGAAGCTCTGCTCCAACGGCTCCACCAAGGGCGAGGTCTTCACCCGCACCGGCTGAACCGGGCCACCACCGCGAGGCGGACCAGCCGGCCGGCTCACCCCCGGTCGGGCGGGGACGCGAGGAGGGCACGGAGGTCGATGACCCGGTAACCACGGTCGGAGACCGCGTCGAGGATGCGTGGCAGGGCTCGGGCATCGATCACTTCGGTGCGGCCCTGCGACGCACCCACGTGCATCTGCAGGATCGCCCCCGGGCGCAGGGCGTCCAGGGCTCTGCCCACCGCGTGGTCGACGGTCATGCCGCCCTCGGAGCCCATCCATCCGTTGGTGTCGGTGGTGAACTCGATGTCCGCGAAACCCAGCCCGTTGACTTCCCTGATCTGGGCAGGGCTGGTCTCGCTGTAGGGAAACCGGAAGAACGGGGTCAGCGCCCCGCCCGCCCCGGCCGCACGCAGGGCCCGGTCCGCTGCCTGCACTTCGCGACGCCTTCCTTCCGCCGACAGGTCTGCGAAGTACGGGTGGCTGTAGGAGTGATTGCCCAGCCCGTGTCCCGCAGCGGCGATCCTCTTCACCACCTCGGGGTACCGATCGGCGAAGTCGCCGGTCAGGAAGAACGTGGCCGGCGTGTGCCGCCGCTCGAGGTCACCGAGGATGCCGGCCAAGCCGGCGTCGTTCCAGGCCGCGTTGAACGTGACGGCGACCACCCGCTCGTCCGTACGGATCGCACGGTTCTCCGATCCGAACAGTGCCCGCAGGCCTTCCTGGTCCGCGGCCGCCGCCGTACGAGCGGGGACGGCCCTGGCCGCCAGGGCCTGCGGGCCGGGCACCACGGCCCCCCAGAGAACGGCGAACAGCGCGGCGGCCACCGAGATCAGCCGACAGCGCGCGCGAGGGTGCGCGACGACGAGGGAACGAGTCTCCATGCCACCGGCATCGGCCGCCCGGTGCTCTTCCTTGAGCGTGATCGTGTGCACAGGCCACACCGTCTCTGATCGCCCACGTTGGTTTGTCGTGCGATTGCCGCGGCACTCGGACGGCCACATGGCGGGTGCCCTGCGGGGTGATCATCGCTGCGTGTGGTGCGTCGGCCAGACGCACCGGGACCTGGCCCGGCAGTCGGGCGGAGCATAGGGCGGTCGATGACGACGATCGGCGTTGAAGAGGAGTACCTGCTGCTTGACCCGGCCACGGGTCTGCCGGTGCCGCAGGGGGCCGAGGTGCGGGAGGCGGCGGGTCTGGGGCGTCTGGCGGCCGACCGGGAGGTGCAGCACGAGCTGCTCCAGGCGCAGGTCGAGGTGGCCACCCCGGTGTGCGACACGCTGGACGAGGCCGGGGGACACCTGCTGCGTCTGCGCCAGGCCGTCGCCGTGGCCGCCGAGGAACACGGCTGCCGGCTCGCGGCCTGTGGGACGTCGCCCCTGCGACGCGCTCGTCCCGAGGCCGTCACCGACGAGGCCCGCTACCGGGCCATGGTCACGCAGGCGCCGCAGCTGGTGGCGGAGCAGCTGGTCAACGGCATGCACGTGCATGTGGCCGTGCCCGGCCAGGAAGAAGGCGTCCAGGTCCTGAACCGGATCAGGGCGTGGCTGCCGACACTCACTGCCATGTCGTCGAACTCCCCCCTGTGGGACGGGCAGGACACCGGCTTCGCGAGCTGGCGCACGGTGATCTTCAGCCGCTGGCCGGTCAGTGGCCTGCCTCCGTGCTTCGAGGACGCCGCGGACTACAGCCGGCGCGTGCAGCGGCTGCAGGACGCCGGTTTGATCGTCGACACCGGGCAGGTGTACTGGCAGGCCCGCCTCTCGCCCCGCTACCCCACCATCGAGGTGCGGTGCTCGGACGTCCAGCTGACCGCGGACGAGGCCGTCATGCTCGCCGGGATCATCCGGGCCCTGGTGAAGACCGCCCTGAGGGAAGCTGCCGCCGGGGCGCCCGCGCTCGCCCACGAACCCGAACTTCTCCGGGCCGCGATGTGGCATGCGGCCCGCCACGGTCTCAGCGACACCCTGGTCGGCCTGGGCGGCACCCTGCAGCCTGCCGCCGCGGTGCTGCACCAGCTCCTGAGTCACATCTCTCCCGCACTCGACGCATCAGGCGATACCCGGCAGGTCACGGCACTGGTGCGTCGGCTGTTGCGCGACGGGACCGGCGCCGACCGCCAGAGCACTGCCCTCGCCGAGGGCGGCATCCAGGCGGTCACCGACCTGATCGGCGTCCGGAGCACTGTGCCGTGACCGCATGGAATTTTCCCTTGTAGACCGACGGCTCCTGGGTACTCGCGGCAGCACCGTGAAAGGAGGATCAAGGATGAGCACAGTCAAGGAAACCGTGGAAGTCGAGGTTCCTGTCGGCACCGCCTACAACCAGTGGACGCAGTTCCAGGAGTTCCCGAACTTCATGGAGGGCGTCGAGGAGGTCCGGCAGCTCGACGACAGCCACAACCACTGGACGACCAAGATCGGTGGGGTACGGCGCGAGTTCGACACCGAGATCGTCGACCAGCTCCCTGACGAGCGGATCACCTGGCGCACCATCAGCGGCGACACTCAGCAAAAGGGCACGGTCCGCTTCCAGCGCGTGGACGACACCCACACCCGGGTGGAGCTCGTGATGGACGTCGAACCGAGCGGAGCCGCCGAGAAGGCAGCGGACATGACGGGGACCATCGATCGCCGCATCAAGGGCGACATGCGCCGCTTCAAGGACTACATCGAGCACCGCGGGATCGAATCCGGAAGCTGGCGCGGCCGTATCACCCCCGGATGAGCCCGACCGCCTCGATGGATCCCGGGAGCCCGAAGGGGCATCAGGACCCGGGACCATCCGGGGCACGGAGGACCAGGCGGTGGCCGCCGGAGCCGAACAGCTCGTCTCCGGTGATGCACCGCCCGGCCCTCGGGCACGCTGAACCGCCCGCCAGTGCCGGGCGGCAGCGTGACCCTCACCGTCGACCGGGCGAGGTTCTTCTAACTCGCCTGCTGACGGCGCACCATCTCGCCGATCCAGATGGGTGCGAAAGGAGAGGTGCAGTTCGGGGGAGTCGGGTAGTCCTTGAGTACTTCCAGGCGCTCGCCGATGTCGATCGCGCGGGCGCGTTGCCCGGTGTGCTCGATCCCGATCTGAGCCAGACAGTGGTTCATCGCCCACTGCAGACGATCCGGGGCGTCCTTCATCTCTGCCTCGATGGCATCGAGCAGACCCGCGAGGTCGAGGCCTTCGGGCTTCTTCGCCACCCGCTCGGTGGTCAGCGCCCAGCCGGCACTGGCGACCACTGGATCCGGATCCGTGAACCAGGCGAGGCGCAGCTCCTCGGAGTGCGGGTTCTTCTTCACCACGTAGTTCACGAGCCAGTCGTGCACCTTGGGGGCACGTGCCTCGCGGAGCATGGCGTCCAGCTCGTCCCGCTCGAATGCCTTCGGCCGGCAGATCAGCACGGCGAGGAGCCTCGCCGCGGTGTCGTCCGTCTCCCAGAGCTCGCGCGCAAGATCCTGCTGCGTCTTGAGCTGCTTCGCGAGCGCGCGCAGCTTGCCGAGGTTCACACCGTGATCGTCGCCGCGCTTCTCGTTCGCCGCGCGCATCTTCGGGTCCTCGAGCACGGCCAACTCGGCCATGACCTGCACCACTGTCGTCTCGGTCACCTGGGCCTCCTCGCTCTCGCGCCCTGAAATCTAGCCGACGGCCCCAACCATGGCGAAGTCCGGATCGAGCGGCGAGGCCGACGCCGTACCGGACCACGCCCACTCGCCAGGAGTGTACGGTCGTACGCTCCTGCTTGTAGGCTCCGCCGCATGACCGTCGACCTAGTGCGTCCGCCCACCCGGCATGAACGGCATGCCCGCGTGGCCGTCGCCATGCTGTTCTTCACGAACGGGGCCCTCTTCGCCAATCTCATTCCGCGATACCCGCAGATCAAGGCCGACCTCGGCATCGGGAACACCGCGTACGGACTGGCCGTGGCGGCCTTCCCGGCCGGTGCCATCGCGGCCGGCCTGGCCGCGGGTGTGCTCATCCGACGGCTGGGGTCGGCCCGTGTCGCGGTGGCCGGGACCTTGCTGACCGGCGCTGGAGCCCTGGCTGCCGGGCTTGCGGGGTCGGTGGCCGTGTTCGCCGGAGCGCTGTTCCTGGCCGGGGCCATGGACGCCATGACCGATGTCGGCCAGAACGCGCACGGCCTGCGGGTTCAGCGCCGCTACGGACGTTCCATCATCAACTCCTTCCACGCCATCTGGTCCGTCGGCGCCGTCACGGGCGGTTCGATGGCCGCCGGCGCGATCGCGCTGGGCCTGTCGCGCGGGCAGCACCTGCTGATCTCGGGGGTGGTGTTCGGCGTCGTTTCTCTCGTGGCGCTGCGCTATTGCCTGCCCGGTCCCGACACAGAGCCGGTGGGGGAGGAGGCTGACGC
The DNA here is from genome assembly GCF_036014175.1 of Streptomyces sp. NBC_00443. Taxonomy (GTDB): domain Bacteria; phylum Actinomycetota; class Actinomycetes; order Streptomycetales; family Streptomycetaceae; genus Streptomyces. The sequence goes on along the minus strand of NZ_CP107917.1, from coordinate 404,356 downwards.
CCTGGGCAAGAGTCCGCAGCAGCCCTCTCGGGGCGGCCTGCGCGTGGGCCATGTGCTCGCGGCACTCGTCGTCATCGCGACCGCCGGCACGATGGTCGAGGACGCGGGCAACTCCTGGGCGACGCTCTACCTCTCCGACTCCCTGCATGCGTCGGTCACCTTGGCAGCTTCCGGGTTCATCGCCCTGGTCGGAGCCCAGTTCGTCGGCCGTCTCCTCGGCGACCGCCTGGTCGACCGCTTCGGTCAGCGCACCGTGGCGCGCACCGGCGGGCTCATCACCGCGTCCGGCATGGGACTGGCGCTGGCCGTGCCCACGGTGCCCGGCACGATCCTCGGCTTCGCCGCGGCCGGGTGCGGCGTGGCAACGCTGGTGCCTGCCGCGATGCAGGAGGCCGACGAACTGCCCGGCCTCAAGCCGGGATCGGGGCTCACGATCGTGTCCTGGCTCATGCGCCTGGGCTTCCTGTTCTCCCCGCCCGTGGTCGGCCTCGTCGCCGACGCGACCAGCCTGCGCGTGGGCCTGCTGGTGGTGCCGCTCGCCGGGCTGCTCGTCATCTTCCTCGCCCAGGTACTGCAGAACCGACGCCGGTAACCGGCAGTCCCCTGTCGACTCTGAACCCAGGCGGCCCCACGCCCCAGAATGTACGTTCGTACACTCGACGGTGTAGGCTCGTGCGCATGCCGACGGACTACTTCGCGCAGGATCCGCGCACGAACCTCGAGCGCATGCAGTCGGGCGACCTCTACATCGCCGACGATCCGGAGATCTCCCGCCGTCAGCAGGAGGCCGTACGACTGGCCGCTCGCTACCAGGACGGCTACACCGAGGACGCCGACGCGGCCCGGCCGATCCTCGCCGAGCTGCTCGGCGCGCTCGGCGAGGAAGCCCACGTGCGACCGCCCCTGTACGTCGACTACGGCAGCAACATCACCATCGGGGCGCGCACCTTCGTCAACTACAACCTGACCGCACTGGACGTCGCGGCCATCACCATCGGTGACGACTGCCAGATCGGCCCGAACGTCCAACTGCTCACCCCCACCCACCCGTTGGAGCCGCAGCCCCGCCGCGACAAGCTGGAAGCCGCCCAGCCGATCACCATCGGCGACAACGTCTGGCTCGGCGGTGGCGCGATCGTCCTGCCCGGCGTCACCATCGGCGACAATTCCGTCATCGGCGCCGGCGCAGTGGTCACCAGGGACATCCCCGCGAATGTCGTCGCCGTCGGGAACCCTGCTCGAGTGGTGCGGAGCCTGTAAGCCTGTCGTCATGGCCACCGGACACACCGACCCCCAGCGCCGCGAACGCATCATCGCCGCCACTCTCGACCTCATCGCCGAGGAGGGCATCGCACGCGTGTCCCACCGGAAGATCGCCGTGCGCGCCGGCGTCCCGCTGGGATCGATGACCTATCACTTCAGCGGCATGGACGACCTGTTGCGCGAAGCGTTCAGCCGCTTCACCGACCACATCGTCGCCGTCTTCGACGCCCACCTGTCCGCCCCGGCGGATCCCGACCAGGCCCGGCAGGCAGTGGCCGACCTCGTCCACATGCTGTCCGAGGGAAGCGGACGCGACCTCGTGCTCACCCAGGAGCTGTACACCCTGGCCGCCCGCCAGCCCGCCTACCGGGAACTCACCCACGAATGGATGCGCCGCAGCCGCGTCCACCTCGAAAAGCACTTCGACCCGGACACCGCCCGCCAGCTCGACGCGCTCATCGAGGGCCTGACGCTCCACCGAGCCCTGTCCCGCCAACCCCATGACCGTGCCCTCACGGTCGAGGCGATCGCCCGGATCACCGCAACCGGCACGCGTGCCTCGAAAGGTCCAGCTCGTGCCCGATGAACCCGGACTGACTGCACAGCCTGGACCGGTCCGAAACGGGGAACCGGAAAGGATCACCCCATGGATGTAGCGACAGAACGATTCGCCAGGTGAACGGCGCGATACTCCCTCAGCAGCACGGGGCGGCACGGCGATCCTGATGCAGGTATCCAACTGATCGGCAGGCACCGGGCCTTGGGCCCTTCAGCCCTGCCCTGGCCAAGGAGTCTCCCTTGCGCATTCGTCGTATGGTGACCGGCGCCCTCGGTTCCGCTGCTCTCGTCCTCACGTCCCTGGGCGCGGTGACCGCCCACGCGGGCCCAGCGGCAGCCGACCCGTGCGGCTTCTACGAGACCGGTTCCGACGCCTTCTACAACCACTGCACGTCCGACGGCTCGCGGGTGGTCATCAAGGTCGAGGTCGCCCTAGCCGCCGATTACGAGCGGTGCGTCGGCCCGGGCAAGTCCTGGCTCGGTTCCGCCGACAGGATTCAGGGCGCCCACTACGTCGGCCGTACCTGCTGACGGACACTCACCCCGGTACGCGGTGTCGGGCAGTTCACGAACGGGTCTGCCGGCTCGGGCCGGCCGGCCCGTTCGTGAAGCCCGACCTGCCTGGTGTCCTGCTGCATGCGTGCCGATGCCAGGCTCGGTGCTAGGGCAGGCGGATGTTGGTGAGTGGGATGTTCCAGTCGTTGCTCTCGACGGTGCCATGGTCGTCATGAGCCGGGGCCGGGGCGGCGAACAGCATCAGCCCGGCGAAAACGGTGGCCAGTACGGCGACGACGCGACGCTTCACAAGTCCTCCTCGACGACGACAGCACCGACCACCCTGCTCCGGGCGGACGGCCCCGGCCCCCGAAGGCACGCCGCTCCGCCTGCGGATTCAGCCACTTGGTGGCGGACTGTCAGTTTTCGGAAAGAGCGATCTCTACGGGAGTGTTGCAAGTGACCGTGAACGAAGAGGCCGTGGCCTGGGTGCCGCGCGATGAATGGATCAAGACCCAGCCTCAGGCGCTCATCGCCTCGTGCGTCATGCTCCTCGACAGTCAGGGGCGGATCCTGCTCGTGCGCTACGCCCCCGGTCAACCGAATGCCGAGGACTGGTGGCTACCGGGCGGAATGCTCGATCACGGAGAGGACCCGTGCGGGGCGGCGCGGCGGGAAACCTACGAGGAGACCGGAATCGAGCTCGGGTCCCCGCTGAGGCTGATCGGCATCGACCACCGCGTGGACGTCTGCGGCACCGGGCCGGTGCTCGACTGTTTCTTCGACGGCGGAACGCTCGCCGAGGGGACTCCGATTCGTCTCAGTCCCGAGCACGATCAGTACGCCTTCGTCGGCCTGGACGAACTCCAGGACGTGCAAACCGCCGAGGGCGTACGCACCTTGACGGCACTTCACGCTGCGGTGACCTCCGGGACAGCGGTCTGCATGCGGGAAGGTCAGCCGGTGCAGGTCGGTTCAGAGACCCGACCGGGTGAGCGTCAGATGCGTGACGCCGCTGGGTGAGGAGGTGGCCTCGACGTCGTAGTCCTTCTCGAGGTCCTCCAGTCCGTCCCAGAGGCGTACGCCCCGGCCGAGCACGATCGGGACCACCGCGATGTGCATGTGGTCGATGAGTCCGGCGGCAAGGAAGTCGCGGATCACGGTGGGCCCGCCGCCGATGCGTACGTCCTGGCTACCCGCAGCCTCGCGGGCCGTTTCGAGCGCCTTGGCGGGCGAGGTGTCGAGGAAGTGGAACGTCGTGCCGCCCTCCATCTCGATCGACGGGCGGGTGTGATGGGTGAGGATGAAGGTCGGTGTGTGGAAGGGCGGGTTGGGCCCCCACCACCCCTTCCACTCCTGGTCCTCGTGCCATCCGGGGTAGCCGTACTTCCCGGCGCCCATGATCTCGGCCCCGATCCCCGGCGTGAACTGCTGCACGAAGGCGTCGTCGAGGCCGCTGGTACCGCCGGGTTCGCCGACCCTCTCGTGCCACCACCGGGTGGCGAACATCCACTCGTGCAGCCTTTCGCCGGCGTGGCCGAACGGCGCGTCACGGCTCAGACCCTCACCGGTGCCGAAGCCGTCGAGTGAAATGGCGAAGTTGTGGACGCGGGCGCGTGACATGGCTGGCGACTCCCTTGCGCAATGGATGGGCGACCGGATCGGCGACCGGGCCGGATACTCCCAGTCGTCGGGCAGCCACCACCTGGGGCCGTTGGAAGCCGCCACCGAGGTCGGTCATACGTGCGCCTCGGCCGCGCCTTCGCCGCGGGACGTTTTCATCGTGGCACGGACTCGTCGAGGGCGGCCATCGGATCGAGCACCTCGCCACCGCTCGGTCACGGTACGGGCTCGGCCGGTGGCGCCGGACGGCGCTTGCTGCCGATGACCGTCGGGTCGCGGTGACGAAGACGGTGCTGCTCCACATGCGCGCCCATGCCGCGATGAGTTCCGTCCGGGTTGCGAGTCTGTTCTGGTGACCGTCGAAGGACGCCGTGCGACGCTGCCCGGCACGAAACGCCACGGAGGGACGCCATGACGACCACGCCGCACGACCCGACCACCGAGCTACCGGGCCGCCCGCCCGTCGTCGACCTGGCCACCTGGCAGGCCGCCCGTGACGAGCTTCTGGTCCGCGAGAAGGCCCACACGCGCGAGGGCGACGCCATCGCCGCGGCCCGCCGCCGGTTGCCGATGGTGGAGTTCGACGGGACGGTCGAGGTCGTGGGACCCGATGGGCCGGTCCCGTTCCTGGACCTGTTCCAGGGCCGCGACGAGCTCGTGGTCTACAAGCACATGTGGTACGACGGCGCGCCACACCAGGGACAGTGCGAGGGCTGCACCACCACGGCCTGGCACATGAAGGACGCCGTCTACCTCAACGCGCGCGGCGTCTCCTTCGCCATCGTGACCACGGGCGAGTGGGACGAGGTGGCTTCGTTCGTGGACTTCATGGGCTACACCCAGCCCTGGTACTCGGTGCGCGACGTGCCCGAGCCGGGTGGCGGGGACATGGGCTACCTCACCTGCTACCTGCGCGCGGGTGACCGCGTGTTCCTGACCTACTCGACGACCGGGCGCGGCAACGAGCCGGTCAACGGGTCCCTCGGTCTGCTCGACATGACGCCCTACGGCCGCCGCGAGGGCTGGGAGGACAACCCGGAGGGCCGGCCCGAGGCCCCTGAGGCCGGTGCGCCGGTCGGTGGGCACGGCTCGCCGATCTGCTGGTACTGGCGCACGGACGCCAACGGCGTCGCCACGTGGGGCCCGACCGGCCGCCCCGTACCGCAGTGGACCCGCCCCGGCGCGACTCCGGTGGAGACCCTCGGCCGACACGGTCAGGTCCACTGACGCGTCCCGCCGGGAGCGGCACATGTGAGCGCCGCTGACGTCCGGCCGCCGGCTCACGACCGGCGGCGGGCGCCCGGTCCCAGGCGGGCCGTGACGTCCCAGGGGTTGAGGGCGGAGTGCTCCGCGGAGCACTCGACGACGACCCGGACCGGAGCGTCGCAGCCGGTGTGCCGGATGTCCAGCAGGGTGTCCTCGGGGTCGAGGATGTACGTCTCACCCCACTGGCCCAGCGCCATGAGCGCGGGCCACAGGTCCCAGCCCTTGCGGGTCAGGCGGTACTCGTTGCGGGCGCGGCTGCCGGGCTCCTGGTAGGGGACGGTCTTCAGGATGCCGGCCGAGGTCAGCTTGCGCAGGCGGTCGCTGAGGACGGCTTCCGACAGGCCGATGTGGCGGTGGAAGTCGTCGAAGCGGCGGACTCCGTTGACGGCGTCGCGCAGGATCAGCATCGTCCATTTCTCCCCGACCACGTCGAGCGTGCGCTGGACGGGGCAGTTCTCCGTGCTCGCCTCAAGCCACTCCATCCCCCCATCGTACGGCCCTGGCTTCGTCATTGACAGTCAGGTGGAAGCAGGGCTAGCTTCAATGGACGAAGTCAGATGGGAAGGCGCTGGACCGTGGGACGAACACGTACGTATCACTGGGACGATCCCGTCCCCCTGGCAGAAGCCGCCGCACACATGGCAGGCATCGAATTCCTGCGTGAGCTGCAGGCCGGGCGGCTGCCGGGACCGCCCGTCAGCCACACCCTCGACTTCACCCTCGCCGAGGTGGAACCCGGCAGAGCGGTGTTCTCCCTGACGCCGGGCGAGGAGCACTACAACCCGATCGGCAGCGTGCACGGCGGCGTCTTCGCCACGCTGCTCGACTCGGCCGCGGGGTGCGCCGTCCAGTCCACCCTTCCGCAGGGCATGGCGTACACCTCGCTGGACCTGACCGTGAAGTTCCTGCGGCGGATCACCGTGGACACCGGGACGGTGCGCGCCATCGGAACGGTTGTCAGCCAGGGGCGTCAAACCGCGCTGGCGCAGGCGCAGTTGGTCGACTCCAAGGATCGTCTGCTCGCGCATGCCACCAGCAGCTGCATGCTGTTCCCGGTGCCGCCCGCTCAAGGGTGAGCGGCACTGGCGCCCTTCGTCGTCCGGACCGTGGCGCAGCTGTTCACGAGGTGTGACCGGAGCGGCGGAGAACAGGCCGCAGGGCCTCGATGACGCTCGCGTCGTCCACGGTGGAGGGGATGGGTTCGTCGTGGCCGTCGGCGATGCCCCGCATCGTCTTGCGCAGGATCTTGCCCGAGCGGGTCTTGGGCAGGGCGGCCACGACCGTGACGTCCTTGAGGGAGGCGACGGCGCCGATACGGTCCCGCACGAGCTGGACGAGTTCGGCCTCGACCTCGCCCGGGTCGCGGGCGGTGCCGGCCTTCAGGACGACGAAGCCGCGCGGCACCTGTCCCTTCAGGGCGTCGGCGACGCCGATGACGGCGCATTCGGCGACGTCGGGGTGGGCCGCCAGGGACTCTTCCATGCTGCCGGTGGACAACCGGTGTCCGGCGACGTTGATGACGTCGTCGGTGCGGCCCATGACGAACACGTAGCCGTCCTCGTCGATGTGCCCGCTGTCTCCGGTGAGGTAATAGCCGTCGAAAGCGGAGAGGTAGGAGGCGACGTAGCGGTCGTCGTCGTTCCAGAGCGTGGGGAGTGCGCCGGGCGGAAGCGGGAGCCTCACGACGATCGCGCCGTCGACGCCCGGGGGCGTCGGCTCGCCCGAGGGATCGAGGATGCGGACGTCCCAGCCGGGCAGCGCGCGGGTGGGGGAGCCGGGCTTGAGCGGGGCGGCTTCGATGCCGACCGGGTTGGCGACGATGGGCCAGCCGGTCTCGGTCTGCCACCAGTGGTCGATCACCGGGACGCCCAGAAGCGTGCTCGCCCAGTGGTAGGTCTCGGGGTCCAGCCGTTCGCCGGCGAGGAAGAGATAGCGCAGGTGGGAGAGGTCGTACTCCGCCGTGAACGCTCCCTTCGGGTCCTCCTTGCGGATGGCCCGGAAGGCGGTGGGCGCTGTGAACATGGTCTTGACCCGGTACTCGGCGGCGACGCGCCAGAACTGGCCCGCGTCCGGGGTACCGACCGGCTTGCCCTCGTACAGGACCGTCGTCGCGCCGACCAGCAGCGGCGCGTAGACGATGTACGAGTGCCCGACGACCCAGCCGACGTCGGAGCCGGTGAACATCGTCTCGCCCGGGCCCACGTCGTACACGGCGCCCATCGACCAGTGCAGCGCGACCGCATAGCCGCCGCCGTCGCGGACAACTCCCTTGGGCTTACCGGTCGTTCCGGACGTGTAGAGGATGTACAGGGGATCGGTGGCAGGGACGGGAACGCAGTCGGCCGGCGGTGCGGCGGCGACCAGGTCGGCCCAGTCGAGGTCGTCCGGCCCCAACTCGGCCTGCTCCTGCGGGCGTTGCAGGATGACGCTCTTCTGCGGCTTGTGCGTGGCGAGTTCGATCGCCCGGTCGAGCAGCGGCTTGTATGCGATGACCCGCTTGCCCTCGACGCCGCAGGAGGCGGAGACGACCACCTTCGGGGCCGCGTCGTCGATGCGGAGGGCCAGCTCGTGCGGGGCGAACCCGCCGAAGACGACCGAGTGGACCGCGCCGATGCGCGCGCAGGCCAGCATCGCGACGGCGGCCTCGGGCACCATCGGCATGTAGATGACCACCCGGTCGCCGTGCCCCACGCCGAGCTGCGCGAGCGCTCCGGCGAAGGCCGCCACCTCGTCCCTCAACTGCGCGTAGGTGTAGGTGCGTCGGGTGCCGGTGACGGGGGAGTCGTAGACGAGTGCGGGCTGGTCGCCGCGGCCGGCTTCGACGTGCCGGTCGAGTGCGTTGAAACAGACGTTCAGGCGCCCGTCGGGGAACCAGCGGTAGAAGGGTGCGCCCGAGGAGTCCAGGGCGGCTTGCGGAGCCACGTCCCAGTCGATGCCCTCCGCCGCCGTCAGCCAGAAGCGCTCCGGGTCGTCCGTGCTGGCACGGAAGACGTCCTCGTACATTCCCATCACGTACTCCTCTGTCCCGTCGGTGCCTGACTGCGGTGGCGTGAAAAGGGGCGTGGGACACGAATACCGTATGCCGCCCGACAAGATCGAGTGGAACGCGGCGGACCGGGGCCGGTCGTTTCTGCCGGTTGGCTGCTCAGCGCCTTCGAGCAACTCGCAGCCCCTCCGTCAGCAGGCCGAGTCCGAATTCGAAGTGGGGCGTGAAGTCGGTGCTGGTGAGTAGTCGCGCGGGCCGTCCTCGGGCGGGGGTTGACGTGCGTCGGCTCCGACTGCGGCATCGCTGAGCCCCGCTGGCTCTCGCGTTTCGGCAACGCGACGCGGCTTGCGGAGAGTTACCGCTCCGGCCGCGTCCTGCTGGCGGGCGACGCCGCCCACATCCACTTCCCGGCGGCCGGGCAAGGGCTCAACACCGGGCTCCAGGACGCCATGAACCTGGGCTGGAAGCTGGCGGCCGTCATCAACGACCGGGCGCCGTCCGGGCTGCTCGACAGCTACGACGCGGAGCGCCGGCCGGTCGGACAGTCGGTCACGGAGAACACCGAGGTCCAGACCCTGCTCGTGGAGCTGGCGCTCGTGCCGCGGTACGAGCGCCCGGGCGCCGCGCTGCGGGGGCTGCTCGACCACCTGCTGGGCATGCCGGAGGTCAACCGGAGGCTCGCCGACCAGATTTCAGCGCTCGGCACCGTCTATCCGCCGAAGGTCCCGGACGCCGATCCATTGGTGGGTCGGCGTATGCCCGACATCGGACTCAAGGCCGTGGATTCGGAGGCGACACGGGTGTACGAGCTGCTCCACCAGGGCCAATTCGTGCTGCTCTCGCCGGCTGGAGACCAGGGCCCGAAGAGGGCCGTCGACTCCGGGTACGCCGACCGGGTCACGGCCGTGCGGGTCGACACGTACGACGAGCATGCGGAGCTGGACGGGGTGCGCGAAGTCCTCGTACGCCCCGACGGTCACGTGGCCTGGGCCACCCGGACCGGCGATGCCGACGAACGTGGTGATCAGCGGGCCCGCGCGTTGAACGCCTGGGCCGGAACTCCCGCTTGACGCGCTGCCTCTGGCGGGAGGGCACGAGTGCCGCCCCTCCGTCAGTCGAGCAGGACGCCGGGGTTGAGGATGTGGCGGGGATCCAGGGCGTGCTTGGTGGCGCGCAGGGCCAGCGCGAAGGGCTCCGGGCGTTGGAGGTCGTAGCCGGGGCGGTGGTCGCGGCCGACGGCGTGGTGGTGGGTGGCCGTGGCGTGGTGGCGGTGCAGGAGGTCGGTCACGACGGCCTTGATGTCGTCCCAGACCTCGACCTCGTCTCCGGGACGGCCGGCGACGGCCACGGTGAAATAGGGGGCCGCGCCGTCGGGGTACACGTGCGTCAGGCGGCAGTTGATGGCGGCCTCGTGTCCGGTGGCCTTCAACGCGGCGGCGCCGACTTCCGTGCGGACGGCCTCGATCAGGGCGGGGATCCTGTCCCACGTGGTGGCGGTCTCGAAGGTTTCGACCACGGCGCCCATACGGGCCAGGCCGTCGCGCAGATAGGGCATACGCAGGAACGCCGAGCGCCAGGCGGTCACCGGCCCGTCGGCCGGCGCGTCGCCGTGAGCCGCCGGTGCCTCGCCGCGGCCGCCGTGGGCGCGAGCCAGGTCCAGTGCTGTCGCGAGGCGATCGTCGACCTGGGCGGTGGCGGACTCGAAGCCCAGGACCAGGACGGCGGAACCGTCGTGCGAGGCGCCGGACAGTGCGGCCTCGCCGGGGTCGAGCAGACGACAGTTGGCCGGGAAGAGGTCGGACTGGGCGATCGCGCGCACCGCGTCCAGCGCGCGGTGGAAGTCGGCGAAGGCCACCGACGCCGAGGCCTTGTACCGGGGGCGCTCCTGCAGTCGCATCCATGCCTCGGTGATGATGCCGAGCGTGCCCTCGGACCCGAGGAGCAGCCGGTCGGGCGACGGTCCGGCGCCGGACGCGGGCAGCCGCCAGGACCTGCCCGCTCCCGCGGGCGTGATCACGCGCAGGGACTGCACGAAGTCGTCGATGTGCGTGTGAAGGGTGGCGTAGTGGCCCCCTGCCCGGGTGGCCAGCCAGCCGCCGAGGGTGGAGAACTCGAAGCTCTGCGGGAAGTGGCGCAGCGTGAGGTTGTGGGGCCGCAGCTGTGCCTCCAGTGCGGGACCGAGGGCCCCTGCCTGGATGCGGGCGGCGCGACTCGCGCTGTCGATCTCCAGGACCCGGTCCATCGAGGTCAGATCCAGCGACAGCACAGCCTGGTGGGCGTCACCGCGGTACTCCACGCCGCCGACCACTGAGGAGCCGCCGCCGAAGGGGATGACGGCCACACCGTGCTCGCCGGCCCACTCCAGCAGGTCGGCCACCTCCTGGTCGTCGGTCGGGCGGGCCACAAGGTCGGGGATGCGGCGGGGGCGGCCGCGCAGGGCTCGGATGACGTCGCGGTACGCCTTGCCCATGGCGTGCGCGGCGCGGGCCTCCGGGTCGTCGGTGACCAGGTGCGCCAGGGCGGGCGGCGGCTTCACGCCGGGGCGGCCGATGGCCAGGTCACAGACCCGGGGTATCGGCAGTGGGCGGGCCAGGGTGCCCGGCAGCAGGGCGCCCAGGGCGGCGCATTCGGCGTCGTCGGGGTGGGCGTCGGTGTAGCCCCAGCCCCACCAGGAGCGGGGGCGGGAGGCGCCGGGGTCGATCGGATGGATCGCGGACTCGGGCATGGCGGCGCTCCCAGTGACTCGAATTTACCCTTCGGTAAATTACCGTAGGGTAAGTTTGAGTCCATGACAAGACTGAGCTCCAAGGCCGGTACCAAGGGCGTGCCAAGGGCCGCGCGCGAACAGCAAGTCCTGGCCGCGGCGACGGAGGAGTTCGGTCGTCACGGCTACGAAGCCACGACCGTGGCGGCCGTCGCCGCGCGCGTGGGTGTCACCAAGCCGCTGGTGCACCAGTACTTCGGCAGCAAGGAGGACCTGTACCTCGCCTGCCTGACCCCGGTCGGCGACCGGCTGCTCGACGCGATCCGCGCCGCGATGGCTGCGGGCGACACCGGTGGGCCGTCCACGCCCCTGCGTGTGCTGCACGGGCTGTTCACGGCTCTGGACGGGCAGCGCGAGGCATGGTTCGTCCTGTACGACGCGTCACTGCCGCCCGGCACTGACGCCGCCGACCGCGCGGCGTACTACCGCGGTGCCATCGACGACCTGGCCGCGATCGGTTCAGCCGATCTCGTGTACGCGGACGGTGCCGGCGATCCGCTCGACGCCGACGCGCTCAAGCATGCCTGGCGGGGCCTTTGCACCGCCCTGGTCCGCTGGTGGATCAACCATCCCGACCAGTCGCCCGAGGCCATGACGCAACGGTGCGCGCGGCTCTTCGCCGTCGGACGTGACGTCCTGGGCACGGGCGGCGACAACGGGTCGTCCTCGGAGCCGAGCGCACCTGCCTCGTAATGCGCGCACTCGGGCTTCGGGGCCATGCGGGGTGGGGCGGTGCGGCGGGCACGGGCCCATCGGGCGATGCCCGCCGCTGCCGCCGCCGCTCAGAAGTCCGTGGGCAGCCCGCTTGCCTCGGCAATGCCCCGCAGCTCTTCTGTCTCCCTGTGTCGTTCCCTGATGTAGTCGGCGATCTCGCTGAGGCGGGCGGGGTCGGAGGCGGTGGTCGCGTCCGTGACGATGCGGACCGGACCGGTGTCGTCGACATCGATCTCGACCACTTCGTTGTCCATACGGCCGGTGACAGCGGTGGCGATGACCAGCGCGGCCTCGTCGCGCACCTCCTGGGGCAGCTCGTCGCCGGCCCCGGAGTCGAGCGCGACGTCGAGGCCGGAGAGGCGCTCCTCGGCGATCGCCTGGAGGACCGGTTCCACCAGGCGCCGCAGAAGGCGGTAGTCCTCCGTGTCCATCCGGATGCGCAGGAGGTCCAGGTACGCGTCCACGGGCCGGCCGTCGCCATTCGGAATCTCGGAATCGCTCATCTGCTTCGTGTTTCCAGCACGACGCGGCTCACACACGTTGCCAGCGAGCCATGGCGAACGAGAACACACCGAACAGCACCAGACCGGCTGCGACGCAGGCCAGCAGCCACGGGCCGAGCGGAGTGTCGGCGAATGTACGTAGAGTGTCGTCCAGCCCCTTGGCCCGGTCGGGCTCGTAGTCGATCGCCGCCCGCACGGCGAAGACGCCCGCCACGGCGAACACCAGCCCGCGCGCCACACCACCGACCACACCGCTGACGTCCACCAGCTGCCGTGCCCTGCGGCTCAGCTGCCCGAGCTTGAGCTTGTCGTGGTACTTGCGCAGGACGGCCCGTACGGCGATCCAGCCGCCGGCCACGACGACGCCGATGCCGGCCGCCGCGACCAGCCACTGGCCGGCGGGTGTCTCCAGTGCCCTGGCGGTGGCGTCCCGCGACTGCTGGTCGCTGGATCCGCCGCCGCTCTGGTCCCGGCTCGCCGCGAAGGACAGCACCGAGTAGGCGACGAAGACGTAGAACGCGAAGCGCACGGTCGCCAGCAGTCGCTTGCGCGCGCTACGGCCGTCCTTCCCGACGGAGCCGAACAGCGCCTCGGACAGCCGCCACAGGGCCATCCCGACGAGGCCGATGCCCAGCGCCCACAGCAGTACAGCACCGAAGGGCTTGTGCGACAGCTCCTGCAACGCCCCACCGCGGTCGGCCTGTTCGCCGGTGATGCCGAAGGCGATCTGCAGCGCCAGGGCTCCGACGAGCAGATAGATCACTCCCCGGGCGGCGAGACCCGCCCGCGCCGCCCCCTCGGTGACCGACCCCCGCGCCGCCCGCTCCGCCCGGAACCGTCCTGTCCGTGCCAACGCACCCGTGTCCATGAGACCTCCCGGCAGACCGAATGCCCCGGCACGGCCGTCACACACGCCGCCATGCCGCCGGCCAGGGGAATTTCCGGTCAGTCAGGGCTGCTGCGGTGACGCCGTCGGCGTCCTGGGGCAGGTGCTTTCCATGGGCACGTACGTGGAAGCCAACGGAACCACGATCTGGACCGAGAGCCGTGGCCAAGGGCCCGGCATCCTGCTGATCGCAGGACTGAGCGATCCTGCCGAGGCGTGGCAGGCGCAACTCGACGGGCTGTCGGACCGGTACCGGGTCATCGCCTTCGACAACCGGGGGTCGGGGCGGACGCCCCTGCCCGACGGGCCCATGTCCGTGGCGATGATGGCCGACGACGCCGCGGAACTGCTCCGTGCGTTCCAGGTCGACAGGGCGCATGTCGTCGCGTTCTCGGGCGGCAGCGCGATTGCGCAGGAGCTGGCGCTCCGTCACCCGGAAGCCGTCCGTAGCCTCGTCCTCACCAGTACGTGGGCCCGAGCGGACGCCTACTTCACCAGCATGACCCGCTTCTGGCAGTGGCTGGCGACCCAGGCGCCGGACGAGCGCGCCATGCTGGAGGCGTTCTTTCTGTGGATCTACACGCCCCGCGCCCACGCCGACGGCACGGTGGAGCGGCTCATCGAGGAAACGCTCGCCTTCCCGTACGCGCAGTCCGCCGAGGCCTTCCAGCGTCAATTGGAGGCGTTCACGCCCCACGACACACTCGACCGGCTGCCCGGCATCACGGCACCGACCCTCGTCCTGGCCGGCGAACGGGACATCGCCACGCCACCGCGGTTCGGACGGATCGTGGCCGACGCCGTCCCGGGCGCCCGTTTCGAGATCCTGGCGGGGGAGGCTCATCAGCCGTTCCAGGAGTCCCCGGACGTGTTCAACGCACGGGTCGCTGCCTTCTGGCGCGAGGTCGAGCGCGGGATCGTTTCGAACTCGACCGACGACAGGTGACCTCGGGCTGACGAGGAGCCTCGAGGTGATCTCCGGAACGGTGACGAGGCGCCGCTCCCGTCCGCGCGTACGCGTGCCTGCGTTGTCAGTGGGTGCTGCCAGGATGACGTGCGTGAGGATCAAGGAAGTGACACGTCACGAAGTCGCCGAGCAGCGGATCGAGAACACCCTCAAGCGTGGGGCCCATACGGCCTTCGGCCACGCCTCCGCCATGCGCCACGACGGTCGGCCGTTGCGTCAGAGTCTGCGCGAAATGGGCGGCGATCTGCTCGACTTCGCCGCGGCCCGCACCCTGCAGGACCCCGCCCTCGACGAGCCGCGATCCCGCGCTTCCTGCTCACGGCAGCGGAGTGCGCGCTGGGGGAGCTGACCTTGGGCTGCTTCCGCGCCCGCTGTCCGTGAGGAAATCCCGTACTCGGAGCGGGAGCGGGAGTCGGTGTCGGAGCCCGGCGACCTCGCCGAGATGGACGCGCTGTGCACCTACCTGACCGTCGTGCAGGGGCCGGTGCCCGGGGCGCGGCCCGGCCGGGTCCCGCTGGACAAGCCGGACGCCGAGGCCCGTGCGCGGGCAGCCGGGCAACTCGACGCGAGCGGGACACTGACGCCGGATCAGAGGCTGCTGCGCGTACTGCTCGACGACGACCAGGCCACCCTCGAACACGCTCTGGAAGAGCGGCTTGTGGCGCACCGCGACAACGCCGGAAGCGACCCGGTCCCCAGGAGTCTGCTGCCGGTGGCTGCCATGGCGCTGGCCGCGCTTGCCTGTCTCGCGCACGGCTGGCAGTTGGGCGTACGGTCCGGCTACCTGCCCCAATCCCTGATGCGTGCCCCGCAGCAGTAGCCGTCGGTAGCGTGTCCGTCGTGATGGTGGGAACGGTTGAGACCCGGCTGGTCGTCCTGCGCGGCAACAGCGCCTCCGGCAAGTCGTCCGTCGCGGCCGGCCTGCGCGAGCGGTTCGGCCGCAATCTGGCCCTGGTCGGCCAGGACAACCTGCGCCGCATCGTGCTGCGCGAGCGGGACCGGCCCGGCGCAGCCAACATCGGCTTGATCGACATGACGGCCCGTTACGCCCTGTCCGCAGGGTTCCACACGGTCGTCGAGGGCATCCTGTACGCCGACCGGTACGGCCCGATGCTCAAGGACCTGGTCCACGACCACCGCGGCACCACGCGCTGCTACTACCTGGACGTGCCCTTGCAGGAGACCCTCGCACGGCATGCGACGAAGCCCGACCCGGCCCTGCTGGCCCAGGTCACCGACCAGCACCTGCGCGACTGGTACCGCGAACGGGACCTGCTGCCTGACGGGATCGAGACCGTCATCGACGCCGGGAGCTCCTTGCACGCGACCGTGGACCGCATCATGCGTGAGACGGGCCTCGACCGGGTGCCGGCGATCGACCGCTGAGGAGGACAGGGGGGCGGCTGGACCAGCTGATCAGTCCAGCGCCCCGCCCGTCCTCGTCATGAGACCCAGGACAGGCCGTCCGCAGCGACGGTGAGACCGTCGGGCGCGGCGGCACCCGGTTCATCGAGCGGGCTGCCGTACAAAGCCTGTTCCTGGAGGTCGTTGCCGGTGCGGAAGGTGTCGGTGACGACCTGGGTGGACAGCAGCGGGTTCACGCGGTCGTCGCCGGTCGTCAGGCGGTCCACCGCGTTGTTCAGTTCGGCGGACGCGGCATTCCAGTGGGGGTGACCGGTTGCGATCACCGCTGTGTCGCCGGAGGCCACGCCACCGGCCAACTCGGCGAAGGCGGCGACTTCATCGACGTCGACCCGGGTGACCTTCTTCGCCGACCAGAAGTACGACTGCTCGTTGCGCTCCATGTCGTAGAAGGCGATGAGGAACTCGTAGAACACGCCGTACTCGCGGCGGTAGCGCGCCTCGAACTCGGCGAAGCCCCGCTCCTCGGGGACACTGCCGTCGAGTGCGGAGTTCACCGCGCGGGCTGCCAGCAGGGCGCCGTACGTCGCCAGGTGGACGCCGGAGGAGAGCACCGGGTCGACGAAGCATGCGGCGTCGC
The DNA here is from genome assembly GCF_036014175.1 of Streptomyces sp. NBC_00443. Taxonomy (GTDB): domain Bacteria; phylum Actinomycetota; class Actinomycetes; order Streptomycetales; family Streptomycetaceae; genus Streptomyces. Next base: position 388,329 of record NZ_CP107917.1, on the reverse strand, counting down.
CGACGAGGGCCATGCCCGGTGCCCAGAGGGACTTCTTCCAGTAGGAGTAGTCCTTGCGCACGCGCACCCGGTCGTACGGCGGCTCGGTCGCGACCGGTACGTCCGTCAGCAGGCGGTCGACTTCCGGGCACGATGTGATCATGTTCTGCCAGGCGCCGCGCGGGTCGTGCTGGACGGCCGCGTAGTGCTCGGGTGAGATCACGGCGCCGACGCTGGTGAGGTCGTCGCGCAGCGGGATGTACCAGAGCCAGCCGGCGTCGAAGGCGGCGCAGAAGATGTTGCCGCTGTTCGGTTCGGGGAGGCGGCGGCCGCCGGCGTAGTAGCCGAACACGGCGAGGTTACGGAAGAAGTCGGAGTACACGCGGGCTCCGCCGACTCGGCCGTGGATCCGGCTGGTGTTGCCGGACGCGTCGATCACGTACCGGGCGTGCGCCGTGCGCGCGGTCCCGTCCGGGTCGGTGTACTCGACGCCGTGCACCCGCTCGCCGTCGGTGAGCACGCGGCGTACGGGACTGCTCTCGCGCACCTCGACCCCGACCCGTTCGGCGTTGCGCAGCAGGATTTCGTCGAACCGGGAGCGCTCCACCTGGAAGGCCGTCGCAGTGGGCTCGGGCAGGCGGGGCGTCATCGAGAAGGAGAACTGCCAGGGCTCCGGGGCGCGGCCCCAGCGCAGTGTCCCGCCGCGTTTGAGGGTGAAGCCGGCCCGGGCGACCTCGTCGGCAACTCCGAGCATGCGGCACAGGCCGTGCACGGTGGCGGGCAGCAGCGACTCGCCGATCTGGTACCGGGGGAAGGTCTCGCGCTCCAGCAGGAGCACCCGGTGCCCGCGCAGGGCCACGGCCGTCGCGGCGGTCGAGCCGGCCGGCCCGCCGCCCACGACGACGAGGTCGTAGTCCGAGGTCATCGAGAGGCTCCTGTTGCGTTCTTGTACGAGGTCACTTGGTCAGCCAGGCACGGATCGCCGCTGCCGTGCTGTGGGCATCGCGGTTCAGCACGGTGAAGTGGTCGCCGGGCAGGTCCGCGCTGTCGTGGGGCAGCGGCCAGCGCGGCTGCCAGTCCCCGTCGGGGGCCGCCTGCCGCATGTGCTGCGTGGGCCGGCCGCGGAGCAACAGGGTCGGGACCGCAGCCGGTTCGGGCTGCCAGTTCTCGAGTACCCGCGCATAGCCGCCCCCGGTGATCAGCAACGAGTCGTCCAGCTCGTCGACCACGTCGTCCGGCAGAGCGGCGCCGGCGGACATCAGGGCCAGCCCACGAGGGTCGTCGCGGCGCAGCACTCCGGCATGGGAGTCGATCAGGATCACGCCGGCCGGAGCGTGTCCCGTGTGCGCGAGATCACGGGCCACGGCGTGCGCGATCGCGCCGCCGGCGCAGTAGCCGACGATGACCGGTTCCAGGTCCGTGGACAGCGCGCGCACCGTCTCGGCGTGCGTCCGCACCAGCGTGGCCATGCTGTCCGGGACGGCCCGGCGCGTTCCGAATCCGGGATGCTCCAGCAGGAACAGGTCGCGTTCGCCGTCGAACTGCTCGGCCAGAGCGCAGGGTTCGCGGTGGAGCGGTGAGAGATAGTCCGGGATGTACACCAGCGGAGTGCCGTCGCCGTGGGCGAGCCGGACCGGCGGGACCGCGTGCTCGGTGCGTTCCCCGTCGGTGAAGGTCGGCAGGGCGTAGGACGCGAGATGGCGCAGCCCCATCGCCTCCAACGGGCCCTGTTCGCACAGCACTCGGTGGTAGAGGGTGCTGAACCGCAAGGGGGATGAGGGGGAGGAGGGTGAGGACTGGGGGCCGGGCGCTGCCGGAGGTGGTGTTTCGGATCCGTCCTGCCCCAGCGCGCCCGCATCGATCAGAGCGGCATGGACGTGCGCCGCCAGCTCGGGCAGCGTGGGGAACTCCATCACGACGGTCGGAGCCAGTCGCACGCGCGTGAACGCGCTGAGGCGGTTGCGGAGCTGTACGGAGGTCAGGGAGTCGAAGCCGACCTCGGTGAAGGCTCGTTCGGCGGGGAATGCGGCCGGGTCGGTGAAGCCCAGGACCGCGGCGACCTCGACGCGGATCAGCTCTGCCAGGACGGTCTCGCGTTCGGGCGCGTCGATGGCGGTTAGCCGCTCACGCCACGCGCCGGGTGCCTGCACAGCAGCCCTGCCGACCTCTTCAGCCCCAGCAGTCCCAGGGGGCGATACGTCAGTGACGTGCCGCTCGGCTTGAGCCGCACGCTGCGCCACCAGGTCTGCGAGGACGGACGGCGCGGCCGGACCGCCCGCTGCCGCGAGGTCCAACGGGATCGGCACCAGCACCGGTTCCGCAAGGCGCATGGCCGTGTCGAGGAGACGCACGCCCTCCCCTTCCGTGACGGACAGCACGCCGCCCTCGCCGAGACGTGCGGGCGCGACGCGGGCCGCCATCCCCCCCTCGTCCGCGGTGGACCACGGACCCCAGGCCAAGGCCTGCGCGGGCAGTCCGTGGGCCACGCGGTGCCGGGCGAGCGCGTCGAGGAATCCGTTCGCGGCGGCGTAGTTCGACTGGCCCGGTCGGCCGAGGACTCCGGCGGCCGAGGAGTACAGGACGAACGCGGACAGGCCGAGGTCCTTCGTCGCCTCGTGCAGATGCCAGGCACCGTCAGCCTTCGGCGCGAGCACGGTCGCGAGCCGGCCCGGGGTCATGGTGTCCACCACGCCGTCGTCCACCACCCCGGCAAGGTGGAAGACGGCCGTCGGCGCCGGTCGGCAGGACGCGACCAGGGTGTCGACGGCCGCGCGGTCGCCCACGTCGCACGCCGCCACGCGCACTTTCGCGGGCAGGCCGCCCGCCCAGTCCGGGACGCGTCCGCTGCGGCCGGTCAACAGCAGGTGTCGTACCCCGCGTTCCGCGACCAGATACCGGGCGAGACTCTCTCCGAGCGCGCCCGTGCCGCCGGTGATCAGCACCGTCCCGTCGGGGTCCAGGGCGGGTGGCTCGGCGGTGGGCGGATCCGTGAGGAGGAGTCGGGGCACCAGGACGAGACCGTCACGCAGACGGACCTGTGGCTCGCCGGACCGCAGCGCTGCCTCCAGGCCTTCTGGCGCTCCCTCCAAGTCCCCTGGTGAGGCCGGGACTCCACCCCGGTCGACCAGCACGATCCGGTCGGGGTGCTCGGACTGGGCACTGCGCACCAGCCCTGCGACCGCGGCCTCGGCGGGATCGGGGTCGTCGCCGGTGGCGTTCTGGGTGAGCACCATCAGACGGCCCGGCCGCACATCCGAGGTCCATGCGCGTACGGCCTCCAACGCGGCGCCGAGGAGCTTGCGGGCGCGTTCGGGCGGGATGGCGTCTTCGGGCAGGGCCGCGGCGAGTCGGGCCACGTCGAGCAGCTCGTGCTCAGGGCTCGCGTCGTGGACCGGCGCCGCCGGCCGCCAGGTGAGGCGGTATGTCCCGGCACGCGCTGTGGCTGCGGTCGGGATCGCGCGGGTGACCATGGACTCCACGGCGGCGAGGGGCCGACCCACGGGGTCGGTGAGGGTGACCCGGAACTCGTCCTCCCCGAGGCGCCGTACGACGGCCCGCGCCGCCGAGGCACCGGTGGCGTACACCGTCAGACCCGTGCAGGCGAGCGGGGCCCGCGGCTCACGCGCTCGCTCGCTCGGCTCCTCGGCCAGCAGCGCGGCGTGCAGCGCCGCGTCGAACAGAGCGGGGTGCAGGGTGTACGCATCCGCCGTCGCCGCTTCCCCGGGCGACAGCGCCAGTTCGGCGAAGACTTCACCGTCCCGACGCCACAGGGCGCTCACCGCGCGGAAGGCGGGCCCGTAGTGATGGCCGTACGCCGCGAGGCGCGGATAGTCGATGGGTAGCCGCTCGGCGCCTGCGGGCGGCCACGCCTCGCCCCCATCGGCGGGCGGAGCCTGAGCCGGGGCGGTCGTCGCGGTGGCATGCCGGCTCCACGGCCCCGTCGCGCCGACCGGGCGGGCCCAGATGGTGACCGGTCGGCCGCCCGCCGCGTCCGGTGCCCCGGCGACCACCTGCACCTGCATCCGATCCGCCGGGGACAGCACAAGCGGCTCGTGGAAGGCCAGTTCGGCCAGCCGGACGGCGCCGGGGGTGCCGGTGGCTCGGCAGGCCAGTTCGGCGAAGAGGGTGGCGGGCACCACCACCCGGTCGCCGATCGCGTGGTCGGCCAGCCAAGGGTGGTCCGTGGTGGAAAGTGCGGCGGTGTGCCGGATCCCGGGCCCATCGGCGTCGTGCTGCGGCTGCCCCATCAGGGGGTGGCCGGACGGGGTGCGGTGCCGCACGGCGTTCAGCCAATAGCGCTGTCGCTGGAAGGGATAGGTGGGCAACGGACGCCGACGGGCACCGCTGCCCGCGTACACCCGCCGCCAGTCCACCGGCACCCCGTGCACATGCAGCGCTGCCAGCGCATCGAGCGCCGTACGGGGATCGGGGCATGCCGTGAACACCGCGCCCGCGTCCGGCGCGACGCAGCCCTCGGCCGCCACTGCGAGCGAGGCGGAGGGCGCGGCCTCGACGTACGCCGTCACGCCGGCGTCGGCCGACCACCGCACCGCGTCGGCGAACCGAACCGTCTCACGCGCCTGCCGTACCCAGTGCTCGGCGTCGGTGAGCGCGTCCTGCTCGGGACGGCCGGTCAGCGTGGACACCACCGGGACGGACGGCCGGTGGTAGGTCACCGCCTCGGCGACCGCCCGGTACTCGGCCAGCATCGGGTCCAGCAGCGGTGAGTGGAAGGCGTGGCTGACCCGTAGCCGGTGGGACGGGCGTCCGATGGTGGCGACGAGCGCCGTCACGGCGTCCTCGTCGCCGGACAGTACGACCGACGTCGGTCCGTTGACCGCCGCGACCGCCACCCGGCCGGGCCCCTCGCCGAGATGGTGAGTCACCTCGGCCAGCGGCGCACGCACCGCGATCATCGCGCCGCCGGTGGGCAGGGCCGCCATCAACCGGGCGCGGGCGGCGACCAGTCGGACCGCGTCGGCGCGGGAGAACACACCGGCGATATGGGCGGCGGCCAGCTCACCGATCGAGTGACCGACCAGGTAGTCCGGCCGGACCCCCCAGTCGGCGAGCAGCGTGTGAAAGGCGACCGCGAAGGCGAACAGCGCGGGCTGCGCGTAGTCGGTGCGGTTCAGCAGGCCGTCGTCCAGGGAGTCGATGACCTCCAGCAGCGGCCGGTCCAGCCACGGCGTGAACTCCTCGCACCATCCGGTGAACGCCGCGTCGAAAACCGGGAAGGCGGCGCGCAGTTCGCGGCCCATACCGGGCCGTTGGGCGCCCTGGCCCGCGCAGAGCAGTGCCACCTTCGGACGGGTACGTGCGGTGCCCCGCAGCAGCGCCGGTGTGTCGACACCGTCGGCCAGATCGCGCAGCCCGGCGAGCAGCCCCTCGGCATCGGGGGCCAACACGGCGGCCCTGCGGGACTGCGGTGCCCTGGTGGTTGCCAGTGAGTACGCGACGTCCAGTGTTGCCGACTCGCCGGTCACGTCGGCCAGCGCGGCGGCGAGCCTCGCGGCGTGGGCGCGCAGGCCGGCCTCGTCGCCGCCGCCGATCAGCCAGGGTGTGACCGGCAGTCTCGTTGCCGGCGGGGTCGGGGTCGGGAGGATGTCGGTACCGGGTGCCGATCCCGCACCGGAACCCGCGCCCGTTCGCACGACTGCTCCGGCACCCGAACCGGCGCCCGAAAGGCTCCCGGAACCCGCATCCGCTCCAGCATCGGACCCGGACCCGCTGACCCCCGCAGCACCGCCGGAATCGGCTTTCGCCGGTTCCTCGATGATCACGTGAGCGTTCGTACCGCCAATACCGAACGATGAGACCGCCGCACGCCGCGGCCGGTCCCGGGGGCCACGGTCGGGCCCGGTCGAGCAACCGCACAGCTCCTGCGGACCAGTCGACGTGCGGGGAGGGCTGATCCGCGTACAGCGAGGCGGGCAGTTCGCCGTGGCGCATCGCCTCGATCATCTTGATCACGCCCGCCACGCCTGCCGCGGCCTGGGTGTGCCCGAGGTTCGACTTGACCGAGCCCAGCCACACCGGGTCGCCCGGATCGCGGTCCTGACCGTAGGTGGCCAGCAGGGCGCCGGCCTCGATCGGGTCGCCGAGCGCGGTGCCCGTGCCGTGTCCCTCCACCACGTCCACGCCGGCCGCCCGCAGCCCCGCGTCGGCCAGGGCCAGCCGGATCAGGTCCCGCTGTGCTTCGCCGTTGGGGGCGGTGAGACCGTTGGACGCACCGTCGGAATTCACGGCGGACCCGCGCAGCACGGCCAGCACAGGATGGCCGTTGCGCCGGGCGTCCGACAGCTTCTCCAGCAGCACCAGACCGACGCCCTCGCCCCACGCGGTGCCGTCCGCTCCCGCGGAGAACGGTCGGCAACGGCCGTCCGGCGACAGGGCGCGCTGGCGGCTGAAGGCGACGAACGGCTGCGGACTCGACAACACCGTCACACCGCCGGCCAGGGCGAGTGTGCACTCCCCGGCGCGCAGCGACTTGGCGGCCAGGTCCATCGCGACCAGCGAGGACGAGCAGGCCGTGTCCAGGGTCATGACCGGGCCGCGCAGCCCCAGGATGTAGGCGATACGGCCGGAGGCGACACTGCCCGACGACCCGATGCCGATGTGCGACTCCAACTCGTGCGGCGAGACGCCGTTGCCGTAGCCGGCGTGCATCAGTCCGACGAACACGCCCGTGCTGGTGCCGCGCACCTCCGGCGCGGGGATGCCTGCGCGTTCCAGCGTCTCCCAGGCGACCTCCAGCAGCAGGCGGTGCTGGGGGTCGGTGGCCATGGCCTCGCGCGGCGACATGCCGAAGAACAGCGGGTCGAAGTCCGCCACGTCGTCGAGGAAGCCGCCACGGCGGGTGTACGTGGTGCCGATCCGGTCGGGGTCGGGATGGTGGAGGGAGTCGATGTCCCAGCCGCGGTCGGTGGGGAACTCGCCGGTGGCGTCCACTCCGTCGGCCGCCAGGCGCCACAGGTCCTCGGGCGAGCCCACCCCGCCCGGGTAACGGCAGCCGAGGGCCACGATCGCAACCGGTTCGGCATGCGGACCGCGCTGCGGCACCTCCGTCGCGGGCGTGGTCGCCGTGGGCGAGGTCGGGTAGGTGGCCGTGGGCGTGGCAGTCCCGTGCAGGCGGGCGTCCAGATGGGCGGCGACCGCGGCCGGGTTCGGGTGGTCCCAGACCAGCGTCGCCGGCAGCCGCAGCCCCGTGCGCAGGCTGAGCCGGTGCCACAGGGACATCGCGTCCATGGAGGTCAGGCCGAGATCGGCGAACGCGGTGCCGGGATCGGCGGCCGACCCGCGGATGGCCGACGCCTCCGCACACACCAGGTCGGTCAGCGCGGCCCGCCGCTCGCCGGGCGTGCGGTCGGCCAGCAGTTCGAGCGTCGGCTCGGCCGCCCGCTCGGCGAGGGCCTCGCGCAGCAGCGCCCGGCGCGGCTTGCCCGCAGCGGTGCGCGGAACGGCCGGCGTGAACAGGACCTCGTCCGGGACCTTGTGCGCGGAGAGCACCGCGGCACAGGCCCGCAGCAGGCCTGCCGTGTCCAGGGTGGCCTGTGCGGGAACCACGAATGCCACCGGAACCTCGCCGAGCAGCGGATGCGCCCGCGCCACCACGGCCGCGTCCCGCACGCCGGGCAGGCCGCGCAGCACCTGCTCGACCTCGGCAGGGTCGACGTTCTCGCCGCCGCGTACGATCCGGTCGCCGACCCGGCCGGTGACGGTCAGACAGCCGCCCTCGCCGAACCGGCCCAGGTCACCTGTCCGGTACCACCCGTCGCGTACGGCAGCGGCGGTCTCCTCGGGCCGGTCGTGGTAGCCGAGCATGACGCCGGGGCCGCGGACCCAGATCTCGCCCTCCGCACCGTCGGTGACCGCCCGTCCGCTCTCGGGATCGACCAGCCGAACGTCCGTACCGGGCAACGGCGGCCCGCTGCTCCCGCGTACCGACGACCCGTCGGGCAACTCCATGGCGATCTTGCCGCAGGTCTCGGTGCTGCCGTAGCCGTCGAGGAGCGGGGCACCGAACCGCGTCCCGACCTGCTCCCGCAGATCCGGCCCGCTGGGCGCGCCGGCGGTGACGCAGAACCGCAGCGACGGCACCGCCCCCAGACCGGCATCGAGTAACTGACGGTACGTGAGGGGGACTCCACCGAGGACGGTCGGTGCGTACTCCTCGACCAGCCGGACCAGTTCGCGCGGCTCCGGTGCCGCAGTGATCCGCGCGCTCGCGCCGGCCACGGTTGTGCCCAGTACGCACAGCGAGTGGGCGTAGGTGTGCGACAGCGGCAACGGCCACAGCACCCGGTCCGTCGCCGACAGCCCGAGCCGGGGGACGTAACAGGCGACGGCGGACCAGAGCGCCGAGCGCTGGCTGGACACCGCGGCCCTGGGCGTGCCGCTGGTGCCGGACGTGTGGAGAAGCCACGCCGGATCGTCCAGACCGAGATCGTCAGGGGGCGAGGCCGGCGCTTCGGCGACGAGGTCCTCGAAGCGCGAGGCACCGTCCGGCGCCGGGCCCTCGCCGGTCACCACCAGCCGCAGTGCCCGACCCGCCGTCAGCCGGGCGATCCGCGGCAGGTTCCGCCGGTCGGTGACCAGCACGGCCGGGTCACAGTCGGCCAGCAGCGCCGCGAGCTCGGCGTCGGTGGCGCGGGAACTCAACGGCACACCGACCGCGGCGGCCCGCACGGTGGCGAGGAGACCCTCGACCACCTCCACGCTGTTGTCCAGGCAGAACGCCACCCTGGCACCCCGGCCGACCACCAGCCGCACCGCCAACCGGGCGGTACGACGCTCCAGTCCGGCCCAGCTCACCGCGCGCCGGTCGTCAGCGAACGCGACCTTGTCGCCATGGCGTAAGGAGTTCTCGACGAGCAACTCCGGGACAGACCGCACCTCGAACACGTCCGCCACACCCACCAGGCATCCCCCTCGTCCGGACCGCGTCGACTTGTCGATCAGCGTACGGCGCGGGAACTGGTGTGTGGTGGTGAGGGCTTGTGATTCCGCCGGGGGCCAGGAAGGGGGGCGTTGGTCAGTCGGCGTAGACCCGGCCGTCCTTGATGACGAAGTGGGTCGGTTGGGAGCAGCCGAGGGACGGAGTGAGGAGCAGGCTCACCGTCAGCGGGGCGGGTTCGGTGCTTGCGGTGGAGAGTTGGCAGACGGCGTGAGCGCCGGTGAGGGGGAACCAGAACCAGCCGTCCACATCGCCCACGGTGACGCGGTCGGACTCCTTCCAGGCGCCGCCGGACTGGGTGTAGACCTGCAGGCGTACGGAGGCGGCGTACTCGTCCTGCGTCGATCGGAGCGCGGTCAGTGTGATCTTGTAGTCGCTGCCGAGGACGGACGAGGCGATCTGCCGTGTCTGCGGCGCCGCGGCGGCGGTGCCGGCCGTCGAGGATCCGGCACCTGCGGCGCCCAGCGCGGCCGCCATCACCATGGTGAGGGCCACGGCCGTGCCGCGGCGGGATCGGGTGCGGGTACGCGTGCGTGCCAAGTTCATGTGTTCCCCCGTTGGAACGAGTTGGGAAGGAACGCTCGGAGGCGTTCCGGTCAGCGGTGAAGACACGTCACCCCGGTCAGAGGTTGTACGGATTTCGGCCGCGGTGGGATATCGCGGATTCCGCCCCTGACATTGCTGCGCCGCCGGCGGCCCGCTGGTGGAACTGGCGTCGGCGGCGGACGACGAGATCACCGCCGCATTGCAGGGCAAGCTCCTGGGACAGGTCGCGCCGGCCCGGCGGGCCGTACGGCATCTGGGACGGCGGCTCCGTCACCCTGACCGCGGGCACCTTTCCCGTCCCGCTGCCCGGCGGTTCGCTGGGTGCCCTCATCAGCACGGGCCTGGAGGGCTTCGTCCGCAACGCGGCTGCCGAGTTGCCCCGGGACCTGAGGATCAACGCCATCAGCCCCGGGTGGGTCAAGGAGACCCTGGACCGTCTGGGCATGGACCCGGCCGACGGAATCCCTGTCGCGGACGTGGCCCGGGAGTACGTGGACGCCGTGGAAGACGCCGCGCAGGGACAGACCATCCGCCTGCCCTGACGCAGCCTGCGCGGCCGCCTACTGGGGGCAGCCGCCGGGGCACAGCACATCGGGGTTCGTCAGGACGTCGTCTCATCGGCGGGCTACCGTCAACGCTGCGTTGTCCACGGTCATCCGAGGAGGAATCCTGTGTCATCGCCCTGTGACCCCCAGCACGCTCCGGTAGGCGATGTGGGCGCAGCGCTCATGATGATCGACTCCCGGCTCAGAACCATCTACGAGGGCAGGGCCGAGACCGACCCCGAACAGCAGCAGCTGGTCGACCAGTTCATCGCGTCACTGGGCCCCCAGGAAGTCGATGACCTGGTGGACGGCGCGTGCACGCTCATCTACATGTTCATGCAGTGGCTGCGGATGGCCTACGAGGACCACGACAGGGACGTCATCGAGTACGTGGTCCCCAGCCTCGTGGGATCACTGCGCATGATGACCAGGAGCATCCCTCCGGAGTCCATCCCCACCATGGCCGGTCTGGTCGTCGCGGCCGGCACCGGTCTGAGCCCCAGCCTGTGGCGCAAGCAGTTCGGAGACTGGACCGGGGACGAGATGAACCCCCTGGAAGCCACGGCCTTCCTGCTCGCGGAGCACATCAACCGGATCACTGACGACCGCGACTTCGCCACCCGCATGATCACCGAAGCTCTGTCCAGCTCGAACCAGGACTGACGCACAGAAGATGACCTGAAACCGGCCCGCAGCCACCCCCGCCCACCGGTCCATACCAGTGGCGGTCGAACCGTCGGCCCCCAGCAGCCCGCCGATGCCGTATCGCCCCCTCTCACCTGGGCCGCAGAGTCCGAAGCGCCCCGCACCCGGTTCTCCGTGATCCACCACCGACGGCGCCGTCGGCCCGCAGGGGCCGTTCGCGACGCACCTGCGTTTTTCCGTCAGGTTGCGCAGCAAGACCACGAAAGCTCCACAGATACCTCACTATTTGACGCGACGGATGCGTCGACGACCGGTCTCTGAGGGGGAAGCCGGCGTCACGCGCGGGGGTGCGTTCGCTCAGCGGAGCCGTGCACGCCCCTGCCCTGGGAGGGGACAGCACCGCAATGAGGCGGACCTTAAGCACCACTCTGCTCACGACGGGCGCGCTCATAGCCGCCTTCGGTGTACCGGCCGCACATGCCGCGGACCCGCCGCCGCCCCGCATCGACCTGCGGGTGCTCGTCGTCAGCGACGGCGGGCCGGCCACCGACGCCATCGCCGCCGAACTGGACACCGCGGGAACCCCGTACACGGAGATCGACCTCACGCAGTCCGGCCGCCCGGTGATCGACGCCGGATATCTCGCGGACACCGTGGACGGCCGGGACCGCGCCAAGTTCCAGGCGGTCGTCCTGCCCAACGACAACCCGTTCCCGGCGAACTCGCCCGAGATGGCCGCGCTGGTGGCGTACGAGAAGGCCTACGACATCCCGCAGGTCGACGCGTACACCTACGCCCGCCCCGAGGCCGGACTCCAGTACCCGGTGTACGGCGGCTACTCGGGCAGCGTCGACGGCGTGCAGGCCCAGGTGACGGACGCCGGGCGGGCGGGTCCGTTCGACTACCTCGACGGGCCGGTGCCGTTCGAGGACAACTCCCCGACCGTCGGGGAGAGTTACGCCTTCCTGTCCACGCCGATGGCCGGTGCCGACTTCACCCCGTACGTGCAGGCGCCGATCCCGGGCACCAGCAAGCAGGGTTCACTGGTGGGGGAGTACCGGCACGACGGGCGGCGTGAGCTCGTCGTCACCTTCGTCTACAACCAGTACCAGCAGCAGTTCCGGCTGCTGGCCCGCGGCATCGTCGAGTGGATGACCGGCGGGGTGCACCTCGGTGCCTCCCGCAACTACTTCGCCGTACACGTCGACGACGTGTTCGCCGCCGACGACCGCTGGAACTCCACGCTCAACTGCACACCGGGCGACGTGGACTGCACCGACCCCGACGCCACGCCCGACCCGATCAGGATGACGGCCGCCGACGTCGACCACGCCGCCGCCTGGCAGCGCGGGCGCGACTTCACCCTCGACCTCGCCTACAACGGTGCCGGCAGCGTCGACCACCGCGAGGACAACGACGGAGTCGACCCGCTGGCCGACCGGCTCATCGCCGAGCGCGCCGAGTTCCGCTGGATCAACCACACCTACACGCACGCCTTCCTCGGCTGCGAACAGGACACCTCCGTCGTGCCGTGGCGGTGCGCCACCAACGCCGACGGCAGCACCAAGTGGGTCAGCCGCGCCGGCGTCGCCGACGAGATCGCCCACAACCAGGTGTGGGGGCAGCAGGCCCAGCTGCCGCTGGACAACGACGAGTTGGTGACCGGAGAGCACTCCGGGCTGCGGGTGCTGCCGCAGCAGCCGGCCGACAACCCCAACCTGGCGCTCGCCCTCGCCGACACCGGCATCGGCTGGCTGGCCTCGGACAACTCCCGCGAACCCGGCCAGCGGCAGGTCGGCCCCGCGACGACGGTCCCGCGCTACCCGATGAACATCTTCTACAACGCGGGCCGGGCGGCCGAGCAGGTCGACGAGTACAACTGGATCTACACCAGCCGCGCGCAGGGCGGCAGCGGCATCTGCGAGGACAACCCGGACACCACGACCTGCCTGCCCGCGCCGCTCGACACGGCCACCGGCTACGCGCAGCACATCGTGCCCCTGGAGCGGCAGATCGCCCTCGGCCACGTCCTCGGCAACGACCCCAAGCCGCACTTCATCCACCAGTCCAACCTGGCCGAGGACCGGATCGCCTACCCGGTCCTGGACGGCGTGCTCGACACCTACGACACGCTGTTCGCGCAGAACACGCCGATGGTCAACCTGCGGATGAAGGACATCGGCAACGAGCTGAAGCAGCGCGCCTCCTGGCGGGCCGCGGTGGGCGACGGACAGGTCACCGCCTACCGGATCGGCGACACCGTCACCGTCGAGAGCCCCGACGGCGTGGCCGTCCCCGCGACCGTGCCCGAGGGCACCACCCGGGCCGGCTCCGCCTTCGGCCAGGCGTACGCGGGCGAACGGTCCGCGTGGACGACCCCGGCCGCCGAGCCCCTCACCCTCGCCCTGCCGCAGCCCGCGGCCTCCTCCACGGCCCCCGGCGCGGGCGGTTCCGCGCCGGCCACCGACCCGGCACCGGACGCCCGCGTGCCCGAGGGCGTGGCCGAGCCGGTCCTCCCCGCTGGGAGCTGACCGGCGTACCGGCAGCGAGGTCCCGGCCGCCTGACGGCAGGCCGGGACCGGCACCCCTCCCCACACCTCGGCCGTGGAGCACATCAATGCACGTTCACCACGGCGCGCGACGCAACGACGCCGCGCGCGTCACGCTGCTCACCGAAGGCACCTACCCGCACAGTCACGGCGGTGTGAGCGTCTGGTGCGACCAGCTCGTCACCGGCATGCCCGACATCGAGTTCGACGTCATCGCCGTCACCGGCACCGGACGGGAGCCGATCGTGTGGGACCTCCCCGGCCATGTCCGCGGCGTCCTGTCCGTTCCCATGTGGGGTTCCGCTCCGCAGGGCCGTCCACCGCGCGGCCGGTCCCGCAGGCGGCTCGCCGCCGCGTACGAGCGGTTCCTGACCGCACTCGTCGACCCCGCCGCCGAGGACGGCTTCGCACCCGCCCTGCACGCCATGGCGCGGGCGGCGGCGAGCGGCGAGCTCAGCCCCTTCCTGCGGGGTGACACGGCGATCTCGATCCTGACCGCCGTGTGGACACGTCCCGGGCTGGCTGTGCGCGAGGCACGGCCGACCCTGCACGACGCGCTCACCGCCACCGCGCTGCTCGAACACGCGCTGCGCCCGCTGGCCGCGCCGTCGCCGCAGGACGGCGTCGCACACGCCGTCAGCGGAGGCGTCGCCGTCCTGCCGGGGCTCGCCGCCCGCGAGCGGCACGGGGTCCCGCTGCTGCTCACCGAGCACGGGGTCTACCTGCGCGAGCGCTACCTCGGATACCGCACCGCGCCGTACCGCTGGCCCGTCAAGGCGGTGATCCTCGGCTTCTTCCGGCTGCTGGCGGAGGAGAGTTACCGACAGGCGGCCCTGATCACCCCCGGCAATCGCTACAACCGGCTGTGGGAGGAGCAGGGCGGCGCCGACCCGGAGTCGATCCGCACCGTCTACAACGGCGTCGATCCCGCCGCGTTCCCGCCGGCCGGTCCGGAGCCGGAGGCCCTCACGCTGAGCTGGGCCGGACGGGTCGACCCGATCAAGGACCTGGAGACCCTGATCCGCGCCTTCGCCCTCGTCCGGGACCGACTGCCGGACGCCCGCCTGCGGTTGTTCGGGGGCACGCCCCGGGGCGGAGAGGCATACCGTGAGCGCTGCGAGGCCCTGGCCGCCGAGTTGGGGCATGGCGACGCGGTGACCTTCGAGGGCCGCGTCGACGACATCAAGGACGCCTACGCGGCCGGGAACGTGGTGATGCTGTCCAGCATCAGCGAGGGCTTCCCGTTCACGCTGATCGAGGCCATGTCGTGCGGCCGGGCGACCGTCTCCACCGACGTCGGCGGGGTACGCGAGGCCGTCGGTGACACCGGCCTCGTGGTGCCCCCGCGCGACCCGGCCGCCATGGCCGCCGCCGCGCTGGAACTGCTGGACGATCCCGTCCGGCGCCGGGCGATGGGCGAGGCGGCGCGGCTGCGGGTGATCGAGCAGTTCACCCTGCGGCAGACCATCGACACGTTCCGCGCCATCTACCACGAACTGGCGGCAGGGAAAGCGGAGTTGCCCGCCAGAGTCGTGCTGCCCGCTCCGGCGGTCACCGGCACGAGGAGCCTCACCGGATGAGCGGACCGATATCCCTCGAACCCGGCGACGCGGGGCAGGACACCCTCGCCCTGCGGCTGGCGGAACCCCGCCCGCCGCGCCGCCGCCCACGCTGGGCCCTGGACGACGCCACACTCGCGATACGGCTGCCCGGCCACGGTCCCGACGAGGAGGCGGTCAGCACACTCGCCGCCGAACTCGCCGACGCCATAGGGCCCGCCGTGCATCCCTACGAGGTGGCGGCCCTGCTGGAGGCGGAGGGCCTGTCCGCGTCGCTGATCAAGGAGCGATACGGCCACCCCAACCTCTTCTCCCTCGCGACCGCGCTGTACGAGAGGGTGCCCCGGACGTTCCCCGAGCCCCCACCCGCGGCCGACCCGTGGCGCCCCGACACACTGCGCTGCCTGCTGCGCGGCGTGCTCTTCGCGCTCCCCGCCCTGGCCTACCTGCTCATCGCGCCGCTGTGGCCGATCGACCGGCACGCCCCGGTCCTGATCGTCGCGGGCATCGCCTCGTGGGCGTGGGGGCAGGCACTGGGCCATCGCGCGCACCTCAGGCTGGTGACCGGACGCCGGGAGGCGTCAGGCACGTTACTGACCGGGTCCGCGCTGGGCGCCGCGGTGGCGACGGCCCTCGCCGCCTTGCCCGCCGATGGCGCGTCGGCCATCGGAGTGGCGGCGGCCCAGTCGCTGTACCTCGCCGGAGCGAGCGTGCTGCTGGTCCTGGGCCGCGAGCGAGTGCTGCTGGCCGCGCTCAGCCCGCTCATTGCGGGGGCCGCGGTTCTCCCGGGGTGGGAGCCCGGACCGCTGCTCCGGGTCGGGCTGCCTCTCCTCGCCCTGCTGGCCACGACGGTGGCCGCCGGACGAGTCCTGTGGGCGGGGCGCGCCGGCCCGGCCGCTTCCGACGCCGGGCGGCCGCGACTTCGCGCATCCGTGCCGTACGGCCTGTTCGGACTCGCCGCGGCGGTGCTCGTCATGCTGGAGGGCCGGCGGCAGCCGTACGCGGTGATCGCGCTGACCCTCAGCATGGGCCCCGCCGAGTGGCTGCTGTACCGCTACCGCGGCTGGTCGGTCGCCGCGCTACGCGTCAGCGCGACACCCGGCACGTTCCTGCTGCGCTCGGCCGCCGTGCTCGGACTGTGCCTGTCCGGCTATCTGCTGTTGCTGCTGCCGGCGGCCCTGCTCACCGACTCCGAGGCCTCTCTGCTCCTGCTCGCGGCGGCCCTGTGGACCGCCCTGCTCCTGCAGGCGTTCGGGGTGGCCTGGCCGCCCGCCGTTCTCTGCCTGGCCGCCGCCGGAGCGGCCGGAGCGGTGCCCCTGCTGCACCTGCCACCGGGACCGGCCGCACTGCCGGCGGCCTGCGGGGTGGCCGCCGTCTGTCTCGCGGCCTGCGCGATACGCCTGCTCGGCCGGCCCTCCCCGCACGCCTGACCACGCGCACCACCCCTGGCACACCACGGACCCGCATCCCGTCCACGCCGGGTCTCCCGTCCGACGACCACTACGAAGGGACACAGAGTTGACCTCCGCACCGCTCGCCGCCGTCACCGGAGCCGAAGGATTCATCGGCTCGCATCTCACCGAGGCGCTCGTCGCCTCCGGCCACCGCGTGAGGGCCATGGCCCAGTACAACTCCTTCTCCTCCTACGGCTGGCTGGAAACCCTGCCCGCCGATGTCCTCGACCAGGTGGAGATCGTCCTCGGCGACGTACGAGATCCCGGCTCGGTACGCGGCCTGCTCGACGGCGCCGACTGCGCCTACCACTTGGCCGCGCTCATCGCGATCCCGTACTCCTACCAGGCCCCGCACAGCTACGTGGACACCAACGTCACCGGCACGCTCAACGTGCTGGAGGCGGTGCGCACCCTTCGGACGCCGCGCCTGGTGCACACCTCGACCAGCGAGACGTACGGCACCGCGCAGACCGTGCCGATCACCGAGGACCACCCCATCAACACACAGTCCCCGTACGCCGCTTCGAAGGCGGGCGGTGACCGGCTGGCCGACAGCTACCACGCCAGTTTCGGCACCCCCGTGGTGACGCTGCGGCCCTTCAACACCTTCGGCCCGCGGCAGTCGATGCGCGCGGTGATCCCCACCGTCATCGGCCAGGTGGCGGCCGGACAGCGCACCATCACGCTCGGAGACCTGCGTCCCACCCGGGACTTCACCTTCGCCGAGGACACCGCGCGGGCGTTCCTCGCGGTGGGCACCGCGCCGGCCGAGCAGGTCGTCGGCCGCACCTTCAACGCCGGGACCGGCGGCGAGATCTCCGTCGGCGACCTCGTCGCGCTGATCGGCAAGGTCATGGACGCCCCCTCGACGTCCGCGAGGACGCCGAACGCCTGCGGCCCGCGGCCTCCGAGGTGATGCGGCTCGTCGCCGACGCGACCCGGCTGACCGCCGCGACCGGCTGGCAGCCCGGCCACACGCTGGAGGAAGGGCTCGCGCGAACCGCCCGGTGGTTCGTCGATCCGGCCAACCTGGCCCGCTACAAGACCGGCATCTACAACATCTGACCCGCCCGGCACGTACCCGCAGGAGGTATGTCATGCACGCAGTCATCCTGGCCGGAGGAAAGGGCGTCCGGCTGCGGCCGTACACCACCGCGCTGCCCAAGCCGCTCGTCCCCATCGGCGACCAGCACGCTATCCTGGAGATAGTGCTGCGCCAGCTGTCCACGGCCGGCTTCACCCGCTGCACCATCGCCATCGGTCACCTGGGCGAGATCATCCGTGCCTACGTGGGTGACGGGACCCAGTGGGGCCTGAGCGTCGACTACGCCACCGAGGAGAGCCCCCTCGGCACCATGGGCCCCCTGCTCACCCTGCGCGACCGTCTGCCGGAGAACTTCCTGGTCATGAACGGCGATGTGCTCACCGACCTCGACTACGCCGATGTGCTGCGCAGGCACGAGGCGTCCGGCACGCCCCTGACCATCGCCACCTACGCCCGCAAGGTGCACATCGACTTCGGGGTGCTGACCACCGACGCCAGCCGGGTCGTCGCCTTCACCGAGAAGCCCAGCATCGACTACCGGGTGTCCATGGGCGTCTACGGCGTCTCCCGGGCCACCCTCGACGGCTACACCCCCGGGCTTCCGCTCGGCTTCGACGAGCTGGTGATGGACCTGCTGGCGGCCGAACGCCCGCCGCACGCCTACGAGTTCGACGGCTACTGGCTCGACATCGGCCGTCCCGACGACTACGACCGGGCCAACGCGGAGTTCACCAGCCGCAAGTCGATGCTGCTCAAGGGGGCCTGAGGAACCATGCACATCCTCGTACTCGGCGCCACCGGCTACCTCGGCACGCACATCGCCGAGCACCTGCGCGCCCTGCCGGACGCGCAGGTCCTCGTCGGCGGCCGCTCGCACGCCGCCGACGTCAGGGTGGACCTGGCCGCCGACCGTCCGCAGGACCTGGCAGCGGTGGTGGCCGAGGTCGCGCCCGACGCCGTCGTCAACTGCGCGGGCGCGACCGGGGCGACGCCGTCACCCTCGCCGAGGTGAACGCCCGTGGCCCGGCCGTGCTGTGCGCGGCACTGCGGGACGCGGCGCCCGCGGCCCGCCTGGTCCATCTGGGCTCGGCAGCCGAGTACGGACCCACCGAAGCCGGAGCGCGGGTGACGGAGTCGGCGGCGACCCGGCCGGCCGGCCCGTACGGCGCCACCAAGCTGGCCGGCACGGTGGCGGTGACCGCGTCCGGGCTGGACGCGGTGGTGCTACGGGTGGGGAACCCGGTCGGCCCGGGGGCCCCGCCCGCCGGACTGCCCGGCCGCGTCGCCGCTCTGCTCGCGGGTGCCGGGGACGACCCGGCAGCCACGCTGCGGCTCGGTGACCTCTCCGCATACCGTGACTTCGTGGACGTACGGGATGTGGCGCGGGCGGCCCAACTGGCGGTCACCGCCGCAGGACCGCTGCCGCCGGTGCTCAACATCGGCGGCGGTGCCGCCCGCCCGGTGCGGGACCTGGTGCGGGGGCTGGCGGACGCGGCCCTTTTCCGCGGCCGGATCGACGAGGCGGGGTCCGGCGCATCGGTCCGCTCCGCGCAGGTGTCGTGGCAGTGCTCGGACATCACCGCCGCCCGTGACGCCCTGGGCTGGTCGCCGTCCCACACCCTCGACGCGTCCCTGGCGGCACTGTGGGCGGCCGTCCGCCCACGGGCCCGCAGCGCCGAAGGGGCACCGGCGCGGTGAGTCTGCTGATTCCGCTGTACGTGCATCCGGCCGAGGACCCGGGCGCCTGGCACCGGCTCATCACGCGCGCCGCGCGCACCTACGCCGTCGTACTGAACCCGGCGAACGGCCCCGGCCGGGTCCCCGATCCGGCGTTCACCAAGGCGGCCGAGGCACTGCGCGCGGCGGGCGCCCGCCTGCTCGGCTACCTCGACACGGACTACGGAGCCCGCGAACACGCCGAGATCACCGCGGATCTGCGCCGGCATCAGGAGTGGTACGGCGTCGACGGCTGCTTCCTGGACCAGGTGCCGGCAGCCCCGGACGCACTGCCGGACTGCCGCCGTCTGGTCCGCTCCGCCCGCCGTCTCGGGGCCTCGACCGTCGTCCTCAACCCCGGCGTCCATCCCGCGCCCGGCTACGCCCGGCTCGCCGACCTGACGGTCACCTTCGAGGGCCCCTGGTCGAGGTACGTGTCGGACTTCAGCCGCCCCTCGTGGACCGAGCGGCTGCCCTCCGACCGGTTGTGCCACCTCGTCTACGGCGTGCCCGAACCGCTCGTGCCGCTCGCCATGAGGACCGCGCAGGAGCGGGGCGCGGGCGTGTGCGGGCCGGTCACGGGAGAACCCCCGAATCCCTGGTCCGGGCTGACCCCGGCGCTGACCGAGGCGGACAGGTGAGGCGGGACGTCCCGGCCGTCGTGGCCGGCCCTGTCGACCCTGGCTGATCCGGCCGTGCCCCTGGTCATGCCGCGTCGGCCGTGAGCCGGCCGATGACCCTGATGACCTGCCGTCGGGTGGCCAGGCGGCGGGCGAGGAAGGCCATCACCCGGTTCATGCGGCCTGCGATGACGCTGGGCGGCGGGTTCCTGCGGTCCAGGGTGGCGAGCGTGGTGCGGACGACGTCGACGGGGGAGGCGAGCCGCGTCCCTCCGGCGGCCTGCGTGCTGCCCGCGACGTCGAAGAACTCGGTCCGGGTGGCGCCGGGGGACAGGGCCAGCACCCGCAGACCCGTGCCGCGCGACTCCTCCCACCACGCCTCGGTGAGGCTCAGTACGAACGCCTTCGTCGCCCCGTAGAGCGCCATCCGCGGGTTGGGCTGGTAGGCGGCCATGCTCGCCACGTTGACGAGTACCCCGCGCCCCGCCGTACGCAGCTGCTCGATGAAGGCGTGGCTGATGTCGGCCACCGCGGTCACGTCGACGGCGATCTCCCGGCGCATCCGTTGCGGATCCGTCCGGTGGAAGGGGCCGAAGGTGGCGAACCCGGCGTTGTTGATCAGGCTGGTGACGCGCAGGCCGAGCCGCTCGACGTGCGCGGCCAGCGCTTGCCCCGGGTTGGCCATGGCCAGGTCCATCGGGACCACGTGGACCTGGATCCGGTGACCTGCGCGCAGCTCGGCCGCCAGCTTCTCCAGACGTTCTTTGCGGCGGATTCGAGGTCGTCCTGACCGCCAACCACACCCCGGAGCGAGTGCTGGAGCTGTCCCGACTCATCTTCGATACTCCTCGCTGCACGCTCGCTACATCGAGAAGCGGCTGCGCTGGCAGGCCGAGCTCGTCCCGGTCGTCCAGGCCCGGCTGGGCGCCGCGTCCGGCCCCGGCCCGGACCCCGACCCGCGTGCCCAGGCGATCGTCGCGACGGTCTTCGCCTGTGTCGACACCGCGACCGAGCTCTGGGCCAGGCACGACGGACGACCCGACCTGGCCGACCCGTACGACGAGTGCCTAGCGGCCGTGCGGGGTGGCCGCGACTGACCCGCGACCGGCACCCCTACGGCCAGGACGCGATCCGGGGTCCGACAGCTGCCAGTGGACGCGGATCGCACCGCGGGTGGTCGGTCAGATGCCGAACGGTGCGGCGTAGCGGACCGTTCCGCCGGGCAGCGGGTGGGCGGCGTCCAACGTGAGCGCCATCAGGGCCTCGTCGGGCACGTCGATGGTCAGGCCGATGCCGTGGGCGGAGGCCCGCTCGAAGCCGAACCGGGGGTAGTACGTCGGGTGCCCCAGGACGACGACGTAGTGCTCGCCCTTTTCCTTGGCCGCTGCGAGAGCGGCGCGGATGACCGCGGAGCCGGCGCCGCTGCTTTGCTGCTCGGGCCGCACGGCGCACGGGGCCAGGCACAGGGCTGGGACCTCGCCGATGTGGCAGCGGGTCAGCAGGGCGTAGCCGACGGGGCGGCCGTCGTCGTCCGTGGCGACCAGGGACAGGCCCTCCATCCAGGCGGGGTCGGCGCGCAGTGCGTCGACGAGGTCGGCCTCCAGGGGAGTCTCGAACGCGGCCAGGTTGATGTCGCGTACGGCGGGGATGTCGGCGCCGGTCTCAGCGCGCGTGATCCAGTTGCGCATGATGGATGATGATCCGTTTCCGAGTGGTGTTCGTGCAGGCACCCCGCGAGCTCACGCTCCCAGCGAGGGCGGACAGGATGGCGTCAGGCCACGGCCCGGGACGTGAGGGAGACCCGGACACTGCGCATGGTGGCCACGAGCGCGGTCATCGACCCCACCTCCCTGTCTCTGACTTCACGTGTTGACACGAACAGCCGTCAGCATACAGAGGGCGCCTGCGTGAGGTGCCGTGCCGTCGGATTCACTCCTCCCGGCACACCGTACGAGGGTCGGCCCCTTGCGGCCCGGCGGTGCGGAGAGCGGCTGTTCGCTGCCCGCGGGCCGCCCGCATACGGTCGCCGAGCGCACCTTGTGGTCGCGGTAGGTCACCCGCACGATCTTGTAGCCGTGCCCCCGCTGGTCGGCGTACGGCTGACTGCCCGCGAAACTGACCGTGCCGACCGGCAGGTTCGGGTTGGGGCGCCAGCGCAGGTCGGCCCAGGTCTCCGGAGCGGTCTGCGGGGCGTCGCCGTTCTTGGAGGCCCGGTACAGCACCGCGGTGGCGCTGTAGGCCAGGACCGACTGACCGCTGGAGAACAGTGTGTCGTTCCACGGCCGGGCAGGGTCGGCGAGCGCGGTCGCCGGTGTGCCCGCCGGGAGCAGCTCGCTGAGCACGCGGTGGGAGTCCTGGTAGAAGCCGGTCGCGCCGACGAGGTCCATCGGCGCCAGCGCGAAGTGGTAGAGGGTGACCTCCGGTGGGATGCGCAGACTCTCGCCCTCGTCGTAGTTGCTCTTGGTCAGGTCGTCGCCGGTGAACACCGTCATGTGCCGGCCGGAGCAGCCCGGCGTGGAGCCGAGTTGGGACATCAGGTTGGGCACGTCCTCCACCCGGCCCGCGAAGTACAGGGCCCGGGGCACGGGGTCACTGGCGCAGATCGCCTCGACCGGGTCGGTGAGTTCCGGTTCGCCGTTGGGGCTGAGCCGGTAGGACCGGGAGGGGAGCAGGGTGAAGCCGGCCTGGTCCAGCATGCCCTTGCCCACTCTGGCCTGCTCGGTCGTGTAGAAGTCCTTCTCGCTGCCGACCTTGCGGGCCAGGACCACGGCCCGGCCGCCGTCCTCGCGCCGGGCGAGTTGTCCGGCGACGACGAGCATCGCGTCCGCCTCCTCCTCGTCGGTGGCGGCCAGACCGAACCAGTTCGACAGCTTGCGCGCCAGGTGGCTCCCGGAGTTGGTGGTGCTCACCACGGGCAGGCCCGCGCCCTTGAGGATCTCCGCGGCGTCATCGCTCTCCGTGGTGTCCCGTCCCAGGCCGACGACGCCGACGACCGACCGGTCGCGCCGGGCCAGCTCGGCTATGTGCCGGGCCATGGGCAGCACCTGGAGCATGTTCTCGCCGCCGTTGGCCAGCAGAACCCTTATCTTCGTGGGCTGGTGGGTGCTGACGTTGGCGTACCTCTGGTACAGGTAGACGCCCGTGATCTCCTCGAGTCCCTTGCGGGTGCCGGACTCGTCCGCCGCGGTCACCGGGCCGGCGTAGACGATCGTCACGTACTTGTCCTTCGGGCCGATCCTCGCGTTCTCGGCCCGGATCGCCTGCTCGACGGCGTCGAAGGTGATGCCCTTGCCGGCGCCGTACAGTTCCAGCGCGTTGCCCGCGGCCAGCCGTACGTCCCCGGTCGCGACCCCCACGCACTCGCCGCCCACCAGGACGGAGTCCGTGTTGGAGCCGACCAGCCGGCCCTCGCAGTAGCGCTGGGCCATCCACCGGTTGCCCAGGAAGCCGAGGCAGAGGCCGATGGCGAGGACCACCGCCAGGCAGGGCCTGGACCACAGCAGCCAGGCCGCCGTACGGCGGATCCTGGTGGTGGAGTGCTGCGTGGAGTGCCGGCGGACCAACTCGTCGGCCGACAGCGGTATCCGCAGGATCCACGGCAGCGCGGCCGCGCGCCCGGGGACTGGCCGACGTTGAGACCGGTCACCCACTCCTGGTACCTGGCGTCCGCTCCGTAGGCGCGCTCCGGATCCTCCCCTGCCGACCCACCCGCAGACGGTGCGGCGGGCAGCACGCCGGTCTCCCCGGTGCGCGGCCCGGGCTCCTCGGATCCCGGCGGACGCAACCGCTCGGCCGCCGGGATCGCGGCCAGTACCAGCAGCGGATCCACTTCGCTGCGGCGGCTGCGTACGTTGCTGATCGCGCGCAGCAACAGCAGGCCGCCGTCGTCCTCGGTGGCGCACGGCAGGTACACCACGGGCGGGACGGTGCGCTTACGGCGCCGCAGGTCAAGCGTCCGCGGCCGGAAGTTCTCGCGGAGGTCCTCCAGCAACGCCAGCACCCGCAGCTCCAAATGGAACTGACGTGCTGTCATGTCACCGGTCTCGGCGGCGACGATCTGCTGGGCCGCGGCGAAGGCACGGCCGCGGATGGTCTCCCAGGACTTCGTCGGCCGCCACCGCGACCACTCGGCGGCGGCCGGGCGGTCGCTCGAAGGCGCCAGGAACGTCGTGGTCGCGAACCACCGGCTGGCTCGGCGCAGCCACAGCAGCGGCGGCGCGCTGCGCGCCAGCAGGTGTGCCACGCCGAAGGCCGCCAATGCCAGGGCACCGCCCCACACAGCCGTCTGCCAACCGCCTTCGCCCAACAGCACGCTCAGGCAGGCGATGAACATCGCCCCCACGAAACCGGACGGGTTCACCACGGCGCCGACGGTGTCCGTCAGCGCCGAGGCGCGGTTCGCCTCGTCGGCGCCGTCCGGGTCGCGCCCAGGCCGCCAGCGCAGTTCGGCCAGGCGTCGCATCAGCCGTTCGCGGCGTTGCGCGGCGGACCACACCGTGCTGACCTCACCGCCGACCTCCGGCGCGGCCTGCTCGATGGCCCGCAGCAGCCGTGAGCGCGGAAACGTGAACGGCTTGTACTGCGACTGGTTCTGGTTGTCCCAAGGGTGCTCGCACAGCTGGCGCACCATGTCGATCGCCGAGGAGTAGGCGTCCACGCCGCCTGAGCCGTCCAGCCGTTTGGCGATCAGCCCCCGCGGCTGATGGCCCTGGCGGACGAAGTCCACGACCTGTTCGACCCGCCGGTCGAGGGTGCCGCTGTCGTCCTCCTCGGTGGCCTGCAGCACCACCAGCGGCGTCACCGGCGGGTTGTCCCGGAAGTTGTCGATGAGTCGCCTCATCAACTCGAACACGGCGTCGGCCGCCTCGATCCCGGCGCTGCCGCTCCACACCTCTCTGCCCACTCGCTCCGCCCCCGTCGCATCCGCCCGACCCGGCACTCCCGGATCCGATGGAGATACCCACGCCCAAACACCCTGCACCGTACGGACGTTGCGAATTCTCACGACTCGTCACGAGCGGGTGTGCGAGCCGATCAAGGTCAGCCGGTCGGATCGAGAAGGATCTTGCGGACCCCGTCCGAGCGGTCGGCGAAGAGTTCGTACGCGGCAGGGCCCTGGGAGAGGGGGAAACGGTGCGACACCACGACCTCCGGCTTGATCCGGCCGGCCTGGGCCAGTGCGATCAGGGTCGGAAGTTCGTAGTGGATCGAGCACAGCCCGATGGCGAACTCGAGTTCCTTGATCTGCGCCAGTCCCATGTGGAAGGGGAAAGCCTTGCTGTGGCTGACTCCGATGACACTGACGCGGCCGGCCTGCCGGACCGCCTTGAGGGCGAGCTCGATGGTGGCGTCCGAGCCCACGGCCTCCACCACCGCGTCCGGGCCACGCCCACCGGTCATCTCCCGTACGGCGGCCTTCGTGTCCTCGCCCTCGACCGGCTCGACGCCCAGGGACGTGGCGAACGCGCGTCGCTCCGCGACCAGGTCCGCACCGAGCACACGCGCGGCGCCCATCGAGAAGGCGGACTGCGCGGCCATCAGGCCGACCGGGCCCAGACCGATGACCAGGACGGTCTCGCCGGGCTGGATCCGGGCGCGACGGCAGCCGTACCAGGCGGTCGGAGCGTTGTCCGTCAGGACGACGGCGGCCTCGTCGGAGATGCCCTCGGGCAGGTGCACCAGGTTGATGTCGGCATGGGGCACCGCGAGCGCCTCGGCCTGGCTGCCGGGGAGCTGTGGGCTCACGCCGTAGCAGAGCTCCGTACTGGACTTTGCGTTCTCGCACCGGGCGGTGAACCCGGCCGCGCAGGCCCGGCACCGGGTGCAGCCGGCCGAGGCGGGAACCAGGACCCGGTCGCCGGGCTTGAAGCGGGTGACCTGGTCGCCGGTGTCGACGACCACGCCGACACACTCATGTCCCGGTGTGTAGCCCAGTTCCGGGCTGAACGGGTTGCCGTGGTAGATGTGCAGGTCGCTGCCGCAGATGCCGGCCGTCGTCACCTGGACGACCGCGTGCGTGGGGCTCGTGACGGCCGGATCGGGGACGTCCCCGTAACGGATGTCGTGACGGCCGTGGTAGGTAAGTGCCTTCATCGGATCGCTCCTCCCCCGGCCCGGTCAGTCCGCGATCTTCAGCACGAGCTTGCCCCGGTTCTCACCGCGGAACAGGCGCATCAGCGTGTCGGGGAACGCCGCCACGTCACCGGACACCACGTCCTCGAGCGACTTCAGCCTGCCTTCCTTCCGCCACGTGGCCATCTGAGTGATTCCCTCGGCGTATCGGTCGGCGTAGTCGAAGACCACCATGCCCGTCATGGTGGCCCGGTTGACCAGCAGCGACAGGTAGTTCGCGGGCCCTTGCGGCTTGACGCTGTTGTACTGGGAGATCGCGCCGCAGACGACGACGCGTGCGCCGCGTGCGAGCCGCAGCAGTACGGCGTCCAGGACGTCGCCGCCGACGTTGTCGAAGTACACGTCGACGCCGTCGGGGGCGTGGGTGCGCAGCGCCTTGCGAATGTCCTCGTTCTGGTAGTCGATCGCGGCGTCGAACCCGAACTCGTCGACCAGCAGCCGGCATTTGGCCTCGCCGCCGGCGATGCCGATGACCCGGCAGCCCATGATCTTGGCGATCTGACCGACGACGCTGCCGACCGCTCCCGCCGCACCGGAGACGACGACCGTCTGGCCCTGCTCCGGACGCCCGATGTCGATCAGTCCGAAGTAGGCCGTCAGCCCCGACATGCCGAGGGTGCCGAGATACGTCGGCAAGGGGGCCGCCGCCGGATCGACCTTGATCACATCTCGGCCGTCCGACAGGCAGTACTCCTGCACGCCGAACGACCCCGACACGTGGTCGCCGACCGCGAAGCCGGAGTGCCGTGAGGCGATCACGCGTCCCACCGCACCGGCGCGCATGACCTCACCGATCTCCACCGGGCGGATGTAGGACCTGCCCGCGTTCATCCAGCCGCGCATCGCCGGGTCGATCGACAGACAGAGCACCTGCACCAGGAACTCGCCGTCGCCCGGTTGTCCGACCGGCTCCTCCACGTGCTCCCAGTCGGTGGACCGCGGCTCGCCCACGGGACGCGCGGCCAGGCGCACCTGGTGGTTGGTTCGGCTCATGTTCGGCGACTCCTCAGTCCTCGCGGTGACCTGTCGAGCTGCATACCATCCGGTCGGTATGGCCCGTGAGCGTACGGTGCCGATGCGCGTGAGGCAAGGGATGCTGTGCCCGGGACGTGGACCGGCTTCAGCACAAACCTGAAATCCGAGGTCGGACGAACGGGTTCGGTGGGCATTCGGTCAGGGAACAGCCGTACGACAAGGAGGGGCGACGCCATGGGAACCGCCGTCCACGTGCCGCAGACCCGGGACATGATCGGGGAGGAACTCTCCGGAGACGAGGCGTTCGCCGCTCTGCGCCACTACGGGGGGCTGCGGCTGCTGGCCGACTCCTTCGCACGGTTCCGTTACGCGGACGGGTTCACCAACGCCCGGGCGCTGGCCTTCCAGGTGGTGCTGGGGCTGGTTCCCTGCGCCGTGGCGCTTGTCGGCCTGGCGACATCGGTGCACACCGAGGGCGTGGGCCGGGTCGTCGAGCTCACGCTCGGCCGGATCGTGCCGGGCGCGAGCGCGGAGATCGTCGAGGATGCCTTCGACGGGACGCGGCGCACCGCGCACGGCGACGCCTGGAGCACGCTCGCCCTGTGGCTCGGTCTGGGCTTCGCACTGCTGAACCTCGCCTCCGCCATGGGCCAGATCGAGCGCGGCGCCAACCGTATCTACGGCATCGAGCGCGACCGTCCCTTCCCGCGCAAATACGCGCGGGCGACAGTCCTCGCGATCGCCGCCGGTCTGCCCCTGGTACTGGGGTTCGTGGTGCTCGTCGCCGGCGAGGCCGTGGGCGACGCGGTGGCGGACACCGCCGGCTGGGCGGACAGCGGGCCGCAATGGTGGGGTGTGCTCGACATCCCGCTGGGGCTCGCGCTGGCCTGGGCGGCCTCCGCCGTGATCTTCCGTTGGTCGCCGCGGCGCGTCCAGCCCGGCTACACATGGCTGGCCTTCGGCTCGGCCGTGCACCTGTTGCTGTGGGTGTCGGCCACCTGGTTGCTCGCGCTGTACGTCAAGGAGAGCGGCGCCTTCGGTGCCGTGTACGGCCCTCTCACCGCCTTCATCGC
Source organism: Streptomyces sp. NBC_00443 (assembly GCF_036014175.1). Taxonomy (GTDB): domain Bacteria; phylum Actinomycetota; class Actinomycetes; order Streptomycetales; family Streptomycetaceae; genus Streptomyces. The sequence continues at coordinate 360,535 of NZ_CP107917.1, read as the reverse complement.
CCTGCTGCTGTGGGCCAACCTCACCGCCGTCGCACTCTTCCTCGGCATCGCGTTCGCGGCCCAGCTGGAAGCGGCCCGCGCCGGCATCGAATCAGCCGTCCGGCCGGACCCGGGTCCGGGCGGGTGAGGCCGGCGGGCCGGCCGTTCCCCCGCACGAGGGGTCCCGGCGGTCCGCAGGTGTAGACCTTTCCAGGCGGGGCACTTGGAGTTCTGCTCGCGCTGCTCTGTGTCGATGACTCGCGTGAGCCATGTATGCAGCCTGTTCCTCGCGGCGGCGTCGGCCGCCAGGCGAGCTGTGCTTGGAGAGAGGAATCGCCATGCTCCTTCCGGCTGAGAAGGAACTGCGTGTCGCGCTGGCCCGGTTCGCCGAGGCGCGCATCGCCCACGACGTGCTTCCCACCGGTGGCACCAGCCGCGCTCTCGAAGACGCCACGTACACGCTCTGCGTGATCACCGACGCCCGCACCGCCGAGGACGCTCTGTCCGCAGCGGACACACTGCTGCAGAGGTACCGCGCCGACCGTGAGGGCCCCACGCGAGAGGACAAGACGCTGGCGGCGTAGGAGGCCGGACAGACCTCTGCCCGGAGGGTACGGGCCGGAAGGTCTCCCAACCGAAGGGAGCCCTTGGCAGATCGGCCGGGACGCCGACGGCGACATGCTGATCCTGCGCCGCGGCACCGAACTTCGTCATATCCGGCCACTCGCCCGGCCCGTGGGGGGAGGGGCCGCTGGGCGGGTGACTCAGGACTGCTCCGAGTGGAGTCCACGAGGGGTGGACGTCTGCCCGTGCGCTCAGGCCGGCGTACGCCGTGCCCGCCCGCGCCTGTGGTGGCGGGCGGCGCCACGCGGCGCCGTCGACGTCGGTGCGGCAGGGACGTCGGAGAAACGAGAGCACATGGCCGAATGACGGCGCGGCTGGGCGACTTGAATCGGGACATCACGGAACTCCATTCGGGGCTGTGGAACCGCAGAGCGGGGAGCGAGTGGACGACCCTCGCTCCGCCACGACCGATCCTGCTCAACACCCGCCCCGCACACGTCAGTCAGCGGTCGTGACGTCGTTCCGCCGTGCGGATGAGCCCGCTGGTCGAGCGATACCTCTTACGACGTACGCGACCATGAGCGCGCCTAGGACAAGTGAGGAGGGGTGCGGGCGAGGAGTCAGGGCTGCCGCCGACCGTCGGGAGCCGATCGAGGCTACTGCGGCCAGGGCCGGGCGTGTGTGCTGGCCGCGCCGATCGCCGCTCTCGCCGCTCGTTCCACGAGCGAGATCCCGCTTTCCATCGTCGGGTTGCCGTCGCTGAGGACCGACACGAGATACCGGTGACCGTGGACCCTGACCTGGCCGACACTGTTGATGACCCACAGGTCGGTCGTGTTGCGCCGCAGCCAGCCGTTCTTGAGGGCCCATCGGGAGCCGGGGGAGCGGGCGGCGGACACCCCCCAGTCCTGGTCGTCCGCGATGCCGTCCATCAGGTGCCCGATGGCGGCGCGGGACGCCTGGGTCAGCCCCCTGGGAGGGGACGGAGCCCACCGGCCGTCGGCGAAGACCGCCCGCAACAGCTTGACCTGGTCCGTTGCGGTGGTCTGGGTGAGGCCCCAGCTGATGCCGGGGCCGCTCCGTGTCGAGGAGAGCCCCAGCCGCTCGTTCGCTGCATGGAGTCCTTCGTCCTTGCCGATCGCCCGCCACAGGGCGTTCGCCGCCGCGTTGTCGCTCGTGCGGATCATCTCCTCGGCGTATGTGCGCTCGGTGGACGTGAGCTCGCGGCCCTCGTCCTGTGCCTGGAGCAGCAGTGTCGCGAGGATGTTCACCTTGCTGATGCTCGCCGTGTCGAACGTCGCCTCCTCGCCGTACGACGTGATCCGCTGGTAGGCGCTGTCCAGGTCGAGCACGGCCACCGCCAACCGCGTGTCGCCGTCCGGCAGGACCGGCCGGAGCGCACGCGCGAGAGTGGCACGCAGGTGTTCGCGCGGGTGCGCAGCCGGTCCGCGGGCGGGCGCGCCCGCCCGCGCGGAGGGCGACTGCGCCTCGTGGGCGTGGGGCGTGCCGGGGGCGGAGCAGGCCGCGAGCGACGCCACGACTGCGGTGGCGGCGCAGGCGGCGCAGACCCTGAGCGTGTGCGCGAGGAGGTAGTGCGTCGGGTGCGTCCGGTTTGGCTGTCCGTCGGGCATGGCAGGGCAGGCCTCGGCGTTCCTGTCGGGGGAGCGGAGAACAATCAGAAAATATGACAAACCGGATGCAATGGTGGTGATTGGCGTCGGGACCGGCGTGTCATGTCACTCGTCAGTCGCCGGCGGGCCCCGCCCCGGGTCCCTGAGTCGCGACTTCGGCTATTGCCTTCGCTTTCATCTATTGCAACGAGGCGTTGCGTTCGGCGGCAACGTCATTGCTTCAATTTATCGCTGTCTACCTGGTGTTACGCACTCATGTGGATTGACGCGATTGTGAATGCAACGTAGCTTTCGAGCAACGTAAAACACGGAGTATCGCGAGATGAGGAATGGACATGAGCGAGTCCCTCCACACCGTCACGACGCTGCCGACGGCGCGTCGGTCCGGCTGCCCCTTCGACCCGCCGGCAGAGCTGCTCGACGCCCGTCGGCACGGCCCCATCAGCCGCTTCACCCACGAGGGCGGAAAACCCGGCTGGCTGATCACCGGCTATGAACTCGTCAGGTCGGTCCTGGCCGACTCGCGGTTCAGCTCGCGCAAAGAGCTCCTGAACGTGGGGGACTTCGAGGTTCCTCCAGCGCCGCCCGGCGAGTTTCTCCTCATGGACGAGCCGCAGCACGGGCGCTATCGCAAGCCGCTGGTGGGCAAGTTCACGGTACGGCGGATGCGACTTCTCACCGAGCGCATCGAGCAGATCACCGCCGACTGCCTGGACGCCATGGAGAAGGCCGGGCCTCCGACCGACCTGGTGAGCGCGTTCGCCAAGCCCATCCCGACCATCGTCATCTGCGAGCTGCTGGGCGTGCCGTATGAGGACCGGGGCTCATTCCAGGAGCAGATCGACACGTTCATGGGAGGGGAGACGAGCGACGAGAAACTGATAGCGGCCTACACCGCAACCCAGGAGTACCTCGCCCACCTGGTGGCCGCCAAGCGCGCGAACCCCACCGACGACGTGCTCAGCGAACTCACCGACAGCGACCTCACCGACGAGGAGCTGAAGGGGATCAGCCTGATCCTGCTGGCCGCCGGATTCGACACCACCGCCAACATGCTGTCCCTCGGCACCTTCGCGCTCCTTCAGAACCCGGCACAGCTGGCCGCGCTGCGCGCCGACCCCGCTCTCACCGACAGGGCCGTGGAGGAACTGCTGCGGTACCTGAGCGTCGCCAAGACGTTCATGAGGACGGCCCTCGAGGACGTCGAGCTGGGCGGCCGGACCATCGAGGCCGGCACGACCGTCGTCCTGTCCTACAACACCGCCAACCGCGACCCCGAACGCTTCACCGACCCCCACGCACTCGACCTCCAACGGCCGGACACGGCCGGGCACCTGGCCTTCAGCCACGGGATCCACCAGTGCCTGGGCCAGCAACTGGCCCGCGTCGAGATGCGGGTCGCCTTCCGCGCGCTGATCGACCGGTTCCCCACGCTGCGTCTGGCCGTACCGGCTGAAGAAGTCGGCCTGCGCCCGGAGACCGCCGACATCTACGGAGTGAAGAGCCTCCCCGTCACCTGGGACAAGGAGGGGTCATGAAGACGACGCACCTGCACGTCGACCGCGAGCGGTGCATCGGCGCCGGGATGTGCGCCCTGACCGCCCCCGAGGTCTTCGACCAGGATCCGGACGACGGCCGCGTGCTCCTGCTCCACGCGGAGCCTCTCATCGCACAACGCGCCGCCGCACAGATGGCCGCCGGAGTCTGCCCCTCCGGGGCGATCACCCTCCGCGAGCCGGGATCCGGCGGCCCCTGAGGTCCGGGCCACCTCATGCCGTGCCTCGTTCTCTCTTCTCGGTCAGCAGTTGCGGATCGACCAGACCGGCTCCCAGTCCACGTCGGGTGAGTCGGTGCTGACCGGGAAGGTCTGGATCACGTTGCCGTTCTGGCCGTGGATCGTCGCCTGGGCGTTGTCGGTCTGGCTGTTCATGACCTCGCCCGTGCCGTGCCAGTTCGACAGGTAGTAGCGGCTGCACTCGTACAGGAAGAAGACCCGCCACTGGTTGGCGGTGGGGTCCCAGACGCCGGCGCAGAAGTTGCCCGTGTCGCAGGTGACGTGATCGCCGGAGGGCACCAGCTGCGAGGGGGCGGCCGGTGAGATCGTCGGGGAGACGGCGGACGTGGCGGAGGACGCAGCCTGGGCCGAGCCGGTGGCGAAGACGGAGGCAAGCACCAGGGTCATGGTGCCGACCGCGCCGAGAAGGGATCGCTGGGGACGCATGGGTTCGGTTGCTCCTGTGGGTGTCGAACGGTGGGCTGTCGGGGACTGACAGAGGTGGTGCGCACAGGAACGTAGAGGGCCGCCGGCCCCAACGGTCCCTGACAGATGTCAGGGGCCCCGCACCGCGTCCCTGCGTGACACGACTGCCCCGTCTCACCGCCCCCTCCGATGAGGCACGTTCGGGCCCGCGCGCCCGGGCTCACCTCACGGGTGTGAACTCGGGCAGGGTGAGGGCCGAATGGGCCGGTCGTCCCTCCGTGAGGGGCATGGCGCTGAGGTTGCGCAGCACGTCGTTGCGCTGCTCCAAAGCCAGAGCGGTGGTCGGGAAGAGTGCGGCGTCCCCCTCGCCGACCAGCTCCTGGTTCACGGTCACGAACTCACGGGTGTGGTGTTCGTAGGCGGCGAAGCCCGCGGCGTGGTCCCGGTCGGCCAGGGCACCGGCGAGCATGTACGCACCGACGAGCGCGAGACTGGAGCCCTGCCCCGTGAGGAACGAGGGCGCGTACGCGGCGTCGCCCACCAGCGCGACCCTGCCGCTGGACCAGCGGGGCATGCGGATCTGGCTGACCCCGTCGAAGAACAGGTCATCCGCATGGTGCATGGCGGCAAGCATGCCCGGGACCTCCCAGCCCGCGTCAGCGAAGACCGCAGCGACCAGGTCCCGTTGGGCTTCAGTGTTACGGAACGCGTCGAACGGCGGTTCCTCGTGGGCGAAGTTCAGGAAGGCGTGCACCTCGTCGTTGTCCCCCACGGCGTAGAGCACCGCGGCCCTGCCCGGGGTGTTCCACAGCACGGCCTCGTGGGAGAGCCCGAAGGTGTTGCGCATGGTGAATCCGGCGAAGCAGTAGCCGAGGTAACGGTGGAACTGCTCTTCGGGGCCGAACACGAACTCGCGGGTACGTGAGTGCAGACCGTCTGCACCGAACACCATGTCGAACGTACGCCTGCCGCCCCCGCGGAAGGTGACATCGACCCCGTGGCCGGACTGGTCGAGGGTTTCGATGGAGTCGTTGAACAAGAACTCCACGTCGTCACGGACCGCCGCATGGAGAGCGTCGGTCAGATCCCCGCGCCGCACCTCCAGGTCCCGTCCCGCGACACCGCCCGTGACGGTGTGCGGGTTGACCGAGGCCACCTCGCTGCCGTCCCCGTGCAGGAAGGTCAGCCGGCGCAGGTCGATGTGCGCGTCCCGCAGTTGCGGCAGGATTCCCATCCTCCGGACGACTTCAAGTGCGGTGCCGCGTACGTCGATGGGGTACCCACCGCCACGAAGCGTGCCTGCCTTCTCGACCACCGTCACGGCGAATCCGTAGCGGTTCAGCCAGAACGCGAGGGTTGGCCCCGCGATACTGGCGCCGGATATCAGGACCTTGCGCCTCGGCGTCGTACAGATGTCCGTCGGCTCCCTCGGCTCCGTCGACTCCCTCGGCAGGTCAGTGCGCGTCATTCCTTGACTCCTTTGTTCATGGTCCGCACGACAAGCAGGCACAGCGCCGTGACGGCGCCGGCCATGACGAAGCCGGTGACGAAGGCCGATTCGGCCGGGACATCCGACCCGGAAGGGGTCCCGGCGGTGAGGATCGCACCACTGACCTGCACCCCCACGGCGTAACCGAGCACGCGCGTCACCAGCACCAGGCTGGTGGCGATGCCGGTGTCGCCTTGATCGACGGTCGTGGCGGTGCTGGTCACCAGCGCCGTGACGCACAGGCCGTTGGCGAGCGCGATCATCATCTTGCCGATGACGAGGTGCCAGACCTCGGTATGCACGACTGCCAGGGTGATCAGCCCGGCGGCCATGATGACGATCCCGGCGGTGACCACGGCACGCGAGCCGAAACGCCGCGCCCCGATCCCACCCAGCGGCCCGGCCAGCGACGCGGCCACGGCGCCGGGCAGCAGATAGAAGCCGATCTCGGTGGCGCCGGCTCCGAAGCCGTACTCGTCGGAGGACACCGCGAACAGCTGCGGGACGAGGTGGACCGGCACCGCGGTGCCGACGCAGATCAGGAACGTCAGCACGCACGACTTCCACACCGCAGGCCGCGCCAGCATGCGCAGATCGACCATCGGCGAGGCCGCACGACGCTCAACGGCTATCCATCCGGCCACGAAAGCGGCCAGCACCACGATGAGGGCGCCGAGCACGAGTGGCTGCGCGCCGAGGTCGGGGGCCAGTGCGAGCACGAGCATGAGCGTGACCAGCGTCCCGCTCAAGAGGACCAGGCCGGGCCAGTCGACCCCGACGGCGCCCGACCGGCCGGACCGGCCCGGCAGATCGTGCGGCATCAGCCTGTTCACCAGCAGCGTGGCCCCGATGACCGCGATCGTCGGCAGCGCGAACATCCAGTGTCGGGACAGCCCTTCCGCGACGGGCCCGGCCGACAACGTGCCCGCCATCCCGCCGCCCACGAACAAACCGCTGACCACCCCGATGGCCACCTTCGACTCGCCCGCGGGGAGGTGGTTGCGCACCAGGATGAACGACAGGGGCAGTGCGCCCACCATCGCTCCCTGCAGCACCTGGCCGAGCAGCAGCACGGGCAGGTTCGGTGCCAGGGCGGACACCAGGCCGCCGGCCGAGACCACCGCCATCAGCCTGATCAGGACCCGTTTTCCGCCGTAGCGGTCGCCTAACTTGCCTGCGACCGGTGTGACGAGCGCGCCGGTGATGAGGAGCACGATGCTGAGTAACGCCCCTTCGGCGGGACTCATATCCAGCTCGCGTTGCAGGAGCGGGAGCGTCGGCGTCACCACCGACTCCAAGGCACCGGTGGCGACTGCCAGCAAGCCGAGGGCCCCGACAGCGGCCCTCCCGATGCGGACCGGGGGAGCGAGCGTTGTGGTCATGGACGTCCTTTCCGTCATTGCCGGGCGAATGAGGGGTCGGCCGCACGCGTAGTGCTGCCGGTGTAACCCGGGGAAGTGGCGGCCGAGTTGGCGCCTGCACGGCTGCGCCGGGCGGAGCGGGTGTACGAGTGCGGTCCGCGCCATGAGCCGAGATTACACTACACCGTGCAGTGTAGGACGGTTAAGGTGTACCCATGCCGACCACGAAGACACTGCGCGAGGGGTCCACGCCGAAGCGGGCCGCCATCCTCTCGGCGGCCCAGGAACTGTTCCTCGCCGACGGCTTCGACCGCTCCAGCGTCGACGCGGTCGCCGCCCGGGCGGAGGTGTCCAAGCGGACGGTCTACGACTACTTCGGGGACAAGCAGACGCTGCTGAAAGCGGTCGTCGACGCCGTCGGCCAGTCACTGATCACCACGATCCGGCGCACCCTCGACGACACCCTCACCGACCTCACCGAGGACGGCGAACTCGAGGACGCCCTGGTCGCGTTCTCGATGCGCATCGCGACCGACATGCTCGGCTCGGCGGAGTACACAACGCTGCAACGACTGGTCCGGGCGGAATCCGCCCACCTGCCGCACCGGGGCTACAACTCCATGGCCGACACCCCCGACGAGGCCATTGCCGAGCGATTCGCCGCCCTCGCCGCGGCCGGGCTGCTCGAGGTCCCCGACCCTCGCCTCGCGGCCGACCAGTTCATCGCGCTGACCTTCGGCGTCGCGCTGGACAGACTCGGTTCGGCGAACGCCACGGAGGATGCCCGTGTCCGGCCGCTCATCGTCGAGGGAGTGCGGACGTTTCTCCGGGCATACCGACCCAGGTAGCGCCGGGGCAGCATGAACGGGCAGTGAGCCGGCTGATCACCGGCATCAGTGCGCCCGCGTCCGGGACGCAGGGTATTCGGTAGGGCCCTTCAGTCCACCGGATGCCCGGGCTCGATGGAGAGGGCATCGGAGAGCCGCAGCAGCGCCGGGCCGTCAGCGTTCCCGCCCTCGCTGCACTGCACGGGATCCAGGACGAAGCCGACGTGGTCGCCGGCGTCGATTCTCTGCTCGATGCTCCCGACGAACCACGCGCACGCGTCCTGCAGCACGGCGGCCCCACTGTGCCCCGGGGCCCAAGCCGTACGCGCGAACTTGTCCACCTGGTGACCGGTCTCGCCACCGAACAAGGCAGCGAGCTCCTGCTGCTCCCGGCTCAGCAGGTGTACGGCGAGGAAATCGGCCGCACGGGCCACCTCATACGTTCGGTTCACCTTCGACAGCCACACCACGAACCGCACCGGCCGGATGGAGCACTGCGAGGCGAACCCCACGAGGCAGCCCGCCCGCTCGTCGCCCGCCGTGGCCGTGACGACGTACATGTCGGGGTTGAGCCTGTCGGTGAACGCATCCATGCCCACCATATTCACGCATCCGCCCGCTCCCGCAGGCACATGAAACGGTGGTCCCATAGGGTCACGGTGCCCATACGGCAGTACGGACGGCGCGGCCGGCGTATGTACGAAGCAGGCTTCCCGCGGCCCGGCGGTCCGACGGACGTTTCCGAGCAAGCCGTGGTCAAGCTGCTGCGGCTCACGCGATCGAGGAGCACTGATGTCAGGACAGTTTGAAGCGACGGTCGAGGTCGATCGGCCTGTCGAGGCGGTGTTCGACTACCTCGCCGACGGACGCAACGATCCGCAGTTCAGCCCCCGAGTGCTCGGGATCGAGCGGGTTCCGGACGCCCCGACCGCCGTCGGTACGGTCTTCCGCAGCACGGTCAAGGACGCCGGCATGAAGACGGCCAGGGAGTTCCGCATCACCGACCTCGAAGCCCCGGTGCGCATCCGGTGGGCCGAGGTATCGAAGAACACCGTCACGGCCCGCGAAGGCGGCTACGACCTGGAGTCGCTGGCCGGAGGCAGGACTCGGGTCCGTATCCACAACGTTCTGGAGGGCCACGGCGTTGGCAAGCTCCTGGTAGGCCTCGCGCTCGCCGCCGCCCGCAAGGATGCCGGTGCCTTCGGTAGCCGGATCAAGGCGGCGGCTGAAGCGGCGATTGTCCAGCGCTGACGTCTTTCACACGGTCGGCCGACGGAGTAGCGGGCAGCAGGCCTGTCACAACAGGTGACCGCGCCTGCCCGGAGTTCTGAGCCTCCCGGCGGTGATGGCACAAACTGCCATCACGGCAGAATCTGTCAGTCATCGACTGTTCGCTGCAACGTCAGTCCGTGCACACAGCATCCGGTTCATGAAGAACCTGATCCGCGCCGGTGCCGCCTTCGCGCTCACCGCTGCCGCCGCATCCGTCAGGGTCACTCCGGCCGCCGCCCATACGTCCACGACGCACCGCATCCCGTTCACCTCTGCCACCGTGACCGCCGACGACGACGGTTCGTACCGCATCGTCTGGGAGGCGCCCGGCGTTCGGAAGGTGACGGTCATGGCCGGCGGGCAGGTCGTCGCGCGTGGCGGTTCGCGAGGTGCTGTCACCGTGCGGGGTCTGGCGCCCCCACCACTGACGCTGGACCAAAGCGCCAAGTAAAGCTCGAAAAGTCTCGGCCGGAGTACCGAATCTTGTTGGCATCACTGCAGGTCAGGGTCGTCGGCCAGTGGCAACCCAAAGGCCTCGTCACAGGCACCCTCAAGGCATGGCTGGACGGCAGGCGAAGCCCATCGAGAACGAACCTGGCACACATCGAGACCTACCATCGGCTTCGCTGCCTGATCCTGGACCTGATCCCGCAGTAGGGCGACCGAATCCTCATCCGCGTTTACGGACGTACGCCTCCAGCTCCGCGGCCCCGGTCAGCATCGCCCGCCCGCGGGCGGACAGCCGGCCGCGCCAGTCGCACAGTGCGGCCTCCAGCGGTTCCAGACCGCCGGCCGCCCGCACCTGGGCGATCAGCGGGGCGATCTGCTCCAGCAGGTAGCCGCCCCGCCTGAGTTGGTGGGCCAGCCGGGCGTCCCGCACGTCGGCCTCGTCGTAGCGGCGGTACCCGGTCTGTGGGTCACGGTGAGGGGCCACCAGCCCGACGCGTTCCCACTTGCGCAGTGTCGCGGGCCGAATGCCGAGTTCCTCAGCCAGCGACCCGATGAACGTGCCGCCGGGCCCGGACACCGCGACCGGCTCGGACCCCTGACCGTGCTCGGCCGCCGTAGTGGGCTCCAGATCGCGGAGGGCGCTCTCCACTGCCTGGAGGGTCCGCCGGTCATCGAGAAGCTGGGCGTGGCTCTCGTCGATGAGACGGAACGCCTCGTCGTCCGCGCCCTGGTTCACCGCCCGCATGATCGACGTCGCTGTCTGGTGGCCGTGGCCGGGCACCAGGGCAAGAAAGGCGCGCAGGGCCCCTGCGTGCACCGGGGTGTAGGTGCGGTAGCCGTGGGGTGTGCGGCCGGCGGCCGGAAGGATGCCGGCCTCTTCGTAGTTCCTGACCGCCTGCGTGGACAGACCGTGCCCGCGCGCCAGATCAACCGGCCGGAGCCGAGCCTCGGTTTGAAGGTTCTGTCCCATGTCCCTGCCGATATCACGAAAAACTTTCAACCGAAGGTTCAACGATACCGTTGAAGGCATGGCGACTCACATCGAGGATTCCATCCATGGCTTCGAGGCTGCGGCCATCATGAGGCTGCTGCCCGCCCGGCCCCGGCTGCTCGCCCTGGGCGAGCCCACCCACGGTGAGGACACGCTGCTCGAACAGCGCAACGCGTTGTTCCGCCAACTCGTCGAGCAGGAGGGCTACCGGACGATCGCGCTCGAGAGCGACTGCATGACGGGCATGGTCGTGGACGACTACGTCACGTCCGGCAGGGGGTCTCTCGATGAGGTCATGAAGCACGGATTCAGCCACGGCTGGGGCGCCCACGCGGCCAACCGCCAGCTCGTGCACTGGATGCGCGCCCACAACGACGGCCGGCCCGCGTCCGAGCAACTCCGCTTCGCCGGTTTCGACGGCCCGCTGGAGATCACCGGCGCCGCGAGCCCCCGCCAGGCCCTCACCGCACTCCACAGCTACCTCGCGGCCCGAGTGGACGCGGATCTGCTCCCCTGCACCGCGGAAACACTGGACCGTCTGCTCGGTACCGACGACCGGTGGACCCACCCCGCCGCGATGATGGACCCGGCCCAGTCCGTGGGACAGTCGGCCGACGCCGGTCAACTGCGCCTGCTCGCCGACGACCTGGTCGCGCTGCTCGACGCCCAGACTCCGCACCTGCTCACGGCGACCTCGCGGGACGACTGGGACCGGGCACGCCTGCACGGACGTACCGCGACCGGCCTGCTGCGCTACCACCACTGGATGGCCGACACCTCACCGGCGCGCATGACCCGGCTGTGCGCACAGCGGGATCTGATGATGTCCCGCAACCTCCTCGCCGTTGCCTCTCGCGGCCCGGCATTCATCCACGCCCACAACTCCCATCTCCAGCGGGAGAAGAGCACGATGCAGATGTGGGAGGGGGCGGTGGAATGGTGGAGCGCCGGTGCGCTGGTGAGCGCCCAACTCGGCGAGGAATACGCCTTCGTGGCCACGACCCTCGGCACGATCCGGCACCAGGGAGTGGACACCCCGCCCCCGGACACCCTCGAAGGGCTCCTGTACGCGCTCCCGGACGACTGCTACATCATCGACGCCCCGCGCCTGGCCACCGCTTTCGGCGAGACGCGGCCCGCGCTCCGCGAATCCCCCTGGTTCGGCTACGCCCCGTTCGACCCGGCCCACTTGGCGGACGCCGACGGCATCGTATTCGTCAAGGACGTCCGGGACGTCCCGCACGGCTGAGGTCAGTTCGTCGAAGCGGGCTCCGTACCCTTCAACGGAGGTGTGTGACGTGGACGCGGTGACATGGCGATACGGCGGTCAGGTCCTGCATGAGCGGGATCGGACCGGCGACGACCCCTGGGAGCAAGTGGACGCGGAAGCTCTCACGCAGGCCGTGCGGGCCCAGGCGGGGCGGCCGGTGGCGGGCATCGACGACATGGCGGCGTATCTCGCCCGCCAGGTGTCGGACGCCGCCCACCGCGAGGTCCTCGGCCCGCTCCTCGACGGTCAGGGGGCCTGCGGTGTCGTCGTGCGGCGCGGCGCGGTTCTGGCCTCGTGGGGCGACCCGACCCGAGCGGAGATGGCCTACAGCGCCACGAAGAGCGTGCTGTCGCTGGTGGCGGGCGTCGCCTTCGACGACGGGGCGTTGCGCCTGGACGAGCCCGTGTCGGAGTCGGTGGACCTGCCCGAGTTCGGCACCGCCCACGGGCGTGCGATCACCTGGCGCCATCTGCTGGGCCAGACCAGCCAGTGGGAGGGCGAGCTGTGGTCCAAGCCGACCTGGGTGGACGCGCAGAGCACCCGCGAGGGCACGGAGTCGGCGGGCGGACCGCCCGGCGCCGGCTGGGCCTACAACGACGTACGGGTGAACCTGACGGCTCTGGCGCTCACGGTCCTGTTCGGCCGTGCCCTGCCGGACGTGCTGCGCGAGCGGGTCATGACGCCGGTCGGCGCCTCCGACGGCTGGTCCTGGCACGGCTACGAGAACTCGGTGGTCGACATCGACGGCACCGAGGTGCCAGTGGTCTCCGGAGGCGCGCACTGGGGTGGCGGCCTGTGGATCAGCGCGCTGGACCTGGCCCGCGTCGGCACGCTGTGTCTGCGCGGCGGGGCATGGAGGGAGCGTCAGGTCCTGTCGCGTCGCTGGATCGAGGAGCTGTGGACTCCCTGCCTGGTCAAGCCCGAATACGGCCTGTCGTGGTGGCTCAACGACCACGGCACGGTATGGCCCCGTGCCCCACGCACGGGCCGCTGCGCCCGCGGCAACGGCGGCAACCACCTGCTGTGGGTGGACCCGGCACGCGACCTGGTGATCGCCTCACGCTGGGGCGCCGAGGTGGAGCGCCTCTTGGCCGAGGTGTCATCCTCGGTGCCGCCCCGTATGTGACGCGAAGGAGGCGCTCCACAGCTCCTCCTCTGCCGCGTCCTCGCCAGTCGGGCCCCCTGTTGCATGTCCCCGCTCGGCGTAAGGACCAGACGCTCCGGGTGCGCCTCGGTGCGGGCTCAAGTCAACTGGAGACCAGTGCAGCAACATAAGGAGCCGCATGGGTGCCCTGCCTTTGAAGAACGGCTACACGACCATCGATCCGCGCCTTGACCGAGTCCCGCAGTTCGACGAGCGCAGCAGGAACTTTCCGATTCGGGCGCTGGTCGCTGAGGGTGCACCGTTGCGCTCTGCCGGATGGGCCTGTCCGAGCTGGCTCGACCAGGGCCGCGAGGGCGCCTGCGTCGGCTTCGCCTGGTCTCATGAGCTCATCGCCACCCCTGTGCAGGTACCCGGCGTGGACGACGGGTTCGCCCGCAAGGTGTACCGGGAAGCACAGCAGCTCGATGAGTTGCCCGGGGAGAACTACGACGGTACGTCGGTGTTGGCGGGCGCCAAGGCGATCGTTGCCCGTGGATACATGGACGAGTACCGCTGGGCGTTCGGTGTCGACGACGTGCTGCGCACTCTCGGCTACTTCGGCCCCATCGTCATCGGCGTGAAGTGGTACGACTCGATGATGGAGCCGGCACCGAACGGACTGCTCGAGGTGTCTGAGGGCGGCGTCGGTGGCCATGCGATCCTCGTCCGCGGCGTCTCGTTCAAGGCGCGTCTGCGCGGACACAGCGGCACGATGCCCGTTGTACGGCTCCGTAACTCATGGGGGCGTGCCTGGGGCGTCGACGGTGACTGCTATCTCCGCGTCGAGGACCTGGAGAAGCTCTTGGCCGATGACGGAGAGGCGTGCGTCCCGGTCACACGTAAGGCCGGCCCGATGATGGCTCCGGAGGCGGACCGTGACCTCCTTCGTGAGACCGGCGAGGTCGACTGAACAGCGCCATCCTCCCGCCGTTCACTGGTCGTTGCTTCTCACCTGCCCGACGAGAGCAACGCGGCGAAGTTTGCGGTCATGGCACTGGCGACGTCCCTCAAGTCCCTCAAGGACGTGGCTCTGAGGCAGCCTGACTGTGGGAGAGCGTGATCCGGCGTCTGGCAATGTCGATGTCCAAGACCTTGACCAGGAGAGTGTCACCGACCTGGATGCCGAGTTGAGGGGTGTCCGGGTTGCCGCCGGCGAGTTCGGAGTTGTGAACCAGCCCCTCCAGGCCGTTCTCCATCTCCTCGATGCGTACGAACACACCGAAGGGCACGAGTCTGGTGACACGACCCGTGATCGTATGGCCGATCTGTCCGATCAGCAGCGGCATCGGATCTTCCTGAAGAGCCTTGAGGGACAACGACACACGTTCGCGGACGGGGTCGATGTCGAGGATTTCGGCGTTGACCTCCTGCCCGACGGAGACGAGGTCAGAGGGGTACTCAATGTGGCGCCACGACAGTTCGGGGATATTGATGATCGCTTCGAAGCCGCCGATGTCCACGAAGGTGACGCCGACGCTCGCGATATGAGTGACCGTGCCCGTGACGATCTCGCCTCGGCGAAGGGTCTTGAGAAAGGCCCAGTTCCGGTCGCTCGGCGTCGGCTCGGTCCGCCATCGGGCCCGGACCACCCCGTCGCTGTCCGGCATGACGGCGGTGAACAGGGGCGCACACTCATCGGCGTACACGGACAGGAGCGCTGCCGCGACGGCGCCGGACATCCGCGCGGCCAACTCCGGGAAGGCGTCTTGGTCGGCGATGGCGTTGTGCATCCGGCCGTCACTGTCCTGCCAGACACCTTCGACGAGGCCCTCGGACGGGAGGGCCCTCAAGACTGCGTCGATATCGGAGGACAGGTCTGGCCACACGGCCAAACGGGCGCGGGGAGCGAGCCCGGCGCGCACCGTGTCGATGGAGTCGAGCGTGAGACGGTGCCATGTTGAGGCGCCTTCCACGGCCGTCTCTTCCAGGAGCCCGGCGCGGCATGCGGCGACCGCCCAGCGCAGGCCGGCCCAGAAGTCGTCGTCGCCGGGTCGCTGGATCTCGTCGCCGTCGGTCTCCATCTCGTAGGGAGAGGAGTCCAGGCGTTCCGGGAACAGCCCCAGGGCGCGGGTTCGTGCCCATGCCTGCTCGCAGGGTTGGACGCTGCTGATGTAGACGCACTGGTCCCATCCCACGTGTACGGCGAACATGCCTTCCTCCTCCAGCCGGCACCAGGCGCCGTTGTCGCGCAACATGGCACGCAGGAGCTCCAGCGCGACGTCGAGCGACACCTGAGCCCCGTCGTGAAAACCGGTCGGGCCGGTGGGAAAGAGTCCGTCCAGCCCGAAGCCGTCCACCGGGGGCTCCACGCCGAAGTGCGCCAGGGAGGGCACCTGCGGTTCACGTACGGCCAGGTGGCCGAGGCCGGTGTCCTTGGCGAAGGCCGCGACAGCCTGGAGATAGGCCGCCTCGACCTCGCCGTGATCGCTGACGGTGTCCTCACTGCCGATGTAATGCCCGTGTTCGTCACGGTCGGAGGGGTCGTACTTGGTGACGCGGTAGACGTAGGGGAGTTGCTGCACCGCTCCATCATCCGGCGCGCTCATGCCACCCTGCCAGCAAATATCCATGCGAGATAAGACGGAGGAGTGGGAGAACTTCGTCAACTGGCCGCCGTGGCGGGGTGGCTGCGGGGTGCACGGGCGAGCCGGACCGAGCGGGCGCGCAGCAGGAACCTCGCGCGTGCGCGCCACCGGCTCCGACCTCTCCACCGAGGTCCTGGGCCAGACGCACGTCGCAGGACTGCCCGGCCGGGTCGCGTATGCCCGCCGGGACATCTAGGCCGAGCCGATACCGCCCTCGCTTACGCCATGTAGCCTCGCCCGCCCTTCCTGGCCGGTCACCGCTCGCGCTCTGCCCCCCTCGGCCACCGACCCCCAGCGGCCAACTTGTCGCGCAGCATCTCGATTTCGGCGGCCGGTGCGGCCATGTCGCACACGGGCCAGGAGCAGTTGGCCGCGTACTCGTCGCTGATCCAGTGCACGCCGTACGTTGTAGCGATGACCGAATCTGTGCCGCCGGGCGGCGCTGTCCTTGATGCGGACGAACTGGATGCCCGGTGGGAGGGTGCCTGGCGGCCGGAACAGGTCGCGGGGCGGTTGGCCGGGGTCAGCGCGCCCTGGTGCATCGCGGCAGGGTGGGCGCTGGATCTGTTCCGTGGGCGGCAGTCTCGGCCCCACAGTGATCTGGAGATCGCGGTGCCCTCGGACGGCTTCATGGAGATTCGGGACCGCTTCCCCGAGTACGTGGTTTGACGCGGTGGGCTCCGGGCGGGGCTGGGCGGGTGCAGGAGCTGAGGTGCTCGCAGCCACGCACCAGACCTGGCTGCGGGACCCGGTGAGCGGTCAGTTCCTGTTCGACGTCTTCCGCGAACCGCACGACGGCGGGACATGGATCTGTCGAAGGGACGAGAGTCTGCGGCTGCCGTACGACGCGATCATCGAGCGGACTGCGGAAGGCATCCCTTATCTGGTGCCGGAACTGGTGCTGTTGTTCAAGGCGAAGGCGGCACGACCCAAGGATCAGGCGGACTTCGTCGGCACCCTGCCGCTGCTGAGCCGGGCGCGGCGCTCTTACCGGGTGGCTGACGCGCGTGCATCCCGGACATCCCTGGCTGGAGAAACTGGCAGGTCGGTGACGCAGGCCCTGCCTGGGCAACGTCACGGACGGGCTGTATGCACGGTGTGGTGGGTGGTCGCGGTCGTCACGATTCCGGAGGGGCGGGCCGGCGCGAGGGGTCGATGACTCCGTACGCCAAGCAGAGACAGCGCAGCAACCGATGCTGCCAGAGTCGGCGCACGGCCTCCCAGGCCATCGGCCTCATCGCGGGAAGCGGGTCAGTGAAGCGGTCACGTCAGGGAACCGAACTGCTCGATCTGGTCGATCTGCTCTGCAGCTTGCCTCAGCTGTCGCGTGGGTCTTCGCCGGTGTGGGAGGCATGCTCGGGCACGTGTGGTGTTGCGCCGTGGCGGCGCTGGCGGCGGCTGTATTCCGTGACCGCGTGCCACAGATCGCGCCGGTCGGTATCGGGCCAAAGGTTCGGAGTGAAGTACAGCTCGGCGTAGGCGGTGTGCCAGGGCAGGAAGTTGGACGTGCGCTGTTCGTTGCCCGTGCGCCAGAGCAGGTCGACGTCGGGCATGTCGGGGTGGGGCAGGTGCTGTGCGAAGTCCTTCTCGCTGATCAGGTCGGGATTGAGCCGACCCCTTGCTGTCGAGCGGGCGAGGGCGGAGGCGGTGCGGGTGATTTCGTCGCGGCCGCCGTAGTTGATGCACATGGTCAGGGTCAGAGCCGTGCGGGTGCGGGTGGTGCGCTCGCGCAGCCGCAGGAGATCGACCAGGTCGGTCGGCAGACGGTCGGAGCCGCCATGCCAGCGCAGGCGGACATCGAGGTCCTGGAACGGGTTGGCACTCACCTCGCTGTGGAGGAGGCCGAGGATCGCGTGGATCTCTTCGGCGTCGCGTTTCCAGTTTTCGGTGGAGAGGGCGTAGAGGGTCAGGTGGCGCAGGCCGATTTCCAGGGCGCCGTAGACCGTCTCGCGTACGGCGGTGGCGCCGGCGCGATGGCCCGCGTGCCGGGGGAGACCGCGTTGCTGGGCCCAGCGGCCGTTGCCGTCCATGATCACGGCAACGTGGGTGGGCATCTGCGTGGCCGGGATCTTCGGGGACTGCTCACCGCTGGGGTGCGATGGCGGCGTACGGAACGCTGATTGCGCGGCTCCCCGGTGACGGCCAGGCGGTCTTCGCTGCACGTCCCCGTTCCGGGGCGGCGGCACGGTCAGCGGGGTCAGGCTCCAGGCCAGGGCAGCGCGGGCCTGGGCGGGCGCGAGGATGCGGGCGCTGGTGAGGAGCGAGGGCCTGGGCGGAGTGCGCAAGACGGTGGGGCCGGCGCTGGTGACGGCGTCGAGCTGGGAGCACAGCAGGCCGGCCATCGTGTGGCAGATGGTGGCGGGAGCGGGGTGCATTCCACGGGTGAGCATGGGCTGGTTCACCCATTGGTGGGCCAGGTCGGTCAGGTGGCTGATCATCTCCGCGACAGCGGGGCTCCAGCGCCGGTGCATCAGATCGTCCGCGGCCCCGGGGTGCTGGTCGAGAACTTCGTCGGGCAGGAGGAGGTCGTGCTGGGCGAGGTCGGCAGACAGGTCGGTGAGGGTGTCGGTGAGCCGGAGGCCGTCCAGGAACTGCTCGTAGATCTCCTGGTTGTCCATGCGCAGGGCCACGGGCACGCCGGCCCGGTCGAACAGGTCACGGAGCAGGTCGAACCAAGGCAGCAAGTTGTCACGTGCCCAGGCTCGCCACGCAGACCAGTCGGGAAAGTGCCGGCCGTGGGCGTCGTCGCGGACCAGGAGCATCGCCCCGTGCAGCCGGGTCAGGTCCAGGCCCCAGCGCAGGGCGGTATCCACCAGGGCGTGACGGATCGGGTCCGTGCTTGTCCCGTCGTCCAGTTCATGGTCCAGTGCTGTGATCCACTCCTCGACCAGGGCGGCCCGCTCAACGGGGGTGGCCGTGCGGTCGTCGGCCAGGTCGTCGATGGCGTTGGCTGCTGCCCACAGTGCCCAGCACGGCGGGCGCAGGGCGGCGGGCACCAGCTGGATCAACGCGTACTGCGCCCGGTCCTGGTCCTTGGTCTGTCGCCGGCACAGCCGGTAGGCCGCCTGCAGCGATGGGTCATGACTCATCACCGCCCGCCCTGACAGGGAGCGATACACGGGCCGCGTGGTGGTCGCGGGCTGTTGCTGTTGCTGTTCGGCTGATGCGGGGTTGGTGGGGGACATACCGCGCACAACGAGAGCACTGCATCCAGGTTCCGCCGGGGCGACAGGCCGTTTCGGCAGGTCAAAGATCTGCCGTGGGCCGTGGGCCGTGGGCCGTGGGCCGTGGGCCTTGGGCCGTGGCCTTGGGCCTTGGGCCGCGGGCTGTGGGCCGTGGGCTGTGGGCCGTGGGCTGTGGGTCACGTGGTGCCGGTACCGAGGCGTGTGCACTGGCTCTGCGGGATCGTCAATCGGTCCGGGTGCGGAGGCTCCGCGTCAGGGTGGGGATCATCACCGCCGCAGGGACGAGGTGGAGCGCGAGGAGGGCGGTGGTGGTGGCGGTGTTCGCCCCGGCGAGGAAGGGTGGGACCAACGAGATCGCGGTCAGCGACACTGCCGTCCACACGAATCGCTCGGCGGGGCGGGCGCTCCAACGAAGAAGGGCGACGCCAATGACGACGCCCACGACCGAGGTGCAGCCCGTCACCACGGCGAACCCGGACAACGGGATCGTCTCGCCACCATCGGGGACCTGGAAGTCGACGCCAACGGCCCGGGCAAGCGCCGCAGCGAGAGTGGTGGCCGCCATCGCCGCGAGCGTGGCAATGAAGCCGGTCCCGGCGAGCCCGCGGAGTCGGTGGGTGTGGCCGGCCCGGCCCGATGCCGGGCCTGCGACGGCCCCGGTGTCATTCATGCCGTTCATGTCGTTCCTCCATCATTCGGTACCTGGCGTACGGGGTGTTGACCGGCATGTGACGGTCCTGGGCCTGGACCTGGGGTGACGACGCGCACCCTCGCCGTGCGACGGCCCGGATTGCGCAGGGCGCGGACGCCGGTGCCGCGGAGCCAGAACCCGGCGTCCCGTCCGAGGACCGGGCCGGGCTCGCCGTCGCGCAGCTCCAGCTGCACCCGCCCGCGGGTGACGACGCCGAACGCGTCGCACCACTCCGCCGCGACCACCGCGACACGCGCGCCACCGCGCAGCACGATCGTCCGCACCGGGACTACTCCGTGCCGTCAGCCGGCAGGCGCTCCGGCAGCCCGAGCCGCGGGAACTGGTCGTCGTGGAACGTGACGATCTCGGTGATCGCCCCACCGGTGACGCGCAGGACGTCGATCGTCAGCGGCAGGTACGCGCCCTCCCGCTTCTGCCAGAGGTAGAAGGCGAGGGCAGGCTGCCGGTTCACGGAGGTGGGGACGGCGCGCAGGCCCTTCATGCCCTCGAAGCCGCTCTCGACCCAGTAGTTCACGACCGTGTCGCGGCCGACGTACAGGCCCGGCGTGGGCGGCATCGAGCTGCGGACGTCGTCCCGCAGCATCGACGCGAGCGCCGGAACGTCCGTGGCCACGCTGGCGTCGGTATAGCGGCGCACCAGCTCGCGCGTCCCGGCGTCCTGCTCGCCGCCGGTCCAGTCCTGCCGCTCGGCAGGCAGGTGCTCCCGCATGGCGGCGCGGGCCCGCTGCAGCGCGCTGTTCACGGAGTTGACGGAGTCCCCGAGGGCCTCCGCGACGTCCTTCGCCGGCCAGCCGAGCACGTCCCGCAGGATCAGCACGGCCCGCGGGCGCGGTGCGAGGTGCTGGACTGCGACCAGGTACGCCAGTTCGATCGTCTCCCGTGCGACGGCGACGGTCTCCGGCTCGTCGGCCTCGCCCGCGGGCAGCTCGTCGAGCAGCCGGTCCGGGTAGGGCTGCAGCCACAGCACCTCGCCGCCGGTCGCGGGCTCCGGGCGGCGCTTGGCCAGCAGGTCCAGGCAGGCGTTGGTGGCGATCCGGTACAGCCAGGCCCGGAACGTCGAACGCCCCTCGAAGGTCTCCCGCCGCCGCCAGGCACGGAGGAACGTCTCCTGCACGGTGTCCTCGGCGTCCTCGAACGACCCCAGCATCCGGTAGCAGTGCACGTGCAGCTCCCGCCGGTGCCGCTCCGCCAGCCCCGAGAACGCCGGCTCGTCGACCTCGCCCAGACCGCTCACGCCCAGCTCCTCCAGCCGCGTCTCCGCACTCATGACGTCATCCTTTCGCCTCGTCGTGTCCCGTCGTACGTGTGACGGGTACGGGCGCGAAAACTCATCAGTGGGGTCGGTCGGCATGGCTGAGCGTTTCTCATCCTTGGCAGGTCGGGTTTCGACGTAGTGGAGAACGAGGATGGCCTGCACCATCGCGGTCGTCCGGGAGGGGCTGCAGCGCGGCTTGGTCAGAATCTTCCAGGTGCTGATTGTGGTGACGGCGCATTCGCCGCGGCAGCGGATCCGGGCGTGGGCCTTGATCACGGCCTTCTGCGGGCGCGACGGCTTCGGGGGTAGCTGTGCAGCTTGAACGAGATACGCACGGAACTGCCGGCACCCAGCCGAGGCGTCCGGCCGCATCCGCGATGGCCCGGTGTTTTCCGGAGTTGTACGGCTTTTGGTCGTGCACGCGGTCGATAGGAATCAGCGTGCCGTCGAGGATGACGTGAGCCAGCAGCTGGATCCTGGTCATCGCCTGGCGCAGGTCGTTGGTCTTCGGAGCCCAGACCGCTGCCGGAGCCAGGCTGCCCTGGCAGGCCGATTCCTCGAACGCCTCGGCGACGACCTCATCCGCTCCGCTGAAAAGCACTGGCGTGACGTGGTTGGTGACGGGGTTGAGAAGCATTCGCCGACGATCCACACATCGACGGAACCAGGCCTGCCCGCTGGCTCCTTCCGCAGGCCATTGCGGCCGACGCCGCCCCGCGCCTGTGGTGGGTACGCTCACCTCTCCCTCTCCCTGTCCGGATTAGGGTCCCTCACGCAGCGCGTGAGGCGGAGTTGAGCCGTTCTTACGGGCCGGTGTCGAGATTGCTTGGCCAGTCCTAGCCCGGATCCATCAGACGACGGATCGACTCGACAAGCAGCAAGCAGCAAGCAGCAACGACCACACCGCTTCGGCCCATTGCCCACAGTCAGCGCCTCGAGATCGAGGATTCGGCCTGCCGAACGTGCAGGTACGGTGCCTACACGGGGCGCTCGTCCAACGCCTTGTCACCGCGAAGAGCGCAGATGTATAACGTTGTAAAAGTCAAGCACCGGGACTCGGCGCAAGGCTCACGGTGACGACACCGTACCCGCACCGACCACCCGAGTCGGGCCGCTTCGAAAGGGAATGCCGTGCGGGTCAGCCTCAAGGACGTCGCCGCCCACGCGGGGGTCTCCATCAAGACCGTCTCCAACGTGGTGAACAACTACCAGCACATCACCCCCGCCATGCGTGAACGCGTCCAGCGGTCCATCGACGCGCTCGGCTACCGGCCCAATCTGGCCGCCCGGCACCTGCGCAAAGGCCGTACGGGCATGATCGCCCTCGCTCTGCCCGAACTAGGCAACCCCTACTTCGCCGAACTCGCCGCTGCCGTCATCGATGCCGCTGCCGCCCACGACTACATCGTGCTGCTGGACCACACCGGGGGACGCCGTGAACAGGAGCTCCTGGTCAGCCAGGGCTTCCGCGCACGTGTCATCGACGGACTCATCCTCAGCCCCATCGAGTTGGAGACCGAAGACCTGCGCGACCGAGCGGAGAACGTCCCGCTGGTGCTGGTCGGCGAGCGGGACTACGACCTGCCGTACGATCACATCGCCGTCGACAACGTCGCCGCGGCCCGCGCCGCCGTCCGGCACCTGGTCGGCCTCGGACGCCGGGAGGTGGCGTTCATCGGCGACCGGCGCGGCCGCAGCGAGCCGGCACAGCTGCGCGTACGCGGCTGGCGCGAGGAACTCACCGCGGCCGGACTACCGGCCGACGACGGGCTCGTGGCCGACACCGACGGCTGGGGACATGCGGACGGTGCGGCGGCCATGACCCGCATCCTCGATGCCGGACGGCGTCCCGACGCGATCTTCGCGTACAACGACCCGATGGCCATCGGCGCGATGCGCGTCCTGCACGAGCGCGGACTGCGAGTCCCCGAGGACATCGCGGTCGTCGGCTTCGACGATGTCGTCGAGGGGCATTTCGGCGCGGTGACGCTCACCTCCGTTTCGCCGGACAAGGAGGCCATCGGCCGACTCGCCGTGGAGTCGGTGCTCGCCCGCCTGGGCGGCGAGGCTCCCGAACCCCGCCGTGTCTGGGCGGACTACCGCCTGGTCGAGCGGGAGAGCACCCTCGGACGTGAGGCGGCGAAGGACGGGTCGGGCGGTACGTCCCAGGCCTGACCCGCCCGTAGTCAAGTACGCCGCGATCCCCGTCAGTTGGTCGACCGACACGGCGGGGTCAATCGACGTGCCGCCCGTCGGGCGAGTTCGGGTGCCGCGGCAGGCGGGTGCGGGCACCACTTCCTCGCCGATTCCCCCGGCCCCCCCACAGCCCCCCGCCCCCCCCCACAGCCCCCCGGCCCCCCCACAGCCCCCCGGCCCCCGCTTCCGCCGCCGGCCCAGCGCGCCGCAGGGCCCCTGCCCAGCACCTCACCAACACCAACAACCCTGGCCGATACGCCAACGTCCACACCGGCGTTCAGACGCTCGTGACCCCTGGCGCCCGCAGGCAGCCACGCCCTGAGCACCTCCCGTCCCGCCCCGCAGTGGCAAAGACCTGGCAGCCCTACGTCCCGAAGCCGTACGGGAGTTGACGCGCGCCGCGAGGCCCGCCCTCGGGCAAGCGCTTCCCCCGCACCCCCCGCCTCCTCGCGATGCACAGGTGTGCGCACAGGGGGTTTACAGCTTCCTTCCAACGATGTAAAAACCTCTTTGCAGCGGGCCCGACAACGTTGCCCGCCGGGGGAGATGCGCCGTTTCTGCTCATGCGTCAGCTCCCAGTTCCCTTTCAGCGTCGCCCGGATCGGGGTCACCATGCAGCGCACCACTCACCGTCCTCGCCTCCTCACCCGCCCCGGGGTCGTGGCCCTGGCCGCCGCGGTCGCCCTGACCGCCGGCGCCTGCGCGAAGTCGGAGGACGACGCGTCGAAGGACACCAAGTCCCCGGCGGCCGCGGGCGCCGAACAGAAGGTCGTCACGCCGAAGCCGGGCAGCAAGTCCTGCGCCATCGACGCCTACGGCGGCGAGAAGCTGGATCTGAAGAACGCGACCGTGGGCTTCTCCCAGTCGGAGAAGGAGGCCAACCCGTTCCGTATCGCCGAGACCCAGTCCATCAAGGACGAGGCGAACAAGCGGGGCGTCAAGTTGCTCACCGCCAACGCCCAGTCGCAGTTCTCCAAGCAGATCAGCGACGTCCAGGACCTGCTGGCCAAGGGCGCCGACCTGCTGGTGATCGCCCCGCTCAACTCCGACGGCTGGGACCCGGTACTGCAGGCTGCCGCCGCCAAGAAGGTCCCGATCGTCACGATCGACCGCAAGATCAACGCCACCGCCTGCAAGGACTATGTCTCCTTCATCGCCTCCGACTTCGTCGAGCAGGGCAGACGGGCCGCCGACCAGATGATCGAGGCGACCGGCGGCAAGGGCGAGGTCGCCATCCTCCTCGGCTCGGCCGGGAACAACGTCACCACCGAGCGCACCAAGGGCTTCAAGGAGCGGATCGCCGAAAAGGCACCGGAGTTGAAGGTCGTGTTCGAGCAGACAGGTGACTTCGCCCGCGAGAAGGGCCAGCAGGTCACCGAGCAGCTCATCCAGTCGAAGCCCGGCATCAAGGGCATCTACGCCGAGAACGACGAGATGGGGCTCGGCGCGGTGGCCGCGCTGAAGGGCGCGGGCAAGAAGGCGGGCGACGTCAAGATCGTGACCGTCGACGGAACCCGCAACGCCGTCCAGGGCATCGTGGACGGCTGGATCAGCGGCGTCATCGAGTCCAACCCCCGGTTCGGCCCACTGGCGTTCCAGACCCTGGACACCTTCACCAAGGGCGAGGAAGTCCCGCAGGACATCATCATCCAGGACAGCGCCTACGACGCGGACAACGCGAACACGGAGATCGGCAAGGCGTACTGATCCCGCGGGGCCCGGGCATCGGCCGGGCCCCAACGCCTCTCCCGCACAACCCTCTTCACGAAATTCTCCACCCCTCTCTCCACCCCTCTCTCCACCTTCTTCTTCCTGGAGGCACAGGTGGCACCCCCCGCCGAAGTCCTCGCCGTCCGCGGACTGAGCAAGACCTTCCCCGGCGTCCGGGCCCTGGACGACGTGGACCTCACCCTGCAGGCCGGTGAGGTCCACGCCCTGATCGGCGAGAACGGCGCCGGCAAGTCGACCCTCATCAAGCTCCTCACCGGCGTGTACCGCCCCGACGCCGGCGAGATCACCTTCCAGGGCCGCAAGGCCTCCTTCGCCACGCCCCTGGAGGCGCAGAAGGCGGGCATCTCGACCATCTACCAAGAGGTCAACCTCATCCCGCTGCTCAGCGTCGCCCGCAACCTCTTCCTGGGCCGGGAACCTCGCAGCCGCTTCGGTGTGCTGGACATCGCCCGCATGAACCGGGAGGCCGAGGAGATCCTGCGCGGACACGGCGTCCGGGTGGACGTCCGCCGGTCGCTGCGCACCCTCGGGGTCGGCGCCCAGCAGATGGTGGCCCTGGCCCGTGCCGTCGCCACCGACGCCCGCGTCGTCATCATGGACGAGCCGACCTCATCCCTCGAACCGCGCGAGGTCGAGACCCTGTTCTCGGTGATCCGGCGGCTTCGCGACGCGGGCATCGCCGTCGTCTACGTCAGCCACCGCCTGGACGAGCTCTACGCCGTGTGCGACACGGTCACCGTGCTCCGTGACGGCCGGCGCGTCCACCACGGCCGCCTGGCCGACCTCGACCGCCTCGCCCTGGTGTCCACGATGCTCGGCCGAGACCTGGGCGAGGTCCGCGAGGAGGGTCTCACCAAGTTCACCGGCGACCACGAGGCGACCGACACCCGACCCGTGCTGGAGGCCAGGGAACTGACGGTGCCGCACAAACTGCATCAGGTGTCCCTGAGCATCCGGCCCGGCGAGGTCGTCGGCCTGGGCGGACTGCTCGGCTCCGGACGCACCGAGACGGCGAAGGCCATCTCGGGTGCCCTGCCCGTCCGTTCGGGCCGTGTCACCGTGGCCGGCGTCCCCCTGCGCGGCGGATCGGCACCGGCCGCCATCCGGGCGGGGGTCAGCCTGCTGCCGGAGGACCGCAAGAGCGAGGGCATCGTCCCCGGACTGTCCGTGCGGGAGAACATCGCGCTTGCTGTCCTGCCTCGCCTCTCCCGCTTCGGCCTCGTCTCCGAGGCCCGCGTCGACAGCGTCGTCGACACCTTCGTCAAGCGGCTGCGCATCAAGGCCTCTTCACCGCACCAGAAGGTCGGCGAACTGTCCGGGGGCAACCAGCAGAAGGTGCTGCTCGCCCGCTGGCTCGCCATGAACCCCAAGGTGCTGCTGCTTGACGAGCCCACGCGCGGCATCGACGTCGGCGCCAAGGCCGAGGTGCAGAAACTCGTGGACGAACTGGCCGCCGACGGCCTGGGCGTCCTGCTCATCTCCTCCGACCTGGAGGAACTGATCGAAGGGTCCGACCGCGTGGTCGTACTGAAGGACGGTGCCGTCGTGGGCGAGTTGTCCGGCGACGACGTCACCGAGGACAAGCTGATGCGCACCATCGCCGGGAACGCCCCAGCGGAGCACATGGCCGAGGAGGCGGCGACCGATGGCTGAAGCCACCCTAGGCACCGCCCCGCTGGACAAGGCCCGCGCACTCCAGTGGCTCCAGACCTACGGCGTCTACGCGGGCGTGGCGGCGCTGATGGTCGTCAACACCGTCATCACCCCGCACTTCCTCTCCGCGGAGAACTTCCGCACCCAGGCCGTCCAGGTCGCCCCCGTCATCATCGTCGCCCTCGGCATGGCCCTGGTCATCGGCACGGAGGGCGTCGACCTGTCCGTAGGTGCCGTGATGGCACTGGCGGCCTCCGTCACCGCGCTCTACCTCGGCTACGGACTCCTGCCCACACTGCTCGTGGTCGCACTGTTCGCCGCCGGGGTCGGACTGGCCAACGGCGCGCTGGTCGCGCTCGTCGGCGTACAACCGATCGTGGCCACCCTGGCCCTCATGGTCGGCGGCCGGGGCCTCGCCCTCGTCCTGCTGCCCCAGCTGGAGGACCTGCGCAATCCTTCCCTGGCCTCCCTTGGTTCCGGCGACATCCTCGGCATCCCGTACCTGATCCTGATCGCCGCGGTCCTGGCCCTCATGGTGTCCTTCGTGGTGCGCCGCACCACCTTCGGCCGCCGGCTCCTCGCCATCGGCGACAGCCGCCCGGCCGCGCAACTCGCCGGGCTGCCGGTACGACGCGTGCTGATCACCGTGTACGTCGTCTGCGCACTGCTCGCCGCCGTCGCGGGGGTGCTGGCGACCGCACGTCTCCAGGCCAGTGACCCGACCTCGCTCGGCAACCTGATGGAGCTCTCGGCGATCACCGCGGTCGTCGTCGGCGGCACCCCGCTGACCGGCGGCCGGGTCAACATCGCCGGCACCGTTGCGGGAGCCGTCCTCATCCAGTTGCTCACCGCCACCCTCATCAAACACGATCTGCCGCCCTCCTGGACCCAGATCGCGCAGGCCATAGTGATCGTCGCCGCGGTCTACGCGGCACGGGGACGGGGGAAGCGATGACCGTCACGAAAGCGAACGCGCCCGTGACCACCGCGAGCAACGAGCCGACGGGGGAGACCGAGCCGGCCGGCTCCGCGCGCTCCGAGCGGCTGAGCGCCCTGATCCAGCAGCACGGCGCGCTGGCCGTCCTGGTGATCGTGTCCGTGGTGGCGTCATTCTCCTTCGACGCCTTCGCGACCGGCGACAACATCGGCAACATGGCGACCAGTTCGACCTTCCTGGCGATCGTCGCCCTCGGCATGACCTTCGTGATCATCACCGGCGGCATCGACCTGTCCGTCGGCTCGCTGTTCGCTCTCGGCGGCGTCCTGGCAGCCTGGGGGTCACGCCACGGCACCCTGGTGGCCCTGCTGCTGCCGCTGGCGGTGTGCGGACTGATCGGCGTCGTCAACGGCCTGCTGGTCGCCCGCTCCCGGCTCGCCCCGTTCATCGTCACGCTGGCCGCCATGCTGGGCGCGCGCGGCCTGCTGCTCGCCATCACGGACGAGGGCGCGGACACCTTCCTGATCGGCGAGGGCTCGTTCCTCGCCGAACTGGGTCAGGGCACCACCCTGGGCCTCGGCAACCCGGTGTGGATCACCCTGGCCCTCTTCGTCGCGGGCGCCGTGGTCCTGCGCCGCACCCGCTTCGGCCAGCACGTCTACGCGGTCGGCGGCAACGAGGACGCGGCGGCCCTGATGGGCGCCCCCGTGGCCCGCACCAAGATCCTCGTCTACACCCTGTCGGGCCTCCTCGCCGGCCTGGCCGGCGCGCTCAACGCCGCCTGGCTCGCCTCCGGCGTGACCATCCTCGGCAACGGCATGGAGCTGGAGGCCATCTCCGCCGTGGTGATCGGCGGGACCCTGCTGACCGGCGGTCTCGGCTACGTCAGCGGTTCCCTGGTCGGCGTGCTGCTGCTGAAGGTCATCCAGAACGTCATCAACCAGATCGGCTCCCTCGACTCCTCCTACCAACAGGTGGTCAGCGGCGCCTTCCTGGCCGTCGTCGTCATCGCCCAGACCTGGCTGGGCCGCAGACGGCAGCTCATGTAGAGCCCCGGACGCGGCAGTCGGGCCACTCTTCCGCCCCGGCTGCCGCGTCCGGTTCCAGACGGCTGCCCCCGGCCACCGCGCGGCCGCTTCTCGCACACGCACGTCTCCCACCCCACTCATCAAGGAGCCACGATGCGTCGAGTACCCGTACGCCGTACGCCGTTCCCCTGGCTGAGACGCAAAGTGCGACGGGCCACCACCGCGCTCGCCGCGTTGGCCCTGCTAAGCGGCACGGCCCTCACGGCCGTCGGCAGCGCGAGCGCCGCGCCGAGGGCCTGGACCCCCAAGCCCGCACCCATGACCACCCCTTGGACGAACCAGGTCCCCACCGACAACCCGCTCCCCGAATACCCCCGCCCCCAGCTGACCCGCCCCGACTGGGCCAATCTCAACGGCATCTGGGACTTCGCCGTCACCCCGGCGGACGCCGGCCGGCCGGCCACCTTCACCGAGCAGATCCGGGTCCCGTTCGCCGCCGAGTCCGCGCTCTCCGGCATCCAGCGCAGGATCACCCAGAACGACAAGCTCTGGTACAAGCGCACCTTCACCGTCCCGTCGAACTGGAACGGCCGCCGCGTTCAGCTCAACTTCGGCGCCAGCGACTGGCGTACGACCGTGTGGGTCAACGGCCGCCAGGCCGGCGCCACCCACAGCGGCGGCTACGACGCCTTCTCCTACGACGTCACCGACCTTCTGAGCGGCGGCACCAACGCGATCGTCGTCTCCGTCTGGGACCCCACCGAGACCGGCAGCCAGGCCGTCGGCAAGCAGCGGATCCGCGACGTCGCCCCGCACCCCGGCGGTGGCATCTTCTACACCGCCGCGTCCGGCATCTGGCAGACCGTGTGGCTCGAACCCACGGCCTCCGCGCACATCACCGGCCTCGACATGGTGCCGGACCTGCCGAACAGCCGCCTGAAGGTCACCGTGCGCGGGAGCGGGACGACGAGCGGCCATCAGGCCCGTATCACCGTCTCCGTCGGCGGCAGCACCGTGGGCACGGCCACGGGCCCGGTCGGCACCGAGTTCACCGTCCCGATCCCGAACCCCCACCTCTGGACTCCCGAGGACCCCTTCCTCTACGACGTGAAGGCCGACCTGCTCTCCGGCGGCACGACCGTCGACTCCATCGGCAGCTACACCGGCATGCGCTCCATCGGCACCGCCCGCGTCGACGGCGTCCTCCGCCCCGTCCTCAACGGCAAGTTCGTCTTCCAGACCGGCACCCTGGACCAGGGTTACTGGCCGGACGGCATCTACACCGCGCCCACCGACGCCGCCCTGCGCCACGACCTTCAGAAGCACAAGGACCTCGGCTTCAACATGGTCCGCAAGCACATCAAGGTCGAGCCACAGCGCTGGTTCTACTGGGCCGACCGGCTCGGACTGCTGGTCTGGCAGGACATGCCGTCCATGGAACACACCCCCGACGCCGCGGCCCGCACCCAGTGGGAGGCCGAGTACGACCGCATCATCGACCAGCACCGCGGCTCACCGTCCCTGGTCATGTGGGTCAACCAGAACGAGGGCTGGGGCCAGTACGACCAGGCCCGCATAGCCGACGAGGTCAAGGCCTACGACCCCTCCCGCCTCGTCGACAACATGAGCGGCGTCAACTGCTGCGGCGCCGTCGACGGCGGCAACGGCGACGTCGTCGACCACCACGTATACGTAGGGCCCGGCACCACGGTGCCCAGCGCCACCCGCGCCGCCGTTCTCGGCGAGTTCGGTGGCCTGGGCTTCAAGGTCGCCGGTCACGAGTGGTACCCCGGCGGCGGCTTCAGCTACGAGGACCAGCCCGACCTCGCCCACCTCAACAACCGTTTCGTGGGCCTCATCGACGCCATCCGCGAGGTACGCATGCCCCGCGGCCTGTCCGCCTCGGTCTACACCGAGATCACCGACGTCGAGAACGAGGCCAACGGCCTGCTCACCTACGACCGCCAGGTGGTCAAGGTCGACGAAGCCCGGGTGAGAGCGGCCAACCGTGCTCTCATCGACGCCTCCCGGGGGCCGACGGCCCCCGTCACCCTGCCCACCGATCAGAACAAGTCGCTGCGGGTGACGACCCCCGGCCACACCGACCGGTTCGTGCGTCACAGGGACGGCGCGGTCTTCACGGAGATCGTGGGCAGCGGCAGCGACGCCATGCTGAAGAACGACGCCACCTGGAAGATCGTCCCCGGACTCGCCAACAGCTCCTGCTACAGCTTCGAGTCGCGGAACTACCCCGGCGACTACCTGCGCCACCGCGAGTACCGCGTCCACAAGGAGTCCGGCAGCGGCGACCTGTTCCGGGCCGACGCCACCTTCTGCCCCGCCCGGGCCGCGAACGGGGGTGTACGCCTCTCCGCCTACAACTTCCCGGAGCAGTACCTGCGCCACTACAACGCCGAGTTGTGGCTCGCCACCCCGGGCGGCACGCACACCTGGGACAACCCCGCCCTCTTCACGGAGGACACCACGTGGACCGTCGAGTCCCCGTGGGCACCGTGACCGGGGCGCTGTGAACGGA
This sequence comes from Streptomyces sp. NBC_00443, assembly GCF_036014175.1. Taxonomy (GTDB): domain Bacteria; phylum Actinomycetota; class Actinomycetes; order Streptomycetales; family Streptomycetaceae; genus Streptomyces. Next base: position 329,539 of record NZ_CP107917.1, on the reverse strand, counting down.
GCCGTACCGGCGGCGGCGGGTCAAGGGACGCGCCGCCGCCCCGGCCGTACCCCGACCGTCTCCTCCGGCCTCACCTGGAGCCCCCCATGACTGTCCGAACGACCGGCCTTCTCGCCAAGTCCTGCGCAGTGCTGCTGGCCGGCGGCCTCCTCGCCACGCTCTCTTCGCCCCCGGCCGTCGCCGCACCCGACCACACCACCGCCGAGTCCGGGAACCCCTTCGTCGACGGCTGGTACGCCGACCCCGACACCGTGTACTACGGCGGTCGGTACTGGGTCTTCCCCACGACCTCGAGGGTCTACGCCGAACAGACCTACCTGGACGCCTTCTCCTCCACCGACCTGGTCCACTGGACCAAACACCCCAAGGTGCTGTCCACGCCGGACATCTCCTGGGCCGAGTACGCGCTGTGGGCGCCGGCGCCGGTGGAGCGAGGCGGCAAGTACTACCTCTACTTCGCCGCCAACGACATCCAGAACGACTCCCAGCCCGGTGGCATCGGCGTGGCCGTCGCCGACCGTCCCGAGGGCCCCTACAAGGACGCTCTCGGCAAGCCGCTCATCTCCCGGTTCCACAACGGCGCCCAGCCCATCGACCAGGACGTCTTCATCGACGACGACGGCCAGGCGTACATGTACTACGGCGGCTGGCACCACGCCAACGTCGTCAAGCTCAACCCGGACATGACCAGCCTCGGCACCTTCCCCGACGGCACCACCTACAAGGAGATCACCCCGGAGAACTACACCGAGGGCTCCTTCATGTTCAAACGGAACGGCAAGTACTACTTCATGTGGTCCGAGGGAGGCTGGACCGGCCCGGACTACTCGGTCTCGTACGCCATGTCCGAGTCACCCACCGGTCCCTTCCGGAAGATCGACAAGGTCCTCGCGCAGGATCCCGCCGTCGCCCGCGGCTCCGGCCACAACTCGGTCGTCAACGTCCCGGGCACCGACATCTGGTACATCGTCTACCACCGCCGTCCGCTCGGCGAGACCGACGGCAACCACCGTCAACTCGCCTACGACCGACTGCACTTCAACGCCGACGGGACCATCCGCCGCGTCGAGATGCGAGTGCGGGACAACTTCGCCGACGGCAACGCGCTGGGCTGGAAGACCTACGGCGGGACCTGGTCGGCCAGTGGCGGACGGTACCGGACGGGCCCGTCCCTCGGCGGCAAGGCACTTCTCGACACGAACTTCGCCGACCTCACCTACGACGCCGACGTCACGCCTCAGGCGCGCGCCGGCGACGCCGGCCTGACCTTCAGAGTGACCGGGCCGGGGGTCGGCCCGGACAGCTACTCCGGGTACTACGCGGGCATCAGCTCCGGCGGCAAGGTGGTGCTCGGCCGGGCCGACGGCGGCTGGACACCGCTCGGGAGCCGCGAGTCGGCGATCGCGCCGGGGTCCACGCACCGACTGCGGGTCACTGCCGTCGGCGCCTCGATCAAGGTGTACGTCGACGACATGACGACGCCGAAGATCTCCGTCACCGACAGCACGTACGGCAGCGGCGCCACCGGCGTACGCGTCTTCGGCACCGCGGCCTCCTTCGACAACGTGGCGGTCTCACCCGCGCGGTGACCTGACACGAACGGGCCCCGGCGGGGGGTGGTGTCCCGCCGGGGCCCGTTCGCCGCCGCTTCCGCTACGGCTTCTCGTCCGTGTGGAGCGCGCTCACCTCCTCGGCGGTGAGCGCCTTGTCGTAGGCGTGGACCTCGTCGACCGCGCCGTTCCAGAAGTCGGTGTCATCGCCGCCCCACTGGGCGCGGCCGACGGCCAGGGAACCGGTGCTGGGGTAGGCCGTTCCGCCGGTGGCACTCGCCGCCGACTGTCCGTCGACGTACAGCTCGATCGTGTTGTCGGAGCTGTCGCGGACGCCGACCAGGTGGTACCAGCGGCCCTTCTCCGGGGTGGTCACCAGGCGGGCGCGGCTCTCGCCCGGTGTGCTGAAGGCGAACGCGCCCTGCCCGTACTGGAGGTAGAACGGGCTGGCCTGGCGCCGGGTGTCCTGGCTGACCGCGGTGGCGTAGTTGCCGGGGAGCTCGTCCAGCCGGACCCATGCGGACACCGAGTAGCTTCCGGTGGTGTCGAGCACCGGCCCGTGGGTCTCGGCGTACTGGCCTTGACCGTCGAACTTCAGCGCGCTGCCGCTGACACCGGGTGTCCAGGTGGTGCCCTCGCTGAGCGTCAGGGCCTTGGCGTTCGGGCCGGAGTCCTTCGCCGTGTTTCCGGTGCCGTCGTCGAGGGCCCAGGACCCGCCGCCCTTGAGCGTCTGCCGTTCGCCCGCGGCGGCGCCGGCTGCGATGACCTTGCGGTTGGCCTCATGGACCCTGACCGGGTCGACCTTGATCTCCCGACGGTCGTACGTGTACAGGCCGTTGAGCTCGTTCTCCAGGTCGGAGATCTGGGTGTAGACCGAACCGGACAGCTCGGCGGCGGCCTGGTCGAGATAGAACTTCTCGGTGTTCTCGACGTACTTACGGGTCAGCGCCTCTTTGTCGGCGACACCGCTGTAGATCACCGTCGGGGCGCCCGGCCACATGTGCCCGGGGTGCGCAGGGTGAAGCCACCGTGCTCACCGTCCATCGCGGCCCGCTTGTCGTCGGGGAACGGCGGGTCCTCGTTGTTGTAGTCGTGGTGGTCGATGATGTCGCCCTTGCCTGAATCACCTTTGGAATTGCAGCAGTTGACACCGCTGTGGGCGTTGACGACACGGGACGGGTCGGCCGCCTTCACGGACTCGGCGATCTTGCCGGTCTCCGTGCGGTCCCACTCGCCCCAGCCCTCGTTGAAGACGATCCAGCCGATCACGGAGGGCGCGTTGTGGTGCTCGCGCATCATCTCCCGGCCCTGGTCGACAAAGGCGCGCCGCCCGGTCTCGTTCGTGATGTTGCCGGAGACGAAGTCCTGCCAGACCAGCAGGCCGAGCCGGTCCGCGTGGTAGAACCAGCGCGCGGGCTCCACCTTGATGTGCTTGCGCACGGCGTTGAAGCCGAGTTCCTTGTGCGCCTTCAGATCGAAGGCCAGGGCTTCGTCGCTCGGCGCGGTGTACAGGCCGTCGGGCCAGAAGCCCTGGTCGAGGGTGGCGAGGGAGAAGACCGGTTTGCCGTTGAGCACCAGCTTCCGGAAGCCGCCGACCTTCTCGACGCCTATCTCGCGCATACCGAAGTAGCTGCCGACCTTGTCGGTCGACCTGCCGTCGGTGAGCTTCACGTCGAGGTCGTAGAGGTAGGGGTCGTCCGGGCTCCACAGGTGCTGGTTCGCGACCGGCAGCCGCAGTTGTTCGTTGGCAGGCCCGCTGACCTTGCCGACGACCTTGCCGCGCTTGTCGCGGGCGACGGCTTCGACACGAGCGCCGGTGGAGGCCTTGCCCGATTCCACCGTCACGGCGAGGCTGCTCGTGTCGATGTCGGGGGTGGCGACAACGTTATCGATCGCGGCGGTTGCGACCGGCTCCATCCAGACGGTCTGCCAGATGCCCGACGACTGGGTGTAGAAGATGCCGCCCGGGTTGGTGGACTGCTTGCCCATCGGCTGGTCGGCGCCCCCGGTGTCGGTGACCGCGACCACGACCTCCTGCGGCCCGGTGCCCTTCAGCGCGTCGGTGACGTCGGCGCTGAAGGCGTCGTAGCCACCGGTGTGTTCGGCGACCTTCGTGCCGTTGACGAAGACGCGGGCCTGGTAGTCCACGGCCCCGAAGTTGAGTTTCAGCCGGTTGCCCTTGCCGTTCTTACCGACTTTCCAGTCCTTGGGGACGTTGACCAGCCTGCGGTAGAACATGTGGTCCTCGTGCCGCTCAAGACCGGAGAGTTGTGACTCCACCGGGTACGGCACGACGATCTTCTCGTCGAGGTCCTTGCCGAACACCGGCTGCTCGCCCGCCTGGGCGCCGCTGAACTGCCAAGGGCCGTTGAGGTTCTTCCACTTGGAGCGGACCTGCTGCGGACGCGGGTACTCCGGCAGCGGGTTCTTCGCGTCGACCTTGTCGCCCCACTTGGTGGTGAGCCGGTGGGTGGAGGCGTTGTCGGCGTAGCGGATGACCTTCGGTACGGTCTCGCCGCCGGATGTCAGGCCGCCTTCGCCGTCGTAGGTGACCCGTACCTGCTGGTTCTTCTGGATGGGTTCGGTGAGCGTCACGAGCAGGGAGTTGCGGTCCCCGGGAGCGGCGGTGACCGACTTCAGGGGCATGGCCGTGGTGTCGGCCTCGATCTTCAAGTGGTCCTTGACCGCCCGGAGATCACCGACCCGGCCCTCGAACCGGGCCCGCAGACGGCGTCCGTCCGCGGCGACGGACAGCTCCACCGGGTAGACCTCGAAGCCCTCGGGCGGAGTGAACGCCGACATCGGCACGAGCTGCTTGGACAGGCCCGGGCCGGCCCAGCGCAGGAACATGTTGGAGCCGCCGAGGTCCTGGAACATCTCCAGGCGGAAGTCGTGCTTCTCGCCGGCGGTGAGCCGGGTCGCGGAGCTGGTCTGCTCCTTGTCCCAGTCCGGCTCCCAGTGGTCGATGACCGGCTCGCCGTCGATGTAGAGCCGGAAGCCGTTGTCGCCGGTGGCGTAGAAGGTGTAGTCGCCGGTGGCCGGTGCCTCGATCTGGCCCGTCCAACGGGCGGTCGTGTGCTCCGTCTTGCCGGTGAGCTCCTGGAAGGTGCTGGTCAGGCCCGAGAAGTTGATCTGCGGGTCGAGCAGCGTGCCACCGAGCTCGGCGAAGTCCCGTGCGCCGGGGGCCGACATGCTGAAGTACTCGCCCTTCAGGCCGTGTACCTCGACGTCGGCTGCTTCGGTGGAGAGCACTGAGGCGCTGCTGGTCGGCTCAACTGCCGACGCGGTGGCGGCCAGACCGCTCGGGGGCACAACGAGAGCGGCCGTGGCCAGCAGCGCCCACAGTCTGGTCCGTGGGCGGATGTGTTGTCTTGTCATCGAACCTTTCCTCGCACAGAGGCCGCGGACCGGGGCCGGTCATCTGGAAGACCGGGCCGGCAGGAATGGCGGAAGGCCGGAACGGACGCGGTCGGGTGGCTCTTTCAACGTTGGAAATCCTGCGACAGCCGAAATGACAACACGGCCCTCGACTGCTGTCCAGACCTTGCGCACCACTGTGTCGTTCACCCTCACCAGGCGCCTGAGGTAGGCGACTTGCGGCACTCGGCTCTCTTCGGCATTGACATGCCCGCGACTCGTAACGATGCTGCTGGAGAGCTGTTCCATCGATGGAAAGCGGGACGTCGAGGTGACCATGAAACTTCCTCGCCGCATCACCGGCGCCGCGGCCGCGCTGCTGTCCGGCGTCCTCGCTGCCGTGCTGTCCCTGACGTCCGCCGATCCGGCCCAGGCGGGCCAGACGAGTCTGCGGGCCGCGGACCCGAGCGTGCTGCGGGTCGGTGGCACCTACGTCTCGGTGCAGTCGGCCGGTGGCGGCATCGTCGTGCGGCAGGCCCGGTCGACGGACGCCCTGGCGACGGCGCCCGCCCGGCAGGTCTGGACCGACACCCGCAACCTCGGCGAGGTCTGGGCTCCCGAGATCGTGCGGGACGGCGGCCGCTACTACATCTACTTCACAGCGGGCCGCGGACCGGCCCACCGCATGTACGCCATCAACTCAGCCGCCCCGGACAGCGGATACACGGCCGAGACCGAACTGGCCCTGCCGGACGGCAAGTGGGCCATCGACGGCACCCTGTTCACCTTCAACGGGCAGCGCTGGTTCGTGTGGTCCGGGTGGGCCGGCGACACCAACGTCGAGCAGAACCTCTACATCGCCCGCATGAGCGGCCCCACCACTCCGACCGGCGCGCGCCACATCATCTCCCAGCCCCGGGAGAGCTGGGAGCGGGTGGTCGGCGACCCGTTCATCAACGAGGCTCCCGAGGCCATCAAGGACCCCAACGGGCAACTGCACATCGTCTACTCCGCCAACGGCAGCTGGAGCGAGCAGTACTGCCTGGCCGACCTGCGACTGCGCGCCGGCGGAGACCCGACGTACGTGTGGGACTGGTACAAGTCCAACGGCTGCCTGTTCGGCTCCAACCGCGCCACGATGATGCCCGGCTGGGACCCGACCCTGCACGTCAACGGCCCCGGCCATCACAGCTTCGTCCTGCTCGACGGCGACATCGGCACGAGTCCACCCGCCGGGCCGAGGTTCCCCCTGATGTTCCACGCGGTACCGAAGGGGACGCCGTACGCCTGGGAGAACCGGTACTGGTACACAGGCACGTTCTGCTGGTGGGGCAACACCACCTACAGCCGCGCCAACGTCCCCGGCGCGAACACGAACACCGGCTGGAGTCTCAAGTTCTTCGAGTAGGGGAACGTGGACCACCAAGGTGCGCTTCATCTCCGGGGCAACGATCGGGGCGTTTCGGCAGTCGTAGGGAGTGACGGACTTCCCGTCTCTGGAGCCCGCTGCCAACTACCGTTCCCCTTCCGGTGGTTGGCAGCAGGGTCCCGCTGTCACCCCTGTGAGGTTTCATGAGCCGCTACGCCGAACCACTTGGCGACAGACCGAGCGGCGCGCACGACATCGCGGCGCCCGCCGCCGGCTCAAGTGCCCCGCAGGGCAGGCCCGTCGGTCGCGGGACAAGCCGTGGTGTCGTGCTGGGGGCAGCCGTCCTCCTGCTGGCTGGTCTCGGCGCCCCGGCCGATGCAGCGGCCGGCGAACCGGTGGTCAGCGGTGCCACCGTCAACTCCGGACGGGACGTCATCGTCGGGATCACGCACGAAAACTGCAGTTCCGACCGAAGGACAGCAGCACCTACGCCACGGTGGTCGAGGCAAAGACCAGCAGCACCGGCACCTTGCGTACCACGGTCAAGGCGGTCATGGACGGCTACTGGCGTTGGAACTTCGCCGGCACGACCACGACCGGCCCGGCCAAGGCCACCGGTGAGTACGTGGATGTACGCTCCTGATCCGACAAACACCGCGGCTCGCAGGCCGGGTGGCCCGTCCGCGCGGCAGACGACCCCGCACCCACGACGTCACGTCGTCACCTCTCGCCATGTGAGGATGTGCAAATGCCGTCGCTGAGGAAACCCGGAAGGCAGACGATCGGGCTCGTGGCCGCGGCCAGTGCGGCGCTGGCGCTGACCGCCTGCGGAGCGGGCGTACGCGACGACGCGTCCACGGGGGACCGTGAGGCGAGATACAAGCGCGTCATCGAAGAGCCTCACCCGCGCCCCGCCGACGTCATCGAGTTGGCCGGCGCACCCACCTCAGTGGTCCGCGCGGGCGAGGGCTCGCTGCTTCTCACGTACTACGCCGGCAATGTCGAGGACGACGAAGGGCCGGCTGCGTCCGCGTGGCGCATCATCGGCCCGGACGGCGCTACGGTCGCCCAGCACGCGGAACACACCGACGCGGAGGCGACACCGGCCGCGTACAAGGGAGTGACCGGCGGCTTCGTGCGGGTGCCGCCGGGTGAAGGAGCCGAGGGAGCCTACGCCCTCGACGTACGAGGCAAGCGGCAGAAGGTCGTCATCACCGGGACCCCGCTGCGCACCCGTCCCGGCGACGTCCTGCTCGGCGAGCTGGAGCCGACCCTCATCTACCGCACCGCCACGCGCACCGTGGCGCCCCCGGCCGGAGCGCCGCAAGACGCCGTCCGCTTCGCCGTCGACGAGCGGGGCACGGTTTGGAGCCTGGGCCAGTCACTGACCGAAGATCCCGACCACGTCCTGTGGCAGCGCGACGGCCGCACCCTGGGCTCCACGGCGGTTCCGAAGCCGTACGCGGGTGGTGTCCTCGTCGCGCGCGGTGGCACCGCGGCGCTGTCCCTCACCCGGGGCGAGAGCGTGAGCGGTCTGCTGGTGACGACGGACAGCGGCGGGCACTGGCGGACGGTCCTCGGCGGCGGCGTTGCCTGGAGGGGCCTGAAGCGTGGCCCGGGGTCGCTGGTCCTGGAGGTCCTCGCCGACGGGCGACTGCTTGTCGGCGAGGAAGGCGGCCGCTACTGGCTCGCCGACGACCACACCAACACAGCCTTCCACCAACTGAAGACGCCGACTCCGTTGACGTCGCTCACCGTCCACGGCAAGACGCTCTACGGCATCGCGGACGCGACCACAGCGACGTACAGCCTGGTGAAGGGCGAAGGGCTGTGGATCTCTCGTGACGGCGGCCGTGAGTGGCGGCGCCACGAGTAGCGCGGCTGGCTTGGCGTTGCTCGCCGAGCCGAGGGACGTCGTGGGGTGCGGCTGCAGGGGGCGGGGGTGCTGGTGACAGGAGGCCACGTGTTCCGCTTTGTCCTCTGGCCAACGCGCGTAGACCCCGGGCACCATTCTTCGTGCACCACCTGCACAGCCGCCCCACAGGAACCGTGGCCCACCGCAGGAAGGTCCCCGTATGAAGGTCACCCAGGCCTTGAAGCTCCGCTCGGTCCTGACCGCTCTCATCCTCGTCATCGCCCCCAGCGCCGTCGTCATCGGCACCGCCGGCGAAGCGTTCGCTGTCACCAAGATCAGTCACGCCACCGCGACCTCGATGTTCCAGCAGGTCGGCATCACCTGGTCGTCGTCCGGGAACTGCTCCAACCGCAACAACCCCACCTGTACGTCCTTCGAGCAGCTCAACCTCGCCACCGCCCAAGGCGCACAGACGCTCAAGCGTGCCAGCGGCTGTGCCCTGAACATCACGGGCGGCACCGAGACCGGACACGCCTCCGGCACGTACTCGCACTGGAACGGCTACAAGCTCGACTACGCCAAGTACTCCTGTCTCGGGAACTACATCAAGAACACCTTCACCTACATAGGCCCGCGCGGTGACGGGGCTCCCCAGTGGCGTTCCGGCTCGGGCAACATCTACGCCGACGAGGGCAACCACTGGGACGTCCTCTACTACAACTGCGGCGGCTGCTGAACCCTGCGCTGCACGGACCGGACCGGCCCAGCTCCTAGAAGTCTCAGCTCTTCCGGCAGCCTTCCCAGGGCTGCCGGAAGAGCTCGCAGGCTCCGTTCGTCGCTCCTGAACCCGTGGTTCTGAAGTGCCGTCCAGGGGCGCGATCCGCAGCTGTCAAGGCCTCCCAAGCGCCGGATTCAGGTGCCTCGGGCTCCGCCCGCTGGGCTGGTACCTGCCCGGGCGATGAGCAGGGCGACGTCATCGTGGTCTTCATCGTCACGCAGGGTGTCCAGGAGGAGGTCGCAGGTGGCGTCGATGGTGCGGTTGGGGTCGTCCAGGACGTCGAGGAGGGCGTCCAGGCGTTCGTCGATCGGCTGGTCGCGGGTCTCGATGAGGCCGTCGGTGTACAGGACGAGTTGGTTGCCGGGCCCGAAGCTGATCGAGGTGGAGTCGAAGGAGATGCCACAGCCGCCCAAGGGTGCGCCGGTGGGTAGGTCGAGCAGCTCGCGTGTGGCGTCCGGGCGCAGGAGTACGGGCGGTAGGTGTCCGGCGAGGGAGACGTGGCACTGCGCAGTGTGGGGATCAAAGACCGCGTAGACGCAGGTCGCGATGGTCTCGAGGTCGTCCGTGATGTGGTCGAGGTGGTGCAGGACCTGGTCCGGGGCCAGATCGAGGTCGGCCAGCGTTCTGGTGGCGGTGCGCAGCTGCCCCATGGTGGCGGCGGCCGTGACGCCGCTGCCCATGACGTCGCCGACGACGAGGGCGGTCTTGTTGCCGTTCAGGGGGATGACGTCGAACCAGTCGCCGCCGATCTCGATGGTGGCCTGGGCGGGACGGTAGCGGAAGGCGACATCGAGACCGGGCCGTTGTCGAGGGGTGGGGCAGCAGGCTGCGTTGGAGGGTGAGGGCGGTGCGGCGCTGTTCCTCCACGGCGTGGTGCCGGTCGGTGACATCGACGCTGGAGGTGGCCACGCCCAGCACTTTCCCGTTGGGGGATTCGAGCCGGTAGAACGAGATCGACCAGGCGTGATCGTTGTCAGGGTCGGCCGCTGTACGGCCGACGATGTACTGGTCGACAATCGGTGACCCGGAGGCGAGGACCTCACGCATGGCGCCTTCGAAGGACTCGCCCAGGTAGGGCACCACCTCGTGGACGTGACGGCCGATGTGCTCGGTGGCCGGTACGCCGTTCATCCGTTCCTCCGCGGGGTTGACGGAGATATAGCGAAGATCGGTGTCCAGCATGCCGAGCCCGATCGGTGACTGGGACACCAGCTGGGCGGACAGGGCCAGGTTCCGCTCCACCTGCCGTAGCGTCGCCTGGTCCGTGGCCAGGCCCAGAGCCCAGTACTCGCGCTGGTCGTCCTGCAACCGCATGTTGCGGAACTCCACCAGGCGCCTGCTGCCGTCCTTGTGCCGTACGGGAAAGACCCCGGCCCAGCTCTCGCCGTCCTGCATGACCTGCGCGAACAGCGCCAGCACAGTGTCGAGGTGCTGTCTGTCGATCAGCAGCTGGCCGGCGTACTGGCCCAGTGCCTCCTCGGCGGTGTAGCCGAAGAGGGTCTCGGCCTGCGGGCTCCAGAGATCGATCCTGCCCTCGGCGTTGAGGAGGACCGCGGCCACGTTCAGCACATCCAGCAGGCCGCCCGGCCGGGACGCAACCACACCCGCCGTGTCGGGATCACCGCGGAAGGGTTCGGTCGCACCCATACGAGACTCCTTCCCCGCCGCAGCTCAGAGCCGTCCTGCCGGTCGGAACGTTCCGGCACAAGTGCCTGCCAATCCCATCGTCCTCCTCCGCGGCCGACGCGTGCACGCCGGCGCCGGCGAGGAGCGGGAGCCTGCTGGGGGTCATCTCGCGGGGTTCGTCGGCGGCGCTTGCTGCTGCGCGGGCCTGCGGGCCCACCGGTGGGTGCGGGCCCTGACCGTATCCCCGGATCTTCCAGTCCCCCTCGCATCTCCTCCCCCTTCTGTCCCACGCGGCATGCTGGTGATCACGGTTGATCGTGGAGTCGATCAAACCGTCCACACCACCGCTCCGACGGAGGGAAGCGAGCCGGGAAGCCCACGGGAGGCGGGAGGCTGCGACGGTGAGTGAACGTTGGTTGCCCGGGCTCGATGACGATCGCGAGCTCTTATGCCTTTCGGGCGAGTCCGCCGTGTTCGGCCACGACCTCGGCGGTGGGCAGGCCGGGCCCCGGTCGCCACTGCGTCACCGAGACGACGCCAGGCGCGATGAGGTCCAAGCCGTCGAAGAACGTGGTGATCTCATCGACCGTACGCAGGTTGTAAGGGACGGCCCCGCTGTTGTTGTAGGCGTCCTGCGCCTGCTCGAAGACCGGGTCGATGCCGCGCGACCCGTCGTTGATGGAGAGGTAGCTGCCCGAGGGCAGGGCACCCATCAGCCGGGTGACGATGGAGCGGGCCTGATCGTAGTCGGCGACATGGCCCAGGATGTTGCTGAGGATGAGCGCGGTGGGGCGGCCGAAGTCCAGTGTCTCGGCGGCGGCCGCCAGGATGCGGTCCGGGTCCGTCACGTTGGCGTCGATGTAGGCGGTCGCGCCCTCCTCGGTGGAGTAGAGCAGGGCGCGAGCGTGGGCGAGCACCATCGGATCGTTGTCTACGTAGACGATCCGTGCCTCGGGGGCCAGCTGCTGGGCAACCTCGTGGGTGTTCTGGGCGGTAGGAAGACCGGTGCCTATGTCCAGGAACTGCCGGATGCCCGCCTCGGAGACCAGATACGTGATGTTACGGCGCAGGAAGGCACGGCTGGAGCGGGCGATGCTGACGATGCCGGGAAAGACGGCGGTGTACGCGTCGCCCGCTTCCTCGTCGACACGGTAATTGTCCTTGCCGCCGAGCCAGTAGTTCCAGATGCGGGCGGAGTGCGGAACCGAAGTGTCGATCTTCTGATGGTTCGCCGGCTCCGGCGCCGTCACAGGGTCTGTCATGAGTCGTGTCCGTTCTTGAACCGCGGCGTGGATGCTTCACGGCACAACCTACGTCCGAACGCCCTGTGCCTCTGCAGCAGTTCACACTTTCCCGGCTGGTTCGGCCACCGAACAGAACCCCGTGGCCTGGCCAATCCATTGTCTGCAGACGAGCGCACGGCGATGAGGACGGCGTTGTTCCTGGGCCTTTCACAAAGGTGGGTGGTCGAACGATCCTGGTCGTGGATCATGCCTGAGGAGGGGCCGCCAAGGCGCTGGTCGGCTTCTACTGCTAGAGGTTGTCCCGTATGGGGTGTGAGTTATCCGGTGAGGGCCAGGTTGTGGAGCCGGGCGATGCCGAGCATGGCCTGGTGAACGCCGTTTCCCTTGAGCCGGCAGTCCCTCAGGATCTTCCAGTTCTTCAACCCTGACAGGGCGTGTTCCACCCGGGCTCGCGCCAGGCGGTGGATGGCATTCTCCGCTTCCTGGCGTGGGCTGAGGTGGCTCTGACCTCGTCGTCTGCGGTGCGGGATGAGCAGGCCGGTGCCTTGGTATCCGCCGTCGGCGATGGTCGGTGCGCCGCGGCAGGCCCGGTCGACGCCCGACTCCGTGAACGCCCGGCAGTCGTTGCGGCTGCCGGGCAGCGGCAGGCCGATCGCCACTACCAGGCGGCTGTTGGCGTCGATCACGACCTGCAGGTTCGTCGAGTACCGATAGTTCTTGCTGGAGGCGGCCACGCTGCGATCACGGGTGGGCACGAGGGTGCCGTCGACGATGTAGACGGTGTCTTTGCGTGGCTGGCGGGCCGGTGCGATGGCCAGCAAGGGCGCCAGGTGATCGAGGATGCGGTCGGCCGCAGACTTCGAGACCCCGAACAGCGGCGCCACCTGCCGCAGGGTGAGGTTCGTGCGCCAGTACGTCGCCACCAGCAACACCCGGTTCTCCCATGGCAGCCGCCAGGGACGGCCGCGCTGAATGTCACCACCGCGACGCCGAGCCAACGCGACCAGCCTGGTGAACTGCGACTGACTCAGCCCGGAGAACGGCTCGATCCACTAGGGCTCCTCGGCCTCGGATGAGCACGAACCGGGCGCCACTCGACTACGCCGCAGCCCTGGCTTCCGGATCACCGATGACAGGAGCCACGCTGCGGTGTCATACCGCTGACGTATCCTTCCCGCTGCCGCACACCGACTGGGAGGACCAAGAGAATTGACTGGCCTGTCTGCTTTCCCGCTGCCCTTTCAGGCTTCCCGTTCCATATCGTTCGCGACACCCCGAACGCTGCGGGAACTTCAGATGATGCAGTGCAGCGCCCACATTCGGGCGAAGCCGGGGTGGTTCGACAAGATGAGCGACGCAGACATCGTCGCCAGGTGGACGCAAGAAGCGGTCGCCCAGGGCCTCACCGAAGCGCAGGCTCGCTACGTGCTTGCCGAACTCGCGTATTACGCCGCACTTCGGGACGGTCGAACCGGCGTCGAGGTCTCCGCCGTCGACGGGGTGTGGCAGTCGGACGCACTGGTCGACAACGAGCTCAGATCCCGGCTGCGCGAGGCGGTCCGGGTTCTGGAACAGGTCCCAGAAGCGGAACAGGACTGGCATCCCGGATCCGGGAGTCAGGTGCTGGATCTGGTTCATCCCTCTCTGTTCTGCCTGGTGCGCGAGGTGAGCGGCGCGCCCGAGCGGGCTTGGCAGAACCCGACGGACCGCTATTCGAAGTACGAATTCTCGGAGAGATTCCAATGGTTGCCCACTGACGTCGACGTCAGTGACGACGGCGATGTCGCCTTCCGTTCGTACGTCAACAACGTCCACCCCGACACTCATCGCGAACTAGCCGCCGTCCTACCAGAGTTGTTCGCGCGCCTGCTCCCCCTGCTGGAGAACGTGCTCACCGATCTGCGCCATCCGCGGCCCCTGCGAATCGAGGCTGATCCTTACGGGTGGTACGACTCGGAGCCGGAGCATCCGAACAAATCGTCCTACAGTGATGCTGGGGCGTACGAAGAAGCCGTCCGCGCTTGGGAAGAGGCTCAGGACGATTGGTGGGAAAACCGCCGCCCGGTCATCCCGGATGCCCCGGCCTTCACCCCGCCTGAGTTGCCCGATGAATCCGCCCGAGTCGACCTGCGCGGCCGCCGTCTCCAGGTCATCGTCAAGCTCGCCACCATTCATCTCACCCCGGACAAGCCCGAGTACTCCGGTGGTTCCTGGCATGTCGAGGGAATGATGAACGAGCGGATCGTCTCGACCGGCATCTACTACTGGGATAACGAGAACATTACCGAAAGCCAACTGAGTTTCAGGGCTGCACTCGACGACCCGACCTACGAGCAGAACGACGACAACGGTCTGCGTGAGGTGTACGGCTTGGAGGACGAAGACGCGCTGAACCAGACGCTGGGCTCGGCGTCGACCCCCGAGGGCCGCTGCCTGGCGTTCCCGAACATCCTGCAACACCGCGTCGGCTCATTCCGCCTGACGGACCCCACCCGCCCGGGACATCGCAAGATTCTCGCGCTCTTCCTGGTCGATCCGTCGGAAAAGATCGTCTCGACGTCCGATGTGCCACCCCAACAGCCATGGTCCGGCACCTCGACCATGACGCTTGAACAGGCCAAGAGCTACCGCGAACAACTCATGCAGGAACGCAAGTTCTTCGTCGACGAACACAATGAGCAGCTCTACGAACGAGAGTTCTCCCTCTGCGAGCACTGAGGAGCTCCGCGACCGGTTGCGCTCCCTGATCCGCACCGCCCCCGAGCCGGGCACCGGGCGCCGCACCGTCCGGTGTCGCCGGTGGCGTAGCGCGATGGAGCCGCTGGTGTCCGGGGCGGGGACAGCGCCGGGCGAGCGGAGCACGAGACGGCGCGGTGCTGTCGGTCGCCCGTCGTCGGTGGATTGGGATCAGGGCGATCTGGCGCGCTATCAGGCGGACACTGCGCGGCTGCCTACTGTGCCTCGCGCGGTTCGGAGCCAGACCCGTGGAGAAGGTCGTTGATCAACCGTTCCATCTCAATCTCGATGCGCAGTCAGCAGGCGCTCGGCGTCAGCAAGGGCGGCTTCTACGGCAACATCCGTAACCGTGCCGCTCTGCTGGAGGAGATGCTCGACACCTGGGAGCGCGGGGCCACCGAGGACGTCATCGAGCGGATCGAGCGCGGCGGGGGCGACGCCCGCGAGCGGCTGGGGCGTCTGTTCGCCTTCGTGGGGTCGAGCGAGACACCCGTGACCAGCGCCGGGGTCGAGCTTGCGATCCGTGACCGGGCCCGGCGCGACGAAGGCGTCGCGCGTTGCCTGCGCCGGGCTGACAACCGGCGCATGGACTATCTGCGCAAGCTCTACGGGGCCTTCTGCCCCGACGAGGGCGATGTCGAGGCCCGCTGCCTGATCACCTTTTCTCTGCGCATCGGTGACCATCTCATCGCAGCCGACAATGGCCCGCGCAACCGCGAGGACCTCCTCGCGGCGGTGAGGAGCCGGTGTTGGGCTGAGCGGCTTTGGTGAAGAGTGCTGATGGTCCTTTGATGCGTGTGCGTTGGCGATCAGTGCCCGGTCGACGGCGAGGCCGACGGGGGCGCGTGGCGCCCCTTCGCTGGTGGTATTACGGGCGTGTTCGGGATCGTCCTCGTCCGTCGCCGGGCCGCGCGATGCAGGACCCGGGGATGTCGTCTCGCCTTGTAGCGGCACTCTGCCGTCCGCCGTCTGCCGCCCACTGCGCACCAGACGCTGCACTCGCTTTCGTGCGGGCCCGTCTCAGGGCCGTTGTCCTGACTCGATGTGCGGCTGTCCTGAATTCTTTTGCAGGCCGCCTGCAGGCCAGAGCCGCCGGGCGGCGGGTGCAGCGTTGAGGGGGAGGGCCTGTGGCCGGGCGACTGTGACAACTCCCACTGTCACAACTCCCAGGGAAATCAGAACTGTTGTGGTGCGTGCGAGGCTTGGGCGGGACCCGAGCAGACCATTCGGCAGGGAAGCACGGCTGGCCTGTGATCGTCGCAGGGGCGGATGGCGCCAGTGCTGCACGCCGACACAGCACATCTACGCACCGCTCTGGCTGCGCTGGTGCCAGCCCCTGCGACCTGTGTTCCCCCGTGGGCACCGGCGGCGCCCGTCGCGAGCTGCGACGCATGACCGCCGACGAGCTCGCGGCTGGCACGAAGTTGATGGGTGCCGGTGGTCGCGTCGACTTCGATGCCTGAGCCGCCGCCGCAGGCTCCCGGCACGACAACCCCCGCTGGTGACCTGGTCGGCGGTCGCATCGCCCCCAGCGCCAACTCCACGAAGGCCATCCTCGACCAGGCCCGTCGGCCGTCGGCCGTCGGCCGGCGGCACCGGCCGACCACCGGTTTGTGACCGGCAGAAATGACTGGCGGAGGGCGTCGTTGAACGGGTAGGAAGGGCGCCATGACTAGCTCCGGCCACCTCCACCCCGCCCATCCTGACCCGCGGACGTTCTACCGCACCACGCTGGAACTGGGCGATATGCTGCTGCATCCGTGGGGCCTGGAGAGCGCCGAGCCGGACGCGCTGTTGAACGGTTTGGTCGTCGCGGCGGCGGATCCGCTGATCGCCCTGTGGAACCCTCTCGCGATATCCGACCGCAATGACGCCCTTGCATGGCTGCAGGCTCGAGACGGCGGCTGGGACGCCGGTGTGAGCGCCTCCTTCGCTGTGCGGAACGCCACTGACGGCGCCCTGCTGGGCAGCGTCACCGTACGGTGGGTCGATCGTGCGGACGGTCTGGCGATGATCGGCTACTGGACGGTGCCGACTGCCCGTGGGCGGGGCGTGGCCGCCCGGGCAACGAGGGCGGTCACCATCTGGGCCTTTCAGACAGCTGATGCGCGCCGGATCGAGGTCGCCCACGCAGTCGGCAACAAAGCCTCCTGCCGGGTGGCCCAGCGCTGCGGCTACCTCCCCGAGGGCACGTTGCGCGACTCACATCGCTTCGGCGACGGCGCGTACCACGATGAGCACCTGCACGCCCGCCTGGCCACAGACCCAGGACCGGCCGATCGCGCGGAGTCGCCGACTGCCTAGGGGCAGTTGCCCTCCGGCCCGTGAGCAACTGACCAAGGCCCACGCCCGCTGGTGGCGCATCTGCAAATGTTCGCCGGTCGTGTTGCGCGGGCTGAGTCGCTCCGGTGCTGGCGCGAAGTTCCAGGCCGAACTCCTCGATTGGCACATCGGGCACGAAGAGCCGGGAACGGCCATCGTGGCCGCCTCTCCGCAAGGACCATTCTTCGTGTTCCAGCCGGCGGAGGGTTATCAGGCTCCGGTGTGGTCACCTGCCGACGGCGACCAATGCCGGATGATGCACTTCGACTTCCAGGCTGGCGAACTGGACTTAGCGGTCGCAGAGGCGGTCGCCCTGGGGCCGCCGTGACGGAGTTCCAGCCGCAGGAAACGTCCTTGTGCTGTTCGACCCGGCCGGTGACCCTTTGTGCCTGTGTCGCGACGACGACTAGATCAGGCGACGTTTGGCCTGCTCCTGCCCTGCGTAGAGAGCGGCACCGTCTGCGCGCACTGCCAAGTCACCAGCGACCCGGAGCCCTTGCGGATGATCCGCAGCAGACGCCGCCCCTCGTCATCGTCGACCGCGGGCGCGTACTCCCATCGGTCATGGGCGGGTCACAGGCGGGAGTCTGCGCTGCATTCGGCCCCGGGCTGCGTAACGTTGTCTCGGCCCGGCAGCGTCGTCCTCCGAAAGCAATGCGGGCACGCGTTGCAGGACGTCGAGCTGGGCCTCGTTGTAATACTCGACCAATGCATGCACGACAACCGAGCGGGTGATCACCCGTCCCTTTTCGGGCATCTTGCCTTCGACGAGGTAGCGCGTGGTTGTGTTCAACGCGCAGGAGCCCGCCGGCCCAGAACCGAGTGCGACTCGGGCGCGCCGCTGACCGGCGTCGAGAAGCTTCGGCCGACGCTTCGCGGGCGAACCAGAGTGGTGACGGCCAATCAGGGCGGCTTCGGTGTCCGTCCGTTCGGGAGCAACACGCGCACGAACGACACCAGGGCGGTGTTTTTCACCGCTGATCAGCGCCGCCACAGGATCTCAGCACGCCATGTCCAGACTGCCCCCGCCTTCCCCGTCCCGGGCGGCACCGTGGAGGTGCGGATGAGCGCCTTCTTCGGGGGCAAGCGCTGCCATTACGTCACCGACAACGGTCCTGAGTACCAGCTCGTCCCGGCCCCCCACTCCGTCGAGGGGCGCCGCGCGCGCCTCGAACGCGAGCACCCCGCGCTGAGCCACGCGGTCGGCCTCCTCTCGCTGTGCGTGCTCGTCGCCGCCCTGGGCATCCTCGTCCCACAAATCGCCGAACAGCTCTCCAAGTCCGAGGGCATCGCCCAGCACACCGGGACTTTTACCTCGCCCATCGATCTACCGAAGTGGGGGAACATCGCGCTCGGCTTCGCCACTGTGGCAGCCGGCACCGAGCGGGCGTTGCGCCTGCGTTACAGCTGGCTGCTCGACGGCGGAGCGGGATGAACGCGCCCTCGCCCTCTTCCTCGGCCACGGGAAGACTCAACGATCGTCAGTCCGAGACGCCGACAGGGCAACGCCGCTGGAACTGCTCCGTACCCGGCCCGTACCCCTGCGCACGGGTTGGCCGCACGTACTTCATCGTGGTCGTCTGCCCATTCCGAGCAGGCGCATCAGGTGGACGGGGTCAGTGGTGTTTCGGGCCTCGTCGTAGAGAGGCCAGCGCCACGCGCGCGTGGCGCTCGCGTCGTCGCCGGTGACATCCCCGACTACCTGCGGTAGCCGAGCGTGGCCACCCGCCAGCCTCGTCCGTCCTCACACGGCCGAAGCGGCGGAACACGTACCGCCGCCTCGGCTTCACCTGGGCAGAGATCAAGGGATCGATCGCGCGATCGGCCGCGGTGAGACCACCTTCACCCTCAAGGCGAGTGCCGGGGAGGTGACGCTTACCCTGCCAACCGCGACGGTGCCCCGCTCTTCATTAGTCCGGTTCCCAGTCCGGGGCCGGGCTCCTCGCCAAGGGACTGAGCCTCTACGCCGGTAAGTGCCAGTTCCTGACCCGTCAGCCAAATTCCGCCCACGGCCCGCCTGAAGCGCTCGACGCCCCGCGGGTCGTCGCGGGCGGTTAAGGGGCTGGGCTCAGCGGGCGGCACGCTCCCGGGCAGTGCGGCGCAGTCCGATGAGTTCGGCGACCGCCTCCAGCCAGCGGGCCACGACCTCGTCGCCCTCCACGGGCCGGGCCACCGACGCGGCCGCTTCCAGCCAGCGGCGCACCAGGTCCGAGGCCGCCGGCTGGGGGAGCAGCTCCGGCAGCCGGGCGGTGTAGCCGGTACCACCGCTGCGGACGGTCCTGCCGAGGAACGCCACCGAGCGGGGCTGGACCGCGAGGCGGTCGAGCGTGACCGCGGCGCCCACGGCTCCGTCGCCGAACAGGGCGCTGCGACGTGGGCCCTGGGCGCCGATTCCGTAGCGCAGGAGCATGGCGATGTCGGCCTGCGCTGACTCTTCGTCGGTCTTGCTGGGGTTCATCGGTACCTCCGTTCCGGTCATGGCACAGTGACCGTGTAGATGAAGTACGCCGGGTCGTTGCCGGGGCTGCCCGTCGCGGTGCGGTCGTCGCCGTCGGGGCACTGACCCAGCACGCAGTAGCTCATTTTGATCTTCGTGGTGCCTGTGGCAACGGCCCGAAAGGTGAAGGTCTGCGTACCATCACCACCCCCGTCGGCGCCGCTGTCGCCCTCGAAGTCGTCCTTCCGGCGGCCCTCCTGGCGCACGGTGGCACGGTCGGGACCGGGGCGCACGATGCTCCAGTCCTGGCCCGTGGAGGGGTTGGCCGGGAGCGTCAGCTCGAACACGTCGCCGGCGTCCACCTCGATGGACCGCTCTTCGGCGCCGAACGTCTCGGAGCCGAAGAGGCCGCACCCGGACAGCATCACGACCGTCAGCGGCAGGGCCAGGGCGGCGGACAGCCGGTGGCTGGGCTTCACAGGGATCGGCCTTCCGTTCACTGGGCGGGCAGGTGGACGCCGTAGGCGTCGGGCAGGTCCTTGTCGGAGGCCTTGTCCATGTTGCCGTTGACGAAGTCGTCCTCGCTGACCCATGTGGTCGTTCCCCAGGGGTTGTAGACCTGCAGCATGTCGCCCTCCTGACCGACGATCATCATGGAGTGGCCGACCCGGTCGCCGTTCTCGTCCTTGCCCTCGACGCCGATCGGCACCGGTCTGCCCTCGGCGACGGCCCGCTGGATGTCGGGGAGCGCGTCCCGGCGGTCGTCCGCGCTCCTGACCTCCTGGAACTCGTACTCGCCGCCCGTGTGCGGACTGATCTCCTTGTTGGAGATCTCGGTCTTGCCGTCGTTGTCCATGCCGTCGGGTGTCGAGCCGAAGGGGAAGTCGTACGCGTCGTTGCCGTCGCCTTCGTCGTGCATCCGGTGCTGCTCGTCGCGCAGCCGCTCCCGGAAGGCGCCAGGGTCGTCCTCCTGCCCGGACGGGCCGCCGGTGAGTTCGAGGGCGTACACCGGATCGACCATGGCGCGCCCCGTGACGACGGTCGACGGCACGCAGGTGTTGCCTTCCTGCGACCACCTCTCGCCGTTGAACGTCTGCTGGTCCGTGTTCTTGTTGGCACCCTCGTAGGGGCCGCTGGTGTTGACCCCCTCGTTGTTCATGCTGTCCCCGGCTGTGGTGACCGGCGTCAAGTGCCGCTGCAGCCAGTCCGGGTCCTTGCCGTGGATCTTGTCGCGGAACTCGCCGACCTCCTTGACGTCGTATCCGGCGGCCAGTGCCTTCACGAGGTACGCCCGTTCCTGCGGGGTCTTCGCCTCGGCGAGCATCCGCTCGAACTCCGCCTCCTCACGGGCGTCGAGGCGCTCCATCGCGCGGCCCGAGCGCTCCAGGTCGTTCGCGGTCAGCAGCTCGTTCATCTCCGCCGGGCCGCCGGGGCCCGCGATGTCGGCGAGCACGAGGCGGTCGGCGGCGGAGATGTTGCCGGTCTTCATCTGGCCCGCCCGGGCCTCGGACGCCAGCTTGTTGAGGTCGCGCGCCGCAGCCCGCGCCGCGTCGTCAGCCACCTCGGCTGCGGTGTGCATCGTCTTGGCGCCTGCGGCCGCGATGCTGCGGGCCCGCAGCCGCTCCGCCTCCTCGGCGTCCTTCTCCACCATGCCGTCGAAGAAGCCGTCCTCACCGCCGAGCATGCCGAGCGCCTCGCGCAACTGCTCGCGGCCGCCCTTGTCCTGGGCCTTGGCGTTGGTCAGCGCGTCGGCCAAGCGGTACAGGGCACCTGCCGCGCCGCTGAACGCCTGCTCCATCTGCTCGGCCGAGCGCACCGCCGCCATCACCACCTCGGACGCCCGCGCCCCGGTGCTGCCCACCCAGGCATCGGGCAGGCCCTCGTTGGCGACCTTCTGTACCCGCCGGTGCACGTCGGCGACGTCGTCGATCTGTTTGCGGTAGGTCTTGGCGAGACCCTCGATGATCCCGGGTTCACCGACCGGCGCCGAGACGCCCAGGGCGCTGTTGATGGCCCCGATGAGATCGTTCTTGCTGTCGGCCGAGGAGATGGAGTCGTGGTACTCGGCGAGCTTCTGGCGGCGGTCGGTGGTGGATTCGCCTGCGTCGGGCATGACGGTGCGGCCTTCTGTCGTGGTGAGGGCAGGAGTGCGGACTCGTACGCGGTACGAAGGACGCTCAGCCGAAGTCGGACAGGCCGCGCGGCGGCGTGCCGGGCGCGGGCATGGTGCGGTAGCCCGGCGCGGGAACATCCCCCGCGGGCGCGGGCATCGTCGTCACGCCCTCACCGCCCGCCGCGCTCATGCCCCGGATGGAGGCGTGCTCGGCGCCCTGGTAGTTCGCCTTGGACACCCGCACCTTGTCGGCCAGTTCGTGCAGGGCGCTCTCCAGGACCTTGGCCTCTGCCTGCCAGTCACCGGCGAAGTTGTTGTAGGCGGGGCCCGCGTCGGAGCCACCGAGGACGTCCGAGGGGTAGCAGGCGGTGTCCTTGACCGCCGTGGCGATGGCGCCGACGTCGTCACCCGCCGTGTCGAGTGTCTGCGCCTCGCTGTCCATCGCGCTCGTCTGGACGCGATAGCCCCCGGCGTGCCCCTGCACGGTCATGTTCTGCCCCCGTTTTTCTGATCTTGAGGCGCAATGTAGCAGGGGAGGGTGGCATGAACACAGCGACCTTCACCGCTCCCGCGCACAACAGCGGGTTGTGACCGTCGCTCCGCTCCGTGACGGGTACGCGGAATTGCCGAGTCGGCTATTGGCCCTCGATGACGAGCGAGGCTGCCACGCGGCGGGGGACGGGGCGGGCATCCGTACCACCATGTATGAGTGTGCAAGGAGTTGATACTCAGCCATGCAGTGTCACGAGCGACCCATGCAGCTGCCCGCCCGATGTTCTGCCCGCAGATCGCCACCGACACCGGCGTCAAGCTGTCCAAGTCGCTGATCCGAAGGGCCAGGCTCCCTTGCCCGAGGTCACCACGGACTGGTTGCTCGATCCCCGACAGTGGCCCGGCACCATCGCTGCGTACCCGAGCAACTGCTGCCTATGACCGATACCTTGCCTCCGACCCCCCGCCACTTCTTCCGCTCGTACTCCGCCGCCGAGATCGGCCGCATGATGACCGCGCCAGACCTCTGGCTTCGAGGGACGGGGCGCCGGGTCTTCGCCGACGCCCAGCACGGTGTCCTCACACGGCCCACCCGTCCCGCGCCTTCGGGTGCTCCCATTTCAACGGCCGCGATGGTCCCCTGCATCACGAACCGGATCAATGCTCGCCGGGCCGTGCTGGGCCCAGGACTGTGCAGCACCAGCCTCGACGTCGAATTGGACGGGTCCGCTGACCACGGCTCTGGGGCGGGGCGGTACTCTGCCCCGTCGTGATCACTGGGCGTGAACTCAACCGGGCGACTCTCGAACGTCAGTTGCTGCTGGAGCGTGAGCCGTTGACTGTGGTCGACGCGGTGCGGCGTGTGGTTGCCCTTCAGGCGCAGCATCCGGCCTCGCCGTATCTCGCGCTCTGGAACCGGGTCACCGGTTTCGCTCCGGCGGACCTCGATGCTGCCTTCGCCGGGCGGGCAGTGGTCAAGGCGACCCTGATGCGAATCACCCTGCACGCCGTGGGTGCCGGGGACTATCCGGTCCTGCGCGCGGCGATGCAGCCCACCCTGTATGCCTCCCGGCTGGGCTTCCGCTTCGCCGATGCGGGTCTGACCCCTGCGGACGCCGACGAACTTGTGCCCGAGCTGCTGGCTTTCGCCTGTCGGCCACGGACTTCGGCACAGATGCAGGCGTGGGTCGAGAAGCGGCTCGGCGCCGAGAAGAAGGACGGGGCGTGGTGGGGGCTGAAGGCTTACGCGCCACTGCACCATGCTCCGACAGGCGGGCCATGGTCATTCGGCCTGCGGCCGTCCTTCGTCGCGGCGGGGCCCGGGACCGCCCTCGCGGGGCGGGCGGCGGATCCACAGGCGCTGCAGATGCTGATTCTGCGCTATCTGGCAGGTTTTGGGCCCGCGTCGGTTGCGGACGTGGCGCAGTTCGCCATGGTGCAGCGGGCACCCGTGCGCCAGGCGCTGCGCACTTTGGACGGCGCCGTCGAGCAGGTCCAGGGGCCGGACGGCAGCACGCTGTTCGACCTTCCTGGCGCCCCGCGGCCGCCCGCGGATACGCCCGCTCCGCCCCGGCTCATGGCGATGTGGGACAGCATTCTCCTTGCCTACGCGGACCGTAGCCGGGTGATACCCCCGGCCTATCGTCACCTGGTGATCCGCAGGAACGGAGACGTACTGCCCACCTTGCTGGTGGATGGCTATGTCGCCGGTGTGTGGCGCCCGGTGGAAGGCGGCATCGAGGCCACGGCTTTCCACTCCCTGTCGCCCGCCACCTGGGACGGACTGGCTGCGGAGGCCCAATCCCTGAGGGCGATCTTCGGCGACCGCGAGACGGAGGTCTACAGCCGCTACCACCACTGGTGGGCGAAGCTTCCACCAGCCGAGGTACGGATGCTGTGACCCGCTGATCTGCCGCACGGACTTGAGCGGTACCGCTACTGGCGCCTTGACACAAACCTGGCGCCGTCTGCGGAGGTCAGCGCGGCGCCTCGGGGAGGGTGGCGTGTCCATGCTGCCAGGAGTTACGCGATCGTCCACACCGGTGCTGGCGCGGCGCGCCTCGGCAGCACGGGATGTCCGGTCGGGAACCGTGGCCGGGCCGGGTCGCGTCCCTTACCGGGACCGTGGAAGGGACGCTTGTGAGCATCAACGTTCCCCGCCCGCCAGTGCGGTTGCCGTACGGCGA
This sequence comes from Streptomyces sp. NBC_00443, assembly GCF_036014175.1. Taxonomy (GTDB): domain Bacteria; phylum Actinomycetota; class Actinomycetes; order Streptomycetales; family Streptomycetaceae; genus Streptomyces. Next base: position 305,474 of record NZ_CP107917.1, on the reverse strand, counting down.
CTCGCCGCGGCCGTACACGCCGCTGTGGCGACGGCTGCGTGAGGACGAATGGCCGCCGCTGGGTGAGGTGTTGCGGGGGCGGCGGGAGCAGATGCACCCCGGGGTGGTGCTGGTGCTGTTCTTCCCCTGCCTGTGGTGGCTGACCGTGCCGTTGCTGGTCGGCTACCAGCTGGCCCGTACGGCCCGCCGTATGGCGCGCCGGGTCTTCCCCGTACGCCCGCAAGGGCACGTCGAGGATCCCGGGGTGCTCCGGGTGCAGAGGGTGCGGGCGTGGGTGGCCCTAGCCATGTCGGCGGCGCTGCTGGCCGGGTTCGGTGGCTGGCAGGACGTGGCGGAGATACCGGGGCAGTTCCTGCAACGGCTTCTGTTCGCGCCCTGGTTGGCTCTGTTGAGCGCGGCGGTGGTGGTGGCACTGCTCTTCTTGGCGGCCGGGCCCGGAACGCGGCGGGCCATGCGGGCGCAGCTGTGGCCGGCCGGCCGGTCGGCCCTGTGGTACTTCGGTGCCTGGACACTGGTGCCGCTGCTGTTCATGGCGGCGGCCGACGGGATGCGGCTGCTGCCCAGCAGCCCCAACCTGCTGCTCTGGGTGTCCGTGATGTTCGTGTGCTGGGCGCCGTTCTGGTGGGTGATCTTCTTCCTCTGCTTCACCTCCGGTCCGGCGCTGCGCCACGCCTTCAACCTGTCCGCCCTGCATGCGGCGCTGCCCGCGCTGGTCACCTCCGTCCTGGTCTGGGTGTTCGCCTTCCTCGGCCTGTCGACGGGCGGTCTCCCGCCGGGCCCGGTGCCGCTCGCGGTCTGTGCGTTCCTCGGTGGCCCGGTGTCGGTGACGATGGTGGCCTGGTGGGAGATTCACCGGCTGCGGCGGCGCGGGGTGCGGTGGCGGGGTTAGCACCGCGGAGCTGTGCGTTCCGTCCGGCCGGACTATTGCGGCTGGTGTCTGGACAAGGACTCCGGGGCAAGTCGGTCACAGGGAGTGTCGTAGACGAAGACCTTGCCGGTGGCGCGACCGGCGACGATGAGCCGTCCCGCGCCGTCGGTCTTCATGCCCGCGACGGAGGTCCGTCCGTCCTGGCCGCCGGGCAGGAACACCTTGGTCGCGGCTGTGGTGGATGTCGCCGCGGTAGACGGTGCCGTCGCTGGTGCTGCCGACGTAGAAGTAGGGCGTGTCGTGCTGTCGGGCGATGCCCTCGGGGTAGGTCTTGTCGCCCCGGTCTCTGTAGCTGGTGGGCAACGGTTGCCAGTGGTGCAGGACGGTGGCGTGGAGTAGGTCGCCGCCGGTGGAGGCCAGGGCCGGGGCGGCTGCGCCACCCAGGCTGAGGAGGGAGGCCACCGCGATGGCTGCGGCACGTGAACGGGGAAGGCGGGTCTGGGACATGGCGGATCTCCGTGCAGGGGCGCGTGAGCGAATCAATGTGGGCAATCAACAACTCGGGGCAATGAGCAGAGAAGCTGCGGGCCGCGCGAACTGCCCCGGATCCGCGCGGCGCGGGCGGCACACGCCGACAGCGCTCAGTTGCCGGCCGGGAAGAGGGACCGGTTGGCGATGTCGATGATGAACGGGCCGACGTGGGCGGGGTATCGGTCGACGATCGCCCTCTTGTACGCCTCGCCGTCGTCGCCGAGGAGTTCGCGGGCGTCGGTGAGGTAGCGGCGGCCGTCCTCGTAGATCTCCGGGCCGGTGGGCAGGCCGTGGCCGGCGAGGATCGTGTCGTAGCCGGACTCGGCGGCCAGGGCGGCGACGGCCTGCTGCCAGCCGGTGATGTCGTTGTTGCCCAGGTAGAGGTGGACGTCGTTGTAGACCAGGTCCTGGGCGATCAGGACGCGCTGCTCGGGCAGCTTGATGAGCAGTTCGTCGGCGGCCTCGCCGCCGGAGACGGCCTCGAAGAGGAACGGGACGCCGTCGAATACCTCGGTGCCGGGGGTGAGGTCCACGGTCGGGGTGAAATCGGTGACGGGGATGACCAGGCCCGTGGGCAGGTGGCTGTCGCCCCGCGCGATGATCTGCTCGCGCACCTGCGGGAGGGCGTGGACGGGGGACGCCGAAGCGGGCGGCGCCGTTGTAGTGGTCCGGGTGGGCGTGCGTGACGATGAGCCGGTCCAGCGGCTTGCCGAGCCCCTTCGCGTAGGCGATGGCCTCGTCGGCGTAGGCGGGGAGCCGTTGGGCGTCGATCGCGATGATGCGGGCTGGGGTCTCGATCAGCTGGGTGGTGGTGTGGAAGGTGTCCGCCGGGGACATGTAGCTGTGGATGCGGACCGCGCCTTTGTCGAGCACCGTGACCGTGCCGTTCATGGGGATGCTCCTTGAGGTATAGGCGCCTTTGCGCCGCCTTGATGTCTTCTACTCTCGCCGCGAAACCGCAGGCAGACGAGATACGCTGAAGACGCGGCATGGTAATTCGAGGACATCTGGAGATCGTGCTGCTTCCCGTGGACCTCGGCGGCGGCGATCCCTCCCGGGGCGGCGCCATCCTTCGGCTCGACTTCCACCCGCCCGAGGAGCGGGTCCCCGGCTTCGAGATCATCGATCTCGCCACACTGCACGAGCGGCGCCGGCGGCGGGGGAGGCGGCCGGACCTGGTGCATCGGGTGGACTTCCACACCCTCACCCTGATCACGGAGGTCAGCGGGGAGCACGCGATCGACTGCGTGACCTACCCCTACCGCCCGGGCACCTTGTTGTGGGTACGGCCGGGCCAGGTCCAGAGCTTCGTCCGGCCGGGCACGGCGAATGGCACGCACCTGCTGTTCACGCCTGCCTTCCCGTCCCACAGAAGCAGTGGCGACCGGCTTGTGAACGAGTGGTACGGGCCCGCTTGCCGGCAACTGCGCGCGCGTCCCGCGTACGCGGCGCTGTCCACCCTGCTGGGCCAGTTGCGGGCCGAGTACGACCGTCCGGAAGAGACCGTGTCGGCGGAGATCCTCCAACTGCTGTTGGCCACCGTGCTGTTGCAGGTCGACCGGCTGCCCCACCCCGAGGGCGGCGGTGACCCGAGCGCGGGCGACGAGCTGTATGCCCGTTTCCGCGCCGAGTTGGAGCGTTCCTACTCCGCCACCCGCCGCGCCGCCGACTACGCCCACCGCCTCGGCTACACCGTCAAGACCCTCACGCGCGCCTGCACGGCCGCCACCGGACAACCCGTCAAACACGTCATCGACGCTGTGTCGCCCTGGAGGCTCAGAGGCTGCTCGCCCACACCGACGAACCGGTGGCCACCATCGCCCGACGCCTGGGCTTATGGATTTACCGAAGAGCGGCTTCGCCGACGTCCTGACCACGACCTTCCCCACCGCCAAAGCCCTGGAGCAGCGCCGCAACGAGGCATACGAGGCCATGGTGGAGCTCATCAACCGCGCGAAGGCCACGGGTCGGCTGCGCGAGGACTTCGATCCCTCGGACCTGGTCCTGATCCATATGGCCAATGCAGGGGTCGTCAACGCCACCGGCGACGCCGCCCCCGACTCCTGGCGACGCGTCGTCGCCCTGCTCATCCAGGCCTGCGAGGCAACGGCCCGCGGGCCCCTGCCCCCTTCGCCCGAGCATGACGCCCTCGACAGGGCCATGCTCCGCGCCAGTCCCACGGACCCCGCGGCTCCGGCGCCGGATGAGAGCGCCTGACGACAGCCGGTCGTGCCGAGGGTGACGTGGACGCGGTCGGCACCGCGGAGCGGGTGCTGTGGGACACGCTGAGTCGGCTCCCGGCGCCGGCCGTACGGCGCTGCTGCCTTCCAGCAGGCGGCTATGCGGCGAAGGCGTGGATGGCAAGGCTCACCGCCTCCCCGTCGGTGCAGGGGCGGCCCTTCCCACGCAGGATGGCTCGGCTCGCTCGTTCGCGTGCGGTGATGTGTGACCCCGCACAACTTCGCCGAGTTCTACAGCAGATCGCGCGGCACTGTCTCGTTCCAGGTGCGCGAGAAGACCCGGCGGTCGGCCTCGTAGGCGTCCAGGGTCGCATCCACGAAGAAGTCTGTCTCGTCGCAGCTCAGCTGAGTGTGCGTCACCACCCGGACGTCCCAGTCGTCGCGCCGGAAGCGCATGGTCCATGTGGAGGAGCCGTTCGCCGAGGTGAAGTCGTCGGCGACCGTCGTATAGCGTTCGTGGGCGCGACGGCTGGCCTCGAGCCCGATGTGCTCGAAGCGGACCGTGCCCCGGTCCTTCACGATGTCCAGTTCGGCGTGATAACCGACCAAGTCCCGCTTGACCTCCCAGCGCTCTTCGGGTGGCGTTACCTGGCTGGTGGCGAGCGGTGGTGTCCCCTCGGGCTCGCCGAAGGGGGCCGACGGTACCTCGTCGGGTTCCTCCACCGGTCGCACGGGCAGGGTGAGCGTGCTGGAGCGCTCATGGACGCTGAGCAGCGCGGGCTTCGGTGGCGGCCAGGCGAGGGGCCAGTAGGACGTGGAGAGGGAGAGCCTGATGCGGTGGCCCGGCGGGAACGCCTGCGCCACTCCGTTCAGCGGGATGGTGGCGCGGTAGCGCCGTCCTGGTTCCAGGGGCTCGGGGGACTCCGTACTGTCGCGGCGGGTGAGGTTCAGCAGGCCGTACGAGACGCGGGTCGCGGCGCCGTCGGGGCTCACGTCGGACAGGCGCGCGGCCACCATGGCGACCGGTTCGTCGGCCGACAGATCGAGCTCCACGCTGGGTGAGCCGAGGATCTCCAGCGGTCGGGTCAGGGGCTCGCTGTCGAAGACGAGTGAACCGCCGTCCTCCTCGCGCTGGTCGTACGGCAGGTCCGGGGGCGCGTTGTAGGAGGCCCATTTGCCCGCGAACTGGCCGACGGACAGCGGTGACTGCACGGTCATCGCGTCGCCGTCGTGCGCCGGTGCCGGGTCCGCCGGGTCCCGCGGAGGTTCGATCGTGTGCCGGGTGAGCGGGTGGACGACCTCTCGGATGTGCGGGGAGGGCCAGTCCGGCTCGCCGACCCAGCGTCCCGGCCGCTCTTCGTAGGAGGTGGAGGGCGGCACGCTGTCCTGCATCCACGTCCGCAGCATGGGACCGTCCATGACGCCGTTGTCGATGCCCTTGAGCCAGTGGTCCCACCAACGCACGACCTCCTGGAGGTAGCCGATGGCGGGGCCGGGCTCCCCGAGATGGGGGAACTTGTGCGACCAGGGGCCGATCAGCCCCTTGCGCGGCACGTCCAGGTGGCCGAGCAGCCGGGTCACGGCGTTGGAGTAGCCGTCGGCCCATCCGCTGGAGGCCAGGACCGGGCAACGCACGCTGCTGTAGTCCTCGCACACCGAGGCGTGCCGCCAGTAGCCGTCGCGGCGCTGGTGGCGCAGCCACGGAAGGACCCAGGGCTCGGTGTGCTCCAGCCGTTCGTGCCACATCTCGCGCCAGCGGTCGCCCACCACGGCGGGGTCGGGCGGACAGGTGCCGTAGGCGAACATGGTGCCCGCCTCGGCCAGGCTGTCCGACAGCAGGGCACCGCCCATGTAGTGCATGTCGTCGGCGTGCCGGTCGTCGGTGAAGGAGGCGATGACGATGGCCTTCAGGCCGGCCGGGCGGCGGGCCGCCACCTGGAGCGCCGCGAACGCGCCCCAGGAGATGCCCATCATCCCGGTGCCGCCGTCGCACCAGGGCTGCTCCGCCAGCCAGGCCAGGACCTCCTCGGCGTCGGCCTGCTCCCGTTCCAGGTACTCGTCCCGCAGCACGCCTTCCGAGTCGCCGGTGCCGCGCAGGTCGACGCGTACGCAGGCGTAGCCGTGTCCGGCGATGTAGGGGTGATGGATCGAGTCCCGTACGGCCGTCAGGTCGCGCTTGCGGTACGGGATGTACTCCAGCACCGCGGGCACCGGCTCGTGGTCCGAGGAGGTGGGGCGCCAGATGTGCGCGGAGAGAAGGACCCCGTCGGACATGGGAATCGTGACGTGTTCTTCTTCCTTGGTCGCGTACGGCAGATTGGTCACATAACGCATCGGACCGACGTCCTCCTTACTCTCGCGGGGCCTCGTCGAAGGTGAGGCCCAGGGCCGCCACGCAGTGGTCGTACTTCTCCCGCAGCTCCTCCTCGTCCGCCCCGCCGGTGAAGATGTGCGCCAACTCGTAGCTGTAGCTGTCCTGTTGGGGAAGCTCCGAGAGCCGACTGCCCTTTTCGGGGACCACCTCGATCCGTACCCCCGGTGTCTCCCGCTCGATGCGGGCGATGTCCTCGGGCCCGGGCACGTGGCGTACCACGCCGTCGGTGAACCAGCGGTGGTACCACTTCGCCGCCATCGCGTACGGGCCCTCACGGTGCGGCATGCGCGGGTCGTCGCCGAGGGCGAGGCTGACCATGCAGTGGTGGTTGGGCACGCCGTCGACGTACTGAAAAAGCTCCGCGTGCGACTGGGAGTGCCGGGGGTTGATCTCCAGCAGGTTGATCTGGCGCGTCCGCGGGTCGTAGAAGTACTCGACGCTGAAGGTGGCCGAGTCCATGCCGATGCCCCGCATCACGCGCTCGGTTACGTCGTGGAGTTGCGCGATGACCGGTTGGGGCAGCATCGAGGGGTACTGGTGGCGCAGGAAGCTGGGGGAGTCCGGGTAGTTGATGGAGTCCAGGACGCCGTAGACCGTCACCTCGCCCTTGTGGACGTAGCCCTCCACAGCGACCTGGACGCCGGTCATCGCCTCCTCCGCCAGGCAGACCGGGCCGCCGACGCCGTCCATCTGCGGGGGCAGGTCGATGCGTTCGAGGATGTGTTCGAAGGGTCGACCGATGCGGGTAATTCCCTCGCTTATCTCGGTGACGGCCGTGCGGAACTCCTCCTCGTCGCGGACTCCGAAGGCGAGTTCGGAGGAGTACGAGAGGGCGGGTTTGACCCACATCGGGAACCCGACGTTCTCCGGTGGGCGCGGCGGCTCGGCGGTCAGGTCGACCCTGTCGAAGCGCGGGTGCCGGTCGGTGACCTTCTGCTGCTCCAGCCGGCTCCAGTATTTGTGCTCGCACTTGACCACGGACTCCAGGCTGGTGCTGTGGGTGCCGTAGCGTTCGCTGAGAATCGGGACGAGGGTGCTGGCGGGGAAGTCCCAGTAGCTGACGATCGCGTCGACGCTGCCGTCGAAGGCGTCCAGTACGCCCTGGGCCTTCTCGATCAGAGCGGGCAGGTCCACCTCGCCGATCTGCAGTTCCTCGATCGTCAGCAGCTGGTGGAAGCGCAGGGAACGGGCTCCCGGCACCTGCCGCAGCGTCGGCAGATTGGCCTCGTCGAGCCCGATCACGAAGACGTTCTTCACCTTTTCGCCAGGCACGGCTCTCCTTCCGATCAGTGCGGCCCGAGGGCCGGTCTCCCAAGATCGTCGGAGTACCCTTTCGCGCGGCGGTCAATCTGGCCCGGACCGCCCTCGGTACAGCAGAGCGTGGGCGCGGCAGTCACTGACCATGGGAAGGACCGCCACACAGCGACTTTCCAGTCTCAGATGCGGCCGGCCAGCTCATCTTCTCGCCTTCCTTCGCGGCTTGTTCCCACCGCGTGCTGTCCCTCGTCGACGACCGGGATACGGCGGACCGCGTGCTCGCGCATCACATCGCCGCTGCCCGCGCATGCCGCAGTGACTACCATCGGCCCCTCTCAGGCCTCGGCCTCACTGGGTGACCCCGGACGAAACGCGATCACGCAAAGACCCTGCTGCCATAGCGGCGCAGAAGAGGGAGTTCTTCTCCGTGAGCGGTTCTGCCGACCCAGCCTCACCTGTCTGACGGGAACCCGGCGGTGAGATAGGCCGACAGCTGCCCCGGTGCATCTTCCTGGAGGAGGTGGCCCGCTCCCTCGATCCAGTGCAGCTCAGCGTGTGGGATGCGCTCGAGCAACCATCCGGCGTACATCGGGGGGAGGATGCGGTCCTCGCGACCCCAGATGAGGCGTACCGGAAGTGACATGCCGCCAAGCAGGTGCTCGTACGCGGCGGTGTCTGCCTGCCTGATCTGGCTGTACTGGCGGTAGAACGCGGCCTGCCCCGCCGCCCCCCGCCACGGTGCGAGGAAGGCTTCGAGGACTTCCGGCCGCAAGCCGACGTGCGTCGCGTGCCGCATATGGCTGGCGACCAGCGCTTCGTGCGCGTAGTCCGGAAGCTGCTGGAAGACATGCGCGTACTCCAGGATGAGCTGAAAGAGCCCTCGCTCCCACTCACCGCCGCTCACTGCGTCGAAGAGGGTCAGGTCCCGGTAGCTCTTGCCTTCCAGCAGCAGCGTCCGCAGTGCCACGGCCCCGCCGATGTCGTGGGCGATGACGCTGGGGCAGGTCAGCTCCCAGTGATCGAGGAGCCGGGCGAGGTTCCTCGCGTGAGCCGCCAGGCTGAGGTCCTGGCCCTCGCGCTGGTCCGACTGGCCGAAGCCGAGATGGTCGTAGACGAAGACCCGGCGGGTACGGGCGAGCGCTGGAGCGATGTCCCGCCAGAGAAAAGAGGAATAGGGAGTGCCGTGCACCAGCACCAGCGGATCTCCACTGCCGAATACCCTCCACCGCACCCTCCCCTCAGGCGTCTCGAATTCCTCGCCAAGCGTCCAGTTCACCCTTGGTCTCCTCGCCTTCGGCATGATCAGCACCTGTCATCAAGAGCTTGGGGATGCCGACCTCGCAAGAGTTCCCATGGTTCCCGAACTCATCAACTGCACCCTTGGACTCTCGGCGCGCTCACGGACCTGCCGGAGCCAGTGTGACTCCCTACCGGCCACGGCCGCTCGTCCTCGATGCGATCTCCGGCCGGCGCAGCAGCTGATGGGCCCGGGTACCCGGTCGAAGCCGTCGACAATGCCGATGGACGCCTACCGCGAGGGCGACGGGTACGTGGTGGCCTTCGACCTGCCCGGTGTCACCGCGGACGCGATCGACATCGACCTTGAGCGGAACATGCTGACCGTCAGGCCGGGCGCAGGCCGGTGGCGAAGGCCGACGACGTGCAGACGGAGCTGTCCGAGCGGCCGCTGGGTGTCTTCTCCCGCCGGACCGTGCTCGCCGACACCCTCGACACCGAGCACATCCAGGCCGACTGCGACGCGGGCGTGCTCACCCTGCGGATCCCGATGGCCGAGCGCGCCAAGCCCCGCAGGATCTCCATCGGCGTCGGATCAGGCCGCACTGAGATCTCCGGCTGACACCGGCCGGATGGGTGTGCGGGGCGGGCATCTGATTCCCTCTCACCCCGCTCTCCGCACCCCCGTGGACAGTCCGAGAAGAAGGGGTGGCGGCCGAGACGACTCTGCGACGCGAAGCGTTCCCGGGCCGCGTGAAGGAAGGCGGCGAGTACGACACCGCCGAGGAAGCCGAGAGCGCCGTCCGGGTGGTACTCGCTCTCCTCGGCGCGCACCTGGTCGGCAACGTCCGCGCCCAGCTGGCGGCGCGCCTGCCTGAGCCGTTCGACCTGATCCTGCTCAACCCGCTGCAGAGCGCTGAGCTGCTGCCCCGGAGCGGTTCGTCCGCGCAACCGCCGCGTGGGTCGAAGGCGCCACCGAGCAGACCGCGGCCTGGAACGTCAGCGCAGTGCTGTCCACCGTCGCCGACGCGGCAGGCGGATGCCTGCTGAGCCAGATCCTGCTCCAGCTCCCCACCGGCTACGACCTGCTCTTCGGCCGCCCTCAGCCCATCTGACCATCCCGCGCCCCCGGTGCCCGAACACCGGCCACAGCAAGAGGGGCAACCACCCCTGTGATCTCCGAGGGGCACGCACCGTCCCAGCAGCCGTACGGGACGGCATGCGAGCGGATGCTGGAGAAGGTGAGAAGGTCCGCTACGAGGGCGCCTACCCCACCCGCGAGAGAGCCGACGAAGCCGTCCGCCTGCTCCTTGCCGGACTGGGGCGTCAGCTGACCGGCAACGAACGTGTCGACCTCGCCGGCTGCCTGCCCTTGGAAGCCGCACGCGTGCTGAACGCCCAAGACCCCGACCTCCAGCCGCTGGCCGGCTGGTCCTTCGTCAAGGACAACCTCGCCGCCCGCACCGGCGCCTCCCTGGCCACTACCCGCTCGTACACGGGCTTCGTCTTCTCCGCCGTCGTCGCGTACGCCGGTCCCGACCTGATCACCCGCATCCTCCACCAGCTTCCCACCGGTTACGCCTTGCTGTTCGGCCGCGCCGAACTCGCCCCGGCCGCGAAGACGGCGACGTGCGTACGGGCGGGCGCGACGACCACTGCGTCGCTGTCCGCCCTGCGCCCGCGAGGCGTCGCCTTCCTGCCCGCAGTCCCGGCCCCAGCGGCTCTTTACGCATATCTGGGTCGCACCCCCACCACGTCCGCCGTGGCGGGGTAGTCCCCGCGGCAAGCCGAGGCCGGCGAGTGCCTGGAGAGATTCCTCTGGGTGTGGCGTTGGTCGGATAAGCGGGGTGGTCCGGGGTAGAACGGATGAGGCTCGTGTGGTTGCAGGAGCTGGGGCATGCCCGGTAAGTGGGCTGTTCTCTCGCGTGAAACGAAGGATTGACGGTATGGCCAGCGGCACCGTGAAGTGGTTCAACTCTGAGAAGGGCTTTGGCTTCATCGAGCAGGACGGCGGGGGGCCGGACGTGTTCGCGCACTACTCGGAAATCCAGGGCAACGGGTACCGCGAGCTGACCGAGGGCGAGCACGTGACCTTCGACATCGGTCAGGGGCAGAAGGGACCGCAGGCGCAGAACATCGTTCGGGGCTGAGCGAAGGGGTCCGTGCTGTGTGTGGCACCGCACGGACCCCGGTGCAGGTTCTCACGCGGGGCCTCCTCAGCGCGCCCAGTTGAGTCCCAACTCGGCGAGCTGCTGGAGTTGTTGGGGGTGAGTTTCCCGCGCATGGTCTTCGTGTACGACACGAACACTTTGAGCTTCACCCCGGCCCCGTCCTCCAGCCGCCCCCCGTGTGGGCCCTGGTGACCGTCACAGAGCCCGTGCGGGCCTTCGCACCGTGCCCGTGCCGCAACGCCCTGCAGGTCCAGAGGAGGCTTAGGGGCCTTGGCGGCGTCTCCGCTTCCTGCTCCGGCCTCAGCGCGGCGAGCGCCGGTTGATGATCGCTTGCCCGGCGGTCCCGGTGGTCGGCCAGTCGGTGCCCTCCTACGATCGAGGAAGGACGGCCCGACCAGGTGCCGAAGGAGTGAGTGCTGGTATGGACAGCACCGAGATGCGCCGCCTCTTCGAGACCCACCGCGAGGCGGAGATGGCACGGGACATCGACGGCATCCTCAGGACGTTCGTCGCGGACTGCTTCCTCGAGACGAAGGCGCTCGGGCTGTGCAGCCGGGGAAGGGACGCGGTGGGCGCCGCCTACAAGCAGCAGTACTTCACTGCTTTCCCAGACCTCACCCCCGAGGATGAGGGCATCGCCTTCGGCGACGGCGTCCTCGCCGTCTGGGGAACTCTGCGCGGCACCAGCCGCGGGGAGTGGCTCGGGATACCCCCGGAGGGGGCGCCTTTGAGGTGCCCTTCGCCAACATCGTCCCGTTCCAAGACGGGCTGATGGCGGGCGAGGCGATCTACTTCGACCTGGCCACCCTGTGCGAGCAGGCCGGTATCCCCCTGGACCGGATACGGGCCGCCGCGGCCGCGCGCCAGGTCGCCATGGCCGCTGCGGACACCGACGATGCCGACTCCGCCCACCGGGCGTAGATCACCTTCGGTCCATGCCCCGGCCTCCTGCAGTGCCCGTTCCGTGGTCTGCGAGCTGCTGGAGCCCGCTCGCCCGGCCGCACCGTTCTCCCAGCGGCAGAGCGATCCCTGGCAAACGCCGCTCGACTTTTAGGCGCGCCACGGTCCCGCATGGTTCGTAGGGCCTCACTCCCGTCCGGCAAGCATGACTAGATGGGTGACGGCTTCCGGATGCGGGCGGGGCTGATGGCTGGGACCGTAGCGGGGGTAGTCCGAAGGGGTGAGGACGGAGGTGGCCGTCATGTTGAGGGCGCATCCTTCGCTCCTGCGGGAGCTGGTCGAGCGCTGCGACACATTGCGCCGGCGGTTGGCGTCCGGTGCCGGGCCGGAAATCCGGCGTCAGCTCGAGGATGTGACGTACACGCTATGTGTGGTCACGGGTACTCGTCAGCTGGACGCGGCGCTCTATGTGGCCCGCCGGCAGCTGGCCGATGCGATGACACGCCTGCACCCTCTCCAGTGTTGAAGCCATGCCCGGCTGCCTCGGAGGAACTGCCAGACGGCACATCCGCCGAGCTGCCGTGGCGTGCAGGCAAGGCTCCGGCATCGTCACACGTGGCGCACTCCTCCTACCGCGTCATGCCCATCGCGATGGCGACGGGGCAGGCGGCCGGAGTCTGCGCCGCGCTGTCCGTCCGCCTCTCCCGCACCCCCGCGACGTGCCCCACCACCTCGTCCAGCGCGCCCTGAACCGCCAAGGCGCCCCTCTGCGCCTGGAGCCCCGCGAGCAAGTGCCCCTGCACCGCTGATGCAGGGACACGGTTACTCCCGGCGCACTGAAGCCCCTCAGCGCGCTGATGCGCGAGCGCTCCTGTATGGCGCGGACGGCGGCTGGACAGGAAGCGACTGACGGTTCATTACGGCCTGTGATCATCGGGAACACATCTCGCGTCCAGCAAGGGAGAGCAGGGCATGACGGCGAAACGCGTCAGCGCACAGCCGCAGCCGCCTGTCATGGCTGGTCGGCTGCGTGTCCGGGCAGCCTGCTTCACCCGGTCCGGCGGCCGGCATGTCGCCGAGGCGATGGTCGGAGAGAAGATCACCAATAGTGGCGACGGCCGGCGACAGCGTGCCCCAGGGATCCCATGATCCACAGGACCGCGCCAATGACCGCGAGGATGAGTCCGATCGTCCACAGGATCGCTATGCCGGTAACGAAGCCGACAACGAGCAGGATGATGCCGAGAAGGAGCATGACTGCCTCCAGTGCGCGATGGTGCTTCTTTCACTGTGGACCGCAACGCCGCGTTAGGGAAGCGGTGCCGTGCCGTTATGACCTGGGAAATTGTGCGAGGCCGGCCAGCAGGTCGACACCACGAAGGCGCTGGAGGCCCGGCCGGACGAGCAGGTGGAGCTGCGGCCACCGGACACTCCGAGGACTCTGTCCAAGCCCTCCTGGGGAACAGTGAAAGGCACCCTCAAAGAGTTCATGAAGGACGTGTGGTTCAGCCCCGCCCGAGCGCGGTGGTCCCGCAGGTAGCGGACCGCGATACCAGCGGGACTCTCGCCCTCCAACAACCACAGGGGGGTCCTGGGCCTTGCGTGAGGGTGGTCTTTGCATCGGTCATGCGCCACCGCCCGCCCGGGGTCGGTTCTGCCATCAGGCTCAGCGTGTGTCCGCCGGACAGGTCAAACCCGGGCAACAAACTTCCGGACGTATCTCCAGCGGGACTTCACGGATCAGCCCTGAAGAAAACCTGTCACAGTCACAGTAGACATTGGCTCGCCGCAACGTTATCGTTTCTGTTGTACCCAGGAAGTCGAGTGGGTGCGGCAGACACGAACTGCCGCGCATGCAGGTCAACAGGACGCGGCTCGAGAGTCGCGAGCAGTATCCGCGTTATCCCAGCAGTACGGCCGAGTAACCGAAGGTAAGGGAGCAGACGCCATCAGGATCGCCCGGGCGAGGAAGAAGTCCGCCCGGGTACGCAGGCCCCGGATTGGAAGGTGGTCCCCGGTCACGCATTCGCGATCCCCGCAGTCTCGCCCTCCCAGGCGGAACCTGCGGACGAAGAAGGCCGGCGTAGTTTGCCGGTAGATGGTGTTGAAAGCTCGGGGCCCGGGTGCCGTTCGGCACCCGGGCCCCCCGACGCGTCCGCCGAAAGAAGAGGTCTATGCCCCCTACTGGTTCCCGTCCTGTCGACAAACTCGACGATGACGACTACCCCGCCTACACCATGGGCCGGGCCGCCGAGCTGCTCGGCACCGCTCCCGCCTTCCTCCGCGCGCTGGGCGAACACCGCCTCATCACCCCGCTGCGCTCCGAAGGCGGCCACCGCCGCTATTCCCGCTACCAGCTGCGCATCGCGGCCCGCGCCCGCGAGCTCGTCGACGCGGGCACCGCCATCGAGGCGGCCTGCCGCATTGTCATCCTCGAGGATCAGCTCGAGGAAGCCCGGCGCATCAACGAGCAACTGCGCACCCAACGTGACGAGTCGCAGTCAAAGACCTCACCTTGATCAGGACACCCTGCGCCAGCTTCTGAATATCCCTGCTGCTGGCGCAAGATGACGCAACGGCGCACGCCTCAGGCGCGGGCCACCTGAGGGCGGGCCGCGCCCGGGTCTGTCTGTCAGGGCCGGCGGGCAGGGTCTTCGGGACGAGTGCGGTCCGGCCATCCCCGATCGGGGGTGTCCGTCCTGCGGGCTGTTTTCCGCATCCGCACCGATCACGCGTAGGCGCACAGAAGCGGACATACGGGTTCGGCTTCGCCGGATGCCTCGTCACCTGTGATGGGGGGCGAGGCGGCTTCGGATACGGAAGCGACCGACACCAGCGTCATCGGCCGACGCCAGGTCAACTGCGACGGGCCCGGCGAAGGTATATCCCTGCTGTGCTGCGTAGCGGCGAACTTGAGCCGCGAGGTGCCCTGCCACCTGGGCACTGTCGTCGGTCAGCCGTCGGTGGGATTCCGGCGGGAGCTCGATAACGAAGGCGTTGGGCACCAGGGTGCGCCGCCTGTCCAGGATCAAAGCGCGGTCGTCGCACTCGCGGCGGAGTATCCCCACCACCTCGGCACGCTTCGTGGCACGAGGGACCAGTGACTCCCACATGACGTTGGACCATCGCTCCATGGTGCGCTCCAGGCCGACAAGAAATCTCATCCGTTTCCGCTGCCCGCCGGAATGCGGGGCATACGCAGCCATACGGGTATCGAGTCAGACTGTGCCCGGAGCCCACCATGGCGCATGGAGACGAGGTGACCTGAGCGGGATTCACTGCGGGTGCTCGATCGGCCCGCGTGAAGTGCCGACGCGCAGGAACCCACCGTGTCGGTCCTGCACATGAGGGCCGGATGGAGGTGCGATGTCCACGCAGACTCACCGTCTGACCATCACCGAGGTTGCCGGGTGCGACGGCTGCGCGGTCCTGCGGGTCAGTGGCGAACTCGACCAAACTTGCGAGGAGTTCTTCCTGCGCACGCTCGGCGCCACCGTGGGCGCCGGGCATCGATACCTGGTGCTGGACGTGACGGCTCTCGTCTTCTGTGACTCTCGGGGGCTCAACTGCCTTCTCGCCATCCGCTGGCTACTGGAACGCAGGAACGGAATGCTCCTTCTGGCCGGGGCTGGGCGTCGCCTGACGGAGCTGCTGATGCAAACGGGCAGCACAGAGTTACTGCCGGTCCGGCCAACAGTCCTCCAGGCGCTGAAGGACCTGCCCGCGGCCCATCGCCCCGCCTGGCCTCCGGAGCCGCACAGTTGGGAGGGCGCTGGCCGCGACCCACGGCAGCCGCAGCCTGACTCTCAGCGCGGCATCCAGGCCGACTGAGGGCCGGCACGGGCGCGGCGGCATGTTCAGCCCCGGATTCGGGTGTGAGGGCTTCCGTGGCCGGCTCGATTGCGGTCAGCAGCGGTCGGCACTGCTTGGGCAGCGGTCGGGCCAAAATCGGTGCGGTCCTCGCCCGTCAGTGAGCGCCAATGGTTTCCAGCACGTTCTGGACGGCCCTGGCCACCTGTGGGGGGACCTGGTCTGCGCGTTCCGCGACCTGGGCGAGGAAGGTGTCCAGAGGCAGCTGGCTTCAGGAAACAGAAAGGCCGCCGGGACGCCCCAGGCTCGCTTGGGCGGGTCGGCGTGTCGTGTGTCAGTCCCTCGCTGTGCGCCCCCGGCACCGTAAAGAGGGGGCGAGGGCCCGGGACCGGGCGCTGTCATCCGGGCCCTCACGAACACTCGCATCCGCAGAGGGCGGATGTTCTAGGCGCGATCAGCTCAACGAAGACCACACCCGACAGGTCACTCAGACAGGAGGAACGGGCTAGCGCTCACCGGATAGCCCAAGAGCTCGCACCGTTGCGGTGATTTCGACATTGCATGTGAGGAGGGCAGGCCCGTTGAGGGAGAGGCACATCGTGGAGGCCTACACGGTCTGCTACCGGTGCGCCGGACGGGACGAAGCCGCGCTGGAGTTCGACCCGCAGCAGCACTCGCTGGCCCAGCGCCGGCGGGCCAAGGCAGCCGAGCTGACGGCGGCGGGGTATCCGGTGACGGCCAGCGGCATCAAAGCAGCGGCGCCAGCGCTACCAGCGGGACGGGATGGTCGGCCAGGCACATGGTCGGTCGGCCAAGAGTGCCTACGAGGTGGACCCGAACTCCCGCTCGTGTTCGAAGCGGTCGGCGGTCCGCTCAATGCGTCGGGCGTGGGACAGAGCGCGCCAGCCGAGTGCCATGGCGATCAGCCCCAATGGGATGGCCGCGATGGCTCCCACCATCCCGTTGCCGGTGCCGGGACCCCGCTGGAGGTGACCAGGTGCAGCGCCGCGAGGGCCGTTCCGACCAGGCCCACCACAATGGCCGCCGTGGCGCCGGTGCGCGCGCTGCCGGTGCTGATACGGCCGGTGCCCCGGGCCAGGGCCAGCCGGCCAATGGCCACGCCCACCAGCCCCACCCCAAGAGCCAGGTTGGCCCCCGTCCGCCCGTCGCCGATGACTCCGCCCTCGGCGGCCACCGTCAGGACATCTCTTGCGCTCATGCCACTCTCCTCCTTCGTGCCACGAATTCCGCGGTTTCGCTGTGGTTTGAGCGTGCCTGCCGACCGCCCTCCCGGTCGTCCAGCGGGTGCAGTCTCTTCGGACTGCCGTCGCCGTGGCAGTTGACTGCTGCGCACGCGGCAGGCGGCGGGCATGTACCGCGGGTGCGGTAGCCGGCCGCCCGTCCGCGGGCGGGACTCGCTGCCGGCGATGTCCGGCTAGGGTGCGCGCATGGACACAGGGCGTTTTCGTGTCCCGGCCGGTGCCATGGACTGGGCGATTGCCGTCAGTGTGGCGGCACTGCTGCTGGGAACCGGGTTGTCCGGGCAGCACCCGGCCGGGGAGCGCGAGCTCTTCGGCGCCGTGCTGCTGGCGGCGGGCGGTCTGGCGCTGGTCGCCCGGCGCAGGGCTCCGATGGCCGTGCTGGCTGTCACAGGCCTGTGCGCGGTGGGGTACGAGGCGGCGGGTTTTGAGGTGCTCGCTGTCTCGTACCTGGTTGCGGTGTACGGCGCCGTGCGGGCCGGGTACCGTGCCCTGACGGTGACGGCATCCGTGTCTTTGCTCGTCGTCCTCCCTCTCACGGCGCTGGCCTTCCACGACGGGCCGGCGCGCGAGGCGTTCGCACAGGCCCGGAACGTGCTGGAACTCGCCTGGCTGATTGCCGCCTTTGCCGCCGGGGAGGCGCTGCGGCAGGCCGAGCGGCGGGCAGACGATGCCGAGCGCACCCGAGAGGAGACCGCTCGGCGCCGCGCCGACGAGGAGCGCCTGCACATCGCGCGGGAGCTGCACGATTCCCTCACCCACCAGATTTCGATCATCAAGGTGCAGTCCGAGGTCGCCGTCCACGTGGCCCACAGGCGCGGCGAGCAGGTGCCCGAGACACTGCTGGCGATCCAGACGGCCGGACGGGAGGCAACCCGGGAGCTGCGCGCGACTCTGGAGGCCCTGCGCGACGACGACACGACTCCGCCGCAGAGTCTCGAGCACGTACCGGAACTGGTAGAGCGCGCCCGTTCGATGGGCCTGGACGCGACGCTGACGATCCAAGGGCAACGGCACGACGTGCCGGCCGCGGTGGGCCGGACCGCCTATCGCATCGTCCAGGAAGCGCTGACGAACACCGCCCGGCACGCCTGTGCCACCACCGCGACGGTCCGGATCGAATACCGGCCCGACGCGCTGTCCATCCAGGTGGACGACGACGGCAAGGCCGCCCCCGGTGACGTCCCCGCTCCCGGCATCGGGCTGCTCGGCATGCGCGAACGCGTCACCGCCCTAGGCGGCCGGCTGCGCGCGCAGCCGCGCACCGAGCACGGTTTCACCGTCCAGGCCGAACTCCCTGTGGAACGAGCATCATGATCCGTGTCCTGCTGGTCGACGACCAGCCGCTCATCCGTAGCGGCTTCCGCGCGCTGCTCGACCTCGAGGACGACATCGAGGTGGTGGCCGAAGCCGCCGATGGCGAAGAGGGTTTGATGCTCGTCAAGGAGCACCTGCCCCACGTCGCGCTCATTGACATCCAGATGCCGGTCATGGACGGCATCGAGGCGACCCGGCGCATCGCCGCGGACCCGGCCCTGGCAGGGGTGCACGTCGTCATGCTGACCAACTACGGCATGGACGAGTACGTCTTCGACGCGCTGCGCGCCGGTGCCGCCGGGTTCCTGGTCAAGGACATCGTGCCGGAGGATCTCCTGCACGCCGTACGGGTAGCCGCCCGCGGCGACGCTCTGCTCGCCCCGTCCATCACCCGCAAGCTGATCCACCGGTACGTCACCCAGCCGCTCCCTATCACCAGTACTGCACTGGAGGAGCTGACCACGCGCGAACGCGAAGCGGTCGCCCTGGCCGCACAGGGCCTGTCCAACGACCAGATCGCCGACCACATGGTGATCAGCCCGATGACCGCGAAAACCCACATCAACCGGGCCATGACCAAACTCCACACCCGCGACCGGGCCCAACTCGTCGTCCTCGCCTACGAATCCGGTCTGGTCGCCCCGCGCAACCGCTGACAGCCGGGCAGCTGTTGCGCGGGGAGGGTCAGGTGACCGGCCAGCCGGCCAGCGCGGCCACGATCCCGAGCGCACCTGTTCCCAGCAGGGCGGTCACCACGCCCGCGTCAGTCCCAGCAGCCAGACCGCCGCTGCCGCCAGCACACCGAACTGCCAGCCGTGGTGCAGCACGAGGGCGAGAGGGATCGCAGATCCGGCGATCGCACCGATCACAGCAGGGCCGGCACCGGTGAAGAATCCCTGTACCGACGCACTGCTGCGCAGCCGATCGAACCGGGACCCGCCCAGGATCGCCAGCAGGAACGACGGTGCGAAGTCCGCCACGGCGGCGAGCAGCCCGCCGACGCGCCCGGCTGCGGCGTAACCGACCACGGCCACCGTCTGTACCACGGCCCAGGGGTGATCTGACCGAGGGCGACCGCGTTGAGGAACTTCCCGTCGCTCATCCAGTGATACCGGTCCAATGCGTCCGCCTGCATCAGCGGGATGATCACGAAGCCGCCGCCGTACGACAGCGCCCCGACCTTGAACGCCGCCCAGGCCAGCGCCCCCAGCCCCCTGCCGCTGGGGCCGCGTAGCCGACCCACCTTGCTCGTGCCGCGCGTCGATCGCCGGCCCGCTTCCAGCTGGCCGGCACCAGAGCTCCCGCCGCCTGCACCGCGGCCGCCACCGCGGCCCCTGGTCCGGCGGCCACCCCGAGCACCCACAGCGGCGGATCCCCGGTCAGGAACAGTGCAGCCAGAGCCAGGATCAGAACCAGCCCTGGCACGATGAAACACACCCCGCCGACCAGCGCGCCCAGCCTGCCGCGCAGCCGCCACGCGTGCCTCTTCCTCACCCGCTGGCTGGGGCCTACTGAACGAGTTCCCAGTCCTGTGATCCGCCGGTGGCTGCCGTCTGCAGGGTGAGCGGCGCCCCGTCGGACGCGCCGGTCAGATACAGGCTCGTGTTCTTGACCGACTGCAGTTTGTAGAACCCGTCGTCGGTCTTGATGAGCTTCCAGCTGCCGGTGGCGCTGTTGTCGACCCACTGGCCGATCCGCTGGCCGGGCGTGGCGTTGCCCGTCCAGATGGCTGCCGCGCGGCCACCCGACTTGTTCAGCAGGGTCTTGCCGCCGTTCGGTTCGGTCACGACGTGCCAGTACTGGGTGTCCACGTTCGCCGCCGAGCCGGGGTCCTCCAGGCGGACGTCAGGGACGTCCCCGTTGCCGATGTTGGCATCGTTGGTCTTGTTGGTGGTGCCGATCACCTGGTCGGTGTTCCGGTTCGCCAGCTGGTAGTAGGCGCCGTCCGAGTGGCCGAGGTCGACCTCGGCGAACTTGAGTGTCGAGGTGCCCTGGTTGTTGAGTATGGAAATGCGGCCGGTGCCCTCAACGTACTGAAGGTTGCGGCTGTAGCCGGCCTGTGAGGTCGTCTGGTACTCCGTCCACACGCCGTCGCTGCGTCCGGTCTCGTTGACCCAGACGTTGCCGCTGCCGGCGGCGTTGTAGACCAGGCGGCCGCCGGGAAGCTTGATGATGACCGGACTACCGCCTCTCGCGAGCGGACGGGAGCCGGCGGCGACCGGCAGGGAGGCGATGTCCGTGCCGGTGGCGGACCCTCGGTAGAAGTCCAGGGGGTTGTCGGCGATCACGTACCTGGTGTTGGCTCCGCCGCCCCAGTACTCGAAGGGGAGCATCCACTTGCCGTCAGTCGTCCGGACGACGTTCGTCATACCAGGGCGCCCGCCTCCGATCTCCGTCTTGCCACCGCCCATGTCCTGGGTCAATCCCGCCAGATCGACGACGGGGTTGCTCCAGTTCGCGCTGCGGCCGTCCCAGGTCTTGTGGACGAGGATCTGGCCGAGGGAGTCCTTGGCGGTGCCGTTCGCGGGGTCCGGTTTCGGGACGCCGGTGTTGGGGCCGAAGCTGAGGTAGTCGTTCTCGTCGGAGTAGTAGCAGACGAGTTTGCCCTTGTAGACCATCAGGTACGGCTCCCAGAGGGGGTCCGCCTGCTTGTTCGTGTTCGCGTCGGCGATGTTCTGTCCGAGGGCGCCCGCGCTGCCGCCCTGCCAGCCGCCGGTCGCGACGATGTTGAGGATGTTCCACGTCGCACCTTCGTCGGTGCTGGAGTACAGGGCGATCGCCAGGTCCTTGCGGTCTCCGTCGTTGGACGGCGTCCAGTTGGGGTCGGCCGCCTTGTGCTCCCTGTAGTACTGGTCGTCGCCCGACACGATGCTCGCCAGGAGCAGGGTGCCCTGCTTGAGGTTCCCGACATCCTGCGGAAGCGTGTAGAGGTACGGGTTGGTCCAGTTGCTGGTGTACTTCGCGTACTTGGCGTCGCTGGAGATGTACGCAGGTGCCTTCACCTCGGACAGTGGCTGCCACGTCGTTCCGTGGTCGTCGCTCTTGTGGACCGGCAGGGTCTGTCTGTCGGCGCTTCCGGTCTCCGGCACGACGGTGGACTTCTCGAAGGACGCGATCAGACGTCCGCTCTCCAGCTGTGCCGACTTCGGGTAGACCGCGCAGTTGCCCCGCCCTTTCAGACACGGCTCACTGCCGAGCTGGTACAGGGTTCCGCCCGTCGGGTCGTACGCCTGCGCGCTCGTCAGGGTGATCGCCAGCAGCCCTGACGCCGCGGTGAAGCTTCCGAGTATGAGTCCGAGCCTTCTTCTCTTCATGGCTTCTCCTTCTGGGGGGGAACACGGTGCTTGACCGCTGCGGACGGATCAGGAACGGTCGTCTGCGGGGATCGAGGTGATGTCGGCGTCGGCGTAGACGAGCACGCGGACGTCCCACACGCCGAGGTCCAGTGCCGTGCCCGCGGGAACGGACGTGCCGCTCAACGCGTCGGTGAGGTCGACGGGGGCCTGCACGCGGGCTGGGTTCCAGCTCCAGTTGTGGACGATGTGGACGCGGCGTCCGTCGGGGGAGGTTCCGGTTGTCGCGGTGACGGAGGCGGGGAGGTCCGGCCACCCGCTGCGGGGGCCGGTGCCATCCAGGAGGCCAGTGCCCGGGCGAGGTCACGGCCGGGGACCGTGCCGACGTAGGTGACCCGGCCGGCGCCGTGCGGGCGTGTGGTGACCGTCGGCCAGCGGCCGAAGTGCGGGTGGTCGTAGGTGACGAGCACCTCCGCCCCGGTGACGGTGAGGCCGTCGGCCCAGCGCGTCGCCGTCGCGGTCGGCTGCAGGTTCAACGGGCTGTCGGGCGCTGTCCGCACCGGGATGTCCTGGCGGAGGTTGCTGAACTCGTCGTAGTGGACACCCGCGGCCTCGGTGAGGCGTCCGGGGGCCGGCTCGGTGCGGGCGCGGGCCTCGTGGTCGGCGTAGCCGGTGCGCGGGCCGAGGACGAGGTGGCCTCCGGCGTGGGCGTAAGCGGCCAGCCAGTCGAGGGTGGTGTCAGCGGCGATGTACAGGGCCGGGACGACGAGAACAGGGTGGCGGCGGACGGCCTCTTGCGGAGTCAGCTCCTCCCGCTGTCCGCTTGGGTCGTGCAGTTGGCGGGCATGGACGATGCGGACCTGGCGGCCCGCGTCGAAGGCGCCGCGGTAGAAGGGGTCGAAGATGCGGTGGTAGGAGGCCGCGTCCGGTTCGCCGTCGGGCTTGGCGAGCGGCGGGTACTTCTGCATCAGCCACTTGCTGGACGTCGAGTACACCATGGTGATGTCGGCGTCCGGTTCGAGCCCCGCGACCAGCGGACCTGCCGCTTCGAACTCCGCGCCGAGGCGGGCGAGCTCGGCGTACGTACGGCCCGGGCGGCCGGTGTGCGGGAGGACACCGCCCCAGTAGGTCTCGGCGCCGAAGTGCAGCGTGTTCCAGTGCCAGTACTCGATCATCCGGGCCCCGCGCCCGACGAGCGCCCACGCGGCCTGGCGCCACTGGCCGTCGTAGGCGGGCCGGTTGTCCCAGGGGAAGCCGATGGAGCCGGCGTTCGTCTCGGTGACCAGGAAGGGTTCCTGCCGGGAGGAGAACATCCAGTCGGCGGTCTGCTGGAGCGCCCATACCCCGGTGGTCTTCCAGATCTGCTCGTGGTCGTCCGGCGTGGGATCGGGCAGCAGGAGCCCGTCCTGCATCGCGTAGTACGGGTTGCCGGAGGCGATGTCGAGGCGGCCGGTCAGCTCGTCGTCCTCCACGCCCTGGCGGGTGTAGGAGATACAGGTGGTGACGAACTGCTCGGGGCCGGCGTACTCGCGCACGATCTCGGCCTGCCAGCCGATGAACTCGGTGACCTGGCGGGCCTGGAACTCCCGCCAGGCGACGTCGTACTGCGGTTGCGCGTTGCCGTCCGGCGTCCACAGGTCGGCCCAGGTCGACAGGCGGTGGGACCAATAGACCAGGCCCCACTCGCGGTTGAGGGTCTCGACATCGCCGTACTTGTCGCGCAGATGGTCCACGAAGCGCTGGAAGACGCCGTGGTTGTGGAAGAGGTGCAGGCCGGGTTCGTTGTCGACCTGGAAGCCGATGACCGCCGGGTGGTCGGCGTATCTGGCCACGACCTTGCGGATGATGCGCTCGGCGTGGAAGCGGAAGGCGGGGTGGGTGAAGTCGACTTCCTGGCGGGCGCCCCAGCCGATGCGCTCGCCGGTGCGTTGCTCGCCGGTGATCTCCGGGTACTGGCGGGCCAGCCACGGCGGTACGGCGTACGTCGGGGTCCCGAGGACGACGGAGATGCCGCGCTCATGGGCGCCGTCGAGCACGGGCTGGAGCCAGTCGAGGTCGAAGACGTCGTTCTCCGGCTCCCATGTCGACCACACCGACTCGCCGACCCTGATGACGGTGACGTGCGCGTCGGCCATCAGGTCGAGGTCGGTCTTGAGGCGTTCGTCGGGCCGTTCCGGGCCATGAGAGGGGTGGTACTCGTGGTAGTACGCGGCGCCGAACAGGACGCGGGCAGGCAGAGCCGCCATGAAGGGAAACCTCCGCGGGGAGAAGGGGGGCGTGGTACGAGGGCGCTGAGTTCCCTACTGCTTGACGCCGCCGGTGGCCAGGCCGCTCTGCCAGAACCGCTGGAGCATCAGGAAGGCCACGACGAGCGGGACGATCGAGATCAACGAGCCGGTCACCACCAGCGCGAGCATGTCGCTGCTGGCACCCGCGCCGCCGTTCTGCGCCTGGGCCGCCCAGGAGGCCAGACCCACGGTGATCGGGTACAGGTCCGGGTCGTTGAGCATGATCAGCGGCAGGAAGTAGTTGTTCCAGGTCGCCACGAGGGTGAACAGCAGGACGGTCACCAGACCCGGGCCCAGCAGCCGCAGCGCGATCCGGAAGAAGATCCGGACCTCACCGGCGCCGTCGATGCGTGCGGCCTCCAAGATGCTGTCGGGGACCGCGCCCTCGGCGTATACGCGCATCAGGTAGAGGCCGAACGGGTTGACGAGAGAGGGCAGGATGATCGCCCAGGGGTGTTGGCCAGGCCGGCCTGCGCGAAGAGCAGATAGGTCGGGATGGCCAGGGCGGTGGTCGGGACCATGACCGCGCCGAGAACCAAGTTGAACGCTGTCCGGTCCCCGCGGAAGCGGAATTTGGCGAAGCCGTATCCGGCGGCCGTCGCGAGCAGGGCGGCGCCGACGGCGCTGACAACGGCGTAGATCACCGTGTTCAGCAGCCAGTTCACGAAGACCCCGTCGTCCTGGGTGAAGGTCGCCTTGATGTTCGTCAGCAGCTGAGGGGCGTCGGAGAACCACAGACCGAAGCTGTTGAACAGGTCCTCGGTGCTCTTCGTCGAGGCGATCAGCAGCCAGAAGAGCGGGAGGAGGAAGTAGGCCAGGGCGGCCAGCATGGCGATCGTCAGCGGGGTGCTGCGGCGCCTCGACGACGGCCGGTGTCCTACGCGGGGTGGGAGCAGTCGACGCTTCGCCGAGGGGGTGGCGGTCGCCGGGGGGACTGCGGTGGTGGTCACGGAGTCCTCCTGCGATTCGCGGTCAGCAGCACGCCGTAGGAGGCGATCACGATGACGAGGCCGAGGAGGAAGGACACCGTGGCCGCGTAGTTGACCTGCTGGCCGGTGAAGGCGAGGGAGTAGGCGTAGAGGTTGGCGGTGTAGGAGCTGCTGATGACGTCCGGGGCGATCTTCATCAGCAGGTTCGGCTCGTTGAACAGCTGGAAGCTGCCGATCACCGAGAACAACAGGGTGAGAAGGAGCGCGGGCCGGAGAGCAGGCAGTTTGACCGACCAGGCGATCCGCCAGGCGCCCGCCCCGTCCATCGCGGCGGCCTCGTACAGCTCCTGGGGGATCGTGCGCAGCGCGGCGTACAGGATGATCATGTTGTACCCGACGAACTCCCAGGTCACGATGTTGGCGAGGCTGCCGACCATCCAGCCCTGGCTGAGGAAGTTCGGAGCCGGCAGGTCCAGGTTCCGGCTCAGCTGGGCGAACGGGCCGAAGTCCGGCCCGTACAGATAGCCCCACATGAGCGCCGCGACCACGCTCGGCACGGCGTACGGGACGAAGATGCCCAGCCGGATGACGCGCGCGAGGCGCAGGAGGCCGCTGTCGAGGGCGAGGGCGAACAGCAGGGCCAGCAGCAGCATCACGGGGACCTGGACGACGAAGAACAGCGCGACGCGTCCGACGCCGGCGAGGAACTGGGAGTCGCCGAAGGCCTGCATGTAGTTGTCGAGACCGACGAAGGCCGTGCCGCCGATCAGGCGCGTCTGGAAGAGGCTGAGGTAGGCGGCGTAGCAGAGCGGGGCGAGGAAGAGCAGCAGGAACAGGACCATGAACGGGGCGACGAACAGTGGCCCCGCCGACCGGTGACGGCGCGTGCCGCTGGACCGAGGGCGGCCTTTGACAGGGGCCGGGGTGGCGGTGGCCATCTCAGCTCCCCTTGACGGTGAAGCCCTGGTTCTTGGCGTACGTGGTGAGCCGTGACTGCCAGCTGCCGAGGGCACGGACGGTGTCGGTCTGGTCGGCGAGGGACTTGCCGACGGTCTCGGTCCAGTCGGTGGCCGCCTGGTCGAGGAACGGGGGCCACTGGAAAGAGGAGTTGACCGTCGAGCTGATGTCGGCGAAGAGCTGGTTGACCTTCTGGCCGCCGTAGAAGGAGGGGGCGTCCGAAACGAAATCCTGGTCCGTGAGCAGCGCCTTGGTCGCAGGGAAGAAGAACTGCTCGGTGGCGAACATCTTCGCGCTGGCCGGGTCGCTGTTGAGGAACTGCGCGAACATCGCCGCCGCGATGGGGTTCTTCGTCGAGCGGATGACCGCGGTGGTCGAGCCGCCCCAGTTGCCCGAGCTGGGCTTGGCGGCGTCCCACTGCGGCAGCGGGGCCGCCCGCCACTTGCCCGCCGTGGCCTTCGCCGAGCCGGAGAGGAATACCGGGCCCCAGGCGGCGGTGAGCCAGGTGGCGTACTTGCCCTTGTTGAGTGCGGCGTACCAGGCGTCCGTGAAGTCCGGCTCGGTACCGATGACGCCCTCCTTGGCGAGGCTGCCCCAGTACTCGCCGAGCCTCCTGGAGATCGGGGCGTCGACGCTGATGGCGATCTCGCTCCCACCGGAGGTGACGTACGGCTTGGCGCCGGCCTGCCACTGCAGACCGTGCCAGGCGGCGGGCTGGTTGGCGGCGAGGTTGGTGAGATAGACGTCAGGGTCGGCCTTGTGCAGCTTGCGCGCCGCCGCAGCGAACTCCTCCCATGTGCCCGGCACTTCGATGCCGTGCTTGTCGAAGATGTCCTTGCGGTACAGCATGCCCATCGGGCCGGTGTCCTGCGGGATCGCCCAGACCTCGCCGTCGATGCCGCTGACCTGGCCCCACGTCCAATCGACGAACCTCTCCTTCAACTCGGCGGCACCATATGGCCGAAGGTCCAGCAGACTGTCGGTGATCGTGAAGGTGGGGATGGCCTGGTACTCGATCTGCACCATGTCCGGGGCGCCGCTGCCCGCCTTCAACGCCGTACGCAGCTTGGTGTACTGCGGCGTGCCCTGGCCGGCGTTGACGACCTTGACCTTGACGGCCGGGTACTTCTTCTCGAAGAGCGCGATCTCCTTGGCGATGTTCGGGACCCAGGTCCAGAACGTCAGCTCGGTCGGGCGTCTTCATCGCCTTGTCGATGCCGGCCTGGCTGACCGGCTCGGCGGAGCCGGAGGAACCGCCTGAGTCACCGCCACCGCAGGCCGTGAGGGCGGCGCCCAGCGACAGGGCTCCCGTCGTGGTGAGGAACAGCCGACGGCTCATCGGCGAAGGGCTGGATGTGAACGTGCTTGTGGGCATGGTGAACTCCCGCCGGTTGCGAGGATGACGGCACGCCTGGCGAGGGCATGCGGGTGTGGTGGAGGAAAGGCACGGACGCGACGACCGGGGGATCGAACGCCGACGCGGTCGGATGTGCGTCTTGGTGGACTGGACCCGGTGTACGTGCCGCCTCATACGGAGGTGCAGGGGCAGCCGGGGCGAGCGGTGGGATGGAGGAGACAAAGGGGGAGGGAGGAGCGTGCGGAGAACGGTGTGCTGAAAAACCGCTCAGGGCCCGCTGCGTTCAGGGGTGTTCCTGTGTCGCCCGTGCCAGGGGATCGCCCCGGAGGTGCGTGGGCGGGGCCGGTGCAGCGGCTCGCTCAGGGGCCCGCCCGTGCTGATTTGCCGCTCTCCGTGCTGACGGTGTTGTTCAGCGGTGGGTGGAGGGACCTCCGTCCGAGAGCGGCGGACTGGACGTGCCTCCCTGGGAACGGGAGGCGGTGCGCCGTACGCGAGCCGGGGGCTTCCGGCTCGGCGGTGGCGCGGTCGAGGTGCGGATGATGAGGTCTATCGGTGGGGCGCTGGACGGCAGGGGGGCCGCGTCCGGGTTTTCTATGGCGTGCACCAGTCGCTTGAGTCCTTCCTGCGCCACGGTGTCGAACGGTTGTCGCACCGTAGTGAGGGGAGGAGTGACGTAGGCGGCGACCGGAATGTCGTCGAAGCCCACGACACTGACGTCCTCCGGTACGCGCCGCCCGGCCTCTGCCAGCGCGCGGATCAGGCCGATCGCCATGTCGTCGTTGGCGGCGAAGACAGCCGTGACGTCACGCGCCTCGGCCAGTTCACGTCCGGCCCGGTATCCGGATCCGGCCGACCAGTCGCCTTCGACGACCGGGGGGACATCCCTGCCGTGCGCGGTCAGCGTCGCCCGCCATCCCTCCAGGCGGTCGCGGGCGGCGTACCATCGCTGCGGCCCGGCGAGGTGATGGACCGTCGTATGTCCCAGGTCCAGCAGGTGTTCGGTGGCAGCGCGGGCCATCAGGTCGGCACCGCCCCCCGCCGCCAGCATCATGGGTGCACTGACCGGCGGTGGTGCACCGATAACGAGGACCGGCACCTCGACGCGAAGGGCCGCGTCTTCCCCGTCCCCCTCGTCGATCGGTTCGGACACGACGATGCCGTCGACGCCCTGGTCGAGGAGCGAGTTCACGGCGCCGGCGATGCCCGCCGGGTCGCCTTCCATCGTGTTGACCACGCGGAGCGCGTAGCCGGTGTCCCGGACGACTCGCTCGACGCCCATCAGCAGCGTGGCGGGTCCGTACAGGGCCGTGCCGAGCGTCACCACGCCGATCGAGCGGGTACGCCCGGAAGCCAACGCCCGGGCGGCGTTGTTGCGCCGATAGCCGAGTTGCTCGGCGGCCTCCAGAACGCGCCGGCGGACGTCGGTGGAGACGTACTGCTCGTCGTTGAAGACGCGCGACACCGTCTTCTGCGAAACACCGGCCAGGCGGGCCACGTCCACGCTGCGCGGCGCACTGGAGCTCGTGCTCCGCCCCGTTCTTCGCGTCATAGTGCCTCCTCGGTGGCCGCACGAACGGACCCCATGGCGTCAGATGAGAATCACGTGACTACGCAGTCATGATGGCGATGTCATGTCTACGCAGTCATAAGGTCGGCGTCAAGAGTTCGAAACGTATCCGTAGTCGGATCACGGAACGGCTGGCCATACGCGGCCCCTGGCGAGGGTGAGGATTCCACCGGGCGCGGGCCTGCTCAAGCGGCTGCGGCAAAGGGCCCCCTCAGCCGGTGACCTGCCCGGAGCGTTCAGCCAGGTGTAGGTTCTCGCGGCCGGTGTCGGAGACCGCCCTCGTGACCTGCAGTTTCTTCCGCAGTCTCACGTCGTGGTGGACAACGGAATCTCAGCTTTGTGTCATTTCCCCGGCGGTCTGTCTTGATCGGAGCAGACCGCCGGGCTTGTGACCTGAGCTGTCGCGCGCCTTCCGAGTCGGCAGTGCGGGCGCGCGTCGACGCCGTCGGCGAGGGCCTGCCGACCTGGTCGCGGGCTGTCGGAGCGGAACCCGCGTGGATAAGTCTCCGGGTGTGTGACGTGCTCGATCGCGCCGTGTGGCCGATGAGCTTTCCCGAGTTCCGCTCCGGATGGGTGGGTCAGCGCAGTCCGGCGAAGAGATCGTTCTCGGGTACGGCCGCGCCGGTGGCGTCCTGGACACGTACGAAGGTCTCCATGCCCATCAACTCGCCGAACCTCTCCTTGCCCATCCTGAGGAAGAAGATGTTCTCGCCCTGACTGGCGTGCGCGGCCAGCGCGTCGAACTTCTGACCGCTGAACGCGGTGGTGTCCACCCACGTGGTGATCTCGTCGTCGGGGAGGCCGATCTCGGCCATCGCGGCGGCCTCGGCAGGATCCGGCTCCGGCATGTCCGGATGAAACTCGCGCATGATCTCGCCGAACCGCTGCATCCCCGAGCGGGGCATCGTGGTCCAGTACACCTTCGGTGTCAGCGCGGTCATCTCCAGCGCCGCCATCGTGATGCGGTGGGCTTGGATGTGATCCGGGTGGCCGTAGAAGCCGTTCTCGTCGTAGGTGACGACCACATCAGGTCGGTAGTGCCGTATGAGTTCCGCGAGTCGGGCCGCGCCCTCCTCCACGGGGGTCTGCCAGAAGGATCCCGGGGCGTCGTTGCTCGGCCAGCCCATCATCCCGGAGTCGGCATAGTCCAGCATCTCCAGATCGCTGACCTTCAGGACGTCACGGCTCGCCTCGAGTTCCTGACGGCGCATCAGGGCGACCGCCGCCGGATCGTGCCCGGGATCGCCCGGCTTGACACCCCCCGGTCCGTCACCGCAACCGCCGTCGGTACACGTCACGAGAACCGTGCGGATGCCCTCCGCCGCGTACCGCGCGAGGACCCCTCCGGTTCCGGTGGCCTCGTCGTCAGGGTGGGCGTGTACTGCCATGAGCGTCAAGGGCCGGTCAGTCATGAGTCCTCCTGCAGAAATACGTCTAGGTCCGAGTGCGGGCGTACCGCTCCTGGGGCCCGGATCCTGGTGGGGCAGACGACCCTCTGCTCTCCGTGTTCCCCGCCCGTGCGGCGCCGGTCCCTCAGTCGATGCAACCGCGCCGGCCGGACCGGCTGTTCCCGGCACGGCCGCTTGGCCATCCAGGCGGCGGCGTTTCAACGCGAACGAGCTACAAGCGCGACCTGCATTGTCCTGTCGCACTGCGTCTGGCGTGTGGTGGGCTGTCTCGTTCGTGATAGATGGAGGGAGCGCCGTCAAAAAACGCCAAAGGTATCCGTCGGAGATCGCCGTCTCCATGGTCTGCGATGTGGAAAGCCCCGAACCCGCCCTCGCAGCCTCGGATCTGCACGTGGTGATGCGCTGTGCGATGTGCACCGTTACCTGTACGCGGTACTTAGCTGCACTTTTAATGAAGAGCCGCCCCTCGCCCGCGATCAGGGCCCGCGCCTGCCTTCTGGGACCGCCGACGTACATCGTCCTCATGGGAGGCCGCGAAACGGTCCCCTCGGGCACGTCCGCGCCGAGCCGCCGCAGCACGGCTACGGCCTCCATCTGACGCCCCTGCCCGGCCAGCCAGTAGGGCGACTCGTACATCCAGGCCGGATCGCGAACACCTGTACGCCGGCGAGCGCGCTCGCGATCGCCACCACGTGTCGGCCGAGCCTGCCGAGGCGGTATTGAGCTTGCCGGGGCTGCGATGCTGCCCGGCAGCCCTGAACTGCAGCACACGGACTGGCTCGACGGCGCGGACGGGCCCGCTGCGGGGGCCCGTTTCATGATCGAACAGGCCAAGGGCCTCCTTGCGGAACGCTGGAACGCCGCCGTCGACGACGCTTTCGAGATGTTCAGGTCGTACGCCCGCGCCCGTCGCCTACGCCTGTCGGACTTCGCCACACGGATCATCTCGGGCGCCTTCGACACCGACGCCATCCCGGCGCCCGCGACGGCCCGGTCCGAGGACCGCCCCAGCTGACCGCCGAAGCCGCCCGGGCTATTCGCCGCGGGCCCGCGGGCCTCCCGCGGTGCTCGGGTCCGCCCGGTCGGTGCCGGTGTCGACGAGGATCTGTTCGGCCTGTGACACGCTACCGGCGCGCACGGCCTCGGCCATGGCCGCGCGCGCGGCATCGCGCGTCGCGTGCGGCGGGACGACCAGGAGGGAGAAGAGGTCCTGCTCGCCCCGGGTGATGAGTACGGTGTCGTCGCCGACCGGAGAGGGGTCGATGTGGACGACACGGTCGTCGATGGTCATCCGCGTCGGCAGCCCTTCCCAGGCGTCGGCGTCCAGGCCGACGCGGGTGACGGGCCCGATGTGCTCGGTCAGTGCGGTGATCAGGCCGGGAAGCTCGGCTGCGATGTCGCGGGAACGCGGCCACCATGCCCCGTCGAGCACTCTCTGCCGGTCGTGTGTCGTCTCCAGCCGTACGACAGCCGTCCCGGGTCGCACGGCCTGGTGGACGGCATCCGGCAGGAACCTGGGCACATGCGGGGAGCCGGAGTCGGACATGGCACTCGCCTGCCTGCCGGGGATGAGGGAACCGAGTGGCTTCCTCGTTTCACGGTACTCCCCGCCCGGCGGCGAGGTACTCCCCGCCCGGCGGCGGCCGGGGAGCCCGCCGGGCACCCGAGGGGGCTGCGGGACACGCCGGAGTAGAGTGAGGAATCCGGCCCGTCTCATACCGGGACATCGAACTCCGAGGTCGCCATGGAGTCCACGAAAGCACCCTCGGACGGGCATGCCGAGGTACGCATCGTTGCCGCCTCCCCCGAGGCCGCCCGTCGGGTCGCGGAGGCCCTCCGCTGTTGCTTCGCCGCCACCGAGCAGCGCAGCTATCCTGCGGGCGCCGACGGAGGAACCCGTCTCGACCTCACCGTGGACACGGCCCGGGTGGCAGAACCCGCGCGGTCGTGGCTGGAGACCAGCCGGTCTGCGGAGGGTGGCGGCGGGCGGAAGTGAGTCGGGACCGGGGAACGGTCCATCCGGACCTTTCGCGGAGTAGCGTGAAGTCATCGGGAGCACTTCGCGCACCGGCCCCG
The DNA here is from genome assembly GCF_036014175.1 of Streptomyces sp. NBC_00443. GTDB lineage: Bacteria > Actinomycetota > Actinomycetes > Streptomycetales > Streptomycetaceae > Streptomyces. The sequence goes on along the minus strand of NZ_CP107917.1, from coordinate 273,695 downwards.
ATGCCGGTGCCGTTCCCGGCGAGTGACGACACCGGGCGCCCGTGCTCAGGCAAGGCTCCGGAGACAGGTTTGCGCGATGCCCGCGACCGCCTCCTCTCATCCCCCGCTACGGGCCGTTCCCTTCAGGGCCCCGACCGCGCGCCTCGCGCTGAAATCCGAGAGCCCTTCCGACAGGCCCGCCAAGTTGGACGGTGCCTGGTGGCCTCGTTCACGTGACCTGCCGGTCGAGCTATCCGCCCTGGCGGACGTGCTGGATCCGCTGTGGGGCCGGATCACCCGTCTGGCGGTCAACCCCCGCCACTGGCCGATCCTCCCGCCCAGGATCTTCGTCAACGGCCATGTGGTGAAGGTCGGTTGGTTCACCTCGGAGCTGGATCCGCACGCGATCCTGCTGCTGTCCCGCACCGCGGGCCGCCGTGACCTCCTAGTCGTCCCTCCGGAGACCGCCGCCACCTCGGCCGCCCGGCTGATGGCCGCCGTGAGTGAGGAGACGGGCCCGCCGATCACCGCGACCGCGCTCATGACGGCAGAAGGGGCACGCCACGAAAACCAGGAGGCCGGGAAGGACAGGGTCGGCGATGCCTCCTTGTACGGCCGGATTCAGCAGAGCGCCGTGGGGATGTGACCGCCGTGGTCACTGCCCTGGCCGTCGGTACTTTGCTGATCCTGGTCGTTGCCGCGTCACGCCTGGTCCAGCGGCTTGAGGCGCAGCACCCGTCACGTACCACCGGCTCGTCCGGGCGGTACGTGACGGGTCGCGTCACGCCTGACCGTCCGCCGCGGCCGCCATGAGCGGTTCCGCGGCCTCCTCCGTCGTATTCGGTGGCACGACCAGCAGATCCCAGCGCCCCTGGCCGGGCGCGAGCAGGACGATCGTGTGCGCGGCGGATGCCGTGAGGGTCCTGTGCAGCCTTACGACCTGGTTGGAGACGAGCATCCGGCCGGGCACCGCGGACCATGTCGCCCCGTTGACCGTCACGCTGGTGACATGGCCCCACGCACGCGGCAACCCGGCGAGCAGCCGGGGAGTTCGGCGAGCAGGTCGTACGAACGGGGCCACCACGCTCCATCGATGGGGCGGGGCATGCCGCTGTGAGGTGCCAGGCGCAGGCGCAGGAGGGGATGGGGAAGCGGGGGTTGTAGTGCGGTGGTCATGAGAGCTCCTGCCAACTGCCGTACATGGACGAATGGTTGATGTGTCAGACGCGGCGGGCGGCGACGCGGGCCGGGCTCGGCCGGCGCACGTCGTGCACCCAGCCGAGGAGAAGGCGGATGACGGCGGCCGGCGGGTCGAGCGGCCGCGGTCGCGGCCGTGGCGGGCGCTGGTGGGGTCGGCGTGGTGGAGGTTGTGGCGGCCCTCGTCGAACGCGAGCAGGGCGAGGGGCCGCTGGTTGGTGGCCCGGTCGTGGCGCCCGGTGCGGAACGGGCGCTCTCCGGTCGTGTGGCACAGCAAGTTCACGTTCCGGGTGACGCGGTGGAGCAGCGCGATGCGGACAAGTCCCGCCCACAGTGGGACGGTGTCCGACGGTGTGACTGTCGTGGACGTGGATGTGGTCGGACTGAGCGGTATACGTGGCTCCTCGGCCTGGATGCGGATGGCGCGGCCGGGCTCACGGGTTGCCCTGCGAGGGCGGGTGGCGTGCTGCGGAAGGAAGGTGGGCCGGTGGCCCCGAACACGGGCGACGGTCCGGGGGCGGGGCCGTTCCCAGTTCCGGCATACGGAATATCCTTGTCCTCTCCACCGTACTCCCGCCCGTGTCACAACCGTGTCTGTTCGGAAGCGGCATCACGTTCACACGGGCCGACACCGGACGTTGACCGGCTGCACGACTGAGGGGCATGCCGCTTCGCAAGTCCGGCACGGCTCACAGGAAAGCGGCACTGGATCATGTACGGCAGGATCCGGCACCGCTGTTCCCGTCGGACGAGCGGGACAAGATCGCCCAGTGTCTCGGGGCTCTACGGACGAGCCGGATTCGAATTACTCCGCAAGGCGCCCGCCGCGCGGCGGCTCGGGACAGCGGTCGGAGGACGACTGAACACCGGATGCCCCGCCGCTACGGCCGCGACGCCGCCCGGGTCTCCTCATGGGCGTGCGGGTACTTTGCGGTGCGGTGCTGGAAGGCGAGCACCTTGGGGTTTTGGACGACGCCACGGCGGATCTCGATGGCGCGCCGGATCGTGTCGTCGGCGTCCCAGCCGTCGGGGCCCTGGAGCACGACGTCCAGGTACGGCAGGAGGGCCTCGCTGTTCTCCCAGGTCGCGGAGTTCCACAGGTAGGAGGGGCTGTGATCCACTCCGTAGTACCTGACGTGGTCGCCGATGGTGAACATCGGGTCGGTGAAGGTGGTGGGCCGGGCCCAGTCGAAGCCCATGCCCTCGTCGCAGGAGACGTCGATGACCAGGGTGCCGGGAGCCAGCTTGGGCAGGTCCTCGTCTATCAGGAACATCAGCGGCGCATCGGTGTCCTGCAGCACGCAGTTGACGATGATGTTGTGCCCGGCGAGGAACTCGGCCAGCGGCAGCGGGCCGTCCTCGGTGAGGGCGACACTGCGTCGCGGGTCGAGGGTGTCGTCGGCTTTGTCGTGGTCGAAGTGGACCATCCGCGCGGAGTGGATGGGAGAGCTGACGGCGGTGACGCCACGCGCGGTGAGCACGTCGACGTCGTGCACGCCCAGGCCGCTGAGCGCGGTCACCGCGCCGCGGGCGGTCGCGCCGAAGCCGATCACGACGGCACGCTGCCGCCGCCCGTAGTCGCCTGTCACGCCGGTCAGCTGCATGGCATGCAGGACCGAGGAGTACCCGGCCAGCTCGTTGTTCTTGTGGAAGACGTGCAGGTTGAAGGCGCCGCTGCGGGTCCAGTGGTTCATCGCTTCGAAGGCGATCAAAGTCAGCCGCCGGTCGATGGCGGTCTGGGTGAGCCTCTCGTCCTGGACACAGTGCGGCCAGCCCCACAGGACCTGACCCTCGCGCAGTTCCGCCAGGTCTTCGTGGAGTGGTTTGGCCAGCAGGATGACATCGCAGTCGGCGATGAGTTCCTCGCGCGTGCGAAAGCCCGCGACGAGCGGGGCGAGCTGGCTGTCTGGGACGCCGAAATGCTCTCCGTAGTTTTCCTGGAGGTAGATGCGCTCGCGGAGACTGGCGTCGATGCGGTCGAAATGAGCGGGGTGAACGGGCAGACGATGCTCGTTTTCCTTGCGGGTCTGCGACATGATTCCGAGCGTGAGCTGCTGCAAAATGCCCCTTTGGTTGCTCCCTGTTTAGCACACCGGGGCAGTCCGGCAGCCGGTCGCGAGGGGCCGGGGCGGCCAGGGGAGGGCGCACGAGCGGGAGCCGGGTCCGGGCGACATACTGGAAGGGGCCGCGACCGGCGCGGACCGGGCCGCCCACAAATGGTGCAAACGCCACAGTCTCGGCGAGGAGCGGCCGTGCTGTCATCCGGCGGGCAGGACAGCCTAGAAGCGGGCCCGCCCCGACCGGTGGCGGATGGCCGGCCCGGAACACAACATGCGCATGCTGCTGAACGAGCGCCGCCTCTACCACACCACACAGAACCGCGTCTGGCTGGAGATCGTGCAGATCGCTCGCGACCTGCCGGCCTGGATGCCCATGTTCGCCCTGAGGGGCAAGGCGGTCCGCCTCTGGGAACCCCGCCGCCCGCGACTACGCCTGTTCACCACGGCCGGCCGACGCCGCATCCTCCGCCTCGCCGACCAGGTGCCCTGGACCCGCGAGATCACCAGCGCCCTGGAATAACTCGCACTCCTACCGAACCCTGGCTGAACGGCAGATTCACCTGCCCCTACGACAGGATGACCCAGCCCGGAGCAGTGGAACCCGGCACCACCCGACGCGACAGCCGGGCCCTCAACTCGCACACACCAAGAACCCCACCCGAGCAAACCGAAAGGCCCGCCGAAAAGCTGACGGTCCCTCACGAAAGATCGAGGCCAGAGCTCACCTTCCGCACTCTCAGGTCCAAGCCGTCCCCAGCAGCTCGACGCGATGCGAAGTCGTTCGGGCGCTCACACCGAGCATGCCGAAGATGAGATCACGGCCCATCGTCGCGCCCACCAGCGTATTGACCGGGCCGAACGAGGCCGCCATCGGTGTGACCGCGGCTCCGGCCGTGGCCTTTGCCTGTTGGCGTGACGCGATGAAGGCCGGGACATCGGCGGGCCGGATCAGCGGGCCACTCGACCCTACTCGGAGGCCGCAGCCTCCCGTGATCATCGACGCTCCGCGCTCAAGACAGGCTTGAGCGCACAGTTCCGGCAGTGATGCAGGACGGTCGGCCGCGACAACGAGGAACCCATCTTCGCGCAGGTACGGCACCAACGCGTCGCTGGTCGTGATGGTTTCCATGACAGCGGTCGGCTCCGCTTCAGGGAGGCGCTCACGCACCCACTCGCGGGCCACATCGACCTTTGCCCGTCCGACGTCACAACGCCGGTAGAGGTATTGGCGGTTCAGGTTCTCCAGCGCGACCCGGTCGCCGTCCACGAGCGTGAGCCCGCCCACGCCCGCACCCACGATCTCAGCCAGCACCGCGCCGCCGATGCCGCCGACGCCGAGAACGGTCACGTGCGCAGCGCGCAGCCGATCCTGTGCCGCGCCGGCATCAAGACCCAAGGCCGCGAAGTACTCGACCTGGTTCCTCCAGGCGGACGAGTGCCACGAACGGTCGAACGGTGCGACTACGAGGCGACGCCGAAGAAGCGTACGCACGATGGCGTCCACTTTGCTTCCGCTCGGCGCTGGGAGGCCGGCCGGCTCGTCGGAGACCGCTTTGAGCCATGCGAACATCGATTCAGGGCAGCGTCGGACCAGCAGTACCTCGTCGGAGAAAACGCGCAGCTCGTCGCCGTCGCGGGACCAGGTCGCCGCGGGCGAGAGAACGTAGCGGTCGCTTCCGTCAGCCATCCCTGGCCTTCCTTCGTAGCGAGATCACCGTTGGGGCAGATCATGAAGAATCGGCGTTCCAGGTGAACCGTGGGAAGCGCACGGCGCCCATCGGTGGCCAGGGCCGACCTGCCAGTGCCTCGCGCTGCAGCCAGTGGCCTCGCAGACGCAGGAGCGGCAGGACCGGACACTGCTCGCGGACCGCTCGACGCAGCTCGTCGTACGCCGCATCGTCGTCCGGGACTTCGGACAGCCGGTGCAGCAGCGGCGCGAGCACGGGGTCACGGCGCGCCGGGTCGAGCAGGTCCAGAGCACAGATCGGATCCTCGAAGAGCGGGCCCCGCAACGCGAGGAGCACGTCGCAGGACTGCGCCGAGCCCGAGACGAAGTCGGCGGGTGCCAGCTCGACCTCGACACCGAGGTTCTCGGTCAGCTGGGCCGCGACTTCTTCGGCCACCTCCCGGTTGGGGTAGTAGTCCCAGTACCCCAGGCGCAGCCGTACGCCGGAGCCGACGGTGCTGGGCGGTGCCTCGACGTGGCGGTCGGGCGCTGCCGACTCCGCACCGTTCCAGCACCGTGCGACAAGTCGGTCGTAGCGAATCGCGCCGAGGAGCCGGCGACGGAACTCCGCGTCGCCCACCGCCGACGGGCTGTCGGGGTTGATCTCCAGACGCATCTCGATCGCGGTCGGTGCCGTGTGGAACACCTGGCTGTCCGCGAAGTCCGGGACGCGGTCGAGCGGAAACGCCGTCGCGCACGTCACATCGACCTCGCCCCGCCGGAACCTCTCCGGGGCGTCGTGCGGATCGCGGCGGACGAGCACCCGCACAGGCGGCGTGCCGGCCTTGACGGGTTCGAGCCAGTACTCGTCATCGGCGGTGCGCACGGCACGCTCGTACGTGCCGGAGGACAGTTGCCCGCACGACGAGATGGGAGCGAGATCGACGCTCCGCAGCAGGCTGGGAAGGTGCGGCGCCTGGCGGCGGAGCTCGATGACGAGCGCATCCTTCGATGTGCGGACCGCGCGGATGTCGCGCAGGAACCGCTGGAGCGACGGAACCGTGAGCGCTATCTTGACCGCCCGGGCGTGATCGCGCGCACGCACCGGGCTCCCGTCGGAGAAGGACGCGCCCTGCTGGACGCGGTAGTGCTGGCTCAGCCCGTCGTCCGCGACCCACATGAGATCGAGCCGGCTGCGTTGGCTCGCCGCGGCGAACCAGCGGCTCAGGTAGTCGCCTCCCGTGGGCCCGTGCCATCGAATCGGGTCGTCGTCCACCTCGACAATGACGGGGCGCGTTACGTTCACGTGGTCACGAGGGGGCTGTCGGCCACCGGAGGAGTCCGTCCGGGGGCATCCGGCGAGGCGTCGATCTGCCCACACAGCCCTGCCACCGCCGTCGCGACCTCGCGCAGCCGCCCAGGGGCGATGTTCGCGAGGAGAGCTTCGCGTTCTTCCCGCCCGCGCGGCATGAGGGCCTTGAACACCTTGGCCTGCGCCGGCGTCAGGCGGAGAGTCGACACCTCTGCCTCACTTGCGCGATACACGACCACGACCGTCGGACGGCTCAGCTCCGGCTTCCAGGTGATTTCGCGCGGGTCGGAAATCATCGTGACGACGTCGACATCGAAGTCCGCGATCAGGAAATGCGGCTTTTCCTCCACGGTGGCGGGCCGCCGGTATACGTTGACGAGCTCTTCCTCGACCTCGTCCCCCCGGAACTCCGCAAGCATCGAGTCGTATGCGAACAGCGCCCCGGCGGCCTGCGCATGCACGCCCTCCATGTGCGCCAGAATCTCAGCGAGCGCTTCCTCGATGGGCATTGCAGCCCGTTCGAGAAGTCCGTCGATGAATTCAACGTACGTGTGTCCCGCACCCTGCTTGAGGAATCGCAGCAGGTGGTAATAGCGGCGCGTGAAGTACCGCGAAAGGCGCAACACGTCCTGGTAGTAGTCGTAGTCCCGATTCCCGCTGCGAATGAAGCTGAATCCGGTGAAGGTCGCCAGATCGTCCTTGATGAGCGCGCGGACGTCCGACGGGAGGAAGGTGCCCATGGCGTCGAGTCCGCTTTCGAGCGGTTCGAGTTCAGCCCGGTACTCATCCGTGATCTCAGCGCCGGGAAGCGGCTGGAGCACACTGAGGTCACTGTTGACGGCACCGTAGGCGATCGCGTCGAAGACGACCTCCAGCGCCTTCTCGAGGTCGTCGGCGCTTTCGTCCGGGTATCCCACGATCGTGTTCGTCTCGAACTGGATGCCGACTTCGTGGGCGGACCGGAAGAACTCGTAGGTCCGCTTCGTCGAGGGCATCTTCAGCATGGCTTTGAGGATCTTCTCCGACCCCGCGTCCGTGCCGCAGAAGATGTTGAAGCATCCCGCGTCGGCCATGCGCCGCAGAAGGGACGGGTTGACATTGTCCGGTCGGACCGCGCAGCCCCACTCGAACATGTCGTTGTGCTCGGAGAAGTAGGACACGAACTCGTCAAGATACGTGCGCTTGTTGGCGAAGTTGTCGTGCAGGAAGTTGAACTGGGTCACCCCGTACGTGCGGTGCAGGAAGCGAAGCTCATCGAGGATGACCGCGGGATCCTTGATCCGGAAGTCGCGGTCCCAGAACGTCGACGTCATGCAGAACTTGCACGAGTAGGTGCACCCGGAGCCGATGTGTACGTCGAAGATGTGCGGGGTCGACAGCCGGATGTAGTCGCCCATCGGGACGGCGTCATACGCGGGCATCGGCACGAGGTTCAGGTTCGTGGTCGGCTGGGGCCCGCTGGACACGGCCTGGCCGTTCTTGCACGACCAGAAGCCGTGTACCCCGGCGGGATCGGCCCCGTCGGCAATGGCATCCGCGAGGGCGGTGATCGCGAGCTCTCCCTCGCCGCGGCACACGAAGTCGACGCAGTCGGCGAAGCGCGGGAGGGCATCGGGGAAGACACCGAACGTCCCGGGTCCACCGAGAACCAGCGTGACATCGGGCCGGAGCCGCTTGACCTCACGCCCGATGAGAAGGCATGCCGGGAGGGTGTCCGCGAGACACGTGAGGCCGAGAATGTCGGGATCGTCGGCGAGGAAGCGAGCGCAGGTCTGGTCGAGCCAGTCAGCATCACTGGGCTCGAAGGCACCGATCCGGTGCTCGTACTCCAGGTCGACGACAACGGCGGGATGACCGTGCGCCATCAGTGGTGAGGCAATGCAGAGCAGTCCGAGAGGAACGAAGAACGGAGAATTGACATCGGAATTGATCAGGGGCCGGCCGAGCGTCACGCGAGCATGCCGCGTGGACGATCGAACCGACACCTGGCCCTCCCCAGCAAACGAGAGGGCCAGTCGCTTCTGAGTCGGCATCAGGTGCGATCAGCAGCGCCGCGCAACGATGGCACCCAAAGTAGCCGATGACAGGGCGATCAACTCGACGTCATCGTCAAGGTCAAGACCTTCCTCGTCGGTGAAGAGCACCATGTCCGGTTCCGCCTCATCCATCACGGTCACCGAACGCTCCGTCACTGCCTGCGCCATTTTTTACCCCTCTTTACCTTGAGTGGTTCCAACATCCTTATCTCATACAGTCTTTGGCGTCTCGTCAATGGGCAGTGCAGACGTTTCCCGGTGCCACGCCTGGTCCCTGATGCATCGGCCGTTGTGCGGCTGTGATGTTGCCAGGAATGAGGAAGTGCCCTGTGGCCTGCGACGATGGGAGTTCTTCAGTCTTCCGGCATGCAAGATCGCGAGGGCACTTCCAAGATGCGATCTCCCCACGCCGCGGGGAGCCGTCGCGGCGCGGTTCGATGATCCGAATCTGATCGCGTACGGGCAGCGGCGGCCTTGCTGGTGGGGACCTCTCCCTGAGTGGCGGACGCGGTCGATTCCGCTTCTCCCGCAGTTGTCAGCACAGCAGGTCGTGAAGTCCTGTTCGGTGCCCTCTTCATGCCAGTGGGGGAGTGGTACTTCACTGTTCCGGTGGGGGGCGTTTCGTGGGGCAGGAACTGCCGACGGCCCGTGCGGTTCCGGCGCATCGCGCACGTGCCCCGATGTCCGCTGACCGACGGATGCCAGGCCTTTCCCGCCCCTTGTAGGGCTTGATCGAATCTGGGTAGGCTGCTGCCGGTCCGGAACAGTGCCAATCGGAGAGGCTGCCGTTTGATGCTGCTCACCTTCAGCGGACAAGGGCTGCACATGGATCGTTTCCCGCCATGTGGCGCGAAAGATCAAAGACCGGAATCCGTAGGTGGTGGAGGCCGATTCGGTGATCACTCCATTCAGCGAGCCCAGTCATTCAGGGCATCCGGCAGGGTCGTTCTGCCGGCGGTCATGAGGTCTCTTGAGGCTGAGGGATCGTCTCTCGACGAACACTCGGCCCATGGTTCCTGCATCTGCTTGGAGGGTGTGGGTGCCATCGGCCCCCACTTTTAATGTGTCTTCCGTTATGTGACATTCGGGACGGAGCTAGGATTGTGACGTCTTCGCAGGCCAACGTTCCTGATCTGGAATCCACGGCAGTCCCGTTCTTTCCGATTCCCAGGGCGCCTGGTTGTCCGCTGGATCCGGCACCTGAGCTCGCCGAGCTACAGGAACGGGCGCCGCTGGTCCGAGTTCGGCTTTGGGACGACAGCACTCCGTGGCTGGTGACGAGGCATGCGGAGCAGTGCGCGCTCCTGTCGGACCGCCGGGTCAGCGCGGACTGGATGCAGCCGGGCTACCCGTTCCACAGTCAGTTTCTGCGGGACCACCATGAAGAAGGCCAGTTCCTGACCGCCATGGAAGGCCCCGAGCATCTCCGGCTGCGCCGGATGATCGCCCGGCCGTTCACCCCCCGCAAGGTCGAGCAACTGCGGCCCACAGTCCAGCAAGTCGTCGACGACCACATCGATGCTCTGCTGGCCGGCCCGAAGCCGGCGGATTTCGTGGCGGATTTCGCCCTGCCGATTCCGTCCATCACCATCTGCCACGTGCTCGGTGTCCCTTACGAGGACCACGACTTCTTCCAGCACGCCATCAGGACAATGACCGGCAGCGACGTCCCGGACGACGTCGTGAACAAGTCCCAGCACGAGCTGTATCACTACCTGGCGAAGCTGATCGGCCGCAAGCTCGCTGCCCCCGAAGACGACCTGCTGTCCCAGCTGGCCACCGAACGGCTGGCCACCGGCCAGCTGAACCGGCATCAGCTGGTGATGCTGGTCCTGTTCCTGCTGATCTCGGGGCACGAGACCACAGCCAGCATGATTGCGCTGGGCACGCTGGCCCTGCTGCAACATCCCGACCAGATCACTGTCCTGAAGGACTCCGACGGACCCGAGGTCGCCGCGGCCGTCGACGAACTGCTGCGGTACCTGACCACCGTCCAGCCCGGCCGTCGCCGCGTGGCCGTGGAGGACATCGAGATCGCCGGGCAGGTGATCCGCGCCGGCGAGGGTCTGATCCTCCCGGAGGAGATCGGCAACCGCGACGAAAGCGCGTTCCCCGATGCCGGGGAGCTGGACCTACGCCGCGATGCCAGCCAGCAGCTCGCCTTCGGGCACGGTGTGCACAAGTGCACCGGCCAACCGCTGGCCCGCCTGGAGCTCCAGGTCGTGTTCGCCGCCTTGTTCCGGCGCATTCCGACACTGGCCCTGGCCGCCGACCTCGGCGACCTCCCGTTCATGGACGACGGGCTCGGATACGGCGTCAAGAAGATGCCCGTGAGCTGGTAAGTGAACGAGGCTGAGCCGGTGACAGGAGCCGGAGTGGACTTGTTGCAGATCGGGCACGGCCGGCCGGAGCAGGAGCGGAGTCTGCCGGTGGTGGAGGGTTTCCAGGAGATGCACGCTACCGGTTCCAGCACTTGGCACCTCCACCGAGGATGGCCGCGGCGCCGGCAACGGTTCCCGGAGGGTCGGCCCGATGCCCTGCGCGAAGTAAGGACTGTAGGTTCCGGTCGACGGCGGAGGCCCCACACCAATGATCACCGGAGTCACCAGGGGGAGCCCGCAGCATGACCACCACGGAGGCCCTTGACGGGTCGGCTGCAGTCGACGATGCAGCACGAAGCGTCGCGCGCCCGTTCTACGTCTATGCCGTGCTCGCCAACTCGCTGTTCCAGCGCGGCGTATTCGTCCTCTTCCTTTATGAGCGAGGCTTCTCCGCCGGGCAAGTGGCCCTCCTTCAGACTCTGATCTACCTGGTCAGCGGACTTGCGGAGTTGCCGACGGGAGTCATCGCTGACCGGATCGGCAGGCGTGCCAGTATCGTGATCGGCCAGGTGCTGATAGCTGGATGCCTGCTCGGTCAGGTGACGTCCTCCAACTACTGGGTATTCCTGGCGCTGTTCATGGGCCAGGGCGTGGGCATGGCATGTGTATCCGGTTCGGACACCGCCCTGCTGTACGACCTGCTCGTGCGTCGTGGTGCGACGGCCGGATACGTCAAGATCAAGTCCCGGTTCACCATGCTCGGGACGGTCACCTCGGGAGTCGCCATCGTCCTCGGCGGCCAACTGCAGCAGTTCTCCTGGGGAATCGTCTACCTCGGTTCGGCGTCGTGCCTTGTCCTGGCCGTGGTGGTGCTGATGTCACGGGTGCCCGAGATCCGCGGCGCAGACGCGGTGGACGAGCAGGACGGAGCCGAGAAGCACCGCGACGCCACGGCATGGCGGGCGATGCTTCGGGTCGCCACGCCGGCGCTCGTGACGCTTGTCGTGGTGTCCGGATTGATGCACGCGACTCTGACGCCGTACATCATTTTTACGCAGAAGACCCTCTCCGATCAGGGAGCGGGCACCGCATTGGTGAGCGTGGTCATATCGGCGGGATTCTTCGTCGGCGGACTTGTTCCCTTGCTGTCGGACCGCGCGAACCGGCGCATCGGGTATCGGATCGTCATCCCGGTGTCACTCGTGACGCTCGCCGTGGCACTCGGCCTGAGCGGCCTCGGCCTTGTCTGGGTCACCATCGCCGCGTTCCTGGTCCTGGTCGGAATTCCCGAGATCACCGCGGTGCTCGTGGACAACGTGCTCAACGAGGCAGTGCCGTCGCGCCACCGGGCGAGCCTGCTGTCGATGATCGCATTCGTGGAGTCGGTGCTCATCGGCACCGGCTATCTCGTCCTCGGCACGCTCATGGACGGGTTGGGCTCCAGCGTGGGCATGGCCACCTACGCCGCGGTCCCCCTGTTGGCATGTCTCCTGTGGCTCCCGGTGCTCTTCCGAGGCGCGCGGGTGACCACCGAGATCGAGAAGCCCGCCGACCAAAAGGCATCCTGAAACAGGCTAACGATGAGGAGCCGAAGTGGAATTGATGCAGATCGGGCACAAACGACCGGTGCTGGATCTAAACCCGCCGGTCGTGCACGAGGATGCCCTTTCGGTTGCGTTGGTCTGCATGCCCTGGGCCGTGGTGGACATGCCCTCACTGGCGCTGAGCACGATCGCTCCGTTGTTCGAGCAGCGCGGAGAAGTTGAGAAGCTCGACGTCGTCTATGCCAATATTCGGTGGCTCGACTTCCTGGTCCGGGAGGTGGGCCTCGAACGTGAGCACTACGAACTGATCGTCGATGCTGAGGTGTTCGGGGTCGGCGAATGGGTCTTCTCCAGCTGCTTCCGCCCCGGTACCGACCCACGCCACACGAGTTTCTATGACCTCGTGAGCGACAGTGAGCACGTTGATGCCTATTGTGCGATGTTCCGAGCGGCGCCCGCCTTCATCGACGAGTTGGCCCGAGATCTCGTAACGTCAGGCGTCGATGTCCTGGGGTTGACGACGACGTTCGATCAGAACATTGCCTCGTTCGCGCTCGCGCACCGCGTCAAGGAGTTGTCCCCGAGCATCGTCACGATGCTCGGCGGGGCGAACTGCGACGGCGTTCAAGGTACGGCAGTCCACCGCGCTCGCGCGGAGTTCGATTACGTGATCCGGGGCGAGGCGGAGCGCTCGATCGCGCCACTCATCGCCCACATCGCAGGATGTCGTAGCGGTGACGAGAACGGACATGACGAACTGCTGCGTACCGTGCCTGGCCTGTGCTGGCGATCCGACGTCGATGGAGCCTCGGTAAGCAACCCCATCGGACCGACACCCGTCTCGATGAACGCGGTGCCGGAGCCCGTCTACGATCACTATTTCCGCGATCTGCGGAAGTCTCCGGCCGCCCAACTCATCGATGTCAAGATTCCTCTGGAGGCCAGCCGCGGATGCTGGTGGGGTGCGAAGCACCATTGCACATTCTGCGGCTTGAACGGGTCAGCCATGGCTCATCGCGCAAAGCCTGCCGAGCGCGTGCAAGCGGAAGCCAGCCGGGCTGTCCGTCGGCACAACGTGCTTGACCTGGTGTTTTCCGACAACATTTTGGCGCCCGACCATGTGGTTCGACTGACCACGGATATGGCGCTGCCCGCTGAATGGGACGTCCGGTTGTTCGCCGAGGTGAAGTCGAACCTCAATTTCAGTCAACTCGAGTCCCTTGCGCGCGCCGGTTTCACTCAACTACAACCAGGTGTCGAGAGCCTCTGTACACCCATCCTGCGCATCATGCGCAAGGGGGTGACCGGTTGGCAGAACGTGCGATTCCTACGAGACTGTGCCACCTGCAGGATCTATCCGTCATGGAATATCCTTGTGGGCTTCCCCGGGGAGCATGACCGCGACTATGCGGCGTTGATCGACTCGCTCCCATCCCTCCATCATCTGACGCCGCCCGCCGGGGTGTTCCCGATCAAACTGGAACGCTTCAGCCCCTACTTCGACGATCCAGAACTCGGCCTCCGGGTGCTCGGTCCCTCGCGCAACCTGGTGAGCGCTTACGAGGGGGTAGTGGATGCCCTCGATGACTTCGTCTACGTGTTTGAGTCCGAGCCCGCTGGCATATCACCTGAAACGTATGAGATGTTGGGCGAAGCGGTCGCGAACTGGAGGGCCAACGCATCCATTTCTCGGCTGGTCGTTCTGTCGGCGCCGGACGACTCGCTCATCGTCGTCGACGACCGGTCCACCTGGCCCTCCCGTGAGGTGGTGCTTCAACCGGGTCTCGAGGCCGAGGCCTACCGCGCACTGGCCAAGGGCAAAACGCTTCCTGCACTCGCTTCCACGATGTCCTCGCTCGGGATTGCAGTGCCGGAAGGCCAGCTCGAAGAGCTCCTCAAGAATTGGATGGAGCTCGGAATCATTTTTCATGAGGATGCCACCTATTTGGCGCTCGCGACAGGATTGCGCTGGTGACGAAGCAGACAGCAGAGCGGCGGTCGAACCGACGAAGGCTCTTCGCGCCAGTGAATCTCCACTCGATGCAGAGCAGGGAGGATCTCGTCACCCTGACCCGGTCGGGATACGCCGGGGTTCGACTGGTCGGTCATTTTGCCATGTCGGAGATGGGCGATCGCGAACTCGTCTCCTTGATCGCGCTCCTGCGCGACGCGCGCGGCGTTGGTTTGCGGGTTTCGTGGAGCGGCGACTGTGGTGCCCTCGAGGTCGGGTGCCTTCGCCACCTCGACCCGCCACGGCAGTCGGACGGCACCTTTGCGTGGTCGGCGCAGCAGGGAGAGTCCCTTGTCGTTCGGCGCGGTCCGACGTTCCTAGCCGTTGAGGACACACGCTACGGGGAGCGTCGCCGCGTCGATATCGACCGCTCGGAACCGGCGGCAGCCGTTCTTGACGCAAGCCGTTGGGGGCACACGATCACCCCCGTAGAGGCGGCCAGTCTGCACGCTCTTGAATTGCACGACCTCGTCTTTCGTTCCGGTGACCACTGTGTGGGTATTGCCGTAAGGCAAGGAGTCTGGTGTGTCTGACGGCAACATTCTCTTCCGCAAGACACTCGATGAGCGGACTATTTCGCGAGGGCCGGCGGATCCAGCAGCCACCATCGTTCCGATGCGCATGGGAACGGCAGGAGTGGGACTGCTCGTCAACGATCACCGCGAAGCCACCCGCATCTTGTCCGACGTCGAAACCTACGGCAGTGCGGGCGAACTCATGGCCAGCGTTTTCGACGAGCCGGCCGAGTCGCGTCCGGACTCGATGTCCGAGATGGTCTTCGCGGTCAACCAAACCGATGGGGAAGAGCATCGTCGCGTACGGCGCGCACTTCGGAGGGTCATCGATAATCGCGTGCGCGATGTCTCGGACCAGCTGATTCAGGATGTCCAACACTCGATCGAGAGCGCTCTCACCATGGGGAGGCTCGACGCGGTCGCCTCGATCGGCGCGCCCATCGCCGACAGCGTCATGTCGCGATTGCTTGGACTTGACGCAAACCTCGTCTCGGCCCTGAGGACCGCGGTTTACCAGGGATACCCGGTGCGCGAACTTGACGCCACGCTCGTCGACTGGGTGCGCGACAGGCGTGCTCACCCCGCCGATGACCTCGTGTCGGACCTGATGGCGGAACTACCTTCTCTTGACGATCAACAAGTTGCGGCGAACACTCGACTGCTCGCGCTATCGGGTGTCGAGGTGTTGGCGGCACTGATTACGAATGGAATCCTCTGCCTGGCGCAAGATCCAAGTACTCAGAGTCTCGTACGCGATGACGAGACGCTGCTGCCTGGCCTCGTCCATGAGGTGCAGCGGTACGCGAGCCCGATTGCGCGGGGGATCTATCGGATGACGAAGGAGCCATCCGTGATTGGCCAGTACACAGTTCCCGCAGGTACTTTGCTCGTCATCGGGGTGGACGTTTGCAACAGGGACACCTCAGCATTTCCCGATGCTCACAGGTTTGACCCCACTCGCGGTCGGGATTTCGAATATCTGACGTTTGGGCGCGGGCGGCATTCATGCCTTGGTATTCCAGTCACACGTCTGATTGCGGCGGAGGCCCTGCGCGCGTTTCTCTCGGGAACAACGAGTTTCGGCCTGACCGCGGAGCCGTCAGAGCTGCGTTTCCACGATACTGCGGTCATGAACGGTCTCGTGGAACTCCCGATTTGGGTTGAGTGCGCGAACTAGTGTCTCGTGATCCTGATTGCGTTACTTCGCGTTGTTATTGAAGATTTTCTTGACGCTGGTCTGGACAAGTCGGACCTTGACGAGGATCCGTTTGACCAGGACGTTGACGCTCGCGAACGTGCCGCGGCGGATGGACTGCCGGGTGATGATCCCGAACCATAAGAGTCGGTGCCGGTCTCAATGATCGTGCCGTTGAAGGTCAGCCGGTCGACGATGGCCGTGCATAGTCGCGGGCACTGCGCCACCGTTCGTGCGTTGTTGAATACAGCACGCGCCACGGGCATCTGCGTTCGGCTGTGCTGTGTCAACGGTACGGTGGCACCCTGCACGCACCAAAGGGGGTTTGATGGAAGCGGAGTTGATCGCACTTACCGCCGCAGGCGCCACGACCTTCGTTCAGCAGATGGCGGCTGACTCCTGGGCGCAAGCTCGTGACCGAATCGTCTCATTCCTTTCGCGTCACCGCGGCAGTGAGGAAAACCATGTCGAGGGCGAGCTGGAGACCTCGCGCGGAGAGCTGGTCGCCGCGATGCAAGTCGGCGACGAGCAGACCGTGTTGGATGTCGAGGCAGAGTGGCGTACGCGACTGCGGCGCACCCTGCTGGCCAATCCCGACGCTGCTTCCGAACTACAGGCAATCCTTGACGACTTGGCGCCCCAGGCACGCGATGAACAGGGCATGGACGTTCAGAACACGATCAGTGGAGGCGTGCAGCATGGCCCAGTGATTCAGGCCGGCCACGTGGGCACGCTGAACTTTGGGACAGGTTCCGGTCTGGGCTGAGCGGTCGAACGGAGACGTCATGTGGAAGGCCCCAGTCAACACACGCGAGGCCCTGCCCTACATCGTCGACGCTGCGCGACGCGATGGGTACCTCGGTCTCATGGTTATCCTCGCCCGCACCGCAGAAGCCAGATCCTTGCATGAGGAACTGTCGCGAGACTGGACCAGCATCCACGACGTGACCGGCCACCGCATCGCAGTGCTCTGCCCCGATCCCTACTTCGTGGACGATCCGGAGGAAACGCCGTACTACACGGGTGTGGAGGACCGGATCTCCCGGTACTGGAGGAACCTGACGCTCGACGACTGCGTCGACTTCGCACACACCAACGTCCTGACCCCCAATAGTGTCTGGGGCGGTGTCCCGGTCGCGCGTCCGGCATACCCAAAGGATGTGCAGCATGCTGCGTGGACCGAGGCGGTGTCCCGTTGCGCCGCTTTCTTCGGTATCGCAGAGATGCGCCTTCCCGCCGTTCTCGTTCTCTGTCTCCGGGAGCGAGCAGACGTTCTGATCCAGCTTCGCCCGGAGACCAGCCTCTACAAGCTGTGCAAGAAGATCGCGTCGCACCCCGGCTACTCGCCCGAGGACGCCATCCAACTGCAGGAACGGGCCCGCCTCACCGACCTCGTGGAACGCTTACCTCTGCGGCGGCGCGGGCGATACGAGTGGCGGAAGGCCGACGACCCCCCAAGAAGTATGGCGCAGCTGCTGGATGTTGAGACTGTGCGCAAGCAGATCGATGGGCTGCGACACCATATGACCCAGGTCGTGCACGTCGACCCCAACGCGCACCGCGCCTGGTCGCAGAGCCTTGAGGAGCTGATCCGCACCGACGCCGCCGAAGAGACGGCGCAGGCCCGCCTGTCGGAGATCGCCCGTGAGGTCCGCGAGCACCCCAGCAAGGTCGACTGGCGCAGGCTGGACCAGAAGGTCAGGAAGGTCCAGCTCGCTTTACGGAAGGCCGCCGATCCACCCGAGAAGTTCCACTATGTCTCGGAGAGTCAGGAGGAGAAGGCAGAGCGAGAGGCAGAGCTCGCCGCTCTACAGGCGGAGCTGGCCCAGACGGAACGATGGCTGGACAGCAGGCCGGGGCTGGCAGAAGCCTGCAGACAGGCTGCCCTGGACGAGATCGGCCCGTGCGCCGTCGAATCGCTGGAACTCTCCGAGTACATCGGCCTTAGAAGGGGCTATTCCGCCGAACGTATCCAGGCAATTCGCCCGACAGGCCCGGCGCCCGAATCCAGGGACGCGGACAGGCAAGTGGGTGCGGGCATCACGGCCAGAACAGACAATGACCACCTGGCTCCAACGCCTCTGGACCTGGAGGAGACGCCGGGACTGAACGCGTTCCAGCTGCGTGCAGCTACTGACACGACCTCAAGGCGCGCGTACTTACGGCACACGCTGTTCGCGTCGTCGACGTCCCGGTACACCTCCAGCTCAAGCGTGGCCCGCGATCGGCAGTTCACTTGGGTACGACTGGCGCTCGGCCACGCTTCCCAGCAGACCGCACCCCGGTCAAGGACCCGTAGCGTTCCGGCAGATCATGCCACGGGACCCCGGTCCGGACCCGGGACAGGAACTCGTTGATCACCATGCGGTGGTCGATCCACCGGCCTCATCGACCGCCCGACGGCGGCAGATGAGCAGGCAGGCCTGGCCAGTCGGCTGTTACCGGACCGGAGCTGCTGCCGTCTTGGGCCTTCAGGGCGGGCTCTTAGGAAAGCATGGCGTCGGAGCAGTCGGCGGCCTACCGCAGCAGCGCCTCGCGCTCATGCGGGGCCGCGAGGGTCCGCTGCACTGCCGGACTCCGGGCAGACCACGGCCGCCACGTCACGCAAGTGCCTTCCACGCGCACGATCCGCCGCCAGGTGGGCGCTACTTGCAGGTCAGCGCTGGTGGGTCAGCGTGTGTGTACCCGCGACCGCTCTTCCCCCTGCAGGGGAAGAGCCGCTTTCCCGCAGGACGGGTGCGATGAGCCGGAGGACCATGAACGCGGCCACGTCGGCTCGCTCGCCGGCCTGGTTCGGTGTGCCGAGCGCTTCGGCGAGCCGGTCCGCGGCGACGCTGCCCGCGATCGGCTTGCGGGGGGGTGCCCCTATGTCCTGGGTCAAAGGGAAACGGGGGCGTGAGGCCGGCGGATCGCGTCCGGGTCCATCGCCTCCACAGCGGCTCGTGACCCTTGGGAGGAGGTCGCGGTCCGGGGTCGGTACTGGGCCGGGGTGCCGCGCCCACCGGAACGCCGTGACCGGTCTCACCTGCACCGGCCCACCGGCATCGAGACCAGAACCGGCCCCTCCGACCCTCGCGACGGGACGCCCCTCACCCGTGTGAAATCCCCGCGGGTCATGCCCGTATAGGTCAAGAACTGTCCTATGCGGAAGTAATGCTTCCGCTAGGAGTCCTCGGGCAGGCGTATGCGCATGAGGAGCTCCGCCCAACTGCTCGCATTCCCCTCAAGGAGTGATCCTCATCAAGCCTCCCACCATCGCCCCGTGCCTGGGCGTGTCTGACACCCAGGCGACCGTGGACTTCTACGAGAAGCTCGGTTTCTCCGCCCTGCCCGCCGGCAACGACCCGGAGGACGACCTGCGCATCCTCCTCTTTGACGGCGAGTTCGCGCTCATGGTTCACCGCGACGAGCACTTGCGCAGCTGGCTGCCCGTTCTCAAGGACACCCCTATCGGTGCGTTCGGCATGTTCTACTTGGCCGTCGACGACTTCGACTCCTATGTCGAGCGCATCCGGCCCCTGGTCACGGTCCAGAAGGACGTGATGGAGCACCACGGCGACAGGCTCTTCTACTTCACCGACCCCGACGGCTACGTCATCGGCGTGAACCAGAAGCGGGCCCGGTGACCACCATGACGGAGCAGACCGACGAAGCTGCCGCGGGCATGGTGAAGTGCGCGGCCATCTGGGGGCGTGACGGACAGGCGCTCGCCGCCTACTACGCCGCTGCCCTCGGCTGGGAGGTCACCCAGACCTTCGGCGAAGCCGCGACGATGATCAGCGACGGCACAACGAAGTACGTCTTCTATACAGCCGAGTCGTTCCAGGCTCCCAACTGGCCAGAGGACGAGCTTGTCTTCCATCTCGACCTCGCCTCGGCGATGTCGAGGCGGCCGAGAATCGCCTCATCGGGCTTGGCGCCACCAAACCCGCCCACCAACCCGGCGGCAAGCACTGGACCGTGCTGCTCGACCCCTCCGGCCAGCCCTTCTGCATCAGCGCCGCCGGCAAGGACGGGTGAGACACGCACCTGGCCCGCGCGGCAGACGAAGTGGCATTCAGCGTGGGAAGCTGCCGCTAGCTGCGAGGGTGCTTGTTTGGTGTCACGGGCCTGAACCCACCCCGGACACACACCACGGGGCCCGGGGGCAGCGCGCCCGCGGCTGGTGCACCGCTGCGCGGCCGCCAGGACATCTTAGAGAGAGAAGTCGTACCACTCGATGGTGGTGCCGATGAGGCTGGCGGCGACGATGCGACGGAGGTTCGCGGGTGGTGGGGGAGCGGTGGTTCCGGAGGACATGTGCGCCACTTCCTCGTGTGCGGTGGGGACGGGTAGGTGTTCGCACACCGTAGAAACGTGCAGGTCAGGCGCACATGTGGTGGGGCAACATAGTTCGGGGCGCGGCTATGCATCGGGCCACCATGCCCGTTCGCGGCGCGGCGACTGAGAGGTTGGAGAAGGGGCGGAGGTGACGGAGCGCGACCACTCCTTCGAGCTCCAGGTCCAGCTCAACACCGATCTGGCCCGGATGCCGGTGGACAACACCTCCGTGAAGTGGCCCGAGGAGCTGTCCCCCTGGGTGACGGTCGCCCGGGTTGACCTGCCGCGCCAGGACATCGGCGGGGACGACAACCTCGTGGCCGCCGACGCCACGTCGATCACACCGTGGCGCTCCCGGGAGGAGCACCGGCCCATCGGCGAGATCCAGCGGGTGCGGCAGGAGGTGTACCGGCGCTCGTCCATCGAACGGCACCGCATCAACGGACAACAGCGGCGCGAACCGGCCGGCAGGGCGGAACTGCTCGGCTGAGCCGCCTCGGCCGGAGCTCGCAAGCCGCGGCAAACGGGCAGAGGCGGAACGGCACACGTTTCCGGAGTGGCGCGGGCCACCCTCTTGACGCTCCGGCCGCCAGGCTCGGTTGACGTCGGTAGGGTGGCCGTCGTGGACATTCTGCACCTGCGTTACTTCGTCGCCGTGGCCGAGGAACTCAACTTCTCGCAGGCGGCACGCAGATTGCACATGGCGGCCTCTCCGCTGAGCCAGCGGATCAAGGATCTGGAACGCGAGCTCGGTCACGAGCTGTTCGAACGCACCACCCACCGGGTCGATCTGACGCCCGCGGGCGCCGCCCTGCTGCCGATGGCGCGCGACATCCTCGAGCGGGTCAACTCGATCCCGTGGCGGCTGAGCGAGGCGGTGCGGCCGCGGCTGGACCGGCTGTTCATCGGGATGCCCGCCGGGGTGCACCCGCTGCTGCGGGAACGGGTCCGGATGCTGGAGGAGGCATGCCAGGAGGTGTGCGAGCTCAAGCGCTGGCCCGGCACCTCGGCGGACCTGGCGGACGCGGTGCACGACGGAAAGCTGGCGATGGCGCTGGCCCGGCTGCCGGTCTCCGACCCGGCGCTGGAGATCATCGAGGTGATGAGGGAGCGGCTGGGAGCCGCGGTGCCTGCCGACCGGTTCGCGGGGCGGGAGTCGGTCACCCTCGAAGAGCTGGCCGATCTTTCCTATGTGGCGGTGCCGTACGACGCCACCCCGGCCTATTTCGAGGAAATCGACGCCCGACTGAATTCGGGCGGCGTGAAGAAAAGAATCCGCATCAACATGGCGGATTACTCGGGTACCTCGGAATTGATTTCCTCGGGTATCGCCTTCTCGATGACCATGCTCTCGCCGGAGAGCCCTATGCACCTGTACCGGCTGGACAACGTGGCCGTGCTGCCGGTCGACGGCTTCCAACCCGCCCTGCCCACAGGGCTGTTGTTCCGCAAGGACCGGGCGGGCGAGGGCGGCGACCTGAGCGGTGTCGCCGCCCTGGCGCGGCAGATATTCACTGAGGTCATGTCCGTCTGACCGCTGTGGTCACACCCGCGTTCGTCAATTGATCATTCCTTCTGAACTCGTTCACGCATAACGTCGTCGGCGGAAACATTCGCCATGAAATTACTGCGTGAACATCGGGAACAGGAGTGATGATGGACATCACGGCCGTCGGCACCACAGGTCCACTGGACGGCGTACGGGTGATCGATCTGTCAACGGTGGTGATGGGGCCCTACGCGACGCAGATCCTCGGCGACCTCGGCGCCGACGTCATCAAGATCGAGTCGCCGTCCGACACGGTACGGGTGGGCCCCTACCGCACCACACCCGGCATGACCCCGCTCAACCTCAACGTCAACCGCAACAAGCGCAGCGTGGCGTTGAACCTGAAGGACGACACCGACCGGGCACGGGCCCTGGAACTGATCGACAGCGCCGATGTACTGGTCACCAACATGCGCCCGGGCGCCCTCGCCCGCCTCGGCCTCGACCACGCCGCCATCGCCGCCCGCAACCCCGGCCTGGTCTACGCCCACGCCCAAGGCTTCCGCAGCGACTCCGAACGGGCCGGCAACGCCGCCTACGACGAGACGGTCCAGGCCGCTTCCGGCCTGGTCGACGTG
Source organism: Streptomyces sp. NBC_00443 (assembly GCF_036014175.1). Classification (GTDB taxonomy): domain Bacteria; phylum Actinomycetota; class Actinomycetes; order Streptomycetales; family Streptomycetaceae; genus Streptomyces. Next base: position 251,412 of record NZ_CP107917.1, on the reverse strand, counting down.
GCCAACCGAGCCCTGGGGACCCCGGTGTACCTCCCGACGATCATCGGCGACAAGGTCTGCGCGCTGACCATCGTCCACACGGTGCTCGCCGCGCTCGTCCACCGCGCCCGCACCGGCACCGGCCAGTACATAGAGATCCCGATGACCGACACGCTCATCGCCTTCAACCTCGTCGAGCACCTGGCCGGCCATGTCTTCGAACCCGCGCAGGGCCCCACCGGGTTCCCGCTGTCGATGAAGCGGGGCCACCGAGCGGTACCCACCAAGGACGGCCTGGCCTGCGTCATCCCGTACAACCCGCAGAACTTCCGGGACTTCTTTCTCGCCGTCGACCGCGCCGATCTGGCCGAGGACCCGCGTGTCAACGGCGAGTCCATCGCCGATGACGACGTCGACGCGCTGATGGAGCTGGTGGGGAAGTGCTCGCCGAGCCTGACCACCGAGGAGTGGGCCTCGGTCTGCGCCAAGCACAGCATTCCGATGGCTCCCGTGCTCGAACTCGACCGGGCGGCCGAGGACCCCTATGTGCGGGGCGGCGGGCTGCTCGACGTGGTCGACCACCCCAGCGAAGGCACCATCCGCTCGATCGGCATCCCGGTGCGGTTCTCCGCCACCCCGGGATCGGTCCGCCGGCCCGCCCCGCTGCCCGGCCAGCACACCGACGAGGTCTTCCGGGAACTCGCCGCCGGCCGCTGACCCACCGTCAACCGAGGACACACACCATGCACAGCACCACCGAGGTGCGGACCGAGGCCAACGGTTCCACCCTGCTCATCACCATCGACCGGCCCAAGGCGCGCAACGCGGTCGATGCGGCCGTCGCCGCCGGACTGTCCGCGGCCCTGGACCACCTGGAAACGGACCCCGCCCTGCGGGTCGGCGTACTCACCGGCGCCCAGGGCACGTTCAGCGCCGGGATGGACCTCAAGGCCGCGCTGGCCGGCGAATCGCCCGAGATCCCGGGGCGCGGCTTCGGCGGTCTCACCCAGGCCCGCACGACCAAGCCACTCATCGCCGCCGTCGAGGGCTGGGCCATGGGAGGCGGATTCGAACTGGCCCTCGGCTGCGACCTGATCGTGGCCGCCGACGACGCCCGCTTCGGCCTCCCGGAAGTCAGCCGCGGACTGATCGCGGCAGGCGGCGGAGTGATCCGGCTGCCCAAGCGCATCCCCTACCACCTGGCGATGGAACTGCTGCTGACCGGCGAGCCGATCTCCGGCGAACGCGCCGGACAACTGGGCATCGCCAACCATGTGGTCCCGGCCGGAGAGACGGTCGCTGCCGCACTGCGCCTTGCCGAGCGCATCGCACAGAACGCCCCACTGGCCCTCGCCGCCGTCAAGGAACTCGTCCGCACCGCCGACGGCGCCCCTGAGGAGGCGGCGTTCGCCGCGCAGACGCAGGTGATGGCCTCGCTCGCGGCCTCCGCCGACGTACGCGAGGGCATGACCGCCTTCACCGAACGCCGTTCCCCGGTCTGGCAGGGCCGGTAGGACCCCAGGACCCGAGGGAGAACACACCATGAACCAGCAGGACGTGCCCCGGCACATCGCGACGCCGCTGGCCAACCCGGCCTATCCACCGGTCGTGCCGCGTTTCACCAACCGCGAGTACCTCAACATCGTCTACCGCACCGACCACGAGGCACTGCGCGCGGTGGTACCCGAACCACTGGAGATCGACGAGCCGCTGGTGCGCTTCGAGGTCATGCGCATGGGCGACGTCAGCGGGTACGGACCGTACACCGAGTCCGGCCAGGCGATCCCGGTCCGCCATGAGGGGGAGCGCGGAGAGTACCTGCACGCGATGTACCTGGACAACCTCCCGGCCATCACGTCCGGCCGCGAGGCCAGTGCCTATCCCAAGACGGCCGGCTCGCCCGCCCTGTACGTCGATCACGGCGCGCTGGTCGGGGTCCTCGACGTCGGCACCCTCCGGGTGGCGACCGCGACGATGGGCTACAAGCACTACGAGTTGTCGGTCGAGGAGGCCGTGGCCCAGGTCGGTGTGCCGACATACATGCTGAAGCTGGTCCCGGGATTCGACGGGGCGCCGCAGGTCGCCCAACTGGTGCGCACCGAGATCACCGACATCACGGTGAAGGGCGCCTGGACCGGCTCCGCCCGGCTGGAGCTGTTCGCGCACGCGCTGGCACCGCTGGCCGACCTGCCGGTCCGCGAGATCGTCTCCGCCAGCCACATCCTGACCGATCTGACCCTGGCGCCGGTCAAGCCCGTCCACGACTACCTGGCCCACCCCGCCGCCCCCGCCCACTTCGCTCGGTGAGCAGGGCCAGGCCACGGACGCAGAGAGAAGACATGTGATGACCAAGCCCTTCACCACCGCCGCGGTCGTCGGCGCCGGGACGATCGGCCTGTCCTGGGCCGCGCTGTTCGCCGGCCACGGCATGCTGGTACGGATCACCGACCCGCGGCCGGACCTGGCCGAGGCCGTCGGCCAGACACTCGACCAGGCCGCCGGCCATCTGGCCGCGCAAGGCCTGGACGTGAGCGGCCTCACCGAGCGGGTGCACATCGCCGACGACCTCGCCGACGCGGTACGCGACGCCGACGTCGTGCAGGAGAACGGCCCGGAGAACGTCGCCTTCAAGCGGAAGCTGTTCAGCGACCTGGTCGCCGCCGCCCCCGCGCACGCGCTGCTGCTCAGCTCCTCCTCGGCGATTCCGTCGACGGCGTTCACCGACACGATCGAGGACGCAGGCCGCATCCTGATCGGCCACCCCTTCAACCCGCCGCATCTGATCCCGCTGGTGGAGGTGGTGCCCGGAGAGTGCACCTCGCAGGAGAGCGTGGCCCGGGCCGTGGAGTTCTACCGCTTCGTCGGCCGGGTCCCGGTCGTCGAACGCAAGGAGATCCCCGGCTTCGTCGGCAACCGCCTGCAGAACGCCCTCAGCCGGGAGGCCATCTACCTCGTCGAGCAGGGCGTCGTCAGCCCGGCGGAGCTGGACACCGTGATGGTGAACTCACTCGGCCTGCGCTGGGCGACAGTAGGGCCGTTCCTCGGCGCGCACCTCGGCGGCGGCCCCGGTGGCTACCGGCACATGGCCGAGCACATCGGCGTGTCCATGCAGCAGATGTGGGACGCGCTCGGCCGCCCCGAGCAGAGCCCCGAACAGACCGAACGACTCGTCGCCGCCGTCGAGGACGCCTACGGCTCCCGCTCCTACGCCGACCTCAGCCGGGAACGCGACGCCCAGCAGTTCGCCGTGCTGTCCGCCCGGGACAGCGCCACCAGCATCGAGAAGGAGACCCGCTCATGACCGCCGTACTGCCCGAAAAGGCTTCCGAGACCGCTTCCGTCGACGAACGGCTGGCCGCGGACTTCTACGACGTCGAGTCGCTGCTGCCGCCGCACGAGCGGGAACTGCTGCTGCGCGCCCGGGCGTTCATGCGCACCGAGGTCAAGCCGCTGGTCAACGAGTACTGGGCCAAGGGGGAGTTCCCCCGCGAACTCATCGGCAGGTTCCGCGAACTCGGACTCGCCGGTGTCCCCTACGAGGGCTACGGCGATCCCTCACCGGCCGGGAGCAATCTGCTGGTCGGCATGCTCTCGATGGAGTACACCCGCACCGACGCCTCCAGCGCCACCTTCTTCGGCGTGCACAACGGTCTGGCGATGTACAGCATCTACCGCGGTGGCGACCAGGAACAGCGGGACCGCTGGCTGCCCTCGATGGCCGCGCTGGACACCATCGGCGCCTTCGCGATGACCGAACCGCTCGGCGGCTCCGACGTGGCCGGCGGCATGCGCACCACCGCCCGCCGGGACGGCGAGAACTGGGTGCTCAACGGTGCCAAGCGGTGGATCGGCAACGCGACGTTCGCCGACCTGGTGGTGGTCTGGGCCCGCGACGAGGCGGACGACAAGGTCAAGGGCTTCGTGGTGGAGAAGGGCACCCCGGGCTTCTCCCCGGTCAAGATCGAGAACAAGATCGCGTTCAGGATCGTGGAGAACGCCGAGATCACCCTGACCGACGTCAAGGTGCCCGAGGCCAACCGGCTGCAACGGATCGACTCCTTCCGCGATGTGGCCGAGATCCTCCGCGCCACCCGCAGCGGGGTCGCCTGGCAGGCCCTCGGCGTGATGATCGGCGCCTACGAGCTGGCGCTCGACTACGCCAAGCAGCGCCGGCAGTTCGGCCGCCCGATCGCGCGGTTCCAGATGGTGCAGGACCTGCTGGTCAAGAGCCTCGGCAACATCACCGCCTGCTGGGGCATGCTGGTCCAGCTCGCGCGACTGCAGGACGCGGGCGTCTTCCGGGACGAGCACTCCTCGCTGGCGAAGGCGTTCGTCACCTCGCGGATGCGCGAGGTGGTGGGGTGGTGCCGGGAGATCTTCGGCGGCAACGGCATCGTCCTCGACTACGGCATCGCCCGCTTCTTCGCCGACGCCGAGGCGATCTACTCCTTCGAAGGCACCCGCGAGATGAACACCCTCATCGTCGGCAAGGCGGTCACCGGCGAGAGCGCCTTCATCTGACCGTCGGCTCCCACAGGCCCCGCGCCGGCTCCGAGTGCAGTGTCCTCGGGGTCGGCGCGGACCAGTGCGCAGGCGCTGCCGTGGCCATGAGGTGGGCTTGTGCCGGGCCGCGAGGGGGTGCATGTGCCCCCGGTCGCGGGCTGTGCTGTGGTGCTTGGGCCAGGAGCCGCGCATGTGCGTATCCGGCCACGATCCCCTGCTGCCCGCGCGGCCGGAAGTCGCGCTCGAGGCCATCCGGCCGGGAGGTGCACTCTTGCCGTTCCAGCCGGGAAGTCGCGCTCGCGTTGCCGCGCCCCGGAGTGCGCGTGTTCTGCCGCGCCCAGGAGTTGCGCTTGTGCTGCCCGTCCCGGAGTCCCGCTCATGCTGCCGCATCCGGAGCAATGCGGCCCTCGGCGCGGTGCGCGACCGGCGCCGCCCGGCACCCGCCCTGTGCGCTGCGCACAAGTGCCGCCCCGAGCATCGTCGTCCGCGCCCATGGGCCGGGAGCACCGCCGATTCGTACCGTCTCTCCTCACGTACCGGACATCCGTCCCGCCTTCCCAGGGACGCGAACCCCGTCCGGCCGACGTCCGTCGACGTACTTCGAGGAGCCGACATGCACATCGCGGAACTGCCAGATCTGCGAGCCCGGCGGGACGCGGACGGTCCCTGTATCGCTGATGATGTGTCAACTCTCGACAATGCGGCGTTCATTCGCCGCGTCCGGCGAGCCGCAGCGGCTCTGCGGGCGCGGGGCGTCGGACGCGGGGACGTGGTGGCGCTGCTGTTGCCCAACACAGCCGACTTCGTCGTCGCGCTGTTCGCCGCCTGGCGGCTCGGCGCGACGGTGACCCCGGTCAACCCGGCGCTGGCCGAGACCGAGAGGCGCCACCAGCTCGATGACGCGGATGCCGCCGTGGTCGTCACCGCAGAGCCGTCGCCGCTCACCGGGGCGGTCACGGTGGCCGAGCTGGCCACCGGGCCCGAAAACAGGGCCGCGCCGGAGACGGACGCGGACGCGCTCGCCCTGCTGATCTACACCAGCGGCAGCACCGGGAGCCCCAAGGGCGTGATGCTCGACCACGCCAACCTCGCCGCCATGGCGGGGATGATGATCGGCGCCGCCCGGCTGTCCGAGACCGACCACAGCCTGCTGATCCTGCCGCTGTTCCACGTCAACGGGATCGTGGTCGGCGTGCTGTCCCCGCTGCTGGCCGGCAGCCAGGTCACGGTGGCCGGACGGTTCCGGGCGGAGACCTTCTTCGATCTGATCGCATCGGTCCGCCCGACCTGCTTCTCCGCGGTTCCGGCGATCTACTCGATGCTCGCCGAACTGCCGGACCAGGCCGCGCCCGACACGTCCTCGGTGCGGTTCGCCGCCTGTGGCGCGGCCCCGATGCCGCCCGCGCTCATCGAGCGGTTCGAGCGGCGCTACAGCATCCCGATCCTGGAGGGCTACGGACTGTCCGAGGGCACCTGCGCCTCCACCACCAACCCACTGGACGGTCCGCGCAAGCCCGGCACGGTCGGATTGCCGCTGCCCGGCCAGCAGGTCGCCGTGATGGATCCGCAGGGCCGGATCACGCCGCCCGGAGCGACCGGCGAGGTGGTGGTGCGCGGGCCCAACGTGATGCGTGGCTACCTGGGCCGCCCGCTGGAGACCGCCCGCACCGTGGTCGATGGCTGGCTGCACACGGGTGACGTCGGCCGCTTCGACGAGGACGGCTATCTGGTGCTGGTCGACCGCATCAAAGACATGATCATCCGAGGTGGGGAGAACATCTACCCCAAGGAGATCGAGACCGTCCTCGGCGACCACCCCGACGTGCTCGAAGCCGCCGTGGTGGGCGCCGCCGACGAGCGGCTCGGCGAGGTGCCGGTGGCCTTTGTCGCACTGCGCCCGGGCGCGGCGGCAGATACCAGCGACCTGCTCGAACACTGCCGGGCCCGGATGGCCAGGTTCAAGGTGCCCACCGAGATCACCCTCGTCGACGGACTGCCGAGGAACCCCGTCGGCAAGACGGACAAACCCGCACTGCGGGCCAGGGCCGCCGCCACCAGCGCCCTCACCACGGCCGGCTGAACGGGAACGGGAGGCAGTCATGGGATTCCTCGCACCGAACACGGCGGACATCGACGTACGGCAGTGGCGCACCCGCCCCTACCACCAGCGCATCAGGCCGCTGGCCCAGCACTGGGCCATGCACGGCTTCGGCACTCCCGGCGTCGTTCACCTGCTGCACCTGGTGAAGATCACCGCGTACGCGCTCGGCGGCATCGCGGTCGTCTCCGCGACGCCCCGTATCGGCGGCATCGCGGACTTCGGTTCCTGGTGGGCGGAGCCGATCGTCTATCAGAAACTCGTCGTCTGGACGCTGTTGTACGAGGTTCTGGGCCTCGGCTGCGGCTCGGGCCCGCTGAGCTCGCACTTCCTGCCGCCGGTCGGCGCCTTCCTGCACTGGCTGCGCCCGGGCACCGTACGGCTGCCTCCGTGGCCGGGCAGGATCCCGTTCACCTCCGGGACGCGGCGTACGGCCGCCGATGTGACGCTGTACGCCGCGGTGTTGGGCGCGGCGGTGTGGCTGCTGTTCACGCCGGGCGACGCCGGCGGTGGTGGCGTGTTGGCACCGTGGCGCGTCGCCGTCCTCGCGACGCTGCTCGCGCTGCTCGGGCTGCGCGACAAGACCGTCTTCCTGGCCGCCCGCGCGGAGCACTACGGGCTGACGCTGCTGGTCTTCCTCTTCCCAGTAACCGACCAGACCGCCGCGCTGAAACTGGTCATGCTCGCCCTGTGGTGGGGCGCCGCCTCCTCCAAGCTCAACCGCCACTTCCCGTTCGTGGTGGCGGTGATGATCAGCAACAGTCCGCTGCGCCCGGCCTGGTTCAAGCGCCGGCTGTACCGGCACTACCCCGACGATCTCCGGCCGTCCGCTCTCGCCGCCGCGGCCGCGCACGGCGGCACGGTCATCGAGTACGTGGTGCCCCTGGTCCTGGTGCTGTCGCACGGCGGGCCCGTCACCACGATCGCCCTGACCGTGATGGTCGTCTTCCACCTCCACATCATGTCGACCTTCCCGATGGGCGTGCCGCTGGAGTGGAACGTCTTCTTCATCTATTCCGCGCTCGTCCTCTTCGGCCACGACGCCGCGGTCGGCGCCTTCGCCCTGCACTCCCCGCTGCTTGCCGCGGTGCTGGTGCTGAGCCTGGTGGCGGTCCCGGTGCTCGGCCATGTCCGCCCCGACCTGGTGTCGTTCCTGCCCTCGATGCGCTACTACGCCGGCAACTGGGCCACCAGCCTCTGGTGTTTCCGTAAGGGCACCGAGCAGCGGCTGGGCGAGCACATCGTCAAGGCGTCCGGTCTGCCCGTCGACCAGCTCACCCGCCTGTACGGTGCCGAGGCCGCCGAGCTGGTGCTGCACCAGGGGCTGGCCTGGCGGGCGATGCACAGCCACGGCCGGGCGCTGGTCGGACTGCTGCCGCGGGCCCTGGACGACGTGGAGGCCTACGATGTGCGGGACGGCGAGACGGTGGCGGGAGCGGTCCTCGGCTGGAACTTCGGCGACGGCCATCTGCACGACGAGCAGCTGATCGCCGCCGTCCAGCAGCGGTGCGGCTTCGCGCCGGGCGACCTGCGCGTCGTCCTGCTCGAGTCACAGCCGACGCACCGTCAGAGCCAGCACTACCGCATCGTGGACGCGGCGACCGGCCTGATCGAGGAGGGCCATGTGAAGGTAGGGGAGATGGTGACCCGGCAACCCTGGCTCGACGAGACGTCGGCGTTTCCCGTCGAGCCCGTCGCCACACCGCGACCGGCGACCGAGGTGGCGGCCGCGCATGAGTGACGCGATCGTGGTGGGGGCCGGCCCGAACGGGCTGGCCGCCGCCGTAGCCCTGGCCCAGCGAGGCCTGAAGGTGACCGTCCTGGAGGCCGCCGACGAGATCGGCGGCGGCACTCGCAGCAGCGAGCTGACCCTGCCCGGACTGCTGCACGACCACTGCTCCGCGGTCCACCCGCTGGGCGTCGGCTCGCCCTTCCTGCGGACACTCGGCCTGGAGCGGTACGGCGTCGACTGGGCGTGGCCCGAGGTCGATCTGGCCCACCCGCTGGACGGCGGGCGGGCCGGGGTGCTGGTCCGCTCCCTGGAGGCGACCGTGCGCGGGCTCGGCGCGGACGGCCCGGCCTGGCAGCGGCTGTTCGCCCCGCTGGCCGCCGACTTCGACGCGCTCACCGCAGATGTGCTGCGCCCGGTGCCTCATCTGCCCGCCCACCCGGTGGCGCTGGCCCGCTTCGGGCTGCGGGCGCTCCAGCCGGCCACGGCGGTGGCCCGGCGCTGGCGCACCGAGGAAGCCAGGGCGCTGTTCGCGGGAGCGGCGGCGCACCTGATGTATCCGCTGACCGGGCCGGCCAGTTCCGCAGTCGGGCTGATGCTCGTCGGCGCCGCCCACCGCTTCGGCTGGCCGGTCGCCCGCGGCGGGTCACGGACCATCACCGATGCCCTGGCCGCACTCCTCGCCCAGCTCGGCGGGACCATCCAGACGGGCGTGCGGGTCGCCTCCCTGGCCGAACTCGCCCCGGCCCGGATCGTCATGCTCGACACCGCGCCCGGCGCCGCGGCCCGCATCTGCGGCGACCGGCTGCCCGGACGGGTGCGCCGGGCCTACCGCGGGTGGCGGCACGGCCCTGCGGCCTTCAAGGTGGACCTCGCCGTCCAGGACGGCATCCCCTGGACCCATGAGGCATGCCGCCGCGCCGGCACCGTGCACCTGGGCGGCACCCTGGAGGAGGTCGTCCGCACGGAGGCGCAGACCGCCGGCGGGCGGATGCCCGAGCGCCCGTTCGTCCTGGTCGGCCAGCAGTACCTGGCCGACCCCGGCCGCTCCCGCGACGACGTCCACCCCGTCTGGGCGTACGCCCACGTCCCGCATGGTTACTCCGGTGACGCCACCGAGGCCGTGCTGCGCCAGATCGAGCGGTTCGCGCCGGGCTTCAGAGAACGGATCGTGGGGCTGGCGGTGCGCTCGACCGCCGAACTGGCCCAATACAACACGAACTTCGTCGGCGGTGACATCGTCGCCGGTGCCAACAGCGCACGGCAGGTAGTGCTGCGCCCCCGCCTGGCCGCCGACCCCTACAGCACCGGCATCCCCGGCGTCTATCTGTGCTCGGCGGCCACCCCGCCCGGCGCCGGCGTGCACGGCATGTGCGGTGCGAACGCCGCCCGCTCCGCGCTGCGGTATCTGGCCCTGTGAACGGCCCCGTGCAGCGGCCGGCGGACGGGGCACCCGATCCGGTCGTCCTCGCGGCCCAGGTGGTGCAGGCGCACCGGGACGAGTTCATCGCCAAGCTGGTCGCCACCACCGAGGCGGAGATATCCCAGCTGGAACACGACGAGCCGCTGCACGGACTCCTGGAAGCCAGCATCACCGAGAACATCGTCACCGCCCTGCACGTGATCATCAACCGGATCGATCCGCTGACCGTGGACGCCCCCGCCTCGGCCGTCTCGTACGCACGCCGGCTCGCCCAGCGCGACGTTCCGCTCTCGGCCCTGCTGCGCGCCTACCGCCTGGGCCATGCGCAGAGCCTGGACCTGGTGCTCGGGGAGGCGGTCCGGCTCGGGCTGCCGGACCCGGCCGGCACCGTCATCGCCCTCGTCCACCTCACCTCCGCCTATCTGGACCGGGTCTGCGACCAGATCGGCCGCGCCTACGAGGAGGAGCGCGAGCGCTGGGTGGACACCCGCGGTGTGCTGCGCCAGTACTGGGTGGGTCAGCTCCTGGACAACCCGCGGGTCGATCCGCGGCAGGCCGAGACCGCCCTCGACTACCCGTTGTCCGGCAGCCACCTGGCCATCGAGGTCTGGCGCCACGACACTGAGGCAACCACCGACAACGCCGCCGTCTTCGACCGGCTGACCTCACTGCTGCACACCGTGCTGCGCGCCCAGGGCCGCCCCCTGCTCGTGCACACCGACGAGGCCCACGCACGGATATGGCTGGCCGTCAGACCCGACTGCCGCGTGGACCCCGACACGGCCGCCGCCGAACTCGCCGCCGCCGCGATCCCGGTCCGGGCCGCTCTCGGCATTGTCCGACCGGGACTCGACGGCTTCCGCCGCAGCACACGCGCCGCCGCCCGCGCCAAGGCCCTCGCCCTCTCAGCGGGGCCCGGCGCCCCGCGGGTGGTCGCCTTCGCCCGCGTCGCCCCCGTCGCCCTGCTGGTCGACGAGCCTCGCGAACTGGCCGACTTCGTCTCCGACACCCTCGGCGACCTCGCCGTGGACGACGCCCGCTGCGAACTCATCCGCGAGACGCTGCGCGTCTTCCTCGCCACCAATCGCAGCTACGCCGCCACCGCGGACCAGCTGATGGTCCACCGCAACACCGTCCACTACCGTGTCCAGCGGGCCGTCGACCACCACCACCTCAACCTGGACGCCGACGCTTTCGACCTCCACTTCGCTCTCAACGTGTGCCACTGGCACGGGGCGAAGGTCCTGCGCCGCAAGCGGCGATGACGGGGCGCGGGCGGCAACACCAGCGGCCTGACCGGCCCGCACCTTCGGTCCCTGGTCGCGGGTCCGCTGGACGAACTCGGCGACGGCCGGGTGACGACGCGTCGGGGCGTATGCAGCCGGAGGGGCGTCGGGCAGAAGCAGCCGGGCGTGTGCGCCGCAGTGGCGCGGCGGGTCCGCCCAGGACTTGCCTGGCGTCCGACGCAGGGCTGTCGGCGACTACTTGGTGCGCAGCATGAGAGCGTGCCGGGTGTTGTCGCCGTAGACGCCGGTCTCGTCCCCGCGAATGCCGTACCGCTCCTGGAACCGGGCCACGGCCTGTTGCACCTCGGTGTCGAAGCGGCCGTCGATGGCACCGCCCGGGTAGGCGTGCGGGATCTGGAGCAGACGTACCTGCAACTCGTACACCCCATGGCCACTGTCGCCGATGCGCAGTACCCCGGTGCCCGGGATCTCGGGGAGAGAGGTGTTGCCAGGCGTCGGCCGGCCCGGTTGCCCGGAAGGCGGGGACGGGACCGCGGGTGCGGGCGTCTCAGGCAGGGGCAGGTCCGGCTGTCCCAGTGAGGCGGGGGGGGGGGGGGGGGCACTGCCGGTGCCGAATGCCCGTTGCCGAGCAGCGAAGAGGCAACGATCAATCCGCTCACGGCACCCAGTCCGAAGACTCCGGCCACACGGGTGTGCCGCCGGTCGGTGATGCGCCGATGTCCTCGCCTTCCTTTCTGCTCATGCGTGCGAACGGGTTCGGGTCGCTGTGGCGCCAGGGAGGGCGGGGCGACAAGGCGGTCCGCTGACGAAGCCGAGCCTTGGCGGGCGGCCGAGTGGGGGGTGTCCGCAGGTGGGTCGGTCGTGCGGTGCGCGCCGTCCGGGGAAGTCGCCGAGGGCGGGAAGGCGGCCGGCGGCTCGGGGCGCGTCGGGCCTCCGTCGCTCGTGGCGGGAGGCCTTGCCGCCTCTGGTGGCGGGACTGCCTCCGGTCGCCTACCGCGTGACCACAGCGGCTCGACCGCGGCATCCTGCGGGGCCCGGTGCAGGCGACCGGGGTGCGGCAGGTCCGCGACCGACGGTAAGAGGCCTTGCGGGCCGACCGGAACCAGCTCAGGTCGAGGCCCCACCCCCTGTGTCCGTCGGTACGGGGGCGGCGACGGGAACGGGGTGGGATGAGCGGGGCCGCCGTTCCCGCCTGCTTCGCTTTGGTCATCGAAGGACGGCGGCCGGTTTGGCGGGTTTGCGGTCCGCCTGTACTCCTCCTCCATCGCGTACAGGTCGGCGCGTGCGGCATCCAGCGCGTCCAGGACCGTCTGAAAGGAGTCCTGGACTTCTTGCGCGGGGTCACGCCCCGACGTGCGGGCTCGGAGCGGTTCGGCCTCGTTGAATCCCATCGGCAGTCCTCCTCGACCAACCTCCGAGGATTCCGGGCCCGATCACACCAGCAATCTGTGAACTGGCCTGCGTGCCAGGAGCGTTGGGTTGTTGTCGCGTGTTGGGGGAGCCGTGCCGCCAGGGTGCTCACGGTTTCCTTGTGAAGCGATACGCAGTCCGTATGGCGTTGTCTCAATCCGCCGCCGGCTGACGGCCGCATCCCTCCGCTCGGAGTGGGCTTGGCGGTGTGCTGTCAGGGCACGTCGGGGCTCTGTCCAGCGACGACCTTCACCGAGGAGTACTTACGGCGTAGTTCCTTCAGAGGCTGGTACTCCGGCGAGTCCCAGAACTCCTGCAGCGCGGCCTTGGACGCGAACTCGTGGATGACCAGGGTGGCGGGCTCCCAGTCTCCTTCCAGGGCGACGGCATTGTCGTCGATCAGCAGGTTGCGAGCCCCGGACTGCTCGATGAGCGGAGTCACACCGTCGATGTACTGCTGGAATCCGGCGGGATCGGAAACATCAAGGTCTATGACGACGTATGCGGGCATGATCGATACTCCTGCGTGTCGAGGTCGGGATCTGTCGAATCGCGCAGCCCCTCCGCCGGCTGGTGCGCCGCGTTGACCGATCCGGCGATCGCCGCTGCGCTCAACCACATTCACCGCCACACGGCGTACCCGTGGACGGTGCAGGAACTCGCCCATCGCGTCGGCATGTCGAGGACAGTCTTCGCGAGGCGGTTCACCCACTTGGTGGGACAGGCACCGATGGCGTATGTGCCCTGGTGGCGGCTGAGCACCGCGGCTCGGATCCTGCGCGGTGGAGACGATCCACTCGCAGCGGTGGCCCAACAGGTCGGGTACACCTCCGAGTTCGCCTTCGCCAACGCCTTCAAGCGCGCTTTCGGCGTCGCTCCCGGACGCTTCAGGCGCGCACAACACGCGCCGCGACTGGTGCAGTAGGCGCCCCAGCAGTCGTTCATCACCGGCTGTCATCCTGCCGCCGGACAGCCGGTACGGCTGTCCGGCGACACCTCCGATCCGATCATTTCCCAGGGAGCTCCCGTGCTTCCCCAACCCGACGCCGGTGTGCAGCGCAGTACCGAGGAAACGAGTGGTTGATCAGGGGCAGTTGACGGCCGTGTCGCCGGTGTCGCGGTTGCAGGTGTCGAAGCCGAGGCCGCCGTCCAGACTGTCGTTGGCGATCATGTTGTCCACGGCGTTGAGGGTGTCGTTGCCCTCGCCGCCGAGGTGCGTGTCGTTGCCGCGGCCCCCGGTGAGGGTGTCGTTGCCCTGGGCACCCCCGAGGGTGTCGTTGCCATCGTCGCCGTTGAGGGTGTCGTTGCCGGCATTGCCGTTGAGGGTGTCGTTGCCGGCCAGCCCGGAGATCGTGTCGTTGCCGGGGCCGCCGTTGATGGTGTCGTTGCCCGGCGTCGCCCGCGGTCCGGTGGCAGCCGGGTCGTCGCCGACGAGCCGGTCCGCCCGGGGGCCGCCGTTGAGGCGGTCGTCACCCGCACCGCCGATCACCGTTCCGGCGGCCTCCAGGTTCGGGGAGATGGTGACGCTGTCATCGGCGTCGTCGGCGTTGACCCTTATCGATGTGACGGGCAGCGGACACTCTGCCGTGTGCGTCCCCGTCGACTGACACGGGGCTACGGCGGATACGGTGTCCCCCGCGTCCGTCACCACGACAACGTTGCCCTGACGCCGGACGGTGATGTCGTTCGCCACACCCTGGTCGGCTGTGACGACCAGGGCGTCGCCCACCTCCTGCACGACCGTGGTCCCGGCCAGGCTTGTGCCGGGGGCCGCACCGGGCGCGGCGAAGGCGGCGGTCAGCGGGGCGCAGGTGAGTGCGCCGATCGCCGCCACCGTGGTGCAGATGCTTCGTGTTCTCATCGGGGCCCGCCTTTTCGTGTTGTCTCGCCGTGTACGGGTACTGGCGTGCTGCTCACTCGCGCTGGTCAGGGGCATCCGCTGACGTTGTCGCCCAAGTCGGCGCGGCAGTCGTCCACGTCGGCGCCGCCTTCGACGTAGTCGTTGCCGCTGACGTTGTCCACGGCGTCGATGGTGTCCCGGCCGTTGCCGCCCTCGGCGTAGTCGTTGCCGGCGCCGGTGACGATCTGCTCGTTGCCGCCGCCGCCGTAGATCACGTCGTTGCCGGCACCGCCGTCCACGATGTCCGAGCCGCCGCGTCCCTCGATGGAGTCATTGCCGGAGCCGCCGAAGATCCTGTCCGCCTCGGCTCCCCCGGTCAGCGTGTCGTTTCCTGCGCCGCCGGAGAGGAAGTCGGATCCCTCGTCGCCTTCGAGGGTGTCGTTGGCGGATCCGCCGTAGAGGTTGTCATTGCCGGCACCGCCGATGAGGGTGACGCCGAGGGCCGCCAGCGAGGAGGTGACGTTGTCGTCCTGGTCGCCGGCGTTGACCACGAGTTCGGTGGTGTCGGCGGCCCTGCAGGCGACTTCGGTCGTGCTGCTGGCGGTGCAGTCGCCGGACGGTGCGACCGTGTCTCCGGTGTCCCTGATTCTGATGCTGCTGCCTGACTGCCAGACGCTGATCGTGTTGCCCCGGCCGACTCCGGCGGTGACCGTGATGGTGGTGCCGGTCTTGTTCACCAGCGTCGTGGCGAGAAGACGTGGCGTCGGTGCGTCGGCCGCGCGGGCCACGCCCGTGAGGCAAAGGGTAAGACCGGACACCGTGGCCAGAAGTGCCACGGTGCGATGGTGCGTTCGCTTCATGACCTGCTCCTGAAATAGGGCGCTGAATTTCGATCTCGCAGCTGTGCGCATTGCTTCTCGGCCGGAATTTCCGGTGCTTGCGCAAAGGAGCGCTTCCTTTGCGGTCTGTCGACCGCAGCCGGGACCGATAGCGGGCCCCGGCGCAGCGCCGGGGAAATGGTGTGGCCGCAAGCGCCGAACGTGCGGCTGCGGCCCATCCCGGCGTGACACCCGGATGTCCTTGCTGCATTCAACAGTCCTCAGTCCGCGCAGACTCGTCCCATTCCGTCATGGCCGACGCCCGCTCGACCCGGTGATCGGCACCGGCGCCTGGGCACCCAGAGCATGTCTGAATGCGAAGCAGTGCTGAAGCCGAATTAGCGCCATTGCCGAATACAACGGTCTCCGCGCGTGGATCGTCCCCCTGGACGGTAATGGGATCATCTGCGGGCATGCCGGCCGTTTGATTTGCATCAGTCCCGGCTGTGTCAATTCACGATTCATCCGTAGCGCATTCAATTAGTCGCTGGTAACGCTGATTCGGCCCGCGGTCGATCTGCAAGGGTTCGGCCTGCCCCCACGGCGTCCAGACCCTTGTCCCGGCCCGCGGGCTCCCCTACGGTGATGCGGAACATGCCGACCAGTTGGTATGCCGGACCGGGTGGAGGCCGTCGTGGCGGACAGTGCGCGCGTGCAGGAGTACTTGGCCGATGTACGGGCCCGCCAGCAGCGCGTATGGCCGGACTCGATGCCGAGGGAGGTGGTGCACCCGCTCGGGCAGCGGCAGCTCACCGACCATCTGCGGCACTGGGCCCGGCGCCATCCCGACCGCGTCGCGATCACCTTCTACGGCGAGCAGATCACGTACGCGGCGCTGGAGGACCTGACGGCGCGGCTGTGCGGCTGGCTGCGGCGCAGCGGCGTACGCCCCGGAGACCGTGTCGGGGTGTTCCTGCCCAACTGCCCCCAGTTCATTGTTGCCATGCTCGGCATCCTGCGCGCCGGAGCCGTGCACGTCCCGGTGAACCCGATGTTCCGGGAGTACGAGCTGCGGCACGAGCTGGCCGACGCCGGGGTAGAGGTCCTGATCACTCTGGACACCCTGCTACCGCTGGTCGAGGCGGTGCGGCCCGACACCGCCGTACGGAACGTACTCGTCACCAGCCTTGCCGACATGCTCCCCTCCGCTCCGGTGCTGCCGCTGCCGCCCGGCCTGGCAGCCGTCGGCTCGGTCGGCAGCGGGTGGGCGCAGGCCGTCGGCGGCGAGCGCGGCCAGGACCAGCCGGCCGACCTGGCCGCGCCCGCCGCCCTCAACTACACCGGAGGGACCACCGGCCTGCCCAAGGGATGCGAACACACCCAGCGGCACATGCTCTACACCGCGGCGACGGCGGCGGCCGCCAGCGGCATGGACCTCTCCGGCGACAACCCCGACGTGCTGCTGATCTACGTGCCGGTCTTCTGGATCGCCGGCGAGGACTTCGGCATCCTGCTGCCGCTGCTCACCGGCAGCGGCATCGTGCTGCTCACCCGGTGGGACCCCGAGGCCGTGCTGCAGGCGATCGAGCGGTACCAAGTGACGCTGATGCTGGGCACGGTCGACAACTACGTCGAGCTGATGGAGCACCCCGGCCTGCCCGGCACCGACCTGTCCAGCCTGGCGCAGCCGCGGGCGATGTCGTTCGTGCGCAAGCTGACACCGGCGATCCGGTCCCGGTGGAGCTCCCTGGTCGGCGAGCACAGCGTGCTGCAGGAGGCGGCGTACGGCATGACCGAGACGCACACGGCGGACTCCTTCACCACCGGGTTCCAGGACGGGGACCACGACCTGCTGACCGAGCCGGTCTTCTGCGGACTGCCCGTGCCGGGAACCGAGTTCATGGTGGCCGACGGGGACAGCGCCGAGCCGCTGCCGCTGGGCGAGCGCGGCGAGATCCTCGTACGCTCCCCGTCCCTGCTCACCGGATACTGGCGGCAGCCGGAGGCCACCGGCCGGGTCCTGCGCGACGGCTGGCTGCACACCGGCGACATCGGAATGATCGATGAGGACGGGTGCCTGCACTACCTCGGCCGCAACAAGGAGATGATCAAGGTCTCGGGTATGAGCGTCTTCCCGTCCGAACTGGAGGCGCTGCTGGCCCGGCACCCGGATGTGCTGACCGCGGCGGTGGTACCGATGGACGATCCCCACCGGGGCCAGGTGCCGCTGGCGTTCGTCCAGCCCCGCCCCGGTGCCGCGCTCGACGCCGAGGGCGTACGCGCGTGGGCGCGGGCGAACATGGCCCCCTACAAGGTGCCCGTGGTGCGGTGCGTCGACGCCCTGCCCATGACCACCACCGGCAAGGTGAAGAAGGGCGAGCTGCTGGAGCAGGCCGCGCGCACCGCCGTGTCTCCGGTGTCCCCGGCCGCTGCCGATGCCTACGGAAAGGACCGGTGACGATGGGTCTGGCCAAGCTGCTGGTCGCCAACCGCGGCGAGATCGCGGTACGGGTGATCCGCGCCGCCCGCGAGCTCGACCTGCTGACGGTGGCGCTGCGCTCCCGCGACGAGGCGGACGCGCTGCACACCCGCATGGCGGACGAGGTCGTGGTGCTCGACGGCGAGGGGCCGGGGGCCTTCCTGGACGCGGCGGCCCTGGTCGGCGCGGCGGTGCGCACGGGCTGCGACGCGGTCCACCCCGGCTACGGGCTGCTGGCCGAGAACGCCGACTTCGCGCAGCGGTGCACTGACGCCGGACTCACCTGGGTCGGGCCACGCCCCGAGGTACTGCGCACCCTCGGCGACAAGACCGCAGCCCGTGAACTCGCCGCGCGCCTTGGCGTGCCGGTGCTGCCGGCGACGTACGGCGACACCGGCATCGAGGAGGCGCGTGCGTTCATGGCCGGCCTCGGCGAGGGTGCCGCGGTGATGGTCAAGGCGGTCGCCGGCGGCGGCGGGCGCGGCATGCGGGCGGTGTACGGGGCAGGGCAGTTGGAGGAGGCCGTCCGGCGCTGCCGTTCGGAGGCCTCGCGCGCCTTCGGCGACGGCGCGGTCTACGTCGAGCAGTTGCTGCGGCGTGCCCGCCATGTCGAGGTGCAGGTGCTCGGCGACGGCACGGGCGCCGTCGTCGGCTACGGCGACCGCGACTGCAGCCTGCAGCGGCACCGGCAGAAGATCGTGGAGATCGCGCCGGCGCCCGGCCTCGACGAGGCGGTGCGGGCCGGGCTGCACGATGCGGCGCTGCGCATGGCCCGGGAGGTCGCCTATGCCGGTCTCGGCACGTTCGAGTTCCTGGTGGACACCGGCGAGGGCTCCTCAGGCTTCTACTTCCTGGAGGCAAACCCGCGCATCCAGGTCGAACACACCGTCACCGAGGAGGTCACCGGCATCGACCTGGTCAAGGCCCAGCTGCGGGTGGCCTCCGGCGAGAGCCTCCACCGCATCGGGGCGGGGCAGGCTCCAGTTCCCCGCGGCTGTGCGGTGCAGGTGCGGGTCAACGCCGAGACGGTCCGCCCCGACGGGACGGTGCTGCCCGCCGCCGGCACGCTGGACGTCTTCTGGCCGCCTGCCGGGCCGGGTGTGCGCGTCGACACCGCCGCGTTCCCCGGCGGCCGGGTCAGCCCGCGCTTCGACTCGCTGCTGGCCAAGCTCGTCGCCCACGACGGTTCCGGCAGCCTGCCCGACACGCTCGCCCGCGCCCGCCGCGCCCTGGCGGAGCTGAGGGTCGAGGGAGTCGCCACCAACGCCGAGGTTTTGCGGCGCCTGTTGGAGGCACCCGAGGTCGTCGCCGGGCGGCTGCACACGGCGCTCTTCGACGAACTCCTGCCCGCACTGGTCCCGCAGGAGACAGACGCGGAGAAGGACGCGGAGGTCCCCGACGCTGTCGAGCCGCAGGGCACGCTCACCGTCACCGCGCCCATGACGGCCACCGTCGTCGACGTCGCCGTCGCCGAAGGCGAGCGCGTAAGGGCCGGAAGCACACTGGTGGTCCTGGAGTCCATGAAGATGGAGCACCTGCTCCAGGCGCCGGGCGACGGCGTGGTCGTCGCCGTACGGGCAGAATTGGGCGAGCTGGCCGAGAACGGTCAGCCGCTGGTGGTGATGGAGGCCACCGGCGCGGCGGACGGTGAGCCGCACCCCGAGGAGCGGCCGGACCCGGACGCCCCACGCGCCGATCTGGAGGAGGTGCGGGCGCGCAAGCGGTTCGGCGACGACGCCGACCGCCCCGAGATGGTCGCTCGGCGGCACGCCGAGGGTCGGCGCACCGCCCGTGAGAACATCGCCGACCTGTGTGACCCGGGCAGTTTCGTCGAGTACGGCGGCCTGGCCATCGCCGCCCAGCGCAGCCGCCGGTCCCTGGACGACCTCATCCGCCGCACCCCCGCCGACGGCCTGGTCGGCGGCGTGGGCACGGTGGGAGCCGACCGGTTCGGCCCCCGGACCGCCCGCGTGGTGGCGATGTCGTACGACTACAGCGTGATGGCCGGCACCCAGGGGGTGATGGGCCACCGCAAGAAGGACCGGCTCTTCGCGTTGGCCGAACAGGCGCACCTGCCCGTCGTCCTGTTCGCCGAAGGGGGCGGCGGCCGGCCGGGCGATGTGGACGGCACGGTGGTCTCCGGCCTGGACTGCATGGCCTTCGCGCTGTTCGCGTCCCTGAGCGGGAAGGTGCCGCTGGTCGGCATCGGCTCGGGGCGCTGCTTCGCCGGCAACGCCGCGCTGCTCGGCTGCTGCGACGTCATCATCGCCACGCCCGAGGCCAGCATCGGCATGGGCGGCCCGGCGATGATCGAGGGCGGGGGACTGGGCAGCTACGTCCCGGAGGACATCGGGCCGGTCGAGGTCCAGCGGGCGAACGGCGTCATCGATCTCGAGGCCGAGGACGACGCGGATGCCGTCCGGCTGACGCGCACGTATCTGTCGTACTTCCAGGGCCCGGTGACGGACTGGGAGTGCCCCGACCAGCGTCGGCTGCGCCATCTCATTCCCGAGAACCGGCGGCGGGCGTACGACGTGCGTGCGGTCATCGCCACCCTCGCCGACGCAGACTCCGTCCTGGAGCTGCGACGGCACTTCGGACGCGGCGTCATCACCGCGCTGGCCCGGGTGGAGGGCCGCCCGTGCGGCATCCTCGCCAACGACCCGCGGCATCTGGGCGGCGCCATCGACTCCGACGCGGCCGACAAAGCGAGCCGCTTCCTGCAGCTGTGCGACGCGTTCGGGCTGCCGGTGGTCTCCCTGTGCGACACACCCGGGTTCATGGTCGGCCCCGAGGCGGAGAAGACCGCGACCGTCCGGCATGTCAGCCGCATGTTCGTCCACGCCTCGGCGCTCACGGTGCCCTTCGGAGTGATCGTGCTGCGCAAGGGCTACGGGCTGGGCG
This sequence comes from Streptomyces sp. NBC_00443, assembly GCF_036014175.1. Taxonomy (GTDB): domain Bacteria; phylum Actinomycetota; class Actinomycetes; order Streptomycetales; family Streptomycetaceae; genus Streptomyces. The sequence goes on along the minus strand of NZ_CP107917.1, from coordinate 230,982 downwards.
CCCAGGCCATGGCCGGCGGCGGCTTCCGCATCCCCCGGTTCACGGTGGCGTGGCCCACTGGCGAGTTCGGGCCGATGGGCATCGAGGGTGCGGTGCGGCTGGGCTACCGCCGGGAGCTGGCGGCCATCGAGGACGCGGACGAGCGCGAGCGGGAGTTCGCCCGCAGGGTCGCTGCCGCCTACGAGCACGGCAAGGCCCTCAACGTCGCCTCGGTCTTCGAGATCGACGACGTCATCGACCCGGCCGAGTCCCGACGCTGGATCACCGCACTGCTGCATGACCCTGACCCTGAGCCCGGGCAGCGCGGCTCGCGCCGCTGCGTCGACACCTGGTGAAGGCCCGCCGACGCCCGGCACACGGCCCGTGCGTCGGAGAACTGGGCGCCCACGACGGACCACACCAGCGGTCCCAGCGTCCCCACGAGCGTCTTGCAGGTCGCCGCGTCGCCCCGGGCAGCCGAACCAGCGCCTCGACATCGGCATGGTCCAGGTGAGTACACGTACGGGCCCCACGAGGCAGCGCCGGCGCAGGTGGCTGGTGGGGTTCCTGGCCTCGTGCGTGGTGTGGACGCTCGGCGCTCTCGCTTGGGCGGCCGTCGCGCTGCTCACGCCGGCCGGTGACGGTCCGAAGGAGGCAGTGGAGCGCAAGGCGGGGATGCACCACGATCAGCATCAACCCGCGGGGCGCTACTACATACCGACGTACGCGAAGGTGGAGAAGGACGGCACCGCGGTGCTCCGGTACAAGGTGGGCAACAGCCAGGACTCGAGGGTCAAGGACTTCCTTCGTACGTACGACATGACCGCCGAGCCGAAGCGCACCGGCCCGTCGAGGGTGACGTACTCCGACCGCTTCGGCGACGTACGGCAAACGTTCGCGATCATCTACAACCCGTCGCCTGAGCCGGGTGGGTACGACCACGCGCGGATCACCGTCCGAGTCAGAGCACCGACGCAAGCTGAAGGGCGCGAAACAGGCCGGCAGATCTGGAGCCGCGAGCGGCGGCCGCGCAGCTTGGCCGCAGCCCTGAACTCTCGTCCAGCCGCACGCATCGCGGCGAGGCCGACGCCCACGGTCGACCTCGCCGTCGAGCAACGCGACGAGGGATTACGAAGTGCCCCTGATGCGGCCGGTGCCGGATCGTATCGAGGTCATGGGAGTGGAGGTCCTCACCCCGGAGTACCGGCGGATCATGGAGATCGTGGAGCGGCTGTGCCGCCGGGGTGTGCTGAACCTCGCCCTGATGGCGGCGGGCGAGCGCAGCGCCGGGCACCGGCTGCTCGCCGCGGACCGGGTGAGCTGCGCGAGCTGGAGGGGGAGCCGTGGGTGAGGTTCGACCGGGACAGTGCGCTCGACGGTGTGCTGCTGAACGTGCTGCGGGACAACGATCTGACTCCGAACGCGGTCGCCCGCGTGTCCCAGACGGCGGCGGCCGTACGCTGGGCCGCCCACGGGCTGGGGATGACGCTTGTCCCGGCCCGCACTGGTCCCGCATCGTCCCCCGCGCCGACGTGGCTGTCGGCGCATGCCAGATGTGGGGTACCGGCCTGGCGGGACTGACCGTTCAGGACCGCACGTCGCGGAAGGGCTGGTGGAATCCGTAGGTCCGGAGCCACCGTTCGTGGCCGTGATGGCCTGCGGGGGAGTGGCCGTAGGGGCCCGTACGGCGACGATCATCTCGAAGACCCCGCGGCCCGTGACCATCGCCTGACGCATCGTTCGATGCCCACGTCCCCGCAGGAGGTCTGGTGCTGCTGACGGGTGCCCAGTTCCACATCGAACTCTTCGAGGCGGGCCCCGGTGACCGCGGCCTGCCCCGCCCGCGGACCGGCCCCTCACGGGACAACCCCTGCCCGGCAGTGATCCGGTGTGAGTGCCCGCAGTCTGCTCGCCCTCGTCCGGTGGGGACTGGTGCGCGGCGCGGGGGCGAAGTAATGGGCATCCTTTGGCCACTGGGCCCCCGGGCGTGGACGCGGTGCCGGCTCGAGGTGGGGGATGTGCTTGGAGCAGTGCACATACGCCTCCTCCACCGTGATGTGCACCCAGAATTCGGGCCTGCGTCCTGGGGCGGTTTCCACCGGAAGGCGGGGTAGGCCCGCCGCTGCTCCTCGTCCCGGTGGAGCCGAGCGGCGCCATTGACGTGCAGGCCGACGTGGTCATGGGTGAAGTCGACGAAGAGCAGGCCGATGTGAGGTTCTCGGTGATGTTTCCCGCGCTGGCGAGGACCCCGTTGCCACGGTATTCGGGGTAGGTGAGGGTGCCGTCGTCCAGCACGGTGACGAAGCCCGGGGGGCCGGCACGGAATGTGACGTCGCAGGCTCCGCCGGCGTCCGACGTGGACAGGAACGCCATGGTCTGCCGCCCTATGAAGTCCACCATCCGCGGTGTGAGACGGCTCTGCACCTGGCGCTCGTACTTCACCACCCCGTCGATCGGGGACGCCCAGGTCACCCGCGTCTTCGACGTCGCCGCGGGCACCGATCTCCCGTACACCCTCGGCACGGACGGCAGGGTGACGATCGCCGGCATCAACCGCACCCGCACCCCCGAGGACGGCGTCGTCGGGGTCACACTGGACGGCTCCGTACAGCCGGCCGACATCGCCACCGGCAAGACCGCGACCGCCGACAGCGAGGAGACGTCCAAGAGCAACACCGCAGCCAAGGCGGTCGACGGAGCTACCGCCACCCGCTGGTGCGCGAACACCGGCAACACCGGCCACTGACTCAAGGTCGACCTCGGCTCGACCCGCCCGCTGACCGGCACCCGGATCGCCTGGGAACTGGACAAGACCAACTACCAGTACAAGATCGAGGGCTCCACCGACAACAGCACGTGGACCACGCTCGTCGACAACACCGCCAGCCCCGGCACGCGCCAGGTCCAGACGGCCGTGTTCCAGGCCCAGGCACGGTACGTCCGCACCGTCACCGGACTGCCCACCGGGGTGTACGCGTCGATCCGCAACCTGGAGGTCTACGACGTCCTTCACCGCGGACCTCGGCACCTACAAGGTGATCAACCGCAAGAGCGGCAAGGCCTAGCCCCGATCGAATGAGTTGTCGTACCACTCGATGGTGGTGCCGATGAGGCTGGCGGCGACGATGCGCTTGAGGCTGGCGGGGGGTGGGGGAGCGGTCGCGGGGGAGGACATCGGTACCACTTCCAAGCGGTTGGCGGACGTATGCGTGCCGCCATACCGTAGGAATCCGCAGGTCAGTGGCACATGTGGTGGGGCACCATAGTTCTGCGCGCGGAGGTGCGTGCGGTCACCATGAGGGCGCCGCCGGAGCCGCCGCGAGAGCCTCAATCGAGCCCGCGAGCGTGCCGCCCGAGTTGCACTATTCGATCACGATTTGAGAGGTGGGATGCTGACTCCCGTGCTGACTTGGTGCTGGCTACGCTGCGTCTGCTGGTGGTACACCGTCTACGTGGCTCTGACCAGCGCAAATCGGCACTCCGGCACGCGCCGGCACCGGTCAGGGCGCGCCGACCGGCTCCGTGGGACGATCGGCCCACTGGATCGTGGCTTCGGTATGCGAGGAGACCGCAGTGTGCGTTCTGGTCTTTGTTGATCGACGCGTCCCTGCCGGTACGTCGAGGCCCTGGCAGAGGTGTGCGGCCCGCGCTTCGGACGGGGGCGCGGCGTTGACTGACCGGGAACCAAGGGGCTCCGGCGCCGCCCCAGCGCCGCGTTCGGCGCGGCTCGTCGCCGACTTCGCGGCCGTCGGCCGGTGCGCTGCGGCGGTCAAAGCCCGCGGCTTGGGGTGGGTGTGAGTTGTGGCGCGTGAACTGGTGGTCGGTGTCGACGCGGGACACACCGTGACCAAGGCCGTGCTGTTCGATGCCACCGGCCGAGCGGTGGCGCGGGGCAGCGGCCCACTGCCGCTGAAGACCCCTCGGCCTCGCTGGGTCGAGCGGGACATGGACGAGGTGTGGCGGACGGCGCACCAGGCCATCGCCGCCTGTCTCGCCGAGGCCGGTCCGGACGCGGGGCGGGCTGTCGCCGCGGTGGGGGTGGCCGGGCACGGCGACGGACTGTATGCCGTCGACGAGCTCGGCCGGCCGGTGCGCGCCGCGATCGTGGCGATGGACACACGCGCCGAACCGGTGCTGGAGGAGTGGCGGGGCACTCCGGTCTGGTCCCGTGCCCTGGAGTTGTCGGGCACGGTGCCCTTCGCGGGTTCCCCGGCCGCCCTGCTGGCCTGGCTCGCCCGCCATGAACCAGGGGTGCTTCAGCGGGCGCGTTGGCTGTTGTCCTGCAAGGACTGGCTGCGCCTGAGGCTGACGGGTGTGGCGGCCACCGATCCCACGGACGCCAGTGCCTCATTCACCGACATGCGGCGCGGCGGATACTCGCTGGAGCTGCTGGACCTGTACGGCCTCGACGCGCTCGCCGACCTGCTGCCGCCCGTGCTGCCCTGCGACGCGGTGAGCGGAACCGTCACCTGTGAAGCCGCGGCGCTCACCGGGCTCACCGCCGGCACGCCCGTTGTCACGGGCGCCCACGACGTCGACGCCGCCGCGCTCGGGGTCGGCGGCACGACACCGGGCGAACTGTCCCTGATCGCCGGGTCCTTCAGCATCAACCAGGTGATCAGCGAGCGTCCGGTCGTCGATCCGTGCTGGCAGGTCCGTCACTTCGTCCGCCCGGGCCAGTGGATGACCATGTCCACCTCGCCCGCGTCGGTGGCGAACCTGGAGTGGTTCCTGCGGGTCACTGGCGCACCGACCGACCAGCGGTACGGCGTCCACGAGGCGATCGGCCGCGAGGTCGAGGCATGCCTGGACGGTCCGTCGGAGGTGCTGTTCCACCCGTTCGTCTACGGCTCCCCGCACCCGCATCCCGCGTCGGGGACGTTTCTCGGACTGCGTGGCTGGCACGGCCGCGGCCACCTGCTGCGGGCCCTGATGGAAGGCGTGGTCCTCAACCACCGCTGGCACGTCGACGCGCTCTGCTCGAAGCTGCCGGTCACCGGGGCGGCGGCCCGGCTGACCGGCGGGGCCGCACACAGTGCGGTATGGAGCCAGATGTTCGCCGACGCCCTACGGCGGCCGGTCGTGGTGACCGACGTGCAGGAGAGTGCTGCCCGGGGAGCGGCCCTGCTCGCCGCCACCGCCGCCGGACTGCTCGACGACGTGACGGACCCGCGCGCCACCCCCGCCGTACTCAGGCGCCACGAACCCCGTCCCGACCGGGTCGCCGTACTCGACGAGGCGTATGCGGTGTACCGGGAGGCGCTGGAGGCTCTCCGACCGGTCTGGGCTCGCCTGGACACGCCCGAGACTCCGGAGTGAGTGCCGGACGAGCCGGCGACATGAGTGATCGACAGGCATTCGGGCACGGCTGGTGCCGCTACACGGGGATCGGCTCGTCGTCGTGGTGGTACGGCGGCTAGGCGCCCGCGCGGGTGCAGGTGTCGGCAGCGATCTCCACGGCGTAGGACAGCAGCCGGGTGAGGTCGCCGGCCCCGGAGCGGCGACGCCTTCGCGGCTGAGCCGGCCGGCGTGGTGCAGGTGGGCGAGTACCCCGGCGGTGAAGGCGTCGCCCGCTCCCACCGTGCCGACGACCTCGACCACCGGAGCGGGGCGCCCGGGAGCCGAACGTGATCAGGACGAGTCCCGCCCCGGACGCGATCCAGCGTTCGGCCACCGCCTCGTACGGCTCATGCGGCCGGAGCCAGGCCAGGTCCTCGCCGCTCGCCCTCACCACGTCGGCGAGCGCCACCCACTCGGCGAACCGCCGGAGATAGGCGGCGCGGTCGGGGATCAGGCCCGGCCGCACGTTCGGGGCCAGGGACACCAGCCGCCGGCCGGCCTCCCGGCGAATCAGCCCGTCGAGCGTGGAGCCCAGGGGTTCGAGCAGCAGACCCAGCGACCCGAGGTGCAGAGCCGTCCCCGCGGACAGTGCGCCGCCGTCCGGGAGAGCAGCGAGGTGTACAGAGCACAGGCCGCGGTCGGCGGTGCCGTTCGCGTAGAAGGAGGAGGCGGCCGACCCGTCCTCGCGCAGCTGCACAGCGGCGAGAGTGGTGGGGTCGGACGCAGGCAGCGCATGGGTGAGCCGGGTGCCGAATGCCGCGAGGTGCGCGCGTAGGAGATCGCCGAAGTGGTCGTCGGAGAGGCGCGCGAGCAGTGCCGTAGGGACTCGGAGCCGGCCGAGACCGGCGGCGACGTTGAGGCAGGAGCCGCCCCGACGTGGCTGGAAGGCCGCGGCACCCTCGGCCATGCGGGCGGGGGTGAGCTCCACCAGCGCGTCTCCGGCGACGACGACGGCAGGCTGGTCTGCGGGTTCCTGATCACCGGGTTCCGGTCCGGCGCTCATGTGGGTTCCTCGGGGACGGCGGCGGCAAGGTCGTGGGCTGGGCTGGGCTGTTCGGTGGACACCCGTAGCCCCTCAAAGGCTGCTTGACGATAAGTCCGCAGAGATTTTCTCGCAAAATGTGTTAACAACTGCGCAGTCTCCTGCTAATAATTCGGCCATCGAAACGCGCCCGACTCCCCAAGGACGCATCCACACCCCTGCTCGACCCGCCGCGCCTCAGTCGAGGTCCGGGCGAACCAGCACGAGAGGTCCCCGTCACATGGCATCGACCAGATACGCCCTCATAGCCGGCGCCGCCGCCACCGCCCTGCTCGCCACCGCCTGTTCCGGAGCCGGAGCCGGCGGGTCCTCGGGCGGCGGGAAGAGCATCAACGTCCTGATGGTCGGCAACCCGCAGATGGAGGACATCGCGAAGCTGACCAAGGACAACTTCACCAAGGACACCGGGATCAAGGTCAACTTCACGATCCTTCCCGAGAACGAGCTGCGCGACAAAGTCACCCAGGACATCGCCACCCAGGCCGGCCAGTACGACGTCGCCACCATCGGCGCCTACGAGGTGCCCATCTGGGAGAAGAACGGCTGGCTGCACGACTTGGGCTCGTACGCCGACAAGGACAAGAGCTTTGACAAGGCCGACCTGCTCAAGCCGATGGTCCAGTCGCTCACCGGCTCGGACGGCAAGCTCTACGCCCTGCCGTTCTACGGCGAGTCCTCGATGCTCATGTACAACAAGGACGTCATGAAGGCGCAGGGCATCACGGTGCCCGAACGGCCGACCTGGCAGCAGATCGCCGACATCGCGGCCAAGGTCGACGGCGCCGAGCCCGGCATGAAGGGCATCTGCCTGCGCGGTCTGGCCGGCTGGGGCGAGCTGGGTGCGCCGCTGACGTCCATGGTCAACACCTTCGGCGGCACCTGGTTCACCAAGGACTGGAAGGCGCAGGTCAACAGCGGCGGCTTCAAGGAGGCCACGAAATTCTACGTCGACCTGGTCCGCGAGCACGGTGAGGCGGGCGCCCCGCAGGCGGGCTTCACCGAGTGCCTGAACGCGCTGAGCCAGAAGAAGGTCGCGATGTGGTACGACGCGACCAGCGCGGCCGGGTCGCTGGAGGACCCCGCATCCAGCAAGATCGCCGGCAAGGTCGGCTACGCGTACGCGCCGACCGTCGAGACGGACAGCAGTGGCTGGCTGTGGGCCTGGTCGTGGGCCATGCCGAAGACCACGAAGAACGCGGACGCCGCCTCGCAGTTCATGCTGTGGGCCTCCAGTAAGAAGTACGAAAACCTCGTCGGCGAGAAGCTCGGCTGGTCGCGTGTCCCGGCCGGCAAGCGGGCCAGCACGTACGAGATCCCCGAGTACAAGAAGGCCGCCGCGTCGTTCGGTGACATCACCCTGAAGTCCATTGAGGGCGCCGACCCGGCCAACCCGGGCGTCCAGCCCAGGCCGACCGTGGGCATCCAGTACGTGGCCATCCCCGAGTTCCAGGACCTGGGCACCAAGGTGACCCAGGAGATCTCCGCCGCCATCGCAGGCAAGACCAGCGTGGACAAGGCGCTCGACGACGGCCAGAAGCTGGCCGAGGAAGTCGCCAAGCCCTACCAGAAGTGACCTTCAGCGCCCGGCCGGCCTCGTGTCGGCCGGGCGCCGCTCCCCGCGACCGCGGCCGTTACCGGCAGAGGAACCATTCATGACCACGCTCACCGCACCCCCAAGACAGCACCCCCACCCGTCCGTATCCGGAAGTCCTCAGGCACGGCCGCCAAGTGGAAGCGCCGCATCCCGCTGCTGCCCGCGCTGATCTTCACCATCGTCGTCACGCAGTTGCCCTTCGTGGCCACGTTGATCATCTCCACCTTCCAGTGGAACATCCTCAGGCCGGGCGAGAGGCACTTCGTCGGTCTGTCCAACTTCTCGTTCGTCTTCACCGACGAGCGGCTGCGCACGGCCGTGCTCAATACCGTCGTGCTCACCGCGTCGGTGGTGGTCATCAGCGTGATCCTCGGACTCGGCCTGGCCATGCTGCTCGACCGCCGCTTCGCCGGCCGCGGGCTGGCCCGCACCCTGCTCATCGCCCCGTTCCTGGTCATGCCGGTCGCGGCGGCGCTGCTGTGGAAGCACGCCATCTACAACCCCGACTACGGACTGCTCAACGGCACGCTCAACGCCGTCTACCGCTTGTTCGGCGCGGACAACGGCCCCACGGTCGACTGGATCTCCTCCTACCCGATGCCCGCCGTCGTGATCTCGCTGGTCTGGCAGTGGACCCCGTTCATGATGCTGATCCTCCTGGCCGGCCTGCAGGCGCAGCCCGGTGACGTCCTGGAGGCGGCCCGCATGGACGGCGCTTCCGCGCTGCAGACCTTCCGCCACATCACGCTGCCGCACCTGCGCCAGTACATCGAGCTGGGCGTCCTGCTCGGCACGATCTACGTCGTGCAGACCTTCGACGCGGTCTTCACCATCACCCAGGGCGGCCCCGGCTCCCAGACCACCAACCTGCCCTACGAGATCTACATGACCATGTTCCGCAAGTATGAGTACGGCGAGGCAGCCGCCGCCGGTGTCGTCGTCGTCCTCGGCGCGTTCGTCATCGCGACCTTCGCGCTGCGCACCATCGCGTCGCTGTTCCGCGAGGAGGTTTCCCGATGACCCATGCAGCAGTCGCCGCGCCCGGGACCAGGTTCAAGAAGCTCCTGCGCCGTAAGGACGACCATGGCGGTGCGCCGAAGCTGTCGCCGCTGTGGACGTTCGTCGCCTGGCTCGCCACGCTGGCGTTCTTCGCGCCGGTGGCGTGGATGGTGCTCACCTCCTTCCACCAGGAGGCCGACGCGGCCACCAATCCGCCCACCCCCTTCGCCGCCGTCACCTTCGACCAGTACAAACTCCTGTTCAGCCGGGACATCACCCCCTTCCTCCTCAACTCGGCCATGGCCAGCGTCCTTTCCACGATCCTGGTCCTCGCCCTGGCGGTGCCGGCGGCCTACGCGCTGTCCATCAAGCCGGTCGAGAAGTGGACCGACGTGATGTTCTTCTTCCTCTCCACGAAGTTCCTCCCGGCCATCGCGGCCCTGCTGCCGGTGTACCTGATCGTCAAGGACGCCGGGATGCTGGACAACGTGTGGACGCTGGTCATCCTCTACACCGCCATGAACCTCCCGATCGCGGTATGGATGATGCGCTCCTTCCTCGCCGAGGTCCCCAAGGAGATCCTGGAGGCGGCCGAGGTCGACGGCGCGGGCCTGCTCACCGTGCTGTGGCGGGTCGTCGCACCCGTCGCCATGCCCGGCCTCGCCGCCACCTCGCTGATCTGCTTCATCTTCAGCTGGAACGAGTTCATGTTCGCCGTGAACCTCACCGCGACGAAGGCGTCCACCGCGCCGGTCTTCCTGGTCGGCTTCATCACCAACGAGGGCCTGTTCCTGGCCCGGCTGTGCGCGGCGGCCACCCTGGTCTCGCTGCCCGTCCTCATCGCCGGTTTCGCCGCCCAGGACAAGCTCGTACGCGGCCTCTCCCTGGGAGCGGTGAAGTGAGGGCGGCCGTCATCACCCGTCCTGGCAGCGTCGAACTCGCCACCGTCGAGGACCCCGCTCCCGGCGCGCGCGAGGTCGTCGTCGAGGTCGCGGCCACCGGGCTGTGCGGCACAGATCTGCACATCCTCCAGGGGGAGTTCGCCCCGCAGCTGCCCATCATCCCCGGCCATGAGTTCGCCGGGGAGGTCGTGGCCCTCGGTAGCGAGGTCACCGAACTGGCGCTCGGCGACCAGGTCGCCGTGGACCCGTCGCTGTACTGCTTCGAGTGCCACTACTGCCGTCTCGGCCACAACAACCTCTGCGAACGCTGGGCTGCCATCGGCGTCACCCACCCGGGCGCCGCCGCCGAGTACGCCGTGGCGCCCGTCGCCAACTGCGTACGACTGCCCGACCACGTGGACGCCCAGGACGCGGCCCTGATCGAGCCGCTGTCCTGCGCGGTGCGCGGCTACGACGTCCTGCGCAGCCGCATCGCCTCCCGCGTGCTCGTCTACGGCGCCGGAACCATGGGCCTGATGATGCTCCAGCTCGCCAAGGCCACCGGCGCCGCGAGCGTCGACGTCGTCGACATCAACGCCGAACGCCTGGCCACAGCATGGCAGTTGGGCTGCTCCGCCGGTGCCGCGTCCGCCGACGAGCTCGACCGGCCGCCCTACGGATGGGATCTGGTCGTCGACGCCACCGGCAACGCGAAAGCCATTCAGGACGCCCTCGGCCGAGTGGGCAAAGGCGGCACGTATCTGCAGTTCGGGGTCGCCGACTACGCCGCCCGGGCCACCATCGAGCCGTACAAGATCTACAACCAGGAGATCACGATCACCGGCTCCATGGCGGTCCTGCACAGCTTCGAACGCGGCGCGGACCTCTTCGCCACCGGTGTCATCGACCCGCGCGTCTTCATCAGTGACCGCCTCCCCCTGGCGGCGTTCCCGGACGCCGTCGCCCGCTTCCAGGCCGGCATCGGCCGCAAGATCCAGATCCAGCCCGGCCTCGCCACCGCGTGAACGCCCGAACCGAACGGAACCCCCACATGACCGAGCAGATCCGCCGCGTTCTCGTCCGCTCCCTCGACGACATCACCCTCGAGGAGGCGCCCGCCCCCGTCCCCGGAGACGACGAACTCCTGGTGCGCACCACCGTCGTCGGCGTGTGCGGCTCCGACACCCATGCGGCGGGCGGCCACCACCCCTTCATCGACCTGCCCTACCGCCCCGGCCACGAGGCGGTAGGTGTCGTCGCCGCAGCAGGGAAGGGAGCCGAGGACTTCGCGCCCGGAGACCGGGTGATCATCGAGCCCAACCTGTACTGCGGCCGGTGCCCCCAGTGCCGCTCCGGCCGCTACAACATCTGCCAGGAGTTGAAGGTGTTCGGCTGCCAGACGCCCGGCGCCATGGCCGATCTGTTCACCATCCCGGCCGACCGCGTCCACCGCGTTCCCGACGGCATGACCGACATCGAGGCCGCCCTCGTCGAACCCCTGGCCACCCCGGTGCACGCCGCGGCGAAGGCAGGTGACCTCACCGGACGCACGGTCGTCGTGCTCGGCGCCGGGCCCATCGGTCTGCTCGTCCTCGCTGCCTCCCGGCACGCCGGCGCCGCGAGGATCGCCGTCACCGACCTGCTGCCGGGCAAGCGGGACCGCGCCCTGCGTCTCGGAGCCGACACGGCCCTGCCCGCCGATGCCACCGACCTCGCCGACCAGGCCCACGCGGCGCTCGGCGGACCGGCCGACGTGGTGTTCGACTGCGTGGCGCGCGAACAGTCCATCGCCCAGGCCACCGACCTGGTCACCAAGGGCGGCACGATCGTCGTCGTCGGCGTCGGCGCCGCAGGGACCACCCCCGTCCGCCTCGATCTGATCCAGGACCGGGAGATCCGCATCGAGGGCACCCTGATGTACACCGGCGACGACTACCGCACCGCGATGTCCCTGATCTCGTCCGGCGCCATCGACAGCGCCGAGATCGTCACCGCCACCTACCCGCTGGAGGACGCCGCCAAGGCGTTCGCCGCTTCCGTCGACCCCGAGCAGGTCAAGGTGCTGGTCACGGTGGACGGACCGTAGCCCACGGCCGCGCGGGCAGGGACGCAGACATGGACGCGGACACGCACACGCACGTCGTACGCAGCAGCCGCCGCCGCACGAGCGGCCCGAGGCCCGCGAGCCGGACGGGCCCCGACCTGCACCGGCCCGTGTGGGAAACTGCGAGACCGGAGCCAGCGGGAAGGAGGGGCGCATCCGTGACCGCCCGTACGCGACTGTCCCAGGCGGCCGTCGAGGAGCGGCGCCAGGCCGTGCTGCGGTACGTCGCCGAACACGGCGAGACCCGCATCGACGACCTCGCCCGGCACTTCGCCGTCAGCCTGATGACGATGCACCGGGACCTGGACGACCTCACCGGGCGACATCTGCTGCGCAAGGAGCGCGGGCGGGCCGTCGCCTTCCCCGCCCTCACCATGGAGACGGCCACCCGCTTCCGCGAGAACAGCGCCCTCGCGGCCAAGAACGCCATCTGCGCGGCCGTCGCCGGCCGGATCAGGCCGGGCAGCACCGTGCTCATGGAGGACTCGACCACACTGTTCCCCCTGGTCCCGGCGCTGGCCGAGGTGGATCAGCTGCACGTCGTCACCAACTCGGTCGGCCTCGCACAGCGCCTCGGATCCGCCGCCCCCGTGGTGAACGTCACCCTGCTGGGCGGCCACTACCGCGGCGACTTCAACTCCTGCACCGGCCCCACCGTCACCCGCGCCCTGTCCCACATCCGGGCCGACCTCGCCTTGATGTCCGCCACAGCCGTCCTGGAAGGACGCCTCTTCCACCCCCTGAACGACTACGTCGAGGTGAAGCTGGCCATGCTCGCCTCCGCCGAACAGGCGCTGCTCCTGGTGGACCACTCGAAGTTCGGCAAGACCGCCACGTACGCGTACGGCACCGTTGCCGACTACCACACAGTCATCACCGACACCGCCACCCCCGACGCGGAACTCGCGGCCATACGCGACCTCGGAGTCCCCGTCGAGACGGTCGAACCCGAAGAGCCTTCCCTGTGACCCGCACCCTGTTCGAAACCCCGAGCGCCTACCGCCCCAGCGACGCCGAGATGGCCGCGCCGGTGCCCCCGGTCAAGGCCGTCCTGTTCGACTTCAGCAACACGCTCTTCCAGATGATCGACCTGGAGACGTGGCTGCGCCGGGTCGGCTCCGCCGCCGGCCGCCTGGTCGTGCTGGACGAGCCCGGCGCAGTGGCCAAAATCTCCGACCAGTTGCGCGCCGCCTTCCGGCTGCCCTCCGTCGTATCCCTCCAGGAAGGCCGTGATCTCTCTTCCGCACAGCACCGCCGCGCCATGTGGGGATGGTGGGAGCAGGTGGACTTCCTGCGCGGCGCGGAGGAGGCGGCCTACCGGGAGCTCACCGCTCCGGACACCTGGGTTCCCTATCCCGACACCGCACCGGTCCTGCGTACCCTGCACCAGCGCGGACTGCGCGTCGGCATCGTCAGCGACTTCGCCTGGGACCTGCGCACCCACCTAGCCCACCACGGGCTGAACGCCTTGATCGACACCTGCGTGATCTCCTACGAGCAGGGCCGCGAAAAGCCCGACCCGCAGCTGTTTCTCAAAGCCTGCGCCGATCTCGGCGCGGACCCCCGCGCCACCCTCATGGTCGGCGACAACCCGGTCCGCGACGGCGGCGCGGCCGCCTGCGGTCTGCGCACGTACATCCTGCCGGCGGAACACCGCACGGGAGAGCGCGGCCTGACGGATGTGCAGCGGCTCGTGATCTGAGGGTGGAGCCGTCTCCTTGAGGCGTGCCAGGAACCTGCCTGTCGCGCGGGGCCGGGCTTCGGGTAGCCGCGTGGTTTCGCGGGATGTCAGCGCTCACAGGACAGCACCGTCAGCGTTCGGAATAACTCTTCCAGCCGCCTTCATGGCGGCGGCCCGTCGAGGTCAGCTGACGGGGGAGGAGGCCGGCAGGTGCTGGTCGGCGGCCCAGGAGGCGAGGATGCGGAGCCGTTCGTGGGTGGGGGAGCCGGGCCCGGCGGTCCAGACGGTGAGGTGCTGGTCGGGGTCGGTGTTGGCGGTGAGGGTGTCCCAGTCCAGGACGAGTTCGCCGACGACCGGATGGTTGAGGGTCTTCGTTCCCACGGTGCGGGCGGCGACGTGGTGATCGCCCCACCAGCGGGCGAACTGCTTGTCACGCATGGACAGTTCACCGACCAGCTCGATCAGGCGCGGGTCTTCGGGATACTTCGCGGCCTCCATGCGCAGTTGGGCGACGGCGATGTGCGCGGAGCTCTCCCAGTCGGCGTACAGGGTGCGCATGGCGGGGTCCGTGAAGATGATCCGCGGGTAGTTGCGGTGCCTTTCCGCGAGGCGGGAGAAGTCGGTGACCAGGGCGGCGGCCAGCGCGTTCCAGGCAAGAATGTCCCCGCGCCGGCCCTGCACGATGGCCGGAGTGGCGGTGAGGTCGTCCAGGACCCGCTGCAGTTGTGGTTGGACCTTCTGCCGGCCGCGGCGCCGGGTGCGGGTGGTGGTCTTTCCGGCGAGCTGGAAGAGGTAGCCCCGCTCGTCGTCGTCCAGGTGGAGTACCCGGGCGAGGACATCCAGCACGGGCGCTGACGCCTGCATACGGCCCTGTTCCAGACGCGTGTAGTAGTCGGTGCTGATGCTGGCGAGCTGGGCGACCTCCTCGCGGCGCAGCCCCTCCACCCGGCGGGGCCTGTCGATCTCGGGCAGTCCGACGGTGCGCGGGCTCAGCTCGGAGCGGCGCTTCTTGAGGAATTCTCCCAGCTCATTGAGGGGAACGTTGGCGGTCATGCTTCCCAGCATGACACCGATCGCACCTGTGTAAGGGGGGAGAATTTCCTCCCCGGATGTTTCCCTCCCGGGATAGTTCTCTCCGCTTTTCGCGCCTGCCCTCGCGTGTGAGGCTCGACCGTGAGCAGTCGCATTCCTCACCACGGCTGCGGTCCACAGACCCCCCACTGAAGGAAGCACCCCATGCGCGGAGCAGTCATCCACGCCCCCGGCGACGTGCGCTTCGAGAACCTCGACGACCCGAAGATCATTGAGCCGACCGACGCGGTGATCCGTACGGTCGCCACCTGTGTGTGCGGCTCGGACCTGTGGCCGTATCGCGGTCTCGAGCCGGTCGGCGACCCGCACCCGATGGGGCACGAGTACGTCGGCATCGTCGAGGAGGTGGGCAGCGAGGTCGCGGGCGTCGCGCCGGGCCAGTTCGTGGTCGGTTCCTTCGCCACCTCGGACAACACCTGCGTGAACTGCCTGAACGGCTGGCAGTCCTCCTGTCTGAACCGTGAGTTCATGAGCACCTGCCAGGCCGAGTACGTGCGCATCCCCAACGCCCACGGCACCCTGGTCGCCACGGACGAGCACCCGGACGCCGAGATGGTGCCCGGCCTGCTCGCCGTGTCCGACGTGATGGGCACCGGCTGGTACGCCGCCCTCGCCGCCGAGGTGAAGCCCGGCTCGACGGCCGTAGTGGTCGGTGACGGTGCGGTCGGCCTGTGCGGTGTCATCGCGGCGAAGGAACTCGGCGCGGAGCGGGTCATCGCCATGAGCCGTCACGAGTCCCGGCAGAGGCTCGCCCTCGAATTCGGCGCCACCGACATCGTGGCCGATCGCGGCGATGAAGGCGTCGCTCGCGTCAAGGACCTCACCGGCGGCATCGGCGCCGACTCGGTCCTGGAGTGCGTCGGCACCCCAGAGGCCATGCGACAGGCCCTGCACTCCGCCCGCCCCGGCGGCAACGTCGGCTTCGTCGGCGTCCCGCACGAGGTGGCCATCGACGGCGAGGAACTGTTCTTCTCCCACGTCGGCCTGCGCGGCGGCCCCGCCCCCGTCCGCCGCTACCTGCCCGACCTGATCGACCGCGTGCTGACCGGCCGCATCGACCCGGGCAAGGTCTTCGACCTCACTCTGTCCCTGGACCAGGTCGCCGAGGGTTACCGGGCGATGGACGAGCGCCGCGCCGTCAAGGCCCTGCTCAAGCCCTGAGCGCAGACGCGTCCACACCCGGGGCCGCACCGAGGAGGTGCGGCCACAGGACGGCAACCACCCCCGCTCACACAAGGACTGACCATGACGACCTTCGCCCTCGTCGGCGCCGGCCCCGGTCTCGGGCTGCCACCGCCCGCCGCTTCGGAGCCGCCGGCCACACCGTCGCCCTCATCGCCCGCGACGCGGAGAAGCTGGACGGCCTGACGGCCGAACTCGCCCGTGACGGCATCCAGGCGCGCGGCTACACGGCCGACGTCCTCGACATCGAGTCCCTGACCGCGGCCCTGTACGCGGCCGCGGCCGACCTGGGGCCCATCGAGATCCTCCAGTACAGCCCGGTGCCCCAGGCCCACTTCATGAAGCCGGTCCTCGACACGAGCGCCGACGACCTCGACGCCCCGCTCGCCTTCTCCGTCAAGGGCCCCGTCACGGCGGTGAACACCGTCCTGCCCGGCATGCGCGAACTCGGCCGCGGCACCCTGCTCTTCGTCAACGGCTCCAGCGCCGTACGTCCCAACCCGAAGGTCGCCGGCACCTCGATCGCCTTCGCCGCCGAGAGCGCCTACGCCCGCATGCTCCACGACACGCTCGCCCCGGCGAACATCCACGCCGCCCAGCTGATCATCCCCGGAGCCATCCGGCCCGACGCCGAGCACAGCAGCCCCGACGTCCTGGCCCAGCGCCTGTACGACATCCACACCAAGCGGGACGGCTTCCGCCACTACTCCGAGCCTCTGCCCGACTAGCCACAGGACGATCCCGTGAACCCCGCCCCCCTCCGCGCTCTCGCCCGCGTGGTCCCGGCCGCCGCCCTGCTGCTGGTCATGACCGCCTGCGCCGACGATTCCCCGCCCTCCTCTGCCTCCTCCGCCGCCGCATCCTCCGAGCCCGCGTCGGCGCAGGCTTCGACGGCCCCGGCAGCCACCACACCGACCGGCAGGACAACCGCGATGAACATCCGGCTCACCCTCGACGGCCACCACATCGCCGCCACCCTGAACGACAGCCCCACGGCCCGCGACTTCGCCGCCGAGCTCCCCCTGACCCTCTCCCTGCGCGACCTCAACCAGGCCGAGAAGATCGCCGATCTGCCCCGGAAGCTGTCCACCTCCGGCGCCCCGGAAGGCGCCGATCCCGAGGTCGGTGACCTGGCGTACTACGCTCCCTGGAACCAGCTCGCCACCTACTACCGCGACGCCCCCTACGCGACCGGCCTGGTCATCCTCGGGCACATGGCCGACGGCGGCGCCGAGCAGCTCGCCACCGCCGACGAGATCACCATCGAAGCCGCGCCCTGACCCGCCCCACCGCTCGCCCGTGCATGAAGGGGGGAGGAGATCATCCCCTTTTCGTCCGGTTCGCTGCATGGAACCGTCGAAGACGTGGCCGCGCCGTCCACTGTCCGCCGCGACGGCTTCAGCCGCCACCAAGATCGCCCGTTTTCCATGCAAGGAGAGACCACACGTATGCCTTCCGCGTCCGGGACCACCTCCGGCAAGCTTCCCTTCGTCGTCTGGGTGCTCGCCGCCGGCACGTTCCTGATGGGGACCACCGAGTTCGTCGTCGCCGGCCTGCTGCCGGAGCTGGCCGGTGACCTCGGTGTCAGCGTCTCCCGCGCCGGCCTGCTGATCACCGCCTTCGCCATCGGCATGATCGTCGGCGCGCCGACCATGGCCATGGCGACCCTGCGCCTCCCTCAGCGCCTGACGCTGATCCTGGCCTTGTCCGTGTTCTGCCTCGGACATCTCGTCGCCGCCCTCAGCACGTCCTTCATGATCGTCCTCGCGGCCCGCGTCGTCACGGCCCTGGCCACCGGAGCGTTCTGGTCCGTCGGCTTCGTCGTCGCCACCACCGCCGCAGGCCCGCACAACGCCACCCGCGCCACGGGCGTCATGATCGGAGGGCTGACCCTGGCCAACGTCGTCGGCGTGCCGATCGGCTCGTTCGCCGGCCAGTTCACCGGCTGGCGCGGCCCCTTCTGGGCCCTGGCCGTCCTCTCCGGGCTCGCCGCCGTGTTCATCGGCCGCTTCATCCCGGCCCGGGAGCAGCGAGTCGAGGTGTCCGTCCGGGCCGAGGTCCGGGCTCTGCGCCAGGGCCGACTGTGGCTGGCGCTCGGCGCCGCGATGCTGATCATGGGCGGTGTCCTGGCGACGTACACCTATGTCACGCCGCTGCTGACCGACCGCGCGGGCATCCCCGCAGGCGCCGTACCGCTCGTCCTCATCGCCTTCGGCGTCGGCGCCCTGGGCGGCACCACCACGGGCGGCCGCCTGGGCGACCGGCGTCCGATGGTCACCACCATCACGGCCGCCGCGGCTACGGCTCTGGTCCTGTTCCTGATGATCCCGCTGTCCGGCAATCCGGTGACAGGGACCCTCCTGGTCTTCCTCATGGGCCTGACCGGCTTCACGGTCAACCCGGTCGTCACCGCCCTCGCCATGCGCTTCGCGGGTGACGCGCCCACCCTCACCTCGGCGCTGACGACCTCCGCCTTCAACACCGGCATCGCCGCCGGTTCGGCGATCGCGGGTACGGCCCTGGACTCCTCCCTCGGCCTGACCGGCCCGCCCCTGGTCGGCACCGTCATCGCCACCCTCACGCTGCTGCCCCTGATCGCCCTCGCCGTCCACGGCCCGTACCACAAGGGCCGGATCGTGGCCCGGAGCAGCGCTCCCGCGCAACAGCGACGCGACGAACCCGCGCAGGTGCCGACGCAGCACTGACTCAAGCCTGGATCCGCGTACTGCCGACGACGTACCAGCAAGCGAGAGGACTCCGCACATGACTGTGAGCAGCACGGGCTTCACCGGGAAGGCGGCCTTCGTGACCGGAGCCGGCTCCGGCATCGGCCGCGTGACTGCCGGCGCCTTCGCCCGCGCAGGTGCCCGCGTCGCCCTCGCCGAACTGTCCGCGGACGGCCTCCAAAGACCGCACGGCTCATCGAGGAAGCGGGCGGACAGGTCCTGGCCCTCGCTTGCGACGTCACCAGCGAAGACGATGTGCGGTCCGCGCTGGACGACACCACCCAGGCGTTCGGACGACTGGACGTCGCCTTCAACAACGCCGGCATCGAGCAGCCGGTCAAATCGGCCGCGGACATCACGAAGGACGAGTGGGACCGTGTCGTCGGCGTCAGCCTGACCGGAAAGTTCCTGTGCATGAAGCACCAGATCCCCCTGATGCTCCAGCCGGGGGCGGCGCGATCGTCAACGCCTCGTCAGGCGCCGGCGGCAAGGGCTTCAAGGGACAGGCGGCCTACGCCGCCGCCAAGCACGGCGTCATCGGCCTGACCCGCTCCACCGCCCTCGACTACGCGGCGTCCAACGTCCGCGGCGACGCCGTCTGCCCCGGCATCATCGACACCGAGATGATCGAGCGCTTCGCCGAAAAGCACACCCGGAGGGCGGGACGCCCTGGTCGTGGACGAGCCGATCGGACGCCTGGGCACACCGGAAGAGATCGCAGCCGCCGTCCTCTGGCTCTGCTCGGACGCCGCCTCCTTCGCCACCGCTCACGCCATGGTCGTCGACGGCGGACAAACCGTCTGACGGCGTCGCGGCAAGGCGTCGTGCCGCCGAGCAGTTCATCCAGGCACCCCTGACATCAGTCGTGCCGCCACATCTCCCCACCTGAAGGGACAACACCACGTGAATCCCACATACGACTTCAACGGCCAGGTCGCCCTCGTTACCGGCGCCGGCGCCGGTAACGGCCTGGCGACCGCCCGCGCGTTCGCCCGGTCCGGAGCCGCCGTCGCCCTCACCGACATCGACGAAGCGGCCCTGAACGCCGCCGCGAAGGAACTCACCGACGCCGGCCACCAAGCCCTCGCCCTCACCTGCGACGTCAGCGACGAGGACCAGGTCGCCGCCGCCGTCGACCGTACGGTCGAGACCTTCGGCCGCCTCGACATGGCCTACAACAACGCCGGCATCCAGATCCCGCCCAGCGACGCCGCCGACGAGCCCGCCGAGCGGTTCGACCGTGTCAACGCCGTCAACCTGCGCGGCGTGTGGGCCTGCATGAAGCACGAACTGCGACACATGCGTGCCCAGGGCAGCGGCGCGGTCGTCAACTGCTCCTCCCTGGGCGGCCTGGTCGGCCTGCCCGGCCGCGCCTCCTACCACGCCTCCAAGCACGGAGTCATCGGCCTGACGAGCAGCGCGGCACTCGAATACGCCCCCCGAGGCATCCGCATCAACGCCGTCTGCCCGGGCACCATCGACACCCCCATGGTCAGCGACATGATCGCCAAGGGAGAACTCGACCGCGCCGAGGCCGAGGCCAACCAGCCCATCAACCGGCTCGGCACCGCCGAGGAGATCGCCCAGGCGGTCCTGTGGCTGTGCAGCCCCGGAGCGAGTTTCGTCGTCGGTGTCGCCCTCCCCGTGGACGGTGGCTACGTCGCCCGCTGAAGACAGCCCACGCAGGAAGGAGAGCTGAGAGACATCATGGAATTCATCAAGCAGCGGCCCAGCAGCAAGGCGCCGGCGGACTGGTTCACCGGCGACGTGTGGTGGGACGTCATCGTGGCCGGCCAGGAGCCGTCGAGGATGCGCGCCAACCTGGTCCGCTTCTCGCCTGGTGCCCGCACCAACTGGCACTCCCACGCCCTGGGCCAGACCCTGCACGTCGTTTCCGGCATCGCCCTGATCGGCACCCGGGACGGCACCGTCTTCGAGGCCCACCCCGGGGAGACCGTGGCCTGCCCGCCGAACGAGGAACACTGGCACGGCGCCGCCCCCGACCGGTTCATGGAACACATCGCCCTGTGGGAGGGCACAGGCGACGGCACCCCCGAGACCACTTGGGCCGAGCCGGTCACCGACCAGCAGTACAACGGCCGCCGCACCCGCGACCAGTAGCCCGGGCCCATCCATCACGCAAACCGGGGCTCACTCAGGGCATCACGGCGTCCCCGGGAGGGCCGCCTGCCTCGCCTCGCGCGCCAGGGCCCCGAAGACGTCGGTCAGTCGCTCCTGATGGGTTTGGTCGAGGCCGCCGCCAGACACTGGTCCAGCCGTGGAGGACCGCCATGCTGAACATCGCGGACACTTTGCACGGCTGGTGCCGCGAGGCACGCCCCTTCGCCCTGGCCACCGTCGTCGGCGTGCACGGCAGCGCCCCTCTGCCGATCGGTACGTCGGTCGCGGTGGACGAGGACGGCAACGCCGTCGGCAGGCGCCGTGGCACAGGTCGTGGACGGCTCGTGCTCTGTCGGTCCGCGAGCGTGACCGGCTGATCGCGCGTGGGACGAGCCAAGCGCCGCGTCAGCCAATGGCCGTAGTGCCGCACCCGATCGACTGGTCTGCGGCTGCTCGGAGTTGAGGCGGGGGCGTCTCGGAGCGGGTGGCGCGCATCAGCGCGAGTGCGGTCAGCGGTATGAGGGTGAGCGCGGCCGCCACTGTGCCGACCAGCGGGGGCCCGGCTTGCCCCAGTGGTGAGGCCAGGGCGACGCCCGCCGTCCAGGAGCCGATGGCGATGCCCACGTTGGGTGCCGCGCCGCTGAGGCCGGAGGCGAGGGTGGGCGCGGAACCGGCGAAGCCCAGGGTCAGCGCGCCCAGCACCGGGGTCGCGGCGAAGCCGGTCATCGCCATGAGTGTCACCAGGACGACGGCCGCCACGGGGCTCGGGGAGAGCAAGGTCAGCAATAGTAGGACCAGCGTGGTCGTGGCGGCGGCCGTGATGAGGGTGGCAAGGGGGCGACGGTCGCCCAGGCGCCCGCCGACCGTAGTGCCCACCAGGGCGCCCAGGCCGTAGCCGGTCAGGACCATGGGCACGGCTCCAGCGGAGATGCCGGCCCGCTCGGTGAGCAGGGGCGAGATGTAGGTGTACGTCGCCAGGACACCGCCCATCAGCAGCGTCATGGCACTCAGCGTCAGCCAGACCCGGACATCCCGCAGCGCGGCGAACTCGGCCCGGACGGAAGGCGCTTCGCGCCGCTCCTCGGCAGGGATGTACCGGCCGATGACCGCCGCCGCGCCGGCTGACAGCGCGGCCAGCACCCAGAACGGCCCGCGCCAGCCCGACAACTGCCCCAGCCACGCGCCCAGCGGCACGCCGGCCACGGTGGCCACGGTCGCACCTCCCAGGAGCATGCCCAGGGCCCGTGACGTCGCCGCCGGTCCTGCCGCGGTCGTGGCCACGATCGCGCCGACGGACCAGAAGGTCCCGGTGGCCAGTGCGGTCACCACGCGGGCCGCGAGTACGAGCGCGAAGGACGAGCTGAGTGCGGCGACCAGGTGACCCAGGGCGAAGACGACCAGCGCGAGGATCAGCGTGGAGCGCCGGGGCAGGCGCAGCGTCGCGACAGCCATCACCGGCGCACCGGCGATCATGCCTGCCGCGAACGCCGTGATCAGCAGACCTGCCTGAGACAGGGAGACATTCAGATCATCGGCGATCTCGGGCAGCAGGCCCGCGATGACGAATTCGGTGGTGCCCATGAGAAACGTTCCGGCGGACAACGCCAGGACGACGAAAGGCAGTTTGCGGGGTCGGTCGTCGGTCGTGGGTGACATTCGGTGGGATTCTCTTTTCAGGGCGACGTGCGACCGCGGCGGGGTGGGAACGCCGTAGAGCATCGCACCGCACGGGCGTTCTGTGAGGGGGAGGAATTTCTCCCTGCTAGATGCGGTAGAGGGCTGCGTCGGCTTCAGACTGCCCCCGACATCGAAGGGCCGGACACTCACCAGTCGTCAGGACGCCGAGCGGGGGAAGTCCTTACGTCTGCCGGAGCCGAAGCCGGGCCGCGGAGCCTGCGCCGGGCGACCAGGGTCGAGCCTGCGACAAGCCCGAGGGAGACAAGGGTGAGCCGGCCGGCGATGGACGGGCAGTCCGACGGCGTGTCGTAGCCGCCGTCATCGAGCCCGGCCTGACGTTCGAAGTGGTTGAACGCACCGAAGAAGAATGCCTCGTCGAGGGCATACAACAGCGCGGGGAAGGCGGCAGGCCCACCGGCGAGCGAGAAGGCCGCCCACGGGTCGGCGTGCCGGGCCTCGTGTTCCGCCAGGCGCTGCGTGCGCGGCGAGTCCACCTGCATGCGCTGGTAGGTCAGGAAGACCGTGCCGAACATGGTGCCGGCGCGGACGACTCCGTCGTCCAGAACCACAGCGGTCGTCCCGTTGTCGCCCCGACGCACCTCGCCGCCCTTGCCGACGCCGTAGAGCAGGGCCGCTCCGGAGACCGGCGCGTTGACCACCACGCGGGTGGTCTCCCACAGACCTCCGTCACCCTCGGATCCTGCCACCGCGAAGGCACCGCCGGACGCCAGCTGCACCGCCGCCCCGGCCGTGACCACCCCGCGCCGCAGCCGGGACGGCGCCCGCCCGCGCAGCGTGCCGACGATGGCGAGGACAAGGCCCACGAGGCCGCCACAGATCAGGCACGCCGCCCACCACAACGCCTGCGGGCTCTCCGGTTCCCCGGCCGCATGGCAGGCACCTGTTGCTCCGGGACGGCCGGCCGGCGCTCCGGCGCAACCGCGGGAGCGGGCATGGCGGTCAAGGTGTACGGGGATCCCAGGGTCGCGTTCCCCGTGATCCATACGACGCCGAGAAGCGCGGCGGCACCGGCCGACGCGCCGCCCCAGGCCTCGGCCCAGCACAGCGGACCGTTCGTCAGGAGCCGGCCGCGCAGCCAGTACGCGGGCCGCCGGCCCAGTGCGGCACCGAGGGCGGCCGGGAGGAGCACGGTGAGCAGGGCAGCCGTGTTCACGGTCGCCGAGGAGTGGCCGACTCCGTCGAGGACCCCGAGCAGAAGAGCCAGGTCGCTCCGGCGGAATCCAGGAAATGCAGCGGCGAGCAGTGGGATGTTTTCTCCCAGGAGCGCTTTTGTCCCAGGAGAGAATTGCTCAGCCTCCGATCGCTGACATCGGGCGGTCCGGCTGGACGAAGGTCGGGGCGTCCAGGCCCGCGCCCGCCTTCTTGCCCCACATCGCCTCGCGCCAGAGCCGCGCGATCTCCTCGTCCGGGGCGTCCGCGCGCAGGGCCGCACGCAGGTCGGTCTCCTCGCGGGCGAAGAGGCAGGTTCGTATCTGGCCGTCGGCGGTGAGCCGGGTGCGGTCGCAGGCGGCGCAGAACGGGCGGGTGACCGAGGCGATGACGCCCACGACGTGCGGGCCACCGTCGACCAGCCAGCGCTCCGCCGGGGCCGAGCCGCGCCTCTCCGCGCCCTCCTCGGTGAGCTCGAAGCGGGTGCGCAGGGAGGTCAGGATGTCGCCTGCTGTGATCATGCCTTCGCGCTTCCAGCCGTGCTGGGCGTCCAGCGGCATCTGCTCGATGAACCGCAGTTCGTAGTCGTGCTCGACCGCCCAGGCCAGCAGGTCGGGCGCCTCGTCGTCGTTCAAGCCCGGCATCAGGACCGAGTTGACCTTCACCGGGGTCAGGCTCGCCTGACGGGCCGCGTGCAGGCCCTCGATGACGTCCTTGTGGCGGTCACGGCGGGTGAGGGTCTTGAAGACGTCGGGGCGCAGGGTGTCCAGGGAGACGTTGACCCGGTCAAGGCCCGCCGTCTTCAGGGCGGCCGCCGAACGCTTGAGGCCGATGCCGTTGGTCGTCAGGGACATCTGCGGGCGCGGGGCCAGGGCGGCGACCCGCTCAACGATGCCGACCAGGCCGGGGCGCAGCAGGGGCTCGCCGCCGGTGAAGCGGACCTCCTCGACGCCCAGCGAGGTCGCCGCGATGGTGATCAGGCGGACGATCTCGTCGTCCGTGAGCAGGTCGTTCTTGCCCAGCCACTGCAGGCCCTCCTCGGGCATGCAGTACGTGCACCGCAGATTGCAGCGGTCGGTCAGCGAGACCCTCAGGTCGGTGGCCTGCCGGCCGTAGGTGTCGATCAGCACGTTCCTGAGACCATTCCTGCCACGTGCCGCGCTGTGTCCGGTACCGCCCCGGAAACGTGGTGGATCGGCCCGCTGACCCGGACCAGAGGCAAGCCACTCCCTCGGCCGGCGTGGGCGATGATCTCGGCGGTGATGGAGATGGCCGTCTCCTCGGGGGTGCGGGCGCCGAGGTCGAGGCCGATCGGGGAGCGCAGTCGGGTCAACTGCTCCTGCGTGACGCCGACTTCGCGCAGACGGAGCAGGCGCTCTTCGTGGGTGCGCCGGGAGCCCATCGCGCCGACGTAGCCGACGGGCAGGTCGAGTGCCAGTTGCAGCAGGGGGATGTCGAACTTGGCGTCGTGGGTGAGCACACAGACGGCGGTACGGGCGTCCACGGCCGTCTGTGCCAGGTAGCGATGGGGCCAGTCGACGACCACCTCGTCGGCGTGCGGGAAGCGGGCCTTGGTGGAGAAGACGGGGCGGGCGTCGCACACGGTGACGTGGTAGCCGAGGAAGCGGCCGGCCTGGGCGAGGGCGGCGGCGAAGTCGATGGCGCCGAAGATGAGCATGCGTGGGCGGGTGGCGGCCGCGTGGACGAGGACGGAGAGCGTCTCGGGGCAGGTGTCGGCGTCTCCGCCGAGGGCGAGGCGTGCGGTGCGTCCGGTGCGCAGTTGGGCGGTGGCCCGGTCAGCCATGGCCCGGCCGGTCGGCCCGTCGCCGAGCGTGCTGTCGGCGATCCAACTGTCGCCGAGGACGCTCAAAGTGGCGCCGACCAATCCCTCAGGCCCGTCCACGACCTGGGCGACGGCGGCGGCCCGGCCCTCAACCACCTCGGCGAGCGCCGCGCCGAGATGCGGCTCGACGGCCGGATCGACACACTGCACGAGCACGTCGAGTTCCCCACCGCAGGTCAGGCCCACGGCAAAGGCGTCGTCGTCGGAGTAGCCGAACCGGGCACGCTGTGGAGCGCCTTGCTCCTGGAGGACCTGCTGGCAAAGTTCGTACACCGCTCCTTCGACGCACCCGCCGGAGATGCTGCCGATGGCGTTGCCGTCCTCGTCCACGGCCACCGACGTACCGATGGGCAGGGGTGCGCTGCCGGTGACGTCGACGACGGTGGCCAGGGCGAAGGGGCGTTCCTCGCGGCACCAGCGGTGCAGTGTGTCGGCGATGTTGAGCATGGAGGGCCTCCAGAGCAGACGGTCGCTGTCGCAGAAGGTGGGCCGGGCCGCCGCCGCGTCGACGGGGGCACATGCGCGGCGGCGGCCTGGGAGGGGCCGGCAGCCGTACGGGGGTTCGGCTGCCGGCCCCGTCTGGGGAGGCGGTGGTGTCAGAGCAACGCCTCGGCGGTGATGGGCAGTTGGCGGATGCGTCGGCCGGTGGCGTTGTAGACCGCGTTGCCGATCGCGGCCGCCACGCCGACCTGGACGACCTCGCCGAGTCCCTTGACGCCCAGCAGGTTGCCGGCGTTGTCCTCGCCGTCGAGGTAGATCGCCTTGATCTCGGGGATGTCGGCGTTGACCGGGACGAGGTAGTCGGCGAGGCTGGAGTTCATGATCCGCCCGTCGCGGTGGTCGGTGACCGTGTGCTCCAGCAGCGCCTGGCCGATGCCGCCTACGATGCCGCCGATCGCCTGGCTGTCGGCGAGCTTGGGGCTGATGATCCGCCCCGCGTCGTAGACGCCGAGCATCTTGCGCACCCGTACCAGTCCCAGGTCCGCGTCCACCGAGACCTCGGCGAAGGTCGCGCTGTAGGCGAAGTAGGCGGACCGCTCGGAGCCGGGTCCCTCGTAGGAGCCGTTCGCCTCCAGGTGGGAGCGGTCGTTGCGGGCCAGCAGGCGCTTGTACGTCTCACCGCGCACTGTGTTGTTCCGGTCGTGCAGTCGGCCGTTGCGCACGACCACGTCGTCCGCGTTCACCCCGTACAGCGGCGACTCGCGGTCCTCCACGGCCAGCTTGATCGCCTGCTGGCGCACTTTGTTGCAGGCGTCGACGACGGCCGAGCCGACACTGGCCATGGTCGACGAACCGCCGTGCGGCGAGGTGAACGGATACTCCGAGTCGCCCAGCCGGAAGGTGACCGTGCGCATGGTCAGCCCGAGGGTGTCGGCCGCGACCTGGGTCTGGGAGGTGTACGTGCCCGGCCCCATGTCGGTGGTGGCCGCCTCCACGACCGCCGTGCCGTCGGCATCCAGCCGCGCCCTGGCCTGCCCCGGATACCGCCCGCAGTCGTAGGCGCCGGCGGCCATGCCCAGGCCGATCAGCAGGTTCCCCTCCCGTGTGGAGCGCGGCTTGGGGTTGCGGCGGTCCCAGCCGAACTCGCGGGCGCCGACCGTGTAGCACTCGCTCAGCCGGCGGGTGGAGAAGGGCTCGTCGGTCGACTCGTCCTCGGCCGGTTCGTTGCGCCGGCGCAGCTCGATCGGATCGATGCCGAGTTCGGTGGCGAGCTCGTCCATGGCCGACTCGATCACGAACGACGCGGGGGCGAAGCCGGGCCCACGCATCCAGATCGGGGTGTTCACGTCCAACGGCACCTGCCGGTATGCCTGGCGGACGTTGGGCATGCTGTACATCATCTGGCCCGTGCCCAGGACGGCCTCGAAGAACGTCTCGTACGACGAGGTCTCGTGGTCGATGTCGTGGATCGCGGCGTTGAGCCGGCCGCGCCGGTCGCTGCCGAGGCGCAGCCGGTACTCGTAGGCCGGCCGGAATCCGGTGCCGAAGTACATCTGCTTGCGCGACAGCACCAGTTTCACCGGGCGCCGTGTCACGCGGGCGGCCAGCGCGGCGACGATCGTGTGCGGCCAGCAGCGCAGCCCGCTGCCGAACCCGCCGCCGACGAACGGGTTGATGACCCGCACCGCGTCCGCCGGGAGGTCGAAGACCGCGGCGATCTCGTCGTGCGTGCCCATCACCCACTGGGTCTTGTCCCACACCGTGAGCTTGTTGCCGTCCCAGCGGGCGACGGTGGCGTGCGGTTCCATCGGGTTGTGGTGGTTGCGGGCCAGTTCGTACTTCAGGTCCAGCCGTACGGCCGAGGAGCGCAGCCCTGCTTCCGCGTCTCCGCGCGCATAGGGCGTCGGCTCGCCCGGCTTGGCCTTGGTGATGTCGGTCGAGGGCTGTTCGGCGTCGTAGCGGACCTTGACCAGGCTCGCCCCGTGCTGGGCGGCCTCCAGGGTGGTGGCCACGACGACGGCGACGGGCTGGCCGTGGAAGAGGACCTTGTCGTCCTGGAAGACCCGGAGCCTGCGTCCGGCCGGGTTGTTGGACCCGGCGTTGTCGCGGTACGGGAGTTTCGGCGCGTTGCCGTGGTGGATCACCCGCAGCACACCGGCGTGTTTCTCGGCGGCGCGCGTGTCGATGGAGGTGATCCGGCCGCGTCCGATGCTCGCGTCGACGATGACGGCGTGCACGACACCCTTGAGGTCGTGTTCGGCGGCGTACTCCGCCTTGCCGGTGACCTTGAGCCGGCCGTCCACGCGGGACAGCGGTGCGCCTACGGCTGCCTGCGGCTGGGGGCTCATTCCATCTCTCCTACGGTGCGCAGCTGGCGTTCGACGGTTCGCTTCAGGAGCTCGACCTTGAACCGGTTGTGCTGAAGGGGGCGGGCACCGTCGGCCGCGTGGCGGGCGGCCTCGGCCCACAAACCGTCCGAGGGGCGCTCGCCGATCAGGGCCCGCTCGACGGCCGGCAGCTTCCACGGCACGGTGGCCACACCGCCGGCGGCGACCTTCGCCTCGCGGATCACGCCGCCCCGGATGTGCAGGGCGACGGCCGCCGAGGCGAGCCCGAACGAGTAGGACTGCCGGTCGCGGAGCTTCAGATAGGCCGACTTCAGCGGACGCGGATAGGCCGGGATCTCGACCGCCGTGATCAACTCGTCCTGCCGGAGGTTCTGTTCGCGGTGCGGAGTGCTGCCGGGACGGAGCAGGAAGTCGGCGAAGGGGAGGCTGCGCTCCTTGCCGTCCGGGGCCTGCAGGTGGACCGTCGCCTCCAGGGCGGTGAGCGCGACGGCGAAGTCGGAGGCGTGGGTGGCCACGCAGTGGTCGGAGCCGCCCAGGATCGCGTGGCCGCGGTTGTAGCCGCCCAGGGCGGCGCAACCGGAGCCGGGCTCGCGCTTGTTGCAGTCGGCGGTGACGTCGCGGAAGTAGGTGCAGCGGGTGCGCTGCATGATGTTGCCGCCGATGGTGGCCATGTTCCGCAGCTGGGCCGAGGCGCCCCGCAGCGCTTGGGCGGCCACCGGGAAGAGGGAGTTCAGCTTGGGGTCGGCGGTGGCCACGGCCATCGGGACCAGGGCGCCGATGCGGATGCCGCCGCCCGCGGTGGCGGTGATCTCACTCAGGGGCAGGGCGCTGATGTCGACGAGCGTCTCGGGGGTTTCGACGCTCTCGCGCATCAGGTCGACCAGCGTGGTACCGCCGGCGATGTAACGACCGCCGCGTCTGCCGGCGGCCAGGGCTTCCCGGACGCTGTCGACGCGGGTGTAGGAGAAGGGGTGCATGCTGGCCGCTCCTTACTTGCGGGCGGCGGTCTGCTCGACCGCGCGCACGATCTTGACGTAGCAGCCACAGCGGCACACGTTGCCGCTCATGTACTCCCGGATCTCCTCCGGCGAGCTGGTGTGGCCCTCCTGGATACAGCCGACGCCGGACATGATCTGGCCGGGCGTGCAGTAGCCGCACTGGAAGGCGTCCTCGTCGATGAACGCCTGCTGCAACGGGTGGAGTTCGCCACCCTCTGCAAGGCCCTCGATCGTGGTGACCTCGGCGCCCTCCAGACGCACCGCCAGCGTCAGGCAGGAGTTGACCCGCTGCCCGTCGACCAGCACCGTGCATGCCCCGCAGGCCCCGGCGTTACAGCCCTTCTTCGAGCCGGTCAGGTCAAGGTGCTCGCGCAGCAGATCCAGCAGCGAGGTCCGGTTGTCGACCGTCACCGTCCGCCGGGTGCCGTTCACCGTCAGGGACACACGGCTGGAGGGGGCCGCACCGGTGGCGGTCGCTTCCTCGGCGCCGGCCAGGAACGTTCCTCCGGCCACCACGACACCGCCCACCGCGACACCGGTGGCGATGACGGTGCGCCGACTGGGCCCCGAGGTGGACTCACCGGTTCCGGTGGGCGGGGAAACAGCAGAATCAGGGAGTTCAGAGGACATACATTCGCCTTTGCATCACGGACGGATCAGTCGTGTACACCAGCGGGAGACCAGGCACGGGATCGACGCCACCGCGGGAACAGGGTGACCGCTCGCCTCGACCGGGCGGCTGATCACGCGGAAAGTCTTGCACCATAGGCGTCACCCATGGCAGGGAGAGTTTTGTCCCCCCTTGCATTTCCTTGGCCGTCTCTTGGTCGGATGAGAAGGCGCGAACTGCTCTCGAAGGGCGTCGGTGTCTCGACCGGCTGCCAAGACGCCGCTTGAGGTCACGCTCTGCGTGTCCACCGCTGACGAAACCCGGCACCGCGACCGCGCGCTTCGTCGCTCACCGGGTCGTGGACTCACCGGGAGGCCGAGATCGGGTGGCTGAGCGGCGCCGGCGGCCTGGGGCGCAGGGAACACCCCCGCCAGACACCGATGCCCATGGACCTCGCCACCGCCCTTGAAGGTGGACTTACCGGAACCATTCGCTCCGGCGAGGACGCTGAACCCGCTGGGCAGATCGCAGATCATCGGATGCTATGCGCTCGCTCGCAGACCGCTCACCGTGACAAGACTCAGAGGCACGACTGCCTCACCCTGACCGTCGACCAGGTCGCGGAGCGCCTGGAGAACCGCATCGCCCCGCTCACTGGCGGTACCGCACCGCGGCTGCTGTGGAACCGGCTGTCGGTGTTCGCTGGTGGCTTCGGCCTGGACACGGCCGAGCGTGTGGGTGCGAAGGTGAGCGTCGCGCGCCAAGATGCCTTCGATCTTGTCAATCGCCTGGTGGCACGGTCTGTGGTCCTCATCAACGAGCGCAAGGGACAGCCTTGTTGCTGGAGGCCATCCGCCAGTACGGCGCTCAGAAGCGCGCGGCGGGCGGTGTGGAACAGCACGTCCGGCTGCTTCACTGCGACTTCTACCGCTTCCTCGCCGAGCGGTTCGCCGAGGACTGGCACGGCTCTGGCGAGGAAGAGGGCCTGGAGTTGACGCGGGTCGCTCCTCGACATCCAGCGCGGCGCCCGCAAAGACCAGGTGGCGCCGACGGGCGAGACGCTGCCGGACCAGGCCCACCTCGAAGAACTCGGTCTCCGCTGGTGGCTCGGAGTTGCGAAGCCAACCGCGACCCGGAGACTCGGCGGCGGAGGCGAGCCTGTGCGACTGACTCGACGCGGTGATCCGTTTGCCTTCGGGAGGCAAGGATCCACGACGTTGGACAGCCTGGAGGCGGCGGCTGGGTTCGCGACGCTGTGCAACGGCGCCGTGGAGTCAACGGGTTCAGCGGTGCGCGCTGGGAAGCAGGTCGACCAGCCCTGAGTCAGCACGCCACCGCCCCTGTGCTGGTTCCGTGCTGACTTCGGCAGTCGGAATCGTGGAAACCGCAGGTCCTAGCCCCGATCGAATGAGTTGTCGTACCACTCGATGGTGGTGCCGAGTTCCACGGCGAGATGACGGTGACGACGCCCTTGGGGTGGCGCAGTTCGGTGGTGTGGGTGAGCAGCGGGATCGCGCCGCGGCGCCGCTTGGGCTTGAGGTACCTCAGCTGCCGTGCAGTGCTGTCCTCAACGCGGCGACGGCGAGTGTGCGCGACGACGGGTGAAGTCCAATTCGGCGGCGGCGGTGGAGAGGTACTCCTTCACCACCTCCCGGAGCCGGGGAACGCT
The DNA here is from genome assembly GCF_036014175.1 of Streptomyces sp. NBC_00443. Lineage (GTDB taxonomy): Bacteria > Actinomycetota > Actinomycetes > Streptomycetales > Streptomycetaceae > Streptomyces. Next base: position 199,485 of record NZ_CP107917.1, on the reverse strand, counting down.
GCCGTGGTGTGCAGCAGCGTGCGGATCAACGCATCGTCGCTCACGCCGCTGTCCAGCGCCTTACGGATCGCCTGCCCCCACGACTCCCACGCCGTAATTCGCTGCGGCTTCGCGCCGGTGTCCAGCAGAGTTGTCCCCGTAGTGCATCACTGCCGTTGCCGCCACCACATGGGGCAAGACCGCCTTCGGCAGCAGCAGACGGGCCGCGAGATATGAGGTACGCCGAAAGCGCGCCACGGACTCTCGCTGGGCGCCGTAGTCCTGCCGCAACTCCGCATCTTGGATACCCGCAGCGTCCATGCTCTGACTCCACGCGCTCATCTGCTGATGGTAGGGGAGCGCTTCGGACCAGGGTGCGAGGAGTTCTGGGAGGATGCGGACCCTGGTGAGGCCTGCTGCCCGTGCGGGAGCGAGGAGTTCGAGACGGCGGTCGCCTTCTCGCTTGCTGGTGACGGGTCAGTCCGCTGGGTGACCGTTGGGCTGCGGTGCCAGAAGGACGGCGCCGTTGGGGTGTATGCCGACTGGAAGATCGACTACGGCCCCACGGATCACTTCCTGGCCATGGTCTAGGTCTGCGGAGCGACGGCAGCCCGAACGGGCTGTGGCTCGCAGAATGTGCCGTCGCGGAGCATCGCGAAGAGGACGTCGGCTCGTCGTCGGGCGAGGCAGAGCAGGGCCTACGTGTGGTGCTTGCCTTGGGCGATCTTCTTGCCGTAGCAGGCCCGCGGAGCAGGGTCGCCCATGGCGGCGAAGGCGGAGAGGAAGAAGGCCCGCTCGCACCCGCTTATCGGCCCGACCATGGCAGGTCAGCGCACTACAACACCTCGCCGGGGGCTGTGTGTTGAGCTCCTGGCGCACGTCCAGGTAGCAGTGCAGCCGGACACCGGGCTGTCCCGGATCCCGTGTCGCACGGTCTGATGTCCCGGTCGCCCACCGTCCGTAACGGATCTCACCGAACCCCGGTGCCGCCGGTACGGCCGAAAGATCTGGACCAATACCGGGAGTCAGGCCGCGACGAGTTCCTGCTCGCGGTCCGGCGTTTTGACCTTGGGCTTCTTGTTCGGCAGCGAGAGCCGGAAGACCTTGTGCCACGCGGAGAACACCTGCTTGGGCAGCGGGCCGGTGACGTACTCCAGCTCGTACTTTTCGAACAGCGCGCGCACCTTTACCGCGACCTCGGCGTACCGGTTGCTCGGCAGGTCCGGGAACAGGTGGTGCTCGATCTGGTGCGACAGGTTGCCGGTCATGAAGTGCATGGCCTTGCTGCCGCTGATGTTCGCCGAGCCCATCATCTGGCGCAGGTACCACTGGCCGCGCGTCTCGCCCTTGATCGACCGGCGCTCGAAGACCTGTACGCCCTCGGGGAAGTGCCCGCACATGATGACCGAGTGGGTCCAGATGTTGCGGACCAGGTTCGCGGTGAACGTGGCAGCGAGCGTGGTGAGGAACGACGGGCCCGACAGGAGCGGGTGGATCACGTAGTCCTTGAGCACCTGCTTGCGGATCTTGCGGCCTACGGCCTTGGCCCGCGCGTGGAACTCCGGGTTCTTGCGGCGGCGCTTGTGCAGGTTCTTGCCGAGCTCCAGGTCGTACGCTGCGATGCCGTACTCGAAGAAGCAGGCGTTGATGAAGTTCCACAGCGGCTGGCCGAGGTGCATCGGGTGCCACTTCTGGTCCTCGTCGACGCGCATGATGCCGTAGCCGAGGTCGTTGTCCTTGCCGATCACGTTGGTGTACGTGTGGTGCAGCTCGTTGTGCGAGTGCTTCCACTGGTCGGCCGGTGAGACGTGATCCCAGTCCCAGGTGGTGGAGTGGATCTTCGGGTCCCGCATCCAGTCCCACTGGCCGTGCAGGATGTTGTGGCCGATCTCCATGTTGTCCATGATCTTCGCCACGGACAGACCCGCGGTGCCGAGCAGCCACGCGGGCGGGAAGATCGAGAACAGCAGCACGCCCCTGCTGACCAGCTCGAGCTTGCGCTGCGCCGAGATGACCTTGCGGATGTAGGCGGCGTCCTTCTCGCCGCGGCCGGCGATCACCTCGTCGCGGATCGCGTCCAGTTCACGGCCGAGCTCCTCGATCTGCTCCGCGGTCAGGTGGGCGGTGGGGTCGATGGCGGTCAAGGTGCTCCTACCGTTCGATGTCGCAAGGGCCCGCCGCGGCGGACACGCAGGTCTGGATGAGGACGCCCGGCTCGGCCTCGGTGATCTCGCCGGTGCGCAGGTCGCGGACGGCGCCCGCCTTGAGCGGCGTGACGCAGCCGAAGCAGATGCCCATGCGGCAACCCGACGGCATGAGTACGCCGACCTCTTCGCCGACGTCCAGCAACGGCGGGGCGCCGCCCGCGTCGACGGTCTTGCCGGTGGCGCTGAACGTGACCTCGCCGCCGTCACCGGCGACGACGATGCTGGGGCGGAAGCGTTCGGTGTGCAGGCGCTCTGGGACGCCATGCTCGCTCCAGTGCTCTTCGGCGGCGTCGAGCAGGCCCGCGGGCCCGCAGGCCCAGGTCTCGCGCTCGGCCCAGTCCGGCACAAGTTCATCGAGACGGGTGATGTCGAGCACGCCGTCGGTGTCGGTGTGCACCTCGGTGAGCTGCAGCTTCTTGTCCGCGACCAGGTCGTGCAGCTCGTTGCGGAAGATCACGTCCTGCGGCTGTGGCGCGCAGTGGACCATGACGACGTCGTCGAATTCGGTGTCGCGCAGCATGCCCATGACGGGCGTGATGCCGCTGCCGGCCGTCAGGTAGAGCACCTTGGCGGGCTTGGCCTGCGGCAGCACGAAGTCACCGGTCGCCTGGTCGAGCTGGATCAGCGTGCCCGGTTTCGCCCGGCGGACCATGTGGTTGCTGACCTTGCCGGCCGGGATCGCCTTCACGGTGATCGTGACGCGGCCGTCCCGGCGGTTTGTCGGCGAGGTGATGGAGTAGGCACGCCACAGGCGCACCCCGTCGACGTCGACCCCGATCCGCACGTACTGACCGGCCGTGTGGCCGCGCCAGCCCCGTCCCGGCCTGATCACGATGGTCGCGGCGTCACTCGTCTCGGGGTGCACGGCCTCGATGCGCCCACGCAGGTCAGCGCCCGCACGCAGCGGGCTGACCAGGTCGAGGTAGTCCGACGGCAGCAGCGGTGTCGTGACCATCTCCAGCAGTTTCCACGCCCTACTGCGGAGGGCTGCACTCGTCATGGCTCCAGCTTGCTGCGCCTCAAGGCGTAAAGTCCTGACCGTAGGACGTAAATCTGGTCGGCTGAATTGTTCACAGGGAACAAAACATGAGCCATGCAATCCGGAGGGCCAGCGAACTGGCCCTGGATGAGACGACGGTCACCGCACTGCGGGCCGCGGTGAAGACCACCGCCGACGAGGTCGTCCAGGCGATCATCGAGGAGGTCCCTCCCTACGCCAACGCCCTTTCGGGCCGCATGGGCGGCACCATCCGCCGAGCCGTCCGCACCGCCCTGGGGCACTACCTGGACCTCGCGAGCGGGAACGCCACAGGCGGCGACGCCGGTGACGCAGCCTACGAGCTGGGCCGCGGCGAGGTCCGGGACGGCCGGTCGATGGACGCCCTGCTCAGCGCCTACCGCGTCGGCGCCCGCGTGGCCTGGCGATGCCTGGCGGCGGGTGCCGTACCCGCAGGTCTGCCCGCCGCCGAGGTCGCCAAGTTCGCCGAGCTGACCTTCGCCTACATCGACGAGCTCTCCGCCGCGAGCGCCGCGGGCCACGCCGACGAACTGGCCGCCCGGGGCAGGGCCCACGAGCGCCACCTGGAACACCTGGCCCGCGACCTCCTCGCCAGCGCGAGCCCGGACGTGCTGCTGGCCTCTGCTCAACGGGCCGGGTGGCAGCCTCCGGTTTCGCTGACCGCGGTCCTGCTGCCCGCCGCCCAGGCCCGGCCTACCTACCGCGCGCTCGACCCGAGCACTCTCGTCCTCGACGATCTGCCGGACGCCTTCGGCGTGCTGCTCGTCCCCGATGCCGACCGATCACATCTCTTGCGGCAGCTGACCGACCGCACCGCCGTGATCGGCCCGGCCCGGCCATGGACTCGCGCGTCCGCCTCGTACGCACGAGCCGTACGCGCGCGCTCCTCTCCTCCGATATTCGCGACACCGAGGACCACCTGCCCGAGCTGGTGCTGAGCGCCGACGCGGAGGCGTTCGCAGACCTGCGTGCCCGAGCCCTCGCACCGTTGCGGACCTTGCCTGACGCGACCGCACGGCGGCTGGAGGAGACGTTGTGGGCGTGGCTGCTGCACCAGGGCAGGCGGGACGAGGTGGCGGCGGCATTGTTCGTCCATCCCCAGACCGTCCGGTACCGGATGTCGCAGCTGCGGGAGCTGTTCCCGGATCTCGCATCGCCGCACCGGGTCCTTGAACTGACGCTGGCGGTCGGTCTGCGGGTCAGCTGACGCGTTCTTCGACCGTCCACGCCCGCGTCCGCGAGCAGTCCAGGAATCGTGCCTCGCCCTCGGCGCCCCCACGCTGCTACTACCTTCAGGCGCCCTACACGGAGACGCTGCTCCGGCACGCAACGAAACCCGATGCCGGATTACCTGAAGTACGTCACCGAGCATCACCTGAGCGACTGGTACCGGGAAGTTCGCACCGGGACATGGCCCAAGCATCCGACGGCAGCCTCGTCGGCCAACAGCGACTGGCCGACACCGTCATCCGCTCCATGGCGGCAGGGAACAACGCTGCGGAAACCCTGCGCCGTCTCGTCCAAAACCTCCTGCGCCCTGAACGACATCAGCTCCGCGACGTCGCCACCATTCTGCTGACTGAATGGCACCCCACCTGATCGGGAACAACGGCGAAGCCTTCACAGGTCCACACATATCCTGTTCCGCCAGCCGTTCGGCGAACGTCTCAGGCACATCACTGCGCATCAGGTAGAAAGCTTCGCGGCAAACCGTCCGATGTCCATCCCGTGCACCGTGACGCCGGGCATGACGTCGGCCTGGTCCTTGTCGCGACGTCGACTTCGACGACCCGGCCGAGTGGACGAGAGTGGCGTTCAAGGTCTCCGTCTCTTTGTTTCCCATCCCGGCGAGAAGATCCAGCCCGTCGACCGGCTGGATCTTCTCGCTGGGATGGGGAAAGCGCCCCCGGATGGATGGATTGGTCAGCCAGTCAGCCCCAAATCAGCCGCGACAAGGGCGTGGGGGCGGTAGGACTGGGTCCGCTGGGCTGCACGCGCGCAGGCAACACGTCTGAACCGGCGGGGCCACGCTCCGCTGTCCCAATTGTGCCTACTCATGCGCTGATTGCTGTCGATCGAGGGGCTCATGGCAACACATACTGAACCGGTTTCTCCGGTGCCGGCGATGGAGCGCCGCAGCAGGGGCGAGGTGATCGTCACCTGGCTGACCACGACTGACCACAAGAAGATCGGGCACCTCTACCTGATCACGTCGTTCGGGTTCTTCCTGGTCGGCGGAGCGCTGGCGATGGCGATCAGGGCGGAGTTGGCCCGCCCGGGGATGCAGATCCTGTCCAACGAGCAGTACAACCAGGCGTTCACCATGCATGGCACGATCATGCTGCTGCTGTTTGCTACGCCGACGTTCGCCGGGTTCGCCAACGCGATCATGCCGTTGCAGATCGGTTCCCCGGACGTCGCCTTCCCGCGACTGAACATGTTCTCGTACTGGCTGTTCCTGTTCGGCGGCCTGATCGTGCTCGGCAGCTTCCTGACCCCCGACGGCGCCGCCGACTTCGGCTGGACCGCCTACACCCCGCTCAGTGGGGGAGAGCGCACTGCTCATGTGGGAGGTGATTTGTGGATCATGGGGCTGGCCTTCACGGGTTTCGGCACGATCCTCGGCGCGGTCAACTTCATCACCACCATCATCTGCATGCGCGCCCCCGGCATGACCATGTTCCGGATGCCGATCTTCACCTGGAACGTGCTGCTCACCTCGGTCCTGGTCCTGTTCGCCTTTCCCGTTTTGGCAGCCGCGCTGTTCGCGCTGGAGGCGGACCGGAAATTCGGCGCGCACATCTTCGACCCGGAGAACGGCGGCGCGGTCCTGTGGCAGCACCTGTTCTGGTTCTTCGGCCACCCGGAGGTCTACATTCTCGCCCTGCCCTTCTTCGGCGTTGTGACGGAGATCCTGCCGGTCTTCTCCCGCAAGCCGATCTTCGGCTACATGGGTCTGGTCGGTGCCACCATCGCCATCACCGGCCTGTCCGTGACGGTGTGGGCGCACCACATGTTCGCCACCGGGGCCGTGCTGTTGCCGTTTTTCGCGTTCATGAGCTTCCTCATCGCGGTGCCGACGGGGGTGAAGTTCTTCAACTGGATCGGCACGATGTGGAAGGGCTCGATCTCGTTCGAGCCTCCCATGCTGTGGGCGGTCGGCTTCCTCGTCACCTTCCTGTTCGGCGGCCTGACCGGTGTCCTGCTCGCCTCACCGCCCCTTGACTTCCACGTCACCGACTCCTATTTCGTGGTGGCGCACTTCCACTACGTCGTCTTCGGCACGGTCGTCTTCGCGATGTTCGGCGGATTCAGTTTCTGGTGGCCGAAGATGACCGGCACCATGCTCGACCATCGCCTGGAGAAGATCCACTTCTGGACCCTCTTCGTCGGCTTCCACACCACCTTCCTCGTCCAGCACTGGCTCGGCGCGGAGGGAATGCCCCGCCGCTACGCCGACTACCTCGCCGTCGACGGCTTCACCGCTCTCAACACCGTCTCCTCCATCGGCTCGTTCCTCCTGGGTCTGTCCACGCTGCCCTTCCTCTACAACGTCTGGAAAACCGCTCACGAAGGCAAAATCGTCGATGTCGACGATCCGTGGGGCTACGGCCGCTCCCTGGAATGGGCCACCTCCTGCCCGCCCCCGCGCCACAACTTCCTCACCCTGCCGCGCATCCGCACCGAATCGCCGGCCTTCGACCTGCACCATGCCGACCTGGCTCAGCTCGATCAGGCGGAGAACACTGGCAAGCGGGACGTGGTGGAGGCCGAGGGGCACAAGGGTGACCGGCCATGAGGCACCAACCGCACGACGCACCGCCCGGCGACCCGGACAGTGCTATGGCCGGCGAGGCCGAGGGCTACCTTCTCGCACGCGCCCACCGCGACCAGGCGCGCCGTGAGGCCGAAGACCTCTGCGCCCGGATGCCGTGGCTGACGGCTGCCCAGGCGGAGGACGTCACACGGCATTACACCCGCAAGCGCATCGACCTCACCCGTCAGATGCTGCTCAGCACCGTCGAACGAGCCGCCCAGTTGCGGCAGGAGTACGAAACCCGGTACGCCGCCCTCCAACGTGACTTGCTCAAACGCCACGCCGCCGGGGCCTGCGCCGCCCTGATCTGCATCGGCGGAGCGGGCACGCTGGCGTCCCTGCTCAGCCGTTGACAGTGCCCAGCCGACGGCAGCCGCGGCCTGTCGCCTCCGACGCGGCGCGCCCTCTGCGCCGCGCCGTCCTTGCCGTCCCCGCATACGGTCCTCGCTTGCCGCTGCAGCGAACTGGGCTGTGGGCAACAGGCCTGTATCCCCGGTCGTTGGAGTAGGGCCGGGGTGTCTACGACACCAGGGTTGTAGTCCGTCTGGTGGGGGGTCCTCGTCTTGTGCGGGTTGTCCCTTTAGCGTGGGCGGCAGCCGTCGAAGGGAGGCTGCCATGTCGGATGAGTCGATGGGCCCGCTGGGTACGGAGATGCGGGAGGTCACGTTCCCGGACCAGTCCCGCGGGATCATCCTGGTGCAGGCGGGGACCCCACAGGAAGTGGCCGATGGGATGGCCGCACGCGTGTGGGCCGAACTGCCCAAAGGTTAGAGACGACGGGCGGCGCCGGGCTGCGGTCGTGCACGGCACGTCGATGCTTTCCGGGTGTGCGCTCATGTCCAGGGTGCCGGTGCCGCCTCCATGGCGCAGGGCGTTGGTGACGAGCTCCGGGACGACTAGGACCACGGTGTCGGCGGCCTCGGCCCCGATCGGATGGACAAGACCATCGAGGAAGGCCTGGGCGTTCTCGCGTGCGCTGGCGACGGATGTGGTGGAGCGGGCGGGAGCGACGTCGATGCCCACCGTGTCCATCAGGTCACCCCGGTCTCTGGATCGTCGGATGCGTCTTCGCGGGGGTGCTTGTGCCCTCGCCTGGCTTTGTTCACGAGCCTGGGTTCTGGCACTGCTTCCGTGCAACGGCCACTCCGAGTGACGATTGAGCCTCTCAGGGTGGCATCGAAGTCGCCCGAAAATGAGCCGTCATCGAGGCGGCTAGGCTCAAAGTCCGGGCCGTGGAAGAGGTCGTGCTCCGGCTGAAGGAGCTGTTGTTCCCGTCGATCGCGGACGTCGCGGTGCTGTCGGTGGACGTGAATATCGAGATGGTGCGCGTCGACGCGCACTGCACCACGGCCGGCGCCGTCTGTCCGGGGTGCGGGGCCTGGTCGACCCGGGTTCACAGCTCCTACCTGCGGTTTCCCGCCGACGTACCGAGCGTCGGACGAAGCGTCGTACTCCAGCTCCGGGTTCGGCGGTTCCGGTGCCGGAACACCTTGTGCTCGCGCCGGACCTTTGTGGAGCAGATACCCGGCCTGACCCGTCGGCACGGTCAGCGCACCGAGCGGCTGCGCTCGACGCTGGCCTCGGTCGGTCTCGCCCTGGCCGGCCGGGCCGGCGCCCGGCTGGCTGCCATCCTCGGCGTGTCCGTGAGCCGGAGCAACGTCCTGCGCCTGATCGACGCCCTTCCCGAGCCCGAAGCGCCCGCGCCGCGGGTGGTCGGCGTGGACGAGTACGCCACCCGCAAGGGCCGCCACTACGGCAGCGTCCTGATCGACGTCGAAACCCGCCGCCCGATCGATCTCCTCCCGGACCGGGAGGCATCGAGCCTGGCCGCCTGGCTCGCCCAGCGGCCCGGCGTCGAGGTCGTGTGCCGGGACCGGGCACCGTTCTTCGCCGAGGGCGCCACCACCGGTGCACCGCAGGCTGTCCAGGTCGCGGACCGGTGGCACCTCTGGCACAACCTGAGCGAAGCCGCCGAACGGAGCGTCGCCCAGCACCGTGGCTGCCTCCGCGCTCTGGCCCCCACAGCTTCTGAACCCGGACCCGAGGCGGTCCCAGCCGCGGACCCGTCCGCTTCGCCTTGGCCGCGCGGGCACCGGTTCGCCGACCGGACCCGGGCCCGGCACGCCGCCGTCCACGCCCTGTTGACGGCAGGACACAGCCGGCGCTCCATCCAGCGGCAGCTCAGGATGACCTACCGCACGGTCAAGCAGTTCGCCGACGCCGCAAGCCCGGAGGAGCTGTTCACCGGCCAGTGGCAGAACCGGCCCTCCGTCCTCGACGACTACAAGCCCTACCTGGACGACCGCTGGAGCGAGGGCTACACCAACGCCTGGAAGCTGTGGGAGGAGATCGTGCCGCTTGGCTACCAGGGCAGTTACCAGCGCGTTCGCGCCTACCTGCACGACAAGCGCACCTCACCGCGGCCGGTGACCGCCCGGCCGCCTTCGCCCCGGGCCGTCGCCGGATGGATCCTCCGCCACCCGGACACCCTCACCGAGTCCGAACGGCTCCAGCTCAAAACCGTCCGGGCCCACTGCCCCGAACTGGACGCCCTCACCGGGCATGTCCGCTCCTTCGCGGCCATGCTCACCGAGCGCCAGGGCGAGCGCCTGTCGGACTGGCTCGACGCCGTCCGGCAGGACGACCTGCCCAGCCTCCACACCCTCGCCGCAGGCATCGACCGAGACCGCGACGCCGTCATCGCCGGCCTGACCCTGCCCTGGAACTCCGGCGTCGTCGAAGGCCACGTCAACCGGATCAAGATGCTTAAACGCCAGATGTTCGGCCGGGCGGGGTTCGGCCTCCTGCGAAGCGCGTCCTCTTGTCCTGATCACCGACGGGAGGAACTCGATGGCAGCGGCGTCGGCGGATGTGTCAGCCTTCCCCTCCCGGATACCGACGGAGAAGACTTTGATGACCAGCGACGACGCCCTCGATCAGCTCAGACACATCGCGCGCGAGAGGGCATTCGGCAGGCATGTCGGGTCGGACCGGCTCATTCAGGCAGGTCTGGACGCACTGATAGCGGGGGTCGAGAGCCCGTCCCTCGCCATGCTGGCTGGACTCCTTCAGAGCGAAGAGCCCGAAGCGCCAGAGCTCTTCGACCAAGTACTGGAGGAACTGGGACTGCTCTTCCACCCGCCCGCGGACCCCCGGGCCGCCAAGTGGGCGATGGCCTACTGGATCGCCGGTCAGATCGCGGACGGATCCCTGGATCCCGCCGCTGGCACTCACCTCATCTGGGCAGACATCGCCTATGACCTCGGCTATCCCGAAGAGCTGAAACCCCTTGTGTACTGCGCGCACAACCTAGACGGCTGGGAGGAGAGTTGGGGAGTCTCCGTCGAGGAACTCAACGGGGAAGCGGTTGAGGCAGCGAAGCAGCTCCTTAGTAAGAGGTCTGCAGCCGAGGCGGGGGACTAACCCGGGGTTCGTTCTAGCCATCGGGATTGGTCAACCGCGGGCTGATCCGCTCACTCAGCGTGGCCGCACCACAGAACCTGAGCCAGAACCGCAATTCGTGAACAAAGCCACTTGCCGGTGGCCCGCTACCAGGGTGGCGGTCTTACGCTCACCCGCGTCGCTGTTCGAGGTCGATTACCTCGTCGTCGAACACGCGCAAATCTATGTTGGCTGGAGTAGACATTGGGGTGATGGCGTGGTTATGGTTTCTCTCGTAGCCGAGATCAACGGGGCCTGGCAGAGATGAACTGCCGGCCAGCAGTAACGCAGTTGCAGTGCGCAGGACGGTGCGGTGGTGGAGTGCCGAAGCCAGGTTTGTTGCAGGACGGCGACGGGCTGACGACCGGACCGGGTGGCCCGCAGTGATCAGGGGCCGCCGTGAGCAAGACCGCAGTTAACGCAGTGAAGTCAGTGAGTAGTACCTCGGTGAAGGCGTCGGCTGCGGGCGCGCGCACCGGGAAGTTCGGCAGTGGGGTTCTAAGCCAGAGCAGACGCAGGACGGGCGACGGGGCTGGCTGCCGAAGAGTGGCGCTGTCACAGGCCGCTGAGCAGTACGTAGTCCCCGATTGGTAGGTAGTTGATCCCCGAGGGAAGAACGGAGGGGCCGAGCGCCATCAGGATCGCCCGGGCAGAAGTCGTGAGCCCGGGTACCGCAGGACATCGATAGTGAGGTGGTCTTCGGTCGAGCAACCGCGATCCCCGCACCCCCGACAGCATGTCGGTCGGGTCTGCGGAAGCAGCAGGCCGGTGCAGTATCAGGGCCGGCAGATGGTGTAGCAGTTCCTTCGGGGCCCTGGCGCCAATGGCGCCAGGGCCCCTCCACGCGTTCCACAGAGAGGTGCAATGACAGCAGACGACTCGCACCGCCGTCTCGATGACGACGACTACCCCGCCTACACCATGGGCCGGGCCGCCGAAGTGCTGGGCACCACCCAGGGCTTCCTCCGCGCCATCGGCGAAGCCCGCCTGATCACCCCGCTGCGCTCCACTGGCGGACACCGCCGCTACTCCCGCTACCAACTGCGCATCGCCGCCCGCGCCCGCGAACTCGTCGACCACGGAACCCCCATCGAGGCCGCCTGCCGCATCGTCATCCTCGAAGACCAGCTCGAGGAAGCCCAGCGCATCAACGCCGAATACCGCCGCGCCGCCGAATCAGCGAACCCAACGTCTGCCGCCGGACACGGCTGAGACCCGCAACTCCTCAGGAACTTCGCAGCTGCCGCCCACGCAAGTTGCCCGGAACGCAAGCATTCCGGGCAAATGCGTCTCTTGCGGCCATACCCAAGCCTCGCCGATGAGGTGGCGGGTGGCGACGGCCTGTTCCACCTGTGCGTGGGTGTGGCGCTGGAGAAGGCGACCGCCGCGCCGGAAGCCGGTGGAGCTCTGGTTGTCACCGGCTTCTCAGCGGACCTGCCCGGCCGTCCTCGCCGTCATCCTCATCGTCTGCACCGTCGTCTACCGGGCCGCCTCAGCAAATGGCTCTGAGCGGCCTGCACCAGCGCTGCCACGTTCACATTGTCATCCGGACGAGACCTGTCCGCGCTGGTGTCGGCGGACCAGCCTGAGCGAGAGTGCCGCCAGCCCCTAGCGATACCGAGGTCTGTCGTGACCGCTCTGCCCTTCCTCGCCCCATGGCTGGCCCTGGCCTCGGCGCTGTGGACGATGCTGCCCCTGCTGTTCCCCCGGCGGCGCCGGGCAGGAACCCTCATCGCCCTCGCGCATCTACTCGCCACCGCGGCGCTCACGCGCCCCTGGACGGAGGGCTGGTACTGGAGCGACGGAGCCTGGCTGCTCCTGGTGTTCGGTCAGGGAACCCTTGTCTCGCTAGGGCGGCTCGCCTTCGAGCTCAGCCCGCTCGGGGCCCGCCCCCGCAGAACCCCCGCCAACCTAGACGGCGCTCCGTAGCCTGCGGACAGGAGTTGGTGTTGCGCCCGCCGCGCCATCGGTGGGCCAGAGCCGTGCGATTGCATGAAGCCTGCTTGTGTTGTCCAGGTTGTCGGAGGCGCCTCGACGCGCCGGGCGGCGCCCTGCGGAGCACCACCGGAGGAACGTTTTCCTTCGGGGCGCCGTGATCGAGTGTGGGTTGGCCGGTTAGAGATGTTCACGGAGCCAGGGCAGGAGTCCTCCCGCGGGGAGGGCGCCCAGGGCTATGGCGGCGCCGCGGACAAGGCCGGTCAGTGCGGTCCGGGACAGGTGGCGGGACAGGCGGCGCTGTCGTAGCGGGCGCGGGCAGCTGCGGCGGGCTTGGGGTGCGGTGTGGCGCTGATGGTCGGGCTCCAGTCATGTGGGCCGATGCGCTCCCGGGCGCCGGGTATTGGTCTGCGCATTCGGGCCTGGTCGGACGTGAACACCTGAGACGATGCCCGGGCCTGATTTGTTTCCCAAGCCGCAACAAATGCTGTGAGCAGGTCTTTTGGAGTGATGTACGTCATGGCGAGCGGCGGCGCGGGAAGTCCGGGCGGCGGGGGAGCGGGCAGAGGCCGCGGCCGACCGCGTAAGGATCTTGACCCGGAGCTGGCTCCCGACGTGGCCCGGTGGGCCGACCACTTACGGAGGCTGATCGGCGACTGCTTCGCGACGGACACCGATGCCGCGCGCGTCAGCCCAACGACCATACCCATTGCGGGGCCCCACGTTGGGGTTATCGCCTGCGGTTCGGGTGGCTGTACTGGCGGGAGTTCGTGGCCGTGCCGTCCAGGGCCCGGCGACCGGCCCCGCAGGAGGATTCCAGGCAGAGTCCTGCCACATCCCCGCCCGCCCCGTCCGGGCCGTCGACCGGAGGACCGGTTCGCTCCCGCCGGCTGATCGTCGCCGCCCGGGGCTGCAACGCCATCCGGACGGCGGCGGCACCGGCAAGACCGACGGCAACGACTGACGATCGGGAGCCCGGACGCGATGACGAACGTGTCCATCGCGGCGTGCCTGGGCGAGGACTTCCTCGCCCAGGCACTGCACCGCGAATACCGCCACGTACCCGGCGCACTCGATGTCGCCGGACTGATGACCTGGGATGACTTCAACCACATCCTCGGCAGCCACCGCCTGGAGTCGCCGCGCATGAGGCTGTCCCGCGATGGGGAGACGCTGCTGGTACGGGGAAACGCCCCAGTTCGGCGCCCCGGGCAGATCTCTGGCCGTTAGGCGCCACTGATAACGCATCGCGATCGCGACCCAAGGACGGACCGGTCCCACCCGGGCGCCAGCTTGTACTTCAGCCAGCCACGGGCGGACGGTTGACAGACGCTGTCCAGGCGCTCAAAGACGACGCCTTCCAGGCCTACCCCGGGTTCACGGATGGGCCGGGGGAGGGGGCAGCACGCCGACCATCGCCAGGCATCGACCGCATGCGGCCAACCACCGCCTGTGAACCGTGCATCTGCCGAGGCCACCTGAATGGGCGAAGCCATTCGCGCAAATGCTCCGCCGTGAATGCGCATTAGGCGCACACCGCACAGGGTGACGAGCAACCCGTCCCGCCACCGAAGGAGAGCAGCTTTGACGTCGTCACCCCGCCCACGACCTCACAAGCGCCGAATACCCGCAGTCGTCGCCGCGCTGGTGACCGCGGCGGCATTGTCGGCCTCGGCACCTGCCGTCGCCAAGGACGGACCTCCGGCCGGCAGCGACACCGGCGCTGCCGACGGCAAACCGACGATCGTGCTGGTGCACGGTGCGTTCGTCGACGCCTCCAGCTGGAACGCAGTTGTCGGACGCCTGCAGAGCGACGGCTACCGTGTCATGGCTCCCGCCAATCCACTGCGCGGCCTGCACGCCGACTCCGCCTACATCGCAAGCGTCCTGCGGAGCGTCCACGGCCCCATCGTCATGGTCGGCCAGTCGTACGGCGGCGCAGTGATCACCGAGGCAGCGGCCGGAAACCCCAATGTCAAGGCGCTCGTGTATGTCTCCGCCTTCATGCCCGACAAGGGCGAAGTCCTAGGCCAGCTCGCCGCAAAATTCCCCGGCAGCGAGCTGAACCCCGCACTGGTACGGGTGCCCTTCAAGAACGCGGACGGCTCCATGGGAACAGATCTCTACATCTCCCCGGACAAGTTCCGCGCCGTCGCTGCAGAAGACCTGCCGCAGGCGGCCACCTCGGTGGCGGCCGCAGCCCAACGTCCCATCTCCGCGACAGCCTTCACCGACAAGGTCACTGCCGCGGCGTGGAGGACCATCCCGTCCTGGGCAGCTGTAGCCACGAACGACAAAGCCATAGCACCCGACCTCGAGCGCTTCCAAGCCAAGCGCGCCGGCTCCCGCACCGTCGAGATCGACTCCTCCCACAGCGTGATGATTTCCCACCCCGACGCCATCACCGACCTCATTCGCGACGCCGCCCGCGCGCAGTCCCCCAAGCCGGCCCTCGCCGAAACAGGACTCACCACTTACGGTCACGTCGGAGCAGGCGCCGTCGGCGTGATGCTCATCGCGGGAGCAGGACTCATGGTGATCAGCCGCAAGCGGTCAACCCGTACACAGTGACCGACCCCGCGATAGAGCCCGCTCAGACCTCCACGGGCGTGGATGAACCGTGCAGCTGGCCGCCTTTGAGCGGGTGCCTGACCGGAGCGGGCGAATTCGGGATCCCAGGGTGCGCGTTGGGCGGCCTGAAGCGCGCCGACTGCTGGAGAAGCGGGACATGGGTGCCCCTGTCGCTGGCTACTCGCGTGGGGCGGGGGTTCGGAATGAAGCCCCGGTGTGTGTCCTCCGGCCTGCGGTCTGGAGGACACATGCGTTGTGCACCACAGCGGTTCGGGTGGAGCCTGAAGAGGATTACGGGCAGGCGATACGCATGACCGTCACCCGTTGCATCCGAGGATGAGCTCATGGCTACCTCCGAATACTCTGAGGCGACGCCCGCCTTTGCGGACAGCCGTCTGCAGCATGAGGTGGAGCGGCTGCGCACGGAGAACGATCAGCTGGGCGAGGCCCTTGTCTCCCACGCCGTCGTGGACCAGGCCATCGGCGTCCTGACCGTGCTGGGGCAGATACCGCCGTGGGACGGCTTCACCGTGCTGCGGGAAGTCTCCCAGCACACCAACACCAAACTGACCACCGTCGCCGAACACGTCCTCGAGCACGCCCAAGGCGCGGCACTACCCGATGTGCTCCTGACGGAGCTGCGCGCAGCCCTGGCGCGCCGCACCATCGCCGCCTCACAGCCGGACCCCTGACCAAGGGCCGCCCCCGCCTACCGGCACAGCTGCCCTGTGCGCGGGCCGCTCGGCTGGTCCGCGAGCCCGATGCGGGCAGTCGCGTGTTTGCCGACCGACACCCGCTGGGCTTAGCGGTACGGCATCCACCGCGTACAGGGGCTGGCCGGAGAATGCCGCGTTTCAGCAGGTCGGCGAATTCCATCGGTTTGCCACGTCACGACTCCCACTGCGGCCGGGCCGACTCCCCGGCAGATCGGCATCCCACCCTGCTGACTGTCATTGAGATCAACCGGAAACCGGCCGTGCCGTAGTGCTCAACGGCCGATCCGGTGCCGAACGTAGTCCGGCGGGGCCACACCGGCCTCGATGCGGTTCTCGTCGAGGCCGTTGACGATCCGCAAACGGCCCCCAGCGAAGACGAACTCCACCGCCACCGTTCCGGCCGCCAAATCGCGCTCTGCCGGCCGCCACTCAAGCAGTGCGACCTCGCACAGTTCCTGGCCCACAAACGGCTCCAGGTGTTCATCACTGTGAGACCACTCAGGCGTGAACTCGGACCAATCCCATCCTGCGATGCTTGCTGCAGTGTCGATCGTGTCCCAGCCGATGGAGAGTTCATCGAGCTTTGAGTGGCAGACCTCCACCTGAACGCCGTCGAAGTCCAACACCACCGGGCAGTCGGCGAACCAGTCTCCGTCCTCAATGAAGCGCACCACGACGAACCCCGTCAGCCGCCGACCAGCGAGCTTCGCCAGACGTGATCCGTGCGTCTGTCGAACCGCCTCGATCCCGACCAGGAAGGACGGCTTGAAACCAAAGATCCCCATGTCCACAGCACCTGAGTCTCCCGGCCTTCAGCCCGACCGGCCAGCGCATATTCGAAGCAACATGTCCAGGACGGCTCCGATGCCGTGATCACACCTGTCACGCCGTGATCATCACATCGGGCCGGCCCGAGGCCGAGGCGATCGCTGCAGCTACGCTTCCACCGGCGCAGCCGATATTGAGCATGTCAGGGGGAGATCGTGAGCCGGCCACTGCTGTTCCTCGACGTGGACGGGCCCCTCAACCCTTATGCGGCCAAGCCGGAGAAGCGCCCCGACGGCTACACCACACTCAGAGTGCCCCAAGACAGTGGGACTCCAGAGGAACACGGAGAACTCTCGCGGCGTCGGCGCCCCTTGCGGGTCTGGCTCAAGCCAGAGCACGGACGAGACCTGTTGCAGCTCGACTACGAGCTGTGCTGGGCCACCACATGGATGGCGGATGCCAACCGCTGGATTGCCCCGGCGCTCGGCCTTCCCGAACTGCCATTCGTCGACTTCGGCGACGCATTGTTCCAGGACCGTCCCGACGGAGTTCACTGGAAGACTGCTCCCCTGGTGGAGTACGCCAACGGCCGTCCCTTCGCCTGGGTGGACGACGAACAGAGCGATCTGGACCAGGCGTACGTGACCGCCCACCACCGCGCGCGTGGGCTTCTGCACCATGTCAACCCGCGGATCGGCCTGCGCGAGTACGACTTCTGGACCCTCGCCGACTTCGCCCGATCTTTGGGCACTTCACAAGCCAACGGCTGAGTCTGTCTTCAGCCCACCGGACTGTACCGGGCTTCGTGATCATTCCGGGAACGCTCTTTTAGGCGCGTACCTCCGCGACTTGGGGCTGGTCGGCGCCCGCCACCCTCACCCTGCGCCAGCGCCACGACCTGGGCCGGCCCGGCCTGCTGGAGGTCGGGCTGCAGGCGGACGCCCCGCGGGGGCGGGTGAACGCACGGCCCGCGAATGCCGTGACGAGACCCGGGCGGGGCGCGCGGCGGGGGCGCCATGGTGTGGGGAGGCCGCGAGAACGTGTGTGGCTAGGGGTAACCGGAGTCAAGTAAGTGGCCCACTGAATGTGAGTGTAAATGGCCCACACGTTTGGGCCGCGTTCCAATTAGCGTGGGGTGCCTGACCACAACGGCACCTGTCAGTCGCCCTTCGTCCGCCACTGTGTGCGGTGGCGGACGGGGGCGGACGGCGCTGGGATTGGTCCTGGCGGGCGGGCGCCTTCCTGCTGGGCCGATGCCGGCTGCCACCAGGCGCGATGCCCGCTCCTTGAGCGTCCCCCTCCTCAGAGGAACCCCTCATGCAAGCCATCACCGTCCACGACCGCGACGCCGGTGTCAGCGGGCTGACCCTCTCCGAGCTGCCCTACCCGCGCGCGGCCGAGAACGACGTGATCGTGGAGGTCCACGCCGCCGGGTTTACCCCGGGCGAGCTGGACTGGCCCGGCACCTGGACCGACCGGGCCGGTCGTGACCGGACCCCGAGCGTGCCCGGCCACGAGCTGTCCGGTGTGGTAACCGAGCTCGGCTACGGCACCACCGGCCTGACGGTCGGACAGCGCGTGTTCGGTCTGACCGACTGGGCCCGCAACGGCTCGCTGGCCCAGTACACGGCGGTCGAGGCCCGCAACCTAGCCCCGCTCCCGGCCGATGTCGACCACCTCACGGCCGCCGGGCTGCCGATCTCCGGGCTCACCGCCTGGCAGGGCCTGTTCGACCACGCCCACCTGACCACCGGCCAGAGCGTGCTCATCCACGGCGCCGCGGGCGGCGTCGGCTCCATCGCCGTGCAGCTGGCCTGCGAGGCCGGCGCCCGGGTGATCGGCACCGGCCGTGCCGGCGACCGCGACACCGCCCTCGGCCTGGGCGCGAACGCCTTCGTCGACCTCCAGGCCGAGAGACTGGAGGACATCGGCGAGGTCGACGCCGTGTTCGACGTGATCGGCGGGGAGATCCTCGAACGCTCCACCGCACTGGTCCGCCCGGGCGGCACCCTGGTCACCATCGCCGAGCCGGTCACCGTCCACCCCCGCGACGGGCGAGCGGTCTTCTTCGTCGTCGAACCCGACCGGGTCCGCCTGGCCGACCTCGCCGAGCGGCTGCGGGACGGCCGCCTCAAGCCGATCGTCGGCGCCGTCCGGCCGCTCGCCGAGGCAGCCTCCGCGTTCACGCCGGACAAGCGCACCCCCGGCAAGACGATCATCCGCGTCACCGGAGACTGAGCGAGAAGCCCCCTATCTCGCGCATACGCCCCCCTTCCCGCCCTGACCGGACTGCCACGTCCTCGCCGATCCACCGCCTGTCCACCGAGGCGGAGGACTCAGGCGGCGTAGAAGGTCGGCGAGCGCCCTGCCGTGGTGTCCCAGAGGGCCGCGCATTTCACCACACCTGCAGTGGTGGCGTTGGTCTGCGTCATGGCGGGCGGTCACCAGGTCTGCTTCTGGGTGACGGCGATGACGTGGCCGTTGGGGTCGGTGAAGTAGAAGAGCGCAGTGTTGGGTGTTCCGTATCGCTCTGCGCTCTTGAGCCTCGCGAGCGGCCACGAAGGCCAGGGCCGAACAGTGACGAGGGCAAAGCGCCGCCGCCCGGCGCGGGGGAGAGGCCACCCTCTGTCCGATCACTTCCTGTACGACGATCGCTAGGCTGCTGAACAAGATCCACGCTAGGCACAGTCCGGCGGATCATGTGGCCGTGATTACACCAAGTCAGTTCTCGCGGGCCGGACTGCGCCCGGTTGCGAGGCGGTTCTGCCCCTCGGGCATGGGCAGAACCGCCAGTGCGGTGTCTGCGCTTCCGCTGCTGGCGGAGAACGCCTCCATCCTGGTCGTCGGCTCGAGCAACAGCGTGCGGCCCAATGAGCAGCTCGAGGTCTACAGCGCCTCGAAGGCGGCAGTGAGCAACCTCGTGCACAACTGGGCCCGGCAGTCGAGGGAGCGCCGATTCCGGGTCAACGTGCTCAGCCCGGGACCCATGCGGACCCCTGGCCTGCTGGGCGCCGCGGGGCCGGACGTCGACCAGTTCGCCGAGGCCGTCGTGCCACTGGGGCGGCTGGCCGACGCCGAGGAAATCGCCGAGGCCGCCCTCTTCCTGGCTTTGGAGGCCTCGTCGTTCGTCACCGGCGCCGAACTCTTCGCTGACGGCGGCTACACCCGGGCCTGAACCACGGCCGGTGGTGCGCATCCAGTTCCTCGAAGCGATGGGGCGCACTCCCGGCCGCACGTGTGCGTCGTACGAGGCCCAGTGCGCCGGGAGCAACGAGATCGTGGCCACAGTCTCTTTGGATGACGTCGGCCGCCACCCCGACGGTCGTAGGGCGGCGCAGCGATGGCAAGGCTTTTCTGTCAGAGTGCGTCGACCGCGCTCACCTTCCACCGCTCCGTCGTGCGGGCCATCGTCATCCGCACCCGGTTCAGGTCCAACCGGGACCCCGATACCTGCGTGCTCTCGGTGACCTGGTTGACGAAGAGCAGGACCACGACTTCGTCCGGGGAGGCCGAGGCGACGGAGGCTGCCGGGGTTCCGCCGGAAGGAGGGGCGGCGATCGTCGCCTTCACCACGCCTTGGTACTTCTTCGCCGTCGGGCCCACCACGGTCTCCGTCGTCTTTCCGTACTCCCTGCTGAAGTCCCCAGTGAGGTGGGTGCGAGCCCTCGCGAAGTCGCGATCCAGGTGGCGGTAGTCGTACGACAGGACGATCGGTGCCGCCTTGCGTGCGGCCTCGACCGCGTCGGTGCGGGCAGCCTGTGTGCGCTCTCCCTCCCGGTACTGCCACCCAAGTATGGCGACCGCCACCAAACCTGCCACGAGCAAGGCGCCGAGCAGTGCTGTGAGCAGCCTTCGAGGGCCGGGTTTGCCGGGCTTTTCCGGCGTTTCGGCCTCCTCGAACGCCTCCGGTGACGGCTCCGGCGGGTCTTGCCAGCCGTCTTTCGGGGCCTCGACGAGCACGGTGCGGCCCGCGAGCGGGCGCTCGGACCGGTCCCCGCCCACACTGTCGATGGCCGCCACTGAGTCGGCGTTGTAGCGGCCGCGTTCCGCGCGCTTGGCTGCCGCGCGGGCCGCCGCCGTCATCGTGCGCCCGGTCGTGATGCCGGGGGCGCGGCCGGTGGTCGTCTTCGGCATGGTCGTACTCCTCGTTACTTGTCAGCCGACGAACTCGACGTCGGACGTCAGCCAGCGGCCGTCCCGGTGCACCAGGTTCAGTTGCAGGCGATACGTGCGCGACTCTCCCTGGGGCGCAGCCGTGTTGGTCACCTGGCTGTCGGCGACGACCAGGACGCGGGCAGAGTCCTCGTCGGAGCGGACGATGCCTGCCTCCAGGACCTGGCCCTCGGATACGGACTTGTTCGCCGCGACGAGTCGTGTCAGCTGCTCCGTCTGTGCGGCGAACTGCTTCTTGAAGTCGCCGGTCGCGCCTGCCAGTACGTTCGCGCTGTCACGGTCGTAGTGCCGGTAGTCGAGGGAAGTGAAGTTCAGCGCCGACTGGCGGGCCGCGACCAGGATGTCCTGGCGGACCTGGTTCGCTTCGCGTTGGGCGTAGAGGCCGAGGGCCAGCCAAGTCGTGAGTGCGGTGGTCAGGACCGTCGAGGCGACGAGTCCTGCCGTCAGTGAAATGGAGCTGCGCAAGTTCTTCATGCCATGGGGCCAACGAGTAGCCATTGCCACGACTCCTTTCCGAACACGGCCTGCTGGCCGCCCTTCGAGCCGATCTCGACGGCCCTTCCGTCCGGGCCGGCGGTGGTGCCGGTCTCCGGGTCGTACGGGGTCACGTAGGGCGCGTTCTGTGCGCCTCGTACGGATGACTCGCTGCCCTGCGGGAGCGTGCAGCGGGCGTTGGTGTTCGCCTCGCGTGTGCTGGTGTCGGCAGGGTCGCGGCGGGCCGTGCCGTAGCCCTGCGTGCAGGCCGGCGGGTCGTCGGCGTTCACCACCAGGCCGAAGTGGGTGGTGCCGTCGCCGGGAATGACCGTGTAGCTGCCCGCCACCATCACCGGGAAGGTGACCAGGGCCTGCTCCACGCCGGGCAGACGCGCCATCGTCACCTGGCCGCCGCTGATCAGGTTCGCCAGCAGGATCGAGAGCCTCGGCGACACCGACTTCAGCAGCGAGTTCACCTCCTGTGCCGCCGGCCTCGCGTTGCCGATCAGCCTGCGCAGGTTTCCGTCGCTCGCCTTCAACTGCGCCGTGAGCGTCGCCAGATCGCTTGCGAACGACTTGATGGACGAGCCCTGGTCAGCCTGTGTCTTCAGTACCTTCCGTGAGTCCTCGATGAGCGCGATCGTTTCCGGCAGCGCCTCCGACGCCGACTCCACCAGCTCGTTGCCCGAGTCCACCAGACGGCTGAGGTTCGGGCCCGTTCCCGCGAACGCCTTGCCCAACTCGTCGACCGTGACCTGCAGATCGTCCTTGCCCACCGAGTTCACCAGGCGGTCCAGGCTGAGGATCAGATCCGTCGTCGGCAGGGGTACGCGTGTTCTCTCGCGCGGGATCGTGCTGCCGTCGAGCAGATAGGGTCCGTGGGAGTTGCGAGGTTGCAGGTCGACGTACTGCTCGCCCACCGCCGAACGGTTCGCCACCACGGCGAATGTGTTCGCCGGGATGCGCGGTGCCCCGTCCTCGATGTCCAGGGCAACCGACACGCCGTCGGTGCCCGTCAGGTGCAGCGCGTCCACCCTGCCCACCGGCGCCCCGCGATACGTCACCTCGGCGCCGGGGAAAATGCCCCCGGATTCGGTGAAGTCCGCCTGGACCGTGTAGCCGCGGTCCAGTACCTCGTCCACCAGCCCCGTGTACTCGGCGCCGACGTACGACACGCCTACGGCGGTGATGGTGGTGAAGGCGAGAAGCTGGGCCTTGACCGTACGTGTGATCACGGCTGGACTCCCTTCAGCATCAGCTCGGCCAGTGCGAGGTCGATCCCCTTCGGCCAGTCGCTTCCGGTGCCGTAACTGCCGTAATCGCTGTAGCTGCTGGTGCACACCGGTGGGCACAGCGGGTCGCCACTGCCGTCGGAAGGGGCCGAGGGGGACGACGGCACGCTCGGTGTGCTCGGGAGCGCGGTGGGTGTCGGCACGGTCGGCAGGCTCGGGAGATCCGGTACGTCCGGGAGGTCTGGGGGCTTCGGGAGCTCGGGCCCCTGGGTCTGCCCTTCGCCACCCCGACTGCCGCCCGGCTTCTCCGTCAAGTTGCCGTAGATCCCGGCCAGATCGAGGTCAGCCGTGATGTGGAGGTTGACGTAGTCGCCCTTGATGGCGTCCACCGCGTTGCGGGGGAAGGGATAAGTGGTCAGCAGCTCCAAGGCGTTGGGCAGGTCGCTTCCGGCCTTGTTGAGTTGTTGCAGGATCGGGCGCAGCCGCTTCAGGTTCGCGACTGTGTCGTCGTGCGAGGCGTTGACCACCCTGGTGCCTGTCTTTCCGAGCTTCGACAACGCCGTGAGCATCCGCGTCAGGTCGCGCCGCTGGTCGGCCAGGACCTTCAGGGCCGGCGGCATCGCGTCCACGGCCTCGGCGATGGTCTTCTTCTCCTTGCCAAGGCGCTTGGCGAGTCGGTCCACGGCCTTCAGGGCCCGGACGATGTCGCCCTTCTGCTTGTCCAGGCCGCCCAGGAACGTGTTCAGTTCCTTCAGTAGCGACCTGACCCGGTTCTCCCGTCCTTCCAGCGCATTGTTCAGCTCCACGGTGATCGTCTTGAGCTGCGCCACTCCACCGCCGTTGAGTAGCGCGGACAGGGCGGACAGCACCTCCTCGATCTCCGGATTGCGGCCGCTGCGGGACAACGGGATCGCGTCGCCGTCGCCGAGGCGCCCTACCGGTGTGGTGTCCGTCGGCTTGGACAGCGCCACATACTTCTCGCCGAGCACGCTGGTCTGGCGTAGCTCCGCGATCGCGTTGGCGGGCAGCTTGACCGAGTCGCCGACCCGGAGGCGTACGCGCGCGTGCCAGCCGTCCAGCTCCACCTTCTCCACCGCGCCCACGGTGACGTTGTTGACCTTCACCGCCGACTGCGGCACCAGGTCGAGGACGTCACGGAACTCGACTGTGACGTGATACGCGTTGCCGTCCGAGGCCGCTCCGCCGGGCAGCTGCACGTCGTGCCAACCGTTGAACTCGCAGCCGGAGAGGAGCAGCGAACCGACGGCCGCCCAGGCCGCCGTCCCGCCCCGGCGCAGCACGCTCACGCGCAGCACGCTCATGCGCCGGCCTCCAGGATTCCGCCGAGGGTGCGGTCGACCGTGCCGGTGACCGCCGGGCCGCCCTGCGGCAACTCCGGCAGGGAGTCGAAGAGCCTCTCCAACTCCTTACAGCCCGGGTTCTTTCCGCCCTCGTCCCCGGTCGTCCTGAGCAGCGAGCACAGTAGCGAAGCTGGATCCTGCGCGTGATCGGCGTTGTTGCGGGTGTCGAGGGTGCCGGCCGACGGGTTGTAGGCGTTGTTGAGGTTCGACATGCCGGTCGGGGCCACCTCCAAAAGCTCCTCCAGCGCGGCCCGTTGGGTGACGAGCACCTTTGTCACCTTGCTCAGACCCTCCACGTTCTCGGTCAGCGACTTCTTGTTCCTCCTCACGAAGCCGGACACGTCGCCCAGCGCCGTCCCGAGGTTCTTCAGCGCCGCCGCCAAGTCCTTGCGCTCGCCCGCCAGTTGCTCGGCGACCCTCGCGAGGCTGCCGTTGAACGACCGCACGCTCTTGTCGTCGGCCGCCAGCGCCGCCGTGAAGACCTGGAGGTTCCGGATCGTGCCGAACAGGTCCGTGCGGCCGTTGGAGAGGGTCGTCACTGCCTTCGAGAGGTCCTCGACCGTCTGGTTGAGGTTCTTGCCCTGGCCGTCGAGGTTGTCCGCGCTCACTCCGAGCAGCCGGGACAGGGCCCCGTCCTTGTTGGCGCCCTCGGGGCCGAGCGCCTCGGCTGTGGTGTGCAGGCTGTCGAAGATACGGTCCAGCTCGACCGGTACGGCCGTGCGCGACTCGGGGATCTCGCCCCCGTCCCGCAGCACCGGACCGCCCCGGTACACCGGTAGCAGCTGCACATAACGGTCGCTGACCACCGAGGAGTTGATGATCGCCGCCTGTGCTTCGGCCGGGATTCTGCGGTCCGCCTCGTACTCCAGCTTCACCCGCACCCTGCCGCCCTCCGGCCTGATCTCCTTGACCTCGCCGATCCGTACGCCCAGGACACGGACGTCCGAACCGGGGTAGATGCCGACCGTGCGCGGGAAGTACGCCGTGACGCGGACTGGCTCGGGGCGTGGCCACAGGACGTACGTAATCGCGGCGACGAGGGACAGCGCGGTGAGCAGGGCCAGTCGCTTTCTCAGCCTGACAGGGAGGTTCACTGCGCCCCTCCCGTCCGCGGTACCACCGGAGCCGCGACCAGGTTCTGGACGTAGGAGTCGAACCAGCGGCCGTTGCCGAGGGTGTTGGTGAAGAGCCGCACATAGGGCGCAAGGAGCTTGATGCTCCGGTCCAGACTGGATTGGTTCCGTTCGAGCATCGTCACCACGCGGTTCAGGCCCTTGAGCGCGGGCCCGATCTCCTTGTCGTTGTCCTGGACCAGGCCGGAGAGCTGGATGCCGAGCGCGGCGGAGCTCTTCAGCAGTCTGTGGATCGCCTCGCGTCGCTTGCTGATCTCTTTGAACAGCTTGTCGCCGTCCTTGACCAGGGCGGTGAAGTCGTCGGATCGGTTGGCCAGTACGCCCGTGACGCCCTTCGCGTGGTCGAGCAGCTCACGCAGCGCCTTGTCGCGGGAGGCCACCGTCCGGGAGATCTGCGACAGGCCCTTGAGGGACGCCCGCACCTCGGCGGGGGAGTCCTCGAAGGTCGTCGAGATGGTGTCCAGCGCTTTTGCCGCGCGGTCGGTGTCGACCTTCTCCGATGTCGTGGTGAGGTCGCTGAACGCCTGTACGACGTCGTACGCGGGGACCGTGCGTTTCAGCGGTATCTCGCTGCCGGGCGCCAACTGGCCTCCGCCCTTGGGGTGCAGTGCGATGTACTTCGCGCCAAGGATCGTCTTGACCCGAATCGACGCGCCGGTCTCCGTCCCGAAGCCTGGCTCGCCCTTGATCTTGAAGGTGATCTTGACGTGGTCGCCGTCGAGGTCGACCTCCTCGACCTTGCCGACCTTGACCCCGGCGACCCGCACCTCATCACCGGGCTTGAGCCCGCCCGCCTCCGCGAAGGCCGCGCTGTACGTCTCGCCGGCGCCGATCACCGGCAGGCGGTCGGCGTTGAAGGCGGCCACGGCCAGCAGGGCGAGGGCGGTGAGGCCGACGGTGCCGATGACGACGGGGTCGCGGTCGCGGAAGGGGATGAGGCGTGGTCGGCGGATCCGCAGATTCGGCAACTTGGGCGGCTCGACGTGCACCTTGAACAGCGGCTGCGGACGCGGCCTGCGGTGCGGCAGGAGCCGTATCTTCGGCAGCCGTGGTGGCTCCACCCGTACCTTGAACAGCGGCTCGGGACCTTGCTTGCGGCTCATGACCCGCACCTCGCCCTCGCCACATGCAGATCAGGCGTGAGTACCTGCTGTGACGTCGACTTCGTCTTCGGCAGTACGATCCGCCCGTCGAAGTCGCACAGGTAGAAGTTGAACCACGAGCCGTAGGACGCCGTCCCCGTCAGCTCGTTGAGCTTGTTCGGCAGCCGCTTCAGGACGCCCTCCACTGTCTTCTCGTTGTCGTTCAGCGTTCCGGTGAGCTCGGTCAGCTCGGCGATGTCGTCCTTCAGCGGCGGACGCGCGTCCTTCAGCAGTCCCGAGGTGGCCTCGGTCAGATCGCCGATGCTCACCAGCGACTCCCCGATGGGCTTGCGGTCGGCGGACAGGCCCGAGATGACCCGGCGCAACTGCTTGAGGAGGCCGGAGAAGCGGGTTCCGCGTTTGTCGAGCGTCTTCAGCACGGTGTTGAGGTTGTCGATCACCGAGCCGATCAGCTGATCGCGGCCGGCCAGCGTCGAGGTGAGCGACGCCGTGTGCACGAGCAGGCTGTTGACGGTGCCACCCTCGCCCTGGAGGGTCTTGATGATCTCGGTGGCGAGCTGGTTGACGTCCTTCGGGCTGAGCGCGGCGAACAGGGGCTTGAAGCCGTTGAGCAGCGCGTTGAGGTCCAACGCCGGTTGCGTGCGCGCCAGCGGGATCGTCGCGCCGGGCCGCAGCAGCCGGGTGCCGTCGCCCGTGCCCTCGGTCAGCGCGACATACCGCTGCCCGACCAGGTTGCGGTACCGGATGACGGCGCCCGTGCTGGTGAGCAGTGGCCGGTCCTGGCCGACGGTGAAGGTGACCTCGGCCAGCGTCCGGTCCTTGATCCGGATGCCCTCGATCTCGCCGACCCGCACTCCGGCGACGCGGATGTCGTCGCCCTCCTCAAGGCCGGTGACGTCGCTGAACACCGCGCGATAGCGATGCTCGGGGGCGAAGGAGATGTTCACGATGGTGGCGGCGAGGAGGGCCGTGGCCAGGATGGTCACCAGCGCGAAAACGCTGAACTTGATGAGGGGAGCAGCGGTCTGCCGCGCGCCTGCGGTCCTCATGCCACACTCACCGCCGTCCCGCGCGCCAGCGGCCCGAACAGCAGTGTCGCGACCGGCGGCACCTCGTCTGCGGGCACCCCCAGGACAGGGGCCACGAGCGAGTCGAGGGCCCGCTGCTCGGCCCGGGTGGCGGTCACGCCGCGCGGGCCGCTGGAGGATGACCCCCCGGACTCCGAACCGTCGTTGAGGTGGGCCCCGGGAGCCGGCACCGGCGGACTCGGCAGATCACGGCAGTGGGGCCCCGACCGCTCGCCGTACCGCGGCTCCTCGCCCGGCTCGTAGGCACCCTGAGGCCGCACGACCTCCAGCGTGATGTGCATCTTGCCGCCCCGGAACGCCTCTTCCGAGGCCTTCTCCTGCCGGACCAGACCGGCCAGCAGACACGGGTACTCGGGGGAGTAGCGGGCGAACAGCTCCAGCGTCGGGCGGGAGACCTGGCCGAGGGCGATCAGCCGGTCGCCGTTCGCGTCGAGGAAGTCCTCTGTGGTGCCGGCGACGGTCGCCGTGGTTCTCAATGCCGCCGCCAGCTGGTCCTTCTGCTCGACGATGGTGCGGCTGGTGGTGACGGTGTTGCGCAGGATGTCCATCAGGTCGGGCGCCGCGTCGCCGTAGATCTCGGCGACCTCGGCGAAGCGGGCGATGTCCTCGGTGAGGGAGGGCAGGTGGGGGTTGAGGCGGCGCAGGTAGGCCTCCAGGCGCGTGAGGTTGTCGCCGATCCGGTCGCCGCGGCCTTCGAGGGCTGTTGCGAACGCGGAGAGGGTGGCGTTGAGCTTGCCGGGCTGGACGGTTCGCAGCAGGGGCAGCAGGTCGTTCATGAGCTGCTGCACCTCGATGCCGGCACGGGTGCGGTCCTGGGTAATGACGTCGCCGGCACGGATGGGGCGGGCGGACGAGCCGGCGGGCGGCACCAGGTCGACGTACTTCTCGCCGAACAGCGTCTTGGGCAGCAGGCGCGCGTGCACGTCGGAGGGAATGTACGCGACATGCTCCGGCTTGAGCGCGATGTCGAGCGTCGCCTTCGTCCCGTCGGCGCGCACCTCGCGCACCTCGCCGACCAGCAGCCCGCGCAGCTTGACGTCGGCCCGCGGATCGAGCTGGTTGCCCAGGCTGTCGGCCTCCAGCGTGATACGCACTACCGGCGTGAACACCTGTCGGTAGACCGCGACCGACAGCCCCAGCAGCAATGCGAGTACGGCGATGAAGACGACGCCGTACAACCGCAGTCTCAGCACCCTCATCCGGCGGCTCACCCCGCGATCCGTACGGTCGTGCTGGCGCCCCATATCGCGAGCGACAGGAAGAAGTCGAGGACGTTGATCGCCACGATCGAGGTCCGCACCGCACGGCCCACTGCCACGCCGACGCCCGCCAGGCCGCCGCCGGCGTAGTAGCCGTAGAAGCAGTGGACGAGGATGATCAGGACAGCGAACACGAGCACTTTGCCGAAGGACCACAACACGTCGACCGGTGGCAGGTACTGCTGGAAGTAGTGGTCATAGGTGCCGGCCGACTGGCCGTAGTAGACCGTTGTGATGGTGCGGGCGGCGACGTAGGAGGACAGCAGGCCGATCACGTACAGCGGGATCACCGCGACGAATCCGGCGATCATCCTCGTCGTCACCAGGAACGGCAGCGAGGGCACGCCCATCACTTCGAGCGCGTCGGTCTCCTCGCTGATCCGCATCGCGCCCAGCTGGGCCGTGAACCCGGCGCCGACGGTCGCGGACAGGGCGAGTCCGGCCACCAGCGGGGCGATCTCGCGGGTGTTGAAGTACGCCGAGAGGAACGCGACGAAGTTGGAGGTGCCGAGCTGGTTGAGGGCCGCGTAGCCCTGGAGGCCGACTTCGGTGCCGGTGAAGAATGACAGGAAGGCGATCACGCCGACCGTGCCGCCCACGACCGCCAGCGCGCCCCGGCCGAAGCTCACCTCGGCCAGCAGCCGGAGGATCTCCTTCTTGTAGCGGCGCAGGGTACGTCCGGTCCACGCCAACGAGTGGCCGTAGAAGGTGAGTTGGGTGCCCAGCGCTTCCAGGGAGCGCAGAGGGCGGTTGAGAAGTCTCATCGGCTAACCCCTCTGCGGAACGACCTGGAAGTACACCGCGGTCATCACGAAGTTGGTCACGAACAGCAACATGAAGGTGATCACCACCGACTGGTTCACCGCGTCGCCCACACCCTTCGGGCCGCCTTTCGCGGTGAGTCCCTTGTACGAGGCGACGATCGCGGCGATTGCGCCGAAGACGAGTGCCTTGATCTCGGCCGCCCACAGGTCGGAGAGCTGGGCGAGGGTGGTGAAGGAAGCGAGGTAGGCGCCCGGAGTGCCGTTCTGCAGGACGACGTTGAAGAAGTAGCCGCCTGCCACGCCGACCACCGACACAAGGCCGTTGAGCAGGACCGCGACCAGCATCGATGCCAGCACCCGCGGCACTACCAGCCGGTGGATGGGATCGATGCCCAGCACCTGCATCGCGTCGATCTCGTCGCGGATCTTCCGTGCCCCGAGGTCCGCGCAGATCGCCGTGCCGCCGGCGCCCGCGATCAGCAGCGCGGTGACGATCGGCGAGGCTTCGCGCAGCACGGCCAGCACGGAGGCGGCGCCCGAGAAGGACTGGGCTCCGAGCTGTCGCGTGAGGCTGCCGATCTGCAGTGCGATGACCGCGCCGAAGGGGATGGAGACCAGGGCCGTCGGAAGAATCGTCACACTCGCGATGAACCATGCCTGCTGGATGAACTCCCTTGCCTGGAAGGGCCGCCGGGGAATCGTCCGGGCGACGTCCAGCGCCATCGCGAACAGGCTCCCCGAGTGCCGCAGCGCTCCGATCGGTGAAAGGCTCATGCGCCGACCACCGTCTTCTGGTGCAGCGCGGCCTCGCGTCGGGCGATCGCTTCCCAGCGGGGAGACCGGGGATACCCGGCCCCGGCAGTAGGCGGGGGTCGGAGTCTGGCTGCCGGGAGACTCTGTGCCCTTGGCGTCGTCGCCGAGGGCGGCCAGCTCCTGCTCGACCTGTGCGGCGTCCTTCTCCTCCGCCATGCCGATGGGGCCCTGCATGCGGCCGTTCAGGAACTGCCGCACAACGGGCTCGTTGCTGGTCAGCAGTTTCTCGCGCGGCCCGAACGTGACCAGCTCGCGGCGGAACAGCAGCCCGATGTTGTCCGGCACCTGGCGGGCGGAGGAGATGTCGTGCGTGACGATCAGGAAGGTCGCGTCGATCTGGGCGTTGAGGTCGACGATGAGCTGGTTGAGGTAGGCGACCCGGACCGGGTCGAGGCCCGAGTCGGGTTCGTCGAAAAGGATGATCTCCGGGTCGAGCACCAGGGCCCGGGCCAGTCCCGCCCGCTTCCGCATTCCGCCGGAGATCTCGCCGGGCAGTTTTCCCTCGGCACCGATCAGCCCGACCATGTCCATCTTGTCCAGCACGATGCGCCGGACCTCGCTCTCGGACTTCCGGGTGTGCTCGCGCAGCGGGAAAGCGATGTTGTCGTACAGGTTCATCGAGCCGAACAGCGCGCCGTCCTGGAACAGCACGCCGAAGAGCTTGCGCACCTCGTACAGATCGTGCTCGCGAAGCTTGGTGATGTCCCGGCCCTGGATCGTGATCGATCCTCGCTCCGGCTTCAGCAGTCCGACGAGCGTCTTGAGGAACACTGACTTGCCCGTGCCCGACGGCCCGAGCATGACCGAGACTTCCCCGGCGGGCAGCGTCAGTGAGACGTCCTGCCAGATGACCTGGTGACCGAAGGACTTGGTCAGCCCTTCCACACAGATCTCGACACCCATCCGGTCCACCCTTCAGCCCATGGAGCAGCTCTGACACTTGCTCTACGGGGAGGGGCGGGGCGTCCGTCGCTCGGGTGGTGGATTTTTTCGAGCGGGATTCGGGGCGGGGGGGACGGGGGGCTAGGACTGTTTGATCGGAGTCACGGCTGAGGGGGCGCCGTGGGGAGCTGCAGCCACTCGGACGGCACGGCGGGGGCTCGACCGGCAGGTCTGGGGGCTCGGGCAGTTCCGGCACCTCGGGCCGTCCCGCTACCTCTGGCACACGTGGCACCTCCGGCGCGGACAGCACTGGCAGCGGGGACATCGAGATCTTCGGCACCGCCACTTCCGGCAGCGACGGCACAGACAGCGGCGGGAGCGATTCTCCCGACGGCGACCCGGTCGCCTTCGGTTCGGCCGCCGAGGCCGTGGTCCGGTTCCCCTGAGGAGCCCTGCCCCCAGCGCTGATGTCCGGCCGCAACTCCTCCACACCCGGCGAAGCAACAATGGGACGCGGAGCAGTACCGCCCTCGCCCCCGCCCCCGTCGAGCGTGTACGGCAGCACGAACCCCGCCACCGCCAGCGTCGCCGCCGTGGAAGCAATCGCCACGGCCTGCACCTTGCCGCTGCCCCGCGGCCGTCCGATCAGGAACAGCGCGCATCCGAGCGTCGCGGCCAGCGACTGGCGCAGCGTCCGCCGCGCCCGGGCCAGCAGCGACTCGACGGTCCGGTAGCTCAGCCCCATCCGGACGGCGACCTGGCCGACGTCGAGATCCTCCGACTTCAGCCGCAGCGCCTCGGCCTGCCGAGCGGGCAGCTCACCACTGCGGACTGCCAGCCACTTCGCCTCGGCCCGGTCGCACACCGCCTCCTCGACGGGCACCGGGCCGGGGGAGATGAGAGTCGGGCTGGTGTGCACCTGGGCCTCACGGTTCACCTGCCGGTAGCGGTCGACGCACAGCCGCATCGTCACCGTTGTCAGCCACGCCGCGAGCCGCTCGTCGTCCAGGTCGGGGCGCTCAGCGGCGCGCAGCATCGCCTCGTGCACCGCGTCCTCGGCGTCCTCCGCACTCATCGACCTGCGCCGGGCCACCTTGAGCAACTGCTCGCGGTGGCTCCACATGCGCTGCCAACGGTCGGCGGCGGCGTGCATCTCCGCAGGTGTTGCTGCGGCTATGTCCGCAGGCGTCTCCGTCCCCATGAGGACCCCTTCGCTCTCTCCCACCGGTCTCGTGCCGTCCGGCGGGGGGCGACATTACCGCCGAGTATCCGCGGTTGTGGAGGGGACGGCTGTCATCGAGTCCGCGCTGTTACTGGTCAGAGGGTCTTCACCGGCCAGGAGGTCCTCGGCTCGGTCACGAGCTGTGGAGTGCGTTGCCGTCTTTGAACCGGCATCCGATGCCTCCGACCCTTTGGGCAGGTCAGGTCCCGTCGAGGTGGTGAGTATCGATGGGGCGCCCGAGGGCACGCGCCCTCAGTGCACAGGTGTGGACGCGTGCAGGGGTCGCCACCTGGACAGCCTGGCGGCCGTACCCTGCCCGGACGCGCCTGGGCGGCGTCATGGTCGACTGACTCGCCTTCGGCGGGACCGCCACCGAAACAGGCACCGGCTCCTGCCGGCTCGCCCCAGATCCGAGCCCAACAGCCCGAGGGCCAACCGTCGTCACTCCTGCCGCACCGCGAGCTCTCCTTCTGGTAGCGACACGATGCGCCAGGCTCCTTGCCTTGTGATCTGCCAGGCTTCACACGCCGAATGTGCCTAGCAGTTGAGTTCGCAGTACGTGGTTGAACTTGCCGAGGACAGCCCGTGGGTGTCCGTACCGGCTGTGCTGGAGTCGCGAAGCAGACGATGCGGTGGCGAAGGGCTCGCATGCCTTCGCGCTGAACGGGCTTAAGCGGGTCGGCAGTTGGGGTCAGGCACGGCCTGCCGTGTCGTAGAGACTCGGCAAGCTGCCGTTCGCCGATCGAGGCTGCCCTTCTGAGGCCCAGAGGGCGGGGCCGGGCGTCGTACGGCTTCAGCTGTATCGGCTATGACTCCGAGCGCAGCCCCAACGCGCTGTGCTGAATCGCCCCAGCGGGCGCATCGTCGGAGCCGGGCTTCCGTTGCGTCAACTCCACCAGTTTCGAGCGGAGGTCATGCGCTGGTTCGCCGAGCACGATGCCGCTGATTACCAGCTCAAGCATGACGCAGTCGTACTCGTCGTCCGTGCTCCGATAGCGCTTGGGGTCGCGTTCTACGACCGCACGAGTAATGCGCCACCCGTCATGATCCATCGGCGCGAAGGTCGCCGCGAAGACTCCGTGACCGGTCCAGCTTCGGTGCAGGAAGACAACTTCGTCCTCCGCGAAGACGCTCCACTTCTCGTCCATGCCCCGCGACGCGTAGCCGCGCTGGATCCGCTCCCAGTCTTCATCTGACCAGATCCGTTGGGGCAGCTGCGACATCGTCTGAGGGGTGGATATCGGCTGGATGCGACGGGAAACCGTGGACCGGGTTACGCGTTCGGCGGAGGGCATGCAGTGATCTTACGGAACAAGTCGAACCTGACCACAGCAGCTCCTTGAGCGATCTCGTTGCGAAACGATGGCGGTGAAGCCGGTGGCGGCTGCGCCGACTCGAGCGCCGTCGCGGCCGGTATGAGGGATGGCAGCGGTGGCTGGGCTACGACTGGCGGTAGCCGCGTGGGCGGTGTCGTCCTCGGTGGCTGCGGGTGGAGCGAAGACGGGTGGGTCGCCGCCACGGCTGGGGCTGGGCGGGCACGGTCACGGCTGGGTGGCGGTGGCCGTGCGGAGGCCGCTGTCGGCTGCGGAGACCGCGTGTATGGCCGGCGGCAGCGGCAATGTCCGGATCGGGTCCTGGGCCGCGAGTGGTCAGGGCACCCGCGGCGGACACGCCAGAGGCGTTGCCGTCCGTTACGTTTCCCACGCCGGGGGCACGTGTCGTGCGGTGGGCTGTTCCTGGGCCAGAACTGGGCTCGGGTTTTGGCAGCGCGGATTGTCGGGCCTGGGTGATGGCGCCCCGCTCCGGTGGTGGCCGCGGGTTCTGACTTGTCGTCGGCTATCTCGGGTGGCATGGTCCTGGTCTCTGGCAGGTCTCCTTGCGTGGTTGCGGCGGCTGCGACTGGACCGCGCGTGATCCGACCTTGGTGCGGAGGTGTCGGCAAGTCTGTCCGTGGTGGCTGTGTGTGCCCGCTAGAGTTCCTGTTGTGAGGCGCTGATCAGGGCAGATCCAGATGTCCGGGAGCGGTGTCCTAGTCGTCGTGCGGTGCGTTGTCAATGCCCGACACGCGCGCAGAAGTGTGACGGGGTGTCAGTGAGGTCCCCCGTACGGCCCACTGATGTGGCCAAGTCGCTTCTGCTGTCGCTTTTTGATGGTCCGTCACATGTGTCGTTCCGGGTTCTTGAACGCCCGATCGGCCCCGTTCTGATGGCTGTCATGGATTTCTGAAGTGGCGACAGAATTCGGCGTGAGTAGCTTCTTTCGTAGGCGGCCGGGTCGGCTGGCATCCCTGAGAGAAGGAGAAAGCATTATGCCTGCGAGAGGGAGAAGCGGAATGCGTACGCGTACCGTGGTCGGGATCGCATTGTCGGTGGGCGTCACCGTCGTCGCTGCAACCACCGTGAACTATGCGTCGGCTTCAAATTCGGTTCCGGAGTCCGCCGCGTCGGTGCAGGAGGCTGCGGCCTCCTTGCCTCAGGGAGGGGACGTGGGCGGGAACGGGCAGACGGGCGGGGACGGGCAGATGGGCCGGGACGGGCAGACGGGCCGGGACGGGCGGTCGAATCACGGCGACTGGAGGGACGATGACGACCGCGAACGGGTCTATGTCAACGAGCGGACGTATTCGGTCAAGGGGGGTGAGTGCATCGCTGTAATCAGTAGTCCGGCGACCAGCTTCAACGTCCGGAACGAAACTGACAAGAGGATCGAATTCTTCACCGGAATCACGTGCGACAACGGTGCCGCAATTGCGACGATCGGGCGCGGAGACTCCAGCAGTGCAATCCCGGGAACGGTTGTTTTCGACGGGAGCGTGGTGCCGTTCGCACTCGTCGGCAGCTTCCGGGCAGTCGACAGGAAGCACCACTGAGGGGGTAGCGGCGACCCGGCCCGCGTGGCATGCGGCCCCCGGCCCGCCGCCACTGGGCCGGGCCCTGACCGTCGAGCCGTGGGACGGCAGTAGACGCGATCCCTGCCCCTCACCCCTGGCTGCCTGCTCACGGCCCGAGATGGGCACTGCCGGCCTCCTGTACCGGGGCTGTACGGTCGGTGACTGTGGCGACGGCATCGGAGACCAGTCCTGAGTCACGGACGGCCAAGACGCCCGCGGCGGCGAACGCGCAGTCGCGGGCGCGCAGGGCACCGCACCCCCACGCCAGGGTGCACGCGATGCGCTGATCCGTTCCCCGGGACACGACCGACTCGATCCAGAACAGTAGAAGTCACCCACGATGGGCCAGGACGGTTCGGTCCGGGCCTCATCGCGCGCATGGTTCGCCCCCGACGCGCAGGCGGCCGGGCCCTGATGGCGAACGTGACTGGCGTCCATGTCGCATCGCCGGTCGCACGACTGGTGACTCAGACGGTCACGGCGGATCCTCTCCGCCTGCCCTGTGCGCTGAGCCGGGGGAGTGCCTGGTTTGCCCTTGCAGATCGGCATAAGGGCACGCGCCACGGCCAGGGGCCGGTCTCGAACAGTGGTGGCATGCAGCTTGCGGCCGGGGAATCGCACCGGCGGCCGGTGCGGCTGACGGGCCGTCGGCGCGGCATGTCACGGGCACCGCAAAGCCCTCGCAGTGATCGGGCGGCCGCGATCTTCAGGGTCCTGGGATGCTCGCCGGATGTGGCGTGAACGGATCCTTCAAGTGAGGGCGGACGCGGAGCTTGCTGAGCCGGCGACCAGCGAAGCATTGGCCGAGGTCGAACGTGTGCTCGGGCAGCCGCTTCCCGTGGATCTTGCGTTCCTGCTCCGCGAGTGCAACGGAGTGCGCGGGCACGACGGCACCGACGTGGTGTGGAGTGCCGAGCGGATCGCTGAGGAGAACGTGTCCTTGCGTGCCTCTGCGGACTTCGCCACGCTGGTCACGTCGGCGTGCTGTTGTCGGTGAGCTGGTCGACGGCGGTGAGGATGACGTGGGGATCGCCGACCTCTGTAGGGATGGTCTCGGTGCCGGTCAGGCGGATCGGAGCGCCGGCCACCGGCTGGCCTCTGCGGCGATCAGCGGGCCGAAGCGGAAGGAGCGCGGCCCATGTCACCGCCCCGACCTGCGCTTACACTGAGCCCATAAGGGACGTTCGTGACGTACCGGAATCATCGTGCGCTGTCAGCGGATGCTCGTACCGGCCCTCGCCCTGGTCCTCGTAGTGGTGCCCGCGATCTCCGCGCGGGCACAGGGTGAGGAAGTCCCGCGCGGCCCCACGTTCGCCGCGCGCGCTCTGCAGGCGCTGATCGACGGTATCCAGTTCGGAGTGATCATCGCGATCACATCGGTCGGGCTCTCACTGATCTTCGGCACCATCCACCTGATCAACTTCGCGCACGGTGAGTTCGTCACGATCGGCGCCACCTTCGCGTTCTTCCTCAACGCCTCCGCGGCCGGGCCGGGCTGGCACCTGATTCCCGCCGCCCTCGCCGCGGTGGTCTTCGGCGCCCTGCTGGGCGGAGCGGTCGATCGCGGCATCTGGCGCCCGCTGCGGGCACGGGGCACCGGGCTGATCAACATGTTCATCGTCACCATCGGGCTCTCGCTACTGCTGCGCCACGTCGTACTCGTGCTGTACGGAACCCGCCCCGCCTCCTACGCGCAGTACGACATCCAGAGCACGATCGACCTGGGCCCGGCCGGCATCACCCCACGGGACCTCACGGTCACCCTGCTCGCCGTGCTGGTGCTGCTCGGCATCGCCGCGCTCCTGCAGAAGACGCGGATCGGCACGGCCGTCCGGGCCGTCTCCGCCAACCGTGACCTCGCGGAGGCCTCAGGCATCGACGTGCAGCGGGTTGTGCTGTTCGTGTGGATGCTCGCCGGCGGACTGGCCGCACTCGGTGGCGTCTTCTTCGGCCTGGTGGAGATCGTCACCTGGGACATGGGCTTCAAACTCCTGCTGCTCATGTTCGCGGGGATCATCCTGGGCGGCCTCGGCTCCGCCTACGGTGCGATGGTCGGCAGCCTCGTCATCGGCATCGTCGCCCAGATGTCCACCCTGTGGTTCCCGGTCGACCTGCAGTACGCCTGGGCGCTGCTCGTCCTCATCCTCGTTCTCCTCGTCCGGCCGCAGGGCATCCTCGGCCGGGCCGAACGTGTCGGGTGAGGAGCGCGCCATGGACTTCTCGGCCATCGTCTCCGACGCACTCCGCTCCGGAATCGGCCCCATCGCCGCCGTCTACGCCCTCGCCGCGATGGGGCTGAACCTGCACTTCGGTTACACGGGGCTGCTGAACTTCGGCCAGGTCGGGTTCATGTTGGTCGGCGGTTACGGACTCGCCATCACGGTGTCGACGTACGGCGGCCCGATGTGGCTCGGAGTCCTGGGCGGAATCGCGTGCGCGATCGTGCTGGCCCTGCTCCTCGGCCTGCCCACTCTGCGGCTGCGCGCCGATTACCTCGCGATCACCACGATCGCGGCGGGGGAGGCGCTACGGCTGTTCTACCGCTCCAACTGGGCCGAGCCGGTCACCGGTGGGGTCTTCGGGCTGCAGAGATTCGCGAACGACTTCTACGAAATCAGCCCCATCGAGCCCGGCACCTACGGCGTGTGGCTCGTGAGGTTCAGCTCCCGCGATCTCTGGGTGATGATCGTCGGATGGGCGCTGGTGCTCGTGGTCGGAGGTCTGCTGGCCCTGCTGATCCACAGCCCCTGGGGCCGTGTCATCCGGTCGATCCGTGATGACGAGGTCGCCGCGCGCAGCCTCGGCAAGAATGTCTACGCGTACAAGATGCAGAGCCTCGTGCTCGGTGGCGTCATCGGGGCGGTCGCGGGCATGATGCAGGCGATCCAGGTGCAGTCCGTGAACCCGGACAACTACGATCCGGGCGTCACGTTCTTCCTGTACACGCTGCTCGTGCTGGGAGGCGCCGGGCGCATCCTCGGGCCGGTCGTCGGCTCGATCCTGTTCTGGTTCGTCCTCAGCTTCCTCGACAGCGCGCTGCGCCAGGCCATCGACGCCGAGTACATCTCGCCGGACCTCATCAGCACGTCGGAGGTCGGCGCGGTGCGCTTCGCCCTGGTCGGGGTCGCCCTGATCCTGCTGGTCACGTTCCGGCCACAGGGCATCCTCGGCAGCCGGAAGGAGATGTTGCTCAGTGGCCGCTGACCCTGTCGTGTCCCAACCGGGCCGACTCTTCGCGATCGATCCCGAGCCGGGGGTGCGCAAGCCCGATCCCCTGCTGGTCCTGGACCAGGTGACCCGCACCTTCGGCGGCCTCGTCGCCGTGCGGGTCGAGCACCTGGAGGTGCAGCGCGGGGCCATCACGGCGCTCATCGGGCCCAACGGCGCCGGCAAGACCACGTTGTTCAACGTGGTGAGCGGGTTCGACCGGGCCGACGGCGGCCGTTGGTCGTTCGACGGACAGCCGCTCACCGGTGCCCCGGCGCACCGGGTGGCACGGCGCGGAATGGTCCGTACGTTCCAGCTCTCCAGGGCGGTTGCCCGGCTCACGGTGCTGGAGAACCTGCTGCTCGCCGCACCCGGACATCGCGGCGAGCGGGTGTTGCCGGCGCTGCTGAGACCGCTGTGGCGCGGGCAGGAGCGGGAGTTCGAGCGCCGGGCCGACGAACTGCTGGACCGGTTCCGGCTCGGGCCCCTGCGCGACGACCATGCCGGCACGCTCTCCGGCGGCCAGCGCAAACTGCTGGAACTGGCCCGCGCGCTGATGACCCGGCCGGTCATGCTCCTGCTCGACGAGCCGATGGCCGGGGTGAACCCCGCGCTGACCCAGTCGCTGCTCGGACACATCACGCAGCTGCGCGAAGAGGGGCTGACGGTTTGCTTCGTCGAGCACGACATGGACGTGGTCATGGGCATCAGCGACTGGGTGGCCGTCATGGCCGACGGCCGCCTTGTGGCCGAGGGCCCACCGCACACGATCGGCCGGAACGCCGCCGTCGTGGACGCCTACTTGGGCAAGCGGCACGACGAGCCGGACGCCACCGACGAGAAGGGCGAGGAGGGGTAGCGATGTCCGCTGAGGAGCAGGCACCGGTGCTGGCGGCCGACGGCATCGTCGCCGGTTACGTCCCCGGTGTCGATGTGCTGCGTGGATGCAGCGTCGAGGTGCGACCGGGCGAGGTGGTCGGCGTGATCGGCCCCAACGGCGCCGGCAAGTCGACGCTGGTCAAGACAGTCTTCGGGTTGCTGCAGGTGCGCGGCGGGACCGTGCGGCTGCGCGGCGAGGACGTGACCGGCCGGCCCGCGCACGAACTGGTCCGGCGGGGCGTGGGCTACGTACCGCAGTTGCAGAACGTTTTCCCCACGCTGACCGTCGAGGAGAACTTGCGGATGGGCATGTATCTGCGGCCCAAGGACCACGCGCGGCGGGTCGCGGCCGTCGAGGAACTCTTCCCCGTTCTGGCCGACCGCCGCAAGCAGAAGGCCGGCGCGATGTCCGGCGGCGAACGCCAGATGCTCGCGATGGCCCGCGCCTTGATGATGGAGCCGCAACTGCTGCTGCTCGACGAGCCGTCGGCCGGCCTGTCACCGCTCCATCAGGACCACGTCTTCGACCGGTGCAGAATGATCAACAGCGCGGGCGTAGCCGTGCTCATGGTCGAGCAGAACGCCCGCAGGTGCCTGCAGTTCTGCGACCGCGGCTACGTCCTCGACCAGGGCCGCAACGCGTACACGGGCACGGGTACGGCCCTGCTGCACGACGAGAAGGTGATCGAGCTCTACCTCGGCACGCTCGCCCGTGTCCGTTGACTCCCGCTGTCAGTCCTCCTGGTCACTCCTCGGCCTTGCTGGTCTCGGTGCGCAGGGTCTGCAACTTTCCCTGGTCGTCGTAGCCGTACACCTCGATCGACGCCTGGCCGGGTTCGCCCTGGTCGGTGAAGTCGAGCGGCCCGCTCACACCGTTGTAGTCGATGTCCCTGCCGTCGGCGAGCAGCTCCTTGCAGGCGGCGAACGAGTTGCACTTCTCGCCGTCCTTGGTGATCCCGTTCATCTCCTTCACGTACTCGCCCGGGTCGTCGGACTCCGCCTTCTCGGCGGCGAGCGCGATCGTCGTCACGCAGTCGAACACCTGCGGTGCGAACTGCAGCTCCTTCAGATCCGGCGCGAATTCCTTGAGGTCCTTCACATACTGCTCGTTCGACGCCGATGCCGGTGCGGTCCCCTTCATCCCGGAGAGCTTCTCGGGCTGGCCCGGGGCGACCAGTGAGGGCAGTTCCTCACTCCGCAGTCCGTCGGCGCCGTAGACACCGATCCGGTCGGGCCCGAGTCCGGACTCGATCATGCCCTGCAGGATCTGGGTGCCCTCCTCGAACGCGATCACTACGGCGGCGTCCGGCCTGGAGTTCTCCATCTGCTGAACGACCTGGTCGAAGTTGGTCGCCTTCGGGTCGTAGGTCTCGGCGAGGGTCACCGTCGCTCCGCGGTCCTCCAGCGTCTTCCGGGTGGCCTCCATCAGGCCGCGACCGTAGTCGTCCGCCCGTGCGACCAGGGCCACCCGATTGTGGCCGTCATCGCGGACGACATCCGCCAGGATGGGCCCCTGCAGTGCGTCGCTCGGGACGGTACGGAAGTAGAAGCCGTCGTCCTCGTAGTCGGTGAAGGTGGGAGCGGTGTTCGACCCCGAGCACTGCACGACGCCCGCTCCGGTCACTCGGTCGATGAACGCCAGCGACATTCCGGAAGCCGCGGCGCCGACGATCGCGTCCACGCCTGCCGCGAGGACCCGGTCCGCCGACTGCGCGGCAACGGCCTCCTGGCCCGCCTCGTCACTGGAGACCACAGTCGGCACGGAGTTGCCCAGGACCCCGCCGGCGTCATTGATCTTCTGTATCGCGAACTTCAACGACTCGATCTGGGGTGGGCCGAGGTAGGCCAACTGTCCCGTCTCCGGCAGGACGTAGCCGAACTGGAGCTCGCCGTCACCCGGCTCGGCCTGGGCAGTGCCCGTCGAACCGCAGACGGCTATCACAAGAGCAGCCGCGCTTGCGAAGATCGCGGACCGTCGTATCGACGCTTTCATCTCCGCCTCCGCTCGTTACAGGCGGCGGTGGTCGACTGGCCGGCCGTCCGCCCGCCATCTGTACATGAGAGTAGAACTCATTTCGAGTCGGGAAAAGCGCAAACGTACACTTTTGCGATGGGTTGCGCTCTTCGCCCCGGCCGGTCAGTGTCGACGCCGGGTGGCGGCGCCCCGGATCGACTTCATCGAGGCGAGCCGAGATGGCATCGCCCCCTGGAGACGAGCATGCCGAAGACCGCCCGGCCACCCGGGCGGTCTTCACGCGGTCGGTCCGCCGTTGCGGTCAGGCGTCGGAGCCCGGCGGGTGGCCGTCGTCCTGGACGATGTGGAGCCGAGGCCTCGTCGCGCCCTTGCGCTGCGCCAGGCCACGGAATCGCGGTTGCGTACTGCTCCCGAGCAGTCGGCACACGCCCTGGGGATGAGCGGCTCGTCGGGCGGGCGGACTAGGTCGGAAACCCTCCGGAACTCTCCGGGAAGGGCCTTTTCGTCCATGCCTTTCTCTCGGTGTGGCACCAGAAGCACCGCCCGGCCCGCGGGCTTGCCCGGCAGTCGCCGCCGCGTGCAGCCGGGACAGCGCCCGCTCCGCGCCCACGAGTTCCTCCTGCTCAGCCCGGACAGTTCCGTGGCCGTGCTCTTGGGTCGGGCCGGTTCAGGCCTTGGGCAGGGTGTAGGTCCGCGCCGCGGGCACCTCGTGGGCCGGTTCGACGTTCGCGAGGCCGCCGGTGGCCGTCTTCGCCGGCTTGTGGATGAAGCTCTGGTACGTCGCCGGCTTGGTGCGGTCCGAG
The DNA here is from genome assembly GCF_036014175.1 of Streptomyces sp. NBC_00443. GTDB lineage: Bacteria > Actinomycetota > Actinomycetes > Streptomycetales > Streptomycetaceae > Streptomyces. The sequence goes on along the minus strand of NZ_CP107917.1, from coordinate 157,775 downwards.
AAGTCCAGCGGCACGCCGAGCACGGTGAGCCGGGACTGCTTGCGGTGGGCAGCGGCTATGCCCTCGCGCGTCAGGTCCTTCGCCTTGCAGGCCGCCCTGAGGTCCTCGCCGAGGACGCTGATCGCGTTCCAGCCGCTGACCACACCCGGGTCGAGCGGGTCCTTCGGGTACTTCGCCTTGTAGTCCTTGGCGAGCTTCTGCATCGCGGGGTTGTCGGCGCTGAACGCCGGGGCGGGGCTCACCACCTGGAGCATCTTCTCCAGGGCGGGTCCGACCGGGGTCGCAAGCAGCTGCGGGGCGAAGCCCGGCGAGCTGGTGAGAACCGGGACGGCGAAGCCCGCGGCGGCGGCGGTGCCGACCAGGGCGGCTGTCTGACGCGGACCGGCGCTGATCAGGATCGCCTTGACGCGGGCCTGCTTGAGCGCGGTGACCTGGGCGGTCAGGTCCTGGTCGGTGGGCTTGATCTTCTGCCCGACGATGGTCAGCTTCGCCTTCTTCGCCGCGTAGGTGGCACCGGCGAGCGCGTTCTCGCCGTACTCACCCTCGAAGTAGACGTGGCCGATCTTGTCGCCCGCTTTCAACTTGGCCGTACGGACGACGTGGTCGACGCCGTTGATCATGTCGATGTCGTAGGTGGAGCCGACCACCTGGACGTATTCGCGGCCCAGCAGGGAGGAGGCCCAGGCCATCGGGAACGTGAGCAGGTGCTTGGACTCGAGTTCCTGCGACAGCGAGGACACCACGGGGGAGCCGACCATCTGGGACACGGCGGCTACGTTCGGCTCGGTCTCGGTGAACGCGGACACCGCCTTCTGGACGTCGTAGCCGTGGTCCTTGACGGTGATCCTGACGGTCCGGCCGCAGATGCCGCCGGAGGCGTTGAGCTGGTCGGCGTACAGCTGCTGGGCGTTGACGATGCTCTTGCCGAGCGAGGCGTACGGGCCGGTGAGGTCGGTCAGCGCGCCCAGGGTGATGGCCTTCTCCGTCACTCCGGGGCCGGTCTTGACGCCGTCGCTGCCGGCGCCGTTCGCGTCGGTACCGCTCTTGGTGCTGCAGGCCGTGGCGCTCAGGGCGAGTGCGGTGATGACGGCTGCTGCCGGGGCAAGTCGGGTGCTTCTCACAGGGTGTGCTCCTTCGGGGCGGTGCGGGTGCGCAGAGGGAAACGCCGGGTGCGGGGGGAGCCGTCGCCGTTGCGGCGCGGCCGTCTGTGAGCCAGTCCGGCCAGGCCGCCGGGGGCGAAGATCAGAACGAGGACGATCGCGGTGCCGTAGAGGTAGCGGGCCGCGTCGCCCGGGGACACGCCGGATCCTGTGGTGCCGGGAGCGGTGAGCAGGGGCAGGTCGTCGGCGTACTTGGTGAGCAGGTGGGGGATCAGGGCGACGAAGACCGCGCCGCAGGCCGCGCCGCCCACCGAGCCGAGGCCGCCGATGACGATCATCGCGAGGTAGTCGATGGACAGCAGCAGGCCGAAGTGATCGGGAACGACGCGCTTGAACACCAGGGCCAGCAGGGCGCCCGCGGCACCCGCGTACATCGAGGAGACGATGAAAGCGGTGGCGCGGTAGCGGGTGAGATGGACTCCCATCACGGCGGCGGCGACCTCGCTGTCGCGTACGGCGCCGAGGGCGCGGCCGGGGCGTCCACGCAGGATGTTTCGGGCGGCGAGCCAGGCCACGGCCACCAGGGCCAGGCCGACGTACCACAGACGCTCCAGTCCGCCGAAGGGGACGCCGAGGACGGCGAGCCCGTCGGGGGAGGCGTCGGTGAAGGAGAAGCCGAGGATGTCCAGCGGCGGTACGGAACGGCCGTTGAAGCCGCCGGTCACGTGCGGGGCGTTGAGCATCATGTGATGGCCGAGGAAGACCAGTGCGAGGGTGGCGATGCCCAGGTACATGCCGCGCAGTCGGCCCGAGATGGGGCTGAACAGGCCGCCCGCCGCGCCGGCGAGCACGCTCGCAAGCACGAAGGCGAGGACCGGCGGGAGCCCGAGGCCGTACAGGCTGCTGGAACCGGTGCCGGACGGCTCTGCCGCCAGCCACACATAGCCGTACGCGCCGACGGCGAGGAAGAAGGCGTGGCCGAGGGAGAGCTGTCCCGTCGTTCCGGAGAGCAGGTTCAGACCGATGGCGCCGATGACGGCGGCCATCGCGAACAGGCCCGTCTGGAGCCAGAACGAGGTGACGTAGAAGGGGAGGGCGAGTAGGACCAGTACGCCGGCGGTCAGAGTGGCCGCGCGCCGCCCGCGGGGGGCGAGCCTGCCGGACCAGCGGGCCTGGACGGACGGGGAATCGGCGGGTGTGGAGGCGGGAGCCGCCACGGTGTCGACGGTGCCAGTGGTGTCAGAGGAGCCAGTGGTGTCGCGGGTGTCAGACACGGGTCAGCTCCTTCGATCCGAAGAGACCGGTGGGGCGGACCAGGAGCACGAGCACCATCACGAGGTAGGGGGCCACATCGGAGAAGCCGGCGCCGAGGACGCTCAGCTCGTTCTGGTAGCCGGCGGCCATGGCCGCGGTCAGGCCGATCACCAGGCTTCCGATGAGTGCGCCGACGGCCGAGTCCATGCCGCCGAGAATCGCCGCGGGGAAGGCGCTCAGGGCGATCTGACTGGTCGTACGGTCGAGGCCCGGCGCGGGGAACGCGGCGAGGAACACGGCGGCGAGCGCGGCCAGCGCCCCGGCGACGCACCAGGCGATGAGCCGTACCCGGTCCAGCCGTATCCCCATCAGGGCCGCGGCTTCCGGGTCGGCGGCGGCGGACCGCATGGACAGCCCCCATCGGGACCAGCGGAAGGCGGCGAAGAACGAGCCCATGACGATGACCGCGACGACGATGCTCGCGATCCGCGCGTCGGCGACGGTGATGCTGCCGAGCCGGGTCACTTCGGCGCCCCAGGGGTCGCCCATGGTGAGGTAGTCCGCGCCGACCTGCCGGTTGAGTTCGGTGCTGAGCAGAACGTCCACGCCGATGGTGAGGATGGTCAGCGTGTGGATCTCCGTGCCGCGCAGGCCGCGGGTGGCCAGCAGTTGGACGAGTCCGGCGAGAGCCGCGGCGAGCGCGGCGCCGACGAGGACGGCGGGGATGAAGCCGATGGCGTCGTGGAGGCGGGCCGTGACGTAGCCGCCGAAGAGCAGCAGGGAGCCGTGTGCGAAGTTCATGACGCCGGACGCCTTGAAGATCACGACGAACCCCAGGGCTATCAGCGCGTAGACGGACCCGAGCGCCAGGCCGTTGAGGACGGTTTCGGTGAGCTTGATCATGATGCTTCCTCCGAGTCGCGCTCGGTGTCCGGGGCGGTGTCCGAGGCAGTGGCCTCGGCGGTGTCCGTGCCGGTGCCGGTGCCGGTGCCGGTGCCCGCGTCCGTATCCGAGTCCGTGTCCGCGGCAGTTTCCGGTTTCGGCTCGGCTGCCGGTTTCGGCTCGGTGTCCTGGACCGGAGTGCCGAGATACGCGCTGATGACCGCCGGGTGGTTCTGGATCTGCTCGGGCGGCCCGTTCGCGATGAGGCGGCCGAAGTCGAGCACGGTCACGGAGTCGGCGATCCGCATGATCAACCCCATGTCGTGCTCGACGATGAGGATCGAGATGTTCAGGGCGTCACGCACCCGGGCGATCGTCTCGGCCATCGCCGAGCGCTCGGTGGGGTGCATGCCGGCGACTGGCTCGTCGAGCAGCAGCAGTCTGGGCTCCATGCAGAGCGCACGCGCCATCTCCACCCGCTTGCGGTCGCCGTACGCGAGCCCGCCGACCGGCTTGTCGAACGCCGGGCCGAGGCCCAGGAAGTCGGCGATCTCGGCCGCACGCTCCCGGTGGCGACGCTGCTCGCGCACCGTATGGGGCAGCCGCAGCGCGCTCGCCGTGAAGCCTGCCCGGGTCAGCCGGTGCCGGCCGAGCATGAGGTTGTCGGCGACGGTCCCGTGGGTGAGCACGATGTTCTGGAAGGTGCGGGCCACGCCGAGCTGAGCGATGCGGTGCGGTGCGAGGCGGGTGAGGTCCTTGTCCGCGTACCGGACGGCTCCGGCGGTGGCGCGGTAGACGCCCGATATGACGTTGAAGCAGGTCGACTTGCCAGCGCCGTTGGGGCCGATGAGTGCGTGGATCGTGCCGGGCGTGACCGTGAAAGACAGGTCGTCGAGCGCGACCAGTCCGGAGAAACGCACGGTCAGGTTCTCGACCGCGAGGGCCGGGACCGGGTCAGGCCGGCTGTCCGGCCGGGGGGCCGTGACGGCCTCGGAGGTCGTGGGCGTTGTGCCTGTGCTCATCCGTTCCACCTGCCAAGCTCGGTCAGTCCCGGTCCCGTCACGGACGGAGCGCTCGCGGCCGTCGCGTACGAGGCGTCGCCGTCCGCGTCGGACGCGCCGCAGCCGGTCTCGTGCGTCTCGCCCAGGTACAGCCGTCGGACCTCGTCCGCCGCGGCGAGGTCGGCCGACGCCCCCTCCAGCCGCACCTGGCCGACGTCCAGCACCGACGCACGGTCGGACAGCTCGAGGGCCATCGCGGCGTTCTGCTCGACGAGGAGGATCGAGGTCCCCTGGGCGTTGATCTCACGGATGATCTCCGCGATGTGCTGGACCATCAGCGGTGCGAGCCCCAGCGAGGGTTCGTCGAGGAGCAGCAGCCGCGGCGCCGCCATCAGCGCGCGGCCCATCGCGAGCATCTGCTGCTCACCGCCGGACATCAGCCCGGCGGCCTGCCGCCGCCGCTCGGCCAGCACCGGGAACTGCGCAAAGACGCGCTCGCGGGCCGCCCGAAATTTGGCGCGGGAGCGGGATGCCGAGCCGAGGAACCCGGCCCGGAGGTTGTCCTCCACCGAAAGGGCGCCGAAGATCCGTCGGCCCTCGGGCACCTGCACCACGCCGGCGGCCACGGACCGCGCGGCGTCCCCCCTCAGTCGTGCGCCGTCGAAGTGCACCGTGCCGCGCTCGACCGTGCCGCGGTGCAGGGCGAGGGTCCCGGAGACCGCACGGAGCAGCGTGGACTTTCCCGCTCCGTTGGAGCCGAGTACGGCCACGATCCGACCCTGCGGAACGGTCAGCGACACCCCGTGGAGCGCCTGCACGGACCGTCCATAGCTGACGTGCAGATCGCTGACCCGAAGGGTCCCGGCCTCGGTCTCAGCCTCGCTCTCGACCTCGGTCTCTGGTGGGCTCATCTGGGCGTTCTCCTTGCTCATCGTCGAGCGGGCGGGTGCCGGCGCCGAGCTGGAGCGTTACGAGAACACGGCGGTAGCAGGGCGTCCATGGACTGGGAGCGAGCCGCTGTGAGTTCCCAGCCGGGGCGTGATCCGCTTGTGAGGGGGCACAATCCGTACCTCCTGCTGTGCGTGGCTCGTCACGATTTGACGGACGTTTCTCCCTGGGGGGTGACCGACTGCTTAGCATGTGGATTCCTTGAAGTGCGCTCCACCGGCACAGGCCGATCGCCGACCGGTGGAGCCACCCCCCTGCGACCCGCGCAGCGCAAGACATGGCGACCCGCCGTGGTGTTCTCACACGCCCCGTCCGTCTGGAGGGTCCATGCACACCAGTTCCGCCCGTGGCGCAGTCCGCCCCCGCGTCACCACCGCCACCGCCACCGCTACCGCCGGTCCGCGGCCTGGGGCCGCCGCCGTCGGTCCGCCCCCCGGCGCCACCGCCGTCGGCTCGCCGCTGCCCCTGCCGGAGCCCGCCGACGAGCCCTCGCCCCACCAGCTCTTCGACCATGCCTGTCGGCGCCTGCTCGGGCGCGGCCAGGCATTCAGCGACATCGTGGTGAACCAGATCCGCACCGAGGTGCCGTACTACGCGGACCCGGTGCTCGCACCCCGCGATCTGCCGCAGTCCGCGTACAAGGGCGTACGCATCACCCTGGAGGCCGCCCTCGACCCGGGCCGGATGGCGGACGTCGAGCGCTACACCCGTGAGCTCGGCATCCGCCGGGCCGAAGAGAGCCGCCCCCTCGACGAGGTGCTGCACGCCTTCCGGGTGGCCGGCTCGGAGGTCTGGAACGGGATCATCGGTGCAGTGGAGCGGGACGGCCTCGGCGTCCAGCGTCACCTCGTGCGCGTGGCCGAGCTGGTGTGGAAGAGCAACGACCGCGACTGCGTCCTGCTGGCCGACGCCTACCGCCAGGTCGCCAAGGGTGTGGCCAGCCGCCACAACGAGCGCGTACGCCTGATCCTCGCCGCCGTACTGGAGAGCCGCAACGACCCTGCATTCATCCGGGACGCGGCATCGATCCTCAACCTGCCGCCCGACGGACGCTTCGCGGTCGCGGAGATACGGGCCACGCCGCCCGTCGGCCGCACGCCCGACGCCGCCCCGGAGATCCGCGGCATGCGCGTCCTGCGCCACACCGGGGGTCGGCGTGATGTGCTCGTCGCACATCTCGGCGACCGCGCGCTCGACGCGCTTGTCTCCGCCCTCGACGCCGGTCCCGGCATACGCATCGGCGTCAGCCCGGTCGTCCACGGTCTGGAGAACCTGTCCCGGGCGCGGGACATGGCCGGACTCGCCCTGCGCACCTGCCGGGGAGACGGCGAGATCGCCCGGCTCGACGCCCGCCTGCCCGAAGGCCTGCTCGTCTCACGGCCCGACCTGTCCGCCGAACTCGCACTGCGGGTGCTCCGGCCGCTGTACGAACTGGAGCCCGCCGACCGAGAAACGCTGATCGACACACTCGGGGTGTGGATCGAGAAGGGCGGCTCGGCGGTCCAGGCGGCCCGGCACATGCTGTGCCACCGCAACACGGTGCTGAACCGGCTGCGCCGTTTCGAGCAGATCACAGGGTTCGAACTGTCCCGTCCCCGCGACCTCGTACGGCTCACGCTCGCGTTCGACGCACTCCAATTGCTCGGGCCTGCGACCGTCCTCGGCTGCGCGGACACCTGGGATCGCGACGTTGACGGCTGAGGCCGCAGACAACGACGTAGGCCCGCTGCGAACCCGCGATGCGTGCCCAGCAGGGGCCGCCGCACATACCTCTCGGCTCTGCCGGCGGCCGCACCGCCCTGGTCGGTTCCCTTCCCGCGGGTGGCTGAATGGGCGTCAGCACAGTCACCACCCTCCGCCGTTGGGAGCGGACAACGGCGTGCCCGAAGCGCATGGACTGACTGGTCGGTACGTGCTCTCGTGAGCCCTCATCAGGGGCACTGCCGTCAGGGGCAATGCCCGCGCAAGGCATCGCCCGAGCCGAGCGATGCGCGCTTTGCTGCCCGCCAGGAGAGCTCCATGGCCCATCAGCACGTCCATCCGCACACCCCGCAGCCGCACCAAAGACCCCGGCCCCGCCCGCCCGGCCGATCCTTCGCGCTCGTCAACGGACTGACCTTCGCGGTCCACCTCCTGCTCGCCTGCACCGCCGAGGACCTGCTGGCCACGCGAGTCGCCGGACAGATCACCCTCGGTGTCGTCGCACTCCTCGCCCAGGGTTCGCTCCTGCTGTGGACGGCGGCGCGCTACGACCGCGCCCCCTACGGCGACGCCCCCGGCGATGCCCCCGACGGGGCCCCCTGCGGCGAGGCCGCGTACGAGCCGCAGGGGGAGCGCTGATGCTTCCTCAGATGCTGCTCGCCGCAGGGACACCCGGCTCCCTCGACCTGGACACGGACACCCGCTCCTGGGTCCTCGTCGGCTTTCTGACGTTCATCGTCCCGATGCTGCTCCTCTGTGTGCTCAACGGCCCCGAGCGCGACCGGGTCAGCGACTTCTACACCGCGGGGCGCAGGCTGCGCCCCGTGCAGGGCGCGATCGTCCTCTCCGGCGTCTATCTCTCGGCCGCGACCGTGCTCGGTACGACGGGAACCGTCGCGGTCTTCGGCTTCGACGGCCTGTTCGTCGCCCTGTGCACCGTGCTGTCGCTCGGCGTCCTGCTCCTGCTGTCCGGCCCGCTGCGCGAGCGCGGCAGCTACACCCTCGGTGACACCTTCGCCCTGCGCGCCCCGGGGCCCGCCGTGCGGATCGCGGCCGCCGTCGTCACGCTGAGCGCCTGTATCCCGTATCTGATCGTCCAGCTCTCCGGCGCGGGCCGGACCACCGCCATGCTGCTCGGCCTTTCCGGGCCGGGCGCCGAACAGACCGTCATCGTCATGATCGGCACGCTCGTCGTCTGCGCCACGGCCTTCGGCGGGATGCGAGGCATGATCGCCCTCCAGATGATCAAGACGGTGTTCCTGCTTGCCATGGCGCTCGCCGTGGCCGCGGTGCTGCTCCACCGCTTCCACTGGAGCGCCGACTCCCTCATTGACGCCGCCGCTCAGGGCAGCGGCCGACCCGACGGCTATCTGCGTCCGGGCCTGCGCTTCGCCACCGGGGGCCCGGTCGAGAGCACGCTCGACTTCATCGGCCTGATGATCACCGTGGTGCTGGGCGTGGCGTGCCTGCCCCATGTCGCCACTCAGCTGAACACCGCGCCCGACCCGGCCGCCGCCCGACGTACGGTCCGCCACACCATCGGCATCGTCGGCGCCGTCTGCCTCGTCACCACGGTGATGGGCTTCGGTGCCGCGGCGATGATCGGTGCCCCGAAGATTCTCGCCGCCGACCCCGGAGCCACCAGCAGCCTGCTGATGCTCACCGGCGATCTGGCAGGAGGATCGTCGGCGAAGACGGGCGAGGCATGGCTCGTCGTGCTGGTCGCCTGCGCTGTGTTCCTCACGACGCTTGCGGTCGTCGCGAGCGTGACCCTGGCGGCGGCGGGCGCGGTCGCCCACGATCTCGTCACCAACGTCGTGCGCCGCGGGCGCACCACCGAGGGCCGGGAGGTGGCCGCGGCCCGTATCGCGTCCTCCCTGGTCGGGGTGCTGAGCATCTGCTGTGCGGTGTGGGTCCAGGGCTGGAACATGGGCTTCCTGTCCACGCTCTCCCTGGCCGTGGCGGCCTCCTGCCTGCTCCCGGCGCTGGTGTACGCGTTGTTCTGGAGCGGCTTCACCCGCCGGGGGCTGCTGTGGACGCTGTACGGCGGCCTGGGCTCAGCGATCGGACTCCAGGTGTGCAGCCCCGTCTTCTCGGGTAACCCGATGGCGCTGGTGCCCGAGTGGCACATCGACTGGTTCCCGCTCCAGACCGTCGCCCTGGTGTCGCTGCCCGTCGCGTTCCTGCTCGGCTGGCTCGGCAGCGTGACGGGACAGCGTCATACGGTCCCGGTGGCGGAGGCGCCGGTCAAGCCTGACGCACTGACGTACTGACGCAGGAAGGCGGCGGTTGGCGGAGCGCCCTCACACACTCCACCGGCCGCCGCCCCACGACGTCGAGCCGCCCCACGCCGATCACGACTCAGCCAGCCGTGACCGCGTCGACACGCCGGTCCACTCGCGCAGCCAGGAGAGCAGCCCACGCTTCGGTATCGCCCCCAGGGCGCGCTTCAGATCCCTGTCGTCGCGGTCCAGGGAACCGACGCAGCGAAGACCTGCCGGGCACGCGTGAACCGATGCGGAGACGTGTAAGACCTCCGATGCAGAACATCGTCGCCGGTGCGGATCTCGTGATCATCGGGGCGCGTCGCCGGCATGGCGACTTCGGTCTGCAACTCGGCCGCGTGGGCCACACGCTGCTGCACCACGCGCACTGCCCGGTCGCAGTCGTTCCGCAGTCTGCAGCGACAAAAGCGGGAGCGCGAGCGATCGCGGTTGCAGTGGGGGACTCATGACGTTCGATCACGGACGGGCCGAGGTCACTGCCGCACCGGCGCTCGCAGCCTGTTGGGGCCTGGCGGCCAGTAGCGACGGTTCCGGCTCGGCAGCAAGCGCGAGCGCCGCGCCTACGATTGCCCGGAATGCGTCGGGATCCGCGACGTACTCGGCCTTGCCCACACCGAGGGAAGCGCAGGCGGCCGCGGCGGCCGTCAGCAGCCCGACGGCGAGCACCCTTTGTCTGAGCTTGTTCCGCTTTGACGTGGACTGCGGTAGCCGAGGCTGCTGTGCAGTCGGTGCAAGTTGTACCAGCCCTCGATGAAGTCGAAGATCGCGGTGCGGGCAGCGGCCCGGCTGGGCCAGGAGCTCGTGTCGGGCAACTCCCGTTTGATGGTGGCGAAGAACGACTCGGCGAGTGCGTTGTCCCAGCACTGACCGGTGCGGCCGACGGACAGGCGGACTCCGAACTCGCTTGCCAGCGTGGCGAATTGCTGACTGGTGTACTGACGGCCGCGATCCGAGTGAAAGATCACCGGTCGCGCGGGGCGACGCTCGCGGCAGGCCGCCGTGAGGGCGTCGGCGACCAGTTCGGTCCGCAGGTGGTCGGCGGTGGACCAGCCGACCACGCGCCGGGAGGCGATGTCGATGACGGTGGCCGGATAGAGCCAGCCCTCGTCGGTGGCAACGTAGGTGATGTCGCCGCACCAGCGGGTGTCGAGGCCGTCCGGGTCGGGAGCGAAGTTGCGAACGACAAGGTCGGGCCTGGCGACGGCCCACGGGTCGGGGATCGTCGTCAGCCGCCGTCGCCTGCGGTGGCGGCCCTGCAGCCCGGCGTCGCGCATCAGTCTGGTGACGCGGCGCCGTCCGCAGTCCTCGCCCTGTCGTTGCAGGGCGGCATGGACCCGCGGGACCCCGTAGGTTCCGCGGGACCGCTCGTGGACTTCGGCGATCTTCTCGGTCAGCTCGGCTCCCGGAGCGCCCGCGGCCCAGGCTTGGCGGTGCGGCGGGCGTAGAAGGCGGTTCGGGAGACCTGCAGCAGTTCACGCGCGCGCTTGACGCTGTGACCGCCATGCTTTTCCGCCTCGATGAACGGATGCACCGTCACCGGGTCTCCTTCGCGAAGAAAGCTGTCGCCCGCTTGAGGACCTCGACGTCCTCGCGCAGCCGGCGGTTCTCCCGCCGCAGCGCGGCCAGTTCCTCGCGTTCACTGCTGGTCAGTCCGTCGCGCTCGCCCGCGTCGACCTCGGCCTGGCTGACCCACAGCCGCACTGCCGTCTCGGTCAGGTCGAAGTCCTTGGCGATCTGGCCGACCGAGCGGTCACCGCGCCGGCACAGCTCAACCATCTCGGCCTTGAACGAGCGGCGAGGGCGTGGCTTCTTCTTCCCCATGCTCTCCATGATGGACATCCTCCCGGGGCAGAATCCCTGATCTCGGATGTCCGTCAAAGCGGATCAAGCCCAGCCGCTGCTGACAGTCCGGGCTGGGCGATGAAGGTACTGATGCGGGGAGGATGCGGTACAGCTCGTACATGCTGCCGATCACCTACGGCGTCAAGGCCAGGCAATCGTGGTGCTCGCTCTTGTCTGTGAGGGCGGCTGAGAGTCTCAGCCCATGGACGCTGTTGCGCGGTGTGTCAGCGGCGGCAACCGCGGCATCATTCGAAGACGATAGTTGTGGGTGCGGGTCACCAAACGGATGTCATGACGCCGGGGCTCGTCGGCGGCCCCGGCGTCATGGCGATCGAGAGTGCTACGGAGCCGCCGTCGTGGTGCCGTTGATCACGAACTGCGAGCCCGGTTCGATAAGGACGTTCCCGTCGGCCGAGTCACTGATGGTCACATTGGTCAGTGTCGCGCTGCCGCGTGCGCCTCCCATCGCGAGGATGCCCGCGCCGTTGTTGGACTTGGTGATCGTCACGTTGTCGATCTTCGCGTTCGGTACGGCACCGCCGCCCGTCTTGAACTGGATGCCGTCGTACGTCGAGTCGTGGATCTCCGTGTCGCGGATCGTGACACCCGGGATGTCGGGACCCGCTGCGAACAGGGTGATGGCGCCGAACTCCTGGGCCTCGCCCCAGAACGCGCCGCCCGTGCGGTACAGCCCGTTGTTGGCGATCAGCGTCTGCCCCGAGAAGGGGATCGGGTCGTGGTCCGTGGCGAGCATGATGCCCGGGTAGTTCATGGTGTCGTAGACGAGGTTGTTCTCGATGGTGTTGCCGTAACCGCCATACACGGCGATGCCGTTGGCGCGCCACGGCAGCTGGACGGTGTTGTTGCGGAAGTGGTTGTCGTGGCCGATGTCCACCGACTGGTCCTTCACGTACTTGCTGGCCCACACCGCGAGCGCGTCGTCACCGGTGTTGCGGAACGAGGAGTTGAACACGGTCGAGTTCCGCGTCCCGTTGGTGAAGTTCACGCCGTCGGCATACGTGTTGCGGACGCGCATGCCGCTGAACTCCAGGCGGTCTCCGGGGCCCCACAGGTCGGGGATGTTGGAGTAGTCGCGGCCAACCCAGACGCCCACGTTGGCGTGCTCGATCCATACGTTCGTGATCTTGGTGTCCTCGCCGAAGCGGCCGTTCAGTCCGACTCCGCCCTCCGCGCCGCCGTCGCCGCCGCGAATGGTGCCCGAGCCGAAGATGGCGATGTCGGAGATCTTGGTGTTGTCGTCGATGTCGAAGCCGAAGTTGCCCTCGTGCGGGTGGTTGATGCCGCCGGCCTGGTGCGGCGGGGTCAGGGTGTAGAGCTGGGAGTGCCACATGCCCGCGCCGCGGATCGTGACGTCCCGGATGCCCACCTGGTTGTAGTCGCCCCGGTTCAGCGGGTCGTCGGTGAGGATCTTCTGTTCCTGGCGCCACTGCCCGGCCGGGATCCACACACAGTCGATGGTGCCGTTCTGGTCGGCCGTCACCGCCCGCTGGATGGCGTCCGTGTCGTCGATGCCGTCGTTCGGGATAGCGCCGTACTCGGTGATCGAGGTGCACTCGGCGGGCTTGCTCGCGGCCGGCGCCACCTGCTCCAGGTCGATCATGTCGACGATGTAGTACGCCGCGTTGTCACCGGCGTCGCGCTGCAGCTTGAACTTGGTGCCGGCCGGATACGTCTGCGACAGCAGCGCGTGCGACTCGTCGAACAGCCGTCGCGCATCGGTCTGCGGGGTGTTGGTCAGGCCCTCGGGGTCGTCGGAGTTGCCGTACAGCCAGCTGTACTTGGAGGTGAGGGTCAGCTTCTGCACGAACGTACCGTTCGCATAGAGGCTGAGCGTGGCCTCCTGACCGCCGCCGCCCGCCGCATCCGGGATGGAGTTGCGCACGACGATGGAGTTCGACGCGCTGGTCGAGGTGAACTCCACGTACTGACCCGAGGAGTTGAGGCGTACGGACTCGCGCCCCGACGACTCGGTGGCGAAGTTGGTGTGCCCGAAGGTGCGTTGGCTGTCGGTCTGCAGGAGGGTGCCCGTGTACTGGGCGTCCTCGGCCTCGTACTCCACGTACGGCACCGCCGCACCACGGCCGACCACGATCGAGCGCGCGAACACGTTGTTGTTCTCGTTGGTCTCGGTGACCACGCCGGTGGCGTCCGCGGTGGCGGTGAGGGTGGCGCCGCCGTTGGTCGCGGTCCAGCTGCCGCCGACGGCCACGGTGGCGGTGTCACCGGCGGAGATCGCGGGAGCGGTGCCGTTGAGCGTGGTTCCGCCGACGGTCAGCCGGGTGACCGAGCCGGCGCCGACGGCGCTGGTGCCACGGTTGTGTACCTTCACGTTGAAGGTGACGTTCGAGCCCACGGCCGGGTTGGCCGGGCTGGAGACGATGTCCGTGACCTCCAGGTCGGGACCGGGGGCCTGGCCGACGACCAGCTTCGCGTCCGCCGTCCGGCTGTTGTTGCTGTTGTCCAGCTCGGCCACGGTGTCGTTGGGGTCGACCACCGCGGAGACGGTGTAACTGCCCATCGCCCGCTTGCCGACCGTCACCGGGACGGTCGCCGTCTCTCCCACGTCGAGGGCGCGCACCGAGCCGCTGCCGGCGGCCGTGCCGCCCAGACTGACGTTCAGCGTGGTCGCGGCCCCGGCCGCGGAACCGCCGTTGCGCACGGTGGCGTTCACCGTGATCTCGTCGCTTTCGCTCGGCGCTGCGGGAGTCCAGGTGAGGTCGGTGACGGTGAGGTCCGGGTTGGGGGCCGCGACTCCGGTGACCTGGAACTCGGCGACCTGGCCGCCGAAGCCGGAGCTGTTGGTGTAGATCTTCAGCTGGATGTCGGCGTAGCGACCGGTCACCGGAATCGTCACCGCGTTCTGGTTCGACGACGGATTGAAGGTGTAGTCGGCGCGCGCCTTGAGCGAGGTGTACTCGGAGGCGTTCTGCGCACGCCCGAGCACCTCGATGTTCTGGGTACGGGTTGACCATGCGGCGTCGGGGTTGAGCTTGACCACGACCCCTTCGAGGTCCGCGTCGGCGCCCAGCTTCACCGTGAGCGTCGACGGACTGCCGCTGGACTCCCAGTAGGTGCTCACGTTGTTGTCGTTGGCGTTGGCGGCCAAGTAGTTCTGCGTCGAGGAGGACGCCTCGATCGGCTTGTTGACCGCCAGGTTCGTCCCGTTCACAGGCGGCGGGGGCTCGCCCTCCTCCCCGTAGATCTCCAGCTCGGATACCTGCGCCGCGGGCCAACCGGTGTTCGCTGTCACCTGCACCCGCACGTACCGGACGTCCGTGGAGTCGAAGTCGACCGTGACGCTGCCTGATCGTGACGGGTCGAACTGCCTCCCGGCGGAGCCGGAAAGGGTGCTGAAGCTGCTGCCGTCGCTGCTGCCCAGAACTCTCAGGGTCTGCGTGCGGGCCTCCCATGAGGTGGGGAGCTTCAGGACGACCTGGTCGATCGCGGCGCTGCCGCCGAGGTCGACCTGAATCCACTGCGGGAAGGCGTTGGACGGGCTTTCCCAGTACGTCTGCTGGCTTCCGTCAGTGACGTTCCTTGCGGGATAGCCGCTGTGGGACCCACTCGCCGTGGCGGTCTTGCCCAGGGCCAGGTTGGGGACTGCGGCTTCGGCTGCGGAGGCGGCGGCGGGCAGAAGCCCGGCGGTGGCGAGACCCGCTATCAGCGAGCCGACGACCGACCGCCGGACGGAGTGCGTCCATCTCATGGTGTCCTCTGTTCCACGGGGATTCAGGGATCCGTGCAGAGCGGGACACATCCGGCAGATCTGTCCACACTCGGTGAACTTGCGCGTGTGCCTTCGAAATTTGAGTGATTCAGTCGAAGATTTGCGTACCGTACGTCACAGATTTCATGGAGGTCTTGGGATTGTCAACGGCTCTCACTGGACTGTCCGGTTGCACCCTTGGACCTCGGGGCAACAGGAGAGACACGGGCCCCGGTCGAGCATGATCGCCTCGGCGGGTTCGGTGGTCGTGAAGATGACTGGGCGTCAGCGGCCACGGCGCGCAGCGCGTCCTCGAGGTCGAGGTCGCCGGGCAGCCTGTCAGGGCGAAGACGCCGGGGAAGACGACGCTGCTGCGGGCGCTGGCCGGCCTGTAGAACGTGGAACTCCGGCACGGCCGAGGTCCAGGTCGGCGTCCGTCCCGAATACGTCAAGGATCCGCCCTGGTCAGCCCCTCCGTGACGATTCGTAGTTGGCTACGCCGGGGGCTCCGGTCACCATGCCTTGATGACCGGCGCGTCGGGTTCGTGCTGCCGCCAGGTCTCGTTGAGGCGTGCGAGCCGGTCTGCGGCGGCGATGCCGCACAGGGACGCGACCTTGCCGTCACTGACTTCGAACGCCACGGCACCCACGACCCGGTCGTCGACCACGGCGAGGACGGCCGGGGAGCCGTTGACCAGGGCGATATGCATCGCGGGCGATCCGCCGGCCAGCCGCCGCTTCGCCGGCGTGGGCTTGAAGCCGGCCCGCACGTAGGAGGCGACCCGCTCGCGCGTCTTGTACCGCAACAGCCGCGTGGCCAGTCCGGCGCCGTCCGAGACAGCCGTCACGTCGTCGGTGAGCAGCGCCACCAGCCGTTCGGTGCGCCCCGACGTGGCAGCGGCGAGGAATTCCTCGACGACCCGGCGCGCGGACGCGGGGTCGGCCTCGCCGCCGCGGCGGCGCTCGGCGGCGACCCGGATCCGGGCCCGGTGGACATGCTGCTGGCTCGCGGACTCGGTGATGTCGAGGATCCCGGCGATCTCGGCGTGGCTGTACGAGAAGGCCTCACGCAGGACGTAGACGGCCCTTTCGACCGGCGAGAGCCGCTCCATCAGGGTCAGGACGGCGAGGGACACCGATTCGCGCTGCTCGAAGGTATCGGCCGGGCCGAGCATGGGGTCGCCCTCGAGGAGCGGTTCAGGCAACCAGGCACCGGCCGCTCGCTCGTAGCGCGCCTGCGCCGAGCGGAGCCGGTCGAGGCAGAGATTGGTGACGACCTTGGTCAGCCACGCTTCCGGTACCTCGACCCGTTCGCGGTCTGCGGCCTGCCAGCGCAGGAACGTGTCCTGCACGGCGTCCTCGGCGTCGGCGGCCGAGCCGAGCAGACGGTACGCGAGCGAGGCCAGCCGGCCTCGGCTGGCCTCGAACCGATCGATGGCTGCGCTGTCCATGCCGAACAGCCTATGCAGTAGCCCTGGCACCGGCCCGGTCAGGCGCGGTGGCATGGCGGCGCTTGCGCTTCGGCATGCCGAAGGTGGGGTGGGCGATGCCCCACCCGGCCCCCTTGAGCACGCCCGACTTCAGCCGCGCGGCGGTCCGGCCGCCCAGGTACCAGGACTTCGACCGGGCGTCCCTGTCCACCATCTGGAAGATTGCGTCCCGCCGCCCGAGGCTGATGTGGTTGCCGTGGTACTTCAGCCCGGTGGTCGGGACCTCGCTGCCCGTCAGGCGCGA
The DNA here is from genome assembly GCF_036014175.1 of Streptomyces sp. NBC_00443. Classification (GTDB taxonomy): domain Bacteria; phylum Actinomycetota; class Actinomycetes; order Streptomycetales; family Streptomycetaceae; genus Streptomyces. Next base: position 141,301 of record NZ_CP107917.1, on the reverse strand, counting down.
GATGATCGCGGCGGTCGCCTGCATGTTGGTGAAGCCGGCCGAGGCGCAGGACATCGGCAGCGGCCGGCCGTTGTCGCCGATGGCGTAGGCGCAGTCACCGGCGGCGTAGACGTCCGGGTGGGAGACCGAGCGCATGGTGCGGTCGACGACGATCTGGCCGGTCTCGGCGATCTCCAGGCCGCTGGCGGCCGCGAGGGGGTGCACGGCGAAACCGGCCGACCACACGGTCACGTCGGCGGGGATGGGCGTACCGTCGGCGGCGATCGCCCGTGCCGGCTCGACGGTTTCGATGCCAGTGTGCTCGTGGACGGTGATGCCGAGCCGGTCGAAGGCACGGCGCAGGTGACGGCGCGCCTTCGGGGAGAGCCAGGCGCCCAGCTCACCGCGGGCGGCGAGCGCGACCGAGAGGTCGGGCCGGGACTCGGCGAACTCGGTGACGGTCTCGATGCCGGTCAGCCCCTCACCGACGATCAGCACGGTGCCGCCCTCGCCCAGTGCGGCCAAGCGCTCGCGCAGGCGCAGCGCCGAGGACCGGCCGGTCACATCGAAGGCGTACTCGGCCACGCCGGGGACGCCATGGTGGGCTACGGAGCTGCCGAGCGCGTAGAGAAGCGTGTCGTACGCGAGTTCGCCGTCGCCGTCCTCGCCGGTCACGGCGACGGTCTTGCGCCCGGGGTCGACGCTGGTGACGAGCGCCAGGCGCAGCCGCACCCCGGTGCCCGCGAATACGTCGGCGAGCTTGCGGGACGCGAGGTCCTGGCCGATCGCGAGCTGGTGGAGCCGCATCCGCTCAACGAAGTCAGGCACGGCGTTGACGACGGTGATCTCGACGTCGGCGGGGGAGAGCCGGCGGGCCAGGTTTCCGGCGGCGAAAGCCCCGGCATATCCGGCGCCGAGTACGACGATGCGGTGCTTCATGGTGTCGCTCCTGTCTCGTTCGCGTGCCCTTCGAACGAGACGGCACCGCGATTGCTGACAGGATCCTGGTGTGACCTGGGTCACCTAGCTAAGACCGTGTCCTATGACTGGCAGCCTGACCGGTGGGATCTCCGAGCTGGGATGTGACCGCAGTTATGGCGATTGGTCGGCCCGGCTCAGCGACCTCTGCCAGGGCGAGGCCCTGCTCAGCCACGCGGAGGCGGTGATCCTGCTGCACCGTCCCGCCTACTACGACCCTCAGCACCGCACGGGCCGCTACGAACGTTCACCCGATCCCGAGCTGTACCCGGTGGGACCTGTTCCCGCGGTACGGACTGCCCGAGCCGGCTGTTCACCGCGCCGAGCGCCTCGTGCCGCACAACCGTCATGGCCGGACCGGGTCCGTCGAAGTGGGCGTGGAACTCGCTCGTGCCCGCTTCTTCGACTTGGTTCCCGAGCCCGTTGGCTGACTCTGGACCTACGGCATCAACCCGGGCAGCAAGGGGCGGTGCATGGCGTGTTCCAGATCCCGGCGGGCGAGAAGCTCACCAGTCTCTGGGTAACGTCCAGTACGGCCATCGACGGTGTGGAGTCGGGCTACCCGGTGCGCCTGACCTGACCCGAGACAATTTGTCTTCGAACACGTCAGCTGTCGCCGGGGGTGTCGGGGACCGGGGGCCACGCCTTCGCGTCCTCGCTCCAGCGCAGAAGGTGCCCGCGCAGCTCGGGTCGTTTGACGTCGAGGTCGATCAGGGCGAGCCGGGCCTCGTCGGTGGGATCCGGGCCCGGCTCGACCCTGAACATGGACGTGTTCGCACCCGCCACCGTGGTCTGCATGACCCGGCTCCCCGGTGCTGTGTTGTCTTCACCCACCGGGCTTGGTTCCATCGTGGCTGTCCTGAAGTCCCCGCTCACTTCAATCCCCGTTCATTTCCCTCGCGCCGTGTCGTCGAGAAGTCCTCTGCATCGCGCCCGAGGTCGGGAGCAGCGCGTGATCACGGGAGACCTTGGTCGTTGAAGGTGGTGCGGATACGGCGCGAGCAGCGCATCGGACCACTTCGGCTGGCCGCCCGCACCCGGATCGCAGCGACCACCGCCCACCGCGTCCTCAAGCGTCACGGCCTGCCCGTCCTGGCCGCGCCGGACCGGGCCACCAGCGAGCCTGTCCGCCGCTACGAACGCTCCCGGCCCGGCGAACTGGTCCACATCGACGTCAAGAAGCTCGGCCGCATCCCCGACGGCGGCGGGCACCGCACCCAAGGACGCGCGGAAGGCCGACGCAACAGGACCGGCACCGGCTACGCCTACCTGCACACTGCTCTGGACGACCATTCCCGCCTGGCCTACACCGAAGACTGCCCGACGAGACCGCCCCGACCTGCGCAGGCTTCCTCACCCGGGCCACCGCCTGGTTCGCCGCACACAACGTCACCGTCGAACGCGTCCTGACCGACAACGCCTGGGCCTACACCAAGAACACCTGGCGGCAGACCTGACACGAGCTGGGCATCAGTCCGCGCTGGACACGGCCTTGGCGTCCGCAGACCAACGGCAGAGACGAACGCTTCCACCGAACTCTGCTCGACGAATGGGCCTATCACCGGCCCTACACCTCAGACGCCGAACGCCAAGCCGCCTTTCCCGACTGGCTGGACTGGTACAACTACCACCGACCCCACACCGGAATCAGCGGCCACACCCCAGCCAGCCGCGTCACCAACCTGTCCGCTCAACACACGCGTTCCGGCCGCGCGATCAGGACTCGTGACGAAAGGATCGTATGAGCTCCCTTGCCAGTGCATGCTTGCGGACTTCGCGACACCGAACGTGTCGTGGCGCCGGCAGGCGCATCGTTACGCGCGGAGTACCAACTTACCGTCCGCGTACGGAAGTACCTTTGCGCGCGGCAGGTGCACGAGGACGTCCTCGCCGACCGGAACTCCGTCCTCTCGCGGCGTCTTGGCCCTGACAGGCTGCCCGGCGACCTCGACCTCGAGGACGCGCTGCGCGCCGTGGTCGCTGACGCCCCGCAGCCGGCCGGGGAAGGTGTTGGGGCCGGGCTCCGTGACTATCTTGACGTATTCGGGCCGTACGCCGACCTGGATCTCGGCCGTGCTCCGGGGATGTCCCAGGCGCCGGACAGCGGCAGGCCGCCCAGCGCCAAGGGCCCGTCGCTGCGGTCCACGGTCAGGAAGTTCATCGCCGGCGAGCCGATGAAGTAGCCGACGTACGTGGAGGACGGCGCCTCGAACAGCTGCTCAGGGGTGCCTTGCTGCACGGCGCGGCCGTCTTTCATGACGAGCAGTTCCTGCGCAAAGCTCATCGCCTCGTACTGGTCGTGCGTCACATAGATCACCGTGGGTCGGAACTGCTCGGTGATCTCTCGGATCTTGCGCCGCAGCGAGTGTTTCAGCTGCGGGTCGATCACGGTGAGCGGCTCGTCCATCAGGACGGCAGCCACGTCGTCACGGACCAGGCCGCGGCCGAGTGAGATCAGCTGCTTGTCGTCGGCGGTGAGCCCGCGTGCGGACTGCCCCAGCCGGTCTTGCAGGTCCAGGGCCTCGGCGACCTGCCGGACCTTGGCGTCGGTCCTCGCCTTGGCCCAGCGCCGGCACTGCAGCGGGAAGGCGAGGTTGTCGTAGACCGTCATCGACTTGTAGATGACGGGGAACTGGAAGACCTGGGCGATGTTGCGCGCCTTGGTGGGCAGGGCGGTGACATCGACGCCGTCGAACAGCACCCGCCCCCGGGATGGTCTGACCAGGCCGGACAGGATGTTCAGCAAGGTTGTCTTGCCGCAGCCCGAGGGTCCGACCAGCGCGTAGGTCTTGCCGGACTCGAAGGTCAGCTTCAGCGGCTTGAGAGCCCACCGCTCCTCCTCGGCACCCGGCGCGTACGCGTGCCCGACGTCGACGATGTCCAACTGCGCCATATCAACGGCCTTCCACTGAAGCGAGATCGTACGAAGGTGTTTGCACGAGCGCCCCCTGCTCGTCGAAGGCGAACAGCCGGTCGGGACGGAGCCGGAGTCTGATCAGGTCGCCGAGGGCGACGTCGTGGATGCCCTCCATCTGTACGACGAAGGGGGTCTCGCCGACGACCGCATGGACGAAGGTCTCGGAGCCGGAGATCTCGACGAAGGTGACCTCGCCCTCGACACCGCTTGAAGCCAGGCTGACGTCGGTGGCGCGCAGGCCGAACTGGTAGGCACCGTCGGGCAGGTTGGCCAGGTGCGCGGAGACGTGCGTGGCCTGGAAGCCGGCCACCGCGACCTGGCCGCCCTCGAGCCGGCCAGCGAAGATGTTCATGGGCGGGTCGTTGATGATGGACGCCACGGTGGTGGTCGCCGGGCGTTCGAAGACCTCCTGAGGGGTGCCCGTCTGGAGGATCCGCCCCTCGTGCATGACGAGGACCACGTCACCGAGCATCATCGCCTCGGCGGGTTCGGTGGTCGTGTAGATGACGATCGTGTCCCCCTGGTCCGAGAAAAGGGCCTTGAACTCGTCGCGCAGCTGTTCGCGCAACTTGTAGTCCAGGTTCGCCAGTGGCTCGTCGAGCAGGAGGATTCCGGTACCGCGGGCCAGGGCGCGAGCCATCGCGACGCGCTGCTGCTGGCCGCCGGAGAGCTGGGCGGGCTTGCGCTTCTCGAAGTCCGTGAGGCCCACGCTCGCCAGGCTCTGCCGCACCCTGTGCCGGATCTCGTCGCGTGACAGCCCGGCCCGCTTCAGCGGGAAGGCCACGTTGTCGTACACGTTGAGATGCGGGTAGTTGATGAACTGCTGGTAGACCATGGCGGTGTCGCGCCGCCACACCGGAGTCTTCCGGAAGTCGGCTCCCGCCCGGGTCAGGGAGCCGGAGTCCACGTTCTGCAGGCCGGCCAGGGCCCGCAGCAGCGTCGTCTTCCCGGCCATCGTCCGGCCGATGACGGTGTGGAGCCGTCCAGGCTGGAAGGTTGCGGTCACGTTCTTGAGGTGATCGACGCCGTCGACGGTCAGGCACAGATCAGTGGCGTTGAGATTCATCGGACCGCTCCCGACAGGTTCCCCTTGGACAGCAGGCGCTCCACCCAGAGGGCGAGCAGGATCAGTGGTGCCACGCCGAAGAGTGCGGCGGCCGACAGCGTCCACCACGGTGGAATGGAGGAGTTGAGGGCGACGACCGCCTGGGGCAGCGTCTGGACCTCGGTGAAGGTCAGCCGGAAGGCGAAGAAGAAGTCGTTCCAGCCGAACACGGCGCAGAACATGGCCGCGACGGTCAGCCCGGGCAGGGAGTTCGGCAGGATCGCTCGTACGAAGGTCTGGAACGGCGGGCAGCCCTCCAGCATCGCCATCTCGTCGATCTCCCGGGGGATGCCGTTGAAGAAGTCCACCATCACCCAGACCGCGATGGGCAGCAGGAGCGCGACCGTCACGATGACCAGGCCCGCGATGGTGTCCAGCAGGCCGCCCCACTGCAGGAGGTAGAAGAAGGGGATCACCAGGACGACGGGCGGCATGATCCGCTGGGAGACGAAGAAGAAGACGATGTCGCTGTTCTTGATGAAGCCCAGCTTGAACCGGTACCGGGACAGTGCGTAGGCGGCCAGTGACCCGAGGGCCAGGCTGATGGCGGACGCGGCGATGGTGACGACGGCACTGTTGATGAAGGGATCGATCACATCGATGCCGCCGGCTCCGCCGAAGATGTTGCGCCAGCCGGTGAGGGTGGGCTCGTACTGCGCCCAGGGGAGGTAAGTGGCACCGCCTTGGACGGCGTTGGCGTTCTTGAAGCTGGTCGTCATCGCCCAGAAGAACGGTCCCGCGACGAAGCAGGCCCACAGGGCGATCACGGTGTACTTGAATACGGGATAAAGGCGCGACCTCATGAGTCCCCCTTCAGCTTGAGGGCCCTGGTGAGCAGGGCGGCGACGACCGTGAGCGTGACGATCATCAGAACGAGGTAGGTCAGGGACATCGCCCCGCTGTAGCCGGTCTGCTGATCGCGGAGGCCCTGGATGTAGAGGTAGTAGCCCGGGGTCTCCGTGGAGGACCCCGGCCCGCCGGACGTCAGGACGTAGACGCTGTCGGAGAGCTTGGACGCCTCGATCAGCCGGATGATGACCGCCGCCACCGAGACCGGTGCCATCAGCGGGAAGGTCACCTTCCAGAAGGTGCGCCAGGTACCGGCGCCGTCGATCGCGGCCGCCATGAACGGTTCCTTGGGAAGGCTGAGCAGGCCGGCCAGCAGCAACAGGAACATGAAGGGGGTCCACTGCCAGACCTCGACGGTCATCAGCGCGAACAGGGCCGGTCCGGACTCGGTGAGCCAGGGAATCTTCGTCAGGCCCAGCATCCCCAGGAGGTCGTTCACCGGGCCCAGCGACTCATGGAAGATCGTCTGCCAGATGGCGGCCATCACTACGGGCGTGGTCATCATGGGGACGAGAAAGAGCACCCGCCAGAATCTGCGGCCGCGTGCCTCGCGCCAGACCAACAGGGCCATGCCGAAGCCGATGAGGTACTGGATCAGGACCGTGCCGCCCGCTAGCAGGATCAGCCGGGTGATGGAGGACCAGAAGCGGCTGTCGTCCAGCATCGCGGTGTAGTTGCCCCCTCCGATGAAGTCCATCTGAGGGTTGCTGACGTTCCAGCCGGAGAAGCTGACGCGGATGGTGAACAGCAGCGGGAAAATGATGATCAGGAAGAGCGTGAGCAGTCCCGGCAGCAGGAACATGCTCTTGTGCCGGCGCAGGCCGTCCATGGGTCTCCTTGCGGAAGGAAGCGGGAGTCCCCGGGTGACCGGCCGGTGCGGTCCGGCCATCCGGGGCGCCCTGCGTTCGGATCAGGACTCGTCCTCGAGCGCGACCACGTTGCGATAGGCGCTTCGGACCTTGTCCTTGCCGATCTGGTCGGTGATCTTGGCCCATTCCCCGGCCACGCCGTCCAGCGCCCGCTGCGCGGACTCCTGGCCCGCCAGCGCCGCGGCGACTCCGTTGGCCAGCGCGGACATGTACTGGTTGACACCGGGGACACGCAGGTCGAAGACGCGGTTGGGGTTCTCTTCCATGCCGGAGAGCGTGTCCACGTACGCCTTGGCGACGTCCTTGTCCCAGCCCTGCTTCTCCCAGAACTCCGGGGCGAAGTGGGAGATGCGGTAGGGGTTGACGCCGAAACGTCCGATGGTCAGGTCGAGAGCGGTGTTGGCCTCGTTGCTGAAGAAGCACAGGTAGTCGAAGGCCATCTCCTGGTGGCTGGACGCCTTGGCCACCGCGGACGTCCATCCCCAGGTGAAGTAGGCCGCCTGGTTCGCCTTCTTGTCCCACGACTTCGTGGTGCGGTTGTAGACCTCCGTGGAGCCCGGCAGCGGCGCCGCCTCAACCGTGTTGCGGATTCTGCTGTCCGGCTGCTGGGCCTGGATGAAGGCGTCGTCCCAGGAGTAGGACATCAGCGTCTGGCCGCCGCCGAAGGAGAAGATCTCGTCTCCCAGGCCGAAGTTGGCGCCGCCGGGTGCCCAGGTGGACTTGGCCTTGACCATGTCCTGCAGGGCGCGGACGAAGCCGGGCGTGTTGATCAGCGGCTTCATGGTCTCTTCGTCGAAGAAGACACCGCCCTTGACGTCCGGATTCTTCACGTACGGCGCCGCCCGGCTGATGAACGCGGAGAACGTCAGGTCATCGCGCTTGGTGACCTCGGCGCTCCCGTAGTTCTTCTTGCCGTCGCCGTCGAAGTCCTTGCCGCTGAAGGCCTCGGCTATGTCCTGGTATTCGGCCCATGTGGTGGGGACCTTCAGGTCCTTGCCCGTGGCCGTCTCGTACTGTGCCTGCCACTTGGGGTCCTTCAGCACATCGGCGCGGATCTTGAGGTAGTGCCGGTCGCCGTCCACCGGGTACTGCACGACCTTGCCGTCCCAGGTCGCCACGTCCATGTAGGCCGCGGTGACGTCCTGCATGCCGGTGGTGTTCAGGTACTTCTCCGGCACCGGTGCCAGGTACGGGGCCAGGTCGCCGATCCACAGGGACGGGTAGAACATGACGTCGTACGCCGGCTGGCCCGCCTGGAGCGGTGTGAGGATCTTCTGGTGCAGCTCGCCGAAGGGGACGTTGACCACCTCGACCTTGCCGCCGGTGATTTCCTCGAACTGCTTGGCGTGCAGTTGCGTCGGCTCACCGATGACCGGGACGGCATGGCTGATGATCTTCAGCGTCTGCCCGGAGTAGTCCTTGCGGCTGATCGACTCGTAGCTGCAGGAGCCGGGGACGTCCTTGACCTTCGTCGCCGGGTAGTTCTTGCCGTACTTCTGGTAGCTGATGTCCGAGCCGGGCTTGAAGAGGGCGGTCTTTTCCTTGGGCTTTTGCTGTGCTTCGTTCTGGGCGGTGCACGCGGTGGCGGTCAGGGCCGCTGCGGCCGCTACGGCGACCAGGCCCTTGTACGGTCTGCTGCGCATGGGGCTTCTCCTGCGGTGTCAGGGGATCAAGATCGCTCGGCCGCGTACGGCGCCGGCGTGCAGGTCGTCGAGGGCCTGCCGGAAGGAGGCGAGGGGTAGTGCTGGGTGTGCAGGGTGACCTTGCCGCGGGCCGCCAGGACCATCAGTTCGGACAGGTCGTTGTAGGACCCCACGAGATTGCCGATGAAGTTGATCTCCGTGGAGATGACGTCGATCGTCGGCACGTGGAGGTGGCCGCCGTAGCCGATGACGTAGTAGTTGCCGTTGCGGCGCAGGCAGGCCACGCCGGTCTCGACGGCGCCACCCTCACCGACGAAGTCCACAACGGCCTCCGCGCCGTGCCCCGCCGTGAGGTCCCGTACGCGGTCGGCTTCGCTGCCGTCCGCGAGGAGCGTGTGGTCGGCGCCGAGTTCCTTGGCCAGCGCGAGGGCCTCGGGGCTGCGGTCGATGACGATCATCTCGACCGGCGACAGGGCCCGCAGCACCTGGATGCCGATGTGCCCGAGACCGCCGGCGCCGATGACGACGGCCTTGTCACCGGGCCACAGTGCCCGGGCCGCCTTGGCGGCGGCGTGGTACGCCGTGAGTCCGGCGTCGGCCAGGGCAGCCACCGAGGCCGGCTCCAGGGACGGGGCGAGAGGCACGACCGAGCGGGCGCTGGTCTTCAGGTACTCGGCGTAGCCCCCTTCGGCGTCGATGCCGGGGAAGGCCGAGTTCATGCAGTGCACGTCGTCGCCGGCCCGGCAGGCGCGGCACAGACCGCAGGTCACCAGGGGGTGCAGGATGACCGGGTCTCCCACCTCGACGTTGCTGACGGCCTCCCCGACGTCCGCGACCCAGCCGGCGTTCTCGTGCCCGATCGTGTACGGCAGGGCGACCCCGCTCTTCTCCTTCCACTGTCCTTCGAGGATGTGCAGATCGGTCCGGCAGACTCCGGCGCCCCCGATCTTCACGATCACATCCAGCGGGCCGGTGATCTGCGGGTCCGGCACGTCCACGAGCACGGGCGGCTCGTCGTACTCGATGACCTGCACGGCTTTCATGGCGGCTCCCTGCGAGTCGGCGGTTGGGGGGGTGCGCCGATTACACAGGCCGCCGTTCGCAGGTCGATGTCTCAGAATCCGTCCGCGGATGTCTCAATGTGATACATGCCGTAGGCGCGAGGCCGCCGGGCTGTTCCAATCACTGCACCGAGGAATGTGACGCGCGCCGCACGGGAGTGTTAAATGCCCCGACACCAGCCCGGGAACTCACTGAGAGTAGCCAGAGAGCTCTATCTGGAGGCCACCCACGATCCGAGCGCCCGGCCGCTCGTGGTCGCCTCATGGCAACGCTCGATCGAGTACAAGGTGAAGTCCGGCAGCCTTGACGCTCCCTACCTGGACAATCCCAATCTGGACAGTCTCCTGGCCAGGGCGGCGCTGCCCATCTTGAACAGGCTGCACGAGCAGCTCGCCGACGACCCGGTCTCCACGATGATCACAGACCGGAACGGCGTGGTGCTGTCACGGAAGGTGTCCCACGACGGTCTGACGACGCACCTCAACCGCGTGCGTCTGGCCCCGGGGCATGTGTTCGCCGAGCGCTACGTGGGCACGAACGGCATCGGGACCGCCCTGGCCAGCGGCCGCCCGGTCGTGATCGCCGGAAGCCAGCACTACGTCGAAGAGCTGCGGGAATTCCACTGCGCGGCTGTGCCGATCCTGCATCCCACCCGGAGCACCCTGCTGGGCGCGTTCAACCTCACCACCATCCGTCAGGGCTCCGACGGCATGCTGATGGCCTTCGCCCGCTCGGTCGCGGCCCAGATCGAGGCCGAGATCGCGGCGATCACCTCGCGGCGCGAGCGCGCTCTCTTTCAGGACTACATGGAGGCGTGCTCCTCGGTGCGCCCGGGCCCCGTGCTGGCCCTCAACGGTGATGGCGTCATGATGAACGAGCAGCTCAGGGCGGCGGTGACCGGGCCGGATCACTATGCGCTGCTCGACCATGCCCGTGAGATCGCCGACGACCGCCGGTGGGAGGGGACGCGCAGCATCGCCCTGCCCTCGGGACGGGTCGCCGAACTCAGGGTCAGGCGCTGTCGGCGCGGGGACAGCGACGCGGGCGCCATCCTCCGAGTCCGGCTGATCGGACGCTGCCAGCGCGGCGCTGCGGTTCCCGCCACACCTGCCCGGCCGGTCCTGGGACTGGCGGGCTCGTCCCCGCAGTGGCTGCGCTCGGTCGCCGACAGCGAAGCGGCGTTCTTGACCGGGACGTGGCTTCAACTCCTGGGCGAAGCCGGCGTCGGCAAGAGGACCCTGGTCGAGGCCCTGCACCGCGCCCATGGCGCCGGACGTCGACTGGAGATGGCGGAAGCGCCGCTGTCGGACGCACCGGCTGTCACCGAGCGCTGGCTGCACGACATCGGAGAGCTGCTTGCCATGCCGTCCAGGGTGCTCGTCCTGCGCGACGTCCACGTGTTGGGTGACCAGCTGCGGCAGCGGCTGAGGAGCCTGTTGACGCACCTGGCCGGAACCGCCACAGGGCAGTTGGTGATGACCAGTCAGCCGTCGATGGTCAGCACCGAGGACCAGCTGGACCAGTTCTGCGATGCCACGGTGGAGGTGCCTCCCCTGCGCCACCGCTACGGGGACATCGAGCACCTGGCGCGGTTCTTCCTGCGAAAGTACCGGCCGAGCGGCGAGAGCAGCTTCTCCCCGGATGCGCTGGCCCTGCTTCAGCAATGCCCCTGGCCGGAGAACGTCCGGCAGTTCGAGTCCGTGATCCGCGGCCTGGCACGGCGGTCGTCCGGCCGGATGATCCATGTGGAGGACTTGCCGCCGGAGTGCCGGGTGTCCTCGCACAAGGTGCTGACCACCATCGAGGCGCTGGAACGCGACGCCATTCTGCGTGGGTTGATGGCCCGCAACTCCAACGTTCAGCGCACTGCCCAGGACCTGGGGATCTCCCGCGCCACGATGTACCGCAAGATGCGCCGTTACGGGATCGTCCCGTCGAGCCTGGCCTGACAGGAAGCTCGGCGTCCAACCGGGGGCGCCCCCGCGCGGGCGAAGCGACCTGGAGGTGTCGGCGGGGCTCGGCCCGCCGATGGACCTCGCGGCGCACCGCGCCTTCCCTGCCGCAGGCAGGCCGCCGGCGCCCGCTGGGGGCGGAGGGCGAGTGCGGCGCGCTCATCTATGGGCTTACATGGCAAACAGCAGGTCAGCGGTTCATCGGGGAATGCCGAGCCACTGTCCCCCCGTACAGCGGTGGAGAAGCGGATGACGGAGTTCAGCGAAAGCCACGACGATCCGTTCGCCCTGCACCTCGTCGCCTTGGCGGTGCTCGACGATCAGGGAGTCGTGGTCGGATGGAATCGGCGGGCGCAGGAACTGCTCGGCTTTTCGGACACAGCCGTGATCGGGCATCGGGCATTCGAGGTCCTTGTCGGCCCTGGCGAACTGCCGGCTGCCAGGGAGGCCGCAGCGAAGTGCAGGAGAGCCGACGGCTGGTTCGGGGTGCTGAAGGTGCGACACCGTGACGGGCGGCTCGTGGAGATGGGGCTCAGGGCCCATGCGTTCTCGGGCGACGGCGATGCCCGGCAGTGGCTTCTGGCCGGCGCACTCGCGGCTGACGTCCTGGAGTGGCAGAGGGATCGCGCGGTTCTCGACGGGTTGTACCGGCAGTGCCCGATCGGCCTGATCGTGCACGGCCCCGACCTGAGGCTTCTTCGGGTCAACCGAGCCATCGAACGCTTCACCGGCGTCCCGGCAGCGGGCTTTGCAGGACTGCCCACCGGGCAGATGCTCATCCCCGACGACGCACGCAAGTCCGTGGACCGTGTGCGCCAGGTGATGGAGACCGGTAGACCGCTCGTCTACTCCGAGCAGTTCGTCCGCCTGGAGCAGGATCCGGGACGAGAACGGGTCGCCTTGGTCTCCTCCTTCCGGATGGAGGATCCCGCCGGCCGCATCCTGGGCGTGGCCGAGATGATCGAGGACATCACCGAACGCCATCGGGCCCAGCGCAGGCTCGCGCTCCTCGACCAAGCCGGCACCCGCATCGGAACCACCCTCGACGTGGCCGAGACCGCCCGGGAACTCGCCGAGGTCATGGTGCCTCACCTCGCCGACCATGCGTCGGTGGACCTGCTCCAGCCGGTGACGCACGGTGAGGAACTGACGCCGGCCCTGGCAGGGCCGGTGGTACGGCTGGGAGCCAGCAGCGTCGGTGCTCAGCAACCCGGCCCACCCCACCCCCACGGCGAGGCGGTGGAGCTCGCGCCCGACTCGCCCCAGGCCAGATGCCTGGCCGCAGGGCGTCCCGTCCTGGAACCGGTGCTCGCGTCGGACTGGCTCTCGACCGAAGGCCACCAAGGCGCCCATGTTCCGTATCCGGGCGCCCACTCGCTGATCGTGGCACCTCTTGTCGCACGTGGCATGGTGCTGGGCGTGATGAGCCTGTGGCGTTCGCGCCGCCCCGACCCTTTCGAGGCGGACGATCTCACCCTCGCCCAGGAACTCGCCTCGCGCGCCGCCGTCGCCATCGACAACGCCCGGCGCTTCACTCAGCAGCAGCAGACCGCTTTCACGTTGCAAAACAGCCTCCTGCCCCGGGCGGTTCCGGACCAGCCGGCCGTCGAGGTGGCCTTGCGGTACCTGCCGGCCAGCGGGGCGCCAGGCCTGGGCGGCGACTGGTTCGACGTCATCCCGTTGTCGGGTGCCCGGGTCGCCCTCGTCGTCGGCGACGTGGTGGGACGCGGCATCCATGCTGCCGCCACCATGGGTCGGCTGCGTACCGCCGTGCACACGCTTGCCAGCCTCGACCTGGAACCGGACGAGGTCCTCTCCCGGCTGGACGACATGGTCAACCTGCTGGCAGTCGAACAGGAAGGAGCCGGCGAACGGCCCGTGGGCGAGCAGGTGGTTGGCGCCACCTGCCTGTACGCCGTGTACGACCCGGTCTCCCAGCGGTGTTCCGTGGCCCGCGCCGGCCACCTGCCGCCTGTGGTGACCACTCCGGACGGACACGCGGCACCGCTCGATCTGCCCGCCGGCCCACCGCTCGGTCTGGGCGGTCTGCCGTTCGAGGCCCGGGAGATCGAACTGGCCGAGGGAAGCCTGCTGTGCCTTTACACCAACGGAGTCATCGGTGAACGCCACATCGATGCCGACGCCGGTCTGACCAAGCTGTGCGCAGCGCTCACCCGCCCCTCGGATGCCCTGGAACGAACGTCCCAGGCGGTGGTCGACTCGCTCGTGTCGTCGCACCCGAGCGATGATGTCGCTCTGCTGATCGCCCGCACGCGCATGTTGCCGCCGGACGATGTGGCCTCCTGGCAGCTGCCGCTGGAGCCTGCCAGTGCCGCTCGTGCCCGGGCATTGACCTCGGCCAAGCTGACCGAATGGGGTCTGGAGCACTTGGCGTTCACCACCGAGCTGATCGCCAGCGAACTGGTCACCAATGTCTATCGGTATGCCAGCGGCCCCGCGACCCTGCGGCTGATCCGGGAACGGACTCTGGTGTGCGAGGTCAGTGACACCAGCCACACCTCCCCACACCTGCGCCGCGCCCGTACCACCGACGAGGGCGGGCGCGGCCTGTTCCTGGTGGCACAAATGGCCGAACGCTGGGGCACCCGCTATACCCGCGAGGGCAAGACCGTGTGGACCGAACAACCTTTGAGCGGCTTGTTCACCTGACCGTCTTTGGCCGTGGTCATTCGGCTGCGGCGAGCAGCCGGGCCTCGCTCTCCTCGTACAGCCGACGGTTCTCGCGGCCGGCGACCGGGCGGAGCGGGCGGTCCCAACGGCTGCCTAGCCACCCGGTCAGGTAGCCGAACGGGATGGAGACCAGTCCGGTGGACTGCATGGGGAGCAGGTCGAAGTCGGGGCGCGGGAAGGTGGCGGACGGCGTGCCCGAAACGGCCTTGGAGAAGACCATGAGCAGCAGCGCGCAGGCTGCTCCGCCGTGGAGGGTGGCGAGCAGGCAGGTGCGCGTGACTCTTTTCGCGGACCGCGGCTACGACCACGACAAGTACCGCTGGCTCCTGCGGCAGCGCGGGATCCGGCCCGCGAGCGACGAGCGGGGACAGCCGCACGGCAGGGGCCTGAGCACGTTCCGCTGGGTTGTCGAGCGGACGATCTCCTGCTGCATGGCTTCCGCCGCCTGCGGATCCGTTGGGAACGACGCGACGACATCCACGAAGCCTTCCTCGGAGTCGCCGTCTTCCTGATCACCCACCGCCACGTCCAGAGGCTTTGTCAGGGCCAGTTATCGGCGAGCTCCCCACCCGCAGTCCCCGCTCCCGTGCCCTGCATGGCCCGCTCGTACCGCATCGGCCCGAACATGTGGCAACGCCCCCGCTCCTCCCCGCTCGCACGTCGCGCGGCCGTGCCCGACATGCAACGCGGCGACCGGCGTGGCATTTAGGTCCCGGCCGCCGGGCGGTACACACACGGCACGGCTCCGCGCGTGCAGCATCGACCCGGCCACGGTCGACGGCACACGCGCCCACGCGGGCGCTCGGGCCGAACGCGCCGCCGCCCGGCTAGACGCCGGACAGGTCGCGGCCGTGGTGCTGGAAATCGAGGGTGCAGGAGGGTGGGAGGAGTGGCGGCGCCGTAACGCCCGCGGCGGTGACGTCACCTTTGCTCGCGTGGTGTGGGATTCGGACGCGGGCCGTGCCGCGCGCGAGGCATAGCGCGGTCGTCGTCGTGGTCCTCGCCGCAGACGTAGCCCGGTACGACCGCGCTCATGACGAGCATGCGGCGGCCGCAGGTGCGCAGGGCTGCGGCGAATGCGTTCTGGGCGAGCGTCGCCCAGTCCGCGAACGGTCCAGCGGTTCGCTTCGCAATCCGTGCACGGTGTCAAGGGAACTGGCTGGTTAGCGGACGCAGGGGCTTCTGATGTGCGCGGGCAACCGGAAAGCACGCGGCCCCGGCAGGGGGTCTGCGGCAAGAGGCCTGGCAGGCGGCACGCGTTCCGGGACTGCCGGTTGCCCCGGTGTACGGGAGAGTCCGTCGGCCGACCCGTGCGGGCGGGATCAGCGGGCCTTGGAACGCATCTCCCGGGGGCTCACCCCGAAGCGTCGTCGGAAGGCCGTGCTCATAGCGCTCGCCGAGGAGAAGCCCGACGCGTACGCCAGGTCCGTGATCGTCATGTGCTCGCAGTCGGCGCGCAGGAGACGCTCGCGGACCAGACGCAGGCGCTCCTCGCGGATCAGGTCGCGGGGGGTGGTGCCCACGTGCTGGAGCGCGAGCTGGATTTGCCGGAGGGACCAGCCGAGGGCGCGGGCCATGGAGGCGCCGGACAGGTCGGGTTCGGCCGCGTGATCGCGCACGTGGCGGCGGACCATCGCCTCCACCTCGGTCAGATGGCCCGGGGCGTCGGGGCGGTCGTCGCCGCAGGCGAGCATGCACAGCAGCTCGACTACGCGATCGCAGACGGCGTCGAACTGTGAGGTGGTGAGGTGGCCGCGTTCGGCGTTCAGACCGCGCACCATGGAGTGCACCACGTGACCCAGCCCCTTGGCCAGATCGAGCCCTGTGGCCAGCGATGCCTTCCGGTTCAGCGGGCCGTCGATCTCCTGAGCCGGGATCGACATGATGACACCGCGCAGGGACGCACCGTGCAGGAGCTCGAAGGGCGCACCGAGTGTGAGCAGGCTGCCCGTGCCTGGCGTCAACCGCACCTCCTGGTCGTCCTGCCGTAGTAACAGTTCGCCGGCCAGCGGGAAGAGGAGCCGGTAGTCGGGGTCGGGCATCTGGCGGATCAGACCCGGTGTGCGGACGTACTCGATCTGGTCGCTGTGCCAGGTGACCACCTGGTAGCTGTCGCTGCGCTGCCGGATCATCTCGCCGCGGAACACTTCGGCGCGCGCGTACCTGTAGTCCAGCCTGGTCTGGTACGCCGCGACGCGCTCACTCCACAGATCGGTCTGCTCGCGTGCCTCGACCTTGGCGGTCCTCGTCGTCTCCACGACGTAGCTTCCCGTGGGCAACGCTTCCCCTTTTCTGCGACGTCTCTCGACGGCTCGAGAGCAGCCCGGAACTCCCCGTGTTCGAGGGCTGTTACTCCTCGTCAGGTTAGGGACCAGCAATCGGTTTCCGGAACTCGTCCCAGCGTTATTGGCCTGCGCCGAAGCCGAGCCGGTCGCGATCGGCACGTCCCACGAACGTGCCTGCGTCCCACGGCAACTTCCTTTCGCGCACGGACAAGTGCCGATGCGGACGCGCCGCTACCGTCGTGCGCTCGTCGACCGCCACTTGCTGTGAGGACTTGATGACGGAACAGATACCGGAGGCGGTGGTCTGGTGCCTGGCCGTGGGCCTGTTCGCCGTGACCGTGCTGCTGGTGCGCGAACGCGGCATCAGCGCGCGGCAGCGCAGACGGAACGCCGAACTGGGGGACGGCCTTCGGGCACGGGAGGAGGAATTGCGGCACCTCGTCTCCGCCCGGCTGCCGGCCCTGGAGGACGCGACCCACCAGCAGTTCCCGGCCGTCGGTCTGCTCGACACCCGGCTCGCCGACACGGAGTTCGCGAAGTGCCTCGACGCTGTTGTGGAGCGGTTCGCCGGCGCCGTCGAGCACGCCCGGTTGCGCGCAGACCAGTCGGCGAAGGCCGCCTTGAAGGCGTCGATGCGCTCCATCCAGGCCTTGGCCAACGAACAGCAAGTGTCCATCGCCGAGATGCAGGACCGGCACGACAACCCCGGCGTGCTGAGCGACCTGCTCGAAATCGACCACGCCAACGCCCAGTTCGGCCGCCGTGCCCAGGCCATCGCAGTGCTGTGCGGCTCGTGGCCCGGCCGTCAGCGCGCCACCTCCGCGCTCGTCGAGGTCGTACGCGGCGCCACCTCCCGCATCCGCGACTACCGGCGCATCCGCGTCAACGGCGAGGTCGACATCGCCGTGCGGAGCCGGGCGGTCGAACCGGTGGTGCTCGCGGTCGCCGAACTGCTCGACAACGCGGCACGTCACTCGCAGCCGGGCACGACCGTCGAGGTCACCGTCCAGCCGGTGCACAACGGCGCCTGCGTGGTGATCGACGACGCCGGGGTCGGCATGGACGGCCAGGCGGCCGCGCACGCCGCCGAACTGCTCGCCGGCACACACGCGGTGGACATCACCCGGCTCGGCGACCCGCCCCGCTTCGGCTTCGCCGTCATCGGGGCTCTCACCGAGTGCTACGGATTCAGCGTCTCCGTGGACACGCTCTCGCCGTACGGCGGTGTACGCGCGGTGATGTTCCTGCCGGCCGCCCTGCTCACGCACCTGGACGCCGTCTCTCACGCGCCCGTGCCGTCCGCCGAACCGCCCGTGCCGTCCGCCGAACCGCCCGTGCCGTCCGCCGAACCGCCCGTGCCGTCCGCCGAACCGCCTGTGCCCACGTCCGCCGCCGCCCCCGCGCACCCCCGGCGCAGGCGCACTCGCCCGGCACGGCCCCCACTGCCGATCCGGCCGCACCCGCCCCCGATCCCGCACCCGAACCCGTGGAGGCGACGACGCCGGGCGGCCTGCCCAGGCGCCGTCGCCGCTCCCCACGGCAACCGGCCCCACAGCCCGTACCGGCCGACGAGGTCGGCGGCCGCTCGGCCGAGGAGAACGCCCGGCGCATGGGCGCCTTCGCACGCGGCACCCGCTCCGGCCGGGACGCCCGGCACACGCTCCACGACGACGAAGGGAACAGCCACGAATGACCGGGCCCACCAACAACACATTGGGCTGGATGCTGGACGAGGTGCTGAAGGTTCCGCAGGCGCGTCACGCGATCCTGCTCTCCGCCGACGGCATGCTCCGCGCCTTCTCCAAGGAGATCGACCGGGACGACGCCGAACGGCTGGCCGCGGGCCTGTCCGGCGTCCAGTCGATCAGCCGCAGCACGGCCGAGTTCTGCGGCACCCCGCACACCCCGTGGCGGCAGACCATGATCGAGTTCGCGCACGGCTACGTCTTCCTGGTCGCCGCCGGCGAGGGCGCCTACCTCGCGGTCTCCACCGGCGAGGACGTCGACATGGAGGCGGTCACCTACCGCATGCACAAACTCGTCGACCGGCTCGGCAAGGAGCTGACCAGCCCCGCCCGGCAGGACACCGGCAGCCCGGCATGACACCCCGGCGCCGTCCCACAGACCGGCTGGTGCGGTCGTACGTCGTCACGGACGGCCGCGCCCACCCGACCCGTAACACCCTGGACCTGGTCACGCTGCTGATCGCGACCGACGATCTGCCGTTGACCGGACTCAACCCGGAAAAGCGCAGGCTCATGGAGCTGTGCCGGCCCGGAGCCCTGTCCGTCGCCGAGGTGGCCGGCCATCTGTCGCTGCCGGTCGGCGTGGCCAAAGTGCTGATCGCCGATCTCATGGACAGCGGCCACATCGTCACCCGCGCGCCGATCCCCGCCGCCCGGCCGACCGACGCCCGAATCCTCCAGGAGGTGCTCGATGGACTCCGCGCCCGCCTCTGACGACGTCTACCTGCGGCCCAGCGTGCAGACCGCGGTCAAACTGCTGATCGTGGGCCACTTCGCGGTCGGCAAGACCACGTTCGTGGGCACGCTCTCCGAGATCCGGCCCCTGCGCACCGAGGAGGTCATGACCGAGGCCGGCGCCCTCGTCGACGACCTGGCGGGCATGCGAGACAAGACGACCACCACGGTCGCGCTCGACTTCGGCCGGCTCACCCTCAACGACCGCTTGGTGCTCTACCTCTTCGGCACCCCGGGCCAGCAGCGCTTCACCCGGCTGTGGCAGGACATGACCCAAGGCGCGCTCGGCGCGCTCGTCCTCGCCGACACACGCCGCCTCAGCCAGTCGTTCGAGGTGATGGGCGTGCTGGAGGAGCACGGGCTGCCGTACGCGGTCGCCCTGAACCAGTTCCACGACGCCCCCGCGTATGAGCTGGATGAGGTGCGCGAGGCCCTCGACCTGCTGCCCGAAACCCCGCTCGTCCGCTGCGACGCCCGCGACCGGGTGTCGTCCACGCGGGCACTCATCCGTCTTGTCGAGTACCTCCTGACCCTTCCGCCCTCCCGGCTTCGCTCGAGCGAGGGGACCCCCGACGGCCACCTGGAGCACGCGTGACCTCCGTACCGCCTGTACCGCCGCCTGGCTGTCCCGCGCACGAGTCCCTCTACGGTCCCGAGTTCGCCGCCGACCCGGCAGCCGTCTACCGGCGGCTGCGCGACATCGGCCCCATCGCGCCGGTCGAGCTCGCGCCCGGCGTGCGGGCCTCGCTCGTCGTCGGATACGACGCCGCCCTGCACGTGCTGCGCAGCACCGAGACCTTCTCCAAGGACCCCCGCCGCTGGAAGGACCTCGCGGAGGGTACCGTCCCCATGGACAGTCCGGTCGTGCCGATGATGATGTACCGGCCGAACGCGCTGTGGACCGACGGCGCGGAACACCGCAGGCTGCGCGGCGCGATCACGGACAGCCTGGCCCGGGTGGCCCCCGCCACCCTGCGCGGCCACGTCGAGGCGAGCGCGGACACACTCATCGACCGCATCGCCCCGGCCGGGCGGGCCGATCTGCTCGGCGAGTACGCCCAGGTGCTTCCCCTGCTGGTGTTCAACCGTCTGTTCGGCTGCCCGGCCGACTACGGTGAGCGGCTGGTACAGGGGATGTCCGGGATCTTCGACGGAGTGGACGCAGAGAAGGCGAACGAACTGCTCGCGACGACGCTGTTGGACCTC
Source organism: Streptomyces sp. NBC_00443 (assembly GCF_036014175.1). Taxonomy (GTDB): domain Bacteria; phylum Actinomycetota; class Actinomycetes; order Streptomycetales; family Streptomycetaceae; genus Streptomyces. The sequence goes on along the minus strand of NZ_CP107917.1, from coordinate 121,285 downwards.
GTCGCGCTGAAGCGCCGGCGGCCCGGGCCGGATGTGACGTCCTGGCTCATGGACCATCCCGCCGGGCTTACGGATGAAGAGATGGTGCACACCCTTGTCCTGCTCATGGGCGCGGGCACCGAGCCCCAGCAGAACCTGATCGCCAACAGCCTGCGGCTGCTGCTGTCCGACGACCGGTTCGCGGGCAGCCTCGCGGGCGGCAGTCTGCCGGTGGAGGACGCCCTCGACGAGGTGTTGTGGACCGACCCGCCCATGGCCAACTATGCCGTGCACTACCCGATTCATGACGTCATCCACGACGGGGTGGTGCTGCGGGCGGGGCACCCGCTCGTGGTCAGTCTCGCCGCGGCGAACACCGATCCCTCCCTGAGGACGGATCAGCGGGCGGGCAACCGCGCCCACTTGGCGTGGAGCGCGGGCCCGCACAACTGTCCGGCGCAGAGTCCGGCCCGGCTGATCGCGGCGGTGGCGGTGGAGAAGCTGCTCGATCGCCTCCCCGACGTCGAACTCGCCGTACCGGCCGAGGTGTTGGCTTGGCGACCGGGTCCTTTCCACCGCGCGCTGGTTGCGCTGCCGGTGACGTTCCCGCCGGCCACCGTCACCCCGTCCAGCGTCGGCGACGCGCCGCCCGTGGAGGGCGACGCGCCGACGCCCCGGCCGTCTGTGGTGCCCGACGCCAGTGGCGTGCGGCGCGGATGGGCCGCCTGGCTGCTGGCGTGGTGGCGCGGCGAGTGATCAGGACAGGCGTACCGGAAGGGCACGGTGGCCGTTGGAGATGAAGGAGTCGACCGGCTCCAACTCGGCCTGGGACACGGCCAGTCGGAGTCCGGGGAAGCGGTCGAAGAGCGCCCGTAGCGCGATGTGGGCCTCGAGCCGCCCCAGCGGTGCGCCCAGGCAGAAGTGCACGCCGTGGCCGAAGGCGAGGTGTTCCTTGTCGATGCGGGTGACGTCGAAGCGGTCGGCGTCCTCGCCGTACTTCCCGGGGTGACGTCCGGCGGCCGCGTACACGGCGAGGATGGCCTCGCCCTTGCCGATCACCACCCCGTCCGGGCCGCCGAACTCGCTCATCACGAGGTCGTCGACGGCGTACCGCAGCGGCAGGCTGGCGACGGGCGCCTCCACGCGCAGCGCCTCCTCGACCACGTCCTCCCAGGACACGCGGCCCGAGCGGACGTGGGTGAGCTGGTCCGGATGGGTCAGCAGGAGGTGGATGGCGTTGTCGATCAGGTTGACGGTGGTCTCGTGGCCGGCGCTGATCATGAGCACCAGGGTGTCGAGCAGTTCCTGCTCGCTCAGTCGGTTGTCGCCGTCGTCGCGGGCCGCGATGAGTGCCGAGGTCAGGTCGTCGCCCGGCGACCGCCGCTTGAGGGCGACGAGTTCACCCAGTGCCGCGTAGAACCGTGCGTAGTTGTCGGTGACTTCCTCCGGGGTGGCGGAGGTGTGGAAGACGCCGTCCACGACGGCCCGTAGCTCCGCGCCCTGTTCCTCGGGCAGGCCGAGGAGCTCGCCGATCACCTGGATCGGCAGCGGGTAGCAGAACTCCTCGCGCAGATCAACGATTTGGCCGTGCCGGCCGGCTGCCTCGACCCCGTCCAGCAGGGTCGCGGCGATCTCCTCGACACGGGGTCGGAGCGCCGAGGTGCGGCGTGCGGTGAACGCCTTGGAGACCAGGGCGCGCAGCCGTTTGTGCTCGCCTCCGTAGGCGGTGAACATGTTCTGCACCGCGACCCAGGTGAACAGCGGCCATTCCGGAGAGATCTCACCGTTGATCCACTGGGGCCAGTGCCGGCGCGGGTCCTTGGAGACGCGTGGGTCGGTGAGCAGGCGCTTGAGGAGGTCGGGACTGCTGACGGCCCATGCCTGGACGCCGTCGGGCAGTTCGACGGGGCTCACCGGTCCGAGGTCGCGTATCCGGGCGGCCTCGCCGTGGATGTCGCGGCCGGTCGGGTCGATCACTAAGGGGCGGGGGTGTCCCATGGAAGCCTCCAGACGCTCGCACATCGATACGACCCGTAAAGCTACTTGGACGTAGCGTGTCCGGGTGAGAGACATCGCCGTGCGCTGCGCAGGGGGACAACTTCTCTGCGCGCGGAGGCAAGTTGGCGGTTCGCCCCCGCCCTACGGTCGGGATGTCGGATCGGAGAGCCGGTGAGGGTGATGACAGTCGGCAGGACCTCGTGGTGGATGCAGCCGGGCAGTGTCGAGGTGCGGATCGTGGCCGCGGGCGGCTGGTGGGACGCCGTACGGGTTCCGCTCGGCCTCGGGACCGACGCACTCCGGCACCTCGGCGACGAGACGGGAGCCGTGATCGCGGACGGCTTCAGCGGACGCCTGTACTGGCTGATTCCTCCCGGTTCGGCCGCCGACTGGCAGCTCCCACACGTGCGTGTCCTGGGCCGGGGCTGGCACGTGGCGATCCCCCCGCTCCACCGCGTCACGCGCCCCGGTCTGTACTGGCAGGTCCATCCGTCGCGCGGCCACGAGTGGACGAACACGCCCCGCCTGCACTCCGCCCTCCGCACGGCCCTCCTCCGCAGGAAGTCGCCCACCCTCTGACACCCGCCCCGGCCGAACCTGAGCCCGGCCGGGGCGGGATGCGCGGGGTGTCACGCCCCCCTCACAGGTATCGCCCGCCCGGCCGCGCCGGAGACGAAGACGGTGTCGCCCTCGTGGAACTCCGCCACGCGCAGCAGGCCCGCATAGGCAGTCAGTCCGGGCATGCCGAGGACACCGAGGTACGTGCTGAGCGGAACGTTTTGGGGGTCGACCGTCACGGTGTGCGCCGCGTCGAGGAGCGCGTACTCCCGTCAGCCGAGCCCGTGCAGGACGTGAGCACCCATGGCGAGGGTGCCGGCAGAGGAGTCATCGCCCACGGGGACGATGAGGCCGACCGCACCCCTGTCCATCGGCTGGTTCAGCTGGAAGGGTGGGACGTAGGACTTCACGTCGTTCATCCGGCCGCGCATGTATGGGTCGACCGACAGGTGCAGGTTGCGTACGAGGATCTGACCGAAGCCGGGCTCGGCGACGGGAACCTCGCGCAGGGCGAAGTCCTGGCGCCGGGGCACACCGTTCGGCCGGGTGACCAGGTGCCATTAGCGGCTGGTGCTGAGGAGAGCGCTCATGATGGGAATGTCCCTTTCCGTCGTGTTCACGCACGGCTGGGGGTGGATCAGCTGAGGGGCTTGGCGAGGACGGCTTTGCGGTGGCTGAAGGTCTCGATGGAGTAGCGGCCGTGGTAGCTGCCCATGCCGCTTTCGCCGACTCCGCCGAACGGCAGGTCGGAGATGGTGAGATGGGCCAGTGGCAGGCCGAACCCGAGGCCGCCGGAGGAGGTTTCGGCGGCGAGTCGCTCCCGGGTGGTGTCCGATTCGGTGAACGCGTAGAGGGCGAGAGGCTTTTCGCGGTCGTTGATGAAGTCGATGGCCCCGTCGAGCCCGGCCACCTCGACGATCGGGAGGATCGGGCCGAAGATTTCTTCCTGCATGACAGGCGCGTCCGGTGACACCTCGGCCAGGACGGTCGGCGCGATGTACTTCGTCTCACGGTCGTGCGCGCCGCCGGTGATCTGACGGCCGGAGTCGAGGAGAGCGGTCAGCCGGTCGAAGTGGCGTTCGTTGACGATACGGCCGTACTGCGGGGAGGCGGCGGGGTCGGACCCGTACAGCCCCTCGATGGCCTTGGCCAGGGCGACTTCCAGAGCGCGTGCGGTCTCGGGGTCGGTGAGGACATAGTCGGGCGCGACGCAGGTCTGCCCGGCGTTGAGGAACTTCCCGGCCGCGAGGCGGGCGGCGACGGTGCCCAGGTCGGTGCCCCGGTCCACGAACGCCGGGGACTTGCCGCCCAGTTCGAGAGTGACGGGCGTGAGGTGCCGGGCGGCCGCGGCCATCACGACGCGGCCGACCGTGCCATTGCCGGTGTAGAGGATGTGGTCGAAGCGCTGCTCGAGCAGGGCGGTGGTCTCCGCAACCCCGCCTTCGACCACGGCGACCGCGTCGGTGTCGAGGTACTGCGGCACGAGGCGGGCGAGGGCGGCGGAGGTGGCCGGGGCCAGTTCGCTGGGCTTGGCGACCACCGCGTTGCCCGCGGCCAGGGCACCGGCCACCGGGGCCAGCAGCAGCTGAGCCGGGTAGTTCCAGGGGGCGATGACCAGTACGACGCCCAGGGGGTCGTACTGCGTCCAGGCCGTCGCCTCGCCGATGAACGCGGGGACGGGGGCCGGTTCGGGGCGCAGCCACCCGTCGAGATGCTCCAGAGTGTGGTCGATCTCGCGTATGACGAAGTCGATCTCCGTGCGGTAGGCCTCGGTGGAGCTCTTTCCCAGGTCGGCGTGGAGCGCCTCGGCGAATGTCTCCCCCTGCTCGGTGAGCAGGGTACGCATCCGGAGCAACTGCTCGGTGCGCCAGGCCACGGGCTTGGTCTTGCCGGCGCGGAAGGTGGCACGCAGCCGGGCGAGGAGCTCGGCGGGCTGGGCGGGCGCGGGGTTGTTCATGGTTCCCTCACAGGTGCGGTACGTGGACGGGGCGTTGTCGCCGCGGCGCGGGGCAGCTGGGGCGTCGGCGTCGGGCAAAGGGATCAGCCGTGGTTCAGGGTGTCGATGACGTTCCGGGCGAGCTGCTCGGAGGAGGCGGGGTTCTGACCGGTGTGCAGATTGCGGTCCGCCACGACGTGCTCGCTGAACGGGGCCGCGGCCTGGAAATCGGCACCCAGTTCCACCAGGCGGTCCTGGAGCAGCCACTTGGCCCTGTCGGCGAAGCCGGCCGTGGTCTCCTCGGTGTTGGTGAAGCCGGTCATGCGGTAACCGGCAAACGGCCAGCTGCCGTCCTCGCGCCGGGCGGCGAGCAGGGCCGCCGGGGCGTGGCACAGCACCGCGAGCGGCTTGCCGGAGTCCAGTGCCGCGGTGAGCAGGCGACCGGAGTCGGCGTTGACGACGAGGTCCTCCATGGGGCCGTGGCCACCGGGGTAGAGGACAGCGGCGTACGCGTCGAGGTCGACCTCCTCGAGCTTCACCGGGTTCTCCAGGTCGGCGCGGATGGCAGCCAGGTACGCGGCGATGGCGTCGGCCTGCTCCTTGCCGCCGATGGACGCGGCGGCGAGGCTGACGGCGTCGACGGTCGGAGCCACGCCGTCGGGGGTGGCGATGGTGACATCGAACCCGGCCTCGCGGAACAGCCGGTGTGGCGTGGCGAGTTCCTCGGCCCAGTAGCCGGTGGGATGCGGGGTGCCGTCGGCGAGCGTCCAGCGGTCGGTGCCTGTGACGATGAACAGAATTGCGGTCACAGCTGTCTCCATTACATAGGGTGCAGCGCAGGTCGCGCGGTGGTGAAGGCTTGTTGTGGTGGGCTTGTTGTCCGGCGGGGCGCCGGTGGTGGTGTGCGGCGGCGAGCGGTGGCTCAGGCGACGGCGATGACGACCTTGCCGCGGGTATGGCCCTCGCGGTTGAGGCGCTGGGCGTCGGCGGCCTGCTCGAGGGGGAACACTGCGGCCACGTCCACCCGCAGCTCCCCGCGCTCGGCGAGCTCGGTGAGAGCCTCCAGGTCCCTGGCGTCGGGTCGCACGAAGACGTACCCGCCGCCGAGGCCGAGCACAGCGCCGTCCACAGCCGAGGCCAGGCGGCCGCCCTCGGCGAGCAGCCCCGGCGAGACCTTCAGGGCGTCCCCGCCGACGAGGTCGAGGACGGCGTCCACGCCCTGCGGCGCGAGGGCGTGGACGCGGCCGGTGAGGCCCTCGCCGTAGGCGACCGGCTCCGCCCCCAGCCCGCGCAGGTAGGAGTGGTTGTACTCACTGGCGGTGCCGATGACCCGGGCGCCGAGCGACCTGGCGATCTGTACGGCCAGAGAGCCGACGCCGCCCGCCGCGGCGTGCACCAGCACGGTGTCGCCGGACCGCACGTGCAGGGATCGAGTCAGCGCCTGGTAGGCGGTGAGGCCGGCCAGCGGGAGGCCGGCGGCCTCCTCGAAGGAGAGGTTGGCGGGCTTGCGGGCGAGCGTACGGACCGGGGCGGCGACGTACTCGGCGAAGGTCCCGCGGGAGACGAAGTCCTCACGGACGTAGCCGATCACCTCGTCGCCCGGAGCGAACTCGGTGACCCCGGCGCCGGTCTCCTCGACGACGCCCGCCACATCCCAGCCGGGGATGACGGGGAAGACGGCGTCCATGACGGCGTCCAGGTACCCCGCCTGGATCTTCCAGTCGACCGGGTTGACGGACGCGGCCTTCACGCGGACGAGCACGGTGTCCACGCCGAGCTTCGGGTTCGGCACATCGCCGTACTCCAGGACCTCCGGGCCGCCGTAGGTGCGGTAGGTGATGGATTTCATGGTGGTGACTCCTTGGTGCAGTGGTGCAGCGGTGCAGCGGTGCAGCGGTGCAGTGGTGAAGATCGCGGTGGGGCTCGTCAGGCAGCGGTGGTGGCCGCGGCCGGCTCCGTCGCGGGCAGGTGTTCCGTACGGGGCGCCTGCTGTTCCCGCTTGAGGCCGACCAGCGAGAGGGCCAGGACGAAGGCGAAGGCGACACCGGCGAGGGCGAAGCTCAGGGTGAACTGGCTCTCGGCGGGCAGCGGGGGCACTCCGGCCGGAAGGTTCTCGATGGTTCTGGAGGCGAGCAGTGAGGTGATCAGTGCGCTGCCGATCGCGCTGCCGGCGGACCGGGAGATGGAATTGATGCCGTTGGCGATGCCGGTCTGGTGGGGTGGCACCCCCGCGACGATGAGGGCGGGCATCGCGGCATAGCCGAGGCTGATGGCCGTTCCGACAGCCATGCCGGCACCGATGACCGAGGGGGCCGAGGAGTGGGCGGCGGCCAGCCAAGTGAAGCCTGCGATGCCCATCGCTGCGCTGAGAGCGAGGGTGAGGCGTGGTCCGATCCTGCGGATCAGCACGCCACCGAACTGGGAGACGACCAGGGACGCGATCGTGCTGGGCAGCAGGTACTCGACGGAGGCGCGGAGAACGGAGGCTCCGAAGCCGTAGCCTGCGACGTCCCTCGGCACCTGCGCCAGGTAGGAGACGCCGAGGAACTGGGCGAACATCCCGAATCCCACGAAGAGGCCCGCGAGGTTGCTGAAGAGCACCGGGCGGTGGAGGAACATCCTCATGTCGACCATGGGTTCGCGGACCCGGCTCTCGGTGAAGCTCCAGACCCCGGCCATGACGACCGCTCCGGCGAAGCTGCCCAGCGTACGGGCGGAGGTCCAGCCCCACTCCTGGCCCTGGGAGATCGGCAGCAGCAGGAGAACCAGGAAGAGGCCGAGGGTGAGGGCGCCGAGTATGTCGGTGCGTCCGCCGGTCTTGGTGCGGCTCGCCGGCACGAGGAGTGCGACGGCGAGCAGGGTGACCGCTGCGAGGCCGGTGGCCAGCCAAAAGACGCGGTGGTAGTCGGCGTCCTCGCCGCGGGTCAGCAGACCGGTGGTGACCAGTGCGGAGCCGCTGCCGAACGCCAGGGTGCCGCTGACCAGGGCCATCGCTCCCGGCAGACGCCGGGCCGGGACCTCCTCGCGGAGCACCGACAGAGCGAGCGGGAAGATCGCGGTGGCGGCGCCCTGCAGCACGCGGCCGACGATCAGCCAGAGCAGCGAGTCGGTCGTGGCGGCCAGGACCGAGCCGACGATCATCACCGCCAGCACGCCGATGAGGGTCGGCTTCTTGCCGTGCTGGTCGCCGAAGCGGCCGAGCAGCGGGGTGAAGACGGCTGCCGAGAGCAGGGTCGCGGTGGTGACCCAGCTGACCTCGGCGGAACTGGCGCCGAGGCTGCTCTGGATCAGGCCGAGGATCGGCACCACCAGTGTCTGCATCATCGACACGATCATCGCGGCGAGGCTCAGAGCAAGGATGGCTGCGGTCTCGGCCCGGCGGCGGCCTGGCGGCGGAGCAAGGGGTTGTGACACGGGTGGCTTCTCCCATGCAGGGCGGGGCGTTGTGGCGGGAACCCGAGGGGGTCGAGGATTAGATGCTTGATGCAGCCAAGCAGTGACGAAGACAGTAAACCTCAAAGGTTGAGAACGTCAAACGTTGAGCATCGCCTACACTTGAGGCATGGCCCACACCACCGCTCCGCCCGCCGACGGCTCCGCCGCACAGGACAGCGATCCTGCCCACGACGCGCTCATGGAGCGCCTGGCGCGGGCCGCCGCCGGTTACTACCGGGACCTGACAGCGGCGGCCGCCATGCACGGGCTCACCATGACGCAGGCCAAAATGCTCATCCTGCTTCGGCAGCAACCGCTGCCCATGCGCGCCCTCGCAGGACGGCTCGCCTGCGACGCCTCCAACATCACCGGCCTCGTGGACCGGCTGGAGGCGCGTGGACTGGTCTCCAGACACGCCGACGCGGCCGATCGGCGGATCAAGAACGTGGTCGCCACCGAAGAGGGAAGGGAGGCAGTCCGCCTCATCCGCGCCGACATGCGGGCCACCTCGGCGGCCTTTGCACGTCTGGACGAAGAGGGCCGCCGCAGTCTCTACGAGCTACTGGGGCGCCTGCACCCCGAGGAGACAACCTGATCGCGGGCTGGGTGCCGACCGCTGCATGTCACCTCGAAGGCATGCAGCGGTTCGCCGGTCCACTGCGCAAGTACGCGCTCGACTCCGACCCGGCCAACCAGTTCAATGCCTACGGCTGGGCCGCCGCCTCCAGCCTGGACAACGCCCTGGACGCCAGCAAGTGCCCGACCAGGGACGGGCTGCGGGACGCGGTTGGTAACCTCAAGGACGTCAAGGTGGACATGCTGCTGCCCGGTGTCACTCCCTCCACAGGGCCCGGTGACGCCTTCCCGCTCGAGACGATGCAACGCACGCGATTCAAGGGGCGAGCGGCGGCAGCTGTTCGGTAAGCCGGTGGACACCTGCAAGGAGTTCGGTTCCCCGGAGAACCGAGCCGACGAGGGCGGTCCGAGTCGATGCCCGACAACCTGAGGACCGCACCCGTCATTTCCCCGTACATGCCCCGCGCGCAGGTTCCGTCGGCCTGTGCTTCCTCTAGAGTCGCCCTATGACGGAGGCACCGGCCCAGGCCCGCGGCGCGCGGTCCCGTGACGCGATACTGGACACCGCCGGCGAACTGATGTCCCGCTACGGCTACGCCGCCACCTCCATCTCGATGATCTCCACCGCATGCGGGCTGCCCGTCAGCTCGATCTACTGGCACTTCGCCAGCAAGGACGGGATCTACGTCGCGGTGCTGGAGCGAGCCAGGACCGTGTTGCTGGCGGCCCTGCCCCCGGGCGAGGTGCCGGGCGCCGACGTCGCGCAGCGTCTGGACACCTTTCTCGCGCAGGTCGAGGACGCGTTCCGGCGTCACCCGCACGGTGTGAAGCTGCTGTTGGGGCTGGGCCTGGTGCAGCAGGATGCCAGTGCGGCGGCCGTGGCCGAGGTACGTCACTACCGCGACGCGCTGGTCGTCTGGGCCCGGGATGCGGTCAGCTCCGTCTTTGCCTTGCGGGACCGCCCCAACGTGGCGGACGAGTTGGCGCGCTTCACGCTGAGGATGGCGAGCGGGACCGCCGTGGCCCGGTGGTTCGACCCGGATACCGTCCTGGAGACCGGACCACTGCGCGTGGCGCTGCTGGCGCTGGCGACCCACCACGGCATTCCGTTGCGGGGCGTCCCAGGCGAGGACGCCCCGTCGCGCGGCGTCACGACCAGGGAATGACGACCCGGTACTTGCCGCCCGGAGACTGCTCGGGTGGCTCGTCGGCGCGTTCGACGCTCACCTGGCCCGCCCCGTGGGCGGTGAGCAGGGCGATCATCTCCTTTCGCACCGCCGCCCACAGCCGGTCCCCATCGGCTCCGGCGGCGGAACGGATCCGCACCCGGACACAGCTGGGCGCCGTTTGGACGATCTGGAACAAGTCGATGTCCGGGATGCTCTCCAGGAGGGTCTCGAAGGCCATGGGCACGATACGGACGCTGCCGCCGTCCCGGCGCGGGAAGGACAGCAGGTCGGCCGCGCGGCCGCGGACCTTGATCGCGGGGAGCGGGTCTCCGCACGGACACGCGTCCGGGCGCAGCAGCACACTGTCGCCGAGGTCGTAGCGCAGGATCGGCTGCGCCCATCGGCACAAGCTGGTCAAGAGCACGGTGGAGGACTCCCGGCCCGGCGGGGTGGGGCGGAGGTCCGAGTCGACGGGCTCCAGGATCAGCCAGTCGCTGTGGACGTGGAGCCATCCGAACCCGCAGCCATAGGCCAGGGCGAGGCTCTCGTTGCAGCCGTAGGTGTTGACCAGGCGTGCCCCGAAAGCGGAGCGGATCCTCTCGTGGTCGCGGTCACTGACGCCCTCGGCCAGCAGCGAAACCACGGCCGGGGCGATGCACAGCCGGCCGGCCATCTGCTCGCCGGCGAGCAGCGCGATCACAGTGGCGTAGCCGGCCAGGAACACCGGGCGGTACCGATTGAGCTGGTCCACCAGCTCGGGCAGCGGGCTGTGCGTCGACAGCACCCGGCTGCCCCGGGTGGACAGCCGACCGGCCGCGCGGGAGCGGGCGATGACGGCGTACGCGGCCAGATGTCCGCTGGTGGCCACGATGTGCGCCGACCGTATGCGGCGAGCGAGCAGCCGGGCCGTCACCGAGGGAGTGAGGGACCGCCGGGCGGCCCGCAGCGACAGGGCCCTGACCACCGCCGCCGCGTGGTCGTCGAGCAGGAACAGGCCGCGGTGGCCGGTGGTACCGGACGTGGTGGTGACCAGGTATCTGCCCAGGAAGCGTTCGCCGACCCGTCGGCGATCCGCGACGAAGGCCCGTAACCGGTCGATGGTCACCTCGGGATCCGTGACCCAGTCGTCGAAGCGCGCCATCAGGTCCTGTTTGTGCGTGACCGGCAACAGGGCGGGGTTCTCGACGCGTTCGGGCAGAGTCCGGTACAGCTCGCGGTAGTACGGAGAGTTGGCGCGGGCGAAGTCGACCATCGAGACCAGCCGCTCCCGCTGCCGGTGCGCCAGGGCGTCCGGGCCCTGCCGCAGGGTCCGGCGCCCCTCCCGGACCAGGGCGAAGGCCGATGTCATCGCTCGGCTCCTCGGGGACCGGGGGAGGGCTGCCAGAACGCGCAGTGGTGGTCGGCCGCGAACCTGGTGGTGGGTCCTACCCGGTCCGGCGTCAGCACCTGGATGCGGTCCTCGTCGGCCGTGTAGCGCGGCCAGGGCTCAGTCCTGGGCGAGTTGGGGTCGCCGGTGGCCGCGAAGCGGGCCCAGTAGGCGGTCATCGTGGCAGACAGCCGCCGCTGGGCGGGCGTCAGGGGCGGTACCGCGTCCATGGGGAAGAGATAGGCCAGTTCGGAGGCGTGGAAGGCACCCTGCAGTGTGTGCGGGGCCGGGATGAACGGCGGTGCCTGCGGGTCGTGGAACTCGTAGGAGTAGACGGGCGCCCGGTTGCCGTACAGCCGGCTGTCGGCCCGTGCGGGGCAGGCGAACCGCTGGTCGGTGCCGACGGCGGAGTAGGCCAGGTTGGGGGAGGGATACGCCGAGGCGGGGTAGGTGTCGAGGACCGCGGCAGCACGGTTGCCGTGCTGGAGCTGGATGAGGGCGGCGTACGAGGCGGGGGTCAGCGGGCCGCCGCCGAGCAGATCCACGTACAGAGCGGTGAAGTAGCGGTATTCGTCGTGGGTGCTGCCGCTCAGCGTCGGGACCGCGTTCACTCGTCCCTCGGCCCATGCCTCGTGCGGTGGCCGCGGCAGGACGCGTGGCCCGGTGTTCGGACTCCACAAGGACGAGGCCCCGGTACCGATGGGGCGGATGAGCTCGGTGACGGGCACGGTGCGCAGACAGGCCGTCGCGGTCGTCGGGTCCGTGCAGCCGACCAAGGTCGCGAAGTCGATTCCCTTCCGCTCGGCCGCGTCGAGCGTGAGCGGTGTCAGACCGCCGTCCGCGGCGCAGCTTCCACTTTGCTGGATCGCCCGATGGAACAGGTCTTTCGCGGTCGGCGAGGCGATGTGGAGGCAGGTGTCCGCCGATCCGGCGGCCTGGCCGCCGAGCGGCACCCGGTTCCCGTCGCCGCCGAAGGCACCGATGTTGCGCCGTACCCAGTGCAGGGCGGCCTGCTGGTCCATCAGGCCGTAGTCGCCGGAGGCGTGGTCCGCGCTCTCGGCCGACAGGGCGGGGTGGGCGAGGAACCCCAGTGCTCCAAGGCGATAGTTGACGGTCAACACGACCACGCCCCGTGAGGCAAGCGCGGCGCCGTCGTAGTCGCTGCCGGCGCCGTACGCGTTGGCGCCGCCGTGCAGCCACACCAGCACCGGGAGAGGCCGGCCGCTGGTGCGGGCGGGTGTGTGGACGTTGAGATACAGGCAGTCCTCGACCGTGCTGCCGGTGCGGTTGGACTCGCCGGGCAGGACGGGGCCACCGTCGGGGAGCAGCGTCAGCGGCAACTGGGGGCAAGGGTGGGCCGGTTCGGTGGCGTCCCGTACGGCGGACCACCGTGCGGCGGACCGCGGCGGACGCCAGCGGAGCGCACCGGTCGGTGGGGCGGCGAACGGGATCCCCTGGAAGACCCGCCCGCCGTCGTGGACGGCCGCGCCCCGCACCCAGCCCCGGTCGGTGCGCACGACCAGGGAGTCGGGGCCGGAAGCGGCGCGGGCGGTAGGCGAGGGAACGGTCAATGACAGGAGCAGGGCCGCGGCGGCGGCTGCGGCGCGGGCCAGGGCGTGGCGCAGACTCGGGGCTCTCATCCGTCACTCCAGGTGCCGGTGTGTGTGGGGCGGGGTCATGGCGTGCGCTCGTAGGCGCCGATGTCACAGGCGGCGCCCTGGGGGCGGGCGACGCCTCGTTGATCGGTGGCAGGGCAGCCGTCGGCCGCGTCCAGGGCGACGCTGCCGGGCAGCAGCGCCACGGTGTCCGTAGGGCCGCCGTTGTCCGCCAGCGGTCCGACCAACGGGTCACGGCTCGGCAGATCACCCGCGGCGGTCAGCCGGCAGCTGCCGTCGCCGTCGATGTTGTGACCCAACGACGTGATGGTGGCGAAGGCCTTCTCGCAGTCGTCGGCGGCGCCGTCGACGGTGTTGCCCGCGACGACGGAGTTGCGCAGGGTCATCCGCCCCAGCGGCAGATCGACGATGTCAGGGATGGGCGCGGGCAGGCTGTCCAGATAGGCCGGCGCGATGTTGATTCCGCCCCCGCCGTCGGTCGAACTGTTCCGGACGATGGTCGAGTTGAGGATCCGCACGATTCCCAGGCCGCGGATGTCGATGCCGCCGCCGTAGCCGCCGAGGCTGCCGGGGCGGTCGCCGGGGTCCGTCACCCGGTTGTCGGCGATCGTCGAGTTCGTCATGGTGCCGCTGTCGTCGAATCTGATACCCCGGCCTCTCCCGCGGCGTTCCCGCTGACCGTGCTCTCCATGAGATCCAGGTGGGAGTCCGGGACGTTGAAGATGCCGCCGCCATAGCCGGCGGAGTTCCCGGTCACGGCCACCCGACGCAGCGTCAGGTGCCGTCCGTTGGCGATGCCGCCGCCACCGGTGTCGGTGAAGGGCAGTTCGCGCTGCACGGCCCGTCCCCCGGTGATCTTCACATCGGACATGTGGGTGTCCGCCCGCAGGCGGAAGACCCGGTCCAGGCGGTCCGCGTCGATGACGGTGCTCCGCGCGCCGGTGCCCTGGATCGTGGTGGGGGCGTCGACGTTGAGGTCGCCCGTGGTCGGGTCGGGATGGTCGCCGATGATCAGCCGCGGGTCGGGCGGGATCGTGAGCCGGTAGCGGCCGGGAGGCAGCGTGATCGTACTGCCCGGCCGGGCGTTGGCGGCCATGACGGCGGCGCGCAGGCTGCACGTGCCCGACGCGGTGCGGCACCGGCCGTCCGACGGGTCGGCGTCCACCGCGTCGGAGGTGGTGTCCACGGTGAACTCCGTTGGGCCGGCGGCCCCGGGAGCGACGGCACTGGTGGCGGGATGCGCCGCACTGGCAAGGAGGACGGCGGCGAGCGCCGCCGGAATAGCACTGACCTTCATGGTGAACCCCTCTCGGCGAGGCATGTGGGCGTACCAGGACTCGGCTGCTGCGAGGCTTGCGTGCTGGTGCGCAATGCGCGGCTCGTGCGGAGAACGTGGCGGGGTTGCGCTGGAGCGGCGACGCCGACCGAAGAGCAGAAGGTGAACCGGCGGAGCGGGAGAACGGGTCCGCGTCTGTAGGGAGCGTTCCATTCAGAGACGGCGATGTCTACACGCCCACAGGGAAAAGGCTTAGCGGAACCTGGACTTCAACAAGTACGTCGAGCGCCTCATCGTCGAGGACACCACCGGCGCCCGTGCCGCCGGCATGGCTGCTGCACAGCGTCTCATCGAGGAGCACGGAACGTTCCTCGACGACCTGGAGCAGCAGCTCGACGCCCCGTACGCCCACCCGCAGCCGGGCGCCGCCGCGTGATCCTGCACGTCGACGAATCCTGGATCCTCGAAGCCACCGAGCGGGCAGGCCACCACGATCCGGCCGCCGACGACTACGGCGTTCCCATCGCAGCCGTCGCCCGTCACCGAGGCGAAATGCTCGACACACCGGTCTACGACGGTGTCTACGCCCGCGCCGCCGCCCTCGTGCACACCCTGGGCCGCTGCCGCTGGCTGGAGCGCTCCAACCTCACCGTCGCCTGCGCCGTCGCCGCCATGTATCTCGAGGCCAGCAACATCCCCGTCAGCCCCACCCGCGAGCAGCTCACCGCGCTCGCCCACGAGCTGAACGATCCGCGCTGCACCGCCCCCCCCGGATCGCCACCTTCCTGCGGACCTGGAAGCCCTGATCCTCGCATCGGCCGGAGCCCGTCCACCCCAGGCCACGCTGTCTCCGTAGTCCAGTCGAAGCGCTGGCAACTCGTCCGATGCACGAGGTCGGCATCGACATCCGCGCGGCCGAGCCGAAGGTACTCACCACCGAGGCCGTCCAGGCGTCCGACTACGCCATCACGATGGGCTGCGGCGACGCCTGCCCGATCTTCCCCGGCAAGAAGTACCTGGACTGGGCCCTGGAAGCCGCGACGAGATCCACAAGCGCATCGAGGCCCTGATCGCCGAGATCGACGCCACACAGGAGACGTGAGCCCGGACAGTACTGGTCGGCATGTTCGCCGTCGCCGACGGACTCCACTGCTGCGGCCAGAGCAAGGCGTCAATAACGTGCTTGCCAGCAACAGCTGTCGGCCGTTCGCCGGTGCGCCGCACCTTCCTGGTGTGCCGACTCATCCGGTGGGCCTCCGTTTCCTACGAGGTCAGGCGGGTACCCGGCTGCCTCGGCACACACGCCGAGCCGTTGCGGGTACAGCCGTGCGACGAGGTCCGGGACCGCGGGGAAGGAGCACCGTGTCGGCAGGAAACATCGGCCCAGTCCTGGTGGCCGACGCAGGCTCGTCCAGCCTGAGGCTGACCGTGTTCGGCGACGACGGGCAGGTCCTGGCCGAACACCACAGCGCCTCCGCACCCGGCGAAGACGTGTCCGGCCCTCTGCGGCAACTGCTGGCCCAAACGCCATCGCCCACTGCCGTGGGTCACCGCATCGTCCACGGCGGACCCGGACTGCGCAGCCACGTCCTGGTCGACGACGAGGTCCGGGCCGCCCTCGGGAATGTGGCCGACCTGGCACCGCTGCACGTCCCGCCGGCCCTCACTGTCCTGGAAACCGTCCGGAACTTGCTCCCCGACGTCCCGCACGCAGCCTGCTTCGACACCGTCTTCCACGCCGGCCTGCCCGTTGCCGCCCGCGAGTACGCGGTGCCCGCGAGGAGTACGGGATCCGAGTTGTCGGCCAGCGGGGTCAGGGTGTGGGTGGTGACCAGGGCGGGGGAGAGGCTGTGGGCGAGGCCCGGTGTGGGCGGGTCGACGTCGTACTGGCTGCGCTCGGTGGCCGCCAGG
This sequence comes from Streptomyces sp. NBC_00443, assembly GCF_036014175.1. Taxonomy (GTDB): domain Bacteria; phylum Actinomycetota; class Actinomycetes; order Streptomycetales; family Streptomycetaceae; genus Streptomyces. The sequence continues at coordinate 105,465 of NZ_CP107917.1, read as the reverse complement.
ACGATCGGCAGGGAGGACCCCTGCTCGATGTGGTCCAGGCACTCCTGGCGGGTGCCCTGTGTGCCGGTGGCGGTCCAGCCGGCGGGCAGGGCACGGTCGGCGAACCAGACCGAGTACTGCTCCTCGTGGTTCACCACCACGGTGTACCTGTCTCCGGCGTCGGCTGGGCGCGGGGCGGCTGAGTGGCTCATGCGTCAGACCCCCACCCCGGTGAAGAAGTCGCTCTCGTGGTGGCCTCGGCCCGCGGCGACGACCCGGTCGTGCACCCACTTGCCGACGGCGAGGTCGAGTACGTTGAGTCCGAACGGCGAGAAGATCGCCGGCCGTCCGTGGTCCCGGCTCTGCCGCCCTCGGAGCAGGTCGCCGAGGTTGCCGTCGACGAAGTCCCGGTTGCCGGTGCGCTGTTCGGTCAGGTGCAGCGAGGTGCGCTCGCGTACGGCGTGGTCGATGTCGTCGGTGAAGTTCTGGGCGGCGAGGATCATCTCGGGGGCGAGGTCGCGCAGGGACAGGTGCAGGACCAACACCAGGTCGCAGTCGGTGAACGCGTCCTCCACCGTGTCGGCGACCACGAGCTCGGCCTCGGTGTGCTCGGCCATGACGGCGCCGAAGCGGCCCGCCGCCGCCGGGTCGAGGTCGAAGAGCCGGAAGCCGTCGATCTCCCAGTCGAGATCACGCAGGAACCGCCATACATGCTGGGCGATCAGACCCGTGCCCACGATGCCGACTCGGCGGGCACGGCGCGCGCCGAGCAGCACCTGCGCGCCGAGCACCGCGGAGGCCGCGGTCCGCGTCGCCGAGACGATGGAGGACTCCATGCACGCGAACGGGTAGCCGGTGACGCAGTCGTTGAGGATCAGCGTGGCCGAGGCGCGGGGGATTCCGTGCTGCGTGTTGTCCGGAAAGCTGGCGATCCACTTGTTGCCGGCGACCTCGAACTCACCTCCCAGATATGCGGGCAGGGAGATGATGCGCGACCGGTTCTGGTGCGGGAAGCGCAGGAACGAGCTGTGCGGGTTCGAGCTCTGTCCGGCGTCGTGCGCGAGGTAGGCGGCACGGACGACCTCGAGGAGCTCCGGACGGTGGCGGTCCGTCTCGGCGGCGATGTCGCCCGCGCCGATCACGGTCATGGGCGGTGGTGCCAGGGGGACACAGAGTGGTTCTCCTTCAGTTGACGGCCAGGGCTTCGACGCCGACGGGCTGTACCGCTTCCGCGCGCAGCTGCTGGACCCACATGGGGTCGTAGACGGTCTGGGCGTAGGCATGGCCGCGGTCGGCGGCGATGAAGGCGACCCGGGGACGGGTTGCGCCGGGACGGGTTGCGCCGGGACGGTGACGAGCGAAGTAGTCCTGGACAGCGGCGTAGGTGCTGCCCGTCGAACCGCCCGCATACAAGCCGTACTTGGCGACCAGGGTGCCGCAGGCCTCGACGGCGCGCGCCTCGGGGACGATCTCGACGTGGTCGATCTGCGCCTGACCGCACAGCGGCGGCACGATGCTGGAGCCGATGCCGGGGATCCGCCGCTTCTTGGGCGGGCCGCCGAAGATCACCGAGCCCTCGGTGTCGACAGCGACGACCACGCAGCCCGGGTACGTCTCCTTGATCCGGTGGGAGAGCCCGGCGATCGTGCCGCCCGTGCCCACGCCGACGAAGAGGTAGTCGAGCGGGCCGGCCTGCGCGATCAACTCGCCCGCGGTGAAGCGGTAATGCGCTTCGCGGGCATCAGGATTGGCGTACTGGTTGGGCCAGTAGGCGGAGTCGAGGTCGACCAGGAGTTCCTGCACCCGGGACAGTCGAGACTTCAGGTAGCTGTCCGCCGCATCACGGATGGCGACCTTCTCCACTCGTTCGCACAGCAGCCGGAGTTGGGTCTCGGTGGCCTTGTTGCAGTTCGGATCGATGACCGGGACGAACGAGATGCCGAGCATGCGGCAGTAGAAAGCCAGGGCCAGCGCGAAATTGCCGGACGACGACTCCACCACCGTGAGTCCTGCAGCGGATCAAGCGGTGGGGGCTGGTGCTGCGAAGCGCGTTCCTGACCCTGTGGGCCGCGTAGTGGCTGTTGGGCACCATGAGCCGGGGCAGTGTCGACGTGTTCTCAACCGTTCTGTTCTTGTTCGTTGTCCTGATTGTGGGGGCTATCCGTTCTTGTTCGTTGTCCTGATTGTGGGGGGCTATCCGTGGCTGCAGGCCGCCTAGGTGCAGAGGCTCGTCGCATGGCAGGGCGAGTACCGCACCGTGGTATCCCCGGTTGGTATCACCACCAGCAGTGACCACAGCACGCTCATCCAGAAGTGGTCGGTCCTGCAGGGCTACCGGGAGACACGCGGCCACTTCGTCTTGCTCAGTCGGGACCCCAACATCATGTGCCTTGAGGTCCTGCCCAAGCAGGGGCTGAGCACGGCTGACGACGTGGACCGGCTGCGTGCCCTCCTGGACCGGCACTCCAACCGCGTCTGACACCCGGGCCGTCCCGCACCAGTACGACGACGGCCTGCCCGCCGTCAGGTGGTGGCAGCCCGCCTGAGGTCAGGCCGGCCAGCCGTTGCTATCCTCTGCCGACCTGCGGAAACTGCGGCTGGGTGGCTTTTCGGAGGTGTGAGATGGCAAGGCCTGTGGGGCCGCCGGGGTGGTTGGCCCGGGTGCTGTGCGGAACACTGGCGGTGTGGGCGGTAGCCAACGTCTTGGCAGGGCTGGCGGCGTGGAACAGGTATCAGTTGCTGCTGGCACTGCCGTCGGAGCATGTCCCCAGAGGCAGTGAGGCGCTGGTGACGGCGGACATGTGGCTCGGCAACCTCCTGGGATGGCGGGAGGCCGCATTCGTCATATCCATGCTGCTGCTCATCGCGTGGCTGGACGACATGCGCGGTCGCGCGGACGGGGCCTGGCCCCAGGGGCAGCGGCGGAGCCGTGCGTGGTTGATCTTCGCGTGGGTGCTGCCCGTGGGGAATCTGTTCATACCCAAGATGTTCGTCAACGACCTGTGGGCCGCGGGCCAACCGGCGCAGAGGCGCAAGCGCGGCCATCCACTGCTGACGGTTTGGTGGCTCGCTGTCATCGTGGCATTCGGTTGGTCGGGCGCCGCGCTGGGCCGGGTCCGGGAAACTGCGTATGCGGGGCCGGGCGCCGCCGCGATGCGGCAGGTGATGCAAAGCAGCGGCCTCTTCATCGTGGCCGCGGTGCTGACGATTGCAGTTGTCTGGAAGCTCAGCGGCATGCTTGAGCGCACCGTGGCGTCCCGCATTGGGGACCTGCCCGGAGCGCCACCCTCGGCTACCGGCTGAGCGTCTCGGCCCGTGTATCTGTCGAGCCGGCAAGTCACCCACGGTGGGGCCCGGACCTCTCGGCCCGGGCCCCACCGTACGCATGGCCAGGTCCCGACGCGGGGGCGAGCGCAATCGGTGGCGTCCATTCGCATCGCCTGTCGCACGACTGGCGGCTCAGGCGACCACGGCGGTCCCTGTCCGCGCACCCGTGCGCTGAACCGGGGGAGTGCCTTGTTCGCCCCTGCACGTCAGCAAGGGGCCGGCTTCGCGGAGCGGTGGCACTCAGCTCGCGACCAGGGAATCCCACCGATGGCCGGTGTGGCCGGTGTGGCTGACGGGGCCGCCGGCACGGCATGTCACGGCCACGGCCAGGTCACCGGAGTGATGGGATGTCGCGATCCTGAAGGTCGACGGTCTCGCCGCTCACCGTGCAGGAGGTCGTCAGCCCAGGTCAGCCGGTGCCACCGCCCGCCGGATCCGACACCAGCGCCCGAAGCTCGTGTAGTGCGGGGTTCTCCGCGATGGTGGGACGGTTCTCGACCAGCCATGCGACACCGGTGGCGACGAATGCGCGCACTGCCGCGACGTATTCCTCGACCGCGCATTGCGGGGGCTCGGCGGGGGCTCGGTGCGACGAGGTGAACGTCACTTGGTTCCCCGTGAGTTCGAGCTGAATCACGTAGGAGCTCTCGGTGAAATCGATCTCCGCCGAGCCGTTCGCGCGCAGGCTCTGGAGGGTGTGCGCCAAGGTGAACATGATGTCGACCAGTGGCTCCCGTGCCGCGGACAGAAATGCGTGCCCGCCCACCTTGAAGTCGATCCGGTACGCGAACCATCCGTAGCGCAGGTCCGTCGCGCTCAGGGTGGCGAGCCCGATCCGCCCGTCACGCCAGGCGCGCTCGGCCCCCGCGGGGATGTCCATGTCACTGTCAGGTGTGAAGCCGATGTTCAGCAAGTTCTGTCCTGATCGTCGTACTCGACTCGTGCGGGGCCGGACGCTGTGGTGGCAAGCCTCTCCGCGTCCGGCCCCGCATCCTTCTTCGGTCTAGATGGGGTGGGCGGTGCGCAGGGACCCGTCCGGGTTGAGGATGACCTTGATACCCGTCGAGATTCCCCGCCTTCGTTCTTGGAAAGGCGGCCTATTACATTACCGGGGCCGAAGTTGTATTCGTAGACGACTCCGTCACGCCCCTTGCTGTTCGGCATTGCCTTGCCGTTTCCGACGGCCTCCTGGATTCGCTTCTTGAGCTTGTCTCCCTTGACGAACTTACCCTCGAACACTCCCTTTCCGTCGGGATCGCCCGAGTAGCCCTTACCGCTCGTCCGGTGATTGTCCAGAACATGCTGCCACCCGTCGTACTCCGGCGTGGACCACTTCACGATGGGACGGGCCTTCGCGGCCTTCGCGACATCCGCGACCCGCTCGAGGTCCTTCAGCTGCTCCGGCAGCTTGAGGAAGTCGCCGACGATCGGGATGAAACCGGCGATGCCCAGGCCCGCGCCGAGCTTGTCGCCTTCGTCGGCCGAGCGCTTGACGTCGTAGCCGTCGCAGCCGGCTCCGACGACGGGGATCCAGCCGCAGCCGATGAGCAGCAGTTCCTTGACCAGTTCGGGATTGCCCTGGTCACCGATCAGGCCCGGGCAGGCCGGGTAGCCGGAGCCCGTTCCGTTGCAGCTGTTGCCGGTGTTGGTGTTGTTGTCGGTCATGGGCGGTGCGCCACCGGTCGTGGTGCACTGGTTCATGCCCATCGCGTAGTGACAGGTCGTCGTGCCGGTGCTGGCGTAGGTGGCCGTTCCCGTCCCGCCGCCGCCGCCGTTGCCGCCACCGCCGCCGCTGGAGAGCACCGCGCCCACCACGACCAGCACCGCGCCGACCACACCGCCGATCGCGGCACCGATGAGGCCGAGCAGACCGCCGAGGCCCCCGCCGCCCTTCTTCAGTCCCGTCGGGTCGCTGAAGGTGACGGGGCTGTTGTCCGCGTAGGCGTAGCCGTTCAGGGACTGGTGCTGATCCAGGGAGAGCACCGGGTCGACGCTGACGAACTGGCCGATCCCGGGGTCGTACTCACGCGCTCCGACATGGGTGAGACCCGTGGCGGCGTCGGCCGGCTTGCCCAGGAAACCCTTGTCGTCCGGCCATGTGGTCGCCTTCGGACCGCGCGAGGCACCGAACGGCGACGTGTAGCGCTTGACGACGGTGAACGACGTGGCGTCCATGGCGAGCGAGGACGTGCCGTGGTGGTCGGCGGCCAGGAAGCTCAGTCGGCCTCCAGAGGTCCCGCTCACCGCGGTCCGGCATGCGATGTTCTGGCCGTTGGCGGCGTAGTAACGCGTGCCGGACAGGGTCTTGGCCGTCCCCTTGGCCGTCAGGCGGACCTCGGTGGCGCCGAGGTAGAGGACGGTGTCGCCGTCTCCCTTCGCCCGCCGGATGAGGAGCTCACCGTCGGCGTCGTAGAGGTAGGTGGTCTCGGCCGGTCCTTCGGTCGTCCTGGCCAGTTTGCCCTCGGCGTTCCAGTCGAGGGACTGCTGGGCGGCCGGTCCTGGCCGCTTGGTGGTGTTGCCGGTCTTGTCGTACTCGTAGTTCTGAGTGGTGCTCCCGGTCGTCGTCTTGGTGAGGGGGTGCGGCTGGTCGGTGGGCGTGTCGCCGTAGGAGTAGTCGGTCGTGGTGGGGCCCGAGGCCGTGTGCTTGGTCTCGGTCTTGCGCTGCCCAGCCTCGTTGTAGGTGTATGACGTCCAGTAGGGCGCAGCACCGTCGATGTTCGCCTGGGTGCGCCCGGCAGCCGCGCAGTCGGGGGTCTTCGGCGTCCAGGCCTCGGTCAGGCGGCTGTGGCCGTCATAGGCGAAGCACTGGTAGTCGGGCTTGGTGGTGCCGCCCTGTGTGGTGCCGTCGAGAATGGACGTGACGTTGCCCGCGGCGTCCTGCTTGAACTTCAGCTCCTGCGGCATGTAGCCGTGCACGTCGTCGGTGACGTAGGAGCGCACGAGGCGCCGGGTTCCGTCCTCGTAGTCGTAGTTGAGGTACGCCTTCTTCGCTGTGCTCGTGCCGTCCGTGCCGAGAGTGAGCTGGCGCAGATCGCCCTGCGGCGAGAACGCGGCGCCCTGCAGATAGCCGCTCGTGCCCTTGGACGTGAGTTGCTGGCCGGTCGCGTTGTAGGTGTAGGAGACCGTCTCGGCGGGCAGACCGCCGACCGCGGGCTGCGAGGCCTGCGAGACCATGCCGTCAAGGCGGTAGCCGGTGGAGAAGGAAAGCGTCTTCGGGACGCCCGCCTTCACCAGCTCGTCGTCGTCCGGCAGCGACAACTGGCTGCTCTCGACCTGGTACTGGGCCGAGTACTTGGTGACCTTCGCGGTGTACGCCTTGCCGGTGACACCCCCGTCGTAACGGGTCGCCGTGTCCTGCTGCCCCTTGGCCAGGGTGTCGAAGGCCCACGCCGCCAGCTTGTTGGCGTCGGTCTTGCTGGTCTTCCACAGGCCGGTCCTGCGGCCGAGTTCGTCGTACTCGGTGACAAGGCTGCGCCCCTCCGAGTCCGTCGACTTGATCTGCCGGTCCAGCGCGTCGAACTCCGGCTGAGTGGTGCCGGTGTCCGGGTCCGTCGTCTTGCTGAGACGGCCGAACAGGTCGTACTCGTACGACCACGTGGCCTTGTCCGGCCCGGAGAAGGTCTTCTGCCGGCCGCCCGGAGTGTAGGTGTAGTCCGCTGTGGTGTAGGCGCCTTCAGGCTTGGGACTGCCGTACTCGCGACGCTCCGTGATCTGCCCGAGCGCGTTGGTCACCACCGCCGTGGCCTGGCCGCCCGTCGGCGCGGTGCTGGTTACCGTGTCCCCGGTGTAGGTGTTCTCGACCGTCCAACGCGTGACGTTGTGGGTCTTCATCACCTCCTTGACGGCCCGTCCGGCACCGTCGTACGTGGTGTCGGTCTGCTTGGGTGCCTGTCCGCCGTCGATCTGCACCGCCGTGCCGGACGGTGCGGAGGTCTCGTCCCAGATGTCGGACTGCCGGGAAACCGCCAGACCTCGCGAGTCGTACAGCGTCTGGCTGATCAGCCGCCCGCCGACCGGGGTGGGCGACTGGACCTGGCGCGTACGCAGCAGCGAGTCGAAGATCTCGTACGTGGTGTTGTAGCCGGAGCCGTCGCCCTTGAGCGTGCTGGTCGCCACCCACGGCATCGCCGAATTGGTGACCTCGTACTCATAGGTGTGGTTCGGCGTCTTGTTGAGGGCCTTGGAGCGGTTGGGCAGCCAGAGCTTGGTGAGTCGGCCCAGGCTGTCGAACTCGGATTCGGTGATCTTGCCGTTGGGGTCGGTGACCTTCACGGCCGAGCCGGTTCCGATGTCCACCTTGGTGGTGGTCCTGAACCTCTTGGCGTCCTCGGTCGAGGTGGCGGTGAGTGGCCCGCTCCCGGCGGGCGTGTAGGTCGCGCTGGTGGTCGCCAGGTTGTTGGTGTCCTTCACGACCAGGGCTCGGCCGAGCGCGTCGAAAGTCGTGCTGGTGACTTTCTGCCAGGCCGGGGTGGCGCCGGAGTACGACTTCGCGCGACCCGTCCAGGAGGCGTCGCCCCGGACCGGCTTCTGCGAGGCACTCCAGCCGGTCGCGGCTGGGTCGTCGTAGACGATCGCGGTGTCCTCGACGACGTCACCGGGACGGGTGCTGTCCGCGGGCAGGTCGAGCGCCGAGTCCGTCACCGAGCAGAGCTTCGCGACCTTGCGGGTGCGCGAGACGAGGGAGTTGATGCCCTCGTCGGCATTGCGCGCGTACCAGGTGCGGGTGCACGTCTCGTCACCGCTGACCGCGTCGTCGCCCCTGTCCTCGACCGTCTCGGGCATGCCGTGACCGTCGTACGAGGTGACGGTGGTGCGGGCGCGGTCCCTCGCGGTGCCGCCGGACGTCACATGGGTGCGCTCGTGCGTGGCGGCCGTGCGCACGTAGTACGCCTCGGTGTCGGCGTACGACTTGTGCTGCGTCGCGGTGCGCTCGGACCACGGGTCGGCGACCGAGCCGGAGACCTCCGCGGTGCCGTCGTACGTGACGGTCTCGCGTACGAAGCCCGCGTACTGGTCCGAGTCGGTGATCTCGCCGGCCTTGATGCCGGTCACCTTGGCGGTCCTGCGCTTGTCCGGGTCGGGCGTCTTGCCGTCCGGGCCGAGGACACGGTCGCCGTGCATACCGCGCAGGTACACGGTGACCGTCTTGGACCGGGTGCCCTCGCTCGCGCCGGTGAGGTGCGTGACCTTCTCGAAGCCGCGCCACAGGGACCAGGTGCGCTCCTTGGCCGGGGTGAGCGGGTCGTCGTTGTAGTGCCAGGCGCCGCCGCCGGAGTACTGATAGCTGTGCTGCACCGCCTCCGCGCCGCCGAACGGGTCCGTCGTCGAGACCGCGCTGACCGGGTACTTCTGGAACCAGTCGAGGATCGGCTCCTGCTCGCCGTTGGGCGACCAGTACACCGGGTAGCAGCGCCTGGTGTTCTCGTCGACCTTGGGCATGGTCTGGCCGTAGACGCAGTCGGCCTCCATGTAGGACACGATCGTCTGGGCGCCGGCCTCGGAGGTGATGGTCTTCAGACGGGGCTTCTCGAACGAAAGGATGTCGTCGGAGGGGCCGTCGACCCGGTTCGGCTTGAACTCGTGGGTGAACTTCACCGGGTCCATGGCGAGATCGGTGCCTCGCTTGCCGGTGTGCGTGATCGAGTCGAGCCACAGCGACTGGTCGGTGGAGTCACCGGTGTCGCCCGGATCCAGGTACAGCTGCTTGAACGACCAGCCGTCGATCGCCGCGTACGCCGGCGTCGCGGCCGCCGCATCCCACGCGTAGGTGGTGACACCGGTCATCCGCTTGCGGGTGAAGAACGAGGGGCCCACGTTCCCGGTGCACTTGTCGCCCTCCTTGCAGATGGCGTCGTAGGGCACGTCGGGCCAGTTGTCCCGCTTGTCCTCGGTCAGCGCGTCACAGCCGGTGCCGCTCGCGAGGCAGCGCTCCGCGTAGGAGAACACCACCTTGTTCGAGGCGGCGGGGGTGGCGGAGAACAGGGCCCCGGCGCGCTGCCCGTAGCGGATTTCCTTGAGATAGCCGCCGCGGGTGTACGCGGTGCCGGTGTTGTCGTCGCCGAGCTTGTCGTAGTAGTTGGCCTCGTCCTCGTACCAGTACGTGGAGGAGTTGCCGCGGGTGTCCTCGACCAGGTCGAGATTCCAGCGCCAGGCCTGCTTCTTGTCGCGGCCCGAGAAGCTCGAACCGTCGGAGTGACCCGGCTCGCCCTCGTCGTCGCCGAACACCGGCACGGTCCACACCGACTTGGTGCGGTCGTCCGTACCCGCGCCCGGCAGCTTGTTCAGGCCGAAGGTGTAGACGGTGCCCTCACCGGTGGTGACCGTCCAGTACTCGCCGTTGTCGTCACCGTTGTCGGCGCCGGTGCGCCGCTCGACAGTGGAGGCGTCGTCGCTCTTCAGCCGCCACGTGCCGCTGGTGTCGTCCTTGACCAGCTCGGTGGCCTTGCCGTTGAGCACGATCGAGGCGTTCTCGTACTTCCAGCACAGGTCGTACTTGTCGTCCTGGCCGTCCTCGTCGCACGAGCCGTACTGCCGCTCGATGTACGACGAGGTGATGTCGAAGCCCTCACCGAGCGCCGTGCCCTGGTTGTTCGTCGTGGCCGTACGGCCGTCCACGCTGCCCGAGTCGTAGGAGATCTCCAGCTCCGGCTGCGGCCCGGCCGCGGCCGGCGGGGTACGCAGCGGATACGCCCAGGTGAACGTGCCGGACGAACCGCCCGCCTCCCAGGTCGAGGACGCGGCCAGCGGAGTCGCCTTCAGATCACCGGCGCCGGACTGTGATCCGGCCGCGAGCGCGAGGACCATCGTCGAGCCGGTGCTCGCGGAGCGGGCCGCCGGCGCGAAGGCCAGCGGTGCGCTCAGCTCGTCGGCGCCCCGCCTGTTCGTGGTCCCGAGCGGAGCCCGGGTACGGCACTTGGCCTTCGAGGGGTCGCTCAACGCACAGCCGGGCAGCCGCTGCATCTGCAGCCGGCCGGCCCAGTCGGCCCCGTAGGCCGAGGCGAACGCCGAGTAGTCGACGCCGAGTTCGGCCCGTCCGCCGGTCTTCGGGCCGGTGACAGTCAGGACGACGCCCTTGACGCCCAGTGCCCTGGCCGCCTTCTGGTCCAGGACGTTCACCCGGACCGATCCGGCCGCGCGCTTCTTGGCGGAGGCCGGCTCCAGTGTCAGCGGCAGCGAGCCCGGCTTCGCCTTCACCGAGCCCTTGTCCGGCAGGGTCAGCTGTGCCGTGCCCTTGCCGGGCCACGTCACCGACCGGTTCTGGTCGGTCCGGGCACGCCGGGCCGCGGCCGCGTCGGCGGCCTCGCCCTCGGTCACGGTGCGAGCGGCCCTGCGGTTTGCCTTCGCCGTCAGTGGCGACACGTCGGCCGAGCGCGCGTCCTTCAGCGTCGGACGACCCAGTGGATCGTCCCGGTCCGCCGCGAACGCGTTGGGTGACAGTAGGCCGGGCAGCATGGCCAGGCCCATGCCCAGCGCGAGGCCGGGCATCCAGCGGACGGTTCCGGCCGCTGCCGGCCGGCTGCTTCTCGGCAGCCGGTATTTCCCCAGGGGGTTCATGTGGGTGTTCTTTCTGCGCCCTGCCGGAAGCCGGGCGCGCTGCGCCCCGCACGGCGGGGGACGGGGTATGTGAGGGGCGGCTCCACCGGGTCCGGGCAGTACCTCCCGGACCCGGCACGGCCGAAGCGTCAGAGCGTGTTCGTGCCGAGGACCTGTGAGCTGATCTGGTCGGCGCTCATCGCGCCCGTCCAGACGCGCACTTCCTCCAGGGAGCCGGGCAGGTGGTGCCCGGTGCTGCCGTCCTTGCTGCCGCGGCCCGCGGTGATCGCGCCGGCACCCTGCTGCGGTGCGGTGAACCCGGAGTCACCCTCCGTGGGCTGGTCGAACTCGCCCACGTACAGATGGAGGCTGCCGTACTTGGTCTCGGTCCTGGACCCGTCGTTCGGGTCGGTCCACTCCCAGGCCTCCTGAGCGTCGAAGACACCGGTGACCTGCACCCAGGTGTCGACCTCGGCGATGTCGCCCCCGGGCACCTCGGCGCTCTGGGTGACCTTGCCGTCGGCGCCGAGCGCGGTGCGGGTGAACTTCCACTGGTAGACGTCGTCGGCGGGCTTGACGACCCACAGCGCCCACGAGGACTCTCCGCCGCTCGCCTGCTGCCCGGCCACCTGGGCCTGGTAGCCGACGGGCTTGGCCGCGAGCTTCACGGAGTCGAGCCGCACCCGTGCGGTGGCGGTGAAGGAGCCGGACTCGTCGATGACAGGTCCGGTCGCCGAGGCGTAGCCGGCCGTGCCGTCCAGGACCAGGGCGTCGTTCTCCGCGTCGAGGACCGCGCCCGAGGCCGACAGTTTCATCGGACCGGCCGGATACGAGGTCAGCTCCTTGATCTCGGTACCCGTGGAGGCCGCGGCGTCCCAGTGCGCCACCAGCTCGTGCAGGGGGACGCCGTTCTCCGACAGCTGTGCCTGCTCGGTGACTTCGTCCGCGGTCAGAGCCCGCTGCCACACGGACACCTCGTCGAGACGGCCGCGGAAGTTCTCCCCGTAGGTGCCGCCCACCAGCGAGCGGCCGAACTGCATGCCGCCGGAGGACACCCATGGCGTGTACGCGGTCGACAGCGAGGTGAGCACGACCGGCTTGCCCTGCGGCCGGCCGTTGACGAACAGCTGGATGGTGTCGTTGGTCTTGTCCGTGTCGCCCTGGGTGTCGAAGACACCGGCCAGGTGCGTCCACACCTTCACCGGCGGCTCACCGGTGTCGGAGAGCGACCGTAGATAGGTCTGGCCGTCCTTTACGTCGGCGGCGGTCCGGTTGAACACCCACTTCTTGTATGACGCCGAGTAGTACAGGGTGAACGCCGAGGCGTTGGTCCCCGGGGCCGCGAGCACCACACGGTTCTGCGAGGTGTCCGTCAGATAGGCCCACGCCGACAGGGTGAAGGAGTCCTTGGTGTTCACGGCCGGGGTGGCCGTGGCCGCGTACGCCTTCTGGTTCTCGGGGACCGTGCTGTCCATCCACAGCGAGTAGTCCGTGTCACCGCGCCGGGCCAGCGTCGACCAGCTCGCACCGGCGGTGTGGAGCGTGGCGTCGTGCCGTGTGCCCTCGGTCGCGGTGTCCTTGGCGACCGTCACTCCCGAGTCCGGGGCGCCGTCGTCGAAGTGCCAGGTGCCGGAGGGGCCGGAGGCGGGGGCGACCTTGAAAGTGAACTCGGCGGGGGCGCCCCACCGGCTGCGTACGTCCTTGGCCTCCACCGACAGCACCTGGGTGCCGGACAGCGACGGCGTCACGTTCGGCACGGTGACCGTGGAGCCGGTGACCGTCCTGGTCTCCTTGGCGGAGGTGGTCAGCAGCCGCCAGCGGTAGCCGGCGATGTCCATGTCGGCCGCGTTGGGCTTGAAGGTGAAGCTGCCGGGGACGCCCGGACCGCCCTTGCCCTCGCACAGGTTCGTGGTGCACGAGGTGTACGGGCTGCCCGTGGTGATCACCGGGGCCTTGGGCGCCGTCGAGTCGATCTTGAAGTAGCACCACTTGGAGTACGACGAGAACAGGTCACCCGACTTGCCGCCGTACGACCAGTGCGACTGCGTGCGCGCCTTGAGCCGGTACAGGCCGCCGTCCGCACGGTTGGTCGTGCGCATCTTCTCCAGGGTGCCGTCCGGGTCCCAGCCGGAGTCCGGCCGGTAGTCCGACCACACTTGGTGCCAGGCGGCGTCGTCACCGCGCTCGACGATGTACTCGGCCTGCAGCGAGCCCTCTTCGTCACCCGCGTTGTGCTCGACCTGGGTCTGCACCCGGGCCTGCACCATCGGGTCGATCCGGGTGACGATCAGCGGATCGGAGGAGGACGTCCTGCAGTAGGCGGTGGCGCCGTCGCCCGGGATGACGCCGACGTCGGTGGGCACGCCCGGCTTGTAGGCGTAGTTGACCTTGAGCTCGGCGTTGTCGTCGAACCGCTTCCACGCCGAGGGGTCGCCCTCGTCCTTGGCCCGCAGCATGAAGGTGAGCCGGTGGATCTTGCCGTCGGCGAACTTGCGCACGGTCGACGCCAGGTTCTCGTCCGACTCCTCCGGGTTGTCGTTGAACTCGACCCAGGCATCGGGCTGGTCGGGGCTGCAGTTGGTGCCGCGCCCGGCCGACACGTGCCGGTCGCCCATCTGGTCGAGCTGGGCCGGCCCCGGCCAGCGGGTGCCCTCGGAGATGTTGTCGGTGCGCTCCAGGTCCACCCACTTGGGGTCACAGGAGAACGACCAGGTCTCGTACGCGCGGAACGTGGCGTCGAGGACGTACTTGCCCGCCAGCTTCGACGGCGAGAACTCGAAGTACATGCGGTTCGTGTAGTTGTTGCCGCAGTAGTACGGCCCGGAGACGCTGCACCGGCCGACGCCGTAGTCGCCGTTGAACTGCCAGAACTTGTCGCCGTCGGAGGAAAGCACGGTCCGCTCCGACCGCCCGAGACCGACCGAGGGGTCGATGTAGACGGGGTAAACCGTTTCCTCGCCGCGCAGCAGGCCGAGGTCCGGCTTGACGGACACCGTGCGGTCGTCGACGTGCACCGGCATCACGGCGCTGGTGTCGCCGGCGCCGGGCTGGGTGCCCTCCTCGACCGGGGCGTCAGGGGCCGGTTCCGTCGCGGCGGCGGACAGCAACTGCGTGCTCGGGCCCACGTCCTGGCCGGCGGAGTCCCACATCTGGCCGGCGGGCCCACGGAAGACGGCGTTGCCGTCGTGGTCCAGGGCACGCAGGCCGCCGCCCGCACCCGCCACGAGGTCCAGATCGGCAGCCGTGGCGGTCAGCCGGATGTGTTCGAGCGCCGGATTGGCCGCGGCCTTCGCGGACTTGACCACGAGTACCTCGCGGTAGCCCTCGGCGGTGGCGGTCAGTTCCAGGTCCACACCGTCGAAGACCTCGGGGTAGACGGCCTTCGCGCCGTCGAGCCTCGGCTCCGGCAACTCGCCCGACCAGCCGAGGCGTATGCTGCCCTGCTCGTTGCCGAGCTTGATCAGGTCCGCGCCGTCGCCGCCGCCGGAGAAGGACAGGTCCACCACGGCGGACCTGGGGCCGACGGTTCCGTCCGCACGCTTCTCCAGCGTGGCGTCGACCGCCTGCCACTGGCCGTCGTCGGCCTTGGCGCGCTGCGGCACCGCGGACTGGGTGAGCGTGTACGTCCCGTCCGGGTTGGCCAGGGTGGTCGAGTACTCGGTCCGCTCGCCGGTGACCTCGACCTGCTCGCCCGTCTCGACGGCCCTGGCGCTCGCGCTCGCGTGCGTGCTCATGCCGCTCTCGGCGGACTGCGCGGCTGACTGAGCCGTGGACGCGGCGGCCGTCAGCGTCGGCAGGGATACCAGCAGGGCCAGGGCCGTGAGTTCGGCTGTGACAGCGGTGATCCCCCCGGATCTCCGTCTTCTCCGGCCTATGGACGCATTGTGCCTACGTATGCGCACTTCCCCCACCCAACTTCACGCGATCTTGAAATGTGCGAGCAAGTAAATAGGGGGCATCCAAGCAGGTCAAGTCCACCAAGGGAGAAGTAAGCGGCCCCGAAAGGGTCGAGGTTCGCCTGCCGCGCCTGCCATCCGCCACGCACAGCGGCAAGGCGGTCCGCCACTCGCCGGAGCCGTAGGTGGCGTCGAACCCCGGACAGTTGGCCCCTGCGCGAAACGGCCACGACTGGGACAGGTTCGTCGGTGAGGGACGCCCGGTGCCGATGAAGAGCGGTCCAGCCGTGCCGGTCGAAGGGGCTGTTTCAGCCACGTGATGGAGCCGACGAAGAGCAGCTCTCTGCCGCCCGGTACTGGCGCAGCCCAAGGGCACGGTGAGGCCCCTGGCGGCACCCCGCCGGGGTAGGGGCCGACGTCCGCGTTCACCGCGACGCCGGGGTCCTTGCTTCAGGTGGCCCGGAGAAGCCGGCGGCGTGCCCGCATGCGCGTCCCACGCTTTGCGGCTCATGTGCTGGGCTGTTCCTGGGGCCGTGGCTGGGTTCGGGGTTTCGGCAGCGCGGATTGTCGGACTTGGGGTGATGGCGTCCCGGCACTGGTGGTGGCTGCGGGTTTTGACTTGTCGTCGGCTGCCTGGGGTGTCGTGGTCCTGCTCGCTGGCAGTTCCCCTTGCCGTGGCTGCGGCGACTGTGACTGGAGCGCGCGCGATCCGACCTTCGTGCGGTGGTGTCGGCAAGTCTGTCGGTGGTGGCTGTGTGTGCCCGTTACAGTTCCTGCTGTGAGGCGCTGATCAGGGCGGAATCCCGACGCCCGAAGGTGGCCTCCTAGTCGTCGTGCGGTGCGTTGTCAATACCCGACACGCGCGCAGAAGTGTGACGGGGTGTCAGTCACGTCACCCGTGTGGCCCCATGATGTTGGCCAAGTCGCTTCTGCTGTCACTTTTTGATGATCCGTCACATGTGCTGTTCCGGGTTCGTAAACCCCCGATCGGCCCCTTTCTGGTGTCTCTCGCAGATTTCTGAAGTGGCGACAGTTTTCGGCGTGAGTAGGTTCTTTTGTAGGCCGCCGGGTCGGCTGGCATCCCATGAGAGATGGAGAAAGCAATATGCCTGCGAGAGGGAGAACCGGAATGCGTACGCGTACCGTGGTCGGGATCGCATTGTCGGTGGGCATCACTGTCGTCGCTGCGACCACCGTGAATTATGCGTCGGCTTCGAATTCTGTACCGGAGTCCGCCGCGTCGGTGCAGGAGGCCGCTGCCTCCTTGCCTCAGGGAGGGGACGTGGGCGGGGACGGCCAGACGGGAGGGAATGGGCAGACGGGCGGGAACCGGCAGTCGAAGTACGGCGACTGGAGGGACGATGACGATCGCGAACGGGTCTATGTCAACGAGCGGACGTATTCGGTAGAGGGGGTGAGTGCATCGCTGTAATCAGTAGTCCGGCGACCAGTTTCAACGTCCGGAACGAAACTGACAAGAGGATCGAATTCTTCACCGGAATTACGTGCGACAACGGCGCTGCAATTGCGACTATCGGGCGCGGAGACTCCAGCAGCGCAATCCCCGGAACGGTGGTTTTCGACGGCAGCGTGGTGCCGTTCGCGCTCGTCGGTAGCTTCCGGGCGGTCGACAGGAAGCACCACTGACCCCCACGCCGGCCCAGGGGCAGCGGCAACCCGGCTCGCCTGGCAGGCGGGCCGGGTTGCCGCTTTAAGGCTGGGTCCTGACTTTCGAGCCGTGGGACGGCGCTAGAGCGCGGCCGAGGGCGATTTTGCCGTGGACGTTTCCGGGGTCGCGGGCGTGACCTGCCGGAACGTTACGGACCGTGGAAGACCGTCTATACCCGATTCCGCCGCTACGCCCTCGACGGCATCTTCACCCGGAGCCAGTCGATGTCTCCGGCCGCATCAACCCGGGCCTGCATCTGCTGCAGGGCCGGTGGCCCGATGCCCGGCCCGGGTGTCTGCCGACCGCTGTGCCGCAGGAAGGCGGCACGGCCGGCACGCCGCCTCCGGACTCACCCGTGCCGACATCGCCGCACGCATCGTCGCCGCGCACCTCGAAGCGACCCGCGTCGGCGGAAATTACGAACACACCGTCTACCCGGAAACCGGAATGATCACCCGCGCCGTCGACGAAGCCCTCCACGACCACGATCGACGGGGGATTTGATTCCGCCGTCGATGATCATGCGTTCCCCCCCCGGCACTCTCGTGGCCGCTATGCCCGCCGCCGCACCGGACCCGCTGTACGAGCGGAGAACTGGTACCAGGCCTTTCCTCTCACGACAAGTCCCCTAAGAGGTACGGGACTCGAACAACGAAGGTGAACACAGACATGGACATGAAACTCGAACTCTTCGTCCTGCCCGTCTCGGACCTCAACCGTGCCAGGGCCTTCTACGAGCGGGCGGGATTCCGGCTCGACCTCGCCAAGGATGTCACCGACGACTTCAAGGTCGTCCACCTCACGCCGCCCGGTTCCGAGGCCTCGATCATCTTCGGCGAGGGCCTGACCACGGCCCCGCCCGGATCGGCCCAGGGGCTGTACCTCATCGTCACCGACATCGAGCAGGCCCGTGCGCAACTCGTCGACCGCGGTGTCGAGGTGAGCGAGGTCTTCCACGACGGCAAGGGCATCTTCTTCCACGGACACGACGCCGGAGAGGTCGTCCACAAGGGTCAGGGGCAGGAGCGGCTCGCCGGGCCGCACCCCGAGCGCGCCAGCTACGGCTCCTACGCCACCTTCAGCGACCCGGACGGCAACGGCTGGGTGCTCCAGGAGATCACGCAGCGAGCCCCCGGCCGCTGACCTCTGCTCTCACCACCGACGCCACAGGGTGCCGTCCGGGCTCCTCTCCAGGGGCGTGACGGAGCCAGGCCGAGCCGACAGGAAGCAGGACCAGAGATGAGTGGAACAGCGACCGGAACGACGCAGAGCTACGACGTCGTCGTCATCGGCGCCGGTCCGGTCGGTGAGAACGTCGCCGACCGGACCCGTGCCGCAGGGCTCAGCACCGTCATCGTGGAAAGCGAACTCCTCGGCGGCGGAGTGCTCGTACTGGGCCTGTGAGCCGAGCAAGGCCCTGCTGAGGCCGGTCCTGGCCCGTGCCGACGCCCGGCGTGTCCCGGGGCTCCGCGAGGGCGGCCCGACCGCTGGACGTCGCCGAAGTGCTCGCCCACCGCGACGAGATGACCTTCCATTGGGACGACGGCGACCAGGTCGCTTGGCTCGGCTCGGTCTCCGTCGATCTCGTCCGTGGCCATGCACGCCTGGAAGGCCCCCGGCGTGTGTCGGTGGTGACCCCCGACGGGGACACCGTCGTGCTGACCGCGCGTCACGCCGTCGCCCTGTGCACGGGTACCACCACCGCACTGCCCGACCTGCCCGGGCTCGACACCACGCGGCACTGGACCAGCCGGGAGGCGACCAGCGCGGAGCACGTGCCAGGCAGGCTCGCGGTGGTGGGCGGCGGGGTGGTGGCGGTCGAGATGGCCACGGCCTGGCAGGCACTCGGGTCCCAGGTGACCATGCTCGTGCTTGGCGACGGTCTGCTCCACCGGATGGAGCCCTTCGCGGGCGAACTCGTCACCGACGGCCTGAGTGAAGCAGGCGTCGAGATTCGCCTCGGTGTCACCGTCACCGCGGTGAAGCGGCACGGCACCGACGACGGTGAGGTGACCGTCACCCTCGACGACGGCGGCGACCTGGTCGTGGACGAGATTCTCTTCGCCACGGGCCGCCGGCCGCGAACGACCGACGTCGGACTGGAGAGCGTCGGCCTGACCCCGGGTGAGTGGCTCGCCGTCGACGACTCCTGTCAGGTGACGGCCGTGTCCGGCGGCTGGCTCTACGCCGTCGGAGACGTCAACCGCCGTGCGCTGCTCACCCACCAGGGCAAGTACCAGGCCAGGATCGCCGGAGCCGTCATCGGGGCCCGCGCGAAGGGCGAGCCCGTTCTGGCCGACCGATGGGGCCCGCACACCACCACCGCCGACCGTGCCGCAGTCCCGCAGGTCGTCTTCACCGACCCGGAGGTCGCGTCCGTCGGCCTGACCACATCCGAGGCCGAACGGTCCGGGCGGCGGATCGAAGTGGTCGACTACGACCTTGCACACGTCTCGGGCGCCCACCAGTACGCCCAGGGCTACCGAGGAAGGGCCCGCATTCTCGTCGACGCGGACCACGGCACGGTCGTCGGTGCCACGTTCGTCGGCCCCGGCGTCGGTGAGCTGCTCTACTCCGCCACCGTCGCCGTCGTCAGCGAGGTGCCGCTGGAACGCCTGTGGCACGCCGTGCCGGCCTTCCCGACAATCAGCGAGGTATGGCTGCGGCTCCTCGAGACACACCGGGGCTGAGCACAGAAGCGGCAAAACACCCCCGACGCGCGCTCCGGTCGGCGGTGTCCGACTCCCGCATCCATACCGTTCAACGGGAGATCATCGACCGCTACCGGCACTTCGGGGCGATGCCCCTCGTCAGTATGTCCGCGCGCTCGGGGGCACGGCCAGCGCGGGGCAACGCGACCCCGGGCCGTCGCTCCGTCGCGAGGGAGCGGCCAACGTGCCAGGGTAAATCATGTCAAGCCGTAACTCGCGTGGGCCGGTATTGCAGGGCGACCGCCCCCGACCGGAACTCATGGCGGTCCACGGGCTTGAGCTGGATGCGCTCGCGCAGACCGGCGAGCAACGTCGGCCCGTGTCCGGCAAGGACCGGCTGCACAACGAACTCGTACTCGTCGATCAGTCCCAGATCTGCCAACGCCAGGGGGAGCGTCACGCCACCCACCCACAGGCCCTCGCCTGACTCCTGCTTGAGCCGCTGAACCGCTTGCCCCAAGTCGCCTCGCACCAGCTCGGCATTCCAATCGACCCCGCTCAGCGTGCTCGACACGACGTATTTCTTCGCCCGGTCGATGGTCTCGGCGAACGGGATCTGCCACTCATCCATCCAGTCAGGCCACGTGTCCGTGGCTGGCTTCCGCCACGCCGACTCCATCATCTCGTAGGTCACCCGGCCGAATAGCAGGGCATCGGCTCGCTCCATCTCAGCGGTCCAGTAGCGCATCGACTCCTCGTCCGGGGGGAGCCCTGCCTCGTGATGGCAGCAGCCGTCGAGCGTGACGTTGATCGAGTATCGAAGTGGCCTCATCTCGTTGCTCTCCCTTGATGCGCGCAGCGCGTTTTTCACCGGACCGTACTTAGACGACTGTCGGCGCCATTTCTCATCGGCGCCCGATCGGGACGGTGTCCATAACGCTCGACTTCGATGCACGGTGCCACGTCACCTACCGTCGGCTCATGGTCAACGACCAACGTCAAAAACGTTGCCTGACGCGGCACTAGATCATGGCCTTCACCGCGGCAGCGATAACGGTGGCCACAGCGAAAGCGACTATGACAGTTCTCGTGGTCCGGGATAGCAGCGAGCCTGTGCGGCGGTCAGACTCCGCCATGCTGTGCAGCCCAGCAGACTCGGCCTCCGGTCCCCATGCGGCCGGCACGGCCGCAGAGGCCACGGCATCCTCACCGCGATCTTCCACGTCCTGGCTAACGACTGATCAAGGCGGTAGAAACGGCGACCTTCGAACATCCGGCAGCCTGGGCCGGGCGCAGAGCCGCTCCACCTCGCTCGGGCCTTCGTGGCCGGCCCGACGGCGGCATAGCCGGGTTAGTTGCTGGGCGTCATGCTCTAGGCGATGCACCCGACTGCCCGTGCCGGCGCCGTCATCGAGACCGGAACCGGCACTCCGGGCTCTCCGAAGGTGTGCCGCTCCGCTGACCTGATCGGCTGCAGCGTCATGGGTTTTGTTGTTACTCCACAGCGTGGCCGATGAGTTTGTGGCTCCGGGTCGGTCCAAGCTCGTGACATCTAGGAAGGGACATCGCCATGTCGGAGCTTCTCGTCGACTTCATCACCTCCCTCGATGGCTACGCATCGGGAGAGGGATGGCCGGGGTTCTGGGGCCTCGAGGGTCCGGAGTACCTCGCATGGCTCGGTGAGCAGCCCGAGGTCACCTACCTGATGGGAGCGAACACCTACCGCCTGATGTCGGGCTTCGCCGCAGGCGCGGTCCCGGATGGCCAAGACGAGTTCAGGCCCGAGGAAGAGGCGTCCGTCGACGAGCTCACGCAAGCGTCCAAGGTGGTGTTCTCCTCCTCACTCGAGGAGCCACTGACGTGGGCCAACTCCACGCTCGTCCGCGACGACGCCGTCGAGGCGGTCCGCGCGATGAAGTCGAATGGCTCGGGGCTCCTCAGCACGATCGGCAGCCTCAGCCTGTGCCGGTCCCTGCTACGGGCCGGACTCGTCGACCGCTTCCGGGTCGTGATGTTCCCGGTGATCACCGGGGCCACGGGCGAGGAACGCATCTACGACGGCTATCCGGACGTTGCCCTTGAGATGATCGAGCACCGCACCTTCGACGGCCGCATCCAGCTGGTCGAGTACAAGCCCCGGGTGCTCGAGCACCCGCCGCTTCACGTCCCTGCGTGACGTCGCCCCGTCAGCCGGTCTGGACGGCTGCCCGCCCGGCGCCGGAGGGCGCGGAGCAAGACCTAATAGGGGGGTGAACGGCCAATGTCAGGACGCCCGGTCCGGGTCGTGGCGCGGTTGAGAGAGACAGGGTTCCTCTCGCACCCGGAGGCGGTCGCGGCCGGGCCTGGCCTCAGCCGACACGGTCACACGGACCTGGCTGCGGGTGAGCTCGGTCGCCTTCATCAGCTGCGGCATGTGCAGGCCGGGGGGCCTTGCCTGCAGCAGCACCCGCCGGATCGCCTTGGCACAGCCGCGGGCGGCATCGCCCTTCGTGAGGGAGCGTGGCACGGCTACTCGCCCCGCAGCAGTTCCAGCTCCTCGTCCATGTCCAGGTGGCCGCTGTCGACGGCCGTCACGATCCATTCGCGGGTCGCGTGGACGCGGTCGACCTGTTCGTGGATCAGCTCCCGCTCGTCGTCGGTCAGGGCGCCGGCCGCGCAGCTGCGGCATCAGCCGGCCGGTCGCGGCCACGAACTTTGGCGGGCCCCGATCAGGTCCAGGAAGTCGATGGTGCGGTCGAGCTGCCGCACGACCGGGGCGACAGGGCTCTCCGGCTGGCCGGGCGGCGGCGTGGTCTCGTCGATCAATGGGGTCAGAGCGTACGGAGCGCGGCGTCTGAGGGCGAGCCGGGTTCGACGGGGTACAGGCCGAGGGTCTGGCGCGGGGCGCCGGACGGGGTGAACGCCTTGAAGCCCAGGGTGAGTTCACCGCCGAGCGGGTGGCGGTAGCGCTTGGCGCCATATGTGGGGCGGTACACGTCCTGGTCCGCCCAGAGGCGGCGGAAGTCGGGGTCGGCGGTCAGGTCCTCGATGAGCTGGGCGAGCCGGGGGCCCTGCGCGTGGCGTCCGGCGTACAGGCGCAGCATGCCGACGTTTTCGCGGGCGGTCTCGGGCCGTTCCACGTACAGCTCGCGGGCCGCCACGTCCAGGAACATGAAGCGGGCCAGGTTCCATTCGCCCGCCGGGACCTCGTCGAAGCCGGGGTAGAAGGTGCGGGCCAGCCGGTTCATGGCCAGCACGTCGAGGCGGTGGTCCAGGGTCAGCGCGGGGATGCCGGAGATGTTCTCCAGCACGTGCAGCAGTCCGGGCCGTACCGCCTCCGGCGTCGTGCGGGACTGCCGCCGGCCGGGTTTGGCCAGGGCGAAGAGGTGGTCGCGCTCGGCGGGCTCCACCTGGAGGGCGCGGGCCACGGCATCCAGGACGGCGGCCGAGGCGTGCGGATTGCGGCCGCGTTCCAGCTGTACGTAGTAGTCGACGCTCACGCCGGCGGCAGCGGGCGGCACCCCGAACTCAAGGAAGTTCTCGACCCGATCCTCGGGTCCAGTCACCACCTGCTCATCTTCCGAGAGCAGATCATGGCCATCGCCCGGACTCTCACCGGGTACATCAGATCGCGCGCCTGGTCGACCCAGGCCTGCCGCCGGACCTCGACCTGTTCTCCTTCCTCTGCGCCGACCTGCTCCACCACATCGCCCGCCAACTCGACTTGCAGCCTCGGCAGATCCTCACCGATCTAGTTTGCGTCCGCGGCGGGCCCGGCCTGTGGCTCGCCGGCCGCGCGCACGCGGCCCTGATCGGCATCGACTTCTCCCTGGTCGCCATCGCCCAGGCCCGCCCCCGGGCCGCACCGCTCGCCGTCAACGCGGCCTTCGTCGTAGCCGACCTGGGTAGCCTCCCGCTGACCGACCAATGCGTGGACCGGGCGATGTCGTTGGACGCCTTGCAGTACGCCCCCGACCGCGTCGCCGCCGCCTGCCACGCCCTGCGCATCCTCAAGCCAGGCGGCCGTCTGGTGCTAACCGGCTGGCATCCGCACACCCCTGGCGACGATCGGCTTCCCCACGCCACCGGGACACCGACTAGCCCCGTGTGCTGCGAGCAGCGGGCTTCGCGGACGTGCACTGTGCCAGCGCCCCGGCCTAGGGCGCCGATTACCAGGGGATCTACCGCACCGCACTGGCCCTGGACGCCGAACCCGACTCGCTCGCCGGACTGCGGGGTGAAGCCCGCCGACGGTTGCCCACCGCACATCTGGTGCGACGTGTCGCGATCACCGCCGCACGAGATTGACCACGGCCCGCGCCGCCAAGGCGGGTACTGGCTCTACCCCGTGGCAGGCGTTCAGTGAGTGTTTGAGAACAGACCAGATTCCGAGGAGCGGCGCTGTCAGTGAGCTATGCCAGGGTGTGCGTCGTGGACGAACTAGGGTCCGTCTTCAAACGGATCTCGCCCAGAGTGGGAATGACGCGAGACTGACCGCTGCTTCGTAGGAGGCGGCGGTGACAGTGCGCTGACGATAGATCTGCCGGTCGAATGCCGGTGGCCGGCCGCCGCGGCTACCTCGGTTCTGTCGGTGCGGCTGCTGGTCGGTCTTCTCCGGGATGGTGTGCGCGATGCCGCGTCGGCGCAGGTAGGCGCGGAAGCCGCGAGAACTCTAGGCCTTGTCCGCGAGGACCTGGTCGGGATCTCGCACAGCCTGGTCTCAGGTGACAGCGGGGAGCCGTTCGGCTCGCCCCCTGCGGTGTGCGCCCCCTCTGTCCCCTGCACCCCCTGCATCCTCGCGATTAAAGGATCGTGCCGACGGTAGGAATGACGGTGCTCAGGGGAGGGCCACCGGCATCGGAGGGAAGGTGTTCGGCGGTGCACGCGAGACTGCGGGAGCGGGTGCGGTACTGGTTCGACGGGACGATGGACCGGGGGACGCAAGCCTTGATCGCCTGGCTGGGCCTGGCCTCCGTCGTGCTGATCGTCCTGGTGACGTCTCTGGTGGTTGCGTTCACCGACGAGGACACCAAGAAGAACGGCAGCTGGCTGGGCGTGGCCTGGATGAGCCTGCTACGCACGCTAGATCCCGGCACGATGGGCGGGGATACCGGAGGTCCGCTGTTCCTCGGCCTCATGCTGTCCGCGACCCTCGGCGGGATCTTCATCGTCAGCGCACTCATCAGTGTGCTGACCACCGGCCTGGAGGCCCGGATCCACGAACTGCGACGGGGCAAGTCCCGGCTGATCGAGCGCGGGCACACCGTCGTGCTCGGCTGGTCGGAACAAGTCTTCACGGTGATCGCGGAATTGGTCGAGGCCAACCAGAGTGAGCGGCGTTCGTGTGTCGTGATCCTCACCGAGCGCGACAAGGTCGAGATGGAGGACGAGATCCGCAGAAGGATCCCGGACACCGGACGCACGCGAGTGATCTGCCGCTGCGGCAGCCCGCTCCAGCGGGCGGATCTGGAATTGGTCAGCCTGGACACAGCCAAGTCCATCATGGTGCTGCCGCCCGTCGCGGACGACGGGGACACCGATGTCATCAAGACTCTGTTGCTCCTGAACAACCGGTCGTGGAACGGCCCGCGCCCGAACATCGTTGCGGCCGTGCGCAGGTCGCCCAACCTGGCGGCGGCCCGCCTCGCCGCCGGCGAGGACGCCTTGGTGATCGACGTCGACGACATCGCCGTGCGCCTCATCGTGCAGTCGCACCGGCAGACGGGCCTGTCCACCGTCTTCAACGAAATGCTCAGCTTCGTCGGCAACGAGCTATATCCCTACCCCGTAGCCGGGCTGGCCGGCGCCACGTACGGGGAGGCGCTCAACCGATTCGACCTCGGCATCCCGGTCGGCCTGCGCAGGAAGGACGGCGAGTCCCTGGTCAACCCGCCGATGAACACGGTCATCGCCTGCGATGACGAGGTGCTCGTCCTGGCCGAGGACGACCTGCTCATCCGGCTGGCGGACGCCCGGCCCACGATCGTCGGCTCGGCGATCACCTCCGCCCCCGGCCGGCCTCCGACACCCGACCGCACGCTCATGATCGGCTGGAACTCCCGCTCGGCAAAGATCATCACGTTGCTGGACTGCCTGGTCGAGCCCGGATCGCTGGTCGACATCGCGGCCACTCAACGCCCCGAGAACGACCTCCAGGAACACTTGGAGAACCTCACAGTGGGCTACAAACCCTGCGAACCCACCCTTCGGCCATCGCTGGAGTCCCTGGGGCTGCGCAACTACCACAACATCATCGTCCTGACCGATGAGGGCATCGACTCTGAATTGGCCGATGCTCACACCTTGGTGACGCTGCTTCACCTCCGCGACATCGCTATCCGGTACGGCAGTCCGTACTCGATCGTCACCGAGATGAACAACGACGCCAACCGCGAGATCGCCCAGGTCACCAAGGCGGACGACTTCATCGTCAGCACCAAGATAATCAGCCTCCTGCTGACCCAACTCATCGAGGACCGCCACCTCTACGCCGTATTCACCGATCTGTTCGATCCGGCAGGATCGGAGATCTACCTCAAGCCGTCCACCAATTACCTACTCCCGGAAACACCAGCGAACTTCGCAACAGCCATCGAGGCGGCCCGGCAACAAGGAGAGACAGCCATCGGCTACCGCATCGCGCGGCATAGCGATGAACCTCCGACCTACGGCATCTTCCTCAATCCCGCCAAGACCGCGCCGCTGTCCCTGAGCGAGGACGATGCCATCGTGGTACTCGCCGAGGACGGCCGCCCGGGCGTCAACATGCCTGCGGCCCGAGACGGACACGGCACAGTCGGCGTGGAGGCGGTGCCGCCGTTCACTTCCGGCCGAGGGCCGTCAGCGACAGGTCCTTCTTGAACGCACAGGGCATCTCAGAAGGACCCCATTGCACAAGAGCATCCGCAGGATCAAAGCGCGCATCATGGTGGCGCAGGCTACCGATGAGTCGAACTAGGTTCCGTCTTCAAAGATCGTTAGATGGCGGATCATGGAGGGGTGGTACGCGTCATGAACTCACCGACCAGGAGTGGGAGTTACTCGCGCCGCTCATACCGCGGGCCTCGACGGGTCGACCACGGGTAGAAGACCGCCGGGTGATCAACGGCATGGTCTACAAGATCCGGACCGGGATGTCCTGGCGTGACCTGCCGGAACGTTACGGACCGTGGAAGACCGTCTATACCCGCTTCCGCCGCTAAGCCCTCGACGGCTTCTTCACCCGGGCCCTGCAGCAGATGCAGGGCCCGGGCTGATGCGGTCGGAGACATCGACTGGCTGGTCCAGATCGACTCCACCATCCCGGAGAAGCGCGACCAGCAACGCCACCGCCGCAACCGGGGCCGTGACGGCGGCCGACCTCCCCGGTTCGACCGGGAGATCTACCGTCGACGCCACATCGTCGAACGCTGCTTCAACCGGCTCAAGGGCTTTCGCGGCATCGCCACCCGATACGACAAGACCGCCACCTCATATGAAGCAGCGGTCTCTCTCGCCTCGTTCCTGCTCTGGGCAAGATCCGTTTGAAGACGGACCCTAGTGGCGCCTTCAGAGCACTTCGTCGGGCCGTGCACGGGGTTCCGGCTCAGGCGCTACCGGCGGGGTCGTGCGCGGCGGGTGAGGGTTGGCGGCCTCGGATTGTTGCTGTTGTTCGAGCTGGCTGCTGGTGCGCAGGGTTTGGGTGGGCGCGGGTTCGGAGGGTCACACGAGGAGCAGGTACTCCTCGGTGGGCGTTTCAGCTGTCTTGTCCCATGCTGCTTCTCTGCCTCGGGCGTGAACTCGGACGCGGTAGTGGGTGCTGCCTCGCCCTGTGAGTGGCCCGTTCGGGTCGGGAGGGCCGAAGTCGAGTGACTCGAGTTGGAGGTGGTCGCGGGGGGGCTGCCACGCTGGCTTCGACGACCTCTTCCCAGGGCCGTGAAGCGTCTATCTCTGTCGCTGGTTCTTGTTGTGCCTGGACGCGGACACAGACGGATCCGGTCCGGATACCCGTGCGGACGAGCGCTCCGCCTTGCAGCATGGGTGCGATGAGCCCGTTCGACCAGTCCGCGGAATGCACCGGGATTTCTCCCTCGTCCAGCAGTCCGAACGTGCCCTCCCCGACGAAGACTTCATGCCATGGGGCGTCCATGTGGCCTCTCCTGCTTCACGTTTCACGTTCGGGCGCTGTGCCGATTCTTCCCGCTGGGCTGCTCCGGGGGCGGCTGCAACGGTGTCGGCGAGCCGCCCCGGGACCCTGTGCGGTTATCGCCGGTATGGGGCTACGGGGTGACGAGTACCCGGAACGGGTCGTTGTCGAGGACGCGCTCGCTCTTGTAGAAGCCCGAGTTGAGCCCGCCCTGTGAGTCGTTCTCGCCTCATTGATCATGCAGAGGCTGACACCCGCTGGGCCCTGCTGGGTCGGGATGTGATCGAGCTGGCAGCTGTCAAAGCTACGACGGGTCCCGCCGGCACTGAGTCCTTGGTAGGAGGTGGCGACGGGGTACTCGTCGCAGCTCTTGCCGGCAATGCTGGGTGCGTCACCGCATGCCTTCG
The DNA here is from genome assembly GCF_036014175.1 of Streptomyces sp. NBC_00443. Lineage (GTDB taxonomy): Bacteria > Actinomycetota > Actinomycetes > Streptomycetales > Streptomycetaceae > Streptomyces. The sequence continues at coordinate 77,899 of NZ_CP107917.1, read as the reverse complement.
TCCGGTTGTCTCTGATGACCGTCGCGTTGGTCGTGCGGGTCAGCGGAGCTTCGAAGGTTGCACCCGGCAGTCCAGATGCCTGCGCCCGTGAGACGTGGGAAGCCAGTTCAGGATTGACGGCCTTGCTGTATTGCAGGGCCGATGCGTACCAGGGGACGACGCACCCTGGTTTTGTCCTGCCGGCTGTGTTGTTGTCGCACCGGAACTCGTGGATGGCGGGGTCGACGTAGTGCGTCGGGGGGTAACCCGGCGTCGAGAAGGTCAGACCCCACCCTGAAGCACACTCTCCGACTGCGCCGGATGCGGTCGCTGTCGAATCGAAGAAGGCCTCACCCGTGTGCCACTTGCTCAGCGGTTGGATCGGCTTCGCCGGGAATGAACCGCTCTCCTTCGTGCAGGCGTAGCCGTCTCGCGCGTTGCCGGTGTAGGAGCCCTTGAGTACGTCGCCCCACCCCTTGGGGGCAGTGACGTCGACTTGGTGGGCGATGCGCGATTCACTCGTGCTGCCGTAGCTGTAGTTGATGATGATGTCGACCCCACCGGTCTGGGTCCTGGTGCCGTTCCGTTCCACCCACGTCCGGTAGATGACCCCGTCGATCCGGCAGGCTTGAGTGCGGGTGGCCAGCAGCCGGTTCTGGGCGTTCTCGCACCACTGAGGGGGTGCCACCGGATGATCAGTGTTGCGAAGGTTCAGAGGCGGAACGCCTGGCGGTACTACGTGCGTGGGGTGTCCTTCGGGGACGGCCGCCGTCCGGCTCGCCGACCGTTGAAGGACGCTCAGGAGATGGCCGGGCTGCCGCCCGGGGTGTGGATGGGGCGCGGTCTGTCCGCCCTCGGGCTCACCGCCGGGGAGACAGTGACGCAGCGGCAGATGGAGCTGGTCTTCGGGCAGGTTCGGCATCCGGACGCCCGTGAGACGAGCTGGTGCCACGAACGGCTGCTGAGGTGGCGGACCAGTCATCGCGCTGAGTCCTGGGATTAGGTCGACGCGTGGCCCGCACGTGCTCGTGACCAGGATAAATCGTTGCGCCAGGGGAGGGGAATCTTGATCTACTGCGGCATCGACTGGGCGGAGAGTACTCACGACGTTGCGTTAGTCGACGACGCCGGCGTGCTCGTAACCAAGCGGCGTATCACGGACGACGCGGTCGGCTACAAGATCCTTCTGGATCTGCTTGCCGAATTTGGCGACACCGAGGAGGCCCCGATCCCGGTCGCGATCGAGACTTCACGGCTGCTCGTCGCGGTGCTGCGGACGGGCAGGCGGAAGGTGTTCGCAATCAACCCGATGGCCGCTGCCCGCTACCGCGACCGGCACCCCGTCTCCCGCAAGAAGTCCGACGCCGGCGACGCGCTGGTCCTGGCCAACATCCTGCGCACTGACATGCACGCCCACCGGCCGCTGCCGCAGGACAGCGACATGGCGCGCGTGGTTAGTGTGCCGGCACGGGCCCAGCAGGACGCGACGTGGAATCGGCAGCAGATCTCCAATCAGCTCCGCTCCCTGCTGCGGGAGTACTACCCCTCAGCGCTCACCGCGTTCGAGTCCTGGCGGAACGGTCTGTGCAGGCCGGAGGCTCACGAGCTCCTCAGGGCGGCCCCGACACCGACGCGAGCCGCGCGGCTGACGCATACGCAGCTGCAGGCCGCGCTCAAGCGCGCTGACCGCCAGCGGGGCATCGCAGCCGAGGCCGAGCGGCTTCGGGAGATCTTCCGCGCCGACTGGGCCCACCAGCCATCGCTGGTCGAGGAGGCTCTCGGCAAGCAGATGCTCGCCCTCGTGGTCCATCTGGAGGCCGCATACACGGCAGCCGACGACCTGGCCGAGGCGGTGGAGGAGGCTTTCCCTCAGCATCCGGACGCTGAGATCATCCTCAGTTTCCCAGGTCTCGGACATCAGCTCGGCGCTCGGGTACTGGCCGAGATCGGAGACGACCGATCCCGATTCTCTGACGCCCGCGGACTCAAGGCATACGCCGGCGCTTCACCCATCACCAGGGCGTCCGGCAAGAAGTCGGCTGTCACCCGCAGGTGGGTGAAGAACGACCACCTCAACCATGCCGGCTATCTCTGGGCCTTCTCAGCGATCAGCGCCTCACCGGGCGCCAAAGCCCACTACCGCAGACGGCGCGATAGCTGTGGCGACTGGCATGCCGCCGCCCAGAGGAACCTCTTCAATCGCATGCTCGGCCAGCTCTACCACTGTCTCCAGCACCGCGAGCTCTTCGAGGAGCAGGCCGCGTTCCCTGGACCGCCTGAGCTCGAGGTCAGCGCGGCTTGATCGGCAGCAGCCCGTTCACCCAGGTCGGCAGCTCTGGGTCCTCGCGCCAAGCCGCGGTGATCGTGAGGAGGGCATCCCACGATGCATGGGCGGTGGGGCCAGGGCGACCACTCTCAAGCTCGTCATATAGCCGACGGCACAGATGAGACGTGACTTCGTAGAGGGCCCCGTTGACCTCCGCTACGCGCGCCAGTGTGGAACCTGGGGCGTGGGGCGGCTCCCCGTTGAGGCGGATGGTCGGAACGGCGGCCGCGTACGTCCGTCCGTGGATGAAGTCCCGCACCGCGGCGACCTGGACCCAAGTCGGCAAGGAGCGCAGGAGAGAGGCCGATTCGGTCATGCGGCAAGGCTAGCCGCGAGGTCGTCGTTGTTCGAGACCTCGACCCCAGCGACCTGACCGGCATAGGACTGTGAGGTGTCTCCAGCACCACCAGCTGTTCGACGAACACACCGCGCTGCCCGTCGAACTCGCCGCCGCAGCTTGACACGTTAAACGCCTGAGGTGTCTCCGCGACGACCCCGAGCAGCACCAGCCTATGAGCGTGGCGCTGGATGGCAAGGCGCAGCTGCGCCGCCCGCGCGATGCAGACGGTGGAGAAGCCCTCATGGCTTTGTCCACGAGATCGGGAGTCGTTTGTCGATGAGCGCGGGAGGCGCGTGGAAGGCGGCCAGTGGATGCTCACGAGTTCGGAAGGCACCAGCCGCTGCCGCCCCGCTGGGTACAGGGACGGCCCGGGGTGCCTGGCAGCGCCGGTGGAGGGTGCTGGCAGCGCCCTCCACCGTGTTTCGCTACGCCATGAGCTTGTGCAGGGCGAGCATGGTCGCGCCAGCGGCACTGAGCCCCGGCAGCACACGTGCCAGGCTCAGGACGAGTGCGCCCGCCACGACACCGGCGAGCAGGATGATCGCCCAGCGCTGCGGCAAGGGCTGGGGTCCTGGGAATCCGCCACGTACCGTTCTCCTTGAAGAGTTCTTCGAGCAGGCGGCCCCGGCTGGTACCCGGGGCCGTTCGCGTCCGTGCGAACGGCGTAGCCGCGGCGCCCGCGTTGAGCGGGCCTGAATCAATCTTCAGGGGCCCGGAAGAGCCTTATTCAGGGCGTGATCAACGTTTTGACCCGGGTAAAGGACGTCAGTGACAGCCTTCTCCCGGGTTAAAACAGCGAGATCAAAACGCTGACTCACTTTGGAGCGGTCGTGGCTGATGCCAAGGAGACGACGGACGAGCGCAGACTGCGACGGCTGCAGCAGATGCGGAAGACCGGCTCGGTCACGACTGCCTCTAAGGCCCTGGATGGAATCTGGAAGGCCGGGAAGAAGCCGGACTCGATCATCCTGCGCCGCACCCTGCTGCGGGCCGACGGGGAACGGTCGAGGCTCACCAAGCTGGTCCTTCCACGGGGGATAGCGCTGCGCTTCTACCTGCTGGCGGCCTTCGAGGCGCAGTGCCGACTGGACACAGGGGAACCTTGGCAGAACGTTCTCCCGCTGAAGGGGGCCGGATCGTGGTCCACCCTCGTTGCCATCGACGGCGCGTACGACACCGTGTTGGGTACGTACGACACCACGTTGGAGCAGATGCCCGCGGAACTCCGCGGTAGCACGCAGGCGGAGGACCGGTGGCGCAAGAGGAAGCTGGAGGCCCTGCGCCTCCAGCAAGTCAAGGGAGCCCTGAGAACTCTGGAAGAACTCGGCCAGGAAGACGCCCTGGTCAACATGCCTCGGGGCGCGCGCGGACAGCGGTTGTACGAGAACTTCTCGCTCATGGAGGAGGGCGGGCGGGGCGATAGGAAGATTCCGGACTTCTACACCGTCCCCGATCCACAAGGGTCGGCCGCCCAGACGATCGCGCTTCCCAAGGACTTCTTCCTGAAGGGCTGGATCCAGCTACTCAATCCTTCCGAGGTCGCCACCTGGCTCATCCTGAGAATGTTGAGCCAGTGGGCGTCCAAGAAGCACCACACGTCGGGGGTCTTCCTCACCACACGGTCCCGCATGCGCTGGTTCGGCCTGCGCGATGATGCCTGGGAGGACGGCTGCCAGCGCCTCCTCGATTTCGGCCTCATCCGCCACGCCGAGCCCTTCGATCCGGGAGACCTGCTCGAAGGCGCGGGCACCGACCCGGTGATGAAGATGCTCTTCTCGCAGCCGGTGCACGTCCGCCAGCCTTACGAACCGCACTTCTGGCAGATGGTCGACGGGGGGCTTGCCAAGGATGCCGCGCAGAAGCTCGACCAGGAACTCCCCTTCGGCAACAGAAGCTCGACACTGCCGCCATGAAGCGCGCGCAGCACAATCCCGAGCGCCTCGCCGGTCACCCGCCGGCCGATGAGTGAGGCGCGCACCGCACGCCGCTTCCGTGGGCCCGGCGCCGCTTTGCCGAGGGAGGACCCTCGAACCGCCGCTCCGGCCGTCCGTGACTCCCGAACTCATCGGCATTGATCAAGCGACGGGGGTCACGCAGTGACTCCCGAAGCCATCGACAAACGACTCCCGTTCTCGTTTGCAGAGCGACCCCCCGGGCCCCGGGGGGTTCAGATGCCGAAGGGGGCTACCTCGTCGGGGGAGAGGTCTGGGCGGGTGCGGTGCCAGCGTGTGGGGTGGCGCCATCGGCCGGTGCTGTCCCGGGCGACGTCGACGTCGACGTCGACTTCCACGACCAGGTCGGGCTGTACGAGGGTGACGGTCAAGGTTTCCTTCGTGCCCCACCTGCCCCACCCGGCGGAGAACGTCCAGCCCGTCCACGGGTGCCCGCCCGCGGCGGGGGACAGCAGACTGGCGACACCGGCGCCGGCCGCCTCGGACAGGGTCGTGTGCGGCCGACGTATCGCAGGCGCACGTCGGTATCGAGTCGCCCTAGGATCAGACTTCGGGGCGCGGCGAGGGAGCCGGTGACGGCGCCGACGATCGCGTCCTGGCTCTCGCGCACCTTGTACTTCCGCCACCCCCGCACCGAAGGCAGATAAAGACTGTCGAGTCCTTTGAAGAGCAGTCCCTCCAGGCCGGCCGCCGTCCACGTCAGCCATTCGCGGACGGTGTCCGGGTCGGTGGTCGACGGGCACAGCGCCCACGGCGCCGTCAGCTGACGCTCGGCGAACAATGTCTCCAGCGCGGCCCGGCGCCGCCGGTACGGCCACGCTGTTGTGTCCTGGCCCGCGAGCCGCAGCACGTCGAAGGCCGAAGTGCGCGGGCCACTCCTGTGCGAGCCGGGAAGCTCCGGCAGCACGCCGCTGCAGGCGCTCCTGCAGGCGCTCGAACGCCAGCCGCCCGGCCTCCCACACCACCAGCTCCCCGTCCAGCGCCGTAGCGTCCGGCAGCTGCCCGCGAGCGGCGGCCACCTCCGGGAACGCCGGCGCCAGGTCCGTGCCACGCCTGGACCGCAGCACCACACGTCCAGCGTCTATGGAGAACAGGGCCCGAAATCCGTCCCACTTGGGCTCGCTGGCCCACCCCGGGGGCAGGACTGGATCAGGCACAGGGCTGGCCAGCATCGGCTCCGGCAGCGTCCACGTCACGCCCCATGCCTTCCACCCGGAGCGGTTCGCCGCTCACGTGACCGCGGCGGCCCACGGAGGCAGGGCCGGACGGCTGCGGTCGGGGATGCCAGGGCGAGCGTCTGTCAGCTGTTCGGGGCTTGTGGTGCGCGTGCTGGCGCGCCGTGGCCAGCCAGTGGCCGGGTGGGCCGCAGGATGATTATCCGGACGGGCGGCGGGCGCGATTCTCCGGCAGTACCTGCGCAGTCCGCCGGTTTGGGTGCGGCCCGCGGGCCCGATCGCCCGGCTGCACCGTTCTCCCAGCGGTGCGGCCGGGCGGGCGCGCTTCAGGTTGATCGCTCAGATAGGGGCCAGCCTGCGCGAGAGCTCGCTGCGGATATCTGTCGCGAGGTGACCGGTCGCACCCCAGGTGACGACGAGTTCGGCCACGTGGCGGAGCTTGATGTTGGTGCTCATGGAAGTTTCCCGGAGCACGTCCCAGGCCTCAGCGGCTGAGAGGCGTCCGACGGCGATGAGGACGCCCATCGCCTGATCGATGACGGCATGAGATTCCACAGTGTGTTCCAGCTGGCCGACCTTGGATTCCAGCTCTGGAATCCGGGTCGCCGGGGACTCGTCAGTCTGAACTGCGGAGGGGTTTGGACCGACGTTGCTGCGCACGGATGCCTCCTGGTGTCGTCTCGGGGGCGTCGACGTTTCGTTGGTCGCCTGCCCTCATGTTGCCTGCCGTATGCGTGGTGCTGACGTTCTGTGTGGTGTCCAGGATCGGGGCGTCGAGGGTGGAGCGCTTGTCGAGTCAAGCCCGGACCGAGGGGCGCTGGAACTGGTGTGACTGGGCGCTCTGCTTGGCCCGTCCGGCCAGATACGCGCTCAGTAGTCGGTGGAGGCGGTCCACAGCGTCCCGTACGGTCGGTCCGTGCTGATCAAATTGGGCGAACCGCGCAGCCTCGGCCTCCCCGCCCCCGAGGCGCGGTTGCACTTCGATACGGAATTGCAGGAGATCGGCGGCGGGCTGCGGCGTCGCTTGCTCATGGTCGACGACGAGCCTGCCTTCGAGCTCAGTTTCTTTTGCGGAACGTGCCCGTTGCTGTTCCGCCGGTTGGAGAGCGCGAGGCAGAAGTTGTCCCTGGAGAGCGTGCAGGACCGGCTCGAGGGTGCACTGGAGGATCCGGACGACGGCGGGGTGATCGAGGCGTTCGGTGTGTTGCTGCCGGAGGGCGAGTACCTTCCGCTTCTCCTGGACGTGGAACCCAGGTTGGTCGTCCCCGGCCAGGAAGGCGACTACTTCAGCGGCGAGCAGGTCGCGACGTGGGGGATCGATCAGTTCTGGGGCCTGCCGGAGTACCCGCATACCCCGTACTACCGGACCTTCGAGACCGCCGTCGACGCGGACGCCCACCTTTACGAGTTCGTTGTGCCCATGGTTCCCCCGACGTGGAACGAGAGGGAGCGTGTCGAGGAGTACGTCGCGCTCATGGGACGGGGAACGGTCCCCACAGCGGTGGCGATCTCCACGCTGGACGTGTGCCAGCCCTCCCTCGGCTTGGGAGATGACCCCTCCGCGCACTGGGGCCTGACCCACTTCCTCCTCGACGGCCACCACAAACTGGAGGCCGCTGCCACAGCAGGCAGGCCGGTGCGGATCCTCTCGCTCCTGGCCCTGGGCGACAGCTTGGCCGGAGCCGAAGACAGCGCCCGGCTGCCTGCCGTCCGCACCCAACCCCGCTCGGCCCGAGCGACCAGTACCTGAAACAGCGCCGAAGATCACACCTGCGGGACAACAACAGCGCACACCCGGGCCGACTACACCGCTGACAGGCCAACTGAAGTGCTCAGTCACAACTGGGTGTGTGCCGTATTCGTCTGACATCAGTGACCTGCACATCAGCCGTGCGGGTTGGTGACGATGGAGGGCGTTGGTGCGCGTGATGCGACGGCCCTTCGGCCGCCCACGTAGGTTGAGATCCGGCTACGGGCCGATCATGCTGCCGCTGACAGCATCCAGCGGAGTTCAGCGGTCGCCAGGTCTGGTCCCTGCGCCTGGTGCTGTGACCGCGAACGTTCACCGGGTTGGTCGCGATGTCCTCGATCGCTGGACGGTTGGATAACCCAGCCTGTGCGGTGATTGAGTCCTCCTCCTCAGGTCCTCCTGCATCGGGTGCGTCCTCATCCGCAGGGCGGATACGGTCCGCCGTATCGGACGAAGCGTGGCCGCCATGTCCAGGGCCAGCATGTACGACATGACGACAGCGACCGCCCCTCTCCCCTCCGCACCTGCGCCTGTCTGGGCTCGCCGCGCCGCCCACGCCATCGCTCTGTGCGCCGTCCCGTCCGGCCTGTGGCGCATCGCCATGGCATCCGGTGTCTATGTGGGCTACAGCGATCAAGTGCTGCGCGATGTCTTCGACATCCCGGGCTGGGGCATCGCATACGTCGTCGGCCTCTCAGTCCTCACTGAGCTGGCCGCTCTGTTTCCGCTGCTGCTCGTCAACGACCGGTGGAGGCCGCTGCACCCCAGGGTCCTCGGCCCGCTGGCCTGGACCGCCTCGGGCGTCCTGGTTCTGGTGGCACTGTGGCAACTCGTGGTCGCTTTCACCGTCGAGAGCCAGACGTACATGTCGAGCGGTACGGCACAGACCGTCTGGGGGTTCGTTTTCGCCCCGCTGTTCGCCATCCCGGCCCTGATGATCGCGGTGACCTGGTCGTACGCAAAGCGGCACCGTGCACGTGGACAGGTATAGCCTTTACCACGTCCTTGACCTGTCCCACCGCTTCCCGGCCCGACATGCGTGGCCGATGGCTGAGCTGCCCAGTGATCGTTTCCGGGCCACCGGGTTGAGCAGTCAGGCTGCGGCTGCGAGTACGTCGGGGTGGCGGGCGTTGGCGTTGCGCCAGCGCAGGTAGCGGTGCAGGGCCCTGGTCTGCGCGGGGTGGCTGCGGTGGTTCGAGTTGGCCAGGTGAACTGCCGAAGTGGGCTTCGATCGGGCTGGCCCAGGAGGCGTAGGTCGGGGTGAAGCACGGCTCGACCTTGTTCTTCTTCGCCCAGCGGTGGATGTCCGCGCCGGTGTGGGCGGAGAGGTTGTCCAAGATGATGTAGCGGAGCGGCAGGCCGGGTGCCGACGGTGATGCACGTCCGCTGCCCGGACCGACTGCCGGAGGAGGCCTACCGGCAGGTTCTGGAGCAGCTCGCGGACCTTTCGCCGGTGGTCCAGGCGCTGCCGCCCACAGCGGCCCTGGTGCGCGCTGCGCTATCACGGCCCCGACACGCGCCGCCTGGGCGAGGTCCTGCGGGTGCGGTCCCTCTCTCGCCTGGGTGTCGACGTACGCGTCGGGATCGGATCCTCGATCACGGCCGCGGCCACCGCCTCAGCCCAGATCCCGCAGCCCGGCGGCGTTCTCGCCATCGCACCCGAGAAGGCCGCCGACTGGCTGGGAGCACTGCCCGTCGACGCCCTGCACGGCATCGGCCCCCGTCACGCAGTAGTGCTGCGCGACTACGGCATCCACTCCGTGGGTCTGCTCGCCGCCGTCCCGGCCGCCACCGTCCAGCGTCTGCTGGGCGGCCGCGCCGGCCGCACCGCCGCCGACCGTGCCCGTGGCATCGATCCGCGCGCCGTTGTCCCCCGCGCCCTGCCGGCCGCCGCGACCGTCCGCCACCCCTTCCCTCGGCACACTCTGGACGGCGCCCCGGTTCGGGCTGCTCTGCTCGACCTGGTGGTCCGGCTCGGGCTGCTGCTGCGCCGCCGCGATCAGGCAGCCCGCGCGCTGACCATCACGCTCACGTTCGCCGGGAACAGCAGCTGGACGAAGACCCGCCGTCTGACTGAGCCGTCCGCGCACGACGACGACCTGCGCGCCCTCGCCTACCGCTTGATGGACGGCGCAGGCCTGCAGCGCGGCCGCCTGACCGCGCTCTCCCTCAAGGGCGAGGACCTGATCGGCGCCGACCAGGTCGCCCAGCAGATCAGCCTCGACGACGGTCGCGAAGCCAGGCTGGTGGCCGAAGCCGCCGTCGACCGCGTCCGCGACAAGTTCGGCTCCCGCATCATCGGCCCTGCCGCCGTGTTCCGCCGCGCCTCATGACCCGCCCCACCCACGGCGGTGAGCCGTGATCCTCAACCCGCCCGGGCTCGGGGCCGGTTCGGCCCAGCGGCTGCCGCACTGGCCCTATCTCCAGGCCGTCGACGAGGCCCTCACCGGACGGGGCATCCCTCCCGGTACGGTCCGCGCCGACCGCACCTACCCCCGGCACGGCGACACGATGTACCTGGTGCTTGTGTGAGACGTCAGCCGCACCGGCGGCGTGGGCGGCCTCCGTTTCAACTGGGAGGAAGACAGAGGCTGGTCCTACGCGCTGCTCGGGGTCAGCCCGTCCATCGCGACCCCGACCCAGCCGCTTGCCGCGCTGCACCGGGTCTTCGCAGCGCCGGACGACGTCGCCGCGGTGGCCGAACACCTCGTACGCGACTGGCGTACGCCCACCGGCGAGTACGGTGCGGAATGGGACCAAGCAACACACGTGCGGGCCACGATCGAAAGGTTCCGCGCCACCGTGAAGAAGCCCGGCGGCCTCTGGACAGGCGCCGAGTAAAAGGAGGCATTGCACGGAGTGTCCGACGGGTAGCTGTCATCGGAAGGTGAGGCCGCAGGCACGGGTCCCACCGTGTCCGCGGCCTCAGTCCCACGGCCGCTCAGCCGCCGCACGTGTCCCCCGGGGCTTTCCGAGTAAACCCGATCGGGGAGATGTGCACCGCGTTTGCCGCCAGGGTGCCCCGGCGGCGGGATCAGATCCGCAGGCCGCATCGGGTGGGCCACGCCGCCGACGCGGGTGCGGCAAGTCAGGGGATGACCGTAGCGGGCCCCAGAGCAGGTGTTGCAAAAGCCGCGCGACGACCAGTGCGGGGTCCCGAAGCGCCGCCTGTGGTCGACGGCGTCCGGCCGCCTGACCGTGATGTCCAGGGATTGCAGAAGGCCGACGAACTGCTCGAGTTCCTGCTGCGCCCGCTCCAGCAGCACGCGCGGATAGCGCAAGCCACCGGTTAACCCCAGCAGCCGTTGCACCCACGCAGGGACGTTGCACAGGACGACGGGGTGGCGGGAGGAAGACCGCGCCGTCGAGACGCCCGACGAGGATTTCCTCCAGCGGGTCCCACTCATTGTGTGAACTGACCGGGCAATCGAGGTCAACACCGGTGTCGAGCGTCGCCGCTTCCCTTTCAGGCCTTTGCACTGCCGTCATCCTCATCGGTTTTCGGTAGAGAACCCGCCGCCTGGTCGGTGCGAGCACGGTCGCTGCTTGTGCTGGAACTCTCGCGAGGCCCGGCATCGTGCCGGGTACCCGGCCGGGCGCCGCTCATCTGTGGCTGGCTCGCGCAGGGGCCGAAGGCGGGCCGAGAACGGGCGGTTGGCTGATCCCGCTGGCCTGACGGCAGGAGTGGGAGCCCACTGCGGTGCGGCCCCGAAAGCACGGCTCGGCCTTCCGCGTCAGCCGAATTCGCCAGGACTGTTCCGGAGGAAAGCTGTGGGCGGCTTCGTTACGGATTGTGCTGGTTGGGAACACATCTCGCGTCTATTCTGCGCGGGCGTGAGGCCCGAGGCGTTGGCACTGGCTCAGGCCCCGCAGCAACAAGGGAAGGGATCGGCATGACGAAGGCGCGGGACATCATGACCGGTGGGGCCGAGTGCATCGGCGCGCAGGAGACGGTGCTGGACGCGGCCCGCAAGATGAACGATCTCGGGGTCGGCGCGCTGCCGATCTGTGGCACCGACAACAAGCTCAAGGGCATGCTGACCGATCGGGACATCGTGGTGAAGGTTCTCGGTGCGGGCAAGGACCCCGCCACTTGTCCGGCCGGCGACCTCGCCCAGGGGAGGCCGTGACCATCGGCGCGGACGACGATGTGGACGAGATCTTGCGCACGATGAAGGAGCACAAGGTACGGCGGCTGCCGGGTGATCGACGGGCACGACCTGGTCGGTATGGTCGCCCAGGCCGACGTCGCCCGCGCCCTGCCCGATCCTCGGGTCGGTGACCTCCTGGAGGCCCTGTCGACCGACTGAACCAGCCCGCGGCCACGGCGCCCTGCGAGACGGCAGAGCCCCCGGAGCCGGTCGAGCGACCACGGCGTGGCCGATATCAGGTGTTGAGCCTGATCATGGACAACGTGCTGCTTCTTTCGGAGCACGAGGTGGTGGGAGCCCTCTTGTGACTGGGTCTGCCTGGCCTTTGTGGTCGGGTGATCGGCGGGCGGGCCGGAGGCCGACCGCCGGGCGAACGTGGTGATCTTGGCGGTGTCATCCCTCAGGCACCCGCACGCACCGTGCGCAGCACGCCGCAAGCGGATGCCGCGGGGCTCCGTAGACGGCAGACGGGAACAGGACAGTGCCTGAGCAAGCCACCGCCACCATGACCGACGCGGCCAAGCAACGTATCTTCGCCATGCTCGACAGGGACGGCGACGGCGTCATCTCCCGCACGGAGTACCTCGCGCGGGTCGACCGCGCGGCGGCGGCCATGGGCCGCCCCGCCGACGACCCCGTGCTGCACGCGGCCCGCGCCGCGCACGAGGAGGTCTGGGCGGACATGGACGCCGACCACGACGGACGGGTCGTGTTCGAGGAGTACCGCACGTGGGCCGGGCACGACGCGTTCGAACGGTCCTGCCGGCCGGCCCTCGGCTCGCTCTTCGATGTCGCCGACCACGACGGTGACGGCCGGCTCACTCGCGAGGAGTTCACCCGGCTGCGGGTGGCGTCCAGGAACGCCCGGGTGGACGCCGACCAGGCCTTCGACGCCCTCGACACCGACGGCGACGGCCTCGTCGACCGCGACGACTACCTCGCCGGCATCCACGACTACGTCACCACCGGTTCCTCCCCCATGGCCGCCGCCTACCGAACCCTCCCCAACCCCGGGCGACCGACGTAATGCCGCTCCAGGGGTGACGAGACGGATCAGCTTGTTGGCTGACCTCTTAGGGTTCACCCACGCCGGTGTCCTTCGACAGCCAAGGCAGGAGCTCGGCTCCTGTTGACATGCGCCGCCTGGATGGAGGTCAGAGCGATCACGGCAGGGGATCCTTCGGTCTCGATCGTCCTGTCGTTCGACCGGCGGAGCCTTCCAGGCCAGCGACGGGCAGAAGGGCCATCCATCCAACTGGACGACGCGAGTCGGGAACCCGGAGGCGTTCAGAGATCCTTTTCTACCAGGGAGCGAAGTTCAGCAGTGAGAGCTTCGTCGCTGACGGCTTGGGTGATCTTTGACTGGTCGCCCAGCATGATTGACGGCGGGCAGTCATTCTCGGATCCGCTGAGAGTGAAGGACTTGATGAGACGACCAGTCCTAGCCTCGAATACCTCGAAATCATAGTCAGCCGGAAACACTTCCCTGCTCACGCCTTCATAGGGGCCACACTCCTCCCCGACGGCCGTCCTGCCTGTCAGCCGCGGCGAGGACATACAGACAGCCAGTTGCGCTCGCTTGAAGTCGGCCTCCACGGGTGCGAGTGCGAAAACCCGAGGCTCACTGCCGTACTTGTCCGGCATGGACGATGCCCAGGACGGCGGCAGGCGTGGCGGATACGGCGGCCCGTAGACCTCCCAATTATCGGGATCGTAGAGCGCAAAACCGATCACTCGATGTGGGGCCGGCCCGGCGTACGGCGGGCTCGCGGGATGGAGGGGTACGCCGCCTCGGCAGGCTTCTTCGGGGGTCGGCATCACCGGCTGCTTGCGTGCAGACCCTTTGGGATCTTGAGACTTTGCAGGTGAAGAGCTCGCGTTTGAGGGAATGCCACGTGGGTCGCCGGAGCAGGCAGTGAGCAGGGCCAGTGACAACAAGGCCGAGAGCGCCCGCCCGCGCAGAGTTCCCGCTTTGACGCCAGATGAGGACACCACCATGACCGGCAGCCTACCCGGGCTCAATGTGCGCCTTAAAGGCCGTCACAGAGCCTGCCCCGCAGGGGGCTTCCGGCTCCGGGGCCAGGGTGTGATGCCGAGGCGAGGCGGTCGGCCACGTGGTAGCCGCCGTGGTTCTTGCCGCTGTCGATGCGGAGCTGTTCGGTGATGCCCTCGAGGGCGTCGGCGGCGAAGGTGAGTTTCACGTGCGGGGCCCGCTGCCAGCTGTGAACGCACGAGCAGGAGCGTGGTGACACGGCGAAATGGGGCGACCGGACTCCAGGAGCCTGCTCCGCCGGTTCGGTGGCCCGTTGTCGAGGCGTGGGTGAGAGGGACGGTCACCAATAGTGGCGGCGGCCGGCGACCGCGTGGCCCATGGAGCCCATGATCCACAGGACCGCGCCGATGACCGTGAGGATGATTCCGATTGTCCACAGGATCGCTATGTCGGTGATGAAGCCGACAATCAGCAGGATGACGCCGATGAGGAGCATGGCAGCCTCCGGTGTGCAATGGTGCTGCTTTTACTGTGGACTGTAACGCTACGTATGTAAAGATGTCTCTTTTGCCATGGGGAGCGAGGGTTCGAAGTCTGCTTCGATATCTCCTGTACCGCAGGCCTTACTGGAATCAGGTTTCCCCTGCTTGATCTCTAAGGAGGTGGGTGGTCTGCCAGGCCAGAGTGTGTTCGATCTGGATGATGCTCAGTCCGCTCTCTTCAGTGAGTTGCTCCTCGCTTACGCCTGCTGGGTGAGCGCGCAATACCCGCGCGATCTTGGCCGCCCATAGTTCTTCTTTCACGAACCGGCTTGTAAAGGCGCAGCGCACCAAGTCGAGGTGTTCCTCGCAGCAGGCGATCAGCTGCCGCACGCCGTCCAGATCCGGCTCAGTCGGGTGTAGGGCGGACGCGTCGGCAACCAGACCGGCAACCTCCTGGCCCGCTGTGACAGGCAGCCCGCATTGTGCACACAGCACCGGCGGAATTTCCGACCAGCTCTCAGGAGAACACGTCATCCTTCCTGTCTAACGCCGCTCGTCATCGGCCGCACCTGCATTCAACCGACTGCCCGGCTGCGCACGCGCGAGCAGGCTCAACGCGCGGCGGACGTGGTGGACTGCAGTTCAATGCCTTTCCGAGCAGTAGTGACTAACTTGGTGGTTTGGTCGGCCCCGGTGCAGAGGAGGCCTGCCTCAGCGCCCCAATTCAGTCGATGGCTTTTTAGGATGGAGTGGACCACACCGATTTGACGGTGTGGTCCTGGCCGTCGGGTCCCGCCGACCCTACGTACCCCGTGGGTCCTGTGCGGTTCTCGTACTGTCGGGAGTGCAGCGCCACGCTCGAAGACGCCAGAGGCGTCTCGGCCTCGGCAGGCTCTCCAACTCTGGCGGATCGGTGTGACACACCGCCTGCGCTGGGTTTGGTCATGACTCGTGAACAACGCCAGCCTGCGCGGTGCGCGGGCGGGCGGGTTGGGTCAGGTGACCAGTAGACGGTTGAAGAACGAGCGGTAGTGGCGCAACGCTTGGCGCAGGTCCTCAGTGTTCGCTTGTTCGCCGCGGTTCCATTGTCCTTCCAGTTCCTGTTTGTGGTCGGCGAACGTGGTGGCCAGTTTTTGCATCACGTCGGCGACGAGCGCGTCGGCGGTGTGCACGGCGTCGCGGGGGTCGTCGACGAATTTCGCCTGCACGTGTTCCCAGCGTGTGCGGAAGCCTTCCTCGTCTTCCGGGGTGAGGAGCTGCGGGGCCCCGTCTTCGGCATCGCCGTTCTGGTCTTGGGCCTGGGACTGTGCAGTGGAGTCCGCCTCCGCCCTCTCGCCCCGGGTATCCGAGCCCGCTACCGCGGCCTCGTCCTCGGTGCTCTGGCTCGGCGTAGGTGTGCTCTCGCCGGGGAACAGGGGCGCGTTTTCGGGTGAAGTTGCCGGTGGACCGTCCGGTGCTCTTCTGTCGCGGGGGCGTGCGAGGTCGTCAGTGGACAGGCCGCTCGAAGCGGCGGTGTCGGGTGTGTCTTTGCGTTGCATTGTTCCTCCGCTTCCGGGTGACCTGACGGCTGCCCTGATCGGGCGCCGGCTGGTCGCTGAGCGGTTCAGGCCGGGGCGTGGCGGCGGGGTCCGCCGCCGTCGGACAGCAGCTCGTCGAACAGAGCCCGGTAGTGGACCATGGCGCCCCGCAGTTGTTCGGTGGTCGCCTCGTGCCGGGTGCTGAGCGCGTCGACATCGTGGGCCGCCCGGTAGTGCTCGAGTGTGCGGCTGTGCTGGACCGAGAGGTCTTCGAGCTGTTGCTCGAAGTCCTGCGTTGGGTAGCCGCGCTCGTGTCCCTCCCCTCGTAGCGTAGAGACCGTGACTGCAGGGGAAGTTGGGAGTCATGGCGGAGAAGCGACGGAAGTTCGATTCGGAGTTCCGTGAGGGGGCTGTACGGATCGTCACAGAGACCGGCAAGACGATCGCGGAGGCCGCCGAGGACCTGGGGATCAACGAGACCACACTGGCGAGCTGGGTCTCCCGCGCCGGTCGGGCAGGGACCGCACCGGCTGGCGGAAGTGACGAGCTGGAGCGGCTACGGAGGGAGAACGCCCAGCTCAAGCGGGACAACAAGGAACTGGTCATGGAGCGTGATGTCCTCAAACGCTGCATGGTCCTGTGGGTGAAGTAGCCGTGGCGGACCCGGCGTCCGTCGTCGGGGTGATCAGCGACTTCAGGACCGAGCACGGCATTTCGCACCGCGTCTCCTGCCGCGCTCTGGGCGTGAGCGAGTCGTGGTTCTACAAGCACCGCACCCGTCGGCCCACCCGGCGTGAGCTGCGCAGACAGCATCTGATCGAAGCGGTGAAGGAGGAGTTCGACACGTCCGGCGGCACCTACGGCTCGCCGAAGATCTGGATCAGGCTGGTGAGGCAGGGGTGGCGGGTCTCGGTGAACACCATCGCGAAGATCATGGCCGAGCTGGGCCTGGTCGCGCGGAAGGTGTGCAGACGGCGTGGGCTGACCCGGCCGGGCGGACGGCCGGCCGCCCCGGACTTCGTGCGCCGCGACTTCACTGCCGAGGCGCCCGACCTGGTCTGGTGCGGGGACATGACGGAGATCGAAACCGGCGAGGGCAAGCTGTACCTGGCCACGGTCATCGACCTCTTCTCCCGCCGCCTGCTCGGCTATGCGATGGGTGCCCGTCACGATGCCGAACTGGTCGTCGCCGCCCTGCACATGGCCGCGACGACCCGCGGTGGAGACGTGCGCGGCGTCATCTTTCACACGGACCGCGGGAGCGAGTACGGCTCACGGAGGTTCCGCCGGGCCTGCCGCCGACTGGGCGTCTTCCAGTCCATGGGCCGGATCGGCTCTTGTTTCGACAACGCCGTCAGCGAGGCGTTCAACAGCGTGCTGAAGGTCGAGTACGTCCACCGGCACACCTTCGCCACCCGCGCTGCGGCCCGGATCCGGATCGCGACCTGGATCACCGACTTCTACAACACCCGTCGGCTACACAGCGTGTGCCATTGGAAGAGCCCGATCGACTACGAACACGACTACTGGGCCAGCTTCACCGAGGAACTGGCTGCATAGGAAGGTCTCCACAGTTCGAGCGGATTGACACGCGAGACCCGGCATCGTGCGGGTACCCGGCCAGACGCCGTTCATCAGTGGTTTGCGGAGGGATCGAACGCGGGCCGAGAACGCCGAGCTTTCCGGTCGCCTGGCCGCGCTCGTACGTGGTGGAGGTCTCCGGCGTCCGTCTCGGAGCGTCTGGGGTGAATCCTCCAGAGTTGCGTGGATGATGGGGCATGGCGTGCGACGAGGAGCCTGGCTGGGCTGAGACCACCATCGCTGGGTTGCAAGTCCGTGGTGACCATGTCACCGGGATGCGTCTGGAAGGACCTTTCGTCCTCCAGAGGCGTCATTGCCCTTCCCCGGCCGGCTCCGGATGGCTACCTGTCAGCCCCGGCCTCACGCCGTCATAGCTGGCGGCCGGCGGCTATGCGGAAGGGATCGCCGACGTGGTCCTGTTGAGCATCGCGATGTATGAGTCTGTGGTCTTCCCACTCACCTCTGATGGGTGAGCGATGAGGAGCAGGAGGCCGTCGCACGGTCGCGTACCGGCTCTCCGCCTCTGACGGCCTGCCCCGTTCCGTTCGCGTGTCGGCAGCGGCTGCGTTGGAGGCTCTTGATGACGGAGCGGACGCCGAACGTGCCCGCGCTGCCGTGAAGGAACTGTCGCTCGCGGTACCTCTGAGCCTCGGGGCGCGTCCGGCCCGTCGGCGCAGCGCCGAGACGGGGTTTGGGTTCACTGCTGGCGAAGAAGCTTTTGGGCTTCCTCTGCTGCAGTAGAGTCCCGGCCGCTTGCCAGATTCTCCAGTGTGGGCTCGTCTCCCAACCGTGCGGCTGACAGTGCCACCACCCGGCGTGTGGCCGTGGTGGTCGCCGTATCGGCGAGGTGCCGTAGTGAGCTTGATCCGCTGTGACGGATATCCGAGATCAGGGGCCCTACCCCGGAAGGATGTCCATCATGGAGAGAATGGGGAAGAAGAAGCCACGCCCTCGCCGCTCGTTCACGCCGGAGTTCAAGGCCGAGATCGTCGAGCTGTGCCGACGCGGTGACCGTGCGTTCACGCGGAACCTATGGAGCCCCGCGCGTCCATGCCGTGCTCAGGCAGGAAGGTGCTGACTGCGGCCGGCGGCGGGTTGCCCGGCTGATGCGAGCGGCCGGTCTGGAGGGCCGGCACCGCAGACGACGGCACTTGACCACGATTCCTGATCCACGAGCCGCCCTCCGGCCCGACCTCGTGGTCCGCAACTTCGCTCCCGACGCCGCGGGAATCAATACCCGCTGCGGCGACATCACCTACGTCCCGACCGGCGAGGGCTGGCTCTATCTGGCCACGGTCATCGACATGGCTTCCCGCCGCGTGGTCGGCTGGGCCACCTGCGGACCGACCTGGTCGCCGACGCTCTGCGATCCGCCTGTCGGCAGCGTCGTCCTGCCCATTCTGTGATCTTCCACTCGGATCGCGGCTGCCAATACACCAGTCAGCAATTCACGGCTTTGGCCGATGAGTTGGGTGTCCGTCTGGCTGTCGGACGCACCGGGCAATGCTGGGACAACGCCTCGGCGAGTCCTTCTTTGCCACCATCAAACGCGAGTTGCTCGGCACCGCCGCCTGGCTCAATCGAGCCTCTGCCCGCACCGCGATCTTCGACTTCATCGAGGGCTGGTACAACTTGCACCGACTGCACAGCAGCCTCGGCTACCGCAGCCCCGCCGACTATGAGACCGTCCTCGCGGCCTGACCACCACACTGAGGGTGTCCGTCAAAACGGAACAAGCTCAGTCCGATTCTCGTCCCCCGCTCCATGACAAGTCTTACGTACGGTCACGTCGAGACCGGCAGCAACTTCCTGCTTCCTCTCGTCATCGGGGGGCGGTAGATCATCGCGGCCTTCTCGGAGTACTGACCGGCGTGGGCCATGGCACGACGGTGGGGGCCTCCGCGCAGGTGTGGGCGCGCGGGGTGATGCGGGTGAGCCTGACGACGGCGAACGATGCTGCCAGTAGGGCCAGCGCGGGACGGAACCACGCCAGCAGGGTGCGCTGGTTGGCCAGGGTGGTCCGGCTCCTGCCGCCGCGAACCGCCGTCCGGCGGTGTGCCGCCCTGGGGCGGTCCGTCCCGGGTGAGGGGCACACCGTGGAGGTCCTGACAGAAGCCGCCCCGTTGCTGACGAAGCCGGGTCCGAAGCTGGTCGAAGGCCGGCCTCGGATACCGGACCGGCATGCCTTGTGCGGGATCCTGGTCGTGCTGCACACCGGCATCCGGTGGGAGTACCTGCCCCAGGAACTGGGTTTTGGTTCCGGCATGACGTGCCGGCGTCGGCTGGCTGCGACGGCGGGTGGACGTTGCAGCGCGTCTTACGGATGTCTTACGCATGGCCGACGGGCGCCGAGCGCCACCGGGCGGCTGCCTAGTGTGAGCCGATGCGATCCCTTCGTACGTTGCGCGTGATGGTCCTGGTGACCGCCGCTCCACTGCTGTTGGCAGGCGCCGGCCTGATGCACCCGCGACATCTGACGGCGACGACGGCAGGCCACTGGGCCGGACTGCACATCGCCCTGCTGCCCGTCTTCCCGCTCCTCGTGCTCGGACTGGTGGTGCCCTTGTGGGGCCGGCCGCGCCGCGACGCGGAGGGAGCTTTGGTGGTGCTCTGCTGGGCCGGATGTCTCTGCTTCGCCGCGTACTACTCGGGTCTCGATGCGGTGGCGGGCATATCCGCCGGCGTCGTGGTGGATCACGGGGTGCACGGGGCGGCCGGTCGACTGTTCGTCACCGGCGATGAGTTGGGGCGATCCGGGGTGTACGGGCTGGCCGTGGCCTCGCTGGCCGCCTGTGCGGTGCTGTGGCGGCGGTGTGGTGTGCGGGTACTGCCGGGCGCCGCGATCCTGTTCGTCGCCTGCTGGTCGTTCGTCGACAGCCACATCTTCTGGCCGAGGGGTGTGCTCACGATGCTGGGCTTCGCCTTGGCGTTCGCCCTGCTGTCGGCGGCGGTACCCCGATCTGCCGAGGGCGAGCGGGATTCGGGACGGCCGACGAAGTCCTGACGTCCGCGTGCCCAGCGGCCCGTCGCGCCGGCGGGCCGCAGTGGACACGAACGTGCGCGGGTGGTCCGGCGTGCTGCTCGACGCGGTCGGCGGGCCGCAACACAGGCCCGGGTCGCAGGCAGAGCGGCTTCGGGGCGGGGGCCCACCGGGGATGATGGCCGGCGATCAGTTCACTCAGATCGCCAACGGGCTGTTCCGCGACTCGCCATTGTCCTTCAAGGCGAAGGGGACCTTCGGGTACGTCTCCACGCACCGGGACGGCTGGCGTCACTGTCGCTGAGCTGGCATGCCGCGGCCGCGAGGGCGTCGGCGCCACCTCCACGGGCCTCAAGCAACTGGAGCGACACGGGTTCCTCTACTGGATCCGTGACCGGAATTCTGACGGCAGGCTCGGGGCGGCCGTGTACTGCATCACCGATCTGCCCGCCCTGCAAAACCCCAGGTCGCGGCCAGAGCCACTGCCCCCTCCACCACCGGCGCCGCCCGCCGCCGATGAGATGCACCCCGGGATCCGGCTGCTGCTGTCGATCGGGGCGGTCCACCCTGAACTTTGCTTACAGGGCAGGCGCCGACCGATCAAGGCCGTGTCGTGACCGTGATGCTGGAAACCGGCTGGAGCGCGAGCAGCTGCGGCACGTCATCGCCGCCCGGCCCCGGCCGCATCCGGTGCGGACCACGGTCGACGCGATCGTCGCCGCCTGCCTGCGTGCCGCCCAGGCCCACCCGCCGCCCGTCGTCGCGGCCGCCCACCGCAACGAGCGCGTGCGGGGACGACTCGACACCGTTGTCGACCTCCAACTCA
Organism: Streptomyces sp. NBC_00443; assembly: GCF_036014175.1. Classification (GTDB taxonomy): domain Bacteria; phylum Actinomycetota; class Actinomycetes; order Streptomycetales; family Streptomycetaceae; genus Streptomyces. Next base: position 56,847 of record NZ_CP107917.1, on the reverse strand, counting down.
ACCGGGTCTGGCCGCCTGTGACCGCCGTGAGCCTTCCTGCCCCGCGCCTGTGCCCCGGGTTCCGAGTCAATGCATGGCGCCCTCGGCGACCCGTATGTCCGTGGTGGTGCGCGCCGCGGCCAGGAGGAGCGCGCGCAGGCCGCCGGCCATCGTTGATACGGGCAGGGAGGGCTCGGCCCGGTCGAGGACCTGCTCCGGTGCCCACGGGACATGCACGAAGCCGCCGCGGACCGAGGGAAAGCGGGTGGCTATGAGGTGGGCAAGCCCGTAGGCGACGTGGTTGCACACGAACGTCCCGGCGGTGTTGGACACGGCGGCGGGCACCCCCACCTCGCGCACCGCCGCGACGCACGCCTTGAGCGGAAGGGACGTGAAGTACGCCGTGGGCCCGCCCTCGATTACGGGCTCGTCGATGGGCTGCGCCCCGGCGTTGTCGGGGATGCGGGCGTCCGCGACGTTGACGGCGACACGTTCCACGGTGAGTCCGGTACGTCCGCCGGCCTGGCCCACGCAGACCACGAGCTCCGGCTCGGTCCGCTCGATCGCCTCGCGCAGCCGGACGATGCCGTCTCGGAAAACACACGGCAGCTCCACGGCGGCCACGTCGACGCCCTCCGGTGGTGTTTCCGCCACCAGCTTGACGGCTTGCCACGAGGGGTTGACCTGCTGACCGCCGAACGGGGGGAAGCCGGTGAGGAGTACGCGGGTCATGGGGGCGGTCCTTCCAGGGGGACGTGGGTCGACAGAGCGAGCAGGGGAGTCGAGAGAGAAAGTTGGAGAAGGGAACGGGGCTGCCGCGACCCATGGGTGTGGCAATCCCGTCAGAAGGCGAACAGCGCCATGATCACGATGTTGCAGCCGAGCAGCACCCCGGCCGTCGGTAGCTGCGCCTTGATCACCCCGTGCTGGTCCTTCAGTTCGAGGAGCGCTGCGGGAACGACGTTGAAGTTGGCCGCCATCGGCGTGCAGAGCGTGCCGCAGAACCCGGCGAGCATGCCGATCGCGAGGACGGCGGCGGCGTCCCCGTTCATCTGCTCGACGAGTACGGGCCAGCCGACGGCCGCGGTCATCACCGGGAAGGCCGCGAAGGCGTTGCCCATGACGATCGTGAAGAGGGCCATGCCGAGGCAGTAGGCGACGACGGCGACGAGCCGCTGGCCCTCCGGGAGAATCGCGTTCGTGATCCGGCCGACCTGGTCGCCGACACCGGCCGCCGCGAAGACCGAGCCGAGCACGGCGAGAAGCTGGGGCAGCAGCAGGGCGGCTCCCATGGTCTCCATGAGGGAGCGTCCGTCGTTCAGGGGCACCGAGAGCTTCTTCTCGCCGGTGACGAACATGGCCACGACGAGTGCGGCGACGCAGCCGAGTACGAGACCGATCAGCGTCTCGGACTTGGGCTCCAGCAGCGGTGTGCCACCGATGGTGAAACCCTTGAGTACGGTCGCGCAGGCGATCGCGACAGCCGGGATGACGAGAGCGGGCAGAAAGAGTCTCTTGCCGAGGGACGCGGCGGACGCTGTCCGGTCCTCGGGCGTGGTGGTCCGCGGCACGCCGCCGGCCAGCAGGTTGAACCCGGCGAGGCCGATCATGGCGAGGACCGCGGCGCCGAGCGGCTCTGCGGGCAGGCTCTCGGCGGCGACCCCGGTCCCGTACCAGAAGGACACCCCGAGCAGGCCCCAAAAGGCGGCTGACGTCAGGCGCTTGGGGTTGGACCGGTCGACCGCCATCTGACCGGCGTTGATGACGGTGATGAGGCCGAGGAGCCAGAAGAACCACTCGATCTTGATCACTTGGTCTCCTCCTTGGCCTTGGCGGGAACCGGCTCGGGCGCCGAGTCGATGGCCGCCATGTCGCGTTCCAGCTGCTTGTCGAGGCGCATCAGCCGGTAGCCGTGGACGGCGAACGCGAGGACGGCGGTGGGGATTGCCCACAGAGCGAGGTCGACAGGCTCCAGGTGCACGTCGTAGGTGGTGTTCACAAAGGCGGTGATCAGGAGGATCGAGCCGATGGCGATGAAGCAGTCCTCGCCGAAGAACAGGCCGACGTTGTCGGTGCCCGCCGAGTGTGAGCGCACCTTCTCGCGGACCTTGTCGGGCAGCGAGCGGCCGGACCTGCGCTCGGCCGCGGCCTCGGCCATCGGTGCGATGAGCGGCCGGACGGCGGGGGCGTGGCCGCCGACGGCGGTGAGCCCGACGGCAGCGGTCAGTTGGCGGATCAGCAAGTAGGCGGTGAGGAAGCGGCCCGGGGTGAGCCCCTTCAGCCTGCCGATGAGACTGCGGGCCTGCTCACGCAGCCCGTACCGCTCCAGCAGACCGATGACAGGGAGGATCGCCGCGAACATCGTCACCGAGCGGCTGTCGGCGAAGCTCTTGCCGAAGGTGGCGAGCACCTCCAGTGGATTCATCTTGGCGAGGAGACCGGTGACCACACCGGCGACGCCCACCACGAGAACGGGGTTGCGGCGTGTGACGAATCCGAGGATCACCACGAGCACGCCGAGGAGAACGATCATGCGTTTCGGCCTTCTTCCGCGCGAGTGAGCCCGAGTGGGCCACTGGGACGGGCGGGGGTGGCCCGGACACTAGGGGATTGTTCAACGATCCGACAAGAGGATCGTGTGAACGTTTGGAGCCCATGTGCCCCTCGGGTGCGGCGGCAAAGTTGTTGGATGGGTTGCTGGACCGGCTCACCGCCATGGCGGGCGGGACGGCGGGCTGAGCGTCATCGACAGGACCTGCCGTCGGCGGCTTCCTGTTCTCATCTTCCTCAACGCCGCTTCCAGCACGCCGACCGCCGTCTACCGGCTGGGGGTCTTTCCGACCTCGCTGCGCACCACAGAAGTCGGCTTCGCCACCGCGATGAGCCCGGTCGGCGCGGCCGTTGGCCTTTCCCTGCCGGCGATGGGGCTGGACCGGTTCGGGGTGGAGTTCGTGCTCCTCGTCGGCGCGGGGTGCTCGCCCTCGGTGGTCTGGTCTCGCAGTTCCTCGCTACGGAGACCACAGACTTGGACCTCGCCAGGGCTGCGCGCAAGGCTCGCGGCCCGTTGAACGACACCGATAGGGCATGACGTGCTTTCGACGCCGGGTTGACCGAGTCGGCGTCCGGATCGGGTTCCTCCACGATGTCGAATCGGCCGTGGTCGACCAGCAGGTCATGCGCCGCATGCCCGGTGCCATCGACCAGAAACTCGCGTCGTTGCCCCGGCTTCGGGCGGTGCGCCCTGGACCTTGACCACCTCGCCACGTACGGCGTGCCCACCGACATGACGCCGAAGGAGAATCTCAATGACGAAGTCAAGCCGCCTCCGTGACCGGCGGAGCGGAGGTGAACAGCCTCTTGTCACGCAGCGTCGCCCAGAGAACGTCGGCCCTGCGGCGGGCGAGCGAGAGCAGGGCCTGGGTGTGCAGCAGTCCCTCGGCGCGCTGCTTGAGGTAGTAGTCCCGGGAGGGGCCGGGGCGCATCATCGCGGACTGCGCAGACATGTAGAACAGCCAGCGCAGGCGTCGGTTCTGGCGTTTGGGCCGGTGGTGGTTGCCGGTGCGGCGGCCGGAGTCGCGGGGGCACCGGGGCGAGGCCGGCGTGCGAGGCGAGGCGGCCGGCGTCGCGGTAGCAGGACAGGTCCCCGACGATGGCGACGAACTCGGCCCAGAGGATCGGGCCCATGCCGGGCATGGACTCGATGATCTCGGCGCGTTCATCGTGCGGAAAGTCTCCTGGATCTCCCGGTCGTTGCCCTTGATCCGCTCGTCCAGAGCCAGGAGCTGGTGGGCAAGGTCGCGCACCAGCTTCGCGGCCCGGTCCTGGCCGGGCAGAGCGGTCGTCTGGGACTGGGCGGCCTCGACGGCCTTGGCCGCGACGGTGCCGACGCCGCGGACCTTGCGGCGCTCCAGCCAGGTCGTCAGCCGTTTGACGCCGATCCGGCGCAGGGCGGCCGGGGTCTGGTACTCGGTCAGCATGACGACCGGGCCCTTAGCGGCGGAGTAGTCGAAGGCCCGTTCCAGCGGGGGGGGGGTGCCTCTATGTCTTTCGTCAAGCGAGGTGTGGGGTTCTGGGTTCGTAGAAGGTGCCGTCGCGGAGCATCGCGAAGAGTACGTTGATGCGTTGTCGGGCGAGGTGGAGGAGGGCCTGGGTGTGGGTCTTTCCTCTGGCCCGGCAGCGGTGGTAGTAGGTGCGGGAGGCGGGGTCGTGCAGGGCGGCGAACGGGACAGGAACATTGCGCGTTTGAGCTGCCGGTTGCCGCCTCTGGGTGCGTGTTCGCCGTGGATCGAGGTTCCCGACGATTTCGTGGTCGGGGCGAGGCCGGTGTAGGAGGCGAGGTGGGCGGCGGTGGGGAAGCTGGTGCCGTCGCCGACGGTGACCAGCAAGGTGGTGGCGGTCCTGACTGCGACTCCCGGAATCGAGGTCAGGACCGGGGGGAAGAGGGTGAGCCTCCAGCAGCTGTCCGATCTGCGTTTCCAGGGCTCGTCGCTGTTCGTGGACGGCAGCGAGCGAGCGGGCCAGAGATGGGATCACGATGTCGAGAGTGCCGGTGCCGGGGACCACGACGGTCTGCTCGTCGAGCGCGTCGAAGACCTCGTCGATCAGCCGGGCGGCCATACGCGGGGCCTTGGGCCGGATCACCTCAACGAGCCTGCGTCGACCGGCCTTTCGCAGCGGGGCTGGGGAACCGTAGCGTTCCAGCAGCCAGGTCACGGCGTGGTGGTCCGGACGGGGGGCGGAGGACGCGTTCCAGGCTGGGGTGGAACTGGGTCAGCAGGCCGCGTGTCCGGTTGGAGGTGCGGGTCGCCTCGGCCGGGAGGTCCTGATCGAAGCCCACTAGGACGGTCAGTTCGGCGGTGATGTCAGTTCCAACGAGCGCAGGGTGTGCGGCATGGTCCGTGCGGCGTCCGCGATCACTGCGGCGTCCTTCGCGTCGGTCTTCGCCTCGCCGGGGTAGAGGTCGGCGATCTGCCGCATCGCGAGTCCGGGCAGGTAGGCGACGTTGCAGCCGGCGTCCCGGGCGACCGTCAGGGGCAGGGCTCCGATCGAGGCTGGTTGGTCCACGATGACCAGGACGGTGCCGGACTTCGCGGCCGGCTTGTCGAAGACGGCCCGCAGTTTCGGCTCGCTGTTGGGCAGTTGCTTGTCGAAGACCTTCTTGCCGGCCGGCGTGAGCCCGTGCCCGTGGTGGGTGCTCTTGCCGACGTCCAGGCCGAGGAAGACGCCCACGTCGTCGATGTCGTCCAAACCGTCCTCCCGAACGGGGTTTGTGCAGTGCTGGCCAGGGCGTTGGCGTCGTGTGCGCGCATCCACGATATGCAGACCTGCCGCCCGCAAGCGGTCGCCCATTGCGCCAGGCCAGGCGGTAGTCGGACCTCTCATCAGCGTCTCCAAGGGCGCCTCTCGGGCCCGGTGGCACCACCCCCCAGGTCATCCGTTCCAATGCCGTTGCTTTAGTGGTCGTGCCACCGGTTGTTCAAGGCCACGGCGACCGGTGGACGTCGGCTGCTGGAGGGTTCGCCAGGGGCTTTGCTTGCGTAGCCGGTGATGCAGGAGCGGATCTTGCGAGGGCAGTCACGGGATCGGCGGCGGGGTAGCAGGCTGCAGCCGATTTCAGAGAGTCCGAGGCGTCGGTCCCGCTTGCGAGCCGAGGGGGGAAAAGCCGCTCGGTGAGATTACCGAGCGGCGGACGACGTGCAGGGCCCGTGTGAACGAGGTCCGCTCGGCGATGCTGCGGTGCAGGCGGGCGGCCTCGTCCAGCAGATCCCGGGTGGCATGGTGCACGATCAAGTGCGCGTAGATCTCCTGCCGCACGCGGCCACCGCGACCACTCTGGCCTGCGGATAGCCCATGGGACTGCGCTGGGATCCGGACTTGCCGAAGGCGTCGTTGTTGCCCGCAGAGTCGGGCACGGCCAGCAGTATCCCGTCCAGGGCCAGCACCCGCAGCCCTCGGAACAGCTCGCCGTCCGCGCCGAGCGGCCGGGCCACGGACCGGAACAGTTCCCGCATCACCGGCCAGCCGAGCCGCTGCCGGGCCCTGGTCAGAGACGACTTGTTCACCCCGGACCAGGACCGCAATCCCTTGTCGCCGGTCTTCACCAGCCGGAGGACCTCCAGGTAGTCGGCCTGCGGGAACAAGCACATCGCCGGCACGAAGTACACCGTGAACCGGGCGGACAACAGACGCCGACGCTTCTCCGAGCGACCCGCCTCGCCCACCACCCGGTCCACCAGGTCAGGCGGACACGACCGGGTCAGGACCCCCAACCCCAGTCGCTCCAGCCGCGATATCAACACACCGCTTCAACCGCCCGGACCCCGCAAAAGCAACGGCATTGTCATCCGTTCGACAGGGGGGAACAGTCATGCCGGGCCCGGAGGCCAGCGATCCTCTTGCAGGACCGCGGGAAACATAACGGGGGAAGGTGTTCGGAGAGGAGCTTCATGCGGCCGCCTCTCGTCCTGCCGGCTGTCCTGGGTTCGTCTGGTTTCGTGCAGCACGGGTCCGCCGGCGGCTGTGTCCATGCTCGTCAGGATGGTTGGCATCCGGGAGATCAGGGCGGGCAGGAGCCGCGTGGTGGCTGTGATGTCGGCCCGGTGCGCAGTGAGCAGCTTGAGGGCCGGCGCTGCGAGGGCTGCTGCGGAGGTCGTCATGCGGGTGGGCAGGTCCGGTGAGGGTGTCGGGTGAGGGTGGTTGTTCGGGCGCCGGGCCTTCGTTGCGTGCCGGGGGTGCAGCGGGCGTGCGCTCACGGTGGATGGATGGGGGCCGGTAGGGCAGGACGGTGGTGCCGGGTCTCCTTGCTGTGGCTGGGGGGGGGCGGACCGGCTGGGTTGCGGTCTTTGTGTCGCGGCTTCGGCAAGTCTGTCCGTGGTGGGTGTGTGTGCCCGCTACAGTTCCTGCTGTGAGGCGCTGATCAGGGCAGATCCCGATGCCGGAAGATGCGTCCTAGTCGGCGTGCGGAGCGTTGTCAATGCCCGACACGCGCGCAGAAGTGTGACGGGGAGTCAGTCAGATCCCTCGTATGGCCCATGTGTGTGGCCAAGTCACTTCTGCCTCCGCTTTTTGACGAGCCGTCACATGTACGGTTCCGGATTCTTGAACGCCCGATCGGCCCCTTCCTGGCGTCCCCCGCAGATTTCTGAAGTGGCGACAGAATTCGGCGTGAGTAGGTTCATTCGTAGGCGGCCTGGTCGGCTGGCATCCCTGAGAGATGGAGAAACGAATGCCTGCGAGAGGGAGAAGCGGAATGCGTACGCGTACCGTGGTCGGGATCGCATTGTCGGTGGGCGTCACCGTTGTCGCTGCAACCACCGTGAACTATGCGTCGGCTTCAAATTCGGTTCCGGAGTCCGCCGCGTCGGTGCAGGAGGCTGCTGCCTTGCCTCAGGGAGGGGACGTGGGCGGGAACGGGCAGACGGGCGGGGACGGGCAGACGGGCGGGGACGGGCGGTCGAATCACGGCGACTGGAGGGACGATGACGACCGCGAACGGGTTTATGTCAACGAGCGGACGTATTCGGTCAAGGGGGGCGAGTGCATCGCCGTAATCAGTAGTCCGGCGACCAGCTTCAACGTCCGGAATGAAACCGACAAGAGGATAGAATTCTTCACCGGAATCACGTGCGACAACGGTGCTGCAATTGCGACCATCGGGCGCGGAGACTCCAGCAGCGCCATCCCCGGAACGGTTGTTTTCGACGGGAGCGTGGTGCCGTTCGCCCTCGTCGGCAGCTTCCGGGCAGTCGACAGGAAGCACCACTGACCCCGACGCCGGCCCAGGGACAGCGGCAACCCGGCCCGTGTGGCATGTGGACCCCGGCCCACCGCCGCAGGGCCTGCCCCTGACCGCCGAACCGTGAGACGGCAGCAGACGCCGCCACCCCTGCCCCTTGCCCCGGCCGTCCCCCTCAACGGGTAGAGAGGGGGACGGCCGGCCTCCTGCCCCGAGGCGATCCGGGCCGGACCGTTGACCGCGGCGCCGGCACCGGGAACCAGCCCAGAGCCAGGGACGGCCAAGACGCCCACGGCGGGGACCGCACGGCCGCCACCGCACGCACCGCACCTTTCATGCCAGGGGCGCACGCGATGCGTTGATCCGATCCCCGGGATACGGGGGAACTCGATCCAGAACAGCAGAAGCCGCCCACGGTGGGGCCCGGACCGCTCGGTCCGGGCCCCACCGTGCACACGGCACTGGGCGCACAGGACCTACGGCGCGGCCACCCTGGTGAGGACCAGGGACGGCGGCTTGTCAGGGGTGCGGAACTCCACCGTCTCTCTGCCGCTCGTGTAGAGCTGGATACCGCCGGTCTTGCCGAGTCCACCGTCATCGACCGTCAGGTAGATGAAGTCACTGGAGGAGTTGCTGTCGGCGAATTCCCATCGGCCGCTGAAGTCGGCGGGGCCGGAGATCGTGTCTGTCGACACATCAGTGGCAGAGAACGTCCCGTCGGTCTCGAGTAAGATCTCGCCGCCGGTCGCGTCGTTGCGGTACACATCGGGCAGTTCGTCGGTGTCAACCGAGTCCGTACACCCTGAGGTGAGTGCTGCGGAAGCGGTCAGCGTGGCGACGAGCCACCGTCTGCCTGTCCCCCTGATCATCACGGCCCCAGCGTAGGCCCAGGACTCACCGTTCGGGGCGCTTGCGTTGTCCGGCCCCAAAGGGTGGCGGGTGCAGACCGGGCTCAGGGCTGTCCCGTAGATCGAAGGCCAGCCGCCAAGGGGACGACACGGGTGCTGGAAGGACCGGGGCCCGGCAGTGCAGGTGAGGTAGGCAGAAGGCCTGCAGTCGTGATCCTTCGTGAGGGGGCCCGAGTCTGAGGTCCTACGTGCCATGCCGTCCTTGGCGTAAGGAGGCGGCCAACTAGTCCCAGCGCATGTCAATGCGCCCAGCGAAGTTGTCGTACCCGGCGTGCTGGAAGGTCCTGGCCATCGGTTGGTTTGCCAGGTCGGTGTCGGCGGTGAAGCGTTCGGCGCCCTGGGTGGCCAGGATGCGGGTGCCTTCGGCGAGTAGGTCGTTGACGAAGCCGTGTCCCCGGTGGCCTTCGACGACCCCGAGGTAGGCGATCACGAATCCGTTCGGGCTTTGGGCCGGGACAACCATGCCGACCGGTTCGCCGGCGCTCCGGACACCGATCCGCCACCATGCACATGGACTGGAATAGCTCAGTAGCTCGTCGTGGTACTGCACGCGGGCATGGTCCTCGGCCGAGGAACGGGCGACGTCGGCTTGGCTGTAGGCATCGAGCGTGCCTGGAAGGATGCGGGTGAGGAGATCGATCGCTTCCTCATCGCTCCTCACTGTCTGGAAGGTCATCCGGCCGAGCTGTGGGGGCAAGGGTGTGCTGGACGTCCAGCGGTAGCGGAGCCTCTCGACGAAAACCTCGCCGCCGGGCGCGCCGCACCACCTCTAGCCGGTCTTTGATGCGGCGTTCAGTGGTGAAGTCGTCTCTCCAAGTCGGCGGGACGGGTTGGAGGACGTACTGGGGCGGCAGGGTCCCGCGGGGAAGAGCGTGGTCAGGGCGGTACGCAGAAGGCGCGCGCCGATGTCGATCCGGGAGGTGTCGTCGATGCCGCCTGAAGGGTGAAGGCGTCCACCAGGGCCATGCTCGGCGTCGTCCGCCTGTGCAACCGCACCTTCACGGGATGAGGAAGCAACGAGCTGGCCAGCCAGCACACCTGAGATCATTTACGGGACAGCCCTTCGATCCCGTCGGGAACCCGATGGTCTTCCTGGCCCGGAGCGCGCCTTTGTCCGGTGTCCACGGCACCTTCTGCGGGCCTCAACTCGCGCAAGCGCAACGAAGTGCACGTTGCCGCGAGCCCTGACCGCCATCTGCCCCACCCGCAGCCGTGCAGCGGTCCGGTCCGCAACCCCATCGGCCGTTCCTGCAGCAACGGCCATTTCCGCGGCGGGCCTGCGCCCCGTACTCAGTGGCGAACCACACCCGCGTCCGGCCGGCCTGCGCCAGCGTCACACGGTCGGTCAACCCCTTACCGCGCAGCTGCGCGTGCCGCCTCGCCCGCCGGCCGCCGGCCGGTTGGGTGTCCGCCTCGCAAGGAGATCGCTTCGCACCTCCTGGACCCGGGGCCGTCGACGACCTGCGCGCCGAGGCCGTCCACCCGGTCACCACCCCTGAGCTGCCCGCGTCGTCCCGGCTGCGGCCCTTTCGAGCTGCCCGCGCTCCCGGCCGCGGGCCGCGCCCGAACAGACCCGGCCTCTTCGCCGCCGCCTGACCTGCCAGATCGCCGTACAACCATTTCCTGGTGTCGGCAGTCGTAGTTCAGTCACATAAGTTGATCTTGAGGAGTGACCCTTGACTGCGAGCCTGTTCAAAGGGGCGGCCGTGGCCGCCGCAGCCCTGGTACTGCCCATCGGCATGGCGCAGCCCGCCTCTGCCGAGATTTCGGCCAACAGGTGCGCCAGTGAGCAGAGAAAAGAGCTGACTGCGTGGGGCCTCTCTCCGAACGTCTTTGTGTATGTCTGCGTACAGAGGGACCACACAGGGCCGTACCGAGCGAACGTGGAATTCAACTGGGGGCAGGCCGGTGACAACGACTACCATTACGTGCAGCTCCACTCGCGCCTCGAGAAGTACGACGTCGTGCAGAAGGGCGCGGTCTGCGACATCACCAGTCACATAAACAGCGCTGTGAACGGCAGCAGGCTGTGCCAGACAGTCTGGACACCCGGGACACCCGGCCAGATGACCGCCGATTTCACGGTGGTCTACGACGTTGTGAATGACGGCATGGGGGAGTACCGGCTCGACTTCACAGGAAGCCCTGCCATTTAGCCCGCTATCGGGCAGTGACAAGGGCGTCGGTCCGATCCTCACCGACCTCCAGCGGCTCACCGGCTGACCCGGCAATGCGAAGGGCGCCCCGCACGACAGCGCACGGGGCGCCCTTTCGTGTGCGGCCGTCTGGCTCTATTCACTGAGCCTTTTCGGCGTGGCCACTGATCGGGTGACGGCTTCGGCGTCCGCAACGCACGAGGCTCCCGTGCCGTTGAGGGAGGTGTTCGACGTCTCAACTCATTGGCACAGGAGCCTCGTTGGTTCCCTGTCCTGCCGCACTCGACCTGCCTCACGCCCGGGTCGAGTGGGTCACCATGCTCATCGTCAACCGTGAGGGTGACCGCCGCTGCAAGGTCCCGCCGCACCAGCGTGCCCTGGTCGGCCTGGTGTACCTGCGCCGACACGACACCCTCGCGCAACTGGCGGCCGGGTTCGGCATTTGTGTCGGCACCGCCCACGCCTACGCGGCAGCCGTCGTCGACCTGCTCGCCGCCCGCGCGCCCGGCCTGCTGCGCGCACTGCGCGAAGCCGACCCGGACCATGTCCTGATCGACGGCACCCTGGCGCAGTGCGACCGGGTCGGCGACAGCCGGGCCGACTTCTCCCACAAGCACCGCAGGCACGGGGTGAATGTCCAGGTGGTGACCGATCCGGCCGGGCGGCTCGTGTGGATCTCGCCCGCACTGCCCGGCCGTGCCCACGACCTCACCGCGGCCCGTACCCACCGGATCATCCGGATCTGTGAACGCCAAGGCATACCGGTCCTCGCCGACCGTGCCTACATGGGAGCCGGTCCCTGGGTCACGACACCCCTCAGACGTCCGCCGGGCCGCGAGCTCACACCCACCCCAGCAAACCGTCAACCGCGCGCTGTCGACGGCGCGAGCACCGGTGGAGCGGGGTGCGGCACGCCTGAAGTCCTGGCGGATCTTTCGCAGATCCAGGTCCAGCCCGAATCGCATGTCGTCAATCGCTGCGGCCGTCCTCACCCTGGAGCGGCACCGCTGAAAGAGCTCACTGGTTCCCACAACAGTTATTCAGTGCTTTGAGCGGCACGGAAACCGCGGCGTGTTCGATGTTCATACGAAGCCGCCGGTGGCGACCGAGCCCAGGGCCCCGATTGCCGCACCGAGAAGCGCGGCCGGCTTGATCCAAGAGTCCTGTGCGGTGGCCCACCAAGTGCCACCCCCTCCGCGCGCGAAGAACCCAATGGCCCGCTGCCAGAAGGCGACCGGACGAGGCGCCCGTTGCGAGATGTCAGGCTGTTCTGCCGGTACGCCGCGGCCAGGAGCACTCTGTCCGCCAGCAGCAGCGACCACGGGCGCCCTGGACGAGTGCGGTCGGCTCCTTCTCGGCGCAGCATCGTGATCGGCGTGCGGCAGTCGCAACGCAGCCGGTGGCCCGGGGGCATTGCGGCATGCCGCCACCGCTTGATCTGGCCTGTCAGCCACCATTCGAGGTACTTGGACAGGCTTGGTGGAACCCACGCGCGGCTGACGTCCTCGTGGTTCCAGACGAAGACATCGGGCCGGTCGATCCCGAGGAGGAGTGTAAAGAGGTCACCGTTGCCTGCGTCGGCCAAGAAGAGCAGTGGATCGAACGGCTGTAGGAGCGGATGAGCCGTGGAAGGTGAAGGCGTGCGGCGCGGAGCCGTGGTCGTGGAGGTGCTCTAGCCTGGAAACCCCGTCCCGCCAGGTGGGTATCACGCCGTCGGGGACCCACCAGAACACGTAATTCGGGTGCCCTGTCCTCTCGAACCAGTCGTAACGCCTGTTCAGCGCCTCACGGTGCAGGCCGGTGTAGATGGCGTCGAAGGCGGAGTGCAGGTCGGTCCAGAGCGAGAGGGTCGCGGCCAGGGCGGTGGTTTGCGGCGTATGGCCCTTGCTGTACCAAGGTGGTACGGCGAACTCTCCCCATGCGCCCCAGTCCTCCTCGAAGAGCGCACCCCGGTCACCGTCTGCCGCTTCAGCATGCGCGAGGTATCCGGGGTGCTGACTGATCTTGCGGTAGACGGCCTCGCCCATGTCGTAGAACTCGCGCGTGAGAGGTGCGGGATCGGCGAGAGGTGACTTCAGGACGCCGAATGTGTACAGAGCAAGATGGGGCATGCGTCTCTCCCTGGTCGGGGCTGCCTGGCGTGGACCCGTTCGGTGGCTTACGCATGGGGCGAGCGTTCGTGGGGCGTGACCGAGTCGTCCCGTCGCGGTCGGCCCAGCCTGAAGGAATCCCTGTGCGACCGTGGGCGACCACCGAAGACCGGATGAAGGTAGCGGCCTCTGCGAGCCATGTCGAAGTTGCGGTTTCCCTGTCCAAGTGGCCTCTTGCGCAGGTCCTTGCGGAACTGGGCCGCTTTGGCTTGGCCGAGCAGCAGTGAAGTCACTTGTCGATGGGTTTGGGAGGCACTGAGGTTCTTGCCAGGGCAGCATCGAGATGCTCCTGGTGAAAGGTGCTGGTCATGCCGGGGGTGTTGAAGGTCGAGCTGTACGCGGCGATCCGGCGTGGCCGTCAAACGCGGAATCAGCTACAGACTGCTCAGGCAGGCGTCTTCCGAGCCTGACTTCTTTCGCCCATGTCCCTGCTGGAGTTGAGCGAGGGGGAGGTCGGGTGTTGGGGAGGTGGCTTGGGCACAGCCAGGGACTGGGGAATCTTGACCGGCGTCACACGCCGGGCCGCACGGCGTCGTGCCTCAGGCCGGTGGCGACGCGCAGGTCGCTGTTGGCGACCGGGCGGTGGTCAACTCAAGGGCGATTCAGGTGTGGTGTGGGTGTCTCATTGTCGACTCCCGGCGATGGATGGGGCGTTGACTGATCGTTTCAAATGTTTTACGTTCCGTCAGGGCTCGTGACGTGATCATGATGGGTTGGCGGGGGAACTGTGAAGCGGTCTGGGTTGAGACGGGTTGCGCGCGCGGCAGTGGCTGCCGTGGTGCTGGGGGGAGTACTCCTGCAGGGGAGCCCGGCGTCTGCCGCGGACCCGGTTCTGCTGGGGGAGGCGCCCGTCTCGGCCGCTCGGTCGGCTGACGCGGCTGCCGGGGCTGCTCCCATGTCGGAGGAAGAAGCGTCGGCCGGTGACGGCAGCAGCGCCACGACCAAAGAGACCCGGAGCGCCCTGGGCGAGGCCGAGAACGCTGGCGAACAGGTCGAGGTCGAAGGTCTGCGCACCGAGTACTCGACCACCTACGCCAACCCGGACGGAGTCACCTTCACTTTGAAGGACTCCGTAGTGCCGGTCCGGGTCAAGGACTCTGCCGGACAGTGGACCTCGCCGGACCCGACTCTGGAGGTCCGTTCGGATGGAACGGTGGGGCCGAAGGCTGCTGCTGTCGATCTGTCATTCTCTGGCGGCGGGGACGGCGCGGACCTGTTGAAGGTTGCAAGGGAGGGGCGGGTTCTGGAGCTGGGCTGGCCCGGCGATCTGCCCGAGCCCCAGCTGGACGGTGCCTCCGCCCTGTACAGCGAGGTGCTCGACGGGGTTGACCTGCGTCTGACGGCGACCGTCGAGGGGTTCCGTGAGGTCCTGATCGTCAAGACGGCCAAGGCCGCGGCGAACGAAGACCTGAAGAAGATCACTTTCGCGCTCGGCACGGAGGGCCTGACCGCCAAGGAGACCGAGGCGGGCGGCATGGTAGCGGTGGACGGTGAGGGCACCGCGGTCTTCCGGTCGCCCGCAGCGCGGATGTGGGACTCGGCCGGGGACAGCGCCGAGTCCGGCGCCAAGACGGCTGAGAGCGATGGCTCCGTGGCGGCTGGGGCGAAAGCGGCCCCGTCGGCTGAGGTCTCCACCGGCGCAGGCGGGACGGCCGCCGAGGACCCGGCTTCAGGTCCCTCGCACGGCGACGCCCACACGGCGGTGCCCCTCCATGTCGGCGAGGATTCGGTGGCTGTGGTCCCCGACTCTGACCTGATGGGCAACGCCACCTTCCCGCTCTACATCGACCCCGACGTGACCTGGTCCGAGTCGGAGCGCACGCTGCTGCGCAGTGACGGACACGACGACTACGCGTGGGGCAACGGGGACGATGAAGAGGGCAAGGGCATGGGCTACTGCGGTACCTATGTCACCGGCGGCTACGCCTACTACTGCGGTTCGGGCTACAAGCAGCGCCTGTACTTCGAGTTCTCGCCCAATGCGCTGAAGGGCAAGAAGGTCCTGGACGCCACGTTCCGGGTGACGGAGACGTGGTCGATGTCGTGCGAGCGCTCCTGGGTGAACCTGGTGCGTACGAATCCCATTTCGTCGTCCACCGAGTGGCCCGGTCCTACCGCGCTGGACCTGATGGGGGACCGGCATGTGTCCGCCGGCCGGGGCAGCGCCTGTTCTCCCTCGCAGCCGAACGCGCCGATCGAGTTCAACGACGATCCGACTGAGTCGAACGAGAACCTCACCTCCACCGTGTCCAGTTTCGCGGCGGGCAAGTTCGCCCGGCTGACGCTGATGCTGCAGGCGGCCAACGAGTCCGACCCCAACTCGTGGAAGCGGTTCAAGAACGACGCCGTACTGGAGGTGAAGTTCGTCGGAGTCCCCGCCACACCGACCGGGATCGGCATCGTCACGGGTGACGGCACCGTCTGCGAGAAGAACGCCGGTGACCCGGCGATTGTCTCCGACCCGACACCGTCGTTGGCCGCGACCGCGCAGACCAAGGCGGGCGGCGAGTCCGACGCCAGCCTGCGGATCTACTACGACCTGGACCAGAAGAACGGCAGCGCCTGGGCGGACACCAGCGCCGGCAACGGCGACCTGCGGCCCGCCGCTGGCGATGGTTACGTCGGTGACGGGAAGAAAGTCACACTCCAGTGGTCGACGCTCAAAGAGGACGTGCTCTACCGGTACCGGGCCTGGACGCGGTCCTACTACAACAGCGGTAACAGCTATCTCTCCAGCGCGTCGAACGAGACGACGACCGGCTGGTGCTACTTCCAGGTCGACCCGACGCGGCCCCTGAAGCCGACAATCGCGATCGCCGCTCCGTACTCGCCGTGCACCGCCAACGCATGCTCGCCGGCAGGCGGGCCGGGTATCGCAGCGACGTTCACGTTCACCGCCGCCAGCGGCGACGAGAACGAGGCCTACCAGTACAAGCTGTCCACCGAGGAGGCATGGTCCTCCCCGATCAACGGCAACAAGGTCACCAAGTCGGTGACGCCTGACGCCGAGGGCACCTACCGGCTGTACGCGCGGGCCAGGGACAGTCTGGGCCGCTGGGGTGCGCAGAACCTAATCGACTTCAAAGTCTCCGACGGCGTCGCTCCGCAGGCCGAATGGCACTTCGACGAGCCGTCCGGGGCCGCGCGGGATTCCGCGACCACGGTGGACGCCGACGAGGACGCCCTGATGCTGTCGGCGGCGGGGGCTTCTCGCGACGGACGCGGGCGCCGGGGTACGGACGCCGACACCGGCGCCGAGGACACCGGCCTTCTTCTGAACGGCAGTTCGGGATACGCGGCCACGGCCAAGCCGGTGCTCAATACCAAAGACTCGTACACGGTCTCGGCCTGGGTACGCCTCGACACCCTGAGTAAGCCGCAGGTGGTCCTCTCGCAGAGCGGATCGGTCTACAGCCCGTTCTACGTTCTCTACAACAGCTCCAACGGCTCCTGGGGCATGATCACAACAGGCTCCGACAGCACCGACCCCGTCTATTCCTCGTCGTACATGTCTGCGCCCGTGGCCGCGAACACATGGACACATGTCGCCTTCGTCTACAACGCCAGCGCCAAGACGATGCGGCTGATCGTGAACGGCCGGTGGTACATCGAGAACGCGGCTGCCACCGCCTGGAACTCCTCAGGAGCCCTGCAGGCCGGGCGCGGGCTGATGGAATCGGCGTACCGCTATCCCCTGTCCGGCTCCGTGGACGAGGCGCGGGTGTGGCAGCGGGCGCTGACCTTCAACGAGCTCATCCGCGAGGGACGGTCCCTGGACCCGAGGACGGGTGATCAGCACGCCGAGCTGACCGCGCACTGGGACGCTGCCACGGCACAGCCGGGATCCCCCCAGCTGACAGACGCCTCCGGCTACGGGCGGACACTGACCATCTCCGGTGGTGCTGCCACCGGCGGTGAAACGATCGCGCTGGACGGCACGGACGACTCTGCCGCCTCGGACAGCGTCGTGGACGACGCGGGCTCCTTCACCGTGACAACCGTGGTCAGCCCCGACCTGGAGGCGCTCGCCGGCAAAGGCACAGGCTACGTCGCCCAAGTGGTCGGCAAACGCGACAAGGACGGGACATCCAACTGGGGCCTGTTCTTCGAAGTGACCGGAAAGGCAACGGTCGCCGTCGAGACCAGCGACGGGGACATCGTGGAGAAGACCATCGCCACGGGCTTCTGGCACTTCGGCCGCTACAACGACGACGGCACCTTCACCTCGCAGGTCAGCGAGGAGGCCACCACTGACAGCGGCGACGTCCGGGTCACCGGCGTCTACAACGCTCAGGACCGTACGGCGGCCCTGTACCTCAACGACAACGTGCAGTACACGACCGTGCCCTACGCAACCGATTTCGGAAAAGACAACCTCGCCGTCGGCAGGGGCTACACCTCTAGTGCCTCGGGGCACTGGCTGCCCGGCGCGGTGAGCGAAGTGCGGCTGTGGGCCGGGGCGGCTTCGGACACCGAGCAGATCAGTCGACTGCTGGGTGAGTAGTGGGTGACTGCCGGGCGGCGGCGCTCCACGCCGTCGCCCGGCGACCGGCATGACTTCCTTGATCTTTTTTCACGGATACAGCGGGGCGACGACGTGAGCAATGGCATGAGCGCATCATCCAGACGGCGAGGTGGCAGGGTCGCTGTCACCGTGACACTGGTGGCCTCGCTGCTGACCCCGGTGGCGTGGGCGGCCGACACGGATCCGCTGGGCCGGCTCGCCACCCAGAAGGAACGGGTCAGCGAGGTGTACGAGGTCAAGGGCCTCGGCGCCAAGAAAGCCCGCGCCCGGGTGGCAGACGGGAAGGCCGAAGATCAGGCGCAGGCCAAACGGGCCCGGGCCGAGCAGGACGGCGCGTGGCCGAAGCCGGGCGAGGCAGCGGTGGACCTGACCGGCCGGGCGGAAGTCGCGCCGGGCGGTCTGCCTGTCACCCTCGCACCGAAGGCCGGCTCCGAGGACACAGCCAGCGTCGAGGTACTGTCCCGCGAGGCGACGAAGGCCGCTGGGGTCACTGGGGTATTGCTCAGCGTGTCCGGCGAAGGACGAGCTGAGCTCACCCTGGACTACGGCAAGTTCGCGTCCGCCTACGGCGGCGGCTGGTCGGGCCGGCTGAAGCTGATGGAGCTGCCGGCGTGTGCGCTGACAACGCCGAAAAAGGCGAAGTGCCGGACGCAGACACCGCTTGACTCCTCGAACGACATCAAATCCCAGGAAGTATCGGCGACCGTCGACCTCAAGCCCGGCGGCGCCGCCACCCAGCTCGTCCGCGAGGCCAGCGCCGCAGGGACGACCGTCCTGGCGGTGACGGCCTCATCGGGCCAGTCGGCCTCCGGCTCCGGTGACTACACGGCGTCTCCGCTCACGTCATCGTCGACCTGGTCGGCGGGCGGTTCCTCGGGCGCTTTTACGTGGTCGTACGACATCGACGTACCACCGGCCGTCGCGGGCCCGGAGCCAAAGCTGTCCCTCTCTTACGACTCGGGCAGCGTGGACGGCAAAACAGCGTCGACGAACAACCAAGCAACACAGGTCGGCGAGGGCTTCGACCTGACATCGTCATACATCGAGCGCAGCTACGGCAGTTGTGACCAGGACGGGCACGACGAGAAGTACGACCGCTGTTGGAAATACGACAACGCGTCACTGGTGCTGAACGGCAAGGCCACCGAACTGGTCAAGGACGACACCGATGGAAAATGGCGGCTGAAGGACGACGACGCCTCCACCGTCACGCACTCCACCGGCGCGGACAACGGCGACGACGGGGACGACATCGTCGCTGGCAAGGGCGACGGCAAGGGTGAGCACTGGACCGTCACCACCGGTGACGGTACCCAATACGTCTTCGGTCTCAACAAGTTGGACGGAGCGGGCGCGGCCGACCGCACCAACTCCGTGTGGACTGTCCCGGTCTTCGGCGACGACACCGGCGAGCCGGGATACAGCAGTGGCTCCTCCTTCTCTGACCGGCACAAGAACCAGGCCTGGCGGTGGAACCTCGACTATGTCGAGGACACGCACGGCAACGCCATGTCGTACTGGTACACCAAGGAGTCCAACTCCTATGCAAAGAACGGTGCTTCAACGGCCACCGTGACCTACACGCGGGGCGGATATCTGACGAAGATCCTCTACGGGCAGCGCTCCGGCGCCCTGTTCACGGCGGACGCCTCGGGCAAAGTCACTTTCGACTACAGCGAGCGGTGCACCGCCGCTGACTGCTCAGAGCTGACAGACGCCACCTCTGACAAATGGCCGGACGTTCCCTTCGACGCGATCTGCAAGGCGGACGCAGACTGCGACGAGAACCCCTCCCCGGCGTTCTTCACCCGCAAGCGCCTGATGGGCATTGACACCTACGCCTGGTCGGCGGCGGGCAGCACGCACACGGCCGTTGACTCGTGGAAGCTCACTCAGGAGTTCCTGGACGGCGGCGACATCGGCGACACCTCCGACCAGACGCTGGCGCTCAAGTCCCTGAAACGTACGGGCAAGAACGGGGCCGACATCACGCTGGCCCCGATCACCTTCACGTACCAGATGCGGGAGAACCGGGTTGATGCGACCGACAACATCCTGCCGCTGAAACGCCCCCGCATCGAGACGATCACCTCAGAGACCGGTGCGATCACTACAGTCACGCTGTCTGAGCCGGAATGCGTGCGCGGCTCGCGCATGCCGAAGGCCGAGGACGACAACTCCCTGTCCTGCTATCCGATGTACTGGCACATCAACGGGGCAACCGAGGCGTTGATCGACTGGTTCCACAAGTACCGGGTCGCCGCAGTACAGACAGCGGATCCGACAGGACACAACGAGACCGTCTACAACTCCTACTCCTACGCGGGCCCCGCCTGGCACCACAACGACGACCCGCTGACCCCCACAGACGAGCGCACCTGGTCACAGTGGCGCGGCTACCGCAAGGTGACCACGTACACGGGCAGTTCGGCGGTCACACAGTCCAAGACGGTGTCGCTGTACCTGCAGGGCATGGACGGAGACAAGACCTCCTCGGGCACCCGGTCGGTCACCGAAACGGGCATCGAGCTGGACGGCCTCACAGTGACCGACGTCACGGACTCGGCCCCGTACGCCGGATTCCTTCGCGAGCAGATCACCTATAACGGCACGACTCCCGTGTCGGTAATCGTGAACACACCGTGGAAGTCCAAGACCGCCACCCAGCACAAGAGCTACGCAGACACCGAGGCCTACTTCGTCCGCACACAAAAGACCGCCACACACACCTACCTCGCCGACACATCCTCCTGGCGGACGGCCTCAACCGAGACCACCTACGACGACTACGGCCTGGCCACGACCGTCCAGAGCAACGGCGAGACCGCCGTGGACAACGACCAGACATGCACCCGCACCTGGTACGCACGCAACGACAAGATGGGCATCAACTCCCTCGTCTCCCGAACCCGTACGGTCGGCAGACTCTGCTCGGCCGCAGAGAGCGAGCTGTCCCTGCCCACATCGACTGCTACGCGCGGGGACGTGCTCTCCGACACTGCGACCGTCTACGACAACGCCTCCGCCACCGCCTGGTCGGCATCCCAGACCCCGACCAAGGGCGAGGCGAGCTGGACCGGCCGCGCCTCGGCCTACCCGGCCACGGCCACCGGCGGCGAACGCCACCCCTCCACCTGGCAGACCACCGCCAAGTCGACGTTCGACACCCTCGGCCGGGTCCTGACAACCACGGACGCTGCAGGCAACCCCACAACCACCGCCTACACTCCGACTGCCACAGGACCATTGACCCGCACCAAGGTCACCAACGCTGCCGGGCACGCGACCCACACCTACGCGGACCCAGCCACCGGTCAGCCGGTCAAGATCTACGACGCCAACCTGAAGAGGACCGACCTCACCTACGACGCGCTCGGCCGGCTCACCGCAGTCTGGAAACCCAACCGCTCCAAGGACGGTGGCCAGAGCGCCAACATCACCTTCGCCTACAACGTTGCCAACGACGCCGCATCATGGACGGCGACATCAACGCTGAAGGCGGACGGCACCTCGTACGACACCACGTACACCATCTACGATGCGCTGCTGCGCCAGCTGCAGGTTCAGTCCCCGGCCGCCACCCACGGCCGGCTGCTCACCGACACCCGCTACGACACCCGCGGCCTGGCCTACGAGACGTTCACCGACATCTACGACACCACCAGCAAGCCCAACGGCACCTACACGCGCGCCGAGTACGGCGAGGCGCCCAGCCAGACCCAAACCGCCTACGACGGCGCCGGGCGGGCGGTGAAGTCCACCTTCCTGATCGGTGGAGTAGAGGAGTGGTCCACCACCACGACCCACACCGGCGACGAGACCGCGACCACCGCCGTGAAGGGCGGCTCCGCGACCAGAGTCTTCACAGACGCCCACGGCCGGATCACCGAACGCCGGGAATACCCGGGAACATCACCGACCGGCACCGAGTACACCTCCACCTCGTACACCTACACGCGGGACGGCCTGAAGAAGACGATCACGGGTCCGGAGGGCGAGCAATGGTCCTACGGCTATGACCTGATGGGCCGTCAGAACTCAGCGACCGACCCGGACACCGGCACGACCACGACCGCCTACACGGCTCTCGACCAACGGGAGAGCACCACAGACGCGCGCGGCAAGAAGCTGCTGTACACGTACGACAAGATCGGCCGCCCAACCGCCACGTACGAGACCTCCAAGGCGGACGCGAACAAGCTGACAGCGTATGCCTACGACAACCTGGCCAAGGGCGAGTTGGACTCGACCACCCGCTACGTGGGGGGGGCGAGTGGTGACGCCTACACCGACGCGGTCGTCTCCTACGACAGCCTCTATCAGGTCACCGAGTCGAAGTTCACCCTGCCGTCCGACGACCCGCTGGTGACCTCGGGCGCGGTCACCTCGACACTGACGAGCAAGACGGACTACAACGTCGACGGCACCATCGCCTCCAATTACGAGCCAGCCGCGGGCGGCCTGGACGACGAGTACGTCTCCACCACCTACACCAACACGGCACTCCCCGAGACCCTCTCCGGTACCTCCGCCTACGTGCTCGGTGCCTCCTACTCCGCGCTTGGCCAGGTCGAACAGCTCACTCTAGGCGCATCCGCGGCAGCCGGAACCAAGAAGGCGTACGTCACCAACACGTGGGAGGAGGGCACTAATCGCCTCACCGAGTCGCACGTGACGACCACCACGCACGCCTACATGCTCCAGGACCTCAAGTACGGATACGACGAAGCTGGCAACGTCCTGTCCATCTCCGACCCGACCAACCTCGGCGGCACTAGCGCGGCCGACAACCAGTGCTTCACCTACGACGGTTACCGGCGGCTCACCGGGGTCTGGACCCCGAAGACGGCCGACTGCTCCGCTTCCGGCCGGACCACGGGCAACCTCGACGGGGCATCTCCGTACTGGACGTCGTACACCTACACCGACGCGGGCCTGCGCTCCACGCAGACCAAGCACACCGCGGCCCGCACAACGACGCAGACGTACTGCTACGAACCCGACCGGCCCCACACCCTGTTGTCGACAACGACCAGCGGTAACTGCCTGACGGCGGAGGAGAAGTACGCCTACAACGACATCGGTGCAACCACCACCCGCCCCGACGGCGCATCCACCCAGACCCTGACATGGAACAGCGAAGGCAAGCTGGACACGCTCGCCGAGTCCGGTACGAATGCGGACGCCGGCACGACTAAGTACATGTACGACGCCGACGGCAACCTGCTGCTTCGCCGCAACACGGTTGGCGAGACCGTCCTGTACCTGGGTGCCACGGAGGTTCACTACAACGCGGCGACCGGCGACTTCTGGGGCCTGCGCTACTACACGGCGAACGGCACCACCATCGCGGTGCGCACCAACGAGTCCGGCTCGGAGACCCTGTTCTTCCTCGCCAGTGACGCCCACGGCACATCCACACTTGCCCTCGCCGCCACTGACCAGGCCATCACCAAGAGACGTTTCGCACCCTTCGGTGAGACCCGCGACGGAGGTACCGGGGCGTGGATGGACGACAAGGCGTTCCTCGGCAAGACCTCAGATGAGGCCACCGGACTCACCCAGGTCGGTGCCCGCCAATACGATCACTCGATCGGCCGCTTCATCAGCGTCGACCCGCTGCTCGAACTTGAGAAGCATCAGTCGCTCAACGGCTACGGCTACAGCGAGAACAATCCCGCCACACTGGCCGACCCGTCGGGGCTTGGAACTCCAGAGTGCATGAGCGGGGTCATCACCGGCTGTACCAACGGCGTTCCCGACAGCGACTCGGTGTACCACCCCGAGAGAGAAAACGAGTGGGTGCTTGACACCTCCGGCACGGCGAGCACAGGCAACGGGGCAATGGCCACGCCGAGTCCCGCACCCCAGGCTCCGCCGGTCATCATGCCGGGTTGGGTACCCACAAAACCGGACCTGCTTCTGTCCTTCGCCTACGCCATGACGCCTGTGCCAGACGTCAAGGACTGCTCGGACGGTAGCAACTTCGCCTGCGCCATGCTTGCAGGGGCCGGCATCGGCGCCATCGCCAAGGGAGCCGTACGGGCCATCAAGGCGCTCATCCGAGCGGGAAAGTTCGCCAGCGCAGCGCAGAAAGCCGGCAACGTCCACGACGCCGTCGCCCAACAGATCATGCGGCATCTGCGCGAGTTTGAAGCTATCAAGGCGGGCAGAGCGTTTTCCGGGGGAGTGCTCCAACTGCACGGTGAGGCACCCCAGACCTTCAAATCCGTGAGCGGTAAGGCCCCGCGAAAAGGATTCGTCGACGCACCGGAGAACCCGGTCTTCACGACACGTTCTCTGAATCCCGGCGGCATCCCCCGGAACACCGACTCCGAGTACAAGATCCTCGAAGAAGTGGCGAAACAGCTAGGTGACAACCGGAACGCGAAGGGCATCCTGACCGTCCACACGAACTTTGAGGCCTGCGGGTCATGCCAGGATGTGTTCACACAGTTCAACGAGCGATACCCGAACATATGGCTGCGCATTGGCATCTCGTGAGCAGCCGAGGAGGCAGCCGATGAAGTTCTTCCGCCGGCAACCCCGGGCCGATCAGCGGCATCTGGCCTCTCCGGAGGGGCCCTTCTGGGCGGCCTACTCCCGACTCGTCGACGAGGGACTCATCGACGACCGGGCGTCTCGAGGCCTCCCCGAAAGCGCCCTTGAGGAGATCGCGACAGACCAGGGTGTCCGATTGGACCCGGAGTATGCCGACTTCCTGCGCTGTATGGGCGCCGGTTCCGGGAACACGCTCGCCTCGCAGGTCGTCTTTTACCCTGCCATCCTCGGTATACGAGAGAGTGCTGTTTCCCTGTGCAATGAGGTCGGCATCTCCTGCGACCTTGCGGGCGCGATTTTTGTCGCCTCTCATCAGGGTTACATCTACTTCTACGTCGACACTCGCCAAGAGGGCACGGTGTGGTGCCTCACCGAGGATTCCCCCGCCCCCGTCCGGGTGGCGGACTCATTCAGTGATTTCTTCTACGACTACGTGAAATCGGCGTGAGTACAAAATCGCACCGGGGCTCCTCCAAGCCCTGTTGAGACCCGGTCACCGCCGGGGACGCAAGGACGATCGCGGCGCGTGGATCGCCGCTGCCAACCGGTCAGCTCGCGGCCGCAATCGCCCATCGCGCAGGCGCGGCAAGCAGCGGTCACGCTCGCGTCGTTCCTGCTCCGGGCAGGATCTGCTCAGCCAACTGACCTAGCCATAGAAAGCACGGCCGCGGCTTTCCAGCGCCCGTCCGGCCGGCGCACCGGCCGGACGATCGCGGCGTCCCACTCCACGAGATAGTCCAGCCCCGGCGGATCCGGTCGATGGTCGCTGTCCTGGAAGGGCCGGCAGTCCTCCACCATGGCCACGTGTGAGCGCAGGGCGCCGCCCATACATGACTCCGCCGGCAGTGCTCCGAACCCCTCCGAAGAATCGGCGACCGGAAAGAACCGGGGGCGCTCCGGCTGAGGCAGCTGATGCTGAACGCTGAATGCCTTGCCTCAACCGAGTCCGCTACCAGTGCGTCCAGACACGCCCACAACTCCTGGACGCACCTGCGGAACTAGTCGGTCAGGTCCGCCGCCTGCCGCCCCGGCGGCCAAGCATTGAGGACCCTCGACTCGTCCGGATCCGTGCACACACCTTCCTTGACGAGCCCATCCTCCAACAGCGCATCCACGGCTGCGCCATTGATGTCCTGGCCTGCTGCGCGGCCTCCAGATGCTGCACTGCCCGCGGGTAGTACTCCCTGATCACAGCCCTGGCCCTAACGGCGGCCACTGACACTGCAGGTGCCACGACCAACGTTCTGAATCATTACGGTGGCCGTCCTGTGGGCGCTGGTCCCGCTGGCCGCCGCGAACATGCTGGTGACCCCGGAGCAGTAAGGCTCCGGGGTCACCACAGGGTCAGGCTGCTATGGCGGGACCGTGCCGCGGTATCGAGGGAGCGTGCCAATGAGTGCACACCGGGGACTGCTGCAGGGTTGGGTGACACCTGACCTGGCTTGCTGAGAAGCGGCCTGGAAGGATGTTGCAGTGCCCAAGCCGTATCCGAAGGAGTTCCGCGAGGACGTCGTGCGGGTCGCGCGCAACCGCGAGCCCGGCGTCACACTGGAACAGATCGCCGCCGACTTCGGGGCCCACCCGATCACGCTGTCGAAGTGGCTGCGCCGCGCCGACACCGACGAAGGGGCCAGGCCCGCAACGGCGTCGGGTGAGTCGGCCGAGCTGCGCGAGGCCCGCAAACGGATCCGGCTGCTGGAGCAGGAGAACGACGTGCTCAGGAGGGCTGCGGCGTATCTGTCGCAGGCGAACCTGCCGGCAAAATGATGTACCCGCTCGTCCGCGAGCTGGCCGCCGCCGCTGCCCCTTGCCGGGTGCCGGTGGCGGTGACGTGCCGGGTGCTCGGGCTGGCCCGTCAGCCCTACTACCGGTGGCTGACCAGGCCGGTCACTGATGCTGAGATGGCCGGGGCGTACCGGGCGCCAACGCCCTGTTCGACGCGCACCGCGACGATCCCGAGTTCGGGCACCGCTTCCTTCTCGATGAGGCCCGCGCGGCCGGTGAGGTGATGGCCGAGCGGACCGCCTGGCGAATCTGCCGGGACAACAGCTGGTGGAGTGCCTTCGGCAAGCGAAGCGGCCGCGGGAAGAACGCCAAGGCCGGGCCACCGGTCCACGACGACCTGGTGCGGCGGGACTTCACCGCGGACGGGCCGAACCGGCTGTGGCTCACGGACATCACCGAGCACGCAACCGGCGAGGGCAAGCTGTATCTGTGCGCCGTCAAGGACGTGTACTCCGGTCGCATCGTGGGCTATTCCATCGACGCCCGGATGAAGTCCCGCCTCGCGGTGAGAGCGCTGGAGTCCGCCGTCGCCCGCCGCAGCCCCGCTGTGGGATGCGTCGTGCACTCCGACCGCGGATCGCAATTCCGCTCCCGCAAGGTCGCCGCCGTCCTCACCCGGCACGGCCTGGTCGGCTCGATGGGCCGGGTCGGGGCCGCCGGCGACAACGCCGCGATGGAGAGCTTCTTCGCACTGCTGCAGAAGAACATCCTCGACCGCCGCGTCTGGCCCACCCGCCAAGAGTTGCGGATCGCGATCGTCTCCTGGATCGAGCGGACCTATCACCGGCGCCGGCGGCAGCGACGCCTGGGCCGATTGACCCCCGTCGAGTACGAGACCATCATGACCCCACCCGCAGCTCTGGCTGCATAAACCCCGCTGTCACCCGATCATGCAGCAGTCCCCTACTTGCGAACAGAGGACCCGCCAGGTCGGCTGCCGCCCGACTGTTGAGCGAGGGGCTGTGAACTTATGTCGGTGTGAGGTCCCAGGACTTCGGTCGGGGGTTCTTGCTGGGGCGGACAGTGAGTTCGTCTTCTCCGTGCAGGATCCGGTAGGGGGTGTCCTCGATGACGACTGTGACGATCTTTCCGGCATGGCCCCGGCCGAGCTTGATGAACTGGCCGTTGATCATGAAGCGGCCGCTGGCATGCACCTTGCGCTGGGCCTGATGGCACCGGCCGACAGGGGCGGAGACGGCAGCGGGGACGTCGCCCTCCCTGCCCCGCCGATCTGTCCCAGGCGGTCGGCTGGAACGGGGCAGGGCCGCGTTCCCATCAGGGCGTTGTCGGCGATGGCGTGCATGAGGTGTCCGTCGAGGCGGACGGTGATCTTGCGGCCGGCGAGGGCGAATCCGACCTGGTAGCGGCCTCCGGCCAGGCATCACATAGCAGATGTCCGCGATCTGTACGCGTTTCGTACGTGATATGTACGGTTCAAAGCTAGAGTTGAGGAACAGGAGGTGTTCCATGTCCGAGTTGTTCGAGCGGGTCGACGCACTGGTCGCGTCCCGGTCCCCGCTGCCACCGCCGACAGAGCGCAAACGGCTGCGCACTGCCCACGGCCTGACCCTGGATGAGGTCGCGGCCGCCCTGGAGGTCAGGCGGGCGACCGTCAGCGGCTGGGAGTCCGGCAAGACGGAGCCGCGGCCGCCGGAGCGCGACGCGTACGCGCGCCTGCTCAGCAAGCTCGCGGAGCTTTACCCCGCCGACCCCAACTTCGCGGCGCCCTCCGAGGACACTCCCGTCCCGGACGTCGCCAACACTCTCGCCCCGGCTCCAGAAGTGCGGTCCACGTCCACAGGTCCGGTCTCCGAGGCTGCGGTCACGACGACTGAATGGAACACCCAGCCCAGCCTCGCCCCCGAGCTCGCTCCGGCCGCCGCGCGTCCGGCCCCGACCGCCGGGCCGTCGTCGACGTCGCGCGGCCCGGCCGTCAGGAGGGCAACCCCGGCGAACACCCCGGCCGGTTCCGACCCTCGTTTCGCCAACGGTCCGCTCGCTGTCGTCGATGTCGACGACGACGGCCAGGTCCTCGCGTACTGCGTCGGTGGCCAGGTCCTGGACGTGCCTGCCAAGTCCCTACCGTCCCTGGTCGACTGGACGCTGCGGGAGGCGAAGCTCGGGCAGTCGAAGCTGTCCGGCCCGGGCAAGGACGGCGACCCGCTGATCGTGCTCACCGCGGCCGCGCTGGAGCGCTACGGCCTGCCGGCCGTCCTCTCGGAGGAGGAGCGGGACGCCGGGCGGTTGCCGGAGGGTCACAAGGTCATCAAACAGCTGGCCCGCGCCGACTGGAAGCTGACCAAGCGCGGGTTCGGGCCGTGGGCGCGGATCTACCGCCCCGCGCAGGGTTCGGAGCGGGCCTGTGTCCAGCTGTGCATCCCGTCCTGGAACGCGCTCGATACCCGCAGCTGGGGCCACGCCGGGCAGCTTCCGCCGGCGGAACTCGCCCGGATCCTGGGGGTGTACGCGTCCCGGGTGATGACGCCACGCGGGTCGACCGCAGTGACCGGTCTGGAACTGCTGACCGCCCTGCACCCGCCGACCCGCGCCTCGGAGGCCGACGACAGCGGCAAGCGGCGCTCCGAGCGCAACCCCGGCTCCTTGGGCAAGGACCCGATCGACCCGGCGCCGTGCGAGGCCCCCGATGGGCACCCGATGCTCGCCGACCTTCCCCGCTTCCACCGCCGTACTCCGGCGGAGAAGCTCTTCGAAGAGGCTCTGGACTGGGCTCGCCCGCTCACCGACGACGAATGCCTGCGTCGCCACCTGGTCGGCATCGACGTCAACCTCGCGTTCGCGGCCGGGGCGAACGGTCTGGTCGTCGGCCTCGGCGCGCCCACGCACGTCAAGGTGCCGGTGTTCGATCCGAAACTGCCCGGCGCGTGGCTGGTGGACCTGTCCCACGTCGACCTGTCGCGGGTGAAGCTCGGCAAGGAGTGGGCGGAGCTGGACGGCTCGCTGCTGCCCAGCCCGTTCACCTCGAGCGGTGAGCGTCCCGAGGGGCCGGCCTGGTATGCGACCCCGACCGTCGCGTACGCGGTGGAGCTCGGCTACGAGGTCGCGCCCGTCGAGGCGTGGGTGCGCTACGACACCGGCCGCTATCTGGACGCCTGGTACAACCGGCTGCGCGACGCCTACATCGACACGATGACCGACCTCGGCGTGAGCGCCGACCTGGCGCCGCAGGACTTCCTCGCCGTGCGGGGCAGCTACCGGCAGGCCGACCCCGAACTGGCGCTCGTCGTGGACGCCATCAAGATGACCGCGAAGGGCACCATCGGCAAACTTGCGGAACGGCCGCGCGGCGAGGGCTGGACGCCCGGCCAGCCGTGGCGAGCGATGTCCCGTGCGACCTGGCGGCCAGACATCCGGGCCGCAGTCATCGCGCGCACCCGGATCAACATGCACCGCAAGATCCTCAGGCACGCGGCGTTCACCGGGCAATACCCAGTCGCGATCCTCTCGGACTGCGTCGTGTACGCGGTCGACGGCACGGGACCGCTGGACTTCCTGCCCTACCGCGACGGCAAGCCGCTCCCGGGCGGCTGGAGGGTCGGCGTCTCACCCGGCATGGTCAAGCACGAGGGCACCCAGACCGTGCTGTGGGGCGAGGGCGTCCGCGAGCAGTACCAGGCGCCCGAGCTCAACCTCGCCCGCTACATCAAGTCGGGCGAGATCACCAACAAGGACAACGGGGAGTAGGTAGACGATGAGCGTGTTCGGCGACGGCCTGGACGCCGCGGTGCAGAAGGCGTTCACCCGCCCGGCTCCCAAGAACGCGGGCCCGCAGATGCGGTACCTGGTCAAGCAGCTCAAGGGCACGAAGGCCGTCGCCGAACTGCTCGGTATCTCCCAGCGGCAGGTGGAACGGTACGTGGCGGGAAAGGCCAAACACCCCCGCAAGGACCTCGCCGCGCGCCTCGAGCAGGAGGTGAAGAAACGGTGGCAGCCGCAGATCCGGGCCCAGGCCCGGCAGAAGGCGGCGACCACCGGCGGCATCGTCATCGACACCCGCGCCCGCATGGGCTACACCGCGCCGATCGGGTCGACGGACCAGGACCGTATCCGGCACCTGACCGTCGCGCTGCCGCCCCACTACGCCGCCCGCTTCTTTGACGCCCAGGAGGCCGGCGCGACCGAGCAGCAGCTCAAGGAGATCGCCGCCGAAGCGCTCAAGGAGGTGTACTTCCAGGACAACGGCCGTCGCGCCGGAAGCCTGCAGGAAGTGCGTTTCACCGACATCGAGCACCTGGAGTTCGACTTGTAGGGGCCGACCTCGACCAGGCTGCGAACCCGGACCAGTTGATCCGGGCTCGCTCGCGTATCCGCGGGTGCGGATGTTCATGGACACAATGATGTGTGCAACGACGTCAAGGCCTGCAGGTCACTGCGCCTCGGACCCGGCGTTCAGGGTGGCAGGGGCTCCTGCCCGGCGAGGGCCGCGCCGACGAACGCGCGCACGAGCGCGGCCTTCTCGGCTGCGGTGACGTCCTTCGTCCAGAGGTCGGCCGGGTGCCAGCCGCAGTCGAGCTTGAACCGGTGCACGCCCTGCGTGAACTCCAGCTCCTGAGCGTCCGGCTCACGGCGGCAGTGCGGATGCCGCTCGGTCGTGGCCGCCCACCGTGTGCACCAGGCGCGCGCCCACCACCGCGCCTGCGCACTGGGTGCGCACCGAGGCGCGGTTAACGGCGCATTCGATGCGCACCAGACCCGGCGGTCGATGCGAACCCGATGCGCACCTGTGCGACTTTGACTCCTACTTGGCCACTTTGACGTGCAGTTGGCCACGATCAGCCGTCACCTCGTTGCCCCTCGGTTAGAGCAGCAGCTGGAGCCAGTCCGGGAGCTCCGCTCCTGCGGAGCGGCCCAGGCTTGTGGCGATTCCGCCGATGAAGCCGAGGATCACGACCGTGGCGATGCGGCGGAGGCGGGAGGTCTTGCGCTGAGGGGCTTCGGGAGCCGTCTGGGTCATGCTGCGAGCTTGAGGTGTACCAATGGTGGTGCGCAGCGCGCAACGGTTGCCAATGGTCCGCAACGCGTTGCCAATTCGTGCGCAACAGTCATACAGGTCCAAGTGGTGGCCGACACTGGGGCAGTGACGACCAGTAGACGTCGAAGTGGGGCCAACGCTCTCGGCCCGCTCCATCCGGATGCGGGCCCGGAGCGCCGGGAACTCGCCCTTGCTCTGCGCGAGTTGTTCCAGAGGCTTGAGATGCCCCTGCGGACGTACGCGAACAAGGAAGCTCGCGCCGCCAGCTCCGTAAGCCGCGCGCTGAGTGGCGAGCGGCCCGCGCAGGAGGACTTCGTGAAGAATCTCCTCCACGACGCGGGCCAGCCCCCTCGGTCGCCGCTGCCCGAGGAGGAGACCGCTCGGGTGTGGGCACTGTTCCGCATGGACGAAGAGAGCCGCATGGATCCGGCAAGCCGCATCCGGCTCCTCGAGCGCAGCAGGCGCGAGCTGGAGGAGCGCGTGCGCGAGCTGGAGGATAGTCGGGCCGCCGCGGACACGGACGGCACCGCGGCCGAGCTGGACTCCCTTCGCCACCGGTTGCATCAGCGCGAGCAGGAGCTGGCCCGGGTCGGGCAGGAGCGCGATCAGCTGGCGCGGCGTATCGGAAAGTTGCTCGCCGAGGCCGGACTTCGGGACGGCCGCGGGCCCGTGGTGATCCGGTCGCCGTTCGCCCGGTGGTACGACCCGGAGGCACGCGACCGGGGGCTGTACTGGCCCGCGTACGTCGACCTCCAGTTGCGGCGGGGGTGGCAGTCCTCCAGGGTGGCTGACCTGGACGAGGCGACGGCCCAGGTGGTGGAGAAGCTGGCTAACCCGAGCGCGGCGGAGGCCTACCAGGCTAAGGGCTTGGTGATCACGCCCGTGCAGTCCGGCGTGAGCACCCACATCACCGGCACCGTGGCCAAGGCCGTCGACGCGGGCTACCGCCTCGTCATCGTGCTGACGGGACCGAGCAACGCGCTGCGATACCAGATGCAGCGGACCCTCGACCGTGATCTGGTGGGGCGGGAGAACATCCTTCGCGGCGTGGGCGAGTCCGAGGACTCCGAATACGTGGACGATCCCGACTGGTTCAAGGGGGACGGGTTCCTGCGGCACGGCCGACGTCCCTCCTCGGAGGGCGGATTCGACATCGTCCGTCTGACGACGCGCGACAACGACTACGCCGGCCTGCGTCAGAGCCTCGGCGCGCTCGAATTTGAGAAGCGGATGCCGCAGCTGCCGCTGAACAATCCCGAGAACCTGCACGCCACATCCGTACGGCTCATGGTCGTGAAGAAGAACAAGCCCGTCCTGTCCAAGCTGGTCAAGGACCTGCAAAGCATCCGCCCGCCTCTGGTGGAGATCCCCACGCTGATCATCGACGACGGCACGGAGTGGGAGCCGGCCGCCGTGAACACCCACAGGAAGGCGACCGGAACGGGGAAGGCGGGCCTCACGTCCGTCCAGGCCGCCATGGCGGAACTGCTGGGCCTCTTGCCCAGGGCGCAGTACGTCGCCTACGCCACGTCACCCTTCGTCGGCACCCTCATGGACCCGGCCGCCTCGGAGGACCTGTTCCCGAGGGACTTCATCGTGTCCCTGCCGCGCCCCGCCGGCTACGTGGGTGTGGAGGACTTCCACGACATCGACTCGGACGTCCCCGAGGAGCGGCGAACCTTCGCCAACTCCCCGGAGAAGGCGCACGTCCGCAACCTCGTGCTCCGTGACAAGGACGATGACCAGGGCGAACGACAGGCGATGGACATGTTCGTGCTGACCGGCGCGGTGAAGCTGTACCGGGCTGCGCGAGGCGGGGGGACAACACCAAACGACTATCGCCACCACACCATGATCGTTCACTCGTCGGATCGCATCATTCGGAAGCGGGAACAAGCAGCGCGATTGCGCCGCCTCTGGTACGAGGGTTCCTACGACCGGGCCGACGGTCTGGTACGGCTCCGCGAGCTGTACGAAAGGGACGTCGAGCCTGTTTCCTGCGAACGGGCCGACGGCCTGCCCGTTCCCGAGTCCTTCGACGAGGTCGCACCTTACGTCGTTGCCGCGTGGTCGCGGATCGACTCCGACGGCAACGCCGTCGTGATCGACAGCGGATCCACACACGACGAACACGGTGGATACGAACTGGACTTCGCGCGGCGGCACATCTGGAAGATCCTCGTCTGCGGCTCACGGCTCTCCCACGGTGGCACCGTCGAGGGTCTGACCGTCACATACCAGGGGCCCCGCACCGATAGCGCGGTGGCTCTGGCTGGAATGGGGCGCTGGGCCGGCTTCCGTATCGGCTACCGGGACCTGATGCGGCTCTACTTCGCGCGGGTCCCGGACGATGCCGGTGGAGGCCTCTTCGACGCCTTCGCAGCGATCTTCCGCGACCAGCTCTCGTTCCAGGAGGATCTGGCGCGCTACGCCATCGAAGTCGACGGTAGGCCACAACTCACGCCCGCCGAAGTGCCCGCGCTGCTCGCGCAGCACCTGGGCGCGGTGGACCCGGAGCAGCGACGGAACGCCCTCTTCAACGCCGAATTGGTCGAGATCCGCTCGCCCGGCCGGTGGATCGAGCCGCTCATCCACCCCATGGACGCGGCGGCGAAAGCCCGCAACGTCCAGCAGTGGCGGCCACTGCTGGACGTTCTGGCGGAGCCCCGCGTGCTCAGCGGCCGATCCACCTCCCTCCGCGCCCGCACCGGTCTGATCTCGCACGCCCGCCTGATGCATGTCTTCTCCGAGCTGGAAGGCACCGGGCCCCAGCTGCGCCCGCACCTTCGCTACCTGGAGCATTTGGGACGGGAGCCCGGGGGCCAGTGGCTGCTGGTTGTGCCGCAACCTGCTGGTGACGGACCCACGGCATCGGTTCTCGGCTTTGAATCGCTGCCCCTCTTCCGCCGAGCGCGTCGGCCCAACCGGCGGCACGGCTTCGGCAGGATCACGAACCCATCGCACGAGTCCGCGGTCGAGGCCGCGGTGAGCCAGGCCGACGGGGCGCTGCCGCTCCTGGGGGCGGTGCTCCTGTACCCCATTCACGAAGGGCCGGACGGCTCCGTCGAGGAGGGTGAGGCGGACCCGTCGCAGATCGTCATGGGGGTCGGCATCTACACCCCGGAGAAGGAGGAGGGCCCGTTGCTTCGCTTCCGGTCCGTGCACGGCCCTTGATGCGGACGGCGTTGAAGCTGGGGATGTCCCCTCGGTCCCTGGGCTGTCCGCAGGATGCCAGCATGGCGCAGCCGGGCCCAGCGGGGGATGGTGCGACTACGACCTTGGCGCGACTGATCCAGCACGGGCCCGATCAGCCAGTAGTGGTGCGTCTTGCCGTCCCTCGTAATGCTCCTCGTGTTGCTTCGACCGGCCGGCCGTTGGCGCTCGTGCACGCGGCTGACCAGGCAGACAATGGGCGAATACGTGCTGGCTTGACGGCCGACTACTTCGCTCTGGGATGTCCGACCGGTGCGATGTCAGTGGCGTGCGACATCATCAGCAGATGGCCACACAAGCAGCCCCACCGACCTACCTGGATCGTCTCCGGACGGACCTGGACATGATGGAAGCGGACTTCGTGCAGATCCTCGCGGACTCGCAGATCCGAAATACCGACCCCAACCGGGGACGCGACTACGTGATGCACCTTGGCGCTCCGAAATGGGGGTGGGTGCCCAGCAGCCCCGAACTCGAGGCGCGACGAATGCAACTGCTGGGGCGCGTACGGGACTGGGAGCCACTGTTCCGCCTGCTTTTCCCGCATCCGACTCCCGAGGTAACCAAGCGTCTTGAGGAGAACTTGGATCTGCTGCGGCGCTGGCTTGAGCGCCCGCGTGACAGAACAGTGCCGGCCACCGTCGACAAGGCCACCGACCATGTACGCGACGCAGTGACCACACTCCGGCAGCTCGGTGAGCTGTTGCCCTCTGACCCATGGGCGGTGCGCTTGGTGGTCGACACGAACGTCCTGCTGGACGACCCCGACGTGGCGATCTACACGCCGCTGCTGGGGAAGCGGTACATGGTCCACCTGATGCCCCGCTGTCCTGCGGGAACTGGACGACCACAAGCGCGCCGGACGAAACCCCGATATCCGGGAGGCGGCGAAGAAGGCCGACCGCCGCCTGAAGGGACTGCGAACCAACGGCGACGTGCGACTCGGCGTCCGAGTCGCCGGCGACGTACACGCCGTCTTCGAGCACATCGAACCCAAAGGCGACGGGTTGCCGAACTGGCTGGACCTGGACGTGCCTGATGACCGACTGGTGGCCTCCACGTTGCTGCTGCAGTCCCGGCATCCCGGCTCTTCTGTCTACGTGGCCAGCGGCGACATCAACCTCCAGACGAAGCTCGCCGCCGTCGGACTGCCGTTCGTCGAGGCACCATGAACGGACGCTCCGCTGTCGTCGCCGTCCATCAGCACTCCGGGTTGGATCTCTGGCAGCCTGCCGTCGGCGTCGACCAGCTCCTCCACCCCGTGCGGTTGGAGCCCTGACAGCAACGAGGGGGAGCGAAGGTCCGGATCTCGATCGCGGACGGCTGCTCCCCGCGCTTCAGGGAGAGGGGTGGAGGCCGAGGGAGATCGATGACGCGATCTCCCTCCTCACGGAGCTCGGGCAGTTCGCACCCGGGGGCCGCTCGTTGCACGGCCCGCGCCCTGACGACCCGGCCCGCTGAGCAAGCCGGTGCCGTGGCAGGATCTGGCCGCCGCGTACGGGACGTTCACGGACCTTCCCGGCGACTGGTACCGCGAGCGCAACGAGATCCTGGAAGCGGTCGCTGGCGCGATGAGCGACATGGACGACATCCTCTTCCACGCCTGGGCGCGCACACGCTCGGCACCGACCGCGACCACGGCCCGCTGATCGACGACAGGGACGACGACATCGTCCGCGCAGTCACGGGGCAGCGCACCTGAAAACCGCTGCCGTTGCGGTGGTTGACCTGCGAACATCAGGCAAAGCGCACGATGAGGCGAGGAACGATGGCTGACTTCCAATTCGGCATGAACGACTACAGCGTCGGCGTCCAGGCGCAGCAGACCGTGACCTTCACCCCGGGCTGGGACGTACACCGCCTCGCTCTGACCTTCGAGGTGACGGCCCGCGGCAACTACACCGTGGACGCGCCCTTCCTCGCCTCAGGCGACCTCTGGGTGCACGAGATGCCCAACCCCGCGAGCTACATCGGCGCCCTGCACGTCCCGAAGGGGCCCGTCGCGCTGAAGTCGTTCAAGACGGAGCTCGTGCTGGAGACGGCCGTGACGGACCGGCAGCTGCGCGGCCTGGAGAAGCTGCGCGCAGGTGCCGACCTAGTCCTGCGCGCCCACATTGCCCTGACCGCTCTCGCCGAACCGAAGCACTGGCCCGTCGCTCAGGACCAGGAAATCATCCGTATTCCGCACGCGACGTGGAGCAACGCCCTCACCCAGCTCGATGCCGGCGCTTTCGTCGACGTCCTCATCCCGATCACCACTGTGGAGGCCCGAGCCACCGGGGCACGACGGATCCGTGAGGCGAAGACCGCGATCCGAGACGGACGGTACGAGCACGCTGTCGCCCTCGCCCGAGCGGCCCTCGATCCCGTACGCGAGGCCTGCGACACCAACAAGGTCAACACGGAGGCGTCGAAGAAGAAGCCGACGGAACGGGATCAGGAGGAGCGCTGGGCGGTGTTCGTCCAGAGCGCCTTCAACCTCTTCAGCGGCGCTCCGCACGATGACGCGGGCACCACCGAGAACTTCAACTGGACCCGAGCCGACGCTGTCGCGGCCGTCACTGCCGCCGCAGGCCTGCTCGCCCGGCTGGAAGACCTGCCGTAGCACGCCAGCGGGCGCTGCCTTCGCGGGGCGCCCGTGAAGGCAGCAGGATGGTGCCATGACACCGGACGAACAGCGCCGCGCCAAACTTGCCCAGTTTGCGATCACAAGCTACCTCGGTGACCGGTTGACGGCGGCCAAGCGCAACGCCGAGTTGGCGGTCGGCACGCCGGATGCCGACCAGCGCCAGAGAGAGTGGCAACAGTCCAGTGAGCGGCTGACCCGGTGGCTCAACGAGCAGCAACTGGACGAAGACACTGTGGGCGAGGTGTCCGAAGCGTTTCTGCAGGCGATGGAGGACGGCTACACGCTGGTCATGCGCACCGGCGGAGGCGAAGACGCCGACACGTACCTAACCCTCCGGCAGCGAGCCGCTGTGACTCGAGATTGGTTGCGCGCCCAGGGCCACAGTGTCCCCGTCTACCCGAAGGAACCAGGACTGTGAGCAAGGCTGGAATCCCAGCATCGGCGGGAGTGGGCTGAGCATGAGTCCTGCCCAGCCCACTCCCGCACCTGGGCGCTACGCCCATCGCATTCCGATCGCGGACAGCTGCAGCCCCTGCTGTCAGTGGTGGATGTGACACTTATCGAATGACACTGAGGTCCCCTAGCTTCCTGGACCTGGAGACGTTGCTGTCCCAGGCGGAGTACCACAACATCGACGTCCCCGTGGCGCAGGACATTGTCGAGACGACGGTGAGCAAGCGGTCCGGCGGCGGCAAGGCGGGCTTTGGCGCGATCGCATTGAACGGGTCCGCAGGCAGCGACTTCCAGTTCCAGTCGACGTACAGCCTGGCGCCACGGGAAAAGGCGACCGTGTCCAGGGTGATCGACGGCCTGATTCGTCAGAAGGCTGTGCAAGTCAACCCGAACGGCGACTCGGCGCTCTCTAAGGACGTCCTCATCGAGGTTGAGGGCACCGCGCGGATCACTGCGGCGAGTGTAATGAGCAAGGTGTTCTTCCTCTTCCGCCGCCTCATGCTGGCCCGTGACATCAACGCACTCAACGAGCTCGCCAACCTGGACATAGAAGACGAGGATGTCGCAGAGGAGATCAAACGGGTCTACCTGCAGAACGAGCTGCTTCCCCTTCCCGTGCTGCTGGAACTCTCCGGGAGCGCGCTCCCGCACAAGGTGTACGTCAACGTGCGCCCGGACTTCTTCATCGACGAAGCATCGGCTGACCGCCTCGAAGGAGACATGCGCGTCCTGGGCAGTGTGTCTCGACTGATTCCGGAGGACGACTACCGCGTCACGGACGAATGGCTGCTCCACGGCTGGGAATTCTTGACGCGCCGCATCATGATGGCGCAGATCCAGGACGACCTTGAGGAAGTCACCCGGCAGCTGCAGCGACTGGGCCTCGACGTCCCCGATGATGACGTCCACGCATACATTTCAGGTCCCGCCATCGTCATCGATGCCATCGCCGTGTACTGACCTCTCCGAGCCCGGGGATTCGATGCGCCGTCCGTAGTGTGGTGGGTCGCGTGGGCGTCCGAGCCCCGGCCGTGGGGCGAGTCAAGCCGTGGTCGGTGGGGCCAGCAGAGGGCGAACACCAGCTGGCTGCCGACATGCGGGCCGTTCAGCGGTGTCACGCCCAGCGCCTTCAGGCGCTGCTGCTGTTCCTCCGACAGTTCCGTTCCGTCCAGGAGTTGGCCTGCTGCGGTGCGACGTGCCGGTTTGGTGTCAGTGACGGCATGTCAGTGATGGTTGTTGGAGATGGCGGGGAGGGGTCTTGTCGGGTGGGGTCCCTGACAGGGGCGGTATCTGTGGCGGGCGCGGCTGTCATGGGTCGGTACCTCCCGCCCTGCGCTCATGGGAACGTCACTTCTGATCCCTCAGTGTCTGTGCGGATGCACCGTGGTCGGTGTTGTTGGTGTCCTCGACGCGGTTCAAGACACTCCTGCGCCAGCTCGCCACGCATGCCCTGACATCACGGTCATCCGGCTGCGGACTTATGCGGTGCTGCAACCTCCGGTGCGCCAGCTGATGCCTACCGGGGGAGCTCAACTGTCGGCGGCTGCAACGGGGATGAACCGAAGAAGGCTTCGAAGATGAGATCGAACTCGCAGGCGGCCGTGTCCTTGAAGACAGGCAAGCCGCGGATGTCATCCCCAGTGGTGTAGCGCTCGCAAAACCGACGGGCCCGGTCATTTTTGTTGTTCGACTCGTTCGTCTCCAGCGGCGGATAGTAGGCCTCGATCGCCCCCAACTCCCACACGTAGATGTCCTCCCTCCGAAGCATCATCAGGAGCTCCAGCTTCATCTTCTTCAGCTCCGCATCCTGGGCTTCTTCGAGGATTTTTCGTGCGGTGCCGGAGGCGGAACGGGCGAAGAAGGCGGTAACCGCGGCGTCGAGCTCCTCCCACTCGCACAGCCCCTGGGCGTGCTCCTTGCGCTTGAGCTGAGCCTGCCGCCACAGCTCGCGAGCGGAGCCGCTGGTGCGCAGACCCTTGAGAGTCCTGCCCGACACTTCGGCATCGTCGTCTTCCACTAACTGGTTCACCCTGGAGACGACCCGGTCGCGCAGCTCATGGCACTCGCGGCTGGCGCCCAGGAGCAATGCTCAAGACTTGTGGATCAGCCCCGGGTGGGGACGCGGAGGGCGTACCTTCCCGAATGATCCGTAAGGTCTCCGAGTAGGCCCGCGTTGCAGCGCGGGTCGGGAAGGCACGCCCGTGCTCAGCGTAGTCACCGAGGACGGTTCCATACAGTCCGGCTCCTTGATCGACGAGATCGTCCGGGAGGGCGCCCGTCGGATGCTCGCCGCCGCGCTGGAGGCGGAAGTGAACCAGTACATAGCCGAGTTGTCAGCCGAGACCGACGAGCGGGGACGGCGCCTGGTGGTTCGCAACGGCCGCCACAAGGCGAGGACCGTGGTCACCGCGGCCGGGCCGGTCGAGGTCACCGCGCTCCGGGTGAATGACCGGCGCATCGACGCGGAGAGCGGCGAGCGGAAGCGGTTCTCCTCCAAGATCCTTCCCCCGTGGTGCCGCAAGTCCCCGAAGGTCTCCGAGGTCCTGCCGCTGCTCTACCTGCACGGACTGTCGTCGGGGGACTTCGTGCCTGCTCTGGAGCAGTTCCTCGGCGGCACAGCCGGCCTGTCGCCGGCCACGGTCACCCGGCTGACGAAGCAGTGAGCCGACGACCACGCTGCCTTCCAGGCCCGTGACCTGTCCGACCGGGACTTCGTCTACGTGTGGGCGGACGGCGTGCACCCGAAGGTGCGGCTCGGGCAGGCGCACTCGTGCGTCCTGGTCCTGCTCGGGGTCCGGTTGGACGGCACCAAGGAGCTGATCGCCCTGGCCGAGGGGCTACGCGAGTCCACCGAGTCATGGGCCGACCTGCTGCGCGACTGCCGTCGACGTGGCATGCGTGACCCCGAGCTGGTCATCGGGGACGGCGCGATGGGCCTATGGCGGGCGCTCGCCGAGGTCTTCCCCTCCGCCCGCCATCAGCGCTGCTGGGTTCACAAGGCCCGCAATGTCGCGAACTGCCTGCCCAAGTCCGCGCAGCCGGGCGCGACGAAGGCCATGCAGGAGATCTACAACGCCGAGGACCGCGCCCACGCCGAGAAGGCGATCGAGGAGTTCGTCCGCACCTACGGCACGAAGTGGCCCAAGGCCGTCGCGAAGATCACCGACGACCGCGACGATCTGCTGGCGTTCTACGACTTCCCGGCCGAGCACTGGATCCACCTACGGACCACGAACCCGATCGAGTCGACGTTCTCCACGGTCAAGCTCCGAACCAAGGTCACCCGGGGTGCCGGCAGTCCGGCCGCGGCACTCGCGATGGTGTTCAAGCTCGTCGAGTCCGCCCAGTCCCGCTGGCGGGCGATCACCGGAGCCCACCTGGTCCCGCTCGTCCGCGTGGGCGCCCGCTTCGAGAACGGCCAACTGGTCGAACGCACCGAGAACCACGCGGCCTGAGGAGAATGCCACGATGACCGTCACCGACACCCACGGCACGAACGCCTACACGGCCCAGCAACTGGCCGACCTCCTCGCCGAGCGGCTGCCAGCGGCCTTTGCCGAGCGCGAGAGCGACTACTTCGGCGTCTACTTCCTCGCCACCCTCGCCGACACGACCCGCATCAAGGTCCAGCCAAACGCCATTCCTGGAGACGACGGCGAAGACGACCTTCTCGAGGACGACTACCCCGACGTGTCCGTTCTCCTCATCGTCACCGCACCAGCCGGAGATCAACTCCTGAACACCGAGCTTGCAGCAATCGACGGACTCACCCGGCTCCGATCATCTCGAAGCTGAGAAGCCACCGATCCACAGGTATTGACGATTGCTCGGCGCCCAGTTTGTCGAACCCGTCGAGCACTGCGTCCAAGTCCGCGATGACCGCGACTCTCATCTCGAAGCGACGGAAGAAGTTGCGGTATCGCGCGATGCTGCCCTTGCCCTCGACCTTGGCGATGGCCGCACCATGCTTGTCGAAGTCCCACTGAGGGCAGAGGGTGCTTGCGATATGAGGGATAAGGAGGTGGTCGCTGGGGCCTTCCACGAGGAGCACGGAATTGGCGAAGAATGCCGCCTCGTTGTTCTCCTGTGTGATGATCTCGAACTGGTCGCGGGCGTCAAAGTCGGGCAGGTCGACCACGCAGGTCCGGCTAGCCGGCGGGTTCAGTGCATGGTCCTTGACCACCTTGACGAAGGTTCCTGTGGCCCCGGGGCATAGAAGGCCGACGAGTGCGTACTGACCAGCACATCGTTGTAGTCGGAGAACACGGTCAGCGCTTCGAAGAGCTTGCGCTGCGCCCGCGGATGAAGAAAGACTTCAGGCTCTTCGAACAGCAGAAGGCAGGGCTGCTGCGCGCTGTCCGGCCCGGCTGGCCGAGCGGTCTTCAGGTCTACATAAGCCCGCAGGATGGCGAACGCCACTGACCTGCGCAGGCCATCGCCCTTAGTCTTGAACGGACCGCTGATGCCGTCGTTGACGGCGATCTCCGCTTCCTCCAGCAGGCTGCGCAGACGAGGCGGAGGGATCTCCAGACGCACACTTGCGCGGGGAAGGACTCCTGCAGATTCCGCTGGATCACTGATTCGATCTGACTCACCTCTGGCAGGCGCTCATCCGACTCCTTGCCGTCCTCCTTCGTCACCACGTTGAGCTGGGTGCGCAGCTGCTCGAAGGAGGACTCAAGCGCAGGGAGCTGATGCTCGATGTCCTCGAACAGGATGGACAGCAGCCGTCCGAACGTCGCCGTTGAGCTGGTTTTGACCTCGTCGTTGAGTTCCTTCACAGCCGGGATGTAGATCGGCTCCGGCAAGAGCGACATCACCGACTTGTCCAGTCCTGTCGGCAACGGCTCATCGCCCAGGGTGAAGTCTTCATTGGCGAGAGCTGTGACGATCTCGTTCCAGGCGCGCCTGACTGCCGCGCGGGTGATCTTCCCGGGCAGGGTCGCATGAATGTCCGGATAGGTGAGCCTGACGCGCTCTGCGAGCTCCTCATCGGTGATCTTGGCCTCAGGACCTCGTCGAGCGTCGGCCGCTGGTAGCGGAGGTCCTTGGGTACCTTCTTGACCAACCGCACAACGCCCTTACCGGGCCCTGCGTAGATCCGGGCCAGGGCGAGCCGACCGTCATGGATCGCGGGCTCGATGCGAGCCCGGTGGCCTTCCTCGAGACGGAGTAAGTCTGCCTCGTTGATGCCTGCGAAGGTGAGCTGGATGCGCACCGGCCGCGCGGGGTTCAGGAAGTCGGTCGGCGTGGCCGAACCCGAACGCAGAAACATGTTAAGGGCCTGGAACACCGACGACTTCCCGGCGTTGTTTTCGCCGATCAGGCAACCGAATCGGGAAAACGGCATGTCCACCTGACTGAGGCCACGGAAGTTGTCGATCCTGATGTGTTCGAGGCGCATGGTGCTCCAGAGGACGGTCAAGCGGAATGAGCATCGTAGAGGCCGGTGTGGCCGTCCCGCTGACGTTCACCAGCACCAGGCCCTGGGCCCATGACTCCCGGGGTCTCTCTGTGCATGGGGGGCGTGTCTGGCTGGTTCAACGATCCGTCAGCAGTGGTGTTACGCCCACTCCATGCACAGCTCCCGCAATGCGTGTCCAGGCGCCCCGCAGGACACGCCACGCTTCAGCACCCACAGACTCTGCTGCTACGCCCAGTCGATGCCGAGTGCGGCGAGTGCTGTCCAGGATCGGTTTTTGTGATCGGTTCACGGATGGCTGAGCTGGGCTGATCAGTTCGTGTGTCTGGCTGTGTTCGGGGGGGGCGGGCGGCGGGAGGTGATCGCTGGGTGGCTGAAGGTGTTGGTTGTGGTGGCAGTCTGAGCTGTGGGTTTGTCAGGTATCAGGGTCGTTGATCAGTTGTAGCCGTCTTCTTCTGAGAGTTGGTCACTTTCTCTGATCGCGGGTATGCGCCGGGCCGCATCGTCGGGTGTCGTCGAGATGCCTGGCAGGACGGAGCGAGGGTTCCGCAGCCGGCGCCGGTAGGCGTTGTTACGAAAATACTCTCTTGCCCTGCTGGAGAGCCCTCCTGCTTATCGCGCCTCTGAGCTGCGGGAACGCGGCTTCGATACCGGGAACCGGTCTTGCTTGGGCTGTACCTGGCTATGCTCGCCTTGGTGGTGGCACACATGTGCCTGCACCAGACGACCCCGCCTTCTCCGGCGGGGTTTTTCATGCCTCACGCCGATGGCCCCGACGCGAAGACGCGTCGGGGCCATCGGCGTTTTCGGTCTCGAAGGAGCGAAGCTGATGTCTGACGTCCCGTGGGCAGTTGTGGCGGTGGTGGGGTTGCTCGCCCTGGTCTGTCTGGCCGCGCTTGTCGCCCACGCCGTTCTGGCTGCGTTGGCTATCCGCCGTGCGCGGCTGGAAGATCTGCCGGTCATGCTGGACAGCAGCGGGCGGACGCTTCTGGGGCTCTTCAAGTCGCTGCGGGTGGGAGTCGGGCAGGCTGGCCTCAGTGCGGGACCGGGGGCAGGCCCGCAGGGGCCGGTGGCCGATCCCGCACTCTCCGGCGGTGCGACGTCGCCGGACAGTACGGCAGTTGCGGAGCCGGGCGGGGAGGAGCGCAGTGAGGCGAGAACAGTACTGGCCGGACAAGGATCCCGTCAGCCGCCGGATCGGCGATGACGTCCTCGGGCGTGCCCTGCGCAAGGTGTTGCGGGACTCCGAACGGCGACTCCTGCTCGACTATCTGCACGGGGCTCCACTCGTGCAGATGGCCCGACAGTTCGGGTGGACGGTAGAGGGCTTGCAGGAGCTCATCAGGAGCCTGCTGATCAGGCTGCGGGACTCGGAGTTCGGGCCCCAGCTGCGTGAGGAGCTGTTGAGCCGGACGGGTCCGCAGCACTCGGCCCTGGTCTGGGAGGGTGTCAAAGAGGTACCTGTCCATCGGTGCCAGCGTGTCGGCTGTACCACGCCGCCCTTCGTGCAAAAGGCCCGCGGGCGTACGCGCAAGTACTGCAGCGACGCGTGCAAGCAGGCTGCCTACCGCAGTGCGCGGGCTGAGCAGCCCGCCAAGCGCGCAGTAGCTCCCGCAGCGCTGTCCAACCCATGGTTCAGGGTGGCGCGCCCACGGAAAGGGCGGCGCATGCCCTACCGCTTCCTCGACTACACAGACACTGAGGCGGCGTTCCCTGACATCCAGGACGTCAAGCGGGCCATGCCGGAAAGCAGCGAGGACAGCGAGTACTTCCGATGGAAGCTGTCCGAGTGGATGCCTTCGCAGGGTCGGCCGGAGGGCCTGGGGACGCAGGGGGTCGGTGCCAAGGCTGCCGAGGGCATGGAGAGGATCGGCTTTTGGGTGGTGGACGGCAACGGCAGGATGCGCGCGTTGCGGGATTTGCGCACAGTCATTCCTGCACGGGATCTGCGACGGACTGCGCGGCCCGACGGTTCAGCGTGGCCGGAGCTCGCTGCGCTCGATTCACTGTTCAGAAAGAGGG
Source organism: Streptomyces sp. NBC_00443 (assembly GCF_036014175.1). GTDB lineage: Bacteria > Actinomycetota > Actinomycetes > Streptomycetales > Streptomycetaceae > Streptomyces. Next base: position 12,319 of record NZ_CP107917.1, on the reverse strand, counting down.
GCAGCCGGCGCGTGCGTGGCTCCGCTCGTGGAGCCGCCCCCTCTGAACCGCGGCGTGCGCCGACTTTCCCAAGCGGTCACAGGCGCTCTCGCCGGAGGCGGGTGCCAAGCCTGTCTTACCCCTTGCCAGTCGTCTCGTCAGTGCCGAACAACCCTGGGTACTGCCCGCGCTGGAACCGGTCCCGAGAGCGCCGGCAGCAGGCCGCGCGGCCGATAGCACGGAAGGCCAACACGCCTACGTCTACTGCGCGCCCAACTCGGCTAGAGCGGTGAGTAGGCGGCGGTGAGCCTAGCGCGCCTGCTGTTGCTGTTCGACAGGAACCGTCGTGCGGTGCGCCTGGTGGCGTCGTATCTGGACTCACGGCCCCGGCCGCATGACTGCATGCGGTCGACTGTGGGTGGCAATCAGCGGAAAGGTTGTCCTGGAAGCTCGTGCGGATGTGCTCCGCCGACCGTTCCGTACCAGCCGATTTGCCAGAAGCAAGGTTTTCAGGATAGGTTGCCGCCACTTTAAAGCTTGACACATGCAAGGTTTGAGGGGAGGGTGGGATATGACTGATCGGATGGACGTGCTCCTCGCAGCGCTGGACCGTCAGGGATTTAAGAGTCACCAGAGTGCTCAGGGCTCATGGCGGTTCTCCCGGAACGGCACTGCAGTTCTGGCCGGTCCCGAGCCGGAGACGCCGGGGCAGTGGATCGACCTGATCGTGCAGCTGCGCAGGGCGGGCTTGGTCTTCCCGGATGAGGACTAGGCCCAGGTGCAGGCGGGGGCCAGAAGGCCGGGCCCCCGCCCCGTCCATCCGAGCACTGCCAGATGAACCGGATAGAGGAGGAGAGGAGAAGGAAATGGGACAAGAGTGGCGGGCATCCGTAACTGTGGGCGCTGTGGGCACCTTCAGGGATGAGCAGTTCGAAGAGCTACGCCGGTACTGCGCTGGCGTCGTCAGGCACGAGGCTGATACTGAGCTCCTCTACCTGGTATGGCGTCTGGTAGCACCCAGCTTGTCGGAAGCCACGCAAGAGGCTCTCGAGGCCGCAACTGAAGGCCTCAGTGCTGCGCTAGGCCAAAGGCCTCGGCTGACGGACCTGCGAGTGGTCACTGCTGAGCAGGCAAACGCTGAGCGAGATCATCCGAAGGAACAGGACCTCATGGGGTACCGGGAAGCTGCTGCGGAGTTGGGCGTTACCCGCCAGAGGGTGGCTCAACTGGACGGCAGCCATCCGGACTTCCCACGCCCCATTGGCCGCATTGGTGCTGGTCCCGTCTTCACCGCCGATTCCATTCGGTCTTTCGCCACGAGGTGGGACCGTAGTCCGGGACGGCGGAGGGAAACCGTGACATCTGCTCATTGAGTAAGCAGGGCCCCACTGGCTCTTGGCCTTCATTAGCCAGTGGGGCCCTGCTTCTCGCCGTGGATGTGTTCTTCATTGGGGTGGCACTACGCCTTGATGGCGGTTCTGGAGAGCTGCTTGGGCGCCGCAGAGGCGAATCGGCTGCTTCAAGACAGGACGGGGCTGCTGCGTGATCGGGTGACAGCGGGGTTATGCAGCCAGGGCTGCGGGTGGGGTCATGATGGTCTCGTACTCGACGGGGGTCAATCGGGATAGGCGTCTCTGGCGTCGGCGTCGGTGGTAGGTGCGTTCAATCCAGGTCACGATCGCGATCCGCAAGTCCTGCCGGGTAGCCCAGACTTGACGGTCCAGGACGTTCTTCTGCAGCAGTGCAAAGAAGCTCTCCATGGCCGCGTTGTCGCCGGCCGCCCCGACCCTGCCCATCGAGCCGACGAGGTCGTGCCGGACGAGAGCGGACACGAACTTCCGTGACCGGAACTGAGAGCCGCGATTCGAATGCACAATGCACCCGGCCACCTGGCCGCGGCGGGCGACGGCGGATTGCAGAGCGGTGACCGCGAGGTGGGACTTCATCCGGGCGTCGATGGAATAGCCCACGATGCGGCCCGAGAACACCTCCTTGACGGCGCACATACACAGCTTGCCCTCGCCGGTTGGGTGCTCGGTGATGTCCGTGAGCCACAGCCGGTTCGGGGCGTCGGCGGTGAAGTCCCGCCGCACCAGGTCGTCGTGGACCGGTGGCCCGGCCTTGGCGTGCTTCCCGCGGCCGCTTCGCTTGCCGAAGGCACTCCACCAGCTGTTGTCCCGGCAGATCCGCCAGGCGGTCCGCTCGGCCATCACCTCACCGGCCGCGTGGGCCTCGTCGACAAGGAAGCGGTGCCCGAACTCGGGATCGTCGCGGTGCGCGTCGAACAGTGCATTGGCCCGGTACGCCCCGGCCATCTCAGCATCAGTGACCGGCCTGGTCAGCCACCGGTAGTAGGGCTGACGGGCCAGCCCGAGCACCCGGCACGTCACCGCCACCGGCACCCGGCAAGGGGCAGCGGCGGCGGCCAGCTCGCGGACGAGCGGGTACATCATTTTGCCGGCAGGTTCGCCTGCGACAGATACGCCGCAGCCCTCCTGAGCACGTCGTTCTCCTGCTCCAGCAGCCGGATCCGTTTGCGGGCCTCGCGCAGCTCGGCCGACTCACCCGACGCCGTTGCGGGCCTGGCCCCTTCGTCGGTGTCGGCGCGGCGCAGCCACTTCGACAGCGTGATCGGGTGGGCCCCGAAGTCGGCGGCGATCTGTTCCAGTGTGACGCCGGGCTCGCGGTTGCGCGCGACCCGCACGACGTCCTCGCGGAACTCCTTCGGATACGGCTTGGGCACTGCAACATCCTTCCAGGCCGCTTCTCAGCAAGCCAGGTCAGGTGTCACCCAACCCTGCAGCAGTCCCGTTCGGTCAGGTGGGGTGAGGGCGGCATACCGGCTCGGGCGCGTTGTTTGGCGCGGTTGCGCTGGCTGAACAGCCACATGCCCAGGGGGTGGCCGTCGTGCCGGGTGTCACGGGGGGCTGCGAGGTGGCCGTGTTCGGCGTGCCAGGCCCGGGCGTGTGCCAGGGCCGTCTCGAAGCCAGGCCTCAGATCGGGGCGGTGCCCGAGGCGGCTGTGAGGGCTGCGGGGACGCTTCGGCTCGGCGGCACGCCGATCGTGACGTCGACCGGTGGGAGCCGCAGGGTCTGCAGTCCTTCTGGCGCGGCTTGCCGTGTCGTCCATGTTCGGGACCCGGGGCACAGCGGATGTTTTGGGGGCCGTATGTGCATGGTCTTGGGCCGTGCGTGCTACCTCGGTGGTGATGCCGATGTCGGTGAGGAGTTGCCGCTGCTCGGGGTGGAGCTCGTCGTGCGTGGCGCACTGGCGCCACAGCCAGTCAGCGGTGCCATCGTCGAGGTCATTGAAGCCGTTCTCCGGGTGCAGGGGATGGCCGGCTTGGACGTGGTCGCGGGCGCGGTAGTAGCGGCGCTGCCATGTCAGGTGCCAGGGCGGGTTCCACCAGGGATCGATGACCGCGAGGGCCTGTGCCCGGGCGGCGGGTAGGGGCTGGCGGTCAGAGCGCCGGTGGTTGCGCTGGTTGGACAGCCACTGCCCGAGCGGGTAGCCGTCGTGGAGGGTCGTCTGGGCGACGGTGGCGAGGTTGCCGTGGACGCTGGCGAATGCGCGGGCGTGGGCGAGCCCTGTCTGGAAGCGTTCTGCGTAGCTGCGTCGTCTGGGGCGGGCGGTGGCTGCCGCCGCGGCGTGGATGCCGATTTGGGTGAGGAGGCGTTGTTGTTCGGGGTGGAGGGTGGGGTAGCGGGTGCACTGCAGGTGGAGCCATTCGCCGAGGCTGTAGCTGGTGGTGGGAAGCCGCGGGCCGACTGGAGCGGGCCGTGGGTGTCGGTGTGGGTGCGGGCTTGGTGCCAGGTGCGCTGCCACAGGGTGCTCCATGGCACGTTCCACCAAGGGTAGATGTCGTTCAGGGCGGCGGCTTGGTGGGCCGACATTCTGGTGTGGCTGGTACGCAGGTTGGCGATCCACTGGCCCAGTGGGTAGCCGTCGGGGACGTCTTCCTTCGGCACGGCCAGGTGGCCGTGCCGCTGGTGGTAGGCGTGAGCCTGTGCCAGGCCTGTTTGGAAGGCTTGCTCCGCTTGGAGACTGTGGCCGCGCAGCCGCTTGGCCGCCTGTGGCGCCGGCTGCTCGCGGTCGGCGGCCGATCCCTGGGGAGGAGGTCGCTCAGAGGGCGGGGCCGGTGCGATGAGTGCACCTTCCACAGCGTGTGCTGCGCCGCGGGTGCCTGGTTGGCGCGGGTGCGTACCAAGGAGTGGGCCCAGGTGAACAGTGGCCCGTGGGTGACGTTGGCGAGGTGGCGGGCGAGCCAGGGCCGCTGGAGGTGGTCGGCGAGTTCGGCCAGCAGCGCGGGCATCTCGCCGAGGCGGTAGGGGAGATGGCCGCAGGCTTGGGCGACGGAGTGCTGCTGCCGGAGAGAGTTGGCCAAGACCCGAGCGACGGCGACGGTTTCGGGATAGGTGATCAGGTCGCGTGCCGCTACCTTCCACCAGCCGGGATCGGCCTCGGCGGGACGCGTCACTGCAAGGCGTGCCAGCCAGTGCTGTTCCTCGCTGGGGCAGGGCTGTTCCCACCAGAAGCTGGTGATGGCGCGGGCGACCTGGAAGGCCCGCGCTCCGGTGGGAGAGCGGCGTAGCAGCCGGACATGCCGTCGCTGGGCGTCGATTACCTCCGGGCACCGGCCAAGGGGGACGGGCAGGCCGCTGGTGCCGGGCAGGTACAGGAGCCAGTACTGGTGGCGGGCGCAGACCCGCTGCTCGGGGGCCAGGTAGCGCCGGGCAGGCACGCGGCGTCCGGTGCGGGCGGCGGTGCAGGCGGGGCAGGCGGGCCCCCACGGGGCGACGGCTTCCTCGCCGCGGGTCAGGCGGCCGGCCGGGCCGCCTGGGTAGTGCGCGTGTGGTTCTGCGCGTGTCCACGCCGGCAGAGCATTCTCCAGCACCGCTGCCTGTGCATGGCTCAGGGCGCATACTCGTTCGCGTACCTGGGCGTTGAGGTGGATCTCGCTGTCCGGGTGGAGCATCCCGGCGACGTTTTGCCGGCCGTCGGTCTCGGTGATGGCGGCGAGCAGGTCGCGCAGGCCGAGGTGGTAGCGGGCGGCGAGCCGGTTCAGGAACGACAGCGTCAGCTCCCCGCGCAGCGGAGACACCCGTCCGGCCGCCCCGCCGGCCAGGTCCGTGACGAGGACGCCGGACGCCGCCGGTTTGTCTCCCGCACGCTCGTTCCCGGGCTTGCGGCTGTGTGCCGTCGTGCTGGACCGGTGCGCCACGCCGGATGTCTCCTACTTCCGTCGTGCGGGCCGGACCGGCCGGGCCCGGGTTTCGGCGGCCGCGTCGAGCTCCACCTCGCTCAGCAACTGCTTGGTGATCCGCTCGGTGCCTTCGGTGATGGCGATCAGGGCGGCTTCGCGGATGAGGTGGGAGAGGCTGCCGATCCGCCCGCCGGTGCGGGCGTGGAGGTAGGCGGCGTGCTTGACCAGGGTTCCGGGCCGGTGTGCGCGCAGCCGCAGCAGATTCTCCATGGCCCGCACGAGGTCGTTCCAGACAGCCCGGTCTTGCTCCGTCGCGTAGGCCGGTGGGCGGTGGCGGAAGATTTTGAAGCGGCCGGCGATCTGCGCGCCGCGTACTCCGCTGAGCAGTGAGGAGGTCTCGATGTCGATGGCGGAGTAGACGAAGGTGGCCGGGATGCGTTCGCCGAGGTACTTGAGCTGGTCGGAGGTTTCCGCACCGGCGCGCCGCTGGGTGTCCAGGAGGTGGACGTCGTCGATGAGGACCAGCTGGGTGCCCAGTTCGCACAGCAGGTCGCAGACGGCGCCGGTGATCTGGGTCTGGTTGAGGCGGTCGGTGATGGGCATGCCGAGGAACCGGGCGAATTCGCTGACGAGCATCTTCGGGGTGGCGGCCGGCGGCACGCTGATGAACAGCACCGGTCTTCTGTCGCCGTTGCCGGGGTGCTGGCGGGCGTCGGCCAGATGGAAGGAACGCCCGAGCGCCATCATCGTGGTGGTCTTCCCGGTCGTGGCCGGACCGGAGATGATCAGACCGCGCCGGGCGCCCGCCTGCTGGCGGCGGTTGACCAGCAGCAGCCGTCGCACGGTGGTGAAGACACTGTCCATGGCCGGGGTGCGCATGACGGCGAGTTCGGAGTGGTAGTCCTCGCGCTCCGTCTGGGACCAGGCGCCGTCGTTGGCGTCCAGGGCGGGGGCCGGCGCCCGGTGGACGAAGGCGTCCCAGCCCTGCCACAGGGTCGGAGGAGCCAGTGGAGCGAACCCGGCGGCGTCGTTCGAGAGCGGACTCACCATCGCAGGGATTCCTCAAAGGGGTCGTAGACCGTGACGGAGGAATCTCGCGCCGGCCGTGCTTGTCCGCCCTCTGCACCGGCTGCTGCAAGGCCCCGGGTGACGGCGGGCCCAGGGTGCTGGTGCTCACCCGCTGCGTCGGCTGCCTCCTCCCCTTCGTCTTCGGCGAAGAGCTCCTCACCGTGGTCGAAGGCGTCGTCCTCGCTGGGCCTGTCGGCTTCCGTCTGCGGCGGCTGGCCGTACAGGAGCCCCCACACCGCACTGTCTGCGTTCGCGGCGCCGTGGGCGAGGGCCCGGGCGGCGACGGTCTTGTCCCGGCGGCTGCCGTGTCCGGCGGCGGCGCGTTCCAGCAGCTCGCGCAGGGCGAGGGCCAGGTCGTGTTCGTGCTGGACGCGGCTGCCGCGCTGGGCGACGGTGCGCCGGATGTGCTGCCAGGTGAAGTCGGTGAACGGGGCGCTGACCAGGGTGTGGTGGATCCAGGGCACCACCTCCCACCCGTGCCCTCGCGGCTGGCCGGGTTTCGGCAGGCGCACCCAGACCTGGCCGGGAGGGTGCGGGTTGTAGTGGATCTCCCACAGGCCGTCCGCCGTCGGCGAGGCTTCGCCGCGGTAGGGGTTGAGGACCTGGTGGTCGTAGGTGCGGTAGTCGATGCGGATGCCGTAGTCGTTGATCTTCTGCCGTTTGACGGGCATCAGCTCGATGTAGTCCTCGCGCCCCAGCGGCGCCGGGACGTATCCGCACACGGCGACCAGCGCCGCCCACATCTCGTTCGGCGACAGAGCGCGGCGGGGCATCATCGGGTGCCGCAGCCCGTCGTGCGGGCGGACCTGCCACCCGCAGATGATCCACTCCTGCAGCAGGTCGTCCAGCTGGGCGAGCGTCCATACCGCCTCGCTTTCCGCTTTCCGGCCGCGTTCGCCGGTGTGGGAGCCCGTGTAGCCGGCCACGTGCTGGGCGAACAGCGTGTTGATCGAGGAGAACGTGCGCTCCACATGCCCTTTGGCCGGCCCGTTGCCCGGCGGCGCCGGCTGCAGGGAAATGCCCAGCGACCCGCATGCGGCGACGAACGAGGACGAGACGAACACCTTGCCCTGATCGACCACGACGGTCCGCGGGGTGATGACCGGGCGCGCTGCGGCCCCTTCCAGGCGGTCATCCACGCTCAGCAGCCGCTCATAGGGAATCACTGAGCGTTCCATCGCCAGTGCCTCGGGCCAGGCAGGCCGCATCGGCGCTGGGACCATCATCTGCGCCAGCAGGTGCGCCGCGTCCATACTGCGGGTTCCCTTCGGGCGCAGCACGGCCGCGCAGATACTGCGGGTCGCCACATCCAGCGCGATGGTCAGCTCGGGCCGCTCCACCACTCCGTCGTCGAGCACCACGAAGGCATCCAGCACGGTGCTGTCCATCATCACCAGCTCACCCGGCGCCATCACCGTCGTCGGGACGAACGGGGGAGCCGGTCGCGCCGAGCGCCAGCGCCGTTGCCGCGCACTGCCCAGCAGCCCGCGCCCGTCGGCCAGGGCGTGCACGAGCCGGTTGAACGTCGCGGTCGACGGCAGCGGCACCGCCTCGTGGCCGTGCCGCTCGGCCAGCAGCCGCTCGGTGTACACCCGAAGCCGCCCCAGCGTCCCGCTGGAGCGTTCCTGCCCGGCCTCCAGCACCTCCCGCAGGGCGGCCACCACCCGCTCATCCGCACGCCCCAGTGCCGACCGGGGCCGGGCGGCCCGCTGATCCACCAGTCCCCACAGCCCGCCGTCGCGGTAGCGGGCCCGCATGCGCCGCACCGTCACCGCGCTGGTCGGCATACCCGCCGCCGACAGCTCTGCCGCCTTTGCTTCCTCCCGCTGCGCCAACGTCCGCACCTGCGGGTCGTACTCAGCCCGTAGAGGACCAACAGCACCGGATCCGCCCGGGTGCCCCGTCTCCACCTCCCGCACATGCCGCTCCCATGCCAACGCCCGCTCCCGCACCGGTACGGGCAACGACTCCAGCAAGCCCAGCGGCGGCACCCGGCAGACGGAGGGCGCAGCCACAACCTCGAACCCCTCGTCGGCGAACAACAGCGACAGCAGCAGCGCCGCCATCTCGCCGTTCCCGGCGATCAGCCGCACCTGCCCGCCAGCGAGGGCCGCCACCGTCCAGGCCCGCCCCTCGAACCGCACCCGGGACCCCACCTCGACCACCGGCCCGCCGGACCCCCGGCCCCGTGCCCCCGTCACGCCGTCTGCGCCCACACCGGCATCCGCTCATGCATGGGAGCGCCCAGATCCGCGGACAGCCGCCCCGCCCACAGGGCATGGAACAGCGCGGGAAGAACCACCATCGGATCCCCGGTCCGGCGCACGCCCTCCCACAGCGGCGTACGGTCGGCGAACGACTCCCGCAACGCCGCCGCCAGCTGCTGTCCTCCGTGGTACCGCGGATGCCGGTACCCGGACAGCCAGGTCACGTTGCGCCGGTACACCGGATCGACCGGACCCAGCACCCAGTACCGCCAGCCCACCGCCGCACACACCTCACCGACCACCGCCGCGAGGGACCGCTGCCGCCGAGAAAGCCCCCCTCTGGCGGTGCAGTCAGCCAAGACTCCCTGGCCGTCGGTGAGCCGGAGCATCACCTGCGGGACATGCGTACACACTCCGCCCGGCGCACGCCACCGCAGTTCCAGCGGCCGACTGGCCAGGCCACTGACGCGTGGATCGCGGTCGAGCAGCATCAGATGCAGCCGCATCGCCCCAGAGCCGTAGTGCACGAGCCGTCCGGTGGTCGCCGACCACCACCATCCCGGCGCCGTCCGCTTGCCCTTGCGGGCTGAAAACGGCCTCAGAGGCGGACACTGCTCGAAGGCCACTTCGGCGGCCGCCGCCTGCCACGGCGAACACTCCGTCGTCCCGCTCGCAGCCAAGAACCGTACGTCCACAGCTCTGACATCGGCCGGCCCGGCCGTTTCCGCATCCCATATCCCATTTCGTGCTCCGCACACAGAGCCAAACGTCTTGTCGGCTCATCCGGTAATGGGCAAAACAAGCCAAAGGGAAACGCGTGCCAGAGACCCAGGTCCGCCGGTCCTGCCGGGCGCCCCTGACCTCGCAGATGTGCTGTCAGCCGCGCTCGGGCTGCTCTACGGCCCAGGCGTAACCCAGCTCAGCGAACGCTGCTCGCTGCTCCGCATCCAGACGGTCACGTCTGGCCCTCTGGTTACTCAGAAACACACCCAGCCTGATCGCCGAACCGTCCGGCAACTCCTCAATGTGCGCCCTTCCTACGACGGTTCTGCCTTCCCGCTGGATGTACTGGGCGAGGGCCGCCAGACCGCGCTGGAAGGCTGACGTCTTCCCGCCGTCCTTGGCCGCCGGGGCCGGTGCGGGCGGTTCGGCGGGTTCCACGCCCAGCGCTGTCAGCCGCTGCTGCTGTTCTTCGGAGAGCTCCGTCCAGTTGCGGCGTTGCCGCTGGAGCCATTTGCCGAGGTCGTCGCCTTCGTAGAGGACGCCGGGGGCGATGTGGGGGAGGCGGCTGTCGGGTTCGTCGGCGGCGAGTTCGGTGAGGATGCGGTGGTGGCGTTGCCAGTCGAGTGGCCAGGGGCAGTTCCAGTCGGGGTCGATCGCGGCCAGCTGGGCGGCCCGCGTTGCGGCGCGTTCGGGGTTCTTGCCGAGGCCGTTCTTGCGGCGGAGGTTGGCCATGTGTTCCCCGACGGGGACCAGTTGGCTGTCGGCGTCGCCCCAGAGGGCGTCGCGTCTGGGGGCGAGGTGGCCGTGTGCGCGGTGGTAGGAGCGCAGTACGGCGAGTTTGTTCTCCCACGCTTCGTCGCCGGGCTCCACACCATCCCGGCCTCGTCGAGCAGTGTCTTGCGGTGGGGATCGAGTTCGCCCGCACGGTAGGTGCGCCGCTGCTGGTGGACCCACCGCCCCAGCGGGAACGCCTTGGTGACGCCGGCCTCGGTCTCGGTGTCGTACGGGACGGCGTACAGGCCGGTGATGTGGTTCTTTTTCCGCCAGCGCAGCAGGGCCTGGTAGCCCTCCAGCCATACCAGGGACTCCGGCCGGTACACCCGGGTGCGCAGGAACGCCGCGATCGTCGCCGCGTCCCTCGGGGTGGAGAAGTGCAGCAGCGCTGACTCCACCGCGCCCTCGGTCTCGTGCTGCCCGCCCTCGCCTTCGGCCGTGGTGCCGACGATCCGCCCGTCCTCGTCCCGCTTCACGTGCACGTGCCGCTGCCCGCTGGTCAGCGCCCGGCTGGCGAGCTGTTCGACGAGGCGTTCCGAGTGCGAGCGCAGACCTTGGAGGACGGCTACGAGGGGTGCGAACGAGGCGGAGACGACCATGTCGGTCGGGTTCTCACCAGACTGCAGGAAGACGGGCACGATGATCCTGGCCACCTTGACCGTGCCGTCGGGGTTCGGGCGCAGCGCCCGGCCGATGTTCTGCACAATCTCCACCCGGGAACCGCGGGTGTCGGCGAAACACACCGCCTCAACACCCCGCTCGCCGACGATGTCGACGCCCTCGCCCAGGACCCGCACGCTGGCCAGGAACGCGCGGTGTACGCGGCGACCCGCGGCGTCGATACCGCCTGCGAACTGCCGTAGGGCTTCGCGTCGTTCGGCTACGAGGTGATCGCCGCACAGCCACGCCGACCACACCCTCTCCGGCGGCACGTGGCGGCCGGCCTCCAGCTGGTAGAACTCCGCATCGATCGACGACTTCGGCAGCAAGTCCGCGTCGGCCAGGGCCTCGTCGGAGACCTCGGCCGCGTGCAGCTCGGCGGCCGTCTGCGGCATCTTCTCCGCGAACGCCATCGCCTCCTCCACCCGTTGGTGGAAGGTCATAACCGTGCGCAGGTTCCGCGCGGCGGCGTGCTCCAGGAGCGCAGTCTGCAGCAGCGCCAGCCGCCGGCCCCGCTGCGCCTCCTCCGATAGTGCCTGGACGGGGGAGGGGTCGTGGATCTCCAGCACGTCGATCTCGAACCCGGCGAGGATGCCGCGCTCGATCGCCTCGGACAGTTCGAGCTCGTAGATCCACTCGCCGTACGGGCCGTCCGGATCGGACGCCATAGTCGCGATCTCCAGCTCCTGCCCGTCCCTGCCCTTCTGCGGCCGGGGGGAAGCGAGGATGCGTGGGGTGGCGGTGAGGTAGAGCCGGAAGTCCGCCGGGATGCGGGTGTTGTCGTGGATCGCCGCCCACGGCCGCCCGAGATCACCGGTCGTTGAGTGGGCTTCGTCGACGACGGCGAGGTCGAACGGGGCCATCGTCTGTCCGTACAACCGCTCTCCGCCCGCCAGAGCAGCCTCCAGCGGCCCGCGAACGCGTCCCTGACCCAGCGGGTCCTCCGGATCGTCGCGGTCCACGAGGGAGGCGTACGTGGCGAACACGACCACCGGCCCATGCCCCGCCCACAGCGCCAACTGGATCGCGTTCGTAGTGGTCCGTACGCCCAGCTGCTCCAGGATGTCGTCCTTCTCCAGCGAGCACACCCCGACCATCGGCCCGCTGTGACCGACCCTCCGCCACGCCTGAACGGTCTGCACGAGCAGATCGAGGGTAGGGACCATGACGAGGATCCGTCCGCCACGGAAGCACTCCAGCGCAGCCCACGCGGCCGTGATCGTCTTGCCAGACCCCGTGGCGGACACCACCGTGGCGCGCGTCCCTTCCGCAGGCACAGAGGACCTTGCAGGGAATCTGACCCACCGACGGATACGCGCAGTCGCATCCACCTGGTGCTCTCTGAGCACGATTCTCTGCATTCCAAACTGTCCTGTCATCAGTTCCTCTTGCCGAAAGCAGCGTTGCAGCCCGATGTCTAATCGATGGCAGGTGAGCTCTTAAACGCCGAGCCCTTTGAGGCCCCATTCATCGAGCCCGGAGTAGACCGTTGCCGTCCGGCATTGCGGTGCCAACATGCACTCAGCTTCCCCGCGGTAGACAGCCACAAGAGAGTCAGCTCCTCGCCACCAGGTGTCCGCGCGTCCGGCAACCTCCAAGACCGGTTCCAAGCCGTCGAGTTGCAGCGCCTCCACGGCTTCACCGGTCACCGTGGTGATAGTGCGGGCGCACCGACGGGCATGATCTGCGAGGGCCACCGACTCCA